>NZ_BNBM01000050.1 GCF_014655715.1 Streptomyces lanatus | reverse complement strand
GCTCTGACTCATGGCCACCGAGCCTATCGTTCCCCAACACTCATTTTGTTAGGAGTTTTTATGGACGAGTGCCTTTTCTACACGCGGCTCGCGGTAGATGCCGACGGCACCGTGCTCTACCGCCTGTTCCATCAGGGGCTTGCTGACTATCTGTGCGGTCACTCCAGGCCCGGCGAGTTTCAGGGGCAATGCCCAGATGCCACAGCTCTCGTCGACCGACTGCTCGCCAGTGGCCTGGTCGGCCGCGATCCGCTGACCGGCGCACGTTCCTGGGCCACCACGGTGCCTTATGTGTTGCGGCATATCCTTGGCCACGCGGCCGTCGCAGGGCCTGCCCATGTGCAGGAACTGCTCCACGACACAGGTTTTCTGTTCCGCGCGAATCCGGACCACGTGCTGCCGCATCTGCCCAGGGCACGGACGTATGAAGGGATCGGCAGCGTCTACGCGGAAGCCTTCGCGAGAAAGCGGCCTAAGAGGTCCTAACAGAAGCTGTTGATCATGTGACTGTCGGCCCGGTTGCTCGTTGCTTTT
>NZ_BNBM01000049.1 GCF_014655715.1 Streptomyces lanatus | reverse complement strand
TTAAGGGCGCACGGTGGATGCCTTGGCACCAGGAACCGATGAAGGACGTGGGAGGCCACGATAGTCCCCGGGGAGTCGTCAACCAGGCTTTGATCCGGGGGTTTCCGAATGGGGAAACCCGGCAGTCGTCATGGGCTGTCACCCATACCTGAACACATAGGGTATGTGGAGGGAACGCGGGGAAGTGAAACATCTCAGTACCCGCAGGAAGAGAAAACAACCGTGATTCCGGGAGTAGTGGCGAGCGAAACCGGATGAGGCCAAACCTACGACGTGTGAGACCCGGCAGGGGTTGCGTCGTGGGGGTTGTGGGATCTCTCTTCTGTTGTCTGCCGGCAACAGGACGAGTCAGAAACCGTTGATGTAGGCGAAGGACATGCGAAAGGTCCGGCGTAGAGGGTAAGACCCCCGTAGTCGAAACGTCAGCGGCTCGTTTGAGAGACACCCAAGTAGCACGGGGCCCGAGAAATCCCGTGTGAATCTGGCGGGACCACCCGCTAAGCCTAAATATTCCCTGGTGACCGATAGCGGATAGTACCGTGAGGGAATGGTGAAAAGTACC
>NZ_BNBM01000048.1 GCF_014655715.1 Streptomyces lanatus | reverse complement strand
TGAGCATCCGACAGGAACGGCGCGGGAGCCTCCTCCACCAGCTTCTGGTGGCGCCGCTGCAACGAGCAGTCACGGGTCGAGACGACCACGACATTGCCGTGGGTGTCGGCCAGGCACTGCGTCTCCACATGCCGCGGCTTGTCCAGATACCGCTCGACGAAGCACTCCCCGCGCCCGAAGGCGGCGACGGCCTCGCGGACGGCGGACTCGTAGAGCTCGGGGACCTCTTCCAGCGTCCGGGCCACCTTCAGACCGCGCCCGCCGCCGCCGAACGCGGCCTTGATGGCGATCGGCAGACCGTGCTCCTCCGCGAACGCGACGACCTCGTCCGCACCCGAGACCGGGTCCGGGGTGCCCGCCACGAGGGGGGCGCCGGCGCGTTGGGCGATGTGGCGGGCGGCGACCTTGTCGCCGAGGTCGCGGATGGCCTGCGGGGGCGGGCCGATCCAGATCAGGCCCGCGTCCAGGACGGCCTGGGCGAAGTCGGCGTTCTCGGAGAGGAAGCCGTAGCCGGGATGGATGGCGTCGGCCCCCGACTCGCGGGCCGCGTTCAGGACCTTGTCGATGTCCAGGTAGCTCGTCGCCGGGGTGTCACCGCCCAGGGCGAACGCCTCATCCGCGGCGCGGACATGCAGAGCGTCCCGGTCCGGGTCCGCGTAGACGGCCACGCTCGCGATCCCCGCGTCCCGGCA
>NZ_BNBM01000047.1 GCF_014655715.1 Streptomyces lanatus | reverse complement strand
ATCTCAGCGGATGATCCGAAGTGGATCGAGCCGTTCTCCGGGTTGACCGAGGTGCAGTTCGCCAGGCTGGTGGCCCTGGTGCGGCGTCGCGGTGGCGATCTTCAGCGCGGTCGTCCCTGGCGACTGCCGTTGGAGGACCGGGTGCTGCTGGTGGCCACCTATTGGCGCACGAATCTGACGTTGCGGCAGGTAGCGCCATTGTTCGGGGTCTCGAAGTCCGCGGCCGACCGCATCCTCGATCACCTCGCACCTCTGCTGGCCATCTCGCCGGCCCGGCGGCCGCGCAAGGACACCGTCTACATCGTCGACGGCACCCTGGTGCCCACCCGCGACCGCAGGGTGGCCGCCTCCAGCAAGAACTACCGCTACTCGACGAACCTGCAGGTCGTGATCGATGCCAACAGCCGCCTGGTGGTGGCGATCGGCCTGCCGCTGCCCGGCAGCCGCAACGACTGCCGGGCGTTCACGGAGTCCGGCGTTGACCGGGCCTGCCGGGGAGCCCCGACCATCGCCGACGGCGGCTACCAGGGCACCGGCCTGCTCATCCCGCACCGCAAACGACGCGGTCAGACACACCTCAGCCCGCAGCAGGAAGCGGAGAATGCCGTCCACCGCCGGGCGCGAGCCCGGGTGGAACACGCCCTGTCGCGATTGAAGAACTGGAAGATCCTGCGGGACTGCCGCCTCAAGGGCAACGGCGTTCACCAAGCGATGCTCGGCATCG
>NZ_BNBM01000046.1 GCF_014655715.1 Streptomyces lanatus | reverse complement strand
GTCATGATGCGAGGGCGAGGTTGTGCATGTGGGCGACGGCTTGGACCGCGTGGTGGAGGCCGTTCCCGCGCTGGCGGCAGTCGCGGAGGATCTTGTAGTTCTTCATCCGGCCGATCACATGCTCCACCCGTGCACGCACCTTGCGGTGGGCAGCGTTGTCGTCCTCCTCGCCCGGCAACAGGGGCCGGTGAGGGCGTTTGCGGTGCGGCACGACCATCCCGCAGTTGAGGTAGGCACCGTCACCCAGGACGGTCACGCCCTGGCAGTGTTCGCTCAGCCCGGAGGCCCGCCAGGCGTGCGCGTCCGCGGTGGTGCCCGGCACCGGGTGGGCGGCGGCGATCACAAGGCGGGTGTCGGCATCGACGATGACCTGCACGTTCGCCGAGAACCGGTAGTTACGTGACGATGAGCCGACGTTCCGGTCGCGGACCGGGACCAGGGTGCCGTCCACGATCCACAACCGGTCCGCCGCATCGGCCGGGCGGGAGACGGGCTCCAGCGCCAGCAGCGGACCAAGCCGCTGGATGACCCGGCAGACGGTGGAGGAAGACACGCCGAACAGCGGACCCAACTGCCGCATGGTCAGGTTCGTGCGGTAGTACACCGCGACCATCAGCACCCGCTCGGCCAACGGCAACGACCACGGCCGGCCCCGCAGCGTGCCGTCGCCACCCCGCTCCCGCACCACCTTCAACAGTCCCGAGAACTGCGTCACCCGCAGCCCCGTGAACGTCTCCACCCACACCCGCTCAGCAC
>NZ_BNBM01000045.1 GCF_014655715.1 Streptomyces lanatus | reverse complement strand
TCGTGGGGAAGAGACAGTCGCGGCCGTGGATCGTGTCGGATGAACTGTGGTCGCTCATCGAGCCGTTGTTGCCCGAGCCGACACCGAAGCTGGTCGAGGGCAGGCCACGGATACCGGACCGGCAGGCCTTGTGCGGGATCTTGTTCGTGCTGCACACCGGCATCCAATGGGAGTACCTCCCGCAGGAGTTGGGCTTCGGCTCGGGCATGACGTGCTGGCGGCGTCTGGCCGCGTGGAACGAGGCCGGCGTGTGGGACGAACTCCACCTGTTGCTGCTGAAGAAGCTGCGGGCTGCGAAGAAGCTGGACTGGTCGCGGGCGGTGATCGACTCCTCCCATGTCAGGGCGGCCCGGCGCGGCCCAAAAGCGGACCCAGCCCGGTCGACCGCGCACGACCGGGCAGTAAGCACCACGTCCTCACCGACGCCCAGGGCATTCCGCTCGCAGTGTCCCTGACCGGCGGGAACCGCAACGACGTCACGCAGTTGCTGCCTCTGCTGGACAAGGTTCCGGCCGTGGCGGGCGTCGTCGGCCGGCCCAGACGCAGACCCGATGCTCTGCTCGCCGATCGTGGTTACGACCACGACAAGTACCGGCGCCTGCTGTGGCAGCGCGGCATCCGCCCGGTCATCGCCGAACGAGGCGTGGAACACGGCTCTGGCCTGGGCATCTTCCGCTATGTGGTCGAGCGCACGATCGCCTGGCTGCACGGCTTCCGACGGCTGCGGATCCGCTGGGAACGACGCGACGACATCCACGAGGCCTTCC
>NZ_BNBM01000044.1 GCF_014655715.1 Streptomyces lanatus | reverse complement strand
GGGTGTTTGGCCGGTGAGCGCACCGTGAGGGCGATCGTAGTTGTAGTAGTCCTCCCACTCCTGAAGCTTGGTGTTGAACAGGTTGACGTCGTCGATGACCTGTCCCTCCAGGAGGCGGTAGAACTCTTCGGAGTCGATGCGGTGGGATCGTTCGACCTTGCCGTTCAGTCGCGGTGTGCGGGGCTTGATTCGGACGTGGCCGATGCCCTTGTCGAGCAGGTGCCAGTGGAAGGCTGAGCCGAACTCCTGGCCGTTGTCGGTCTGGACCTGCTCGACGGCGAACGGCAGCTTGGCCAGGACGTGGTCGATGAACTGGATCGCGGTCTTTTGGTCGTTCCGCGGGTAGGCGCGCAGGACCCGCAGCCGGGTGCAGTCATCGATGGCGGTGTACTGGTAGTAGCGCTTCTTGCGGCCTGTCTGGCCGAGGGGCTCGATGAACTTGACGTCGACCTGCAGCTGGTGGCCGGGCCGCTGCTTCTCGTAACGCTTCCAGCGAGTGGAGCGTCGCTTGTAGCGTTGCGAGGCCGGCAGCCGGTTGAGACCCACCTTCTTCAGGATCCGCCATACGCCTGACGAGCTGACTTTGACGTCGTGATACCGGTCCAAGTACATCGCGATCTTGGCTGGCCCGAAGTGGTACTGCTGCCGCAGCCACAGGATCTTCTCCACGACATCTGCCTTGGTGGCATGCGGTGTGCGGTGCGGGGCGTTCGAGCGGTCCCTCAGCCCCTCAAGACCCTCGGCCTCGTAGCGACGCAGCCATATGTAGTAGCAC
>NZ_BNBM01000043.1 GCF_014655715.1 Streptomyces lanatus | reverse complement strand
GGTCGGCGAGGCCCAGCTGATCTACAACTGGGAGGCGCTGCCGGCCGAGGTCGCCCAGCTCATCCACGCCCACCCGACGCAGAACGAGGCGCTCGGCGAGGCCCACCTGGCCCTGGCCGGCAAGCCGCTCCACTCGCACGACTGACCCTCGGTCGACGAAGCGACGACACAGACTTCCGCAATTCGTTAGGAGCAACCGAAACCATGGCGGTTTCCGTAACCCTTCCGGCGCTCGGCGAGAGCGTCACCGAGGGCACTGTCACCCGCTGGCTGAAGGCCGAGGGTGAGCGCGTCGAGGCCGACGAGCCCCTGCTCGAGGTGTCGACCGACAAGGTCGACACCGAGATCCCCTCCCCCGCCGCCGGCGTCCTGGCCTCCATCAAGGTCGCCGAGGACGAGACGGTCGAGGTCGGCGCCGAGCTGGCCGTGATCGACGACGGCACCGGCGCCCCCGCTGCCGCGCCCGCCCCCGCCGCTGCCGAGGCTCCGGCCCCGGCCGCCGAGCCCGCCCCGGCGCCGGTCGCCGAGGCCCCGGCGGCCCCCGCGCCCGCCGCCGCTGCCCCCGCCGCTCCGGCGGGTGGCGCGTCCGGCACCGACGTGGTCCTGCCCGCGCTCGGTGAGTCCGTCACCGAGGGCACCGTCACCCGCTGGCTGAAGTCGGTCGGCGACAGCGTCGAGGCCGACGAGCCGCTGCTGGAGGTGTCGACGGACAAGGTCGACACCGAGATCCCCGCCCCCACGTCCGGCACCCTGCTTGAGATCGTGGTCGGCGAGGACGAGACGGCCGAGGTCGGCGCCAAGCTGGCCGTCATCGGCGTCGCGGGTGCCGCTCCGGCGGCCGCCCCGGCCCCGGCGGCTCCGGCCCCGGCTCCCGCCGCCCCGGCCGCCCCCGCGGCTCCGGCTGCCCCCGCCGCCCCGGCC
>NZ_BNBM01000042.1 GCF_014655715.1 Streptomyces lanatus | reverse complement strand
GGCAGCGGTGGTGGTTGTAGGTGTGCAGGAAGTCTGTCAGGGCGTCGGTGCGTTCGGTGTTGCTGGTGTAGGGCCGCTGGTAGGCCCATTCGTCGAGCAGGGTGCGGTTGAAGCGTTCGACTTTGCCGTTGGTCTGCGGCCGGTAGGCGCGGGTGAGCTTGCCGGTTGCGCCTAGGTCAGCAAGTGCCTGGCGCCAGGCGAAGCTCTTGCGGTAGGGCCAGGCGTTGTCGGTCAGGACTCGCTCGATGCAGTCGATGCCCGACGTGACGAAGAAGGCTGCGGCCCGGCGCAGGAAGCCGGCGCAGGTGGCTGCCTTCTCATCCGGGTGGATCTCGCTGTAGGCGAGGCGAGTGTGGTCGTCGACCGCGGAGTGGATGTAGTCGAAGCCCATGCTGTTGCGGGTGGCGCGGCCGGCCTGGCGTCCCAGGACCTTGTGGCCGCCGCCGTCGGGGATCCGGCCGAGCTTCTTGACGTCGACGTGGATGAGTTCGCCGGGCCGGTCGCGTTCGTAGCGGCGGATGACCTGGCCGGTGGGCCGGTCCAGGTGGGCCAGCCGGTTCAGGCCGTGGCGGGACAGGATCCGATGGGTTGTCGAGGCGGGCAGGCCCAGGATCGGGCCGATGCGGGCTGGGCCGAGTTTGCGGTCCTGCCGCAGCCGGCAGACGCGGGCCTCCACGGTCGCCGCAGTGCGATGCGGTGTGGTCCGGGGCCGACTGGAGCGGTCGGCGAGACCCGGCTCGCCCTCGGATCGCCAGCGCCGGATCCACTTGTGGGCCGTGGGACGGGAGATGCCCATCTCCGCGGCGACATGCGCGACAGGACGGCCCGAGCGGACACGTTCGACGAGCAGCCGCCTGCCGTGAACGGTCAGCCGGGCATTACGGTGGGACACGAAGGCCTCCGTGCGGTGAAGATTCGACACCTCCACCACACACGG
>NZ_BNBM01000040.1 GCF_014655715.1 Streptomyces lanatus | reverse complement strand
GCGTTCAGCCCGGTATGGGGGCGTCGCCTTGGATCGTGCCGGATGAGTTGTGGGGCAGCTTGGAGCCGCTGCTACCGAAGCGGCCGAGGCGGTTTAGGTATCCAGGGCGGAAGCCGTTGCCGGACCGGGAGGTCTTGTGCGGGATCTTGTACGTCCTGCACACCGGTATCCAGTGGGAACACCTCCCTCAGGAGCTCGGGTTCGGCTCGGGGATGACGTGCTGGCGCCGGCTCCGCGACTGGAACGAGGCGGGCGTGTGGCAGCGGCTGCACGAAGTGCTCCTGGCCGAACTGAACGCGGCCGCGCGACTGGACTGGTCGAGGTGCGTGGTCGACTCGTCGCACGTTCGGGCGTTAAAAGGGGGCTCCACACGGGGCCTTCGCCGGTCGACCGAGGGCGGGCCGGCTCGAAACACCACGTGATCACCGACGGCCACGGCACCCCGCTCGCCGTCCTGCTGACCGGCGGCAACCGTAACGACGTCACTCAGCTCCTGCCGCTGCTCGACGCCGTCCCGCCGGTGCGCGGCAGGGTCGGACATCCCCGCCGCAGGCCCGACTCCCTGTTCGCCGACCGCGGCTACGATCACGACGCCTACCGCGACCAGGTCCGCGCCCGCGGCATCGTTCCTGCCATCGCCCGACGCGGAACCCTGCACGGGACCGGCCTGGGCACCTACCGGTGGGTGGTCGAGCGAACCATCGCCTGGCTACATGGCTTCCGCCGGCTCCGCATCCGCTGGGAAAGACGAGCCGACATCCACGAAGCCTTCCTCAAGCTCGCCTGCTGCCTGATCACCCACCGACAACTCAGGTCACTGTGTGAGCCGCAGATAGCCGGTTGAGAACTTCGTTGGGGGTGAAGCTCCAGCCGACCAAGCGCGGCCCGCTCCAGTTGATGCCGATCACGAGTCCATCCCGGGCGGCATCGGGCAGTACGCAATCGCACCAGGTGTCCAATGGCATGGACTCAACGCGGAGCCCATGCCCCCAGATCTTTGCTGCCCTCCGGGCGCGGGGCGAGGTCGACCAGAAGGGAAGACTTCGCGTGCCGTCCGCAGTGAGGTGAGTCGGGCTTCCGTCGTCGTCCCGGACAAGCCAGACCACGCCGCTTTGGCGGACGTCTCGGAAGAATGCCGCCGCTTGCGAACCG
>NZ_BNBM01000039.1 GCF_014655715.1 Streptomyces lanatus | reverse complement strand
CTCTAGCGAGTTTCATGGCGGCCCGTACCCTAAACCGACTCAGGTGGTCAGGTAGAGAATACCGAGGCGTTCGGGTGAACTATGGTTAAGGAACTCGGCAAAATGCCCCCGTAACTTCGGGAGAAGGGGGGCCACACCTGGTGATCCGTTTTACACGGTGAGCTGGGGGTGGCCGCAGAGACCAGCGAGAAGCGACTGTTTACTAAAAACACAGGTCCGTGCGAAGCCGTAAGGCGATGTATACGGACTGACGCCTGCCCGGTGCTGGAACGTTAAGGGGACCGGTTAGTCACATTTCGGTGTGGCGAAGCTGAGAACTTAAGCGCCAGTAAACGGCGGTGGTAACTATAACCATCCTAAGGTAGCGAAATTCCTTGTCGGGTAAGTTCCGACCTGCACGAATGGCGTAACGACTTCTCGACTGTCTCAACCATAGGCCCGGTGAAATTGCACTACGAGTAAAGATGCTCGTTTCGCGCAGCAGGACGGAAAGACCCCGGGACCTTTACTACAGTTTGATATTGGTGTTCGGTTCGGCTTGTGTAGGATAGCTGGGAGACTTTGAAACGCGGACGCCA
Source organism: Streptomyces lanatus (assembly GCF_014655715.1). Taxonomy (GTDB): domain Bacteria; phylum Actinomycetota; class Actinomycetes; order Streptomycetales; family Streptomycetaceae; genus Streptomyces; species Streptomyces lanatus. The sequence continues at coordinate 647 of NZ_BNBM01000039.1, read as the reverse complement.
GTTCGCGGTGAGTCGTCGTTGAAATACCAGTCTGGTCGTGCTGGATGTCTAACCTGGGTCCGTGATCCGGATCAGGGACAGTGTCTGATGGGTAGTTTAACTGGGGCGGTTGCCTCCTAAAGAGTAACGGAGGCGCCCAAAGGTTCCCTCAGCCTGGTTGGCAATCAGGTGTTGAGTGTAAGTGCACAAGGGAGCTTGACTGTGAGACCGACGGGTCGAGCAGGGACGAAAGTCGGGACTAGTGATCCGGCGGTGGCTTGTGGAAGCGCCGTCGCTCAACGGATAAAAGGTACCCCGGGGATAACAGGCTGATCTTCCCCAAGAGTCCATATCGACGGGATGGTTTGGCACCTCGATGTCGGCTCGTCGCATCCTGGGGCTGGAGTCGGTCCCAAGGGTTGGGCTGTTCGCCCATTAAAGCGGTACGCGAGCTGGGTTTAGAACGTCGTGAGACAGTTCGGTCCCTATCCGCTGTGCGCGTAGGAGTCTTGAGAAGGGCTGTCCCTAGTACGAGAGGACCGGGACGGACGAACCTCTGGTGTGCCAGTTGTCCTGCCAAGGGCATGGCTGGTTGGCTACGTTCGGGAGGGATAACCGCTGAAAGCATCTAAGCGGGAAGCCTGCTTCGAGATGAGGACTCCCACCCC
>NZ_BNBM01000038.1 GCF_014655715.1 Streptomyces lanatus | reverse complement strand
CTCCCTGCATGGACACGGCCAGCAGGACCGAACCAGCTCATTGTGTTAGCCGCTGTAAGTGCCTGAAGATCCTGCACGGCATTGTCGTGGAAGAGTGACACGAGTTCCGATGTCACCTCGGTGGGCATACCGTCTCCCTGCGCATGTGCAACCGCAGTGAGGACGGCTCGCACAGCACCTGGGTTGGCGCGTGAGGTCAGGTCCAGCTCGAGCAGGTCGGGCAGGTTCGTGGGCACCGAGGCAGCCAGATCCAGGGCTTGCTCTGCGGTCTTCGCGGCCGGCAGTGTCTCGACTGACCGGACAAAGACAGTGGCAACCAGGAAGGCTCCGAAGGGGGTGTCAGCAGCATCGTGGATCAGGCGAGTTGCGACGGCTGCCGCCAGGGTGTTGCGCACCCTTCGGGCCGTCCCCGCCTGGTATCCCTTCAAGTCCTCTAATCTGCTGGCCAAGTGAGCGGTCAGATCAGCCCTCAGGTCGCCCTCATCCACCCGGTCCAGGTCGATGAGTGCACCCTCCCGTTGGGCCAGTTGGTGAAGAGCATGCAGGTTGTCCCACGGGCGCATGCCGATGAGAAGTCGGCAGACCGGTCCGGTCCTGGACTTCCTCTCTCCATAGGTGGCCCTGGCAAGCGGAGCGAGGAGCTGTTCCGCTATCGCCGTGGAATCGACGGCTTCGTCCAACGCGTCGAGCACGATGACGGGTCGCTCTGCGAGGTCTGTGATCGCGTCGACGAGGGCTTCGGCGCTCCAGCCGTCCGCCGGCTTGCCGAGCCAGAGTTGGTCGGCGATCGCCGCAACGACTTCCGGCAGCGAGCGCTGGCGTGCGTGCACGGCAGCCATGCGTGAGATGACCGGGGGGCAGCTGCTGGGCTCCTGGGCCTTGAGGCGCATGCGTACGTGCGGGACGGCCTCGACAAGCCGGGGGTGTGCACTGCAGACAACGGCGCTGAGCAGAGCCGACTTACCGACGCCCGGGCTTCCTGTGACGACCATTAGTCCTGGCGATGCGTCAGCGTCGAGCCAGTCAGCCACCTCCCTCAGCTGCGCACGGCGTCCGGCGAAGTGGGTGCCGACGCGGTCGATGAAGTGCTCCGCGTCCCTGCCGCGCTCATACAGGAGGTCATCCATGAACGGCCGGATCGACGCCTGGATGCTTTCCCTTACTGATTCCAGCGGGTCCGGCTCGTACCTCAGGTTCGGGAAGAATGGCAGGAGCGGGTCGTCCAGTCCCTGGTCAAGTGCTGTGGCCACCACTGTCTGAGGTATCCCGGGCATCGCCTCCACGCGCTGCCGGATACGGCGTGCCACCACGGAAAAGGCGATGTAGGCGCGGGTCTTACTGGTGCCAAGCCCGGTCCTGGCCATCTCTTCGAAAACTTCAGCGACTGCCGTGCTGAATCGACCGTCGTAGGCGTCTTCCTCTGAAGCTGCTGCCGCGATCACCCATGCGTAGGTGTCCCGGCCGGCATGGTGGAGCAGGAACGGCAATCGCGCCGCTCGTCCAGATCGGCACAGGTCCAGTAAGAACAGTGTCGGCTGACGCATCGTCTGCGCGGTGGACACCCATTCGCTGACATTGGTGCCGAAGCCGATGGTCGAACAGGACGGCACTGCGTCGACCCTGGTGGGGTCGCCGAGGCTGTCGGTGGCTCCGTGGGTAACGGCACATACGATGCGGGCGGTGCCGAGGGACGTCCCGACAGCGGTGCGCATCGTATGTACGTCTGGATCCCGGTGGCAGTCAACGTCGTAGCCGAGCCCGCGCAGCGACTGCTCGAGCTGGGGCAGTACGGTTTCGACGAACTCGAGGGGATGCCAGGCATCCACACCTGTCGGTGGTTCTTCGCCTGCCCGTAGCGGCGAGGAGAAGCTGCTGACTCCCAGCAGCAAGGCGCGGCTCTCGCCCATCGTCCCTCCGTCATGCACACGGAACTCACCCGGTACGGCCACGGGCACCACTTGGGAGTCCCGGTGCCGGAAAACCTACCTGCCGAGCCGGTGCGGTACGACAAACGGCACGCAGAGCGTCCTGGCGCCCCGGAGGGCCGTCCGAGTGGTCGTACACGGCTGGGGCCGTGTGGAAGTTGCGATCATCCGGCGGCACCGACCAAGATCGGTTGCTCCTCGATGACCGCGCGCATTCGTCTGCGCGCAGTGGGCGTAGGTCGCACAGCCCTGGTGCATTCGGCTGCTACGTCGTGCAAGGCTCGGGAGACGAGTGGGCTGCTGCGAGAGTGGGCCTGCTCCGAGGCTGCCGAGGTCGGTGCGGGCGTGGGCTCGGAAAGTGTCTTGGTCAAGGCACGCAGGGCCCGGTGCTGGAGCGTCTTGATCGCTCCCTCGTTCTTGCCCATGATGCGGGCCGTTTCGGCAACGGACAGGCCCTGCAGGAAGCGCAGGGTGATGCATTCCTGCTGGGGAGGGCTGAGGCTGCGGATGGCCTCGATGAGCTCGGCGTTGTCCGGCGGGTCTCCTGGGAGGGGTTCTTCCCCCGCCTCCGGTGTGCCGGGAGAGTCGAGTATGTCGTGCCCGGATACGCCGAGGCGGAAGTTGTTGGTGTCGACGTAGTCCGTGACCAGGGGGCGGGCGATGGCGAGAAGCCAGGCATTGAAGTCACGGCCCTGCCAGGTGAACAGATGGATGCGGCGCATGGCTCGCAGAAAGGTCTTGGCCGTCAGCTCCTCGGCGGGCGCGCGCTCCCCGATCCGCAAGTAGATGTAGCCGTAGACCCGGTCGGCGTACTTGTCGTAGAGGGCGCCGAAGGCTTCGGGCTGGCCGGCCTGGCTTCGGGCGACCAGCGCCGTGACGGGGTCAGGATTGGCCGGTTCGCCGCCGTGGGCGGCCCCTGGCTGAAGTCTTTTCGGTTCGGTCCTCAACGCTGTCGATCGGCGGTGGGCGGTTCCTGCGGAAACGGGCGCGGTCAGGAGCTTTCTCAGGCGGCGGCGGGCGAGGGCGAGGTGCGTACGTACCGTGCTCTCGCCGACGGCGAGAAACCCGGCGACGTCCTGGACCGGCAGGTCCTCGAAGTAGTGCAGGACGACGACCGAGCGCTGCATGGTCGGCAGGTCCCGAACGGCGGACAGGAGAGTGACATGGTGAACGACTGCTTCGCTGGAGTCGGCGAACGTCAGCTCCTCCTCGGCCGCGGCCTCTGTCACCGGAGCGGTGCGGATGGCCTGACGGTGATCCGCCCAGATGTTGCGGCGGACAGCCGTGCTGACGTAGGCCCATGGATTGTGGATGTCGTCCCAGCGGGGTAAAGCGTCGAGCAGCGCGTCTTGCACGGCGTCCAGGGCGGCGTCGCGGCTCCGGCTGTATGCAGTGGCCTGCGCGACCAGCCTGGCGTGGTAGGTCTCGCAGAACTCCTCGAACGCCATGGTGGCGACGCTCTGGGAGCCGGCGGGTTCGGGGTGTGTCCCCCCGCTGGCGCGGGGGGTCGTATCAGGCGGGGAAGTCTGCGTCACTGAATACCGTCCTCCTGCATCGCGATCCTCGAGTGCGGGGAGCCGGCGTGGTCGCCGCCTGTGATGCCGTTCTGGGCCACGCTGAGGACGATGGTCAGCAGGGCGGCCAGGAACATGCCTAGGGTGAGTCTGGTCATCGTGTCCATCGACTGCCACCAGCCCGTCGGCTCCACGAGTGCGATGCGCACGCGGCATCGGCGCAGGATGCGGCGGGCGGTCATCCAGCAGATCGCGGGAACGAGGGCGACCGTGATGACGGCGGCGAGCCGGACCGCCGGCGAGGCCAGCGCGTCCTGGGAGGCCATAGCGACGAGTACGGCGGTGCCCAGGGTGTCGATACCCAGGCCGAAGATGACGAAGTCGCGGCGCTGGAAGGTCGTTCCCGGGGCCCCCATGCGGCGGCGGGGCGTGAAGATTGCGCGGAACTCACGTCCGCGGGCCTGAACCCAGTCCGGGTCGGTTCCGGTGATGTCGATGTCCACGCAGTACGGCGTGATGGCGATCCGCACCGTACGCAGCGGGCCGTCGGCAGCGACGGTGAGATTGGTGAGCTCGATGACAGCACCGAGGGGCACGGCCTCCGCAAGGACGGGCGCCGAGAGGAGTTCGGTGATCGTGGGAGCGTTGACCGCGATGCTGCTGGCTTCGTCATCCTGGGCGCCACGGATCGGATAGTCCGTACGCAGGGGCTGAATCTCTGTGGAGTCGAAATGCCGCCAAACGACGCGGCATGCCTCCTCGGCCGCCTGCCGCGTCACCCGGCGCGGCCTCAGCCGCAGTTTTTGGGTGCACGGCAGCGCTACTTGTGTCATGAACGCGCAATCTCTCTTTACATCGGTTCCGCTTTCAACAAATCGAACTCGACGCACCGCGTTCCGGCCAGAGACTCGACACGTCAGGGAAAGCATTATCAGCAGAGAGACGCCACGTCCACTTGCTTGCCCTTACACACCCAACTGAACTTTCTTCAAAGATCATTGAGGCTTGACGTTCGATCAAAAGTGAACACACGGGAGCCAGGGTGTCCTCCATGCATCTCGCAGCCTGACACGGTCCATGAATCTATTCGACAACCAAGAGTCAGGCACTGGCCAGCGATAAGGACTTCCTCAACTGAACGGGATACAGAAGACGGCGACGCGTCTCCCTTCGAGGGCGCCCCGTCGGCAGGAACGTACGCACAGAAGCCCCTTGAGGCCCGCGGGCCTCGCCACGTCTGGCGACCGGAGCGCGAACAGCGCAGGGACAGGTGTACGGCGCACGACCAGCGCACACGTTCGCTGCTTCCGTGCGCCGGCCGCTCCTGATGGACGGCGGGCCCGCGCATGAAACGGAGGGCCTGAACTCACGGCAGGCGCCACCGACATGAAGGGCAGCTCATGCTCTGTTCGCATTATCCGCTGGGCGCACATCCCTTTGCAGCACATCGGCTAGAGGTTGTCCCGTAACCGGTGGGGCGGTTGGTGCGTTGGTTGGGCATGGGTGGGG
>NZ_BNBM01000037.1 GCF_014655715.1 Streptomyces lanatus | reverse complement strand
GGCCTCGCGACCTGCCTGATCACCCACCGGCACGTCCAACGCCTTTGTTAGGACCTCTAAGACGCTTGAGGCGCGCCGGTTCCTTCTGCTTCTGACAGCGACCCGCCGCGGTGACGCTTCCGTTTTGCGGCTACTGCGCAGGGACTCGGCACAGGAACCGTGGCAGCCTTACAGAGTCAGACCTGTGTCTCCTGGCGCGGGCGTCCGATCGCTTGCTCTGGCCGACCTGGGCGGCGACCTTGTGGCGCTTGTGGCCGACAGCCGTGCTCGCATCACCCAATGGCAAGTCGAGGGGACCTACGGTGCTTCGCGGCGGCTGGAGTGGAACCAGGCGGACCTGGTTCAGGCACTAGCCTGCACGACTCTTGACGGCCACCCAGTCGCCGTTTGCTGCGGGATTGAGGGCGAACTTGTCCTGTGGGACCTCGAGTCGGCCGGCCGACAGGCTCTGCCCTTCGCCGTCGGCGCTCCGGTCGGGGACCTCGACTGTACGCAGGTCGACGGCTGCCCTGCCGTCGTGGCTGCAGGTCTTGACGGCAGCGTGCACATTCGGTGGCTTGACCGTGGGACGCCCGTCGTGAGTGTCGAGCAGGCGCACAGCGGTCCAGTGAAGACGGTGGCCTGCACAACTCTCGCTGGTCAGCCAGTCGCTGTGACCGCGGGGCTCGACGGATTCCTGCGGTTCTGGGACATCGGCACAGGCCAGCCCTGCGCGCCGACGGTCGACAATGGGGCCCCGGTCGGCGCGATCGATTGTGTTGTTCAGGACAGTCGTGCTGTAGCGGTCGCCGGTGGCGTCGACGGCACGGTACGGCTGTGGGACATCGCCGCGAGCCGCACAAGGGCACTGAGGGAGGCGCACTCCCGCGCTGTGCGTGCTGTGACCTGCACGAGCGTCGAGGGAAACCCTGTTGCGGTCACCGGCACAGACGATGGTGATCTATGGGTGTGGGACCTTGACCAAGGCTTACCGACAGCCCGGATGTCCTTTCCGGGTGCGATTAGGGCGCTGGACGCTGTCGGCGAGGTGATTCTGGTGGGATGCAGCGCCGAGGTGGTGGTGCTGAAGCGGCGGGCTCTGCGCGGCAATGAACTTCGATGGACCAAGTGGGCCTGGACGTTCCCTGGCGCACAGTCCTGAAGAGCGGCACGCCAGATCAGCGATCGTTCAGATGGCTGGACAGGGTGGCCACGACTTGTCTGGCGGAAAGGTAATTCCTGACCTTGTGGAAGTCGAAAGCGTCGATCAGCGTGTGGCGGTCGACGTCAACTCCACTGAAGGCCATGCCCATTCCCTTTTCCGGAATGGCTACGAGGTCTCCGGGATCGGCGAGATTCACCCACCTGCCGACACCGGGTGGGCGCCCCGCGGGCTGTTCCGCCGGAGAGGGCAGCAGCCGGTCGTACACAGCGTGAGGCATTGCCAGCGGTGATCCGAGGGTGACAAGCAGCTTCACTCCGATGTCCGGTCGGCTCCACAGGGCCTCGTAAGCAACCACGGAGCCGAGGGAATGCGCCACGACGACCTCCGGCCGCAGCCGCTCCAGCGCCTCGATGACCCGCTGCCGGGCGGACATCCGTGCCGTGTTGTCCGGGCCGCGTAGATAGGCGGCGACCTCCTTGAAGAAGCGGGTCACGAACCACTCGGTCAGCGGCTTCCCCACGCCTCGCACCTCGGACACCCAAGCGAGGTACTGCCGCAACGGCTTCGTGCCCCAGCCGGTTGCGACACCTTGCGGCGGAGAGAGGGCCACCACCCATTGCTCCACCAGTTCAAGCTCGAACGGATCGAGGTCGGCGAGCGTCGATCCGCCGCCCTGCCTTCCCTGATGCTGGAGCAGATCGGCGTAGTACGCGACGTCGAGGGTGAGCTCGCTCGCGAGCTGGGCCGGCAATGCTCCGGTCCACACGTCCGAGAGATGCCTCGCAGCCTCGGTGGCCGCCGCGCCGGGCTGATAGTTGCCGATTCCGTGGACCCCGACTACTTGCATGGTTCTCCTCAGTCGCAGTGTGAGCCAGCATTCCATCGCGACCGGGCGTGCCGCTCCTATGTGAGGCCATGTCTCTCTGGACGATGTCGTGGTTCGACTGCCGCCTCCTGCATCGCGTGCCTGGGGCCGGCACCACCGGTGCCCGCGTCGGTCTGGCGTAGAGCGTGCGATAAGGGTGGCTGCAGAGGGCCATTTCGAAAAACGCCGATGCACTCCGACCTCCGCTGTCCCAGGCCCGGTCGGCCACTCGGTCGGGTGATAAGGCCGGGTCGGTGGAACGCAGCCTGCCGCAGCTGCGTAGTGCTTTACATGGAACCGATCAACGAAGTGCACGTGGCCGAGCCTGGGTTGGCGGTCATTGACGTCGCGGCTGCCGACGCTGCGACGGCGCTTGCTCTGCAGGAGGTACTTGCCGCCCAGTGGGCGACCGCGACGGCAGATCATGTAACGCACGAACCCGGCGAGCCCGGTGTGCGGCTGCGCTGCTACCTCGACCTGCGCCAGCCGCTTCGAACAGTGTCACCGAGCGGGCCTTGAGCGGCCGGCCGACGGAACCGAGCCGGCACCGAGGGCGCTTACGGCTCAGGCCTCGGACCGGACTTGGGTCTCAGGCAAATCAAGCGAAGGTGCGCCGCTACTCCTCTTCACGTTCCGATCGCCACCGGACCCGCCAAGGCTCACAGCAGGAGCCAAAGGGGCATCGGCGGCGCGAGAGGCCTTCTACCATCGGCTTTGATGACGCATTCGGGCGCACACTGCTGACAGAGAGTATTGGCCAGAGTTGATGCGCAGCGTTATCGGCAGGTGGTGCCGGAGGCGGCGACGGGTGATTTCGGCGCAAGGTTCATCTATTTTCGGTCATTCTAAGAATGACGCGCATATCTCCCTGGCAAGCACCCGTCACGCCGTGCACAGACCGTTACGATGACCGCAATGGTTCCCTGACGCAGGGTCAGTGGCCCGTCTCGGGAGAGACGTTCACGCCGCGAGGAACAACACACGCCCGCCGGCTCCGGCGAGGCGCGGACATGCGGCTGATGCTCAGTCAATGAGCGTCTGCTCAAAAGATCTACGGGGTGGGTCATGTCGAGTGAATTCGCTCAACTCGTCGTGGACGAGGCCATCTTTCATCTGGTGCCGCAACGCAGGAAGTCGGCCCCGGTGCCGGCGGAACTCCAGCTCAGCGAAGCAGTGTGCCAGCTCACCGATGATGTGCGCACCAAGATCCAGGCCAACTTCCGCAAGGTCCTCACCTCCTACGGCCGCGAGGTCGTGGAGGAGACCGACGTGAAGAAGTCGACACTGCCGGACTGTGTGCACGAGTACCTCACCAAAGAGCGTGAGCTGGTAGAGGTCTCCGAGGACATCGCCCAACTGCTATGGGACAGCCAGAAAGCCAGCAGCCCCGCCGGCCTCCTCCTCGTTGCTGCTGCCAGCCTGGCAGGCCAACGGGCCCTGCTCATCGTGAAGCTGGAGCAGGAAGGAGGCCTGCGAGCTCAGGACGTCGTCGTAGACGGCCGGCGTACCTTCGACATGCGCTACTTCGCCGACCTCCTGATGACCGAGCACAACAAGGTCTACAAGGCGGCCCTGTTCTCGGCCGACGGCATCACCGAGGAAGGCCATATCGAGGGGTGGGCGGCTGACAAGCAACTGGGCGGGAGAATGGCCCAGTTCTGGCTGCAGGCCTTCCTTGGCTGCCGGCAGAGGAACGACCCGAAACTCCTTACGCAGGCCTTCCACGAGGCGGCCGGCGAGTGGATCGACCAACGGGTCAGCGATCCCGAGAAGAGCCTGCGTTACCTGATGGCGCTCCTGGTCGAACTGCGCAGCAATACGCCCACGCTGGACCCCACTGCGTTCGCCCGTCGGCATCTCGATCTCCGCGACCAGGACGACTTCCTCACTCACCTGGCCAGCAAGAACGCCCGGACGACCGTGTTCGACAAGGACGTGGCACGTGTAGCGACCCGTCTCAACGATCTCAAGCTGGGCTTCGAGAGCGGCATCTTCATCGTCGCGCCCGTCAAGCGGGTCGACGAAGACGTCGAGATCGACGACCACCCCGACGGCACTTCCACCGTCACCGTCAAGGGAAAGATCACGTCCACACGCAGCCACTACAGCGCCCGCAAGCAGGACCCCGCGTCCGCCGGTGATCAGACGCCGGAACCGGACTCCGACGCGTGAGCGTCGTCAACAACGCCTTCCAGCGCTACCAGGCCGAACGCCCCCGCATTGAGAAGGCCGCCCAGCTCACCGCGGCGCTCCTGCGACGCAGAATGGCCCGCGAACGCATCACCTGCGAGGTGACGTACCGAGCCAAGGAAATCGGCAGCTTCATCACCAAGGCCTACAAGAAGCCCTACGCCGACCCTTGGAACGAGATCACAGACAAAGCCGGCGTCCGCATCATCGTCCAGCACAAGGGCCTGCTCGACAAGGCACTCCAAGTCGTCCAAACCCACCTGACCCCAGCCGGGGCCGTCCAGGACTACCGCGACGAGGACGACGTCAAGGGCAAGTACACCCTCCAGTACCCCCGCCTCCACGCTCAGGTCCTTGCCGCAGGCGACCTCACAGACGGCGACGGCAATCCCTACGAGTGCGAGATCCAGATCCGCACCGAGGCAACCGACTTGTGGGCCCGTATGTCCCACCGGCTGCTCTACAAAGCAGGCGCCACCGATGTCCCCCCCGATGTCAGTAGGTCGCTGTACCGTTTGATCGCCCTGGTCGAACTGTACGACCTCGAGGTCGAACGGGGGGTAGACGTCTTGGCGCAACACCCCGACTTCACGCTCAGCAACCGACTCCTGGCCGAAGCAGAGTTCCTCTACCGCACCTTCACCGACCACGAGTACCGGCGCGACCTGTCCGAGGACATCATCGACGTCCTGCTCGAAACCATCGAGCATGAGACCGACTACCCCAACAAGTTAGCCCAGTTCGCGGAAGAGCACCGCCTGGACCTCGAAGCGGCCTACCGCGACTACGGCCCCACCAGCGAACACTTCTTAACCCACGGCCGCTACATACTGGCCAGCCAGCCGGAAAGCCTGATCATCTTTGAACGCCTCAGCACCGCGAAGATGCTGCTGAGGGGCATCTGGGATGACCAGCTGTCCGAAACCATGCTCAACGACATGGCAGAGATCTGGAGCGTCCACCTGTGACCCGACCGCCGCAGCCCGAACCCTCCGCTGTCGTGGCCGCCACCGCCATGTTCGTCGAAGTCCTCGTCGTCGGCATCGGCTTCCTCACCGGCCTGGGCATCCTCGCCGCAGCCATCGCCGGCCCCGACAACAGCCGCCAACTCGCCCCTGCAGCAGCCACCCCTCTCGCGGCCGGCGCAGCCCTCGCGTTCGCATACGCCCTGGGCATCCTGATCGATCGCGCCGCCGACACCGTCCTTGCCCCGGCACGCCGACGCCTGCGGACCCAGTCCTTCCCGACCTCCGCCGCTTACGCCCAGGCCCGCCTCAAACTGGCCGAGGTCCCTGCGTTGGCCGCCCGCGCCGACTACGCGCGCTCCCGCCTGAGGATCTGCCGCGGCTGGGTTCTCAACAGCATCCTGCTCACCCTGGCGGCCGATCTCGCCCTGTGGCGCTACCCCGTCGAGCACCGGCCCCTGCTTCTTGGCACCGCAACCGTCCTGGGAGTCGCGGCTGCCCTTGGCTTCTACCTTTCCTGGCACGCCATCACCGCCACGGGCTACCGCAAACTGGCCGTGCAGACCGCACCCGCGGCCACCCAGACCGTGCCGGCCCAGCTGCCGGCCGCCGCCCCTCACACACCCTGACCCCGCGCAGGCCGCCCCGAATTCCGCATGTGCCGGGCGGGACACCCTGTGCCAGTGGGGGAGGACTGACAGAATCGACGTGACACCGCCTGCCCGCTTGCCTGCCGCGCAGCGCACGGAGACCGCCCATGCAACCGCCCTCGCCCCCGGCACCCACCGCCCAGGACCTGCGCGCTCTGGGACTGGACACACCCGCGCGCCGCAGGCGGCACAAACCCGTGCCCCTGCACGAGGACCAGCAGCAGGCCCTGAGCAAGATCCTCAAGCACCTCAACCGGCCCGGTACCCGCGGCCTGTACGTGTCAGCGACCGGCACCGGCAAGACTCTCGTCGCCAGCCGCGCCGCCCGTCAGCTGGCGCGCCGTCTGCTGTTCGTCGTCCCCACCCTCGACCTGGCCGCGCAGACCGCCCTCGCGCTTCGCCATGACGGTCACAACGAGCCCCTCGTCATCGTCTCCTCCATGGACACGGCCGCCCACGACGCCCTGAGCATGGCGCGCATCGCCTCGGTCACCGACTACCGCCTGCTGGCCTCCCTGCTTACCGCCGTCGGCACCGGCCGCGACGCACTTCCCGGCCTGACAGTGGTGTCCACATACGACTCCCTCGACAAAATCGAGAGCACCCAGCACACCCTCTACCAGGTCCCCCCGTTCGACCTTGCGGTCATGGACGAAGCCCACCGGATCGCCGGCCGAACCGACAAGAAGTGGGCTGCCGTCCACGACACCACCCGCATCCGCGCAGCGCGCCGCCTCTACATGACGGCCACCCCACGCATCTTCACCGCGCCCGACCTGGCCGAATCCGCAAACCTCTCCCGCCCGCGCGGCCGCCTGGCCGCAGCAGCGCAAGGAAGTAACGCCCGCTCCAACTCCATGGACAACCCGGCTGTCTACGGCAAGAAGATCTTCGAATACCCCTTGGCCAGGGCCATCGAAGACGGCCGGGTCGCGGACTACCGCATCATCGTCCCCACCCTCACCGACGAGACCCTGCGCACCCGCCTCAACGTGCCCGCCCCCGGCACCACCGCAGACCAGCAGCCCGCCACCGACGAGGCCCTGCGCACGACCGCCCTGCACCTGGCCGTCCTCAAGGCGATGGCCGCCCACCAGCAGCGGCGTGTCCTGGTCTACTTCAACCTCGTCGAGGACGCCAAGCGTTTCGCCCGCGAACTGCCCCACACCCTGCGTCGCCTGCGCGCCCACGCCCCCGGCCTGGGCCCTGACATCAGCCCCGAGGTCTTCTTCGTCCACGGCGACATGCCCTCCGCGCAACGCGCCGATACCTTCGCCGAGTTCGCCGCCTCGTCCTGCGCGATCCTGACCAACGCCAAGGTCATCGCCGAAGGCGTCGACATCCCCAGCGTCGACGCGATCGTCTTCGCCGACCCGACCCGCAGCGTCATCCGCTGCGTCCAGGCCCTCGGCCGCGCCCTGCGCCTGTCCGTCAGCGGCAAGATCGCCAGCCTCGTCATCCCCGTCTACATTCCCCCGGGCACCGACCCCACCGACATCCTCGGTACCGCCTACGAACCGGTCTGGGCCATCAGCACCGCCCTGGCCAGCCACGACCACCGCATCCTCGAGCGCCTCCCCGACAAGGCCAACCGTCTGCCCAAGGAGATCAGCGGCCTGATCCAGCACCGCTGGCATTTCGACTTCACCGTCCACCCCGAGCGCATCGCCCGCGCTCTCGACCTCGCTTCCTTCAACCCCCACGACACGGCCGTCTCCCGCTCCCGCCGCGCCGGCCTCGCCGCCGCCCAGGCCTATTACGACACCCACCACCACCTCGACGTCCCCACCGACTACACCGACGCCTACGGCTACACGCTGGGCACCTTCATCACCACCATGCGCGACGCCCGCAGCGCCGGCCGCCTGGAGGCCGACTGGATCGCCGAGCTCGATGCCCTGAGCATGATCTGGGACAAGCACGACGCCGCCTGGCGTGCACGGCTGGCGGCCGCCGCCGACTACCACCGCGCGCACGGCCATCTCGCCGCCCCCGCCGCCACCCCGACCGGGGCCTGGCTCGCCGAACAGCGCTCCCTGGCCGCCCGCGGCGAGCTCGATCCCGCCCGTGCCGCCGGCCTCGCCGCCATCGACCCGGCCTGGCAATTGCCCTATGGCCCGGACTGGCACCGCAAATACCACCTGCTGCGCGCCCATCTGGCCGCTGGGAACGACCCGGCGAGCCTCCACCACGATGCTGTCCTCGGCACGGTGAAGATCGGCAGCTGGCTGCATCGGCAGCTCGCCGAGTGGGACACTCTCGCCCCCGGTCAGCGGGACTTGCTGGACGCCCTCGGTCTCACCCCCGGCATCCAGCCGACTGCCGCACCGCGCCGATCGCGCCGCACGTTCGCCCAGACCGTGCAGGTCCTCGAACTCTTCCTGCACCGCGAGCGCCGGGCCCCCACCGCCCGCGAAACCGTCACCGTCGACGGCGAGCAGGTCAGGATCGGGCCCTGGCTCGCCAAAGCCCGCACCAAGCACCGCACCGGCCAACTCCCCCCCGAGCATGCGGCCTTGGTGGCGTCCTTGTTCGACGGCGACTGGACCGACGAAGCCACCCCGCCCACAGCCCTCCCATAGCCCCGGTCGGGAAGCCGGGTGAGCCACACCGGGCCCCCGCGCTCTTGCAGCCGGCCCCTGCGGGCTCCAGGGACCCGGCTGCCTGCTACTTCGCGGCGGCAGGCATGGCATGTGCGGCCGGGACGCCGTGGCCGTGCAGGGCCCGCCGCTTTCCCCCGTCGCGGCGGTGTTCAGTGCCTAGCGGGCGAGGACGACCTCGACAGATGTGTTCGGGCATGCATCGAGGATCTCGGTGAGCGCAGCCTTCTCCACGGGGTCGATCGCGAGCTGCCAGCGGGTTTTGACGCTCACCCAGTCGGTGGCGTAGGTGCAGCGGTAGTGCGCTGCTGGCGGCTGCCAGGTGGCCGGGTCCTGGTCTGCCTTCGAGCGGTTGGAAGCCGCGGAGACCGCGATCAACGCCCGGGCGTCGCCGAGGTCATTGGCGTATGCCTCCCGTTCCTTCGCAGACCATGCGGAGGCGCCGGAGTCCCAGCCCTCTGCGAGCGGCACCAGGTGGTCGATGTCGAGGGCGCGGGCCGCGGTGAAGGAGGCGTCGTCGTAGGGCGAATGCCAAGCGCCTCCGGTCAGTTGGCAGCCGACTCCCTGCTCGGGTGCGGTGACGGCTTCCTCGATGAGGACCTCGTTGCGGGTGCTGCAGCCGTCGCGGTCGGCGTCGATCCAGTGGCGGAACTTGTCACGGTTGTACCCGGTGCGGTCCTCGTCCCGGACCGGCAGGGCAGCCAGAGCGTCGCGGACAGGCATGACGACGGTCTCACCAGGCACCGCATGTGCGGTAGCGGGAGAGAGAAGCACGGCGAGCGCGGACAAAGCCGCGGCCGCAGCCCGCAGAGAGATGGTGCGCACAAGGCTCCCTTTCGAAGACCAGGGGAAGGTGTGTGATCTTCGTAGCGAGCCTGGTCTCCGGCCCGCCCGGGAACTGACGTCACTTCACCCCTACGAGCGGAAAGTCAGACAGTCACGCCTGACGAGCGGGGGCCGCGTGAGGAGAGCCGCGCGCGCGAACACCCTCACCTGGACCCTGGCCGCCACCTATTAACCCGTCCGTCAGCCGCCGCGCGGCATCACCCAATGCGGTGATCACTTCACGGCGATGTTCCGCGCGGAGTGAGTCACCGAGCTCGTCGGATGAGGACGCGGTCTCTTGCGTCGGAGGTGGGGGAGCGGGGCTGACCTGGCTCGACTGCTCTCACAACGCAGCAGCGGGCGTGAGAGGTCGTCGCGTCGGGCCGACAGTGTGCGAACTCGACGACCCGATCCCGATCGAGAAAAGATCAAAGACGCTCACTGCCATGGCTGGCTCCCGCGCCACCGACGGGGGCCGTCTGTGGTGCCGGCCCAGTGGTGGCTGAGCAGGACGTGCCCGTACACAGCCAGCGGGCGTCCGGGTCGGCTGTGTACGGGCACGTGTGGGAGTGCGACCAGGCGCCGGTCGACGAGCCGGAGATCGGCGTGCAACGCGGCCCTGGACATCGTCCGTACGACGCAGGGCGCGGTGCTGTGCGGCGCCCGCGCTCGGACCTCTCGTCTAGTTCCTCGGGGGTCGGGTGCCATCGGCTGACTCCGGCCCCCGAGGACTATGAGACGGCGGTCAGCGCTGGAGCCACAGCACTGCGAGGGTCACGCAGCTCGTTCCCGCGCCGTACGCCAGGCCGAGCAGGAAGCGGCGGCGCATGAGGCGCAGCATGCGGCGTGCCCGGCGGGCCAGGACTTCGCGGCGGCTCGGCTTCTTCTCGTGGTCTTGGTCGTGCGTGTCAGAATGCATGCAGGATTCCCTTTCGGGAGTCGTTTGGGGGCCCATCCCGGCGATATGGCGTAGGAACCAGCCGGGAGGGGCCTCTTCATTTGGTCTCCGAAAGCCTAGCCCTCGGACCGCCGTCTCCCGTTTCGTGAATATGCCTCCCCGGGCCCGCTTCCCGGTCCCTCTCCGCGTGTTTCTGCCCTGCCCTCGGCACGTGGTCGGCTGGCCAACGGCCCATACCGTTTCCGGGAGTTGAGACTCAATCCTGACGACATACGTCAGAGTTGAGGTTGGTGGGTGATCGCGATGCGGGCCCATGATCACGGGGGCGCGGGCCCCTCGTGGTGACCATGGGCTGATCTTTCGGCGGTCCCCGGCGTGATCATCAACGGGAAAATGCGTGTCCCAATCGTTACCCTGGCGGGTCTTGAGCTGCCAAGCCGCCGGATCCGGGGGCCGCGGGGGTCCGGGAGACGGTTTGTCTTCGCCCTGCGGGGCGGTGACGGGCCCTTCAGCCGGCGTGGACCTCAGGCGCCGCGCCATGGCCTTATCGCGCCGCTTCCTCCTCACCGCCTGTGTGGGCGGGCGGTTCCTGGTCACGCAGCCGCGCCAGACGGCGCTTGCTCTCGGCGTACGCGCGGCCGAGCAGGTTCGAGTCGACTCCCGCATGCCGCAGGCGTTCCAGGAAGTCCTCCAGGTGCGTATCCCTCTCCCGTAGCCTGGCGAGCCGGAGCTTCGCCTCGGCCTGGGCGACGGATCGGGCGGCGTCCTCCAGCTTGCGCACCGCCCGGTGCAGCTCTTCTTGGGCTTCGGCCACGCTCGCCTGTTCACCGTTCGCGGTGTGGCCGTGGCCCCCGTAGGCGATGACGTCGGCAGACTCCAGTTCCTCGTCCAGGAGCAGGCGAGACGTGCCGGTGCCGGGTCCCGCCAGAAGGCGCACCGATCCTTGGGGGTTCTGCGCCTGTTCCCAGAGTGCCTTCCAGGATTCCCGGGTGTCGGAGTCGATCGCCTGGCCCTTCGTCTCGTTGGCCGGGGTCGAGCCGTCGGGCGTGGTGCGAAGGACCGCGCAGGCGTTCACAACGGTGAGCAGGGTGTCGAGGTTGGGAAGGCGCTGACCGCTCAGCGCGTGGAACAGCGTGGACTTGCCGATGCCGGCGAGCTCAGCGATCGCGACCGTCGGCACGCCTTCGGGAATGGACTCGTCGACCAGGTCACGGAGGGCCTGGGCGAGTTGGGCCCTCTCTGGCGGAGCGTCGTCGGGGATCGGCTTCATCGGCCGCCCCCCGTTGTGGCTGACGGCGGTGTTGGGCATGTCTCCCCTTCCTGAGCTGCGCGTTGGTGAAGTCTCACGGTTTTCTCTACGGTAAGAGAAAACCAAGGGAACCGCGAGACAACGTCGTTTCCCCCTTCTCATACGGGAGTCTGACGTGTCTCTCTGCGCCGCTGCTGCCGACGGCTCATCCAGTCTCCCGTGGCTGCTGGTCGCGGCCCTCGCGGGCCTGGTCGTGTTCTGCGTCGGTTTCTACGGGTCGCAGAAGGACAAGCCGGTGGGTCTGGAGCTCGGCTACTACCCGGCGCTCTTCCTCGGCGCCAGCGGCGGCGGCTTCACTGCGGTCGGGCTTGTCACGGTCTTCGACGCCTTGAACCTCATCTGACAGGCGATCAGGGCCAAGCCGGCTCCTGGCCGCAGCCGTGACGGCCCCTCAGCCGGCGTGGGCGACGGCGGCGCGGAGCTCGCGGACTCCGGTGGTGCGCGGGTGCCGCTCGGTGAGCTCGTCGACGATGGCGCGGATGGCGGGCCGGTCGCGGACCTCGCCGGGGCTGGCCCGGTAGGCGTCGAGGAGCACGCGGGCGGTCTGCTCGGGGCGCTGCCACTGCCACCAGGCGCGGGCCATGTCGGTGCCGAGGCGGGCCTTGCGCTCGGCGGTGGGGAACAGTTCGGGGCGCAGGTTCTTGCCCGCTTCGAGGGCGGCTCCGGCGTCGCCGAGGGCCCAGTGGACGCCGACCGCGTACAGGTCGACGGCCGCGGGGGTGATCGGGAAGAGGCGGCCGGCCGGGCACTCGTCGGGGAGGCCCCGTGCGGCCCGGCGTGCTTCCTCGGTCATGGCGAGGGCGTCGGCGCGCTGTCCGCCGCGTGCGGCGGTGTAGGCGAGGGTGCACAGCATCTGCGCGTAGGCGGCGGCCGCGGGTTCGGTGCGCAGGCCGGTGCTCTCCAGGTCGGCGGTCGCCGACGTCATGAGGCGCTGCGCGGCGTTGTGCTGGTCCTGGTGGCGCAGCACGATCGCGAGTTCACGGGCGGCGGCCGCGGCGGCGAGCGGGGAACTGGACACTTCGGCCCAGGTGCGGGCGCGGTCGGCGGTCAGGCGTGCCCGGTCGTAAGCGCCGAGCTTGATGAGGGCCGCGGTGGCCAGGCTGTACACGGAGGACAGCCGGGCCTGGTCGAGGCTGGTCCGGCTGCGGGCCGCGTTGTGGGCGTCAGCGAGGAGGCCGGGCAGGTCGGTGAGGAGCCGGCGGTGGGCTCCGGTGTCGTACAGGGTGCGGGCGGCCGCGACGCGGGCGTCGAGGGAGCCGATGCCGGTGGGTGCGGGGGTGGCTGCCAGGGCGTCGTCGAGGCCCGTGAGCAGGGCGGCCGGTCCGGCGGCCGCCGTGGCGGTGAGCAGCGTACGGCGGCGCATGGGGTCCTCCTCGACGTCACGCAAGGTGCCGGTCACTCTAGTGGCCACCGTGGGTGGTGCGGAGGGTGGCGCAAGCGATGTCACGAGGACGTGTCGCGGCATTCCCACTTCGAGGGCAGCCCGTTGGAGGAGGGCGAGGTCGACGACGCGTGTGCGGCGTTCCAGCCGGGACACGGTGGCCGGGGAGCATCCGATGCGGTCGCCGAGGTGGGCGAGGGTCCAGGAGCGGTGTGTCCGGCCGAGGCGGATCAAGGCTCCTACCTGGCGCTGGGCGGCCAGCTGGCTTGCTTGCGTGCTGGTCCAGAGCGGGTCGACGGGCACGGGGTCCCTCCCACGCGGCACAACTAGGGGGGCCTCAACGGTAGATGGGCGTGCACGCTCCGTCGAGTGCCTTTGCACACTCTGCAAACGGCTTGCAGGGCGGGCTAGTTGACCACCGCTGGGGCGGGTGGCGCGGTGTGCTGGGTGCATCGCCCCGATCCGCGGGGCACCGTCCTGGGAGGCACCATGGGATCCACCGCTCTCGTTCCTTCTCCCGCCGGCGAAATCGTGACCGGCCCGGTCCGTTCCGTGCGGGACATCATTCCGGCCGACCTGTGGGACAAGCAGGTCGGGCTGCTGATGCGGGACTACCCCTACGACTCGGTCATGGCCACGCGGGTCCTCGGGCAGGGCTACGCCTACCTGCTGACCGCGATGGCCAAGCGGGGCCAGCAGCTCGGGCTGGCCCCGTCGAAGCTCGTCGACGTCGGCGTGCACACGATCATCCTGGACACCGTGGCGTACGCCGAGCTGTGCGAGAAGTTCAACGACGGCCAGTTCCTGCACCACGTGCCGAAGGTCGAGTTCAAGGAGGACGGCTCCGTCATGAAGACGGCGCACCTGGTCGCGGCCGAGGGCTGGGAGGTCGACCTGCACCTGTGGCAGGACGCTGCCGACTGCGGGCCGTGCCACCCGGGCAGCGACTCGCACTGACCGCGCGGGCGAGGGGGTCCGGTCCACGGCCGGGCCCCCTCGCCACGCTGGGGGGTGGACTTTGACCGGTTCCGGCCCGCTGGGGGGCGGGCCGGGCCAGGATGGGGCGGGTGACAACCAGCACCCCAGACCTCTGGCATCACTACGGCCGCACCCGTGCCGAGACCGACCGGGACGTTCCCGACTCCTTCTACTGGACGTGGGGGCAGGACTCCGGGCCCGGCACGGAGGTCCTGGGCGGCCTGGACGGTGCGCACGTGGCGGACCTGGGCGCCGGGTCCGCCCGGCACGCCGCGCACCTGGCCACCCGTCATCAGCCCGCCCGGGTCGACGCGGTGGACTCCTCGCCGGCGCAGAGCGCGATGGCCGCCGACCTGTTCGGGCACCTCGCACCGTGCCTGCGGATCGTGTCCGGGAATGTGACCGCGCACCTTCAGTCGATGCCCGCCGCGTATGACGTGCTGTACTCCGTGTTCGGGGCGGTCGACTTCGTCGATCCGCGGGAGCTGCTGCCGGCGGCCGCCATGGCGCTGCGGCCGGGCGGGCGGCTCGTGTTCTCCACGCTGGCCCACTACCTGTCCGGGTCGCCTGCGCAGGCGGACGTGGTCGCCGGGCGGATGGGCGCGAAGACGCCGGACGGTGAGGCGACGACGATGCCGCGCTGGGTGCTGGAGGAGCACGTGTGGGTCAAGCTCCTGGACCAGGCCGGGTTCACCGACATCGCGGCAGAGGTGTGGCCAGCTGCGGAGGGGCCCCGCACGGCGGCCACGCTGCTGGTGACCGCCCACCGCCCGACGGGCTGCTAGCTCAGCGCCGTTCTTCGGGCCGCTCCCGGCGGACCGTGCTGGTGCGCCAGTCGGGGACCCCATCGTCCTTGGGCCAGAACTCCTCACCGCAGTCGCAGAACCAGACCCGCCCGGTCGCCCCGGGCCAGATCATTTCCTCGGACCACATGGAGTGCTTCGTGCGCAGCCGGTGAATCAGCGCCAGGATCACGTACACGGCTGCACCTCGCGGGCTGGGGTGTGGTGCCCGCCGTGCTCGTCGACGAGGACGACGGGCGGGCAGGCAGGGCACGAGTACAGGTCGAGGCTGCCGAGCCAGCGCCAGCCCTGATCCCACAGGGGCGCGAACTGCCCCGGTGCCGGGCGGGGTACGGCCGCCCCGCATGCTCCGCAGGTGAGGGTGTCGGCGGCGGCCGCCGCGACGTCCTCGGTCATGGTGGTGGTCACCCGCGCAGGGTATGCCAACTCGGCGACACTGTAGGCCTGCTGGCTGCCACGATGGCTGGCATGGACGACAAGACCCGGGCGGCCGCCCAGGCGATGTACTCGGTTCACCGAGGCGTTCTGGCCCGGTAGTCCTAACTCAGACACCAGGGACCTTGTCGCCGAAACGGGACACCACCGTGGACCATGAGCGCCGCTGCGCAGACAGCACCCAGACCAGGTGCCGGCTATCCAGACCCTCAAGTGGCTCGTAAGCCGACTGCACCTGAGCGGTCACCAGATCAGCTCCCCGGATACGCAGCAGGCCCTGGCGACTTACGCGGCGCGCGGTTCGCACCCTCCCGCCGTAGGCAATGACAGCGGATGTGTGCCTCCCCGGACGCCCCTCGGTGCTCATTTACCGCCGAGAGCCAAAGTGCCAACCCAACACGGGCGAACCCCAAACCTTGTGACGAGCCGTCAACCCCACTGGCCATCTCGGGACAGAGGCAACAGAACGATCTCCGGAATCACCAGAATTTTTCCGGAAGGAAGCACCCAGCACCTCTCCAACTAGCCAGCCAGGCCCGCGATAGCGGGCCCGAGCTGGAGGCGAAGCCGGAAGCTCAACAGGCAAGAGAGCGAAGCGACTTGCCTGGGC
>NZ_BNBM01000036.1 GCF_014655715.1 Streptomyces lanatus | reverse complement strand
CTCCCTGCATGGACACGGCCAGCAGGACCGAACCAGCTCATTGTGTTAGCCGCTGTAAGTGGGCTTCGCAGCAACCTGGGTTGCGAGTCAATTGAGATGCCGGCTCTGTCACGAGAGCCCGGATCACCCATCGTGCTCCCTCGCAGATAGAGCTCTGAGAGGGAAGAACCCGATGTCTTATCCCCCGCCGCCGGGAAGCGGCAACCCATATGGGCAGCCGCTACCGCAGAGTGGTTGGCAGCCGCAATGGCAGGGGGCAGGTTCTGTCCCGCCGCCGGCCCCGCCCACGCCCCCTGTGCCGCCGCCAACGCAACCGGGACCGTCTCAGTACGGTGCGTATGCCCCACCCGGGAGCCCTGTGCCCGGGAACCACATGCCCGGCGCGCAGGTTCCACCCCCGGGCGGGGGCGGCAGTGGCCGAAAGGTCATCGGAAGTCTGCTCGCCGTATTCGGCGTGCTCGGCATGCTCGGCGGCGGAGCGCTGACGGCTCACGCGTACAGCAACGCCGGGCAGGAGATACCGAATGACGAGTACGGCAGCGTGATGTGGCGCGACGAGCCGGTGGACAGCGTCTTTCCGGTCACACTCGGCGGTCGCGGTGGCTACAACGGCGGGTTGTACGACCCCAAGCAGGCGATCTGGCATCGGGTGGGGATCTCGCCGGAGACAGAGTGCGACAAGGGCCTCACGCGTTACACGTTGAAGGCTGCCAACGACAACGGCTGCAAGGCAGTGTTGCGCGCTACGTACGTCGACCCCACCGCGAACATGGTCGCCACCGTGGCTGTCGTGGTGTTGCCCGAGGGCCCCGAGAGCGGGCCGAGGGAGAAGGTCTACTCGGCCTACCAGAACCATCTCTACGACGATGGCGTGGTTGCACCGTATGCGGTGCCCGGCACCCTGGCCGCCAAGTGGAAGCACCGGAATGGCTCCGCCCTCGCGCCGGTCGGTGGCGAGAACATGCCGTATGTCGTGGCGGCCAGCGTCGGCTCCGTCGACGGTTACGTCGCGGGCGATCTGCCTGGCGAGTGGAGCGACGACAGCGACACGGACCGCGAGTCCTGGAGCGCCAACGCCGAGGACCTCGTCACTCTCTTCCGCGCTCATATGGACCGCCTGCAGAGGGGAGACACGCAGTGACCACCCGATCCATGCGCAACGCCACCGTCACGGGTGCTGCGCTGATGGTCCTGATGGGTGCGACCCTCTCTTGGGGCGCGGTACCCGCGTCAGCCGCTGAGAATGCGCCGATCAGCTGGGAATCGGCTGCCCTGGGCCTGCCGACGGCCCACAAGGTCAACCAGGGAGACGGCGTGACCGTGGCCGTCCTGGACAGCGGCATCAATTCAGACCATCCGGCGCTCAAAGGCCGGGTCGCCAAGGTCGGCCCTGATTTCTACAATTCAGATGGTCTCGAACCTGGCGACGACGGCTACGGCGTGCACGGAACCGCTATGGTCTCGGACGTTCTCAAGGTCGCGCCCAAGGCGGAGATCATCAGTGTTCGGGTGATCAACGACAGCCGCGAGTACAAGCTTGAGAGGGGTCTCAGCCCCATCGCGAAGGGTATTGATTTCGCGGTGGCGAACGGAGCCGACGTGATTTCGCTATCCCTCGGCGGAGGCGTAGTGAACCAAATGACCGGCGAGGACCTCGCCGCCGCGGCTGGTGCTGTACATAAAGGGGTCACCCTGTTGGCCGCCACGGGCAACAGTGGTGACGAGGGCAACGAAGGCAACTTCCCCGCCGGGTACGCGAACGTGATCTCCGTTGCCGCAACTAAGCCCGGAGGACAGCGCGCGGACTTCTCCACGGTGCGCACCCACAACACCATCGCGGCCCCGGGCGTCGGCATCATCAGCGCCGACAAGGACGGCGGCTACCGCTCCGTCAACGGCACGTCCCCGGCCACGGCGCTCGCCGCCGGTGTCACCGCGCTGATGCTCGCCGAGAACCCGGACCTGACCCCGGCCCAGACTCGCGCGATCCTTATGCATACGGCCGACCACCCCGCAGGTGGGCACAACGCGCTCGTCGGTGCCGGCCAGATCAACGCCGCCGCGGCAGTGCGAGCGGCGGGCAGTCCGCCGAAGATCGACACTGCGCCCAAGCCGTACAAGGGCGACGTCAAGCACTTCGCGTCGCCTACCGGCACCGAAAAGATCTCCCATCCGGCGATGGAAACGGAGCTGCTCGCGACCGGCCTGAGTGCGCTCGGTTGTGGTGTGCTGTTCGTCGCGGGGGGCAGTCTGCTGCTGTTCCGCAAGAGCAGGGGGCAACGAGCATCGGGCTGAGAGACCCGAGCAAGGGATCGCACCCTGCTCGACCGGTGATTGGCCCCGGTGCCCTCCCTTTCAGGGGCACCGGGGCTTTTGTCATGCGAAGAACGCCACCAGCAAGCTGACGGTGAGTCCGACCGCGCCCACCCCGACCAGTACCAGGCACGTGCGGAACAGGCCCTGCCCCGACGCCTGTCCGAAGGGGAAGCCGGTGACAGTGGCGAAGAAGCCGATGGCGAGGGAGATCAGGGCACCGAACAGCCACGCGCAGCCCACCGCGATGGCGTAGACCCAGCCACGGTCCAGTTTGTAGGTGGTGTCGCCGGTCTTGAGGGCCTCGATGACGTAGCCGCGTTGGTGCAGGGCGTCGCTCTTGAGTTCGGCGTTGAGGTCCGTCACCGAGCCGTCGGTGGACTTGAAGGTGCCGTAGCACCAGCGGGTCTTCGTCTTCTTGCGGGAACTGCTCGACGTGCTCGTGCGGTACTTGTAGTCGACCGTGCAGGTGTCGACGGTGAGCTTGCCCGGGGTGGCCGTGGCGTAGGTGTACGGGCCGAGGTAGGCGCCGAGGGCCAGGAGGACGAGGCCTACGAGGATCAGGCCCGCGCCGATGAGGCGGCCGAGGCTCGTCCGGTCGTCGGTGGCGGTCCCTTGTACTTGGGTCATTGACGGTTCCTCAGAAATGGGGACGACGCTGTCACAGGGCTACGGTGCAGATCAGTGCTACCAGGGCGCCCACGGTGAACAGGCCGCCCAGCACGGGGGCGGTGATGGCCCGCGCCGGCAGGTTCTGCCAGGAGGCTGCGAGGCCGGGGCCGTTGCGGCCGCCGAAGCCGGTCAGGAGGCAGTAGATGCCGACGGCCAGCACGGAGAGGCAGGACGCGAGGATCGCGGCGTCGTCGCCGGGGTCGCGGTCCTGCGGTAGCTGGAAGGTGTCGTCCACCTGGATCACGGGGACTTTCGCACCGCCTTCGTAGCGCGATGACGTTTCCACCGTCACATCTTGGTAGCCGGCCTTGCCGTCTTGTGTGCTCCAATTTCCGGTGCAGCTGAACTTGAGTTCCGTGGAACGCCTGTGCGTGCCGTAATGGGTCTTCGTGTGTGTTTCGCATGAAGAAACCGTGAGGGTTCCTTCGGTGCCGTCACCGGCGAGTTCACTGCGCAGTTCCGGAATGGTCACCGTGGCGACGACCGCGGCCACGAGGAGCAGTCCCAATCCGAGGAGCCGTCCCATCCATAGGCTCCCCGTGCTGCCGTAACGCGGCTGTGTTGTCACCAATTTTGGTGCCCCCTTGAATGACTTGACGATCTCTTGACTGGCGGGTTGGCGGCGCCGCGCGCGAGGAGTCTAAGGTATCGGTCTGTCGTCCAATATGAACTACGGCAAGGGCCGGTCGGGGGAGCGCCATGGAGTTCGACACCTTTAGCGTGGACACGGATGTACTGCGCAGGCAGGGAGGCAAGTTCGCCGACCTCGGCGGTGATTTCACGACCGCGTCCAAGCGGTTCCAGGATGCTCTCGAAGCGCTCGGTGAGCCTTGGGCGGATGCGGACTTCGGGGAGATCTTCGGGCAGATCTACACGCCGATTCGTGACGGGATCTTCACATCCATGGACAGTCTCGCGGAACGGCTCGAGAAGATCGGTTCCAATCTGCAGGGCATGGCTCGGAATTACGATGCGTCGGATACGTCCAACAGTGGGATGATGGACAAGATCTCCGGCCAGTTCTGATTAACCGCAAATTCTGATCCACCTGCCAATTATAAATAAATTCGGGGGCTATTGGCATGTCGCTCACACTTCCCGGTGAGCTGGTCTGGGTGCTCGATCTGCTCGGCTACTCCTGGCCCGAGGCCGACGAGGAAGCATTGCACAAGGTCGCTGAGACCTGGCGGGCTTTCGGTGCGGACCTCGAAGAGATCCAGCAGAAGGGCGAGGGGCTCGCCCGTACCGTTGTCTCTCACAATTTCGGTACGGCCATTGATGGATTCAGCAAGGACTGGGGCGCCTACACCGGCGCGAACGGCGAGGACCGTTATCTGCCGGATGCGAAGCTCGCGTGCGATGTGATCGCCTTCGCGTTCGATGCCGCCGCTGTGGCCGTCCTCACGGCGAAACTGGCCGTGATCGCCCAACTCATCGCCCTGGCCATCGAGATCATCGCCGCCCAGGCGGCGGCTCCTTTCACCTTCGGGCTCTCCGAGGTCGGTGCCCTGGGTGCGACGCAGGCCACGCGGCTGATCGTCCGAGAGTTGCTGGACCGGCTCAAGAGGGAGGTCATGGAGGCGGTCACCAAGGCCATGGAGCACGCCACCATGGACGCCATCAAGAAGATGGCCAAGGAGCAGCTCGAGAAGATCACCAAGGAAAAGGTCAAGCAGTTCGCCAAGGACCAGCTCAAGGAGCAGGGCAAGCAGTTCGTCCAGGAGAAGGTGGTCGACGCCGCCAAGGAGAAGGCCACCGAAGCCGCCGTAGGAATGGCGCAGAACATCGGGCAGCAGAGCATCGAGACGTACTTCGACGCGCGATCCGGTGTCGATCTCGGTGAGACGGCGGATATCGGCAAGAAGGCGGCCGATGAGTACGTCGACGGCCTGAAGAATGAGGTCACGGGGGGTGAGGGGTCGTCCTTCGCCGATTACGTGGATCCGAGCACGCATGTGAACAACGCCGTGGACGCGGCGACGGAGCGGGTCACCGGGGCGGCCGGGGAGCGAGTGCAGCACGGAGTCGACGCGATCACCGGGAGTGGGCGGGATGCCAACGGTGTGTCTGCTGCCGACGGTTCTGCGGGCACGGGCTCTGGAGCCGGCACCACACAGGCCGCCAACAGGCCCATGGCCTCCTCCTCGGCGGCGAACTCCGGATCCTCTGGTTCCTCCAGCTCCCCAGGCAGCGCCGACGACTGGGCCCGTAATGAATTCGGGTGACCCTTGCCGCCCCCTACTCACCTCTGGCAGGAAGGTCCCCGCACCCATGACCGCCGACCGGGAAATCCAGGACGAGGAACTGATGGGGGTCGCCCAGGACACCGAGCAGGCCCTGCGGCTGCATCGCTCGCTTCGGACCATCGCCGGCGCGACCTCGCTCAGTCCGGATCTGCGGGAGATGGCGCGGTCCGTGCTGAGCGGGGATGTCGACGTCAAGGACGCCTTCACGGATCCGCGCTACACCGAGGCCGTGTTCCAGCGGATGCACGAGATTCGCCGGGCGGCCGACGATCAGACGTACGCGGAGCGTCAGGAGTCCAAGGCGCGGTTCGTGGAGTGGGACGCGCGGCAGCAGGCGGAGGTGGACCGTGAGCGTGCCGAGCGGGACGCGCCGATGCGCGGCTCCGAGCGGCGTGGGCGGTTGGCTCAGCGCCGAGGTGCGGATTCTCGGTGACGGCTCCCGCATGCGCCCCTCGCGCCTATCCGTCCATTCTGGTCATTTCTGGCGGATTCTGAGAAATCGCCTGCTGAAGAGGCCAACACATCACGGTCGTTGTCGAGTTGGCACGGCATGCGCGATACCCGCACAGTGCGTGTGTTGAGCGTTCGCAGATGCGTTGGTAGGTTCGCGCCGGTTAAGACCCGCCGAGCCTCCGGATGAGGTAATCCCTTGGACAGCGCCGCAAACCCTTCCGACAAGCGCGTGGACGACTCCGAGTTTCTGGAGATGACCCAGCAGGACGCCGCCCAGGCCAAGGTGCTCAAGCAATCGCTGGAGCACCTCGCCTCGGGGCTCGGCGGTCCGGCGCTGAAGGAGATGGCCCAGGAGGTCCTCTCCGGCCGTATGGGGCTGCGTGAGGCGGCCAATGTGTCGGCGTACGCCGAGGAGGCCGTCGTACAGTCCGCGCCGCTCGCCGAGAAATGGGCCGCCATGTCCGACAGCGAGCGTGAGGCGCTCGCGGCGGAGGGCGAGCGGCAGCTCGAGGAGCAGCGGCGGGCGGAGTCCGAGAACCGGTCCGGTGAGAAGTCGCGTCACGACGGGCGTGGCTGGTCCTTGTACTGAGGCGCGTAGGTACTGAACCGTCGTAGCTCTGACGCAGGCAATGGGGGAGAAATGAACTTTCGGGTGGAACCCGGTGCGATCGACGGCTTCTCGAAGCTCGTGGGGCGTGCCGCGGACGGCAGTGCGCAAGCGGTCTCGTACACCGGAAATCACGCGCAGATCGACGCGACGGTGGGCGGAGCCGCCTGGGATCTCGTCGCGGGTGATCACGAGCAGTACGTCAGCGAGGCGAAGAAGGCCCTGGGGAAGGTGAAGGGCCTTCTCGAGTCGTCCGAGAAGGAGCTGACCGGGACCGCCAAGTACTACAGGTCGACGGACACCGACCAAGCGGCCAAGCTCGACGCCACCTATCCGGGTTCCAAGGTGTCGGGTGGCGAATCCGGGGGCGATCCGCAGGACTTCTCCGATGCCAGTGACGCCGTGGATGTGCTGAAGCCGCCGGGCGACCCCAGCAACCCCATCGTCAAGTACGCATCGGGTCACGCGGACGAATTCCAGATGAGTCCCGTGCAGAAGACGCTCGGCAGCGCCCTCGACCTGGGCAGCCCCTCGGCGATGGCCGTGGAGGCCTCCAAGCTGCTCTTCGACTTCGACCCCTTCGCCGAAGTGACGAACTGGGTGTTCGGGGACTGGAACAAATACAACGACTGCTCCGACGTGTGGGGCAATCTCGCGTCCTTCTGCGACTCCGTGGCCACGAACGTGCGCAAGGGCACTCAGAACGTCGGTCTGACCTGGGACGGCAACGCCGCGAACGCCGCGACCGTCTACTTCGACGAGTTCAGCAAGAAGCTCGAGGAGATCAAGGAGACGTTCAAGTCCCTGCAGAGCTGTTACAAGCAGGCGGCGCAGATGGCGTTCCAGTTCGCGGAATTCCTGAAGTCGTTCCTGGTGATGTTCTGCGACCTGCTCGTCATCTGGCTGGTCAACCTCCTCGCGGCGCAGGCCGTCAACGCGATCCCGGTCGGCGGGCAGGTGGCGTCCGCGGCCATGTTCGCACTGGCGGCGGCTGAGGCCATCCGGCTCATGCAGCTGTGGGCCGAGGCGTCGAAGGCGTTCGACACGTTCGCGTCGGCGCTGAGCGCGCTCGGTGTCGTCATGTCGACGGCCATCAACGGGTTCTCCGCGGCGGATGGATTTCCGCAGGTGGGGAGCAGTGGGTACGACCATGCCGCCGTGTAGGCATGCCGTGGATCGGGGAGCAGGGCGATCATGAGTTTCTTCGGTGGGGCCGACGACCTCGAGCGCTTCCTCTCGCGCTGCCGTGTGATGACCGTCGCCTCGGTGCCGGTCTGCCTGGCCGTCATGATCTTCTTCATCTCGGAAGAGGGCTGGCGCTTCAGCCTGTTGCTGTGCTGCGTCCTGCCGGTGATCGCCGCGTACCTGGGGGTACGGGGCAGGAGCGAGATCCGCGCCGGGATGGCCGCGTCGGGGCTCGCCCTTGCTGTCGCCACCCTGCCGTTGGCGTTGGTGCTGGCTTCGCTGGAAGGAGCGTAATGGCGCCGCATGAGGGCGACGGTCGACTGCGGGCCCGGTTCCAGGCTCAGGGCCGGGCGGAGCTCGCGGAAAGGCGGGAGCGCGATGCGCGGCGGGCGCGTGGGATGTACGCGGCGCTCGCCGGGTTGGCCACCGTCGTCTGCCTCGGGCTGATCGTCGTACGGCTCGGTAGGGGCGAATCCGGCGGGGTCTGGGTCGGCACGTACGCCGTGGGGGGCGTCCTCAGTGGCTGTGGCTTCGTCCTTGCCCGGAGGGGCCGTACCCGATGGGCGATGGTGGTGGTGTGCGTCGCCGTGGCGTTGGCAGGGCTTGGCGACAGCCCTGCTCTTCGCTGAAGCCGAACTGAGGGAGCGGCTGGAGGAGTTACCGGGGGAGTTGCCGGCCGGGCGCCCGGAGGTGGCGGCCCGGGGCGGCAACCGAGGAGATCACACCCGGCGGCGCCTGCTTCCGATGAGGTACGCCAGGCCCCACGCCGCTGCCGCGGCGAGCAGCAGGCCGAGAGGCGAGAACCAGTCGACTCCGCCTTCCGTCTCGTTGTTCCACCATGCCTTCGCCGGGATGAACGGGTCGGCCTCCATCATGTCCCCGATGGCGGCGGGCGATTGGTTGTCGGCGATGATCAGCGGGAGCGCGTTGGTGTAACCGAAGAAGGCCCCGGCCGCGGCGATCACGGCCCCCCAGATGTGTGCACCCGTGTTGCGGTGACCCACCAGTCCGATCAGACAGCCGACGACCGCGCCGTTGATCAGCGCGTGGCCCAGGTACATGGTGTTGGCCTGGGAGAGCGTCATGTCCTTGTACGTGGCCAGGATGAGGCCGCTGTAGAGCATCGAGACGATGACCGACGCGAAGAAGCCGAGGAAGACCGCGCCGACCGGGTGACCGCTTGTGTGCGGTAGTTGCCCGTACGGCGCCTGGAACGGCGAAGTGGGCTGCATCGGGTACATCTGCGGCTGCCCCGGGATCCCTGGCGCTCCGGGGTGCATCGGCGGCTGGCCGGGGGGCATCGAGGGCTGCCCGGGTACCGGCGGCGGCCCGGCCTGCATCGGAGGCTGCCCCGGCACCGGCGGCGGCCCGAAGCCCGGTGCCTGCTGGGGCGGGGCCGGCTGCGCGTACGGGTTGTTGGGGTCGTGCGGCGGCTGTGCAGGCTGCTGCGGCGGCTGGAAGGGCGGCTGGCTCATTGGATTCCCACGGAGTGAACAAATAGGAACAGCAAGTTATCAGTGAGATCAGGAGAGCGCCGGTGGGGGCGGCGCGGGCGGTGTGAAGGGCGGGGCGGGCCGCGCAGGCGCGCGCAACCCCTTCACGCGTCATTAACTGTGCATCAGCCAGACCGCAGCACCCATCCAGCACTACGCGTCACGCCAGCCCGGCGGTACCCGCAACCGCCGCCCGACCACCTGGCAGCCACTTCGGGGGAGGACCGGCATGGAATCGATCAGCGTGCAGACGTCAACCCCGACAGGTCCGCCAGGCCGGTTCGGCACACCGCGGGCCGACGCCATCGACGCCAGCAGACCCGAGCTGCTCCCATGGCCGAGGCGACGTCGCCGACTTCGGGCGCGGCCTCCCCGGCGGCCGCGGTCGCCATTGTGCTCCCCGACCCCGGCATCTCCCGGCGCGCCAGGCACTCTCACGGGGCGTTCGGACTTGAGCTTGATCCGCACCAGGCGTTCCATTGTGCGGCGGTCGACCTCGTCCAGACACTCGGCGCCGCCCAGGTCGACCAGGGCCATGAGCGCATCACCGCGCAGCTGTCCCGGACCGTGCCCGGGCAGCGTCTGTTCGCCGAGGCGTGTCAGGACGGCATCGACGCCGTATCGCAGACCGGACATGGAGGCGTCACTGACGTACGGCAGCAGCGCGTCGATGGCCTGGGGCCCGATCGCGACCAGGCCCTGCACCGCGGCCGTCGATGGGCCTGTGTAAGCCGCTTACATCTTGGTGAAGCACAAGGTGTAGTCGAAGCCGCGGGTGTTGCGGTACTGGATGCCGTAGTCGTACGTCGACCCGCACTCACTCGGCCTCGGAGGAGCCGCAGTCGACGACCGTGGGCAGCGGTTCGCCCTGCGGGTCGGCCACCTTGACGCAGTCGCCGACCTCGGGGTCGTGCGTCTTGGCCTCCGCAGCGGCCGCGGACGCCGAGGCCTCGGCCTTCGCTTTGCCGCCGGTGGGGCTCGTGTTGTACTGCCAGACGTAGTAGCCGAGCCCGCCGAAGATGGCGAGGACGACGAGGGCGGCCTTGACCATGCGGAGGGCGGCGCCGGGCTGCGGCCCGCGGGGTGGTTGGGGCTGCGGCTGCGCGTATCCGTACGGCTGATTCTGGTACTGCGGTGGAGGCGTCGACATACCTGGGAATCCCCGTGATGTGGTGAACGAGTAGAGATCAACACGAAGTTGACCGGCGCAGGCTATCCCCCGGCGGGCTCCGCACGTGACGGGAGATACTGAGGTGTCGACAGCCGAGGAGAAGCGAATGACCAGGAAGCCCGAGAACGCACCCGACGGCTCATCGCAGGAGCGAGGCGTACTGGACGAGGCCCTCGAACCGGACCAGATCCGTTCGCTGAACTCCGCCCTGCGCAAGCTCGCCGAGACCGATGGCGTCAGCAAGGACATGCAGGACGCGGCGAAGCGAATGCTCTCCGGCCGTCTGCCCCTGCGCGACGCCCTGGACGACCCCGCGGTCTCCCGTGCCTTGGGCGGAGGCATGGCATCCCTGCGCGGTCAGTGGGAGTCCCTCTCGGAGGAAGAACGCGACCGGGTCCGACACGGGGAACCACTCGGGGGCGGCGACGCCTCGTCCGACTCGCCCGAGCGGAAGGGGCCGCAGAGCCAGCCTTCGCAGCCGCCGAAGAAGGGGCAGGGGCGGCACAGCGGGGGGTTTTCGCTGTACTGATCCTCCGCAGGCGGAGAGCTGGAAGACCCTTCGCGACTGTCGCCTTAGGGGAAGGCGCCGGGTCGAGTAGATCCTGCCCTTGGCGGCGCGGTCCTTGTCGAGCGGAGAAAGTACGGGCAGGCTCATCGGTCGGTCAGGGAGGATCGTCAGTCAGTGGATCGCAGTGCGGCAGTCCAGAAAGTGCTGTCTGCGTTCGCGTCGTCGAGGTCGGCCAGAGTGTCCTCCAGATCGTCTCTGATCGCGACGCGCTCGATACGGCTCCCCGCGGCCGCCAGCATGCACCGGGCCACAAGGTAGTGCTGGAGCAGATCGATGAACGCGGCGAGACTGCCGGCGATCACCACGACGCTGGTTTCCTGCTCTCCGCCGCCGTCGGATTCATCGGGCTCGTCTTCGAAGTAGGCATCGAAGTCCTCCTCCCCGCCCCTCCAGTCGTCCGCACCGAACAGGACGACCTGCCCTGTTCCACCATGCAGGACCAGGTCGCCGGCACCCCACGCACCGATCTTGTAGTACGTGCCTGGGGCGGCGTCTGCCGAGAGGTCGCCAGAGTCGAGCCGGGGCAGACCCACTTCGTCCAGAGCCTTGAGCCGGATCGCGGCGCCTTCGAAGGCGGGCAGTCCGACGTCCGTGAGGATGCGGCGTGCTTCGGTGTCCGTCACCTCCTCGGGCAGGAGGCCGGTGGGCAGGCGACGTACGACGTCCGGTTCGAAGAGGTCGGGGTCGTACGAGCCTCGGCGCCGTGCCGGCCCGCGGTGCAGTGCGGGGAGGAAACCGGAGTCGTCGAAGAGTGGCTCCCCGTGCACCTTGCTGATGCGCGGAATTGCGGCGGGGTCGTGGAGCTCGACCGCGAAAATGCCGCCGAGCCCCGTCACGACCAGGAGGTTGCCGACCTTCACCTGATCCGACACGAAGGGGGGTTCCAGGGTGTCGAACACGGTCAGATCGTCCCAGTCGGGTGTGACGTTGCGTTCCATGTCCGTGAGCCAGAGCGGCTCGTGCTGTCCGGGCGACGGCATGGCCTCCGGCCACGGGCCGGCCAACTCCTCGCCGGTTTCGGCGTCCCAGACCCGGTGTCGCCCATCCCATTCCCCCGGAGTGGAGACGACGTGCCGACCAGGGAGATAGTCCTCGGGGCCGACGACCGGGTCCCCCAGCGGACCGGGCCGAATGTACGCGGCGTTCAGCGCACCCGGCGGCCGCCAATGGGCCCAGCGCACCTGCCACGGCAGCGGCTGGCCGGACGAGGCGATCTGGTCGGCGGTCTCCGTATCGCCGCGCGCCGTGCTCATGAGATGTAGCCACGATGCCCATTCCCCTTGGGACAGGGAATCGACGCCGCACATCCACAGGTTGACCGCGTCCCCGGCCGGGGACGCCCCGTTCACGACATACGCATCGGGGGCGTGAGCGGCGTCGATCAGGGCGACTTGATCGATACGGGCGACGAGCCGACCGGAGCGCTGAACGGAGTCGAACTCGCCGGCCTGCACGGCGTGCATCGCCAGTCCCTGTGCCAGGTACTGGCCTGTCGTCGCTGCCGCGGGCTGATCGCGCAGCCATGCGACGAGCTCCACATTCACGGCTCGTTCGGTCTCGGCATCGGTGGTCAGACGCAGCGCCTCGGCATGCCGTTCGTCGCGAAACCGGACCCAGCCGTCGCCGTCCACCGCCAGCAACTCGCCAGAAGCCTCCAGCGTTGCGACGACATCCGGAACCCGGCCCAAATGGGACCCCAGCGCCTGGGCGAGGGCGGTCCACACGGACAGGGGAGCACGACGGACCTCGGCCAGCGCGAGCGCACGCAACGCCTCGGTGTCCGCACCGTCGGGCACGCGCCCTACAGCCTCTTCGGAACTGCCCGGTCGCAGCGCCACGACCAAGTGATCGTGTGCCAACCGGACATCCGGCAGGTCCCGTTCGATCAGGACCTTGAGACCGCCGCCAACAGCAAGTGCACCGGTGAAACGGTGCACCATGCGCTCGGGCTCCGTGGAGCGCCGAGTACGCCCCGCACGCTGGGCATTGACGATGATGACCAGCCCGCCACCGAGCGGGGAGTCCTCAAGCTCGAATCCCCAGTCCGCCCGCTTCTCCGGCAGAGCGGTGAACCCAGCAGCCGCCATGACCCGATCGATGACGTCCTCACAGGTCAGCCCGGTGGCATCCACGACCACCGCCTCGCTACGGGCCTCACTGAGCCGCAGCAGCGTCTCTGTCCGCCCGGACCCGGGAGGACCGGTCAACTCGGCCACACGGTGGGTCCCACTGTCCGACCACTCCAGGAGATCGGTCAGGGCTTGTTCGGGTGATACGGGCGAAGGGGTGGGGTTCTGAGGGCTCATCGCTGAATCTGCTGACTTTCGGTGCGTTCACACAGGGACGGGCTCGGGGGAGCTACTTTAGCTGTTTCGCGATCCCCTTCCAGAGGTTTTCGACCTTCCTGACATGTCTGACCATCTCTCGATCGCGGGCCTTCTCATTTGTGGTAACCGGGAATTGCTTCTTGACCTGAGCCGTGATCTTTTTCTTTTCCTCATCGGGAAGAGCCGCTCTTGGATCCAACCCGAGTTCCGCCCGGCGCTGTTTCTGGAGTTCCCTGGTGAGTTCGGATCGCTGCTGATCAGCCGGGTCGGCCCGGTATGTGGCGCTGTAGTACACAGGCGCACCGGCCAGACGCTCACCCAGCAGGTTCGAGCAGTTGGAACTCCCGAGTCCACCCTTCTTGTCGCCACACGGCTCGCGTTCGGTGTAAAGGGCGGCGATCGTATAATTGCGCCCTGTTCCCTCATTGGCCTTATTGACGTCGTCGATCCAGTCCGCGAGGTGGCGTTCCGAATGCAGACCGGTAACCCCTGACCGGCTTGGGAACGACGAGTCCGTCACGTATTCGATGGTGCCGTCGTCGCGATGCAACTCGACTACTGCGAAGTTTCGTTGAGTCAGGTCCGGTGTGTGTGTATCCGGTACCCCGAACTTCGTCATCAACTTTCTGACGCGCTCGCCGGGGGTCTTGTGCTTGGCGGCGCCTTCCGACTCCTGGCCGTTGTCCATCGGGTTGCTGTTCACGCCGTACTGCTCGTGAGCCGATTGGCTGAGACGAGCCAACGTGGAGATGACCAGCATTTTCTCGCCCCGGTTCAGGGACTCGAATCCGGGCAGGGCCTTGTTCAACCCATCGGCTGTGAAGGTACGCGGTCGATCCGGGGAGGCATTGGGGTCCGACTCGGAACCCGCGGCCACATTCAGGACATGAGCGAGCCGACCGTTCTGGGCCCAGTCCCGCAGCTGCTGGTCGACGTGGCCCTGCTGCAGACGGAAAACAGGATTGGTCTGGCGGACTCGCTGCTGCGAATCGTCCGGGTCCAGGTTGCCCTGCTGCTCCTTCTTGTCGCCGAGCTCGCGATCCAGACGTGGATGAGAGTCGTCGGGGTGTGGTTCGAGCCCGGCCTTCTTGTCCGTGCCGTCCTTGTCGCTGCTGCTGTCGTCTTTGTTGTTCTCGTCGTTCGGGTCCTTGCCGTCTGGATTCTGGCCGTCGCCTGGCTGGCCGGCCGGTTCGGCAGCTGGTCTCCTCGCCGTGTCGTGAGAATCCGGGGTGGTTCGAGGGGTACTGCGGCTGGCGTCAGAGCTGTTGAAGTCCGTGACACCCGGCCGGTCCGGCGTCACCGGCTGCCGGTTCGAGTCCAGTGGGATCGCGAAGACCCCGTTGTTCCCGCTGTGCAGCGGCTTTGAGCTCTGCTGCCCCGTCTGGGCGTCGATGTAGGTGATCTTGCCGTTGTGGTTGACGGCGTTCCACGCGTGTGCGCGTCCGTTGGCGTCCTGGGTGATGATCACGGCCTGGGAGCCGTGGCCACTGTCGCGGAGGGTGTTCTCCAGGCGGTTGAAAGCGTCGCGTCCGTTGCCCAGGTCGCTGAAGCGGGCGCCCAGGGTGTTCTCGATGCGGTCGCGGCCGCCCTTCTCGCCGCGGTCCGACGGGTTGCCGTCTGCGTCCAGGTCCGGGGTGCGCGCCCCTGCAGCCGTGGGGTTGCCGGCGTACGTGTCGACCGTGGACAGGGCCGTGTCGACGCAGTTGTTGTTGCGGCCCGGCGCGTCCCTGCCCTCGCCGTTGATGCGCTCCACCCAACGGCCGTCCGCGGGGTCCGGCGGCCGGGTGGGGTCACCGTTCTCGTCTCGCGGGACCGAGTTCTCCAGGGCGTCCTGCTCGTCGCGGGTGGGGTCGCTGACGCCGCCCGGGGGGTTGGTGTTGCGGGTCTCCGAGGCCGGGGTCGGGGTCTCGTTCGGCTTCGGGTTGTTCGAGGTGTTCTGGTGGTTGGGGTTGTGGGAGGCGGAGTCCGATGTCTGGGGGGTGGACTGCTGGGGCTGGTTGCTCGGCGTCGCGACCACGTGGTGGACCGGGACTGCTACGACCTGGGGCTGCTGATGTTGGTTCGGGGTGTTCGCCGGGGGCTGTTGGGTGTTGGGCTGTGCGGCCGGTTGGTTCGGGGTGTTCGGCGTGCTGCCCGTGGGTTGCTGGGGTGGCTTGTTGGGGCTGGAGCCGGTGCCTGGCTGGTTCGGGGTGGTGCCGGGCGTGCCCTGGGTGGTGGGACCGTGGGTGGCGGGGCCCGGCTGGGACGAGGAGTTCGGGTTGCTGCTGCTCGGTGTTGAGGAGCTAGGCGAACCGCTGCTCGACGTATGCCCGGATCCGGTGCCGGTCGATGTGGACGGCGTGGTCGTGGGGTTGCCGGTGGACGGCGATGCAGTCCTGGGAGGAGTCGACTGGGAGGGCGGGTTCTGGTTCGGGGCGGTCGTACTCGGGGTCTGCCCCGGCGTGTTGGTACGGGTGCCGCCGGACGAATCCGTCGTGTTGCGGGGCGTGGTGCGGTCACCCGGCGTAGACGTCGCCGGGTTGTTGCGCGGCGTTGTGCCAGGAGTGTTCCGCGGCGTGCTGCCGTCGCCCGGGGTCGTGCTCCCGGGGCGCTGGCTCGGTATTCGACCGTCCGGTGTACGGCCGTCCCCCGCACCCGGAGTTCGCCCGTCCGGCGTCGAGGCAGGTGTACTCCGAGGCGAAGTCGGGCTCGGCGTCGACGCGGGCCCGGACCCTGTCGTGGAGGGCGTTCCAGTGGAAGGGTTCCTCGCCGGCCCCGAGCCGGGATTCGGGCTCGGGGCGGACGTACTGCCTCCGGAGCCCCCCGGGCTGTGGTGCCCGCTCGGCGTCGCACCCCCAGCGGAAGGTGCTGTGGGCGAGGTCGGTATCGCTGAGCCGCCGTCCGGCCTGCCGCCTGAACTGGACGGGGAGGAGTCGGTCGTCGGGGTCGGTGCCGCGTTGGACTGAGTGGGCGTGGAGGCGGCCAGGCTGTCGATGTTGGTGCCGATGGAGCCGTTGCCCGGCGTGGAGGACGTACCACCTGACGGGGTGGGGGAGGGACCTGAGTGCGGGCTCGGCGAAGAGAGACCGGAGACGGAAGGGCCGCCGCCCGTGTGCGAAGGGCCGGATGTGCTCGGCGTACCGGACGAAGAAGCGCCCGAGTCGGAGCCGTTGGACGAGGGACCCCCGGGCGAGGGGTCGTCGAAGTCCGACAGGGACGGCCCCGACGAGGGACCCGGCCTCGAGTACGGGCTGTCCGAGGACGACGTGTTCCCGGAATCGGATCCCGACCCGGAGTCCGACCCGGGGCCCGCACCGATATCGGGTCCGCCGATGTCGTTGCCGCCCGCGTCGGCGGATATACCGCTGCCTATGTTCGCGCCGGGGATGCCGCCATCGCCCGCCCGCGTCGAGGTGTTGGAGCCGGAGGACGACGAATCCGAGGAAGAGGAGTCGGAGGAAGAGGAGTCGGAGGAAGAGGAGTCCGAAGACGAGGAGGAATCCGAGGACGAGCTGGAACTGTCCGACCCGGAGTCGCTCCCGATGTCACCCCCGGACGACCCGTCGAACCCGTCGTACCCGTCGATCCGGCTGTCGATCGCATGCCGCGCCCGACTCCCCGCCTTCTGCCCCAGACTGTCCCGCACCCCCTCCGCGAACGTCTGCGGGCTCTGCCGAAGGGCATCGACGCCCGCCTCGCCGCCCGCCTTGATGGTGGCGCCGACGTCGTAGCCTTCCTGCGCGCCGAAGCCGACGTTCACGGTCTGGCGGATGAGGTCGGTGATGATCGCCTCGACCGCCGAGATCACGGGCTCTTTCAGCGTCTCGATGATCGCCTCGATCAGGGCCTTCTTGAGCTCGTCGAGGATCCGTCGGACGATCAGCCGGGTGACCTGGGTGGCGCCGAGGCCGGCGACCTCGGACAGGCCGAAGGTGAAGGGTGCGGCGGCGTGGGCGGCGACGATCTCGATCGCCAGGGCGATCAGCTGGGCGATCACCGCCCACTTGGCGACCTCCACGATGACGGCGCAGGCGTCCAGAACGGTCGCGATGAGGAACGCGGCTTCGGCGGCGCTGCGAAGATAGCCGTCGCCTCCGCCACCGCCACCGTCGAATTTCTCGTACGTCTTGACGAACTTGTCGATCGATTCACCGGCGTTGTGCGCGGTGACCTGGCGCGCGGCGCTGTTCGCCCGGGTGTGGAGCCCTTGGACCTTCTCGCCGAACTGCCGCCATTGGGTGGCGCAGTCTCTGAGCTTGTCCTCGTTCGCCGTCGGCCACTTGTAGCCCAGCATCTCGAGAACCCACTCGAGCTCGTCCGGCAACATCATCGCCACAGCAGAAAGCACCCCCGTCGGACAGCACGGCCGTACAGCTCCCTCACCAGCCAAGGGAATTCACACAGGAGTACAGCCGTCCGTAAAGCTTACGGACTCACCTGCCGATGACTTCAGGTGCCGGCTGTCACAAGTCCGTTGCAGGTCCCCACTGTTGCCGGGACTGGCACGAGAGGAGAGGGCATACCGCGTACGGCTCTGGGTGTGCTGTCGGTGTCCCTTGATGTCTGGGCGGCCGATGTGGCCCTGGGCGCGTTCGGATTCGCCGAGCCAGATGTGCGGGACGTGGTGCTGGACCGCCGGGACCAGGTCCTGTCGGCAGG
>NZ_BNBM01000035.1:21232-21395 GCF_014655715.1 Streptomyces lanatus | reverse complement strand
TCGGTGCTTTCCAGGTTCCCGCTTCCGCGTTTCCCTTTCCGGCGGCTCCGACTTTATCAGAGATTCTGAGTCGGAATTTCCACCCGCTCCGGGGACTGCTTCCGGCGCACGAGGCGCTCGGGTTCCCGGTCTGGCGGAGCCGTAAACGTACTGGAGCGGGGGG
>NZ_BNBM01000035.1:0-21227 GCF_014655715.1 Streptomyces lanatus | reverse complement strand
CCCCCCCCCCCGCTCCCAGTTCACGCGGTCGAACGTCCGACGGACCGTCAGACCTCCACCACCACGGGCAGGATCATCGGCCTGCGGCGGTAGGTGTCGGAGACCCACTTGCCGAGGGTCCGCCGCACCAGTTGCTGGAGCTGGTGAGGTTCGACGACGCCGTCCTGGGCCGATCGCTCCAGCACCTCAGTGATCCTCGGGATGACATCCCCGAAGGCGGAGTCCTCGATGCCGGAGCCGCGAGCCTGGATGTGCGGGCCACCCGTGATCTTGCCGGTGGAGGAGTCCACCACCACGAAGACCGAGATGATGCCCTCGTCGCCGAGGATCTTGCGATCCTTCAGTGCCGGCTCGCCCACGTCGCCGACCGAGAGGCCGTCGACGTAGACATAGCCCGCCTGGACCTTGCCGGAGATCTTGGCCTTGCCCTCGATGAGGTCGACGGCCACGCCGTCCTCGGCGATGACGATGCGGTCGTGCGGGACGCCGGTGAGGGCGCCGAGTTCGGCGTTGGCCCGTAGGTGGCGCCATTCGCCGTGGACCGGCATCAGGTTCTTCGGGCGGCAGATGTTGTAGAAGTACAGCAGCTCGCCGGCCGAGGCGTGGCCCGAGACATGGACCTTGGCGTTGCCCTTGTGGACGACGTTCGCGCCCCAGCGGGTCAGGCCGTTGATGACGCGGTAGACCGCGTTCTCGTTGCCGGGGATGAGGGACGACGCCAGGATCACCGTGTCGCCGTCGACGATGCGGATCTGGTGGTCGCGGTTGGCCATGCGGGACAGGGCCGCCATCGGTTCGCCCTGGGAGCCCGTGCAGACCAGGACCACCTCGCTGTCCGGGAGGTCGTCCAGGGTCTTGACGTCCACCACGAGGCCCGGCGGGACCTTCAGGTAGCCGAGGTCTCGGGCGATACCCATGTTGCGGACCATCGAGCGGCCGACGAAGGCAACCCTGCGGCGGTACTCATGGGCCGCGTCCAAGATCTGCTGGATGCGGTGGATGTGGCTGGCGAAGCTCGCCACGATGATGCGCTTGCGGGCGCCCGCGAAGACCTGGCGCAGGACGTTGGAGATGTCCCGCTCGGGCGGGACGAAGCCCGGGACCTCCGCGTTCGTCGAGTCCGAGAGGAGGAGGTCGATGCCCTCTTCGCTCAGGCGTGCGAACGCGTGCAGATCGGTGAGGCGGTTGTCCAGCGGGAGCTGGTCCATCTTGAAGTCGCCGGTGTGGACCGCCATGCCCGCAGGGGTGCGGATGGCGACCGCGAGGGCGTCGGGGATGGAGTGGTTGACCGCGACGAACTCGCAGTCGAAGGGGCCGATGCGCTCGCGGTGGCCCTCCGCGACTTCGAGGGTGTAGGGGCGGATGCGGTGCTCCTGGAGCTTGGCCTCGATCAGGGCGAGGGTCAGCTTGGAGCCGATCAGCGGGATGTCCGGCTTCTCGCGGAGGAGGAAGGGGACGCCGCCGATGTGGTCCTCGTGGCCATGGGTGAGGACGATGCCCTCGATGTCGTCGAGGCGGTCCCGGATGGACGAGAAGTCCGGCAGGATCAGGTCGATTCCGGGCTGCTCCTCCTCCGGGAAGAGCACTCCGCAGTCGACGATCAGCAGACGGCCGCCGTACTCGAAGACCGTCATGTTTCGGCCGATCTCGCCGAGGCCGCCGAGTGGGGTGACCCGTAGGCCGCCTTCGGGGAGCGGCGGGGGCGGGCTGAGTTCAGGATGCGGATGACTCAAAAGACTCTCCTCACCACGCGCGCCACGTACCGGTCGGGCACGTGGCGCGCGTGACGTTCGTGCAGAAGCAGTTGTCGTTGTGTGTAGTGCGCAGGCACCGGTGGCCCGCTTATTCAGTTGTGGAGTCTGCTGCGCGCCAGGCGCGCGAAGTCTGGTGTCAGAGCTGTACCCCGCCTGCGGCAAGATCGATCTTGAGCTGCTCGATCTCCTCGGGCGAGCACTCCGCCATGGGGGCGCGCAGCGGCCCGGCGGGCAGGCCCTGGAGGGCGAGCGCGGCCTTCGTCGTCATGACGCCCTGGGTGCGGAACATGCCGGTGTAGACCGGGAGCAGCTTCTGGTGGATCTCCGTGGCCTTCTGGACGTCGCCGGAGACATGCGCGTCGACGAGCGCGCGCAGGTCGGGGGTGACGAGGTGGCCGACGACCGAGACGAAGCCGACCGCGCCCACGGAGAGCAGCGGAAGGTTCAGCATGTCGTCGCCGGAGTACCAGGCGAGGCCGGAGCGTGCGATGGCCCAGCTGGCTCGGCCGAGGTCACCCTTCGCGTCCTTGTTGGCGACGATGCGCGGGTGCTCGGCCAGGCGGACAATGGTCTCGGTGTTGATCGGGACGCCACTGCGGCCGGGGATGTCGTAGAGCATCACCGGCAGCTCGGTGCTGTCGGCGATGGCCTTGAAGTGGCGGTACAGGCCCTCCTGCGGGGGCTTGTTGTAGTACGGCGTGACGACCAGCAGGCCGTGTGCGCCCACCTGCTGTGCCGTGCGGGCGAGCTCCAGGCTGTGGTGGGTGGAATTGGTGCCGACGCCGGCCACGACATGGGCTCGGTCGCCGACCGCCTCCAGTACCGCTCGTACGAGGTCCGCTTTCTCCGCGTCGCTGGTGGTGGGGGACTCGCCGGTGGTCCCGTTGATGATCAGGCCGTCGTTGCCTGCGTCCACCAGGTGCGTGGCGAGCCGCTGCGCGCCGTCGAGATCGAGTGCGCCGTCCGCCGTGAAGGGCGTGATCATGGCGGTGAGGACCCGCCCGAAGGGGGTCTGCGGAGTGGAGGTCGGAGCCATGGGTTACACGCTACTCGTTGCGCACGGCCTGGTCTGCCCTCGGGGGGTGCGGGAAAGTCAGGACAAATATGGAGCCCGGCACTGCCTGCTCGGGGGTTCAAGCAGTGCCGGGTCCGTTTGATCAGGCTAGATGAACTTCTCTAAATGCCGCAATACGGACACTTCATGAGGCTGACGCCTGCGGCTGTGCCTGCGGTGCGTTACGGCGCCACGCGGCCGTTCGCATTGAAGGCGGCGTGCGTCAGCGGCATGAGCCCCGCCCACTCCGCCTCCATCTTCTCGCCGACCATCTCGATCTCCCGCTGCGGGAAGGACGGGACCTTGGCCAGCTCGTGCTGGGTGCGCAGGCCGAGGAAGTGCATCAGCGAGCGTGCGTTGCAGGTGGCGTACATCGAGGAGAACAGGCCGACCGGGAGGACGGCCCGGGCGACCTCGCGGGCCACGCCGGCGGCGAGCATCTCCTGGTAGGCCTCGTACGCCTGCCGGTAGGAGTTCTCCATGGTGCGGCCGACCAGCTCCTGCTGGGCCTGGGTGCCCTCCACGAAGACGTACTTGCCCGGGCGGCCCTCCTGGACCAGCTTGCGGGAGGCGTCGGGGACGTAGAAGACGGGCTGGAGCTCCCTGTAGCGGCCGCTCTCCTCGTTGTACGACCAGCCCACGCGGTGCCGCATGAACTCGCGGAAGACGAAGATCGGGGCGCTGATGAAGAAGGTCATGGAGTTGTGCTCGAAGGGGCTGCCGTGCCGGTCCCGCATCAGGTAGTTGATCAGGCCCTTGGAGCGCTCGGGGTCCTTCTGCAGCTCCTCCAGGGACTGCTCACCGGCGGTGGAGACGCGGGCGGCCCACAGCACGTCGGAGTCGGCCGCGCTGTGCTTGACCAGCTCGACGGTGACATCGCTGCGGAAGCTGGGCTTGGGGTCGTCGACGGGGGTGTCGGTCACGGCTCGGGGGGTCCTTCCATCACTTCTCTGGGCGGCGCCCACTCTACGGGTCGGCACTGACAACGGGGCGTTCGGTGCCGGGTCGCGACATACGTCGGCGAACATCAGCGAATTTCTGTGAATTCGGCGAAACCGGGCACCTTTTGGGGCACTCGCTCGTCTGTGTTGGTGATGGTCGCTCATACGATCCCGACGCTCCCGAGAGGAGAAGACCCCCGATGCTTCGTCGGCGCGAGTCCGTACCGTTCACCTTCCTCGCCGAAGCCGACCGATTCCGCAGCAATGTCGCTCCCCCGCCCCGCGAGCGGGCGTCCATCGGCCAGATAGCCGGACGCTGGCTGCTGGGGCTCACCATCGTCGCGGGGCTCGTCGGCTCGCTGGTGGTCGGGATGCCGGCCCTGTCGACCGAGACCGGTTCGCAGAACCAGCAGTCACAGGCCTCCGAAGGGCGCTGACTCCATCCGGACCCCCGAGGGTGGTGAGCGGCGACGCGGGTCGATAGCCTCACCGGGCACAGCCCATGCATGGATTGAGTGAGGACCCAGCCGTGCCCCTGCCCTTCCTGACGGCCGACCGCACCTTCGAGGTGGCCGACGATGTCGCGCTGCCCTTCGACGACCACGAGCGCTGGCGGCGTCCCTACCGTCCCGGCCCGTGGCGGGTGGGCATGGCGGCGCTCGGGCTGCTGCTCGCCTCGTTCGTGCTGTTCGCGGCGGTCATCATCGCCCTGACGGGCACGGTGAACGCGGCGGCGGTGGTCTTCGGCATCGCGCTGGCCATCATCGTCGGCGCCCTGCGGCTGCTGCGCATCGGCGTGTGGGTGAGCTCGCGCGGGCTGCGCCGGGTGGGCTTCCTCGTCACGCGTACGGTGCCCTGGGACGAGGTCGTCGCCGTGCGGACGGTGCAGCAGCCGGTGCGCTGGCTGGGGCTGCCGCGGACCGTGCAGGGGCAGGCCCTGCTGCTCGTACGGCGAGGTCGGGAGGCGAATGACGCGCCGACGCTGATGACCACGCACAACGCGGACTTCCTGGCTCGGGTCGCGGCGTTCGACCGGGCCGCCGACGCGGTCGAGGCGTGGGCGGCGGAGCACGCGCGCCGCTGAGCCGGGAGCGACGACGAGTACGGCGAAGGGGCCGGTCCGCAGCGCATGCGGGCCGGCCCCTTCGGCGTACGGGCTGGCTCAGGCCTCGATCGTCCTGCCCTCGTGGAGTGCGATCGCCTGCTGCATCGCCTTCCGCGCCCGCGGGGTGTCCCGGGCGTCGTGGTAGGCGACCGCCAGGCGGAACCAGCTGCGCCAGTCCTCGGGGGCCGCTTCCGTCTCGGCCCTGCGCTTGGCGAAGACCTCGTCGGCCGAGTCGCGGTCGATGCGTCCGCCGGGCGTGCGCTTCAGCTCGTCGACGGGCAGGCCGCCCTCGGCGTCGAGTTGGGCGGCGAGGGCGTTGGCCTTGCGGACGAACTGGGTGTTCTTCCACAGGAACCACAGGCCGATGACCGGCAGGATCAGCACCGCGACGCCGAAGGTGACGGTGATGATCGTGCCGGACTGGATGAGCATCACGCCGCGGCTGCCGACCAGGACGAAGTAGACGACCAGGACGGCGGCCGTTATGGCGTAGGACAGCTTGGCGCGCATCAGCCCAGGTCCAGGAAGTGTTCCAGGCCGAAGGTGAGGCCCGGAGTGGTCACCACGCGGCGGGCGCCGAGCAGGATGCCCGGCATGAAGCTGCTGTGGTGGAGGGAGTCGTGGCGGATGGTGAGGGTCTCGCCCTCGCCGCCGAGGAGGACCTCCTGGTGGGCCAGCAGGCCGCGCAGCCGGACGGAGTGGACGGGGATGCCGTCGACGTCCGCGCCGCGCGCGCCGTCCAGGGCCGTCTCCGTGGCGTCCGGCGCCGGGGCCGTGCCCGCCTCGGCGCGGGCCGAGGCGATGAGCTGGGCGGTGCGCGTGGCCGTACCGCTCGGGGCGTCGACCTTCTTCGGGTGGTGCAGTTCGACGACCTCCAC
The DNA here is from genome assembly GCF_014655715.1 of Streptomyces lanatus. Taxonomy (GTDB): domain Bacteria; phylum Actinomycetota; class Actinomycetes; order Streptomycetales; family Streptomycetaceae; genus Streptomyces; species Streptomyces lanatus. Next base: position 15,495 of record NZ_BNBM01000035.1, on the reverse strand, counting down.
CGACTCGAAGTAGGGCGCGGCGATCTGCGCGAACTTCATGTTCAGGACGGCCCCGATGGAGAAGTTCGGCGCGATGAGCACGCCGGTCTCCGGGGAGGCGGCCAGCCAGCCGTTCAGCTGCGCGAGGCGCTCGTCGGTCCAGCCCGTCGTACCGACGACCGCGTGGATGCCGTGGTTCACGCAGTAGTCGAGGTTGGCCATGACCGAGTCGGGCGTGGTCAGTTCGACGGCCACCTGGGCGCCCGTCTCCGCGAGGGTCTCCACCTTGTCGCCCCGGCCGAGGGCGGCGACCAGCTCCATGTCCTCGGCGGCCTCGACGGCCCGTACCGCCTCGGAGCCGATCCGGCCCTTGGCGCCGAGGACCGCCACGCGCAGCTTGCTCATCTCTTGTGCTTCCTTCAGCAGGGGGTGGTCAGGCGACGGCGTCGTTCAGCCGGGACGCCTGCTTGTCCTTGAGCGGGCCGATGACCGACAGCGAGGGCCGCTGGCCCAGGATGTCGCGGGCGACCGAGCGGACGTCGTCCGGGGTCACGGCCGCTATGCGGGTCAGCATGTCGTCGACGGACATCTGCTCGCCCCAGCACAGCTCACTCTTGCCGATGCGGTTCATGAGCGCACCGGTGTCCTCCAGGCCGAGGACGGTGGAGCCGCGGAGCTGGCCGATGGCGCGGTCGATCTCGTCGTCGGACAGGCCGTGTTCGGCGACCTGGTCGAGTTCGTCGCGGCAGATCTTCAGCACGTCGTGGACCTGGGAGGGCCGGCAGCCGGCGTACACGCCGAACAGGCCGCAGTCGGCGAACCCGGAGGTGTACGAGTACACGCTGTAGGCCAGGCCGCGCTTCTCGCGGACCTCCTGGAAGAGGCGGGACGACATGCCGCCGCCGAGGGCGGTGTTGAGGACCCCGAGTGCCCAGCGGCGCTCGTCCGTGCGGGCCAGGCCGGGCATGCCGAGGACGACATGGGCCTGCTCGGTCTTGCGGCCGAGGAGTTCGACGCGGCCTGCGGTGCGCAGGGCACGGCTGCCGTTGCGCGGGGCGATCGGAGCCGCGTCGCCGTTCTTGAAGGCGCCCGCCTTGTCGAAGGCCGCGCGGACCTGTCGTACGACCTTGTTGTGGTCGATGTTGCCGGCGGCGGCCACGACCAGGTGCGTCGGGTCGTAGTGCTTCTTGTAGAAGCGGCGGATGCGGTCGGCGGTGAGGGCGTTGACGGTGTCGACGGTGCCGAGGACCGGGCGGCCGAGGGGGTTGTCGCCGAACATGGTGTGCGCGAACAGGTCGTGCACACAGTCGCCCGGGTCGTCCTCGGTCATGGCGATCTCTTCGAGGATCGCGCCCCGCTCGACGTTGACGTCCTCTTCGAGTATCAGCGAGCCGGTGAGCATGTCGCAGACGACGTCGATGGCGAGCGGCAGGTCGGTGTCGAGCACGCGCGCGTAGTAGCACGTGTACTCCTTCGCCGTGAAGGCGTTCATCTCGCCGCCGACCGCGTCGATGGCGGACGAGATGTCCAGCGCCGACCTGCGGGTGGTGCCCTTGAAGAGCAGGTGCTCCAGGTAGTGCGTGGCGCCGTTCAGCGTCGGCGTCTCGTCGCGGGAGCCTACGTGTGCCCAGATGCCGAAGGTCGCGGAGCGGACCGAGGGCAGGGTCTCGGTGACGATGCGCAGGCCGCCCGGGAGGGTGGTCTTGCGGACGGTGCCGATGCCGTTCTCGCCCTTGATCAGGGTTTGGGTACGGGCGACGGCCCGCGCCTCCGAAGAGGTGCGGGCCGTCGCCGTGGAGTTACTCGACGTCACTGGTCGGCGTCGTCCTTCTTGTCGGCGTCGTCTTCGCCCTCGATCACGGGGACGAGGGAGAGCTTGCCGCGGGAGTCGATCTCGGCGATCTCGACCTGGACCTTCTGGCCCACGCCGAGGACGTCCTCGACGTTCTCCACGCGCTTGCCGCCGGCGAGCTTGCGGATCTGCGAGATGTGCAGCAGACCGTCCTTGCCCGGGAGCAGTGACACGAACGCACCGAAGGTCGTGGTCTTGACGACCGTACCCAGGTAGCGCTCGCCGACCTCCGGCATGGTCGGGTTGGCGATGCCGTTGATCGTCGTACGGGCGGCCTCGGCGGCCGGGCCGTCGGCGGCACCGATGTAGATGGTGCCGTCGTCCTCGATCGTGATCTCGGCGCCGGTGTCCTCCTGGATCTGGTTGATCATCTTGCCCTTGGGGCCGATGACCTCACCGATCTTGTCGACCGGGATCTTCACGGTGATGATCCGCGGCGCGTTCGGGGACATCTCGTCCGGCGTGTCGATCGCTTCCATCATCACGTCGAGGATGTGGAGGCGGGCGTCACGGGCCTGCTTCAGGGCCGCGGCCAGGACGGAGGCCGGGATGCCGTCCAGCTTGGTGTCGAGCTGGAGGGCGGTCACGAACTCCTTGGTGCCGGCGACCTTGAAGTCCATGTCACCGAAGGCGTCCTCCGCACCGAGGATGTCGGTGAGGGTGACGTAGTGGGTCTCGCCCTCGATGTCCTGGGAGATCAGGCCCATGGCGATACCGGCGACGGGGGCCTTCAGCGGCACACCGGCGTTCAGCAGCGACATGGTGGAGGCGCAGACCGAGCCCATGGACGTCGAGCCGTTGGAGCTCAGCGCCTCGGAGACCTGGCGGATCGCGTAGGGGAACTCCTCGCGCGTCGGCAGGACCGGCACGAGGGCGCGCTCGGCGAGGGCGCCGTGGCCGATCTCGCGGCGCTTCGGGGAGCCGACGCGGCCGGTCTCGCCGGTGGAGTACGGCGGGAAGTTGTAGTTGTGCATGTAGCGCTTGCGCGTCACCGGGGAGAGGGTGTCGAGCTGCTGCTCCATGCGGAGCATGTTCAGCGTGGTGACGCCCAGGATCTGGGTCTCGCCACGCTCGAACACCGCGGAGCCGTGCACGCGCGGGATGGCCTCGACCTCGGCGGCGAGCGTACGGATGTCCGTGACGCCACGGCCGTCGATGCGCTTCTTCTCCTTGATCACGCGCTCGCGGACGAGCTGCTTGGTCAGGGAGCGGTACGCGGCGGAGATCTCCTTCTCGCGGCCCTCGAACTCCGGCAGGAGCTTCTCGGCGGCGAGCGCCTTGACGCGGTCCAGCTCGGACTCGCGCTCCTGCTTGCCGGCGATGGTCAGCGCGGAGGCGAGCTCCGGCTTGACGGCGGCGGCCAGAGCCTCGAGGACGTCGTCCTGGTAGTCCAGGAAGATCGGGAACTCGCCGGTCGGCTTGGCGGCCTTCGCGGCGAGGTCGGCCTGGGCCTTGCAGAGGACCTTGATGAAGGGCTTCGCGGCTTCCAGACCGGCGGCGACGACCTCCTCGGTCGGGGCCTCGGCGCCACCCTGGACCAGCTTGATGGTGCCCTCGGTGGCCTCGGCCTCGACCATCATGATCGCGACGTCGCCGTCCTCCAGGGTGCGGCCCGCGACGACCATGTCGAAGACGGCGTCCTCGAGCTCGGTGTGCGTCGGGAAGGCCACCCACTGGCCGCGGATCAGCGCGACGCGGACGCCGCCGATCGGGCCGGAGAAGGGCAGACCGGCCAGCTGCGTCGACGCGGAGGCGGCGTTGATCGCCACGACGTCGTACAGGTGGTCGGGGTTGAGCGCCATGATCGTGGCGACGACCTGGATCTCGTTGCGCAGGCCCTTCTTGAAGGACGGGCGCAGCGGGCGGTCGATGAGGCGGCAGGTGAGGATCGCGTCCTCGGAGGGCCGGCCCTCACGACGGAAGAAGGAACCGGGGATCTTCCCGGCCGCGTACATGCGCTCCTCGACGTCCACCGTGAGGGGGAAGAAGTCGAGCTGGTCCTTGGGGTTCTTGGAGGCGGTGGTGGCCGACAGCACCATGGTGTCGTCGTCCAGGTACGCCACGGCGGAGCCGGCGGCCTGCTTGGCCAGGCGGCCCGTCTCGAAGCGGATGGTGCGGGTGCCGAAGGAGCCGTTGTCGATGACGGCCTCGGCGTAGTGGGTCTCGTTCTCCACTAGCGTTTTCTCCGTTACTTTTCGTCTGTTTCGTCTTTTGTCCCGTCCACCCGTGTGGCGGAGGGACGTGGGCGGAGAAGCGCGCCGTCTGGTGCGGGCCGGTCTTCGATCGAAGCACCCGGGGTTCGCATCGCCCGGGGGCCACTACCGAGGACCGGCGGCGGCGAGGTGCACTTCTCCTCGTGTCACTGCGTTGTGCTACCACACTACAAAGCGGGTGTGATACTCCGCACGTTTCCATACGTACGGCAAAGGGAGCGGCTCCCGATCTCTCCGGGAACCGCTCCCCTCATGGCGTCTTACTTCGCGCCAGCCGCACCGCGACGGATGCCGAGGCGGTCGACCAGCGTACGGAAGCGCTGGATGTCCTTCTTCGCCAGGTACTGCAGCAGGCGACGGCGCTGACCGACGAGGATCAGCAGACCACGACGGGAGTGGTGGTCGTGCTTGTGGGTCTTGAGGTGCTCGGTCAGGTCCGAGATGCGACGCGAGAGCATGGCGACCTGGACCTCGGGGGAGCCGGTGTCGCCCTCCTTGGTACCGAACTCGGCGATGATCTGCTTCTTCGTGGCGGTGTCGAGCGACACGTGTACTCCTCATGAGTCTTCTGTTGCCACCGAGTGCCCCTGGTCTGCATCTCAGGGGAGCTTCCGTGACTCGGGAGGCGGGGATCCGCTGGGCGCTGCCCCCAGGTGGACCGGGGGCGCGTACACAAACGGCCGTCACACAGCGTACCAGCACAAGAGGGCGCCCTTGTCAGGCGCCCTCTTCGGTCGGATACCGGCCTCAGTCGGTCAAATACCGCCGCGGACCTTGGCGTAGATGTCGAGCACGGCCAGGCAGATCGGGACCAGGGACAGCAGGACCAGCGAGTCCGCGAGGTCCAGCATGCGGCCCCAGAACGGGGAGAGCCCCTTCTGCGGGACGATCAGGGCGATCGCGATCAGCAGCAGCACGCCCGCGCCGACCGAGGCGGCGAGCCACAGGGTGCGGACGTTGACCGGTCCCGAGTTGTCCTTGAGCAGTTCGATGATGATGTCGGCGGGCGGCGAGATCGCGAGGCCGAGGACCAGCAGGGCCAGGGTGACGACACCGGCCACGAACAGGCAGGTGACCTGGGCGGTGTAGCGGAACAGGCGGGCGCGCAGCATGGCGGCGAGGCCGGTGCACAGCGCGAGGAGCTGGGCCCAGCCGCTGTCGCTGAAGCCGAGCACGGCGCCGCCGGCGCCGACGATGACCGCGGCGCAGCCGCCGACCAGGCCGAGCAGCAGCTCATGACCCCGGCTGGTCTGGGCGACGATGCGCTGGACGTCCACGGCCTCGAGGTCGCCTTCCTGGCCGTCGCGACGCGCGCGGGCCAGTTCCTCGGGGTTGCGGAAACCGATCGGGAGCTTGGCGAACCGGGCCGACCAGCCGGGCAGGAACCCGACCACCGCCAACGCGACGACCGAGGTGCCGCCGGCGATCTCGCGGGGCTCGGCCTCGGTGAGCACACCACAGAACACGGCGAGGGTGCCGATCGCTGAGGCGAGCGCGGCGGCCACGAACGGGGCGTCGCCCTGCGGCAGCAGCATGATCAGTACGACGGAGCAGAGGAGTACGGCGACACAGCCGACCAGGAACTGGATCCGGCCGGGACCCTCACCCGCGTCCTGGGCGATGACGCCGGAGCCCGCGATGAGGGCGTGCGGCAGGGCCGAGATGCCGAGTGCGACGGCGGAGCCGCGGTCGTCGTACACCCGGGCCCGTACGCCGGCCAGTGACATCAGGGCGAGCGCGGTGACGCCGGCCAGGATGCCCTGGAGGCCGTGCATGTCGTGCCGTAGCGGATCCGCGAACCAGAAGACGAAGCCGAGCATGATCAGCAGGAGCGATCCCGCGACCAGGCCGGCGACCCGCATCAGGTTGTCGTTCCAGCTGCGGACGTCCTGCTTGACCGCGGCGGCGATGGCGTCGACCACGTCGTCGTGCACGGCAGGCGGCAGGGAGTCGGCGAAGGTGCGCAGCAGCAGCACCTCGCCGTCCCGGACGCGGTGCTCGAGCAACGATCGGCTGGCGTCCAGCACTTGGCCCTCGCGGGTCACAAGGTGGTAACCGGCGGGACTTGTGTCCGACTGGACCAGGCCCGAGAGTCTGACGATCTCGGGAAAGAGGTCCTGGATCGGCAGGTCCTCCGGCAGCGCGACATCGACGCGACTGTCCGGCGCTGCGATGGTGATTCGGCAGAAACCTGTCGAAGTCCCCGTGCTCACCTGGTGTTCCCCCTGCTAGACAAGGCTCTTCGCACCGCTCCTACGGCGCGGGTCGCCACCTTATCCGCTGCCACACCCGGCGAAGGACCTACCTCCCGCATTCCTCTCAGGACCTGCGCCGCATCTCCATCCGCCTCCCTCCCTCGGGCACCCGAGGCATCAGTAGGATCGACCTCTACGCGAACGACGCCTACGCGAACGAAGAACACGTCGCGGTACAACGGGGGCGTCGGTGCCAGGACGTACGTATCAATCGCGAAGGATGAGTGCATCGGTGAGCGTCGTCATCATCAAGCGACCACCGCGGATAGTGCCCCCGACCGTCCCTGACGGCGAGGTCAAACTGGAGACGCCTCCCGAGATCCCTCGCGAGGGCGACGAGAGCATGCTCATGAACCTGCTGCCCATGATGGGCATGCTGGGTTCCGTCGGTTTCTTCTTCATGCCCAACCTGCCCTCCTATATGAGGGTGGTCGGCGGGCTGATGCTGGCCTCGACGCTGGCCATGGCCATCGCCCAGTTCGCCAAGTCCCGTCAGGGCGGCGGCGCGGGGATGGCCCAGGACCGGCGTGACTACTTCCGCTACCTGGAGCAGGTCCGCAAGGACGTGCACAAGACCGCGGAGCTGCAGCGGCAGAGCCAGCTCTTCCAGCATCCCGACCCGGAGCAGTTGTGGGCGGTGGCGGCCGACGGCAAGCGGCTGTGGGAGCGGCGTCCGACGGACGCGGACTTCGCCTCCGTGCGGATCGGGCGCGGTGTGCAGCAGCTCAACACCCCGCTGGTCGCGCCGGAGACGGCACCCAAGGAGGAGCTGGAGCCGCTGACCGCGGCGGCCATGAAGGCCTTCCTCGACGCGCACGGCAGTCTGGCCGATCTACCCGTGTCGATCTCGCTGCGTGCCTTCTACCACGTGACGATCTGCGGCGAGTCGGACACGGTCTACGGCAATGCCCGCTCGGCCCTGTCCCAGTTGGCGACGCTGCACTCGCCCGAGGACCTGATGATCGCGGTCGTGGCGCACCCCTCCGCGGCGGCGGACTGGGACTGGATCAAGTGGCTGCCCCACAGCCAGCACCCGAAGATCAAGGACGGCGCCGGTTCGACCCGGCTCCTCTTCGACGACCTCGGTGAGCTGGAGGAGGCACTGGCGGACCAGCTGGGCGACCGGTCCCGCTGGAACCGTGAGGCGACTCCCGTCTACGACCAGCCGCACCTGATCGTGGTGCTGGACGGCGGCACCGTGCCGCCGGACTCCGAACTGGCCAGCGCCGAGGGCCTGCAGGGCGTCACGTTCCTGGAGATCTCCCCCGGCCCGCTGGAGGAGGAGCTGCGCGCCGGTCTGACCGTCTACGCGAAGCCGGACCGGATGCGGCTGTTCGTCGGCCACGAGTCGGCGTACACCGGCAAGCCCGATGTGCTGAACCCGGCGCAGGCCGAGTCCCTCGCGCGGCAGCTGGCCCCCTTCCGGGTCGGCTCCGCGGAGGAGGGCGAGCCGCTGCTGTCCAACCTGGACTTCACGGACCTCATGGGCATCGGCGACGCGGGCACGGTCGACGTCTCCCGCACCTGGCGTCCGCGCACGCTGCACGAGCGGCTGCGGGTGCCGATCGGTGTCGGTGAGAACGGCGAGCCGGTCATGCTGGACCTCAAGGAGGCCTCGCAGGAGGGCATGGGCCCGCATGGTCTGTGCGTCGGCGCCACCGGTTCCGGCAAGTCCGAGGTGCTGCGTACCTTGGTGCTCGGTCTGGCGGTGACGCACTCGTCGGAGACGCTGAACTTCATCCTCGCGGACTTCAAGGGTGGTGCGACCTTCGCCGGCATGGCGGACATGCCGCACACCGCGGCCGTGATCACCAACCTCGCGGACGACCTCACCCTGGTCGACCGTATGCGTGACTCGATCATGGGTGAGACGCAGCGCCGCCAGGAACTGCTGCGCTCGGCGGGTAACTACGCCAACCTGCACGACTACGAGAAGGCCCGAGCCGCCGGCGCCGCGCTGGAGCCGATGGCCTCGCTGGTGATCGTGCTCGACGAGTTCTCCGAGCTCCTCACGGCCAAGCCGGACTTCATCGACATGTTCATCCAGATCGGCCGTATCGGCCGTTCGCTGGGTGTCCATCTGCTGCTGGCGTCGCAGCGTCTGGAAGAGGGCAAGCTGCGCGGCCTGGACACCTATCTGTCGTACCGGATCGGTCTGCGGACCTTCTCCGCCGCCGAGTCGCGTACGGCGATCGGTGTCCCGGACGCCTACCACCTGCCGTCGATCCCCGGTTCCGGTTATCTGCGGTACGACACCGACACCATGGTCCGCTTCAAGGCGGCGTACGTGTCGGGGGCGTACCACGGCGAGGGCCCGTCCCGGGTGCACCGCTCGACGCAGCTGCGGCCCGCGCTGTTCTCGGCGGAGCATGTGGCGCTGCCGCCGCAGCCGGTGATCGAGGAGCCGGAGCCGGACAACCGGGTGGACGACGCGCTCGCCGACACCGTCCTGGACGTCCTCGTCGGCCGCATGATCAACCAGGGTCCGCCCGCCCACCAGGTATGGCTGCCCCCGCTGGAGGAGGCGCCGTCGCTGGAGCAGTTGCTCCCGCAGCTCGCCGTCACTCCGGAGCGTGGCCTGACCGCGCCCGACTACACGGCGCTCGGCCGGCTCAATGTGCCGGTCGGTCTGGTCGACAAGCCGTTCGAGCAGCGCCGTGACGTGCTGTACCGGGACTTCGCGGGCGGCGCCGGCCACGGTCTGTTCGTCGGTGGTCCGCAGTCCGGCAAGTCGACTCTGCTGCGGACGCTCATCTCGTCGTTCGCGCTCACCCACACTCCGTCCGAAGTGCAGTTCTACTGCCTGGACTTCGGTGGTGGCTCGCTGATCTCGATGGAGGACCTGGCCCATGTCGGCGGGGTCGCCAACCGTCTCGACGCGGAGAAGGTGCGTCGCACGGTCAGCGAGGTCGAGGGCATCCTCAACGCGCGTGAGGAGTACTTCCGCGCGAACAACGTCGACTCGGTGGCGACCTACCGTCAGCGCCGGGCCGCCGGTCAGCTGCCGGACCAGATCTGGGGTGACGTCTTCCTCGTCATCGACGGCTGGGCCACGTTCAAGACCGACTACGAGATGCTGGAGGCGACCGTCACGGAGATCGCGACCCGCGGTCTCGGCTTCGGTGTGCACGTGATCCTGACGGCGAGCCGCTACACCGAGGTGCGCCCGGCACTCAAGGACATGCTCCAGAACCGCATCGAGCTGCGTCTCGGTGACCCGACGGAGTCGGAGATCGACCGCAAGGTCGCGCAGAACGTCCCCGCCACCGTGCCGGGCCGTGGTCTGACGCAGGACAAGCTGCACTTCATGACGGCGCTGCCGCGCGTCGACGGCTCCTCGGCGACGGACGACCTGTCCGAGGCCGCGTCGATCCTGATCAGCGGCATCAACGAGAACTGGCAGGGCCAGCACGCCCCGGCCGTACGACTGCTGCCCACGATGATGCCGGCGGACCGGCTGCCCAAGGGCTTCGAGCACCCGGAGCGCGGTGTCGCCATCGGCATCGACGAGTCGTCGCTGTCGCCGGTGTTCGTGGACTTCGAGACCGACCCGCTGTTCATCGTGTTCGGTGAGAGCGAGTCCGGTAAGTCCGCGTTGCTCAGGATGCTGGTCAAGCAGATCACCGAGCGGTACACGCCGGACCAGGCGAAGATCGTCATGGGTGACTACCGGCGCGCCCACCTGGAGGGCGTGCCCGACTCGCACCTGTCTCGGTACTGCGCCTCGGCGCCGGCCCTCACGGAGACCCTGGAGGGCCTGGCCGGCTCGATGCACCGCCGGATGCCGGGACCGGACGTCACGCCCGAGCAGCTGCGCAACCGCAGTTGGTACAACAGCCCGGACGCGTTCGTCATCGTGGACGACTACGACCTGGTGGCGACCGGCGTGAACCCGCTGGCCCCGCTGCTCGAGTACCTGCCGTTCGCCCGTGACGTCGGTCTGCGCGTCATCATCGCGCGGTCCTCGGGCGGTGCGAGCCGCTCGCTGTACGAGCCGGTGATGCAGCGGATGCGTGAGCTGGGCGCGCAGGGCCTGGTGCTCTCCGGCGACCGGTCGGAGGGCCAGCTGCTCGGCAACATCACGGCGACGCAACTGCCGCCGGGCCGTGGGTACTTCCACACGCGCCGGCGTGGTGGTCAGCTGATCCAGACGGGGTGGCTGCCGACGCGGTTCTGATATTCCGTGTTGATGCTGTGAGGGGCGGGACCCGTGAGGGTGCCGCCCCTTTCTGTTCCCCGTTAAGGTGACGGTGGGACTTACACGGTGGGACATAAATAATTAGCCACGGGGGGCAGTTGTGCCGTCGGACTACATGGATTCCGATCCTCAGGTCCTCAAGACCGAGGGCTTCCACATGTTCAACGTCGGTGTGGACTTCGCCGCGGCCGTGAAGGCCCTGCAGCAGGGACTGACCGCGCTTGAGAAGAGCGACTCCACCCCACCCTGGGGCGACGACGACATGGGCGAGAAGTTCGGTGTCGCCTACGAGGGTCTGCGCGACGGCATGTACGAGTCCATGGCCAGCCTGGCGGAGCGCATCGCCGGCATGGGCGTCGCCTTCGGCAAGATGGGCGTGGCGCACGAACAGAACGAGGCCGCGCAGGACGCCATCTGGAAGGAGACGATGGCCCAGTACGACGGCCAGGTCCAGGTGCCGTCCAACGGCGTGCACGCCAGATTGCGGCCTCACCAGGACCTTTGATGCCGGACGGGCAGATGCGGGACGGCCTGCGCCAGTAGGGTGAGGGACGTTCGTCATCCGCACGTGAGGAAGAGGCCCAGCAGCATGACCGAGGCACGGGACAACGAGGTCGGGACTCAGGCCGAGGGCATCGCCGAGGACGTCAAGGCACGCAAGGAGCGCGAGCGCGACGAGCTTTACGCGCTCGACATCTCCGGCGTCGAGTGGCACTGCGCGCCCGGTACCGAGCAGGACGAGGAGCGCGTCGAGATCGCGTACCTGCCCGAGGGCGCGGTGGCCATGCGGTCCTCCCTCGACCCGGACACGGTCCTGCGGTACACCGAGGCGGAGTGGCGTGCATTCGTGCTGGGGGCACGGGATGGGGAGTTCGATCTGGAGCCGGCGCCGCACAACGGTGGGCTGGTCGCGGAGTAGCCCGCCTCAGGACGTACGTCGTCCGGCGCGGCGCCTAGGATCAAGGTCGTACGAGTAGGCATCCGCGACGGCGGAGGACGGGGACCCATGACCGGCTCGAGCGAGGACTTCGCACCGCACCCACACATAGGTGGCCGGACCGCCGCACTGCGCGCGCTCACCGCATGGCGTGGGGCCGCGGTCGGCGCTCCGCGCGTGGTCGTGGTCACCGGCGGTTCCGGCAGCGGGCGTTCGCGGCTGCTCACCGGGTTTCTGATGCTGTGCGATCCGGAGTACCGCAAGCAGCTGCCGTTGGACGAGATGGATCCGTCGACGGTGCCGCCGGAGCTGCCGGCCCCGGCCGTGCCCGCCCCCGAAGAGCTGACCGCGGCCCAGGTCTTGTGGCTGCTCGCCGACCACTATGAGCTGAACGCCACCAGCGTCGAGGGCGTGTACGCCGAACTGGCCGCGCTTGAGGAGCCGGTCACCGTCGTCGTACCGGACGTCGATCGTGCGGGACCGGTGCGGGCGGCAGGCGAACCCGCACGGCTTGTGCGTGAGGTGCTCGCCCCGCTGGCCGCCACGGAGACGGTCCGGCTGCTGGCCGAGGTGCCGCGCCCGCTGGCCGCCGAGCTGGCGGGGGGGCTGCCGTCCGGCACAGTTCAGGTCATCGATCTGGACGAGCCGGCGTGGGCCGATCCCGAGGGCCTGGTGCTGCACGCGCAGGCGGCGCTGGACCCGCGGTTCGGGGCGCCGGAGCTGCCGTTCACGGTGGATCCGGCCGCCCGTCTCGCCCTGGGAACGGCCATCGGGCGCCGGGCCGGCACCAGTCCGCTGGTCGTCCAACTCGCCGTCAACTGCGTGCTGATGGCGCCGGAGGGCTTCGACCCCGACGACGAGCGCTTCCTGCCGACGTCTGTCAGTGAGGCTCTGGACCTGCACGCCGGGCGGCTCGGCGCCGACCCGCGGACGCTGCGGCTGCTGCTGGCGCCCCTTGCCCTGGCCGAGGCCGGCGGCATACCGGTCCAGCTGTGGGCGAGGCTGGCGAGCGCGGTCGCCGAGCGGGACATGAGTCAGGAGCTCGCGGGCGGGATGCTGCTCGCCGCGCCGTTCGTGCAGCCCGAGGAACAGGACACCGAGGACGGCGGCCGCACGCTGCTACGGCTGCTGCACCCGGCCCTCGCCGACGAGATCCGCGCCGGTCTGCCCGGCGTCGCCGCCGCCCAGACCCAGATCGCTATGGCCTTGCTGGAGGCCGTGCCGGAACAGGACTGGGGCAAGGCCGACCCCTATGTGCGCGACCACATCGCCGGCCACACCCTGGAAGCGGGGCTGCTGCCCCAACTTCTCACGGATCCCGCCCTGTTCGTCCACGCTGATCCGGTGCCCCTGCGCGCCGCGATCGAGGCCGTACCGACCGAGGAGCTGGGCGCACCGGCCCGTACCTATCTGCGTACGGCGCCGCTGCTGACCCGCACCCAGGCGCCCGTCCTGCTGCGTGCCGCGCTGCTGGAGACCGCGTTCGTCGAGGATGGTCTGCCCGAGTACGCCGAGGCGATCCGCGGACGGCTCGGCCTGGAGCTGCCCTGGCAGACGCTGTGGAGCCTGCCCTTGTCCGGCGTCACCGCCGTGACCGTCGGCAGTCTGCCGGGCCCCGACGGATCGGCCACCCCGGTCGCCGTGCTGGTCGTGCCCGCAGGGACGCCCGGCGCGCGGCCGGTCGGTGCGTCGGGCGATCCTGCGGTGCTGGTCCATGGCCTCGTAGAGCCTGGTCACCTCGGGGATGCCGATCCCGAGCAGATTCTGCGCCCCTCGGAGGAGGAACGTGCCGCTGCTCCGCTGGGCCTGAGTCGCGGTGCCGACTATCTGCGGGTCTGGGAGCGGGCGGATCGGACAGTCGTGGCCGCGCTGATCTCCGATACGCCGTTCACCGCGGCCGACCTGTCCCTGGACGGCGTCCTCCTGCTCGCCACCGAGCGCGGGGCCAAGGCCCTCCGGATCCACGCGACGGGCGCGGAGCTAGCCTCGTAGTCGCGTACGTCATCCTTCCTCCTCCCCTCTCGACCGAACACTCCGAAGGAGCCACCCCGTGACCAGCCAGGAGCAGGCGCTCGCCATCGCCGACCGTTGGCTCAACCCGGAAGGCTCCACCGAGCCGCGTCGCGAGGTGCGGATGCAGGAGTTCGACCTGGGCTGGGTCGTGTGGGCGGCGCCCGCGGAGCCCGAGCGTGACCCGGAGACCGGGGAGCGGCGGCCGCCGGCCGACATCGGCAACGCGTGCGGGGTCGTGGACCGTGGCAGCGGCGAGCTGACGGTGTGGCCGTCGGTGCCGGTGGACGAGGTCGTCCGGATGTACCGGCAGAAGCACGGGGGCTCGTCCGAGGGGGCTGCCCGTCCGGTCACCGGGCCCGGCAACACGGCCGTCTTCACCTACCTCGATCCTGCGAACGGCGAGGAGACGACCCTCTTCCGCACCTCCGCCCCCGGCCTGCCCCCCGCCGAGTACCAGGCATGGGCCGAACTGCGGCGGATGAACGTACCCACCGACAATGTCGTGGCCATCCACACCGATCTGCGCCCCAGCCTGCTCCCCGGCGGCTACACCGCCGAACTCCTCAACAATTTCCGCAACGCCCAGCTCTCCTGCTCCCAGTCCTACGGGGCCCGTCCCGAGGCGCGTGCGGAGGGCATCGCGGCGCTGATCGAGCAAGTCGAGTCGATGCACCGGATCGCCGGTCAGCAGCCGCCGCCGCTCCCGCACCGCGTGCCGGTGCCGGCCCAGGTGACGCCGGCTGAGCCGATGCGTGACGTGGCGCTCGGCCGGCATCTCGTCGAGGTCTTCGGCCAGGACGGCGTACGTCGTTACGACGCCGACGACATCGCCGACAGCCAGTTGCCGGAAGCCGCCGGGGCGACGCTCACCTGGGCGGGGCTTCCCGCCGACCTCCCGCTCTTCTTCACCGCCGACCGGTCCGACGCGCCTCCGGCGGGCGGCCTGTTCACGGACGTCGCCACGAATCTGCGCGAGCGGCGCAGCCCGGCTGGCGAGGAGAAGATCGGCGCGCTGTCTTATCTGGTCCGGATCGGCTTCGACGGCGTCGCGGTCATCGCAGTGCAGTGCCAGCCGGGGACGGGGCAGCCGGACGGCCTGGGTGCGCTGTGGGCGGTGGATCCGGTCACGGCCGCGGCGCGCTACGTCAATGTATCTGTGGCCGCCTTCGCCCGTTCCCTGAGCCTGCTCGACGCCGCGCGGCAGCGGATGCAGGGGCTGGACCCGGTGACGGCCGGTGCGGAAGTGGCGGCGCTGCAGGAGCAGTTGGCGGCTGTGGACGCGTCGGCGCTGGGGAACGCGGAGACGTGGTGGTCGCTGATTGTCGAGCAGATGTGGCATGGGTTGTTCTGACCGGCCCGCTACGACGAGGAGAGCAGCCCGTGACCTCCGAGCAGGCCCTCGCCATCGTGCGCGGCCGGTACGCGCTGCCCACGCTGCCGGACGGCACTCCGGCCGAGCTGCGGGTGACGGAGTTCGACATCGGGTACCTGGTGTACGCGGTGTTCCCGCCGGTCACGGACGCCGCCGGACGGCCTCAGCCGGCTCCGCCCGGTGGCAGCAAGATCGTGGTCGTCAAGGACACCGGCGAGACGGTCACCGTCCCGAACCTGCCGTCGGAGGAGGCGATCGCGCTGTACCGGAAGCAGCGTCAGTCGTGACGCCTGCGGTAGAAAGCCTCGGCGTCCTCTGCCTCGATCGGGTCAGTGCATCGCGTCCGCAAGTGAGGCGCCCGCCGCCGCGAAGATGACCGCCATCATGGCCAGGCGGGTGTGTCCGCGCCGCGCCAACTCCACGCCGAGCCCCGCGGAGGTGAAGCTCAAGCCGTACACCACGGTCCCCGCACCCACCTGCGCATCGCTCGTGAGCTGCCCCACGATCACGACGAGGCAGACCAGCGCCACCAGAACGGGACGTCCGGCCCGGCCGGGTACGTGGGCCTCGTCCTCATGCTGCTGCTCGGCGTGGTCGGGGTGTTCCTCTTCCTCTCCAACTGGGCGAACCGCCGCGCCCGGATCCTGGTCGACGCCACCGGCCTGTGGGTCGAGAA
>NZ_BNBM01000034.1 GCF_014655715.1 Streptomyces lanatus | reverse complement strand
AGGCCTTCGCCATGATCAAGCCCGCCCAGCGTTAACAACGCTCGTGATCAATACACCTAGGGCCTGTCCGGCGGATCAGGCCGGCTTGGCGGGTCTGAACTGCCTCTTTCAGCCGGCCTGATCCGCCGGACAGGCCCTAGTGAGGCGGCCGCTGTCGGTCTCAGGCCCTCAGTCCCTCAGCTCATCGACGCGCTCAAGGTCGTCATGGACCGACTCCCGCTCTTCGTCGGTGAGTTGGACCGCGTCGGCCTGGGCGAGCGCGGACCTCGCGGTCTCCTCGTCGCCGAGGCGCCAGGCGACATCCGCGCGCAGCACCAGAAGGCGGAGCAACTGCACGGGCGTGGGCCGCTCGTCCTCGATGCGCAGCGCCCGGTCGATGATCTTCGCGGCACCCGTGAGGTCCTCCTTCGAGTCCGCGAGCAGGGACGCGTGATGAAGGGCTCGGGAGAAGGTTTCCTCGGGCGCGGGCCGGTGGTGCTGGTCCTGGCTCGTCGGCTGCCCGATGCGGAGGCAGTTGCCGCCCGGATCGGTCACCAGGAACTGCCGCATGCCGTACGTGGTGTCCCTCAGCGGCCCGATACGTGGCAGCCCACGGGTCGGGATTCTCCCGTACGCCGCCTTGAGCCCGGCCCGGAAGGTGTCGTGCAGCCCGTCGACGTCATCGCTGAGTATGTAGCACGTGCTGTATGACTCGGCCGGCTCGTACTGCTTCATCGCGAAGAAGTGGAGCTGAATACCGCCGCGCTCCACGACCGCGTACGGGTTGGGGCTCTTCTGCTGGAAGGTCACCTCGAACCCGAGGACCGTGTAGAAGTCCAGCACAGGCTGGAGGGTCCGGCACGGCAGCATCGGGATGGTTGATTCGCCCATGCCGGGCAGTCTAGTCAAACTTGAATAGTGATGGCGAGGGTTTGTGTTGCGGGCAGGCGCAGGAGCTCAGAGCACGGGCTCAGCGCACGGGGAACCCACAGGAGTACCCCTGCTCCTTGAGCCAGGGCAGAACCCGCCGCAACGCCTCGACGGTCTGGGAACGATCGCCCCCGGCGTCATGGAACAGAAGAGTCGGCCCATTGGCCAACTCCCGCTGCACGGTGGCGACGATCGCGTCCGCGCCCGGCTTCTCGAAGTCCTTGGTGTCCACGTTCCAGCCGAGCGGCCGCATGCCGTGGGAGGCGGCGAGCTTGCGGCTGTACGGGGTGAAGGCGCCGCCGGGCGCGCGGTAGTACATGGGCCGTACGCCCCCCGACGCCTCGGTGATCATGCGCTCGGCGTCGAGGATCTGCTTGGCCTGATACTGCGGGGACTGCTTGTCCATGGTGACGTCGTGGGACACGGTGTGGTCGCAGAGCCGATGCCCCTCGGCGACGACCTTCTTCACGAGGTCGGGGTGGGCCTGTGCCTGGGTCCCCACCATGCAGAAGGTGGCTTTGACCCCGTACTCCCGCAGTACGTCCAGCACTTGAGGAGTCCAGTTCGGGTCGGGTCCGTCATCGATGGTGAGGTTGACGCCACGAGCCCCCTTCTCCGACGCATGCGCGATACTCACGTCGACCGGCTTGACGGCACTGACCGACGGCTTCGCCTTCGGCGCCGCCCCACCCACGTCCCCGGCCTGCGCGGTCCACACGGACGCCCCGGTAGCCAGCACCGTCACCCCGAGCGCCGCCCCGAGCAACTTCCCGTACCAGCCCTGCCCGCCTCCGTGCCGCGCCATGTCCGCCCCGCCTTTGCCTAGTTCCTCGCCGGTCCCCGGGTCGCTGTGCGACCACATGGCAGGACGAGGGGGTGGCGATCACGGATCCGTCCGTTACTGATCAAGGACAAATCCGGGGGAGTTCGGGGACAACTTGGCGAGCGGCGGCGCGAGCGGTGTGACGCTCATCGGCGGCCCCGCAGCCGGCGTACGACGAGAAGCGTCGCGCTCAGGGCGGTGACCGATCCGCAGGCCAGGTGGATGACGAGGTCGGAACCGGCGTACGAGGCGGCCATGTTCGCGGCCGCGCTGATCACCAGCAGCAGCCAGAGCAGTGTGCCGACGACGTCGGCGCCGCCGCCGGCGGAGGGCGCGGAGTGCGGGGTGTCCGCGGTGGTGAGGTGATAGGGGTCGGTGTTCGGCATCGGGGCTCCTCGGGTGGGCCGGGCTGATGCCCTCAGACGCTATGGACCGGCACCCCTCCCGGCCGATCCCGCCTGCCGCCCGGTCGGAGGTACAGCAGGCTGTACTGCCCGAGGGCGACCGCAGCCCTAAGGTCGTTCGTGCCGACACCAGCGGAGGGCACATGAGGACCCGGAGCGCGACCCGCCAGGACACCCGGGACACCTCGGCCACCCGGTCCGACAGCTCCAAGGACACGGTCGTAGGGACCCTGAAAGCCGCGGGCTCCGCGCTCGGGCAGCTCGTCGGCGGGTTCGGTACGGCCGCCCTGGCGCTGGGCCTGCTGGTTCTGCTGGCCGTCACCGCCGTGACCGCCCCGCTCGGGGTGGGCCTGCTCGCCGCGCCGGTCGGGGTGCGCGCCCTGCACGCCCTGGCCGGACGGGAACGCGAACGGCTGGCCCGCTGGGGGCCCGAGGTCATCGCCGGGAGCCCGCCGCCGACCCGGCTCCGGCTCGCTCTCACCGACCCCACGACCCGGCGCGAGCTGCGCTGGCTGGTACGGCACGGCACGCTCGGGTTCGGTCTGGGACTGCTCGGCCTCTGGCTGCCGCTCGCCGCCTTCCGGGACACCCTCTTCCCGCTGGTGTGGCCGCTCGCGCCCACCTACGTGACCAGCACATCACTGGGGTTCGGGACCGCGCACTCGTGGCCCGAGGCGCTCTCCGTGAGCCTGCTCGGCGTCGCCTGGATCGCGATCATCCTGGGCCTGGGCCCCGGCATGGCACGGCTGCAGGCCCGCCCCGGCCGCCTCCTGCTCGCGGCCGGTCCCGACACCGACCTCTCCCTGCGCGTCGCCGAGCTGACCGCCACCCGGGCCGCCGCGCTGGACGCCCACGCCATCGAACTGCGCCGTATCGAGCGCGCGTTGCACGACGGCACCCAGAACCGGCTCGTCACCGTCACCGTGCTGCTCGGTGCCGCCCGCCGCCAGGTGGCCCGCGACCCGGCCCACGCCGACGAGATCCTCGAACGCGCCCAGTCCGCCGCCGAACAGGCCCTGGCGGAGCTGCGTTCGGTCTCCCGCGGCATCCTGCCGCCGGTGCTGTCCGACCGGGGCCTGGCCGGCGCGCTGACCGGGCTGGCGGCGGAGTGCGCGGTGCCGTGCCGTACCGACGTCGACGCGCCCGAGCGGTGCGCCGTATCCGTCGAGGCGACCGCCTACTTCGTCGTCGCCGAGGCCCTGACGAACATCGCCAAGCACAGCGGCGCAGGGCAGGCCGCGGTGACCGTGCGCTCCCGCGGCGGCCGACTGCACCTCCGGGTCGAGGACGACGGACGGGGCGGCGCCGACGAAGACAGGGGTTCCGGCCTCACCGGCATCCGCCGCCGCGTGGCCGCCCATGACGGTACGCTCCGCGTGACCAGCCCGCCCGGCGGCCCGACGACACTGGACGTGGATCTGCCCTGCGGGTCATGACCGACCGATTCATGACCGACCGATTCATGAACGACCCATTCCCCCTTGCGAGTTGAGTTGCCGACATGCGGATCGTGATAGCCGAGGACGACCCGCTGCTGCGCGAGGGGCTCGCGCTGCTGCTGGGCGCGGAGGGCCTCGATGTGGTGGCGAAGGCAGGGACGGCCGAGGAGGCGCTCGACGCCCTCGACGCGCACGAACCCGACGTGGCCATCCTCGACGTACGCATGCCCCCCACGCACACCGACGAAGGCGTCCGCGCGGCCGTCGAGGCACGGCGCCGCCGCCCCGGGCTGGCCGTCCTGGTCCTGTCCGCGTATGTCGAGCAGTCCTTCGCCACCGAACTGCTCACCGGCGGGGTGAGCGGCCTGGGCTATCTGCTCAAGGAACGGGTCGGCCGGGTCGAGGAGTTCCTCGACGCGCTCCACCGAGTGGCCTCGGGCGGCACCGCCATCGACCCCGAGGTCGTCGCCCAGCTCTTCACCCGCTCCCGTCAGGACACCCGCCTGGAACGCCTCAGTCCGCGCGAGTGGGACGTACTCGCCCTGATGGCCGAGGGACTGGGCAACAGCGCCATCGCCGAGCGCCTCGTCGTCACCGACGGCGCGGTCCACAAGCACATCCGCAGCATCTTCGCCAAGCTCGACCTCTCCCCGGCCGACCAGGTGGACCGTCGGGTGGCAGCTGTCCTGCACTACCTGGAGGACGTGCGGCGAAGGGCGTAGTACAGCCTGCTGTACGTCCACTCGGGGCGTGCACGGCAATGATCCGCGGGGACGGGGCTGGTGTGCTGAACGCACCACATCAGCCCCGCTCCACCTCCCGAAGGGACACCGCGGTGACGACTGCCCGGACCGGCCGGACCGCCCAGCTCCAGAAGCCGCTCGACCCCGACCCCAAACCCCGTACCCGCCTCGGCGAAGGAATCCGGCGCCGCCCCCTGACCTGGTTCTTCTCATTGGCGTTCCTGCTGAGCTGGCTGGCCTGGACGCCGTATGTGCTGTCGGAGAACGGCCTGGGCGTCTGGCACTTCACGTTCCCCGGCGGCGCGGCCGCCTCCCAGCTGCTGGGCGTCCTGCCCGGTGCCTACCTCGGCCCGATCGCCTCGGCCCTGCTGGTGACGGGGGTGGCCGAGGGACGCCGGGGGCTACGGGCCTGGCGCGACCGGATGACCAAGCTCCGCGTCTCCTGGCGCTGGTACCTCGCCGTCGCCCTCTCCGTCCCGGCCGCCCTGACCCTCGCCACTACGGCGCTGACCGACCGGGCCCCGGTGCTGCCGCCCGCGGCCGTGCTGGTCGCCTACCTCCCGGGGCTGCTCCTGCAGATGATCACCACGGGCCTCGCCGAGGAGCCGGGCTGGCGCGAGTTCGCCATGCCCCGCATGCAGCACCGGTACGGCCCGCTGACCGCCACGCTCGTCGTCGGCCTGCTGTGGGGTGCCTGGCATCTGCCGCTGTTCCTCACCGAGTGGGGCGGCGGCCCGGACGTGGACCCGGTACGGACACTGGAGTTCATGGCCACGACGCTCGCCTTCAGCGCCGTGATGACCTGGGTGTTCAACCGCTCCGGCGAAAGCATGCCGCTGGTCATGCTGCTGCACACCAGCGTCAACAACTTCTTCTCGATCGCCATATCGGACATGTTCCCGTCGCTGTCCCGGGAGACGAGCTCGCATGCCTTCCTGCTCGCCTCGGTGACGGTGGCGCTGGTCTTGCTGGTCGCGACCCGCGGCCGCCTCGGGCTGCCGCGGGCGAAGTAGCGCCGCGGGGCCGGCGGAGCTAGCAAGTCGGACGAGGGGACTGCGGGTCGGGAATGCATGCTGCCTCCTGGGCTGCCATGACCTCATCCCCGTGCTCGAAGGCCCATGCGCCGACGGCGTCGATGGGTGCCAGCAAGGTCCGGCCCAGAGTGGTGAGTCGGTACTCGACCCGTGATGGTGCGTCGGGGTCTGCCTGCCGGTCGACCAGTCCGTTGAACTGCAGTCGGCGCAGAGTCTCGGTGAGGACCTTGGAGCTGATGCCCCCGATGCGCTCCCGTAGTTCGACCGGGCGCCTGGGGCCGTCGCGCAGTGCCCAGAGCACCACGGCGTTCCAGGTGTTGGAGAGCAGGTCGAAGGCGAGGCGGGCGCGGCAGTCGGCGAGGAAGGCGTCGGTCGGCACGTACCAAATGGTGCCCGAAGGGCCTTCTAGCGTCGGTGCGAACGGTCGAAGCAGGCACGGAGAGGAGCCGCTTGATGAGAATCGGTGTACTGGGCACGGGCAACATGGCCGACGCGCTCGCCACTCACTGGGTGCGGGCCGGGCACGAGGTGATGATCGGGGGACGGGACGCACACAAGGTGGAGCGGCTCGCGAAACGCATCGGAGGCAGCGCGAAGCCTGCCGGTCTGCGCGCGGCGGCCGAATCCGGTCACGTGGTGCTGGCCGCGCTGCCCTTCGGGGCGGGAGCGGACGTGGTACGGCACCTGCACACGGCCCTGGAGGGCAAGGTGCTGCTGGACTGCTCCAAC
Organism: Streptomyces lanatus; assembly: GCF_014655715.1. Classification (GTDB taxonomy): domain Bacteria; phylum Actinomycetota; class Actinomycetes; order Streptomycetales; family Streptomycetaceae; genus Streptomyces; species Streptomyces lanatus. The sequence continues at coordinate 19,981 of NZ_BNBM01000034.1, read as the reverse complement.
CCCGTCGGGCCGGGCTTCCGGCTGCTGACGGAAGGCGGCCCCTCAGCCGCGCAGCAACTTGCCGCGGCGGCACCGGGAGCCCAGGTGGTCAAGGCTTTCAACCTCTGCCACGAGGACGTGTGGCGCATGCGGCCGCCCGTCTTCGATGGGCGACCACTGGCCGTTCCGGTCTGCGGGAACGACGAGACAGCCCTCGTGCGTGTACGCGAGTTGGTGCGGGACGTGGGCTGCGAACCCGTGGCCGGCGGCGGTCTCGAACGTGCGGGCCTCCTGGAAGCGACCGCAGCGCTGTTCATCGCCCTGTGGGTCGGCGAGGGAGCGGATGCACAGGCAATCGCACCTCCGGTGGCATACGCGGCCGGACATCCGACTACGAAGGACCGGTACGTCGATCACGAGGCTCAGGTGCGGGCTGGTTCATGACGGACTGAACACGTCTTCGACGCCCTCATCCAGCATCCAGCATCATCCAGACCGCAGCCGCGTACCCGTGTCCTGTCCGTCCCCATCGCGCTGATCGTGGTTGTTTGGAGGCATGATCAGCAAGGTTCGCGCCCGTGTCCTGCCGGCCTCTCAGCGCCGCTCGCTGGACGAACTGACCGAGGATCTGGTCCTGTCGTCCGGGGACACCACGGCCAAGCGTTCCGCGTTCTGGACGATGCTGACGCTGTCGGCGGTCATCGCGGCCGGCGGGGTGCTCACGGACTCGACGGCGACCGTGATCGGCGCCATGATCGTCGCGCCGCTCTCCACGCCGATCATGGGCATCGCCCTCGGGTCGGTGCGGCGCCGCCGTACCGGATCGGTCATGGTCGTCCTCCTCGCGTGCCTGCTGGTGATCGCGGTCGGGATGGCCATGTCGGTGGCCCTGCCCAACGACTACGACCTGCTGTCCAACAGCCAGATCTCGTCGCGGACGTCGCCGGGTCTGATGGACCTGATCGCCGCCCTGGCGACCGGTCTGGCCGGCGCGGTCGCGCTGGCCCGTCGGGACGTCGGCGCCGTACTGCCCGGAGTCGCGATCGCCATCTCCCTCGTCCCGCCCCTGGTGGTGACAGGCGTGTGCCTGGGAAAGCTGTCGGGGTGGCTGGCGCTGGGCGCGCTCGCGCTGTTCGTGTCGAACCTCTTCGCCCTGGTCTTCGCCGGCATGGTGGTGTTCGCCTCGCTCGGCTACGGCACGGAGGCGGACAAGGCGGCCGGGCGCCCCGCCCGCAGGGCATACGCCGCGATGGCCCTGCTGTTCGTCGTCGTGCTCGTTCCGCTGACGGCCAACACCGTGACCACGTTGCTGCTCAACGCGTGGACCGGCCGGACCAAGGACGCGGCGCAACAGTGGCTCGCCGACGAGCCGGACGCGTCCGTCACGAGTGTCGACGCGAAGTCCCGGACGATGTACATCCACGTCCGCACCCCGGGAGAACTCCCGCCGGTGCGGGCCCTGCTCGACGGGCTCGAAGGACGGATCCCGGACGGCATCCCCGTCGTGGTGGATGCCACACGGGGCCGGCGCATCGACGCCGGAAGGGTCGGCGGCTGAGCGTCGTATCCACGCGCGCCTGGGATCTGCCGGAGGCAGGCGTCAGCGTACGGCGGCTGCAGCCCGCGAGCCGGAGGGCGGTGCGGAGGGAGCATCCAGGAATTCACGGACCGCGAAGCCCACCAGCGTGATCACCGCGGACGGCTGGCCGCAGCCGCAGGTACCGCCTGGGCCCGCGGCCAGCGCTCCGGCTACTTGTCCAACCAGTCGGTGGGGGTCACGGCCTGGCCCCTGAGGACCTGGAGGTTCTTGCCGTCGGCGGCATCGACGACGTACGTGCTGTGGGCGTAGTCGAAGTTGTCCGTGGCGGAGAAGGCGATCCGCCTGCCGTCGGGCGAGAAGACGGGGCCCTGGATGTTGCTGAGCGGGGTCGTCCAGCTGCTCTGCAGCTCGGTGACGGCGCCGGTCGCCACATCGACGACACTCAGGCCGTACTCGGTGGCGTAGACGATGCGCTGCCCGTCGGGGGACCAGTCGACGGGCGCGGACAGAGCGTTGCGAGCGGTGCTGATCTGGCTCACCTGCCGAGTGGCGGTGTCCATGACCCAGACGTCCCTGCCGTACTCCCAGCCGTCCGGCGTCTCGTACGTGGTGGTCCTCACGAAGGCGATGCTCTTGCCGTCGGGCGAGAAGGTGCCGGCGCCGCCGGTCGTCGTGAGGACCTCTTGACCGGTGCCGTCCCTGTTGATCCACTCCATGCCGCGCGGGCTGCGGTAGACGATCCGCCTGCCGTCCGGGGACCAGTCGGGGTGCCCGACGTATGGGGCCTCGTTGGTCTCGGGCGCAATACCCGGGACCAGAACATGCGGGTCACTGCCATCGGCCTCGGCAACCACCAGATTCCGGGCGTACATACAGCCCTCTGTCTGGGGAATGCAGGTGTCGTCGCGCTGGATGTACGCCACGGTGGAGCCCTTCGGAGAGAGGACGCCGTCCTCGGAGTTCTGCGCGAAGGTCCCGATGACGTTGCCGCTCATGGGGTCGATCGAGACCAGAGCGGGAGAGGCGGAGGAATAGTCCGTGGCGGTGATCCGGCCGGCCGCCGTCCCCTGCTCCGCCGCGGCAGTCCCTGCCAGCGGCAGACCAGCGGCAGCGATCATCCCTACGGCCAGCACGGCGCGTCTGAAAAGCACTTGAGCCCTCCCAGGAAACCGGGACCCGGCGTTCCCGGCCCCCGGTGTGACAGCGCATCCGGATCAAGAAACGTCACAAGGGCGGCGTCAGGCCCATCGGATCCTTGGCCGGTGCCTCAGCTTGGGAAGCTGCGGTCCTATGGGGACGGTTTGGGCGCTGACCTGGGCAGACGGCCGGACACAGCCCTGCGGCGCTCGGCTGCCTTCACCGTGATTCCCCGCTGGATCTGGTGCGCTTGTGGTGCGGCCGTGGTGGGTGCCCACAGCCGCAACCCGGTCAGCCCTTCAGCTTCTTCGAAAGAACCAACGTCAGCTGCTGAGAGCGAACTCGGCGTGAGCCCAGGTCGGAGGAGTTCCGGATGCCCGATGTGTACTCTTCGACGATCCTCTCGACTTCATCGGCCGTCATGTCGATCATATCTGCAAGAGATGCCAAGAGATCGACAGCTTCTCCGTTCTCGCCATTGCGCTTCCTGGCCGAGACCGCGCGCTGGAACAGGTCTAGAAGTTCCCGAATCTGAGTTTTCTGGTTCAGGGCTGCGTTTCCTAGTTCCTCGCGCAGCCCCCAGGAGGCATGTAGCAGCGTGAACATGTCGACGATGTTCGACCACCTGGTCCGGCCAACCCACTTTATGGTTTCACTGAGGAGCGTCAGGAGTTCGAGAAACTCCACCGAACGGTCCTGGTATTCCTCGAAATCTGCGGAAATCTTGTCATAGCGTTCGTTGAGTTCGGTCTTTTTGTTAGACAGCCCGAAGATACAGGTGCCGAATACCTCGGCATAGAACTCCAGATCGCCGCCTCGTTTACGTCGCTCACCACTGAAGACGCCAGATACTGTGCTGATCTGATGAGTTGTGCAGTCTTTGAGGAAGTCGTTGAACGGGCCAGGCAGCAAGGCGTTTCGGAGCTCTTGTTCCGTCAGCACCATGTTGACCCTGTTGACGCGAGCGAATACTGCGCGCACAAACTCGTCGGCAAGATTGGAAAGGCGTCGAATCGGGAAACGGTATTGGAAGAACTCTTGACGTACGTCGTCGGGCAGCTCTTTGAAGAATTTCCCCTCGAACTTCTCGCTTAGAGTCTCGTCCTCCAGTCCGTCCAGCGGAAACTTGTTCTTCAAAAAATCAAGCAACGAGGTGAGGCGCTGCTGGCCGTCGACAACGGACGCGATCTGCTCCCCATCCGGCGATGTCTCATACGAGAGGTAAATCTCCGGGATCGGATACCCGAGGAGGATGGTCTCCATCAAGGACACCTTGGCGCGTTCGGGCCAAACGGCCTTGCGCTGGTACTCAGGCTGGAGGATCAGCTCGCTGGACTTGTCCAGCGACCGGAACTCCGCCACCGTTTTCGACTCGATCTCGAATTTGAGTCCGTGATCAGCCATGGTGCACGCCCTCCTCAATCGCGCGATCGCGCGCGATGTTCACACTTTTCACCTGGTAGCTTCTAAGTGACCTATGGTTGCGGTACAGGCGATAATTGATCTCGCAGTTCCTGAAAGTGCTACCGAGATCTTGGATGAAGAGATCCCTGGACCGTGACCACTGCTCACCGAAAGACAGTCGCGGCAGTACGATGTCGAGGGCGATGCACTCCTCGAAAACCAGCTTGCGCAGGTAGTTCTTCTTCTGGGAGAAGAGCTCATCCTCGATTATCTCTCGGAGCTCGCCCCATGCCTTGTCGAACAGCTCTGGTGAGATAACCGCGATGTCCAAGTCTGAACCTTCATGGAATTTCCTGAATTTCTTCTTCGGGTTTATGGAGTATCCCAGACGAGCGCTTCCGACCAGTTGGACAGCCATCGGATCCACGCCTAGCTCAGTTGCAACCAGATGTCGCCATTTGATGTAGTCGATTTCTTGAGGCCACACCGCGGGTGTTCCGTCGAACAGTCGGGCGGTCACAAAGTAATCGACTTCCTGTCCCAGAGATCTGAATTCCTTCCAGAATTCGGGCAGCCCTGAAACATCGTCCATCGTGTCCCCTCAGCGAGCGTCGAGCTGAGCAAGTGCGTGCTGCAACCGTTACATCTGCGCCGCACCCGGTTGAAAGTCATTCCGGAACCACTACCTCGCGCGCGGTCGCTCTGCGATCTCCCAGGAAATCGTGCGACGATCCTAGCGCGTTTCATCACCCCGTAGGTCTGATCGGTTCGGGCTGTCCCCCGTCGCCCACCACCCCGCAGGTGGAGGCTTGTCGGCTGTACTGCTGAGGCCAACGAACCTTGAAACAACCTGAGATGGCGCCCACCTGAAGCCGGTGTGCCTCTCACCTGCTGGAATGGTCCGTACGTGTACGTAGCTGTCCGCTGGTGCACGCCCGCGTTGTCATGCAGTTAGACACTCGAACCACCCCGGCCCCACGGATCGGTGCTCTAGACGCTCATCACCCCTCGGGCCCCTGCTGGAGTGCTTCTGCGATCTCAGAAGTATGAATTCGCGGCAGGTCTTTTCGCTGCGAGGTCGGTGGAGTGGCTTTGCGTGGCGCTGCTTTGGCGCGAGTGATCACGGCCCCGTAAGCTTCCGGCGCGTCGGGCAGGTAGTGGACCTGCCCGGTAAAGCACGACGTTGGGGTCATGATCTTCGAGGCTCGCGCCAAAGTGGCTCCGTAAAGCCGCGGAGCCGACCGGCCCAGCCACGACGTACCTTTTCTCTGGCATCGGGCGGCTGATTGCTGTGCGTGCGGCACGGGCGCCGGCCGCCGCCTTGAACCCGTGAAGAAGGTTGCTACTCAGGTTGTGTCGTGATGTGCCACAGGGGCGCGTCGTACTGCTCCGGACGGCTGTTGATGAGCAGCTCGCGTAGGTCCTGGCGCTGGTTGCCGTTGAGGTTCAGGGCCTCGGTGATGTGGCGGAACGTGGTGTGGGTGACTCCGCGGTCCCGGGCTTCGGCCTCGAACTGGTCCAGCTGGGCCAAGACCGTATCTGGGTCCAGCTTCAGCGGTGGCCGCTCGTCGAGCCATGCGGCTTTGTTGCGCTCGTAGTCGATCTCCGAGTAGCCGCAGATTTCCCGGCTGTACGTCTCTGCCTCTTCAAGGGTCTGCGTCGCTGTGACGGCGCGGGCCAGCCGGTTACGGCTGAACGCCTCGTCCAGATCGGCCTCGTGGACTGTTGGTCCTTCGTCTGTGAGCAGTATGGGAAGCCCAGCGTCCCGTACCTCACAGGTGCCTCGCGCTCCTCGTGCCATCGCTGCGAGCATCCCTGTTGCCTCGGACGGGTGCCACTCCAGAACCGAGCTGATCGATTCCGTGTCCTTCGCCGTGATGGTGTGGACCACGGGGCCGAGCCTGCCGCGCAGGTCTTCGTGCGGAAGTTCGCCGTCCAGGCCAGGCCCGGCGATCAGGAGTCGGATGGGTGCGTTCACCTGGCAGCACGCCGCCAGGGTGAGGGCGTCGGCGAGTGGGCTCTTGAGGGTCGGCTCGTCGCCTCGGGCCAGGATGTCGCCGCCGACGTCCAGGAGGTCGATCGACGTGGGCTCCAAGAGGCTTACTAGCTCGTCGAGTTGGCGCGTAACGCCTTCGGCGCCCTGGTAGGGGTCGATCAGCGCGAAGGTGTGCTGGAGCTCTGCTGCGAGTCGCGGGAGGGTGGAACCCGCCGGAGCGATCGGCCGGGCTTCGGCCGGCACTGCCCAGACGGACGGCGCGAGCTGTTCGAGGCCGGTGAAGTCGTGGACACCTCGGGGACCCGGGACCGGATCGACGAGCAGGCGGTCCCATGCGTACGTGAGGATCACCGCCTGGTCCTCGTGGCCGTACAGGGCGGCGTCAAGCATCGCGGCGGCGACCGCGTCGCCCCCTCCTCCTGCTGCGACGACCAACCTCGTCATGCGGACAGGGTACGGGGATCGAGCGTTCTGCCACTCACCCTATAGTGGCTAGAGGCCATAGCCACTTGGACCGGGGAGGGAGCATGCCTCAGATTGAGGAGGCTCAGCCGAAGTATCTCCAGATCGCGCACTTCATCCGTGATCAGATCCTGCGGGGGGATCTGCGGCCGGGCGACGAGGTTCCCTCGGAACGGCAACTCGCCGCGGACTGGAAGGTGTCGCGGCCGACTGCGGCTCGTTCGCTGGAGGCGCTGAGTCATCAGGGGCTGGTCGAGAAGCGGCAGGGGTCGGGCACGTACGTGCGGAGCCTCGAAGTCAACCGGCGCGCGCGGGAGTTGTACGGGCGGGCTCGGCAGACGGGGAAGATCTACACCCCGGGTGAGTACGCGGTCATCACCTCTGCGGGCTGGCTGGAGGCGCCGGATCACGTCGCCGAGGCGTTGGGGCTGGTCAAGGATCGGCGGGCTGTGCACCGCCGGCGCATCACCAACAACCAGGACGGGCCCATCACGCTGTCCACCTCGTGGTTCACCCCGGACGTCGGGCAGCGGGCGCCCAAGCTCATGGATCCCGAGCGGATCCAGGAAGGCACCCTGATGTACGTCGAGAACATGACCGGACGCCAGGGGAGCTATGCCGAGGACCGCATGTGTGCTCGGGCTGCCACGGATGAGGAAGCGGCCGACCTGAAACTCGCCCCCGGTTCCGCGGTGTTGATCGTCCGTCACGTCGTCCTCGACCTCCAGGACCGGCCGTTGGAGTTCGCCGAGGCCACCTATCCGCCCCTCCGCTGGGCGTTCGAACAGGGCTACCCCCTCGCCTGATTGGTTTGCCGCTTCCGCCGAACCGCTTGCACGCCGTGAGTGGCTAATGCCACTATCCAGTAAGTGGCTAAGGCCACTTGATTGGAAGGGGGGCACGGCGTGACGGGTCAACGGCCGGAGCGAGACGCGCACTTAGCTTGCCGGGGTTGCCGCGGCCATGGATGGAAGCGCGTCGGCTCGTGTACGGCGCTGGATCTCTCCACTGTCAGCGCCTGTGCCCGTGTCACATCGAAGCGACGGTGCCTCGACTGCGACGGTACCGGCAGGGAGTGAGCGCGGATGGCCTACACAATCGACCGCCACCCGGGCCCGGACGCCCCGCGACTCGGAGCGATGGTCCTGTATCCCATCGCCGAGTCCGTGCCCCGGGCCCGGCGCTGGTTCCAGAAGTTAATCGCCCCGTACGCCCCGGCCTGTTCGGTCGACGACTGCACACTGATGATCTCCGAGCTGGTCACCAATGCCATCGTCTATGGACGGTCGGATGATCCGTGGGTCGTGCGGGTGGAGTGGTTCCGTGAGGGAGACTCGCTGCGCGTGGAGGTGCACAATCCCGGATTCCCGGCGAATGTGCGCGTGCGCCGGCCGGATGCCGACGACGCGCATGGACGCGGTCTCCTCCTGGTCGACTCCATCGCCGACTCCTGGCACTCCGGCCCGAGCCCCTTCGGCGGTACGGTCGTGTCCTTCGTGATGGACGACGCCTGGCCGGGCTGACAAATGCCCAGCATGACGTAGCGATGTCTGGCCTGCGCCCGGCGCTCCCTGAAGAGTTATAGGTACGTCATGGGGTGGAAGCCCTCCAGGCTGACTACCTGGGCCTGCTGGCCCAAATCCATGACCTATCAAACGGGGAAGGTTCCATCATGCGTATTCGAGCGACATACGGGGCAGCCATAGTTGCCACCGCGATGGGCGCAGCCCTGCTCAGTGCCGCGCCCGCATCCACCGCGGAATCGGGGGAGCGGGTCGTCAACAGGACGTTTACACGTAGCTGCGGGACGACCTACACGGCATACCGGAGCAGCACCGAAGCCTTCACTGCGAAGGGTGACAACGGGTCCTGCGAAGGACACGCGTGGGTGCGCGTCAAGGTCGACGGCAAGTGGCGTTCCTGGCACCACGCCAGCAAGAAGGTCTCGGTAAAGGTCAGCGGCATTCAGGCAGCGCATCACAAGGGCTGTGCGGACTGCACCGTGTACACCCTGCCCTAACAACGGCTCGCACAATGAGCTGAGTTGCCGATGGGTGATCAAACAGCCTCGGAGACCTGGCTTAGCGCAGCACGGCCCGCGCCAGCAGGTCATTGCCGTACGGAACCGATGATCAGGATGTTCGCTCGCTGACGGTGACTGTGACAGGTGATGTCGGATCCACCCGGGAGCAAGGAGGGGGCACCGCATGCTGCAGGCTCTCGTGACGACCGCCGCAGGTGCCCTCTTCGCCACCATAGGTGTGCTGGTCGGTGGAGTCGTCACACGTCGGGCCCAGGACCGGAGTGCGGCCTTGATGCGGGTGAGCCTCGTCGCTCCGGTGGAGGTCGCCGAGGAGATCCAGAGGTTCGGCCGTGCTATCAGCTTCTTTCTGGATCAGGTGGAGCGCGGGGAACGTACCCCGCTGCACAACCCACTCAGCCCCGAGGAGTTCGAGCAAGTCCGGCAGGAATCCGCACAGGCGCAGGTGAGGCTGGTCAACGCCATACGCCGCTCGCTGGGCGATGATCGTGAGGGGCTGTCGTTCGGCATCGGTGGATGAGGCGTCGCCCACTCAGGCCAGGCAGCCCAATCAGCCCGCTCACCGCAGCGCGCTCATCCCCTCCCACTTCTCCCACGCCACATTCCACGCCCCGAAGCCGTTCCCGGGCGCCACTACACCCTTCGTGTCCTTCCCGGTGATTTCGAAGGGATCTCCCGGCCGCACCTGGCCGTAGAACCAGGCCGCGTTCGCGTCGCTCATCCCTATGCACCCGGAGCTCTGGTTGGAGTTGCCGAACCAGCGGGCGTTCCAGGGGGCGGCGTGGGCGTACATGCCCGACCAGGTCAGCCGCATCGAGTAGTCGACCATTTTGTTGTAGGCGTCGGCGAGGCCCACCGTCTCGGAGTTCATGTTGATGGTGCCGTCCTTGGCCATGAGTACGGCCGTTCCGCGCCAAGAGCGTTTGTCGCCGCCCGGGGTGCCGCCGGAGATCGGTATGCGGCGGACCGGCTTGTCGTCGCGGAGGAGGGTGAGTTGGTGGTTGTCGAGGTCGACCTTGACGATTTGGCGGGCGCCGATCGTGAAGGTCGTCGTGTAGTCGCGTACGAACCAGCCGCCGGCCGGGCCTGAGTCCGTGCCGTTCAGGTCGGCAGCGAGCGTGACCTTCGTGCCCGGCTTCCAGTACGTCCTCGGGCGCCAGTCCACGCGGTCCCGGCCCGACCAGTCGCGTATCCAGGCCCAGGAGCCCTCGGTGTCGTTCGAGGTGGTGATCCTGAGGTTCCTCTCGACCTCCGCCCGGTTCTTGACCGGGTTGTCGAAGACAAGGGAGATCGGCTGGGCCACGCCCACCGTGGTGCCCGTTCCGGGGCGCCAGTCGACCTTGTTGACCTTGTTCGCCGGAGCCGTGGTGAATGCCGTCTTGGACGTCCCGGCGGTGCCGCCCGGCGTGCGCGTCGCCGCCGTCACCTCGTATGACGCGCCGGGTACGGCCTTGCGCGTGGATGTCCATGAGCGGCCGTCGGCTGTGACCTTGCCCGCCAGGCGGTGGCCCTCCGCGTCGGTGACCGTCACCGAGGTCAGGCTGCCGTTCGCCGCCGTGACCTTCACGGGAGTGCCCGCCGGGACCCGGTCTCCCTTCGGCGTGACGGTGACCCTGACCGGGCGGTCGTCGGCGGTCGGCTTCGGAGCGGCGGCGGGGGACGTGGCGTTCGATGACGAGCAGGCTGCCACCAGCGGTGTCAGCAGTGCGGCTGCGACAGCGGTCCGGATGAATACACGGGTACGGGGCAACGGGACCTCCGAGAGACGGCGAGAGTCGGCGATGCCGTGACTGTAGGCGCGTAAAAGGCGAGGTCAGGCGCCCAACGGCTATGTGACGGCCGCTGGTGAGGAACGGTCATGGTCCCGTCACATTCGCCGGACGGTGCCGTCATGGACCGCTGTGAATCTCCTGTCTGGCACCGCGACGTCACCGCGACGTCGCCGCTACGACAGGCCCCCAGGACCCGGGGAGAAGGAGAGGCTCACACCGTGTCAGCACTGCTCATGCCGTCCAGCCGTTCGTCCCGGGCAAGTGCCATCGCCCCGCGCGCCATCACCCTGCGCACCCTCACCCCGGACACCTACCGCGCCTTCCTCGCCTCCTCACCCGGTGCCGCACTCGGCGCCGGATTCCTCCAGTGCCCCTCCTGGGCCGACGTCAAGGAAGGCTGGCGGGCTCAGCTGCTCGGCTGGGGGCCCGATCCGGACGATGGCCAACTGACCGGCGTCGCACTGGTGTTGCTGCGGCAGTTCCCCGGTACGCGCAAGTACTTCGCCTACCTTCCCGAAGGGCCCGTCGCCGACTGGAGCGATCCTGACGTCGACGGGTGGCTCGGGCCGCTGCTTGAGCATCTGCGGCGCGCCGGCGCCTTCGCCGTACGTATCGGGCCCTCACCCGCCTACCGGTGTTGGGACGCCGCCCTGCTCAAGCCGCTCGCCGGGCCCGGTCGGCGCCTTGGTGACGTTCTCGCCAGCGAGGTCGACCCGCTCGGCACCGCCGTTGCCGAGCGGTTGCGGGCACGGGGCTGGCGCAGATGCGGGGACGACAAGGACGGGGACGCGGACGCTCAGCCCCGGCACGTTTTTCATGTGCCGCTTGCCGGGCGGAGCACCGAGGATCTGTGGTCCGGGCTCAATCAGGAGTGGCGGCGCAACATCCGCCGGTCCCAGAAAGAGGGCGTCGAGGTCGTGGTCGGCAGTGCCGCCGAACTTCCCGAGTTCTACCGGCTGCTCGGCATCACCGAGCTTCGCGACGGGTTCCGGCTCGGGCGCTCCCTCGCCTACTACCAGCGCCAGTACGCCGCCCTCAACGCCGAGGAACCGGGCCGTATGAAGCTGTACCTCGCCCGGCATCGCGGAGAGATCCTCGCAGCCCACACGATGATCACCGTGGGGCGTCGCGTCTGGTACCAGACCGGGGCCTCGGCCGACCATCGCCGCGAAGTCCGGCCCTCCAACGCCCTGCAGTGGCGGATGTTGCAGGACGCCCACGCGCTCGGCGCCGCCGTGTACGACATGCGCGGGGTACCCTCCACACTCGATCCGGACGAACGTTCGTACGGACTGCTGCGATGGAAGCTCGGCACCGGGGGGCAGGTCGTCGAGACGTTGGGGGAATGGGAGAGGCCATTGGCCGGCAGCGCCAACCACACGCTCTACCGCGCCTTCCAGGCGTACCTCAATCGCCGATGACAGCAACCCCAAAAGCAACCACAAGCAGCAGCGCCAAAGCCAACAGCGCCAACGCCACCAGCACCGCCCGCGGCAGCGCCCTCATGGCCGCCGGATCCCTCGTCTCCCGCGCCACCGGATTCGCCCGCTCCGCCGTCGTCGCGGCGGCCATCGGCACCATCGGACCGGTCCCGGACGGCTACGCGGTCGGCAACGCCCTGCCCACCATCGTCTACATGCTGCTCCTCGGCGGCGCCATGAACGCCGTCTTCGTGCCTGAGCTGGTCAAGGCCGCCAAGGAGCACGAGGACGGGGGGCAGAAATATACGGATCGGCTTGTCACCGTCTGTGTCCTCGCCCTGCTGGTCATCACCGCGACCTCCGTGTGGGCGGCGCCCGCGATCATCGACGCCTACACCGACTACACCGGCGAACAGGCGGCCATGACCACCGCCTTCGCCCGCTACTGCCTCCCGCAGATCTTCTTCCTCGGGCTGTTCACGCTCCTCGGGCAGATACTCAACGCCCGCGGCCGGTTCGGCGCGATGATGTGGGCGCCGGTTCTCAACAACCTCGTCGTCATGGCCGTGTTCGGGCTGTACCTGGCCCTGGGCACCACGGACACCCTCAGCGCCAGGGACACCGCCATCCTCGGCTGGGGCACCACCGCCGGCATCGCCGCCCAGGCCCTCGCCCTCCTCCCCGCCCTCCGCGCCGCCCGCTTCCGCTGGCGCCCCCGCTTCGACTGGCGTGGCAGCGGACTGACCCGCCCCCTGCGCGCGGCCGGCTGGCTGGTGCTGCTGGTGCTCGCCAACCAGGCCGCCTACTGGGTCACCACCCGGCTGGCCACCACTGCGGGGCTCGACGGTGGTCCGGGGTACAACGCGTACAACAACGCCTATGCGCTGTGGGTCGTACCGCACGGCATCATCACCGTCTCCGTGGTGACCGCGCTGATGCCGCGGATGAGCGCGGCCGCCGCCGACGGGGACAGCGGCGCCGTGCGGCGCGACGTCTCGCACGGCCTGCGCGTCTGCGCCTCCGCCGTCGTACCCGCCGCCTGCGCACTCTTCGCCCTCGCCCAGCCCGTCATGGCTCTCGCCTTCGGATACGGCAGAACCAGCGCCGCCGATACGGCCGCCATGGCGGGGATCCTGATGGCCTTCGCGCCGGGGCTCGTCGCCCTCTCCGGGCAGTACGTCCTCTCCCGCGCCTTCTACGCGCTCTCCGACACCCGTACGCCCTTCCTGCTCAATCTCGTCATCGTCGCCCTCAACGCGGGACTGTCCCTGCTCGCCGCCTACCTGCTGCCGGCCCGCTGGGCCGTGACGGGCATGGCGGCGGCGTACTCGGTCGCGTTGTGTGTGGGGTGGGCGGTGACGGGGCGGGTGTTGAGTCGTCGGCTCGGCGTCGTACGGCCGTTGCGGTCGGCCGCCGTAGGCGCCCAGGCCAGGCTGTTGTGCGCTGCCGTGCCCGCCACCGCGCTGGGTCACTTCGCCGCCCGGGGAACCGCACCGGCCGGAGCGGTGGTCTCCACGGTTGCCGGCGCCACCGCCGTCATCCTCACCTTCGCCCTGCTCGCCCGCCCCCTGCGGCTCGCCGAACTGGACGCACTGCTCGGCCGCCTGCGCCGCACCCGCCCCTGACCATCACCGAGGGAGAACCGCCGATGTCCCGCGTGCTCCTCATCGAGGACGACCCTTCCGTGCGCGAAGGGGTCGAACTCGGGCTGCGCCGCCGTGGCCACGAGGTACGGGCGGCCGCGACCGGGGAGGCCGGACTCGCCGCGATGCCCGAGTTCCGCCCCGATCTGCTGCTCCTCGACCTGATGCTGCCCGGCATGAACGGCGTCCAGGTCTGCCGCCAGGTCCGCGAGCGCAGCCAGCTGCCGATCATCATGCTCACCGCGCGCGGCGACGACTTCGACGTGGTCATCGGACTGGAGGCGGGCGCCGACGACTACATCGTCAAGCCCGCCCGCACCGAGGTGATCGAGGCCAGGATCCGGGCCGTACTGCGCCGCCTGGACGACGGCGGCTCGGGCCGCCCGGCCATCGAGGTCTACGGCGAACTGACCATCGACCGGGTCGGCCTGACCGTCACCAAGGCCGGCCGCCCCCTCGCGCTCGCGCCCTCGGAACTCAAGCTCCTGCTGCATCTGTCCGCCGCCCCCGAGCAGGTCTTCAGCAGGCAGCAGCTGCTGGAGCATGTGTGGGAGCACAGCTACCACGCGGATGCCCGGCTGGTCGACGCCTGCGTCGCCCGGCTGCGCGGCAAGATCGAGGACGAGGTGGGAAGACCCCGTTATGTGCAGACCCTGCGGGGCTTCGGCTACCGCTTCGGACCGCTGTGAGCACCGGCGACACGGGCAGCACTGGCAGCCCCGCCAGCCCCGTCCCCCGGCGATCCCCCCGAATCCGGGCGTTCGGCCTGCGCACCCGCCTCCTGCTGGCCTTCCTCCTGGTCGCCGCCGTCAGCGCGGGCACGACGGCCGCGCTGACCTACCGCGAGGCCCGCACTGCGGTGCTGCAGACCGCCCAGGACACGGCGGTGTCGTCGTTCCGTGAGCAGGTCCAGCAGCGCGGCTTCGGGCTGCCGGTGCGCGAGGACGGCGGTGGTCTGGAGGAGGTCCTGCGCGACATCGCCCGCAAGGGCAAACCGCACCCGTGGGTGGTGTTCGCCGAGTACGGCTCGGTCCGCGCCTCCTCGGGTGAGAACCCCGTCTCCACCGTCATCACACCCGAACTGCGGCGTGCCGCGCGGGCCGATCCGCACGGCAGCTTCGAGCGGGTCGTCAAGGACGGTGTCCCCTATTTGACGATCGCCATGCCGACCGTGTTCAAGACCGGCCCGGACAACCTGCTGCCCAGCGGACTCGTCCTCTACGCCGTCATGCCGATGACCGACGAGCAGGTCAACGTCGACGCCCTCCTCATGGCCGCCCGCGACGGCGCCCTGCCCGGCCTCGCCGTCGCCCTCATCCCCGGCCTGATCGCGGCACGCAGCGTGCTGCGCCCGGTGCGGGAGTTGCGGCAGGCGGCGGGGAGCATGGGCAGCGGCCGGCTGGACACCCGTATCCCGGTACGCGGCAGCGACGAACTGGCCGACCTGGCCCACACCTTCAACGAGTCGGCCGCCCAACTGGAGCGGTCCGTGCGGGAGTTGCGCGAGGCCGAGGCCCGTGCCCGTCGCTTCGCCTCCGACGTCTCCCACGAACTGCGCACCCCCCTCGCCGGAATGCTCGCCGTCACCGAGGTCCTCGACGAGGACGCCGATGGCCTGGACGCAGACACCGCACGTGCGGTCCGCCTGGTCAGTGCCGAGACGGGAAAGCTCGCCGTACTCGTCGAGGACCTGATGGAGATCTCCCGCTTCGACGCCGGCGCGGCCGAACTGAACACCGACGAGGTCGACGTGGGGGAGGCCATCCGCAAATCCCTCGACAACCGCCATTGGACCGACGACCGCGTCCGCACCGACCTCCCCACCGGCATCCGCGCCCGCCTCGACCCCCGCCGCTTCGACCTCGTGATCGCCAACCTCGTGGGCAACGCGCTGCGCCACGGCAGCGCACCCGTGGCGATATGCCTGCGCACCGAGACACGCTCCGCGGACACCGACGTACTGATCACCGAGGTCACGGACAGCGGCCCCGGTATCCGCCCCGACTCCCTCCCGCACATCTTCGACCGCTTCTACAAGGCCGACGCGGCCCGCACCCGATCGGCGGGAAGCGGCCTCGGACTCGCGATCACCCTGGAGAACGTCAAGCTGCACGGCGGGACGATCCACGCCGGGAACCTGCCGGAAGGCGGTGCCGTCTTCACCGTGGAGATACCGCTGCGCGTGGAGGGGGCCGGGGGATGAGACGTGCGCGGAGACTCCGGAGTACGGCGTTGGCGCTGGTCGTTCCCGTCGCGGCGATGCTGCCGCTGCTCGGCGGCTGCGGGATCCCGGAGACCGATGTCATCGAGGCGGGCGGGCCCGCCAGCGTCCAGGCCTTCTTCAACCGCGACAGCGACATGCTGCTCTTCTTCCGCGCCCCCGACGGAGGCATGAGCCCCGTGATCCGGACCCCCGACCGGGACCCCGGTGCCACGGCCGGCCCCATCCCGACCGAGAAGATCATCCAGGCGCTGCTCGACGGCCCCCGGGACGAGGACCGGGCCGCCGGCCTGACCACCGCCCTCCCGGCCCCCGGCACCGGCCCGACCATCGAGGTCGACCCCTCCCCGGGCAGGGTCACCACCCGTCTGCCGCTGTCCGTGAAGAACCTGAACGCGGCCGCCCTACGCCAACTGACCTGCACCATCGCCTACAGCGAGGATCCCGACGGCCAAGCGGTCGTCCAACTCACGGGACACGACGGGGCATCGAGGTCCGGCACCTGCGGACTCGCCCTATGACATCGGGGGAAAGAACCGGCATGGAAACGATCATCGTGCAGACGTCCAGTCCGACCGGCCCGGGCGCGCGCAGACCCGACCTCCTGCACATGGGCCCGGGCGACGTGGCCGACTTCGGCCGGGGCCTGCCCGGCGGTGAGGTCGCCATCGTGCTGCCCGACCCCGGGATCTCCCGGCGTGCGGGGCGGCTGGAGGCGGCCGAGGACTACTGGCGGCTGTCGAACTTCAGCCGTGACACGGCGTATGTGGTGGAGAACCTGGAGGGCGCCGGCGAGTACATCACCGTCGCGCCCGGGCGGCTCGCGGCGCCGGTCCCCTTCGAGTTCTCCCGGGTCGTGCTGCCCGCGCTGAACGGGACCGCCGACTTCAAGGTGTTCGCACCGCAGCACGCCTATCTGGACGAGCGGTCCGCGCCCGGCGCCGGTGAGCAGACCGTGCATCCGTACGCCCTCGACGTGACCGCCAAGTACTTCCTGGTGCTGGTGGCGCTGTGCGAGCCGCGGCTGCGCGAGCTGTCGGACTGCGCGCTGCCCGGCGCCGGGGACATCGCGGAGCGGCTGCGCCCGCTGGAGAGCTGCCGGGGCCTGACCCGCTCCGCAGTGAACTACCACATCGACTACCTGGCGTTCGCGAAACTGCGCCTGGACATCGGCGACGAGCCCGGAGCGGACGGCACCGGCCGCACCGGCGCCAAACGCACCCGACTGGCCTCCCTCGCCCTGCGCTTCGGCCTGGTGCGCGAGGAACACCTCGCCCTGCTGCCGTCCCGCCGGCGGCCCCTACCGCAGGAGACCCACGCGTGAACGCGCACAGCGCCGAGCAGGGCGCCCACGAGACACCGCGCCTGCCCGCAGGCTTCCGCATCGACGGCTGGGAGCTGGACGCCGTCATCGGCTCGGGCGGCTGGGGCACCGTGTACCGGGCACGGGGGATCGCCGACGGTACGCCGGCCGCGGTGAAGGTGCTGCCGACCGGCGCCCTGGGCCCCGGCCAGCGTGCCGCGCTCGGTGAACTGGTCGCACGCGAGGTGCGGTTCAGCGCCGAGGCCGATCACCCGAACCTCGTACGGACCCGTGCCGTGTGCACCGTGGACGCACCGGAACTGCCCGCCCTGGACGGTGCGATCGCGCTCGTCATGGACCGGGCGGAGGCCAGTCTGCGCGAGCGACTGGATGCCACAGCGACCGGCCGCGAGGTCCCCGACGCCGAACGGATCCTGCGCGGCGTCGCCGCCGGGCTCGCCCATATGCACGACGCCGGCTGGGTGCACGGCGACCTCAAGCCCGCCAACGTACTGCTCGGCCCGGACGGCGAGGTGTGGCTCGCCGACTTCGGCCTCGCCACCGAACTCGACGGCACCCACGCCCATATGCCGCCGCTCGGCACCCTGGACCATCTGCCGCCCGAGTGGTGGTCCCAGCGCACCGGGGCGGACGGGGCGGTGGTGCGGCCGACCGCCGACATCTGGGCCTTCGGCGTCCTCGCCCACCAGGTGCTCACCGGCGGCCTCCACCCGTTCCCCGGCGCCACCGCCCGCGCCCGCTCGCTCGCCGCCCAGGCCTACGCCCGCGGCACCGCACCCCTGCGCCTCGACGCCGGGCTGGATGAGGAGTGGCGTCGGCTCATCGGGGAGTGCCTCGCCCCCGACCACGAGACGCGGCTCCGCCACACCGCCGCGGGCCTCCTTAGCCGTATCGAGAAACTCTCCGCCGGCCCGAGCCGCCGACGCCGGCTGCTGCCGATCGCCGCGGTGGCGCTCGCCGGGGTCACGGCCGCCGCCGTCGCCGCGACGGCGCTGCTCGGCGACGGCGACGGCGACAGGGAGAAGGACCCCGAGCGCGGCACACCCGCCGTCGTCGCCGGTGCGGTGAGCCCGGCCGCCGGGGAGATCCCGGCGGACTCCGACGTACCCGGAGCGCTGCGCCCCGTCATCGTCGCCGCCGCCAAACGCTGCACCGACGCGGAGGTCACGCCCGCGCTGCTCGCCGCCCTGATTAAGGCGGAGAGCGGCTTCGACGCGAACGCGTCCCGCCCGGCGGCCGAGGAGTACGGCATCGCCATGTGGACGCCGTCGGTCTTCCGCGCCTGGGCGGTGGACGGTGACGGCGACGGCGACAAGGACTACCTCTCCCCGCCGGACGCGATCCACACGATGAGCCTGTACGTCTGCTGGCTCGACCAGCGTTTCAAACAGGCCAAGCTGCCCACCAAGGACCTTCCCGCGCTCATCGCGGCCGGCTACCGCACGAGCGACCGCACCGTCATCGAAGAGCGCGGGGTCCCCGAACGGGTG
Organism: Streptomyces lanatus; assembly: GCF_014655715.1. GTDB lineage: Bacteria > Actinomycetota > Actinomycetes > Streptomycetales > Streptomycetaceae > Streptomyces > Streptomyces lanatus. The sequence continues at coordinate 1,551 of NZ_BNBM01000034.1, read as the reverse complement.
CGGCCGCATGTGGACGAGGTGCTCCGCCATCTCGCTGCGTACGAGCGGTGAGGCAGCGGTCCCCTGTTCCGCTGCCTCACCGGCTCAGCACTCCTTGACGTCCGGGATCTTGTTGTCGGGCGAGCTGACGTAGATGTTGGAGATCCAGCCGCCGTACTGGGGCAGATACGCCCACCAGTCGTTCGTGTACGGCGGCACCGACACCTTCTGCCCCCTCTTCTGGCATCCGATCAACACCTCGACGCCTGCCGGGAGTTGAGTGATCGCCGGGTTCGAGGTGGACGGGTCCGGGCGGACATTCACATGGTCGCTCCAGGTGCCGTACCACCACCCCGCCGGCCGCGCCGCGCCCGGCACGTTCAGCGAGCGGGTCAGCCGCCCGATGTCCGTGTACGCCTTCCCGTACGACGTCCCGACCGGGTGCAGCGTGTACACGGCCACGATGGACCGGTCACCGGCGCCGACCGTGCCGGTGCTGTGCAGGGCGGGCCGGGTCAGATCGACGTCGGCGGCGGCGACACGGCTCGGGGCTGCCGTAGCGGCCGCGGTCGCTGTGCCACAGGTGCCTTTCTCGTACGATCCCGACCAGCCCTGCTTCACCGCCCACGGCTTCTCGAACGCGCCGGCTATGCCGAAGTGCTGGTCGAAGCCGTCCGAGGCGCAGCGCGTGGACTGGCGCAGGTTGCCCATGATGAAGTCCCGTACGGGACCCGGCGCCGAGTCCAGGAGATAGCGGTAGATCGTGACGGTGTCGCGGGCGGAGAGGGCGGTGTACCCCCAGTAGCCCGGATACGCGGCGGGCGGCGGAGCCGTGTCCTTGAGGCCCAGCCGGCCCACCATGCGGTCGATGATCGCCGAGCCGCCGTTCTCCGACCAGTAGTGGCTGGCCGCCTGGTCCTTACTGCTGCGCAGCATCGGCTCCAGCAGGGCCCGGTCGGCGGCGGGAATGGTGTAGTCGGGGCCCCGGTCCCACAGGAAGTCCAGCGCCAGCAGCACCTTGACGACTGAGGCGGACCGGAAGGGGGCGCTCGCGTTGAGCTGCTCGGTGAAGGTGCCGGTCTGCCGGTCGAAGACGGCGACCCCGGCGGTCACGCCGCTGGGCACCTGGACGGACGCGGGCGCGGCCTGCGGCGAGCGCCGCGTCGGGGTGTCGGCGGCGGCGGACCCGGCCACACCGCCGACGAGCAGCAGCGCGGCGGCGGTCGCGAGAAACCGGCGCCTCACCGGTAGTGCTCCCTCGGCCGTGGCGAGGGTGGAGCGGAACAGGCGCATGAGTGCCGTCCCTTCCTGTCTGCGGAGGGTGCCCCGTGCTGCGACCGGGGTCTGGGGACGCCTCGAACCCTAGGGAAGGGAGTGGTGTGCGCGGTCCCTGACAAATGTCAGGGTCGCCGGGGTCATCGCTTCAGAGGGCTTACCGCGTACGGCTCTGGGTGCGCTGTCGGTGTCCCTTGATGTCTGGGCGGCCGATGTGGCCCTGGGCGCGTTCGGACTCGCCGAGCCAGATGTGCGGGACGTGGTGCTGGACCGCCGGGACCAGGTCCTGTCGGCAGG
>NZ_BNBM01000033.1 GCF_014655715.1 Streptomyces lanatus | reverse complement strand
GCCCGGCTCCACAACCTGGCCCTCACCAGATAACTCACGCCCCATACGGGACAACCTCTAGCGTCCATCGGGTCGTTCGCGGGGTGAGAAATGGGGACTGTTGCGCATGACCACCACGGCAAGAGGCAAGGGCGCCACGGTCTGGCTGACCGGGCTGCCGAGCGCGGGCAAGACCACGATCGCCCGTCTGCTCGGTGACCGGCTCAAGGCCGAGGGACACCGCGTGGAGATCCTCGACGGCGACGAGATCCGGCGCTTCCTCATCGCGGGCCTGGGCTTCTCACGGGCGGACCGCAACACCAATGTGCAGCGCATCGGCCTGGTCTCGGAGGTCCTCGCGCGCAACGGCGTCCTGTCCGTCGTCCCGGTCATCGCGCCCTACGCCGACAGCCGCGAGGCCGTCCGCAGGCGGCACGCGGCGAGCGGGACGCCGTACATCGAGGTGCATGTGGCGACGCCGGTCGAGGTGTGCGGCGAGCGGGACGTCAAGGGGCTGTACGCCAGACAGGCCGCGGGCCACCTGTCCGGGCTGACCGGCGTCGACGCCCCGTACGAGCCGCCGCTGGACCCGTCGCTCGTGCTTGCCACACAGTTCCAGACGCCCGAGGAGTCGAGTGCCGCCGTGTATGCCGTGCTGGCGGAACGGGGGTTGGTGTGACGGGTCCGCCCTCTCCCGCCTGAAGCAGGGATGGTCGACCTCAACTGCTGAGCGTCAGCCGGGGCTTGGGGGCGTCCGTACGTCCGGTCTGCGGTCGGCGGCTCCCCGCCCGGTACGGGGCGGGCCACTCGACGCCCGGCCCGGCGTACCCCTGCTCGGCCGCCGCGTGCAGCGTCCAGTGCGGGTCGTACAGGTGTGGACGGGCGAGGGCGCACAGGTCAGTGCGGCCCGCCAGGATCAGGGAGTTGACGTCGTCCCAGGACGAGATCGCGCCGACCGCGATCACCGGCAGGCCGGTGGCATGACGGATCCGGTCCGCGTACGGCGTCTGGTACGACCGCCCGAACTCCGGCTGCTCGTCGGCCACGACCTGACCGGTCGACACGTCGATCGCGTCCGCGCCGTGCGCGGCGAAGGCGCGGGCGATCTCGACGGCGTCCTCGGCATTCGTGCCGCCCTCGGCCCAGTCGGTGGCGGAGATACGGACGGTCATGGGCCGCTCCTGCGGCCAGACGCTCCGTACGGCGTCGAAGACCTCCAGCGGGAAGCGGAGTCGTTTCTCCAGGGAGCCGCCGTAGGCGTCCGTGCGGAGGTTGGTGAGGGGGGAGAGGAAGCCGGAGAGCAGATAGCCGTGCGCGCAGTGCAGTTCGAGGAGGTCGAAGCCGGCGCGGGCGGCGCGCCAGGCGGCGGCCGTGAACTGTTCGCGGATGTCGGTGAGTTGGGAGCGGCTCAGTTCGCGCGGGGTCTGGCTGTACGGCTTGTAGGGGATCGGGGAAGGCGCCACGAGCGGCCAGTTGCCGTCGTCCAGGGGCTCGTCCATGCCGTCCCACATCAGTTTGGTGGAGCCCTTGCGTCCGCTGTGCCCGAGTTGGACGCCGATCGCGGTGCCGGGTGCCTGGGCGTGCACGAACTGGACGATGCGCTTCCAGGACTCGGCCTGTCGGCCGGTGTAGAGGCCGGTGCAGCCGGGGGTGATGCGTCCCTCGGGGCTGACGCACACCATCTCGGTCATCACCAGACCGGCACCGCCGAGGGCGCGGGAGCCGAGGTGGACGAGGTGGAAGTCGCCGGGGACGCCGTCGGTGGCCGAGTACATGTCCATCGGGGAGACGACGACACGGTTGCGCAGGGTCAGGCCGCGCAGCCGGAACGGGGTGAACATCGGGGGCGTGCCGGGCGGGCAGCCGAACTCGCGCTCCACGGCCTCGGTGAAGCGGGCGTCGCGCAGGCGCAGATTGTCATGGGTGACGCGGCGGCTGCGGGTGAGCAGGTTGAAGGCGAACTGGCGGGGCGGCTGGTCGAGGTAGAGGCCGAGGTTCTCGAACCACTCCAGGCTGGCGCGGGCGGCACGCTGCGTGGAGGCGACGACCGGCTTGCGCTCCTCCTCGTACGCAGCCAACGCCCGCTCCAGGGAGGGCTGTTCCTCCAGACAGGCGGCGAGGGCGAGGGCGTCCTCGACGGCCAGTTTGGTGCCGGAGCCGATGGAGAAGTGGGCGGTGTGGGCGGCGTCGCCAAGCAGCACGATGTTGCCGTGCGACCAGTGCTCGTTCACCACGGTGCGGAAGGTGGTCCAGGCCGACTTGTTGGACTTCAGAGGGCGTCCCTGCAGGGCCTCGGCGAAGATCTTGGCGCAGCGCTCGACGGAGCTCTGCTCGTCCAGTTCCGCGAACCCGGCCGCCTGCCAGACCTCTTCCCGCATCTCGACGATGACGGTGGAGGCGTCGGCCGCGTACGGATAGCCGTGCAGCTGCATCACGCCGTGCTCGGTCTCGGCGATCTCGAAGCGGAAGGATTCGAAGGCGAAGTCCGCGGCGAGCCAGATGTAGCGGCAGTGGTGTTCGGCCACATGGGGGCGGAACACATGCGTGTAGGCCTCGCGGGTGGTGCTGTGCACACCGTCTGCGGCAATGACGAGGTCGTAGGTCTCGGCCAGCCAGGCGGGGTAGGGGGCCTCGGTCTGGAAGCGGAGTTCTACGCCCAGGTCTCGGCAGCGGTCGTGGAGGATTTCGAGGAGGCGTTTCCTGCCGAGGGCCGCGAAGCCGTGGCCTCCGGAGGTGTGGTGGGTGTTTCTGTGGACGATGTCGATGTCGTCCCAGCGGGTGAAGTGTGTTTGGAGGGCCTCGTAGACGACGGGGTCGGCGTGCTCGATGCCGCCGAGGGTCTCGTCGGAGAGGACCACTCCGAAGCCGAAGGTGTCGTCGGGGGCGTTGCGTTCCCAGACGGTGACCTCGCGGTCGGGGTCGAGGCGTTTCAGCAGGGCGGCGGCGTAGAGGCCGCCGGGGCCGCCACCGATGATTGCTACTCGTAGGGGGAGGCCTGTCGCCATTGGCTGCATGATCACCGCCCCCTCCATTTGGGAGGGCGCTTCTCGCTGAACGCCGCGTGGAATTCCGCGTAGTCCTCGCCGTTCATCAGCAATGCCTGCGTCGACGCATCCATCTCCACCGCCGCCGCCAGCGGCATGTCCAGCTCGGCCGTCAGCAGTGCCTTTGTCTGGGCGTACGCCAGTGCTGGGCCGTCGGCCAGGCGGTGGGCCAGGGTCTGGGCGGCCTCGTCCACCCGCCCCTCGTCCGTCAGTTCGCTGATGAGCCCGATGCGCTCGGCCTCGGGCGCCCGCACCGGCTCCCCCAGCATCAGCAACCGGGTCGCGTGGCCGAGGCCGACCACCCTCGGCAGCAGATACGCCGCGCCCATGTCGCCGCCCGACAGGCCGACCCGGGTGAAGAGGAAGGCGAAGCGGGCGGTGGGGTCGGCGACGCGGAAGTCGGCCGCGAGGGCCAGTACGGCACCTGCCCCGGCCGCCACCCCGTGCACCGCCGCGATCACCGGGAACGGGCACTCCCGTACCGCCCGCACGACCTGCCCGGTCATCCGGTTGAAGTCGAGGAGCTGGGCGGTGTCCATGGACAGGGTGGCGCCGATGATCTCGTCGACGTCCCCGCCGGAGCAGAAACCGCGGCCCTCGCCGGCCAGCACCAGGGCCCGTACCGCCTTCTCCCTGGACAGCTCGGCGAGCAGATCGCGCAGGTCGGCGTAGGCGCCGAAGGTGAGCGCGTTGAGTTTCTCGGGGCGGGCGAGGGTGACGGTGACGACGCCGTCGACGTACTCGACCCGCAGATGCTTCCACTCCGGGGTGCGGGCGGCGGAGCCGGTGAAGGGACTCATGACGTGCGGCCTCCTGGGGCGGACGGCGCGGGCACTGCCTCATTGAGCTGAGGCGATCCGATCCGATCTGAGCTCTACCCTCCGAGCTCTACCCTTCGAAGCTATCACTCAACTTTGACTGTCGTCACGGTCGCGCGATAACCCGATCGGGTGTGACCCGGCCCCGTCACATCCGTCACGGCTCGTCGACACCCGCGTAACGGCGGGATCAGCCGCGCGCGGCCGGCCGTTCATCTGGGTAAGCCGCCCAGCAGTCGGGTCCGAAGGTCCCGAACGGCGCCCGCCGAGCGCTTCCGCGGGGTGGCGCCGTACCATTCATAAGGTTGAAAGCAGGACAGCCTGCTCATGAACGGACCCGCCTTGCACGATCGCTCCCCAGCCTCCGCCTCCTGGCGTATCGCGCTGCCGCACACCACCGCGGCCGTGCCCGTGGCCCGCGCGGTGGTCCGTACGGCGCTGGCGGAGCTGGACCATGCCACCGACTGCGACACGGCGGAGCTGCTCACGGCCGAGCTGGTCGCGAACGCCGTGGAGCACACCGCGGGGAACGGCCCGATAGAGCTCGTCGTGGAGCTGCTGCCCTCCGGCTGCCAGGTCGAGGTGCACGACCCGGACCCGGCACCGCCGGGCGATCTGACCAAGCCGAGCGGCGCCGACCCCGACCCCTGGCAGGAGCACGGGCGGGGCCTGCTGCTGATCCGCGCCCTGAGCTCGTCCTGCGGCCACCGGCCGACCGACTCGGGCAAGGCGGTGTGGTTCAGACTGCCGACGGTGCCGGCTCAACGCCGCCCGCTGTGACCCCCTAGGCCCGGCCGGCCCGGCCCAGCGTGGCGACCAGCACCGCCTTGATCGTGTGCATCCGGTTCTCCGCCTCGTCGAAGACCACCGAGTACTCCGACTCGAAGACCTCGTCCGTGACCTCCAGCGACCGAAGCCCATGGCTGGCGAAGATGTCGAGACCGACCTTCGTGCCCAGGTCGTGGAAGGCCGGCAGGCAGTGCAGGAACTTCACGTCCGGGTTCTCGGTGGCACGCAGCACGTCCATGGTCACCGCGTAGGAGCCGAGCGCAGTGATCCGCTCGTCCCACACCTCCTTCGGCTCCCCCATGGACACCCACACATCGGTGGCGACGAAGTCGGCGCCCCGCACGCCCTCGGCGACATCGGAGGTCAGCGCGATCACGGCCCCGCTGTCCTCCGCGATCTTGCGGGCCTTGGCCACGATGTCGTCACTGGGCCAGTACGCCTCGGGCGCGACGATCCGCACATCCATGCCGAGCAGCGCACCGGTGATCAGATACGAGTTCCCCATGTTGAAGCGGGCGTCGCCGAGATAGGCGAAGGCGATCTCCTTGAGCGGCTTGCGGCTGTGCTCGGTCATCGTGAGCACGTCGGCCAGCATCTGGGTGGGGTGCCAGTCGTCGGTGAGCCCGTTGAACACCGGCACACCGGCGTACGCCGCCAGCTCCTCCACCTTGGCCTGGCTGTCCCCGCGGTACTCGATGCCGTCGTACATCCGCCCGAGCACACGCGCGGTGTCCTTCACGGACTCCTTGTGCCCTATCTGCGAGCCGGACGGGTCGAGGTACGTCGTCGAGGCGCCCTGGTCCGCGGCCGCGACCTCGAACGCGCAGCGGGTACGCGTCGAGGTCTTCTCGAAGATCAACGCGATGTTCCTGCCCCGCAGGTACTGCGTCTCGGCCCCGGCCTTCTTCGCGGCCTTCAGCTCGGCGGCCAGCTCGACCAGCCCGAGGAACTCCCGCTCGGTGAAGTCGAGCTCCTTGAGGAAGTGGCGCCCGGCGAGGGCGGTCGGGACGGTCGCCATGGGGCGCTCCAGAGGTACGGGTACAGCAGCCGACAGGAACCCTGGAAGTCTATACGAACTTCAGAATTAATATACGGGCAGGCATGCATGCGGCATGCATGCGGCATGCGTACGCCATTGCCGCAGGCCATCGCAGGCCATTAACGCACAGGCGCCCGCTCGACGGGACAGCTCATACACCGCGGACCCCCTCTCCCCCGCCCCAGCTCACTGCCGGGGATCTCGATCACTTCGATGCCCTGTTTGCGCAGATGCGTGTTGGTGGTGGAGTTCCGCTCATAGGCGACGACCACACCGGGCTCGACCGCGAGGACGTTGCATCCGTCGTCCCACTGCTCGCGCTCGGCGGCGTGGACGTCCTGGGTGGCGGTCAGGACGCGGATCTCGCTGAGCCCGAGCGCGGCGGCGATCGCGCGGTGCATGTGCTCCGGCGGATGGTCGGTGACCTTCAGCTCCTTGTCGCCGGCGCCGGGCTCGATCGTGTAGGAGCGGAGCATGCCGAGCCCGGCGTACTGGGTGAAGACATCGCCGTCGACCATCGTCATCACGGTGTCGAGGTGCATCAGGGCGCGCCGTTTCGGCATGTCGAGGGCCACGATCGTCTGGGCCGACCCGGCGGCGAACAGCTTGTGCGCGAGCATCTCGACGGCCTGGGGGGTCGTCCGCTCACTCATGCCGATGAGGACCGCGCCGCTGCCGATCACCAGGACGTCGCCGCCCTCGATGGTGGAGGGGTAGTCGGACTGACCCTCCGACCAGACGTGGAACGTTTCGTCACGGAACAGGGGATGGTGCCGGTAGATCGCCTCGAAGTGGACCGTCTCGCGCTGCCGCGCCGGCCAGCGCATGGCATTCACGGACACACCGTCGTAGATCCAGGCGGAGGTGTCGCGGGTGAAGAGGTGATTGGGCAGGGGCGCGAGAAGGAAGTCGTCGAGCTCCATGACATGGAAGCGCACGGAGGTCGGCTCGGGATGCGCCTCCAGGAACTCCCTTTTGGTCATGCCGCCGACGAGGGCCTCGGCCAGTTCGGGCGAGGGCAGGCCCTCGAAGGCCGCACGGAGGTGGTCGGTGGCGAGCACCCCGTACTCCTTCTCGTCGAAGACCCGGTCGAGGACGAGCTTCCTGGCCGCCGGGATCTCCAGGGCCTCGGTGAGCAGATCGCCGAACAGGTGGACGATGACTCCGCGGTCGCGCAGTACGTCCGCGAACCCGTCGTGCTCGGCGCGTGCCCGCCGCACCCACAGCACGTCGTCGAAGAGCAGGGCGTCCTTGTTGCTGGGGGTGAGCCTTTTGAGCTCCAGATCGGGCCGGTGCAGTATGACGCGGCGCAGCCGCCCGGCCTCGGAGTCGACATGGAATGCCATGCCTCCATCCTGACCATCGAGGGCCGCGTTCACCCCCCACTTGCCGCCATCTTCTTTTCGTCCCCTTGACGACAACCGTCACCCCTGATTATCGTCTACATGACGAGAAAGAGGGGCTCCATGGCCGACATCACCCGGCGCCTGGGCTGGCGCCATCTGCGCGGCGCGCCCACGGCGCACATCCGCCACCACCGCGGCACCAGGCTGCTGCACGACGGCCCCGGGCTCAGCTTCTGGTTCCGGGCGCTGACCGCCGCGATCTCCGAAGTGCCGGTCGACGACCGGGAGTTGGCGATGACCTTCCATGCCCGTACGTCCGACTTCCAGGACGTGGCCGTGCAGGCGACCGTCACCTACCGGATCAGCGACCCGGCCGTCGCCGCCGCCCGCCTCGACTTCTCGATCGACCCGGACACCGGCGCCTGGCGCGCCGCACCCCTGGAACAGCTCGGCACCCTGCTCACCGAGACGGCACAGCAGCACGCGCTGGACGTCCTGTCCCGTACCACGCTCGCGGCCGCCCTGGTCGACGGTGTGACGGCGGTAAGGGAGCGGATCGCGGCCGGCCTCGGCTCGGAGCCCCGGCTCCCCGCGACCGGCATCGAGGTGGTCGCCGTACGGGTCGTCGCGCTGCGCCCGGAGCCGGAGGTGGAGCGGGCGCTGCGCACCCCGGCGCGCGAGCAGATCCAGCAGGAGGCGGACCGGGCGACGTACGAGCGCCGTGCCGTGGCCGTCGAGCGGGAGCGCGCGATCGCCGAGAACGAACTGGCCAGCCAGATCGAACTCGCCCGCCGCGAGGAGCAGTTGGTGGACCAGCGGGGTACGAACGCCCGCCGGGAGGCCGAGGAGCACGCCGCCGCCGACGCGGTGAAGGCCGAGGCGGAGGCCGCACGGACGGTACGGCTGGCAGAAGCCGAGGCCACGAGGTCCGTACGGCTGGCCAAGGCCGAGGCCGAGGGGGCGCGTGAGGTCGGTGAGGCGCGGGCCCAGGCCCAGGCTGCCTGGCTGCGGGTGCACGCGGAGGTGGATGTGGCGACGCTGCACGCCCTGACCGGGACGCGGCTCGCGGAGAACCTGCCGCGGATCGACAGCGTCACGGTGTCGCCGGATGTGCTGACCGGGCTGCTCAGCAGGCTGGGAGCGCGGGAGTGAGCCTCGCCCCGCGGGTCGTCCTGGTCCATCGCACCACGGAGTACGAGGAGTTGGTGGCCCGGCACGGCACGCACGGCCAGGCCGCCTTCTTCCTCTCCTCCCGGGGCCGTGACATCGAGGAGGTCGCCGAGCGCCATCGCCGCGACCAGCGGGCGCTGACGGAGGTGACCTCGGCGATCCCGCTGACCTGGCGTCGGACCCGGGTGGAGCGGGCCGATCTGGACAGGTTCCTGTTCGCGCCGGAGGACGTGGTGGTCGTGGTCGGGCAGGACGGCCTGGTCGCGAACGTGGCGAAGTACCTCGCCGGACAGCCGGTGCTCGGCATCGACACCGACCCCGGCCGCAACCCCGGCGTCCTGGTGCGCCACCGTCCCGCGGACGCCGCCGGACTGCTGGCCTCCGCGCAATCCGGAAGCGGCACCTGCGACGAACTCACCATGGTCGAGGCCGTCGCCGACGACACACAGCGCCTCGTCGCGCTGAACGAGATCTACCTGGGCGCCGCCGGACATCGGACGGCCCGATACCGCCTGGGCCTGGAGGACGACGGGGGTGTCGTCGAGGCCCAGGCTTCGTCCGGGGTGATCGTCGGAACCGGGACGGGGGCGACCGGCTGGCTCCGGTCGGTGTGGCAGGAGCGGGGCGGAGGGGGAGGGCGGCTGCGGCTGCCCTCCCCCACGGAGGAACGCCTGCTGTGGTTCGTACGGGAGGCCTGGCCGTCCCCGGCCACCGGTACCTCACTGGTGGCCGGGGAACTCGCCGCCGACAACCGTCTCCGGCTCACCGTCGAGTCCGAGCGGCTGGTCGCCTTCGGGGACGGGATGGAGACGGACGCGGTCGAGCTGACCTGGGGGCAGACGGTCCGGGTCGGCGTGTGCCGGGACCGGCTGCGCCTGCTCGACTGACCGTCAGAGCCGGGGGTCCACCGGCTCCGACTCCAGCGCCAGCACCCCGAACACCGCCTCGTGCACCCGCCACAGCGGCTCGCCCTCCGCCAGCCGGTCCAGGGCCTCAAGACCCAGCGCGTACTCGCGGACGGCGAGGGACCGCTTGTGGTTGAGGAACCGCTTCCGCAGCCGGGCGAGGTTGTCGGGGCGCGTGTACTCCGGACCGTAGATGATCCGCAGATACTCGCGGCCCCGGCACTTGATGCCGGGCTGCACCAGACGGCCCTGCTCTCCCCCACTCTCGGCTTCGCTCGAGCGGGGGGACCCCCATCGCACCACCGCGCCGAGCGGCTTGACGACCATGCCCTCGCCGCCGCGGCCCGTCATCTCCAGCCACCAGTCGACGCCGGCCTGCACCGACTCCGGGTCGCCGGTGTCGACGTAGAGCCGCCGGGTGGTCTGGAGCAGACCGCTGCCGTCGTGCTCCACCAGCCGGTCGAGGAGCGCGAGCTGCTCGTCGTGCGGGAGCCCGGTGAGGCTGCGGCCCTGGACCGCCAGGATCTGGAACGGGGCGAGGCGTACGCCGTCGAGGCCGTCCGTGGTCCAGCAGTAGCGGCGGTACGCCTCCGTGAACGCGGCGGCGTCCGAGGCCCGTTCGCGCTGGCGCGCCAGCAGGTCCGAGACGTCGATGCCCCGTGCCGCCGCGCCCTCCAGCGCGGCCAGCGCACCCGGGAACACGGCCCCGGAGGCGGCGCCGACCGCCGCGTACTGCGAGCGCAGCAGCCCCGACGCCTTCAGGGACCACGGCATCAGCTCGGCGTCCAGCAGCAGCCAGTCTGTCTCCAGCTCGTCCCAGAGCCCGGCCTCGCCGGCCGCCGTACGGATCCGGTCGAGGATCGTCTCCGTGACCGACTCGTCGTCGAAGAACGGGCGCCCGGTGCGGGTGTACAGCGACCCGGTCGGACCGTCCACCCCGAACCTCTTGCGCGCCGCCTCCGCGTCCCGGCACACCAGGGCCACGGCCCGCGAACCCATGTGCTTCTCCTCGCACACGACCCGCTCGACGCCGTCCTCCTTGTACTGCGCGAAGGCCTCCGCCGGGTGCTCCAGATAGCCCTCGATGTGCGAGGTCGCCGTCGGCGCCATGGTCGGCGGGAGGTACGGCAGCAGCCGCGGGTCGACCGCGAAGCGGCTCATGACCTCCAGTGCCGCAGCAGCGTTCTCCTCACGGACCGCGACCCGGCCCTGGTGCCGGGTCTCCACGGCCCTGCGGCCGTGCACATCCGCCAGGTCGAGCGGCCGGCCGTCGTGTCCGCCGGGCGCCTCGGTGCGCAGCGGCTTCGTCGGCTCGTACCAGACCTGCTCCGCCGGTACGTCGACGAGCTCGCGCTCCGGCCAGCGCAGCGCGGTCAGCTCGCCGCCGAAGACGGCGCCCGTGTCCAGGCAGATCGTGTTGTTGAGCCATGTGGCCTCCGGCACCGGAGTGTGGCCGTACACCACGGCCGCCCGGCCCCGGTAGTCCTCCGCCCACGGGTAGCGCACCGGCAGCCCGAACTCGTCGGTCTCACCGGTGGTGTCGCCGTACAGCGCGTGCGAGCGGACCCGCCCCGATGTACGGCCGTGGTACTTCTCCGGCAGACCGGCGTGGCAGACGACGAGGCGTCCGCCGTCGAGGACGTAGTGGCTGACGAGCCCGTCGATGAACTCCCGGACCTCCGCGCGGAACTCCTCGCTCTCGGTCTCCATCTGCTCGATGGTCTCGGCGAGTCCGTGGGTGTGCTGGACCTTGCGGCCCTTGAGGAAGCGGCCGTACTTGTTCTCGTGGTTGCCCGGCACGCACAGCGCCTGCCCCGACTTCACCATCGACATCACGCGCCGCAGCACACCCGGGCTGTCCGGGCCGCGGTCGACGAGGTCGCCCACGAAGACGGCGGTACGTCCGTCCGGGTGCACGCCGTCGACGTAGCCCAACTTGCCGAGCAGCGCCTCCAGTTCGGACGCGCAGCCATGGATGTCGCCGACGATGTCGAAGGGGCCGGTGAGGTGGGTGAGGTCGTTGAAGCGCTTCTCGGTGACGACCGTGGCGTTCTCCACGTCCTCCACCCCGCGCAGGATGTGGACCTTGCGGAAGCCCTCGCGCTCCAGGCGCCGGACCGACCGGCGCAGTTCGCGGATGTGTCGCTGGATGACCCGGCGGGGCATGTCGGCCCGGTCGGTGCGGGCGGCGTTGCGCTCGGCGCAGACCTCCTCCGGCACATCGAGCACGATGGCGATGGGCAGCACGTCGTACTGCTTGGCCAGCTCGATCAGCTGCCGCCGGGAGTCCTGCTGCACGCTGGTGGCGTCGACGACCGTACGGCGGCCGGCGGCCAGGCGCTTGCCCGCGATGTAGTGCAGGACGTCGAAGGCGTCGCGGGTCGCGCCCTGGTCGTTCTCGTCGTCGGAGACCAGGCCGCGGCAGAAGTCGGAGGAGATCACCTCGGTGGGCTTGAAGTTCCGGCGGGCGAAGGTCGACTTGCCGGAGCCGGAGGCGCCGACGAGCACGACGAGGGAGAGATCGGTGACGGGCAGGACCCGCCCGTTCGTCGACTGGTTCATGCTGCCTTCGCCTCCTTCTCGTCGTTGACATCCCTCAGGAATACGGCCATCTGCGTCGGCGGCCCCACCTCGGGGTCGTCGAGCCCCACGGGCACGAACTCCACGCCGTACCCATGCCGTTCGGCGACCGCCTCCGCCCACGCGCGGAACTCCTCGCGCGTCCACTCGAAGCGGTGGTCGCCATGCCGTACATGCCCGGCGGGGAGGGTCTCCCAGCGGACGTTGTACTCGACGTTCGGGGTGGTCACGAGCACTGTCCTCGGGCGGGCGGCGCCGAACACCGCGTACTCCAGGGCGGGCAGCCGGGGCAGGTCGAGGTGCTCGATGACCTCGCTGAGCACAGCGGCGTCGTAGCCCGCGAGCCGCTTGTCGGTGTAGGCGAGGGAGCCCTGGAAGAGCTTCACGCGCGAGGCCTGCCGCTCGCCCATCCGGTCCAGCTTCAGCCGACGGCCGGCGATGGTGAGCGCCCGCATCGACACATCCACGCCCACGATCTCGGTGAACGCAGGGTCCTTGAGCAGCGCCTGCACCAACTGCCCCTGTCCGCAGCCGAGGTCGAGCACACGCGCGGCACCGGACGCCTTCAGCGCGGTGATGATCGCGTCCCGGCGCTGCACGGCGAGCGGGGTCGGCTTCTCCTCCGTCTCGCTCTCCGCCTCGACGGCGTTGTCGATGTCCTCGACCTCGCTGTCGTCGGCCTCCGCGAGCCGCACCAGTTCGAGCCGCTCCATCGCCTCACGGGTCAGCGACCAGCGGCGCGACAGATAGCGGCTGGTGATCAGCTTGTGCTCCGGGTGGCCAGGCAGCCAGCCCTCACCGGCCCGCAGCAGCTTGTCGACCTCGTCGGAGGCGACCCAGTAGTGCTTGGCGTCGTCGAGGACGGGAAGCAGGACATAGAGGTGGCGCAGGGCTTCGGCCAGGGTGAGGGACTCCGACTCCAGGACGAGGCTCACATACCGCGAGTCGCCCCACTCGGGGAACTGCACGTCCAGCGGCACGGGCTCGACGGTCACCGCCCAGCCCAGCGGCTCGAAGAGTCGCCGTACCAGCTCCGGGCCGCCCCTCGCGGGCAGCGCGGGCACCTCGATGCGCAGCGGCAGCGGCTCTGCGGCGCGCTCCGGGCGGGCGTGGCACACGCCGCGCATCGCGCTGGAGAACACCGCGCTGAGGGCTACCGCGAGCAGCGAGGACGCGGCGTACGGCCGGTCGTTGACGTACTGCGCGAGTGCCGCGTCGGGCGCGCCGCCCCGGCCCTTGCCCTTGCCGCGCCTCACCAGCGCGACCGCGTCGACCTCCAGGAGCAGCGCGGCGGTGCAGCGCTCGGCGTCCGCCTCCGGGTAGAGGACATGTGCCTTGCCGTAGGAGGTGGAGAACGCCTGTGATTTCTCGGGATGCTTGTGGAGCAGGAAGCCGAGATCGGTTGCGGGGCGTTCTGGACTGCCGGTGGTGGTGAGGGTCAGGAACACGGTGGGTGGCCTTGGAGTAGTGGTCTGAACTGCGGATACGCACACGGTACCGAGCGGGGATCGGCGGCACGCATAAATTTTCGCTAACCTCCCGACCGTCCGGGCGTTCGAACGTCGTACGGCTGAGCGCCCACGCATGTCCACCAGCGGAGGCCCCACGTGACAGACGCCGGACGGCGTACGACCCCCCTCGACACCAGCAAGCCGCATTCGGCCCGCATGTACGACTACTTCCTGGGCGGGAAGGACAACTACCCCGTCGACGCGGAGGCGGCGGAGCAGGTGGTCGGCCTGTTCCCCGCGGTACGGGAGATGGCGCGGACCAACCGCTGGTTCATGCACCGCGCCTCACGGCTGCTGGCCGAGCGGGGTGTCCGTCAGTTCCTCGACATCGGCACCGGGATCCCGACCGAGCCGAACCTCCATCAGATCGTGCAGGGCATCGCTCCCGATGCCCGTGTCGTGTACGCCGACAACGATCCGATCGTCCTGCGCCATGCCGAGGCCCTGCTGCACAGCACCCGCGAGGGGAGGACGGCGTATGTCCACGGCGATGTGCGGGAGCCGGGAGAGATCCTCGCGGCGGCGCGGCAGACCCTCGACTTCACCCGGCCGGTCGCACTGTCCCTCGTGGCGCTGCTGCATCTGGTGCCGGACGAGGACGAGCCGGGCCGGATCGTGCGTGAGCTGCTCGAAACCCTCGCGCCGGGCAGCTACTTGACGCTGTCGCACGCGACGGGGGACTTCGATCCGGAGACCTGGGAGCGCGTCGTCGAGGTGTACCGCAGGGGCGGCACCCCCGCGCAGGTGCGCTCACGCGAGGAGTTCGCCGGCTTCTTCTCGGGCCTCGATCTGCTGGACCCCGGCCTGACCCTCGCCGCGCTGTGGCACCCCGAGCTCGGTGAGCGGCACGGCGGCGAGGAGATACCGCTGTACGCGGGGGTCGCACGCAAGCGGTGACGGGCGCAGGACGGCGCGCCCGTCCGGCGGATCGCATGCCGGACGGGCCCAGCGGCGTCCTACGACAGCTGGGACTGGACCTGGGAGGAGATCAGCTCCAGGTGGTCCAGGTCCGCCAGGTCCAGGACCTGGAGGTAGATCCGCTGCGAGCCGATCTCCTGGTAGCGGCCGATCTTGTCGACGACCTCGGCCGGGGAGCCTGCCAGGCCGTTGACCTTCAGCTCGTCGACCTCACGGCCGATCGCGGCGGCGCGGCGGGCGATCTCCTGGTCGTCCTTGCCCACGCACACGACCAGGGCGTTGGAGTAGACGAGGTCGTCGCCCTTGCGGCCGGTCTCCTCGGCGGCGGCCCGCACCCTGCCGAACTGCCGCTCGCTGTCCTCGATCGAGGCGAACGGCATATTGAACTCGTCGGCGTACTTGCCGGCCAGCCGAGGCGTACGGGTGGCGCCGTGGCCGCCGATGAGCACCGGGATGCGGGCCTGGGCGGGCTTGGGCAGGGCGGGCGAGCCGGTGAGGTCGTAGTGGGTGCCGTGGAAGTCGAAGGTCTGGCCGGGCTCGGTCGCCCACAGCCCGGTGACGATGGCGAGCTGCTCCTCCAGACGCCCGAACTTCTCCTTCGGGAAGGGGATGCCGTACGCCTTGTGCTCCTCCTCGAACCAGCCCGCGCCGAGGCCCAGTTCGACCCGGCCGCCGGACATCTGGTCGACCTGGGCTACCTGGATGGCGAGCACGCCGGGCAGCCGGAACGTGCCGGCGGTCATCAGGGTGCCGAGGCGGATCCGCTTGGTCTCCCGGGCGAGTCCGGCGAGGGTGATCCAGGCGTCGGTGGGGCCGGGAAGACCGTCCCCGGAACCCATCTTCAGGTAATGGTCGGAGCGGAAGAACGCGTCGAAGCCAAGGTCCTCGGTGGCCTTCGCCACGCGGAGCAAGGTGTCGTAGGTGGCCCCCTGCTGGGGCTCGGTGAAGATGCGAAGATCCATGTCTCCATCCTGCACGCCGCGACGCCGCTCGGCCGCACCGGTCCCCCTGCCCCCGACGGCCCCGGTCGGGTGAATTCCGTCAACGCCGCGGTCGCCGTCACCCCGGGCCAGTGACCGGCCCCGACGGTGATCGTTGGCTCGATCGGAGCCGGACCGCCCGGCGCCCGCGCCCGGTCGTCAACGCCGGGGCGTCACCGTGTCGGCCCACTGCCACTGGAGGGCCGGAGGCCCGAGGAGGCCGTCATGTCCGAGGAACCCATGCCACAGCAGAGCGGCGGCACCGGCCGTCCGAAGGGGCTGCTCCAGCAGATGGAGGAGCTGATGGCAGCGCTCAACGCGGACCTGTCGGCCCTGGACGCGGACCTGCAACGGCCTCCGGCACCGCAGGGGGAGAGCGAGGTCGGCTGACACGATCCTCGGCGTCACGACTCGGGGGCCTGCGGCGCCGGCCCGGTCCCCTACCCCGCCTCCCGCTCCGCCAGCACCTGATCCCGGTCCGCCAGTCTGCGCAGCATCTCCCGCACGCGGTCCCGGGACTCGTCCGCCGCGTCGATGGCCTCCATGCACTGCCAGTACGTCGCCTCGTCGTCCGCGGCGCTGGCGATGCCGACGAGGGCTATCCCGACCTCTCCCAGCAGGCTGCCCAGCTGCATCAGGGCGGGGCGCGCGTCGCCCAGCTCCGTGAGCTGGGCCGCGCGTAACTCCCCGTCCGCGAGGTCCGGTGTGTCCAACACGCCGCACCCGCGCCCGGCGAGCTCGGTCAACCCCAGGGCCTCGCCGCGCAGTTCAGGTGGTCCGAAGACCGCGAGTCTGCTCCCTATCGCCTGAGCCAGGGCCTGCGCCTGCCACACCTCGGTCATGGTTTCCGGCGCGCCCCCGCTGCCCGCCAGCGCACGCCTGCTAGTCACGATGAGCCGCACCGCGTCCATCCGCAGTCCCCGTCTGTCGCGACGCGCTGCCCACGCGTCCGCCCGAACTCCCTTGTTCACTACCCAGCGTGAAGGGCCTTGAGACGAAAAGCCAGAGGAAGACGGAAATCTCTGGACAACTTTTCGGTTGCAGTCAGCTGAATGAACACGGAGCGTGAAAGCGGATGGTGCCCTTCCAGGGCTCTTCCAGGGCCTTCCGAGTCCGTTCCGATCGGTTTCCACCGTCGAACGCCGTGCGCCCCCCACCCCGTCTACGGCGCCGGGAAGCGTCGTTCGTTGCGGTCGATCTTCGCGTCCAGCGCGGCCAGCGCGTCGATCCCGAGCACCTCGCACAGCTGCAGCAGATACGCCAGCACATCGGCGACCTCGTCCGTCACCCGCGCCGCGGTGTCCGCGTCGGCCATGACCCGGGCCGACTCCTCCGGCGTCAACCACTGGAAGATCTCGACGAGTTCGGACGCCTCGACGCTCAGCGCGGCGGCGAGGTTCTTCGGCGTGTGATACGGCTGCCAGTTGCGCGCGGCGGCGAACTCGGCCAGCCTGCGCTGGAGTCCCGCCACATCAAGGGGTTCGGTCACGGCTCCAGGTGTACCACCGTCACCCCGGGCACCCCCGCCACCCCCGACGCGTCGCTCACGGCCCCGACCACCCGGATGTGCCCCCGCTCGCACATCCGCGCCGCCAGCGAGGCCAGTTCCCGGCGCTGCACCGGATCCAGCGCCCGGTCGACCCCGTCGGCCATGACGGTCAGCGTCTGCATGGCCTCGGGCACCTCTCCCGCCTGCTCGACCTCCAGCACCCCGGGCCCGGTCAGCAGCACCAGCGACAGCGCGAGATACCGCAGCTCACCGTCCCCGAGCCGGCCGAGCCCGGTGCGCACACCGTCGCCCCGGTCGAGCACGCCCCGGACCGTGCCGTCCGCCAGCAGCTCGGCGACCACATCAGCCACGGCACCCGAGCAGCCCGCCCGCGCGGCGGCCACGAGCTGCGCGTACCGCTGACCGCACTCGGCCCGCGTCCGCCACAGCACATCGGCCAGGTTGCCGCAGTCGCCGAGCAACCGCCCGGACCCGAGCGGCACCGCGGCGCGCATCAGCTCGGGCCGCGGATCGCAGGCGAAGACGGAGCGCAGCGCCACCACCATCTGCTCGGCGGCGGCGAGCACCCGCCGCTGTCCGTCCGTGCGGCCGGCCACCCGCAGCGGCAGCAGCGCGGTGCCGAGCCGGTCGTCGGGCAGTGGCGCCCGGGTCACCGGCGACTGCCCGGCCGTGTGCCAGGCGGCCTGCACGAAGGGCCGGCTCGGGTCGCGCAGGGCCGTCTCCAGCAGCACGACTCCCGCGGAGCTCAACCGCTCCCCGACGATGCGCAGTTCGGGCTCGGCCTGCACGGCGACATCGAGCCGTACGGGACCTTCGGGGCCCTCGGCCGTGCAGCCGATGCGGAAGCCGCGCCGCCGTTGCGCGTCGGGCCTCGCCCGCTCCGGGACGTACGCCACCGGGTCCGGGAACACCTCCCCGACCCCGGCGCCCGCGCCGAGCCGGGCCAGTGCCTCGTAGGCCCGCAGGGCGTTCGTCTTGCCGCATCCGCTGGGCCCGGCCAGGAGCGTGCACGCCCCCAGCGGGAAGGCGGCCCGCCGGTGCCCGGCGAACGCGGAGAGCCGCAGTTCGGTGAGCCGTGGCCGGCAGGGTGGCGCGTCACCGTCCGCGGGGCCCGCCGTACGGGACGGCTCACCCCCGCGGTGTTCCCGCGGCGGAAGGGACACGGCACCGGAGACACACGACACGCCCATGTCGGGACCGTAGGCCCCCTGCCGCCGGGCGAACCGTTCCGCCCAGCGGCCCTTCCTACGATCGAGCGAGCGCCTCAGGTGCCCGGTACGCCGGCGCTCTCCATCAAGCCGCTCACCTCGGTGCCGGGCGGGGTCAGCAGGAAGACGTTCCGGTCCACCCGGTGCATCCCGCTCGCCAGGCCGAAGACCACGCCGGTGCTGAAGTCCAGGACGCGCTTGGCGACCTCGGTCTCCGCGCCGGTCAGGTCCAGCAGCACCGGGATGCCCGCCATCAGCGTCTCGGCGACGTCACGGGCGTCCCCGAACACATTGACCCGCAGGACGACGAAGCGGCGCCGGGGCTCGGTCTCCGCTTCCGGCATCGCGCGATGGTCCACCGCGGACGGCCACGCGTCCCGGCCGCGCAACGGAACCACCTGGGCGAGCCCTTCCCACTGCTCATCGGTGACGTCGTAGCGGTTCACCGGCTCCCCCCGAAATCGCTCGCCTTCATTGCCTGCACCAGCCAATTCTTACGCCAAGTCACCCGTTCGGCCCAACAGCGACACGGACCGCGACAGTCAGATCCCCTCACATCGCGCCACGGGCGGCTGTGTGGCCGACGTAACTCCTCATGATCGAGCCGTGTGACATCGACGTAATGGGCGATTCGTACGCTCTGGGCATCGCTGTAGGCAGGAGAAAGGCACGGTGTGACCTCCACCACCCCCACCACACAGGTGCGCTCCGTCTGCTCCTACTGCGGAGTGGGCTGCGGCATCGTGCTCGATGTGGGGATGGGCCCCGACGGCCGCCGTACGGTGCTGAAGGCCTCCGGCGACAAGGCGCACCCGGCGAACGCGGGCCGGCTGTGCACCAAGGGGGCGACCACGGCCGAGATGCTCTCCGCGCCCGGCCGGCTGACCACCGCGCTGGTCCGGGACGACCGGGGCGAGGAGCCGGTCCCGGTTCCCATGGCGGACGCGATCGCGGAGACCGCCCGCCGACTGCGCGCGATCATCGACGAGCACGGCCCGGACGCCGTCGCCTTCTATGTCTCCGGGCAGATGAGCCTGGAGGCGCAGTACCTGACGAACAAGCTGGCCAAGGGGTTCGTCCGGACCAATCAGATCGAGTCGAACTCGCGGCTGTGCATGGCCAGCGCCGGGGCCGGTTACAAGCTGTCGCTGGGCGCCGACGGGCCGCCCGGGTCGTACGACGACTTCGAGCGCGCCGATGTCTTCCTCGTCATCGGGTCGAACATGGCCGACTGCCACCCGATCCTCTTCCTGCGGATGATGGAGCGGGTCAAGGCGGGCGCGAAGCTGATCGTCGTCGACCCCCGGCGGACCGCCACCGCCGCCAAGGCCGATCTGTTTCTGCAGGTCAAGCCCGGTACCGACCTGGCGCTGCTCAACGGCCTCCTCCACCTTCTCGTCGCGGACGGCCACACCGACCCCGCCTTCATCGCCGCCCACACCGAGGGCTGGGAGGTGATGGAGGGGTTCCTCGCCGACTACGCGCCCGCCGCCGTCGCCGAGATCACCGGGCTCGCCGAGGACGACATCCGCGCCGCCGCCCGGCTGATCGGCGAGGCGGGCGAGTGGATGAGCTGCTGGACGATGGGCCTCAACCAGTCCACGCACGGCACCTGGAACACGAACGCCCTGGTCAACCTGCATCTGGCGACGGGTGCCATCTGCCGGCCGGGCTCCGGGCCCTTCTCCCTGACCGGCCAGCCGAATGCCATGGGCGGGCGCGAGATGGGCTACATGGGCCCGGGGCTGCCGGGGCAGCGGTCCGTCCTCGTCGACGCCGAGCGCGCCTTCGTCGAGGAGCTGTGGGAGCTGCCGCCGGGCACCCTGCGCGCCGACGGCGTCGGCAAGGGCACCGTGGAGATGTTCCGGAAGATGGCCGACGGCGAGATCAAGGCCTGCTGGATCATCTGCACCAACCCCGTCGCCTCGGTCGCCAACCGCCGTACGGTCATCGAGGGCCTGGAGGCCGCCGAGTTCGTCGTCACCCAGGACGTCTTCGGCGAGACCGAGACCAACGCGTACGCCGATGTCGTACTGCCCGGCGCGATGTGGACCGAGGGCGAGGGCGTCTTCGTCAACAGCGAGCGCAACCTCACGCTGACCCGGCCCGTGGCCGATCCGCCGGGCGAGGCGATGGCGGACTGGCGGATCATCGCGGCCGTCGCCCGGGCGATGGGGTACGAGAAGGGGTTCTCGTACGACAGTGCCGAGGACGTCTTCGAGGAGATACGGCGGGCCTGGAACCCGGTGACCGGCTGGGATCTGCGCGGGGTGACCTATGAACGGCTGCGGGCCACGCCCGTGCAGTGGCCGGCCGCGGAGGTGGCGGGGCCCGAGCGCAATCCGATCCGGTACGTCGATGAGGGCGGGGTGCTGCGGTTTCCGACCGCGAGCGGGCGAGCCGTCTTTCACGCCCGTCCGCACATGCCGGCCGCCGAGCTGCCGGACGACGACTATCCCTTCGTACTCAACACCGGGCGGGTGCAGCACCAGTGGCACACGCTGACCAAGACGGGGAGGGTCGCCAAGCTCAACAAGCTGAATCCGGGGCCGTTCGTGGAGGTGCATCCGGAGGACGCGCGGGAGCTGGGGATCGCCGACGGGGACCGGGTGGAGGTCGCCTCGCGGCGGGGGCGGGCGGTGCTGCCGGCCGTCGTGACCGACCGGGTGCGGCCGGGGGGCTGTTTCGCGCCGTTCCACTGGAACGATCTGTTCGGGGAGTATCTGAGCGTCAACGCGGTGACGAGCGACGCGGTGGATCCGGTCTCCTTCCAGCCGGAGTTCAAGGTGTGCGCGGTGTCGCTGGCGAAGGTCCATGAGCCGGTGCCGGTGGAGCCCGCCCAGGTGATCGCGCCGACCGCCGGTCCCTTCGGGCTCGCCCCCGCCCCGCCGCCCGTCCTGACCGCTCAGGAACGCCTCTACCTCACCGGATTCCTCGCCGGCATCGAGACCGGCGCGCCCGGCGTCCCCGTCCTGCCGCCGGACGCGCCCTTCAGCCCCGAGCACGCGATGTGGGTCAACGGCGTCCTCGCCGGCATGTACTCGCGGTCGGCGGCGGAACCGGCCCGGCCGCCCGGCCGTGACATCGTCGTGCTGTGGGCCTCGCAGACCGGCAACGCCGAGGAGTTCGCGGGCGCCACCGCCCAGCGGCTCGGCGCCGCCGGGCACCGGGCCTCCGTGCTCGGCATGGACGAGGCCGACGTCGGCACCCTCGCCCGCACGGCCGACCTGCTCTTCATCACCAGCACCTTCGGCGACGGCGACGCCCCCGACAACGGCTCCGGCCTGTGGGACACGCTGTCCGAGGAAGGGGCGCCACGGCTGGACGGGGTGCGGTACGCAGTGCTCGCCTTCGGCGACTCCTCGTACGACGACTTCTGCGGGCACGGGCGGCGCCTCGACGCCCGGCTGGACGAACTGGGCGCGGTGCGCCTCGCTCCGCGCACGGACTGCGAACCGGACTACGAGCCGTCCGCGGGGGCGTGGCTCGACCAGGTCGTCACGGCGCTGGCCGGCGGCACGAACACCCCGGCTGTCGAGAAACCGCGGGCCAGGGCCAAGCCCGCCCCCAGCACCGCCCGCCTGGTCGGCAACCGGCTGCTGAGCCGTCCCGGCGCGGGCAAGGAGGTGCGCCGCTTCACCTTCGACACCGGCGGGACCTCGCTGACGTACGAGGCGGGCGACGCGCTCGGCGTGCGGCCCGTCAACTCGCCCGCGCTGGTGGAGGAGTGGCTCGCGGTGACCGGCGTCGACGGGGCGACGGCGGTGGACGTGGACGGTGTGGGCGCGGTGCCGTTCGCCGAGGCCCTGCACCGGCACCTGGACATCACGCGGATCACCCCGGACCTGCTGCGCTTCGTCACCGAACGCGTCCGGGACGACCGTGCGCTGCGCCGGCTGCTGCGGCCCGACAACAAGGACGGTCTCGCGCAGTGGAGTTGGGGACGGCAGGCCGTGGACGTCCTCGCCGAGCACCCGGTGCGGGCGGGCGCCGAGGAGTGGGCCGGGGTACTGCGGAAGCTCCAGCCGCGGCTGTACTCCATATCGTCCAGCCCGCTGGTAGACCCGCACAGCGTCTCGCTCACGGTCTCCGTCGTGCGGTACGAGAACCTGCGCGGCCGCCCGCGCGGCGGGGTCTGCTCGCCGTTCCTCGCCGACGCCGGACCGGACGCCGAGGTGCCGGTCTTCGTGCAGCGCTCCCCCGGCTTCCGGCCGCCCGCCGACGCCTCGACGCCGATGGTGATGGTCGGCCCGGGCACGGGCGTCGCCCCCTTCGTCGGCTTCCTCCAGGAGCGGCGCGCGCTCGGGCACCCGGCGCCCAACTGGCTGTTCTTCGGCGAGCAGCACCGGGCGAGCGACTTCTACTACGAGGAGGAGCTGACCGCGCTGCGGGACGAGGGCGTCCTCACCCGCCTCGACACGGCCTTCTCCCGCGACCAGCGCAACAAGGTGTACGTCCAGGACCGGATGCGCGAGCACGGCCCGGAGCTGTGGCGGTGGCTGCAGGACGGCGCCCACTTCTACGTCTGCGGGGACGCCTCGCGCATGGCCAAGGACGTGGACCGGGCGCTCAGGGACATCGCGGTCGCGCACGGCGGGCTCGACGAGACCGAGGCGTCGGCGTATCTGAAACAGCTGGCGGCGGCGAAACGGTACGTCCGCGATGTCTACTGACGGTTCTTCTCACCCGTCTCACACCGGACTCTTCACCTACCCCACCACCCCGCTCACCAGCGCTGATTACCGTCCGGTGGCGTGCAGTCGGCAGAACAGCAGAAGGTGGCGCCGATCCGGTGGACGCAGCCGTCGGCCCCCGAACCGCCCGCCCAGTGGCACCGCATCCTGACCCTCCTCGCGGACGTCAGCCTCTTCATCGGCACCCGCGCGATCTGGACGTCGGCGGCCAGTCACCGTCTCGTCGTGGCCGCCGTCATCTCGGCCTGCTACGCCTCGATCCTGATCTGCGGTGTGCTGGCGCTGGTCGTGCGGCGGGCGCGGTCGCTGGCCCGCCTCGACCTGTGCGTCCTGGTGACCGGGGTGACACTGACGCTGTGCGCGTGGGCGATGCACCACGGCGGCAGCGACGAGTCGATCCTCACCACGCAGGCCGCCCGTGAACTGGTCGCCGGGCACCCCGTCTACGGGCAGCCGTGGCCCTGGCTCTTCGGCCATGGCGTCGCCCTCACCCCGACCGTCACGGGCGGCTACGACTTCACGTACGGCTATCCGCCCCTGGCCCCGCTGCTGACGGCGCCGCTGCTGTGGCTGGGGCACGGGGCGCTGCCCGCGACCGCGGTGAGCACGGCGGCCCTGCTGGCCGGCACCGTCGCCCTGTGGCGCATGCTGCCCACGCCATGGCGCTCGGCGGCGACCATGGCGTGCCTCGGCTTCGGGTTCCTGCCGTCGTACGGCCGGCTCGGCTACCCGGCGATCGTGGCGCTCGCCCTGCTGATACCGGTGGTGGTGCGGTGGCCGCGGATCGGGCGGGGCGGGCGGCTCGGCGCCGGCGGGCTGGCCCGGGCGGCGTGTCTGGGGGCGGCGTGTGCGGCGCAGCAACTGCCCTGGTTCGTCGCGCCGTTCCTGCTGGCCGGGATCTACGCCGTACGGCGCGGGGAGCTGGGGGCGCGGGCGGCGGGGTCGGTGGTGGCGCGGGTGGCCGGTACCGCAGGGCTCGTATGGCTGCTGCTCAACACCTACTTCGTCGTGAGCGAGCCGGGCACCTGGGTGCGGGGCATAGCGCTGCCGCTGACGCAGGGTGCGGTGATCCACGGGCAGGGCGTGGTCGGCGTCTCCCTGTACTTCACGGACGGCAGCGACCGGCTCGACTGGTACGGGCACGCGAGCATGCTGCTGGCCGCGGGGCTGTTGGCCCTGTTCGTGCTGTTCGTACGGCGGTTGGGGCCGACGGCGACCGTGCTGCCGTGGTGCGCGTTCTTCGTGGCGACGCGCTCCCAGGACGGCTACTACCTGATGATGACGCCGCTGTGGCTGGCGGCGGCGGTCACCGCGCCAGCGTCGGAGTTCGCCGCCGCCTGGGAGCCTCGCCCGAGGGTGCTGGACCGGCGTCCGGCGCGGATCGCGGCGGTCGCGCTGGTGCTCGCACCGGCGTTGGGGAGCACGCTGTGGGCGGTGACGGGCACGCCGCCGCTCGCCATGCGGGTGGCGTCGGTGCGGCGGGCGACGGCGACGGCCGTGTCCCGCCTCGGTGTCGAGGTCACCAACACGGGCGCCGCCACCCTCGCGCCCCACTTCTCGCTCACCACGGGCCAGGGGATGAGCCAGTACTGGACGGTCGTACGCGGCCCCGCCGAGCTGCCCGCCCACGCGACGGCACGCTATGAACTCCGGCCTCCGGCGGGGCGGTTCGTCCTGCCCCGCCCTGGTGTACGGATCCGGCTGCGGGCCTTCACGGCCGTACCGCAGACGCTGTCGAGCGCCGACGTCAGGCTGTGGCCGTCCGGGTGAAACGGAGGGTGGTGGCGACCGTGGTGAGGCCTCGTATCATGCCGAGCTGGTTCCAGCCCATGGCGAACTGCTCGCGGTCCACGGTGAATTCGGCGTCCAGGGTGAGCGACCGGTCGTCCGCGCCGACGAGGCGGGCGGTGACGGACTTGGCGCGGCTGATGCCCCGGACGGTGAGCTGACCGACGACATGCACCTCGTCGCCGTCGCGCAGCTCGGCGCTGCGGACCGCGAAGGTGATCTCGGGGTGGTTGGCGGCGTCGAAGAAGTCGGCGGAGCGCAGATGCTCGTCGCGCTTGGCGTTGCGGGTGTCGAGGGAGGCCGCGTCCAGGGTGATGGTGCCCACGGCGGAGCCGTCGGGCCGCACCTCACCCTTGCCGTTGACGGCGGCGAAGGTGCCCTTCACGGTGACCAGGCCCCAGAACGTCTTGTGCCGGACGGCGACGGTGGAGGCGACGGTGTCGAGCTGCCAGGTTCCGGTTTCGACGGCGACGGTCATGATCGTTCACTCCTGGGCGAGTCTGCGAGTCTGTAGTCCAAATTTGGATGACACCACGCTAGTCGCTACTCCAAATTTGAACAACAGATACACTCGAATTCATGGCCGACCTCTCCGACTGCCCATCCGCCTCCGGCGACGGACTCCTGCCCGTCGAGCTCCACGCCTGGATGCTGATGCTGGCCGCGACCGGAGCGGTCGAGCAGGAGCTGCGCGGCGTCGTCAAGGAACGGCTGGACGTCTCGCACGACGAATTCCTGGTCCTGTGCCTGCTCGCCGCCGACCCGGGCCAGGCGCTGCGCATGACGCGGATCGCCGAGCTCCTCGGCCGCCCCAAGACCCGCCTCACCTACCAGATCGCCTGCCTCCAGCACGCGGGCCTGGTCACCCGCAAGTCGGTCTGCGGGGACAAGCGGGGCGTCGAGGTCGCCCTCACCGAGAAGGCCCGCGGCCTGCTCAAGGAGGCCTCCGGGGTCCTCGCCGAGACGGTCAAGGAGGCGCTGGCCCGGTTCATGGGGCCGAACCAGCACCAGGCGATGTGCGCGCTCATGCCGGACTTCGATCAGGCGGCCGGCGCCCCGTCGAGCACCTCCACCCGGCCGGTGTCGAGCGAGTAGTAGGCGCTGACGACGGCCAGGCCGCCCTTCTTCACGAGCGGGGCGAGCGCGGGGTCGCGGCGCAGACCGGTCGCCGTCTGCCTGGCGTGGACGCGGATCATGGCGTCCACCGGGTCGGCGTGCTTCGCCTTGGCTATGACGTCGTACGCCGGCCGCACGGCCTCGGCGATCGACTGCAGGTCGCCCGGCAGCGGCTTGCGCTCCTTGAGTGCCTTGTACGCCGCCTTGACCGCGCCGCAGCGCTGGTGGCCGAGGACGAGGATCAGCGGGGTTCCCGAGGTGACCGGCCCGTACTCGATGGATCCGGTGACCACGGGGGCGACCACCTGGCCGCCGGTGCGTATCGCGAACAGGTCGCCTATGCCGGTGTCGAAGACCATCTCCGGCGGGACCCGGGAGTCGATGCAGGAGACCACGACGCCGTACGGGTCCTGCTCCTCGTCGACGGCCTCACGCCGGCCGACGCTCTGGTTGGGGCGCTGGAGCGAGCCCTTCACCCAGCGCGCGTTGCCCTCCAGCAGCCGGGCGAGCGCCGCGGACGGGGTGGCGGGCGGTGCGCTCATGGACGCCGAGGGAGTCGCGGCCCCCAGCGCCGACGCCTTCGGGGTCGCACCGCTGTCCGTCTTCGTCGAACACCCCGTGATCACGGCCGCGGTGGCCACGAGCCCTCCGGTGAGAACGGCTCGGCGCTGCGGTTGCGAAACACTGACCATGGCACGCTTCCCTTCAGATGTTTCCCCTGGTGGGGCGGGTGGTGCCACTGTTTCGAAACAGCGGTTAAAGGGTGTTGCACAAGGCTGTGTTCGGGCAGGTCAGGGCGTGTGATCGCGGTCTTCTG
>NZ_BNBM01000032.1 GCF_014655715.1 Streptomyces lanatus | reverse complement strand
GGCCTCGCGACCTGCCTGATCACCCACCGGCACGTCCAACGCCTTTGTTAGGACCTCTAAGGCCGGAATCGACTGAGGCCGGCCGACTGGAGGCCGATCCCGACAGACAGTGCCCGTCCGTTCGCCCGATCGCGACGGCTGGACACTGGCCCTCAGGTCTGCGGCGTCGAGCCGCTGGCTTGTTCACCGTTAGCTGCCTCGGCCGCGGACTCCTTACCTGTTCTTTGCCAGTGCGAGGTCCCTAGTGCTCTGCCAGAACCGAGAAGTGAGACAGACATGACCAGTAGAGAAGCGAGCCCGACGGATGAAGTTCATGTCGAGGTCGCGGACAACCCCGACGGACGCTTCTACGAGTTGCGCTACGGGGACCAGGCAGCAGGCCTGCTCGTCTATGAGACGGCCGGCTCGCGACGTGTGCTGACCCACACGACCATCCGGGACGAATACCGTGGTCAGGGCTGGTCCAAGCTCCTGATTCGTTTCGCTCTCGACGACCTCGCCGCCAAGGGAGCGACGATCACCAACTACTGCCCGGTGGTCGACCGGTTCATCGAGGCAAATCCCGGATACGAGCAGCTGATCGACCCCGACCACCCTGGCAACTGGGGCCGGTCCCGGGGCTAGGAGTGCGGCGAGACAGCCCCCGCCGCCTGCTCGCCACTTGGCTCCAGCCCGGTGGTTGGCCGCCCGGGTGACTATGCCGGATAGACGCCTCGTCGACACCACGCGGCTTGAATGACCCGCATCCGCCGCGCCGTCATCGAGGCGTCGGCATCGAGATGCCGCCGGGATCCGATGGCATGGAGGCCATGATGACTTCACCAGATGATTTCTCGTCCTACCAGGAATCCAACCCACTGCGCTCGCAGGAGGAGTACGACGAGGACGAGCTGGGTGAGGACGTGCTGGACCGGGGCTACTCACCCGCCAACGCACCCCTCGCCGTAAACGACTGGGGCGTCACGGCGAGGGAGGGCGCCTCCCACGAGGACCTGACGCATCGGCTCAGGCGCGAAGTGCCGGACACCGGTGTACCGGACGAGGGTGACGGGCTGGGCGACACCATCGGCACGGACGGAGAGCTCATCGACGACCAGGTCGGCGACGAGCGCGCGGGGCGCCTCATCAGCTGGGACACCGACGTTCTCGTCGAAGGCTACGACGGCGACGACTACTGGGCGCGGGACGTAGGCATCGACAACGGCGCCGCCTCCGCCGAGGAGGCGGCTGTCCACGTGGTGCCTGACAGCCCCCAGGACTCCTGAAGGACCGCCTGCCCCCTCAGGGTCGTAAATACGCCGGAAACCTTTTCCGTGAATTCTCGCGGTACACGCCTGGCGAAAAGCAGAAACGGCGACTTCGCGTAGACGGCCTGTAGATGGTGCTGTGTTTGGCTTATCCGTACGAGATGACCTGGGGATTGAGAGCCATGCACTCTGCGGATAAGGTTCGAGGGCAACTGGATCCGGAGTCCGCTGCCTGGGTAGACGCGCTCGAACGCGGCCGTGGGCCGCAGTACGAGCAGGCCTGCGCGCGGCTGCATGAAGTGCTGGTGCGGATAGCCATGGACGAAGTGTTTCGCCGGGGTCCACGTTACCGAATTTCCGGACCCGAGCTGAACGACATCGCCCACCAGGCGGCTGCCGACGCTCTGATGAAGATCGTGCAGAAAGTTCAGGAATTTCGCGGTGATGCCAGGTTCACTACGTGGGCATTTCGATTTGTCGTACTTGAAGTGTCCAGCAAACTGGGGCGGCATTTCTGGCGGGTTTCGAATGCCCGATTCGACTCGGAAGAATGGGCGCAAGTT
Organism: Streptomyces lanatus; assembly: GCF_014655715.1. Lineage (GTDB taxonomy): Bacteria > Actinomycetota > Actinomycetes > Streptomycetales > Streptomycetaceae > Streptomyces > Streptomyces lanatus. Next base: position 45,326 of record NZ_BNBM01000032.1, on the reverse strand, counting down.
CCCGACCGCTCCGGCATGGACCCTGTCAGCCACTGGCAGGCGCGAGAGCTGGGCGAGGCCGTACGCGACGCGGTCGAGACGGCACTGAGCGCCCATCAGCGGCAGGTCTTCACCGCCGTCGTCAACGGGGTCCCTCTGGAAACGCTCGCAAGCGAACTGGAGACGAACCGGAACGCCCTCTACAAGACAATGTTTGATGCCCGCAAGAAACTGCGAGCCAGACTGATAGCCGGTGGACACCTCAGCGGCGCAGCCTGATCCGGCAGCGACCACGCCGGCACCTGCACCGCTGACCTGGGGGCCCCACATCGCGGCCACACATCGCTGGGGCATCCGGTGGCCACCCCCGGGAGGACATGAGAGGCTGCAATGCCAGGAGCTCACCTTCCCGCTGCAACCCGGTAAGAAGTCGCCTCTTCAGGGCGCTCACCACTGAAAGGGCCCACAGCGGCCGCACTGGACGAAACAAGGACGGCGAGCATGGCGTTCATCTCGCGCGGGTTCCACGGCCGAAGGCCGTCGGCAGGCACGAAACTGCCGCCGGGGCAGTACGAGACGACTGGCTTCCCGGTGCTGTCCGCCGGGCCCACTCCCCGCATTCGAAAAGACGACTGGCAGCTGTCCGTGACCACGGAAACCGGAAAGCGGCATGTGTGGGACTGGGCAGGCCTGATGGCGCTCCCGGCAGACTCCCCGACCGTTGACCTGCACTGTGTGACGAAGTGGTCGAAGTTCGGCACCCAATGGCAAGGCGTGTCCCTGGACGTTCTGCTCGCGGACGTGGAAACGTCCGCGGAACACGTCCTGGTCACCTCGTACGGGGGCTACACCACGAACGTCCCCCTCGCCGACCTGGTCGACGGCAAGGCATGGATCGCCTACGGCTACGAAGGCGGCGATCTGGCTCCCGAACACGGTGGCCCGGCTCGGCTGCTTGTCCCGCACCTGTACCTGTGGAAGTCCGCGAAGTGGGTGAGCGGGATCGAGCTGCGGCAGAGTGACGTGCCCGGCTTCTGGGAGACCGCCGGCTATCACAACTACGGAGACCCATGGCGAGAGCAGCGGTACCAGGGAGACTAGGCGACCGGCTCCGGTGGCGGATCGCCGAGGTAGCAGGTCGGCGCGTCGAGTCGGCGACGGCCGTCACCCTGACACTGGAAATCCCGGACTGGCCCGGGCACCTGGCCGGCCAGCACGTGGACGTCAGGCTGACCGCGGAAGACGGCTACAGCACCCAGCGCAGTTATTCGATCGCCTCGGCCTCCAACGGCCGGAGCCTCGACCTGACAGTGCAGCGTACGTCCGGCGGGGAAGTGTCGCCCTACCTCGTGGACGAGCTGGTTCCGGGGGACCAACTGGAGCTGCGCGGCCCTGTCGGCGGCTGGTTCGTCTGGAGGCAGCAGCAGACGGAGCCGGTTCTGTTGGTGGCGGGCGGCTCAGGACTCGTACCTCTGATGTGCATGATCCGTACGCGGGAGGCTGCCGGGAGCCGTACTCCGTTCCGGTTGCTGTATGCGGTGCGGAGCCCGTCGGACCTGCTGTACGGCTCGGAGCTCCGCCAGGGGGCGCCGGGGCTGGATACGACGTATCTCTACAGCAGAGAGGCCCTGAAAGACTCAGCGCGCCCACCGGGGCGCATCACCCCCGAGGACTTGGCCCGCGGCGGCTGGCCTCCAGACTTCGAGCCGACCTGCTATGTCTGCGGGCCCACGGCGTTCGTCGAGAAAACGGCTGCCTACCTGGTGCTCCTGGGACATGCGCCTGAGCGAGTACGTACCGAGCGCTTCGGCTGACATTGGAGGTTGAGATGACGTCCGTAGAGCCGGGCGGCTCAGAAGTGAACGACACCGACGCCGGGTATGTCGACGGCAACGCGCTGGCAGGGCCCTTGTCCGAAGTCTTCGCCGTCGATGTCACCACCGCGACGAGCCGGTGCGCCAACTGCGGTTGCACAGGCCCCCTTGCTCGCCTGCGCGTGTACAAGCATGCACCGGGCCTTGTAGCACGCTGCCAGCAGTGCGGGAGTGTCATGCTGCGTGCGACGCGGACGAGGGACGCGGTATGGCTCGACATGAGTGGCGCGGTCTCGCTGGCAATTCCAGTGGGAGAGACCTGAGTTCCCGCGTGCCGCTGGCCTGAGGTATTCGCAGAGGAACGTCGCCAGACTTCGTCTGATTACGCGGCAACTTACACGGCAACTCCCGGGAGCAGCCCAGTTGCTCCCGGGAGTTGCCGTGGTGCTCTTTCAAGGGAGCAGCTTTTCCACGCCGGCCGCGCCCTCTTCGTCGAGAAGGCGGCGTGCTTCTTCCAGCCTTTCCGGTGTGATCTCGTGACCCGATGCCAGAACTACGTCTTCCGGGTCGGGCAAGTGTTCCGCGCCGGTGTGGAGGACCACATCTGGGGTTGGCTCTCCCCACTCATCGTCTTCAGCGCCTTCAGACATTGCGTCTCCTTTGTTCGAACGGTCATGCAACTTCACTGATCGCGCGGACCCTCATGCTGATTCGCGGACCAGGCGAAAGCCTCTGCCAGGTCCTTCAAGGCCGCTGCGACCGCTCCATGATCCTTGTGCTCCTTCTGCTGCCGCGCTTGGGACGCGATGGCCTCGAAAAGCGCCACTTGAGCGTTTCCTTGCGGCGTAGAGTCGGCATTGCCCACGATGTTCTCCAAACTCCCGTCCAGGCACAGAATTCAGACTTGGCCTCACGCTGGCTCGCTGTTGCAACCGACGCACCGGGAAGGGGCGAGTCAACGCCGGGCCGATCAATACGTTGCTTCTCGGAGAATGGTATTGCTGCTGTGATCTACGGCTCATCTATGCGAGATCGGCGTCCATAGATAGGTAGCCGCGCCGACGTCTACTGCAGCGACAGCCACTCACTCTGCAACGCCGGCCCCTCGAACGCACCGCGCCTCGTCGACGTGCCGCCGGCAAACGTCGTTCTCGGCGGAATCCCCGCCTCTTTACGGAGTCGTCCATTTCGACGAGCCTGCCCGGCTGCCCCGAATGTTCGAGGTTGAAGAAGGCAGTCCTGTCGCTGGCGAGTGCAGCTTGCGAGCGCCGATGCCGGCTCATCCATCAGCAACACCTCGGGCGGACCATGTAGTCCGGAGCGTACGAGCGGGCTCAGCCTGTGGGCAACTGCCGTGGCGATGGGGCGGGGCCGGACTGATTCCTCGCAGAATTCCACCGCGACCAGCGGAAACGGATGGGGTGGACCGCAGAACCGGTGGACGTCTCGGCGTGAAGGGTTCCTCTTCTGCTCACCGCAAGAACACTCCGCTGGAGCTCGTCATCAGGTTCTCGGGTGCTCGTCGGCGGTTGGCCGACGCCCCAACGCCTCATGTTGTCGGCCGAGTCCGCATAGCGCTTCGAGTCGGTTGCGAAGTGTCTCTGCGAGGCTGGATAGTGGACTCTAGGGACCCGTTAGGGACGGGCGCGCCTGCTGGTTTGGCCTGCCGTGGCACAGACAGACGGTGAGGTGCCCGTGCGAAGGGGCGATGGTCGGCTGCCCCACCGTCGATCGGTGCATCAAGCGGCGCACAAGGTATGCCGACGTCCATCGATCCGAGTCACCCGGGCATCTGGTTCGGCTCCGCGGCCGGCGCCCCCCGGCCTGACTTCCCCAGTTGCGCCGAGATCTCGCCGAAGTTCACGCCTGAAGGAGAACGCACACACATGTTCAAGCGCATATTGGTCGCGGTCGATTCGAGCCCTTCCCGTCTGGCTTCCGTACGTATGGCTGGTGACTTGGCCCGGCTGACCGGTGCCCGCGTTCGCGTTCTGCATGTCGTCGCGGCCACCACCACGTTCGACACCGTGGTGCGCCTGGAGGATGACGCCGAAGCCAGGGCGATCACCGATGAGGCCGTCGCCGTTCTGCGAGGCGAGGGCATCGAGGCGGACGGCACACTCGCCAACGGCTTGCTCAACGAAGTGCCGGCACTCATAACGGAAGCAGCCGAGCAGTTCCCGGCGGATCTCATCGTCCTCAGCCCGCACCACCGCGGAGCCGTCGCCGCCCTCTTCAATCCCCGCGTGAGCGACGCCGTCACCCACGCCAGCCACGCGGCCGTCCTCCTCGCCCCGGAGGGACCCGAGACCGCGAGCAGCTGAACCAGGTCGCGGCGAACGCACGAACCCGTCTGCTCCACGAACCGGCCCGGCCCCGCACGCCGCGAGACCGGGCAGCCCGGTTTCCTCAACGGACCTCTCAGTCCAACCTGAGTCACAAGGCCGCTGCAATGTGACTAGGTAAGCGTCATACTTGGACTCTAGAGTCCGAAAACCGTGGCCGTCCGAGTATGCGGCGTAACTACAAATTGGAGAGTGAGCCGATGAGCAGCGAGGAACAGGTGCCGGAAACCGAGCAGCTGATCGACAACACTGATCAAGGTCGCTTTGAGCTCTACCGCGACGGTGACCTGGTCGGCTGGCTGTACTACACCCACTTGAGGCCCAACCGGTATGCCCTCAAGCACACTGAAGTCGAGTCGAGCCATCAAGGTCAGGGGGTTGGGGGCGCGCTCGTACGGCGTGTGCTCGACGAGGTCCGCACCCGTGAGGGCACAATCACCGCGATCTGCCCATTTGTGGTCGGCTACCTCTCGCGAACAACCGCCTACGCCGATCTGGTCGACACTCGACACCCGGGCTACTCCGATCGTGCTGCTGCCGAGTCGGCGCTGGCGAACGGTCGCTGAACTACCGGGTGGCACTTAGTAGTCCCCTTGGACGAACACCGATCCCGAGTAGCCTCGCCAAGTGTGGTGAGTGCGAGCCCCGATGAGCTCACGCCTCCTTGACCGCTCACGTGGCATCAAGACAAGGGTAAGAAGTGGATCCCCGCCCGGCACTAACCCCTAAGCCGACACGCGCAAGCTGGCTCTGACTGCACGAATTGGGCGTCCGACTGAAGCCTGCCGGCTCAGCCGGAGATCGCAGATGCGGCCCAAGTGAACGTGATTAGGGGAAAGACTGATGAAGGCAATGGTTGGGCGGACCGTCGTGGCCGAGGCTGAAAGCGAGGCCGTCGTCAGTATCGAGGGCAACGTCTACTTCCCACCGGATGCGGTCGCAGTCGGCGCGCTGCGCCACAGTCCGACCCCTTATACCTGTCCCTGGAAGGGAAGGGCGCAGTATCACGACGTCGTGGCAGGCGAGACGATCCTCAGGGACGGGGCTTGGTCTTATCCGAACATCAAGGAGTCGGCGGCAACTCGTGTCGGCTACGACTTCAGCGGCTACGTCGCGTTCGATGCACGCCAAGTCAGGATCGAGAACTGATGACCACTTGTCGGGACCATCGATCGCCGCTGTGGAGATTAACCTGGAGTACGCCGACCTCATTGGTCTTAAGTGCTCGAGAGCGGCTAAAGGCTGCACCCGTTGCCTTGGACTCACCGATTGACTCCCCGACAGAAAGTGTGACAACGATGATTAACTTCGAGACCGAGGCGTCCGCCCGTGAAGAAAACAACGCAGCGCTCATCGCCGCTTTGGATGAGGCAGGTCGTAGCGAGATGGATTCCAGCTGGGCGCTGGATGTACTCAACGACGCGGAGCATGGCCGCTGGATCGCCGCTCTCGGTGATGACGCGATCGGCGAGCTCTCGTACCGTTTCGTAGGCGGCCGCGTCGTGCTGCTGACGACCTGGGTCGACCCCGCCTACCGCAAACACCGGGTGGCTACGGAACTCGTCTCACGCGTGTTGGACGAGATCCGCGAGAGCGGGAAGAAGATCACCATCATCTGCCCGGTCGTCGGTGAGTTCATCGACCGCAACCCGCAGTACACCGACCTCATCGACAAGGTCCATCCCGGCGTCGGCGCCTACCCCAAGCATGAATCCGCGGAAGGCGGCGATGACAAGGAACTCACCGCGATCGAGCGAGACCTTGCGTAGATCCCGCAGAGCGACGGCAGGTTGCCGCGGCGTCAACTTCTTCCGCCAGGACGCGGCAAGCGGCAACACGCGGTCCTCTGAAGGGGGTCATCCAGGCGGGCCCCGACGCGGTGAGCACATCAGCAACTGCATGATCATTCCGCCGGCCCATGGTCTTCCTGCCCGAATGCGCTGCGGCAGCGTTCAACATGCTCGGTCACCCGGCAACACGTGCCGAACGCATTGGTTGTCGACCTACGAGCAGAGGGAATCATGCGTGAGATCGTGATCATCGGGGGCGGCTATGCAGGCTTTTACACCGCATGGCGCCTGGAGAAGTCACTTCGCAAGGGCGAGGCACGGGTCACGGTCGTCGACCCGCGTCCCTATATGACCTACCAGCCCTTCCTCCCCGAGGTGGCGGCGGGGTCGGTCGAGGCACGTCATGCCGCTGTGTCGTTGCGACGGCATCTGCGCCGTACCCGGCTGATTGCCGGACGCGTGACCGGGATCCGGAGTGCGGTTCGGACGGTCCAGATCCGACCTGTGCAGGGCGCGGAATACGAACTGCACTATGACGTCCTTGTGGTCACGACCGGTGCCGTGACGCGTACGTTCCCCATTCCCGGGCTCGCGCAGCAGGCGATCGGTCTGAAGCACGTGGAAGAGGCGGTCGCCGTTCGCGATCGGTTGATGACCAATTTCGACCAGGCCGCATCACTGCCCCCGGGCATCGAGCGGCGCAAGCTGCTTACCGTGACGGTCGTGGGCGGCGGGTTCTCCGGTGTCGAGGGCTTCGGCGAGCTGCTGTCGCTGGCGACAGCGATGCTCAGGTCCTACCCGGAGTTGGTCATGGACGATCTGTCCTTCCACCTGGTCGAGGCCCAGGGCCGGATTCTGCCCGAGGTGGGGGACAAGCCCGGTGCCTGGGTGGTGGGCTCGTTGGAACGACGTGGTGCGCGTGTGCATCTGAACACTCAGCTCGTCTCCGCCGAAGGCGGACACGTCGTGCTCTCCAGCGGAGAGGAGTTCGACTCCGCGCTGATCGTCTGGACCGCGGGCAATGCCGCCAACCCGGTCGTGCACAACCACACGGATCTGCCGGTCGACGAGCGGGGCCTGCTCGTGGTCCGAGCCGATCTTCGCGTGGGCACGGACAGCCAGCCCGTGACGGATGTGTGGGCGGCCGGCGACGATGCGGCCGTCCCTGACCTGGCGTCGCCGGTGCCGGGAGCACACACGGTGCCCAACGCTCAACACGCGGTACGGCAGGGCAAGCGGCTCGCGAAGAACATCGTGGCCGACCTGCGGGGCGGCCGAGTCCGCCCCTACCGCCACGACAGCCTGGGGGTGGCAGCGACGCTGGGGATGGGGCGCGGCATCTTCCAGTACAAGCGCATCGTGATCAAGGGATTTCCCGCCTGGCTTTTGCACCGGGGCTATCACGTCCTGGCCGTGCCGACCTGGGAGCGGAAGGTTCGTGTTCTCGCCGTCTGATTCACGGCCGCCCTGTTCGGGAGGGACCTCGTGTCCTTGCTCTCCGTGCAGCACCCACGGGAGGCGTTTGTCACGAACGGTGACCTGGAGCGCGAGGACGCGAGCCGTTCGATCGACAAGGTCACCTGAGCAAAGGCTCCGATTTCCGCCAGTCGGGCCGCAGCCCGGCGAACCAGCCGACAGGACAAGTCGCAAGAGGCGACGCAACGATCGTGTCGCGAAGGACGTGTCCCTCGTAGTGGATTCGAGGGAACTCGGTGAGTCGAAGGCAACCCTTCCGAAGCCCTTACCGAAGCCGCGCAGGAATCCGACTCACTACGTCACCTACACCATGTCGATTTCGTCAGGTAATAGACGCCCTATGCAGTCGCCTCAGCCCTGGTGAAAGACAGCCCCGGCGCTTTGTCGGCGGATAGCCGTGCCACGTCGCTTGCCCGAAAGGTGACGACGAGGGCGTCCTCCAAGGCGGCGGAAGGAGCCTCATGGACAGCCCATCACAGCAGCAGCGCATCGTGGTCGGAATCAACGGATCACTCAACAGCCTCGTCGCACTGCAGAGGGCCGGCACCGAGGCGCGGCTCACCGGACGCCGGCTCCTGGCAGTCCTGGTCTGGCGGCCCTGCGACACGGACCCACCTTCCGGGACCAATCGATCACCGCTCAAGGGCACCAGAACCGCAGCCATGGGCCTGCTGAAGGACATATTGAACGATGTCTTCACCGCCACCGATGACGCCGTTCCCATCAGTGGGCTCGTTATCTCCGGCACCGCAGGCCGAACCCTCGTTCAGATCGCCAACAAGGAAACCGACCTGCTGGTCATCGGCGGAGGGCACCACGGGAGACTCCGCCGCTGGCGATCCCCCGTCGCCCACTACGGCCTCACCCACGCCACCTGCCCGGTCCTCGCCGTCCCACCGCCTACACTCCAGCTCGACCTCGAAGCCCTCACCCGCAAGAAGCGACTCGGCCTGGTCTGAGGTGGGTGAGCCGGCTGATCACGAGGAGCGCACCGGCGGCGAGCAGCCGTAGTCAGTGCTCGATGCTGTGCGTGATCTCTTCCTCGTTGTGCCGCACCTCTTCCCTGGTCGGCTTGGCGACCTGTGCTGACGGCTCGAAATAGCCGCGAGACAGACGCGTCCTGAGCCGCTCGCGGCGGGAGAGCTGGTGCGGTATGCCGTTGGCGTCCTCGGCTGGCCCGGGGTCGAGGGGCTTGTACTGCTCGTGGACGGTCAGGGTGCGGCGTTCCGCGGGGGAGAGCGGCTGGTGCACCTCGACGTACTCGCCGTGGGGCAGACGACGAATGGTGCCCGTCTCCTTGCCGTGGAGGACCTTCTCCTTGTCGCGGCTCTGGAGAGCGAGGCAAATGCGTTTGGTGATGAGGAACGCCGCCAGGGGGACCACGAACAGCGCGATGCGGATGAACCATGTGACGGTGTTGATGGAGAGGTGGAAGCGGGTGGCGAAAAGGTCGTTCCCGCCGCCGATCAGGAGGAGGAAGTACACGCTGAGCCAAGCGACACCGAGACCGGTACGCACTGGCCGGTTCCGCGGCCTGTCAAGGAGATGGTGCTCGCGCTTGTCGCCGGTGATCCAGCTTTCGAAGAAGGGGTAGAGACCGATGGCCAGCAGGATGGTCGGGAACACGATCAGGGGGATCAGCACACCGAGGTTGAGGGTGTGTCCAGCCATGTTGATTTCCCACCCCGGCATCATGCGGATGAGACCTTCGGAGAACCCCATGTACCAGTCCGGCTGGGCGTTCGTCGACACCTGGTCGGGGCGGTAAGGACCGTAGGTCCACACGGGGTTGATGGAGGCGATGGCCGACATGGCGGCGATCACCGAGGCGACGAGGAAGAAGAAGCCGCTGGTTTTGGCGAGGTAGACGGGCAGGAAAGGCGTGCCTACGACGTTGCGGTTGGTCTTGCCGGGGCCGGGCCACTGAGTGTGCTTGTGGTAGACGAGCAGGAGCATGTGGACGACTATCAGCGCGGCGATCAGAGCGGGGAGCAGCAGGATGTGTACCGAGTAGAGCCGCGGGACGATTTCGGTGCCGGGGAACTCTCCGCCGAAGAAGAACATAGCCAGGTTAGACGTCATCTCATTTGGATCGGTAGGCTATCGATCGTGGTCTCGATCGTTGAGCGACTGGTGCCGGATGAGTTGTGGGAGCTGTTCCAGCGGGTGGTCCCGGAGGCTCCGTCGCGGCCTCAGGGTGGCGGCCGACGCCGACACGGTGACCGGGAGGTGCTGGCCGCAATCGTGTTCGTGGCCACGTCGGGCTGCACCTGGCAGCAGTTGCCGTCCGCGTCGTTCGGCCCGTCGGGAGCGACGGCCCACCGGCGCTTTACCGAGTGGACGAAGGCCCGCGTGTGGGCCAAGCTCCACCGCCTGGTCCTCGACGAACTCGGCTCCCGCGGCGAGCTGGACTGGTCCCGCTGCGCGATCGACTCGGTGAACATGCGGGCACTGAAAAGGGGGAGCTGACAGGTCCGAATCCTGTGGATCGGGGCAAGTACGGCTCGAAGATCCACCTGATCACCGAGCGGACCGGTCTGCCCCTGTCGGTCGGGATCTCCGGGGCGAACCTGCACGACAGCCAGGCGCTGATCCCGCTGGTGAAGGGGATACCCCCGATCCGCTCCCGGCGCGGACGCCGTCGGCGCAGGCCGCAAAAGCTCCACGCCGATAAGGGGTACGACTACGACCACCTGCGGCGATGGTTACGCGGACGCGGCATCAGGCACCGCATCGCACGCAGGGGCATCGAGTCCTCGACCCGACTGGGACGCCACCGTTGGACCATAGAACGCAATATGTCCTGGCTCGCTGGATGCCGCCGGCTGCATCGCCGCTACGAGCGCAAAGCCGAGCACTTCCTGGCCTTCACCAGCATCGCCTGCACCCTCATCTGCTACCGCAGATTCACCAAATGAGATGGTGACTAAGTGCCGATGATGGGCACGGAGAGGATGGCGCCTTCCACGAAGCGAAGTCCCGTGCCGGAGAGCAGGTCGTCGGGGAGGGAGTAGCCGACGAATCCCTCGAACATGCCCAGGACCAGCATGGTCCAGCCGAACATCCAGTTCACTTCGCGGGGCTTGCGGAATGAGCCCGTGAAGAAGTGGCGCATCATGTGGATGAACATGCCCGCGACCATGATGAGGGCGGCCCAGTGGTGCATCTGGCGGATGAGCAGGCCGCCGCGCACGTCGAAGGAGATGTCGAGGGTGGAGGCGAAGGCCTCAGATGTGGTGATGCCGTTGAGTGGCTTGTAACTGCCTTGGTAGACGATCTCGTTCATCGACGGATGGAAGAAGAACGTCAGGTAGATCCCGGTCAGGACCAGCACGACGAAACTCCACAAACACACTTCGCCCAGCATGAACGACCAGTGGTCAGGAAAGATCTTCCGCATGTTGGCCTTGGCGATGGCATATAGGCCAAGCCGGGAATCCGCCCAGTCTGCCAGTCGCTCTCCCCGAGGCGAGTCGCGTTGGTCTCTGAGATTGGTGATCGTCACCTTGAGCTCTTCTCTCCGGACTGTGTGATCAGTTCAGGGCCGGGAAGTCTGGTTGGTTACGAGGGGCATCCCGAACAGCCATGTCGTTTACGGCAATTGCCCCCGAACTGCCGCCAGATCCAAACGGCGCATTGTTGACGCCTGGGTGAGTTTCAGCTGTCGTCTACAGCGGCAACCCCCGACCACCGGCGGATACGGCCATCAGGCACGAAAAAGGGAGGCATCTCAGCTATGCCAGGCATGTCATTTCTGCGGGTGCATAACCACCCACAGACGATCGATGAGTGCCGAATCCTCGAAGCGCAAGGTTCAGCAGGAGCCGGCGCTCGTTGAATAGGGGCGTCAGTGGATCGACGCAGGCTCCGGGGTCGGCCTTGCCGCCAGTTGGCCGGCAAACCACGGCCACTGTGCGGTCCGGCCCGAGCGACGCGTCGTAGGTTTCTGTCTCCGCGTCCTTGGCCACATGGATGTCGAGGTTTGTGTACTTACCCTGTCCACGTCATGACAGCGTCACGGAACAGATGGTTCTTACTCGTACGAATTGCTGTCCTTGTCAGCGGCTGATCTTGGTCGACCCCGGCTCCTACAACTGCTTACCAAGCGCAGCCGCGTGCTGCTGCATCACCGGGGCGAATCGGTCACGGAGTTCATCGACGGTCACACGGGAACTCGACGCGCTGACCGAGATGGCGGCGACGAGCCGACCGGACGGATCGTGGACCGGTACGGCGATGGAGAGCAACCCGACTTCGAGTTCCTCGGAGGTGATGGCCATGGCGGTGGCTCGGGCAGCCCGGACGCGATCTTCGACCGCGGTTGCCGTGGTCGGGGTCTTCGGGGTGCGGGCGGGAAACGGAGCGGCGGCGAGGTAGTCGGCCAATTCGGTCGAGTCCAGGGCGCCGAGCAGAACCTGTCCCGTGGAGGAGGCGTAGAGGGGGAGCCGTGCGCCGACACGTATGCCGGTGTTGATGATCCGGCTGCCTTCACTTCGTGCGATGAACAGTGATTCGTTGTCGTACCGCACGGCCATTGAGGCGGACTCGTCGATCGCGTCGCGGATGGCGGCGAGGTGTGGCTGAGCGAGTTGGGGAAGCGGAGCGGACTCGCTGTACGCGGCGCCGATGCGCAGTATGCGAGGCGTCGGGGCGAAGAACTTCCCGTCGAAGGTGACGTAGCCGAGCTCGGTGAGGGTGGTCAAGCAGCGGCGTGCCGCGGCCCGGCTCAGGCCGGTGGCGCGGGATGCGTCGCTGATGGTGAGCCGGGGCGCACCGTCCCCGAACGCTTCGAGGATCGCAAGTCCTTTGGCGAGTCCTGCCATTCCTTCAACAGCCATGTGTCCCCCTCTTGACAGGTGTGGCCACTGGCAAATCTACTGGCGAAACGTTCGGAAAACAATCATATGTTCGCTTACCGAACGCAGGCTGTCAAGTACCTGGAGGTGGAGGCATGAGTGCACGGAGCACGGGGGTGGGTGTGCCGGCGCGGGCCGGGGTCCAGGAGCGCAGTTGGCCCGAGTCTCTGACCGAGGTGCCGTACTGGGTCTTTCAGGCCGAGGACGTATACCGGGCCGAGCAGGAACGGATCTTTCACGGACCGACGTGGAACTACCTCTGCCTCGAGGCCGAGTTGGCTGAACCAGGCGACTTCTGCGCCACCTTCATCGGCGAGCAGCCCGTGCTCGTGACCCGTGACCACGACGGCCAGATCTACGCATTCGAGAACCGGTGCGCCCATCGAGGCTCCCTGATCGCCATGGAGCACTACGGCCACACCAGGGACTTCACCTGCGTCTACCACGCCTGGACGTACAACCTGCAAGGCGACCTCACCGGCGTCGCCTTCGAAGAAGGCATCAACGGCAAGGGCGGTATGCCGCCGGAGTTCTGCAAGGCCGCGCACAGCCCGCGGCGGCTACGGCTGGCCAGTGTGCACGGTCTGGTCTTCGGCAGCCTGGACAACGACGTGCCGCACATCGAGGAGTACCTCGGCCAGGAGATCCTCGACCGGATCGAGCGGGTCCTCGGCGGCCGCAAGCCGGTCGTGCTGGGCCGGTTCACCCAGAGCCTGCCGAACAACTGGAAGCTGTACATGGAGAACGTCAAGGACTCCTACCACGCCAGCATCCTGCACCTGTTCTTCACCACCTTCGGGCTCAACAAGCTGAGCCAGAAGGGCGGCATCATCGTCTCGGAGGACGGCGGCCACCATGTGAGTTGGTCGGCCATCGACCGAGAGGCGGAGGCTGGGGAGCACTACAAGGACCAGAAGATCCGCTCCGAATCCGAGTACCAGCTCCAAGACCCTTCCCTGGTGGACGGCTTCAGCGAAGTCGGGGACGACATCACGCTTCAGATCCTGTCGGTCTCACCCGGCTTCGTACTCCAGCAGATCCAGAACTCCGTCGCCGTACGCCAGGTGCTGCCGACCGGGGTCGACTCGACCGACCTCCATTGGACCTACCTCGGCTTCGAGGACGACACCGAGGAGCAGCAGTTGATCCGCCTCAAGCAGTCCAACCTGGTGGGTCCGGCCGGCTACGTCTCCATGGAGGACGGCGCCATCGGCGGCTTCGTGCAGCGCGGCATCGCAGGGGCCGGTCAGGAGTTCGCGACCGTCCAGATGGGCGGCGACCAGGCGGTATCCAGCGAAAGCCGGGTTACCGAGGCCTCGATCCGCGGCTTCTGGAAGGTCTACCGCGAGGCCATGGGCTTCGCTGTCGGTGCGGGCAGGGGAGTGCATGCCTGATGGACGCACACAACCTGATCAGCCGGGCCCAGGGACGCTACGTCCACACCATCGACGACGGGTTGATCGAGGACTGGCCGGAGTTCTTCGCGGACGACGCCTTCTACAAGGTCACCACCGCGGACAACCACCGGCGCGGACTGCCGGCCGGGATCATCTGGGCGCACAACAAGGCAATGCTCAAGGACCGGGTCTCCGCGCTCAAGGAGGCCAACATCTACGAGCCGCACACCTACCGGCACATGCTCGGCCAGCCTTCAGTACTGGAGGAGAGCGAGGCCGGTGCGACGAGCGAGACGTCATTCCTCGTCATCCGCATCATGGGGAACGGGCCGACCGATGTGTTCGCCAGCGGACGCTACCTCGACGAGTATGTCTTCGACGACGGCAGGGCTCTGATCAAGAAGCGGATCGTCGTCTGCGACAGCTCCCGTATCGACACACTGCTGGTGCTGCCGCTGTGACCGGGATGCCCAGGCTGCTGCTCACCATCGGCGATCCGAACGGCATCGGGCCGGAGATCGCCGTCGCGGCAGTCGCTGAACTCGGTGACCGGGCGCCGGTCGTGGTGGGCGACCGCCATGTCCTCGAACCGTACGCCGAACGCGAGGGGCTCTCGCTCCGCACGGCACAACCGGGTGCGGCCGCCGAGCGCGGCGTGTGCGACCTGGTCGACGTCGGTGCCCTGGCCCCTGGTGACCTGGCCGTTGGTCAGGTGACCGCGCCCGCTGGCTTCGCCACCATCGCGTATGTCACCGCGGCGGTACGGCTCGCGATGGACGGTGATTACGCCGGTGTGGTCGCCTGCCCGCATTCGGAGACCGCCGTCCACCGGGCCAGGATCGCCTTCGCCGGCTACCCGCCGCTGATCGCGGAGCTAACGGGCACTCCGCTCAAGAAGGTCTTCCTGATGCTGGTCGGCGGCGGTCTGCGGATCGCGCACGTCACACTGCACGAGCGGCTGGCCCATTCGCTGGCGCGACTCACTCCCGAGCTGGTCACCGACGCCGGGCTGGCACTGCACAGGGCGCTGCGCGACATCGGCATCGCCGATCCCCGGATCGGCGTCTTCGGGATCAACCCGCACGCCGGCGAGGACGGCCTGTTCGGCGACGACGACAGGCTGATCACCGAGCCCGCGGTAGCCGCCCTGCGCGAGCGCGGCGTCACCGCCGAGGGCCCGACCGGAGCCGACATCCTGCTCGGTGGCGGCCGCGACCACGACGCGTACCTGGCGATGTACCACGACCAGGGCCACATCCCGGTGAAGGTCCTGGCGGGACGTACCGCGGCGGCGGTCACCATCGGTGCCGGTGCGCCGTTCTCCAGCGTGGGCCACGGTCCGGCCTTCGACATCGCCGGGCGGGGCAGTGCCGACCCGGGCGCCGTACTCGCAGCTCTCCGGCTGCTTGCTCCCGATTCTTCAGGAGGGGCGAGGTGACCTACACCGTCAGCGTCCGTGACTCCGACATCGCCTTCAGCTGCGAGCAGGGGCAGAACGTCCTGGACGCCGCCGAGCGGGCCGGCTGGACGATCCCGTACTCCTGCCGCAAAGGCGTGTGCGACACCTGCCTCGGCTCGGTGACCGCGGGCCCGCTGGACATGCCGGGCAGCGGATCCGTCCGCGGACCGGCCGAGGTCCGCCTCTGCCGGGCGCAGCCCACCGGCGACATCGAGATCGCGCCGCGCCGGATCACGGCGCGGACCCCACCGGTGCGCAAGCGGCTGACCACGACGGTGCACCGTCGCCGCCAAGTCGCTCCTGGCGTCACCGTGCTCGACCTGCGTTACCCCATCGGCCGGCGGACACCCTTCCTGGCCGGCCAGTTCCTCAACGTCATCCTCGACGGCAGCGATACCCGGTCGTACTCGCTGGCCAATGCACCCCAGCACAACAACCTCGCCCAACTGCACGTCCGGCACGAACCCAACGGCGTGTTCTCCGCCCGGATCCTGCAACGGCTGGAGTTCCACGCCACCGTGGAGATCGAGGCGCCCTTCGGTGAGTTCTTCGTCGAGGACGGCGACGGCCCGGTCCTTCTGCTCGCCACCGGCACCGGATTCGCACCCATGCAGTCGATCGTCCTCGACCACATCGCCCGGCGACTGACCCGCCCGCTCCACCTGTACTGGGGCGCCCGCACTCTCGACGACCTCTACGCCCGCACTTCTCTCCAAGCCTGGACCCGGCGCTACCCCTGGTTCCGGTTCACCCCCGTGCTCTCCCGACCACACGCCGGCTGGGAAGGCACCACCGGTTGGGTACAAGCAGCCGCGATCGCGGACCACCCCGACCTGAGCGACCACCACATCTACGCCTGTGGCAGTGAGGCAATGACCCGAACCGCCGGCGAGGAGCTGGCGCGCGAGCACGGTATGGCTCCGGACCGGTTCCACTCCGATGCGTTCGTCTCGGCCGTGGCCGCCCCTGTCAGCGTCGAGTAACCGTTCTCCACCTGGAGGGCATTATGTCCGAAACCACTTCATCTCGGTCCGCCACCGTATCCGGCTCGAAGCCGATCCGGCTTCCTGGCTTCATCGACGAACGCCGACTGGGCGGTTTCCAGCTGCGTACCGTCCTACTGTGCGCACTGGTCATGCTGCTCGATGGGTTCGATACCCAGGCGATCAACTACATGGCTCCGGCCATCACCCAGGACTGGGACGTGTCCAAGGGCACCATGGCTACGATCTTCTCAGCCGCGCTGGTCGGCCTGATGATCGGCTACCTACTGCTGGCTCCGCTCTCCGACAAGCTCGGCCACAAACGGCTGGTCATGGCGGGAGTCGCGCTCTTCTCGCTCTCGACGCTGGTCTCGGTGGGGGCGCAGAGCCCTGACCAACTCATGATCATGCGGTTCATCACCGGAATCGGCCTCGGCGCGGCCACCCCGAGCACCATCGCACTCACCGCCGAGTACAGCCCCAAGCGATTGCGGGCCAGCCTGGTTCTGGCGATCTACTGCGGCTTCTCACTCGGATTCGTGGCCGCCAACTACGCCGCCGGCTGGCTCATCCCCGCCTACGGCTGGCGCTCGGTCTTCGTCGCGGGTGCCGTGCTGCCCCTGGCCATGCTCCCCGTACTGGCCTGGCGACTGCCCGAGTCGATCTCCTATCTGCTGCGCCGCGGCCAGAACGCCAAGGCATACGCCCACCTCCGACGGATCGACCGGATGCTTCCCGAGACGGGCGAGGCGCACATCGAGGCGGAGAGCGCCGACCCGGGCAAGCGGGTCAAGGTCACCGAGCTGCTCACCGGCCGTCAACTACTCGGCACAGTCCTGCTGTGGGTGGTCTTCGCGATCAACTTGGCGATGTTCTACGGCCTCCAGAGCTGGATGCCGACCATCCTCAGTGAACGCGGGTACTCCGCCGGCACCTTGGCGACCGCCGCGTCCATGACGACCATCGGCGGCATCGTGATCGCCTTCGTGATCGGGCCCGCGATGGACCGGCTCGGCGCTTACGGCTCCTTGAGCACGCTCTACTTCGTCGGTTGCGGCTTCCTGGTCCTCATGGGCCTGGTGCTGGGCTCGCCGGTCTGGATGGTCCTGGCGGCCATCTTCTTGATCGGCTGCACCATCAGCGGCGGGCAGAAGAGCGTCATCGCGCTCGCTGCGGCCTTGTATCCGGAAGAAGTACGCTCCACGGGCGTCGGCTGGGCGCTGGGCATCGGCCGCGTCGGTGGAATCGTCGGCCCGATGATCGTCGGAGGCATGCTGGCCGGCGGCATTGGCCACGAGCAGCTCTTCATGATCCTCGTAGCCCCTGCCGCACTGTGCGGTCTGATCGTCTTGTACCTCGGACACCGCGCGAAACGGCTCGAGCTGGCCTGATGCCGGGAAACGGCCCTGCGAGAGTCGGGGGAGGCTGTACAGACCTGTGTTCGCTGGCAGCTCCACGGTGCTGGGCGCGAGCTCGGGTCTGTCCGGCCGATGTGGGGTAGACGGGTATGAGATGTTCCGGCGGGGTCCGCCCCAGGCCGCCGACGCTCGGTGTCTCGTTCCGCGAGCTGGAGCGCAGACGCGGCTTGCGCCGCATTCAGGCCGGGTCATGTCAGGGCCACCATCTGATGGGCGCCCGCTTGACCGCGGACACCTCGAAGAGCAGCTCGACTTCGTCACCCACGATCCACTCGCCCGCGTGGACCACCGGGCCCCACAGGGATCCCCATTCCGACCGCCTCAGCACAGAGCGCCCTAGGAACCCCACGCGCTCGTCGCCCTGCGGGCCGTGTGTACGGCCCCGGTATTCGCAGTCGACGCCGAGAGGCATCGTCATGTTCTTGACCCGCAGGCTTCCCGCGAGACGGCAGAGGTTCGTATCCACGGCCTCGGCCGAAGAGGACCAGAACGACATGAGCGGATACTGCTCGGCGTCGAGGAGAGCAGCGCTGCACAGGTCCGCGTCCCTGTCCTTCTGGCCGGTGTCGATACTCGACGACGTCACGTACAAAGCGAGCGCCGTCCTCTCGGGCCGCTCGCTGTCGAGGAAGAGCGTGCCCGCGAACCGTCGGAACGCTCCGCGCGTGCTGGTCGCCATGCGGTTCCGGGCACTGAAACTGACATTGCTGTAGGCCGGGTCGATGAAGTAGGCCGCGGCGTCCGCTGCGATTGGCGGGCCGATCAACCGGCCGCCCTGTCCGCTGGTCATACCGGCCTCCATCCGCTTTGCCCCCCAGGGGTCTCTATGCGGTTAGCGGCGCATTACTCCCCAGCCTTACCAGCAGGTCTACGAGAGCCGTAGCGCCGGGACATCCAGTTTCCTCACCCTTCAGTCCACCGCCCCGGCTCGTCGCCTCACTTCCCGGTACGGCGGGCCGGAGACGGCGGCGAGGGCACCTCGCCCCGACCACGGTGACCCGGCAGCCTTGCGCTTCAGGCCATGCACGCATGGTCCGGCGCTGGACATCGCATGTTGCGAGGTAAGGAAGCGGCGGGGCGTGACACGAATGCCTAGAAGGACAGCCACGTCGCCTGGGAGGTAGGCATGTCGGAGTACCACAAGGACGCTGAGCGCATCGCCCAGCTCACAGAACAGCAGTACCGCGTGACCCAGCAGGACGAGACGGAGCCCGCCTTCGCCAACGCCTTCTGGGACAACAAGGTCCCTGGCATCTACGTGGACATCGTGTCAGGGGAGCCCCTGTTCTCCTCGGCGGACAAGTACGACAGCCGCACAGGGTGGCCCAGCTTCACGAAACCCCTGGAGTCCGGCCACGTCGTCGAGCGGTCCGACACCAGCCACGGAATGGTCCGTGTCGAAGTCCGGTCGGGGAAAGGGGACAGCCACCTCGGGCACCTGTTCCCGGATGGTCCAAGGGACAAGGGCGGACTGCGGTACTGCATCAACTCGGCCTCCCTGCGCTTCATCCCTGTTGAGGAACTGGAGAGGGAGGGCTACGGCCAGTACCTGAGCATGTTCAATACGCCGGAAGGCGGCGCGGTCGAAACCGAGTGAGCGGGCGGCCACCAGTGGCAAAGGGCTACTTTGGGTCGGACCGATCCGCCAAGGCATCCACGTCGCTCGTCGCGACACGCGTACTGGGCTCCCGTGCCACCTCGGGCACTCCGCTGGAAGGGGCAGGGCACATGACCGATGAGACGTCGGCACCGACACCGCAGCCGGTTCTTAGTCCCCTAACAAGCGCGGCCATCTTCCTCGTCGCCACGATCGACCCTGGCGGCGAAGCGGTTACCCGGGGCGTGCTGTCCGACTTGAACTCCCTGCAACGGGCTGCGGGCTTCCGCGCCGAGCCCGAGGGCAGGCTCAGCTGCGTCACCGGAATCGGATCGCACGCATGGAGTCGCCTTTTCGCCGGGCCCCGCCCCGCGGAACTGCACCCCTTCCGTGAACTGAACGGGCCTGTGCACCGCGCGGTGTCGACACCGGGCGACCTGCTCTTCCATATCCGCGCTTCGCGCCTGGACCTGTGTTTCGCCCTCGCCACGGAGATCATGACCCGGCTGGGGACAGCGGTGACCGTGCGCGACGAAGTACACGGCTTCCAGTACTTCGACAAACGTGACCTGCTCGGCTTCGTCGACGGCACGGAGAACCCCACCGGCGCCGCGGCGAGCAACGCGGTCCTGATCGGGGATGAGGACGCAGAGTTCGCCGGCGGGAGTTACGTGATCGTGCAGAAGTACGTGCACGACCTGGCCGGCTGGAACGCGTTGCCTGTCGAGGCACAGGAGAAGATCATCGGCAGGACGAAACTGTCGGACATCGAGCTGGACGACAACAGCCAGCCGTCGGATTCGCACGTCGCCCTCACTACGATCACCGACCCCGACGGCACGGAACGCGAGATCCTCCGCGACAACATGCCCTTCGGCACTGTTGGCCGCGGCGAGTTCGGCACCTACTTCATCGGCTATGCCCGCACCCCGACGGTGACGGAGGCGATGCTGGAACGGATGTTCCTGGGTACTGCGGACGCCTCTCACGATCGGATCCTGGACTTCTCCACGCCTGTCACCGGATGCCTGTTCCACGTCCCCACGGCTGACTTCCTGGATGACCTGCCTGCACCACCCGGCGTGGAATCGGGGAAAGCAGCCACCGATCAACACGCCGCCGCCACCGCAACACCCGACAGCCAACCCCGGTTCCCCGACACGTCGTTGGGGATCGGCAGTCTGAAGCGGAGCACACCCGATGGACAATCTGCACCGTGAACTGGCTCCCCTCTCCGCTGCCGCGTGGAGCGATCTGGAGGAAGAGATCCGACGCACCTTCAAACGGCACGCGGCGGCACGACGCATCGTCGACGTCCCGAAGCCGTGCGGAGTCGAGTTGGGGGGTGTGACCATAGGGCACCTCGACAGGGTGGACGCCCCCGCCGATGGCGTGATCGCCCACACGCGCCGCTTCCAGCCCATGGTCGAGCTGCGTGTCCCGTTCACCGTCGACCGCCGCCAGGTCGACGACGTCGCTCGAGGCCAAGGACGCCGACTGGCAGCCGGCCAAGGACGCCGCCCGGCGGCTTGCCTTCGCCGAGGACCGGGCCGTCTTCGAAGGGTATGCGGCCGCCGCCATCGCCGGCCTGCGCGAGAGCTCCTCAAACTCACCCGTGACGCTGCCCTCCGACGTCCGCGACTACCCGGACGCGATCAGCCAGGCGGTCTCTGCCCTGCGACTGGCAGGTGTCGACGGCGCCTACTCTCTAGCCCTGAGCGCGGAAACGTACACGGCGGTCAGTGAGACTTCAGACCACGGCTACCCGATCATCAAGCACATCGCCAGGCTGCTGGACGGAGACATTGTCTGGGCGCCCGCCATCGACGGCGCCTTCCCGCTCTCCACCCGCGGCGGCGACTTCGAGATGCACCTTGGCCAGGACGTGTCGATCGGCTACCTCTCCCACGATGCGACCAGCGTCCCCCTGTACTTGGAGGAGACCTTCACCTTCCTGGTCCACTCCAGCGAAGCGGTTGCGGCCTTCGTGTCGCAGCCGACCGATGCCTGACTGGGAGTAAATGCCGATCGGTGGAAGCAGGTCCGCATCGGCGGGGACCACTGCGGTCTGGAGCAGAGGCTCCCGCCATGACGATCCCGTTCCACGCCGAGAGTGGGTACTCACCGAGGGTCGAATGTTCAGGACTGGTCGGTCCTTGGTCCTGACGTGGACCGAAGAATCGGGCGATCGCTCTCGCCAGCGCCCCAACCCGCAGAAGGAGTTGAGGCACCGCAGGTGTCGCTGCTGCCGCTCGAGCAACGAGGATGCCCGCAGCGCCTCATCCCCACGTGGGGTTGCCGTAGCATCACCAGCCACCTGCGCACGAGCGATCCGTTGCGGCGCCCGGGGTGAGAAACAATGAGGACTGGGCCGGGGATGATCAGCGGGCCGAGCACCGTCAGTCTGCGCTGGAGTTCGCCGGCTCCAGTACGAATACCGGAATCTCCCGGTCGGTGTTGCGCTGGTACTCCGCGTACGGCGGGTAAGCGGCGACCGCCCGCTCCCACCACTGGGCCTTCTCGGCTCCGGTGACCTCACGTGCCCGCATGTCCTGATTGACCGGGCCGTCCTGCAACTCGACGTGCGGATCGGCCTTGACGTTGAAGTACCAGACCGGATGCTTCGGCGCACCGCCTTGCGAGGCGACCACCGCGTACATGCCCTCGTGCGCCACCCGCATCAGCGGTGTCTTGCGGATCTTGCCACTCTTCGCACCCCGGGTCGTCAGGATGATGACCGGCAGCCTGATGTCGGGCGAGGTGTTCCCCTTCGACCCGCCGGAACTCTCGTACAGCTCCACCTGATCGCGTACCCACTGCTCCGGGCTCGGCTCGTACTCACCTTCGAGAGGCATGGATCCGTCTCCTTCATCGTTGCCATGCATGCCCAGGTACCGGGGTAACACCGGCGGCTGCACGCTGCTCTCTTGTTGGCTCTTCAGACCTCTTCAGAAGTGAGCGCCCGGGAGAAGGAACTTCTTACCGCGCCGGTTCCGCTTCGACAGACACATTCGGTGTGGTCGTCAGGCTGCGTGCGGGGTCCTGTACTCACGGCTCTGAGACAGCGGGGTGATGTGCCCCGACTTGTATGGAGCCGCGTCGCTGGGTTTCACGCTACAGGCGGTTGCTGCAGCTCGTACTGGACTGGGGTGAGCAATCCCAGGGCGGAGTGCCTGCGTTGCCGGTTGTGGAAGATCTCGAGGTACTCGAACAGTGCGGTGGAGAGCTCCATCCGGGTTCGCCAGCGTCGGCGGTTGAGGAGTTCTGTCTGTACTCGTCCCAGAAGGACTCCATCAGCGCGTTGTCCGCGCAGTCGCCGATCGAGCCCATCGAGGCCACCAGCCCGCTGGACCTGGCGCGCTCGGTGAAGGCCCAGGAGCTGAACTGCACCCCGTGATCGGAATGGATGATGGTGGCGCCCGGCCGTGGGCGGCGGTTGCCGATCGCCATGCTCAGCGCATTGGTGGCCAGAGCGGCGGTGGCTGAGGCGTCGATGGACCAGCCGACGACTCGTCGTGAGTGGACGTCCAGGACGACAGCGCAGTAGACCTTGCCTTCCCGGGTGGGGTGTTCAGTGATGTCGGTGACCCACAGCTGGTCTCTCGCGGTGCGGCGGAAGTTCCTCTCCACCAGGTCGCTCGCCGACGGGGTCTCGTGCCGTGGCCGGGGCCGCCGGTTGCCGGGCAGCCCGTGGATCTGGGCGCGTTGCATGAGCAGTTCCACCGTGCCGTGGCTGACGTGAATGCCTAACCCGAGGTCCAGCTCAGCATGGATACGGCGGAATCCATACGTTCCGCGCGAGTCGGTGTGAATGCTCGTGATGGCTTCGGTCAGCCACGCGTGTCTGACCGAGCGGGCCGAGGGCGGTCGGCTGCGCCAGGCGTAGTAGCCGGACTCTGCCACGTGCAGGACCCGGGAGGCCAGCTGGACCGGTAGGCCCTCGCCGGCCATCACGTCGATGGCTTCGAACCGCCTCTTGGGGAGGTTGTCTCGCCGAGGAGCTCAGCAGCTCTGCGGTGGATCTTCACCTCCGCTTCCAGCTCGGCGATCCGCCGTCGCGCGGCGGCCAGTTCGGCATTCTCAGCGGTCGTGGTGCCGGGCAGCTGACCAGTGTCGATCAATCGCTGACGGCGCCACACATAGATCGTCTGCTCGCTGATTCCCAGGAGTTGGGCGACTTCAGCGACCTTGCGGCCGGACTCGACCAAGTCCAGGACCTTGCGACGGAACTCGGGAGGATAACTACGGGGCATGACTGCCTCCGGATGCTGCTGGACGGTCAATTCTCCAGCAACCTGACTCCATCAGACCCGGGGCACATCAGGGTCCACACCGTAGTCGGTACATATCAGTCTGGGCATATAGGGATGGATTCGTGGGGGGGTGCAGGAGGCGGAGACGGAGGCGGCTCGGCACGGCCAGAGGTAAGAAGTTGGTCTTTCCGGGCGCTCACTCATTGACTGGCGGCCGGCTCCGGTCGTCAGGCGAACCAACCAGGTCCGGGAGCGCGATCCGACGGTACTTCCCTCGAACCCGTTCCAGGCATGGAGGGTGACAGGGCCGGTCGCTTCACCGTCCAGAACGAACCGAGAACGATCCCTGCTGCCGACGGGAAACATCTCCGTCGATTGTGAACCGAACTATGCAGAAAAGGAGTTCGCTCATGGCTGTGCGCCTCGCGGTCATCTACTACAGCGCCACCGGGAATGTCCACCAGCTGGCGGAAGCGCTCGCGAAGGGTGGGGAAGGCCGAGAAGCTGAAGTTCGCCTCCTACGTGTTCCCGAGCTGGCGCCTGACACAGCCATAGACGCCAACCCGGCCTGGCGAACTCACGTTGACACCATGAAGGACTCGGTCCGCGAGGCGACCTTGGAGGACCTGGAGTGGGCGTCGGCGTACGCGTTCGGCACACCGACCCGGTATGGAAACGTGTCGGCCCAGCTCAAACAGTTCATCGACTCGACCGGAGCACTGTGGCAGGCCGGCGTGTTCCACAACAAGCCCGTCACGAGTTTCACCTCGGCGACGAATCGTCACGGTGGCCAGGAGTCGACGCTGCTGTCCCTCAACAACGTCTTCTACCACTGGGGTTGCATCATCGTTCCCCCCGGCTACACCAATCCGGTGCTGTTCGGGGCCGGCGGCAATCCCTATGGGACGAGCTGGCCGAGCGGCGGAGGCGAAGGGCCCGATCAGGCAACCCTGGACGCGGCCAACTATCAGGGTCGGCACCTTGTGGAGATCGCGGAGCGGTTGCGCGGCTAAGCGTTTACGTAGAGCACCTGCCGGCCCCCGTAACGGCGGCGTCCCCCGCCTTGCGGTCGTACCGGAGCCGCCGGAACTACCCGCTGGAACAACTCCCACAACTTGTCTGGTACCAGACGCTCCACCATGGCCACCACGGCGGTCAGCCTAGTGATCAAGCCAGTTGAGACGACATCTAACTGAGCGTTTGGTCCTGTCTCGGTCGAGTTGGTGTCGATTCCAGAGCCCTGCAGTGCCAGAGCCGCTGTGCTTGATGGGACAGTCGACGCGTCGGCGATGCCTGGGAGTTGTTTCGTTCCGGCTGCTCCTGTCTGCTCCCAACACGCCCCCGAGCGCCGCCTTTTGACCGGTGGCGGGGCCGGTCGCGGTCGGCTACTTCGCAAACATGACTCCGCACGGCCCCTATCCCAGCGACCCGTCGGACGCGCGCTGGGAACTGATCAAGCCCCTCCTGACGTCCTGGCGGGACCAGCGCCGCGCCCGTGCGCTGGACATCGGCCGACCACCCGAACGCGACCTGCGCCAGATCACGAACGCCATCATGTACGTGGACCGCACCGGCATCCCCTGGCGCTACCTCCCGCACGACTTCGCCCCGTGGGCCACGGTGTACGGGTACTTCGCCAAGTGGCAGCAGGACGGCGTCTTCGAGCAGCTCACCGGCCTGCTGCGGCGTCTGGTCCGCGAAGCCGAGGGCCGTGACGCCGAGCCGTCGGCCTGCGTGCTGGACTCCCAGACCATCAAGACCTCCGCCAACGTGCCCCGCCGAGCAGAGCACCGACGCCGGAAAGCGGATCATCGGGCGCAAGCGCCACCTCGGCTGCGACACCCTCGGCCTGCTGCTGACCGTGCTAGTCACCGCCGCCAGTGTCTCCGACACCGCGGCCGGCGTGACCCTGCTGTCCCGCATCGCCGCCGCCCACCCGCACATCACGAAGGCCTGGGTGGACGCCCGCTACCGCACCACCGCCATCGACCACGGCGCCCGCCTCGGCATCGACGTCCACCCCGTCCACCGGCCGCCCGGTACCCGCGGGTTCACGATCATCCCGAGACGGTGGACCATCGAGCGCAGCATCGGATGGCTCATGCACCACCGACGGCTCGCCCGCGACTACGAACGCCACCCGCACCGCTCCGAAGCCATGATCCACCTCGCCAAGATCGACCTCATGGCCCACAGACTCACCGGCGAAGCCACCCCGAACTGGCGCGGAACCTGACCCGGGACCAAACACGAAACACCGGACCAAACGCTCAGTAAGAACGTGGGTGTCACTGTCACACCGTTGAGGTCTGTCGACTAGAGCGGCCACCTTGATTGACCACGGCCCTGGGCCGTCACCACCCCTATTTAGTGATTCTTACGAGTAAGAATCACCTGCTCTGCGGCGCTGTCATGGCATGGACAGAGACAAGTACACAGACCTCGACATCCATGTGGCGAAGGACACCAAGGCGGAGACATACGACGCGTGGCTCGGGCCGGAGCGCATCGGGACCCTGGTCTACCAGTTGACGGCCGGCAGGGTCGCGATGATCTCGATCGCAGTGGAACCGGAGTACCAGCATCATGGTGTGTCCGCGGAGCTGATTGCCAGCGCGCTCGATGATGTCGCCGATTCTGGAGCAAAGGTGACGATCATCTGCCCGGTAGTCCGATCATTCATCGACGAGCATCCCGAGTATGCCGGTGTCGTCGACCCTAACCGCCCAGGTATCCGGACACGCCGCTGACGTCTGGGTGGTGTGGACGTGGTCAGGACAGCGGCGCAAACGCTGCTTCCATGCCATAGCGATTGGTCGTTGGTCGTGGACCTTCCATCCGAACCTCGAGATCGGTATGGAGACCTGGACCACCGGCGTCAGCAACGACCGCGACTCTCCGCTGGCGGGCTGACCGAGGATCCGCCAACGAGGATCCCCTCGTACTCACCGGCAAGCAGATGGAACGGGTGCGTCGGATCGGTGGTCCGCCAACGGGGATGGCGCAACGCATGAGGCAGGCAAGGCGAGCCTCGCCGAGGGCCCGGATGGGCGTCGCCGTCTTTCGTCTCGGGGATGTTGTGCGCGCTGTTGGGGACCGGGTCGCACGGCTGCTCAAGTCGTTGGATGCGCAAGGCAATTCGCGAGTGATGCATGACAGTGCATGGCAGGGCGGCCGTTGCCTTCGAAGGGTACGTGAGGAGTTCACCGCCTGTCCTGCGGCGAGGTGCGCGCGCCGGGCGCCCTGTTGGTGGTGCACCGGGCGGCGAGCGGGTAGTGGACACGGTGGCTGGGGTGTGGCGGGCCGCTGGAGCGGTCAGGGGTGACCTTGGGCAGGCTGCCCCTACCAGCGAAGTTCCCGTCCGCCACCTTGCGAAGGCAGACAAGGACAGGCTCGGAGCCCCGGACCGCGTAGTTGAGGATCAACGCCGCCTGCACTGGCCGACAGCACGTGAGACTGCGGCGTACAGCCTCAGAGGTCGGCGTTTTGGGGCTCCCCTTCGGCTTCCGACGTGGCCGCCGGCGCGGGAGCGATGTAGAAGACGGACCTACCTTGCTTGGTGCGCTCCGCCTGGCTCTTGGCCACGAGCCCTTCGAGTGTGATCCGCACGACCTTGGTCGTGATCTGGCGTTCGGGGTGGGCCTCGTCGAGTGCGGCAGAGATGTCCGCTGCGGAGCGCGGTTCCTTCAGTTCGAGGAGGTGACGGCGGATCAGCTCGACCAAGGTGGGCTGGGCCGCCGTCTTGGTACCGGCGGTCTTTGCCTTGGGCTCCTTGGGCGCTGCCGTTTTCGCTGCGGCGGTGGACGTCCGGGCCTTTGGCTTCCTGCCGCCTACGGTGCCGGCTTTCTGGCGGGGGGAAGGCACCGTGGCGCTCTCGGCCTCCGCCGCGGGCTGGGCCGGCGCCTGGGTGACACCGAGCGCCTGTTGCACGTTCAAAAGTACCGTGTGGTCGTGCTGCACTGCGGCAAGCTGCTCCTGTAGAGACGCGATCTCCGCACTGATGCGTTCCTGCTCCTTCACATTGCGCTCGAGGTCGTTGGTCACCTGGGTGACGTACTGCGAAGTGAGTTCAGTGGTGGGAGCTGTTGTCTCGGGCATGGGCCTTATCTTTCCTCGGCGAATGGACGATGCGCAGGGCTGTGTCGCATGTGCGTGACGCCCTCCTGGGCGAGGTATCGACGGCCCGGCAGGGGGACCGCCGTGCCGCAAGATGCCTCGGCGTACAGATGGTACGGATAAACAGCGCTGGTTGTTCGTGCCAGCCGGCTTCTTCTTACTCTTGAGACAGTTTCACGACTCTTGTGATTGAAGTCCACGACGCAGCAGGGGGGAGCGTGGCCAGCCCTGAGGTTACGGCAGTTCCCAGGACAGCTCGTCGGTCGCGCCGTTGTGCTGCCATGCCTCAGGATGTAGATGCGCATCAGTGCGTTCAAGCCAAGTCTGGAGCGCGGCAACGGGCGCGGCGTCCGGGCAGCTGGCCCAGCATCGCGGCATCGAGCAGCCGCCCCGTCGCTTACAACGGCGTCGTTGCGTAGAGCACCGCTTCCGCTGCGAGACCGCCCGTTGTCCGGTAGACGCCAGGGAGATTTGTGAGAGACGGACCGGTAGACGCGCAGGTCATGCGGCGGTAGACGAGCTAGGACACAACTCCAGTGGTTTGACCGGGTAAGGCGCTCGTGGCTCCTCACGGCGTTCCCTGGCGTGGGTGTTGCAGCGAGGTGCTTCAGACACCCCATCCACCCTGTCTCTACTACGTGTCGACAAGCAGGTCATCCGCCATGCCCCGTTTCTTGTCAGCGGATTACTATCAAGGCGAGCTAAGGGACTCCGGCCTGCGGGCGTAGCGGGTGGGCCTGAGCACGAAGACAGCCGGGCGCACTTCGCGCCAAAGTCAGGCGACAACATCGGACGACACACAGGTTCGTACTCAATGCCGCGGTCCCCAATACGCCCTGTTCCGTCCCCGGAAGGTGCGACCGACATGACCAGTGCTCTGAAGGGCCTATCGGACGCCGGCGTGTCCGTATGGCTCGACACCCTTTCACGTGGCCGAATCGTGTCAGGCAGCTTGGCGGAGCTGGCGAGCAAGCAGTACGTGGTAGGTGTCACGACCAATCCGACGATCTTCAACGACGCCATCTCGCATGGGCCGGAGTATCAGACCCAGATGTCCGAGCTGGCAGCCCGGGGAGTGACTGCTGGGGAGGCCGTCCGCACCATCACCGCCGCGGACGCGCGCGCCGCTGCTGACGTCCTGCGTCCTGCATTCCTCGCCTCCGCCAGTGGCCAGGACGGTCGTGTCTCCATCGAGGTCGACCCGCGCTTCGCCTACGACACTGTGGCGACGGTCGCAGAGGCGCGGCACCTGACCTGGTTGGTGGACCGCCCCAATACGTACATCAAGATCCCGGCGACCGAGGCAGGACTTCCTGCCATCACCGAGATCACAGCTCAGGGCATCAGCGTCAACGTGACCCTTGTCTTCTCGCTGGAACGCTACCGGCTGGTCGCAGACGCCTACTTGTCAGGGTTGGAGGGAGCCAGGGAAGCCGGGCGGGACCTGTCGCAGATCTCCTCGGTCGCCTCGTTCTTCGTGTCCCGCGTGGACACAGAGGTGGACAAGCGCCTCGACGCCCTCGCTACGCCAGAGGCAAAAGCCCTTCGAGGCCGGGCAGCGCTCGCGAACGCCCGACTGGCTTATCAGGCTTTCGAAGGGATCTTCTCTGGGCAGCGCTGGGAGGGGCTTCAGCAAGCAGGAGCAAATAAGCAGCGGCCGCTGTGGGCCTCCACAGGAGTAAAGGACAGCTCCTACGAACCCACCAAGTACGTCGCCGGGCTGATAGCGCCGAATACGGTGAACACCATGCCGGAGGCGACCCTGCTCGCCGTCGAAAACCGAGGCCTCACCGTAGGCGACAGCGTCCGCGGTGCATACGAACAAGCTCGGGCCGACCTCGATGCGATTGCCCGCCTCGGCATTTCCTACGAAGAAGTCGTTCAGCAGCTGGAGCACGAGGGCGTCGCAAAGTTCCAGGAGTCCTGGAACACTCTGCTCGCCACGACCGAGGCACAGCTGGCACCGCCTGCGCACGGACGGCCAGGCCGGCGATGAGACACCCGTCACCGGGCGTGCCCGGTCACCAGCGGCGTCCTTCCGATGGGCGTTCCCACCGGTTCCTCCTGCGGAGCGGGATTCAGTGCGTTCGAGAGTTCGGAAGCCGGCGTCTGAGAGATTCACAGCCCTCTTCTGTGCTGCTGCGACGGCAGTCCCGGGCGTGCGAGGTCGCACCGTGCTGACCTGGCGTGAGAAGGCAGCTTGCCGGGGTTGCGAGACTGACCTGTTCTTCCCCGTCGGTCCTCAAGGACCAGGCCGCCGTCAGGCCGAGGAGGCGAAGGCTGTCTGCGGTACGTGCTCCGTCCGTCAGCAGTGCGCCGACTGGGCTCTCGACACGGCGCAGCAGTACGGGATATGGGGCGGGATGGACGAGGCAGAGCTGGCCGAGGCGGGGA
Organism: Streptomyces lanatus; assembly: GCF_014655715.1. GTDB lineage: Bacteria > Actinomycetota > Actinomycetes > Streptomycetales > Streptomycetaceae > Streptomyces > Streptomyces lanatus. The sequence goes on along the minus strand of NZ_BNBM01000032.1, from coordinate 15,449 downwards.
GAAGTGCTTCGCGCTCCCGCCCGCGGCGCACCCCCAGCCCGACAACATCCTGAAGCGGCACTCGCGACCCTGTCGGTAAGACGGCGTGGCGGACTGACACTAACCGCGTGCACGACAACACCGGTCGCTGTGCGCACCTGCAACGACTCGTGAACCGCTCACAGAGGGAGTAAGAAAATGAGCGACACCATGCAGTCGGCCGAAGATCTGGCCATCCTCGAACAGCTCAACCTCGACTACGTTCGCGCCGACCAGGCCAGCGATGCCAAGCGCTTCAGCGAGCTCCTCGCTGAAGACTTCGTCGTGCAGACTCCGGGGATCACTCGCAACCGTGCCGAGTTCCTCGAATTCATCGCTCAGCCACGGCCCTTCAAGGATCTCGCGGTGCACGACGTCAAGATCCGCATCCTCAGTGATGTTGCTCTGATCCACGGCCGCTCGACCTACACCATGCTCGCCGATGGAGTCGAGCAGGAAGCGCTGTACACGGACGCCTACCAGAAGCGCGACGGCACCTGGGTCTGTGTCTCGGCCTGTGCGATCGCTCCCGGCACCTGACCCCGTCCCGCGTGGGGGGTCCTGGCCGTGAGACATCCGTTCACTCGGATTGGGACCCCGCAGAAACCCAGGGGTGGCTCACGACAAGAGAAAGACGTGGCTCGATGCACAATGCGGCACCAGTGACCAGCCCTGCCCGCGGCGTCAGAACGCTCCGGCTGGCCTTCTTCTCCGCGGTGGTTTCCTTGGTGGCCGCGTTTGCCGCGGTGGGCTCCACGATCCCGCTGTTCAACGTCTACCGGGCCGAGGACGGATTCACCAACGCCGGCATATCGATAACAGTCGTCGCCTACTCCGCCGCCACCCTCACCACACTGCTGTTCCTGGGGCGAGTGTCCAATCATCTGGGCCGGCGACCCATTTCAATCGCCAGCCTTGGCCTGCTCCTGCTGGGCTGCCTTCTGCTGTTGAGAGTTCACGACATTGGTGTCCTGATCGCCGGTCGGCTCATCATGGGCCTCGGCGCCGGGCTGGCCAGCAGCAGCCTCACCTCCTACATAGTCGACTCCGCACCGAGCAGGCCGGCCTGGTTGGCCTCCGTCGCCTCCAGCCAGACAGTCATGCTCGGCCTCGCTGTCGGTGCTATCGCCTCCGGGGCCCTGGTCCAGTTCGGCCCCTGGCCACGCGACCTGATCTACTTGGTTGTCATCTGCCTCCTCCTTCTGGCCATGGCACTCATCGCCATCAGTCCGGAAACCGCAACTCCGACGCCGGGCGCCTGGCGATCACTGCGACCCCGGGTCGGCGTACCAGCCCGGGTCAGACGTCTGCTCCCGGTCGCGGCAGCGGTGTTCCTGGCCACCTGGGCGGCCGGGGCCTTCTACCAGGCGTTCGTGCCCGCGCTGGTCGAAGATCAACTCCACACCCGCAGCACACTCATCCTTGGAGTGGTATTCGCCGCCTACATGGGTCCCAGTGCTCTCGGCGCCCCCCTTGGCGGCCGGTTCACACCCGCGAGAGCCCAACGCCTCGGCATGATCGCCTTCCTGGCCGGAATGATCGGCATCATCACAGCGATCGCCACGGGCACACTGGTGCTGTTCATCACCGCAACCGTCGTCGCCGGAGCGAGTCAAGGCATCGCCATCAGTGCCGCCACCCGCGGCTTGCTGCACGGTAGTTCCCTGGCCGACCGGGCACCGATCTTCAGCGCGATCTACCTACTCTCCTACAGCGGTGCGACGATCCCTGCCCTGATCGCCGGCCAACTCTCCAGCTCCTTCTCGCTGCCACAGATCGCCCTCGGATACGGCGGACTCGCCCTCGTCGCCACCTTGTTCACCGTCTTCGGTGCCCGGAACCCGCAGCAGATGCGACCGCGATCAGACAGCACGGTGGTCGGCTAGACGAACCACCCTTGAATCGGCGATGGTGATCGTCGAGTTCTACGGGCGAACGCGGATGACCGTCTTTCCCCTGGCCCGCTTGGGCGGGTTGAAGGCGGCGACGGCGTCGTCGAAGGTCGCGATGTTGCCGATGTTCGTCCGGAGCCGCCCATCACGCACCCGCCGGACGACCTCACTCAGTTGGGCGCGATCGGGCATCACAACGAAGTCGACGGCCAGGCCCTCGGCCGGCCGTGCCTCGGGTACCCCGGCGACGGTCACCAGCGTTCCTCCGATTCGGACCAGACCCGCGGACTGCCTGCCGATGTCTCCACCGAAGACATCGAAAACGAGATCGACTCCGCCGATGTCCTTGAGTGAGTCGTTCTCGAGGTCTACGAACTCCTGCGCGCCGAAGTCGAGCGCCGTCTGACGACCGCCGGCGCGCCCGGTGCCGATGACATAGGCGCCGGCCTCGCGGGCGAGTTGGGCTGCCATCGAACCGACAGTGCCGGCCGCACCGTGCACGAGGACGCTCTGTCCCGCCCGGAGCCGTCCGTGCTCGAACAGTCCCTGCCACGCGGTCAGGCCCGACATCACGAGGCCCGCCCCCGTGGTGAAGTCGACGTCACCCGGAAGCGGTGCGAGGTTACGGGCCTCGACGACTACGTATTCCGCCAGCGTGCCGTCGCGGGTCCAGTCCGTAAGGCCGAACACCCGCTCTCCCACCGACGGGCCGGCCGTGCCGTAGCTGAGGGCGGTGACGACTCCGGCAAGTTCGTGTCCGGGGATCGAAGGCGTCCGGTCACGGCCGAGGCGATCGATCCAGGTCGAGGGCCACTCCAACTCGTCCCAAGTGAATCCCGACGCATGAACCTGAACGACGACGTCGCCGTAGTTCGCACCCTCGAGACTGGCGAGCCTCGCCACGTCCGGGTCCGGCCGCTCCACCAGACTCATCCCAGCCGTGCCGGCAGCCTTGTCCGTCACCACGATTGCTTTCATTTGATGCCTCTCTGTACCGGTCCTCGCCCACACGGCACTTTGGGTCTGCGACTATCCGTGGCGCCGGACTCCGATGTCTTACCACGCGGATCAGTGGAAATTGATGTGGAGTGGGTGTCCGTGTCGAATGATCTGCATGCGCCCGCCTGGTCGATGATGCCGAGGCCGCCCGGACATGTTCACTACTGCCTCATCGCGACGTATTTTATGGACCTTATCGTCCAGTTTTCCGACCGCGGACCTCAAGGGAGACTGTTTCGGCATCAGTGTTGAGGCAGCTTTGCGGGCGGCGATCACCCGGTTGCCAAGTCTCTCCGTCAAGCTGGATAGTGGACTCTTGGGACCCTTCTGGAGTCGGCATGTGCCCGTTGGTCCGGCTTGCCGTGGTGCAGACAGGGGATGAGGTTTTGTGCGAAGGGGTGAGGTCATGGCCGAGGTCTTGTTCGATGACAGCGCACGGCGTGTCCAGGTCGTTGACGATCCGGAGGCTCGCCAATATGTGCTCTACGTGGACGGAACGCAGGCGGGAACCCTGTCGTACCGCATCGTCGGGGAGCGGCGAGTTCTGGGCCATACCGAGGTCGACGAAACGTATCGTGGCCGGGGATTTGCCCAGATCCTCATCCAGGTGGTCCTGGACGACCTGCGGGAGAGGCAACAGAAGGCCACGGTCTACTGCCCTGCCGTCGATCGGTTCATCAAGCAGCACGTGAAGTACGCGGACGTCATTGATCCCAGCCACCCGGGCATCTGGTTCGCCTCCGAGGCCGGCAGCCCCACGGCCTGACCTCTGTCGGGCGCGTATGTCCCGAGGGCGCGGTTCGCCGCTCGTGCGTTGGCGTGCACACCCGTGCTCCCGGCCCCAGACCGGGGGCGTCGCGGTAAGAACACGGGAGGCGCACGACGCAGAAACCAAGACGCCACTGCGCTATCCGGGAGGCAGAGATGCCGGAATACCGCAAGAAACCCTGAGCGCATCGCACAGCTCACGGACCAGCAGTACCGCATGACCCAGCGGGACGATACCGAGCCCTGCGCTTCATCCCGCAGAGGAACTCGAGCGGGAGGGCTACGGCCAGTATCTGCACATGTTCGACGCGCTGAAGGAGGGCACCGCCGGAACCTGACGGCCTGCCGGCTTCAGCACCGCGGCCCCCTGCCTCCCTCCACCCCGTCGCACAAGGCTTCAGGGCGGGATCGACGTCTCCCACCGGGTCCCTCTCCGCACGCATCCGATCGAGCCGGCGCCGCGGAATCCGCGGTGCCTGACAGGAGGACACACAGTGATCACGAAACTCGGTGGCGTATCCGCCGAAGACGACGCCCCTGTGCCACCCGACCAGATCCCGGCCGCTGTCACCGCCGGCCTCCTCGTCTACACCGACGGCGCGACGCAGTCCTTCGACCCCGACGGGGCCACCCGCTACGTCGAAGGCGGACGCGAGTCGGAGGGCACGTGGTCCGTCGACGAGAACGGTCGCTTCTGCTCGTTCTGGCCGCCCTCCTTCCGTGCCTCGTACGACCTCCGATGGATGGTGGACGAGGGAAGGGTCGTCGGCCTCCGGTTCTCGGATCTCGGGAGTGGGACCCTCTTCGAAGGGCGCTATCAATAGCCATTGACCTGCCGGAGCCCGCGACATGGATGGGAAGCCGGGGTAGCCGTTCGGATTGCCGACATGTACGGCCCGCCCCGGACCTCGACGGGCTCGTGTCCCGGCGGAGCCCATTCCTCGCGGGCCCGCCCGGCGGCTGGCGCGGCTTTGGTGTCGAACGGCGGCGGGTGTGACCGATCGGACATCACGTTGAGCGAGGAAGACTGCCTTGAAGGACACAGGAGACAGGCCCATGAGGGCTGACCGGGCGGGCAGTGGGGGTAGGAGGCCGCCAATAACGTCCACACCCGTGTCGGAATTCTGGGCTGTTTCGGGAATCACCCCTGACGCGATTCGAGCTGTCCGAGGTGCGCGTCATGCCCTGGCCGAAGCCGTGCGTGAAGCTGTCCGCACCGGTCACCTGGCCCCGGGAACACGACTGCCCTCCTCCCGCCGGCTCGCCACCGACCTCGGCCTTGCCCGCAACACGGTGGCCGACGCCTATGCCGACCTCGTTGCCGAGGGTTGGCTTGCCGCCCGCAGTGGCTCGGGCACACTCGTGGCAGGCAGGATGATCACTCGGCCGATCTCGGCGCGCTCGGTCGCCGATCGATCCGGCGCCACTTGCGAGGACCTGATTCCGGCGAGCCCCGACCTCGCGGCCTTTCCTCGCGTGGCCTGGCTGAAGGCCACACGCCGCGCCCTGGCCGCCGCCCCCGACGACGCGCTCGGCTACGGCGATCCCCGCGGTCGGCCAGAACTACGGGTCGCAATCGCAGACCATCTCGCCCGAAGCCGGGGTGTGTGCGTGAGCGCGGAAGACGTACTGATCTGTGCCGGCGTCTCCCACGGCCTGCAAATCATGAGCAAGGTTCTGGCCGGACGAGGGGCCAGGAACGTCGCCGTCGAGTCCTACGGTCTGGCAGGGCACTGGAGCCTGCTGGAAGTTGCCGGGCTCCAGACCCTCCCGCTCCCCTTCGATGTGCACGGCACCGACCCGGTACCACCCGACGGCACCGACGCGGTCCTGCTCACGCCGGCCCATCAGTTCCCCGTCGGCACGACCCTGCAACGCGATCGCCGGACGGCCGTCGTGGACTGGGCCGGACGGACCGGCGGGCTGGTCGTGGAGGATGACTATGACGGTGAGCTCCGGTACGACCGCCAGTCTGTCGGAGCGCTCCAAGGACTCGACCCCGAGAGCGTGGTCTATCTGGGTACCGCCAGCCAGACCCTTGCTCCTGGCCTGCGGCTGGCCTGGATGGCGCTACCTCCCAGGCTCGTTGGGGATGCCGTGGCGGCCAAGGGGCAGATCGACTCGTGCGACGTGTTCAGCCAGTTGACGATGGCGGAATTCATCACCTCCGGCGCCTACGACCATCATGTACGTGCCGCACGTCGACGCTACCGGGATCGACGAGACGCTCTCATCACGGCCCTGGCCCAGCACGCCCCAAGGGTGCGCGCCATTGGGACATCGGCCGGCCTGCAAACCGTGCTCGGTTTGCCGCCCGGGACCGGGCAGCGGGTCCTTCAGTCGGCCGCCCGGCAAGGTCTCAGAGTGGCTGACCTGTCCCGGTACCGCCATGAACGGGCCATGAGCGCCATGGCCGATGCCCTGGTCGTGGGATACGGGACGCCTTCAGACGCCGCGTGGCCTCAGGAACTCTCCGCACTTGTGAGGATCCTTTCCTGACGCCCCCTGAGCACTCCCCGAATCTGTCCTGCCGTGTAAGACCACTGCCCAGCCATCGGCACTCGACTCCGCAAAAGCGAGGTGAGCCATGACGCAGTCATCGCCCCAATTTCCGCACATCGTGGTGCACGCCCCGGCGCTGGATGGCTCCCGTCGCGTTACCGAGGGTGATGTGATCCTGGGAGTTGCCTCCCATCTGGATGACGTCATCGAGATCCTCCGACTCGCCGACCTCGATCGGATCGAAGTCGAGGAGAGTGACCTCATCGAGTGGCAGGGGGGTGGGCCCGATGAGTGGCCGGGACTTTCCGACTACCCGCAGGATTGAGCCGCGGCTTGAATGCGGATCACAACGCCGCGCATTGGACCGGGAAGCGCCAGGACATCTACCGCCTGTCTACCCGGTGTCGGACGCGCAGGCCCCGAACAGGAGCATGGCAACGTTCAGTTGCCACCCGGCCAGGCTGGCGATATCGGCCGATGAATCCGGCGTCTACCAGAGGTCTACCAGCCTTCCGCGAGCGTCGTGGGACAGTCAAGACTGGCCGCCTCACCGGCACTCGCAAGGGAGACGACCCTGTGGCGCTTGGCCTGCCTGCCCTGATACGGGCTTGTCTCTTCGACCTCGACGGCGTCATCACCGACACGGCCTCCGTGCATGCTGCCGCGTGGAAGGAGACGTTCGACGCGTTCCTGCGAAAGCGGGAGGGCGACGGATTCCGCCCGTTCTCCGTGGACGCGGACTACCGCGAGTTCGTCGATGGACGGCCGAGAGCCGACGGCGTGCGGTGCTTCCTGGCTTCACGCGGCATGGAACTGCCCGACGGTAGTCCCGACAACCCCCCGGGCCTGGACACGGTGCACGGCCTGGGTCACTGGAAGACGGACCTGTACGAGGCCAGGATCCGCTCGCAGGGAGTCGGGGTCTACCAGGACACCATGGCCTACCTCGTGGCGGCCCGTGAGCAGGGGCTGCTCACAGCCGTCGTCACATCCAGCGCCAACTGCCGCGAGGTCCTGAGGGCCGCGCATGCGGAGACACTCTTCGACGCGTGGATCGACGGTGTCGTGGCCGCGAAACGGAGTTTGCGGGGCAAGCCCCACCCCGACACCTTCCTGGCGGCGGCCCGTGACCTGGGGCAGCACCCCTCCGAGTGTGCTGTCTTCGAGGACGCGCAGGCAGGCATGGACGCCGGCCGGTCGGGGCACTTCGGGTGGGTGGTCGGCGTCGACCGGACGGGCCAGGCCGACGGCCTGTACGCGCATGGCGCCGATACGGTCGTCAGCGACCTGAGTGACCTTGCAGGTACTCCCGATCGGCGGAACCGGACGTGATCAGCCATCCGTCCTACGCCGTCGAGCCGTGGGTACTGCGGGAGACCGCGCTGGACCTCGGCCTGCTTGCCCAGAGCGAGTCCGTCTTCGCGTTGTCGAACGGGCACATCGGCTGGCGCGGCAACCTGGAAGAGGGCGAACCGCACGGACTGCCCGGCACCTACCTCAATGGCGTCCATGAAATACACGCCCTGCCGTACGCGGAAGTGGGCTATGGATACCCCGAGTCGGGTCAGACGATCGTCAACGTCACCAACGGCAAGATCGTCCGGCTGCTGGTGGACGACGAGCCCTTCGATCTGCGCTACGGCCGGCTGCATTCCCATGAAAGGGTGCTGGACCTGCGCTCCGGGCTGCTGCACCGCACCTGCGAGTGGACCTCGCCGGCCGGCCGCCGGGTCAGGGTGCGGTCTTCCCGCCTGGTGTCCCTGACGCAGCGATCCGTCGCAGCAATCCTCTACGAGGTAGAGCCGTTGGAGTGCGACGTACGCGTCGTGGTGCAGTCCGAACTGGTCGCGAACGAGGAGCTGCCCCAGTCCGGGGGCGACCCCCGGGCCGCGCAGGCGCCGCGGTCGCCGCTCGAGTCACTGGAGCACGCATCCGAGGGCAGCAGGCTGAGGCTGCTCCACCGCACCCGCCGCAGCGGGCTGCGAGTTGCCGCCGCGGTCGGCCATACAGTGAGCGGCCCGGAGGGTACCCAGCTCCGCAGCGAGAGCAGCGGCGATGTCGCCCGGCTGACAGCGACATCGACGCTCAGAGCGGGGGAGCGGCTCAGATTGGAGAAACTGGTCGCGTACGGCTGGTCGGCCACCCGTACGCTGCCGGGCCTGCGCGACCAGGTCGACGCCGCCCTCGCCGCGGCTGACAGCGCAGGGTGGCGAGGGCTGGTAGCCGAGCAGCGCCAGTACCTCGACAGGTTCTGGTCCCGTGCGGATGTCGAGGTCGACGGCGACGCGGAGATCCAGCAGGCCGTCCGCTTCGCGACCTTCCATGTGTTGCAGGCAGGCGCCCGCGCGGAGGAACGCGCCCTGCCCGCCAAGGGACTGACCGGCTCTGGGTACGACGGTCACACGTTCTGGGACACCGAGAGTTTCGTGCTGCCGATGCTGACCTACACCGAGCCCTCGGCCGTGCGCGCGGCCCTGCGGTGGCGCCGGTCGACGCTCCCGGCCGCCCGGCAACGGGCAACCCAACTCAGGCTGCGGGGCGCCGCTTTCCCATGGCGGACGATCGAGGGCGCCGAGTGCTCGGCCTACTGGCCGGCCGGCAGCGCCGCCTTCCATGTGAACGCCGACATCGCGGACGCGGTCGTACGCTACGTGTCCGCCACCGGCGACGAGGAGTTCGACCAGGACTGCGGGCTGGAGCTGCTCGTGGAGACGGCGCGCATGTGGAGGTCCCTGGGGCACCACGACCGCCTTGGGCGGTTCCACATCGACGGTGTCACGGGGCCGGACGAGTACACCGCGGTCAAGAACGACAACACGTACACGAACCTGATGGCGGCCGCGAACCTGACGGCCGCGGCTGACGCCGTCGCCCGGTACCCGGACCGTGCCGCTCGACTCGGGGTGGACGACGAGGAGGCCGCCGCCTGGCGGGACGCTGCCGACGCCGTGCATGTGCCGTACAGCAGCGAACTGCGCGTCCACGAGCAGCACGAGGGCTTCACGCGCCTCGAACCGTGGGACTTCGCCGGTACCAGCCCGGATCAGTATCCGCTGCTGCTGCACTTCCCCTACTACGACCTCTACCGCAAGCAGGTGGTCAAGCAGGCGGACCTGGTCCTGGCGATGTTCACACGCGGGGAGTTCTTCGACGCGGAGCACAAGGCACGGAACTTCGCCTACTACGAGCCGCTGACGGTGCGCGACTCCTCTCTGTCGGCCTGCTGCCAGGCCGTCATGGCCGCAGAGGTCGGCCACTTGGGCCTCGCTTACCAGTACCTGCACGAAGCGGCCCTCATGGACCTGGAGGATCTGGAGATGAACACCCGCGACGGACTCCACATGGCCTCCCTCGCGGGGACGTGGATGGCACTGGTCGCCGGGTTCGGCGGAATGCGGCCCCGAGGCGACTCTCTCGGCTTCGCGCCCAAACTGCCGGAGGCGATCAGTCGACTGGCGTTCAGGCTGGAGGTCAGGGGCCGCAGGCTGCGGGTCGAGATCGAGCACTCCCGCGTCACCTACACGCTCCTGGAGGGAGCACCGCTGGAGCTGTGGCATTTCGGCGAGCCGGTCACCGTCTCCACCGATGCGCAGCGCAGCCTCCGGCTCGAACGCCAGCCGCACCGGACTCCGCCCGGCCAGCCGCCCGGGCGGGAGCCCCGTAGCCATGACAGCAGTGTTGGAGCGTCTCAGGGGCGGACATCCAGCTGGACGGAAATGACGACCAGTAGAACGGAAATGACGATATGAACCCGGAGTGCAGTTGACCGACGTCTTGCGTGCAGTCATGGACGAGCTGACGTCCGATCCGTCCAACGCGTGGGCACGCGACCTCGGCTACCGTCCCGTGTGGGCCGGGTCGCCGTCCGCGCGGATCGCGATCATCGGCCAGGCGCCGGGGAGGCGTGCCCAGGAAAGCGGCATACCGTGGGATGACGCCAGCGGCCTGCGTTTGCGCTCGTGGCTCGGTGTGCGGGACGACGAGTTCTACAATCCCGAACTGTTCGCCATCGTGCCGATGGATTTCTACTTCCCGGGCAAGGGCGTCAAGGGTGATCTGCCCCCGCGCAGGGACTTCGCGCCTCGGTGGCATCCACGGATCTTCGCCGGAATGCCGGACATCACTCTCCGAGTGCTCATTGGCGCCCACGCGCAGCGGTTCTATCTCGCGGGCCGGGCCAAGGCGAACCTTACTGAGACCGTACGGTCCTATGACGAATACTTCCCTACCGACTTCCCGCTGGTGCACCCGTCACCGCTGAACTACGGCTGGCACGCGAGGAACACCTGGTTCACGGCCGAGGTCGTACCTGAATTGGCCCGCCAGGTTTCGATCGTGCTGGGAACGTTGTGAGTATCCGGCCCGGACGTCCCCGTCAGCCGGATTGAGCGAAAAGGACAAAGAACTACTGTGAAAGCGTGTGGAGTTTCCGGGGTGGAGAAGGACGTCACCCTGCTGCAGTTGCCCGAGCCGTCGTCTCCTGGCCCCGGCCAGGTTCTGCTGACGGTCGAGGCGGCCGGTGTCGGTCCTTGGGATCGACTGCTGAACAACGCCGGGTGGGACGTTGGGCTGCGCCCGCCGGCCGCGCTGGGAGTGGAGGGTGCGGGCAAGGTGTTGGCCGTCGGCGCGGGCGTCGACGGGTTCGCCGTGGGCGACCGGGTACTCGCGCACGAGGCGCCGCTGCCCGGGGGAAGCGGGTTCTGGGCCGAACGCGTTCTGATCACCGCGGCGCACGCGGCGGCCTGCCCCGCAGGACTGGACTCTCTCGAAGCCGCGGCACTGCCCGTCAACGGGCTCACCGCGTTGCAGGCCCTGGAGAAGCTGAGCCTCACCCGAGGGCAGCGGCTCCTGATCACCAACGGAAGCGGGGCCACCGGAGCGCTGGCCATCCAGCTCGCCGCAGCCAAGGGCATCGAGGTGACCGCGACAGCGTCCGCTGCCGCCGCCGAGCGTCTGCTCGGTCTGGGAGCGACCGAGATCGTCGACTACCACGATCCGGACTGGTCGGCCAAGGTGCGCGGCGGGTTCGATGCCGCACTGATCATCGCTGCCGGCACAGCGGACGCCGCCCTGCCTCTGCTGCGGGACGGCGGCCGCCTGTGTTCCGTGACGTCGGACGCGCCTGCTGAAGTACGAGGTATCACGAGTTGGAACCTCTACGTCGAGCCGAACGCGGCCCAGCTCGCTCAGCTGGCGGAGCAGGTGGCTGCGGGAGCCTTGAAACTCGCGCCGGAGCCCCTGCCGTTGAGCGAAGGACCTGAGGCGTTCGCCCGGGTGGTCACCGGAGGGGCCGGCGGCAAGAAGATCGTGCTCATCTGCACATGATTTCAACCGAGACGGTGATCGCGTGCTCGTCGCGCTCGGCCGTCCACCGGGCGGGAGCTGTGGGCTCAGTCGGCGATGTGGCCGACGACTTGGGGGATTTCGAACAGGTTGCCAGTGTCTCCGGTGTGCAGGAACGCGACGTTGCTGTCGGCGGGGATCCGCCCGCTGCGCGCGTGGTCGAGCATTCCTGCGAGTCCCTTGCCCGTGTAGACCGGGCCGACGAAGACGCCCTCGGCTCGGGCCAGCTCGCGGATGGCAGTTGTGCTTTCGGCGGACGCGACGGCGTACTCCTCGCCGATGAAGCGCTGGTCGATGTCGATCTCGGCACGGATCGTCGCGTCGTCGGGTACGGGCGCGCCCAAGGTGGCCAGCACCGCCTTGGTCCGTTCGACAATCACGCCGGGGTTCATCCGGTCTTCGTCGTTGACCCTCTGGATGGAGATCGACCGGAACTTCACCGGGTGCCCCAGACTCAGCTTGGCTGCCAGCAGTCCCGGCAGCGCGGTCCCGGTGCCGATCGTGTGGTAGACGTAGTCGAGTTCCACGCCTGCGGCATCGGACTGTTCAAGCATTTCCCGGAACGTCAGGGCGTGCGCGATGAAACCGTCGGGGTGCGCACCACCGGTTCCGACAACGAGGACCTTGTGTCCCTGCGCCTCGAGTTCGGCCTTGCGCGTCTCGATGGCGTCGCTGATCCGCGCGGCCTCGTTCGAAGAATGCCATTCGTTGCCGCTGACGTTGATGACGTGGGTTTCGACACCCATCGTCTTGTTGAGCAGATAGTTGCCGCGGAACTCGCCGAGTTCACCGTGCCGGGGCACGTTCCGCGTGAGAACCAGGATGGGCGTGATTCGTGCGCTCAGGCAGGCGGCGGCGAATTGCAGACCCGAGTTGGTCAGGTATGCGCCCTGGGTGATGACGTGTGTCACTCCGTTCTCGAGGGCCCGCCCCAGGATGAACTCGGCCAGGCGCATCTTGCTCCCGCTGATCGCGCTGGGGCCTGCCAGGTCCTCGCGCTTCATGAAGAAGTTGATGCCGTACGCCGCCGACAGATTGGGCAAGGCGTGAAACGGAGTGGGGTAGAAGCCGATCCGGCGGCGGGGGAGTTTGTTGACCGCGGTGTCGAATTGCGTGAAGTCCATGCGTCCAGCGTCAGTCACCCCGCTGGATTAGCGCAAGCAATGATATCTTCATCATCGATAAGCTATCCTTAACTTCATGTCTTGGTTGTTCGATCCGCGGCACCTGGTGACCCTTGCGGCCGTCGTGCGGCTCGGCTCGTTCGCCGCTGCCGCGGAGGAGCTGGGCTACACCCAGTCCGCGGTCTCGCAGCAGATCGCGGAGCTGGAACGACGGGTCGGTGCCCGAGTCGTGGTCCGACGGCCCGTCCGTGCGACCGAGGCCGGGCAGGTTCTTCTCGACACCGAGGCCGCGATCAGCATGTCGATGAGTCGCGCTGCCACCGAGCTCGCGGCGCTCGCGGACGGAACTGGCGGCGAGGTACGGCTCGGCGCGTTCATCTCGGCGGCAGCCTCCATCGTCCCTCCCGCGCTCGCCCGCCTGCGTGCCACCCATCCGGCAGTGCACATCACACTCCGTGAACTCGAGCAGCGCGAAACGCATACGCTGCTGTTCCGGGGAGAGATCGACCTGGCCATCACGTTCGACTACGAACACGCTCCCGGGCCAGTGCCTGCCGGGCTCAGGCAGGACCACCTCCTGGACGATCCGATCATGGTCGTCCTTCCCGCCGGTCATCCCCTGGCCGGAGCCGACAGTGTCACCCCGGCCGATCTGCCGTCGGACGCATGGATCAACACCGCCGTCGACTTCCGCGACTTGGCGGCGTCACCCGTCAGCGGCGACCGGGGAAGCGGACATCGCTTGGACTTCGACGGCATGGACTTCCGTACTGCGCTCAATCTCGTCGCGGCGGGCCTCGGCGTCGCCCTGCTGCCGCGGTTGTTGCTGCTGGACGCTCCACCGAGCGTCGTCGTTCTACCCATGCGGCAGCCCACGGTCGTCCGGCGTCTCTACACCTGCCGGCTCGATACGAGAGGCGTGACCGCATCGATCAGGCGGCTGGAGATGTACCTGCGGGAGGCAGTGGCGGAACTCTGAAGTACCGCACCGATCCTCCAAGTCCAAGACAGAACCATTGAGATCGGCACCCTCCGTCGTCTCGTGAGGCGCGCCTCCACGGTCGCAAAGGAGGCAGCCAGCCGGGCCGGGTTCGGCCCGCTCCCCGGGGACGAGGGAGCGGGCCGGAGCGATGGCGACGATGCCCTAGGGGCGAGTCGCTGAAGGAACCGCCCACCGCTCAGGGCTGGTTCCTACGCCTCTCTGTGGCGGGGAGCCGGCCACGGCACAGAGAAGGGCGACACTCGTCGCAACCGCGGGCACAGCCAACCACCGTCGTGTGGACCGACTGTCTACCTCATATCGACGCCTGCCCGGTCCCGATCACGGGCGTCGCGCACTGTGGCGGACAGACTGGCGATGTCGTACACGCCGTAGTGCCGGAGCCCGTTGACGAAGAACGTGGGCGTCCCTGCCACGCCGCTGAGGTCCGCCGACTCCACATCCTCCGCCAACCGGGATGCGCCCGTTCGGCAGCAGGGCGCCCTGGTGGGTAAGGAGCAGATCGTGCACCTGCCCGATCGTTCCCAACATGGTGGGGGAGGTGCTTGGGGGTGTGGTCCCGCGGTATGGACGGCTGCGCCCCGGGCCCGGGCAGAGTTGGCCCCGCGACCGGCCGGCCGGCGAACCTCCCCCACGCGCCCCATCGACGGCCCGGGATTTCCCGCGCGCGGCTTCCGTCACTCCTGGATACCTGAAGGACGCGCAGCGGGCGCGGCCTTGGCATCTGCACGGCGTGCCTGTTCCTGTTGGGGCACCGGTCCGGCCTGCCCAGTGCCCCATCAGGCCCGTCCCGGGTGCAGGAGCATCTCGGGGACGGACCCCGACGGGGAGTAGACGCGGAATCGACGCCGGTAGGCCTTTCTTGGTGTTGGTGCGACCACGCCCCACTGCCACAGGACGGACAGGACGGAGACGGGCTCGTGCGGGTCATCCGTACCCGGACATGCGGCGGCTCGTCCGCTTCGTCGAGGCGGATTGCGACCGACGGCTGCGATCCGCTGTCCGAGAACCAACACGACGACCGGGAGGAACACATGATCGACGTTGCCGAGGACTTCGATCTCGTTGTCCTGGGGGGCGGCAGCGCTGGATACGCTGCGGCTCTGCGCGGGGCGCAGCTGGGACTGCGTACCGCGATGATCGAGAGACACAGGCTGGGCGGCACCTGTCTGCACAACGGATGCATCCCCACCAAGGCCCTGCTGCACGCTGCCGAGGTCGCCGACCGGACCCGCGACGCACAGTTCTTCGGCGTGATGGCCACGTTCGAGAGCATCGACATGCCCGCGGTGCAGCGCTACAAGGACAAGACGGTCGACAGCCTGTGCAGGGGACTGACGAGTCTGGTCAAGGCACGGGACATCACCTACATCGAGGGCGAGGGCCGACTGTCCTCCCCCACCTCCGTCGACGTGAACGGCCGGCGCGTCCAGGGCCGCCATGTCCTGCTGGCGACCGGCTCCGTGCCGAAGTCGCTGCCGGGCCTGGAGATCGACGGCGACCGGATCATCTCCTCCGACCACGCCCTCGTCCTGGCCCGCGTGCCGAAGTCCGCGATCATCCTGGGCGGCGGCGTCATCGGCGTCGAGTTCGCCTCGGCGTGGAAGTCCTTCGGCTCCGACGTCACCGTCATCGAGGGCCTGAAGCACCTCGTCCCGGTCGAGGACGAGAACTCCTCCAAGCTTCTTGAGCGCGCGTTCCGCAAGCGCGGCATCAAGTTCAACCTGGGCACCTTCTTCTCCAAGGCCGAGTACACCGCCGACGGCGTCAAGGTCACCCTGGCCGACGGCAAGGAGTTCGAGG
>NZ_BNBM01000031.1 GCF_014655715.1 Streptomyces lanatus | reverse complement strand
CGGCTCCGGTGGCGCCCGCCGCTCCGGCTCCGGCCCCCGCGCCGGTCGCTCCGGCCCCGGTCACCCCGGCTCCGGCCGCTCCGGCCGCCGCCCAGGCGACCGACGAGGGTGCCTACGTCACCCCGCTGGTGCGCAAGCTCGCCGCCGAGCACGGTGTCGACCTGGCCGCCGTCAAGGGCACCGGCGTCGGTGGCCGTATCCGCAAGCAGGACGTCATCGCCGCCGCCGAGGCCGCGAAGGCCGCCGCCGCTGCTCCGGCCCCGGCCGCTGCCGCAGCTCCGGCCGCCGCCGCTGCCAAGAAGGCGCCCGCCCTGGAGGTCTCCCCCCTCCGCGGCCAGACCGTCAAGATGCCGCGCATCCGCAAGGTCATCGGCGACAACATGGTCAAGGCGCTGCACGAGCAGGCGCAGCTGTCCTCGGTCGTCGAGGTCGACGTCACGCGTCTGATGAAGCTGCGCGCCCGTGCCAAGGACGCGTTCGCGGCCCGTGAGGGCGTCAAGCTCTCCCCGATGCCGTTCTTCGTGAAGGCGGCGGCGCAGGCGCTGAAGGCTCACGCGCCGATCAACGCCAAGATCAACGAGGGCGAAGGCACGATCACCTACTTCGACACCGAGAACATCGGTATCGCGGTGGACTCCGAGAAGGGCCTGATGACCCCGGTCATCAAGCACGCCGGTGACCTCAACATCGCCGGTATCGCCAAGGCCACGGCCGACCTGGCGGGCAAGGTCCGCGCCAACAAGATCACGCCCGACGAGCTGTCCGGCGCGACCTTCACCATCTCCAACACCGGTTCGCGCGGCGCGCTCTTCGACACGATCATCGTGCCGCCGGGCCAGGTCGCGATCCTCGGCATCGGCGCGACGGTCAAGCGCCCCGCCGTGATCGAGACGGAGGAGGGCACGGTCATCGGCGTCCGCGACATGACCTACCTGACCCTCTCCTACGACCACCGCCTGGTCGACGGCGCCGACGCGGCCCGTTACCTGACGGCGGTCAAGGCGATCCTGGAGGCGGGCGAGTTCGAGGTCGAGCTCGGCCTCTGATCCGCCTGATCGGTCAGTACGGCGCCCCGCTTGGAACTTCTCCAGGCGGGGCGCCGCTTTCTGTGCGGCGAACGGCATTGCAACCCCTCAGGGGCGCCGGGAACTGCGCGACCAGCCACAACTCACCCCCACCCGCCAGACGACAGTCCGAACCGAGCTCTCAGGCGCCCCCTCACCCGCAACCCCGTGTAAGTCTCGTCTCACCTGCACCAAAGCACCCTTGTCGGCCCTCCCAGCGGAGCGCACCCGCCGTATTGTCTAAACGTCAACGCGCCCTAAGGAGCCCTCATGACCGCCCCCGTCATCCACTCGCTGCGCGAACAGATCCGCGAGCACATCCTGGAGGGGATCATCAGCGGTCGCTGGCAGCCGGGAGAGCGGATCGTCGAGCGACGTATCGCCACCGAGCTGGAGGTCAGCCAGACCCCCGTACGGGAAGCTCTGCGCGAGCTGGAGTCCCTGCGCCTGATCGAGTCCGCACCGAACAAGGGCGTCCGTGTACGGAACCTCACCGCCGCCGACCTGGAGGAGAGCTACCCGGTCCGGGCCGGTCTGGAGGCCATCGCCGCCGAGCTCGCCGCCGACCATCTCGCCGAGGACTGCTCCGCCCTGGACCCGCATGTCAGCGCGCTGTACGACGCCGACCGCAACTCCGACGGCACGGCCCAGGTGCGGCACACCGTCGCCTTCCACCGCGAGATGGTCCGCGCCGCGGGCAACTCCGTGCTGCTGCACACCTGGGAGGGCCTCGGCATCGAGGTCTTCACGGCGCTGTCCATCCGCTGGCTGGGGACGGTGCAGCAGTCGTACGCGGAGGAGCACGAGGAGCTGGTGGCGGCCTTCCGGCGCCGGGACCCCCGGATCGCCGAGATCGTGAAGGCGCATGTGCTCGGCTGCGCCCCGCGGCACGAGGCCTGAGCGCGACCCCGCTCATACGTAGCCTCACCTGCGAAAACCCCGGGAAAACGCGGCACCCGGTGCCTGTCCGAAAGGCACCGCGTGCCGACTTTCTCGTGATCAAGAGGTTTTGACCCTCAACCCTTTGATCGATCATCGATCAGCGAGTTATTGTCGCCGACGGACCTCCACCGAGGTCCCCGCCCTGTCCTGCCAAAGACAAAGGGCACCCCCGAACCCTTACCGATGAGGGAACCCCCTTCGACTGAGGAAGGCGGCGACATGACCGACCCCAACGCCATCCAGCCGAGCGCGCTCGACCAGCTCCCCGACCGTGACCCGGAGGAGACCGCCGAGTGGCAGGCCTCGCTGGACGCGGTCGCCAAGGCGGCAGGTCCGCACCGCGCCGCATATCTGATGCGCCGCACGCTGGAGCGGGCCGAGGCGGGCGGCATCGCGCTGCCGAAGCTCCTCGAGACCGACTACGTCAACACCATCCCGACCGCCGCCGAGCCGTCCGTGCCCGGTGACGAGGCGATGGAGCGCCGTATCACCGCGTGGAACCGCTGGAACGCGGCCGCGATGGTGACCCGCGGCTCGAAACACGGCGTCGGCGGCCATATCGCCACCTTCGCCTCCGCGGCCTGGCTCTACGAGACGGGCTTCAACCACTTCTTCAAGGGCAAGGAGGCCGACGGGTCCGGCGACCAGCTCTACATCCAGGGCCACGCCTCCCCCGGCATCTACGCCCGCGCCTTCCTCGACGGCCGTCTCACCGAGGCGCACCTCGACAACTTCCGCCAGGAGGCGGGCGGCAACGGCCTGCCGTCGTACCCGCATCCGCGCCGGCTGCCCTGGCTGTGGGAGTTCCCGACGGTGAGCATGGGCCTCGGCCCGCTCTCCGCGATCTACCAGGCGCGCTTCAACCGCTATCTGACCGCGCGCGGCATCAAGGACGTCTCCAACTCCCACGTCTGGGCGTTCCTCGGCGACGGCGAGATGGACGAGCCGGAGTCCACGGCGGCACTCGCCCTGGCCTCCCGCGAGGGTCTGGACAATCTGACCTTCGTCATCAACTGCAACCTCCAGCGCCTCGACGGCCCGGTCCGCGCGAACTTCAAGATCGTGCAGGAGCTGGAGGCGCAGTTCCGCGGCGCCGGCTGGAATGTCGTCAAGTCGCTGTGGGGCTCGGCCTGGGACGAGCTGTTCCAGCTCGACACCACGGGCGCGCTGGTACGCCGGCTGCGCGAGGTACCCGACGCGCAGGTGCAGACGTACCAGACGCGCGACGCCGCCTACATCCGCCAGGACTTCTTCGGGGCCGACCCCGCGCTGGCCGAGATGGCGAAGCTGCTCAGCGACGACAAGATCCTCGAGTGCTTCCACCTCTCCCGCGGTGGCCATGAGGCCCGCAAGGTGTACGCCGCCTACAAGGCCGCCGTCGAGTTCAAGGGCGCGCCGACCGTGATCCTGGCCCAGACGGTCAAGGGCTTCACCCTCGGCGAGGGCTTCGCGTCGAAGAACGCCAACCACCAGATGAAGAAGCTGACGGTGGACGAGTTCAAGGCGATGCGTGACCTGCTGGAGCTGCCGATCAAGGACAGCGACTTCGTCGACGGGGTCGTGCCCTACGGCCACCCCGGCGCCGACTCCGCCGAGGTCCGCTACCTCCAGGAGCGCCGCGCGGCCCTCGGCGGCCCGGCCCCGGCCCGCCGTGTCCACCCGGTGGCCCCGCTCCCCGCCCCCGCCGAGAAGGCCTTCGCCTCCTTCGACAAGGGCTCCGGCTCCCAGAACGTGGCCACCACCATGGCCTTCGTCCGCCTGGTCAAGGACCTGGTCCGCGACAAGGAGTCGGGCAAGCGCTGGGTGCCGATCGTCCCCGACGAGGCGCGCACCTTCGGCATGGAGAGCCTCTTCCCGTCCCTGGGCATCTACTCCCCCAAGGGCCAGACGTACGAGCCGGTCGACCGTGACCAGCTGATGTACTACAAGGAGGCCAAGAACGGCCAGATCCTCAACGAGGGGATCACCGAGGCCGGTTCGATGGCCGACTTCATCGCCGCGTCCACCGCGTACTCCACGCACGGCGAGACGATGATCCCGTTCTACATCTTCTACTCGATGTTCGGCTGGCAGCGCACCGCCGACCAGATGTGGCAGCTCGGCGACCAGCTCGGCCGCGGCTTCCTCGTCGGCGCGACGGCGGGCCGGACGACGCTGACCGGCGAGGGCCTCCAGCACGCCGACGGCCACTCGCCGGTGATCGCGGCGACCAACCCGGCCGCGCTGACGTACGACCCGGCCTTCGCCTACGAGGTCGCGGCGATCGTCAAGGACGGTCTGCGCCGGATGTACGGCGAGGCCGCGCCGGGCGAGGACCCGAACGTCTTCTACTACCTGACCGTATACAACGAGCCGATCCCGCAGCCCGCGAAGCCGGCCGCTGACGGCGTCGACGAGGGCATCGTCAAGGGCCTGTACCGCTTCAACACGGCGGAGTCGGCGGGCCTGTCCCCGGTCGCGAACGCCCCGCGCATCCAGCTGCTCGGCTCCGGCACGGCGATCCACTGGACCCTCCAGGCGCAGAAGCTGCTCGCCGAGGAGTGGGGCGTGGCGGCCGACGTCTGGTCGGCGACGTCCTGGACGGAGCTGCGCCGCGACGCCCTGGACGCGGACGCCGCACTGCTGCGCGGCGAGGAGCGGGTCCCGTACGTCCGTCAGGCGCTGCACGGCGCCGAGGGCCCGGTGCTGGCGGTCTCCGACTACATGCGTCAGGTCCCGGACCAGATCGCGCAGTGGGTCGAGCAGGACTACTCCTCCCTCGGCGCCGACGGCTTCGGCCTCTCCGACACCCGTGAGGCGGCCCGCCGCCACTTCGGCGTCGACGCCGAGTCGATCGTCGTGGCGGCCCTGGCCCAGCTCGCGAGGCGCGGCGAGGTCAAGGCGACGGCGGTGAAGGAAGCCCGGGAGAAGTACGGGCTGTAAGGGCTGACGTGCACTGAAGGGGTACGGCGACCGCCGTACCCCTTCGTTGTCGGTGGGCCCCGGCATGATGGCCGCATGCGCGCTGCCCGGCTCATCAAGATGGTCCTGCTGCTCCAGTCCCGGCCCTCCATGACCGCCGCCGAGTTGGCGAGCGAGCTGGAGGTGTCCGAGCGGACCGTCACACGGGATGCGCAGGCGCTGTCGGAGGCCGGGGTTCCGGTGTACGCGGACCGTGGGCGGGCCGGTGGGTATCGGCTCATCGGCGGGTACCGGACGCGGCTGACGGGGCTCGCGCGCGACGAGGCGGCGGCGTTGTTCCTCAGCGGTGTCCCGGGCGCGCTGCGCGAGATGGGGCTGGAGGACGCAGCCTCCGCCGCCCGTCTGAAGGTGTCGGCGGCCCTCATGCCGTCCCTGCGCGACGCTTCCCGCTCCGCCGCCCAGCGCTTCCATCTCGACGCCCCGAACTGGTTCACGGAACCGAAGCCCCCCGAGCTGCTGCCCGCCGTCGCGGACGCGGTGTGGGACGACCGGCGCGTCGTGGCGCGGTACCGGCGCGGGGAGGGCGAGGTGCGGCGCGAGCTGGAGCCGTACGGGCTCGTGCTGAAGGCGGGGGTCTGGTATCTGTGCGCCCGGGTCGCGGGGCACGGGTCGTACCGGGTGTACCGGATCGACCGGTTCACGGCCGTGGACGCCGCCGACGGCCGGTTCGAGCGGGACGAGGAGTTCGATCTGCCCGCCTTCTGGGAGGAGCGGGCCGAGCAGTTCGCGCGGTCCATCCTGCGGGCCGAGGTCGTGGTGCGGGTGTCCCCGGGCGGGGCGCGCAGGCTGCCGTACACCGTCGATCCGCAGGCCGCGCGGGAGGCGCTGGAGACGGCGGGCTCCCCGGACGGGGACGGCTGGGTGACGCTGACGCTGCCGGTGGAGTCCGAGGAGGTCGCCCACAGCCAGCTCGCGTCGCTCGGGCCGGAGATCGAGGTGCTGGAGCCGCCCTCGCTGCGGGAGCGCTTCGCGGGGGACGCGATACGGCTGGCCGCGCTGTACCGCGTCGAGCCGTAGGCGCATAACAATCCGCCACACTCCACGTGCGCCCCACCCGCCCAGGGCCGATGCTTGTCCCGTGATGGACGAGACGGAGTTCTGGGAGCTGGTGGACGGCGCGCGTGAGGGCGCCGATGGTGACCCCGAGGAGCAGGCCGACCTGCTCGTGGACCGGCTTGTCCAACTGGACCCCGACGGGGTGCTCGACTTCGCCCGTCATTTCGAGGCCCGCTACAACCGCGCGTACACCTGGGATCTGTGGGGCGCCGCATGGGTCCTGCTGGACGGGGCCAGCGACGACGCGTTCGACTTCTTCCGGTGCTGGCTGATCGGCCAGGGCCGCGAGGTGTACGAGGGCGGGGTGCACGACCCCGACTCGCTGGCCGATCTGCTGGACGACTTCGACGAGGAGTTCGACGGCGACGGCGAGGAGCTCGGCTACGCCGCGGACGAGGCGTACGAGCAGCTCACCGGCACGGTCGCCCCCGACCTCGGCATCCCGCCCGCGCCCCCGGAACCGGCGGGCACCCCGGTCGACCTGGAGAACGAACGGGCGCTGGCGGAGCGGTTCCCCAGGCTGTGGGAGCGGTTCAAGGACTGAGCCCCGAGGTACCGGTCAGGCCACGGCCCGCCTGCGGCTGCCCGGGTCCGCCGGGATGTACGCCTGGGTCTGCTCGGCCCGCGCCGCGTGGTGCATGGGCGCCTTGTTGGCCTGGTCCAGCGCGGACGCCGTGACGGCGGCCGGCCCGAGGACGACGGCCGCGACCGCGCAGACCACGGTCCACACCCGCTTGCCGCTGTTGTTGCTGCTGCTCATGATCCCCACCTCCGGTCAGTGCGTGTCCATGACGATAGGGAGGCTGTCTCGGGGTGATCCTTGAGCCGCCTACGAGAATCCTGTGAACGCGGGTCCTTCCGGGAAGGTTCACTCCCCGTCCCTTGACCCGCCCTGTGATCTCCGGCTTACGGTGGCCGCCCCGAACAGGAGTGCCCAGCCCATGACCAGCCCGTACGTACGGGAGATCACGCGCGAGGACCATCAGGCCCATCTGCGGCTGTATCCCGACGCGAGCCATCTCCAGATTCCCGAGTGGGGCGATGTGAAGCCCGACTGGCGTGCGGAGAGCGTCGGCTGGTTCGAGGACGGCCCTGCCGGGGAGGTCATGGTCGCCTCCGCGCTGGTCCTGTACCGCCCGCTGCCCGGCACCCGGCGCTGTCTCGCCTACCTCCCCGACGGTCCGGGCATCGACTGGCGGGCGCCCCGGGTGGACCGCTGGCTGGACGCCCTGGTCGCCCATGTCGAGCGGCGCGGGGCCTTCTCGGTCCGGATCGGGCCGCCCCTGGTGGTACGGCACTGGGAGGCGGACACCGTGGCGGCTGGCGCCGCCCACCCCGACGTACGGGATCTGCACGATCTCCCCGCCGACGGCATCGACGGGCCCGCCCTCGACGTGGCCGAGCGGCTGGGGCGGCTCGGGTGGCGGCGGTGCGCGGAGGGCAGCGGCAACGGCTTCGGCCTCGGTCAGCCGCGGTACGGCTGCGAGGTGCCGCTGGCGGGGCGCTCGATGGACGAGCTGCGCGACGCCCTCGCGCCGCACTGGGAGCAGTCCCTGCGCACGGCGGAGCGGTCCGGTGTCATCGTCTCCTGGGGCACGGCCGCCGATCTGCCCGAGTTCCATCGCCTGTACACCGCGACCGCCGACCGCGACGGCTTCCGCGCCCGGCCCCTGGTCTACTTCCAGCGGCTGTGGGCGGCCCTGAACGCCGTGGACGGCGACCGGGTCCGCGTCTATCTCGCCGAGTACGACGGCGAGGTGCTCTCCGCCGCACTGATGATCAACGTCGGCTCCCGGGTCTGGCACTCGTACGCCGCGTCCGGCCGACGGGGCCGGGAGCTGCGGCCCAGCAGCGCCCTGCTGTGGCGCATGCTGGGCGACGCCCGGCAGACGGGAGCGCGGACGTATGACCTCCGCTCCATCACCCCGGGCCTCACCGAGGCCGACCGACTGCTGGGCCGACTGCTGTTCAAGACCGGGGCGGGCGGCCGGGCCGTGGAGTACCTCGGCGAGTGGGAGCGCCCGGTGGGCAGCCAGGGGAAGGCGCTGCAGCGGGCGGTGGGGGTGTATCTCGGCCGCCGGTGAGGGGGGCGGTAGAGGCGAGCCTCGCCGCAGATGAGGCCCGCGCCCGTCAGGGCCTGCCCTGCAAGCGGGCCGCGGTTTCCCTGATCTCCGGGAGGCGGGCGGTGAGGGCCGCGCCTGGGCAGCTGGTCATGTAGCCCTCGTTGTGGCCGGCGATGGCCGGGAGGGTGGCGGTGTGGCCGGCGGCGTAGCGGCTGTAGCTGTTGCTGGAGGTCAGCCGGACGGCGGCGCGCGGGTCGGTGTCGGCGAGGCCCAGTTTCCATGCGGCGAGCGCGGCGATCGCGTCGGTCATCGCCTTGGGCACGGGCACTCCGGCGGTGAAGGTGCCGAGGGCCGCGATGCCGGTGGTGCGGTGGTTGAAGCCCTGGGTGTGGGCGCCGGTGACGGGCCGGTCGGTGCCGCCCGCGCGCCCCTCGTAGATCGTCCCGCACCGGTCGACGAGGAAGTTGTACCCGATGTCGTCCCAGTCCCGGGAGCCGGTCTGTCCCGCGTACAGGTACCGGATGATGCGGGGCACATCGGCGCAGTCGTACCCGTTGGGCGAGTCGGTGTGGTGGACGAACACGGCGACGACGCGGTCGTCGTAGCGCGGCGGCGGCTGGTCGTGCCGGGCGGCGGCGTCCAGCCAGGCCGTTCTCGGCACGATGTGCGGACGCGGCGCGTGGTACGCGGCGACGGGCTTGGCGGCGGCCGGCCGTCGCCCCGCCGCGACGGTGTTCTCGACGCCGTTGGCGCACAGCAGCAGCGCGAGGGCGGCGGCGAGCCCGGGGACACAGGCGAGCAGCACGAGCAGGACGGCCGGGATCCGCCGCGCGGCCTGCGCGAGTGGCTGCGCCGGCACGGCAGGCGGCTCCTGCCGTATGTGCGCAGCCCACGGTATTCGTACGGCACGAGGTCTTCGTCTCCCCCGCGTTCGCCGGAAGACCCTTCGGGTTGCCCGTCGGAAGACACGCATGGTCCTACTGTCCGACGGATCCGGTCCGCCCGCGATGTGTGGTGTGACACGCGGTGGAACCATCGTCCCGGTCCGGGGCGTTTCTCCAGGTGCACACGGCGTGGCCGGTTCCGGGCGGCACCCGCGTGTGTGCTGATCAACGGGCGCCTCCCGCGCGTATTCAGGGGTCCTAGAGAAAGGCGGCTGGAGTGGACCTGCTCGACATCCTGCTGTTCCTGGTGATCCTGGCCTACGCGGCGTCCGGCTATCGCCGGGGACTGGTCGCCGGCTGTGTCTCACTGGCCGGTTTCGTGGGCGGCGCGGTGATCGGCGTCTGGCTGCTGCCGTGGATGATGGACCTGGTCACAGCGGGTACGACCCAGGCGACGGTGACCGCGGTGCTCACCGTCCTTGTGCCGGCCGTGGTGGTGCACGAGCTGGCGGGCAGGCTGGCGCTGCGGCTGCGCCGGGAGCTGGACCGCGGGCCGCTCAGGGTGGCCGACGGGGTCGGCGGGGCCTTGGCGAACTCGGTGGCCGTGCTGATCGTGTCCTGGGTGGCGGCCAGCGTCCTCGCCGCGTCCTCGTCCCCGCTGCTCACCTCGGCGATCCGCGACTCCCGTCTGCTCGGCACGGTGCAGGACGCCATGCCGGACACCACACCGGCCTGGTTCTCCCGGGCCACCTCGGCGCTCACCGAGGCGGGCTTCCCGCAGGTCTTCAACCCGTTCGAGAACGAGTCGACGGCCGAGGTCGCCAAGCCCTCCGGCGACAGCGTCACGGCCGCCGCGACGAACGCCGCCAAGCTCAGCACCGTCAAGATCGAGGGCGCCGTCGGCACCCAGGGCCGCGAGGGCAGCGGCTTCGTCTACGCCCCGCGGCATGTGATGACCAACGCCCATGTGGTGGCCGGCATCGACGACCCGAGCGTCCGCATCGGGGGCGTCGGGCAGTCGTACGAGGCGCGGGTGGTGCTCTTCGACCCGGAGCGGGACGTCGCCGTGCTGTACGTGCCCGAACTGAGCGCCCCCGTGCTGCGGTTCGACGACGCCGCCGGCCGGGGCGACTCGGCGGTCGTGGCGGGCTACCCGGAGGACGGCGACCTGAACCTCCAGGCGGCCACGGTCGCGAACCGGGTGCGGGCGACGGGCCAGAACATCTACAACGACGACACCGTCACCCGCGAGATCTACTCGATCCGCTCCACCGTCCGCCCCGGCAACTCCGGCGGTCCGCTGCTGACCACCGACGGCAAGGTGTTCGGCGTGGTCTTCGCCCGCTCCACCTCCGACGCCGAGACCGGCTACGTCCTGACGGCGGCCGAGGTCGCCTCCGACGCCCGGCGCGCGGCGAACGCGACGACGCCGGTGGACACGGGGGAACTCATCAGTTCATGAGCATCGCCCTCTGCCGGGCCCCTCAGAGACCGCGCCCCATGAGCACGTCGTCCACGTACTCCCCGCCCAGGAGGAACTCCTCGGGCAGCACCCCCTCGACCACGAACCCCTCGGACTCGTACAGCTTCCGGGCAGGCGTGTTGTGGCCGAGGACGCGCAGCGTGATGCGGCGCGCGCCCCTGCGGCGGGCCTCCTCGACGGCCGCCCGGATCAACGCCCGGCCCACGCCCCTGCCCCGGGCCTCGTCGGCGACGGCGAGCCCCTGGATCTGCCGCACATGCGCGTTGGCCGCGAGCGGCGTGGGAAAGCCCAGACGGACGTAACCGACGATGCGGCGGTCGAGTTCGGCCACCAAATGGTCGCCGGGAGCGTGTCGCTCGTCGAAGAACGGGGAGTAGGGCGGCTGTGGCTTCGGCATGACGGCGTGCAGATGCGACCACGTGCGGCGGTCGAGGAGGGACAGTTCCTCCTCGTCGTCCGGGAGGGCGGTGCGTATGTACGGCGACTGGTGGAGGTCGGGCATGGGCGCCACCCTATGACCCGGGCACGGGAACCCGACCGGGGTTTTATGTGGTCAGAGGCAGGATGAAGTCATGGAACTTTCAAGAATCGCGGTGGCGGGCTCCTCCGGTCTCATCGGCGGCGCCCTGGTGCGGTCCCTGGCCGCCGACGGGCACCAGGTGGTGCGGCTGGTGCGCCGGGCGCCCAGGTCCGAGGACGAGGTGCGCTGGGACCCGGAGGGCGGAACCGTGGACGCGGCGGGGCTCGCCGGATGCCACGCCGTGGTCAACCTGGCCGGCGCGAACGTGGGCTCGCGGCGCTGGACGGAGGCGTACAAGGCGAAGCTCCGGCGCGGCCGGGTGCTGGGCACCACTGCGCTGGCGAAGGCCATGGCGTCGCTGGAGCCGCACGAGAGGCCGCGGGTCTTCGTCAACGGCAGCGCCATCGGCTACTACGGCGAGACCGACGAGCGCATCGTCGACGAGAGCGCCCCGGCCGGGCAGGGCTTCCTGCCCTCGCTGGTCGTCGACTGGGAGGGCGCGGCGGCTCCGGCCCAGGAGGCGGGCGTACGGACGGTGTTCCCGCGCACGGGGCTGGTGGTGGCCCGCGAGGGCGGGGCCTGGGGAAGGCTGTTCCCGCTGTTCAAGGCGGGGCTCGGCGGGCGGATGGGGAACGGGCGGCAGTACTGGTCGTTCGTCTCGCTGCACGACGAGGTGGCCGCGATCCGGCATCTCATCGACCGGGACGACCTCTCGGGACCGTTCAACGTCACCGCACCGCACCCGCTGCCGAACCGTGAGATCACCGAGGCGATGGGCCGGGTGCTGCACCGCCCAACGCTCTTCACGGTGCCCGCGCCGGTCCTGCGCACCGTGCTCGGCGAGATGGCCGGAGATGTGCTCGGCAGCCAACGGGTGCGGCCCGCAAGGCTGTTGGAGTCCGGGTTCACCTTCGCCTTCCCGGAGATCGAGGGGGCGATCCGGGCGGCACTGTGAGTTTTCGCATGCGACCACTGTGCGACCGTGCTCTGCCGATGCGCGACTGTTCCTGACCGATCACGGCCCTAACCTCGATCCGAACTCGGGTATCCCCGGAGCCTGTTGGGGGCATGACGTCTCCACCGGCCGCGCAACCTCGAGGAGGGGCACGTGCTTGAGCCCGCGTACCAGGCGGACGTCGTGATCGTGGGAGCCGGGGTCGCCGGACTCTCCGCGGCGCATCGGCTGACCAGCGCAGGAGTGACTACCGCAGTTCTGGAGGCCGCCCCTTGTCCGGGCGGCCGCATGTCGACGGAGAAGGTCGACGGCTTCCGGCTCGACCGGATCGGCCAGCTCCTGTCGACCTCGTATCCCGAACTACGCCTCACCCCAGGCCTCGACGCACTCGCGCTGCGCCCGTTCGCCCCGGGCGTGCTGCTGCACAGCGACGGACGACGGCAGCGCGCGGGCGCGGTGCCCGGCGCGATGGGTGCGAGGCGCGCGAGGGGCGCACTGCACGCGGTGCGCGCCCTGGCGAGCGCCCCCAGGTCGGCGGCCGTAGGGACCGGGCCCAGGGTGCGTGCCCCTCTCGGTACCGCCGTGGACCAGGCCCGGCTCGGCGCCGCACTCGCCCGCCTCGCCTCCTCCCCCGTCGAACGGCTGCTGGCCCGCCCCGAGTCGCCGGCCGCGCAGGCCCTCTCGGAGCGTGGCATCCCGGCCCGCACGATCGACGGCTTCCTGCGCCCTCTGCTCGCCGCCCTGCTCTGCGACCCCGATCTGACGACGTCCAGCCGCTGCGCGGACCTCGCGCTGCGCGCCTTCGCGAGTGGCCGGCTGTGCGTGCCCGAGGGCGGCGCCGAGGCACTGCCGGAGCTGCTGGCCCAGGCACTGCCACCGGGCACGGTGCACACGGGCGTACGGGTCACATCGATCGCCACGACCTCCGTGACCACCGCCGAACACGGCGAGATCCACTGCCGGGCGGTCCTCCTGGCGACGGACGCAGGAACCGCCGCCGAACTCCTGCCCGGCCTGCGCGTACCCGACTTCCACCCGGTGACGGTCGTCCACCACACCACGGACGACCCACCGACGACCGGCGCGTCCCTCCTCCTAGACGCCGACCGCGGCGGCCCGGTGGCCCACACCACCCTGATGAGCCAGGTCGACCCGACCCGCGCACCGGCGGGCCGGGCCCTCATCTCCTCGACGGTCCTGGGCACCCCGCCGCCCGACATCGACACGGCCGTCCGGATGCACCTCGCCCGCCTCTACGGCACCTCGACGACCCGCTGGGAGACCCTCGCGGTCCACCACACCACCGAGGCCGTCCCCGCCATGCGCCCACCCCACGACCTACGCCGCCCGGTACGCCTCCTGGCGGGCCTGTACGTCTGCGGCGACCACCGGGACACCAGCACGGTCCAGGGCGCGCTGCATTCGGCACACAGGGCGGCGGCGGCGATCCTGGCGGACCTGGGGGCGGCGGGTTCGCTGCACAGGTCGGAACCGTTACGCGCAGCGGCATAAAAAGCGGCGACATAAAAACGCAGGTTCCCCGCACCCACCCAAGGGCGCGGGGAACTGCGCGAGCAACCACAACGCAACCCGCACCTGGCACTCAACCAGTCGGAGTCACGGCGAGGGGCCCCTACAGCAACGCCGCAACCTTGTCCCGATACCCCCTCACCGGCGCCGCATCCCGATACGGCTCCAACCTCCGCTCAAAGTCCCGCACATACTCGACCGCCCGAACCGACCGCATCTCCGCAGCCGCCCCCGCCGCCTCCGCCCCCAACGCACAGGCCTGATCAAGCTCACCCAGCCCCAGCCGCGCGGAGGCGAGCACGACCCGACTGAACAACCGACTGCGCGCATACGCGGGCGCACGCAACTGCAGCGACCGCTCCGCATGCTGCGCCGCCGCCCGGAACTGCTGCAGATCCCGGTGGCAGTGCCCGAACTCGTCGGCGAGCTGCGCCTCGTCGAAGAACCGCGCCCAGTACGGCACATCATCGCCAGGACGGGCCGCCTCCAGGGAGCGCTCGGCCCGCACCAGGGAGGCCGTACAGGCGCGCACCTCGCCCAGTACGCCGTGCCCGCGCGCCTCGCACGCGTGCAGCAGCGCCTGCACCACCGGCGGCGCGCCGGAGCCCACCCCCTGCTGGGCCACCCGCGCCAGCTGGACGGCCTCACGGCCGTGCCCGAGGTAGACGGCCTGCCGGCTCATGGTGACGAGGACGTAGGAGCCGTAGGGCCGGTCCCCCGCGGCCTGGGCGAGCCGCAGCGACTGCACGAAGTAGCGCTGGGCGAGCCCGTGCGCCGCGATGTCGTACGACGTCCAGCCCGCGAGCCGGGTGAGGTCGGCGGCGGCGGCGAACAGGCGGCGGCCGGTCTGCTCGCCGTAGGTGCCGCGCAGCATCGGCTCGCACTCGTGCTCCAGATAGCGCACCAGGGCCTGCCGGGCGTGGCCGCCGCCGTACATGTCGTCGAGGGAGCGGAACAGCTCGCCGACCGAGCGCAGGGCGGCGATGTCGCCGCCGGTGACCTTCTGGCCGGGGCCGCGTTCGGCCTGGTTGCGCTGGCGTGGCACGGCCACGGGGCGGCTCTGGGCCGGGATGCGGGTGAGCGGCTCGCCGCGGGCGACCTTCTCGTCGGCGCGGCCGATGAGCCAGTCCCGGCTGGGCACGACGAGGCCGGCCGGGGTGAAGGCGATCTTGCGCAGTTCGGCGTGGCTGCCGGAGTCCTTGCGCCACAGGCCGCTGACGATGTCGACGGCCTCCTCGGGGGTGGCGGCGAACTCCAGCCCCGCGTACACGGGGGCACAGGCGTCGAGGCCGAGGTCCTGGGCGGTGAGCCGGCGGCCGAGGCGCCGGGTGAAGACCTCGGCGATGAGCGCCGGGGTGGTGCCGCGGGGCTGCTGGCCGCGCAGCCACCGGGTCACGGAGGTCTTGTCGTATCTGAGATCAAGCCCATGTTCGAGACCGAGCTGGTCCACTCGGCGGGCGAGACCCGCGTTGGAGAATCCCGCTTCTGCGATGAGCGCGGCGAGCTGGCGGTTGGGAGTGCGCTGCGCGGGTCGTTCCGTCATCTGCGGTGCGGTCTCCTGCCTTTCGGGCCTCGCAAGGCCTTACGGCCGTCAAGTGCCCGGATTGCCGGTGAGCTGCCCTTTTGGCCTCTCGAACGGCGCGAATGTAGCGGAGAGTAAGCAGCCGATCGCACATTTCGGCGCCCATTCATCCGATCGTGTGAGGATTGCCCTACCGGGCTGACGCGGACCGCGGGATCGCACTCGAACGGCCCGGTCGTACAGTGGCGTAGGCACGGTTTGTGCCTTACGACTTCAAGGCTGCTTCCAGGGAGGCGCTTGCCGTGGGTGAGTTGCGGTTCGTGCGCATGGGGTTCGGGGCGGACGCCGTCGAGTATCAGCAGGCGTGGGACGAGCAGCGCCGGGTGCACACGGCGCGCTTCGAGGACGGCATCCCCGACACCGTCCTGCTGCTCGAACACCCCCCGGTCTATACGGCGGGCCGGCGCACGGCGGACAACGAGCGGCCGCTGGACGGCACGCCGGTCATCGACGTGGACCGCGGCGGCAAGATCACCTGGCACGGCCCGGGCCAGCTGGTCGGCTACCCGATCCAGAAGCTGCCCCGCCCGGTGGACGTCGTGGCGCATGTACGGCGCCTGGAGGAGGCCCTGATCCGCACCTGCGCGGAGTTCGGCCTGGAGACCACGCGCGTGGAGGGCCGCAGCGGCGTCTGGGTACTCGGCGACCCGGTCGAACAGCGCCCGGTGCTGGGCGGCCTCGCCCTGGACTTCGACCCCCGCCTCACCGACGAGGAGTTCGACCCGCGCCTCAACGGCCCCGAGTACGCGCCCTCCAACGCCGGCCAGCGCCGCGAGGACCGCAAGATCGCGGCGATCGGGATCCGGGTGGCGAAGGGCGTGACCATGCATGGCTTCGCCCTGAACGTGAACCCGGACAACAAGTGGTTCGACCGGATCATCCCGTGCGGCATCCGGGACGCGGGGGTCGCCTCGCTGGCCGCCGAGCTGGGCAGGGACGTGACGATCGAGGAGGTGCTGCCGGTGGTCGAGCGGCATCTGCGGGACGTACTGGAGAACGCGGACCTCAAGCCGCGCGCGATCGAGAAGACACCGGTGGCATAAACAGCCCCATGGAGGGGCTTGACACCCACGTAGGCATTCAAATCCACGGGCGTACCCTTGAGGTCGCCGAAGAATCAATCGCTAGGGAGCCGACGTGTCCGCAGTCACACCCGACGGACGCAAGATGCTGCGCCTGGAGGTCAGGAACGCCCAGACCCCCATCGAGCGCAAGCCCGAGTGGATCAAGACCCGGGCGAAAATGGGCCCCGAGTACACGAAGATGCAGAACCTCGTGAAGAGCGAGGGCCTGCACACCGTCTGCCAGGAAGCCGGCTGCCCGAACATCTACGAGTGCTGGGAGGACCGCGAGGCGACCTTCCTCATCGGCGGCGACCAGTGCACCCGGCGCTGCGACTTCTGCCAGATCGACACCGGCAAGCCCGAGGCGCTCGACCGTGACGAGCCGCGCCGCGTCGGCGAGTCCGTGGTCACCATGGACCTGAACTACGCCACCATCACCGGCGTCGCCCGCGACGACCTGGAGGACGGCGGCGCCTGGCTGTACGCCGAGACGGTCCGCCAGATCCACCAGCAGACGGCGGAGCGCGAGGCCGGCCGCACCAAGGTCGAGCTGCTCGCCCCGGACTTCAACGCCGTACCGGAGCTGCTGGCCGAGGTCTTCGCCTCCCGCCCCGAGGTCTTCGCGCACAACGTCGAGACGGTGCCCCGGATCTTCAAGCGCATCCGCCCGGGCTTCCGCTACGAGCGCTCCCTGAAGGTCATCACCGAGGCCCGCGACTACGGCCTGGTCACCAAGTCCAACCTGATCCTCGGCATGGGCGAGACCCGCGAGGAGATCAGCGAGGCGCTCCGGCAGCTGCACGACGCGGGCTGCGAGCTGGTCACCATCACCCAGTACCTGCGCCCGTCCGTGCGCCACCACCCCGTGGAGCGCTGGGTCAAGCCGCAGGAGTTCGTGGAGCTGAAGGACGAGGCCGAGCAGATCGGCTTCTCCGGTGTGATGTCCGGCCCGCTGGTGCGCTCCTCGTACCGCGCCGGCCGGCTGTACCAGATGGCCGTGGAGAAGCGCGGTTCGTACGTCGCCTCGCAGGCCGTCTGATGGCACGGAGTGCCACCGCGAGCGTGTGAATCTGCGCACAAGCAACTACGCCGCAGTAGCGACCAGTTGACGCGGCCCTGGACGTCCCCGCAGATAGGGGCCTCATCAGGGCCGCGTCAAGCTTTTCGGACGGCGCATCAAGGCTTCATTGGTGTTTGACCGGTCGGTCACGCCCTGGTAACACCAATCAGTGACCCTGGTTGTACACCCCGTGCACCACCCACCGAAGCCGCCATCCCGAGGGGGGACCTCCACCATGCAGGCCGCGCCCGTCCGCGCCACCGCCATCCCGTCCTTCACCGATGCACTCCGTGCCGTCGAGTCGATCCTCATGAGCGGCGGCCAGCGCACCGCCCGCCGCAACGCCTGGACCTCCGTCCTGGAGGACCGCCGCCGCGCCAAGGACCGGGTGGAGGCGGAGCGCGTCCTGGAGCAGACCCTCTCTCCCCGCCTCTGAGCACGCTGCCGTCGAAGGCGCTTGTGCGGCCACGTAGACTTCGTGGCATGGCGAGGAAGGAACCTGCAGCGGACGCTGCGAACCCCGGGCGACTCAAGCAGATCGCTCTGACCTACAAGATGACCCGCAGGGCCGACAAGAAGATCGGTCTTGTACTCGCGGCAGTCGGAATCGTCACCCTCGGTGTCTTCCTCGCGATCGGTTTCTTGATCGGTCACCCCATCTATCTCGGCATCCTGGGCCTGCTGCT
The DNA here is from genome assembly GCF_014655715.1 of Streptomyces lanatus. Taxonomy (GTDB): domain Bacteria; phylum Actinomycetota; class Actinomycetes; order Streptomycetales; family Streptomycetaceae; genus Streptomyces; species Streptomyces lanatus. The sequence goes on along the minus strand of NZ_BNBM01000031.1, from coordinate 55,211 downwards.
CGCCTTCCTCGCGTCGGCGATCGTGTTCGGGCGCCGGGCCGAGCGGGCCGCATTCGGCCAGATGGAGGGCCAGCCGGGCGCGGCGGCGGCCGTACTGGACAACATCGGCCGGGGCTGGTCGACGACCCCCGCGGTGGCGATGAACCGCAGCCAGGACGTGGTCCACCGGGCCGTCGGCAAGGCCGGCATCGTGCTGGTCGCGGAGGGCAACCCGAACCGGGTGAAGACCCTGCTGGCCGCCGAGAAGAAGAAGATGAACCGCATCGTCGCGGACGTGCCGGTGCACGACATCCTGGTCGGCACGGGCGAGGGCCAGGTCGAGCTGAAGAAGGTGCGGACCACCATGCTGAAGCTGCCGCGCGTACTCACCGGCCCCCAGGTGACCGCCACCAACGACCGGCTCAAGGCGATGGGCGACCTGATGAGCAACATGCCGTTGCCGAAGGGCCCCATGCCGAAGGGCATGAAGCTGCCGAAGGGCGGGCCGAAGGCCCGCTGACTCTCCCTCGTACGAGGATCTGTACGAGAAAGGGGGCGCCCGGAGATCACTCCGGGCGCCCCCTTCGTCGTACCGCCGTCAGATCCGCACTTCCACGGTCCCCGCGAGCCGGTCGTGCAGGCCCCGGCCGTCGCGGTCCCAGATCAGGGCCGGGATGGCGACGCACAGCAGGGCCGTGCGCAGCAGGGCGCGCAGCGGGTTGACCGTGCCGGTCTCCAGGGTCACCACGCGCAGGCCGAAGAGCCGCTTGCCCGGGGTGAAGCCGACGGTGCCGACGGTCAGGGCGCCCATCACGAAGAACAGCAGCAGGGCCCAGTTGCTGGTCGACTGGCCGTAGCCGTCGGTGATGAGACCGTATGCGATCAAGACGCAGATGGCCCAGTCCACGGCGAGTGCTCCGAGCCGCCGTCCCGGGCGGGCGATGGAGCCGGGGCCCTCCTCCGGAAGGCCGAGCTGCTGACCCCTGTATCCGAAGTCGACACCGGCGTTCTCGGCGGCCGCGCGGGGGCCGGAGAGCCAGGATCCGATTGCTTGCCTCTTGTCCACGCGACCACGGTACTGTGCCCGTTTTGCGATGTGGACAGGTGGGGTGAGGTGCGGGATGTCCGGTTAACGTGTGTGAAACAAATGGGTCACGCCCGAGAAATCACCCGTCCCTAGGGTCGAGGTCAGCGTGTGCCACCGCACTGGCCGCACGAACGAACTACCACCCCGGCGCGGACGGTCGGGAGTAGGAGGAGCTGGATGTTCCAGAACGCCGACGAGGCCAAGAAGTTCATCGCGGACGAGGACGTCAAGTTCGTCGACGTCCGGTTCTGCGACCTGCCGGGCGTCATGCAGCACTTCACGGTGCCCGTCGAGGCGTTCGACCCGGACGAGGAGCTCGCCTTCGACGGATCGTCGATCCGTGGTTTCCAGGCGATCCACGAGTCCGACATGGCCCTGCGTGCCGACCTGTCGACGGCCCGTGTCGACCCGTTCCGCCGCGACAAGACCCTCAACATCAACTTCTTCATCCACGACCCGATCACCGGCGAGCAGTACAGCCGTGACCCGCGGAACGTGGCGAAGAAGGCCGAGGCGTACCTGGCGTCGACGGGCATCGCCGACACCGCCTACTTCGGCCCCGAGGCGGAGTTCTACGTCTTCGACTCGGTCCGTTTCGCCACCACCTCGAACGAGTCCTTCTACCACATCGACTCCGAGGCGGGCGCCTGGAACACCGGTGCCCTGGAGGACAACCGTGGTTACAAGGTCCGCTACAAGGGCGGTTACTTCCCGGTCCCGCCGGTCGACCACTTCGCCGACCTGCGTGCCGAGATCTCCCTGGAGCTGGACCGTGCCGGTCTGAAGGTGGAGCGCCAGCACCACGAGGTGGGCACCGCCGGCCAGGCCGAGATCAACTACAAGTTCAACACGCTGCTCGCCGCGGCCGACGACCTTCAGCTCTTCAAGTACATCGTGAAGAACGTCGCCTGGCGCAACGGCAAGACCGCGACCTTCATGCCGAAGCCGATCTTCGGTGACAACGGCTCGGGCATGCACGTCCACCAGTCCCTGTGGACCGGCGGCTCCCCGCTCTTCTACGACGAGGCCGGTTACGCGGGCCTGTCGGACATCGCCCGCTACTACATCGGCGGCATCCTCAAGCACGCCCCGTCGCTGCTCGCCTTCACCAACCCGACGGTGAACTCGTACCACCGTCTGGTGCCGGGCTTCGAGGCCCCGATCAACCTGGTGTACTCGCAGCGCAACCGCTCGGCCGCGATGCGTATCCCGATCACGGGCTCCAACCCGAAGGCCAAGCGCGTCGAGTTCCGGGCGCCCGACTCCTCCGGCAACCCGTATCTCGCCTTCTCCGCCCTGCTCCTCGCGGGCCTGGACGGCATCAAGAACAAGATCGAGCCGGCCGAGCCGATCGACAAGGACCTCTACGAGCTGGCTCCCGAGGAGCACGCGGGCGTCGCCCAGGTCCCGACCTCGCTCCCGGCCGTCCTCGACCGCCTCGAGTCCGACCACGAGTTCCTCCTCCAGGGCGACGTTTTCACGCCGGACCTGATCGAGACGTGGATCGACTACAAGCGCGCGAACGAGATCGCCCCGCTGCAGCTGCGTCCGCACCCGCACGAGTTCGAGCTCTACTTCGACGTGTGATCGACGCCTGACCGAGGCCACTGCGCCCGCGCCCCCGCTGCCCTACCGGCAGCGGGGGCGCGGGCGTATGTTCTATTCTTCCGTGGAGACGACACGGGGGTGGACGGGATGCCGGAGCGGCACGAACAGGACGACCAGGAGCGGGAGTTCGACCTCAAGTGGGCGGACAACGCCGAGCACAAGGAGCCCTCGGCACGCGCCCGGATGCTCGCCGCGCGCTGGAAGGAGAACCCTCCCGGCCCGGTGCCGTTCCGGGGTGAGCCCGATCATGTGGCGCGGCGGCAGCGCCGGTCGGGCTGGGTGTCCACGGCCATCGTGTTCGGCTGTGTCGCCGGGGTGATCGTGCTGCTGGGGTACGTCAACTTCCGCACCTACTGACCGGGGGCCTTTGCTGCTCCTAGGACCGATCGCGACCCGTTCATGGGCGTCGTCGGGTGCACACTGGGCAGTGGGACGAGTGCCTGAGTGCGGGGTGGTGCAAGATGCAGAGCCGCTTCCGGAGTGACCGGCGGTTGACCGCTCGTATGGGGGTCACGCTGTTTCTGCTCGGGTTGTTGTACGTGGGGTTCGTCGTCGCGCTGATCGTGCTGCTGAAGTCCTGGGTGCTCGTCGTGGTCGTGGCGGCGGGGCTGCTGGGGGCGCAGTACTGGTTCTCGGACCGGGTCGCGCTGTTCGCGATGCGGGGGCGGGTCGTGGAGCGGGACGAGTATCCCGAGCTGCACGGGGTCGTCGACCGGCTGTGTGCGATCGCGGATATGCCGAAGCCCGTGGTCGCCGTTTCGGATATGGACATGCCGAACGCGTTCGCGACGGGGCGCAATCCCGATCATGCCGTGGTCTGTGTGACGACCGGGCTGCTGCGCCGCCTCGAACCGGACGAGCTGGAGGGTGTGCTCGCGCACGAGCTGTCGCATGTGGCGCACAAGGACGTCGCGGTGATCACCGTCGCCTCGTTCCTCGGGGTGATCGCGGGGCTGATCGTGCGGTTCGCCTTCTACAGCCAGCTCTTCGGAGGCGGGCGGCGGGACCAGAACACCGCCGTGATCTTCGCCGCGGTGCTCGGGGTGTCGGCGGCCGTCTACGCGATCAGCTTCCTGCTGATCCGGGCCCTGTCCCGGTACCGGGAGCTGGCCGCGGACCGGGCGGCGGCGCTGCTCACCGGGCGTCCCTCGGCGCTGGCGTCCGCGCTCACCAAGGTGTCCGGGGACATCGCCCGGATCCCGACCAAGGACCTGCGGACGGCGCAGGCGTTCAACGCCTTCTACTTCACGCCGGCCCTGGGCCGCGACCCCGGTATCGCGCGGCTCTTCTCCACCCACCCGAGCCTGGAGCAGCGGATCGACCAGCTGGGGCGGATCTCCACCGAGCTGGGTGAGGCCGCGGCTCCCGGAGGGGCGTGAGATGGGGCTGCTGGACATTCTGCTCGGCCGTACCAAGCCGGTCGTACCCGATCTCGACCAGCTCTTCGCACTGCCGTCGGCGGCGGTGACCCTGGAGGCGGCGGCCGGGTTCCGGCCGACCGGCAGCGGGGCGGTGTGCTTCGCCACGGTCGAGGGCGCGGCCTTCGAGCAGACCCACCGCGAGGTCCAGGCGCTGCTCGACGCGGACGCCGAACGCGACGGCCGTCCCGTGCGCCTGACCCGGGACGACTACGGCTACTCCTGGCTGGTCTCCGAGCGGGCACCGGACCAGCTGCCGGAGCTGGTCAACGATCTGCACGCGGTGAACAGCGCGATGGAGGTCAACGGGTTCGGACCACAGCTGCTGTGTTCGCTGGCGGGGTTCGAGAAGGACGAGCATCGGCTCGCGCTCGTCTATCTCTACAAGCGCGGCACCTTCTATCCCTTCGCGCCGCTGCCGGGGACGGCCGAGCGCCGCGACAACCCGCTGGAGCTGCGGGTGAAGGCGACGCTCGGGAACGATCTGCGGATCGAGCAGGACCTGAACCGCTGGTTCCCGCTGTGGGGTGCCCCCGGTCTATGACCAGGGGCACCCGACCAGGGGCTCAGCTGCTCTTCTCGCGCTGCTGACGGCGCGACTCCAGAGGACGCTCGCGGCGGTAGCGGCGCTCCCACTTGGCCTGCATGTCGCGGCGGTCGCGGTAGGCGCGGTAGTCCGAGGGCATGGACCCTCCGGACGAGGATCCTCCCCCGGCTCCGCCGCTCGACGCGGAGGCGTCGCGGCCGTACCGCAGGTACAGGAACAGCACGGCGACGGCGGCGAGCCAGTACAGGTTGTTTCCGAATCCCAGGATCACCAGGACGGCGGTCCCGGACAAGACGATGGTGCCCATCACGGGCCTCCGTGTGCGTGGGTGTTGAAATCGATGTCCCGACGGGGCGCTGGGGAAGGCGGCCGTCCGTCGGTGCGTAGAGAGTAGCCCCGAGCCCGCAGGGTGACCCCCGCCCTGCGGAAAGCGGCGTGAACTGCTCCGTTACGCGTGTCCAGGGTAGGGAGACGGTCACTCGGCGTGCATCTCCTTTTCCCGGGACCCAAGTGCCGTGAATGAATGGGCACATGACCGACCTCTTCTCATTCACACACGCCCATGACGGAGAACTGCTCAGCGGGGTGTACGGCGGTGACGCCGACGCCCAGGCCACCGTGGTCCTCCTGCACGGCGCGGGCATCGGCACCAAGGACCGGCTGCTGCCGCTGCTCGCCGAGTTCGTGTCCCGGGGCCGGCGCGGGATCGCCTTCGACTTCTCGGGGCACGGCGAAAGCACCGGCGAGCTGCGGGAGTTGAGCCTGCGGCGCCGCTTCGAGCAGGCCGTCGCCGTCATCGACACGCGGGTGCCGGCGGGCGGTCGGCTGGTCCTGGTGGGATTCAGCATGAGCGGACAGACGGTGGCGGATCTCGTCGGGCACTACGGGGAGCGCGTCGCGGCGGTGGGGCTGTGCGCGCCCGCGGTGTACTCGAAGGAGGCGTGGGATGTGCCGTTCGGCGAGGGGGACGGACGGTTCAGCGAAATCATCCGCAGGCCGGACGGCTGGCGCGGGGCGCCCGCGCTCGATGTGCTGCGGGACTACGAGGGGCGGGCGGTGCTCGCGGTGCCGGAATCGGACGCGATCATCCCGCCGGCCGTGACGGAGGCGATCCAGGACGCGCTGAGCGCTCACGCACGGTTCACGCGGTTCGATGTGCCGGGCGCGGAGCACATGCTGGGGATGTGGTTCGAGGAGCACGCGGAGGACCGGCGGGAGTTCGTGACGACGGTGCTGGCGGACGGGGCGGGTGACGGCGGGAGCCGCTGACGGTCGGCTCTGGTCAGATCTCGGGTGCGGCCCGCACCACCCCCGCCTCGACGGCCGCGCGCAGGGCCGTGTGGTCGGCGGCGGTCTGGTCGGCGTAGGCCATGGCGAAGTCGGCGACCGCGCGGTCGAAGGTGTCGGCGCCGCCGAGGTAGCCGGCGATGGCGATACGGTCGCCGGAGCGGGCGTGGGCCCGGGCGAGGGCGGTGCCGCACAGCCGGGCGTATGCGCTCAGCTCGTCCGGGCCCATCCCGGCGACGTCCGCCGTGCCCTTCATGTCGCGCAGCTGACGCCAGTAGAACGCCCGCCCCTGCGGCCCCGACATCCAGCCCAGGAAGATGTCACCGGCGGCCTGCAGCAGCCGCTGGCCCGCGACGACGCGATGGCCGGGGTGGACGTACGGCCCGCTCGGCAGATGCTCCTCCAGTACGGACTGCCGGGCCTCCTTGATCTGCAGGAACAGCGGGTCGCCCGCGTCGCGTCCGGCGAGCAGCACGATGAAGCAGCGCAGGCCGACGCTGCCGACGCCGACGACCTTGCGGGCGGCGTCGACGAAGCGGTAGCGGTCCAGGAGCAGTCGGCGCTCCTCGGAGAGGGTCGAGCGGTAGTCGCTGAAGATCTTGCGCAGGGAGGCCATGTCGGAGGTGCCCGCGCGTTCCAGGAGCGGCGGGTCGTGGACGATGCGTCGCCGTCCGTCGACGGTCTCGGTCAGCTTGCCGAAGGCCCGCAGGCTGGTGCGGCGGCGGGCGCGGCCGAGGCTGGCCTCGACCCGGCGATGGCGGCGGGTGGAGCGGATCAGCGGCAGGAGCTGCTCGGCGTCGATGCGCGTGTACCAGACGTCGAGCTCGCCCAGCCGGGCCAGCCGGCGCATCGCGAGGCGGTACCCGGCGACGGCCTCCCGGGCGGCGTGGGCGGCCTTGGCCTCCGGGTGGCCGTTCTCGCGGGCGGCCACGGCGACGGAGGTGGCGAGGCGTTTGACGTCCCACTCGAACGGGCCGGGGAACGTCTCGTCGAAGTCATTGAGGTCGAAGAGCAGGTGGCGTTCCGGGGAGGCGTACACACCGAAGTTGAGCAGATGGGCGTCGCCGCACAGCTGCGCGGTGAGGCCGGTGTGCGGGGCGGCGGCGAGATCGGCGGCCATCACGGCGGCACCCCCGCGCAGGAACGCGAACGGCGACGCCGCCATCCGCCCGTATCTGATCGGCAGCAGCTCCGGCAGCCGGTCACGCCCCTGCCGTTCCAGCACGGAGACGGGGTCCGGGCGGTCGACGGACGCGATCCACGCGGAGTGCGCGGAACGGCGGGCACGCTTGCGGGCGGCCTTGCCCCGCAGGCATCGGTCGGCGGGGTTGATCGGGCTCGTCATGAGGCGACGGCCCTGCGTCCGACGCCCTCGTGTCCGACCGACATGTCCTGAAGCTGCCGCGCACCGACCACCCTGCCCATCGAGCCTCCCGCTGCCCCAGCCGTCCGGCGCGGACGGTCCGCCACCTCCTGATCGCAGTGAATGCGGGGGCGGGGGGTTGCGCATGTCGGGGCGGCGGATCGGGTGACGGGGGAGGTGGGTGGGCGGTGGCCGTGCGACGGCGGGTGGTGGACGGGTGGCGGCGGGCGAGGGCCGTTGTCAGTGGGGAGCGGGAGGATGGAGGCAGGTGTGGTCGGTCGTGGGTGGAGGTCGGGATGGGCGGCGGGGTGCGGTACATCGGGGTGGCCGAGCGGCGGGCTCGGCTGGGGCTGCGGCATCGGCTCGCCGGGGAGGCGCGGGCGCAGGGTCCGGCGGACGTGGCCCAGTCGCTGGTCGCGCTGCACGGCAGCGATCCGGCGACCGTGTATCTGGCCGTGGGCGCGCGGCTGACGGACCCCGCGAAGACCGTCGCCGAGACCGAGCGCGTGCTGTACGAGGACCGTGCGCTGGTCCGGATGCACGGCATGCGGCACACCGTGTTCGTGTTCCCCGCCGAGCTGACCGCCGTCGTGCACGCCTCCACCGGCCTCACGGTCGCCGCCCGGGAGCGGGCCGCGCTGATCAAGCACATGGCGTCGGCGGGAGCGCCGGACGCGGCCTGGCTGGCGGAGGTGGAAGAGTCGACGCTGGCCGCGCTGGCGCGCCGCGGACAGGCGACGGCGGCCGAACTCGCCGAGGACGAGCCGCGGTTGCGTGAGCAGTTCGTGTACGCGGCCGGGAAGAGCTACGAGGGAACGCACAGCGTTTCGACACGGCTGCTGAGGGTGCTGGGCGTCGAGGGGAAGGTCGTGCGGGGACGGCCGCTGGGCTCCTGGTTGTCCACACAGTTCCGGTGGGCGGTGGCACCCGAGCATCCCGAACTGGAGGTGGCCGAGGCCCAGGCGGATCTCCTGCGGCACTGGCTCGCGGCATGCGGACCGGCGACGGAGGCCGACCTCAAGTGGTGGACGGGGTGGCGGGTGACGGAGGTCCGCCGGGCACTCACGGCGATCGGGGCACAGGCCGTCTCCCTCGACGAGGGGACGGGGTACGTCGTCGACGGCGACGTCGGCCCGGTGGCGGGGCCCGCCGAGCCATGGGCGGCGCTGCTGCCGGGGCTCGACCCGACGGCGATGGGGTGGCAGGCGCGGGACTGGTATCTCGCACCGGAGTTGCGGCCGTCCCTGTTCGACCGGAGCGGCAATGTGGGGCCGACGGTGTGGTGGAACGGGCGCGTCGTGGGCGGGTGGGCCCAGCGTCCGGACGGGGAGATCGTCTGGCGGTTCCTGGAGGACCTCGGCGGCTCGGAGCGCCGCGAGGCCGATGCGGCGGTCGCGGTGGAGGCGGAGCGACTGCGGAGGTGGCTGGGCCCGGCCCGGGTCACCCCTCGGTTCCGGACGCCGGTGGAGCGGGAGTTGGGGAGCTAGGGGCGGGGCGAACGCTTGCGGACACCGGCGCCGCAAGCCGGGCGGGCGGGATCTCCCGACCCGCCGGTGCGCATGCTCCTCCGGATCGGCGGCCCCGCTCAACACCGGTCCCCCACCCCGTTCCAGCTGGCGGAACATCTCAACGCCGCTCGCATCCCCCAGCCCGTCCGGCGTTTGAGGACAAGGCCCCTTCAGGGCCGGCAGCGGGGGTCTGCTGGGGGCGGCAGCCCCCAGGCGGGGGCGCACACTACAACGCCGGGCGCGTCCGGCACACGGACGGCACCCGGCGTCACGGCTTACCTCGAGTACCGCATCAGCGCCCTGACCATGTGGCACGTCGTGGTCGACGGCGGATGGACGCCGATCGTCTCCGCCGTGTCCCGGATCGTCTCGTCACGCGCCTGGTTCGGCATGTAGACGCCCGAGTCGAGCAGCGCTATCGCGAGGCGCATCGCCTTGAGGCGACGGTTGTGCGTGATGTACCACTCGCGCGGGCGCCCCGGCGGCAGCGCCCGCTTCTCCAGCGGTGCGTACGGCAGATCGAGCAGCACCGGATGCTTCGCGGTGGACTGGGTGGGCAAGGCCTTGCGGGTCGGCTTCAGTGCGGCAGCGGGCACAGGCATCCTCCTGTCGCGGTCAGAGCGCCGTCCGGACCCCCCGGCGACACTCTCGAACACTGCTTACAGTTTACTGCCCGCCACTGACATCCGACGAACCCCGAACACCCATTAAATGCCCTGGTCAGCAACTAAATTGTCACCGTGTCACACAGGACCCGGGAGCCACCCGCACCAGGCCGAGAAAATCGAACACACCGCACTCGGGATACCGTTGCCCGCATGGAGATCTGGATCAACCCGGCCTGTTCCAAGTGCCGCAGCGCCCTCACCCTGCTAGACGCCGAGGGCGCCGACTACACCGTCCGGCGTTACCTGGAGGACGTGCCGAGCGACGACGAGATCCGGGAGGTGCTCGACCGGCTGGGACTGGAGCCGTGGGACATCACCCGGACCCAGGAGGCCGCGGCGAAGGAGCTCGGCGTCAAGGAGTGGGCACGGGACGCGAGTTCGCGGGATCAGTGGGTGAAGGCGCTGGCCGAGCACCCGAAGCTGATCCAGCGCCCGATCATCACCGCGGACGACGGTACGGCCGTGGTCGGACGCACCGACGAGGCGGTACGGGACGCCCTGTCCCGCGAGGGCTGAGACTCCCCCGGCGCGCCGGAGTGTGACGCAGGTTACTCAAGCGGCCCCTGAAACCACTGAGTAACCTCGTTCGGTATCTCGTACATAGCGACGTACGCTCCCCTACCTCTTCAGGAGGCGCGCATGTCGCGCAGGAGAACTCTCAGCACGAAGAAGAAGCTGGCGCTGCTGGTCAGTGCGGCGACGGTGGCCGGAGGCGGCGCCTTCGTCATGGCGAGCACCTCGAACGCCTCGCAGGCACCGACCGTCAAGTCCGCCGCGGATTCGACCGTCTGCCAGGGTCTGGCCACCGCGCTCGGCAACAACGAGCGGTTCATCGCGGATCAACGGGCGAATCCCGACGCGCAGTCCCAGGCGAGGATCGCCAACCGCGAGGCCGTCATCCAGCAGATCAAGGTCCAGCAGGAAGCGTCCGGGTGTGTCGCCGGGGAGTCGGCTCAGGGCTCCCAGACCGCACAGCCGAGCGCACCCGCGCAGGACGCCGGTAACGCGGGCGACACCGGCAACGCCGGAAACGCCGGGGCCGGCGAGGAAGCGGGCAACGCGGGCGACGCGGGCGCGGGCAACGCCGACGGCGGAGCCGCTGCCTCCGGCCAGCAGGTCTGCAACGGCTCCACCGTCACGCTCTCCGGCGAGGGCGGCGCCCCGGCCGCCTCCAGCAACCAGTTCCCGGTCGGTACCCAGCTGAAGGTCACCAACCTGGACAACAACAAGTCCACCACGGTGGAGGTCACCTCGGTCTCCGGCAGCTGCGCGCTGCTGAACAACGCGGCCTTCGAGCAGGTCCGTGAGCCCGGCAAGTTCCTGATCCGCCGGGCGCTGATCGAGAAGGTGGGGTGAGACGCGGCACAGCAAGCTCGTACGTGTCATGGGTCCTGCCACTTGCGGCCACGGGTGGCAGGACCCGCGTACGTATACGGGGTACGTGAATCGCGCCACACCAGTACCAGGTAACACGGGGTTCACATACGGGCAACGGCCGGGAAATCGCCTGTTGACAGGCTCGCGGACATCAAGCGCGGCACCCCGGTGCCGCAGCGCCGCAGCACCCGCAACTGCGCCTAGACCCACCCCCGAAGGATGTGTCCCGTGACCTTCAAGGCTGAGTACATCTGGATCGACGGCACCGAGCCGACGGCCAAGCTGCGCTCCAAGACCAAGATCATGACGGGTGCGCCCGCCGGTCTGGACGCGCTGCCGATCTGGGGCTTCGACGGGTCCTCGACCAACCAGGCCGAGGGTCACGCCTCGGACTGTGTGCTCAAGCCGGTCTTCACCTGCCCCGACCCGATCCGCGGCGGCGACGACATCCTGGTGCTGTGCGAGGTCCTGAACATCGACCTCACCCCGCACCCGTCCAACACGCGTGCCGCGCTCACCGAGGTCGCGGAGAAGTTCGCCGCGCAGGAGCCGATCTTCGGCATCGAGCAGGAGTACACCTTCTTCCAGGACGGCTACCCGCTCGGCTTCCCCAAGGGCGGCTTCCCGGCCCCGCAGGGCGGCTACTACTGCGGTGTCGGCGCCGACGAGATCTTCGGCCGTGACGTCGTCGAGGCCCACCTCGACAACTGCCTTCAGGCCGGTCTCGGCCTGTCCGGCATCAACGCCGAGGTCATGCCCGGCCAGTGGGAGTTCCAGGTCGGCCCGCTGGCCCCGCTGGAGGTCTCGGACCAGATGTGGGTGGCCCGCTGGCTGCTCTACCGCACCGCCGAGGACTTCGGCATCTCCGCGACGCTGGACCCGAAGCCGGTGAAGGGCGACTGGAACGGCGCCGGTGCGCACACCAACTTCTCCACCAAGGCGATGCGCGAGGGCTACGACGCGATCATCACCGCGTGCGAGTCGCTCGGCGAGGGCTCCAAGCCGCTCGACCACGTCAAGAACTACGGCGCCGGCATCGACGACCGTCTGACGGGCCTGCACGAGACCGCCCCGTGGAACGAGTACTCCTACGGCGTCTCCAACCGCGGTGCCTCGGTGCGTATCCCGTGGCAGGTCGAGAAGGACGGCAAGGGCTACATCGAGGACCGCCGTCCCAACGCCAACGTCGACCCGTACGTCGTCACCCGCCTGATCGTCGACACCTGCTGCTCGGCGCTGGAGAAGGCCGGCCAGGTCTGATCCGCCCAGGGCTCCGCGAAGGGGCGTCCACCGTCATGGTGGGCGCCCCTTCGCCGTGAGTTGGCCGCGTTGTCAGTGGCGGGTGTCATCGTGGAGGGCATGGAGAACGGCATGGGGCCGGACGGCGAGGGGCTGGCCGTCAAGGTCGAGACGGAGTACGGCGAGACGTATGCGCGGCCGTCCGAGCGGCAGTTGCGCGACCTGGTGCACCGGCTCGGCGAGCGCGGCGACAACTGGCTGGTGATGCAGCGGATACCGGACGTGCCGGATGTCTTCGCCCAGGTGTGGCACGAGCGGCGCGGTGACTATCAACTGGAGCACCGCGAGGACCGCGAGCGCTTCCTCGGCACCATGGTCCCGGACGCCGCTGCGGTGGCCGACGCGCTGGTGGGCTGGGCGCGGCTGCGGGGCGGCTGGGACAGCGGGTTCGCCTGGACGCCGGTCGCCATGGACCCGCCACCGGAGGTGCCCGGGCTTCCCCGCGCGATACGGGAGCAGGTGGAGGACCGGGTTTCCGAGCTGCTGCGGTGCGGGTACGACGACCGGGCCACGCTCGCGGAGGCCGCCGAGGAGTATCTGGTCGACGGCGAGGAGCGGCCGGTGTCGCCCGCGCAGGCCCGGGAGCTGGTCGACCGGCTGTGGCGGGAGCGGCTCGACGAGCAGTCGGCGTGGGAGGGCGTCACCGATCCCGAGCGGCTCTCGGGAGCCTTCCGTGCGCTGGAGACGAGCGGCATCACCGCCCGGGAGAACTTCACCTGCTGCCGGGGCTGCGGCATGGCGGAGATAGGCGCGGAGCGTGCGGACGCACGGGGGTTCGTCTTCTTCCACCAGCAGAGCACCCAGCACGCCGCGGGCGGGCACGGACTCAGCCTCTACTACGGCGGGTTCGACGGCTCCGAGGAGACCACCACCGCCGTCGGACACGAGGTCGTCGCCGCGCTCACCGGCGCCGGGTTGTCCACGCAGTGGGACGGCTCCCCCGGCAGAGCGATCAACGTCACGCCGTTGACCTGGGACAAACGGCTGGAGGGATGAGACGAAGGGTCCCCTCCCGGGCGGCTGTCTGCTTCAATGGGGGCATGGCCAGCATCCAGCAGCAGGGTTCCGCGACAGGTCGCCATGACCTCGAGCCCTTCTGGCCTTCTCGTCAGCACCATGACTTCGACCGGGTGTGTTGCCGCGCGGCGAACGCGCGGGCCCTCTAAAGCCGTCACCCCGGCCTTCGGCCAGCGCGAACGACGTTCCTCTCCCAAGACGGACCTCTCGCGCGAAAGAGCTGACCTCTCATGGCGACCACTCGTTCTCTGACCTCCGCTCCCACCCTCCACCCGACCGGTACCCGGCATCATCTGCGTGCCGTGGACCGGGACGAGGTGATCGACGTCGCGGACCTTCTGCCGCCGGGCGCCACCTGGCTGCCCGCTCCCCAGCACTCCCTGCCCACCCTGCCGGGGCAGCCGCCGATGATCGGCTACCTGGTGCTCGTCCCGGCCGACCAGCAGCCGCCGGTCCCGAAGACCGCCGAGGCCGAGGGCGACCCGCTCGTCACCGTCGACACCGTGCGGCGCACGGCGTCGGTCGACGGGCAGGAACTCGACCTGACCTACCTGGAGTTCGAGCTGCTCGCCCATCTCGTGGCCAACCCGCACCGGGTGCACACCCGGGATCAGCTGGTGACCACCGTGTGGGGATACGGGCATGTGGGGGACGGCCGTACCGTCGACGTCCATATCGCCCGGCTGCGCCGCAAGCTGGGCGCCGAGCACCGGGCCACCATCCGCACGGTGCGCAGGGTGGGGTACAAGTACGCCCCGCCGGTCGGCCGCTGATGCCGAAGCCCGCTGTCTGCTGACGGCAGAGTCCTGTTCCGTCCCGCGTCTGCACCGGGCAGAGTCGTCGGCATGAGGCTACTGGTGCTGGGTGGTACGGAGTTCGCGGGACGGGCCGTCGTGGAGGCCGGCCTCGGGCGGGGCTGGGAGGTGACCGTCTTCCACCGGGGGCGGCACGAGCCGGTGGCGGGGGTGCGGTCGCTGCACGGTGACCGCACCGCGGCCGATGGGCTCGCCGCTCTCGCGGACGGTGAGTGGGACGCCGTGGTCGACACCTGGTCGGCGGCGCCCCGCGCCGTGCGGGACGCGGCGCGGCTGCTGCGGGGCCGCGCCGGGCGGTATGTGTATGTGTCGAGCCGCTCGGTGTACGAGTGGGCCCCGCCCGCCGGATACGGCGAGGACGCGCCCCTCGTCCAGGGCGCCGAGGCCGGTGCGGAGCAGACCGACTACGCGCGGGACAAGCGGGGCGGCGAGCTGGGCGCGGTCGAGGAGTTCGGGTCGGACCGCTCCGTACTGGTGCGGACCGGGCTGCTGCTCGGGCCGTACGAGAACGTCGGGCGGCTGCCCTGGTGGCTGGGGCGGATCGCGCGCGGCGGCCCGGTGCTGGCGCCGGGGCCGCGCGACCTGCCCCTCCAGTACGTCGACGTCCGCGACCACGCGGAGTGGATCCTCGGCGCCGTGGAACAGGAGCTGAGCGGGCCGTACCACCTCACCAGCCCCCAAGGGCACGCCACCATGGGCGAGTTGCTCGACGCCTGTGTGGCCACCGTCGGCGGGGGCGCCGAGCTGCGCTGGACCGAGCCCGAGGTGATCCTGGAGGCGGGCATCGAGCCATGGACCCAGCTGCCGGTGTGGGTGCCGCCGGGCAGCGACATGCATGACGCGCTGCACAGTGCCGATGTGTCCCGGGCCGTCGCCGCGGGGCTGCGCTGCCGTCCCGTCGCCGAGACCGTCGCCGACACCTGGCGCTGGCTCCAGGACATCGAGGGGACCGCACCCATGCGGTCGGACCGGACGGTGAAGGGGCTCGATCCGGAGGTGGAGGCGAAGGTGCTCGCGAGCGGCGGCCACGGGGGTGTATCTGGCACCACCCCCTGATCCGGGGGTTCCGCCCCGTGACCGGCACTGTCGCCTCGGCGAGACTGACGGCATGACCAACGACATGAAGAGCAGGCATGGCTCGACGGCACGGGGCATGGGGCTCGCCGCGCTGCGGGGGCTGGCGCTCGCCCTGATCTCCCTGCCCGGTGCCGTCCTGTGCCTGGTCCTCTCCCTCGTGTCCATCGCGCTGATACCGATCGGCGTCGGCATCGTCACGACGCCGTGGGTGCTGACGGGGGTACGGATGTTCGCCGACTGGCGTCGGGTACTCGCGGCCGAGTGGGGCGGGGTGCGGATCCCGCCGGCGTACCGGCCGCTGCCGAAGGACGCCAATCCGTGGAGCCGTACCTTCGGGATGCTGGGCGATCCGGCGACGTGGCGGGATCTGCGGTGGCTGCCGGTGGACATGACGGCGGGGTTCGTCACGGCGCTGCTGCCGGCCGTGCTGCTGCTCTATCCGCTGGAGGGGTTCGCGATCGCGGCGGGGCTGTGGCGGGTCTTCGCGGATGTCGACGGCGGCACGTACTGGTACGGCTTCGTGCCGGTCACGGATCAGACGTCCGCGCTCGGCGCGGCTGTTCTCGGGCTCGGCCTCCTCGTGTGCGCGCACTTCTTCACCGCGCGGCTGTTCCAGTTCCACTTCCGGCTGACCCGCGCGGTCCTAGGTTCCAACCAGGGTGAACTCGCCGAACGCGTAAGGGTGTTGACGGAAACCCGGCGCGACGCCGTGGACACCTCCGCCGCCGAACTGCGCCGTATCGAGCGCGATCTGCACGACGGGGCCCAGGCCCGCCTGGTCGCGGTCGGCATGGATCTCGGCACCATCGAGATGCTGATGGAGAAGGACCCGGCGAAGGCCAGGCAGCTCGTCGCGCAGGCCCGGCAGTCCTCCGCCGACGCCCTCTCCGAACTGCGCGACCTGGTGCGCGGCATCCATCCGCCGGTGCTCGCCGAGCGCGGACTGGGAGACGCCGTACGGGCGTTGGCGCTGCGGCTGCCGATCGCGACCGAGGTGAACGTCGAGCTGACCGGGCGGGCGGAGGCGCCGGTGGAGTCGGCGGCGTACTTCGCCGTCAGCGAGGTGCTCACCAACGCCGTCAAGCACGCGGGCGCCGACCGGATCTGGATCGACGTACACCACACCGACGAGATGCTGCGTATCAGCGTCACCGACAACGGCAAGGGCGGCGCGGTGATCGGGGCCGGCTCGGGCCTGGCCGGGATCGAGCGGCGACTGGGTACATTCGACGGCGTCCTGGCCGTCAGCTCGCCCGCGGGCGGCCCCACCATGGTCACCATGGAGATTCCTTGCGCGTTGTCCTAGCCGAAGACCTGTTCCTGCTGCGCGACGGACTCGTCCGGCTCCTGGAGGCCTACGACTTCGAGATCGCGGCGGCGGTCGAGACCGGCCCCGAGCTGTCCCGCGCGCTGGCCGAGCTGGAGCCGGACGTCGCCGTGGTCGACGTACGCCTGCCGCCGACCCACACCGACGAGGGGCTGCAGTGCGCGCTGGAGGCCCGGCGGCGCACGCCCGGACTGCCGGTGCTGGTGCTGTCGCAGCACGTGGAGCAGCTGTACGCGCGGGAGTTGCTCGCCGACGGCAGTGGCGGGGTGGGGTATCTGCTGAAGGACCGGGTGTTCGACGCGGAGCAGTTCGTGGACGCCGTACGACGGGTCGCGGCGGGCGGTACCGCGATGGACCCGCAGGTGATCCAGCAGTTGCTGAGCCGGCGCGCGGCCGACGACCAGCCGCTGGCCCGGCTCACGCCCCGGGAGACGGAGGTGCTGGAGCTGATGGCGCAGGGGCGGTCCAACGCGGCGATCGCCGAGCGGCTCGTCGTCACGGAACGGGCCATCGCCAAGCACACCGCCAATATCTTCGCCAAACTGGGCCTGGAGGTGTCGGACGACGACAACCGTCGCGTGCTGGCGGTTCTCGCGTATCTCGACCATGGCCGGTAAAACCGGACCCGCCCATTAACCCGCCGTCAGGGATCAACAACTCGCGGTGTTTCAGAGGCGTTTGAGAACACAGTGCTCTCACGAATCTCTCAACAATTTCCGGGACGGCTGAACACCCCTGGGACCCCCTCCGTATGAATGGGAGCCGCTTCACTCCTGTCGGGCGCCTCGATGCCCCCGAAAAAGGAAGTCAGAGGAGTTCCATGGGACGCAACACAAGAAAACGCCGGATGCCGCTGGCCACCAAGGCCATAGCCGGGACGGCGGCCCTAGCGCTCGGTGGGGGCGGGCTTGTATGGGCCAACTTCTATGCTTCGGCGCATGAGGACGAGAACTCTGGGTGGAACCAGACGAAGTCCACGAACGCCCAGGTCGCGACCATCAACTGCCCGGACGTCGGCCAGAAGCTGTCGGACGTGCCGGAGGGCGCGCGCCAGGGGGTCGCCAAGGAGCTGGCGCTGCTCGACCAGCAGATCACGGATGCCTACACGCGTCTCGCGGAGACGCGGCAGGCCCAGGCCGGGGACGCCAACTACGTCAACAACGCCATCCTCGGCCCGCTGAAGTCCAAGCGTGTGGCCACGCTCGACCGGATCGGCATCAACATCAACCGGGCCGGTGGCCAGCGGCCGCAGGGACTGGACCAGTTCGCCCAGTGCCAGGGGGTCCAGGCCGAGCAGCCGGAGGTCAACGACGGCAACGGTGACGGCCAGAACAACGACGGTCAGAACAATGACGGTCAGGACCAGAACAACGACGGTCAGGACCAGGGGCAGGACGGCGGCCAGGACCAGGGCCAGGACAACGGCCTCGACCCGGTGCCCGAGGGCAATGGGGGCCAGGCCGGCAACGGCCCGGTGGCGCAGGACTTCGTCAACATCCAGGACGTCCAGCCCAACTCCCGCAACCTGCCGAACGGTCTGGCCGCGAACGGCGACTCCGGCTCGACGGGTACCTTCACCACCGAGTGCGGCACCAACGAGAACGGCAACGCCAACACGGACAACGTGATTGTCGCTCCCGGTGTCGACAACGGCGCCCACCACCGCCACGACTACGTCGGTAACCAGGACAACACCGCCTTCACCAGCGATGAGCAGTTCCTGGCGGCCGACACCAGCTGCCAGAACCAGGCCGACAAGTCCACGTACTACTGGCCGGTGCTGCGTCTGCAGGACGGTACGGACGAGGCGGACGCGAACGAGGCCGGTGGCGGTCTGGAAGGCAACGTGGGCAAGGTCCTGCGCGCCTCCCAGGCGGAGCTGAAGTTCGTCGGTAACAAGACGAGCGAGGTCGTGGCGATGCCGACGGCCCTGCGCATCATCACCGGTGACGCCAAGGCCTTCACCAACGGTCTCGCGAATGCCAACACCTCCTGGAGCTGCACCGGCTTCGAGGACCGGCAGTTGACGGAGCAGTACCCGATCTGCCCCGAGGGCAGCTCCGTGGTGCGGACGTCCAACTTCCAGAGCTGCTGGGACGGCCAGAACATCGACAGCGCCAACCACCGTGACCACGTTGCCTTCGTCCAGGCGGACGGCAGCTGCGCGAACGGTTTCAAGGCGATCCCCCAGCTGCAGGCCAAGCTGGTCTACGACGTTCCCGCCCCGCAGATCGAGAACGGGCAGGTCGTGAACCCGTTCGCGGTGGACGGCTTCCCCGAGCAGCTGCACAAGCCGATCACTGACCACAACGACTTCATCAACTTCATGTCCGAAGACCTGATGAACCAGGTGGTCCAGTGCATCAATTCGGGCCAGGACTGCAACTGACCCTCAACTAGAAAGCCGGCGGTGGGATCTCCCACCGCCGGCTTTTCTCATGTCCGGATTCCGTGTGGTCAGCCTTCGTGCGAGGCGGAGTGGCCGTCCGAGTGACCGGAGTGGTCGGTCCCGATCTGTATGTCCCCGCCCAGCTCGTTCCGCAGCGACGCCACCACGTCCTCGTGGCCGACGGCGACCCACTTGCGGCCGACGAGGTAGTAGCCGCCGTAGTCCTTCGCACCGCTCAGCCACTCGGCCTGGCCGCGGTCGGTGGCGAACGTGGCAAGGATGTACTTCTCCTTGCCGGTCTTGCAGATCGCCTGGCGGATCTCATCGGCGTCGGTCTGCATGTTCGGATCGCACTTCGCCATGGCGGCCAGATGCTCCAGGCTGCCGGTCGCCGTCTTCGGCGCCTCGGCCTCCTTCTCGCCGCCGGAGCCACAGCCGGCCAGCGCGAGCACCGCCACCGCGCCGGACAGCGCGAGCATCGGTCGGGTCAATGTCATCTGTTCCTCCGGTCCATGCCACGGCGAGCCCCGGCCGGGGGCCCTCCACTCCCATACGGCTGTGGAGGGCGATGCGCTCAAAACAGAGGCTCTCATGGGCACGGGTGTGCGAGTGTGGCCCGGTGAACCAGGACTGGGAAGACCGCGTGAGTGCGGCATGGGCGACGTTCGACAGCTACCCCGAGGACAGGGCGGCCGACTTCCGCGCCGTCATCGACACCCTCGTCGCCGAACTGCCCGACGACAGCCCCCTCGGCCCCTTCGAGCAGGCCTGCGCCTGGGACTCCACAGGGCACTCGGACAAGGCGGTGCCGCTGTACCGGGAGGCCCTGGCGCGAGGGCTCAACGGCTACAAGGGGCGGCGGGCCAAGATCCAGCTGTCCAGCTCGCTGCGGAACGTCGGCCAGGCGGAGGAGGGCGTCAAGCTGTTGACGCCGGAACTGGACGCGCCGTCCGATGAGCTGGACGACGCGGTACGGGCGACGCTGGCGCTGTGTCTGTCGAGTCTGGGGCGGGATCGGGAGGGGTTGGCGCTGGTACTGGAGGCCCTGGCGTCTCATCTGCCGCGATATCAGAGGTCGATGGCAAATTACGCGCGGGAGCTGGTGGCTGCGCCGGTTGGGAATCGCCCCTAAGGGGCGCGGGGAACTGCGCGACCAGCCACGACGCACCGGCAGACGACAGACAACCGATCGCGGCACATCCTCCATCCGTGGTGACCTACCGCCCATTCGCTCGTTCTGCTGAACGTGCAGTCACAGGATGTCGCCCCGCGCCCCGCAGCCGAATCCGTCGATCCGGTCGTCGATGTCGAGCGGGCCGAGGCCGCGCTCGTCGAGCACTACCCGCGTCTCGTGCGGCTCGCCTACCTGGTGCTGCCGCCGAGCCTCGGTCGCAACCGGCGTGTGGTGACCGCGCACTCCCTCACCCAGCGCGCGCTGCCCCGGGGCCGGGTGGTGCCGGCGCCGGTGATCCCGGCCCAGTCGACCGGCCGTGACGGTGATCCCGGGTACGCCTTCCTGCGGCTGCGGGTTCTGACCACGGCGCTGGAGGCGGGCCTGACGCTCAAGCGTCCGGCGTGGCCCAAGCGCTCCCAACTGCCGCCCCTGCTGCCCCAGGTCTGGGGTCTGCGCCTCTTCCCCCGGTCGGGCGGCGCCGACGAACTCGCCCTGGACCAGCGGCTGTCGGCGCTGTCCGGCCCGGCGCGGGCGGCCTACGTCCTGCGCGGACTGGAGAAACTCCCCGACGGCGACGTACGGCACATCCTTGCGGCGGCCGGTGTCGAGGACGCGGATGACGCCCTGGAGGACGCCGACGCCGTACCGGCGCAGTACGCGCTGCTCGACTCCCCCGAGTTCGACCCCTGCTCGTTGCAGGCCCGGCCCACCGACCTCATGCGGCGCAGGCAGCATCTGCGGGCCGCGCTCGCCGCCGGGGCCGCGCTCCTCGTGTGCGGGGCGCTGCTCGGTCTGCCCGGTGAGGGCTGGGCGCCGGATGGCCCGGCCGCGCCCTCGTACGCGCAGAACCCGGCGGCCGAGGCCGCTCTCGACCCGGCCCAGTTGACCAAGGTCCCCGCGCTGGCGTGGCAGTCGTCCGCGCGTACCGACTTCTCGGTGTGGCCCGCGCGCGGCGATCTCACTGGCGACTCGGCCCTGCTGCGCCGCGCCCTCGCGGTCTGGGCCCGCCCCGGCGAGAAGGTCACGGTGTCGGCGACCCCCGGCACCCCGGCGGGCGGCCCGCCCGGCGCACCGCAGCTGCTGTACGCGGGGACCGTCGACACCGCACGTATCGTCCTGCTCTACGACGGTCTGCGCATCGCCCGCTACGCCGAGCCGACGGACGGCACGGCCGGTGCCGCCCTGGACTTCTCGCGGGTCGACGGCGCCACCAGGGCGGAGGCGGGCGCGGTGGTGCTGAGCCGGGCCGACGGCAATGTCCGTTATCTGCTGGCGCCCTGGGTGAAGGAGGCGGCCGAGCGGGATCTGCTGAAGCCGGCCGGCGGGGCGATGGATCTCACGGTGGTGGACGGGGTGACCTCGCCGATGGCGAGCCCCATCGCCCAGCAGACCGGCGCCTGCTCGTCGTGGAACGTGCTGCAGCTGACCGACAGCACCGGCACCCGGCTGCTGACCGACCTGGCCGAACTGGTCCCGGCCCGCCTCACCACGGGCCGCCCCGGGGCGACCGAGGAGGTGGCCGGCACCCGGGCGCTGCACGCCTGGGCGCCGTACTCCTGCTGGCTGGGCGCGTTGCGCTCCGCGGGGGTGCGTACGGTCAACGCCTGGTCGTTCGCCGCGCAGCCGCTGCCCGACGGCACCGGTTCGGCGGACTGGGTGTGCACCCGCGCCGAGACCTGGCGGGGCGGCGGCGAGCGGGTCATGGCCCAGTTCCGCACGCCGGGTTCGACGAGTGCGGCGGTGGCGGCGAAGGCGCAGAACGTGTCGGCGTGCGGAGCGCGCGATCCGCATGTGCTGGCCGGGGTGCTGTGGAAGGCGAAGGCGGGCGACTGGTATCTGCTCGCGGCCGGTGCCCGTGACACCGGCGCGATCCGGGCCACGGGCGGTGTCCGGGGCTCCGCCCAGGGCAACCTGCTGACGGCGAGGGCGAAGCAGGGCGCACAGGCCGAGCTGACGGGCACGCTGGAGAGCGGGCGGGCGGTCAACGGGCTCAAGTGAGCCGGAAGCGTTGCTGACAGTCGCGTAAATAAGGTGCCGCACGGGGCTTCACCCGGCGCCTACCCGTCAGTACATTGACGCCATGTCTAATACGCAGGACCGGGTGCCTCTCAAGGCCCGCAAGGTGTCCTTCTCCTGGGACGACACCCCGCTGCACTGGGTGCCGGGGGATCCGTTCACCACGCACACCATCAATGTGCTGCATCTGCTCCTGCCGGCCGGTGAGCGATGGTTCGTGCATGTCTACAAGCAGGTGCTGCCCTACATACGGGACGAGCGGCTGCGCGAGGACGTGGTCGGGTTCATCGGGCAGGAGGCGATGCACTCACAGGCCCATGACGAGGTGCTGCCGCATCTGCGGGAGCAGGGGCTCGATCCGACGCCGTACACCGCGCAGGTCGACTGGTTCTTCGAGAAGCTGCTCGGTGACCGCACCCTGCCGCCGGGCCGGGCGCGGCGCTGGTGGCTGATGGAGCGGGTGGCGCTGATCGCGGCCATCGAGCACTACACCGCCTTCCTCGGCGACTGGGTGCTCAACGCCGAGGAGCTGGACCGCAGGGGCGCCGATCCGACCATGCTGGACCTGCTGCGCTGGCACGGCGCCGAGGAGGTCGAGCACCGGTCGGTCGCCTTCGACCTCTTCCAGCACGTCGACGGCGGCTACCGGCGACGTGTGCGGACCTGGGCCACCGCGTTCACCGCGATCGTCTTCCTCTGGCAGCGCGGGGCGCGGTTCTTCATGGAGAACGACCCGACGCTCATCGACGGCAAGGCGAGCTTCAAGGACTTCTACGTCGCGGGCCGACGCGGCACGCTGCCCGCCACCGGGGACATGCTCAAGTCCATACCCCGCTATCTGAGCCGCGGTTACCACCCCTCCCAGGAGGGCTGCACCGAGCAGGCCGTCGCATATCTGGCCTCCTCCCCCGCTGCCCTGGCCGCGGAGAAGGGTGTCGCCTGATGCCGAAGCTCCGGACGCTGGTCGTCGTCGCCGGTGCCGCGGTGCTCGCCCGCCGGGCCCTCCGCCGCCGTATCCGGACCTCACCGCTCTGGCCGATGCCCGCCCTCGACGAGCCGACCTCCGGGCGGCCCCGGTCGCGGGCGCTGCGGGTGCTGGTGGCCGCGCGGGAGGAGGTCGCCGACGGTGTCGTACGGCTACGGCTCGAAGGGCACGACCTGCCGCGCTGGGAGCCCGGCGCGCATCTCGACCTTGTGCTGCCATCGGGGCTCGTGCGGCAGTACTCGCTGTGCGGCGACCCCGAGGACACCTCGTCGTACACCGTCGCGACCAGGCTGGTCCCGGACGGACGGGGCGGCTCGCGCGAGGTCCACGAGCAGGTGCGGGAGGGCATGGAGCTGGAGGTGCGGGGGCCACGGAACCGTTTCCCGCTCGTCGAGGCCGAGTCGTACGTGTTCGTCGCGGGCGGCATCGGGATCACACCCGTGCTGCCGATGCTGCGGGCGCTTGGCGAGGGTGCCGAGTGGAGGTTGCTGTACTGCGGGCGTGACCGGGGGTCGATGCCGTTCCTTGAGGACATCGAGAAGTTGGGCCGCGGCGGGGACCGGGTGACGGTCGTGGAGGGGCCGGCGGACGTCGACGGCTTCCTCGCGGACGTGCCCGAGGGTGCGGCCGTCTACTGCTGTGGGCCGCAGGGGTTGATGGACGCGGTGGAGGAGCGGTTCCCGCGGGTGCGGTTGGAGCGGTTCGCGCCGCGCGCCTCGGCGGACGGGGACGCCTTCGAGGTCGAACTGCGGCGCAGCAGGCGGACGTTGACGGTGGCGGCGGACTCGTCGGTGCTGGCCGCCGTCCGCGCGGAGCTGCCGAACACCGCCTACTCCTGCGAGCAGGGATTCTGCGGGACCTGCCAACAGCGGGTGCTGGAGGGCGAGGTGGACCATCGGGACGAGTTGCTGACCGACGCGGAGCGGGGCGACTCGATGCTGATCTGTGTGTCGCGGGCGCGGGGTGATCGACTCGTACTGGACATGTGAACGACCATGGTCGGTCCGGTCCGTTCGGGGCCGGAATCGATCGGTAAGGTGTTCGCATGACTATCGGGGTACGGCGAAGAATGGGAGTCGAGGAGCGGCGCCAGCAGTTGATCGGCGTCGCCCTCGAACTCTTCAGCCAGCGCTCGCCCGACGATGTCTCCATCGACGAGATAGCGTCGGCCGCAGGCATCTCGCGCCCGCTGGTCTACCACTACTTCCCCGGCAAACTCAGCCTGTACGAGGCCGCGTTGACGCGTGCCTCGGAGGACTTGGCGGGCCGTTTCATGGAGCCCAGGGAGGGGCCGCTGGGGGCGCGGCTGCTGCGCGTGATGCGGCGCTTCTTCGACTTCGTCGACGAGCACGGCCCCGGCTTCTCGGCCCTGATGCGCGGCGGCCCGGCCGTCGGCTCCACGGCGACGAACGCGCTCATCGACTCCGTACGCCAGGCCGCGTATGTCCAAATCCTTTCGCATCTGCGCGTGGAGGATCCACCCGCGCGACTGGAACTGGTCGTCCGCTCCTGGATCTCGCTCGCCGAGTCGACGGCCCTGATCTGGCTCGACGGCCGCCGCATCCCCCGCGCCGAGCTGGAGGTCCAGCTCGTCCACGACTTCGCCGCCCTGGCCGCCGTCAGCGCCGCCCACGACGAGGAGATGGGCACCCTGCTGCGCCGCGTCCTCAAGGACGAGCCGACCGACGGCCCGTTCAGCGATCTGGTCGCCCGGCTGATCGCGCTGGCGTCCTAGCGAGCCCCTACCGCTGGAACTTGCGGTACGACGGATCCAGGTCGCGCACCTCCGCCGAGGCGTGCAGCACGGTGCCGTCGTCCACGATGTGCTTGCGCAGCAGTTCCAGGACCGTCTCGGTCAGCTTCGCCTTGGTCTCGTCGGTGCGGCCGGCGAGCAGGCCGAGAGTGACGTGGACGATCGCGTGGCCCTGCTCCTCGGGGTCCTCGTAGCCGAAGGCCGTGTACGGGCTGGGGCGGAACTGAGTCTTGCACGCCTCCGGCTTGGCCGCAGCGATCTCGACGGTCGCGGTGTGCAGGTCCCGGGCGAAGCCTGCCCGGTCGAGGGAGATCGTGTTCGAGTAGTCGACGGTGATCTGCGGCATGAGCACTCCTGTTCTACGACGGCAGGGCTCACCCTAACCTCAGGGCCAGCATCGCGATGTCGTCCTCCCGGTCGTGCCCGAAGCAGGCCAGCAGGGTGTCGCACAGGGCGTCGAGGCCGCCCGGGGCACCGACGGCGGCCGCGCGGAGCTGCTCCATGGACGTGGCGAGGTCGACGCCCCGGGTCTCGATGAGGCCGTCGGTGACCATGAGGAGGCGGTCCCCGGGCTCCAGGACCAGCTCGGTCGGCTCGGGCCGGTCCAGGGCCAGCCCCAGCAGCGGACCGTCCACCGGGACGTACTCCGCCCCGCCCGCATCCCGCACGAGCACCGGAGGAATGTGCCCCGCGTTGGCGATCCG
This sequence comes from Streptomyces lanatus, assembly GCF_014655715.1. Classification (GTDB taxonomy): domain Bacteria; phylum Actinomycetota; class Actinomycetes; order Streptomycetales; family Streptomycetaceae; genus Streptomyces; species Streptomyces lanatus. The sequence continues at coordinate 29,813 of NZ_BNBM01000031.1, read as the reverse complement.
GACCTGCCCCGAACCCGGGTCGGCCAGGACCAGACACACGGTCGCGGTGACCTCGGGGTGGTAGTGCGTCAGCATCCGGTCGAGCCGTTCGGCCAGTGCCCGCGGGTCGCTCTGCTCCACGCTGTAGGCGCGCAACGCGTGGCGGATCTCGACCATGACGGTCGCCGCGTCCAGCGAGTGCCCGACGACGTCCCCGACCGCGGTGAGCACCCCGTCCCGGGTGCGCAGGGCGGCGTAGAAGTCCCCGCCGATCTCGGCCTGCCGGGACGCCGGCACATATCGCACGACGAGGTCGACGCCCGGCAGCTCGGGCAGGCGGTGCGGCTGGGGCAGGAAGCTGTGCTGGAGGGTGAGGGCGACTTCGCGCTCCGCCTGGTACATCAGGAGGGGTTCGGCGGCGAGGGCGGTGGCCTGCGCGAGGCGCGCCACCGGGGGTGCCGCGTGGCGCCGTGGGGCGTCCGCGGGTGTCGCTATGCAGACCCAGGCCCGGCCCTCCTGGGCCGACGCCAGCAGCAGGTGGGCGTCCTCCTGGACGCCGGGGCGGAAGTGGCCCGTCGGCCACAGGACCGCCGGGACCACGGTGCCGTGCACACCGCCCCGTCTGCCCGCGATCCGGGTGATCAGCCGGGCCGCGGCCTGGTGCGGGGCCGCGTCGGACAGGGCGAGCCGGCTGCGGGAGGTGCCGTGGTGTGCCTCCCCGTCCGGGCCGATGACGAAGACGACGGCCGGTGTGCCGGTGAGACGGGCCGCGCCCGCGGCGGCCGCGTCGGCCAGTTCACTCAGACAGCGCGCGGTCTGGACGGTGACGATGGCCTCGGCCAGCAGGGTCAGCCGGTGCGCGAGCGCCTCCGCGGCGGTGCGCCGGCGTGCCCTGCGGACCGCGGCCTGGACGATGGCCTGGATCTCCCTGGGCTCGGCGGGCACGGTCAGATAGCCGTCGGCGCCCACGTCCAGTCCCCGGCACCGGTCCTTCGCGTCCACGGCCGTCGCCGAGAAGTGGACGACGGGCAGCGCGGCCGTGGAGGGCCGGGACTTGACCCGGCGGCACAGTTCGAAGCCGCTCATGTCCGGCAGTCCGATGTCGACGAGGGCCACATCGGGCAGGGCGCCCGCCCGCAGCCGTATGTCCAGTTCGCTCAGTGCCTCGCCGGCGCTCGCGACCGGTACGACGTCGTGGCCGGCGCGGCGCAGCACCGCGCCCATGGCATAGCGGTTGGTCGGGACGTCGTCGACGACCATCACGGTCGTGCCCGAGTGCTTGACGTGTGCGTTCATCGTCGGCAGCCCTTGGATACGCGTGAGTGGGGCGGCCCCGTGATCGGGTCCGCCCCACTCAAGCTAGCGTCGTATCAGGGGGTTCGGGCGAAGACCGCCACAGTACGACCCGGAACGGCGAACATGCCCGTTTCCTCGTCGTAGGACGCGGACTTGACGATAGGGTCCGCACCCGAGGCCTGCGCCGGATGCAGTCGGTAGCCGTCCCCGGCGAGCGGGGCGACGCGCTGCTCCTGTCGCTCGGGCGTCGCGTTGAAGACGACGACCAGGTCACCGAGGCGCATGGTGATCACACCCGGTGTCTCCTCCTTGCCGGACAGCGGGAAGGACAGCTTCGACTGCACCTGTTCGGCCGTGCCCAGGGAGAAGGCGCCCTCCGTCGAACGGATCCGCAGCAGGTCCGCGTACGCCGCCGAGGCGCCGTCGATCTGCCCGCAGCCGACCTTGACGCTGCCGAGCAGCGGCTTGGCGTACGGCCACTTGGAGGCATTGTCGGCCGCCGGCGGCAGCCCCCGCCCGAAGCCGTTGCCGTCGGCGCAGTTCCAGTGGATGGCGTTGAACCAGTCGCCGCTGTCGTAGGAGTTGCGGTCGAGGGACTTGGAGCGCAGCAGGTCGGTGCCGGCCTGGGAGAGCGCCGGGCCCTGCGACAGGGTCGCCGTGGCCATGGCGAGAACCTGCATCCGGGCACGGTCGGCGGCGCTGGTCGTGGCGGGCAGCTTGTACGTCAGCGCGTCGAACAGGGACTCGTTGTCGTGCGCGTCGGCGTAGGCGAGGGCGTCGCCGGGGGCGGCCGCGTAGCCGGCGGGTGCGCCGTTGTAGTCGACCTCGGAGCCCTGGACCTCCTTGCCGTCGGTGTCGGTGAAGCGGTAGTCGGCGAGGTTGCCGGACAGGCCGACCTTGATCAGGTCCTGGTAGTGCAGCAGGCGGGCCTTCTGCTCCGCCGGAGTGCCGTTGTTCTTGGACGAGTTGGGGTCGGTGTAGAGCCCGGAGGCGAAGCCCTGGATGCCCGGGTCCTCGTCGAAGGGCCCGCCGCCGCGCACCGCGTCACGCGCCCGGTCGGAGAAGGTGGCGATGCCGGTGCCGGCCATGTTCTTCTGCGTGGCCTGCACGAACCGGGCGTCGTCGGCGACCTCGCCGAAGTTCCAGCCCTCGCCGTAGAGGATGATCTTCTTGCCGTCGACGCCGTCCTCGGCGAGGGTCAGGGCGTCGAGCGCCTTCCTGACCGCCAGGATGTTGGCCTTCGGGTGGTGGCCCATGAGGTCGAAGCGGAAGCCGTCGACCTTGTACTTCTTGGCCCAGGTGACGATCGAGTCGACGACCAGCTTGCCCATCATGGTGTTCTCGGTGGCGGTGTTGGCACAGCAGGTGCTGTTCGCGACCGAGCCGTCGGCGAGGAGCCTCTGGTAGTAGCCGGGGACGATCCGGTCCAGGACGGAGGTGTCCGCCTGCCCGCTCGCCGCCGTGTGGTTGTAGACGACGTCCATGACGACGCGCAGGCCGTCCTCGTTCAGCGCCTTGACCATCCGGCGGAACTCGACGGTACGGGCCGTACCGTCCGGGTCGGAGGCGTACGAACCCTCCGGGACCGTGTAGTGGTACGGGTCGTAGCCCCAGTTGTAGGCGTCCTTCGCGGCGATCTTCGCCACGCACGCCTGCTGCTGCTCGGAGTCGGCCGGGAAGGAGGCGAGGTCGCAGTCGGCGGCCGCCTGGTCCTCCCGGCGTTCCGGGATGGTGGCGATGTCGAAGGCCGGCAGCAGATGGACGTACGACGTGCCCGCCTCGGCCAGCTTCTTCAGGTGCTTGGAGCCGTCGCTGAGCTTGTCGGTGAAGGCGAGGTAGGTGCCCTTGTCCTTCGCGGGGACCGTCTTGTCCGCCACCGAGAAGTCCCGGATGTGCAGCTCCTGGATCTGGGCGTCCTTCAGCGGTACGGCCTTGGGCTTGGTGTACGTGGACCAGCCGGTCGGCGCCAGGCCCCGGTCGTCGAGGTCGACGGCGAGGCTGCGCTCGGAGTTCGCGGTGAGGGCGACCGAGTAGGGGTCGGTGACCTTGTTGGTGACGACCTTGCCGACGCTGGGTGCCCAGACCTGGACGACGTACCGATAGGGCTTGTTCTTCCAGGACTTGGGGCCGGTGACGGACCAGACGCCGGTGGTGCTGTCGCGCCGCATGGCGACCGTGGAGTCGCCGATCTCCAGCTTCACCGACTGTGCCGTGGGCGCCCAGACGGCCAGCGTCGGACGGCCCTTGTCGAAGACCGGCCCGAGGTCGGAATTCGTCGCGCCCGGGTAGAGGTCGTCGAGTACGCCGGCGATCTGCACACCGGTCGCGGCGAGCACGGCACCGTTGGCCGCGCGCTGGGAGGCGACGACCTGGCCGCGCAGGGCCTCGCGGACCCGGTCACGGTCACGGGGGTCGACGGTCCAGGCGGCGTAGTCCTTCAGGTGCGGGAACTTCGCCTTCTGGGCGTCGGTGAGCGAGACCTTGGCCAGCCGCAGCCACTTGGCGTCGCCGGTCAGCGCGCCGTCCTTCACCGCGATCCCGCCGTCCCTGCTGTACAGCAGCTGGGTGGAGGCGGCGGCCTCGGAGCCGTTCCAGGCCACGGTGTTCCGGTCGATCCAGACCGCCTTGGAGGTGGTCAGGTCGAGGGCCGCGGCGGACCCGGCCGGCTGCGGGAGCAGGTACTTCTCCTGGCCGCTCAACAGCCACACCTCATGGCCGTTCGCCGTGAGGTCCAGCGACTGGTCGGTGGGCAGGTCCTTCTCGTCGCCCTTGTGGAGGATGTAGCTGAGGCTGGTGGCACCGTCGGTGAGCGGTACCTCGAAGACCGCACCATAGGTATCAGTCTTGACCGGCTTCAGGGGGTTCGACCACTCGGTGGGGTTCGCGGCACCCGTCCAGGTGTGCAGGCCCCAGCCGTCGTAGTTCCCGTCGGCACGGTGGTAGTGGATGACGGCCTTGCTCTTGTCCTGCTCAGGAAGGTCCGGACGCTCGGTGACTACGTCTGCCTTGCCCTGCTCGATCCAGACCTCGCCGGTCTTGGTGACGTCGATCGTGCGGTCGGCGGAGACGTCCTTGTTGCCGTCCTTGTCGATGACGAGGAAGCCGACACCGGAGGCGCCGGGCTTCAGCTTGACGTAGGCGAAAGCGCCGTAGGCGTCCCGGCCGACGAAGGGGTGGCTCTTCGGCCACTCGGTGGACTCGCCGTCGGCGAGGTCGCCCCAGGCGTACAGGCCCCAGTTCGCGTAGTCGCCGTCGGTGCGCTTGTAGTGGACGACCGCGTAGTCCCGGGAGGAGGCGCTGGGCGTCTCGGGGGCGGACGGGGTGCCGGTGGTGGAGGCCGCGGTGGCGCTCGCCCTGCGGCCCGCCGAGTCGATGACGACGGCCTTGTAGCGCAGGGCGGTTCCGACCGGTACGTCCTTGCCGATGGTCTGCGTGACCTTGTACGGGGCGTGGTCGGCGGAGCCGAGGGTCTTCCACTTGCCGCCGCCGACCTGGGCGGCGAAGACGACGCGGTTGAGCTGCCCGCCGTCGACGTCGGCGCCGATCTCGACGGTGCCGGTGGCTCCGGCGGCCGGGGCCTTGAGGGTGATCGTCGGCGCGGTGGCGGGCTGGGGAAGCTTGCCGGCGGCCTTGTAGACGACGGCCGAACCGGCGGGGACGGTGACCGTGAGCTGACGCTCGGCGTCGGACTTCAGCGAGCCGTCACCGCCGTAGATCCCCTTGAAGCTCATGCCCGCCGAACCGACCGCGAAGGTCGCCGTCTTCGACTCGTCGGCGTTGTTGAAGGCGACGACGTACTCGACACCCGTCTTGGCGTCGGTACGGGAGAACGCGTAGACGCCGGCGCCGTCCGCCGCGTACCGCTCCGTCTGGACTCCGTCCGCGAGGGCCGGGTTGGCCTTGCGGAGCTTGGAGAGGGCGCTGATCTGCTGGTACAGGGGCCCGTCGGTGTCGTAGGCGTCGCTCGCGTGGGTGCGGTCGGTGCCGATCTGGTCGTCGTCCAGGTAGTCGGCGGTCTTCGAGGCGAACAGGGTCTGGCGGGCGTCCTTGTCGCCGCCCGCGCCGGTGAAGCCCTGTTCGTCGCCGTAGTAGACGACCGGGTTGCCGCGGCTGAGGAACATCAGCTCATTGGCGAGCCTGTCCTTGGCTAGGAGTTCGGCGTCGGTCGCGTCGGGGTTGTCCTGGTTGAGGAAGTACCCGATGCGGCCCATGTCGTGATTGCCGAGGAAGGTGACCTGTTCGTAGGCGTTGGCCTTGTCGGTCGTGTACTTGTAGTCGTCGCCGAAGACGCCCGCGAGCTCGCGCGCGCTGCCGCCCTGGGAGGCGTACTGCCGTGCGGCTTCCTGGAAGGGGAAGTCGAGGGTGGCGTCGAGGCGGCCCTGGGTGACGTACGGCGAGGTGATCGACGTATCGGCGGAGTAGACCTCGCCGAACATGAAGAAGTCGTCGCGGCCCTGCTTGGCGGCGTAGGCGTCCAGCGCCGTGGCCCACTGGGTCCAGAACTCCATGTTGACGTGCTTCACGGTGTCGATCCGGAAGCCGTCGATGTCGAAGTCCCGCACCCAGCGCTGGTAAATCTTCTCCATGCCGGTCACGACCTCGGGACGCTCGGTCCACAGGTCGTCGAGGCCGCCGAAGTCGCCGTGCGTGGAGCTCTCACCGGCGAAGGTGGAGTCACCGCGGTTGTGGTACATCGTCGGGTCGTTGAGCCAGGACGGGACCTTGGCGTTCTTCCCGGCGGCGGCCGTGGGCGTGCGCGGGAAGGAGTCGGTGTCGACGGCCGGGAACCCGGACCTGCCGTCCGCGTAGTCGGCGTCGTCGAACGGCTTCCCGTCCTTGGTCAGATACGGGAAGGCGCCCTTGGAGAGATAGTCGTAGGACTTCTCCTCGTAGTCGACGACATCGGCGGTGTGGTTGGTGATGACGTCGAAGTAGACCTTCATGCCCTTGGCGTGCGCCTTGGAGATGAGGGTTTCGAGGTCCTTGTTGGTGCCGAAGTGCGGGTCGACCTGGGTGAAGTCGGTGATCCAGTAGCCGTGGTAGGCGGCGGAGGCGTTGCTCCCCGTCCCCTGCACGGGCCGGTTCTTGAAGATCGGCGCCATCCAGATGGAGGTGGTGCCGAGGCCCTTGATGTAGTCGAGGCGCTTGGTCAGGCCCTTGAGATCGCCGCCCTGGTAGAAGCCCTTGTCGGTGGGGTCGTAGCCGGTGGAGAGGCGGGAACCCGTCAGGCCGCCCTTGTCGTTGCCGGTGTCGCCATTGGCGAAACGGTCCGGCAGGACGAAGTAGAACTGCTCACGGGTGGAGTCGTGCCGGGCGGGCTCGGCGGCGAGCCTGGCGTCGGACGGGGGCGCGGGCGGAGTCTCCGCCCGTGCCGCGAGAGGCTGGACGAGTGCTGCGGCCAGCGCGGTCACGGTGACCGCAGCGACCCGTCCGATATGGGCGGTTCGACGCCTCGACGGCGACGGCCATCTCGATATCACAGATGGGCTCCTAGCGATTACGGCTCTGTGGGTCCGACCCCGCGCGACCGTATCGCCGCCGAAAGGTTTACAGCAAGAGGCTTGAAATCATCGGTAAGAACTTTCACGAAGTCCGTCAGCAGGCGGAGTTGGTCTGGGTGAGCAGCCCCAGCCGCCGGGGCAGCGTGTTGTACGGGCCGGAGGCGGCCGGATCCAGGCCCTGGTACAGGTAGCGCAGCCGGCACGCTGCCCGGTAAGGCAAGCCGCTCGGCCGACGAGGCCTTGATGGTGTACGTGACCAGGGAGCGGGCCGGAACCGTGGCGGTCAGCGCTCCCCCGCTCACCGGGACGGCCGACTGCTGGGCCATGCTGCTGGAGCCGTTGGTGAGGTAGGGGGTCGCGGTGCCGTTCGTGATCCCGGTGTTCGGGAGGCGGTACGACACCTGCTGGGCCGCGCTGCCCGCGTTGAGCGCGACGACGGCGAGCGTGCCGTCGGGGTTGCGGAAGGCCGACAGCTTGAGGTTCGGGTCCGGGGTCGTGGCGCCGATGCGGGTGGCGCCGGGCCGGATGAAACGGCTGTAGTTGGCCATCGCCCACAGCCGCTTGGAGACCCGGTAGCCGTCGCCGTCCATCTGGATCAGGCCTCGGGTGGCGCCGGTCGAAGCGCCGTACCAGTAGACATAGCCGCTGGTGTTTCCCTTGGTCAGGGCGTCATGGATGGCGGAGGCCACGGTGAGGCCGTCGTAGCCGCTGCCGTCGTCCCAGTTCTCGTTCCAGGTGGTGCCGTCGGGCGACCACTCCGACATCCAGGTGCGTTTCTGGGTGGGCAGCGGACCGTCGACGCGGCTGGCGTAGGTGTGGCCGGTGTGGGTGGCGACGTAGCCGCGGGCGGCCGGGTCGGCTTCGATGGCGCTGGTGTAGCTCTTCTGCTGGTTCCAGCCGAAGGAGTCACAGCAGGCGACCTTGAGTCCGGCGGCGTTCGCGACCGGCCCGAGGACCTTGGTGAACTCGGTGGCCTGGGCGGGGGTGAGCCGCATGGAGTCGTACGTCGCCGTCCAGTCGGGCTCGTTGGTGAACCCGAGGTCGGTGACGCCGATGCCCTCCTGGCCGTAGAACTTGGCGTACTGGACGAGGTAGTTGGCGTACGCCTTGCGCCAGTCACCGCTCGCGCAGCTGGCGCCGGTCAGCCCGCACAGGGTGCCGCCATTGGCGTCCTGGCCATTGGTCTTCATGTAACCCGGGGCCGTCCAGGCGTCGGCGTAGAAGCGGTTCACGCCGTAGGCCTTGGCCTGCTTGGCGAGCCACACCTGGCCCTTGTCGTAGCCGTCCCAGGTGTACTTGGGGGTGGCGTTCGGGCCGCCGGGGTCGGTGGGCTGGATGCCGGAGTCGATACCGAGGCGCAGGATGCTGAGGCCGGCGCCGGTGGTGCGGTTGAACAGCAGGTCGAGGATCTCGCGCTGTTTGGGCGCCGACAGTCCCTGCGAGCCGTTCATGATGGCGGCGCGTCCGAAGTGCTCGGAGATGCCGAAGCCGTCGATGGGCTGGTGTCTTGCCGCCCCGTCGATGGTCGCGGAGGTCGTGGCCCAGGCGTTCGGTGTGCCGACGGCCGTGAGACCGACGGCGGTCAGGAGGACGGATAACGAGGTCACCGTCCACTTTCTGAGTCTGCGCATCATGATTCCGCCAATCGTGGGAGCGCTCCCATACGCATGTCGTGGCGGACCGTAGAGCGGTGACCGGGACACGTCAACCCCACGCGCTATGCGTGCACCCCCGCTCGCCCCACATAATCGATCGCCCCCGTGCGATGGCTCCGGCTACCGTCCTCGCGTGAAACAGGAACCGCCCCTCGTTCGCGACCTCTTCCCCGAGCTCGTCGCCGAACTGGCCACCCTCCTGGAGGAGGAGGGGGAACACTGGCTGGCCATCTGCGTCTGGGACGTCCGCATGGTCGCCGAGTGCGGCTGCGGGGACGACTTCTGCCAGAGCATCCGGACGGCGGAGCATACGCCCGGACAGCCGTACGGCCCCGGTCATCGCTGTGTGCCGCTGCTGCCGGCGACGGGCGATCTGATCCTCGACGTCGTGAACGGCCGGATCATGTACATCGAGATACTGGATCGGCCACCCCTGCGGCAGCGCGTGCAGCCGTGACAGGGGTGGCCGAAAAGAGGGTGCTCAGCAGCTCGACTTACCGGCGTAGATCGCCAGTGCGGTGTTGGCCCCCAGGGTGGCGCTGAACTGCCCGCTGGAGTTCACGGTCACCGTCGTGTTGCTCTGCACATTGCAGTACGTGCCCGCCGCGAGCGACGTCTGATAGGTGCGGGTCAGGCCGCTCGACTCGTGGTTGATGGCCACGAATCCCTTGCTGCCCCGGCCGAAGGCGATGGCGTCGCCTCCGTTGTCCCACCAGTTGGTGACGGCCTCGCCACGGGTGGCGTTGCGGAAGGCGACCATGCGGATGATCTCCGGCCAGGCGTGCTGGCACTTCCAGCCGTCCTGGTAGCAGGCGCTCACGGAGCCGCCGTTGGGCGGGCCGGCGTCGGTGCTGGACCACTCGTAGCCGGAGTTGATGTCCGGGGCGCCGTACGGGTAGGCGAGCATGAAGACGTTGGCGAGGGTGTAGTTCGCGCCATCCTTGTAGTTGAGGGTCGAGCCGTTGCGCTCGGTGTCGTGGTTGTCGACGAAGACGCCCGCGACCCCGCTGCTCAGGTAGCCCCAGCCCTCGCCGTAGTTCTTCAGGTACGCGAGGTTCTCGTTGTTGAAGACCCGCTTGAGGTCGTAGGCGTAGCGGAACTCCTGGACGTCCCCGTTCCCCGTGTACTCGGTCGGCTGGACGGCCTCCCCGCTGCCGTAGATGACCTCCTGCTTCCAGTACACCGACGGGTTGCTGAGGCGCGACTTGATGTTGGCGAGGTCGGCCGCCGGGATGTGCTTGGCCGCGTCGATGCGGAAGCCGTCGACGCCGTAGCCGAGGAGGGTGTTCATGTAGCCGGCGATCGTGGCGCGGACGTACTCCTCGCCGGTGTCCAGGTCGGCGAGGCCGACGAGTTCGCAGTTCTGGACGTTGGTGCGGTTGGTGTAGTCGCTGATCGACGCCGTGCAGTCGTTCATGTCGGCCGAGGAGTACAGGCCGGGGTAGTCGTACTTGGTGTACGACGATCCGCCGGTGCCGGTGCCGCTGCCCGCGGACATGTGGTTGATGACGGTGTCGGCGACGACCTTCACACCCGCGTTGTGGCAGGTGTTGACCATGTTCCGGAAGGCGGTTGCGTCACCGAGACGGCCGGCGATCTTGTAGCTGACCGGCTGGTACGAGGTCCACCACTGGGAGCCCTGGATGTGCTCGGCGGGCGGGGAGACCTGGACATAGCCGTAGCCGGCGGGGCCGAGGGTGTTGGTGCACTCCTTGGCGACCGAGGCGAAGTTCCACTCGAACATCACCGCGGTGACGTCCTTGGTGCCGGGCGGGGCGGCGGATGCGGTGCCGCCGGGGGCGATGAGGGCCGCGGCCCCCGCTGCCGAGAGTGCGGTCAGCGCGGCGGCGAGGGCCGTACGCCGTCGCTTCCTGTGGCGCTTCGGGGGCGCCGAGCGGGTCGATATCACAGGCTGAACTCCTTGCGAGAGCGGCTCAGTTCGGATCCCCCTGCGCCGCGGCGCGGCGTCGTTGCCGGGCGCCGGCGAGAACGTACCGCTAACGAAAGCTTTACAGCAAGAGGTTTGAAATTCACAGAAAGAACTTTCACCGGTTGCCTTGACGTGCCTTCACAACTGCCCCACCCTCACGGGTAGTTGAATGCCCGACCACGGTGTGGATCTTCAGACCTCCGACGACTTGTGCCCGACTTCACTTCCGGAGCCGCACATGCCTCTCAGACACCGCCCTCCGGGCGTCCTCCGCCGCGCCGCGACCGCCGCGGCGGCGGGTGCCCTGGCGCTCGCGGGTGCGACGGCCTTACCCGCGACGTCCGCCCATGCGGACGCCACGACCTCCGGCGATGTGATCGCCAACCTCTGGTCCTACAACTGGAACTCGGTCGCCGCCGAATGCACGAACGTGCTCGGCCCGAACGGCTATGGCGCGGTGTGGGTCGCCCCGCCCGCCGAGTCGCTCAAGCAGACCAACTACTACTGGTGGGATGTCTACCAGCCGTTCTCCTACGACCTGAACGGCCGGTTCGGTACGGCGGCCCAGTTCGCCTCGATGGTGGACGCCTGCCACGACGCGGGCGTGAAGGTATACACCGACGCGGTGATCAACCACACCGCCGCCCAGACCGGCACCGGCTACCACGGCACGACGATCACCAACAAGTACGACACCCCCGACTGGGATCCGGACGACTACCACACGTCGGCGGAGTGCAACGACTCCGACATGATCATCGACGACTGGTCGAACCTCACCGAGATCCAGAACTGCGAACTGCTCGGCCTGCCCGATCTGGAGACCGAGGACGACGACGTCCGCTCGGGCATCGCGGCCTACCTGAACAAGCAGATCGCCCTCGGTGTCGACGGCTTCCGCATCGACGCGGCCAAGCACATGCCGGTCGCCGACCTCAACGCGATCTGGGCGAAGCTGGACGACACGACGGCGGGCGGTGAGCCGTACATCTTCCAGGAGGTGTACCCGGGTTCGACCCCGGCGGCCTCCGACTACTACTCCGCCGGTGACGTCCTGGACTTCACCTACGCGAGCCGCGTGAAGTCGGCGTTCCAGGGGAATGTGAGCGACCTGGAGTCGCTGCCGTCCTCGGGCGTGCTGCCCCCGGCGAACTCGGTGTCCTTCGTGACCAACCACGACACCGAGCGCAACGGCCTGCACATGAGCTACAAGGACGGCGACACCTATCGGCTGGCCAACGTCTTCCAGCTCGCCTACAAGTGGTCGACGCCGACGGTGTACTCCGGCTTCGAGTTCTCGTCCTCCGACCAGGCCCCGCCCAACTCGGGCGGCGGCTTCGTCACGGACACGAACTGCTCGAACGGCTGGTACTGCCTCCAGCGCGACGCCGCCGTCACCGGCATGGTGAAGTGGCACAACGCGGTGGGCTCGGAGGCGGTGGCCAACTGGGCGTCGAAGTCGTCGAGCGTGATCGGCTTCGGGCGGGGCACGGCGGGCTACGTCGCGCTCAACAACGGATCGTCGGCGGCGACGTACACCTTCGCGACCGGGATGGCCGACGGCACGTACGCGAACGTCATCGACAACGGCGCCACGACGGTCACGGTCTCCGGCGGCAACGCGACCCTGACCCTCCCCGCGAAGAGCGCGATCGCCTTCTACGACGGCGAGTTCACGCCCTGCGACACCTCCTGCGAGGACCCGGACGACGGCACCTCGGTGACGGCGACCTTCGACACGTACGCGCCCACCGCATCCGGCCAGGACGTCTACGTCGTCGGCTCGATCGCGGCGCTCGGCGGCTGGGACCCGGCGAAGGCGGTGAAGCTGTCGTCGACCGGGTATCCGAACTGGTCGGGGGCGGTGAACGTGCCGGTCAACACGTCCTTCGAGTACAAGTACGTGAAGAAGGACACCTCGGGGAACGTCACCTGGGAGTCCAGGGCCAACAGAGCCGCGGCCGCCTCCGCCTCGGCGGTCGGCTTCCACGACTCCTGGAACCTCGCCGACACCACCGACGTGACCTTCAACGTCAACGCCACCACCGACTGGGGCACCAACGTCTACGTCGTAGGCTCCATCGCCTCGCTCGGCTCCTGGAACACGGCCGACGCGATCCCGCTGTCGTCGGCGTCGTACCCGACGTGGAGCAGGTCCGTGGTCGTCCCGAAGAGCACGGCCTTCGCGTACAAGTACATCAAGAAGGACGGCTCCGGGAACGTGACCTGGGAGTCCGGCACCAACCGCTCGTACACGACGGGGAATTCCTCGGGGTACGCGACGGGTGACAGCTGGAAGTAGCCAGCGCTAGGGCCCGCTGCCTCCTCCGGCAGCGGGCCCTTCGCTGTGCTCTGCGAGATCGCCGGTCAGGCGGTCGTCCACCACACCGTGGTGTCGCCCGGCACCTTCGCCTCGCCGTCCGCCTCGGTGATCTCACCGCTGGTCAGCAGTACACGGCCGTGGGCGGGCAGGGTCACGGACTCGCCGGTGGTGTTCGCGACGCACACGAACTCACCGCGCCGGAACGCCAGGACGCCCTCGGGCGCCCGGAGCCACTCCACCTCGACGCCGGCCCCGAGGTCGGGGTGCTCACGGCGGGCGGCGAGGGCGGAGCGGTACAGCTCCAGAGTGGACTCGGGGTCACCGGACTGCGCCTCGACGCTCAGCTCGCCCCACCCCTCCGGCTGCGGCAGCCAGCTGCCCCCGCTGCCGAAGCCGTACGACGACCCGGTGCGCGTCCAGGGGATCGGCACCCGGCAGCCGTCACGAAACCCGTCCTGACCGGCGCCGCGGAAGTACGCCGGGTCCTGGCGCACCTCGTCGGGGAGGTCGACGACGTCCGGCAGGCCGAGTTCCTCGCCCTGGTAGACATAGGCCGAGCCGGGGAGCGCGAGCATCAGCAGCGTCGCCGCGCGGGCCCGGCGCAGGCCGAGTGCCCGGTCGCCGGCCGTGCGGATCTGGGTGCCGAGGCCGGGCGGGTTCGCGAAGCGGGTGGCGTGGCGGGTGACGTCGTGGTTGGAGAGGACCCAGGTGGCGGGGGCGCCGACGGGGCGCATCGCCTCCAGGGTGCGGTCGACGACCTGGCGGAGCTCGTCGGCGTCCCAAGCGGTCGACAGATACTGGAAGTTGAAGGCCTGGTGCAGCTCGTCCGGGCGGACGTAGTTCGCCGTCCGCTCCACGGTCGGGGTCCACGCCTCCGCGACGAAGATGCGCTCACCGGCGTACTCGTCGAGAATCGTGCGCCACTGCCGGTAGATGGCGTGGACGCCGTCCTGGTCGAAGAACGGCATGACATCGTTGCCCAGCAGCTTGAGCTGGTCGTGGGATCCGAGGTCCGGGAGGCCCTCCGCCTTCACCAGGCCGTGTGCGACATCGATACGGAAGCCGTCGACGCCCATGTCCAGCCAGAACCGGAGGATCGAGCGGAACTCGTCGCCCACCGCCGGGTGTTCCCAGTTGAAGTCGGGCTGCTCGGGCGCGAACAGGTGCAGATACCACTCGCCGTCCGCGACCCGCGTCCACGCCGGGCCGCCGAAGATGGACTCCCAGTCGTTGGGCGGGAGTTCGCCGTTGGCGCCCTTGCCGGGACGGAAGTGGTAGCGGTCGCGGAGCGGGGAGCCGGGGCCCTCGGCGACGGCCCGCTTGAACCACTCGTGCTGGTCGGAGGAGTGGTTGGGGACCAGGTCGACGATGATCCGCAGCCCCAGCTCACGCGCGTCGTGGATCAGCGCGTCCGCGTCGAGCAGATTGCCGAACATCGGGTCGACGGCACGGTAGTCGGCGACGTCGTAGCCGGCGTCGGCCTGCGGCGAGGCGTAGAAGGGGCTGAGCCACACGGCGTCCACACCGAGGTCACGCAGATACGGCAGACGGGAGCGTACGCCTTCCAGATCGCCCATGCCGTCACCGTTGCTGTCGGCGAAACTGCGCGGATAAACCTGGTAGATCACCGCGTCCCGCCACCAGTCGCCGCGCTTGGCTTCGGTGGGGGTCGGGGCCTGGGCGATGGCGGAGTGCTGCTGGCTCATGGCGTCCTTGGTACGTAAGGGAGTCATCAGGTCAGAAGGAAGTGACGAGGCGGTCGCGGTGACAGCGGGGTCGGATGGACACCGCGACCGCCTCGGGTTTCGGGGAGGGCGGGGCTCAGCCCTTCGTGCCGCCTGCCGTGAGGCCGGTCACCAGGTTCCGCTGCACGAAGTAGAAGAACGCGGACACCGGTATGGCGATCAGCACCGCCGTCGCGGCCATCAGGTTGCGCTGTGCGTCGTGCTCGCTCACGAACGTCTGCAGACCGACCGCGAACGTGTACTTCGTGTCGGACAGCATGAACGTCGACGCGAACGCGACCTCGCCGAAGGCCGTGATGAAGCTGTAGAACGCGGCGACCGCCAGGCCCGGCTTGGCGAGCGGCAGGATCAGTCGCGCGAAGGTGCCGAAGGGGGACAGCCCGTCGACGCGCCCCGCCTCGTCGATCTCGAACGGGATCGTGTCGAAGTAGCCCTTCATCAGCCAGGCGCAGTACGGCACGCTCGTGGAGCAGTAGACGAGGATCAGACCGAGGTAGGTGTCGATCAGCTGGACCTCGGACAGGATCTGGTACATCGGCACCATGAGGACGGCCACCGGGAACATCTGGGTGACGAGCAGCACCCACATGAACTTCTTGTAGCCCGGGAACCGCATCCGCGAGACCGCGTAGCCGGTGGTCGCGGAGATGATGACGCCGATGAACGTGGTGCCCAGCGTGACGATGAGCGTGCTGGTCATCCAGTCGAAGAACTCCGTCTCCTGAAGGACGAAGGAGTAGTTGTCCAGCGTCATCTTGCTCCAGATGCCGCCGGGGTGGAGATAGTCGTCCTTGTCCGGGCCGAGGGACAGGAAGACCAGCCAGGCGACGGGGAACAGCGCGATCAGGCTCGCCACGATGAGGATGCCGTGGGAGACGAGGGACGTACCGAGGCCGCGGCGGCCTGCCTTGCGCGGGGTGGCCGTGGTCATGGAGTCCTGCTCGCTCACGGGGGTCTCGACAGTGGTCGTGGTCATGGGGACTCCCGCCTCAGATCGCGAGCTGCTGGTCATTGCGGTTCAGCCAGCGGCGGTAGAAGGAGGTGAAGACGATCAGGATGGCCAGCAGCAGCATGCCGTACGCGGCGGACTGCGCGAAGTCGCGTGGTTGCTGTCCGAAACCGAGGTAGTAGGCCCAGGTGACGAGGATCTGCGCGTCCGGGGCGGTGTCGCCGAACAGCAGGAAGATGATCGCGAACTGGTTGAAGGTCCAGATGATGCCGAGGAGTACGACGGTGGAGCTGACGGACCTCAGACCGGGCAGGGTGACATAGCGGAACTGCTGCCATCTGCTGGCACCGTCCATCTCGGCGGCCTCGTACAGCGAGGAGTCGATGGACTGGAGCCCGCCGAGCAGCGAGAGCATCATGAACGGCACACCGCACCAGGTGTTGACCATGATCGCGGCGAACCGCTGCCAGAAGGTGTCCTCCAGCCACAGTGGTGTGGGCAGGTGGAGGGTCTCCAGGAACGAGTTGATGATGCCGCCGTCGGCGAGCATGAACCGCCAGCCGAAGACGGTGACGAAGGTCGGCACGGCCCACGGCAGGATCAGGATCAGCCGGTACAGGGTGCGGCCGCGCAGCTTCTGGTTGAGCAGCAGGGCGAGGCCGAGGCCGATCGTGTAGTGGAGGGTGACGCAGGCCGCCGTCCAGAAGATCGTCCAGATGAAGTGCGACCAGAAGCGGTCGTACGCCGTGTCGCCCCAGAGGATGTCGGCGTAGTTGTCGAGGCCGATGAACTTGTAGGTGGCGTCGATGTGGTTGACGCCGATGGTGCGGGCGCTGTTGAGGCTGTTGGCGTCGGTGAGCGTGAGGTAGAAGCCGTACACCAGGGGGTACACGACGAGCACGCCGAGGACGATCACCACCGGGGCGATCATCGCGTAGGCGTACCAGTGCTTCTGGTAGCCGTGCTTGAGGCGCCGGCCGAGTCCGGACCGCGGCTCGCGGTCACCGCGGCGCTTGCCGGTCGCGCGGTCGATGGCGACTGTCATGGTTCGACAACCTTCTCGAAGATCAGCAGTTGGGGGGTGTACGGCGCACAGGCCGGTGGCCGCCGGATCCCTCCCCCCTTGAGCAGGGGGATCCGGCGGCCACTCGGGGTCACTTACTGAAGTCCGGGACCAGCTTGGCGATCGAGGTCTCGGCGGTGCCCAGGCCCTTGTCCAGGGACTCCTTGCCACCGGCGATCTTCAGCAGCTCGGTGTCCAGCGGGCCCCACAGGGAGCTGTACTCGGGCAGCGCGGGGCGCGGCTGGGCGGCGGCGAGGACGCCCTGGTAGCCAGCGATGCCCGGGTCGGCCTTGACCTGGTCGGTGTAGGCGTCGTCACGCGTGGGCAGCGTGTTGTTCTTCAGGGCGATGGTCTCCTGGGCCTTCGCCGAGGTCATGAAGTTCACGAACTTCGTCGCGGCCTTCTGGTGGGCCTCGTCGGAGCCCGCGTAGACCGACAGGTTGTGGCCGCCGGTCGGGGCGCCCGCCTTGCCGCTGGAGCCGGCCGGGACCGTGGCGATGCCCAGGTTGGCCTTGTCCTTGAACGCGGAGCCCTTGTAGAAGTTGGTGATCTCCCAGGGGCCCTGCATGATCGCGGCGACCTTGCCGCTGACGAACGCCTCCTGGATGTGGGCGTAGGCGTCGGCGGTGGTGTCGGCCTTGTGCAGGCCCTTGCCGTCGAAGAGGCTCAGCCAGGTGCCGTAGCCCTTCTTGGCCTCGGCGGAGTTGACGGTGATCTTCTTGGCGTCGGCGTCGACGGTGTCGGTGCCCTCGCCGTAGAGGAACGTCTGGGCGTAGTAGGCCTGGGTGGAGCCCCAGTAGCCGTCGACGCCGGTCTTGTCCTTGATCGTGGCGGCGGCCTTCTTCAGGTCGTCCCAGGTCTTGGGGGCCTCGACGCCGGCCTTCTTGAACAGGTCCTTGTTGTAGACGAAGGCGAGGGTGTCCGTGGTGAACGGAACGCCGTAGACCTTGCCCTCGTACTTGGCCTGCTCGATCAGGCTGGGCTGGAACTTGGCCTGGTCGGTGAGGGCGTCGGTGCCGTCCAGCGGCAGGAAGAAGCCCTTCTTGGCGAAGGCGGGGGTCCAGCCGACCTCGGAGCGCAGGATGTCCGGGGCGCCCTTGGAACCGGCGGCGGTGTCGAACTTGTTCTGCGCCTGGTCGAAGGGGACGTTGACGTACTTGACCTTGATGTCCTTGTTGGCGGCCTCGAACTCCTTGACCAAGGCCTGGTACGTCGGCGCCTCATTGGTGGCGTTGGAGGTGTCCCACCAGGTGATGGTGACCGGCCCGCTCGAGTCGCTGCCACTGTCGTCCCCGCCGCCGCAGGCCGTCGCCGCGAGAGCGAGGGACGCCACCAGCGCGGTGGCCGCTATGCCACGCCGCATGAGTTCTCCTTGAGGGTGAAAGCCCGTGTGGTGCGGAGGCGGCCCCGTCTGCCTGCCTCTGCTGTGCCGACTGCGCCGTTGCCGCCGCCGGGCGACGTGAACGTAACAGCGTTGAAAGCCCTACGAAAGACCTTGCAGAAAAAAAGTGCAAGAGAACGCGGAAGTTACCGGGACGTGACCGCTCGGCTACCGCTGTGAGACGCTTCTTTACACGGGTGGGACCGCATGACGGCGGGCTGTGCAAGACTCTGCAAGCTCTTGCCATCACTTTCACGAGGGAGCGCGATGAGGCAGCAGCCCGGGCCGGGACGGCCAACAGGTCGCCCACGGCGTCCGATTGGTGTGCAAGGCGACATACGGCCGGTACAGTCCAGTGCCGTGACCACACGGCTTGCCGACATCGCTGCTCAGGCGGGGGTGAGCGAAGCGACCGTCAGCCGCGTCCTCAACGGGAAGCCGGGCGTCGCCGCCACCACTCGCCAGTCCGTGCTGGCCGCACTCGATGTGCTCGGCTACGAGCGCCCGGTGCGGCTGCGACAACGGAGCGAGGGCCTGGTGGGCCTGATCACCCCGGAGCTGGAGAACCCGATATTCCCGGCCCTGGCCCAGGTCATCGGCCAAGCGCTCACGCGCCAGGGCTACACCCCGGTGCTGGCCACCCAGACCCCGGGCGGCTCCACCGAGGACGAGCTCACGGAGATGCTCGTCGACCGCGGAGTGGCCGGCATCATCTATGTCTCCGGCCTCCACGCCGACACCACCGCCGATATGCAGCGCTATGAGCGACTGCGCGCCCAGGGCGTCCCTTTCGTCCTGGTCGACGGCTTCTCCCCCAAGGTCCAGGCGCCGTTCATCTCCCCGGACGACCGCGCGGCGATGAACCTCGCGGTCACCCATCTCGCGTCGCTGGGCCACACCCGTATCGGTCTGGCGCTGGGCCCCAAGCGCTTCGTCCCGGTCCAGCGCAAGATCGAGGGCTTCGTGCGTACGGTGCAGGACCAGCTGCACCTGCCGACGGACGTCATCGAGAACGAACTGATCCAGCACTCCCTGTACACGCTGGAGGGCGGCCAGGCGGCGGCCGTGGCCCTGATCGAGCGTGACTGCACCGCGGTGGTCTGCGCCAGCGACATGATGGCGCTGGGCGCGATAAGGGCGGCCCGACAGCTCGGCCTGGACGTCCCCAAGGACATCTCGGTCGTGGGCTTCGACGACTCCCCCCTGATCGCCTTCACCGACCCGCCCCTGACCACCGTCCGCAAGCCGGTCCCGGCGATGGGCCAGGCGGCCGTCCGCACCCTTCTGGAAGAGATCGGCGGGACTCCGGCGCCCCACAGTGAATTCGTGTTCATGCCGGAACTGGTGGTGCGCGGTTCGACGGCTTCGGCCCCCGGTGACAGAAGCCGTCCGTAACTCGTCCCCAGGGCGGAGAATAAGCACGTCCCGCCCCTGCGTTGGTAGGAGTGAGGGCGGTACGGCCGCCGTAGAACGTGCGTCCTGGACCCGACCGGGGGATGATCGGTCGGGGAAGGCTTTTCTGGCAGACTCTGTGCCTATGGGTGACGCGACCGTGACGACATTGGAAGGCCGGGAAACGGCCGTTCCGGACCCTGTCGCGGACGAGACAGGGCGGGGTCCCCTGCGCCGGCTGCGCACTCCGCGCCGCCCCCGCCTCTGGTTCGAGATCCTGCTGATCGCGGTGAGTTACTGGACGTACTCACTCATCCGCAACGCGGTCCCGGAGCAGAAAGCGGAGGCCCTGCGCAACGCCGACTGGCTCTGGGAGCTGGAGCACCATCTCGGCATCGCGTTCGAGGAGTCGATCAATCACGCCGTGAACGGCGTGACTTGGCTCATCGTCGGCATGAACTACTACTACGCGACCCTGCACTTCATCATCACCCTCGCCGTCCTGGTCTGGCTCTACCGCAGCCACCCCGGCCGCTACGCGGCGACCCGTCTGGTGCTCTTCGCGACCACAGGTGTGGCCCTGGTCGGTTACTACCTGTATCCGCTCGCGCCGCCCCGGCTGATGACCAACACCGGTTTCATCGACACGGTCCTGGTCCATGACACCTGGGGTTCGATGGCGTCCGGCGATCTGAAGAACATGTCGAACCAGTACGCCGCGATGCCGTCGATGCACATCGGCTGGTCGGTCTGGTCGGGCCTGACGATCTTCGCCCTGGCCCGCACCCCCTGGGTCCGTATCCTCGGACTGCTCTACCCGACGGCCACCCTGCTGGTCATCGTGGCCACGGCCAACCACTTCTGGCTGGACGCGGTGGGCGGCCTCATCTGCCTGGCCTTCGGCTACACGGTGGCACGCCTCTGGTACGGCACGTTGCCCTACGCACTCCCCCGGACGGTGCCCAAGCCGCGTAAGGCCCCGCACCGCGAGAGAACCGTAGGCGCTACGCGCACGCCCACCGAACCCGCACAGGCGCCGCAGGGATCGTCGCCTCACCCGCCATAGAACAGCTCGTCCACGACCCCCCGGGCCCGCCGCGTGGTACGCCGGTACGCATCGAGCATGTCCCCCACGTGACCGGGCTCGTACCCCAGGTAGCGCCCCACGGCGGCCACCTCACGCGCGTCCGAGGGAAACGTGTCCCCCGCCCGCCCCCGCACCAGCATCACGGCGTTGCGCACCCGCGTGGCCAGCACCCACGCCTCGTCCAGGATCTCCGCCTCCTCCGCCGGGATGAGCCCCGCCGCACAGGCCGCCGCGAGGGCCTCACGTGTCCGGGTGGTCCGCAGCCCCGGCTCGGCCCATCCGTGCTGGAGCTGCATCAGCTGCACGGTCCACTCGACGTCGGAGAGACCGCCCGGGCCGAGCTTGGTGTGCAGCTTGGGATCGGCACCGCGAGGCAGCCGCTCGGACTCCATCCGCGCCTTGAGCCGCCGGATCTCCCGCACGGCGTCCTCACCGAGCCCCTCGGCGGGATAACGCAGCGGATCGATCAACTCCACGAACCGCCCGGCCAGCTCCTCGTCGCCGGCGACCGGCTCGGCCCGCAGCAACGCCTGCGACTCCCACACCAGCGACCACCGCCGGTAGTAGGCCTCGTACGACTTCAACGTGCGCACCAGCGGTCCCGTCTTGCCCTCCGGCCGCAGATCGGCGTCGATCAGCAACGGCGGATCCGCACTCGGGATCTGGAGCAGCCGCCGCATCTCCTCGACCACACGGTTCGCGGCGACACCGGCCTCATGCTCATCGACCCCGTCACGGGGCTCGTGCACGAACAGCACATCGGCGTCACTGCCGTATCCCAGCTCGTGCCCCCCGAACCGCCCCATGCCGATGATCGCGAACCGGGTGGGCAGGGTGTCCCCCCACCCCTCACGGACAACCGCCCGCAGGGTCCCCGCCAGAGTCGCCGCGGTCAGATCGGAGACGGCACCCCCGACCCGGTCCACCAACGCGCCCTGATCGGCCTCGGCCGGTTTCGTCTCGGTGCCGTACGAGTCGACGATGTCGGCGGCGGCCGTACGGAACAGCTCCCGGCGCCGTACGCCACGCGCGGCCGTGACCGCCTGAACGGCGCCGTCCGCGCGCCGCACCCCGGCGAGGATCTCCTGTTCCAGATGCGCGCGCGTGCGGGGTTCGAGCCCGCTCCCCCCGTCCCCGTCCCCGAGCAGCGCCACCGCCTCCGGCGCCCGCATCAGCAGATCGGGAGCGAGCCGGCCGGCCGACAGCACGCGCGCGAGGTTCTCGGCGGCGGCGCCCTCGTCCCGCAACAGCCGTAGATACCAAGGGGTCTTGCCGAGCGCGTCCGACACCTTGCGGAAGTTGAGCAGCCCGGCGTCCGGATCGGCCGAGTCCGCGAACCAGCCCAACAGCACGGGCAGCAGGGTGCGTTGGATCGCCGCCTTCCGTGTCACCCCGGACGCCAGCGCCTCCAGATGCCGCAGCGCCGCGGCGGGATCGGCGTACCCGAGCGCGATCAGCCTCTCCCGTGCCGCGCCCGCGCTCAACCGGGCCTCGCCGGGGGCGAGTTGGGCGACGGCGTCGAGCAACGGCCGGTAGAAGAGCTTCTCGTGCAGTCGCCGTACGACACTCGCGTGCCGTCGCCACTCGCGGTTCAGCTCGGCGACCGCGTCGACGCGCAGCCCGAGCGAACGGCCGATACGCCGCAGATCGGCGTCGTCCTCGGGGACGAGGTGGGTGCGGCGCAGCCGGTAGAGCTGGATGCGGTGTTCCATGGAGCGCAGGAAGCGGTACGCGGTGTCCAGCTGGGCGGCGTCGGCACGTCCGACGTATCCGCCGGCGGCGAGTGCCTGCAAGGCGTCCAGGGTGGTGCCGCTCCGCAGCGAGGCGTCGTCCCGGCCGTGCACCAACTGCAGCAGTTGCACGGCGAATTCGACGTCCCGCAGCCCGCCGGGCCCCAGCTTCAGCTGGCGGTCCAGCTCCGCCACCGGAATGTTCTCGACGACCCGGCGCCGCATCTTCTGCACATCGGCGACGAAGTTCTCCCGCTCGGCGGCCTTCCAGACCAGCGGTTCGAGCGCGGCGACGTACTCCTCCCCCAGCTCGATGTCACCGGCCACCGGCCGGGCCTTGAGCAGCGCCTGGAACTCCCAGGTCTTGGCCCAGCGCCGGTAGTAGGCGAGATGGCTGCTGAGCGTGCGCACCAGCGGACCGTTCCGCCCCTCGGGCCGCAGATTGGCGTCCACGGGCCAGATGGAGCCCTCGACGGTCGTCTCGGAGCAGATCCGCATCATGTGCGAGGCGAGCTTCGTGGCCGACCGCAGTGCCTTGCTCTCGTCCGCGCCGTCGGGTGCCTCACCGACGAAGATCACGTCCACGTCGGAGACGTAGTTGAGCTCATGGCCACCGCACTTGCCCATCGCGATCACCGCGAGCCGGCACTGTGCGGCGTCCTCCGGGGCGGCGGCGCGGGCCAGGGCGAGGGCGGCGCGCAGGGTCGCGGTGGCGAGGTCGGCGAGCTCGGCGGCGGTCTGGGCCAGATCGGTGGTGCCGCACACGTCACGTGCGGCGATGGACAGCAGGCAGCGCCGGTAGGCGACGCGCAGCGACACCGGGTCGGTGGCGTCGGCGAGGCCCTGCTCGAACTCCTCGACCTCGGGGTGCAGGTCCCGCGGCTCGTACATGACCAGCGCCTGCCAGTCGCCGGGGTGCCGGGTGAGGTGGTCGGCGAGCGCGGCGGAGGCGCCGAGGACACCCAGGAGGCGGTCGCGCAGGGGCTTGGCCGCTATCACCGTGTCGAGCAGTTCGCGGCGGGCGGCGGGGCCGGGCTGTGCCTCGACGAGCCGGACGAGACCGTGCAGGGCGAGGTCGGGGTCGGCGGTGGCGCCCAGGGCCTCCAGCAGCACCGGATCGTCCCTCAGCTGCGCGAGCCCGGCGCTCTCCAGGAGCCGTTCCGCGGCCGACGGGTCGGTGAATCCGTGCCGCAGCAGCCGTGTGAAGGTACTGCTCCTGCGCCCCGGCGCCGTCATGCTCGCCCTCCCGTCCGATCAAGGTCGTACCCGGTCGAGCCTAGCCGGAGTACCTGTAAGTGGCGCCGATGAATTCCGGCGTCCCGGCCGGTCTGTCCTGTGGAGCCACTGGAGGTGTCCGATGACCGAGAAACAACCGCAGACCCGACTGGATACGCGCTACAGCGACGACAAGGCCGAGGCGATCCCCTGGTCACAGGCGGAGAGGCTGCTGACCGGGGCCGAGCTGTTCTGGATCTCGACGGTACGGCCGGACGGGCGGCCGCATGTGACGCCGCTGCCGACGGTGTGGTCGGGGGGCGCGCTGCATTTCTGCACGGGCCCGGAGGAACGCAAGGCGAGGAACCTCGCCCTGAATCCGAACGTCGTCCTGACGACCGGCACGAACACCTGGAACGAGGGTTACGACCTGGTCGTCGAGGGCGAGGCGGTACGCATCACTGATGACGCCCGGCTGCGCGAACTGGCCGCCGGGTGGGAGGCGAAGTACGGCGCCTTCTGGCATTTCGAGGTGGACAACGGCCGTTTCCGGCACGGAGGGGGGCACGCCTATGTCTTTTCGGTGGCGCCCCGGACGGTTTTCGGCTTCGGTAAGGGTGAGCCTTTCAGCCAGACCCGTTGGCGTTTCACCATGGAGGACTGATGGACTTCACCCTCGAAGTGATCCCGCTGCCCGTGAGCGACATCGACCGGGCCCGTGACTTCTACCGCGACAAGGTCGGCTTCCATGTCGACATCGACCAGGAGGTCATGCCGGGCATGCGCATCGTCCAGCTGACGCCTCCGGGCTCGGGTTGCTCGATCGCCCTGGGCGACAGCATCTGGGAGATGACCAAGGGCGAGACCAGGCCGGAGCCGGGCTCCTACCAGGGCCTCCAGCTCTGTGTGGCCGACATCAAGGCGGCCCACGCGGAGCTGCTCGAACGGGGCTTGGAGGTCTCGGAGCCGGTGCAGTACACCCCCGACGACGGCGCCACGTTCATGTACTTCCAGGACCCCGACGGCAACGGCTGGTCGATCCAGGAGTACCGCCGCCGGGCCACGGAGCCGCTGCACCGGTTCCTCTCGGAGCAGGCGAGCGGAGCGGGTGAGTAATTCGCCGAAGGGGCGCGGGAACCCTCCGGGGGAATGCTCCCGCGCCCCACGGTCAGCCCCCGATGAGGAACCGTTCTTCCGCTAGTCCGGCAGAACACCTTTCGAGCGCTCCGATACCTCCGAAGGCTCCGTACAGCCCGGTGATCGGCTCGACGTCCTTCAATTGCCGCCCCTCGCGCGCGGTGGCCCGCGAGAGCACCACATCCAGGCTCGGCCGAAGCACGGCGTAGGGGTCCCAGGATGCCGTCGAGGACGAGGTCATAGCGCCCCGGGCGTAGGCGCACGCTGCATCGGTCATGACGTTCTGGACCACAGCGTTCTGGGTCGCGGCCTCCGGAAGACAGGGCGGGACGAAACCGGAGCGGACCCATACGCAGAAACTGTCGGTCGGTATATCGACGGTCGGCTTTTCCGCTGCCGATGCCAGCCTTTCCGCGACAGTGGACTTCCCGGCCCCGGGCGGCCCGCCGATCAGAACAATCGACAAGGGACGACTCCTCCTCCTCGGGAATGGAATTCGAGGCCGGAGCCTAACCGGATGCGACCTACTGAGGCTGCGTCGCGATCTGGATCAGATTGCCGCAGGTGTCGTCGAAGACGGCGGTGGTAACGGGGCCCATCTCCAGGGGCTCCTGGGTGAAATGGACGCCGAGGCCGTGCAGGCGGTCGTACTCCGCCCGGACATCGTCGACGGCGAACTGGGCGAGCGGGATGCCGTCCATGACGAGTGCGTCGCGGTAGGTCTTGACCGCCGGGTGACCGGCCGGTTCCAGGAGGAGTTCGGTGCCCTCGGGCTCGTCGGGCGAGACGACGGTCAGCCACCGGTCCTTCTCGCCGAGCGGGACGTCGTACTTCTTCACAAAGCCGAGGATCTCGGTGTAGAAACGCTCCGCCTTGGCCTGGTCGTCGACGAAAACGCTGGTCAGATGGATCTTCATGGGGTGCTCTCCTCCGGTCCGGGCGGCTCGGGCGCGGGCCATCGCTCGGCGATCTGCCGCAGTGGCGCCGTATTCAGGTCGTGGTACTTGTACCGACCCTCCCGCCTGCTCTCGACGAGCCCGGCGGCATCCAGCACGGCGAGGTGCTGGGAGACTCCCTGCCGGGAGATGGTGAGCTGATGCTTCATGCTCAGCCGCCCGCATATCTCGAACAGTGTCTGCCCGGATTTCTCGGTGAGCTCGTCGAGGATTATGCGACGGGTGGGGTCGGCCAAGGCTTTGAAGAGGTCTTCGGCCACCACGACAGCATAGGCAAGTCATCACTTGCCTATCAAGTGCCCGGGGCGGGGTGACGCGGATGCCCTGTGCGGACCGGCCCGCGCCACCCCTGACGCATCCCCCCGATCAACGACGCCGATACGACTCCACGTATCCGCCCGCCGGCGTCCCGACCCCGGTCACGTCGTCGTAGCCCTTCACGGCGCTCAGGGAGCTGTCCTTGCCGAGGCTGCGTGCGGACGTCGTCAGGCCGTCCGTCGCGTCGTAGCCGTTGACGAAGTCGACGCGGGCCACGGCGAGGCCCGAGCCGGTCGGGTTGTCCGTGACGTCGTGGTAGGCCTTCGAGCCGTGCCTGGCGTAGATCGCCGGGTTGGCGAAGCCGAGGGGCTTGCCGGCGTTCGCCTCCTGGGCGAGGGCCTGGACGCCCGCGATGACCGGTGCGGCGAGCGAGGTGCCGCCGAGGCGGTACTCGTCGTAGGCCTGGGTCCTGCCGTCCGGGAGGGTCTGGGTCTGGCCCACCAGGAACCCGGTGTTCGGGTCGGCGATGGCCGCGATGTCCGGGACGACGCGGTTGCCGTCGGCGCTGTTGGCCCGAGCCAGCGCGTCGGGGACGACGCCCTTCTGCCAGTACGGTTCGGCGACCGTACGGCTCGTGCCGCCGCCCGCGCCCGAGGTGAACGCGCCGGGGAAGCCGGCCCAGGTCTTGCCGTCGGCCGAGAGTTCCGCCTTCTGCGTGCCCCAGCCGGTCTCCCAGAGGTATGCGTCACCCTTGCCGACCGCCAGCGACGTGCCGCCGACCGCCGTCACCCACGCCGAACTCGCCGGGATGTCGACCTGCTTGGTGCCGGAGCTGGCGACCTCGTCGCCGTCGTCGCCGGAGGAGTAGTAGAACCCGATGCCCTCGACCGCGCCGAACTGGAAGACCTGGTCGTAGGCGGCCGCGAGGTCGGGTGTCTGGGCGTCCTCGGTCTCGCCCCAGGAGTTGGAGACGATGTCGGCGAGGTGGTTGTCGACAATCTTGCTGAGGGAGTCCAGGAGGTCCTCGTCGTAGCAGGACGCGGCGCCCACGTAGGTGATGTGCGCGTCCGGTGCCACCGCGTGCGCGGCCTCGACGTCGAGGGTCTCCTCGCCGTACCAGCCGGCCGCGCCGCACTCCTTGGTCCGCGTGTACTTCGCGGGCAGGACCTGGCTCAACTGGCCCGTGCGCCAGGCCGCGTCGCCGTTGCGCTTGGCGTACGTCGCCGCGTCGTAGGCGATCGTCGGGGAGGCGTACGCGTCGGTGATGGCGATGCGCACCCCCTTGCCGGTGCGCTTGCCGGCGCCGTACGCCGCCCGCAGCTGCTTGCCGGTGTAGCCCTTGACCGCGTACGGGATCTTCGTGCCGTACGCGTCCGGGAGGGACTTCGCCACATTCGAGCCGTGGTACGTCGAGAACGGGCCAGCGTTGCGGAACACCGTCTCCGGCGGCGGGAGTTGGTCCTTGTGGCTCGCCAGGTGCGGGGCGTTGTCGAGGCCGGTGACGGTCAGGACGGCGTCCTTGACCGCGTCCGGCACCGAGGCGGCGGTCGCGGGCGCGCGGTAGGTCCTCGCGCCCTTGGTGTAGTTGTGCAGCTGGGTGCCGAACGCCTTCTCCGCGGCGGCGACATCGCCGCTGACGGCGACGTAGTGCTGGGTGACGCCGGTGACCTTCAGGCCGGCCGAGGTCAACCAGCCCTTCACCGCCGCCACTTGGGCCTTGGTCGCGCCGAAGCGGGCCTGGGCCCGGCTCGCGCTCAGATACTTGCCGTAGGACGCCGACTCCGGGTCGGACACGGCCTTCGCGTACGCGGCCAGCCCGGCGGCATCCCTGCCCCGGAGGTAGACGCGTGCGGCGACCTGGGCGTCGTCCGAGGTCGCACCCTTGTCCACCCGGTTGGTGGCCCACGCGGGCTTGGTGCCGGCGAGCTTGTCACGGCCCGGGTTGTCCGCGGCCTGCGTCGCCGGTATGCCGAGCGCCAGCGTGCCGATGAGGAGAGAAAGACTCACCGAGGCGCGCAGCGCGGCACGTCGAGATCTCATGGAACCCCCTGTGCGATTCGTGTGCGAGTGGATCACCCGACGGTGGCCACTTAAGCGACGAACCGTTCACGCCAGGGGAATGCGCGGCCCAAGAAGGTCCCAACTAACCTAATGACAAGGCCATTTCAACGGCCCCGGCTACGACCTCGGCTTCGCGCCCCGCTTCTTCAGCAGGTCCGCCATCAGATCGATCTCCGACTGCTGCGCGTCCACCATGCCCTGGGCGAGCCGCTTCTCCACATCCACCGTGCACTTGTCGACACAGCCTTCGGCCATGTGGATGCCGCCCTTGTGATGGTCCGTCATCAACTGGAGGTAGAAGATCTCCGCCTGCTTGCCGCTGAGGCCCTCGAGCTTCTTCATCTCGGAGTTGGTCGCCATGCCCGGCATCAGCGAACCTTCCCCGGCGGACGGCATGTCGCCCATGCCCATCCAGGCCATCGGCGCCTGCGACGACACCTTCGGCAGCGCCCACAGGTCCAGCCAGCCCAGCATCATGCCGCGCTGATTGGCCTGCGTCTGCGCGATGTCGTACGCCAGCAGCCGCACCTCTTTGTCGTCCGTGCGGTCGCGCACGATGTACGACATCTCCACGGCCTGCTGATGGTGCACCGCCATGTCCCGCGCGAACCCGGCATCCGCCGAGTCGGCGGCCGGCGTATCGCTCGAACCGCCGTCCTCGGCGACGGCGTAGGTGAGCGCGCCGACCGCGACGAGCACGGCCGCCGCGGTCCCCGTGATCCAGCCGACGTGCTTCATCACTCCGACAGACCACCCGTGCACGCCGCACCCGGCTCGGGCGTCTGCTTGCCCTGGACGTACGTCTCGAAGAACTTCCCGACGTTCGGGTCCTTCGCGCTCGTCACGCTGCGCTGGTGACCCCACGCGCTGAGCATGATCGGGTCCTTCTGCTTCTCGTCCGGGCTCATCAGCGTGTACGGCGTCTGCTTGACCTTGGCCGCCAGTGCCTCGATGTCGGCCTTGGAGGCCTTGGAGGTGTACGTCACCCAGACCGCGCCGTGCTCCAGCGAGTGCACGGCGTGCTCGTTCTTGAGCTCCTTGGTGTAGACGTCGCCGTTGCAGTTCATCCAGGCCTGGTTGTGGTCGCCGCCGACCGGAGGCTCCGACGAATACTTCACGCTCTTGCTGACATGGGTGCGCCCGAGCGTCCCTTCCCAGGTCCGCACCCCGTCCTTGCCGGTGACGAACTTGCCCTTGGTCGTCGCGTCGGCCGCCGTGTCGGTGTCGTCGGACTGCGACCGGATGAGCACGACACCACCGACGACGAGTCCGGTGACGACCACCGCGCTGGCCACGATCGTGAGGATGCGGTTGCGGCGCTCACGAGCACGCTCGGCACGCCGCATCTCTTCTATCCGCGCTTTGCGGGAGGCGTTGCTCTTGTTCTTGGCGGAGCCCATGAGTCGTTTGTCCTTCTGGGGAAAGGGACGGTCGGGTCCGCTGATCGTAATGGGGAAGGTGTGACCTCCAGTAGGGCGGCCGATATTTTGAACCTCGGATGCGCATTATCTACGCTTCCCGGCATGCGGCTGTTGCGCTCCACCGATCTGGCACTGCGCCTCCTGATGCGGCTCGCCGTCCTCGGGGACGCCACGCCGACAACCCGTGAGGTCGCGGCGGACATGGAGGTGCCGTACACGCATGCCGCCAAGGTGGTCGCCGAGCTCCAGCACATGGGCCTGGTCGACGCCCGTCGGGGCCGTGGCGGCGGGCTCTCGCTCAGCGGGACGGGCCGTACCGCCTCGGTCGGCGCGATCGTGCGGGCCTTCGAGGGGGACGGCGACGTCGTCGAGTGCGAGGGCGACAATCCCTGTCCGCTCAACTCCGCGTGCCGGCTGCGCGGCGCGCTGCGGCGGGCCCAGGAGGCCTTCTACGCCTCGCTGGACCCGCTGACGGTGGCCGACGTGATCTCGGACCCGACGGGGCCGCTGCTGTTGCAGATCGGCCGCGCACCCTAGGGCCTGTCCGGCGGATCAGGTCGGCTGCAAGAAGCAGGACCCACGACAACGCGGCTGGGGGTCCCCCCACGCCCTTAAGGCAGTGGGGGAGTGCGTGCCAGGGCCCGCGACGCCGGCATGATCCGCCGGACAGGCCCTAGGTGTATTGACCCGCAGGGTTGTTCACGCGGCTGATCGGTGGGTGGCCGCCGAGTGCG
>NZ_BNBM01000030.1 GCF_014655715.1 Streptomyces lanatus | reverse complement strand
CGTAAGACCCCGGCCATACACAGAAGATGCCCAGCTCAGAGCCTTGTGCAACACCCTTTAGGGCACCGCGCGTGGCGGAGCCCGGGAGTCGTATCCAGCTCCCGGGCCCCTGGGGATGCCACCCAATTGCGCACGCCGGCGGCGTTTAAGAGGACGGATCAGTCATCATGCCGTCGTGTTCTTCCTTTGAACTACCGCAGCGCGAGAGAGCTGCAGGCGAGAGTCGAACTCGCATCCGACGGCGTTCGTCCGGCCTCGGTCGATCCGGCGATCGGCGGCAATGCTGAGACTGGAGCGAGAGTCTGAGATTGATCGCGGCTGCCTCTGCCATTGGGCTACCCCGGCCCGGATGGGTCTCGTAGTGCCGGGGGAAGGATTCGAACCTTCACTGTCACCGCGTCTTCAGGCTGAACTTCAGTGTCAGCTTGCGCTCCTCACGCGAACCGGTCCTCAGTTCCGGCCCGCGCCTGTCGCGCACCCCCGCGCTCGCACGCGGGGGCGATCATGGAGGCTACCCGTGACCGGCCTCAGCCGAACAGGTAGCCGAACACCGCGTCGCCGACCCGCTGGTCGGTGACCTCCGCGCCGTTGGCCTCCTCGCGGGCGAACTTCACGGCCTGCTGAAGCTTCTCGACGCGCTCCACCAGCTCGTTCACCCGCCGCGCCGGCAGCGCCCCGGAGAACTTCACGGTCGTCCAGTACCCGATGGGCACGTCCTCGTAGTACACCTCGACCTGCGCCGGGTGCTTCTCCGTCGCCTCCGCCTTCACATGGTTGCGCGGAACCTTCTTCGTACGGATCGTGCGGACCGGGTCCGTCTTCCACCAGTCCGTCGACGGGTCGTGCGACCAGGACTCGGCGGCGTCGAGCGTGGGCAGCTTCTTCACGAAGGTGTGCAGGTCGGTGAGCTGCTTCTCAAGGAACAGCAGGTAGCTGACCGGAACATCCGCTACGACCGTCCGCCCCTCGACCGTGACATCGGCCCGCGCCGAGCAGTTCGCCCAGTCCTTCGTCGCCGTCACGTCGAACAGCCGGGTCAGCGACGCGGCCATCTCCCGCAGCACGTCCTCCGCCTGTACCTGCACCCGCGTGGACTCCGGCGGCAGCTGCTCGCCCTCCTCGTCCTTCGGCTGGTACGTACGCGAGATACCGGCCAGCAGCGCGGGCTTCTGCACCTTGTGATGCGCCACGGTGATGTCCTGGAGCGACTTGCTCTTGACACCCTTTTCGACAGCGATGATCTGATTCAGCTTCGCCACGAGTCCCCCTTCGAACAGGCAGGAACGTACCCCACCGGCTCGAACACGCGCACTTCCTTTAGCGCGCCGCGTGCGTGACGAAGGCGGCCCAGGCCTGCGGCGCGAGGGCGAGGCGGGGGCTGGAGTCCCGGTACTTGGAGTCGCGGACGTGGACGGTGCGGGGCGCCACCGCGATCTCGACGCAGGACTCGCCATTGTTGCCGCCGCTGTAGCTGCTCTTGAACCACGCCAGTTCGGAGGCTCCTCGGATCACGTCTCAGCCCTCGGCCGCGTACGAGACGAAGGCGGACCAGGTCTGCGGCGCGAGGGCGAGACGGGGACCGACGTCGCGGTTCTTTGAGTCTCGGACGTGAATAGTGCTGGGGGTGTTGGCCACCTCGACGCAGTCGTTCGGGTTGCTGCTGTCGCTGTAGCTGCTCTTGAACCACACCAGATCGGAAGCGTCCCCAGCAGGGGCCTTGCGGATCATGTCTCTCCCAGCAGTCGTTCGATGAAGGTCAGTGACTCCCGTGCGGCCAGAGCCTCCGCCCGGATGATGCCATAGCGCAGTTCGAGGATCCGGAGCTGCTTCGGCTCTGAGACCGGACGGCCGCCGAACTCGTCGTCCATGCGACCAACTGCCGTGCCATCCCCGAACTTCAGCAGCTGGATCCGCCCTCCGGTACCAGGATGGTCCCAGCGATCCATCGGCATCACCTGAATTTCCACGTTCGGCAACTGGGCTAGCTCCACCAGGTGTTCGAACTGCCTGCGCAGCACCATCTTGCCCCCGACCGGGCGCCTGAGCGTCACCTCTTCCAGGACAAAGCTGAGTTCGGGAGCGGGGGAGCGCTGGAAGATCTTCTGCCGGTCCATGCGCCCGGCCACTGCCCGCTCCAGCTCGTCTTCCGGGAGCACGGGCCGCCGCGTCCTCAGGAGCGCCCCCGCGTACTCCTCCGTCTGCAACAGACCGTGCAGATTGTGGTTGCCGTACGAGAGCAGTTCGACCGCCTTGGCCTCCAGCTTGCCCAGTGCCCGCACCACCTTCGGATACCGGACCTTCTTGACGTCCTCCCACGTCGCCGAGATGAGCCCTCCCGCCCCCAACACCTCATCCGCCCGGTCCAGATACTCCTGCCGAGGAATCCGCTTCCCACCCTCGATCTTGTAGACAAGATCCTCCCCGTACCCCACCGCCTTCCCGAAGTCGCCGGCCCGCATCCCCACCGCCTCGCGCCGCAGCTTCAGCTGTCGCCCCACGGTCGCGATCACCGCCACGCCCCACTCGTCGTCCGGATCGACCTCCCAACCCGGCTCGTCCGCCTCCGTCTTGAGCTCGACCGTCATGGCCACCCCTCCGTCGTACCGCCGTGATGCAGCAGCGCCCTACCCAAACGCAACGCTCCGACAGCCCGGACAGCACTGGACAAGCTCCGGACAGTCACCGTACGCACCCCCTGAGTCACTGTTCACAGTAAGCACGCACGACCACGCTGAGTGACGTGAACCAGAAATCCGCCGAAGCGGAACTCGACACTTCCGTCCGGAACTTCAGCCTCCAACTGTCCTCCACCCCACGCGGCGCCCGCCTCGCCCGCCTTCTCGCCACGGAACAACTCCGCAGCTGGGGCCTCCCCTTGGACCCGACGGCACACGTGGTCGCCGAGCTGGCAGCCAACGCCGTCACCCACGGCCGCATCCCCGGACGAGACTTCCTCCTCCTCGTCTACGTCGTCGGAAACACCGTCCGTATCGAGGTCACCGACACCCGCGCCGACCGACTGCCGCACCACCCCGAACAGCCCGCCCCCGACGCGGAGTCGGGCCGCGGCCTGCTGATCGTGGACGCGCTGGCCGACCGTTGGGGCGTAGTGCCAGGCCTGCCGCCGCGCAAGACGGTCTGGGCCGAGATCGACGTATCACCGGCGCCCGGAAACCCGGACTCCGGTGGCGCGGGCGGTCACCAAGAAAAACAACCCAGGGGAAAGGAACCCCACCAAACCCCACCCCTCCCTCCCGCGGCGCACGCTCACCCGTGAAGGTGAATATCACCAACTCAGCTGGATTTCGGGCAGGTTGTCGGACTTACGCTCAGCGCAGCACAACCGCGAAATATGCCCCAGACATACGACGGCCCTCGCCGGGACGGCAATCCCAGTGCGAGGGCCTGACCACCAAGGAAGCCAACCTTCCCGATGGACACCCAAAACCCTAGCGCCCCCACGCCCACCCAGTCCCGCATCACGGGCAAAAACCACCCTCACGCGGGGGGCGGCGCCGGCATCAAGACCCTCGCCGCCCGCTTCCCCGAGGGCAGGACCCGTATCGCGGCGGCGCTGCGCGAGCTGGAGACGCACGGCTATCTGCGCCGCGAACGCAAACGAGTCACCGGCGGCCGCATCGTCACCCGCACGGTCTCCTGCAACCAGCCGGGCCGCCGCCGCCCCCACCCGGAGGAGCCGCCGCCCCGCAGGAAGCGAACCCCGACCCCGCGCAAGCCCCTCCCCGCCGTACCGCAACCGGCTTACCCGGCCCCGGCCCTCCTCCGGACAGCCACCGATCTCCTCACAAGTCTCCGCCTCCACGACCCCCGCCTACTCCTCAGCGAGCCCGACACAGCACACCTGGCCCCTGCCGTCGCGGCCTGGCTGGAACGGGACGTCCCCCGCGCGGCCGTACACCACACCCTCACCACCGACCTCCCGCCCGGCCCCTTGTGCCGCCCAGCCGCCCTACTGGCCCACCGCCTCACCACCCAGCTACCACCACCCCCGTTCACCCCACCCCCGCCCGTCCGCCACCCACTCCAGACCTGCGACGGCTGCGACCGCGCATTTCGCGCTGCCGACCCGGGTCGCTGCCGCAACTGCCGATCCGATCTCCAGGAGGCCGCCTAGCATGAAAGCGACGATCCTTGCCCCTGGGCACAGACGACGAGGAGCGAGCGCCATGACCATGGCTCCGGACAGCGCACAACAGCGCGCCCCCCACCCGTACCTGGCCATGCGGGACTTCATCCAGTCCGTTGACGACGCTCTGCCCGGAAAGTTCGAGATCACCAAGGAAGGGATCGTTCACGACATGATGTCGCCGGGAGGACCACACGAGGTCACTGCCGCACACGTCAGCCGCCGTCTGGAGAAGCTCATGCCGGACGAGTTGCTGGCGCACAACGGCACACCGGACGTGGAGGACGAGCCCGAGGGCATCATGCGGCATCCGGACGTGATGGTGATCGCATG
This sequence comes from Streptomyces lanatus, assembly GCF_014655715.1. GTDB lineage: Bacteria > Actinomycetota > Actinomycetes > Streptomycetales > Streptomycetaceae > Streptomyces > Streptomyces lanatus. The sequence goes on along the minus strand of NZ_BNBM01000030.1, from coordinate 81,345 downwards.
GACCGACCTCAACGTCGAGGGATCAATCGACCCCCGTGCCGTCATCGCCGCAATCGAAGTCGTTTCTCGCTCGAACCCCGACAACGACTGGGTCACCAAGATGCGGGACTACCCCCTGATCGGCATCCCCATCTACGTGATCTTCGACCCCCGCACCGCCACCGGCGCCGTCTTCACCGACATCCACTCCACCCCCGCCGGACCGCGCTACGCGACCCGCAAGGATTTCCTCTACGGCGAGGACGTCACGATCGCCGACTGGACGATCTCGACGGAGAACCTCCCGCGGTACAAGCCGGAGACAGAAGCCGAGGGCGAAGCCGGCACGTGAAACCGGGGACCTCCTCTAAACGTCCCTGACGAACACGATGCCGTCGCTGCCCCCCAGACCGGCCGGATCGAGCGGCGCGTAGCCGAACCAAGGGGACACGCGAGGCGCGAGGCTCGTGTCGGCGATGGTGGTTGCCAGGCGGCGGGCGTCCATGACCCACCGGTCCTCCGGGAGCGCGTACAGCAGTCCCTCAACCGTGTCCGGCGGCGGCACGTCCACCCCCTGGCCCCGAAGCGTGCCGATGGCCGTCGCCAAGAAGGCGTACTCCTCGCCGAGTTGGGCGCTGACCAGCGCGCCCGCACCCCACCACTCCACACGCCCCTCCCACATCCGCATCGAACTCCTGCTCCGCTGGAGGTGGCCGTTGTGGGCGTGCACCAGCGTGGGGCCGCGTTCGGCGAGGGCGAGGAGGTTCTGGGCCATCATCTGGTCCCGCACGGCCACCAGCCGCGTCATGCGGGCCGGTGAGGTGTCGGCCATCGAGTGGTGGTAGCGGAGCAGGCCGGTGGCGGTACGGCCGTACAGGCGGGCCCGGTTCCAGTCCTCCCGCGAGGTCGTCGCCAGCAGGTGCGGCAGCTGCTGATCGAGCAGTGCCACCAGATCCTCGGCGAGCATGCGAAGGCGGGCGGCCTCGGGCGACCGGCCCACGGAGGACGAGGGGTCCATCATCGCGGCGGGGTCGGTCCAGGCGTCGTCGGTGCCGAGCAGGGTGTCGAGCGTGTCCGCCGTGCAGGGGAGCAGGTCGGCGTCCACGCGGGGCGCCACGTAGTCGTGGAGGGCCATCAGTGCCCGGCGAGGGCTCGCCGCGTGGGTGATCTCCAGTGGGCCGTCGAAACCGGCGAAGCGGAGCCACTCGGACTCGGGCCGGCCGTCCGCCTCGGCGCGGACGTTGTGGGCGCGCATCCAGCGCACCAGCTCGCGGTTGCCCCCGAACTCGCCCCAGGCGTGGCTGAATCCGTGCTCCATGGCCTCGTCGAGGGTGCCCGTGCCGGAGGTGACGTAGTCGTCCACGGCCATGCCCATCAGGCAGTCGCTCTCTATCGCGATCGTCCGGTAGCCCTCCTCCTCGACGAGCTGGCGGAAGAGGTCGTTCCGCAGGGCGAGCAGCGTGTCCTCGCCATGGGTGGGCTCACCCAGAGCGAGCAGTCGGGGCCGGGCGGGAAACAGGTCCTTGATGTCAGACGCGATGTCAGCAGCCATGCCTTCAACGGTATCGTTGAACTTTCGATGGAAACTTTTCGCCGATATGGTCTGCCACATGGGGCGAAACCTTCAAAGCAGGGAACGGCTACGGCCGATCGATCTCGCCCGCGAACACGGCCTCTCCACCCAAGCCGTCCGGAATTACGAAGAGGCCGGCATCCTCCCCGCCGCCACCCGCACAGCCCACGGCTACCGCACCTACACCCCGCTGCACGCCCACGCCCTGCGCGCGTTCCTCGCGCTGCTGCCCGGCCACGGGCACGGGACGGCGGCGGCGATCATGCGGGCCGTGAATCAGGGCGCGGTCGACGAGGCGTTCCGGCTCATCGACGAGAGTCACGCCCAACTCCTCGACGACCGCCGCACCCTCAGCGCTGTGAAGAACGCCCTCGGCGACCTGGAGCCCACCCAGGCGCCCAGGTCCGGTGACATGTTCATCGGGCCGCTCGCGGAACAGCTCGGCATCCAGCCCGCGACCCTTCGCAAATGGGAACATGCCGGGCTGGTGCTCCCGCGGCGCGACCCACTCACCGGGTACCGCGTCTACGACGATGCAGCGGTACGGGACGCCCGGCTGACCCATCAGCTCAGGCGAGGCGGATATTTGCTGGAGCAGATCGCCCCGCTGATCGCCCAGGTACGGGCGGCGGGTGGTCTGGAGCCGCTGGAGGGCACGCTGCGCGACTGGTACGGCCGGCTGTCCGCCCGTGGGCGGGCGCTGCTGGCAGGGGCCGCCGAGCTGGAGGCGTACCTCCGCGCGCAGAAGTAGAAGCAGGCCCCGCTACGAGTGCCCGAGCTCCGCCGAGTCCCCGTCCGCCCCCACCGACACCGACCCCGAATCCGCCGCCGGTCGCAGCGGGAACGGGTCCACCCGGGTCTCGTCGATCACCGGCGGAGCCGGACGCGGGGGCTTGGGCATGACGGCTGCCTCGGAGTGGCCGCCGCAGCCGTAGGTCAGGGACACGACCCGGCCGTCGGCGGGGGAGAACTCGTTCGCGCAGACGCCGAAGGCCTGGCCGAGGGAGCCGCCGATGGGGGTCAGGAAGCCGCAGGTGACGCAGGAGGCGGGGGCCGCCTGGGCCATGGGGGTCTTCGCGCCGTACGACTCCTCCCAGCGGTCCGCGGCGACGTGGAGGCCGTAGCGGGAGAGGACGCGGGCGCGGCGCATGCCGAGTTCCTCCGCGACCGAGGTGATCGAGCCGCGGGAGGGGGCCACCGGCAGGTTCGCGGGGGCGCCCGCGGTGACCTCGGCGTCCTCCGCCTCCACCAGCTCCGCCATCTCGTGGGAGACGGGCGCGTTCGGTACCGGCTCGTCCTCGCCGGAGTAGCCGGGCTCCAGGCGCAGGTCCTCGGCGTCCGTGGGCAGCAGGTCGCCGGGGCCCATGTCGCCGGGGCGCAGGCGCTCGCTCCAGGGCACCCACTCGGGGGCGAGGAGGGCGTCGGGGCCGGGGAGCAGGACCACTTCGTCGAGGGTCACGAACTTCGCTCGCGACGCCCGCGCCACCGTCACCGCCCAGCGCCAGCCGCGGTATCCGAGTTCCTTGCACTCGAAGTAGTGCGTGACAACCCGGTCGCCCTCGGACACCAGGCCCGCGTGCTCTCCGACCACGCCGGGCGCGGCGGCCTCCTCGGCGGCACTGCGGGCGAGGTCGACGGCCTCGGCGCACAGACGGTCGGGGGTGCGGCTTCGCGTTGTCGCTGCGCTCACAGGTATCGCTTCTCTCCTACGCCGTCTCTCGGGTGCGGCTGCCTGAAGGCGGCGGAGCGAACGGAGCGGACCTGTGGGCCGCGTCGACGTCCGCGTCCGAATCGCGCTCGGGCGCACCTACGTCATCCATTGTGCGGGATGGCTGAGATACGCACGCTACCTGTTCGCGAGCGCTGGGCCTACACCGACGGCCCTTACGGTCCGTTCCGAGTTCCCGCCTCAACCTGAGACCTTGCCCATAGCTTGCCCTCCATACGCGCCGTAACCGCACTAGCCACCCCCATCTCGGGGCACTATTGCGTCGTGGCAACCGCGAGGTCGCCCCAAGGAGCCACCGGTGTCGGTGGGGCCAAGGGAGGCCGTGATCGAGGTGGCGGGTCGGGCCGTATGGGCGGCTCCCTCCGCGCGGTCGGCCGTGCCCTGCACTTCCCGTTCACCGGCCCGGCGCGCGGTATCCGCAAGGCCACGCATGCGCAGGGCGCCGGTGAGTCGGGCCTGGGCAAGCTGATCGAGCTGCACGCGGTGAACGGCGCCGGGGACATGATGATCACCGTCGCCCTCGCCTCCACGGTCTTCTTCTCCGTGCCGACCGATGAGGCCCGGGGGCGCGTCGCTCTCTACCTGGGCATCACCATGGCGCCCTTCACGCTCCTCGCCCCGGTGATCGGTCCTCTTCTCGACCGTCTGCCGCACGGTCGGCGTGCGGCCATGGCGGGGGCCATGCTCGCTCGGGCGCTGCTCGCCCTCGTGCTGTCCAGCGCGGTCGTCAGCGGCGATCTCCAGCTCTATCCGGCCGCTCTCGGGGTGCTGGTCGCCTCGAAGGCGTACGGGGTCGTCAGAAGCGCCGTGGTGCCGCGTCTGCTGCCGCCACGCTTCTCCCTGGTGAAGGCCAATTCCCGGGTCACGCTCGGCGGGCTCCTCGCCACGGGTGTCGCCGCGCCCATCGGTGCCGGGCTCCAGGCGATCGGGCCGCGCTGGCCGCTCTACGGCGCCTTCGTGATCTTCATCCTCGGCATGTTCCTGTCCTTCACCCTTCCCCACAAGGTCGACTCGGCCAAGGGCGAGGACACCGCGCTGCTCGCGGCCGACGAGCAGCATCTGCACGGGCCGCACCGCCACCCGGTGAAGCGGCCGGGGCTGCGCACGGTCGGCATCGCGGTCACCCACGCCCTCGGCGCCAACTGCGCCATCCGCTGTCTCACCGGCTTCCTGATCTTCTTCCTGGCGTTCCTGCTGCGCGAGCATCCGATGTCGGGGCAGAGTGCCGCCGTGTCGCTGGGCATAGTCGCCGTCGCGGCCGGCTCGGGGAACGCGCTCGGTACGGCCGTCGGGGCGTGGCTGAGATCGAGGGCGCCGGAGATCATCATCGTGACCGTCGTCGGGTTCGTGATGGCCGTGGCGATCACCGCGGCGGTCTTCTTCGGCGCGGTCATGGTGGCGGGGCTGGCGGCGGTCGCCGGGTTCGCGCAGGCGCTGGCCAAGCTGTCGCTGGACGCGCTGATCCAGCGGGACGTGCCGGAGCAGGTGCGTACATCGGCGTTCGCGCGTTCCGAGACGCTGCTGCAGGTGTCCTGGGTGCTGGGCGGCGCCATCGGCATCGTGCTGCCGCTGAGGGGCTCGCTGGGGCTGCTGGTGGGCGCCGCGATCGTCGCCACCGGCTGGCTGACCACCGTGAAGGGCCTGATCGGCTCGGCCCGGCACGGCGGCCATTCCCACCCTCGGGTGGCCTGAGACGCCCCGTGCCTTTCCGTCGCGTACGGCACGCCGCCCCCGCGTAGAGAGAGCGTCACAACCGCCCGATAGCCTTCGCCCATGACCACGATGCACTCCGCCCAGCGACGCCGCCGCGCCGTCGCCGCCGCCGGCGCCGTTTCCGCCGGACTGCTCGTCCTGTCGGCCTGTGACAAGCCGACGCCGCTGGCCACGATCACCGTCGGCACCTCCTCCGTCCACTCGGAGGCCACCTGCGGTGGCGAGGGCGACGCCCTGCAGACCACCGACCTGGCGAAGTGCCTGAAGAACAAGGACCTGGAGTCCATCAAGGTGGACCCGGACGAGACCGTGCGCTTCGGTGTCGACCCGGAGATCGCGGACGAGGGCTGGACCATCCTCATGAACGGCCAGCCGCTGACCGACTCCAGCACCAAGACCTACCGCACCGTCCCGGGCAGCGTGTTCTTCAACGCCCAGTACGGCGCGAGCGGCGACTCGACGCTGGTGTCCATCAAGGAGGGCGAGCAGGACGTGACGGGCCTGTGGTCCTTCAAGCTGGAGAAGGACAGCTGATCACGTCCGTGGTACGGGTCCTCGTGGCCACCGCGGTCCCCGCCGAACGGGACGCGGTGGCCGAGGCGGTACACGGACTCCCCGGCGTCGAGGTGATCGCCGCCGGCGTCGGCCCCGCGCGCGCCGCCGCCACCACCGCGACCGCCCTCGCGGGCGCGCCCTACGGTCTGGTGATCTCCACCGGCATCGCGGGCGGCTTCGCACCCCACGCGCCCGTCGGCTCCCTCGTCGTCGCCGACGAGATCACCGCCGCCGACCTGGGCGCGGAGACCCCCGACGGCTTCCTGCCGGTGACCGAGCTGGGCTTCGGCACCGTCAGCCACCGTCCGCCGGAAGCACTCGTACGAGAGGTCGCGACCGCGACCGGGGCCCGCCCCGGCGCCGTCCTCACCGTCTCCACCGTGACCGGCACCGCGGTCCGCGCCGCGTGGCTGCGCGAGCGCCACCCCACCGCGCTCGCCGAGGCCATGGAGGGCTTCGGCGTCGCCGAGGCCGCCGCCGCGCACGGCGTGCCCGTGCTGGAGATACGCGCCGTGTCCAATCCGGTCGGCCCCCGCGACCGCGCCGCCTGGCGCATCGGCGACGCGCTGGCGGCACTGACGGACGCCTTCGGGAAGCTCGCGCCGGTATTGGAGAGTTGGAACCCACATGACCACCAGTGAGCAGCCCGTGCAGCCCTTGCAGATCGCCTACTCCCCCTGCCCCAACGACACCTTCGTCTTCGACGCCCTCGCCCACGGCCGGGTCCCCGGCGCCCCCGCGCTGGACGTCACCTTCGCCGACATCGACATCACCAACGGCATGGCCGAGCGCGGCGAGTTCGATGTGCTGAAGGTGTCGTACGCGGTGCTGCCGTACGTCCTCGACGAGTACGCGCTGCTGCCCTGCGGGGGTGCGCTGGGCCGGGGTTGCGGGCCGCTGGTGCTGACGCGGGAGGCGGGCGTCGACCTCACCGGCCGCACGGTCGCGGTGCCGAGCGAGAAGTCGACGGCGTATCTGCTGTTCCGCCTGTGGGCCGCGGACACCGTCCCCGGCGGCGTCGGCGAGATCGTCGTGATGCCGTTCCACGAGATCATGCCCGCCGTGCGGGACGGGAAGGTCGACGCGGGACTCGTCATCCACGAGGCGCGTTTCACGTACCAGAACTACGGGCTGCACAAGCTCGCCGACATGGGCGAGCACTGGGAGCACACCACCGGACTGCCGATCCCGCTGGGCGCGATCATCGCGAAGCGGTCGCTGGGGGCGGGGGTGCTGGTGGCGCTCGCGGACTCGATCCGTACGTCCGTCCGCGCCGCCTGGGACGACCCCGAGGCCTCCCGGCCCTACGTCATGGAGCACGCCCAGGAGATGGACCCGGCCGTCGCCGACCAGCACATCGGCCTGTACGTCAACGAGTTCACCGCCGGCCTCGGCGAGGACGGCTACGCGGCCGTGCGCGGACTGCTCACACGCGCGGCGGCCGAGGGGCTGGTACCGCCCCTCGGCCCTAATGCGCTGGATTTCCCCTGACGGGCAATTCGCCTATACGTCGAGCTGGTCGGCGACCGCCCGCAGCAGACCGGCGATCTTCTTGCCGGCGGCCTTGTCGGGGTAACGGCCCCGCTCCAGCATCGGCGTGATGTTCTCCAGGAGGGTCGTCAGGTCCTGCACGATGGACGCGAGCTCGTCCGGTTTCTTGCGCTGGGCGGCCGCGACGGACGGCGTCGGATCGAGGATGACGACCGAGAGCGCCTGGTCACCGCGCTGGCCGGCGACGACGCCGAACTCCACTCGCTGTCCCGGCTTGAGTCCGTCTACTCCGGCGGGGAGGACCGAGGAATGGACGAAGACGTCACCGCCGTCGTCGCGGGAGAGAAAGCCGAAGCCCTTCTCGCTGTTGAACCACTTGACCTTGCCGGTAGGCACGTCTGTCCTCGTCCTCGTACTCGTCGGAAAACTGCTTCGGAAAACGGCTCTTGATAGCACTACAGCGGGTCGACCACGACCCGCCGGTACCAAGGCTAATGGTCCCCGGGCGGGTGACAAGACGTCGCCCGGTAGTTCCCTCGCGCAGGGAACTACCCTGGTCCGGTGCGTGACAAAACCCAAACGAATTCCGCCGCTCCCGGCGACCGACTGATCCGTGCCGGTGCGGTGGTGTTCTTCATCGGTGCAGTGGCCACTCTGGTCACGGTGGCCCCGTTCCTGCTCGGTACGACGCCATTTCCGACATACATGTTCGGACTGAGCATGCTGATGGGCGTCGGTTTCCTCGTGGCCGGGGCCGGTGTGCTCCGCTCGGTCGCCGCGGGGCGGCGTCAGGCGCGGGGCACTTCGGGGTAGTCGGCGAACCATTCCGGGAACTGCGTCAGATCGGCCAGGACGACGTCCGCGCCGAGTCCGCTGAGTTCATCGGCGCTGTACGGGCCGGTCGCCACGGTGACCGCGAGCGCGTCGGCGGCTCGGGCTGCCCGGATGTCGCCCTGGTGGTCGCCGACGTAGACGCTCGCGCCGTACTCACGCAGCGCCTCGGCCTTCCGCTCGGCCCAGAGGTTGCCGATGACCGCGTCCGGCTCGATACCGAGGTGCGCCAGGTGCAGCTTGGCGTTCGGCTCGTACTTGGCGGTGACGACGATCGCCCGTCCGCCCGCCTGCCGTACGGCGGCGATCGCCTCGCGGGCGCCGGGGAGCGCGGGCGTCGTGGTGATCGCGATCGCCGGGTACATCTCGCGGTACAGATCGGCCATGGCCTCGACCTGCTCCGCCGGGAACCAGTTGATCAACTCATCGGCGAGGGGCGGGCCGAGACGGGTGATCGCGAGGTCGGCGTCGATGGGGGTGCCGGTGCGCTCGGACAGCGCGATGTAGCAGGCGTGGATGCCGGGGCGGGAGTCTATGAGGGTCATGTCGAGGTCGAAGCCGACGGTGAGTGCCATGGGGGTCATTGTGCCTGCGCCCAATAGCTCGGGGCTGAATGTGATGTGGCGGCTGCGGGTGGATTGTGGCTGGTCGCGCAGTTCCCCGCGCCCCTGAGGGCGTCACCTCGCCCCCGGTCGAGCGTTACCGCTGCCGCTGCGACCGCCACACGATGTACAACGCCGACGCGACCGCCGCCCCCCGCACCACCCACGGCCACGTCTCCGTGATCGCGGCGTTCATCTGGCCCTCAGCGATCGGCTCGCCCCAGCGTTCGGTGGTGCGGCCCCAGAGCCAGGTCACTCCTGCGGTGAGGGAGAGGGCGGGGAGGATGATGACCGCCCACTTGGTCTCGGCATCGCTCAGGCGGCGGGAGGCCCAGGCGATGAGCCAGCCGAGGAGCAGGACGAGGAGGTTGCCGAGGACGGCGCCGGTGACGAGGAGGGCGGCGGCGATGAGGAGCAGGGGGTTGCTCCAGCGGCCGGAGGGGAGGGTCGGGCGGCGGATGAGGCGTCGGCGGGCCTTGGGTTCCGCTTCCTCCTCCTCGGCCTTCTCGATCGCGGCCGGTTCCTTCGCGGGTTCCTTCTCGGGGCGCGGCTCGTCGTTCGCGTCCGGGCGTCTGAGCATCTCCGGGATCTCGATGCCGCCGACGAAACCGGGGACGTCCTCGCCGGGGCCGAAGGGGCTGCGGTCCACCCGCCACCAGTCGGGCTGGGTCGTGCTGTCCCCGAGGTCGGCGGTGCTGGCGAGGTGCGGCGGCGGGGGCGCGTCGTCGGAGGTGGCGGGCTCGGCGGGGCGCGGGCGGGGCACGATGCGACGCAGGCGCTTGCGACGCTCCTCGTGGGCCTCGCTGTCGGGCTGGGCGGGCACGGCGGTGACCGGCGTCTGCGGGGCGGAACCCCCGGCGGCGGCCACGACCTCGTCCGGGGTGCCGAGGCGGGCGATGATGCGGCGGACGGCGGCGGGGTTGTCGACGGGCGCCTTCGCCCGGCGCCGGTCGATCTCGCCGCGCAACTCGTTCACCAGGCGCATACGGGTGGACGACGGCAACTGCCGCTGCTGCGCCACGTCACCGACACGGCTCAGATACTCGTAGACGACCTGGTCGCTCTCGATCCCCACGAAGTCCTCTCCGGGGTGGGTGTGTTGGATACCCGTGGGACGACGTTAGCGCAGGACGAGCAGTACGAAGGGATCCGAATGTCCGGGCTGTTCAGGGCGCGGGCGCGGCTGGCCGAAGACGCCGTGGGTCAGATCGGGCGGCACTCGCCCGAGTTCTCCGCCTCGGAGCACAGGCCGTGGCCGTGGGCGTGGAGGATGTCGCGGCCGCTCTGCTGGGTGAGGAAGTTGAGGAAGGCGGCGGCGACGGAGCCGGCCGGGGCGGAGCCGTAGGTGTAGGCGTACTCGGTCTGCCAGTAGGGGTAGTTGGTGTCCTCGACGCCCTGTGCCGTGGGTTCGCGGCCGTCGATGCGCAGTTTGACGAGGTTGCCGGCCGCTTTGTGGCCGTCGACTCCGGCGGCCTCGCTGTAGCCGATGGCGCCGGGGGTGGAGGCGGTCCTGTTGAGGAGCGTGTCGGTGCTGGTGACCTCGCAGGTGCCGTACCGGTCGGGGTCGAGGGCCGCACAGTCCCGCACGGTGAACTGCGGTGGCTCCTTGCCGTCGAGGACCTTGTCGACGAGGGTGCTGCGGGTGCCGGAGCCGGGGTCGCGGTTGATGAGGTGGACGGGTACGGGGTTGCCGCCGATGTCGGACCACTTGCGGACCCGGCCCGCGAAGAGGTCGCGGACCTGCTTCAGCGTCAGGTTCTCCACGCCCGCGTCCTTGCTGACGACGAGGGTGAACACGGAGAAGGCGATCGGCCTGGGGATCAGCCGGGGGTGGCCGGAGGAGGCGAGGCCGTCGGAGAACGTGATGTGGTCGCCGAGGCCCTCGCCGACCTCGGTCCCGGCGTCGTCGCCGGCCTGCTCGATCTCGGTGACGCCTTCGCCGCTGCCCTTGAAGGGGTTGTCGTCGAGGGGGATCGCGGTGCCCGCTCCCTCGCAGCGGTCGACGTAGTCCTCGGCGGCGGCCCGCACCGCGGGGGCGAAGGCGGTGGAGCCGTACAGGTGCAGGGTGCCGCTGACGCAGTCCAGCGGGGGGCGGCGGTCGTCTCGGAGGAAGAGGGTGAAGACTGATGGACTACGACCGCCAGCGCCAGGAACGTGATCGCGAACCACGCCGGTCGCGACGCGAACAGGTGGCTCTCGGTGCGGGTCAGCTTGAAGCGGAAGTACTTCACCAGCGGGTCGAACCAGCGCCGGTCGGTGCCGACGGCGCCGACGATGTCCGGCTTGGGGAAGTCCTGGTCGCTGGTGTCGTCCGGCCAGCGCTCCAGGATCACGAGGATCTTGTACTCGGCGCCCCGGGGCAGTTTCACCTTGGGCAGTTCGATGACGCCCTCGCGGTGGGCCTCGGTGTTGCGGAAGCCGTAGCCCGGGGCGCCGTGCCGGAAGAAGCGGCGCAGCTCGCGCTGGCTGAGCTCGGTGACGACGATGCCGGCGACCTGGCGGCGGCGGAAGGTGACCCAGATGCCGCTGGGGTCGTTCTCGTCCGTCAGGTAGTCGCCGGCCTCGATGGGGGCGGATCCGGCGTTCTCGATGCGCAGCAGGACGAACGAGGGGTCCTTCAGCTGGTGTCCGTCACGCTCCAGTTGTTCGAGGATCTCGGCGTGTGCCGACTGGGTCTGGTTCGCGGCGACGGTGTCCATCTGCACCCGATAGCCGAGCCGCTTGCGGCCGACGACCGCGAACTCCCACAGGAACGCGAAGAGGGGGATCGCGAGACTGGTGATGGCGATCCACTGCTCGACCTGTTCGCTCACCGCCGGGCCCCCGATTCCCTTGAGTTCCTTCAATTCCCTTGAGCCGTGAAGCAGTTGACAGGGTGCCCAGGGTGACGAGTGGGGGCGCGGCGTTGCCAGGGGTGCCGGAATCCTCCGGACGATGTTCATCCGGGGGACATCTGCGAAACGTTCCGTTCGCCCGGCGAAGTGCGGTACCGGCGGTACGGCACCGACTCCTGCCGTACGGCCCCACCCGCTAACGTGGGCAGGATGAGCGACCCGGCCACCCCGCCCCGTTCCCTCGCGGAAGCCCTTCGCGTGCGGGACGACGCCTCGCTGGCCGTGCTGCTGCGCAGCCGGCCGGATCTCATCACCCCTGTCCCCACCGACCTCACCCAGCTGGCGACCCGCGCCGGCACCCGGGCCTCGGTGGTGCGCGCCCTGGAGCGCCTCGACCGCTTCGCGCTACAGACGGCGGAGGCGCTGGCCGTGGCGGCGGATCCGGCGACGTACGACGAACTGCTCGCCCTGATGGCCGGCGACGAGGGCGACCCGGCGGTGACGGGCGCCCTACCGCACGCTCTGGGCACCCTGCGCGACCAGGCCCTGGTGTGGGGCGCCGACGACCGGCTGCGCCTGGTGCGCACGGCACGTGAGCTGCTCACGCCGTCGCCGCAGCATCCGTCGCCGACCGGGCTCGGGCCGACGGTGCAGGAGGCGTCGGCCGGCATGTCACCGGGCCGTATCCAGGACATCGTGACGACGGCGGGGCTGCCGTCGACGCATGACGCGGTGTCGGCGGTGGCGTCGCTGTCCGCGCTGTTCACGGACCGCCGCCGTATGACGGCCCTGCTCGCCGACGCGCCGGAGGAGTCCCTCGCGGTCCTGTCCCGGCTGGTCTGGGGCCCGCCGTACGGCCAGGTCACCGCGGACCCGGCGCCCCATCTGCGCTGGCTCCTGAACCACGGCCTGCTCCTGCCGACGACGCCCGGCACGGTCGTACTCCCTCGCGAGGTGGCCCTGCATCTGCGGGCCGGCCGCGCGCACCGCGCCACCGAGCCGCTGCCGCCGCCCGTCGAGCCGGCCGCGACGCACCATCCACAGGTTGTGGACACGACGGCGGCCGGGCAGGCGTACACGGCGCTGGCCACCGTCGAGGAGCTGCTGAAGGACTGGCACGAGGGCGGGCCCGCGGTGCTGCGCGCGGGCGGCCTGAGCGTGCGCGACCTCAAGCGCACCGCGGTCGCCCTCGACGTGTCCGAGCCGGTCGCCGCGTTCTGGGTCGAACTCGCCTACGCGGCGGGCCTGCTGGCCTCCGACGGCGAGGCCGACGAACGGTACGCGGCGACCCCGGCCCACGACGAGTGGCTGGAGCAGCCCCCCGCCGAGCGCTGGGCCCACCTGGCGTCCGCCTGGCTGACGGCGACCCGCACGTCGGGGGTGGTCGGCGGCCGGGACGCGAAGGACCGCACCCTGTCGGCCCTGGGCCCCGGCCTGGACCGCTCCGCCGCCCCGGAGGTCCGCCACCGCGTCCTGACCCTCCTCGCCGCCCTCCCCGAGGGCACGTCCCCGTCCCCCGAGTCCCTCCTGTCCCGCCTCCGCTGGGAACGCCCCCTACGCGGCCCCCAGCCCGACGACGACCTACGCACGCGCCTGGCGCGGTGGACGCTGACCGAGGCGGAGATGCTGGGGGTCACGGGGCGGGGGGCGCTGTCGGGGCATGGGCGGGCGTTGCTGGGGGCGCCGGGGGCGAAGGGCTCGGGGAAGGGTGTGGGGCGGGGACGGGTGTCGGCGGCGACCCACGACGGCACACCATCGGCATCGGCAGCGTCCCCGGCGACTCACGACGGCACACGCCCGGCACCGTTCGACGACACCCCCACCGGCCCCGGTGACAAGCTCCCCGTCCACCACGACCACGCCCGGCCCGCCCCCGCCCCCGAGCCCCTCTCCCCCGCCGAGCAGGCCGTGGCGTCGGCCGCCGCTGCCCGGCTGCTCACCCCGCTCCTCCCCGAGCCCCTCGACCATGTCCTCCTCCAGGCCGATCTGACGGCCGTGGCGCCGGGGCCCTTGCGGCGGCCGCTCGCCGACACGCTGGGGGTGCTGGCGGACGTCGAGTCGAAGGGCGGGGCGACGGTGTACCGGTTCACGCCCGGGTCGGTGCGGCGGGCGCTGGACGCCGGGCGCAGCGCCTCGGATCTGCATGCCTTCCTCGCCGAGCACTCGCGCACGCCGGTGCCGCAGCCGCTGGCGTATCTGATCGACGACGTGGCCCGTAGGCACGGCCATCTGCGGGTCGGCGCGGCCTCGGCGTACGTCCGCTGCGACGACGACGCGGTGCTGAACGAGATCCTCGCCGACAAACGAGCCGCCGGGCTGCGGCTGCGCCGCCTCGCGCCGACCGTGCTGGCCGCCCAGGCGGACCCGGCCGGGCTGCTGGAGGGCCTGCGCGCGATGGGCTTCGCGCCGGCCGCCGAATCGGCCGAGGGCGACGTCCTGATCACCCGCGCCGACGCCCACCGCACCCCGCCGCGCTCGGCGCCCGAGCCCGTGCCGGACGGCCCGCCGACGCCGGACGCCACGCTGCTGGCGGCCGCGATCCGCGCCATCCGCGCGGGCGACCTCGCCTCCACGACCCCACGCAGGCCGAGCGGGGGCGCTCCCGAGCCGGCCGGGGGCGAGCTGCCGCGCACCACGTCCGCCGAGACCCTCGCCACCATGCAGGCCGCGGTCCTGACCGGCGAGTCGCTGTGGATCGGGTACGTCAACGCCGAGGGCACCGCGAGTCAGCGGGTGATCGCACCGGTGCGGGTCGAGGGCGGTTTCGTGACGGCGTACGACCACACCGCGGACGAGGTACGGACGTATCCACTGCACCGGATCACCGGCGTGGCCGAGCTCGCGGACGACTAGGGCGGCTGGGCGGTACCGCGCCTTTCGGCCGACCCGAGCGGGCGGCGGCAGGGCGGAAGAGGGCGGCGACGCGATGGGGTCCCCCCACGCCCTCAGGGCAGTGGGGTAGTGCGCGTGCCGGACCCGGGCGCCGCCGCCGACATGATCCGAACGACAGGCCCTCGGTGTGGGTACGCCCGCGCCGCTCACCCGTCCGGGCGTACGCCGCGTTCCATGCACGCCACGCCGGGTTTTTCCAACTCTTGAGGGACGTTCCGGATCTCTCCGCATTCTGCCGCGTGACGCAGGGCAGCCACCCGGTGTCCTGATCGCGCCCGCTCGCTCAAGTGGGCGAAACAGAGAGGTAGTTGTCCCATGCGCACTGCGCGTCGTCTTGCCACCGTCCTGGCCGCCGCAGCCCTGATGATCGGTGGTTTCACCGCACAGGCCGCGGCGGTCAGCGTCGACATCGCCGGGCTGGTCGTCGAGACCCCCCAGGTCTGACGCATTCCATCGGGCGGCCGGTCCCGGCGACGTACCGGGGCCGGCCCCCGCCCTTCCCTCACGCGAAAGGCCTCACGTCCCCATGCGTCCCAAGCGCACAGCCCTGCCCCTCGCGGCGCTCGCAGCCGCCGCCCTGGTCGCCGTCCTCGCGCCGGAGGCCTCCGCCCTGCCGCTGCCGCTCCCGGCGGCCGGTCCGGAGTCCCTGGTCACCGAGGGGCTCACCGTCGAGGGACCGTTGATCAACAACGTCAGTCTGCCCACGCTGAAGTAGCGCGGCGCATGCGATAGCTGTCGCCCTCGATCCGCACGAGCTCGGCATGGTGGGCCAGCCGGTCCACCATCGCCAGCGCGGAGGGGCCGCCGAAGATCTCGTCCCAGCGGCCGAGCGGGCGGTCGCTGGTCACGATCAGCGAGGCCCGCTCGTAGCGGTGCGCGATCAGCTGGAAGAAGAGCGCGGCGGTCTCCGCGTCGAAGGGCGTGTAGCCGACCTCGTCGACGATCAGCAGCGGATGCTCGTCCAGCGCTGCCAGCTCCTGGGCGAGCCGCCCCGCCTCCCGCGCCCCGGCCAGCCGCGCGGCCCACTGCGCGGCGCTCGCGAACAGCACCGAGTGCCCGGCCTGACAGGCCCGCACCCCGAGCCCGACCGCCAGATGGGTCTTGCCGGTGCCGGGCGGCCCGACGAAGACCACGTTCCGCCCGACGCCGACGAAGTCCAGTTTGCCGAGCCGCGCCACGGTCTCCCGGTCGAAGACGCGCGGGTGCTCGGAGTCGAAGTCCTCCAGCAGCTTGCGGGCGGGGAACCCGGCGGCCCGCAGCCGTTCCTCGGCGCTGGGCTCGTCCTCGCGCGGGGCGGCCTGCGCCGGGACGAAGACCTTCGCGGCCGGCTCCTCGGGGGCGGGCTCGTGATGCGTCTGCTGATGGCCCCGCTCGGTCTGCGCGGCCATCGGGCCGGACATGTACGCCAGGATCGCCGCCGACGCGATGAACGCCATGTGGATCACCGTGCCCCACAGCAGCGAGTGGTGCGAGGTGCGATGCACATCCACGAACATCTGCAGCAGATGCACGGACGAGATGCCCACGATGGCGGTGGCGAGCTTGACCTTCAGCACGTTGGAATTGACGTGCGAGAGCCATTCGGGCTGGTCACGGTGGCCCTGTAGCCCGATGCGCGAGACGAAGGTCTCATAGCCGCCGACGATCACCATGATCAGCAGATTCGCGATCATCACGACGTCGACGAGCTTGAGCACGGCGAGCATGACGTAGGTCTCTGTCGCCTGCCCGGTCACACAGCGCAGAATTAAGGCCCAGAGTTCATTGAAGAACTTGTAGACGTACACCCCCTGCGCGGCCACGAGGCCGAAGTAGAGCGGCGCCTGCAACCAGCGGGTGGCGAACAAGGCGTAGCCGAGGGTGGTGGTCGGCGGGGACGGTTCACGATCGATGGCCTGCACGCTCGGCTATTCTTCGCAGCCGCCGCCGTCCAGGTGAAACCACGCCACTCACAGGAATGAAAAGACATCCTGTAGGACTCCGAAGGACTTCGGCACGGCCCCTACGGGACTTGGGAAACGATCAGGAACGATCAGGCACACTGGACGTTTGGTCGAATGGTGAAGGAAAGGGCGGACGCACGTGAACGGACCACTGATCGTCCAGTCGGACAAGACCCTGCTCCTGGAGGTCGATCACGAGCAGGCCGACGCGTGCCGTCGGGCGATCGCGGCGTTCGCGGAGCTGGAGCGGGCGCCCGAGCACATCCACACCTACCGGGTGACGCCGCTCGGGCTGTGGAACGCGCGCGCGGCCGGGCATGACGCCGAGCAGGTCGTGGACGCGCTGGTGACGTACAGCCGCTACCCCGTGCCGCACGCCCTGCTGGTCGACATCGCCGACACGATGGACCGCTACGGCCGCCTCACGCTGAGCAAGCACCCCACGCACGGCCTCGTCCTCACCACCACCGACCGCCCGGTGCTGGAGGAGGTGCTGCGCTCCAAGCGGATCGCGCCGCTGGTCGGGACCCGTATCGACCCGGACACCGTGGCCGTGCACCCCTCCGAGCGCGGGCAGATCAAGCAGACGCTGCTGAAGCTGGGCTGGCCGGCCGAGGACCTCGCCGGGTACGTCGACGGCGAGGCGCACCCGATCGAGCTGGCCGAGGACGGCTGGGCGCTGCGGCCGTATCAGAAGCAGGCCGTGGAGAACTTCTGGCACGGCGGGAGCGGGGTCGTCGTACTCCCCTGCGGCGCCGGGAAGACCCTCGTCGGCGCCGGGTCCATGGCGCAGGCCAAGTCGACCACCCTCATCCTCGTCACGAACACCGTCTCGGCCCGGCAGTGGAAGCACGAGCTGGTGAAGCGGACGTCGCTGACGGAGGACGAGATCGGTGAGTACAGCGGGACCCGGAAGGAGATCCGGCCCGTCACCATCGCGACGTATCAGGTCCTGACGACGCGGCGGAAGGGCGTCTATCCGCACCTGGAGCTCTTCGACTCCCGGGACTGGGGGCTCATCGTCTACGACGAGGTGCACCTGCTGCCCGCGCCCGTCTTCAAGTTCACCGCCGACCTCCAGGCCAGGCGGCGGCTGGGCCTCACGGCGACCCTCGTCCGGGAGGACGGGCGGGAGTCGGACGTCTTCTCCCTCATCGGGCCGAAGCGGTTCGACGCTCCCTGGAAGGAGATCGAGGCGCAGGGTTACATCGCGCCCGCGGACTGTGTCGAGGTACGGGTCAATCTCACCGACGCCGAGCGGCTCGCGTACGCCACCGCCGAGCAGGAGGAGAAGTACCGCTTCTGTGCGACGACCGACACCAAGCGGAAGGTGACGGAGGCGCTGGTCAGGCGTTTCGCGGGCCAGCAGACCCTGGTCATCGGGCAGTACATCGACCAGCTCGACGAACTGGGCGAGCATCTCAACGCCCCCGTCATCAAGGGTGAGACCTCCAACGCCCAGCGCGAGAAGCTCTTCGACGCCTTCCGGGAGGGCGAGATCAGCGTCCTCGTGGTGTCCAAGGTCGCGAACTTCTCCATCGACCTTCCGGAGGCCACCGTCGCCATCCAGGTCTCGGGCACCTTCGGGTCGCGGCAGGAGGAGGCGCAGCGGCTGGGACGGGTGCTGCGGCCCAAGGCGGACGGGCACCAGGCCCACTTCTACTCGGTCGTGGCCCGCGACACGATCGACCAGGACTTCGCCGCGCACCGGCAGCGGTTCCTGGCGGAGCAGGGGTACGCGTACCGGATTGTGGACGCGGACGAGATTCTCGCGGAGGGGTGATCGGGCTGGGGCGTCACTTACGGCGGACGCCCGCTTCCTCTCCGTACTCGCCGAGGAGGATCACATCGACGGCCGCACCTGCGAACACCCTGACGGCGCGCAGGGCTTCGCCGAGGCGGTGACGGTGGCTGCCCTGGAGCGCGGTGGCTCCTCGGGGGCCTGCCGGGGCTGGGTGGATGGTTGCTGCGCTCATGTCTCCATGATGGGTTCGCAGGCATAAAGACCGCATCGGCCTGCGGGGCGAAGGCGGGCAGTGCGTTCGTACGTCTACGGAGGGACCCCTTGCCCTTAAGGAGGAGGGCCCCGTCCCCTAGGGGACGGAAAAACCATTGGCATCCGGCAGCGGCGCTCACCTAAAATCTCCGCTCTTGCCCGCCTCCGTTCACGGAGCGCCGCTGCCCGGACGGTAACCGGTCGGCTTCTCTCGACCACCCACCGCAGGTCCTCCGGAGGCACCGCCGTGTCCACCCCCGTCGACGACTCGCTCGACCCCCTCTCGCGTGAACGCTCCCACCTCGCCTCCTCCCGTGCCGCCCTGCGCGCCATGCGGGAGGACGTCGAGTCCCTCGACATCAGCGACGTCACCGCGAACTGGGTCAACGCCGAGGTCCTCGCCCGCCAGATCGACGACCGCATCAAGGCCCTGGCCGACCTCAGCGACACCCCGCTGTTCTTCGGCCGCCTCGACTATCTGCACGCGCCCGGTGCGGAAGGGGCGGAAGGCGCCGAGGGCGAGCGCTTCTACATCGGGCGGCGGCATGTGCACGACGCCGAGGGCGACCCGATGGTCATCGACTGGCGCGCGCCGGTGTCCCAGCCGTTCTACCGGGCGTCCAAGAAGGACCCGCTGGACATCGCGCTGCGCCGCCGCTTCGGCTACACGGGCGGCGACCTCACGGCCTACGAGGACGAGCACCTCTCCGACCCCGCCGAGGCGGCCCGCACCAGCAAACTGCTCCAGCAGGAGATCGAGCGCCCGCGCGTGGGCCCGATGCGGGACATCGTGGCGACGATCCAGCCGGAGCAGGACGAGATCGTACGGTCCGGTCTCGGCGGGACGGTGTGCGTACAGGGAGGTCCGGGCACCGGAAAGACGGCGGTGGGCCTGCACCGAGTGGCATACCTGCTCTACGCCCACCGCGAGCGGCTCGCCCGCACCGGCACGCTCGTCATCGGGCCGAACCGGTCCTTCCTGCACTACATCGAGCAAGTGCTGCCCGCGCTGGGCGAGTTGAGCGTCCGGCAGGCGACGGTGGACGATCTCGTCGCCCATGTCGAGGTACGCGGCACCGACGACGCGGCGACCGCCGTGATCAAGGGCGACGCGCGGATGGCGGAGGTGCTGCGGCGGGCGGTCTACTCGCATGTGTCGATGCCGACGGAGCCGGTGGTCGTGGTACGGGGGTCGCGGCGGTGGCGGGTGGCGGCGTACGAAGTCGAGGAGACGGTACGGGAGTTGCTGGCCCGGGACATCCGTTACGGGGCCGCCCGGGATGCTCTTCCGCAGCGCATCGCGCACGCCGTGTTGGTGCAAATGGAACGTTCGGGGGAGGCGCCGGACGACCGGGTGCAGGACGCGGTGGCCCGCAACAGTGCGGTGAAGGCGGCCGTGAAGGCGATCTGGCCGCCGGTGGATCCGGCGAAGCTGGTGCTGCGGCTGCTGGCGGACGGGGAGTTCCTGGCCGAGCACGCGGCGGGGGTCCTGGACGAGGACGAGCAGAAGAAGATCCTCTGGGCGAAGCCGGCGCGGTCGGTGAAGTCCGCGAAGTGGTCGGCGGCGGATGCGGTGCTGATCGACGAGACGAACGACATCGTGGCGCGTACGCCGTCCCTCGGGCATGTCGTCCTCGACGAGGCGCAGGATCTGTCGCCGATGCAGTACCGGGCGGTGGGGCGGCGCTGCACGACGGGGTCGGCGACGGTGCTGGGTGATCTGGCGCAGGGTACGACGCCGTGGGCCACGCGGAGTTGGGACGAGGCGCTGGGGCATCTCGGCAAGTCGGACGGCGTGATCGAGGAACTGACGGCCGGCTTCCGCGTCCCGACGGACGTCATCACCTATGCCTCCCGCCTCCTCCCGCACATCGCGCCGGGTCTTGCTCCGGTGGCGTCGATCCGTGAGAACCCGGGGTTCTTCGAGGTCCGTAAGGCGGAGGCGGGTTCGGGGGAAGTCGTCGCGGCGTGCCGGGAGTTGCTGCGCAACGAGGGGTCGATCGGGCTGATCGCCGCGGATGCGCGTATTCCGGAGCTGGCGGAGGCGTTGGGTGCGGCGGGCATCACCTACCTCTCCCCCGGCGAGGAGACGTCCGAACAGACCCGCCTGACCCTGGTCCCCGCGTCCCTCGCGAAGGGCCTGGAGTACGACTACGTGGTCCTGGACGAGCCCCAGGCGGTGGTGGACGGCGAGCCGGATGAGCGGACGGGGTTGCGGCGGTTGTATGTGGCTCTGACTCGGGCGGTGTCGGGGTTGGTTGTGGTGCATGCGGCGGGGTTGCCCGGGCAGTTGGGGTGACGGGCGGGGTGGGGGTGGTGACGTCTCGTGGCGGACTGCGGGAGGTGGGGGCTGGTCGCGCAGTTCCCCGCGCCCCTGAAGGCGTTGCAGCCGACGTTCCTGTGCTGTGCCCAAACCGCGAGAGGCCGGGGGCGGTCATGTCTCGTGGCGGACTGCGGGGGATCGGTGGCTGATCGCGCAGTTCCCCGCGCCCCTGAAGGCGTTGCAGCCGACGTCGCTGCGCGCCCAATCCGCGGGCATCCGCGCCGTTGGGTCGCCCAATCCGCGGGCATTCGTGCCGCCTAGGGCG
This sequence comes from Streptomyces lanatus, assembly GCF_014655715.1. Classification (GTDB taxonomy): domain Bacteria; phylum Actinomycetota; class Actinomycetes; order Streptomycetales; family Streptomycetaceae; genus Streptomyces; species Streptomyces lanatus. The sequence continues at coordinate 60,619 of NZ_BNBM01000030.1, read as the reverse complement.
GCACGGGTGGGCGCGGGCGGCACCCCGTTAGCGCCGGGCCGCGCGACCTCCCCCACCCCAGCCACCCGCCGGGCCGCACGAACCCACCCCCGCCCAGCCCCTACGAAACCCCACCCCACCCCCTACGAAACCCCGTCCAACACCCCCCGCCAAACCCCCACAGCCTCCGCAGAAACCGCCCCGCCCCACCCCTCAGGCCTCGCCGCCCCGCCGATATGGAACGCGTCGATCCCCGCCGCCACCAACCTCGGCACATGGTCGAGTCGCAGCCCGCCCCCCACCAGGATCCGCTGCTCATACCCCGGCTCCCCCGCCCGCGCCGCCTCCGCGAGCAGGACGGGCAGGCCCTCGTCCACGCCGTCCGCCGAGCCCGCCGTGAGGTAGGTGTCCAGCCCCGGCAGGCCGTCCAGCTGTTTGCGCAGGGCATCCCGGTCGGCGGCCCGGTCGATCGCGCGGTGGAAGGTCCACCGGCATCCGTCCAGCTCGGCCACCACCCGCTCGACGGCACCGAGGTCCACCCCACCGTCGCCGTCCAGGAAGCCCAGCACGAACTCCTCCGCCCCGGCCCCCCGCATCTCCCGCACCGCCCCCACCAGCGCCCCGACGTCCCCCGCCGCGAATCCGTCCGCCAGCCTCAGCATCACGCGCAGGTCGATGTCGACGGCGGCCCGGATCCCGGCGAAGGTCTCGACCGCCGGGGTGAGCCCGTCCGCCGCCATGTCGGTGACGAGTTCGAGCCGATCCGCACCTCCGGCCTGGGCGGCGACCGCGTCCTCGACGCCGAGGGCGATCACCTCCAGGACTGCACGCTTGCTCATGGGACCCCATTCCTCGGCATTCGACGGCGACTACTGCGCGGACTACAGGTCTAGTCCAATCCAGGGTACGCCTGCCCCGCCGAAGATCCCCTCAACCCCGAAGTACGAGCCACCCTCAGCCGAAGATGTTCAGCTCCCCCGCCTCCACCCCCACCAGCTCATACGCCGCCGCCCCCGCCACCGGCCGCCCCGCATACAGCCGTACAAGAGTGGCGCCGTCCCCGATGTACCGCGCCGGTGGCCGCGGAGCCGTCGCCTCACCCAGGCGCAGGGGCTCGTCCACGTCGTCCAGGTCGGCGTGCAGGGGGACGTGGCGCCGGTCCCGGGTGAGCCAGGCGAGGAGCCGGAGCGCGTCGGGGAGTCCGGCACCGGCGTACGCCCCGGGCGCCCCCAGCACCTCCCGTACGTCACCGGCGTGCACCCACTCCCCCAGTGCGACGCCGTCCAGCGCCCCGCCGGCCTCGGCGATCACCGGCCCCGCCTCGGTCATCCCGCGCTCCAGCTCGTCGACGACCCGCGCATGGGTCCAGTCGGCGCGCTCGGCGATGTCCCGGTCGTTGGACTCGGCCGAGAACACGCCGTCCTCCAACCGGTTCTCCACGACCCGCATCAACGCGGCCGAACAGTGCGCCAGCACATCCCGCACCGACCACCCCGGACAGGCCACGGTGGGCAGCGCGAAGTCGTCGTCCGGCCGCGCCCGCAACAGCGGGACCAGTGCGTCCCGCTCGACGGCCAGCAGCCGGCCCGGCAGCTCGAAATCCCTTACGCCGTACGCGTCAGCAGAAGTCATGACCTCCACGCTAGGGCGCGGTACGGCCCACCCGGGAGAATGAGGACATGGCTGACCTCGACGACCTCCGGTCCCGCTGGCTCCGCACCCTGCTCGCCGCGCGCGACGACGACTCCTGCGCCATCGCCCCCGAGCGGTACGGGGAGGCCCTGCTCCGCCGCTGGTCGGAGCCGCAGCGGCACTACCACACCGTCGAGCACCTGGCGGCGGTCCTGGGGCACATCGACACCCTGGAGGAGCACGCGGACGACGTCATGGCGGTGCGCCTCGCCGCCTGGTTCCACGACGCCGTATATCTCCCCGACCGCTCCGAGAACGAGGAACGCTCCGCCCGCCTCGCCGAGCGCGCCCTCCCCGAAGCCGGCGTCCCCGCGGGGCGCACCGCCGAGGTCGCCCGGCTCGTGCGGCTCACCGTCACCCATGACCCGGCGCCCGACGACCGCGACGGCGAGGTCCTCTGCGACGCCGACCTCGCGATCCTCGCCGCCCCGCCCGCCGCGTACGCCGCGTACACGGTCGCCGTACGCGAGGAGTACCACTTCGTGCCGAACGACGCCTTCCGCGAGGGCCGTGCCGCGATCCTGCGCCAACTCCTCGCCCTGCCGACCCTGTTCCGCACCCCGCACGGCCGCAAGGAGTGGGAGGCCACCGCCCGCTACAACCTCGCCGCCGAGCTGGAAATGCTGTCGCTCTGAAAGCGACGGCAGCCGTAGCCTGCCCCCATGCGACACATGGGTGGGGAACACGCGACCGACGCCGTGGCGAGCTGCGCGGCGATGCTGCGTACGGCGGCGGACCTGGACTGGGAAGGGGCGAAGGCCGGGCGGCTGGACTGGAGCTGTCACAAGACGGCGTTCCACATCGCCGAGGACCTCATCGCCTACGCCGGCCAGCTCGCGGGCCGCGCCCAGGACGACTACGTCCCCTTCGAGATCACCCTCGACGACGGCACCGACAACCAGGGCATCATCCATGTCATCGAGACGACCGGTGTCCTGTTCGCCACCACCCTCCGCACCACGCCACCCGATGTGCGCGCCTTCCACCCGTACCCGTTCCGCAGCGCGAACCGTGAGGGCTTCGCCGCGATGGGCATCGCCGAGGTGCTGCTGCACACGCACGACATCGCCGAGGGGCTGGGGCTGACGTACGAACCGCCCGCCGTACTCCCCCAGTTCGTGCTGACGACGATCTTCCCCCACGTCAAGCCCGGTCCCGACCACTGGCGCACCCTCCTGTGGGCCACCGGCCGCGCCGACCTCCCCGGCCGTCCGCCGGTCACCGAGTGGCGCTGGAACAACAACATCGTCATCCCCACCGACCGCCTCACCCTCCAGGGCGTCACCCCCGCCGCCGCCACCGACCTCCACACCGGCGGCGACGGCGGCTTCGAGTGGGTCGACGGCGGGCCCTTCCAGGGCACCCGTGACGCCGCGGGGATGGTCGTCAAGGCGTACGAGGACGGGACGCACCGGCCCGAGTGGGGACTGTTCGTCCTGGTGCGGCGGGAGGACGGGCGCGCGATCGGCGGCATGGGCTTCCACGGCGTACCGGACGAGGAGGGCCATGCCGAGGTCGGCTACGACCTCACCGTGGCCGCGCGCGGCCACGGCTATGCCGCCGAGGGTCTGCGCGCCCTGTCGGACCACTCCCTGACCAGGGACGACGTACGGCTTCTCGTCGCGGCCATCCATGAGGACAACCTCGCCTCACAGGCCGTCGCCACCCGCGCGGGGTACATACGGGCGAGCGTCGAGGAGGAGCGCACCGCCCATGAGGAGCAGGAGATGGAGCGGACGCTGAGGCTGTACGTCCGCCGGTGACCCAGGTCACATTCCCGTCACGTCACATCGTGCCGAGCCCCTCCGTCATAGCTGTGTACCCACGAAGTACCCACGACCGAGGAGTTCGCCATGAGCGCCGCCCGGATCAACCTCCTTGAGAACCCGACCGTCGGCAAGGCCGTGAAGCACGTCGCCTCGGCGGGCAAGGTGGTCCATGACTCGCCGCTGCCCGTCTCGACGCAGAACATGGTGACGCTGCGTGCCAGCCAGATCAACGGCTGCGGCTTCTGCACCGACATGCATTTCAAGGACGCCATCGCCGCGGGCGAGGACGCCGTCCGCCTCAATATGGTCGCCGCCTGGCGCGAGGCCACCGTCTTCACCGACGCCGAGCGCGCCGCGCTGGACCTGACGGAGGCGGGCACCCGTATCGCCGACGCGGCCGGCGGCGTACCGGACGACGTCTGGGAGAACGCCGCCAAGCACTACGACGAGGAGCAGCTCGGCGCGCTGGTGACCCTGATCGCGCTGATCAACGCCTTCAACCGGATGAACGTCATCGTCCAGCAGCCGGCCGGCTCCTACCAGCCCGGCCAGTTCGCATAAAGCGACCGTCGCCGAAGGGGCGTCAGCCCCAGGCCCGCCCCTTCGGCCGTCGCAACCCCGCCCCCTGCAACAACCGCACCACCTCACGGCTGCTGACCTCCACCGCGCCGGCGCGCACCGCGTCGGCGTACCGGTGCGAGGGGATGTCGTAGTGGTCGCGCTCGAACGCCCGCCGTGGCACGCCCAACTCCTCGGCGAACAGGTGCAGTTCGTCGTACGAGACATCGCTCACGAGGTGGGACCACATCCGGCCGTGGCCCGGCCAGGTCGGCGGGTCGATGTAGATCACGAGGACGGCGTCCCGCCCGTGCCGGCCGGCCCCAGCGAGCCCAGCGCCGCGACCTTCACGCCCGCCTGGTGGCACACCCAGTGCGGATCGGGCCCCAGTTCCGGCTCGACCTCCAGCGCGTGCGGGTCGCCGCCGCCGCACACCGGGCACAGCGGCCAGCGGCCGTACCGGTCCAGCAGCGCGTCCTGTACGTCCTGGGCGACCAGCCCCGCCACATACGCCACGCCGTCCGGCCACTGCTCCACCCACCAGCGCCGCTGTACGACCGCCTCCTCGACCAACGACACGACGTCCGCCTCGGCGACCTCGCCCGCGACCAGGTCGGCGAGCACGAGGGCGCGGGCGGTGTGCAGCGCCTGTTCCAGCGGAGTGACGGCTTCCATGCTCCTATTGTGCGCACTCTTGACCACACCCCGGTCTGAAAATACCTTTCAAGTGTGCCCAACGAACTGAAGGAAACTTTCGACCGGGCTCCCGCGCCCGCCGCCCTCGCCGCCAAGGTGCGCACCCTCGCCCCGTCGATGACCCGCTCCATGCAGCGCGTCGCCGAAGCGGTCGCGAACGACCCCGCGGGCTGCGCGGCCCTCACCGTCACCGGCCTCGCCGAACTCACCGGCACCAGCGAGGCCACGGTCGTACGCACCGCCCGCCTCCTCGGCTACCCCGGCTACCGCGACCTCCGCCTCGCCCTCGCCGGCCTCGCCGCCCAGCAGCAGTCGGGCCGCGCACCGGCCATCACCACCGACATCGCGGTGGACGATCCCATCGCGGACGTCGTGGCGAAACTCGCGTACGACGAGCAGCAGACCCTCGCGGACACGGCGGCCGGACTCGACACGGTCCAGCTGGGCGCGGCGGTGACGGCCGCCGCCGGGGCCCGCCGGATCGATGTGTACGGGGTGGGGGCGTCCGGGCTCGTCGCGCAGGACCTCGTCCAGAAACTGTTGCGGATCGGGCTGATAGCCCATGCCCACAGCGATCCGCATCTCGCCGTGACGAACGCGGTGCAGCTGCGCGCCGGTGACGTGGCCATCGCCATCACCCACTCCGGGTCGACCGGTGACGTCATCGAGCCCTTGCGGGTCGCCTTCGAGCACGGGGCGACGACCGTCGCCATCACCGGGCGGCCGGACGGGGCGGTGACCCAGTACGCCGATCACATCCTTACGACGTCCACGGCGCGGGAGAGCGAGCTGCGGCCGGCGGCGATGTCGTCCCGGACCAGTCAGTTGCTGGTGGTGGACTGCCTGTTCGTGGGGGTGGCGCAGCGGACCTATGAGACGGCGGCGCCCGCGCTGGCCGCGAGCTACGAGGCGCTGGCGCATCGGCATCGTCGTTAGTAGAGGTACGTCACCGCACTGGAAACTCCGAAAGAGCCGTCTGCCTCATGACCTCCGCATCCACCCCCCGCGACCTCCGCGCCCAGCTCGACTCCCTCCCCACCGAGGCCTTCCGGCCCGAGCTCGCCGAGATCGATCAGCTCCCCACCCTCGACATCGCCCGGCTCATGAACGGCGAGGATGCCTCCGTACCCGCCGCCGTGGCCTCGCGCCTCCCCGACATCGCCGCCGCCATCGACGCCATCGCCGAGCGCATGGCACGCGGTGGGCGGCTGATCTACGCCGGTGCAGGCACCGCCGGCCGCCTCGGTGTCCTCGACGCCTCCGAATGTCCGCCCACCTTCAACACGACCCCCACCCAGGTCGTCGGCCTCATCGCGGGCGGCCCGGACGCGATGGTCACCTCGGTCGAGGGTGCCGAGGACTCGGCGGACCTCGCCCGCGCCGACCTGGACGCCCTCGCGCTCACGCCCGCCGACTCGGTGGTCGGCATCTCGGCCTCGGGCCGCACCCCGTACGCGATCGGCGCGGTCGAACACGCCTGTGCGCAGGGCGCGTTGACGATCGGGCTGTCCTGCAATCCGGGCAGCGCCCTCGCCTCCGCCGCCGAGCACGGCATCGAGATCGTCGTGGGCCCCGAGCTGCTGACCGGCTCGACCCGGCTCAAGGCCGGCACCGCGCAGAAGATCGTCCTCAACATGCTGTCGACGATCACGATGATCCGGCTCGGCAAGACCTACGGGAACCTCATGGTCGACGTCCGCGCCTCCAACGACAAGCTGCGCGCCCGCTCCCGCCGTATCGTCGCCCTCGCCACCGGCGCGGACGACGCCGCCATCGAGCACGCCCTGACCGAGGCGGGCGGCGAGGTGAAGACGGCGATCCTGATCGTGCTGGCCGATGTGGACGGGGCCACGGCGAACGCGCTTCTGGCGGCGGCGGACGGTCATCTCCGGATGGCGCTGAGTGCGGCCGGGACCTGACCATATGACGCAGGTCACACTCCACGGGTGAACCGGGCACCGCCCTCGATTCGACGAGGGGGTGTGATGTCCGAACGACGGGGTGCGCGGAGCGATGCCGAGCTCCTGGACGCGGTGGCCGAGGGGGACAGGGCCGCGTTCGAGGAGCTGTTCCGCCGGTTCGCGCCCTGGCTCAGGGGGCGGTTGCGGCAACGGTGCGCCGATTCCGTCCTCGTGGACGAGGTCGTCCAGGACGTCTTCGTGGAGGTCTGGCGGCGGCGTGAGCGACGCCGGAGCACCGGACCTCTCGGCCAAGTCGGCAACGTCAGCGGGTGGTTGTGGCGCGTCGGGCTGCGTCGGCTGATCGACGCGCAGCGGGCGCAGGAACGGCGGGGCCGCCTCCTGCGCCGCCTCGCGGGCCTGCCGGGACGCCACGCGGTCTCCGCGGAGGACGAGCTCATGGCGGAGCTGGGCGACGGCGCGCTGGCCGCCGTGGAGTTCCTGCCCGCCGATCTCAGGGCCGTCGTCCGGGCCACGGCGCTCGAAGGACTGACGGTCCAGGAGACCGCCGAGCGCCTGAGCATCCCCGCCGGAACGGTCAAGTCCCGTGCCTCCCGGGCCAGAAGGCTGCTCAAGGAACGACTGACAGGAACGGGAAGAGGAAGAGGGAGGCGGGCGCTGTGAGGACGTACGACGAAACGGCGGGGGATCCGGGGCGGCATCTCAACACGGGCCTGCTCCAGGCCTACGCCACCCGGCCGCTCTCCCCCGAGTCCAGGGACCTCGTCGAGGCCCATGTGGACCGGTGCGCCGAGTGCCGTGCGCGGCTGTCCCCCCTCCTCGCGGACGAGGCGGAGTTGTCCTCCCTGTGGGAGCGGATCGACCTCGCCACCGACGAACCGACACGGAGCCAGCTGGAACGCTGCGCGCTGCGCCTGGGAGTCCCGGAGGACGCCGCCCGGCTGTGTGCCGCGATGCCCGCGCTGCGCTGGTCCTGGTGGGGCGGCGCCGCCCTGCTGGTCCTGCTGACCGTGGCCGCCGCGCGCTGGAGCGAGTCGGCCTCGGCGCCCCTGCTGTTCTTCGCGCTGGTACCGGCCCTGTCGGCCATCGGCGTCGTCGCGGTCACCGGGCGGCGCTTCGACCCGGCGTACGTATGGCTGGCGGTCTCGCCGCTGGGCGGTTTCCGCGTCGTGCTGCTGCGGGCGGCCGCGGTGCAGGTGCTGAGTCTGGTGCTGAGCGCCGCGGGTGCCGTGGGCCTGCCGCTGCCGTTCCCGTACACGCTCGGCTGGCTCGTCCCGTCGCTCATGCTGACGGCGGTCTGCCTCGCCCTGTCGAGTCGCATGGACGCCCTGCCGGCCATCACCTTGACGCTCGCGGCCTGGGCCGGCTGGCTCGTCGCCACCTACAACACGGCCCTGCCCGCGGCGACCCGCCTGCTCCTCCCGGGGACGCAACTGGGCATGGCGGCCGTGACCTTGCTGGGCGTCGGCGCGCTCATCGTGCTGCGCGACGGATTCGACAGAAGGGGACTGGCGTAATGGAATCCGAGGAACGTTCCGCGGCACAGCAGGTCGGATTGGACCGCGTCGGCGTGCGCTACGGACGCCGCACGGCACTCCGCGAAGTGTCCCTGTCCCTGGGGCGGGGAGTGACCGGCCTGCTGGGGCCCAACGGCGCAGGCAAGACCACCCTGCTCCGCACCCTGGCCACGGCGAGCACCCCGGACACGGGCACGCTGTCCGTCCTGGGCCTCGACCCCCTCACACCCACCGGCAGGCAGGCCCTGCGCCGACGCCTCGGCTACCTCCCGCAGAACCCGGGGCTGCCCTCCCACTTCACCGCGTACGACTTCATCGACTACGTCGGCATCCTCAAGGAGATCAGCGACCGTCAGGCCCGGCGCACCGAGGCCCGCAGGGTGCTGGCGGAGGTCGGTCTGACCGCCGACCGCGGCCGACGTATCCGGAAGCTGTCCGGCGGTATGCGGCAGCGTGTCGGCCTTGCGGCCGCCATCGTCGGCGACCCGGAGCTGCTGATCCTCGACGAGCCGACCGTGGGGCTCGACCCCGAGCAGCGGCTGCGCTTCCGTGAACTCATCGCCGGACTCGGCGAGGGCAGGACCGTGCTGCTGTCGACGCATCAGACGGAGGACGTGGCGGCCCTCTGCCACAAGGTCGTCGTACTCGACCACGGCACCGTGAGGTTCCAGGGCACCCCGGCCGAACTCGCCCTGCTGGCCCGGGGCCGGGTCTGGAGCAGCGGCGAACGCGCACCCGGCGCCCTCGCCGCCTGGCGCACCGGCGTCGGCACGTTCCGCAACATCGGCGTCCCGCCGACGGGCGCGTCACTGGTCGAGCCGACCATCGAGGACGGCTACCTCCTGCTCCTCGACGGCGACGGTGATGGCGACCGTAACGGCGACGGTGACGGCGACCGGACACCGGCGGACGCGGCATGAGCGCCAGGGCCATGGCACGCGTCGAGTCGGCGCGGGCGCTGCGGCATCCGGCGTTCCTGGTCGCCGTGTTGCTGTATGCCGCGCTCTGGGCGTACGAGGCGTGGAGCGAGGGATGGAGCGGCCAGTACCCGGTGCTCCAGGACGAGGACCGCTACACCCAGGTGACGCTGCTCCTCCCGGCCGTGGGTGCGCTGATCGGGACGAACCTCGCGGCCACCCGGATGCACCGGCACGGCGCACAGCCGCTGTGCGAGGTGCTCGCGCTGCCCTTGTGGCGCAGGACGCTCGCCCACCTCGCCGCCGCCGTCCCGCCGGCATTGGTGGCCGCCGTGCTGACGGGGGCCCGGATCCTCTACGCCGCGACGGCGCCGACCGCCGTGGGCAGCCCGTCGCCGGTCGAACTCGTCACCGGCCCGGTAGTGGTCCTCCTCGCCGGCTGTGCCGGGGTGGCGCTCGCCCGCTTCACGCCGTCGGCCACGGCGGGCCCCTTCGCGGTGCTGTTCCTCGGCGCTCTGGTCCTGAGCAGCGCGCTGGGCGCACGCGGCATGAAGTGGGTGGGCCCGGTCGGCGTGGAGAGCGAGTTCGCGGCACCGCTGCCCGCCGGTCTGATGCACCGCCCGGCGCTGACCCATCTCGCCTATCTGGCCGCCGTGACCGGCGTACTGGTCCTGCTGGCCCTGCTCCGCTCCGGAGCGCGCCCGCTCCCGGCACGAGCGGCCCTGGTCCTGCTGGTCGCCACGGCCGTCGTGACCGGCGCCGTGCAGTACCGCCCGCTTCCCGACGACCTCGCCGCCCGCCGTGCGGACGCCGAGCGGCACCCGGGAGACCGGCAGCGCTGCCGGGTCGCCGGGCAGGTCACGTTCTGCGCGTTCCCCGAGTTCCTGAACCGCGCCGAGGACTGGCGGCGGGTCACCGACGGCATCCTCGGGAGAGTTCCGGCCGCCGAGCGGACCGGTCCGTACGCGGTACGCCAACGGCTCTTCCTCGCCGGTGGCGGCGAGGGCGTATCGGCCACGCCGCCGCTTCAGGCGTGGGCGCAGGACGACACCCGGCACCGCACACCCGGTGCCGTCACCGTCGGCACCGGGTGGGGCACGGACGACATCGGCGGCGGCGAAATGCTGTCCTTCGCGGTGCGGTTCGCCGACCGCGTGGTCTCCGGCCCCGGCCGGGAAGGCGCACCGACCGGATCGATGCTGTGCCGGGCCCGCGCCGTGACGGTGCTCTGGCTCGCGGCGCAGGCGACCCCGGAGACAGCCGACGCCCTGCGCTCCCTGGACCGGCGCAGCTTCGGCGGCGTCACGCTCACCACGCTGGAGTCGTCCCAGGCCCTGTCCGTCAGCGACCCCGAGGTCCGGGTCGTCCTCGACCTGCTCGACCGGCCCACGGCCGAGGTCGGCGACCGCCTGAAGTCGTCCTGGCCCGCCCTCACGGACGACCGTACGAGCACCGAACGAGCCGCGCGGCTGCTGGGCGTATCGGCGCCCGCGAACGCCGAGCAGGCTTCGGAGGGCACCCTGTGCGCGGCCCGCTGACCACCGCCTTGGTACCGCACCTGCTCCGCCTCACGCCCCGGACACCGATGGCACTGGGCACGGCCACGCCCCTGGCGGTCGCCGTCCTCCCGCTCGCGCTCTCCACCCACCTCGCACCGGGCGACGCCGCCCTGCTGCTGCGCGTGGCGGCGGTGCTGTGCGTCTTCCCCGTCGCGTTCGCGCTGGACGACCCGGCGGCCGACACGACCGCGACAGTGCCGTTCCCGGCGACGGTACGGCGGCTGCTGCGGCTGGCGCTGGTGTGCGTGCCGTCGGCCATGACCTGGACGACGTGCGCACTCTTACTCCGGGCCGCGATGCACCCGTACGACCGGATCGCGCTGCCGCTGCCCGGACTGGCCCTGGAGGCAGCCGCGTTGGCCACGGCCACGATCCTGCTGTCCGCGCTCGGCCTGCGCCGCTCCGGCGGGGAACGCGGCAGCGCCCTGGCCGCGCCGGGCAGCGTCCTGCTGCCCCTCGCCCTCGCCCTGAGCCCCGCCCGGGAGCAGCTGTTCGCCGTGCCGTACGGCGAGTCATGGCACGCGTCCCGCTGGCTCTGGGCCTCGGCTCTGACCGTCGCGGCGGGCCTCACGGCCGTACTCCTACAGGAAAGGCCCCGGCTCAACTCCCCTGTTAGCGTGACCACATGACGGCACCGGGCACGACGTACCGCATCGGCGGCGAACTGGACGTACGACGCCTCGGCTTCGGGGCGATGCATCTGCGGCCGGAGACCGCCGAGAACCGCACCAGGTGCGTCGCGGTCGCCCGGCGCGCCGTCGAACTCGGCGTCACCCTCATCGACACCGCCCACCTCTACGGCTGGGGCGCCAACGAGGATCTCCTCGCCGAGGCCCTGCACCCGTACCCGGCCGACCTCGTACTGGCCACGAAGGTCGGCATCCGCCACACCACCACCGGCGAGGGCTGGCGCCACGCGGGCGACCCCGCCGACCTCCGCGCCCAGGTCGACGAGGCCCTGCTCCGCCTCCGCCTCGACCACATCGACCTGCTCCAGCTCCACCGCCTCGACCCGGACGTCCCCCTCCCCGACCAGCTCGGCGCCCTCCGCGACCTGCGCGCCGAGGGCAAGATCCGCCACATCGGCCTCTCCGAGGTCACCGTCGACGAACTCGCCGCCGCCCGCGCCGTCGTGGACATCGCCAGCGTCCAGAACCGCTACAACATCCTCGACCGCGAGCACGAGCCCGTACTGACCGCGTGCGAGGAGGCCCGGATCGCCTTCCTGCCCTGGCGGCCGGCGGCAGCGGGCCAGTCGGGCGGACGGTCCGCGGACATCGCCGCGATCGCCAAGGAACTCGACGCCACACCCACCCAGGTCGCCCTCGCCTGGCTCCTCGCCCACTCCCCGGTGATCGTCCCGATCCCGGGCACGGGGAGCGTGGCGCACCTGGAGGAGAACGTGGCGGCGGATGCCGTACGGCTGACGCGGGAACAGTACGAGCGACTGAACGGCTGACGACGGCTCGGGAGGTGGCTGCCTTGTCCGATCCCATGGCGGAAGACTGGGCACGCGCGGAGGTACAACGGCGGAGAGAAGCGGCGGCCCAGAAACTCGCCGCCTTCGATACGTCGCTCGACCGCCTGTCCCTCGTCGAGCCCGCGGAAGCCCCGCTGACCCGAACGGTGATCAGGGAAACGGTAAAGGAGACACTCGTCGATTCCCTGTGGTCAGTGGTGTTGTGCCTCATCGCCATCGGTTCGTTCGCCTCGGCAGCCGCGGTGGGCCGTTGGCTGCACGGCACGGCCCCGGCGTACGCCCCGGTGGGCTCCGTGGGTGCGGCCATCTTGACCATGGTGGTGGCGGGCTCGGCGATGATCGCGGTGATGGACCGGACCCCGGCGGGCGGCGCCACCACCCGCAACCGGCTGATCCAGCTGACCACCACCGCGGTCATCGTCTGCGCCGGCGCCCACGCCGCCACCGACGCCGAGAGGCCGAAGCAGCTGCGCGAACTCGACCGCCTGCACCGCCAGATAGAGCGATGGCTGCTGCGCGCGAGCCGCACCCGCCGCACCATGTCCGCCTACTCCGTACGGCACACTGCCGCCCGCCGGCATGCCGCCCAAGTCGCCGGTGCCCTCCGGAACGACCTGTACCGGCTGGACATCGCCCCGGACACCGCGCTCCCGGAACTCGCCCGCAAACTCGTGACGATCGGCGAACGGTACGCCGAGGGCCGGGTCGGCAGCCTTCTCCCCGAGGAGGAACTGGAGGGGGTCGAGCCGGTGTCCCTCACCCGCAACGCCCGTATGGAGTCGGCCCACATGGTGCTGGTGATCACGGCCATCGCCGGCGGAGGGCTCGCCGCCTGGACCGCCGCCCGCCCCCTCGGCCTGCCGGCATTCCCCCAAGCAGTCCTCATCGCGCTCGGCGCGGCCATCGGAGGGACCGTGACAGGCGGCTGGAAACGCATGACCGAGGCCCTGGCGCTCCTCCCGGGCAAATAGCAGGGCTAACGCGGCAGTCTCCCCTCCGGCTCCATCGCCTCCCCACGCAACGCCGCGACCAACCGCTCGGCCGTCCGTACGTTGCACCGGCCCAACTGGACCAAGGCGTACGGGTCCTTACTGGCCCCGGTGACCGGGTCCACGCCCAGGGACGGCAGCACGACACCCACGTCACTCAGCGCCTCTCGCAGGGACGCCACGACTTCTTGAGTCGACCGCACGCTCAACTCACCTCTCTACGCATAGTTTGCGATTCACAACACAGCGTGGCGGTCACGGCTCTAACCTGGCCAGACGGGGAGCACCAACAGCTGCGATGTTCAACCGGGAGCCGCCATGCCGGGACCGAAGGACCTTGATCCGTCGTCATCGCCGCGCGCCATGCTTGGCGCGGAATTACGTCACGCCCGCGAGAAGAAGGGTCTGAGCCAAGCGGCCTTGGGCCTGAAACTGTTCGTGAGCGGCACGTTCGTCGGCCAACTGGAGTCCGGCACACGGCGTTTGCGGCCCGACATGGCCCCGCTGATCGACAAGGTGCTGGAAACGGACGGGTTCTTCGAGCGGAACTGCGGGGCGGCAGCGAAGTCGAAGTATGAGGACCACTTCGCGGAGGCGGCGGAGGCCGAAGCGCAGGCTGCGGCGATCAGACAGTACGCGCCGCTGCTCATCCCCGGTCTGCTCCAGACCCCGGCGTACGCACGAGCCGTGAACCGCGCGTACGACCCGACCGCCACGGAAGAGACCATCGAGGAGTGGACGGAAGGCAGGATGGAGCGCATCCGTCTGCTCGACCACCCAACAAAGCCCGTGTTGTGGACGGTGCTCGACGAGGCGGCGTTGCGCCGGGAGACCGGCGGCCGGACGGTGATGGCGGAGGCCCTGCGCCACATCGCCGATCTGGCCCGCAGGAACCGGGCAATCGTGCAGGTGGTGCCGCTCAGCGAGGGAGCGCACCCGGCGATTCAAGGCGCCCTGAAACTAATGGAGTTCGAGGACGCTCCTCCGCTGGTCTACTACGAGGGGCCCGGCACCGGACGGCTGGAGGACGACCCGGCCACGGTCGCCCAACAAAGGTTCAGGTTCGATCTCCTCGTGGCCTGCGCACTCTCGCGGGAGAAGTCCCTGGCCCTGATTGAGGCCTTGGCGCAGGATTACGACCATGAGGAAAACCCCTAACTACGACCTGAGCACGGCCACCTGGCGCAAGTCGACGTACAGCGCTGGCGGCAACGACTGCCTCGAAGTCGCCGACGGCCACCCCACCCTCGTTCCCGTCCGCGACTCCAAGAACCCCCACGGTCCGAAACTCATCTTCCGAGCATCAACATGGGCGGCGTTCATCGATGCGGTCAGGATCTGACCTAATCAGTTCCTACCGTGGGCCTCATGAACGAGACCACGAAGAACAACACCACCGTCATCGACGAGCGCGCCGACCTCCTGGAGGCGCTCTCCAAGCAGCGCCACTTCCTGCGCTTCACCACCCGTGACCTCACCGACGAGCAGGTGGGGCAGCGGACCACGGCCAGTGAGCTGTGTCTCGGCGGACTGATCAAACACGTCACGTCGGTGGAGCGGGGTTGGGCGGAGTTCATCGAGCGGGGCCCGTCCGCGATGCCCGACTTCACCGCGATGACCGAGAAGGACTTCGCGAAGCGGGCCGACGACTTCAAGATGCTGCCCGGCGAGACACTCGCCGGCGTACTCGCGGCGTACGAGGAAGTGGCGGCGCGGACAGACAAGTTGGTCGAGAGCCTGCCCGACCTCAATGCCTCGCACCCGCTGCCGAAGGCCCCGTGGTTCGAGCCGAGTGCGCGGTGGTCGGCCCGCAGGGTGCTGCTGCACATCGTCGCCGAGACCGCCCAGCACAGCGGTCACGCCGACATCATCCGCGAGGCCCTGGACGGCGCGAAGAGCATGGGCTGACGAACCCCCACGGCCCGCCGCCCGTTGTCAGTGCTGTCTGCGATGGTGTGAGTAGGGAGAGACGGCGGGCTGGAGGGGGCAGGGGATGACGGGCAGGGACGCCGGCGCCTGGGCGGGCATGGACTATCTGGGCTGGCGGGATCACGCAGACGTGAAGCGGCGTCTCGACGCGGGGGCCGATCCGGAGAGGTGGGCCGGCGGAAGCTCGCGGCCCCTGCACCGGGCGGCGGTGTTCGGCTCGCCGGAGGTCGTCGCGGAACTGGCGCGGCGGGTGGCGGACGTGGACGCGTTGGAGGGCGGGACCACGGCGTTGTGGGAGGCGGTGGTGGCGGGCCGCTCGGAGAACGCGCGAGTGCTGGCCGCCGCCGGAGCCGACCTGGGGTGGACGGGGCACGGCGGGTGGACGCCGGGGCGGCTGAGCCTTGCCGGACCGGAGCCCGGTCTGCCCGGGGTTCAGACCGCCGGTCTGACGGAGGCCGAGCGTGCGGTGGCGGACGAGGGCCGCCGACTCATCGCAGCCCTCGGCGACATCTACTACGAAGGCCTGGGGCTGGCGTGCGTGGCTGGTATCGACGCCGAGGAGGCGATACGCCGCCTGGAGGCGACACCGGCCGACGCCGAGCTGATGGCCGGCGTACTGGAGGATCCGTACGACTACGACATGGACGAGACCCTGCGGCTCGTCGGCGTGACGACGGTGCCGGGCGGCTGTGTCGTCACGCAGCCGTGGGGATACGGCCCCGCGAGGTCCGGCATCCTCACCCGCCTGTCCGCGGGCACCGTCTGCTACGGCCTGTACGCCAACCCCAAGAGCGGCAACCAGGGCAGCATCCACCGGGACGGCGTCTGCGAAGGCTCGGACCTGCACCCGGGCGGCGACCCGGACGTGGACGACGGTCCGGAGGAGGTCCTGTTCTCGTACGTCTACTGCAACCAGGCAGTCGCCTACTCGCTCGCGTACGCCGGTCTGCGCCCGACCGACGCCCGAGCGATACTCGGCCCACCGGACCACTGGGTCGAACTCCCGGATTTCGGAGCCACCCCATGAACCACGCCCAGCTGACCGCCCTCGGCCGTGCTCTCCGTCTGCTCGGCGAGCACGGCGAAGCGCTGACCGCCGACACCCCGGACGCCAGACTCCACGAGGTCAAGGCCGACCTGCGCCGCGCCCTGGACCTTCTCGACGAGAGCGTCACGGGCGCCGCCCCCACCACCCGCTGCCCGGAGCACCCGAACGGCCCGGTCGACACCGCCGCCCCCGACCTCTGTCTGCTCTGCGAGACCCGCCGCCGGGCGGCCCGCCGCGCCGAGTTCAACGGCCCCGCCGCCCCCTACTCCCCCGAGCACCCCGTCCCCTCCCGCTACGGCGTGCGCGGCGACCGTCCACAGCCCCAGCAGCGCTGGCTGCCGGAGCTGTGGAACGGCCAGGAGTGGCAGCTGTGCGGCACACCGCGCCGCGACCGCCGGGAGGCCGAGCTGTATCTCGCCGCCCAGCGCCGCGGACCGCGCCCGGCCATGGCCTACCGGCTGGTGCACGAGTTCACCGACTACGAGGTGCTGCGGGTGTGGGGCACACCGGTGAAGGTCGACATCGAGCCGCTGGGCAACCTGTAGGCGTCAGCCGCTACTTGGCGGTGGCGCCCGCGGGTTCCGCCGCCTG
Source organism: Streptomyces lanatus (assembly GCF_014655715.1). Lineage (GTDB taxonomy): Bacteria > Actinomycetota > Actinomycetes > Streptomycetales > Streptomycetaceae > Streptomyces > Streptomyces lanatus. The sequence goes on along the minus strand of NZ_BNBM01000030.1, from coordinate 43,976 downwards.
CGCCACAGGCCCGTCCGTGACGGGCGACCCCTGCCGCGGAATGAACGACGCCACGACGAACGCCAGCAGGGCCGCCCCGGCGCCGACCGCGAGGACCACCTTGAAGGCGTTCTCGGACGGGAGGGCGTAGCCGCCGAGGTTCGTCGTCATCTGGGCGAGGATCACACCGGCGACGGCGCTCGCGGTGGACGTACCGAGAGAGCGCATCAGCGTGTTGAGGCTGTTCGCGGCGGCCGTCTCCGACGCGGGCACGGCACTCATGATGAGGGCGGGCATCGAGCCGTAGCCGAAGCCGACACCGGCGCCGATGATGCAGGCGACCAGGATGAAGTGCCAGACCTCCGACATCAGGACGATGTTGAGGCCGTAGCCCGCGGCGACGATCAGCACGCCGATCATCAGCGTCACCTTGGGACCCTTCGCGCGCGAGATCGCCGCCGAGACCGGGGCCGTCGCCATCATGACCAGCCCCGAGGGCGCCATACACAGACCCGCGACCAGCATCGACTTGCCGAGGCCGTAGCCGGTCTGGGCGGGGAGCTGGAGGAGCTGCGGGATGACCAGGCTCATCGCGAACATGGCGAAGCCGACCGCGATCGAGGCGAGATTGGTGACCAGCACCTGACGGCGGGCGGTCGTCCGCAGATCGACCAGCGGCTGCTCGGTCCGCAGCTCCCACCACCCCCAGGCCAGCAGGATCACGACGGCCGCGACGAACAGCCCGAGCGTCGTACCACTCGTCCAGCCCCAGTCGGCACCCTTGCTGATCCCCAGCAGCAGACACACCAGCCCGGCCGCCATGCCCATGCCGCCGACGAGATCGAAGCGTCCGCCGGTACGCACCTTCGACTCGGGCACGAACAGCAGCACACACCCCAGCGCCACGACACCCATACCGGCCGACGTCCAGAACAGGACGTGCCAGTCGAAGTTGTCCGCGATCAGCGCGGCGGCGGGCAGCCCGAGCGCACCGCCGATACCGAGGGAGGCGCTCATCAGGGCGGTGGCGGAGCCGAGGCGCTCGGCGGGCAGCTCATCACGCATGATGCTGATGCCGAGCGGGATGACACCGGAGGCCAGCCCCTGGAGCACCCGCCCGACGATCATCGGCACCAGCGTGTCACTGAGGGCACAGACGACGGACCCCGTCACCAGCAGCACCACACTGACCAGCAGCATCCGCCGCTTGCCGTACATGTCACCGAGCCGCCCCATCACCGGCGTCGCGACGGCCGCGGCCAGCAGCGTCGCGGTCACCGCCCACGCGGTGTCGGACGCCGGGGCGTCCAGCAGCTTCGGCAGCTCCGGGACGATCGGGATGACCAGCGTCTGCATCAGCGAGACGACGATCCCGGCGAAGGCCAGCACCGCCACCACGGCGTTCGACCTAGGCGATGGGGGGTGGGACATGGGCGGGAGCCTCCGTCGGCGCTCGAGCAAGGTGAAGGGTGTCTGATTGACCCAGGCAACCTTAAGTCAGTTGATTGACTTACTCAAGCGACGCAGGTCACCCCCCGGAGAGGGGGTGACCCTAGGGACCGACCGTCAGCTCAGCGTCTTCAGCGAAGCCGCGTCATACGCCGCCAGCTCACCGAACCGCCCGTCCAGCACCTTCGCGGCCCACTCCGGGTCCTGCAGCAGCGCCCGCCCGACGGCGACGAAGTCGAACTCCTCGGCCTCCAGCCGGTCCAGCAGATCGTCGATGCCCTTCAGCGCGGAACCCTGCCCGACGAACGCCCCAAGGAACTCCCCGTCCAGACCGACCGAGCCGACCGTGATGGTGGGCTTGCCGGTCAGCTTCTTCGTCCAGCCCGCGAGGTTGAGGTCGGAGCCGTCGAACTCCGGGACCCAGTAGCGACGGGTGGAGGCGTGGAAGGCGTCGACACCGGCCGCGGCGAGCGGGGCGAGGATGGCCTCCAGCTCCTGCGGGCTCTCGGCGAGACGGGCGTCGTAGGCCTCCTGCTTCCACTGCGAGTAACGGAAGATGACGGGGAAGTCGGCGGAGACCTTCTCCCTCACAGCGGCGACGATCTCGGCGCCGAACTTGGTACGGGCGACGGGGTCACCGCCGTACGCGTCCGTACGCCGGTTGGTCCCCTCCCACAGGAACTGGTCCACCAGATACCCGTGCGCACCGTGGATCTCCACACCGTCGAACCCGATCCGCTCGGCGTCCGCGGCGGCCTCGGCGAAGGCGCCGATGACATCGTCCAGGTCGGCCCGGGTCATGGCCCGGCCGGTGGCCTCGTCCGCACCGATCCGCAGCCCCGAGGGCCCCACGGCCGGGGCCTCGGCGAAGGGCGGCTGCCCCTGCTGACGCACCATGCCGATGTGCCACAACTGCGGCACGATCGCCCCACCCGCGGCATGCACGGCGTCCGCGACCTTCGCCCACCCGGCCAGCTGCTCCTCCCCGTGGAACCGCGGCACCCGGTCGCTCTGCCCGGCCGACTCATGCCCGACATACGTCCCCTCGGTGACGACAAGCCCCACCCCGGCCCCGGCCCGCCGCGAGTAGTACGACACCACGTCCTCCCCGGGCACCCCGCCCGGCGAGAACATCCGCGTCATCGGCGCCATCACGATGCGGTTGGGAACGGTGAGGCCATTGATCGAGGTAGGCCGGGACAGAATCTGCGCCGCACGGGAGGCGGCGGCGGGCTGGGTGACGGTCATAGGGAGAGCTCCTGGGAAAGGGACGACGGTCTATACCGAGCGGTATGTGCGCACGCATTGTTGCACCTCATGAAGCAACGGTGCGTGTGAGGTCGCGCATTCCCGGGAGGGGAGATCGGTTTTGAGAGGGGTCCAGTGCACGTACTTAAGGGGCGCGGGGAACTGCGCGACCAGCCCCCACTCACCCGCACCCGCGAACGCACCGAGGGCGGCACCCCCTGTCGCGAATCTCGCAACAGCAGGCACCGCCCTCAGTAAGGACGTTGATCAACCCTCAGGCAGATCAGAAGTCCATGTCACCACCCGGCATACCGCCACCGGCAGGCGCGGCGGCCTTCTCCGGCTTGTCGGCGATAACAGCCTCGGTCGTGAGGAACAGCGCAGCGATCGACGCGGCGTTCTGCAGCGCGGAACGCGTCACCTTCGCCGGGTCGATGATGCCCTCGGCGACCAGGTCGACGTACTCACCGGTCGCGGCGTTGAGGCCGTGACCCGGGGTGAGGTTGCGGACCTTCTCCACCACGACGCCACCCTCAAGGCCGGCGTTGACGGCGATCTGCTTCAGCGGAGCCTCAAGGGCGAGCTTGACGGCGGCAGCGCCGGTCGCCTCGTCACCCTCCAACTCCAGCTTCTCGAAGACACCGGAGGCCTGGAGCAGGGCCACGCCACCACCGGCGACGATGCCCTCCTCGACGGCCGCCTTCGCGTTGCGAACGGCGTCCTCGATGCGGTGCTTGCGCTCCTTGAGCTCGACCTCCGTCGCGGCACCGGCCTTGATGACGGCCACGCCGCCCGCGAGCTTCGCCAGGCGCTCCTGGAGCTTCTCGCGGTCGTAGTCCGAGTCGCTGTTCTCGATCTCGGCGCGGATCTGGTTCACGCGACCCTGCACCTGCTCCGTGGAGCCGGCGCCGTCGACGATGGTGGTCTCGTCCTTGGTGATGACCACCTTGCGGGCGCGGCCCAGCAGGTCGAGGGAGGTGTTCTCCAGCTTGAGACCGACCTCCTCGGAGATGACCTCGCCGCCGGTGAGGATGGCGATGTCGTTCAGCATCGCCTTGCGGCGGTCACCGAAGCCCGGGGCCTTGACCGCGACGGACTTGAAGGTGCCGCGGATCTTGTTGACGACCAGGGTCGACAGGGCCTCGCCCTCGACGTCCTCGGCGATGATCAGCAGCGGCTTGCCCGACTGCATGACCTTCTCCAGGAGCGGGAGCAGGTCCTTGACCGAGGAGATCTTGGAGTTGGCGATCAGGATGTACGGGTCGTCGAGCGACGCCTCCATACGCTCCATGTCGGTGGCGAAGTACGCCGAGATGTAGCCCTTGTCGAAGCGCATACCCTCGGTGAGCTCCAGCTCCAGACCGAAGGTCTGGGACTCCTCGACGGTGATGACGCCTTCCTTGCCGACCTTGTCCATGGCCTCGGCGATGAGCTCGCCGATCTGGGTGTCGGCGGCGGAGATGGAGGCCGTGGAGGCGATCTGCTCCTTGGTCTCGACATCCTTGGCCTGCTCGAGCAGGGCGGCGGAGACGGCCTCGACGGCACGCTCGATGCCGCGCTTGAGGGCCATCGGGTTGGCGCCGGCGGCTACGTTGCGCAGGCCTTCCTTGACCAGGGCCTGGGCGAGAACGGTCGCGGTGGTCGTACCGTCACCGGCGACGTCGTCCGTCTTCTTGGCGACTTCCTTGACCAGCTCGGCGCCGATCTTCTCGTACGGGTCCTCGAGCTCGATCTCCTTGGCGATGGAGACACCATCGTTGGTGATCGTGGGGGCGCCCCACTTCTTCTCGAGGACGACGTTGCGACCCTTGGGGCCGAGCGTCACCTTCACGGCGTCCGCGAGCTGGTTCATGCCGCGCTCGAGGCCGCGCCGCGCCTCCTCGTCGAACGCGATGATCTTGGCCATGTGAAGTGGTCCCTCCAGGACTGGGGGTGATTCCTTCGGACCGCGCCCGCGCCCGCGACGGACGGCTCACATGCCTTGTGGTTCCTTGCCCCACCCGGCCTGCGGGCCTCACCGACCCGGTCCTTCTTTGTCACTCTCACCTTCAGAGTGCTAACGCCAATGATTAGCACTCGACCCATGAGAGTGCAAGGCGCGCTCGCGAAGCGAGCGCTCGATGAGGGGTGGCGGTCGGGCGACGGGCGGGCGCAAGCGGCTCTCGGGGATCGAACCCCCGCGTCCGGGCACGGCGAAGGGCCCGCACCCCGGGAGGTGCGGGCCCTTCGAAGAAGAACGTCGCTGCTGTTAGTCGACGCGTGCTTCAGCCGGCCGCCAGCCGGACCATGTCCGCCTGAGGCCCCTTCTGACCCTGCGAGATCTCGAAATCGACCCGCTGGCCTTCCTCCAGGGTGCGGTACCCGTCCATCTGGATCGCGCTGTAGTGGACGAAAACATCCGCACCACCGTCGACCGCGATGAAGCCGTACCCCTTCTCCGCGTTGAACCACTTGACGGTGCCCTGAGCCATGCCTAACTCCCCTATTACTGGCCCTTGCACAGATCCACACTTCGCGGATCCGGGTCAGACCTCACCCCCCATCGGTCGGGGGCGTGCGCCGGAACGCGTCGACCGCGGCTGAATGTATCTGCCCAACTGCCGTCTGCAACAGGTCAATCGGACGAGAAATCCGGGCACGACCGGTCGGGAATGTGGGGACAATTCCCCTGACTTCAGGTCAAGTCGGACCTGACAAAAGGAACAGAAGCCGCAAAAAACCCGCACACTTTGGCTACTTCTTGTCGGGCCCGCGGCAGAAATCAAGGGCAGCCGACTCGGAGATCGGCGGCACATTCCCCAACTGTACCCCGCTCAACCACACAGAATTGCCCCCTCCGCTTCTCTCACGGAGGGGGCAATTCAATGAACTCTCGGTGACCGGTGTTACCGACGGTAATGTTCGGTCATTCGGTCAGCTCCGATCAGCCTCCGGCGACGGCCGGGATGATGGAAACGCCGGCCCCGTCGGGCGTGGCCGTCTCCAGCCCCTGCTCGAAACGCACGTCGTCGTCATTGACGTACACATTCACGAACCGACGCAGCTTGCCCTGGTCGTCGAGCACCCGAGCGGCGATGCCGGTGTGGTTCTTCTCCAGGTCGGAGATGACCTCACCGAGGTTGGCACCCTCGGCGGCGACCTCGGCCTGTCCGCCGGTGTAGGTGCGCAGGATGGTGGGGATACGAACGGTCACGCTCATGCGAGGCCAGCCTCTCGGAAGGAGTCCAGGTTCGGGCGGATGGTGGCGGTCAGACCGGTACCGGCCACCGCGTCCAGCGTCTTCAGGCCGTCGCCGGTGTTCAGCACGACGGTGGTCTTGGTGGGGTCGAGGACCCCGTTCTCGATGAGCTTCTTCGCGACACCCACCGTCACACCACCGGCGGTCTCCGCGAAGATGCCCTCCGTGCGGGCCAGGATCTTGATCGCTTCGACGACCTGTGTGTCCGTCACATCCTCCACGAACCCGCCCGTGCGGCGCGCGATGTCGAGGACATACGGCCCGTCGGCCGGGTTGCCGATGGCGAGGGACTTGGCGATGGTGTTCGGCTTCTGGGGCCGGACCACGTCATGGCCGGCCTTGAAGGCCGTCGACACCGGCGAGCACCCTTCCGCCTGGGCGCCGAAGATCTTGTACGGCTTGTCCTCGACGAGCCCGAGCTTGATCAGCTCCTGCAGACCCTTGTCGATCTTCGTGAGCTGCGAGCCGGACGCGATCGGCACGACCAGCTGGTCGGGGAGCTGCCAGCCGAGCTGCTCGCAGATCTCGTACGCCAGGGTCTTGGAGCCCTCGGCGTAGTAGGGCCGCAGATTGACGTTGACGAAGCCCCAGCCCTCGCCCGCCGGGTCGCCGATCAGCTCGGAGCAGAAACGGTTCACGTCGTCGTAGTTGCCCTCGATGCCGACGAGCTCGCCGCCGTAGACCGCGGCCATGACGACCTTGCCCTGCTCCAGGTCGTGCGGGATGAACACGCAGGAGCGGAAGCCGGCGCGGGCCGCCGCGGCGCCGACGGCACCGGCGAGGTTGCCGGTGGAGGAGCAGGAGAGCGTGGTGAAGCCGAAGGCGCGGGCGGCCTCGATGGCCTGGGCGACGACGCGGTCCTTGAAGGAGTGCGTCGGGTTGCCGGAGTCGTCCTTGATGAACAGCTTGCCGGTGTCGACGCCCAGCTCACGCGCGAGGTTGTCGGCCTTGACGAGCTGGGTCCAGCCGGGGTTGATGTTCGGCTTGGTGGCCACGTCGGCGGGGACGGGCAGCAGCGGCGCGTAACGCCAGATGTTCGCGGGACCCGCTTCGATCCGCTTGCGGAGCTCCTCGGCGTCGTAGGCCGAGAAGTCGTAGGCGATCTCCAGCGGGCCGAAACACTCCTCGCACGCGAAGACCGGGCCGAGCGGTACCCGATGACCGCACTCGCGGCAGGAGAGCGCCGCGGCGGGGCCGAGGTCTACGGTGGATTCAGTGGTGCTTGCAACAGTCTGCGCAGCCATGTGAGGCGAGGCCCTTTCTCCTCATCTTCCTCACGACGCATCTCGCCGTGAGACGGATTTGGCACCTTCCCTAGCCGGGAGCCTCACCACAACGACGTGGAAAGACCGGCTGGAGGGTTGCCGGGGCTTCATCGGGCCGTATCCCTCTGCCCCTCTGGATGAGCGGTATTCGGTTGTCAGCTCGGTGACCTCGGACATGCGATGGTCATCGGCGTTGTTCAAGACTGTAACCGAAGGCCAGGACAGTTGAGATAGTCGTCCGAACCGCGAGACACATGTGAGGAGCCACCGACCGTGCTGGAAGAAGCCGAGCGCTGGCTGAGCACCCGCTCCTGGTCCGCCGCCGATCGCCCCGTCCACCAGATCCTGGCCGCCAAGCAGCGTACGGGCCAGTCGGTCTCCGTCGTCCTGCCCGCGCTCGACGAGGAGGAGACCGTCGGCGACATCGTCGCGGTCATCGTCCATGACCTGGTCCGGCAGATCCCGCTGGTCGACGAGATCGTCGTGGTCGACTCCGGCTCCACGGACCGCACCTCGGAGGTCGCCGCGGCGGCCGGTGCGAGGGTCGTCCACCGCGACGCGATCCTGCCGCGCATCCCGGCCGTACCCGGCAAGGGCGAGGTCCTGTGGCGCTCCCTGCTGGTGACGACCGGCGACATCGTCTGCTTCATCGACGCCGACCTGAGGGAGTTCTCCTCCGAGTTCGTCTCCGGCATCGTCGGCCCGCTGCTCACCGACCCGGGAGTCGATCTGGTCAAGGCGATGTACGACCGCCCCCTCGGCGGCGCCGCCGGGCAGGGCGGCCGGGTCACGGAACTGATGGCCCGCCCGCTGCTGAACATGCACTGGCCCCAGCTGGCCGGTTTCGTACAGCCGCTGGGCGGCGAGTACGCGGCACGCAGGTCGCTGCTCGAGCAGCTGCCGTTCCCCGTGGGATACGGCGTCGAGCTGGGCATGCTGGTCGACGCCCTGCATCTGGTGGGCCTGGACGCGCTGGCCCAGGTGGACGTCGGGGTGCGCAAGCACCGCCACCAGGACGGACAGGCGCTCGGCCGGATGTCCGCGGCGATCTACCGCACGGCACAGCTGAGGCTGGCGCGCGGACATCTGGTCCGCCCTTCCCTCACCCAGTTCGAGCGGGGCGGGGACGGTTTCGAGCCACGTACGTACTCTGTGGACACCGAGGAACGGCCGCCGATGGTGGAGATCGCCGAGTACGCGACACGGAAGGTCGCGTAAACGCCGGAAACCGGCCGTATACAGGGCGTACGGGCTTCGGCTACTGAGCGGAAGCGTACGTTTGAGCGTTTCCGAGGCGGGCTAGGTTGTGGCGTATGGCTTCCAAGGTGCTGGTCGCTTCGAACCGCGGTCCGGTCTCGTACTCGGTGGGCGAGGACGGCTCGCTGCACTCCAAGCGGGGCGGCGGCGGGGTCGTCTCCGGGCTCTCGGCGATCGGGCCGGACGCGGGCGCGCTGTGGGTGTGCTCGGCGCTGTCCGACGGCGACCGGGAGGCGGTGCGGCGCGGGGCCGGCGAGGAGGGCGTGCGCATGCTGCCCATCCCGGCCGATGTGCACGCGGACGCGTACAACGGCATCGCGAACTCGGTCCTGTGGTTCGTCCATCACATGCTGTACCAGACGCCGCTGGAGCCGGTCTTCGACGCGGAGTTCCGGCGGCAGTGGGCGGCGTACGAGACGTACAACCGCGCCTTCGCCCAGGCGCTGGCCGCGGAGGCGGCGCCCGGGGCGGCGGTGCTGGTGCAGGACTACCACCTGTGCCTGGTGCCCGGGATGCTCCGCGACCTGCGCCCCGACCTCCGCATCGGCCACTTCTCGCACACGCCGTGGGCGCCGGCCGACTACTTCGGGATGCTGCCGGACGACATCCGCACCCAGCTCCTCCGCGGCATGCTCGGCGCGGACCGGCTCGGCTTCCTGACCCGCCGGTGGGCGGACGCGTTCGAGGCGTGCGCGGAGCGGTTCGCCGGCGGGCTCGGGGGCACGCGGGTCGGGGTGCACGGGCTGGGGGCGGACGCGGACTTCCTGCGGGCGCGGGCGCATCAGGCCGATGTGGCCGAGCGGATGGAGGCGCTGCGCGACGAGATCGGCGAGGGCCGGAAGACGATCGTCCGGGTCGACCGCACCGAGCTGTCGAAGAACATCGCGCGCGGCCTGCTGGCGTACGGCCAACTGCTCGACGACCACCCCGAGTGGCGGGAGAAGGTCGTGCACGTGGCCTTCGCGTACCCCTCCCGCCAGGACCTGGCGGTCTACCGCGACTACACGGCGGAGGTCCAGCGCCTGGCGACGGAGATCAACTCCCGCTACGGAACACCGGACTGGACCCCGGTCGTCCTCCACGTCAAGGACGACTTCGCCCGCTCCCTGGCCGCCTACCGACTCGCCGACGTGGCGCTGGTCAACCCCATTCGCGACGGCATGAACCTCGTCGCGAAGGAGATGCCCGTCCTCTCCGACGAGGGGTGCGCGCTGGTGCTCTCCCGGGAGGCCGGCGCCTTCGAGGAACTGGGCGAGGACGCGATCCCCGTCAACCCCTACGACGTGATCGACACGGCGCGGGCGCTGCACGAGGCGTTGACGATGCGGCCGGAGGAACGGGCGGAACGCTCGAAGAGGCTGGCCGCGGCGGCAACGGCGTTGCCGCCGGCGCAGTGGTTCCTGGATCAGTTGCGCGCGCTGGAGGAGGGGTCGGAGCCGGGGCCGGGGCCTCGGTCCACCTGATCAGCGATCGCCCGCAACAGCCGTACGACCCCTTCCGGCCCGTCGACCACGACATCCGCCCGCTGCGACAGCTCGGTGACCTCCTCGCTGCCGCTGCACACCAGGACGCCGAAGGTGCCGTCGGAACGCAGCGCCTCCACGGCCGCGTAGGCGGGGAGGTCGCCGAGGTCGTCGCCGGCGTAGAGGACGGACTCGACACCGAGCTCGCGCACGTACCGGCTCAGCGCGACCCCCTTGTCCATGCCCGGAGGACGCAGTTCCAGCACCATCCGTCCCGGTTCGACGATCAGGCCGTTGCGGGTGGCGAGATCGGTGAGGGGGGCGCGCAGGGCGTCGAACGTGCCCTGCGGATCGGCCGCGCGGCGCGTGTGCACGGCCACGGCGTGTCCCTTGTCCTCGATCCAGGTGCCGTGGCCCTCCAGCAGCGCGGGCAGCTCGGCACGGACGGCGGCGATACCGGGGTGGGGGTCCGGTGCGGTGACCTTTCCGCTCACGGCGTCCCAGCGCTCGGCACCGTAGTGCCCCAGCACGACGAGATGCTCCAGCCCCGGAACCCCACCGAAACCGCCGTACCGCACGGCGACGTCGGCGGGCCGCCCGGTGACCACGGCGACGGCGGCGACCTTCGGCGCGAGGGCTGCCAGGGCGGGGAGGGCGTCGGGGTGGGCCCTGGCCTGCTCCGGGTCCGGGACGATCGGGGCGAGCGTGCCGTCGAAGTCGAGGGCGATGAGGGCGCGGGAGGGACGGGCCAGGAGAGCGGCGAGTCCGTCCCGGCCGGGTTGGGTGGTGGGGGTGGGCAGATCCTTGTGGCTGTCCATGGGGGGACCTTATCCAGCGGGGTGCGCTCGCACGCGCGGCTGGCGGGGCGCTGATTTTTTCGCCCCCGCCGCCCCTACGCGTCCCGTCCCCGGGGACTGCTGGGTAGTCAGCCCCTCCGGCGTTTGAGGAGCGGGGTCTGGGGCGGAGCCCCAGGGCGGGACGGGTAGGGGCGGCGGGGGCGAAGAAAACTCACCGCTCCCCCCGCCGAACCTCCCGCACCCTCCGCAACCGATTCACCGTCACCGGATCATGTTCCAGCGCCCGCGGATCATCCAGCAGGGCGTTCAGGAGCTGGTAGTAGCGGACGGGGGCCAGGCCCAGTTCCTCCCGTATCGCGCGCTCCTTCGCGCCGGGGCCGGTGAAGCCCCGGCGTTCCAGCGCGAGGATGGCCCGCTCGCGGTCCGCGAGGGCGGGCTTCGTCGGGTCCTGGTCCATGGGTCGCACCGTAACCCCCGCCACTGACAGCGGCGGCTACTCCGCGCTCTCCGCCCGCGTCGCCGCCAGCTGCAACTGCCCCAGGATCGCCGACGGGCTGCCACCCGCCGCCACCGTGCCGCCGATCCGCTTCTTGACGTCCGCGCTGATCGCCGCCCAGGACGTCCGGCCGACCGGGTAGAGCTCGGAGAGGGGGAGTTCCTCGAGGAAGGGCTTGAGGTCGGCGTCCTCGTCGGCCGCGGTCATCACCGTGGACGCGGAGTTCGTGACGGGGAGCAGGTTGTACTCGCGGGAGAAGTCGAGGACGTTCTGCTTGTCGTAGACGAAGTCGAGGAAGTCGCCGACCTCGTCCGCGTGGCCGTTCTCCTTGAAGGCCATCATCCAGTCCGCGACGCCCATGGAGACCTTGCTCGGCCCGTCGACGCCGGGCATCGGCACCATGCCGAACTTGACGCCCTTCTTCGCGGCCGTCTGCATCAGGGACGGGTGGCCGTTGAGCATGCCGACGTCACCGTCCGCGAACGCGGAGAACGCGGCCGCCCGGTTCAGCTTCCCCGGCGCCACCGGCCCCGTCAGCCCCTTGCCGACCAGGTCGTTCTTGAGCCAGTTGAAGGTGGCGACGTTCTCCGCGGAGTCGATGCTGTAGGTGCCGGAGGCGTTGTCGGTGTAGCCGCCCCCGCCGCTGAGCAGCCACTGCATCGTCTCGGCCTGCGCCTCCTCGGGCCCGAGCGGCAGGGCGTACGGGTACTTCACGCCCTGCGCCTTGAGGGCCTCGGCGTCGGCGGCCAGTTCCTTCCAGGTCTTCGGCGCGTCGAGTCCGGCCTTCTGGAAGAGGGTCTTGTTGTAGAAGAGCAGGCGGGTGGAGGACGCGAAGGGGATGCCGTACTGCACCGACTTCACCTGCCCCGCGTCCGCGAACTGCGCGACGAAGTCGGCCTGGACGGGGATCGAGAGCAGTTCGTCGGCCTCGTAGAGGAGGCCCTTCGCGGCGTAGTCGGCGTACGCGCCGATCTGCGCCATGTCCGGCGCCTTCCCGGCGTCGACCATCTCCTTGACCTTGGCGTCGACGTCGCTCCAGGAGTAGACGGTGACGTCGACCGTGACGCCGGGGTGCTCGGCCTCGTAGGCCTCGACGAGCTTGTCCCAGTACTTCTGGGAGCTGTTCGACTCGCTGTCCCCGTAGTCCGCGGCGACCAGTCTCAGCGTCACCCCGCCGGAGTCTCCGGTCAGCCCGCAGCCGCCCAGGGCCGCCGTCAGCCCCAGCGCGGACACGGCCGCGACCACTCCCGTACGACCACGATCACGAATACGACTACGCCGCTGCACGCGGTACCGCCCCACACCCAAGTTCGAAAATTTCGAAACGTCATACATATTGCCCCCTAAGGTCTACACCACGTAAGTGGACTAGACCTCTCGCGGGTGCGCAAGGGACACTGTCCCCCGTGAGACACGTCATCGCCCTCGATGTGGGCGGAACCGGGATGAAAGCCGCGCTCGCGGGGACGAGCGGCGAGCTGCTCCATCAAGCCCGCCGCCCGACCGGGCGCGAGCGCGGGCCCGACGCGGTCATCGACGGCATCCTCGACTTCGCCGCCGAACTGCGCGCGTACGGCGAAGAGCGCTTCGGCGAGCCCGCGGTCGCCGCCGGCGTCGCCGTCCCCGGCATCGTCGACGAGCAGCGGGGCATCGCCGCCTACGCGGCCAACCTCGGCTGGCGCGACGTACCCCTGCGCCGGCTGCTGTCCGAACGGCTCGGCGGCATCCCCGTCGCCCTCGGCCACGACGTCCGCACCGGAGGGCTGGCCGAAGGCCGCATCGGAGCGGGCCGGGGCGCCGACCGGTACCTCTTCGTGGCCCTCGGCACCGGCATCGCGGGCGCGATCGGGGTCGACGGCCGGGTGGAGTCGGGCGCGCACGGCTTCGCGGGCGAGATCGGCCACATCGTCGTACGGCCCGGCGGCGCCCCCTGCCCGTGCGGGCAGCACGGCTGTCTGGAGCGGTTCGCGTCGGCGGCGGCGGTGAGCGAGGCGTGGGCCGCCGCGGTCGGGGACCCCGAGGTGGACGCCGCGGACTGCGCCAAGGCCGTCACGTCCGGCGACCCGAACGCCGTACGGGTATGGCAGAACGCCGTCGACGCCCTCGCCGACGGCCTGGTCACCGCCCTCACCCTGCTGGACCCCCGCACCCTGATCATCGGTGGCGGCCTGGCCGAGGCGGGGGAAACCTTGTTCACACCACTGCGGGACGCGGTCCGGAGCCGGGTGACTTTCCAGAAGTTGCCGTCCATCGTCCCCGCGGCCCTCGGCGACACCGCCGGATGCCTGGGTGCCGGCCTCCTGGCCTGGGATCTCCTCGACCAAACCGACCGTACGGAGGAATCGGCCTGATGACAGCCCACCCAGGGGCGCGGGACAGCGCCAATATGCGGCTCCGCCGCGGGGCGCGACCAGCCACAACGCACCCGCACCCCGCGACGGACAAGATCCCCCTCATCCTGTCCGGCGCCAACGTCGTCACGCCGACGGGAACCGTCAAGGACGGCGAGGTGATCATCGACGGCACCCGAATCGCCGCCGCGGCCCCGGAGAACGCCCACCGCATCGACCTCACCGGCCACCACGTAGTGCCCGGCTTCGTGGACATCCACAACCACGGTGGAGGAGGAGCCTCCTTCACTTCAGGCACGCCGGACGACGTGGTCAAAGGCATCCACACCCACCGCCTGCACGGCACCACCACCCTCGTCGCCTCCACCGTCACCGGCGACATGGACTTCCTCACCCGGCGCGCGGGCCTGCTGTCCGAGCTGGCCGAGCAGGGCGATATCGCGGGCATCCATTTCGAGGGCCCGTTCATCTCCCCGTGCCGCAAGGGCGCGCACTCCGAGGAGCTGCTGCGCGACCCCGACCCGGCGGAGGTCCGCAAGCTGATCGACGCCGCGCGGGGCCACGCCGCGATGGTCACCCTCGCCACCGAACTGCCGGGCGGCATCGACTCCGTACGCCTCCTCGCCGAACACGGCGTCATCGCGGCGATCGGGCACACGGACGCGACGTACGAGCAGACGGTGGCGGCGATCGAGGCGGGGGCGACGGTCGCCACCCATCTCTTCAACGCGATGCCGCCCCTCGGCCACCGTGAGCCGGGCCCGATCGCGGCCCTGCTGGAGGACGAGCGGGTGACGGTCGAGCTGATCAACGACGGCACCCACCTGCACCCGGCCGCCCTTCAGCTGGCGTTCCATCACGCGGGCGCGGACCGGGTCGCGTTCATCACGGACGCGATGGACGCGGCCGGCTTCGGCGACGGGCGTTACATGCTGGGCCCGTTGGAGGTGGAGGTCGCCGACGGAGTGGCACGCCTCGTCGAAGGCGGCTCGATCGCGGGCTCGACCCTCACCCTCGACCGCGCCTTCAAGCGGGCGGTGACGGTGGACCGGCTGCCGGTGGAGCACGCCGTGTCGGCCCTGTCCGCGAACCCCGCGAAGCTCCTGGGCCGCTACGACCGCATCGGCTCCCTGGAGCCCGGCAAGGACGCCGACCTGGTCATTCTCGACTCCGCCTTCGACCTCAAGGGCGTGATGCGCCGGGGAGAATGGGTGGTCGATCCCCAACTGGGGTGATGTGTCCGCCTGTTGGGGGCGGTGGTTGTCCTGCGAGACTGGGACGGCCGCCGCCCTTTTGGCATGATCGGGATCTCCGCGGGGAACTTCCGGCGGACGGACGGCACACGCGTTCTGAACTCTTCGGGGGAGGTCGGCCCAGGTGATTCTGACGGTCACGCTGAACACCGCTCTCGACATCACCTATCGCGTACCGGCGCTACGACCCCACACCTCCCACCGCGTCACCGAGGTGACCGAACGCCCCGGCGGCAAGGGCCTGAACGTGGCCCGCGTGCTGGCGGCCCTAGGGCACGAGGTGACGGTCACGGGGTTCACGGGCGGCGCGACGGGCCTGGTGGTCCAGGAGCAACTGACCGGGACGCGGGGCGTGGTGGACGCGCTGGTGCCCGTGACGGGCCCGACCCGCCGCACGATCGCCGTCGTCGACGCCCACACGGGCGACACGACCCAGCTCAATGAGCCCGGCCCGACGATCACACCCGCCGAGTGGTCCGCCTTCCAGGAGGCATACGAGGACCTGCTGACGTCCGCCTCCGCGGTGGCCCTGTGCGGCAGCCTGCCGCCGGGCGTGCCGGTCGGGGCGTACGCCGGTCTCGTACGGGCCGCGAAGGCCGCGGAGGTGCCGGTGCTGCTGGACACGGCCGGCGAGGCACTGCGCCGGGGTGTCGCCGCCCGCCCCGACATCATCAAGCCCAACGCCGACGAACTGGCCGAACTGACCGGCTCCCACGAGCCGCTGCGCGCGACGCAGGACGCCCGCCGCCGGGGCGCCCGCGCCGTGGTCGCCTCCCTCGGCAGGTCGGGCCTGCTGGCCCTGGCCCCGGAAGGCCGCTGGCGGGCCGTCCCGCCCGCTTCCCTGCACGGCAACCCGACAGGCGCCGGCGACGCGGCGGTCGCGGGCCTGCTGTCGGGCCTGGTGGAGAAGCTCCCCTGGCCGGACCGACTGGCCCGCGCGGCAGCACTGAGCGCGGCGAGCGTCCTGGCGCCGGTGGCCGGGGAGTTCGACCGGGGGACGTACGAGGAGTTGCTGGGGCGGGTGGCGGTGAGCGGGGAGGTCAGCGCGGCCTGACTCTGCTCAGTTGCCGCTTTCCCCGGTGAGGTACATCTGGTCAAGGACCGCGTCGCACTGGTTGCCGTCGTTACAGGCAAGCGTGATCGTGTTCGTGCCCTTGTTCAGGTTCACGTTGGACCACGTGTCTTTCCAGCCCTTTTCCCAGTCGCCCTCGGGGGTGTTGCCGAAGTTCTCCATGTTCAGGACCCGTGACTGGGCCGTGCCGTTGACCACCAGCGTCGCGTCGGCGTCCTTCCCCGGGACGCCGTAGTGCACGTACAGCCGGTATGTGCCGGCCTTCTCGATGCCGTTGACGGTCCAGGTGACCTTGGCTCCGACCTGGTTGAAACCGGTCACATAGACGCCGCCCTCCGCCTTGGCGCCCTTGAACTCCGACGCCGTGGTGGCGCCGCCCTCCAAGCGCAGCGCCTTCGCGTCGATCTTCGGCAGCTCGGCCTGTTCCTCCGCACTGCTGCTCGCCGACGGGCTGGACTCGGCGCTCTGGCTCTGCGTCGGCGTCGAGCCGGAACCGTCGGCCTCGTTGCCCTTGTCGTCGTCCCCGCCCAGCATCGCCACGCTGATCCCGATGACGACCGCCGCCACGACCGCGATCGCGCCGATCAGCAGGCCCTTGGTGTTGGGGCCGCCACCGCGGCCCGACCCCGAGCCGCCGCTGTACGCCGGCTGGGCCGTCGTGGGGGCGCCGCCGGGGAGGGTTTCCGGGGCGGCGTAGTGGGCGTTCGGCTGGCCGTAGGTGCCCTGTTGCTGGGGGATCTGCGGGGCCGGGGCCTGCTGGCCGTACTGGCGCTGTCCGACCGCGCGTACACGGTTGACCGAGCCCGGGTAGCCGTAGCCCCCGCCGCCGGAGGGCGGCTGGGCGCCATTGGCCTGACCATCGGCGTAGAGGTAGCCGAACGGGTCGTCGTCCTCGGGCGTGCTCGCCCCGTTGTTGCCGGACGTCATCCCTTGGGTCTCCTCACCAGGTGCGGGCAGATGCGATACGTGGGGTCAGAATGGCGAGCCTACCCGCTCCTGATGGCCCAAACGGGTGACTCGGATCGCATCAGCTCGCTGACCTGGGGATCATCCCGCGCGTCTGTGCTGTTTGGGACGAGATCGTTTCTCTACGTACATCCGCTCGTCAGCGGACTTCAACACTTCGTCCGCGGTCATCCCGCAGTGTGCCCACCCGATGCCGAAGCTCGCCCCGACCCGTACGGCGCGGCCCTCGGCGCGGATCGGCTGGATGATCTCGTTGCGCAGGCGTACGGCGAGGTCGGCGGCGTCGGCGCGGCCGAGTCCGTCGGCGAGGATCACGAACTCGTCGCCGCCGAGCCGGGCGACGGTGTCGCCGTCGCGTACCTGGCGGGTCAGGCGCCGGGCGACCTCGATGAGAACCGCGTCACCCGCGTTGTGCCCGAACCGGTCGTTGATCGACTTGAAGCCGTCGAGGTCGCAGAAGAGGACCGCGAGCCCCTTGGTGCCGTCGTCGCGCTCGCCCTCGTCCGGGGAGACGGTGTGGACATGGTGGTCGAAGGCCTCCAGCGCGGCCGCGCCCGGGAAGTCGAAGCCGTGTCCGTTGGCGTCGAAGACGGCCGGGTGGCCGTAGGCGGCGTCCATGGACTCCAGGGCGCCCGCGTGGGCGGCGCGCCTGCAGAGCCGGGCGGACAGGCGGGCGCGCAGCTCGGCGGAGTTCGGCAGGCCGGTGAGCGAGTCGTGGGAGGCGCGGTGGGCGAGCTGGAGCTCGCGGCGCTTGCGCTCCTCGATGTCCTCGACGTGGGTGAGGAGGAAGCGGGGGCCGTCGGCGGCGTCGGCGACGACGGAGTTGCGCAGGGAGACCCAGACGTAGGTGCCGTCGCGCCGGCCGAGGCGGAGTTCCGCGCGGCCGCCCTCCGCCGAGGTCCGCAGCAGGGTGCCGATGTCCTCGGGGTGGACCAGGTCGGAGAAGGAGTAGCGGCGCATCGCGGAGGCGGGGCGGCCGAGGAGGCGGCAGAGCGCGTCGTTGGTGCGCAGGATGCGGCCGTGCTGGTCGCCGCCCATCTCGGCGATGGCCATGCCGGAGGGGGCGTACTCGAAGGCCTGCCTGAAGCTTTCCTCGCTGGCGCGCAGGGCCTGCTGGTCGCGCTCCAGCCTGACCAATGCCCGCTGCATATTCGCGCGTAGACGTGCGTTGCTGATGGCGATGGCCGCCTGGAACGCGTACATCTGCAGGGCCTCGCGGCCCCATGCGCCCGGCAGCCGGCCGTTGCGCGGCCGGTCCACGGACAGGACGCCGATCAGCTCACCGCACGCCCCGCCCTGCACACCGGGCGTGTACATCGGCGCGAAGAGCCGGTCGCTCGGGTGCCACTCGTCCTCGAAACGGGGCGCGGGGCCGTCGGTGTACCACTGCGGTACGTCGTCGTCGTCGAGGATCCAGCCCTCGGTGTGCGGGATGAAGACCAGGTCGCCCCAGTGCTCGCCCATGTTCAGCCGGCGCTCCCAGGAATCGCGCGAGCCGACACGGCCGGTGATGAGGGCCTCGGCTGCGGGATTGCCGGCGAAGGCGGCGACGACGAGGTCGCCGTCGGGGCGTACGAGGTTGACGCACGCGAGTTCATAGCCGAGGCCGGTGACGACGCCGTCGGCGACGGTCTGAAGTGTGTCCGCCAGGCTACGGGCCGTGTTCATGTCAGCCATGACCTGGTGAAGTTGCCGCAGGGTCGCAAGACGGACGTACGGCTCCGACTCGGTCTCCATGCTCGCCCTCCCCCCGAGACCTCGCAGCGAATCAAGGGTTCTACTTCGGCGTAACTTCCCTTGCCAGTTCCCCGCCACTGAATCACAGCGCGCTGCCCACTCGGTACACAGGGTCAACAATTAATGGCTCTTGTGACTCAAGTCACAGCTAAACGTGAACAATTGAGCGGAGTTTCTGCGTTTTTCCTGTGCGTTTACTGAACCCAAGTTCCGCACAACTGTGACCCCGGTGCGACCGGACTCCGCCGGTTGTCCGTCGGGAGTCCTAGGTCCGTTCTCGGGCGCAGGCCCGATGTGAGGTGCAGGGAAGCGACATTAGCGTTTTCGGCGTGCCGAACACTTCCCCTGCCGCGCAGCCCTCGACCTCCCTCCTCCATGCTGAGGGAGTGAGCAACGACGAGTTTCGAGCCGCCATGTCGCGGCTCGCCGCGGGTGTGGTCCTGGTGACCGCGCTGGAGCCGCCCCTGGACCCGGACGACCCGCACGCCCCGGCCGGTGAGGACGTCGGCATGACAGCCACGGCGTTCATGTCGGTGTCCCTGGATCCGCCGTTGGTGCTGGTCAGCCTGCGTGAGGGCTCCCGCATGGACGACCTGCTCGCCGAGCAGCCGCTGTGGGCGGTGTCGGTGCTCACGGAGAGCCAGCGGCACATCGCCGGGCGGTTCGCGATGAAGGGGCGGGTCAGTGATCGGCTGCTGTTCGCCGACATTCCGTACGTCCGTGGCACCGAGAGCGGGGCCCCGCTGGTCGGGGGCGCGCTCGCGACGCTGGAGTGCCGGACCGAGCAGCGGGTGCCCGCCGGTGACCACACGCTGGTGATCGGGCGTGTTCTGTCGGCCTCGCTGCCGAGTGCGGACGGGGGGCCGCTGACGTATTTCCGGGGGCGCTACCGGCAGTTGGGCTGATTTCCGTGCGGAGCGGTGGGCGGGCGTAATTCCTTGGCCCTTGAGTGATCTTCCGGCTTACCGTTCCGGGGTGACTTCGACCACTTCTGATCTTCGTCTTGAAATCATCACACCTGCGAATTTCGATACCGCGACCGGGATACGGGTCCGGCCCGATCAGGAACGCGTGTCCTCCCCCGTGATGCAGTCCCTCGCCGAGGCGTATGTGCATCCTCCGGGGGTCGCCTGGCCCCGGCTCATCGTCGACGGCGACCGTGCCGTCGGGTTCCTGATGGCCTTCTTCGACATCGACTGGCACGGCGACGGGAGCGTGCGGCGCTCCGGGCTCTGGCGGCTGAACATCGACGCGCGGGAACAGGGGCGGGGGTACGGGCGGTTCGCCGTGGAGTCCGTGGGCGCGGAGATCCGCCGCCGGGGTGGGGATCTTCTGTACGTCACCTGGCATCCCGGGCCCGGCGGGCCGGAGGGGTTCTACGGCGGGCTCGGGTTCCGGGACACCGGGGAGACGGCGGAGGACGAGGTGGTGGGCGTGCTGGATCTCGGGCGGGTGGGGCGATCGGACACGCGGTCCGGGCCGGGCGGGCGCTAGATCAGGTCGATGTCGAGGCGGGCCAGGCGGTCGGGGGCCGTCACGATGTCGATCACGGTGATTCGATCCCGTACGAACGCAAACTTCAGGGCGCGTTCCAGTCGGCCGTCGGCCAGGGCCACGACCGCCGTCGTGCCGTCGATCAGGGCGTGGCGGACGGTCAGGGCGGGCCTCGCGGCGAGCGCCGCCGAACCGAACGTCGACGCGCCCCGTGCCACCGCCGCGGCGCCGGTCGTCACGCCGGCCTCGGTGCGGGCGACGACGTCCGGGTCCAGGACGTCCAGCAGGCCCTCGAAGTCGCCCTCCCGTGCTGCGGCCAGGAAGGCCTCGACGACCTGGCGCTGCCTGTGGGTGCAGGTCCGGTCGTGCTCGGGCGGCTCTGCGCCCTGCACTCGGCGTCGGGCGCGGCTGGCCAGCTGGCGGGCGGCGGCGGGGGTGCGGTCGAGGACGGTCGCTATCTCCTCGAACGGCACGGCGAACAGGTCGTGCAGGACGAAGGCGAGGCGTTCGGCGGGGGTGAGGGTGTCGAGTACGACGAGTAGGGCTACGCCTATGGAGTCGGCGAGGAGGGCGTCCTGTTCGGGGTCGGTGGGGGCGGTGGGGGTCGGAGGGGGTGACGTTGTGTCGAGGGGTTGTTCCGCGCGGGACTTTCGGGAGCGGAGCATGTCCAGGCAGACCCGGCCCGTGACGGTGGTGAGCCAGCCGGCGAGGTTGTCGACCGTGCTGGTGTCGGTGCGGCTGACTCGGAACCAGGTTTCCTGGACCGCGTCCTCTGCTTCGGTGGTCGAGCCGAGCATGCGGTGCGCCACGGCTCGGAGGTGGGATCGGTGGGCCTCGAAGCGGTGGGCCAGGTAGTCGGTGTCGTCGTCGGTGGGCATGGGGTGGCCGCCGCCTCTCGTCGTGGTCCGTCGTCAGTGGGATGACGGATTTCGAGGTGCGGGTGTGACGTCGTGCGCCTGCGGCGGCCCGCGCGGGTTCGGTGGGGGTTCACGTAGCGCCGACGGTTGTGGGGTGGGTCGGGGACTGCAACGCCCCAGGGGCGCGGGGAACTGCGCGACCAGCCCCCACGCACCCGCAGACGGCATACGCGGGTGCCGGTGCGTGCCTACCAGTCCTTGCCCGTTCGGCCCCGCTTGGTTTGTGCTCGCTGCTTCTTTTCCCTCAGGCGGCGTTCGTTGATGCCTCGGGGGATGCGGGTGGGCTTGCGGGGCTTGGGGGGTGGGGCCGTTGCCTCGGCCAGGAGGGCTGCCAGGCGTACGGCTGCTGTTTCGCGGTTGCGCCACTGGGAGCGGTGGTCCGAGGACCGGACCGTGAGGACGCCGTCGGTGAGTCGGGTGGAGAGGCGCTGGAGTGCTCGTGCCTTCCAGACCTCGGGCAGTGACTCCGTTTTCGCGAGGTCGAAGCTCAGCTCCACCTTGGAGTCACTGGTGTTGACGTGCTGGCCGCCCGGGCCGCTCGATCGGGAGAAACGCCACATGAGCTCGGCCTCGGGGAGGGAGACGGAGCCGCGGATGACGTAGGGACCAGACATGTCGTACATGGTCGCGCGACTGTCCGGTCCACGTCACGTGAATATCCCCTACGGGTGCTCTTTGGCAAAGAAAGTAAAGACACCTGGAACTTGAGGTACCCCTGTCTGCGTTCATAGGGGTAGCTGTAGCTTCTAGCCGTACCGCAACGAGGGAAGGGACTCCCAAACAATGGCTGTAAGCCTGTCCAAGGGTGGCAACGTCTCGCTCACCAAGGAGGCTCCGGGCCTGACCGCCGTCACCGTGGGCCTCGGCTGGGACGTCCGCACCACCACCGGCACGGACTTCGACCTCGACGCCTCGGCGATCGCGGTCAACCCCACGGGCAAGGTCTACTCGGACGGTCACTTCGTCTTCTTCAACAACAAGCAGACGCCGGACCAGACCATCGTCCACACCGGTGACAACCGCACCGGCGAGGGCGCGGGCGACGACGAGGCGATCAAAGTGAACCTCGCCGGCCTCCCGGCCGACGTCGACAAGATCGTCTTCCCGGTCTCGATCTACGACGCGGAGAACCGCTCGCAGAACTTCGGCCAGGTGCGGAACGCGTACATCCGCATTATCAACCAGGCCGGCGGCGCCGAGATCGCCCGCTACGACCTCTCGGAGGACGCGGCCACCGAGACCGCCATGGTCTTCGGCGAGCTGTACCGCAATGGCGCGGAGTGGAAGTTCCGCGCTGTCGGTCAGGGCTACGCCTCGGGTCTCGTGGGCATCGCCCAGGACTTCGGCGTCAACGTCTGATCTGGCCTTGCCCCACTGGAACCCCCGGCTTCGGCCGGGGGTTCCGGCGTGTCTAGGACGGCTTCCGGTCCAGGGGTGGGTGGGGTGTCGGGGCCGGTGCCTTTGCTGAGGTGCGGTGGATCGTGTGGGCGATCGCTGCCGCCAGTAATGTGACCGCGCCGCCTGCCAGGAGGCCGGCTCGGGCTCCCAGGGATTCGGTCAGCGCGCCCAGGAGGAGGGCCCCGAGCGGGGTCGTGCCCTGGAAGACGAGGGTGTAGAGGGCCAGTACCCGGCCCCGGTAGGCGGGGTCCGCGCCCAGTTGGATGCGGTGGTTGGTGGACTGGGCGAAGGTCACCGAGGCGAAGCCGGTGAGGAAGAGCAGGATGGCGGCCGTGGTGAAGGTCGGTGCCAGGCCCGACAGGAGTTCCAGTGCGCCGAATCCGGCGGCTGTCGCGATGACGCGGCGCAGTGGGGGTCTGCCCCGGCGGAGTGTCGTGACGAAGGCGGCGAGGAGGGAGCCGGCCGCCAGGGACGTGGTCAGCAGGCCGAAGGCGGTGGCGTCCGCGTGGAAGACCGTCTTGGCCAGCAGGGGGAGGGTGAGCTGGAAGTTGAAGCCCCACATGCCCACCACCGCGGCCAGGGCTATCGGCAGGAGCAGGTCCGGGCGGGTCATGACATGCCGGATGCCGTCGGTGACCGGGGCGCGGGGCGGGCGGTGGGCGCTGCGGTGCAGTTCGGCGGGGCGCATCAGGCACAGTGCGGTGATCGTCGCCAGGTAGGTCGCCGCGTTCAGCAGCATCACCGGGCCGGTGCCGCACCAGCCGATCAGCAGGCCGGCCACCGCCGGGCCCAGCACCCGGGCGGAGTTGAAGTAGGCGGCGCTCAACGCGGACGCGTTGGGCAGCAGATCGGCGCCGACGAGTTCGCTGACGAACGACATCCGCGCCGGCACCTCTACGGCGTTGACCAGGCCGAGCCCCAGCGCGAACAGGGCGACGTGCCACAGCCGCGCCGCTCCGGCCAGTACCAGTGCGCCCAGCAGCAGGGCCAGCAGGGCGGAGGCGAGGTTCGCGGCCAGCAGCAGCCGGCGCTTGTCGTAGCGGTCGGCGAGGCCCCCGGCGTGCAGGGTGAACAGCAACAGTGGCGCGAACTGCAAGGCGGTGATCATGCCCAGGGCCGAGGCCGAGTCCCCGGTCAGGGACAGGACGAGCCAGTCCTGGGCCACGACCATCATCCAGGTACCGCCGACCGAGACGATCTGGCCCGCCGCGAACAGCCGGAAGTTACGGATCGTCAGGGACTGGAACGCGGCGGCGAGGGTGGCCCTCATCAGGCCGGCTCAGTCCGTTCCGCGGAAGATGTGGGGGTCGGGCCGCTCCCCGTCCTCACCGGCGAGGAACGCCGGCCTCGGGGGGTGGGTGCGCTGCTCGCCGCGCTGGTCCTGGTGATCCGGGTTCTCGTCCACTCTCGTCTCCCCGTTTGTCGTCCGGCTCTCAGCGCAGCGCGGCATCGCGCTCCTCCGTCGCCGCCGGGAACATCACGTCCCGCGCCAGCAGGCACTCCTCCAGGAAGGCCAGCGCCCGCAGGTGATACGTACGGGCCGCCCAGCCGAGGCTGATGTTGTGCCCGGCGTCCGGCTGATGGTCGATCACCACTCGGGGCGCGGCCAGCGGGCTCCGTAGCGCGGCCAGCGCCTCGTCGTCGCACCGCCACCACCGCTCCTGCTCGGCGAAGGTGAACCGGACCGGCACCCGTACCCGGGCGGCGAACCCGGCATACCGTTCGGGCCATCGCGGCCCCTCCTCGGCCTCCCTGGCCGGCACCGGGGCGACCAGCGCCCGGCCGAGCAGGAAGGCGTCCGGCGGATAGAGCCGCAGGGCACCCCAGTGCCGGCGCCAGTCACCGCCGCCCTCGGCGCCGGGCAACTGGTGCGGGGCGACCGCGAACCGGCTGCCCAGGCCGGAGATGTCCAGGCCGATGAGGGTGTCGCCGCCCTCCCGCGCCGCGGTGGCGAGGGCGATCTTGCCGCCGTAGGAGTGGGCCACCACGAAGAAGCCCGCACCGGTGTCGTGGCGGGTCGCGAAGTCGGCCAGGGCTGCGTGCAGGCCGGCCGCCTGTTCCTCGACCGTCTGGCCCTCGGGGAGACGGGCGGCGGACAGTCCGTAGCCGGGGCGGTCCAGGGCCAGCACGGTGCAGCCGAGTTCGGCGCCCAGCGTCAGCAGGGACAGCCCGGGGCGGGACCGGCTGTCGAAGTAGCCGGCCCGCATGCCGCCGCCGTGCACGGCGACCACCACGGCCCGCGACGGCCCGGAGGGCGGGACGGCGACCAGGCCCGAGACCTCGACGCCGTCGGCGTCGAGGGTGATGTCCCGGACCTCGGGCGCCCGCCGCTCGGTCACGCCGCCCATCCGCTGGTGCGTACGGTGGCGCTCCGCCAGCTGCGTGGGGTGCGGTGGCCGGACATGCGCTCCGGGCGCCGCCAGCGGGCGATGTGAGGGCGCCCGTCCGTGTCGGTGTCGTGCGCCGGCGCCTCGGACAGGGCCAGCAGGACCGCGGTGAGCGCGGCCAGTTCGTCGGCGTCGGGGGTGCCGTAGTCGATGCGCAGGTTCATGGGCGTGGCCTCCGTCGTGATGCGCGGGATCACTTGACTTCGAAGATCTTCCAATGGCCGCGCTTGATGAGGCTGCTGCCGTCCTTGGCGTCGCTGAAGAAATCGACCACGACATAGCGGCCCGGCTGGAGCGTCAGTTCGAGCAGCGAGCTCTGTCCGGAGTCCATGGGCAGTCCGCCGGTGCCCTGCTCCAGGTCCAGGGGCCCGGGGTAGTCCGGGAACTGGCCGGTGTCGCCGAAGTCGGCGACGTAGTCCCGGACGTCCTGCTCGGTGACGTCGGCGGCGAGGCGGAAGAAGATGGCCTCGATGTACTGGCCGTCGGGCATGGCGTTGCGGAACAGGATCGGGCGGCCCGCGCGCACGGTGCCGTCGAGGTTCCAGCGCGGCTGACCGTCCGTCATCCGGCCGGTGAGCGTGGCGGCGGGGGCCGGTGCGGTGCCGGTGCCGGTGGTGCCGCCGACCGTGAGGACGCTGTGACGGGGGTTCTCGGCCCGGATGTTCCGGTAGTCGAAGAACCAGTACGTGCCCGGGGTGAGGGTCCTGGTGAAGGAGGCCGGGAGGTTCGGGTGGATCACCGTGCCGCCGAGCAGCTCCGCCTTCTGCCGCATCTCGGCACTGCCCTCGACGATGTCGGGCCCCACGGCGTTGATCATCTTCAGGATGGAGGCGCGGAAACTCTCGAAGGTCACGCCGGGCTTGGGACGGACCAGCGATATCCAGCCCGACGCCGGGTCGGTGGTGGACACCCGGAACGTGGTCGGGCCGGGGTGCGCGGTGGTCGGCGCCGTCAGTCCGTCGGTCGAGGACTTGAGCTCCAGGGTCTGCGGAGCCGCCTCTTCCACCGCGGCGGGGCGGGCGGTGGCCAGGGGCTCTGCGACGGCGGCGCCGCTCAGCCCCGTCGTGAGGCTGAGGGCCAGCAGCACGCCCGCGGTGGCGAGGGTGCGGCGGGTACGTCCTGATCTCATGGGTTCTCCAGGGTGGGGAGGAAAGGGGGGAGGCGCTGATTTCAGTTGCCGGCCGCGGCTGCCTCGAAGGCCCGCTGCAGGGCCTCCTCGGGCTGGGCGCCGGCCAGGAGGATCGTGTCGGTGAAGCGGAACTGCGGTACGGAGCTGATGCCGAGAGCCCGCACCCGGGTGAGTTCGGCCCGCAGTTCCTCGGCTCCGTCCGGGGTCGGCCGTACGCCGGTCTCGGCGGCGAGGCGGTCCAGTACGGCGCGGTCGCCGATGTTCAGCCCTTCGGTCAGGTAGGCCCGGAACAGGCGCTCGGCCATCGGTTCGCCCAGGCCCTGGTGGGCCGCGGTGGCGAGGAGGCGGTGGGCCTCGAAGGTGTTCACATGCACGGCCCGCTCGAAGTTCAGCTCCAGGCCGTCCTGGGCGCCGACGGCGGCCATGCCCGCGGTGGCCCGGGCGGCCTGCTCGGCGCTGCCGAAGAAGGCGAGGTGCACCTCGGACAGCGGGCGGCCCTCCGGCGGTGCCTCGGGCGACACCTGGAAGGGCAGGAACACCACGTCGAGTCCACCGCCCGCCGCCCGGTGCCGGGCGGCGACCCGCTGGAAGCGGTTGAAGCCGAGGTAGGAGTGGACACAGGTGAGGTCGAGCGCGATCTCGACCCGCAGGGGCTTGCTGCCGACGGCGGTCATGGTGTCTGCGGTCCTTCGGGTTCTCAGGTGTACGGGGCGGGTGGTGCGGGTCCGGTGGCACGGGTCCGGTGGTCGGGTCGGGTCGTACCGGTCCGGTGGTGCGGGTCCGGTGGTGCGGGACTACGCGGCTCGGATGTCGGCGACCACCGCGCAGAGCACGTACTCGGCGGGCGCGGCCTCCAGCCGGGCGATCTCCTCCTGCCCCTCGGAGATCCGCGGATCGGCCATCCACGCGCGGTAGGAGTCCTCGTCCTCCCAGGTCGCGTAGTTGACGAAGGTCAGCTGGTCCGGGCTGATGTGCGGGGTGGCCGTGATGAAGCCGCGGTGGTGGCGCTTCCAGTCACCGCTGCGGTTCAGCAGGTCCATGAGGGCCGGGTAGGACTCGGGGTCGCGCAGATGGCGGGTGGCCACGGCCACGCGGCCCGGCAGCACGCCGGTCCGTGGGCCGTGCAGTCCGGGGGCGGGGGTGCCGGCGAAGGTCTTCGCCGTCTGTACCCCGGGCCGGTCCGCGAGTTCCTTGAGGCGGTCGGCGGCGGCGTGGTGGTCGGCGGCGTCCCGCCAGAGGCCGCGGTGGATCACCGTACGGCGGTCGTCGCCGACGTGGACGCGGGAGGAGAGGAATCCCGGGCTGTGGCGCAGTCGTGTGGCGGCCTCGGTGATGAGGGCCTCGGCCAACTCGCGGGCCGCGTCGGGCGATTGGGTCGTCAGGGTGTCGAAGGTGGTGAAGCCGGGCTCGGGCGCTCGGGTCATCGAAAGCTCCGTGGTCCTCCGTGAACGGGGGTCAGTGGAAGAGGTGGGTGTGCTCGACGACCCAGTCGCGGAAGGTGCGGGCCGGCCTGCCGGTGACCTCTTCCACGACGTTCGAGCCGACCTCCGGCGTCCTGGTCAGCGTCTCGAAGTAGTCGAGCGCACCGTCGGCGTACGAGGGCGGCCAGCCGGCGTCGACCATGGCCTTGCGGGCGGCGTCGTGCTCGATGTCCTCCCAGGTCAGCTCGCGCCCGGTGACCTCGGCGATGACCTGCAACTGCGCCGCCTGGGACAGTGCCTGGGGGCCGGAGACGAGGTACGCCTTGCGGGCGTGGCCCTCGGCGGTGAGCGCCTTCGCCCCGACCGCGGCGAGGTCCCCCTCGTGGACGGAGGTGCGGGTGGCGGCGCCGTACGGGAAGCGCACGATGTCGCCGGTGCGGACCTGGTCGGCGAAGGTCATGGCGGAGTTGCAGTGGAAGCCGGTGGTGCGCAGGAAGGTCCACTCCAGCGTCGTGCCCTCCAGCAGCTTCTCGATGTAGGCGTGGCAGTTGTTGTCGACGGGCTCCAGGCCGATGTGCACGCCGACGGACGAGACGAAGGCGACCCGGCGGGCCGTGGCCTCGATCTTCCGCAGCACCGTGGGCGCGGAGTCGACGGGGAGGGAGAAGAACGGCCACATCAGGAAGACGCCGTCGACCCCGTCCAGGGCGGCGTCGAGGGTGTCCGGGTCGCCGAGATCGCCGCGGTGGATCTCGACCCCCTCGGGCAGCCGGCCGATATTGGGGTCGTCCGGGAGGACCAGCGCGCGGACCCGGGCACCGGCCTGGAGGAGATGGGCCGCCGCGTGCGGGCCTACGTTTCCGGTCGCGGCGGTGATCAGGACGACGGGCTGCTCGGGCTGTACGGACGGTTCGGGCTGTACGGGCTGTTCGGGCTGTACGGGCTGTTCGGGCATGGGTGCTCCCCCGTGCGGTAAGGGACGGTAAGGGTGGTGGCCGGCATTCACTCGGCCGGGCGGCGTGCCCATGCCGAGACCATCAGCGTCGTCATGTCCCGGCCCTCCGGGCGGCCGAGCAGGCCCATGAACTCGGCGAGTTCGTCCTCGGTGACCACACCGGCGTCGACCAGCGCATGGCCCTCCTGCCTCAGCCGCAGGCCGATCAGCTCGTCGTCGGCGGGGGTCTGGCCGGGACCGGCGGGGGTGAGCCGCAGTCCGACCGACTCCAGCCCGGCCCGGGCCAGCGAGGCCGGCAGGTGCCGTGCCCATCCCAGGTCCGCGCCCTGTTCGCGCATGCGCCGCACATATCCGGCGACGAGGGTGCGTCCCACGGCGGTCGCGGCGTGCTCGGCGGGCAGGTAGTAGAAGTCCTCCACGACGAGCCAGCCGCCCGGCGCCAGCCAGCGTGCCGCGCGGGTCAGCAGTTCGTCGGGGTCCTTGAGGTGTTCGAGCACGGCCCGGGCGAGCACCAGGTCGTAGCCACCCTCCTCGAACTCCGTGGCGGTGATGTCTGCCTGCCGGACGGTCAGTTGAGGTGCCTGGTCGGCGTCCAGCCTGCTGTCGTCGATGTCCACCGCGAGCACGCCGCCCTCGGGCACCTGCCCCGCCAGCCAGTACGACATCGAACCGGCGCCGGCGCCCAGCTCCAGACAGCGCCAGGTCGGCCGTACGTCGAGCGACTCGATGACGGCGCGGGTCACCGGGTCGTATTTGCTCTCGAACAACCGCAGTTGGTCAAGCTGGGAGAATGTTCCCCGGGTCAGCGATCCCGTGCTGTACGAGTGCTCCGGAGCACCGTCGGCCATGTCCACTGCCTTTCCGATTCGGATGCCATTTCAGCCTCTTCCGCGCCGCGATCGGGTTCAAGAAGTCCCGTATCAAATGCGTCTGCGGCTCTGTCACGTCTGTGTCAAATCCGCAGACGGAGTCGTGTGCGGGGTCATGTGTGAGGGGTCGTGTGCGGCCCACGGTTCGGTGGGAGGAAGAAGGCCTCGACATCCGGTGGGAACAGTCCGGACGCGACCACGTTCCGGACGAATTCCTCGGCGAGGTCGGTGAGTTCGGCGACCCCCGCCTCGCCCAGGTGCCGGTACGGATCGAGGTCCCGGCGGTCGGTCTCCTCCTCCAGGTCCTGCCGGAGCCGGACACCGCGCGGGGTCAGCGTCCCGTCCGCGGCCATGAGCCCGCGCTCGCGCAGCCGTTCCTCGGCGGCGTCCCAGTCCTCCTTGGTCCAGCCGCGCGGGCCCATGACGGCCTCGCGGGACATGCCCTCCCCGCTCGCGCAGTGCGAGACCAGCGCCTCGATCCCGTCCAGGCCCGCCGCGCTCAACGCGCCGACATGACTGTCACCGCGATGCTCACGCAGCAAGGTCGCCACGTGCCAGAGCGCCAGATGCGGTGCCTCGGGCACGGGCTGGTCGGCGTGGGCCGCGTACAGCGGGCGTCCCGGTCGGCCGCACCCCTCGACGGCACGCAGGGCGAGCCGGGCCGCGTCCCGCATCGGGCGGGCGGTGAGCGCCTCTGCGCCCAGTGCCCGGCGCAGGGTGGCGTCGGCCGCGCGCAGCCGGGCGGCCAGTGCCTGGTCGGGGGCCACCCGGTCCCAGAGCGCGGGCAGATGGCCGGCGATCATGTCGTACCGGAAGTTGTGGAACACGGCGGTGACCACCCCGGGCCCCACCCGGCCCAGTGCCGCGGCCCGGCCCGCCAGATAGCAGGCCATCGGGTCGTCGACACCGCGGCCGGCCAGTTCGCCGCCGAGGTCGGGGCTGAAGTACACGGTGGAGTGGAGGGTGTTCAGCGCCTTCTGGCACTGCCGGGCCGCCGGCCCGAGCGAGGGGGTCACGGTGTCGGGTCTCCCTTTCCTGGCGCTGCCTACTGCGGGGGGTTGCCGTGCTTGCGGGACGGCAGGTCGGCGTGCTTGGCGCGCAGCATGGCGAGCGAGCGGATCAGCACCGACCGGGTCTCGCGCGGGTCGATGACGTCGTCGATCAGGCCGCGCTCGGCCGCGTAGTACGGGTGCATCAGCTCGGCCTTGTACTCCGCGATCCGCTCCTGCCGTACGGCCTCGGGGTCGTCGGCGGCGTTGATCTCGCGCCGGAAGACCACGTTCGCGGCGCCCTCCGCGCCCATCACCGCGATCTCGTTGGTGGGCCAGGCCAGCGTCAGGTCGGCGCCGATGGAGCGGGAGTCCATGACGATGTAGGCGCCGCCGTACGCCTTGCGCAGCACCAGCGAGATCCTCGGCACGGTGGCGTTGCAGTAGGCGTACAGCAGCTTGGCGCCGCGCCGGATGATGCCGTTGTGCTCCTGGTCCACGCCCGGCAGGAAGCCCGGTACGTCGACGAGGGTGACCAGAGGAATGTTGAAGGCGTCGCAGAACTGGACGAACCGCGCCCCCTTCTCGGAGGCCTCGATGTCCAGCACGCCCGCCATGGAAGCGGGCTGGTTGGCGACGACGCCCACGACATGGCCGTCGAGGCGGGTCAGGGCGCACACGAGGTTGGTGGCCCAGGCCGGGTGCACCTCGAAGAACTCGCCGTCGTCGACGATCTCCTCGATGACCTTGCGGATGTCGTACGCCTGCCCCGATCCGGCGGGCACGAGGTCGAGCAGCACGTCGCCGGGCCGGTCGGCCGGATCAGCGCACGGCACGACGGGTGACAGCTCCCGGTTGTTGGCGGGCAGCAGCGACAGCAGATACCGCACGTCCTCCAGGCAGTGCTCCTCGTCGTCGTAGGCGAAGTGCGCGACGCCCGAGACGGCGGCGTGCACGTCGGCGCCGCCGAGGCCGTTCTGGGTGATCTCCTCGCCGGTGACGGTCCTGACGACGTCGGGGCCGGTGATGAACATCTGCGAGGTCTCACGGACCATGAACACGAAGTCGGTGAGCGCGGGGCTGTAGGCGGCGCCGCCCGCGCAGGGGCCGAGCATCACCGAGATCTGCGGGATGACGCCCGAGGACCTGGTGTTGCGCTGGAAGATGCCGCCGTACCCGGCCAGCGCGGTGACGCCCTCCTGGATCCGGGCCCCGGCACCGTCGTTGAGACTGACCACGGGGGCACCGGCCGCCTCGGCCAGATCCAGAACCTTGTGGATCTTCTGCGCGTGCGCCTCGCCGAGCGCGCCTCCGAAGATCCGGAAGTCATGCGCGTAGACGAAGACGGTACGGCCGTGGACCGTGCCCCAGCCGGTGACGACACCGTCGCTGTACGGCTTCCTGTGCTCAAGCCCGAAGCCACTCGCCCGGTGCCGCCGCAGAGGCTCGACCTCGGTGAACGACCCCTTGTCCAGGAGCAGTTCGATACGTTCGTGGGCGGTCAGCTTGCCCTTGGCGTGCTGGCGTTCGGTGGCGGCCGGGTCGGGTCCGCCCCGCGCCGACTCCTTGATCGCGGTCAGTTCTTCGGTGCGATGCATGAGGCTGTCTTCGGTGAGCATCAGGTGGTGACCTCTCCGTGGGTGCTGATGGTGGTGGCGATGGCCAGGGCGTCCGGGGTGTCCGGGGTGCACAGCCACCGCCCGTCGAGCCGGTGGACGTCGACGAACCGGGGACGCCGCCCGCGTACGACGGCCGCCGCGGAGTGCGTCGGGGGGCAGGCCACGTCGAGCACCGTCCATCCGGGCGGATGCACGGCGCTGTCGGCGCCGAGATAGTCACGGGCCGGGGAGCGGTGGAGCCCCGTGCCGATCGCTTTGAGGTACGCCTCCTTGCGGGTCCACAGCCGGCCGAAGTGCCCTGTCCTGTCCGCACCCCGCACCCGCCGCCCGAGTTCGGCCCGCTCCCCCGCATGCAGCGCAGCCGAGGCGACCTCGACGGTCTCCTCGCGCGGCAGCCGCTGAACGTCCACACCGACGGCGACGGCCGCCACGCCGATGAGGACGAGGCCGCCGCTGTGCGAGAGCGAGAAGTGCAGGGGCGGTCCGGCCATCGCGACGGCGGGCCGCCCGTGTGGCGCACCGCAGCCGGGACAGGGCTCCCGGAGGAACCGCAGGTCGCGTGGCGCGACGCCCAGCTGACGGCCGAGCAGCCGGCGCAGCGCGATGTGGGCGGTGGTGTAGAGCAGCGCGTGCGCCGGGTGCCGGAAGGAGCCCGCCCTGCGTCGTTCGGCGTCATCGAGCTCGGAGCGGTCGAGCAGCGCGGCCTCGCGGCCCTGCGGGGTGCGCACCAAGTAGAGGTCGAGCCGGTCGGGGCCGAGGGTGAACTGGGTCTGCGGAGGGCGGGGTTCGGCAGTGCTCACCGTCCCACCCCCCGTCGCCCCGGCAGCAACCCGCTCACAGCCACCGCGAAGCCCAGCGCACCGACAGCCGTGATCAGCGTCAGCGCGGCGCCATAACCCGCCCCGTACAGCGCTGAGGTCAGGGCGAGCATGAGGGCGGCGCCCAGTTGGACGGCGGTCTGGTAGAGGCCGCTCGCCTCCGCCTGGCGGGGTGCGGGGACCGAGCTGGTGGCCTGGAGATGGAAGGCCGCGAAGGCGAGGACGAACGCGGTGCCCACGAGCAGCATCGTGGGCAGTACGTCGATGACGTAGTCCACCTGCGTGGGAGCGTCGCGCGGGTAGAGCAGATAGCCGGCCGGGGCCGCCGCGGCGCCGGCCGCGATCAGCCTTGCCGGGCCGAAGCGGGCGGCGAGGCGGCCGGAGTGCAGGGCGGTCAGGGCGAGCGGGACGCTGGCCGGCAGGAAGGCGAGCCCGGTCTGCAACGGGCTCCAACCCGCCCGCTGCTGAAGGTGCAGCGTGCTCAGCAGGAGCAGGCCCAGATACGAGCCGTTCAGCGCGGCGGCGCCCAGCGCGGAGCGGACCAGGGCGGCGTGACGGAGCAGGTCCAGGCTCAACAGGGGCTTGGCTGCTG
Organism: Streptomyces lanatus; assembly: GCF_014655715.1. Taxonomy (GTDB): domain Bacteria; phylum Actinomycetota; class Actinomycetes; order Streptomycetales; family Streptomycetaceae; genus Streptomyces; species Streptomyces lanatus. Next base: position 10,817 of record NZ_BNBM01000030.1, on the reverse strand, counting down.
TTAGTTCGGCTCGGACATGGACCGCCGCGCACAATGCCGCCAGGACGAACGCGCCGAGCGTCCTCGGATGCGTCCAGCCGGTGGCGGGCACCGAGACGATCGCGTACACCAGCAGCAGCGTGGCGCCGATGAGGCCGAGCGCGCTCGGGACGCCGTACCGTCCCTCGGTGTCCCAGGCGGGCTCGTCGCGTGGAATGCGGCGTATTCCGACAACGAACAGCAGCAGCACGACCGGCGCGGGGAACGCGAACGCCCAGCGCCAGCTCGTCTCGGTGAGCAGCCCCGACAGCAGCAGACCGGCGGAGAAGCCGGCCGCCCCGAAGAAGGAGTACACCGACACCGCCCTGGCGCGCACGGGCCCCTCGGGAAACACCGCGAGGATGATGGCGAGCCCGGTGGGCGCGGTCAGTGCGGCGCAGAAGCCCTTCACCAGGCGGGTGCCGATGAGCAGGGGCCCGCTCGCCGCGGCGGCGCCCGCGAGGGACGCGACGGCGAAGAGCAGCAGGGCGGCGAGATAGACCCGGCGGCGGCCGAGGAGGGTGACCAGGCGGGAGCCGAACAGCAGCAACCCGCCGAAGCCGACGGCGAATCCACTGACCACCCACTGTGCCTGCGGCACGGACAGGGCGAGGTCGTCGCTCACGGCGGGCAGCGCCACCAGGGCGACGGACACCTCCAGGGCGTCGATGAGCATGTTGCCCGCGAGCACGAAGAGCAGCGCCCATAGCGCGGGGCTGAAGCGCTCGCCGGCCGTGAGGGTCGGGGAAGGCGTCGAAGAGGTCATGGTCCCGTTCCGCCGTAGGGGTCGGTGACAGCGGGGCGGGGGGCGGCGCACGCCCCCCGCCGGCTCAGCCGAGCAGGGTGCCCCCGGTGGCGTCGACGAAGGAGCCGGTGATCCAGCGGGCCTCGTCGGTGGCGAGGAAGGCCACCACGTCGGCGACGTCCTCCGGTTCGCCGACCCGGTTGAACGCGGACAGCTGCGCCATCTGCTCCACCGCCTCCGGTATGCCGAACACCGGGTTGCCGTTGCGCGTGATGCCGGGCGCCACGCTGTTGACGGTGATGTTGCGCGGGCCGAGGAGCTTCGCGAAGTGCAGGGCGAGCTGGTCCACGGCGCCCTTGGTCATGGCGTACGCGATCTCGTCCGGGTTCGCGAAGCGGGTGAGGCCGGAGGTGATGTTGATGATGCGGCCACCGTCGCGCATGTTCTTCAGGGCCCGCTGGATCAGGAAGAACGGCGCCTTGGCGTTGACGGCGAAGAGCCGGTCGAACTGTTCCGGCGTGGTGTCCTCGGGCTTGACGCCGCCCATGACACCGGCGTTGTTGACCAGGATGTCGAGGTCCGTGGTCCCGGTGCGCTCCCGGAGCCCGTTCTCCAGGCCCAGGAACAGCTCGTGGACATCACCGGCGACGCCCAGTTCGGCGCGTACGGCGAAGGCCCGGCCGCCGTCCTTCTCGATCAGCTCGACGACCTCCTCGGCCGCCTCCTCGCTGGTGCTGTAGTGGACGGCGACGAGCGCGCCCTCCTGTGCGAGGCGCAGGGCGGTGGCCCGTCCCATGCCGCGGCTCGCTCCGGTGACGAGCGCGGTCCTGCCCGTGAGCCTGCTGCTCATGTCTGTACTCCGATTCCTCGTCGTCGTCCTGTCGGACTGCCGCTTCGGCGTGCCGAACCAGCGGGTCAGGGCTGTCGTGATGGCGGTGTCCTCGGCGTCCGTCCACACCACGTGTCCGTCCGGGCGGACCAGGACCGCGCCCAGGTCCGGCGGTACGTCCCCGGGCGGGGCGGCGGCCGTGTCCACGAGGTCTCCCCAGGGCGCGGCGACCGTGCGCAGCTCCTCCGCGCCCGGCGTGAGCAGCAGCAGGCCGCGCCCCGCGCGGAACAGGTCCCGCTGTGCCAGGCGGCGGCCCTGCAGGGGATGCCGGCCGCCTCCGACGTCGTAGCGGATGTCCAGGCCGGAGATCATTCCGGCCAGGTGGGTGCGTACGTTCTCGCTTCCGGCGGCCAGTTCGGCGTAGATCCGCCGGACCGCCTCGACCTCGGCGGAGCCGAGCAGCAGCAGGGCCTGGGCCCGGATGTTGTTCAGCGTCCGGCGGCCGACGGCGTGCCGTTCGTCGTGGTAGCTGTCGAGCAGGCCCTCGGGGGCCCGCCCGCGGACCTCGGCGGCCAGTTTCCAGCCGAGGTTGACGGCGTCCTGGAGGCCCAGGTTGAGGGCCTGTCCGCCGATGGGCATCTTCTGGTGGGCCGCGTCCCCGGCAAGGAGCAGCCGGTGGTCGCGGTAGCGGGCGGCCTGCCGGGAGGCGTCGCCGAAGGAGTTCACCCACAGCGGGGTGCCATGGCCGATGTCCTCCCCGGTGACGCGCTTCCAGCTGTCGGTGATGTCCTGGAACCCGGGCTGCCCGCCGCGCGGCCGGGCCCCGAACTCGTGCACCATCACCCGGGTCACTCCGTCGGGACGCCGGGCGGCGATGGCGAGTCCGCCCGCCAGCCGCTGGAAGCGGCGGTCGGGGATGTCGATCCCGGCCACGTCGGCCCGCAGCAGCTCACGCTCGGCGTCGGACCCGGGGAAGTCGAAGCCGCCCAGGCGGCGTACGGCACTGTGCTCACCGTCGCAGCCGACGACGTACCCGGCCCGCAGGGACGTCGTCGTCCCGTCCGGGAGGCGTACGGCGGCCTCGACGTGGTCGGCGGTCATGGTCAGCCCGGTCAGCTCGTGACCGCGCCGGATGTCCGCGCCCAGGCCGCGCGCCCACTGTCCGAGCAGTTCCTCGATCCGGGTCTGCGGGACCTTCCACTGGCCCGGGTGGCGGCCGGGCAGGGTGAGGTCGAGGGGGATGCCGCCGAAGTGGCCTCTGCGGTCGTTCGGTATGTCGCCGAGCGGCGCCAGCAGGCCGCGGCTCTCGAGGATCTCCATGGTCCGGGCGTGCAGAGTGGACGCCCTGGACTCGGTGGTCGGCGCGGTGAGCTTCTCGAGGACCACCACGTCCGCGCCGGCCCCGCGCAGTTCCCCGGCGAGCATCAGCCCGACGGGGCCCGCGCCGACCACGATCACATCGGTCGCGATACGGTCCCCGGCCATGGTCAGGCCCTGGCTTCCGCGTAGTCCCGGGCGTGCCCGAGGGTGGCCCGGCTGTTGGTGCTCAGGGCGGCCTGGACGTACTCGCGGGCGTCGGCGACGGTGGCGTCGGCGCCGAGTACGCGGGTGATGTTCTCGGTGTTGATGGTGACGGTGTGCTGCGAGGACGCCGCCACCCCGGCGTCGTTCTCGGCGAACGTCCAGTAACCGGTGTGCAGGGTCATCAGCGCCGGCAGGGTGACCTGCTTGTAGGCGATCTTCCGGTGCGGGAAGGTCACCCGGTAGGACTTGGTGGTGTGCGTGGAGCCGTCCTTGGCCCGGGTGTCCATCTCCAGCGTCTGCAGGCCGGGGGTGTCCTCGTCGAGCCGGACGCTGGCCACGTGCGGGAGGCGCTCGGCCCACAGATGGGCGTCGTTGACGAAGTCGTAGACATCCTTGGCGGAGCCGGCGATCTGCACCGTGTCCTCGAAGGAGAACGTCAACTCCTCGCTGGCGACGGCGCGTTCGACGTTCTCCTTGAGTGCGGCGAGCTCGCTGCGGGAGTTGCGGTCGACGGCCTCGTCGATCCACGCCAGCCCGGCCGGGTCGTCGTCCACGGCCCGGTAGTCGTGCAGCAGCCGTATCCGGGAGACGGTGTCGGAGACCGGCTCGATCACCCAGGTGCCGCCCATCTCGGCGACCGGCGGCGCGGAGACCTCCTGGCGGAAGCCGATCCGCAGCTCCTCGGGGTCGAGGGTGCGGCGTGAGGTCCAGTTCTTCGCCTCGCCGTTGGCGGTGGCCCAGATCCGGATACGTTCGGTGCGGTCGCCCTTCTCGACATGGTCGACGTGGATGGTCGGCGGGAAGATCCGCGGCCAGTTCTCCACCTCGGCGATCAGCCGGTAGACGGCGGTGGCCGGCGCCGAGACCGTGATCTCGTGCTCCACCTCGCGCGGGCCGGGCTTCGGCATGCTCATACTCCTCGGGTTCGGGGTCGGGCGGTTTCAGAAGTTGCCGAGGCCACCGCAGACGTTGAGGGCCTGGGAGGTGATCGAGGCGGCGCTGTCGGACGTCAGATAGCCGACGAGTCCGGCCACCTCTTCGGGGGTGGAGTAGCGGCCGAGCGGGATCTTCGCCTGGAACTTCTCCAGGATCGCGTCCTCGCTGGTGTCGTACGCGGCCGCGTAGCCCTGCCGGACGCGCTGCGCCATCGGGGTCTCCACATAGCCGGGGCAGACGGCGTTGACGGTGATGCCGGTGGGGGCCAGCTCATTGCCGAGGGCCTTGGTGAAGCCGACGACGCCGTGCTTGGACGCGGAGTACGGCGCCCCGAGGACGACGCCCTGCTTGCCCGCGGTGGAGGCGATGTTGATGATCCGGCCGCGGTCCTTGTGCCGCATCCCGCCGGTCTCCAGCACCTCTCGGGTCATCCGGAAGACGCTGTTGAGGTTGGTGTCGATGACGTCTTCCCACAGCTCGTCGGCGATGTCGGCGGTGACCCCGCCCCCGCTGCGCCCCGCGTTGTTGACCAGCACGTCCACGGTGCCGAAGCGCTCCACGGCGGCCCGCACGAACGCCCGGCAGTCCTCGACCGACCGCACGTCCAGGGTGGTTCCGTCGGCCTCCAGGCCGTCGTCCTGCAGTTGCTTGACGGTGGCGGCGAGGTTCTCGGCGTTGCGGGCGCCGATGAACACCCGGTGGCCGCCGGAGGCCAGGAGGCGGGCGACGGCGAGCCCGATTCCGCTGGTCGCTCCGGTGACGAGGGCGACCGGCTTGTCCTGCTGCGACATGTCTCTCTCCAGTGCTGAGCGGTGACGGCGCGGGGGTCAGGCGGCGCTGACGGTGTTGTCCTTGAGCAGCTCGTTGACGGCGGCCACGAGGGCGCGCGGGGTGCGGTGGTCGGTGAAGATGTCGTCGTCGAGGGAGATGCCGTACTCGCGCTCGATCCGGCCGCCGGTCTCCAGCAGCGCCAGCGACTCGTAGCCCAGCTCCTCGAAGTCGGCGTCGAGGATGTCGCCGTCGAGGTCGACGCCCTCGTCGGCGCCCGCGCCCTCGCGCAGGATGCGCTTGAGGGCGTCGAAGGTGAATTTCCGCTCGGACATGGGGGTCCTTTCGTCGGTGGGTCGGTTGTGTCGGTGAGCCGGGGTCAGTCCACGGCCCGGACCACCACGGCGGAGTTGTAGCCGCCGTGGCCACGGGCGAGGACCAGCGCGGTGCGCACCGAGGCGCTGCGCGGCTGGGCGGTCACCAGGTCGATGCCGTACTCGGGGGACGGCTCGACGTTCACGGTGGGCGGGATCAGGCCCTCGCGGATGGCCAGTACGGCGGAGACCACGTCCACCGGGGCGGCACCGGAGTAGAGCCGGCCGGTCATCGTCTTGGGCGCGGTGACCGGGACGCCGTGCCGCCCGAAGACGGCGTTGATCGCGTCGGCCTCCTCGCGGTCCAGTCGCGGGGTGCCGGCGGCGTCCGCGAACACCACGTCGACCTCCCCGGTCTCGACGCCGGCGTCCGCGAGCGCCACCTCGATGGCGCGGCGCAGACCGGGCTCACGGCCGCTGCCGGGCTTCGGGTCGAAGGTCGAGCCGTAGCCGGCGATCTCGCCGTAGACCGTCCGCGCGCCGCGCTCACGGGCCGTCAGTTCGTCCTCCAGGACGAGCAGGGCACCGCCCTCACCGGGCACATAGCCGTCGGCGTCCGCGTCGAACGGCAGGAAGGCCCGGTCGGGATCGTCGCTGGTGGACATGCGGCCGCCGGCGATCTGCGCGACCCAGCCCCAGGTGCAGATCGACGCGTCGAAGCCGCCGGAGAAGATCACCTTGCTGCCCTTGCGGATCTGCCGCCGGGCCTGGGCGATCGCGTCGAGACCGCCGGCGTGGTCGCTGACGACGACACCGCTGGGGCCGCGCATGCCGTTGCGGATGGAGATCTGGCCGCTGTTGACGGCGTAGAACCAGGCGAAGGACTGGTACGCGCTGACGTACTGGCTGCCCTGGCTCCACAGTTTCTTCAGCTCGTTCTGGCCGAACTCGAAGCCGCCGGAGGTCGAGGCGGTGACGACGCCCATGTCGAACTCGGGGATGTCGCCGGGCTTGATGCCCGCGTCCGCGAACGCCCAGTCCGCGGCGACCAGCGCGAGCCGGGTCATCCGGTCGGTCTGCGGGATCAGCCTGCTGGGCAGCAGTTCCTCGGCGGCGAAGTGCCGTATCTCACCGGCCAGTCGGGACGGGTACGACGTCGGGTCGAAGTGGGTGACGCGGCCGATGGCGTTCTTGCCGACGCGGGTCGCGGCCCAGAAGTCGTCGATGCCGAGCCCGCTGGGGGTGGCCACGCCGATGCCGGTGATCACGGTCCTGGTGCTGGTGCTCATGACACGCTCCTGTCGGGACGGGCCAGCACCATCGCGCTCTGGAACCCGCCGAATCCGCTGCCGACCGTGAGCACCGTGTCGGTCCGGTGCTCCCGCGCGGTGAGCGGCACGTAGTCGAGGTCGCATTCGGGGTCGGGGGTGTGCAGATTGGCGGTGGGCGGCACCACGTGGTTCTCCATCGCCAGCACGGAGGCGGCGATCTCGATGGAGCCGATGGCACCCAGCGAGTGGCCCACCATCGACTTGATGGAGCTCACCGGCCTGCGATAGGCGTGGTCGCCGAGGCTCAGCTTGAACGCGGCCGTCTCGTGCCGGTCGTTCTGCTTGGTGCCCGAGCCGTGCGCGTTGATGTAGTCGACGGCCTCGGGGTTCATCCGCGCCTCGCCCAGCGCCACCGTGATGGCCTCGGCCATCTCCCGGCCGTCGGGACGCAGCCCCGTCATGTGGAAGGCGTTGCAGCGGGAGGCGTACCCGGCTATCTCGGCGTAGATGTGCGCCCCGCGCCTGCGGGCGCTGTCCAGCTCCTCCAGGACGAACGCGGCGGAACCCTCGCCGAGCACAAAGCCGTTGCGGGTGCCGTCGAAGGGCCGCGAGGCGTGCTCGGGGTCGTCATTGCGCGGGGTGGTCGCCTTGATCGCGTCGAAGCAGGCCATGGTGATCGGCGAGATCGGCGCGTCCGTCGCGCCGGTGATCATGATGTCGGCGGTGCCCTCGCGGATCAGGTCCACGGCGTGGCCGACCGAGTCGATGCCGGAGGTGCAGCCGGTGGAGACCACGGCGGCCGGGCCCTCGGCGCCCACGGCCCAGGCCACTTCGGCCGAGAACGAGCTCGGGACGAAGTAGTTGTACAGGTGCTGCGGGGCATAGGTGTGGTCGACGAGGTCCAGCCGGCCGTCGTCGCTGACCACCCGGTACTCGTCGTCGAGCCCGGTGGTCGCGCCGACCGCGCTGCCGATGGTGACCCCGGTGCGGTGCGGGTCGAACCCGCCGAGGTCGAGACCGCTGTCCGCGAGCGCCTCACGGGCGGTGACCACGGCGAACTGGGCCGCGCGGTCCATACGGCGGATCTCCTGCGGGCTCAGCCCTTGCAGATACGGGTCGAAGTCGACCTCCGCCGCGACCCTGGAACGGAATGCGGAAGGGTCGAAGAAGGTGATCCCCCTGGTTGCTGTGCGGCCCTCGCTCAGCAGACTCCAGAAGTTCTTGGCACCGATACCGCCCGGCGCCAGCACTCCGACTCCTGTGATCACTACCCGGCGTGCCACTAGCGGTGGCCTCCCGTCGTGTCGGCCGTCCAGTCGTAGAAGCGGGTGGCCATGGCATCGGCCGGGGACCGCCAGGTCGCGGGGTCGTACGCCTCGATGAACGGCTTGAGGTCGTCGCTGATCTGCACGAACCTCGGGTCGGTCTTGGCGTCCTCGATCAGTTCTCCGCCGTTGTCGGCGTCGAAGTCCTGGAGGTGGAAGTACAGGCCCTTGTAGGCGAACAGCTGACGGCGCCGGGTGCCCATGCGATGCGGCATCTCGGTCCTGTCGAACTCCGCGAAGAGCCTGCCGACCTCGGCACTCGACTCGATGTCCATCCGGGCCACGATCAGGGTGCTGTGCATGTCTTCTCTCTTCCGTGGATCGACGGTGGGGCCGGGCCTGCCGGTGCTCATGTGCGGGGCGCGCCGAACCAGCGCTCCAGGGCCATGCCCAGGTCGTGGTGGCTGCCGGGCGCGGCCCAGGCGACATGGCCGTCGGGGCGGACCAGCACGGCCGAGGTGCCCCGCAGTCCGCCGGCCTCCGTGACCGCGCCGGGCTCGGCGGTGACGGTGTCCACCCGGTCGGCCCAGGCCGCGGCCCTGGCCCGCAGCCGCGGGTTGTCCTCCAGGTCGAGCAGCAACCCCCGGGCAGAGTGCAGCAGTTCGGTGCTGCTGGTCGCGCGCACCGAGGCGGCCAGCTCCAGCTGCGGCATACGCCTGCCGAGCAGCGGGTGGCTGCCGCCGCCGACGTCGTAGGTGATCTCCAGGCCGCTCACCATGGCGGCCAGATGCTGGGCGACGTTCCGGTAGCCGATGAGTTCGGTCAGCACATCGCGCAGCGGCTGCACCTCGGGACCGCTGAGGAACAGCAGCCCCTGGGCCTGGGTGTTCATCAGCAGTCGCTTGCCGACGGCGTGCCGCTCGCTGTGATACGTGTCCAGCAGCCCCGCGGGCGCCCAGCCCCGCACCTCGGCGGCGAGCTTCCAGCCCAGGTTGACGGCGTCCTGGATGCTGGTGTTCATGCCCTGGCCGCCGGCCGGGAGATGGATGTGCGCGGAGTCGCCGGCCAGGATGACCCGCCCGCGCCGGTACTCGGTGACCTGGCGGGTCGCGTCCCCGAAGGAGCTGACCCAGACCGGCTCGGCGTGCGAGATGTCGTCGCCGGTGAGCCGCTTCCAGGCGTCCGCGACCTCCTCGAAGGACGGCGGGACCTCCCGGCGCTGGGGCGGGGTGCCGCGCTCGCAGACGATGATGCGGGTGACGTCGCCGGGCAGCGGGCCCGCCATCACCATGCCGCCGGGCAGGGTCTCACCGATCATGCGGGGCTGGATGTCGACGCCCTTGAGGTCGGCGAGGAACATCTCCATCGTCGCCGCGGTGCCGGGGAAGTCGAAACCGGCGGCCTTGCGTACGGCGCTGCGCCCGCCGTCACAGCCCACCAGGTAGGCGGCCCGCAGCCGGTGCACACCCTCGGGGCCCCGCACCTCGACCTCGACGGCGTCGCCCTCGTCCTTCAGGGACAGGAACTCATGACCGCGCCGGATGTCGGCGCCCAGGCTGCTCGCCCACTCCTCCAGGTGCTGCTCGGTGACCGACTGGGGCACGGTCTTGGCCGCCTGCCAAGCCCCTTCCAGCACACCGAAGTCGACGGGCAGACCGCCGAAGTGGCCCTGGTTGCTGGTCTCGATCTCCCCGAACCGGGGAAGCATCCCCCGCTGGTCGAAGACCTCCATGGTGCGCGCGGTGAATCCCAGCCCTCGCGACTCCCCGGTGCGCTCGGTCAGCCGCTCCAGGACGATGACATCGACTCCCCCGAGCCGCAGTTCGCCGGCCAGCATCATCCCGGCGGGACCCGCGCCGACAACAATCACTGCAGCATCCATTTACCTCTCCTCGGATATCTCAGGTGCCGCTCAGCACGGATCGGCGAAGCAGTACTAATCCTCTTCGTTCACCAAGGGGGATTCAATGCGCATCCATTCAGGTCTCGGTGAGATCTCAGCGCGCAACTACATCCCTGAAAAAAGCAGGTGAGGCGAGCGTCAGAGCCAGGAAAACCCGCAGCTCAGCACCACAAAGAAAAATCCCCCGGCAGACTGCCGGGGGATCCCTGAAATGTGCGCACGGAATTACATGGTGACTCAGCCCATAATTTCGCAGATTCCGGCGCCGGAGGTGAGGGAAGCACCGATTTCGGCGGAGAGCCCCTTGATGGTGCCGGATTTGTGGGCGTTGAGGGGCTGTTCCATCTTCATGGCTTCGAGTACGACGATGAGGTCGCCTTCCTCGACCTCCTGGCCTTCCTCGACGGCGACCTTGACGATGGTGCCCTGCATGGGGGAGGCGAGGGTGTCGCCGGAGGCGGCGGGGCCGGACTTCTTGGCGGCCCGGCGCTTGGGCTTGGCCCCTGCGGCGAGGCCGGTGCGGGCCAGGGTCATGCCGAGGGAGGACGGGAGGGAGACCTCAAGGCGCTTGCCGCCGACCTCCACGACGACGCTCTCCCGGCCGGTCTCCTCGTCGGCGTCGTTGTCGGCGGGAGCGGCGAAGGGCTTGATGGTGTTGGCGAACTCGGTCTCGATCCACCGGGTGTGGACGGTGAACGGTTCGCCGGTGAACGCCGGGTCGGTGACGACGGCGCGGTGGAAGGGGATGGCGGTGGCCATGCCCTCGACCTGGAACTCGGCCAGGGCGCGGGCGGCGCGCTGGAGGGCCTGTTCGCGGGTCGCGCCGGTGACGATGAGCTTGGCGAGCAGGGAGTCCCAGGCCGGGCCGATCACGCTGCCGGACTCGACACCGGCGTCCAGGCGGACACCGGGCCCGGACGGCGGGGCGAAGGTCGTGACGGTGCCGGGGGCGGGGAGGAAGCCTCGGCCGGGGTCCTCGCCGTTGATGCGGAACTCGAAGGAATGCCCGCGCAGGACCGGGTCGCCGTAGCCGAGTTCCTCACCGTCGGCGATGCGGAACATCTCCCGCACCAGGTCGATGCCGGCGATCTCCTCGGTGACCGGGTGCTCCACCTGCAGACGGGTGTTGACCTCCAGGAAGGAGATCGTGCCGTCCAGGCCGACCAGGAACTCCACCGTGCCGGCGCCGACGTACCCGGCCTCCTTCAGGATCGCCTTCGAGGACGAGTACAGCTCGGCGACCT
>NZ_BNBM01000029.1:24102-86878 GCF_014655715.1 Streptomyces lanatus | reverse complement strand
CGGCTCCACAACCTGGCCCTCACCAGATAACTCACGCCCCATACGGGACAACCTCTAGGCGGAAAATCGCCAGCACACACGAGCCCGTTCCTGTTCAGACTCGGCTCATCCGCTACGGGATCTCAGAACCCGCAAAAAGAACTTCCTCAGGTGCTATGGGAAACCGGGATCGCCAAGAGCTGCAGCCGGGATTCTTCCTGACTGCGGTGCACGCCAGGGCGTGTTCACCGCAGCCGCCGTTATTTCGTGGCGACACGAACGCGTATCTCCGGAGATCCTGGGACGAGAGCCCGAGGGCTCCCGTCCCGAGGAACCTGCCATGGAATCTCTGGCCGGAGAAGGCAGGCTTACATCAGATGCGGAACCAACGCATCAAGGGCCAACCTGGGTTGCGCCCTCGTATGTATGAGTACCACCCGCCGGTGAACGCTGAACTCCTTCTGAGATTTCTGGTTACGCATCCCCTACGGGATCGTTGCCAGCCCGGCTCTCGAGCGCATTGCATCCACCTGAGGCGCGTCGGGTCGCATCGGCCTACTCAAACTGACTGCGGCCTGCCTCTGGACGAATGCGGTGAGCGCGCTAACTCATCGACCGCAACAGGAAGTTCAGTCAAGGAACGGATGGATCCGGTCGGAAACGATCAATCTGGCATGCATGGACGAACCGACAGCTACGGTGCGGCATACAGGCGTCTTGCCTGTACTGGGGGGCGGTGCGTAGGGGGGAAGTTGACAGAGGACGACGCCGAGGACGGGCGTACACGCCCGCCGCCTGTTCCGAGCGGCGCTGACAGCACGGTGGACGGCTCAGGAAGCGAACGCCTGGCTCTGTTCCGGTACGTGACGGCCGAGAACGCCGAGGACTACCTGGCCGTCATGAAGCTCTTCTCGTCCACCTTGCTGGCCGACCTCTCTGCTGCCGAAGTCAGTGGCGCTCTGCGGGAAGCAGGGCGGGACATGGACCCCGAAACCGCTGAGGAACGCTGCCGTACGCTGGTGCGCTGGGGCAACCTGATCCGATCACTGCGCGACGCGCGAGTGCCCACAGTGGCCGCCTATCGCAACTCGCGGGCCCGGTTCCAGATGTCGACGCTCGGCGGCCGGGTGCACCGGCAGATCGAGGACATCCTCCAGGCGACCGACGGCGCCCGCGAGGTCGCCCGCGAACTGCTGGGCAGCACAGTGGAGGTCCTCGACCGGATCTTGGCTCGCCTGTCGGCCGGAGAGTCCGGCGAAACAGAAGCCCTGGCCGCCGACGTCACCACCGTCTTCAACAACCAGTCCCTGTTCAGCCAGAGTGCCCGCGACTTCTACACCTATCTCGGCTCGGTTCTGACCCGCTACGACCTGATGGGCGAGGAGTACACGACCCTCAAGGGCCTGCTCCTGGAATACGTCGACCTCATCAGCAATGACGTCGCACGCCACTCCCCCGCAATCGTCGACCGACTGGATCGGCTCGAACGGCATCTGCCCCTGCTCGTGGACACTCTGGCCACGCTGCCCGGCCTGGCCGACAGCAACAGCGGGCCGGTCGAACGGCTGCCTGGCCGGGCGCTGGACGACTGGGTGCAGTTGTCCGCCTGGTACACGGGCGGCAGCGGCAGTTCGGGGCCAGCGCAACTTCGGGCGGCCGCCGAGCAGGCGCTTGGCCAGCTCATCACGAACGCCAAGCGGATGCTGTCTTCTGGCGGCACAGGAGCATCGCGGCGGGCCGATCTGCTGCGCCTGGCCTCGCTGTTCGCTGAGGCCGATGCCGGCGTGGCGGACCGGGCCTTCGCCGCCTCATTCGGCGCGTATCCGATGCGGCACCTGGGCATCGGGGCGGAGGAGCCGGATCCACGGGTGACGCCGACGACGTCGTGGTGGGACGCCCCGCCGGTCGAGGTTCCTCTCTCCTTGCGGCAGCGGGGCGACCGCAGCGCCCGGGGTCGTTCCTCTCGTGTCCCGGACCCCGGCCTGGACCGCGCCCGGCTGACCGCGCAGGGCGAACAGGATGCGTCGCGGCTACGGGCGGCAGTGGCAGAACTGATCGCCGTCAGGGAGATGAACGGGGCGGTGCTGTCCGACTACGCCCGTGAGGTGCTGCTGGACTATCTGGGGGACTTCATGGCGATGCACCAGGCGCCGGGACGTGGAGTGGAAGTCGCAATGCCCTTCGAGGACGTGGGCATGTCTTTGATCGTCACCCACAGCCCGGGGAGATGCACCGTTCTGCGTTCGCTCAGTGGGGAGTGGGACTGCACCATCGACGCCCTGACGGTCCGCGTCGAGCAGATCGCGGGTCAGCAGGCTTCCGGAGGGCCGCGATGAGCATGCCGGCCCGCACCGCCGCCACGGCCGCCCATGATGCGCTCGAGCGCCGAGCCGCAGCCCGCGCCCTGCTGGCCACGCCTCTGATGAACGCTCACCAGCACCCCGATGAGCTGGCGCTGGTAAGGAGGCACGCTCCTGCTCTGCGGACGGTGTTCTCCCGCATGCTGGGTTACACCCTGATCGTGGAATCGTCCTTCGCCCGCCTCGTCAAAGCCCCGCTCAGCCCCGATGCGCCTTCGCGGGCAGTGCGGCACGGCGAAGGTCCGGCCTTCGGTCCCCATACCTACGCCCTGTTCTGTCTGGCCTGCGCAGCGCTGCTGGCCCCGGGCACCGGGGAGCAGGTCCTGGTCTCGTCATTCATCGAGCAGATCCGTGCCGACGCGGCTGCGGCCGGGGTGGAGGTGGACGACAGCTTGGTGCAGCGTCGGCGTTTGGTGGCGGCGGTGGGTCTGCTCATCGACTGGGGCGTGCTGACCGAGACGGACGGAACCCTGGCGGGGTGGAGCGACCGCAAGGAGGAAGCACTGTTGAGCATTCATCGTCCGCTGCTTGCGCACCTGCTGGCCCGGCCTCTGGGCGGCGTTACCCGTGCAGAGGATGTTCCGGAGCAGATGCGGCCGGAGCACGACGAGCCGCGGCGGTCCCTGCGCCGCAAGCTGGTGGAGAACCCGCTGGTGCGTCGCGACCATCTCAGCGACGCCGAGCGGGATGTGCTGTCGCGGGAGCGCACCGAACTGACCCGGCTGTTGGATGAGCATTTCGGGCTGGTCCTCGAAGTGCGCGCCGAGGGCGCTTTGGCCTACTCCAGCGATTCCGCGGCCAGCGATGTCGATTTTCCCGGTCCCGGCACGGTACGTCAGGCAGCCCTGCTCCTGGTCGACATGCTGCTTGGGAAGGCACCGGCTGCCTGGCGCGAGCAGTCCGCAGGACTGGTGCCGGAGCTGTGGTGCAGTTGGCCGACGGTGGACGCAGCATTGAAGGACCTGACCTCGCGCTACATCTCGGCATGGTCGTCCCTCTACGTCCGTGATGTTGAACGGCTGCGCGATGACGTGACAGCCCTGCTCGTCTCGCTGTCTCTGGCCTCGGCCGACGCTACGGGACTGCGGCTGCATCCGGCCGCCGCCCGCTACCGGCCCCTGGTGCGTGTGCCGTCCCGCACGCGCGCCGCAAACCGTCTGACAGAACCCACGGCTGCAGACACCGCTCCCGCGGCCCTGTTCGAGGACACGTGGACGACCGCAAGGGAGGCCTCCTCGTGACCATCATCACCGTTCCCTCATCCCGTCTTCGCCCCTCCGACAGCTCCGGTGCGCACCGCTGGCGGCTGCGCCGGGCCGGCATCGTCAACGTCTGGTACTACTACGACCAGGAGTTCGACCTGTCCGGAGGGCGACTGGTTCTGCGGGGCACCAACGGCTCCGGCAAGTCGAGGGCATTGGAGATGCTGCTGCCCTTCCTGCTGGATGCCGACCGCCGCCGAATGGACGCCACTGGGTCGGGAAAGGTCCGCCTGGAGGACCTGATGCGCGCCGGAGGGGATGAACAGCCCAACCGGCTGGGCTATTTGTGGCTGGAAGTGGAGCGCACCCGACCTGCGGATGAGACCGGTACAGCGCGGCCCCAAGAGCACCTCACGATCGGGGCACTCGTGCGGTTTGCCCGCAGCACCGCCGAGGCCAAAGTCTGGTACTTCACCACCCCCAAGCGGGTCGGAGACGACCTCGCTTTGATGGACGAAAGCCGCACGCCACTCTCCCGCGACGGGCTGATCGCCGTGATCGGCGCGGACCGCATCACCGACCGGCCCGAAGCCCACCGTGAGCAGGTGCGCACACAGGTCTTCGGACTCACCGGCGAGGCCGGCCGTCAGCGCTATGCAGGCCTGCTTCAATTGCTGCATACCCTGCGCTCGCCCGACGTGGGCAACCGCATTGACGAAGGCAGACTGCCGCAGATCCTGTCCGACGCCCTGCCTCCCCTCTCGGAGCAAGCCTTGCTCGCCGCAGGGGAGGAACTGGACGGGCTGGAGGAGACCCGGGCCGCGCTGGCGCGCCTGGAGCACGCCTACGAGCATGTGGCGAACTTCCTCAAGGTCTACACCCGGTACGCGACCGGGGTCCTCGCCGACGGCGCGCACGATGCCCATGCGGCCGCGCGCCGCGCGCTGGAGGCCGAAAGCGCCGAGCGTAAACAGGCTGCGGCTTGTGAGCAGTTGGCCCGGCAGCACAGTGAGGCCGTAGCCAGCCAGGAGGAAGCGGACTCCTACGCCAGGGAACTGGCAGCCACTGCCGCCGGCATCAAGGACTCCCGCGCCTACCGGGAGGCCCGGGAGCTGGCAGAACGCCTCGCCCGGCTCGACGCGTTGGCCATCGCCACTGACCTCGCCCTGGACGGGGCAGCAGCTACCCGGCGTGAAGAGTCCGCATCGGTCACGGCATGCAGTCTCGCAGCCCGGGAAGCCCGAACCGGCGCCCTGGCCGCCAACCCTCTTCTGACACGGGTCCACGAAGCGCTCGCCCGAGCCCGCCTAAGCACCCGACTACCCGACCTCATTGACCTCGACGTGCGCGAAGACCCCCTTCTGAGCGAGCCGGTACGCACCCAGCGGATCGCGGATCCGGTCACGGTGACGCGGCCGGCTCCCGCCCTTCTGTACCCTGCCCCCGCCGCACTGGAGCGCCAGCTCGATGACTGGTTGACCTCGGCCGGCGAAACCGCCGAAGCCGCAGGACTGCGTCGGAACCAGGCGCTCGCCCGCGGCCGCGACGCCGCCCAGTTGGACAAAGAGCTGCACACCGTGCGGCGGGCCGAGGAACGTGCCGAGGAGACCGCTCAGGACGCTTTGCTGTTGGAGGAGGCCGCCGCTGATTCCGCCATCCGGCGCGACGACTGCGCTATCGCCCTAGCCGTCGACTGGCGCGCCTGGATCACTTCTTCGTCCAGCCGATCCCTCCTGCCGGCCGTCGACTGGTCCCAGACCTGCGCGGCCTTCCTGCTGCTGGATGCCCAGGCCCTCGCCGGAGAGTACGCGCAACCCGGCGCCGACGACTCCGGTCTGGCCGCGCTCGACCTGCTGCCCCAACAAGCCGCCGCCGGGATGCGCGCCGAGCTCGCCAGAAGGCTCGCAGAACTCGAGACAGCCGACCGGCAGGACGCTGCTCTGCGCGCGCAACTGCAGGCAGAAGCCGCCGAGCTGCGGCAGGCACGCGATGTGCCGCCCCCCACCGCCTTGTGGGCCGACAATCCGCCCGACAACGGCGTACCGCTGTGGCAGCTGCTTGAGTTCCGTCCCGGGCTGAGTGAACAGCACCAAGCGGGGCTGGAAGCCGCGCTTCTGGCCTCCGGCCTGCTCACTGCCCATGTCACCAGCGACGGCGTGGTCAGCGAGTCCGGGCAGCTGCTGTTGTCCGCCGATGCGCCCCCCGCCGTGCCTTCGGCCCGCACCGCCTTGACTGTGGTGACCGACGGCCCGGTGGCGGCCTCCCTCGTCACCGCGGTCCTGGACCGGATCGCGCTGGACGTGCCCGGGCATACCACCTGGGTCCACCGTGACGGATCGTTCGGCATCGGTGTGCTGCGCGGGCGTCACAGTCTGCCGGCCGCCCGCTACATCGGTGCTGCGGCACGGGCGGCCGCACGCGCCGAACGCCTGGAGCAGATCTCCCAGGAACTGGCTGGTCTGGAAGCTGCTGCCGAAGGCCGCGAGCAGCAACGTGCTGCCGTGCATGCCCAGCAGGCGGAGCTGGAAGCCCATCTGGCCGCCGCCCCGCGCTCGCACGAGTTGTCCGCCCTTCGGGCGCAAGCCGTGGCCTCCCGGCAGATGGCCGCGGCGAAACACCGCCAGGCCACCGAGCTGACACGCGCCGCCGAGCTGGCGCGCCGGCAGTGGTCGGCCGCCGAACGCAGCCATCAGGAACGGTGCGCAGCATTCAACCTTCCCACCGCGGCGGCGGACCTGGCTGCGGTCAGTGAGGCGGCGGATCAGGCAGTGGCCGCCTGCCAGGAGCTGATCACGGCGAGCAAGGCAGTCCCGCCCCGGCTCGCCGCAATGGCCCGGGCAGGTGTGGCCGTGGAGGAGGCCCGCGGCCGGCGCCAGGCCGCGGAAGACAAGGCCGCCACGCAGTGGGCCGTGTGGTCCGCGCAGGCGGCGGAACTGGCCGCACTGCAGGAAAGCGTGGGCGCCTCCGCCGAAGAGATCCACGCCAAGTTGGCCGAGGTGGAAGCAGCCGCGGTGCAGGCCGAGGAGGAACGCGCCCGCCACAGCCGCACCGTCACGGACCTGGCCGGCCGCGTCGGGACCGCCGAGGCCAACCTGGAGACGGCCCGGCGCACGTCCCACGAGGCGCTCGCTCAGCTCCGCGTCAATGCGGGGCTCCTCGCCGCACGAGCCTCGCACCCTGCCCTGGCCCCGGCCGCCACCGGCCGGCGCGCCCAGCCGATGCAGCCGGCCGCCTCCCCGGCTGAACTTGCCGCAGCCGCCCAGAGCGTCCTGGAAGAGCTGCCCCACTCTGCGTCACGCGCGGACGCCACCGCGTTGCTACGGGCCCTGTCCGTGCTGGAGCGCGAGATGACGGGCAGCTACGACGTGATCATCACGGTCGACGAGGGCCTGCACATCGTGGAACTCGCCGACTCGGACGGACGCCGCTACGTCACCGACGCCGCCCTCGACCTCAAGGAACGCCGGGACCGCGGCCAAGAGGCTCTCACCAGCCGCGAACGCACGGCATTTCAGCACTTCGTCCTGGGCGGCGTCGCCGAAGAACTACGCACCCGCATCGGCCAGGCCCACAGGCTGCTCACCGACATGAACGCTTCACTGCGTTCCATCACCACCAGCCACGGCATCGGTGTGCGGCTGCGGTGGAACCTGGCCGAGGACGCCGGCCACCCCATCGCCCGCATCAAGGAACTCATCGCGCGCGATGCCCGGGTGCTGCGCACACAGGAGCAGGAAGAACTCATCGAATTGCTCAAAGCCCGGGTCGACGAGCGTTTCCGCGCCGACCCACAGGCCGGATACACCGCGCACCTGCGCGACGCCCTGGACTACCGCTCCTGGCACACCCTGGAAGTCTTCATCACCGGACCCGAACCCGGGCGCGATCGGCGCCTGAGCCGACGCGCGCGCCTGTCCCAGGGCGAGACCCGCTTCGTCTCCTACGTCACTCTGTTCGCCGCGGCCGACGCCTACCTTTCAGGCCTCCCCGACCCCGCACGCGCCCTGCGGCTCATCCTCCTCGACGACGCCTTCGCCAAGGTCGACAACCGCACCATCGCCGAACTCATGTCCCTGCTGGTACGCATGGACCTCGACTTCGTCATGACCGGACACGCATTGTGGGGGTTCTTCCCCGAAGTGCCCGCCGTGGACGCATACGAAGTCCGCCGTGCCGAGGGCACCGCCGCCATCACCACCCACGTCCACTGGGACGGTCACACCCGCCATCTGCGTCTGGCAAACCATGACCACACCGCGTGAAACGCTGCCCGAGCCCCTGCGCTCCTACCTCGCCCATCCCAGCCTCCGCCCCGTCTGGGCGGCAGCACGAGCCCGTCTGGAACGCAACCGGCTCACCCCCCAGGGCAGCATGCAGATCAGCCTCGACGAGGAAGCCGCCCACCGCCTTGCCGGCCTGCTGGGCACTCCGCTGGACACCGGCACCCAACGCCTGCCGCTGAAGCGGCTCGACACCGCGCTGCGCACCTCGGCCGCCGAATGCGGGCTGCTCACCGCCGTCGCCGACCTCACCGGAGGCCCCCTGCACGACCGGGCCGCCACGCGGGAACAGCACCAGGAAGCCTGGGCAGGAGTCTGGCAGCGCCTGGATACCGTCCTGGCCCAGGCCGGCCTCGCCCACGCGCCCTGGATCTCCAGCTGGATCGACGGTTTGCGCGCCTCCCGCCTCCTCAGCCGCTCCACTCCCCCAGCTGCTGCCAGCGCTCTGTCCTTGGCTGTCGCCACCCTCCAGCTCCTGCCCCGCCTGACCTCGCCCCAGCACGCCCCTAGCGACGCCCCAGGCAGGGAACTGGCTGAGCTGGCCGCTCTCGCCACCCACGACGCCCACGGCCTCGACGACGGGACACTGCCCGGCACCCTCGTCCTGCGCGCGATCGCCGCCGCCCACGACCTGCCGGCGCCGGTAACCTCCCTGCAGCGACGCCAGTTGTGGGAGCAGGTCGACATCACCACCGATCTGCTGTCCAGCACCGTGCTCACCTGGCATCTGCAGCCCCAGGGCGATAGCTCATGGCCCGACCTGATGCGCCAGCGCACCTCGCTGGGCCTGGCCAGCCACCTGACCCTGCAGGAACTGCGCTCCCCCGCCGTCACGCACTGCCGCCTCGCCCGCCCCGGCCAGATCGTCTACGCCTGCGAGAACCCGCAAGTCCTGCAGGCCGCCGTGCGGCACGGCACCACGTCACCACTGATCTGCACCTCCGGCAACCCGTCCCATGCCGCCTGGGCGCTGTTTGAGCGGTTGCACGCCGACGGCGCCGACATCAGGTACCACGGTGACTTCGACTGGCCCGGTATCGCCATCGCCACTCGCATCTTCGATGCGGGGGCCCGGCCCTGGCGGATGAAGGCCACCGACTACCGCACCGCACTCACCCGCGCTGACAGTGCAGCTTGCCTTCCACTCCAGGGGTCCGCCCTACCCACCCCGTGGGATCCACCGCTCTCATCCACGATGGACGACGCAGGTATCGCACTCCACGAGGAGGGTCAACTCCGCGAACTGCTTGCCGACTTGGCCACTTCTTCCGAACCAGCAGTTAGCAGAGCGGTGTCCCGTCAGGGTGGTCTCGGATCCAGGAGAGGCCTCCCAGATCGAGGCGCTGACGGGTGCGAGTGACAGCCACATAGGCCAGGCGGGCTTCGGCGTCGTCGACGGGGTCGGGAGGTGCTTGGGGGATTGTGCGGGCGTCTGCGTCGCCGTTGTCGTGCCGGGCGAAGTCGTCGGCGATGAGGACGCGGGGCCATTCGCGCCCTTTCGCCTTGTGGGCGGTGGAGACGGTGACCTGGGCGTGCGGCTCGGGGGCGAATTGGGCAACGGCGGCGAGGATGGCATCGGTGCCGTGAGTGTCGACGAGGTTGACCAGGGGCTGCAGGTCGCGGCCGGCCGGATCGTGGGCGGCGTAGTCCTGCAGATCACCCCAGCAGGGGAAGAGAACCAGTTCGGGGTGGTGGGTGCGACGGCCTTCCTTCAGGTCCCGAGCCGCAAGAGCCAGGCCCTGCAGGCTGTCCCCGCCCCCCACAAGGGCCACACGGTATCCGGCGGCCATAAGGGTCATGACCTGCGCCATGGCACCGACGTTGGTACGGCACAGCACGGCGTCCGGCTGGGTGACGGGGCCGAGCTCCGTGGACACGGCAGGAGTGCCGGTCAGACGGATAGGGGCGTCGGCGAGGCGGAGCCAGCGGTTGGCTTCTGCGGCGAGGTCGGGGCCGAAGCGGAAGGACTGCGACAGAGCCAGCTGGGTGCCGTCGAAGCCGGTCATGACGTCTTTGGCGCCGCGCCACTGGTAGATGGCCTGGGCGGAGTCGCCGACCATGACCAGCTGGGTGTGGTCGCGCTGGGCGAGGAAGATCTGTTCGACGACGGGGTTGGTGTCCTGTGCTTCGTCCAGGAGGGAAGTGGGCGTCGATGCGGGGCCGGGTGAGTGCCCAGATTTTCAGGTAGTGGTCGTGGTCGAAGTGGACGGAGCCGTCGTCGGGGTGCTGCAGGTCGGTCCAGGCTTTGCGGGCGAACGGCACGATGTGGGTGGCGAGTTCGGCGTGGAGGTTTGTGTCTTCCAGGCCGCGTAGGTGGGGCACGTGGTGGCGGGGGATGGCGTCGTCGGCGGTGTGGCAGAAGCGGGTGACGGTGCGCAGGGTGGCGTTGGCGAGGGTCTTCTGTGTCACTTCGCGTTCGCCGATGCGGATGTTCTTGGTGAGGCCGAGTGCTTGGCCGGTCTGCCACGCCGGGCGGCGGGGAGCGTTCAGACGGCAGGTGTAGCGGTGGCCGAAGGCGGCGAAGGCCAGGGAGTGAGCGGTCTTGCACAGGACGTTCTTCGGGAAGCGGGCGGTGGCGTCCTGCGCGATGGCCCGGTTGTAGGCGAGGTAGCGGCCGCGCCGTGAGGTGGTGCGGGCGAGCAGAGCAAGGGGTGGTCTTGCCGGTACCGGCGCCGGCCTGCAGGGCGAGGTGGTCGCCGGCGTGGAAGGCGTCGGCGGCTGCGGCCTGTTCGTCTGTGGGGTTCACGGGTTGGGGCTTTCAGGGAGTCGGGTGAGGGCGTGTCCGACGGCGGAGAGCAGGTGGCCGGGAGTGGTGTGGGCGAGGAGCTGGCGTACGGCGTCATCGAGGCGGTCTGCCTCTTGGTCGGCGTGCTCGGCCAGGGCTCGGTGGAGGACTTGGCGTACGTAGCGTTCGGGAGTCAGGCCCGCGCGGCGGGCGTTCTGTTTCAGAGCGGTGTGGATGGCGGGTGGGAAGGCCACGTTGAGTAGGACCTTGCCGTGTGCATCCGGGTAGTGGGTGGTGATCACGTCGATGGGCAGCTGGGCGGTGAGGCGCCGGCGCAGACGGTGGGCGGCCCGTTCGGGGGTTTTGCCGCCCGTGAGGGCCATGAGCCGGGTGGCATCGTGGTTGGCGGCGAGCGGCCAGGCGCGGGCGGCGTGGTGCAGTTCTGCCGGTGTCAGGGGTCGGGTCAGCGTGATTTCCAGAGCGTGGTGCGGCATGGTCACCGGTTTCTGCGCGGGCGGGCCGGGGGGTGGGGCAGGCGGGTGCGGACGTATGTCGCGTGCAGGAGGGGGTCGAAGGGCTGCCAGCCCGCCAGGGCGAGGTCGGCGGCGCCGGGGGCGGTGACGTGTTGGGGGCAGCGCTGGGCGCGCCAGCGCAGTTGCTCGCTGTAGGGGAGATGGCCGAGGTCGTAGACGGCCATGAGGACGTCGGGCAGGGCCAGTTGGCCGTGGCGGGGTGCGGTGGGCAGGAGTCGCCAGGTGCCGGCATGCCCGGTGGGGGCGAGGACGGGGTGGGGGCAGCGGTGGCGGTTGCGGGTCTGGGCCACGCAGCGGATGTGCTCGAGGGTGTGCTCGGCGAGGTAGCGGCACAGCAGGATCTGCACGACCGGGCGGGCAGGGCGCTGGGCAGTCTGTGAGCAGCTCTCGGCGGGCGGGGCGGGCGTGAAGGTTCCGGTGTCGGTCAGGCGGCGGGTGCGCACGGCTAGTTGGCGGCGGAGCGCGTCGAGGTAGGGGCTGGTTCGGCAGAGGGGGGTGCGGCGGGGGCAGAGCACGGCGTGAGGGATGCGGCACCAGGGGCTGCCGTCGCTGTGGGGGTAGGCGATGCCGCCGCCCAGGTGCCAGCGGCAGGGTTCGGGGACGTGGATGGTGGTCAGTTCGGTGGGGTGCAGGGCGATGGGCCGCTGGTCGGCGCGCTGGTAGAGGTCGATGCGGTTGCCGCACTGGCGGCAGCGGCCGCTCTGGCCGGCTCGCAGTAGGCGGGTGGGGCTGGTGCCAGCCACTTGCAGGGGCCGGGGACGTCGGGCGATGCGGGGACTGCCGTCCCAGTGTCGGCCGGCAGGGTCGGGAGTGGAGCACATGGCCTGGACCGTGCCAGGCGACACGCGGCGACCGGAGCATGGCAGCGGGAGCGTCCCCTGACCGGCCCTACAGGACCGAACTGGTGCCCCAGAGAACGACCTGTCGTTCGATACCTGCTCGCCGTTCGGGTGATCTGCAGCAGGCTTCCGGGCGGATGCTTCGGCGGTCAGGCTCCTGGCGAGCCGGGCGGGGTGTGGTCGTCGCAGAGGACGCCGAGAAGGTGCTCGATGGGCACGTCGAAGGCGTGGGTGAGGGCATGCCAGGTGGCGACGGTGCCGGTGGTGCGGCCGTGTTCGAGGTCGATGAGGGTGCGCCTGGCCAGGCCGCTGCGGCCGGCAAGTTCGTCGAAGGTCCAGCCGCGCGCGCCCCGCAGGCGCGCGAGGTTGACGCGCAGTGCGGTGAAGTCGGGGTCGGGCGGCAAGATCGTCACCCCACCATCCGACGGTGCAGACCCCTGCCCTGTCAGTGCAGACCTCTGCACTATTTGTCTGGGTGGCGGGGACGGCAATCAAGGTGCAGAACTCTGCACTACCGTGCGTCTTCCCCGGCCCCCATGGCCGGGAGTTACCGACCACCCTGGGCACGGACAGGCGGGAGGACGATCAGCCCATGAGGCTCGCCGGGACGCACGCAGCAGCGCGGCGCATCTGGACAGTGGAACTGCACCCCCGAGCGGGCGGCCCCGCTCTCATCTGCCCCTCCTGCACCGCTCATACGGACCCGCTTGCGGGATCCTCGGCGCGGTCGGCGGTCCTGGCTCATCTGGCCTGCCATGCCCGCGCCGACGCACTGCCCGCCTATCTGCGCAGCTGCCAGTGCCAGGCGCGGGGCTGCCGGTGGCATCCGCGTCACCGCGGCTGCGGGGCCGGTGCTGCTTGCCCTCACCCGCGACCGCAGCGGCCGCTCCTAGCGGCTGGCCGACACATGCGCGGCCTGCGCCGCGGCGACCAGCAACACGGCCGTCGTCCCCGACACCCTGGCCAACTCCTCCCGATCCTCCACCTCTCGCGCCTCGTCATCCGCGTGCCGGCCCGAGGCAGGGCTGCAGGAGAGGGTTCGGGTACGGGAGATGCTCACTTACCTCGGCACCGCGCTACCGCAGTTCACCTCCCCCGCCGCCCGACTACTGGCTCTGCAGTGCGCGCTGCGCGCCGACACTCGCGGTCATGTCCGGCTGCCGACGGGTTTGTTGCGGGGCATGCGCTTGCGCCAGAGCCGCGAGCTGTGGCTGGAGCTGGCTCATGCCGGCTGGCTCGGGTTGCCAGACTTCCGCACACTGCCGGTGCAGGCGCTGCTGCTCGACACTGCGGTACTGGACCAGGCGCCCGGACGCCGTGTGCGCCGCCGCGGCGCGGACTGGGCGCTGCGGCCCAGACCACTGCTGCTGCCGGTCGCAGCACCCGCCCTGCGGCTGACCGCGCTGGTGCTGGCCGCGCACACCTGTGCCCGCGGCGAGCACAGCACCGACATGGACATCCTCGCTCGCCTGTGCGGGCACTCCCCCCAGCAGACCGGGGAACTGCTCGACCGATTGGTGACCACGCACACGAGCGTCATTGCTGTTCTCCCTGGCTGGGAAAGAAGGGCGCCCCGAAGGCCGGAGGCCCGAGAGCGTGGAAGGGCTCGGCTTTGCGTACACGGTGGGGGAGAGGGCGCGACGAGAGACGGACGCGATGCCGGGAGAATGAAACTCGCTTTACATTACGTCAATGATTTGTGCGCGAGATAAGGTGACAGGGCGTGGCGTAAGGTGAGCTCGTAGGGTGAGCCGGGTCGCCGTGGCCGTGCTCGATCAGTGCAGGTCGGCCAGGTCTTTCTGCAGTGCGTGCGCCGTGGTGGTCAGGGTGGCGACCAAGGACTGGAGGCGGTGCGGGTCGTAGCGGGTGCCCGGCATCGACACCGACAGGCCAGCGAGCGCGGTGCCGTCCTGGTCGCACACCGGTACGCCGACGGCGACGAGGCCGCGCTCGGAGCGCTCCTTGTTGACGGCGAAGCGGTTGCGGCGCAGGCGCTTCAACTCCGTGCGCAGCTTGGGGAGATCGGGACGGTCGGCCGGGCGGTCGCGGTAGCGGTCAGGGCTGTAGACCTCCTCCAGCTCCTCGTCGGTGAGCTCGGCGAGCAGGAGCAGTCCGGCCGTCGTGCGGTGGGCCGGGAAGACCATGCCCTCGCGGGAGCCGACCCGCAGCGCCTGTCGGCACTCGACACTGGCGATGAACCGGGCCGTGTCCCCGGTGCGCACGATCAGGTTCGTGGTCTCGTCCAGGACGTCGACGACGCGGTGGAGGTGGGGCAGGGCCGCCGCGCGCAGCCGTGAGACAAGGGACTGGGAGTGGGCGGCGAGTTCCAGGACCGGCCCCGCGCGGTAGAGGTGGTCCTCGTCCTGCATCGCGAAGTCCCGGTAGACGAGCATCGCCAGCAGGCGGTGCGCGGTCGACCGGGCGACGCCCAGCCGCTCGGCCATCTGCGACACGGTCGCGCCGCCCTCCAGCTGCAGGATGGTCGCCGCCCGCAGCGCGTGGTCCACGCTGGCGATGGGGTACGACGGCGGGGTCTTGAGCGGCTTGTCCATGGCCGGCCTTCCTGCCCATGGGGGGCGTGCGCTCTGCTCAACAGAATCCATGCCGGTTCTGTTCAAGAGAATCCATGCTGCATCTGTTTCAACAGAATCCATGCTGCGTCTGCTCAGCAGAGTTGTGCTCGTTCTGCTCTCCAGAATCTATCTGTTCTCCTGGAAGACACGGCGCAGGCTGAGCTCCGTGACTCCCTCCTCCCTCACCCAAGACACCGCCACGGGTTCCCCGGTCCGGCTCCAGGCCGTCGCCGCGGAGGGGCAACCCGAGGTCACCCCGGCGCTCGAAGCGCTCTACCGGGGCTTCGAGCAGGAACTGCTCGTCCCGCTGTGGACCGAGATCGGCGATCTGATGCCGGCCCACCCGCGCTCGCGCGCCGTGCCGCACCTGTGGCACTGGCAGCGGCTGCGGGAGCTCGCGGCCGAGGCCGGCGACCTGGTGCCCGTCGGCCGCGGCGGCGAGCGCCGGGCCATCGCCCTGGCCAATCCCTCCCTCGGCGGCAGGCCCTTCGCCACGCCCACCCTCTGGGCCGCCATCCAGTACCTGATGCCCGGCGAGGACGCCCCCGAGCACCGCCACACCCAGCACGCCTTCCGCTTCGTCGTCGAGGGCTCGGGCGTGTGGACGGTCGTCGGCGGCGACCCGGTGCCGATGAACCGCGGCGACTTCCTGCCGCAGGCCGGCTGGAACTGGCACGCCCACCACAACGCCACCACTGAGCCGATGGCCTGGATCGACGGCCTGGACATCCCCTTCCAGTACGTCACCGAGGCGCAGTTCTTCGAGTTCGGCCGCGACGAGATCGACAACGCGGAGCGCACCACGCCCGAGCGCTCCCGCTCCGAGCGGCTGTGGGGCCATCCGGGCCTGCGCCCCCTGTCGGCCACGCCCACGACCCCGGGCAGCCCGCTGCTGTTGTACAAGTGGGCCTACACGAACGCGGCCCTGAACGACCAACTCCTGCTGGAGAAGGAGGGTTTCGGCGGCACCGTCGAGCCCGGTCACGCCGCGGTGCGCTACGCCAATCCGCACGACGGCACCGACGTCCTGCCGACCCTCCGCGCCGAGTTCCACCGCATCGCGCGCGGCGCCGAGACCGCGCCCGTGCGTGAGACCGGCTCCTCGGTCTACCAGGTCTTCGACGGCTCCGGCACGGTCACCGTCGGCGACCGCACCTGGTCCGTCGGCCGCGGCGACCTGTTCGTCGTCCCGTCCTGGGAGCCGTTCTCCGCCAGGTCCGAGGCCGGTACGACCGATGCGGACGAGCACGCCCTCGACCTGTTCCGTTTCTCCGACGTGCCCGTCTTCGAGGCGCTCCGGCTCCACCGCACCCAGAAGGACGCCTGACCATGAAGCTCGCCACCCTCCGCACCGCCGACGGGACCCGCGCGGTCCGCCTCGACGGCGAGGTCCTCGTCGACCTCGGCCACGCCGACCTGGGCGAGCTGTTCGCCGAGGCCGACTGGCGGTCCAGGGCAGCCACCGCCTCCGGCGTCACCTACCCGGTCGACGGCGCCGACTTCGCGCCGGTCGTCCCTCACCCCTCGAAGGTGATCTGCGTCGGCCACAACTACACGAACCACATCAAGGAGATGGGCCGGGACCTGCCCGAACACCCCACCCTCTTCCCGAAGTTCGCCGACACCCTGCTCGGCGCGAACGACGACATCGTCAAGCCCGCCGAGACCGAGGCCCTCGACTGGGAGGTCGAACTGGCCGTGGTGATCGGCGGGCAGGTGCGCCGCGCCGACGAGCGACAGGCCGCCGACACCATCGCCGGCTTCACCGTCATGAACGACATCTCCGTGCGCGACTGGCAGTTCCGCACCATCGAGTGGACCCAGGGAAAGATCTGGGAGGCCACCACACCGGTCGGCCCCTACGTCGTCACCCCCGACGAAGTCGGCGGCGTCCGGCCCGCGTTGGAGGTCAGGACCGTCGTCGACGGCGAGGTCATGCAGCAGGACGACACCGGCACGCTGCTGTTCGACCCGGTCATCCTGGTGCGGTACATCTCGACCGTCATCACCCTGCGCCCCGGCGACATCATCGCCACTGGCACCCCGGCCGGCGTCGGCAACGCCCGTAAGCCGCAGGTGTTCCTGCGCCCCGGACAGACCGTCGTCACCGAGGTCTCCGGTCTCGGCACGTGCACCAACAAGGTGGTCGCGGGATGACCGGCGACATGCGGACGTTCGCCGACGCCCGCGAATGGGCCCGTACGGGAACCAAGTTGCTGCTCGACGCCGTCGCGGACCTCGACGAGGCCGGCTTCTCCGGCGCCGCCGTGCTGCCGGAGTGGACCCGCAAGCACCTCGCGGCCCACGTCGCAGCCAACTCCGACGCCCTGAGCAACCTGGTGCACTGGGCGGAGACCGGCGAGGAGACCCCGATGTACGCATCGGCCGAGGAGCGCGCCGCGGGCATCGCCAAGGGCGCGACCCTGAGCGCCGTCGAACTCCGCTCCTGGCTGACCGACTCCGCCCGCCGGCTCGCCGAGGGGTTCGACCGCCTCACCGACGCGCACTGGCAGCACGAGGTCGTCACGGCCCAGGGCCGTACCGTCCCCGCCACCGAGCTGCCGTGGATGCGCGCCCGCGAAGTGTGCGTCCACGCCGTCGACTTCGGCACCGGCGTCACCTTCGCCGACCTCCCGGCCGGCTTCCTGACCGCGCTGGTCGACGAGATCAGCACCAAGCGCGGGATGACCGAGCGGGCCGCTTGGGCCCGGCAAGGCGGGCAGAGCGGCCAGGACGGACTGCCCGACGGCCCGCCGCCCTCTGGCGCGCTGCCCGACGGCCCTCTCTCCGACGGCCCGCTGCCCGAGGTCGCCGCCTGGCTGGCCGGCCGCCCCCACTCGCTCGCCGACGCACCCGCGCTCGGCCCGTGGCTCTGAGGAGTGAAAACCCTCCATGTCTCATCCTGATGTGATCGTCGTCGGTGGCGGCATCGGCGGCCTCGGTGCCGCGTTCTCACTCACCCGCCAGGGCCTCGGCGTCCGCCTGCTGGAGCGCGCCCCCGCCTTCGGAGAGGTCGGCGCCGGCATCCAGCTCGCCCCCAACTGCACCCGCATCCTTGATGATTACGGTCTGCTCAACGAGGCGAAGAGCCTCGGACTCGTCCCGGACGCGATGGTCATGCGCGACGCCGTCGACGGCGGCGAGCTGACCCGGCTCGACCTGCGCAATCTGGAGCGGCGCTACGGCTACCCGTACCTGGTCATCCACCGTAGTGATCTGCACGGCCTGCTCCTGCGCGCCTGCGAGCGCGCCGGTGTCGAGCTGATCACCGACGCGCAGGTGACGTCGTACGAGAACACCGGCCGCGGCGCCCGCGTCATCCTCTCCTCCGGCGCGAGCCACGAGACCGGTGTCGTCATCGCGGCCGACGGTCTGCACTCCCTCGCCCGCAGGCTGCTCGTCGACGACGAGCCCGTCTCCTCCGCCTACGTCGCCTACCGCGGCACCGTGCCGGCCGAGCAGCCGCGCGTGCGGTCCGTCGACCTCAGCGAGGTCGTCGTCCACGTCGGCCCCGGCTGCCACTTCGTCCACTACGGGCTGCGCGGCGGGGAGTTGCTCAACCAGGTCGCGGTCTTCGAGTCGCCCAAGGCGCTCGCCGGGGCGCAGGACTGGGGCACCCCGGACGAGCTCGACGCCGCCTTCGCCGGGACCTGCGGCTTCGTCCAGGAGAGACTGCCCTTCATGTGGCGGGACAAGTGGTGGCGCATGTTCGACCGGGACCCGGTGATGAACTGGATCCACGGCCGCATCGCGCTGCTCGGCGACTCCGCGCACCCGCCGCTGCAGTACATCGCGCAGGGCGCGATCATGGCGATCGAGGACGGCTGGGTGCTCGGCGAGCACGTCGCCCGCCGGCGCGCCGCCGACGGCACGATCGACTGGGACGCCGCCCTCGCCGCATACGAGGCCGTACGGCCGGAGCACTGCCGCCGCGTGGTGACCACGTCCCGGAAGTGGGGCGAGCTGTGGCACCTCGACGGCGTCGCCCGCGAGCAGCGCAACGCCCTGCTGCGCACCCGCGACACGTACGACTACACGTTCGTCGACTGGCTCTACGGCCCGACCGCGCTGACCCCGGACGAGGAGCCTCCCATGTTCGAGCCGATCCCGCTGGAATCCGCACCGGCCTACACCGTGCGTTAAGTGGCCGTACAGCATGTAAGGAAGGAATCCGTCGTGTGTGTTCGCCGTGCGGGAGGGCGTTACCATCGTCCGCCTGGCGAACCTTCGTGAGGCGCAGAAGCAGATGACGCGCGGCCTGCTACTGGATTCGGGCCTCGAGCTGTTCAAGACGAAGGGGTACGCCGCCACCAAGGTCGACGACATCGCGACCTCGGCGGGCACCACCCGCGTCACCTTCTACGCCTACTTCCCCTCCCGCGCCGACCTGATGAAGGCGCTGATCGACGAGCAGCTCAACGAGGCGCTCCAGCGCGTGCGTTCGCCCGAACACGGCTCCACCGCACAGGACTTGGTGGCCATCGTCGCCGAGGGGACGCCGGAGGCGATCATGGCGTGGCTGCGGCGCACCGCCGACAGCTGGCCGACGATCCACCCGATCATCCGCATCGGCCGCGACGCCGCGGTGGTCGAGCCGGAACTGACCGACCTGGTCGAGCGCTGGATGGAGGAGGCCATCAGCGACATCGAGGGCGGCCTCACCGCGGGCGGCCGCCTCGAACCCCACCAGCGCCACTTCCGCGGCGTCCTCGCCATGGCCCAGCTCGACTTCGTCGCCCAGCACTGGGAGGGCTCCGACTGGAATCTCACCCGCGACCAGATGCTCGACGAACTCGGGTCGAGCTGGGCGCAGTTGCTGACCTGAGCGGCGTCACAGACGTCCGGCGACGTCGAAGAGCAAGGCGCGCAGCCATTCGATGAAGTACTGGTCGGTCAGAAGGGGATTCCTGTCGAGCCCGGGAATCGGGAACGGGAATTCCGCGATCCGCAGGTCGGCCAGGGTCTGCATGGCGGCGCCGACCCGTTGGCGCAGGAGCGCGACGCCGCCCGCGCGGGCGACCATGAACGGCACCAGCAGGAAGTCGGAGATCAACTGGCCGACGCGGTAGGGGATCTGCCGCTCCTCCAGCACCGCGTACGGGAAGGCCCGCCGGTCGGTGTCGACGACGACGTGCGGCTGGATGGTCAGCAGGTCGAGCGCGCTCGCGTCCGGCGGCGTGTCCGGCGCGGCCACCACCGCGCAGCGGTCGTCGTACAGCCGCTCGCGCGGATACGGCGAGAAGTGCCCCTCGGAGATCAGTACGACGTCGACGCCCTGGTCGGTGAAGGTCGCCTCGGTCGGCACGGTGATCGTCCGCAGCCGCAGCGTGGCGTTCGGGGCGCGTTCGACGACGAGCCGCACCAGGTGCGGGCCGACAACGAAGGCCGTGCTGTTGGTTATCGCGACCGTGATGACACGGTCGTCCACCGCGGGGTCGAAGGAGGGGAAGTTCACGATGCGCGCCGTCTGCTGCAGAGCGCTGCGCAGCGGCGCGATCAGCTCCAGTACCCGCGGGGTCAGCGTGAGGCCGGGCCCATGACGGACGAGGAGGTCGTCGCCCAGCAGCCGCCGCATCCTGGTCAGGGCGTGGCTCATGGCGGGTTGTGAGAGGCCGACCCGTTCCGCGGCCCGGGTGACCGACCGCTTCTCGAGGAGTGCGAGGAGGGGCACCAGCAGATTGAGGTTGACCGATGCCAGGCGGTCGAGGCCCGAATCCTTGGCGCCCCGCCGTCGTGTTCCACGCCGGTCAACCCTACGCGGCGGCCCGGCTCATCCGGCGCAGCCGCGGAACAGCCCCCTCGGTGGTTGAGCGCCGCCGCCACACCGCTCCCGTCGCGGCCCGGCCAGCGCATCAGCGCCGGCCCGCCGCCGAGTACGCCGGTTCCCCCTCCGGCGGCAGATAACCCACCGCCTTCAAGGTCAGCTCGAACTGCTCGGTCCAGAAGTACGGTTGGAACGCGAGCGGCGGCGCGTCCCGGCCCCGCACGAGTGCACTTGCCGCGGCCTTGGCCTGCTCGATCACCGTGGTCCACAGCGGGATGCGACGCAAGCCGTATGGCGTCGGAAAGGCCGCCAGGTCGCCGACGGCCGCCACGTCGGGGCGGGCGAAGCCGCGCGAGTCCACCGGGACCACCCCCTTCTGCGTGAGCCCGGTGCCCGCGAGCCACTCCGTGTTGGGCACGTCGCCGGCCGCACCCAGGACGAGTTCCGCCTCTAGGACCACCCCGTCGTCCAGGACCATCCGGGCGCTGCCAGGTCTCTCTTCGAGCCGCGCCGACCCGGTGTCGACGACGGTGAGCCCCCGCTCCAGCGCGGCCCTGCCGAAGACGGCGGCCAGATACGGGCCGAGCTGACGAAGCAACGGCACCCCTTGCGAGACGAGGGTGACCCGGCAGCTGGCGGCGAGGCATCCCGAGGCGATCTCCATGTCGAGCGGTCCTCCGCCCACCACCACGACGGAGGGCCCGCCCACCAGCCGGGCGCGCAGGGACAGGGCGTCGTCCAGCCCGCGCAGTGTGATCTCGTCGGGCAGGGCCGACAGCCGCCGTGCCCGGGAGCCGGTGGCCAGGACCACGCGGTCGTACGGCAGGACCGCCCCGTCGTCGAGAGTGACGAGACGGCGGTCCGGGTCGAGGCCGGTCGCTCGTACGCCGAGCAGTTCCGTCGCTCCATGGTCGGCGGGCGGAAGAGCGAGCGAGGCCAGCGGATCGCCGTCGCGCAAGAGGGCCTTCGACAGGGCAGGGCGGCTGTGCGCCGGGTGCGGTTCGTCGCCGACGACAGTCAGCTCGCCGTCGAAGCCGGCCTCACGGAGGGTGCCGGCCACGGTGAGTCCGGCGATCCCGTTGCCGACGACCACAATGCGCTCCGGCGCCGCGCCGCCCCTCACACGAGCCTCAGCGCGGCGACCGGGCACACGCGGACGGCGGCGTTCGCGCGGGCGGCGCCCGCGGTGTCAGTGACGTCGAACTCCTCCTGGTCGAGGACGAGTTCGCCGACGCCGTCGAGGTGCATGAGGGGTGAGGCGGCCTCCTCGCACAGGCCGTGGCCCTCGCACCGGGGACGGTCGAGAACGATCCTCATGCGGGGATCACCTCCAGAACGGGGAGCTGTTCGATGCTCCGGGTGATGTTGCTGGGGACGCGGGACCTCGGGCCCGATCACCAGGCGCCTGACGCGCCGGGAGAGCACCTCGATCACGGCGTGTGCCTCCAGGCGGGCGAGCCCCTGGCCCGCGCAGCCGTGGGGGCCGTAACCGAACGAGAGATGGTCCACGGGATTGCGTTCGACGAGGAAGGCGTCCGGGTTCTCGTGGTGCCGGGGGTCGCGGTTGCTGGCGCCGAACAGGCTCGCGATCTGCGCACCGGCGGGGACGGTGACCCCGTCGACGTCGACGTCCTTGGTGGCGCGCCGGCCCCAGGCGTGGGCGGGAGCCCAGAAGCGCAGCACCTCGTTGAACGCCGCCGGCACCAGCGAGGGGGCCGCGCGGAGCAGGGGCTGCCTGGGCGCCCGGGGCCATGAGGACGGCGAGCAGCCCGCCGACTGCCAGGGTGATTCCCGCACGCCGTATGCGACGTCTTCGCACCCTGGAGGTCCATACCCCCTACTCACCGCTGTGGAGGCACTGCTGCCCGCACTGCTGCGCTGGACCGGGTACGGCTTCCTGTTCGGCTACTTCTACCCCCTGCTGCGGGGAAGCACCGGACTGGCCAAGGCCCTGTGGCTGTCGGCCGCCGCCGCAGGACCGACCTTGCTCGATCTGCTCCTGACTCCGGCTTCGGTCCCTGTCTGGACCCGCATGGTGGTGTCCTTGCTGCAGCTGGCAACCTTCGCTATGACGGTGGGCCTGTGGGCAGACCAAAAGGTTCTCGCCCAGCATTCCTACCACCTCTCACGGCCGGCCGACGTCCACAACCTTGGCTCCCTGACGACCTGGGCCTCAACCGTCACAGCAGCATTCGGCGCCGGGATTGCTGCGCTTCTGCTCGTCGGAGCTCAGCCCTTCGTCACCGGACTGGTGCAGCCTCCGTCCCTGCCACTCCCCCGCCCACAGCGCCGTCAGCCAACTCCACGTCGTAAGCATGCGGATCGGACGGGTTGGGGCTCTTGGACCAACTCTGCCCGTAGACACGCAGTTGACGACCGCCCAAGCGCGTCAACGCAGGACTTCGCTCAGCCCTGTCCCTTCCGCCCAACGCTTGCGTGCCTAACCCCTTTTCGAGTTCTGGCCCTGCTGCGCGGCCTTCGGCAGGAGCAGTTGGGTCTCGGATCTGCGTAGTTGGACCAGTGGGTCCGCTGCGTCTGGGGACCGGTTGGTCAGCAGTGCGAGATCGACCGGAGCCCCGTCCTTGGTGAGCTGCTGCCATGCCGACGCCAGCTTGTGCAGGATCGACGGGCCTCCTCGATCGCTGGGTTTGAGCAGGTAGTCCTCGTTGACCGGTGTGGAGCTGTCCGTTGCGTACTTGACCTGCATGTAGGTGTGGGGCGGTTCCTTGCGGTACAGGACGACGTCGTCCACGTTACCCACGCCGGTCACCTCAACCCCGACCGCCACCACGGGGTTCGGCGCATCCTGGGCTGCGTTCAGCACGGCGGTGACACAGCCCTGCCAGGCGACCAGCCACTGGTAGCGGTCGCCGGGATACGGACACCCGTCGGACATGCTGCTGACCAGGCCCGACAACCTCAAGGCTGAGCAACACGAGCTCTTGGCCATCTGCTCGGTGGTGATGGCAGCGGCGGCCATCACAAGATCGCCCTCGTTCTCACGGTCGTCGCTGTCTGCGACGACGATCATCTGGTCCATGCGCAGTGCCACGAGCACGTCGTCGAGCGGGTCAATCATGATTCGCTCCCTGACCTTCCAGACGGTGATAGCTGCCCTGGAAGAACAGCAGGGGCTTGAGCTCGGATGCCGCCTCCAGGTGCCGAACCCGGGCCACCACAAGGAAATGATCACCGCATTCGGTCTCCTCCGCGATCTCACATTCGAGCGTGGCGAGGGCATCGTCGATCACCGGGTGCCCGAGTATTTGGCCCGGCTTCCAATGAACACCTGCCCATTTGTCGGTACCGCTTTTCGCGAACGCGTTGCTCACCTCGTCCTGGTCGCTGGCAAGCACATTGACGACGAATTTACCGATCTCCCGGATACGCGGGTAGGTCGTGGACGTCTTGCTCGCGGAGAAGGCGATCAGCGCCGGGTCGAGGGACAAGCTGAGGAACGACTGACAGGTGAAGCCGATCGGTTTTCTGCCGTCAAAGGCGGAAATTATCGTCACACCCGAGCAGAAATGCCCGAGCACCTTCCGGAAATGCGCCGGATCGATTTCTGCGGTGGTGTCGGAATGCGTGTCAACCATCGATACTCCTCAAGATTCTCGCATCGAGACGGTTCGCCGCCAGCCACTCGGAGCACAATTCTCTGCCGGGAGGGAGGCACTCAGCTCGACCAGCAGCGCGCGCCACGAGAATTCCACGGCACGCGTTGCCAGTGTCCTCGTGGAACGAGGCAGACAAACTCCTTGACCGCTCCTCGTGAGACGTCCTGGCTGCACCATGGTTTGCCTATCATCTGATGCGCTTTGCGTGGTTTACATCAGGTACGACGCCGGCTTGCGCGAGGAGGCCCTCATATCGGCACAGTTTCACGCGCGGACGCGAGGCCTGCGCGCCTAGCGACCGCTCGTGCGAATCGATTCGCAGCCAGCCTGCTTGATCCACGACCGTGATCCCACGACCGTCGAACAGTTCGTCGACGGCCTCGCGGGGCAGATTCGCGGGCCTGGCGAAAACGCCTTCGACGTAGTCGGCGAGCAAAGCGCCCACCGTTTCGGTCGCGCACTTGCGATTGGTCCCGATCACCCCACTGGGACCACGCTTGACCCACCCCGTGCAGTACTCACCGGCAGCTGGCCGGCCGCTGCGCAGCACGCGTCCCGCGTCGTTCGGGATCCGGCCGGTAGATTCGTCGAACGGCACCCCAGGGAGCGGGACGCCGCGGTAGCCGATCGAACGGATCAACAGGTCGCACGGCACGACCTCGCGCTTGCCCGTCGGCTTCACCCGGGCGGCCTCGCCGTCGTAGACCAGTTCGTTGACGTCGAAGACGACTTCCTCCACCCGGCCCGCGCCGCGAACCTCGACCGGCGAAAGCAGGAAACGGAACTCAATCTCCCGCGGCCGAGCTTCGCCCGGCTCGGCGGCGTGTCTTCGCAGTATCTCGAGGCTGCTGTTCGGATTCTCATCCGTCGGCGAACCGACATCCTGCTGGTGCGCCACCACCCGGACACCCGGAAGGCCGCCGAGTTCTCTGAGTTCCGGTGTGGTGAATGCCGCCTGCTCCGGTCCGCGCCTTCCACAGACGACGACCTGCCGGATCGCACTGTCCCGCAAGGCCGTCAGGGCATGGTCGGCGATGTCCGTGCCACCGAGCGTGGCCAGGTCGCTGGACAGAATGCGCGCGACATCGATCGACACGTTGCCGTTGCCGATCAGCACCGCGCGCTTGCCAGAGAGATCGAACTGCCGGTCCGGGTGGTCCGGGTGTCCGTTGTACCACGCCACGAAATCGACGGCCGCATACGATCCGGGCAGATCTTCTCCGGGAATCCCCAGTCGCCGATCCGCCTGCGCGCCGACTGCGTAGACCACGGCGTCGTAATGCAAAGCCAGATCCGCACGCGTGAGGTCGACACCGAACTCCACATTCCCATAGAAGCGGAAGCGAGGGTCCGCCGCGGTCTTCTCGAACACACGCGACACCGACTTGATGGCCGGATGGTCGGGGGCCACGCCGGAACGGACGAGACCCCACGGTGTGGGCAACCGGTCGTAAATGTCGACCGATACCGAAGCAGTCACCTCCTTGAACAGTTGCTCGGCGACATAAAATCCGCTCGGCCCGGCGCCGATCACGGCAACCCGAAGCCCATCCGAGTCTGTCACGACCATGGCGACTCACCCCTGGTGAAGCCGGCCCGGATGACGTCGTCCACCATCGCCGGATCCATGCCCACAGGCATGGCAAGTGCTGCGGGCACCTGCGCGGGCAGCCCTGCGGGGGGTATTCTGCTCAACCCCCCGTTAGGCCTCCCGGCAGGCCTAGGCACGGCTTCGGAGATCACCGCGTCGGACACGAGGTTTCCTTTCGACGAACCAATTCCCGCCGTCGAGCCGAGCGCTGTCCACGCCTGCCCCGTCCGGCGTATTCATTCCGCCTGGCCAGCGACCGTGCCGGGTCAACTCGCAAAGAACTTGGCATTCACGGCGATGAAGCGCTCCTGCGCGGGTGGGACATCGTAATCGGCGTAGATGGCCTCGACCGGACACGTCGAGACGCACGCCCCGCAGTCGATGCACTGCCCGGGGTCGATGAAATACTGCTGGGCGGCGTCATCGCTGTGGATGCAATCGACCGGGCAGACCTCAACGCAGGACGCCTCCTTGGTCGCGATACACGGTTCGGTGATCACGTAGGTCATTGCAATCCCTTCAATGATTTCGCCGGCCATAACGCGACGAACATTGCTGAAAATGGCATCGAGATTGACCTGATCGGCCAGGATTCGCAGCCAGAAAGCGATCGATTCGCATAGGGGCCGTCCTCACGGAGATTCTTCCGAGTCCGACTTGCCCTTCAGCCCATTGTGCGACTGGAATCCGCCGAGCAGTGTCTCCCCCCAGAGGAATTCCTCGACCGCAGTTTGGTCACGCATCTTGCCCGCGTCGTAGTGCTCTCGATGGACCATTTCCGCGAGCTCGCGGCGCGAGGTCGGCGATGGCATCACAGCGGCCTTGCCAACGCCGAACATGTCGTAGATCCTCAGCCCACGAGGGATCTTCAACCAGGACTTCACCAACGTGCCCATGTAGGGAGAGCTCACGTCGCTGACCCACTGGGAGGCAAGCCCGAGCGAGGCGATCGCCATGTGGGCGAGCACGGTCGCCTGCGCCAGACTCGTCACGAAATGCGACTCCCCTTTTTCTAGGGCCGTCCGCACCGGGTAGGCGTCGATGACGCGGGGGTCCCCGAGGACTAGGACGAACACCGGCGAGTGCCGGAACCCTGTGTAGCCGACGTGCTCACGGTGCCCCCACACAACCTCCTGCATCTCGCGCTTGTCCCTCAGTTGCTCCGCGTACAGCTGGGCGATGCGATTGCGCATCTCGGCGTCGCGTACCACGAGGAACTCCCACGGCTGCGCGTTCGCCGCCGAGGGGGCCCAGCGCGCCACCTCAAGGATCTTCTCGATCGTCTCGTCGGAGACCTCATAGGTCGGGTCGATCGCCCGCACTGATCGACGATGCCGGACGAGAGTGAGAAGCTGGTCGTAGGTCGCGGCGCCGGCTGGCGGGGCTCCCACTGACTTCTCGACGTTGTCGGAGTCTGTCGTGCTTGTCATTGCGTCTCCTTTCTGGGACGGGATAGTTCAGATCCGGGATGTGTGGACCGTCGAGGGCGCGAAGAGCTCGTCGAGAGTGACCAGCCGGGGAGTGAGTCCCTGCTCGAACACATAACGCAGGAATGTCTCCAACACGACGCGGTTGGGCTCCACGCCATAGGGCCAGAAGTCGTCGGCGCCGAGCGCTGCCCGTGCGTTCTCGGCCTGCAGCGCGAGCCACGGGAGCATGTACTTGTGCGCGGCGGTGTCGTACATCTCCTGGTAGGCCACAGCCTTTGCCTCGTCGAACGCTTTCACCAGTGACTGCGCAACCCACGGATGCGTCTCGTGGATATCCTGCCGAACGACTATGAGGTGCATGATCGGATAAATCCCGGTCTTCTGGAAGTACTGCACCTCGGCCACTTCCGGTTCCTCGAAGAGCCGGCGGACCCGCGGCGATCGCTGAATGAACGGCGAGGGCATTTGTGCGGTGTAGAGGGCGTCGATCTCACCGGCCTCCAGCATCGCCGAGAGCGTGCGGTCAGACCCGATGTTCTGCACTCGGAACCGTTCGGGCAGGCCCAATTCGACCTCCTGGCGCCCCGGCTCCTCCAGACCCCCGGTGAAATAACTGACGCTGTCAACCGGAACGCCGTGATGGTCGGCGAGAATTCCCTTCATCCATACCGCCGCGGTCATCTGGTATTCAGGGCACCCGACGCGCTTGCCGACCAAATCCTCGGGCCGGTCGATCCCGCTGTCGACATTCACGTACACACTCGAGTGCCGGAACATCCGCGACGGGAACACCGGGATGCCCACGGATCCGGGGCGCTCGGCCGCCCGGGCCCGGACGTACCACCCGAGCGACATCTCCGATGCGTCAAACTCGCGGTGGTGGAGCATCCGGAAGGCACTTTCCGGCATCCTGAGCGGTAGCACATTGAGTTCGACACCCTCGGGGCGGATGCGTCCGTCCCGCAGGGCGGCCACCCTGTCGTAGTTGCCGCACGCAAGGGTCAATGGCAGCATCGCGTCACACCGCCTTCCAGCACAACGGCGCGACGACGCATATTCATCGAAAGGCACATGGCGTTCTCTTCCTCGGTTCTCGAGCCATAACGCTCGGTGTGGGGATATTCCGGCCGCGGCTGTCAGATGATGACGTGGACTGCCTTTTCCTGCGTGTAGCTCAACAGTTCGCCGATCGACTCTTCACGGCCCAGGCCGGAGGATTTCACCCCGCCGAACGGCGTGCCCAGGAAATGCTGAGCCGTGCCATTCACCCAGACGTAACCGGTCTCCAGCGCGTTGGCGACGCGATGCGCCCGGCGCAGGTCGTTGGTGTACACGCTGCCGGTCAGCCCGTACTGCACGGAGTTGGCAATCGCCACCGGATCGTCATCATTGCCCCACCGGATGACGGAAAGCACGGGACCGAAGATCTCGTCAGTTGCCACGGGCCAGCCGGCGTCGACACGGTCGAGAATCGTCGGCGCCAAATAGAAGCCGTCGTCGCTGACGTTCGCGGGCCGTCCGCCACCGGTAACCAGCTGCGCGCCCATCCGCCGAGCCTCGTCGATGAAGCCGACGACCTTGTCGTACTGTGTGCGGTTGACTACCGGCCCTTGGTGGTGCGCGGGATCCAGGGGTGAGCCGACGGTGTGCTCGGCGAGCTGCTTGACCATGGCGGTGAGTACCGCG
Source organism: Streptomyces lanatus (assembly GCF_014655715.1). Taxonomy (GTDB): domain Bacteria; phylum Actinomycetota; class Actinomycetes; order Streptomycetales; family Streptomycetaceae; genus Streptomyces; species Streptomyces lanatus. Next base: position 58,299 of record NZ_BNBM01000029.1, on the reverse strand, counting down.
TCGGCGATGCTCTCATGGACGATCAACCGCGAGGTAGACCCGCACGACTGCCCGGACCAGGTGAAGTTCATCCCCCGGACTGCCCCGGCCGCGACCTGGGCCGGATCGGTGTCGGGAAAGGCGATCAGCGCGTTCTTCCCGCCGAGCTCGAGCGTGATGTCCTTAACGCCGACCTCGGCGGCATCGCGCAGGATGCCCCGCCCCGTCGTCTCACTCCCGGTGAACCCGATGCGCCGGATGGACGGGTGCCGCACGAGCGCCCTCGGCACCGCGGGTCCGTCGCCCACGACGATCTGTAGCACGCCGGGCGGGAAGGCCTTCTGCGCCAACTCGCCGAAGTACAGCGCGGACAGCGGCGTCGCCTCCGCGGGTTTGAGGACGACGGTGTTACCGGCGACCAGGGGCGCAGCAAGCTTGCTTACCGCGAACAGGATCGGATGGTTGAACGGAATGATCTTGGCGACGACCCCGAACGGCTGCCGCAGCGTGAAATGCACGCCCGTCCTGCTCGCCGGGATGGTCTCGCCCTTCAACTCGAGCGCGAGACCGGCGAAGTAGCGGCAGATCTTGGCCGCCTGGCGGACATCGCCCGCCATCACCGAGATCGGCGCCCCGCCGTCGACGGCATCGAGCAGCGCGAGGTCATCGATGTGCTCTTCGATGAGATCGGCGAGCATTCCCACCAGCCGCCCGCGCTCCTGCACGTCGGTGTCCCGCCACTGCGGGAAAGCGGTCTCGGCCAACTGGACCGTCTGGTCGACCAGACCCTGGTCGGCATTCGGAATGTCCGCGAGATGCGCACCGTCAATCGGCGAGGTGACCGGAAACGTCGCCCCGCCCGCCGCCGGAATCAGCTCACCGCCGACCAGCAGCCGCCAGTCACGTCCCAGCAGCGTGGCCAGCCGGGCACGATTGGCGACCTCGGCCGGGGTCATCTCGAGCTCGGTGCCGGTCATCGGAGACCCGCCTCAGCCAGCAGCGGGTACGCCTCGGACCGGAACCGCTCCATGTCCTCCACGTAGCGGGCCCAAGACAGCAACACCCCGTCAAGCCCGGCCCGGGCCAGGTTCCCGAGCTTGTCCGTGATCATCTCCGGTGTCCCGATGACCGGGATGCCACCCCATCCCGCAATCCAGTGGCGCTTCATCGCGAGCAGCTTCTCCATGGGAAGGGACTGCGAATTGATGCCCAAGCTCCCGAGGACGTTGTCCACCGCCTCCCAGTCGCCGAGATCGTCGACGTAGTGTCGGTAGAAGTCGTTCGCGTCCTCCTCGGTGTCGCCCTGGACAACGTAGGCGTTCGCCCAGACCTGCACTTCGCGCTGGTGTTCGTCGCGGGCGTACTTCTTCACCGCGGCCACCTGGTCCTTGAGCGCCGCGAGGTCATCGTCGCCACCCGTGGTAATGAAGACGACGTCGCAGTACTTCGTTGCGAACTCCCGGCCAGCCTTCGACTGGCCGGCGTTCATCAGCACCGGACGCGGCCGCTGGATCGGCAGCGGGGACAACGAGGCGTCCTTGACCTGGAAGTACTTACCCTCGTAGGTGAAGGGTTCCTCCGAGGCCCACAGCCGGATCATGATCTCGACCCATTCGGCGGCGGTCGCATAGCGGGCGTCGTGTTCGAGCTGCGGAGCGCCGAACATCTCGATCTCGGGCTGGTGCCAGCCGTTGACAATGTTCAGCGCGAACCGTCCACCCGTGATGTGGTCGATGGTCGCCGCCTGCTTGGCCGCGAGCAGCGGATGAATGGTCGGTACATGCGAGGTGGCAAAGACCCCTGAATAGCTGGTCTGAGCCCCGATGCCCGCCGCCCAGGTGTACGCCTCGAAGCCCGAGCCGTTGAAGTTCGTCGGGCCGCCGAAACCGCGCCAGCGCCCGACCGGCACGATCGCCTCGAACGACATCTCCTCGGCCATCCTGGCCAGGCGGGAAGTGCTCTCCCAGGACGCGTCGAGCGCACCGTCAACGTTGCTCATCGCGCATCCGCTGCTGAGGTTGGTGGAGAACGTCCCGAGGCGCAGAACGCGATCGCTGTGGACGGGATGCGCCTTGGTGCGCAAACTGTCCGCCGGTGTAATTCCCGACATATGCAATGACTACCTTTCTCGTCAGTGAGCCGGCGCGGAATTGGCCATAGTCTAGGATTCAAGAACGGTCGCAAAGCGTGAGACCATTTCCTCGCGACAGGGTCCGACAGCTCGGACGACGGGTTCGTTCAAATAGGCGAACAGCACTGCGCCACCCGAGCGCGATGCGCTGATGTGGCGGTATGTCGTCCACTCTGTCCGCGTCGCCGTTGGCAGCGTGCTCGGAGATCGCCGCAAGGCCCGGTCTCCACTCACGGGTAATTGCCGATCGGTGACTTCTGGTCCCACTTCGTGATCCACGCCGGGGTGAGCCGACCGTGGATGAACTACGCCGACGATAGGTCGTCCGGCGCGATCGCCTTGTGCGCGACGTCGAAATAGACCTTCAATATTTCGCCTCCATTGCCGGAATATGTTTGACTACGATCAAAAAGGAAATCAACGAGGGCAGCAAGATGGGCGGCACTGATACCAGCCATCACGAGAACATGATGACGGTCGGTGAAGGCCGCTCGGCCGGGGACAAACCTGACGGGCAGGTACTCAAGACCACGCGTGGTGTTGTTTTGGGGACGCACCGGACCGACAGTCACCTCGATCCAGCGGACCGCTCGGTGAGTGCGGCGAGCACCGCCTCGATCTCCGTCCTTGCGACGGTTGGCCGGCGCACACGTGCGCGCCGTACCCGAACACCGGATGCCCCGCGACATCAGCCCGGTGGATGTCGAAGCGATTGGAATCCGGTCCCCAATGGCGCTCTCATCTCGATTGACGACCCAAACACGATCAGGGCCTGTCGATCGTCGGGGATCAACAAATCGTCGATCCGTACCTCACCCAGGGTCCCCTGGCCGACAGCTGGACCGGTGATTCATGGCGAAGTACTTCCAGAACAGAGTTCGGAATCAGCGACGGTTCCTTACGCAGGATCTTGCACTGAGCGGAATGCATGCCAGCAGCCCAGATCGCGCTTCCGAGTATGCTGATCATCGCGTCCAGGCTGGCACTAACGTAGACGGCCATCTGTGGAATGAACGACGATGGGCCGATCTCGCCGTGCTGGCCGACGTCGTAGATCTCCCGTTCCAGCAGGTCATCCACGAGTGCTTGCAGATCCCGTAGCCCACATTTCATCCGGTCGACCTGGATCCGCGTCCAGCGCCCCGGCATTGGGACGAAGCAGGAAGGACGGCGCGAGCACTAGCCATTCGGCCGCGGATCCGGACCGGATCCGCGGCCGAGGATGAGACTGAACACCTGACCGGACAACAATATGATAGATAGCGGTACCAATTATCACGAAAGCGGCATAACCTCCGCGGCTGCCTCGAGGATGACAGACCGGAGCCACGCTGCGCCCGCATCATCGTCGGTCCGGCTATGCCACTGCATGTTCTCCCGGATCGGCGCTATGTGTATCGGGACAGGCAGCACGCGGAGCTTCAGCGCGCTCCGGACCGCCTCGGCGACCGGGCCCGGTACGACGCCGAGACAGGTCGTCCCCGGCAGCACCCAGGGCACATGCGTGAACGAGGGCACGTACATCGCGACCGGCCGATCGATCGCGTGCCGTCGCACGTACGACTCCTCCATCGTCGTGATGCGCCCGTCGTCGTAGCGAACGACCACATGCCGCAGGGACGTGTAGTCCTCCAGCGTCAACTCGTCGCCGACCAGCGGATTATCCACCACGGTGATCGCTACCCAGTCCGCGGTCAGCAACGGTACCGTCGGATGATTTGACATCAGGTGCTCGTCGATGGTCAGCAGCAGGTCGATGCCGCCTTCCTCGAGTTCGGCCGCGTAACTGGCCTGATACGGGACAACCCGCAGGCTGATCCCCGGATACCCGGCCACGGCCCTGAGTACGGCCGGCATCAGCACCATGGCCGCGAAGTCACTCATCATCACCGAGAATCGTCTCTCCGCAGTCGCCGGGTCGAAGCCACCCGGTGCCAGCTGGTTGATCTGCGCGAGTAGTTGACGAACCTGGAGCAGCAGATCCTCACCCCGCGCGGTGCGGCGCATTGCCCGGCCATCGCGCACCAGCAGCGGGTCGTTGAAGTGTTGCCGCAGCCGGGAAAGAGCGTTACTCATCGCAGGTTGTGTCAGGAACAACCGGCGCGCCGCCCGTGTCACGCTGCACTCGGTGAGCAGCACTTCCAGCGGGATCAGCAGGTTCAGATCCCAGTTCCTGGTCCTCGCCATCGGCTACACCTACCAACTACTTCCCGCGATCCGAAGCCCGCAGGGTCCCATAACCGTAGCTGTCCGACCCATGTGATGTCATCAGAGCCAGCCCACGGCGTGACGGCCCGCGATGTCGGGAGAAGCCATCGTCCCTGACGTTCTCCTGCCGGCCGTCTCGCGCCAACGTCGGGCCGAGGACCCAGGCGCCCTGGTCAACCCTCTCTTCGAAGAGATCAAGGCCCTGGGGTTCACGGGCTGCCTGAACCTCTTGCACAAGTACATCAACCAGGACCGTGCGGACGCCGAGCGCAGTCATATCTCCCCGCGCCGGCTCGCCCGGATGCTGCTGACCAGGCCCGACGACCTCAAGGCCGAGCAACACGAGCTCCTGGCCAAACTCGCCGCCGCCCGCCCCGAGATAACCCAACTGGCCGCACACATCAGGGACTTCGCTCCGCTCCTTACACCGCACATCGGCAACACCGACGCACTCACACGCTGGATCGCCCACGTCCGAGCAGCCGACCTGCCCCATCTGCATGCCTTCACCCGGGACCTGGATCGGGACACAACGCCGTGATCGCCGGGCTCACCCTTCCGTACCGCAACGGCCCCACCGAGGGCGTCAACACCAACACCAAGCGCATCGCGCGCCAGATGCACGGACGAGCAGGCTTCACCCTGCTCCGCCGTCGCATCCTCCTCGGATAACGGCACGCTCCGTCACCACCGAAAGTAGGACAGGGCCACTCGTTTGACAGTCCCCCTCGTAGCGGACCGCGAGCTTGTCGACGCGCTCCGCGGGATCCAGCTGCAAGGCGTTCGCCAGAGCATCGAGCACCGACTCCGACGGTGTGATGGGGCGACCCTGCTCCAGGCGCGTGTAGTAGTCCACACTGACGCCAGCTCCTCCCGGCGCAGTCCGGGTACTCGGCGCGTCGAGGCATCGTGAATGCCCACACCTATAGGGTCGGTCGCCGCGCGCTTGGCCCGCAGGAAGGCGCCGAGCCCTTCGTTCCGCTCCATACCCCCATGGTCGCGCCCGATGGTGGGCACTCCCAGGCCCTAGGTGGCCCTTTGAATCCCAGGTATCGACAAGGCCGGGTCCGCTGCCCCCGATGGGTTGCGCAGGCGGTTCTTGAGGGCGAGACACCATCTGTGTCCCAGCCAACCGTCCCTGTATCGCCTTTGCAGCTCTGATCAGGAGTATTCACCATGTCTTCTACTTGGCTCATCACCGGGGCGACGTCCGGCTTCGGCCGCCTCGTGACCGAACGTGCACTGGCCACCGACGCCCACGTCATCGCCGTCGGTCGACGCCGTGACCGGCTGGACGATCTGGTCCGGCAGGCCCCGAAGCAGATCACCGCGGTCGCGCTGGACCTGACAGCCCCGGATGCGCCGTCCTCGCGGACACCGTGCGCGTGGCGGGCCGTTTGGACGTGCTGGTCAACAACGCCGGATACGGTCTGTTCGGGTCCGTCCTACGGCGAAGTACCCGCGGAACGACGCGCGGCGGCACTCACCTCGGATGGCCACCTGCCGGAACTCCTCCCGGTCATTGAGACCACGGCGGAATGAGGGAGTGCGTCACGGCACAGGTGCGGCGCTCGATGTGGTCAGACGTCGAGTTTGATCTCCGCCCAGATCGTCTTGCCTTCACGCGTGTAGCGCGTGCCCCATCGGTCCATGCACTGGGCCACCAAGAACAGTCCACGGCCGCCCTCGTCATCGTTGGCGGCGCGCCGAAGGTAGGGGGAGGTGTGTGCTCCGTCGGTGACTTCACAGATGAGGGTCCTGTTCTGGTCGCGGAGCATTCTGAGGGTGATGGGGTCGCTTCCGTAGCGAATTGCGTTCGTCACCAGTTCGCTCACTACGAGTTCGGTGACGAAGGCCATCTCTTCCAGCCCCCACTGCTCCAACTGCGCTCGCGCATGTTCCCGTGTCCCTGCGACAGCTGAGGGATCTTGGGCGACTCGCCAACTCGCCGTGTTCTCGGCGGGGAGTGACTTGACGCGCACCAGAAGCAGCGTCGCATCGTCTTCGGCCGACCTGGCTGAGACCGGCGCGGTGATCACGTCGCACAGGGCGTCGAGATTCTGTGCGGAATCGACGAGGGCACGGCGCAGACTCGCCATGCCGGTATCCATCGTCCTGCCCGAGGACTCGATCAGTCCATCGGTGTAGAAGGCCAGCAGGCTCCCTTCCGCCAGGCGGATTTCGGCGCAGCCGAAGGGCAGGCCGCCGATTCCGAGGGGTGGTCCCGGGGACAGGTCAAGAAGTTCCGGTGGGTGCCCTGGCACAGTGACGACGGGGGCCGGGTGGCCCGCGCTCGCCAAAGTGCAGACGGCGGTGACGGGGTCATAGATCGCATAGAGGCAAGTCGTACCGAGCGCCTGGTCTTCCGGCGTGTCACTATTCGTTCGATGGATGCCCACCCTGGCCTGCCCGACCAAGTCATCGAGACGAGCCAGGAGTTCATCGGGTGTCAGGTCCAGTGCAGCAAGCGCACGGACGGTGGTGCGCAGTCGCCCCATCGTGGCAGCGGCGTTTAGCCCGTGGCCCACCACGTCCCCCACGACGAGCCCCACGCGCGCGCCGGACAGCGGGATGACGTCATACCAGTCCCCTCCGACGCCGAGTGGATCGGCGGTGGGCACGTATCTGTGGGCGACCTCGACGCCGGTGGGCTGCGGCACGACCTGGGGCAGAAGGCTGCGCTGCAGGGTGAGAGCCGTCGTGTGCTCGCGTGCATAGCGGCTGGCGTTGTCGATGCAGACGGCGGTGCGGGAGACCAATTCCTCTGCCAGCGTGACGTCTTGGGCGGCAAAGGGGTAGCGCGGCGGCGTGCGGCTGAGGGTCACCGTCCCGAGCACAGTGTCACGGGCAGCAAGAGGCAGCACGATGCGACGCGGGCCTCCGGCCTCGGCTGAGAAAAGCAGCCCGAGTCTCGGCACGGCATCCGGCATCGGCTGTGCGCTGCGCTCGGTGACCCGCCGCAAGGACGTTCCGCTCTTGTCGTGGCCGGATGAGAGGCGATCGCTGGTCAGGACGTGTTCCACGAGGTCGACTTCGACGTGGTCCGCGAAATCGGGCACGACCACTGCGGCCAGGTCCTGCGCCGTGCGTGCGACATCGAGGCTGGTACCGATCCGGCTGGCACGGCCAAGAAGCGCCACACGGACCCCCGCCTCGTACCGGTTCGTAATGTCGAAGGAGGACTCGCCCACCCCGAGGGGGCTTCCGTCGGCGTCCGACAGCCGGAAATAGGAACAGGACCAGATCCGTTGGTGGCTCAAGTCGGCCGGTGTGGGGCTGCTGTAAAGCACATCGAAGACGGGTTCACCGGTCTCCAGCACCTTGGCGATGACGTCCTCAAGGGTGCCAGCGGACTCTGGCGCCAGGATCATGCCCTGCGGCAGGAGTTCGGTGCTGTAGCGGCCGATGCAGTCACTGCGCGTCAGACCCAATTGCTCCTCGAGCACGTCGTTAATCCACCGAAGACGCAGGTCAGGTCCGTAGACAGTCAGCGCAACAGGTGACTGAGTGGAAAGCCCGTGGAGCATGGACTGGTCGGTCATCCACCTCCGCGCCCGATCGACTGTGGCTGCCACAACGACACTCGCCGCCCCGGTGCTCCGGTGGTCCAAGGGACTCACTTGCAGCACGACGGTCACGGACGTCCCGTCCGCACGACGGATCTTGCGAGTCTCAGAATGTACGTGCCGCGACGGGTCCGTCGTGTGGAGCCAGGGGGATGGTCGGCTATCGGCGTCATGGAGCACCTCGTCGACCGGCCGCCCGAGGACGTCTTCGGCTAGAGAGCCGAAGAGATTTTCGGCCGCACTGCTCCATCCGATCACCATCCCCTGTGAATCGATCACAGCGGTTGCCGCTGTCGTTGCATCGAAGGGGGATACCTGACCGGTCTCCATCGGCGGCTGCATGGTCGTCATAGGGGCTGTACGCGGCGGATCTGCTGCCAAAATCATAGCGCCGCAGGTCCTGAGGCATATTCGAGTTCGTCGCTTGCCGGGCAGTCTGCGGCCCGGGGGTGAGTCCCTCACAAGATCCTGCAGCCTGAGCATCGGAAGTGCATCCCGGCTAGATCCGCCCGACCGTAGGGCGGGCGCTTGAGACGGGCCCATCCCGTCGGACAGGCCGCGCGGGATGGCCCGCTACTTCTGCCATCTCCAGCTCACTTGCCGACTGACGCTTTTCGGTGGTGACTACCGCCCAGCGGCTTCAGCCGGGAGCGCTGTGGCGACCGGTGCACACCGGTCGTCCTCCGCAGGCGGTATCGGTAGGGCTGTCGCAGTACAGGTTCTGGCTGAACCACTCCCCTACAGGGCCAGGGTGCTCCCGTTCGGCCTTCCCGGCGTAAACGTGGCCCAGAGCTCAGCCCACCCGTTGAGGACCCCGGTGCTCTGGTAGCGCCGCGACCGTTCCCGATCGATCTTGAGATCGGGCATCCGGCGCAGGGTCTGCTCGGTAACGATCTCGAACATCGCCATGGCCATGTGGGAGCCCATGCACCGGTGCATGCCCACACCGAACGCCACATGCTTGTTCGGCGAGCGCTCCAGATCGAGCTCGTCCGGGTTCGGGAACACCTCTGGGTCACGGTTCGCCGCACCCATCGCCATCCAGATCCGCTCGTCTTCCTCGATCGTGACGTCGCCCAGAGCGCACTGCCGCGTCGCGGTGCGAGCCAGGCCCTGCACCGGCGAGAAGTACCGGAGGAACTCCTGACCGGCCGTCTTGAGCCGCGAGTAGTCCTCCTTGATCCAGTCTCGTGTCTCGGGGTGCTCGTCGAAGTACGTGAAGACGTTGGCCAACAGGGCCGTGGTCGTGGAGATACCACCGCTCATCAGGAGGAACGAGTTGCCAACAACCTCCTCCATGTCGAGGAGCTCTCCATCGACGCGGAGATTCGCCACTAGCGAGATCAGGTCGTCGGTCGGGTTCTTACGGCGCTCGGCGGCGGCGGCGCGGAAGGCACCAGTGCTCCAGCGGAAGAGCTGGTCCGCCTTCGCACGGTCCTCCGGCGTGCCGTCCGGCGGAATACTGAAGGCCATTTGCATGGCTAGTGCGTGGGTGGTGGCCTCCTTCAGCGGCAGGCCCAGGAACCGGTTGGTCAGCAGCGCCGGCACCGCAGCGAAAATGCCCATGACGAGTTCGGCTTCGCCGGACTCGATGACCTGGTCGATGGCCCAGCCGGCGTAGTCCTCGATCTCCGGGCGGATACGCTCAATCGCTGGCTGGCTGAAGTACTTCGTCAGCGGCTTGCGGTACGCGATGAACGCCGGCGGGTCCTCCTCCATCATCCCCTCCTTGTGGGGGGTGGGCGGATGGAGAACACCCTGGCGAGGGCCGCGGCCCTGCCAGTTCTCCGACGAGTACGTCTCATCGTTCTTGAAGACCGTCGTCACGTCGTCGTGGCGGGTGGCGACCCAGTAGCCGCCGTGCTGCTCCGACCAGGCGACCGGGCACTTCTGGCGCAGCCCATGCATGATCTCGACACCGCGTTCGACGTACTCCCGGGAGTGGTGGTCGAAGTCGACCGTTGGCCTCTCAGCCTTCTCGGCGGGTGTAAGTCCCCCAGTCATCGCGGCTCCTTCGGCGTCGGTTACAACCTCATTCTGATCAAGCTCACGCAACTTTTGGCCAACTGATCAGATTTAGAGATGCTTGCACCACCGGTTGCCCGCGTCAAGGAGATGAACTCATTCCTTTGGAAAATCGCGGGTCAGAGGGTCGAAGGAAGCGTTCTGAACGTAGCCTTGACAAGCCTTGAGCGAGACGCTGATGATGCTTAAAATCGGCCATGCGGCCAGTTTCTCAACGGAGGGTCGTCGGTGAGAAAGAGGGCACATCGGGATGGCTGAGCAAGTTGCCGAACGAGCAAGCTCCGAGCAAGCCTCCGGCAACCTCCGAGGCAACCTGGGGGTGGCCTCGATCGTCTTCACGGTGCTGGCCTTCAACGCTCCACTCGGCACTGCCGCGGGCTTTGTGCCGGTCCTGATCGGCTACGGCAACCAGGACGGCGCGCCGTCCACATTCATCGTGGTCGCATATGTAGCCGCAGCTTGGTTCTCGGCTCTGTGCCTGGTCGGGATCATCGCCCCCACGGCCGCCGGCCTCGACCCGCTGCGGGTCTACTCATCCTGTGCTGCGATCGGAAGCGTCTGTCTCGTAGTGCTGATGTTCGCCACGAGCCTTGCGATCCTTGCGTTCTTCCAGCGTGACTCGACGCGCACGGCCACACACTTCGAGTCACGGATCGCACCAATGCTGGCCTTTGTCGGCATCGGCGGGGTCCTCTATCTGGCCATCATGCACATGCCCGACATCATCGGCGGGAGCCGCACGGCGGCAGACCTCGCGCTTGCATTCATAGTGCTGCTGGCCGTGGCCGGGGCAGGCCTCGCCTCCTACCTGAGAGCCCAGCGTCCGGAGATCTTCGCGCGCATCGGGCGACAGGACCTCTAGTCGGATCTCGCGCCCAGGCTCCCGGTGCACACCGATGTCAACCAACAACGAACGGAGAACAACTTCCCATGGCAGAGCAGAGCACATCCTCGCGCGTGGTGCTGGTGACTGGTGCCGGGTCGGGGATCGGTGAAGCCACGGCGCGCCGGTTCGCCGAAGCCGGCGACCGCGTTCTCGTCACCGACGTGGATCTGGACGCGGCGCAGCGTGTGGCCTCCGAGATCGGCGATGGCGCCCACGCCATCCAACTGGATGTGAGCGACCCGGAGCAGTGGGACCGCGCTGTCACCGAAGCCGAGAAGGCGGCTGGCGGGCCGATCGAGGTCCTCGTCAACAACGCCGGGCTCATCTGGAACAACCGCATCGAGGACACGGACGTCGCCCAGTGGCGACGCGTCGTCGACATCACCATGATCGGAACGATGCTCGGCATCCGCGCAGTGGTGCCGCAGATGCGGCGTGCCGGCAAGGGCGTCATCGTAAACACCGGCTCCACGGCGGGGCTGGCAGGCTTCGTCGGTCTGTCGGCCTACTCGTCGTCTAAGTGGGGGCTGCGGGGTCTCACCAAATGTGCGGCGCTGGAGCTGGCTGACGACAAGATCCGGGTCAACATGGTCGTCCCGGGCGTGATCGAGACCCCTGCCTCGCGTGCTGCCGGGTTCCCCACCACGCTCCCCGGCCAGCCGATCCCTCAGGTGGCCCAGCCGGCGGTGATCGCCGACGCCAGCTACTACCTCGCGTCGCCAGACGCGTACTACGTCACCGGCTCCGAGCTCGTCGTGGACGGCGGCCGGACGATCGGCGCGGCTCGCTGAGCACCCCTCGAGGCGCGCGATCCCCTTCATGGGTTCCCGATACGCGAAGACCAGCCGCTCCAGGAGGGTGGGGTGGCTGATGAGTTACCTTGACGGCTCGTGAGGGGCAGCCCGGTTGTGTGGAACGCTCCGCCCTCTGATCGAGAAATGCGATCACGCTGATCAAGGATCTGTCGGCGGAGTGTTCTGTACGTACTGACTACGGTGCGACGAGGTGACAGTTTCGGGCGCTGCGCGGAAGCCAGGACCGAGCCGCCGCGATAATGCGTCGGCCTGGACGACGGGTTCTACGCTCTGGTGAGCTCCACCTGGATCTCGACCTCGACGGGGGCGTCCAGCGGCAGTACTGCCACGCCGACCGCACTGCGCGCGTGCACGCCCTTGTCGCCTAGGACCTGGCCGAGCAGCTCGCTCGCGCCGTTGACCACGCCGGGCTGGCCGGTGAAGTCGGCGGCCGAGGCGACGAAGCCCACGACCTTCACGACGCGTGCCACGCGGTCCAGGTCGCCGGCGACGGACTTGACTGCGGCCAGCGCGTTCAGGGCGCAGATGCGGGCCAGTTCCTTGGCCTCCTCGGCCGTGACCTCGGCGCCCACCTTGCCAGTGACGGGCAGCTTGCCCTCGACCATGGGGAGCTGCCCGGAGGTGTAGACGCACACGCCGGACTGCACGGCCGGCTGGTACGCGGCCAGCGGCGGGACGACCTCCGGCAGGGTCAGGCCGAGTTCGGCCAGCTTCGCCGCTACGACACTCATGCCTTCTCCCGCTTCAGGTACGCGACGAGCTGCTCGGGGTTGTTCGGCCCGGGCACGACCTGGACGAGCTCCCAGCCGTCCTCGCCCCAGGTGTCCAGAATCTGCTTCGTGGCATGGACGAGCAGCGGCACGGTTGCGTATTCCCACTTGGTCATGCGGCCGACTCTACTCGCTGGCCGCCCACCGCCCGTGGTCGAGTTGTCCACAGACTGTCGTGTGGTTGGTGTACGGGCTGGCAGGCACCCCATGAGAGCCAAACTGCAGCGGTCGGCGGGCGGCAACGGCCGTTCACTCCTCGAACAACTCGCTCCACAGCCAGCAGTAGGGCTGGGTGAGCTTCCGATTGCAGAGAGCGCGCAAGGCAGCTGCGTGTCCCGGCGACGACCCGTCGCAGCTATGCGGACTGCAGACGTAGATGCCTCTGGTGACATGGCTTATGCGGCTGGCCTCGAGCACACTCCGCCTTTGTTGAGGGCACACCGCGTACTAAAAGTCCCTGGCGGAAAGCCCATGTGCCGCCTTCTGCCTCTTGGTGACTCGGTCCGGCCGCGTATGCCAGCGGAATGCGGTCGTGGCCCGGCTGCGAAGGTGAGAGCCTGCGTGGGCCCGTAGACAGCCTCAAGTTCGGACAGATCTGGGCAGTCGGTCTTCCATGCTTTCTCAGCCGACGTGGAGGATCCGAAAGCGATCAGGTTCCGCCGGGTCCCGATCAACGACTTGTATTGGTGTCCAAGTCCATTGCCAAACGCTGATGCCCGGCGTGCGGGAGAACCGGATCGGCCCGCGAGTGCCCTCGACCGCCACGCGCGGCCATGACTCGGCGAGGGCCGCCCGGTCCGTGCCGTGGGAACGCAGCACGTCGGCGAGGACGGTGACGGTGTCCCAGCCCTCGAAGGCGACGAAGGAGGGCGCTTCGCCCAGCCGCTCGCGGAGCTCCTTCCCGACGCGTTCGCCAAGCGGACCGAGGCGCTCGGGCAGGTATCGCAGGAACGGGATCCCGGCGCCGTCCTCGCCCAGCACCGCGGCCCATTCGGCGAACTCCGGTTGTCCGGCCGGAGCGCCGATCAGAATCCCCGCGAGCCGCCGGTCGCCCCGGACGGCTCTGACGATCGGCACCGCCGGCTCCGGATGGCCGACCAGCAGGAGGAGCGCTGTCGCGCCGTGGTCGACAAGCGCGTCGCACAGGGCCTCGGGGGTGAGCGTGTTCGTGTCGAGTTCGACGACGGTGCCGCCGCGCGGCGCGAGGTGGTCCCGGAGGATCCGGGTCCCGGACGCCCAGTAGACGCTCGGCTGGGTCGCCACGGCGATCCGACGACGGCCCGCGCCGAGGAGGAAGTCCGCATAGATCCACCAACCGTGAGACTGGGCCGGGGGCAGGCGCGCGACCCACTCCGTCGGCTCATCGGTGAGCGCGTCGAGCACCGCGGACGAGCAGAGGAACGGCACGCCGAGGGCGGCGGCCCGGGCGGCGGCGGCGCGGGCGACGACGCTGTGGTACTCGCCCGCCACGGCGGCTACGCCCAGGCCGGCCAGTTCGTCCACGGCCGCCGCGGCCCGCTCCGGATCGGCCGCGGTGTCCCGGACCACCAGCTCCAGTGGTCTGCCGTTGATCCCGCCAGCATCGTTGACCTCGCGAACGGCCAGGTCAAGTCCTGCGAGCAGGTGTCGGCCCGCCTCGACCCAGCCGGGCCGCGTCAGCGGTACGAGAGCGCCCAGGCCGACGGACGACCCGTCTGTGTGCTCCGCTCCGGACGGCGATGGTGGCATGTTCATCGGCTGGCGTCTCCCTTGGAACGGTGTGGTCGTAGTCCGCCCGGATCGTGCGCCGGCCGGGGCTGGCGGTTCGCGCTCGTCACGTCTCACTGCGGCGGGCGCGCCCGGGTGATCACGCCGGCCATTGGATCCACCATCATCACCAATAGGCAACCGATTATTTGTTCGCCTCGCTGCCAAGCTTCATCGTCATCGGCGCCAAAGAACGAGGGCCTGCACCCCAGAAGGTCACGTCTGAAACAGGCTCTAAACTTGATTCTGTCGGGGATCTTGGAGTTGCCGAGGACGACGAGATGCGCGCATCCACCGTCCGCGGGGCCTGGGCCGGGCATCCGACGTCTCCGAACGCCTCGTCACTGCTGGGCGTAGAAGAGGCGCTTGTTGACGAACTCATCAAGCCCCAGCGGTCCGAGCTCACGGCCAAAGCCCGAGCGCTTCACTCCACCGAACGGGAGCGAAGCACCCTGTCCGATCGGGATGTTGACGTTCGTCATTCCGACCTCGAGAGAGCTCGCCACGGCGCTCGCCCGCTCCGCATCCTGACTGAATACGGCCGCACCGAGGCCGTATTGGCTGTCGTTCGCCAACGCAATCGCCTCCTCATCGGTCTCCACTCGGTACACCACTGCTGCCGGGCCGAACAGTTCCTCGCTGTAGGCGCGCATCCCGACCTTGACGTCGGTGAGCACAGCCGGGCGGAAGTATGCCCCGGAATCCTCGGTCACTGTGCCCCCGGTATGCAGGACTGCGCCCTGTGCGACAGCATCTGCGACCTGGGCAGCAAGCTCTTCCGCCGCAGTTCGGGAGGCCAACGGTGGGAACTCCCGCTCACCGAGGTTCGCCGGGTCACCAGGCTCGAGACCAGTGGCAAGTGTGACCAGCTCCGCCACGAACTCGTCGTAGATGTCGCTCATGACAATCATGCGCTTGTTGGAGTTGCATGCCTGGCCGTTGTTGGACATGCGGGTGTCCCACGCCAGACGCGCGGACGCCGCCACGTCGGCGGAGTCCAGCACGATGTACGGGTCCGATCCTCCGAGTTCGAGGACCACCTTTTTGAGGTTGCGCCCTGCGTGCTCGGCGATCGCGGTACCAGCGCGCTCTGAACCGGTCAGGGAGACGCCTTGCACCCGCGGGTCGGCAACGATGCGCGCAATTTGGTCATGGGTCGCGAAGACCGATTCGTAGACGCCCGCTGGCACGCCCGCCTCGCTCATGATGTCGGCGATCGCCAAGGCGGACGAGGGACAGTTTTCCGCTGGCTTAAGGATGACCGAGTTGCCGAGTACGAGGTTCGGAGCGACGAAGCGGGCCGCCTGGTAGTAGGGGTAATTCCACGGCATCACGCCGAGGATCGGGCCAAGGGGAAGCCTCTGGATGCGCGCATTAGCTCCCGCCGGGACCGCGACCGGTGTGTCGGCGATGAGACGCGGTCCCTCAGTGGCGTAGTACGCAAAGATCTCCTTGCAGAACTTCGCCTCCCCCACCGCCGACGATGCCTCCTTCCCCATCTCGGCGGTGATCAGGGCTCCGAGCTTCCCTGCCCTCTCGTCGAAGAGCCTGGCGACCTCGGCGACAATGCGGGCGCGGTCGGTGACAGAGCGCCGGGCCCATCGTTGCTGTGCCTCGGCGGACCGCTCCAGGAGAGCGGTGATCGCGGCATCGGACGCTGACTCGTAGTCCGCGAGGACCTGTCCGTTTGCCGGGTTCGTGACCCGGTATGAGCGAGCTTCGTGGGGTGCCGACATCTCGGTGACCTCGTTCCTTAACTTCAGTTCAGCGATTCGGGAAGCGCGTCGTCCCGGTCGAAAGCGCTCCGGAGCTGGTGGGGTTCACCGCCCCGCCAGGAGGTTGGCGGCGCGGCCGAGCATGGATGTGCCTCGGCCGGAGCGGTCCTCGCGTGCGTCGGCTCCTCGGTAGGCGCTGTAGACCGCTTGGACGCCGAGCCAGCGGAACGGCTCCGGTTCCCAGCGCTGGGACGTGTGGTCGACCCAGGGCAGCGACAGCAGGTCCGAGTCGAGACCGAGGATCAGGTCGCGGACGGTCCGGCCGGCCAGGTTGGTGGTGGTCATGCCGTGGCCGGCGTAGCCGCCGACGATCAGCGCGCCGGTTCGGGTATCGCGGGTGAGGGTTGAGCACCAGTCTCGCGAGACGCCGAGGACGCCCGACCAGGCGTCGGCGATGTCCACCCGCTTCAGTGCGGGGAAGCACTCCACCATCAGGTTCCGTAGCGCTTCGACGGTCACCTGCGGGATCGTGCCGCCTGCCGGGATCCGTGAGCCGTACCGGTACGGCTTGCCGCGGCCTCCGAAGGCAACACGGCCATCGCTGGTGCGCTGTGCGTAGAAGTACACGTGCGCCATGTCGCCCAGGAGTTCGTTGCCTGCCCAGCCGATCGTCTCCCACACCGAGTCCGGAATACGCTCGGTCATGATCATCGATGAGTTCATCGGCAGCAGATCCCGGTGATGCCCGCGTATCTCCGCGGTGAAGCCTTCCACCGCGAGCACGATGTGCTGGGCCCGGACGGACGCGGACGGCGTGTGGACCGTGTGCGGTTCGATGCGGACCGCCGGAGACTGCTCCCAGATCCACACGCCCCTGTCCTCGACTGCCGCGGCGAGGCCTGCCGTCAGCTTCGCCGGGTGCACCCGCGCGCAATGCGGGGAGTACGCGGCGCCAACGGCGTCGGCGATCCGGATGCGGTCCGCGCAGGCGGCCGCGTCGAGGAGGACCTGGTCCCGCTCGCCCCATGCCTCGTCCTCGACGACCTTCGCCTGCAGGCGCTCCCACTGGGCCGGGGTCCGCGCGACCGTCAGCACACCGGGCTTGTCTAGATCGGCGTCGATCCCCTCAACGTTGAGGATCTTGATGATTTCGTCGACCGAGGCGTCCATCTCGTGCTGGAGGTCGACGACGGACTGCCGTCCGTTCTTCTTCGCGTACCTCTCCCTCGATCCGGCCAGGAAGTTGGACAGCCATCCCCCGCTGCGCCCGGATGCGCCGAAGCCGGCGTACTCCCGCTCGAGGATCCCGATGCGCAGGCCGGGTTCGGCCTTGGCGAGGTAGTACGCCGTCCAGAGCCCGGTCAGACCGGCGCCGACGATGCACACGTCGACCTCGCTATCGGAGGCGAGGGGGGCGCGCAGGGCCCTGGGCCCGAGGTCGTGGTCCCAGAACGAGACGGGGTCAGTCGCAGTCATCGCACAGCCTCCTCGGTCTTCTGCACGAAGAGGGACCGCACCTCGTCGTGGTCAACGCCCGCGACGAGCAGGCCCTTCGGTCCGTGCACGTCCCGGCCGGCGACGAGCGCGTTCAGGATCGCCTCCTCGGTCGCCTGCACGACGGCCGTGTAGAAGGGGTCCATGCACCCCCACGGCACGGTCTGAACCGTGTCCAGGGTGGCTGTCTCCCCAGGCCTGCCGCTGGCGGGCGGCTGGCTTCCGAACGCTCCGGTGTTCGCCGTGGAGAACGCCAGGAAGATGTCGCCGGAGAAGTGCGATCCGGCCGTTCCAGTCCGGCCGACGCCGAGCGAGACCCGACGGGCAAGCGCAGCGCACTGCCCCGGGAGGAGGGGTGCGTCGGTTCCCACCACGACGATCAGCGAGCCCGCGCCCGCGGGAGCGGTGCTGATCGCGTTCCCGTCCACGGGCGGCGTGGCGAGCGGTCGGCCCATGACGCGTAGCTCGTGCGCGTCACCGAAGTTGGCCTGCAGGAACACGCCGACTGCGTAGCTCTCGCCTTCGTAGTCGACAAGGCGGGAGGCAGTGCCGTTGCCTCCCTTACGGCCGTAGCAGATCATGCCCGTTCCACCGCCGACAGGCCCCTCCGCCAGGGTGTCGGCACTCGCCGCGTCGAGCGCGGCGATGATGTCGTCCGACAGCAGGTGGCGCACGGTGGCGTCGTTGAGTCGGCCGTCCCACGTCTCGCCGACGACCGGTAGCAGCCAGCGTTCGCCGAGCCCGGGCCGCTCCCGGAGCATCCAGTCGATCACCCCCCGGTGGGCGTCGCCCACGGCATGGGTACTCGTCAGCACGATCGGGGTCGCGAACGATCCGGCCTCACGGATCCAGTGGCTTCCGGTGAGCTCGCCGTTGCCGTTGAAGGAGTGCACGCCCGCCGCGACCGCCTCACCGACGCCCGCGCGGCCGCGGGGGTGGATGGCCGTGGCTCCGGTCCGGGCCCGGGCCTTCTCGCTGATGAGCGTGGTGTGCCCGATCTCGACTCCGGCAACGTCGACCAGGGCGTTGCGCTCGCCGGGCATGCCGTCAAACGGGATGCCCAGATCGCGGGCCCGCAGCGAGCCCGCCGACGCGCCGTTCGTCTCAGTGGACATGCGCGGTTCCCGTCGCCATCGCCGACTGTTCCTGAAGGAGCGGTCGCACCAGGGTGTGGAAGTTCGTCGGGCGCACCATCACGCGGCCCTTTGGCGCAGCGTTGGCGCAGTCCAGGTTCAGCGCACCGGCCTGGGCCGCCTCGGCCATTTGCACGCACACCTCGGCCGGGGTGCCACTGATGGTGAATCGCCTGCGCAGATAGTCCGCGACACCGAGACGCTCGGCCTCGGCGGCGTACTGGGCCTTCTCCTCGGGCGAGGGGTCACCGTGGCTGCGCAGGTGGTAGCCGGAGCCGAGCTTGATGATCCCTTCCCTCAGCTCCTCGGGGAACATTCCCTTGCCGCCGGTCCGCGACCAGTGGTGCACCAGGCTGGTCAGGTGCCAGAGCGCGTCGTTCTTGGCCTGCTCCCCGTCCTCCGAGATGTACCAGGGGGCCATCCACCAGGTCTCGATCTGGCTCTCGTCCCGGCCGGCCTCCTCGCAGCCAGCGGCGATGAGGTCGCGGGCGCTGTGGATGGCCTCCGGGGAGACGCCGCTGCCGACGATGACGCCGTCGCCGATGCGGCCCGCCAGGCGCGTGGCCTTGGGCCCGTGCGCAGAGACGAAGATCTTGACGTCCCGTTCCCCGGGCCAGTCGATGGCGAGCGACTGGCCGCGCCACTCGGCGCGGCCAGTGGTCAGCAGGCCGCGGACCGCGACGACGAACTCCTCAAGGTCGGCGAGCTTGGATCCGACCCCGGCGAGGTTGTAGACGCCGCTGTCGCCGGAGCCCACGCCGAGAATGACCCGGCCGGGGGCGATGTCGTCCAGCGTGGCCGCGGCGGCGGCGGTCACGACGGGGTGGCGGGTGATCCCGTTCGTGACCCAGGGCCCGAGCCGGAGCTTCTCCGTCTTCGCTGCGACCGCGCCAAGGGTCATCCACACCTCGCGGTGGCCCAGCGGGGAGTCCCACAGACCGATCCGGTCGAAGCCGAGGGCCTCAGCCTGGACACCGGCGGAGACGACCTCGTCGACGCCCTGCGGGTTGACACCGAAACCGAACTTCATCAGTAGGCCCCCGTCCGCGCCGGGGTGCCGGCGATGGCGCGGCGGCCGTGACCCGACTCGGTGACGATCTTGCCGTCGCGGTAGACGACCGTGCCGCGCACCATCGTGAGGATCGGCCAACCGGTGAAGGTTTCGCCCTCGTAGAGGGAGAAGTCGCTGTTCGACTGCCAGGTCGAGCTGTCGATGGAACGGACTAGCTCGGGGTCCCAGATGACCAGGTCGGCGTCGGACCCGACAGCGATCGTGCCCTTCTGCGGGAAGAGGCCGAAGATGCGGGCGGCGTTGGTGGAGGTCACCTCGACGAACCGCTGGATCGACCAGCCGCGCCGGCGGATGGCGTGGTCCCAGAACTGCGGCAGCAGCGTGTCCAGATCGGCGTGGCCGGCGAGGAAGGAGTTGCCGACGTTGAGGGACGGGTCGAGCTTCTCCGACAGCTTCCACGGCGCGTGGTCGCTGCAGTACGTGTCGATCATGCCGGATTCGAGCCCGGACCACATCGACGTCACGTCCTTGTCGTGGCGCACCGGCGGTCGGCCGACCCACTTCGCGCCGTCCTCGTCGGAGTACACGTCGTCCGTCTGGTAGAGGTACAGCGGCCGGGTCTCGGCGTACACCGGCCAGCCGCGTAGCCGGGACCGCTGGATCGCCTCGATTCCCTCCTTGGACGACACGTGGACGATGTAGATCGGGCAGTCCGCGGCGCGGGCGAGGCCGAGGGCCCGGACCACGGCCGTCTCCTCGGCGAAGTCGGGCCGGCTGTCGCCGTAGTACTTCGCGCTGGAGCAGCCGTCGGCGTGGAGCTTGCCGGAGAGGTGCAGGCAGATCGCCGAATCCTCGCAGTGGATGAGGGGCAGGACACCGGAGCGTCCGGCCTGCCGGAGGACCTCCAGGTATTCCTCGGCGTACTTTTCGAAGTACGGCCGGCTGAGGAAGAGCTTGATCGTGTTGAAGCCCTCGAGATGCATCTTGCCGATCTCGGCGATGGCTTCGGGGGTCGGGTCGGCGACCACGACGTGGAGCAGATAGTCCACGACGCTGTCGTCGGATGCCTCGGCGTCGTGACGCCTGAGGGCGTCGAGCAGAGGCTCGTTCGTCTCGGCGTACGACATGTTGCCGATGGTGGTGATGCCGCCGGCGGCCGCCGCCCGGGAGCCGGCAACGAAGTCGTCGGCCCACTTCATCCGCTGCCCGGTCGGGAGCGGCGAATCCGAAAGGTGGACGTGCATGTCGATACCGCCGGGAAGAACGACCTTCCCGCTGGCGTCGATGATCTCGGGTGCGGTGAGGTCCGGTCCCATGGCGACCACACGGCCGTCGGTGATGCCGATGTCGGTCACGGCGTCCATTGCGGGCGTCACCACCCGTCCGCCCTTGACTACGGTCTCGATGTTCACTGCGTTCCTTCTTCCGTCAGGGGTGGTGGGATATCGGTTACGACACCAGCGGCGGGTCAGCGTGCGAACTACGCGTGGCCCGGCGTGGTGCGAGGCGGGCGCTGGTCGGCCGCAGTGCGGAGGGCGCGGGCGAGGAGGTTCGACCCGGCGCGAAGCTTCCACCGGGTTCCCGGCAGGGGGTCGGCGTGAGGCGTCCAGGAGGTGCTGGCCTGGTCGATGAGCGAGTCCGTCGGCACGTGCCCGATCAGGCGGCGCTCGGTGTCGGTGGCTCGGTACGGTTTCGGCGCGAGGCCGCCGAGGACGGCCCGGCAGGTCGTGATGGCGCCGTCGTCGTCCACTTCGAGGGAGGCGCAGGCTGCCACCATGGCGAACCCGCCGTCGTACAGGCCGAGTTTCTCGAACACCGTTGTGCGCCGACGTGCTTGGGCCGGTACCACGATCTCCGCGATGAGCTCGTCGTTTCGCAGCGTCGTCTCGCCCGGCCCCCGGTACAGGTCCCGGATGGGGAGCCGTCGCATCGTGGTGGGGCCCTGCACGACAGCGACGGCGTCGAGGGCGGTGAAGACGGTGGCCAGGTCTGACGGGGTGGTCGCCTGGCAGCGGTGGCCGCCAAGTGCAGCGTGGTAGAACCGGTGATCACCCAGTACTGCGTAGCAGGGACAGGAGGCGCCGCCCCGCTTGTAGCAGGGGTAGCCGTTGCGGAAGTAGCTGCATCGCTTTTCCTGGCACAGGTTGCCCGCCACGGTGGCGACGGACCTGATCTGCGGGGTTGCGATCGTGTCGATGGCGGACGCGATGGCCGTGTCGCCGTGGGCCGCGGCGAAGCGGCCGAGGTCCTCGAGCGTGACCGCTCCCCCGATGCGCAGGTCACCGTCACACGTGCCCTCGAGCACGGTCAGTTCATCGATTCCGGTGAGATCGACGAGGTTCTCTTCGGTCCTGAGTCCCTGCTGCCGCGCAACGATCAGATCCGATCCGCCTCCCAGCGGCCGGCTCCTGGGGGTCTGGGCAAGACGCCTGGCCGCCTCCTGACCCGTGCCCGCGGGGATCAGCTTGAGACGATCGGCGGGCCGACGCCGGCGAGCCAGCCTGGTGCCGTAGTGATGCAATACGGCGTGGAGCCCGCGCGGGTAGGCCCAGCGCATCAGGTGGATCCACCACCGGTGCGGGTCGATGCGCCGCCAGGTGCTGCGCGACCCGTTGAGGCGAATCTGGTGTGGGTCGGCGGCCTCCAGCGCGGCCAGGACCTTGTCGGGTGTGATCGGCAGGTCGGTGATGCGCACCCCGACGGCGTGGTGGACCGCGTTTACGACCGCAGCCGCCACGGGTGCGAGCGCTACCTCGGCAAGGCCCTTCGCCCCCTGGGGGCCGGGGCCGGTGTCCGACTCCAGGAAGATCGGAACGACTTCCGGGGCGTCGGCGGCGCGCGGCATGGCGTATTCGGTGTAACTGCCGTTGGCCAATTGGTCCTCGACGTAGACGAGTTCCTCCCCCAAGGCCGCGCCGAGCGCCATCACGACGCCGCCGACGACTTGGCCGCGGGCTCCGGTCGGGTTGATGATCGTGCCGGAGTCGTGGACGGCGTGGACGCGGTGGACGCGGATGCGGCCGGTGCTGCGATCGACGTCCAGTTCGACCGCGTGCGCGGCGAACCCGTAGCTCGGGGAGAGGTTGCCGAAGCCGGACGAGCCGGTGAGGAGGGGCAGTTCGAGGTCGTGCCGGTAATGGATGCGCAGGATGCCGTCGTTTGCCTCCGGTGCGGAGGCGACCAGGTCGCCCAGGGACATGGTGTCGTGCCCGGCGGTGACGAGCCCGTCGGCGAGTGTCACCTGGTCCGCGAGGACCGCGAATTTCGCGGCTGCCAGTTCACGGACCCGGGTCGAGGCAAGTCGCCCGGCTCCGAGCGCGGCGCTGCCGGTCATGAACGTGCCCTTCGAGGCGCCTGCGCCGGGGTCGTAGGGCGTTTCGGCCGTGTCCTGATAGACGATGGCGACGGCATCCGGGTCGACGCCGAGTTCCTCGGCCACCAAGATCGCGGCGACCATGGGCTGCCCGGTGCCCGGGTCGCCGGCACCGGTCCGTACGACGATCGAGCCGTCGGCGCCCAGGTCGATCGTGGCGGAGGCGGTCGTCGCGTGCGGGTTGGTCAGCACGCCGGAGACGTGGGTGCCGGCGGCGATCCCGATGCCGCGCCCTGAGCCTGCCAGGGCGCGGCGCTGGTCCCAGTCGACAGCCGCGCGGGCTGTCTGCAGGCACTCGGTCAGGCGGGAGCCTTCGATCTGCCAGCCCGCGGTGGTGGTCTCCCCCGGTTGGTGAGCGTTGCGGATCCGCAGGTCGACGGGGTCGATCGAGAGGCGCTCGGCCAGTTCGTCCATCTGGACCTCAAGCGCGAATGCCGCCTGTGGTCCGCCGGCTCCGCGGAACGATCCCCCGGGGCGTCGGTGGGTATAGAACGCAGTGCCCTGGATGCGGGCGGCGTCCACCCTGTACTGCGAGGCGAGCAGTTGGCTGCTGTAGCCCATCTCGCTGACGCTGGCCTGGGCGAAGCCGCCGCTTTCCACGAGGATTTCGGCCGTCCTGGTCAGGAGCCGGCCGTCGGCTGCGGCCCCGGTCGACAGTCTGACGACGAAGTCGTGGCGCCGCTTGGTGTGCGCGAACTCCTCGTCGCGCGTGAGCATGAGCCGGACGGCTCGCTGCGTCTTGATGGCCAGGGCTGCGGTGACGACCTCGATGTCACCCGGTCGTACGCGTGATCCGAAGTCACCGCCGGCCGCGATGCGGTGGACTCGCACCTGGTCGGCGTCCAGGCCCAGCATCAGGGCCACATCGCGTTGGACGCTGCGCGTGCCCTGGGTGGGTGCCCACAGGTCGAGGACGTTGTTCTCGGCATTCCAAGACGCGAGCGCTGTGTGCGGTTCCATGCACGCATGCGCCTGGCTGCCGAAGCGGTACTCGCCGGTCACACGGATGGCCGGCTCCGTTTCGAAACAACGCTCGTCGCCGAACAGCCGGTCGAGGGAGCCCGCGATGCACTCGTCTCCCCCGCTGGGGCCCGACTTCAGCTGGCTCTCGAAGGACGGGAAGGGTGGAAGTGGCGCGTAGGAGACCCGGATGCGTTCGATGGCGGCACGCGCCTGCTCCTGGGTGTCGGCTGCGATTGCGGCAATCTCGTGGCCGACGTACCTGACCTCACCGCGTGCGAGCGCGGGCCGGTCGGAGGTGCCGTTGTCGGTGTAGTGCCGGTCGGGCAGGTCCGCGGCCGAAATCACGGCACGGACGCCGGGGCAGGCCTCGGCCGCCGATGTGTCGATCTTGAGGATCCGTGCCCGCCGGTGCGGGCTGCGCAGCAGCGCCGCGGACAGCACACCGAACGTGGGTAGGTCGCCCACGTATGACGTGCGACCGCTCGTACGCTCGTCCCATTCAGCGTGCCTGACGCGGGGCTTGGTCATGATGCTGCCGCCGTTGCGTCGGCCGCCGTGCGGACGGCCTCGACGATCGCCTGATAGCCGGTGCACCGGCAGATGTTCCCCGCCAGCTGATGGCGCAGGTCCCTGTCGTCTGCCGGGACCGCCCCGGACCGGATCAGACCGGCGGCCCGAACGACCTGCCCTGGTGTGCAGTAGCCGCACTGGAACGCACCGGTGTCAGCGAAGGCCGCGCGCAGCGCTTTGGCCGGCTCCGCCAGACCTTCGATGGTCTCGACATGTCCACGCACCCGTGACGCGAGCGCGATGCAGGCGAGGGCGGCACGACCGTCGACCAGGACGGTGCAGGCCCCGCACTCTCCGCGGCCGCAGCCGAGCTTGGTCCCCTGCAGACCCAGCTCGTCCCGGAGCACATCGAGCAGTGTGGCGTCAGCCGCGGCTGATACCTGATGCTCCTCTCCGTTGACCGTGAGCGTGGTTGTCGGGGACTGGGTGCGGGCTGGTTCTCCCCGCTGCCGCCTGTGCCTGCCCATGAACATGTACCTTTCCGATCAAGATCGCTCAGGGAAGCGACACGCCCTCTGCTGCCGTCCGGCTGATGCTCTTGCGGATGCCGTCGTGCCCGGTGGCGCTGCCGCCGAGGGCGTTCTTGTATGCGGCCCACAGGACGTTGTTGAACTGGATGAGGAGCAGTTCGGTCTCCCGCACGTAGCCGTGCCCGGAGAAGCCGCTGTCGCGGACGCTGCGCTGGTGGACCTCCATCAGGACGAAGTCCTCGTCGAAGGTCTCCTCCCACACGTCGACCTTCGTCTTGACGTCCTGGTCGGGGCTGCCGTTCTGGCGGTAGAAGTAGCACTCGTACTTGATCGCGTCCGGCCCGGTCGGGATCGCCTGGCAGAGCACGCCGAAGTGGTTGTGCTGGATGATGAGGAAGCCCGGGAACGCCTGGAGCGACCCGTAGAAGTAGGACTGGTCCCGAGCCTCGGGATCGGGCACGAAGTGGGTGGAGAACAGCTCGCCCTCGGTCGTGTACTCCCACTTGCCGGCCGACCCGTCGAAGCCCTTGTACAGGCTCTTCTCGTGCACCGTCGGGCAGTGGTAGCACTCCAGGAAGTTGTCCATGAACAGCTTCCAGTTGGTGCCGATGTTGTAGGTACGCGAGTCGAACATCTCGTAGTCGGAGAAGGTGGGGTCGAGTCCCTGATCCGCGGCGAACGAGGTCAGGTTCGGGAGCGCCTCGAGCAGGCTCGGTGCGTCGACGTCGGCGTTGACGAAGATCGCCTCTCCCCATAGTTCGAGCGCGACCCGCCGCAGCTCACAGCTGGTTGGGTCGAACCCAGGGTCGACATCCGTTCCGGGTGCCTTAACCAGGCTCCCCTCCAGGTCGAACTCCCAGCCGTGGTAGAAGCACGTCCAGCCGTTCTCTGCGCCCTTGCCCGATTCGGTCGCGAGCGGATAGGCACGGTGCGGGCATGCGTTCACGTAGGCCTTGACCTCGCCGTCCCGTCCCCGGGCCACGATCACCGGCACTCGGCCCGCATTCGCCACGATGAAGTCGCCGGGGTTGGGGATGGCAGAGAGCGTGCCGGCCAACAGCCACCGGTGGTTCCAGATCTCGTTGAGCTCGAACTCGTGGATCGCCGGGTCGTAGTACCAGTGCGCCGGGAGCGTTGCGTTCCTTTCCCGGCCGGCGTCGATGGTGGCGATGTCGATTCCCAGAGCTTCCGCGCTCGCGGTCATCGTGCTTCTCCTCGTCTCATCAGCAAGTCAGGTGGCGGTCAGCCGGACGCGTTCGCAAGCTGCACGACTTCGGGCAAGGTGGTGCTGTCGCAGTTCGAGGACGGCTCCCCGGACTGCATGCGCTGCTCGACCATGGCCTCGAGCTCTGGGGAATCGAGCTCCTCCGGGCGCATACCGAGCTGGGCCCGCGAGACCTTCAGCGTCACGGCCGGATCCTCGGTGGCCAGCGCCTCGAGCGCGGTCGCCCGGGCGACGGACGCGTCATCCCACTTCTCGAAGTTGATGAGGGTGGCCCCGTCGTACAGGGAATCCGGCTTGCCCGAGCTGTCGCAGGCATACATCGCGAACTGTCCGAGCGCGGTCTGGAAGGGGACGGCGACGTCGTCGAGGTCTTCGACCGATGCGAGGGTGTCGCGCAGGATCACGGCGGCCTTGGCAGACTGGGTCATGCCCTGGCCGTAGACCGGGTTGTACGAGCCGACGGCGTCGCCGGTGACCAGGAATCGGCGCGGCCGGCTCGCCAGCTTGTGCCAGAGCCGCAGCTGGTTGCCCGGCATCCGGTAGGTCCCGATCGGGCCGACCGGCTCGCACTGGCGTGCGATCTCGCCGAGGATCGAGACCGGCGCCTGGTCCAGGTACTCCAGGAACGCGCCCTCATCACGCGGCGGGTACTCGCGGGCGACGCCAGCCGCTGCCAGCATCGCAAGTCCGTTGTCGACCACGAAGACGAGGCCGCCGCGGTGATGTCCCGGGAAGGGGAGTGCGTTCACGCCGAAGAGCTGTGGCGGCATGACTCCCTCGGGGATCCGCACGAGGCGCGCCGCGTAGCCCATCTGACACCGAACGTGCACCTCCTCGGGCCGCTCGAAGCCCAGTTGTTCAAACCACTTGGGTGCCTGCGACGCCCGCCCGGTGGCGTCAATGACCAGGTCCGCCTCGATCGACTCCTGCCCCTCCACCTCAACGCCGGTGACGAGCGAAGCGTCGGCCGAGGTGGTCAGCCCGGTCACGGATCCGACCCGGATATGGCAGTTCGTACGCTGCAGGACGTTGCGTCGGACGACCGACTCGAACAGCGGCCGCCTGAAACCGACGGTCTCGATGCCACTCTCCAGCCGCTGACGCCACCCCGCGCCGGACCAGGTGGCCACATCGCGGACCTGGTCGAAGCGGCTGCAGCCCTCCGCGGTGAGCTGGTCCGCAAGGTCCGGGATGAACTGACGCAGCGCGTCCATGCCGGCGGACAGCAGGGCGTGCAGCTGGTTGCCCTGGGGAACACCGCGCCGGGGCTCCGCGCCGAACTCAAGCTCGTCGCGCTCAATGATGATCACCTGATCGAAAGTCTCGGCTGCCGCGAGCGCGGCGCCAAGGCCGGCCACACTTCCACCGATGATCACCACTCGATTTCGGGCCATGTTCGGTGCTCCTGCCTGATTCGTGAGATCCCGCGAATCTGCGTCGCGTGGTGCGGATTCTCGCCCCAAGGTGTTCGTTGCTGCCCGGCCCGGTCGAACCGGGCCTTGCCGATTTCTGTCAGTACCCCGGTGTTCCAGATCCCGGAAGATTGTTGGTCAGTTGACCGAGTTTTGGAGTATGTGCGGCTCCCGAGACGGTCGTCAAGCAGTCCGGGACGCCGGATGCGCCTGCGGCTCTACGACCGCCCGGCCATGGCCGCCAGGTCGACAGCCGGGTGGGTCAGCTCCTCGATGGTCAGTGTCGCGCCACGGTCGAGCAGCCTGCGCATCGCGAGGTGATCCTTCGGGCTGTTGACGGACTCACCGCCGATGAAGCGGTCCTGGGCGAAGCACAGGACGTTGAAGGAGCCCTGGTCCGGTTCGCCGAGGACATACTCCGCGTCGCGTGCACCCACCAGCCCGACGATCTGCAGCTTCGCACTGTGCTGATTGCTCCAGAACCACGGGACTTCGCGCGCCGCGGGCGGGTGCCCGCAGATGGTCCGCGCGACCGCCTTGGCCTGTTCGACGGCGCTCTGTACAGACTCAAGCCGAGTCCGCTGTCCGTCGGCGCGAGGCGTGCTGGCGCAGTCCCCGATCGCGTAGATCGCCGAGTCGTCCGTCCGGAAGAACTCGTCGACGACGATCCCGTTATCGACCGGCACGCCGGCCAGTTCGGCCACGTCGGTGACGGCCTCGGCGCCGATTCCGACCACGACGAGGTCGGCCTCAATCTCGTTGCCCGAGCCTGTAATCAGAACGGTCTTGCTGCCGCGGTCCGTGATTCGCGTGACCGATGTCGACAGCAGCAGTTCGACCCCCTGAGATCGGTGCAGGTCAGCGAGGTGGGCGGCGGTGATTTCCGTGACCGAGCGTGCCATCAGCCGTGGGAGCGACTCGATCACGGTCACCTGCGCCCCGAGCGTCCGCGCCGACGCTGCGATCTCGAGGCCTACGAACCCGCCGCCGACGACGGCGACCTTGGAGGCACGGCGCAGACGGCCATGGAGACCGACGGCATCGTCATGTGTACGCAGTTGATGGACCGAGGGCAGGTCCCCTCCCGGCACCGGCAGCCGGCGGTTACGGGAGCCGGTCGCGATCACAAGATGGTCGTAGGAGAGGGACGCGCCCGAGGCGAGGAACAGGGTGCGTGCACCGCGGTCGACTCCGGTGACCTGTCCGTCTTGGCCCAGGCGGAGATCGATCGAGTTCTTTGCAAAGAAGCTCTGGGGACGCAGCAGGCTGCGCTGAGCCGGGTTGTCGCCCTTGAGGTAGTCCTTCGACAGTGGCGGACGCTGGTACGGGAGACCGTGGTGCTCGTCCAGGAGGACAACCGTTCCATCGAAGCCCTCGGCCCGGATCGACCCCGCTGCCTGGACGCCAGCATGACCGGCCCCGACGATGACGACGCGCGGGGTGCTCACTGTTCCGCCGGGAATCGCACGGTGATGCCGTCCAGCTCGTCGGTGAGGACGATCTGGCAGGACAGCCGGCTTGCCTCGGTGCGCGGCGCGCTCGTCTCATCGAGGAGCATTTCCTCTTCGGGCTCCCGCTCACCCAGCAGCCGCAGCCACTCACTGTCGACGTACACGTGACAGGTAGCGCACATCAGATTGCCAGCGCAGTCCGCCCGGATGCCGTCGAGTCCGGCCTCCATCGAGGCATCCATGATGGACGTGCCGGAGTCCACGTACATCGTGGTGCTGACTTGATCGGAATCAACGAAGGTGACTCGGGGCATTCCTGCTCATCTCCCTACTCGGTACTGCCTTGAGGAAAGTGGACCACTTGGCCAACTTTCTGTCTAGTGTTCGACCAGTTTTCATCCCGACTCAATCGCGGCTGATGCTCTGCGATCCGCCTTAAATTGCCTGATGAGCGGATAGAATCGCCCCAGGTTGACCCTTCTGGAGCCTGCTTTCAGGGGTCCTAAGATGTTGACTCGGCGGCCTACTTTGGCGCACAAGCATGGACCCGCTGAGTGACGGAACGTCACGATCGACGAGTGAAGCAACAATGTGTCAGCAGCGATCGTTCAGGCGATCCAGCATGTCGGCGACGCCGTGCTCGACGATCTCCTCGAGCACGTCGTCGCCGAGAGAGATGAACTGCAGCGCTGCGCCGTCGACCGTGGCGATGATCTGTCGCGCGATCCCTTCGTGGTCCGCTGCCGACTCCTCCGCGCTCGCGCATGCCTCGCGCAGAAGCTGGACCGAGCCGTCCACGCACCGGCGGTAGGCCCGGGAAGCCAGATGGCGCGCATGCGGGTGACGCAGCGCCCAGAAGTTCATCTCGGTGAAGACGAGTTGGATGTCGGGCTGTTGCCGCACCAGGCGCGCGTATCCGCGTGCCATCTCGAGGGCGGCGGTAACCAGTCCCATATCAGGGCGTATCCGTCGGCGGATGGCCGACATCGCCTCGGACACGGTCGTGTCGAACACGGCCTCGAGCAGTTCGGCTTTGTTGGCGAAGCAGTAGTGCAGGCTCGCTGTTGAGGCGTCCGCCTCCTCGGCAATGCGTCGTGTAGTGGCGCGGGCCACGCCCTCACGGGCGACCACCCGTATCCCGGCATTGATGAACTCGCGGCGGCGCTCAACCAGTGACAGATACGCCATCTCGCGCCTTCTTTGCCGTTAATAAGCCCGTTCCTCAGGCCTCGGGCGCGAGCAGACCGCCCGACAGGAAGCGGTCGAGCACGTTGCGGGTGATGCGGGAGACGTTGTTGTCGTAGCCCTTGTACGAGAGGCAGGAGACCCAGATCGTTGAGCTCACACTGAAGACGGCCCCGTCGTTGGGATATTCGAGCATCGTCATGTCGCCACGTGGATGCTTCACATTGGGATCCACGGCGTTGATGCGCTCTTCGTAGACCACATCCCAGTGCGCCGGATCGAAACCGCTCGCTGTGGCGAGCACGATCGTGTGCTCGGGCGTTCCCAGCTTGGGGTCGGTGGCGTCGGTTTCATGCCCCGCGGCGCCCCACACGTTGGTGAGGGAGTCGAAATCGCCGATGACCTCGTCGTCTCCCAGGCCGTCGAAGACGAAGGAGACCCGCGGGTCATGGCTGCCGGGCTGGCGCTCGTAGGGCCGCCCTGGAGCGCCGCCCCCGCCGTAGTAGCCTACGCCCAGCCAGGATTGCGGGGACCGACCCCGGTAGCGCCAGAGCCCGCCCAGCTCGCCGGTGCTCGAGAGGTAGGCCTCCCCCGGCTCGGGGTCCCAGGTCCGGTCCGCCGGGCCGCGGCGCCTGATCTCGACCGAGGCGCCGCTGGCTTCGTCCAGTTCGGTGACCCAGTACATCCCGTTGCCGCCGAGGTACATGAGCCGACCGCCGCCGTCCAGGTAGTCCTGCAGCGCGTCGATCATCTTGCCTGACACGTACTCGGGATGCTGTCCGGTGAGCACCACGCTGTATGGGGCGATCCGCTCCACGCCCTCGTCGTTGAGCTCGATGTCGGTCAGCATGTCGTACTCGTATCCGTGCTCATCGAGCCAGTCGACGATGCGGAGGTCCGCCGCGAGCCCGGCCGGCCCGCCTTCCCCGTTGTTCATGTACGGGTAGCGATACGTGGGCCGGACGCTCACCAAGGGCCGGCGCCATGACGCGTAGCAGACACCCGAGCCGTCGACGTGCGTGTCGTAGAGACTGCGCATGCCAGTCTCAATCATGTACTCGTCCTGCTCCTGATGAGGATAGTTCTTGATCGCTCCGGCGAACATCCCCCCGGGAGCGGCCAGGCGCTCGTTGGCGTAGGCGAGGTAGCTGAAGGTGGGCATCAACAGGGCGATCCTCGCGCTCTGCCGTCCCGCCGGCGGCAGCACGATGAACGGCAGGTAGTCCTCCGCGCCGTCCGTGGTGATGTGCAGCGCGTAGGCCCCGGACCGGAGATCCTCAGGCACCGTCCAGGTGATGGTGGGCTCCCAGCCCGCGTCACTGAGGTCGTCCTCGTGGAAGTGAATCGCCCCGTACTCCTCCGGCGCGTGCGGCCATCCCTCGTGACGACTGGTCCAGTTGTGGCCGGTCGCCCCGCGCATCGGCTGGTTCTCGACCGTGCCGTCGTTCTTCGCGGGCGAGATGTCGTGTGCAAGCCAGGTGTCGATGCCTTGGGAGAAGTCCCAGGCGCCCGCCGCGTCGCTCACCAGCTGTGCGCGCTCCCCGTCCTCGAGCCTCGCGAGCTCGTTGTCGTCCAGGCTCCGGGTGAAAAGTGTCGGCGCATCGATCTTCCCGTTGTAGCCGCGCCCGATGACTGTGCCGTCCTCGGAGCCGACCGTCTCCGCACCGATGACCACGTCGGTTTCGACCGTTGCCCCCGCAGGGGCGATCGTGCCCCACGCCTCGTCTGCGAGCCCGATCGTCACACCGGAGGACGGCCGCAGCACCAGCCGGACCCCGGAGCTGCCGTCGTATGTGGCCGCCACGAAGTACCAGGTGCGTGGACGCACTGGGCTACTTAGGGAGAAGGTGGAGTCCCCTACCTGGAGCGTGAGGAGTCCGTCCTGGAGGCGGAGCGCGAAGCCCTCTCCTTGCGGCGTTCGTCGGGAGATCAGTGTCTGGGTGCCTCGATCGGGCAGCGTTGGCCAGATCCACATCTGGACGCTGAAGCCCTGCCGCGGACGCAGCGCGTCCACTCTCGGGACCCGGACGTAGGAGCCTGTCCGGATCTCCTGGGCGGTGCCGTCGTAGTCACCGTCGATGTCACTCGGCACAGGCAGGACCTTCAGCCCCGGCCCGGCCGGATTGGTGTCACCGTGGCGCAGGCGCACCAGCCGCGCCGAGAACCGAGGCTCGGTGCAGCTGATCATGAATGAGAGCTCCGACCCCGGCACGGCGCTCAACCGGTCGGAGTAGCCGACGATCTTCATCTGGGTTCAGCCTCCTTCTGGCAGTGACCGTGCGGGACTTCACTCCGTGGCCGGGAGGGTCCCGGAGACGTACTGGCTGGAGCTCAGGCCGCCGTCGACGACCAGGTTGGCGCCCGTGATCGCGCTGGCGTCGTCCGAGGCCAGGAAGGCGACCGCCGCGGCGATCTCCTCGGGTTCGACGAGGCGTCCGAGAGGAACGCGTTCGAAGTTGTTGAGCATGTACTCGACCTGCGCGGGCGGGAACGTCTTGTGGATCATCTCGGTGTTCACCCAGCCCGGCGAGACGCAGTTCACCCGGATGCCGCGGGGCGCGAGCTCAAACGACATTGTGCGGGCCAGGCTCAGCAGCCCCGCCTTGGTTGCCGGGTAGGCGTGGTAGGGGCCCGGTGCACCGAGGGCGTCGATCGAAGAAATATGGACGATCGAGCCACCTGCTCCGGCCGCCATGACTGCCGCGACCTGCTGCGACAGCAGGATCGTGCCGGCAAGGTTGACCTGGAGGGTGATCTGCATCTGCTGAAGGCTCGGGGTCAGGAAGGAGCCCGGCTCGTCGAACACGGCAGCATTGTTGACCAGGATATCGATCGTGCCGTGACGTTCGGTGGCATCCGCGACGAGGGCGGCCACCTGGGCCTCGTCGGAGATGTCCGCGAGTCCGGCCGCGATGTCGCCGCCATCCTTCCTGATCGCCGCCACGGTCTCCCCGAGCGAGATACGCGAACGGTCGACGGCGATCACGGTTGCGCCGTCGTCCGCAAGACGTCGCGCGATCGACGCGCCGATTCCCTGCCCCGCGCCCGTGACGATGGCGCACTTGCCCCTCAGGCGCGAGCCCGCGTCAGCACCCATATAGATCGAGTCCCTTTCCGTTTCGACGCCGTGCCGCAGACGGCTGCCGCGTACGCCTCACGATGATCGAAGCAGTAGCCGCACGGTCCGCTTTCTCATCCAGAACTTGGCCATTTGATCCACTCCGGCATCATCGAGCTCTGTTCTCTGATGTGTCAAGGTCAAGGCCGGAGGAGTGGATTCTCCGTGCCGTCCGGCACTTCCATGTAGATTAAAAAGTTGGCCATGCGCCCGTTCGGTGCTGCGGCCGGTAAGTGCCCGTCAGCCCGACGAGATGGCGATCAGAGCAACGCCGACCGCCAGCCCGGCGACCGCCCACATTTGCGACTTCTTCAACTTCTCGCCAAACAGCCAAGCGGCAATCAGGATGGCCACCACGGCATACTGCGACACCAGTACGGCGGTGACGGCCACGTCCTGGCGGCTGCCCAGGACCAGCAGGGCCATGGCGAGCACGTCCGCGACCCCGGCCACCACCGCGAGGACGAGCGTGGAGCGATCGATGCGCAGGCGGCCGGTGGCGGCCAGCGGACCGGCGAGAGCGATCACCGGGACGGCGCGCCCCGGCAGGACGGCCCAGGCCAGTGAGACCTCCCCGCCCAGGTGGCCCTGGCCGAAGAACATTGCGCCGCAGACGATGCACCCGGCCGCCGCCATCAGCGCCGCTCGGCGATCTCGGGTCCGGCGGCCGTCGTGCGCAGGCGAGGCCAGCGCGACCAGCGTCACGACCGATGCCGACACCAGGAGCATCCCGAACAGCTTGGCCGGGCTGGGGACTTCACCGGCCGCCCAGGCGATAGCTGCCGTCACGGTTCCCTCGGCCGAGACGATCGGCACGACCATGGAGACGGCGCCATCGCGAAGCGCGGCATAGACGATGAGGAGGCCTGCAAGCATGGCCAGCCCGACCAGGAGCATCATCAGCAGCGTCCCGCCCCGTGGTGCCGGTCCTCCGCCGATGAGGAGGACCG
>NZ_BNBM01000029.1:0-24093 GCF_014655715.1 Streptomyces lanatus | reverse complement strand
CACGACGACCAAGCCGACAAACATCACCCACGCCGAGCCGGCGAAGGGGCCGACGCGCCGTGCCACTTCACTGGCGGCGACGGTACTGATCGCGAAGACGACCGCGGCGCACAGGCCTGCCACGACCGAAATCACTCGGGTTCCATTCCTTCCTCAGGGCATGACGGAACATCGGGTCGCGCCGGGTCGGCCTGGGGCGCCGGTGCTGAACCGCTGGTCAAGACGCGCTGGCAGCGCGTTCCTCATGCGGCTGGTCCACGAGAGCTTGGATCACGTGTGCGCGGTCGATCGCGCCCGTCGCAACGCCGTGGCCGTCGACGACCGCCACCGCGAGGTGGCCGTCGGCAAGTGGACGCACCGCCTCCTCCAGGCAGGTGCCGGGTGTGACGGTGGCGACCTGGCGCAGGGGGAGCTCGCCGACTGGGACGGTCGCGGGCTGAAGGCGGATCTCGGCCGACGACAGGGCGCCCTTGGGCCGCCCTGTTTCGTCGACGACCAGGGCATACTCGTCGTCCGCGACGGCCCGTGAGGCCTCCCCGGCCAGCATGCCAACCGGGACGAACGCGGGCTTGAACGCCACGGTCCCGGACTGAACGACACGCAGGCGGGGCGCCTCGCCCGCGAAGCGGCGGACGTAGTCGTCCGCCGGCGACAGGACGATCTGTTCAGGAGTGCCGACCTGGACGAACTCGCCGTCCCTCATGACCGCGATACGGTCGCCCACCTTGAGCGCCTCGGACATGTCGTGCGTGATGAACACCGACGTCTGCTTGACCACGTTGGCGAGGCGGAGCAGTTCGTCCTGCAGTTCGCGCCGGATGAGCGGGTCCAGCGCGCTGAACGGCTCGTCGAGCAGCAAAAGCCGCGGGTTCACCGCGAGCGCACGGGCCAGGCCGACACGCTGGCGCATGCCGCCGCTGAGCTCCGCGGGATATTTCCTCTCCCAGCCCTGCAGGCCGACGAGTTCGAGGATCTCCCGCGCCCGCGCCTCACGTTCCGCGCGCGGCGTGCCGTTGATCTCGAGCCCGTAGGCGGTGTTGTCGAGGACGCGGCGGTGCGGCAGAAGGCCGAAGTGCTGGAAGACCATCGCTGCGCTGTTGCGCCGCAGGTTTCTGAGCTCCTCGGTAGACATGTCCGTCACCGATGCGCCATCGATCGTGATCTTGCCCCCGGTCGGCTCGATCAGCCGGGTCAGGCATCGGATCAGCGTCGATTTCCCGCTGCCTGACAATCCCATGACGACGAAGGTCTCGCCCGGAGCGATCTCGAAGGAGAGATCTCGCACGGCGGCCGTGTGCTCGTCGTCGCGGCTGCCGTCGCGCGCGGACTCGATGAACTTCTCGGGCCGCGGACCGTAGACCTTCCACAGTCCTTCACACGACACGGCTGCGCCACGCGACGCGATGTTGTTGGTGGTCACGGGGTCTTCGATGGAAGGGGCGGTCATGACGCGTCACATCACCTTCAGGTGGGAGCCGATGCTGAGGCGAGCTGTCCAAGCTCGGAAGAGACGGTCGAAGGCAACGGCGAGGATGAACATCGCGATGCCGGCTTCAACACCGACACCGAAATGGGCGCCGTTGACGGCGACCAAGATCTCTTGCCCGAGACCGGGCGTCCCGACGAATGCGGCGACCACCGCCATGGCGAGGGCCAGCAGGACGGTCTGATTCAGGCCGACCAGGATCGTCGGCAGACCGAGCGGGGCTCGGACGTTCAGGAGGATCTGCCGTTCCGTCGCGCCGAAGCTCTTCGCTGCCTCCACCACGTCGCCATCGGCGTTGCGCAGTGCGATGTTCGTGAGGCGGATGATCGGCGGCAGGGCATAGCCCACCGTCGCCAGCGTGCCCGTCACCGGGCCGGATCCCATGAAGATGACCGCAGGAATCACGAAGAGGAAGATGGGCAAGGTCTGCACGAGGTCGAGAACGGGCCGGATCAGCGCGGCGAGTCGGTCACTGCGGCTCATGGCGACGCCGAGCGGGAACCCGATGACCACGGCGAGCACGACCGAGACTCCCACGACGGCGACCGTGACGATCGTCGCGTCCCACATCCCCATCGCGCCGATGAGGTAGACGCCGGCCGCCACGAGGACCGCCGCGCGAAGGCCCAGCAGGAGCAGGCCCACGAGGAATCCGGCCAGGATCAACGTCGGCCAGGGAATCCAGTGCAGGACGTCCATGACCGGGTTGAGGCCATAGGACTGAACCGAGTTGCGTACCCAGTCGAGCAGCCCGCCGAGGTGGACCGTCGTCCAGTTGACGACCTCCTCCGACGGCTTGCGCAGATCCAGCGCCAACCAGGACGGCGGCTGCGTGAAGTCGGCGAACCTGAGCTGCGGAAGCGCGTTCGCGAGGATGCTCACCACCACGGCGAGCACGCCGCTGACGGCCCACCGCGGATGACGACGGGCAAAGGCCTTCAGGCGGCCGAACACCCCAAAAGCCGGTTCGTCAGTTTCGGTAAACCGGCCGCGCTGTGCCGTGGAATGGGTGCGCGGCGCGCTGGCCCGGTCCAGGATCACAGCGATCAGCACGAGCGCGAGTCCGCCCTCGATCGCGTCGCCGAACGAGAGACGGCTCAGGCCGCCCCAGACGACCTGGCCGAGCCCGCTGCCGCCGACCATGGCGGAGATCGTCGCCATCGAGATCGCGAACATGATCGTCTGGTTCACGCCGGCAGCGATGCTCGGGCGGGCCAGGGGCAACCGGACGTCCCTGAGCAGCTGCCAGCGGTTCGCGCCGAACGATGTCGCGGACTCGACCGTCTCTTGGGAGACGCTCTGCAGCCCGACCAGCGTCATGCGGGCGACCGGCGGCATGGCCCAGATGATGGTGACCACGAGCGCGCCGGCATCGCCCGTGCCGAACACCAGCACGACCGGCACCAGGTAGGCGAAGATCGGGAACGCCTGCATGGCGTCCAGCCCGGTGGTCAGCACACCGCTGAGCCTTCGGTTGAGGGATGCACCCACGCCGAGAGCGGTGCCCAGGACGCAGCTGACAAGCACGGCGATGAGCATGAACGCCAGGGTCTGCATGGTGGGTTCCCAGTCACCGGCGGCGATGCACCACACGAGCGTGACAGCGGTGAGCAGGGCGAGCCTGATCCCGGCGACCGCGTACGTCAACAGGACGAGCAATGCGGCCAGTTGCGGCGGCGGGGTGAAGATGATGGCCGAGTTGAGCTGGTCCAGTGCGCCCGTGAGGGCACTCGCGACGGGGTCGTAGAGCCACGCCATATTGGCGACGAACCAGTCCGAAGCGGTTTCGAACCACGATCCGACCGGGATGCTGAGATGCCGGGCCGGGAACGACGTCCGGTCGAGCACCAGTCGGCCCACGAACAGGGTCGCCGCGATCAGGGCCACCGCAGCAGACATCAGCCGGTGCCGGCGCCGGGCAGCCTGCGCCGGCGCAGGCGCGGGCGCGGCGGGCGCCCGCGTACCGGAGGTGGCAGCCGGCCTAGGCGGCGCCGCCGAGGGGGTCAGATCCACCACGTCATCACTCAGTGCGGCCGGGGCCTTCACTTGTCCGCACCCTTGCTCCATGCCTGCCAGACGGACGGGTTCTTCTTCATCCAGTCCGCGACCACCTGATCCGCGGTCTTACCGGAGTCGACCATCTGGGTCATCATCTCGCCGAGCTGCTTGCCGTCCAGGTTGTAGTTGTCGAGTACCTGTGCGGCGGCCGGGTAGTGCCCGCGGAAGTTGCGGGAGGTCAGCTTGTCGATGTTCAGCGGGCCCCAGTCACAGGCGTACGACTTGCCCGGGCCCCAGCAGTCCGGGGTGTAGGGCGGGAACTTGATCTTCGTGAGGTTGTACTTCGCCGTCAGGTAGTGGGGCGACCACATCAGCGCGAGGATCGGCTTGCCCTGCTCTTCCGCTCGGGTCCACTCAGCCTGGAGGGCGGCCTCAGACCCGGCGAAGGCAACCTTGTAGTTCAGTTTGAGGCTCTTAATCCGCTCATTGTCACCGTACGCGGGCTCCCACGACTTGGCGCCGGAGAGGTAGCGGCCCTTGCCGCCGGAGTCCGGCGTCTTGAAGACGTTGACGCACTTGTTGAGCGCATGCCAGTCCGGCAGGCCGGGACACGACGGTTTGATACCGCGTGCCGGGTCGCCCTTGATCACGTAGGTCGGGACGTACCAGCCCTCGGCGGCGGTCTTGTCGACGTCGCTGACCTCGAACATGTCGACGGTCTTGTCGTCCTTGATGTACTTCTTGACCAGGTCAGGAGCGGAGCCGGTCCACATCTCCGGGTCCACCTGGTTCTTCGCCTTGGACAGGATCGCGAAGGTCGACGGGTAGTCGTTGACGGTCGCAATCTTGACGTTTCCGCCGAAGGCTCGCAGGACGGCCGCGTACAGCTGTGCCTGGACCGAGCTGGAGGAGTTGTCGTGGAGGATGACCTGGACTTCGCCCTCCTTCTTCAGGGCGTCGGACACGGCCTTGGGTGCCTTCCAGTCGCCGACGCTCGCGGCCGAGTCGGATGTTCTCCCGGTTCCGCATCCGGCGACGAGCGCGAGCACGGCAGCCGCACCCAGGACGCTCTGCATGCTGCGCCGGGCGCCGGGCCCCGCGGACCCGCGGCGTACGCAATGCAGGTTCATGTCCAGTACCTCCGTGTTTCAGTGAATGACCCGAGAAGGGGCGTCAGGTCGCCGGCGCGTGCTGCGGCGGCTCGGCGATTCGCCGGCGGCAAGCACTTGTGGCACGCGTCCGCAGGGCCGACTGGGCGGAAGAAGCACGCAGACACCCAGGGGATCTGCGGCTGGTGAAGTCTGTATCGACGACATCGCTGGCTCCCGCTCCGTCGTACTGGTGACGATCCACGCAGGTAATCGCTGGTGCCACCGGGACAACTTCGCGCGCCTGGTATGGCGCTTCTCACAAACCTGGCCGATTGGCCGAGTTCGAGAAGCATCCTTGCGCCGAGCAGGGTTGTCAACAGTTCGCCGTAAATCCCTGAAAGTTCGGCGAATCGTTCCTCGTCAAAGCGATGTTTCGTGTGCGTGTCAACGATGTTCGATCTCTGACGAGCGGACCTGGCCGTTTGATCCGATACGGCCATCAGCACGGCCGTGCAACGTCCTGCTCGCACTGTCGAGGAGACTGGCGGTGGCAGGCGGCCGCGGCGCCCGACAATCTGGCGCCGCAACGGCCGATGATCCGACAGACCGCCAGCCCCGCCGATCACCCGGCCGCCATAGGTTCCGCAGTTATCAGACGGTCGGTGACGCGGGTTCGAGGACAGCGAGGCTGCGCGAGCCCACCGGCCTACAGGGATCTTTAAAAGGGTTGGTCGCTTCAATGGGTGCTGTTGCCTTGGACGAGAAGACGCTGGTCGAGCAGGTGCCGACGGGACTGTTCATCGCCGGCCGGTGGCGCGAGTCGTCCACCGCGACCTCACTCGTCGTCGAAGATCCGTCACTCGGAGCGCCTTTGGCCAGAGTCGCCGACGCATCTGTCGAGGACGGTGTCGCCGCCCTCGACGCCGCGGCGGCCGCAGCCGCGGATTGGGCCCGGACACCGGCTCGTGAACGCGGTGAGATCCTCCGGCGCGCCTTCGAGATGGTGACGGCGCGCATCGAGGAGTTTGCACTCCTCATCACGCTCGAGATGGGCAAGCCGCTCGCGGAGAGCCGTGCCGAGGTCACCTACGGCGCCGAGTTCCTGCGATGGTTCTCCGAGGAGGCACCGCGTATCGCCGGCCGCTACGGCGTCAGCCCGGTCGGGGGAACCCGACTCGTCACGACCAAGGGCCCGGTCGGTCCCTGCCTGATGATCACGCCGTGGAACTTCCCTCTGGCGATGGCCACCCGCAAGATCGCACCCGCGGTTGCTGCCGGATGCACCATGGTCGTGAAGCCCGCGAAGCAGACCCCCCTCACGACACTTCTGTTCACCCAGGTCATGGCCGATGCCGGCCTCCCGGACGGGGTGCTCAACGTCATCACCACCCGCACGACCGGCGACGTCGTGTCGCGGCTCATCCGCGACCCCCGGCTGCGCAAGCTGACCTTCACCGGCTCGACCCCGGTCGGCCAGAACCTGATGGAACAGTCGGCCAACCGCCTTCTCCGGCTCTCCATGGAGCTGGGCGGCAACGCTCCCTTCCTCGTCTTCGAGGACGCCGACCTCGACGCAGCCGTCGAGGGTGCCGTGGCCGCCAAGATGCGCAACACCGGCGAGGCCTGCACCGCAGCCAATCGGTTCTTCGTCCACCGCAAGCTCGCGCCGGACTTCACCGCCCGCTTCGCCGAGCGGCTCGCGCAGCTGAAGATCGGGCGCGGGACCGAGGACGGTGCCCAGGTCGGGCCCCTCATCGATGACAAGGCCCGCGACGACGTCGCCCGCCGTGTGGAGGAGGCCGTGGCCGCGGGCGCCAACGTCCGAACCGGAGGCACGCGGCTCGACGGCCCGGGCTACTTCTACACGCCGACCCTCGTGGAGGCGCTGCCCGGCGCCGCCCGACTGCTGTCCGAGGAGACGTTCGGCCCGGTCGCCCCCGTGGTGTCCTTCGACGACGAGGCCGAAGCGATAGCGCAGGCCAACGACACCGACTACGGCCTCGCGTCATACATCTTCACCCGAGACCTCGACCGCGGAATCCGGGTCGCCGAGTCCCTGGAGACCGGCATGGTCGGGCTGAACGCCGGCGTCATCTCCAACGCTGCCGCCCCCTTCGGCGGCATCAAGGCGAGCGGCTTCGGCCGCGAGGGCGGCGCCGAAGGCATCGAGGAGTACCTCAACACCAAATACATCGGGATGTCCGTCTCCGCCGGTTGACCCGATTCCCGGCGGAGACGGATGTGCACCGGGCGGGCTCGGTCCCCTGGACCGCAGCCCCTCGGTGTCTATTATCGAACTCGGCCACCTGGCCAGTATGGTTTCGTGGTGACTGCTGACGGCGGGTGCTCGGCTCACCGTTGACTGCGGACGGCGCGACTTGAGGGGAAGGTTCTCCGATGACCTACTTGCCGATGGCGAAGCGACAGCGTGAGTTCATCAATGCAGGCATCCGGGTCGTCGCGCGCGAGGGCGTGGCCCGCGCCACCACCCGGCGTATCGCCGAGGAGGCGGGCGCGCCGACCGCGAGTCTGCACTACTGCTTCGCCAACAAGCAGGAACTCCTGGAGGCGGTCTTCGACGCGACGGTGTCCGACGGCATGTCACACGTGCGCCGGCTGATCCGCCCGAACATGGGCCTTCACACTGCGATCCAGGAGATCACTCGCGGGTACGCGGATCTGGTGAGGCGCCAGCCCGACATCCAACTGGCCTTCACCGAGATGAACTTCTGGGCGCTGCGCCAGCCCAACTCTCGACACCTGGCCGCACGCGCCTACCGGCTCTACATCGACGGCTCGATCCAGCTGCTGCGCGAGGCCTGTATGTCGGAGGCCGAGCGGGCGGCCGACCACGAGCGGATCGCACGGCAGATCATCTCGATCGTCGATGGCGCTGCCCTGCAGTTCTTGTCGCTCAACGACGGGGTCTTCGAGGAGATAGTGGAGCAGGGAATCTCCGGCCTGCTCGGTGGCCTCACGCCGTCGCTCGAGCAGGAGGCGTCATAGCCCCACCGGCGACACTGGGTAGTCACCGGCACCGGCAAGCCGACGCACCGCTGCCTACTTCCGGCCACCTGATCAAGTGTTGGGCATGGCAGCAGTCACCCCCTCACGTCGGGCGCCGCTTGTCGCCCGGGAGGGCGGTCTGCGGTCCTTGGCCACCAACCGGGCGGTCAGCACCACGGTGCGCGCACCAGCGGCCTCGCATTGCTGCGGACACCGGCTGTCTCCTTGGGTCCCTCGTGAGCGTGTGCGACGCGAGAGTCCTCTTCAGCCCACTCGTTTCCCACCGTGCCGACACCGGCGACTGCCCTCGCAGACGTCGGCGCCGTGGGATCAAGGCCAATCGATGAAGATCGCGGCTCACGGCCGCCTGCCGCGGCGAAAACCAAACCGCCGCGCCGACGAAGCCATTTCCAGACGTGGCCGCGACGCCCGAAGGCGCCGCGAAAAGACGCTCTCGATCGCCACCGCGCCCGTCAAAGGGCGGTGGACCGGGCTCGGGGCTTCGTTGTCCGGGGTCGCGAGTCCGATGCGCTGCCCGGGCGCCGCGAGCGTCTGCCATTGAGGATCAGCAAGATCAGTACGACGCCG
Source organism: Streptomyces lanatus (assembly GCF_014655715.1). Taxonomy (GTDB): domain Bacteria; phylum Actinomycetota; class Actinomycetes; order Streptomycetales; family Streptomycetaceae; genus Streptomyces; species Streptomyces lanatus. Next base: position 15,924 of record NZ_BNBM01000029.1, on the reverse strand, counting down.
TATAGGACGGGAGCCAGCCAGACCATCACGTCGATCGGGTGGGGCGGCGGATTCAGTGCCTCACTGACATAGACCCACACCATGGCCGCCGCCCCCACGACCGCGGCGACCGTGCTCCTGACCACGTGCTGCCGCGCGCGGCGCGCCAGCACGATGGCGCCGCAGGCAATCACGACGTAGGCCGGAATCCATACCGCCACACCGAGCACGCCAACCGCGTTGTATGCGACCGTGGGGCTGCTCGAGACGAGCGCCGCGAGCGTCATCACGACGCCGGCGAGGACGGAGACGAGTAGCAGCCCCACCCACGGCGTGCGAAACCTGCGATGAAGCCGCGTCACCGAGCGGGGCAGCAGCCCGTCGCCTGCCAGGGTCATCACGAAGCGGGCGCCGTAGTTCGTGAAGCCGATCGCCGCGGCCAGCATGGCGACCGCCAGGACGAGATCGACGGCGGTCGCGGTCGTAGTGCCCAGCCCCGCCGAGACCGCGAGTGCTGCCGGCGGGGACAGGTCGGTGCGCGGCCCCTTGTGGAGTGCGACGACGCCGGGGGTCTGCACGAGCGTGCAAACCAGGTAGGCGAGGCCGAGGAGCAGCGGCACCGACATCACCGCGAGTGGCACGTTGCGCCGCGGATCGCGGGTCTCGGCCGCCAGGGAGGTGCAGCTTTCGAAGCCGACGAAGAACGCCGCTCCGATGGCGACGCCGGCGAAAGTCCCATCCAGCCTGACCTCGCCGGGACGGAACTGGGCCGCGAGGTCAAGGCCTGTGTGTATCCCGCTCGCGACCGTCACGAGCACCATCAGCGGCACCGATATCAGTGCGAGCAGCACGGCGATGCGGACCGACGTCTGAAGGCCCCGCAGCGAGACCAGGGCCGACACTCCCAGCGCCGAGACGTACATGACGATCTGGGCGGGGGTGGAGGCGGCTGCCGTAAGGCCGAGGGCCCGCAGGAAGCTGCCGAGGTAGATCGCGATCACGCCGGCGACCGACCCGAGTTGGACCACGAACCCGCCGAGCAGGCTCGCGGCCACCGCATATCGCGCGCGCGGCCCGAACACCTCACCGACGTAGGAGTACAGCGAGCCGGTGCCCACGAACCGGGTCGCGAAGGGCACGATCGTGAACCCGATCGCGATCATGCCGGCGACGGTCGCCACCGCGGAGGTCCAGGTCTGTTGACCGGCGGCCGCGACCAGCAGGTACGGCATCAGGGCCATGCCGCTGGCGGGCACGAAGGACGCGACCGACAGCGCGGCCAGCTGGGTCCGACCCAGGCGGCCCGCGTCCTGCGCCGGGGCTTCGTCGGTGGGTGAGGTCGACACGTGCGGTCTCTCCTGTTCTTCGCGGGCCGTCACCGCCGCGAGGTCACGCCGTTGGGGCGTGGTGGACGTCGTGGTGGATGGGGCCGTTGCTCTCAGTCAGGGGGCGGGTGGTACCGCCACGGTGCAGTGCGACGATCTCCGCCGCGATGGCCAGACAGCGCCGGGTGAGCTCGGCGCCGATCGAGACCGCCGTGCGCCCCGTGCACCGGAAATGGCTCCCGGCATACCGGGCGTCACCTGCGCGGTTCATCAGGTGGGGCATCCAGCCGCAGTTGCAGCGGCAGGCGGCGCAGCTGAATGCTCGGCTTCCGGGCGCGGCGCGGCGCTGAGATCGCCCCGGTGCTGCTGCATGCAGTGGCCCGGCCGCTGTGTCTCCTGGCCATCCGGCGGTGCAGTATCCGGTCATCACGCGGGCACCTCTGCGCTCGCGGATGCCTCGCTCCGGGCGGATTCCCGCCTGGGCAGGGCGAAACAGGCGAGCGCCATCAGCAGCGACACCACTCCGGTGAAGACGGCGACCGGCCACGACAATCCGGTCCGCGACAACAGGTACGTTGCGATGATCGGCCCGAACCCACCTCCGATCACTCCGGCGAGGTGGTAGCAGAGGCTGGTGCCGGTGTAGCGGACCTCGCGGGAGAACAGTTCTGCGACCTCTCCGGCGAGCACTCCGTAAGACGTGCCGCAGAACACCATCGCGACGCCGACAGCAACGTAGAGCAGGAGCGCATCGCGGGTGTGCATGAGGGCGAACGCAGGTCCCGACCACACCAGCAGCCCGAACGCGGACGCGATCGCCACACACCGTGCCGTGATGCGCTTGGCCAGCAGGACCCCCACGTAGATGAACACGCCTTCGGTGACCGCGGCAACCAGGTTCGCCGGCAGCGCGATCGAGGCCGGCAGGCCCAGCGTCTCGGTGGCGTAGGTCAGCACGAAGGAGGTGAGCAGATAGAACGTGAGGAATCCACCTGCCATCGCCAACGTACCAACGGTGACCTGCCGGTACTGTTTGCTCAACACCTGCAGAAACGGCACCCGGATCTGCGCGTGCTCCTCGGCGGCCTGCTTGTACTCTGCCGTCTCGGCCATCCTCAGACGGATAAACAGGCCCAGTGGGACGAGCAGGGCGGAAATCAGAAATGGGATCCTCCAGGCCCAGCCCTGCAGACTTGCGGTGTCCGTGTGGCTCAGCACGGTGAACATCAGGGTCGCCAGCAGCAGACCGCCGGGGCTGCCGAACTGAGCAAAGGACCCGTAGAGGGTCTTCTTTCCCTCCGGTGCGTTCTCGGTCGCGATCAGAACGGCACCGCCCCATTCGCCGCCGACGGCAAGACCCTGCACCAGCCGGAGCATGACAAGCAGGATCGGGGCGGCGACACCGATGGTGGCGTACGTCGGCAGTAGCCCGATGAGAAATGTCGCGATGCCCATAGCCAGCAGGGTGACGACGAGCGTGCTCTTGCGGCCCCGGCGGTCACCGAAGTGGCCGAAGAGAATGGCGCCGACAGGTCGCACGATGAACCCGACCGCGAGCGTGGCGAAGGACAGGAGATTTCCAACGAGTTGGTCACTCTTCGGGAAGAACACTGCGTTGAACACCAGGGCGGAGGCAGTGCTGTAGATGAAGTAGTCGTACCACTCAATGGCGGTTCCGACGAACGAGGCAGCAGCGATGCGGCGCTGGGACATCGCAGCGGTGGTCATGGGTGCCTGCCTTCATGCTCTGGCTGAGCAAGCCATTCGTGGAGGGGGCTCACGGGAGTGATGGGGGTTGTTTCATGGGGCGGCCGTTCATGGCTCAATTGATCTGGCCGCTTCTCCGCGACGGCTCGGCCGCCGATCACACCGCGGCGAGGACCATGCCGGGGACGGCGTCCGCAGACTGGTGTGACGGCGACGGTGTGGGTGCCCTTACAGATCGGGACTGGTCCAGGTCTCGGCAAGATCTCTCCGCCGGGCGGCTCCCAGCAGCGGCTTAGGCCTCGCTGTGAACCGAACACTGGCGGGCCACCGTGCTACAAGACCGGTGCCCGCAACCCTCTATTGGTGCGCCAGGCTCAGGGTGCCCAGAAGGATGCCATCGATCATGTCCAGGTCGCTCGTCCGGATGGCCCTGGCTCGCGCGGAAGGGGTGCCAGCGATCGGCTTGCCTGTCATGCGCTGCCGCCCACGCCGACGAGATTCTGAGCTGCTCGGCTGGCGCGGATGGCGGGTTCTGACTGGCTGCCCGGGTAGATGGTCACACCGAAGCCCGACACGACGATCGGCGCCGTGGTGCTGGCATCGCCTGCACGTACCGCCGACGCGAGCAGTTCTACCTCGGTGCACCTCGCTGCGTCTCTGGTCGCTGTCACCATCATCACGATTTCAGTCGACTCATCGCAGGCAGCCAGAGTCTGGCTGTCGGCGTGCAGCCGGGCAAAGCCGGTGAAGGCTCCGGGGTCCCCGCGCATGTCGGTCGCGAGCTGGCGGCGCAGGAGTTCCAGGGCCTGCAACACCGCGGCCATCGTCAGCGCTCCGTCTTGCGGTCGGAGGGTTCTCATCGCCCGATAGTTCGTCATGATCCGCGTCTCCACAGCACCAATGGTCCGAAGGCCGGCCGGCGACCGGCCCGTGCCCAACCGTCGTGCAGCGGCGGCGTGACAGCGCCTGACAGATCGCCGATGATCCATCGTGAGGGCTACACAACGACGTATGCCGGTGTGCTCGGCGAGCACCTTGACGCTGCTGTCGCCCGATCCAGCAGGGTGTTGACCGTCATCTTCCGGTGGGGCACGGCAGCATCTGTCGGCCGACGCCGGCGTCGTCGTGCGGTCGGCATGGGTCGCGTCATCAGGGAACGTTCGAGTCGAACGGGCCGAGTGCCACGTAGACGATCTCAGTCTCGCGCAGGAGCTCCCACTCGCCCGCGAAGCCCTTCGGCATGAGGAACGCGGCGCCCTCCTCGAAATGGCGCGAGTCGCCGTTGGCGTCGGTGAAGCGCGCGGCGCCTTTTCGGATACAGACGAACTGGTCGGACGGGATGGAGTCGATGCGTGCCGTCCCGGGTCCGCCGAACCAGATGCCCCCGTAGTAGGTCCCGTTCTCGCGGCTGCCGAAGTTGCGCCACTCGATCTCGTGCCAGCCGTCAGTGACGGCGCCCTCCGGATAGGTGGGGGTCCGACTGGTTCCCACCCCGGGTCCCACCTCAATGATGTGCTGGATCGTCCGTGTCATCTCCTGCCTCCTTACGATGTCGTGCTTGCGGCGCTGCCGACTCGCGGTCGACAGCGTCGCAACGAGCTCATCCCACGCCGCGAGGACCACGGCTGTGATGGAGTGCACCTCGATGCGCTGCGTGTCCGGTGCAAGGTCGGCGTCCCGCACGGGTGCTGTCAGTCCTCTGTGGCCGACGACTGGCCGGCGCTGATGAGGTTCATGACGGTGGAGTCGGCGAGGGTGCTGACGTCGCCGACGGCGCGGTTCTCGGCGACGTCGCGGAGCAGGCGGCGCATGATCTTGCCCGAACGGGTCTTGGGGAGTTCGGGGACGATCATGATCTGACGAGGCTTGGCAATCGCGCCGATCTCCTTGGCCACGTGATCGCGCAGTTCCTTGACGATGTCGGGTCCTCCGTCACCGGCTGCGGAGCGCAGGATCACGTATGCGCAGACGGCCTGGCCGGTGGTGTCGTCGCTGACGCCGACGACGGCGGCCTCGGCGACCTTGTGGTGGGAGACGAGAGCCGACTCGATCTCGGTGGTGGACAGCCGGTGACCGGAGACGTTCATGACGTCGTCGACCCGGCCGAGCACCCACAGGTCGCCGTCCTCGTCCTTCTTGGCACCGTCGCCGGCGAAGTACATGCCCTTCCAGCGCGACCAGTACGTCTCGACGAAGCGTTCGTCGTCGCCCCACAGGGTGCGCAGCATCGAGGGCCACGGCTCCTTGAGCACCAGGTAACCGCCGGAACCGTCGGGCACCGAGGTGCCCTCGTCGTTGACCACGTCGGCAGCCACACCGGGGATTGGGATCATGGCCGAGCCGGGCTTGGCGTTGGTGACGCCCGGCAGCGGACTGATCATGATTGCGCCGGTCTCGGTCTGCCACCAGGTGTCAACGACCGGCGTTTCCCCGCCGCCGATGGTCTCCCGGTACCAGACGTAGGCCTCGGGGTTGATCGGCTCACCGACCGACCCCAGCAGTCGCAGCGAACTCAGGTCGAACTTGGCCGGGATTTCGTCGCCCCACTTCATGAACGTCCGGATCGCCGTCGGTGCGGTGTAGAGGATCGTCACCTTGTAGTCCTGCACGATCTCCCACCAGCGGCCCCGGTGTGGGAAGTCCGGGGTGCCTTCGTAGAGCACCGACGTGGTCTGGTTCGCGAGCGGCCCATAGACCAGGTAGCTGTGCCCGGTCACCCACCCAACGTCGGCAGTGCACCAGTACACGTCGGTCTCCGGCTTGAGGTCGAAGACACCCCAGTGGGTGTACGCCGCAGCGGTCAGGTAGCCACCGGTGGTGTGCAGAATTCCCTTCGGCTTTCCGGTCGTGCCGGAGGTGTACATGACGTACAGCGGGTGCTCGGCGTCGAACGCCTCGCAGGTGTGTGTGGTCGGCTGTCCGGCCACCAGATCGTGCCACCACACGTCCTTGTCACTCCTGCTGACGTCCTGTCCGGTACGCCGTACCACCAGCACGTGTTCGACCAGGCCCGGCTGCTCGGCCTCAGTCTTCGCCACTGCCTCGTCGACCGCTGGCTTCAATGCGCTCGGCGCGCCACGGCGATAGCCGCCGTCGGCAGTGATGATCACTCGTGCGCCGCAGTCCAGGACTCGGCTGGCCAGCGCGTCAGCCGAGAACCCGCCGAAGACGACGGTGTGCGGGGCGCCCAGCCGCGCGCACGCCAGCATGGCCACCACGGTCTCGGGGATCATCGGCATGTAGATGGCCACCCGGTCGCCAGCCCGCACGCCGAGCTCGGTCAGTGCGTTCGCCGCCTGGCACACCTCCTCGAGCAGCTGCACGTAGGTGATGTCCCGGGTGTCTCCCTCGGGCTCGCCGACCCAGTGGAAGGCGACCTTCTCCCCCGCTCCGGCCTCGACGTGCCGGTCGACGCAGTTGTATGCCGCATTGAGTCTGCCGCCCACGAACCACTTCGCGAACGGCGGGTTGCTCCAGTCGAGTACCTGGTGCCACGGCGTCTGCCAGGTCAGCCGCTCGGCTTGCCTGTGCCAGAACGCCAGCCGGTCCGCCGCCGCCTCCTCGTAGGCCGCCGCAGTGAGGTTCGCGTTCGCAGCCAGGTCGGCCGGCGGAGCGAACCGTCGGGCCTCATGACCCAGATTGGCCAGTGTCGTGTCGTTCATGGCGTTCTCCTAGACCCGTGTGTCGGCTCGACGGTGACCGCGGTGGAAACGCTCACCGCTTCCTGAACCTCTCCTGCCTCCACCGGATCTTGGTCCGACGTTCCGTCAGGAAATCCGGAAGCATCTAGCAAATCGTCGGCCTCGCGTGCCACACTCAGATGTGGCCACTTGGCCAAGTTTGGTCGGCGTCGGAGGTGCACACGTGCAGGGACTGCCGTTGGAGGCCGTGCTCGATCTGCCCGTCCTGCGGCGCGCGGGAGCACAGGTTGTGGCCTGCGCAGACAGGCTCGAGCGCGGGGTGCGCTGGCTCCACGCCAGCGAACTTCCCGATGTCGCCCAGCTTCTGCGCGACGGCGACCTAGTCCTGACCACTGGATCCGATCTGCCGTCCGACAACGACACTGTCGGCTTCTGCCAGTACGCGGAGTCCCTGCGCGATGCGGGGGCAGCGGGCGTGATCATCGAACTCGGGCGCCGCTGGACGCCGGACCTTCCAGACCACCTCATCGAGGCATTCGAGGAAGTCGAACTGCCCCTGATCTCACTGGCGCACGAGGTACGCTTCGCCGCGGTCACGCAGGCCGTGGGCGAACTCATCGTCGACCGCCAGCTCCGCGAGCTCCGCGACGCCCAGCGCGTCCACGAGGTCTTCACCGAGCTCAGCTTCGCCCAGGCCGGCCCCGAGGAGGTCCTCGAGGCTGTCCAGCGCCTTGCCGGCGCCGCGGTGGTCGTCGAGAGCGAGCAGAACCAGGTGCTGGACTATCTCGCCGGACCTGCCGACGCCTCCGACTTCCTCGCCGACTGGAGCGTGCGCTCGGCGCGGGTCACGCTGGACGGCCGAACCGGGTGGGATCGCACCAACAGATGGCTCGTCACCCGACTGGGTCCGAAGGAACGGCGCTGGGGACGTCTCGTGATCCAGTCCCCGCAGCCGCCGACACAACGCCTCATCGCCGTGGCCGAGCGGGCGGCCGCCGCGCTCGCTCTGCACCGCCTCCATCACCGGGACCGGGACAACCTCATCCGCAGGACGCACTACGAGCTGATCAACGGACTGTGCAAGGACTGCGTGCCTGCCGACGTCACCCGCCGCTGCGAACTCGCTGGCTTCCCGATCACCAGCCGCCGGTTCGTCGGCCTGACCATCCGCCCGCTCACCGCTCAGGGCGCCTCACGGCGCGCACGGGCCGTGATCGACGAGGTGATCGCGACCGCTGTCCGCGCCACCTCCGAACTGCGGGCCCCCGCCCTGCTGTGCGAAGTGGACGGCGACGCGCAAGTCCTGCTGTCCCTGCCCGAACGGATCCGCTCACGCCAGCTGGTCGACGAACTCGGGCGCCTCATATCCCGCCACCACCGGGTTTTCATCGGCGCCGGCAGGGACGCGGCGACGGTCAACACCGTGGAACGCTCCCTGGCCGAATCCCGCCAGGTCGTCGACGCTCTCGGGGCATCGGCCGAACCCTCCCTCGTCCACCGACTCGAAGACGTGCACGTGCGCGGCCTCCTCACCCTTCTGGCAGGCGATGAACGGCTCCAGCTCTTTGTCGAGCGCGAGCTCGAAATGCTGGAACAACACGACAGCACTTCCACGGTGAACCTCACCGACGCGGTGCGGGCCCTGCTGTGGAACCCGGCCAGCAAAACCGAGGCCGCCGCCAGCCTGCACCTGTCCCGGGCAGCGTTCTACTCCCGCCTGGAACGGGTCCAGCAAATCCTCGGCCTGAACCTCGACGACCCGGAAATCCGGCTGTCGCTGCACCTGGCCCTGCTCGCACGCGACCTCGCCCCCGCGGCCAGCTGACCCTCGAAGTTACTCGTCGGTTCGCCACCCCGCCCGCCCAACTTCGGCGATCCGTCACGCCCCGACCAGACCAACAGCCACGAAAATGAGCCGAGGCCGGATCCGCCCCCAGGCTGCGCCGAGGACACCGCGCCGACAGCCTCCGCCAAGACAGCCGTAGCAGTGTGACCCGGCGGACGCCGGCCATCGGCGCCGCCTTCGGCCGGGCCTGGCCCCACCGACCGCATCCCCCCGACCCACCAGGAGACGTGCCCCACATGAGCCTGCTCAACGGCGAAACCATCGCCATCCTCGGCGGCACCGGTCCCCAGGGCCGCGGCCTCGCCCGCCGCTTCGCCCAGGCCGGCCTCACCGTCGTCCTCGGCAGCCGCACCGCCGAGAAGGGCGCCCAGACCGCTGCCGAGCTGAGCGAGGCGACCGGCACCACCGTCACCGGCACCGACAACCAAAGCGCCGCCGAAGCCGGCGACATCGTCCTCGTGGTCGTGCCCTGGGACGGCCACGGCGAGCTGCTGAGCAAGCTCAAGCCGGAACTCGACGGCAAGATCGTCGTCGACTGCGTAAACCCCCTCGGCTTCGACAAGCAGGGCGCCTACGCCCTCACCGTCGAGGAAGGCTCGGCAACCGAACAAGCCGCGGCGATCCTCACCGACTCCACCGTGGTGGGCGCGTTCCACAACGTGAGCGCGGTACTCCTGGAGGACCCCGAGGCCGCCCCGGTCGAAACCGACGTGCTCGTCCTCGGCGACGACCGCCTGGCCACCGACCTCATCCAGGAACTCGCCAGCACCATCCCCGGCGTTCGCGGCATATACGGCGGCCGCCGACGCAACGCCCACCAGATCGAGGCGCTCACCGCCAACCTGATCAGCATCAACCGCCGCTACAAGACGCACGCAGGCACCCGCATCACCGACCTCTGAGCCCGAGCGAGGGCATCAGCGTCTCAATGTGCCGACGGGTCGGTTCGTGACGGCGGGCACACCCGACGCGGCTCGCCGTGCGATGAGCGCCGAGGGCACACCTAGCTTGGCGGTGTGCCCTCGGCGTGGTCGTTGATCCAGGAGAGCCCGCCTAGGTCCAGGCGTTGGCGGGTGCGGGTGACAGCGACGTAGGCGAGGCGGGCTTCGGCGTCGTCAATGGGGTCGTCAGACGCGGGCGCTGGCGTGCTTCCTGTCTGGTCGGCAGCGGTGCCGTTCTGGGAGCGGGCGAAGTCTTCGGCGATGAGGACGCGGGACCATTCGCGGCCCTTGGCCTTGTGGGCGGTGGAGACGGTGACGTGCGCGTGCGGTTCGGGGGCCAGCCGGGCGATGGCTGCGAGGATGGCATCGGCGCCATGGGTGTCGACGAGATTGACCAGCGGCTGGAGGTCCCGGCCGGCGGGGTCGTGGGCGGCGTAGTCCTGCAAGTCACCCCAGCAGGGGAAGAGGAGCAGCTCGGGGTGATGAGTGCGGCGGCCTTCCTTGAGGTCGCGGGCAGCCAAGGCTAGGGCGCGCAAGCTGTCTCCTCCCCCCGCCAGGGCGACCCGGTGTCCGGCCGCCATGCGCGCCATGACCTGGGCCATGGCACCAACGTTGGTGCGGCACAGCACGGCGTCCGGCTGGGTGACGGGGCCGAGTTCGGTGGGCACGGCTGGGGTACCGGTGAGGCGGATCGGGGCGTCTGCGAGGTGCAGCCAGCGGTTGGCTTCCACGGCGAGATCGGGGCCGAAGCGGAAGGACCGGGACAGGGTCAGTTGGGCGCCGTCGAAGTCGGTCATGACGTCTTTGGCGCCGCGCCATTGGTAGATGGCCTGGGCGGAGTCGCCAACCATGACGAGCTGGGCGTGGTCGCGCTGATTGAGGAAGATCTGTTCGACGACGGGGTTGGTGTCCTGGGCCTCGTCCAGCAATAGGAAGTCGGCCTGGATGCGCGGCTGGGTTAGGGCCCAGGCCTTGAGGTAGTGGTCGTGGTCGTAACGGACGGCGCCGTCGTCCGGGTGCTGCAGGTCGGCCCAGGCCTTTTGAGCGAACGGCACGATATGGGTGGCGAGTTGGGCGTGGTGGTCTGTGTCTTCCAGTCCGCGCAGGTGGGGCACGTGATGGCAGGTGATGGCCTCATCGGCGGTGTGGCAGAAGCGGGTGACGGTGCGCAGGGTGGCGTTGGAGAGCGCTTTGGGGGTGACTTCGCGGTCTCCGATGCGGAGGGCTTTGGTGATGCCGAGGGCCTGTCCGGTCTGCCAGGCAGGGCGGCGGGGTGCGTTCAGGCGGCGGGTGTAGCGGTGGCCGATGGCTGCGTAGGCGTATGCGTGGGCGGTCTTGCACTGGACGGTGGGCGGGAAGCGGGTGCGCGCGTCCTGGGCGATGGCGCGGTTGTAGGCGATGTAGCGGCCGCCACGGGTGGTGGCGTGGGCGAGGAACTCGAGAAGGGTGGTCTTGCCCGTGCCGGCGCCGGCCTGCACGGCGAGGTGGTCGCCAGCGTGGAAGGCGTCGGCCGCTGCCGTCTGTTCGTCGGTCGGGTTCACAGCGCGGGTCCTTCCAGGGGGCGGGTGAGGGCATGCCCGACAGCGGACAGCAGGTGTGCGGGAGTGGTACCGGCGAGGAGATGGCGCACGATCTGACCGAGTCGGTCCGCCTCGCGGTCGGCATGTTCGGCCAGGTCCCTGTGAAGGGCCTCTCGCACGAAGCGTTCCGGGGTCAGGCCCGTGCGGCGGGCGGCGCGTTCGAGGATGGTGTGGGTGTCGGGTGAGAGGGCGACGTTGAGCAGTACGTGACCGTACGCGTCCGGGTAATGGGTGGTGATCACGTCGATGGGCAGCTGGCTGGTGAGGCGTCGACGCAGACGATGGATGGCGCGGTCGGGGGTCTTGGCGCTCGCGAGTGCCATGAGGCGGGTGGCGTCATGGTTGGCGGCGAGTGGCCAGACGGGTTCGGCGCGGCGGAGTTCGGCCGACGTCAGTGGCCGGGTCAGCATGATTTCCAGGGCGTGGTGGGGCATGGTCACCGATCTCTGCCCTGGCGGGCCTCTTGGTGGGGCATGTTGGGACGGATGTGTGCCGTGTGCACGAGGGGGTGGAAGGGCTGCCATCCGGCCAGGGCGAGGTCGGCGGCTCCGGGAGTGACGGCGTGTTGGGGACAGCGCTGGGCACGCCAGCGCAGTTGTTCGCTGTAGGGGAGGTGACCGAGGTCGTACACGGCCATCAGGACGTCGGGCAGGGCGAGTTGTCCGCAGGCGGATCCGCTGGGCAGCAGTCTCCAGATGCCGGCCGGTGCGGTGAGAGCGAGGACCGGGTGGGTGCAGCGGTGGCGGTGGCGGGTCTGGGCGACGCAGCGGAGGTGTTCGACCGAGCTCGCAGCGAGGTAGCGGCACAGCAGCATCTGCACGACAGGACGGTCCGGGTTGTCGACGCCTGTAGCCGGTGCGTTGGTGAGAGTTGAGTCGAAGGTGAAGGCACCGGCGTCGGCCAGGCGGCGGGTGCGGACAGCGAGCTGACGTCGGAGCGCTCCGAGGTAAGGACTAGTCCGGCACAGAGGGGTGCGGCGGGGGCAGAGCACGGCGTGTGGGATGCGGCACCAGAGGCTGCCATCGTCGCGCGAGTAGGCGATGCCGCCGGCCAGGTGCCAGCGACAGGGTTCAGGGACCTGCACGGTGGCCAGCTCGGCGGGGTGCAGGGCAATGGGCCGCTGGTCGGCGCGCTGGTAGAGGTCGATGCGGTTGCCGCACTGGCGGCAGCGGCTGCTTTGGCCGGTGCGCAGCAGACGGCTGGGGCTGGTGCCGGCCACGTGCAGGGGGCGGGGGCGTCGGGTAAGGCGGGGACTGCCGTCCCAGTGCCGGCCGGCGGGGATTGGCGTGGAGCACATAGCCGGGACCGTGCCAGCTGGCACACGGCGCTACGCAACGCGGTAGGGCTCGGGTCCCCTGATCAGCGCAAGGTCATCGAACAGGCGATCTCATAGGCGACATTGTGTTCGATGTCCACTCGCCAGATCGGGTGATCTGCCCGATCGCCGTGGGGCGGGAGTGCCGAGGCTCAGGAGCCGTGCGTGCCCGGCGGGGTGTGGTCGTCACAGAGGGCGCCTAGAAGTTGCTCGATGGGCACGTCGAAGGCATGGGCGAGGGCGTGCCAGGTGGTGACGGTGCCGGTGGTGCGACCGTGTTCGAGGTCAATGAGGGTGCGCCGCGCCAGGCCGCTGCGGCCGGCGAGTTCATCGAAGGTCCAGCCGCGTTTGGCCCTCAGACGCGCGAGGTTGACACGCAGCGCGGTGAGGTCGGGGTCGGGCGGCAAGATCGTCACTCCACCATCCGACGGTGCAGAGACCTGCCCTGTCAGTGCAGATCCCTGCACTATCTGCCTGAGGGTGAGAGCGGCCGATCAAGGTGCAGGGCTCTGCACTACCGTGCCTCTCCCGGCCTTCTGCCGCCGGGGCACCGACCACCTCGGGCACGGACACGCGGGAGGACGAGCAGCCCATGAGGCTCGCCGGCACGTACGCAGCAGTGCGACGCATCTGGACAGTAGAACTGCGTCCGCGACCGGGCGGCCCCGCACTCGTCTGCCCCACCTGCACCGCCCATACGCCCTCGCTCACGGGACCCTCCGCACGGTCGGCTGTCCTGGCCCATCTCGCCTGCCACGCCCGCGCCGACGCACTGCCCGCCCATCTACGCAGCTGCCAGTGCCAGGCGCGGGGCTGCCGGTGGCATCCGCGTCACCGCGGCTGCGCAGGGCCGGTGCTGCTCGCCCTCACCCGCGACCGCAGCGGGCGCACCTGGCGGCTGGCGGACACCTGCGCGGCCTGCGCCGCGGCAACCAGCAACACAGCCGTCGTACCCGATACCCTCCCCGACTCCAGCCGACCTCCCTCCTCCTGCCCTTCCGCACCCGCGCACCGGTTCCAGGCTGGCCCGCAGGAACGGGTGCGGGTGCGGGAGATGCTCACGTACCTCGGCAGTGCGCTGCCCCGGTTCACCTCCCCCGCGGCCCGGTTGCTGGCCCTGCAGTGCGCGCTGCGCACGGACGTCCGCGGTCATGTCCGGCTGCCAGCGGGCCTGCTGCGGGGCATGCGCCTGCGCGGAAACCGCGAGTTGTGGCTGGAGCTGGCCCATGCCGGCTGGCTCGCACTGCCGGACTTCCGTGCACTGCCCGCACAGGCATGGCTGCTCGATGCCGCGGTGCTGGACCAGGCGCCCGGCCGTCGCGCCCGTTGCCGCGCCGCCGACTGGGCGCTGCGGCCCACACCGTTAACCCTGCCTGCCGCAGCGCCCGCACTGCGGCTGACTGCCCTCGTGCTGGCAGCACACACCTGCACCCGCTCCGAACACAGCACCGACATGGACATCCTCACCCGCCTGTGCGGGCACTCCGCCCAGCAGACCGGCGAACTCCTCGACCGGCTGGTAGCCACACGCACCCTGCAAGCATGGCAGCACAACAGGGAGACCGACGAGGCGGTCTGGCAACTGCCCCAGCTGCAGGTCCAGTCACGCTCCGCCGCACCGCCCCGCGGACATCAGGCATCAGAATTGTGAGACTGTCTCCAGAGTAAGAAGACACCACCTGACACGAACAACCAGCGCTGTCCGTCCGTACCATCCGCTAGGCCGAGGCAACCTGCAGCACTCCCGCCCGGGCCGCAGACACACCCAAGAGGGCCTCACTTCCATACCGTGCAGCCCAGGACGTTCATTCGCCAAGGAAGGTTCAGCCCCATGCCCGAGACAACGACTTCCGCCACTGAACTGACATCGCAGTACGTCGCCCAGGTGACCGGCGACCTCGAGCGCAACACCAAGGAGCAGGACCGCATCGCTGCGGAGATCGCTTCCCTACAGGAGCAGCTTGCCGCGCTGCAGCACGACCACACGGTGCTGGTGAACATGCAGCAGGCGCTCGGAATCACCCATGCACTGACCCAGCCCGCAGCAGAGGCCGAAGGCACCGCAGTGCCCTCCCCTCGCCGAGGGACCGGCGGCGCGCGCGGCGGGAAGCAAAGGGCCCGGAAGTCCACCGCCGCTCCGCAGAAGGCAGCCGCCAAGAAGTCCGCAGCCAAGCCGGCGGACACCCCCAAGACTGCCCAGCCCACCCTGGTCGAGCTCATTCGCCGCCACCTTCTCGAGCTGAAGGAACCGCGCTCCGCAGCGGAGATCTCCGCAGCGATCAGTCAGGCCCACCCCGAGCGCCAGATCGCCACCAAGGTCGTGCGGGTCACGCTCGAAGGGCTCGTAGCCAAGAGCCAGGCAGAGCGCACCAAGCAAGGCGCGTCCGTCTTCTACACGGCCCCCGCGCCCAAGCCGGCGGAAGCCTCTGAGACCAAGGCCTAGCCGGCAGACGCTGACCGCCTCGACGGCGCTCTGCGCTGCTGCCCGGTCCACGGCAGGCCCCGCAGGGTGTTCAGCATGTGACTCACCCCTTGACAGGCATTGACGCCGCTGAACTACTAGGCCGTGCCGCACACTAACCGAATGTTCGGTCGGGATACAGATGGTGTAACCATGACGGAAGCTGTACAGGTGCCAGCGCCTGCAGCGCGGATGTTCGAGGCCGACAGGGCCTCACAGGCACTGGGCATCGAATTGCTGTCGCAAGGCGATGGAGCCGCCGCCCTGCGCATGACCGTGACGGCATTCATGGTCAACGGGCATGGGATCGCCCACGGCGGGTACGTGTTCCTGCTCGCTGACACAGCCTTCGCCTGCGCCTGCAACAGCCACGGGCCCGTCACCGTCGCCTCCGGGGCCGACGTGGCCTTCGTCTCTCCGGCCTATGAGGGCGATGTCCTGACGGCCATCGCGCGAGAAGTCACCCGCTTCGGCCGCAGCGGCATCTACGACGTGACTGTGACGCGCGGGGACGCGGTGATCGCGGAGTTCCGCGGCCGCAGCCGCAGCATCCGGAACGCCCAATCCGAAGAGCCGCAATGATGAGCGGCAAGGCATTCCAGCACCAGTGGTGAGCCTCTCCTCGCGGAGGAGAGAACGGCGTCCTGGCCTTCGCCGACGCCGCGAACTAACCCACCGTCACGCCCCCGGGGCGGGATATCCCAGAACACCCCGCCCCGGCTCCCACATGCTGCCCGGCGCCTGGCGCTGCGGCTCGGACGCCGTGACGTGGCGAGGGTTTAGCTCTTGTACTTGATGGGTGGTCCGAGGCGGATGATGGTCGAGCAGTCCACGAACTCTGCTCTGGTGATTTCCAGGTCTTGGCCGGAGGCGTTCCATGGGAGGGGCAGGCCGGCCCAGTACTCGGCACCGACCTGGGCGTGGTCGTAGCCGACGTCCCCGGCGGACTGCATGCCTCCGTCGAGTGCCGAGTCTTCGCGGACCCCGCCCGCCCACGGGCTGGTGATCACCCAGAGGGTGCCGGCGGCAAGGGCTGCAGCGCAGAGTCCGGCAGTGACGATGAGGCGTCGCCTAGAGGTTGTCCCGTATGGGGCGTGAGTTATCTGGTGAGGGCCAGGTTGTGGAGCCG
>NZ_BNBM01000028.1 GCF_014655715.1 Streptomyces lanatus | reverse complement strand
CCTTGCCGTTGAGCGTGGCGAGGACGAGGTCGGGGTTGTGCACCTCGACACCGGCCGGGGGCGCGATGTCGGCGGCGGTGACCAGACCCGGGCCCTGCTTGCGCAGGTACATCACGACAGGCTCATCGTGCTCGGACGACACGACCAGCTGCTTGATGTTGAGGATCAGGTCGGTGACGTCCTCCTTGACGCCCGGCACGGTGGTGAACTCGTGCAGGACACCGTCGACGCGGATGCTGGTGACGGCAGCGCCGGGGATGGAGGACAGCAGGGTGCGGCGAAGAGAGTTGCCGAGGGTGTAACCGAAGCCCGGCTCCAGCGGCTCGATCACGAACCGGGAGCGGAACTCGTCGACGACCTCTTCGGTCAGGGACGGACGCTGAGCGATCAGCACGAGGTGTTGCCTCCAGTGGTTTGGCGCCCGCTATGTGACGCCGTAGACATACGAGGGTACGGGGATACCGGCGATACGACCTTTAAGAGACCGAACCGCCGACTCCAGCCCGGCGAGGAGTGCCCGATTCTCCCTTCGTCCACAGTCCCCACGGCCGGCTTGTCCGTCCTGGTCGATGCAGAGGGTGGACGGCACTGGACGCATGGTCCTGGTGGTGGCGGCTGATGGGTCTCAGCAACGGAGGCCGGCATGTGCCTCGGCCGTGACGCCCGTTTGACGCCCTGAGCGCCCAAAGGACCCTTCGCCATGGCCGAAAAGGGCCTCTGACCTGTGGTTATGTCGGAACGCCCCACTGCTGACGTCTTCCGATGACCCACCAGGTTGAGTGCGTTGCGATCCTTGAACCTGCCGCTAAGGGCTCTTGACCTGCGGTTTTGTGTGTGCGCGTTATGTGCCGTGTGGGCGTTACAAGCGATATCTTGACGCTCGTTCTGATGGGGTGTCAGGCGACCTGTTGGGCGGGTCAGGCTCTTCTGAGGTGGCAGGTATCGACGGGGCTCTGAGAGCAGTCGACGCTGAGGGCGGAGGTTCTGCTGGTCAGATGCCCCGGTCGCGCTGGCCCTCTGTCGTACGGATGGCTGGCGCTCCTTGTCGTCGAGGGCAGGCCCGTTCGCCTCAAGGTACTGCTGCCACTGTTGTGCGGGGAGTCAACCGTGGTGGCCGCCCGGCTGGAACGGGATCCGCTCACCGGCCGCAGCTTCCACGATGAACCGGGTGAGCGTCCGGCCATCGTCCCCTGTGAAGGCGCTCGAATGGTGGGAGGGCATGCCGTCGCAGCAGCAACCGCGGTGGCAGGTGGAGGTGTTGAGGCCGCCGGGGTCAACCGGGCCGTCCTGGATATAGCGGACGGGGTTCTTCTTGCTGGTGCCGGTGCCGGTGCCGCCGATGGGGTAGCCGATGCCGCACAGGTCGGCCGGACACAGGCCCGAGGGGTCGGACTTGGTGACCGGGTTGTTGTGGGCATAGGAGTAGGCGTTCATCTGGGCCGGAGCATTGATGTCGATGACCGGGTCGACGGAGAGGAACCGCCCGAGGGTGGGGTCATATTCGCGGGCTCCGAGGTGGACCAGTCCCGTGGGGTCGGCGGTGCCGCCCACGAACCCGCGCGTTCCGGGGATGGCCTCGGTCTCCTCGGAGCACAGCTCACCGGAAGGGAGTCGCCAAGCAAGATGGCCTGCAAGTCATTCGGTTTCTCGAAATCCTATTCCGATGCCGTCGTTGTTACTCCCTGTCAGTTCGAGGTGAGGAGAGATGCTCCTCCCCACCCCGAAGAATTGGCACGCCTTACGGAGCTGGCCAGCCTGCTTCATCGCCGCAATCGGAATGTTCCGACCGCAATGCCAAGCCCCACCGCGACGATGGCAGGGATGACAATATTGAAGGGTTCCGGAGCCACGGGCAGGCAATGAAAACCTCTACGACTACGACCATGCCAGCAAGGAGCTTCCAGCGGGTGCGCCCTGCGCCGCTACTCACTCATGCTGTCCTTCTTCACCGGTCTCGCGCTTCAGCTTCGCCCTCAACACTCTCCCCCAGACCATCCCGGCTCCTATCACGATCACCGGTGGGCCAACGACTTGGACCCATCCCCCTATCGCCTTTGAGGCCACAGCGACGATCACCGTAAGAATCGCCGGCGGAATGATACTTTTGAGTACTTCTCGCCGCAATCTTGTCATTGACCATCCATCATCCGTTGGATCAACTTCTCAATGCGATTCAGGATTCGATCCATTCGAGAGAAGGGCATTCTACTGGCTATCGACTGACCGGCAGCGCTAGTACCCCCAAGGTAGCCGAGCCCCGCACCGGTCGCGGTATTGATCGCAAAGGAGGAGGTGTTCGAGTTCTTTGGTCCCGCATTTAACGCAGCATAATTCGCGGCCGCCGTGCCTGCACCTATGGCAATTGCCCCTCCCACTCCGCAAGCCGCGGACGCTATGCCAGGACTGCTGCGGTCAGCGAAGTTGAGGACAGTCGTGAGCAACCGGGCTAGGTTCTGTCTCCTTGGTCATCTACGGGCCCAGATGAGAATGGCCGCGAGGTGGAGCGCGGCCTGGTAGGCGATGGCGAGTTTGTCGGTACGCATGGCCAGGCCGCGCCACTGCTTGAGACGGTTGATACACCGCTCGACGGCGTTCCTCTGCTTGTAGGCATCAGCGTCGAAGCCTGGTGGCGGCCGCCCCGTGAGCCTCGTCGGCGCCGGTTGCGGGCTTGGTCCACGGGCTGCGGGATGACCGCCCGGATGTGCCGCTCGCGCAAGTGGAACCGGATCGCCCGGGAAGAGTACGCCCGGTCCGCGATCACGACGTCCGGTCTGGTGCGAGGGCGTCCGCGCCCGGTGCGAGGAACGCGGAGCGCGGCCATCACGGCGGTGAACGAGGGGGCGTCACCTGTCTGTCCGGCGGTGACCGTGATCGCCAGAGGACGGGCATGGGTGTCGCTGGCCAAGTGGACCTTGATGCTCAGGCCGCCTCGGGAACGGCCCAACGCGTGGTCGGCGGGCTCACCGCGGACTGACTCACCCTTTGCGGGCTCCGGCGGCGTGCTGGTGGGCCCGGCAGACGGTGGAGTCCACCGAGGCGGTCCAGCCGATGTCGTCGGCGGCGTCCGCCGTTGCCAGGACGGCGGTGAAGATCTTCTCCCACGTCCCGTCGACAGCCCACCGCAGCAGCCGTTTGTGCGCGGTCTTGAAGGAGCCGAGCTCTTCGGGCAGATCGCGCCAGGGCGAACAGGTGCGGTACTTCCATGCGATGGCCTCGATCGTGCGGCGATGGTCGGCCCATCGGCGCCCGCGAACCGGATCGGCCGGCATCAACGGCTCGATCCGGTCCCACATCGCATCACTGATCACCAACCGGACAGACATATCCGATCAACTGCTCAGCCCATCAAAGAGACACGCCCTAGTGGGCCCAAGTCGTCGGGTGTCGTCTGAGCGGCTGACAGATCAGTCGCGCCGCGGGAGCAGAGGCGCTCAGCCCATCGCTACCGGGGTCCGAGTAGGAACCGAACAGGGAACCGGCCCGCGCCGCCGCGCTCGATCACGCCCCAGGCCATGCCGCCGCGTTGATCGACGTGCAGGCTGATGGTGCGGCCGAAGAGGGTGGTCGAGGGGACCGGGGTGTCGTCGCCGGAGGCGCTCGCCGGATCGGCGCCGTCGCAGGACGTTCCGTCGCAGACCCGCGGATACACCCAGTCGGTGCAGTCGACCGCGCCGGCGTCGCCGCAGGCACGGATCCAGCCGCGCCGGTGACCGACCGGATCGGAGACGTTGTACATCAGCGTGCGGGTGCCGGTCCAAGCGGCGGGGATGCTCGCCTTGCCGAGCAGCGGCTCCCAGGTGGCGCCGCGGTCCCAGGACCGGTCGAGCCAGACCGAGTCACCGCGCACACCGTTGTCGATGCTCGCCCAGGCCATGTTGTCGGGGTCGGAGACGTGCAGTCGCAGGACCCGACCTTGATGTTCCTGTCCGGCACCGGAAACGTGTCCTGCTTCGCCCTGGCCAGGTCCAGCGTGTCGCACGCCAGCGCGCAGATTGCCGGCGCCGCATGTGCCGGGCCGGGCAGGGCGACCACTCCGGCCAGGGCGAGTGCCAGGACCAGGAGCCCGGTCCAGATGGTGCGAAGTCTTCGTGCGGGCATGACGGCGTACCGGCCCTTCCCGAGTCGTGAATGCACCCGCTGTGGGAACGCGCCTGCTACGGCGCCGCGTTGAGCAGGTCGAGCGCGCTGTGCTGCCGTGCCGCGTCCACCTTGTCGAGCGGGCCGGACCAGCGCAGTCCGTACTGGTCTAGGGCGTTGCGGTCGCTGGTGTGGGCGCGGTCCGCCTGGCGGCGCAGATAGGCGGTGTAGGGGTGGTCCGGCAGCGCGGCGTTGAGCTTGCCCAGGCCACGCGCGTGCGCGCCCTTGAAGGACGGCCCGTCGGCGCCGCAGTCACCGCCCTCGCACGGGTCGCGCAGGATGCCCTCCGCGGTGTGCAGTAAGGCTGTCGTGGTCGCCGCGTCGGCGATCTGCCGTGCCCGGGTGAGCAGCGGGCCGTCACCGGTGGCCCGGTGCAGCTCGGTGAGGGCGCCGAGCAGGACCCCTTGGTTGTACGACCACACCGGCTGGCCGTTGTTGCGGCAAGTGCCCAGGTCGATACCGTCGTTGACCAGATTCGAGCCGTTGATCATGCCAGTGCCCTGGAACCAGGACCACCCTGCACGGGCCCGCGCCAGATACGTCGTGTCGCCCCCGATCCGGTTGTGCAGGGCCGCGTTGAGGTGGATGTAGAGGGAGTTGGCGATGGCGTTCTTGTACGTCCTCGCCGTGCTCCACCACACGCCGCCGCCGCACGTGCCGTCCCAGTACGCCGCCATGTGGTCGGCGTCGATCCGGGCGGTGTCGAGGTAGCGGGCGTCGCCGGTCAGGTCGTACGCGGCGACCCAGGCCAGGCCCCACCATCCGGTGTCGTCGATGTAGTCGTTGCGGAACCGCCCGTCCGGCGCGTTGAGGTTCAGGTCGTAGGTGCGGCCGATCGCGTACGAGTAACTGCCCATGCCCGACACGCGGATGTTGTCGATGACCGCGGTGAGGGCGTTGGCGGAGTTCCACCAGCCGGTGGTGTCGAAGAGGCCGGTCGCGTTGTTGTAGAAGGTCATCAGCCCGGTGGCGGCCGCGGTGCGTCGGTCGCCGGCGTTCCAGGTGGTGCGGGCCCATGCGGTGCAGGCGATCTCGGCGCGATCGCCGGCCTTGCCGCAGGCACGCAGCGCCCCGACGCCGTGGCTGCTCCAGTCGTCCACGTTGTACATGAGCGTGCGCCGGCCCCGTTGACCCGCGGGCACGGTGGTGTCGCCGAGCTTGCTTCCGGAGCTCCACGTGCGGCCGCCGTCGAAGGAGCGGTCGAGCCAGACCTCGTCGCCCTGGTTGCCGTCGGCGATGGCCGCCCAGCCCATCGCGTCGGCGTCGTCGAAGTGCAGGCCGATCGAGCGACCGTGGACGGTGGCCGTCACCGGGGCGCGGTCGCCGGGGGACAGGGCGGGGTCACGGGCATCGCAGTACTTGTTGCAGATGGCCGCCGCCGTCGTGGCTGTGCCTGCGGCGGACGCCGACGGCGGGGCGACACTCGCGAGAAGCGCGAGGGCGAGCGCTGCGGCCGGCCGTCCGAGGGTGGGGGGAGTTGGTCTGCGGAGTCTTCGTACGGGAGCCATGGGGCCTCCCCGTCAGGGCAACGCCCCGGCTTCGCCAAGGGCGGCCTGCGAACACCGGCGAAGGCGACAGTCCGGGGACGTGCTGCGAGTGAAAGAGAGCGCTCTCGGAAGGTAATGACGGGATGACGGGTCGTCAATGGTGCGGGCGTGCCGGCTGGGATCGGGGCGCGCTCATCCGGCCGGCTCCGACAACCCGAGCTGCGCGGCCATCGTGCGCTGGCGGGCCTGCTCCACCGCCCGCGTCAGGGCCGCGATGTCGTAGGCGCCCTGATGGCGCCGGCCGTTGATGAAGAACGTGGGTGTGCCCGACACCCCGCTCAGGTCCGCGGAATCGACGTCCTCCGCGACACGCAGCGCGCCCCGGCGCTGCTCCAGGTCGTCCCGGAACCGTGCCACGTCCAGACCGAGTTCCCGCGCGTACCGCAGCAGGTCCTCGCCACCGAGGGCGTCCTGCCGTTCGAGCAGCAGGTCGTGCATCTCCCAGAACTTCCCCTGCCGCGCGGCCGCCTCCGCCGCCTCCGCCGCCAGTTCCGCGTTGGGGTGCACATCCGGCAGGGGAAGATGCCGCCAGACGTAGCGGACGTTGGAGTCGGCGCCCAGCAGTTCCCGTACGACCGACTCGGCCTGCCCGCAGTACGGGCACTCGAAGTCGCCGTACTCCACCACCGTGACGGCCGCCTTCTCGGGCCCGCGGATCCGGTCATGGCGAACGTCGACGGCCACCGCCAGATCGGTCAGCGTGTCGGTCGTGCCCAGCAGGGCCCGGGCCCGGCGGGCCTCCGGCAGCAGGCTGATGACGCCGGAGACCGCCCAGCTGAGCACGAACGCGGCGACCAGGGTGGCGAGGACGCCGATGCGGGCCTGATCCAGTTCCTCGCCCTCGAAGGCGTGGGACGCGATCAGCAACGACACGGTGAAGGCCGCCCCGGCGATGGCCCCACCGGCGGTGACCGAACCCCAGCCCACATTGGGCCGCAGGCGGCCACCCGTCAACACCCGCGCGCCCGCCATGGAACCCACGATCCCGATCACCTTGCCCGCAACGCAGCCGCACAGAATGCCCAAGGTGATGGGCGAGGTGAACGCCTCCGCCAGCTTGGCGCCGCTCAGCTCGATGCCCGCGTTGGCGAGCGCGAACAGTGGCACGATGCCGTAGCTCACCCAGGGCAGGAACTTCTGCTCCAGCCGCTCGTTGGGCGAGATCGCCGCGGCGAGGCCCTGTACCGCGGAGCGCTGCAACTCCGCGGTGGGCTGCTCGCGGAAGAGCCGGAACAGATGGCTCGCCCGCTCCAGATCGCCCCGCGGCGCCGGATAGGCGACGACCAGGGCGCCGATGGCCAGACCCGTCACCACGGGATCGACCCCGGCCTCGTACAGCGCGACCCACACCACCACGGACAGCACAGCGCAATAGGCGCCCTTGCGGAGGCCGACCAACCGCAGCGCCGCGATCAGCAGCAGCCCGCCCAGCGCCACCAGCAGCGCCGGAACGTCGATGCCCTCGCTGTAGAAGACGACGATCACCAGCAACGCGAGCAGATCGTCGACGACGGAGATCGACAGCATGAAGGCGCGCAGGGACGCCGGCAGCCGTGAGCCGAACACGGCCAGAATGCCCAGGGCGAAGGCGGTGTCGGTCGACATCGCCGTGCCCCACCCGTGCACCGAGTCACGACCGGCGTTGACCGCGATGTAGATCGCCGCGGGTACGACCATGCTGCCGAGCCCGGCCACGGCGCTGAGCAGCACCCAGCGGCGGTCCCGCAGTTCCCCCATGTCGAACTCGCGACGCGCCTCCAGGCCGACCACGAAGAAGAACAGGCTCATCAGACCCGCGTTGATCCACTCGTGCAGGTCCAGCGAGAGATGGTGGGCGTCGAAGCCGATGGTGAAGTGCGCGCCCCAGACCTCTTCGTAGGAGTGCGCGTCGATGTTGGCCCACAGCAGGGCCGCGGCCACGGCCGCCAGCAACAGAGCGGCGCTGCCCGTCTCGGTCTGCACGAAGGTCCGCCAGTGGGCCCGGGTCTGGCTGGACAGCGTCTGATTCGTCTCGCTGGGGTATTGGCCGCTCACATGGCCAATTATCGCCGCCGCTCCTGTGCAGACCCGACTTCAGCCGGGGGTCGGCGCCCGTCCGATGCGGCGTCACCCGAGCAGAGCAACACACCGGCAGGCCGCGGGGGCGATGGACCCGCTCCCGGGGCCTGCCGTCGATAGGGGATCGGACGTGGATCAGGGGAACTGCGTGACCTTGGAGGGCACGGTGTCCGTCCCTGACGTGGGGGCTCCCGCGTCGGTGATGACGTGGCGGTACTGACCCTTGCCGCCGAGGGAGATCACCATCAGACGGTGCATCCTGATGCCGGGCTTGACCGGCACCCGGAAGCCGTGGTGCTGGACGATCGTGTCGTCGGAGGTGTAGTTGCAGTAGCTGCCCAGCGCCCACGCCTCGTGCTCGTTCACCGTGTCGGCGACCTTGTAGGCCGCGTATCCGACGATGCCGTCATGGGTGATGGCGGCCTCGTTCGGGGCGTCGTAGGCCTTCTCGTTCTGGAAGAAGACCGTGCGCCCGCGCTCCCCGCTCCAGAGCACGTCGTACTTGTTGAAGTGCTCCACGAACAGGCCGGTGGTGAGGACGTCGTCGCCGTTGACGCGCAGCCCGTAGTCGGCCCGGTTGGTGTCCCAGCCGACGCCCTCGCCGTGGTCGGCGCGCCAGATCCAGGTGTGGTCGATGAGTACGTCGTCGCGGTTGACGACGACAGAGTTGGTGGCGAGCCCCCTGTGCCGCGCCGCCGATGCGGACGAACACGTCCTGCATGGTGGTGGGGTTGGCGGAGTGGTCGGCGGACGCGCCCGGCTCGCCGATCCGCAGCAGTGTGTCCGAGTTGACCGACCCGGCGTCGATCAGGAACTTTGACAGTCCCCCTGCCGTGGCGGTGCCGAAGCAGAGCGAGGGCCCGTGCGGTGACGACAGCGGTGGAGGCGAGGGCGCCGGCGCCCGCGAAGATGACGGGGCGGGCCAGGCGTTGGCGGTCTGGGCAGGGGTTCCGGAGCGGTTCATCAGCAGGCCCAGGAATGAGGCGAGTTGGACCAGGAAAAGGATCGGTGGAGCTTGGGGCGGCAGTCGTAGCGCCACTCTCCACCACCGTCGCCGTACGGTATGCCGCGCCGAGCGTCCAGCGCGGAGTGAGCGCGAGGTGCTTGCTCTGATGACCGAGGGCCGTACCGACAACGAGATCGCCCGCGAGCTGTACGTCACCGAGGCGGCGGTGAACAAACACGTCAGCAACATGCTGCAGAAGCTGGACCTGCCCACTGACGGCGAGGGACACCGCCGCGTCCTCGCCGTCCTCACCTACCTCCTTGCATGATCACGGGGCCGAGTGGGGGGAGCCAGGCAACGGCATTCCGGGGTTCGAGCGAGCCGCCCCCCGAGTGCGCCGTGATCGGCAGGCAAGTGGCTCCTCCTACCCTGCGCGCGGAGGAGCCACCGGCCAGATACGTGCCTGATACGTCGGCTCACGCAACCTCGTGGGCCGGGTCCCGTGTGGTGGCCGAGGCGACATCTGCCGGCGCGCCTTGTCCGGTACGGGGCAGGACGCGGAACAGGCTGCCCGGCCACCAGAACCAGCGGCCCAGGTCGAGGGCGAGGGCGGGGACGAGGACCGTACGGACGAGGAAGGTGTCCAGGAGGACGCCGATGCCGACGAGGACGCCCATCTGGGCCATCGTCACCAGGGGCAGGCCCGCGAAGATCGCGAAGGTCGCGGCCAGGACGACACCGGCCGAGGTGATGACGCCTCCAGTACTGGTCAGACCCTCCAGGACGCCGCGCTGGTGGCCCAGTCGCCCGGTCTCTTCCCGCACCCGGTGCATGAGGAAGATGTTGTAGTCGATGCCGAGGGCCACCAGGAAGACGAAGCCCATCAGCGGGATCGACCAGTCGATGCCCGCGAAGTCCAGGACGTGCTCGAAGAGCAGGTTCGAGGTGCCGAGGGCCGCGAAGTACGACAGCACGACCGTGGCCAGGAGCAGGAGCGGGGCGACCAGGGCTCGTAGCAGGAGGATCAGGACGGCCAGGACGACGAGGAGCACGATCGGGACGACCGTCGTCAGGTCGCGGTCGGCCGCTCGCTGAGTGTCGAGAGTTTCGGCGGTGGTGCCGCCGACGAGGGCGTCCATCGGGTGCACGGCCTCGCGGAGGTCGTCGATCGTGTCCTTGGCCGACTGGCTGTCGGGTGCGTCCTTCAGCACCACGGTGAGGGAGGTGAATTCGCCGTCCGGCGTGCGGTCAGTGTCGTCTTCGACGCGGGCCACCCCGTCCACCGCGGACGCGGCCGCCCTGACCTCGGCGGTCCGGCCGGTACGGGTGATGATGTCCGCCGGGTCGGAGGCGCCCGACGGGTAGTGTGCCGAGATCCTCTCCTGCGCCACGACCGACTCGGGCTTGTCCTGGAACATCTCCGCCTGAGTGAGGCCCATGTTGATGCCGACCGCGCTGAGCGCGAGCACACCGGTGACGGCGACCGACATCAGCCACGACCAGCGGGGGCGCAGGGCGACGGCGGCCCCGACACGGGACCAGATCGTGCGCGGCTTGCGGGCGGGCGTGCCCTCGTGCGGGACGAACGGCCAGAACACCCAGCGGCCGGCGATGACCAGCAGCGCGGGAAGCACCGTGACCATCGCGAGCAAGCCGCAGACCACGCCCACCGAGCCCACCAGTCCCAGCGAGCGGGAGGAGTTGATGTCGGCGAACGCCAGGCAGGACAGGCCGACGGCGATAGTGGCGGCGGAGGCCAGGATCGCCGGGCCGGATCGGCGCAGCGCGATGCGCATCGCCTCGTGGCGGTCCTGGTGGCGGTGCAGTTCCTCGCGGTAGCGGGCGATGAGGAGAAGGGCGTAGTCCGTGCCGACGCCGAAGACGAGGACCATGAGCACACCCGCGCTCTGCGGGTCGACCGGCAGTCCGGCGTGCTTGGCCAGCAGATACGTGGTGACCTGGGTGAGGACGGCCGCGAAGCCCACCGACATCAACGGCAGCAGCCACAGGACCGGGCTGCGGTAGGTGAGCAGCAGCAGGACCGCCACCACCAGACCGGTGGCCAGCAACAGTGTCGTGTCGAGGCCGTCGAAGACCGCCACCGAGTCGGTGAGGGACCCGGCCGGACCGCCGACCTCGACGTCCACGCCGGGCGGCGCGTTGGCGCCGGCCACGTCACGCAGTTCATCGACCTTGTCGGTGATGTCGTCCTCGCTGTCCAGCGGGACGATCGTCATCAGGGCCTTGCCGTCCTCGGACGAGACCGGTTGCGAGACCTCCTGGCCTGCGGGGACGTACCGAGCGAAGGCGTCACGATCGGCGGTGGCCTTCGACTGAGCCTTCGCGCCGTCGCCGGTGTAGACGACGACGGCAGGCATCACCGTGTCCGTACGGAACTTCTCCAGCTCCGTGTTGACCTGCGCGGACTCGGCGCCGCGCGGCAGGAAGGCGTTGGGTCCGGATTCCTCGACGTCGCCGAGCTTGCCGGCAAGCGGGCCGAGGGCGACGGCCAGGATCAGCCAGACGGCCAGGACCAGCCACTTGCCGCGGCGCCCGCCGGGCGCGCGGGCGACGCGCTGGAGCAGCGCACGCATGAGTAGTCTCCTTTACGTAGGGAGCGCGCCGCCGGTCCATCTCGATGGCCGACGTCAGGGCGCACGGGGCCCGCACCACGGCGCTTGCAGGTGTGACGACCTGCCGTGATGTACGGGTGGGTGTGTCCGGGGTGTGTTCTTCCTCGGTACGGCCGGGAGTTGCCGCTCCCGGCCGTACGCACGCCGTCGGCGTCTATTCGATCTCGCGCATCATCTTCTCCATCGAGGACACCGCGAGCCGGGTCTGCGTCAGCTCGTCGAGGGTCTGCCGCTGTTCGTCGACCATCCGGCGCTGCAACTCCACGGTGTCCTCAAGGAGTTCGGCGTACTTGGCCGCGAGGTCCTTGTACTGCTGCTCGCGCGCGGCCAGCATCCGGGCCCGCCAGGTGGCAGCCGCCTGCCAGACGATCACGATCAGCAGGGTGAAGACCCCGGCCGCGCCCACGGCTCCGACCAGCGCGCCCACCACGTCGCCGCTGTCGGCGAGCGTCACCTGTTCCTCATTCACTTCGCTTCCTCTTTCTCGGCCTCGGTCTTCTCGGCCTCGGTGAGCGTGGCGGCCGCTCGGGCGATGACGCCGGGTGTCAACTCGTAGAAGAACGGCGTGACATCGAAGTACTTCATCGCCTTGCCGTCCTCCGCGAGTTCGAGCGTGCCGACGACCAGTCCCGCCGCCTCCAGCCGCTGGAGGTGCATGTGCAGCAGCGGCCGGCTCATGCCGATCTCGCGAGCCAGCGCGCTGACGTAGTTCCGGCTCTCCAGCAGCGCCGCGACGATCCGCATGCGGTGCGGATTGCCGAGAGCGGAGAGCACCCTCAGCAACTCGTCGCCCGTCGGTGCCGGAGGCGGGACCTCGGGCATCGCGGCCCCTTTCCGTCGTACCTGTCAGAAAAGGCTGACAGGACCCGCGGGCACCTGTCAAAGATTCCTGACACATATCCGGGGTGGATGGGGGACAGATGGGGGAGGCATGGGGGAAGTCTCAGGGTCGGCTCAGGGGCGCGTGCGGATGAAGCCCGGGCCGTGCGGGCACGGAGGCCAGCCACAGATACGGCCACACGAGCCTCGCGTCAACGGGGGAGGCGCGGCCGGACTCGGCGCTGTCGTGGTGCGCGTTCGCGCTCGCGTTGGCTTACGGCGGCCCTCGGGCGGATCTGGCTGCTGCGCCAGTACGTCGTCCAGGTGCGCCGTCTCGCGGAGATCACCGCCGACGGCCGGGCCGCCGTCAACCACGGGCGGCGGCGGTAGCCTCCGGCCTGCCGGTGATGGGCGGGGCAGGAGGCGCCGCCGTACTCGGGGCGCTCGCCGTGATCGTGGTCGTGTTCCTGCACATGGTGGTCGGCGAGATGGCCCTCAAGTCCTGGGCCATCGCCCACCCCGAACGCTCCGCCATGCTGCTCTCCCGCCCTTCCGGGGCGTGGTCAAGCTGGTGCGTCCGCTGATCTGGGTGCTCAACAAGGTGAGCAACGCCCTGGTACGGCTGTGCCGGGTCACCCCCCGCGACGAACTCGCCGCGGTCCACAATCGCGAGGAACTCACCCATCTGGTCGAGGAGTCGGAGCGGCTCGGTCTGATCAGCAAGGAGGACTCCGGGCTGCTCACCAGCTCGCTCACCGAGCCTCATAATCCCGTCAGGGACCTTCAGGTGCCCGCCGCGCGGATCACCACGGTGGGTGTGGAAGCAGACCTGGACGCCATCTTGGCCACCGCGGCCGAGCACGGCCGCAATCGCCTCCTGGTCCGCGACGGGGACCGTGTCATCGGCTCGGTCCACGCCCGGGACGCCCTCATCGCCCGTAGCCGGGGCCGTACCGCCTCCGCCCACGATCTGGCCCGCCCCGTACCGGAGCTGACCGGACAGGACACGATCAGTCACGCCATCGAGCAGCTCCGCCAGCGACGCGCTTCCCTCGCCGTCGTCCGCGACGAGGCCGGCCGCCTCACCGGCATGGTCACCCTCGACGACCTGCTGGCTCGCCTCCTGCACTCGCAGGCGGCGTAGTCGCCGTCGGCCGGTCGGGCGGCCATCCCTTTCCGGGGCACCCGACCGGCCCGCGTCGGACGATGCATCCTCGAGGTGAGGGCGGCACGGATCCCCGTGGGCTTGGCGCGCCGTCGTCTTTCCGATGGCGTGTCATGCCAAGGGACTAACTGGCGATCGCCTCGGACTGTGGGCCTGTCCGGATGAAGAATGATCTCGCAGCGGCCAACGGGGACGGGAACAAGGACCGATGGCGGGATTGGAGACCGTGGTTGTGATCGCTGCGGGCGGATACGTCGCAGCCGACGCCTCCGGCCCGGTGACGAAGCTGGTCGACGAGCTTGGCGAGAGCCGCCGCGTGGCTGTCCGGGAGTCGGAGCCGGTCTGCGGCTGCCGGGACCACCTCGCCCACCTCGACCCGCACGAAGGCGCTTGCGCCTGCTACGCCGACGTCAGGCAGGGCAAGGCATTGTGAGAAGCGGCCGCGGTGCCCTTGCCGTGCTGCTACGCCGGACGTGAGCCGCCCTGATACCGCCCTGATACGCCTCCGAGCGGGCCGGCGAAGCCTCGGTGGACCGGCGCGCCATGGGGGAGTGACCCATGGGGGCGACCGGACAGGCTCGGGGAAGCCGGCGGGATGCGCCCCCGGCCGCCGGACAGATTGTTGCCCTGGCGCGGTTGACCATGGCCATCGCCGTGGTGGCCCGCTGGCATGACGGTGCCGGGTTCTGGCTCGGCGCTCTGGACGGCCTGGCCCCCTGACCCGGTATGGCGTCGTGCGGCTCTCCGGTGAGATCACGGCGCACAATGCCGCACGCATTGGCGACGATCTGAGGAATGCCCTCCGTTCGCATCCGCGTGTCGTGGAGATCGATCTCCAGCGTGTCACCTACCTCGGTAGCGGCGGCGGACGGGCTCTCCTCACCGTGCTCCGGGCGGCGCGGGTGGGCGGCACGAGGATGATCGTCACCCACGCCGGCGCCCAGGCCCGCGGCACCCTCGACCGGCTGGGTCTGGTCGGTGTCCTCGACGTTTGCGAAGGCGCCGCACCTGAAGGGTGACGCCGGCGATCGTTACCCGCACGACGTCCTCGGCACCGTCGTCATCGCCGCCCCGACGCCGGCCTGGGTCTTCGCGGTCTGATCCGTCCCTGATCACCCGCTTCCACGCTGGCGGCGCCCACCAGCCCTCCCAGTGACACCTCTCGCGAGCATCCGACGGACAGCTCCAGGCAGACGCGGTCCACGCCAGTTCAACCAGCCTCATCCGAGCGGGTACAAACAGGTGCTCCTTCCCCTCCCCGATCGACACGGGCGATTCATCATCCCGTGTTACCTGATCGGCACCCACGCAGTTATCGAAGCATCAAAGAGCTGGTCACAGGCCATACTTGATGGTGGCGAGGGCCGGATCGGCTCCGCGATGGCCCGATGCGGGGAGGAGACGTCCGGTGAGTAGCGTCAGCAAGGGGCTCGGGAAGATCGAGGTGAAACTCAAGTGGGACCCCAGCCCGTTGGGGGAGGCGCCGCGTCACCTCGACATCATCGCCGCGACGTACTCCGAGTCCGACCCCCACGGCCGGCCCGAGTACGTCGTCCACTACGACAGCCGCTCCCCGGACGGCACCATCACCATGCCCCGGCACAGCCAGACCGGGCAGGGCTTCGGCTTCGTTGAGACGATGGTCCTGGAGTTCGACCGGATGGCCCCCACCTACGGCAGGGTGGTGGTCGGCGTGGCCATCCACCAGGACGGCGGCCGGCGCATCTTCGGCGACCTGCGCAACGCCGGCGTGCTCGTCGTCGAGAAGTACTCGGAACTGCTCAAGGACGACTTCACACAGGTCGCCGGATCGACGGCTGCGACGATCGCGGAGTTCGTCCGGAACGGCTCCGGGCAGTGGCAGCTGCACAAGATGGTCCGCGGCTACGACAGCGGCCCGGTCGCCTTCATGGCGGAGATGGGCAGCGTCCCCCCGTCCTGACCGCGCCACATGCCGGGGCGCGACCGGCAGGCACGGCTGTTTCCTACGGAACTCCCCGCCACGACGCTGCCCTTCGGATCGGCGACGCTCGCGCCCACCAGAACAAAGCCGTGGACCAGGGCCGGTCGCATGACCGCGGCACCCTCCTGGGCCCATCCGAGGGCATACGATTGCCCGGATTCACCGCGGCTTCCACCCTCGACGCCTCCTCGCCGGAGCGGCTGTGCATGAACGTCGACGCCCTCGACGCACTGGCTCGGCTGCGGCCCGACAAGGAGGACGAGCGGGACCTCTCAAAGATCGGGGATGCCGATCGCCTGCGGGTGCCTGCCCAACTTCCCAACGATACCTGCATCTTGACGCCCGACAGGACTTCGCCGGAGGGGCCGGATTGTCCACCCCGGGACGAGATTTTGGTGCACATGGCGAACCCAGGCGGGCCGGCAGCGCCCCATGGCTGGAAGCCCGGTCCGGAACTCGCGGTCGGGATCGAGTACGTCCTCATTGACTGGGCCCGACGGCGCAGCTCTGAAACAACGTCAGCGCCGGGCGATCAGCCGTGCCCTGGCCGAGCTTGCCCGGCGACGGAAGTCACACGATCATGAAGGTGGCGACGGAGAGTGACGTCCCTGCCGGAGCTTCCAGGGGGCGCGTGACGAACATAGTGCGCCCTGCGGTCACTGAGTCGCACATCACCGCAGGCTAAGTTGCAACAAAAATGGCTAATGGTGATCTTGTGAGTGCCCCCGGCAGGACTCGAACCTGCGGCCAAGCGCTTAGAAGGCGCCTGGCGAGGGCGTGTCTGCTGTGCCTCTGACCTGCTCTTACGTGATGCCCTGACCGGCCGTCAGTAAATCTTCCGGTGTTTTGCGGGAATGGTCCCGCTGGTCCCGCCTACTACTGGGTGCGTGACGGTCCGGCGTGCGGCCCTTCGAGCCCGGTGCAATCGACGCTGCGAGTTCTGAACTCTTGCCCACTCCGTGATGCCACCTCGGGCTGCGCCACGTACCGCGTCATGCTCCTCGCTGGTAGCTATTGCCGCACCCTATTGGCCTACGGGGTGAGGGGCAGCCGGTTTCCGAGCTCGTTCTCGCAGGGGCTCAGTCGGAGCACGGCCGGCGACCGGAGGCCCTGGACGCCGGCCTGGTGGCCATGGCCCGGGATCTGTACGCGCGGCACGTTCTATTGGACGACATCCGCCGCAAGCTGATCATCCCCACCGGGAAGCGCGCCGGCCAGCACCCCCGCCCACGTTTTACCGCGCCCTGGCCCGGTGCTCCGCCAGTGAAGGGACACGGCCGAAGGCGCAGCAGCGCACACGTAGAGCTGCGCCTGGGCGCCTCGATTGCTGGCCGGGCCGGGCCGGGCCGGGGAGGGGCCGAGGGTGCCCTACTGTTGTGCAGCATGAGCACGGATGTGGCGATATCAGAGGCCAACACCGACGCCCAAAGGGCCGAGGTGCAGGAGCTGTTCAGCAGGACCATCCGGGGCATCGCGCCCAACGCCATCCCGGCCGTGAAAGACGATCACCTGTACGCGCCGCTGGTGCTGCATCACCACGACATTGAGACCGGCCAACTTGCGGGCGCCGCACTGACCTGCCGGTCACAGGTTGCTGTCGGCATGACGATGATGCGACGGCCGGAGTACGCGCCTGTCATGCACCGGCACAGCGAGCTGGACCTCATGGCCGTGGCTCCGGCCTTCCGGGGACGGGGTATCGGGAGCGCGCTGGTCCGTGCAATAGGGCCGGCTGAGGGAGCGGGGTGTACGAATCTGGTTCGGCAACGTCACCCGCGATCTTGAAACCGCGCGGCTCCGCGAGTTCTACACCCGGCATGGCTTCACCGTTCTCCCGGACGGCCAGCCGCTGCCCGATCTGCTGGGCCGGTCGTGGGTGCTCCCGACCGCCGAACAGCCCGCATTCTTCTTCTACAAGCAGACCAAGAAGGGCTGAGGCTGTGGATTGGATCTCTCCCGTTTCGGGGCTCGTCGGCGCCTTGGTCGGCGCGGCGGCTACGTACGGCGGCACCCGCCAGGCACAGAACAAGGCGTTGGAAGATGCCCGCCAGGCCCGTCGAGAGGCCAAGCAGGACCAGGCCGTGGCCACACTGGCGAAAGCCTTCGGTGACCTTCACCAGCACACACCGTGCACCTGGATGCCGGCTACGACTCCACCAAGTCCCGTACCGTGCTTGGCAATCGGAGGCTGTACGGCCAGATCGCCCGCACGAGTATCTCGTGATGAGTCGTCATGCGCGCGATGGTAGGTCCGGGTCGAACGCGTGCCCAACGGATTTCACGGCCGCTTCTTCACGTGCTCCGCTCACCGACTTCCTCGGCGATGCGACCACTCAGCACCCGACGCTGTGCGACGGCCCGGTGGAGACCGCCCGCATCATCCACACCGCCTACCTGCGCAACCTCTTATCTGTGCGTTCGAGGAAACCATCCGAGGGATCATCTTGCGGAAGGTCGCGTGAGGCGGACGGGCGCGGCTGAAGGTTCAATGGTGTGTGCTCAGCATTCACTGTCACAGGACACAAGTTCGTGTCCTTGGGCAGCGAGGTCAGACGTGTACAGCCCGCTGACCTCGGCCTACTATGTTGGATGCCAACGAGTCTGCTCGAGCTGAGGCCGTTCGAGATCGCGCATATCTGATGTAGTGGCGGACGCTGTGGTGGGTGACCAAATAGCCGTGGTGGTCCATAAGCTCTCCCTAAGGACAGTCCGGCTACTCCGTGCCCCGTGCCTACGGAGTTGAGCGCTGGGGTGGTGGACCGAGATCGGATGCGGTGTCCTGGCCGTCATCGGACCATGGGTATCTGGCATGATGATGCTCATGACCACGTACCGAAAGGCCGATGCCGCGTAGACGGCCCGGCGCGCTGCGCGCTGAACAGTCTCCTCGTGTCGCGTGGAGCTTGCCTCCACGCCGCATCCACGGCCTCTCTGCCCGGACCAGCGTCGCGGTAGATCGAGTTGAGAGATTCTCGGGCGACTACTACGTCTACCCCGGCGCTACCGACCGCGCGCTACGACGGTATCGAGCCTTTCTGCAAGCACCGGGACGTCGGCCGCTCTATCCGCAGGATTCGGAGTGTTCGTGCCGCGGTTGTTCCTTCGATGACGTGCGGCACGCCCGCGACGTGCTTGATGAGGTCTTGCGGCAATTGCCGACCCGGCCCCGCTCCGAGTTGGAACAGCAAGTCAGGGTGTTGGACGCCAGGTACCTGGCGCGCACGCTGCCGGATCCGTTCGCCGCTCATCGGCAGTGGCGTTCTGACCTCTGGTGGCATCGACGTCTGGCCGGCGGCCGGGAAGCTGGGTGAGGAGCCCAGCCCTGGCATCGATGTATTGGTGAAATGATCACCACGTGGCTGGTGTGATCACGGCGCCGCAGCCGTCCTGGACAGGCCCGTTCACCGTGCTGAGCTCGCGCTGCTTCGCCAAGCTCGTGAGCGCCCTGCGCCGGGAGGGCGCGGACTTGGTCCGCCGACGTCGGCCGTGGAGTCTGCCCCTGGAGGACCGTGTCCTGCTGGTCACGGCCTACTGGCGCACCAACTTGACGGTGCGCCGGCTTGCTCCGCTGTTCGGCATCTCGAATTCCGCGGCCGACCGCCTTATCAACCGCCTTGGGCCGCTGCTCGCTCTGCGGCCGCGCCGACGGTTCCGCAAGGACGCCGTGCTCATCGTGGACGGCACCTTGGTGCCTACACGAGACCATACGGTGGCCGAGCAGCCGAAGAACTATCGGTACTCACCAATCACCAGAGCGTCATCGACGCTGATACACGGCTGGTCGTCGCCGCTGGCCGACCTCTGCCCGGCAACCGCAACGACTGCAAGGGCCTGGGCGCTGTCCGGAACGATACGGCTAGCAAAAGCGGAGGTCGGAAAGGTGCTGCCGGAATACCCCGCGTACGGCCTCCAGCGCCGCCCCCCGGTCCGCCGGCACAAGCCCGATGCGCGTGCGCCGGTCAAGCACGTCGGACTCGTCCAGCGCGCCCTCGTGCCGTACGGCCCACAGCAGTTCGGCGCCAGTGACGGGATGGCCCGGCAGCACGGGTTCACCCAACCGGGGATCGTGCGCGGCGAGCTCCTGCACGGCCGCTGCCTCCGTGCCGTACCGCTGGACGAGGCGGCGTGGTGCCCGGACGGCTCCGAGGGCCTCGGGCGACGCGGCGCCGACGAGGGGGAGGGAGGCGGTGGGGGAGGGGCCGGCCGGGAGTCGGTGAGCAGCGACGGCGGCGTCCACGGCGTCCTCTGCCATCCGCCGGTAGGTGGTGAGCTTGCCGCCGACCACCGTGATCACGCCCTCCGAGGAGGTGAGGACTGCGTGCCGACGGGAGATGTCGGAGGTCCGTGGCGCCCCGCCCGAGCTCGCCGTCGGCGTGGTGTCCAGCAGCGGACGTAGGCCCGCGAACGCGCCGACGACGTCCTCACGTCCGACCGGGACGTCCAGCACCGAACCGAGGACGTCGAGCAGGAAGCCGATGTCGGTCTCGGGCACCTCGGGGACGTCGGGGATGTCGCCCTCGACCGGCTCGTCGGTGAGGCCGACGTAGACCCGGCCGTCGCCCTGGGGGAGGACAAGGACGAAGCGGTTGGTCTCGCCGGGGACCGGGACGTGCAGGCCCGCGGGCAGCGGGCCGAGGTGCTCGGAGCGCAGGACCAGGTGGGTGCCGCGTGAGGGGCGGATCCGGATGCCGTCGACCAGGCCGCCGGCCCAGACGCCGGACGCGTTGATGACGGCGCGGGCCCTGATCTCGCCCTCCTCGCCGGTGAGTTCGTCCCGTATCCGGGCGCCGGACGCGGTGAGCTCCAGGGCCCTGACCCGGGTGAGGATCCGGGCGCCCCGGTCGGCGGCGGTG
Organism: Streptomyces lanatus; assembly: GCF_014655715.1. GTDB lineage: Bacteria > Actinomycetota > Actinomycetes > Streptomycetales > Streptomycetaceae > Streptomyces > Streptomyces lanatus. Next base: position 69,731 of record NZ_BNBM01000028.1, on the reverse strand, counting down.
CGGGCGAGGGCCGTCACCAGACGGGCGTCGTCGGTGAGCCGGCCGTCCCAGGACAGCAGGCCGCCGCGCAGGCCCTGGGCGCGCAGGGCGGGGGCGAGATGCCGGGTCTCGACCGTGGAGAGGCGGCGCGGGGCCGGCAGCGTGGCGCGGGCCGTGCGGGCCGCCAGACGCAGGGCGTCACCGGCCCGGAAACCCGCCCAGGCCAGGGTGGACTGGGCGCGGGAGACCAGCGGCGTCAACGGCAGCACGAACGGCTGCGCCCGCACCAGATGCGGTGCCGTCCGCTCCATCAGCACGCCGCGCTCGACCGCGGACTCGTGCGCCACGTCGAGCTGCGCCGAGGCCAGATAACGCAGCCCGCCGTGGATGAGCTTGCTGCTGAAGCGCGAGGTGCCGAAGGCCAGGTCATGGGCGTCGACAGCGGCCACCGTCAGACCCCGGGCGGCGGCGTCCAGCGCGGCCCCGGCACCCGTCGCGCCAAGACCGACGACCAGGACGTCCACGGCCGGACCGCCGACGGTCCCGGCCAGTTCGCGCGAGCGTCGGGCGGCGGACAGCGAGGACCCGGGCAGGGCGGTGGGGGAGGTCATGGCGTGAGGGTCCTCTCCAGGATGCTGCGCAGTTCCGCGAGGAAGGCCTCGCTGCTCAGGTCGGTGTCGTCCTCGTCGGTCATCGTGCGCAGGGAGAGCGTGAAGGACTGCACGATCAGCAGCAGGGCCCGCGCCTGCCGTTCGACATGGCCGTCGCGTACGGATCCGTCGGCGTGGCCTTCCCGCAGGGCGTCCGCGAGCAGCACGAGGAGAGCCTGCTGGCTCGCGCCGCGGCGGTCGAGGACGTAAGGGAGGAGCAGTTCCGGATCGACGTCCACGATCTTCTGGAAGAGCGGGTGGGCACGGAATGCCGCCACCCCGGCCACCAGACCCTCGACGATCAGGCCGCGCGTGTCCGTCCCTGGGCGACGCTCGGGCATCGCCCCAGTGGCGACCGCGACCCACTCCCGGGTCATCAGGTCCCCGACCAGGGAGCGCACATCGGGCCAGCGCCGGTACAGCGTCATCCGGGAGACACCCGCGCGGCGGGCCACGTCGGTGAGTGTCGTACGGCGGACCCCGACGGCCAGGACACAGTCGCGCACCGCGTCCAGTACCGCGTCGCCGTCCGAGTGGTTGTGACGAATAGGCGTCATGTGTCACAGTGTAACGCCTGCGGGGCCGACGGGAACACGGCATCGCTCGAATCGACCGGTGAGGACGAGATCCATGGACATGCTGTGGAGCGGCTGGGGCGACCCCGCCAAGGCGGCACCGCTGCCCGAGAGCGTGATCGGCCTGCTGCGCGATCTGCTCGGAGTCAAGCCGCGCACCGCGGGACCGGTCGCCCTGGAGGACATAGCCGTGCCCGAGCCGGGGCTCGAACCCGCCGCACTCCAGGCCCTGGTGGACGCGGTCGGCGGCGCGGAGCACCTCCGCACCGACGCGCAGACCCGCATCCGGCACACTCGCGGCAAGTCCACCCCCGACCTGCTGCGGATCCGCGACGGTGAGGTGGACGACATCCCCGCGGCCGTCGTCCTCCCCGCCACCCACGACGACGTACTCGCCGTGCTGCGCGCCTGCGCCGAACACGCCCTGCCCGTGGTCCCGTTCGGCGGCGGTACGTCCGTCGTCGGCGGCCTCGCGCCCGCCCGGCGCGGCGCCTTCGTCGCCCTCGACCTGCGCCGCATGGACCAGCTCCTCGCCCTCGACCCGGTCTCCCGCACCGCCACGCTCCAGCCCGGACTGCGCGGCCCGCAGGCCGAGGCGCTCCTCGCCGAACAGGGCTTCACCCTCGGCCACTTCCCCCAGTCCTTCGAGTGGGCGACCATCGGCGGATTCGCCGCCGCCCGCTCCAGCGGCCAGGCGTCCGCGGGCTACGGCCGCTTCGACGAGATGGTCCTGGGCCTCACCCTCGCCACCCCCGAGGGCACCATCGACACCGGCCGCGCGCCGCGCTCGGCGGCCGGCCCCGACCTGCGCCAGCTCCTGCTCGGCTCGGAGGGCGCGTTCGGCGTCATCACATCCGTGACCGTCCGGATCCGGCCCGTCCCTCTCCGGCGTATGTACGAGGGCTGGCGCTTCGAGTCCTTCGAGGCGGGGGCCGCCGCGCTGCGCCGCCTCGCCCAGGACGGCCCCCGTCCGACGGTGCTGCGGCTGTCCGACGAGACCGAGACGCTGATCGGCCTGGCCCAGCCCGACGCCATCGGCGCAGGTCTGGAGCCCGCGGGCTGCATGGCGATCGCCGGCTACGAAGGCACGGACGAGGACACCTCGTACCGCAGGGAGAAGGCCGCGGCCGTCCTGCGCGAATGCGGCGGCACCCCGCTGGGCGACGAACCCGGCGGACGCTGGGCGCACGGCCGCTACTCCGCCCCCTACCTCCGGGACTCCCTCCTCGACGCCGGCGCCTTCGCCGAGACGCTGGAGACGGCGACCTTCTGGGCACGGATCCCCGAGCTGTACGCCGCCGTCCGCGACGCCCTCACCAGCACCCTCACCGGATCCGGCACCCCGCCCCTGGTCATGTGCCACATCTCCCACGTCTACGAGAACGGCGCCTCCCTGTACTTCACCGTCGTCTCCGCCCAGGGCGACGACGCGGTCGCACACTGGGAGAAGGCCAAGCACGCCGCCAACGAGGCGATCCTCGCCGCGGGCGGCACGATCTCCCACCACCACGGCGTGGGCACCGATCACCGGGACTGGTACGTCCGCGAGGCCGGGCCCCTTGGCATCGAGGCACTGCGCGCCGTCAAGCGCCGACTGGACCCGGCGGGGGTGCTCAACCCGGGCGTCCTGCTGCCCCTCGACTGACCCGCCCCCGCTTCGCTGGTAGCGCCCTCCCGTCGGCCCCCGAAAGGCACCCCGATGAGACAGTTCACCGCCATCGTCAACCCCACGGCGGGCGGATCCGCCGCGGCCGCCGCGCTCCTTGAGGTGGCCCGGCCGCTGCGGGAGGCCGGGGCCGACCTGGAGACCCAGTACAGCCGCAGCCTCGCCCACGCCCAGGAACTGGCGCGGGACGCCGGAGAGCGCGGCCGCGTGGTGCTCGCCGTCGGCGGCGACGGCATGGCCGGCGGCATCGGCGGCGCCCTCAGCGGCACCGACGTCACGCTGGGCCTGGTCCCGGCCGGCCGCGGCAACGACTTCGCCCGCGCGCTCGACCTGCCGACCGAACCCACCGCACTCGCCGAAGTGTTGCTCCACCACGAGCCCCGCAAGGTCGACACCATCGAGGTCGAGTCGGCCGTCCACCACCGCACAGTGGTCCTCGGCAGCGTGTACGCCGGAGTCGACGCGCTGGCCAACCGGCACGCCAACAACGCCACCCTGCTGCGCGGCGCCGCGTCGTACTACGCCGGCGGCCTGCGCGCCGTCACGACTTGGCGCGCCGCGCGCTACCGGGTCACCGTCGACGGCCAGGAACACCTCCACACCGGCTACACGGTCGTCGCCGCCAACTCCGGCTACTACGGCTCGGGCCGGATCATCGCGCCGGACGCCCGCGTGGACGACGGCCTGCTGGAAGTGGTGATGATCCGCGAGGCGCCGCGCCGGCTGTTCTTCACCCTGATGAACGAGCTCAAGACCGGCGCCCATGTCCGCCGCCCCCAGGTACGGATCCTGCGCGGCAAGGAGATCCGCATCACCGCCGACCGCGAGGTGCCCTACGGCGCCGACGGCGAGGTCGAGGCGACCCTTCCGGTCACGGTGAGGGTGCTGCCGGGGGCGCTGCGCGTGCTGTGCTGAGCCGCCGGGCGTCGGGGGTGGGTCGAGGTTGCGTCGATCCGTGGCGCGGCGGCAGGGTTCGGGTGTGCCTACCTTGCTGATCGTTCATCACACCCCCTCGCCCAACTGCCAGGCGATGCTGGAAGCCGTCGTCTCCGGCGCGACCGCGCCCGAGATCGAGAACGTCGAGGTCGTACGGCGGGCCGCGCTGTCCGCCACGGCGACCGATGTGCTGAACGCCGACGCCTACCTCCTGGGCACCCCGGCGAACCTCGGCTACATCTCGGGCGCCCTGAAGCATTTCCTCGACCAGATCTACTACCCGTGCCTGGACGACACCCAGGGCCGGCCCTTCGGCTACTACGTGCACGGCGGCAGCGACGTGACCGGCGCCGTGCGGGCGATCGACTCCATCACGACCGGCCTCGCCTGGCGCCGCGCCGCGCAGCCCGTGACCGTGACGGGCGAGCCCGGCAAGTCCGACATCGAGGCGTGCTGGGAACTGGGGGCGACACTCGCCGCCGGACTCATGGACTGAACAGGGACTTCGGCGCCCCGCTCATACGACAGCGCCTGAGCTCATAAGAAAGTTCTGTGAATTTCCGAGGCGGTTGAACACCACGGGGTCGGCCTCCGTATGAGACCGGGGGATTTTCATGCCCTGACCGACCACGAGGCGTAGGAGTACTTCCTTGGCACGCAGCACGCGAAGACGCCCAACGGGCGCACGGCGCGCGACCTTTGCAGCGGTCGCGCTCATGTTGGGCGGCGGCGGCCTTGTCGGCGCCAACGTCTACGCCTCGGCGACCGAGGACGGCGGAGCGGGCTCCGCCGAGACGCTGTCCTCCCCGGCCGGCACCATCGACTGCCCGGACGTCGGCGACAAGCTGACGGATGTGCCGGACGGGGCCAAGGAGGACGTCGCGAAGGAACTCGCCCTCCTGGACCAGCAGATCGCCGACGCCTACCAGCGGCTGCTTGAATCGGCACAGGCGATCCAGCAGGACGCCGGCTTCGCCGACAACGCGATCATGAATCCGCTGAAGGAGAAGCGCGGCGCGACGATCGAGCGGATCGCCATCGCCGTGGACCGCGTGGGAGACCGGCCCGAGGGCCTGGACGCCCTCGCCACCTGCACCCTGCGCGCCCCCGAGGCCGACACCGGTGACCAGGCCGACGGCGGCGACGCCCAGAACGGCGCCGACCAGGGCGGCCAACAGCAGGACAATGACGGCCAGCAGCAGGACAACGGCGGCCAGAACGGCAACGGCGGCCAGGCCGGCAACGGCCCCGTCGCGGCGGACTACCAGGACATCAAGTCCGTACAGCCCAACGTCCAGCAGCCCGCCCAGTCCTCGGACGCCTCCCGCGGCACCTTCGCCACCAGCTGCGGCGTCAACGAGAACGGCCTGTTCAACTCGGACAACGTCATCGTGGCCCCCGGCGTCTCCAACGGCGCCCACCACTTCCACGACTACATCGGCAACCAGTCCAACGACGCCTTCGCGAGCGACGAGGACCTGGCGAACGCCGAGACGAGCTGTGTGAACCAGGGCGACAAGTCCACGTACTACTGGCCGGTGATCCGTCTCCAGAACGGAACGCAGGAACAGGACGCCAACAAGCCCGGCGGCGGCGTCGAGGGCAACGCCGGCAAGATCGTCACTCCCAAGGAAGTGACCCTGAACTTCGTCGGCAACCCAAAGAGCAAGGTCACCGAGATGCCGCGGCTGCTGCGCATCATCACCGGTGACGCCAAGGCGTTCATCAACGGCACCGCCAACGCCAACGCCTCCTGGAGCTGCACCGGCTTCGAGGACCGGCAGCTGAAGGACAAGTACCCGCTGTGCCCGCAGGGCAGCGACGTGGTGCGCACCTTCAAGTTCCAGAGCTGCTGGGACGGTACGAACATCGACAGCGCCAACCACCGCGCCCACGTGGCGTTCGCCGCGGCGGACGGCAGCTGCGCCAACGGCTTCAAGGCCATTCCGCAGCTGGTGCAGCGGATCGTGTACGACGTCGACGCGCCGAGCCTCCAGGACGGCGGCAAGACGACCCCGCTGTTCGCGGTGGACTCCTTCCCGGAGCAGCTGCACAAGCCGGTCACCGACCACGGCGACTTCATCAACGTCTTCAGCGAGGACCTGATGGGCGAGATGGTCGACTGCATCAACGACGGCCGCAAGTGCGGCGCGGGTGCCGACCAGGGCGGCGACCCGGGCCAGGAGGAGCCGACCGAGGAGCCGACGGAGGCGCCCACCACCCCGCCGGCCGGTGACGACAAGCCGGAACCGGGCAACGGAGGCGACGAGCAGACGGACCCGCCGGCCAACGACGACCCGGCGACCGAGGCTCCCGCGACCGAGGACCCGGCCACCGAGGACCCGGCCACCGAGGCCCCCGCGAACGACGAGCCCGGTGACGAGGCACCCGCCACCGACCCGGCTGACGACGACAAGCCCACCGTGTCGAGCACGGTGGCGCCCAAGTCGTACGGCACCCCGTCGGCCGACGCCGACAACGGTCAGGCACAGGGCGGCTCCGGCGACGACGACGCGAACACGTCGGGCAACGCCCAGCAGACCCAGCCCGCCGGTGTCGGCGACGACACCGAGGACAGCCTGGGGACGAAGCCGCAGGCCCAGGGCGGCAACCTGGCCGAGACGGGTACCACCCTGTGGCCGGCCATGGCCGGCGCCGTCCTCCTCATGGGCGGCCTCCTGCTGCTGATCCGCGGCAGGCGCAGCGCCCGCCGATGAACGGCGCCTGAGGCGCTGACGTCGCGCAAGGGCCCGGACCGGACTTCCCGGTCCGGGCCCTCGCACGTCCACCGAACCCCTGCCGAGGAGCCGCCGCGGCTCAGTCCACGATCGCGCCGCAGGAGATGTTCACATCCGTCGCGGTGAGCGTGCGGGCCCGGTCGGAGGCGACGAAGGCGGCCACGTCGCCGACGTCCGCGAGGGTCGCGGCCCGGCCGAGCTGCGTAGCGCCGACCAGGCTGTCGGCGATGGCCTCCGCACCGGGGAACCCGGACGGCAGCGATTCCGGCACACCGCCGGACTTCAGGGTCACGACCCGGATGCCGTGCGGGCCCAGCTCGATCGCCCACTGGCGGCGCAACCCCTCCAGCGCGTCCAGCGCGACCTTGAAACCGCCGAGGCCGGGCAGCGTCTGCGGGCCACCGCCACCGAAGGCGAGGATCACCCCCGAACCACGGGCGATCATGTGCCGGGCCGCCGCCCGGGTCGTCAGGAACTGCGAGCGCATCGCGGTCACGATGGGCTGCAGGAAATCCTCCTCCGAGATCTCCATCAGCGGTTTCTGGACATCCCCGTAACCGATGGCGTTGAACGAGACGTCGACCCGCCCCGCCCGGGCGGCGACACCGTCGACGAAGGCGTCCACAGCCGCTTCCTCCCGTGCGTCGACCACGGAGGTCTCCGCCTCGCCGCCCGCGGCACGAATATCCTCGGCGAGCCTGTCCAGCGGGGCCGCGCCGCGCCCGGCGAGGAAGACCCGCGCCCCCTCGCGGGCGAAGGCGCGGGCCGCCGCACCGCCGATGGCGCCACCCGCGCCGTAGACCACCGTGACCTTGTCCTTGAGCAACATGTTCGATCTCCGTTCCGACCGGCTGCCGACTGGCCGACCGCGTGGTGCGGCCCCAGCCGTCTCATCCGATACGTCGGCACCGAGCCCGGGAATTCGACACGCGCACGCCGATCAAGGCGTGGGAATGCCCGCCGGACGCGCCGGACGGCCGAGCCGGACCGGGACGCCGGGGGAGTACAGGACGCTGACGGGGTCCGTGCCCGGGGCGGGCAGCCCGGCCGCGGTGACGAGGTTCTCCTCGCAGGTGAGCAGCTCGGCACGGTACAGCGGCCACCGAGGGTGGTGGTTGGGCAGATATGCCGTCGACTGCGCCCCGCCGAAGAAGGCGTTGTGCATGCCCCAGCGGGCGGTGAGGAAATGCTCCAGCTCGGTGGGCTGCTCGATGCGCTCACCGGTGCGTACGGTGATCAGGCTGGACGCACCGCGCGGACCGGGCCACCGACGCGAACTGGCGTAGGTCACGGTGTCACCGGCCGCGCGGACACTCATCCGCGACCACAGGTACGGCAGCCGGAACCCGAGGCGCCCCATCACCACCGGGATCAACCGCGCGGCGTCCATCGACCGGAACACGACACCGCGCCGCCCGTGCTCGTCCACGGAGTACAGCCGCACATTGGTCTCGGGGAACGTCCCCAGATACGGCACCCCGGGCAGCCGCAGCCAGCCCACCCGATGCATCCGGAAGGCGACCAGGCCGACGTACGTCATCCCGTCATGCGTGTCCGGGACGGTCCCCCTCGGCAACAGCCCTGCCACGACGTCCGGTTCGACGGCCCAGTGGATGAAGGCGAGGTCGAGCCACTCCTGGGTGAGGAGCGGGGTCGGTATCCGGGTGGGCGCGTCCGGGGTGACGGGAGTGGGATTCGGCACGACGTCAGGATGGCAGAGCAGTGATCCGCGGCGGCTCCGGGGGCCCGCGCGTCAGCCCGCTCGGCCGGATCTTGCGCGTCGAACCGGTCGCGGACCAAGATTGCGCTGGCTACGCTTCCCTGAGAGCTGGTACTTCGTGCGACCCGCGCCTCACCAACAGGGGGATGTATGGCTGAAGTTCGGGTCGAGACCGTGGCGCTGGACTCGACGGGCAGTCGCCAGATCTCCAGCCGTACGCGGACCAGTGCCGCACTCGGTGATCGAGCCGCGGAGCTGGAGGAGGCCATCGTCCAGGCCTCGGACATCGCACAGCAGTCCCTGGCCCAGGTGCCTGACCGCAACGGCTGGCAGGTCTCCAGCATGGCCGTCACCTTCGGGCTGACACTGGCGGCGGAGGCGGGGGTCATCCTGTCCAAGGCGTCGGCCGAGGCGTCGTTCGAGGTCACTCTCACCGTGGAGCGGGCCCCGGAGACACCATGACCACCACGGGCTACTGGGTCGAGCTCTTCAGGTCCGAACAGCGTCTCGGTGGCGGCTTCTTCCTGACGCGCCGTTTTGTGGTGACCGCACTCCACTGTCTAGGCGGCCTCACCTCGTCGGACGAGCGCGTGGACGTGGTCCTGACGGACGGCAGCCGACTCGCAGGTCAGATCTGTCGCCGCGATGTGGACGCCGACCTGGCTCTCATCATGATCGCCTCCGACTATGAAGTGCGGCTGGCGATCCCCCGCGCCGGCATCGCTCAACGCGGCGACGACTGGCACTCCCCCTATCGCCCCGAAGCGACCGAAGCGGCACTCGGAGGGAAGGTGGACGACGGCACGGCGGACTATTCCTGCGAGGGGGGTGCGGTCATCGAGGCGCTGCAACTGACGGTGGACCAACACACGGGGGACTACTCAGGTTATTCCGGCGGGCCGGTGGTCACCGGCGTTCCGGAAAAGCGCGACCCCGTTGTCGTGGGCATCCTTCTGGAACAAGTACCCCATCGCAAGGACACTGGCCGCGCCGCCAACGTCCTGTTCGCCGCCACCATCGGTGAGGCCTTGCGCCGCTTCGACCAATTCCATGTGGAGCATCTCATCGATGTGCTCCACCCGGAGGGCGCCGAGAAAAGTGAAGAGCTGACCGAAACCGCAGCCGTCGCCGAAGCCGAGTCGTGGTTCGAGCGCATCCGAGAGTGGACCCAGCGTGGCTATCTCGACCCGTCACAAGTGGCCGAACTCAACTTCACGATCGCGAAAACGGTCCTGGAACGGCAACTGCGCGGTGAGGGAAAGTGACAGACCTCTGGCAGCAGGCCATCGCCAACGCCGAACGCGCCCTCGGCAGCAACGGCAATGACGCGGATCGCGTGAGCGCTGCAAGGGCAGCAGCCGAACTGTGCAACGACCCTCATGTGCTCCGGCATCCGACTCTGGGCACGGACCTTGGCTATCTGACCTCCTTGCTCGATGAGCTCGGCCTGGGCAAGGAGACGACAGCTCTTCGGGAGCATGTGAACTCGCTCCTCCACTCGGACCCCGATGCTCTCTCACTGCCGGCCGACATCAGAAACGAGTTGGCGGTCACCTTCGCCGACCGCGACCTGATTCCTGCCGCAGTCACTGTTCTGTCTCCGGTCATCGCTCTGGAGGGACAACACGACCAGGGCGAAGGCGTCGTGCGAAGTCGGGCCAATCTGGCAGCGATCAGGCTACGTCTGGGCGATGTCGCCGGAGCCGCAAAGGCGGCCGAAGAGGCGTTGAACCTCAGCACCCGTATGGAATCCCGCCGCGGGCGACTGGAAATCCAGCTGCTTGCCCACTCGGTGCTGGCAGGGACCGCCCGCCAGCAGGAGCGCCACGTCGCAGCAGATCAGCGCATCGACACCATCGCGCAAACGGCACGGCAATTGGTGCGGCTTCTCGGGAGTGACCATCCGCTGTCGCTCTCAGCGCTGATCACGTTGGCCTTGGCCAAGTTGACCTCGGCCCTCGCGGCCGGTGACCGCGAGCAGTGGAAGCGGGCCGCCGAGGTGCTGGCGATCGCCGCGCAGAAGGCGACCGTGACGCTCGGGCCGCGTCACCCTCTGTCCCGCGCATCTCTGATGAGCCTCGCCAGCATGGAGTTCCCCGCGTGGGCCCTGCGCGATGAGCGCGGTCTCGACGAAGCGCCGGCCGTGGACGCTGCTCCGGGCCTACGTCCCGAGGCGACACGGCAGGTCGTGAGGCTGGAGCAAGGGCCCCGGACCCCGGAGCAGAGACGACCGGGCGCCAGTCGGAGTTCGGCCGAACCAGAGGCTGTGCCCTTGCGGTTCAGTGTGCTCGGTCCGGTGCGCGCGTGGCGGGGCGAGGAGCAGCTCCCGACCGGCTCCCCCCAGCAGCGCGCTTTGCTCGTGGCCCTGCTGCTGCGCGAGGGCCGTACGGCGACCGCGGCGGAGCTCATCGACGCCCTGTGGGGCGAGGAGCCGCCCGAGCAGGCGCTGGCCGCAGTGCGGACGTATGCCTCCCGGCTGCGCCGGGTGCTGAGCCCCGGCGTGCTGGTGAGCGAGTCCGGCGGCTATGCGGTGCGGGGGCTGGCCGACGACGCACTGGACCTCGCCGTAGCGCAGAACCTGGAGGCGGAAGCAGAGAGGGCGAGGAGGTCCGGCGATCTGACCCATGCGCGGCAACTGCTGGACAAGGCCCTGGGGCTGTGGGGCGGCGAGACGCTGGCCGGCATTCCCGGGCCGTACGGGGAGGCCCAACGGGACCGTCTGGGGGAGTGGCGGCTCCAACTCCTGGAATCCCGGCTCGACATGGACCTTGAGCAGGGCTGCCACGCGGAGGCGGTCTCGGAGCTGACGGCCCTGACGGCCGAGCATCCGCTGCGCGAGCGGCTGCGAGAGCTGCTGATGCTCGCCCTGTACCGCAGCGGGCGGCAGGCGGAAGCGCTGGCCGTGTACGCCGACACGCGGCGCCTGCTCGCCGACGAACTGGGCTTGGACCCGAGTCCGGACCTGCGTGAGCTCCAGCAGCGGATCCTCCAGGCCGACCCCGGTCTCGCGGAGCCCTCCTCGCCGGTGGCCGAGCCGCCCCAGCACCCGGTGCGTCCCTCCCAACTCCCCGCCACCGTCCCGGACTTCACGGGCCGTGCCTCCTTCGTCTCGGAGCTCAGCGAGGTCCTCGCCGCAGCCGAGGGCGAGGGTCGGGTGATGGCGGTATCGGCGCTGGCGGGCATCGGCGGGGTGGGCAAGACGACGCTCGCGGTTCATGTCGCCCACCAGGCGCGCTCGGCTTTCCCCGACGGGCAGCTCTACGTCGACCTGCAAGGCGCGGGCCTGCGCGCGGCGGAGCCGGAGACGGTGCTGGGCTCGTTCCTGCGCGCCCTGGGGACGGCGGACTCGGCGATCCCCGACTCGCTGGAGGAGCGCACCGCGCTGTACCGCTCGATCCTCGACGGGCGGCGGGTCCTGGTCCTCCTGGACAATGCCAAGGACGCGGCGCAGGTACGGCCGTTGCTGCCGGGCATGGAGGGCTGTGCGGCGCTGGTGACGTCCCGGGTGCGGATGGTGGATCTCGCCGGGGCCCATCTGGTGGACCTGGATGTGATGTCCCCCGACGAGGCGCTGTCGCTGTTCACGAAGATCGTGGGCGAGGAGCGGGTGGCGTCCGAGCGGGAGGCCGCCCTGGACGTGGTCGCGGCGTGCGGCTTCCTGCCGCTGGCCATCCGCATCGCCGCGTCCCGCCTCGCGGCCCGCCGCACCTGGACGGTGTCGGTACTGGCGGCGAAGCTCGCGGACGAGCGGCGGCGGCTGGACGAACTCCAGGCCGGGGACCTCGCCGTGAAGGCCACCTATGAGCTGGGCTATGGCGCTCTGGACTCGGGCCAGGCCCGCGCCTTCCGACTGTTGGGGCTCGCCGACGGACCGGACGTCTCGCTGGCCGCGGCCGCCGCACTGCTGGATCTGCCGGTGGACGAGACGGAGGATCTGCTGGAGTCGCTCGTCGACACGTCGCTGCTTGAGTCGGCGGCGCCGGGGCGGTATCGGTACCACGATCTGGTGCGGCTCTACGCGCGCGCTTGTGCGGAGCGGGACGAACAGCCGCCGGGTGAGCGGGACGCGGCACTGTCGCGGCTGCTGGACTTCTACCTGGCCACCGCTGCCGCTGTGTACGCGCTCGAGCGGCCCGGGGATCGGCTCGTGGACGACCTGGAGCCGACCGGCTGCCCCGGGCTGAGTTTCGCAGGAGAGTCCGCAGCCCTGGACTGGCTGTACTCCGAGGGAGCCTGCCTGCTGGCCTGCGTACGGCAGGCGGCCGGCACGGACCGGCTGCGCAGGGCGGTGGATCTGCTCTGGGCGGCCAAGGACCTCAGCGAATCCGGGGCCAACTCCCACCAGTACGAAACGACCACAAGGGCCATGTGTGACGCCGCCCACAGCCGGGGTGACCGCCGATCGGAGGGCAGGGCACGCACGATCCTGGCGGATGTGCTCCTCGACTCCGGCGACATCGAGGGGGCGGAGTATCAGGCACGGCTCGCCGCCGAACTCGTCGCTTCCGCGTCGGCTGACACCGCCGTCAGCTGGGTGGCGAACACCCGAGGCCTCATCCGTCTGCGGCAAGGCCGGTACGCGGAGGCCAAGGTCTTCTTCGACCAGGCCATCAGTGGGTTCCGTGCACTCGGCAATCGTCCCGTCGAAGCGGTCGGCCTCGGCAACCTCTCACAAACCCATCTGGGGTTGGGCGATATCACCCAAGCCGTCGACATCGCGAAGCGCAGCCTCGCCGTACACGCCGAATTCGGCCGGACGGTGCGCCTGGCCAACGGCCACTATGTCGTGGGCATCGCCCTCACCAAAGACGGCCAGTATTTCGAGGCGCTGGAACAGTTCCACGACGCCTTGGAAATCTTCGGCGACCACCGACAACGGCTCTGGCAGGGAACCACGCACTTCCGGATTGCCGAGACCCACCTCGCCGCGCACCGGCCCGCGCAAGCAGCCCAGCATGCCGAACAGGCCCTCGTACTCGGCTCCATCGGCGGTGACCCGATGCGAGGCAACGTTCTGACCATCCTGGGAAAGGCGCTCGCGGAACTCGGTCAAGCCGACCGGGCAAAGGCATGCTGGCGCGAGGCACTCAACCTGTACGAGCTGACCGGGAGCAAGGAAGCCGCCGCCCTTCGTGCGCTCATCGAATCGAGGATCCGGACGGCCTGAAGCGGGCCCCTGGCCGGATGTCAGCGACAGGGTGCGTCGGCTTCCGGGCGTCTGCGCCGCCCCTCGGGAGTGAAGGTGACGGTCTCACGGAAGTTCCCGTTCCCGAAGCGCACGGCAAGCAGAAGGGGTTCCTCAAGCTCGGGCCACCGTGCCTCATCGTCCGGAGCACTGCCGTTCCACAGGTGGAAGAACACGATCGGATCCTCCGGGTCTTCACTAAGGAAGCCGAGTGTCTTGCCGTAGTAGGGATTGGTGCCGCCAATCAGCAGGGACGGGGCGCCGAATTCAGCCGTGACGTCCGGCCACACACGGTCCACACCCGCCCACTGGCGTGCGCTGTTCCGCAGCGCGTGGAACTCGCCCGCATCAAGAACACGGTCGGGTACGAGCCAGTCGCGACGGTGGGCGAATTCGGCGTAGACCGAGGCCGTGCAATGGTCGTCGTAATGGCCTGGGACCAGGTCCCGGAACGCGCCCGCCACACCGGTACTGGTCCAAGCCCCGCGGTCATTCCAGATTCGCTGCTGCTCGGTCCATGCCTCCGGCTCTTTCTCCAAGAACAGCAGATGGTCCATCAACATCCGCAGCGCCGTCTCCTTCCCGAACATCCCAGGACGGCGCAGCGCGAGGTTCAGCCGGTCGACGAGATAGACACGTATTTCATCAGCGGTCGCGAGTGATCTGGTGAGGGGCACATCGCAATTGTCCCCCACGTCAGTGGGAACACCGGCACTCAACGACGGCGTTCGGCAATGGACATGAGGTAGCCGCGCAGCATCAGCTTCGCCTCGTCGAGGAGACCCGGATCGCCCTCGGGGTCGCGGCGGAACGCCTCCTGGGCGAGGGCGTCGGCGGCGAGGACCGCCGCATGGCAGGCGCGGGCGAGTGACTCGTCGTCGTGGACCAGGCCGAGGGCCAGCAGGACGCGCCGGATGCCCTCGGCCATACGGCGCTTGTGCTCACGGTCCGCCGCGCGGGTCTGCTCCGTCAGGGTGCTGCCGAACCACAGGGCCCTGAAGCCGTGTTCGGTGCGGTAGATCGCGGCGTACGCGTCGATGAGGACGCCGACCGGGTCCTCCCACCGCTCGGCCGTGGCCGCGCGCACCAGGTCGTCCATGACGCCTTCGAGTCGGGCGAAGTAGCCGGCCGCGAGGGCGTCGATGACGGCGTCCCGGTCGGGCAGGTACTGGTACAGCGAACCGACCGAGACCTTGGCCTCGGCCGCGATACGGGTCGTCGTCAGCGCCTGCACCCCTTCACGGATCAGGACACGCTCCGCGGCCTGAAGGACCCTGGCCAGCCTCGCTCTGCTGCGCGCCTGCTGCGGAGTACGGCGCAGCGGGACCTGCCAGGTGCCGCCGGGATCCGGGGTGGGATCACCCATGTGCGGCCTCCGAATCTGAACGTGACTTTGTTTCATGTTTAGGCTAGCGTCGCGCACATGACAGGCTCAAGCTCGGTGCTGGGTCAGGAACGCGCCGCCGTGGCCGAGGCATGCCGTCGGCTGGGGGCGGAGGGCCTGCTCATCGGCACGGCAGGCAACGTCAGCACACGGCTGGACGACCGGGTCGCGATCACGGCGACCGGCGCGGTGCTCGCCGAACTCACCGCGGACCAGGTGACCGTGGTCGACCTCGACGGAACCGTCGTCGCCGGGACACTCGAACCCACCTCCGAACTCGACCTCCACCTGGGCGTCTACCGCCGCTACGGCACCGGCGCGGTCGTCCACACCCACGCGCCGATGGCGACCGCACTGTCCTGCGTACTCGACGAACTGCCCTGCATCCACTACCAGTTGCTGACCCTCGGCGGCTCGATCCGCGTCGCCCCCTACGCCACCTTCGGCACCCCCGAACTCGCCGAGTCGGTCCTGACCGCACTGGACGGACGCAGTGCCGCCCTGATGGCCAGCCATGGCGCGCTCACCCACGCCCCGACCCTGCACAAGGCCGTCGAGCACGCGCTGCTGCTGGAGTGGGCGTGCGGTGTCTACCAGCACGCGGCCGCCCTCGGCACGCCCCGCGTCCTCGACGAGCGGCAGCAACTCGCGGTCATCGAGGCCGCGCTCGCCCGGAACTACGGCTCCACCCACCCCGTACAGGAGGGAAACCGATGAAGGTCGTCACGCTGGGCGTGCATGTACTGGACGTGCTGGTGCGGCCGGTCGAGGCCATACCCGAGGGCCAGGGCGCCACACTGGTTGAGGACATCAGGATGACCGCCGCCGGGACGGCCGGCGGCACCGCGCTCACCCTCGCCAAACTGGGCGCCACGGTGCGGAGCGCCGGAGCGATCGGGTCGGACCCCACCGGGGACATGCTGGTCCAGCTCCTCGGCGCCGCCGGCATCGACACCCGCCACCTCGTCCGCCGCACCGACATCGCCACCTCCGCGAGCGTCCTGCCCATCCGCCCCAACGGCGACCGCCCCTCCCTGCACCTCCTCGGCGCCAACATCACCTACGGCCCCGACGACGTGCCCTGGGACGCCATCGCCGACGCCGACCACCTCCACCTCGGCGGCCCCGAACTCATCGGCGTCGACACCGCCACGCGCATCCTGGCCCACGCCAAGGAACACGGCGTGACGACCTCGGTGGACCTTCTGGCCCCCGGAGTGCTCGGCAGCTTCGAGCAGATCGAGGCCGCGCTGCCGTACGTCGACCACATGCTGCCCAACGAGGACCAGGTCCTCGGCTTCACCGGCGAGCAGGACCTGGACGCGGGTACGCGGAAGCTCCTTGCCGCCGGAGCCGGGCTCGTGGCGGTCACCCGGGGCGGCGACGGCGCACTGCTGGTGACCCCGGACGGCACCGAGCAGGTGCCCGCATTCGCGATCGACGTCGTGGACACCACCGGCTGCGGCGACGCGTTCTCGGCAGGCTTCGTGCGCGGCATGGGCCTGGGCCGCACACCGTATGACGCCGCCGTCCTCGGCTGCGCCGCGGCGGCCCTGGTGGCGCAGGGGCTCGGCAGCGACCACGGGGACTTCGACCTCGCCGCCGCCGACGCGTTCGCACAGGAGCACAAGCCGCGCACCTGACGTGCGGTCAGTCGTCCTGATGGCTGACGATATTGAGGACATTGCCATCGGGCGCCCGCACGAGGAACCTGCGCAGACCCCAGGGCTCCTTGGTGAGCGGGTGCACGATCTCGTATCCGCGCCGCAGCGCCTCGGCGTAGGCCTCGTCGACGCCCGCGCCGACACGGACGGATACGGCGGCGAGTTCGGGCGCGGTCGCGTCACGGGTCACGAGCTGGATCTGCGCCCGCCCGTCGGGTGACCGGTAGCGGGCGACCCAGCCCATGTCGAAGTCCTCGACGCTCAGGCCGAGGTAGCCGGTGTAGAAGTCGCGGGCGGCGGTGATGTCGGGGACGTGGAGGTTGGGCGTGATACCGGTGGGCTCCATCGGGATTCCTTTCCGTGCCGGTCTGCCACGCCCCGACGCTACGCTCCGGCCACCCCGCGGGCGTGGACCGGCGCCCGCTCGTCGAGCACCCCTCGCCGCGCAGATTGCTCCTCAGGCGGGGCGGCCCTCATTCGCCGTCGACATGTCCTGGCCGCCGATGACACAGAGCAGTTCCAGCCGGGCGGCGCCCTCCGTGCCTGGCGGGGCGGTGAACCACAGTAGCCGCTGGTGGCCGTCCTCGCTCAACAGGCTGTGGCAGTCCACCTCGATCACGCCGAGCGCGGGATGCACGATCCGCTTGTGGTCCGCGCGGCGCACGGCCACGTCACCCGTGTCCCACAGCGCGGCGAACTCGTCGCTGGCGCGCCGCAGTCGGGCCACCAGCCGGGTGATCTCGGTGTCGTGGCCGCGCCGGGCGGCCACCGCCCGCAGGTCGGCGGCGAACACCGCGGAGTGGTGGGGGTGGTCCTCCAGTGGATAGATGGCGCGCGAGGCCGGTTCGGTGAACCAGCGGTAGAGGAACCCGGTCGTGGGCCCGCCCGTCGCCGAAACACCGTTCGCCGCATGGGCGCTGAACAGGGCCTTGGCCGGAGGGTTCTGCGCCAAGGTCTCGTGCAGCGCGGTGATGACCATGGCGGGCGTCGTGGTCAGCCGGTCGAGGAGGCTGAGCAGACCGGGTTCGACATGGGCCGCCGAGCCGTGCGCGGCCGGAGGGACGCGCCGGTCCGCCAGATGGAACAGGTGATCGCGCTCGTCCCTGCCCAGTCGCAGCGCACGGGCCAGCGCCGCCAGCGTCTGGTCGGAGGGCTGGGCACCGCGGCCCCGCTCCAACTCGGTGTAGTAGTCGGCGGACAGTCCGGCCAGCTGCGCCACCTCCTCGCGGCGCAGACCGGGCACGCGTCGCCGGGGGCCTGCCGTCAGCCCGACGTCACGCGGACGGACGCGGGCGCGCCGGGACTTGAGGAACGCGGCGAGTTCGAAGAGATCCACGCTCCCCATCCTGCCCTCGACGGTCCCGCTCACCCAGGGGATGGCAACCCCAGGGTGAGCGCAGCCCTGGTCAGCGGCGTGACCCCGGCCGAGGGTGGAGCCCGTAAGCGCTGATTCCCGAACCCGAGCCGAGAGAGCCCACCATGCCGTTCGCGAACTTCAAGGTCCCCGCCGGAACTCTCACCACCGAGCAGATGGAGCAGATCGTCACCACCGCCACCGAGCTGTACGTCGACATCTACGGCGAGCGGGCCCGCGCCACCACCCTGGTGCTCGTGGAGGAGGTCCCCGACGGAGGGTGGGGCATCGGCGGTGAAGTCCTGACCCTCGCCAGGCTTCAGCAGGCACCGGGCAGCTGACCCTCGTGGTCACACGGTGGCGAGCGACACCTCGGTCGACTTGAACAGGACGGTGACGGCCGAGCCCGCCGCCAGGCCGAGTTCGCCGACCGCGTCCTTGGTGATCGCGGCCGTCACCTCGCCGCCGTCGACCGAGACCCGCACCGAGGCCATGGCGGCACCCGCCGCGACCTCGCGCACCGTGCCGGGCAGCCGGTTGCGGATGGACAATCCCTCGACCGGGCCGGTGGCCAGCGAGACCTCCGTGGCCTTGACCAGGGCGTGCACGGCGGAACCCTCCACCAGGGCCAGGTCCCTCACGGCGTCCAGGGTGATGGCGGCGGTGACGTCCTGGCCACCGTCGAGGCGGATCCTGACCGCCGCCATGGCCTCGCCCGGGGTGACGGAGGTGACGGTGCCGGGGATCTGGTTGCGGATGCTCAGGCTCATGGTCGTACGCCTCGCAAGGTGTGAGGGGTTTGCCCCCTTTGGGGGTGCCGTGGGCTCACCGTAGGGCCGACCAGGTGCTCGATCACACGCGGTCGATGTGCACGTTCGTCGACTTCACCCGGGCGGTGGCCTCCATGCCCACCTCCAGCCCCAACTCCTCCACGGCCTCCCGCGTCAGCAACGACACCAGCCGGTGCGGCCCCGCCTGGATCTCCACCTGGGCCGCCACATCGCCCAGCTTGATCGCGGTGACGATGCCGGGGAACGCGTTGCGCACCGACGTGTGCGACACGTCCTCCTCCCCGCCCCCGACCTTCGCGAGTTCCACGGAGAAGGCGGCCAGATCCTTCCCGTCGATGAGCCGCCTGCCGCCCTCGTCGCGATGGGTGACCACTCGCCCCGCGTCCGCCCACCGCCGCGCGGTGTCCGGACTCACGCCGAGCAGCCGTGCGGCCTGGCCGATCGTGTATGCCTGCATGCAGGCCAAGATAGGTCAGGGGCGGGGGTGGGGAGTGCAGGAGGGGACCTGTACAGCGGTCCGCCCGCCGCATTACGGTGCGGCTGGAATCGGGCCCGTCGGCGCGCTGGTGGCTGGGTAGCGCGTCTCCTCGACATGCCCGATGGAGACCTCGGTGTCCTACCGTTCCCTGCTGCGCGCGGCAGGCGTCGGCTTCTTCCCTCTGGGATTCCTGGCCCGACTGCCGTACGCGTCCTCAGCCCTGTCCACACTCATCCTGCTCCAGGCATCGACCCACAGCTACGCCTTCGCCGGCCTCGCCGCCGCCGCGCAGAGCATCGCCATCGCGATCGGCGGCCCCGTCATCGGCACCCTCGCCGACCGGCACGGGCACCGGACCGTCGCCGCACTCGCCGCGATCGCCAACCTCGCCGCCTGGGCGGCCCTGCTCGCCGCGAGCCACGGCACCAGGGCGACCATCCTGGCCGCGGCGACCCTCGTGGGACTCACCCAGCCCCAGGTCGGCCCCCTGGTACGGGTGCACTGGTCACGACTTCTGCGCGAGCGCGGTGAACAGCGGCTGCTGCCCACGGCGCTGGCGTACGAGGCGTCCGCCGACGAGGCCGGCTTCGTCGCCGGACCGGCGGTCGTCGGACTCCTCGCAGCCGTCGCCCCCTTCGCGCCCGCCGCGCTGACCATGGTCCTGATCGCGGCCGCCACCCTGCCCTTCACGCTGCTCCACTCCCACCGGAACATCCCCCGGCCGCACTTGACGGATCGCCCCGGGCCGCGTCTGCCGCGACGTCCGCTGGCCGTCATGTTTCTGGCGATGGCAGCCATGGGCGCCGTCTTCGGCGCGGTCCAGACGGCCGTCACCCTGTACGCCGACACCCTGGGGAAGCCCGGAGCGTCGGGGCTCCTCTACGCCGCGTTCGGCATCGGAAGCGCCCTGACCGGGGCGCCTGCGCCTGGTTGCCGGCACGGTTCTCGCCGCGCGACCGCTATGTCACGTTCGCCGCGGTGCTGTTCGCGGGCGTGCTGGTGCTCTTCGCCGGTGCCCGCCTGGTGTCGATGC
This sequence comes from Streptomyces lanatus, assembly GCF_014655715.1. GTDB lineage: Bacteria > Actinomycetota > Actinomycetes > Streptomycetales > Streptomycetaceae > Streptomyces > Streptomyces lanatus. The sequence goes on along the minus strand of NZ_BNBM01000028.1, from coordinate 49,578 downwards.
CCGTCGCCGTCGCCGTGGCGGGCTGCGCCGTCGCGCCTTACATGATCAGCCTGTACGCCCTGACCGAACGGCTCACCCCGCCCGAACGCGCCGCCGTGGCCATGACGGTCCTGTGCGCCGGTGGCCCCCTCGGCACGGCCGCGGGTCAGGCCGCCGCCGGCGTCCTCGTGCAGACCCACGGCCTCGACGGCCCGCTGCTCGTGGCCCTGGCCGTCGCCGCCGCCGCGCTCCTGCTCGCGCTCTCGGCCGTGACGGCGGACCGAGGGCGGGGCGTGTGGATCGTCGACGCCGCCCGGCCGGGCGCAGCGCGCACCCCGCTTCGCTAACCGTGCAACTCGCGGTACGCCACAACCGCCCCGGGGTGTAGCGGCACCACTCCCGTCGAGATCAGACTGCGGGCGTCCAGGAACTGGGTGCCCAGGGCCGTCGTCGGGACGAGGCGGGTGGCGTGGCGGACGAGTACGTCGGTGAGGGCGGCGGCGACGGGGGACGGCAGGTCGGGGCGGCACAGGAGGAGGTTGGCCACGCCGATGGTGGTGACCTCGGGGGTTCCGCGGTACGCCCCGGCCGGCACCGTCACCGCCTCCAGGCCCGATCCGGAGCGCCGCGTACCGGCACGCAGCCGGGGGAGGAGGTCGGCCAGCGGCAGGAGGCGTACGGGACGCCGGGTGTCCAGGGCGGAGAGCGCGGGCATGGGGATGCCGCCTGACACCAGCAGGGCGTCGATCGCGCCCTCGCGCATCGCGCGTGCCGCCTGCGGCAGCAGCAGGTGCCGGACCCGGACGTCGGCGCCCGGGGTCAGGCCCGCCGCCCGCAGCAGGCGTTCACCGAGGACGGCGCCGCCGGAGGCCGGCGCGCCCAGCGAGACGGTGCGCCCCGCCAGATCGGCGACGGTACGGATCGGTGCGTCGGCGCGTACCGCAAGCTGGAGGTAGTTCTCGTAGATCCGGCCGATTGCCCGCAACGGGACCCGGTCGCCGAAGGGTGCCGAACCGCCGTACGCGGCCCAGGCGATGTCCGCCAGCGCCAGCGCCACCTCGGCCCGCCGCGCCTGCAGCATCCGTATGTTGGCCACACTGGCCTCGCTGTTGACCACCTGGCAGGAGAGCCGGGGGTAGGCCAGCCGCACCTGGTCGGCGAGGAGCTTGCCGAAGGCGGCGTAGAAGTTGCCCGGCTCGCCGGTCGCGATGCGCAGCCTGCCCTGCGGGCCACGGTCCGTGTGCCGGGCATCGGCCGTCCCGGCGGCCGCGAGCAGCCCGGTGCACGCGACGGTGAGGGCTGCGCGCAGGGCGGTACGGCGGGAAGGGGTTGGGCCGGTCATGGTGTACGGCCCTTCTCCGTGGGTGGCTGGGGTTTGGTGTCGGCGTGTTCGGCCTCGGCCCGCAGACCCGTGCGCGTGGGTGCCCGGTCCTCGGCCCGCACCCCTTTCACCGCCGCACCCCCGTCCCCAGCACCCGGAAGCACAACCCTGACCCGCAACCCCCGCGGCCCCGCCGGCCCGAACTCGATCCGGCCACCCCGCCCGCCCACCAACCGCTCCGCGATCGCCAGACCCAGACCGCTGCCCCGCACATCGCGGTGACGTTCCGAGCGCCAGAAGCGGGTGCCCGCCTGGTCGAGCTCGCCGGCGGCCAGGCCCGGGCCGTCGTCGCGGACCTCCAGTACCGCGTCCGGACCCTCCGAGAAGCAGCGCGTCTCCACGCGGGCACCGTTCCCGGCGTACTTGATCGCGTTGTCGAGCAGGATGTCGGCGACCTGGGCCAGTTCGCCCTCCGTGCAGCCCATCAGGACGGTCGGGCCGGGCAGGCAGTGCAGCCGGACACGGGACTCCTCGGCCACCGGATGCCACAGCTGCACCTGGGCGGCGGCGACGGCCGACGCGTCGCAGCAGGCCGCCGGCGTGTCCGTCACGGCCAGCTCACCGGCGCGATGCTCGGCGTTGGCGAGGGCGAGGAGGTCGTCGAGGAGGTGCTCCATGCGTTCCAGTTCGGCGGTGACGCCTGTGTAGGTGCGTGTCGCGGAGTCGGGGAGGCGGAGCTGGAGGGAGTCGATGCGCAGCCGTAGCGCGGCGAGGGGGTTGCGCAGTTGGTGCGAGGTGTCGGCCACCAGCCGACGCTGCTGCTCCAGCGCGACCGTCACCGTGTCGGCCATACGGTTGAAGCCGGTGGCCAGTTGCCGCAGCTCGGGCGGACCGCCGGCCCGTGCGTGCTCCGCGGGCAGCCCGGCCGCGAGCGCCCCGACCGCCCGGTCCAGATGGTGCAGCGGACGTACGACCCACCGTGTGGCGGCGCGGGCCAGCAACACACAGGCCACCGCGAACAGCCCCGCCCCGGCTAGGACCAGCGCCCAGCGCAGTGCGATGTCGTCGGCGGCGCTCCGTACCGAGGCCCGCAGCACCACGGCACCGGACACCCGGGTGCCGGTGCCCACCGGGCGGGCGAACAGCCTGTCGCCCCGGGACCAGGGGCGCAGCGTCCCGCCGGGCGAGAGCCGCTGATTGCGCAGTGCCGCGTCGACCAGGCGGGCCACCACCGGATCCGCGGCGCGCAGGCCGCCGGTCTGCGCCACCGGGGCACGGCGGGCGTCGACCACCACCACCGCCTCCCCGTACAGCTCGGCGTACCGGGTCACCTCGTCGGTCAGCGCCCCGGCGTCGCCGCTCTGGGCGGCCTGCTCGGCCAGTGCCGCGAAGCGGTCGAGGTCACCGGTGCGGGCCGCCACCAGCTGCTCGGTGCGCTGTGTGGCGGTGACACCGAGCAGCGGCACGGCGAACCCGGCCACCGCGAGCACGGCGAAGGCCAGGACGACGGTCAGTACCCGCGTACGCATGGGCCGGGTTCAGTCGCCGAACCGGTAGCCGAAGCCGCGGATCGTGGTCAGCGCCCCGGGCCGGCCGAGCTTGGCCCGCAGCTGGGTCAGATGTACGTCGAGCGAGCGGGACACCGCCAGATACGCGTCGCCCCACACCTCGTCCATCAGCTGCTGCCGGCTCACCGCCGTGCCCGCCCGGGCCGCCAGCGCGGCCAGCACCGCGAACTCCTTGGTGGTCAGCCGCACCTCGACGCCGCCCACGGCCACCCGGCGGGCGTCGAGATCGACCTCGACATCCCCGGCGACGACCGTACGCGACGCCGGAGCGGCCGGTGTCGTGGCGCGGCGCGTGACGGCCTCGATACGGGCCAGCAGCTCGGCCAGCCGTACCGGCTTGACGAGATAGTCGTCGGCGCCGAGCCGCAGCCCGCGCACCACCGACCGCTCGTCGCCCCGCGCGGTGAGCACCACCACCGGAAGACCACTCACCGCACGCAGCTTGCGCAGCACCTCCAGCCCGTCGAGGTCGGGCAGGCCGAGGTCGAGGAGGAGCAGGTCTGCCTGGCGGTGCCGGGCGAGGACATCCCCGCCCCGCCGTACCCGGGTCGGCAGATGACCGTGCTCGTACAGAACCTCGGTCAGCGCACCCGCCACCCCGTCATCGTCCTCGGCCAGCAGCACGCGCACGCCCGCCCCCCTCCTCTACTTCGCCTCGCTCTCCAGCGGCGATCCGTCCGACGTCTCGCGCATCCGAATGTAGACGAGCAGCGAGACCAGGACACAGGCGGTGACGTAGTAGAAGTACCAGCTCTCGTGCCCGGCGTTCTTGAACCACAGGGCGACGTATTCCGCGGTCCCGCCGAACACGGCCACCGTCAGCGCGTACGGCAGGCCGACGCCCAGCGCCCGGATCGACGTCGGGAACAGCTCGGCCTTCACCACCGCGCTGATCGAGGTGTACAGCGAACTGACCGCCAGCGGACCCACCATGAGCAGGAACGCGTACACGGGATCACTCGTGCGGGACAGCAGCGTCAGGGACGGCACCACGACCACGGCACCCAGCACCCCGAACCCGATCAGCATCGGACGCCGGCCCACCCGGTCGGACAGCAGCCCCATGACCGGCTGGAGCAGCACGAACACCAGCAGCGCGAAGAAGTTGATCCAGGCCGCCGTCGGCTTGGCGATGCCGCTGGTGTTGACCATGAACTTCTGCAGGTAGGTCGTGTACGTGTAGAAGAACAGCGTGCCGCCCATGGTCAGGCCGACGACGATCAGGCACTGCCGGGGGTACGACAGGAGCATACGCAGGCTGCCGCGAGCAGGACCGGAGCCCTTCTCGCCCTCGGCGGCCGCCCGCTCGAAGCTCTCCGACTCGTCCATGCCGCGGCGCAGCCACAGCACCACGATCGCCCCGGCCGCACCGACGACGAACGCGATCCGCCAGCCCCACGCCTCCATCTGCGTGCCGCTGAGCACCTGCTGCAGAATGATCTGCAGTCCGAGCGCCGTCAGCTGACCGGCGATGAGGGTGACGTACTGGAAGCTGGAGTAGTAGCCGCGCCGGCCGGGCGAGGCCACCTCGGACATGTAGGTGGCCGATGTCGAGTACTCCCCGCCCACCGACAGCCCTTGCAGCAGCCGCGCGGTCACCAGCAGCACCGGCGCGACGACACCGATCGCCCCGTACGACGGCGTCAGCGCCACGATCAGCGAACCGGCCGCCATCAGCGTCACCGACAGCGTCAGCGCCGCGCGCCGGCCCCGGCGGTCGGCGTACCGCCCCAGCAGCCAGCCGCCGATCGGACGCATCAGGAACCCGACCGCGAACACGGCGGCGGTGTTCAGTAGTTGGGCGGTCTGGTCGCCGGACGGAAAGAACGCGGCGGCGAAGTACACGCTGAACGCGGTGTACGCGTACCAGTCGTACCACTCGATCAGATTGCCGATCGAGCCGCGCACGATGTTGCTGACGACTCTGCGCTCACCGCGACGCGCGTCCCGCGCGTCCGGCGTCGTGGTCTGTGTGGCCATCGAGAACTCCCTTGTCAGCGGCCCGGAGGCACACAGAGTCGACGGCACGCCGGGGCCGTTCAACATCGCGAACGAAGTCCTAACAGTCCCTTAGGGCGAACACGATGCGCGGAGCTCTGAAGGAACCTCGGGTGCCACATGTTTGAGATCGCTCCTCGGGGAAGGCGAACGCGCATGGTGGTCACGGCAGTTGGGGGCGGACGATGATCAGATCCTGGGCAGTGCCCACCACAGGTCTCTCTCCCGTGTACGACGAGACAGGTGCCGCGTCCGCGCGTTTCCTGCGGTGGCTGGCCGACGAGACCGGCGGTATCGCCGGGAGCCGCGTGCCCAGCGCCGCATACGCACCCCATGAGCGGTGCAGCCTGGAGTTGGTCGAGGGTGTCGTGGAACGCCTGGCCGCACTCGGCTGGATCGCCGTGCACAACGACTCCGGTGCCATCCCGCCGCTGGTCAGCCCGACCGACCCCGGGCTCGCGGAGGTGCGGGCCTGGGACGAGGCGTACGACGATCGGGAAGCCCGCCGCCGGTATGCCAAGGCGGCCCTGTTCGTCTGGGCCGACCGGACGGAGCAGCAGCAGAGCGGCGAGCCGAACGCCGAGGACTTCCTCTGGGCGCGCGAGGCTTTCTACTGCGGTCGACAGCTTGCCTTGGAGGACCTCGAGTACGCCAAGGACCACCTGAACCTGCCCACCCCGTTGCACATCAGCGTCGCCCAGGACGGAGCCGGACTGGTGCTGTCCTTCGAGCAGGTGGCGCGGCTTGTGCAGGCGTCCCGCCCCGACCTGCCGGAGGGGGACGACGAGGTGCGGCGGGTGCGTGATCTCGCCGCGGCGCTGACCGATGCCTCACGCAACGGTGCCGGGCCGGACGAGAGCGCGCTGCGGCAGTTCCTGCAGCGCAGCGGCGAGCTGGCGCAGGCCGGGTCCAGGGCGAGCCGGGACATGGGGACCGGCGTCGTCACGGACATCATCAGCTCGATGCTGGGACTGGGGTGAGCGCGGCCGTGAACTCCGCGCCCCGGCCGGAGGACCAGATACCGGAGGCGTACGCGCGCCAGCCCCTGCTGCGGCAGCTGGTGCCCCGCCTGGTCGGCCTCGAACGCGACCGGCACCGCCGACGGCGGCACCACGAGTTCGCCGAGGATCTGCCGGTGGTGCTGCTCAGCGGGCGGCATGGCACCGGCAAGAGCGCCCTGCTGGGCGACCTCCAGCAGGCCTACGCGCCCGACGGGGGCTCCTGGCCGGGGCCGCGCGTGCCGTTCGCGCGGATCAACTGCGCGGCCGTCCAGGAGCGGGCCAGGGTGGGGCCGGAGATCTCCAACAACTCCTACACGGTGGAGGTCCTGGCCGAACTCGTCGCCCAGCTCTCCCGACCCGTCGCGGGGTTCGGGAGGCTTCGCTTTCCCCGGACCACCGCCGGGCTGCTCGCCGTGGTGTCCGCCCGGCGGCCCGGCAACGACGACGAACTGCGGGTGGCCGACCGGCACGCGGCCGCCCTGATGGGATCCCCGCCGGGCGAGGACCCGGCGCCCACCTGGGACACGCTCTTCCGCCCGGCGCTGCCCGCTCCCGGGGACGGTGCCACAGCCGACCCCGCGGCGCTCCCCGAGGCGGCCGTGCGTACCTATCTGGGCAGACAGCGCCGATGGCGCTCGCGCCGACTCGCCTCCCGCCATCTGATCGGCTGGTACGAGAGCTACCGCAGCGAGGTCGACAACCGGCTGCGCGGCATGCCGCCGGGCGCGGCCGCCCACCCGCGGCCCGTACCGGCGGCGGAGCGCGCGCAGGCCGTGGCCCGGCTCTGCCGGGAGTTCCACCAGGGCCGCGGCTTCCGGCGTGGCGTCGAACGCATGCTGATGGCCGCCTTCCTCGCCGATGTGCGCTACGGCCTCCTCAGACGGGCGAACCGAGCCCCGCGTCCACTCGTCCTCCTCGACAACGTGCACACCGACCCCGGCGGCGACTTCCTCGAACTGCTCCTGGAACAACGGGCGCGGCAGGGCCGCGGCGACCGTGACCTGCTCGTCGTGATCGCCACCGAACTGCGCGGCGACAGCAGCACGCTCACCCGGGACGACGTCGCCGACGAGGAGAGCGACCCCTACCCGGAGGCCACCTACCGGTCGCTGCACGACGTCGGCACCCACTCGGGCTGGACCCGCGGGAGCACCGCACCCTCGGCGGGCGTGCTGGTCCTGCCGCTCCCGCCGCTGGACACGGAGCACCTGGAGAGGATGCTGAAGCGGGACGACCGGGCCTCCTTCGACCCGTACATCGCCACCGCTGTACACGATCTCACCCGCGGTCACCCCATGGGAGCCCGTCGGCTGTGCGATGCCGTGGTGCACAAGGCGCGCACCGAGGAATGGGTGGCGGCCGAGGAACTCCTCGATCTGACCCACCCCGGCGGCGCCGGCGAATCCGTCATCTGGCGCCTGCTCAACACCCTGGTCGGCAGCGAGAACCACGACGAGCTGTGCCTGTTCTCGCTGGCCTGGGACCGGGAGGCGGCCGAGCAACTCGCCGAGCGGTGGGTGCCGCGCCGGATCGACGGCCTGGCCGCGGCCGACGGCGCCGCCGCCCAGCTGGAACGGGAGCGCTGGTCGCGGGGCCCCGGCAGCCGGCCGTTCATCACGGATCGCTTTCTGCGCGCCCTGCTCGTGCATCAGATGCGCAGCGGGCGCGGCGGCAGCGGGGTGGACTGGTCCAGCGCGCACGCCCTGCTCGCCGAGCACCACCGGCAGCGGGCCGAGGGCCGCTCGGGCCAGGCCGGGCGAGCCGAGCGGTCCCGCTTCCTGTGGCACCGGCTCGCCGCGGGAGAGGCACAGGAAGTCGTCGACTGGCTGCACACGGAGTTCCTCAGGGACGACGGCGACGCGGTCGACTGGCTGCACATCCTGCGCACCGTGGCCCATGCGCCACGCCCGCCTGGCGATGCCTGGTTCGAGCACTGCCAGGAGGTCGGCAAGGGCCGACGGGACCGGCAGCAGCTCCAGGCGGACCCGGGAGTGGGCCTGGAGAAGCAGGCCGTCAACCGGCTCCTGCACGCCTTGTGGTACGCGGCGGACGAACTGGCCGAGGCGGACCGGACCCTCGCCGACCGGATCGGCCAGGACCTGTCGTTCCTCTCCGCCCAGCATCTGACCGGCCGGGCGGTCCTGGCCCAGGCCTCCATCCGCTGGCCACGCGCCGTGCGGGACGGCGAGGACTGGCCCCTGGAACGCAGCTGGCAGGGGGACCAGCCGGGAACGGGAGGGAGGCGATGAACCGGATGGACCGCCGGAACTGGGTCTGGCTGCCGAGCCGACTGCGCTTCAGGGTGCTCGGCCTGGTCGATGTGGTGGCCCTGTGGTTCGTGGTCGCCGCGCTGCTGGGGACCGGTACCTGGTGGGGGCTGGACACCTACTGGAAGCACCGCGACTACTGCACCGCGGATCTGCAGCTGCGGCGTATCGACGACGAGTGCGTGGGGGTCACGGCCGCGCCGTATGACTTCGCGCCGAACCTCACGGACGTGCTCGGCAGGATCGCGCGTGAGAACGAGTGGGCGCGCAAGGAGGCACGCGACTCGGGCAAGCAGATGGTGAGCGTCGCCGCCGTCATGCCGTACACCTCCGGTACGGGCGCGGCCATGTCGGAAGCGCTGATCCGGCACTCCCTCCAAGGCGCCTACATCGCCCAGCACCGCCACAACCAGGGCCTCGCCCGCCACGACACCACCATCCAGCTCCTCTTCGCCAACGTCGGCAGGAATCTGGACCACTGGCAGACCGTGGCCGACCAACTGAAGGACCGCGTCAACAGCGAGGCCCCCGTCGTCGCGGCCATCGGCTTTCCCAACAGCGACACCAGGACCCTCGCATCGGTGAAGGAGCTGGCGAAGCTACGGATCCCGGCCGTCAGCGCAGTGCTCAGCTCACGTGAGATGGAGGACGACTACCTCTTCAAGGTCTCGCCCTCCACCGACCAACTCGTCGGCGCCCTCAAGCAGTACGTGTCCGCGAACGAGCTGAACCGCGAGGACACGTTCCTGATCGCCGACGAACGGCACGACAACTACGTGGAGAACCTGAGCCAGGTCTTCGGCCGGGAGTTCGGCGAGGAGTACGGCATCAGCCCGGACATCGTGCACCCGCGGATCGGGAAGTACCAAGGCAGCAAGGGACCGAACCGGGGGCAGCCGCTGGACTTCGACGCGGCAGTGAGCGCGATGTGCGGGGTCAAGGCCAAGACGGTCTTCCTGGCGGGCCGCGACGCCGACCTGCCGCCCTTCCTGGACAGCATCGACCACACCGCGTCCTGTGACCAGGGCACCGCCGACCAGCCGTTGCGCATCCTGCGCGTCAGTACGGGCCGTGACCCGGAGACCGAGAGCGGCACGATGGGCCGTATCGCCGGCAGCAGACACATCGAGATCGTGACCGCGGCCGCCGTGGACGCACCCCGCTGGCGTGCCGACCGCGGCAGCGATCAGCAGGTGCCCCGGTACTTCGGGCGCTTCGCCGAGTCCTACGACCGGGACTTCGACGAGGAGCGGACCGGCCTCAACGACGGCTACGCCACGATGTACCACGACGCCCTGACCGCTGTGAGCACCGCCGTGATCGCGGCCCGGAGCCACCAGAAGACCGTCTCGGTGAGCCACGACGATGTCTACAACGCGCTGCGCCGCTTCAACCTCGACGCGGGCTGTTCCGCGGGATGCGTACAGGGCGCGAGCGGCGTGTTCACCTTCGCGGACGAGCAGCAGATGGCGGAAGGCGGCACCAGGGGCGAGGCGGTGACCGGGCAGTGGCCGGTGTGCAAACCGGTCCCCGTGGTGACCTTCCCGCAGAAGTCGCCCAGCAAGTCGCTGCTCTACCGCACGTATCAGAAGCAGGGGGAGAGCATCTGTCCTCCGCCATGACCGGACTTCAGGTCGGTGTCGCACACGCGGTTCGCGTCCCGTAAATCAGTTCGCGGAGTAGCCGTAGCAGCGCTTGGGCATCTCTGCCTCATCGCACCACGACACGCGAGGGACGGCTTCGGCGAATGTCCGGTGGATTCTTGCATGTGCCGGCCTGGCTGCAGGCCGTGGTATTGGCCGGGGGATTCATAGCTTTCGGACTCTGCGGAATGCTCATGCGCCCCGTTGTGCGCCGGCGCTTCGAGGGAGACACCGAGCACGACGACCGGGTCACCTTTCTCGTCGAGGTCGTGGGCGTGTTCTACGCCCTGTTGGTGGGCCTGGTCGCCGTCGGCGCGTACGACCACTACGTGGAGGTGAAACGGCTCGTCAATCAGGAGGCCTCGCAGCTCACCACCGTCTATCGCGCCGCCCAGTCGTTTCCCAACAGCCGTCGATGCCGAATCCAGTCGCAGGTACGCAATTACGCGGAGAACGTGATCGACGACGTGTGGCCGAAGCAGAAGCAGGGCGATATCGAGGAGGACCGGGGCAGGCTCGACGCCGTCTTCGAGTCGCTGATGTTCTACAAACCGCAGAACGCACAGGAATCGAATGCCCAGGCCGTGACCCTCGAAGCCTTCAACGACTACAACAACCTTCGCCGCGAACGGCAGGGCGAGGTGGAGATCGGACTGCTGCCGGTTCTCTACACGGTCCTCTTTCTCGGCGCGGCCGTCACCATCGCCGCGACATGGGGACTGGTCGGCGTCAGACTCGTCGACCACATGGCCATCACCGGCTTCCTGTCGCTCTTCATCGGCGTGTTCCTGTCGCTCATAGTCGCGCTGGACTATCCCCTCCAGGACAGCAACTCGATTCCTCCGAAGCCGTGGCAGGTGGCACTCACCAAGGGCATGGGGGTTCCCGGCGAGGGTCAGGAGCAGGTGTCCACCTATTTCGGGGAGTCGACGGCGGACCGGGTCCCGGGCTGTCTGCTGAACGTCTCCGACTACGTGTCGTTCGCGAGCTCGGAGAAACTCCCGGAGTGAGCGAACCCCCGCACACGCGCCGCGGGCGGCTGACCCGTCTTGTCCTGGCGGCAGCCCTGCTCGCCTCACTCGCCCTGGGCCCGGCGGCCTGCGCCGACAACTCGGCCGACCCCGTGACGGTCACTGTCGCGGCCGTCGACTTCATGCACGGCATCGAGGCCCTCGTCGACGACTTCGAGAAGGACCACCCGCACATCAAGGTCAATCTGGTGTTCCTGCCCGAGAACTCACTCAGGGCCCGCGTGCCCAAGGACATCGCCTCCGAGGCCAGCCACTACGACATCGTCGCCATCGGCCCCTACGAGGCACCGATCTGGGCATCACGGGGCTGGCTGACCCGCCTCGACCCCTACGCGGCCCGGGGCGACTACGACCGACAGGACTTCATCCCGACGGTGCGCGAGTCGCTGTCGTACAACGGCGGCCAGTACGCGATGCCGTACTACGCCGAGTCGTCCTTCCTGATGTACCGCGAGGACCTGTTCGCGCAGGCCGGCCTCACCATGCCCGAGCACCCGACCTGGCAGCAGATCGCCCGGCTGGCGGCCCGGCTCCACGACCCCGGCCACGACGTCGCCGGGATCTGCCTGCGCGGCGGAGCGGGCTGGGGAAACCTCCTGATGCCGCTCAACATGGTGATCCTGACCTTCGGCGGCCGCTGGTACGACGAGAACTGGAACCCCCGCCTCACCTCGCCCGAGACCAGACGGGCGGTGCGGTTCTACGTCGACCTGGTCCGCCGCTACGGCCAGCCCCGGGCCTCCGAAGCCGTTCCCGCCGACTGCCTGCGCACGATGAGCCAGGGCAGGGCGGCCATGTGGTACGACAGCACAGCCCTGGCCGGCCGACTCGAGGACACACAGCACAGCAGGGTCGCCGGCAGGATCGGCTACGCCCCCGCGCCGGTGCGGCGAACAGACAGCGCCGGGTGGCTATGGGCGTGGTCGCTCGCCATCCCCGTCACCGCCAAGGACCGCGACGCCGCATGGGAGTTCGTCTCCTGGGCGACCTCCAAGGACTACCTCCGGCTCTACGGCGAACGGCTCGGCTGGGTCCGCGTGCCGCCAGGCAGCCGCCTGTCCACCTACGAACTGCCCGAGTACCGCAAAGCCGGCCACGCCTTCGTCGCCCCGACACTGGACGCACTCGCGGCGGTGAACCCCAGACGCCCCGGCACCCACCCCCAGCCGTGGACCGGCGTCTCGTACGTGGGCATCCCCGAATACGCGGCCCTGGGAAACCGCGTCTCCGCCGAGATCTCCGCAGCGATCGCCGGCCGACAGTCGGTGGACGAGGCACTGGCCAAGTCGCAGCTGTTCGCGAGGGATGTGGTGGAGGGTGCCGGGTATCGGGACTAGGCCTTCTGCTGGCCGGCGGCGGATGTGGATGATTCTCCGTATGGTGCAAACTTCCTCGACGAGGCATAGCGCCTGTTGTGCCCCTGGTCGTGACGTCCTGGCGCCGTATCGACGCCTGGTTGTCCCACTACGCGCCGAAGGCTTGGGGTTCTCGCTGCCTGCGGATCTCCGTGAGTCGCTGCGGTGCCACGACGGGGACGACTACCACTCAGAGCACCCCCACCAGCACGATGACCAGGGCAGGCACGGCGATGAAGACGGTGCCGAGGTAGACGGCGAGGACCCAGCGGTGCTCGGAGGCGATGCGGGCGAGGTTCTCGGCGCAGTACAGGGGCACGGGGCGCAGGAGCGGGATCACGTAGATCACGATGATCGCGAAGAGGTTGTAGATCAGATGGACGAAGGCTGCCTGAAGGCCGATCTTCGCGTCCGGTCCGACGCCCGCGAACGCCGCGAAGACCACCGTGAACGTCGTGCCGAGGTTGGAGCCGACGACGACGGGATACACCTGCGCCGGTTTCAGGATGCCCGTTCCGGCGAAGGGGACCAGCACGGACGTGGTGATGGTGGAGGACTGGGTGACGACGGTTACCCCCATGCCTGACGCCATGGCGAGATAGGGATTGCGGCCGACGGCCTTGATCAGAATGTCGCGGGCCCTGCCGACCATGAGCAGTTTGAGCAGCTTTCCCAGGTAGCGGACGGCGACCAGGATCAGCGCGGCACCGATCACGATGGTGAACAGCGGACCGAGCGTGCTGCTGACGTGCGACGTCGCGTGGATCACGCCGTGTTCCACCGGCCTGGTGGCCGCCCGGATGAAGTTGAAGTGGGCCGGGTTCGGCAGCCAGTCCGTGCCGTACAGCGCATCGGTCAACGACCCGCTGATGTGTTCCAGCGGATGCCAGATCAGCTCGATCGGGAAGAAGATCAGCAGCGCGAGCCAGTTGTAGAAATCATGGACGGTCGAGGCGCCCAGCGCCCTGCGGAACTCCGTGCGGTTGCCGATGAAGGTCAGCGCCACCAGGCTCGTCGTCACGGTGGTGCCGACGTTCGCGCCCAGAATGATGGGGATCGCGCCCTCGATGGGCAACGCGCCCGACCCCACGGCGGTGACGGCGATGGCCGTCGTCGTGGTCGACGACTGGATCAGGACCGTACCGAGAACGCCGACGCTCAGCCCGACCCACGGGTGCGAGGCGAAGGCGAACATGGTGTGCGCCGCGTCGCTGCCCAGCCCCGCGAAGCCGCGACTGATGATGCTCACGGCACAGATCAACAGGTAGATCAGGCCGGCGACACCGCACCAGCCGAGGGCTTTGGCCCATGCGGGGAGCTCGATGGCTCCGGCGCCGTCACCCCTTTTGTGGCTGTCGTCCGGCCCGCTGTCGGATGTGGCTCCCGCCATGAACCAAGGCTACGAGCCGCTGACCAGGGGCGCGCGTGGCTGAGCGCCGTACGTGTGCAACGGACGGCCGGTGCCGTCGGCGACCGTGGCGCGGGCTGCGAAGGACGGGTGCCCGGGTGCCGGAGGAATCGTGAACGGGCGAACGCCGCGGGCGGCTTCTCCGTCACAGGGGTGTCGCGTCTGCCGGGCGGGACCGCCGCGGTGGACGGTCGGTGGAGACAGTCGGCCAACAGGCAGGGGGTGAGGTGGGTGGCAGCCACGGGCGATCCGCTGTCGCCGGACGAGCACGATCGGGTGCGGGCGGTGCTGTACCTCGGAGGCATGCGCACGGATGCGCTGGAGGACGGGGTGCAGCAGGTGCGGGTCAAGCTGCTGGAGCAGCTGCGCACGCGGGGGAGGCCACGCCACCGCGGGGCCTGGCTGGCCACCGTCGCCGGCCGCGTCGCCCTCGACACGCACCGGGCGCGCCGGCACGAGAGAGGGCTCGCCGAGCGGATACGGCACCGTGACCCACCCCAGGTCAGCGACCGCGGCCGTACCGCCGAGGAACGCGAACTTGCCCTGGTGGTGGAACAGGCGCTCCAGAGCCTGGACCAGGACGTACGACGCCTCGTGGTGCTGCGGTTCTACGCGGACCTGTCGGTACGGCAGATCGCCGAGCAGCTCGGTGTCCCGGAGGGCACGGTCAAGAGCCGGCTCCATGCGGCGATGCGGTCGCTGCGGGAGCGGCTGCGGGAGACGGAGGTGGTGTGAGTGAGGGCGAGGCGTGCTCACGACGAGGGCGACGCCTGGGACGCCGTGGTGACCGGACAGGCGCCGTCGGCGCGCCGGCTGCGCGGCGACCCGGAGATACGGGCGCAGTGGGACGAGGCACGGCAGGTGGAGTCCCGCCTGCGACAGGGGCTCGGACTGCTCGCGGAGGAGGCACGGATGCAGGAGACCCAGAAGACGGACATGGACACGGAGACCGTGCACGGCGATGCCGGTGCGCCGGCGGCGGGAGCCGCGCGGCGGTGGCGTCGGGCGGCGCTGGTCGTGGCGGCGGCCGTGGTGGTGGGCCTCGGCGCGGCCGCCGTAGGCCTTCAGCCCTGGTCGGGGGACGACGGGGGGAGTGAGCAGGGAACCGCCAGTCTGAGCGGCCGCGGACTGCTGGCCTGTGCCGAGGTCGTCGCGCAGGGGCAGGTCGACGAGGTCGAGGCGGTGAGCGGTGGCCGGGTCGAACTGCGGATGACGGTGGGGGAGTACCTCAAGCCGCGCAAGGATCCCGGCGGGCGGCTGGAGGTGACAACGCAGGGCCGTGCCGAACTGCGCGCGGGCATCGAGGCGGCGGTGGTGGTCTACCCGGACCGTGCGGATGCCTCCGTCTACCCGGGCGAGCAGGGGACAAGGCTGCTGTCGCAGCTGCGGCCGTACGCGGCCGAGCCGGACACCCTGCCCCGCTGCGAGGGGTCAGGGTGATCCGGCAAGGTGTGGCGCGGGCCGCGGTCAGCGCCCGGAGAAGCGGACCTGGTCGCGCACGGCGTCGCTCCAGCGCTCGCCGACGGCGTCCGGTACGGCCGACCCATCGGCGTTCAGCTGCCGGTCGCCGTACACCGGGACCAGCGTCTGCCACCCGAAGGCCGCCTCGTCGGTGGTCGCGAACAGATAGGTCCGGCCCGGCCGGAGCAGCTGGTCGCCCTCGAAGAGCAGCGGCTCGGCGGCGCCGTCGAGACGGCCGCCCTGCTGGTTGACGGTCGTGGTGCCGGCGGTGTCACCCTTGAAGCTCTTGTCGACCCGGACGCTGTACTGGGTCTCCGGCAGCCCGGAGATCGTCCGCCGGCCCTGCTCGGCGACGACGGTGCCGACGAAGACATCGTCGGCGAAGCCGGCCAGCTTGGCGTCGTCGGCGAAGTCCGTCACCATGCCGGCGTGCATCCGTGGCCCGTCGCTCGACGGGGTGGACCGCTCGGCGGAGCTGCCGCCGCTCCTGCTGTAGATGGCGTTGTAGGCGTCGATGTCCGCCTGGGCCGGGACGTCGGTGAGACGGCTCGTGGTGACGGACTCCATCACCGCGCCCTGTCCGTCGATGTGATCGAGGCCCAGGGCGTGACCGAACTCGTGGGTGACGACGCCGTTGCGGTCGAAGGAGTCGTAGCCGTCGAGGTAGCGCGAGTTGAGCTCGATGTCGTCGTCCCCGAACCAGTCGTCGATCCAGCGGCCGTCCCACGAGACGTCCCGGTCCACGTCGTAGACGTCGACGTCCTGGTTGTTCCAGAAGTCGTCGGGCGCGACGTTGATGTCCCCGACCTCGTTCCACGCGTCGGCGGCGTGCTGGAGCTCCCCGTCGTACTTGGTGTTGTCCTCGTAGCGCAGCTCGTCCCCGTCGACCGAGCCTGCCGCGTGCGCGGCCGTGGACAGTGCCCCGGTCGCGGCTAAGACGCAGACGACGGCGAGGGCGCGCAGCGTGGCGCGGCCGCGCCGGGTGCCGCCTGTCGTGTGTCCGTGACGTGCGAACATGTCGTTCCCCCTGAATGCGGAGTGGCCGACGCAGAAGCGCGCCGGCCGATGCGTCGACCGTGTCACGCATGACATGCCCACGCCACCAACGACATGACCGGAAGGGCCGATTCACCCCGTACCTTCCGTTGTCCGGCACCTCACGGAGCCCAGGGCGCGCGGGCTCCAACTGCCGGTTCCCGCACTCGGATCACCGACCCCGCACACCGCCCGCAGGCCTCAACCCGACCGGATCCGCACCCTCACACTGTCCCCGGCCGCCCAACCCCGCCCACACCACCCCACGGATTCCCTGCAGCACTCACCCAACGGCGGTGCAAAACCCCCACATCCGGACGTGAACGACGCCCGGCCCCGCCCCGATCACATCAGCCCCGCGGCGTCACCGCGCATCGGCGACCGGCCCGCAACTCCAGCCGCTCTCCCGGGAACTGCTCGCGGAAGGCGCGGTCGTGCGAGACCGCCACCACCGCTCCCGGATAGACGGCGAGCGCTGCCTCCAGGTCCTCGACAAGGTCGAGCGCCAGATGGTTCGTCGGCTCGTCGAGGACGAGGAGGTCGGCGGGCCGGGTCACCAGACCGGCGATCTGGAGCCGACGCTGCTGCCCCGCGGACAGCGCCGCGACCGGGACATGCAGGTCGTCCTCGCGGAACAGGCCCAACGCCAGCAGCTGTTCGGCGTACTCGTACGGCAGCCCCGGCCGCCCGGCCGCGAACGCGGCGAGCAGCGGGAGCCGCGTCGAGCGCGCGGGGAGCTCCTGCGCGAGGTACCCGATCCGGGCGGGGCGGCGCACCGTGCCGGCGTCCGGCTCCAGGTCGCCGGCCAGGACGCGCAGCAGTGTCGTCTTGCCCGCCCCGTTCTCACCCGTGACCAGCAGCCGCTGACCGGGCGCGAGGGTGAGCCGCCCCTCCAGCCGCAGCCGCTCGCCGACCGACACCCCGTCGAGCGCGGCGAGCGGGCCGGCGTCGCCGTGATGCCCGTCGCCGGAGGTCGAGAGTGCCGCCGTGAACCGCAGCGGCCGCGGCGGCGCCGGAACCGGAGCGCGGAGCAGCTGAGCGAGGCGCTCGCGGGCCGCGCGGACCTGCCCGCCGAGCTTCGCCTCGTGCGAACGGCGGTGCTTGCCGAAGCCCTGCCGCGGGTCCTTGCCGGTGCCGGCCAGCCGCTTCCCGGCGGCCGCGACCAGTTCCTCGGTCCGGGCCACCTCCTGCAGCCACTCGACGTGCTCCTGCTCCGCGCGGCGCCGGGCGGCGGCCTTCGCGGCGCGATAGCCGGCCCAGCCGTCGCCATGGCGGTGCACGGCCCGCGTGTCCCGGTCCACCTCCAGGATCGTGGTGGCGATCCGCTCCAGAAATCCCCGGTCATGGGTTACCGCCACGACGGTCCCGCGATGCGCGCACAAATGCTCGGTCAACCAGTGCACCGCCGCCGCGTCGAGGTGGTTCGTCGGCTCGTCGAGCAGCAGCAGCTCGGGGGCGGCGGCCAGTACGCAGGCCAGCGCCAGCCTCGACTGCTCGCCGCCGGAGAGCGAGCCGAGCGCGCGGTCGCGGGTGATATGGGCGAGCCCGAGCCCGTGCAGCGCGGCATCGACGCGGACGTCGGCCTCGTACCCGCCGCGCTCCTCGTACGCGATCAGTAGCTCGCCGTACGCCGCAAGCTCGTCCGGCGACGCCTCACCGAGCCGCTCCTCCGCGGCACGCAAACGCCGCTCCATGTCCCGCAGTTCGGCGAGGGCGAGGTCGACCGCGTCCCGTACCGTGCGGTCCGGGTCGAGGTCCAGGGTCTGGGCGAGATGGCCGATGCCGCCGGGGAAGGCGACGGTGAGCTCCCCGGCGTCCGGCGCCTCCACGGCCGCGAGGAGCCGCAGCAGGGTGGACTTGCCGGACCCGTTCTCGCCGATGACGGCGGCCTTCTCGCCCGGGCGGACGGTGAAGGAGACCTGGTCGAGGACGGTCCGGGTGCCGTAGGACTTGGTGACGTCCTTGACGGAGAGCTGCGCCATGGCAGCGGGCATGACGGTATGGGCGCGTTCGCGCATGTGACTTCCCCTTGGGGATGCGAAGGGTCTACGGGCGGCGGAGACGGCGGCAGGCGCCGTGCCCGGACTCAGGGGAAGTAGTAGAAAGCCACGTCTCTACGTTAGCAAAACGGTCCGTCTCGTCTCTACTCGTTTATCGCACCTCGCCCCCACCTCCCGCTGGGGCCGCGAAATCCGCGTGCCGCCCCATCGGCGCGGTGGATAGCCTCGTGCGGTGACGAGCGAGAGCGTGTTGCCGGTGGACCGGCCGGCGGACGGTGTCGCCGATTTCAGTCGACGATCACGTCATCTGTCACGGTGACTTCGGTCCGTGGAAGGTGATCCGGCGGGGACGGCAGCCGGTGGGCCTCTGCGGGAACTCGCCGACAGGCTGTCGTGGAGCCGCGCCCACCGGCATCTGTTCGAGCAGGTGGGCGAGCAGACGAGTGCCCTTCAGGTGGACCGGAGGACGCCGTGGCCGTCGGCCCGAGTGAAACGGATGGTGCGGGGGACTTGGCCTACAAGGCCGGGTTCGGCGGCGTTCCCCAGGGGGCTGGCCCGGCCAGGCTCCTCTGGTTCAGACCACGTGCCGGGGGAGCCGCCCCCACCCCTACGAGTGGCTGCCCTGCTCACAGACCAGGCGGGCGACCTCGCGAAGCGTGACGTTGTGCTCCTGCGAGTAGCGGCGCAGCACCTCGAATGCCTGCTCCTCGGTGAGGTCAGGGCTGCCCATGGCCCCGCCGATCACGGGGAGGGTGGCGACGGCGTGTTCCATCTGAGCATGGGCGCGGGCGCCGGAGAAGGCGACGACGGCATCACACCGAGCCGACGGGCGAGGGGCGCGAAAGGAGGGCCAGCGCGGCTGTTCCCGGTCGAAATCCGGGATGCGGAACACCCGCTCGCCCTGTTTCGTGCGGGCGGCATCGAAGCACGGACCTCACCCAGCCGCTCCTGGAGCCGGTCGCTCTCGACGACCAGTTCGTCCGCGGGTGCCAGCGTCTGGACCTGCTTGCGGTGCTGCGGAACCAGGATGCCCGCCGCGTCGCACCCCTCGACCAGCTCGACGGCCGAGCCGGTGATCCGCTCCAGGATGGAATCGACCGACTCCTGCGCCAGGGACCTGGGCTGGCCGACGCCCGCACAGCCCTCCGCGCCGGTCCGCCCGGTCGCGATGAAATACGAGATCCCCGTCGAAGGAACCCCGCAATGCGCCCTTTGCCATCCATCGAGGTCCCGCACCCACTGGCGATCTCCTACGCCAGAGCCTTCGGCGACGAAGGACGGGCCTGGATCGCCGGACTGCCCGCTCTCGCCGCGCAGATCCTGGACCGCTGGGAACTGAGGCGGGACGGCACGGCCCGGTACGGCGAAGCCTCCCTGGTGCTTCCGGTGCTGCGCCGCAACGGCACACCCGCGGCCCTCAAACTCCAGCTGCCCAGGGAAGAGGTCACCGCCGCCCTCATCGGGCTGCGCACCTGGAACGGCGATGCGACGGTGCGGCTGCTCGACCATGATCCCGACACCGGCAGCATGCTCCTGGAGCGGCTGGACGCCGTCCGCACCCTGGCCTCCGTCGAGGACGACGACGTGGCGATGGGCATCCTCGCGGACCTGCAGACCCGCCTGGGCGTCGTACCCGCACCACAGGGGCTGCGCGGCCTCGGCGACATCGCCACCGAGATGCTGACGCAGGTCCCCGAGGCGGTCACCGCCCTGCCCGACCCCGCGCAACGCACGCTCCTGCTGCGCTGGGCGGCGACGGTGGCCGAACTCGTCCACGAGCCCGGAGACCGCATGCTGCACTGGGACCTCCACTACGACAACGTGCTCGCCGCCCACCGTGAGCCCTGGCTCGTCATCGACCCCGAACCCCTCGCCGGGGACCCCGGCTTCGACCTGTGGCCCGCCCTCAACAGCGGGTGGGACGACCTGGCCGCGAACGGCGACGCACTGCGCGTGGTGCGCCGCCGCTTCGACATCCTCACCTCGACCCTCGCCCTGGACCGAGCCCGCGCGACCGGCTGGACCCTCGGGCGGCTCCTGCAGAACGCGCTGTGGGACGTGGAGGACGGCGAGCACGCCCTGGCCCCTTCGGCGCTCGGTATCTCGGAGGCGTTGCTCGGTCGGTGAGGCCGGGGGGCTGGCTACGTCTTCGTCTCTGTCCACTGGCTTCCCCCCGGCCTCCCGCCGCGCGGGGACGTCGGAGTGACGGGCAGACCGTCGTCAGTGCTCCTGGGCGGGAAGCACACCGTCGACGGCTCGGCGCTTGCAGGACGAGGACACGTGCGGCGTGGTCGGGGTCGGGGTGTCCCATGTCGGCCGAGAGGTCGCGCAGCACGCCGAACAGCCAGGTGTGCTGGTCGTCGATGACCGTGCGCACCGGATGGGCACGGTTGGAGTATTCGGCGGCGGCGTTGAGGAACTGGCAGCCGCGGAAGCCGTCTTCGAGGGTCGCGTCGCCGAGTACGGCCATGACCGCACGGAGTGCCTCGCGTGGCTGCCTTCCCCGCCGAGCCCGTCCGACCGCGTGCCGGATCTGCTCGGCGGTGGCCGTGAGGTAGGCGGAGACGAGGTCATCCTTGCTGGGGTGGGGCCGGTAGAAGGTGGCGCGGGTGACCTTGGCCTCGGTGACCAGACAGTCGATGCCCACGGCCTGGATGCCCTCCGATCGTTCTCCCTGAGAGGTATGGAATCCATGAGCACCACTCCCACCATCGTTCTCGTCCACGACGCCTTCGGAGACTTGGGCATGTGGAGGGGCCTCATCGCCAAGCTCCGGGGCAGGGCCACACCACCCTCGCGGTGTCGAACCCCCTGCGCGGCCTGGAGTCCGACGCTCAGTACGCGGCCACCGTCGCCAAGCCCGTGGACGGCCCGGCGATCCTGGTCGGCCACTCCTACGCCGGCGCGGTCGTCACCCGCCCCGCCCGCGAGGCGTCGAATGTCGGGGCCCTGGTCTACGGGGCCGCCTTCCAGCCCGACGAGGGTGAGAGCTGCCTGGAGAACGCCTCCTGCTTCCCCGGCGCCAGGATGGGCCCGGACACCACCATCGCCACAGAACACGAGGTCGAGCCGGAGTTGCGCATCCTCCCTGAGCACTACCAGGACGTCCTCGCCGGCGACCTGCCCACCGAGACCACCGACGCCCTCGCGGTCACCCAGCACTCAGTGCGCGTGCAGGCCCTGACGGCCGAACTGTCCGGTCGGCCGGCTTGGCGCACCCTGCCCACGCTGCTGCTGAGTCGATGGGTCCGGCGGCAGTGACGGGCCGACGTGGCCGCCGGGACCGTAGTCGGCAAGAACCGGCGCGAGGGTGTCGTCCTGATGTACGACAGCTTCGGAGGGCAGCCGCCCTGGGTGTGCGGGGCCGTCTTCTGCGGGGCCGCCTAGGCGATCGCTTCGTCCACCAGCCGCAGGGCGCGGTCGACGACTCCGGCTTCATCTGGAACGCCCGGGTAGGCGACAATAGATGCCGCGTCGTCAGATGGAACACCCCCTGGAGGTAGGGCAGTTGACAACAGGTCCAGCCGATTCGTGCCGACCGGGAGCGACGGGCCCGCAGAAGCCGGCGTCCCAAACCGTTGAAGGAGCTCTCCGTGGCAGATGAGTCTGAGACCGGGGCCGCGGTGGTGCGGGTGGAGACCGTGGAGCTGAACGGGCACGGTGGTCGACAGATCAGCAGCCGGGTCAGACAAGCGGCGAACCTGTCCGACCGCTCCGAGGAACTGCAGGCGGCCATCGTCCAGGCGTCGGCAATCGCGCAGGATTCGCTCGCCCAGGTGCCGCAGCGCAACGGCTGGTCCGTCAAGACCATGGAGGTGACCTTCGGCATCACCCTGGCCGCCGAGGCTGGCGTGATCCTCTCGAAGGCGTCGGCGGAGGCATCGTTCGAGGTGACGCTCACGGTGGAACGGGTCGCCGACTCACCATGACCGGTGGTCACTACTGGGTGCGGATCAAGGAGGGCGGTACGCCGCTGGGCGCCGGCTTCCTGTTGACGCGGGTCTACGTCTTGACGGCCCTGCACTGTCTCAAGCAGATGTCCTCGGAAGACGCTTCCCTGGAACTCGAACTGCCCGACAGGCGGACCCTCAAGGGCCGGTTGTGCGACTCGGTCGAGGAGGTGGACCTCGCCCTCATATCCATTGAGGGCGCCCGCTCCCAGCAACTGCCGCTCGCACCGCCGACCGACTGGCCGCGACCACGGGTGCGATGGCGCGGATCGTACTGTCCACCGGGCGAGCACCTGCAGCTCAGCGGCATCGTCACCCACGCCCCGATCACCTACCGCAGTGCCGAGCAGGGCGAATTCACCGGAATCCAGCTGACCGCCGAACAGGATGTCGACGATTTCTCCGGGTACTCGGGCAGTCCCGTGGACACCGACCCGGTCAAGCACAGCGACGAGCGCCCTGTGGTGGGAATCCTCATGGAACAGCTGACCAGCCGGGAAGACCCGGCCCGGGGGAGCAATGTCCTCATCGCCGCCTCGGTCCGGCACGCCATGGAGCTGTTCCCGCACTTCGCCGTCGACCATCTCCGAAGCGACGGGGCCGTTCCGCCGAGGCGGGCGGCCGGGCGGAGCGTGCGGGGCAGGACCGAGGACGTGCTGGCGTCGCTGCGGCAGTGGGAGGAAGCGGGTCTCATCACGGCGCGGGACGCACAGGAGCAACGCACGCGGACCCTAAGGCAGTTCGGCATCAGCGCTCTGGGAGACGATCCGGATGAGCCCTGAGAGCACACCGCTGTGGCAGCAACGGATCGAGGTCGCCGAGCAGGCCGTGAGGGGCTCGGACGAGGCCCTCGCGTCACTGCCGGACGTGGTCCTCACGATGGATCAGGACAGGGGCCTGCTGGGCACCTGGCAGGACGCGAGCGACATGTCCTACTTCCTTGCCCTGCTCCGTGAGCTGGAGGGATCCGCCGAGATTGAATTCGCCGGAACCGTGAAGGTCGTCCAGCGGTGGATGGGGAGTCGCAGGGTCCCCGAAGCGTACCGATGTGCGGTGCACAATCGGATCGCCAGCGTCCTGGCCGAGAGCGGTAAGCCCGCCGAGGCCTTTCTGGCCCTGAACACCGCCGACCCGTCAACCCTCGCGGAGCGGGCGTACACGCTCGTCCAACTCGGCATGGTGACCGGTATGTTGGGGTATGGGGAGTCGGCCCGGGGATGCGCCCAGGATGCCGCGCGTCTCGCAACAGAGGCCGACGGTTCGGCCGTATGGCTGGAGATACGGATGCGTGCGGCTCACCTGCTGTTCCACTCCGAACTCAGGCACGGGTCGGCAGCTCGGAGTCGTATCGAAGGCCTGGTGAGGGAGCTCGAGGAAGTGTGCGGCCGGCAGATCGACCGCTGGGGCGGCGATCACCCCCGAGCACTGGAAGCCCTGGTGATCATGACCGAGGCGCGGCATGAACAGGCGCGTGCGCGTGGTGATGAGGAGACGGCCGGACGGCTCACCGACGTCCTTGCCGTGGCAGCACAACGTTCCGCCACCCTTCTTGGAGCCCGTCACCCTCAGGCGAAGGCAGCACGTCGCGCGTTCGAAGAGTCCATGACCCGGTGGCAGAGTCAAGTCCAGGCGGACTACCGGCGCCGTTCGACCTTGCCCCTCCACGTGAGTGGCAGTGAACGCGCGGGCGCGGGCAACTACTTCTACGGCGACCGTGTAGCCATGCGCAGCGGTCACGCGAACACGGGCATCGTCAAGCACCAAGCCGGCGCTGTCGGCTCGGCACCGGCGTCCGCCGACCTGATCGTGACACTCCAGGAACTACACCACTTGATCTCGGAACTGCGTGACCTGGTCCCACCGGACACCGCTCTAGTCCTCGACGAACACCTGCCGGCCCTCACAGCCGCCACCGCATCCCAGGACATACGCCCAGCCCTGCTCGCGGTGGCCGCGGTCGCATCGCGAGTCGGGGCTGCGGGACAATCGGTTCTGGACTCGATCACACGAATCGTCGACCTGCTCGGCTCCCCGTCTCCTGAGGTCGAACGGGACAGTCAGCACCAGCACTTCGCGTTGGTCGCGGTGCTACTCAAGGAAGCGCACGCCAGGGTGCGCGCACTCCAGGTCCCGGAGTCCGTACGGATGGCGCTGACCCGGAAACTGCTGGTCATCACCGCCGCGGCCAAGCACGATGCAGTCGACGCGGCAAGGCGTCTCGGAACGTTCATGGCGGACCTCGACGAGGGACGATTCCCCGACGAAGAGCGCTGAACAGTAGTCCTGATACCAGTGGAGTACGGCTCACCCACGGAGATCGCCGCGAATGCGCCGTCGCCGCCGCCGACTTTCCTCGCGAGCCTCGTCCTGTCTGTCCCGGCTGTCCCGGACACGTCCGGACACGTCCGGGACAGGCGTTTTCCCTTTTCCGGGATCTCCGGATCACCCCAGCATTTGCGTCGGACGGCAACCGTTCGAAAGCTCCGCAGACAACGACTGGGGTTCTCATGAAAATGACCCGCTCCACGGCAGCGATCGTGTCCCTCCTGGCGGCGACCGTCGCCACGGGACTGCCCACGGCAACCGCGTCGGCAGCACAGCCCGCACCGAAGCCGGTGGTCAAGTTGACCGGCAGCAGCCACACCACTCCGCGGCCGATCTCGGTCGATGAGTACGTGAATTCGGGCGGCTCCCCCTCCACCAAGCCGGCAGCGGGTGCCGCCGCGCCCAAGTGCTGGAGCGCGCAGTTCAATGACTCGCTTTCGGTCACCAACTGGCCGTTCCCCGGCGAATTCGAGTTCGCCGCTTTCGGCTACACCGGGAAGTGGTGCGACAACAATGGCACGTTGTGGCGCATGGCCGTCATGAACGCCTATGTGCAGAACGTCGGCCCCGGCACGGTGATCTTCAGTAAGAAGTCCCACTCCACGGTCGGCCGGACGGTGTGGAACAACAAATACGCCATCGGCGTCGAAAAGTTCAACCTGGCCGGCACGGTGGAGGCCGCGAGCGTGAAGCACACGTTCTCGGTCGAGAGGTGCATCCGAAGCTGGGGCGACCGCTACGGCAACCGCTGGCAGAGCAAGTCCTGCAGCGTTCTCTGACGTGTTCCGGCCCCGGGCCATCGGCGGTCCCCGCCCGCCGTCCGCCTGACAGCCCACCATTCCGCGTACGACCGAGGGCGGCACTCCCTGGTAGCAGGGGTGCCGCCCTCGGGCAGGAGGAGCGAGCGAAGCGGCACCCCGGTCTGCCGTCTGCCTTGGCGGAATACGCCGTTGTCTGCCCGGTACGGCCGGGGCAGGATGTCAGCTCATGGGGGACCTGGGGGAGTTACCACCATCGTATGAAGACGTGTCGCCGCACGAAATCCGGGACGCCGCCGGTTTCATCGCGTCGATGCAACGGCTCAAGGAACGTTCCGGACTGACGTATCGCGAGTTGGAGGAGCGAGCCGCCCGCAACGGTGACGTCCTGGCGCGCAGCACGCTCGCCGACGTACTGCGCCGGACGGGCCTGCCGCGTCCCGAGGTCTTGGCCGCGTTCGTACGCGCCTGCGGCGACGGTGACCGGGTCGACGCCTGGCTGGACGCCAGGGACCGCCTCGCCGCCGTACACACGACTGCCGCGCCCGTCTCGCCGCGCGACTTCGAAACCGTTGCGCAGCCACAGACCGGGGCGGCTACGATCGCGCGGCCCCACCGGACCAGAACCCGCACAGCCGCCGCGACCGCGCTCACGCTCCCACTGCTGGCCCTGGCCGCTTGGGGACTGCTCCCCGGCGACTCCGACGAACCAGAGACACCGACATCTCCTGACCTCTCCTCACACGCTCCCGCCGACGGCTGGGTCACCATCCGCCCCGCCCGTACGCCCGACCTCTGCCTGACCGACGGACGCGATCGCGAAGGTGCCTACGACAGCGCCGTAGCCGTCCAACTCCCCTGTGCGCAGGCCCCCGTGCCGCGCACCTATCTCGAACCGATGGGTGCGGGGCTCTACCGCATCCAGTGGCACCATCCCCGGATGGGAAAGGGATGCCTGACGGTGATGGGGGAGGACCAGATCAAGGGCATGCTCGAACCCCGCCGGAACTGTGCGCAGGGCACCGCCTTCCGTCTGGAACCCATTGCCCGGGCGTTCCGTCTGCGTCCGACCACCAGCAGCGGATGCATCGGCATCGTCGACAACGACACCACCGCGGGCGCCGAGGCGATCGAGGAACGCTGCACCGGCGCGGCGGATCAGCGTTTCCTGGTCCGGGCGGGCTGATGGTCCCGTGCGCCGCCGCTCGATACAGGCCCGGAACTGGGACTACGTCCTGGCGATCTCCTGCCGCAGCTTATGGGTGAAGCGGCGCAGCAGATCCTCCGTTTCCCTGTGCTCGGCCCTGAGATCGTCCCTGCCCTCGCTGGGCCGGGAACTCCAGACCGACGCGCGAGAGCGGCGGCGAGATCGACGGTGTCGTCGCCGCACAACAGGTAGCGGCCCACCACAAGGGCGCCCGTCGGGAAGTCGGGGCCCTTGATGCGCTCGATATTCTCCACGTCAGCTCCCCCCGACACACAGCTGTCAGCAGGCTACAGAAGCCACTGACGGCCCAAATTCGATGGGCGACTGAACGGAAATCACCTGGCTTCCCATCGCGTCTCTCTTCGGTCCGGCCAGTCAGTCAGTCCACTGTGTCGTGACTGGTCCTGTCCCGGCCCTGCCGGCGCCCATTGGGATGGACCTGCCTCCGCTGCCAATGGGCCCGCCCACACACAGAGTCCGCTGGATCCGCGTCCGACAGCACGGCCGCGATGTCATCGTCGTCCAGCTGGCCCGCACCGAACCGGCCTGCGCTGGGCCCGTTACCGCGGCCTGCCCAAGGGTCCGCCTCCAATACGCAGCCCCGCCACTGCCGTCAACGTCATCAACTCGACGCAGCCCGAACCCCGAAGGGCGCGGCTCCGGCTCTGGGGCCGCGAATACTCGGCTGACGATAAGGCCGACTTGCCCATAGGATCCTCGTTCGAGGCGCCGGCAGGGCGCCCTGCCGACAGCTGGCATTCAGCGGACCGAGGATGCGTGGCGCAATGAGCAGCCGACTCTTCGCAATCTCCTTTGACGCGCACCAGCCTGAGCACCTGGCGCATTTCTGGTCCGGCGTCCTGGGTTTGGAGAGAACCGACGATTCTTACGACGGCGTAGCCCTGCTGTCCGGGAACGACGCCGGTTACCATCTCGGCTTCCGCACCTCCCAGGTGCAGAGGGTCGCCCCGAACCGGCGGCACTTCGACCTGACCAGCTCCTCCCTGGAGGACCAGCAGGAGACCGTGGCCAGGGCACTCGACCTCGGTGCGCGGCACGCTGACGTCGGCCAGGGACCGGACGCGTCCCATGTGGTGCTCGCCGACCCCGAGGACAACGAGTTCTGCGTCCTTGAGCCGGGCAACGCCTTCCTCGCGGGCTGCGGCTTCATCGGAGCGCTCGCCTGCGATGGTTCGCAGACCGTGGGCTACTTCTGGAGCGAGGCGCTGGGCTGGCCGCTGGTCTGGGACCAGGACGAGGAGACCGCCATCCAGTCACCGAACGGTGGTACGAAGATCACGTGGGGTGGTCCGCCGCTCATGCCGGATCCCGGCAGGGACATGCACCTCGACCTCGTGCCGGACGACGATCAGCAAGCGGAGGTCGAGCGCCTGCTCTCCCTCGGGGCGAAGCGCCTTGACTCCGCCGACGGTGGGGACGGCGCAGTGCTGCTGGCAGATCCTGACGGCAACAAGTTCCGTGTGCTCGGGCGCCGGTGAAGCATCACCCAACGGGTTGAGCAGCACAGTCGGTGGCCGCGTGGGGCGATGCGGCAGAGGTGTGGCGTCTCACATGCCGCGGTCTGGGCCGTACCAAGGCTCGGGGCGTTCATCAGCGGACATCGGAAGATGCTGCAACTGCACAGGGCCAGGATAAAAGGCCGCGCTGTTGGGCCCGGTCATGTCTTCGCCGATGAGGTAGCGGTAGAGCCATTCCGCGAAGCTGATGCGGTGCTCTACCCAGGTTTCGTCAAAGTTCACCAGGAATCTCGGGGTATCGGCTTCGGCATCGGTCGCAGCGAGCAGGAAGACGGTCTCTCCACGGTCGGTACTGGCGATCGGCCACAACCCGTTTCGGGTACCGAAGCTCAGCTCGGCGAGTCCGAAGAGCTGGCGGGGGTCCTCATCCGCGTCGAGGTCGAGGTCGTCCCATGGCACCTCGGACCACGCCTTGATCCCGCTACGGATGTCTCGGCCCAGGTTCCACCACTCGGTCGCGGGGTGGGAGAGGTAAAGATGCCCGTTGATCTGAATGGGGGCGAACGCGTCCACGAGAAATCTGTAGTCGGAAGGCAGTTGTATGCCGAGCTCTGCCTGGAGACGGTCCCAAGCAGTCGGATCCGCATAGCGGTTCTGAGCCGGGCCGAGCATCGCCATCGCGGCAGCCAGATAGTCAGTCATGAGTTCCTCGATGATGTGTGCCCGGCGCGGTCTTTCACGTCCGGCCAAGATCGTATAGGGCCGTACTTTACGGCGGATCCCGTCGCCGACTGTCCCCGCTGTGGTTCCACCACATCAACCACCTCGGCGGGTGCACATGTTTCCGGCGTGAAAACCATTCGCCCCCAGGGGCCCGCGGACCGAAACTGGGACCGCAGATCGCAGCGGACAGAAAGAGCAGGCCAGCGCTGACATACAACCGAGACTCCCTGCCCTTCCCCGAGAACCTCGTGCCGCCTGCCAGGCAACTTCGGAGTTGGGACGATCTCGACCCGGCCCGCCACCCGTTCCCCTGGGACGCGGACGAGGAAGCCCATCTCGGCTCGCTGGTTCGCGAGTGGGTGCCACCCGTGCTCTCAGGCATGGAGGGCTGGTGGGAGGGCGAACGCTGGTGTGAGCACCAGGTGGACGCGATCATCCGGGATCGCTATGGGAACTGGGCCCAAGGATGGAACTGGTGCTACCGGTACGGCGGGCCCATCGGCAGCTGGGTCACCGGGCCAAGCTCCGTGACCACCCCTGATGAGACTGCGGCCCGCGCCGTGGCCGCGCTGCTGGAATGGCGCCAGTGGCTGGAGGAAATGGCCTGGCGATTCGCCGAGTTGGCGCCGCCACCCGAAGCATCTCCCGAAGATCGCAGCTGGCATCTGGAGCGGGCCTGCGTCCGGCTCGTGACCGTTGTCCTGGACTCCGGAGCCGAGGGTGGCTGGCACGGACTGGCCACGCAGGTCCTGCGCTGGTTCCTCACCAGCACCGGCATGGGCCTGGAGGACGCCGAGGAGGCGGTGGAGAACGCGATCGGGGGCCGGTTCGAGAGCTGGGTCACCCCAGAACGGACAGTGATCGAATCCGTGGGTGACGACCTTGCCGTCGGCCTCACCGGTCATCCCCCTTATCGGGGCCACCGTGAGCGTGAGGCCCTGGAGGATTTCCATGACCGCTGCTGACAGCCTTTCGATATGGCTGCGCGTGCGCCGAGACATCGACTGGCACCGAGCACCAGTCCTGCAGCGCGTTCCACCTGCGAGCGACGGCTTCCGGGCCTGGTGCGAAGGGCCGGTGCACCGACGCGACCCCGTCCGAGCGAAGCGTCTGCTTGCCGCCCACACCCTGTCCCGCGCCGATGCCGCACGCAGAGCCCCGCTGGACTTCGCCCGGCTGGCCGCTTGGCAGCGAGAGATTCTCGGCGAGGCCGAGGTGCCTTTCCGCGCGAACGACGCCTACGCGAAGGGCGGCCGTGAGCGCTACGGCCTGACTCCCCGCACCCGGGCCGACTTCACCGCCTGCCTGGGTGAGGCGACCGGCCCAGAGGTCCCGCTGGCAGCCCGTGCGGCCCGTGTGTACCTCGACGTGGCGTTCTTCCACCCCTTCGCCGACGGCAACGCCCGCGCGGCCCTGCTGACCCTGGTCCACGTCCTGGCCCGCGAGGACATCGTCCTTCCGGAGGTCGGCCCCCTCCAGACCACCCGCTATGCGGACGACCCCGTGGGCGCGGCCGACCTGGCCACTCTCATCGGCGTTCTCAACCGCCGCCGATCCTGAAGCAGTTGCCCGACCCGACCGCCTCAGGGTGGCCGCCTGGCGGGTTCAGAATGGCCGCAAGCACACCGCCGACGAGCGGCTCTCAAGGTGAGGTTGAGGCATGGCTGACCAGCACGACGTCCGGATGGTGGTACGCCCTCCCGCGGGGCGGGAATCCGTGGAAATGGTGACGAGCGCCGGTGAATGGCGCCTCGTCGAGACCAACGAGGGCGAGGAGTCCGCCGCCTACATGGTGTTCAGAACCTGGTCGCCGGCGTCGGCCCTCTGGCTGAGTCTGGTGGAGGACATGACCACAAAGGCGTGCGTCCTGATCGCGTTCGGCGCCGACGGCGAACAGGTCGCGGACCTCGCGCACCGGATGTCCGTCTTCGTACCGGTCATGTCGAGAGAAGAGGTGCTGGCCGGCCCCGACATGGCCGAGGACCCCCAGGGGAGAATTCCCGCGATCCTACGTGTCGCACTCGCGGCCGGGCCCGAATTCGACGCCGGGCTCTTCCGCATCCTGACCGAGACGGCGCAAGATCCCGATCCCTTCGTCAGGAATGCCACCGCCTGGTCGACCACCTACCTGGAGTGGCCGCAATCGCTCGACCTCCTGCGGGAGTTGGCCTCCCAGGACCCCGACGAACGCGTACGGCAATCCGCCCGCGACCTGCTCAATGATTTTCAGAGGACGTAGGCACAATGGCAGCGACTAGGCTGTGCTCCCGGGCGTGCTGCTGCTGTCATGGGCCTTGTATTACGGGCCTTGCACACCCTTCGAGTCAAAGCCGGCCAGAACCGCGACCGCGTCGCTGCGCAACTTCTCCTCCGGGTCGCCATGCAGGGTGGCCTCCCTGGCACGAGCAAGTTCGTCACCGGCTTACTCGATCGACGACAAAAGTGCACTGCGCTGCCACGGCATGATTTCGTCGAGGACGATCTCCAGTACCTGCTCGAACCTATCCCGGTTCTCGCTCACCAGCACGGCATAGGCGTTGTGCGACACGGGGTCCTCGGCATAGGTGAATGCCGTCCCCCGGCGCGACGGCCCACAGGACCTGACGCGCCCCGACCTCGATGACCTCCTCGACAGGATGATGAGTCGAATGCACGGTCTGGTCCCTGCGATTGGCGCCCATGCCATGCGGCTGACGTCGATGGCGGCTTCACCTTCGACGCTGTCGCCTCAGGGGTGAAGTCAGGTGCGACAGAAGGAACGCCACACTGGGGGATTAGCTGAACACGGAGGGGCGGGGGACGAGTTGACCGTCAACAGAGGCGAGGACGGCCTGAGCAAGCGTGGTGATACGGGTGGCGCTGCACCGCAGCATGCGCAGCAGACGCCAGCCCCTGGGGCCGAGCCCACAGGAAGTCCCACGACCGAAACCACCACGACCGAGCGGCGAAAGACCCCCTTCATCCGCATCGGCACAAACGCACTGCCCCTCTACCTCACCATGGTCGCCTCGTCCGCCGGAGCCCTGGTGGACACCGCTCTGCTCGGCAGACACGCGACGTCCTCGCTCGCCGCGTTCGCCGTGACCATCGCGGTCTACAGCCCGGCCACTGCCGCGGTCACCGGCGCTCTGCGCGGCGTCATGCCGTACGTCAGCCGATACGAGGGCGACCCCGACGGCATGGCACCCCTGGTCCGCAACGGCATGTGGTTGGGCTTCATCGTCGGTGTGCTCGGCGCCCTCGCTGTGGCCGGGGTCCCGGTGATCGGACGGGCAACCGGCGTCTCCGAGTCCACGCTCGATCAACTCAGGCTGTTCCCCTACCTGTTGGCCATTGCCGTGCTGTCGACGTCGGTGGGTGCCTCCGCGGTCTCCGTCTTGGTCGCCCTGGGCCAGGGCAAGCTCGTCATGCGGGCCGGACTCGTCGGCACCGCGGTCGCAGTGCTGCTGTCCGTCGGGCTCATCGCGGGCACCGGCCCGCTACCGGCCATGGGCCTGAACGGCGCGGGCATCGCCATTGCTGGTGTCCAGCCTCGTCACCACCTGCCGGGCCCAACTGGCCCTGCACCGGCTGCCCGTGCTGGCCGGCCGGTCCCTGCGCCCTGGCCGTCCCGACCTCCCGCAGGTGTTCCGGCTGGCCCGGGTCGGTATCCCGCTCGCCGGAACCGTGTTGATCAAGTTCGTGGTCCTCGGCGTGCTGACGTTCGCCGCAGCCCGACTGGGCACGGAACAGGCCGCCGTGCACGGCGTGTCCGAGACCCTGGTCAACCTGATCTACACCCTCGCAGTGGCGATCGGACAGGCGACCGTCCCCGTCGTGGCGGGCGCGGCACGCGACGCCGATGGTGCCGAGGCGCGCCGCAGCGTCCTCGCCGGCGGTGGCGTCGCTCTGTGCGGCGTCGGCACCCTTGGCCTGGTCCTCGTGGTCTTCGGCCACTGGATCGTCCCCCTCTTCAGTAACGACCCATCACTCAGGCCGCAGTTGGAGGAACAGCTCCCGCTGGTGTTCGCCGTCGTGCTCACGGACGCCCTTCAAGCGATCGCCGGCTTCGGCATGCTCGGACTGAAGCGGACCTTCCCCAGCCTGGTCTCGACCGCCGTCTTCTTCGGCCTGCTCTGCCTGAGCGCTGTCCCGGTGGCCGACGCGGCTGGGCTCACCGGCCTGTGGTCCGCCTTGATCTGCGCCAATTTCCTCCAGGCGATCACCAAGGCTGTCCTCTTCCACCGGCACAGCCGACGCCTCGCGGCCCAACAGCCCGGCTAGGTGGGGAGTTGCAAGGGTTCAACAACGGTGTGCGCCCTCGTCACTGAGCCGTCAGGGAGCCGACGAGTCAACCTCGCACCTGCGAGGTTCACGCCACACGGGACCGAAAGGGGGAAACGATGCTCAAGAAGATCAAGCGGACCGCCGTGGCCCTGGCGCTGGCCACCGGGACTCTCGCCGCCACCGCCGCGACCGCGCAGGCCGGTGTACAGGCAGCGCCGCAGGGGGACTACGCGGGCTGCAAGCTCGGCTACGTCTGTATGTACCAGAACGAGGCCGACTGGAACGCCGGCAAGCCCAGCCACCGCTGTTACGAGTACGGCGCCCACAACCTGAACAACCAGTACGGCAAGAAGTGGGTCTTCAACAACCAGCACTCGGGCGCGAAGGCCCGGCTGTGCTTCGGATACAACGGCGCCAACTGCACCGGCCTGATCATCAACAGCTACACCGTCGGCGTGGCCGAGGACCACACGCCGAACCACTGCTCGGCGCCGTACTCCTCGAATCGCTCCACCTCGGTGAAGCCCAGTTTCGCGGCGAGGCGCATCGCGCGGTCGTTGGCGGTCTGGGTGCAGAGCACCACCGGCTCGCCGGGACGTGCGTCGGCGAACCAGCCGAGTGCTGCCGTGCACGCCTCGGCGGCGTACCCGAATCCCCACGCCTCCGGCAGGAACAGGTAGCCGAGCTCGGCCTCCCCGGCATCCGGACGGACACGACCCGGCCGCTCTGCGTCGCGCTGATCGAACGTGATCATGCCGATCATCGCTCCGGCAAGATCGATCACGAAGAGGCCGGGGCGCCGCCCAGGCAGCTCGGGCACCGAGCGCTCAAGCTCATCGCGGGGTCGAGGGCCACCGACGTAGGTGCCCACTTCCGGCGAGGCGAAGAGTTCGATGAACGCCGCGCGGTCGCGGGCCTCGGACTCGCGGAGCACGAGCCGGTCGGTCCTTATCGGGGCAGGTGGCCAGGCGGTGGGCCCGAGTTCGGTCATGACGGGCAACCTACCGCCTGGCGGATCGCACGGCTGGATGGCCTTCTCGGCCAGCCGTCCGCTGTCTTCCGTGCCCGTGGGGCGGGTCAAAGGGTGAGCGTCGTCGCGGAGACGGTACCGAGACGGATCTCGGTACCGTCCTGATCCCGGCGGGCACTCTCCGGCGATCCGTTCCGCCAGGACATGGCCACGACTACCGGAAGACCTGAGTGAACTTCTGGCCCGAGCCGAGCGCGGTGGCCGTAGCTCCCGGAACGACCTGCTCAGATCCAGGAGCACCGCTCCGTCGGTACGAGGAACCGACGGAATTCGCTGACCTGCTGAAACATGGCTGCGCTCGGGTGGAGATCCCGCGTTGACACAAAAAGGCGCCCGGCGCACCTCCGCACCCGCGGGCCCGCGTCTCGCCGCCGCGCGGAGGACCCGATCAGTCTCGTGCGACCACTGGATATGACCATATAGTTCGCATATGCCGGATATCCAGCTCGCCAGCAGCCGCCGCGGCACGGGGCCGACCCTAGTGGTGATCCGGCAGCTGGACCGGGAGGGCTGGGCGCCCGTCATCGACCTGCTGACCCATGAACGCGAGGTGGTGGCCGTCGACCTGCCGGGATTCGGCGACAGCCCACCGCTACCGGGCGGCACCACGCCCACCGTCCAGGCACTGGCCGCCGAGATCGCCGAGTGGTTCTCCACGGCCGGCCTGACGCGCCCGTCCACCGTTGGCAACTCACTCGGCGGGGCCGTCGCACTCGAACTCGCCCGGGCCGGGGCGGTCGGCAGCGCCGTTGCCCTGTCGCCGATCGGCCTGTGGACCGGCCCCGAGGCCGCCTACGCTCTCGGATCGCTCCGGATGGCGCGCACGATCGCGCAGACCCTCGGCCACCGCACGGCGCGGGTGACCGGCAGCCCGCTGGGCCGCACACTCGCCTTCTGGCAACTCGTCGCGCGTCCCTGGCAGATGACGTCGCAGGCAGCCGACGGCGCCCTGCGCACCCTGACCCGCTCACCCGGCTTCGAAGCCACACGCCGGGCAGCCCGCGCCTACCGGCTGACCGGCTTCACCCCCGGCGTCCCCGTCACGGTCGCCTGGGGCACCCGGGACTTCCTGACACCCCGGTACCAGGCCCGCCGCGCGGCTTCGCTCCTGCCCGGAGCCCGCCATGTCCGGCTGAACGGCTGCGGGCACTCACCCATGTCCGACGATCCTGGTCGGATTGCCCGCCTACTGCTGTCCGCGACCACCGGCTGAGGCATCAGTCCCTGCTGCGCTGCTGCGGATGCGGCGATGCCACCTCCAGTCGCCAAGCCTTCGATCCGGTGACCTGCGGTCGGCGTACTGCGCGTCGTGTTCGAACAACACGACCGCAGCGCCCTGCCCCACGCATTGGGCGTTCGCCAGCGGCGCGGTCGACGCCACACGGCGCCCGTCCGTGCCCAGCCGGTATGCGCCTAGCCACGGTTGATGAAGTGGTCACGGTTGACGTTATGCGGGCTGAGGAGCACCAGGGGGATGCCCTGCCGTACGTTCTCGGCATCGACGAGAACCGCACCCGCGCTGTCATTGACGAGGGTGCCCTGCTGAACCGAATCCGGGCTCGCGTGGTGACCGGACATGCCCTGCTGGAGATTCGACAGGTTGACGAGCGGAGTCGGCTAGTGACTCTGGGCCGCCGCGACGGGAGCGGTGACCGCCTGGTGGAAGGACGGGCTCTTCGGCCAACTCAATCGACCTCATGAGCCGGTGCCGCCCCGCGACTCAACCCAAACTGGTGCAATAGATGATCAACCGCACGGCGTACGGCCTCATCATCTACTCCCGCAGCGCGGCGGACCGCTGCGACAGAAGATCAACGCACTCACGCAGTTCAGGCTGCGGCACACCGACGTGTTCCCGCATCGCCGCGATGGCCTGCACATTGCGACCAGCGGAAACAAGGCTGTCAATCTCCAGCTGAGCCTCGGCCGACAATCTGTTCCACAACACGTTGTCCATGCGCATATTGAACCTGCTGAGCATCCGCAATCCGACGGCGAACTGGTGGATCGACGATCACGGCCTGGCGCTGATGGTGAGCGTCACCACCGTCGACATCACCCAGAACGGACGCACGGTGGACGAGACCGTCACGCGCCTCGCGTCCGGGCCGCGCTGTGGAGCGCTGCCTCGGTGAGTAATTCGGTGCGCTCACGCGTGGTGGTGGGTGTCCGCCGCCATCGCGATCAACCGAGCATCCGGACGGCATACGTCCGGCCCGCACCTGAGTGAAGAGAGACCACGCACATGGACGTCAGCGCCCACATCGAGGCCGTCTACGACAACCTTTGCCGACGGGACCCCGGCGAGACGGAGTTCCACCAGGCGGCACAGGAAGTCCTGCACACGATGGGCCCGGTGCTCCAGGCGCACCCCGAGTACGTACAGGCCCGCCTGGTGGAGCGACTGTGCGAGCCCGAACGGCAGCTGATGTTCCGGGTCCCGTGGGTGGACGACCAGGGCACGGTGCGGGTCAACCGCGGTTTCCGGGTGGAGTTCAACAGCGCCCTCGGGCCGTACAAGGGCGGTCTGCGCTTTCATCCCAGCGTCAACCTCGGCATCGTCAAGTTCCTCGGCTTCGAGCAGATCTTCAAGAACGCGCTCACCGGCATGGCGATCGGCGGCGGCAAGGGCGGCGCGGACTTCGACCCCAAGGGCCGCTCGGACGGCGAGGTCATGCGCTTCTGCCAGGCGTTCATGACGGAGCTGTACCGGCACCTGGGCGAGCACACCGACGTGCCGGCCGGGGACATCGGAGTCGGTGCCCGCGAGATCGGCTACCTCTTCGGCCAGTACAAGAGGATCACCAACCGGTACGACGCCGGCGTCCTGACCGGCAAGCCGGTCGGGTGGGGCGGCTCGCACGCCCGCAAGGAGGCCACCGGCTACGGCGCCGTGTACTTCGCCCAGGAGATGCTCGCCACCCGAGGGCAGCAGCTGGACGGGCGCCGAGTGGTGATCTCAGGCTCGGGCAACGTGGCTGTGTACGCCGCGGAGAAGGTGCACGCGCTGGGCGGCCTCGTGGTGGCCTGTTCGGACTCCTCCGGCTACGTGGTCGACGAGGACGGTCTCGATCTGGAGCTGCTCAAGGAGATCAAGGAGGTCCGCCGCGCCCGGATCTCCGCCTACGCGGAGACCCGGCCGACCGCGCGGTTCTCCGCCCGGGGCTCGGTCTTCGACGTGCCCTGCGAGGTCGCGCTGCCCTGCGCGACCCAGAACGAACTGAGCCGGCAGGACGCCGTGGCGCTGGTGAAGAACGGCGT
Organism: Streptomyces lanatus; assembly: GCF_014655715.1. Classification (GTDB taxonomy): domain Bacteria; phylum Actinomycetota; class Actinomycetes; order Streptomycetales; family Streptomycetaceae; genus Streptomyces; species Streptomyces lanatus. Next base: position 12,513 of record NZ_BNBM01000028.1, on the reverse strand, counting down.
GCTCGCCGTGGCCGAGGGCGCGAACATGCCTTGCACCCCGGACGCGGTCGAAGTGTTCCGTGACGCCAGGACCCTCTTCGGCCCGGGCAAGGCGGCCAACGCGGGCGGCGTCGCCACTTCCGCGCTGGAGATGCAGCAGAACGCGTCCCGCGACAGCTGGACCTTCGAGCGGACGGAGGACCGGCTCGCGGCCATCATGCGTCAGGTCCATGCCGATTGCCGTGCCACCGCCGAGACCTACGGGGGAGATGCCGACGACTACGTTTTCGGCGCCAACGCCACCGGCTTCCTCCGCGTCGCCGAGGCGATGACGGCTCAGGGAGTCGTCTGAGCGCCGAGGGACGCGGTGCCGTGCCGTTCCTTCCACCAACGGTTAAGGAAAACGTCGGCCTGAGTACCCGGAAGCCCACCCGCACTGAGCCCTCATCACGACCTGACGGGTGTCTTTGGCAGCCAGGCAGCACCTGTGCGAGCCTGCTGCTACTCCTCCGAAAGGGCTCACCCTGATGCTCGGCATGGTTGTCTGGGACGTCCGCTCCTGCGCTTCGACGCGAGAGCGGTAACGGCCACCTGCCTCAACGCACACGCCTGTCACATGGACAGGCGTGGATTCAGCCTGCTCCTCGTCGAAGTGCTCTTCGTGTCCCCGCACGTTCGACCACGAGGAGTACGTGGTGTCCACCATCCACTGGACCGAGAACCACACCCACCAGTCGGCCCGTTGGCATTCCGTGAACGCCGCCCCCGTTCCCCGGCGCACCGTCGTCGCCGACGACCGGATGAAGGCCGACGACGCCTACCGACAGGCCTGCGAAGGAACGGCTCTGCTCTGGCAAGGCGACTTCCACAACGCCCGGCAACTCCTGCAGGCGATGAGCCGCCGCATCGACCGCAGGCCTCCCAGGTCCAGCACGTCCCCGAGCGAGAACTTCCACCTGCACCGGCGTAGCAGCAGTCACCGCGCCAGTGTCCTCGGAAAGCTCCTGGTGCTGCTGGACGATGACCACACCTTGACGTTGCGCCGGGCTCCCGACGTCCGCCAGGCGTGCCGGGAAGCCTATGGCCCCTCCAAGGGGCCCATGGCCGTCGCTCTGCGGGAGCTGCTGGGAGTGGTCGGCGCTCATCAGTGGCGTCTGAAAGGGATCGACGTGCCGGCGCTCGGCACTCGAATCCACCCCCACTACGGCGTGTTCGCACCCGTCAGAGGCGAGTACGTCGACCTGGTCGCCCACACGTCACTGCCATCGGCGATGCGGCACAGCCCCGCCACCAGTACGGCATTCGACCTCGGCACGGGAACCGGCGTCCTCGCCGCGGTCCTGGCCCACCGCGGTATCGAGCGCGTCGTGGCCACCGACATCAACCCACGCGCCCTGGCCTGCGCCAAGGAGAACACCCACCGGCTCGCGCTGACCGACCGTATCGAGGTGTCGGGCCCCGGCCTGTTCCCCGAAGGCCGCGCCGACCTGATCGTATGCAACCCGCCCTGGCTCCCCGCCCGCCCGACCAGCCCCATCGAACAAGGCGTCTACGACCCGGACAGCACCATGCTCCACAGCTTCCTCGCCGGACTGTCCGCCCACCTCCGGCCGGGCGGGCAAGGCTGGCTCATCCTGTCCGATTTGGCAGAGCGCCTCGGCCTCCGGACACGTCAGCAGCTACTCGACGCCATCCAGGCAGCGCGGCTCCGTGTCGTGGACAAGATCGACACCAAGCCTCGGCACCCACGCTCCAAGGATGCCACCGACCCACTCCACACGGCACGAAGCGCCGAGACCACGTCCCTATGGCGCCTGATCACAACACCATGACCGGCACCCGAACCACGCCACGGCATCCCGCCTCTCGGTTCACCAGGTGAGCACGTCCCGTGGGTGACTTCGCAGCGCTCACGGGATGACTTGATTCCTCGTCAAATGAGACTTCACGGTGCTGCCCGAGGCGCAAATGTACGTTGCACCGTCGCGTAGTGGATCACCACCTCCGCTTCCAGGACCGGCGTGCTTCCGGGGCCCACCGTAAGGTGCGCGGCAGCAAGGGCCGCCGGGCTATGGCTCCGCCCATGACGCGCGGGACAGTGCCTAAAGCGCGTTGCACAAGGCCGTATTCGAGCAGGTCAGGGCCGGTGATGGCGGTCTTGTGGTCATGATGCGAGGGCGAGGTTGTGCATGTGGGCGACGGCCTGGACCGCGTGATGGAGGCCGTCGCCGTGCTGGCGGCAGTCGCGAAGGATCTTGTAGTTCTTCATCCGGCCGATCACATGCTCCACGCGGGCACGGACCTTGCGATGCTCGGCATTGTCCTCCTCCTCGCCCGGGAGCAGGGCCCGGCCCGGGCGTTTGCGGTGCGGGACCGCCATGCCGCAGTTGAGGTAGGCGCCGTCGCCGAGCATGGTCACGCCCTGGCAGTGTTCGCTCAGCCCGGACGTCCGCCAGGCATGCGCATCCGCGGTGGTGCCCGGCACCGGTCGTGCTGCCGCGATCACCAGACGCGTGTAGGCGTCCACGATGACCTGCACGTTCGCGGAGAAGCGGTAGTTGCGGCTGGAGGCAGCCACCTGCCTGTCGCGGACCGGGACCAGCGTGCCGTCCACGATCCACAACCGGTCGGCTGCATCAGCTGGACGGGCTATGGGCTCGAGCGCAAGCAGCGGTCCCAGCCGCTGGATGACCCGGCACACGGTGGAGGAAGAAACGCCGAACAACGGGCCCAGCTGCCGCATGGTCAGGTTCGTGCGTTAGTACACGGCCACCATCAGCACCCGCTCGGCCAGCGGCAGCGACCACGGCCGGCCCCGCAAGGTGCCGTTGCCGCCGCGCTCCCGCACTACCCTCAACAGTCCCGAAAACTGCGTCACCCGCAGCCCCGTGAAGTCTCCACCCACACCCGCTCGGCACGTTAAACCGCAGCCATACAAGGGAGATGCCCAGCTCACGGCCGTGTGCAACACGCTTTAGGCGAGGAGGGCGGCGAGGCATCCCGTGGCGAGGCCGACGAAGATGATCAGAGGGCTGCCCTTGAGCGCGGCGATGAGATGGAAGCGCCGGTCCCGGTACTCACTCATGCCTTCCGTGCCGGGCAGGACGAGCAGGTGGTTCTTCTCCCGCGGTGTCTTCTCGCGCCCGACGCGGGAGGCATGAGGCAGGGTCGTTTCCAAAGTCCGGGTTGCGGGTGATCGTGCAGGTCATCCCGCTCGCTATATCACTGGGGAGGCCGTTGATCATCTCGATGGCCTGACGGGAGCCGTGCCCGAGAGAAGCACTGAGCCGACGTGGGCCGCGGTCGGTCGGCGGATTGCCCGAGACGCTCGCTGACGGCTGGCGAGGGGAGAGCAGCCAGCCGGGATGTTCGGACTGGCTGCTCTCAGCTCGGGAGTCTCCGGCTCGGTTCGGGCGTGCTTCATCTGTCCTGCACGATGAAGCAGGCTCGTTCGTAGAGCTCGTCGAACGTGATGACTTCGACGTCCTGGATGGATCGCCTGTGCTGCTCGAAGGAAGTCATCTTCTCGGGGTTCGCCGCGCCGCCGTCGGTGAACTCGTTGAGGCTTCCGATCACGAGCACCTGTCGCGGGCGGACGGTGGAGACCTCGATGCCGGTCGGGGCACCGTCGTCCCGGAACTGCCTATGAAGTTGACCGCTGACCAGTTGTTGGGCCTTGTCTGTACCTGCGCCACGGCGCCGCCGACTTCCTTGGAGACGTGCTCACACCAGCAACCTGGCCAGCGTCGATCTCGTGCTGCATCACCCAGCGCCGCACGGACTCCCGGGAGACACCGAGCGACTCGGCAACCTGGACATGCAGCGCACGCTCGGAGGAATACTCCGAACGGTGCTCTGTCACCTACCGCGCGGCCTGGCTACGAAGGGCTGCGTCAATCTTCTTGGGAACGTGTCCCATCCTCTCTGCTGGCCCACAACGGAGCGGCAAAGACGTCGGAACGGTTCACTTGATGCGGGGCGGGCCACCAGCCGTCCGCGTGCCACACAGCGCGCATCATGATCTTCCACCTCCGGGCGTCCTAACAGAAGCTGTTGATCATGTGACTTTACGCTTGGATGGTCGTTGGTCTGGCCGTGGGGGCGGTGATCGACTCCTCCCATGTCCGGGCGGCTCGCAGGTGCCCAAAGCGGTCCCAGCCCGGTCGACCGCGCACCGCCCGGTCATCGCCGCTCGCGGCCAGCCCCACGGCTCCGGCCTGGGCATCTTCCGGTACGTCGTCGAGAGAACGAACGCCTGGCTGCACGGCTTCCGACGACTGGCGTCCAGCGGCAATACTCCGGGACCGCCGGCCGGACAGAGAACCGCCAGGGACCTTGGCCTCGATCACTCGCAGAGAGAGGCTGCCGATGCGGGTGTGGCAGGAGCCGTCAGGCAGGGGGATCTTGTCGAGCAGGGGCAGGAGTTGGGTGACGTCATTGCGATTGCTGCCGGTCAGCGACACCGCGAGCGGGAAGCTCTCGGACCGTGGTTTCCAGGGGTGCGTAGGCAAGGTAGTAGGCGACCTCGTCTGGCCTGTTGATACTTCGTCGGGCCAGTGCCCACCGCTGCACAACTCTGCTACTGGACCCGCAACAGCCGACTCATCCGCAACGCGACCTTCGGCGGCAAGCAGCAGCTCTAGCGGGCCGCCCTGGAGCGAAATCCTGCTGCAGTACTAGCTGGCCTGGCGAGTAAGAACCGGACTGCACGGGGTCGCCAACCCAGTAGAAACAACCGCCATCGGTGACCAATCTGCGACGGCGGTCCCGCGTGTCAGACCGCGGCAGAGAGGAGGGGACCGGTGGCGACGCCTCCGCCTCGACGTGCCGTAGCGGCGGGGTCGAACGAGAGCTGTGCCGAACGTCGTGCTCGGTTTGAGCAGGAAGCGCAGGCGCATCGGCGATCCCTGCTCGCCGCCGCTCGGAGAATGGCGCGTAACCCGGCCGACGCAGAGGACCTCTTGCAGGACGCGTACGCCAGCGCGTACGCGTCGTTCGATCAGTACCGTCCTGGGACGAATTTCGGTGCCTGGATGCGAAGAATACTCGTGAACCAATACATCAACACCTATCGAAAAGAGCAGCGACGGCCCCGCCAATACCTCGTGGCAGACGCCGAAGAACATCAACCACCACGACTGGGCGCATACGCTGACTTGGCGTTCGAGTCCGCTGAATCCACCGCTCTGCTCCACTTGTCCAGCCCAGACCTCAAGGCGGCCCTCCGCGTCGTCCCCTCGGTCCGCCGTACGGCTGTGTACCTGGCAGACGTCGAGGGATTCAGCTACAAGGAGATCGCAGACTTCATGGGGACTCCCTTGGGCACCGTCATGTCCCGCATCCACCGGGGCCGGAAGCAACTGCGCAGCCTGCTCTCTCAATACGGGAATGAAGGTCAAGCACCCTGACGGTCGTGCGCCTCTCCGAGGCGTGGGCGAGACGTGTTCGTGCCGTGGTGAGTGGACTGACGAGGGAGCTGAATCGTTGTGTCTGACCACCGCAGCGTTCTCTCAGAAGCACAAGGCGGCGAGGCCCAGGCGATGGCTCCGCGTCGGATGTGGAGAGAGCCCGGATGGGTCAGAAAAGGACCTTGAGGTCCACTCTAAATCCTGCTAGCGTTCGCGCCTGTAATCTGGTCACTGTGGCGGAACAGGCGCGCGACAAGAACGGCTCCCGGTTGACTGAGCGGGGGCGGGCGACTCAAGAGCGCATTTTGAGAGCTGCGGCCGACATGATGTACGTCAAGGGCGTGTCTCTCACGACTCTCGACGAGGTCAGGGCGGTCAGCGGCACAAGCAAATCGCAGCTCTACCGCCACTACCCCGACAAGGATGCGCTGGTGCGGGACGTTGTCGCGTTGCAGGCTGCGGAGCTGCTCGAACGCCAGTACCAGCTACTGCGGCGGCTCAGCTCCCTCCGCGGGCTGGAGCGCTGGCGGAACGCGGTGATCGAGAACAATGCTCTCCGAAACGGAGCGTATGGCTGCCCGCTCGGCTCGCTTGCGAGCGAGCTGGCTGATCAGGACGAAGAGGCGCGCCAGACCATCGCCCGGCACTTCGGCACCTGGGAAGGGCTGCTCGAGGCCGGGCTCTCGCGGATGAGGGACTCGGGAGTCCTCCGTGCCGACGCGGACGCGGCAGAGCTCGCCACCGGTCTCATGGCCGCCCTTCAAGGCGGCTACCTCCTTGCGCAGACGGCCCGGGACGTCAAACCCATGAGGATCGCCCTCGACATGGCGATCGGCCACGTGAAGGCCTATGCCGTGCCCTCGGAGGACGGCAATCCAGCTGAAGAGGGCGCGAGCGGGCGCTAAGGCCGTCCGGGGCGAGGCCGCGCCGAGAAGTCAGCTGCGGCGCCGTAGGCGGTTGCCTCAGGGTCCCGCTGTCGGCTGGCCTTCACCGTCCTCTCGGTAGGCGGCCTCCGCAAAATGAAGGTCGCTCTCCGTCGACCTCTTGGGCCGGATGGGCCCAGGAACTGCGCCTGATCGCCGCTGGGTGCCCTGATCCACACCCGAGGGATGCGGAGTGGTTGGCCCATCGTCACCATCCGTGCCCGTGTGGACACGCATCGATGCTGACAGGGGGCGGCGAAGCGCTCCGGCAGCCCTGCGGTGCGAGGTTCAGCGAGCCTGGCCAACAAAGAGGGGACTATTTGGTCCAGAAAATTGGGCCGATCTGAGGTACGTTTGGGATAAGCGGTCCCTTGCGGACAGCGAGGCAGCCAAGCCTCACAGGGATCCCCAAAGGCGGTAGGCACCATGTATGCGGGCATCCAGTTCTCAGTGCTCGGCCCAGTCCGGCTACATCGACAGGGGGTCGAGGCTGGAGCTGGTCAGCCGAGGCAGTGCGCTGTGCTTGCCTCTCTGTTGCTCAGGGCAGGCAGGCCGGTGAGCCTCTCGAAGCTGGTGGAGGACGTGTGGGGCGATGAGGCCCCACCGTCGGCCGTGGGCTCCGTGCGCACCTACGTGTACAGGCTCAGACAGGCGCTCGGGAGTCAGTGTGACAGCTCCGTACGTCTGGTCGACGGGGGCTATCTGCTGCACATCCAACCGGACGCTCTGGACCTGAACAGGTTCAAGGAAACGGCGGCAAAGGCGCGGGAGGCGCGCAGCACCGGTGACCTGGCGGCCGCGGCGGGTCTGCTGTCCGAGGGCCTCGAGATGTGGAAAGGGGTGGCCCTCGCTGGGGTCCCGGGGCCGTTCGCCGGCCAGCAGCGCAGCGTCCTGGGCGAGCTGCGCCTGGCCTGCGCCGAGGAGCAACTCGCCTGCGAGGTGGAGAGAGGGCGCTACGCCGAGGCCGCCGCGGAACTGTCGGCACTACTCGTCGAGCACCCGCTTCGAGAGCGCGTGTGCGGTCTCCTCATGACCGCGCTCTACGGTGCCGGTCGCCAGTCCGAGGCCCTGACGATCTACCACACGACCAGTCACCTGCTGCGCCAGCGCCTCGGCGTCAACCCGTCGCCGGAGCTTCAGCAAGTCCACGAGCGCATTCTCTCCGGGCGATTCCAGCTTCCGCGAAGCGCCGACCGCCCGAAGATCGCGCCGCAAACACCCCCGCCGCCCAACGCCCCGGCCCAGCTCCCAGCCGCTCTGCCGAGTCTTGTCGGCCGCGAGAGAGAGCAGGAACAGGTGGAGCGCCTGGTCGCCGATGCGGAGGCGTCGTCATCCGTGGCCATCTGCACCGTCGGCGGACTGGCTGGCGTCGGCAAGACGGCTTTCGCCACCACCGTGGCCCACCGTCTGGCAGACCGCTTCCCGGACGGCCAGCTCTTTGCGGACCTCCAGGGAGCCGGACCAGAGGCTGCGCCGCGAGATCCCGCGGATGTGCTCGAAGGCTTCCTGCAATCCTTTGGGGTTCACCCCAAGGACATACCTGAGACCACGCGAGCACGAGGGCTCATGTTCCGCGGCCTGCTGGCCAACCGCCGGGTGCTCGTCGTGCTCGACAACGCATGGAGTACGGACCAGCTGAAGCATCTCCTCCCCGGAGGCACCGGCTCCATGGCCCTTGTCACGAGTCGCATGCAACTGCACGCGCTCGTCGCCGAGTTCCAGGCGCTTCCCCTGACGCTCATGCCTCTGAGCCAGACGGACGCACGCAGTCTCCTCGCGCGTCGGCTCGGTGCGGCAAGGACCGCGGCTGAACCCGAGGCCGTCGACCGCATCATCCGGCTGGCCGGACAGCTCCCCTTGGCCCTGGCCAACGTCGCCGCACGCGCGGCCTATCGACCGCAGCTGCGCCTGACGAGCCTGGCCGACGAGTACGAGGCGCCGGAGCGCGGCACCTTGGACGCCTTCGCGAGCGACGAGGACCAGGCGCTCGATGTACGCGCGTCCATCACCCGCTCCTACCGCCTGCTCGACACGGAGACGGCCGCGCTTTTCCGCGACCTGAGCGCATGCCCGGACCCCATGTTCGCGGCATCGCAGGTCGCCGACTTGGCCGGACGGCCCGAGAGCCGGGTCCGCCAGATCCTGTCACGCCTCATCCGGGCGCATCTCATCTCGGAGGTCGGCCCGGGCCGGTACAGCTGGAACCGACTCGTAGCCGCATACGCGGCGGAGCAGGCAGGGCAGGGGCTCCTCGACCAGGGAAAACCGGCCTGTCGGTAGGGGAGTCAGGGATCAGCGTCGCTTCTGCATGGGACGTAGACGGCCTGTAGATCGAGCGCTGGTCGACTGGAAGCAGACCCGCACCAGAAAACTCGAGAGGCACGAAGCAGTCCGAACACCCGTCAATTGCGCGAGGCATGCGACGGGTTGCCGGCGATGGCACACGGCGCATAGAGGTAGACGTGACAGCAATCCAAGAGATCGAGCCGCTCAGCGGGCGTCCGCGATCAACGGCCAGAACCGCTGCCGTAGTTGCTTGGCTGACGACGACCGACCACAAGAAGATCGGCTCCCTCTACCTGGGTACGTCCTTCGCCTTCTTCCTTGTGGGGGGTGCCTTCGCGCTCGTCATGCGGGCGGAACTGGCCCGGCCGGGCCTCCAGTTCATCTCGAACGAGCAGTACAACCAGGCGTTCACCGCGCACGGCACCATCATGCTGCTGCTCTTCGCGACACCGCTGTTCGCGGGGTTCGCGAACTGGATCATGCCGCTACAGATCGGGGCGCCGGACGTCGCCTTCCCGCGGCTGAACATGCTCGCCTACTGGTTCTACCTGTTCGGCTCGCTGATCGTGCTCTCCGGCTTCCTCACGCCCGGCGGTTCGGCGGCATGGGGCTGGACCGGCTATACGCCCTTGTCCGGCCCCCTGCGGTCACCTGGCATCGGCGGCGATCTGTGGATCACGGGGCTCGCGCTGTCAGGATTCGGGACCATCCTCGGGTCGGTCAACTTCATCACCACGATCGTCTGCATGCGGGCACCGGGCATGACCATGTTCCGCATGCCGATCTTCACCTGGAACGTGCTGCTCACCGCCGTGCTGGTGCTTCTCGCCTTCCCGACGCTGGCTGCCGCCCTCCTCGCGCTGGAGGCGGACCGGAAGCTGGGCTCGCACATATTCGACCCGGCCAACGGGGGCGCGCTCCTGTGGCAGCACCTGTTCTGGTTCTTCGGCCATCCTGAGGTGTACATCATCGCGTTGCCGTTCTTCGGCATCGTCTCCGAGATCCTGCCGGTGTTCAGCCGGAAGCCGATCTTCGGGTACATGGGTCTCGTCGCGGCCACGATCGCCATCGCCGGCCTCTCCGTGACCGTGTGGGCACACCACATGTTCGTCACCGGCGGGGTCCTGCTTCCCTTCTTCTCCTTCATGTCGTTCCTGATCGCGGTGCCGACCGGGGTGAAGTTCTTCAACTGGATCGGCACGATGTGGAACGGGTCGCTCTCGTTCGAGACGCCCATGCTGTTCTCGGTGGGCTTCCTCGTCACGTTCCTCCTCGGGGGCCTCACCGGGGTGCTGTTGGCTTCGCCGCCCCTCGACTTCCACGTGTCCGACAGCTACTTCGTCGTGGCGCACTTCCACTACACCCTGTTCGGCACGATCGTCTTCGCCATGTTCGCGGGCTTCTACTTCTGGTGGCCGAAGCTCACGGGAAAGATGCTCGACGAAAGGCTGGGGAAGATGCACTTCTGGACGCTGTTCGTCGGATTCCAGTGCACGTTCCTGGTGCAGCACTGGCTGGGCGCCGAGGGCATGCCCCGGCGTTACGCGGATTACCTGGCGACGGACGGATTCACAGCGCTCAACACCGTGTCGACGATCGGCGCCTTCGTACTGGGCCTCTCGATGCTTCCGTTTCTGTACAACGTGTGGAAGACGGCTCACTACGCGCCGAGGGTGACCGAGGACGACCCATGGGGCTACGGCCGGTCCCTGGAGTGGGCCACGGCCTGCCCTCCTCCGCGCCACAACTTCGTAGTGCTGCCCAGGATCCGCTCGGATGCCCCGGTCTTCGACCTGCACCACCCCGAAGTCCGGGAACGGGAGCTGCTCTCTTCCGACCAGCAGGCGGGCGCAGTCGACCGGGACGCCTGAGGGGCTGCCCCCAGGGTTCCGCAGGAGCGGCAGGACACCACGGTGTCCTGCCGCTCCGCTTTGGTGGGCTGGGCCATGCCATTGGCGCCGTAGAGGCCTTGTAGAGCTGTCGTAGAGGCTGCCGTGGCAGTGTCGAGTGTGTAACAGACAAGAAGTGTCCGCTGCTCAATGAGGAGTGATTCGCATGGCCACGGACTTCGAAGGCAAGAAACTCGTCGTGATCGGCGGCGCCAGCGGTATGGGCTTCAAAGCCGCCGAGGACGTGATCGCGGAGGGCGGCAGTGCGGTCATCGTCGGCCGCTCGGGTCAGAAACTAGACGATGCCGTAGCGAGCCTGTCGCGCTCCGGCAGCGTATGGTCGATCGAAGCCGACCTGGCGGACCGGGACCAAGTCGTCGAGGCGCAGAAGCAGTTGGCGGAGGACCACCCCGACGCCACCCTTCTCGTCAACTCGGCCGGATTCTTCCTGCCCAAGCTCTTCCTCGATTACGAGGTTGCGGACTATGACTCCTATCACGACCTGAACAGGGCGACCTTCTTCCTGACCCAGACCGTCGTCCGGGGCATGGTCGCCGGCGGTCAGGGCGGCGCCATCGTGAACGTGGGCAGCATGTGGGCCCACCAAGCCCTCGCCGTGACACCGTCGTCGGCCTACTCGATGGCCAAGGCGGGCCTGCACGCTCTCACGCACAACCTCGCCATGGAACTCGCCGGCGAGGGCATCCGTGTGAACGCCGTGGCTCCCGCCGTCACCAGGACGCCCCTGTTCGAGAAGGTGTTCCCCGCTGACCAGTTGGACGGCGCGATGGAGCAGCTGGGCGGCCTGCACCCGCTTGGCCGGGTCGGCACTCCGCAGGACGTGGCCTCCGCGATCGTCTTCCTCCTGTCGTCGGCCTCGAGCTGGACCACGGGGGCCATCCTCAACGTCGACGGCGGAGTCATGGCGGGCCGCAACTAGACGTACCTCTCACACCCCGCCCGGGGCTGCCACCTGACACCTGCTCCGGGCGGGGCAGCCCAGAGGCGTCGATCCAAGCCGCCCGCACCCGAAGGAGCCGGTATGGCAGGCAATCTGAGAAGCGTGACCGACGAGACCTTCGCGGACGAGGTGCTCCAGAGCCGCAAGCCTGTGCTCGTGGACTTCTGGGCCGAATGGTGCGGGCCCTGCCGTTTGGTCGCACCAGTCCTCGAAGCGCTGGCTGCCGAGCACAGTGACAAGATCACGATCGTCCAGCTGAACGTCGACGAGAGCCCCCGCACCGCTGAAGCGTACGACGTGAGGTCCATCCCGACCCTCAACGTCTACCGGAACGGCAAGGTCGTCAAGACGGTCATCGGGGCCAAGCCGAAGTCGGCCCTGGAGCAGGACCTGCGGGAGTTCCTGAGGTAACCAGGTCTGGATAGGCGCACCCACCTGCCGCCGCGCTCGTCATGACACGCCGCGGCAGGCATGGGCGGTCAGGCCGGTGTTCGGGGTAGCTTCCAGTCTTTCCGGACGTACTGACTCATGTGTGCGTCAGGATGACGCTGGAGGTAGTTCTGGTGCTCGGGTTCGGCTTCCCAGAATGTGCCGGACGGAACAACCTCGGTGACCAGCTTTCCTGGCCATAGTCCGGACGCGTCGGAGTCCGTCATCACCGCCTCAGCGATGCGTCGCTGCTCCTCGTCCAGGTAGAAGATGGCGGACCTGAAGGTTACGCCGACGTCGTTGCCCTGCCGGTTCAATGTGGTGGGGTCGTGGATCTGAAAGAAGAACTCCAGGATGCTGCGGTAGTCCGTCCTGGACGGGGCGTAGGTGACCTCGACCGCCTCCGCGTGGTTCCCGTGGTTTCGGTAGGTGGGTGCCACCACCTCGCCGCCGGTGTAGCCGACACGGGTGCCCACGACACCCGGAAATCTGCGGTACAGCTCCTGCATGCCCCAGAAGCATCCGCCCGCCAACACGGCATGCTCCTTTGCCGGTACCACTTGTGTTCCCCTTTCTGTAAGAGGTCCTAACAGAAGCTGTTGATCATGTGACTGTCGGCCCGGTTGCTCGTTGCTTTT
>NZ_BNBM01000027.1 GCF_014655715.1 Streptomyces lanatus | reverse complement strand
TGGAGGTCTCCTAGATACGAGAGACCCACCTGTCAATAACGTCCGTCAGTTTTAGACCTAGATCGTCGGCGCGCTGACCTACACCGTCAGCGACGTGCAGGACGACGCCCACTACGGCTCGCTCGCCTCACAGATGGCCGCCTGCCCGGACATCGACCGTGTCTACATCAAGGACCCCGGCGGGCTGCTGACCCCGGAGCGCGCCGTCACACTGATCCCGGCCCCACCTTGGCAGCCTGGTCAGCTGTGCGCAGGTGTTCTAGGGCTCACACTGACCCACTGTCGCTTTCGTGACATGTCATCAGGCGGGGTGGCCGGATACGGGTGGACCACGTCATGACGACGACCAGCGTCGGCCTCTGGCCCCGTCGGTCAGCGCCTTGCAAGCCTGCCGGCGTGTCGTGCGGTATGCGGCCGGTGCGGGCCATCCAAGCAATCTGGTCGGCGATGGTCTCGGTGAAGGGCCTGGCCTTGATGCCGAGGGTTTCGTCGAACAGTGCGGCGAACTCGGTGTCGCGGGCGGACAGTTCGACGCCTATGGGATCGGCGGGGTAGTGCCAGTTGCCGGGGAATCGGGGTTGGATGCCGGCGACCGTCCTGACGGCGGGTCGCAGGATGCGAGCACCGACGTTGAGGTGAGCAGGCGCCGACCGGTGACGGTGTTGACGGCGTCGAACGGGACGTCGCCGTCGACGTGTGTTCCGGGCACGACGAGGCGCGACCTCGGCTAAGCCACGACGCCGAGCCACTACCGAGGCAGACCGGGCCGTCGCAGCGACCGTCACCTCGCTGACCCAGCGGCGCCTGGCGCAACTGCCCAAAGACACCCGCCCCATGCCTGACGTGTCGATCTACGACCAGCTGCTTCCCAGCCGGCGAGCCGCCGTGGCCGCCGCTGGGCGCGCGCCGGCCCCGAGACCTACCCAGAAGCCGAGCAGGAAGAAGCCGCCGCCTTGAGCCCTCGCCGCCGGATGAGTGAACCGGGATGGGCCCTCGTCTCCAGCCGGGCCACACGCAAGCAGGCGGCGAGGCAGGAAGAGACCCTGAACAGGCGCGACCTGTTCCTGTCGCTTCACCAGAGACTGTGCGCATCTGCCGGTACTCGTAGCTGGTGAGTTCGTCGCGGTCGGTGGCCACGTTCGCCCCCATGGCATGCCGATGCCCGGCCTGCGTGGTGCGGGCCGGGCCGAAGTCGGTGTGGTCAGTTCTTGGGGCAGAGTGTCTTCCGGAGCCCGATGTTGAGATGCGCCCCGTCGTCGTCGGTCAGCGTGATCCCGTTGTACGAGAACCGCTCAGCGGCGAGGTGGTCCGGGTTCTTGGCGCCGCCGTTGAGCCCCGAGCACTGGTTGCGCGCGGCGTCGATGGCCTTGTCCTCGTCGGCCGTGAGCTTGCCGTTGACATCGTGGATGGCGGCGAGGACGGCATCCTTCTTGGCGCCGGTGGGCTCGGCTGGGATGCCGGCGGCCTTCTCTGCGGCACTGGTGTCGGTGCTGGGCTGGCTGCTGCTCTCGGCAGCCTTGGGCTTGCTGTCGTCGCTGCTGCTGCAGCCTACGAGGGTGATGGCAAGTGCGGCGATCAGCGCGGCGGTGGTGGTGCGGGCGAGCATGGTCCCCCCAGGTAGTGCTGGTGTGTGGCGGGTGTGACTTGTGGGGGACCGAAATGGTTGCGCTGCATATGTGGGCGTGAGGAAGCCCCGGCCGCTCCACGACGAGCGTTGGGTGCCGGGGCTTTAGTCTTGGCCGACGCCGGTCGGTCTGTGGCTTCGAACCTCTGTGCCTGCGACTCAAGGTCGGGGCTGTCTGTGGTGCCGGTTGAGGGCGCAGTGGTTCACCGGGATCGCGATACGCCGTTGGCGGGCAGGATCGTGGGCATGGAGATGACAGAGCCTTTCGCGACGACAGTTGCCGCAGTCGCCCCGGTGGTGCTGCTTGCGGCTGCACTTGAAATCTCGTTCTATCAGCGGGCCGTGGAGTCCAGCAGCAACGACATCAAGCAGCGCCTCACGGAGATCTCGGAGGCTGTGAGGGCGGAGGGTGAGGTTACCGAGGAGCATCGTCGTCAGATGCGCGAGTGGGATTCACCGCTCGGCCCGATGGCTCGCACGCTCCTAGTGCGGGGGGCCATCGGCATGCTCTGGGTTCTTATCATGTCGCTTCAGGCAATATCGACCATCGTGTGCGTGGTCTGGCTGAGCTTGCCTGACCAGCCGAAAGAGTGGGTGTCGGCGGGTGCTATCGCCTTCGCGCTTGGGCTGGGGATCGCGACGGTGACCATCTTTCCGGTAGTGCGGCTTCTTGCCGCGCCCAAGTTCCCAAGCGATGCCGAGATCGAGCAGATGTGGGAAATGCTGCGCGAACCTGCTCAGGGCGGGGAGGCTGAGGCCTCGTCGTGAGGCTGTGGTGCTGGTTCAGGGCACAGGTGTTCACCGGGATCGTGACACGGCTCTGACCTGCGGTCAAGCAGCGCTGCGTGCGCGGCGTTCGGCTTGGAGCGCGGCGACGTCTGGGATGGCGTACCAGGGCTGCCGCGGGCTGCCGCCCGAGCGCTTCAGGCGGCCTCGGCGGACGAGCTGACGGACACCGTCGAGGCTGATGCCGAGCTGCTGCGCGGTCTGGTGCGCGGTGAGGTGACCGGGCCGGATCATCTGCGATTCCATGACCCCATGGTGAGCGAGGAGCGGCGGCCTCGTGGATACGGCGGCACTCTGGCCTACAGCTAAAGGAGCTGGCCGCTGTTGGCGATGGTGCTGCACGGGTTGGACTGGGGCTCCTCACCGACGAACTGCTCGCGGGAGAAGACGGGGATGTCCTGGACGGCGACGGCCCCCAAACCGCTGACGTAACCCACACCAGCGAGGGCGCCAAGGCCGCCGAGGAGACAGCCTTCATCGGGGAGGGGTTGCGCCTGGGCGACGGCAATGCCGGTACCTCCGGCGAGGATGGCAGTGGTGAGGGCGACTGCGGCGAGGATCGAGCGCGTGCGCATGGTTGCCTCCTGTGGCGGGATCACTGCTCCGAGCCTCACTCAGGGGTCAGGGCGGCGACAGCGCTGATAGCCCGTTAGGCGGACCGGACCGGGGCTGCAGGCGAGATCAGTGAGTGGCCGTAGGGGACGGCAGAGAGGCCGATTCCGGGAGTCCTGGGGGCTTCCTGGAACCGGCCTGGGACGGCATCGACGCGCAGCGAGATGGTCGCATCCCTCGCGCCCGAGCCGCACGGCCCGGTTCACATACTCGGCAGCTGGGTCACCGTGACCACGGCGTGCCGGGTCGTCCCCGCGAGAACCTCCACCACGAGTCCGGGAGCGGCGGCGGTGTAGGGCTCCCCCGCCCGGGTGCGCGTGCCGCGTTGCGGGCCGCTCGCCGCGAGATGTACCGCGACCTGAGCCGCTAGCGGCGCCTTCAGGGACTGCGTAAGCGCCACACGTCCGTCGGGGAGGCGGACCGCGAGTGCCCGCGGCCGCGCTGCCGATCCGGTGTAGCCGACGATATCGGCCTCCACGGTCTCGGCATGCCTGATCTTCTTCCAGACCCGGCCTGTGGGCCTGTACACGGAGGTGGCCTGCTTGGGGACGATGCCTTCGACGCCTTGCTCCGGGAGTTGTCGGTACCAGGTCATGGCCACTGCCGGGTCGTCGGTCATGGGGACCAGTTGGATCGGCGGCTTGACGTCGTACACCTCCAGCAGGTCGACGAGCAGGGCACGGCGGTCGTCGTACCGCCGTGCCCGGACGTCGCCGTGATCGGGGTGGAGAAGGACGTCCCACGCCACGAAATGGGCGGGCAGGTCCTCGGCGAGACTGCGCGCGCGGGCCGGGGTGGACAGGGCACGCGACTGCGCGGCCGCGAAATCAATCCTGCCGTGGGCGTAGATCACGGCTTCGCCGTCGAGGACCAGGCCCGGCGGGAGCATCTCGAAGGCAGCGAGAGCCAGATCCATCGAGACCGGCGTAACGTCACGGCCTGATCGGGCCTGGAGCCGGACAGTCTCCGGATCCCTCCAGATGACGGTCCTGTGGCCGTCGAACTTGGGTTATGCGCTGTTGAGCTGTCCACGGGCTATCGTCCACCGTCATGTCGATCACAGGTTGGCGAGTGCACTTCGCTCGCCGAGACCTGGCGTGGCCGCGCCGAGTGACCCCGTTCATGCGGGAGTTCAGCGCCCTGTTCGCCGGTCTCAATGAGGGGTTGGACGATCTGGGCGTACCCGAGGGGCAGCCGTTCCTGATCAGTCCGGCGGGCGGTTACGAAGCGGCGCTGAACCGGTACTTCTCGGTGTGGCTGGCGTCTTCGCCATGGAACACCCAGGCCGCCCATGCCCGAGACTTGCGCACGTACTTCGACTTCCTGTGGTTCGCGCGAGGCCGGCATGACTGGCGTGACGCGTCCATGGATGACCGGGCGGTGTACGAGTGGTGGCGTCGTCGTGACGAGCGTGGACCTCGCCTGGAAGACACCAGTTGGGACCGGGAGGTGTCCACGGTCAACCAGTTCTACCTGTGGGCGATCGAGCAGGACCTCGTGAGGGCCAATCCCATCCGTCAGCGTGCTGCCGCGGTGTGGTCGCCCTGGCGGGGCGGGACCGGCGCCGGCATGGTGCGGCAGGTGCCGGCAGAGACGTCGCACACGGTGCCTCGGCGGGAGGTGAAGTGGCTGCCACCGAGGTCGTATCGGCTGTGGCGCAATGTCGGACTGTGCGGCTACGACGCGCAGGAGATGCCCAGGCGCGGTTTCCGCGGAAGGTGGGCGGCCCGAAACGCGGCGTACGCGGACTCGATGGTCCGTACGGGGCTGCGGTTGTGCGAGCACTCGGCGCTGACGGTGTTCGATCTGCCGGAGCTGCCGCCTGCGGTGTCCGGGGTTGTCAATGCGCGGGCGGTGCTGCCGCACGCGATCTCCAAGGGGAGGTCGGGGCGGGCGGTGTACTGGCCGGTGTCGGTGCTGCGGGATGTGCGCGACTACATGGAGTGGGACCGGGCCGAGATGCTCGATTACGGCCGCTCGCGCGGCTTCTACGTTCCGACGCGCCGGTCGCTGCTGGTGGAGGACCCGGCCGTGCCGCGGGTGCGGATGGGGGGTCGATGGGTGCCGGTGGCCCGTCTGGATGACGGCGAGCGGCGCCGGCTGCTGGTGGCGACGGCTGATGGCGGGTGGGAGCCGGCGATGGTGTGGCTGAACCAGTGAGGGCTGCCGATGACGGTGTCCGGGTGGAAGCAGGTCTTCGCCGACGCCAACGCGCGGTGTCGTGCCCAGGGTGTAGACGTGGGAGCGACGCCGCACATGCTGCGGCATCCGTACGCGGTGATCACGCTGGAGTTGCTGTGGCGGGGCCATCTGCAGGCCCTGGGCGAGATGAACGAGCAGCAGCGGCTGACGTATCAGCGGGTGTTCGGTGATCCGCTGAACTGGGTGCGGATCAGGCTCGGTCACCGCTCGGCGACGACCACGGCGCTGTACCTGCACACCTTGCAGGAATTGGAGATGCGCACCCGGTTGGAGCTGGTACCGGAGGGCGCGTGGGAGCCGGTGGGCTTCAGCGAGGAGGGCTGTCCACCGACCACGCACCCTCGCCCCGGCAGGGACCGGGAGGGCCCCGATAACCGGCCCTGATCCTGTCAATGAGCGAGTTCTGCTTGGCGAAGGCTGCGGAACACCGCCGGGGTCGTCCATCCGCGCAACGTGGCGTGAATCGCCGAGCGGAATGCGGCCTCGGCCGTCGCGGCGTCGAAGGCCCCAGCCAGTTCAAGAGTCACCAGCCCGTGGAGGGTGGCCCAGATCGACAGGGCGATCGACGTTGCCTCGCCGACGAGGACGGACGCTGTCACGGCACGATCGATCGCCGCGAGAAGCGGACGGATCGGGTCATTGGCACCGATCTCCCCCGACGGGTCGAAGGACTGCACACCACCGAACAGCACCGTGTACAGGTGGCTGTGTCCTCGCCCCCAGCGACGGTAGGCGACGGCCAGCGCGTAGAGGTCGGCGAGCGGGTCCGCGGAGGTCTGCACCGCAGACACGTCCTGGAACAGGCCAGCGACAGCTCTGTCGCGCACCGCACCGATCAGCCCGTCCTTACCGCCGAACAGGGAGTACACCGCCGTCGTCGACGACTCGGCGGCAGCCGCCACAGCGCGGACCGTGAGCGACTCCCGCGGACGGGTAGCGAGCATCTCGGTCGCGCACTCCACAAGCCGCTCTTTGACGGCCTCGTCGTTTGTTCTCGGCCTACCCACGGCCAGCAGCCTACCCCCTCTGATAACGTCGTTTTGAAACAGCGTTCTGAAACTATCGGGAGGCCCGCCGTGCCCACGTCCGCCATACGTCTCGTCCGCTTCACCGGACGCTTACTGCTGGCCCTGGCCGCCGTCACGGCGCTGGTCGTTGTCTTTCTCGCACTGATCGCCCTCACAGATGGGGCAGGCTCGGGGCTCGCCGCGTGGTTGACGACCCTTGGAGTCGGAGCTGTCCCGGCAATGTGGCTGGGTCGGCGCCGCAGTTGGCCGGCGCGGCTCGTGCCGTTCCTGCCGGTGGTCATCGCGGCAGCATTGACGGCGTCGGTCTGTATCCCGACCGTGCCGACGGCCCGGCGATACCCGCCCGCCCTACCCTTCGTGGCCACGCAGCACTGGAGCCTGGCCACTGGCAGCCGGGTAGCGGTGTACCACTACCCGCCCGCGAACCCCGGCACCCGGCATCCCATCCCGCTCGTGTACCTCAACGGCGGACCGGTCCGCGGCATCTCGGTGCTCGACCACCGGTTCCTGCAACTCCTGGCACGCCAGGGCTACGACGTCTACGCCTACGAACAGGCCGGTGGCGGACGAAGCGACCTGCTCCCCATGAGCCAGTACACGATCTCCAGGCCGGTCCGCGACCTCGCAGCCTTCGTCGATCGCCTGAACAAGGGCAAGGTCGACATCCTCGGATTCTCGTCAGGCGGGGCCGTGCTCACCCGAGCCCTGGCCGACCCGAGCGTCGCCGCACGCTTGCACCGGGCGATCATCGCTGAGCCCGGCCCCATGGACGGCCCCACCGCCCGCATAGCCGGGCACAAGGGCCGAAAATCCGCACGGGGCCTCGCGCCGGCCATGACCGGACCGCGATCGACGCACGTCCCCCGGTACGCCGTGGCGTTCGGCCTTATGCGACTCGGACTCCTCACCCCCGACACCGGACTGATCGGACAGGCCGAAGGCGACAATGCCTTCACCGCCGCAGACCTCGGCAGCGACACCGCGTCCGCCTACTGCGCTCGCGACGCGCAACGCATCCCCGCCGAGGACACCGCCCAGAACTTCTCCTTCAGCCCCGCCGCCAGCCTCCGCATCCAGCAGACGGTCAAGGACTCCCCCTCCATTGCCTCGAAGCTGAGGCGGTCCCGGACTCCCGCGATGCTGATGATCGCTGAGTGCTCCTCCCAGCTTCGTCAATGGGAGACCACCGTCCTTGCCAATGACCTCGCCATCCAGCGCACGCAGTACATGCCCGGAGTCGGACACCACATGTGGAACGGCCTGGACGACAACAACGACCGAGCCGCCGCCGTCATCACTGCGTTCCTTCAGGCCAAGCCAGCCCCCCTGCCGAACTACCCGACCCGTGACGAGATCCCTGCCTTCCTGCGCGACCACAAATGAAGACGTTGTAGCCCGTCACCAGCAACGGCGGGCGAACCCTCGAAGCCGCCCGGGCCCTGCGCGAACTGGAGCGGTCGGCCGTGGTCGCGTGAGCACGGAGGTGCCCCGCGCGGGCCGCGGCCGTGCGGCGGCCGTGCCCGACGGCTTCTACGAGCCGCCCCCGGTGGTGGAGGTCCCCGAGGACGGCGGTGCGCCGGTGGTGCGGTTCACCGGTGAGGACGGTCGCGAGCGCGTGTTCCGGTTCGAGGAGTTGCCGCTGCCGGGGCTGCACCGGGACTTCGCGCACGCGCTCGGTGTGCGAATCGGGCCCGGCGGCGGACGCCGCACGCAGCGGGCGGCGAGCAGCCAATGGCAGACGGTCAAGCGGTTCCTGCTGCTCTTGGACGAGCTTGCGGTACCACCGCGCCGTGTTCAGGAGCTGCGGGTGCGTCACCTGGAGCGATACCTGATGTCGAGGCGGCAAACGTGTGGGGAGAAGTCCGCCCGCCGGAACCTGCAGGACCTGCTGCGGATCGTGCGTGTCCTGCCCGGTCAGGACCGGCTGGACGGGGCGGTGGCGGACTATGCCGGGCAGCCCGGGCACGGCATGGATGCCCAGCAGGCTGCGCGTCCGGGGTACTCCGATCGCGAGTTCCAGGCCATCATGGCCGCCGCCCGCTCCGACGTGGCAGCCATCCGCGACCGGATCATGGCAGGCGAGAGGCTGCTGCGACGCTTCCTCGCAGGCGACGAAAGCCTGTCGGTGACCGAGCGGGAGCAGGGGGCGCGGCTGGAGGCGATGGCGGCCACGGGCCGGGTCCAGGTCGACTACCGCGGGCTGACGGTGGGCGAGTATCCGGCAGCCTGCTACGCGCAGGCGAAGCAGCTGTTCGTGGTCGACCCGGACCTTGCCCCGCTGCTCATCTACGCGGCCGGACTGAGCGGCCGCAACCCGGAGACGCTCAAGGAACTGCCCGCCGAGCACCGGCTGCTGGAGGAGCGCGCGGTAGCGGTCACGCTGACCAAACGCCGCCGGGGCAAGGCCAACTCCCGAACGACGGTGCACTGGAGCGTGGATGAGGAGCGTCAGCTGCGGACGATGGGCGGCTTCTACCTGCTGCTGCACCGGATGATGGGCCGCAGCCGGGCGTTTTCCGGGACCGGATCGGTGTGGTCGATCTGGGCGGGCAACGGCCGCGGCGGCGTCCTCAATGCCGCCACCGGCGGGCACATCGGTCCCTTCGATGCGGAGCTGGCACGCAAACTGAAGCTAGGGGCGTGGGCCGGGTGTCACGGCCTGGTCGGCGATGACGGAAAGCCCCTGCAGATGATGGTGACGCGCATCAAGAAAACCGTCGAGGTACGCACAGCGAAGCAGGTCGGAGAGCATCTGCCGTCCGCGCGGGTGACCAACACAGCCGACACTTCCTTCACCCACTACCTGCGCACGGACCCGTGTGTCGCCGAGTGGGCGGCCGACGTACTCACTGAGGCGATCACCGACGCGGAGGAGAGCGCCCGCGCGGTCGTCCTTCGCCTCGGTGGCGGTTCGGTCGCCGCTGTGCCGGAGCAGGTGCGCGAGCAGGCGGCCGCGGGCGAACTCGACACGCTGGCCAGTGCGTGCACGGACATCGAGCACGGACCCAGCGGAGGACGATGCCGGCAGTCGTTCCTAACCTGCTTCGGCTGCCCCAACGCTCTGGTGATGGAGCGCCATCTCCCGGCTCTGCTCTCCCTGGCCGAGGCCCTGCGCGAGGACCTTCAGCGCCGTGACGTCGAGCAGTGGACGGCCCGGTACGGGGCGACCTGGCAGATCCTCACCCGCGACATCCTGCCCCGCTTCAGCCCGACCCAGCGCGCCGCCGCCCAGGAGACACAACGCCATCTGATGCTCGACCTTCTGCACGGGCCGAAGGAGTGGTCATGACGCACGCTGCCGAAGCGCCCGGACATCGCGCCGCCGTGCCCGAGAACGCTCTGGTCCTGGCCACGTGTCCGCTGCGGGCCGAGGCCCAGCTGGAAGAGACCTCCCGGTACGGCGATGACGTGTGGGCGCTGACGCCGGCATGGCTGCGCGCAGACCGCAAGCCCCACCGGCTCGACTTCACGCAGGTCCCGCACGCTCACCGGGACACCGCCAAGCTCCTGTTCTACGCTCTGCTGATCGAGGACACCCCGCCCGGCGAAGAGCCGATCACGATCTCCAGCATCCGCGCCTATTTCACCTGCGTACGCCACTTCCTGGGGTGGGCACAGAGCCGTCAGCTCCCACTGGCGCACCTGACGGGCGAGGACCTGGATGCCTACCACGCCGAGCTGACGTCGCTGCGACTGTCGGTCAGCGCGGTCTATCGCCAACGCCGTGCCGTGCGCATGCTGTGGGCCTACCGTTCCCGCTTGGCCGACCACCTTGGGCAGGACCCGCTGCGGCGTGCGCGGTGGCAGGCATGGGCGCGCGCCAACCCCCGGCGGTACGACGAGAACCTCACCGACCGCATCCCCGAGCACATCATGGGACCCTTGCTTAGCTGGGCGCTGCGCTGGGCCGACGACCTCGCCGACGACGTGCTCGCAGCTCGCGCCGAGCGCGACAGCATCGACGCACGCCCGCCTGCCCACCCCGATCCGCTCGTGGCCCTGCAAGCTGTACTGGACGACTTCCGTCGGCGCAGACAACCCCTGCCAGCTGCGCCGGCGATGGCCACCGGATGGCGCGGCAGAGGGGGGTTCCCGAACTTCGCTTACCTGGCCCGGCTCGCGGGCCATCCGTCCTACCCGTTCCGTAAGGCGCGACCCCGGCGGCTGATCGAGGAGGCGGTCCGCGACCTCGGTGTGGGCACCGACTCCCCCCTACGACACGTCCCGCAGGCGCAGGTGGACGGCCGGCGGTGGTTGGAGCAGATCTCCTATTACGACGTGGGCCAGTTCGAACGGCTGCTGCAGGTGTCCTGCTGGATCGTCATTGCCTACCTCTCCGGCCTTCGCGACTCCGAGATCAAACACCTGCGGCGCGGTTGCGTCAGCGCCCAGCGCGACGCCGACGGCCGTATCTACCGCTACCGGCTTCACGGACTGGCCTTCAAGGGGGAAGGCGTCCATGGCGCGGCCGCCACCTGGATCGTCACCGCCCCCGTCGCGCGGGCCGTCGCTGTTTTGGAACGCTGCCAGCCGGCCGACGAGCCCTACCTGTTCGCGCACCCGCTCAAGTCGGCCAACCATCAACGCCACCACGTGGCCGGGCGTGTGCGCACCAGCGCCGCCACCATCAAGGACATCACCGCGCTGGCCGGATGGATCAACACCTACTATGCGGCTCACTCACGCGTGGATGCGATCCCCGAGGACAAGGGGCGGCTGCCGCACCTGACTCCCCGGCAGTTCCGACGGACCCTGGCCTGGTTCATCGCCCGCCGGCCCGACGGCACCATCGCAGGCGCCCTGCAATACCGCCACCAGCGTATTCAGATGTTCGAGGGCTACGCCGGCACCAGCGACTCAGGCTTCCGCGACGAGGTCGAGGCCGAAGAAGCTTTCGCCCGCGGCCAGTTCCTCGCCGAGCTGGGCGCGGACGACGACCGGCTGGCTCTGACCGGTCCCGCAGGCCCGGACGCCGAAGCCCGACTCGCCGAGCTCGCCCGCCACACGGTCTTCGACGGCCAGGTCGTCACCGACGAAGCCCGCCTGCGCCGCATCCTGGCCCGCCACGACCCGCACGTGTACGCGGGCACCTTCGTCACCTGCGTTTATAACCCCGACCGCGCCTTGTGCCGTGCACCTGCCGACCCCGGCCACCAGCCGGTCCTGGCCGACTGCCAGCCCCTGGCCTGCCGCAACACCGCCCTCAGCCCCGCCAACCACAACGCGCTGGCCGGCCACCTCACTCAGATAGAGGACGCCCTGGACGACGGGGACCGTCTCGCCCCCTACGTCCGACACCGTCTACAGGAACAGCACCGTGCCACGGCCGCGTTCCTTGCCCGACACGATCCGGAGCCCGCCGAGTGAAACGAGCCCTGCCCGACGCCGACACCGTCAAGGCCGCCATCGACACCGTCCTGGACGAGGCGTCCGCCAGCGGACGCAGGCCAACCGTCACCGCCATCGAGCGCGGCCTCGGCATCCCCCACGCCACCTTCCACCGCCACTACGCCGACCTGATCGACACCCACTTCCGGCCCCGGATCCCCGCAGCCGGCAGCCAGACAGGCACGGACCGGCTGAAGACCGACAAGCCCAAGGACGAGAATCTCCGCCGGCTACGGCAGGAGAACACCGACCTGCGCCGCACCCTCGCCCTGTACGAGGAGGCCATCCGGCAACTCACCCTCGAAAACCACGCCCTGCGCGACGCCAGCACCGTCATCCCCCTGCCCACCCGCAGCCGAACATCCGCACCATCACAGCCCTGACCTGGGGCCCCGTCCGGGTCACCTGGAGATGCCCTGCTTTCCTGCGCTGATGCGTGTCCTGAGAACAACAGTCATCGCAGGTAGCAGTGCATCACGACGGTCGCATCGAGCATGACCGTCGTCGCAGGGCGGCGCCTGCGGCGACCGCCGCTGTCACCTCACGGCCCTTGGCCTCCGGGCCGTCCCGGAGGCCAAGGGCCGTGAGGTGTTCCGGCAGAGGATCCGCGTGGCCGTGGACCACGCTCGCGCCCTGCGCGTCTCGCGCCGCCGGGCTCCTGCCCGACGCGCTTCGCGGGCGATCCGGCGGAGACGGTGCCCGGCGACCCGGCGGACGCGTCCCCGGCGATCCAGTGGACGCCCCGCCGGCGATCTAGCGGGTGGACCCGCTGTGCTCCCGCACAGTCACCGCCTCGCTCGCCGCTGTCACGGCCCCCAGCTCGGCGCTCTTCCTCACGAACCCGCGCCGACCCGGCAGGACCGCGAGGACGATCAGGGTTCCGGCAGCCATGATGATCCCGCCGATGAGGCTGGTCTGGGCGACGCCGTGGGCGAAGGCCTGGTGGACGGCGTCCACGGTGGCCTGGGCCTGCTGGGGCCCGACGGAGGGATCCTGCGCGACCCGCTCTGCGCCGGCCAGGCCGGCGCCGACCGAGTCCTTGGCGGTCTCCATCGCCTCCGCCGGGAGCCGGTTGCCCACCAGGTCACTCAGCTCGTCCCGGTAGGCCGTGCCCAGCAGCGAGCCCAGCACCGCGATGCCCAGCGCCCCGCCCAGCTCCAGCGCGGTGTCGTTGACACCGCCGCCGACGCCCAGCTCGGACTCGGGGAAGGAGCCCATGATCGTGTCGGTCGCCGGGGAGATGGCCAGTCCGAGCGCGAGGCCCAGCATCATCAGCGGCACCAGGAAGTCCCCGTACGTCGACCCCTTGTCGATCTGGGTGAGCAGAAACATGCCCGCCGTGCCGACGGTCATGCCGGTCACGACCATCACCCTCACCCCCAGCTTCGGGGCGAGCACCCCGGTCACCGCGGACCCGAGGAACACCGCACCGCCCAGCGGCAGCAGCCGTACACCCGTGTCCAGGGCGCCGTAGCCGAGGACGAACTGCAGGAACTGCGTCGCGTAGTAGATCACGGCGAACATACCGAAGAAGAAGAACATCACCGCGAGCATCGAGCCGGTGAAGGGCCGCAGCGCGAACTTCCGGACGTCCAGCATCGGGTGCGGGTGCCGCAGCTCCCAGGCAACGAAGGCGACCAGACCGGCACCGGCGACCACGGCGGCGGTGACGGGGCCGACGCCCCAGCCGGAGTGCGGGCCCTCGATGGCGGCGTAGATCAGGGAGCCGACGGAGACGATCGACAGCAGACCACCGACGTAGTCGATCCGGCCCATGCCCTCCGCCTTGGACGGCGGTACCAGGGCGAGCGCGCCGAACACGGCGAGGACGGCGATCGGCACGTTGATCAGGAAGGTCGAGCCCCAGGCGTGGTCCTCCAGCAGCCAGCCGGAGACCAGCGGGCCGACGGCCACCGCCACCCCGGAGGTCGCGGCCCAGGCGGTGATGGCCTTGGCCCGCTCGCTCCGGGGGAAGGTCGCGACGACCAGGGACAGCGTGGCCGGCATCACGACCGCGGCACCGATACCCATGATCGCACGGGCCACGATGACCAGCGCGGTCTCGTCGACCACGCTCCCCATCACAGAACCGCCGGCGAAGATCAGCAGACCCAGCACCAGCGCGCCGCGCCGACTGTACTTGTCGCCGATCGCGCCCAGCACCAGCATCAGCGCCGCGTACGGAACGGTGTAGCTGTCGACGACCCACTGCAGATCACTGCTGCTCAGGCCCAGGTCGGTAGTCATGTCGGGGGCGGCGACGATCAGCGACGTGTTCGCCATCACCGTGATCAGCAGGCTCAGGCACAGCACGAGCAGCGCCCACCAGCGCCGCGCGTAAGGCCCGGGCATTTTCTCCACGGGGGTGTTCGCAAGGAAGGACATCAGTAGCTCCTGAGGGGGACGGGGCGGACGAGCGGAATCACTTGATTGCCCGTGAGGCGAGCGGGTGACGGGCTGAGATCTCCGGGCTTCAAGATCGTCCTGTTGCCCCTTGTGGGCTTCCCTCAGCGATCCCCTGGAGGGCCGCGTCGGTGTCCGCGACGGCCAGCACCTTGTTGATGTCGATGCCGGCCAGCGCGCCAGCCGCTGCGGAGGCCCCGACCTGGGCAACCGGATCGGTGACGTTGCCGGCCACCCACACACCCGGCACCTCGGTGGTGCCGTCGATACCGGAGGCGAAAGTGCGGCCCGTCGGCAGGTCCTGCACCGGCAGGCCCAGACCTTCCAGGCCATGGGTGCGGGCCTGCATCTGCGGGGCGACCGCGAGGACGCGGCGGGCCACCACCTGCCCGTCGGCCAGGCGCACCCCGGCGAGGGCACCGTCCTCGTCGCTGACGACCTCGGTGACCGGGGTGTCGATGACGCGGATGCCGCGGGCGGCGAAGCGGGCGCGGCTGTCCTCGTCCAGCTCGGTGCCGTGGGTGAAGTAGGTCAGGTCCTCGGTCAGCTGACGGAACAAGAGCGCGTGGCCGATGGAGGCCGCGCCGGTGGCAAGGATGCCGATGGGCTCATCGCGCACCTCCCAGCCGTGGCAGTACGGGCAGTGCACCACACCGTGTCCCCAATGCTCGGCGAGGCCGGGCACCTCGGGCAGCACATCCTTCAGGCCGGTGGCCACCAGGATCCGGCGGGCGGTGACGCTGCGGCCGTCGGCCAGGGTGACGATGAACCGCAGGTCCCCGTCCGCCGACGGGGGGGGCGGACTCGGCCGAGACCACCTTGCCGGACACGACGCGTCCGCCGTACTGGCGCACCTGCTCCCGGCCCCGTCGAAGGATCTCGGACGGCGGGGTGCCGTCCAGGGCGAGGAGGCCGTGCACGGCCTCCGCGGGCGCGTTGCGCGGGGCACCGCTGTCGATCACGACGACCGAGCGGCGGGAGCGGGCGAGGATCAGTGCACCGTTCAGCCCCGCGGCACCCCCGCCGATCACCACCGCGTCGACGGTCCCCTCGGCCAGAGCGTCGCTCGCGAACGCAGGAGCCGTCACAGTCGCGGCCTCCTGCTTTTCCGTGTCGTTCATGGTTCGGTCAGTCCTTCGAGTTCTGGGTGGTTGGAGGGGGCAGCCGTTCAGGAAGCGCAGGATGCGGGCGACGACCGTCTTGGGCTGTTGTGCAGAGTCCGGCCCCGGTTTGCTGGGGTCGTTCGTGATGTACAGATCCAGTACGTCGATGAACGCCGTCGCGAGGATCGCGAGGGTGAGACCGTGCCTTGTCGGCCTGGAAGGCATCGCAACGCCGGGCGTGCACGCAGCCTGTCCGGTGAGCTCAGCACCGTTATGTACTGAACAGTCAGAAACCTAGACGGTTCTGTACTGAGTTGTCAAGTACGGCAGGTCGACCCTCGCTCGCCGCAACGATGCCCGGAATGTCGAGTATGAGCTTCTTGGTGATCACCGGCTTGGTCGGCAGCAGCAATGCACCGATCAGGGCGGGGGGCCGCGAAGGCGGCGTTCACGTGCGTCACCAGATCGTCTGACACCAGATGGTCAAGGGCGCATCGTCCGTCGACGCCCCAGTCCTTGCCGATTACTGAAGAGAACGACGTCGCAAACACAAGCCAGCACCCGTATACGCCCGCGAGCCATCAGGGCTTGCTTGAGCCGTGTGCTCGGACAACGGGCCCGCACGGTCGACGATGCCTCTGACCAGGTCAGACAGCGAAACGGTGCAGGAGTGCCAAGGGTCAGCCTGTGATCAGCTCCGGTGGTACCGGCAGTGTCATGAGGCGGAGCAAGTCAGCGACTTTGACGTCGAGTTGTGCTCCGACCTCAGCGATGCGGGGATCGCCGAAGCTGGCGAATTTGCTCGACGGTTGGTCGATGCTGAACTGCACACTGCCGGAGGCGGTCTCGTAGATCGCGGTGCGCAGCGGGGCGTAGAGGATGATGCCGGGGTCGTGCCGGAACATGGTTTCCGCGATGACGTTGTTTCCCATCATGTAGGTGACGGCGCGGAGTTGATGTCCCGAAAGCTGCATCACCGGCATCGGGTCCAGGGTCCAGAAGACGGCGAAGGAATGGGGTGTGCGGTTGGTGGTGTATGCCTGCACCCGTGCGAGGTCACCTGTCGCGATCACTTCGACGAGTTCGGCGAAATCGATGGCGGGTACCAGCGATTCGTAGCGCCGACGGACGTCGTAGAAGGAGTCCTCGGTGTCGATGACAAGGCGGTTGACGAGGTGGGAGACGGCCTGAGTCATGGCGCTTCCTCATGTCCTGACGGGGATGGGCGGCGGGTGCCGATAGTTGCCGGGTCAGGTCAGGCCGCGTCGAGCAGGATCCGCGCCATCTCGTCGGGGCGCTCCAAGGCGGAGAAGTGGCCGGTGCGGGGCACGGTGATGCGGTGGACGTCCGCCAGCGCGTTGGCCACGCGGTCTCGTTCGGCGGGCCGGGACCAGTCGTTTTCGCTGTAGACGAGGGTGACGGGTGCCCACACGCGCGGGTAGCGCTCGCGGGCCCGGTCGAATCCGTTGAGGCTGCGGAAGATCCCTCGGGCCACCTTGTCGTAGCCCTTGCGGCGGCCGCTCCTGAGTAGCTCGGTGATGAAGTCCTCGGGCAGCCGGGTCTTGTCGACGTAGCCGCCCTGCAGGATGGCCCGAAAGATGGGCCGCGGCTCTTGGGTGGCGAAGAAGGGGCCCAGCACGGGCATCCGCACGCTGGAGATGATGACGCGGGCGATCCAGTTTCCGCGTTCGCCTCCCTGGGGGTAGTCGTAGCTGTTGAACGCCACGACCCGGCTGACCCGGTCCTTCAGGTCGATGGATGCCGACAGGGACAGGGCGCCCCCGAGCGATTCGCCGGACAGGGTGACGTTGTGAAGGTCCAGTCCGCGGACGAATTCGACGACTGCGGCCCGCAGTTGCGGCTCCTCGTACTGTGCGCCGGGGACGATGTCGGACCATCCCATCCCGGGCAGATCCAGCGCGTAGACCGTGTAGTGGTCCCACAACAGCGGGATCACCCGCTGGAAGTAGTCGAGCTCGCCGCGCACGGTGTGCATCAGCACGAGGGCGGGGCCGGTGCCCACCGTGTAGTAGCGCAGCCGCGAGCCATCGGCCCGGGTGAAGAACCGCACCTCGCCGCGGCCGTTGCTCCAGGTTCTCGCGTACGTCGCGTCGGGAGACTCGTTGCGTTCCATAGTTCCGTCCTTTCCGGTGAGAAGAATGCCAAATACCAAGCATTCGCCCTATTTGACTGGTTCGTGAAGTTGATTAGGTGCAAAGAGGTGCGGTCGCCCCCTTGGTCACGAGGACTCCTGGGCCGGGGCGGGGACGGTGTCGGGGTCGGTGGTGGTGAGGGGGAGCAGCACCTGGAAGCGGGTGTTGCCGGGTACGGACTCGACTTTCAGGTCACCGTGGTGCTTGTTGACGACGATCCGCCAGGAGATGTCGAGCCCCAGCCCGGTGCCCTCGCCCACCGGTTTGGTGGTGAAGAACGGGTCGAAGATCCGGTCGCGGATCTCGGCCGGCACTCCCGGGCCCGTGTCGCGGAACTCCACCAGCAGCCGGTCGTGCACCAGAGCGGTGCGTACGGTCAACGTCCCTTCGCCGCCCGCGCTCTTGATGGCGGAGACGGCGTTGTCGATCAGGTTGGTCCACACCTGGTTCAGTTCTGCCGGGTAGGCCGGAATCCTCGGCACCGAACGGTCGTACTCCTTCACGACCTTGACCTGGGGACCGATCTTGCCCGACAGCATCAGCAGCGTGCTGTCGAGGAGTTCGTGGACATCGGCGACCTGATAGGGGGCGCGGTCCAGCTGCGAGTACTGCTTGGCGGCGTCGACGAGGTGCGAGATACGGGTGGTGGAGTCCTCGATCTCGGACATCAACAGCTCGGTCTCGACCGTGTAGTTGAGGCACTCGATGGCACTCTGCAGGATTTCCTGCTCGTCGACGGCCGTCGCGATCTGCTCCAGCCAGTCGACGTCGAGACCGCCCTGTACGAAGGTCGGCGCGATCTTCCAGCCGTTCTGGACACCGTGGTCGTCGAGCCAGTCGGCGAGTTCGTCCTCCCGGTCGGACGCTTCGAGCGGGCTCAGTGGCGGCGCCTTGGAGACCCGCTCGGCCGTACGCTCCTGGAGGTCGAGCAGGGCCTTCAGGGCATCGCCGTGGTAGGGGCCCGAGGCGATGGCGCTGAGCTTGTGGCGCATTTGCGCGGCCCGGTCCCTGAGCGACGAGGTGGCCCGTACGGTGGCCGCGGCCGGGTTGTTGAGCTCATGGGTGAGACCCGCGGACAACGAGCCCAGCGCCAGCAGCCGTTCGCGCTGCCCGACGGCCCGCTGAAAGGTCTGCGAACCGAGGAAGAGCCCCTCCAGGAGATGGACCGCCATCGGAAACCACTCGTGCATGAAGTTCGCGAACGATTCGGCGGGCAGGACGAAGAACCGCGTCGGCTCCGACACCCGCAGCGAGTTCATGTACCGCTGCGGTTTCCCGTCCCCGACGTACGCCCGCACGGCTCCCGCGTACACCCCTGGCTGGGACGTGCGGCTCACCTCGACATCGTCGCCGCCCACCCGGCGCGACATGACGACCGTGCCCTCGATCATCACGTAGAAGCAGGCCGCCGGGTCACCTTCGGTGAACACCGGCCCGGGGTCGAACAGTTCGACCCGTCCCTCGCTGCACAGCCTGTCGATCTGCTCGGAGCTCAGCCTCTCGAACAGGAACAGCGAGCTGATCTCCGCCGCGCTGCACGGCATCAGCCGCCCGCTCACGACTGCTCCAGATACCGGTGTACGAGCATCACGGCCATGGCTCCCTCTCCGACGGCGGACGCGACCCGCTTGGCGGACTCCGCGCGCGCGTCCCCGGCGACGAACACGCCGGGGATGTTGGTCTCCAGGTGGTACGGCGGCCGGTCCAGCTCCCAGTCCGCCGGTGGCCGCCCGTCGGCGGTCAGATCGGGCCCGGCGAGGATGAACCCGCGCTCGTCCCGCAGCACCGTGCCCTCCAGCCAGCCGGTCAGCGGGGCCGCGCCGATGAACACGAACATCCACTGCGCGTCGACCAGTTCGGTCCGACTGCTCGTCGTGTCGCGCAACGTCAGCTGTTCCAGGTGGCCGTCGCCGTGCGCGGCCTCGACGACCGTGTGGGCCCGTACCGAGATGTTCGGCGACTCGGCGATCTGCTGGATCAGGTAGTGCGACATCGACGCGGCCAGGTCGGGACCGCGTACCAGCAGGGTGACCGACTTGGCGCCCCTGGACAGGTACATCGCCGCCTGCCCGGCCGAGTTGGCGCCGCCGACGATGTACACGTCGTGGCCCTGGCAGGCGGCAGCCTGGGTGAGCGCGGACCCGTAGAACACCCCGCGGCCCGACAGCTCGGTGGCACCCGGCGCCTCCAGCTGCCGGTACGACACACCGGTCGCCAGGATCACGCTGTGCGCCGCGATCGTCGACCCGTCCGCGAACCGTACGAGCCGCGCCGCCCCGCTGCTCTCCAGTCCGGTCACCTCCCACGCGGTGAGGATCTCGGCGCCGAACTTCGTGGCCTGGCGTCGCGCCCGGTCGGTGAGCTGGCCGCCGGACACCCCGTCCGGGAAGCCCAGATAGTTCTCGATCCGCGAACTCTGCCCGGCCTGCCCGCCGGTCGCCGACCGCTCCACGAGCACCGTACGCAGGCCCTCCGAGGCCCCGTACACGGCCGCGCCCAGCCCGGCCGGCCCGCCGCCGATGACGACCAGGTCGTAGAAGTCGGCCGTGGGCATCGTCGCCAGCCCCACGTGCGCGGCCAGCTCCGGCACCTCCGGCTCGACGAGCGCCGTACCGTCCGCCGTGATCACCACCGGCAGCCGCTGCCCGTCCTGCCCCGCGGCCGTGAGCAGCCGCTGCCCCTCGGGCTCCTCGGTGGAGTACCAGCGGTACGGCACCTGGTTGCGGGCCAGGAACTCCCGTACGTCCGACGAGCGCGCCGACCACCGGTGTCCGACGACCTTAGTGCTCGGCACCGGCCGGAAGTCACTGCACCGCCACGCCTCCAGCAGGTCGTCCAGCATCGGGTAGAGCTTCTCCTCCGGCGGGTCCCACGGCTTGAGGAGGTAGTGGTCGAGGTCGACGACGTTGATCGCGTCGATCGCCGCATTCGAGTCCGCGTACGCGGTCAGCAGCACGCGCCGGGCGCCCGGGTACACGTCCAGGGCCTGTTCGAGGAACTCGATGCCGTTCATCTGGGGCATGCGGTAGTCGGCCAGGATCACCGCCACGAGGTCGCCGCGCAGCTTCAGCTCCCGCAGCGCCTCCAGCGCGGACTCGCCGGACTCCGCGCGCACGATCCGGTACGAGGCGCCGTAGCGCCGCCGCAGATCGCGGGCGACGGCCCGGGAGACCCCCGGGTCGTCGTCCACGGTCATGATGACGGTCCGCGCAGCGTCCAAGAGCGGTCGGACGAGTGATGGTGATGCCGGTTTCGGTGTCTCTGGTTCGGACATGTGCGTCTCCTTGGGCGCCGCCCCGTACTGCGGGGTCAGCCCGCCAGTCGGTTGAGCTTGCGGATCTGTCCGTCGAAGGCGCTCGAGGGCACGATCCGGCGCAGGAGGCTGACGCGTTTGGCCATCGGGCCGGCGGTGTACCGGAGCTTGGGCTTCGAATCGGTGGCGGCTGCGACGATCACCTTCGCTACGACGTCCGGGCCGTCGGCGTTGCGCACGGCCGTGGCCAGCACGTCCCGGGAGACCTGCCGCTGCGCGGCGTAGACCGGCAGGGGCGAGTCGGGTGCCATGCTGCTCGCCTCGAAACTCGTGCTCGTGTAGGCCGGTTCGACCAGCAGCATCCGGACGCCGTACTCACGAAGCTCGTGGTCGACGGACTCGGCGTAGCCCTCGACCGCATGCTTGGTGGCGGCGTAGACGGCCATGAAGGGCGCCGGGATCAGGCCGAGTACCGAGGAGACGTTGACCACGCGGCCACTGCCCTGGGCGCGCATGTGGGGCAGGACTGCGTTGGTCATCCGCATCAGGCCGAAGACGTTGATGTCGAAGACCTCCTTGGCCTGGCTGATCGTGCTCTCCTCGCCGGCGCCGACCGCGCCCACGCCTGCGTTGTTGACCAGGACGTCGATCCGGCCGAACCGATCGATCACCTCCCCGACCAGCGAGCGGACCGACTTGTCGTCGGCCACGTCGAGATCGAGGAACGTCACCCCGGCGAGCGGCTCGGCGTTCGCCGCGTTGCGGCTCGTGCCGACCACCGCGAAGCCGGCGCCCACGAGGGCAAGCGCCGCCGCCCGCCCGATCCCGGAGGAGGCGCCCGTCACGAGGGCCACTCGGTGAGCTGTCTGCATGGTGGTTCCTTGGGTTGTGGGCATGGCTTCGTCGGGCGCTGTCCGGTGAGTTCAGGACGGTTGTTTACTGAACAGTCCGGAACCTATGCAGTTCTGTACTGACTTGTCAAGAAGCGTAGGTCGGCTTTACCGTCTTTGTATGGCCAGACCACGAAGCTTCGACCGCGACCACGTCCTGCATGCCGCTGAGCGGCAGTTCCGCGCCTCGGGCTACAACGGCACGAGCGTCGACGACATCAGCGCCGCCACCGGCCTGGGCCGCGGCAGCCTCTACGGAGCGTTCGACGGCAAGCACGGCGTGCTGCTGGAGGCGATGGCCGGGTACTTCGGCCGGCTGGCGCAGGGTCCGCGGAAGATGCTCGACGGACCGGACGAGGGCGCCCTGGAACGACTGCACGCATACTTGCTCCGCGCCGTCCACGGGGTGCCACTCGCCCCCGACGTAGCCCCCGCCTCCGACCGGGCGGGGGCGGCCTGCTTCGCCGCCAAGATGGCCCTGGAGGTCGGCGCCTCCGACCCCGAGGTGAAACGCCTGGCCAACGACTGCTTCTCCGTCGTCCGGGCGGCGGTGGCCGAGTGCGTGCGAGCGGCGCAGCGCAACGGCGACCTCGACCCCGACGCGGATCCCGACGACCTCGCGTACCTACTGCTGACCGTCATCCGCGGCAGCGATGTCGTGGGCGCGTACGGCCACAGCCCCGACCGCCTGACCTCGATTGCCGAGAGCGCGTTCGCCTTGCTGCCTCGCCCGCGCCACACCTGAGAAGGGCACGACCGGCCTCGTTGCACAGGCAGCTGATATGGTCGGCCCACTTCCGCGCTGCGGAGACACAGCCCGTAGGTTTACGCGCCGCCGTGACCTCGTGTGTTGGCGCGTGCTGTGGTGTTCCGGGGTATGCGGGGTGGGCACTGCTCGGCGCTTCGGACGTGAGGCCGTTCCATGGATGCTGCTGCCCAAACGGCCTCGGCACCGTCGTGCACGTCTCCCGACGTCGACACTGCGCTGATCGCAAGGCTGACCGAGGACGGCCGGGCCACCTACACGGACCTGGCCCGCCGCGCCGGCATCACCGCCCTCACCGCCCGGCGACGGCTCGAACTCCTCGTGCAGAGCCAGGTGCTGCGTCAGGCCACCAATCTTGCACTGCTCGGCGCACAGACCGAGGCATTGCTGTGGATCTCGGTAAGGCCAGGTGCGCTGCAGGAGACCGCGCGGACCCTGAGCGCCCACCCGCACGTCCGATTCTGCGCTGCCGCCACCGGGCCTGCCAATCTGGTCGTCGCCGTCGCCGCCGCGAACCTCGACGCTGTGTAAACCTTCCTCACCGACGCCGTCGACCCCCTGGAGGCGATCACCGCCATCGACACGGCTCCGCTGCTGGCGACCGTTAAACGCACGGGCCTGATCCGACACTGACGAAGGCGGCGACGGCCCCGCATACGGCGTAGGTACGAACTCACCGTCCCGTCGGCCACGTCCGGTTACGGATCCACGACAGAGACCTCGCAGCGGCCGTTGGCACTGGACAACGGACAACAACAAACCCTGTCCATAACTTCATTTATGGACAGGGTTTGGCTGTGTCCGTTGTCCGCCGGAGCAAACGGCACACTCCCGGCCCTGGTACTGCTCAGTTCCAGCGGAGACACCACCGGTAAGGGCGCCCGAGGGTCAGATGCCGAGGTAGGGGGCGATGGTGGCGGCGGTGGTCGCGGACTGCAGGTAGTTGGTGGCGTGGTGGAAGTGGAAGAGGGGGCTGATGACGCTGGTGTGGTCCAGGGCGATCCCCTCGAAGTGTCGGCCGAGTTGGCGTGGGACGGCTACGGGGTCGCCGGGGTCGGCGATGTTGACCCAGCGCGTTTGCCCGGGCAGACGCACCCCCTGCGGTGTGCCACGGGCTGCACGTGGCGCGGGGGTGAGGCGTTCGAAGACCGCGCGGGGCAAGGCCAGGGGCGAGCCCAGGGTGAGGAACAGCTCCGGCTGAAGGCCCGGGTTGGCGTGCAGGGCTTCGTAGGCGACGACCGAGCCCAGGGAATGGGCGATGACAACCTGCGGTCGGTGCCTGTCGATCCGCGCGGCCACCTCCTCACGAGCGGCTGCCCGTTCCGGGGCGTCTTCGGTCCGCAAGTATGCGGCGACCTCTGGAAACAGCATCCGCAGGAAGACCCGCAGCGGGCCGTCCGCCAGGTCGAACCTGCACGCCACCCAGGACGACAGTGCCCGCAGTGGCACCGTGGCGTGGCCCTGCGAGACTTCGTCGGGGACGCCCAGCTCCTGTGCCCAGGCGGCGAGCATCTCCTGGGCGAGCGGGTCGTCCAAGAAGTCTCCGTCCTGCTCTCCTTGCGCCGGATGGGCAGTGACGAGCTTGTCGGCGTAGTAGGCGAAGTCGAGATCGATCCGGTCCGCGGCCACGCCGAGGCCGTTGCCCAGTTGTCGGGCCCAGGCGGCGGCTTTCAGTGCCCGGAGCTCTTCCAGACGGGTGCC
Organism: Streptomyces lanatus; assembly: GCF_014655715.1. Classification (GTDB taxonomy): domain Bacteria; phylum Actinomycetota; class Actinomycetes; order Streptomycetales; family Streptomycetaceae; genus Streptomyces; species Streptomyces lanatus. Next base: position 70,264 of record NZ_BNBM01000027.1, on the reverse strand, counting down.
GGTGATGCCGGCGCCAAAGCTGTTGCCGACACCGTGTACGGCGACGACTCGCAGCAGTGGAGTGCCAGGGTTGGTCAAAGGAGCCTGCCTTTTAGAGGTGCCAGGTCGAGGACGGCCACGTCGTGGCTGAAGCTGACAACGACGGTGGCGTGCGCAGTGACGGCGAGGGCAGTCACGGGTGCGGGGCACTGAAGCGTGGTGAGGCAGGTCCCGGTCGTCAGGTCCCACACCCGCACCACCGGGTCGTCACCGCCGGTCAGGGCATGCGGGCGGCCATCCAACTCCACCACCGCCAACGCCCACACCGGTCCGGTGTGGCCGGTGAGCGTGCGGGTCTGAGTGCCGGTGGTCAGGTCCCACACCCGCACCGACCCTTTGTGGTCATCGCTGGTGACGGCGTGCGGGCGGCCGTCCAGCTCCGCCACCGCCACCGCAGCGCCCCGCCTGCTGTGGCCGGTGAGCGTGCGGGTCTGAGTGCCGGTAGTCAAGTCCCACACCCGCACCGACCCTTTGTAGTCATCGCTGGTGACGGCGTGCGGCCGGCCGTCCAGCTCCACCACCGCCCCCGCAACCACCCGCCCGATGTGACCGGTGCGAATACGCGTCCGGGCGCCGGTGGTCAGGTCCCACACCCACACCGCCCCGTCATCGTCAGCGTTGGTGAGGACGTGCGGGCGGCCATCCAGCGCCATCGCCACTATCGCAACCGCCCGCTCGGTGTGGCCGGTGAGAGTGCGGGTCTGGACGCCGGTGGTCAAGTCCCACACCCGCACCGACCTGTCGAAGGGTGCGCTGGTGACGGCATGCGGGCGGCCGTCCAACTCCACCACCGCCACCGCATTCACCCTCCCGGTGTGGCCGGTGAGAGTGCGGGTCTGAGTGCCGGTGGTCAAGTCCCACACCCGCACCACCCGGTCGTCGTAACTGCTGGTGACGGCATGCGGGCGGCCGTCCAACTCCACCACCGCCACCGCATCCACCGGCCCGGCGGGGCCGTTGAGAGTGCGGGTCTGGGGGGCGGTGGTCAAGTCCCACACCCGCACCAACCCGTCGTAACTACTGGTGACGGCGTGCGGGCGGCCGTCCAGCTCCACCACCGCTACCGCCCGCACCCTACTCGTGTGGCCGCTGAGAGTGCGGGTCTGAGTGCCGGCGGTCAAGTCCCACACCCGCACCAACCCGTTGCCACCGACGATCACGGCGTGCGGGCGGCCGTCCAGCTCCACCACCGCCACCCCATCCACAAATCCGTAGTGGCCGGTGAGAATGCAGGTGCTGGTGGTCAGGTCCCACACCCGCACCACCCGGTCCTGGTTACCGGCCATGAGGGCGTGCGGGCGGCCATCCAACTCCACCACCGCTACCGTCCACACCGGTCCGGTGTGGCCAGTGAGAGTGCGGGTCTGGGCGCCGGTAGTCAAGTCCCACACCCGCACCGACCCGTCGTCGTCACCGCCGGTGAGGGCGTGCGAGCGGCCGTCCAACTCCACCACCGCCACCGCCCGCACCGGTCCGGTGTGGCCGATGAGAGTGCGGGTCTGGGCGCCGGTAGTCAAGTCCCACACCCGCACCACTCGGTCGTCGTCACCGCCGGTGAGGGCGTGCGAGCGGCCGTCCAACTCCACCACCGCCACCGCCCGCACCGGTCCGGTGTGGCCGATGAGAGTGCGGGTCTGGGCGCCGGTGGTCAAGTCCCACACCCGCACCGACCCGTCGTCGTCACCGCCGGTGAGGGCGTGCGGGCGGCCGTCCAACTCCACCACCGCCACCGGAACCACGTGAACGGAGTGCCCGATGTGGGCGGTGAGAGTGCGGGTCTGGGCGCCGGTGGTCAGGTCCCACACCCGCACCGACCCGTCGTAGTTACCGCTGGTGACGGCGTGTGGGCGGCCGTGCAGCTCCACTACCGCCACCGCCACCACCGGCCCGGTGTGGCCGGTGAGGGTGCGGACCAGAGCGGTGGAGACCTGACTTCCGGTTGCCCAGCGCACCTGCCAGTCGGTGTCACCGGGCAGTTCCGCCTGCAGCCGTGTGTTTTGGAAGCGTGCCGCGTCCAGGGCGAGGATCTGGCGGCGTGCCGTGGGAGGCAGCGCGTGGTGTTCAGGCCAGGACGCTCGGTAGACCGCAGCGGTGAGCCTGGCCTGCTCGGAGTGGGCGTAGCGGAGGGCGTCCGCGAGGGTGTGGGGGTCGGCGTGCTGGAGGTAGCCGCCGTCGGTGAGGAGTTCATCCAGGCGTCCGACGCTGATGGCGTGCTGGGCTGTGTGCCGCAGCAGGTAGGGGGTTGCCAGGTGCCACTGAGCGCGGCCCGAGGCGTCCCGGGGCACGGAGTCCAAAAGTCGCTCGTACAGCCGCTCGGCTGGCTTGAGCGGGGATGCCGTTGCTGTGGGGGTGTCTTGATCGGGCGGCTGACTGCTTGGGTCGCGCAGCCAGTCGGCGAGACCTTCGTGGAAGAGCCGGTAGAGGGTGGTGCCGTCGTGGTCGACGTCGCGGCGCAGGTAAAAGCGAGCTTCGCCGTCCAGGAGCGCGTACAGGTCGGGCATGGACAGTGGCGTGCTGCCGTCGGAGGGGGTGGTGAAGGCGGTGGTGGCGTGGGCCAAGATGCTTTCCGGCATGCCGCGACCCTGGGCGAAGGCGAGGGCGGTTAGCACGGGCTGCAGGAGCGGCTGGGTGCTCTGGTGGCGGTGCAGGTCGAGTTCGAGGAGGGCCGGCAGGTTGCGGGGTACAGCGCGGCCCAGGACGGCGGCCTCCTGGGTAGTGCCGGGAAGCGGGCTAGTGAGGAGGTAGTGGACGTAGAGTCCAGCCGTCAGGAACTCGCCCCACTGCAAGGCACTAGTGTCGTGGGCTGGCCTGCTGCTATGGCTCGGCCTGGTGAGCGTGTCGGCGATTGCCTCGGCCAAAGTGTTCCGGACCGGCCGAAGCGCCCCCGCGGCGTAGGGGCCATCAGCCGCGAGCAGCCGTTTGACGTACAAGGCCACGTCCCGGCAGACGGTCTCTGGGCAGATGGCGCTCAGGTCTGTGCACCCCCCGGCGTCCTGGGCCAGGGCCCGCAAGCCGTGAAACCGCTCGTCATCACGGACGCCGACCAGCAGCCGCAGCCGACTGCGCGGCCCTTGCACCCTCTGGGCGAGCGGGACCAGCAAGGCGGTGGTGATCTCCTGGGGCCGCAGCGCCTCGTCGAGGGCGTCCACGACGACGGTGACCGGCCGCCCATGCCCGGGCAGCAGCCGCAACAAGTACTCCGCCGGATTCCCCGCAGCCTGCTCACTCGCTTCGCCCTCATCAGTACCGCCATCCCGGCCGTCGATGAAGCGCAGCTGGCGAGCGAGGGATACGACGATGTCGTCCAGGGCCAGGCGGCGCGCGTGGACCACCGCGAGCCGGTCGTTTTCCCCCGGGGCCCGCTCGCCCAGGCTCGCCCACAGGGTCCTCGTGTGCCGGCGCAGGGCCGGATGCGAAGCGCAGACCAGGACGCCCAGCAGCGCCGATTTACCCGCGCCTGCCTTGCCCGTCACCAGCCGCAGCCCCGGTGCGGCCGTCTCGTCGTCGAGCCAGCCGGCGAGGGTCTCCAGTTGTTCGTCCCGGCCGCTGAAGTAGCCCTCAGTCCGGTCGCGGTGCACCGGCTCGGCGCCGCCAGCGCGCCGCATGAAGTGCAGCGGGTCTGCGGCCCAGTCCGCCAGCCGGGCGATCTCCGGCGGCAGGCCCGAGACCTCAGCGGAAGAGCCACGACCCGGGGCAAAGGAGGGGTTGGGGAAGAACGGCAGATGGGACAGGTCGGCATGCCCCGGTACGAGACTGGTCAGGATCGCCTGCGGAAGGCCGCCGGCCTGTTCCGCAAGCTCGTTGACGGTACGTTCGACGTCTCTCCAGACCGTGTGCGGCGGGATGTACCGCACGGACCGATCGAAGCGCACCTTGAGGTCCTGGTACTTCTCCAGGACCTGTACCAGGGCCCGGCTCAGGCGGTAGCCGAACGCCTTCTGTCCGGGCCCCGTCGCGGCCAGCACCCACGCCCGGCGCCGGTCCACGTCCATGCGCGAATGCCAGGCGGTCACCGCAGCCTCACCGGCGTAGCAGACATCGAGGACGAACAGCGTCATCGGCCGATGACGCCTCGGATGGTCCTCGATGAGGTCGATCCATGCGCTGACCGGCCGGGCCAGACGCTGTCCATCACTGTTGAGGACATACAGTTTCTCGCTGCTGCCCTCAGCCAACTCGCCGTGCCCGACGATGTGCACGATCAGAACATCGACGTCCTCGGCCACGACCGCAGCCTCGACCAGTCCCTCGACCCCGACCGCGTCGGCCGACACCGCGTTTGGAAACAGCTGGTACTGAAACCCCGTCAAGACCTCCGCGACCAGCCCGGCATGAACGGGGGCCTCCTCCAGCACATCCAGCTCCGGCCGCGGGGAGTCACCGTCCCCATTACGCGTCAGCGCGATCCCTAACGACACAACCGCATGCCGCCGCGCCCCGCCCGCATCACTCACCGGCTGTCCACCCGCCGCCAACTCCCGCATGGTCTCTGCCCCGTCCAGCACTCACCTTGATCAGTGGTCCGTGACTGACGCTAAACACATCAAGCCGTCCCGGTGGTCACATCATCAAGAACAAGAGGAAGACGATCACCGCGCTACGTCAACCCCCAAGGACTTCGCAGGCGAGCGCCGGTGATTCGACGCGAAGCTGTTGCCGCCGCCGTGTACGGCGACGATTCGCAGCGGTGGAGTACCAGGGTTGGTCAACGGAGCCTGCCTTTGAGGGGTGCGAGGTCGAGGACGGCGACCTCGCGGCCGAAGCTGACAACGACGGTGGCTGCCGCGGTGACGGCGAGAGCAGTCACGGATGCGGGGCAGTGAAACGTGGTCAGGCAGGTGCCGGTGGTCAGGTCCCATACCCGCACCCCGTCGTCACCGCCGGTGATGGCGTGGGGACGGGCGTCCAGCTCCGCCATCGCCACCGCTTCCACCTCCCCGGTGTGGCCGGTCAGTTCGTGGGTCTGGGTACCGGTGGTCAGATCCCACACCCACACCCCGTCGTCACCGCCGGTGATGGCGTGGGGGCGGCCGTCCATCTCCGTCACTGCCACCGCCCTCACCTCCCCGGTGTGGCCGGTGAGAGCGCGGACCAGTGCCGTGGAGACCTGGCTGCCTGTTGCCCATCGCACCTGCCAGTCGGTGTCGCCGGGCAGTTCCGCCTGCAGCCGTGTGTTGCGGAAGCGTGCGGCGTCCAGGGCCAGGAGCTGGCGGCGTGCTGCGGGAGGAAGAGGGTGGTGAATGGACCAGGAGGCTCGGTAGACCGCGGCGTTGAGCCTGGCCTGCTCGGAGTGGGCGTACCGGAGAGCGTCCGCGAGAGTGTGGAGGTCGGCGTGCTGAAGGTAGCCGCCATCTTGGAGGAGTTCGTCCAGGCGCCCGGCGCTGACCGCGTGCTGAGCGGCGTGCCGCAGGATACGGTACTCGACCACGAGCTGGTGTCCGGGCCAGTAGGCATCGACCGGCAGCTTGGCCCGCTGCCCGCTCGCCCCGGTGTCGCCCAGCAGCCAGTCGAACTTGTGCTGAGCCAGGGCCGTTTCGCCGAGCACCTGGTCGCACAGATCAACTACGTACGCCTCGTCGCTTGCGTCTCTCTTTCCCATGGCCGGGCATGATGCCATCTGTCACTGACAGCGCGGGGTAAACCACCTTCTCCCGGCAACAGTTGACGGTTCAGAGGGATCGCCGGCCGCAGCGCCGGGTGCCAACAGCGCTCCTCCCCCAAGTGCGCTCCGACGTCGCCGAGACCGACGCGAGCAGCAGCACCCCATCGATCGCCGGCATCGCCGCCGCGCTGGTCATCGCCGGCGGCGGCACCCTCAGCGCGCTGCGGCGCCGAGCAGCACACCGCTCCCACGCCCGAAGAACGTCTTGGCCTGTACCTCATCGCGGCCGGGCTAGTGCTGGCTGTGGCGGCGCGCCTGCTCTCCGTCCGGCGCGGCTGAGCAACGCCAGGACCAGCTGCTGCACGCGGTCCACAGAATTGCCGCGCCGTCCTGACTGCGGGAGATCAAGGCCGTGCAGCTGCTGCGGCGGATCTTCGTGCAGACCTACTACGTCCACACAGATGCCCGGGGCGGGAAGTCCTCCCTGGCGCTGTGAGGATGCTGCACACCATCGCCAACTGACAGTGCCCTCGCCGCGTCGGAGCCGCCCATGACCGCCATCGTCTGGATCACCGAAGGCACCTCGCCCGCCTGCGGGGACGCCGCACGCGCCCGCCACAGAAGAGGACGAGGACATCGTGCTGCTGTACACGCACGACGACACCCTCACTGAGACGGCGCACGGCGCCTTCGCCGGCCTGCTCGGCCGCGGACACCCCGAACGCGACCCCGGCCACCACATCGCGGAACTCTCCCGATCCGCCGCCAGCGAACTCCTCAACGCCGCCGCCCGGAGGCTCACACACGGCCGACCCGAACACGCCCATCCAGGCCGCTGCCGGGGCCGACCTCTTGATCTGCGCCCGCGACGGCGACACCAGCCGCCTCGGATCGCACGGCCTCGGCCATGCCACCCGCTTCGTCGTCGACCACGCGTGCTGACGGGGGTGTGTTGTCCGGTGGTCCGGGGGACCATGGAACTCCAAGCGCCTGCAGACGCAGACAGGCCGCGCTCCAGGCCGGCGGATGGCCCCGCCGGTCGGCAGAAGGAGTGCCGCGATGAGCGAAGCCGAATGGCCTCCAGCGGACCTCGACCGGGCAGACAGCAACCGCCCGGAGAGCGAGCCGTCGCAGCCGAGCGGGCTGATGGACCTTCTCGCTGTCGCGGCGGTGCTGCTGGACGCCGAAGGCCGGATCGTCCTGTGGAGCCCGCAGGCGGAGGCCCTGTACGGCTACACCGCGCACGAAGCGCTCGGGCAGTACGCTGCCCGGCTACTCGTCCACGAAGACCACATCGACTGGGTGATCAAGACGTTCGCCGAGGTGATGGAGACCGGCCGGAGCTGGGCCGGCACGTTCCCCATCCGCTGCAAGGACGGCAGCACCCGGCCGGTGGAGCTGCGCAACATGCGGCTGCTGGACGACCGCGGCGATTTCTACGCCCTCGGGCTCGGCACCGACTCCGCCATGCTGCGTGAGCTGGAGCGGGACGTCGCCCTGTCCACCCGGTTGATCTCTCAGTCACCCATCGGGATCGCCATCCTCGATACCGACCTGAGGTACGTGGCTGTCAACCCGGCCCTGGAGCGCATGCATGGCATCTCCGCGAAGGAGCACCTCGGCCGCCACTACCGCGACATCATGAAGGACTCGAAGTTCGAGGTGGCCGAGGCCGCGATGCGGCAGGTTCTCACCACCGGGATCCCGCTGGTCGACCAGGCCACCATCGTTGGCCGCACCCCAGCAGACCTCGAGCACAAACACGCCTGGTCGATCTCGTTGTACCGGCTGGAGGACCCCCATGGCCGCATTCTGGGGGTGGCCGACATCGTGGTGGAGGTCACCGAGCGGTACCAGGCGGCCATGGCGGCCACCGAGACGCGACGGCGCCTGGCCCTGATCGCCAACGGCTCCGCCCGCATCGGCACCACCCTGGAGGTCGACCAGACCGCCCAGGAGCTGGCCGAGGTCACCGTCCCAGACTTCGCCGACCTGGTCACCGTCGACGTCCTCGACTCCGTACTCGACGAACACCGCCCCGCCACCAGCGACGGGCCCGCGCTCTTCCGCGCCCTCGCGGTCAAGGCCGCCTATCCCACCGACGCCCTCCGGGCCGCCGATGCGCCCGGCCACATCGCCGCCTACGACACCGACCGCCTGGCCACCGAGTGCGTGCGCACCGGCCGTCCCATCCTGATCTGCCACGCCGACGGCAACGACCTGACGCGCATCGCCCGCGACGAGCACGCCGCCACCCTGCTGGCGCGGGCCGGGGTGCACTCCTACCTGGCCGTCCCGCTCACCGCCCGCGGCACCGTCCTCGGCTTCATGGGTCTGGCCCGCGCCCGCGACCCACGGCCCTTCGACGAGGACGACCTTGCCATCGCAGCCGAGCTGGCCTTCCGTGCCGCGGTGTGCATCGACAACGCCCGCACGCACCAGAGCATGCGCAACGCCGCCGAGACCCTGCAGCGCAGCCTGCTCCCCGAGCACCCGCCCCACCTGCCCGGCCTGCAAGTCGCCTCCCGATACCTGCCCGCCCAGGCCGCCTATGAAATCGGCGGCGACTGGTACGACGTCCTCCCCCTCGGCGGCGACAAGACAGCACTGGTCGTGGGCGATGTCATGGGTAGCGGCATCGACGCCGCCACCACCATGGGCCGGCTGCGCACCGCCACCACCGCCTTCGCCCGCCTCGACCTCGACCCCGCCCAGATCCTCGAGCACCTCGACGCGATCACTTCCGGGCTGGAGCAGTACATCGCCACCTGCCTCTACGCCGCCCACGACCCCCACCTCCGCACCTGCCGCATCGCCAACGCCGGCCACCTGCCCCCCGTCCTCATCCGCCGCGGCAAGCACCCCCACCTGCTCGACCTGCCCACCGGCACCCCCCTCGGCGTCGGCGGCATCCCCTTCGAAACCACCACGGTCCCCTTCGGCCCCGGCGACCAGCTCGTCCTGTACACCGACGGCTTGGTGGAGACCCGCCACCACCCCATCGACGAACGCCTCAACACCCTCCTCCGCCTGCTTAAGACACCCGACTCCTCGCTGGAAGAAACCTGCGACCGGCTCCTTCACGACCTCCGGCACCCCGATAACCACGACGACGTCGCGCTACTGATCGCCCGCGCACGCCCCTTCACACCGGGCCGAGGAGCAGCCTGACCAACCCAGGCAAACCCGGCCACACCGTCAGCCCGCCCTGGGCCAGTACCCCTCCGCGAGCACTTCTCACGCCATGCCGAGCGGTCCCGTGTGACACATCGGCACCACGATGCGCTGGAGAAGGTGACCCGATCATCAGGGTCGAGGAGTCCGCCCTCTGTGGAGGGGGCTGCGGGCTCCGACGTGCAGGGGCAGGCCGGTTCCCCCCCCGTGACGGGTCTGCCCCTGCTCGCGAAATGGAGGTCGCCGACGTGCCACCCGCGGCGTCGAGGGCATCCGAACCGGTCCCGGCGGGGCCGGCACCACACCAGGGCCGGGCAGGGGCGAGCGGCTGCCCGGCGTGCGGCCACGCGCGGCGGTTGCCGCCTCGTCCAGCAGCGGGAAGGCTCGGCCCTGGGCGGCGCGGGCCCTGGTCAGGCCGCCGGTGTCGAAGAGGAGCCTCTGTCGTGCTCGACATGGACCGGCCACCCGGGGTGGCCGGAGTGCTCGACCGGGACCGGGACTTCTGGGAAGGCGCGGCAGGGCTTTTATGATCCGGTTTGATCAGCTGTACGATCCCGGCTGTGACGGCCCTCCCGGAAGGGACCATCGGTTGAGCGAGCAGATCAGGGCCAGGGTCCTGCTGCTGATCGGCGAGGAGGCGGAGCTGACGACCGAACGCCGCGAGGCCGAGGATCCGGAGCGCGTGCCCGTGGGCCGGCTCGTCGCGGAAACGGGCATCCCTCGCGCGCGGTTGGTCGGCGCCGACGTGGTGGCGGTCATGGATGACGCGGGCGAGTTGGAGCGGTTCGAGCACACGGACGGAACCGACAGCGTTCGCTGAGTCCTTGCGCACTCACAACCTCGGCACCCCAGTGAGGCAGAGAACGGATACCAGCGCCAGCATGTGACCGCTGGGGCCGGCGGTTCCGCAACCCTGGAACACGGTCCCTGCCACCCCGCCCATGGCGAGGCCCCGGGCTCCAGGTGCATGGAGGCTGCCAGCAGTGCGGGGCCGGTACGCTGGGGCCGCTGCGGCACCCCCCACCCTTACCAGCGCGGTGAGCCACGGCCTGCGGCGGTCAAGACGTCGTTGGGCATAAGGATGAGGACAGGTGCTGATAGCGGGCCGGTACCGGCTGCGGGACGCCATCGGGCGGGGCGAGATGGGGGAGGTCTGGCGGGCCTACGACGAGACGCTCGGCAGACCGGTTGCCGTGAAACTCCTGCTGCCCCACGACTCCGACCCCACCGCGCCCTCCCGCTTCCGGCTGGAGGCGCAGACCGCCGGCCGCCTCAGCCACCGGCATGTGGTCGGCGTCCTCGACTTCGGCGAGCACGGGGACCGGTTGTTCCTGGTGATGGAGCTGGTCGACGGCGACAGCCTCGCCCGCGCACTCGCCGTCTCGGGCCCGTTGCCGGCCGAGCGGGTGGCCCGTATCGCCGCCCAAGCCGCCGCCGGGCTCGCCGCCGCCCCACCGGCAGGGCATCGTGCACCGAGACATTAAGCCCGCCAACCTCCTGCTGGACGCCGACGGCTCCGTGAAGATCGGCGACTTCGGCATCGCCCGCTTCCCCGACGACCCCTCTGCCGCGCTCACCGCCACCGGACAGATCGTCGGCACCAGCCTCTACCTCGCGTCCGAACGCGCCCTCGGCCGTACCGCGGGACAGGCCTCCGATGTGTACTCCCTGGGCTGCGTGCTCTATCAACTCCTCACCGGACGGCCGCCGTTCCAGGCAGACAGCGCGCTCGCGGTGCTTCATCAGCACCTCGACGCCGCCCCGGTCCCACCCCGGCAGCTCGGCGCCGACCTCCCGCCCGCCTTCGAGAGCTATCTGCTCGGGCTCCTGGCCAAGGAGCCCGAGGATCGGCCCACGGCCGAGGAGGTGGCGGACTGGTTCGGGCGCGGAGCGTGGCGCGGGCGCCGGAGCCGCTGCCGGGCGAACACCGGGAGCACAGCCGCCCGGACCGGCAGCCGGTCACCGGCTCGAGGGCCACCTCCCCTGCGAGCTCCGCCTCTGCTCCCGCTGCCCCCGCCAAGGGTGCCTTCGTCCCGGTGGCGGACGCCGAGTGGAAGACGAGCGTGCACCGGGTCGTGCCCCGCCGCTCGCGTCTGCCGTTCCTGCGCCGTTCCCGGCTGGTGGTGGTGCTGGGCGGCGCCGGCCTCTTCACCGCGGCGGTGCTCGCGGGCATGGCTTGGTTCTCGCCCGGCACCGGCTCGGCGTAGGGCCCGCAGACCGGGCCATCCACGAGCACGAGCCCCGCCAGATCCTCATCCTCCACGCCCGCCACGTCACCTACCTCGACGCCGTACGGCGCCACTTCCTCACCGTCGCCCACGGCGTCGCTGCCTTCCCCGGCGCAGCCCAACCAGGAGACGCAGAAGGCAACCGACGCCAAGCCGAGCCCCAAGAAGGCCGACAAGCAAGGCAAGGGCAAGCACTGACCTGAGCCTGGGGCCCGGAGTCCTCACGGTCGGCCGTGCCTGTCTGACCCGGGCCTTACCCCGGAGTGCGACTCTTGAGCGTCGCCGATCACGTGGCGCAGACCGGCTTGCCCGGCCGCTCGGCGCGGGAGGAAAAAGCCGCGGCTGCTGGCCACGGGGCGTGTTCACGCTCGTCGTGCTGGCGCTGACGACGGCGAAGGCCAGCACGCCCAGCCTCTGCTGGCGGTGACCGTTCACGACGGCGGGCACGCCCATGGAGGGGACCTACCCGAGGTCACCGTTTCGGCTTGTGCTTGTCGGCCTTCTTCTTGGGCGGCGTCGAGGACGGCGAGGGCGTGGTTGCCGCGGTGCTGCTCGGGGGTGCCGTGGGGGTGGCCGCAGTCGTGGTGTCGTGCGCGGTCGGCGTCGCGGAAGGTACGGGGGGCGGAGGGGCCGTGGTGGCGACTCGGGTCTCCTGCGGAGTCGAGGGATCGGTGGCCGCTGTGGTCGCCGATGGAGAGGGGGACAGGGACGGAGAGGGAGCGGTGCTCCCGGACGGGCCCCGAGTCTCGTTGTCGCCCAGAGTCGCGCCGATGAGGACCGAGGCGCCGAACAGAGCGACCGCGCCCAGTCCGAGGAGTGCGGCGGTGCGCCGTCCGGTGGGGCGTCGTCTCCGGGGCGTCCGCGATGCCGGGGCCGCGGAGAACCGTGCGGTGTGCGCCTGGGTGTCCGGTGATGCGAGACGCGATGCAGCGGGCGGTCGGGTGTTCTGCCAGGCGGTGAACCAGTCGGCGACGCGTTCGGCGGTGGGCCGGTGACCCGGGTTCTTCGCCAGCAGCCGCAGCAGATAGTCCTCGAAACTGCCGGGCAGCCCTGACCGCAGCTGTCCGGGCCGGGCGGGCACGGCCTCGACGTGCTGGTGGACGACGGCTGCGGCAGTTTCCCCCCAAAAGGGCGAGTGGCCGGTGAGCAGCTCGTACAGGACACAGCCCAGCGAGTACACATCCGAGGCCGGCCCGGCCGGGCGCCCCACGGCACGCTCGGGGGCCAGGTAGGGGCTCGTACCCAGGAGCTGCCCGGAGGCGGTCAGCGCCACCGCCGTCTCGTGAGCGATCCGGGCCACCCCGAAGTCGGCGATCTTCACTGTGCCGTCCGAGGTCAGCAGCAGATTGGCGGGCTTGATGTCGCGGTGGATGACGCCTTGCCGGTGCGCGACGGACAGGCCCTCCGCGATTTGCGCCGCGAGGCAGGCGACCCGCTCGGGGCCCAGTACGCCATGGACGGCCAGCTCCCCGGCCAGGCTCCCGCCGTCGACGAACTCCATCACCAGGAAGAGCCGTCCCTCGTGGGCGCCGGCGTCATACAGGGCGACCACATGGGGATCAGTGACGCGAGCGGCGATTTCCGCCTCGCGGCGGAAACGCCGCGTCGCGGCCTCGTCCGCCTCGGCGGCGAGCAGCTTGACGGCCACCGTCCGGCCCAGCAACTCGTCAGTGGCGCGCCACACCTCGCCCATGCCGCCTCGGCCGATGCGCCCGTCGAGGCGATATCGCTGCGCAACCAGCACTACGGCACCACGTCCCTGAAAAACCACCACACCAACCGCGACGCCCGCCCGCTCAGGGGCACAACAGCAGGGCAGCGAATCCACTCCTCTCAGCGCACAGGACCTTCGAAGCGTCACAACCACATCTCTCGACGACAGCGAACCATGCCCCTCTGCCGGCGCGGATCAAACACTGTCCCACTTGGTGATCTTCGTCTGACTCTGGCCACGGCGACCAAGGACGGAAAGGGGAGGAGGTGACATGTGCGCAGGGCTGGACGGAGATCCGCAGACCGCAACTGGCCGATGAGTTTCTCCGGGAGACATCGACCATGCCGGCGACGGTGATCGCGGAGCGAATCGGCTGGGACGCGAGGTGATTACCTGAAGGAGCAGATGCCCCCCTCGGGTGGCCCCGACATCGACAAGAACGAAGCAGGAGACGACTCCGCCAGCGTTAGATCCCTTGGTGTGCGCGCACCCTCTGGGCAGCAAGCTATTGCGCAAATTAGACAATTTGCCAGAGTTTTGCATATATGATCCATAAATCCCGCAGACCATGCATGTCAGTCCCTCGCCAACGCACGACCCCAGAGGGGATCATGCACAGCCACGCACGCACCGCACTCGCCGCTGCCTTGCTCGCCGCGCTGACCGGCCTCACCGCCTGCGGCGGCAACGGCCCCACGAACGGCACTCCAGCCGACAAGCCCGCGACCCCCCGGCAAAGCACCCCCACCGACCAGCCCACGGCTACGCAGGACACCACGACCAGGGCCGAGACCGGCTCCCTTCCGAACATGATCGGTAAAGGGCTGCAGTTTGCACAGGACCAGGCACAAGAAGCAGGGTTCTACAACCTGACCTCGCACGACGCTCTCGGCCGCGGCCGCAACCAGGCCCTGGACCGCAACTGGAAAGTCTGCTTCCAGACCCCCAAAGCCGGCGCGCACCCCACCAGTACCCAGGTCGACTTCGCCACCGTCAAACTCGAAGGGACCTGCCCGGCCACGGACCAAGGCGCCGCGACGGAGACCCCCGGATCGACGATGCCGGACTTCAAGGGCAAGTCCGTCAAGGTCGCCCGAGAGGCCCTCGCCCCCATCACCAGCATCACCGTCAACGACGCCTTGGGCGAAGGCCGCGTCATCATCATCGAGTCCAACTGGAAGGTCTGTTCCCAAGAACCCGCCGCCGGCACCAGGCTCGAAGGCCAGCCGGTGACGCTCAACGCGGTGAAGTTCGAAGAGTCCTGCTGATACCCGCCCCTGACAGGTCCGGCATCCATGTCAAGACACTCACCTGTCCGCGCCTCCGCAGTTGGGGCCGCTGACCCGAACCCGACGGCACCACGGGCGCGTGAATCGATGAACAGGCGTCACCGTCGCCCACGCGTACGCCACTCGGCACGGCTGCCGCAAACTGAAGTGCGGCTCTGCCACCCCGCCCACTAAGAAGGCCCTGGATGCCGCAGCGCGGTTGGGCCCCCAGGGCCGGCCTTCATCTTCGAGCAGGGCAGACCCGTCACGGGGGTAATCGAGCCTGCCCCACACGTCGGAGCCCGCTGCCCCCTCCACAGAGGGCGGGCCCCTTGACCCTCTTGATCGGGTCGCCTCCTACAGCGAACCACGGATCTGATGTGTCACACGTGAGATCGCAGCCGGGCCATGGGCCATACCGCAGTGTGGAGGCGGTTACCGTTTCTCGGGCTTCTCGGGCTTGGTCGTTTTAGCGGGCTTGGTCGGCTTGGCAGCCTTCTCGGCCTTCTTGGCGTTCTCGGTCTTCTCGGCCCTGCCCTGCTCGTCTCCTGCGGTGTGCGTCAACTGCTCAGCACAGTACGCAGCGACGTCCCTCGTGCCGCCCGCGGCCTCGACGAGCCGCCGCCAGGCCGTCGCGTCCAGCGCCTTGCCCCGGCCTTTGACAGCCTCATAGGCCCGGCAGTGGGCGTCGGTGTCCTGAGCGGTGGCCTGGTGATCGAGCGCGGCGGAGGCGCCGGGGGTGTGGGACTCGGCCGCAGGCGTCCCCGCGCCGGCCTGGCTGGAGGCAGTGGCCGATGGCTGCGACCGCCGCCGGTCCCCGTGGCCGTCGTCCGACGAGCGGACTACGCCGATCGCCGCCAACGCGACGCCGCTCAGGGTGAGGCTGGCCAGGGACAGCGCGACGGCGGCCCGCACCGAGTGCCATGCCCGCCGCTGCCCGCGCGGCCGCCAGTCGTCCCGGCGCCGAGTTCGCACCCGGTGTGCCCCGACGTCCCGGGCGGCCCGGAACGCGGCCACCGCCTGCTGCTCACCCTTTCTGTCGGCACCGGCCTCGGGCAGCGCGGCGAGAAGCGCCTCCAGTGCGGAGCCCTCCGGGCCGGACACGGCATCGCTGCGGTGCACGCGCCGGCGGCCCGGGGCACTGCCGTCGCTGTGCGGCTCACCCATGCCCGCATCCATCCCTGTCCGACGGTCGGCCGCCGTTGCCGTTCATGTCGATTCCCCCAGCGTCCGGGGAACCTCGTGTGCCACTCCTCCGCCGCCGAGCCGGCGGGCAAGGCGTTTCAGCCCCCGGCACCCGGCGGCGCGCACCGCACCGGGGCGCTTGCCGAGGACGCGGGCGGCGACGGGCTCGTCGAGGCCGACGACGACGCGCAACAGCACGGCCTCGGCCTGGTCGCGCGGCAGCCCGCGGACCAGTTGAAGGGCGGCCTCGGTGGAGATGGGATCCGGGGCATGGTCGCGGGTGTGGTGCGGGCGGGGCAGATCGAGCGCGTCGTGCTCGAGCGCCAACCGTGGCCGTACCTTCTGGCGGCGCAGATGGTCGTAGGCCCGGTGCCGGGCGATGGTTGCGGTCCAGCCGCGGAAGCCGGCCCCGTCTCCCTTGAACCGCCCCAGGTCCCGGGCGATCTCCAGCCAGGCGTCGGACGCCACGTCCTCGGCGTCGTCCCCGACCAGTCCACGCAGATATCCGAGCAGCCCGGGCTGCACCCGCCGGTGCACGACCGCGAAGGCAACCTCGTCACCTTCCTGAGCCCGCGCGACGGCCGCGCCCAACTCCCCGTCGTACGCCTGCAGGCGGAGTTGCCCTCGAATACCCAACACCATCCTCGTTCGTACCGAGTGCGCAGCGAGCGTAGACGCACCCGCACCGCAGGGGGATCGACAGGCTGGTCCCCACGCCCCCACGCCCCCACGCCCCCACGCCCCCACAGGGAACAAGCCCAGACCTCACAGAGGTGTCACAGCCCCCTCAAACCTCTCCGCTCACAGATCGTCGTGCACCTCATCACTCGGGTACCCCCTGACCCGACCCGGCCCCGGCAGCTGCGGGCCTCACGGCCGACTGGCGCTCTCCCCGCGTGCGTTCTCGTGCAGTGCGATGCGTGGTGCCCTTCAGGCAGCACGGTGGGGCTGGACAGATCACCGAAGATCGGAGGACACAAGCACGCGAAGCTCCTGGCAGACACGGGCGATCTAGGGGAGCCCGTTCTTGCCAGGAGCTTCGCGGTTCCTTACAGCCTGCGTCCGTCAACAGCCCAACCACCGTCAGGTTGGGCGGGGCTCACTGACTGGCGCTCAGGCTGCCGATCAGAGGGAGGCGCTGACGCTGACGTGGTTGTACTGGGCGGCGGCGCCCAGGACCTGGTTCTTGACGGCGTCGACCTGGGCCAGGAGGTCAGCGTCGCTGACGGCCGTGGGGCCGGCGCAGACGTTGGCGTGCAGGCCGCCGGAGACGTTGTCGAGCTCGGCGTCGGCGATCTCGACAGTCTCAACCTGGGGAGCGGAGTTCATGAGGAAACTTCCCTTCGTATGGATCATCCACAAGGGGGGCGGCCCCGCTGGGGACAGATAGCGGGCCTCGGCCGCAGAGACACATGCGGCCCCCGTTTCCGGAGACTTTCGTGCAGGCCCCGCGGCGCAAGGGATCAAAGCACGGAGCACGCCGGGCATCCAACCGACCGGCGTACACACCCGAGATGTTGAACGAGCAGGCCACTCATCCGTGCAAATGTGCACACGCCT
Organism: Streptomyces lanatus; assembly: GCF_014655715.1. Classification (GTDB taxonomy): domain Bacteria; phylum Actinomycetota; class Actinomycetes; order Streptomycetales; family Streptomycetaceae; genus Streptomyces; species Streptomyces lanatus. The sequence goes on along the minus strand of NZ_BNBM01000027.1, from coordinate 53,494 downwards.
TGGGGACAGCCTCTCCACATGCCGCGCGGGATCGGGACCCGACCGGTATTGCCACGACGTTCACGAACGGGACACTCCGCACCAACGGAGCACCATGCGGCAGACACTTGTGCAGATCCATCGAGCCCTGCGCCGCGGTTGCGCAGTCGATGTGCAGATTCACTGAAACCGGGATGTCACTCCGCCTCAGAACGGGTCGTTACTGCTTCACCCGGCACCTACCACTCCTCCCACAGCTGGCTACACCCGTAACAGGTACGCGATGTGCTGGTTGTTGATGAACTGCCGGTCGTACACCCCCTTGCGTCCCGGGTCAGGAGGAGTTCGTGCGCGGGCGTGGACTCCGCCGGGTCGCCCAGCGGGTCGGGAACAGCGTCGTACTCCGCTCGCAACTCTCCGATGAAGTACCCGTGCGGATGCCGCGCCTTCGCATGGGCGCGGGGGCCGTTCGCCGGCGCCGCCCGCGGGGGTGGAGTTCGCACCCCCGCCCGTCGTGGCGGACGGACGAGGGAGCAGCCCGGTGTTTGGCTTGCCGGGCCGGTCGCTCTGCGCGATCGTGCTCGACGGCCAGGAAGGACATCATGGCGGCACCACGCGAGTTGGACGAGGCAAAGGTCGAAGCCTTCATGGAGAAGGCGCTCGGGGACCTCAGCGGGACGATGACCATCGGTCTGTGCCACCTGGGCGACCGACTGGGCCTGTTCAAAGGCCTCGCCACCAGTGGCCCCGCGGGCAGCCGGGAGCTTGCGGACCGTCTGGACCTGAATGAGCGTTACGTACGCGAGTGGCTGCGAGGGCTGACCGGCGCGGGCTATCTGGAGGAACCGGAGCCCGGGCGCTTCATCCTACCCGCCGAGCACGCCCCCGCCCTGGCCGACGAATCGGGGCCCATGTTCCTCGGCGGCGTCTACCAGATGATGCCCGCCGCCCTGACGCCTTACGAAAGATTGTGCGAGGCGTTCCGGGGCGGAGGAGGCGTACCGCAGAGCGAGTACCCGGACATCCTGTGGGACGGCATGAGCCGCTTCACCGGCAGCTGGTTCGAGAGCGTGATGGTAGACGACTGGCTGAGCACCTTTCCCCACGTCGTCGAGAGGCTGCAACGGGGCATCGACGTCGCGGACGTGGGATGCGGCGCGGGGCGCGCTCTGATCGTGCTCGCCAAGGCGTTTCCCCACTCGCGTTTCACCGGGTTCGACAACTTCCCCGCCCAGGTGGAACGCGCCCGCCAGAACGCGGAGAAGGCCGGTGTCGCCGACCGCGTCACCTTCGAGACGATCGATGCCACCCAGGGACTTCCCGGGCGCTACGACCTCATCACCACCTTCGACGTCATCCACGACGCGGCTGAACCCAAGCAGCTTCTCTCCGCCATCAGGGCGGCGGTCAAGGACGACGGCGACTACCTGATGCTCGAGATCAACTGCGCGGACCGTCCCGAGGACAACGTCGGCCCCGTTGCCACGATGTTCTACGGGTTCAGCATGTTCTACTGCATGACCACGTCCCTCGCGAACGACGGAGCCGCCCTCGGCACATGCGGTATGCCCGAGGCGGTCGTACGCAGTCTGTGCGCCGAGGCAGGCTTCCGCGACGTGGCCCGCTCCACGGCGGACGACCCTTTCAACGTCCTGTACGACATCAAGCCGTAAGCCGGGACAGACCTGCGGCCAGGGGCCCCCTGTGTGAGTGGTCAAGATGGTGGGCGTACGGGGCTCGGTCAGGGCGCGTCTGGTCGTGCGCGGCGACGATTCTGGCGGACCTTCAGTTTCCGCCCGCGGCAGGGGCGTCTGGCGGCCCAGCGCCTCAGGGCCGCCACACTTGCCTCGCCCACAGGCTCGGCTGGGGGCATGGCGATGAGCAGCCGTGCGTCGCCGCCGGAGCACGGTGTCCCCGCCGGAGGGCGAGCGGTGGTGCACTTCTGTGCGGCAAGGGCGTGGTCAGCAGGGGTGTGCCTTGCCGACATGCCTGATCTCTCACCCTCTCGGGCTGGGGTACGAGTTCACCAACCATGAGGGCGACCGGGTCGGCATCGTCGCCGCATGGACGGGCGATTTCGACCTGGTCGTCTACGCGGGCGGTGACCCCGACGAGGCACGGCCCGTGGTCCGGCTCAACAACGAGGAAGCCGACACGGTCGCCGAGATCCTGGGAGCGCCGCGCATCACCGAACGGTTCGCCGACCTCACCAAGGAGGTGCCCGGGCTGGTGTCGGGGCAGGTCGAGGTGCGCACCAGCAGCCCGTTCGCCGATCAGCCTCTCGGCCAGACCCGGGCGCGCAGCCGGACAGGAGCCTCGATCGTGGCGATCGTCCGCGGCGAGGACGTGATCGCATCACCGACGCCGGACCACGTACTCCAGGCCGGTGATGTCCTGGTCGTGATCGGAACCCACGAGGGAATCACCGGCGTGGAACAGATCGTCCAGGGCTGAGCGTGCGCACGCCCGCCACCCTGCTGCTCGAGCTCGGGATCATCCTTGCCGCCCTCAGTGTGCTCTGTGCAGTCGCGCGGCGCTTCACCCTCTCCCCCGTCCCTGCTCGCCGGTCTGGCCATCGGTGAGGGAGGCATCGCCCCCGTGCCCGCGGCCGGAGAGTTCGTGGAGATCGGAGCGGGCATCGGAGTCGTCCTGCTCTTGCTCACACTCGGCCTGCAAGTTCTCCCTCACCGAGTTCACCGCCAGCCTGCGGCGGCACGTGCCCTCCGCCATGGTCGACTTGGTGCTGAACGCCGTGCCGGGTGCGGTGGCCGGGTGGCTCCTCGGCCTGGACGGCATCGGCATCCTGGCCCTGGCCGACGCCACGTACATCTCCTCCTCGGGCATCGTCGCCCGGCTCCTGGCCGACCTTCGCCGTCTGAGCAACCGCGAGACACCGGCCATCCTGTCCGTGCTGGTCATGGAGGACTTCGCCATGGCCTCCCACCTGCCCCTGCTGGCCGTCCTCGCCTCCGGCGGCCCCTGGTGGCAGGCCGTCCTCGGCGTCCTGATCGCTGTCGGCGCGGTCCTCGCCGCATTCACCGCCTCCGACCGGTGGGGCCACCACCTCGGCCGACTGCTCGCCCACCCCGACGCCGAACAACTCATGCTGAAATCCTCGGCCTGACCCTGATCGTCGCCGCGCTGGCCGAACTCATCCACGCCTCCGCGCCAGTCGGAGCCTTCCTTGTCGGACTCACCCTCACCGGCGAAACAGCCGACCGGGCCCGAGCCGTGCTCAGCCCACTGCGGGACCTGTTCGCCGCCGTGTTCTTCCTCGCCATCGGCCTGACCGTCAGCCCCGACGACCTCCTGCCGCTCCTGCCAGCCGCACTCGCACTGGCCGCGATCACGACCGCGACCAAGCTGGTCACCGGCCACTACGCCGTCTCCCGGGACCAGGTCGGCCGCCGCGGCCGGGGGTGGTTGAGGAACATCCATGAATGGTGTCGTTGGTCGGATCAGTGTCCGGAAGGCCGTCATCGCCTTCGGTTTTGAACACGCCGGCCAGGTGCGTCCAGACCTTCAACTGAGGTTTCTGATCGGCCGTGGAGCGGATGAACAGCGGGCTGGCCTTGTCCTGGTCGGTTCGGTTGAACACCCAGGCGTTGTAGGCAGTCGAGTAGTAGAGGGCGAACGCGGTGGCGTTGCTGCCGGGGTGGGCGCGGAAGTCGCTCGCTCAGCGGTGAAGTCGGCGCTGACGCGCTGCTGCCCATTTACGCGGAGGGAGGCGCTTGTCGAGCAGAGATTGGGGATGAACGTATGACGTTCGGGAGCGGACGACGGGGCCCGGGGCAGTCTGGGCGAAGCCGCCTCGTACACCGCTACTGCTTCTTGTGGATCCTACGCAGTGCGTCGTTGAGTTGGGCACGGATCTCTCGCTCCGCTGTCGCCTCAGGCGGTTCGGCTGGCGCCATGCGTGGAGGATGGGGACTGGCAGCCTCGGCTTGTTTCTCCTCTTCGAGGCGGCTACTCGTGCGCAGGCTGTGAGTGGGAGCCGGCTCGGAGGGCCATACCAGCAGCAGATACTCCTCCGGGGGTACCTGAGTGGTCTTGCTCCGGGCGACGTCTCTTCCTAGGGCGTGGACTCGGACGCGGTACTGGGGACTGTCCGCAGTTGTCAGGAAAGTGTCTGGGGCAGAGGGCCCGTAGTCGAGTGATTCGAGCCGGAGAAGATTGTGGGGAGCGGTGACGCTCGCCTCTACGATCTCTTCCCAGGGGCGTGATTCGTCGATGTCCCCGGCTGGTTCCCCCTGGGTGCGGGCACATACGCGGACGTATCCCGTCTGGATACCTGTGCGAACTAGGGCACCGCCTTGCAGCATCGGCGCGACCAGGCCGTTGGACCAGTCAGCGGAGTGGATGGGGATCTCTCCGCTATCGAGCAGCCCGAAGGTGCCTTCCGATACGAAGACGTCGTGCCATAGGGCGTTCATGGATCCTCCTCCCGCTTCAGGCTAGCTTCGCCGAAGCCGGTTGTGCCCGTATGTGGCGCCGGGACGGCCGGGATAGACCCGCTCCGCTCCCGGCGCCCTGGGTGCGTCACATGATGTTCCGCCTGCGGAGTTAGGGGATCACCTCGACACGGAACGGGTCCTTGTCAAGGACCCGTTCAGACCGGTACATGGCCGAGTGGAGTCCGCCCTGTGAGCTGTTCTCCGTGGCGTTGATCATGCAAACGCTGACCCCTGTGGGGCCCTGCCCGGCCGGGATACCAGGGAACCCGCATCCATCGAAGGTGCGGCGTGTGCCGCCGGCTGAGAGGCCCTGGTAGGAACTGGCGACAGGGTACTCGTCGCATGATTTGCCGGTCACGCTGGGCGCGTCACCGCATGCTTTGTCACGGTTGTCCTGGTTGACGGCCGGATCCGTGGTGCGAGTCAGAGGAGCCTCGAAGGTCGCACCGGGCAGACCGGAGGCTTGGGCACGGGAGACGTGCGAGGCCAGTTCAGGGTTGGCGGCACGGCTGTAGTAGACGGCCGAGGCATACCAAGGCACCACGCAGCCGGGGCCGGTCCTGCCGGCGGTGTTGTTGTCGCACCGGAACTGGCGGAAGACGGGGGCGACGTACGTCGACGAGGTATAGCCCGGGTTCGTGAAAGTCAGGTTCCACCCTGTGCCGCACTCACCGACGGCGCCGGCGGCAGTTGCCGTCGAGTCGAAGAACGCCTCGCCTGTGTGCCATTGGCTCAGCGGCTGGATCGGCTTTGCGGGGAACGAACCGCTCTACTTGGTGCAGGAGTAGCCGACTCGCGCGTTGCCGCTGTAGGAGCCCTTGAGCGCGTCGCCCCAGCCATTGAATGCCGTGACGTCGAGCTGATGGGCTATGCGGGACTCGCTGGTGCTGCCGTAGCTGTAGTTGATGAGGAGGAGATTGACCTCACCTGTAGTAGTCCGGACGCCGTTGCGCACGACATACGTCTCGTAGAGGACCCCGTCGATGCGGCAGGCTTGAGTGCGCGTGGCATACACGACTCCCTGGGCGTCCTCGCACCATTGAGGCGGGGCAACTGCCGCGAGTTTCGAATTGGCTTCGCCGCTGGGCAGGCCCGGTATGGTGTCGGGATTCTTGTACTCAATGCACGAACCCCGGCCGTTCTCATCGGGCGCTGTGCAGATCTCGCCCGTGGCCGAGAGTCGGCTCGTGTCGTTTTCCCTCGCGGGTTCGTCGGAGCCCGGTGTAGTTTCCGGGATGAGAGGGGTTAATTCCGAAACAACAGCGGCTCCACTCTTACTTCCCTGGCTGTCGGTTACGGCGCCAGCCGGTGCCGCACCAGCGAACGCAGCGAATGTCGCGGCTGTCGCTGCGATCACAAACCAGCGTCTCTTTCGGTACTGCTGCATGACAGTTCCCTTCAGATGACACGCAACACGCGTAGGTGCGCGCATCACTGAAGCCTCACTGAAGATTGAAGGTCAAGACCCAATCGCTCTGAGGATCGATTACGCGCCAGGACGATATCGTCGAAACCGCGACGCTCATTTGCCCTAGCTTCACCACAGATACGCGGCTGCTTCATTTCCAGTGTCCTGGTGATCTCCTGATGCCAGGCGCCTTCGGCATCGTGCGTAGCTGATGTAGTGGCGGACGGAGCCGTAGAGCTCGTAACACGATCTTGCTGAAGTGTCGTGGTGGGCCGTGACTGGTGTGATGATGCGGCCATTCGTCATGTGTGAGTACTCGGCCGTGGATCGTGGACGACGAATTGTGGGTGCTGATCGAGCCGTTGCTGCCGCCGTGGCCGGAGAAGGCGCCAGGTCCGCGGCCGGTGGCGGACCGGCTGTGTCTGCAAGGCATTCTGTACGAGCTCCACAACGACATAGCCTGGCAACTCCTGCCACCGGAGCTGGGGTTCGGCTCGGGGCAGACCTGCTGGCGCCGCCTGGATCGCTGGCAGCAGGCCGGCGTCTTCGAGCAGATGCACCGCGTTCTGCTCGCCGAGTTGAACGCGGCCGGCGAACTCGACTGATCCCGCGCGTGTGTGGACGGCTCCCACATCCATGCAAAAAAGGGGGGGAGCCGACACCGGTCCGTCACCGGTAGACCGGCGGAAGACGGGCAGCAAGCATCACTTGATCTGCGACGGACGCGGCACTCCGCTCAAGGTCGTCACCGCGGCCAACGTCAACGACGTCATCCAGACCCTCGCTCTGGTCCACGGCATCCCGCCTGTGGCCGGACGGCCCGGCCGGCCACGCCGCCGCCCCAACTCGCTACTCGGCGACAAGGGCTACGACTCCAACCCCAACCGCCAGGAGCTGCACAAGCGCAGGATCCTGCCGGTCATCTCCCGCAAGGGCGCCCCGAACATCAAGGGCCTGGGCAAACTCCGTTACGTCGTCGAGCAGACCTTCGCCCTGCTCCACCGCATCTTCATCCGGCCCGCTCGGTGATCCAGAAGAAGCAGCCTAGTCGACCACGAGGCCGCCGGTGAGGTTGAGCTCAAAGGCTGTCATCGTTCGGGCCCAGTCGGATGCGGCGAAGACCGCGGCGTTGGCGACATCGTCGTAGCGCGGACGCTTGGTCAGCAGCGCTCCTTCAGCGGCCCGGTCCTCCTCACCAGGCGCAGGAGAACCGGGTGAGAGCAGCCAGGCGACGCGCACGCCCTGCGGGCCGAGCTCTGATGCAAGCTGCCGGCAGACACCGGCAAGGGCGGACCAGGCGATGTGTGAACCGCCCAGGTTGGAGATGGCCTCGCGCCCGCCGCCCATGACCAGGATGACGCCGCTGCCTCCTCGGACCATGTGCCGCGCCGCTGCCGTAGCTGTGGTGAGGGTGGTCGTCACCGCCTTCGTGACCGGGCGGAGCACATCCGCCACGGCCATGTCGAGGAGCGGGATCCCCTGCAGGTCGTCGTTGGACGTGGCGTTGAAGCAGATATCGATTCCGCCGCCCTGCGCAGCCACCATGTCGGCGTGGCGATCAACGGCGTCGCGGTCCGTCGCATCCAGCCCAGCGACATGCGCAGCCCCACCGTCGTCCCGAATGCGCCGCGCGACGTCTTCGAGCGGCGGAACCGTCCTTCCCGTGAGATGGACAACGGCGCCCTCACGCGCGAAGCCGCGGGCGATGGCTGCCCCCACCGCTCCAGAACCGCCATGGACGATTGCCGTCCTGTCAGCCAACAACATGACTCTCTCCTCGTGACGGAGGCAGCTGACCATGCAGACCCGAGCGAGGGGAAAACTCATCGCACGACTCCTCCCCCGCTCGACCGGCCAGGTACAGCCTCACTGCACATCGAAGGCATCCTCCTCCGGCCCACCCATTGATCCAAACGAAACGCCCTAGAGGGGCGGGGCGCCGCCGTCAGGGTGGTCGTGGATCCAGGACAGGCCACCGAGGTCGAGGCGTTGGCGGGTGCGGGTGACGGCTGCGTAGGCCAAGCGGGCTTCGGCGTCGTCGATGAGATCAGGTGGTGGTGTCACGGTGCCGGTGGGCTCTTCAGGGATGTTGTTCTCGGGGCGGGCGAAGTCGTCTGCGATGAGCACGCGGGACCATTCGCGTCCCTTGGCCTTGTGGGCGGTGGAGACGGTGACCTGGGCGTGCGGTTCGGGGGCGAGGCGGGCGACGGCGGCGAGGATGGTATCGGTGCCGTGGGTGTCGACGAGGTTGACCAGCGGCTGCAGGTCGCGGCCGGCCGGGTCGTGGGCGGCGTAGTCCTGCAGGTCTCCCCAGTGGGGGAAAAGGATGAGTTCGGGGTGGTGGGTACGGCGGCCTTCCTTCAGATCACGGGCCGCGAGGGCCAGGGCCTGCAGGCTGTCTCCTCCCCCGGCCAGGGCGACCCGGTATCCGGCCGCCATGAGGATCATGACCTGGGCCATGGCGCCGACGTTGGTGCGGCAGAGCACGGCGTCCGGCTGGGCGACGTGAGCACGGCGGGGGTGCCGGTGAGGCGGATATCGGGGCGTCGGCAAGGTGCAGCCAGCGGTTGGCTTCGGCTGCGAGGTCGGGTCCGAAGCGGAAGGACTGGGACAGGGGCAGCTGGGTGCCGTCGAAGCCGGTCATGATGTCTTTGGCGCCGCGCCATTGGTAGATGGCCTGGGCGGAGTCACCGACCATGACGAGCTGGGCGTGGTCGCGATGGGCGAGGAAGATCTGTTCGACGACGGGATTGGTGTCCTGTGCCTCGTCCAGGAGCAGGAAGTGGGCGTCGAGGCGGGGATGCTGAATCCCCTTCACGCAACACCCCGAACCTGATCCCAGCCGAGCACAACAGCACACGAAGGCGAGCGGCGCGATCGAGATGTCCCCGCGGAGACCGTGGGCCGCTCCGGGGCGACGGCCTGGCGCCAGCTGCACGCCGTCCTGTTGGACGAGTCGACCCGAACCACCCGCCCGGCTGCCTCAGAGCAGACGCGGGAAAGGATGTCGATGGAATGGTCGCCGAGCTCAAGGCCATGGCCGAGGTTCAAGGGCCGTGATGGGCGAGTCGGCTTGGGGTCTGTGGTCTCCGCTGCTGCCAGTGACCGCTCCTCGTCCAGCTCACTGAGCGGCACGTCGAGGGCCGGATGAGTGTCATGTTGCGCGGTTTCATCAGGTGGTGTGGTTTATCTGCTGTTTGGTCGCTTTAGCTGATCTTGCCCGCTGATGATCGAAGGGCGCCCGGTTGCCGGCCTGGGGGAACCTGTTCGTGATCTCCGGCATGCCTGGCCGCATGCACTGTCCGACCAAGAGAAGTGGCTCATCGTGCATTTGACTCCGCATGAGCGGGAGCGCCTGTTGATCCATGTCGCGGCCGACGTTGCACAAAGGCGCCGCGACCGCGGGCTGCGCCTGAACTACCCCGAAGTGATGGCCCTGCTGACCGTGCACGTCTTTGAGGCGGCGCGCGACGGCAAGACGGTCAGCGACATCATGGACTCGGGCCGGCAGTTGTTCACCCGTGACGAGGTGATGGACGGCGTTACGGAGATGATCAAGAACGTCCAGGTGGAGGCCACCTTCCCGGACGGCACCAAGCTGGTCACCATCCACGACCCCATCCCGGAGGGCACAGAGGAGAGCGAGGTCTCCCCGGGCAAGGTCGAGCACCCCCAGCCGCTCCGCAAGCCAGGCTCCCCGGTCGACTGCGATGACAGCGGCACCTCGCCTGTGTGCTGCGACGAGGACGACACAGCTGCCCGGTACGACGCGATCTACTTCAATGTGCACCTCGACGGGGACGCGCAGGGCGTCAGCCTGCAGGGGGATGCCACCGCTTTGCCGGGGCCGGGCAGGACGAAGATCAAGGTGAAGAACGAGTCGGACCGTCCTATTCAGGTCGCCTCCCACTATCACTTCGCCGAGGTCAACCCGGGGCTCAAGGTCGTCAGCATCGAGGTCCCTGCCGGTCAGACAGTCCCGGATGACCGCAGTCTGTGGAACTGCGAGGCGGCGAAGGGCCGACGGCTCAACATCGCCGCGGGCACGTCCGTGCGCTTCGAACCGGGCGACGAGTGCTGTGTGGAGCTGGTGCAGATCCAGGGTGCAGTCACGGCCGGCGGCGGCAACACCAGCGACCTGACCAAGATCCAGGGACTACGCGAAGGCATGGTGCGATGAGTACTCCGCAGGGACAGGTCCCCAGCCAGGCGCCGAAGCCCGTGGAGGGCCGACCGCCGAAGCCGAGTAACGAACTGACGCGGGCGGATTACACCACGCTGTACGGGCCGACCACGCGGGACCGGGTCCGTCTCGCCGACACCGATCTCACGCTGGAGATCGAGGCCGACTGGAGCGGCGGTCCTTCGTACAGCGGCAATGAGATGGTCTTCGGCGGCGGCAAGGTGATCCGCGAGTCGATGGGGATGTCGCATCTCGCCCGGGACGGGAAGGACGGCACGGGCACGGCCACGGGCCACGAGCCGGTGGACACAGTCATCACGGGCGCGCTGATCCTCGACTGGTGGGGCGTGGTCAAGGCCGACATCGGCATCCGCGACGGCCGGATCACCGCCATCGGCAAGGCATACAACCCCGAGACGATGGACAAGATCACGAGCTTCGAGATGCCGGATCGTGGGCCCGCGAAGCAAGTCCCGCCGGTGACGCCGACGAACTTCGTCATCGGGCCGAGCACCGAGGTCATCTCCGGCAATGGGCGAATCCTCACCGCGGGTGGTGTGGACACCCATGTCCACTTCATCTGCCCCGGGGAGATCCACGAGGCTCTGGCCTCGGGTGTGACCACCCTGATCGGCGGCGGCACGGGACCGGCCGAGGGCAGTAAGGCCACCACCGTGACCCCGGGCGCGTGGCACATCAGGCGGGTCTTCGAGGCGCTGGATGAGTTCCCGGTCAATATCGGTCTGCTCGGCAAGGGCAGCACGATGAACGAGCACGAGCTCAACGCACAGGTGGACGCCGGTGTCTGCGGCCTCAAGATCCACGAGGACTGGGGCGCTACGCCCGCGGTGATCGACCGGGCCCTGGACGTGTGTGAAGAGCGCGGTGTCCAGCTCGCTCTGCACGCCGACTCGCTGAACGAGTCAGGGTTTCTGGAGAGCACGCGGGCCGCCTTCACCGGCGACGGCCGGGACGCCGGGGGCAAGTTCACGCCGAAGAAGGCACGCGCCATCCACGTCTTCCATGTCGAGGGTGCCGGCGGCGGTCACGCGCCGGACATGATCGAGCTGGTCAAGGAACCGAATGTACTGCCCGCCTCGACCAACCCGACGCGTCCTTTGACGGTCAACACCGTCAAGGAGCACGTCGACATGATGATCGTGTGCCATCACCTCAACCCGGATATTCCGGCGGACATTGCCTTCGCCGACTCCCGGATCAGGCCGTCCACGATGGCCGCGGAGGACCTCCTGCACGACATGGGCGCCATCTCCATGATGTCCTCCGACGCCCAGGCGATGGGCCGCATCGGCGAGATGATCACGCGTACCTGGCAGACCGCGCACGTCATGAAGAGCCGCTACGGGCCGCTGAAGGAAGACCTCGACGCCGCCAAGGTCCGCCCGATCACCGACGACACCAACCACTCCTTCAACGACCAGCAGAAGCAGCCGAACGACAACTTCCGGGCGCGCCGGTACGTCGCCAAGTACACGATCAACCCGGCGATCACGCATGGCATCGACGGCTACGTCGGCTCCGTGCAGACGGGGAAGCTCGCCGACCTGGTGCTGTGGGAGCCGAAGTTCTTCGGCGTCAAACCGCACATGCTCCTCAAGGGCGGCCAGCTCGCGTACGCACAGGTCGGCGACGCCAACGCTTCGATCCCCACGCCGCAGCCCTACCAGCCGCGCCCGGTCTGGGGCTCCACCGGCCGCTCCCCGGGACGCAACTCGGTGAACTTCGTCGCTCTGGGCGTGGCCGACAAACTCAACGGAGACGGCACCAGCAGCAATCCGGGTCTCGGTCTCGACAAGGACTTCGTGGACATCACCAGCACCCGGCACGTCACGAAGGCCGACATGAAACTGAACGACACCGTGCCCGACAGCCTCGAAGTCGACCACAACAGCTTCGAGGTCACGATCGGCGGTGCGACCACGACTGACACCCGCACCGAACTCAATGGTGCGACGGTGCCGCGCTCCTACGTCACCGAAGTACCCCTGGCACAGCGGTACTTCCTGTTCTAAAAGCCGCTCTCTGCCCGGCCGCCGGAGCACCAGCTCCGCGGCCGGGCACCCGAGGCGGGCAGGCCGCGCCCGCCGACGCTCGGCATCGCTTCCGACCCTGCGAAAGGCAGCCGCTCACCCATGAGCCGTGCAGCCCTGCTCCTGCTGGCCGACGGCCGCTTCCCCGCCGGAGGCCACGCCCACTCCGGCGGCATCGAGGCCGCCATCGCCCACCAAGCCGTACACGACACCGACAGCCTTCAGACATTCTGCCGCGGCCGTCTACACACCACCGGCCTGACCACGGCCGGCCTGGCCGCCGCAGCCGCCGCCGGAGTCAACCCGCTGCTGCTCGACGACGCAGCAGACGCCCGCACCCCCGCCCCCGCGCTGCGCGCCGTCGCCCGCCGACTCGGCCGGCAGATGATGCGCGCAGCTCGTGCCACCTTCCCCTCCAAAGACCTGGAACGGCTGGCCGCCGCACGTCCCCAGGGCGCCCACCAGCCGATCGTGCTGGGCCTGGCCGCCCGGGCCGCCGGGCTCACCCCACTGGACGCCGCCTACGCCGCCGCATACGAGAACGCCAGCGGCCCAGCCACCGCGGCAGTGCGCCTGCTCAGCCTCGACCCGCTCGACGCCTCGAGCCTGCTGGCCCACCTCAGCACCGACCTCGACGCCGTCGCCACGGCCGCCGCCCGGGCCGCGGACCGCGCCACCGCCGAGGGCGTCGACGCCCTGCCGTCGGCGTCCTCACCACTGCTGGACATCACCGGCGAACAGCACGCCGCCTGGACCGTCCGGCTCTTCGCCTCCTGACACCCCTCCCTGCCCACCTGGAGTCCTGCATGCACCTCGACCACCCCGAGACCATGCCGCAGCGCCACACCCACAGCGCCGAACCGCTCCGCGCCGACGGCACCCGCCGAGCCCTCCGAGTCGGCCTGGGCGGGCCCGTCGGCTCCGGCAAGACCGCCAGCGTCGCCGCGCTGTGCCGCACCCTGCGCGAGGGCTGGTCCATCGCCGTCGTCACCAACGACATCTACACCCGCGAGGACGCCGAGTACCTCCTGCGCGAGGCCGTACTGCCACCCGAACGGATCACCGCGGTGGAGACCGGCGCCTGCCCGCACACCGCGATCCGCGACGACATCTCCGCCAACCTCGAAGCCGTCGAACACCTGGAAGAGACCCTCCGCCCCCTCGACCTCGTGCTCATCGAGTCCGGTGGCGACAACCTCACCGCAACCTTCTCCAAGGGCCTCGTCGACCAGCAGATCTTCGTCATCGACGTCTCCAGCGGCGACGACATCCCCCGCAAGGGCGGCCCCGGCATCACCACCGCCGACCTCCTCCTCATCAACAAAACCGACCTCGCCCCGCACGTCGGCGCCGACCTCGCCACCATGGCCACCGACGCCAAACGGCAACGCGGCGACCTCCCCGTCATCTTCACCAGCCTCACCTCGGACGACGGCATCCGCGACGTCGCCGACTGGATCACCGCCCACCTCACCGAGTGGCACCACAAGGCGGCCGCATGAGCCCCACCGCACAACTCATCGCGGACCGGACAGCGGCAGCACCGCCACCTTCACCGGGGCCAGCCGCTGGGGCAGCGGTGACCGGAGCCCCCTCCGCCACCGAGGAACCCGCCGGGCACCCGCACGGGGTATGCGCCACAGCCCGCATCCACGCCAGCCACAACGGACGCGTCACCACGCTCCCGCGGCTACTCAGCGACGGCCCGTTCCACCTCCGACGCCTGCGCACCGACAAAAACCACGCCAAGGTCGGGATCATCGGCGCGATGAGCGCCCCCTCGGCGGCGACCGGCTCACCATCGACGTCACCGCCGGAGACCGGGCCGCCCTGGAGGTCACGACGGCCGCCGCCACACTCGCCCTGCGCGGCCCTACCACCGCCCCGGCCACCTACGACGTACGGCTCACCGTCGGGGAACACGCCAGCCTGCGCTGGCTGCCCCAGCCGCTGATCAGCGCTGCCGACAGCAACCTCCGGCAGACCTGCACGGTCGAACTCGCCTCCACTGCACGCCTGTTGCTGCGGGAAGAACAGCTTCTGGGCCGGGCCAACGAGGATCCCGGCCACCTCGTCAGCCGACTCCTTGTCCACCGTGCCGGAAGACCGCTGCTCGACCAGCAAACGGCGTACGGGGACCCGGAGCCCGGCTGGGACGGCCCGGCCATCCTGCACGGACACCGTGCCGTCGGCCAACTCCTGCTCGTCGACCCGCAGATGAGCATGCGGCGCAGCCCCATCCTGCTCCGCCCACGCTCCCGGGAGGGGTGCGCCGTCCTCGCACCACTGGCCGGCGGCCCGGCCCTGCTCGCCACCGCCGTCGCACCAACGTCCTCGACCCTGCGGGAACTGCTCGACGAAGCCCTCACACACGCCCTCGGACAGTAGCGCGGACGGCCTGCCGTTAACCGGGCGGCGGACCACATCGGCAGGCCAGTCCCGGGCCTCCGCGCCCCGCGCCAAGCCAGGGATCTCGCCTCGCAAGGGCGAGCCGTGGACCACCTCCCGAAGCTGGAGCCTCTGGCTGAGCCCAGCGGCCTGCGGGCCCTCAAGGACGAAGTCGTACGGGGTTGGGGCGCCCTGGAGCTGCTTGATGTGCTGAAGAACTCCGACTTCCTCACCGGCTTCGCCGAGGAAATTCCTCGGTGGCCACCTAGGAGCGCATCGACCGTGACGCCCACCAGCGTCAGCCCGACCGGTGGGCGGGCAGACCATCCCGCTCGGCGCCGGCCTGGGTCGGGAGTGGCAGCCTCCAGGTGTAGACGTCCGGGTCGAAGGAGTGCAGGCGCTTGACGAGCCCGGCGGTCGACCAAGGCCAGCAGAAGGTGTTGATGCCCGGGAGGCCGAAGTAGTAGGCGGTGCCACCGGTGGTGTTGTAGACGGTGTTGCGCAGCGCCTCATGCAGGGCCTGCTGGCGGGCTGCCTCGGGCTTGACATCCAGTGCGGACGCCCTGCTGGTACGCAGGTGGTTGAGGGCGGTGGTGATGGAGCGGAGTTGGGCTTCGAGGATGGTGGGGACGGCGGTGGTCCCGGTAAGCAGATTCGGGCCGATGAGCAGGAAAGGGTTGGGGTATCCGCTGACGCTGGTACCCAGGTAGGCGCGACGGCTGTCGGCCCACGTCTGGGCCAACGTGCCGTCGATGCCGTGCAGTTGGGGGGCCAAGGGGAGGTCACCGATGCGGAATCCGGTCGCCAGGACGATGATGTCGGCGCGAGTACGGGTGCCGTCGGCGCCGATGACGTCGGAGCCCTCCACGGCGGTCACGCGGGTGGGATGCAGCCGCACGTTGGGCCGGGTGAGGGCGGCGGAGTAGGTGCCGGAGGTGATCAGGCGGCGGCCGCCCAAGCGGTAGTCGGGAGTAAGAGCCCGCCGCAGGGCGCGGTCCCGTACCGAGGTACGCAGGTAGAAGCGGGCCAGGGCCTCCAAGGGCCGCAGCAGGCGGGGGTGACGCAGGGGTCGGGGCTCGTAGCCTTTGGTGCTCCAGATCCTCAGGTCCTGATGGACCTTGCTGACGGCGGTGCGCAGCATCGCGCGGGCGAAGGCGCGGTGCAGGCCGCGCCGTGGGAGCGACGTCTCAGTGGCGTCCTGCTTGCGGATGTTCGCACAAGCCGCCGCGATTAGCATGCAGGTACGCCATCCTGACATCCCCGGCCTTGACACCTTCCCCGGCACCGCCTTCCACTCCGCCCGTTGGAACCACGAGGTCGACTTGACCGGACAGCGTGTCGCAGTGGTGGGCACCGGAGCTTCCACCGTGCAGTTCCTGCCCGAGATCCAGCCGAAGGCGACCCATGTCGACGTCTTCCAGAGCACACCGCAGTGGGTGCTTCTGAAACCTGACTACCTCCTCCCTCCGGGTCTCCACCGTTTCTTCGCGCACCACCCGGCAGCCCGCCGCGCACTACGCGGACTGCACCACTGGACCCAGGAAGCCATCGGCGTACCGTTCCTACCGACTGAGTGGGAGTGAGTCCTGTTGCCAGAACTCGTACTCAGCCGAACACCCCGAACGGTTTTGGGTGTTCTGGGTTGCCGCGTTCCTGCCGCGTTCGGCTCCGTCGGATCGTGTCCGTGGTCCGGGTACGCGGGGGCGGTTTCCCTCACGCCTCCGGTCGCCGGGTCGGGCCTGGGCGGTCCGATGCCCGCCAGCATCGCTCTGGTGCTGGCGGGGCGGTGCCGTCCGTCGCCTGATCCGGTGTCCGAGGGCGCGTCGCGCGATCGCCACGCCTGCCGCCTGGTGGCGGGTGACGGGGCGCTTCGGTGTGGTCAGGGGCTTTTGCCAGTGCTGGCCGCCCCAGAGGCTGGTGTAGGCGGGATCGACAGCGATCACGCCGATCCCGGTCTCCGCGCACATCGACAGCAGGCGTGCGCGGAGTTTGCTGGTGGGGACGCCGGAGATGAGCTGCCGGAACCGTTTCTTGCGGCCGTGTTTCTCCCGGGTTGTGGAGTCGGTGAAGTCGAGGTCTTCGATCGCGATGGCCGCAGCGCCGGTGGCCTTGGCCCAGTGCAGGAGCCGGGTGAGGGCGTGGCGGAGCTGGGCGTCGCGGTGGGGTGCGGTGCCGGTGAGGTCGTAGTCGAAGCGGCGCGGGTTGCCGGTCGGGTTTCCGTGGGTGTCCAGCCGCCACGCGGCGAGGTGGTCGGCGTTCATGTCGACGCCGATCACACCGCCGGCCCGAAGTGCGTCCAGGGGGACGACCGGAAGTTCTTTGCGGGTCCAGGAGGCGTCCAGGTACCAGCGTCCGCGCTCCACGTCGTAGTGGATGCGGTAGGCGACGGCCCGGTTGCCCTCGATCCGGTCGCGCCATTCGTCGCCCCGGTGCGGGAAGGTCACCTTCGCGGCCAGGACGTAGCGGCCGCGTGGGGCGTTCGCGTACTCGGCGAGCGGGGCCGGGAGTTTGATGCTGATCTCGCCGTCGAGGGTGACGCGGATCGTCTCGTTCCCCAAGCGTTTGCCGGACTCTCCGTCGGCCGTGAGGAACCAGCGGGCAGCGTCCCAGCGGTCCCGCCACTGTTCGGCGGTCAGGTGCGCGGCGGCCAGGTTGTGCCGGTTGTTGAGCAGCTTCCGGCCGCCCCGCACGATGGAGACCTTCCCGGCCTCCCGGGCGGCGGTGACACGTTCGAACTCGCCCTCCAGGATCGCCAGACGACGCGTCTTCGTAAACCACTCGTGTTTCGACCGGTAGCCGCCCGGCTTGCCCCGGGAGCCCTTCTCCCCGACCGGGAGGGACAGCCGGTGCCGGACCATGCTGATCCCTGCGCCCAGAGATTGCAGGTGGGCGTGCTGGGCACGCCGGGAAAGGCCCCACTGGTCGTGGGTATTGGAGGTGACCGAGCCGGCCCACCGCGACGACGACAGGACGGTCAGATCCCGCTTGCGGGCCGCCCACGTGTCCGCGGAGTGCTCCAGTCCGTCACGGCACCTGCGGGCCAGATCCAGCGACGCCAGCCGTCCCATGTGCTCACTGACCAGACGCAGGATCCTCTCATCCTCGCCGGTCAGGCCCTTGAGACGGTCACGGATACTCACGCCGGTGGGGCCGTCGGCGACGAACGGCCGCGAAATCTGCCGCAACTTCTTCTTCGGTTCAGCCATGCTCAGCCGCCTCAAGAGCGGCCTTCGCCCGGTTCCTCGCCGACCTGCGCCCGTACAGGCGGGCACAGAACGACGTCAGCACCTCCACCATGTCCCGCACCAGATCGTCTTCGACTTCACCGTCATCCAGAACAACGAGGCGACGGCCGGCCGCGGCCAGGGCAGCCTCAACAAGCTCCACGTTCATCCGGCCGAGCCGGTCCTTGTGCTCCACCACCACAGTGGTCACGTCCGGATCGGCCAGCAACCGACGGGCCTTCGAGCGGGCCCCGTTCATCCCGGAACCGACCTCTGACTCCACCCGCACCACGCGGTGACCGGCCTCGGCCGCCCACCCGACAAGCCTGGCCGTCTGCCGCTCAAGATCAGGCTTCTGGTCATGCGAGGACACACGGGCATACAACCCGACGCCACCGACAACCTCAGGCGCCGCATTCGCCGCGATGTTCACCAGGATCGTGCGCGGCCCGACCCGCTGAGCAGGCACCGGCAGCGTCCCCTCACGAAACCACTTGTACGCGGTCTGAGGATGAACGCCCTGCACCCGTGCCCACTCGGTCAGATTCACGCCATGAACGTAACAACCCTGATCAGCCTTACACTCACTCAATCGACCTTGCAGGCGAGCAGTTGATGACCCCGGCTGGCTTCCCAGGGCTTCGTGGTGATGACCCTGAACACCAATGCGCTGTGGGACTTTCCCGCAGACCGCAGTAGGCAGCAACTCGCCGCACTCACCTATCTGACGGCCCAGAGCACGGTGAAGAACCGGATCGACCCCGGCCGGCTGGCGCTGATGGGCTGGTCGATGGGCGGCGGCTCGCTGCAGAGCGCGGCGAGCACCCCGTCGCTCAAGGCGGCCATCCCGCTGGCACCCTGGGACCTCAGCGACGTCTCCAGCCGGATCACGGTCCCCACCATGATCTTCGGCGCCGACGGTGACACCGTCGCCTCCGTCGACGACTTCGCCCTGCCCTTCTACAACGGGCTGGTCAGCGCCCCCGACAAGTCACTCATCGTGCTCAAGGACACCGACCACTTCACCTTCACCGACCCGAACACCACGATCGCCCAGTACAGCGTCTCCTGGCTGAAGCGCTTCGTCGACAACGACACCCGCTACGACCAGTTCCTCTGCCCAACCCCCAACGACCCCAACACGGTCGTCTTCCAGATCACCTGCCCGCTGTAACCCGAGCGGATGCAACCCAGCGGAAGCGCGGCAGGCACGGGCCCCCACGGTCATCCGCGCCTGCCGCGAACGCGACCAGGACGGCGGCGGGCAGGAGCGAATCGGACACGGCCCCGGCAGGGGTCCGTGGTCTCTCGCGGGTGTTCTCTCGATCTGTGACATGGAACCTTGAAGAAGTCCAATCATCCCAGGTCAGCGACCCAGGGCGGCTTCACCGCCCGCGGTGGGGCGGGTAAATGGGCAAGGCGAACGCCCCGTAGCCCTTGATCAACACCGCGCCGCGGGCAGGCAACGCAGGAGGCGAGGTCAGCTACCTGCGGTTTTGCCCACACCGGTTCGCATGTACACGTTAGAGGGCATCCGCACCCTCATGTCCAGGCTCTGGACCGGCTATTGATCGGTGGATCAAGGCTAAGAGGCCGCGCGGACAGGCGTGCGGTCACGGCCGGTGGTCATGCCGATTTCCGACATCAACGACATGGCCGAGCTCTGCGGCGACCGGGGCCGGCTCGTTGCGGTTCCTGTTCACCGATCGGTGTCGGGGGTGCAGCCAGATAACTGACTACCCATTAGTATCTGACGGGTCATCAGCTCCAAAGCGCGCGGAGTGCGCCGAATCCGCTCGTCCCGATCGCACACCCCCCTCGATCGCACAGAGGAGCCTCCCCCCATGACGCACACCGTTATCGGCGTCAGCCCGTTGGGTGCACCGGACCCCCGCCTCGTCGCCGCCGTCTGCCGGGCCGGTGGGTCCGGTGTCCTCGACCTCGGCCCGGGCGCCCGCGCCACCCGCGAGGCCCTGGCCCTCTTGCGGCAGTGGGCCCCCGGCAGCCACGGCGTGCGGGTCCCCGCCGACTGTGCGCTGCGCCCCGGAGAGCTGTGGGCCCCGGCGCCCACCGGAACGCGTCGCACCGCGGACCCGGCCGCAGCCGGACCGTGCACCGTGCTCCTCGCCCCCGACGCGCCCTGGACCGTCGCCGGGGTCCGGGCCGCCGCCCGCGCCGCCGCCGCGGACCCCGCCGTGCTCGCCGAGGTCCGCGGCACCGACGAGGCCGTCCGGGCCGTGGCCGACGGTGTCACCGGGCTCGTCGTGCGCGGCGAGGAGTCCGGCGACCCCTGCGGCGAACACTCCACCTTCGTGCTGCTCCAGCGCGTACTCGGCGCCGTACCGGCCGACCTGCCCGTGTGGGCCTGCGGGGGCATCGGGCCGCACACCGCGGCCGCCGCCGTCCTCGCGGGCGCCCGAGGAGTCGTACTGGACATCCAGCTCGCACTCCTCGACGAGGCCGGTACGGCCCCCGCGGCCGCCGGTCTGCTGCGCGCCGCCGACGGCACCGAGACCGTCGTCGTCGACGGCTGCCGGGTACTCGACCGGAGCCGCCCCGGCCTCCCGGCCGTCCTGCGCGACCGGCCCCTGCCGCTGGGCCAGGATGCCTTTCTCGCCGCCCGGTTCGCCGAGCGGTACGGCACCGTGGACCGCGCCCTCGCCGCCGTCACGGAGGGCATCGACGCCGCCGTGGCGGACGACGGCGCCGTGCTGCGCGGCGGCTCGCCGATGTGCCGGGCGCTCGGCACCGCGCTGCCGGTCGTCCAGGGCCCGATGACCCGGGTCAGCGACCAGGCGCGGTTCGCGGCGGCCGTCGCGGACGGCGGCGGACTGCCGTTCGTCGCGCTCGCCCTGGCCGGGCCCGAGCAGACCCGCACCCTGCTCGAGCAGACCAAGTCCGCGCTCGGCGACCGCTCCTGGGGCGTCGGCATCCTCGGCTTCGTTCCGGAAGAGATACGCACCGCCCAACTGGAGGCCGTCCGTGAGCTGCGCCCCAGCCACGCCGTCATCGCGGGCGGCCGTCCCTCCCAGGCGGCCGCTCTGGAGGCCGAGGGCATCCGTACCTTTCTGCACGTGCCGTCGCCCGGGCTGCTCGGCCAGTTCCTGGCGGCCGGCGTCCGGCGCTTCGTCTTCGAGGGCGCCGAGTGCGGCGGGCACATCGGGCCGCGCAACAGCTTCCCGCTCTGGGAGGCGCAACTGGCCGTCCTGGAGGACTTCCTCGACGCGGCGGCCGACGACGGTCACACCGATGGCGGTGACGCCGCCGACCCACAGGACGTACAGGTGCTGTTCGCGGGCGGCATCCACGACGAGCGCTCCGCCGCCATGGTCGCCGCGCTCGCCGCCCCGCTCACCACCCGCGGTGCCGCCGTCGGCGTTCTGATGGGCACCGGCTACCTCTTCACCGAGGAGGCCGTCGAGTGCGGCGCCATCCGGCCGCTGTTCCAGCGCGCGGCCTTGGACGCCAGGTCGACCACGCTCCTGCACACCGCGCCCGGCCACACCACCCGCTGCCTGCCCAGCGCGTTCAGCGACACGTACCAGGAGGTCAAGGACGAGCTGCGGACTCAGGGGATACCCGAGCGGCAGGTCTGGCAGGAGCTGGAGCGGCTCAACGTCGGCCGCCTGCGCATCGCCAGCAAGGGCGTCGAGCGGGTCGGCGACGAGCTACTCGACGTCGACGAGGAGCGCCAGCGCGAAGCGGGCATGTTCATGGCCGGCGAGGTCGCCGTGCTCCGCTCCGCCGTCACCACCGTCGCCGCCCTGCACCACGCGGTCACCGACGGGGCCGCCGACTTCTACGGACGCCGCACCGCCGAACTCGCCGCTGACGTCCGCGACGCGGGCGGTACGGTACCCGCGCGGAACCCGGCCCCCACTCCCGAACCGCTCGACATCGCCGTCGTCGGCATGGCCGGCATGTTCCCCGGCGCCGCCGACCTGCCCGCCTACTGGGCCCAGGTGCTCGCCGGCGCCGACGCGATCACCGAGGTCCCGGACACCCGCTGGGATCCCGCGCTGCACTTCGGCGCGGACGCCGAGGCGGACGACGTGTCCGCGTCCAAGTGGGGCGGTTTCCTGCCTCCGATCCCCTTCGACCCGCTGGCCTACGGAATCCCGCCCGCCTCCCTGGCCGCCATCGAACCCGTCCAGCTCCTCGCCCTGGAGGCGGCCAGGCGGGCACTCGCCGACGCCGGGCTCGACCGCCGGGCCTTCCCGCGCGAGCGCACCTGCGTCGTCTTCGGTGCCGAGGCGGGCAGCGACATCTCCGGCGCCGCGACGCTGCGCAGCGTCCTGCCCTCGTACGTCGGCCGCCTTCCCGAGGACCTGGAGGAGCAGCTCCCGAAGCTCACCGAGGACTCCTTCCCCGGCATGCTCGCCAACGTCATCGCCGGCCGGATCGCCAACCGGCTCGACCTCGGCGGCGCCAACTACACCGTCGACGCCGCCTGCGCCTCCTCCCTGGCCGCCGTCGACGCCGCCTGCAAGGAACTGGCCTGCGGTGCCGCCGACGTGGCCCTGTGCGGCGGCGCCGACCTGCACAACGGCATCAACGACTACCTGCTCTTCTCCTCCGCGCACGCGCTGTCGCCCACCGGCCGCTGCCGCACGTTCGACGCGGCCGCCGACGGCATCGCACTCGGCGAGGGCGTCGCCTGTCTCGTACTCAAGCGCCGCGCCGACGCCGAGCGGGACGGCGACCGGATCTACGCCGTCATCGAGGGCGTCGGCAGCGCCAGCGACGGCCGCTCCCTCGGCCTGACCGCGCCCCGCCCCGAGGGCCAGCGCGCCGCCCTGGAACGCGCCTACGCGCAGGCCCGCGTCTCGCCCGCCGAGGTCGGCCTGATCGAGGCCCACGGCACCGGCACCGTCGTCGGCGACCGCACCGAACTCGGCACGCTCACCCGGCTGTTCGAGGACGCCGGGGCCGCGCCCGGCGGCTGCGTCGTGGGCTCCGTCAAGTCCCAGATCGGGCACACCAAGTGCGCCGCCGGTCTCGCCGGACTGATCAAGACCGCGCTCGCCCTGCATACCGGGGTGCGCCCGCCCACCCTGCACATCGACGTGCCCAACCCCGTCTGGACCGGCCCCGACAGCCCATTCGTCTTCCACAGCGAGGCCCGGCCCTGGGCCGAGCCCGCCGCCCGCCGCGTCGCCGGGGTGAGCGCCTTCGGATTCGGCGGCACCAACTTCCATGTGGTGCTGCGGGCCCACGCCGACGCCGGAGCGCCGCCGCGCCAGAGCCACGACGTCTGGCCCGCCGAGCTGTTCGTCTTCCGCACCCGCGCAACGGCCGAGGAACTCGCCGCCCTCGCGGCGAGCGGCCACTGGCGGCTGCGGGACCTGGCGCGTACCGCCGCACAGCGCGCGGAGACCGGACCGGGCCCGCTCCTCGGTGCCGTGGTCGCCGAGTCCGTCACCGAACTCCCGCACCTGATACGGGACCTACTCGACGGCACGCCCGGGAGAAGCGGAGTGTTCCCGGCCACAGGCGCCCCCGCCGGGGCGGCCGACGGCGACGGCGAAAGCAACGACGGTGGCAAGGTGGCGTTCCTCTTCCCCGGCCAGGGCAGCCAGCGCCCCGGCATGTTCGCCGAGCTGTTCACCGCCTTCCCCGAACTCGGCCGCCACCTGTACCACGCCCCGGCCGCCGCCCTCTTCCCGCCCGCCGCCTTCGACGCCGCCGAACGCGCCGCACAGGTCGCCCGGCTCACCGACACCCGCCACGCCCAGCCCGCGCTCGGGGCGGTCGGCCTCGCCGCGTACGACACCCTCACCGCGGTCGGTGTCCGCCCCGACATGGCCGCAGGGCACTCCTACGGCGAACTCGTCGCGCTCTGCGCCGCGGGCGCCCTCGACCCCGACACGCTCGGTGACCTCAG
Organism: Streptomyces lanatus; assembly: GCF_014655715.1. Lineage (GTDB taxonomy): Bacteria > Actinomycetota > Actinomycetes > Streptomycetales > Streptomycetaceae > Streptomyces > Streptomyces lanatus. The sequence continues at coordinate 29,923 of NZ_BNBM01000027.1, read as the reverse complement.
CCGGGAGCGGGCCGAGGCGATCCTCGCCGCGACCGGCGCACAGGGGTCCGATCCCGGCACCATGGCCGCCGCCGTGGCCTCCGCCGAACAGGTGACCCGGGTGCTCGCCGGGGCAGGCCTGGCCGAGCGGGTCGTCGTCGCCAACCACAACGCGCCCGCGCAGAGCGTGCTCTCGGGCCCGACGGACGCCGCCGCCGAAGCCGTCGACGCGCTCACCGACGCCGGGTTCGCCGTCCGCCCGCTGCCCGTCGCCTGCGCCTTCCACAGCCCGCTGGTCGCCGGGGCCGTGTCCCGCTTCGCCGAGATCCTGACGGCGTACGCCGTGCGCGGCCCCGAGTTCCCGGTCTGGGCCAATCTCACCGGCACCCGCTATGCCGGGGACCCCGCCCAGATACGAGCCGACCTCGCCGAGCAGATCGCCGCCCCCGTCCGTTTCGCCGACCAGATCGAGGCGATGTACGACGCCGGGGCGCGGATCTTCGTCGAGTGCGGGCCCGGCACCGTGCTCACCGGTCTGGTCGGCCAGATCCTCGGCGACCGGCCGCACGTCGCCGTCCCGTTCGAACCCCGCCCCGACGCGGGCCTGCGCGGCCACCTCGAAGCCCTGGCCCGGCTCGCCGCGGCCGGTGTCCCGGTGGCGCCCGCACGGCTCTTCAGCGGACGCGACACGGCACTCGCCGACCCGGCCGCCGTGCCGGAGCGGCCCGGCTGGACGGTCGACGGCCACCTCGTACGCACGGCGGACGGCCGGCCGGTGCCGGGAGCGCTGCGCCCGGCCCGGCGCATCTCGGGCATCCAGCGGACCGAAAAGCGGACCAGTGAGGCGACGACGATGGGCGAACGGGAAGAACTGCTCCGGGAGTTCCTGCGCAACAGCCGGGAGATGCTGGCCGCACAACGGGACGTGCTCCTCGGCTACTTCGGGGCTCCGCCCGCGCCGCAGGCGGCTCCGCCGGCCCTCGAACCCCTTCCGGCCCCGGCTCCGGCCGCTCTCGCTGCGGCTCCGGCCCCCGCTCCCGCTCCGGTGGGGGTGGATGTGCTGGCCGAGGTGCTGGCGGTGATCGCTGAACGTACGGGATATCCGGTGGAGATGGTGGGGGCGGAGTCGGATCTGGAGGCGGATCTGAGTGTGGATTCGATCAAGCGGACGGAGATCGCCGGGGAGCTGGGACGGCGGCTGCTGGGCTCGGGTGCGGATCTGCGGTCGTTGCCGGACGCGGACCTGGAGGAGCTGACCCGGGAGCGCACCGCCGCCGGGATCGCCGACTGGCTGCGGGCCCGCGCGAAGGCGCTCGCCGACCCGGACCCGGCACCCGCCCTCGCCACCTCGGCCCCCGTAGCCGAGGAGTCCCCCGCCCCGCTCACCGGCCAGGCTCCCCACCGCTATCTGCTGCGGCCCGCCCCGCTCGACCCGCCGCCCGTGCCCGGCGCCGAAGGCGCGGCACAGCTGCGCGGGAAGCGGTTCCTGATCGTCGCGGACGACACGCCACTCGCACGGGCACTTGTCACCCGGCTCACCACACTCGGCGCGCTCGCCGCCCGTGGCGGCCCGGACACCGCACAGCTCGCCGGGCACACCGGCCCGGTCGACGGAGTGCTGCACCTGGGCGCTCTCGCGGGCACGGAACAGCAACTGCTGCCCGCCAAGCTCACCGTGCTCCAGCAACTGCTGCTGCGCGGCCCGCGCCGGCTGCTCTGCCCGCGCCTCCCCGACGACACCAGCGGCCTCGACGGCTTCGTGCGCACCGCGGCCCGCGAATACCCCGACACCGTGGTCCGCACCGTGGAGCTCGACCCCGACGAGCCCGCCACCGAGCAGGCCGAGGCACTCGTCGGGGAACTGCTGGCGCCCGACCGGGAGCCCGTCGTGCTGCGCACCTGCGGCGTCCGCCGCGCCCCGGTACCGTACGAGAGCCCTCTGGGCCCGCCCGTCTCCTCCGGCGCCGGGCCCGCCTCCTCCGGCGCCGCCGCAGCCGCGGCACTCGGGCTCGGCCCGGAGTCGGTCGTCGTCCTCGCGGGCGGCGCACGCGGCATCACAGCCCGGTTCACCCTCGCCCTTGCCGCCGCCGCACGCTGCCGGGTCGAACTGCTCGGGCGTACGCCGCTCGACGACGGCACGGGCGGGCACCACGAGCTGGCCCACGCCACCGACCTGCCCGCGCTGCGTGCAGCGCTCGCCGCCCGGGGCGGTCTGAGCACCGCCGAGATCGACCGCGAAGCGGGCCGCGTCCTGGCCCGCCGCGAGATCGCCACGACCCTGGCCGAGGTACACGACGCGGGCGGCCGGGCCAGATACCGGGCACTCGACCTGCGGGACGCGGAGGCCGTGCAGCAGGCGGTCAAGGAGACGTACGCGACGTACGGCCGGATCGACGGGGTCGTACACGCCGCCGGAGTGATCGAGGACCGGCTGCTCGCCGAGAAGGACCCCGTCTCCTTCGAACGGGTCTACGGCACCAAGGTGGACGGCGCCCGCGCACTGCTCTCGGCTCTCCGGCGACTTCCCCAACTGCCCGCCTTCACCGTCATGTTCGGCTCCGTCGCGGCGGTGTACGGCAACCGCGGCCAGGCCGACTACGCCGCCGCCAACGACGCACTCGCCCGCCTCGGCCGCCTCTGGCGCGCCGACACCGGCAGCCGTACCGTCACCGTGCACTGGGGCCCGTGGGCACCGGCCGGGGCACACGGCGGCATGGTCGGCCCTGAGCTGGGCCGGGAGTACGCGCGCCGCGGCATCGAGCTGATCGACCCGGAGGAAGGCGTGCTCGCGCTGCTGCGGGAGCTGGCCTGGGGCGAGCCGGAGACCGACGAGGTCGTCCTGACGGCGTCGGGCCGGTGAGCCCCACGATGCGACCGACCGCCCCGCAGCACCGGCAGCCCGTCGCCATCGTCGGCATGGCGGTGACCCTGCCCGGCGCCTGTGACCTGGCCGCGTTCTGGCACAACCTCGTCACCGGCGCTGACGCCATCTCCGAGGTGCCCAAGGCCCGCTGGGACGCGGACACCTACTACGACCCGGACGGACGGCGCGGCCTCGATGGCGTCTACTGCCGCCGCGGCGGCTTCGTCGACGGGCTCGACGCGCTCGCCGCCTTCGACCCGACCGTCTTCGGACTCATGCCGGACTCCGTGCCCGGCACCGAACCCGACCAGCTGATCGCACTGCGCACCGCCGCGGCCGCGCTCGCCGACGCGGGGAAGGCCGCACTGCCCGAAGACCGCTCCCGGGTCGGTGTCGTGCTCGGCCGCGGCGGTTATCTGAGCGACGGGCTCGCCCGACTCGACCAGCGGATGCGTACGTCCGCCCAACTGGTGCGTACCCTCCACGAGTTACTGCCCGAGCTGGACGGCGAGCGGCTCGACGCGGTACGGATGGCGTTCACGGCCGCGCTCGGCGGGGAGCAGAGCCCCGAGTCGGTGATCGGCCTCGTGCCCAACTTCGCGGCGTCCCGGGTCGCCAACCGGCTCGATCTGCGTGGCCCCGCCTACACCGTGGACGCGGCCTGCGCCTCCTCGCTCGTCGCACTCGATCAGGCCGTCGGCGCGCTCGCCGCGGGCAGCTGCGACGTGATGCTCGCGGGCGGCGTACACCACTGCCACGACATCACGCTCTGGTCCGTCTTCAGCCGGCTGCGGGCGCTGTCGCCGTCCCAGCGGATCCGCCCGTTCCACCGGGACGCGGACGGCGTGCTGATGGGCGAGGGCACCGGCGTGGTCGTACTCAAACGGCTCGCGGACGCGCGGCGCGACGGCGACCGGATCTACGCCGTCGTCCGCGGCGTCGGCGTGGCCGGCGACGGCCGGGCCGGCTCCCTGGTCAACCCGGACCCCGGCGGCCAGGCCCGCGCCGTCCGGCTCGCCTGGGCGGCGGCGGGGCTCGACCCGGCGGCACCGGGGTCGCTCGGCCTCCTGGAGGCGCACGGCACCGGAACCCCCGGCGGCGACCGGGCCGAACTGGCCGCGCTGGCCGAGGTGTTCGGGCCGCCGGACCCGGACGCCGGGCCCGACGCCGTGATCGGCTCCGTGAAGTCGATGATCGGCCACACGATGCCGGCGGCAGGTGTGGCGGGCCTCGTCAAGGCGGCCCTGGCGGTGCACCACGGCACGCTCCTGCCGACCCTGCACTGCGACGACCCGCACCCGGCGCTCCGCGTCACCCGCTTCGCTCCGGCCCAGCAGGCCCGGCACTGGGACGGGGACGTCCGACGTGCCGCGGTCAGCGCCTTCGGCTTCGGCGGGATCAACGCCCACGTCGTCCTGGAGTCGGTACCGGAGCCCGTACCTGCCCCCGCATGGCCGCCTGCCCCGGCGTCGGCTCCCGCACCGGCATCGACCCCGGCCGTCGCGCCTGCGGCCCCGGCACCCGGCGGCCCGGGCGCTGGGCCTGCTGCCTGCGCGGACCGTGCCGAAGTGGCCGAGCCGCCCCGGCTGTTGCGGCTCGCCGCCGCGACCCCGCAGGACCTCGCCGAACTGCTCGACGCCGACGACACCGAGCTGCGCGCGGCCGCCGCTGAGGGCGGAGCGAGGGGAGCCGGGGGCGCCCGCGTCGCCGTCCTGGACCCCACCGACCGCCGCCTCGCCCTGGCCCGCAAGGCAGTCGCCCGCGCCCGGACATGGGGCGGCCGGAGCGACGTCTGGTGCGCGCCGCGGCCGGTGCTCGGCACGGGCGGCGGGAAGATCGCCTTCCTCTGCCCAGGGCTGGAGGCCGAGTTCGAGCCGCGGGCAAAGGACGTCGCCCGCCACTTCGGCCTGCCGGCGCCGCACTGGCCGGACGCCCGCGTGGGCGACGTCGCCCGGCACGGCGCAGCCGTCGTCGGCCTCGGCCGGCTGCTCGCCGGAACGCTCGCCCGGATCGGCGTCCGGCCGGACGCGCTGGCCGGGCACAGTGTGGGGGAATGGACGGCGATGGCGGTCGGCGGGATGTACGCGGACGCCGAGGTCGACGCCTTCCTGCGGGACTTCGACCCGGCCACGCTGCGCGTCCCAGGGCTCGCCTTCGCCGCGTTCGGCACCGGTGCGGACCAGGTGGATGCCGAGCTCGCGGCGTACCCGGACGTCGTCGTCTCGCACGACAACGCGCCCCACCAGACCGTCGTCTGCGGGCCTCACGACCAGGTCGAGGCGCTCACCGGGTGGCTGCGCGGCGCGGGAGTGCTCGGTCGGCTGCTGCCCTTCGAGTCCGGCTTCCACACTCCGATGCTCGCCCCGTACCTCACCTCCATCGAGAAGGCCGCGCGCGGCTTCACGCTGCACCCGCCCCGGGTGCCCGTCTGGTCCGCCACGACCGCCGCGCCCTTCCCGACCGACGAGGCCGCGGCGCGCGCGCTCTTCCTGCGCCACCTGCTCGAACCGGTCCGCTTCCGGCAGCTCACCACGGCCCTGTACGACGCCGGGTTCCGGGCCTTCGTACAGCTGGGCCAGGGCCAGCTGCCGGCTCTCGTGGACGACACCCTCACCAGCCGCGCGTGCCTGACGCTCAGCGCCAACACGCCCCGGCACAGCGGGCTTTCGCAGCTGTACCGGGTGGCGGCCGGACTCTGGTCGCACGGTGCCGAGCCGGACTTCGCGGCGCTGCGGGCGGGGGCCGCGCCTCGGTCGACGGCGGCACCTGCCCGCACGGCGGAGACCGGCCCTACGGCGGAGACCGTCCGTACGGCCACGGAGAGCCCGCGAGCCGTCCCCGCCCCCGTCACCGTCCCCCTCACCCTCGGCTCCGGGCTCGTCTCGCTCGACGCCGCCACCCGGGACCGGCTCCGCAGCACCCTGCGTGAGGCACCCGCACCCGGGCTGGACCGGCTCGCGGCCGTGGCCGCGCGGAGCCCCGTGGCGGCCGAACTGCGCTCGCTGCTCGGCGAGACGGCGGACACGGCAGCGGAAGTGGCGGAACTGTTCGCCGCGGCAGCGGCCCCGCGCCGCACCGCGCCCGCGGCGCCGCCCCCCGAGCCCTCGGCGACCGGGGCGGTGCCGCCGCCTGCCGCCACCTCCCGCGCCACCACCCTGCGCATCTCACTCGACACCATGCCGTACCTCGCCGACCACTGTTTCTTCCGGCAGCCCGCGCACTGGCCCGAGATCGCCGACCGCTGGCCCGTGGTGCCCGCCACCACCCTGGTGCAGCACATGATCGACGCCGTGCCCGGCCCAGGGAGGGCCGTGGCCGTGCACGACGCCCGGTTTCTGCAGTGGACCGTCGCCGCCCCGCCCACCGAGGCCACGGTCACGGCCCGGCCCGAGGGACAGGGGCGGTACGCCGTGGAGTTCGGGCGCCACGCCCGCGCCACGGTCGAGACCGCCCACGGGCACGACACCGCGCCCCGCCCACGGCCGTGGCGGGCGGACGCCCCGGAAAGCCGTCCGGCTGCGTCGGCGCGGCAGATGTACGACGACCGCTGGATGTTCCACGGGCCGCGGTTCCGCGGCGTCACCGAGATCGGCGCGCTCGGCGAGCGGCACGTCCGCGGTGTCCTGACCACCCCGTCCGCGCCCGGCGCGCTCCTCGACAACGTCGGTCAGCTGCTCGGCTACTGGCTGATGGCCACGCACCCCGACCGCACCATCGTCTTCCCGACGGGCGTCGAGGAGATCCGTTTCCACGGCCCGCCCCCGGAACAGGGCACCGCACTCGACTGCCACATCAGGGTCACCACCGTGACGGACACCGCCCTGGTGGCTGACGCGCAGCTCGCCCGCGACGGCGAGGTCTGGGCCGAGATCCGCGGCTGGCGGGACCGGCGCTTCGACTCGCCGCCCGAGGTCGATCCGGTCAAACGACGGCCCGAGCACAACACTCTGTCGGAAACCCAGGAGGGCGGCTGGCAGCTGGTCTTCGAACGCTGGCCCGACCCCGCATCCCGCGAGATATACATGCGCAGCCAGCTCGCGGGCCCTGAGCGCGAGCAGTACGCCGGGCACCCCCCGCGCGGCCGGCGCCAGTGGCTGCTCGGCCGGATCGCCGCCAAGGACGCCGTACGCCGCCACCTGTGGGCGCACGGCGCCGGCCCCGTCTTCCCCGCCGAGATACGGGTCGCCAACGACCCTGGCGGCAGACCGCGCCCCGAGGGCGTACACGGCAGAGAACTCCCGCCTCTGGAACTGTCGCTGGCGCACTGCCGGGAGGCCGCCGTCGCACTCGTCCACCCCGCCGCCGACAGCCCCGGCACCGGCACCGGCATCGACATCGAGGAGATCGTCGAGCGCCCCGAAACGACCTACGACGCCATCCTCGCCCCGGACGAGCGGGCGCCCTTCACCGGGCTCGGCGGCGGCCCCGGTTGGCTGACCCGGTTCTGGGCCGCCAAGGAAGCCGCGGCCAAGGCCGAGGGCACCGGACTGGGCGGCCGACCGCGGGACTTCACGGCGGTCGAATTCGAAGACGGCGCCCGCGCCCTCACGGTCCGGGCACCCTCCGGCCGGCTGCGGCGCATCCGGCTCGCCGATGTGACCAACCCGCCGGGGCTGCCCACCCGTACCTACGCCGTCGCTTGGACCGAGGAGAGCCCATCATGACCAGCCCCGCCACCACCGGCCCCGCGTACGCCGCCGTCCTCGCCGAGGTCACCGACGCTCTGCACACGGTCCTCGACGACCTCGAACTGGACGACACCCCGATCACCCCCGACACCCGCTTCGTGGAGGACCTCGACCTGGAGTCCATCGACCTGGTCACGCTCACCGCCGAGCTGGGCGGGCGCTACGGCGACCGGGTCGACTTCCCCGCCTGGTTCGCCTCGCTCGAACTCTCCGACATCATCGGACTGACCGTCGGACAACTCGTCCAGTACATCGCGGGGTGCCTGCGGTGACCACGATCGAGGCGGGCGGGATCCGGCTGAACGTGGAGCGGCTGAGCGGCGCACCCACCCCGGCACCGGGCCCGCCCCAGACGGTCGTCCTCGTGCACGGCATCGCCACCGACAACCTGACCAGCTACTACTTCACCATCGCGCCCGCGCTCGCCGCAGCCGGACACGACGTCGTGATGTACGACCAGCGCGGCCACGGCCGCAGCTCCCGCCCGCCGCGCGGCTACGGCGTCGAGGACTTCAGCGGCGACCTGGACGCGCTACTCGACGCCCTAGCCCTGGAAGGGCCCGTCCACCTGATCGGCAACTCCTTCGGCGGCACCGTCGCCCTCGCCTACGCACTGCGCCGACCGGAGCGGGTCGCCGGCATCCTGATGCTCGAGTCCGAGCCGCCGACCGCCGCCTGGGCCAAGAAGATGAGCGGCATCCTGGCCGGCTCCGCCCACCAGCTCCACGACGAGCGCACCCTGCCGTGGATCGAGGAGACCTACGGCCGCCACGAGGCCCGCCTGGTGCGCTGGGCCACCCGGCTGCTGCACGGCACCTCCATCGCCGAGGACATCGGGTCCTGCCCCGTCCCCGCCGAGGAGTCCTGGCAGAGCCTGCACGTGCCGGTCTGCGCGGTGTACGGCGCTACCTCCGACCTGGCCGACACGGCGCCCTGGCTGGAATCGCTGCTGCCCCGCTGCCGCACCCTGACGGTGCCCGGGCACGGGCACTCCGTGCTCGTCGGCACCCCCGAGACGGTCGTCCCGCTGGTGCTCGACTGGCTACGGGACGGCCACCGGGAGCTGGTCGCGCCGTGAGCCGCTTTCTGTTCGTCGTGCCGCCCCTGGTCGGGCACGTCAACCCGGCGGTCAGCGTGGCCGCCGAGCTGACCAGATGCGGGCACCGGGCCGCCTGGGCCGGACTGCCCGGGTTCGTCGGGGAACTGGCCGGGCCCGACGCCGAGGTGTACCCGTGCGACGTGCCCACGCTCCCGGAACGTCCCGCTGCCCTGCGCGGTGCCGCAGCCTTGCGCTTCCTGTGGGAGGAGTTCCTCGTGCCGCTCGCCGGGGCGATGGCGCCCGGTGTGCGCCGCGCGGTCGAAGGGTTCCGGCCCGATGTCGTCGTCGCCGACCAGCAGACCCTCGCCGGTGCCCTCGTCGCCGAGCGCCTCGGGGTGCCGTACGCCACCGCGTCGACCACCCCGGCGGAGTTCAGCGACGCCCTGGACGGCATGCCGAAGGTGGCTCAGTGGACCGCCGGGCTCGTCGCGGAGCTGCGCGCCCGCCTCGGCGACCCGGGGTGCACCCACGATCCGCGCTTCTCCCCCGACCTGGTGCTCTCCTTCACCACCCCCGAACTCGCGGGCCCGGGCCCTCAGCTGCCGCAGCTGCGGTACGTCGGTCCGGCGTTCACCCGGCGCCCGGCCGCCGACTTCCCCTGGGAGTGGCTCGACGAGCACCGGGCCACCGTCCTGGTCTCACTCGGCACTGCCAACACCGGCCTGGGGGCGCGTTTCCTCGCCGAGTGCGCGGCCGCCGCGCGGGAGCGCGGGCGGCGGCTGCAGGCGGTACTCGCCGACCCCGGGGGGGTACTCGACGGAGAGTCCGACGCCGACCTCCTGGTGCTGCCCCGGATCCCCCAATTGCCGCTCCTGCGCCGGGCGTCCGCGATGGTCAGCCACGCCGGGCAGAACACCGTCGCCGAGTGCCTGTGGCACGGCGTACCGCTGGTGGTCGCGCCCATCCGGGACGACCAGCCACTGATCGCCGGCCAGGTCACCGGCGCCGGCGCCGGAGTGCGGGTGCGCTTCGGGCGCGCCGACCGCCGACGGATCGGTGCCGCCCTCGACGCCGTACTCGACGGGCCCGCCTACCGCGCGGCGGCCCGGCGCGTCGGGGACTCCTTCCGTGCGGCGGGCGGGGCGGCTGCCGCGGCAGCGTACCTGGAGAAGTTCGCGGCACAGAAGCCACGGGAGCCGCAGGAGTCACGGGAGCGGTGAGCGACCGACCGGCAGGGCGACCGCCGTGCCGAAGAGTGGAACGAGAGGAGACCACGGACATGGCCACCACGAACCAGCCCCCTGACACCCCCGACACACCCGCCCCACCGCCCCCTGCTTCCGACGCCGAACGCGTCGCCCGCCTGCGCCCCGCGTACCAGGCAGAGCTGGCCGACGGCATCGCCCGGTTCTTCGAGCCGCGCCGCACCGACTGCCCCTGGTGCGGCGCGCGGCAGCTGCGTCGCCGCCTGCGCACCAAGGACCACCTGCAGCGAAAGCCCGGCACCTTCACCCTGGACCAGTGCCGCGACTGCGGACACACCTTCCAGAACCCGCAGCTCAGCGCGGCCGGACTGGACTTCTACTACCGGGACTTCTACGACGGCCTGTACGCCGAGAAGATCGGCGGCGCCCTGGACAGCGACGCCGCGAGGAAACGCAACCGCGACCGGGCCGCGGCCATGCGGCGGCATGCCCGGCCGAAGCGCTGGCTGGACGTCGGCACGGCGGGCGGTGACTTCTGCCTGGCGGCCAAGGAAGCACTGCCCGGCACCGCCTTCGACGGGCTCGACATCGGCGCCCATGTGCTCGGGGCGCAGCAGTCGGGGCGCATCGAGCGGGCCTACCAGGGCTTTCTGCCCGACCTCGCGGACGAACTCGCCGGCCAGTACGACGCGGTGAGCATGTTCCACTGCCTGGAGCACACCACGGACCCGAAGGCCCAACTGGCCGCGGTGCACACCGTGCTCCGCCCCGGCGGCCACCTGATCATCGAGGTACCCAACCCGGAGTCGCCCTTCGGCCGCCTCTTCGGCCGGTACTGGCTGCCGTGGTTCCAGCCTCAGCACCAGCACTTCGTGACCATGAGGAACCTGCGCCGGGCCCTCACCGAGCTGGGCTTCACGGTGGTGGCGACGGACCGCGAGGAGTCCCATATCCCCGTGGACTTCACCGCGCTCGTAGGGCTGTACGTGCTGCGGCTGCTGCCGTTCCGCGACGAGCCCTGGCTGCCCCGGCCCCCGGGCCGTCTCGGCGCCGCGGTCACCAAGACGGTCTTCTGGGCGGGCATACCGTTCTGCTTCCCGATGTACGCCCTGGACCGGCTCCTCGCCCCGCTGATCCGCCGCAGCCGCTTCTCCAACGCCTTCCGGGTGATCGCCCGCCGCGAGGAGTGACCAGCCCAGCACGGGCTGGGACTGGAGAAGATGAAAGCCGCGATGTGGAAGGTGGCCCCTTCCTGCGGCGTCCGCTACCGCGACCCCAGGGACACCCGACAGCAGATGCTGAATCTCGTATTCGAACCCGATACGGGTCCGCTGCGACGCATCCTGCGCGACTTCATCTCCGTAGCTCCCGACGGGCGAACCATCCAGAACTCAAGCGATACGCCCTCTTGGAAACCGTCTACCAGCCCGGCAAGGTGATCGATGCCGTCCGACAGCTACGCAACTCGGGTGCCGTAACGACGGAACCTCGTGCCATCAACACCAAGACGCGCGTGCACCTGGCCGCGACACCTCCGACGCCCAGCCCGTCAGCCGAGCAGGGCGCCCTCTGGTGAGCGGGCCCCAAGGGCACATCCAGGGCATGCGAGCCAGGAAACGGCATTGATCGGCACGAGCTGCACAGGCGGGTCCTGCCGGGGCACCTTGTCCATCTGCACGACGGGCATCGCCGGAGCAGCCCCGCGATGCCCGTCGCATCAGGTCCCCGTCCACGCAGACTCCCCGTCGGTGCACGGCGGCAGAAGCACCTCAGGTGTCACGCCGGTGTCACCAACCCCGTGACGACGTGGGTGAAGCGACCTGCGCGCACGGCATCATCGAACTGTGCCACGAACCGGTCTGCGTCCATGGGGTCGAGGTAGCCCCGAGCAGCGGCGGCATGCGCTCAGGTGCGCAGGCCCATGACATGGTCGGCCGCCAGCGGGTCGCGCACGACGAGAGTCCGAGCTTCCGCAGTGATGTCATGGAGGCCACGGGCAGCGAGCAGTCCGGCGTGCCGGTGGGCCAGCGCACCGTTGCGCAGGCCCGCATCGGCCCGGAAGCGCAACACCCGGCGGGCAAGCTCCTGATCGTTGATGTCGAGCACCTGGGTGTCGTAGTCCGGGTCCGCCAAGGCGACCCGGCCGCCGGGACGGACCACTCGCAGCAAGTCGTCCAGCACCCGGCCCGGTTCGACGACATGCTGCAGGACCCGATCAGCCCAGGCGCCGTCGAACTGACCCGCCGCGAACGGCAGCCGGTGCCCGTCCGCGACAACCCCACGTGGCACTCCTCGGTCCCGTGCCTGCGCGATCATCGTCAAGGAGCTGTCGACCGCCACGACCTCGGCCCCCAGCGCGAGCGCAGGGCCACAGCGGCGTTCCCAGTACCTGCTCCGACCTCAAGGAACAGTCCGCCGGGCTCGGCACGCAGGAACTCCTGCAACCGCTGCTTGTAAGCGGCGTAGAACGGCTCCGCGCTCAACCGATCCAGGACCTCAACCCACTCGGCGGGCCGGGGCTGCGTGTCCACCGACGTGAAACCGTGAGCAACACCATGATCGTTCATGGGAGCACGCTAGACGTGTCGACCAAGCCGGTGAACCTCACAGATAGCGCACTAGGTAAGACGTCATCTCATTTGGTGAGTCTGCGGCAGCAGATGAGAGTGCAGCGCGGAAGTGGGCGACTTCGAGTTCATAGCGTCGGCTGAGTCGGTAACAGCCGATGCGCCAGGCAAGGGTGCGGCCGTTACTCCACTGGTGGCGGCCCGGTCGCAACGAACACGATCACCACCAGCACCTCCCGGTCGCCGGCTGGCCGGTCATCCGGGGGGCACCGTGCCCACACAGTCGGACAGTCGCTGTGGGGAGAGGACACCGTGGAGCACCCAACGCCGTCCTGCCGCACACGAGGACGCCCCCGACGCTGCCGAGACTCAGGACGTCGGCCCGGAACAGGCCCTGGCCTCGCTTCTGCTGCTGCCGCACATGCGCGAGCAACTGGCCGGACGGTAAACCGGTCTGATCGAGAGCGCCCGCGAAAGCGGGTGCCAGCTGGGCCGACCTCGCGCACCCCCTCGGCGTCGCCAGCCGCCAGGCCGCCGAACGCCGTTACCTGCGTAACCTGCCGGGCCCGGCAGGATCCGTCAGCGAGCAACGCGTAGTCCACCCGGGAACGCCGCGCCGCCGAACGCTCCACCGCCTCCTGGGCCCGGCACAATGCCGCCGACCTGTGCGGCATCGCGGGACGTTTCTCCGCGCTCACCGATCTGGCCGCCGGGGCCCACTTCCCGCTCAGCCAACTCCGCGCGGCGCTCGCCCACGACGACCCCGCCGAGCTCGTCGGCCCCTCGACGCCATTCGCCCTCACCTGACGGATGCCCATCCCGACATCGCGGCACAACTGGGCGACCTCACCCCGCCCTGAACCGCGCGTCGGGCGGCCGTCGATCACGCCAGGCGGCTCAGCAGCACACCCGCCTCGTCCCTCGCGGCCACCACCCCCGGCTCGCCCAGCCCGCACAGCCGCAGACACGACGACGCGATCGCGTCCGTGTCGGCCGCTTCCGGATCCCGGGTACGCCGGATCTGGATGACGACCTCCACCAACTGGATCAGCAGTTCCCCGAGCCTGTCGGGCGGCATCCTCCCGGTGACGTCCTCGGTCGCCGCCGACGCACCGAGAGCCCCGTAGCTGCGCTGGAGTCGGTCCCGGTCGGCGCGGAAGGTGTCGAACCGTTCGGCCAGCACTTCCGGCAGCAGATACAGCGTGCCGATGTTGTACGGGGTGCGGGACAGGGTGCGTACGTCTGTCGCGGCGACCGCGTAGAGCGCCGCGGCCGCGCTCGCCCGCTCCGGCACCCATGCCTGGACGCGGTCCACCATCTGAAGGCTCGGCCGGACCGAGGTGGCCAGCAGCTCGGCGAGGATCTCGTCCTTGGTGGCGAAGTGGTAGTACAGCGAGGCCTGTCTGATGCCCACCCGCTCGGCGATCATGCGGGTGCTGGTGGCGGCGATGCCGTGTTCGACGAAGAGCGCACCGGCGGCGTCGAGGATCTGTTCCCGACCCGAGGCGTTGGGATCGGACGGCGGCGTGTGCCGGGGTCTTCCTTGGCGCGGCCGCGTGGTCTTCATAACCCCATCCTGCCACCCCGGTGGCGGGCACCCGGCGCCCGTGGGCTTCGGGTGCCTGCCGGTATCGCGCCCCGTCAGAGGGACGCCAGATAGGCCCGCCAGCCTCCGAAGCCCGTGATGTCGGGCGCGTTCTCGACCGCGTACGGCTCGACCAGGAAGCCGCTGATCCGGCCTCCGTCGGCCAGTTCGACGGTGCCGATGGCCATCGGCGCGGGCACGGCCGCGGTCAGCGCCCCGAACCCGGCGGCGGGCAGCCGCCAGATCTCGCCCTCGATGCCCGCGCCGCCCTCCGCCGTCCGCACCAGACCCGGCTTGAGCGGCCGGGTGGCCAGGGCGTGCAGCCGGTAGCGGGCGGCGGTGCGGGCCGGGCCCACGAGCGTGCCGCCCGCCTGGACCAACTGGGCGTTGAGGGGCTGCCCGGTGAGGTGGGCGCCCACCACGAACAGTTCGAGCCCCGGATTCGCGAACCGCTCGGCCAACGCCGCCAGGGCGCGGTCGGAGAAGGCCGGGCCGGTGAGCATCACGCCGAACGGCAGACCGTCCACGAACCCGGCGGGGACGGCGAGCGAGGCGTAGTCCAGCAGGTTGGCGAAGTTGGTGAAGCGGCCCATGCGGGCGTTGGCGCCGACCGGGTCGGCGGCCACCTCTTCGAGGGTGGGGTGCCAGGTGGTGGTCGGGGTGAGCAGCGCCGCGCAGCCGTCCAGGGCCGTGCGGGCGGCGGCGCCGAGGGCGGCGAGGCGGGCGGTGTCGGCGGCCCAGTCGACGGCAGTCTTCTCCCGGCCGGCCAGGATGATGGCGGCGACGGTGGGGTCGAGGTCCGTACCGATCAGGTCGCGGTGCTTGTCCAGGTGATCGCCGACGGCGGCGTACCGCTCGGCCACGAAGGCACCGCCGTACAGCAGTTGCGCGGCCTCCAGCAGCGGAGTGACATCGACCTCCACGATCTCCACTCCGGTGCTCGCCAGGCAGGTGACCGCTGCCGCGAATGCCTCCCGCCAGCCGTCGGCCATACCGTGCAGGTTCTCCTCGGCCGGGACGGCGACCCTGGGGCGCGCGGGCGGTGGTGGCAGCTGGGTGCCGGTGCGGGAGAGCGGGTCGGCGGGGTCGGGGCCCTCGATGATCTCCGCGGCCGCGCGGGCGAGCCGTAGGTCGCGGGCGAGGACGGTCACGCAGTCGAGGGTGTAGCAGGCGGGAACCACCCCGGACACGGGCACCAGGCCCTTGGTGGGCTTGACCCCGACGACGCCGTTCAGGGCGGCGGGCACCCGCCCGGAGCCGGCCGTGTCGGTACCCAGCGCGAGGTCGGCGATGCCCAGCGCCACGGCGACGGCCGAGCCCGAGGACGAACCGCCCGAGATGCGGGCCGGATCCCAGGCGTTGCGCACGGCGCCGTAGGGGCTGCGGGTGCCGACCAGGCCGGTGGCGAACTGGTCCAGGTTGGTCTTGCCGAGCACCAGCGCGCCGGCCGCGCGCAGCCGTGCCACCGCGGGCGCGTCGGCGTCCGGCCGGTAGGCGTAGGACGGCGCGCCGGCGGTCGTGGGCAGGCCGGCCACGTCGATGTTGTCCTTGACGGCTACGACCAGCCCCGCCAGCGGAAGCCCCGGATCGATCCCGGCGGCCTCGGCGAGCACCTCCTCGCGCGGCCTGAGGTGGATCCAGATCTCGGGCCGGTCGGCGGCCTCGACGCGGTCGTAGGCGGCCTCGGCTCGTTCGGCCGGGGTCATGGCGCTCATGCCCTCACCGCCGCGAGTACCTGACCCGGGGCGACCTGCTCACCGGGCTTGACGTAGATCTCCAGAAGCGTTCCGCTGGCGGGGGCGCTCACTTCGGACTCCATTTTCATCGCCTCCAGCGAGAGGATCGGGTCGCCCTCGGCGACGGTGGTGCCGGCCTGGGCGACGGTCTGCCAGACGGTGGCGGTGAACGGCGCGGTGACCGGGATGGCGCCCTCCGGGACGACGACGGTGTCGGCGGCCGGGGGCTCGGGATCGTCGTCGCGGTCGAACTCGCCGGCGGCCCGCCAGCGTTCCTTCTCGGCCTCGAACGCGGCACCCTGCCGACGCCGGAAGGAGGCGATCGAATCGGCCTCGGCGGTCAGGAAGGCGTTGTACTCGGCGATCGAGAACGTGCCCTCCCGGGTGTCGAAGTGACCGCGGCCGGCGTCGGTCTCGGCGCGCAGTTCTAGAAGTTCCTCAGCGGTGACGGGATACCACTCGATGCGGTCGAAGAAGCGCAGGGCCCACGGCGAGTCCTGGAACAGGCCGCCCCTGCGGAACCGGTTCCAGATCTGCACCGTGCGGCCGACGAACTGATAACCGCCCGGGCCCTCCATGCCGTAGACGCACAGGTAGGCGCCGCCGATACCGACGGAGTTCTCCGCGGTCCAGGTGCGGGCCGGGTTGTACTTGGTGGTGACCAGGCGGTGCCGGGGGTCCAGCGGGGTGGCGACGGGGGCGCCGAGATAGACGTCGCCGAGGCCGAGCACCAGGTAGGAGGCGTCGAAGACCGTGCGGTAGACGTCGTCGGCGCTCTCCAGGCCGTTGATACGGCGGATGAACTCGATGTTCCACGGGCACCACGGGGCGTCGTCGCGCACCCCCGCCATGTACCGCTCGATGGCGAGACGGGTCGCCGGGTCGTCCCAGCTGAGCGGCAGCCGTACCGTGCGGGAGGGCACCACCAGCTCGCCTGTGGGCGGGACCTCGTCCTCCAACTCGCGCAGCAGGGCGGTGAGATCGCGGGCCCTGAGCCGGCGGGCGTCGGTGTGGATCTGGAGGGAACGGATGCCGGGGGTGACGTCGACGATGCCCTCGGGCGCGTGCGCGGCCAGGGTCTCCTGAAGGGCGTGCACCCGCATCCGCAGACTGAGGTCGAGCGTCATGGGGCCGTACTCGACGAGGACGTTGTCGTCGCCGTCACGGCGGTAGGTCACGGCGGGGCGGGTGTCGGTGGCCTGCAGGCGGCCCAGTATGCCGTCGTCGCCGTCCCCGCCCGTGCTGACGAGCGTGGGCGAGGCACGGCGGGAGTCGAGGGCGGCGGCCTCGGCCTCCTTGACCGGTACGAACCGGACGGTGTCTCCGGGGCGGAGCTGGCCGAGCTTCCACAGTTCGCCGCTGGCGACGACCGCGGGGCAGACGAACCCGCCGAGGGACGGCCCGTCGGGGCCGAGGATGATCGGCGTGTCGCCGGTGAAGTCCAGAGCACCCACCGCGTACGGCGTGTCGTGGATGTTCGAGGGGTGCAGTCCCGCCTCGCCGCCGTCCTGGCGGGCCCAGCGCGGTCTGGGCCCGATCAGGCGGATGCCGGTACGGGCCGAGTTGTGGTGCACCTTGTAGTCGGTGGCGTAGAGCGTGTCGATGTCCTCGCGGGTGAAGAACTCCGGTGCCGCGTGCGGCCCTTCGGTGACGCCGATCCGCCAGTGCGAGGTGATCGCGGGACGTCGCTCGGGCGGGGTTGGGCGGCCGGTGGCGGCAGGGGCGGCCGCGGGCCGCAGCACGTCTCCGGCGAACAGCGCCCGCCCGCCGTGGCCGCCGAAGCCTCCGAGGGTGAACGTCGAGGCGCTGCCCAGGTATTCGGGCACGTCGATGCCGCCCCGGACGGCCACGTAGGTGCGCAGACCGGGCCCTTGCGCGGTGCCGACCACCAGGGTGGCGCCGGCCGGCACCGGCACCGGCTCCCACAGGGCCGCCGCCGTGCCGTCGACGGTGACGGGAACGGGAGCGCCGGTGACGGCGACGACCGTGGCGTCGGAGAAGCGCACGGACAGGCCGCCCGCGGTCACTTCGAGCGCGGGCACCCCGGCCGGATTGCCCACGGCCAGATTGGCCTCGGCGAAGGAGACCGGGTCGAAAGGGCCGCTCGGCGGCACACCGACATGCCAGTAGCCGAGCCGGCCGGGCAGGTCCTGCACGGTGGTCATCGCCCCGGGCACCAGGACGTCGATGCGCGGCTCGGGGTCGGCGGTCGCGGCGAGCGTGCTCGTGCTGTGCACGGCCGCGCGCACCTCGTCGCGCACGGCCAGCGAACGCAGCAGGCCCAGGTTGGTGACGATGCCGTCGACACGGCTCGCGCCCAGGGCCTCGCCGAGCACGTCGAAGGCGGCGTCACGGTCGGCGCCGTACACGATGACCTTGGCAAGCATGGGGTCGTAGTACGGCGAGACGTCCAGGCCGGTCTCGGCGAAGCCGTCGACCCGGACACCGGGTATCGGATCGGCGTCCTGCCCGGGGAAGACCGCCCGGGTGATCAGGCCGGAGGAGGGCAGCGAGTCCCTGCCGGGGTCCTCCGCGTAGACCCGGGCCTGCACGGCATGTCCGGTGGGCGTCCAGTCCCGCTCGAACACCCCGTCGTCGACCCGGCCGTCCCGGGCCAGTTCCAGCATGAGCGCGACGAGATCGACGCCGTACGCCTCCTCGGTCACCGGGTGTTCGACCTGGAGCCGCGTGTTGACCTCCAGGAAGGCGGCCTCCCCGCGCACCGGGTCGTAGACGAACTCCACGGTCCCCGCGCCGCGGTAGCCGACCGAAGCCAGCAGCCGGCGCGAGGAGTCGTGCAGCAGTGCCCGGACCCGGTCGGGCAGTGCCGGGGCCGGAGCCTCCTCCACCACCTTCTGGTTGCGGCGCTGGAGCGAGCAGTCACGGTCGCCGATGACCGCGATACGGCCGGTGCCGTCGCCGAAGACCTGTACTTCGACGTGCCGGGCCGGGCGCACCAGACGCTCCAGGAACACGCCCGCCGAGGCGAAGTTGGACTCGGCGAGCGCGGCCACCCGGGCGAACGCGGCCCGCACCTCGTCGGCGGTGGCGCAGGACTGCATGCCGATGCCGCCGCCACCGCCGGTGGCCTTGACCATCACGGGCAGCCCGATCGACTCGGCCGCGGTGGCGGCCTCCTCGGCGCTCGCGAGGAGTTCGGTCCCGGCCAGCAGCGGTACCCCGGCCGCCTTGGCCAGGGCACGGGCGGTGTGCTTCTCGCCGAACGCGGTGATCTGGTCGACGGTCGGGCCCGCGAAACACAGGCCGGCCTCCTCGACGGCGCGGGCGAAGGCGGCGTTCTCGGAGAGGAAGCCGTAGCCCGGGTGGATGATGCCGGCACCGTGGTCGAGCGCGGCCCCGACGATCGCGTCGGCGCGCAGATACGAGTCACGGGCGGGCGCGGGACCGAGGCGCACCGCGTGGTCGGCCTCGCGGACGTGCGGCGCGGCCCGGTCGGCGTCGGAGAAGACGGCGACGGTGGCCAGCCCCATCCGCCGCGCCGTGCGGATGACGCGACGCGCTATCTCACCGCGGTTGGCGACCAGGACAGTGGTGGGGCGGGTCACGCGACGTCCTCCGGGGTGCTCTGCGAGGTCGCCTCGCCGGCGCCCGCGGGACGGCCCGGATCCACGACGATCATCCGCAGCGGCGTCGGGTTGAAGTCGTTGCACGGGTTGTTCATCTGCGGGCAGTTGGACACCAGCACCAGGACGTCCGTCTCGGCGCGCACCGCGACCCGGCGGCCGGGCGCCGACATGCCGTCGACGATGCCCAGCGAGCCGTCCGCCTCGACGGGCACGTTCATGAACCAGTTGAGGTTGGAGACGAGGTCCCGCACGCCCAGGCCGCGCCGGGCGGCCTCGGCGAGGAAGTTCTCGCGGCAGCCGTGATGGAACATCACATGGTGGCCGTAGCGCAGGGTGTTGGACTCCTTGCCGCAGGCGCCGCCGATGGTGTCCTGACGGTCGATCTCGTTGGCGACGACCGTCATCAGCGGTCGGCCCTCGTTGCTGCGCAGGACGGTGCCGGTGCGCACATAGGCGTTGCCCTGCCAGGCCAGCGTGTCGGGAACGCTGTAGCGCTCCTGCGGGTCGTGAGCGTCGTAGATGATGCAGTCGGCGGACTGGTTGCCGCCGACGTCGACGATCGTCAGGACGTGCCCCTTCGCTACCACCGCCGACCAGGGCGCGTTGGGCGCCACCCTCTCGTCCAGGACGACGGCGCCGTCGACCAGGCTCGCCCCCCAGTCCAAGGGGGAGCCCTCGGCATACACGGCACCGACCGGGACGGCGGTGGCGACGGTGCCGCCCGACGTGGTGGGGTAGTTGTTCAGGACCTTCGCGGTGGGCACGGTTTCCTCGGTCCGACTGGTCGCCATGTCACAGCCCCCGGGCTTCGCAGTAGTCGACGGTGTTGAGATACGCCCGGTGCAATTCGGGCGTCGCGCTGAACCGCTCCTCGCCGGGACCGGTCGCCAGACCACGCCAGGCGTGCACCCGCAGGGGTCCGACGACGTAGGCGGAGCGCGGGTCCAGCGGATGCGCGACGTTGGCGACCAGCACCAGGAGCGGCATCTCCGCGACGAGTTCGACATGTGTGCCCGGGCCCGCGCTGCCCCGCCAGGTGAGCGCGCCGTCCGCCTCGACCCGTACCCCCTGGAAGAAGGACACCCCGGGCGGCAGATCACGCCTGCTCAGACCGTGCTTGGCGGCCGCCTTGACGAAGAGACCCCGGCCGGACGGCGACGGTCCCTCGGGGCGGGCGTCCCCGTACTTGCGTTCGTTCCAGGCATCGGTGGTCGTGCCGCAGAAGGCGTCGTGCCGGCCGGAGGAGTCGCCGGGGACGACGGCCATGACCCGGCCGTCGCCGGACAACAACGGGTGGTTCACGCCCAGGTACGCCTGCCAGGGGATCTTCTGGGTGTCGGCGACGTTGAGCCGCTCGACCGGTTCCAGCGCGTTGAAGAGCAGCAGATGGGCGCAGGCGTCACCGGTCGGGTCGTCGAAGCGCAGCCGGCTGCCGCGGGCGAGGACCTTGTGGGTGTAGCCGCCGGGCGCCACCGTCTCCGCCCACACCAGGTCGGCCGGGTCCACTCCCGGCGGGCAGTGCGGGGTGGTGGACGCCGGAAGATACGGCATCCACTCGCCGGCCTGGCCGCCCTGGGCGCGGGCGTCGTCGCGGGCGCTGCGGACACTGTCGGTCAGGTGCAGGTCTCTGACGCCGGTGGGCTGGAGGGGGTTCGCGGTGGGGTGCCGGCCGTGCGGCGTGGCGGCCGTCGGCCCTTCGGTCTTCGTCATGGGGGTGCCGTCGTCCCTTCGTCGGTACGCCGTCAGGCGCGTCCCGTGATGCGTGCTGGCCGGGGTTCTGTCGCCGAGCCGTCAGGCGGGCTCCGGAACTGCCTCGGCCGGCGGCTCGACATGCGTGTGGGGGACGTGCCGCAGCTCGATCCGGAGGTGCAGCCGGCGGGCGAGGAAGTAACCGGCGCCGATGGCGAGGCTGAGCCCGATGAACAGCAGCGCGCTCCACTGGAGCCACCAGGTGCCCTCGGTGAGGTCGTAGATCTCCGCGCGCGGCCACAGCAGGTTGACCGCCATGCCGATCTGGAAGAGCACCGCGAGCGTGTTGACGACGGTGCCCCAGCGGCCCAGTGAGAACAGCGGCCGGCCCGTCTCGTCGACGCCGTCCGGGAGCCGGTCGGTGCCCCGGCGCCGGATCCTGGCGACCAGCAGCGGGAGTGTCACGCCCAGGTAGGCCAGGTAGAGCATGGCGATGCAGAGACTGGAGAGCGCGGTGAAGATCGCCGATTGGCGGACGTTCACCAGGAGCGCGATCGCGGCGCCCACACCCACCACGATCGAGGTGATGATCGGCGTACCGGTGCGGGACGAGACCTTCCCGAGGTACCGGTGGAAGGGCAGGGCGCCCTCGCGCGCCATGGAGTAAATCATGCGTGCGCCGGAGGTCTGCACGGCGAGGGTGCAGGCGAACACCGCGACCGCGACACAGCACAGCAGCAGCCGGCCCAGCACCTCTCCGAGCCGGTCGGTGAGCACCCAGGAAAGGCCGCCGGCCGCCAGATTGCCGTCGGTCAGGCTCCTCGCCGCGAGCAACCCCGCGATGATCAGCAGCGCGCCGCCGACGCCCGAGATGACCAGCGCCCGCAGGATGGTCCGGGGCGTGGTCCGGCGTGGGCTGTGCGTCTCCTCCGCCAGCTCGCCCGCCGAGTCGAAGCCGACCATGACGTACGCCGCCATCAGCGAGGAGGCGAGGAACGCCCCGAGATAACTGCCCTCCCCGGCCCAGCCGGTGTTGTGGACCACCACCTGCGGGCCCCGCTCGGGCAGGAAGAACAGCACCAGCACCAGTGCGATCACGCCGACGATCTCGATCATGACGCCGACGCTGGTGGCGGCAGCCATCTGACGGATGCCGAGGATGTTCACGACGGTCGTGACGACCAGCAGGACGCAGCCCAGGAGGACCGCGTTCTGCGCGCCGGTCGACGAGGCCACCGACGGGTCCGCGCCCGGTCCGCCGACGAACTGGAAGCCGGACCAGATGCCGGGCAGCACCACCTGCGCGGCGATCGCGGCCGCCGCGACGGTGAGGATCTGCCCGATGATCATGATCCAGCCGGTGAACCAGCCGACCGTGGTGCCCGCCAGCCGGCTCGACCACTGGTAGATCGCCCCGGAGATCGGCCAGCGCGCGGCGAGTTCGGCGAAGCACAGGGCAACCAGGAGCTGGCCCGCGAAGACCAGCGGCCAGGTCCAGAAGAACGCCGCCCCGCCGAGGCCGAATCCGAGTCCGAAGAGCTGGAAGACGGTGGTGAGGATCGACACGAAGGAGAAGCCCGCCGCGAACGACGCGAAGCCGCCCATCCCGCGACGCAACTCCTGCTGATAGCCCACGGACGCGGCGCCGGACATTGCGGCGCCTTCGACGGGATGTGACGCAGGGGTGAGCTCAGATCCGTTCATCACCGCACCTCCGAACGAGGATTACCTATCGGCTGACAGGTATTGCGATGGTGGGGTGGAGCGGTCTCACGTCCGAGTCACGGGCGTTAACGTCGTGTAACCGGCCCCTCTCAGCCGGGACTTGCAGCAGGTGCTTCGCTCTCTGTGGCTCTCAGCACGGTTGTTAGCCTTGACCATGAACGGTTTCCCAGCGAACGGCCGAGGTGCGCGATGAGAACGGCCGGCTGCTCCCCGCTCGGCGCCGCGACCACCCTCGCCGAACTCGCCCGGGACCCCCATCCACGCCTCGCGCAGCTGCGCGCGCACGAGCCGGTGTCCTGGCTGCCCGAGCTGGACGGCTGGCTGGTCACCCGTCGCGACCTCGCGCTGAGCGTGATGCGGGACGCCGCGACCTTCACCGTCGACGACCCCCGGTTCTCCACCGCACAGGTCGTCGGGCCGAGCATGCTGTCCCTCGACGGCGACCGGCACACCCGCCACCGTGAGGCCTTCGCCGCCCCCTTCCGCCCCCGCGAAGTGCGCGGCGGCTTCGCCTCGTTCATCGAGCGGGAGACCGACCGGCTCATCACCGCACTGGAACCCGCGGGCGCCGTCGAGCTGCGACGCGCCTTCGCCGGACCGCTCGCTGTCGCCGTCGTCACCGAGGCGCTCGGGCTGGTCGGCACCACCACGGACACGGTGCTGCGCTGGTACGACGACATCGTGCGGTCCGTCTCGGACATCACGGCCGGACGGGCGGCGGGACCCGCCGGCGCCGCGGCCTACGCCCAGCTACGGACCGCCGTGGAGACCACCATCACCTCCCGGGGCGCGTCCTCGCTCCTCGGCTCCGCCGCCGACAGGCTGACGCCGCCCGAAGTGGCCTCGAACGCGGCCGTCCTGATGTTCGGCGGCATCGAGACCACCGAGGCGATGATCACGAACGCGCTGCTGCACCTCCTGAGCTATCCCCGCCAACTTGCCTTGGTCCGAGCCG
This sequence comes from Streptomyces lanatus, assembly GCF_014655715.1. Taxonomy (GTDB): domain Bacteria; phylum Actinomycetota; class Actinomycetes; order Streptomycetales; family Streptomycetaceae; genus Streptomyces; species Streptomyces lanatus. Next base: position 6,305 of record NZ_BNBM01000027.1, on the reverse strand, counting down.
ACTTCGACCACCTGGACGGTGCGATCGAGGAATCACTGCGCCTCGAACCCGGCGCGGCGGTCGTAGACCGGTACGCCACACGGGACACGGTGCTCGGCCCGGCCACGATCCATCGGGGCGACCTGGTCACCGTCTCCCTCACGGGAGCCAATCGCGACCCGGCCGACTTCCCCGACCCCGACCGATTCGACGTCCGCCGCGAGAACGCGCGACTCCAACTGGCCTTCGCACAGGGGCCGCACTACTGCCTCGCCGCGCACCTCGCCCGCCTGGAGGCCCGCATCGCCCTCCAGCGACTCCTCGAACGCCTCCCCGCCCTGCGCCTGGACCCCGACCGGCCCACCGCTCCGTACGGCCTGGTCTTCCGCAAGCCGCCCAGCCTGCATGTGCTGTGGGACTCCCCCGACTGACTGCTCATTGGCGTATGCCGCCGAGTTCGCCGTGGCTGCGCCGGGAACGCGCCATCGCGGCTGTGCGTCGCGGATCTGCAGGTACATGGGCGCGAGGATCCGCCCGGGAAGGTCCCGGCCGGCTGCCGCGCGCTCCAGGGGGATCTTCTCGCCCGCCTCGATCGCGACCGGCAGCCGGTTCTCCGTCGGCGGCAGCGGGCAGGTGGCCAGGTCGGTGTACTCGCAGGGCAGGTTCCAGGCGCGGTGGAAGTCGATCGCGAGGGTGGGACCATCTCCGCCAGCGCGGGGAACAGCCCTCGCGGGCTTCGGGAAGCGAGGCGATCCGGGGATCATCCCTGCGCCTGAAGAGGTTGTCCCTCCGCGAGGCCCTGGCCGTTCTGCCCCCGGCGTGCTCCCCGTTGGTCCCGTGGCACGTTTGCCGCAGATTCCCAGCCTCATGTGCTTGCCGCGCCTGCGGGATTGGTCTCATCGGTGTTCCGCCGATACCGAGAGGAAGCGGGGGTGGTCTCGTCGGTCGACGAAGTGGACATTCTGAGCGCCGTGGCCGCGCCGTGGTTTGACGACGAGCGGCGTGTTGTCGGGGACCTGGTCGATCTCCTCGGGGAGCCACGTGCGCGGGGTGGGGATGCTGTGCCTGGTCAGTGACTGGTGGAAGGCGGCTTTGTCGATGCAGGACTGCACCGAGTCGGCGTCCGGCAGCCACAGGCGCACCCCCATCGGCTTGCAGTTGGGGTCTACGTCCATCAGCGGCGGGAGGTCCAGCAGGAGGCCGGGGGCGAGAGGGTTCACGCCCATGATGCGGGCCCACCAGCGATCCGCGGTGCCGGCGGTTCGCTCAGTCTTGTCAGCTGCTCGAGATGACCTTCATGCTTCCGGCATGCGGATGCTCGGCAGCCAGTTCCGTGGCCGAGCAGCCCCAGATGCCGAGTACCCCGATGGCGACAGCCGCGTTCTTGGTGGCTCTCAACAGCCGCTCTGCGTCGCCGATGATGTCTCCGCCAGCCAAGCCGGGGATCAAAAGGGCTCCCCAGCCCTGCTCGTCCAGCTCGGCCGCAGCGTCATGCACCTTTGAGGCATGCTGCGCATGCAGTTCCACGCTCCACAGACCCGTTCGTCCAACCGGCCGGACACCACCGCGCCAGTGCGGAGCACACCACCCACCGATCCGCCCCTCCGCGGGGACCACAGCGGGCCTGAGACCGAGTACGAGGACATCCCGAATGGCCCCGACGGCGCGCCGCGTCCTCCCTGCAGGGACTACCACCCCACGAACAGTTAGGTTAGCCTTCCCTCACCTTCGATGCCTGTCCGGTAACTGTTCGGAACTCGTCCGCCGCCTGTGTCTGCCTTGTGCACGGAAGAAGCTCCCATGTCCCCAACGAACTCCCGCAGCTCCGCAACGTCTCGTCGACGCTTCCTCACCGCGGGTGGCGCGCTCGCGCTCGGCCCGCTGCTCGCCGCCTGCGGCAGCGATGACAAGGACACGACCGGCTCGCAGGCCGAGACGACCAGGAGCGGCGGGCCATGGTCTTTCAAGGACGACCGAGGCCGCGCAGCGAAGACCGAAAACAAGCCGGAGCGAATCGTCGCGTTCGTCAGCACCGCCGCAGCCCTGTACGACTACGGTATCGACTGCACCGGAATCTTCGGCCCCAGCGAACCGGTGGACGGCAAGCCCAATCCGCAGGCCGGCGACATGAACGTGTCCGAACTGACCAGCCTGGGCACCGCATGGGGCCAGTTCAACGTCGAGAAGTACGCAGCACTCCAGCCGGACCTGCTGGTCAGCAACATGTTCCCGCCGCCGGAATTGTGGTTCGTCCCTGAGGAGAGCAAGAAGAAGGTCGAGGCCCTGGCTCCCACGGTCGGCATCAGCGTCGCCCGCACCTCCCTGCTCAACCCGCTCAAGCGCACCGCTGAACTCGCCGAGTCACTCGGCGCGGACCTGAGCGCGAAGAAGGTCACGGACGCCAAGGCCCGCTTCGAGAAGGCCATCGAGACGCTGCGTACGACGGCGAAGGGCAACGGCGGGCTGAAGGTCATGGCCATCACCGGCGACAAGGACAACTTCTATGTCGCCGTCCCCGACTCCTACTGCGACCTGAACTACTTCAAGGACCTGGGAGTGGAGTTCGTCGAGGGAAAGAATTCCGACGAGTGGGGCTTCTGGGAGTTCCTCAGCTGGGAGAACGCCGACAAGTACCACGCCGACCTCATCATGGTCGACAACCGCTCCGCCTCCATGTCCCTGAAGCAGCTCAACGACAAGGCCACCTGGCGCCAGCTGCCCGCGGTCAAGGCCGGCCAGACCACTCCCTGGTCGATGGAAGAGCGCTTCAGCTACGCGGGTTGGGCCCCAGTCGTCGAACGCCTCGCCGCCGCCGTGGAGAAGACGAAGAAGCTCAAGGCATAGCCCAGGAGGTGCATCCCGTGACCGAGCCCAGGCGGCCACCCGAACTCGGCGACATCCAGGAGACGTTGCTCATCCCGCTGTACGCCCGTGCGGTGGAGACCAGCAAGCGGCACGGCATGCTCAGCGACCCGCGTGCGGTGGAGATGGTCGACGCGATCGACTACGACTTCACCCGGTTCGACGGTGCCAAGAGCCTCCTCGGCGCGAACCTGCGGACCCTGCTGTTCGACGCCTGGGTCGCAGACTTCCTCCAGCGGCACCCCAAGGGCACGGTCGTGGAGATCGGCACCGGCCTCAACACCCGGTTCGAACGGCTCGACAACGGCACGGTGCACTGGATCGACCTGGACCTCCCCGACGTCATCGAACTGCGGCGCACGTTCTTCCAGGACACCGACCGCAGGCGCATGCTCGCCCTCTCGGTCACCGACCCTGCCTGGACCGACGAGGTGCGCAAGAGCCCCGGGCCGTACTTCCTGGCCGCGGAGGCCGTGCTCATCTACCTGGAGGAGCAGCAGGTCCACTCGGTGTTCGACCTGATCGCCGAGCGGCTGCCAGGCGCGCTGCTCGCCCTGGAGACCGCCGCCGGGCGAATGGTGGACAGCCAGGACAGTCACGACGTCCTGGGCAAGGTGGCGGCCCGGATGCGCTGGCGCTGCGACGACCCGACGGCCCTGGAGCGCTGGCGCCCGGGCGTTCACCTGACCGACTCCTGCAGCTTCGCCCGCCTCCCCGCCCCCGTGGCCCGCCGGCTCAACCCGGCCTATCGCCTGATGCTGCGCGCCGCCTCACTACTACGCCGCCGCGACATGGAGGCGTACCGCTTCAACCTCTTCCGGTTCGCCGACTGATCACAACGGAGCGGGCACCGGACAAGCCGGATCAGGCACTTCAGGCACACCTAACTCAGGGATGTCCCGTTAATGATCTTTGATGGGCCATGTCTGCTCGGATTGCTCGTCGGGAACGTCCATCTGGCGGAGGTGAGGTTGTGCAGGCGGGCGATGCCGAGCATGGCGTGGTGGATGCCTTCGCCTTGAGGCGGCAGTCGCGCAGGATCTTCCGGGTCTTCATGCGGGCGAAGGTGTGCTCGAAGCGGGCGCGAACCTGTTCGTGGTACCGGTTGTGTTTCTTCTTTCCAGGCCGGGAGTTCAGCTTGCCCGGCCGCTCGCCGGTGGGGGGTCACCAGTCCGGTGCCCCGGTAGCCGCCATCGGCGAGCGTGGTGGTGCCCACGCCGGCCCTGGCCCCGGATTCCTCCCGGACGCGTGAATCATGGCGATTGCCGGGCAGCGGTCGGCCGACCACGACGACCAAGCGGGTGACGGCGTCGATCACGACCTGATGGGCGATCGAGTAGCGGTAGTTCTAGGACTGTTCGGCGATCGAATGGTCGCCAGTGGGCACCAGGGTGCCGTCCACCATGAGCACGGTGTCCTTGCGGAACCGCCGACGGGGCTGGAGCGCGAGCCGGGGGCCGAGGTGGTCAATGATGCGGTCGGCCGCGGACTTCGAGATGCCGAAGAGTGGGGCAAGCCGGCGCATCGTCAAGTTTGTGCGCCAGAACGCTGTCACGAGCAGCACGCGGTCCTCCAGCGGCAGACTCCACGGACGGCCCCGCCGCACCACATCCGCTGCCCTCCCGTCGCAACGCGGCCACCAACCTGCCGAAGCAGCGCAGGCTCAGCCCAGTGAATGGAGCTATCCAGGACGGCCCGGATGCCGTGATCACAACTGCCACAGCGCATCATCATCGCAAGGCAAGATCGCTTCGCCTTGAACAAGATGGGCACCCGCGACTGCGCGCTCCGTACCGCAATGCCGACTCAAGCTGCGATGTCGGCTTCGGGTTGGAGTGCGGGGCCGAGCAGCAGGCCCCCGTCCAGGACGAATTCCGAGCCCGTAGCGAAAGATGCGTCCTGGGAGGTGATGAAGAGCAACAGGCGGGTGATGTCGGAGGGTTCGGCGAGGCGGGGGATGGCGAAGGGATCGGGCGAGTAGAAGTCGGCGATGGCCGGCTGGCCTGCGACGGTGGGTTCGTTGATCAGCGGTGTGGAGACGACGCCGGGGTGGATGGAGTTGACCCGGATGTTGTCCCGCCCCAGTTCCAGCGCGGCCGTCTTGGTCAGCCCGCGCACGGCCCACTTGCTGGCGGTGTAGGGGGCGTAGAAGGCCGTGCCGAGGTGGGCCATGGTCGAGGCGATGTTGACGATGGTTCCGCCACCGCCCCTGCGCATCGACGGAGCCACGGCCTTGATGCCGAGGAACTGGCCGGTGACGTTGACGCTGAAGGTGTGCTCCCAGGTGCGGAGTTCGGTGTGCTCGATAAGGGCCGCCGGGTTCTGGACGCCCGCGTTGTTCACCAGGATGGCGATCGGCCCGAAGTGGGCTTCGACATCTCGCACCACCGCCGCCCAGTCGTCCTCGCTGGCGACATCCAGGTGAACGGACAGAGCCCGAGGACCGAGCTGAGCAGCGAGATCGCGGCCGGCGTCGTCGTCGCGGCCGGCAATGACGATGTTCGCCCCCTCGGCGTGGTAGCCCTGCACATGACTGCTGCCCATGCCCCCACTGCCGCCCGTGACGATGACGGTCTGGCCCTCAAAGCGTCCCATGGTGCATCCTTCCCAGGCTTGCATTAATGGTGAGCCGAGTGACTCACCTCCTCTCTCAAGCTAAGAGCTGGACAGGAGGCGAGTCAAGTGACTCACCTCGTAGCGAGAGGCATACTGAGGGCATGACGGCACAGCCTTCGGAATACCACCGGCGCGTGGCAGCGCAGAAGCGGACGTCCATCATCGAGGCAGCCACCAAGCTGTTCCTCGACTCCGGCTACGACGGCACCTCGCTGGCCCGTATCGCCGAGGCGGCCGGAGTGTCGAGGGCGACACTGTTCAAGCAGTTCACCACCAAGGCGGCACTGTTCGAGGCGATCGTCACCGAATACTGGAAGGTCGACGAGGAGGAGGCCCCCCTCCCCGAGCCGGGGGACCTCCGCGCAGGGCTCAAGGCCATCGGACGCCGATACGTGGCGCTTCTCACCCAGCCCGGCATGGCTGCCCTGTTCCGCATCGTCATCGCCGAGATACCGCGCTTCCCGGAGCTCGGCGAGACCCAGTTCAAGCTCGGCAAGATGCCCTACTTCGAATCGGTCCGCCGCTACCTGGCGGCGGAGAACGCCGCCGGTACAGCCCGGCTTGACGATGCGGAGATGGCAGCGACCCAATTCCTCGGGATGATCTCCAACTACGTGTTCTGGCCCCGGATGCTGCTCGCACGCTGGGAGCCCGACGACTCCGCCATCACCAACGCGGTCGACCAAGCGGTGCTGACCATGCTCGCCCGATACGGCGCGCCGGGGTCCCACGGCGCCTGAGACACCAGCTGCCCAACCGAAACCAAAGGCCGATTGCGGGACAGCCCTTAAAGGGTGTTGCACAAGGCTGTGTTCGGGCAGGTCAGGGCGTGTGATCGCGGTCTTCTG
>NZ_BNBM01000026.1 GCF_014655715.1 Streptomyces lanatus | reverse complement strand
TCCCGGTCGTCTCCTCGATCGCCCGCAGCCAGGACGACGGACATGTCTACAACGTCAATGCTGATACGGCGGCTGCGGCGCTGGCGGCTGCGCTGGGCGCGGAGACGCTGATGGTCCTCACGGATGTGGAGGGCCTCTACGAGGACTGGCCCCACTCCGACGAGGTGATCAGGCGCCTGACCGCTTCCCAACTGGAGAAGCTGCTGCCGGAGTTGAGCTCCGGCATGGTGCCGAAGATGGAGGGCTGTCTGCACGCCGTACGCAACGGCGTGACCACGGCCCGGGTCATCGACGGCCGGGTCCAGCACTCGATCCTGCTGGAGATCTTCATGGACGACGGGATCGGCACGATGGTGGTGCCGGACGATTTCGAGGGGACCGTGGTCTGACGCGGCATCGGGGCCGGCATGGCGCCAACACGGCGCCGTCCTGCCGTACCGACCTCCTCCACCGGTTCCTTTCGGACAGAACTGCCCGTCTCCTGCGCCACACCACCCCACCATGGCGCCACCCTGAACCGCGCACGCCATCGCACCCAATGGCCATGTGACAGGGGGTTGATGAAGTCCTCGGTGCCCCCGCAACCGCCGGTCCCTTTCGGCCAACTCCCACAGCACGCCACAACCCGGCCCACACATGGCGCCATTTCTGCGCCATACTGGCGTCATGGATCTCACGCCGTTCGTCGACCACCTCCGGCACGAGCTGATGGCCGCGGCAGAGGCAGGCGGAGCTGACAGCCTCGCTCTGGCCGACCGGCTGACCGCGACCATGGAGTCGGCCGTCCGGCTCACCCTGCTCAATGTGCTGTCCGAGGCCATGGACCAGGTCAGCGACCTTCTGGCATCCGCCACGGTCGCCGTGCGGCTGCACGGAGTGGAGCCGCGGTTCGAGGTGACAGCGCAGGCCGGGCAGATCTCCTCCTCCGGCGCTGACGAAGTCGAGCGCGCCGAAGGTCCCGTCCCCGGAGGACACATCCGCCTCCAGTTCCCGGACGTGAGCAGCGTCGAGGCGGCCGCCGCAGTGTTCCCCACCGCGACCGCGGACCCGTCGGCACGCGCCCTGTACATACCCACCGACGGTGGTCTGCCGACCCTGCGGGCCGTTCTCGCACGACACGACGAGGCCTCCCTCGACGCCGAGACCCTCACCGCGCACACCGCGGCGCTCGACGAACTCTTCCAGACCGTCAACGGCTGCCCCCTCCCGGGCGACGACGATCGCCCGGCCCCGACCCAGCTGCACTCATGACGACCGTCGGCCGCACGGCCGTCGCCACTCCCCCGGGTCCCCCACTCGGTCCCGACCATCCGCTCGTTCGTTAGGAGCACGACCACCGTGGCCACATTCCTCTATAAACTCGGACGCTTCTCCTTCCGCCGACGAGGCACCACACTGCTGCTGTGGCTCGTCGTCCTGATCGGTGCGGGCGTCGCCGCGGCCTCCGCCCCTCCGCTGCCCGCCGACACCTTCACGATGCCGGGCACGGAGACGCAGAAGACATACGACCTGCTGCAGAAGAGGTTCCCGGAGTTCAGCGCCGACGGCGCCGAGGCCCGTGTCGTCGTACGGGCACCCGACGGGGGCAAGATCACCGATCCGGCCAGGAAGGCCGAGGTCGAGGAACTCTTCGCCGATCTCGCCAAATCGCCGCAGGTCGACCAGGTCGTCGACCCCTACACCGCCAAGGCCGTCAGCAAGGACGGCACCACCGCCTACGGGTCCATCGCCTACGAAGTCGGCCCCACTCAGATCAACCAACAGGCCCATGACACGCTGCTCGACGCGGCACAGGACGGGCGGGACGCCGGCCTCATCGTGGAGATGGGCGGCGACGCCCTGCCGCCGGAGGGTGGGATGGGCTCCGGCGAGGCCATCGGCGTCCTCGTGTCCGCCATCGTGCTGCTGATCACCTTCGGTTCCCTGGTGGCGGCCGGCATGCCGCTGCTCACCGCGTTCATCGGTGTCGCCGTCGGCATCTGCGGCATCATCACCCTGGGCAGCACCCTGGGACTGTCGTCCACGACGTCGACACTGGCGCTGATGCTGGGTCTGGCGGTCGGCATCGACTACGCCCTGTTCATCACCTCCCGCTACCGCTCCGAGATCGACGAGGGCCGCGAGCGCACCGAGGCCGCGGGACGAGCGGTCGGCACGGCGGGCTCGGCAGTGGTGTTCGCCGGCCTCACGGTCATTGTCGCCCTCGCCGGACTGGCCGTCGTCAATGTCCCGATGCTCACCAAGATGGGTCTCGCCGGAGCCGGCACCGTCGCCGTCGCCGTGCTCGTCGCGGTCACGCTCGTGCCCGCACTGCTCGGGTTCGCGCCCGTCAAGGTGCTGCGCCGCAGGGACCGCGCCGCGCAGTACGGCAAGCCGCTGTCGGCGCGTCAGCAGCGCAAGGCCGCCAAGCGGGCCGGCCGGCAGAAGCCGAACCTGGGCACCCGCTGGGCGGGATTCGTGCTGCGCCGCCCCGTCACCGTGCTGCTCATCGGCGTGGCCGGCCTCGGCGCGGCCGCCGTTCCGGCCGCCAGTCTTCAGCTGGGTCTGCCCTCGGAGGGCACGATGGCGCCGCACACCACCCAGCGCAAGGCGTACGACATGCTCACGGAGTCCTTCGGACCGGGCTTCAACGGGCCGCTGACGGTCGTCGTCGAGGGCAAGGACGCCAAGTCGACGGCAGCCACGGTGCGTTCGGACATGGAGGCGCAGAAGGGCATCGTCTCCGTGAGCCCGCCGTCCTTCAACGACACGGGCAACACCGCCATCCTCAATGTCACTCCGGCCACCGGCCCGAGTGACACGAAGACCGAGACTCTGGTCAAGGACCTGCGCCGACTCGCCGACGGGATCGAGGGCAGGACGGGTGCCGAGGTGCTCGTGGCCGGCCAGACGGCGATGTTCATCGACTTCTCCCAGACGCTCGACAAGGCGCTGCTGCCGTATCTGGGCGTGGTCGTCGGACTCGCGTTCCTGCTGCTGATGCTGGCGTTCCGGTCGGTCCTCGTGCCCCTCAAGGCTGCGCTGGGCTTCCTGCTGTCGGTGACGGCGGCCCTCGGCGCGGTCGTCGCGGTGTTCCAGTGGGGCTGGCTGTCCGAGGTCTTCGGTGTCGACCAGCCGGGGCCGGTGATGAGCACCATGCCTATCTTCATGATCGGTGTGGTCTTCGGACTCGCCATGGACTACGAGGTGTTCCTGGTGACGCGCATGCACGAGGCGTACTCCCACGGGGCGTCGACACGTGAGGCGGTGGTGACCGGCTTCCAGTACGGCGGGCGGGTGGTCGGTGCGGCCGCGCTGATCATGACGAGTGTGTTCTCCGGCTTCATCGTGGAGGACAACGACTTCATCCAGATGATCGGTTTCGGTCTGGCGATCGCCGTTCTCTTCGACGCCTTCATCGTGCGGATGACCCTGGTGCCGGCGCTGTTCGCCCTGCTGGGCGACAAGGCCTGGTGGATGCCCCGGTGGCTCGACCGGCTGCTGCCGAACATGGACGTCGAGGGCAAGAAGCTGTCGGGTGCCGAGCCCGCCGGGGCGCACCGGCCGAGCCGGCGGCCGGTCCCCCAGCCCCACCTCACCGACTGACCGGGAAAAGACCCGCAAGAAGGCGGGGCCGATGAGCCACTCCACGGCTCACCGGCCCCGCCTTTTCCGCTATGCCGCTTCCACGATCTCAGAGGCCTCGTCGGCCCCTTGCCCGAACTGGGTGCGATGCAGTTCGGCATAGCGTCCCCCGGCCGCCAGCAACTCCTCGTGCCTGCCGCGCTCGACGATCCGCCCCGCCTCCACCACCAGGATCAGATCGGCCGCCCGCACGGTGGACAGCCGGTGCGCGATCACGACCGCGGTCCTGTCCTCCAGCGCCTCGGTGAGCGCCTCCTGGACGGCCGCCTCCGAGGTGTTGTCGAGATGGGCGGTGGCCTCGTCGAGGATGACGACGCGCTGGCGGGCCAGCAGCAGCCGGGCGATGGTCATGCGCTGGCGTTCCCCGCCGGAGAGCCGGTAGCCGCGCTCGCCGACCACCGTGTCGAGGCCGTCGGGCAGGGACCGTACGAGTTCGTCGAGGCGGGAGCGGCGCAGGGCGTCCCAGAGGTCGTCGTCGGTGGCGGAGGGCCTGGCCAGCAGCAGGTTGGCGCGGACGGTGTCGTGGAAGAGATGGCCGTCCTGGGTGACCATGCCGAGGGTGCCGCGCAGGGACTCGGCGCTCAGGTCACGGACGTCGAGGCCGCCCAGGCGTACGGCGCCCTCGTCGGTGTCGTACAGCCGTGGCAGCAATTGGGCGATGGTCGACTTGCCCGCGCCGGACGAGCCGACCAGGGCGACGGTCTGCCCCGCTTCGGCGCGGAAGGAGATGCCGTGCAGCACCTCGGCGCCGCCGCGGGTGTCGAGGGACGCCACCTCCTCCAGGGAGGCGAGGGAGACCTTGTCGGCGGACGGATAGCCGAAGCGGACGTTCTCGAACTCCACCGACACCGGGCCCTCGGGCACCTTCCGCGCGTCCGGCCTCTCCTCGATCAGCGGCCTGAGGTCCAGCACTTCGAAGACGCGCTCGAAGCTGACGAGGGCGCTCATGACCTCGACGCGGGCGCCGGCCAGGGCGGTGAGCGGTGCGTACATACGGGTCAGCAGCAGCGCCAGCGCGACGACGGCGCCCGGCTCCAGGGTGCCGCGCAGGGCGAACCAGCCGCCGAGTCCGTAGACCAGGGCGAGGGCCAGGGCGGACACCAGGGTGAGCGCGGTGATGAACACCGACTGAGCGGTGGCGGTGCGTACGCCGATCTCCGCGACCCGCCGGGCCCGTGCCGTGAACTCCTCCGACTCCTCCTCAGGCCGCCCGAAGAGCTTGACCAGAGTGGCGCCGGGCGCCGAGAAGCGCTCCGTCATACGGGTGCCCATCGCCGCGTTGAGCGTGGCCGCCTCCCGCTGCATCCGCGCCATCCGGTGACCCATGCGGCGGGCCGGGATCACGAACACCGGGAGCAGGACGAGGGCGAGCAGGGTGATCTGCCAGGACAGGGTGAGCATGACGGCGAGGGTGAGCAGCAGCGTGACGAGGTTGCTGACCACTCCGGACAGCGTGTTGCTGAAGGCGCGCTGGGCGCCGATGACGTCGTTGTTGAGTCGGGAGACGAGCGCCCCCGTACGAGTACGTGTGAAGAACGCGACCGGCATGCGCTGCACATGATCGAACACAGCCGTGCGCAGATCGAGGATGAGGCCCTCGCCGAGGGTGGCCGACAGGCGTCTGGCGAGGATCCCGAGCGCCGCCTCGGCGACCGCGATGAGGGCGATCAGCAGGGCGAGGCGGACGACGGTGCCTTCGTCGCCGCCCGTCACGATCGCGTTGACGACGTGTCCGGCGAGTACGGGGGTCGCGACGGCGAGCAGGGCGGTCAGCACCCCGAGCACGACGAAGAGCGCGATCCGGCGGCGGTGCGGGCGGGCGAACTCGGCGATGCGGCGCAGCGTGACGCGGGCGAAGGGGCGGCGCTCCCGTTCGGCGTTCATGACGCTGTACAGCTGGGTCCAGGCTGTGGTCTCCATGCTCATGGGAAGGAACGTAGGACCTCAACCAATGTTGAGGTCAACCTCTCGTATGTCGGCTCCCGTAATGCGCCGTCTCCGCGGTCGCAACCCGCCGTTGGCGCGACGCGGAGAACCTCTCCGAATGTGACAGCGGTACGACTCTCCCTCGGACGCCTGCTCCGGCGCGTCCCGATCCGCCAGGTACTCGTCCTGCTCCCGCTCGTCCTCGTGGTCGTGATCGCGGTGCAGCACCGGGCCGTGCTCGCCGAGGGCATCGGGCACATGGCGACGGCCAAGTGGCCCTGGCTGCTGGCCGCGGCCGGCGCCACCTGTCTGACCTGGGTGGCGGCGGCGGTGACCCGGCAGGGTGCGGTGGTCGACCGGCTGCCGAAACTGCGGCTGCTCGTCACGCAGTTCGCCGCGGGTTCGGCCAACCATCTGCTGCCCACCGGGCTGGGCGCGAGCGCGGTCAACCTGCGCTTCATGACGGTGTGCGGGCTGCCGCTCGCCCGCTCCTCGGCCGCGCTGGCGCTGTATCTGCTCGCGGAGAGCGTCGCCCGCGTCGGCCTGCTGGCCGCGCTGCTCATCGCCTTCCCGCACGCCCTGCGGCTCGGCCCGCTGCTTCCGGCGGGTTCCTGGGGCCCGCTGCTGCTGATCGTCGCCGCCGTGGTCGCCGTCGTCGTGGCCGTCTTCGCCCTCGTACGGCGGCTGCGCATCGCCGTGATGTCGTTCCTGCGCACCGCCCTTGGCGAGGCGCGCTCGGTGCACACCCGTCCCTCCCGGGCGCTGGCCCTGTGGGGCGGCTCGCTGGCCTTCCCGGCGCTCCAGGCGGCCGGGCTCGTCCTGGTCGGGCTCGCCCTGGGGCTGGATGTGCCGCCGGCCCACATGGCGCTCGCGTATCTGGCGGCGACCGTCGCCGTCGCCGTCGTGCCCACGCCCGGCGGGCTCGGCTCGGTGGAGGCGGCGCTGATCGTGGCGCTGGTCGCGGCGGGCGCCCCGGTGGCGGTGGCGACGGCGGTGGTGCTGGCGTACCGGATCATCACGGTGTGGCTGCCGCTGCTGCCCGGCGCGCTGACGCTGGGGGCGCTGGTGCGCTGGAAGGTCATATGACCGGCCAGTAACGTACGGGGTCCGCACCACGGATCGGGCCCGCCGGGGTCCGCCCACGGAAAGGACCCCCGCCATGCCGGTCCGTATCGAGCGCCAGGGACACGTCACCACCGTCGTCCTCTCCCGCCCCGAGGTCCGCAACGCGGTCGACGGCCCGACCGCCGCCGAGCTCGTCGCCGCCTTCCGGGAGTTCGAGGCGGACGACGAGGCCAGGGTCGCGGTGCTGTGGGGTGAGGGCGGCACCTTCTGCGCGGGCGCCGATCTCAAGGCGCTCGGCACCGAGCGGGGCAACCGGGTCGCCGAGGAGGGCGACGGGCCGATGGGGCCGACGCGGCTGCGGCTGTCGAAGCCGGTGATCGCCGCGGTCACCGGGCACGCGGTGGCCGGTGGCCTGGAGCTGGCACTGTGGTGCGATCTGCGGGTGGCCGAGGAGGACGCCGTCTTCGGGGTGTTCTGCCGTCGCTGGGGCGTGCCGCTGATCGACGGGGGCACGGTACGGCTGCCCCGGCTGATCGGCACCAGCCGCGCCATGGACATGATCCTGACCGGACGCCCGGTGCCGGCCACCGAGGCGCACGACATGGGGCTCGCCAACCGGGTCGTGCCGACCGGACGTGCCCGCGCCGCGGCGGAGGAGCTGGCCGCCGCGATCGCACGGTTCCCGCAGGCGTGTCTGCGCGGCGACCGTGCCTCCGTGCTGGACCAGGACGGGCTGGACGAGGAGGCCGCGATGCGGGGTGAACTGCGACATGGCACGGGTGCGTTGGCCGAGAGCGTGGAGGGCGCGGCCCGGTTCGCCTCCGGCGCGGGGCGGCACGGGTCGTTCACGGACATGTGACGATGCGCCCTCGAAGCAACCGGCCGTTCCGGGGAGAATGCCCGAAAGCGACCGATGAGGCCGTCCGGCCGACGGTCCTGGCGCGAACACACGTACCCGATACGGCAGGATGAGCCCTCGCGCCGGTCACGGGGGATGGGGTGACCGGCGCGACGGCACATCGCGGAATCGAGCAGGTGACAACGTGACGAGACTTCACATCCGGCCGTCGGCGAAGGGATTCGCCGCAGTTCTTCTTCCCGGAGGTGACCGGTGAACCGGGCGCTCACCGTGGACGACCTGGTCTTCGCCGGGATCGCGCTGGCCTCGGGCCTGCTCGCGGCGTTCCTGCTGCGGATGCTGCTGCGCTGGCTGGGCAAGCACGCCGACCGCACCCGCTGGAGCGGCGACGACCTCATCGTGGACGTACTGCGGACCGTGGTGCCGTGGGCGGCGTTCGTCGGCGGCGCGGCCTCCGCGGGCGCGGCGCTGCCGCTGACGAAGGCGGTCCAGCACACCGTCAACCAGTGCTTGACCGTGCTGCTCATCTTCGTCGTGACGCTGGCCGCGGCCCGCGGCATCGCCGGAGTGATGCGCTCGGTGACCCAGTCCCGGCCCGGCGTCGCCGGCTCGGCCACGATCTTCGTCAACATCACCCGGATCCTGGTCCTGGCCATCGGCTTCCTGGTGGTGCTGCAGACGCTGGGCATCTCCATAGCGCCCCTGCTCACCGCCCTGGGCGTCGGTGGTCTGGCGGTCGCGCTCGCCCTTCAGGACACGCTCGCCAACCTGTTCGCGGGCATCCACATCCTCGCCTCCAAGACCGTTCAGCCCGGCGACTACATCCGGCTGGCCAGTGGCGAGGAGGGCTACGTCGAGGACATCAACTGGCGCCAGACGACCGTGCGGGCGCTCTCCAACAACCTGATCGTCATCCCCAACGGGGAGCTCGCGAAGACGAACATGACGAACTTCATGCGTCCCGAGCAGGAGTTGACGATCCTGCTCCAGGTCGGTGTGGCCTACGACAGCGATCTCGACCACGTCGAGCGGGTCACGAACGAGGTCATCGCCGAGGTGATGACCGAGGTCGAGGGTGCGCTGCCGGACCATGAGCCGATCATCCGCTTCCACACCTTCGGCGATTCCCGGATCGGCTTCACGGTCATCCTGGGCGTCGGTGAGTTCAGCGACCAGTACCGGATCAAGCACGAGTTCATCAAGCGCCTGCACCGTCGCTACCGCAAGGAGGGCATCAGCATCCCGGCGCCCGCGCGGACGGTGGCGATCCAGCAGGGGGCCTTCTCCATTCCGCAGCAGCGCGTCCACGAGGAGGCGGACGGGGTGACCTCCGTCCGCCTCGACTGACGTACCGGAAACCCCTAGAGGGTGGCCGAGTTCTCGTGGTGGTCGGCGCTCCTGCGGCGGCGGGGCGCGGCGAGTGCCGGGTCCACCGGAGTGACCGTCCAGTCCGGGTGCCCCGGCATCCGCGGCGTCCTCGTGCCGTACAGCCAGTCCCGCAGGAATCCGGACAGATCCTGGCCCGACACCTCCGAGGCGACGGCGATGTAATCCCCCGTCGACGCCGATGAGTTGCGGTGCCGGTCGAGGAAGGCGCGCTCCAGGGCATGGAAGGCGTCCTCGCCGACGAGGTTGCGCAGCGCGTAGAGGACGAGGACGCCGCCCAGGTACCGCTGGTCGTCGAACAGGTTCACCGCGTTCGGCGCCGCGACCGGCCCCGACTCATGGCGCCACTGGTCGCCCTTGGCGTAGGTGTCCTTCATCCGGGCTTCCAGGGTGGTCATGCCCAGGGAGTCCGGCCAGCCGCGCTCATAGCGGTAGAGCAGCCCGTAGAAGTCGGCGTGGCCCTCATTCAGCCAGAGGTCGGACCAGGTGGCGGGGCTGACGCTGTTGCCGAAGTAGGAGTGGACCAGCTCGTGCATCATGTGCGAGCCGATCTTCTTCTCCTCCTGGAGCAGGAAGGCCGGCCGGTACACGGTGAGGGTCTGGGTCTCCAGACCGATGAACCCGAAGGGCCTCTCGGCGTTGGAGTTGCAGGGCAGCAGTCCGTACGTCTCGAAGGGGAACGCCCCGAGCCGCGCCTCCACCCACTCCACCATCTTCGGCGTCAGCGCGAGCGCCGGCTCCAGCGCCTCGGCGCGGGCGACCGGGACGACATCGCGCAGCGGGAGCCCGTGCGGGCCCTGCCGCTCCTTCACCGCATAGTCGCCGACCGTGATCTGCACCAGCTCCGTGGCCATGGGCTCGCGGGAGCGGTAGGTGTACGCCGTACGGCCGCCGTCCAGGCTCTCGGTGCGCACGAGCCGGCCGCTCGCCACGCCGCGCAGGCCGCTGGGGACGGTGAGGCGGAAGGTGAAGTCGGCCTTGTCGCTCGGGTGGTCGTTGCAGGGGAAGACAGTGTGTGCCGAGTCCGCCTGGCAGGCCACCGCGAAGCCGTCCAGGGTGTCGACCCAGCCGGTGTGGGGCAGCGTGCGGCGCGGGTCCGCGGAGTACTCGACGCAGATCGTGACCCAGGACTTCGCCGGGAGGGCCCGGACGGGCGTGACGCGGAGCTTCTCGGCGGCCTGCTCGAACGTCGCCTTGCGGCCGGCGACACGCACGGAGCGGATGTCGAGGCCGAGGGAGTCGAGGGAGAGGCGGCTCAGGGCCTGGGTGGTGCGGATCCGCAGGGTCGCGGTGGCGTCGACCAGGCGGGTGGTGGTGTCGTAGGAGAAGTCGAGGTGGTAGGCGGCGACGCGGTAGCCGTCGTTGCCGAGGGCCGGGTAGACGGGGTCGCCGAGGGTCTCGGGGCCCGGGGTGCCGGCGGTCTTGGCGGCGGAGGTCTTGGGTGCCGACGTCCCCGTCGTCGGCGTGGCGTGGGCGGAGGGGGCGGCGGTCAGGGCCGCCGCGGTGCCGATCAGCGCGGCCGCGGGGGCCGTCACTCGGGTGCGATATCTCATGGTCCGCTTTCGCTGGGGCGGCCGGGAGGTCAGGACCGGCCACCGGATCGGTGATCTCCCTACATGACTGTCGGAGCCGACGATCAGGTTGCACGGAGGGCCCGCTTCCTCTTGCGGGGATCCGAGATGTCGCCACACATCCCGCACCTCTGTGCGGACCCCTGTCGAGTACGGGTCGATCACGAGATATCTTGATGTCGAGCAATGTTGCAGACGTGGAGCGGAGCACCCGGTGACTGACTCGACCATCATCTATACGCACACTGACGAGGCCCCGGCCCTGGCGACGTATTCCTTCCTGCCGGTGGTCCAGGCGTACGCCTCGCAGGCGGGTGTCACCGTGGAGACGCGTGACATCTCGCTGGCCGGCCGCATCATCGCGGTGTTCCCGGAGTACCTGGCCGAGGACCAGCGCATCCCGGACGCCCTGGCCGAGCTCGGTGAGCTCGCCAAGACGCCGGCCGCGAACATCATCAAGCTGCCGAACATCTCGGCGTCGATCCCGCAGCTCAAGGCGGCCATCGCCGAGCTCCAGGGCCAGGGCTACGCGCTGCCGAACTACCCGGACGACCCGAAGACCGACGAGGAGCGGGACATCCAGGCCCGCTACGACAAGGTCAAGGGCTCCGCCGTGAACCCGGTCCTGCGTGAGGGCAACTCCGACCGCCGCGCCCCCGCCTCGGTCAAGAACTACGCCAAGACCCACCCGCACCGCATGGGCGCCTGGACCCCCGAGTCCAAGACCAACGTGGCGACCATGGGCGAGAACGACTTCCGTTCCACCGAGAAGTCCGTCGTGATCTCCGAGGCCGGCGCGCTGAGGATCGAGCACGTCGCCGCGGACGGCTCGACCACGGTGCTGCGCGAATCCGTACCGGTCCTCGCCGGGGAGGTCGTCGACGCCTCCGTGATGCGCGTCGCCGCGCTGCGCGAGTTCCTCACCGCGCAGATCGCCGAGGCCAAGGCCCAGGGCGTGCTGTTCTCCGTACACCTGAAGGCCACGATGATGAAGGTCTCCGACCCGATCATCTTCGGTCACGTGGTGCGCGCGTTCTTCCCCAAGACCTTCGAGCGGTACGGCGCCGACCTCGCCGCCGCCGGTCTGTCCCCGAACGACGGTCTGGGCGGCATCCTCAAGGGCCTGGACGCGCTGTCGAACGGCGCCGAGATCAAGGCGTCCTTCGAGGCGGAGATCGCCGAGGGCCCGGAGCTGGCCATGGTCGACTCCGACAAGGGCATCACCAACCTGCACGTACCGTCCGACGTGATCGTCGACGCCTCGATGCCGGCCATGATCCGCACCTCCGGCCACATGTGGGGCCCGGACGGCCAGGAGGCCGACACCCTCGCGGTGCTGCCGGACTCCTCCTACGCCGGTGTCTACCAGGTCGCGATCGACGACTGCCGTGCCAACGGCGCCTACGACCCGTCGACCATGGGCTCCGTCCCGAACGTCGGCCTCATGGCGCAGAAGGCCGAGGAGTACGGCTCCCACGACAAGACCTTCGAGATCAAGGCCGCCGGCACGGTCCGCCTGGTCGACCAGGCCGGCAACGTGGTCATCGAGCAGCCGGTCGCCGCCGGTGACATCTTCCGCGCCTGCCAGACCAAGGACGCGCCCATCCGCGACTGGGTGAAGCTGGCCGTCACCCGCGCCCGCGCCACCGGCGACCCGGCGGTGTTCTGGCTGGACGAGACCCGCGCCCACGACGCGCAACTGATCGCCAAGATCAACGCCTATCTGCCGGAGCACGACACCGAGGGCCTGGACATCCGCATCCTCGCCCCGGTCGAGGCCACCAAGCTGTCGGTGGAGCGCATCCGCCGCGGCGAGAACACCATCTCGGTGACGGGCAACGTCCTGCGTGACTACCTGACCGACCTCTTCCCCATCCTGGAGCTGGGCACCAGCGCCAAGATGCTGTCGGTCGTCCCGCTGATGGCGGGCGGCGGCCTGTTCGAGACGGGCGCCGGCGGTTCCGCGCCGAAGCACGTCCAGCAGCTCGTCAAGGAGGACTACCTGCGCTGGGACTCCCTCGGTGAGTTCTTCGCGCTGGTGCCGTCCCTGGAGCAGTACGCGGCTGCGACGAACAACCCGAAGGCCAAGGTCCTCGCCGACACCCTGGACCGCGCCACGGCGACCTTCCTCAACGAGGACAAGTCCCCGACCCGTCGCGTCGGCGGCATCGACAACCGCGGCAGCCACTTCTTCCTCTCCCTGTACTGGGCGCAGGAGCTGGCCAAGCAGACCGATGACGCCGAGCTGGCGAAGGCGTTCGCGCCGCTCGCCGAGTCGCTCTCGTCCAACGAGCAGAAGATCGTCGACGAGCTGAACGCCGTCCAGGGCAAGCCGGCCGAGATCGGCGGCTACTACCAGCCCGACCCGGCCAAGGCCGCCGCGGTGATGCGCCCGTCGGCCACGTGGAACGAGGCGCTGGCGTCCCTGAGCTGACGCACCCCGCTCCCAGGCTCCGCCCCGGCCGACACCACGTCCGCCGGGGCGGAGCCGTCTGCCGGGGCCCGCGTCACCAGTCCCTCGTGGCGATCAGTTCCTCCGGGTCCGCGTCCGTGAAACCGTAGGCCTGGGCCACGAACCAGAACTCCTCGCCTATCTCCTCGCGCGCGACAGTTTCGAGTTCGCTCCCCGCGGCCCAGAACTCCTCCTGAAGGACGTTGAATTCGTCCGTGGACGCCTGCGTCAGCGTGTACAGCGCGGCCAGGTCGGCGGGCCGCTCGGCCTCGACGCGCTCGCACAGCCGCAGCAGGATCGACCTGCCTTGGTCCACCACGTGATCGGGGTAGTAGTCGTCCTTGTACAGCATGCGCAGGAACGAGTGGGCGGCCACCTGCTGGTTGCTGAAGTTCATACGGTGATGGTGCACCACCCCACTGACAACGCCTCCGGAGCAGCCCCTTGACCCATGCCCTGCCGTCGTTCGAGTTGCTCCCCGGAGCCGAGGAATCGCCGGTGATCCTGCATGTGCCGCACTCGGCGCGGGAGATACCGCCGGAGGTGCGCGCGGGGATCGTGCTGGACGACGCCGCGCTGGAGCGGGAGCTGGACCACATCGTCGACGCGCACACCGCGGAGCTGGCGGAGGAGGCGGCCGGGGCGGCGGAGGTCACCCCGTGGCGATTCGTGAACCGGTTGTCGCGGCTGGTCGTCGACCCCGAGCGGTTCCCGGACGAGCGGGAGGAGATGCTCGCCGTCGGGATGGGCGCCGTATACACCCGAACGAGCCACCGAGAGGCGCTGCGGCCCAACGATTTCGACCCCGCGCCGTTGGTCTCGCGCTACTTCGAGCCATACGCCCGCTCGATGACCGACGCCGTCACGCGGCGACTGGCCGCCACCGGGCGGGCCGTGATCATCGACGTCCACTCCTATCCGGCCGCCCGGCTCCCCTACGAGCTGCACGGCGAGGGCCCGCGGCCGCCGGTCTGCCTGGGCACCGACGCCTTCCACACCCCGCCCGAACTGCTCGCGGCGGCGCGCGAGGCGTTCGCACCGTGTGGGGAGACGGGGCTGGACAGTCCGTTCGGCGGGACCTATGTGCCGTTGGAGTTCTACGGCACCGAGCCGCGCGTCAATGCCCTCATGGTCGAGATCCGCCGGGACACGTACATGACGGAGCCGGGTGGTCCGGCCGGTCCCGGACTCACCCGGCTCGCGCGGGCGTTGGCGGCGCTGGTGGACGCCGTCCCTCGCTGACCCGTCGGCGGCTCAGGCCCGCAGCCACTCCGTGACCACCACGTCCCCGCCGGTCCGCAGCCGCAGGGCGAACGGGCCGGTGGGCGGCGCTTCGCTGGTGAAGCGGCCCATGTCGTCGGTGCTGAGCGGTGTGACCGTCTGCGGACCGCCGAGCACGTCGATCCGCGCCTGCTGCGGCGGCAGCACCTGCCCCATCAGGCCTTGTGCGCTCACCTCCACGTCCACGGTCACTTCGCCCGCGCGGAACGTCAGCATCCGCGGCACGTCCGTCGCTCCCCTGACCGGAATGGCGTCCACCACCGAGTCGAAGGTCAACTCGGCGATACGGGCGTCGAGGTCGTGCAGTGCGAAGGCCTCGACGGCGAGTTGGCGCAGTTGCGCCGGTACGGGGTCCAGGATGGTGGCGGCCTGGCGGAGCTCCTCCTCCAGCAGTTCGCCATCGAACCCGTCGTCGTGCGTGTCGTCGTTCACAGCGCTCCCCGTGCGTCGATTCGGGCCCGGAGCCGGCGCAGACAGCGCTGGCGCAGCGGTCCGATGCTGCCCACGGCGATGCCCAGTGCCGCGGACACCTCCTGGTAGCTGGGCGGCGGCGAGGCCATCAGCACGCGCAGCAACTGACGGCAGCGTTCGCCGAGTTCCTCGAACTCCTGCCACATCCAGCGGATGCGCTCCGACTCGGCGGCGGCCTCCTCGGAATCCAGGACCGACTGCTCGGGCGTACGGTCCTCGCTGACCCGGTCCAGCAGCTGCGGATCGTTCGTCACGGTCAGCCGCTTCGAGAACTTGAGCACCTTCAGGCACTCGTGCCGTGCGGTGCTCGCGAGCCAGGAACCGGCCTTGTCCGGTTCACGGATACGCCCCAGGTGCTGGGCGAAGCGGAACCAGACGGTCTGGTACACCTCATGGGCGTCGGCGTCCCCCAGCCGATGCGCGCGCACGACGGACCACACCAGTGGGCTCAGCCCTTCCACGAGCGCCTTCCAGGCCGCCGCGTCGCCGCCGACGGCGGACTGGACCAACGCGCCGACATCTGCACGGTCCACAGTCCCACCCCTCGTGTACGGCAAGTCATCGTACGCCGCGGAGGGGATGGTTCCGACCCTCATGAGCGAGGAGCCGGCTGGGTGACGGAGGCAGGACGCCAGGTGGCGGGGCGGAGCGCGGGAACATGCGCCCCCCGCACCTCCGCGTACTCGGAGTTCGCGGCGAGCATCTTGTAGCGGGCGACCCGCGCGTCGCCCTCCCGCTGCGCGGTCATATGGGCGGCGATCATGCCGGCCACGAGGGGCGTGGCGAACGAGGTGCCGCTCCAGTGCGCGAACCCCTCGAACATCACCTGGTCGGGCTTGGCGTTGCCGCCCTGCTCGCTCAGCACGCCGGTGTGGCTCGGCGAGACGCAGGTGCAGGCATAGCCGAAGCCGTACCGGCAGGCGTCGTACGTGGAGTGCTGGTACACGTACGGCACGGGCTTGTCGAAGCCGGTGAGGGCACTGGTGAGGCGCTCACCGGGCGCGTACACCTTCACCCAGCCGCCATGGTTGCTGAAGCAGGCGCCGAACTCGCCGTCGCCGCGCAGCGCTCCGACCGACAGCACCACGTCCTGGTAGTCGGGCTGGTCGGCGTAGGCGGCGGGCCAGAACGGCGTGGCGCTGCCGTTGTTGCCGGCCGCGGCGACGAGCAGGGTGCGCTGGTCGCGCAGTTCCCGCATGAAGGCCTCGACACCGAGCAGGCCGTCGGTGCGGCCGTTGGCGGTGCCGGCGGAGAGACTGAGGATGTCGGGCCAGCCGCCCTCGTCGACGGCCTCGAAGAGCTTCTCGCCGAACTCGGACTCCAGGATGGCGCCCGCGTCATGGAGGGTGTTGCGGACGGTGATGCTGGTGTTGGGCGCGACGGCCGCGACGAGCCCGGCGATGAAGGTGCCGTGGCCGACGTACTGCTGGAGGATGCCCTGGTCGTCGCACTCCTGGACCTGGGTGTCGCCCTCGGTGTGGGCCAGCAGCGGGAAGGCGCGGTAGTCGTGCACGAGGCCGGTGTCGACGACGAGGACGCCGACGGCGCTGTCCGGGTCGTGGACGCCCTCGGCCGCCGCGGGGTTGGTGCCGTCGGCGAACAGGGCGGGCGCGGGCTCGTCACCGGGACAGGAGTTGACACCGGTGATGCCCACGAGGTGGTTGCGGCTGACGAGCCGCCGTCCCGCGCGGCCCTCCGTCTCCCGCAGCGAACGCAGGGCGTGCGCGACGGTGCGGTCGCCGCGCCGGTCGCCCTCGCCGGGGTCGCCGACCTGGATGCGGGTGATGCCCGAGCGGTTGGTCCGCGGACTGGCGCGGCGCACATGGTCCTGCACCAGGTCGGGCTCGGCGGTGAAGTGCGCGCGCACCGTGTCCTCGACGATGCGGGCGTCCTCGCCGTCGCGGACGAGGACGTAGCCCTTCTCGTAGATGAACTCGGCGGAGTCGTCCGGTCCCATCGCGAGCGGGACGTCGGGCATGCAGCGCTGCATGTGCTCGAACTGCTCGTGGAATCGCTGTGGTGCCATGGCGTGTCCTCCCCCTGAGGCAGCAATCGTCAGTCAGAGCGCGCGAGTGGCTGATTGATACAGCACCAAACCGGTGTGGCATGGTTCCGGGGCAACTACCATCCGTGGAGTGACAGCGGGAAGCGACTCGGTTCTCGAACTGCTGCCGATGGTGTTCGCCGCCCCGAACGACGCGTTGGCGAGGGCGGAGGGGCTGCTCGACGCCGATCCTTCGCCCCTGCACGCCTCCGTCGCCCACCAGGTGATCGGCATCTGGCAGCGGGACTGGGGCGACATGCGGATCGCCCTGCAGCATCTTCGGCGTGCCCGGGATCTCGCGGCACGCTCGGAGTCGGCCGACCGGGAGGCCGACGTCCTGGCGGCGCTCGGGGTCGCGTTGGTGCATGCGGGGCGCACTCAGCAGGGGCTGGCCGCGCTGGAGCGCGGGATCGAGCGCGGCAGCGGGCACACGCGCGCGCGGGTGCTGTTCCGCCGCGCCTACGCCCGCTGGGTCCTCGGCCATCACCGGGAGGCGCTGGAGGACGTGCGCCGGGCGATCCCCGTGCTGCGGCAGATGGACGACGTCATCTGGACGGCACGGGCGCTGACGCTGCGCGCCACCGTGCATCTCGCGCTCGGCGCGGTGGACCGGGCGGACGCCGACTTCACGGCGGCGGAGGCGCTGTGGGACACCACGGGCCAGGAGCACGACAAGGCCGACGCGGTGGAGAGCCGGGGGCTCGCCGCGTTCCGGTCGGGTGACATCCCGGTGGCGCTGCGGCTGCTGGACGAGGCCGAGGAGCGCTACGCCAAGCTCGGCACACCGACGTTCATGCTGAACATCCGCCGCTGCGAGGTGCTGATGGCGGCCGGTCTCGCCCCGGAGGCGCTGGCCGAGGCGGATGCGGCGATCGCCGTGCTCGACGGCATCGGCGGCCAGTCCACCCGCAAGGCGGAGCTGCTGTTGGCCGCCGCGCAGGCCGCCCGGCTCGCGGGTGACGCGCACACAGCGATCGCGCGCGCCGACATGGCCGTACGGCTGTTCGCGGGGCAGCGGCGTTCCTGGTGGGAGACGCATGCCCGGCTGGTGCTGATCGAGGCGCGGGTGGCGGCGGGGCGCAGTTCGGGGCGGCTGGTGGCCGACACGGTGGCGGTCGCCGACCGGCTGGCGTCGTTCGGCGCGCCGGCCGCGCCGGAGGCCTCGCTCCTCGCGGGCCGGATCGCGCTCACCCTGGGGTGGCGGGCCGACGCCGAGCGGCATCTGGGCGTCGCCGCCCGCAGCAGGCACAGCGGGCCGCCGCTGGCGCGGATGACGGGCTGGGCGGCGCAGGCGCTGCGGGCGCGGGCGGCGGGTTCGGGGCGCGGGGTCCTGGAGGCGTGCCGACGCGGCCTGGACGTGCTCGACGCGCACCGGATGACGCTGGGCGCCTCGGAGTTGAGGGCCCGCGCCACCGCCCAGGGTGCCGAACTGGCCGCGCTGGCCCAGCAGGCCAGCCTCGACTCGGGCAGTCCGCGCAGACTGCTGGTGTGGAGCGAGCGCTGGCGGAACACGGCGCTGTCCACTCCGCCGACCCGGCCGCCGGCCGATCCGGAGCTGCAGCGCGAACTGACCGCGTTCCGTGAGATCGCGGCTCGCGCGGAGGAGGCGCGCCGGGAGGCCCGTCCGGTTCCGGCGCTGGAGCGCGAACAGCGGCGCCTGGAGCGGGAGATCCGCTCCCGCACACTGCATCTGCGCGGCGACACACCCGGCGACGGCCATCGCTTCGACCCCGGCCGGCTGCTTGAGCGGCTGGGCGACGACGGCGTACGACTGCTCGAACTCGCCGTGCTGGACGGGCGGGTTCAGGTGCTGCTGTGCGGGCAGGGACGGGTGCGCCGGTTCGAGGCGGGGCTGCTGGCCGAGGCGGAGACCGAGGCCGAGCATGTCCAGGCCGGGTTGCGGCGGCTGGCCCACCCCGGTGCGGAGGCGCGGCTGCCGGTGGTGGAGGCGGCGGGGCGGCGCCTGGAGGAACTGCTGCTCGGCCCGGCGGCGGCCCACCTGGGCGAGGGCCCCGTGGTCGTCGTGCCGCCCGCCCGACTGCACCGGGTGCCCTGGGCGTTGCTGCCGTCGCTGCGCGACCGCGTACTGAGCGTGTCCCCGTCGGCGAGCGGCTGGCTGCGCGCCCGGGAGACCGAGCCGCCGCCTGGTGGCCGTCAGGTGCTGGTGCGCGGGCCGGGGCTGGCCACGGGCGGCGCGGAGGTGCCGCATCTCGCGGGGCGGTACGGCGGTGCCGTCGTCCTGGAACACGCCGAGGCACGTGTGCCGAGGGTGCTGGAGGAGCTGGACGGGGCGGCGCTGGCACATATCGCCGCGCACGGCACGTTCCGCGCGGACGGCCCCCTGTTCTCGTCCCTGCGGATGGCCGACGGGCCGCTGATCGTGCACGACTTCGAGCGCCTGGACCGCAGCCCGTACCGCATCATCCTGTCCTGCTGCGACACCGCCCGTTTCGCCTCGGTCGGCGCCGACGAACTGCTCGGCCTGGTCACCGCGCTGCTGCCGCTGGGCACGGCGGGCGTGGTGGCCTGCACGGCCCCCGTCAACGACGCCGCGGTCGTACCCCTGATGCTCGCCCTGCACAAGGCACTCAGCGAGGGCCTCTCCCTCGCTGAGTCCCTCCGCGACGCCCGGGCGTCACTGCCGGGCGACGCCCTGCACCGGGCGACGGGGTGGGCGTTCACGGCCTTCGGCGCGACCTGACGGCTGGTTCGGCGTGAGGCGTGAGGCGTGAGGTCACGCGGGCTGTGCGTCCGGTTGGTCCACGAGCCACGGCAGGGCACCCCGGTCGCCGGCGCCGAGGCGGGCGTAGGCGCTGTAGAGGTGGTTGCCGACCGTGCGGACGGACAGGGTGAGCCTCTCGGCGATCTGGCGGTTGCTCAGGCCCGTCGCCGCGAGTGTGACGATCTCCCGTTGGCGGGCGGTGAGTTCGCCGAGGACCAGGCCGGACAGTGCCGGTGTACGGGCGCCCTGGCAGCGGCGGGCCAGGGCCACGGCACGCATGCGCGAGGCGCGGGCGGCACGTGGGTCACGGTGGGCCCGTACGGCCTGGGCGTGCGCCTCGGCCGCGAAGAGCAGGAAGCCGCGCTCCCGCAGCTGTTCGGCCACCCGGTCCAGCGCCGGGCCGTCGGCGCGGGCCAGGGCGTCGGCGTGTGCGGCGAACACCCCGGTCAGACGGGCCGCGGCCTGCTCGGGGGCGCCCAGGCGAACAGCGTCGTAGGCGTCGCCGCCGACGACGCCCAGGACCGACCCGCCCCCAGCCCTCGTCGACCGGATGGCCGCCCCACCCCCGTCGGGGCGGCCACCCAGGATTCGGTGCGCGGCTGTCGTGTCGCCCGACTGTTCCGCGGCCAGGGCCAGTTCGAGGTGGCAGGAGGGGTCGTCGGTGGCGGCGCGCAGGCCCTCCCGGGCCCAGGCAGCCGCTTCCCGCAGCTCGCCGCGCAGTCGTGCGAAGCGGGCGCGTACGGCCGCGTATCCGGCCGGTACCGGTGTGCCTTCCGCGGCCAGCCACTCCCCCACGGGCGTCGGCATCGCACGGACGTCCGCCGTGTCGATACGGCGGTTCAGCGCGGCCTGCTCGGAGTCGAGCGCGGGTTCCCACTGCTCGGGCGTGCGGGCCAGGCGTCTGGCCCGGAGGCGGCCGGCCGCGGCCCGTAGCACCGGGCCGTGCAGGGGGTGGGCGAGGCGGACGGTGCCCTGGTCGTCGACGTGGACCAGCGCGGCGGCCTCAAGGTGTTCGAGGGCGCGCAGGTCGAGTCGGTCCGCCTCCAGGTCCAGCGGCAGGGGCTCGGCGAAGGCGAGGCGTTCGAGGGCCTCGCGCTCCTCGGGGCAGGTGCGGTCGAGGAGGTGCGCGGTGTGCTCGCGCACGGTCGATGTCATCGGCACCGGGCCGCGCCACGCCCATTCGTCGGTGTCCGGGACGCGGGTGAGCAGTCCGCGTTCGCGCACCGCGCCGACCAGCTCGCGCAGCAGCCGCAGGTCCCCCTGGCACAGGCGGTGCAGCCGGTTGACGGTGAGCGGTTCAAGGGCGCCGGCGGCCAGCAGCCGGGCCGTGTCCTCGCGGGGCAGCGGCTCAAGGGTGAGACGGGGCAGGAGTTCGCCGGTCCACAGCCGGGTGATCGCGCCCGGGGCGGGGGTGCCGTCGGTGGTGACGACGAGGAGACGGGTGCGGCCGTGCACGGCCAGCTGGTGGACGAGGGCGGCCGAGGCGTCGTCGAGCAGATGGGCGTCGTCGACGAGAAGCAGTCGTACGTCGGAGAGATGCTGGAACGCGCCGTGCAGGGACGCCGTTTCGGGGACGAGGTGGGCGAACGCGGCGAAGCGGATACCGCGGCTCTCGGGCGTGCCGGCCACCCGGGCGAAGTCGGCGCCGCGGACGGCCTCGGTGACGAGGCGGGTCTTGCCGCTGCCGGCCGGGCCCGTGATCACGATGCCGTGCCGGC
Source organism: Streptomyces lanatus (assembly GCF_014655715.1). Classification (GTDB taxonomy): domain Bacteria; phylum Actinomycetota; class Actinomycetes; order Streptomycetales; family Streptomycetaceae; genus Streptomyces; species Streptomyces lanatus. The sequence continues at coordinate 105,392 of NZ_BNBM01000026.1, read as the reverse complement.
CGGCGCCCAGGGCGCCCCGGACCAGGTCGAGTTCGTCCTCCCGGCCGGTGAACGGCCAAGGCAGATCCAGGGTCTTCGCGTCGCGTTCGAAAATCGTCACGCCAGTATGAGCACGGTGACTCACACCTGATACACGCGTACTTGAGTAGCCCCCGACTCAGGCGCCCGGGGCGGGTCGACGGCAACCTGTTCGCCATGACCGCTCGCTACTGCTCGCTCGCGCAGCAGTCGGCGCCCGCCTTCGCCCCAGGGCTGGCCGCCGAGCGGCTCAACGCGCTCATCAGCGGACGCCGGATGTGGGTCAACGGCACCGTGCTGCACTACTACTTCTTCGACCGGGAATCGGATGTCTCCCCGATCCCCGACCCGGAGACCGGTGAGATGCGGCACATGACGTGGACCGGCAGCAAGGAGCAGCAGGACGTCGTGCGCGAGTGCTTCCAGGAGTGGCACGGCCTCGGCATCGGGCTGTCGTTCGTGGAGGTGCGCGACCGTTCGGAGGCCGAGCTGCGGATCGGGTTCCAGCTCGGCGACGGCTCCTGGTCGACCGTCGGCAAGGACTCGCTGCGGCTCGGCCTCAATGAGCGCACCATGAACTTCGGCTGGGATCTGACCGTGCCCGGCGAGCGCGGGACGGCCCTGCACGAGATCGGGCACGCGCTCGGCATGCTGCACGAGCACCAGAGCCCGTTCGCCGGCATCCACTGGGACGACGAGGCCGTGTACGCCGATCTGGCGGGCCCGCCGAACTTCTGGAGCCGGGACAAGACGTTCTTCAACATCCTGCGCAAGCTCGACGCGAACGAGGTCAACGGTTCCGTCTGGGACCCGCAGTCGATCATGGAGTACCCGTTCTCGGGCGGGCTGATCCTGGAGCCGGAGCAGTTCCGCGGAGGACTGAATCCGCCGGGTGTGCTGTCCCGGGCCGACAAGGAGTTCGTGCGCCGCTGGTATCCGCCGGCCCAGGCGCCCGGCCCACGCGAGCTGGTGCCCTTCCGGTCGGTTCCGCTGCGGCTGGGCCCCGCGGAGCAGGCCGACTTCGTCGTCGAGCCGCCGGAGACCCGTGAGTACACGGTGGGCACCTTCGGCGACAGCGACACCGTCGTCGTGGTCTTCGAGGAACGCGACGGGGAGCCGCGTTACCTCACCGGCCGGGACGACGGCGGCACCCCGCACAACGCCATGCTCAAGGCGCGCCTGGTCAAGGGCCGCCGCTACTTCGTCCGGGTGCGCCTCTATGCCGGCTGGGGGTCGGGGGAGACGGCGGTCATGTGCTGGTGACGGTACACAGCCGCTGACGCGCCCGGACGGGACGGTCCACAGTCCGGCGCCGGGGAAAGTGGCCGGGACAAACGCCACCTTCGGGGGAGGGTGACGTTTTCCCGGCCACGCCGGCGTCCCGCACCCACCACCTCACGAGGGCACGTTCTCGGGGTGGGCCAGGCCGAGGTGGTCGCGCAGGGTCGTGCCCTCGTACTCCGTGCGGAAGACGCCCTTCTCCTGGAGCAGCGGGACCACCTTGTCGGCGAACTCGTCGAGGCCCGTCGGCGTGATGTGCGGGACGAGGATGAAGCCGTCGCTCGCGTCGGCCTGCACGAACTCGTCGATGGTCCGGGCGAGGGTGGCCGGGGAGCCGACGAAGTTCTGCCGGTTGCCGGTGTGGATGACCAGGTCGCGGATGGACCACTTGTTGGCCTCGGCGAGTTCGCGCCACTCGTGGGCGGTGGCGATCGGATCCCGGTACATACGGACCTGGGCGCGGCCCTTGGAGATGTGGTCGTCGCCGACGTCCGGGTCGATGTCCGGGAGGGGGCCTTCCGGGTCGTAGGCCGAAAGGTCCCGGTTCCAGACGAACTCCAGGTGCTTGAGGGCGGTGGCTCCGCTGACCTGCTGACGGCGCACCTCCCGGGCGAGTTCCTCGGCCTCGGCGTCGGTGTCGGCGAGTGCGAAGGTCGCGGCGGGCAGGATGAGCAGTTGGTCGGGGCGGCGGCCGTATTTCGCGAGCCGGGACTTGATGTCGGTGTAGAAGGCCTGGCCGGCCTCCAGGGTGCCGTGCCGGCTGAAGATGGCGTCGGCTTCCGCGGCGGCGAACTCGCGGCCCTCCTCGGAGTCCCCGGCCTGGAAGATGACCGGGCGGCCCTGCGGGGAGCGCGGGACGTTGAACTGTCCGTGGATGTCGAAGTGCTGCCCGGTGTGGACGAAGGCCCCGGCCTTGGCGTCCCGCAGGAAGGTGCCGGTCTCCTGGTCGGCGAGGATCTCGTCGCCGTGCCAGGAGTCGAAGAGTTCGTTCGCGGTGGCGAGGAACTCCTTGGCCCGGGAGTAGCGCTCCTCCTGCGGCAGGAAGCCGCCACGGCGGAAGTTCTCGCCGGTGAAGGCGTCCCAGGAGGTGACGACGTTCCAGGCGGAGCGGCCGCCGGAGAGGTGGTCGAGACTGGCGAACTGTCGGGCGACCTCGTAGGGCTCGTTGAAGGTGGAGTTGATGGTGCCGGTCAGCCCGAGATGCTCGGTGACGGCGGCGAGCGCGGCGAGGACGGTGAAGGTGTCCGGGCGGCCGACCACGTCCAAGTCGTAGATCTCACCGCCCTGTTCACGGAGCCTGAGTCCCTCGGCGAGGAACAGGAAGTCGAACTTGGCGCGTTCGGCGGTCCGCGCGAAGTGGGCGAAGGAGCTGAACTCGATATGGCTGCCGGCGCGCGGGTCGCTCCACACGGTGGTGTTGTTGACGCCGGGGAAGTGGGCGGCCAGGTGGATCTGCTTCAGGGGTTTCGTCATGGCTGCGGTCCTTTCCGGCTCAGGCTTCGGTGTAGCGGTTGGCGGGGCGGGCCAGGCCCAGCAGCCCGCGCAGGGTGTCGGCCTCGTAGGCACGGCGGAAGACGCCCCGGCGCTGGAGTTCGGGGACGAGCCCTCGGGTGATCGCCGGGAGGTCGTGCCCCGCGACGGCGGGTCGGAGCCGGAATCCGGAGAGCCCCGCGCCCTGCAACTCCTGGAGCAGATCGGCGAGTTGGGAGGGCGTACCGGCGAAGATCTGGGCATCACTCGTGTACGGCTCCCCCGCGAGCGCGTCGAGCCGCGCCCGGCGTGCGGTCGCGGCGCCCGGGTCGTCGTCGAGGAAGACGAGCAGGTCACCGAAGAGATGCAGGGGTTCGGCGGCTCGCCCGGCCACGTTCTGCTCGGCGCGGATCTGCGCGACGATCGCGCGGGCCTCGTCGGCGTCGTACGGGGTGATGTAGCCGACGTCAGCGGCGCGGGCCACCAGCCGGTAGGGGACGGTGTCATGGGCGAGGGCGCTGACGATCGGCCGGCCCTGTGGCGGCCGGGGTGTGATGGACGGGCCCTTGACGCTGAAGTGCCTGCCCTCGAAGTCGATGTAGTGCAGCTTGTCGCAGTCGATGAAGCGGCCCGTGGCGGTGTCCCGGATCTCGGCGTCGTCCTCCCAGCTGTCCCAGAGGCGGCGCACCACCTCCACGTAGTCGGCGGTCTCGTCGAAGAGGTCGTGGATCACGGGCTGGTCGTAGGCGTCGATGCGCGGGATCTCGCGGCGGCCGAAGTGGGCGGCCTCGTTCGGGCGGGCGGTGAGCTGGACCCGTAGTCCGGCGCGGCCGGTGCTGACGTGGTCGAGGGTGGCGATCGCCTTGGATATGTGGAACGGCTCTGTGTGGGTCGACACCACCGTCGGCACCAGACCTATGTGCCGGGTCAGCGGGGCCACTCGGGAGGCGATGAGTACGGCGTCGAGTCGGCCCCGTACCTGGTCGGTGCGTTCGTCCGGGTCCAGGAAGTGGGAGGACTGAAGGCCGAGGCCGTCCTCGATGGTCACGAAGTCGAGGAGACCTCGCTCGGCCTCGGTGACCAGGTCGGCCCAGTAGGCGGCGGTGAACAGGTCGCGTGGGCTGGCCACCGGCTCACGCCAAGACGCGGGATGCCAGCCGGTGCCGTCCAGGGCTACGGCGAGATGCAGGGAAGAGGGAGCTGGGGACACGGGGCGGTGCCTTCCTGGAGGTCCGTGACGATCAGCGGACGACGGTCGATCAGGAGTTGTCGAGCGGCAGTCCGGGCGGGTTGACCTCCGACTTGGCCACGGCCTCGTTGGACAGGTTCCAGGCGGCGAGCCACTTCGCGTACTGGCCGTTCTCGATCAGGTGGTTGATCGCGGCGGCCAAGGGCTCGGCGAGTCCGCTGTCCTTCTTGGCGGTCGCGGCGATGAGGCCCTGGAGGCTCGCCCCGGCCCCGGAGAACTGACCGGCGATCTTCGTCGGGGTGGGCGTGCTCGCGGTCTGTGTGACGTGGTACGAGAGGTTGGGGCTCGGGCCGAAGTAGGCGTCGATCTTGCCGCTGTTGAGGGCCAGGTAGGTGCTGTTGCTGTCCTGGAAGTACTTGATGGCCAGCCTCTTGCCCTCCTTCTCCAGGCGGCTCTTCCACTCCAGCAGGATGCGTTCCTGGTTGGTGCCGGCGCCGACGGACACGGTCTTGCCTGCGAGCACCTCGTAGTCGCCGTCGAAGGCGAACTCCGAGTCCTTGAGCGCCTCGAAGGCGAGGTCGTCCTTGCGGTAGGAGGCGAACTCGTACTTGCGCTTGCGCTCCTCGGTGTCGGTGATGTTCGAGAAGCCGACGTTCACCTTGCCGCTGTCGATGCCGACGAAGAGGTTCTCCCAGGTGAACCGCTTGACCTCGGGTTCGAGGCCGAGGACGGCCGCGACCAGCCGGGCGAGGTCGATCTCGGAGCCGGTGAGGGTCTTCTGGTCGCTGCCGACGAAGCCGAGCGGCGGGGCGCCGGAGGGCAGGGTGCCGGAGCCGATCACCAGCTTGCCGCTCTTCTTGATGCCGGCGGGCAGCTGGTCGCTGATGGACTTCACCTCGGAGACCTTGAGGGTGGCCTCCTTGGCGGCGCCGTTGGACAGGGTGCCGACGGTGACGGTGCCCGCGGTGTCGTTCGTGCGGGTGGCGGCGTCGCTGTCCCCACCGCAGGCGGCGAGCCCGGTGGCGAGGGTGGCGACGGCGGTCGCCGCGGTGATGCCGCGTAGCAGGCTGCGTCGGTTGAAGTGGCTGGGCATGGCCGTCCTTGGTGTTCGGTGGGCATGGGGAGAGGTGAGGTCAGAGGACCTTGCTGAGGAAGTCCCTGGTCCGCTCGTGCCGGGGCTTGTCGAGGACTTCGGAGGGCGGGCCCTGCTCGACGATCCGGCCGCCGTCGATGAACACGACCCGGTCGGCGATCTCGCGCGCGAAGCCGATCTCGTGGGTGACGATGACGAGGGTGGTGCCGCTGGTCGCCAGGTCCTTGATGACGGAGAGGACTTCGCCGACGAGTTCGGGATCGAGGGCGGAGGTCGGCTCGTCGAAGAGGATGACTCCGGGGCGCAGCGCGAGGGCGCGGGCGATGGCCACGCGTTGCTGCTGGCCGCCCGACAGCTGCCGCGGGTAGGCGGTGGCCTTGTCGGCCAGGCCGACCCGGGCTAGGAGGTCGCGGGCGAGTTCCAGGGCCGCGGGCTTGGCGAGTCTGCCGGTCGCCACCGGGGCCGCGGCCACGTTGTCGAGGACCGTCAGATGCGGGAAGAGGTTGAAGTTCTGGAAGACGAAGCCGATCCTGCCGCGCTGGGTGAGGATGGCGCGCTCGCTCAGCTCCTTCAGCCGGTCACCCTGCCTGCGTACGCCGATCAGTTCGCCGTCGAGACTGACATGGCCGATCTCGGGCTTCTCCAGGTGGTTGATGACCCTGAGCAGGGTGGACTTGCCGGAGCCGGACGGGCCGAGGATCACGGTGACCTCGCCGGGCCGCACCGTCAGGTCGACCCCGTTGAGCACCCGGTGGGCGCCGTACCACTTGTGCACGTCGTGCACCTCGACGGTGGCGCCCGTACTCAGGAGGGTTTCGGCGGTCATACGGCGGCCTCCCTACGGGCGCGGGCCCTGAGGTCGGTTATGGCGATGCGCAGCTTCTGCAGCGGGGTCGGCGGCAGGGAGCGCGTGGCGCCCCGGGCGTAGTGCCGTTCGACGTAGAACTGGGCGACGGAGACGACGCTGGTGAGGATCAGGTACCAGACGGTGGCGACCATCAGCAGCGGCACGATGTCGCCGGGGTAGGTGGAGCCCATGGACTGCGCGGCGCCGAACAGGTCGAGCAGGGAGACGTAGAAGACCAGCGAGGTGCCCTTGATCAGGCCGATGAGCTGGTTGACGTAGTTCGGGACGATGGAGCGCAGGGCCTGCGGGAAGACGATCCGCTTGAACTGGTAGCCCTTGGGCAGTCCGAGGGCCGCGGCCGCCTCGTGCTGGCCCTGGTCGACGGAGAGGATGCCGCCGCGGACGACCTCGGCGGCGTACGCGGACTCGTGGAGGCTGATGCCGACGACCGCGATGACGATGTCGGTGGCGAGCTTCGACTCGTCGAAGGAGAAGAAGGCGGGGCCGAAGGGCACGCCCACGCTCAGGGTCCTGTACAGGGCGCTGAAGTTGTAGAGGAACAGCAGCACCACGATGAGCGGGACGGAGCGGAATGCCCAGACGTAGATCCAGCTGACCGCCCGCAGCACCGGGCTCCGTGAGAGCCGGGCGAGTGCCAGCAGGATGCCGCCGAGGAGGCCCAGCACCGCGCTGTAGGCGGTGACTTCGAGGGTGACGAGGAGTCCGTCGAGGATGGTCGGCCGTAGGAACCAGTAGCCGAAGCGGTCCCACTGGTAGAAGGGGTTGGTCACCAGGCCGTGGAGGAACTGGGCCGCCAGGACCAGGACCACCGCGGTGGCGATCCAGCGGCCGGGCCGCCGCAGCGGCAGGACTCGCTGTGCTGTCAGTGGTTTTGACGGGGTGTCGGCGGACGGCGGTCCCTCGGCGAGGGACACGGCGGCGCCTGGGGGTTCGCTCATGGAGGGCTCCGGCAGGAGTCGGAATTCCCCGGACCGGGCGTGGGGTGTGACGACGACGGCCGCTGGGCGGCGCGTCGTCTCACGGCAGGCGCGGGTACCGGGGGCTGGGCGGGCGACGGCACACCGCGTGGGCGGTGTTCGTCAGGGAGCGCGTGGGACAGAGAAGGTGTCAGCCACGACAGCGGGCACGGCCCGGTGCGGTACACAGTGCGCTGTTGACGCGGAGCAGATCGACGATCCGGTCGGCGACCAGCAGGACGCGGCTCTGGGAGCGGCGCTCGGCCGTCCTGGGAGCTGCGTCCATGTCGTCACTCGCTTTTCCGGCCCGTCCGGGCCTCGCGCTTACCGAATGTCATCCGGTCCGGTCGTCACCTGGGGCACCCCACCGCGACGCGAGGGTTGCCGGTCAGCGAGCCAGGGCTTGTCGCTGACGCTCATGACCGTTCTGGGCCGTAAGTTAAGACAGTTGCCCGAACGAATGTCAACGCCGGTCCACGGTGTGGAACGGCTCAGGAACCGGCTGCCGCGTGGGCCGCCCAGTCGAGGATCTGGACGGCGGCTCCGGCGGCCTCCAGGCCCTGGCAACGGGCGTGGTGGCGGCGGGAGATGGCGTCGAGGTCGAGGTGCGCGCCGAACGCCGGGTCGGCGGTGAGCCGCCGGGCGTAGTCCCACAGGGCGGGGTGGTCGGCGATGCGCTGCACGGCCGCCGCGTCCAGGTGGTGCCGGTGGACGGTGTCGAGTTGGACCAGGGTGACCCACAACTCGACGTCCGCAGCGGTGATCTGATGTCGGATCATGTGTGTACGGCCGTCGAGCCAGCGGTCCAGCGCACCCAGTGAGCGCAGCAGGGTCCCGAGCGCCTCGTCGCGCTCCGCCGGATCGGCGCCCGCTGCCCCTGCACGCTGCGCGGCCTCCTCGATGCCCTGGGCGCACATGCGCTCGACGGCCTCGATCTCGGACTCCGCGCCGCGGGGGTAGAGCTCCAGACGGCCGTGGCCGAAGCGTCGGGCGAGGTCTCGGATGATGTCGGGGGCGTGTGTGCTGACGATGCGCCCGGACCAGTCGTCGCTGAGGACGGGGGCGAGGGCGGGTCCGGAGTACCGGTGGGCGCTGGCGTCGTACAGCGGGCGCAGCACGGCGTGTCCGCCGTCGGAGGTGTCGGGGACCGGGGGCAGGAAGGTCGCGGGACAGCTGTCGTCGAGGCCCAGCAGGGTGTGGGCGACGGCGATGCGCAGGCCGTCCGGGCAGGCGGTGGAGAGGTGGAGGCGGTAGCGGCGCGGCACGGCGTAGTGGCCGCTGCGCGCGTCCCGGCCGATACGGCCCCGGAAGGCGGGGGCGGACGGTGTGGACACATGGGCGGCCAGCGGTGTGACGGACATGACTCTCCCCGGGGCAGGCGTGTGGACGAACGCGGTCGGCTGAGGCGACGTGGGTGTTCAGCCCAGGGGGCTGATCGCGCTGCATACGCGGAGCAGATCGATGTGACGGCGGGACGTGAGAAGGGGCGAACGGCTCACTCGACCGGTGACCGACTCAAGACGCCCCATGCTTCCCTACCAATTCACTAGGAATCCTGATCGAGTGTCGGTCCGTGTGCGGCCGGCGTCAAGAGGGCGTCCAGGGTCCGGGAATCGGCGGACCCTTCCGTACAATTTGAACCCGAACGACAATCGTCCGCTCCCCCGTCCGACACCGCCTGTCCGACGCCGCGGCCAAAGGAGAGTGCCATGCCCGGCCAACGATCGATCACCGCCGCCGAGAAGCTGGCCGAGGCCAAGCTCGGCGGTATTCCGCTGCACCGGGAGCAGATGGCCGTGGTCGCCAACATCTATCGGGCCGCCTCGACGGTCCGCCAGCACCTGGAGAACTCCGTGCTGCGCGGGGCCGATCTGACCTGGACGGCGTTCGTGGTGCTGTGGGTGGTCTGGGTGTGGGGCGAATCGGAGACCCGGCACATCGCGGAGGAGGCCGGGATCTCCAAGGGGACGCTGACCGGCGTGGCGCGGACGCTGGAGGGCCGGGGGCTGGTGCAGCGTGCCGGGCACCCCAGTGACGGCCGCCTTGTGCTGCTCAGCCTCACCGAGGAGGGCGAGGAGCTGATGCGGCGGCTGTTCCCGGCGTTCAACGAGGAGGAGGCCTTCGTCGCCGGGCGGCTCAGCGACGAGGAGTGCCGGAGTGTGGCGGAAGGGCTGCGCCGGGTGGTCCTCCAGGTCGAGGAGCAGGGTGAGGAACGCCGCCTCACCCTGCTCGACGGAGCCGAACCGGCGCCTCGCCGCAGCGGGCGCCGGGCCAGGAACGACGGCTGACGGAGCGCTCAGCGCCGTTGGCGTGCCGCCCCCACCAGGGCGTCGAAGAGCGCCTGCTGTGCCGGGTCGCGGTCGGCCGTGTCCTCGGGGTGCCACTGCACCGCCGTGAACCACCCTTGCGCGCCCGGGAGTTCGAGCCCTTCCGGGGTTCCGTCGGCGGCGCGGGCGGTCACCGTCAGGCCGGTGCCGAGGCGGTCGACGCGCTGATGGTGGTAGCAGGAGGCCTCGGCCTTCTCCGCGCCGAGAGCACCCTCCAGCAGGGTGCCGCGCTCGATCGCCACCGGGTGCACGAGGTGCCGGTGCTCGCGTTCAGGGCCGCCCATGTCCTGCTCCAGGGTGCCGCCGAGGGCGACGTTCACGGCCTGTAGGCCACGGCAGATCGCCAGCAGGGGGATGCCCAGGTCCAGCGCCCGCCGGGCGGCTTCGAGATCGAAGTCGTCCTGGATGTCGTCGACGTCGTAGACGGCCGCGTGGGTCTCGGTGGCGCCGTAGCGGTGGGGGGCGAGATCGCCGCCGCCCGGGAGCAGGACGCCGTCGAAGCGGGCGAGACGTCCGGCGACGTCACCGGCCGCGGGGTGGATGCTCGCCGGTTCGCCACCCGCCCGCCAGACCGCCTCGATCAGGGCACGGGCGTTGACCTCGGCGGCGTACCGCAAGGCGGAGGTCGTGGCGGAGAAGCGGGCGGGTACGGCGATCAGGGGACGGGTCACAGCTGGATCCAGGTCGTCTTGAGCTCGGTGTACTTCTCCAGGGCGTGCGCGGACTTGTCGCGGCCGTTCCCGGACTGCTTCATGCCGCCGAAGGGGACGGTGAGGTCGCCCTCCTCGTAGCAGTTGACCCAGACCGTGCCCGCCTTCAGGGCCCGGGAGACGCGGTGGGCGGTGGACAGGTCGGAGGTCCACAGGCCGGCGGCGAGGCCGTACTCGGTGGCGTTGGCCAGCCGTACCGCCTCGTCCAGGTCGTCGAAGGCGAGGACGGACAGGACGGGGCCGAAGATCTCCTCGCGGGCCAGCCGCATCCCTGGGTCCACATGGTCGAAGACGGTCGGCTGCAGGAAGCTGCCGCCGGTGTCGGTGAGGGTGCGGGAGCCGCCGGTGAGCAGACGGGCGCCCTCGCTCAGACCCGTGGCGATGTGGTCCTGCACCCGCCCCAGGTGGGCCTCGCCGGCCAGGGCGCCCATCTCGGTGGCCGGGTCGAGGGGGTCACCGACCCGCAGCTCCTGGGCCCGCCGGACGATCGACTCGGTGACCCGGTCGGCGATCGAGGAGTGCACCAGGAGCCGCGAGGGCGCCGTGCACATCTCGCCCTGGTTGAAGAAGATCCCCCAGGCCGCGGTGGCGGCGGCCCGCTCCAGGTCGGGAGCGTCGGGCAGGACGATGTTCGGCGACTTGCCGCCTAGTTCGAGCCAGACGCGCTTGAGGTTGGAGTCGGCCGCGTAGTGCAGGAAGTGGCGGCCCACGGCGGTGGAGCCGGTGAAGGCCAGGACGTCGACGTCGGGGTGGAGTCCGAGGGCGCGTCCGGCGACGGGGCCGTTGCCGTTCACCACGTTGAGCACACCGGGCGGCAGCCCGGCCTCGGTCGCCAGCCGGCCGAGCAGCAGGGCGGACAGCGGGGAGTTCTCGGACGGTTTCAGTACGACCGTGCAGCCGGCCGCGAGGGCCGGGGCGACCTTCCAACCCGCCAGCGTCAGGGGGAAGTTCCAGGGCACGACGGCGCCTACGACACCGGCCGGTTCGCGGGTGACCAGGGCTAGGGCGTCGGGGGCGGTGTGCGGGGACTCGTCGGTGAGCTTGTCGGCGAGCTGGCCGTACCAGCGGAAGGTGTTGATGGCGGCGCGCAGTTCGATGTCGTACGCGTCCGTGATCGGTTTGCCCATCTCCAGGCTGACGGTGAGCGCCAGTTCCGCGCGCCGCTCCTCCAGCAGGTCGGCGAGGCGCAGCAGCACCCGGCCGCGCTCGACGGGCGCGAGGCGTGGCCAGGGCCCGGCGTCGAAGGCCCGCCGGGCCGCGGCGACGGCGGCGTCCACCTCGGCGGCTCCCCCGTCGGCCACCTGCGCCAGCACCTGGCCGTCCCGGGGCGAGACGGCCGCGAAGGTTCCTCCCCCGCCCGGCTCGTCGGCGCCGTCGATGTGATGAGCGCCGGACAGGTGCAGGGACTTGGCACGACTCAGCCACTCTTCGTGGGTGACGGCCGACATGCGGGGCCTCCAAAGTGTCTCGAAATGACAGACAGGTGCGCACCCGCTCCAGTGACAGGCAGATGCGCACCCCTACGACCTACAGCCGCCGCGCCGAGCGCGTCAGCCGACCGGCCACGACACCCAGCACCAGCACCGCCGGAACCGCCGCCTGGAGCCACAGCGCGGTGGTCCGGTCGCCGCCGATGAGGGTCGTGAAGTTCTCGACGATCAGCCAGATCGCCCCGGCGATCCCGAGGGCCCCCAGCACCGGCGCGATCGCCGTGTTCCACATCCGCGTGTCGACCCGCTCGCGCCGGAAGAAGGCGACGACCGAGACCGACGTCAGGAAGTACAGGAGCATGATCGCGAGTACGGCGATACCGCTGCCCCAAGAGAAGAGGGTGAGCACCGGATCCTTGCCTGCCAGCGCGAACGGGATCACCAGCAGGGCGGCGATCGACGTCTGCACGAAGCCCGCGGCGCCGGGCGAGTGCCGGCGGTTGACCTCCGACAGCTTGCGCGGCAGGAGGCCCTCGCGGCTGAGCGAGAACAGATAGCGGTTGGCCGAGTTGTGGAAGGCGAGGATGCCGGCGAAGAGGGACGTGGCCAGCAGGATCGGCAGCACGTCGTTGACCCAGGTACCGAACTGCGCGGCGATCGGCGCGAAGACGAACGCCGTCGAGTCACCGCTCTCCAGGGCCTGTCCGGCGGCCCCGGCCGCCTTCGAGGCGCCGTAGGACGAGATCAGCATCCAGGAGGCGAAGGCGAAGAAGCCGGTGACGAGGGCGACGGCCGCGTAGGTCGCGCGGGGCACCGTTTTCCGGGGCTCGCGGGCCTCCTCGCCGTAGATCGCGGTGGCCTCGAAGCCGATCATCGACGCGACGGCGAACATCAGCGCCACACCCGGCGCCCCGTCCAGCGCCGCGCCCAGGGAGAAGGTGTCCGTGAAGCCGAGCCCCTCGGGCCCGCCGCCCTTGGCGAGGGTGACCAGGGCGAAGACGCTCAGGATGCTGAATTCGGCCAGCACGAACACGGCCAGCACCTTCGCGCCCATCTCGATGCCCAGGGCACCGAGCACCTGCACGATCACCATGGTGACCAGGGCACACACCCACCAGGGCACATCGATGCCGGCGTGGTGCGCCAGCAGCCCGTTCACGGTGGCGCCGTAGAGGCCGTACATGGCGGCCTGGATCGCGCAGTACGCGAAGAGGGCGATCCCCGCGCTGCCGTTGCCGAGGTCGCGGCCGAGGCCTTTGCCGATGTACCGGTAGAAGGCCCCGGCGTCCACCACGTGCCGGCCCATGGCGACGAAGCCGACGGAGAACAGCAGGATGATCAGGCCCGCGGCGAGATACGCGGCCGGGGCACCGGCCCCGTTCCCGATGGCCACCGCGATGGGGACGGCGCCCGCGACGCCGGTCAGCGGCGCCTGGGCGGAGAGGACGAAGAAGAGGATGCCCAGCACGCCGAGAGAGTTGGGCTTGAGCTTGCCTGCGGTGGAGGCGTCGGGCGCGGTCTGGTTGTTCGGGACCGCCGTCTGACTGTCCACTCGGATCACCTGCCAGGGGAAAGGAGGATTTCGTTTCAGGCCAAACGAGTTGCCTTATGGTGGGCTGGAACTATCCGTTTGGCAAGGGGTGCCGCCGAGATTTGTGCGCCCACGCGAAAGGACCCCGGGCCACAGCAGCCCGGGGTCCTCAAAACCGCAGGTCAGCCGTCATTCTCCGGCGTCTCGTGGCCATCGGCGACGAGCAGTCGGAGCAGCCCGCGCAGCTCCTCGATCGCGGCGTCGGTGGTCTCGGGCTCACCGAAGACGAGCTGGTGCAGCACGAGCCCGTCCAGGGCGGCGAAGATCAGCCGGGTCAGCGGGCGTCCGGCGTCCTCGGGGAGCATCCGGGACAGCTCGCGCCGGGTGGCGTCGAAGTAGGCGTCGTAGAGGGCACGGATCTGCGGCAGCAGCTCCGGGCGGCGCCGGGCCTCCAGCAGCAGCTCGTACTGGAAGGCCTGGATGCCCGGATCGGCGATGACCATGTCGGAGACGCCGACCGAGAAGTCGGCGACCTTGCCGGTGCCCGGTTCGAGCGCGCTGGTGTTGAGCGAGGTGCGGATGGCGTGGGCGAGGGCCTCCGCGATCAGCGCGTCGCGCGAGCCGAAGTGGTGGACGACCAGGCCGTGGGTGGTGCCGGCCTCCTGGGCGACCGCCCGGTAGGTGAGCTTGCGCAGCCCGCCCTGCGCCACGACCCGCACGGCGGCGTTGAGCAGGGCTTCGCGGCCCTCGCCGTAGTTCATGCGCCGGCGCGGCTTGCGGTCACCCGGGCCCTCGGGGCCGTCGGAGCCCTCGACTCCCTCGGCGGATGCGGTCATGCTCGCGACCTTACCCGCCGGGTCCGACACCCCGGTCCGGCCGGTCAACGCCGGGGCGGCCGGATGCCGCGGAACTCCCAGTCCCCGCCGAGCGCGGTGGACAGCACCTCCTCGGACTCGGTCGGCTGGGCGCCCACGTCGCTACGAACCGGGGTCGGGCCGGTGACGATGTGATTGGTGAGCCGCCCGAGCCCCTCGACCTCCACCTCGACCACGTCGCCCGGCTGGACGGGACGGGAGTTGGCCGGGGTGCCGGACAGCAGCACATCCCCCGGGTACAGCGTGATCGTGCGGGCGATGTCGGCGACGAGGTAGTGCATGTCCCACTTCATCTCGTCGGTCGAACCGTCCTGTACGACCTCACCGTTGACGTACGTCCGCAGCCGCTTGCCGTGGAAGTCCCAGTCGGTCACCAGGCCGGGCCCGAGCGGGCAGAGGGTGTCGGACCCCTTCACCCGCAGCATCGACCCGGCGTCGGTGTCACGGAAGTCGTGCAGCCCGTAGTCGTTGGCGACGGTATACCCGGCGATGTACTCCCCCGCCTCGGCCGGGAAGATGTTCCGCGCGGTCCGCCCGATCACGATGGCGACCTCGCCCTCGTAGTTGAGCCATTTGCAGCCCTCGGGCCGGACGATCGCACCTTGGTGGGAGTTGAGGGACGAGGTCGGCTTGTGGAAGTAGGTCGGGGTGTCCGGCAGCTCGATCCCGAACTCGTCCACCCGGCTGCGGTGGTTGAGGTGAACGGCGATCACCTTGGACGGAACGACCGGCGGCAGATGCTGTGCGTCCTCGATCTTGACGCGGCGGCCGTCACCGGCGACGAGTTCGTCCCCGTCGACGGTGACCTGGACGGTGGCGCCGTCGAGGAGGAGGCGGCGGTATTCGGGCATGAGGGCTCCTGGAAACGACTAGCTACGGCTGTGAGGGGTGCGCGGGGACTTGGGCAGACCGGTGCCGGTCCAGCCCTCTGCGGGGCGGTCGAACCAGAGGTGGACCTGACCGGTGCCGATGGAGTTCTCGTACTCCCCGTACTGGCGGGCCCTGGCGACACAGGCCTGCTCGCCGAGGGCACCGGCCATCATCAAATAGTGGAAGAACTTCGCCTCGGGCTTGTACTTCCAGAACTCGTCCATGGTGTCGAGGACCTTGTCGTGCCGGCCCTCCTTGAACCAGCCGATGCGCTCATGGTCGGCGGCACGGGCCTCGGGCGTGAAGATGTGCGCCGGGTCGCTCGACTCGTGGTCGCGCAGTTCGCGCAACGGCCAGAAGGTGTGCGACAGGGCACCGGAGGCGATGAGCAGCACCCGCCGCCCCGGCGTGGCGGCGATCCCGTCGGCAAGAGCCCGCCCGAGCCGCAGATGATCCTCCATGTCCCCGGTCTGGCAGACCCCGATGGTCACCCACCGCTTGTCCGGCAGCCCCTCCCCCAGGAACTTCCAGAGGTTGATGGTGGCGTAGTAGATCGGCAGATGGTCGTCCTCGATCGCGGTGATCCAGGTGCCGTGCCTGTCCGCGAACTTCTCGATGTTGCGGGCGAGTTCGGGATCGCCCGGGAAGTCGTACGGCATCCTGCACATCCCGCGCGGCAGTTCCTCGGACGTGAACAGGCCCGCCCGGCGCTGCTGTGCGGTGACGACGAACTCCACGGTCGTGGCCCAGTGGGAGTCGAGGACGACGACGGTGTCGTAGTCGTCCCGGGCGAAGACGTCCTCACGGAGCTCCTGCAGCCCGGTGACGAGGGTGATCTCCTTGCCCTCGTTGAGCTCCAGCCGGTCGGCCTCCGGCAGCACGATGGTGGGGACGTGGGCGAGCAGCCCGGCCCCGACGATCTCACCCATGGCTCTGGCTCCATCCCTCCGGGGCGGTCACGGTGTTCTTCAGGTCGCAGTAGAAGTCGAAGCTCCAGGTGCCGCCCTCACGCCCGACACCGGACTGGCGGGAGCCGCCGAAGGGGGCCTGGAGATCGCGGACGAAGAAGCAGTTGACCCAGACGGTGCCGGCGACCAGCCGCGCGGTGACACGCTCGGCGCGCTCGGGGTCGCCGGTGGCGAGGGTGGCGGCGAGTCCGAACCGGGTGTCGTTGGCGAGGCGTACGGCCTCGTCCTCGTCGGCGAAGGTCTGGAGGGTGAGGACCGGCCCGAAGACCTCCTCCTGCACGATCTCGGAGTCCTGGGCGACGTCGGTGAGCAGGGTCGGCGCGTAGTACTGCCCGTCCAGGCGCCGCCCACCGATGACGGCACGGGCACCACCCTCGACGGCCCGCCGCACGAACCCGTCGATCTTCTCCAGCTGCCGCGGATGGATGTTGGGCCCGATGTCGGTGGCCTCGTCGCGAGGATCGCCCTGCCGCAGCTCCCCCGCCTTCGCGACGAACCGGCGGGTGAACTCCTCGACGATCGTCTCCTCCACCAGCAGCCGCGTCCCGGCGAGACAGACCTGCCCCGCGTTGTCGTACTGCTCCACGGCGAGGTCGACGGCGAGGTCGAGATCGGCGTCCGCGAACACCAACAGCGGTGACTTGCCGCCCAGTTCGAGGCTGAGCGGAGTGAGGTTCGTGGCGGCGGAGGCGGCGATGCGCTTGGCGGTGGGGACCGAGCCCGTGAAGCTGATCCGGCGTACGTCCGGGTGGGAGGTGAGGGCGTCGC
The DNA here is from genome assembly GCF_014655715.1 of Streptomyces lanatus. GTDB lineage: Bacteria > Actinomycetota > Actinomycetes > Streptomycetales > Streptomycetaceae > Streptomyces > Streptomyces lanatus. Next base: position 89,038 of record NZ_BNBM01000026.1, on the reverse strand, counting down.
CGATCTCGGAGCCGTAGCCCTGGACGACATTGAGGACACCGGCGGGAAGGCCGGCCTCGGCGGCGATGTCGACGAGGAGCGAGGCGGTGAGCGGCGACCACTCGGCGGGCTTCAGCACGACGGTGTCACCGGCGGCGAGCGCCGGGGCGACCTTCCAGGTGGCCAGCATGAGCGGGGCGTTCCACGGGGTGATCAGCACGCAGGGCCCGGCGGGGTCCCACGAGACCTGGTTGGTGTGCCCGCGGGTCTCGAAGTCCTCATGGCCGAGCGTCAGCAACCAGTCCGCGAAGAACCGGAAGTTGTGCGCGACACGGGGCATGACACCACGCCGGTGCGAACGCAGGAGCGCGCCATTGTCCGTGGTCTCGACGATGGCGAGCTCTTCGATCCGCTTCTCGACGCCGTCGGCGATGGCGTGCAGGATACGGGCGCGTTCGGCGCGGGAGGTGGCGGCCCAGCCGGGGAAAGCCTCGCGGGCGGCGGCGATGGCGGCTTCGGCTTCGGCGGGACCGCCGCGGGCGACCTCACCGATGACACTGCCGTCAATGGGAGAGGTGTCGGTGAAGGTGTCGCCGGAGGCGACACGCTTGCCGCCGATCCAGTGCCGGGTGTCGACGGAGACACCGGCAACGGTGATTTTCTCAAGCATGAGAAGGGCTCCATTCATAAGAGAGGGATTGCAATTCCCCAAGGGCGCGGGGCTGTATCGATTTGCGGCTCCGCCGCGTGGGCGGGACAAACCACGACGGACCCGCAGCCCGCCACCGGCACTACTCGGCAGACGCGTCCGACATACCGACCTCCAACAGCCGCCCCCCATCCCAAACCACCCCGACCTGCCGGTAATACGCGGCGATAGGCTCACGAACCTCCAACCGAGCAAGCTCCTCGGTAGGCGCCTCGAAGAGCTCCAACTCCGCGTCCCCCACCCACGGTTGCCCGCCCTCAAAAGAGGCCGCCCCCGACTCGATCAACTCATCAAGAGCCAGCCCCTTCCCCTTCTCGATGGAGGGAAGCCACCGGTGATGAGCCATCGCATGCGCGTTGACGAACCCATTCGAATCGGCCGGCTCCCGAAGGGTGACGACAGCCTGAGCAAGACGGCGATCCGCGGCAGCAAGCGTCGCTCCGAACCGCGCCCCCGCCTCGATCCGAGGAGCGGGCCCATAAGGATGCGGCCGAGTCTGATGAATGGACCCGAGCTTCTTCGGATACCCCTGATGCAGCCCACGAGCGATGGCGAAGTCCTTGTCGACCCAGATGTAGACGCACCGCGAATAGGTCTGTCCCCGGTACTTGCACCGGACGACCGCGAAGGCCTCCTTGTACTGGGACAGCACGGGATCGAGCAGCTCCGCCCCGGACTCCGAGCACGACTGCCAGTCGGCCCAGATCAGAGCAACCGCGCCGGGATCGTCATCCGCCAATTCCAAAGGCTCCGGCAGGAGTTCACGCACCCGCGCCGGATCCGTGCGGTATTCGACGGTCAGCAGGTCACCGGAGTAGCGCCACGGGGGCGATGGAATCAGCGACGAGACACCGCTGCCGGTCTTGGGATGGAAGTAACCACGAACTGAGGACATGACGGAATTCCTTACGCGGTGAGGGCGGGCTGCTTCAGCAGCTGGGCGCGATAGCGGGCGGCCCCCATGGCGGCACTTTGCCCACCGAGCGCGACGACACCGACCAGCCGGCCGTCGGCGTGGTAACCCACGAGGACGTCACCGTCCGGGTCGCCGTCCAGGACACGTACGTCACCGAGGCCGAGAGCGGGCGCACCGAACGACTGCAACCGGAAGTCGTGCTGGTCGCTCCAGAAGGTGGGCAGGGGCGCGAAGGGAGCCAAATCGACGTCAGAACCCCCCAGATGAGCGGCCAGCGTCCGCGCCGCATGCTTGGCCGTATCGGTCGGAATGGACCAGTGCTCGACACGACGGGACACCCCGTCATAGCGGGCGTTGGGGAATCGGGCCACGTCACCGACGGCCACGACCTCCGGCCGGCCGCCGACCCGCAACTGCCCATCGGTCAGCACACCATCAGCGAGATCGAGCCCATTCCCGTCCAGCCACTCGGTGTTGGCGACGGACCCGACCGACTCGACGACCACGTCGGCGGGCAGCACCCGCCCGTCGGAGAGCACGACCCCGGTGACCCGTTCCTCGCCCTCGAACCCGGCGACCCCGGTACCGAGCGCGAAACGCACCCCGCGCTCCTCGTGGCGCTTCAGCAGGGCCCGCGCGAGCAGTTCCCCGAGCGGCCCGACCATGGGCAGAGCCAGCGGGTCGACCACGGTCACCTCACGCACACCCAGCCCTGCGGCGGTGGCGGCGACCTCGCAGCCGATGAACCCGGCGCCGACCACGACCACGCGGACGCCGGGGCGGGTCAGCTCGTCACGCAGGCCCTGGGCGTCGGCGAGGGTGCGGACGGTGTGGCGTCCGGCGAGCGGGCCGGGGCAGCGCAGTCGCCGGGGCCGCATGCCGGTGGCGACGACCAGTCCGTCGTACGGCAGCTGGGAACCGTCGTCGAGTACGACGGTCCGCTCGGCGAGCCGCGCCGCGACGGCCTTCGTGCCCAGTCGCCACTCGACGTCGGCGGCGGCCGCCTTCGGTGTGAAGGCCAGTGATGCGAAGGGGGCTTTGCCGGCGAGGACCTCCTTCGACAGCGGAGGCCGGTTGTAGGGCATGTGGGGCTCGTCTCCCACGACGGTGATCGCGCCGGTCCAGCCGGCCGTGCGCAGCTGCTCGGCCGCGCGCAGGCCGCCCATCGAGGCGCCGGCGACGACTACGCGTCCGGTCATCGGGCTCAGCCCTCGATCCGGATGGCCTGGAGCGGGCAGACGTCGGCGGCTTCCTCGACCTCGTCGCGCAGGGCGTCGTCGGGGTCGGAGACGTACACCAGGCGTCCGTCGTCGTCCATGGAGAAGACGTCGGGGGCCGCGAAGACGCACTGGCCGTGGTCCTGGCACTTGTTCATGTCGACTACGACCTTCATGGCCGGTCCTCCTGGGAGTGAGGGCGTCGGAGCGGTGACGAAGGGGATGGAGGGCCCGGCCGGTCTGCGGCCGGGCCCCGTGGCCAAAGGGGTGCGAGAGCCGCACCCCTGACTCGTTTGGCTTCAAACAACATAGGAAGCAGCCGGGCCCTGGTCAATACCTGTCCAGGTGGATAAATTTTTGGGGCCGCCCCCTTGCGGGACGGCGAACCTCTCCATACCGTTCGGGTTCAAACGACGACGACCCCGGGTCGCCCTCCCCCACTCCGCACCCTGTGCTCAGGTCGTCCGCACACCCCCTTTTTTTCCGGACACCCCCCTTTCCCATCCGCCCCGAGGAGACATCGGTGAGCGATCACGACATCCCAGACATCCGCCGCCACATGGAACGGCTCACCGCCGACGGTGTGGACGTGGTCCGGGTGATCTATCCCGACCTCATCGGCACCGACCGCGCCCGTGACGTCCTGGTGGACCATCTGCCGTCGGCCGAGGCGCACGGTCTGGCCTTCTGCCGGGCCGTCTACCACACCAGCCCGCAGGGCGACGTGGTCCCGGTCGCGGGCGGTCTGGACGCCGGCCTGCCCGATGTGACGGTGCGCCCGGACCTGTCCACGCTCGCCCCGCTGCCCTGGGAGCCGGGCGTCGCCACCTGCCTCGGTGAGGTCACCGACCCGGCGACCGGCGCCCCCGCCCCGGAGTCACCGCGCGATCTGCTGCGCACGGTGCTGGCGCGCTGTGCCGAGCAGGGTCTGCGTCCGATCGTGGGTCCGGAGCTGGAGTACTTCCTGCTGGAGCCCGCCCCGGGCACCCCCACGGGCTGGCGCCGCTCGCCCGAGACGACCGGCGCCGTCTACACGGCCGGACTGCGCGCCGACCCCGACAACCATCTGCTGCGCACCCTGCGGCACCTGCGTGACCTGGGCATCGGCGTGATCACCGGCAACCACGAGTTCGACGGCGGCCAGTACGAGATCAACCTCGTCCACTCCGAGGCGCTGGACGCGGCCGACCGCTCCTTCCGCTTCAAGGCCGCCGTGAAGGAGCTGGCGCGCAAGGAGGGCCGGCTCGCCACGTTCATGGCCAAGCCGTTCGGCGACGCCGGCGGCTCCGGCTTCCATCTGCACTTGTCCTGCGACGACGCCGAGGGCCGCAACGCCTTCGACGACCCCGCGGGCGCGTACGGTCTCTCGGCCGCGGCCCGGCACGCGATCGCCGGCATCGTCGCCCACGCGCCCGCCCTCGCCGCACTGCTCAACCCGACCGTCAACTCGTACAAACGCTTCGGCCCGGACACCCTCGCGCCCTGGCTGATCGACTGGGGCCTGGACAACCGCAGCGCCATGGTCCGCATCCCGCCCGAGCGCGGCGCCGGCGCCCGGCTGGAGCTGCGTCTCGGCGACGCGAGTGCCAACCCCTATCTGGCCGTCGCCGCCACGCTCGCCGCCGCACTCCTCGGCATCCACGCGGGCGAGGAGCCGCCGCCCCCGCTGGAGGGCTACGGCTATGACACCGCCCGGTCGGCGCTGCTGCCCACCGACCTGTCCGCCGCGCTCGACGCGCTGGAGGCGGACACCGCCCTCGCCGAGCTGCTCGGCAAGGACTTCACCACCTCGTACCTCACCTACAAGCGCAACGAGGTCGAACGCTTCCAACGGCACGTCACCGACTGGGAGTTCACCGAGTACGCCTACCACCTGTAATGCCATGGAGCCACTGATGACCTCCGCGTCCGAGCCGATGCCGCTCGCCGATGTGAATCTCGCCGACCTCGACAACTTCACCGACGGTGTGACGCCGTGGCGCATGTTCCACACCCTGCGCCATGAGGACCCGGTGCACTGGCAGCCGGAGGAGGCCCCCAACTCGGGCTTCTGGGCGGTGACCCGGCACGCCGACATCGCCCGCGTCGACCGCGACCCGGACACCTTCACCTCGACGAGGTTCGTCAATCTCGAAGAGGTCGACGACGACCAGATCAAGAAACGCGCCTCGATCCTGGAGATGGACGGCGTACGGCACCGTGCGCTGCGCAGCGTCATCCAGCGGCAGTTCGGCGCGAGCGTCATCAACAGCTACGCCGACTTCCTGCGCGGCCTGACCGCCACGACCCTGGACACGGCCCTGGCCAAGGGCACCTTCGACTTCGTCGCCGACGTCTCCGCGGACTTCCCCATCAACGTCCTCGCGCGGCTGCTCGACGTACCGCCGGAGGACAACCAGCAGCTCATCGACTGGGGCAACCGCATCATCGGCAACACCGACCCGGACTACGCGGATGTGCTGCTGCACAGCGAGGAGAGCGAGAAGTACCGCGATCTGCCGTTCCGCTCCCCCGCGTCCATCGAGGTCTTCGAGTACGGCCGTGAGCTGGCCCGGCAGCGGCGCGGCGGGGACGGCACGGACCTGATCTCCAAGCTCGTCAACACGACCCCGCGCGACGGCGTCCCGCTCTCCCCGCGGGACTTCGACAACTACTTCCTGCTCCTGGTGGTGGCCGGCAACGAGACCACCCGGCACACCATCTCCCACTCGATGCTGGCCCTCCTCCAGCACCCCGAGCAGCTGGCCCGGCTCAAGGACGATCCGTCCCTGATCCCCACGGCGGTCGAGGAGTTCCTGCGCTGGGCCTCCCCCGTCTACCACTTCCGCCGCACGGCCACGCGGGACGTCGACCTCGGCGGCAAGCGGGTCAAGGAGGGCGACAAGGTCGTCATGTGGTTCGCCTCCGGCAACCGCGACGAGAAGGTCTTCGGCAACCCGTACGACTTCGACGTCACCCGCACCGACAACGACCACGTCACCTTCGGCAAGGGCAGCCCGCACCTGTGCCTGGGCAATCTGCTCGCCCGCACCGAGATCCGCATCATGTTCGAGGAGCTGATCCCGCGCATCGCCGACATCCGGCTGGCCGGCGAGGTGCCGCGCGTGCGGTCCAACTTCGTCAACGGCATCAAGAAGCTGCCGGTCGAGGTCACGCTCGCCTGACCGAGAGGGCGTGGTGGAAGACGTCACGGGGGTCCCACTTCGCCTTGACGCGTTGGAGGCGGCGGTAGTTGTCGCCGAAGTAGAGGGTCTGCCAAGGCGCGCCGGTGTTGCGGGCGGGGTCGGCGAGGTCCGTGTCGGGGTAGTTGATGAAGGCCCCGTCGGCCGCCACGGGGGCACCGCCGGTGTCGGCGTACAGGTCCTCGTAGAGCTCGCGGAGCCAGCCGATGTGCCGGGCGTCGTCCTTGGGGTCCTCCCAGCCGTTGGCGTAGAACATCTTGATGCTCGCGCCACGGTGGGGTGTCGCGGTGGCGTCCGGGGCCATGGTGTTCACCTTGCCGCCGTGGGTGTAGAGGCTGACGCTGCCGCCCGGGTGGTCGTAGTCGGACCGGGTGAGGTGGTGGTGCAGGGTCTCGATCTGGCGGTCGGTGAAACGGCGGCGCAGATAGCCCGACTTGACCTTCAGCCGGTAGACGGGGCCGGGGTCGCCGGGCGAGCCGGCCAGGGCGGCGGCCAGCCAGGACTGGTTCCGCAGCGTGCGCACCGGCTGGACCCGCACGCCCCGGTTGACCGCGGCGAGGTACTCGTCCAGCATCCGCTGGGCGCCGGAGTCCGCCGCCACCTGCCCGATCATGAGGACCGTCCCCGACACCCGGCGGGTCAGGGCGAGTTCGCTGTAGAGGGCGAGGTACGGGGAGTCGGGGGCGCTGTGCCGCTCGGCCCACTCGCTGTGGTTGCGGACCAGCCGGGCGAACGACGCCTGGTCCAGCCGTGCCCAGTCCCAGGTGAGCGAGAAGCTCAGCACCCCGGACGGCGGTGCGGGCAGCAGGCGGGACGGGTCGTCGCCGGAGGCGCCGGGGGTCCGGAACCAGTAGCGGGTGACGATGCCGAAGCTGCCGCCCCCGCCGCCGGTGTGCGCCCACCACAAGTCCCGGTGCGGATCGGAGGGTTCACGTGTGGCCACCACACTGCGCGCCCGGCCCGCCCGGTCCACGACGACCACCTCGACCGCGTACAGATGGTCGACGGACAGCCCCATCAGCCGGGACAGCGGACCGAACCCGCCGCCCAGCACATGCCCGCCGACCCCGACGTCCGCACACCAGCCGGCCGGGACCGTCACTCCCCAGCCGAGATACAGCCGCCGGTACACCTCGCCCAGCAACGCACCGGCCTCCACGGCGAAGGCGCGGCGGCCCGGGTCGTACGAGACATCCGTCATCGCGGACATGTCGACTACGACCTCCACCGCCGGGTCGCCCACGAACTCCTCGAAGCCGTGGCCGCCGCTGCGGACGGTGATCCGCCGGCCGCTGTCGACCGCCTGCTGCACGGCCCTTACGACATGTGCGGTCGTGCCGACGACCCAGACGTGCTCCGGGCTGCCCACGAACCGCCGGTTGTAGCCCCGGGACGCCAGGGACCGGTACCGCGGCTCGCCGCGTCCGACCATGGCCGCTCCGGGTGGTGCGGGGCAGGGTGTCCCCTCCCCGGCCGCCGCCGCGATCCCCGTGCCCAGCCCGGGCGCCACGACCCCCGCCGTCGTGGCGACCACGCCGCCGCGCAGCACGTTCCTCCTGCTCAACGCATTCATCACAGCTCCTCGTCTCGCCTCGCTCTCGACAGTCATGAAGCTAGGGCGCGAGGGCGTGCGGGGCAGTCGTCCCAGCCCCCGGATCGCGGTGGTGCCAGCACCCCGAAAATCGCGTGCCGTCGCACGGCGGTCGGCAGTACTGTCCCGGCGTGATCGATGACGACGGCTACTTCGGAGAGAACATCGCGGCCGGCTACGACGACTCGGCGGCGGACATGTTCCGGCCCGACGCGGTGGACCCGGCGGTCGACCTGCTGGCCGAGCTCGCCGGCGACGGACCGGCGCTCGAACTCGGCGTCGGCACCGGCCGGATCGCGCTGCCGCTGGCCGCCCGAGGGATTCCGGTGCACGGCATCGACATGTCCCGCGCGATGGTGGACCGGCTCCGCGCCAAGCCCGGCGGCGACGCCATCGGGGTGACGATCGGGGACTTCGCGACGACGCGGGTGGCGGGCGAATTCACGCTGGCCTACCTGGTCTTCAACACCATCGGCAATCTGACGACCCAGGACGCCCAGGTCGACTGCTTCCGCAACGCGGCCGCGCATCTGCGGCCCGGCGGAAGCTTCGTGGTCGAGGTGGGCATGCCCGATCTGCGGCGACTGCCTCCCGGGCAGAGCGCCGTCCCGTTCCACATCAGCGACACGCGCTGGGCGTTCGACACCTACGACGTCGCCACCCAGGCCATGAGCTCGAACTACGTCACCATCGTCGACGGCCGTGCCGAGCACTGGTCCATCCCGTTCCGCTACGTCTGGCCGGCCGAGCTGGACCTGATGGCCCGGCTCGCCGGCCTGCGTCTGCGCGACCGGTGGGAGAGCTGGAAGCGCGAGCCGTTCACCAGTGAGAGCGGCCGACACGTGTCGGTGTGGGAGAAGCCGGGCGGCTGAGGAGCGCGCCAGAGGTCAGGGGTTGGTCCAGGCCTCGGGATCGTCGGCGAGGTGCAGTACGTCGTCGGGGAGCTTGGCCGCGGCGACATCGGCCAGGGTGACCTCGCCGAGGATCTTGCGGACGTTGGCGCGTACGGCGATCCACAGCGGCAGCAGGGATTCCGCGGGGCCGATGTAGGAGAGGTCGGGCGGGCGCACGCCGCGCACCGAGACCAGGGGGCCGTCCGCCACACGGATCACCTCGGCGATGGCGATCGAGTCCGCCGGACGGGCGAGCCGGTAGCCGCCCTTGCCGCCCCGCTGGCTGACCACGAGGCCGCCCCGGCGCAGATCGCCGAGGATGCCCTCCAGGAACTTGTGCGGGATGCCCTGCGCGTCGGCGATCGCCTCGGCCTTCAGCGGGGTGTCGTCTCCCGCCGCGGCCAGCTCCAACGCCGCCCGCACCGCATAGTCCGCTCTGGCCGAGATCCGCATGCCGAGATTATCCCTCACCGCCGCGCCGGTCCCCACCGGCCGCCCCCGGGTCAGTCAGGCCGGGAGGCTGAACGGAGGGTGCGCGCCGTTGAGGAAGTAGTCCCCGACCTCGCGCAGCCGGTGGGCGACCGGTTCGCGCAGGGTGTGTGTGCGCGTGTCGCGCCAGAAGCGGTCGAGGCCGTGCCGGGTGAGGGCGGCGGACGTGCCGACGGCGTCCAGCGCACGGGTGGTGATGTCCTGCGCGGCACGGGCGGCGGCGGCCTCGGCCGCGCTGGCGAGGACGGCGATCTCCGCGCACTCCTCGTCATCGAGGTTCTCACCGCGCGCGAGGCCACGGGTCAGGGCGTCGACGGCCTGGTCGGCGAGGGCGGATGCGGCACGTGCGGTGACGGCGAGTTCGCCGTAGGCCGTGACCACGTACAGGTCGGGCCGGTACGGGTCCTGCCGGTACGGGTCCTGCGACAGGCCGCCGCCCTGCCAGGGCTGGGGTGAGAAAGGCGGTCCCTGTGATGTCACCGCCCGTCCGTGCTCCCGGACTTCGCCGAGGAGCCCTTCCGCGACGCCGAGACAGAACTGGGCCGACACCAGCCGTGCCGTGGGCGCGGCGAGGCCGGCGAAGGGTGACAGGGCACCGTCGTCGGCGGAGAGCGAGCCGAGTACGTCGTCGTGCGCGACCGGCACGGAGTCGAACGCCACGCCGCCGGCCGCGGCGAGACGCCGACCGAAGGTGTCGCCGCCTCCTCCGCTCACCAGGCCCGGGTGGGCGGGGTCGACGAGGACGGCGAGGGGCTCGCCGGTGCCGGGTACGGCGGCGCGGACCAGCAGCCGGTCGGCGACGCCGACTCCGGAGCCGTAGCGCTGCTGCCCGTCCAGCAGATAGCCGCCCGCCGCGGGCGCCAGCAGGAGCGGCGGTTCCTGTGAGGCGATGCCGCCGCCCCAGAACCACTGCCCCGCCGCGGACGCCCGCTCGATGCGTGCGACACGGTCGGGTGCGGCGAAGAACCGGGCGCAGTGGGACAGGAAGTAGTGGCTGCCCAGGAGATGGCCCACGGCCCCGTCCGCGGCGGTGACGGTCCGTACGACGGTGTAGGCGGTCCGCCAGTCCACGCCCGCCCCGCCGCGCTCGGCCGGTACGAGCAGGGTCAGCAGCCCCGATTCACGCAGCCGCGCGATCTCGTCGAGCGGGAGCTTGCCGGCCTGTTCACGCTCGACGGCGTCCGTGGCGAGATCGTCGGCCAGTTCACGCGCGATGTGCGGCCAGTCGCCGGGCCCGGCGCTCCAGTCGACCGTCCCGTCCGGCGTCACACCCGCGCTCCGCTCGGGGTCGCCGAACGGAGCGGGCGGGGCCGGTGGGGCGATCGTCATGGCGTCATCCTCACTCGCTCCGCGGACGGGGGTCAATACTTCCCTAGTAATTCGGTAGGAAAACTAGGGATACGGTCCCGGCCTGGCCAATTCACGCTCCCGTACGGCGCGTTCGCGACCGTGCTTCGGCGAAGGGGATCTGTGCCGAGGGGGTGGCCTGCCTCCCGAAGGGGTGCTGCCACAGGCCCTCCGCCTGGAGCCTGGGCAGGACGCCCTCGCCGAACCAGTACGCCTCCTCCAGGTGCGGATAGCCGGAGAGGACGAACTCGTCGATGCCGAGGGCGTGGTACTCCTTGATCCGCTCGGCGACCTCGTCGTGGCTGCCGACCAGGGCGGTGCCCGCGCCACCGCGCACCAGCCCGATACCGGCCCATAGGTTGGGGTGGATCTCCAGCCGTTCGCGGTTGCCGCCGCCGTGCAGGGCGAGCATGCGCTGCTGTCCCTCGGACTCGCTGCGGGCCAGCCCGGCCTGGATGGCGCGGATGTCCTCGGGGGCGAAGCCGTCGAGGATCCGGTTCGCCTCGGCCCAGGCCTGCTCCGAGGTGTCACGGGTGATGACGTGCAGCCTGATCCCGAAGCGCAGGGTGCGCCCCTGCTGCGCCGCCAGCCCCCGGATCCAGGCGATCTTCTGCGCGACCTGCGCGGGCGGCTCGCCCCAGGTGAGATAGACGTCGACATGCCGGGCGGCGATCTCCCCGGCGATGGGCGAGGAGCCCCCGAAGTACACCTCGGGCACCGGGTCGGGCACGCGGGCCAGCCGCGCGTCCTCGACCTGGAGGTGCTCGCCGTGCAGATCGACGGTCTTGCCCTCCCACAGCCCGCGCACGATCTGGAGGAATTCGCCGGTACGGCGATAGCGGTCGTCCTTGTCGAGGAAGTCGCCGTAGGCCCGCTGCTCGTGGCTCTCCCCGCCCGTCACCACGTTCAGCAGCAGCCGTCCGCCGCTCTGCCGCTGGAAGGTGGACGCCATCTGCGCGGCGAGCGTCGGCGAGACGAAGCCGGGCCGGAAGGCGACCAGGAACTTCAGGCGCTCGGTGTTCTGGCTGACCATGGCCGTGGTGAGCCACGCGTCCTCGCACCAGGCGCCGGTCGGGGTGAGGGCGCCGACGAAGCCCAGGTCCTCGGCGGCGCGGGCGATCTGGCTCAGGTAGGCCACCGTCGGCGGCCGGTCACGCCCGGACTCCGTGGCGGGGGTGCCGTGGCCACCGCCGACGACGTGGCGGCTGTCGCCGTTGGTGGGCAGGAACCAGTGGAAGGTGAGGGACATGGGGGTTCTCCGATCGAGGGGTTCGCGGCTCACGTTGGAGGATTCGCGGGTTTACAGGAGTCCGTGCAGGGTGTGAGTGCGGGCGTCGCGCCAATGGCGGTGCAGGCCGCGGGAGTCGAGGGCGGCCCGGGTGCCGACGACCTCGAATAGGGTGCTGCCGGCCTCCACGGCGGCCTCCGCGGCTGTCACCTTGGCGGTGGCCACGGCGATCGAGGCCTCGGCGGCGGTGGCGTGTCCTTCGCCGACGCTCTCGAACCACGGGCGGCTCTTGGTGCGGACGAACTCCACGGCCTCGGACAGCACGCCGGAGGCGATGCCCGCGTCGATGGCGGCGTGCAGCAACTGGGCGACCGCGCCGTGGAGTCGGAGCCCCTGGACGGTGAGGCCGGGCGCGTCCTGCGGCACATACGCCACATGCAGGTTGTCGTCGTCGGCGCGGGCGAGGACGGGGATCCAGTCGGCGAACAGCGCGCCGGTCGAGTAGTGCTTGACGCCGTCGAGGACGGACGAGCCGTCGGGGCGCCGCCGGAGCCGGGTGCGGATGTCCTGCACATGGGTCGTGCCCGCCCCGGAAGACCTCGGCCAGTGTCTCCGTACGGACGTCCGCGCCGCCGAACTCCGCGGGCACCGTCACCCCGAGCAGCCGGGAGGCGGACAGCCGCTGGAGTTCCGGGTGCGGCAGTCGGCGTCGCGCGTCCCGTTCGGCGGCGTCCCTGCGGAACTCGGCGGCCGGTTCAGCGGCGACCGCGAGGGCCTCGGCGTCGTCGGCGATCACGGTCGCGGCGCTCATCCTGTGGCCGCCAGCAGGGTCGGACGGCCACCGAGGACGACCGAGAACTGGTCCGTGACCTGGGCCAGGGCCTCGGCGGGGCCCGCCGCGACGGCCAGGCTGCCGTCGTCGCCGACGCTGATGTCCTTGTCGAGGGTGAACCAGCCCGGGGTGATGTGGGCGGGGCCCATGGAGTTCAGCACCGGGCGCAGGGCGTAGTCGATGGCGAGGACATGGGCGGTCGTCCCTCCGGTGGCCAGCGGCAGGACGGTCTTGCCCGCGAGCGCGTACTGCGGGAGCAGGTCGAGGAGCGACTTCAGCAGGCCGGAGTACGCGGCCTTGTAGACGGGTGTGCCGATCACGATGCCGTCGGCGCGTTCGAACAGGGCGGTGGCCTCGACGATCGCCGGGTGCCGGAAGTCGGCGTGCAGCAGGGCCTCGGCCGGGAGGGTGCGGACGTCGAGCGGGATCACGTCGTGCCCCTGGGCGCTGAGCCGGTCGTCCAGGTGGCGCAGCAGGCGGGCGGTGCGGGAGGTGGCGGAGGGGCTGCCGGAGACGGAGAGGATGGTGGCCATGGGAGGACCTTTCAGCGGGGGTCGGGCGACGGGTGGGCGCGTGCGGACGTTGCGCCAGAAGCGGTCGAGGCCCTCGGCGGAGGCGGTGGCGCGGGCCTTGACCGCGGCCACCCGACCTCGAACTCGCCGCGCGCCTGCCAGGTGACCGCGTCCGGGTCGTCGTGCAGCTTCCGCCCCTCGGCGGCCACGGCGTCGGCCGGCGCTTCGGCGGCCCAGAGCTTGGCGGTGTGGTCGGCGAGGACGGCACTCATGTGTGCTCGGGCGGGTAGGTGACCTTCGACTTGAGTTCGGTGTTGCCCTTCTTCACCGCGAAGCCCTGGCCGTCGTTGATGTAGGTGACGAAGTCGATGGTCTTGAGGCGCTCGCTCGTCACCCCGAAGTTGCCGGTACCGAAGTCGTACTTGCCGCTGCCGAGGGCGGGCAGGATCGTCTCGAAGGAGGCGTCCTGGCGCTCCAGCCGCACGCCGAGCACCTTGGCCACGGCATCGGCGAGGTCGATGTCCTGACCGGCGGGCCCCTTGTCCGTGCCGTTCGGGTAGTACGCCCCCGGCGGGAACCCGACCGAGCTGCCGACCCTTGGCGTGCCCGCCTCGCGTACGGCGGCGACCGGGTCGTCGGTGGGCGCGGCCTGGGCGGCGGCGCCGCGCAATCGGGCTCTGATCGTGCGGATGTTCACTGGTCGGGGGCCTTTCCCGTGCGTTCCCGCACCGCGAGGTGCTTCTCGAAGGGCAGTGGGCCGATGGTCTCCGGGTCGGCCTCGGTGTCGAAGAGGGGTGTGTAGCCGGTGGCGAGGTAGAGGCCGCGGGCCTCGGGCTGGCGTGGGCCGGTGGTGAGGTAGACGCGGCGGTAGCCGTGTGCGCGGGCCTCGCGCTCCAACTCGGCGAGCACACGCCGGGCGAGTCCCCGGCGCCGGTGGGCGGAGTGGGTCCAGATGCGCTTCAGCTCGGCCGTGGCCGCGTCGTGGCGCCGGAAGGCACCGCCCGCCACCGGCTCGCCGCGCTCCAGCAACAGCAGGAGCAGACCGCCGTACGGCGTGGTGAACTCCTCGTCGGGGTAGCGGGCGATCTCGGCGTGGGCGTCCTTGCCGTAGCGCGTGGAGTATTCGTGGCCGAGTTCGCGCAGCAGCGGCTCGACGCGCGGGTCGGAGACGGGCACCTGAATGACCGTCAACTCAGGTGCGGAGGTCATGCGTTCACCGCCGAGAGGCGTACCGCGCGTTCGGCGTCGCGCTTGGCGACCTCCTCGCGGACGATCGGGATGACGTGCCGGCCGAAGTCGATGGCGTCGCCGAGCAGGTCGTAGCCGCGTGCGGAGAGGATGTCGACGCCGAGGTCGTAGTAGTCGAGGAGGGCCTGGGCGACCGTCTCCGGGGTGCCGACGAGGGCGTTGGAGTTGCCCGCGCCTCCGGTCGCTGCGGCGGTCGGGGTCCACAGGGCACGGTCGTAGCGCTCACCCGCCTCGGCGATGGCGATCAGCCGCTGCGAACCGGTGTTCTGGGGCGCGCCGCTGCGGTGGTGTCGTACGAGTCCGGCCTCTCGCCGTTCGCGGATGGCGCCGACCGTGCGGTGGGCCTTCTCCCAGGCCAGTTCCTCGGTCGGGGCGATGATCGGGCGGAAGGCGACCTGGATGCGCGGGACGTCGGTGCGGCCCGCGGCCTTCGCGGCGGCCTTGACGTTCTCGATCTGCGCGGCGGTCTCGGCGAGGGGCTCGCCCCACAGGCAGTAGATGTCGGCCTCGGCGCCTCCGGCGGCGTACGCGGCGGGCGACGAGCCGCCGAACGACACTCCGGGGCGGGGCTGTTGGACGGGGAAGACATCGCTGACGAAGTCGTGGAAGCGGTAGTGCCCGCCCTCGTGGTCGAAGGGCTCGTGGGTCGTCCAGATCTTCTTGACGATGCGGATGTACTCCAGGGTGCGGGCGTAGCGCTCGTCCTTGGTCAGGGTGTCGCCTTCGCGGCCCTGTTCGTGGTCGTTGCCGCCGGTGATGAAGTGCACGGTCAGCCGGCCGTCGCTGATGCGGTCGAGGGTGGCGAAGGTCTTGGCGGCGAAGGTGGGGTACGAGACGTTCGGGCGGTGGGCGAGCAGGA
This sequence comes from Streptomyces lanatus, assembly GCF_014655715.1. Classification (GTDB taxonomy): domain Bacteria; phylum Actinomycetota; class Actinomycetes; order Streptomycetales; family Streptomycetaceae; genus Streptomyces; species Streptomyces lanatus. The sequence continues at coordinate 74,036 of NZ_BNBM01000026.1, read as the reverse complement.
TCTGGAGCCGGTCCAGCCTGCTCGCGATGTACGCGGCGGCCGGTGCGGGGTCCGGCGAGCCGGAGCCGTAGGCGAACAGCACCCGGTCCCAGTCGTGGTCCTCGTGTGCCCGGGCGAGCCGGAGTGTGTAGTCCTTGTCGAAGGCGGCGCCGGAGCGCGGCGTGGTTTCGGAGCCGTCGTTGGTGGCGGCGATGCCGAGGAACTCCACGGGCATGGACGTGACCTTTCGGGAATGCGGGCGCACGGGCGGACGACAAGGCGTGGCTGAACCGCCCTGTGTGCGGGCATGGGTGATGAGCCGTCAGACGGTGGACGGTGAGGGCGTGACGACGGCGGACGTCGATGAGGGCTTGCGGCAGCGCGCGTGGAGAGGGAGCTCGGCCCGCGACGGGGTCACCGAGGGAGGGAAGGACCGGTCAGACGGCCCGCTGCCGAGTCAGACGCAACACGCCGCGGACCACACTCGACCGAAATCGATGTGATCGCGCGTGACCAAGCGCTGCTGGGCGTTCATGCGATCAATTGAGCAGTACATCGTGGCGGGCGTCAAGCGGCGCCCGGATCCCGGACCACCTCACATCCCCCTGTTGACACTTATGTGCCGGGGGCACATACGATCGACGGCGGATCGGCACCGCCCTCGGCGGTCGCCTCTTCGGCCGCGTTGAGGGACGCGGCAAGCGTGACGACACCCATGCCCGGCGGGAGCCCGCTGCCCCGGGTCACCCACGCCTGCGTTTCCCTCCCCCCGGAGAGCCACCCCATGGTCACATCACCCGAAGTCACGCCCCGCCCTGCCACGAAGACTTCGCGGCCACCTGAAACCCCCGACGACCTGCCACGGATCGTGCCACGCCGACACCCCGGCCGATGGCTGACCGCGGCCCTCGCCCTGCTGCTCTTCGCGATGCTGCTGAACTCCGTCGTCCGCAACGACGCCTTCCAATGGGACGTCGTCGGCCGCTACTTCACCACCGCCGCCGTCCTCGACGGCCTGCTGCTCTCCCTGTGGCTGACCGTCATCGGCCTGACCCTGCACGAGAGCGCCTACGCCGCCGAGGTCGTACGTGGCGGCATCCTCTCCGTGGACGCCGGGCAGACGGAGGCGGCCCAGGCTACCGCGGCACGCCTGGTGATCGGCGGTGACCGATGAGCGGCACCCCCGCCGCGGCCGTCCTGGTCGTCGTCGGCGCGGGCCCGCGCGCCACGGGTCTGCTGGAGCGCATCGCCGCCAACGCCCCCGAACTGTGGGACTCCGCAGGGCAATTGGCCATCCATCTGATCGACCCGCATCCCCCCGGCCCCGGGCGGATCTGGCGCCAGGAGCAGTCGGCACTGCTGCGGATGAACTCCATGGCGGAGGACGTGACCATGTTCACCGACGAGTCGTCCACGATCGAGGGACCGGTACGGCCGGGTCCCTCGCTCGCCGAGTGGGCGGCCCAGTTCGCCGGCCGGGGCCCGCGCCACGCGCCGTACGCCGAGCCCGCCGACCCCGAGGTGCTCGCCGAACTGCGCACGCTCGACGGGGCCGGCTTCGCCACCCGCCGTGCCCAGAGCGCCTATCTGGACTGGGTGTTCCGCAGGGCGCTGGCCGAGCTGCCGGCCACCGTCACGGTCGAGTGGCACCGCACCACCGCGACCGCCGTCACCGGTCCGCCGGACGGCGCACAGCTGGTGCACCTGGCCGACCGGGCCGCGCCGCTCGTCGCCGACCTGGTGGTTCTCGCCCAGGGGCACATCGGCTCGACGCCCGCCGCCGAGCACCGCGAGCACGCCGCGTTCGCCCGTCGCCACGGCCGCTTCCATCTGCCGCCGGAGTTCTCGGCCGACGCCGACCTGTCCGCCCTGCGCCCCGGCGAGGATGTCATCCTGCGCGGCTTCGGGCTCGCCTTCGTCGATCTGATGTCCCTGCTCACCGAGGGCCGCGGCGGCACCTTCCGCACCGGGCCCGACGGCACCCTCACCTACCTCCCGTCCGGCCGTGAGCCGGTGCTGCACGTCGGATCGCGGCGGGGAGTGCCGTACCACTCCAAGACCCGCTACCGGCTCCAGGGCCCCCGGCCGCCGTTGCCGCGTCACTTCGGGCCCGAGGCGGTCGACGCGCTGCTCGCCGAGGACCGGCCGCTGGATCTGCGGCGGGACGTGTGGCCGCTGATGGCCAAGGAGATCGGCTTCGGCCACTATCACGAGCTGTTCCACGCACACCCGGAGCGCACCGCCCTCCCCTGGCCGGAGTTCCTCGCCGCGTACGACCGTCTGGACTGGTACGGCATGGAGATGACCGCCCTGGTCGCGGGGGCCGTACCGGATCCGGCGGACCGTCTGGACTTCGAGGCGCTGGACCATCCCCTGGACGGCCTGGCCTTCCCGACGCCGGACGCCTTCCAGGACCACCTGCGCGAATACATCGCCCAGGATGTCGCCCGTCGCGAGGACGCGGAGTTCAGCGCCGATCTCGGGGCGTTCCTGGCCCTGCTCTCGATCTACGGGCAGTTGCCGCGCCTCGTCGCCGCCGGGCGGCTGACCGCGCGGTCCGTCGCCGACGAACTCGACGGCTGGTGGCGCGGGTTCTTCAGCTTCCTGGCCTCCGGCCCGCCCGGCTTCCGGCTGCGCCAGCTGCTGGCCCTGTCCCGGGCGGGGATCGTCCGTTTCCTGGGCGCGCATGTCCAGATCGGCACGGACGAGGGGACCGGCACCTTCACCGCGACCAGTCCCACCGTGCCCGGGCACACCGTCCGGGCCACCGCCCTGATCGAGGCGTATCTGCCGGGCCCTGCCCTGGACCGCACGGAGGACCCGCTGCTGCGGGCCCTGCACCGAGCCGGCGCCCTCACCGAGGAGGTCATCGCCGACTTCGCCCACACCCACCGCTCCGGACTGCTCGCCGTCTCCCCCACGGACGGCCATGTCCTCGACCCGTCCCTCGGCGGCAGCCACCCCCGCCGTATCGCCCTCGGCGCCCCGACGAACAGCCGGGCCGTCGCCGCGTTCGCCCGCCCTCGTACCGACGCGCCCGCCTTCCGGCAGAACGACGCGGTGGCGCGGGCGCTGCTGCGTGCCCTGAGCTCTCGCTTCTCGGGGGATGAGATGATGATGTCCACTATATGAACAGCCTCTTGGGGTGAGCGCAACCTTCTGCCACGATCCCCATCAACCAGGTAGGAAAACTAGGAAACAGTGGGGGTGGGGCAGTCATGCGCACGAGCCGTCGCACAGCTCCGCCGCTGCCCGGTCTGACCTCTCGTCGCCATATCGACTTCGGCCGTACGTCCAGCGCCATCTGTCGACTCGTCTGAGTCCGTCCGCTGAGCCCGTCCACGTACGTCCCTGATCGCTCACCATCGAGAGGACACCTCCGTGTCTGCCGCAAGACCGCTCCCCGCCCTGCGCACCCTCGCCGTCGTCGCGACGCTCCCCCTGCTGCTGACCGCTTGCGGCTACGGCGCCGAGTCCACCGCCGACGACAAGCAGACCCAGGTCGCGGCGGACGCGAAGAAGCTCTCCGTCGACGAGGTGAAGATCGGCTACTTCCCCAACCTCACGCACGCCACCGCGCTGGTGGGCGTTCAGGAGGGCCTGTTCCAGAAGGAGCTCGGGGGCACCACGATCAAGCCGTCGACGTTCAACGCCGGCCCGTCCGAGATCGAGGCGCTGAACTCCGGGTCCATCGACATCGGGTGGATCGGCCCCTCCCCCGCCATCAACGGCTACACCAAGGCGGCCGGGAAGAACCTGCGGATCATCTCCGGTTCGGCCTCGGGCGGCGTGAAGCTCGTCGTCAATCCGGAGAAGATCAAGTCCCTCAAGGACGTCAAGGGCAAGAAGATCGCCACCCCTCAGCTCGGCAACACCCAGGACGTGGCGCTGCTGAACTGGATCTCCGAGCAGGGCTGGAAGGTCGACGCGGAGAGCGGCAAGGGCGATGTCTCCGTCGTCCGTACCGACAACAAGGTCACCCCGGACGCCTACAAGTCGGGCTCGATCGACGGTGCGTGGGTGCCCGAGCCGACCGCCTCGAAGCTGGTCGCCGAGGGCGCGAAGGTGCTGCTCGACGAGTCCGACCTGTGGCCCGACAAGAAGTTCGTGATCACGAACATCATCGTGTCGCAGAGCTTCCTGAAGGAGCACCCGGACGTCGTCGAGGCCGTGCTGCGGGGCTCGGTGAAGACCAACAAGTGGATCAACGCCAACCCGGACAAGGCCAAGGCCTCCGCGAACAAGGCCCTGGAGAAGCTCTCCGGCAAGGCGCTGCCCGCCGAGGTCATCGACCCGGCCTGGAAGTCGATCACCTTCCTGGACGACCCGCTGGCCGCCACCCTCGACTCGGAGGCGCAGCACGCGGTCAAGGCCGGACTGCTGGAGCAGCCCGATCTGAAGGGCATCTACGACCTCGCGCCGCTGAACAAGGTCCTCAAGGCCGAGGGTGAACCCGAGGTCGACGACGCCGGTCTCGGCGCCAAGTAAGCCCCATCCGCAGAGTTCTCAGGAGGTGACGACCATGGCCACCACCCTCGCCCAGGCCACCGCCACGGATGCGTCCGTGGAGTACGCCGCGCGTATCGACCACGTCTCGAAGTCCTTCGCCGGCCCGGCCGGACGGCAGCTCGTCCTGGACGACATCAGCCTCGATGTCGCGCCCGGCGAGTTCGTCACCCTCCTGGGAGCCTCCGGCTGCGGCAAGTCCACGCTGCTCAACCTGGTCGCCGGTCTCGACCTGCCGTCCGCCGGCTCGATCGGCACGGACGGGCGGCCCGCCCTGATGTTCCAGGAGCACGCGCTGTTCCCGTGGCTGACCGCGGGCAAGAACATCGAACTCGCCCTGAAGCTGCGCGGGGTCGCCAAGGCGGAGCGGCGCTCTCGTGCCGAGGAACTCCTCGAACTGGTGCGGCTGAAGGGGGCGTACGGCAAGCGGGTGCACGAGCTGTCCGGCGGTATGCGCCAGCGCGTCGCCCTGGCGCGGGCGCTCGCCCAGGACAGCCGACTGCTGCTGATGGACGAGCCGTTCGCCGCGCTGGACGCGATCACTCGGGATGTGCTGCACGACGAGCTGACCCGGATCTGGCGGGAGACCGGCCTGTCGGTGCTGTTCGTGACGCACAACGTGCGTGAGGCGGTGAAGCTGGCCCAGCGAGTCGTCCTGCTGTCCTCGCGTCCGGGCCGTATCGCCCGGGAGTGGACGGTCGACATCCCGCAGCCCCGCCGCCTGGAGGACACCGCGGTCGCCGAGCTGTCCACCGAGATCACCGAAGAACTGCGTGGGGAGATCCGCCGCCATGGCCGGCACTGACATCAACGTCGACAACAAGGACGCCGGTAAGGACGGCGACGGGGATCTGGCCGGGCTTGAGGCCGGGCTCGACGCGCTGGACTCGGTGCAGGTCGGCCGTACGTCGCTGCGCGAGACCCTGGTCCGCAAGGTGCTGCCGCCCGTCACCGCCGTGGCACTGGTGCTGGTGGTCTGGCAGTTGCTGGTGTGGGCCGAGGTGGTGCCCGAGTACAAACTGCCGTCGCCGGGCGATGTCTGGGGCGAGGTGCGTGAGTCCTGGCTCCAGGGCACGCTGCTCGACTACATCTGGACGTCGGTCTCACGCGGCCTGCTCGGCTTCCTGCTGGCGCTGGCCATCGGGACGCCGCTGGGTCTGCTGGTGGCACGGGTGAGGTTCGTGCGCGCGGCGATCGGGCCGATCCTGTCCGGTCTCCAGTCGCTGCCGTCGGTGGCCTGGGTGCCGCCGGCCGTGCTCTGGCTCGGCCTGAACAACTCGATGATGTACGCGGTGATCCTGCTCGGCGCGGTCCCGTCCATCGCCAACGGCCTGGTCGCGGGCATCGACCAGATCCCGCCGCTGTTCCTGCGCGCCGGGCGCACCCTGGGCGCGACGGGTCTGCGCGAGGCGCGGCACGTGGTGATGCCGGCGGCGCTGCCGGGGTACCTGGCGGGTCTGAAGCAGGGCTGGGCGTTCTCCTGGCGATCACTGATGGCCGCCGAGATCATCGCCTCCTCGCCCGATCTCGGTGTCGGGCTCGGCCAGTTGCTGGAGAACGGCCGCAACAACAGCAGCATGTCCCAGGTGTTCCTGGCGATCTTCCTGATCCTGCTCGTCGGCATCGCCATCGACCTGCTGATCTTCAGCCCGCTGGAGCGCAGGGTGTTGCGCGGCCGGGGGCTGCTGGTCGCTCGCTGAGCGAGTTGAGGGGGCGTGCACCCAGCGGGTCTGCGGACGGTGGCAGACCCGCTGGGCCGAACCGTCGCACGGACCACCACCGGCTCGTCAGGGCCGCCGCGGTGACCGGACCCACCCCAGCGAACGCTCGACGGCCAGCTTCCAGCTCTCGTACTCCCACTCCCGTCGTTCGGCATCCATGTCCGGCAGCCACTGGGCGGCCATGTGCCAGTTGCGGCGCAGGACTTGCAGGTCGGGCCAGTAGCCGGCCGCGAGCCCGGCGGCGTAGGCCGCGCCCAGCGACACCGTCTCGTGGACGAGGGGCCGTACGACAGGCACGTCGAGCACATCGGCCAGGATCTGCATGAGCAGGTGGTCGGACGTCATGCCGCCGTCCACCTTGAGCTGCTTCAGGGCGAGCGCGGAGTCGGCGTTCATGGCGTCGACGACCTCGCGGGTCTGCCAGCCGGTGGCCTCCAGGACGGCGCGGGCCAGATGGCCCTTGGTGATGTACGACGTGAGGCCGACGATGACGCCGCGTGCGTCGCTGCGCCAATGCGGTGCGAAGAGTCCGGAGAACGCGGGGACGATGTAGCAGCCGCCGTTGTCCTCGACGGTGCGCGCCAGCGTCTCGATCTCGGGGGCGCTGTGGATCAGGCCGAGCCGGTCCCGGAACCACTGCACGAGCGAGCCGGTGACGGCCATGGGGCCTTCGAGGGCGTAGACGGTCGGCTGTTCCCCGATCTTGTACGCGACGGTGGTGAGCAGCCCGTGCTGGGACCGTACGAGGTCGGTGCCGGTGTTCATCACCAGGAAGCTGCCGGTGCCGTAGGTGCACTTCGCCTCGCCCGGCGAGAAGCAGGTCTGTCCGAACAGGGCCGCCTGCTGGTCGCCGAGGGCGGCCGTGATGGGCACGCCGGGCAGCAGGGCGCGGGCCTCGCCGTAGCGCTCGGCGGAGGAACGGATCTCCGGCAGCATCACGCGCGGCACGCCGAAGAAGTCCATGAGCGCGTCGTCCCAGGTCAGCGTGCGGATGTCCATGAGCATGGTGCGGCTGGCGTTGGTGGCGTCGGTGATGTGCAGACCGCCGTCGGGGCCGCCGGTGAGGTTCCAGATGAGCCAGCTCTCGATGGTGCCGAAGAGCACCTCGCCGTCACGGGCGCGCTGCTCAAGCCCCTCGACATTGTCGAACAGCCAGCGGATACGGGGCGCGGAGAAGTAGGTCGAGGGCGGCAGACAGCAGTGTTCGAGGAAGAAGTCGGCTCCCGGGTCCTGTAGGAGTTCCTCGACGAGCGGCGCGGTGCGGGTGTCCTGCCAGACGATGGCGTGGCCGAGGGGGACGCCGGTGCGCCGGTCCCAGAGCACGGACGTCTCACGCTGGTTGGCGATGCCGATGGCGGAGATCTGCCCGGCGTCGATGCCCGCGTTGGAGAGCGCCTCGGGTACGACGCGCTGGAGGTTGCGCCAGATCTCGACGGCGTCGTGCTCGACCCAGCCGGGCCGGGGGAAGTACTGCTGGTGCTCGCGCTGCGCGACCGCGGCCAGGCGCCCTCCGTGGTCGAACAGGATGCATCGGGTGGAGGTGGTGCCCTGGTCGATGGACATCACATACCGGTCAACCATGATCGGCCCTGCCTTCCGATGTGTCGCTCAGCCGCCGCAGACCTACCAGCGGGCCGCGCCCAGGTCTCTGGAGATCGCGCGTGCCGCCTCCCGGAGCACGGTGATCAGGGCCGGCAGCGGCCGGCCTTTGGTGTCGCAGATCCGCTCGACGGGACCGGACACCCCGATCGCGCCCACCACGAGGCCGCCCTGTCCCCGGATCGGCGCGGCGATTCCGGCCTCGCCCATGCTCATCTCCTGCACCTCGGCGCCCCAGCCGAGATCCCGGATCTCGCCCAGCGCCCGGTTGAGCTGCTCGGGGTGGACCAGGGTGTGCCGGGTGTACGCCTCCGGTTCGGCCTCCAGCAGGGGGTCGACGGGGGTGACGCCGAAGGCCAGCAGGACCTTGCCGAGGGATGAGGCGTGCAGCGGCAGCAGTGCGCCGACGTCCAGGGTCTGGAGGGTGTCGTCGGGCCGGAAGACGTGGTGGATGACGAGCACCCTGCCCTCCAGGGGTGTGCCCAGCCGGACGGCCTCCCCGCTGCGGGCGGCCAGGGCGTCGGCCCAGTTGATGGAGCGCGAGCGCAGTTCATTGACGTCGAGATAGCTGGTGCCGAGGTGCAGCAGAGCGGCCCCGAGCTGGTACTTCCCGGTCGCCGGGTCCTGCTCCACGAAGTCCACGTGTTGCAGGGTGCGCAGAATGCCATGGGCGGTGCCCTTGGCGAGCCCCAGCGACGACGCCACCTCCCCGAGGCCCAGCCGACGGGACCCGCTGGCGAGCAGCCGCAGGATCGCCGCCGCCCGCTCTATCGACTGGACTGGGCCCGCCATGAGCCGATGGTAGTCCCGCTGGGGCCGATTCGGGACTGTCGTTCGGTAATGCCGACCGATGTTCGTTGACGGCTCACATTTCCGTCTTTAGCGTTCCTAGTCGGCCGGTGGGCGGCCGGCGCAGCTTCCCCGGAGGAGGACACATGATCACAGCGCAGCTCGACGCCGCGCCGCGCGGGGAAGCCGAGCACGTCTTCGCCCTGCCGCACGCCCCGGGGGCCGTGTCGAGCATACGTCGCCGCATACGTACGGTCCTCGCCGACTGGAACCTGGCCACGGACCTCGCCGATGACGTACTCCTCGTCGTCTCGGAGCTCCTCACCAACGCGATCGTCCACGCCCTGCCCCCGGCGACGCTGCGGCTCTCACGCAGCTACCCGGACAACCACGAGGCCGTACGCGTCGAAGTGACCGACATGGGCCCCGCGACCCCGGTGGGCTGCCTGCCGACTGCCCCGCTCGACCCGGACGAGCACGGTCGCGGCCTGGACATCGTCACCTCGCTGTCGGCCCACTGCGGCGTCCATGTGCACTCCGACGGGACGAGCCGACGCTGGGCGGAGCTGCCGCTCGACCGAGACTGAGCCTGAGCCTGAGCCTGAGCCTGAGACGGCAAACGATCAAGGGCCTGGATCGGATCGGGGCATGCCCCGTCCACCATGCCGGTTCGCCGCGGTCCGGTGGTGGCCGGGCCGCGGCGAGGGTGTGGCCGACGGCCGGGGATCAGGATCCGGTGAGGGAGATGGCCAGGTCCGTGATGTTCAGCGGGAACTGGCCGATGGAGGTGGCCTGGCCGGTGAAGATGTTGATGCTGTACAGCGAGGGCGTGGTGGCGCCGTACGGGGTGAGGGAGGCGAAGGCGGCGTTGTCGACCGTCTTCCCGCCGGACAGGGTGCTGTAGATGTCCATGCCGGCGTTGATCCCGGCGTCGACGCCGAGGCTGCCGGTCGGGGCGAGGGTGCCGTTGTTCGCCGGGGACTGGAGGACGACCTGGTCGGTGTTCGTGTTGATGTCGGCCAGTGTGGTCACGGTGGCCGCGTTGAGGTCGTTGTTCGTGTAGGCGGCGGCCGAGACGCCCTTGGTCGTGCCCTCGGTCGGCGGGGTGGTGAGGTTCAGGTCCTGGATGGTGGTGTGGTCGTTGAGGTTGTGCCGCAGGTTCTGGCCGTTGTCGCTGATCACACGCAGCCGGTCGGCCGCCGGGTTGAAGTCGACGCCGAAGTTCGCGCCGTGCAGCGCGTACTGGAGCTGGGACACCTTGGTGACGACGACGTCCGTCGTGGCCGGCGGGGTCTTGATCGTGTAGATGCCGCCCTTGTTGCCGACGCCGTACATCAGGCCGTCCTGCACCCGGAAGTCGATCCCGATCAGGCCCGTGTCACTGCTGAGGCCGGTGACGGTCCTGACCCAGTCGAGGACCTGCGGCCGGTCGGTCGTGAACGTGGCCATCAGGGTGCCGTCGCCACTGATGCCGAACGCACGCAGGCTGAGTGTGGCGGCGGGGGCGGCCGAGCCGGTGCCCGGTGTGCCGAGCATGAGTGCCGTCGACGTGGCCATGACCGCGACCGCCGCCATGATTCTCTTTCGCGTGCCTGCTTTCATCGAAGTTTCCCTCCCGTTTGGGCGAGCGCCGCTCGAGGCGCCCGGCTGAGAATTCCCCACGGGCCCCCATTAAGGCCGCTTCACACTTCCTTCACAAGGAGAAGGGTCGGCGAGAACGCCCCGATCCGGGAATTTTGCGCACTGTGACAAAAGCCTGGTCGATATACTTGCCACCGTTTTGTGCGGAGTGATGAACGCCGTCCGAATCCCCCCTGCCGACCCATCACCCCTGAATGAGATGCTCACATTCATGGGGAGCCTCTTCGCCGAGCTGGCCCGGCAGGCGTCGACCAACGCCAGCCGTGAGGTCGAGACATACACACGCGAGATCCCGGAGTTCGGGTTCCTGGACAAGGACCCTCGGGCACGGGCCGAGACGCTGGAACACTCGATGTGGTTGCGGCGCCGTACCGTCGAACTGTCGCCACACAACAGCGAGTTGACCGGAGAGGATCTCGGCTACATCGCGTCGATGGGCGAACTGCGAGCAGATGCCGGACTGTCGCTCGACGCGCGGCAGCGGGTGCTACGCGTGCACACCGCACTCATGCTGCGCGAGATCAACGAGGCGACCGAGACCCAGCACGGCGGAGATGTCGACGAACTCATGCGCATGATGACCTGGTTCGCCCCACAGGGCGAACGCGGCATCGACGCCTACCGCCAGGGATTCGTGCGCGTACTGCGCCGCCGAATTCCGTATGCCGAGCAGGTCGCCCTGCTGGCCCGGTCATTGCTGAACGGAGATCCGATTTCGACGGAACTCGCCGCGGCCGTCGACATGGAACTGCCGGATCACTACGCGGTGACGGTGTTCCGGCTTCCGGACCGGCCCACCATCGATCGTTTCCTGGAAAACGATATCGAGGCACTGATAAAGAGCCACCAGGCGCCGGTCATATGGGGACCGGAGGGCCGCGACGGGAGCGGCGAGCTGATCGCCCTGCTTCCCCTGTTCTCGGGCGCCACCGCTACGGAAGACGCACCACCACACGTCGCTTCCGACCTCCTGCCCGACCTCACCCCCGCCCACCTGCCGGATCTCGTGCAGGGCTTCGCCCACGCCCTCGGCCGCCCCTGCGCCGTCGGCACGGCCACCGCACCACTGCCGGAGCTGACCGACGCCCTGGACCGCGCCCGCCGGATCAGTCGGGCAGCCCCGCTGCGCCGGGCGTCGTCCACCCGGCTGCGGCCGCACACCCTGGCAGATGTCTTCGTCGAACTCGCCGTCACGGACGTACCGTTCATCGACGACTGGCTCCGCACGGTGGCCCGTCACCTGGAGACCGGCCCCGACCTCCTCGCCACTCTCGAGGCGTACTACCACCACGACATGCACCGAGGCGCCGCGGCGAACGCCCTCAACGTCCACACCCGGACCCTGGACTACCGCCTGCGCCGGGTCCGCGAACTCACGGGCATCGACCCCGGCTCGACCCGGGGCGTGCGCACACTCAGCGCGGTCGTCACCCGGCACCTGTCGGGAGCGTGGCACCGCGCCGCTGGAACGCCAAGCCGAAAGGCCGTTTCAGATTTTCTCTGAAACGGCCCTGACCTGCGACTTCGTAAAGTCGGGACGACAGGATTTGAACCTGCGACCCCTTGACCCCCAGTCAAGTGCGCTACCAAGCTGCGCCACGTCCCGGTGCGTGTCCCGCGGAGAACCGCGTGATCATGCAGGTCAACCCTACCTCATGCGTGCTCCGACCCCGCCCGGACCGACCCCTTGACCAATAATTGTCGTCACCTACAATTGCCGAACTCAATATACCTCTGGAGCCCCATGTCTCTCCTGGCCCGGCCCGCGGTGGCCAACTTCGTCGCCAAGGCGATGCAGCGTGCGACCGTCATGGCGGACCGGCGCTCCGCAGGACGGGGTTCCGCCGCCGCCTCGCATGCGCGGTTCCCCGAATTCCCGCGCAGAGTGCGCGAGTTGACGATCCCCACATCGGTCGCACCCGCACGGGCGACCGTGTATCTCCCCGAGGCCCCTCAGACCCCTGAGACCGCCGAGGCCGCGCCGCCGGTGCACATCAACTTCCACGGTGGCGGCTACGTCATGACGCTGACCGAGGTGGACGACCCGCTGTGCCGGTTCCTCGCCGCCGAGGCGGGGGTGGTCGTGGTCAACGTGGACTATGTCGTGGCGCCGCAGCATCCGTTTCCGGCACCGACCCGGCAGGCGTACGAGATCGTGCGGTGGGTCGCTGAGCAGGGGGCCGAGCAGGGGTGGGACGGTGGGCGGCTCACCGTGGGCGGGCAGAGCGCCGGTGGTGGGCTCGCGGCGGCCGTGGCGCGGCAGGTGCTCGACGAGGGCGGGCCCTCGGTCGCGCTCCAGGTGCTGCACTATCCCCCGCTCGATCTGGCGACGGACGCCCGGGACAAGCGTGCCGCCATCGCCAGGCCGATGCTGCGGCCCTGGATGGCCGACGTCTTCGACACCTCGTACGTCCCCGATGTGCGGCGGCGCAGCGACCCGCTCGTGTCGCCCGCCCACCCCTCCGACACCGCGGACCTCAAGGGCATCGCACCGGCGCTGGTGATCACCGCCGAGCACGATCTGCTCCGGGCCGAGGGCGAGCGGTATGCCGGGCGGCTGCGGGCGGCGGGGGCGCTGGTCGGGCACCATGACGTGGCCGGCGCCGATCATGGATACGACGGGAACGACGACGTGAAGGCGCGGGAGACCTATGCGTTGATCGCCCGGCACCTGCGCGAGGCCACGGGGAGTCGCCTCACCTGAGAGCGCGGTCCGCCGTGCCGGCCGGCGCCTGGACGTCCCAGTCGTCCGGGCCGGCGGTCCCCGCGTTCACGGAGACGGGCGGGGCGGTCGGCTCGTGGTCGAACACGGGGATCGTGTGCTGATCCGCCGCGCCGGACGTGGTGGGGTTCCTGGTCCCCCGGGTCGGGCTCCCGTTCACCCCCGCGGCGAAGCCCGCCGTCAGGAGGGCCACCATGGCCACCACCCACCAGGGCAGGCCTGCCTTGGCCATGTATCCGACGACGGCCACCACCGCGAGAAGTGCCACCACGTCCCCCGTCCCCCTTCACCGTTCAACTCACTTGCCCCGGACATCCCGAGAGCCGCCACGCGTCACAGCGGGCATATGACGCAACAATACGCGAGAGCGTCGAATATCCCAGTTCGGACCATCAGTACATATGACGGACCAATAGATATGACGGTGTCCGGCCTCGTTCCCGAGTTCGGCATCCGTCGGTCAGTGCGCGCCGATCAGTTGCTGGTCGCGGTCGCTCGCGGTCGTCCGCCTCGCGCCGCGCAGTGCGGCGATGCCGATGAAGACCATGGACGACAGACCCGCGAGGGCGAAGGCGGTGAAGCCCCAGTCGCCCTTGTCGGCGGCCAGCAACTGGCCGCCGAGCCACGGCCCGAACACGGCGCCGAAGCGGCCCATTCCGGAGGTCCAGCCCACGGCGGTGGCGCGGCTGTCGGGGCGGGAGCCGATCGAGACGGTGGCGTAGATCATGGTCTGCGCGCTGTTGAGGAACACGCCGGTCAGGAACACCACCGTGAAGGTGACCGCCAGTGGCATGTGGACGCTGAGCAGGAAGACTCCGGCGGCGGTCAGCGCGAACCAGATCGCCGAGATCCGCGGGGCGCCGAACCGGTCGGAGGCGCGTCCGGCGACGAGCATGCCGACGATGCCGCCGAGGTTGAACAGCACCACGAACGTCAGCGCCGAGCCGAGGTTGTAGCCCTCGCCGCGCATCAGGGTGGGCAGCCAGGTGGCCACGCCGTAGACGAGGAGCAGGCCGCCGAAGGAGGCCAGCCAGTAGAGGAGGGTCTGGGTCCACTCGCCGCCCCGGAAGAGGTTGGCGAGGGAGGTCCAGCGGTCGCCCGTGGCCTGCTTGTCGGCCGGGGCGACGGGCAGTTCGACCTCGTAACGGCCGGCCAACTCGCGCGCCTCCTCCGTGCGGCCCTTGGCGACCAGGAAGCTCAGTGACTCGGGCAGGGAGCGGGCGAGCACCGGCACGAACAGCAGCGGGAGCACACAGAACCAGAACGCGGCCCGCCAGCCGAGGGGTTCCACGACCCACAGGGCGACGTAGGCGGAGAGGATGCCGCCCGCGTGGTGGGCGGTCATCAGCATGCCGATGGCGAGGGCGCCGCGACCGCGTGGGGCGTAGTCGGAGACCATGCTGATCGCCGTCGGCAGCAGACCGCCGAGGCCGATGCCGGCGAGCGTCCGACCGAGGCCGAACACGCCGACACTGGTCGCCATCGCGCACAGCCCCGAGGCCAGCGAGAACAGCGCCACACAGGCCACCATCAGCTTCTTGCGGCCGATCCGGTCGGCCACGGTCCCCGCGGTCAGGGCGCCGACCAGCATGCCGAAGGTGGCGTAACTGCCCAGGTCACCGGCCTGGTCGGGGGTGAGACCGAGGGCCTTCTCCGCCAGCATGTGGGGCAGCACCGAGCCGTAGATGAACATGTCCAGGCCGTCGAAGAGGACGGCCAGCCAGCAGAGGCCCACGGCGAGTATCGCCAGCCTGCCGATGCGAGCGGTCGGGGAGGGGGCGGAGGACATCCTTGTTTTCCTCTCGTGCGTTGTGCGCCAGACGCTAAGGAGCCGGGAGCGAGAGAGTCAACAGTTTTGTCAACAATCTCAGCGACAATCCGGCATCCTTGAATGTGGCGTCCGGAAAGAGGGCTTGGGCCGTCTCAGGCGACCGGCGGGGTCCCATGCGTATGGAAGGACTCGATCGTCTTCAGACCCCACGCCTGCCCCTTGGCCCGCTCGGCCTCGGTCCAGGTGATCAGCGGCCAGTCCGGGGCCAGGACGAGGCGGGTGAGCGGGTTGCACAGCTCGATGCGGTTGCCGCCGGGCTCGTAGACGTACAGGAAGAACGTCTGCTGGATGGCGTGCTTGTGCGGGCCCGTCTCGATGAACACGCCGGAGTCGATGGCGAGGTCGGCGGCACGCAGGATCTCCTCGCGGGTGTCGGTCGCGAAGGCGATGTGGTGCAGGCGACCGGCGGAACCGGTCCAGTCCGCGGTGTAGACGACGTCGTACGACTTGTCGGTGAAGGTCAGCCAGCGCGCCCCGATCTTCCCGGAGTCGAGCCGGATCTGCTCCGTGGGGCGGGCCCCCAGCACCCGCTCCTGGAACTCGGCGTTGGCGAGCACGTCTGCGGCGAGGAAGTTGATGTGGTCCAACCGCCGTACGCCGACTCCCCTGTTGGGCTTGGCCTGCGGCTGGTTCTTCAACGCGGGCCTGAGTTCCTCGGGGGCCCGGTAGTGCTCGCTCTCCCAGTAGAGGGCATGTTCGTGGCCGTCCGGGTCGGCGGTGACGTAGAGCCTGCCGAGTCCGGGTTCGTCCTCGACCCACTTTCCGGTGCCGCCCGACTCCTCGACCGCCTTGATACGGCGGTGAAGTGCCTCCTCGCTGGAGGTGCGCAGGGCGAGCCGGCCGAGGCCGGGCCGGTCGCGGGCGGTGAGGACCAGGCTGTGGTGCTCGTAGTCGTCGTAGGTGCGCAGGTACACGGTGTCGCTGTCCTGGCCGTTGACCGTCAGACCCAGATAGTCGGTGAAGAAGGCGACACTGGCGTCCAGTTCGGGGGTGAAGAGCTGGGTGTGGCCGATGTGGGCGATGTCGCCGAGGGGCGGGGTCATCGGTGACCTCCCGTGGGTCGGGCGACGGCCCTGGGGAAGACGGTGCCGTCGAAGATCTTGCGTGCCGTACGGACGACTGCCGTACGGCGGGCGGTGGGCAGGCCGGTGGTGTCGGTGCCGAGGCTGCTCTCGATGTCGAGGAAGCCTGTGGGGTGTTCGATGCGGATGCGGTCGCCGTCGGGGAGCCGTGCGATGTCCGTGCCGACGCCGCCCGCCATGCGCAGGCCCGCGGCGACGCTTGCCGCACCGAGCACGCCTATCGACGTATGACAGCGGACCGGGATGAAGGTGCGGGTGGTGATCGCGCCGCCGTGGCGGGGTGGGGCCAGGAGGGTGAGTTTGGGGACGGTGGTGTCGGACACGTCGCCGAGGCCCATCAACTCGCCTGCATTCAGGCGGAGTTCACGAAGACGGTCGGCCAACGCGGCGTCCACCTCCAGCTCCTTCGGCGACTCGTGGCCGGTGACCTTGAGGTCGTCCGCATGGACCAGGACGGTCGGCATGCCGTTGTCCACGCAGGTCACGGGGATGCCGTCGATCATGTCCCGGACGTTGCCGGTGGGCAGCAACTTCCTGTCGCCGGGCGGGAATTCGAGTACGATGGGGGCGGCGGTGCCCGGCACCCCGGAGATCTCGGCGTCACCCGTGTACTCGCCCCGGCCGCCGGGCGTCGGGAAGGTCGCCGTAGCGAGGTCCCCGGAGTTGACCATGCGGATGCGGACCGAGGTCTCCTCCTCCCCCGCCGGGACCAGCCCGCGCTCCACGGCGAACGGGCCGACGCCGGCGAGGATGTTCCCGCAGTTCTGACGATCGCTCACTACCGCACGGTCGACGGCGACTTGGAGGAAGAGATAGTCGACGTCGGCCCGTGGATCGGTCGAGGGCGAGATCACGGCGACCTTGCTGGTGAGCGGATGCGCCCCGCCGAGGCCGTCGATCTGCCGCTCGTCCGGGCTGCCCATGATCCGCAGCAACAGCTCGTCCCGCAGGGCGGGTTCGGCCGGGAGGTCCTCGGCGAGGAAGTAGGCACCCTTGGAAGTGCCGCCCCGCATCAGCAGACAGGGCACCCCGGCGGTCACGGTCGCTCCCCCGCGTACTGCTCGTACTCGTCGTACGACTTGTACTCGACGCCGAGCCGCTTCAGCGTCTCGCGCAACCCGTAGCGGTCCAGGCCGAGTTGGCCCTCGATGAAGGCGGCGCGGGTGGCGGCCTCCTTGGCCTCGCGGGCCTCGGACTTCTCGACCGTCTCCGCCGCCCGCTCGCGCGGGACGACCACGACACCGTCGTCGTCGGCGAGGATCACGTCACCCGGGCGGATCACCTGGCCGTCGATGGCGATCGGCACGTTGACCGAGCCGCCCGTGGCCTTGACGGTGCCCTGCGAGGAGACCGCGCGGGACCAGGCGGCGAAGCCCATGTCGCGCAGTTCCTGGGTGTCGCGGATGCCGGTGTTCATGACGACTCCGCGTACCCCGCGCCGCTTCAGGGCGGTGGCGAACAGCTCGCCGAACAGGCCGTCCGTGCAGGGCGAGGTGGTCGTGACGACCAGGATGTCGCCCTCGCCGCATTGCTCCACCGCGGCGTGGATCATGAGGTTGTCACCGGGCCAGCCGAGCACGGTGACGGCGGTGCCGGCGACTCGTACGCCCTGCTGGACGGGGCGGATCTCCGGGCCCAGCAGGCCCGTTCGGCCCATGGCCTCGCTCACCGTCGCCACGCCGAAGCGGGCCAGCGCGTCGACGTCCTTGAGCTGCGCCTTCGGGGGGTTGGTGACGATGACGCCGCTCATGCCAGCTCCTTCGCGATCTGCGGGTAGGGGCGCATATAGGCCTCGGCCATGGTCTTGTGGGCCAGGCCCAGGTTGGGTCCGGCGTTGCGCTTGAGCTGGACGCCGCGGCGTACGGCGAGGTCGGTGTAGTAGTCCCATAGGTGCTGCTGGGCGCCGAGGCACTCCATGGCCTTGCGCTTGGTCTCCCACACGTCGGTGATGTCGAGCAGGACCTCGGGCCTGAAGCCGCTCATCTCGGGCTGGTGGGGCTCGAAGTAGAAGACCGGCGGGGCGCCGATGATGTCGCCTTCGCCGGGGTAGCCGATGGCCTGGGCGAGGATGCGGGCCTGGAGGGCCATGCGGTTGGCGACCGGGTGGTCGCCGTTGTACGGGTCCTCGGTGGGGTGGGTGAGGACGACGTCCGGCTGGGTCTCGCGGTAGACGGCCACGAGCTGGTCGGTCAGCTCGGCGTCGGCGACCAGCGGGTAGTCGCCGGCGTCGAAGAAGCGGACCTCGGCGCCGAGGGTGGCGGCGGCGCGCTCGGACTCGTCGCGGCGTATCGCCTTGATCTCGGTCAACTGCTTGCCCTCGCGCCAGGCCTTGGCGGACTCGCCGCGCTCACCGAAGGTCAGACAGGCGATGGTGGCCTTCTCGCCCCGGGCGGCGGCCAGGGCGATGGCGCCGCCCGCCCGCCACACGAAGTCGCCGGCGTGCGCGGTGATGACGAGGGTCGAGCGGGGTGGACCGGCGGGCGCGTTGGCCTGAGTCATTCTCTGATCTCCTTGGTGACAGATGGGCGCCCACCCCGCGCAGTCGCGTCAGTCGCGCAGCGCCTCGATCACGCTGGTGAGGTGGGCGCGGACGGCCTCCTCGGCCGCCTGCGGGTCCCTGGCCGTGATCGTCTCGATCATGGCCAGGTGCTCGTTCAGGGAGTGCTGGGGACGACCCGGCCGCAGCGCCAACTGGAAGCGATGGCGCACCAGTTGGGCGTTGAGCCGCTCCAGCAGCTCCACGGCCGTGCGCTGGCCGGAGAACTCCCGGATCCTGGCGTGCAGTTCCTGGTTCAGCTCGGAGTACGTCATCGGCTCGCCGTCGGCCACGGCCTTGGTCATGGCCGTACCCAGATCCGCCAGTACGGTCAGTTGCTCGTCGCTGGCGGCGACGGCTGCCTTGGACGCGCAGAGCCCTTCCAGCACCATGCGGCACTCGGTGATGGCGACCGCTTCCTCCACGGTCACCACCCGGACCCGCGAGCCGCGGTTGCGGATCCGTTCGACCAGGCCCTGGGCCTCCAGGTCGATCAGTGCCGCGCGGATGCTGGCCCGTGTCACACCGAACTGCTCGGCGAGTTCGTTCTCCACCAGCCGCTGTGCCGGTGCCATCTCGCCGTGCAGGATCGCCTGCCGCAGCTGCGCGAGCGCATGCTGCTTGGCCTGCTCCCCGGTGCTCGGACGGGCTTCTTTCGGCATGTGCCCTCCCTGAGTGAGTGCCTGTCGAACGTAAATCTAGCCAAACAGAATTGTCAACAATTTTGTCCGCCGTATTGGGCGCGAGTGGGACCGAGGGCGCTGTCCGTGGCGGCGGATAAGGTCGCCGCATGACGCACAGCTTCGTACTGCACATCCCCGACGCCGACCTCGAACCCGAGCCCCTCGCACCCGAACAGATCCTCTCCGGGACGCCCGAGGTGACCGGGAAGGTGGTCTGGGAGTCCGAGGACGGGCGTCAGGTGCGGGGCGTCTGGCAGATCACGCCCGGCGTGGTCACCGACACCGAGGCGGACGAGCTGTTCGTCGTGATCAGCGGCTCGGCCACCATCGAGGTCGAGGGCGGGCCGACGCTGAAGGTCGGGCCGGGCGACATGGCCGTGCTGCGCGAGGGCGACCGTACGACGTGGACGGTGCACGAGACGCTGCGTAAGGCGTACTCGATCAATCTGTGAGCGATCAGCCCACGACCGGGGGCGCCGTCGAACCCCGGATCTCCAACGTCGGTTTCGCGAGATGGAGTTCACCCGCTCCCCCGGCGCCCTCGAACCGGTCGAGCAGACAGCGGGCCGCGCGGCGGCCGACCTCGTGGCTGGCGTTGTCGACGGTGGTGAGCCAGACATGGCGCAGGCGGGCGATGCTCGTGTTGTCGTAGCCGACGACGGACAGGTCGCGCGGCACCCGTAGCCCCGACTCCTCGGCCGCCGACAGCGCGCCGATCGCGGCGATGTCGTTCACCGCGAAGACAGCCGTGGGCCGGTCGGCGCGGCTCAGCAGCCGTACCGTCGTGCGGTAGCCGCCCTCCTCGGTCATGTCGCTGGACTCCACGACCGCCTCGTCCGCGAGGCCGTGCTCCCGCATCGTCGCCTCGAAGCTGCGCCGGCGCAGTTCGCCGACGGCCCCGTATCCCGCGATGTGCGCGATCCGCCGATGGCCGAGTCCGATGAGGTGCTCGGTGACCAGGCGGGCGCCCCGCTCGTCGTCGTTGACGACGATGTCCACGCCGGGCAGTGTCGGCTCGCGCGCGCCCGCGACCACCACCGGGAGCCGTTCTGCCACCGCGCCGAGTGCGGCCGGGTCGGGCAGGGTGCCGACCACGACCAGGCCGTCGACCCGCAGGTCCAGGAAGGGTCCGGCGGGGTCCTGGCCGGTGCGGCGGTTGAGGCGGGCGTCGGCCAGGAGCATGTGCAGGCCGTTGTCGTGCAGGAGGGAGTTGAGGCCCTCCAGCATGTCCACGAACCAGGGGTTGCGCAGATCGTTGAGGAGGACGCCGACCGTGCGGGTGCGCTGCTCGCTGAGGCTGCGGGCGGCGGCGTTCGGGCGGTAGCCGAGTTCGCGTACGGCCCGTAGCACCGCTTCCCGCTTCTCGGGGCGCACCTGCTCAGAGCCGCGCAGCACGAGCGAGACCAGCGACTTGGAGACGCCGGCCCGGTCGGCCACATCACGGATCGTCGGCGGTCTCATGGACATGGACCGTTCCATGCACCTTGTCCGCTTGTCAAAGGGCGCGGGAAGGGTTGACACCGGCAGCAGGGCGCGCCCATCGTGGCCTGGACAGAAAATGGACCGGTCCAAATATGCAAGGCAGGGGCTGCAATGGTGGACACGCTCGGCGTCGCCGTCGTCGGATTCGGCTGGATGGGGCGGGTGCACACCCAGGCCTACGCCCGTGTCGCGCACCATTACCCGGCGCTTCCCCTGCGCCCACGGCCCGTGACCGTCGCCGAGGAGGTACCCGGCCGGGCCGAGGAGGCCGCCGCACAATTCGGGTTCGCCTCGACCGCCCGCGACTGGCGTGACGTCGTCGCCGACCCGCGTGTCCAGGCCGTCAGCATCACCGCCCCGAACTTCCTGCACCGGGAGATCGGCGTGGCGATGGCCGAGGCCGGCAAGCACATCTGGATCGAGAAGCCGGTCGGCCTGACCGCCGAGGACGCCCGCGCGGTGGCGGACGCGGCCGCCAAGGCGGGTGTGCAGAGCGCGGTCGGCTTCAACTACCGCAACGCGCCCGCCGTCGAGGCCGCCCGCGACCTGATCGCCTCCGGCGAGCTCGGCACTGTCACCCACGTCCGGGTCCGCCTCTTCAGCGACTACGCGGCTCACCCGCAAGGGGCTCTCACCTGGCGCTACGAGCGTGACCGCGGCGGCAGCGGAGTGCTCGGCGACCTCGCCTCGCACGGCGCCGACCTGGCCCGTTTCCTGCTCGGTGACATCGCCTCGCTGACCGCCGACACCGCGATCTTCGTACCCGAGCGCGCCCGCCCGACCGGCGCCACCGCCGGGCACACCCTCGCCACCGGTGAGCTCGGCCCGGTCGAGAACGAGGACTACGTCAACTGTCTGCTGCGCTTCGCCTCCGGCGCCCGCGGCGTCCTGGAGGCCTGCCGGGTGTCGGTCGGCGAGCAGAACAACTACGGCTTCGAGGTGCACGGCACCAAGGGCGCGGTGTTCTGGGACTTCCGCCGCATGGGCGAGCTCGGCATCAGCCGGGGCACCAGCTACCAGGACCAGCCGGTCAGCACGGTGTATGTGGGCCCGGCACATGGTGAGTACGGAGCGTTCCAGCCGGGTGCCGCGACGAGCATGGGCTACGACGATCTGAAGGTGATCGAGGCCCAGCGCTTCCTGCGCTCGATCGCCGAGGGCACTCCGCACGGGGCGACCCTCGCGGACGCCGTGCACAGCGCCACCGTCCTGGACGCCATGTCCCGATCGGCCGAGAGCGGTTCGTGGGTGGAGGTGGCGGGATGACGGTCCGGGTGGGTGTGGTCGGCGCCGGGGTGATGGGCGCGGACCATGTGCGGCTGCTCCATGGCCATGTCTCGGACGCCGAGATCGTGGCGGTGACGGACGTCGACGAGGCACGCTCCCGCGCTGTCGCGGACACTGCACCGGGAGCGCGGGTGAGCCCCGACGCGCTGGCGCTGATCGCCGACCCCGCCGTGGACGCCGTGGTCATCGCCTCGCACGACTCCACGCACGCCGAGCTGACCGTGGCCGCCGTGCGCGCCGGGAAGCCGGTGCTGTGCGAGAAGCCGCTGGCGCCGACCGTCGCCGAGTGCGTGGAGGTCGTGCGCGAGGACGACGAGGCGGGCGGCGGGCTGGTCTCGGTCGGGTTCATGCGCCGGTTCGACCCGGCGTACGTCGCGCTGAAGTCGGCGCTCGGCGAGGGCGCGAGCGGCAGGGTGCGGGTGGTGCACTGCGTGAGCCGGGGGGTGACCTCGGCGCCGGGCGCGGTCAGCGAGTTCAGCGTCACGGGGTCGTCGATCCACGAGCTCGACATCGTGCCCTGGCTGCTGGACTCCCCCGTCACCGCGGTCTCCTGGCACGCGCCGGAGGGCGAGTCGTCTCCCGGTCTGCGCGATCCGCAGATCATGCTGCTGCACACGGCCGACGGCACCCTCACCACCGTCGAGACGTTCCTCAACGCCCGCTACGGCTACGAGGTCCGCTGCGAGGTCGTCTGCGAGCGCGGCGCGCTCCAACTCGCCGACCCCGCACTGGTCGTGAGCCACACCGACCGCACCCGCTCCACCGGCTACCCGGCCGACTGGCGGCCCCGGTTCGCCGACGCCTACCGGCTGGAGCTGAAGGCGTGGATCGACGCGGTCGTCGCCGGGCGTCCCTCCCCACTGGCCTCCGCCCGTGAGGGCCTGACCGCCTCCGTGGTCGCCGAGGCGGTGATCGCGTCCATGCGGGAGGGCGGCAGGACCGTGCCGGTCTCCGTCCCGACCCTGTAGGAGCCCAGCCTTGCCCGCACCGCCCTCGCCCCGCACCCCGGATCCGATGGCCGCCCCCACCCTCAACTGGGGTGTCCTGGGCACCGGTTGGATCGCCGAGCGCTTCATCGGCTCGGCCCGCCGCCACACCCGCCAGCGCTTCGCCGCCGTCGCCTCGCGCGACACAGCACGCGCCGAGGAGTTCGCCGTACGGCACGACGTCACGCGCGCGTACGGCTCGTACGAGGAGCTGGTGGCCGACGAGTCGATCGACGTCGTCTATGTCGCCACCGAGCACACCGCCCATCTCGCCTGCGCGCGGCTGGCGTTGGAGGCCGGGAAACATGTGCTGGTCGAGAAGCCGCTCGGCCTGAACGCGGCACAGGCCACCGAGATCGCCGAACTCGCCGCCGAGCGCGGCCTGTTCTGCGCGGAGGCACTGTGGACCTTCTTCCTGCCGCGCTTCGACGTCGTACGGCAGGTGCTCGACTCCGGGATGCTCGGCGAGGTCCGCTCCGTGCTGGCGGATCTGGGCGAGTACTTCGACCCGGCCGGGGGTCACCGCATCCTGCGCGCCGATCTCGCGGGCGGCCCGCTGCTGGACCTGGGCACGTATCCGGTGTCGCTGGCGACGTGGGTGCTGGGTCCGGCGGAGATCGTCCAGGCGTCCGGCCAGGCACATCCGGCGGGGGTGAACGGCCAGGTCGGGGCGGTGCTGAGCACCGGGCGCGGTGAGCAGGCCGTCGTCCACACGACGCTGTTCAGCGACACGCCGACTACGGCGGTGATCGCGGGCACCGAGGGCACGCTCCAGCTGCCGGGGCCCTTCTACCAGCCGGGGGATGTGGTGTTCACCCCGGCGGGCGGCGGTACGGCACGGACGTACACCGAACCGCGTATCGCGCATGAGGGCCTGCACTTCGAGGCCGCCGAGGTGGCGAGACGCATCAAGGAGGGACGCCTTGAGACCCCGCTCCGCCCTCTGACGGACTCGGTCGCCACGCTGCGGGTGATGGACGCGATCAGACGCCGGTGCGGAATCGTCTTCCCGGGCGAATGACCTAACCCGGCATGTTGTACGGCGTGACCACTTGAATCGCCGAAGGCATGGTCACCCCGGCCGGGGGCAGCGCCCCATGCGCCCGCATCACCACATGGCACGCCTCCCGCATGTCCTGCCGCAGGTCATGGTGAAGCACCGCCGACAGCCGATGCTCCCGCAACAGCTTCGTGTTGTCGTGGTCAAGGTCATGCGCGATGAAGACGGCACATTCACGGCCCGCATCCACAAACGCCCGCAGCGTCGCGATATTGCCGCCCCCGATCGAGTAGACAGCCCGAATGTCCGCGTCCCTTTCCAACGCGGCCCGAACAAGGTCGTACTGCGTCGCGTCCAACCCCTGCCCCTCGGCGATCTCCACCAGCGTGCGCTCGGGATGCAGCGTCCGCATGGCACTACGGAACCCCATCTCCCGCTCCTCCTCATTGCGGAAGAACCCACTGCTGAGGCTGGTCAGCACATTGCCGGGCCGATCCCCCAGCCACTGCCCCATGAGGTACGCGGCGGTCGCCCCCGCGGCCCGGTTGTCGATGCCGACGTAGGCGAGGCGGGCGGTGGAGGGCAGGTCGGTCACGAGGGTCACCACCGGGATACCGGCTTCCGCGAGCCGGGCGACGGCGGCGGTCACCTCGGGGACATCGGGCGCCTTGAGGATCACGCCCTGCGAGCCGCGCCGGGCGATACGGTCCAGGGTCCGGCTCAGCTCCTCCACCGGCCCGGTCTCTCGGAAGTGGAAGCGTGAGCGGACGACCGCCGGGTGCAGGGACGGCATCTCGGCCTCCAGCGCGGAGCGAACCGCGGTGGTGAAACGCTCGGGCGCCTGCACCACCATGTCGATCATGAAGGTGCGGCCGAGGAGCCGGACCTGGGTGCGTTGCCGGTCCAGGTCGGCTATCGCCTGCTGGACCTCCCGCGCGGTGTTCTCGCGTACCCCTCCCCGGCCGTTGAGGACACGGTCGACGGTGGCCTCGCTCAGGCCCGCCTGGCGTGCGATCTCCCGGATCGGGAAGGGGTGGCCCATACGACGGCTCCTTGAGGGGTTTTTGATGGTCGCCTGCTGGTTGTTCGAGGGGATTGTCATGACAAGAATGGCACCGCTGAGTCGCCCCTGTCACCGCTGAGCCGCACCCGTCATCGCTGAGCCAACCCCCGTCATCGCCGAGTCGCCCCTGCCACCGAGAGGACGCCGATGCAGATGTCCTTCACCTCCGTACACCGCCGGGCCTGGCTGTCCGAGCGCGACTGCGACCTCGCGGAGTTCCGTGAGCTGGTCGAGCGGACGACCGACCTCGCCGACTACCCCTATGCCTCCGCCGTGGAGCGCGATGTCCTGGTCTACGACAGCGACCGGCTGCGCGGGGCGGGGGACGACCGTGCGGTGCGGGCCGAGCTGGCCCGTGCCCTGTCCGACGGCCCTGGCATCGTCGTCCTCAAGGGCGCCTTCCCCGACCGCGGCGTCGTCGACCGGCTCAGTGCCGTGTTCGACGCACTGATCGCCGAGCAGCGTGCCTCGGGCGCGACCGCCGGAGACCACTTCGCCAAGCCCGGCGCCAATGACCGGGTCTGGAACGCGCTGGAGAAGGCGGCCCTCCACGACCCCGAGGCGTTCGCCGACTACTACGCCAACGACATCCTGGCCCTGGTCTCGACGGCCTGGCTCGGCCCCGGCTACCAGGTGACGTCGCAGGTCAACGTGGTCAACCCGGGCGGCGCGGCGCAGAGCGTGCACCGCGACTACCACCTGGGCTTCCTCTCCGACGAGGTCGCCGCCGCCTATCCGGCCCATGTGCACCGCCTCTCCCCCGTGCTCACCCTCCAGGGCGCCGTCGCGCACTGCGACATGCCGGTGGAGTCGGGGCCGACGATGTATCTGCCGCACTCCCAGACCTATGAGCCGGGTTACCTCGCGTGGCGGCTGCCCGAGTTCCAGGAGTACTTCGAGACGCGTCACGCCCAGCTCCCGCTCGCCAAGGGAGACGCGGCCTTCTTCAACCCGGCGCTGTTCCACGCCGCCGGCACCAACCGGTCGGCGGACATCCGGCGCATGGCGAACCTGCTCCAGGTGTCCTCCGCGTTCGGGCGGGCCATGGAGACCGTGGACCGCGAGGCCATCGCCAACGGCGTCTACCCGGTGCTCGTCAAGCGGCTGGGCGAGGGCGCGGACGACGCGTGGGCGGCGCGTGTGATCGCCGCGAGCGCCGAGGGCTACCCCTTCCCCACCAACCTCGACAGCGACCCGCCGGTCGACGGGCTGGCCCCGCCGTCGCAGGCGGACGTCGTACGGCGTGCGCTGCGCGAGGCCTGGACGCCGGAGGCGTTGCGCGACGAACTGCGGGCCGGCGCCGAGCGGCGCCAGAGCTGAAAGGACCCGGAAACAGCATGGGACTTCTCGACGACAAGGTCGTCCTCGTCAACGGCGGCAGCCAGGGCGTCGGTGCCGCCATCGCGCGGGCCGCCGTCCGTGAGGGGGCGGTCGTGGCCGTCACCGGGCGGCGCTCCGAGCCCGGTGAGGCGCTGGTGGCCGAGCTGGCCGCCGCCGGGGGCAAGGCCATGTTCGTGCGGGCCGACCTGTCGGACGCCGAGCGGGCCAAAGCGTCCGTCGCCGAGGTCGTCGACGCGTACGGCCGTATCGACTGCCTCGTCAATTCGGCGGGGCTGACCTCCCGGGGCACGCTCCTCGACACCACGCCCAAGCTGTTCGACCAGCACATCGCGATCAACCTCAAGGCACCGTTCTTCGCGATGCAGGCCGCCGTCTCGGACATGGTCGCGCGCAAGGCGCCCGGCACCGTCGTCAACATCATCACGTCCTCGGCACACGGCGGGCAGTCGTTCCTCGCGCCGTACGTCGCCGCGAAGGCCGGCCTCATCGGGCTGACCCGCAACGCCGCGCACGCGCACCGCTGGGACCGGGTCCGGATCAACGGGCTGAACATCGGCTGGACGGCCACCGAGGGCGAGGACGCCACGCAGAAGGCGTTCCACGGGGCCTCGGACGACTGGCGCGAGGAGGCCGCCGCGAAGCTGCCCATGGGCAAGCTGGGCCAGCCCGACGAGATCGCCGACTTCGTCGTGTTCCTGTTGTCGGAGCGGTCCGGGGTGGTCACCGGCTCGGTGATCGACTGGGACCAGAACGTACTCGGCGGCCTCGACTGACCTTCCCCACCTCCCCGTAAAACCGCTTTCAAGGAGCAACACCCATGCGTATCGGAATCCTCGGCCTCGGCCGTATCGGCGCCTTCCACGCCGAGACCCTCTCCGGACTCGACGCGGTCGACTCCCTCGTCGTCACCGACCCGTTCGCGGACGCCGCCAAGGCCGCCGCGGAGCGGTTCGGGGCCGAGGTCGTGGACTCGCCGGAGGCCCTGCTCAACGCGGGCGTGGACGGCATCGTCGTCGCCGCCGCGACCGACGCCCACCCCGCGCTGATCCTGGCCGGCGTCGAGGCGGGCATCCCCGTCTTCTGCGAGAAGCCCGTCGCCAAGACCATGGCCGAGGGCGTCCAGGTGCTGAAGGCCGTCCAGGGCAGCGACGTGCCGATCCAGATCGGCTACAACCGGCGCTTCGACACCGGGTTCGTCAACGCCCGTGCCGCGGTGCAGAGCGGTGAGCTGGGCAAGCTGCACACGGTCCGCTCGACCACGCTGGACCCGGCGCCGCCGCCCGCCGCGTACATCGCCGCCTCCGGTGGCATCTTCCGGGACTGTTCGGTGCACGACTTCGACATCATCCGCTGGGTGACCGGGCGTGAGGTGACCGAGGTGTACGCGGTCGGCGGCAACAAGGGCGCCGACTACATCAAGGAGGCGGGCGACGCCGACACCACCGGCGCGATCCTCACCCTGGACGACGGCACGATCGCCGTGGTGTCCAACTCCCGCCACAACGCCCGGGGTTACGACGTCCGGATGGAGATCCACGGGTTCGAGGACTCCATCGCCGTCGGCCTGGAGGACAAGCTGCCGCTGCGCTCGGTCGAGCCCGGCGTGACCTTCCCTGCGGGCACCCCGCACGACTTCTTCATGGACCGCTTCACCGCCGCCTACCGCGCCGAACTCACCGCGTTCACCGAGGTCGTGGCCGGCACCCGGCCCTCCCCGTGCACGATCGAGGACGCGCTGGAGGCGGGCTGGATCGCCGACGCGTGCACACTGTCGCTGCACGAGCACCGTCCCGTCACGATCGAGGAGGTACGGCAGGGATGAACGACTCGGGCCGGGAACCGCTGCGCATCGGCGTGCTGGGCGCGGCACGCATCACCGAACTCTCCCTCGTCGGACCGGCCCGGACGACCGGTCACCGCCTCGTGGCGGTGGCCGCGCGCGACCGGTCCCGCGCCGAGGCGTTCGCCGACGAGCACGACGTCGAACGGGTGGTGGACTCCTACGCCGGCCTGCTCGCCGACCCCGAGGTCGAGGTCGTCTACAACCCGCTCGCCAACGGTCTGCACGGGCCGTGGAACCTCGCCGCGCTCGCGGCCGGCAAGCACGTCCTGACGGAGAAGCCGTCGGCGAGCAACGCCGAGGAGGCCGCCGAGGTGTTGCAGGCGGCCACCAAGTCGGGCTCCGTCTTCATGGAGGCGTTCCACTACCTCTTCCACCCGGTCACCCGGCGCCTGCACGCGATCCTGGAGAGCGGTGAACTGGGCGAGCTGCAGCGGGTGGAGACGCTGGTGGCGATCCCGGCGCCCGGTGACACCGATCCGCGCTGGTCGCTGCCGCTCGCGGGCGGCGCCGTGATGGACCTCGGCTGCTACAGCCTGCACGCGGTGCGGATGCTCGCGCCCTGGGCGGGCGGCGCGCCACGGCTGGTGTCGGCGCGGGGCGGGGAGCGGTCGGGCGCGCCCGGTGTCGACGAGTGGCTGGACGCCGAGCTTGCCTACCCGGGCGGGGCGACCGCTTCGGCGCGCTGCCACATGGCGTACGACACGCTGGAGATGAGCTGCCGCATCGTCGGCTCGCGCGGGGAGGCGTTCGCGCCGAACTTCGTGCTGCCGCACCAGGACGACCGGGTCGTGGTGCGTACGGCGGACGGTGAGCGCACGGAGCGGCTCGGCACCCGCTCGTCGTACACCTACCAGCTGGAGGCGTTCGCCGCGCACATCCGCCGGGACGCGCCGCTGCCGCTGGACGCGGGGGACGCGCTGGCGACGATGACGCTGATCGACGAGGCCTACCGGGCGGCGGGGCTCGCGCCGCGACCGCGTACGTCGCTCGCAGTCTGAGGCCGGGCACGAAGGAGGGCCGGGGAGAGTCTCCCCGGCCCTCCTTCTCGTTGTCGGAGGTACGGCGCGGTCCGTTCGTCAGAGATACAGCGCGGGCCGCTCGACCAGCTCCACCTCGACCCGGCCGCCCTCTTCCAACGCCTTGACGCCCGCCTCGCACACCGCGGCCACGGCGTAGCCGTCCCAGGTGCTCGGGCCGGTGACCTCGCCGCGCCGGGTGGCGTCCACCCAGGCCTGGACCTCACGGTCGTAGGCGTCGGCGAAGCGCTCGATGTAGTCCTGGGTGATGATGCCGCCCCAACGCCCTGCCGCGTTGGTGACCATGGCGTGGCCGTCGCCGACGCGTGCGGTGCCGCGTTCGCAGACGACCTCGGCCTGGACCTGGTAGCCGAAGCCGCAGTTGACGTAGATCTCGACGTCGACGATGGCGCCGCCGTCCGTCTCGAAGATCACGAACTGCGGGTCGCGGATGCCGTCCGGGGCGTTCCCCGACGGGGTCGGGGCGAGCACGGTGACGGCCGTGATCTCGTGGCCGAGTAGCCAGCGGGTCACGTCCATCTCGTGCGTGACGGAGTCGTTGATGAGCATCTCGGAGGTCCAGCCGGGTGGGCTGGCCACGTTGCGATGCCGGTTGTGCAGCATCAGCGGGCGGCCCAACTGCCCTGTCTCCAGCAGGGACTTGAGCTTCATGTACTCGGCGTCGTAGCGCCGCATGAAGCCCACCTGGACCCGGCGCCTGCCGAGCTTCCGTTCGGCCTCCACGACCCGTAGCGCGGACTCCGCGTCCGGGGTGAGCGGCTTCTCGCACAGCACCGGCAGGTCGTGCTCGAAGGCGGTGAGGAGGGCCGCCTCGTGGGCGGGGCCCGGTGAGGCGATGATCACCGCGTCGACGTCGGCCGACGCCATCGCGGCAGCCGGGTCGGTGTGCGCGGTGCAGCCGTCGACACGGGCCGCGACCGACTTGGCGCGCTCCGCGTCGACGTCCACGACGGCGGTCACCCGTGCCCCGCTGGTGACCTCCTGGATGCGGCGCACATGGTCCGCGCCCATCTTTCCGGTACCGATGACTGCGACTCCGAGTGTGGCGCGCTCAGTCATGGCTGTCCTTTCGGGTCGTCAGGCGCCGCAGGACCTCAGGAACTTGCGGGTACGGACCGCGATGGGCATGGGCTTGTCCGGCTCGCAGGGGTACATGTCCTGCTCGACGATGGCGAACAGGTCCACGTTCAGCTTCTGCGCGGCCTCCAGGACCGGGCCCAACGCCGGTACGCCGGCCGGGGGTTCGCACATCACGCCGCGCTGGACGGCGGGGCCGAACGGGATCTCGTTCTTGACCACGTCCGCGAGGATCTCCGGGTCCACC
Organism: Streptomyces lanatus; assembly: GCF_014655715.1. Taxonomy (GTDB): domain Bacteria; phylum Actinomycetota; class Actinomycetes; order Streptomycetales; family Streptomycetaceae; genus Streptomyces; species Streptomyces lanatus. The sequence goes on along the minus strand of NZ_BNBM01000026.1, from coordinate 43,584 downwards.
TGCTTGAGATGCAGATAGCCGATGCGCTCGCCGTAGGTCTCGATCAGCTTGACGCTGTCGCCGCCGCAGTAGGCGTAGTGACCGGTGTCCAGGCAGAGGTTGACCAGGTCGGAGTCGGTCGAGTCCAGGAAGCGCTCGACATGGGCCTCGGTGTCGATGTGCGTGTCGGCGTGCGGGTGCACGACGATGTCGAGGCCGAACGTCTCCTTCACCTCGTGCCCGAGCCGCTCCATGCCCTTGGTGAGGTGGGCCCACTGCTCGGCGGTGAGCTCCGGCGGCTCCAGGATCTCGGCGGTCTTGTCGTCCCGCCAGAAGGACGGGATGACGACGAGGTGCTCGGCACCCATGGCCTGGGTGAGCGCGGCGACCTCGCTGACGTGCTGCCAGGTCGACTCCCAGACGGAGGGGCCGCGGTGCAGGCCGGTGAAGATCGTGCCGGCCGAGACCTTGAGGTTGCGCTTGTTGATCTCGTCGGTCAGACGCGCCGGGTCGGTCGGGAGATAGCCGTACGGGCCCAGCTCGATCCAGTCGTAGCCGGCCTCGGCGACCTCGTCGAGAAAGCGTTCCCAGGGCACCTGTACGGGGTCGTCGGGGAACCAGACGCCCCAGGAGTCGGGGGCCGAGCCGACCCGGATGCGGTCCAGCGCAGGTGCCATGTCAGGACTTCCCTTCCGAGGAGGCCACGGTCGCGGTGAGGTCGGACTCCTCGGGGAGTTCTTCGACGTCGACGCCGCGTACCTGGGCCAGCTCGTGCTTGAGTGCGGCGAGTTCGGTGCCGCCGGCCATGTGGTTGGTGAGCTCTTCGAGGCTGACCTCGTCGCGGGAGGCGTTGAGCTCCATGGTGCCCAGGCGCAGGACGCTGAAGTGGTCGCCGACCATGTAGGCGTGGTGGGGGTTGTGGGTGATGAAGATGACGCCCAGGCCGCGGTCGCGGGCGGCGGCGATGTACTTCAGCACCACACCCGACTGCTTGACGCCGAGCGCGGCGGTCGGCTCGTCCAGGATCAGGACACGGGCGCCGAAGTACACGGCGCGGGCGATCGCCACACACTGGCGCTGGCCACCCGACAGCGTCCCGATGGGCTGCTCCAGGTCGTCCAGGACGATGCCCATCTCACGCAATTCGTGATCGGCGGTCTTCTTCATCTTCTCGATGTCGAGACGGCGTACGGGCCAGGGGCCCTTGGTCATCTCCGAGCCGAGGAAGAAGTTCCGCCACACCGGCATCAGGGGCACGACGGCCAGGTCCTGGTAGACCGTGGCGATGCCCTTGTCCAACGCCTCACGCGGGGTGGAGAAGCGGACCGGCCGGCCGTCGACGAGGAACTCGCCCTCGGTGTGCTGGTGCAGCCCGGAGATGATCTTGATGAGGGTGGACTTGCCCGCGCCGTTGTCGCCCAGGACGCAGGTGACCTGGTTGGGGAACACCTTCAGGTCCACGCCGTGCAGGGCGCGGATGTTGCCGTACGCCTTGCCCGCGTTGCGCAGCTCGACGATCGGGGTGTCCTTCTCGGGGGCCTTGTCCTCCAGGACGGCGCCGTGGGTGCCGGTTTCTTTGCTGGTCATTCGGGTCACCTCCGGGTCGCCGTGCGCTGGACCCACAGATTGATGATGACGGCGCCGAGGAGCATGACGCCGAGGAACGCCTTGAACCAGTCCGGGTTCCAGCCGGCGTAGACGATGCCCTGCTGGACCAAGCCGAACATGAACGCGCCGAAGACCGGGCCGATGGCCGAGCCGGCGCCACCGGTCAGCAGACAGCCGCCGATGACGGCCGCGGCGATGTAGATCAGCTCGATGCCGACGCCCTCACCGGACTGCACCGTGTTGAACGAGAACAGCTGGTGCATACCGACGAACCAGGCGCCGAAGCCGACCAGCATGAACAGCGAGATCTTCGTGAAGGTCACCGGGACACCGACGGCGCGGGCGCTGGCCTTGTTGCCGCCGACGGCGAAGATCCAGTTGCCGTACTTGGTGCGCAGCAGGACCCAGGTCGCGATGGCCGCGAAGACGAGCCACCACACCACCGTGATCTTCACGTTGACGCCGCCGACCTCGAAGGATGAGGCGAAGAGAGCCTTGGCCTGGTCGAAGCCGTCCATGTCGCTGATGTCGTCCGTGGCGACGTTGCCGGTGACCAGCTTGGTCACCGCGAGGTTCACGCCCTGGAGGATCAGGAAGGTGCCGAGGGTGACCAGGAAGCTGGGGAGGCCGGTCTTGACCAGCATCCAGCCGTTGAACAGACCGATCGCCAGCGACACGATCAGCGCGACGATCACACCGACCCAGACGTTCATGGTCAGTTGGTAGCTGAGCATGCTCGCGGTCAGCGCCGAGGTGATCACGGCGACACCGGCCGACAGGTCGAACTCGCCGCCGATCATCAGCAGGGCCACGGGCAGCGCCATGATCCCGATCGTCGACGACTGGTACAGGATGTTGGCCATCGAGCTGCCGTCACGCACGGGTGGCGCCGTGATGAGGAAGAAGACCAGCACCGCGACGGCGCCGAGGAAGACGCCCACCTCGGGACGGGCGAGGAGCCGCAGTGCCAGGGGGCGCTGCCGGGTCCGCCCGTCGGTTTCCTTGCCAGGGCCGGGGGCCGGCGGTGTGGTCACCGCCGGCTCAGCCTGTTGGGTCATGTTCGTCACCGAGTGCCCTTCGCGGCGAACGCGTCGATCTTCTCGACGTTCGTCTTGTCGACGAAGGCCGGACCGGTCAGCACCGGTGCCTCGCCGCCGCCCATGTAGTTGCCGTTGTTCTTGTAGAGCCACAGGGAGTCGATCGCCAGGTAGCCCTGGAGGTAGGGCTGCTGGTCGACGGCGAACTCGATGTCGCCCTTGCTGATCGCTCCGGTCAGTTGCTTGTTCAGGTCGAAGGTGGCGACCTTCGCCTTGCTGCCCGCCTCGTCCACGGACTGAGCGGCCGTCAGCGCGTACGGGGCGCCGAGGGCGACGACGTAGTCGGTGTCGCTGTCCGTCTTGAGCTTGGCGGTGATCGTGGACTTCACGGACGGCATGTCCGTGCCGTTGACGTTGAGGATCTCGGTCGTGCCCTCGAACGTCTTCTTCACTCCGTCACAGCGCTGGGTGAGACCGATGTTGCCCTGCTCCTGGATGACGCAGACGGCCTTCTTGGCGCCGGACTCGTTCAGGCGCTTGCCGAGCGCCTCGCCGGCCACCGTCTCGTCCTGGCCGAAGAACTCCATCAGGCCGAGCTTCTGCCATTCGCTGACGCCGGAGTTGAGGCCGACGACCGGGATGTTCTGCTTCGTGGCCTTGCTGACGACGTCCTTCATCGCGTCCGGCTTGGCAAGGGTGATCGCGATGCCGTCGACCTTCTGGTCGATCGCGTTCTGCACCAGGTTGGCCTGGTTGCCCGCGTTCGGGTCGGCGGAGTAGATCAGCTTGATGTTGTCCTTGGCGGCGGCCGCTTCGGCGCCCTTGCGGACGATGTCCCAGAAGGTGTCACCGGGCGCCTGGTGCGTCACCAGCGCGACGGTCATCCGGGGGGTGTTGGCCTTGCCGGCAGAGGCGTTCGCCCCACCCTCCTCGGCCTCCTTGCCACCGGAGCTGCTGGAGCAGCCTGCGAGAGTCAGCGCTGCCGCTGCTGCTACGGCCACCATGGGGGCCAACTTGCGGGAACGGGGGTAAGAGCGGTCCATCTTTCCAGCACCTCACTGTGCGACGGGGTGTGCGACGGGGGAAAGGGTGTGATCACTGGGATCCATGACCCGGGCCCTTGAACTGCCCGTGTCGTGTGCCGTGGAACACGGCTGCCTCGCTGGGACGGGATCCAATCCCTAGATGCGTCCGCTGTCAATACTTTGTTAAGACATCATTTCACACTCAGGTCCGAATGTAAGTACAAAGTATTGACAGCATCGGCCTCCACGTCCTACACCTGGGAGGCGGCAGGCCCCTGGGGAGCCGCACCCCCTGTCCAGCTCTAGGAGCGTCAAGCATGGCCGAGTCAGCCGAGTCCTTCGACTTGATCACGATGGGAAGAATAGGAGTCGACCTCTACCCCTTGCAGTCCGGCCTCCCTCTGGAGCGGGTGGAGACGTTCGGCAAGTTCCTCGGAGGCTCCGCCGCGAACGTCGCGGTGGCCGCCGCCCGGCTCGGCCGCAGCACCGCCGTGATCACGCGCACCGGCGACGACCCCTTCGGCGCCTACCTGCACGAAGCCCTGAAGGACTTCGGCGTCGACGACCGCTGGGTGACGCCCGTGGCGGCGTATCCGACGCCGGTGACGTTCTGCGAGATCTTCCCGCCGGACGACTTCCCGCTGTACTTCTACCGGCAGCCTAAGGCCCCTGACCTGGAGATACATTCCGACGAGCTCGACTACTGGGCGGTGCGCGCGGCCCGGGTCTTCTGGATCACCGGCACCGGTCTGAGCGAGGAGCCGAGCCGCTCCGCCACGCTCGCCGCCCTCAAGGCGCGCGACAAGGCCGGCACCACGGTCTTCGACCTCGACTGGCGCCCCATGTTCTGGCGCGACCCCGACCAGGCCCGCCCGTACTACGCCGAGGCGCTGCGGCACGCCACGGTCGCCGTCGGCAATCTCGACGAGTGCGAGGTCGCCACCGGCGTCCGTGAGCCCCGGGCATGCGCCGAGGCACTGCTGGCGGCCGGTGTGGAGCTGGCGGTCGTCAAGCAGGGCCCCAAGGGCGTCCTGGCGGTGCACCGGGACGGCACGGAGGCCGAGGTGCCGCCGGTGCCGGTCGAGGTCGCCAATGGGCTCGGCGCGGGCGATGCCTTCGGCGGCTCGCTGGTCCACGGCCTGCTGTCCGGCTGGGAGCTGGAGAAGATCATGCGCCACGCCAACGCCGCCGGCGCGCTCGTCGCCTCCCGCCTCGCCTGCTCCTCCGCGATGCCCACCGAGTCCGAGGTCGAGGCCCTCCTCGCACCGGCGTCGTGACGGCCGCCCACGCTTTCCCTGAACGGAGCTTTCCTTGAGCATCAGCATCCCCGACCTCACCGCGGTCAGAGCCCGGCACCCCGAGGCGATCGCGGAGGCCGCCGCCTCCCGGGTGCGCCGCCCGCTGATCGGCGACAGCGGCCGCCTGATGATCGTGGCCGCCGACCACCCGGCCCGCGGCGCGCTCGGCGTCGGCGACCGGCGTCTGGCCATGGCGAACCGGGCCGATCTGCTGGAACGTCTCTGCACGGCGCTGTCGCGGCCCGGCGTCGACGGAGTGCTGGCCACGGCGGACATCCTGGAGGACCTGCTGCTGCTCGGCGTCCTCGACGACAAGGTCGTCATGGGCTCCATGAACCGCGGGGGCCTGGCGGGCGCGTCCTTCGAGATGGACGACCGCTTCACCGGCCATCGCGCCGAGGACATCGCCCGGCTCCGCTTCGACGCGGGCAAGCTGCTGGTCCGTATCGACTACGACGACCCGGGCTCGCTGACCACCCTGGAGACCACGGCCCGTGCCATCGACGACATGGCGGCGCTGCGGCTGCCGCTGTTCGTCGAGCCGTTCCTCTCCCGGCGGATCGACGGCCAGGTGCGCAACGACCTGTCCGCCGAGGCCGTCACCAAGTCGATCGCCATCGCGTCCGGACTCGGCGGCACCTCGGCCTACACCTGGCTGAAACTGCCCGTCACCGATGACCCCGACGACATGGTGGAAGTTCTTGAGACGTCCACGCTCCCGGTCGTCCTGCTGGGCGGCGAAGTAGGGGGCGACCAGGAGGGTGCGTACGAGCGCTGGCGCAAGGCGCTCAGGCTCCCCACCGTCCAGGGCATGGTCGTCGGCCGCTCGCTGCTCTACCCGGCCGAGGGCAGCGTGGAGACGGCGGTGGACACGGCCGTCGGCCTGTTGTGACCCGGACTGTGACGCGGAGGAACGACTGTGACTCTTAAGGACGCGATGACGTATCACCTTCCCGCGGGAAAGGCGCTCGGCGGCCCGTACGTCGTGGACGTCACGCCCGAGAAGGCCGGCTGGGGCTACTCCAGCCTGAAGGTCCTGGAGTTGCCGCCCGGCGGCTCGCACACCTTCGAGACCGGTGACAGCGAGTGGATCGTGCTGCCGCTGAACGGCGGCTGCACGGTCGAGGCGACGGATGATTTCGGCCATGACACCTTCCAGCTGACGGGCCGGGAGGGCGTGTTCAGCGGGGTCAGCGACTTCGCCTATGTGCCGAGGGACGCCCGTGCGACCGTGACGTCCACCGGCGGCGGCCGGTTCGCGCTGACCGGCGCGCGCTGCTCGCGGCGGCTGCCCGCCCGCTACGGACCGGCGTCGTCGGTGCCGGTGGAGCTGCGCGGCACGGGCAACAGCAGCCGTCAGGTCAACAACTTCGGCGCGGCCGGGGTCTTCGAGTGCGACAAGCTCATCGCGGTCGAGGTCATCACGCCGGGCGGCAACTGGTCCTCCTTCCCGCCGCACAAGCACGACGAGCACCGGCCCGGCGAGGAGTCGGTCCTTGAGGAGATCTACTACTTCGAGTTCGCCGACCACGAGGGCATCCCCGGCCTCGGTTACCAGCGGGTCTCCCCCTCCGGACAGGGCCGTAACACCGACGTCCTGGCGGAGGTGCGCGGCGGCGATGTCGTGTTGATCCCGGACGGCTGGCACGGGCCCTCGATGGCGGTGCCCGGCCACCACATGTACTACCTCAACGTCATGGCGGGTCCCGAGGCCGAGCGCGCCTGGCTGATCTGCGACCACCCCGACCACGCCTGGATCCGCGGCACCTGGCCGGACCAGCCCGTCGACCCCCGACTGCCCCTCTACACCGCTCCGTCCCAGTGAGGTCCCCGATGAGCCAACCCACGAGCGTTCGCCTGACCGTCGCCCAGGCGCTGGTGCGGTTCCTGTCCGCCCAGTACACCGAGCGCGACGGCGTACGGCATCGGCTGATCGCCGGCACCTGGGGCATTTTCGGCCATGGCAATGTGGCCGGCCTCGGGCAGGCCCTCCTCCAGGCGGGCGAGGACGTGATGCCCTACCACCAGGGCCGCAACGAGCAGTCCATGGTGCACGCGGCCGTCGGCTACGCCCGCCAGCTCAACCGCCTCTCCGCGCAGGCCGTGACGACGTCGATCGGCCCGGGCGCGACGAACCTGGTGACGGGCGCGGCCCTGGCGACCATCAACCGTCTGCCGGTCCTGCTCCTCCCCGGCGACTACTTCGCCTCGCACGCCCCGGACCCGCTGCTCCAGCAGCTGGAGCACCCGACCGAGGCGGACGTGTCGGTCAACGACACCCTGCGGCCCGTGTCGAGGTACTTCGACCGGATCACCCGCCCCGAGGCCCTGATCCCGTCCGCGCTCAACGCCATGCGCGTCCTCGCCGACCCGGCCGAGACCGGCGCGGTCACCCTGGCCCTCCCCCAGGACGTGCAGGCGGAGGCCTACGACTGGCCGGAGGAGTTCTTCGCCGACCGCGTCTGGTACGTACGGCGCCCCGCGCCCGACCCGGTCGAACTGGCGACGGCCGTCGAGGCGATCCGCGCTGCCGAGCGTCCGCTGATCATCGCGGGCGGCGGTGTCCACCACAGCGAGGCCGAGGACGCGCTGAAGGCCTTCGTCGACGCCACCGGCATCCCGGTCGCCTCGACCCAGGCCGGCAAGGGCTCGCTCCGCTACGACCACCCGGCCGACCTCGGCGGCATCGGCCACACCGGCACCTCGGTCAGCGACGACATCGCCCGCGCCGCGGACCTGGTGATCGGCGTGGGCACGCGGTACACCGACTTCACCACGGCCTCCGGCACCCTCTTCCAGCGGCCGGACGTCCGCTTCCTCAACCTCAACATCACCGGGTTCGACGCGCACAAGCTGGCCGCGCGGACGCTGGTGTGCGACGCGCGGTCCGGGCTCACGGCATTGACGGAGGCGCTTTCCGGCCATCGTGTGGAGGCGGCTTACGAGGCCGAGTACCGCACCGGCAAGGAGCGTTGGGAGGCGGTGGTCGAGGCCGCCTACCGTGCCGACGACGAGAGCGCTGTACCGACGCAGACCCAGGTGCTCGGCGCACTGGACGCCATCGTCGGCGACGACGACGTGGTGATCAACGCGGCCGGTTCACTCCCGGGCGACCTGCACAAACTGTGGCGGTCGCGCTCCCCGCGCCAGTACCACCTGGAGTACGGCTACTCCTGCATGGGTTACGAGATCCCGGCCGGGATCGGCATCCAGCAGGCCGCCCCGGACGTCGCCGTGTGGTCGCTGGTCGGCGACGGCACATATCTGATGATGCCGACGGAGATCGTGACCGCCGTCCAGGAAGGGCTGCCGGTCAATATCGTCCTGATCCAGAACCACGGCTACGCCTCCATCGGCGGGCTGTCGAACGAGGTCGGCGCCGAGCGCTTCGGCACCGACTACCGCTACCGCGCCGCCGACGGCACCTTCAGCGGCGCCCCGCTCCCGGTCGACCTCGCCGCCAACGCCGCCAGCCTCGGCATGGACGTGCTGCGCGCCAAGACGGTGGGCGAGCTGCGCGCGGCGCTGGCCAAGGCCCGCGCCTCCGACCGGCCGACCTGTGTGTACGTCGAGACGGACATCCTGAACCCGACCTCGCCGGGCCCCGAGGCCTGGTGGGACGTGCCCGTGGCCGAGGTCGCCGACCGCGAGGCCGCCGTCGAGGCCCGCGAACGGTACGACAGCCATGTCGCCGACCGCCGCCGTCACCTCTGAACTCCCCCTTACGAAAGGCACTTTCGCACCATGAAGACCATCACCCACTGGATCGACGGCAAGCCGGTCGAGGGCACCTCCGGCCGCTTCAGCCCCGTCTACAACCCGGCCACCGGCGCCCAGGAGAAGCAGGTCGCCTTCGCGACCGTCGACGAGGTGGACGCCGCCGTCGCCTCCGCCAAGGCCGCGTTCGAGAGCTGGGGCCAGTCGTCCCTGGCCAAGCGCACCGCGATCCTGTTCAAGTACCGCGAGCTGCTAGACGCCCACCGCGACGAGATCGCCGAACTCATCACCGCCGAGCACGGCAAGGTGCACTCCGACGCCCTCGGCGAGGTCGCGCGCGGCATGGAGATCGTAGAGCTGGCCTGCGGGATCTCCGTGCAGCTCAAGGGCGAGCTGTCGACGCAGGTGTCGACCCGGGTGGACGTGGCCTCGATCCGGCAGCCGCTGGGCGTGGTCGCCGGCATCACGCCGTTCAACTTCCCCGCCATGGTGCCGATGTGGATGTTCCCGCTGGCCATCGCCTGCGGTAACACCTTCGTGCTGAAGCCGTCCGAGAAGGACCCGTCGGCGTCGTACCGGCTCGCCGAGCTGGCCACCGAGGCGGGGCTGCCGGAGGGCGTGCTGAATGTCGTACAGGGCGACAAGGTCGCCGTGGACCGGCTTCTGGAGCACCCGGACATCGAGGCGGTCTCCTTCGTCGGCTCGACGCCGATCGCGAAGTACATCCAGCTCAAGGCGGTCGAGCACGGCAAGCGCGTCCAGGCGCTCGGCGGCGCCAAGAACCACATGCTGGTCCTGCCCGACGCCGACCTGGACTTCGCCGCCGACCAGGCGATCAACGCCGCGTACGGTTCGGCGGGCGAGCGCTGCATGGCAGTGTCGGTCGTGGTCGCGGTCGGTGACACGGGCGACGACCTGGTCGCGAAGATCGCCGAGCGGGCGAAGAACCTGAAGATCGGCCCCGGCAACGACCCGGCCTCCGAGATGGGCCCGCTGATCACGCGCGAGCACCGCGACAAGGTGGCGTCGTATGTCTCTTCGGCTGCCGAGCAGGGCGCGGAGGTCGTGGTCGACGGCACCGGTTACACGGTGGACGGCCACGAGGACGGCTTCTTCCTGGGTGTATCCCTCCTCGACAGGGTGCCGCTGACGGCGGACGCGTACCGGGACGAGATCTTCGGTCCCGTGCTCGCGGTGGTGCGTGCGGAGACGTACGACGAGGCCATCAAGCTGATCAACGACTCCCGTTGGGGCAACGGCACCGCGATCTTCACCCGGGACGGCGGCGCCGCCCGCCGCTTCCAGCTGGAGGTCAAGGCGGGCATGGTCGGCGTGAACGTGCCGATCCCGGTGCCGGTCGGCTACCACTCCTTCGGTGGCTGGAAGGACTCGCTCTTCGGCGATCTGCACATCTACGGCAACGACGGCATCGCCTTCTACACCCAGGGGAAGGTGATCACCACGCGTTGGCCGGACCCGTCCGACGGTGGCATCAACCTCGGTTTCCCCAGCAACTCCTGACACCCTGACAGGGAGGTCGTCCCATGGCGAAGACCCGCGGCCCGGCACGCACCGCGTCCGCCTCCGCGCTGGACGCGGTGGACTTCGCCCTGGACCGGGGCAGTCCCGTGCCGCTGTACTACCAGCTCGCGCAGCAGCTGGAGGCGGCGATCGAGCACGGGGTCCTCGCCCCGGGCAACCTCCTGGGCAACGAGGTGGACCTGTCGGTGCGGCTGGGCCTGTCCCGGCCCACCGTCCGGCAGGCCATCCAGTCGCTCGTCGACAAGGGGCTGCTGGTGCGGCGGCGCGGGGTGGGCACCCAGGTGGTGCACAGCCAGGTCAAACGCCCGCTGGAGCTCAGCAGCCTGTACGACGACCTGGAGGCTGCCGGACAGGGCCCGACCACGCAGGTCGTCCGCAACGAACGCGTCCCGGCGACCGCCGACGTCGCCGCCGCGCTGGGCATCGCGGAGGACGCGGAGGTCATCCTCCTCGAACGGCTGCGCTGCACGCACGGCCAGCCGGTGGCCATCCTCTGCAACTACCTGCCGGCGACCCTGCTCGACCTCGACACCGCCCGGCTGGAGGCCACCGGCCTCTACCGGATGATGCGGGCCGTCGGCATCACCCTGCACAGCGCCCGCCAGACCATCGGCGCCCGCTGCGCCACCGCCGAGGAGGCGCGACGCCTTGACGAGAAGGAGGGCGCCGCGCTGCTGACCATGCAGCGCACGGCGTACGACGACACGGGCCGGCCGGTCGAGTACGGGACGCACATCTACCGCGCGTCCCGGTACGCGTTCGACTTCCAGCTGCTCGTCAGGACTTGAGGCTCGCGGTGAACGGTGTGACGGGCCGCTCCAGGCGCTCGCCGTCCAGGGTGATCTCGACCGCCTCGTTGTAGAAGGCCACGAGCCCCTGGACGGGAGCCACCGCGGCCAGCGGCTCGGCGTAGCTCCAGACGATGTTCCGCGGGACCTCTCCCTCGCCGCGCCAGTTCCAGTACTGGGCCGTGCCCTTGTACGGGCACCCGGTGCGATGGTCGGTGGGCTCGAACAGGTCGAGCCGTACGTCCTCGCGGGGGATGTAGTACCGGGTGGGCAGTCCGGTCTCGAACAGCAGCACCGGACAGTGGGTGTCCGCGACGACCGTGCCGTCGATCTCGACCTGGACATGGCGGCTGCTGGGCATGGCGTCGACCCGTTTGTGCGGGTCGCGCGGGTGGATGAAGATCTCTTCCTCCTCCTCGTACCAATGGTCGAGGCCGGTCCCCCAGCGCCAGAACCACTCGAAGGCGATGTGGTCGGCGAGGTCGCCGGCGGGGAAGGTCCACGCCGCGTTCTCCACCAGCGCTCCGTCGGCTTCGAGGTCGATTGCGAGGTCGTAGAAGATCTGCGAGCCGGTGTGCTTGCCCGGTGTCGGGTTCTTGGCCGGGCGGAGGAGGTCGGTGCGGACCTCCTCACGCGGGAACGCGTAGCACGGGACGGGCAGATCGGGTTCCCAGACCAGGACGGGGTGCCGGCTGTCGACGACGGTGACATCACCCTTGAGGCCGCGTACCCAGCGCTCGCTGGGCTCCCACAGGAGGCCTTCGGGGGTCGTACGGACATTGCGCTCGTTGGGGAACAGAGGCATGGCGCACTCTCCTTCGGCTCCTCTTCGGAGCGTACTCCGGGAGGGCTCAGTGGGCCGCGTCGAGCCGGGCCCGCTGGTCGGCGGTCAGCTCCAGGTCCACGGCAGCCAGGCTCTCCTCCAGCTGGGCAACGGACGACGCCCCGACCAGGGGGATGATCGGCAGTTCGGCGCCGATCTGCCAGGCCAGGACGACCTGGTTGAGGGTGGCGCCGGTCTCCTGGGCGACCTCGCGCAGGACCTTCAGGCGGGCCGGGGTCCCCGGGTGGTCGAAGTCACCGGGCAGCGCTACGTCCGGGCGGGTGTACGCGCCCTTCAGCAGCGGTGAGTAGGCGACCAGCGTCAGACCGGGCTCGGCCCGCAGATAGCTCAGCAGCTCCGGGCCGGCGTGGCCGAGGCTGCCGTCGGGGAACAGGCCCTCGGGGACGTCGACGCGGGGCCGCAGATGGCTGTGGGCGTACTGCAGCACCTCGTAGCCGGGCAGTCCGGCCTCCACGGCGAGCGCGCGGGCCCGCTCGACCCGCCAGATCGCGTGGTTGCTGACGCCGAGGAGCCCCACGGTGCCCTCGGCGACCAGCTCCGCGAACCCCTCGACGGTCTCCTGGAGCGGGACCTTGCGGTCCTCGATGTGGGCGTAGAGCAGATCGAGCTTCGCCACACCAAGCCGGTCGCGGCTGCGCTCGGCGGACTCACGGATGACCTTGGCCGACAGGCCCTCCGGGTTGTTGACGTAGTCCGTCCCCGGGGCCAGCGGGCGGGCGCCGAGCTTGGTGGCGATGACGAGCTCGTCGCCGACGCCACGGCTGCGGCGCCACCGGCCGAGGAGTTCCTCGCTCTGTCCGCCCTGGCCGCCGTCCTCCCAGAAGGCGTAGTTGTCGGAGGTGTCGATGAAGGTGCCGCCTGCCTCGACAAAGCGGTCGAGCACGGCGAAGGAGGTCTCCTCGTCGGTGCGCGAGCCGAAGAGCATCGCGCCGAGCGCGAGGACGCTGACCTCGCGGCGGGTGTGCGGGGCGGTGCCGATGGTGCGGTACTTCATGGGTGGGTCCCCTCCCGTTCGTGCGCCCGGTTCTCGGGGCACGAACGGGAGTCTTCATCTTGAAGCGCACTTCAAGTCAAGGGCGGGCGAAAGGTCCCTCCAGCGCGGCCCATTGCAGCAGCATGATCGTCTTGGCGTCGGCGATCTCCCCGGTGCGGATCATCTCCAGGGCACGGCGGAAGGGCAGTTCGAGGATCTCGATGTCCTCGCCCTCCTCGTCGAGCCCGCCGCCCTCGTGGGTGCGGGTGGAGGTGCCGTAGGCGGCGGCGTAGAAGCTGACGCGTTCGGTGACGGACCCCGGGCTCATGTAGATGTCGAAGACGTGCTGGACGTCGCCGATGGTGTGCCCGGTCTCCTCCACCACCTCCCTCCGCACGGCGATCTCGGGGTGCTCGTCATCGTCGTCGAGCAGCCCGCCCGGGGTCTCGATGAGCATGCCGTCGGGGTGGCCGTTGACGTACACGGGGAACCTGAACTGCCTGGTCAGCAGGACGGTTTCACGTTCGGCGTCGTAGAGGAGCATGGTCGCGCCGTTGCCGCGGTCGTGTGTCTCGCGCTGCTGGGTGCTCCAGGTGCCGTCGGCGTGCTGGAAGTCGAAGGTGGTGGCGCGCTCGACGTACCAGTGGCTGGACAGCAGTTTCACGTCCCGCACCTTGACCCGCGGGTTGCCGGTCAGATCCCGGCCCGCCTGGTCGAGTCCGGTGCGGCCACGGCCGTCGGGGGTGTCGATGCCGGCGGTCATCGGACACCGGCCGGTTGGATGAGCGAGTTGGTCATGCCCCGCTTCTACCATCCTTCGGTCCTCAGCCCTCGACGTCGGCCTTGTCCACCACCAGCTCCGCCGCGGGCGGCCGGATGTCCAACGGCTCGTCGAAGGCACTGAACGACGTGGTGGTGACGTTCCCGCCACCCTTGTAGACGGTCTTCAGCAGGTACGGCTTGCCCGTGGTGGCCACATAGAAGGTGTACGCCCCGCCCTTGTCCCCCTTGTCGGTGACGTGCAGAGCGATCGCCTCCCGCCCGCCGACGCTGCCGGCCGCCCCCTTCGTCGCCTTGCCGAACGACTCGAACGGCCAGGTGCACGCGGCCAGTCCATCGCCCGGCTGCGCCTCGTCGGCGGGAACCTTCGCCCACTGCTTGGGCCGCACGTCGGCGACCGACCTGCCGCTCCAGTTCTCGAGGTAGGTCTCGTCGGGGCGGACGTAATCGGTCTCACCGATCCTGATCTGTTCGAGACTGCCGTTCCGGGCCCAGGTGGTCCTGGCCGTACAGCGCTCCTTCAGATCCGTCCTCAGCCTCGTCCTCACCGACTCGCTGCCGACGGTGTTGCTCATGTCGACGGTCACGGAACGCAGCGCGCTCATCGTGTCATTGGCCTCGTCGAGAAGCTCCCGCGCGGACTTCTCCGCAGTGCCGCCCCCGCCGGAGCAGCCGGTGAGCACAGCCCCGACGGCCAGATACACGGCCACCCTCGGAATCGTTCGCATCGAGCCTCCCTCGCCCCGTCGAGCCCCCGGCTCTGCCCCTGTTCACCACATGACCATGCCCATGATCGGCAGCGGAGCCTATCAGTCATATCAGTCATGTCCAGGTCACACCCTCGTCGGTTCGGGACCCCTCACGACGTCCGACCGCTAGCCTTCAGCGCATGGGTCATCAGCAGCGACGCGTCGAAATGATCGCCAAACGGGCAGCACCGCATCTTGAGCCCGGTGAGCGGATACAGACGGGATTCATCGCGCAGTCCGGTTCATGGATCACGGCGCGGGTGTGGACGTTCGTGGTCACGGACCGCGCGATTCTGATCGTGAGCCGCAAGGGCGCGCAGCGGCTTCCCCGGGACTTCTGGTTCGGCACGCCGTCCGGGGTGTACCACAGCATCGAGCTGGACCGTACCTACAAGGTGCACCGGGATTACTACGCCGAGGTCAAAACCGCCGACGAGGCGCTGCGCGAGACGCAGGCCCCCGGAGAATGAGCCGACGTGAGTCCGGCTACGCCTCCGCAAGCCGCCCGCTCTCCTGTGAGGCCGGTGGTGGCCCGGGGCCGGCCGGCACCCTGGTCGGCGCCGTCGGCCGGGACGGGTTTGCCGTACCGCTCGCAGATCGGGTAGTCGGCGCGGCTGTCACCGGCCCGGAGGCACTCGGCGAGGGCCCCGTCGAGCAGCGCGAAGTGCGGGGCTGTCTCGCGCAGCACCCTGTGGTTTCGGCCCTGGGGCGCATGCCCTCCTTTCCCTGATCCTCACCATGGCCGACGCTGCGAAGCAGACGTGCACCGAACACTGGTCCCCAATCCCACGTCGCCGAGCGCACTCCCGTGTTGAAGTGTGAGCAGCACACCGAGCGTCCACGTATCCAGCCCGTCCAGGAAGTCCCTGACATCATGAGGTGGCATGGCTTCGGACGCTTCCGGCACACGCACCGTCAGCCGACGCTGCTGACCAAGGACAGCCTGTGCCCGATGCAGATCCCGGGAGAACCTGCGTGGCTGCAACGCCCCGATGTCGGAAGCGGGTTGGTGGCCGGCAAGGGGGTGGGTCGGACAGGTCAGGTCAGGTCCAGGGGCTGACCACCGTGAAGGAGCTGTCGGCCAGGAAGGTCTCGGTGTTCTGGTGGGGGTCCACGCGCAGTGCGTAGTTGTAGTGGCGGATGTAGCGGCCGGGGTAGTTGTACGACTCGAGGCGGATGGAGCCGGATGTGCTGCCGGGGCGGGCGCAGTAGGTGGCGTCTTTGTTGAAGGTGTCGGTGCCGTTGCTGCTGTCGAAGCGGATCCGGTAGTCCCAGTGGCGCAGATAGCGGCCGGAGGAGTGGCGGAAGGAGTAGCAGTTGGCGTCGGCGAGGCCGGGTACGACGGTGAAGGTGGCGCTCTGCTTGACGGCGGTGCCGCTGGAGGTGCTCACCGGGTCGATGTGGCCGAGGCTGTCGGAGCGCACCACGGCGTACCGGTCGGGGTAGTTGGCCGACCGTAGCGACCTGGTGGTGTTGGTGGGCAGGGTGACGCCGCCGGGGACCGTCTCCTTCAGCACGGTGAGGTGACGCGCGAAGCCTGTGAGCCCGGGTAGCTCGGTGGGCGTGGTCCAGGTGGCGAAGTTGTCGTAGCTGTCGCTGTACCAGTACTTCCCGGCGCGGTAGCCGTCGTAGTAGATGCGCCAGCCGCCGTTGTCGAGCTGGACCAGGGCCGGGCCTTCGACCCAGTCGCCGAAGCCGGCCCAGTTGCCCGTCTTCCGCATGGTGTAGGGGCCGGTGAGGCTGGAGGCGGTGGCGTATTCGATGTACTTCGTCGTCTCGTTCTTGGTGAACGCGTGGTAGGTGGAGCCGACCTTGACGATGAAGGTGTCGATGTAGTTCGGGCCGATGCCGGACAGCTGGGTGGGCGCCGACCAGGTGGTCAGCGCGGAGTTGGTCGCCGTGATCTTGTAGGGGGTGAAGTGGGTGGCGGTGCTCGCCGATGTCAGGGACACGATGATGTTGACGCTGCCGTCGGTGTCGATGAACCACTCGGGTGCCCAGGTGCGGGTCAGCCCGCTGATCGGGATCGTGTAGTTGTACAGGAACGTCCAGTTCACCCGGTCGGTGCTCCGGGCGAAACCGATCGTGTTCCCGGTCCAGTTGGTGGTGTAAGTGAGGTAGTAGAAGCCGTCGGTGTGCTTGAAGATGCTGGGGTCCCGGATCAGCCCGGACGGCGGGGTGTAGGCCGGGCCCTTGCGGAGGGTGTAGCCGGTGGCGTCCGGCGAGTCGTAGACGTACAGGTTCGACTCACTGCTGTTGGTGAACGCGGTCATCGTGTACCGCGTCGCCTGCCCGGCCGGTGGGGTGGCGGCGGAGGCGGTGCCCTGAAAGACGGCGCCACCCAGCAGGACCAGCAACAGCGGGCCCAGCAGGGCGAGCAGCGTTCTCACGGTTCTGTTCAACTCTTCCTCCAGGAACCGGCCCGTCCGCTTGGCCGATCGCCGTGACGAGGGACGCAGTTGTTCGAAATAGCGAC
This sequence comes from Streptomyces lanatus, assembly GCF_014655715.1. Lineage (GTDB taxonomy): Bacteria > Actinomycetota > Actinomycetes > Streptomycetales > Streptomycetaceae > Streptomyces > Streptomyces lanatus. The sequence goes on along the minus strand of NZ_BNBM01000026.1, from coordinate 26,768 downwards.
CAGTGTGCGGAACTTCGAGCAGAAGATATGTTTGCGCCATGGTTCCGTCAATGTTTCCGACGAGTACCGTTCCTGCGCATTTCGCGCCGCCCGGATAACGAAAAAGCCGTACTGCCGCACACGTTGACTTCCATACGCGGCACCCTCTACGTTCGGCGCCGACCCCGTCCGGCAATTCGACCCGCGTTCGGAATATCGGTCATCCGCGGTGCGAGAGCGGTCCCGCCTCCGGAAGGAACTCACCCCCCATGCCCCGAACCGCGCGCCTTCCAGGCGCCAGCCCTTCTGCAACCCCAGCTCCGCTCGGGCAGGAACTGGCTTCACGGTCGTGAGCCCACCGGCCAACAGAGGAAGGCGCCGGCACCGCTTGGCACGTGGACGGCGCTTCCTTGGCCGTCCCGGTATCTGTACGAGGCGGTGTCTCGCGTCGGAAGACCGCCCTTCCATGCGATGACTTCTGGCAGATGACCGCCGCCGGCCGGGCGAGCCGGCAGTGGCAGCTGCGCCCGCACACTGGTGGCGAATTCGTCCTGGTCGACCGCGACAACGGCAAGGTGCTCGACGTCAAGGGAGGCAACGCGGACGACGGTGTCGCGCTGATCCAGTACCGCGACGTCGGCAGCTCCAACCAGCGATGGACCGTCCACCGCGGCACCGGCCGGGGATCCCGAAGGGAACCCGCACGCGCCGCACCCGGCCACCGGACATATGAGCCGACACACCAACGACCAAGCAATCGCTCTCTCGTCGTCGAAAGGTGCAAGATGTCCTCCTCCCTCAGCAGACGGCGCCTGTTGCAAGTAGCCGGAGCCACCGCCGCAGCCTCTGCGACCGGATCCTTCATCGGGGCATCTGCCGCCCACGCGGCGGCCGTTCCTCCCGCAAGGGCCGACATCGGGGTCTTGGCGCATCCCTTCGAACTCGGCCAGGTCCGGCTCACCGCGAGCCGGTGGCTGGACAACCAGAGCCGCACGCAGAACTACCTGCGGTTCGTCGATGTCGACCGGCTGCTGTACAACTTCCGCGCCAACCACCGGCTGTCCACCAACGGCGCGGCCGCCACCGGCGGCTGGGACGCACCGGACTTCCCCTTCCGCAGCCACGTCCAAGGACACTTCCTCACGGCCTGGGCGCAGCTGTACGCGGTGACCGGGGACACCACCTGCCGGGACAAGGCAACCCACATGGTTGCGGAGTTGGCCAAGTGCCAGGCCAACAACAGCGCCGCCGGTTTCAACGCCGGGTACCTTTCTGGCCTCCCCGAGTCCGACTTCACCGCTCTCGAGCAGGGGACCCCGCGGGGCGTGCCGTACTACACCATCCACAAGACCCTCGCCGGGCTGCTGGACGTATGGCGCCACATCGGCAGCACACAGGCCCGGGACGTGCTGCTCGCCCTGGCGGGATGGGTCGACTTGCGCACCGGCCGGCTGAGCGGCCAGCAGATGCAGGCCATGCTGCAGACCGAGTTCGGCGGCATGAACACCGTGCTGACCGATCTCTATCAGCAGACGGGCGACGCACGGTGGCTCACCGTGGCCCGGCGGTTCGACCATGCCGCGGTGTTCGACCCCCTGGCGGCCAACCAGGACCAGCTCAGCGGACTGCACGCCAACACGCAGGTGCCCAAGTGGATCGGGGCCGCCCGGGAGTACAAGGCCACCGGCACGACCCGCTACCGGGACATCGCCACCAACGCCTGGAACTTCACCGTCGACGCGCACACCTATGCCATCGGCGGCAACAGCCAGGCGGAGCACTTCCGCGCTCCGAACGCCATCGCCGGCTACCTGAACAAGGACACGTGCGAAAGCTGCAACACCTTCAACATGCTCACCCTCACCCGGGAACTGTTCGCGCTGGACCCGAACCGGGCCGCGCTGTTCGACTACTACGAGCGGGCGTGGCTGAACCAGATGATCGGCCAGCAGAACCCGGCCGACAACCACGGCCACGTCACCTACTTCACCCCGCTCAACCCGGGAGGCCGACGCGGTGTGGGCCCCGCGGTGGGCGGCGGCACCTGGAGCACCGACTACGGCACCTTCTGGTGCTGCCAGGGCACGGGCCTGGAGATGCACACCAGGCTGATGGACTCCATCTACTTCCGCAGTGACAACACCCTGATCGTGAACCTGTTCGTGCCCTCGGTGCTCAACTGGTCGGAGCGCGGAATCACGGTCACCCAGACCACGACGTACCCCGTCGGCGACACCACGACCCTGAAGGTCACCGGCAATGTCAGCGGCACCTGGGCGATGCGCGTGCGCATCCCGGGGTGGACCACCGGGGCGAGCGTCAGCGTCAACGGCGTCGCGCAGAACATCACCACCGCCCCCGGCAGCTACGCCACCCTGACCCGCTCCTGGACCTCCGGCGACACGGTCACCGTCCGCCTGCCCATGCGGGTCATCATGCGAGCGGCCAACGACAACCCGAACGTCACCGCTGTCACCTACGGCCCGGTGGTCCTGTCCGGTAACTACGGTGACTCCGCGCTCAGTTCCCTCCCGACACTGAACACGTCCTCGATCACACGGACCAGCGGCAGTTCGCTCGCCTTCACCGCCACCGCCAACGGCTCCACCGTCAACCTGGGCCCGTTCCACGACGCGCACGGCCACAACTACACCGTCTACTGGAACACAAGCGACACCGTCCGCCTGGCCAACGTGGGCAGCGGTCTCGTGCTGGGCATCCAGAACATGTCCACGGCCGACGGTGGCCGCGCTCTGCAGTGGAACGACTCGGGCACCGCCGACCACGACTGGCAAATGATCGCCGACGGAAACGCGGTCCGCTTCCGCAACGCCCACAGCGGCAAGGTGCTCGGCGTCCTGGACATGTCGGCGGCAGACGACGCGACCGTCCTGCAGTGGTCGGACAACGGCACCGCCGACCACCGCTGGGTGCTGCTCGACCAGGGAGACGGAACCTACAAGATCCGCAACGAGAACAGCGGCAAGCTGCTCGCCATCGCGAACAACTCCACCGCTGTCGGCGCATTCGCAGTCCAGGACTCGGACGACGGCACCGCCGACAACCGGTGGCGCATCGTGCGGAACTAGGCCGCCGCGGAACCAGATCTTGGTCGCTCTCCACCCTTCAGTCTGCTCGACGCGTCGACCGCTCACCCAAGGAATGAGGTCCCCTTGCTCAGACGTACTTTCAGCCGCAGACATTTGTCTCTGCTGCTCGCCGCTCTGGTCGCTTCGGTGGCGACGCTCGTCGCCAACCCGGCTCAGGCGGCCACCACCGGCGCCGTGCGCGGTGTCGCTTCTGGCCGGTGTCTCGATGTGTCGGGCGCCGGCCAGACCGACGGCACGAACGTGCAGATCTGGGACTGCCATGGCGGGACCAACCAGCAGTGGACGCTGACGGACAACAACCAGCTGAGCGTGTACGGCAACAAATGCCTGGATGTTCCGGGCCACGCCACCACGGCCGGTACCCGACCGGTGATCTGGTCCTGCAACGGCGGTACGAACCAGCAGTGGCGGGTGAACGCCGACGGCACGATCGTCGCCGTGGAGTCCGGACTGTGCCTGGACGTCAGCGGCGGCGCCACGGCCAACGGCACGGCGGTGCAGCTCTGGAACTGCACCGGCAGCAGCAACCAGAAATGGAGCGGCCCGTCCGCGCCGCCGAACGGCACGTGTGCTCTTCCGTCGACGTACCGGTGGAGCTCGACCGGTCCGCTGGCGCAGCCGTCGAACGGGTGGTACTCGCTGAAGGACTTCACGACCGTGACGTACAACGGCAAGCACCTGGTCTACGGGACGTACGCCTCGGAATCGGGTTGGCACTCGATGATGTTCAGTCCCTTCACGAACTGGTCCGACATGGCCTCGGCCCCCCAGAACGGCATGAGCCAGGGCGCGGTGGCGCCCAAACTGTTCTACTTCGCGCCCAAGAACATCTGGGTGCTGGTCTCCAATGGGTGGGGTACCGCCTGGCCCTTCACCTACCGCACGTCCAGCGACCCCACCAACCCCAACGGCTGGTCCGCGCCGCAGGCGCTGTTCACCGGCAGCCTCCCCGTAGGCGGCCCGATCGACCCGACCGTGATCGCCGACGACCAGAACATGTACCTGTTCTTCGCCAATGACAAGGGCAGCATCTTCAGGTCGGTCATGCCGCTCGGGAACTTCCCGAGCAGCTTCGGCTCGTCGTACACGACGGTCATGAGCGACACGGAGGACAACCTGTTCGAGGCCCCGGAGGTTTACAAGGTCCAGGGCCAGAACCAGTACCTCATGATCGTTGAGGCGAAGGGCAGGAACGGGCGCTTCTTCCGCTCGTTCACGGCCCCCGGCCTGAACGGTCCGTGGACCGTCCAGTCCGGCACCGAGAGCAGCCCCTTCGCGGGCAAGGCCAACAGCAACCAGACCTGGACCAACGACATCAGCCACGGTGACCTGGTCCGCAACAACCCCGACCAGACCATGACCATCGACCCCTGCAACCTGCAGTTCCTCTACCAGGGCAGGTCCCCCGGTTCGGACGGCACCGACTACCTGAAGCTGCCGTACCGGCCGGGCGTGCTCACCCTGCAGCGCTGACCGCGCGCACATGATCACAAGCTCATGACCGTGTCCATACGGCCCGCGAAGCGGCTCCCGCTTCGCGGGCCAGGAAGGCTCCCCATGGTTCCCATACACAGACGACTGCTGCGTCTCCTCACCGCCACCGCACTGACGCTCAGCGCCTGCGTCACCGCCTCCGCCGGCACGACCGCCGAGGCCGCGCCGGGCAGCCCCGCGCTCACCCCGCCGATGGGCTGGAACAGCTGGAACAGTTTCGGGTGCGGGATCACCGAGGCGCAGGTCCGCGAGGCCGCCGACGCGATGGTGTCCTCAGGCATGAAGGACGCCGGCTACCGGTATGTCGTCGTCGACGACTGCTGGTTCGACCCGCAGCGCGACGCGGCGGGCAATCTTCGGGCCAACCCGACCAAGTTCCCCAGCGGGATGAAGGCGCTCGGCGACTACATCCACAGCAAGGGCCTGAAGTTCGGCATCTACCAGGCGCCGGGCGAGAAGACGTGCGCGCAGGGCGTGGGCACCTACCCCGGTTCCACGGGCAGCATGGGCCACGAGGCCCAGGACGCCGCCACGTTCGCCTCATGGGGTGTCGACTACCTCAAGTACGACTGGTGCTCCTCCAGCGGCACCCGCGACGAGCAGATCGCGCGCTTCACGCTGATGCGTGACGCCCTGCGCGCCACCGGCCGTCCGATCGTCTACAGCATCAACCCCAACAGCTTCCACGCCATCACCGGCGACAAGTTCAACTGGGGTGAGGTCGCCGACCTGTGGCGGACGACCGAGGACCTGCTGGACATCTGGCAGAACAACAACACCAACAGCTACCCGATGGGCGTCGGCAACGTCCTCGACGTCACCGCGCCCCTGGCCGCGCAGTCGGGTCCTGGTCACTGGAACGACCCCGACATGCTGGTCGTCGGCCGTCCCGGCCTGTCCCTGACCGAGTCCCGCTCCCACTTCGCCCTGTGGGCTCTCATGAGTGCCCCGCTCATGGCCGGCAACGACATCCGCACCATGTCCGCCGACGTGAGCGCCATCCTGCGCAACCCGCGCCTGCTGTCCGTGAACCAGGATCCACTGGGCGCGGGCGGGCGCCGGGTGCGCGACGACGGCGGCACCGAGGTGTTCGCCAAGCCCCTCGCGGACGGCTCCGTCGCGGTCGGCCTGTTCAACCGCGGAAGCGGCACCGCGACGGTCACCACCACGGCCGCGCAAGCCGGCCTGTCCGGCGGCTCGTTCACCCTCACCGACCTGTGGACCGGCACCACGTCCAGCACGTCCGGCCAGATCTCGGCGAGCGTCCCCGCCCACGGCGTCGCCGTGTTCAAGGTGACCGGCGGCAGCCCTCTGGCCGCCACCACCGCCCGCCTGCGCGGCACCGGGTCCGGCCGCTGCCTGGACGTGGACAACGCCTCCACCGCGGCCGGGACCAAGACGCTGATCTGGGACTGCCACACGGCCGCCAACCAGCTGTGGACCACCTGGGCGGGCGGCGAGATCCGGGTCTACGGCGACAAGTGCCTGGACGCCTCCAACCAGGGCACCACCAACGGCACGCCGGTCGTCATCTGGCCCTGCAACGGCCAGAACAACCAGAAGTGGACCGTCGGCTCCGACGGGACGATCCGCAACATCCACGCCGGGCTGTGCCTCGACGCCAACGAGGCCGGCACCGCCAACGGCACCCCGGCCATCCTGTGGACCTGCAACGGCCAGAACAACCAGAAGTGGACCACACTCCCATAACCCCCCACCCCTGCCGCACAGGCAGAGGTCCGACCAGAAGAGGGCAGTCCCACGACAGCGGACCAGGCTGCGGGGACTGCCCCTCCTGCACCGGAACCGGGACTTCCAAGGTGGCCACCCACGGCTGAGCCGACTTCGGGACCCGGCCGTCCCAAGGACACACCAGGACGCTGGAATCCCGGCACGACGCGTATAAGGTTCTCGCCGCGCTGCGCGTGCTGCGGGTCCATCTGAACTTCGCCGGGATCGCGGGCTGCCCCGCACCACGCCGGCGAACGACAGACCGCCGGAGGAAGGGGCCGGAGGCGGCTTACGTACGGCCGTCGTGACCGCCCTGGCCGACACGCAACAGCCTGAACCTCGTCGAGCGGGGCTTCGGCAGCCGGCAAGCCGCCGGGCAACGGCGCCGAGAGAAACACAGACCGTCTCGCCGCACCGCGCCCACGCGCGCTCGAATCGACAACCGCCGCACCGTTGCCCGGAAGACTGCAGGCAGCACACCCGGCGTCGTGAGTGATCTCGACCTCGACCATCCGTACTCCGCCGCGCTCTACGCGCCGGCGAAGGAGCCGCTCCCCGCGACGTGACCGCCGAGCGCGGCTCCGACCAGCCGGCTCTCGAAGGACCGCAGTATCTGTTCGAGATCCGTCGCGTCGAACGACATCGCATCCGTCCCGAGACTGATTCCGGCCGTCTCGGACATGCCCCACACATCGAAGGAGAGGTTTCCGGAGTACGCGTCGACGAGTTTGGGGAATCGTCGGTAACGGCTGGATGCCATGGCTCGGTCGAGGTCCTGCGGTGCCCTGTCCGCACGAGCCCGGATCAGTGTGCGGGGCGCTATGGGGCGGATGTTGACCACGTACGGGTTGTGTGCGGAGCGGCCCAGTTCGGCGGAGACCTCGTCCAGGGATCTGGCGTAGCGGTCGGGCTCTCGCAGGCTGATGGAGGAGGATCTGACGAGTGCCGCGTCCACGGCTCGGCACAGCGCCGGGAACCGGTCGCTGCCCAGGGACGTGTCCACCGGGACGAGGGCCCTGCCGGCGATATGGGCCACCGCCTCGCGGGCGAAGGTGGTCTGTCGGTTGGGCATCACGGTGTTGAACACGCAGGTGCCGATGCCGAGGTGCTCGGCGAGCGTGCACGCGTATGCGGCTTGCAGGACGGCGGTCACGGATGTCCGGTACTGCTTCGCCAGACCGGCGGCCGCGAGGGCGACCGCCGCGGAGTCGAGGCATACGAAGTTGTAGACGGCGGCCCTGTGGCTCGGGGCCACCTGGAGTTCGGGCATGGCGGACCTACGGAGCATGGCCCGGTCATGGGTGTCGACACGATGGGCGTGCCGCAACCCCGAGGGACTGGCTTCGAAGCCCGCGATCTGCCGCGGCCGCCACCCCGGGCCGAGGTCGGCACCCGGATCGGCGGCCAGTCGGGCTATGTGTTCGGCCGCGATCCGGGCAGCGGTCGTGTCCGCCGAGAAGTGGTGCAAGGACAGCGCGATGTGGATGGGCCTGTCGTCCACGGTGATGACGGCGGCCCGCAACGGCAGGTCGTCCGGGGCGAATCCGGGCTCGGCCAGTCGGAGCGTGAAGGCGCTCAGCTCGTCGTAGGTCGGCGGGGCGTCGGAGGCGTACTCATCGACCTGGAGCACGCCGGAAGCCACGACGACCGCGCTCGGGTGCCCGTCCGCGTCACGTGGATAGAGCGTGCGCAGCGCCTCGAAGTGAGCCATGACCCCGGCGAAGGAACGCAGCACCGCGGACATGTCGGGCCGGCCGTGCAGTGCCCGCCCCATCCGTACGTTCCTGTTGCGGGGTCCGTGGAGATGGGGGCGGCATCCTTCGCGTTCATGGGCCTTCTGCGACCAGGTCAGTTCATGCTCTGCGGCGGTGCCGGCGACGAAGACGACGTCATGGCGTGCGGTCTGTCGCATATCCGCCCCGGCCCTCCTCTGGTATACGCGGCAGCGGACGGTCTTCTTGCCGCGTCCCACCGCTCCTTACCGCGTCCCACCGCTCCTCACCACGTCCCGCCGGCGATCGCGGCCAGGTGGACACCGCCCCGCAGAACGAGATGCAGATCGTGCACCCCGGTCACCTCCTCCGGCATCCGCGCGCTGACCGTGCGCCAGTCGTACCGGCTGTCGGTGCCGGTGGTGACACGGAGGGCGGCGAGCAGGGTTCCGGCACCGGGGGCGCCGTCGGCGTAGATCTCGATGGTCGCTTCCTCCTCCGTCGCGCACGACACCTCGGCCGTGATGACCCGCGGCCCGTCCGCCGGGCTGCCCAGGTCGACTGAGCCGTAGCGCAGTGCGCAGTGGATGTCACCGGTCGCCGGGGTGACCGCCTCCCCCTTCTCCCGGCTGGCGTCGACGAGCGTGCCGCCCTCGCACTCGTCGAAGTCGACGGCGGCCAGTCGTCCGCCGAGGAGAGCGCGGGCAGGGAGGGCCGGCCCCGTCACGGTGAGGGGCGCTGTCAGGGCGATGGCTTCGGCCGAGTGCCCGATCAGGATCTCGTACGGCCCCGGCTCCACGGCGAGGGCGCCGGCCGGGACGAACCAGTGGGCCAGGGCCGCGACGGGCAGGTCGAACTCCAGCCGCCGCCGTTCACCGGGGGCGAGGGAGACCTTGCGGAAGTCCGTCAGTCTGCGCCTTGGCGCGCGGTGGCGGGCGTCGAGCGCGCGCGTGTAGAGCTGCACGGTCTCGGTGCCCGTGCGCGCCCCGGTGTTGGTGAGCTCGACGCTCACGGTCAGGGTGTCGTCCTGCGCCGCTTCCCCGGCGGACAGCCGCAGGTCGGAGCAGGCGAAGCTGGTGTAGGACAGGCCGTGCCCGAAGGGGTACAGCGGTGCGGCCTCGTGGTACTGGTACGTCCAGCCGGCGCTGATGATGTCGTAGTCGAGGCGGCCGGGCAGCGGGTCGTCGCCGCGGTACCAGGTCTGCGGGAGCCGTCCGGAGGGTTCGGCCTCGCCGAGCAGGATCGCGGCGAGTGCCCGGCCCGTCTCCTGCCCGCCGTGGGAGGTCCACACCACGGCGGGCAGGTGCTCGTCCGCCCAGTCGACGGCGTACGGGTAGCTGCTCATCACGACCAGTACCGACTCGGGGCGCTCGGTGGTGACGGCGCGCAGCAGGGCCTCCTGCACGGGCGGCAGTGAGATGCCCGTACGGTCCTCGGTCTCGCGCCCGTTGATGTGCGGGTCGTTTCCCAGGACGACCACGGCGACGTCCGCCGAGGCGGCGGCCGCGACGGCTTCGGCGATTCCGTCCCTGACGACCGTTCGGGTCCAGCGTTCCGCCTGCTCGGGGGCTTCGGCAGAGAGGGTGACACGGCCGGTGGCGGGGTCCACGGCGGCATAGCGGCCGTTGCTGATGTTGCGCAGCAGTTCCGTGCCGTCGGGCTGGGGTTCCAGCCGGAGGGTCTCGTGGACGAACCAGCCGTTCGGCTGCGTCTGGTCGGCGGCGAGGGTGAGGTCGCCGTCCTTGAGGGTGACGTAGCGTTCCGTGCGGGCGTTGCGGAGGGTCAGCACGCCTCCACCCCAGTCGAACAGGTCGTGGCAGGCGTTGTCGCCCGCCTCCTGCTCGTCCGAGTGAGCACCGGCCACCATGGGCCCGCCGGGGTCGAGCGCGGGCACGCGCAGGAGGCCTCCGGTGGAGGCGGCGCGCAGCGTGATCCGGTCGACTCCCTCCGCGCGGACCGCTTCGGCGCCGCGCTCCTTGAGTGCCGCCTCCAGGCCGGTGGCAATGGTGATCCGGTACGGCATGGTGCCGCTGTACCAGTCCTCGAAGAGGGTGTCCGCCAACGGACCGATGAGCGCCACGCGTTGGCCGGGTGTCGGCGACAGCGGCAGTGCTCCGTCGTTCTTCAGCAGCACCACCGACTCCGTGGCGGCGCGCAGGGCGAGCGCCCGGTGGGCGGGGCTGTCCACGACGTCGTCGCGGATGCCGGCGTAGGGGTCGAGGTCCGGATCGAACTCGCCGAGGCGCAGGCGTATCGACAGGTGGCGGCGCGCGGCCCGGTCGATGTCGGCCTCGGTGAGCAGCCCGCGGTCGACCGCCGTGCGGAGTCGGCCGAGGGTGATGCTGCCGTCCTCGTCCAGTTCGGTGATGCTGTCGACGCCGGCGCGTACCGCCGCCGCGTGGGAGGTGGGGTGGTCGTCGAAGTAGCGCTCCGATTCGGCGAGGTTGGTGACGGCTCCGGCGTCGCTGCAGACGAACAGCTCGTGGCCGGTGGGCTCGGCCCAGCGCCGTACCTCGGTCTCGAGCAGTGGACTGACATGGCAGGGGCGGCCGTTGATGAGGTTGTAGGCCGGCATGACACCGGTGGCGGCGCCGGACGCGATCGCCGGGCGGAAGGCGGCGAGGTCGTATTCGTGCAGCACCCTGGGCGGTACCACGGAGGAGGTGATGTCGCGCTCGTCCTCGTTGTTGTAGGCGAGGAAGTGCTTCAGGAGCGGTGCCGTGCGCAGATAGACCGGGTGGTCCCCGGCCAGCCCGCGGCAGAACCTGACGGAGAGCCTGCCGGTGAGCAGCGGATCCTCCGCGTACCCCTCCTCGTTGCGGCCCCAGCGGGGGTCGCGCAGCAGGTTCACCACGGGAGCCCAGACCTGGAGGCTGTGCCGATGGCCGTTGAGGGCCGGGCGCTGGTGGAAGGCGCGGGCCTCGGTGCCGACGGCCGAGGCGACCTCGTGCAGCAACTCCTCGTCCCAGGTGGCTCCCAGGCCTACCGCCTGCGGGAACACGGTGGCCGGCCCCAGCCAGGACACGCCGTGCAGCCCTTCGGTACCGGTCTTGAAGGGGGCCAGTCCGAGACGCGGGACTCCTGGCGAGTACTGGTAGAGCAGCTCGATGCGCTCGTCGAGCGTCAGCCGGGAGATCAGGTCGTCGACCCGTCGGGCGAAAGGTAGCGCGGGGTCACGGAACGGCAGGTCGGGGGTGGGTGGCTCGGGGGATGTGGCGGCGGTACTCACCTGAGAAGTCCCTTGCAGGAGGTCGACGGAGACGGCGTGGGGAGCGTGGGCGACTGCGGACCCGGGCGGCGTACGGCTTTTCTCGATCGCACTGTCGTGATGGAGTCGAAGCGCTTCGACGTTGACATGACGCTGAGTCGTGTGTCAATCACAAGTAGCCCGGCTGTCGAGGGCCGCCCTTCGGGCGTCGACGTTCATCCAGAAGGCCAGCTCATCTGAGGCGAAGCCGCATGGAGGGCGGGATGCGCCCTCACCCCGACCGTGCCTGTTACCGAAAAGTGACCTTTCCGGGCCGTTGTCGCCCCGGAAACACGGCCTTAGTGTCACCGAAACGTCGAAGCGCGTCGACTGGAGTCGAATCGCTCCCGCCCTGCCGACACGAGACCACCGGACGACGCAGCGTCGGCCCGCCCGCCGGACGGCTCCACGCAAACGAAGGGCCGCAACGACATGAGCCTTGAGCTGAACCGCCGAGCCGTCCTGCGGACCTCCCCATCAGTAGCTCCGGCGAAGTCCGGCAGACCAACTCCGGCTTCGGCGAAGGGCAATCCCCGCACTTTCGTCGCGCTGGACAAGGCCCGCGGAATCGCCTTCTGGAGCCGGCCGGCCGGACCGCTGCTTGTGCGCAGGCCCCGCACGGACCCGCACCCGAAAGGCAAGGACCCGTCATGACCCATGCCCCGCACCTCTCCCGCCGAGGCGTGCTGGCCGCAGGCGCGGCCACGGCCGCACTCCCCCTGCTCGCCCCTTCCGGTGCGTCCGCCGCATCCGTCACATCCGCCGCATCCGCCCGCGGGGCCGGGAAGGTCCGACACACGCCCTACACCTTCCGCAACGCCGAGATGGTCGGCGGCGGCTTCGTCACAGGCATCGTCTTCAACCAGCGCGAGCCCGGACTGGTGTATGCCCGGACCGACATCGGCGGCGCCTACCGCCTCGACACGAAGTCCAGACGGTGGATCCCCCTCACCGACTGGATCGGCTGGGACGAGTACGGACACACCGGCATCATCAGCATCGCCACTGACGAGGTCGACCCCGACCGCGTCTACCTGGCGGCGGGCACCTACACCATGCCCGAATGGGACCCGAGCATGGCGGCGATCCTGCGCTCGACCGACCGCGGCCGCACCTGGAAGACCACTCCCCTGCCGTTCCGGCTGGGCGGCAACATGCCCGGCCGGGGCATCGGCGAGCGGCTGGTGATCGACCCCAACCGCAACAGGATCCTCTACCTGGGAGTGCGCGGGGGCCACGGGCTGTGGCGCAGCACCGACCACGGCAAGACCTTCGCGAAGGTCGCCAACTTCCCCAACGTCGGCAACTTCGTCATCGACCCCACCGACCCCGACGGCTACAACGGCGACAACCTGGGCGTGCTGCAAGTCGTCTTCGACAAGCGCACCGGCAGACCTGGGAAGGCCACCCGGACCCTCTACGTCACCGTCGCCGACAAGGACAACATCCTGTACCGGTCGACCGACGCGGGAGCGACCTGGGAACGCGTCCCCGGGCAGCCCACCGGATTCATCCCGCACCACGCGGTCTTCGACCACGTCGGCGGCCACCTGTACCTGGCGACCAGCGACACCGCCGGCCCCTACGACGGGTCCAAGGGCGACGTGTGGAAGCTGGACACCGCCACCGACACCTGGACCCGCATCAGCCCGGTCCCGTCCACCAGCGACGACAACAAGTACGGCTACAGCGGCCTGACCATCGACCGGCAGAACCCGGACACCCTGATGGTGTCCACCCAGGTCAAGTGGTACCCAGACTGCCTCCTCTTCCGCTCCACGGACGGCGGCGCGAGCTGGACCCCCGCGTGGGAACTGGGCACGAACTCCGAGCGCACCCTGCGCTACGACATCGACATCTCCGCCGCTCCCTGGCTGACCTGGAACGCCTCGCCGTCGCTGCCCGAGATGACCCCCAAGCTGGGCTGGATGATGGAGTCCGTCCAGATCGACCCCTTCGACTCCGACCACTTCGTGTACGGAACCGGCGCGACGATCTACGGCGCCGACAACCTGACCGACTGGGACAGCGACCGCACGGTGCACCTGTCCGTGCGGGCCCAGGGGTTGGAGGAAACCGCTGTCATGTGTGTGATCAGCCCGCCCGTCGGCCCGGCGCATCTCTTCTCCGGCGTCGGCGACGTCGGCGGCTTCCGGCACACGGATTTCCGCAAGGCGCCGAAGATGTACGACAGCCCGACCTTCGGCGGCACCCCAGCCCTCGACTACGCGGAGCTGGCGCCCCACACCATCGTGCGGGTCGGCCACCCCACCAGCGGCTGGACCCAGCACTTCGCCATCTCCGCCGACAGCGGAGCAACCTGGACGCCGTCGGGCAGTGAGCCGTCCGGCGTCACCGGGCCCGGAGCCGAGGACCAGGCCGTCGCCATCAGCGCCGACGGCAGGCGGATCGTCTGGTCACCGGCCGGTGCGCCGGTCAGCTGGTCCGACGACCACGGAGCGACCTGGACGGCGTCGAAGGGCCTGCCGACCGGGGCTTCGGTGCGCTCGGACCGGGTGAACCCGGCGAAGTTCTACGCCTACGACGCCGGCGCCTTCTACCTCAGCACGGACGGCGGCAAGGGCTTCAAGGCCACGGCGGCGACCGGTCTGCCCACCGCGGGGAACGTCCGGTTCAAGCCGGTACCGGGCCGCGAGGGTGACATCTGGCTGGCCGGCGGCACCACCAAGCCCGCCACCCCCACACCGTACGGGCTGTGGCGGTCGACCGACTCCGGAACGTCCTTCACCAGGTTCGAGGCGGTGGACCAGGGCGACGTCGTCGGATTCGGCAAGGCCGCGCCGGGCGCCAAGTACCCCGCCGTCTACACCAGCTCCAAGATCCACGGCGTGCGCGGCATCTTCCGGTCCGACGACGCGGGCCGGACCTGGACCCGCATCAACGACGACCGCCACCAGTACGCCTGGACCGGCAACACCATGACCGGAGACCCCCGGATCCACGGTCGCGTCTACTTCGGGACCAACGGACGCGGAGTCATCTACGGCGACCCGAAGTGAGGTCTGACTCCCGGTCACCGCGCTCCGCACCCCCGGTCCCGAAGGGGAGACAGACGTAGCCCTGCCGCCAGGGCAGGACGACCGACTTCTCCTCTCCTGTGTGATCCCCCCACTCAGCACACACTCCGGAGGGCTGATGAAATTCCGTATCGGCTGGGCCGCGCTCCTCGCGGCGCTGGCTCTCGTCCTCACCCTGCCGAACTCGGCAGTGGCAGCGTCACAGACGTACTGGTTCAAGCACTACTCGACCGGCGGCAACGCCTCGACGTGGTACGCCAACGACAACTCCTGGGGCGTGAACGCCTCGACCGGCACCGGCTTCGTCGCCATGGTCAACGGCAAGGACTGGGGCTGGTCGTCCCCGGTGACCACACTCCCCAAGAAGATCGGCGCCGTCAGCCCCAACAACAACTCGTGGTTCAGCCAGTCGGCGTGGCCGAAGTCCGGCTCGCGGTACAACGCCACGTACGACATCTTCATCGACCCCTACCCCGAGCCGAACAACCGCAACTCCAAGACCGAGCTGATGATCTGGCTCAACTGGTCCAACACCCAGCCGCTGGCCGACCGCTACGACGGGAACGGAAACGCGATCCCGACCGTGACCAATGTCACCCTGGGCGGCCGCAGCTGGGACATCTACGACTACAACTGGCCGAACGGCGACCACACCCTCAGCTTCCTGGACAGGAGCAGGTCCGGCTGGTGGTCCGGCAGCCTCACCCCGTTCTTCAACTACGGCCTGAACAAGGGCCTCTACACCAACGACCACTACCTCAACAGCGTCATGGCCGGCTGGGAATTCGGGCCGGGCGACTACACGGCTCACTCCTGGGGCGCCGTGGGCTTCTGACGCCGCGCTGCCCTTGTGCATCACCGCGCCGCACACCACCGTGCTCGCCGTCGAGTTCGACGGCGAGCACGGCCTGCACCGAGACACCGGCCCCACAGCCCGGCCACTGACCTGGAAAGGACACCATGGAGAACGAACAGCGGAGCTTCCGCTGGGGTCACGACGCCCTGCACCTCGAGTTCGTCCTCGGCGACGACGGCAGCGCCCGTCTGGCGCATCTCGGACTGCCCGGCGAAGCGGGCGGCGACCCCGGTGCGTCCCTGCCGCTGGTCGAGGTGACGGCCGCAGGGCAGGGCCGCGGCTGGTCGGGCAGCCGTCTGATCGGGACCGCTCTCGGCGGGCGGCTGCGCCACCGGGCCCACCACGCGGCCCGCGACGGCGACTGGCACACGCTGACCGTGCATCTCCATGACCCGGAAACCGGGTTGGCCGCGGAGGTGACCTACCGGTCGCCGGACGGCATCCCCGTGCTCCGCGGCGAAGTGATCCTGCGCAACGAAGGGCGGACCACACTGCACCTGGAGTCGGTCAGCTCGCTCACGGTGGGCTGCCTCACCCCGCGGGACCCGGCGGCCGTCGACGCCGCCGACCTGCTGTGGGCGGACAACGACTGGCTCGCCGAGTGCCGCTGGCAGCGACAGCCGATGCGCCGCACCACACCCGGCGTCAGCGGACGCGTGAAGTACGGGCACGGCAAGGCCGGCTTCGCCCTGAACGGCCAGGGCACCTGGTCCAGTTGCGGACACCTGCCCATGGGCGGCCTCACGGACCGGCGTACCGGCCGCAGTTGGGTGTGGCAGATCGAGCACAACGGCGGCGGTTGGCGCTGGGAGTGCCAAGAACACGACCGGGCGGCCTACGCGGCACTGTTCGGGCCCACCGACGCCCACCACGGCTGGCGCCACCCCCTGGAACCCGGCGCCGCCTTCCGCACCGTACCCGCCGCCCTGTCCTTCAGCGCCGACGGCGGCCCCGACGCCGCGTTCGCCGCGCTGACCCGCTACCGCCGCGCCCACCGCCGCCCGCACGCCGACCACCGGCGTCTGCCCGTCATCTTCAACGACTACATGAACTGCCTGATGGGCGACCCCACCACCGACAAGCTGCTGCCGCTGATCGACGCGGCGGCCGAGGCCGGCGCCGAGTACTTCGTCATCGACGCGGGCTGGTACGACGGCGACAACGGCGGCTGGTGGACCACCGTCGGCGCCTGGGAACCGGCCGCCTCCCGCTTCCCCGGCGAGAAGGGGATCCACGAGGTGCTGGAGCGCATCCGCGAACGCGGTATGGTGCCCGGCCTGTGGCTGGAGCCGGAAGTCATCGGCGTCGACAGCCCCATGGCCAAGTCCCTGCCCGACGAGGCGTTCTTCCGCCGCGACGGCGTCCGCCTCACGGAGACCGGCCGGCACCACCTGGACCTGCGTCACCCGGCCGCCCGTGCCCACCTGGACCAGGTCGTGGACCGCCTGGTCGGCGAGTGGGGCGTCGGCTATCTCAAGCTCGACCACAACATCGACCCCGGCTCCGGCACCAGCGCCCACCCCGGCGAGACCCCGGGCGCCGGTCTGCTCGGCCACAACCGGGCGCACCTCGACTGGCTCGACGGCATCCTGGACCGCCATCCGCACCTGGTGGTGGAGAACTGCGCCTCGGGCGGCATGCGCTGGGACCACGCCCTGCTGTCGCGGCTGCAACTGCAGTCCACCAGCGACCAGCAGAACCTGCGGCTCTACGCGCCCATCGCGGCCTCCGCGCCCACCGCCGTCACCCCCGAGCAGGGCGCCGTGTGGGCCTATCCGCAGCCGGAGGACTCCCTCGACGAGGTCGCCTTCACCATGGCCGGCGCCCTCCTCGGCCGCATCCACCTCTCCGGCCACCTGCCGGAACTGGGGCCCGAGGCCCGCGCCCTGGTCCACGAGGCGGTCGCCGCATACAAGACCATCCGCGCCGACCTGGCGGAAGCCGTGCCGTCCTGGCCACTCGGCCTTCCCGGCTGGGACGACCCCTGGATCGCCCTGGCCCTGCACACCCCCGCCACCACCTACCTCACCGTCTGGCGCCGCCCGGGCGGTGCGGCCACCACCACCCTCCGGCTGCCCGAACAGTCGGGCGGCGCGGCCCGTGCCGAGGTGCTGTACCCCGCCGCGGGTCAGGCCGTTGCCGTCTGGAACCCGGACACCGCCGACCTCAACGTGACCCTGCCCACCGCGCCCTCCGCGGCGCTGCTTCGCATCACCCGCACGCAGCCGGACGCTCGCTGAGTACCGTGCCCGCTGCCCACCCGACGAAAGGACGACCAAGGGTGCCCGCCCAGAACCAGCCCGCCCGCGCCACCAACCCCGTGCTCCCCGGGTTCCACCCCGACCCGAGCATCTGCCGGGTCGGCGACGACTACTACCTCGCCTGCTCCAGCTTCGAGTACTTCCCCGGCGTACCCCTCTTCCACAGCCGCGACCTCGTGCACTGGCGGCAGATCGGCAACGCCCTGGACCGGCCGGAGCAGTTGCGTCTGCCGGCCTCCATGCCGTCCTCGGGCGGCATCTACGCCCCCACCCTGCGCCACCACGACGGCCGCTTCTGGCTGATCGTCACCAACTGCAGCGAGGGCGGCGGCAACCTGATCGTCACCGCCACCGACCCGGCCGGACCATGGTCGGATCCGATCCGGGCGCCGGGCGTACCGGGCATCGATCCCGACCTGGCCTGGGACGAGGACGGCACCTGCTGGTGCACCGTCGCCGGTGTCGCACAGGTCCGCCTCGACCCGTCCACCGGGCAGACGTACGGCACACCGCAGGGGCTCTGGTCCGGCGGCCCCGGCGCCAAGGCCCCGGAGGCACCGCACCTCTACCGGATCGGCGACTACTGGTACCTGCTCATCGCCGAGGGCGGCACCGAACGCGGCCACGGCGTGTCCATCGCCCGCGGCCCAGCGCCGACCGGCCCCTTCGAGCCGTGCCCGGCCAACCCCGTCCTCACCCACCGCGGCACCGACCACCCCATCCAGAACACCGGCCACGCCGACCTGGTCCAGGGCCCCGACGGCTCGTGGTGGATGGTCTTCCTCGGCGTACGGCCGCGCGGCGGCACCCCCGGCTGGCACGTGCTCGGCCGCGAGACCTTCCTGGCACCCGTGACCTGGGAGGACGACTGGCCCGTCGTCGGCGAGGTCGGCACGGACCTCTCCACGCTCCCGTGGCCGCTCTCCCCCGTCCCCGTCGAGGAAGGGCGCGACGACTTCGAGCTCAGCGAA
The DNA here is from genome assembly GCF_014655715.1 of Streptomyces lanatus. Taxonomy (GTDB): domain Bacteria; phylum Actinomycetota; class Actinomycetes; order Streptomycetales; family Streptomycetaceae; genus Streptomyces; species Streptomyces lanatus. The sequence goes on along the minus strand of NZ_BNBM01000026.1, from coordinate 8,369 downwards.
CTCGGGCCGGCCTGGATCTCCGTGCGGGACCGCCCCGCCGAGCTGTGCACCACCAAGGAGCGCCCCGGATGGCTGACGCTCCATGCGCGGGGCGGCTCCCTGGACGAACCCGACGCGGTGTTCACCGGCCGCCGCCAGCAGCACCTCAACTGCCGGGCCCGTACCCTGGTCGACCCGGAGCAGGGTCGCGGCGGCCTCGCTGTCCGCCTCGACGAGCGGCACCACTACGCGATCGAGGCGTCCGGGACGGAGGTACGGGTGATCGCGCGCGTCGGCTCCCTGCGCACGGTCGTGGCCGAACAAGCCGTACCCGCAGGGCCACTGGTCCTCGCCCTCACCATTTCGGACCCACCGCCTCCGCACGGACCGCGCACCGGACCCGACATCGTCTCCCTCGGCATCGAGCAACCCGACGGCACGTTCACCGAACTCGCGGCCCTCGACGGCCGTTACCTGTCGACCGAGGTCGCCGGCGGCTTCACCGGCCGCGTCATCGGCATGTACGCGGCCGAGGGCGCCGTCCACTTCGACTGGTTCCACTACGAACCCCTCGAAGGCTGAACCGACCGGGGCGAACACCTGGTCAGAGGCTGTAGGCCGTCGGTGGGGCGGCGATGTGTCCTTCGTCGAACGCGGCCCAGGCGACGGGATGTCCGGCGGAGCAGCCCGAGCAGGTGGTGACCCGGTGCGTCAGGCTGCCCTGCGCCGGTTCCGGCGAGTTCTGAGGGATGAAGACGGTCGCGCGGGAACATGCGAGGGCGTACGACATGGCGGGCCGTAGCTGAATCCCAGAGCGACGCGCAGGTCCGCCTCGATACGCCGGAGCATGTCGTCGACGAAGGTGACGTCCTCCCCGCCGTTGTTGGCCCAGCCGTTGTTGAGGCCTTGGGACGCCACCAGAAAAGGCGGTTCGAAATTTCGTGAGCGATTCGGAAACACCAAGCTTCACGGATATTAGAGAGGCCGCCAACCATGTCAAGACCTACCACCGAACCGCCTTTCACGACGCGGCTTTCAGGACCTTGAAAGACGATATGTCTTTGCCTTCCTGACATTTCGAGGCTTCGAATGTTTCGAGACATCCAACGACTCATGCGAGGGGTATTGACGAGACTCATCGACCTCCTATCATCCTGGGTGCTCGACAAGTCGATCCATGTTCGAGATCGCGCATACAGAGCAGCCACTCCGCACGAACCGAGCAGGGCACCTCCGGGCAACTCCAGCCATCACGGCTGGACCACAGAAGGAGAACGCCACCCGTGCATATGTCATGGCCTCATCAAGCCCCGCTCCTCGCGGCCGCGGCCGCCTACACCAACCCGGTGATCTGGCAGGACTTCGCGGACATCGACATCATCCGCGTCGGCGACACCTTCTATGCCTCGGCCTCGACCATGCACTACTCGCCCGGTGCACCCGTCCTGCGTTCGTACGACCTGGTGCACTGGGAGATCGCCGGTCACTCGGTGCCGGTGCTGGACTTCGGCGCCAAGTACGACCTCAACGGCGCCCGTGGCTACGTCCGGGGAATCTGGGCCTCGTCGCTGGCCTACCGGCCGGGCAACCGGACCTTCTACTGGCTCGGCCAGATCGACTTCGCCCGGACCTTCGTCTACACCGCCACCGCCGTCGAGGGACCGTGGAGCAGGCTGACGACGATCAGCACCCCGTACTACGACGCGGGGCTGCTCGTCGACACCGACGACACCCTCTACGTGGCCTACGGGAACACCACCATCAGCGTGGCCCAACTCTCGCCCGACGGCCGCGAACAGGTCCGCACGCAGCAGGTGTTCACCACACCGTCCGGGGTCGGCACCCTCGAGGGATCCCGCTTCTACAAGATCAACGGGCAGTACTACATCTTCCTGACCCGGCCCGCGAACGGCCAGTACATCCTGAAGTCGTCGAGCGGCCCCTTCGGTCCGTACACGATGCGACAGGTCCTCCTCGATCTGCACGGGCCGATCCCCGGCGGTGGCGTCCCGCACCAGGGCGGACTGGTGCAGACGCAGAGCGGTGCCTGGTACTACATGGCCTTCGTCGACGCCTACCCCGGCGGCCGGATGCCCGCCCTGGCGCCCGTCACCTGGACCTCGGACGGTTGGCCCGTCGTGCGACTCGTGGACGGCGCATGGGGCACCTCCTATCCCAGCCCCGTCGTGCCCACGCCACCGCGCGAGGTCACCCCCATGACCGGCGTGGACACCTTCGACGGCACGACCCTCAGCCCGAGATGGGAGTGGAACCACAACCCGGACAACACCAAGTGGTCGCTCGGCAACGGCCTGACCCTGCGGACCGCGACCGTCACCGACGACCTCTACTGGGCCCGCAACACCCTCACGCACCGCATCCAGGGCCCCACCTCCACCGCCACCGTCCAGCTCGACCACTCCGCGATGCGGGACGGCGACCGGGCCGGACTCGCGCTGCTGCGTGACTCCTCCGCCTGGATCGGCCTCAAGCGCGACGGCGGCAGGACGCGAGTGGTGATGGTCAACGGGCTGACCATGGACGGCAACTGGAACACCACCGGCACCGGCACCGAGGTCGCGAGCGCGCCCGTCCCGGGCGGCCCCATCTGGCTGCGCGCGACCGCGGACGTCCGCCCCGGCACGGCACGCCCCGGCACCTTCTCCTACAGCACCGACGGCACCACCTTCACCCGCCTCGGACCCGCCTTCGCCATGGGCAACGACTGGCGGTTCTTCATGGGCTACCGGTTCGCCCTCTTCAACCACGCCACACAGGCGCTCGACGGCGCGGTCCGCGTCACGCGGTTCGAGCTGTCCACCCCCTGAACGATCGGAGGTTCGCACACCTACCCCCCACCCGACCGTACGAGGAGAACCATGAACCCGCTGAAACGGCTCGGCCGTCGCCGAGCCTCGGTGTTATCCCTGCTGGCCGTCGGCGCACTGGTGACACCCGTCGCCGCGACCGCCGCACCCGACGCCGTCCGCGCCTCTACCCTGGGCGCCCAAGCGGCCCAGTCAGGACGCTACTTCGGAACCGCTGTGGCCGCGGGCCGGCTCGGGGACGGCACGTACACCGGCATCCTGGACCGTGAGTTCAACTCGGTCACGCCCGAGAACGAGATGAAGTGGGACGCGACCGAGCCGTCGCGCGGGCAGTTCACCTTCGGCGCCGCCGACCAGATCGCGAACCGCGCGCAGGCCCGCGGTCAGCGCCTGCGCGGCCACACCCTGGTGTGGCACTCCCAACTGCCCGGCTGGGTCAGCTCCATCAGGGACGCGAACACCCTGCGCGGCGTGATGAACAACCACATCACCACCGTCATGAACCGCTACAAGGGCCGGATCCACTCCTGGGACGTGGTCAACGAGGCCTTCGCCGACGGCGGCAGCGGCCAGCACCGCCCCTCGGTGTTCCAGAACCTGCTGGGCGACGGCTTCATCGAGCAGGCGTTCCGCACCGCGCGATCCGCCGACCCGGCGGCCAAGCTCTGCTACAACGACTACAACATCGAGAACTGGAGCGACGCCAAGACCCAGGGCGTCTACCGCATGGTGCGCGACTTCAAGGCGCGCGGCGTGCCCATCGACTGCGTCGGCCTCCAGGCCCACTTCGGCACCGGCGGCCCGCCCTCCAACTTCCAGACCACGCTGTCGAACTTCGCCGCCCTCGGCGTGGACGTCCAGATCACCGAACTGGACATCGCGCAGGCCTCGCCGACCGCGTACGCCAACACGGTCAGGGCCTGCATGAACGTCGCGCGCTGCACCGGCATCACCGTCTGGGGCATCCGCGACAGCGACTCCTGGCGAGCCACCGAGAACCCGCTGCTGTTCGACCGGGGCGGCAACAAGAAGCCTGCGTACAACGCGGTGCTCACCGCGCTGGGCGGTACACCCGCGGCACCCGCAGCACGCCCGCCCACCGCCAACCGCGGCACACCCGCCGCCCCGCGCGGTGCCACCGACGCCGCCGCTCTGCCCAGCCGTTACTCGTGGAGCTCCAGCGGGACGCTGATCGCGCCGAAGCCGGACGCCACCCACAACATCGCCGGGATCAAGGACCCGACGGTCGTCCAGTACAACGGCAAGTACCACGTGTTCGCGAGCGTCGCCAGCTCCTCCGGATACAACCTGGTCTACCTGAACTTCACCGACTGGTCCCAGGCCGGCTCGGCCACGCACCACTACCTGGACCGCACCGCCATCGGCTCCGGCTACCGGGCCGCACCGCAGGTCTTCTACCACGCCCAGCAACGCCTGTGGTACCTCGTCTACCAGACCAGCAACGCCTCGTTCTCCACCAACCCCGACATCAGCAACCCCAACGGGTGGAGCGCCCCGCGCAACTTCTACGCGTCGATGCCCGACATCATCCGGCAGAACATCGGCAACGGCCACTGGGTCGACATGTGGGTGATCTGCGACAGCGCCAACTGCTACCTGTTCTCCTCCGACGACAACGGACACCTGTACCGCTCCCAGACGGCCGCCGGCCAGTTCCCCAACGGATTCACCAACACCGTCATCGCGGCCCAGGACTCCAAGTACGCCCTGTTCGAAGCGAGCAACGTGTACAAGGTGCACGGCACCAACCAGTACCTGCTCCTCGTCGAGGCCATCGGCTCCGACGGCCGACGCTACTTCCGCTCCTGGACCTCAGGCAGCCTGGCCGGCTCCTGGACGCCCCTGGCCGCGTCCGAGAGCAACCCGTTCGCCCGGGCCAACAACGTCACCTTCCCCTCCGGCGCCTGGACCCGGGACATCAGCCACGGCGAGATGATCCGCGCCGGATACGACCAGACCCTCACCATCCCCTCCTGCCGGCTCCAGTACCTCTACCAAGGCATGAACCCCAACGCGGGCGGCGACTACAACCTCCTCCCATGGCGGCTCGGCCTCCTCACCCAGACCAACTCGACCTGCTGACCGACCGTGCCGTGGGGAGCGCTTCCGGCGGGAGCGTTCCCCACGCCCACCGCCGACCTCCGGACGCACCCCTCGTCAGATGTCAGAAAGCCGAGGTACCCGTCATGCGCCGCAGACTCCTCGCCTTGGCGGCAGCGCTCTCCTCACTGCCGCTGGCCCTCGCCGCCGCCCCGTCCGCCCACGCGGCCGACCCGACGACCATGACCAACGGGTTCTATGTAGACCCCGACTCCAGCGCGAAGCGGTGGGTCGCCGGCAACCCCGGTGACGGCCGGACACCCGCGATCAACGCCTCCATCGCCAACACACCGACGGCCCGCTGGTTCGGCTCCTGGAGCGGCACCATCGGCGCCGCCACCGGCGCGTACGTCGGCGCCGCGGACGCCCGCGACAAGCTGCCCCTCCTCGTCGCCTACAACATCTACAACCGCGACTACTGCGGCGGGCACTCCGCGGGCGGAGCCTCCTCGCCGTCCGCCTACGCGAGCTGGATCGCCCAGTTCGCGGGCGGGATCGCCGGCCGCCCCGCCGTCGTTGTCCTCGAACCGGACTCCCTCGGGGACTACGGCTGCATGAACCAGGCCCAGATCGACGAACGTGAGGGCATGCTCACCGGCGCGCTCGCCGAGTTCAACCGTCAGGCCCCCAACACCTGGGTCTACCTCGACGCCGGCAACCCGGCCTGGGCGAGCGCGGCGACCATGGCCCGGCGCCTTCACGAAGCGGGCCTGCGGCAGGCCCACGGTTTCTCGCTCAACGTCTCCAACTACCTGACCACGGCCGAGAACACCGCGTACGGCGCCGCCGTCAACAGTGAACTCGGCGCCCGGTACGGCTACACCAAGCCGTTCGTCGTGGACACCAGCCGCAACGGCAACGGCTCCAACGGCCAGTGGTGCAACCCCTCTGGCCGCCGTATCGGCACCCCCACGCAGCTGGGCGGAGGCGCCGAGATGCTCTTGTGGATCAAGGTCCCTGGCGAGTCCGACGGCAACTGCGGTGTGGGAACCGGCACTTCGGCCGGACAGTTCCTCCCGGAGGTCGCCTACAAGATGATCTACGGTTACTAGGGCAGCGCCCGCCACGACACGACCCGGCGATGCCGCAGCGTCCCGTGTGACGGCCGAGGCCCGCACGAGAGCCCCCGCGAGACGGCACGCCAGTGCCGCTGACGGGCCTCATCCACGTGTGGTGGGACGCGCCGGGCAACTACGTGACCAGTCAGTCATGCCAATGGAAGCGTCGAAGCGCTTCACCACCGGCCATCCCCCGGCCGCGCCGGATTCCAGAAAGGACACCGTCATGTCCCGGAAGTCCAAAAAGAGAAGCGTCAGAGATGTACTGGTAGCCCTGCTGATGGCGATCTCGCCGCTGATCGCGGCGCTCGTCCTGACCGGCGCCTCGGCCACCACCGCGTCGGCCGCGTCACTGACCGAGGTGACCAACTTCGGCAGCAACCCCGGAAACCTGCGGATGTACGTCTACAAGCCCGACAACGCTCCGGCACGCCCAGCGGTGCTGGTGGCAGTGCACTACTGCACCGGCACGGCCCCCACCTTCTACTCCAACACGGAGTTCGCCCGCCTGGCCGACCAGTACGGGTTCATCGTCGTCTACCCGGACGCGAACGTCAGCGGGCAGTGCTTCGACGTCTCCTCGCCCCAGGCGCTCAAGCATGACGGGGGCAGCGACCCCACGAGCATCGCCCAGATGGTCCGGTACACCCTGCAGAACATGAACGCCGACCCCGGCCGGGTCTACGTCACCGGCGCCTCGTCCGGCGCGATGACGACCAATGTCCTGCTCGGCGACTACCCCGATCTGTTCAAGGCCGGTGCGGCATTCATGGGTGTGCCGTTCGGCTGCTTCGCCACCACCGACGGCTCCGGCTGGAACAGCGACTGCGCCACCGGCAAGATCACCAAGACCCCGCAGGAGTGGGGCGACCTCGTCCGGGGCGCCTACCCGGGGTACACCGGCGCCCGGCCGCGGATGCAGCTGTGGCACGGTACCGAGGACGAAGCGCTGAACTACGTGAACTTCGGTGAAGAGATCAAGCAGTGGACCAATGTGCTCGGGGTGAGCCAGACTCCGGTCTTCACCGACTCCCCGCAGTCCGGCTGGACCCGCACCCGCTACGGCTCCGCCGGCGCGCAGGCACCGGTCGAGGCGCACAGCTTCCAGGGTGTCGGGCACTCCCTGCCCGCCAGCGGTATGGCGGGCAGGGCCATCACCTTCTTCGGACTCGACGGCTCCGGCGGGACCACCACAGGTCCGGTCCACGCCACCGGCTCGAGCAAGTGCCTTGACGTACCCGGCTCTTCGCAGACCAACGGCACCCAGACGCAGATCTGGGACTGCAACGGCGGCACCAACCAGACCTGGACCAGCACGTCGACCAAGCAGCTCACCGTCTACAGCGGCGCAAAGTGCCTCGACGCGACCGGCACCGCGGCCGCCGCCAAAGTCGCGATATGGGACTGCAACGGCGGCACCAACCAGCAATGGAACCTCAACTCCAACGGCACCATCACCAGCGTCCAGTCAGGCCTGTGTCTGGATGTGACCGGTGCCTCCACCGCCAGCGGCGCAACGGTCGCACTGTGGGACTGCAACGGCGGCACCAACCAGCAGTGGCGCCTCGGCTGACGGCACCGTCCAGGACTGAGAGGGCTTCTCGAAACCACACTCGGTTTCGAGAAGCCCTCCAAGCTCACACCCCCGGTACTGGCCTCCTCCCCCGCCCGCGCCCGGCGGGCAGACGAGCGACCCACTCCGGCGGACCGAGCAGATCCCTCCGCCAGGGGGAAGCAGAGGTGGTGACGGGAGCCACGGCGAAGAGTTCGACCAGGTTGCTGCCCGGCACCGATGTTCTCCCGGGATCCGAGCCCGGAGAGGGCTCGGATCCCGGGCGCGGGGTTCATCCGGCGGTCAGAGTGGTCCACTTCTGGTTGGAGCCGCCGTTGCAGTCCCACAGCACGAGCTGTGTGCCGTCGGTCGTGGAGGAGCCCGGAAGGTCGAGGCAGCGGCCGGAGGCGGGGTTGCGGTAGCCGCCGTTGTAGGGCTGCCAGACCTGGTTGGCACCGCCGTGGCAGGTCCAGGTCTGTACCCTGGTGCCGTTGGCGGTGGCCCCGCCGGCGGCGTCGAGGCACTTGCCCAGGGAGCGCAGGGTGCCGTCGGTGTAGGCGGACCAGTACTGGTTGGCGCTGTCGCCGCAGCTCCACGTCTGGACGGCGGTCCCGTCGGCGGTGTTGGCGCCGTTGACGTCCATGCACTTGCCGGCGATGCCGGACTGCACGCGGGCGGGCGCGGGGGCGGGGTTCTTCAGCCACCCGGCGCTGTCAGCGGACTGGACACCGCGGTGGAAGGCGTCGGCCATCTTCTGGTAGCCCGAGTCATTGGGATGCAGGGGGTCGGCCAGGTCGGCCGTGGTCAGGCTGCTCATGTCGACGAATGCGA
>NZ_BNBM01000025.1 GCF_014655715.1 Streptomyces lanatus | reverse complement strand
GCGCCGATGGTACTGCAGGGGGGACCCTGTGGGAGAGTAGGACGCCGCCGAACTCCTTTTAGAGCTCTGGCTCTTGGGCAAACAGCCCAAGAGCCAGAGCTTTTTTGCGTTGAGGTAGGGTCAGGGGGCATCGTAGGTACCTTTCCCACAGGAGGCCCCCGGGTGGAGGTCCAGGAGACCCGTGTCCAGACGGACCGGGTCCTCACCATCCCCAACATCCTCAGCATGGCGCGGCTCCTCGGAGTGCCGCTGTTCCTGTGGCTGATCCTCCGGCCTGAGTTCGGCGGGCCGAAGAGCGATGGCTGGGCCCTTCTGGTGTTGGCGCTGAGCGGCGTCAGTGACTATCTGGACGGCAAGCTCGCGCGACGTTGGAACCAGGTCAGCAGCCTCGGCCGGCTTCTGGATCCTGCGGCCGACCGGCTCTACATTCTGTCGACATTGGTCGGTCTCACCTGGCGCGAGATTCTGCCGCTCTGGTTGACGGCTGTACTTTTGGCGCGAGAGCTGGTTCTGCTGGTGATGGTGGGCATCCTCAGGCGCCACGGCTATCCGCCGCCGCAGGTGAACTTCCTTGGCAAGGCAGCTACGTTCAACCTGATGTATGCCTTCCCGTTGCTGCTGTTGAGTGACGGAAGTGGATGGATCGCGTCACTCGCTGCTATTTTCGGATGGGCGTTCGCCGGATGGGGTACAACGCTGTACTGGTGGGCAGGAGTCCTCTACGTGGTACAAGTCCGCCGCCTGGTCCGAGCGGACGCCATGGCCGAGTGAACTCGCGGATTGAAGCGGCCGTAACGGCTCGATGGCCCGCGGCGGAAAAGTGCGGGACAATCTGGACGGGTGAAGTCGGCTAGACCGTCGTCTCTTCGAGGAGGACGCTTCCGACATGAAGGCCGTCGTGATGGCCGGAGGCGAAGGCACGCGCCTTCGCCCCATGACCTCAAGCATGCCCAAGCCGCTCCTGCCGGTGGCCAACCGGCCGATCATGGAGCACGTTCTGCGGCTGCTCAAAAGGCATGGGCTGAATGAAACCGTCGTGACCGTTCAGTTCCTGGCTTCGCTGGTCAAGAACTACTTCGGTGACGGTGAAGAGCTCGGAATGGAGCTCAGCTATGCCAATGAGGAGAAGCCACTCGGTACAGCCGGAAGCGTCAAGAACGCCGAAGAGGCGTTGAAGGACGATGCTTTCCTCGTCATCTCCGGCGATGCGCTGACCGACTTCGACCTCACCGAGCTGATCAATTTCCATAAGGAAAAGGGTGCGCTCGTCACCGTCTGTCTGACGCGGGTGCCCAATCCGTTGGAATTCGGCATCACGATCGTCGATGAGGAAGGCAAGGTCGAGCGCTTCCTGGAGAAGCCGACCTGGGGTCAGGTTTTCTCGGACACCGTGAACACCGGGATCTATGTCATGGAGCCAGAGGTCTTCGACTATGTCGAGCCCGATGTGCCCGTGGACTGGTCCGGCGATGTCTTCCCGCAGCTGATGAAGGAAGGCAAGCCGGTCTACGGCTATGTCGCGGAGGGATACTGGGAGGACGTCGGCACCCACGAGAGCTATGTGAAGGCGCAGGCCGACGTGCTGGAGGGCAAGGTCGACGTCGAGATCGACGGCTTCGAGATCTCTCCAGGAGTGTGGGTGGCGGAGGGTGCCGAGGTGCATCCCGATGCTGTTCTCCGTGGGCCGCTGTACATCGGTGACTACGCCAAGGTCGAGGCCGGTACGGAAATCCGGGAGCATACCGTCGTCGGCTCGAACGTCGTCGTGAAGAGCGGAGCCTTTCTGCACAAGGCTGTCGTGCACGACAACGTGTATGTGGGGCAGCACAGCAATCTGCGTGGTTGCGTCGTCGGAAAGAACACCGACATCATGCGTGCGGCTCGGATCGAGGACGGCGCGGTCATCGGTGACGAGTGTCTGATCGGTGAGGAATCGATCGTTCAGGGCAACGTGCGTGTGTATCCGTTCAAGACCATCGAGGCCGGCGCGTTCGTCAATACCTCGGTGATCTGGGAGTCGAGGGGACAGGCGCATCTCTTCGGCGCCCGTGGGGTCTCCGGAATCCTGAACGTGGAGATCACGCCCGAGCTCGCTGTGCGCCTCGCCGGCGCTTATGCGACGACCTTGAAGAAGGGCTCCACCGTCACCACGGCTCGCGATCACTCGCGTGGTGCCCGGGCGCTGAAGCGGGCGGTCATCTCCGCATTGCAGGCCAGCGCCATCGACGTACGGGATCTGGAGAACGTACCGCTGCCCGTGGCGCGGCAGCAGACCGCGCGGGGTAGTGCCGGCGGGATCATGATTCGGACGACGCCCGGGGTTCCGGATTCCGTGGACATCATGTTCTTCGACGGGCAGGGGGCCGATCTGTCGCAGGCCAGTCAGCGGAAGCTGGACCGGGTCTTCGCAAGGCAGGAGTACCGGCGGGCGTTCCCGGGAGAGATCGGGGACCTGTATTTTCCGGCCAGCGTCTTCGATTCGTACACCGGGTCGTTGCTGCGGAATGTCGATACGACGGGGATTTCGGAGTCGGGGCTCAAGGTCGTCGTCGATGCGTCGAACGGTAGCGCCGGGCTTGTGCTGCCCAGTCTGCTCGGGAAGCTCGGGGTCGATTCGCTGACCATCAATCCTGGTCTCGACGAGTCGAGGCCGACCGAGTCCGCGGATGCGCGGCGGTCGGGGCTGGTGCGGCTGGGAGAGATCGTGGCTTCCGCGCGGGCGGCGTTCGGGGTGCGGTTCGACCCGGTCGGTGAGCGGCTGTCGCTGGTCGACGAGAAGGGGCGGATCGTCGAGGACGATCGGGCCCTGCTGGTCATGCTCGACCTGGTGGCGGCGGAGCGGCGCAGCGGGCGTGTGGCGCTGCCGGTGACCACGACGAGGATCGCCGAGCAGGTGGCGGCGTACCACGGGACGCAGGTCGAGTGGACGACCACTTCTCCGGACGACCTCACCCGGGTCGGTCGCGATGAGACCACGATCTTCGGCGGTGACGGCAGGGCCGGGTTCATCGTTCCGGAGTTCAGCAGTGTCTTCGACGGTACGGCGGCCTTCGTACGGCTGATCGGGCTGGTGGCGCGGACGCAGCTCACGCTGAGCCAGATCGATGCGCGGATTCCGCGGGCCCATGTCATCAAACGGGATCTTGCGACTCCGTGGGCGGTCAAGGGACTCGTGATGCGGCGGGTCGTCGAGGAGGCCGGAGATCGCTTTGTCGACACGACCGACGGCGTGCGGGTCGTGGAGACCGACGGGCGCTGGGTGATGGTGCTGCCGGACCCGGCGGAAGCGGTCACCCACCTGTGGGCCGAAGGGCCGGACGACGCGTCCGCACAGGCCCTGCTCGACGAGTGGTCGGCGGTTGTGGACAGCGCCGGCCGGTGAAGCACCGAGCACACGCGCGTGCCGGACAGGCGTCCCCAAAGGGGCCTGTCCGGCACGCCGGTGGGGCCATTCGGAGGTAGTGGTCGCGACGTGCGACGATGTGCGGCATGCCGCAGCCGCCCCCCGTTCGGAGCACACCTACGCCCCCTTCGCGTCCGGACGCCTCCATGTCGCTGCTCACCAACGTCATGGATCACAGCCTTGACGACGGATACGCCGAGGCCGCGGCGCGCAAGAGGGCGGCGGGGGACAGGGGCCTGCCCAAGACACTGAGGGCGAAGCTGGGGCTTGCCGCAGGGCTGGTGCTCGCGGCGCTCGTGGTCACCGTGGGGGCGGCGCAGGCGCGTGTCGCGGCCCCCGTCATGGCCAAGGAGCGCGAGGAGCTCATCGACCGTATCGACCGTGAGACGGCGGCGGCGGAGAAGCTCGAGGACTCCGTCGACGAGTTGCGCGCCGATGTGAGCGCCCGGCAGCGCGAGGCCCTGAAGACGTCGGGTGGCAGCGACCAGGCGGAGCTCGTAGGCGTTCTGGCGGGCGCGGTGGAGGTGCACGGGCCCGGCGTGAAGCTGATCGTGAACGACGCCAAGGAAGCGGGCACGGACGGCGACGGTGACCCTCGGGGGTCCTCCGGGTTCTCCGACACCGGGCGGGTGCGCGACCGAGATATGCAGCGTGTGGTCAACGGGCTCTGGGAGTCGGGTGCCGAGGCCATCTCGATCAATGGGCAGCGGCTGACCGCCCTGTCGGCGATCAGGGCCGCGGGTGACGCGATACTGGTCGACAACAAGCCGCTGGTTCCGCCGTACACGGTGCTCGCGGTGGGGGACGGGGAGGGGCTGAGCCGTCGGTTCCAGGACAGTGCCGACGGGCTGTACCTGAACGCCCTGCAGGAGAACTTCGGGATCCGGACCAACATCTCCGTGCAGGACGACCTCCGGCTGCCCGCCGCACCGAGCGTGACCGTACGTACAGCACAGCCGAACACCGAGAAAACCGAGAAGGGCACATCGTGATCGCCGTACTGGGCCTCGTCGTCGGAGTCGTGGCCGGACTCTTGGTCCGGCCTGAGGTTCCGGCGGTCGTCGAGCCTTACTTGCCGATCGCCGTCGTGGCGGCTCTGGACGCCGTCTTCGGAGGTCTGCGGGCCATGCTCGACGGGATCTTCGACGACAAGGTCTTCGTCGTGTCGTTCCTGTCCAATGTGGTCGTGGCCGCGTTGATCGTGTTCCTGGGCGACAAGTTGGGCGTGGGGGCGCAGCTGTCCACGGGTGTCGTCGTCGTCCTCGGCATCCGGATCTTCTCGAACGCTGCCGCGATCCGCCGGCACGTGTTCCGGGCGTGAGGCCGATGAGCAACCAGGACGAGACGCCGGAGCACAGGCTGCGCAAGGAACTGCCCGACGAGGTGCCGGCGGGTGCCGCCGAGGCCGAGGGCGCTCCTGGGAGTGTTGTCGAGGCCTCTGAGGGGCAGCAGGACGGGGTGGCGCTGACCGGTCGGCAGCGGCTCGTGAACGGGCTGTGGCCGCCGCGCGTCACCCGGGCCCAACTCATTGTCGCCCTGCTGCTGTTCGGCCTCGGGTTCGGTCTGGCTGTCCAGGTCGCCTCGAACAGCGACAGCGACAGTGCGCTGCGTGGGGCACGTCAGGAAGATCTCGTTCGCATCCTCGATGAACTGGACGACCGTACTCAGCGTCTTGAGGACGAGAAGCAAGGTCTCGAGAAGCAGCGCGACGAACTGGAGAACAGTTCGAACCAGGCAGAGGAGGCCCGCAGGCAGACGGTCGAGAAGGAGCGACAACTCGGCATTCTGGCGGGCACGGTGGCCGCGCAGGGACCCGGCATCACGATGACCATCGACGACACGAAAGGGACGGTCAAGGCGAACATGCTGCTCGACGCGATCCAGGAGCTGCGCGCCGCGGGCGCGGAAGCGATCCAGGTGAACGGCGTACGCGTTGTCGCCGGCACCTATCTGACCGATTCCGGCAACAGCGTGAGCGTCGACGGGAACAAGATCAACGCGCCCTATCGTTTCAAAGTCATCGGCAAACCGCAGGACCTCGAACCGGCGCTCAACATCCCTGGAGGCGTGGTGCAGACCCTGGAGAAGGAGCAGGCCACCGTGACGATCGAGCGGTCGGACAAGATCGTTGTGGACGCCTTGCGAGCGGCGAAGCGGCCTGACTACGCTCGGTCGTCCTCCCAGTGAACCGGGGGTGCATGGGGGACGTCCGGGGAGGGCATGAGGTTGCGGGGGGTCGGCGCACCGAATGGGTGGTGCGTGGTGGAAACTGTCTGGTGGCGACGGACGTTGTGAAGATGTCCGAGTCGGCCAGAAAGAGCAGTCAGGGTTCGTCCTGCCCCACGGGCGGGTCTGTTTCGGTCAAGGGGAATCGCCCGTGAAGTTGTTTGCGAAGTTGTTCGGCAAGAGCGCGCGAGAGGACAACGCCAACGCGACCGCTCGTCACCGCGCGCAGGGGGACGAGGATGGGCAGCGCCCGTTGTTCAGGGACCAGGTACCTGGGCCGGGTGGTGACATTTCCGGAGGTCAGGGCGCGCCGTCAGTTGACCCTGGCCAGTCCGGCGGCATAGGTTTCGGGCAACCGTCAACCTCAAGTACGGGTGGAGGGTTTTCCCCGATGTCGGCCCTGGTGTGTACGAGGTGCGGTAACCGCAACGCGGAGAACAGCCGCTTCTGTTCCAACTGCGGAGCGCCGCTGCGGGCCGGTGCCGTGCCCGAGCGTCCGTCCGAGACGACCTCCACGATCTCCATCTCCGGTCTTGAGGCCTACGACGCCGAGACCACCGGCCAGACGCAGATCCCGGCGCTGTCCCCCGAGGCCCAGGCCGCCGTCGACGCGCTGCCGCTGGGCTCCGCGCTGCTGGTGGTGCGCCGCGGGCCGAACTCCGGCAGCCGGTTCCTCCTGGACGGCGATCTGACGACGGCCGGTCGCCACCCGCAGAGCGACATCTTCCTGGACGACGTGACGGTTTCGCGTCGGCACGTCGAGTTCCGTCGCGCCCAGGACGGCTCGTTCACGGTGGCCGACGTCGGCAGCCTGAACGGCACGTACGTCAACCGCGAGCGGATCGACCAGGTCGCGCTGAACAACGGCGACGAGGTGCAGATCGGCAAGTACCGGCTGGTCTTCTACGCGAGCCAGCGGGCTTACTGACCCTCCCCGGAGCCCATCCGGGGAAACCCAGGGAAGGTCCATGCTGCAAACACCGAGCGGCGGTGCCGGTCATGGCATCGCCGCCACGGACGGTCGGCTGATGAGCATCGGCACGGTGCTGAACGTGCTGCGTGCGGAATTCCCTGACATCACCATCTCCAAGATCCGCTTCCTTGAGGCGGAGGGCCTTGTCGAGCCGCAACGAACCCCCTCGGGGTATCGCAAGTTCAGCGCGCAGGACGTCGAGCGGCTCGGTCACGTCCTGCGGATGCAGCGGGACCACTATCTGCCCCTCAAGGTGATCCGGGAGCACCTGGACGCCATGGCGCGCGGCGAGGCGGCACCGCTGCCGACGGTGTGCCGTCAGCGGGATGGAGAAACGGTCCTGGAGCCCGTTGAAGGGCCCACAGCGGCTCGGATAGGTCGGGCCGAACTGCTGACCGCCGCCGAGATCGGTGAGCGGGAGCTCGAGGAGTGGGAGTCGTACGGCCTGATCACTCCGCTGCCGGACGGGGTGTACGACGCGGAGGCGGTCACCGTGGCCTCGCTCGTGGCCGAGCTGGGGCGGTTCGGGATCGAGCCGAGGCATCTTCGGGTCATGAAGGCCGCGGCCGACCGTGAGGCCGGGCTCGTGGACCAGGTCGTGGCTCCCCTGAAGCGGCATCGCAACCCTCAGACCAGGGCTCACGCCGAGGCGCGCGCCAAGGAGCTGGCCGGGCTCACCGTGAAGCTGCACGCCGCGTTGGTGCAGACGGCTCTCGGGGTGCGGCTGCCTTGAGCGGGGCATGCACACAGAGGCCGGATCGGCCACCCGTTCTCTGCCCGACTACCCAAACGTCCCGAGCACGGCCTAGGGTTGCTGTGTGAACGAGCTCGATGTCGTAGGTGTCCGGGTCGAAATGCCCTCCAACCAACCGATCGTGCTCCTGCGCGAAGTGGGAGGCGACCGCTACCTCCCCATCTGGATCGGGCCGGGGGAGGCGACGGCGATCGCCTTCGCCCAGCAGGGCATGGCCCCCGCGCGACCGCTGACCCACGACCTGTTCAAGGACGTGCTGGAGGCCGTCGGCCAGGAGCTCACCGAAGTGCGCATCACGGACCTGCGTGAGGGCGTCTTCTACGCGGAGCTGGTGTTCGCCAGCGGCGTCGAGGTGAGCGCCCGTCCGTCCGATGCCATAGCGCTGGCCCTGCGCACCGGAACGCCCATCTACGGCAGCGACGGGGTGCTCGACGACGCCGGCATCGCCATCCCGGACGAGCAGGAGGACGAGGTGGAGAAGTTCCGCGAGTTCCTCGACCAGATCTCGCCCGAGGACTTCGGCACCAGCAGCCAGTGAGACGGTGTGGGCCGTGCCGGGCGGACTTGCGGTCCGTGGTGGTGTGGCCCACAGTCGGTTACAACTCAAATGCTGGCATTTGCCAGCGGCGAGCGAGAGCGTCCTGAGGCCCGCTCCGAGCGCATTCGGCTAGCCTTTCCCCGCGGTGGGGTACGGGAAACCACTCCTAGGGTGATTATCACTCGGCGTGCCGAGTGTGGCGATCGTTGACGCACCCCCGGTGACTGCCTACCGTCGAGAAGGCAGGTCAAGGACGGAGGTCGGCGTGAGAAGCAGCGGCGACGGTACGGTGGGGGGAGCCCCCGGGCACAGTCTCGGGGCGAACGGCCCGTACCCGCTTCAAAGCGCTCTTCAAGGCAGCGCGGCCGATCCCGCTCCGCAGCGACCGACGGGCGTGCCGAGCAGCAGCGGCGGAGGGGCGGCGTCCATGGCGACCGAGCAGATCGGTTATCGCGGTCCGACGGCGTGTGCGGCCGCCGGCATCACCTATCGGCAACTGGACTACTGGGCGCGCACCGGCCTCGTCGAGCCCAGCGTGCGGCCCGCGTACGGGTCGGGGACGCAGCGGCTGTACAGCTTCCGGGACGTCGTCGTCCTGAAGATCGTCAAGCGCTTCCTCGACACCGGTGTGTCGCTGCAGAACATCCGTACCGCCGTGCAGCATCTGCGGGAGCGGGGTTTTCGCGATCTTGAGCGAATGACGCTGATGAGCGACGGTGCGACCGTGTACGAGTGCACCTCGCCGGACGAAGTGCACGCGCTGCTGCAGGGTGGGCAGGGGATCTTCGGGATCGCCGTGGGCGTGGTGTGGCGGGACGTCGAGAGTGCCCTGTCGCAGTTGCACGGGGAGCGGATCGACACCGGGGAGACGCTCATCGGGCACAACCCGGCGGACGAACTGGCTCGGCGGCGTAATCGGGCGGTCTGAGCGGACCCCGGTGTCGCGGTGTCAGAGGTCCCGGTGGGCGGGGTGCCGGGATGCGTTGGCTGTGGGCGGTCGGTCGTAGCAGGGCATTGTCAGTGGCGTGAGGCAGCATCGGAGATGTGAGAAACGCGCCCACGATTCTGCATCTCGACATGGATGCCTTCTACGCCTCGGTGGAGCAGGCATCCAAGCCGAGCCTGCGCGGGAAAGCCGTGATCGTGGGCGGGCTCGGGCCGCGGGGAGTCGTCGCCACCGCGTCCTATGAGGCCCGGGTCTTCGGGGTCCACTCGGCCATGCCCATGGGGCAGGCGCGTCGGCTGGCACCGAATGCCGCGTATCTCGTGCCGCGGTTCGGGATCTACCGTGAGATCAGCGATCAGGTCATGGGGCTGCTCCGGGAGCTGTCGCCGCTGGTGGAGCCGCTGAGCCTGGACGAGGCGTTCGTGGACCTGGAGGCTGCGGGAAAGGCCTGGGACGGGGCGTCGGCGCGGCTCGTGGGGACGAAGCTGCGGGCGGACATACGGAGGGCCACGGGGCTCGCCGGGTCGGTGGGTCTGGCCGCGTCCAAGATGCTGGCGAAGATCGCCTCGGAGCAGGCCAAGCCCGACGGGATGGTGCTGATCGAGCCGGGGACCGAGCGGGCGTTGCTCGGGCCGATGTCGGTGCGGACCCTGCCGGGGGTGGGGCCGGCGACCGGGGACCATCTACGGCGGGCCGGGATCCTTACCGTCGAGGAGATCGCCGAGGCGGGGGAGGACGAGCTCGTGCGGCTGCTGGGCAAGGCCCATGGGCATGCCCTGTACGCGATGGCTCTGGCGCATGACGATCGGCCCGTGGTGGCCGAGCGGGAGACCAAGTCGGTGTCGGTCGAGGACACGTATGACGTGGACATTCATGACCGGATTCGGGTGGGGATGGAGGTGCAGCGGCTGGCGGAGCGTTGTGTGCGGCGGTTGCGGGAGGCGGGGCTATCGGGGCGGACGATTGTGCTGAAGGTGCGGCGGTATGACTTTTCGACTCTGACGCGGTCGGAGACGTTGCGTGGGCCGACGGATGATCCGGGTGTGGTGCGGGAGGCTGCTGCGCGGCTGCTGGAGTCCGTGGATACGACCGGTGGGGTGCGGTTGTTGGGGGTCGGGGTGAGTGGGCTGGCCGACTACACGCAGGAGGATCTGTTCGCGCAGGCTGCGGGGGAGCGGGCGGAGCGTTCTGAGGTGGGGGACCGGGAGCAGAGGGGACCGGGGGGAGATGGGGAAGTCGGCGGAGTTGCGGGAGTCGCGGAGCAGTCGGGGCGGGGCGGTGGTGAGGAGCCGGGGGTGGGGCTGCCGGCGGAGGGGGCGAGTGAGCGGCGCTGGCTTGCGGGGCACGATGTGCGGCATGCCGAGTATGGGCCTGGGTGGGTGCAGGGGAGTGGGCTTGGGCGGGTGACTGTGCGGTTCGAGACGCCTGGGTCGGAGCCGGGGCGGGTGCGGACGTTTCGGGTTGATGATCCGGGGTTGGAGGGGGCGGAGCCGTTGCCGTTGGTGGAGTTGGGGGATGGGAAGGGGGCGGGGATGGGTGGGGCTGATGTGACTGATGGGGCTTTAGGGGTGGGGGAGTCGCCTGTGGTGCCGGGGTAGGGGGCGCACAGGCGTGTCCACAGTGGCAGTGGAGCGGTGTACGGGCGTGCCTGCGGTGAGGACGCGAACGGGGCGTGCAGGCGTGTCCGGGGTGAGGGCCCGGAATGGTGCGCAGGTAGGTCGGCGGTGTGTGGGGCTGTGCGTGGTGGAGGTGTCAGGGGTGGGTGTGGGGGGTTCTGGGGTCGTTGTCGTCCGGGGTGTCCGTGGGGGCCAGGGTGCCGAAGTCTCGGTCGGGGGGTGGGGGTGGGGCTGTTACGTCCAGGCCGTAGTGGTGGTAGAGCTGGAGTTCCTGTTCGGGGGAGAGGTGGCGGCCTACGCCGAAGTCGGGGGCGTCCTTGATCAGGGTGCGGTCGAAGGGGACCTGGAGGGTGCCCTCCACCAGTTCGCTGGGCTCCAGGGGGACGAAGGCGTCGCGGGAGAAGAGGCCCGTGCGTATCGCCGCCCATTCCGGCACTCCGGTGGCGTCGTCGAGGTAGACCTCGTCGATGGTGCCGATCTTGGTGCCGTTGCGGTCGAAGGCCTTGCGGCCGATCAGGTTGCGCGGATCGATGTCGGTCTGCACGGGCCCTCCACTTGGTCGCACCTCATCCGTAAGCACTACGAAAAGGCAGAATGGTGAGAGCGGCCACTCGAAGGTTCGTGCGTTGACCTCGCTGGTAGGCTTTCTAGCGGCTGCTGACCCCGTGCGGGAGAGTCCTCCGGACATCATCGGAGGCGCCGAAGGAGCAAATCCTCCCCGGAATCTCTCAGGCTCACGTACCGCACGGACGAGGTCACTCTGGAAAGCAGGGCGGGTGTCGACGGCTTCCGCTCTCACCGACGGTGAAAGCCGGACGTCCTCGGGCGCCCCGGTGAAGCTCTCAGGTTGAGATGACAGAGGGGGAGGCCGTCCGGGTACCCGCGCCGTGGTGCCCCTCGAAGGTCGTGTCAGACCAGGAGGCCTCCGCAATGACCGCCCATCGCATTCCGCTCTCCGAGCTCGAACAGGGAATCCCGTTCGAGCAGCGTCACATCGGTCCCGATCATGAGGCCCGCGCCAAGATGCTCGCCCAGGTCGGGTACGGCTCCCTCGACGAGCTGACCGCAGCAGCGGTGCCTGATGTGATCAAGAATGCCGACTCGCTGGATCTGCCCGGGGCCCGCACCGAGGCCGAGGTGCTCGCCGAGCTGCGGTCCCTCGCCGATCGCAACCAGGTCCTCGACTCCATGATCGGGCTCGGGTACTACGGGACCTTCACGCCGCCCGTCATTCTGCGGAATGTCATGGAGAATCCGGCCTGGTACACCGCTTACACGCCTTATCAGCCGGAGATCTCTCAGGGGCGGCTCGAGGCGCTGCTCAACTTCCAGACCATGGTCGCCGACCTGACCGGGCTGCCGACCTCCGGAGCCTCGCTGCTCGACGAGGGGACCGCCGCGGCCGAGGCCATGGCCCTGGCCCGGCGCATGGGCAGGAACAAGAAGGGGCTGTTCCTGGTCGACGCGGATGTGCTGCCGCAGACGGTCGCCGTGATCGAGACCCGTGCCGAACCCACGGGGGTCGAGGTTGTCGTCGCCGACCTCAGTGGCGGTATCCCGGCCGACGTCGCCTCGCGTGAGATCAACGGCGTGCTCCTTCAGTACCCGGGTGCCTCCGGTGTCGTACGCGATATCAAGCCCGTCATCGAGCAGGCCCATGAGCTGGGTGCCCTCGTCACCGTCGCCGCCGATCTGCTCGCGCTCACGCTGCTCAAGTCGCCCGGTGAGCTCGGGGCGGACATCGCGATCGGTACGACGCAGCGGTTCGGTGTGCCGATGGGCTTCGGTGGGCCGCACGCCGGCTACATGGCCGTGCACGAGAAGTTCGCGCGCAGCCTGCCCGGGCGGCTCGTGGGCGTGTCCGTGGACGCCGACGGGAACAAGGCCTACCGGCTGGCGCTCCAGACGCGTGAGCAGCACATCCGGCGGGAGAAGGCCACGAGCAACATCTGTACGGCTCAGGTGCTGCTCGCCGTCATGGCCGGCATGTACGCCGTCTACCACGGGCCCGAGGGGCTCAGGGGCATCGCGCAGCGGACCCACCGGTACGCCTCGATCCTGGCCGCGGGGCTCGCGGCCGGTGGTATCGAGGTCGTGCACGGCTCCTACTTCGACACGCTGACCGTGCGGGTGCCCGGGAAGGCCGCCGAGGTCGTTTCCGCCGCCCGGCAGAACGGCGTCAATCTGCGTCTCGTGGACGCCGACCACGTCTCGATCGCCTGCGACGAGACCACCCTGCGGGCCCAACTGGGCGCCGTATGGACGGCGTTCGGCGTCGAGGGAGACATTGAGGCCCTGGACGCGAACACCGAGGACACGCTCACGGACGGGTTGCTGCGCACCGACGCCTACCTCACGCACCCCGTCTTCCACCAGCACCGCTCCGAGACCGCGATGCTGCGCTATCTGCGCCGGCTCGCCGACCGGGACTACGCGCTCGACCGCGGCATGATCCCGCTGGGCTCCTGCACGATGAAGCTCAACGCGACCACCGAGATGGAGCCGGTCACCTGGCCGGAGTTCGGGCAGCTGCACCCCTTCGCGCCCGCCGAGCAGGCGCAGGGCTACCTCACGCTCATCCGTGAGCTGGAGGAGCGGCTCGCCGAGGTCACCGGGTACGACAAGGTGTCGCTCCAGCCCAACGCCGGATCACAGGGCGAGCTGGCAGGACTGCTCGCCGTTCGCGGATACCACCGGGCCAACGGGGACGAGCAGCGCACCGTCTGCCTCATCCCGTCCTCCGCGCACGGCACGAACGCCGCCAGCGCCGTGATGGCCGGCATGAAGGTCGTCGTCGTGAAGACCGCCGAGGACGGCGAGATCGACGTCGAGGACCTGCGGGCCAAGATCGAGAAGCACCGGGACGAGCTGTCGGTGCTGATGATCACGTACCCGTCGACGCACGGTGTGTTCGAGGAGCATGTCGCCGACATCTGCGCGCAGGTGCACGAGGCCGGCGGGCAGGTGTACGTGGACGGCGCCAACCTCAACGCGCTGGTGGGGCTGGCCAAGCCGGGCCACTTCGGCGGCGACGTCTCGCACCTGAACCTGCACAAGACCTTCTGCATCCCGCACGGTGGTGGCGGTCCCGGGGTGGGCCCGGTGGGTGTGCGGGCGCATCTCGCGCCGTATCTGCCGAACCACCCGCTGCAGCCCGCCGCCGGGCCGGAGACGGGCGTCGGCCCGATCTCAGCCGCGCCTTGGGGGTCCGCGGGGATCCTGCCGATCTCCTGGGCGTACGTGCGCCTCATGGGTGGCGAGGGGCTCAAGCGGGCCACGCAGGTGGCCGTGCTGTCGGCCAACTACGTCGCGAAGCGGCTGGAGCCGCACTACCCCGTGCTCTACAACGGCCCGGGCGGGCTCGTCGCGCACGAGTGCATCATCGATCTGCGGCCGCTGACCAAGGCGACCGGCGTGAGCGTCGACGACGTCGCCAAGCGGCTCATCGACTACGGCTTCCACGCGCCGACGATGTCGTTCCCGGTGGCCGGGACGCTGATGATCGAGCCGACCGAGTCCGAGGACCTGACCGAACTCGACCGGTTCTGCGAGGCGATGATCGCCATTCGCGCGGAGATCGAGAAGGTGGGGGCGGGAGATTGGCCCGCCGATGACAACCCGCTGCGCAACGCTCCGCACACCGC
Organism: Streptomyces lanatus; assembly: GCF_014655715.1. GTDB lineage: Bacteria > Actinomycetota > Actinomycetes > Streptomycetales > Streptomycetaceae > Streptomyces > Streptomyces lanatus. The sequence continues at coordinate 134,395 of NZ_BNBM01000025.1, read as the reverse complement.
GGGTGCGCTGGGTGGTGAGTGGGAGCACGCTTACAGCCGTGAGGAGGCCGTGTTCCCGGCCGGGGTGTCGGCCGCCGAGAAGTACTGGCCGCCGGTGCGCCGTATCGACCAGGCCTTCGGCGACCGGAACCTGGTGTGCTCCTGCCCGCCGTTGGACGCCTACGACGACTGAGCCTCGTAGCACAGACCGAAGGGCTCCGCCCGGCCGCTCAGGTGGCCGGGCGGAGCCCTTTTGTGTGCCATGAATGGGCTTCGGGTGTCGTGTTCATGTGGTCGTCGTCAAGGCAACCTCCGTCGCCTCGACCAGGGCCACGACAGGGACGCCGAGGGTGAGGGCGAGGTCGGTGGTGGCGTCCCGGGTGACGGCCGCTGTCAGGGCGCCGCCCTCGACCGCGATCTTCACCGATGCCATCGCGCCGCCGGTGGCGATGCCGGTCACCTTGCCGGGGAGTCGGTTGTGCAGGGGCAGTTCCTCCACCGGGGGTGTGGCGAGGGAGATGTGTGTCGCGGTCACGAGGGCGTTCACTGTGGTGCCCTCTGCCAGGCCCAGTTCCTCGACGGCCGACGGGGTGATCGCGGCGGTGAGGTCCTGGCCACCGGTGAGGTGGACGTCGACCAGCGCCATGATCTCGCCCGGAGTGATGCAGGTGATCGTGCCGGGGAGCTGATTGCGGGTGCTCGGGCTCATGGGGGATGCCTCGCGCGGTGCTGTTTGGCGAGATATGCGGCTTATGCGTCCCACCGTAGTCGCCGGACTTCTCCTCGCGGTGGGTGATGTCGGGAACTGTGGGCGGGGCTTGGCCGTTTGGCATAACGCGATATAGCGTCAGTGGAGTAGGTGGGCGACGATCGGGGGGAATGGATGTCGGCGGATCTTGCGCGTACGGGGTTGCGAGCCTCGGACGCGGACCGGGACCGTGCTGTGGATGTGCTCAACAGCGCGGCGGCGGACGGCAGGCTGACCATCGAGGAGCTGGACGAGCGGGTGACCGCGGCTCTGACCGCTCGCACGCTGGGCGAGCTGGCGGGACTGACTGCGGACCTGCCGGCGGCGCCGGGCGATGTGGAGGCCAAGGAACTCGTCCGTATCGAGCAGCAGGCCGCTTCGACCGTGCGGAGCGGGAGCTGGGCTGTGCCTCGGCGGCTGGAGATCGCGTCGACCTGGGGCGATGTGACCCTCGACTTCACGCAGGCCGTCATGGCTGGGGGGACCCTGCACATCGACATGGACATGCACGGCGGGACCCTGAAGCTGGTCACTCGACCGGGAGTCGTGGTGGACACCGACTCGCTGGTGGTCGAGTACGCCCAGATCAAGACGCGCCCGTCGGACGACACCGGAGCTCCCGTCGTCCTGCAGGTCGAGATCGCTGGGCGCATGACGTATGGACAGGTCGTGATACGGCCGGCCCGGCGCTCGGTGTTCAGGAGATCCCGGACGCCCTGAGCACGGCACGCGCCGTCGCGTCATCGATCTGGTGTCGCAGCCGCTCCAGTACGTCCAGGCCCTCGACCAGCGTTCCACCTGCCCGCGAGCGGCGTACTCCGGTGTCCAGCTCGTGCCACAGCAGCGGGTTGGTGACGAGGATCCGGGGGTCCAGGTCCAGACGGCGGCCGTCCGTGTCGCACAGGGTCAGATACGCGGAGACATCGCCGTACTGCCGTACGGCCACCAGCGCGTCGGTACGCACCGTCCGATGCCGTACGAGGCCACGCACCGTGAGCCAGCCCGGGCCCGCGGTCACGCGCTGGGGGAGCAGGATCGTGAAGAGTACGGCGGTCATGACCAGCCACAGCGCGGTGCGGGAGGGTGTCAGGGTCTGCGCGTCCCAGTCGACGACGAGGGCCATGCAGAAGAAGGCAAGAGCGCAGCCCGCCGCGAACCGGGCACTGTCCCGCCACTGGCGGTCACCGGTCGGGGCCGGGCGCGGTCTGCTTCCGTCCACAGTGCAGACGGTAGGGCGCCCAGGCGCCGGAGCGAACGTGGCTGACGGTGCTCTGACGGCTTACGGCTCATCGTTGACGCGATCCTGATGGCCGGGGGCGTCGGGAGCCGCTGGGGGATTCGGATCGAGGTGACCTCGGTCGGCGTGCGGAGGGGGTGAGGCGTGGGGCGTTGGTCGCCCCGGTCGGGGCAGCCGGTGTGCGGGGTGGGGCGTTTGTGGTCCCGGTCGGGTCAGCCCCTGTGCGGGGTGGGCGTACGTGGTCCCGGTCCCGTCAGCCCGTGTGTACGCGTGGCCGGCGTTCGCGGTTCGGCTCGGCCTCGCGCAGGACCTCGCGGGTGACCGGGGCGACCTCGCCCTGGCCGAAGAGGAAGAAGCGGAGGAAGTTGGCGAAGGGGGTGCCCTCGGTCCACTCGAAGTAGATGTGCGGGATGCAGCCGGTGGTGTCGCGGACGTAGAGGAGCAGTGCGGCCAGGGCGTTGGGGATGGAGGAGGACTCCAGGGTGAGGACGCGGTAGCGGTCGTGCATGACCTGGCCGCGCACGATCAGGCCGGCCTCGAACTCGGACGGGTCGGTGACCGTGACCTCGACGAAGACGAAGTCCTCCTGCTCCGAGAGGTCGTTGTCGTTGCGGATCTGCTCGATCTTGTCCCGGTACTCGGCCTTGTCCCGGCTGTCGGGTTCGTTGGCGATGAACCGGATCTTGCGGCTGGCTATATCCCTGACGAATCGTTCCGCCATGTCGTCGAGCGTCACGCTGGTCACGCGGAGCTCGAAGGCCCGCAGCAGCCGCGAGAGCAGGGAGATGAGGATGATGCCGGCGATGAAGCAGGCGCCGATCTTCACACCGTCGGGGCGCTCGATGACATTCACGACGGTCGTGTAGAGGAAGACCGCCGAGATGACCGCGAAGCCGATGAACCAGTTGCGCTGACCGGCCTTGCGGGCCGCGATGGTCACGGCGATCGCGGCGGAGCTGATGAGCACCAGTACGCCGGTGGCGTAGGCGCCGCCCTGGGCGTCGACGTCGGCGTCGAAGATCCAGGTCACCAGGAAGGCGACCAGGGTGAAGACGATGACCATCGGGCGCACCGCGCGCGCCCAGTGCGGGGCCATGCCGTAGCGGGGCAGATAGCGCGGCATCAGATTGAGCAGGCCGGCCATGGCGGAGGCGCCGGCGAACCACAGGATGGCGATCGTCGAGACGTCGTAGATCGTGCCGAAGGCGCTGCCGAGGTACTCGTGCGCGAGGTAGGCGAGTGCGCGGCCGTTGGCCTGGCCGCCCGACTCGAACTCCTTCTCCGGGATGAGCAGGGTGGTGATGAAGCTCGTGGTGATCAGGAAGCAGCTCATGATCACGGCGGCGGTGGTGAGCAGCTTCTTGGTGTCCCGGATGCGCCCCTTGGGGTTCTCCTCCGTCTCACCCGCGTCGCCCTTGACGTGCGGCATCACGGCGACGCCGGTCTCGAAGCCGGACAGGCCGAGCGCGAGCTTGGGGAAGACGATCAGGGCGACGCCGATCATGACGAAGACATTGCCGTGCTCGGCGGTGAGGGCGCTGGACCAGTCTGTGATCACATGGCCCTCGGTGATGACGTGGTACAGGCCGACGACCACGACGACCGCGTTCAGCGCGAGATAGATGCCCACCAGCGCGACGGCGACACCGATCGCCTCCAGGAAGCCCTTTAGGAACACCGCGCCCAGCAGTGCCACCAGGATGAGGGTGATCACCATCTGCTTGTCGTGCAGGGCGCTTTCCAGATGGGGGTTCTCGATCAGGTGGGTCGAGGCGTCGGCCGCCGACAGGGTGATGGTGATCAGGAAGTCCGTGGCCGCGAAGCCGAGCAGGGTCAGGACGAACAGCTTGCCCTTCCAGAAGGTCAGCAGCCGTTCCAGCATGGCGATCGAGCCCTGGCCGTGCGGGCTCTCCTCGGCGACCCTCCGATAGACGGGCAGGGCGCCCGCCAGAGTGACGATCACGAGCACGATCGTGGCGATCGGCGACAGCAGACCGGCCGCGAGGGCGGCGATACCTGGCTGATAACCGAGGGTCGAGAAGTAGTCGACGCCGGTCAGGCACATCACCCGGTACCAGGGCTGGCCCTCGTCCACGGGCTCCTTCTCGGCCTGTGTGCCCTTGGGAGCGTGGCCCTTGCCCATGTCGGACAGGCCCTCCAGCATCCAGGCGCGCAGGCGACTGGGAGGAGGGTGCTCGGTCGTGGCCATCTGCGTGCTCCTGATGTGCGGTCGGCAAGCGATTCCGGCCATCACGCGGACGGCGGCACCAGCGTAAGCAGAGAGTGACGTCCGGGCCCACGGATCGGGGGGCCGGGGGCGTCAAGCTTCCGTTAAGACTGACCGGGTCGGCGCTGGCCGCACATCAAGATGTGAGCTCGGGCACTGTTCGCGGGTGGTTGGGCTGTATGGGGGGAGGGGGGATGGAAGGGCGAAGGTGGACACCCTGCGTCATCGCCGTGAACCAGGCGCTCCCTTCCGGAGCGTGCCGCGGCACGGGCTGAGGCGCTGCCGGGACCGGGCGGGAGGGAAGGGGCGGGAATGCGCCATCGGTGCGTGAAGGCCGCCACCCATGTGGCGTGAGTGCCACGAGTGCGGGAAGCGTGCCCACGCGGCGCATGCCGGTCTTCCTCCGTGGGCCCCGAGCGAAGCCACCTTGTCAAGACAGTGCCAACGTCCCTCAAGATTCCGGCGTGCGGGGGCGCGGAAGGGTTCGCTGAGACCTGCCGCCGCATGGCGCACGGCAACATCTGCGCGCCCGAGGACATCGACGCGGCGCTCGCCAGTTACTTCCGGCCGGGCCATCTGACCGCGCTGCGGCAACTGCCGCTGCTGTGGGTGGCCGACCGGGTGGACGAAGCCCTCAACAGCTACCGCGCCGAGCATGCGATCGGCGGGGTGTGGGAGGCCCGGGAGCGGGTCGTCGTCGCACTGACCGGCGGCCCGGAGGGCGACACGATCAACCGGCGGGCGGCCCGGATCGCCGCCAGGTCGGCCGGCGGGGACCTGCTCGCCGCGCACGTCACCCGCAGCGACGGGCTGGGCGCCGGTGCCTCGTACGCCGAGATCCTCCACGAGCCGGCGCTGCCACCAGGTCGTCGGCGAGGACGTCGCGACCACGCTCGTGGAGTTCGCCCGTGCCGAGAACGCCACCCAGCTCGTGCTGGGCGCCATTCGGCGCGGGCGGCTGGAGGGTTTGTGACCGGGCCAGGAACGGGTGAGTCCCTCGTCGCGCTCTCCGGCGACATCGACGTCCACCGGGTGACCCGCCAACGGGCCGGCCGCGGCACACTGCTGCCGTCCCGCCGCCGTACGCTCTCCAGGTCCCGCTCATCGCCGGACCGTTCGCCGGACTCGTGCTGCCGGTGCTGCTCACCGTCGGACTCGCGCAGCTGCGCGGCACCCTGAACCTGACCAGCGAGGCCCTGCTGTTCCTGCTCGCGGTGGTGGGCGTGGCCTGCATAGGCGGCATGGCCTCGGCGGTGATCGCCTCCGTGACCGCGTCGCCGCTGCTGAACTACTGGTTCATCCCGCCTATCGGCGCCTTCACCCTCGACGACCCCAACGCCCTGCTGGCGCTGGCGGTGTTCGAGGTAGTGGCCGCGACCGTCGCCGCCCTCGTCGACCGTTCCCTGCGGCTGTCCCGGCGGGCCGCTCGCGCCACTGCCGAGGCGGAGACCATGTCGTCCCTGGCGGGCAGCATCGTGCGAGGCGGGCAGACCATCCCGGCGCTGCTGGAACGCACCCGGGATGCCTTCGGCATGGAGTCGGCGGAACTGGTCGACGAGCCGCCCGACGCCGCGGACGTCACCGCCGTGCCGACCGGGCTCGGAGCCCATCTGGTGCTGCACGGACGCGTCATGTCGTCCCCGGAGCGGCGGGTGCTGGCCGCCTTCGCCGGGCACGTAGGGACCGCGGTGGAGCGGGCCCGGCTCGCCGAGGCCGCGCAGAGGTGGAGCCCGTCAGGGCCGCCGACCGGATACGTACGGCACTGCTGAGGGCCGTGGGCCATGACCTGCGTACTCCGCTGGCCGCCGGTGGGCCGCCGGGAGGTGGAGTTCTACGTCGAGGACCGCGAGGAGCTCCTCGCCACCGCCGACGAGGCCCTGGCCAAGCTGAACCGGCTGGTGGAGAACCTGCTCGACCTCTGCCGCCTGGAAGCGGGCGTGCTGAAACTGAACCTGCGGGCCACCGCCCTGGAGGAGGTCCTGCCTGTCGCGCTGGCGGACATCCCCGATGTCGAGGTGGGGGACGTGGAGGACTTCCCCGCCGTGCTCGTCGACCCACCGCTGCTGGAGCGGGTGATCGCCAACCTGGTCGCCAACGCCGCCCGGCACAGCCCGCCCGGCGCCAAGGCCCTGGTGACCGCGAGCGTCCTGGTGGGCCGGGCCGAGCTGCGCATCGTCGACCGCGGTCCGGGTCTGTCGTGGTCGGGCCGGGACCGTCTCTTCGAGCCGTTCCAGCGGCTGGGCGACACCGACAACACGACCGGCCTCGGCCTGGGCTTCGCCCTCGCCCTCGCCCGGGGGCTTACCGAGGCGAAGAGCGGCACGATCACACCCGAGGACACACCGGGGGGCGGCCTGACGATGGTGGTGTCCCTGCCATTGGCGCACGCAAGGGGCGGTCATGGCCGAGCAGGACCGGGCCGGGGCCGGTGGTGCCGGGTGAGGGTCGTGCCCGACATGGCCCCGGTCGCGCATGCCCACATAGGCATCAAGGCGGCGTCAAGGACGGCCCCGCCTGCGCGAAGAACGCGCAAGGGCCGTCGGAAACAGCGGGTTGCGGACAGAACCTGGGGCAGTCACGCGCGCCCTCGCGCGTGACGGCTCGTCCGTATGAAGGAGCACGCATCCCATGCCCGTCCTGACCACCGCGCCCTCCGCCGACGAGGAACCGCCGGACACCGGCGAGCGGCACCGTCTCACCGCCGTCACCGGGCTCGCGGCCCTGTCCCTCGACGCCATGGCGTCGGTGGCCTACGGTCCCGAGGCGATCGTCCTGGTGCTGGCCGCGGCCGGGGCCCGCGGGCTCGGTTTCACGCTCCCCGTCACGCTGGCCATCGCCGTCCTGCTGGCGGTGCTGGTCGCCTCGTACCGGCAGGTCATCGCGGCCTTCCCGGACGGCGGCGGCTCCTACGCGGTCGCCAGGACGCACCTGGGCAAGCGGACGAGCCTGGTCGCGGCGGGCTCGCTGGTGCTGGACTACGTCCTCAATGTCGCCGTCGCCGTCACCGCCGGGGTGGCCGCCCTGACCTCCGCCTTCCCCGCCCTCTACGACGACCGGCTGTGGCTGTGCCTGGCCGTGCTCGGGCTGATCACCGCGGTCAATCTGCGGGGCATCGTGGAGTCGGCGAAGGCGTTCATCGTGCCGACCGTCGTGTTCGTCGGCTCGATCTTCGTGCAGATCGCCGTCGGGCTGTTCCGGTCCGAACCCGTCAGTACCGCGACGGCCGCCGGGCACGCCTCCGTGCTCGCCGACAACGCCACCACCGTGGGCGCCCTGCTCCTGCTGAAGGCCTTCGCCTCCGGCTGCGCCGCGCTCACCGGCGTCGAGGCCATCGCCAACGCCGTCCCGTCCTTCCGCGTCCCGCGCGCCAAGCGGGCCCAGCACGCGGAGCTCGCCCTCGGCGCCGTCCTCGGCCTGATGCTGATCGGGCTGTCGGTGCTGATATCCCGCTTCCATCTCCAGCCGGTCGAGGGCGTCACCGTCCTCGCCCAGCTCGCGGACGCCTCGCTCGGCCACAACTGGGCTTTCTACGTCATCCAGTTCGCCACGATGATCCTGCTGGCCCTGTCCGCGAACACCTCCTTCGGCGGCCTCCCCGTGCTGCTGAAGCTGCTCGCCCGCGACAACTACCTGCCGCATGTGTTCGCGCTGAAGGCCGACCGGCAGGTGCACCGGCACGGTGTGCTGGCGCTGGCGGCCGTCTCCACCGCGCTGATCGTCTTCTCCGGCGGCGACACCAACACGCTCGTGCCGCTCTTCGCCATCGGCGTCTTCGTCGGCTTCACCGTCGCCCAGGTCGGCATGGTCCGGCACTGGTGCCAAGAAAAGGGTCCTGGATGGCAGGGCAAGGCCCTGCTCAACGGTTTCGGCGGGCTGCTCACCGGCGTCTCGGCCGTCGTCGTCACCGCGAGCAAGTTCGCCGAGGGCGCCTGGCTGATCGTGATCGCGCTGCCCCTGCTGGTCGCGGCGTTCGAGGCCGTGCACCGGGCCTACGCGCGGATCGGCGAGCGGCTCGGCCTCGGCCGTATCCCCGAGCATCCGCACCGCGACCGCTCGGTCGTGATCGTGCCCGTCTCCTCGCTCTCCCGGCTCACCTCGGAGGCCCTCACCGCGGCGGCCTCGCTCGGCGACGAGGTCCGTGCCGTCACCGTCTGCCACCCCGACCCCGAGGACCGGTCCGCGCTGCACGCCCTGGAGCGCTCCTGGGCCGAGTGGGACCCCGGTGTGCCCCTGGTCCGGCTGGCCAGTCAGCGGCGTGCGCTGGGCCGCCCCATTGCCGCGTACGTCCGAGACCTCATGGTCTCCGAGCCAGCCACCCGGGTGACCGTGCTCATCCCGGAGACCGAGCCGGAGCGGCTGTGGCAACGGCTGCTGCAGAACCAGCGGGGGGCCGTCGTCGCGCACGCCGTCCGCAAGGAGACGGACGCGGTGATCTGCCGACTCCGGTTCCGCCTCCGGCGCGGCTGCGACCTGCGGTGATCGTGGCGCCGTAAGAGAACCGTCAAAGGCGCGCGGCGGGCCGTATGGGAGCCGTCAACGGCGCTCGAATCCGGCCACGAAGGCTGTTTCCTCGAAGTCGTCCCTGTCCGACCGAACCTCACTCCAGGAGTTCACGATGGCCGATCTGGCCTTCGTCGTCATCACGATCGCGTGTTTCGCGCTGGTGGCTCTCGTCGCCAAGGGGGTGACGAAGCTGTGACCGCCGAGAACATCGTCGGCCTCGTCGTGGCCGTCGCCCTGCTGGGCTATCTCGTCCTCGCCCTGATCTTCCCGGAGAGGTTCTGAGCCTAGACATGGGTCCCGTCCTCGCCGGCGTGCTCCAACTGCTCGCACTGATCGCGGCACTGGCGCTCGCCTACGTCCCCCTCGGCAACTACATGGCCAAGGTCTACTCCTCCGACAAGCACTGGCGCGTCGAGAAGTGGATCTACAAGGGCATCGGTGCCGATCCCGACACCGAGATGCGCTGGACCGCGTACCTGCGCGGCGTCCTCGCCTTTTCCGCCGTCGGTGTCCTGTTCCTCTATCTGCTTCAGCGGCTGCAAGGTGTGCTGCCCGGCTCGCTCGGCTTCAAGTCGATCGACCCGGACCAGGCGTTCAACACCGCCGTGTCGTTCGTGACCAACACCAACTGGCAGTCGTACTACGGCGAACAGGCCATGGGCCACGTCGCGCAGACCGCCGGTCTGGCGGTGCAGAACTTTGTCTCCGCCGCCGTCGGAATCGCCGTCGCGGTGGCGCTCGTGCGCGGATTCGCGCGCTCGCGCACCGGTGAACTGGGCAACTTCTGGGCCGACCTGGTGCGCGGTGTCGTCCGCATCCTGGTGCCGATCGCCGCGATCGCGGCCGTGGTCCTGGTCGCCTGCGGTGCCCTCCAGAACTTCTCCGGCATCCACGAGGTCGGCCAGTTCATGGGCGGGCAGCAGCAGTGGAACGGCGGCGCGGTCGCCTCGCAGGAGGCCATCAAGGAGCTGGGCACCAACGGTGGCGGCTACTTCAACGCCAACAGCGCCCACCCGTTCGAGAACCCCACCCCGTTCTCCAACCTCTTCGAGATCTTCCTGATCCTCGTCATCCCGTTCGCGCTGACCCGCACCTTCGGCCTCATGGTCGGCTCCGTGAAGCAGGGCTACGCGATCCTCGCCACGATGGCCACCATCTGGGTCGGCTTCGTCGCCCTGATGATGTGGACCGAGTTCTCCCATCACGGCCCGGCCTTCGACATCGCCGGTGGCGCGTACGAGGGCAAGGAGGTGCGGTTCGGTGTCGGCGCCTCGTCGATCTTCGCGACGTCGACCACCCTCACCTCGACCGGCGCGGTGGACTCCTTCCACTCCTCCTTCACCGGGCTCGGCGGCGGCATCACCATGCTCGGCATGATGCTGGGCGAGATCGCGCCCGGCGGTACCGGATCCGGCCTCTACGGCATGCTGATCATGGCGATCATCGCGGTGTTCATCGCCGGTCTGATGGTGGGCCGTACGCCCGAGTACCTGGGCAAGAAGATCGGCTCCCGTGAGATCAAGCTGGCCGCCTGCTACATCCTGATCACGCCGGCGCTTGTACTTGTCTTCACCGCCGCGGCGATGGCACTGCCGACCCCGGGCAACTCCATGACCAACTCCGGCGCGCACGGATTCTCCGAGATCCTCTACGCCTATACGTCCGCCTCCAACAACAACGGCTCGGCGTTCGCCGGTCTGAACGCGGACACACAGTGGTTCAACACCACGCTCGGCCTGTGCATGCTCCTTGGCCGCTTCCTGCCGATGATCTTCGTGCTGGCCCTGGCCGGTTCGCTCGCCGAGCAGAAGCCGGTGCCGGAGACCGCGGGCACCCTGCGCACCGAAAAGCCGCTGTTCACCGGCCTGTTGGTGGGCGCGATCCTCATCATCACCGGGCTGACGTACTTCCCGGCCCTCGCGCTGGGGCCGCTGGCCGAAGGGCTGGCCTCATGACCACCGACGTAGAGAAGCAGGACCCGATGTCCACTCCCACCCTCGCGCCCCACCAGGACGCGCCGACGGGGCACAAGACCCCCGAAGGCCGTGTCGGCGGGGGCCTCTTCGACCCGAAGCAGCTGCTCAAGTCGCTGCCGGACGCCTTCCGCAAGCTCGACCCGCGGGTGATGGTCAAGTCTCCCGTGATGTTCGTGGTCCTCGTCGGCTCCGTCCTGACCACCGTCTTCTCCTTCACCGACCCCGGTGACTGGTTCGGCTGGACCATCAGCGTCTGGCTGTGGCTGACGGTGATCTTCGCCAACCTGGCGGAGGCCGTCGCCGAGGGCCGCGGCAAGGCGCAGGCCGACACGCTGCGCAAGGCCAAGACCGACACGGTGGCGCGCAAGGTCGACGGCACCGTGGTCGCGGGAACCGAGCTGAGCATCGGCGACCTCGTGGTCTGCGAGGCCGGCGATGTCATCCCCGGCGACGGTGATGTCGTCGAGGGCGTCGCGTCCGTCGACGAGTCGGCGATCACCGGCGAGTCGGCCCCGGTCATCCGGGAGTCCGGCGGCGACCGTTCGGCCGTCACCGGTGGCACGAAGGTCCTCTCCGACCGCATCGTCATCAAGATCACGACAAAGCCCGGTGAGACCTTCATCGACCGGATGATCAACCTGGTCGAGGGCGCCGCCCGGCAGAAGACGCCGAACGAGATCGCCCTGAACATCCTGCTCGCGTCACTGACGATCGTCTTCCTGCTGGCCTGCGCCACACTGCCGCCGCTCGCGGACTACGCGGGCACGCACCTGACGATGATCGTGCTCATCGCCCTGCTGGTCTGTCTGATCCCGACGACCATCGGCGCCCTGCTCTCCGCGATCGGGATCGCCGGCATGGACCGCCTGGTCCAGCGCAATGTGCTCGCCATGTCCGGCCGCGCGGTCGAGGCCGCCGGTGACGTCTCCACGCTGCTGCTCGACAAGACCGGCACCATCACCCTCGGCAACCGCCAGGCCGCCGAGTTCATGCCGGTGGACGGTGTGACGGGCGCCGAGGTCGCCGACGCCGCCCAGCTGTCCTCGCTGGCCGACGAGACGCCCGAGGGCCGCTCCGTCGTCGTACTGGCGAAGGAGCGGTACGGGCTGCGTGAGCGCGAGTTGAGCGGCGCCGAGTGGATCGCCTTCACGGCGCAGACCCGGATGTCCGGCGTCGACGTCGACGGGCGCAGGATCCGCAAGGGCGCGGCCGGTTCGGTCATCGCCTGGGTGCGGGAGCGGGGCGGCACGGTCGCCGACGACGCGGACCGGATCGCCAATCGCATCTCCGAGGCCGGTGGCACCCCGCTGCTGGTCGCGCTGGAGGACGCCGAAGGTGCCCGCATCCTCGGGGTCATCCACCTCAAGGACGTCGTCAAGGAAGGCATGCGTGAGCGGTTCGAGGAGCTGCGCCGCATGGGCATCAAGACCGTCATGATCACCGGTGACAACCCGCTGACCGCGAAGGCGATCGCCGACGAGGCGGGCGTGGACGACTTCCTCGCGGAGGCCACCCCCGAGGACAAGATGGCGCTCATCAAGCGGGAACAGGCCGGCGGCAAGCTGGTCGCGATGACCGGTGACGGCACGAACGACGCGCCCGCGCTCGCGCAGGCCGATGTCGGCGTGGCCATGAACACCGGTACGTCGGCCGCCAAGGAGGCCGGCAACATGGTCGACCTCGACTCCAACCCGACCAAGCTGATCGAGATCGTCGAGATCGGCAAGCAGCTGCTGATCACTCGCGGTGCGCTGACCACGTTCTCCATCGCCAACGACGTCGCGAAGTACTTCGCGATCATCCCGGCGCTGTTCGCGGCGGTCTACCCGGGCCTGGACAAGCTCAACGTCATGGGCCTGTCCTCACCGGACTCCGCGATCCTGTCGGCGGTCATCTTCAACGCGCTGATCATCATCGCGCTGGTGCCGCTGTCCCTGAAGGGCGTGCAGTACCGGCCGGTCAGCGCGGACCGCATGCTGCGGCGGAACCTGACGATCTACGGGCTCGGCGGCCTGATCGCCCCGTTCATCGGCATCAAGCTCATCGACCTGCTCATCTCCCTCATCCCCGGGATCGGCTGAAGGCCATGAACAACTCCGTTACGAACACAGCCCGGTTGCTCGGGGCGGGCCTGCGCGCCCTCCTCGTGCTGACCCTGGTGACCGGCGTCATCTACCCGCTGGCCGTCACCGGCATCGCGCAGGGGCTGTTCAGCGACAAGGCGAACGGCTCCGAGATCAAGTCGGACGGCAGGGTCGTCGGCTCCTCGCTGATCGGCCAACAGGGCTACGGCCTGGACTACTTCCAGCCCCGGCCGGCGAACGGACTGGGCGAGAACTCGGTCAACACCCAGTACAAGCTGATCCTGTCCGGCGCCACCAACCGCTCCGGCGACAACCCCGAGCTGATCAAGTGGGTGAAGGAGGCGAAGGCCAAGGTCGTCAGGGAGAACTCCGTGCCCGGCTACACGGTCCGGCCCTCCCAGGTCCCCGCCGACGCGGTCACCTCCTCCGGCTCCGGCCTCGACCCGGACATCTCCCCGGCCTACGCCGAACTCCAGGTCCACCGGGTCGCCGACCGCAACGACCTGCCGGTCGCCCAGGTCGAGAAGCTGGTCGAGGACCACACCGAGAAGCGCACCCTCGGCTTCATCGGCGAACCGCGGGTCAACGTCCTGGAGTTGAACATCGCGCTCAAGGAACTGGTGAAGGGCAGCTGAGAGATGACCCGGGTGCTGGTCGTGGAGGACGACCCCCAGCTGGTCAGAGCACTCGTGATCAATATGCGGGCACGCCGGTACGGAGTGGACGCGGCGCCCGACGGCGTCACGGCCCTCCGGCTGGCGGCCGTGCGTCAGCCGGACGTGGTGATGCTCGACCTCGGGCTGCCCGACATGGACGGGGTCGACGTCATCAGGTCCCTGCGCGGCTGGTCCCGTGTGCCGATCCTGGTGCTCTCGGCCCGTCAGGGCTCCGACGAGAAGGTGGCCGCTCTCGACGCCGGGGCCGACGACTACGTCACCAAGCCCTTCAGCATGGACGAGCTGATGGCCCGGCTGCGGGCCGCGGTCCGCCGTACCGAGGAGGCTCCGGTCGCCGCCGGGACGACACGGGTGGAGACGGCCGAGTTCACCATCGACCTGTTGGCGAAGAGGGTCGTACGGCGTGGCCGCCACGTACGCCTCACACCGACCGAATGGCAGCTGCTGGAGATCCTGGTGACCCATCCCGGTCGCCTGGTCACACAGAAGTTCCTGCTGCGGGAGGTCTGGGGCGTCTCCCACAGTGGCAAGACCAACTATCTGCGGGTCTACATGGCGCAGTTGCGCCGGAAGCTGGAAGCGGACCCTTCGCACCCCCGCTATCTCATCACCGAACCCGGCATGGGTTACCGCTTCGAAGGGTGAACATGGCACGAGGCAAGCTCCGGATCTATCTCGGTGCGGCACCGGGCGTCGGCAAGACGTACGCGATGCTGTCCGAGGCGCACCGGCGGGTGGAACGCGGCACGGACTGCGTCGTCGCGTTCGTGGAACATCACCATCGGCCGCGCACCGAGGTGATCCTGCACGGCCTGGAGCAGATCCGGCGCAAGGAACTGCGGTACCGGGACACCTCCTTCACGGAGATGGACATCGACGCCGTCCTGGCCCGCGCGCCCAGGGTGGCGCTGGTGGACGAGCTCGCCCACACCAACATCCCCGGCTCGCGCAACGCCAAGCGCTGGCAGGACGTCGAGGAGCTGCTCGCCGCCGGTATCGACGTCATATCGACCGTCAACATCCAGCATCTGGAGTCGCTGGGCGACGTCGTCGAGTCCATCACCGGCGTACGGCAGCAGGAGACCGTGCCGGACGAGATGGTGCGCCGGGCCGATCAGATCGAGCTTGTCGACATGTCGCCCCAGGCGCTGCGACGGCGCATGGCGCACGGCAACATCTACCAGCCGGACAAGGTCGACGCGGCGCTCTCCAACTACTTCCGCCCCGGCAACCTCACCGCCCTGCGTGAACTGGCCCTGCTGTGGGTCGCCGACCGCGTCGACGAGTACCTCAACGCCTACCGCAGCGAGCACGAGGTCTCGACCATCTGGGGCTCCAGGGAGCGGATCGTCGTAGGGCTGACGGGCGGCCCGGAGGGGCGCACCCTCATCCGCCGGGCCGCGCGGCTCGCGGAGAAGGGCGCCGGCGGTGAGGTGCTCGCCGTCTACATAGCCCGCACCGACGGGCTGACCTCGTCCTCGCCCAAGGAACTGGCCGTGCAGCGCGGGCTGGTGGAGGACCTCGGCGGCACCTTCCACCATGTCGTCGGCGACGACATACCGGCCGCGCTGCTCGCCTTCGCGCGCGGCGTGAACGCCACCCAGATCGTGCTCGGCGTCTCCCGCCGCAAGAGCTGGCAGTACGTCTTCGGACCCGGCGTCGGCGCCACGGTCGCCCGGGACTCGGGCCCCGACCTCGACGTCCACCTGATCACCCACGACGAGGCGGGCAAGGGCCGCGGCCTGCCCGTGCCCCGCGGTGCCCGGCTGGGCCGGTCCAGGATCATCCGGGGCTGGCTGGTCGGCGTCCTCGGCCCCGCCGCCCTCACCCTGCTGCTGACGCACGTCGCCCCCGAAGTCGGCCTCGCCAACGACATGTTGCTGTATCTGTCGCTGACGGTGGCGGCGGCCCTCCTGGGCGGCCTGCTGCCCGCACTGGCGTCGGCGGTGGTGGGCTCACTGCTGCTGAACTGGTACTTCACACCGCCCGTGCACACGCTGACCATCGCCGACCCGAAGAACATCGTCGCCATCGCCATCTTCGTCGGCGTGGCCGTGTCGGTGGCCTCCGTGGTGGACCTGGCGGCCCGCCGCACCCACCAGGCGGCCCGGCTGCGCGCCGAGTCGGAGATCCTGTCCTTCCTCGCCGGGAACGTCCTGCGCGGCGAGACCAGTCTGGAGGCGCTGCTGGAACGCGTCCGTGAGACCTTCGGCATGGAGTCGGTGGCACTGCTGGAGCGGGAGAGCGACGTCGACCCGTGGACCTGCGCCGGCAGCGTGGGCCCCCGCCCCTGCCGGAACCCCGAGGACGCGGACGTCGACGTCCCCGTCGGCGACCACATGGCGCTCGCGCTGACCGGCCGGGTGCTGCCCGCCGAGGACCGCCGCGTCCTCGCCGCCTTCGCCGCGCAGTCCGCTGTCGTACTGGACCGCCAGCGTCTCCAGCGCGAGGCCGACCAGGCCAAGGAACTCGCCGAGGGCAACCGGATCCGTACGGCACTGCTGGCCGCCGTCAGCCACGACCTGCGTACGCCACTCGCGGGCATCAAAGCATCTGTCACCTCCCTGCGGTCGGACGACGTGGCGTGGTCCCAGGAGGACGAGGCCGAACTGCTGGAGGCGATCGAGGAGGGCGCCGACCAGCTGGATCACCTGGTCGGGAACCTGCTCGACATGTCCCGCCTCCAGACCGGCACCGTCACCCCCCTGATCAGGGAGATCGACCTCGATGAGGTGGTGCCGATGGCGCTCGGCGGGGTGCCGGCGGGCAGCGCGGAGCTGGACATCCCGGAGACGCTGCCCATGGTCAGCGTGGACAAGGGGCTGCTGGAACGGGTCGTCGCCAACGTCGTCGAGAACGCCGTCAAGTACAGCTCCCGGGACGAGCCCGTGCTGGTGTCCGCGAGCGCCATCGCCGACCGGGTCGAGGTCCGGGTGGTCGACCGGGGGCCCGGCGTCCCGGACGAGGCCAAGGAACGCATCTTCGCGCCCTTCCAGCGCTACGGCGACGCCCCGCGCGGGGCGGGCGTGGGGCTGGGGCTGGCCGTCGCACGCGGGTTCGCCGAGGCCATGGGCGGCACGATCAGCGCGGAGGACACGCCGGGCGGCGGCCTCACCATGGTGCTGAGCCTGCGGATGGCGCGGGGGCGACGGCCGGGGGAGCCGGAGGTGCCGGCGGCGGCCGTTTCGTGACGGGGCGGCACTCCTCGACGAGGCCCGTCACGCCCCTTCCCGCCGCACCGCCTCACGCCCCAAGTCCCCCGTGTCCAGCCGCAGTCCCCAGGCATTCCGGCGGTGCACGGTCGCCAGTTCCGACTCCAGCGGAGAGGGTGGTACCGCGAGGACCGGGCAGGTGGCGTGGGTGAGGCAGTAGCGGGTGACCGAGCGGCCGCATGCGCGGCGCCAGAGGCCGCGGCGGCCGGCGCCGACGACCAGGACGTCGTCCGCGCGGTCGGCGAGCTCCACCAAGGCCCGTCCCGGACTGCCTTGGGCGACCAGGGCGTACATCCACACGTCGGGGCCGCCTTCGCCGAACGCGTCTCCGAGGATGCCGACCAGCCGCTCGCGCGCCAGTCGTTGCCATTCGCCGGTCAGCAGGCTCACCCCCGGACCCCGCCCGGCGGCTGCCAGGCCGGCACCGGCCACAGCTCGACGTCGCGCCGCCGCGCCTCCTCGGCGCCCCGGGCGAGGGCGGTGAGGCTGCCCAGCGAGCCGCTCACGCCCACCAGGACCCGCTCTCTCGCGGGGCCGTCGGAACCAGACATGGCTCCACCGTTCCTCATGGCACTTCGTTCTCGGCAGGAAGCCTCGACGGGCCTCTCCCATCACACCCCCGGCGCACTCGCGCGGCCAGCCGCCGCTGCCCTTCTTGGCGCACCCCTGACGGTGCGCTTCCGGGGGCGGCCGGGCCTCGTGTCAGCGTCCCGTCAGCGTCCGGCCGATCGCCGTCAACATCGCGTCATGGGCCGTCCGGACCTCCGGGTCACCGGGCATAGCGTCGGTGGCAAGCCCCGGTCCGCCTCCCCGCGTCCGGGGCGAACAAGCACCACGCACGATCCATTTGGGATCCACCCGGAGGCACCCCCATGGCAGACCACCTGTCCGACGAAGACCCGGAGCCCTCTGAACGGTTCCCGGCCGGCCCTCTGTACGTTCCGGTCCGGCCGGGACCGGCCGCCTGCGCGGCCCGCCTTTTCCGTACGCCCCTCGGCGACCGTACGGCCGTGGGGTTCACGTCGCGGCGGCGACTGACCGCGACCCTCGGCACCGACCAGCCCTGGATCCGGCTCGCCGAACCCGCCCTGCGCTCCCTGACCGCCCCGCTCGGCGTCACCACCGTGACGGTGGACCCCCAGCTCTGCGCCCCGGCCGTAACCGCGGTCACCCCGTCCACCACGGCACACCATCGGCCGCATTGGCTCCATGTGACGGGGGCCGCACGATGACCACCCTCCACGAACCCGCCGTCCCCACCGCGGCCGACGCCCTCTCCGTGTGGCCGGCCTCGGCAATCGAACCCCGGGAGGGCGAACTCACCGTCGGCGGCGTGCCGCTCAGCGAGGTCGCCGACCGCTTCGGCACCCCCGTCTACGTCATCGACGAGGACGAGGTCCGCGAGCGCTGCCGCACCTACCGGCACGCCTTCCCCGACGCCGAAGTGCTGTACGCGGCCAAGGCGTTCCTGTGCCGGGCCATGGTCCACTGGGTGGCCGAGGAGGGCCTGGGACTGGACGTCTGCTCGGCCGGTGAGCTGGAACTCGCGGTCACCACCGGCTTCCCGCCGGAACGGATCGTGCTGCACGGCAACGCCAAGTCCCCGCGCGACCTGGACACCGCGCTGCGCCTCGGGGTCGGCCGGATCGTCATCGACAGCCCCTCCGAGATCGCCCGTCTCGCGGCGGCGGTCGGGCCCCACGGCCACCAGAAGGTGATGGTCCGCGTCGTGCCCGGCATCAGCGCCGGCGGCCACGAGAAGATCCGTACCGGCGCCGAGGACCAGAAGTTCGGCCTGTCCATCTCGGACGGCTACGCCCAGCACGCCATCGCCCGGATCCTGGACCAGCCGCAGCTCGAACTCACCGGACTGCACTGCCACTTGGGCTCACAGATCACCAGCGTCAAGCCGTACCTCGCCGCCGTACGCCGCATGGTCGGGCTGCTGGCCCGCCTCCACGAGCAGCACGGCCTGGTCCTGCGCGAACTCGATCTGGGCGGCGGCCACGGCATCGCCTACCGCCCCGGCGAACCCGCCCTCGACCTCACCACGCTCGCCCGCAAGGTCCGCGCCGAACTGGCCGAGGCATGCACGGCGGCCGGGCTCGCCGTGCCCCGCCTCCTCATCGAGCCGGGCCGGGCCATCGCGGGCCCGGCGGGCATCGCGCTCTACCACGTCCTGTCCGTCAAGCGGACCGGTGCGCACACCTACGTGGCCGTGGACGGCGGCATGAGCGACAACCCGCGCCCCGCGCTGTACGGCGTGCGCTACGCGCCCCGTCTGGTGGGCCGCCACAGCGGCGCCGCCCCGGCCCCGGTCACCGTGGTGGGCCGGCACTGCGAGGCGGGCGACATCCTGGCCGCCGACGTCGAGCTCCCCGACGACATCCGCCCCGGGGACCTGCTCGCCGTCCCGGCCGCCGGCGCCTACCACCTGTCCATGGCCTCCGGCTACAACATGGTCGGCCGCCCGCCCGTGGTCGCCGTGGACGACGGCCACGCCCGCCTCCTGATCCGCCGCGAGTCCCTGGAGGACATCCGCAGCCGGGACGTGGGCCTGTAGCCGAGGCCCGGCGGTCATCGCGGACGCGGCTACCCTGGCGGGGTGATCGAGAACCTTCCTCCCTGTCCCAAGTGCTCGTCCGAGTACACCTACGAGATGAACGCCCTGATGGTCTGCCCGGAGTGCGGCCACGAATGGGTTCCCACCGAGGCCGCCGGCGGGGACCCGGCCGTCGCCGAGCGTGTCGTCAAGGACGCCGTGGGCAATGTGCTGCAGGACGGCGATTCCGTGGTCGTCGTCAAGGCGCTCAAGGTCAAGGGCAGCCCTTCCGGGATCAAGGCGGGCACCAAGGTGCGGGGCATTCGCCTCGTCGACGGCGTCGACGGCCATGACATCGACTGCAAGATCGAGGGCTTCGGGGCGATGCAGCTGAAGTCCAGCGTCGTCAGGAAGGCCTGACCGGGCCCGACCCCGGCCCGCCCCCCACCCCGGCTGGAACAGCGGCGCAGCGGTCTGATGCTGAATTGCAAAAATTCGCAATTGGTTAGATGCTGTGATGACTGTGTCCGCAATCCGGTGGTCCGCGGGTACAGGTTTCGTGCCCGCCCCGGGGTGGGCCGCATGGGGAAAGCCGAGGCGTCGTGTCCGTACCGCTGCACCAGGCCTTCGTACGGATCGCCGCGCTGCTTCCGCGTCGCGCCGACCTGGCGGACGTGCGCCGCGACCCCCGGCGTGACCTGCTCGCCGGACTCACCGTGGCGATCGTCGCGCTGCCGCTCGCACTGGGCTTCGGGGTCTCCTCCGGGCTCGGCGCCGAGGCGGGTCTGGCGACCGCCGTGGTCGCGGGCGCGCTCGCCGCGGTCTTCGGCGGATCCAACCTCCAGGTGTCCGGGCCGACCGGCGCGATGACCGTGGTCCTCGTCCCGATCGTCGGCGAGCACGGGCCGGGCGGGGTGCTCGCGGTCGGTCTGATCGCGGGCGTGATGCTGGTCGCCCTGGCCGCGCTGCGGGCGGGGAAGTACATGCAGTACGTGCCCGCGCCGGTCGTGGAGGGCTTCACGCTCGGCATCGCCTGTGTGATCGGGCTGCAGCAGGTACCGAACGCGCTCGGTGTGTCCAAGCCTGAGGGCGACCGGGTCCTGGTGGTGACCTGGCGCGCGGTCGAGGAGTTCGCGAAGCACCCCAACTGGACCGCCCTCGGGTTCGCGGTCGCGGTGGCCGTGCTCATGCTGGCCGGCGCCCGGTGGCGGCCGACCGTGCCGTTCTCGATCATCGCGGTGATCGCCGCCACGATCGTGGCGCAGGCCGCCGGACTGGACGCGGCGAGGCCGATCGGCGACCTGCCCGCCGGGCTGCCCGCACCGTCGCTGTCGTTCCTCGACCTCGGCTCGCTGAATACCCTGCTCGCCCCGGCCGTGGCCGTGGCCGCGCTGGCCGCCCTGGAGTCGCTGCTGTCGGCGTCGGTGGCGGACGGGATGACGGTCGGTCAGAAGCACGACCCGGACCGGGAGCTGTTCGGGCAGGGGCTGGCCAACATCGCCGCGCCGCTGTTCGGCGGCGTCCCCGCGACCGGCGCGATCGCCCGGACCGCCGTCAACGTCCGTACCGGGGCGAGTTCACGGCTGGCCGCCCTGGTCCATGCCGCCGTCCTCGCCGTGATCGTCTTCGCCGCCGCGCCCCTCGTCTCGCGGATTCCCCTCGCGGCGCTCGCGGGTGTGCTGCTGGCCACCGCCGTCCGCATGGTCGAGGTCGGCTCGCTCAGAGCCATGGCGAGGGCCACCCGCTCGGACGCGCTGATCCTCGTCCTGACCGCCGTGGCCACCCTGGCGCTCGACCTGGTCTACGCGGTGATCATCGGCCTGGTCGTGGCGGGCGCTCTCGCGCTGCGGGCCGTGGCCAAGCAGGCCCGCTTCGACCAGGTACCGCTGGACCGGGCCGATCACAGCGCCGAGGAACACGCGCTGCTGGCCGAGCACATCGTCGCGTACCGCATCGACGGCCCGCTGTTCTTCGCCGCCGCGCACCGCTTCCTGCTGGAGCTGACCGACGTGGCCGACGTCCGGGTCGTCATCCTGCGCATGTCGCGGGTGTCGACCATGGACGCGACCGGCGCCCTCGTGCTGAAGGACGCGGTGGAGAAACTGACCCGGCGCGGCATCCTCGTCCTGGCTTCCGGCGTACGCCCCGGCCAGCGCCAGGTCCTGGACTCCGTCGGCGCGCTGGAACTGCTGCGGCACGAGGGCCGGGAGTACGCCACCACCCCCGAGGCGATCAAGGGCGCCCGCGACCACCTGGAGACGGTCGGCGTCTGGGGCGCCGTTCCCGCGCAGCGGTCCCGGACGTCCGGCGAGGAGACCGTGCGATGAGTGTTCCGCCCGCCGCTCAGCGCATGGTGGAGGTCTCCGGAGCCGAGGCGCTGTGGCTGCTGGAGGGCAGCAGCCTGGGGCGGCTCGTGTACCAGCAGCGAGAGGTGACCGTGGTGCGGCCGGCCCGCCATGTGTGGGAGTACGGCCGTCTGACCGTCCGCACCCCGACCCCGGCCACGGCGGTACCCGCGACGGCCACCTACCACGCCGACGAGATCCGCGCCGTGGACGGCACCGGCTGGACGGTCACCGTCCGCGGGCCCGCCGAGGTGATCGACGACCCGGACGAGAGGGCTCACCACCTGCGCACCCTGCCCGGCTGGAGCCATGGGCCGCACGACACCCTGCTGCGGCTGCGCCCCAGGACGGTCACCGGCTTCCGCCTCGCCCGCGCGGAGGGCTGATGCCGACGCGGCTCGCGGCCCTGCCCCACCGGCATGTGCTCACCCTGCCCACCGAGACGTCGGCCGTCCGCCTCGCCCGTGAGACCGCCGAACAGGCGCTGACGGAATGGGGAATCGGCCTGCGGCACCCCACCGTCGGCCCCGCCCTGCTGATCCTGAGCGAGCTGGTCACCAACAGCGTCCGGCACGCCGCCGCCCTCTCCCCGCAGATCACCGTGATCTACGCGGCGGGAAGGGACTGCCTCGCCTTCGCCGTGCACGACCGTCACCCCTACCGGCCCCCGCTGTACGCATCGGTCACCGGGACCGCGGAGGGCGGGTTAGGCACCGTCATGGAGCTCGTCCTCGGCCTCGGCGGCACCGCGGTCATCCGCGCGGACGCCGACGGCGGGGGCAAGGGCATCTGGATCACCCTCCCTCTCTGACCGGTCGGCAGCACATGGACCGGCCACCCGCACAAGGAAGTTCAGCCTCATGACCATCGACTGGCGCTACACCGCCGAGGACGGCCTCGGCATCCTCTCCGTCGCCGGCTATCTCGGCCCGGACGCCGTCCACCGATTCGCGGGCGCGGTCGGCTGGGCCTTGGCCCGCGGCACCGGACCGGTCATCGTCGACCTGACCGAACTGCGCAGCTGGTCGGCCGAGGGACAGCTCGCCATCATCGAGGCCGCACGCCGTCTCACCGCGGCCGGGCGCGGCCTGGAGCTGTCGGCCATTCCCGCCGACGGATCCCTCGTCCCCGCCGGTGACTGCCCGCCCGTCCCGGTCCACGCCGACCTCGCCGCCGCTCTCGCCGCGCACGGCGCCGGGCGGGAGGAGCAGCCGGAGCGGCGCCAGGAATGGCGTACCACGGGATGGCCGGCCGGCGAGTGAGAGCCCCCGGCCGGGGCCTCGTCACCGGGCCGCGTCGCCCGTGAGGGCCGCGACCGCGGCCGCGGTGACGGCCGGAGTCAGCCCGGGGTGATCGAGCGGGGGCAGGGAATGGCCCGGCCGGGTCTGCTCGATGAGGGCGCGGACGGCCGCGATGCGGGCGTGGGCGGTGACGGGTTTTCCGGTGGCGACCGCGGCGGCCAGCAGACCGGGCAGGGCGTGCAGCGGCCGGGGGCCGGTGGTGGCCGCGGCGAACGGCGGGGGTGTCTCCGGGCGCGCGTGCAGCACGGGGATACCGGGCGGAGGGGCGATCAGGCCGAACAGATCGACGATCAGGTCCGTGCGGTCGGCCAGTCGGTGAAGGGGCTGGATCCCCTGGGCGACCGGATCGTAGAGCGTGAGGTCGGTGATGCCGCTGGCCAGTAGGAGGCCGCTCAGGTCGCCGCCGCGGTCGGGGGAGACGCACACCACCCGGGCACGGCGCACATCGATGTCGTGCCGGCGCAGTGTGCTGTACGCCGCGGCGGCCGCGGCGATGGCCAGACCGTCGTTGATGGAGTCCAGCAGCAGGACGGGGCAGTCGGCGAGGGCGGCCTGCGCGGTACGGACGTGATCGAGGCGGGTGTGGATCAGGACGGCCGCCACGACGCCCGGCGCGAGCAGGCGCACAGCGGTGGCCAGGTCCGCGGCGGTCCCGGCGGCGACGGGCAGGGGCAGGATGTCCAGGCCTGTGGTGCGGCGCAGATGGACCGCCTGGGATTCCACCGCGGGCAGGGCGGCGGACGCGGGCAACTGGTCGAAGTCCAGGACCGCGCTCGCGTCCGACATCAGCGCGACGCGGTGGTGCCGGCCGGTGTAGCGGTCGATATGTTCGGGGTGCCGGACAAGGTGCTTGATGACCCGCCGGTCGGCGTCGGCGTCCAGCAGGGCGACATCGTGCTCGGTGGCCGTCGCGGCGCGGATGCTCTGGCTGAGCTTGCCGGTGGAGGCGGCGGAGAAGACGAGGTCCTCGCACAGCAGGAGGTCCGGGCCCAGCCGGTCCCGCAGGGCGGCGGTGAGCCACGTCAGCGTCGAGCCGCTGTCGGCGTCCAGCAGCACCTGGTGCGCCCCGGTGGCATCCGGCGGGCAGCTCTGGGTGCTGACGGAGCCTGGCGCGTCCGCGGCGATCGTCTCCACGGCGGCACGGGCCTGCGCGGGGACATGGACGCGGATGCTGAACGCCGGGTTCGCGCCGGCGGGGTGTGTGGCGGGCAAGGGGGTCGGCTTTCTGTGCGTGAGGCGGCTACGGCGACAGCGTCCCATGGGCGACTCGGGTGACCTGGCCAATTGCTAAAGTCGGCAATTGGCCATGGGGACGTCCCTGGTGGATTCGGTGTCGCCGGTGCGGCAGGCGAGGATGGGCCGCATGTCTGTGACAAGTAGGTGGATGCGATGCGCCGAGGCCCGGCCGGTGGGGCCGTGTCGCGGGGTGGGGGAGGCGACGGCACGGTGAGTACGCCGCTGTACCAACTCAAGGCCGAGTTCTTCAAGACGCTCGGCCACCCGGCCCGCATCCGCGTCCTGGAGCTGCTGAGCGAACGCGAGCACGCGGTCGCCGAGATGCTGCCCGAGGTCGGCATCGAGCCCGCCCATCTCTCCCAGCAACTCGCGGTGTTGCGCCGGGCGAATCTGGTCGTGACCCGCAAGGAGGGCTCGACCGTGTACTACTCGCTGACCAGCCCGCAGGTGGCCGAGCTCCTCCAGGTCGCGCGCACGATCCTGTCGGGGGTGCTGGCCGGACAGGCCGAACTCCTCGCCGACCTCAGGAGCGCGCAGGGGGAGGCCGAGCCGCCGTCCCGGTGACGCCTCCGATCGGAGGCCGTCTCCCGGGGAGTCCGACAACGCGGTCCTCCGTCGCCCGGGTCGCTTCGACTGCCGCCGCACGTCGCCTACAGGTCACCCGCGACGAGGGAGTGCAGGTGCTCGTCGTGCCACCCGTCCTCGTGCAGCAGTGCTCCGCGCATGGTGCCCTCGAAGGAGTAGCCGGCCTTCTCCGCCACCCGGCAGGACGCCGGGTTCGCTGTCGAGTGGCACAGCCGCAGGCGATGCAGCCCCAGTTCCTCCAGGGCCCACCGGCTGACCCGCCTGGTCGCCTC
Organism: Streptomyces lanatus; assembly: GCF_014655715.1. GTDB lineage: Bacteria > Actinomycetota > Actinomycetes > Streptomycetales > Streptomycetaceae > Streptomyces > Streptomyces lanatus. The sequence goes on along the minus strand of NZ_BNBM01000025.1, from coordinate 109,471 downwards.
GACGGCGACTCCGCCGCCTCGTGCGGCGGGCAGAAGCCAGTAGACGATCTCGGCGTTCCCGTCCGCCAGGTCGATGTCCCCCCAGCCGATCAGCCCCAGAGCCTCCCCGCCGCCCGTCCGCGCGATGGCCCAGATCGCGGCCTGCTCGGCCTGCCAGCGCCGGTGCATGCGCTCGATCCTCTGCCGCGCGTGCTCCGGTGACTCCACGGCCAGACGGTTCCACAGCCGGATGGCGGGGTCCTGACCCGCTGTCACCAGGGCGTCGGCGTCACGCGGTTCCCAGGGACGGAGCTCCAGCCCACCGTCGAGGCCGAGTACCGGCTGCGGGTTCCGGGCCATCCGGCCGGCGGGTACGACGGGAGGTACGGGGGAGTAGGAGATTGTCACAGCATCCTCGGTCACCGCGGTACGTCGGTACGGCGCAGTTCGTGGAGCAGGTCCTGGCGCCCCGCCAACAGTTCGGACAGGATCCGCCGGGCCGCGGCCAGGAGTTCCGCGACATCCCCGCCGGCCAGCTTGTACACGACCGTCGACCCGGTGCGCGTCGCCGTCACGATCCCGGAGCGGCGCAGCACCGCCAGCTGCTGCGAGAGGTTCGACGGTTCGACCTCGATCTCCGCGAGCAGATCGCGCACCGGCTTCGGCCCGTCCTGCAGCAGCTCCAGCACCCGTATGCGCACCGGGTGCCCCAGCATGCGGAAGAACTCGGCCTTCGCCTCGTAGAGGGGAACCGGCATCCGGATCACTCCCCTTCCGTCCGCGCCTCGACGGCATCGACGGCGACCCCGTGCCGGTGTGCGACCCGCACGGCGTCGTCCAGCTCGTCCTCGGCCACCGCGATCGCATAGGCGTCCCCGGCCGCCAGCGCCGCATCGAGCGATGCCCGTGCCTGACGTACCCGCTCCAGCAATGCCTCGGCGAACACGGACCCGCTCATCCGGGCCTCCTCCCCGACGGCCGCACCTCACGGCAACTGATGAATTGAAGAACTCTTCAATCGTAGGGGATGGAGCGGCCCCGGAATCCATGGGGGGGACGCGCTCGGCGTCCCCCCATGGATTCCGGGGCCTGTCTACTCCGCTTTACTCGTCCTTACTCGTCTTTACTCGTCGTCGGAGGTCGTGGGGCGGGTGCGGCCCGGCTCCGGCGGGAGGCCCTTCTGGGCGCGGACGTGCAGGACGTCCCCGATGAACAGGTCGTACACCAGCACGCCGATCACGCCACCGACGAGCGGGCCCACGATGGGAATCCACCAGTAGGCGCTGAAGGCCCCGGACAGACTGCCGGGGAACGCCAGATCCTTCCAGCCGGCCAGCCAGGTGAGCAGGCGGGGTCCGAAGTCGCGGGCCGGGTTGATGGCGTACCCGGCGTTCGCCCCGTACGACATGCCGATGGCCGCCACGACGAAACCGATCACCAGGGGGCCGAGGTTCGCCTTCACGGCGGTGTTGCGCAGGTCGATGACGGCCACGACCAGCATGACCAGAAAGGCGGTGCCCACGATCTGGTCGATCAGCGGACCCCAGATGCCACCGTTGAAGTACGGGGCCGGGAAGGTGGCGAAGATCGAGAACGAGGCGAGGGTGTGACCGCCCGTCTTGGGCCCCTTCATGGCGGCGTCGAACGCGTCGATCGCGTCGTGATACACCGCGAAGACGAGCGCCGCCCCGGCGAGGGCACCGGCCACCTGTGACGCCCAGTACGGAAGGACCTTGACCCAGGGGAACTTGCGGCGCACCGCGAACGCGAGGGTCACGGCCGGGTTGAGGTGAGCGCCGCTGACCCCGCCGGCCACGTAGATGCCGAAGACCACGGCCATGGCCCAGCCCCAGGTGATCAGCAGCCAGTCGCCGGTACCGAGGAAGAACGTGGTGGGGCCCGCGGTGCGACCGGAGCCGGGCAATGCCGCGACCGCCATCGCCACCACACCGCAACCGAAGGAGATAAGGACGAAAGTCCCCAGGAATTCAGCCAGGCATTCGCCCCCCAGGCCCGCTCGACGCCTGAGCCTAGAGGGTTTCACCAAAGGCGGGATCTCCACGGCCATGTGATCCTCCCACGCATTCGTCCGGTCATTCGTCCGGTCATTCTTCCTATGCGTATCGCGTCGGCCCGGGCGCGGCGAGCCGAGCGCGTCCATTCGGATAACAATGGGTCCTGATGAGGGAGGACGTGTCGTGGAGTTGATGCTGCTGATGGTCGGTGGAGTGGCCGGAACGGTGCTTCGCTTCTCCATGGAGAAGGGCGTTCTCAGAATGTCGCCTGCAAGTTCCCTGCCCCGGGCGTTCCCTCGGGCCCAATTCGCCGTCAACTTCGCCGGGTGCTTCGCGCTCGGCGTCCTGCTGGGAAAACTCATCCGCCATGACCTGCCGGCCACCTACTACGTGCTCCTCGGCGGGGTCATCACCGCATTCAGCATTTTCAGCCTCCAGCTCGTAGAATTGACACAGAGCCGGCTGTACGGCCTTGCCGGGTTGCGGGCGTTCACGGGATGGCTCGTCGGAACGGGCGCGGCCGTGGTCGGTGTGGTGGTGAGCATGCGCTAATGCGTTGCCAGCCGTGCCACCTGGCCCACTGGAGCCCCACCGATTACGACGAGACCGACCCCGTTCCCCGTCAGGTGGCGGACGCCGTGTTCGGCCGCTTCGAGGACCGCCGCATCCTGATCACCACCAAGGACGGCCGACAGCTACGAGGAAGCACTCAACGCCCTGGACGTGGCACAGCGCATGGGCTTCGACGACCCTCTGCTGCGCGCCGCCGACCTGCTGGTCTTCCCCGTACTCGCCCGGGACCGGTAGGCGTTGATGGACCTTGTCCGGAACACGCTGCAGATCGCGGTCATCGGGGCCCGGTTGCTGGACTGGCCGGCCCGGCCCCTGTGATCCGCGGTGGGGTCAGCGGACTCTGACGCCAGGTCAGCCGGTACGGAGATCCTCGTCGGGCCGCGGTGCCGGCTCGGCGTCGACTCCGGTGCCGACGCGACGGTAGGCGACCCGGGCATGGATGAGCCGGGCGGTCACGGTGCCGGCGGCGGCCGCAGTGCCCAGGCACGCGAGCCACAGTATGTCGCGCTGACCGGTCCAGGTGAGGACTCCCGCGGGCGGTATGGCGAAGCCGTTGAGGATCAGCCAGCACAGCACGGTCGTACCGGGGACCGCGGTGAAGCGTGCTCCGAAACTCAGCAGGGCCGCCAGCAAGGACACCGCGGCCACGGCGGGTTCGGGGCGGTCGGTCCCGACGACGGTGTTGAGGAGCGCCACGACGACCAGGGCCCCGCCGAACGCCGCGAACCACACCAGCGGTGTGGCGAACGGACGGGGGACAGGACGGGCACCGGTGCTGAGTGTCCTCCACTCGATCATGCTGGCGCTTCCTTCCGGTCCGGCGAACTGGCCCTGGAGGTCGATTGTCCCAGCCGGCCGGGTCGCCCATGCGCGTTCCGCCGAGCCGGTGCCTAGGGCTCGATCAGGCCGACGCGGATGGCGTACCGGGTGAGTTCCAGACGGTCGCGGAGTCCGAGTTTCTGGAGCAGGTTGGCGCGGTGGCGTTCCACCGTCTTCACGCTGATGACGAGGAGTTGGGCGATCTCCTTCGAGGAGTGGCCCTCGGCGACGAGCTTGAGGATCTCCTCCTCGCGCTCGGTGATGGGACGGGCCGGCAGCCGGCCGCCGTTGCGGGCGCGGTCGAGGTAGGTGCGGATGAGGGTGGACTCGGCGCCGGGGTAGATGAAGGGTTCGTCGCGCAGGGCGGCACGGCAGGCCTCGACGAGATCGCGGTCGGCGACGGACTTCGGGACGTAGCCGGAGGCTCCGGCCTTGAGCGCTTCGAAGAAGTACTGCTCGTTGTCGTACATCGTCAGCATCAGCGTGCGCAGCCCGGGGCGGACACGGGCGAGTTCGCGGGCCGCCTGCAGACCGGTCAGGCGGGGCATGGCGATGTCGAGGATGGCCAGGTCGATGTCGTCGCCGCGGGCCTGGGCCAGCGCTTCCGCGCCGTCGGCCGCCTCGGCCACCACCGTCAGATCCGGTTCGGCGTCGAGGATGAGGCGGACGCCGCGGCGGACCAGGGCGTGGTCGTCGGCGAGCAGGATGCGGGCCGGTGCGTTCATCGCGCGTTCTCCTGAGGACGGGGTGCGGTGGTGCTGCCGGTGACGTGCAGACGTATGTCGGTGCCGCCGTGCGGGCCCCGGCCGATGGCGAGGTCGGCTCCGATGAGGAGGGCGCGTTCCCGCATGCCGCTGATGCCGGCGCCTTCCGGTGCCGTACCGATTCCCCTGCCGTTGTCGCGGACGAGCAGAGCCACCTGGGCGTCGGGCAGGGGGCGCAGATGGACCTCGACGCGGGTGGCGCGGGCGTGGCGCGCGGTGTTGGTGAGCCCTTCCTGGGCGATGCGGTAGAGGACGAGTTCGGTGGCGGGGTCGAGGGGCGGCAGGCCCGGTGTGAGGTGGGCCGTGGCGCTGAGACTCGACGTCGTGAACTCGGTCGTCAGGGCGCGCAGGGCGCTGTGCAGACCGAGTTCCTCCAGGACACCAGGGCGCAGACGGCGGGCGATGCGCCGGATCTCGTCCAGGCCGGAGCGGGTGGTCTCCTGCGCCTGGTGGAGGTCGGCGCGCACGGACCGCGGGGCGTTGTCGGCGGCGTGCTTGAGCTGGAGCAGTACGGCGGTGAGGGTCTGGCCGATCTCGTCGTGGAGTTCCTGGGCGAGCCGGTGGCGTTCGGCCTCCTGCGCGGACAGGGCCCTGCCGGAACTCGTGGCCCGCTCGGTCTCCAGGCGGGCGAGCATGGCGTTGAAGGTCTGGGTGAGTTCGGCGATCTCATGGGGCCCGGTGACGGTCGTGCGACTCCCGGGCCGGAGGAGATCGGCGGTCGCCATCGCCCGGTTCAGCCGGGCCAGCGGCGCGAGTCCGATCCTCAGCAGCAGGGCGTTCGCGATCAGCATCACGACCAGTCCGGCGAGCAGGACCAGCGCCTCACCGAGGAGCACCGGAGTGGAGACGGTGACCGGGCCCAGGAGCAGCAGGACGGCGGCGAGGAACACCGCCGCGTTGAGAAGGAAGATCCGCCAGTACAACGTCATGATCGCGTTCCCTTCCCGGTGACCCTCACCTCCACTGTCCCCTGCCGTCACCGAAAGCCCCATTCCGGGGTCTGACCTGCGACGGGGCCCACTGCCCCGCACCACTCTGACCGGTGCGCACACCGCGTGTCCATCCGTGCTGACACCCATGTTCCGGGCCCGTGCGCACCTGGCACGATGATCCTCGCCGCGGCGCCCGACCGGGCCGGTCCGCGGCCCGCACCAGCGTCGCGACGAACAGGGAGGGAGGGGTTGTGCCTGCTCCGCGGATGAGCGCCACCCCCTTGCCGGGGATCGGTGTCCAGTACGACCTCACCACGCGTGAACACCGCCATATGTCGGTGATCGCCCATCGGGACGGCACTCGGACGGTGAACATCTACCGGTCCGACGACCCCGACGCCTGCGCCCAGTCGCTGCATCTGACCGAGCCGGAGACGGCCTCGCTGATCGATGCGCTGGCCCCCTCGCACCACAGCCCGAACCTGCTGTCCACCACCGACCTGGGACTGGTGGCGGAGCGCATCGAGCTGTCCTCGAACTCGTACTGGAACGGGCGTGTCCTCGGCGACACCAGAATGCGTACGGAGACCGGCGCCTCCCTCGTCGCGGTGCTCAGGCGGGCCCAGGCGATTCCTTCGCCGACGCCGGACTTCCGGCTGGCCGGTGGCGACATCCTGATCGTGATCGGGACTCGTGAAGGTGTGGAGTCGGCCGCCGAGATACTCGGGCGGGTGTGAGCCGCGATGCATTCTTCCGCGGTTTTCCTGATCGAGTTCGGTGCGATCATCCTGGGCCTCGGTCTGCTGGGCCGGTTCGCCGGGCGGTTCCAGTTCTCGCCGATACCCCTGTATCTGCTGGCCGGGCTGGCGTTCGGGGAGGGCGGGCTCCTTCCGCTGGGCACCAGTGAGGAGTTCGTCGCGATCGGGGCCGAGATCGGGGTGATCCTGCTGTTGCTGATGCTCGGCCTCGAGTACACGGCCAGCGATCTGGTCTCCAATCTCAAGACGCAGTATCCGGCGGGTCTGGTCGACGCCGGGCTGAACGCGGTGCCGGGCGCGTTGATGGCGCTGCTGCTGGGATGGGGCCCGGTCGCGGCGGTGGTCCTTGCCGGGGTGACCTGGATCTCGTCGTCCGGTGTGATCGCGAAGGTGCTCGGCGATCTGGGGCGGCTGGGCAATCGTGAGACACCGGTGGTCCTGAGCATCCTCGTGCTGGAAGACCTGTCGATGGCGGTGTATCTGCCGATCGTGACGGCTCTGCTGGCCGGGGCGGGTCTCGCGGCGGGCAGTGCCACGCTGGCCATCGCACTGGGAGTGGCGGGGCTGGTTCTGCTGCTCGCGGTGCGGTTCGGCCGCCATATCTCTCGCTTCGTCTCCAGCGATGATCCGGAGAAGCTGCTGCTGGTGGTGCTGGGTCTGACGCTGGTGGTGGCGGGGGTCGCGCAGCAGTTGCAGGTCTCGGCCGCGGTGGGGGCGTTCCTGGTGGGCATCGCCCTGTCCGGGGAAGTGGCGGAGGGCGCGCACAATCTGCTGGCACCGCTGCGGGATCTGTTCGCGGCGGTGTTCTTCGTCTTCTTCGGGCTGCACACCGATCCGGCGAGCATCCCTCCGGTACTGCTGCCGGCGTTGGCGCTGGCCGTGGTCACGGCGTTCACGAAGATCGCGACCGGGTACTGGGCCGCGAAGCGTGCCGGGGTGTCGGCGAAGGGGCGGTGGCGTGCGGGCGGGACGCTGGTGGCCCGGGGTGAGTTCTCGATCGTGATCGCCGGCCTCGCCGTGACCGCGGGAATCGAGCCGTCGCTCGGGCCGTTGGCCACCGCGTATGTGCTGCTCCTGGTGATCGTGGGCCCCCTCACGGCCCGCTACACCGAACCGGCCGCCGCCTGGATCGCACGGCGCCGCACCCCGTCGGAACCGCGCCCGGCGCAGGCGCCCGCCCCGGACGAGACCCCGAAGGCGGTTCAGGGCAACGGTCCTGCCTGACTCGTAGAAGCAAGCGCCACTTGGGCGGCGATCATCAGCCGGGAGACCGGGTCGATGATCGCCGCCCTTGCTGTTTGCCCGCGCCGTAAGGTTCGCCGAGCTACCCGAATGTTTCGATCTCTCAGCCGCGAGGACCCGTCCACCGTCTGTGCCGCAATGATTCACCTTGTACAAGGGGTTGCCACCCTTCGGCAGCTGTCTCTAGGGTGCGGCAGCAACGCAGCTTTCTGGATCAGCTTCGAAACTTTCGAATCATCAAGGAGCGCAAGATGGGCGACCCGGGACTGTCCCGCAGAGGTTTTCTCGCGGCCTCCGCCGCGGCCGGTGTGGGCATGACGGCACTGAGCGGTTGCGGTGGCGACTCGGACGGAGGGTCGTCGGACGGCACGACCACCATCGAGTGGTGGAACATCTCCACCACCGAGCCGACCAAGAGCGTCTGGGCGGCGCTGGCCAAGAAGTTCGAGGCCCAGAACCCCAAGGTCAAGGTGAAGATCGTCCAGCTGGAGAACGACGCCTACAAATCGAAGATGACCGCGCTGACCGCCTCCGGGAAGCTGCCCGACATCTTCCACACCTGGGGCGGCGGCGTCCTCAAGCAGCAGGTCGACGCCGGGCTGGTCGAGGACCTCACGGACCGTACGAAGGATTTCGCCGAGGGCCTGCTGCCGGTAGCGAAGGAGCCGTACCTGCTGGACGAGAAGGTGTACGGCATCCCCTTCGACATCGGCATGATCGGCTTCTGGTACAACAAGGCGCTCTTCAAGGACGCGGGCATCGCCGAACCCCCGACCACCTGGAGCGGCTTCCTCGACGCCGTACGGAAGTTGAAGGCCAAGGGCACCACCCCGCTCGCTCTCGCGGGCAAGGAGAAGTGGCCCGGCATGTACTTCTGGGCCTATCTCTCGATGCGCACCGCCGGCGCCTCCGCCCTCCAGAAGGCGTACGACGACAAGGACTTCACCGGCGACTCGTTCGTCCAGGCCGGACAGCACCTCCAGGAGCTGGTCGACCTCCAGCCGTTCCAGAAGGGCTTCCTCGGCGCCGCCTACTCCAGCCCCACCGGCCAGGCCGCGACCGTCGGCAACGGCAAGGCCGCGATGGAGCTCATGGGCCAGTGGGCCCCGGTCGTCCAGGCCGACGCCGGCAAGGGCCTCGGCGACGACCTCGGCTTCTTCCCGTTCCCCGCGGTCGAGGGCGGCAAGGGCACGATCACCGAGGTGTTCGGCGGGGGCGGCGGACACGCCCTGCGCAGCGGAGCCCCGCAGGAGGCCGTGGACTTCCTGAAGTTCTTCGCCTCCGAGGCCACCGATGTGGAGCTGGTCAAGAAGACCGGCGTCATCCCGGTCGTCCCGGCCGCCGAGAGCGCCCTCACCGACCCCAACATCAAGGCCGTACAGGCCCAGTTGAAGGCCGCCACCGGCTTCCAGCTCTACCTCGACCAGGCCTACGCGCCCGCGGTCGGCCAGGAGGTCAACGACAGCGTCGGCGCGCTCATCGCCGGGTCCAAGTCCCCGCAGCAGGTCGCCGAGTCGATCACGAAGACCGCGAAGGAAGAGCAGTAGCCGGCGATGACCTCCACGTACCTGCCGTCCGCCGACAAGCAGCCCGGCCCCGGCGTCGACCGCCCGCCCCCGTCCGCCGGCGCGGCCCGGGGGCGGGCCCGGCGGCGCCTGCTGCACTGGCTCACCGCGGTCGGCTTCCAGGTGCCCGCCCTGGTGCTGTTCCTCGTCCTGGTGCTGCTGCCGATGCTGTTCGCGCTGTACGCGGCCTTCTTCCGCTGGGGCGGCTTCGGGATGCCGTCCGACTACATCGGCGGCGACAACTTCACCCGGCTCTTCCAGGACCCCGTCTTCCTCGGCGACCTGTGGCGCTGTCTGCTCCTCGTCCTGCTGTCCCTCGCGATCCAGCTGCCGTTCGCGCTCGCCATGGCCGTCCTGCTCAACCAGAAGCTGCGCGGCCGGGCCTTCTACCGGATGCTGTTCTTCGGGCCCTACGTCCTGTCCGAGGCGATCACCGGCGTCCTGTTCGGCATGATCTTCGCCCCGGACGACGGCCTCGCCGACCGGATCCTCGGCGGCATCGGTCTCGACGGGCTCGGCGGCGAGTGGTTCGCCGACCCGTCGAACGTCATGGCCACCCTCTTCCTGGTCATGACCTGGAAGTACTTCGGCTTCCACATGATGCTCTACCTGGCCGGACTCCAGTCCATCCCGGCCGAGTTGACCGAGGCCGCGCTCATCGACGGCGCGAACGCCTGGCAGCGCTTCCGCAGTGTCACCCTGCCCCTGCTCGCGCCCACCCTCAGGATCAGCGTGTTCCTGTCCGTGATCGGGTCGATCCAGCTCTTCGACCTGGTCTGGGTGACCACCGCGGGCGGCCCCGACCATCACTCCGAGACGATGGCCGTGACCATGTTCCAGTACGGCTTCAAGCGCTACCAGGTCGGCTACGCCAGCGCGATCAGCGTGGCCATGTTCGGCATCAGCCTCGTCTTCGCCCTCGCCTACCAGCGGTTCGTGCTCCGCCGCGATCTCCAGGGAGCCACCACCACGATGCGCGGAGGCGCCAAGTGACGGCCAGGTCCGGCAGGAAGAACCTGCCGCTGCATGTGATCCTCGTCGTCGTCGGCGCCGTGATGGTCGTGCCACTGCTGTACGCCGTGCTGTCCGGCTTCAAGTCCACCGACGAGCTGTCCCGCAACCCCGTCGGGCTGCCGGAGTCCTGGGTGGCCGGCAACTACACGGACATCCTCGGCTCCGGGGACTTCTGGCGGCTGATCGGCAACAGCACCCTGATCGCGATCGGTACGACCGTCCTGGTCGTCGCGGTCTCCGCGCTCTCCGCGTTCTCCTTCGCGCGCTTCGCCTTCCGCGGCCGGGAGGGACTGTTCACGCTCTTCACCATGGGGCTGATGTTCCCCTTCGCGGTGGCCGCCCTGCCGCTGTTCCTGCTGCTGCGCTCCATGGGCCTGCTGGACAACCCGCTCGGCGTGATCCTCCCGCAGGCCGCCTTCGGGCTGCCCATGACCATCATCATCCTGCGCGGCTTCTTCCGGGAGATCCCCGGCGAGCTGGAGGAGGCGGCCACGCTCGACGGATGCAGCCCCTTCGGGTTCTTCTGGCGGGTGCTGCTGCCCATGGCACGGCCCGCGCTGGGCACCGTCTCGGTCCTCGCCGTCGTCACCAGCTGGAACAACTTCTTCCTGCCGCTGCTGGTGTTCACCGACTCCACCTGGTGGACCATCCCGATCGGCGTCCAGCAGTTCCAGGGCCAGTACTCCGCGGACTACGCCCGCGTCTTCGCCTACCTCGTGCTGGCCATGGTCCCCGCCCTCGCCTTCTACTCGGTCGCCGAACGCCAGCTCGTCGGCGGCCTCACCGCCGGCGCGACCAAGGGCTAGCACGCGCACAGGCGGACGTACGGCTCACCCACCATCCACCCAGTGAGGAGTCGCACCATGCGCAAGAACCGGCTCAGACTCGTCGGCGCCCTCGCGGCCGCCCTGGTCGCGGTCACCGGCACGCCCGCTCAGGCGGATCACCGGCCACCCACCCTCGCCGACCTCGCCGAGCGCCACGGCCGCTACTTCGGCAGCGCGACCGACAATCCCGAACTCGTCGACGAGCCGTACAAGAAGCTCCTGGGCAGCGAGTTCGACCAGATCACGCCCGGCAACGGCATGAAGTGGTACGCCACCGAACCCCAGCAGGGCGTCTTCGACTTCACCAAGGGCGACGAGATAGTGAACCTCGCCCGCGCCAACCATCAGAAGGTACGCGGCCACACCCTCGTCTGGCACAGCCAACTGCCCGACTGGCTCACGAGCCGGGAGTGGACGGCACCCGAGCTGCGGGCCGTGCTGAAGAAGCACATCCAGACCGAGGTGCGGCACTACCGCGGCAAGATCTACGCCTGGGACGTCGTCAACGAGGCGTTCAACGAGGACGGCACCTACCGCGAGACGGTCTTCTACAAGACGCTCGGCCCCGGCTACATCGCCGACGCCCTGCGCTGGGCCCACCAGGCCGACCCGAAGGCCAGGCTGTACCTGAACGACTACAACGTCGAGGCGACGGGCCCGAAGAGCGACGCCTACTACGAGCTGGCCAAGCAGCTGGAGGCCCAGGGCGTCCCGCTGCACGGCTTCGGCCTCCAGACCCATCTGGCGCTCCAGTACGGATATCCGACCACGCTGGAGGACAACCTCCGCCGCTTCGCCCGGCTCGGCCTCGACACGGCGCTCACCGAGGTCGACGTACGGATGCAGCTGCCCGCCACCGAGGAGAAGCTGGACCAGCAGGCCGACTGGTACCGGGACATGACCGAGGCCTGCCTGGCGGTGCGCCGATGTGTGGGGATCACGGTCTGGGACTACACGGACAAGTACAGCTGGATCCCGGCGTTCTTCCCGGGTGAGGGCGCGGCCCTGCCCTGGGACGAGGAACTGCGGCCGAAGCCCGCCTACTTCGCGCTGCGCCAGGCGCTGAAGTAGGCCGCCCGCGCCAGGTGTCCCGGGCGTCCGTACGAGGGTCGCCCGGGACGCACGGCGCACTACGGTGCGTGAGCGCCCCCGGACACACATCGGGGCCGGCTCGCAGTCAGGGTCTGCGACCGGCCCCTGGGAGTACTCCGGGCGTCCGTCGTGCCGCCCGGTCGTGCAGGGCCTTTCCGCGTCGTGCGCCGGGCGGCGCTACGCGGCGGTCATCACCTTGCCGGCGCCCAGCGGGCGGTGCGGGGCGATGATCTGGCCGTCGGGCAGGAGCTCACCGGTGTCCTCGAAGAGCAGAACGCCGTTGCACAGCAGGCTCCATCCCTGCTCCGGGTGGTGCGCCATGAGGCGGGCGGACTCCCGGTCGGCGGAGTTGGCTTCGGGACACGGTGGCTGGTGCTGGCACATGGATGGTGTCTTTCGCTCTGTCGTGATCTGTGAGATGGCTGGTGTGTCTGTTTCGCGGCGTGAAGCTTCGTTCATGGCCGCCCCCCGTTGTGATAAGTCGGTCGGAACCCAGTGTTGCCCCACGGGCGTCAATCCGCAGGGATTTGGCAGCACCGCTTTCTCACAGGTTGATGACGCTTCACCCGCGTGGATGGTTCATCCCAACTCCACTATCAATTCGGGTGGTTCGCAGTGGTCGGATGGGGCTAGTCCGTGCGGGTCAGGTGCCCTTGGCGGTTCTCAGGGCTCGTTCGAGCGCATTGTCGCTCGGGCGAGCGAATTAGTTTGTCGATGCGGTTTTCTTTTGTCCGTTACGAGACTAATCCCCTCACCGGACACAGGCGTACCCCGCGACCCGGAAAGGGGAGGCGGGGTACGCGGGGGAGTCGGATCAGGCGGGGGAGCCCAGCAGCGGCGGCAGCGGTGGCAGTGAGGTCGGCGCGGCGGGGGTCGCCCGGTGGGTGAGCACCGGGAGCAGTTCGGCGACCCGGTGCGGCACATGGGCGGCGATGCCGGGCGGGGCCGGGGCCAGCGGCACCAGGATGTCGGCGGGATCGGGGTGTCCGGTGGCGCCGTCGGCGGTGCAGTCGCCGTGCAGCCAGAGCGCGAGCATGTACAGGCCCGGGAACGACAGCAGACGTGGCTGGTAGGGCTGGGTGATCGTCTCCGCCTGGCGCAGCGCGCGCTCGGTCGAGTCGATGTACGGCCCCTCGAAGAAGTGCGAGAACGCCCAGCCGTCCGGGGTCAGCCGGGTCTCGGCCGCGGCCACCGCGCGTTCCCCGCACCGGATCAGGAAGCGCCAGCCGGCCAGCCGGGTCGCGGACACGCCCGCCGGGGTGAACTCGTCCAGGACATGGACGGGCAGCGGGAGTTCGGGTGTGGCGGGCCCCTGGGCGGCGCGCAGCGTGGGCGTTCGGGCCTCGCGGACCGCGGTGGGCGAGCCGAGTGCGGTGAGGACGGAGCGAAGTGCGGGCGCGGGAGCCGGGGGGACATGCAGCGGCATGATGGGTCGCCTCTCATTCGACAGGCATGGCGCGAGGGCGGGGCGGGGGCGGACGGCGCTGTCTGCTCACGAAGGTCAGAGAGGCGGGGGCCGGGGTCTGGGAGCCAAGGGGGATGGGTGAGGCCTGCCGCACGTCACGTGGACGGCAGGTCCGGGACCGCGGGCGCCAACCCTCTGCCTTGATTGCGGAGTTTATACGACGGGGGTTCCGACGGTGTTTCGTCTAACCGCTTTCGGTGCACTCGGCAAGGAGTCATTCGGCCGGTGATATGCGGGAATCATCCCGATTTCCTGGCGGCGTCGCGGCGATGACCTCGGGAAATGCCTTCGGCGCGGTCGGCCAATTGTCGTCGGCGTTTTTCACGAGTTGGCGCGGCGTCCGAAACTGCACAGTGCTCCATGCCCGCTGAATGTGCCACCGGTCACATCCATCAGAGTAGCGGGCGCCGGGTTCGCGCGGGACGTTATCGATCGCCTCGGCTGGGCATCATCCAACCTGACCCGGGAGACCGGGCGGCCGGATCCAGGGCAGGACCTGGGGGCCCGCCCATCCGAGGAGGGACGCTTCGATGGGGGAGAAGGTCGTGGCAGGTCGGTTCGATCTGTCCGATCGGCAGCACTACCGCGAGAAGCTGCGGCGGTGCCTGACGGGCCTGGAGCGGCTGCTGGCTCAGAAGCGGTTCGATCGCCCCAAGAACCTCATGGGGCTGGAGATCGAATTGAACATCACCGGCGCCGACGGCATGCCGAAAATGTTGAATGCGCAGGTACTGGAGCGTATCGCCAGCCGTGATTTCCAAACAGAACTGGCCATGTTCAATCTGGAAGTCAACATAGCCCCACACCGCTTGCAGAGCCGGGTATTCGACCAGCTGGCCGAGGAACTCCGTACGTCACTGGCATATGCCGACCGAAAAGCCGGTGAGGTCGACGCGGGAATCGTGATGATCGGCATTCTGCCGACGCTCGACCGCGACGACCTGGTCTCCTCCAACCTCTCCGACGTGGACCGCTACGCCCTGCTCAACGATCAGATCGTGGCGGCCCGCGGCGAGGACTTCATGCTCGACATCGACGGGGTCGAGCGTCTGACGTGCACGTCGAAGTCGATCGCCCCCGAGGCAGCCTGCACCTCCGTACAACTGCACCTCCAGGTCACCCCCGGCCGCTTCGCCGACGTCTGGAACGCCGCCCAGGCCGTCGCCGCTGCCCAGGTCGCCGTGGGCGCCAACTCACCCTTCCTGTTCGGGCGTGAGCTGTGGCGCGAGTCCCGCCCGCCGCTGTTCCAGCAGTCCACCGACACCCGCCCGCCCGAGCTCCAGGCCCAGGGCGTACGGCCGCGCACCTGGTTCGGGGAGCGCTGGGTCACCTCGGCGTACGACCTATTCGAGGAGAACCTGCGCTATTTCCCGGCCCTGCTGCCGATCTGCGACGACGAGGACCCCCTCGACGTCCTCGACTCCGGCGGTGTGCCGACCCTCGCCGAACTTGTCCTGCACAACGGCACCGTGTACCGCTGGAACCGCCCGGTCTACGGCATCGCCGACGGCGTCCCGCACCTCCGCGTGGAGAACCGCGTGCTGCCGGCCGGACCCACCGTCACGGACGTCATCGCCAACGCGGCCTTCTACTACGGCGTCGTCCGCGCCCTCGCCGAGGAGACCCGGCCCGTGTGGACCCGGATGCCCTTCGAGGCGGCGGCCGCCAACTTCGACGCGGCGTGCAGGGACGGCATCGACGCGCGTATGCGCTGGCCCCGGCGCGGCCGGTACGGAGGCCTCGCGGAGGTCGACGCGGTGAGCCTCGTACGCGACGAACTGCTGCCGCTCGCGGAAGCGGGCCTGGACGCCTGGGGCGTGGAGCCGGCCGACCGGGACCTCTACCTCGGCGTCATCGAGGAGCGGTGCCGCAGGCGCATGAACGGCGCGTCCTGGCAGGCGGCCACCTTCCACCAGGCACTGGAGTCGGGCCTCTCCAGGGACGCGGCCCTGGCGGCGACGACACGCCGTTACCGCGAGCTGATGCATCAGGGGGACCCGGTGCACACATGGCCGGTGGGGTTGCCGACGCCGGTGGCGCTGAGGTGAGGGTTGCCGGTGCTGCCCCTCAGCCGCGCAGAAGAGCGTTGAGGCGGGCCGCCTGACGGGTCAGATAGTCCCGCTCGGCGAGATTCGACGCCCTGCCGGCCGCCTCGGTGTACAGCCGGGCCGCCGTCTTCGGATCGCCGTCGCGCTCGTGGAGATAGGCCGCCGCCGCGGTGTGGCGGGGCAGGGTGTCGTCCAGCTCCGCGAGTGCCGCAAGGCCGGCGCGCGGGCCGTCCGCCTCACCCACGGCCACCGCGCGGTTGAGCCGGACGACCGGGCTGTCGGTGAGGCGAGTGAGCTCGTCGTACCACTCGACGATCTGCACCCAGTCGGTCTCCTCGGCGGTGGGCGCGTCGGCGTGGAGGGCGGCGATGGCGGCCTGCGCCTGGAACTCGCCCAGCCGGTCGCGGGCGAGGGCCGCTTGAAGGATCCCGATGCCCTCGGCGATCGACTTCGTGTCCCAGCGGCGCCGGTCCTGCTCGGCGAGCGGGACCAGGCTGCCGTCCGGCGCGGTGCGGGAGGCCCGCCGGGCGTGATGGAGCAGCATCAGGGCGAGCAGACCCGACACCTCGGGGTGGTCGATCGCGGCTGCCAGCTGCCGGGTGAGCCGGATGGCCTCGGCGGACAGGTCGACATCGCCGGAGTAGCCCTCGTTGAAGACCAGGTACAGCACGCGCAGCACGGTGGCGACATCGCCGGGCCGGTCGAACCGCACGGTGGAGACGGTGCGCTTGGCGCGGCTGATGCGCTGCGCCATGGTCGCCTCCGGCACCAGATACGCCCGCGCGATCTGACGGGTGGTGAGACCGCCGACCGCGCGCAGCGTGAGCGCGACCGCGGACGACGGCGTGAGGGACGGGTGGGCACAGAGGAAGTAGAGCTGGAGCGTGTCGTCCGCCGAGGGCGCGGGGCCCGGCGGCGGCTCCTCCTCCACGAGGTCCTCACGCCGGCGGCGCGCGGTGTCCGCCCGGGTCGCGTCGAGGAACTTGCGCCAGGCGACGGTGATCAGCCAGCCCTTCGGGTCGCGCGGCGGATCGTCCGGCCAGCCGCGGACCGCCTCGACCAGCGCGTCCTGCACGGCGTCCTCGGCCGCCGCGAAGTCGGCTCCGCGGCGGACGAGGACGGTGAGCACACTCGGTGTGAGGCCTCTGAGCAAGGCCTCATCCATGGCCGAGGCACTCCTCGCCGGAGGGATGCGCGGTCAGGAACGGGCGCAGCTCCAGCCACTCGTGGATCGGCTTCCCGCCCGCACCCGGCGCGGCCGACAGCTCCCCGGCCAGCTCGACGGCACGCTCATGGCTGTCGACGTCGATCACCATCCAGCCGGCGATGAGGTCCTTGGTCTCGGCGAACGGCCCGTCCGTGACCGGCGGGCGCCCCTCACCGTCGTACCGGACCCACGACCCCTCGGGAGCGAGCGCCTGACCTTCGACGAACTCGCCGGTCTTCTCCAGCCGGGCCGCGAAGTCGTTCATGTACTGCACATGCGCGGAGATCTCCTCCGGCGTCCACTGGTCCATCGGCACGTCGTTCACGGCCGACGGGGCGCCGCGGTAGTGCTTCAGCAGCAGGTACTTGGCCATCGTGATCTCTCCTCGATGCTGGTGCGACCCATTGTCGTCGCGTTCACCACGGGGACGGAGCGGGACATGGGTTCTCGACATCGCCGTACGGAATTGCCCGAAGATTTTTTCCGGTGGGCCGGCTCAGCCCTGTCCGTCCCGTGAAGCCGCCTCCACGATCGCCTTGAGGATCACCGACTGGATCTGCGCCGGGTCGCTCACCTCCTGGCCCGAGCCGCCCGTGGCCCCGGCGATACGGTTCGCCTCCTCGCGGTCGGCGTCCGGGCCTACGGCGATCATGATGAGGGGCACCGGCCGCTCGGGGTTGGTGAGGCGCTCCAGCTGGGCGATGAGGTCGGCGCGCGAGACGCTGCCCGGGTCCTCGTTCCGGCCGTCGGTGAGGATGACCAGTGCGTTGAACTTGCCCTCGGCGTAGGAGCCGGTCGCCGCCTTGTATGCGGCGAGCGTCGTGTCGTACAGCCCCGTCGCACCGTCCGGTACCGGCGCCAGATCGCCGAACGCCGCCGACAGCCGGTCGCGCTGGGTGCCCGTGCCCTTGGCGTTGCCGAGCCGCTCGGTCGGCACCAGGACGCGGTAGTCCTTGCCGCCGTCGAGCTTGGTGGAGAAGTCCCACAGGCCGATCTCGTCCTCGGCCGTGAACGTGGCGAGGGCCTGCTGGAGCGCCGCCTTGGTGACGTCCATCCGCGATCGCCCGTTGCCCGGCACCGGCTCGGACATGGAGGCGGAGGCGTCCACCACCGTGGTGATCCGCGCGCTCTGCACGGTGATCGTCCATACGCCGAGGGTCTCCTGCAGCGCGGTCGCCGAGGCGGGCCGGGCCGCGGGCTCCTTGTACGGCTGCGGACCGCTGCCCCCGGCCTTCGCGACCAGCGCGTCCGGGACCGCGTCGTCGGAGGTGCGGAAGCCGTACCGCTCCAGCAGCCGCCGCTGCGGGGCATCGCTGAGATAGCTCATGAAGCGGATCGCGGCCCGGCTCTCGTCGGTGGTCAGCCCGGTCTGGTCGAGGAGGGCGTACGGGTAGTCGAGCCGGGGCGAGCCGTCCTTCGGATAGAAGAAGTCCAGGCCGGCGCCGCCGTCCGCCGCGGAGTTGTACATGTACGCCGTCTGCTCGCTGACGACCAGCGCCTGATTGCGCTTCGGATTGCCCTGCTCGGTGCCGGACGAGTCGCGCGGCAGCGTCTCCAGGACCTGGCCGTCGCTGTCGGAGACACGCTGCGACAGCGCCTTCATCATCGCCGCGGCCTGTGTGTCCCCGCCCTCGGCCCCGGCGGCGGCCGTGCTCAGCCGGGTCAGGGCGAGCAGCCCGGTCGCGCTGCGCGCGGGATCGGCCGCACCGAGCCGCAGCGAGTCGTCGCCCAGCGCGGCGCCGGCCAGCTCCAGCCAGCCGTACGTCTTCTTGGGCCAGCCCAGCGACTTCGCGGCGGTCGGCACCATCCCGACCCCGACCGGGGTGGAGGCGACATGGCCCACCGTGGACACGTCGGCCGTGCCGCCGTTCGCCGTGAGCCGCTGCAGCCACACCTCCGAGTCCGGAACCCACACCTCGGCGCCCGGGTCCTTGCCCGCGAGCAGCGTGTCCGTGACCTTGTACGGCTCGCGCGGGCTCACCGTCACGGCGACGCACCGCCCGTCGGAGGTGAGGTCGGCCTCCCGGGCCCGCTTCGCCGCGCTCTCCAGGGCGGGGGCCATGTCGGGGGAGACGGCCAGGGTCAGCCGTACCGGATCGTCCTGGCAGGAGGTGCCGAACGAGAGCAGTCCGCCTCTGACCGCGGCGGCCGTACCACCGGCGACGGCCAGGACGAGGGCCGTCGCGATGGCGACCGTACGGCGTCGCGCCCGTCGACGGGGGTCGCTGACGCCCGCCCCATACTGATCGGGCAAGCTGTGACGTCCCATGTCGGTCGTGCCCCTCCCTGTCGCCGTGCTGAACCACACGCCGGATTCCGGCCGTATGGCAGGCAGAGGGGCGGCACGCCCCGTACGGCGCCCGTCCCCCCAACGGCCTGTCGCGCACGGTCTTCGTAACTGCTTTCGAGACCCTAGCGGGGCGACGATGAGGATGAGGCGGGATTACTCAACTGGAGGCAGGAGTGCAGGGCGAGGCAGGCCCCATGGCCGATTCTTTTCCTCATGAGCGGCCCTCGCGACGGATTTTCCGTGATGAGACGCTGCTCGTTCTGGGGCTTTCGCTCGGTGCGAGCGGTGTGTCCGCCCTGATCAGTTTTGTCGGCTCCGTCACCAAACCGGGTGGCCTCAAGGACCAGGCCGCCACTCTCAACGCCTCTGCCGCGCCGGGTCGCCCCTGGCTGGATCTCGCCTGGCAGCTCTTCGGGATCACCACCGCGCTGATCCCTGTGGCCCTGGTCGCGCACTTCCTGATGCGCGAGGGGCAGAGCCTGCGCACCCTCGGCTTCGACCGCACCCGCCCCTGGCCCGACCTCGGCCGGGGCGCGGCGATCGCGGCGGTGATCGGCAGCACCGGGATCGCCTTCTACCTGGCCGCACGCGGACTCGGCTTCAACCTCACCGTGGTGCCGGAGGCGCTGCCCGAGGTGTGGTGGAAGTACCCCGTACTGATCCTCTCGGCGCTGCAGAACGCGATCCTCGAAGAGGTCATCGTCGTCGGCTATCTGCTGCGCCGCTTGGGCCAGTTGGGCTGGACGCCCGGCACCGCGCTGGTGGCCAGTTCCGTACTGCGCGGCTCGTACCACCTCTACCAGGGCATCGGGGGCTTCCTCGGCAACATGGCGATGGGCGTGGTGTTCGTGTACCTCTACCGGCGATGGGGTCGGGTGGGGCCGCTGGTGGTGGCGCATTCCCTGCTGGACATAGGGGCGTTCGTCGGTTACGCGCTGCTCGCGGGGAAGGTGGGATGGCTGCCGACGGCGTGAGGGGTGTCCTGCCGGTTACGCGATCAGCTCGCCCTCGATGGCGGTCACGGCGCGCCCGGTCAGCAGCGTGCGGTCGCCGCGCAGCTCCGTGCGGACGCGGCCGGAGCGGCGGGAGGCCTGGAGGCCGGTGAGCTCCGCCCGGCCGAGGCGCTCGGACCAGAAGGGGGCGAGGGCCGTGTGGGCACTGCCCGTGACGGGATCCTCGTCGATACCGACGTTCGGGAAGAAGCAGCGGGAGACGAAGTCGTAGCCACGCGTGGGGTCCTCGGCGCGGGCGGTGGCGATGATGCCGCGCTGTGAGTAGGCGCCGAGGGACTTCAGGTCGGGGCGCAGACCGAGGACCGTCTTCTCGTCGGGGAGTTCGAGGAGCAGGTCGCCGATGTTCGGGCCGGTGTCGAGGACGGCGAGGGGCTCGGCACCCAGTGCCTCGGCGACGCCGTCGGGGGCGGTGACGGGAGTGAGCGGGGCGGTCGGGAAGTCGAGGGTGATCGACCCGTCCTCGCGGGGCGTCGCGACGAGCACGCCGCTGAGGGTGGCGAACCGTACGAGCCCCTCGTGAGCGCCCGTGCTGTGCAGTACGTGGGCCGTGGCGAGGGTGGCGTGACCGCACATCGCCACCTCCGTGACCGGTGTGAACCACCGCAGCGCCCAGTCGGCCTCGCTGCCCTCGGGCAACGGGTGCGCGAACGCCGTCTCGGCGTGATTGACCTCCATGGCCACGTTCTGGAGCCAGGCGTCCTCGGGGAACCCGCTCTCTTCGAGCAGCAGGACCCCGGCCGGGTTGCCGGTGAAGGGACGGTCGGCGAAGGCGTCGACGATTCGAATCCGCATGTCGCCGACCGTAGGGGCCGCGGGGAGGGGGCGGCCAAGGCCAATTCGGGGGCGCTGGACCGATTTCGGGGGCACCATGTCGCTGGAGCTCCGCTTCCTCCCTATGCTCGATCCCAGGAGACATCGAAGTGACCGACTACTCGTTGACGCTCAGCGATCAGGAGATCGAGCGCTACCGGCTCATGGCCCAGACCGCCGAACGGCGGGAGCGCGAGCTGTGGACCGCCGCGGGCGCGGTGCCCGGTGCGCGGATCGCCGATGTGGGATGCGGGCCGGGCGCGATCTCGGTGCGGCTGGCGGACATCGTCGCCCCGGACGGAGCCGTGTGGGCCGTCGACCGTGACGGCGACGCCCTCGCCGTCGCCTCGGCGCTCGCCGAACGCTCCGGGCTGCCGGTGCACACCGGCGTCGGATCCGCCGAGGCCACCGGACTGCCCGAGGGCACCTTCGACCTGGTGATGCTCCGGCACGTCCTGGCCCACAACGGCGGCCACGAGCAGGCCATCGTCGACCATCTGGCCGCACTGGCCGGGCCCGGCGGCGCCGTGTACCTCGTCGACATCGACGCGAGCAGCTTCCGGCTGCGGGGTGCGCCGCCCGAGTTCGAGGAGATGGACCGGCGGTACCGCGAGATGCACCGGCGGCGCGGAAACGACCTGACCGTCGGCACCCGCCTCGACGAACTGCTCACCGCGGCCGGCCTGGACGTCATCGCCTTCGAGGGGCACACCACCGTCCTCACCCCACCGCCCGGCATGCGCGGCCCCGCCTGGGCCGCCCGCGACACCCTGATCGCGGAGGGCCTGGCCACCCCGGACGACGTCGCCCGCTGGGACGAGGCCTTCGAACGCACCGAGCCGACCCGCGGCGGGCTGCGCTTCTTCGCCGCCAACTTCATCGCCGTCGGCCGCAAGGCCTGACGCCGGGGCGAGGGGTGGTGCGGGCCTTGGTGCGGGTCTACGCACGTGGTCGCCTCCGCGCGTGGTCGCCGCCGGGCGTGCCCGGGAATCTCGGTTGATCCGGACTCCTTCCGGCCCTTCAAATGGGACTGGCGGAGGGGGCTGCGAGAGATGACCATGCACGATGACCAGGTGGACGTGACCACCGAGATCGTCGCGACCTTGATCCAGGAACAATTCCCCCAGTGGAGCGGCAAGGCGATCCGACCCCTGGCGTCGACCGGGACGGTCAACGCCATCTTCCGTATCGGCAACGACCTCTCCGCACGTTTCCCCCTGCGCATGGCCGATGCCGCCGAGGCGCTGGCGGTTCTGGAACAGGAGGCCCGGGCGAGCGCGGAGCTGGCACAGGTGTCTCGCTTCCCCGCCCCGGTACCCGTCGCCTTGGGACAGCCCGGAGCGGGTTACCCCATGCCGTGGTCGGTCCAGACATGGCTGCCGGGAACGATCGCCTCCGAGGCCGACCCGAGCGGGTCGGACGCATTCGCCGAGGACCTCGCGGCCTTCATCGCGGCCCTGCGGAACGCCGAGACGCGAGGCCGGCTTTTCAGCGGCGAGAATCGTGGCGGCGTTCTCACTCACCACGACGACTGGATGGCGAAGTGCTTCGAGGAGAGTGAGGGGCTGCTCGACGTGCCCCGGGTGCGCCAGGTGTGGAGCCACTTCCGGGAGTTGCCGCGCACGGGTGCCGACGTGATGAGCCATGGTGACTTGATCCCCGGCAACGTACTGATCACGGGAGACCGGCTCAGCGGCGTACTCGACACCGGCGGCTTCGGCCCGGCCGACCCTGCGCTGGATCTCGTCAGCGCCTGGCACCTGTTGCAGCCAGGCCCACGGGAAGTCCTCCGGCGGACGCTGGCCTGTGACGATCTGGAGTGGGAGCGCGGCAAGGCCTGGGCGTTCGAACAGGCGATGGGTGTCGTCTGGTACTACGTCGAGAGCAACCCGACGATGAGCGAAATGGGCCGCCGGACACTCGACCGCATTCTTGCGTCGATGGAGTGATGCCGCGGCTGAGACCTCCCCGCTCGCCGCTGTGCAGTAATCGAACGGGTGTCCTGTGGTAGTGAAGTCTGGCCGTCGGGCGTCACCAACGATGGTCGTGCAGCGGTGGCGTGCGGAGGTATCGGCGCGCCAGCGGCAGAATCAGTATGGTCGGCTCATGGCAGCCGACATCGAGCAGTTAGCGACACAGATACGTGGTCTGCATGCCGCATTCGACAGCAGCGGATGGGAGCCGAGCCCGGCTGAGTACGCCTGTGCCATCCGAATCCTGGCAGCTGTCGACACGCGTCCTCTGGGTGAGGCGATCGTCCAAGGTATGCGGCCAGTGACTCCCAGTGGAAGCTTGGCTGAGGACTCCCGTCTTGGGCCTGCTGCGGTCTCCTGTGCTGTCTACTTTCGGCGTTCGGCGGATCCATCCTCCATGGCTGGTGGACAGGTGCAAGACAGCTTCCTCGACCTGCTTCGGAAGATCACGGGCAGTCCGGGGCAAGGCTCGGTGGTCGTGGGGCGTCGGTGACGCTCCCGAGGCGGAGTAGCCATCCCTCCGCCGCCGGCTGCCGCGTGTGGTCCCGCCCTTCCACGACGAGACCGTGGATTCGTTCATTCGCGGAGTCGCGGCTGCCGACCATGTGTCCAACAGGGATCTCAGTGAGCTGTTGGGCGTTCGGACGCTGAAGCAGACGACTATCACCGCGCTCGTCGAGCCTCTCAGCATCGTCACATCAGCGTTCTGCCCACACCCTCAAGGCTCAGCGCCACCACCGAATCCTTGTTCCCCGCGATGGCCGACGCTGGGTCAGGGACGGCTTCTCCGGGGCCAGATCGGCCTTCATCGGTCTGGTCGAAGACTACTGCGCCGACCCCTTCGGGATCCTCACCGAGGCGCAGTCCCACCTACGCGTCTTCCACCCGCAGATCGTCACGCTCAGAGGGCTCCTGGCCCACGCGGAGTGGATCCGGAGAGCCAGACAGTCCGGACACATCGGCTGGCTGGCTGAACAGGTCGCTCGCCGAGAGGAAACCGTCCGGATCCCTCCGCAACCGCGGGCCCTCGCCCAGACTTGACCTGCGTTGACTCAGGCCGCATGCAGCACGGCCATGGCGATCTCACGCACCCGCTCCCGCGTGATCCCGGAGCGCTGTTCGATGGCGAGCGGGTGGTCGGTGGGTTCCAGCTCGATGAAGGGCCGCTTGCCGACCGGTCGCGTGTGGGCGTTGGTCTTCAGGTTGGTGGTGTCCTCGGAATAGAGCGCGAGCTCGGTGCTGAGCCAGCCGAAGTACGGTCCCTCGGCCTCGCGGCCTTCCGTGTTCCACATCTCAAGAGCGCGGGTGAAATTGTGCTTGCTCAGAGAGACCCAGACGCCCCAGGAGAAGACGTCCTGGCTGCCGATCACGGGTATCTCGATCAGCCCTCTGATGAAGAAGTGCTGATTCCTGATCACGCACTGGTCGGACGACAGCATGCTGTCCGGATCACTCTTGAAGCTGGGATCCCAAACGTCAGGGGCCATGGTCGAGTAGCTCATGGGGACCTCTGCGTGATGGTCGCCGCAGCATGAGCACGTGAAACCGAGATCGTTGGACATGGCGTGAGCCTAGCGAGCCGCCGTACAGGGGTTTCCCCGCCGCCCAGTGCTCGAACACACCTGTCCTGTTTCATCGAAGTAAGTCGTCCGCGTGCTGCTGACCTGCATGGACTGGATTGGGTGAGACGCGTGGACTCAGTTCGTTGAGACAGACCGCATCTCTTGTGCCTGCCGCATCGCATGCCGCGGCTAGGACTCGCTCGCTCCTGAGCCGGACCAGACGGCGATGTCGCCTCCAGGCAGTGATGCGAAGCGCCATCCCGCCGGGCCCGTGACCTGCCACGCTTCGAAGGATGGATCGGAGGAGCAGGTCAGGTGGTGGCCTGTGTCGAAAACGAGACGCAAGGTGCCGGACTTGAACGCGACCGCCGACAAGACCTTCGCTCCGAAGAGTGTGAGGGCCGCTGCGACGTCCTGTGATTCCGGGTTCAAGAGCACGGACGGGTTGGCGTGGGCTGTCCCGTGCGAGAGGTTGGCGGGTGCTTCCAATGCGACTTCCCAGTCGGAGTCGAGGGCCAGCACGAGCCGGAAGTCCACGCTGATCTTGGTGACGCTCATGCCGCGAAGGTTCAGGGTCCACCGATCCTCGTGCTCGACGGGACTCGCTTCAGCGCTCACTCCTGCACCTTGGCTGATTCGACGGCCGAGAGTCATGGGATATCCAGCGTCACCGGCCCGTCACCCAGTCCTGTAGCGGACGCCCTCGATTGCGTGGAACGGGACACCCAGACCCCGCCCGACCTCGGGCCTTGCCAGCCGAACTATTCCGATATATCGTTGAGGCATCGCGACAGGTCAACGATGGAATGGAGTGATTGCGATGCGTTCCCACGGATACGAGCGTGGACATGGTGGGCACGGTCACCACGGCCGAGGTGGCTTCGAAGGGCTTCGCGGTGCTTTCGGGCCGTTCGGTCCCGGTGGTGGCGGTCCCGGTTTCGGTGGGCCCGGATTCGGGCCCGGCCCCTGGGGGCCAAGGGGGCGGGGCGGACCGCGAGGGAGGGCGCGGCGCGGTGATGTGCGGGCGTCGATCCTCGCCCTGCTGAAGGACCGCCCGATGCACGGCTACGAGATGATCCAGGAGATCGCCGAGCGCAGCGGCGGGGCGTGGAAGCCCAGCCCCGGCTCGGTGTACCCCACCCTCCAGCTGCTGGAGGACGAGGGCCTGATCGCCAGTGAGTCCGAGGGCGGCAAGAAGCTGTTCTCGCTCACCGAGGCGGGCCTCGAGGCGGCCGAGGGTGGTCCCGAGGCGCCCTGGGAGGAAGCCTCCCGTGGTGTCGACTGGGAAGCCCTCGGTGAGATCCGTCAGGCCGGCTTCGGTCTGATGGAGGCCTTCGGGCAGGTCTGGAAGACGGGCAGCAAGGACCAGCGCGACAAGGCGCTGGCTGTCATCAACGACGCCCGCAAGAAGCTGTATCTGATCCTCGCCGACGAGGACTGAGCGAGATCGGACGGGGCGGACCGTTATCGGCGTCCTCCCCAACTTACGCACGAGGGCGCCTCGCGGAGCGATCCGCGGGGCGCCCTCGTGCGTACGGCCATGGCGCTCAGGTCACCAACCCCGCCAGCTTGCGCAGCGACTCGTTCAGTGCCGCCGTCGCCGAGTCCTTGAGCTTGCCCGCCATCAGGGACACCGCCGCGCCCGTGAACTCGCCGTCGATCCGTACCGTCGTGGCGCCGTCGCCGTCCGGGGTGAGGGTGTAGCGGGTGGCCACGGTCACGGCCATCGGGCCCTTGCCGCGGATCGCCAGCACCCGCGCCGGTTCCAGTTCCTCGACGGTCCAGTCGACCTCGGCCGGGAACCCCATCAGCTTCATGTTCTCCTGGAAGGTTCCGCCCACCTCCAGAGCCGTGGGGCCGCCGCCCGGGAAGCTGGTGTGGGTCGCGTTCCACTGCCCGTAAGCCGACCAGTCCGTCAGCTGTGCCCAGACCTTCTCGGCCGGTGCC
The DNA here is from genome assembly GCF_014655715.1 of Streptomyces lanatus. Lineage (GTDB taxonomy): Bacteria > Actinomycetota > Actinomycetes > Streptomycetales > Streptomycetaceae > Streptomyces > Streptomyces lanatus. Next base: position 83,576 of record NZ_BNBM01000025.1, on the reverse strand, counting down.
TCGATGTGTGACTCCGCGCTGACTTCGGCCATGCGACCACCCCTTCGACTCGGGCTACGGTGTCGCGGAACGTAGCCGCGGGGGCCGGAACATTCAATACTGATGAACCGTCAGGAAATGTGGAGGTGCGGAGCCGTCCCGTCCGCTCAGCCCACCAGCCTGATCACCGCCGCGTCGAACAGATCCCACGCCCGCGGCAGCGCGCTGTCCTCATGGCAGTGCCAGGCCTCCCAGAACAGGTCGGCGAGCAGGGCGTCCTCGGGGGCGTACACCCGGTAGACGTACTGTCTGCCGTCCACGGCGGGCAGCGCCACCAGCCAGCACCTGCTCTCCGAGTCCCTGTGGGACCTGTCCATGCCCCTGTGGACGTTGTGACGCGGCGTCATGGTTGCGTACGGAGCGCACTGCAAGGCGGCGCGCGCCCTTGCGGGTCGTTCGGCGTGATCTCATCCGTAAGGAGGAGATACCGGCCGCCGGGGTCCACTCTGTGTGGGACGCGAAAATGCTCCCCCTCGGCGATGACGTGGCTCGATGTGGCTGATGGGGTGGGGGATGTGCAACCCCGTATCCCCCGGCAGTCGGCCCAGGAACAGGACTGTCGGCGTCCGGACACCCCGGCGGACGATGCCAGGCTCAGCGACGAACTGGCAGCGGTGGTCTCCGGTGCCCGCCGCCGCGCCGTCAGGGACGGGGACCGCCAGATCGACACGGCCCATCTGCTGCACTCGCTCCTGGAACACGACCCGGACGCCTACGCCGTCTTCGGCGAGGGACCCCACATGGCCCGACTGCTCGGCTACCTCGTCCAGCGCACCATCGGCTACGGCCTCCGCTGGCAGGGCACCGTCGAGGACTCCGGCGCCGTACCCGTCGTGATGCACGGCGAGGGCTTCTCCCCGCTGGCCGCGAGCGCCATGGAACACGCCTGCCGACGCGCCACCGGACGCGGCGACACCCAGGCCCGGGGCGTCGACCTGCTCGCGGAGATCGTCGCGGACCCCCAGGCGCGCGCCGTCGAGGTACTCGCCCGCGCCGGCATCGAAGCGAGCGCCGTGCGGGCCCGCATCGACGAACACCGGGACGAGTACGCCGCCGGCGGCGAGGCGTCCCGATAGGTCCCGCCCGCCCTGCACCGGCAGCACCGGCAACGGGCCCACCCGTCCATCAGCCGAGACAGGTGTCAAAGGGGATGACGCTCATGTCATCGCCTGTCATCATGTGCCGGTGCGTAAGTCTGAGAGCGGTCACGTCGGCCGCGGCAAGGGTGTCGGGCTCGGTCTGGCGATCGGGTCGGCGATCGCCTTCGGCGGTTCCGGGGTCGCGGCCAAGCCGCTGATCGAGGCGGGGCTCGACCCGCTCCATGTGGTGTGGCTGCGCGTGGCGGGCGCCGCCCTGGTGATGCTGCCGCTCGCCGTGCGCCACCGTGCGCTGCTGCGCAGCCGTCCCGCGCTGCTCGCCGGGTTCGGGCTGCTCGGCGTCGCCGGGGTGCAGGCGTTCTACTTCGCCTCGATATCCCGCATGCCGGTCGGCGTCGCGCTGCTCGTCGAGTATCTGGCGCCGGCGCTCGTCCTCGGCTGGGTGCGGTTCGTGCAGCGGCGGCCGGTGACCCGCGCCGCGGCCGTCGGCGTGGTCCTCGCGGTCGGTGGCCTCGCCTGTGTCGTCGAGGTCTGGTCGGGACTGAGCGTCGACGCCCTCGGGCTGCTCCTCGCGCTCGGCGCCGCCTGCTGCCAGGTCGGCTACTTCGTCCTGTCCGACCAGGGCAGCGACTCCGGCGACCAGGCGCCCGACCCGCTCGGCGTCATCGCGTACGGCCTGCTGGTCGGCGCCGCCGTCCTCACCGTCGTGGCCCGTCCCTGGACCATGGACTGGTCGGTCCTCGCGGGCACCGCCGACATGAACGGCACCCCGGTCGCGGCCACCCTCCTGCTGGCCTGGATCGTGCTGATCGCCACGGTGATCGCGTACGTCACCGGCGTGGTCTCGGTCCGACGGCTCTCGCCGCAGGTCGCGGGTGTGGTGGCGTGTCTCGAAGCGGTCATCGCGACCGTTCTCGCCTGGTTCCTGCTCGGCGAGCATCTCTCCGCGCCGCAGATCGTCGGCGGCGCGGTCGTCCTGGCCGGGGCGTTCATCGCGCAGTCGTCCGCACCCGCCAAGACATCCGCAGAACCGGTGGCCGCCGGTGGGCCCGAGCGCGAGTTGTCCACCCGCGGAAACGTCGCCTAGGCTGCGCGATCATGCCTACGACACTCGTTCTTCCGCCTCCGGCCGCCTGAGGCGGGCCCTCCGGTACAACCGCCCGGCAGCACGCCGGGCGGAACGGCGCTGCCCGCAGAAGAAGTCCACGGAACCCGCTGATCCGGGCTCCCACCAGCACTTCTGCAAGTCTGCGGAGAACATCTCGTGTCGAACACTCCTGTCTCCGGCCTGCCCATCGGGCGAGGCCTCCTCTATCTGATCGTCGCCGGAGTCGCCTGGGGCACCGCGGGCGCGGCCGCCTCACTGGTCTACCGGACCAGTGACATGGGACCGATCGCCCTGTCCTTCTGGCGCTGCGCGGTCGGCTTCGTGCTGCTGCTCGGCGTCCGCCTGCTGCGGCCCCGTCCCCGTCCCCTTCCCCGGCGTACCGTCTCCGAGCCCCTCGCCCGCAAGGCCCTGCGGGCAGGTGCGACGGGTGTCGGGCTCGCCGTGTTCCAGACCGCCTACTTCGCCGCGGTGCAGGCCACCGGACTCGCCGTGGGCACCGTCGTCACCCTCGGCGCGGGCCCCGTCCTCATCGCGCTCGGCGCCCGGCTGACGCTGGGGGAGCGGCTCGGGCGCGGAGGCGTGGCGGCGGTGGCCGGTGCGCTCACCGGGCTCGCGGTGCTCGCGCTCGGCGGCGGTGGCGCGACCGTACGGCCGTGGGGCGTGCTGCTCGCGCTGGTGTCCGCCGCCGGGTACTGCGCGTTGACCCTGGTGACCCGCAAGTGGGGCCGCGACGGCGGGGCCGACGCCTCCGCCACGTCCGTGTGGGCCTTCGCCGTCACCAGCCTGTGTCTGCTGCCGTTGGCCCTGGCCGAGGGGATCCTGCCGCACACGGCCGATCCGCTCCGGCTCGGCTGGCTGCTGGTGTACATCGCGGCCGTCCCCACGGCCCTCGCCTACGCCCTCTACTTCGCGGGCGCGGCCGCCGTACGGTCGGCCACCGTGTCCGTGATCATGCTGCTTGAGCCGGTCAGCGCGGCGGTGCTCGCCGTCGTCCTGCTCGGGGAACACCTGACGGCCCCGACCCTCGCCGGCACCCTGCTGATGCTCGGCTCGGTCGCCGGCCTCGCGGTGGCCGAGACGCGCGGGGCACGGCGGGAACCCTTGTCGGCGTGACGGTTGGAGGGGGCCCGCATCGCACATGGTGCGGGCCCCCTCCGGCTCAGGCCGGGCGTCGCCGCACCATATGCTCGCGCGCCCCCTCATCACGTGCCCCACCCCGCCCCGCCAGCCGCACGGCGATCCGGTCCTGCACCTCTTCCGTCCGCCGCCCCCCGAACTTGAACTTGGCGCGCACACCGGTCACTTCGAGCCGGAGCCCGCGAATACCCGACAACAGCCTGCCGTACGGCACCTGCCCGACCGCCACCTCGGCCGAGCCGCCCTCCGGCTGGAAGTGGCCGACCTGGCGGTTGAGTAGCTCGGCCTTCTCGGCCGGGTCATCCACGACATTGGCCCGGCAACGGAGTTGGACCGCCGCGTAGAAGCTGGTCGGCGTGCCGTGCTCCGGCGGCTCGTCGGGTGCCGCCTGCCAGGGGCCGGGCACATACACATAGTCGTCGACCACGCTCAGGACGACGTCCGGGTTCGCGAGCAGCGCCGGCCACATCGGATTGGGCCGGGCAAGATGCGTGACGACTTCGCCAAGCCCGGCGTCGTACGTGAAGTGCAGCGGCTGGACATACGGCGGCTCGCCGTCCAGGCCGTTGACCGCGAGTTCCCCGAAGTCGTGATCGTCCAGCCACCGCTGCCACTCGGTGTCGTCGCGCGGCGCGTCCCAGGGGTGGATCAGCATCACAGCTCCCTGAGGTAGCCGGGGAGTTCGATGCCGGGGGTGAGGTCGGGGGCGTCGACCGGTGCCTCGTAGCCCTTGCGCAGCGGGACGAGGCCGGCCCAGTGGGGGAGGGCGAGATCCTCGGGTTCGTCGTTGACGCCGCCGGTGCGGAGCTTGGCGGAGACCTCGTTCAGGTCGAGGCGGATCACGGCGGTCGCGGCCAGTTCCTTCTTGTCGGCGGGCCGCGAGTCACGGGACCGGCCCGCCACGACATGGTCGACCAGCGCGTCCAGGGCGGTCCGCTTCTCCTCCGGGTCGGTCACGTCGTACGCCATGCCGTGCACCACCACCGACCGGTAGTTGATCGAGTGGTGGAAGGCGGAACGGGCCAGGACCAGCGCGTCGACGTGTGTGACGGTCAGGCACACCGGTAGCCCCGGGTCGGCCCTGCCGGTCATCCGCAGGGGACGAGAGCCCGTCGAGCCATGGACGTAGAGCGTCTCCCCGACCCGCCCGAACAGCGTGGGCAGCACGACCGGCAGGCCGTCGCGGACGAAGCCGAGGTGGCAGACGTAGGCCTCGTCGAGTATCGAGTGCACCAGTTCCCTGTCGTACGACGCACGGTCGGCGGAGCGGGTGGGAACGGTGCGGTCGGTGGGCGTGTAGGCGGCGGACTGCGCTGTCGCCTGCGAGGTCCCCTGCATTTGCGGTCTCCATTGCACTAGTGCATAATGTGGTTTGTGCTAGGAGAATATCGGATCGAGGGCCGTCGCGCAGCCGACATCGCGTCGAGTGTCGAGGGCGCGGTCGGCTCCGGTGATCTGGAGCCGGGCCAACTGCTGCCGCCCATGCGGGAGTTGGCGACTGACCTGGGAGTGAATCCCAATACGGTCGCCGCCGCCTATCGCATCCTGCGGGAGCGCGGAGTCATCGAGACCGCGGGCCGCCGGGGGAGCCGGGTGCGTCCGAGGCCCGCCACGACTGGGCGCGAGTACGTCCGGGTGGACGTGCCCGAGGGAGTCCGCGACGTGGCGAGCGGCAACCCCGATCCGGCGCTGCTGCCGCCGCTGGCGCGGGCCTTCTCGGCCGCGGCCGAGAAGGCCGACCGTGAGCCGGTGCTGTACGGGGACGACCCCGTCGAGCCGGAGCTGGCGCGGATCGCGCGGGGCTGGCTCGACGCCGACGGAGTGCCCGAAGGGCCGCTGGCCGTCGCCTCCGGGTCGCTCGACGCCATCGAGCGCGTCCTCGTGGCCCACCTCAAGCCCGGGGACACCGTCGCCGTCGAGGACCCGGGCTGGGGCAGCCTGCTCGATCTGATCCCGGCGCTCGGACTGCGGATGACCCCGGTCGGGGTGGACGACGAGGGCCCGCTGCCCGACGACGTACGGCGCGTCCTCGACTCCGGGGCGCGCGCCCTGATCGTGACCGACCGGGTGCAGAACCCCACCGGGGCCGTCGTGAGCGCCACGCGCGCGCGTGCCCTGCGCGCCGCCCTGTGCCGGCACCCGGAGATCCTGCTGATCGAGGACGACCACGGGCACGGCATCGTCGACCTGCCCGTGCACCCCCTGGCCGGCACCACCCGGCACTGGGCCTTCGTCCGCTCGGTGGCCAAGGCCTACGGCCCCGACCTGCGCCTCGCCGTGCTCACCGGCGACGAGGTGACCGTGGACCGGGTGCGGGGGCGGCAGCGGCTCGGCGCCGGGTGGGTGAGCCGGCTGGTGCAGCGGGCCGTGGTGCGGTTGTGGAGCGACGGCGCGGTGGATCCGGCGGCGGTGGCGGCGACGTACGGCGCACGCCGCTCTCTGCTGATCGAGGCGCTGGCCGAACGCGCCGTCGAGGCCCATGGCCGCAGCGGCCTCAACGTCTGGATCCCGGTCCCCGACGAGACCGGTGCCGTGTCCCGCCTGCTCCACGCCGGCTGGGCGGTCGCCCCCGGGGCCCGCTTCCGCACGAGCGCACGCCCCGGCATCAGGATCACCGTCTCCACGCTCACCGAGGAGGAGGTCACCCCCCTGGCGGACGCGGTGGCGGCGGCGGTCGGACCGGCGCCGACCAGGAGTTACGTATAACCAGGGGCGTCACGGCGCACTCCGAAGGTAGAGTCCGAGCCGTGCGTTGATCGTCCGGGCGGCGGCCCTGAGCAGCCGCAGACGGTACGGGGCGCGTCCCGCGACACGGGACCGCCCCGCAGGCCTGCCCGTCACCACCCCACCGGAGATCCACACCATGTCCTCGCAGCCGCCGCTCACCTACGACGCGTTCGTCGCCCTGGCCACCGCCGATCCGGCCGTCGTCGGCCTCGTCCTCAAGGGCTCCCGCGCCCACGACGGCATGACCACCAGGCACTCCGATCATGACCTGTACGTCGTCCTCGCCGACGACGCGACGACCGACCTCACCCGGTACGCGGGCCATCGCACCCCCGAACTCGATCTCGTCGTCCTCTCCCTCACCGCGTTCCGCGCGGCAGGGATGCCCGGTTTCGAGCGCTACGCCTTCGCCCGGGCCCGGATCGTGCTCGACCGGCTCGACGGAGGCATCGCCCGGATCCTCGCCGAGAAGGCGCGGCTGGATGCCGAGGAGGCGTTCCGTGACTCCGGCGGCCGGCTCGACGCCTACGCCAATTCCCTGTACCGGTCGGTGAAGAACGACCGTGACGGCCACCCTCTCGCCGCCCGCCTCGACGCCACCGACAGCATCGGATTCCTACTGGAACTCCTCTTCGCCCTCGACCGCCGCCCCCGCCCCTACAACAAGTACCTGGAGTGGGAACTCACCCGATATCCGCTGCCGGGTTGGGACACCGGGGCGCTGCTCCACGCCGTGGATCGCATCTCGGCGACAGGCGACGTATCCCAGCAGCGCCGCCTGTTCGCTCTGGTCGAGACGGCGACGCGCCGGGCCGGACACGGGGAGGTGCTCGACGCCTGGGGTGAGGACATCAACCTCATGCGACCGCAATAGGGGTGGCCCTAGGCGCCTTTACGCCGAACTTGCGTAAGCGCCGCTCCCAACAACACCACCACCGCTCCCACCGGCGTCGACCACCGAAGCGACTCACCCAGCACCGCAACCCCCGCAGCCGTGGCGATCACCGGAATGAAATACGTGACCATCTGAGCCGTTGTCGGCCCCACCTCCGCGACCAGCCCGTACTGGACCAGCACGGCGAACCCGGTGCCCAGCGCCCCCAATGCCACGATCGCCAGCAACGGCAGCACCGGCAACCGCGAAGGCACGGAGGTGAACAGGGGCGTGACGACGGCGAGTTGAACCGTCGCCAGCAGCAACTGCGCACCCGTCAGCGACAGATGTGACTCACCGGAGCCCGCCAGCGTTCGACGCACGTATATCCAGCCGATCGGATAGCTCAGGGAGGCGAGCAGTGCCATCGCCGTCCCCATGGCGTCCAGCCCGTGAAACCCTTCCCATGCCCCGAGCACCGTGAGGACACCGAGGAACCCGATCCCCAGCCCGGCCACCCGGACCCGCGTGGGCCGGTCCTCCGACAGCGCGACCATGGACAGGGCCATGCCCCACAGCGGTGAGGTCGCGTTGCAGATGCCCGCCAGCGTGGACGGAATGGTCAACTCGGAATAGGCGAACAGGGAGAACGGCAGCGCGTTCAGCAGGAACGCGGCCACCGCGAGATGCCCCCATGTCCGCACCCCGCGCGGCAGCCGCTCCCGCTTGAGCGCCATCGCGACCGCCAGGACCGCCGTACCGAACACCAGCCGCCCCAGCGTGACCTGGAAGGGCGCGTAACCGTCGGTGCCCACCTTGATGAGCAGGAAGCTGAAACCCCAGACCAGCGAGAGGGCGGCGAAACGCAGCCGCCAGTCGAGACGGCCACGGGGACGCGGCGCCGCGGCGGACGCGGACGAAGGGGGCGAGGCGGCGGACGCGGTCGTGGCGGTGGTCATGGCAGCAACGATGCCCTCCTTGATCTCGTAGCACAATCGAGTTTTTTCGCGCGGTATCTCGTAGCATTGCTTACATGTTGAATCTGGAGCGCCTGCGCACCCTCGACGCCCTCGCCCGGCACGGCTCGGTCAGTGGTGCCGCCGAGGGGCTGCACATCACGACGTCGGCCGTCTCGCAGCAGATGTCCAAGCTGGAGCGGGAGGTCGGTCAGCGGCTCCTCGCCAAGAACGGCCGGGGGGTGCGGCTCACGGACGCGGGCCGGCTGCTCGCGGAGCATGCCGCGCGCATCCTGTCCCAGGTCGAGCTGGCCCAGTCCGATCTGGAGGCGCAGCGCGGGCAGGTGGTCGGCGAGCTGCGGCTGGTCGCGTTCCCCACCGCCCTGCGGGGGCTGTTCCCGGCCGCGCTCACCGCGCTGCGCGACGGCCATCCGGCGCTGCGGCTGCGGTCGCGCGAGCTGGAGCCGGAGGACGGGGTGGACGCGGTGGTCCGGGGCGACGCCGATCTGGCCGTCGTCCTCGACTGGTACAACAAGCCGCTGCCCATGCCGGAGGGTCTCGCCAAGGCCCCGATCCTCGACGACCGGGTGGAGATCGCCATGCCCGAGGGGCACCCGCTCGCCGGCCGGCGCGAGGTGGACCTGGAGGACTTCGCGGGCGACGAGTGGGTCGCCTGGCCGGAGGGCGAGTTCTGCCACGAGTGGCTGCTCTTCACGCTGCGCACCAAGGGCATAGAGCCCCGCATCGCCCATCGGGCCGAGGAGCACCACACCCAACTCGCGCTGGTCGCCGCCGGGTTGGGCGTGTGCGTGGCGCCCCGGCTGGGCCGCGACCCGATGCCGCTGGGCGTGCGGGCCGTGCCGGTGCGCGACCGGGTCCACCGGTACATCTACGCGGTGTGGCGCGCCGACGCCGACCGGCGCCCGTCGATCCGAGCGGCGGTCGAGGCCCTCCAGGCAGCGGGCGAGAAGCTCGACTGAGAGGGCCTCACGGCGTTCGGGGGGCATCAGGTCACAGTGAACCCAGTTTCCGGAAGTCCCAGGACACGATCTTCTCCGGCGTCAGCCGCATCCACGCGTGCCGGCCGTCGTGCGGCATCTCGTCGAGGCCGAAGTTCTTGCGGGCGAACAGCGTCTCGGGGACGTCGAGTTCGGCCCGCAGCTCGCCCACGCGCGGGGCCTCGCCCACGAACTCGACGGTGCCGGACAGCTCGACGCCGCGCAGCTGCTCGTACTCCTCGCCCGTGTCGATCACGATCGCGACCCGCGGATCGCGCCGCAGATCGGTCCACCGCTTGCTGCGGACCACCGAGTAGAGCCACAGTGAGTTGCCGTCCCAGGCGAACCACAGGGCGCTGACATGCGGAAACCCGTTGGCGGACACCGTGGCGACCCGGCAGGTGCGCTGGCTGGTCAGGAACTCGTCCAGCTCACCGGGCGTCATCATGATCTTCCGGCCCCGGCGCTGAGTGACGGTCATACGGCCCCCTCTTCTCTCACGTCGTGCCAGAGGAGAGATCCTCTGACATCACGTCAGAAAAGGATGAGTCGTCTTCCCTCCACACGCAATGGTGGCTACGCTCGCGCCCGCTCACGCCGCCGCCGTCGGGCACAGGGGGACCCCATGCCGTCGTACGACCGACTCAGCGCACTCCTCGACCCCGCCACCACCGTCCTGCTCACCGTCGAATGCCAGCAGGGCGTCGTCGGCCCGGACAGTGCGCTGCCCGAACTCGCCAAGGAGGCCCGGGAGTCGGGCGTCCTCGCCAACGTGGCCCGGCTGGTCGCCGCGGCCCACGACAGCGGCGTCCAGGTGATCCACGCGATCGCCGAACGCCGCCCTGACGGCCGCGGCGCCAACCACAACGCCCGCCTCTTCCGGGCCGCCGGACGGCTCCCCGTCCAACAGCTCTCCGGCACCGAGGCGGTACGCGTGGCGGCGCCGATCGAAGTCGCCGAGGAGGACCTCGTCGTACGGCGGCTGCACGGCCTGTCGCCGATCCAGGGCACCGATGTCGACGCCCTGTTGCGGAATCTAGGCTGCCGCACACTCGTGATCACCGGGGTCTCGGCCAATGTGGCCGTCCCCAACGCCGTGTTCGACGCCGTCAACCGCGGCTACACGGCCGTGGTGCCCTCGGACGCCATCGCGGGGGTGCCCTCCGACTACACCCCCGCGATGATCAGCCACACCCTCGCATTGGTCGCCACGGTCGCGACCACGGACGAGGTACTGGGCTGCCTGGAGCGCCGCCGGGTCAGGCCAGCGTGATCGAGTCCCCGGAGACGCTGATCTCCTTCGCGGCCAGCGGCTGGGTCGCGGGCCCCTTCTTCACACTGCCGTCGAGGACGGAGAACTGGCTGCCGTGACAGGCACAGGAGAGGGTGTCCTCCTTGAGGTCCGTCATCGGGCAGTTCTGGTGGGTGCAGATCGTCGAGAAGCACTTGAAGTCGCCCGCCGCGGGCTGCGACACGACAACCTTCTCGTCGCTGAAGACCTTGCCGCTGCCCTCTGGGATGTCGGCGGTCTTGGCGAGCGCCGCGCCACCCCCACCGGCACCCGCACCCGCTTCGGTGGTCGCGCCGCCACCCGCGGCGGCGCCCTGTTCGGTGGACGAGCCCGAGGCCTCGTCGTCCGATCCGCACGCGGTCAGCGCGACGGCGAGCCCCGCCGCGCCGACCGCCGCCACGACGGTACGGCGGCTCGGTTTCGACACCGGCTGAACTGATTCGCTGGTCATGCTGACGTTCCTTCCCGTCATTCGTGATCTGCCGTGATCTGCCGAGAGGTACGGTCCTTTCGGACCGGCTGTTCAGACGTTGTCGAAATCCTGACCTGGTCCGGCCAGGAGGTGGGTAAAGCGGAGCTGTCGGTTCACTGTCCGGAGCTGTCGATCGGCTGTCGGTCCCGACACACCGCCGCCGCCTCGCCCCCTGCCTGCGCCAGTAACCTGGGGCGATGCTCAAGGAAGTGATCGCGACCCGCTTCATCACGCCGCTGCGTGAGGGCGGCTCGCTGCCGGGGCTCGTCGAGGCCGACGACTTCGGGACGTACGTCATGAAGTTCGCCGGAGCCGGACAGGGCCGCAAGACACTGATCGCCGAGGTCGTCTGCGGCGAGCTCGCCCGCAGGCTCGGGTTCAGGATGCCCCGCTTGGTGACGGTCGAGCTCGACCCGGTGCTCGGCCTCGGCGAACCCGACCAGCAGGTGCAGGAGTTGCTCAGGTCCAGCGGCGGCACCAACCTCGGCATGGACTTCCTCTCCGGCGCGCTCGGCTTCGACCCGCTCGCCTTCGAGGTGAGCCCCGCGGAAGCCGGCCGGATCCTCTGGTTCGACGCGCTGGTCAACAACGTCGACCGGTCCTGGCGCAACCCCAACCTGCTGATGTGGCGCGGCGACCTGTGGCTCATCGATCACGGCGCGACCATGATCTGGCATCACAACTGGCCCGGTGCCCAGGCCTCGGCGGAGCGCCCCTACGACGCATCCGACCACGCCCTCGCCACCTTCGCGCCCGATGTACGCGGCGCCGCCGCCGAGTTGGCACCGCTGGTCACCGAGGAACTGCTCACCGAGGTGACCGCCGCGGTCCCCGACGCCTGGCTGGCCACCGAGCCCGGCTTCGACACCCCGGACGACCTGAGGCGGGCGTACGCGACGCCGCTCCTGACCCGCGCGGCCGTCATCCATGACCGCGTCACCGGAATCGAGGAGGGCAAGTGAGCGAGCGCCACATTCACATGGCCGGGCATGTGGTCGAGCGCCACATCATCCGGGGCAGCGAGTCGAACGAGCGGGACGTCTTCGAGTACGCCCTCGTGCGCGTCGTCCCCCGTGTCGAACGCGGCGAGTGCATCAACGCGGGCGTGCTCGTGTACTGCCGGTCCCAGGCCTACGTCGGTGCCCGCACCCACCTCGACGAGGCGCGGCTGCTAGCCCTCGACCCCGAGGCCGACGTGGCCGGCATCCGGGCCGCGCTCGGGGCCGTGGAGCGGGTCTGCGGTGGCAGCGAGACGGCGGGGCAGGCGGCCGGCGACGACGCCGGGCGGCGTTTCCGCTGGCTGATCGCGCCGCGCTCGACGGTCGTGCAGCCCGGGCCGGTGCACACCGGGCTCACCCTGGATCCGGCGGCCGAGACGGAACGGCTGCTGGGTCTCTTGGTGAGGTAATGGATCACATGCGCGCGGTCACCGTTGACACCGCGTGCCAGGACTTCTAGCGTCACCTGCATCGAAGGTACTAAGCGGTCGCTCACCCGAGGAGAGTCACCCATGTCCACCACTGAGCAGCGGGTCGCCGTCGTCACCGGCGCAGCGCGCGGCATCGGCGCCGCCACCGCCGTACGACTGGCCGCCGAGGGCCGCGCGGTCGCCGTGATCGACCTCGACGAGGCCGCCTGCAAGGACACCGTGGAGAAGATCACCGCGGCCGGCGGCAAGGCCATCGCGGTCGGCTGCGACGTCTCCGACGAGGCGCAGGTCGAGGCCGCCATCGCGCGGATCGCCGCGGAGCTCGGCGCCCCGACGATCCTGGTCAACAACGCGGGTGTGCTGCGCGACAACCTGCTGTTCAAGATGAGCGTCTCCGACTGGGACACCGTCATGAACGTCCATCTGCGCGGCGCCTTCCTGATGTCCAAGGCCTGCCAGAAGCACATGGTGGACGCGGGCTTCGGCCGGATCGTCAACCTCTCCTCGTCCTCCGCCCTCGGCAACCGCGGCCAGGTCAACTACTCCGCCGCCAAGGCCGGCCTCCAGGGCTTCACCAAGACCCTCGCCAAGGAACTCGGCAAGTTCGGCGTCACCGCCAACGCCGTCGCCCCCGGCTTCATCGCCACCGAGATGACCAAGGCCACCGCCGACCGCGTCGGCATGGGCTTCGAGGACTTCAAGGCCGCCGCCGCCACCCAGATCCCGGTGGCCCGCGTCGGCGAGCCCGAGGACATCGCCAACGCCATCGCCTTCTTCACCGGCGAGGCCGCCGGCTTCGTCTCCGGCCAGGTGCTGTACGTCGCCGGCGGACCGCTCGACTAAGGGACCGGGAACATGACTTCGACTGAACTGCCCGAGCTCTCCGGCAAGGTCGCCCTCGTCACGGGCGCCAGCCGCGGCATCGGCTACGGCGTCGCCGAGGCGCTCATCGCGCGCGGTGACCGCGTCTGCATCACCGGCCGCAACGAGGACGCCCTCAAGGAGGCCGTCGAGCAGCTCGGCGCCGAGCGCGCCATCTACGTCGCCGGCAAGGCGCACGACGAGGCCCACCAGGCCGTCGCCGTCGAGCGCACCATGGAGGCCTTCGGCCGCGTCGACCACCTGGTCAACAACGCCGGTACGAACCCCGTGTTCGGGCCGCTCGCCGACCTTGACCTCGGGGTCGCGCGCAAGGTCTTCGAGACCAATGTGATCTCGGCGCTGGGCTTCGCGCAGAAGACCTGGCACGCCTGGCAGAAGGACAACGGCGGCGCAATCGTCAACATCGCCTCCGTCGCGGGCATCTCGCCCTCGCCGTTCATCGCCGCGTACGGCGTCAGCAAGGCCGCAATGATCAACCTCACCCAGCAGATGGCGCACGAGTTCGCGCCCAAGGTGCGGGTCAACGCCATCGCCCCGGCCGTGGTGAAGACCAAGTTCGCCCAGGCCCTGTACGAGGGCCGGGAGGCGGAGGCCGCGGCCGCGTACCCGCTGGGCCGGCTCGGTGTGCCCTCCGACATCGGCGGGGCCGCCGCGTTCCTCACCTCGGAACAGTCGGACTGGATCACCGGCCAGACCCTCGTCATCGACGGCGGGATCTTCCTCAACGCGGGCGTCGGCTGACCCACAGGCACGACACCGAGGACGACATCGACACGGGCGCCGCTGGGCATCAGCGGCGCCCGTGTCGGCGTAGAGGAAGATCATTAAACATTGACAACGTAGTCACCAGAAGAACGAACAGATGCTCTATGAGACGGGAGGTTCAACGGCCGGAACACTGCGGTATCGTCTGCCGACCCTTGGTATGGCAGATCGAGGAGCGTGCGCGTGTTCAACCGGATCCGACGCCTGCGGCAGGTGGCGGCCATCGCGTCCATATCGTCCCTGGTGGCAGGGTGCGGCGTCCTCTCGTCCGATTCGACGGAGGAGGAAGGCCCCATCGTCGTGGGGACGACGGCGGCCCCCAGCACCCTAGATCCCGCCGCGTCCTGGGACAGCTCCTGGGAATTGTTCCGCAACATTTACCAGACACTCCTCAGTTACCCCTCGGGCGCGACCACCCCCGAGCCCGACGCCGCCGAGAACTGCAGGTTCTCCGACAACTCGAACATGAAGTACGAGTGCGAGCTGCGCGAGGGCCTGACCTTCTCCGACGGGCACACCCTGGACGCGAAGGCGGTCAAGTACTCGATCGACCGCATCCGGAAGATCAACGTCAACGGCGGCCCCGCCGGTCTGCTGGGCAGCCTCGAACGCGTCCAGGTGCTGAACGACCGCGAGATCGTCTTCCACCTCAACAAGGCCGACGCGACCTTCCCGTTCGTCCTCGCCACTCCCGCGATGTCGATCGTCGACCCCGAGGAGTACCCGGAGGACAAGCTCCGCGAGGACACCTCCATCGTCGGGTCCGGTCCGTACACCCTGTCGTCTTACGACGAGGGCAACCAGGCCGAACTCATCAAGAACGACAGCTACAAGGGCGTCGGCGAGCGCAAGAACAGTGCGGTGACCATCCGCTACTACCAGGACTCGCCCACCATGGTCTCCGCCCTGCGCGACAAGAAGCTGGACGTCGCCTTCCGCGGCCTCGCCGCCGACGACATCGTCGACATCCAGGCCGACGACGATGACGAGCTCCAGCTGATCGAGGGCTCCGGCACCGAGATCAACTACCTGGTCTTCAACCCCAAGGACCCCATGGCCGGCAAGACCGCCGTCCGCAAGGCCATCGCCCAGGTCGTCGACCGCCCCGCGATCGCCCACAAGGTCTACAAGGACACCGTCGAGCCGCTGTACTCCATGGTCCCCAAGGGCCTCACCGGACACACCACCGGCTTCTTCGACGACTACGGCGAGCCCAGCACGGCCAAGGCCCGCAAGATCCTCTCCGAGGCCGGCATCTCGACCCCCGTCGCGCTCACCCTCTGGTACACCAGCGACCGCTACGGCTCCGCCACCAAGGCCGAGTTCGAGGAACTGAAGAGCCAGCTCGACGCGTCCGGCCTGTTCAAGATCACGCTCAAGTCCCGCCCCTGGAAGACATACGTCACCGGCTACCAGGAGGGCGAGTACCCGGTGTTCGGGCGTGGCTGGTTCCCCGACTTCCCCGACGCGGACAATTTCATCGCGCCGTTCGTCGGTGAGCAGAACGCACTCGGCACGCCCTACGTCACGCCCAAGATCACCGAGACACTGCTGCCCAACTCCCGCGCCCAGAGCGACCGGGGCAATGTCGTGAAGGACTTCGAGGACGCCCAGCGCATCCTGGTCGACGACGCGCGGCTGCTGCCGCTGTGGCAGGGACGGCAGTATGTCGCCGCGAGCTCGGAGGTCTCGGGCGCGGAGCGGGCGCTGGACCCGTCGACGATCATGCTGGTGGGGGAGTTGTCCCGCAAGACCAGCTGGTAGCGGGTGGGATGTGCGGTGGGCGGGGCGATTGTCAGCGGCCGCCTGTAGGTTCTTCAGGACTGGAAGTGGCCGCTGCGCGGTCGCCCCTCACTGTTCGCCGCACATCGTAAGGAAGTTGACGTGACCGACATCGCCATGCTGCCCGAGTCCTGGCGCGGGGTTCTGGGCGACGAGCTTCAGCAGACCTACTTCAAGGAGCTGACGGAGTTCGTCGAGGAGGAGCGGGCGAAGGGTCCCGTCTACCCGCCGCGCGAGGAGGTCTTCGCCGCGCTGGAGGCCACGCCGTACGACCAGGTGAAGGTCCTCATCCTCGGCCAGGACCCGTATCACGGCGAGGGACAGGGACACGGCCTGTGCTTCTCGGTCCGCCCCGGCGTGAAGACCCCGCCCTCCCTGCGCAACATCTACAAGGAGATGAAGGAGGAGCTCGGCCACCCCGTCCCCGACAACGGCTATCTCATGCCGTGGGCCGAACAGGGCGTCCTCCTCCTCAACGCGGTACTGACGGTCCGCTCCGGCGAGGCCAACTCCCACAAGGGCAAGGGCTGGGAGAAGTTCACCGACGCCGTGATCAAGGCCGTCGCCGGCCGCCCCGACCCCGCGGTGTTCGTCCTGTGGGGCAACTACGCCCAGAAGAAGCTCCCCCTCATCGACGAGACCCGCCATGTGGTGGTGAAGGGGGCGCACCCCTCCCCGCTGTCGGCGAAGAAGTTCTTCGGGTCCCACCCGTTCACACAGATCAATGAGGCGGTGGCCCGGCAGGGGCATGAGGCGATCGACTGGCGGATTCCTGACTTGGGCTGAGGCTGGGTGAGTCGCGGGGAGCCGGGGGGAGCCCGAGGGGGGCCGGTTTTGTTCGGGACGGGGTTCCGCGCTGGGCGGCCTCTTGGGGGAGCGGGCTCTGGGTGGGGTGAGGTCCCGGTGGGGCAGTCCCTGGCCGGCTCGGCCGCTCGCCGGGCATGTCTCATGCGCTGTCGGCCGGTCGAACCGGAGGGCACGCGCGGGTTCTAGGCGGGGTGAGATCCCGGTGGGTCAGTCTCTGGCAGGCTCGGCCGCTCGCTGGGCAGTCCGACGCGCTGTCGGCCCTTGGACCCGGAGGGCACGCGCCACGCACGCCCGTCCCTCCCTCCCCGCACATTCCGGTCCCTCACCTCCCCCCGGCACCTCGTCCCTCCCCACCCACCCCCTACGCCCGGTCGGCCCTCACCCGCGCCGGTCCATCGTCTGACCTGCCCGATGTCGCACGGAGCCGCCTGACCGGGAATGCCGGTGACGGCGGTTAGCGTCGGGTGGGATCAGCCGACGAGGCTCGGAGGACGCTGTGGTGGAGCGACAGGAGCGGACGGCGCCGGATGCCGTGCTGACACGGATCGGGCAGGTCGTGATGCTCCATCACGCCGGGGACCGGGAGGAGGCCCGGCGACGTCTGCTGGAGCTGTGGACGGAGCTCGGCGAGCACGGTGACCCCCTGCACCGGTGCACCCTGGCCCACTACCTCGCCGACACCCAGGACGACCCCACAGATGAACTGGCCTGGGATCTGCGGGCGTTGACGGAGGCGGAGGGCGCCGGGGGCGGGGTGGCGGTGCGGGCGCTGTACCCGTCGCTGCATCTGAATCTGGCCGCCGACTATGTGAAGCTCGACCGCGAGGAGGCCGCGCGTGTGCATCTGCGGCGGGCGCGAGGAGCGGCGGGGGTACTGAGGGACGACAGCTACGGGGACGGGGTGCGGGCGGAGATTCTTCGGATGGAGGGGTGGTTGGGGGAGGGCGTGTAGGCGACGGCGCCCTCAGTGACCGTACGTCTGCTCGCAGATCCTCGACTCGGGGCTGTCCGGGTGCCAGCCGCCGTACTTCTTGCCCAGTGCGCAGATGTCCCCGTTGCCCTGGGGCGCTTCGGGCAGCGACGTCGTCAGGTCGGGGACCGGGGCGGGTGGCTGTCTCGGGACGTGGGGCTTGGGGGCCGGCTCGGGGCGCGAGCGGGGTGGGGGTGCGGGCCTCGCCGGCGTCGGTGCCGGCGGTGTCGTGGATGTGGAGCGTGCGGTGGACCGCCCGGGCTCCGGACTGCGGGACGGGCCGATCAGGGCCAGGGCCTCGCGGGCCGGTGCCTGTACGACCTCCGGCTCCGTGTGCCCGCTCGGCCGGGGCACCGGCGGCAGTGAGGGTGCCGTCGGTGCCCCGGGCGCCTGCGGGCGCTGGACCGTCGTACAGCCGGAGAGGGCCGAGACGGCCACGGTGACCAGGAGCGTTGCGGTGGTCGTCGTTCGATGCACCCGCGCAACTCTGCTGGGTCGGACAGCCGTTGGGGCAGCGGACGAGGAGAGGTTGATCCACATGGGTGATCTCCGGGCCCCCGTACGGGCGGTGCGGGCCCGCCCGGCTGACGTCAGTCGCCGGTGGCGCCGTCGAGGCGTTCGCGGATCAGGTCGGCATGGCCGTTGTGACGGGCGTACTCCTCGATCATGTGCGTGTAGATCCAGCGGAGGTTGAACCGCTCGCCGGTGCGTGCGTGTGTGCCCTCGGAGATGTCGTCGAGGGCGAAACGCTCCGCGTTGCGCCGGGCGCTGTCGATCTCGGCCTGCCAGGTGGCGTACGCCTCCTTCCACGTGTCCGCCTCCGAGAGGTGGAACTCTCCGTCCCGGTCCTCCTCGGTGTAGTACATCGGGCGGGCGTCCTCAGCCGCGAGCACCCTGCGGAACCAGCTCCGCTCCACCTCCGCCATATGCCGCACCAGCCCCATCAGGCTCAGCTCGGACGGCTCCACGGACGCGGTCCTGAGCTGGGCGTCTGTCAGGCCCTCGCACTTCCACGCGAGGGTCCGGCGGTGATAGTCCAGCCAGCCCTCCAGCATGGTGCGCTCGTCGGCGGTGGTGGCGGGCTCTTCGCGTTCGGTCGTCATACCGGCATCGTCGCTCAACTCATGCCGGTCCACCAGGAGTTTTCCCGGCGGCGGAGGCATCGCCGAACATCCCGCCGAGAAGCTCGCGCAGCCCCGCCCGCACCTCCTCCAGGCTCGGCACCCGCGCGCCGAACGACCCCGCCACACAGCTGAACATCAGCCCGTCCGCCCACGCCACCAGGGACAGCACATGCCGGTCCGGTGCCGTCGACCCCATCGCGGTGACCAGGGCGCCGAGCTGGTCGCGGAAGCGGGCGCCGGTCGCGTCGAAGTAGGCGCGCAGCTCGGGGCGGCGCGTGGCCTCCAGGGCGAGTTCGTAGCGGGCGAGTGTGAGGTCGCGGTTGCGGGTCAGGGCGCGGTGGGTCGCCAGCGCCAGGCCGTCGGCCAGCGAGTCGAGGCCGCCCCGCGGATCGGGCATCTCCTCCAGCGCGAGCACCCGCGCCTCACGCTCGGCGAGCCGCCGCACCGCCAGTTCCAGCAGCGCCTGCCGTGTGCGCGCCAGATTCGAGGTCGAGCCCTGCGGCAGCCCCGCCGCCTCGTCGACCGCCCGGTGCGTGAGCCCGCGCATACCGCGCTCGGCGAGCAGCGCGAGGGCGGCGTCGGCGACGAGATCGGCGCGGGAGGCGCGGTCGGAAGGCAGGGCCATGGAGATCAACCTACCTCCCGCACTACGCCTGTAGTACAGTCGGCGCATACCGGTACTACATCTGTAGTTACCCCAGGAGGTAGCCATGGCACAGTCGAAGCGCGCCGTCGTCGTCGGTGGCGGCATCGGAGGCCTTACCGCCGCGGCCGCACTGCATCAGGGCGGCTGGGACGTCACCGTGCTGGAGCGGGCACCCGCCCTGGAGCCGATCGGCGCGGGCATCTCGCTCGCGCCCAACTCCCTGCGCGCACTGGACGTCATCGGCCTCGGCGACGAGATCCGCGACCTCGCCGCCTGGCAGGGCGACGGGGGACTGCGCACCCCGTCCGGGCGCTGGCTCTCCCGCACCGACGCCGGTGCAGTGGCCGAACGCTTCGGCGGCCCCCTCGTCCTGCTGCACCGGGCCACCCTCATCACCAGCCTCGCCGCACGCCTCCCGGCCGGGGCCGTCCGCACCGGGGTCGCGGCGGGCCTGGCCGACCCGGGCGACGCCGACCGGCCCGCGCGGGTGAGCACCGCGGACGGCGACCTGGAGGCCGACCTCGTGGTGGCCGCCGACGGCATCCAGTCCGCCGTACGCCGGGCGCTCTTCCCGCGGCATCCCGGGGCCGTCTACTCCGGGTTCACCACCTGGCGGGTCGTCATCCCGGTGCCCGGCGTGGAGTTCGCCTCGCACGAGACCTGGGGCCGGGGCCGTATCTGGGGCTCGCACCCGCTCAAGGACGGCCGCGTCTACGCCTACGCCGCGGCGATCACGCCCGCCGAGGGACGCGCCCCCGACGACGAGAAGGCCGAACTGCTGCGCCGCTACGGCGACTGGCACGACCCGATCCCCGCCATCCTCGCTGCCGCCCGCCCCGACGACGTCCTGCGGCACGACGTCCACCACATCACCGAGCCGCTGCCCGCCTATCACCGGGGCCGGGTCGCCCTGATCGGGGACGCCGCGCACGCCATGCAGCCGACGCTGGGGCAGGGCGGCAACCAGGCCATCGAGGACGCGATCGTCCTCGCCGCCCACTGCGACGACCTCGCCGCGTACACGGTGGCCCGCCTCCCGCGTACGACCGCCATCGCCCGCCAGGCCGCGCGGATCGGCCGCCTCAACCTGATGACGAACCGTGCCGGCATCGCCGTACGGAACACGGCGCTGGCCGCGGTGTCCAAGGCCGCGCCGCTGCTGTTCCTGCGGGGCTTCGAGGGCATCGCCGACTGGCGGCCACCGCAGGCGCCGTATGCTGCCGGGAAGACCACGGCAGACGAGCGCCAGAGGAGAACACCCCGTGAAGGTCGGCTGCATCGGACTCGGTGACATCGCGCAGAAGGCCTACCTGCCGGTGCTCGGTGTGCAGCCCGGGGTCGAACTGCATCTCCAGACCCGTACGCCCGCGACCCTCGCCCGGGTCGCCGACGCCCACCACCTCCCGGCGGGGCAACGGCACACGGATCTCGACTCGCTTCTCGCCGAGGGCCTCGACGCCGCCTTCGTGCACGCGCCGACCGTCGCGCACCCGGAGATCGTGACCCGGCTGCTCGAGGCGGGCGTACCGACGTACGTCGACAAGCCGCTCGCCTACCGGCTCGCCGACTCCGAGCGGCTGGTGGCGCTCGCCGAGCGGCGCGAGGTGAGCCTCGCCGTCGGCTTCAACCGGCGGTACGCCCCCGGCTATGTGCAGTGCGCCGACCATCCGCGTGAGCTGATCCTGATGCAGAAGAACCGGATCGGGCTGCCGGAGGAGCCCCGCGCGATGATCCTCGACGACTTCATCCACGTCGTCGACACACTGCGCTTCCTCGTGCCAGGCCCGATCGACGACATCACCGTGCGCGCCCGGGTCGAGGGCGGGCTGCTGCACCATCTCGTGCTCCAGCTCGCCGGGGACGGCTTCACCGCGCTCGGAGTGATGAACCGGCTCAGTGGTTCGGCCGAGGAGATCCTGGAGGTGTCCGGACAGGACACCAAGCGCCAGGTCCTCAACCTCGCCGAGGTCATCGACCACAAGGGCCAGCCGACCCTGCGCCGGCGCGGTGACTGGGTGCCGGTGGCCCGGCAGCGCGGCATCGAGCAGACGGTGCTCACCTTCCTCGACGCCGTGCGCGCGGGCAAGGTGCTCAGCGCCCGGGACGCGCTGGCGACTCACGAGTTGTGCGAGCGGGTCGTGCGTGCGGTTCAGGAGCGGACCGCCTGAGCCGGGGCCGCAGGATCCGGATGCCCTCGCCCGCGCACCACGCGGCGACGATCAGCAGCGCGGCCAGCGCCACCCAGTCGCCGAAGCGGACGAACGGCGTGACGCCCCCGGACAGCGGCACCTCGTAGACCGCGCTGCCGCTCTCGCTCGTGCCCAGCCAGGGGCCTATGTGCTGCCCGCTCGGCCCGTACACGGCAGAGACCCCGGTCAGAGTCGCGTGCACCATCGGGCGGCCGGTCTCGGCGGCGCGCAGCGCGGCCAGCGAGGCGTGCTGCTCCGGGGCCCAGCTCTGCTGGAACGTCGACGTCGCCGACTGGGCGATCAGCACCTCGGCGCCGTCGTCCGCGAGAGTGCGGCTCATGTCGGGGAACGCGGACTCGAAGCAGACCATCGGGCCGATCCTCAGCCCGTGCCCGGCGTCCATCACGACCTGCTGGGTGCCGCGCCTGCGATCCTCGTCGGCCGCCCGGCCCACGGAGGTGGCCCAGCCCAGCATCGAGCGCATCGGTATGTACTCCCCGAAGGGGACCAGCCGCATCTTGTCGTAGCGCGCCCCGGTCGGGCCGTCCGGGCCGACGAGGATCGAGCTCTTGTAGATGCCGGGCTTGTCGGAGCGCCGTGCGTCCACGTTGACCAGGATGTTCGTCCCCGTCTCGCGCGAGAGCGCCGCCAGCCGCCGGGCGAAGTCGGGCCGGTCGTCCAGGTCGAAGCCGACGCTGCTCTCGCCCCAGACGATCAGGTCGGCACCCTGACCGGCCAGCTCGCGGGTGAGCTGCACCTCCCGGTCGAAACGCCGGTCGGCCGTGTCCGCGCCCTTGATGACCCCGGGCTGTACGACGGCTATCCGGACCCGGTCCTCGACGTCCGGGCGCGGGGACCACACCCAGGCGGCCGAGGTCGCCACGGCCGTCGCGGTGAGCCCCGCCACCGCCGTGATCCGGGCCGTACGTACCGTCACCAGCACCGCGACCGCCACATTGACGGCCACGATCAGGAAGCTGATCAGCCACACCCCGCCCACCGAGGCCAGCCGCAGCGCGGGCTCCACCTGCCACTGACTGGAGCCCAGCACACCCCACGGCCCGCCGAGCCCCTGCCAGGAACGCACCATCTCCACCATCAGCCAACCGGACGGCAGCACGATCAGCGCCGCCGCCACCCGGCCAGGGGACGGTCTCGAAGCGGCCAGGAAACGCCGCACCAGCCAGCCCCAAGGAGCCCACAAGGCGCCGAGCAGGGCGGCGATGACGAACGTAAAGACATGCAGATTCGGCAGCAGCCAGTGATGCATCGCCAGCATGAAGCCGAACCCGCCCCACCAGCCGTCGTACAGCGCCCGCTTCGCGGTCGGCGCGGTACGGATCAGGGCGATCCACGGGACGAGGGCGACGTACGCGAACCACCACAGCGACGGCTGGGGGAAGGCGAGCACCGGTAGCGCACCGGCCGCGGTGGCGGCGAGCGAGCGCCGCCATGGCGAGGCGAGCCAGCGGCTGATCGTCTTCATCCATCGCCTCCTACCCCGTGGTCCTACCAGTGTGCTCGCAGGCACTGACAACGGGACAGTGGGCGTCCGCTCAGTCGATCACCGCGGGCGCGGTCCGCTCGGGCAGCCGGCGCCATTTCTCCTGGACGACGACCTCGCGCAGCCGCCAGCCCTCGTACGTCCGCAGCAGCCCGAACGCGTACCGGCCGCCGCACACGAAGTCGGGGGCCGAGGAGCCGTCGCCGTCCCCGGCGAACCGCATCGGATTGACGTAGTCGGCCTGCACCCGGGCGGTGTCGCCGGTGTCCTGGTCCAGCACTCCGAAGCGCACCCGCCGGTTCACGATGAGGTGCTGGCGCATCGAGAACATGCCGAGACTCTCCGCGAGCCAGGAGGCGATGCTTCCGGCGTCCCCCTCGATCCCCCCGGCCGAGCGGTAGTCCGCGCGCCCGTCGGCGGTGAACAGGCTCCGGTAGGCCGGCCAGTCGCCGTCGTCCACGGCCACCGCGTAGTCGGTGATCACTCCGTCTACCGCCAGCCGGTCCCTGAGGGTGGCGAGTTCCACACGCTGCGTCATCGGCTCAGTGTTGGGCATGAGGTGCACGGAGCCAAGAGGGCGGACGGTGATATTCCCGTGCCGCCCCGGCGGGCCGAGCCGCACAGGGGTGAAACCGTCTCCATCATGACAGCTCACAGCACGTTTTCGTAGGACTGAACGCACAGCTCAGCGGCCTTGTCCAGGCTCTTCTCCGGCTCACACAATTCCCGCCATGGATCTCACCGACAAGATCGACCATGACGCGGTACTGCGGGCGCGCACACTGCTGCTCGGATCGAGCCGACCGGCCCTCGACCAGGAGGTCGAGGCGTACCGGGTGCTTTCGTCGGTCAGTCCGCTGACCTATGTGCCCAAGCTGACCGAGGCACTGCTGTCCTACGGATACGCGCCCGAGATCCGGGACCGGCCGGAGATACGACTGGCACGGCACGCCGAGGCGGCCGCCACGGCACGGCGCATCGACGCGGGCGATCCCCGGCGGACCGAGCTGCTTGTGCGGGCTCTGTCCGCGTACCAGCACGGGCTGTATGCCGCCGGACGACGGACCGAGGGCTTCGCCGTCCGCGAGGAGATGGCCGCGGCCGGGGAGTGGGGTTTCGCGCACGGACAAGTACCGAGTCCCCTGTACGGCAGCGGACCTCTGGCCACGGCACTGGCCGAGAACGGCGATCACCAGGAGGCCGCGGAGCTCTGCGGGAAGCTGGTGCGGGCCGCCGGCTCGGAAGACCAGGGGCAGGTCTCCTTCTGGTCCCTGCTGTCATGGGCGGCGGAGCTGGATGCCGCCGGTCACCGGGAGGCGGCCCTCAGCGCCTTCGCCGAGATCGTGGACGCCGGCCGTGCCGAACTCGCCGAGGACGGCACGGCACTGGCCATCGTGACCTGGCAACTGGTCCACCAGGCCGGGATGTTGGACCGAGCCGGTCACCATACGGAGGCCCGCGGGGCCCGGCAGGAGGCGCTCGCCCTCCTCACCGAGCTCGACAGCACCGGGGAGCGCAAGAGCTGGAGCAACATCCTGACCTGGTGGACCACTCTGTACGCCCTCTCGGGCAGGACGGCGGAGCCCCTGCCGGTGCAGGGCGCGCCGGCGCCCGCGTTCGGCTTCACGTTCCTCGACTGGTCACCCGACATCAAGCGGGCCTACTTCGACAGCCTGCCCCGCCTCGAGGCCGAGGTCGCCGACCAGAACGAGGCGACCGAAACGGCCCCGCACGAGCACCTTCCCGCCCTGGTGGCCCTGCACCGAAGGCTCACCATCCGGACGGCCGTCCACCGGGAGAACCGCAACTACCGCATCCTCAAGCCGCTCCGCCCGATCTTCAACGAGAACGTCGCACTCGCGCGCCGATACGCCGACATGGCGGAAACGGCGGAAAGCCAGGGGGTGTTGGGGCAGGCCTTGACCGACCGCTCCATGTTCCTCGTCGCCGCCAAACAGTACGGCGAGGCCTACGACGACTACCGCGAGGCCTTCGACCTGCTGGGCTGACCGGTCGCACAGAGGGCCTCAGCCGTCGAACCGCGTCCACTCGACGGGTGCGTCGGCCAACGGCGCCAGGGCACTGCGATGGAGGGCGCCGGCCCAGGCGCTGAAGCGGGCCCCGTCCCCCTCTCCGTCCCCGTCATCGTCCCCTTCGTCGGAGATGTGCAGGACGAGTCCCGGCGCCACGTAGAAGCGTGTGGGTGCCCCGGGCCAGAACGGGCGCAGGGGGACGGGGAGCAGCCCGGCGGTGATCCGGTCGGCCTGCCGCGCGGTGAGCCGACGCGGCAGGGCCAGAAAGTCGGCGCCCATGGCGGCCTCGTACAGCGAGAATTGGAGGAGGAAACCACTGAGCGGCTCCTGCTCGGCGATGGGCGGCTCGTCATACTCACGGAACCAGACGACCGGATCCGCTTCGGCGCCTTCGAGTGTCCACGGCACCGACCAGTAGAACCCGCCCTGGTTCTCCTCGCCGAGGACGAGCATCTCCCCCAGGGGATCGGTCAGACGGGCGGAAGCGGCGAGGATCCGGTTCTGCACTCCCATGGCGCGGGGGCGCTGCCTTGCCAGTCGGTGGAACTGCCGTAGCTCTTCCGGTAGATCGAGGGCGGGCGGCCGCATGGACGGCGGCTCGGGCGCCTCCGGCACGGCGGGATACCAGCCGGTGACGAACTGTTCGAGCGCCGTTGCCCGATCGTCGTTGACGTGGGCGAGCCACTCCAGACTTGGCAGGTCCGGCCGGGGGAGGAGCGGGCGGACCCGGTCCAGGTCGGCTTTGCGCAAGGGGGAACGGAGCCGCAGGGTGCAACTGGTGAGGACATGCTCGGTCTCGCCCGGGCGTAGTTCCGTCGCGGCTCGGGCGACCGATCCGGTGCCGAGACGAACGAGGCCTTCCGGGACTCGGACGACGAGATGGACAGGCAGGGCCGCTTCGTGTGTGCCCGGCGCGCAGGGTTCCTCCATGAGCCGCTTCCTGACCGGCGTCGGCGCGTGGCCGAGGAGGCGGACCTCGTCGGCGTTCCATACGCCGCTCTCGCCGAGGGGTGTCCCCGGCCTCGACCAGGATGACCGTGCCGGCGCCGCCGATGACGACCGTGGCCGTACCGAAGGCGAAGCTCTCCGCCATGTCGCCGGCGAGCGCATGCGCTTGCCGGGCGGTCACGGATGGCAGGGGCGAGGGTGCGGATATCGCGGGAGATCGGTCAGGCACGTGCGCATTTTCCCTGAGACCGGAGCCGGTTCCCGGGCACCGGGTTCGCGCGCGGAGGGCGATGGTGTGGTGTCGGGTCCGTCCTGGCGTCGTCCTGGCAGGATGGCGTCATGGAACGTGTGCTGGGAATCGGCGGATACTTCCTGCGGGCCACCGACCCCGAGGCTCTGAGCGCTTGGTACCGCGACTGTCTGGGCCTGGACGCGGACGAGTACGGCCTGTGGCGTCAGGAGGCAGGGACGACGGTGTTCGCGACGTTCGAGTCCGGGACCGACTACTTCGGGTCCCCTGCCCAGCGGACCATGCTCAACTTCCGGGTCCGCGACCTGGATGCGATGCTCGCGCAGCTGCGCGCCAAGGGTGCGGATGTGGCCGAGGAGACTCAGGACATGGAGGGCGTCGGCCGGTTCGGCTGGGTCACCGATCCCGAGGGGAATCGGCTGGAGCTGTGGCAGCCCGTGTGAGCGAAGGGTCTCTTCAAGCGGCCTCGATGATCTCGCCGCGGATGGCGGCTGCCCACTCGACCACCAACAGCTCGTACTCCGCGCGCTCCTGAGCGGACAACGAGCCGCCCGCGCGCAGCCACAGGGCACGGATCTCCTCGTTCACCTCGGCAGCAGACCGCACGGAACCAGGGCCTAAGGAATGGGGGGACATGCGGACAAGCCTAGGGGCAAGGACTGACAGCGCGCTACCGGACGGCTACGCACAACGTATGTGATTGGTCACGGATTTCCGGGGAGAGGTTTCGGCGAGCGTCCTTGCTGACTCGCCGGTCAGGTGCGTCAGCCCGCCGACTCCGCGGCATGCGGGCTCAGGACGCCCGCCGTGACCAGGACGATGATGACGATGCCGAGCGCGATCCGGTACCAGACGAACGGCATGAAGCTCTTGGTCGAGATGTACTTCATGAACCACGCGATGACCGCGTAGCCGGTCGCGAAGGCGATGACCGTGGCGAAGATCGTCGGGCCCCACGAGACATGGTCGCTCTCCATCGCGTCCTTGAGCTCGAAGAGGCCGGAGGCGAGGACGGCGGGGATCGCGAGGAGGAAGGAGTAGCGGGCCGCGGCCTCGCGCTGGTAGCCCATGAAGAGGCCGCCGCTGATGGTGGCGCCGGAGCGGGAGACTCCGGGGATGAGCGCCGCGGACTGGCAGAGGCCGAAGACCAGGCCGTCCTTCACGTTCAGGCTCTCCAGCGACTTGCGCTGCTTGGCCGCCCGGTGCCGCCCGCCCGTCTCGTCGCGGGCCGCCAGCCGGTCGGCGACGCCGATGATGATGCCGACGACGATCAGCATCGTCGCGGTGATGCGCAGGTCACGGAAGGGGCCCTCGATCTGGTCCTTGAGCGTCAGACCGAGCACACCGATCGGGATCGAGCCGACGATGACCAGCCAGCCCATCTGGGCGTCGTGGTCCCGGCGCATCTCCTTGTTGGTCAGCGACTTCAGCCACGCCGCGATGATCCGCCCGATGTCCTTGCGGAAGTAGATCAGCACCGCGGCCTCCGTGCCGATCTGAGTGATCGCGGTGAAGGCCGCACCAGGGTCCTCCCAGCCCGAGAACGCCGCGGTCAGCCGCAGGTGCGCGCTGGAGGACACGGGGAGGAACTCGGTCAGCCCCTGGACGAGTCCGAGGATGAGGGATTCAAACCAAGACATGAAGTTACGGAGTCCAAGTGCTGATCGTGGCAAGGGGTGATGGGGACACCGCGTCGGCGGCGCAGTGATCAGTGATCGCGGGTGTCGAGGGGCAGCGTAGCGTCCCGCGATGACAGCTCCGGCACAGGGGGTTCGGCAGCCGAGCGCCGGCCTCGGCGGAACCGGTGTTGACCTGCGGTGGGGCCGACGCTTACGTTTCAGCGAACCGAAAGCGCTTGCTGTCGAGCTTGCTGTCCTTGTCTCTGTCCATGTCCATGCCAGTGACAGCGGCCGCGTCCGTCCCGGAGGAGTCCGATCACAACCATGGCCGCATCCGAGACCGCTCCGCTCACCGGCCGCCGTATCAGGGTCGCCGTGATCGGCACCGGCGCCATCGCCCGCGACTCGCATCTGCCCGCAGTCGCCGCACTGGCCGAGGAGGGCGAGACGGAGCTCGTCGCCGCCGTCGACATCGACGCGGCGTCTGTCGAGTCCTTCCGCGAGGAGGCCGGCGGAGCGCTGCGCGGCTACACCGACCTCGACCGGATGCTCGCCGAGGAGCGGCCCGACCTGGTCGTCATCTGCACACCGCCCACCCTGCACCGCGACCAGACCGTCGCGGCGCTGCGCGCCGGTGCCTGGGTGTGGTGCGAGAAGCCTCCGGTGCCGACCCTCGCCGACTTCGACGCCATCGAGGCGGAGGAGGGCAAGGAGGGCGGGCCGTACGCCTCGATCGTCTTCCAGCACCGCTTCGGCTCCGGCACCCGGCATGTACGGCGGCTGCTCGCCGAGCGGGCCATGGGGCGGCCGCTCGTCGCGCACTGCCAGACCACCTGGTACCGCGACACCGCCTACTACGCCGTGCCCTGGCGAGGTCGCTGGCGGACCGAGGGCGGCGGTCCCGCGATGGGGCACGGCATCCATCAGATGGATCTGCTGCTGGATCTGCTCGGTCCGTGGAGCGAGGTCCGCGCCATGGCGGGCCGGCTGGTGCACGACGTCGAGACGGAGGACGTCTCGACCGCCCTGGTGCGCTTCGCGAACGGTGCGATGGCGACCGTCGTGAACAGCGTGCTCAGCCCCGACGAGGTCAGCCGCATCCGCGTCGACTGCGAGCGCGCCACCGTCGAACTGACCCACCTCTACGGCCACCGCAACGACAGCTGGCGCATCACCCCGGCCCGCGATGTGCCCGACGCCGAGGCCGCCGCCTGGCAGGACTTCGGCGCGGACGTGCCCAGTTCGCATCTGGCGCAGCTGCGGGAACTGGTCGCGAGCATGCGCGCCGGGGAGCGTCCGCGCAGCAGCGGCGCTGACGGGCGGACGAGCCTGGAGCTGATCGCCGCGCTGTACAAGTCGGCGTTCACGGACGCGACGGTCCGGGCGGGGGAGATCGGCCCCGGCGACCCCTTCTATACGGCCATGCACGGAGGCACGCCCGGATGGGCCCCCGAGGAGGCGGGCGCGTGAGCGGGCTGCGCATCGTCCACGCGTACGGCGACCGCATCACGGTGACCGAGCCGGTCACCGGCGTCGAGCTGCTCGCCTACGTCTACCGGCCGGAGGCCGCCTGGGAGGCCCCGAAGCCGTACATCCACCCGATGCGCACCCTCGCCGGCGACGTCGTCACCGACTACCGGCCCAACGACCACCGCTGGCACAAGGGCCTCTCGCTGACGGCCTCGCATCTGTCGGGGGCGAATCTGTGGGGCGGCAACAGCTACGTCCACGGTGAGGGGTATCTCGAACTCCCCGAGCGCGTCGGGTCGATGGCGCACCTCGCCTTCGACGAGGTCTCCTCGGACGGCGACCGGGTCGTCATCGCCGAGCGGCTGACCTGGCATCCCCACGGCGGTGAGCTGTGGGCCGAGGAGCGGCGCCGGATCGAGGTGCACGACGTGGAGGCGGAGTCCGGCTCATGGGCGCTGACCTGGACGAGCGCCGTGACCAACCGGCGCGAGGAGCCGCTGCGGTTCGGCAGCCCCACCACCGCCGGGCGTGAGATGGCCGGTTACACGGGCCTGTTCTGGCGCGGCCCACGTGCCTTCCAGGGCGGCCGGATCCTCGCGTCGGATGCCGAGGGCCCCGGCCTGATGGGCGGACAGGCGCCCTGGCTCGCCTACGCCGGCGAGCACGACGGCAGCGACGGCTACGCCACCCTCGTCTTCGCGCACGCGCCTGAGAACGACCACGCCGGTGACCGGGGCGCCCATCCCGCCCACTGGTTCGTACGCAACGAGCCCTTCGCGGGTGTGGCCCCGTCCTGGGCGTTCCACGACGAGCTGGTGCTGGCGCCGGGCGCCACCCTCACCCGCCGCTACCGGGTCGTCGTGGCCGACGGGACGTGGGAGCAGGAGGAGATCGCCAAGTACCTGCGGACGCACCCCTGGTGAACGCGGGCCCGGCCGGTCCGGATCAGGCCGCCGTCGGTCCCGCCACCGACCAACCCGGCACCTGAGGGTGCGCCGTGAGGTCCTCATGGCTCACCGGGTCGCCGCAGGCCCGGCAGGTGACGACCGGGACCAGTTCATTGCCGCAGCTGTGCTCGATCACCATGGGGCGGTCTTCGTCCCCGCGCAGATGGCGGTCGCCCCACGTCATGAGGGTCATCAGGACCGGCTCCAGTTCCAGACCCGCCTCGGTGGGCCGGTACTCGAAGCGCTGCGGGCGCTCGCTGTAGGCGCGCTTGGTCAGGATCCTGGCGTCGACGAGACGGCGCAGCCGGGTGGCCAGGATGTCGCGCGGGGCGCCGATGTTGCGCACGAGCTGGTCGAAGCGGCCGTTGCCCAGGCACACCTCGCGCAGGACGAGCAGGGAGTACTTCTCGCCGACGAGCGCCAGGGCGTCGGCGATGGAACAGGGGCGGGGGTCTTTGGGGGCGGCCATGCCGCTCAGTTTAGGGGGCTGCTTCGGGTGGGTTCGACTTTCCAACTCAGGTGGGTTTGATTTTCCAACCCTGCGAGCTATGGTGAGTCCAGATTTCCTACTCACCGGTAATCGCGGAGGCCCGCACCATGCGTGACGCAGTCATCGTCGAAGCCGTACGCACCCCGATAGGCAAGGGCAAGCCGAACGGCTCCCTGGCCCACATCCACCCCGTCCAGCTACTCGCCCACACCCTGCGCACCCTCGTCGAGCGCACGGGCGTCGACCCGGCGCTGATCGACGACGTCATCGGCGGCACCGTCGACCAGGTCGGCGAGCAGGCCATGAACACCACCCGCTACGCCGCCCTGTCGGCGGGCTTCCCGGAGACGGTCCCGGCGACCACCGTGGACCGCCAGTGCGGCTCCTCCCAACAGGCCGTGCACTTCGCGGCCCAGGGCGTGATGTCGGGGGCGTACGACATGGTCGTCGCGTGCGGCGTCGAGTCGATGAGCCGGGTGCCGATGTGGTCGAACGTGCCGCCCGACAAGGACCCCTTCGGCCCCGGCATCGCCGAGCGCTACCCGGAGGGGCTCGTCCCGCAGGGCATCAGCGCCGAGCTGATCGCCGCCAAGTGGTCGATCACCCGGGAGCAGATGGACGCGTTCGCCGTCTCCTCGCACCACAAGGCTGCCGCCGCCTGGGAGCAGGGCCTGTTCGACGCCGAGGTGGCGCCCCTGGACGGCGTCTCGCGCGACGAGTGCGTACGTCCGGGCAGCACTCCCGAGATCCTCGCCGGACTCAGGCCCGCCTACCACGACCCGGCGTTCGCCGAGCGCTTCCCGCAGATCGAGTGGAACGTCACCGCGGGCAACGCCAGCCCCATCAACGACGGCGCCTCCGCCGTGCTGATCACCTCCAGCGAGACGGCGGCCCGCCTGGGCCTGCGCCCGCTCGCCCGGCTGCACAGCTTCGCCGTCACCGGCTCCGACCCGATCCTCATGCTCACCGGAGTCATCCCGGCGACCGAGAAGGTGCTGCGCAGGGCGTCGCTGTCCCTCGCCGACATCGATCTGTTCGAGGTCAACGAGGCCTTCTCCAGCGTCGTCCTCGCCTGGCAGCAGGAGACCGGCGCCGACCTCGGCAAGGTCAATGTGCACGGCGGCGCGATCGCGATCGGCCACCCGCTCGGCGCGAGCGGCACCCGGCTGACGACGACCCTGGTGCACGCGATGCGTGAGCGCGGCGCCCGCTACGCACTGCAGACGATGTGCGAGGCGGGCGGCCTGGCCAACGCGATGATCATCGAGTCGGTCCGATAGGGGAACTGGTCCCGATCCGCTCAGCGGCGCCGCAGGTGGTGGCGCTTGCGCCAGGCCACCACCGCCCCTGCCAGCGCGGGCAGCGCGATCGCGGCCACCGCGATCAGGAACACCGGGGACGTCGGAGACGAGGCCCGGGCACCGGCGACGACATACGCGGCGATGTTCGGGATCGACCCGAGCGCCGTGGCCAGCAGGAAGGGGAAGTAGCCCATACGGGAGACGGCGGCGGCGTAGTTCGCGGCCCAGAACGGCACCCCCGGGAACAGCCGCACCGCCAGCATCGACCGGAAACCGTGCTTGCTGAACTGGTTGTCCGCGGCCTTGAGCAGCCGCCCGCGCAGCAGCGGGCGCAGCGCGTCCTGCCCGAGCATCCGGCCGAGCGCGAAGGCGATCCCGGCCCCGAGCACGGTGCCCACCATGGCCGCGGCGATACCCAGCTCCGAACCGAAGAGCGCACCCGCCGCGAGATTCAGCAGCGGCCGTGGCACGAAGGCCACCGTGATCACCCCGTACGCAACGGCGAACACCACCAGCGCCACCGGCCCGCCGACCTGGGGCGGCCAGCCGTTCGCCAGGAGCTTGTGCGGCTCGAAGAGCAGGACGGACGCAGCGGCGGCCGCGAGCAGGACCAGCAGCAGGGACAGCCGTGACCAGGGCGAGCGCAGCACTCTCGTGCAGCGCACGGCAAAGTTCGCCGGGGCGGTCACGGGGACGGTGAGCTCCGTGGCGGCGGCCTCCGACGAGGCCGTTGCGGTGCCCCCAGAGCGGGTGGTGGCATCGAGCATTCGGCGACAGTAACCGACGAACATGTGTGATCGCCGTATGGTTCGTCTCATGGGCGTCACAGGTACGGGAACACTGGAAGTTCCGCGCAGTGCCCTGGCCGACACGGTGCTGGAGCGGCTCGTCGCCGCGTACGGCCCGGCGGCCGACCCCGAACGTGCCGTGTCCATGCGGGCGTACATGAAGGACGTGGCCCCCTTCCTCGGCCTGACGACCCCGGCCCGCCGCGCCCTGTCCCGCACCGTCCTCCAGGGCACGCCCCGCCCCGACGAGGCCGACTGCACCGCCATCGCCCTGCGCTGCTGGGAACTGCCGGAGCGCGAGTACCACTACTTCGCCGTCGACTATCTGCGCCGGCATGTGACCCGCTGCTCCTCCGGCTTCCTTCCGGTGACCCGGCATCTGATCACCACCGTCCCCTGGTGGGACACCGTCGACCTGCTCGCCGCCCATGTCGTCGGCGGACTCGTCGCCGCCGATCCGAAGCTCACGGCCGACATGGACGCCTGGATCGCGGACGACGACCTGTGGGTCGCCCGCACCGCCCTGCTCCATCAGCTGCGCTACAAGGAACAGACCGACACCGGACGCCTCTTCGCCTACTGCCTGCGCCAGTCCGGGCACCCCGACTTCTTCATCCGCAAGGCCATCGGCTGGTGCCTGCGCGAGTACGCCAAGACGGACGCGGACGCCGTACGGGACTTCCTGGCGGGGGAGCGGGGGCGCTTCGCGCCGCTGTCGGTGCGGGAGGCCTTGAAGAACATCGGGGCCTGAAGTCCCGTACCGCTGAAAACCATTCGACGTCGGGCAAAGCGTCGGCAATGATCGACGTCATGTTCCGGCACGCCTTCGTCCTCGCAGCATCCGCAGTCGCGGATGCTCCGAAGGCTGCCGTTCCGGTCTTCCTGACCACAGTCGACGGCGCCCGAAGCTGACCCTCTCCGGAAAGTCCGGCGGACCCCGCAGGGGGAGGGTCGGCAAGTCCTTGGGGTCCCCATCCACAGCTATGAGGCTTCGAGGTACAGCCATGTCCAAGACCGCATACGTGCGCACCAAGCCGCATCTCAACATCGGCACCATGGGCCATGTCGACCACGGCAAGACCACCCTGACCGCCGCCATCACCAAGGTCCTCGCCGAGCGCGGCTCCGGCACCTTCGTGCCCTTCGACCGCATCGACCGGGCGCCGGAGGAGGCCGCGCGCGGCATCACCATCAACATCGCGCACGTCGAGTACGAGACCGACACCCGTCATTACGCGCATGTCGACATGCCGGGCCACGCCGACTACGTCAAGAACATGGTCACCGGCGCCGCGCAGCTCGACGGGGCGATCCTCGTCGTCTCCGCGCTCGACGGGATCATGCCGCAGACCGCCGAACACGTCCTGCTCGCCCGGCAGGTGGGCGTCGACCACATCGTCGTCGCCCTCAACAAGGCCGACGCGGGCGACGAGGAGCTCATCGACCTCGTCGAGCTGGAGGTCCGCGACCTGCTCACCCAGCACGGCTACGGCGGCGACGCCGCGCCCGTCGTACGGGTCTCGGGGCTCAAGGCGCTGGAGGGCGACCCCCAGTGGACGGCGTCCATCGAGGCGCTGCTCGACGCGGTGGACACCTACGTTCCGATGCCGGAGCGGTATGTGGACGCGCCGTTCCTGCTGTCCGTGGAGAACGTGCTCACCATCACCGGTCGAGGCACCGTCGTCACAGGGGCCGTCGAGCGGGGCACCGTGCGGGTGGGCGACCGGGTCGAAGTGCTCGGCGCGGAGGTCGAGACCGTGGTCACCGGTCTGGAGACCTTCGGCAAGCCCATGGACGAGGCGCAGGCCGGGGACAACGTGGCGCTGCTGCTGCGGGGCGTTCCGCGGGACGCCGTCCGGCGGGGGCATGTCGTCGCGGCGCCGGGGAGTGTGGTGCCCCGGCGGCGGTTCACCGCGCAGGTGTACGTGCTGTCGACGCGTGAA
This sequence comes from Streptomyces lanatus, assembly GCF_014655715.1. Taxonomy (GTDB): domain Bacteria; phylum Actinomycetota; class Actinomycetes; order Streptomycetales; family Streptomycetaceae; genus Streptomyces; species Streptomyces lanatus. The sequence continues at coordinate 48,990 of NZ_BNBM01000025.1, read as the reverse complement.
GGGGGTCGGTCCACGCCGGTCTCCACCGGGTATCGGCCGCAGTTCTACATCCGTACGGCGGATGTCGTCGGGGACGTCGACCTCGGTGAGGTGGGGGTCGCTCGGCCCGGGGAGACGGTCACGATGACCGTTGAGCTGGGGCGGGAGGTTCCTTTGGAGCCGGGGCTCGGGTTCGCCATTCGTGAGGGTGGTCGGACGGTCGGGGCGGGGACCGTGACTGCCGTGGTGTGAGGTCGGTGGGGGACCGCGGGGCCGGCGTGGCTGGTCGCGCCACGCGGCGGAGCCGCATGTCGATACAGCCCCGCGCCCCTCAGGTCGGCACTCTCACCGACAATGGGGGAGTGAACGACTCCATACCTGTCGCCAGGACCACCGACTACGGCTTCGCCAAGCTCATGCCCGACGTCGATCGCAAGCGGGCCTGGCTGCTGACCGTGGACGGGGCTCCCCAGTCGTATGTCGATCTGGACGAGCCCACGCACCTGGAGTTCGAGTACGCCCGCCGGCTCGGGCACGTACTCGACACCGTCGTGGACGCCGGGCTGGCCGTGGATGTGCTGCATCTCGGCGGTGGGGCCCTCACCCTGCCCCGCTATGTGGCCGCCACCCGGCCCGGTTCCCGGCAGGACGTCGTCGAGGCCGACCGGGGGTTGCTGGAGCTGATCGTCGAGCAGCTGCCGTTGCCCGAGGGGGCCGGTATAGCGCTGCACGCCGCCGACGCGCGCGCTTGGATCGAAGCCGCCCCCACCGCATCGGCCGACATCCTCGTCGCCGACGTGTTCGGTGGCTCCCGGGTGCCCGCGCAGCTGACGTCCGTCGAGTACGCCCGGGAGGCGGCGCGGGTGCTCAGGCGTGGCGGGGTCTACCTCGCCAACCTCGCGGATGCCGCGCCGTTCGCCTTTCTGCGGTCCCAACTCGCCAACTTCGCCACGGAGTTCGAGGAACTCGCCCTGATCGCCGAGCCGGGCGTGCTGCGAGGGCGGCGATTCGGGAACGCCGTACTGGTCGCCTCGCACCACCCCGTCGACACGGCCGCGCTCGCCAGGCGCACCGCCTCCGACGCGTTTCCGGCCCGGGTCGAACAAGGGGCTGCCCTGCGGGAGTTCATCGGCGGGGCGCGGCCGGCGCGGGACGCGGACGCGGTGCCGTCACCCGAGCCCCCGGACGGGGCTTTCGGTATCGGCTGAGGTGGCCTGCTCGCTCGGCGAGACGGCGACCTCCTTGCTACGGCGCCGTAGATTCCGTACGTCAGGAACGCACAGCACCGCCGCCGTGACCACCACGATGAGCACGGCGCAGCCCCACAGCGCCGAGGTGCGCCCGAACGCCGACTCCGCCGGGCCGGCCAGGGCCGTCGCCAGCGGAACCATGGCGACGGAGCCGAACCAGTCGTAGGCGGCGACCCGGGACAGCTTGTCCTCCGGTATCTCCTGATGGAGCGCGGTCATCCAGGAGACACCGAACACCTCCAGGGTCACGCCGGTCAGGAACATCACTGCGCACAGCACGGTGATCGGCACCGGTACGGCGAGCGCGGCGGAGGGCAGGGCGAGCGGGAAGACGCACAGGGTGCCCGCGAGAAGCAGGCGGCGCGGCTTCCAGCGGGTCATCAGCAGGGCGCCCGCGACCGTGCCCGCCCCGAAGAAGCCCAGCGCCAGGCCCCAGGGGCCCGCCCCGCCCAGATGGTCCCGGGCGACGAGCGGACCGTAGACCGCGTCGGCCGCGGCCACGACCGCGTTGGCGAGGGAGAACTGGACGACGATGCCCCACAGCCACGGCCGCCCGGCGAACTCCCGCCAGCCCTCCCGCAGATCGGCGAGCATGCCGCCGCCCGGCGTGCGCCGCGGAATGTGACTCACATCGAGGAAGGCCCGCATCGCCCCGGCGACCGCGAAGGCCACCGCGTCCGCCGCCAGCACCCAGCCGGGACCGATCGCGGCCACCATCGCGCCGCCCAGCGCGGCACCGCCCACCGCCGCACCCTGCATTGCCATCCGGAACACGGCGAAGGCCCGGCTCGCCTGCTCCCCCTGGACCGAGGACAGCAGCATGCCCTCGGCGGCCGGGCTGAAGAACGCCTGGCCGGTGCCGCCGAGGGCGGTGAGCAGCATCATCTGCCACAGCCGGGGCTCGCCAGCGAGGACCAGTACGGCGAAGGCGGCCTGCGAGAGGCAGTTCAGAGCGTTGGCCGCGACCATGACCCGGTGCCGGGGGAGGCGGTCCGCCACGGCGCCGCCGATCAGCAGGAACAGCACCAGCGGCAGGGTGCGTGCGGCGGCCACCAGGCCCACGTCGCCACCGTCGCCGCCCGCCTCCAGCACCGCGAACGCCGCGGCGATCAGCGCGCCATGACTGCCGAGGTTCGTCACGAACGCGGAGGCGGTCAGCAGGCTGTAGGTGCGGCCCGCCCAGGCGGGGCGGCGAGGACGGCGGGATCGGCGGGGGAGATCGGCGGCGGACTTCACCGCCCGACTATCGCCGCCCGGCCCTCGGTTTGCCAAGCGGGCCGCAGGTCACGGGCGCATGCGCCCCGTACGGACCTTGGTGATGCGACGCTCGTCACAACTGCATCAGCCGACCTCCTACTCGTGGGTAACATCTTGCGCATGACAGTTGAGAGCGCCTCGATGGGCGAAATGCTTGCCGCCGCCGTTCCGATGGTGCGGACCCTGAACCTGGAGTTCGTCGAAGTCACCCCGGAGCGCGCCGTGCTGCGGCTGCCGGACCAGCCGGACTACCACAACCACATCGGCGGCCCGCATGCCGGCGCCATGTTCACCCTGGCCGAGTCCGCCAGCGGTGCCATCGTGCTCAAGGCCTTCGGTGACCAGCTCTCCCGTGCGGTGCCGCTCGCGGTGCGGGCCGAGATCGGCTACAAGAAGCTCGCCATGGGTCCGGTGACGGCCACGGCGACCCTCGGCCGTCCGGTGGCCGAGGTGGTCGCCGAGCTCGATGAGGGTGGACGGCCGGAGTTCCCGGTCGACATCGCCATCCACCGCGAGGACGGAGCTGTCACGGGTGAGATGACCGTGGTGTGGACGCTGCGGCCCAACGGCTGAGCGACCGTACCGGGGCCATCGCCTAGCTGCCCGGCACGGTGTCCTCGAAGGCCGTGCCCGCCGTGCGGTAGGCGTTCACCTTGCTCGTCACCTGGGCCGGCGTCAGGACCTGGTCCTTGACGTGCAGGACGTAGTCGACCTGCTCGTCGTAGGCACGGGCAGTGCTGCTCGTCTGGCCCGCGAGGTCGATCAGCCACTGATTGAAGTTGATGGACATGGGGCGCTCGGGCAGGTAAGCGGCGTCATGAGTGCCGAAGGGCTGGCCGTCGACGTAGTACTTGATGCTGCTGTTGTCGATCGTGAGCACCAGGTCGTGCCAGCCGGCGTAGCTCTGGCGGGACTCGGTGTGCTGGTTGACGGCCTGCCACGGGTCGGGGTTGTACGTTTCCCAGGACGTCGTGTAGAGGATGTTCGCCGGCTCGCCCCAGCCTCCGTTGGGCAGATACTCGAAGTCGTACTCCGCGTAGTCGTCGGCCATGGGTGCCTTGAGGTCGTTGATGGTGAAGAAGGTCTGGACGAGGTGGTCGCCGTCGGGGCCGGACAGCGGCGCGTCGGAGAACCGGACCCGTGCGGCGTAGGTGCCGTTCTTGAACTTCATGGCCTTGGTGAGGACTTCGGTCTGCTTCGTCGACTCGGCCGTCCCCGCCGTCGACGTCCGCAGGTTCATCACCGAGTTGCCGCCGGTGCTCGCGAAGGTGACGTTCTCCGGGGACCAGGTGGCGCCGGGCACCCCCGGGCCGCCGGAGTTGGAGCGGACGCTCCAGCCGTTCGCTCCGATCTTCGGGTCGCTGGAGCTGCTGTAGTTGAAGTCGTCGAACAGGCTCTGCCCCTCGGCCGGGGGATCCGTGGGCGGGTCGGTGGGGGGATCGGTCGGGTCGTTGCCCTCGGGGGCCGTGCCCCACACCGTGTTGCCGGACAGCTGGGCAGTGATCTTCGACCAGTCGGCGTACGACGTCTGGGAAGCGCCGAAGGAGTAGTCGTCGCTCTGCTTGAGCGACTGCCAGTCCGAGCGGTGGAAGCGCAGCTGCATGTCGCCGGTGTCGGCGCCGGGGGCGAGGGTGCCCGCCCCGCCGGTGAAGCCGATGTCCAGGTAACGGTCCGCCGTGGCCGTGGGGTTGGCCAGCGTGCCGAATGTGCCGGTGATGTTGGCGCAGCCCTTGACCGCCCAGGAACAGGCGAAGCGGTAGGTGGCACCGGCCGAGTCGGCCTTGAAGTAGTAGCGGATCTTGACGTCGCTGAGCTGGACGGTGCCGCCGCCGGTGTTCCTGACCTTGAGCCAGGGCTCGGACTGGTCCGCGGTGGCGCCCGTGGCGCTGGTCCGGTACTGGACCGTGACGTTGTCGGCGGCGGCGCTCGCCGTGCCGGGCAGCGCGGCGAGTCCGGCGGTGCCCAGGGCCATGACCACGGTGACGGCGGCGGCGACACGCAGCCGGCTCGAACGGGCAGGGGGCTTCGTACGCATCGGTTTCACGCTGATGGGCTTCATGCTGATTCCTTCCGGTACGAGGTGGGGGGTACGGCGGGCCCGGGGGACCGGGGCCGTGCCGTGCTGCGGCTTCAGGGGTGTCGGCTCACCTCCAGCGCGTCGAGGCGTGCCGTGTGCCGGTCCAGGCGGGAGCGGAAGTCGGCCCACGGGGTGGGGCCGCTCCAGGTGCGGTCGGCCAGGGCGCACAGGCGGGGATAGGTCAGGTACTCCAGGCGGGCGGGCGTCGTCGCGTACTCGGTCCACAGCTGGGTCTGGGCGCCCAGCACCCGGGCGGCCGTATCCGGAGCCGCTCCTTCGGGGACGGGATCGTGGGCGTGTACGTCCCGGAGGCCGACGACGGCGCCCGGTTGGCCCGGCGGCTCCTCGGGCCGGTCGCTCTGCGGATAGTCCAAGTACGTCGCCCGGTGATGGGCGTTGATCACGTCATGGCCGCGTCCGGCGGCGGCGAGGGCGTGGGCGGGGTCGCGCCAGGCCATCACGGTGAAGTCGGCGGGCAGCTCGGCGCCGGTCTCGGCCCAGCCGACCGGGCGCCGCCCGTTGCGCACCAGGAACGCCCCGATCCGCCCGAGGAACCACCCGTGCAGCGCGGCGGGACCACTCAGACCCGCCTCCCGGGCACGCGCCCTGGCCCGCGGGCTCTCCTCCCATTCGGTGACCGGGCACTCCTCGCCGCCGATGTGGACGTAGGGGGAGGGGAAGACGTCCATGACCTCTTCCAGCACCGTGCGGCAGAAGTCGAAGACCTCCTCGTGCACCCCGAGGACGGTGTCGCACACGCCCCACCTGGTCCACACGTCCAGAGCGCGCTCGGGACGGTTCCCCAGCTGCGGATAGGCGGCCAGGGCGGCCCGGACGTGACCCGGCATCTCGATCTCGGGCAGCACGGTGATGCCGCGCGCGGCCGCGTACTCCACCAGGTCCGCCAGCTCGGAGCGCGTGTACGCCCCGCCGCCCGGCATCGGCGGGGCGCGGTGGCCGCCGATCTCGGTGAGCTTGGGGTACGCCGCGACCGGCATCCGCCATCCCTGATCGTCGGTCAGGTGCAGATGAAAGACGTTGATCTTGTGCAGGGCGAGCAGATCGACGTAGCGGCGCAGATACGACACCGGCTGGAAGTGCCGGGCCACATCGAGCATCGCCCCGCGCCAGCGGTGCCGGGGGACGTCCGTGATCTCCACACAGGGCAGTGACCAGCGCAGACCGCGCTGGGGCGAGACAGAAAGGGCGGAGGCGGGCAGGAGTTGACGGATCGTCTGCACTCCACGCAACAGCCCGGTGAGGTGGGCGGCGCGCAGCAGGACCGAGTCCGGGTCGACCGTCAGGCCGTAGCCTTCGTCGCCCAGGTCGGTGAGGGCCGGGTCGAGGGTGAGGGCGAGGGTTCCGTCGGCGGCGGGGTGCAGGGGGAGCCCGGTCGCGGGGGCGAGCAAGGTGCGCAGCAGCCGGGCGGCGGGCTCGGTGCCCTCGCCGATGCGTAGGCACGTAGCGGGCGTGAACGTGAAGTGCCCTGTTCCGGCTCGGGCTTCGGTGGGGCGGGGCAGCAGTGAGGATGCGGGCACAACTGTCTCCCGGGGGTCGGGTCAGCCTTTGACGGCGCCGGCCGCGAAGCCGGCCGTCACATGGCGCTGGAGCAGCAGGAACACGGCCAGCGCGGGAAGGGCGAAGAGCGTCGAGGCGGCCATGGTGGCGCCCCAGTCCGTGCCGAAGACGTTCTGGAAGGAGGACAGCCATACGGGCAGGGTGCGGCTGTCCTGATGCTTGATGATCAGGAAGTTGGCGTACGCGAACTCGTTCCAGGCGGTGATGAAACCGAAGAGTGACGTGGCCATGAGCCCCGGTGCGAGGAGGGGAAACGCGATGTGACGGAAGGCGCTCGGCCGCGTGCAGCCGTCGACCTGTGCCGCCTCCTCCAGCTCCGGCGGAATCGCGGCGATGAAGCCGCGCAGCACCACGATGGTGAACGGCAGCGTCATCATGAAGTAGACCAGCGTCAGGGTGGGCAGCCGGTCGAGCATGCCGGTGTCGCGGGAGATGATGTACACCGGGATGATCAGCGCCTCCCACGGCGCCATCTGCGCGATGAACACCATCAGCATGAACTGCCGCCTGCCCCGCCAGCGCAGCCGGGCCACCGCGAACGCCGCCCCGAGCGCGACGACCAGCGACAGCAGGACCGCGCTCAGCGTCACCAGGATGCTGTTGCGCCAGAACAGCGCGAACCCGTCGGCGTCGACGGCGGCCCGGAAGTGGTCCAACGTCCAGGTCCGGGGCAGGAGTTGGGGACTGCTCGACTGGATGTCCCGGTTCGGCTTGAACGCGGTGGCGACCATCCAGTACACGGGGAAGAGACAGATCACCACCGTCGCCGTGGCGGCGATGTGCAGCGGGACCCGGCGAAGGCGCGGGCGCACGGAACTCATGGGGCCTCGCTCTCCTGACGGAACATCTGACGGAAGTAGAGGACGAGCACCGTGGCCATCATCAGTACGGAGACCATCGAGGCCGCCGAGCCCAGGTCGTAGCGCTGGCTCGACAGAGCGGTCTGCACGGCGTAGACGGGCAGCGTGGTCGTGGCGTCGCCCGGGCCGCCGTTCGTCATCACCCAGATCTGCACGAACGCCTTGAAGGTCCAGATGACCTCCAGCGACAGCACCAGCATGAAGATCGGCCGGATCATCGGGAACGTGACGGCGCTGAACACCCGCCGCGCGGACGCACCGTCGATACGCGCCGACTCGTACAGCTCCGTCGGCACCGTGACCAGCGCCGAGTACAGGGTGATCGCCGCGAACGGCACCGACTGCCAGACCACCAGCAGCACCAGGATCGTGAAGGCGGCCGTTCCGTGCGCGAACCAGGGATACCGCTCGAACGAGCCGAATCCCAGCTGCTGGAGCGCCCAGTTGACGACGCCGAACTCCGAATGGAACAGCCACTGGAAGACCGTCGTGGCGGCGATCACCGGCATCGCCCAGGCCAGCACGAGCGCGCTCAGCACGGTCGTACGCGCCACCCGGCCCAGGCGCTCGATCATCAGGGCGACCAGCGTGGCGAACACCATGATCAGCACGACGCTGACGGCCATGAACAGGAACGTGCGCCGTACGACCTCCCAGAACCGGTCGTCCGTCAGCAGGGTCCGGTAGTTCCGCAGCCCCACGAACGGGGCGTCGCCCAGGATGAGTTGACGCAGCTGGAAGTCCTGGAGCGAGATCAGCACCGCGCGGGCCAGGGGATACACGAGCAGATAGAGCGTGCCCAGAAGCGTGGGGGCGACCAGCAGATAGGGCCAGACTCCGCCGCCGCGGCGCCGGCGCGGCAGGGCGGGGCGGCCCCGGGACGGCCGGCTGAGCGGCGCGGGCGGCGCGGGGGGCGCGCCGGTTTCGCGGATGACCGTCACGACGTCGTCTCCTTTCCGTGCGCGGCGGACGAGGGAGGGCTCAGGAACCGGTCTTCATCGCCGCCGTGATCGCCGCGGACGCCTTCGCCGCCTCCGACTTGGCATCGGCACCGGTGAGCACGGCCGTCATGTAGTCCTTGATCGGGTTCTTCGCCTCCACGGCGGCCCAGCCGGGGGTGTTGGGCGTCGCCCGGCCCACGGCGGCACCCGCCGCCATCGCGGAGGCGCCCGGATCGGAGGCGACCGCGTCGGCGAGGGTCGTCTTGTTCGGTACGTAGCTCATGGCGGCGGCGAGCTTGCGCTGCCAGGCGTCACCGGTGAGCTCCTTGACGAACGTGAAGGCCGCGTCCTGCTTGCCGGACGCCGCCGGGATGACGAGGTCGGAGCCGCCGATGAACACCGAACCGGGCTGTGCGGCGGACTTGCCCGGGATGGGGAAGTAGCCGAGCCTGCCCTTGAGTTCGGGATTGTTCTCGGTGACCACGTTGGCGCCGCCGGGCGTCGAGATGATCTGCGCCACCTGCCCCTTGGCCATGACCTCGGCCTGCGGCGGCTGAGCCTCGTCGGCGTCCTTGGGGCCCTTGCCGAGCGACTGGAGCCGCTGATAGAAGTCCATGCCGCGCAGCGCCTCCGGGGTGTCGAGCGCCCCCTTCCAGTCGCCGCCGGAACCGGTGGCGAGGTCGCCGCCCTCGTCCCAGATGAACCCGGCGAGCGCGTACCACATCTGCCCCGGCAGGTAGATGCCCTGTGTGCCCGAGGAGTTGAGCTTCTCCGTCGCCTCGATCCACTGATCCCGGGTCTTGATCTCGTCGGCGTCGATACCAGCCTTCTTGAAGAGATCGGTCCGGTAGATCACGACCCGGTTCGCCGCGTAGTACGGGATGCCGTACTGCTTGCCCTCGTACGCCCCGGGTTCCGCCAGCCCCTTGAGCCAGTCGCCGCCCCCGAGCTCGTCCACCTTGCCGCTGAGGTCCGTCAGACCGCCGCTCTGCGCGAACTGGGCGACCTGGGTGTTGCCCGTCTCGATGACGTCCGGGGCGTCATTGCTGGCGAGCGCGGCGGTGACCTTCTCGCCGATGCCGTCCCACTCCTGGATCTGGACCTTCACCTCGATGTCGGGGTGAGCCTTCTCGAAGCCCGCGACGAACTCCTTCTGGAACTCCGCCGAGACGCTGTCGCGCATCAGCCAGACATCGATCGTGGTCCTGCCGTCGGCGGAGTCGCCGGACGACTCCGAGCCACTGCCGCAGGCACTGAGGCCCCCGGCGATCACCAGCGCGGAAACGCCCGCAAGCACACGGAGCTTCACAGTTCACCCCTTGGAGGAAAACGCCGACCCACCTGACCAGTTGGCTGACTGGTCAGGTGACCTCTTGTTGGTCGATGAAGTTGGCATAGACCAATTGAGGCGTCAACCCCTCACGTCTGTCGGGTTCTTGAGCGCATGTATCCAGCTCGGGCGTGTCCTGGTGGAGTGGATGATGGCTACACTGCGTCTGACCAGTACCTCGGCAGTGGTAAGAAGTGATGGGTCTGGTCAGGTGGTTCACGGACGGTGGGGCGGGAGCGGTGACATGAATTCAGGCGGGTCGGGGGCGGTCCTCAAGCGGGAACGCGTCCGGGATCACATCCTCGAACTCATCGAATCGCTCAGCCCCGGTGACGCCATCCCCTCCGAACGCTCCCTATGCGCCGCCCTGAACGTCTCCCGGCCGACCCTGCGCGCGGCCGTCGACGAACTCGTCGCGGCGGGGCTCCTCGTGCGCGAACACGGACGCGGGATGTTCGTGGCGCCGGAGAAGATCACCCAGGAACTCGTGCCGGACCAGCAGGCCATGGCCGTGCCACAGGCCTCCGGCGCCTGGACCAGCCGGCTCCTGGAGTTCACCACGATCGCCGCCGGCGCCCGGGTCGGCCGCAAGCTGCACCTGTCACCGGCCGCCGACATCGTCTACGTGGCCCGGCTGCGGCTCGTCGACGGCGCCCCCATGGCCATCGAGCATCTGCACATCCCCGCGGACCTGGTGCCCGCGCTCACCGCACAGGAACTGGAGGCGGGCGACCTGTACGACCACCTCCACCACCGCCACGGCATCCGGGTGAGCGAGGCCGTCCAGACGATCGAACCCACGGTGGTCAGCCCGGCCGAGGCCAGGATCCTCGCCGTGCCCCATCTGTCTCCCGCGCTCCTCTTCGAGCGCCTCACCAGCGACAGTGACGGCCGGGCCGTCGAATACGTCCACTCCATCTACCGCGGCGACCGCTACCGCATCGTGACCCGCCTGACCCTGGGCCACTCCGCCGGCCAGGAGCCGGCCACCCCGACGGGCTCCCTCCCCGGCATCCCACCCGGTGTCCTGCCCCAGCGGGAATCGGTCGTCCTCACGGCTCAGGGAGACGTGCACACCGAGAGATGACGGTCGCCCGGGGCGCCGTCGGCCTTACCGCCGGGCAGCTCAGGCCACGCGTCGCTCGCGCCGCGCACCACCGTCCTCCAGCCCCGCCGTGAACTCCTTCAGCCAGGCCACGAACTCCGGCCCCAGATCCGGCCGTGCGCACGCCAGCCGGACCACCGTGCGCAGGTAGTCCGCCTTGTCGCCGGTGTCGTAGCGCAGACCGTCGAACACGACGCCGTGGACCGTCCCGCCGGTCGCCAGTTCCTGGAGGGCGTCGGTGAGCTGGATCTCGCCGCCGCGGCCGGGCGGAGTGCGCTCCAGGACGCCGAAGACGGCCGGGTCGAGGACATAGCGCCCGATGACCGCGTAACGGCTCGGCGCGTTCTCGCGCGAAGGCTTCTCCACCAGGCCGGTGACGCGGACCACGCCGTCCTCGCCGGAGGGTTCGACGGCCGCGCAGCCATAGAGGTGGATCTGCTCGGCCGGGACCTCCATGAGCGCGATCACGCTGCCCTTGTGACGGTCGCGGACCTCCAGCATCCGGCTGAGCAGCGTCTCGCGCGGGTCGATGAGATCGTCGCCCAGCAGGACGGCGAAGGGCTGGTCGCCGACATGCCGGCGGGCGCACAGCACCGCGTGACCGAGGCCGAGCGGATCGCCCTGGCGGATGTGGTGGATGTCGGCGAGCCGGGCCGGGTCGCGCACCGCGTCCAGCCGTACGGCGTCGCCCTTCGCGGCCAGCGCCTGCTCCAGCTCGAAGGCCTGGTCGAAGTGGTCCTCGATGGCCCGCTTGTGCCGGCCGGTGATCATCAGTACGTCGTCGAGACCGGCCGCGGCGGCTTCCTCCACGACGTACTGGATGGCGGGCTTGTCGACGACTGGCAGCATCTCCTTGGGCGTCGCCTTCGTCGCGGGCAGGAAGCGTGTGCCGAGGCCCGCGGCCGGGACGACCGCCTTGCGGACGGTGCGGGGCGTGCCGGGGACGGGTGTCGTGTGGGGGACGATCATGCGGCCCATGCTGAGGTACGGGGATGAGAGCACGCCGAGAGAAACCTCGGAGTGAGCTGTGCGGCATGCGGAATTGAAGATTCCGTGGACCGATGTTCTTTGGGCGTACACAACTTGAGGCCGAGTTCGACGATGTCGTCGAATGCGGGTACGGATACCGGCGGTAACTTTTCTGAATTCCTCGCTTTTTGAACATCGGTCACTCGAACTTCTTGTTTCCTGTGCGCCGCTTGTGCGAAAGTGAGCGGCCCGATAGCCGGTCCACAGATGACACGGCCCAGGTATGCACCAATCAGGCGCCTGCTTTTCCGACGGACGTGCATTCCCCAAGACGTCCTGCGGCTGGGAAGGAAATGGCTCAGTGCAATCCCCGTACCCCCCACGACCGCCGTACCCGCCACGGCCCGGAACGAACCCCGGACAGTCCGACCGTGATCTCGTCGCGAGCCTCGGCAAGGCCGGCGCGGACTCCCGTGCCGTAGCCCTGCTGATGGCCCGGCACTGGCGTGCCACCCACGACTACGCGGCCATCTGCCTGGTCTCCACGGAGAGTTCGGCCTCCATGGTGGCCGCCGCGGCGTTCCATCGTGTGCTCCGCCGACCGGCCGGCGGCGCACTGCGTCCCCAACTCCTCGTAGCCGTACGGGACATGGTGAAGGAGTGGGCGGCCGACGACCGTATTGCCGGTCTGTTGCCGGAACTCGGCAAACCGACCGGCGGGCGCGGACTGCGTGCCGCGCGGTCCGTGACGCCCGAAAGACGGCAGATCGCCGAGCGCGCATTCGAGGCCCTGCCGGGTGCCTCGCAATGCCTGCTCTGGCACACCGAGGTCGAGGCGGAACCGATAACCATACCCGCTGGTCTGCTGGGGGTCGATGAGGCCACCGCGACCGCCGCCCTGGAGGGTGTGCGCGAGCAATTCCGCCGGGGTTGTGTCCGCGCCCACGGCGAACTCGCGCCCACCCGGGAATGCCGCTTCTACAACCGCTTGCTCGACGTCCCCATTCGCCGCGGCGGTGCCCTGCTGCCCGATGTCCAGCAGCATCTGATGGAGTGCCGCTACTGCCGGCACGCCGCCGAGCAGCTGAGCCATTTCGAGGGCGGTCTGGAGGTGCTGCTCGCCGAGACCGTGCTCGGCTGGGGCGCCCGGCGCTACCTCGACTCCAGACCCGGGCGGGGCGGCTCCGGAGTGACGGCCTGTGATCGCCGCCGAAGGGGCGGACGTCATCGCCCGGAGCGGATCGTCCCGCCCCGCGGACGCGCGAAGGCCGTCGCCGTGGGAGTCGGTCTGACCTCTCTCGCCCTGCTCGTGACCGTGCTCACCGCGAAGGGCTGGACCGAGGAGAACGGCGTCCCCGGCCCGCACGCCACCTGGGGCGCGCCCAGCGGCAAGACCGTCCGGCCCGGCCCCGTGTCCCCGCCATCCACCGCCGGGTCACCCTCGGCCGCCTCGGCGGAGGACCCCGTCGAGATCGCCCAGGGCAGGCTCCGCAACCTCGACGACGGCCTGTGCCTGGACCTGCGCGACGGCAAGGTCCGCGCCGGCGCGCCGGCCGAGCTGTCGGAGTGCTCGTCCGCCGCGTCACAACTCTGGTCGTACCGCGACAACGGTGTCCTGCGCAGCGCCGCTGATCCCACCCTGTGCCTCGACTCCGATCCAGACGAGGGCGCGGTCGTCCTGGCGCACTGCCTCGCGCACGCCGGCGAGGTGCACTACGACCTCACCGTCCACGGCGAGCTCCTGCTGCGCCGGGCCGAGCGACTCGCGGTCGCGGGCGGCAAGGGCGTGAGCGTGGTCGTCGCCGAACGGGACGGCTCCGACGCCCAGCGCTGGATGCTCGACGGCGGCCTGGCGGACGTGAGCAGCGGGGAGGAGGCACAGCCGCCCGAGAACGATCTCCGCCGGGACGGCGAGGACGGGCCGCGCGACAAGGAGGGCAAGGACAAGGCGCCCATTGAGCCCGACCGCGGCTCCCCGCACGACGCCATCCCCGAGCCCTCGAAGAGCGAGCCGGAGGACCCTGAGGACCAGCCGCAGTCGCCGTACGAGACGCGGTACGTCCAGGCCGAATCCGGCGACGAATCCGCCCCCGCCACCCCCGTCGACAAGGTCGTGACCCTCCCCGCCGAGGCATCGGACTCCGTGACGACGGCCCTGGGCACGGCCACGACGCTGCTCGACTCCACCCTCCGCTAGCCAGGGGTGACCCCACGGGGGTCACCCCTGACGTCATTCGGCCGTTTCTCGTTCCCATGATTGACACGAGTCACTGACGTTCATAGTTTTCCCGCCGCACCCGTGCTGTCCCATGCCCCACAGCGGAGGTGGACCGGTGATCCGTCGTATGTCCGTCGCACTGATGGCCCTCGCGGCCGCGCTCGTCACACCCGTGCCGGCGCAGGCCGCCGACCCGCCCGTCGTCCGCACCGACGCCGGCTGGGTCAAGGGCGAAACCACAGCCGAGGGACGGCAGTTCCTCGGCATCCCCTACGCACAGCCGCCCGTCGCCGGACTCCGCTGGAAGGAGCCGCGTCCGGTACGGCCCTGGCAAGGGGTGCGCGGCGCCCGGGACTTCGGCAACAAGTGTGTGCAGAGCGCGAGTTGGGACCCCGGCTATGAGCAGCCGAGCCACACCGAGGACTGTCTCGACCTCAATGTGTACGCCCCCGAGGGCGCCGCCCGCCGTGCGGTCCTGGTCTGGTTCCACGGCGGCGGGCTCACCGCCGGGGCCGGCCGGGACGTCGTCCCCGACACCTTCGCCCGGCGGACCGGCACCGTCGTCGTGACCGCCAACTACCGCCTCGGCGCGATGGGCTTCCTCGCCACGTCCGGCCTCGACAGCGAGGCCCGCGACGGCGTCTCCGGCAACTTCGGCATGCTCGACCAGCAGGCCGCACTGCGCTGGGTGCGGGCAAACATCGGCCGCTTCGGCGGCGACCCGGGCCGTGTCACCATCGCGGGCGAGTCGGCGGGCGGCCGTTCGGTCTGCACCCAGCTCGCCTCACCGACGGCGAAGGGCCTCTTCCGCGCGGGGATCATCCAGAGCGGGGCGTACGGCGACTGCGCCGCCCGCACCCACGAGGCGGCCGTGGCGCAGGGCGCCTCCTTCGCCGAGCGGCTCGGCTGCACCGACCTGGCCTGTCTGCGCGCCAAGCCGGCCGCCGAGATCCTGGCCGCGCAGGGCGGCCTCGACTGGGCACCCGTGGCCGGGGGTGCCTTCCTGCCGAGGCAGCCGAAGGAGGCCTTCGACCACGGCGCCGCGGCGGGCGTGCCGGTCATGAACGGAGCCAACCAGGACGAGGGCCGGCTCTTCGCCTTCGCCCGCTTCGACCTGAACGGCACCCCGCTCACCGCCGACCAGTACCCCACCGTCATGCGCACGGACTACGGCGACGAGGCCCTCGCGCGCTACCCCCTGTCGTCGTACCCCTCACCGACCATCGCCTACGCCACCGCCCAGGGCGACCAGCTCTTCGCCTGCCCGGCGCTCCGCCTCGACGGCACGCTCGCCGGACGCGGCAAGGTCTACGCGTACGAGTTCGCCGACCGCACCTCCCCGCCCTTCGCCTCGCTGCGCGACCTCGGCACCGACTTCGACTTCGGCGCGACCCATGTCAACGAGGTGCAGTACCTCTTCAAGCACTTCGGTCTTGAGACCCCGCTGAACGCCGAGCAGCGGACGCTGGCCCGGCAGATGGTCCAGTACTGGGGCTCCTTCGTCCGCGACGGGGTGCCGCGCGCGGCGGGACAGCCCGAGATGCCCGCGAGGCCCGGCACGGTGCTGGCCCTGCGCACCTCGTCCGCCGGCGGGAACGTGTCGAGCGCCACCGTGCACAGTGAGCACCGGTGCAACCTGTGGGACACCGGGAGCGTCACACAGAACGGGTAGGCTGCCCCGGCGCACGCTCACAGCCGAGCGTGCGCCGGGAACACACGGTCCAGGACTTGAGAGGAAGCGGCGTTGCACGTCCAGGAATGGCTCGAAACGGTGCCCCCGCTGGCCATCTATCTGCTGGTCGGCCTGGTCATCGGCCTGGAGAGCCTGGGCATCCCGCTGCCCGGCGAGATCATCCTGGTCTCCTCGGCGCTGCTCGCCTCCCAGCACGGCGACATCGACCCGTTCGTGCTCGGCGCCTGCGCCAGCGCGGGCGCGATCATCGGTGACTCCATCGGCTACGCCATCGGCCGCAAGGGCGGGCGTCCCCTGCTGGCCTGGCTGGGCGGAAGGTTCCCCAAGCACTTCAGCGAGGGCCATATCGCCACCGCCGAGCGCTCCTTCCAGAAGTGGGGCATGTGGGCCGTCTTCTTCGGCCGCTTCGTCGCCCTCCTGCGCATCTTCGCCGGCCCGCTCGCGGGTGTGCTGCGGATGCCGTACTGGAAGTTCCTGACCGCCAACGTCCTCGGCGGCATCGTCTGGGCGGGCGGCACGACCGCGGTCATCTACTACGTCGGTGTAGTCGCCGAGTCCTGGCTGAAGCGCTTCTCGTGGCTGGGCCTGGTGGCGGCGGTCCTGATCGGCCTGACGTCGATGCTGATCATCAAGCGCAAGGCGAGCAAGGCCCAGACGGCACACCAGGAGCCGGAGCCTGCGGTCGCCGGGGACTGAAACGCCCCTTTGCTCCTCAGGCCCCGTGCTCTTCCCGATGAGCCTTGGCCAACTCCGCATACAAGGTCCCGTTGAGCGTGACGCCCTGACGCTCTTCCTCAGTCAGCTGCCGCTTGACCTTCGCGGGAACTCCCGCGACGAGCGACCCGGCCGGCACCTCCATCCCCTGCGGCACCAAGGCCTGCGCGGCGACCAGCGACCCCGCCCCGATCACCGCCCCGTTCAGCACGGTCGCCCCCATCCCGATCAGACAGTCGTCGCCCACGGTCGCCCCATGAACGACGGCGTTGTGCCCGACAGACACCCGCTCCCCGATGCTCACCGGAAATCCGGGGTCCGCATGCAGCGTGCAGTTGTCCTGGACATTGGACTGCGCCCCGACAGAGATCCGCTCGACATCCCCCCGCACCACAGCGCCGTACCAGACACTCGCCCCCGCCTCCAACGTCACGTCCCCGATCACCACGGACGTGGGCGCCACGAAAGCCTCACCGTCGATCTTCGGCTCCCTCCCGCCGATGCCCTTGATCAGAGGCTTGTGCGTCATCACCGTCTCCTGTCGTCCGAGGTACACCGGAACGCTACCGCCACCCGGTAGGGCGAAGATCACAGCCCCACGACCGCATACGGGCGCCGCCCGCTCAGTACGGTGAACGCGTGTCCAAGCGCAAGAACACGTTCTCGTCCTGGCGGCGCGGCCTCACGCAGCGCGCGGTCCACGCCGCCTGGGCCTGGGTGCAGCGCACGGGCTCGGTGACGGCCGAGCACCCCGGCCGCTTCCACTTCGGCTCGATCGGCGAAGCCACCCGCCTCGCCTTCCCGCTGGGCACCGTCTTCGGCGAACGCTGGATCCACCTCGGCTCCCACTGCATCGTCGGCGAGCAGGTGACCCTGACGGCCGGTCTGATGCCCGACCTCGACCTCGGCCCCGAGCCGATCCTGCGCATCGGGGACGGCGTCGTGCTGGGCCGCGGCAGCCATGTCATCGCCGACACGACGGTCACCATCGGAAGCGACTGCTACTTCGGGCCGTATGTCTACGTCACCTCCACCAACCACTCCTACGACGATCCCCACGAGCCCATCGGCCGGCAGTGGCCGCGCATGGAGCCGGTCGAGATAGGCCCGGGGTGCTGGATCGGCACCGGCGCGGTGATCCTGCCGGGGGCCCGGATCGGGCGGAACGTCGTGGTGGCGGCCGGCGCGGTGGTCCGGGGCACGGTGCCCGACCATGCCGTGGTGGCGGGGGCGCCCGCCCGTGTCGTACGACGCTGGACGCCCGACGAAGGATGGCAGCCGCCGCTGCGGACGCCGCCGCCGGTGCCGATACCCGATGGGGTCACCCCGGAGCAGCTCCAGGCACTGGCGGAACTGGACGAGGACGCGGTGGCCGGGCTCGCCGTACTGGACGAGTCCTGATTCAGCCGGCTGCCAGCAACACCGTGCCGACCAGCGCAAGCCCCGCCCCCGCGGCCTGCACCGCCAACAACCGCTCCCGCAGAAATCCGCGCGCGGCCAAGGCCGTCACCACCGGATACAGCGAGGCGAGCGCGGCGGCCACCGTGACCGGGCCATGATGGGCGGCGATCACATAGGTGCCGTTCGCCGCGACGTCCGCGAGGCCGACGAAGCCGAGCGCGGGCAGCGAACGCCAGGGGAACCCGCCGCCGTCGGGGAGGGCGGGGACGCCTCGGCGCGAGGATGCGTACAGCGCGAGGCCGCCCGCGACCACATTGACCAGCCGCTGGACGAAGAGCGCGAGGAACAGGCCGGTGACGGTGGTCGACGCCTCCGCGATCAGCGCGAACACCGTGCCGAAGCCGAAGGCCGCGACCAGCGTGAGCACGATCGCCTGCCGCTGCACGGGCGCGCCCCGCAGCTGCGGTCCGCCCGCGAGCACCACGCCGAAGACGGCGACCGCGATCCCCGCGAGCTGCACCAGTCCGGGCCGCTCGCCGAGGAAGAGGCCCACGCCGACCGGAACGGCCACCCCCACGGTGCCGAGCGGTGAGACCACGCCCATCGGGCCGAGCGCGAGCGCCTTGTAGAAGCAGATCAGGGCGACCGGGCCCACCACCCCCGCCGCGGCGGCGAACCACAGCCGATCACCGGCCTCGCTCCAGGCGCCGGTGGACACGACGATCACGCCGAGCACCACCGCCGCGATCGCCTGCGAGACGACCACCACCGTCAGCGCCGGGGTGCGCCGGGTCAGCAGTCCGCCGCCGAAGTCGGCCAAGCCCCACAGCAGGCTGGTGGCCAGGGCGAAGAGTGCTGTCACGGGGGCCTCGCAGTACAGTTCGGTGCACGATCGGGTGCACCCCACCGTAGTGCAGCACGCTAGACCCTGTCATCCAGAATATTGGACTCCGGAATCCCGGATGGAATTGGACGGAATGTGTCGGACCTCGACCTGCTGACCCAGTCCCTCGCGCGCAACGTCAAACACTGGCGCGCGGTGCGCGGCTTCACGCTGGACGTGCTCGCCGCTCGGGCCGGTGTCAGCCGCGGCATGCTCATCCAGATCGAGCAGGCCCGCACCAATCCCAGCCTCGGCACCGTCGTCAAGATCGGCGACGCGCTCGGGATCAGCATCACCACCCTCCTCGACTACGAGAGCGGCCCCAAGGTCCAGATCGTCCCGGCCGACCGGGCGGTACGGCTGTGGAGCACCGACGCCGGAAGCTACAACCGGCTGCTCGCGGGCACCGAGGCCCCCGGACCGCTGGAGATGTGGGACTGGCGGCTGATGCCGGGCGAGAACAGCTCCTCGGAACCGCACCCCCAGGGCACGGTCGAGCTGGTCCATGTCACGGCAGGCGAGCTGACGCTGACCGTCGACGGCGTCGACCACCTCGTCCCGGCCGGCGCCAGCGCCACCTTCGAGGCCAGCAGCCAGCACACATACGGCAATCAGGGCACCGTACCGATGGAAATGATCATGGCCGTCTCGGTGCCGCCCGTGCAGTGAGCGGCTGTTACGGTGCGGGCATGGACGCACCCATCGGACGCTTCGACAACGCCGCCCCCGCCCCGGACCGCCTCGACGAACTCACCCGCCCGGTCGCCGACGCCGTACGCCACTGGCACGGCAGCGTCCCCGCCGACCAGATCGTCTACGTCGAGACCGACCCGGAGTGGGCCGACACGGCCGTCTTCGTCGAGCACTACGGACGGGAACTCCTCGAACAGTCCGCGAACTGCGTGGTCGTCGCCGGCAAGCGAGGGGGCGAGACCACGCTGGCCGCGTGCGTCGTGCTCTCCACCACCCGGGTCGATGTCAACGGCGTGGTGCGCCGCCAACTCGGCGCCCGCAAGGCGTCCTTCGCCTCCATGGACACCGCGACCGGCGAGACCGGCATGGAGTACGGCGGCATCACCCCGCTCGGACTGCCCGCCGACTGGCCGGTGCTGGTGGACTCGGCCGTCGTCGACCTGCCGTACGTCCTGGTCGGCAGCGGGCGTCGGCGCGGCAAGCTGCTGGTGCCGGGAAAGGCGTTCGCGGAGCTGCCGGGCGCCGTCGTGCTGGAGGGGCTCGGCGTCGCCTAGATCACAGGTGGTGGGCGAGCGCCAGATGCGGGTCCGCCTCGCCCGGCACCGGTGCCGGATCGGCGTGGACCAGGGCCGCGGTGAGCCGGGGAACGGCGTGCAGCAGGGCGTGTTCGGCGTCGACGGCGATGGAGTGCGCCTGACGCACCGTCGCCTCGCCGTCCACGACGACCGCCACCTCGGCGCGCAGCCGATGCCCGATCCAGCGCAGCCGCAGCTCGCCCACCTCGCGCACCCCGGCCACCTCCCGGAGCGCCTGCTCGGCCCGGTCCATCAGCTCCGGGTCCACGGCGTCCATCACCCGCCGGAACACCTCGCGCGCCGCGTCCCGCAGCACCAGCGTGATGGCGGCCGTGATCGCCAACCCCACGATCGGGTCCGCGAGTTGCCACCCCAGCGCCGCGCCGCCCGCGCTCAACAGGACGGCCAGTGAGGTGAATCCGTCCGTACGGGCATGCAGCCCGTCCGCGACCAGCGCCGCCGAGCCGATGTCACGGCCCACCCGGATCCGGTAGCGCGCCACCCACTCATTGCCCGCGAACCCGACGAGTGCCGCCACGGCGACGGCCGGGATCTGCTGCATCGGCCGTGGGTCGAGGAGACGGTCGACGGCCGTCCACGCCGCGAAGGCCGCGGACGCGGCGATCGTCAGCACGATGACGATGCCCGCGAGGTCCTCGGCCCGGCCGTAGCCGTAGGTGAAGCGGCGGGTGGCGGCACGCCGGCCCAGTACGAAGGCGATCCCGAGCGGTACGGCGGTCAGCGCGTCCGCCGTGTTGTGCACCGTGTCGCCGAGCAGCGCCACCGAGCCGGAGACGACCACGACGACCGCCTGGGCGAGGGCCGTCACCCCGAGGACCGCCAGGGAGACCCACAGGGCGCGCATGCCGCGGGCCGAGGACTCCAGGGCGGAGTCGAGCTTGTCGGCCGACGCGTGGGAGTGGGGTTTGAGGAGGTGGGTGAGGCGGTGGATGCGGCCGTGGTGGTGATGGTGCCCGTGCTCAGGCCCGTCGACATGTCCGTGCCCATGGTCATGCCCGTGCTCGTGCCGGTCGCTCACGGCGGTCCCCTTCCTGCGCGCGGGTGTGGACGCGAAGCCGCCCACGACGCCATTATGTGCGTATGAGCGCACGCATGCACCTATCACCTGCGCACGATGCGCATCCGCGCACCCCCGGCGAGGAGCAGTTCGCGCTCGCCGCGGAACTCCTCGCCCTGCTCGGCGACCGCACCCGGCTCACGCTGCTGCACGCCCTGACGGAGGGGGAGGCCGATGTCACCACGCTCACCGAGGCGTGCGGCGCGGCCCGGCCCGCCGTCAGCCAGCACCTGGCGCGGCTGCGTCTCGCGGGCCTGGTGAACACGCGCAAGGAGGGTCGCCGGGTGATCTACTCACTGGGGGACGGCCATCTGCGCCGCCTCGTGGACGAGGCCCTGAACGTGGCGGATCACCGGCTCAGCGACCGGCCGTTGCACGATTGACCTGGGGGTTCTCAGCCCTCGGGATGCCTGCCCAGGTACTGGTCCGCGAAGGCCATCGCCGCCGTCGGGGAGTCGAAGAGGCGGCGCAGGCGGGCGAGGGTGGTGCCCGCGCGGTACGGGTCGCCGGACGACTGGCCGTGGTAGACCTCGGAGAGCCAGAGGGAGAACTCCTGGTAGTCCCATGCCCGGTTCAGACAGGCCGTCGAGTAGCCGTCCAGGCCGGTGTCGTCGCCCTTCGTGAGGTGCGCGACGAGACCGTCGCCGAGCAGGAACGCGTCGTGCAGGGCGAGGTTCATGCCCTTGGCGGCGATGGGGGCGGTGAGATGGGCGGCGTCACCGGCCAGGAAGAGGCGGCCGAACACCATGGGCTCGACGACGTAGTTGTGCATGTCGAGGACGCGCTTCTCGATCAGCCGGCCCTCCGTCAGCGGCGGCGCGCCGTTCGCCCCGAGCCGCTGCTGCAGCTCCGTCCACACCCGGTCCTCCGACCAGTTCTCAGGGTCGTCGCCTGGCGGGCACTCCAGGTAGTAGCGGGTCACCTCGGCGCTGCGCGGCATGTGCCCGGCGAACCCGCGCGGATGCATGCCGAACAGGACGCAGTCGGAGGACGGCGGCGCCTCGGCGAGCAGCGCCAGCCAGCCGATGCCGTAGTCGCTGCGGGAGACATGGGCGCGATCGGCGGGCAGCGCGCCGCGGGTGGCCCCGCGCGCCCCGTCGCAGCCGGCGACGAAGTCACAGTGCACGACCTCGCGCCGACCCGTCTCCGGGCAGATGTACGACACCGAGGGCTGGTCGGTGTCGAGGTCGTGCAGCTCCACGTCCCGCACCCCGAACCGCACGGCCCCGCCGCGCACATCGGCGTACTCCCGCACCAGGTCCGTCACCAGCAACTGCTGCGGGTAGACCCAGTGATGAACGCCCGTCATCCGCGCGTACTCCAACCGGTAGCGCTCCCCGGCGAACCGGAACTCGCACTCGGTGTGCCGCAGGGCCCGCGCCAGCAGGTTGTCGGCGAGGCCCCGCCGCTGAAGTCCGCGTACGGCGCCCTCCTCCAACACCCCGGCCCGCGGGCGCTGTTCGATGAACTGGCGCGTCTCGGTCTCCAGGACCAGGCAGTCGACGGACGCCGCGCGCAGGATGTTGCCGACGGTGAGGCCGGCCGGTCCCGCGCCCACGATCACGACCGGAAATCGCTGTGCGGGGTGGGGGGAGGTGGAAGTCACCCGAGCATTATGCGGGCGGCCGACCCGCGGAGGGGAGGGGTCAGCCCAGGCGGGGGATCTCGATCGCGGGGCAGCGGTCCATGACCATCTCCAGGCCCGCCGCGCGTGTGCGCTCGTACGCCGCCTCGTCGATGACGTCCAGCTGGAACCAGACCGCCTTGGCGCCCTTGGCCACCGCCTCGTCGGCGACCGCCCCTGCGAGGTCGCTGTTCACGAACACGTCGACCACGTCCACGTCGAACGGGATGTCCGCCAGCGAGGCATAGCCGGGCTCGCCGTGCACCGTCTCCGCCTTCGGATGCACGGGCACGATGCGCTTGCCGTACCGCTGAAGCACATCGGCGACCCCGTACGCCGCGCGCCGCTGGTTCGAGGACAGCCCCACGATCGCCCAGGTGTCGCCGAGCTCGGTGAGGATCTTGCGCACTGTCGCCTGGTCGCCGTACACGCTGGGTCTCCTTGGGTCGGGCACGGGCTGATGTTCCGGACAACAGCGGGTGGGGTGGGGTGATTCCCGGTGCGGGCGGGGCGGCGACGAAGCGCGCGAACCGCTTGACCCGCGGTCGGTGCTCCATGATGCTGAGTTGCGACACGTGAGATGTGTGCCGTAATGAGCAACATCAGTTTCAAACATCGAGCCAGCCGAGGAGTGGTCATGACGCACCAGGTCCGTGCTGTCGTCGCGCGGGGCAAGGGCGCCCCCGTCAGCCTGGAGACGATCGTCGTGCCCGACCCGGGTCCGGGTGAGGCGCTGGTGAGGGTCGAGGCCTGCGGGGTCTGTCACACCGATCTGCACTATCGGGAGGGCGGGATCAACGACGACTTCCCGTTCCTGCTGGGGCATGAGGCGGCGGGTGTGGTGGAGTCGGTGGGGGAGGGGGTCACCGATGTCGCGCCCGGTGACTTCGTCATCCTCAACTGGCGTGCCGTGTGCGGGAATTGCCGGGCCTGTCTGCGGGGCCGACCCTGGTACTGCTTCGCCACCCACAACGCCAAGCAGAAGATGACCCTGCTCGACGGCACCGAGCTCGCACCGGCCCTGGGTATCGGCGCCTTCGCGGAGAAGACGCTGGTCGCGGCCGGACAGTGCACCAAGGTGGACCCGGCCGCGTCGGCGGCGGCCGCAGGACTGCTCGGGTGTGGCGTGATGGCGGGCATCGGCGCGGCCATCAACACCGGCAATGTCGGCCGCGGAGACTCGGTCGCCGTCATCGGCTGCGGTGGGGTCGGGGCCGCGGCGATCGCCGGGGCGAGCCTGGCGGGCGCGGCGAAGGTCATCGCCGTCGACATCGACGACCGCAAGCTGGAGACCGCCCGGAGGCTGGGCGCCACCCACACCGTGAACTCCAAGGAGAGCGACGCCGTCGAGGCGATCCGTGAGCTGACCGGCGGCCACGGCGCCGACGTCGTCATCGAGGCGGTCGGCCGCCCGGAGACGTACCAGCAGGCCTTCTACGCCCGCGACCTCGCCGGCACCGTCGTCCTGGTCGGCGTACCGACCCCGGAGATGAAGCTGGAACTGCCGCTCCTCGACGTCTTCGGCCGGGGCGGGGCGCTGAAGTCCTCCTGGTACGGCGACTGCCTGCCCAGCAGGGACTTCCCGATGCTCATCGACCTCTATCTGCAGGGCCGGCTCGACCTGGACGCGTTCGTCACGGAGACCATCGCCCTGGACGAGGTCGAGAAGGCCTTCGAGCGGATGCACCACGGTGACGTGCTGCGCTCGGTGGTGGTGCTGTGATGGCGGCTCGGATCGAGCACCTCGTGACCTCGGGGACGTTCTCGCTGGACGGCGGCACCTGGGACGTCGACAACAACGTCTGGATCGTCGGCGACGACACCGAGGCGATCGTCATCGACGCGGCCCACGACGCCGAGGCCATCGCGCGGGCGCTCGGCGACCGGGCCCTTCGCGCCATCGTGTGCACCCACGCCCACAACGACCACATCGACGCCGCGCCCGCCCTCGCGGAGGCCACGGGCGCCCCCGTCCTCCTCCACCCGGACGATCTGCCGCTGTGGAAGCAGACCCACCCCGAGCGGGCGCCGGACGCCGAACTGGCCGACGGCCAGACCATCGCGGTGGCCGGTGTCGAGCTGACCGTGCTGCACACACCGGGCCATGCCCCCGGCGCGGTGTGCCTGTACGCACCGGCCCTGACGGCTCTGTTCAGCGGCGACACGCTGTTCGCCGGCGGGCCCGGGGCGACGGGGCGGTCGTACAGCCACTTCCCGACCATCGTCGCGTCGATCCGGGACCGGCTGCTGACGCTGCCGGGGGACACCGTCGTGCACACCGGGCACGGGGAGACGACGACCGTCGCCGCCGAGGCGCCACATCTCCAGGAATGGCTCGACCGCGGCTTCTGAGACCCGCCGCGCGGGGCGCCCGTACCGCCTGTTTCCGCAGGTGGAGCGGGCGCTTCGGGCTGCCCGGAGACAGGGCCGCGAGGTGTGTCCGAACGAGGCCTTTTGACGGCTTGACAACGCTTCTGAGCGGCCCCCAAACTGACGTTGCGCTTACCGCAATCCGTTTCGCTATACGCACCGAGGTGTCATGATGATTCCCGCGTGCCGGCTCGCAGACCTTCCGCGAGGCGAGGCCCACCGGCTCGATGTCCATCCGCCGGTCTCCGTGTTCCACACCGACGACGGCGAACTCTTCGCCATCGACGACACCTGCACCCACCAGGACGCGTCGCTCGCCGACGGCTGGCTGGAGGGTCGCGAGGTGGAATGCCCGCTGCATGCTTCCAAGTTCGACCTGAAGACCGGTGCGGTCGACGCCCCGCCGGCCAAGCTTCCGGTCCGGACGCACGAGGTCCTGGTCGAGGACGGCATGATCTACGTCCAGCTGTCCACGGACGCGCCCAACCTGCCGCCCTGCATCGCCGCCAAGCTCGTCGGGGGAGTGGCGTGAGGAGCGTCGCCGTGGTCGGTGCCTCGCTGGCCGGACTGTCGGCGGCGCGCTCCCTGCGCAAGCAGGGCTACGACGGCCGGCTGGTCGTCATCGGGGACGAGCTCCACCGCCCCTACGACCGGCCCCCGCTGTCCAAGGAGTTCCTCGCCGGCACGCTCGGCGAGGCCGAACTCGCCCTGGAGGCCGACGGCGAGGACCTCGGGGCACAGTGGCTGCTCGGCGTCCGGGCCACCGGACTCGACCACGCGACACGTACCCTGCGGCTCGCCGACGGGCGGGAGGTGCGGGCGGACGGCGTCGTCATCGCGACCGGCGCCGTGGCCCGCGCCCTGCCCGGTTCCGAGGGGCTGGCCGGAGTGCACACCCTGCGCACCCTGGACGACGCCCGCGCCCTGCGGGACGAACTGGCCCGCGGTGGACGGCTGGTGGTGATCGGCGGCGGCTTCATCGGAGCCGAGGTCGCCTCCACCGCGTACACCCTCGGGCTCGACGTGACCGTCGTGGAGGCGGCGCCGACCCCGCTCGCCGGACCGCTCGGCGAGACCATGGGCGCCGTCGTCTCCGCGCTCCACACCGACCACGGCGTACGGCTGGAGTGCGGGGTGGGCGTCAAGGGGCTGAGCGGGGAAGCCCGCGTCGACTCCGTGCTGCTGGAGGACGGACGGGGCATCCCCGCCGACATCGTGGTCGTCGGTGTCGGCGCCCGCCCGTGCGTCGACTGGCTGGAGGGCTCCGGCATCGTCCTCGACAACGGCGTCAAGTGCGGCGCCGACGGCCGCACCAACCTGGCCGGCGTGGTCGCGGTCGGCGACTGTGCCAACTGGTACGACCCGCGGGCCGGTTTCCATCGCCGCGTCGAGCACTGGACCGGTGCACGCGAGCGCGCCGACGCCGCGGTCGCCACCCTGCTGGCGGGCGGCGCGGTGGAACCGGGGGTGCCCCGGCCGCCGTACTTCTGGTCCGACCAGTACGGCGTGAAGATCCAGTTCGCCGGTCACGCGGCCGGCGCGGACAGCGTCACCATCGAGGCGGGCGCCGCGGACGACCGCGACGTCCTCGCCGTCTACCGGCGGGCCGGGAACCCGGTCGCCGTGCTCGGGATGAACCAGCCGCGGCTGTTCACGCGCTGGCGCAAGCAGTTGGCCGCCACCGCGTCCTGAGCAGCAGTATCCGCTCGTACCCAACACCGTCCGGAGTCGCTCTTCCCGGCGCGTGAATGACCTCTCCCCGACGTTCTCCGAGGAGTGCACCGTGACCTCGACTTCGACCAGCCTGCCGGACAGTCTGATCGCCACTCTGCCCGGCTCCGCCTACACGGACCCGGCGATCTTCACCCAGGAGCAGGAGCGCATATTCGAGACCATGTGGTTCTGCGCCGCCCGCGCCTCCGACCTGGCGAAACCCGGCGCCTTCCGCACCTACCAGGTGGGCCGCGAGAGCATCCTGATCACCCGGGCCAGGGACAACAGCGTCCGGGCGTACTTCAACGTGTGCCGGCATCGCGGGGCCAGGCTCTGCACCGAGGAGTCCGGCGAGGTCAAGCGGGCCTTCCAATGCCCGTACCACGCCTGGACCTACGGCCTGGACGGCAAGCTCGTCGCCGCGCCCAACCTCACCAAGATGCCCGATGTGGGCCGTACCGAATACGGCCTGGTGAGCGTGGCCGTCCGGGAATGGCTCGGCTATGTCTGGGTCTGTCTCGCGGAGCACCCGCCCTCCTTCGAGGAGGAGGTCATGGGCGAGATCGTGGCCCGCCTCGGCGACGTCGAGTCCATCGAGCGCTACGGCATCGAGAACCTCTCCGTCGGCAAGCGGATCGTCTACGACGTGCAGGCCAACTGGAAGCTCATCATCGAGAACTTCATGGAGTGCTACCACTGCGCCACGATCCACCCCGAACTGACCGAGGTGCTGCCGGAGTTCGCGGACGGCTACGCCGCCCAGTACTACGTCGGTCACGGCGCGGAGTTCGGCGACGAGGTGCGGGGGTTCACGGTGGACGGCTCCGAGGGCCTGGACCGTATCCCGGGTGTCGCGGAGGACCAGGACCGCCGCTACTACGCGATCACCGTCCGCCCGCAGGTCTTCATCAACCTCGTGCCCGACCATGTGATCTTCCACCGGATGTACCCGATGTCGGAGGACCGCACCGTCGTCGAGTGCGACTGGCTGTATCTGCCGCATGTCGTGGAGAGCGGTAAGGACGTGAGCAGGTCCGTGGAGCTCTTCCACCGGGTCAATCAGCAGGACTTCGAGGCGTGCGAACGCACCCAGCCCGCGATGAGTTCCCGTATGTATGCCAAGGGGGGTGTGCTGGTGCCCAGTGAGCATCACATCGGCGCGTTCCACGACTGGGTGAACGAGCGCCTGGGTACCCCTCAGGCCTGAATCAGCCCAGGAAGCCCATCCGGTGGCTGATCTCCTCGGCGCCCTTGAGCAGTACCGGGGAGAGCTCGTGCAGGCGCTTCTCGGTCAGGCGGTATCCGGGGCCGGAGGCGCTGAGCGCGGCGATGACGTCGCCGTCCCGGTTGCGGACCGGGGCGGCCATCGCGTGCAGGCCGATCTCCAGTTCCTCCAGGGTGAAGGAGTAGCCCCGCTCGCGCGTCTCGGCGAGGTTCTTCTCGAGCTTCGTCCTGGCGGTGATGGTGCGCGAGGTGACCTTCTTCATGCCGGCCTCGGACAGCAGCGTGGCGCGGTCCTCGGTGGGCATGTACGCCAGCAGGACCTTGCCGCTGGACGTGGCGTGCAAGGGGGTGAGCTGGCCGACCCAGTTGTGGGCAGTGATGGCTCCGGGGCCGCGCACCTGGTACAGGTTGATCGCGTAGTGCTCCTGCATGACGGCGATGTTGACCGTCTCGCCGAGCTCCTCCGCGAGGCGTTCACAGACCGGCCGGCCCTGCTGGGTGATGTCGATACGGCCGGTGACGGCGCCGGCGAGGCGCACGATGCCGAAGCCCAGTCGGTACTTCCCGCGCTCTCCCGCCTGCTCCACCAGGCCACGCGCTTCCAGGGCGCCGAGCAGCCGGAACGCGGTCGACTTGTGGACGTCGATCTCCCCCGCCACCTCGCTCACGCCCGCCTCGCCACGCTGAGCGAGGATCTCCAGAACACTGATGGCGCGGTCGACCGACTGCACGCCGCCGGCGGATGAATTCGACGTTTCCGAGTCAGGGCTGTAGTTGCTCACAGTGAAACTATACGCGCACTACGGCACAAGCTGTTACCTGTCGGTATCCTGACCAGGCGTTTTCTCCTGGTATAGACCGATCCGCGAGGGACCTCTTACGAGAGTCCGACGCGGCCGTCGTTCCGTACCGGCACGCCCTTCTCTCTGGCCACTCTGACGCCGTCCGCAGTCGCGGGCGGCGTCACACGGGCACGGAGGAATGGAGCATGCGCATGGACATCGACATGGACAAAGGCCACGGCGAGCACCATGACCCGAGCGGGCGCTCCGGACCTGCCGCCGGGGCCGATCACGCCGTGTTCGTCCAGGGCAACGAGCTTGACGGCAACACCATCCACGTGTTCGCGCGGGGCGACGATGGCAAGTTGAAGGTCCTTCAGCAGCCCCTGGCCAGTGGTCAGGAGGTCCTGTGCTGGCTGGAGCGCGCGGGCAACTTCTTCTACGGCGGCAACACCGGCAACTCCACCGTCAGCGGTTACCGCATGGACAAGCGCGGCAAGCTCTCCCTGACCAATGAAGTGGGCATCGCCACCCCGCCCTCCGCCAAGTCGCAGGGGGCGATCGACCTCGACGTGACGGAGGACGAGAGGTTTGCCTACGTCCAGAACGCCACCTCCGGCACCATCGACGGCTTCCGAGTCGAGACCAACGGCGCCCCCACGAAGGTGACAACGGCCGAGGGCCTGCCGGCTTTCGGTGAGTCCGGCATGGAAGGCATCGCGGCGGTCTGCGCGGGGGACCGAAGGGGGAAGGCGCGGGAAGTCTGGTCGGTGGCGGGGGCTCGTAGCCCGCCGCACGATCTTCTGGGTCACATTTCGGAAGTTGCGCTGCTCGCAACCTGGTGCGTATGGTGCGCCCCGGTCTAGCATGCGTCGCACATCTACGGCGCGAGCGAGACGAGGGACCATGGCTCCTGTGCAGTACGACTTCGTCATCGTCGGTGGCGGTTCGGCGGGCAGTGCGCTGGCGAACCGGCTCTCCGCGGACCCGGCGAACCGGGTACTGGTCCTGGAGGCAGGCCGGTCGGACTACCCGTGGGACGTCTTCATCCATATGCCCGCGGCGCTGACCTACCCCATCGGCAGCCGGTTCTACGACTGGAAGTACGAGTCCGAGCCCGAGCCGCACATGGGAGGCCGGCGCGTCTATCACGCACGCGGCAAGGTGCTCGGCGGCTCCAGCAGCATCAACGGCATGATCTTCCAGCGCGGCAACCCCATGGACTACGAGCGCTGGGCGGCCGACCCGGGCATGGAGACCTGGGACTACGCGCACTGTCTGCCGTACTTCCGGCGGATGGAGAACTGTCTGGCCGCCGACCCCGACGACGAGTTCCGCGGCCATGACGGCCCCCTGGTGCTGGAGCGTGGCCCGGCGACCAACCCCCTCTTCGGCGCCTTCCTCAAGGCCACCGAGGAGGCGGGCTACGCGCCCACCGATGACGTCAACGGCTATCGGCAGGAAGGCTTCGCCAAGTTCGACCGGAATGTTCACCGGGGCCGTCGGCTGTCCGCCTCCAAGGCGTACCTCAAGCCCGCGATGAAGCGGCCCAACCTCACCGTCCGCACCCGCGCCCATGTCACCCGCGTCCTGTTCGAGGGCAAGCGGGCCGTCGGCGTGGAGTACCGGCGCGGCCGGGGCGCGCCCCAGCAGGTCCGCGCCCGTGAGGTCATCCTGTGCGGCGGCGCCATCAACTCCCCGCAACTGCTCCAGCTCTCCGGCGTCGGCAACGCGGCCGAACTGCGCACCCTCGGCATCGACGTCGTCCACGACCTCCCCGGCGTCGGCGAGAACATGCAGGACCACCTGGAGGTCTACGTCCAGTACGCCTGCAAGCAGCCCGTCTCCATGCAGCCGTACATGGCGAAATGGCGCGCCCCCTTCATCGGCCTCCAGTGGCTGTTCCGGAAGGGTCCCGCCGCCACCAATCACTTCGAGGCCGGTGGCTTCGCCCGCAGCAACGAGGACGTCGACTACCCCAACCTGATGTTCCACTTCCTGCCGGTCGCGGTCCGCTACGACGGCTCCTCGCCCGCCGGCGGCCACGGCTACCAGGTGCACGTCGGGCCCATGTACTCGGACGCCATCGGCTCGGTGAAGATCAAGAGCAAGGATCCGCGCGAACACCCGGCGCTGCGCTTCAACTACCTCTCCACCGAGCAGGACCGCCGCGAGTGGGTCGAGGCGATCCGGGTGGCGCGCAGACTCCTCGACCAGCCCGCGCTCGCCCCCTACAACGGCGGTGAGGTCTCACCCGGCCCCGAGGTCGAGTCCGACGAGGAGATCCTCGCCTGGGTCGCCAAGGAGGGCGAGACGGCCCTGCATCCGTCCTGCACCTGCAAGATGGGCACCGACGACATGGCCGTCGTGGATCCGGCCAGCATGCGGGTGCACGGCCTGGACGGTCTGCGCGTCGTGGACGCCTCCGTCATGCCCTACGTCACCAACGGCAATATCTACGCACCGGTGATGATGATCGCCGAGAAGGCCGCCGACCTGATCCTCGGCAAGGAGCCGCAGCCACCGTCGAAGGCCGCGTACTACCGCCACCGCGACGCCCAGAAGCAGGCGGAGCGCTAGTCGACGGCGGCTCGACCGAGCCGTATGCGACAGCCGTATACGACAGTTGTATACGACGGGGGCGGGACCGTCGGCCGGTCCCGCCCCCGTCCTGTGTGTGGCTCAGCGGAAGACCACCGTGCGGTTGCCGTCCACCATCACGCGGCTCTCGCTGTGCCACTTCACGGCGTGCGCGAGCACCTGTGCCTCCACGTCCCGGCCGACCGTGACCAGGTCGCCGGGGTCGAGCGAATGGTCCACCCTGACCACGTCCTGCTCGATGATCTGCCCCTCGTCGAGTTCGGGCGTGACGTAGTGCGCCGTGGCGCCGACGAGTTTCACGCCGCGCCGGTGGGCCTGCTCATAGGGGCGTGCGCCCTTGAAGCTGGGGAGGAAGGAGTGGTGGATGTTGATCGCCTTGCCCTCCAGCTTCTTGCACAGGTCGTCCGAGAGGACCTGCATGTAGCGGGCCAGCACCACCAGGTCGACGTCCAGCTCACGCACCATCTCCAGCAGCCGCGCCTCGGCCTCCGGCTTGGTGTCCCTGGTGACCGGGATGTGGTGGAAGGGGACGCCGTACGTCTCGGCGAGGCCTTCGAAGTCGCGGTGGTTGGAGACGATCGCCGGGATCTCGATGTTGAGGTCGCCGGTGCGCCTGCGGAACAGCAGGTCGTTCAGGCAGTGCCCGAACTTCGACACCATGATCAGGGTCCGGGTCGGTGTGGCCGCCTCGGTCAGGGACCAGGAGATGGAGTACGCCTGGGCGACGGGGCCGAAGCGGTGCCGCAGCTCTTCCAGTCGGGCGCCGGGGTCGGAGACGTCGAAGTGGACCCGCATGAAGAAACGGTCCTGAAGTCGGTCGTCGAACTGCTGGCTTTCCAGGATGTTGCCGGAGTTCCTGACGAGGAAGCCGCTCACCGCGTGCACCAGTCCCGTCCTGTCGGGACAGGAGAGGGTGAGGACGTACTCGCGGCCGGGTTGGGGACGAGGGGACATAGGGCGGCCTCCGTCAGTGCGCATTGCACAACAAGATGAGCGATACGCAACATGGTCGGCTCGGTGGCGCTTGCGGTCAAGAGCGGTCGGGATAGTGTGCGCATGGCCAAATCGTCACCCGCCAACCTCTTGACGTCGGTCTGCGCATTGGCAAGGGTGTTCCACCACAAGCAATCGGGTGCACAATGCGCAACGAATTTCGGTTGAAAGGCTCGGCGCGTGGCAGACCTGTACGTGGATGGCGAATGGCGGGAACCGGTGGCCGGCGGGCACCGGGACATCCGATGTCCCGGCGACGGCGCGCTGGTGGCGACCGTTTCGGAAGCGACCCGGCCCGATACAGAGGCCGCGATCGCGGCGGCCCGGCGTGCCTTCGATGGCGGGCACTGGCCCAACACCCCTGAGCGTGAGCGCGGTGCGCTGCTGCTGCGCACCGCCGACATCATGGAGCGCGACGCGAAGGTCTTCGCCCGCGCCGAGTCCCTGGACACCGGCAAGCGGCTGGTGGAGAGCGAGTACGACATCGCCGATGTCGTCTCCTGCTTCCGTTACTACGGAGGCCTCGCGGGCACCGACGCGGGGCGGGCCATCGACACCGGGCGGGACGATGCCGTCAGCCGGGTCGTCTACGAGCCGGTCGGTGTAAGCGGGCTCATCACCCCCTGGAACTACCCGCTGCTGCAGGCCAGTTGGAAGGTCGCCCCGGCGCTCCTCGCCGGGAACACGATCGTCCTCAAGCCCAGCGAACTGACCCCCTCCACCTCCATCCTGCTGATGAAGGCGCTGGAGGAGGCCGGGCTCCCGGCCGGTGCCGCGAACCTCGTCCTGGGCGCCGGGCCCGAGGTGGGCGCACCGCTCTCCGATGACCCGGCCGTCGACATGGTCTCCTTCACCGGGGGCCTGGAGACCGGCAAGCGGATCATGGCCACCGCCGCCGCGACCGTGAAGAAGGTCGCGCTGGAGCTCGGCGGCAAGAACCCCAATGTCGTCTTCGCCGACGCCGACTTCGAGACGGCCGTCGACTTCGCCCTCACGGCCGTGTTCCTGCACTCCGGGCAGGTCTGCTCGGCAGGCGCCCGGCTGATCGTCGAGGACTCGCTGCACGACCGCTTCGTCGACGAGGTCGTGCGCCGCGCCCGGCAGATCCGCCTCGGCGGCCCCTTCGACCCCGACGCCGAGACCGGGGCACTGATCTCCGCGCAACACCTGGAGAAGGTCGAGGCGTACGTCGCGGCAGGGCTGGACGAGGGGGCCGTACTGCGCTGCGGCGGCGCCCGGCCCGACGACCCGGCGCTCGCGAACGGCCACTACTACCTGCCCACCGTCCTTGACGAGTGCCGGCAGGACATGAGGGTGGTGCACGAGGAGTCCTTCGGGCCCGTGCTCACCGTGGAGCGCTTCACCGATGAGGACGACGCCGTACGCATCGCCAACGACACCGAGTACGGACTCGCCGGGGCCGTGTGGACGCAGGACGGCGGCAAGGCCCAGCGGGTCGCCCGGCGGCTGCGCCACGGCACGGTCTGGATCAACGACTACCACCCCTATGTACCGCAGGCGGAATGGGGTGGCTTCGGGCACTCGGGCGTGGGCCGGGAGCTCGGACCGAGCGGCCTCAACGAGTACCGAGAGCCCAAACACATCTGGCAGAACATCCAACCCCGGCCGCAGCACTGGTTCCGCGGCTGAACGCCGAAATGAGGTCGATCGTGACCACTCAGACCGAGGTGCCGCAGCGGCGCGGCACGCCCCAGGACTCGGGCTCCACCCCGGTCATATCCGTGCGAGGGCTGTGGAAGGTGTTCGGGCCCAAGGCCGAACTGGTGCCGGAATCCGAGGAGTTGTGCGGCCTCACCCGCCGCGAGCTCATGGACCGCACCGGATGCACCGCCGCCGTACGCGATGTCCACTTCGACGTCTCACCCGGCGAGGTCTTCGTCGTCATGGGACTGTCCGGCTCCGGCAAGTCCACCCTGGTGCGCTGTCTCACCCGGCTGATCGAACCCACCGCGGGCGAGATCGTCTTCGAGGGCGAGGACATCCGCGAGGCCGACGCGGCACGCCTGCGCGACCTGCGGCGCCGCAAGTTCTCCATGGTCTTCCAGCACTTCGGTCTGCTGCCCCACCGCCGCGTCGTGGACAACGTGGCGTTCGGGCTCGAGATCCGCGGCATGGGCAGGGCCGAGCGCGTCAAAAGGGCCCAGGAGGTCGTCGAACTGGTCGGCCTGGAGGGCTACGAGAACTCCTACCCCGACCAGCTCTCCGGCGGTATGCAGCAACGCGTGGGCCTGGCAAGGGCCTTGGCCGGCGACCCCGACGTGCTCTTCTTCGACGAGCCGTTCTCCGCGCTCGACCCGTTGATCCGCCGTGACATGCAGAACGAGGTCATCCGGCTGCACCACGAGGTCGGCAAGACCATGGTGTTCATCACCCACGACCTCTCCGAGGCCCTCAAACTGGGCGACCGCATCCTCATCATGCGCGACGGCAAGATGGTCCAGTGCGGCACCGGCGATGAACTCGTAGGGGCGCCGGCGGATGACTACGTCCGCGAGTTCGTCAAGGACGTGCCGCGCGGCGACGTCCTCACCCTGCGCTGGATCATGCGCCCCGCCGAGGACGGCGACGAGCTGGACGGTCCCGAACTGGGCCCGGACGTCGTGGTCAAGGAGGCCACCCGGGCGGTGCTCGCGGCCGACAAGCCCGTCAAGGTCGTCGAGAACGGCAAGCTGCTCGGCATCGTCGGCGACGACGAGATCCTCGCGGTGGTCGCCGGGCGCGAAGGCGGCGCGTGATGACCGTCGCCGTCGAGAAACCCGAGAAGACGGGCATCGCCGAACCCCCGGCCGCCCCCGTCAAGGAGACCCGCAGGATCAGCCGGTCCATGGTGATCGGCGCCATCCTGGTCGTCTGGCTGGTGCTGTTCGCCGTACTGCGCGGGAAGCAGACGCTCACCCTCGCGGCGGCCGACCTCACCGATCTGCACCGGTGGATCAACGACCTCAATGACTCCATCGGCGCCAACCGCAACTCCAACCCGCTCTTCCTGTACTTCTTCAACGAGATCCGCCTCGTCATCGACTCCCTGGTGACCTTCGTCCAGGAGCTGATCTCCCAGCCGACCGGTGACCGCCCGGTCCCGCAGATCGGCTGGCTCGGAATCGTCGGCATCGCCGGCTATGTCTCCTGGGCCGTCGGCAACTGGCGTGTCGCGCTGCTGGCCGTCGCCGGCTTCACCTTCCTGGGCCTGCAGGGCCTGTGGCAGGAGAGCATGGACACCCTGGCGCTGACCCTCTCCGCGGTCCTCGTCGCGCTGCTGTTCGCGATTCCGCTGGGGGTGTGGGCGGGTCTCTCCGACCGGGTCAACCGGATCATCACGCCCCTGCTCGACTTCATGCAGACGATGCCGACCTTCGTCTACCTGGCCCCGCTGACGCTGTTCTTCCTCATCGGCGGCGCCTCCGCCACCATCGCCACCGTCATCTACGCGGCCCCGCCGACGATCCGCATCACGGCGCACGCCATCCGCAACGTGTCGAAGACGACGGTCGAGGCGGCCGACTCGCTTGGCGCCACGCGACGGCAGTCGCTGCTGAAGGTCCTGCTGCCGATGTCCAAGCGGACCGTGGTGATGGGCGTCAACCAGACCATCATGGCCGCCCTGGCCATGGTGACCATCGCCGCCCTGATCGACGCGCCCGGCCTCGGCAAGACCGTCGTCCAGGCCCTCCAGTCGCTCGACGTCGGTACGGCCTTCAACGCGGGCCTGGCCATCGTCGTCATGGCCATCGTCCTGGACCGCGTCACCACCGCGGCGAGCACACGGGAGGAGGCCGCCCGGAACTCGAAGAACCGCTTCCTCGCCTGGCGCCGCCCGCTGTTGGGCGCCGGCGCGGCGATCGCGGCCGTCCTCGTCTACCTCTCGCACACCTACCTCTGGGCGGCGGAGTTCCCCGGCGAGGGCAGCACCGGCAGCGCCATCGCCCGCGGTGCGGACACGGTGACCACCTGGGCACAGGACAACCTGTCCGGGCTCACCAACGCCTTCCGCGACGCCATCACCAACGGTCTGCTCAACCCGTTCCAGACCCTGCTCACCGACTCCCCGTGGTGGCTCGTGGGCGCGGTGCTGATCGCGCTGGCCGTGGTCCTCGGCGGGTGGCGCGCGGGCATCACCACAGCCGTGTGCGTGGGCCTGCTTGTCGGCACCGGCCTGTGGTCGGACGGCATGACGACGCTGGCCTCGACCCTCGTCGCGACCGTCCTGGTGATGGTGCTCGGCATCGTCTTCGGCGTGTGGATGGGGCGCAGCACCCTCGTGGACCGGCTGATCCGGCCCACGCTGGACGCGGCCCAGGTCATGCCGCCGTTCGTCTATCTCGTGCCGTTCCTCGCCCTGTTCGGCGCCACCCGCTTCACCGCCATCGTCGCCGCGATCGTCTACGGCGCACCCGTCGCGATGAAGATCATCGCGGACGGCATCCGGGCCGTCCCCGAGACCACCGTCGAGGCGGCCACCTCTGCCGGATGCAACACCTGGCAGATCATCACCAAGGTCCAGCTGCCGATGGCCCGCAGCGCCCTGACACTCGCCACCAACCAGGGCCTGATCTACGTGCTGTCGATGGTCGTGGTGGGCGGCCTGGTGGGAGCCGGCGCCCTCGGCTACGACGTCGTGGCCGGCTTCTCCCAGGGCCAGTTGTACGGGAAGGGGCTCGCCGCCGGGCTCGCCATCGTCCTTCTCGGAGTCATGTTCGACCGGATCACCCAGGCAGCGGCTCGCCGCGCCGGCGCATAAGGAGCACCACAACCATGGCAAGACAATGGCGGGCCGGCGCGGCCGGCATAGCGATCCTCGGCCTCACCCTGACCGCCTGCGGCGGAGCGAAGGTCGGTGAGGACAGCGCGGGCGGCTCGGACAGCTCGGGCAAGTGCGGCACCTTCAACCTCGCGGTCAACCCGTGGGTCGGCTACGAGGCGAACGCGGCCGTCATCGCGTACGTCGCGGAGCACGACCTCGGCTGCAAGGTCACCCAGAAGGACCTCAAGGAGGAGATCGCCTGGCAGGGCTTCGGGACCGGTGAGGTCGACGCCGTCGTGGAGAACTGGGGCCACGACGACCTGAAGAAGAAGTACATCACCGACCAGAAGACCGCCGTCGAGGCCGGCACCACCGGCAACAAGGGCCTGATCGGCTGGTACGTGCCGCCGTGGCTGGCCAAGGCGCACCCGGACATCACCGACTGGAACAACCTCGACAAGTACGCGGCCGAGTTCAAGACGTCCGAGTCCGGCGGCAAGGGCCAGCTCCTCGACGGCGACCCGTCGTTCGTCACCAACGACGAGGCGCTGGTGAAGAACCTGAAGCTGGACTACAAGGTGGTGTACGCGGGCAGTGAGACCGCCCTCATCCAGGCCTTCCGCAAGGCGGAGAAGGACAAGGAATGGGTGATCGGCTACTTCTACGAGCCGCAGTGGTTCATGTCCGAGGTGCCGCTGGTCAAGGTCAAGCTGCCCGAGTACAAGGACGGCTGCGACGCCGACGCGGAGAAGGTGAACTGCGACTACCCCGTGTACGACCTGGACAAGATCGTCAGCGCGAAGTTCGCCAAGTCGGGCAGCCCCGCCTATGACCTGGTGAAGAACTTCAACTGGACGAACGACGACCAGAACGTCGTGGCGAAGTACATCGCGGTGGACAAGATGGCCCCCGAGGCCGCGGCCAAGAAGTGGGTCGAGGCCAACCGCGCCAAGGTGGAGGCCTGGATCAAGTAGAGCCGTACGACTGAGCAGGGCCCGGTAGGCTGCGCCCACAGCCGACCGGGCCCTCACTCTTCAGGGTTACTGATATATTTGAAGTATGTCAGAGTCCAAGATGCTGGTGCCGCCAGTTCCACGCGAAGGAAGAGGTGGCCGGAAGATGAGCAGCCCCGAGGTCTCACAGGTCACCGACTCGGCGCCGGTGTCATTGGCCGACCTGGCCTACGAGCGTCTGCGGGACCGACTGGTCATGCTCGACATCCGGCCCGGCGAGCCCATCAACGACAACCAGCTCGCCGCGGAGATCGGCGTCGGACGCACCCCCGTCCGCGAGGCCCTCAAGCGGCTTGAGACCGACCATCTGGTGGTGTCCTACCCGCGCCGGGGCACCTTCGCCACCGCCATCGACGTGACCGAGCTCGGTGCGATCTCCGACATCCGCGAGCAGCTCATGCCGTTCGCCGCACGGCGGGCCGCCGTACACGCCGGCAACGCCATGCGGGACACGCTGCGCGCCGAGGCCGAGGAGGTGCGGAGCGGTGAGAGTCGCCCGCACGGCGACCGCACCGCGATGATGCGGACGGACATGTCGCTGCACCGGCTCATCTACAAGGCGGCCGGCAACCCCCACCTCGAGGACGTGCTGATCCGCTACGACAACCTGGCCACCCGCATCTGGTGCCTGGTCATCGACCGCCTCCCCGACCTCGCCCACCACATCACCGAGCACGCGGACCTGCTCGACGCCGTGGCCGACGGCGACGCGGACCGCGCGGAGCAGCTGACCAGTGAGCACATCGCGGGGTTCGCCCGGGAGATCCGGGGCGTGCTCTGACGGGGCCGTAGAGCGGTTTCGCCCTGCCGAGCTGATGTCGGCAGGGCGAAGTGGGTTTCAGGGCCTGGTCGATCAGAGGTCGAACAGG
This sequence comes from Streptomyces lanatus, assembly GCF_014655715.1. Classification (GTDB taxonomy): domain Bacteria; phylum Actinomycetota; class Actinomycetes; order Streptomycetales; family Streptomycetaceae; genus Streptomyces; species Streptomyces lanatus. The sequence goes on along the minus strand of NZ_BNBM01000025.1, from coordinate 10,438 downwards.
CCTTTCGGCTTCTCCGGGACCTCGGGCTGCTCCGGCTCGGTCTCCGGTTCGACCTTCGGCTCGGTCTCCGGGACGTCGAAGAGTGAGCGGGTTGCGGGGGCCGGGTCGGTGTCGGGTGGGGCGAAGAGTGAGGGGGCCGGTTTGGCTGGTTGCGTCTCGGGCTGGGCGAAGAGTGAGGCTGCTGGTTTGGCTGGTTCGGTGTCGGGCTGGGCGAAGAGTGAGGCGGCTGGTGCGGCCGGTTGGGTCTTGGGCTGGTCGAAGAGTGAGGCTGCTGGTTTGGCTGGTTCGGTGTCGGGCTGGTCGAAGAGTGAGGCTGCTGGTTCGGTGTCGGGCTGGGCGAAGAGTGAGGTGGCCGGGGTGGCCGGTTGGGTCTCGGGCTGGTCGAACAGTGAGGGCCCCGCGGCGCTGGAAGCAGTTGGTTCGGCGGGAGCGGTGGCGGGGGGAGCCGGGGGCGTGGGGGTGGTGGGGGTCGTATCGGGCTTGGTCGTCGTCTCGCCGCCCTTGACCGACGCGAGCAGCATCTGGGCCACGTCGAGGACCTCGACCTCCTCGCGGGCCTCGTCCTTGGCCTGGAGGGCCGTGACGCCGTCGGAGAGCATCACCTGGCAGAACGGGCAGCCCACCACGATCTGATCGGCCCCGGTGCCGACGGCCTCCGTGCTGCGGTTCATGTTGATCCGCTCGCCGAGGCTCTCCTCCATCCACATCCGGGCGCCGCCCGCCCCGCAGCAGAAGGACCGCTCCGAGTTGCGTTCCATCTCGACGTACGAGGCTCCCGGCAGCGCCGACAGCAGTTCGCGAGGCGGGCTGTAGACCTGGTTGTGCCGGCCGAGGTAGCACGGGTCGTGGTAGGTGATCGACCGCGTGGTGGTGCCCGGCTCGGGGGCGACCGGCTTCAGCCTGCCCTCACGCACCAGACGGTTGAGCAACTGGGTGTGGTGGACGACCTCCAGCTCGATGCCGAACGACTTGTACTCGTTCTTCAGCGTGTTGAAGCAGTGCGCGCAGGTCGCGACGACCTGCTTGACCTTGAACTCCTTGAACGTCTCGACGTTCTCCTGGGCCAGCGCCTGATAGACGAACTCGTTGCCGGAGCGGCGGGCGGAGTCGCCGGTGCAGGTCTCGCGGTTGCCCAGGACGCCGAAGGAGACACCGGCCATGTGGAGCAGCTCGGCGACCGCACGCGTCGTCTTCTTGGCGCGGTCCTCGTAGGCGCCGGCGCAGCCGACCCAGAACAGCCAGTCGACCGACTCCAGCGACTCGAGGTCCTTGCCGACCTCCTTGACCTCGAACGGCAGACCCTTGGCCCAGTCCATGCGGGCGCTCGCCGCCATGTTCCAGGGATTGCCCCTGTTCTCGAGGCCCTTGAAGACCTGGTTGAGTTCGGCGGGGAAGTCCGACTCGATCAGCACCTGATAGCGGCGCATGTCGATGATGTGGTCGACGTGCTCGATGTCGACCGGGCACTGCTCGACACAGGCGCCGCACGTCGTGCACGACCAGAGCACGTCCGCGTCCACGACGTACTCGCCACCCTCGGGGTTGTAGGCCCCCTGGTCCGCGGCGCCCTTGCCGATCAGGGCCCGGTCGGTGTGTCCGGCCAGGCCGGCGGCCTTGAGGTAGGTGTGCTCGCGCAGGCCCTTCATCAGCAGTTTCGGCGACAGCGGCTTCTGGGTGTTCCAGGCCGGGCACTGCGACTGGCAGCGACCGCACTCGGTGCAGGTGGTGAAGTCGAGGAGCCCCTTCCAGGAGAAGTCCTCGATCTTCCCGACGCCGAGCGAGACGTCCTCGTCCAGGTCGTCGATGTCGTCCAGGGTGATCGCCCGGCCCTCGACGGCGAGCGGCTTCACCGCACCCAGCGCCGTACGGCCCGAAGCCTCCCGCTTGAACCAGATGTTGAACCAGGCGGTGAACCGGTGCCAGGCGATGCCCATGGTCAGATTGCGGCCGATGACGATCAACCAGACCATCGCCAACGCGATCTTGAAGAACGCGATGAAGTACACGAGGTTCTCGTTGGCGCCCTGGCCGACCGGATAGAGCGCTTCACCGATCCAGGAGGAGAGGGGGAAGTGCGCGCGCGTCGCGTGGTCCTGGTCGACGAGGTGATACTCCGCACCTCGTATGAACAGGATCGCCGCGCCCTCCAGCAGCGCCAGGTACTCCACGAAGTAGGCCTGCCAGAACGTCGAGCCGTAGAACCTGCTCTTACGGCCCTCCCTGCGGGGGTGGTGCTTCTGCCGGTAGGCGATCAGCCAGACGATGCCGACGGTGCTCAGCGCCCCGATGAACTCGCTGAACCACTCGAAGAGATACCAGTGGCCCACGATCGGCCACGCCCACGTGGGGTCGAAGAGCTGGACGTACGCGCCCGCCACCGCGGTGCTCAGGAACAGGAAGGCCGCGAACACGAACCAGTGCATGACGCCGACCCAGGTCCACTGGAGCATCCGGGTGTGCAGCACGGTCTCCTTGAGCATGGTGACCGTTCGAGCGACCGGTTCATCGGTGCGCCCCGGACTCGCGGGCCCGCCCATCCGGACAACCCGGAGCATGCGACGTACCGCAGGGACGAGAACGAGGAGGGCGGCCAACGTGAGTGCGGCCGACGCCACTAGGGCGAAGATCTGCATCAGGGTTCCTCAGGGAGTGCCCGCGCCCCGGAAGGGGCGCGGGGCTGCATCGATATGCGGCTCCGCCGCGCGGGCGCGACCAGCCACAACGCACCCGCAGGCGACATTCGGCCTTCCAACGGAGCGCGTCTTAGCCGCGCACCCCACGCGACTTCAGCTCCTCGATGATCGCGGGCAACACCTCATGCATATCGCCCACAACGGAGTAGTTCGCCTTGGTCATCATCGGCGCCTCAGGGTCCGTATTGATCGCGAGGATCGTCTTGGACGACGCACACCCCGCCCAGTGCTGAATCGCACCGGAGATCCCGCACGGGATGTACAGGTCCGGGCTGATCCGGGAGCCGGTCTGGCCGACCTGCTCGTGGTGGGGACGCCAGCCCAGCGAGGTGACCACCCGGGACACCCCGACCGCGCCGCCGAGCAGCTCGGCGAGTTCGGCGACCGCGCCGAAGCCGTCCGCACCGCCCGCCCCGCGTCCGGCTCCCACGACGACCTTGGCGGACTTCAGCGAGCCGGAGTGGTCGACCTCCTTCGTGCCGGTCGACACGACCCGCGCCAGGAGGTCGGACTCGGCGACCTCGGGGGTCACCTCCACCCAGGCGGCGGGTGACGCGCCCGACACCGGCGACGCGGCCCATGAGTGGCCGGCGACGGTGAGGATCGCGGGCCGCTGGTCGAGCGTCATCTCCTCCATGGCCGCCCCGCCGACCACCTGCCGGGTCACCACGAACGGCGCCAGGCCCTGGAACGCGGTCGCGTTGGCGGCCATGGGCACATCGAGCCGGGCGGCGAGATGCGCCAGCACCTCGTTGCCCCGGGGCGAGCCCGCGGCGGTGACCACGACCGAGCCGGTCGACTCGCGGATCGCCTGCAGTGCCGCCGCCCAGGCGGCCCCGGCGTACGACGTGAACGCCTCGCCCACCGCGTGATGGACCTCGGCCGCGCCGTGCGTGCCGAGTTCGGCCGCCAGCGCGTCGCGGTTCTCGACCGCGCCGACCACCACCGCGCGGATGGCGATGCCACCGCCCTCGGCCGCCAGCGCCCGGGCGAAGGCGAGGGTCTCCAGGGAGATCTCGCTCGCGGCGCCGTTCTCGGTCTCGACAAGGACCAGAATCATCGGGTCACCCCCAGCTTTCCGAACAGGTCGGCGACCGCACCGGCCGCCTCCGGGCCCTCGCCCAGCACCTCGACCGTCGACGGCGCGGGCGGGGGCAGCAGCAGCCGCACCCGGCTCGCCCCGACCGGCTCGGCCGACAGGGGCCGGGTCTCGATCTGGACCTTCTTGGCCGCCATCCGGCCCCTCAGCGTCGGATAGCGCGGCTCCACCCCGCCCTCGAGCACCGTGGCGATGGCGGGCAACGGCGGCGAGTAGGTCTCCTCACCGTCGGGGCCGTCACCGCGGGCGGTCAGATGGCCGTCGGCCACCTCGACCGTCGACACGCCGTTGACCACCGGCCGGCCGAGCGCGTGGGCCAGCCGGATGCCCACCTGGAAGTCACCGCTGTCGGCGGCGTCGTTGCCGAGCAGGATCAGGTCGTACGTCGTCCCCTCGGCCTCCTTCTCACGCACCACGTGGGCGATCTCCCGGGCCACGTCGGCCGGGCCGAGCCGGGTCGGCTCCGCCTCCACCAGTACGGCCGCCTGGCAGCCCAGCGCCAGCGTGTCCCGCAGCTGCTCGGTGGCCTCGGACGGGCCGACCGTGAGCAGTGTGACCGTGCCGCCGGTCGCCTCGACGGTCTGGACCGCCAGCTCGACCGCACAACTCTCGTGGTTGCTCACGGTGAAGCCGACGTACCTGCCGTCGACGCCCTGCTGGTCGTCGGTGAGCAGGACCTCACCGGAGGAGTCGGGGACCCGCTTGATACAGACCAAAACGTTCGTCATCGTTCACCTCTCCAGGCTTAGCGGATCCGCTCGTTGGCCGGGTCGAAGGGCGGGGTGGCGTCGTTGCCGATCACGGTCACCGGGTACAGCTCCTCCATGTAGGAGACCGCGAGCTCGGTGCCGACCCGCGCCTGATCGACCGGCAGGTACGCCAGCAGCAGGTGCTTGCCCAGCGAGGGAGCCGAGCCCGCGGTGGTGACGTATGGGTGGTGTCCGTGTCCGTCGACCAGCGTCCCGCCGGAGCGGGTCAGGATCGGCTCGCCGCCGAGCATGTACCGCTTCACCCCGGACGCCGAGGTGTGGTCGTCCACGGACAGGGTGCACAGCACGGTCGCGGGCTCGGCGGCGCGCTGCGCCAGGTAGGCCTCCTTGCCGATGAAGTCGGCACCCTTGACCTTCGGCCGCTGCATGCCCGCCTCGACGATGGTGCGCTCGCCGTCGAGTTCGAGGCCGAAGGCGCGGTAGGCCTTCTCGATCCGGCCCGTGGTCACGTAGACGCCGATGCCGACCGGGCGGGCGCCCAGGGGCGCACCCGTCGCGAGCAGCTTGTCCCACACCGCGGCGGCCTGGTCGAAGGGGACGTACAACTCCCAGCCGAGCTCGCCGACGTAGGAGATCCGGGAGGCCAGCACGGTGATGCCGTCGAAGTCGATCTCGCGGCAGCTGAGGAAGCCGAAACGGCCGTGGGACACGTCCGCGTCGGTCAGCCGAGCGAGGATGTCGCGGGCCTTGGGGCCCCACAGCCCGATGGTGGAGACCTGGTCGGTGAGGTCCACCAGCGAGGCGTCGTCGCCGAGTTGGTCGGCGAACCACTTCTTGTCCGCCATGCCGTGCGCGCCGCCGGTGACGACCCGGAAGTGGTTCTCGCCCAGGCGCATCACGGTGAGGTCGGAGCGGAAGCCGCCCTTGCCGTCGAGGACCGGGGTGTAGATCACCTTGCCGACCGCCACGTCGCACTGCGCGACACAGGTGCGCTGTACGGCGTCCAGCGCGCCGGGGCCTGTGATGTCGAAGATGGCGAAGGCGGTCAGGTCGATGACGCCCGCGGACTCACGCATCCGCAGGTGCTCGGCGTTGACGATGGGGCTCCACCAGCGCGCGTCCCACTCGTTCTCGCGCGGCATCACCCGGTCGCCGTACTCCTCCAACAGGTCGGCGTTGGACCCGTACCACTGCGGCCGCTCCCAGCCGACGGCCTCGAAGAAGACCGCGCCGAGCTTCTTCTGCGACTCGTGCATGGGGGAGAGCCGCTGCTCGCGGTCGGACTCGTACTGCTCGGCGGGGTGGACGATGCCGTAGGTCTTGATGAACGACTCGGTGGTGCGCAGCCGGGTGTGGTCACGGCGCTTCTGGTGGGGGTAGAACCGGGCGATGTCACAGTGCGAGATGTCGATCTCGCTGTGGCCCTGGACCATCCACTCGGCGACCGCGCGGCCGACGCCGGGGCCCTCCTTGATCCACACCGCGGCCGCCGTCCACAGCCCCTTGACCTCGCTCTCGCCGAGGATCGGGCTGCCGTCGCAGGTCAGCGAGAGCAGGCCGTTGATCGCGTACCGCATCTCCGCGCCCTCGGCGCCCAGCAGTTCGGGCATCAGCTCGTAGGCCTGCTCCAGCTGCGGGTCGAAGTCGTCGGAGGTGAACGGCATCTCGGTGGGGCTGAGCTTGGACTGCTCGATGCTCGGGATGTCCTCCGGCTCGTGCAGGATCGCCCGGTGGGCGTAGGACCCGACCTCCATGTCGGCGCCGTGCTGACGCTCGTAGCAGAAGGTGTCCATGTCGCGGACGATCGGGAAGTTGATCTCGCCGGGCAGCCCGGACAGCTGCGGGCAGGGGCCGACGGAGATCATCTGGTGGACGGCGGGGGTCAGCGGGATGCTGACGCCGGCCATGTCGCCGATCTTCGGGCTCCACACACCGCAGGCGATCACGACGTACTCGGCCTCGATGTCGCCCTTGTTCGTGCGCACCCGGCGGATCCGGCCGTCCTCGACGTCCAGGCCGGTCACCTCGACGTTGGGCACGCTGGTCAGCGCGCCGCTCTCGATGGCGCCGTCACGCATGATCGTGCCCGCGCGCAGCGAGTCCACGACGCCGACGCTCGGGGTCCAGAAGGCGCCGATGAACTGGTCCTCCTCGATGAACGGCACCTTCTCCTTGACGAAGGCGGGGGAGACCAGCTGTGACTCGATGCCCCAGGCCTTGGCGCTGGACATCCGGCGGCGCAGTTCCTCCATGCGCTCCTCGGTGCGCGCGATCTCGAAGCCGCCGGACTCGGTGAAGACGCCCAGCTCCTTGTACTGCCGCACCGAGTCCAGCGTCAGATCGGTGATCTCGCGGGAGTGGTCCACGGGGAAGATGAAGTTGGAGGCGTGACCGGTGGAACCACCGGGGTTGGGCAGCGGGCCCTTGTCGAGCTGCACGATGTCGCGCCAGCCGAGCCGGGCCAGGTGGTGGACCAGGCTGTTGCCGACGATGCCGGACCCGATCACGACGCATTTGGCCTGCTGGGGGACCTCTGCCATGGGAACCTCCTCAAGTGACACGCGACTGATATACCAGTTGTGGTGACGCTATATGGCAGGTCGTCGGCGGTCAAGGGTGCGAGAGGGAGTCGGTCGCGCCCGGAGGTGGGCGGCAGGGTTGACAGATCTGTCGTATATCAGTTGGGTGTCAGTCGTGCATGAGATGGCGATGTACATCGGGATACGCCCCGCTCCACGGCCGCACCGAAGGAAAAGGAGCACCGCCGGTGAACGCACAGCTGCTCGACGGCAAGGCGACCGCCGCCGACATCCGCCACGAACTCGCCGAACGCGTGACCAAGCTGACCGCCACGGCCGGCCGCACGCCGGGCCTGGGCACCGTCCTGGTCGGTGACGACCCGGGCAGCCGTGCCTACGTCGCCGGCAAGCACCGCGACTGCGCCCAGGTCGGCATCGCCTCCATCCGCCGGGACCTGCCCGCCGACGCCTCCCAGCGGCAGGTCGAGGACACGATCGACGAGCTCAACGCCGACCCGGACTGCACCGGCTACATCGTGCAGCTCCCGCTGCCTCGCCACCTGGACGCCAACGCCGTACTGGAACGCATGGACCCGGCCAAGGACGCCGACGGCCTGCACCCCGTCAACCTCGGCCGGCTCACCCTGGGTGTGGAGGCCCCGCTGCCGTGCACCCCGCGCGGCATCGTCGAACTGCTCCGCCGCCACGAAGTGCCCCTCGCGGGCGCGCGGGTGTGCGTGGTCGGCCGGGGCATCACGGTAGGACGCCCCATAGGCCTCCTCCTCACCCGCCGCTCCGAGAACGCCACCGTCACCCTGTGCCACACCGGCACCAAGGGCCTCGCCTGGCATGTCCGCGAGGCCGACATCGTCATCGCGGCGGCCGGCTCGCCAGGGCTGATCACCAAGGACATGCTGCGCCCCGGCGCGGCAGTCCTGGACGTGGGCATCACCCGCACCGAGGAGGGCCTGGTCGGTGATGTGCATCCGGAAGCCGCGACGGTCGCCGGATGGCTCGCGCCGATGCCCGGCGGCGTGGGCCCGATGACCCGGGCGATGCTGCTGGCCAACGTGGTCGAGGCGGCCGAGCGGGACACCGCCGCCGTATGAACGCGCAGTCCGTGAGTGATCTCCGTACGTTCCAAGGCGGGATTCCTATGACCTCCGTGGCCCAAGCCGCCACCGCTCCCCACCCGCACGGGCTGCCGCGACCCGGGCGGACGCTGGTCATGGGCGTCCTGAACGTCACCCCGGACTCGTTCTCCGACGGCGGGCTGTCGTTCGCCGCGGACGCGGCCGTCGCGCACGGGCTCGCGCTGCTCGAACAGGGCGCGGACATCGTGGACGTGGGCGGCGAGTCCACCCGGCCCGGCGCGAGACGGCCGCCCGTGGAGGAGGAGTTGCGGCGCGTCCTGCCCGTCGTCCGGGAACTCGCCGCGGCGGGCGCGGTCGTGAGCGTCGACACCATGCGGGCCGAGGTCGCCGCCCGCGCGCTGGACGCGGGTGCGCGGCTGGTCAACGACGTCTCCGGAGGCCTCGCCGACCCCGCGATGCTGCCGCTGATGGCCCGGGCCGGCACGCCGTACGTCGCGATGCACTGGCGCGGGCACTCCGCGGGCATGCAGACGAAGGCCGTCTACGGCGATGTCGTCACCGAGGTGCTCGACGAACTGCGGCTGCGGATCGGCGCCGCGCTGAAGGCGGGGATCGCGCCGGGCCAACTGATCATCGACCCCGGGCTGGGCTTCGCCAAGGAGTCCGGGCACAACTGGGAGCTGCTTGGCCGCCTCGGGGAGGTGCGGGCGCTGGGCCTGCCCGTCCTCGTGGGGGCGTCACGCAAGGCGTTCCTGGGCCGACTGCTGGCGGACCCGACGACGGGACGACCCCGCCCGGCACCACTGCGGGACGCCGCGACGACCGCCGTGTCCGCGCTCGCCGCCGCGCAGGGCGTCTGGTGCCTGCGCGTGCACGACGTCGCCTCGACGGCCGACGCGGTACGCGTGACGGCTCGCTGGGGCGCCGAGCCGGCGACCACGCAGCACCTGACGCCATGAACGCCCCTGTGGAACCTCGCCGTTGCGAGCTCGGCGGTGCGGGCTCAGCCCAGATAGCCCATCCGGTGGCCGATCTCCTCCGCGCCGTCGATCAGCATCGGCGCGATGGTGTGGATGCGTTCCTCGGTGAAGCGGTACGTGGGACCGGAGGCGCTGAGCGCGGCGACGACCTTGCCCTCGCGGGACCGGATCGGGGCCGCGATGGCGTGCAGGCCGATTTCCAGTTCCTCCAGCGCCAGCGCGTATCCGCGCTCCCGCGCCTCGGCGAGGTTCTGCTCCAGCTTCGTCCTGGCCGTCAGCGTGTGCGGGGTCATCTTGCGCACCCCCGACTCCGCGAGCACGCGCGTGCGTTCCTTCGCCGGCAGGTGGGCCAGCAGGATCTTGCCGCTCGACGTGGCGTACACCGGGGTGAGCTGCCCGACCCAGTTGTGGGTGCCGACGGCGCCCGGGCCCCGCACCTGATAGAGGTTGACCGCGAAGTGCTCTTGCAGGACAGCGATGTTGACCGTCTCGCCGATCTCCTCGCTGAGCCGCTCGCACACCGGCCGGCCCTGTTGGGTGATGTCGAGGCGGCCCGTGACCCCGCCGGCCAGGCGCACGATGCCGAAACCCAGCCGGTACTTGCCCCGCTCGGCCGTCTGCTCGACCAGGCCGCGCGCCTCCAGCGCCCCGAGCAGACGGAACGCGGTCGACTTGTGGACGTCGATCTCGGCGGCCACCTCGCTGACGCCCGCGTCGCCGCGCTGGGCGAGGATCTCCAGGACACTGATGGCGCGGTCGACGGACTGCACCCCGCTCACCGCGTGACCCGTTGTCTCGTTATCTGCGGTGTGGTTGCTCATGACGCAACTATAGGCATGGGGTGCGTGGGATCGCAGGGGGTTGTGCGGGAGGGCTCGGACGCCCGGATCCCGGCACACCCGACTCCCTCGGCCGCCGGCATGGTCGCACGGCCGCACCGCCGGCGGAAGACCACGGTGCGGTTCCCGTCGTGTCCACGCGTCATCCGAACTCGATCCGCGACACCTCCCCCTGTCGAGAACCTCGCCGACGCCCACGCCGCCCACCGCACCCACACCCGAGGAGACCGTCGATGACCCTGTTCAACCAGTCCCTGCACGAGGTCGACCCGGCGATCGCGGCCGCGCTCGATGCCGAGCTGGAGCGTCAGCAGTCCACCCTGGAGATGATCGCCTCCGAGAACTTCGCGCCCATCGCGGTGATGGAGGCGCAGGGCTCGGTCGCCACCAACAAGTACGCCGAGGGCTATCCCGGTAGGCGTTACTACGGCGGCTGTGAGCATGTCGATGTCGCCGAGCAGATCGCGATCGACCGGGTCAAGGAGCTGTTCGGCGCCGAGTACG
>NZ_BNBM01000024.1 GCF_014655715.1 Streptomyces lanatus | reverse complement strand
CGCCGCCGAACAAAATTTGAGAGAAAGGCCCACGCCATTTGGCGTGGGCCTTTCTGCGTTTCAGGACGGTTTTACCAGTCCTGTGTCATAAGCCAGAATCACTGCTTGAACTCGGTCCCGTGAAGCAGTCTTGGCGAGGATGCGGCCGACGTGGGTTTTCACCGTGGATTCGGCCAGGTGGAGGCGGGTGGCTATTTCTGTGTTCGTCCAGCCTCTGCCGACCACTGTGAGGATCTCGCGTTCGCGGTCGGTGAGGGTGGCCAGGCGGGAGTCCAGGTCTGTGGGCTGGTCGTCGGCCGTGGGGTTCTTGGTCGGCAGGTGGTGGACGTAGGCGTCCAGGAGGCGGCGGGTCAGGGCGGGGGCCACCACCGCGTCGCCGGTGGCGACCGCGCGGATGCCGGAGAGGAGTTCCTCCGGCTGGGCGTCCTTGACGAGGAAGCCGGAGGCGCCCGCGCGGAGGCCGGCGTAGGCGTACTCGTCGAGGTCGAAGGTGGTGAGGATCAGGACCCGGGTGCGCTCGCCGGCGGCGGTGATGCGGCGGGTGGCCTCGATGCCGTCGAGGCCGGGCATGCGGACGTCCATCAGGACCACGTCGGGGTGTAGTTCGGCGGTCATGCGGACCGCCTCGCTGCCGTTGTTCGCCTCGCCCAGTACGGACAGGTCGTCCTGGCTCTCCAGCAGCATGCGGAAGCCGAAGCGCTGGAGAGGCTGGTCGTCGGCGATGAGGACTGTGGTCACTGCGGTTGTTCCTCCGGGAGGTGCAGGTGTACGCGCCAGCCCTGCTCGGGGTGCGGGCGTGGGCCGGCCTCAAGTGTGCCGCCGTACAAGGCGGTTCGCTCGCGCATTCCTGGCAGGCCGCGGCCGCCCGTGCCGGGGGCCGTGCCGTCGCTGTGGCCGGTGTCGGTCACTGTCGCGGTGACGGCGCCCTTGTCGTCGTACGACAGCTCTATGTGCGCGCTGGTGCCGGGGCCGCCGTGTTTGAGGGTGTTGGTGAGGGACTCCTGGATGACGCGGTAGACGGTGAGTTGGCGGCCGGGGGAGAGGGTGGGGCTGCCGTCGATGGTGGTTCGGACCGGGAGGCCTGCTGCTCGTACGCGCTCTATGAGGGGGGCGAGGTCGGTGAGGGTGGGCTGGGGGGTGAGTTCGGGGTGGGGGGCTCTGGGGTGGTGTTCCTCGCGCAGGACGTCCAGGAGGCGGCGTAGTTCGGTGAGGGCCTGGCGGCTGGTGGTGGCTATGGCGTCGAGGGCCTGGGTGGCGCGTTCGGGGGACTTGGCGGCCGCGTACTTGCCGCCGTCGGCCAGGCCGGTGATGACGGAGAGGTTGTGGCCGATGATGTCGTGCATCTCGCGGGCTATGCGGGCGCGTTCGGCCGCGGCGGCCAGCTGGGCCTGCTGGTCGCGTTCGATCTCCAGGCGGCGGGCGCGGTCCTCCAGGGCCTCGGTGTGGTCGCGGCGGGTGCGAACGGTGATGCCGATCGCGGCCGCCACGGCGATGGACATCAGCACGGGGATGATGTCCCGGTCCATGCTGCCCTGAGGGTGGCGCGCGGCCATCAGCGCGACGGGGAAGGTGATCAGGGCCGTCGCCCACCACAGGTTGCGTGCGGGGCGGCGCAGGGCGATGTGGAAGACGACCAGGAGCTGGAGCAGGACCGCCTGGAGGGCGATGCCGGTCCAGGCGTTGACCAGGGCGAAGGGGAAGACGGTGAGGAGTACGGCGCGGGGGTGGGCTCGTCGGCGGAGGAGCGGGACCGAGAGGCCCAGGCTCAGGGCCAGGACCAGCCAGCTCGGGTTGTCGCGGTCCCGGGTGACGTTGAGCCAGCCGCCGCCGGCGTAGTCGATCAGGGCGGCCGTCACCCAGAAGCCGGTGAGGTGCAGGTCCCAGACGAGGGGGTGGCGGTGGTCGAAGGCGCGGATGCGTCGGCTGAGGCGCTGGATGTGGTGGGTCAGAGCCCCCTCTGATACCAGCACCTCCGGTGCCCGTGCTTCCCGCGCCCCGTCTGTCCTCGTTCGCTCTTGCGTCACGCCGTCCATCGTGCGGGTTTGTTCACCCGCTGTCCCAGAGCCGTGGGCACTATTCCAGGTGAGCGATGTCGTACCCGGGTACTACGGTTGCCGTCATGTGCACCATGAACCCCGGGGCCTACGTCATCCGGTCGATACGCGCCGACGAATGGCCCGCCGCGAAGGAGCTGCGGCTTGCCGCGTTGCGGGATCCGGTGGCCTCGCTCGCCTTTCTGGACACGTACGAGGAGGCTGTGGCCCGCCCTGACTCCTTCTGGCAGGAGCGAGCCGCGGGGGCCTGTGAGGGGGCCGACCGGGCGCAGCAGGTCATCGCCGAAGGGCCGGACGGGAGCTGGGTCGGGACGTTGACCGTGCTGGTCGAGGAGCCGGGGGCGGTCGACTGGGCCGGGTTTCCGGTGGAGCGCAAGCAAGGGCATCTCGTCGCGGTGTTCGTGCGGCCCGAGGAGCGCGGTAGCGGGCTGACCGAGGTGCTGTTCGACGCCGGGCTGGAGTGGGCCTGGGCGCGGGGTGTCGAGCGGGTGCGGCTGTTCGTGCATGAGGAGAACGGGCGGGCGCAGCGGTTCTATCGGCGGGTGGGGTTCGTGCCGAGTGGGGTGGTCGTGCCGCTGGGCGGGGCGTCCGAGCTGGAGTTCGTCATCGAGCGGCCGTAGGGCCTGGCTACACCGGGAGTTCGGCGTGCGGCCAGCGGGCGCGGGCCTGTTCGCGGGACCGGAGCAGGGCCAGGGTCGGCATGCCCCGGTCCGCTCCGGTGGCCAGTAGCTCCGGGAGCTGGGGAAGTGGAGCCACGGCGGCGACGTCGTCCAGGACGAGCGTCATTGGTGGGTCGAGGCGACCGGAGGATGACCGTTCGGCCATGCGCCGGCCGCGCTCGACCACGCTTGCGGCGAGGGCCGTCAGGAGTGGCATGGCGCCCGGGTTGGCTCGGGGGTCCTCGATGGATTCACCCACCACATAAAGCGTGCCCCCTTCGTCGACGAAGGAATCCAAGGTGAGGGCATCAGTTCGGTTTGGAGTGCAGGACTCCCGGATGTTGACGGTGGAGAGGGCGGAGAGTGCTCTGGTGGTCAACTCCTGGGCCATGTCCCGGCGTTCGGGGTGGGCCGTGAGGGCGGCTTCGAGTTCGCCGGCCGAACCAGGGGCCGCCTTGGGGTTCGTACGGAGGATGCGTACGGCGTCCTGGATCTGGGTGCCCTGGGACCAGCGGTGGACATGGCGGATGGTGCGGCCGTCGATGGCGGCGGCGTGCAGATAGCTCCGGAGGAGCGTTTCGGCGGTGTCGCTGACCGCTTGGTCCAGGCGGGAGGTGGGGCGTACCGGGGTGAGGAGCGCCGTGGCCCGTGCGGCTGCCGTCTGCTTGTCCTCGCAGGCCGCCGTGGGGGACCAGTGGAGGCGGGCCGGGGTGTCGCAGAGGTGGGTGGGGTCGTAGAGGAGGACCGGGCCGAGCTTTCCCCGGGCGTCCTTGGTGTCCTGCCAGAGGGAGGGGTTGGAGGTGACGACGAGGGCCGGGCCCTCCGCGTCGCGTACGGCCTGGGTGGCGGTCTGGTGGCGGGTTTCCTTCGGGGCGACGAGGATCTTCTCGCGGTTGCCGACTGGTTCGGTGAGCGGAGGGATGGGGGGTGCCGTCTCCTCGGGGCGGGCCGGGGGCGGCTCCGGGATGTGTTCCCAGGGCTGTGTCGGCTCTGCGCGCGGTGCCGGGACCTCGTGGCTCTGGGGCGGCTCCGTGGCCATCGGAGGCGGCGTCTTCTCGAGATCGGTCCCGCCCGCGCGGCGTGCCGCACGGACCGCGCGCCAGCGGGTCACCGTGCCCAGCACGAACACGGTCAGTACGACGAGGACCATCAGCTGGCCGATGAACAGGCCCCAGAACAGGCCGTAGCCCGACAGCTGTCCCGCCGGGGTGTCCGGCCAGGCGGCGGGGATGTCGTGCGGGTCTGCGATCAGGGAGCGCATCGCGAGGGGGGCGCGGGTGAAGGTGACCGCGGTCGGCCAGGTGCCGTGTGCGAACCAGCCGGCCAGGCCCGTCGCCGTCCAGATCAGCAGGGTCATGCCGACGAGGAAGGCGAGCAGGCCGATCAGCAGGCCGTCCGGGATGCCTCCCCGGCCGTCCCGGTGTTCCCGGCGGTCCCGGTACTCCCGGCCGTGGTCCGGTCTCACGCCGCCCCCTTACGCCACCGTCGATTCGGAGTCGCCCAGGTGTTGCTCCACGAAGGCCGCCGCCCGCTCCTCGGCCTCCAGCTCGGCGGCGCGCAGGGCGTCGTCGGTGAGGTCGGTGGCCGATTCGGTCATCGCGCGGTCGGTGAAGACGAGCGGGCGTTCGGTCTCGGTGACCAGGTGTTTGACGACCTGGACATTGCCGTTGACGTCCCAGACCGCGATGCCGGGGGTGAGGGACGGGATGATCTCCACGGCCCAGCGCGGCAGGCCGATCACGCGGCCCGTCGCCCTCGCCTCGTCGGCCTTCTGGGCGTAGATCGTCCTGGTCGAGGCCATCTTGAGGATCGCGGCGGCTTCCTTCGCCGCCGCGCCGTCGACGACGTCGGACAGATGGTGGACGACGGCCACGAAGGACAGGCCGAGGCGGCGGCCGAACTTCAGCAGTCGCTGGAAGAGCTGGGCCACGAACGGGCTGTTGATGATGTGCCAGGCCTCCTCGACCAGGAAGATGCGCTTCTTCCGGTCGGGGCGGATCCAGGTGTGTTCCAGCCATACGCCGACGATCGCCATCAGGATCGGCATGGCGATGGAGTTGCGGTCGATGTGGGACAAATCGAACACGATGAGGGGCGCGTCGAGGTCGATGCCGACCGTGGTCGGGCCGTCGAACATGCCGCGCAGGTCACCGTCGACCAGACGGTCCAGCACCAGGGCGACGTCCAGGCCCCACGCCCGTACGTCGTCTATGGCGACGTTCATCGCCTCCGCCGACTCCGGCTCGGGGTGCCGTAGCTGCTCGACGATGTCGGTCAGGACGGGCTGGCGCTCGACGATGGTCTCGTTGACGTAGGCGTGCGCGACCTTGAGCGCGAACCCTGAGCGCTCGTCGAGGCCGTGGCCCATCGCGACCTCGATGATGGTGCGGAGCAGCGCCAGCTGGCCCGTGGTGGTGATCGAGGGGTCGAGGGGGTTGAGGCGGATGCCCATGTCCAGGGCCGCCGTCGGGTCCAGGCGGATGGGGGTTATGCCCAGCTCCTGCGCGATGAGGTTCCACTCGCCGACGCCGTCCTCGCCCTGGGCGTCGAGGACGACGACCTGGCGGTCGCGGAAGCGGAGCTGGCGCAGGACGTATGTCTTCTCCAGCGCCGACTTGCCGTTGCCGGACTCGCCGAGGACCAGCCAGTGGGGGGCGGGGAGCTGCTGGCCGTAGAGCTGGAAGGGGTCGTAGATGTAGCCCTTTCCGGAGTACACCTCGCGGCCGATGATGACGCCCGAGTCGCCGAGGCCGGGGGCGGCGGTGGGGAGGTAGACCGCCTGGGCCTGGCCCGTGGACGTGCGCACCGGGAGCCGGGTCGTCTCGACCTTCCCGAAGAGGAAGGACGTGAAGGCCTCGGTGAGGACGGACAGCGGGTCCCGCATCAGGTCCTACCTCCGAATGCCGGTGGCGAAGGGGAGCGTGTTCACGAATGCCCGGTGGTGCTCTCGGTCGCACCATTCCAGCTTCAGATACGACTTTCCGGCTGACGCCCGGATGGTCCGCTTGTCGCGTGCCAGGGCCTCGGGGGTGCGGGAGGAGACGGTGATGTAGCCGACCAGGTTGACTCCGGCGGCCCCGCTCGCGAGGTCCTCTCCTCGTTGGTCGAGGCGGTTGTGGGCGGCGACGTCGCGGGGGTCGACGGTGCGGTTCATCTTGGCGGCGCGGCTGGCGTCGGCCTCGTCGTTGGTCTTCTCGGTCAGCATGCGCTCGATGGCGACCTCGGTGGGTTCGAGGTCCATGGTGACGGCGACCGTGCGGATGACGTCCGGGGTGTGGACGAGGAGGGGCGCCAGGAAGTTGACGCCGACCGGGGTCATCGGCCATTCCTTCACCCAGGCGGTGGCGTGGCACCAGGGGGCGCGGGTGGACGACTCCCGGGTCTTGGCCTGAAGGAACGTCGGCTCCATGGCGTCGAGCTCGGCCGGCCAGGCGTTGCGCTTCGTCATCGCCTGGATGTGGTCGATCGGGTGGTCCGGGTCGTACATGGAGTGCACGAGGGAGGCGAGGCGGCCCTGGCCGAGGGGCTGCCGTACGCGGATGTCGGCCTCCTGGAGGCGGGAGCAGATGTCGGTCAGCTCGCGGGCCATGACGACCGCGAGGCCCGCGTCCCGGTCGACCTTGCCGCCGCCGTGCGGGCGGGCGGCGCGGGCCATCGCCAGGGCCTCGGCGGCGAGTTCGCGGGTGAAGTGCATACAGGCGACGAGGTAGGCGCGGTGCTGCTCGCTGCTGGTGGACACCATGGACTGGAGCTGGTCGTACGACTGCTGCAGCCAGGCCGGGGAGCGGTCGTCGCCGCGTACGGCGACGTCCTTGGCGTGGGCGTCCGGGTCGGCGGGGAGGGTGCGGGCGAGCATCTGAAGGCGCGTCACGAAGCCGTCGCCGTTGGCGACATGCTTCAGCAGGGTGCCGAAGCGGTCGACCAGGGCCTCCTGGTCCTCGGAGTCGCGCAGGCCGACGCCGGGGCCCTCGATCTCGATGGCGGCGGTGACGGTGCGGCGGTCGGCGTGCAGGAGCACGGCGATCTCGTCCGGGCCGAACGGGGCGGCCAGCCAGGTGACCCGGCCGATGCCCGGCGGCGGGCCGACCTCGACCTCACGGCCGTCGACGCCGGTGCCGGCCTCCATGGCGCCGGAGCGGTAGGTCGTGCCCTGGCGGAGGCTGCGCTTGTAGCTGCGGTTGATCTCGAACCACTTGTAGAAGGTCCGGTGCTTGTACGGCACGTAGACCACGGCAAGCGCGACCAGTGGGAAGCCCATCAGCAGCACGATGCGCAGGGACAGGACGGGGACGAGTAGTCCGCACATCATGCCGAGGAACGCGCCGGCGATGATCAGCACGATCTCGCCGGACTCGCGGTTGCGTCCGACGACGGCGTTCGGCCGGGCGCGGCCGATCAGATATGTACGGCGGGGCGTGACCGTATGGGACACGTGGGACTGCGTCGTCAACGCCCGTCACCTCCTGAACTATTGCTGCTGCTGTTGCGGGTGTTACTGGCGTGCGGGGTGTTCACCGGGCTGCCCGAGCGGGGGGCGGGGGCCGAGCCGCTGCCGCTGCCGCTGCCGCTGTTCGAGCCGCGGGAGCTGTGGGCGGCGACTCCGCCGGAGACGGGGTTGGCGGGGCGGGCCGCGCTTGACTGGCCTCCGCCGCCGTTGTTGTCCGCGCGGGAGCTGTGGGTCTTGATGCCCTGGGCGACGAGGGTCGCCGGGGAGCTGATCACGGCGGCGGCCTTGCTCTCGGCGCCGCTCATGATGCGGTTGTTGCGGACGTTCGCGAGCTCGTCGCCGAAGCCGGGGACGAAGCGGTAGATCATCGCGCTGGCGAAGATGGCCAGCAGGATGATGGCGAGGCCGGAGACAACGGCGGCGAGGGAGTCGGGGCCCTCTTCCGTGGCGAGGGCGCCGGCGAGGCCGAGGACGATGACGATCACCGGCTTGACGAGAATGACGGCGATCATGATGCCGGCCCAGCGGCGGACGTGTCCCCACAGGTTCTTGTCCACGAGGCCGGCGTAGACGACGACGCCGAGCAGGGCGCCTACGTAGAGCAGTACGGCGCGCAGGTACAGCTCCAGGTAGAGGACTCCGGCGGCGAGTGTGCTGACCAGCGACACGATGATCAGCATGATCGGGCCGCCGCCGATGTCGTTGCCCTTGTTGAGGGCCTCGGAGAACGTGCCGAAGAACGTGTCCGTCTGGTCCCCTGTCGTCTTCGCGAGTACGTCGCTGACGGCGTCGGTCGCCGAGACGATCGTGTAGAGGATCAGGGGGGTGAAGGCCGAGGCCAGCACCGTGAGCCAGAGGAAGCCGATGGCTTCCGAGAGGGCGGTGGTGAAGGGCACGCCGCGGACCGCTCGCTTCGCCACCGCGAGGAGCCAGAGGAGGAGGGTGAGGATGGTCGACGCCGCGAAGACCACTGCGTAGTGCTTCAGGAACGTGAGGTTCGTGAAGTCGACGTTCGCGGTTTCCTGTACGGCTTCGCTGAGCTTGTCGACGGTCCAGGAGGCGGCGTCGGCGCAGCCCTTGGCGAGGGAGGAGAGGGGGTCGAGGGTGGAGGTGGGGTCGGTTAGGGAGGGGGTGGTGCCGCCGGTGCGGGAGCTGCCGTTGTCTTTTTCGCAGTAGTCCTTGGCGGGGCCACGGATGAGGTCGCAGGGGTCGCTGCTCCCTGAGGGGGTGGGTGAGGGGGTGGGCGCGGCGACAGCACGGGTGGCCAGCAGCACGGCGGTCGCCTGTACTGTGGCGAGGATCCCGGCGACCTTGAGGAAGCGGCGCTTAGCGCGCATACGTGAACCCTCCGTACTCCTCAACGGCCTTCGTCATGTCGTCGGCCGTGGAGGCTCGCTGGTCTCGCCCGACCGGCACTGGTCCGTCCTTCTGCTGGAAGTCGGTGACCTTCCAGTCGTTGTCGACCCACTTCAGCTCGTAGGTCGTGGTGTACCAACTCTCGGACACCGGGTTGGTGGAACCTTCACCGGACAGGCCGAAGAGCGACGTGTACCAAACCTCCGCGGTGGCGGCATTCGCGCTGAACGATGTGGTCTTGGTACCCACCGGGATGACCCGGGAGATGAACGTCTGGCCGGTCGGCGCGGCGCCGTCCTTGTCGAGGCCGATGTTCGCCAGGAATTTCTCGCTGGCGTACGCGCTGTCCAGGGCTGCTTGCCGGTCGGCGGCTACGTCAGGGGCGTAGACCGTCTTGACGATCTCGTGCCGTCTGACGGTGTCGAACATGTCCGCCGACCCCAGCGCCACCGCGTAGTTGGCCGCCGCGCTTTCCGCCCCCTGCTGATCCTGAGCGAACCCGCCCGGAACCCCCGCCGCCTTCCCGTCCACCGGCCGAGTCCCGCTCGCTGCTGTTGACGAGGATTTCGGCTGGTTTTCGTCCCCGGCAGCGGAACCGGAGTCGTCTCCTCCACGGTTCGCGAAGGCGATCGCGGCGATGAGGAGGACGACGACGCCGACGACGGTGATCAGGCTTCGGGAGGATGAGCGGCCGCCCCGGCGGGTGCCGCCGTACGCGTCACCGCTGCTTTCGGGCAGCCGTGTGCGGGTCTGACCGGTGCCTCCGTAACCGCCGGAGGGTTCCCGCTCGTCTCCGAGACTCATGCCGCGTACGCCCCCTCGACGTCGGACAGAAACACGTTGGAGTACGACGGTAGCCGTGCTGGTTCCCGCATGGGCGCACTGTGGTGACTCGACATCAGGAAACGCAACCTCAGCCGGTGGGCACGACGGGTGGGTGGGGGACTGGGGGACCGGGCGTGCCCGGAGCGGACGGAGGGGAGAGGGGTGCTAGACGGCCATGCCGTACACGATGGTGAACAGCGTGCCCAGGGAGCCGATGATGAAGACGCCCGTCAGGCCGGCGACGATCAGGCCCTTGCCCTGCTCGGCGCTGAAGGTGTCGCGCAGGGCCGTGGCGCCGATGCGCTGTTTGGCCGCGCCCCAGATGGCGATGCCGAGGCAGATCAGGATGGCGACCGCCATGACGACCTGGATCATCGTCTTCGCTTCGTTGCCCAGTGCCCCGAAGGGGCCCCAGTCCGGGGCGATCCCGCCGATGATGGTGTTGATGTCGCCCTTGTCGGCCGCAAAGAACATGTAAGTCACCGCCCCTGTTGGGTAGTTCCACTGTCCCCTGCGGTGCGCAGAGGTCAGGCATCATTCTCGCCGATATTGTCGCCGCCGTATGTCGACTTGGCGTCATTGATGGGCGGGATTCGTACGAATACCTCGTACGGTCACTCTGTGTATCACGGCAGGTCACGCCGGGCAACGAGGCCTGAGCGGAACCTGTGGTGTGGTCGCGTCGTTGGTCCTCTTCACGCCGGGTGCCGTTTCTGACGGCCGGTCGGGTGAATGGTCGTGCCGGTGTTCTGCGGGTGAAGGCTATCCCGGGGTGGCGAACGGGCCGTCGCTGGGGCGCGCGGGGGTGGGGTGGTGACGGGATGTCAGCGGGGGCTGTTCTCGGTGACGTTCGTCGTGATCAGGCGTAGGAGCTGTTTGGCCAGGGCGTCCTGTTGCGGGGTCAGGCCCATTGCGGCGCCGATGGCGAGCGGGACGGTTCTCGCGCGGTCGCGGAGTTCGGCGCCTGCGGTGGTGAGGCGGATGGCGACCGAGCGTTCGTCGTCCCGGCGGCGCTCGCGGTGCAGGAGGCCGGCCGCCTCCAGGCGCTTGAGCAGGGGGGACAGGGTGCTGGACTCCAGTTGGAGGGCCGTGCCCAGGTCTCGTACAGAGATGGAGTCCTGTTCCCAGAGGACGAGCATGACCAGGTACTGGGGGTAGGTCAGGCCCAGTTCGTCGAGGAGGGGGCGGTAACGCGCGGTCACGGCGCGGGAGGCGGCGTAGAGCGCGAAGCAGAGCTGGTCCTGCAGGAGGAGGGAGCCCTCCGAGCCCTCCCGGCCCTCCGAGCCTTCCGGTCCCTCCGGGATGCCTGGGGCGGTGATCGCTGGTTCTGTGGATGGGGTCATGAGGGTCGGCTCCTGGGTCCTTGTGATGTGGCTCGATTCTATCGAGAGCTAACTCATCGAGCACTAATTAGTTGCGCACGACTTAGTGGCGCGCTACTTTCGTTATGTGCCGCCGAGCCCGGTCGGCACCCCGATCCGAGGAGATCGCCATGACCGACACCACCCCTACGGCCCCCGCCCGCCCCGTCCTGGAGCCCGCCGCCCAGGCGTTCGCCGAGGCCACCGCGAATCCGCCGTATCTGTTCGACCTCGGGCCTGCCGAGGGGCGCAAGACCGTCGACGAGGTGCAGTCCGGGGAGATCGCCAAGCCGGATGTCGAGGAGGAGTGGGTCACCGTGACCGGTGGGCCGACGGGTGAGGTCAGGGCCCGTGTGGTCCGGCCGGCCGGGGCCACCGGGACGCTGCCGGTGATCATCTACATCCATGGCGCGGGCTGGGTCTTCGGCAATGCCCACACCCACGACCGGCTGGTGCGTGAGCTCGCCGTCGGCGCGGGTGCCGCGGTCGTCTTCCCCGAGTACGACCTCTCGCCCGAGGCGCGCTACCCGGTCGCCATCGAGCAGAA
This sequence comes from Streptomyces lanatus, assembly GCF_014655715.1. GTDB lineage: Bacteria > Actinomycetota > Actinomycetes > Streptomycetales > Streptomycetaceae > Streptomyces > Streptomyces lanatus. Next base: position 140,611 of record NZ_BNBM01000024.1, on the reverse strand, counting down.
CTACGCCGTGGCCCAGTGGGTCGTCCGCGAGGGCGCGGGCAAGGGGCTGGACGCCGGCCGTATCGCCGTGGCCGGTGACTCGGTGGGCGGCAACATGAGTGCCGCGCTGACGCTGATGGCCAAGGAGCGGGGTGATGTTCCGCTGGTGCAGCAGGTGCTCTTCTATCCGGTGACCGACGCGTCGTTCGACACCGGGTCCTATCGGCAGTTCGCCGAGGGGTACTTCCTGCGGCGGGACGCCATGGAGTGGTTCTGGGACCAGTACACGACGGACGCGGCCGCGCGGGCGCAGATCACGGCGTCGCCGCTGCGGGCGAGCGTGGAGCAGCTGGCCGGGCTGCCGCCGGCGCTCGTCATCACCGGCGAGGCCGATGTGCTGCGGGACGAGGGGGAGGCGTACGCGAACAAGCTGCGGGAGGCCGGGGTGCCGGTGACCGCGGTGCGGTATCAGGGCATCATCCATGACTTCGTGATGCTCAACGCGCTGCGGGAGACGCGGGCCGCGGACGCTGCCATCGGGCAGGCGATCGGGGTGCTGCGGGAGGCGTTCGGTAGGTGAGGGGCGGGGCCGTCGTGGGGCCGTGTGGCCCGGTGATCGTCGTTCGGACGTGCGTGCGACGATCACCGGGTGGATGTGGCGAATGATCTACGTGTACGGCGGGCCGGTGAGGCCGATCTCGCCGTCCTCGTCCGCCTCCGTGACGACGCGGCACGGTGGATGCTGAACCGCGGTATCACCGGGCAGTGGCGGCCGGGCGAGCTGGACCAGGGGCACTTTCGCCGGGTCATGGCGGAGGGCGAGGTCTGGCTCGCGGAGGCCGGCGGGCGGGTCGCCGGTGCCTGGGAGTTGTGGTGGGAGGACGAGGCCGCGTGGGGGCCGCAGCCGCCCGTGGCCGGGTATGTGCACCGGCTCATGGTGGACCGGGACGTCGCCGCGCCCGGGACGGGCAAGCTGCTGCTGGGCGCGGCGGAGCGGCGGGTGGCCGAGGCGGGGCGGACGTGTGTGCGCCTGGACTGCCTCGCCGGTAACGCCCAGCTCAACGCGTACTACCGGAACGCCGGTTACCGCGTCGTGGGCCACAAGGCGGGCAAGCCTCAGCCGGGTGGGGCGCCCAAGTCGTTCACGTTGCTGGAGAAGGGGCTTTCCGGCGGCTGACCGTCAAATGGCTGTTGGCTGACGTCAGTTGACCGGACGAGCGGGGTTGGGCCGACTCATGGGCCGAGTGTGGCTCAGGTGCGCTGCCCGCCGCGCGGACCGTCAGCGGGGCTTCAGGCCGTGCAGTAGGTGGTGGACCAGGCCCTCCACGCCCGCCAGGGCCGTTTCCGGGGGCAGCCAGCCGGCCGCGATGAAGCCTGCCACGCCGTGGAGGGCGGCGCCGGTGACGAGGTTGAGTTCCTCCGGGTCGCCCGCGATGATCTCGCCGCGTTTCTGGGCGTCCGCCAGGACGCGTTCCAGGCTGCCGACCGTCCGCTCCACGGCGACCGCCATCTGTTCCGAGGCGTCCGGGTCGTGCTTGCGGGCGTACATGAGCTCCAGGAGCTCGGCGTTGTCGATGGCGAAGCCGAGGTAGGCGCGGGCGAGCGCGGTGAGCCGGGGTTCCAGGGGGAGCGCCGGGTCCTCGGCGGTGTTCAGGGCCCGGCTGAGCCGTTCGTACCCGGTCAGGGCCAGGGCGTTGAGCAGGGCCTGCTTGTCCCTGAAGTGCCGGCCGGGGGCGGCGTGGCTCACGCCGACCTCACGGGCCAGTTCGCGGAGTGAGAGGGCGGCGACGCCCTTTTCGCGCAGGGTGCGTTCCGCTGCCGCGAGCAGGGCCGCGCGTAGGTCTCCGTGGTGGTAGGGGCGGGTCTCGGGCACGGGCATGCGGACCATCGTAGCTTGATGTTGGCGGCGACATCATTGTTGTCGTTGACAGCATTGTTGGCGGCGCCTACATTCGATCGTATGGCTGACAACACTGCTAAGAGCACAGGCAAGGGCAAGGGCTGGGATCTGGGGCGGCTGCCCGATCTCAGCGGGCGTACGGCCGTCGTCACCGGGGCCAACAGCGGTATCGGGCTCGCCGCCTCCGCCGCGCTGGCCGGTGCGGGTGCGCATGTCGTGTTCGCCGTACGGGACCCCGAGCGGGGCCGGAAGGCGGCGGCGACCGTGCGCGGCAGTACCGAGGTGCGGCGGCTGGATCTGGCGGACCTGTCGTCCGTACGGGAATTCGCCGACGCCTGGCAGGGGCGGCCCCTGGACCTGCTGATCAACAACGCGGGCGTGATGATGCTGCCGCAGCAGCGCACGGCGGACGGCTTCGAGATGCAGTTCGGCACGAACCATCTGGGCCACTTCGCGCTGACGAACCTGCTGCTGCCGTACGTCACGGACCGGGTGGTGACACTGTCGTCCGGCGCGCACCGCTGGTTCGGCGCGCGGATCCGCTTCGAGGACCTCGACTTCACCTCCGGCTACGACCCGAACCGCGCGTACGCCCAGTCGAAGCTGGCGAACCTGCTGTTCACGCTGGAGCTTCAGCGGCGGCTGGAGGAGGCCGGCTCCCGCGTGCGCGCCCACGCGGCTCACCCCGGCTATGCGGCCACCAACCTCCAGAGCCATGCGGGGAGCCGGGTGATGCGGGGGTTCATGAGCATCGGCAACCGTTTCTTCGCCCAGAGCGAGGAGGCGGGCGCGCTGCCGACGCTGTACGCCGCCACGCAGGACCTTCCCGGTGCGAGCTATGTCGGGCCGGACGGGCTCGGCGAGCTGCGGGGGGCTCCCACGCTGGTGGGGCGGAGTGCGGCGGCGAGTGACGTGGGGGTGGCGCGGCGGTTGTGGACCGTCTCGGAGGAACTTACGGGTGTGAGCTGGGAGTTGGGCAAGGGTTTGGCGGCGGGTGAGCGGGTGGCGGCCGAGCGCTGACGTGCTCCGCCGCCATGCCGCCCGGTCCAGTACCGCCTAGGACTCCGGCTGTGTCACCGTCAGTGCCCAGCGGATGTCCTCCGACGACGCGTCGACGCCGATCACGAAGGAGCCGGACCGGACCACGCCGGGATCCATCGTCACCGAGCCGACGCCGGCCTCCCCGGCCGCCGGGCAGTCGACGGTGAACGCGGCGATCTCCGACGCCTGCGACATCGTCACCCGCACATCGCCGCCGCCTTCGCACGCCACCGTGAGCACGGTCGGCAGCGTCTCCCACGCACCGCCGGACGCGACACCGCCGTCCCCGGTGTGCTCCGCCACCCACACCAGGCCCTCCGGGCCGGGATGGGGCAACAGGACGTCCGTCGACGCGGTGGCGGGTCCTGCCGCCACGCCGGTCAGCGCGCAGGCCGCGAGTGCGGTCAGGGCTAAGGCCCGCTTGGTGCGTCGTCGTCTCATGGTCGTTCCCCCTGGTCGTCGTATGTCCCGGTCGATCGTGTGATCGATCGGCCTCGGCGGTCAGTCTGCTGCGCCGGACGACCTCGCGCCTGAGTATCCGTACTCAGGGGTAGGGCTGACGAGGAGGTGGTTGAGCGATGCCGGTGCCGATGTCGATGCCAAGCCTGCTGGGGGTGTTCGCGCATCCCGACGACGAGTCGCTGTTCTCGGGCGGTGTCCTCGCCCGGCACGCAGCCGCGGGCGCGCGCACCGGCGTCGTGACGGCGACCTGGACGCCGGACACGCCGCGCGGAGCCGAACTCGCCGAGGCGTTGCGGATCCTGGGCGCCGGGCAGCCGCGGATGCTCGGATACGCCGACCTCAAGGTGCCGCACTCGGCTCCGCGGAGCCCGCGGCTGTGCGACGCGCCGCTCGACGAGGCGGTGGGCCGACTGGTCGCCCACATACGGCAGTTCCGGCCCGAGATCGTCGTCACCCACGACGCCTACGGCGGCCTGACCGGTCACCCCGACCATGTGCACACCCACCGCCTGACCACGCTCGCCGTCCAGGCGGCCGGGCTCGAACGCCTCTACCCCGACGCCGGCACCCCCTGGCGGCCCAGCGCCCTCTACCTCGCCACCCACCCGCACTCCGCCCTGGAGGCGCTGAGCGAACTGGCCCGCGCGGGCAAGGGCATGAACACGGTCCCGGACGCATGGATCGGCGCGACCGTCGACGTACGCCCCTGGCTGAAGCGGAAGTGGGCCGCCGTACTGGCTCATCGCACCGAGGTGGAACGGGGCGGCGGCGCACCGGGCCTCCTGGCCGGTCTGCCGGAGCCCGCCCGCGAACGGATCCTCGCCACCGAGTGGTACATCCGGCAGGACACCGTCTTCCCCGCGGCGGGCCTGACCGAGCTGACGGCGGGCACCGTCGGCCCATGAGCCGCACCCAGTGCGTCCTACTCGGCCGGCAACGCCTCCCGCAGCGCCTTCGCCGTGGTCGTCGGGTCGTAGTCGTCGGGGACGCCCTCGACCAGGATGATGTCGCCCTCGATGTGGCGGGAGCGCAGGGGGGCGATCTCCTGGTAGGCGGGTGAGGCCCACCAGGACCGTGCCTCCGTGATGCCCGGGAAGCCGATCACCACGACGTGGCCGGGCCAGTCGCCCTCCTTCGTCTCGTGCGGTGTGGCATGGACGAGGAAGCGGCCGCCGTACGGCTCGAAGGTGGTGGGGATGCGTTCGATGTACTCGGCGATCTCCGGGTGCGGGGCGGCGTCCCGGAGGTGGGCTATGGCGTAGGCGGGCATGGTGGCCTTCCTGTCGGTCGGGATCGTCGGTCCCTCTGGCGACGATCGTGGCAGGGACGGCGGAGCGTGGCGATGACCTGACAGGTAAGGGCGCGGTCAGCTGGCGAACATTCCCGCCGTCGCGTTGATCCACGTGCCAGTGATGGAGGCCGCGGCGTCGGAGGCGAGGAACGTCGCCAGGGCGGCGATGTCCGCGATCCGCGGTGAGCGCTTCGTCATCCGCAGGCTGTCCAGGTGGGATCGGATGCCGTCCACCGCCGCCTCGTCGAGGCCGGTGGTGCCCGTGGACGCCAGTTTCTCGGGAGTGAGGCTGTCGGTGACGCCGGCGGTCCAGATGCCGCAGGCCCGCACGCCGGCCGGCCCGACCTCCTGCGCCAGCTGCCGGATCAGCGCGTCGGTCGCGCCGTCCGCCGCCGCCGTACCACCCATCATCGGGCTGCCGTTGGCCGACCCGCTGTCCAGGGAGAGGATCACGCCCGAGCCCTGCGCCGCCATCCGCCGGGCCGCCGCACGGGCGGTGAGGAACTGGCAGGTGATGCCCCGCACCACCGGACGCGTGTAGTCCTCGACCGACATCTCGGTCAGCGGTACGCCGTGCCAGTCGCCGCGCGGCACGAGGTTCACGGAGATGTCGATCCGCCCCGCCCGTTCGATGACGGATGTGGCGTGTGCCTCTACGGCGTCCTCGTCCAGCGCGTCCAGTACGTCGTACGCGACCGAGGCACCGGCCTCGGCCGCGGCCTTCGCGAGCGATGCCTCCGTTCGGCCGGCGAGGAAGACGCGTGCGCCGGCGTCGGCGTACGCCTTCGCGATCCCGGCACCGAGGGCGCCGCCACCGCCGTAGACGACCGCGACCTTGCCCGCGAGCAGGGTGTTGTTGAGGAGAGAGCGGTTCTGCATGGTTCCTTGCCTCCTGGGTGGGGGCGCGCCGTGTGCGCCCGTCACCCATGAGACGTGCCGGAGCCGCGAACTCATCGCTCCGTCAAAGAGTCATGGGCAGGCCGAACGCCGGGAACAGGTGCGGTTCGAACGTCGTGATCTCCGCGATACGGCCCTCCGACACCCGCAACACATCGATGAGCTGCGCCCGGAACACGCTCGTCCCCGGCCGCTGGAGATAGCCCGCCACCGCCAACTGGCCGTTGGCGCGCACGGGAAGGTGCCGCCAGTGCCCTACGAACAGCGGCGAGGCCGGATCCAGGTTGGCCCGCACGAACGCGGCCATCGCCTCGCGCGAGGTGAACCAGAACGGGTTCGGCGGCATCGTGAGCACCACGTCCTCGCGGAGCAGCTCGGCCATGGCGTCGAAGTCGGCGCGGGCGGCGGCGTCCATGTACCGCTGGAGCAGGGCGAGGTCGTCGGGGCTGGGTTCCGCGGCCGACCAGTCCTCGCGCCGCCCCGGCAGCGCCTCCCGCAGTGCCGAACGCCCCCGCTGCACGGCGCTGTTCGCCGAGGCCACGCTCGACTCCAGCAGATCGGCGGTCTCCTGGGCCGACCATCCGGCGACGTCCCGCAGGATCACGGCCGCGCGCTGCCGGGGCGGCAGCTGCTGGATGGCGGTGAGGAAGACGAGTTCGAGGGTCTCGCCGGCGACCGCCTCCTCGTCGGGCCGCCGGTCCGGGGCGGGGGCGTCGGGCAGCTGGTCGTCGGGGAACGGCTGCAGCCAGGGCACCCGCGGGGGTGGTGGGCCGTCGCCGGAGTCCATGCCGGGGACGGGTTCGTAGGTGCTCGGGCGCCGGTTGTGCTTGCGCAGAAAGTCCAGGCAGGCGTTGGTGGCGACCTTGTACAGCCAGGCCCGTGGATTGTCGACGCCGTCCAGGCTCTCGCGGGCCCGCCAGGCCCGCAGGAACGTCTCCTGCGTGAGGTCCTCCGCCTCGTCGTACGAGCCGAGGAGCCGGTAGCAGTGGACGCGCAGCTCCTGGCGGTGGGCCTCGATGAGGGCGGTGAGGGGGTCCCCGGCGGGGGGTGCGGTGGGTTTCGTCACGGCGGCGGGTGTGACGTTTTCCGGGTCGTCCCGTCGGGTTGCCTCGCGTGCCTCGCGGGCGAGCCGGCGGAGCTGGGTGAAGCGGGTGGACAGGGCCTCGACGTCGGCGTGGAAGGCGAGCGCCGGGTCCAGGCGGAGCCGCTTCAGACGGTCGCCGATGTCGGACACCAGCTCCCGGGCGGGGACGCCGCGGGGCCGCCGGCGTTCGCGATAGGCGCGCTGGCGGCAGGCCTGGGAGCAGTACGAGGCGGTGCGCCCCGCGCCGTCGCCGCTCTCGATCGGCCGCCCGCAGACCTGACAGCTGCTGCTCGCGGTGGCTCTGGTCATCCGCCCCTCTTCTCCGCCCGGGGAGGCTTAACTTCCCGGTCACCGTACGCTTGACGCTTCTCTCACCTTCGTCGGCCACAGTGACCCTCGATGCCGCCGACAACACACACCCCGCGCCTGCCCCTGTACGCCGCCGCCGTCCTCCTCGCCGTCCCCTCGGCCTCCGTCGCCGCCGCCGACGCCGGTACGGGGCCGTTCGCCGTGACCTTCACCGCCGTCGCGACGACGCAGAGCGCACGGGTCGGCGCCCTGTTCCCGGACAGCCGCAGGGCCCGCCTCCGCGGGGGCCACTTCTGCACCGCGTCCGTCGTGCACAGTGCCCGGCACGACCTCATCGTCACCGCCGCCCACTGTCTGAACGGAAAGTCGGAGCGGCTGGTGTTCGCACCCGGCTACCGGGACGGCGTGGCGCCGTACGGGGTGTGGACGGTCGGGAGGTGGTTCCTGGCGGACGGGTGGGCCAAGGGGCGGGACGAGGACAGCGATGTGGCGTTCGCGGTGGTGGAGCGGAAGGGCGGCAAGGGGGTCGAGGACGCGGTGGGCGGGGAACGGTTCGTGACCGGGACGGCCACCGGGGCGACCGCCGTGACCGTCACCGGGTATCTCAACTCCCGTGAACGACCGGTCAGTTGCACCAACAAACCGCGCCCTCACACCCGTACCCAGCAACGCCTCCGCTGCCCCGGCTTCGGCGGCGGCACCAGCGGCAGCCCCTGGGTCAACGGGGACGGGCAGGTCGTCGGGGTGCTCGGCGGGCACGACAACGGAGGGTCCACGGCGGACGTGTCGTACAGCGTGGTGTTCGGGGCGGAGGCGGGGGAGCTGTACCGCGAAGCGGAGAACCACTCTGCGGACTCCGCGTCGAACTGATCTCTGTGGCAAGGTCAGTTCGGTGGACGCACTGAAGGACCGGGACCCCGCGCACATAGGTCCGTACACGCTGCTCGCACGGCTCGGGGCGGGCGGGATGGGACAGGTCTACCTGGCTCGGTCGCCGGGTGGACGGCTGGTCGCGATCAAGGTGATCCGGGACGAGATCACCGACCATCCTGAGGCACTGGCCCGGTTTCGGCGGGAGGTCGAGACGGTGCGGGCGGTGCGGAGTGCGTATACGGCGAACCTGATCGACGCGGAGTTGGACGCTGCGCCGTATTGGCTGGCTACCGAGTATGTGTCGGGGCCTACGTTGAGTGGGGCGGTGGGGGAGCGGGGGGCGTTGCCTGCCGACAGCGCCCGGCGGTTGTTCGCGGCCCTCGCGGAGGCGCTGGCGAGTGTGCACGCGTACGGCGTGACGCACCGGGACCTCAAGCCGCAGAACGTGATCCTGTCCCCGCAGGGGCCGCTGCTCATCGACTTCGGTATCGCACGCGGCGCGGCCGACACGGCACTGACGCAGACCGGACTCGCCCCGGGGACGCCCGGGTACACGGCGCCCGAGGTGGTGGTCGGCAATCAGGTGGGCGCGGCAGCGGACGTGTTCGCGCTCGGGGCGACCCTCGCCCATGTGGCGACAGGCCGTCCGCCGTTCGGTTCCGGGCCCACGCACGCGGTGTCGTACCGCGTGGTGCACGAGGACATCGACGTCACGGGCGTGGAGCCGGAACTGGCCGGGCTCATCCGTGAATGCGTGGCCAAGGACCCGGCCGAGCGGCCGGGGCTGGAGTCGGTGATCGCGCGCTGTGCCGTGTCCTCCGCGCTCACGGAGGATCCGTTCTACGCACGGCTGAGCACCGACGGCGAAGCCGCGCCCCAGGATCTCCAGGCGGCGGTGGCGGCCGGGCTGGTGCCACCCGGGCACGGTGCGCCGAAGGCGCCGGCGTATCCGCCGACCGCCGGTCCCGGCTATGTTCCGACGGCCGTTCCCGCGTATGTGCCGACGCTCGCGCCCTCGGCGCCGACCGCCGTACCGGAGCGGCGACGGTCGCGTCGTACGCCCTGGGTGGTGGCCGTCGCGGTGGCGCTGGTGGTCGGTACGGCCACGGCGGTGGCGCTCCGGATGCTCGACGGCGGACAGGGCGGCTCCGACGCCCTGGGCGGCGGCGGTTCGCCGTCGGCATCGCCGGGCACGAGCGCCGCGTCGCGGAAGGTGCCGGAGTACATCCTGAACAACCGGATCTCCCGGGACTACTGGACGCTGTCGGACGAGCCCGACGAAGCGGCGTACGGCGTCGGCGAGTGCAGGCTGATCGGTGCCGGCAGCCCGCCGAAGGAGCTCCAGTACAGCGTCTCGGACGCCGACGATCCCGAATCCCCCACCGTCACGCGGCGGGCGAAGATCTCCTTCCGGGTCAAGTACGCGGAGCTCAGCAACAAGAAGCCGGAGCCGTACTACGTGTCGATGGGAGTGAAGCCGCCCCACGAGATCGACTCCGACACGGGCAAGCCGTACGAAGTGATGATGGAGAGCAAGAACGTGGGCTACACGAGCAAGCCCGTGGACATCTACAAGCACTGGAAGGACGGCGGGTTCATCGAGCTGACCTACCCGGACGACTTCCAGAGCCACTTCGACAACGGCAGGACCTACCCCGCGATCCCCGTCGCCAACGACCCCGGTGACTGGACCGCGGTCCTCTACCACGTCAAGTCGGGCCCGTCGGACTACGAGAGCGTCGGTTGCACCGGCTTTCGAGTGGGAAGCTCCTAAACTGGCGCGGGCGGATTCCGGCAGGGCGAGGGACGGTTGACGGTGCGTAAGGCGTGGATCGTGGCGGGTGCCGCTCTCGCGGCGGGGCTCAGCTTCGTGATGCTGCTCGTCGTCGGGGTCTTCGTCGTGGCCGGGAGCCTCGCAGGCGGGATCGGCGGAGCCTCCAAGGCGTTGGCCAAGGGCGCCGTGCCCGCCGCCTATCGGGACATCGTGCAGAAGTGGGGCAATCTGTGCCCCGCCATCAACCCCGCCCTGCTCGCCGCCCAGCTGTACCAGGAGAGCGGCTTCAACCCGAGCGCCAAGAGCCCGGCGGCGGCGCAGGGCATCGCGCAGTTCATCCCGGGGACGTGGGCCACGCACGGGATCGACGGCGATGGTGACGGTGACCGCGACGTCTGGGATCCCAAGGACGCGATCCCGTCGGCCGCGTCGTACGACTGCAAGCTCGCCTCGTATGTGAAGGACGTGCCCGGCGACGCGACGAAGAACATGCTCGCGTCCTACAACGCCGGGGCGTACGCGGTCATCAAGTACGGGGGCGTGCCGCCGTACAAGGAGACCCAGAACTACGTGAAGACGATCACGACGTTGGAGGAGAGCTTCGCCGCGCCCGTCAGCCGGGTGGATCCCAGCCAGCAGGCCGCCGGCGCCATCTACTACGCCCAGAAGAAGCTCGGCACGCCCTACCTCTGGGGTGGGGAGGGGTCCGCGGCCGACGGGGGGCGGTTCGACTGTTCCGGGTTGACTCAGGCCGCGTACGACAGTGTCGGGATAACGCTGCCGCGGGTGGCCAATGACCAGTGGAACGCGGGAGCCCATCCGGCCAGGGACGAGCTGTTGCCGGGGGATCTGGTGTTCTTCTCCGACGACCTCGACAACTCCCGCGCCATCCGGCATGTGGGGATTTATGTGGGCGGCGGGTACATGATCGACGCGCCGAGAACGGGTGCTGTGATCCGGTTCGACCCGATCGACACCCCGGATTACTTCGGGGCGACCCGGGTGACCGAGGATGGCGCGAAAGCGTTGCCGACGAGGGTTTAGACGGAGCGTTAACCCACCCCCTGAGCTGCGGAGATGGATATCTCTTCGATAACGTCTGCGTGATCATTCAGTGGAGTGTGGAACGTATCAACAGGGGCCATGCGTTCCTGGTTTCGTAGCCGGATCTACAACCACGGGGGTGGGCGGGGCGGCGTACGTACGCACCATGCGATGCGCCGAGTGGAGAGACAGAGACGATGAAGGGGCCGCGGCATATGGCTGGACTCGCAGAATCCGGGTCGAACCCCGACGTCGACCTGCTCTTCGACATCAATGGCCTGGCCAAGGACGCGCCGCACTGGTTCGACCGGGTCATGGGCTACGTCGGTGAGTACGGGCTGCTGCTCGCCCTGGTGCTGCTCGTGGTGTGGTGCTGGTGGTCCGTGCGGCGGCGCGGTGACGAGGATGCCGCCTCGTCCGTGGCCGCGCTGGTGTGGGCGCCGCTGGCCGCGGCGCTCGCGGTGCTGGTGAATGTGCCGATACGAGGGTTCGTCGAACGGCCCCGGCCCTTCAAGGAGCACCAGGGGCTCGAGGTCCTGGTGAGCGGCAAGACCGACTACTCGTTTGTGAGCGATCACGCGACCATCGCCATGGCTCTGGGGGTCGGGCTGTTCGTCGCCAATCGGAAGTTCGGGCTCGCCGGGATCGGGCTGGCGCTGCTCGAAGGGTTCTGCCGGGTCTATATGGGCGTGCACTATCCGACCGACGTCGTCGGTGGGTTCGCGCTCGGCACAGCCGTCGCGCTGCTGCTGTCGCCGCTGGCCATGGCCCTGCTGACGCCGCTGATGTCGGCCATCGAGCGGTCTTCGCGGGGCGGGTGGCTGATCAGGGCCCGGGGGCGGTCCGGGGAGGACGGCGGGCAGGAGGCGTTGATTCCGGGGGCTCGGAAGGAGTCCGCGGGGGCTGAGGAGCGGGATCTCGCGGCCTAGCCGCGGGCGGCGAGGGCTATAGAGCCTGGGGGTAGGTGAAGAAGGTCTCCGGGTCGTACTGCTTCTTCAGCTTCGCCAGGCGGGGTGCCGCGTCGCCGTAGTACGCCTTGCGCCAGTTCCGCAGGGTCGGGTCGGCGTAGTTCTGGTACGCGGCGCCCGAGGCGTGGGGGCGCATCGCGTCGTGGGCCGACGTCAGCCAGGACTGGGCCGTCGAGCCCGTCGTGCCGGCGCCCCAGGAGGCGAGGTACTGGGCCAGCATCCGTGAGCGGCGGTGTACGAAGGCTGTTGCCGTGGGGGCGACGCGGTTGACGGCTCCGCCGAGCGCCGTGAAGGCGATGCTGCCGGCGCCGCCGCGGACCGACTGCATCTGCTTCAGCAGGGTCTGGATGCCCGCCGTGGAGAGTGAGCGGTCGAAGAAGTCCGACTTCGCCGCGTATGTCTCACGCTTCAGGGCGCCCTGCGGGGAGCGGCCGGGGGTCGCGCCCGGGAGGTGGCACTGGGCGTCCGTGGAGAAGGACGAGCAGCCGGCGTAGATCTCCATCGCCTCCTCGTACGAGTGGCGCTTGAGGGAGACGCTGCGGGCGGGGCCGGGGCCGCCCGGGCGGTCGGCGAGGCGGTCGACGGCGTTCTGGAGTTCGCCGTAGGTGCCGAGGGAGAACGCGGCCACGGCGATGGTGGGGGTGCCTCCCGGGGTGTTGGCCAGGTGCAGGGACGACCAGATCTCGTCGGGCTGGGTCGGGCCCCACTCCTGCCAGGCCTTGATGACGGCGGCGGCCTTGGACCAGGGCCAGGTCATGTAGGCCGTTACGCCCTGGGGGGCGGGGTGGGTCTTGAAGTGCAGCTCCGTGACGATGCCGAAGTTGCCGTTGCCGGCGCCGCGCAGGGCCCAGAACAGGTCCTTGTTGGTGGTGGCGTTGGCGGTGAGCTGCTTGCCGTCGGCCGTGATGATCGTGGCCTGGGTCAGGCTGTCGCAGGTCAGGCCGTAGGCGCGGGAGGTCACGCCGTGGCCGCCGCCGAGGGTGAGGCCGGAGACGCCGACGGTGGGGCAGGAGCCGGCGGGGATGGTGGTGCCCTTCGCGGCGAGGGCGCGGTAGACGTCTATGAGCTTGGAACCGGCGCCGATCACGGCGGAGTTGCCGGTGGCGCGTATGCGGTTGAGCTTGGAGACGTCGATGATCAGGCGGTCGGTGCCGGAGGACCAGCCGCCGTAGGAGTGGCCGCCGTTGCGGATGGCGACCTTGAGGTGGTGGGCCTTGGCGTAGGCGAGGGTGGTGCGGATGTCGTCGGGGTGGGCGACGTAGGCGACGGCCGTGGGCTTCAGGGTGTCGAAGCGGGTGTTGTAGAGCTGGTGGGCCGGCTTCCAGTCGGCGTCGCCGGGGCGGATGAGGCGGCCGTCGAGGGCTCGGGCGAGGGCGGACCAGTTGGCGGGGGTGGAGGCGGCGGTGTTCTGGGTGCGGGTGCTGGTGCCGCGTGTTTCGGTTCCGCTGCCGCTGCTGTCCGTGCCGTTGCAGGCGGTTGCCGTCAGGGCGGTGAGGGCTGCTGCGGTGCCGCCGATGAACGTGCGCCGTTCCATGTCGCCTCCTGGTGGGGTACGTGGAACGAGACGGCGTGGTGAGGGGTGGGGTTCCATCGCGTACGGGCCGTTTACCCACCGGGTTCTCTCGCCCCCGCCGCCCCTACCCGTCCCGTCCTCCAGGGGCTTCGCCCCTTCGACCCCACTGGGGCTGCCGCCCCAGACCCCGCTCCGGCCCTGAAGGGGCCTTGTCCTCAAACGCCGGACGGGCTGGAAGATGCGGACCGGCGCCTGGGAAGTGCCGCCCCTCCGGGTGGGTGGGGGCTAGGGATGGCGTGGCCCTGTCCTCAAACGCCGGACGGGTTGAAAGACGCCGGCCGCACCCCCGACACCCCGAAACCGCTACACCCCGAAACCCCTACAAAAACGCCAGATTCACAACCCCGAACGCCCCCGCCGCCACCAACGCGGCCGCCGGCATCGTGATGAACCACCCCATGACGATGTTCTTCGCCACCCCCCACCGCACGGCGTTCACGCGCTTCGTGGCGCCGACGCCCATGATGGCTGACGTGATGACGTGGGTGGTGGAGATGGGGGCCTTGAAGAGGAAGGCCGTGGTGAACATGATCGACGCGCCGGTGGTCTCCGCGGCGAAGCCCTGTGGGGGGTCGAGTTCGATGATCTTGCGGCCGAGGGTGCGCATGATGCGCCAGCCGCCGGCGTAGGTGCCGAGGGAGAGCATGACGGCGCAGGCGATTTTCACCCAGACCGGGATGGGGTCGCCGTAGTCCTCTACGTCGGCGATGACCAGGGCCATCACCACGATGCCCATCGTTTTCTGCGCGTCCTGGAGGCCGTGGCCCAGGGCCATGCCGGCCGCCGAGACCGTCTGCGCTATGCGGAAGCCGCGCTTGGCCTTGTGGGGGTTGGAGCGGCGGAAGATCCACATGATCGCCGTCATGACGAGATAGCCCGCCAACAAGCCTACGACCGGGGATACGAACATCGGGATGACGACCTTTTCCAGTACGCCGTCCCAGTAGACCGTCGTGCCGCCCGCCAGCGCCGCGCCCACCATGCCGCCGAACAGGGCGTGGGAGGAGGAGGACGGCAGGCCGAAGTACCAGGTGATGAGGTTCCAGGTGATCGCGCCGACCAGTGCCGCGAAGAGGATGCCCATCCCCTTCGAGCCCTCGGGTGTCTGGATCAGGCCCTCGCTGACGGTCTTGGCGACGCCGGAGCCGAGGAAGGCGCCGGCGAGGTTCATCACCGCGGCCATCGCCAGGGCCGCGCGCGGGGTCAGGGCCCGGGTCGAGACCGATGTGGCGATCGCGTTCGCCGAGTCGTGGAAGCCGTTGGTGTACGTGAAGAAGAGCGCGACCGCGATGGTCACGACCAGGGCGAGGGTGTCCATGAAAGGGTCAGGACTCCTTGACGGCGATGGTCTCCACCGTGTTCGCCACGTGCTCGAAGGCGTCCGCCGCTTCCTCCAGGACGTCCACGATCTGCTTGAGCTTCAGCACCTCGATCGCGTCGTACTTGCCGTTGAAGAGGTGGGCGAGGAGCTTGCGGTGTATCTGGTCGGCCTGGTTCTCGAGGCGGTTGACCTCGATCCAGTACTCCGTGAGGTTGTCCATGGTGCGCAGGTTCGGCATCGCCTCGGCCGTCAGGTCGGCCGCGCGGGCGAGGACCTCGATCTGCTGCTCGACGCCCTTGGGGAGTTCCTCGACGTTGTAGAGGACGACCAGGTCGACGGCCTCCTCCATGAAGTCCATGATGTCGTCGAGGCACGATGCGAGGTTGTAGATGTCCTCGCGGTCGAACGGCGTGATGAACGAGGAGTTCAGCTGGTGGAAGATCGCGTGTGTGGCGTCGTCACCTGCGTGTTCCGCGGCCCGCATACGCTCTGCGATCTCGGCCCGGCCGGCGGTGTCCGCCCCGAGCAGTTCCATCAGGAGTTTCGAGCCCGTGACGATGTTGTCCGCCGACGCGGCGAACATGTCGTAGAAGCTCGTCTCCCGGGGGGTCAGACGAAAGCGCACGTGAGGGTCCTCAAGAAGCATCGGTTTCGGTCAGGCTGATGCTAAGTGCATCATCCGGCCACGGCTAATGGGCCGTCCTCCAGTGTCGCCCATCGTTCACAGTGGTCGGCACGGGGGCTGCCCAGTGGTCCAGTCCAGCGTGATCGGCCGGTCGCGGCACCGGCCACAGGGCCTATACCCAGCAAAGTTCGGTACGATATACCCAGTAGGGGTATATGAAGCGGTTTACGTCGGGAGGACGCGATGACGACCAGCGAGGCCGGTGTGACGGCGCCCTCCGAGGAGACCGGGGCCGGTGCGGAGATCGTGACCGATCACGACCGCGGTGTCCACGGTTATCACAAGCAGAAGGACGAGCATCTCAAGCGGCTGCGCCGGATCGAGGGCCAGATCCGGGGCCTGCAGCGCATGGTCGACGAGGACGTCTACTGCATCGACATACTCACTCAGGTCTCCGCCTCGACCAAGGCCCTGCAGTCCTTCGCCCTCCAGCTCCTGGAGGAACACCTGCGTCACTGCGTCGCCGACGCGGCCCTCAAGGGCGGTGCGGAGATCGACGCGAAGGTGGAGGAGGCTACGAAGGCGATCGGCCGGCTGCTGCGGACCTGACGCCCGCGGGCCCTTCCCGTTCCTCCGCGACGCGCAGCACCTCGTCGATGCTTTCCAGACTCAGCCGCTCCTCGCGGGCGGCCGAGGCCGCGATGATCAGCTCTCCGCACAGCTCGATCTCGGCGAGGGCCACGTGGTCCTGAACTGCCGTACCGCCGACCGGAGCCACGTGCATCACCTCTTCTCTGCCGTTACCGACTTCCTAGAGTAGGGAGCGGCCTACACACCGCGCATGGCACGGACGGGCTAGTTCTTGACGCCCGTCACGCACGCATACGCCGACTGTGGCAAGCCTCACTCCTCGGCGATCTTGCCGGCGTAGATGTCGTCGCCGTCGGGCAACCGTACGTCGGTGCGGACCCCGAAGTCGTACAGCAGGGTCGTCGAGGCCACGGCGACGGCGTCGCCCTGCTGTCCGTTGACGAAGCTGAACCGGTGGCGGACCTTGCGGATCCGGCCGTCCTCGTCGAGGAAGACGTCGAACGGCACCTGATCCGTGGCGAACCCTTTCGCCGCCGCCGCGAGGGCGTCCGCATTGCCCTTGGTCGCCTCCTGCGCGGCGATGCCCAGGTCAGCGGTACCGCGATAGTGCCGCACCGCCGTACCCGCGACGTCCGTCTGGCCCACATACGTCGCTCTGCGCACCCCGCGCAGCACCTCGGCGGCGACGAACGGATCGGTGGCGCCGCCGGTGACGAGATTGCCGTCGGACAGGGTCCGGGTGTCGACGCGCACCCATTTGTCGGCGGGGACGCCCGCGCCCCGGTTCTTCATGAACAGCGCGCCGGGAGCGAGCAGCTCCATGATCGGCCGGTGCGCGGTCGCGCCGGCGGGGTCCTGGGGCAGCAGGACCCTGAGGCGCCCGAGCTGTCCGCGGAAGTCGTACACACCCTCGCCGCGGATGGTGACGCGGGTGCCGCCGGTGGCCATCTCCATGGAGGTACGGGCCTTGGCGCTGCGGGCCGCGGAGAGAGTGTCGGCGGCGCGGCGTACGATCTCGACCGCCCGCTCGCCGTGTGCGTCCTCGACCGCCGCGCCCCGCTCCGCGCAACCGCTGCCCGCGAGGCAGACGCACAGGATCCCGGCCACGACGCCCGCCCCACGTCTGATGTGCTGCCGCTGCTCCGTCATCGTCCGTCTACCCCCAGCCGGTGCGTCCGTCATGGGCCCCTCGTCGTTCCGGTTAACGACGGGTAGGTGCCCTCGTCACGCACACCGAGGAGTGGCGCTTACTTGCCTTGGGTAACGTTGTCACCGTGGCACAGCAGGACGGACCGACCTCACCCACGAAACAGGGCAGCTTCTCCGGGCACCGCACGACGATGGTGGAGAAGGGGCCCTTCTGTACGGCGCAGTGCGTCTGCGGCTGGCGCGGACCGGCGAGACGGGCGCGGAGCCTGGCCAGGGACGATGCGCGGGGGCATCTGCGGGGGTGAGGGAAGACACACAGACGCGGGCCCGCCCCCCGGGAGCCAGGGGGCGGGCCCTTTATCTGCCTCGCGGTGGCACCGCCATGCAGCACCGCGAGGGGTCTGTCAGCCGAAGCGGCCGGAGATGTAGTCCTCCGTGGCCTGGACCGACGGGTTGGAGAAGATGCGCTCCGTGTCGTCGATCTCGATCAGCTTGCCGGGCTGGCCGACGGCCGCCAGGTTGAAGAAGGCCGTACGGTCCGAGACACGCGCCGCCTGCTGCATGTTGTGCGTCACGATGACGATCGTGAAGCGCTCCTTGAGCTCACCGATCAGGTCCTCGATGGCGAGGGTGGAGATCGGGTCCAGGGCGGAGCAGGGCTCGTCCATGAGCAGGACCTTCGGCTCCACCGCGATCGCCCTCGCGATGCACAGGCGCTGCTGCTGGCCGCCGGAGAGGCCCGAGCCCGGCTTGTTCAGGCGGTCCTTGACCTCGTTCCAGAGGTTGGCGCCCTTGAGGGACTTCTCGACCACGTCGTCCAGCTGCGACTTCTTGTACGAGCCGTTCAGCCTCAGGCCGGCCGCGACGTTGTCGTAGACCGACATCGTGGGGAACGGGTTCGGGCGCTGGAACACCATGCCGACCTCGCGGCGCACGGCCACGGGGTCGATCCCGGTGCCGTAGAGGTTCTCGTCGTCGAGCATGACCTTGCCCTCGACCCGGCCGCCCGGTGTGACCTCGTGCATGCGGTTGAGGGTGCGGAGGAACGTGGACTTGCCGCAGCCGGACGGGCCGATGAAGGCCGTCACGGAGCGCGGCTCGACGGTCATCGAGATGTCCTCGATGGCGAGGAAGGAGCCGTAGTAGGCGTTGAGGCCGCTGACATCAATGCGCTTGGCCATGGGAATCACTGCTTCTTTCGGGTCGCTGACTTGTCGTCAATGGCCGCGTCAGCGGCCCGTCTTGGGGGCCTTCCAGCGGGCAAGGCCGCGGGCCACCAGGTTGAGGATCATGATGAACGCGATCAGCGTCAGCGACGCCGCCCACGCGCGGTCGTACGCAGCCGCCTCGCCCGATCCGTACTGCTGGTAGATGTACAGAGGGAGCGACGCCTGCGCGCCTTCGAACGGGTTGGAGTTGATGAACTTGCTGCCGAACACCAGCAGCAGCACGGGCGCGGTCTCACCGGCGATTCGGGCGATGGACAGCATGATGCCGGTGGTGATGCCGCCGAGCGAGGTCGGCAGGACCACCTTCAGGATCGTGCGCCACTTCGGCACGCCGAGCGCCAGCGAGGCCTCGCGCAGCTCGTTCGGGACGAGCTTGAGCATCTCCTCCGTGGAGCGGACGACGACCGGCATCATCAGGATCGCGAGCGCGAGGGAGCCGGCGAACCCGAAGGGCTCCATCTCGAACATCAGCATGATGCTGAGGATGAACAGACCGGCGACGATCGACGGGATGCCGGTCATGACGTCGACGAAGAAGGTGACGGCCCGGGCGAGGCTGCCCCGCCCGTACTCCACCAGGTAGATCGCGGTGAGCACACCGATCGGCGCGGCGATCAGGGTGGCGAGGCCGACCTGCTCGAGCGTGCCGAGGATGGCGTGGTAGATGCCGCCGCCCGTCTCCGAGTCGGCGACGACGCCCATCGAGTGGCTGAGGAAGTAGCCGTCGAGGACCTTCGTCCCGCGTTGCACGGTCGACCACACCAGGGAGGCCAGCGGCACCACGGCGAGCAGGAACGCGACCCACACCAGCGAGGTGACGACGCGGTCCTTGGCCTGGCGGCGGTTCTCGACCTTGGCCGCGACGACATACGTACCGAGGATGTACAGGATCGCGGCGATCAGCGCCCACTGGATGCTGCTGCTCAGACCGGCGGCGGCGCTGATGCCGATACCCAGGGCGAGGGATCCGGCGGCGATGGCGTACGGAGCCCACTTGGGCAGCCGGCCGCCCTGCAGGGTGCTGCTGCGCTTGCCGGCGTGGGAGGGTGCGGTGCTCATGCGTTGGCCCCCGAGTACTCCTTGCGGCGGGCGATGATCGCGCGGGCCGCGCCGTTGACCAGCAGGGTGATGACGAACAGGACCAGACCGGAGGCGATCAGCGCGTCCCGTCCGAACTCGGTGGCCTCACTGAACTTGCTGGCGATGTTCTGGGCGAAGGTGCCGCCGCCCGGGTCGAGCAGGCTGGCGTGGATCAGGAAGTCGGGGGAGAGCACGGTCGCGACGGCCATCGTCTCGCCGAGCGCGCGGCCGAGGCCGAGCATCGAGGCGGAGATCACGCCGGAGCGGCCGAAGGGGAGGACCGACATGCGGATCACTTCCCAGCGGGTGGCGCCGAGCGCCAGGGCCGCCTCCTCGTGCATCTGCGGGACCTGGCGGAAGACCTCGCGGCTCACGTTGGTGATGATCGGGAGGATCATGATCGCGAGCAGGATGCCGACGGTGAGCATGGAGCGGGCGGCGCCGCCCTGCCAGTCGAAGATGCCGGTCCAGCCGAGGTAGTCGTTGAGCCAGCCGAACAGGCCGTTCAGGTTCGGCACCAGGATCAGGGCGCCCCACAGGCCGTACACGATGGACGGCACGGCGGCGAGCAGGTCGATCACATAGGCGATGGGACCGCTCAGCCTGCGCGGGGCGTAGTGGGTGAGGAACAGCGCGATGGCGACGGCGACGGGGACCGCGATGACCATGGCGATGATCGAGGAGACGATCGTGCCGTAGGCCAGGACCGCGATGCCGAAGACCGGCGGGTTGACACCGGTGTTCCACTCGAAGGTCGTGAGGAAGTTGCCCTCGTCCTTACTGATGGCGAGGACGGCGCGGTAGGTGAGGAAGCCCGCGATCGCGGCCATGATCACCAACAGCAGAATGCCCGAACCGCGGGACAGACCGAGGAAGATCCGGTCTCCGGGACGGGTGGCACCACGGGCGGCGCGCTTCTGCTCGCCCGCGGACGGCTGGGGGGTGGGGGGAGGTGCGTCAGCTATCTGTGTTGTGTCCATCGGGTTCTCCGGTCTGCGGAACCGTACGTGGTGTGCGGCTCCTGGCGGCGGTGCACCGGACGGTGCGGTCCGGTCCCGCTGGGGGACCGGACCGCACGCTCAGGTCAGCTCAGGGAGTCGACGGTGGTACGGACCTTGGCGATGATGTCCTCGGGCATCGGCGCGTAGTCGTTCTCCGCGAGGATCTTCTGGCCGTCCTCGGAGGCGGCGTAGCGCAGGAACGCCTTGACGGCGGGCAGGGTGTCGGCCTTGTTGCCCTTGTCGCAGACGATCTCGTACGTCACCAGGACCATCGGGTAGGCGCCGTCGGCCTTGGTGCTGTAGTTCAGCTCCAGGGCGAGGTCCTTGCCGGTGCCGACGACCTTGGCGTCGGCGATGGCCTTGGTGGCGTTGTCCACGGTCGCCTCGACCGGGGCGGAGGCGCCGGTGTCGATCTTGACCGTCTTGATGCCGTCCTTGGCGTACGACAGCTCGAAGTAGCCGATCGCGCCGGCGGTCTGCTTGACCTGGGCCGCGACACCGGCGGACTGCGGAGCGGACTGGCCGCCCTTGGCCTGCCAGGCCTTGCCGCCCTCGTAGGGGAAGTCCTTCTTGGCGGTGGCGATCAGGTACTTGGTGAAGTTGTCCGTGGTGCCGGACTCGTCCGAGCGGTGGAACGCCTGGATCTTGAGGTTGGGCAGCTTCGCGTCGGGGTTCAGCTTCGCGATCGCCGGGTCGTTCCAGTTGGTGATCTTGCTGTCGAAGATCTTGGCGATCGTCGAGGCGTCCAGGACGAGGTTGTCGGCACCCGGGACGTTGTAGCCGACCGCGATCGGGCCGCCGACCATCGGCAGGTCGATGCCCTGGCCGCCGGAGCAGACCTTCTGGGAGGCCGTGACCTCTTCGGGCTTCAGCGCCGAGTCGGAACCGGCCCACGGGATCTGGCCCTGGGTGAACGCGGTGACGCCCGCGCCGGAACCGCCGGCCTTGTAGTTGATCTCGACCTTGCACGCGGACGAGAACTGCTTGACCCACGCGTCGACGGCGTTCTTCTGCGCGGAGGAGCCGTCGGCGAGAACCTGGCCCGAGGCGTCGTCGCACTTGATGTTGCTGGCGTCGGCGCTGGCGGAGGAGTCGCCACCGCTGGTGTTGCCCGTGTCGTCGGAGCCGCACGCCGTGAGGGCCAGGGCGCCGGAGACGGCGAGAGCGCCGAGGGCGAGGGCACGCCGGTTCTTGCGCTGAAGCTTCACTTGAGGGAATTCCTTCCAGGAGCCGCCGTCCTGAATTCCGGCGGCGTGCGAAGACTTTGGCGATGAAGGACTCGTCCCCCCAGGGCGCGGTCCGTCATCTTGTACGGCCGAAAGTAGGCAGAACAGGTGAAGGAGCCGATGGGCGCAAATGAACGAGGGGTGAACCCCTGGGGACGGTGCGGTGAGGTAACGGAAAGCTCACGTTGTGGATACGGTGCGATACCGACCCCATCCACCGGAAACACCCGCTCTGCGCAGCCGGACGCCCGCGTTCCCGCCGATCGGCGCCAAGACCTTCGCCGCGATCGAGGTATGGGTGCCGAGGCTCGACGGCGTCGTGGTGTCGGAGTGGCCGTTTTCGGACACGGGGACGGGCCTTTCGCCGGTGGATGTCCTAAATGCGTCAGGTCATGGGTCGAGCGTATGTCGCTCGTACTGGGCGTGGCCTGTTGGGAGCGAGGGGAGCCCGAGTGCGCGTCACCATGGAAGCCATGAGGCGAGATGTGGTGCTTGCGGCAGGCTGCGTGTTGTGGCGCCGCTCGGCGGCCGGGCTGGAGCTGGCTCTGGTCTACCGGCCCAAGTGGGACGACTGGTCCTGGCCCAAGGGCAAGCTCAAGCCGGGCGAGACGACCGAGGAGGCGGCCCGGCGTGAGGTGCTGGAGGAGACCGGCTACGAGTGCCGCCTCGGGGAGCAGCTCCCCTCGGCCCGGTACATCGACCACCAGGGCCGCCCCAAAGAGGTCTCCTACTGGGTGGCGGAGGCGGCGGACGGAGGCTTCGAACCCAACGACGAGGTCACCGACCTCATCTGGCTCAAGCCCGCCGAAGCCGATGAACGACTCACACACGAGAGGGACCGGAGCCTGATCACCGCCGCGCTCATCGCCATCGCGGACAGTGGCGCCTAGGGCGTGCCCACCGTCTGCATCTGCCAGGACTGCTGGAACGCGAAGCGTGCCGCCTCCACCTCGTGCCGCTGGTCGGCGTGCAGGACGCCCAGGGCGTATGCCGTCGCCGGGGCGATGCGCGGGGTGCGGGCGGCCTGGGCCGCGGCGGCGGACGCCTCGGAGGCGTCGCGGTGCCGGTTGAGGGCCTGCCCGGACGCCAGCAGCCGTACGTCCACCGGGCAGTTGTCGCCGTGGAGGACCTCGCGGGCGTAGCGGTGCAGCCGCAGCAGCAGGCGGACCTGGTGCCAGGGCGCGTCCTGCGGATGCGGGGCCGGGTCCGGGGAGAGGCCGTGGATGAGGGCCTCGGCGTTGTACGGACTGCCCGCGGTCACCAGCGGCAGCGCCGCCACCGCGTCGGTGAGCCGCTCCTCGGCCGCTGCCGCGAGGGGGCGCAGGTCGGCGGTGGCGGCGGCCGGGGTGAGCGGGACCTCGCTGGCCAGTACGGCGATGTTGTCCGCGACGGCGTGGAAGCGGGAGGAGCCGAGGGCCTGGAGGGCGGTGGAGTGGGCGCGGGTCCGGGCCAGGGTCAGCTGGCGTTCGAGCAGGGCGCCCGCTTTGGCGGCGCCCACTGTGAGGTTGCCGCGCTCCGGGGTGGCCGCGGGGTGGCTGGGCGCGGCGGCGTCCACGGTCGCCGTCTTCTGGGCGTCCGCGGCGGCGGGCATGCCGACGGCGCCCGTCTGCGCCGGCAGTACCGTCGCCCCCGACAGCCGGTGCAGCGCCAGCAGCAGGCGCTCCAGGCGGGCCGCGTAGGCGTGTTCCATCGCCAGCGTGCCGGACAGCCAGGCCAGTTCGGGGCGGATGGCCTCGGACCAGTCGGCGTCCAGCAGCGGGCGGAAGGTGTGCAGGCTGGCGCTGACGCGGCGGGCCGAGCGGCGCAGGGCCCGGGCGGCGTCGACGGACTCCTGCGAGCCGTTCTCCCCGGGGCGGGCCTTCCCCCGCGCCGGGGCACCTCCGTCGCCGCCGGTCTCCCGGTGCAGCCGCAGGGCTCGCAGGAACTCCGTGGCCTGGGCGCGCAGGTAGCCCGCGAGGGCGTCCCCGGACACGACCTGGGCCGTGGGGTCCGTCGGATCAAGGTGTTGCTGTGCCACGCCGGCGCCTCCGGGCGTCTATGAGCATCTCCTGGACGTTGCGCAGGGGCTGGCCCTCCGCGTCCGTCGCGTGCCGCGTCCACTCGCCGTCCGGCCCCAGGTGCCAGGACGCCGTGGTGTCGGACATACCGGTCTCCAGGAGCCGGTTCAGCGCGGCGCGGTGGGCCGGGTCGGTGACCCTGACCAGGGCTTCGATACGTCGGTCGAGGTTGCGGTGCATCATGTCGGCGCTGCCGATCCACACCTCGGGTTCGCCGCCGTTGCCGAAGGCGAAGACCCGGGAGTGTTCGAGGAAGCGGCCGAGGACGGAGCGGACGCGGATGTTCTCCGAGAGTCCGGTCACGCCCGGGCGGATCGCGCAGATCCCGCGGACCCAGATGTCGACCGGCACGCCCGCCTGGGACGCGCCGTAGCAGGCGTCGATGAGCGCCTCGTCGACGATGGAGTTGACCTTGATGCGGATGTAGGCGGGACGTCCGGCACGGTGGTGCTGGACCTCCTTGTTGATCCGCGAGATCAGGCCGTCGCGCAGGGACTTGGGGGCCACCAGGAGGCGGCGGTAGGTCTCGCGGCGCGAGTAGCCGGACAGGCGGTTGAAGAGGTCGGAGAGGTCCGCGCCGACCTGCGGGTCGGCGGTCAGCAGCCCGAGGTCCTCGTACAGCCGTGCCGTCTTGGGGTGGTAGTTGCCCGTGCCGACATGGCTGTAGCGCCGTAGCGTCTCGCCCTCCTGGCGGACCACCAGCGACAGCTTGCAGTGGGTCTTCAGGCCGACGAGGCCGTAGACGACATGGCAGCCGGCCTCCTCCAGCTTGCGCGCCCACTTGATGTTGGCGTGCTCGTCGAAGCGGGCCTTGATCTCGACCAGCACCAGGACCTGCTTGCCGGCCTCGGCGGCGTCGATGAGCGCGTTGACTATGGGGGAGTCGCCGGAGGTGCGGTACAGGGTCTGCTTGATCGCGAGGACGTCCGGGTCGTCGGCCGCCTGCTCCAGGAACGCCTGCACGGAGGTGGAGAAGGAGTCGTACGGGTGGTGCAGGAGGACGTCCCGGTTGCGCAGCGCGGCGAAGATGTCCGGCGCGGACGCCGACTCGACCTCGGCGAGATCGCGATGGGTGCCCGCGACGAACTTCGGGTACTTCAGCTCGGGACGGTCGATGGAGGCGATGCGGAAGAGGCCCGTGAGGTCCAGGGGGCCGGTCAGCGGGTAGACCTCGGCCTCGCTGATCTTCAGCTCGCGCACCAGCAGGTCCAGGACCTCCTGGTTGATGTTCTCCTCGACCTCGAGGCGCACCGGCGGCCCGAAGCGGCGCCGCATGAGCTCCTTCTCCAGGGCCTGGAGGAGGTTCTCCGCGTCGTCCTCCTCGACCTCCAGGTCCTCGTTGCGCGTGACCCGGAAGGCGTGGTGCTCCAGGACCTCCATGCCCGGGAACAGCTCCTCCAGGTGCGCGCCGATGACGTCCTCCAGCGGGACGAACCGGCCCGGGGAGGCCTCCAGGAAGCGGGAGAGCAGCGGGGGCACCTTGACGCGGGCGAAGTGCGGGGTGCCGGTGACGGGGTTCCGTACCCGCACGGCCAGGTTCAGGGAGAGCCCGGAGATGTACGGGAACGGGTGCGCCGGGTCGACCGCCAGCGGGGTCAGGACCGGGAAGATCTGGTGCCGGAAGAGGGTGAAGAGGCGGGCCTGCTCCTTCTCCGTCAGCTCGCTCCAGCGGACCAGGTGGATGCTCTCCTCCGCGAGGGAGGGGGCGACGTCCTCGTGGTAGCAGGCGGCGTGCCGCGCCATCAGCTCACGGGAGCGGGCCCAGATCATCTCCAGGACTTCACGCGGCTGGAGGCCGGACGCGGAACGCGTCGCCACCCCGGTGGCGATACGGCGCTTCAGTCCGGCCACGCGGACCATGAAGAACTCGTCCAGGTTGCTGGCGAAGATGGCCAGGAAGTTCGCCCGCTCCAGGAGCGGGGTGTTCGGGTCCTCGGCGAGTTCCAGGACCCGCTCGTTGAACGCGAGCCAGCTGCGCTCGCGGTCCAGGAAGCGGCCCTGGGGCAGCTGGACGCCGTCGATCTCGGAGACCTCGTACGCGTCGAGGTCGGCGTCGATGTCCGGTTCCAGTTCGGAGACCACCGCCGAGGTGACCGTGTGCGGGCGGTGCGCCGCGATGGAACCCACGGAGGGCTGCGCGTGCTGGACCTTGGCCTGGGCATTCCTGGACTGGCTCATATGCCCATTGTTCCGCGCATCCGGACTTACGGGCGCGTCGGAAAGCGCGGGCGGGAGCTTCGCGGGGAGGCGTCGTGCGGCCCCGTTCCCCGCGCTCCCCTGCGCGGGAGGCGAAGGCTCTGGCACGGCGGTGGTCATTGGCCGAGCGTCGCAAGTCCGTCTGAACCAATGGTTACGGAGACATGGCGTGTGGGATAGCGGGGGGCGGCTCGCGGACGTCTACGCGTCCGGATGGGTGTCCACACCGCACGTCCCTCCCCCCGTGGAGGGACGTGCGGGTGGATCTCAGGGGGTGCGGCGGCGCAGCACCGCGAACGCGGCGAGGGTCGCGGCGGCCGCGAGGGCGAGAAGGATGCCGGTCTCGACGTACTGGATCGGCCGGAAGTGGGACGGCGGGTGATAGGTGGCCCCGACGATCCTGTCGCCCTGGTAGGTCCACTCCACCGCGAGGGCCTCGCGGGGCAGCTGGAACGTCCGCGCGTCGGTCGCCGTGTGCGTGGCCGTGGGCCACAGGTGTTCGCGGACGCGGTCCAGGCCGTTGTAGAGGACGAGGCAGGCGGCGAAGGACAGGCCCGCGGCCGGCAGCGCCCGGCCGAGGAGCAGGCCGCACAGCGCGCCGAGGGACAGGCCCGCGAGGGCGTGGCCGACGGCGGTCGGCCCGGTGCTGACGAATGCCTCTGACTGGTACCAGTGCCCGACCAGGCCGGGGTCCCCGTCGCCGCGGGCCAGGAGGATCAGGGCGACGAGCACGGAGATGCCCGCGGTGATCAGTACAGCCGGGACGGCGAGCCTGGTGGCCAGCCAGCGGGCCGGGGTCACCGACTGGGTCCAGGCCAGCCGGGCCGTGCCGCTCTCCAGCTCCCGCCCGACGAGCACGCCGCCCGCCCAGGCGGCGATCGGGAACATCAGGTAGGCGATCAGCTCGGTCACGACGCGGATACCGTCGGTGTATCGCTCGTCGGCGGTGATCGAGCCGATCTCGGCGCACGACGGCCCGCCGTCGCGGGGCGGCGAGACGCAAGCGGCGATGCCTCCGCGGGCCTCGTCGCCGATGACGTACATCCAGATCAGCGCGGCCGCGGCGGCGGTCACCGCGAGTACCCAGAAGACCAGCGCGGTCCGGTGCACCCGCAGGACGGTCCGGTTCAGCCCGCCGAGGGCGGGGATCGCGGTGCTCATACGGCGGCTCCGGTACGGCGCTTCAGCAGCCCGAAGGCGATCAGGACCGCGACGGCCGCGACGGCGAGGACGACGGCCGTCTCCATCAGCTGGAGGGGCCAGAAGTGGGAGGAGGGGTGGTAGTCGCGGTAGAAGCCGACGATGTCGTGCTCGGCGAGGCACTTGGCGTCGTCGACGCAGATGGGGTCCGGGACGCGGGCGCCGGTGGAGGTGAGCGCGCCGTCGCCGAGGACCATGCCGGTGTACTCGGGGTATTCGTGCTTGTCGACCAGCGTCTCGACCGGCCACAGGTGCGGGCGCAGGGAGTCGATCACGGAGGCGACGACCGCCAGGCCGACGACCGCGGTGCCGAGCGCGGGCAGGGCGCGACGGTGCAGCAGGCCCGCGAGGACGCCGACGGCCAGGCCCAGCAGGGCGTAGGCGGTGGCGAGGGTGCCGTTGGCCTCGAAGGTGTTGGTCCGGAACCACTCCGGCGAGCCCAGCGCCGTACGCAGCGAACCGTCCGCCGAGTACACCGTGCGGTGCAGCAGGGTGAGCAGGAGGGTGCCGGAGGCGAGCAGGGCGGCCGGGACGGCGAGCTTGGCGGCCAGCCAGCGGGCCGGGGTGACGGACTGGGTCCACGCCAGCTGCGCGGTGCCGTCCTCCAGCTCGCGCCCGATGAGCGCCCCGCCGGCCCAGGCCGCGGTGAGGAAGGGCAGGAGGCCGAGGAACCCCGCGGCGACGGTGACGACGGTGTCGTACCGGCCGCCGGCGGGTCCCGCGAGGTCGCAGCCGAGCCCCGGTCGCCCCGAGTCGCACCCCATCTGGCGGAACTCGGCCCAGGCGGCGTCCGCGCCGGGCCCGTAGGCCCACAGCAGCGCGCCGACGCCGATGACCACGGCCATCCCCC
Source organism: Streptomyces lanatus (assembly GCF_014655715.1). Lineage (GTDB taxonomy): Bacteria > Actinomycetota > Actinomycetes > Streptomycetales > Streptomycetaceae > Streptomyces > Streptomyces lanatus. Next base: position 112,891 of record NZ_BNBM01000024.1, on the reverse strand, counting down.
AGAACCACAGCGCGGAACGGTGCACGCGCAGCAGCGTCCAGACGAGCCCGCGGGGCCCGCGGGGGGAGGGGACGGCGGTGGTCTTCTCGATGCTCACGGCGGTGGTCATACGGCGGCCTCCCGCCGGTCGTCGAGGCTGAGGGCCGGGGCCTGCGGGGCGCGCAGGTGGGCCAGGACCAGTTCCTCCAGGGTGGGGGCGGTGCTCTGCCAGCCGTCGCCGAGGGGGCCCTCGGGCCGTACCAGCGCGGTGAGTTGACGGCCCGTCGTACGGGACTCGATCACCGTGTGCGGGTCGAGGGAGGTGTCGGCGCGGCCGGTGACGAGGCGGTGCGCGGCGAGCAGGTCGTCGAGCGGGCCGGCGAGGCGGACGCGGCCGGCGCCGAGCAGCAGGAGGTGGTCGCAGGCGCCGTCCAGCTCGGCGACGACATGCGAGGACATGACGACGGTGGTGCCGTGCTCGGCGGCGTCGGCCATGAGCGTGGCCATCAGCTGATGCCGGGCCAGCGGGTCGAGGTCGGCCATCGGCTCGTCCAGGAGCAGCAGTTCGGGCCGCTTGCCGAGGGCGAGGGCGAGCGCGACGCGGGTGCGCTGGCCGCCGGAGAGGGTGCGGACGCGGGCGTCCCGGTCGAGGTCGCCCTCGTCGACGATGCGCTCGGCGACCCGGTCGTCCCAGCGGCCGGGGTTCAGCTCACGGCCGTAGCGCAGGGTGTCGTCGACGGTGAGCTGGGGGTGCAGGGGCTTGTCCTGGGCGACGTAGGCGAGCCGCTCGCGCACCGCCGCCGGGGCGTGGCCGAGGACGGTGAGGGTGCCGTCGGTGGGCTTCTGCAGTCCGGCGGCGAGGGAGAGCAGGGTCGACTTGCCGGCGCCGTTGGGCCCGACGAGGGCGCACACGCTCCCGGCGGGCAGCCGGAACGCGCACCCGTCCAGCGCGTCCTTACGGCGCCGCCGCCCGAAGGTCTTCCCCAGCGCGGCCGCCTCCATGGCGGTCTCGGTCATGACTCGTCCCCCTTGAAATGCGTGTCCAGTACGGAGATGAAGAGCGCGTCCACGTCGTCGCGTTCCAGTCCGGCCTCCCGGGCCCGTACGGCCCAGGCGTCCAGTTCCGCGCGCAGCGGCGAGTCGGCCGGCGCGGTGTTCAGCCCGCGCCGTACGAAGGTGCCGAGCCCCCGTCGTGCCTCGACCAGCCCCTCGCGTTCCAACTCGCGGTAGGCCTTGAGCACGGTGTTGGGATTGATGGCGGTGGCCTCGACGACCTCACGGGCCGTCGGCAGCTTGTCCCCCGGCTCCAACAGGCCCAGGCGCAGGGCCTGTTTGGTCTGCTGCACGATCTGCACGTAGGTGGCGACGCCGGAGCGCCGGTCTATGCGGTACTCGACCATCCGTTCCACCACCCTTTCACTAATTGAGTAGTGAAAGGGTGGTGCAAAGAAAGGGGCGGCGTCAAGGTCGCCGCCCCTTAAGGGAGTTATGTCGGTTATCGGTACCGGTCTCAGGTCTCCGGTCTCAGGTCTCCGTCCGGTACATCAGGTCCGTCTCGTACGTGGTGAACCCCAGCCGCTCGTACACCGACACCGCCGCCTTGTTGTCCGCGTCGACATAGAGCATCGCCGCGGGCAGCCCCTGGGCCGCCAGATGCCGCAGGCCGATGGTCGTCAGGGCCTTGCCGAGGCCGCCGCCCTGGGCGCCCGGCCGCACCCCGAGGACGTACACCTCGCCGAGGCCCTCCTCCGCGTGGACCTTCGTCCAGTGGAAGCCGATCAGTTCGCCGGACCGTTCCGCCAGGAAGAAGCCCGCCGGGTCGAACCACGGCTCGGACTTGCGGTCGTCGAGGTCGCGCTGGGTCAGGGAGCCCTGCTCGGGGTGGTGGGCGAACGCGGCGGCGTTCACCGCGAGCCAGGCCGCGTCGTCCCGGCCGGGCACGAAGGTGCGGACGGTCACGCCCTCCGGGAGCACCGGGTCCGGCAGGTTCAGGTCGGCCAGCGGGCGGCGCATCTGGCGCAGTTCGCGGAACAGGGTCAGCCCGAGGACCTGCGAGAGATGGCGGGCGGCGGAGTGACCTCCGTGGGCCCACACCCGCAGCCGCTTGCCGGACGCGGCGAGCAGCGCCGAGCCCAGCGCGCGGCCGTGGCCGTGACCGCGGTGCGAGGGGTGCACGACCAGCTCGGCGGCCGGCGCCTCCACCGGGTCGGTGTCCTCCAGCTGGGCATAGCCGACCATCTCGTCGGCGACCGTCAGCAGCAGATGCGAGACGCCCTCGCGCTCCCCTCCGCGCAACTGGAGCCGGCCCTGCTCGGACACCGCCTGCTGCCCGTCGTTCCGGGCGGCCTCCGCGAGCAGTTCCAGCACGGCCTCGGTCTGCTCGAGGGTGAGCGCGGAGTGGGTCTCGATGGAACGGGTCGGGAGGGGGTGTGCGATGTCGTCGCTGGTCATGCGTACGAGGGTAAGGGGCGGGTCGGGCAAAGTCCCGGCACGGGGACGGTCGTAGAAGCAATCAAGGTGTAACCCGGAAACCCCTGTCGCGCTACGCGCGTTGACTTTAGGCTGCCGCCGGACGGGGCCATGTCATTTACGAGTCACATCACCCACAGGGGGGCGGATGTCTGCCACATCCCACCAGCCGCACCGTAGACGTACGTACGCACTGATCGCGGGCGCCGCCACGCTCGCCACCGTCGGCGCGCTCGCCGCGGCGCTCCCGGCGACCGCCAGCTCCGACAAGCACGGCGGCGGTCACCACTTCAACCGCTACCAGGACGTCCAGCTGCTGTCGTTCAACGACCTGCACGGCAACCTGGAGCCGCCGTCCGGCTCCTCCGGCCGGGTCACCGAGCTCCAGGCGGACGGCACGACGAAGACCATCGACGCGGGCGGCGTCGAGTACCTCGCCACTCACCTGCGCAAGGCCCGCGAGGGGCAGAAGTACTCCATCACCGCCGCCGGCGGCGACATGGTGGGCGCCTCCCCGCTCATCTCCGGGCTCTTCCATGACGAGCCCACCATCGAGGCGCTCAACAAGCTCGACCTGGACGTCACCAGCGTCGGCAACCACGAGTTCGACGAGGGCGCCAGGGAACTGGCCCGCCTGCAGAACGGCGGCTGCCACCCCACCGCCGGCTGCTACGTCGAGGGCAAGAAGTTCCAGGGCGCCGACTTCCCCTACCTCGCCGCGAACGTCCTCGACGAGAAGACCGGCAAGCCGATCCTCAAGCCCTACTGGGTGTGGAAGAAGAAGGACGTCAAGGTCGGCTTCATAGGCGTGACCCTGGAGGACACCCCGGGTGTCGTCTCCGCCGAGGGCGTCAAGGGCCTGAAGTTCAAGGACGAGGTCGAGACGATCAACAAGTACGCCAAGGTGCTCCAGCGCCAGGGCGTGAAGTCGATCGTCGCCCTGATCCACGAGGGCGGCTTCCCGGCCTCGGGCTCCTACAACTACGACTGTGACGCGCCGGGCGCGGGCAGCGGCGTCTCCGGCCCGATCGTGGACATCGCCAAGAACATCACGCCGTCCGTGGACGCCCTGGTCACCGGGCACACCCACAACGCGTACGTCTGCACGATCCCCGACCCGTCGGGCAAGCCCCGCATGGTCACCTCGGCCGCGTCCTTCGGCCGCCTCTACACCGACACCACGCTGACGTACGACCGCTTCACCGGCGACATCGCCCGTACGTCCGTGAAGTCCGCGAACCACGTGGTCACCCGGGACGTCCCCAAGGCGCCCGACATGACCAGGCTGATCGACCAGTGGAACACCCTCGCGGCGCCCATCGGCAACCGGGCGATCGGCTACATCTCCGCCGACATCCCCAGCAGCGGCATCGAGTCCCCGCTCGGCGACCTGATCGCCGACGCGCAGCTCGCGTACGGCAAGGAGCTGGACCCGGAGACGGACCTGGCGCTGATGAACCCGGGCGGCATCCGCGCGCCGCTGACCTTCGCGGCCAAGGGCGCCGAGGGTGATGGTGTGGTGACCTACGCCGAAGGGTTCACCGTCCAGCCCTTCTCCAACACGGTGAATCTCCAGGACATCACCGGCACCCAGCTGATCCAGATCCTGAAGGAGCAGGTCAGCGGCACCAACGCGGCCGCCCCGAAGGTGCTCCAGATCTCCTCCGGGCTGACCTACACGCTCGACCTGACGAAGTCGGGCGCGGACCGTGTGGTGACGGATTCGATCAAGCTGAACGGCGAGGCGGTCAACCCGACGGCCACCTACCGTGTCGCCACCAACAACTTCCTCGCGGGCGGCGGCGACGGCTTCCCCACCCTCGGCCAGGGCACCAACGACCTGGTCGGCACGGACGACCTGACGGTGCTGGAGAAGTACCTGACGGCCAACTCCTCGGCCACGAACCCGATCGCGCCCCCGGCGGCGAACCGGATCACGGTCGTGCAGTAGTTCAACGCATCGCATTGGTTCAACGCAGAATTTTCTGTCGTGGCGTGAACTAGATCGCAAACCTCCGGTAGAGGTTGCGGGTGGGGGGCGTGTACATGGTCGGATGGGCCGATGCGTTCCCCCCACCAGATAACGGCGCATCCCTATACAAACCCCTACGAAGAACTCGGCAGCCTGGACCGCGGTCCGCTGGATGAATTCCTCGTCGAGGACATAGAGATGGAAGGGGCCCAGGAAGATCCCTGGGCCCCGCCCAACCACCGTCGCGGCAGTCGCCGCAAACGGCGCGGCAGGCTCGCGGGCCTGCCGTTCGCCATGAAGGCCGTCGTCGGCCTCGTCGTCCTCGCCGCCTTCCTCACCCTCGGCGACCGCTGGGCCCTGCTCTACGCCGAGCGCAGAGCGGCGGACACCCTCAAGGACCGGCTGCACCTCGCGGCCGCCCCCGAGGTGGAGATCGACGGCTTCCCCTTCCTCACCCAACTCGCCGACGAACGGCTGGACTCGGTCAAGGTGACCGTCCCCGACGTGGCCGCCGACCGGGTCTCGCTCGCCCATGTGACGGCGACCGCGAGAAACGTACGGCTGGACACCGACGGCCCGGCCGACATCCGCGGCGCCGACGTCCCCGAGCTGGAGGGCGAAGTCCTGCTCTCCTTCGCCGACCTCAACCGTGAACTCGGCGCGTCCCAGGTGACGTTCACCGGAGAAGGCCGCGACCGGGTGCGGGCGCGCGGCACGCTCGCGGTCGCCGGGCATGACCTACGGCTGCGCGCCGAGGCGCGGATCGTGCGCGAGGGCGACCGCGGCATCGCCACGCACATCGGCGGAATGCGCCTGGACATCGGGGACCTGGCCACGTACCGCCCCGGCGCCCGCGCGAAGGAGGGCCTGCATCTGAGCCGGGGCTCGGCGGCCCGGCTCACGCGCGAGACGCGCAAGGCGAAGGCGCTGCTGTCCATCCCGTCGGTGGTACGGCGCCTCGGCGTGCCCGACTCCCTGGTCCGCGAGGCCCTGCGCAACGAGGCCAAGCTGACCGAGCTGACCGGCACCCCGCGCTTCGTCCGCCAGGCCATGAGTCTGAACCTCATCGACCTCGCTCTGGACCACCCGAAGATCCTCGCCCTGCTCGGCTTCGACCCCGCCCTCCTCGACGCCCTGCCCCGGCTCACCCGCCCGGTCCTCGCCGACCAGCTGTCCCTGGGCTTCCAGCTGCCCGAGCCGCCCAGCGGGCAGGTGCGGCTGCGGGACGTGCGGGTGGAGAAGGACGGGATCAGGGTGCGGCTGGAGGGGGCGGGTCTCGCGATAGGCGGAAAGGGCCGACCCGGTCGGAAATAAAACCTGTGTGAATTCACGTTCAGTTCCCGGATTTCCCTGAAAATTAGTCTCAGGCTCAATTCATCGAGGTCTAAGTGAATTTGGCCTTTTCCGTCTCCGGTGTCCCGTAGTGTTTTCCATGTCGAAAGCGAACGACACGAAAACCGAGAAGGAGAAAGTCGAATGAGCTTCCACAAGGTCGCCCCCGTCAAGAAGACCCGCAAGCCCGCCCCGGCGCCGGCGAACAAGAAGAAGCCCTGCGCGAAGAAGGGCGCCCCGAAGCGCCGCCCGGTCGGTGACAAGGGCTGAGACGGACGGATGAGGCGGGGTCACCGGAGTGCTCCGGTGACCCCGCCTCCGTCATGTCCGGGAACCGGGAAAGGGACTCGCTCATGAGAGAAGTGCGTACGGCCTTCCGCCGCTTCTGGCCGTTGACACGCGGGGACCGCAAGTGGCTGGCGGTCATCGTGGCCTGCGTCATCGCCGCCGCGCTCGCCGAGACCGCCTCGATCCTGCTGTTCGCCGAACTGACCGACCACGCGCTGAAGGCCGGTTCACTGTCGGCGTTCTGGGGCCCGGCGGCGGCCTGGCTGGGCGTGGCGGCGCTGGGCGCACTCGTCGGCTACCTGGGCAACTCACTGGCCACCTGGACCGCCGAGAGATTCGTACTGCGCCTGCGCGCAAAGGTGTTCCGGCACGTACAGGACATGCCCCCGCACTTCTTCCAGCAGCACCGCCAGGGCGACCTGGTCGAACGCCTCACGGGAGACGTCGACGCCATTGAGGAAATGGTCGTATCCGGAGTCGTAGGCACAGTCGCGGCAGCCTTCTCCGCCCTCTTCTATTCCGCCGCCGCCCTCTACCTCCGCTGGGACCTCGCCCTCGCCACCTTCCTCCTCTCCCCTCTCTTCCTCCTGGCCGCCCGCCGCTTCGCCGGCCGTATCCGCACCGCCTCCCAGGACGAACGGGTAGCCGACGGCGGCATCACCTCGGTCGTCGAGGAGTCACTGGGCAACATCGTCCTCACCCAGGCGTACAACCGCCGTAGGGCCGAGGAGAAGCTGCTCGACCGCGAGGCGCGGGCGTGGATGAAGGCGTCCGTGCGGGGCGCGCGGCTCAGCGAGATGTACGAGCAGTTCGTGGAGGTCGTGGAGACGATCTGCGTCCTGGCGATCATCGGCCTGGGCGTGTGGGAGATCTCGGCGAACCGCATGACCCTGGGCCAGCTCCTCGCCTTCGCGGCCTTCGTCGGCTACCTCTACCCACCCATCCGCAACCTCGGCCAACTCGGCCTCACCCTCACCGCCGCCACCGCGGGCGCCCAGCGCCTCGGCGAGATCCTGGACGCCGAACCGGCAGTCACCGACCCCGCCGAACCGGTCGCACCCTGGCCGGTGCGGGGCTGGGTCGGCTTCCACGGGGTGTCCTTCACCTACCCCGGGGCGGCAGGCCGGTCGCTCCACGACGTGACCTTCACGGCGGGCCCCGGCGAACTGATCGTCGTCACAGGCCCGTCAGGCGCAGGCAAGTCCACAACCGCCAAGCTCCTCACCCGCTTCTACGACCCGACGTCCGGCGTGATCACCCTGGACGGCGTACCCCTACGGGACATGGGCCTCGACTTCCTGCGCGAGAACGTCGCCCTGCTCCCCCAGGAGACGCTGATCCTCAACGGCACCATCCGCGAGAACATCGCCTGCGGCCGCCCCGGCGCGAGCAAGGCGGACATCGAGCAGGCGGCACGCGCGGCGGCGGCCCACGACTTCATCACCGCCCTCCCCGAGGGCTACGACACCCCGATCGCGCCCGGCACGGCGGCCCTCTCCGGCGGCCAGCTCAAGCGCCTCACCATCGCCCGCGCGATGCTGCGCGCCGCCCCCGTCCTGATCCTGGACGAGCCGACGGCGGGCCTGGACTCGGTGGCGGCGCGCCAGGTCGTACAGCCGTTGCGCCGCCTGATGTCCGGCCGTACGACCATCCTCATCACCCACGACCTGACCCTGGCCCCGGACGCGGACCGGATCCTGGTCGTGGACGACGGCCGCCTGGTGGAGGCGGGGACGCACGCGGAACTGGCGGGGCGGGGTGGGACGTATGCGCGGCTGGCGGGGCCGAGGGCGGAGGACACGCTGGTGCTGAGGCTCTGAGCGCGGCTGGTCACTCCTTTGGGTGCGTCGCACCGAAACCCGGGGCACAGGGTGCTGTGGCATGACTATGGTGGCGTCATGGCAGAGAACGCGCACACGACCATCCAGGTGTCCCGGCAGGCCCGCGACCACCTTGCCCAGGTGGCCAAGGAGCGGGGGGTGACCTTGGGGCAACTGGTGGAGCAGCTTGCCTCGGAGCAACTCACGGCTGACCAGATCGCCCAGCAGTTGGCGGCCGACCGGCAGGTCGTCCGCGACAAGATCGGCCTCGACATCAGTGACGAGGAGTTCGACAAGGCGCCCGACGTGCTGGCCAACATCTATCGGATCGCTGCCGAGAAGATCAGCCTCGCCCGTGGAGCGGCTGCGTGATCATTTTGGACACCGGCGCCGCCCGTGCCCTCGCCGACGGGCACAAGACGCTGAACCTCCTCGCCGGGAACATGGCCCGTACGCCGGGTGACCTCCTCCGGATTCCCGCCACCTGCCTCATACAGGCTGAGTCGGAGGACGCGGGCGCCGCGGGGCGACTGCTCGCCTTCTCCTCGGTGGTCGTCGACCCCCTGGACACCGTGGCATCGGTCAGCGTCGGCACGATGATCCGGGACGGCTACGGCGGAGCCGACACGTGCCACGCGCTGTACTGCGCCCTGCCGCGTGCCGAGTTCACCGGCATGTCGATCCTGCTCACCGACCGCGAGCAGAACTACCCGCCCGGTGTGGTGACGGTCGACATCGACTCCCCCGGCATGCTCGGCTTCCACTAGCGCCGAGCACGCCGGGCTCCGGCGTCAGACGACCCGGTGGACCCGTTGCGTCGTCAGTTCGTAGCGGGCGCCCACGATGGCGAGTTCGCCGGAGGTCACCTTCGCGGCGAGGTCGGGCTCGGCGGCGAGGCGGGCGCGGACGGCGCGGACGTTGGCGTCGATGGTCGCGTCGATCCGGGCGTTGCCCTCCACGGTGTGGTCTATGTACGGCGCTATCTGGTCGGCGATGTACTGGATATGGGCAGGCAGCCGCTCCCCGGTCTCATCGCTCTCCACGGCGGCCTTCACCGCCCCGCACGACTGGTGCCCGAGGACCATGACCAGCGGAATGTCCAGTTCGAGCACGCCGTAGGCCACGCTGCCGAGGACCGCCTCGTCCAGGACCTCACCGGCGGAGCGCACGGTCATCAGATCGCCGAGCCCCTGGTCGAAGACCAGCTCCGGCGGCACGCGCGAGTCGATGCAGCCGAGCACGACGGCGAACGGATGCTGCCCCGACGTCAGCGCCTGCCGTACGGCCGGTGACTCGTCGGGGTGCCGCTCGCAGAAGTTGCGCCAGCGCCGGTTGCCCGCGGCGAGCTCGCGCAGCGCCTCGTCGGGCGTGCCGGGCCGGTGCTGCAGGGCGGGGGTGGCGGAGGCGGGGGCCGTGCCGAGGGCGGCGGTGGCCCCCAGCGTCGCGGCTCCGGTGAGCCCGTACCGCAGGAGTGCGCGGCGGGCCGGGGCGGGTGCGGCCGGCCGGGCGCCGACTGATCTATCAGCGTTCACGAGGCAGGAACGTACGCCCGAATGACCGGACAACCGTTCGTGATACCAAATCATGGCCGGGTGCGGGAAAGCCATGATCGAGCCTTGGTCCGCCCTTGGCGCTGTCCGGTGTCGGCTTTGACTTTCCGCCCTGCGGGAACGGCCCACGTGCGGCGGTGTGTTACTTCCGGACAAATGACATCAATTGTGTATAGATGAGACATGGGGTGTGCAGGCGTAAAGACAAACTGAGGGACCATCCATGCAGTTGAAGCTTCGCGAACGTCTGAGAGCCGGAATCGCGTTGGGTGCCATCATGGCGACCGCAGCAGCCCTCGCGGGCTCCGCGCAAGCCCAACCCGCCAAGGCCGCACCGCTGTTCCAGCAACAGGTCATCTTCAGGGCATCCCAGGATCCGGGCTACGCGTGCTTCCGGATCCCGGCGATCGTGCGGACGACGCAAGGCACGCTCCTCGCGTTCGCCGAGGGCCGTGTGCGCAACTGCGGTGACGCAGGGGACATCGACATCGTGCTGAAACGCTCGACCGACGGCGGCCGCACCTGGGGCCCGCTCCAGGTCGTCAGCGAGGGCGGCGGCAACACCCACGGCAATCCGGCCCCGGTCGTGGACCGGACCAACGGCCGCATCCTGCTCCCGCAGACACACAACCAGGCGAGCACGAACGGCAACAGCTGTTCCGTCCCGTGCCAACGCAGCCCTCACCTGCAGTACAGCGACAACGACGGCCGCACCTGGACCCAGCCGCGCAATCTGAGCGCCCAGATCAAGCCCTCGAACTGGAACTCCTGGTACGCCACCGGCCCCGTCCACGGGATCCAGCTCACCCGCGGCAGCCGCGCCGGCCGACTGGTCTTCGGCGTCAACGCCGAGACCTGGAACGGCAGCAGGGTCACCGACGACCACGCGGCCCTCATCGTCAGCGACGACGGCGGCAACACCTGGCGACGTCGCGCGACCGACTCCTGGCCCATCGCCACCAACGGCACCTTCCGCCAGAAGCCTTCCGAACTCACCCTCACCGAGCGCACCGACGGCACCATCCTGGTCAGCGGCCGCGAGCAGGACGGCACCGATCTGGGCCACCGCACCCAGACCTTCAGCCAGGACGGCGGCGAGACCTTCACCAACCGGTTCCGTGCCCTGCCGGACCTCTACACTCCGCAGGTCCAGGGGTCGACACTGCAACTGGGCAGCCGCATGCTGCTGTCCTGCCCCGGCGACCCGGACCGCCGCCGGACCATGATGATCCGCTCCTCCTACGACGGCGGGAACACCTGGGAGAGCGTGGACCGCGGCACCGTGGTGACCCAGGACTGGGCGGGCTACTCCGACATGGTGGGCATCGGTGGCGGCGTGGTGGGCCTGATGTACGAGGGCGGCACCGTCGACGCCCGCGACGAGATCCGCTTCGCCCGGTTCAACGAGGAATGGCTCACACCGCGCCGCGGCCCTGACCCGACCACGGCCGACCGCGCCCCGTCCGCACAGCGCGCGAAGGTACTCGGCGGGGCCTCGACCACGTCCGGCAGGTTCGGTGGCGCCATGGCCTTCGACGGCGCCAACGACGCCGTACGCCTGCCGCACCGCTCCCAACTCAAGCTCGGCACCGAGAGCTTCACCGCTTCGCTCTGGTTCCGCTACACCAGTCGAACAGGGGAGCAACCGATGCTGTGGATGGGCGGCATCGGCGGCGGCCAACCCCAGTTCTGGCTGCGTGGCGAACCGGCGAGCAACCGGGTGCGCGCTCTGATGACGGTGCGCAGCGGCGCGACGACCGTGCGGTCGGCTTCCGTGAGCACCACCGCCGCGCACAACGACGGCCAGTGGCACCACCTCGCCCTGCGCCGCGGTGGCGGGCGGCTCACCCTGTTCATCGACGGCAGGGCGATCAGCACGGCCGGCGTGTCCGGATCCGTCAGCCGAACCTCACCGTTCGGCGTGCACATCGGCCAGCGCATGGACAGCCGGGCGTTCTTCACCGGCGCCATCGACGAGGTCCGCGTCTGGAACCGGGCCCTGACCGACGCCGAGGTCACCCGCGTACGCCAGACGAACATCGGCCCGTCCACGAACACCACCCTGTGGCTGCCCCTGGATCAGGTGACCACGGGCGGCTGATATCCCGGGGCCGGGTGCCCGCGCAGAGCACCCGGCCCAGTCCCCACGCCCCTCAGGACGCGTTCGGCGCCCAGTCGCCGAGCCAGTCCGCGACCTCCTGCCCGGCCGCCTGCGCATCGGTCAGCTGGGGCCGGTTGGAGCTCGCGGACCCGGAGCCCGCGCCGGTGTTCTTGTACTCCGCGAACCGGTCGTCCTTCCAGGGGAAGCCGCCCATGTCGGACCACGGAGTGGACTTGATGGCCCCGCTCAGGCTGGTCTCCCGGACCGTCGTCTGCGGGTCCACGGTCGTGTCACCACCCGGGTGCCAGTTCCGCCCGAGGAAGAAGCTGCCGTTGCTCACATCACCGTTGACGGTCGAGTTGGTGATGAGGATGCCCTTGCGGTTCGCCTCGGTGCTCGGCGCGGTGACATACCCGGCGGACGAACCGTCCCACCGCTTCCGCAGCGTGATCACAGACCTGTCCACGACGGCCGTACCCCGCCCGAAGATGAAGTCGACGTTGCCGAGGATGTAGGAGTTCTTGACGTAGACCCGCCCGAGGGCGCCCTTCGCGGCCGTCTCCATCTCCAGGGTGTCCTGGTCGCCGGTGACGATGAGGCTGTCGAGGAACACCTTGTCGGCCTGGGTCAGCAGGGCCACGGCCTGGTGTCCGTTGAGGGACTGGTTGGCACCCTCGTTGAAGTCGTTGGTGACACTGAGGTTGCGCACCTGGGTGTCGTCGGCCTTGACGCTGAGCGTGGCGCTGCCGGGCGTCCCGTACGTGCCGCCTCCGGGCTTGGTCATCCCGGCGGCGTGCCCCTCGACGATGACGGTGTCCTTACGGCTGGCACCGGTCCCGACGATCGTCACGTGCGGCTTGTTCGCGGGCACGGTGACGGCCTCGCGATACGTGCCCGGCTGCACCTGGATGACGACGCGGGAGGGGTTGTTGGCCGGTACGGCGTTGATGGCGGCCTGGAGGGTGGAGTACTGGCCGCTGCCGTCCTTGGCGACGGTGAGGGTGGTGGCGGCTTTGGTGCTTGCCGCGGTCGTACCGATCGAACTTCGCGGCCCGGCACCAGACTTGACCCTGGACGGCACGTCGGCGGTCTTGTCGGCCGTGTACCCGTAGAAGCTCTTGGGATCGAAGGCCGTACCACCACTCTCGTTACGACCACTCGTGCCGACGAACGTGTTGCCCTTCTGGACGAGCGTGGCGGTGCTGTCCTTGGTGACGGGGTTGTTCATGCCCTGGAAGTAGGAGTTCTCCAGGACCATCTTGGTCCTGCCGCGCGAGTAGTTGCCGTAGGAGGACTTGATGGTCGTCCCGGCCACGTCCTCGAGGAAGTTGTTGTAGAGGTGCGCGTGGGCGGCGTTGTCGGTGGAGGGGTTGCGCTGCTCGGTCTCGCGGAACCAGTTGTGGTGGATGGTGATGTCCGTCTTGACGTTCTCGGTCCAGCCGATGCCGAAGGTCTTGTTGTTGTCGCTCAGCTTGTTCCAGGAGACGGTGACGTCGGTGCTGTCCTTGCGGACGTCGATGAGCCCGTCGGCCATGTGCCGCAGATCGTTGTGGTCGATCCAGATGTGATGGGCGCCGTCCATCTGGATGGCGTCGAAGTCGTGGTCCTTGTCGTTCCAGACGCCTTGGTAGGAGTCCCGGATGGTGAGGTTCCGGATGATGACGTTATGTACGCCCTGGCCGAGGAAGAAACCCCCGCCGACGATGTGCCCTGCCGTCCCCGCCCCGACGATGGTCTTGTCCGACTGAACCTTGATCTCTTTGCCGACCGGGTTCATGTCGATGGTGGCGGCGACGACGATGACGTACGGCTGGGTGGCCGTGGCGTACTTCTCGAGGTCGGCCTGCGTCTTGACGGTGACGATCTGCCCGTCACGGCCGCCGTAAGTGCCGTTCTGGCCCAGGGAGTTGACGGAGGCGAACCCGTCGGCGGTAGCGGCCGCCCATTCGGGAGCCACGGCGGTGGTGGCGGAGGCCCGCTGCTGGGCGTCTTCGCCGAACAGGCCGAGGTCGGTGCCGTAGGCGAGGGTGCCGGCGGCGGTCAGGGCGAGGGGGACGCCGATCGCCAGGGCCTTGCGGCCTCTGCGGTACCGGTGCCGGGCGTTGCTGTGCTGCTGCTCACTCATGCGGCGATCCGTTCCGTGCGGGGGGATGTGGTCCGGGGACCAGTCGCCGCCCCGCACGGAAAGGTTGCCTGCAAGTTGCCTACTTGGTGCAGGTGTCGGGGTCCAGCTTCTCCTCGATCTTGTCCTCACGACCGTCGGGCTGGCCGTTGGGGAGGAGCTTGTCGGAGACGCCGTCGATGTAATACCCGTACGAGTAGATCGTCTTCCAACTGGCGTCCCGGCCACGCCAGGTGTGGGTGGTGACGTCGCCGTCGCCCTTGTTCCACTCGTAGTCCTCGACGTAGAAGACCGGGTTCACACGCACCACGCGCTGATACGGCGTCCAGGTCACGGCGACCTGACGACAAGGCGGGATGGTCTTCTCGCTCCGGGTCTCGAACCGGGACTCCTTCTCCCAGCCCCACTCGTACCCCGCGCTGCCGCCGACGCTGCCGGAGAAGATGCTCTTGGCGAGGGAGAGGCTGATGGTGCCGCCGACGCTCTTCTTCGCGAACGTCTTCGTGCTGTAGCTGCTGACGAAGGTCTCCTTGTCGTCCGCCGAGCCCCGGTTGCCGATCCACCGGGAGGTACGGATCGGCTCGCCCTTGATGGACCAGGTCGATGCCTCCGCGTACCCGCACCAGCCGCGGAACAGCTCCCACGGCCCGGCGGGCTTCCACAGCCCGAACACGTCCCGCAGATATTCGTCACGGGTCTTGAACTCGCCGGTGTCGACGTTGAGGGCGCCATAGACGCCGGTCAGGCTCGTCTCCTGGTTGCAGAGCCGCTCGATCATCAGATCGGTGTTCCCGGGGTCGACACCCCGCACATTCTGCGCCCCACCGGGCCCGGCGGCTTCGGCGGAACCGGCCCCTGCCAGCACGCCGGATATGGCGAGGGCGGCGGAGGCGATGCTCAGGGCGCTCTTCTTCAGGGTTGATCTGCGAATGAGTCGCATGGGGGTTGGCTCACTCCTGTGATGTCCGCGCGGATGCGATGGCGTCCGCGTATGCGCCAGGAAGATTGCAGAGAACTCGCGGGTAGGGTCGGGAACGAGTGTGGCTGACAGGACATCGACAGCTGGGAGGGGTTTCTGTCATCGCCTGTCCGGTTCCGCGGTACGCGTCCGCCCCGCGGGCGCCCGGCCCGTTCCGGGGGAGGGGTGGGACCGGGCGCCGCACCTCTACTTTCGCGTGCCTCGCGGTTCATCCACCTCGGCCGAACGGTCGAGCTTCGAGGGCTGTTCTCTGCCTTGCTCTCGGCCGAATGACCGACTTGCGTCGGGAGTTGGGGAGTGATTCAAAGGGCGATCAGGTCGATGGCGTTGATCACGCAGCGGCTGGACACGGTGCAGAAGACGAGGCCGTTCGGGAAGGTGACCGACCAGCCGTTGTCCCGGTTGCCGATCGCGGGCGCTCCCAACGGGTCCAGGCTGAGCCGTTTCTCAAGCTGCTCCAGCGATGCGCGCTGGGGCGCGCTCAGCGTGGCCTTTCGCCGAGCCGCGTGATCGGCATAGTTGATCGAATAGGCGCTCACCTCAGTGTCGCCCTCGACAACTCTCTTGACCGTCTGCTCCACGTCGTCCAGATAGCGGCGTTGCAGGGCCGCGCGGATCGCCTTGGGGGTTCTCTCGCAGGAGTTCGGATCCACCTCGTGAGTCATGGTCGGTTTTCGCCCGCCCCAATGCGCTCACCACGGCTCACCGCGATGCGGAGTGCGTCCTCCAGGGATTCCGAGGCTCGCGTCAGTGCGAAGCGGACGGCTCGTTCGCCGGCCTTGGTGTCGGCGAGGACTGCTCTTGCTCCGGCCAGTACCTGCTCTCCCGAGTCGAGTTGGGCTGCCTCTACGTCGTCGGCGAGCCGGGAGAGCAGACTGCGGTCGCTGTCGGCGCTGAGGTAGCAGGGCTTGCCGTCGGGGGTGGTCCAGGGGAGGAGGCGGAGTTCGTGGGGGCTCATGCGGGGGTCTCCTGGCGCGGGGCTGCGGTGGTGCCGTAGGCGACGGCCCAGTGGGCGCGGCGGCGTTGCAGGATGCGTTCGCGCTCGCAGCGGCATGGTCGGGCGGGGGGAGTCGGTGGCAACGGCCGCTTGAGGGCCGGAGGTTGGGGCGGCGGGGCCGCTCGGTGCCGGCCGTCGGCCGGGAGCAGTGCTCGTACGAGTGCAATCAGTAGCGATTCGATGAGTCGGGCGGTACGTTCGCGCATGTCGACGTCCTTGTTGTGTTCGTGCGTCGGCCATGCCCCCGGACCGAGTGCCATCGGTCGCGGGGGTTTTGGCATGGCAGGGGTCTGACGAGCGGTGATTACCGTTCGTGCCTCGATCGTCACAGGTGCGGCGTACGCTGCGGAAGGGGTTAGGTGTTGTCTGGGGCGCCAGACAACGGAGAGGGGTGACGTGAGCGAAAAGGTTGACGTCGAGCCGGTTTCCGGGCGGGCGATCCTGGGGCAGACGTTGAAGGTCCTGCGGGAGAAGGCCGGGAAGTCACTGGGGCAGTTGGCCCATGAAACCGGGTATGAGAAGAGCTATTTGAGTCGGCTGGAGTCCGGGGAGCGGCTGTCCAAAGTGACGGTCATGGAGGACCTGGACGGGTACTACGGCATCGGTGACCTGCTGGTTAGCCAGTGGAAGGCGGCTCGGCTGGACGCGTTCAAGGACCAGTACAAGGAGTTCATGGCACTGGAGGCGACAGCGCGGATCATGTGGAAGTTCTCGCTGGGGATTCCAGGGCTTCTCCAGACCGAGGACTTTGCTCGGGGGGTGTTGTCTGGGGCTCAGACAACGGCCGGTGGCGACGAGTTGGTTGAGGAGCAGGTGGCGGCACGACTCGGACGGCAGTACCTGCTGAGGCAGAAGCCGGAGCCCGAGGTGCGGATCATCATGGACGAGTTCGCCTTACGGCGCCCCGCTGCCAGGGGCAAGACCTGGCACGAC
Source organism: Streptomyces lanatus (assembly GCF_014655715.1). GTDB lineage: Bacteria > Actinomycetota > Actinomycetes > Streptomycetales > Streptomycetaceae > Streptomyces > Streptomyces lanatus. The sequence goes on along the minus strand of NZ_BNBM01000024.1, from coordinate 96,349 downwards.
CAGTTGCTTCATCTTGAGACCGTCGCGCTGTGGCCCAACATGGCGCTCCAGGTGCTGCCGTTCTCGGCGGGAGCGCACCACCATATGAACGGATCGCTGACGCTGCTCTGGCAGAGGGATGGAAACGCCGTTGCCTACACGGAAGGCAACAGCAGCGGTCGGCTGATCGAGGATCCGGACGAGGTTCTTCGGGAGCGATCGTCCTACGATCGGCTTCGCGACCTGGCGTTGTCCCTGTCGGACTCGCTCGCGTTCATCAGGGGCGTACTGGAGGAGCACAGATCATGACGAACACCCCCGACCTCACCACCGCTGTGTGGCGCAAGTCGAGCTACAGCGACGGGGGAGACAACAACTGCGTCGAGGTCGCCGACGGCCACCCCGGCATAGTCCCGGTCCGCGACAGCAAGGTCCCCGCAGGCCACGTGCTGCTCTTCGAGGCGTCGTCCTGGTCCGCCTTCGTGCACGGCGTGAAGGAGACCGCGTGATCCCAGACCTCACCACCGCCGTGTGGCGTAAGTCGTCCTACAGCGCGGGCGGAGACAACGACTGCCTCGAGGTCGCCGACGGCCACCCCGGCATCGTCCCCGTCCGCGACAGCAAAATCCCGGACCGTCGGCCACTCCTCTTCGGCGCCGCCCCCTGGGCGTCCTTCCTCGCCGCCGTCAAGAGCTAGGCACCGTCCGGCCCCGTGGTCGTGCGGTTCTGGCGGCTCAAGTGGACGGCGTGGAGGAGCGTGCCGACCGCTGCGGCGCCGCTCAGTAGGGAGCCGAAGGCCGTGATCAGCGAGCCGGGGCCGTCACCGCCGCCGCCCGGAGATACCGCTACGACGGTCTGGGTCACGACGGTCACCGGGGTTGTTCCCTGGCCGGGATCGCTCGGTTCTCCGATCGGGGTCTCGGAGGCCTCCGGCGGGCTCGTGGTGTACCAGCTGGTCGACGCGGTCCCCCGCCCGTGAGGCTCCTCGTCCGAACCCGACACCAACGCCAGGACGAGAAGCGAGACCGCACCGCCCGTGCACACGACGCCCAGGATGGTCCACAGGGCGATTTTCGATCGCGAGTTCTTCAACATGCCTCCCCCTCGCCTCAAGCGTAGGGGGAACCGGCCGGAAAGTGGATCTCCATTCCCAGCCGCTTTGGTTAAGCAACTCCGCCGAGCAAACCCCGAATTGAGGTCAGAGCTCCTGCGGCTCCGCCGGCGGTGGCGTCGGCGCCCCCGGCAGTCGTACGGTCGCCACCGTGCCGCCGCCCTCCGCCCGCGCCAGCGTCACCTGACCGCCCGCCTGCTGCACCGTACGGGCCACGATCGACAGGCCCAGCCCCGAACCCGGCAACGCCCTTGCACTCGGCGAACGCCAGAAGCGGTCGAAGACGTAGGGGAGTTCGTCGGCGGGGATCCCGGGGCCGTGGTCGCGGACCGTGAGGACGCCGGCGTGGAGGGCGACCTCGATCGTGCCGGCCTCCGGGCTGAACTTCACCGCGTTGTCGAGGATGTTGACCACCGCGCGCTCCAGCGCTGCCGGTTCTGCTCGTACGTACCAGGGCTGTATGTCCGCCGTGATCGTCAGTTCCGGGCCACGGAGGCGGGCCCGACGTAGCGCCGACTCGACCGTGTCCTCCAGGGAGATCACCTGGACGCGTTCGCCGCGCTGGCCTTCCGAGCGGGACAGTTCTTGCAGATCGCCTATCAGGGCAGCCAGTTCCGTCATCTGGGCCTTCACCGAGGCGAGGAGGGCCTTGCGGTCGGCCTCCGGGATCGGGCGGCCCGTTTCCTCGCTGCGGGTGAGGAGTTCGATGTTGGTGCGGAGGGAGGTGAGGGGGGTGCGGAGTTCGTGGCCGGCGTCGGCGATGAGTTGTTGCTGGAGCTCGCGGGAGCTGGCCAGGGCCGACGTCATGCTGTTGAAGGAGCGGGACAGGCGGGCCACCTCGTCCTCGCTGTCGTCCTCGACCGGGATGCGGATGTTCAGGTCCTCGGTGCGGGCGACATGCTCGACGGCCTCGGTGAGTTTGTCGACGGGGCGGAGGCCCGCGCGGGCCACGGCGAGGCCTGCGGCGCCTGCGCCGATCACTCCTACGCCGGAGACGAGGAGGAGGATCAGGGCGAGGTCGTTGAGGGTGGACTGGGTGTTCTTGAGCGGGACCGCTACGACGAGGGCGGTGTCGGGGTACAGCTGGGCAGGGCTCATCGGGGTCTGGTTCACCAGCAGCGGTGTGGTGAAGACGCGTACGGGATTGCCGTCCGTGTCGGTGCCGTTGCGGATGATCCCGTCGAGGGCGCTCCCGCCGGTGTCGGCGGCCTGCTTGATCACGTTCTTGTCGGCGTCGGTGACCTTGACGGTGCCCGCCGAGGTCGAGGAGACGCAGGGCGTGCCATCGGCCTTGACCAGCTGGATGTACGTGTTCTGCGTGTGCAGCCCGCCCGCACCGTTCTGGTCGGTCCCGTCGTTCTGATCGGACTGGACCGTCTTCGGACAGGCGTCGAGGAGGGCCGCGACCTGGTTGTACCGCTGCGGCATCGACATCTTCCGCAGGTCGGCGTTGACCTGCTCGTACAACTTCCCCTGCACCAGAAACCAACAAGTCACCGAAACCGCCGCCACCGCGAACGCCACCGCCGCCGCCACCAGCAGCGCCAGCCGCGACCTGATCGGCAACGACCGGAACCGGCGAATAACCCTGCTCACTCGGCCCCGCCCTGTCGCAGCACATACCCCACGCCCCGCACCGTGTGCACCAGCCGCGGCTCGCCGCCCGCCTCGGTCTTGCGGCGCAGGTACATGACGTACACGTCCAGCGAGTTCGACGACGGCTCGAAGTCGAAGCCCCACACCGCCTTGAGGATCTGCTCACGCGTCAGCACCTGGCGTGGGTGCGCCATGAACATCTCCAGCAGCGTGAACTCCGTACGGGTCAGCTCCACCGGCCGCCCACCCCGCGTGACCTCCCGCGTCGCGAGGTCCATGCGCAGGTCGGCGAAGGTCAGCGCCTCGTCGTCGTCCACCGGCCCCGATCCGGTCGCCGCGTACGAGCTGCGGCGCAGCAACGCCCGTACGCGTGCGAAGAGTTCGTCCAGTTCGAAGGGCTTGACGAGGTAGTCGTCGGCGCCCGCGTCCAGCCCGGTCACGCGGTCGCCGACCGTGTCGCGGGCCGTCAGCATGAGGATCGGGGTCGTGTCGCCCGCGCCGCGGATACGGCGGGCGGCGGTGAGGCCGTCCATGCGGGGCATCTGGATGTCGAGGACCAGGAGGTCGGGTCGGTAGGCGGTCGCCTTCTCCAACGCGTCCGCGCCGTCGACCGCGACCTCCGTGTCGTACCCCTCGAAGGCGAGGCTGCGCTGGAGTGCTTCACGCACGGCGGGCTCGTCGTCGACGATCAGGATGCGCTGGGGGTCACGGTCGCCATCGGCGGGGCTCATGGGCTCGGATCCTTGAAGAGAAGGGCAGGAGGGCTGGACTGCGCTTTTCAGCGTCGCACGTCCTCAGCCCCGTACGGTACGGCGGCGACGGCTGCGGGCCGCGGAGGTGCGGCGTCCCGCGGTCGCCAGCTCCGGGGCCCGGGACGGGGCCGTCGGGGCGTGCAGGGCACCGGCGACCGCCAGGGCCAGGGTGATGTCGGCGGCACCACCGGCCGCTGACGCATGCTCTACCTGCGTGATCATGGCGTACTCCTTCAGTTCCGCGACGTCAGCTCTGCGAGCCGTCGCGCAGCTTCGCCAGGTCGGCCTTGACGGTGTTGATCGGGATGGCGAAGCCGAGGCCCACGCTGCCCGCGTCGGAGGAACCCGAGCCCGCGGCCGAGTACATCGCCGAGTTGATGCCGATGATGTTGCCGTTCATGTCGATCAGCGCGCCGCCGGAGTTGCCGGGGTTCAGGGAGGCGTCGGTCTGGAGCGCCTTGTACGTCGTGGTGGACGAGCCGGGGTCGCCGTTGAACTGTTGACCGCCGAACTCGAAGGGCCACCCGCCCCCACCCTGCTGTTGCTGCTGGCCCTCGTCCGTCGAGACCGTCACGTCACGGTTCAGGGCGGACACGATGCCGCTGGTGACCGTGCCGGTCAGGCCCTCGGGGGAGCCGATCGCCACGACCTCGTCGCCGACCTGGACCCCGTCGGAGTCGCCGAGGGTGGCCGCCGTGAGGCCGGAGGCGTTCTGCAGCTTGATGAGCGCGAGGTCCTTGCTGCTGTCGGTGCCGACGACATCGGCGGTGTACGACTTGCCGTCGCTGGTCGTCACCTTGACCGTCGAGGCGCCGGAGACGACGTGGTTGTTGGTGATGATCTCGCCGTCACTGGTGATGATCACGCCGGAGCCGGTGGAGGAACCGGCGTTGGACTGGGCGTTGATCTCGACGATGCTCGGGCTGACCGCCTTGGCGACCCCGGACACCGTGCCCTTCTGGCTGGAGGGGACGACATTGGTGCTGGTGGAGCTGGAGGAGGCGACGGTGTCGTTGCCGGTCAGCTCCTGGATGCCGTACGCCGTGCCGCCGCCGATCGCCGCGGCGACTATCGCGACGGCGGCGAGGAGGGCGACGGGGCCGCGGCCGCGCCTGGCCCTGCGGGGCTGGGCGACCGGCTCGGTGAGGAGAGCGGTGGGGGCGGCCGGCGGCTGGTACGCCAGCGGGGGCGGCCACTCCGGGTTCACGGAGGAAGCTTGCTGCTGGTACGGGTCCTCGTACTCGCCGCTGCGGCGGAAGCTCTCGGTCATGGAAATGAGCATGTCGCCCGACCATGAGAGCTTGCTGAGTGCCGGCTGAGAAGCCCGGCAGAAGCCCGTATGCCCGTTGTAAGGAGGCTTCTGCGGGGCGAGCGGTACGTTCTCAGAAAACGTTCAGACAGTGCGCCGCTAGGGGCGCGGGGCCGTATCAATATGCGGCTCCGCCGCGTGGGCGCGACCAGCCACAAACGACCGAAAGCCGCAAGACGACACAGCCCCTCGGGCTATTAGGCGCACCCGCACGACCGTCGGACGACAAGCCGCGACGGAAACACCTTCAACCGCTCCCGACGCGACCCGGCGACCCGCAGCCCGTCGTCCAGCACCAGGTCCACCGCCGCCCGAGCCATCGCCGAGCGGTCCGACGCGATGGTCGTCAGCGGCGGGTCCGCCAGCGCCGCCTCCTTGATGTCGTCGAATCCGGCGACGGCCAGCTCCCCCGGCACATCGATCCGCAGCTCGCGCGCGGCCCGCAGTACACCGATGGCCTGGTCGTCCGTGGAGCAGAAGATCGCGGGCGGCCGCTGCGGCCCGGCGAGAATGTCGAGCGCTATGCGATACGCGTCGTAGCGGTTGTACGGCGCCTCGAAGAGCCGCCCCTCGGTGGGGATCCGCGCCTCGGCCATCGCGCGCCGCCAGCCCTCGACGTGGTCGGAGACCGGGTCACCGACGGTCGGGGTCTCCGCGATGCCGCCGACACAGGCGACGTACTCGTAGCCGTGCTCCAGCAGATGCCGTACGGCGAGCTGGGCGCCGCCCAGGTCGTCGGTGACGACGGCGACGTCGTCGATGGCCTCGGGCCGCTCGTGGAGCAGGACGACCCGGGCGTCCCACGCCTCGATCTCGGCGGCGGCCAGGTCGTTCAGGGCGTGCGAGACGAGGATGAGTCCGGAGACGCGCATCCCGAGGAACGCCCGCAGATAGTGGACCTCGCGCTCGCCCACGTAGTCGGAGTTGCCGACGAGGACCATTTTTCCGCGCTCGGCGGCGGCCCACTCGACCGCGTGCGCCATCTCCCCGAAGAAGGGCTGGCGTGCGTCCGGGACGATCAGGCCTATGAGGTCCGTGCGCCGCGAGGCCATCGCCTGGGCGACCCGGTCGGGCCGGTAGCCCAGCTCCTTGATCGCGGCGAGAACGCGCTCGCGCGTGGCCGGGGCGACCGGCCGGGGTCCGTTGTTGATGACGTAACTGACGACGGCAGTGGAAGTCCCTGCCAGCCGCGCCACGTCATCGCGAGTCACCTTGGCCACGCGCGGAGTCTACGCGGATGGACCCGCTCTGGGCAGGGCGTGAAGGAGGTCCCTTGCCGCCCGGCCGCCACCCTCATGGGCGAAAGTGACGGCCCAGGTGCCCCGCCCGAGCGCCCGCTAGGCGTCGGCACGGACCTCGGCGTCGTCCAGGGCGGCCGTCTCGTCCGCATCCGCCGACTTTGCCCGGTCAGCCTTGGCCTTGGCTTCTTCGGCTGCGCGGTCGACCTTCTCCGGCGTAACGAATCGATAACCGACGTTCCGGACGGTGCCGATGAGGGACTCGTGCTCGGGCCCGAGCTTCGCGCGCAGTCGCCGTACGTGCACGTCGACCGTTCGGGTGCCGCCGAAGTAGTCGTAGCCCCAGACCTCCTGGAGGAGCTGCGCGCGCGTGAAGACGCGGCCGGGGTGCTGGGCGAGGTATTTGAGGAGCTCGAACTCCTTGAAGGTCAGGTCCAGGACCCGGCCCTTGAGTTTCGCGCTGTAGGTCGCCTCGTCCACCGACAGGTCGCCGTTGCGGATCTCCATGGGGGAGTCGTCGCTGACGATCTGCTGGCGGCCCATGGCGAGCCGCAGCCGCGCCTCGACCTCCGCCGGACCGGCGGTGTCGAGGAGTACGTCGTCGATGCCCCAGTCGGCGGTGACGGCGGCGAGGCCGCCCTCCGTCACGACGAGGACCAGCGGACAGCCGGGTCCCGTCGACCGGAGGAGCTGACACAGGCTGCGCACCTGGGGCAGATCGCGCCGGCCGTCGATGAGGATGACGTCGGCGCCCGGGGTGTCGACGAGGGCGGGTCCTTCCGCCGGTGCCACGCGCACGTTGTGCAGCAGCAGGCCGAGTGCCGGGAGCACCTCCGTCGACGGCTGGAGGGCATTGGTCAGGAGCAGCAGTGAACTCATACGTCTGGTTCCTCCTCGGTCCCTGCGAGGACGCGTGTGGTACGTCACCTGCTCTGCGATCCCGGGGCCTCGTACACCCGCGGTCACCTGGAGTTTCCCGCTTCGTATACAACGCTTCCGAAAGCACAAAAGGACCCGGGGGCTACGCTGCCCGAGTCCTCTGTCCAGCAGAATAGCCGACATGGGCGCTCGCACGGCAGGTCATGTGGCACGATCGACGGTTCGTCCGAACTCTGAGACGACCAGACGCACATCTTTGCGGACGATTCTGACCACCGACGACGGGATCGCGATCGATTCCGTATACGACCCGGGCACGGTCGTATACGACGCCTCCCGTCCATCTGCCGATGACCTGGTGTTCGTCGTGGCCCACGGCTTCACGGGCGATGTGGACAAGCCGCATGTGCGACGGGTGGTGGAGGCCCTGACCCCGCATGCCCCCGTCATCACCTTCTCCTTCCGCGGGCACGGCGCGTCCGGCGGACGCTCCACGGTCGGCGACCGCGAGGTGCTGGACCTGGCGGCCGCGGTGCGCTGGGCCCGTGAGCTCGGGCACACGCGCGTGGCGACCATCGGCTTCTCCATGGGCGGCTCGGTGGTGCTGCGGCACGCGGCGCTGTACGGCGAGGAGCCCGCGTCGGGTACGGACGCCGTGGTGTCGGTCAGCGCGCCCGCGCGCTGGTACTACCGGGGCACGCCCCCCATGCGCCGGGTGCACTGGCTGGTGACCCGGCCCGAGGGGCGTCTGGTCGGCCGCTATGGATTCCGGACCCGGATCCATCACGGCGGCTGGGACCCGGTGCCGATGTCCCCGGTGGAGGCCGTGCCGCGGATCGCGCCCACCCCGCTGCTGATCGTGCACGGCGAGCTGGACGGCTACTTCCCCCTCGACCACCCCCGGATGCTGGCCGCCGCGGCCGGTGACCACGGCGAACTCTGGCTGGAGCCCGGCATGGGGCACGCCGAGCACGCCGCCGCCGACCCGCTGCTGGCCCGCATCGGGGACTGGGCGGCCGGCCGGGCGGTCCTGGCGGGCTAGCCTGGGCCCACGTCGATCGATCGATTGAGGAACCAGATGGCAAAGGTCACGGTGCGCTACTGGGCCGCCGCGAAGGCCGCCGCCGGGGTCGCCGAGGAGCCCCACGACGCGGACACGCTCGCCGAGGCGCTCGCCGCGGCGCGTGCGCGACACCCCGGGGAACTGACGCGCGTCCTGCAGCGATGCTCGTTCCTCATCGACGGTGACCCCGTGGGCACCCGCGAACATGAGACGGTACGGCTGGCCGACGGCGGCACGGTCGAGGTGCTCCCGCCGTTCGCAGGAGGGTGAGATGAGCAACCAGCCGTATCAGGGGCACGACGGGTACGACCCGTACCAGCAGCAGGCGCAGCAGCCGGCGCCGCAGGGGTGGCCCGCGCAGCAGCAGGCGTACGACGATCAGCAGGCCGGCCAGCAGCAGTACACGCAGCAGTGGCAGGGGCAGACCTGGGAGACGCAGGTGCAGACGCCGGTGTCGTACCAGGGGTATCAGGGCTATCAGGAGCATCAGGGCGAGGGTTGGGGCGGCGCACCGCAGGCCCAGTCGCCTCCGCACACGGCCCCGGCCGGCCCGGCGCCCGACGAGGACGAGCCGTCCTACGGCCCCGCCACGGTCGCCGGCAACTCCCGTGTCACCGACGCCCAGCGTGCCCGCCTGGAGGGACGTTCCCCGATCATCGAGCCGGGGCTGCAGCCCGCCGGGCTCACGGCGCTGCTGGGGCTGCTGCTCGCGGGGGCGGCGGCCATCGGGTCGTACGCCCTGCTCGTGCCGCTGGTGGTGCTGCAGGCGGTGACGGCGGCGGGCTGGTTCCGGCTGAACGGCATGTGGCCCGCCCGGCAGGGCATCGCGCTGGCCTTCGCCGGGGCGCTGACGGCGGACGTGGCGCTGCTCGTCGCCGACGGGGCGCCGGCGGCGATCCTCGGCACGCTGGGCGTGTGGGTGCTGCTGACCCTGGTGCTCCAGCTGCGGTCGCACGCCGATCCGGACGAGCGGATGTACGGCCTGATGGCGACCGTCGTCTCGGCGGCGCTGGCGATCGTCGCCGCCGGGTATCTCGCGGCGGAGGCGGACGCGGTGACCGTGGGCGCGGTGGCGGTCGCCGTCGCGGTCGTGGTGCGCGCGCTGCCGCTGCCTACGGTGGCCTCCGCGGTGGCCGCGCTGGTGGCGGGCGTGGGTGCGGGGGCGGTGGCCGGGGCGATCACCGACGTGGGTTCGGGCGGGGCGCTGCTGGGCGGGGGTGCGGCGGTCTGCGCGCTCATCGGCCACCGCGTGGCGAGCTACGACTACCCGTCGCGCTTCGTCCACTTCACAGCGGGCGTGGCGTTGCCGCTGGCGGCCGCGGCGCCGGTTGTGTATGTGCTGGGGCGGGCACTGGCGTGAGGCAGGGGCCTTCTGCGCCCCCGCTGAAATTCAGCCCCTTGGGGGTGCCCCCTCTGGGGGAGTTTGAGGAGCGGGGTCTGGGGCGGAGCCCCAGAAGGATGGGACGGGTAGGGGCGGCGGGGGCGAGGAACTGCTCGGGCTCGATCGCCCGCCTTCCTGTCACAGATGATCCACAAACCCCCGGTCACCGCCCCGGCCAGGGTTACGCTCGCGCTGGACGGCCACCCGGTCGTCAGTGACCGTTTCAGGTGGGGGAACACCACAACATGCGCGCCCTGCGGATATTTCTCATAGTCGTCATAGTCCTGGGCGGCCTCTTCGTGCTGGCCGACCGGCTGGCCGTCGGATTCGCCGAGGACGAGGTCGCCGGGAAGCTGCAGACGCGCGAGAACCTCGCCGAGACCCCGGACGTGTCCATCAAGGGCTTCCCCTTCCTCACCCAGGTCGCGAGCGGCGCGCTGGACGACGTCGAGGTCGGCATGACGGGCTTCGAGGCCACCGGCACCGACGGCAAGTCGATCCGGATCGACGACCTCAAGGCGAACATGCAGGGCGTCGAGTTCTCCGGCGACTACAGCTCCGCCACCGCGGCCACCGCCACCGGCACCGCGTCCGTCTCCTACGCCGAGCTGCTGAAGACGGCCAAGTCCGAGCCGACCCAGGTCGCCCCCGGTGTCACCGCGAGTGTCGTCGGCCTCTCCGATGGCGGCAACGGCAAGATCAAGGTCGCCGTCGAGGCCACCGTCCTCGGCACCAAGCTGCCCGAGCCGGTCACCGTCCTCAGCTCCGTCACCGCCCAGGGCGACACCGTGCGCGTGAAGGCCGACACCCTGCCCAGCTTCGGCGGCACCACCATCGCCGAGAGCCGCGCCCGCGCGATCACCGACTTCGAGCAGAAGATCGACGGCCTGCCCGGCGGCATCCAGCTCGACAAGGTCCAGGCGGCCAAGGACGGCGTCGAGATCACGGTGAAGGGTTCGAACGTCCGCCTCGCCGGGTAGTACGGCGTCGGGCGATGGACATGGACGTAGCGTGTCCAATGGGCGAGACGGTGTCGTCCGTACCGTAGCTGTGATGCGCGCCGCATCCGGTCGAAAGCCGTGCGGCGGTGGCGCGCAGACGTCTCCGATCCCACATTCCGGACGATCGTGTCTCAGAATGCGACACACCGGTGACACGCCTGCCTGTCCGTCCCTACGATCGACGGCATGAAGCGACAGGCGGATCTCACGAAGCGGCGGGCAGTCGACCTGTGCCGCGTTGCCGCCATGCTCTGTCGCCCCTTCTGAGCGGAAGCTCCGACTTCTGCGTTTCCCCCCGCCCTGACCAGGGCACAGGTGCGCCGTCTCGGTCCGAGCGCCGCGCACCCCCTCGCACTCGCACGCCCCGCCGCAACTGCCCCGGAGGAGAAAGAGCATGAGCCGCAGCGACGTCCTCGTCGACGCCGACTGGGTCCAGGACAACCTGGACAACGCCGACATCGCGATCGTGGAGGTGGACGAAGACACGTCCGCCTACGAGAAGAACCACATCAGGAACGCGATCCGCATCGACTGGACCAAGGACCTCCAGGACCCGGTCCGCCGCGACTTCATCGACCAGGAGGGCTTCGAGAAGCTCCTGTCGGCGAAGGGCATCGCCAACGACACGCTGGTGATCCTCTACGGCGGCAACAACAACTGGTTCGCGTCCTACGCCTACTGGTACTTCAAGCTCTACGGCCACGAGAACGTCAAGCTTCTCGACGGCGGCCGCAAGAAGTGGGAGCTGGACGCCCGCGAGCTGGTCGAGGAGGTCCCGGAGCGCACCGAGACCACCTACAAGGCCAAGCCGCAGAACACCGCCATCCGTGCCTTCCGTGACGACGTGGTCGCCGCCATCGGTTCGCAGAACCTGGTCGACGTGCGGTCGCCCGACGAGTTCTCCGGCAAGCTGCTCGCCCCGGCGCACCTGCCGCAGGAGCAGTCGCAGCGCCCGGGCCACGTCCCGAGCGCCCGCAACATCCCGTGGTCCAAGAACGCCAACGACGACGGCACCTTCAAGTCGGACGACGAGCTCAAGGAGCTCTACGCCGAGGAGCAGGTCGACCTGGCGAAGGACACCATCGCCTACTGCCGTATCGGTGAGCGCTCGGCCCTCACCTGGTTCGTGCTGCACGAGCTGCTCGGCGTGGAGAACGTCAAGAACTACGACGGCTCCTGGACCGAGTACGGCAGCCTCGTCGGCGTCCCGATCGAGCTCGGCGCCAACAAGTAAGTCCCGAAAACCCCTCACCCCGACCGGCCTTCCTTCCGGTCAGACCCCTCTGAATCTGGAGAAAGACATGTGTGGAGCGAAGGCCGGCGGCCCCGACGCCTCGACGATCAAGCCCGGTGAGACCACCATCCAGGGCCAGGTGACCAAGGACGGCGAGCCCGTCGTCGGCTACGTCCGACTGCTGGACTCGACCGGCGAGTTCACCGCTGAGGTCCCCACCTCCGCCACGGGCCAGTTCCGCTTCTACGCGGCGGAGGGCACCTGGACCGTCCGCGCCCTGGTCCCCGGTGCCACCGCCGAGCGCAAGGTCGTCGCGCAGCAGGGCGGCCTCGCCGAGGTCGCGATCGCGGTCTGACACCGCTCGGTTCCTGAAGGGCCGTATCCCATGGGTTGGACGCCCCGGGGTACGGCCCTTCGGCATATCCGGACCTACCCTGGATGTATGTACGCACGGCGACGGCACGTGTACTTCGCCATGATGGGGACCTGCATCGCCCTCTTCGTCCTGGCCTGGGGCGTCGTGCGCCTGTGGTCGATCCCGGCCGCCGTGGCCATGTGCCTGGTCGCCATGGTCATCCCCCCGCTCGCCGCGATGGTCGCCAACCGACGGGGGCCGGAGGACCGCTGGTGGGACGACCCCTCCGGGGACCCGAAGTCCGACGAGTGGTGGGACGAGCTGGACGGCAAGAAACGGCCGCGGTAGAAGACGCGCATGTCGCCCACAAGGCTGTCCACCGTGGTGCTGGACGCGCACGATGCCCATGAACTCGCCGGGTTCTACCTGAAGCTGCTCGGCTACCAGGTGCGTGCCGAGGAGCCCGACTGGCTGCTCATCGGCCCGCCGCCCGGTACGGAGGGCCTGGCCCTGGCCTTCGAGACCGAACCCGGGTACACCCGGCCGGTCTGGCCCACCAGGAAGCCCGGCGAGCAGCAGATGATGCTCCACCTGGACATCGAGGTCGACGACCTGGAGAGCGAGACCGCACGTGCCGTGGCCGAGGGTGCCACGCTCGCCGAATACCAGCCGCAGGACGACGTACGTGTGCTGTTCGACCCCGCCGGGCATCCCTTCTGCCTGTGGACCGAGGCATCCCAGGATTCCCAGTCGGCTCGGTCGTCTCAGTAGATGAGCGCCTGCGTCTCGTCCGCCATCGCCTCCTGCACGAAGACCTGCGCGCCCGCGATGCGTACGCCTTCGATGACGTCCTTCTCCGTGATGTCCCGGCGGGCCGCGCACTGGGTGCACAGGGTGAGGCGGCCGGCCGCGAGGACGGAGTCGATCAGGTCGGGGAGCGGGGCCGCGTGCGGGAGTTCGAACTCGGCCGCCCGGCCCGGCAGCGCGAACCACGCGGACTCGCCGGTCAGCCATACGGAGACGTCGACCCCGCTGGCCACGGCCACCGCCGCGACCGTGAAGGCCTGTGAGCAGCGTTCGGGGGCATCGGCCCCCGCCGTCACCTTGATCACCAGCTTCTTCGCCATGGCCGAATCGTAATCAAGATCCCCACAACCCCGTGCGTCACCCATGGGTCTCCTGTGCGCGCGCATACGGAATGCGCACTTCACGTTCCGTGGGGGGACGTCTTGGAAGAACCTGAACCCATAAGACCCGAGGCCATAACGCCCGAGGCCATGACACCCGAGGCCAGAAGGCGCGGGCGGACGGTGGCGCTGATCGCCGGGGCCGTAGTGCTCGGACTGGTCGCCGGGACCTGTGTCGGCTATCTCGTCCAGGCCGACCGCGAGCCCACGAAGCTGCCCCCGCTCTCCCAGCCGAAGCTGACGCAGGCCAAGGGCGAGGCGCCCGAGCCGCTGTCTGCCGCGCAGGACCGGCGGGTGCGCACCGACGGCGACCTGCGCGAGCTGCTGCTGAAGAAGCCGCGCGGCGCCAGGACGGCCGCACTGACGACCTCCGAGGACGGCTGGATGGACGTCGCCGCCTACTCCGAGACCTTCGAGCGCCCGGACGGTGCCTTCCGTGAGGCCACCGAGTCGGAGTTCCGGCGCGCGGCCGTCGTCGCCTGGGAGGAGAACGACCTGTCGGTGGAGATCCGGCTGGTCCAGTTCCGGCAGGAGGACACCGCCGGGGCCGCCCAGCGGATGCGGACCGGCCAGTACTTCGCCGACTTCGAGGAGAACGACAACTGGCTCGTCCCCGGCACCGGGGGCGGCAGGGCCTACGTCTACAAGGACCCCTACACCGAGCCCGGCTATCTGCCGGTGCACACGGCGCAGGCGTTCGCGTGGCGCGGCGACATCGTCCTGGAGATCTTCATCTCCGGCGACCGGAAGATCAGCAAGAAGACGATCATGGGTCTGGCCCAACGGCAGATGGAGCGGCTGTGAGCGAGGAACAGCCCATGAGCGAGGGCGAGACCGGGACCGGGTCCGCGCCCCTCAGCGAGACCCCGGCCGTGAGCGAGAAGCGCCCGCGTCGTCGCGGTCGTATCGCCGCCGTCGCCGGCGCCGTCCTGGTGGTCGGCGCGCTCGTGGCCGGCACCGGATACACCGTCGTCACCGTGCGGGACGCCGATCGGGACGCGGGGGCGCCGGTGTGGAAGTTCCCGGCGGACAAGCCCGCCGATGAGAAGGCGCCGAGCGCCGACGGCCTGGCCGGGATGCTCGTGCCGTACGACACCGGCGACTGGACCAAGGGTCCGGACATCGCCGAGTTCGGCTCGGACCGGGAGCTCAGTGAGGCCGAGGCGGCGGCCCTGCAGCGGGAGTCGCTGCGTGAGCTGCCCCGTTCGCAGCGCCGGGAGCTGGAGAAGCGGATGGACCGGTTTCGCGTCAAGGGCGTGGCGATGCGCAGCTACTTCAGCGGCAGTGGCGGCGGGCTCAACGACGGCGACGGCGACGGCGTCTACGGCGTGAGCATCGTGCTCAGCCGGCTGGACAGCACGGCGGCGGCTCGCGACATGGCGAACCTGCAGAACGGTTTCCTCGGGGCCATGGAGATCTTCCGCAAGGGTCCCAAGGTCAAGGGCCACAAGGACGCCAAGTGCTTCCTCGCGCCCAAGGCGTTCAGCGCGGAACTCGACAGCATGTCGTGCCTCGGATACGCGGGAGAGGTCCTGGTCAGCGTCTCCGCGGACGGCGTCCGACCACTCGACAGCAAGGCAGTCGCGACGCTCCTGAGCACCCAGCTCGACCGCATCGCCGAGCCGGGAGAAGCCGTATGACCGAGATACCGCAGCTGACGCCCGAGCCCCCGGCCGTACCCCCGGCCCCGGAGGCGGCACCACCGGCCCCGGAAACGGCACCCTCGCCCGCCCCCGCCAAGGACCGCCGCGTCCTGCGTGCCGTCCTGCGCTGGACCGCGGCCGTCGTCGTCTGTGCGGCGGTCGGGACGGGCACCGCGTACGGGATCGCGGGGATGGAGCGGACGGACGTACCGGGACTGGCGACCGAGTCGGACGGGCGGTGGGCGTACCCGACGCTCAGTAAGCCGCCGTTGCCGTCCGGCAGCCCGCAGCCCTTCGCCGAGGCGAACAAGGCCGAGGCGCACTACGCCGATCTGCGGGCCCTCGTGCTGCCGGCGCCCGAGGGGGCCGTGGACGACAAGCCGCTGCGCGGTACGGACGGCTGGCTGGAGACGAAGGACTTCCTGGCGGAGTTCGCCGACAAGGACGAGCGCGCCGAGATCCGGCAGCTGCTCGTGGACAACGGGCTGCGCCACATCGCGGCCCGCGGCTGGAGAACCGAGGACGGCACCCACACCCGGATCTACCTGCTCCACTTCGACACCTCGGCCGTCGTGGCCGAGCTGGTCGACGACGTGGCCCCGTTCAGCGGCCCCGGCTACAAGGTGCGCGGCACCGAGATCTCGGCCATGGACCACGACTTCGCCGAGCTGCCCTGGCCGGGCGAGTTCGCCCGCTACGCCTACGACGAGGTGAAGCCGTACGGCGCCGAGCATGTGCGGCAGGCGTATCTGCCCGCCGGTGACGTCCTCGGCGTGGTCGTGCAGTCACGGAAGGGCACCGCGAAGGCCGTACCGTTCCGCCAGACGGTGACCTTGCAGAGCCAGCTGCTGGGCTGACCCCGCGAGGGCGTACCTCACAGGGAGGGCCGGTCCCCGGCCGCGTAAGCTGGGGGCCGGCCCTGTGTACGTAGCGCACAACCTCCGCTCAATCGAGGAGCACCCCGTGGAGATCTTCTTCGAAGCCCTGCTGGTCCTGGTCTGCGTCGGCGTCCTCGCCTTCGCCGGGCTGACCGTGAAGAAGCTGTACCAGGGCCAGCGCTGACCACAGATCCAGGAATTCACCTCTCATGATCGAGATCCCGTCCGACCTCCACAAGGACCTCGTCCCGCTCGCCTTCCTGCTCGGCAACTGGGCCGGCGCGGGCGTGCACGACTTCCCCGGCTCCGAGAAGTGCAACTTCGGACAGGAGGTCACCTTCGGCCACGACGGCCGTGACTTCCTGGAGTACCAGTCCCACACCTGGGTCCTGGACAACGACGGGAACAAGGTCCGTCCCCTGGAGTCCGAGCACGGCTTCTGGCGCATCGACGCCGACCGCAAGGTCGAGGTCACGATGGTCCGCGACGACGGCGTCGTCGAGATCTGGTACGGCGAGATGGCCGACAAGAAGCCCCAGATCGACCTGGTGACGGACGCGGTGGCGCGTACGGCCGCTTCCGGCCCGTACACCGGAGGCAAGCGCCTCTACGGCTACGTCAAGAGCGACCTGATGTGGGTCGGCGAGAAGCAGACCCCCGAGGTCGAGCTGCGCCCCTACATGTCGGCGCACCTGAAGAGGGTCGTCACCCCGGAGGACGTCGAGCGCTGGGCCAAGGCCCTCCCCGACGACATGCCGGACGACGGCATCGCCTTCTTCAAGTAGTCCTACACTCGTCGGTGTGGTGAGCACCGACTGGAAGAGCGACCTCAGGCAGCGCGGCTACCGGCTGACGCCGCAGCGGCAACTCGTGCTCGAAGCCGTGGACACCCTTGAGCACGCGACCCCCGACGACATCCTCGTGGAAGTGCGGAAGACGGCGTCGGGGGTCAACATTTCCACGGTGTACCGGACCCTGGAGCTCCTGGAGGAGCTCGGTCTGGTCAGCCACGCCCACCTGGGGCACGGCGCGCCGACGTACCACCTCGCCGACCGCCACCACCACATCCACCTGGTCTGCCGGGACTGCCAGAACGTGATCGAGGCCGATGTGTCGGTCGCCGCTGAGTTCACCGCGAAGCTGCGCCGCGAGTTCGGCTTCGAGACCGACATGAAGCACTTCGCGATCTTCGGCAGATGCCGGGACTGCTCCCTGAAGAGTTCAACTACCGAGTCGTAGGCTTAGGCATATGAAGAGCCCCCTGCTGACCCTGCCCGGTGCCGTGCCCGCCGAGGGCGTGGACGAAGGTGTCGCCGCGCACTACGGCGATCTGTTCCGCGAGCAGCGCGCCCTGGCCGACGGCACCGGTTTCGTCGACCTGTCCCATCGCGGAGTCGTCACGGTCACCGGCGACGACCGGCTGAGCTGGCTGCACCTCCTGCTCACCCAGCACGTCAGCGACCTGCCGACGGGCGAGGCCACCGAGGCGCTGGTACTCTCCGCGCACGGCCATGTCGAGCACGCGCTGTATCTGGTCGACGACGGCACGACCGTCTGGATCCATGTGGAGCCCGGCACCCAGGAGTCGCTGATCGCGTACCTGGAGTCGATGAAGTTCTTCTACCGGGTCGAAGTCGCGGACAGCACCGCCGATTTCGCGGTCGTACACCTGCCCGCCGGGTCGATCGCGGAGGTACCGGAGGGCGTCGTCGTACGCGAGACGCCCTACGGCCGAGACCTCTTCCTCCCCCGCGCCGACCTGGAGTCCTACGCGGAGAAGGCGGCGGCCGGCCCCCCGGCCGGAATCCTCGCCTACGAGGCCCTGCGCGTCGAGCATCACCGCCCGCGCCTCGGCTTCGAGACCGACCACCGCACCATCCCGCACGAGCTGGGCTGGATCGGCACCGCGGTGCATCTGCAGAAGGGCTGCTACCGGGGCCAGGAGACGGTCGCCCGCGTCCAGAACCTCGGCAAGCCCCCGCGCCGCCTGGTCTTCCTCCACCTGGACGGCAGCGAGGTCCACCTCCCGCCGCACGGCACCGAGATCCACCTCGCCGACGAGGGCCCCGACGGCCGCAAGATCGGCTTCATCACCACCTCCGTACGCCACCACGAGCTGGGCCCGGTGGCCCTGGCACTGGTGAAGCGGAACGTGGCGGTGGACGCGCGGCTGGTGGCAGGGGAGACGGCGGCGGCGCAGGAGGTCGTGGTCGAGCCGTAGGAGCTCGGTCGCTCTAGAGGTCGATGAGGACGGTGAAGGGGCCGTCGTTCGTCAGGTTGACCCGCATCTTGGCGCCGAACCGGCCCGTCGCCACGGTCGCGCCCAGCGCACGCAGCTGAGCGACGACCTCGTCGACGAGCGGTTCGGCGACATCGCCGGGGGCGGCGGCGTTCCAGGTGGGCCGGCGTCCCTTCCGCGCATCGCCGTACAGCGTGAACTGGCTGATGACGAGCAGCGGGGCGTCGATGTCGCTGCACGACTTCTCATCGTCGAGCATCCGGATCGACCAGAGTTTGCGCGCGAGTTGGGCCGCCTTCTCCTTGGTGTCCTCATGGGTGACGCCCACGAGGACACACAGCCCCTCACCGTCGATCTGCCCGACGGTCCGACCTTCGACGACGACGCTCGCGCCGTCCACTCTCTGCACCACAGCTCGCATACCGTCATCATGCCGTGTACGGGGAGGGTTTCTTTTTGGATCCTTAACCCCCCATCTGGGGCTGTTCATGGGTGCTCGGTCACATAGTTGCCCTTTGGGATGGCACGATGCTCCCACACGCCGGTCGAGGGGACGGTAGAGGCACATGAGCACACCGAGTACCGAGCAGCCTCCTGGGGCTGCCGTGTTGACACAGGCGGGCCAGCCGGCCGGCCTCAGGCCGCCCACACAGCGCACCGCCGAGGATCCGGGCCCGGGTCCGCACGCCCGGCTGCCCGTGGCACCGCCCGAGCAGGACCTGACCGTGCTCAGTCTGCCCGAACTGCGCACCCTGCGGCGGGACGCGCAGCGCGACGAGGCGGACCTGAGTTATGTACGGCGACTGCTGCAGGGCCGGATCGACATCCTGCGGGCGGAACTCGCCCGCCGCTCTCCCGCGGGCGCGGCATCGGTGGTGGACCGCCTCCCGGAGATCCTCACCGACGCCCCCGCCCGCCATCGCTCCTCCGCGCGCCATGTCACGCTGGGCACGCCGCAGAGCGAGGAGTACCGACGCCTGGCGGCCGACATGCTCGCCGAGGTCGAACTCTCCGACCTGACCGCCCGCACGGACACCGAACTGACCACGGCGATGGGCCGACTGGTCCGCTACGAACACGAGGTCTCGGGCCGCCGCCAACGCCTCCAGCGGACGGCCGACGAATGCAGCGCGGAGATCACGCGACGGTACCGGGAGGGGGAGGCGCAGGTGGACGATCTGCTGACGTAGCACCCCTCGGCGCCGGTCGGCATCTTTCAGCCCGTCCGGCGTTTGAGGACAAGGCCCGTTCAGGGCCGGCAGCGGGGGGCCGGGGACGCAGCCCCCGGGATGGGACGGGTAGGGGCGGCGGGGGCGAGGAAAATGCGGCGACACCCCCACGCACCCCCACCTACCGTGGCCCCATGACCCGCCCCGAACCCCATATCGACGTCCGCCCCATCACGGTGGCCGACATCCCCGACTGGATCCGGGCCCTGAACACCGGCTTCCTGCGCACCCCCGACGTCACCGAGACGGAGATCGCGGACCGCGCGTCGTACATCGACCCCACCCGCACCCTCGCCGCCTTCGACACCGGCCGCTGCGTCGCCACGTTCCGCTCCTTCGCCCAGGAGCTCACAGCGGTGGGAGGCACCCCCGTCCCCGCCGACGCCATCTCCAACGTCACCGTCACCCCCACCCACCGCCGCAGAGGCCTCCTCACCCGGATGATGACCCACGACCTCACGGCGGCGAAGGCCCGCGGCGACGTCGTGGCGACCCTGATCGCCGCCGAGTACCCGATCTACGGCCGCTACGGCTTCGGCCCGGCGACCTGGACGGCCCAGTGGACCATCGACGTCCCCCGCACCGGCCTCGACCCGAGATGGTCCGGCCCGGACGACGGCGGCCGTATCGACCTCGTGGACCCCGCGGACGTACGCAAGATCGGCCCGGAGCTGTACGAGCGGGTGCGCCGCGCCCAGCCGGGTGCCGTCGACCGGGACGACAGATGGTGGCAGGTCCAGACGGGGGCGCTGCGCCTGGACAGGTCCCCGTGGACGGAGCCGTTCTTCGCCGTGTACCGCTCGGCGGACGGCCACGTCGAGGGGCTGGTGTCGTACACGGCGGACGACCACTGGAGCGACGGCAAGAAGCAGCCCCTCAACACGGCGACCGTGAACTGGCTGAACACCACGACCCCGGCCGCCGAACGCAACCTGTGGCGCTACCTGTGCTCGATCGACTGGATCATGACGGTGAAGTGCGGCTGGCGGGCCCCGGACGACCTGCTGCCGTTCTTCCTCCCCGATCCACGAGCGGCCGGGATCACCTCGCAGGCGGACTGGCTGTGGGTGCGGATCCTGGATGTCGTACGGGCTCTGGAGGCGCGTACGTACGACCGCGCGGGCACGCTGGTGCTGGAGGTCGTGGACGGGGCGGGGCTGGCCGGCGGGCGGTTCCGGCTGGAGGCGGCGGCGGACGGGTCGGCGTCCTGTACGCCCACCACGGCCACCGCCGAACTCACCCTGGACATCGCCGACCTGGCCACGCTCTGGCTGGGCGACGAGTCCGCCGTACGACTGGCCGCGCTGGGACGGGTCCGGGAAGAACGAGCGGGCGCCGCCGTGGTGGCCGACGCCCTGCTGCGTACGTCCCGGCGACCGTGGTGCCCGGACGTCTTCTGAGCTCTCCCTTCCCTCGACGACTGATCCGACTGTTCTGACTGTTCTGCTCATCCGTAGCGAGCTGTTCAGTTGTGGCTGTGCGGAGCGATGTTGAGTTGTCGGTGTTCAGTTGTGGCTGTGCTGACTGGTCGGGCTCCCGGCTCCCCTCCGGAAGGGAGCCCGGCCAGCCGAACCTGGTGGCCTAGTGGGCTAGCAGCATGACGAGGATCACCGCGCCGATGCCGCCGATCATGGTGTTTTTTGCCTTGATGCCGATGGTCAGCGCGAGGAACGCGATGATGCCCATCGGCCCGTACTTCCACTGGATGAGCTGTTCGAATCCAATGACGAGCGCGGCGACGGCGAGGTAGACGAGCGGCATGGCCAACCCTCCTAAAGTTTGACCATGTTGCTTAAGTTGGCGACCAACTTCACTGTACTTATGACCGCTTGGAAGCGTCTTATAACCACCATCCCAGGAACTGCCCAAAGATGGCGGGAAGTTGTAATGTTTGGTCGTGGAGCCGAAACACGCCTCCGTCAATGGACGGAAGAGGCCACAGCGGCAACAGGGGCCACAGAAGTCACATCGCGAGGTAGCCGACGAGCTGCGCGCCCGGATCACCTCGGGCGAGTTGCGGCCTGGCCAGCGCATGCCCACGCAGGCCAGGCTGGCCGACGAGTTCGGCGTCGAGCGCGGCGCCGTACGGCAGGCGCTGCGCATCCTGCAGTCCGAGCATCTGCTCACCAATGTGTCCAAGGGCGCCCCGGCGACCGTGGCCCCCGACCTTGCCAAGGCGCTGACCGGCCCGGGAGCCCCGCCGGCCCCCACCACGGTGACCCTCGGCCCGCGTATCGCCTCCGCCTTCGCGCATCCGCACGTCGAGATCGACGCCCTCTGCCTCACCTCGGTCTCCCTCACACTCGCCATCGGTGAACCGCTCCGCCAGATCCACGCCGGGCAGCTGAAACCGGCCAAGGTCGACGTCCGTGTCCTGCTGCCCAGCCGTGACATCCCGCTCGCCTTCCCGACGTCGGTGGAGGACTCGGCCGACGACGCCGACGAGCAGCTGCGCCGCAGGTGGCTCGCCCAGCGCAACGCCCAGGGGCAGGTGCTCCGGCACAATCTGCTGGCGCTGCGCTCCACGCACGGCATCGATGTGCAGGTCACCTTTCGCGCGCTGCCGTTCACGCCGCCGGTGAAGCTGTATCTGCTCAACAGCACGGAGGCGCTCTTCGCTTACTACACGCTCAGCCGGCGCGAGGTGGAGATCGGGCAGCAGCATCTGGAGATGTACGACGCCCCGGGCATCCAGTCGATGCTGTTCGCCTTCGAGCAGGGCGCGGGGCTGCGGGACATGACGTTCGTGGAGCAGTCGCATGTGTGGTTCAACGCGCTGTGGGAGACGATCAGTTCGGAGCTGGTGCTCACGAGCTGATCATCCCCCACATCGTTTGACCTGCGTTTTCATATCTACTCACAGGGCGGGTCCGGAGACGAGGACCGCGAGGACGACCGCTCCTATCGAGCTGACGGCCGGGCTCTTGGCCTTGATGCCTATGGTGAGCAGCAGCAGGCCGATGATGCCGGTGGCACCGTACTTCCACTGGAGGGTCTGTTCGACGCCGACGACGAAGACGGCGGAGAGGAGTGCGAGGACGGGCATCGGTGTTTCCTCCTTCGGACTTCCGGGGATGGAAGGATTACTTCCGCCAACTCAACCAACCACTTGCCAACTCTGACTAACTTATCCCCACTTGGCGACTACCTTGAAACAAGTCACAAACAACTCCCACTAGATGGATGCGAGTTGTAGCGTTTTGGTCGTGACCCAGGAGAACGTGGCAGTGAACGGCAGCAGGAGACTCTCGCCCCAGGAGATCGCCGACATCCTGCGGGAACGCATCCGCGTCGGAGACCTCAAGGCGGGCGACCGCCTGCCCACCCAGGCCGAGCTGGCCGAGGAGTTCGGCGTCGAGCGAGGCACCGTACGCCAGGCCCTGCGCGCGCTCCAGGAGGACGGCCTGCTGACCAACGTCAGCAAGGGAAGCCCGCCACGGATCGCGCTGCCGACGCCCACACGGGGCGCCCCCCAGCCGACCATGGTCAGCCTGGCCCCCCGCCTGACCGAGGCCTTCGCGGCACCCCACGTCCGCGTGGACGTCGTATGCCACACCTCCGAGACCCTGATGCTGGCCCTCGGCGAACCCCTGCGCCTCATCCACGAGGGCAAGATCCGCCCCGAGTCGATCGACGTACGGCTGCTGCTGCCCTCACGCGACATCAACCTTGCCTTTCCCGTGCTGGTGGAGGGCCGCGGCGCGGACGACCCGGTCCATGACCGCTGGCTGGCGATGCGCAACGCCCAGGCCCAGGTGCTGCGCCACAACCTCCAGGCCATCCGCTCCACGGTCGGCATCGACGTCCAGGTCAGCTTCCGCGCCCTCCCCTTCACACCCCCGGTCAAGCTCTACCTCCTCAACGGCGACGAAGCCCTGATCGGCTACTACGTCCTGACCGAACGACAGGAGGAGTACGAGAGCCAGACCCTGGAGATGTACGACGCCCTGGGCTCCAAGTCCCTGCTCTTCTCCTTCGTACGGCAGGCCGGACAGCGCGACGCCGCGTTCGTGGACGAATCCCAGAAGTGGTTCGACGCCCTCTGGGAAACCATCAGCACGGACCTGACACTCTCCTAGTGACTTCTGATACGACGCAGACTGAACCCGTGACCGCAGAGACCGAGAACGACACCGAACAGCTACGGGAACTGATCACACGCGCTCGCGTCGTGCTCTGGGACTTCGACGGACCGATCTGCCGCCTCTTCGCCGGCCACAAGGCGGAACGGGTGGCGATCGACCTGGTGGACTGGCTGGAGGGCCGCGGCCTGCACGGACTGCTGACGGACGACGAACGGCAGTCCCTCGACCCCCACGTCGTGCTGCGCGCAGTGGACCGCAGACACCCCGGCAGCGACCTGGTCGCGGAACTGGAGGAACGTCTCACCCAGGAGGAACTCCGCGCCACCTCCTCCGCGATGCCCACGGCCTACGCCGACCCGCTGATCCGCACCTGGACGGCGATCGGCTCCCGCCTGGCCATAGCCACCAACAACTCCCCCCGAGTGGTCCGCACCTACCTCGACGGCCGCGGCCTCCTCCCCTGCTTCACCCCCCATGTCTACGGCCGCACCCAGAACCTCCACCAACTGAAGCCGGACCCGCACTTCTTGAGGCAGGCGTTGAACGCGATGGGCGCGGCGCCGGCTGCTGCCCTGATGATCGGGGACACCCCTTCGGACCTTGTGGCGGCGAACAGGGCCGGGGTGCCGTTTCTGGGCTACGCGCGTAACGAGCGGAAGGCGAAGGTCTTGCGGGAGGCCGGGGCCGAGTCGGTCGTTCAGTCGTTGGGGCCGGTTCTGGAGATGCTGCGGGCTGAGTAACTGGGGCATTCCTCCACCTGCCTTCCGGTTTCCTGCAATGCCTCAACCAGTCGTCCAATTGGACTGGTTGACTATCAGTGGTCTGCCCGGTCGTGGAGATCCCTTAACCAACAAGCCTGTGTGGTGGGCTGGTTGACTGGATGCTGGTTTGGGACTGGACCGGAAGCGGTACGGTCCATATGTGGACGCACAGCAGAGCGGCGACGGTGGCGGCAGGGAGTTCCAGCGGGTCGCCGACGAGTTGCGTGCGCGGATGGCCGACGGGGCCTACCCCCTGAACTCCTTCCTCCCCTCTCAGCGTCTCCTCGCGGAGGAGCTCGGAGTCTCCCGGGACACGGTCCAGCGGGCGTTGCGGGAGCTGATCGACGAGGGGTGGATCGAATCGCGGCAGGGCAGCGGCTCCCGGGTCGTCAAGGCCCAGCGCATACAGTCCTCGACCCCCAGGGCCACCAGATCGCGCCGGGGCATCACGCTTGAGTCCCTCATCAGCGAGGTCTTCGAGCAGCCCGAAGTGACACTGGACGTCTACACGTTGACGTCCGAATCCCTGTACTGGCGTATCCAGCAGCAGGCCGAGCGGATACGCAGTCGTTCCATCAGCCCTCGGCGCATCACCCTGCGCATGCTCCTGCCCGCCGAGACGCAGCCGCTGCCGTATCCGAGCGTCAAGGACGACAAGGACGACCCGCGCCCGCGGGAGCGGATGCGCGACATCACGGAGCGGCACACGACGTCGCTGCGTCAGTCGCTGATGTCCCTCAAGACCGACGGGTGGGTCTCATCGGTGGACATGGAGATCCGCCGGGCGCCACTGACCCCGGCTTTCAAGCTCTACCTGTTCAATGGCGACGAAGCGTTGCACGGGCCGTACGAGGTGACCGAGCGGACGATCGCGCTGGAATCCGGTGAGGAGGTCACCGCGCTCGATGTGCTGGGCCTCGGTGCCACCCTCACCCACCACGTCAAGGATGACGATCCGAACGCGTCGGGGACCGTCTTCGTGGAGAGCATGCAGAAGTGGTTCGACTCCGTCTGGGACCTGCTGGCGGAGTAGCCGGTCGCGTGCGCTAGCATGCCCGCACCGATTGAGCAACCGGTCCCCGTTCGTGCGTAAGTGATGGCGAACAAGCCAGACGGCGAGCGGCCCCGCAAAGACTTCGTGCAATGAGAGTGGCGGACCACCGTTCGCGCCGCTCACGCCTCACTATGTCGTGCGGGGCAGAACACCACGTGTTAACCGTTTGGCAAGACCACCCTCGTCATCATCCGGAGCGGCCAGTGGGCGCACCACCCCTTCCCCGTCCTGTGCATGGGGAGCGCGCCACGCCCGATGACGCGATCAGAGACTTCGTATGGCAGGCCGAGACGCTGGGCCAGGCGAGCAGCGGCCACCACAACCGGAACCATGTGCTGCCGCTCACGGGTCCCGTGGCCCCGCTCGTGGGACTGGACGTCGGCACGTCCGTGACCGTGCGCGTCCGGCGCGCCGAGGCGCTGCCCGTGGTGATCAGGACCTGGAGCGACGAGGCGCAGATCCTCGACGCCATCAGGGGAGTGCTGCCCCATGTGCCGCGGTGTCTGGTCAAGCGGGACGGCTTCTCGATCCACAGTTATGTGGAAGGCGTGCCGCTGTCGAGCGTGTGCGGGAACGGCAAACCCGTCGACACCCTGGTCGTCAGGGCACTGGCCGGGCTGCTCGCCCAGATGGCGCAGGTGCGCCGGGGCGCGCTGCCGCCGCTGCCGGCGGCCTGGCCGCGCAACGACATGGACAGCCAGGGGTTTCTGCGGACACTGGCGCATCTCGCCGACCGTCAGATCCGGCAGCCCAATTGGCATGCCTTCGGTGGGCTGTTCGCGGCGCTCGGCATCCCCGAGGACGCCCTGATCCGGCTCGCCGACCGGGTGCCCGCCATGACCCGGCGGCCGTACAGCCTGCTCCACGCGGACCTGCACCGGGACAACCTGATCGTGTCCTACGACGGTGACCCGCCGCTCATCTGCGTCGACTGGGAACTGGCGACCTACGGCGATCCCCTGCACGACCTGGCGACGCATCTGGTGCGTATGCGCTACCCGAACCACCAGTGGGACGAAGTCATCGACGCCTGGGCCAAGGCCATGGGGGAGATCCGGCCCGCGGCCGTTCATGGCCTCGGCAAGGACCTGCGTCGTTACGTCGACTTCGAGCGGGCGCAGTCCGTCTACCCGGACATCATGCGGGCCGCTCGATCGCTTGAGGAACCGTTCACCCAGAACAGGCTCGACAGGGCTACGGCGGAGGTGAGCCGGGCCCTGGAGGCGGCGGCGGAACCGCTCAGGCTGGGCAGTGTGCCGAGCGAGCGGGAGATCGAACGCGCCCTGTTCCGATGGCTGGCGTCACGCAGCCACGGTGGCATCAACGGGCGGGCCTGGGTCAGGAACGCCTTCACCTGGAAGGCCGACCGCCGGCTCCCCGAGCGCACGGACTTCCCCGCCTCGGCCGTACGCAAGGCCCTGCTGCTGGAGGGCGCCGCCCCCGCGGACCGGGTCTTCAAGGGGACCGGGCACCTGAACACGGTGGTCTCGGTGCTGGGCGTCGACTTCCCCGTGGTGGTACGGCGCAGGTTGCCGAACGTCTGCCGCCGGGAGCCCAGCTTCCTCAGCGAGCACGCCGTGCTCCGCGCGATCGAGGAGGCGCCCATCGAAGTGGCGGCGCCAAGAGCCCTCGCACTGGGCGAGAGCTACGCCAACGACTCGTTCGCCATTCACACCTACGTCGGATCGCCCGACAAGCCGCCCAGCCACCCCGTGCACGGCCTCCTTCCGCACGAGGCGGACGGGCTCGTGGACCAGCTGTGCGCACTGACGCAAGTGGACTACAAGCAGGTCGATCCGGCGGCCGGCGAAGGCGGCTTCTTCCAGTGGCTGCGAGAGCAACTCGGCATCCTGGTGAGAGCGTTGCCGAAGGAGTCACAGCAGCTGGCCCGGCATCTCGGACTGCCCGACGCCGACCGTCTGGGGGAGATCCTTTCCCGGCACGAGGTGAGTCACCGCGCCCCGGCTCTCCTGCACGGCGACCTGAACCCGTGGAATCTGGTGCGCCGCGACGACCGCCTGGCGCTGACCATCATCGACTGGGAGATGGCGCTGGTCGGCGACCCCTTGTACGACCTGGTCCGGCACATGCACCTCACACCGACCCGGCCGGAGATCCGGGATCGTATGTTCCGGCTCTGGGAGCTCAAGCTGCCGAGCGGGTGCACCCTGGACTGGCGGCGGGACTGGCGGGTCTACAAGGGCATCGAAACCGTCCGTTCCGCCTACGTGGACCTCGACCGCCTGGTCACCGGAGTGAGCCTGGACGCACCCAACGTCCACCGCGCGGTGAACTCGTACCCCATGACCCTGGCCGCGGCCACCGCCTTCCTCGGCCTTCCGGTCCGTCCGACGGCGAATCCGTATCTTGCCCGCGCCCTGGCCTAGGGGCACCATGATTCACCCAAATGTGTTTTGCCCACGGGCATATGACGGTCCGTCGGCAACGCGGCGGAGGGTGGGTCGGGGATGTCCAGCGGGGGAAACGGACCGACTGGCGACGGGGTGGGGCAGCGGCTGAGGCGGTTCCAGGAACGCTTCGAACCGCTGGTGACCCGCGTCGTGCTCATCGGCATCTTCGTCACCGGCTTGATCGCCCAGTTCGTCAAGCCGGTCGGTGAGGCGCTGGAAGGCAAGGCCTTCCTCGGCGGAGCCCTGCTCAGCCTGGTCGGCTATGTGCTGTACGACGCGGTCCGGGAACTGTCCTCCTCGGTACGCGTGCCGTCGCGCGCCCTGGTGAACTCCAGCCAGCTGGGCGGATTCGTCAGCGAGGCCTTCCAGGCCAGGCGGGTGGAGATCAGCTTCCTCGGTTACACCGGCGAGACGCTCTACAACGAGCTGTACCACCGCTTGGAGGGCCTCTTCGACAACCCGGGGCCCACCAGGAGCGTCCTGGTGCGCATCCTGGTGCCGGACTTCGGGCAGCCCATGACCGTGCCGTCCAGGGTCGGCGATGACACCGATGACACCCGCCCGGTGGACGACCCGGCCTTCCGGCTGCGCATGATCCGCCGCTGCCAGGAGTACGACGACATACTGTCCGACCTCGCCGTACGGCTCACCGCGCCCGGCAAACTGACCGTCCAGTGCGAGTACCGCTGCTATCCCGGCATCCCGCGCGACAAGATCTGCATCTTCAACCGGGGCCAGGTGCTGCACGGCCTGTACGACGTGTCGGCACGGATGCGGCTGCGCGAGTCGGGGCCGGAGTTCTACGACCCCAAGGGCTACAGAACCGATCTCAACGTGTGGTCGCGGGAGGGTACCGCTGCCGCCGAGGCGGCTGTCGCCACCTGGATCAAACACTTCGACGACCTCTGGTTCCTCGCCAAGAGGCCGGACTGGCCGCAGCGGGCCGCAGCCTGAGGCCGGTGGCCCCGGGCAGGTCGCGCGTAGGCTCACGGACATGAGCGAGACCGGCACGAGCGACGACCGCACCAGCACGGAGGTCGGGCTCCGCGAGCGCAAGAAGCGCCGGATGTACGAGACCGTCTCCGAGACCGCCATCCGGCTCTTCATCGAGAAGGGCTTCGACGCCGTCTCGGTCGCCGAGGTCGCCGCCGCCGCGGAGATCTCCAAGCCGACGCTGTTCCGGTACTTCCCGGCGAAGGAGGACCTCGTGCTGTACCGGATCGCCGATCACGAGGACGAGGCGGCGCGGGTCGTGGGGGAGGGGGCCGTGGGGGAGGGGCCTTCGCCCGTCGAGGCGCTGCGGCGGCATTTCGTGGACGGGATCGAGCGGGGCGACCCGATCACCGGGGTCAATGACCATCCCGCGGTGCTCGCCTTCCACTCGCTGGTGTACGGGACGCCGGCCCTGGTCGCGCGCATGTACGCCTATCTGGAGCGTTCGGAGGCCGCGCTCGCCGAGGCGCTCGGTGGCGGGTTGGAGGCGCGGCTCGCGGCGGGGCAGATCGTGGCCGTGCAGCGGATCCTCGCGCAGGAGAACTGGCGGCGGATCTCGGCGGGGGATCCGGTGGCTGAGGTCAAGGGGGACGCGGTGGTGGCGGCGGAGCGGGCGTTCGGGCTGCTGGAGATGGGGTTGTCGCCGTCGTTCACGCACTCGTCCGAGTGAGGCTCGGTAAATAATTTAACTCGGTCACGTTATTTGGGTACGCTCTTTTGCATGACGACGACCGACTCCGCCCTCCGGCACACCCTCGACCGCGAACGCGCTCATCACGCCCGCTGCCGCACCGCCCTCGCCGGCATGGTCGACGGCGCCGACGAACAGGTCGTCATCGGTGAGAACGCCTCGGCGTCCGGGGCCGACGCCGAGGTCCTCGGCTATCAGCTGCGCAGCCAGGCCAAGGCGCTGCATGAGCTGCCGGAGGGGCCGTTGTTCTTCGGGCGGCTGGACTTCGCCGCCGGGGAGCACCGGGCGCTGCACATCGGGCGGCTGCGGATCAGTGAGCATCCCGCCGAGCCGCCCCTCGTCGTCGACTGGCGGGCACCCGTCTCCCGCGCTTTCTATCAGGCCTCCGCCCGGGACCCGCAGGGCGTCACCGTGCGGCGGCGGTTCGGCTGGGCGCCGGGCAGCCGCGGGGATTCCACCGACCTGACCGGCCTGGAGGACGAGCATCTCGACCGGGGCGAGTCCCGGGCGAGCGAGATCGTCGCCCGGGAGATCGAGCGGCCGCGCGTCGGGCCGATGCGCGACATCGCCGCCACCATCCAGCCCGAGCAGGACGATCTCGTACGGGGCGACCTCGCCGTCTCCGTGTGTGTGCAGGGCGCCCCGGGCACCGGCAAGACCGCGGTCGGGCTGCACCGTGCCGCGTATCTGCTCTACACCCACCCACAGCGCATCAGGCGCGGCGGCCTGCTGATCCTCGGACCCAACCGGACCTTCCTGTCGTACATCTCCGAGGTGCTCCCCGCCCTCGGCGAGACCGGCGTACGGCAGTCCACGCTGCGGGACGAGATCGCCCGGCATCCGGTCAAGGGGACGGATGAGGCGCGGGCGGCGGCCGTGAAGCATGACGGGCGGATGGCGGAGGTGCTGCGTCGGGCCCTCTATGCCCGGGTGGGCAGAGGGCCGGGCATATCGGGACCGCTCGCCGTTCCCGACGGCTCCTACCGGTGGCGGGTCTCGGAGGAGCGGCTGCTGCGGATCCTGACCGGGGTGCGGGCGGAGGAGCCGCCGTACGCCGTGGGGCGGGAGCGGGTGCGGACACGTGTGGTGCAGATGATTCTGGAGCAGGCCGAGCGGCGCGGCGGGCCGCCGGGTGCCGCCTGGCTGCAGAAGATCTCGCGGTCGCGGGCGGTCGGGGCGTATGTCGACGCCGTGTGGCCGCGGGTCCGGCCCGAGGAGGTGGTGGCCGAACTGCTCATGGATCCGGGGGTGTTGGCGGAGGCCGCCGAGGGGGTGCTGGACGCCGACGAGCAGAAGGCGCTGCTGTGGGCCGTGCCGCCGCGGTCATGGAAGTCGGCGCGCTGGTCGGCCGCCGATCTCGTGCTGCTCGACGAGGTCGCCGGGCTCATCGAGCACCCACAGCAGTACGGCCATGTCGTCGTCGACGAGGCGCAGGACCTGTCGCCGATGGAGTGCAGGGCGATCGCGCGCCGGGCCGTCTTCGGGTCGATGACCGTGCTGGGGGATCTGGCGCAGGGCACGACGCCGTGGGCCGCGCGGTCCTGGCGGACGGTGCTCGGGCAGCTGGGGAAGCCGGACGCGGTGGTCGTACCGCTCACCCTCGGGTTCCGGGTGCCGCGTGCGGTGCTGGAGCTGGCCAACCGGCTGCTGGAGCGGGTGGATGTGGAGGTCCCGGCGGCCCTCCCCCGCAAGCGGGGGGACCCCCAGCTACGCGGGGACGGGGAGTTGCGGTTCCGGGAGGCGGGCGGCGATCTGCCCGGCGCGGTCGTGGGTGCTGTCCGGGACGCGCTGGGCCGGGAGGGGTCGGTGGGGGTCGTCGCGGCCGATGGGGAGGTGGGCCGGGTGCGGGAGGCGCTGGCGGCGGCCGGGATCGAGACGGAGGGCGCGGACGAGATGGGGGCGCGGGTGGCCGTCGTACCGGCGAGTGTGGTGAAGGGGCTGGAGTACGACCATGTCGTCGCCGTGGAGCCGGCGGCGATCGTGGAGGGGGAGGAGCACGAGGAGCGGGGGCTGCGGCGGCTGTATGTGGTGGTGACACGGGCCGTGGCGGGGCTGGAGGTGGTGCACGGGAGGCCGTTGCCATGGTGATGAGGGGCGTCGGCCTCCCGCTCTCCGGTCATGCCGCGTCCGCGTCCTACGCCGGGTCGAGGACCGGGATCAACTGCTCTTCCTCGTACGTCAGATGAGCCTCCAGTTCCGTCGTGAGGCGCTCCACCTCGGCGCGGGCGGTGGCCGGGTCCGGGTGCTCGGCGGTCACGGCGTGCCGCAGGTCCTCGACGAGGGCGGCGATGCGCTCATGCTCCTCCCGCAGCCGGGCCACGGCCGGGGCCAGCTCGGCATGGCGGTCGGCCAGGAACGGGAAGAGGGCCATGTCCTCACCGGAGTGGTGGTTGTGGAGACCCGCGCAGAAGGTGAGGCAGTTGACGCGGAGCTGGGCGCCCAGTGTGGAGCCCTCGGTCTTGGCCATCTCCTCGCGGATCAGGGCAAGTTCGCGGCGGAAGGCGTCGTGGACGACCTTGATGGCCTCGCCCATGGAGGACGCGTTGATGTTCGGGGGGCCGTCCTGGGCCATCTCGTACAGGGCGATCACCGGGATCACCCGCTCCGTCTTCTTCTGGTACTCCGCCCAGCCCGGATCCGCCTCCACGGCCCGCGCGAAGGCCCGGTCCCGCTCCTCGGCATCGAGGACGACCGCGCGCGCGTCGTAGGTGAACGCGCCGCTCTCGATGGTGACTTGGGGGTTCGCGACGAGGTTGTGGAACCACGCCGGGTGACTGGGGGCGCCGGCGGCCGAGGCGATGACCAGGACGCGGTCGTCGTCGGGGAGATAGCCGACGGGGGTGGTGTGGGGGCGGCCGGTGCGGGCGCCGGTGGTGGTGAGCAGAAGGAGACGGGCACCTTCGAAGTAGCCGCCGACGCGGCCCTTGTTGGCGCGGAACTCGTCGATGACCTGCTGATTGAAGTCGTTGGGCATTCTCTCGCTTTCTCTGTCGCTGATTTCCGTCGTTGGTTCCGTCGGTGGTTTCCGTACGGACGAAGGCGAAGAGAAAGAGGCGGGCCCCTGGCCCACCACCGCGACCTCACTCAGAGGCCGGGCAACACCCAACTCGCTCACGGCACAAGGCCGACCCGGCAGTCATATCGGTGACACTAGCGCAGTTCCCCTGCCAGGGGTGATCCTGTTTTCGATGCTCCTGTTCCTCGACGTCGACGGTCCGCTGATCCCCTTCGGGGCGGAACGTCCGTATCCGCTGCACGAGCCGCCCGGCACCGCGCCCGGCCGACCCGCTCACCCCCTGCTGACCCGAGTCGATCCCGCACTCGGCACCCGCCTGAAGCGGCTCACCGTCCTCGGTGTCGAGCTGGTGTGGGCCACGACCTGGATGGACGACGCGAATGCGGTGCTCGCGCCCTGGCTCGGTCTTCCGGCGTTGCCGCTGGTCGACTGGCCGGACGAGGACGCGGAACCCGCTACCGGGCCCCGCGCCCCCCACTGGAAGACACGGCCGCTGGTGGCCTGGGCCGCCGGGCGTCCCTTCGTCTGGGTCGACGACGAGATCACCGACGCCGACCGGGCCTTGGTGGCCGCCGAACACCCCGGGCCCGCTCTCCTCCACCGCGTCGACCAGCGCTACGGGCTCGGTGAGCGTGACTTCGCCGCGATGGAGGAGTGGATCACCGGGATCACCGGGAGTACCGGCGCTACCGGGGCCGTCAGCGCCGGGGGCGGCCCAGCATCTCCGTGACCCGCATGAAGCCGTCCGTCTCGTGGCCGAGGCCGATGGCTCGGCGGGCCTGGCCCTCGGCGGCGCGCATGA
This sequence comes from Streptomyces lanatus, assembly GCF_014655715.1. Classification (GTDB taxonomy): domain Bacteria; phylum Actinomycetota; class Actinomycetes; order Streptomycetales; family Streptomycetaceae; genus Streptomyces; species Streptomyces lanatus. The sequence goes on along the minus strand of NZ_BNBM01000024.1, from coordinate 63,462 downwards.
CGGTCGCCTCGATGCCGTGGGACTCGGAGGCCTCGATGATGTGGGCCATGGTGGAGACGCCGGAGGTGATCGGGTTGAGCTCGCCCGAGTAGGTGCCCTCGTCGACGTCCCCCGCGAACTCCTCGAACAGCGCCGGCAGGATCGCGGAGATACCGGAGGCGAAGGGGGCCAGCTCGCGTGCGGTGATGCCCTCGGCCCGGGCGATGGCGACGGCGTGCGCGTAGCCCGCCATCGCCGTCCAGAAGATGTCGAGCAGGGCGATGTCGTAGGAGGCGGCCCGGCCGACGTCCTCGCCCAGGTGGGTGTGGGAGCCGCCCAGGGCGAACAGCACGTCCTGGTGCTCGCGGTACAGGTCCGAGGGACCGCTGTGCAGGAAGACTCCGTCGGGGGTCCCGATGGCCGTGGTCGGCGTCATGATCGCGCCGTCCAGGTAGCGGATGCCGTGCTCGGCCGCCCATGCGGCCGTGTCGCGGGCCCGGGCCGGGGTGTCGGCGGTGAGGTTGACGACCGTACGGCCCTTGAGGGCGTCGGTGACGTCGTCCTGCCGGAGGACGGCGTCGGAGGCGTCGTAGTTCACCACGCAGACGACGGTCAGCGGGGAGGCGGCGACCGCCTCCGCCGCCGAGGCGGCCGACGTGGCGCCACGCTCGACGAGGTCCCGGTCCCGCCCGGGGGTGCGGTTCCAGACGGTGACCCGCAGCCCCGCGTCCAGGAACGTACCGGCGAGCGTGCGGCCCATCGGGCCGAGACCGATGACGGTGACGGCGGAGTCGTGGTCGTAGGTGGGCATTGCTGAACTCCCTGTAAAGTACAGATAATTGATGGCAAAAGGGGTGGAGACATGACGAATCGGCGCCATGATCCGAACGTCTGCGGGGTGACTGCCGCGATCGCAGTGATCGACGGCAAGTGGAAGACATCGCTGCTGTGGCTGATGGAGTCCGGCCCGCACCGCCCGGCGGAACTGCGCCGCCGGCTGCCGGGCCTCAGCGAGAAGGTGCTGACCCAGGCGCTGCGCGAGATGGAGGAGGACGGTCTGGTGCACCGTGAGGTGCATGACGTACTGCCGCCGAAGACCGTCTACTCCCTGACCGACTTCGGCCGCGATCTGGCCGAGGCGCTCGGCCCGCTCTCAGACTGGGGCCACCGCCGCCTGGAGCGGCTGACCGAGGCCCTGCCGGTCTCCTGACCGGCACTGACTTCCTCCTCCTCCGTCCGCCGCCTCGTCGATCACCCACATCCAGGGTGCGGCGGCGGGGGAGCGCTGCCAAGTACGCACAAATAAGTGGGTATTGGTAGGCAGGCGCTGGGTGGCAGGTGACGCGGTTGCTACGACCCGGCCAGTTCCTCCCGGAACCCCTGCCGCCACGACGGATAGCGCGGCTCCCAGCCCAGCTCCCGCTTCGCCTTGGCGTTGGAGAAGCCGCGCCCCTCGGTCATCATCGTCACCACCACGTCCCCGGCCAGCAGCCGCGCCAGCCACTTGGGCACCCGGAGCGGAGGCTTGGCCCCCGCGCACATGGCGAGATACGGCAGCCATTCACTGGCCGGGGCGGGCTCGTCGTCGACGATGTTGAACACGCCCCGTGCCCGCAGCTCGACGGCCAGTACGGTGGCGCTCGCCGCGTCGTCCAGATGGATCCAGGAGCAGTAGCCGGTACCGCCCCCGACCAGCGGGAACTGCCGTTTGCGCACGAGTTCGACCTGGTCGTCGGTGGCGCCGGGCCCGTAGAACCCGCCGTAGCGAAGGACCGTTCCGTCGGCCTCCAGGACCGAGTCCTGGATGTGCCGGATCGCCTCGCCCATCGCGCGCAGCCGCCCGCTCTCCACGGGCAGTGGATCCTCCTCGGTCTTCACCCAGCCGCCCTCGCGGACGCCGTTCCAGATCGCGGCGCTCTGCGCGACGACATGCGGGACGCCGGTCGCCTTTGCGGCGGCCAGCAGATGGTCGGTGCCCTCGGTGCGCAGCCGGTTGGTGGTGGCGAACCAGCGGTCGAAGTGCCTGATGTCGGGCTTGCCGGAGTGCGGCTGGGAGATCGCCGTCATCTGGTGCACGATCACGTCCGGCCGTGCCGCGGCCACCGCCGCACCGACCGACGCCGCGTCGAGCCCGTCCATCACGACGCCCTCCGCGCCCATCCCCCGCACCAGGCCGAGCTTGGCCTCGCCGGTCGTCGTGGCCGTCACCTGATGCCCACGCTCCACCAGCCGCGGCACGAGCCGCCGCCCGATGACGCCGGTTCCGCCCGCCACGAACACACGCATGACTCTCACCGTCCCGCATCCATCCGGAACACATCCTTCGAAACCTTGGACGAGCCGGGCAGCCGGGTTTGTGACATGGCGTGGAGCTCGGCTAGAGGACGCGGAGGTTGGCGAGCGGAATGTTCCATTCGTTCCGCTCGATGTTTCCATGGTCGTCCCGGGCGGCGGCGGGCACCGCGACCAGCATCAGCCCGGCGACGACAGCGGTCAGAACGGCAGTGACAGCGGCCAGAACGCCGGCCACGCGACGCTTCACGATCACGATTCCTCGCCCTCTCCCTCTCGACGACGCCCGTACCGACCACCACCCTGCGCCGACCCCCGGGCCCCGCCCGCCCGGACACGCCGCTCGGTGCGGCCGTACGGCCATACGGCGGGTACGTCCGTACGGCTCAGGAGAATTCGTACGCCGCCCAGTCGGTCAGCGTGCGATAGCCGAGGCGCTGGTACAGGGCGTTGCTGGTGGGATTGGAGAGGTCCGCGAACAGCACGACGTCCTTGGCGCCGGCGTCCAGCGCGGCCTGGCTGACCTGCGCCGTCACGGCAGCCGCGTAGCCGTGGCCGCGCAGCTCGGCCGGGGTGTAGACGATGTCGACCTGGATCTGGCCGCCGATCAGGGGGTTCATGCCGGCGATGGAGACGGGGGTGCCGTCCGGGGTCTCCCAGAGCGTGTAGCGCTTGTCGGCGTAGCGGGTGCGGGGCCAGGAGTCGGCGTCGATGGCGACGTCCTCCCCGACGGCCTTGGCGAACTCGCCGCACCAGTACATGACTTGGTCGAGATCCCCCTCGCCCAGGACCCGGCCCCGGCCCGCGGGCAGCGGCTCCGGTGGAGTGAGGGTGTCGAGCCGATACAGACGCAGTCGCGTGTGCCAGAGCGTCGGCGTGGCGCCGGTGTGCCGCTGCCAGGCCTCGGCGAAGGCGGTGGCGGTGCGGTGGTCCGCGTTGACGGAGGGGAGGGAGTGCCCGAGGGCGGCCAGCCGGGCGGCGAGCGTGTCGGCCTGCTCGGGTGTGAGCGGCGTGAGGCCGAGGCCGCGGGGCGGGAGGCGATGAAAGGTGGCGCGGACCTCGCCGGCCCGCTCCAGCACCCCGAACACGGCACCTTCGGCACCGAAGGCACCCAGCCCGCGCGTACGCACTCTTTCGGCCCAGGTCAACGCCATGACATGCGGGCCGGGCCACGACCGCAGGAAGTCCCCGGAGCGGGCGAGGAAGTCGTCGACGTCGTCGGTGAGGTACCAGTCGTCGGAGCGCATGGGGTCAGCATTCCCGATGCTGTGGGACGAAGGGAGGAATCGCCTGAGTTCGACGTTCGCCGCGGCTGTGCGGTGGGCTCGGCGGTGCGTGCCGGAGTCAGGGTTCAGGCATCGGCGTGTGGTGTCCACTGCGGCTCCGATCGCGCCTCGGCGATGTCGATGGCCTTGCGGGAGTAGGGAGTCCAGGCGATGCGTTCGGCTGCCTGGGATGCCCCCATGGTCAGCCGGGTTCCGACGGATCGGTGGACGGCGTCCGGTGAGACGCCGGCGGCCCGCAGGAGGCGGGTGGCGCTGTTGTTCTCCGCGGTCAGTCCCCAGAGCAGGTGCTCGGTGCCGATGTAGTTGTTGCGGTGGCGCACAGCCGCCTGCTTGACGTGAACCATCGACTGTTGGAGGTCGTCGGTCATGGCCTCGAGGCGCAGCCGGCTGGTGGTGGCGAACCAGCGGTCGAAGCGCCTGATGCCGGTCCATGAGTTGCCGTGCCTCCGGCAGCGCTCGACGCAGTCCTCCACGAGGTCGTGCGCCAGCGCCTGCAACTGACCCGCGAGTCGGGCGGCGACTGTCAGCAGGGCGAGCCAGTTGGGCTGTTCCTGCCCGCCGGGGCGGTGTGCGGTGTCGCATCTCCGGTCGACTTCCGCGATGAGATCGTCCAGAGGCGGTGCCGGGACGTGACGGCGACCGTCATGACCGCACCGACGCCCCCACAGTGGCGTGGCGCACTTTTGCAAGCGGCTGCTTGCAATAGTTAGCGGGGGTGGGGCAAGGTGGAGGCATGGCATCGCTCAACGTCGGCAATCTCGGTGAGTACCTGCGCGAGCAGCGGCGCAACGCGCAGCTGTCGTTGCGGCAGCTCGCCGATGCCGCCGGGGTGTCCAATCCGTATCTGAGCCAGATCGAGCGCGGGCTGCGCAAGCCGAGCGCGGAGGTGTTGCAGCAGGTCGCCAAGGCGCTGCGGATCTCCGCCGAGACGCTGTACGTCCGGGCCGGCATCCTCGACGCCGAGCGGGACCGGGACGAGGTGGAGACGCGCGCCGTCATCCTCGCCGATCCCACGCTGAACGAGCGGCAGAAGCAGGTGCTGCTCCAGATCTACGAATCCTTCCGCAAGGAGAACGGGTTCGGGATATCCCCCGAGGAGGGGGAGGCGTTGGTCGAGTCGGTCAAGGCGGAAGGCACCGCGGCCGCCGAGGCCGCCGTACGCCGCAGCCGTACGCCCCGCGGGGACGACGGCACGGATGCCACGGTCGACGACGGCGGCAAGCCCGCCGCGCGCCGTACCCGCACCACCGGCAAGACCCGCACCACCCGCACCACCCGCAACACCCGTACGTCCGACGGCAGTGACGCCGACCCGGAGAACCCGACCGACCCGCAGCAGTCGGCCGGCTGACGAGGAGCCGTATGAGCCGCCGTACGCGCGACGCGCACCGGCGAGCAGACGGCAGCCGTCAGCCGGCCGCAGGACACCAGCCGTCCGGCTGGCCGCGGGGACCAGAACCCTCATCTGAACAGCAACCCGGGAGGACCCTCACCATGGCCATCACCGACGACCTGCGCAAGACCCTCAGCGACCCGACCCCGCTCTACTTCGCCGCCGGCACCGCCGACCTGGCCCTTCAGCAGGCCAAGAAGGTGCCCGCCCTGGTGGAGCAGCTGCGCACCGAGGCGCCGGCGCGGTTCGAGGCCGTTCGCAACACCGACCCGAAGGCCGTCCAGGAGAAGGCCACCACGCGTGCCAAGGAGGCGGGCGAGAAGGCCAAGGAGGCGCAGGAGACCTTCCAGACCAAGGTCAACGAGTTCGTCAGCGGCCTGGACGCCGACATCAAGAAGTTCGGCACCAACCTGGACGCGGACTTCAAGAAGTTCGGCAGCAACATCGACGCCGACCTGAAGAAGTTCGGCGAGAGCGCCCAGGACCTGGCGCTGCGCACCCTCGGTGTCGCCGCCGAGTACGCCGTGAAGGCCCGCGAGACCTACGAGAAGGTCGCCGAGCACGGCGAGCAGGCCGTGAAGACCTGGCGCGGCGAGGCGGCCGAGGAGATCGAGGAGCTCGCGGTCGCCGTCGAGCCGAAGGCCGAGCCGGTCGAGGTCAAGGAGGACAAGGCCAAGGACGACAAGGCCGAGGCCAAGTCCACCGAGGCCAAGCCCGCCGCCGAGGCCGCCCCGGCGAAGAAGGCGACGGCCAAGAAGGCTCCGGCGCGCAAGACCACCGCGAAGAAGACGACGCCGCCCGCCAAGTAACCCGGACGGGTGAAAAGGGGCTGCATGGCACGGGCCGGGCACTTGGCGAGTGCTCGGCCCGTTGTTCGGGTAGCGGTCCTGCGGTTGCGGGTACCGTGACCGCGTAGATACGAGCCGAATCGGGTGGTGGACGTTGTGCTGATGCAGGGCTTCGCGGGGTTCATGTGGCTGCTGAGCATGGCCCTGATCCTTTTCAGCGGTTTCGCGCTGATCGACGCGGCCGTCCGCCGCGAGGACGCCTACCGGGCGGCCGACAAGAAGACCAAGCCGTTCTGGCTGATCATCCTCGGCCTCGCCTTCGTGGTGAACCTGATCTTCAACATCCTGTCGTTCCTGCCGATCATCGGCCTCATCGCGACCATCGTGTACATGGTCGACGTACGCCCCGCCATCAAGGGCCTCCCCGGCGGCGGCCGCAGCAGAAGGGGCTCCAGCAGCGACGGGCCGTACGGTCCGTACAACGGCGGCCGCTGATCAACGCCGGGCGGGGGTGACTGCCAGGGGTGCGAGGCCTCGCCCCCTCAACTCCCCTCAAACCCCCGATCCAGCAACAACACAGCCACGTCATCCGTCAGCTCGCCCCCGTTGAGATCCCGAACCTCATTGACGGCGGCCCGCAGCAAGGCCTCGCCCCGCAGCCCTTCGGCGAGCTGGCGGCGGACCATCGACACCATGCCGTCCTGCCCCAGCCGCTCGCGCCGACCCTCCCCGACGCGCCCCTCGATCAAGCCGTCGGTGTAGAGCATCAGGCTCCACTCCGCCCCCAGCTTCACCTCCATCCGGGGCCACCGGGCCCCGGGCAGCAGACCGAGCGCGGGCCCGTTGTTGTCGTACGGCAGCAGCTGTGCCGTACGCCCGGGCCGGGCCAGCAGCGGTGAGGGATGCCCCGCCAGGCACAGCCCGGCACGGCGCCCGTCCGGTGCGATGTCCACCGTGCACAGGGTCGCGAAGATCTCGTCGTCGGCCCGCTCATGTTCGAGGACCTTCTGCAGCGTTCCCAGTAGCGCGTCCCCGCACAGCCCGGCGAGGGTCAGCGCCCGCCAGGCGATCCGCAGCTCCACACCGAGGGCGGCCTCATCGGGACCGTGCCCGCAGACGTCACCGATCATGGCGTGCACGGTGCCGTCGGCGGTGCGGACGACGTCGTAGAAGTCACCGCCCAGCAGGGCACGCGACCGCCCCGGCCGATACCGCGCGGCGAACCGCAGCGACGACCCCTCGAGGAGCGGCGTGGGCAGCAGGCCGCGCTCCAGGCGCCGGTTCTCCTGCGCCCGCAGCCGGCCCTCGGCAAGCCGCCGCTCGGCCGTGTCGGAACGTTTCCTCTCCACGGCGTACCGGATCGCGCGGCTCAGCAGCCGGCCGTCCAGCTCGTCCCGGAAGAGATAGTCCTGCGCGCCGACACGCACGGCCTCGGCGGCGCGCTCGGCGTCGCCGGAGGCGGTGAGGGCGAGGACGGCATGCCGGGGCGCGAGCTCCAGGACGTGCCGGAGCACGGCCAGCTCGTCGTCGGTGCCCCGGCCGGGTGCCGACAGGGCGAGGTCCAGCAGGATGCAGTGGACGTCGTCGGTGAGCAGCCGCTCGGCCTCGGTGAGGTTGCGGGCGGTGCGCACCCTGATCGGCTTGCCGGCCGAGTCGTGCAGCTCGGGCACGAGGGCCGAGCCGCCGGGATCGTCCTCGATCAGCAGCAGGGTCAGACTGGTGTGGGTGGTGTTATCGACCGGTTCTCCCTTACGTGGAGCCACCTCTCGCAAGGTGCCGCCTGGGGACGCGGCCGGCGCCTGACCTGTCTCCACGGCCGGGATCGCTCTCTGCCGCGGTACGGGTACGGGCATCGTGTTGAGTTCCTTCCCTCCCCCCGAGGGCTGGTGGGAACGAGGGACCTCGATCCACCGACGGGGACCATAGCGGGTGTCGGCGCCGCAGCGGAATGGTGTGGCACACGCCGTCTGGTCGCTGGCCGCTGTCATATGCCGCGTTCCCTACCGCAGTTGGACAGGCCGGGGAGCGGCGAGGGATGACGAACGTCACGTCAGCAGGCAGTTTGAGGGCGATATGACGTGCTGTGGGTCACGTGGTACGAGTCACGCGCCCTGCACCCCAATCCGCCCTGAATCCTCACGCATCGGGCCGAACCACCCCGAGAATCGGCATCGACCCGGCCCCCGCGACGGTCACCGTCCGCCCGGGCCGCGGGGCGTGGATGATGGCACCATCCCCGACATACAGGGCGACATGGCTGGCGTCGTTGTTGTAGATGATGAGGTCACCGGGCCGCATGTCCTGAATGTCGATCCGCTTCAGCTGCTTCCACTGCTCCTGCGAGGTCCGCGGAATACCTTCCCCCGCACTCGCCCACGCCTCCGACGTCAGCCCTGAACAGTCGTATGTCTTGGGCCCCTCGGCGCCCCATTCATACGGTTTGCCCAATTGTGCCGTCGCATACTCGACGGCCTTGCGCCCGGACTCGGACGCCTTGCCCTTGATGTCGTCGAGGACGCCGGAGTCCAGCCAGTCGGTCTGTGCCCGGCGCGCGGCCTCCTCCTCCAGCTCGGCGAGGCGCTTGAGCTCCTCCTTCTCCAGCTGGGATTCGAGCTTTTCGGCCGCCTTGATCTGCTTCTCGATCTTCTTCTGCGCGGCGGCCTTGGCCTTGCGCCCGGCCTCCAGCTTCTGCCACTGGGCGGAGGCGTCCTTGGCGTACTGCTCCAAGTCCTGCTGGGTGCGGGTCATTTCGGCGAGCAGCCCCTTGGTCGCCCGCTCACCCTGAAGCACCCGCCGCGCACCGTCGAGGAAGGCCTGCGGATCGTCACTGAGCATCAGATGGGCCTCGTCGGGCAGTCCCCCCGACCGATACTGGGCGGCAGCCGCGGCCCCGGCCCGCTTCTTCAACTCCGCGAGCCTCTCCTGCCCTTTGACGATCTTCTTCGCCAGCGACACGATCTCGGCGGACTGCTTCTCGGCCGCCTCCTCGGCGGCGTTGTACTCATCGGTGGCGACGGCCGCGGAGTGATACAGCTTCTCCAGCTTCCCCCGCACGGCCTCAAGATCCTTGTTGGAGACATCAGCAGACGCGGCGGACGACGGTGAAGGAGATGGAGATGGAGACGGAGCGGCGAACGCCGCACCCGGCGCCCCCAGTACGGTGACCGCGCAGACGACGGTCACGGCAACGGCGATCAGGCCGCGCTTGCCCGTACCCATACCTGTGCCCCCAAACTGATGTCCCGTCAGTAACATACGAACGTCCGGGGGATCGTGCCACGACGGCGCGCAAAGTGACAGAGGTCTGCTTCCCCCCGTTCCCTCCCCGTCATGCCCCGAAGTGACGGTCTCCCCGCCTTTGTGACGTACGACTCGCCGAGATCGTTCCCCCGGGGGCCCGGCCACTCACCCGCGGGGCGCCAACGCCCCCCACCGCACGGTCACTTCCCCCTGCCGCCACCGCCCCGGCCCATCCGTCACCGGCCAGTCCGCCGACAACTCCCGCACCGCCCGCATCCACCGCTGACGGGCGCCGTACGACGCATAGGGCGCGGCAGCCGCCCACGCGCGGTCGAAGTCACGCAGAAAGGCATGCACAGGCTCACCGGGCACATTGCGGTGAATCAGCGCCTTGGGCAGCCGCTCGGCAAGATCCGAAGGCCGCTCCAGCGACCCCAGCCGAGTCGCGAAGGTCACCGTACGAGGCCCCTCGGGCCCGAGCGCGACCCACACATGCCGCCGCCCGATCTCGTCACAGGTCCCCTCGACCAGCAGCCCACCCACAGCCAGCCGCGCACAGAGCCGAGCCCAGACCCCCGCGACCTCCCCCTCCTCGTACTGCCGCAACACATTCGCCGCCCGCACCAACACGGGCCGCTGAGCGATCGGAATCTCAAACCCCCCATGCCGAAAGACGAGCCCGTCCCGCTCATACGGCAGCGCGGCGGCAACCCGAGCCGGCTCGATCTCCAGCCCGACCACCCGCACATCACCCGCAACCCCCCGCAGCCGCCCCAGCAACTCCACGGCGGTCCAGGGAGCGGCCCCGTACCCCAGATCAACGGCAACCGGATCAACGGCCCGCCGCAACGCGGCCCCATGCGTATGGGCGATCCACCGATCCATACGCCGCAGCCGATTCGGATTGGTGGTCCCACGCGTGACGGTGCCCACAGGGCGGGCAAAGGCGCGGGAACTCATGCACACGAGCGTATGCGTAAACCGGAATGCACCGGCACCCGCGTCCCCGCCCCACCCCGCAACCGCGGGCGCTACGCGAACCCCCACCGGACAACGACGGGCCGCCGCAGGCATCCCCACCCAACCACCGGAGGTCCACGCACCAGCACTTCGAACGGTTGAGCGACCCTCGGTAATTCCTAGGCAAAAACCACCCCACCAGGAATGGGAACCCATCCCTCCGCTGTTGCAGCCCGTGGAGGGCACCCGCACCCTCCCTCAGGCATGCCCGCAGCCAAGGAGGACCGCTACGTGAGCCAGTACGTCAGCAGGCTCGGGTGGCTCCACCGCCGCCCCCGCCGCGTGGCCATGCTCAGCGTGCACACCTCCCCCCTCCACCAGCCCGGCACAGGTGACGCCGGCGGCATGAACGTCTACATCGTGGAGCTCGCGCAGCGCCTCGCCGCGATCAACATCGAGGTCGAGATCTTCACCCGCACCACGGCCACCGACCTCCCACCCGTCGTCGAACTGGCCCCCGGCGTCCTGGTCCGCCACATCGACGCCGGCCCCTACGAGGGCCTCAACAAGGAGGACCTCCCCGCCCAGCTCTGCGCCTTCACCCACGGAGTGATGCAGGCCTGGGCCGGCCACCGCCCCGGCTACTACGACCTGGTCCACTCCCACTACTGGCTCTCCGGCCACGTCGGCTGGCTCGCGGCCCAGCGCTGGGGCGCCCCCCTGGTGCACGCCATGCACACCATGGCCAAGGTCAAGAACGCCAACCTCGCCGACGGCGACACCCCGGAACCGGCCGCCCGGGTCATCGGCGAGACCCAGATCGTCGCGGCGGCGGACCGCCTCATCGCCAACACGGCCGAGGAATCGGACGAACTGGTACGCCACTACGCGGCCGACCCCGGCAGGGTCGCGGTCGTCCACCCCGGCGTGAACCTCACCCGCTTCTCCCCGGCGGACGGCAGGGCCGCGGCCCGAGCCCGCCTCGGCCTCCCGCAGGACGCGGTGATCCCGCTGTTCGCCGGCCGTATCCAGCCCCTCAAGGCCCCGGACATCCTCCTGCGCGCCGTGGCCGTCCTCCTCGGCGAGCACCCCGAGCTGCGCTCCCGCGTCCTCGTCCCGATCGTCGGCGGCCCCAGCGGCAGCGGCCTCGCCAAGCCGGAGGGCCTGCAGAAGCTGGCGGCCCGCCTGGGCATCGCGGACGTCGTACGATTCCGCCCACCCGTCGGCCAGGAACAGCTCGCGGACTGGTTCCGGGCGGCGTCGGTGCTGGTCATGCCGTCGTACAGCGAGTCCTTCGGCCTCGTGGCGATCGAGGCGCAGGCGGCCGGCACACCCGTACTGGCGGCAGCGGTCGGAGGACTCCCCGTCGCGGTCCGGGACGGCCGTACCGGCTTCCTGGTGCAGGGCCACGACCCGGCCGAGTACGCGCGCGTGCTGCGCGCCTTCACCGACGACCCGCACCTGTCCGCCCGGATGGGCGAGGCCGCCGCCCGGCACGCCCAGTCCTTCGGCTGGGACGCCTCGGCCGCCGCCACGGCGGACGTCTACACGGCTGCGGCCCAGGCCCACCGCCGTCGCGTACGCTCCCACCATGGCTGAGGCACAGAAGGCGCAGGTCGTCATCGAGGGAGCCCTGAAGGACGCCGAACTGGAGTGGGAGAGCCCCGCCCCCGGCAATTACGTCGTCAAGCTCCCCGGCACCCGCAAGCTGTCGACGACGGTCTCCCTGATCGTCGGCCGCCACTCCCTCTCCCTCAACGCCTTCGTCATCCGCCACCCGGACGAGAACGAACCCGGCGTCCACCGCTGGCTCCTGGAGCGCAACCTCAAGCTGTACGGCGTGAGCTACGCTGTGGACCGGCTCGGCGACATCTATGTCGCCGCGAAGCTCCCCCTCGCCGCCATCACCGCCGACGAGATCGACCGCCTCTTCGGCCAGGTCCTGGAGGCGGCGGACGGCGCCTTCAACACCCTCCTGGAGCTCGGCTTCGCGTCGGCGATCCGCAAGGAGTACGAGTGGCGGGTGGCCCGCGGCGAGTCGACACGCAACCTGGATGCGTTCACGCATCTGACCCAGCGTTCGCCCGAGTGACGTAAAAGTCTGAACCAACTCCTTCTGCACGACCCCTTCCATGCCCTCCCATCGCCGTGGCATGCTCACGCCCACCGCACTTCTGAACGTCGTTCACATCCATGAAGAGCCGCATGGAATGAAAGGGACGTACGGACATGGGCAACAGGCATCTCACCAGACGGGCCGTGCTGGGCGGAGCCACAGCAGTGGCACTCGGAGCCATGAGCCGTACGGCATCCGCAACCACCGGGCCCGAAGTCCCATCCCTCTGGAGGGAGTTCACCCGCACCCCCTTCACCCACCCCCAGATCCCCTACATCGGCCGGGCGGGCTGCCGGGCCGGCGCGACCCGCCTCCCGCGCCCCCGAGTCGTGGCCGACGTACGGGACTTCGGCGCCGTGCCGGACGGTACGACCGACTCCGCCCCCGCGATCAACCGTGCCATCGCCGCCGCCGGAAGGGCCGGCGGTGGCATGGTCACCCTCCCGCCGGGCACGTTCCGCATCGACGACGTGATCCGCATCGGCCACTCGAACGTGGTCCTCCGCGGAGCGGGCAGCACCCGCACCAAGCTCCACGCGACGAAGAACCTCACCGAACTCATCGGCGTCTACGGCTCCCGCTACGGCGGCGACAAGTCGTCCTGGTCCTGGGCGGGCGGCCTGATCTGGCTCGCCCCCGAGGCCCGCTGGACCTCCCTGGTCGCCGCGATCAGGGCGAAGGCATGGCCCTTCGAGGGCTGGACCGGCAACAAGCGGGACGAGTGGCGCACCCTCACCACCCTCGCCCCCGCCCGCCGGGGCTCCTGGACGGTCACCGCCCAGGACACCTCGGCCCTGCGCCCCGGCGCCCTGGTCCTGCTCCGCCTGGCCGACGACGCCGGCCACACCCTGCTGGAGCACATGTGCGGCGGCGGCCCAGGCCCCGAGGCCTACACCTGGGACGACAAGACGAAACTGACGTCATACGTCCCCTACGAGTGGCCGGTCCGCATCACCCGGATCCACGGCCGCGAGCTCACCCTGGAACGCCCCCTCCCCCTCGACATCCGCCCCGAATGGGACCCCCGACTGACCACCCACGTCCAGGAGTTGACGGGCGCGGGCGTCGAGGCCCTGACCCTGGAGGCGACGGAAACCCCGCAGCAACCCCACCTCCTCGACAAGGGCCACAACGGCGTCGTCTTCCAGTGCGCCTACGACTGCTGGGCGGACGACGTGACGGTCCGCCACGTCGACAACGGCTTCGGCCTGGTGGCGGCCTCCGCCTGCACCCTCCGCCGCACACGCGTGGCGGGCCGGGGCACCCACCACCCGTACTTCTGCCGGGAGGGCTCGCACGACAACCTGATCGAGCACTTCACGATCGAGCCCCGCACGACACAGGCGCCCACCAACACCCAGCTCCACGGCATCAACGTCGAGGGCCTGTCCTCCCACAATGTCTGGTCCCGCGGCGACATGCGCATGGGCACCTTCGACAGCCACCGAGGCCTGCCCTTCGCCAACGTCCGCACCGACATCACCGTGGACAACAACGGCCGCCACGGCGGCGACGCCAGCGCGGGCCCGCTCTTCGGCGCCCGCTTCACCCACTGGAACATCCGGGTCACCAACGTCCGCGCGGGCATGATCCGCCTCGACGGCCTCGCCCCCTACTCCGCCACGGTCGGCCTCAACGAGGTCAGGGAGTTCGACCAGATCGACGTACCCGACTTCACCGGTGACCTCCATTCCCGCCTGGAGCTGTATGGCACCACGGACGCCGTACGCCCGCGCAATCTGTACGACGCTCAGCGCGCGCTGTCGCGATAGCGCCCCGGCGGCACGCCCACCAGCTTCCGGAAGTGCCGGGTGAGATGGGACTGGTCGTAGAAGCCGGTCGCCACGGCCACCTCGGCAGGCGACCGGCCTTCCAGCAGCAGCCGGCGGGCCCGGTCGACGCGGCGGGACATCAGATACTGGTGCGGGGCGATGCCGTACGCGGTGCTGAACGACCGTACGAGATGGGCGGGATGGGCGCCCAGCAGCACCGTCGCCTCATCAAGGGCGAGCCCCGGCACGACCCGCTCGTCGAGGAGTTCACGCAGCCGGCGGGCGAGGGCGGGGTCGCGGCGCGGGACGTCGGGGAGGCTCCTCGGCCTCAGATGGGTCCGCAACCGGTCGCCGATGAGCGTGAGCCGGCTGTCCGCCTCCAACTCGTCCCCGGGGTGGGTGAGGGCGGTGTGCACCTGAGCGACGCGCAGCCGGAGCACCGGATCCGCCAGGTCGGGGGAGTCGACCGCCGGGCCGATGAGATCGTCGCCGAGCCGCGTGCCGTCCAGATACAGCACCCGTTTGCGGAAGCCGTGCGGGGTGGCGGGGGAGCCGTTGTGCGGGACATGCGGCGGGAGCAGGGACACCGTGTCGTGCGGGGTGCCGTGCTCATGCCGGTCGAGGTCGTACCGTACGGCGCCGTCGTCGACGATGAGCAGCGTCCAGGCCTCGTGCACATGCATCGGATACGCGTACTCGGTGAAGTGGGCGTGGAAGACCTCGGTGACGCCCGGGACCCGGGGCCGCCACGCGGTGACTTCCTCACGGGTGCCCATGCAAAGAACGTACAAGACCGGACCGCGGACCGGCCGACAGTCTCGACCCATGAGCGATGAAGCACCCGTACCCGTCCGTTTCGACACCAAGATCGCCGTCCTGCTCCGCGAGGACCTGGAGCCCTGGCAACGGCTGAACGTCACCGCGTTCCTGGTCAGCGGCCTGGGGGCGGAGATTCCCGAGGTGATCGGGGAGCCCTACGAGGACGCCGACGGGGTCGGCTATCTGCCGATGTTCCGGCAGCCGGTCCTGGTCTTCGAGGCCACCAAGGAAACCCTGAAGACAGCACACGCGCGTGCCCTCTCCCGCGCCCTCCCCCGCGCGCTCTTCACCTCCGACCTCTTCACCACGGGCAACGACCGCGACAACCGGGCGGCGGTGCGGGCCGTGCCGACCGGCGAGCTGGATCTGGTGGGGCTGGCGGTGTACGGGCCGAGGAACGGGGTGGACAAGGTGGTGAAGGGGGCGAGGATGCACCCGTAGTCAGTCACGCCGCGCTGACCTCGGGCTTGGCGTCGGCGGGGGCGGCGTTGTCGGCCGGGGCCTGGGCGGGCAGGCGGCGCATGAGGACGCCGTATCCGAGTGCGGCCGCCGTGCCGATGACCGCGCACAGTCCCCAGAGCCACTCGGCGCCGTAGCGGTCGATGACGAAGCCGGACATCAGGGGCGCGACCAGGGATGCCACGGCCCAGGAGAGGGTGTACATGCCCTGGTAGCGGCCGCGGCCATGGGCGGGGGAGAGGCGGACGACGAGGCCGGTCTGGGTGGGGGCGTTCAGCATCTCGCCGAGGGTCCATACGCAGACCGTGAGCGCGAAGATCCCGACGGACCCGGCGAACGCGGTGAGGCCGAAGCCGTACCCCACGAGCAGGGACGACACGATGAGGATCCGTGCGGCGTCCCGGCGTTCGATGAGCCGCGTGACGGGGATCTGGAGCGCGACGATCAGGAAGCCGTTGACGGCGATGGCGAGGCCGTAGTCGGCGGGTGAGAACCCGGCGTCCCCCATCGCGATCGGCAGTCCGACCGAGCCCTGCTGGAAGACGAGCGCGACGAGGAAGGACAGCCCTACGACGCTCATGAAGCGCCCGTCACGCAGCACGCTCCCCAGCCCGGCCTTGTCCTCGCCCGCCTGGGCGTCCTGGACGACGGGCCGCGACTCGGGCAGCTTGACGAACACCACGACCGCGCAGACGGCCGTCATCCCGGCCTCGATCAGGAACCCCGCGAGATAGCTGACCTCGGCGATGAACCCGGCGGCCATGGAGGAGACGGCGAATCCGAGGTTGATGGCCCAGTAGTTGAGGGAGAAGGCACGCACCCGGTCCTCGGGGCGCACGATGTCGGCCATCATCGCCTGCACGGCGGGCCGGGAGGCGTTGGAGGCGGCGCCGACGAGGAAGGCCACGCCGGCGATTGCGACGGGGTGATGCATGAACCCGAGCACGGCCACGGAGACGGCGGTGGAGCCCTGGGCGATCAGCAGCGTGGGCCGCCGCCCGAGCCGGTCGGTCATGACGCCGGCGCCGATCGACGAGACGACGCCGCCGAGCCCGTGCAGCGCGGCGACGAGACCGGCGTAGGAGGCGGAGTAGCCGCGGTCGAGGGTGAGGTACAGCGCCATGAAGGTGGCGACGAAGGCGCCGAGCCGGTTGACGAGGGTGCTGGTCCACAGCCACCAGAACTCGCGGGGGAAGCCGGAGACGGACTCCCGGGCGGCACGTCTCAGGGCGGCGGCGAGCGGCATGCGGATCCTCGGGGCGATGTAAGAAGCGCGGAAGGTGATCGCAACTTACAAGTGGGGCCGCCGCCCAGGCCACTCGATTAACAGATCCCGTCAACCGTCCGCCCTTCGGGAGGGGGGAGCACCCGGCCAAAGCCTTGGATTACGCTCGGACGCATGGCCGACGCACCGTACAAGCTGATCCTCCTCCGCCACGGCGAGAGCGAATGGAACGCGAAGAACCTGTTCACCGGCTGGGTGGACGTCAACCTCAACGAGAAGGGCGAGAAGGAGGCAGTCCGCGGCGGTGAGCTCCTGAAGGACGCCGACCTGCTCCCCGACGTGGTCCACACGTCCCTCCAGAAGCGCGCGATCCGCACCGCCCAGCTGGCGCTGGAGTCGGCCGACCGCCACTGGATCCCGGTCCACCGCTCCTGGCGCCTGAACGAGCGCCACTACGGCGCCCTCCAGGGCAAGGACAAGGCCCAGACCCTCGCCGAGTTCGGCGAGGAGCAGTTCATGCTGTGGCGCCGCTCGTACGACACCCCGCCGCCCCCGCTTGAGGACGGCACGGAGTTCTCCCAGTCGGACGACCCGCGCTACGCGACGATCCCGCCGGAGCTGCGCCCCCGCACGGAGTGCCTGAAGGACGTCGTGGTCCGCATGCTCCCGTACTGGTACGACGGCATCGTCCCGGACCTGCTGGCGGGCCGCACGGTCCTCGTCGCCGCCCACGGCAACAGCCTCCGCGCCCTGGTCAAGCACCTCGACGGCATCTCCGACGCCGACATCGCGGGCCTGAACATCCCGACGGGCATCCCGCTGTACTACGAACTCGACGCGGACTTCAATCCGGTGACGCCGGGGGGCAGGTACCTGGACCCCGAGGCTGCTGCGGCGGCTATCGAGGCGGTCAAGAATCAGGGCAAGAAGAAGTAGCCCATCCCCGAAGCAGCCCCCTACCTGCGGATCTTCCGGCAGGAGGGGGCTCTTCTCTGCCCTCGGCCTACGCTGAACCCCATACCTCAGGGACAGGAGGCCAAGGTGGCGGATACGGCGCTGAGCGGGGCGAGCCTCGCCGAGGTGATGGCTGAGCTGGCCGCGCTGGAGGATCCGAAGGCTCGTGCCGTGAACGAGCGGCACGGCGACGATCACGGTGTGAACCTCAGCAAGCTGCGCGCGATCGCGAAGCGGCTCAAGACGAGGCAGGAGCTCGCGCGTGAGCTGTGGAGGACGGGGGACACCGCGGCGAGGCTGCTGGCGCTGCTGATCTGCCGGCCGAAGGCGTTCGAGCGGGACGAACTGGACGCCATGCTGCGCGAGGCGCGCACGCCCAAGGTGCAGGACTGGCTCGTGAACTACGTGGTGAAGAAGAACCCGCACGCCGAAGAGCTGCGCGTCGCCTGGTTCGCCGACTCAGATCCGGTGGTTGCCAGCGCCGGCTGGGCGCTGACCACCGAACGCGTCGCGAAGAAGCCCGACGGCCTCGACCTCCCCGCACTCCTCGACGCCATCGAGTCCGAGATGAAGGACGCCCCGGACCGCCTCCAGTGGGCGATGAACCACTGCCTCGCCCAGATCGGCATCGAACACGCCGAGTACCGCACGCGCGCGATCGCGATCGGCGAGCGCCTGGAGGTGCTGAAGGACTATCCGACCTCGCCGGGGTGTACGTCTCCGTTCGCGCCGGTGTGGATCGACGAGATGGTGCGCCGGCAGGGCGGCAAGTAGCGGACGCCGAAAGGCCCCGGCGCGTCCTGCGCGCCGAGGCCCTCATGGTCGTACGAGATCCAGATCCGCACTCTCACCCGCACTGGCAAGGATTCCCGGACTGGCACCCGCACCCGCAGCCCGAGCCGCAGCCGCAGGCGCCGAAGAGCGGGAGGCTCCTGATGTCGGCGGGCTGTTCGGTCGGGCGTTCCTGGGTGGGGTCGGGCGTCGTGCCGGGTGTGCTGGGGGATTCGGCCATGGTCCCTCCTCGGGCTGGTGCCTGTGCTCATTCCATGCCCGCCCCGCTGGGCGCATCAACGGCGCACAGAGGCTTGCACGCGCGCCCCGAACAGACTCCGGCAAGCCCGCTCACGGCCCCGCACCACCCTCGACGGGAACACACGGCCGAGAGGCCTACGCCCCCTCCACCCCCGAGACCGGCTGGATCTCCGGCTGGATGTCGGGCTGCAGCTCATCCGCGTGCTCACCCGTCACCAGGTAGACGACACGCTTCGCCACGGCCACCGCATGGTCGGCGTACCGCTCGTAGTAGCGGCCGAGCAGCGTCACGTCGACCGCCGTCTCGATGCCGTGCTTCCAGCGCTCGTCCATCAGGTGCTGGAAGAGCGTGCGGTGGAGGAGGTCCATCGCGTCGTCGTCCTGCTCCAGCTGCATCGCGAGGTCGACGTCCTTGGTGATGATCACCTCGGCGGCCTTCGCCATCAGGCGCTGCGCGAGCTGGCCCATCTCCAGGATGGTGGCGTGCAGGTCCTGCGGAATCGCCCGCTCCGGGTACCGCAGCCGCGTGAGCTTCGCCACGTGCTGGGCCAGGTCGCCCGAGCGCTCCAGGTCCGCGGACATACGGAGCGAGGTGACCACTATCCGCAGATCCGTGGCCACCGGCTGCTGGCGCGCCAGCAGGGCTATGGCCCGCGCCTCCAGGTCGTGCTGGAGGTCGTCGACCTTCTCGTCGCCCTCGATCACGCTCTCGGCCAGCTTGAGGTCGGAGTCGAGGATCGCCGCCGTGGCGCGCCCGATCGCCGACCCGACCAGCCGGGCCATCTCCACCAGGCTGTCGCCGATCGAGTCCAGTTCCTCGTGGTACGCGTCCCGCATCAGGGTCCCTCTCTTACGTCTGCCTCGGGGTTCCGGGGGCCAGGAGACTGTCCTCGGACCACTCTCCTCGGACCGGCAGTCTTACCGTCATGCCCTCCGACAGTAAGACCGTCGCGAAAACGACAGTCGGACTGTCGTGAAACCGCCAGTGCGATCTCGCGATCCCTACGCTAAACCGACTGTGTGATCTATGCGCCGACCGTCGAGTCGGCCGCCGAGCCTGCTGTCGAATCGGCCGCGCGAACCCCACACCCCCACCATCCGGGTCCTACGCGTCCGTTTCCGCCACCCCAAATGAACCAATACTGGCTCCAAGGTGAACTCTGGGCGACGAGTGTTCGAGGTCGCACTCCGACGGCTGTGGGCACCGCCCGCGACATGCCTAACCTGGATGCATGGACGTGAACGCGGCGGTCGCCGCAGCGGCAGCGATCGCCGGGGTTCTCACCGGTGTCATCGCCATGCTGGCGTTCCGCTGGAGCGAACGCGACCTGAAGCGACCCACCCGAACCTCTCTGCACACCGACCCGGTCCTGCCACCCGGCGTGGACACGGTCCTGTCGGTGCTGCGCTCCTCCGCGGTCGTCCTCGACGAGGGGGACGCCGTCGTCAAGGCCAGCTCGGCGGCGTACGCCCTCGGTCTGGTGCGCGGCGGCAAGCTCTCCGTCGAACCCATGCTCCAGATGGCCCGCGACACCAGGCGCGACGGCGAGATACGGCAGGTCGAGCTGGACCTGCCCAGGCGTGGCACCGGACGGGGCGAGGCCCTCGCCGTGTCCGCCCGTGTCGCGCCCCTCGGCTCCCGTCTCGTCCTCCTCCTCGTCGAGGACCTCACCGAGGCCCGACGCATAGAGGCGGTACGGCGCGACTTCGTCGCGAACGTGAGCCATGAGCTGAAGACGCCGGTCGGCGCGCTCTCCCTCCTCTCCGAGGCCGTCATGGACGCCTCCGACGACCCGGAGGCCGTCGAGCGCTTCGCCGGCCGTATGCAGATCGAGGCGACCCGGCTCACCAACCTGGTGCAGGAGCTCATCGACCTCTCCCGGGTACAGAACGACGACCCGCTGGAGGACGCCGAGCCGGTCCGCGTCGACGAGCTGGTCGCCGAGGCGATCGACCGCTGCCGGCACGCCGCCGGCACGAAGCAGATCACCATGGCCGCCGGAGGCGCCGAGGACCTCAGCATCTGGGGCAACCGGGGTCAGCTCGCCGCGGCGCTCGGCAACCTCGTCGAGAACGCCGTCAACTACTCGCCCGCCCGTACCCGCGTCGGCATCGCCGCGCGCCGGCTCACCGCCCCGGGCGGGGACCATATCGAGATCGCGGTGACCGACCAGGGCATCGGCATCTCGGAGAAGGACAAGGAGCGCATCTTCGAGCGCTTCTACCGCGTGGACCCGGCCCGTTCCCGTGCCACCGGTGGCACCGGCCTCGGTCTCGCGATCGTCAAGCACGTGGCCGCCTCGCACGGCGGGGAGGTCACGGTGTGGAGCTCCGAGGGACAGGGCTCCACGTTCACCCTGCGGCTGCCGGAGGCGGGTGCGGCCCGTGACCGTGCTCAGCAGCACCCCGATCTCGACGACGAGGCCGGGCAGCCCGCACCATCCGATCCCCCCAATTCCCCCGACTCAACCGCGTACGAAACGCTTTCCGCCCCGGAGGTCCTTCCGTGACCCGAGTGCTTGTCGTCGAGGACGAGGAGTCCTTCTCCGACGCCCTGTCGTACATGCTCCGCAAGGAGGGCTTCGAGGTCGCCGTCGCGACCACCGGGCCCGATGGACTGGACGAGTTCGAGCGCAACGGCGCCGATCTCGTCCTCCTCGACCTGATGCTGCCCGGCCTGCCGGGCACGGAGGTCTGCCGCCAGCTGCGCGGCCGTTCCAATGTCCCGGTGATCATGGTCACCGCCAAGGACAGCGAGATCGACAAGGTCGTCGGCCTGGAAATAGGAGCCGATGACTACGTCACCAAGCCCTTCTCCTCGCGCGAGCTGGTCGCCCGTATCCGGGCCGTCCTGCGCCGCCGCGGTGAGCCCGAGGAGGTCACCCCGGCCGCGCTGGAGGCCGGCCCGGTCCGCATGGACGTGGACCGCCATGTGGTCACGGTCTCCGGCTCCAAGGTCGACCTCCCGCTCAAGGAGTTCGACCTGCTGGAGATGCTCCTGCGCAACGCGGGTCGCGTCCTGACCCGTATGCAGCTCATCGACCGGGTGTGGGGCGCCGACTACGTCGGCGACACCAAGACCCTCGACGTTCACGTCAAGCGCCTCCGCGCCAAGATCGAGCCGGACCCGGGGGCGCCGCGGTATCTGGTGACGGTGCGGGGCCTGGGCTACAAGTTCGAGCCGTAAACCGCAGGCGTAGGAAAACAGGCGTACGTAAAAGGGCGGGGCCCCGGATCAGATCCGGGGCCCCGCCCTTTTCTACGGCTCTACAGGTGCCGTACGACCGCTCAGTGGCCGGCCGCCGACTGCGAGGTCGCGTCGGTCGGGGTCGCCTCACCGGCGCCCGTGCCCGTGCCCGCGCCGGTACCGGCCTCCGGCGACTCGCTGCTGGAGGCGCCGCCGGTCGGCGTGGCCTCGGCACCCCCGGCCGGGGAACCGGTCGGCGAACCGCTCGGCGAGGACGTCGTACCCGGCACCGCCGGGACCTCGGTCGGGCCCCAGCCCTCGAAGTAGTGCTCGGCCGGGACGACGAAGGCGCGCAGGCTGACGTCGCCGGTCTCGCTGAAGGTGAAGGTGATCTTCTGGGCGTTGCCGTCCTGGATCGCCTCACGGCTGCTGGGCAGCACGGCGGAGGCGTTGTCCTTGCCGCCGAGGATCAGCCGGCCGCCGGCCGGGATGGTCAGGCTGCCCCCCTTGGCGGCCTTGAGCTCGGCGGTCTTGTCGGTGCCGTCCACCTTGATCGCGTCCAGCGTCTGGGCGGTGCGGCCGGAGTTGAACAGCGTCGCGGAGACCGCGGCGGGGCCGGTCGACTCCAGGTCGGGCTGGGTGATGACGAGGGCGTTCTGGATCTTGATGTCGCCGACGCTGGTGGCCGCGTTGTCCGGCTTGATCTCCAGTGTCTGGGCGTTGTTGCCGGCGGCGCACGCGGCGAGCGAGGTGATCGAGAACGCGAGGGCGACGGCGGCCAGGGCGCCGCGTCGAAGGCTGCTGCTCACGGCGGCGGCAACTCCTTGACTCGAACGGGGCGGGCGAATAAAGCCGCCCTAAGTGTCTGTCAGCGGCCTTAGGTTACCGAGCCGTTCCCGCGCGGCCGCACCCGACCCTCCCCTCGGCGGGCCAAGTGCTGCCGAAGTGCCGCCGAAGTGGCTCTTCCGGCACCCGTCTCTTCACCCGGAAGTGGCCCGCGAGTCACATTGCCCGGTCGCTCGTCCGTCATTCACATAAGCGCCCTCCAAGCGCCCGCGCAAAATTTCCGTGAAGGAATGCGCGAGCGCCCCGGAATTGATCATCCGGGCATGCCGCCGACCAGGCTGTGATCAATTCCGGGATTCGTCCGGGCCCCCCTCGGGACGCCGAACGGAGTAGCGGAAGTCGCACACTTGGAAGCGGACATTTGTGTACGTTCGACCACTCGGCGGCGCCGCCGGATGTGTGTAACGTACGCGTTTCACCCCGCCCGCAGAGCCGCTCCGACCTGCGAATACCTTCTTCCGATCGGCCCGCGAAGCACGTTCCGGTTGGAGTTGTCAAGCCCCGAGATATGCCCTGACCTGCGAAAACGCCATTCAGAACCCGCCGTTTCCGTGTTACCCTGGATAGCCACGGAAGGGGTACCTGTCACATGACGTTCAAGGTTGGCGACACCGTGGTCTATCCCCATCACGGGGCCGCGCTGATCGAGGCCATCGAAACTCGCCAGATCAAAGGCGTGGACAAGACCTACTTGGTGCTGAAGGTCGCCCAGGGTGACCTGACGGTACGTGTGCCAGCGGACAATGCGGAGTTCGTCGGCGTGCGTGATGTGGTCGGTCAGGACGGGCTGGACCGGGTCTTCGAGGTGCTGCGCGCGCCGTACGCCGAGGAGCCCACGAACTGGTCGCGTCGTTACAAGGCAAATCTGGAGAAGCTCGCCTCCGGCGATGTCATCAAGGTCGCGGAAGTAGTGCGTGACCTGTGGCGTCGTGAGCGCGAGCGTGGACTCTCCGCCGGTGAGAAGCGCATGCTCGCCAAGGCCCGCCAGATTCTGGTGAGCGAGCTGGCCCTCGCGGAGAACACCAACGAGGACAAGGCCGAGGCCCTGCTCGACGAGGTTCTCGCGTCCTGACGAGGTCCATTCGCCTCAGTTCAGCACCCAGCAGTAATGCTGTGTGAGGAAAAAAGTGCCGCGGTGCCCGATGACGTTATTCCTGTCGCCGGGCGCTGCGGCATGTTCGCGCACAGACGCCGTTCGTCCTGCCTCGGGGTGTCCCCGATACTTTGATGTGCCGGGTCCGGGCTGCCGCCTCGACCGTTGTCACGGAAGGGTTCGGTCAAGACGTCCCACCCGGCACGCTGAGGCCATACCCACCTAGGCCGAGCACACAAACCTGACAGGAACCGATGTCTGACGATTCGCGCCCTTCGCGCTCGGAAGCCCGTACGGCCGTCGTGATCCCGGCCGCCGGAAAGGGTGTGCGCCTCGGCCCGGGCGCCCCCAAGGCACTTCGCGCGCTGAACGGCACGCCCATGCTGATCCACGCCGTCCGCGCGATGGCCGCCTCCCGCGCCGTCTCCCTGGTGGTCGTGGTGGCCCCGCCCGACGGCGCCCCCGAGGTCAAGAGCCTCCTCGACGCGCACGCGCTGCCCGAGCGCACCGACTTCCTGGTGGTCCCCGGCGGCGAGACCCGCCAGGAGTCCGTGAAGCTCGGCCTGGACGCGCTGCCGCCGGACCACGACATCGTCCTGGTGCATGACGCGGCCCGCCCGCTGGTGCCGGTGGACACCGTGGACGCGGTCATCGAGGCCGTACGGGGAGGAGCGCCGGCCGTGGTGCCCGCGCTGCCGCTCGCCGACACGGTCAAGGAGGTCGAGCCCGCGCGCACGTCCGGTGACCCGGAGCCGGTGGTCGCCACCCCGTCGCGCGCCCGCCTCCGTGCCGTACAGACCCCGCAGGGCTTCGACCGCGCCACGCTGATCCGCGCGCACGAGACGGTGACGGACGACGTCACCGACGACGCGAGCATGGTCGAGCAGCTCGGCCTCACCGTCGTGGTCGTCCCCGGCCACGAGGAGGCCTTCAAGGTCACCCGCCCGCTGGACCTGGTCCTGGCGGAGGCGGTCCTGGCCCGCCGGAGGCTGAACGATGGCTTCTGAGCCACTGCTTCCGCAGGTCGGCATCGGCACCGACATCCACGCCTTCGAAGAGGGCCGCGAGTTGTGGTGCGCGGGCCTGAAGTGGGAGGGCGAAGGACCCGGCCTCGCCGGCCACTCCGACGCGGACGTCGTCGCGCACGCCGCGTGCAACGCGCTGTTCTCGGCGGCCGGCCTCGGCGACCTGGGACAGCACTTCGGCACCGGGCGCCCCGAGTGGTCGGGCGCCTCCGGCGTCGTACTCCTCACCGAGGCCGCGCGCATCGTGCGTGAAGCCGGCTTCCGCATCGGCAACATCGCCGTCCAGGTCGTCGGCCCCCGCCCGAAGATCGGCAAGCGGCGCGACGAGGCGCAGAAGATCCTGTCGGAGGCCGCCGGCGCGCCGGTGTCGGTGTCGGGGGCGACGACCGACGGACTGGGGTTCCCCGGAAGGGGTGAAGGGCTCATGGCCGTGGCCACCGCTCTCGTGGTGCGGACCACGCTCTGACTGTTATCCACAACCGTCCGAGGCACTGGGCATCGCCGATTACCCTGGACCCGTGACTATTCGCCTGTACGACACCAGCGCCCGGCAGATCCGTGACTTCACCCCGCTTCAGCCGGGCTGTGTCTCGATCTACCTCTGTGGCGCCACCGTGCAGGCCGCACCGCACATCGGCCATATCCGCTCCGGCCTGAACTTCGACATCATGCGCCGCTGGTTCGAGTACCGCGGCTATGAGGTGACGTTCATCAGGAACGTCACGGACATCGACGACAAGATCATCGCCAAGTCCGCCGACCAGAACCGCCCCTGGTGGTCGATCGGCTATGAGAACGAGCGCGCCTTCACCGACGGCTACACCGCCCTCGGCTGCCTCCCGCCGACATACGAGCCCCGTGCCACCGGCCATGTCACCGAGATGGTCGAGATGATGCGCGGCCTCATCGAGCGCGGTCACGCCTATGAGGCGGACGGCAGCGTCTACTTCGACGTCCGTTCCTGGCCCTCCTATCTGGAGCTGTCCCGGCAGGACCTCGACGAGATGCGGCAGCCCACCGAGGAGGGCATCACCGGCAAGCGGGACCCGCGCGACTTCGCGATGTGGAAGGCCGCCAAGCCGGGCGAGCCCGACTGGGAGACGCCGTGGGGACGCGGGCGCCCGGGCTGGCACCTGGAGTGCTCGGCGATGGCCCACCGCTACCTGGGCTCCGCCTTCGACATCCACGGCGGCGGACTCGACCTGATCTTCCCGCACCATGAGAACGAGATCGCCCAGGCCAAGGCGTACGGCGACGACTTCGCCCAGTACTGGGTGCACAACGCCTGGGTCACCATGAGCGGCGAGAAGATGTCGAAGTCGCTCGGCAACAGCGTGCTGGTGTCCGAGATGGTCAAGCAGTGGCGCCCCATCGTCCTGCGCTACTACCTGGGCACCCCGCACTACCGCTCCACCATCGAGTACAGCGAGGAGGCCCTGCGCGAGGCCGAGTCGGCGTTCGCGCGGATCGAGGGCTTCGTGCAGCGCGTGGTGGAGAAGGCGGGAGTCGTCGAGCCGTCCGCCGAGGTCCCGCTCGCCTTCGCCGAGGCGATGGACGACGACCTGGGTGTCCCGCAGGCGCTCGCCGTGGTGCACACCACCGTCCGGCAGGGCAACAGCGCACTGGCCGCCGACGACAAGGAAGCCGCCGTGGCCCGCCTCGCCGAGGTCCGCGCCATGCTCGGCGTCCTCGGCCTGGACCCGCTTGACCCGCACTGGGCGGGCGAGACCGACCGCGGTGAGGATCTGCACGGCGTGGTCGACAGCCTCGTACGCCTGGTCCTCGACCAGCGCGAGGCCGCCCGCACCCGCAAGGACTGGACGACCGCGGACGCCATCCGCGACCAGCTCAAGCAGTCGGGTCTTGCCATCGAGGACGGCCCCGATGGACCCCGCTGGAGCCTCGGCCCGCGCTGACCGGCCCCGGCTCCCGGAAGATCGATTGTGCCGCCCGGCCATCCGGGCGGCACACTTCATAGACATACGTACGACGACACACGACAGACAGGTAGGTCATGGCCGCGAACAACCGCCGCATGTCCGGCAAGAAGGGCGCGCAGGTCGGCAGTGGCGGCCAGCGGCGCAAGGGCCTGGAGGGCAAGGGCCCGACGCCGCCCGCCGAGATGCGCAAGAAGCACAAGAAGAACCGCATCGCGACCGCCAAGGCGAAGCAGGCCGCGCGCCGCCCCGTGCCGCGCGGCCGTGGCGGCAAGGGCACGTCCGAGATGGTCGTAGGGCGCAACCCGGTCGTCGAGGCGCTGCGCGAGGGCGTCCCCGCCTCCACGCTCTATGTCCAGCAGTTCATCGACAACGACGAGCGTGTCCGCGAGGCCCTTCAGCTCGCCGCCGACCGCGGCGGCATCAACCTCATGGAGGCCCCGCGCCCCGAGCTGGACCGTATGACGAACGGCCTCAACCACCAGGGCCTGGTCCTCCAGGTCCCGCCGTACGAGTACGCCCACCCCGAGGACCTCGCCAGCGCCGCCTACGACGGTGGCGAGGACCCGCTCATCGTCGCCCTCGACGGCGTCACCGACCCGCGCAACCTGGGTGCCGTGGTCCGCTCGGTGTCGGCCTTCGGCGGCCATGGAGTCGTCGTACCCGAGCGGCGTGCGGCGGGCATGACGGCCGGTGCCTGGAAGACGTCGGCCGGCACCGCGGCCCGCACCCCGGTCGCCCGCGCCACGAACCTGACGCGCGCCCTGGAGGCGTACAAGAAGGCGGGCATCGCGGTCGTCGGCCTGGCCGCCGACGGCGAGGCCGAACTGGGCGATCTTCAGGCCCTGGACGGCCCGGTCGTCATCGTGGTCGGCAGCGAGGGCAAGGGCCTGTCCCGGCTGGTCGGCGAGACCTGCGACTTCCGGGTGCGCATCCCGATGCCGGGCGGCGCGGAGTCGCTCAACGCCGGTGTGGCGGCGGGCATCGTGCTGTACGAGGCGGCCCGCCGGCGCGTCTGAACAGACATGCGTGGCGTCACCCGTGCGGGTTAATTCTGGTGACAGTGGTGCGACCTGCGCATCCTTGACGCGGTCCGGACAGATCGGACCGGTCAAGGCAGTGTCCTAACCACATGTCACTCGGTTAGTTGAGTGTGGACACCAGAACACCCCGCACACCCACGGGGGACCGTTCGTCGGGATACGACGACGCTCCCGCGCTGAGCATGGTGAAGGTGCCGAGCGATCCGGCGCAGATCATCGTCAATCACGCGAGTTTTCGCGTGCTGCTGGGCGCGTCGACCAGGCGCACCAAATCCCCGCAGATCGCACGGCACTTGAGCGCCACCGAGGACACCGCCCGCATCCCCGCCGCGGGAGTGGCCGGCCGAGCGGGCGCGCCGCCCGCCGCCCGCCGCCGGGTCTCCGTCTGGAACGGCACGTCCGCGCCCGACGACACCGGCGCCCACCGGCTCCTCCAGGCCGTGCGGGACGGCAGCGTCCGCCACGGCGACGAACCGGCCCCCGCCGCAGGGGGTACCCAGGTCATCCCGCGCGTCGACGTCGACTACGACGGCGGCTACGAGGACGAGATGGCGCGGACGGTCGAGACCCCGATCGTCGGCCCGCAGCGCACCCACGAGTCCCTCGAAACCCGGCTGCTGCCCCATATGCGCACGGTCGAGAGCGCGTATGACGAGGAATTCGCCTACGCGGCCGAGGATTTCGACGCGCCGGAGCCCGACGCCCCGGACGACGACCCCGACTCCGCCCTCAGGCGCCAAGGCGGCGACGACCCCGCACGGCACGCGTACTACCCGGGCCGCCGTATGAACCTCGGCGTGGTCCTCCTCCCGCTCCGCGTCTTCCTGGGCTTCATCTCGATCTACGCGGGCATGGGCAAGCTCTGCGACCCCGTCTACTTCGACGGCGGCAGGCGCGGCTCCATGGTGAAGTGGCTGAACACCCTGCACCCCTGGGAAGTGGCCGAGCCGCTGCGCCAGTTCGCCCTGGAGCACCCCGTCGGCTCCGGCCTGGTGATCGCCTTCTTCCAGGTGATCGTGGGCGTGCTGACGGTGCTGGGCTGCTGGCAGCGGGTCGCCGCGGTGGTCGGCGCCCTGCTGTCCGCCGCGCTCCTGCTCACCGTCAGCTGGAAGAGCGTCCCCGTCTACGACGCCCCGGACATCATCTATCTCGCCGCTTGGTCACCGCTGATCATCGCCGGTGCCCCCGTCTACTCCATCGACGGCCGCCTCGCGGGCATGGCCTGGCGCCGACTCGGCCCCCGCACCGACATCTGGGAGCTGCGCAACTACGTCCTGCGCCGCGGCGCCCTGCTCACGGCGATCGTCACCGGCCTGACCCTCCTGGTCGGCTCCCTGCTGGGCGGCGCGGTCCGCGACGCCGACCGCGTGGTGGTCCCGGGCCCGGGGGAGGCCCCGCGCAACGAACTGCCGGGTTCCCCGCTGCCGGAGGAGTCGGACAGGCAGCGCGGCGAGGCGCCGTCGGCCTCCAACTCGCCGACGCAGGGTGCCACATCGGGTACGGCGACCCCGTCGGGCGCCGCCACGACGCCGGGCGCCACGAGCGACACGGGCACGACGGGCGCGGGTACGCCCAGCCAGACCCAGGGCACGGCGGGCCAGGCCCCGCCGCAGCAGTCCGCGCCCGCCGACGAGGCCCCCAGCACCAGCACCGGGCCCACCTCGGGCGGCCCCTCCTCGGGCGGCGGCGACGGGGGCGGTTCCTCCGACGACGAACCGGGTCTGGTGGGCGGCCTGTTGGGGTAGCCGGGCCGGTGGGCGACGTACTCGGCAACGCGACCACCGGCTGATCCACCGCCCTCACGCCGAGCGGCAGGACGACGAGGGGCCCCGGACGCGATGACGTCCGGGGCCCTTCGTCATGCTCGGCTCGGCGGTGTGGTCAGCGGCCCAGGGCCGCCAGTTCCTTCGCCGCCTCCGTGAGGTCCTTCGCGGTGTCGATGGCCCGCCAGTAGGCGCCCTGCGGGATCGGGAAGCCGGCCAGGCGGCGCTCTCGCGCGAGATGGGGGAAGGTCGTACGTTCGTGGTCGCCGCGCTCGGGAAGGAGGCCTGCGAAGGCGGGGGAGAAGACGTACACGCCCGCGTTGATCTCGAAGGTCGACGGCGGCGACTCGATGAAGTCGGTGATGTGCCCGAAGCCGTCCGTCTGCACCGCGCCCCACGGAATGCGCGGCCGGGCGAGGGCCAGCGTGGCGACCGCGTCCCGCTCGGCGTGGAAGTCCGCCATGTCGCGCAGCGAGAAGCGCGTCCAGATGTCGCCGTTGGTGGCGTACCAGGGCTTGTCGGGGTGCGGCAGATGCGCCGCCGCGTACTTCAGGCCGCCGCCCCGGCCCAGCGGCTCGGTCTCTACGACGGTCGTGACGCGGACCGGGAGGTCGGACGACTTCAGCCAGTCCTGGAGCACCTCGGCGAGATGCCCGCAGCTGACCACCACGTCCGTCACGCCTTCCTCGGCCAGCCAGGAAAGCTGATGGCCGATGATCGGCGTCCCCGTACCGGGGATCTCGACCATCGGCTTGGGCCGGTCGTCGGTGTACGGACGCAGCCGTGATCCCTGGCCGCCGGCCAGGACGACGGCTTGAACGGGGCGGGACGCGGCGTTCGGATCAGTCATGCCCGAACTGTACGCGGCGCCCCGCTCACGGCAGCAGCCGTTCCCGCTAACCGTGCGCTGCGGCGACGCCCGAGGCGAACGCCGTGTCGCACACGGGCCGTGCGTAGGACTGGGCCCGGGTCGGCCCGTACACGCGAACCGCCGCACGCCCCAGCGCGCGGGCGATCGACGCACAGTGCTGGGCCAGGGACGGACGGTCGTCGACGGCCTGCTGGAGATGGGTCAGGGCGGTGCCCGGGTCCTTCTCCTGCAACTCGGTCATCAGCCGGTCGCGCAGCACGTCCTGCGGGGCGCGCGGGGCCGCGTTCTTCACGTTGCCCGCACTCGATACGTCGGTCGCGGCGAGCACCGAGTCCGAGGGGCTCCCCGACCAGTTGACCCGCGTGACCGCGAGGGTCCCGGAGAGCACCAGGACGACGGGCAGGACAAAGGCGATGGTGCGGCCGAGCTGGCGGGCAGGGCCCCGGTGGCCGCGTCGTGTCTGTTGGGTGGTGGAGTGCTTCACGCGAGTGAGGGTAGCGTTCAGTGCGGATATGGCGACATTTAGTCACCGGTTCGGGGGATGAAGAGGGGCCTCGATTCGGGTACGACGTTGACGTACAGCACTCGAAATGACCGGTATGCCGGGGTATTTGTCGACAACGAGAAGGGCCCCGCAGCGGTCTGCGGGGCCCTCTTCGTCAACCTGGGTGAATTACCCCGGGTTGTACTGCCTGGGTTGCCTCAGTCGGAGAGGCGCTCGCCGGTGGAGGTGGAGAACACGTGGGTCTCGCCGGAACGCGGGACGATGTGCAGCGTGCTGCCCTTCTCCGGGACGTCACGGCCGCTCACGCGGACGACGAGGTCCTTGGAGTCCGCGCCGACCTTGGCGGTGCCGTAGACGTACGCGTCGGCGCCGAGCTCCTCGACGACGTTGACGGTGACGGCGAGACCCTGGTCCGAGTCGGAACCGGCCACGTCGAAGTGTTCGGGGCGGACACCCACGGTGACGGTCTTGTCGGTGGCGCTGGAGAGCGCCTCACGGTCGACCGGGACCACGGAGTTGCCGAACTTCACACCGCCGTCGGCGATCGGGACCTCGACCAGGTTCATGGCCGGGGAGCCGATGAAGCCGGCGACGAAGAGGTTGGCCGGGCGGTCGTACATGTTGCGCGGGGTGTCGACCTGCTGGAGCAGACCGTCCTTGAGGACCGCCACGCGGTCGCCCATCGTCATGGCCTCGACCTGGTCGTGGGTGACGTAGACGGTCGTGATGCCGAGGCGGCGCTGCAGCGAGGCGATCTGCGTACGGGTCGAGACACGGAGCTTGGCGTCCAGGTTGGACAGCGGCTCGTCCATGAGGAAGACCTGCGGCTCACGCACGATGGCGCGGCCCATGGCGACACGCTGGCGCTGACCGCCGGAGAGGGCCTTCGGCTTGCGGTCCAGGTACTCGGTGAGGTCGAGGATCTTCGCGGCCTCTTCGACCTTCTTGCGGATCTCCGCCTTGTTGACGCCGGCGATCTTGAGCGCGAAGCCCATGTTGTCGGCGACGGTCATGTGCGGATACAGCGCGTAGTTCTGGAACACCATGGCGATGTCCCGGTCCTTCGGCGGCAGGTGCGTGACGTCGCGGTCACCGATGCGGATGGCGCCGGCGTTCACGTCCTCGAGCCCCGCGAGCATGCGGAGCGAGGTGGACTTGCCGCAGCCGGACGGACCGACGAGGACGAGGAACTCGCCGTCCCCGACCTCGATCTCCAGACCATCGACGGCGGGCTTCTCGGTGCCCGGGTAGATCCGGGTCGCCTTGTCGAACGAGACAGTGGCCATGGTGAAGGGCCCCCTTCTACCGGCAGGAACGTGCCGGACGATCCGTTGTAGGAAGGTGGTTGGTTTAGTCCACATGTGCGGACTGGCTCTGGACGGTACCCGGCGTTCGCCTGTTCTGTCAGTACCTGGGGGCATGTGAACTTCGCGGAAATTTTCGACAGGGCCCCCTCGGAACCTGGGTACACTGCACGGGCGCGTGCGAAACCGCGCGTGCAGGCCTCCTTAGCTCAGTTGGTCCAGAGCGGCTGTCTTGTAAACAGCAGGTCGTCGGTTCGAATCCGACAGGGGGCTCTTTTTTTTCTGCGGCGGGGCGGTTGTCGATGACACCGCCCCGCACGTTTTTCCCATTCCCTCGCGCACCCCCATGTCCCCATTGGGACACGGGACATGCACCGGCGTGGAATAGGATCGCTACTGCTAGTGTTCACTCAGTCACAGTGGGCAATCAGCCTCAATGTACATGTAATGAAATCCGAGGGTTCCATGCGCAAGCTTCACCAGGTCATGATCGCCGCGGCGGCCGCGGGCGGGCTCACCGCCGTCGGTGCCGGCACGAGCGTTGCCTATGACGTCACGCCGTCCGTGTCCGACCTCTACCGGCCGTACCAGGAGTGCAGCCCGCAGACGGTTGCCGCGACCGACGTCCCGGTCGCCGTGCTCGGCCTCTCCGAGACGTTCGACACCACCTGCGGTCAGTTCAACAACGCCTTCACCGGCTGAGGTCGGCGGCACAGTCGTGCGCGACGCCTTCCGCGGGCCCCTTCGGGGTCGTTCCCGAAGGGGCTCGTCCATGCGTGGCTGAACTCCGGTGCGGTGATGAGCGGGTGGTCCCTCGCGGAGCGGTCGCCCGCCAGGCCTGTCCTTCAGTTCGTAAGCGAACACCCCCACAGAGGAGACGCAACACATGTTCAACGGGAAGAAGTTCATGGCTGTCTCGGGGCTTCTCGGTGGCCTTGCCATGACCTGTCTCGGCGCCACCCAGGCCCATGCGGCGACCCCGGGTGCCTGCACACTCGACGCCCAGGGCAACATCATCTGCACCCAGCAGCTCCAGGGTCAGACGCCCGAGGGCGACGGCTTCGTCCTGCGTCGGACGGTGAACTGCCAGCCCTCGCAGCCCTTGACCCTGCCCACGCCCGGTCTGCTGTCCAACGGACAGACCCGGATCGGCCCGCACATCACCTGCGCCGACAACGAGACTCCCATGACGACGACGGCGCCCAGCAGCGGCGACAGCGAGCCCGACGCCGCCAGCCCGTTGATCTCACGCCTGTTGGGCTGAGCGTCTCCGCACGGCGGATGGCCGGACCGGGTAGCCCCCGGTCCGGCCATCCGCCGTTTTCGCGCGCCCCGTCAGGGACTTGTCGGCAATCGGGTGAGCGGCTGTCGCGGCCCGTGACCCGACCGCGGGGAGGCGTCGTTCTCCGATCAGGGAAATCGGTGTGCGCACCGGCTCCTTGTCATGGGCCGACACGACACAGGGAAGGAGGAATGTCCCAAATTGTTACGGTTCGCTTGTATATGCTCACATTAAGTAGTCAAGCAAGGGCTTCGCGCCCGGAAGAAAGGGTCTAACTATGCGCAGGTTTCAGCGCGTTGCAGTCGTAGCCGCCGCGGTCGCGGGGCTGTCCGCCTTCGGCATCGGGGCCGGCAGCGCCTTCGCCCACGAGGACGACTGGGACGGTCAGGCTGTCACCGCCGTCGCCAACTCGTCGGCCAACGCCGTGGCCACGTCGGGTGCTCCGTACGGCAAGGACGCCGGTGCTCCGTACGCCGCGCCGGAGGCCGCTCCGCAGGCTGCCCCGCAGGCCGCCCCCGTCGCCGCGCCGGAGGCCGCCCCCAAGGCTGCCGCGCCGGAGTACGGCTACGGCGAGTACAGCGCTCCGACGTACGCCGCTCAGTAAGCAGTCACCGAGCGTCGGTGCGCGCATCTCAGGGCACAGGCGCATCGACATCCGCGGGAACACCGTATGCACGGCGCACGATCTGAATGCCCCAGCTCCTGGATCAGGTCGGACTGTTCATCGGTGTGCTGGACAACACCCTTAGCAAACACAGCCCGGACGCGCGGCAGACCCCTCAGGGAGCGCGGCCGGGCTGTGGCATTTCGACCTTCTCCAAGGCAAAAGGAACGCAGCACATGATCGGTCGACAGAAGATCGCAACCGTCTCCGGGCTCCTGGGAGCCCTCGCCGTGATCTACAGCGGCGCGGCGCCGGCGTACGCCGACGACCCCAAGGGCAACTGCACGATCACCGCCCAGGGAGACATCGTCTGCATCAAGAAGAGCGAGGTCGTCCACAAGGACAAGCGCAACGGGTACGTCGTCCAGCAGGCGCAGGACTGCAGCACGATCGAGCGGCCGCGTGTCATCGGACCCAAGGAGGGCATGGCGAGCGGCGGGTCCTTGCAGAGCGGGCCGATCGTCGAGTGCAACAACCGGACGGAGCTGCCCAAGGGCGTCAAGCTCCCCAAGTTCCATTTCTGACGCACCGACGAGGGCGGGCGGACAAAGAATGCCGGACCGGGAATCACTCCCGGTCCGGCATTCTTTGTGAGGCGGTTCGGCTATGTCACTTGCCGAACGCGGCGTTGTTGCAGCCCATGCTCGAGCCCAGGTGCGTGTCCTGCGCGCCCGGGTTGCCCTCGCCGTTGAGCAGGTTGCCGCCCAGGCCGTTGGCGATGCCGACCTGGCCGAGGATGTCGACGTTGGCGTCGTGCGACTTGCAGCTGGTGCTCTGCAGGACGCTGATGCTGTTGCTGCTGGTGCGCTTCTGGCTGCCCCAGTCGCCGTCGGCGTGGGCAGCGCCCGAGCCCAGGAGGCCGACCGTGCCGAGGGCGGCGACCAGGACGGCGGCCGTGCGGAGCTTGTGCATGTTCATCTCCGGTGGAGTGGAGTGGTTTGCGATCTCCGGGAGTGCGTCCGGGAGATCGACTTCGTACAATTACGGAGGCTAATAGGAAGTATTCCGACGCAATCAGCGGCACGCCGAATTCCGAAAAGTCTCACCGCCTTGGCCGATGGGCATGAAATACGCCGCTGTTGCGCACGAATCGCGCACAAAAAGGAGTCCCGGTACCGGGCTCGCGGCTCGGTACCGGGACTTGTATCCCGCTTCGGTCGGCTAGGCGACCGTTAGTGCCTTAGAAGGCGCTGTTGTTGCAGCCCATCGACGAGCCCAGGTGCGTGTCCTGCGCGCCCGGGTCGCCCTCGCCGTTGAGCGCGCTGCCCAGCAGGCCGTTGAGGACGCCGACCTGGCCGAGGACGTCGACGTTCAGGTCGTGCGACTTGCAGTTGGAGCTCTGCAGGACGCTGAACTTGTCGCCGCCCTTGCCGCCGTGACCGCCCCCGTCGGCGGTGGCGGTGCCGGCGCCGAGGAACGCGACGGTGCCGATGGCGGCGACCACGACGGCGGCCTTGCGAAGCTTGTGCATGTCATCTCCGGTGGAGTGAGGTGGGTGCGATCTGTGGGAGATCGACTTCGTACAGTTACCGGAGATTAATAGGAAATATACGGACATGTATGAACGACGCGCCGGGGTTTGTGATCTCGCGCCGGATGCACCCGGAAGTCGCAGCGCATGCGAACGGCCCCCAGTCACCCGCCTGTCGACGGGGAACTGGGGGCCGAACCGTGTGGTCGCCGCAGCCGCGCGGTGTGATCAGCGCACGACCAGGTGGGGTTCCGCGGGCACGCCTCAGTGCGTGTAGCGGGACTTGGCCAGGGAGTTCGCCTGGCTGTTGGCCTGGTCGCAGTCGACGCCCTCGGTCTCGGCGGCGGCCAGTACGGCGACCGGGACGGCCGCGTTGAGCAGGGACTGCGGGCTGCACTCCTGGTACGGGCGGAAGAGGTTGGCCTGCTCGATCGGCCCGGACGGCGCCACGGCCGGCTGCGGGTTGACCTCCGGGCTGATCTTCGGGCTCAGCTGCGGATTGACCTGCGGAGCGACCTCGGCGCCCTGCGAAGGTGCCTCCTGCCGGCGCTGCGCGTGCGGCGAGTTGGAGGACTGCGCGCTCGCCTGGGTGTTGCTCCACGTGGCGGCCTGGAGATCCTGCTGCGGAGCGGGCGGCGGGACGGCGCCGTAGCTGAGGGGCGCGTCGGCGACGCTGGGACCGACGCCGATCGCGGACAGACCACTGGCTGCTGCTACGACGAGCGCGACCTGATGAAGCTTGCGCATGGAACCTCGGCCCTTCATTGACCTGTGCATGGAACGTACGGAAATGCGGCTGCGATGGACTCTCCCTGTGCGGAACGAGGCAACCGGGATGCCAGTCACGTGAGTTGGGGCGGGGTCACCCAATTGCCCGAGGGTGTGAAAATCGGATGGATGGCAATGGAGTGACGGAATTCCGGATCCCGTGACCTGGCCCGGGAAATGTCGTTGCCAGCAAAGAGAGGGCAGCGGCAGGAATCAGAGAGAGGCAACGGGATCCGCTGTCTGCTCCGGCGTGAAGTCCACATGACAGCTCAGGCATTACCCCTGTAAGGGCGCAGTACGAATATCAGACTGAGCACACGCAAGACTGCACTGAAATACAACGGATTTCCCTGCACAGGTAATGAAGGGCCGAGGGTTCCATGCGCAAGCTTCACAAGGCCGCGCTCGTCGTCGCAGCGGCCGGCGGTCTGACCGCCATCGGCGCCGGCGTCAGCGAGGCGGCCGAATATCCCGTCGGATACGCGGCTCCCGAGTACCCGGCACCTCAGTACGCTCCCGCTCCCCAGTACGGCCCGGCGCCGCAGTACGGTCCGGCACCGCAGTACGCGCCGCCGCCGCAGTACGCTCCCGCTCCCCAGTACGCGCCGCCGCCGCAGTACGCTCCCGCTCCCCAGTACGCGCCGCCGCAGCACAGCACTCCTCCGGCCATGGCGTCGGCGCGCTCGGGCGGTTATGCCCAGGCACAGGCCCGTCCGCAGTACCACCCGCAGCCCGCGCCCCAGCCGGCGCCGCAGCCGCAGTACGTGGCTCCGCCGCCCGCCCCGCGTGAGGAGACCGGATACGCCTCCGCGTCGGCCTCGTCGGGCGGTTTCGCCGAGGCCAACAACGGGCCGCGGCCGGCCCAGCAGCAGTCGGTTCCGCAGGTCGTCCCGCAGGTGACCCCGCAGACGGCCCCGCAGGTCATGCCGCAGGTCGCTCCGCAGGTCTCCGCGCCGCAGGTCTTCAACCCGGAGCCCGCGCCGAAGGTCGCGCCCCAGGTGAACCCGCAGGTCAACCCCGAGGTGAACCCGCTGATCAACCCGCTGGTCTCGCCGGCCAGCGCCCCGCAGGTGCCCGGGCTCGGCCTCGGACAGGTCGCGGCGCCGCCCGTGGGCCAGCTTGGTCTGCCCCGCCTCGGCTGACGGCCGTAACAACGGCCCACCGACTCAACCCCATCCCCCGCACAGCACAACCGCTCGACCAACGGAGAAGAAATGCGCAAGCTTCACAAGGCCGCCTTCGTGGGTGCCGTCCTCGGCAGTGTCGGCACCCTCGGCGTGGGCACGGCCTCCGCCCACGGTGAGGCGATGGCCCACGACTTCGACATCACGCAGGGCATCGAGTGCCGTTCGCACGACATGAACATCGACATCCTCGGCAATGTCGGCGCCCTGAACAGCGTCCTGGCCAACGCGCTCAACGGTGAGGGCTCGCCGGGTGCGCAGCCCAGCCACCTCGGCTCGGACATGGGCTGCAACAGCGCGGTCAAGTAAGCGCACGAAGCGTCCGGTTCAACGCCCGCTCCGTCACGGGGCGGGCGTTGAACTGCTGGCCCTGGAGATCCGGAGGGACCGGTGCGACTGACCTGTGCCGATGAAATGCTGCTGCTCAACGGGTGTCCGGGAGTCATCGGCCTGGCGGTGGTCCTCTCCGGCGAGCGGCCCGATGTGGATCAGGTGCGGTCGCGGGTCGTCGAGCGGTGGGCGGACCTGGAGCGGATGAGCTGTGTGCTCGACCGGGCGGACGGGCGGCGCGGGTGCGCGCGATGGGTCGTACCGGGACCGTTCGACCCGGTGGCGCATGTGGTCGTGGCGGCTGAGAAGTTGGACGAGCTGTGGGCCGGGAGTGCGGACCGGCCGCTGGCCGACGGGGTGCCGCCCTGGCGGCTGTACGTCGTCCCGGACGCGGCGCACGGCGGTGACTTCGCGCTGGCTCTGGTGGCCCAGCACGCGCTGCTGGACGGGCGGTCGCTGGCGACGCTGATGCGGGCGCTGATGGACGACCCCGGGCCGGCGAGCGGGGCGGGCCGTGCGGTGCCGGTGCCGCGGAGCGGGCTGCGGGCGGCGGGGCGGGAGCTCAGGGCGATGACGGCTCCGGGGCAGCCCCTGCCGGTGCCGGGACGGACGTACACCTCGGTCGTGGTGCGTGAACTGCCCGCGGACACCGTGCGATCCGCGCGCCGGCAGCCCGCCGACGGGCGCGGTGCGACGCTGAACGAGCTGCTGGTGGCAGCGGTGGCCGGGGCTGTGCGGGCCCACCACGGCCCGGCGCGGGAGTGGCGGCAGCCCGCGGTGCCCGTGTACACGGCCGTGCCGTGCGATCTGCGCGGCCGGGGGAACCCGGGCGAACTCGGGAACACGCTCACGGTCGTCCGGGTGCCGTTGCCCGTCGACGTGGACGGCCCCGTGGCGCGGCTGCGGGCGTGTCAGGCCGCGCTGGCCGGGGTGCCCGAGCGGGCCGCCGTACACGCCACCGTGCTGTTCCCCGCGGCGGAGGCGGCCCGGCGGACCGGGCCCTGGGTGACCCGGCTGCTGACCAGGCGCGGCCGGCACTCCTGTTTCGCGGCGACCGCGACCACGGCCATCAAGTGGCCCGGCGGATCGAGCACCTTCCAGGGCCGTCGGCTCGTGCGCGCGGTCGGGCTGCCGCCGCTGCAGTACCCGGGCACCGTCAGCTTCGCCCTGGCACAGGCAGGGGAGGCGTTCACGCTCACCGCGGTGGGCAACGCGGGCCCGGACGACGCGGGTCGGCTCGCCGGCGCGGTCGTCACGGAGTTCGAGACATGGGCTCGGACGGCGACGCCGTCAGTGCTCTGACGGCACCAGGAGAGGGAGGCAGTTGCATGGAAGCCGAGCGCCGGGACACAGGTGACGTATGGGAAGCGCTGCGCCCGCTGTGCGCGCGGGTGATGTCGGTGCCGCAGGAGGCGGTCGTGCCCGAGGCCCG
The DNA here is from genome assembly GCF_014655715.1 of Streptomyces lanatus. Lineage (GTDB taxonomy): Bacteria > Actinomycetota > Actinomycetes > Streptomycetales > Streptomycetaceae > Streptomyces > Streptomyces lanatus. The sequence goes on along the minus strand of NZ_BNBM01000024.1, from coordinate 24,442 downwards.
GCTGGTCGCCGATCTGGGCGCCGACAGTCTGGACATCACCGAACTGGAGGCGGCGTCCGAGGAATTGTTCGGAGTGTCGCTGCGCGGGACGGACAAGAGCCTGGTGTCGACCGTGGGTGATGTCGTCGGCCTCATCGTGCGGCTGCGCACCGGTTCCCCCGACGCCCACAGCCCCCTCGTCCGATGACCGGCCGGCACGCCGTCGCCGTCACGGGGCTCGGCGTCCGCAGCGGGGCCGGGGCGACACCGGCGGAGCTGTGGGAGAGCCTGGTGGAACGTCGTTCGGCGATCTCGCTGCACGCCTTCGACGACGAGGGCACCGTCGTGTACCCCGCGTGTCCGGTCGCCGGCTTCGATCCCTCCGGGTATCTGACGGCCAAGGAGGTGCGGCGGGCGGACCGTTCGGTGCAGTTGGCCGTGTGCGCGGCCGCGGACGCGGTGGAGGACGCCGGGGGGCTGCGGGTCGCTCCAGGGCGGCGGGCGGTGGTCACCGGGACCGGGTACGGCGGGGTGATCGGGCAGGAGAACGGCATCGGGCATCCCGATGTGCTCTACGCACCTCGGCTGATGCACAACGCCGGGGCGTACTGGATCAGCGCCCGGCACGGGATCACCGGGCCCAGTCTGACGGTCTCCACCGCCTGTGCCTCCGGGACGCATGCGGTGGGGGAGGCGATGCAGCTGATCCGGGCGGGCAGTGCGGACGTCGTGGTGGCCGGCGGGCACGACAGCCCGCTCACGCCCACGACCGCGCTGGCCTTCGGACGGGCCGGGGCGATGGTCACCGAGTGCGAGGATCCGGCCGCCGCGTCACGGCCGTTCGACGTGAAGCGGCGGGGCTTCGTCCTCGCCGAAGGGGCCGCCTTCCTGGTCCTCGAACGGCTCGACCTCGCCCGCGCGCGGGGCGCCCGCATCCACGCCACGCTCACCGGGTACGGGCGTACCTCCGACGCCCATCACCTCACCGCGCCGCATCCCGACGGGGCGGGGGCCCGGGCCTGCATGGAGCTGGCGCTCGCCGACGCGGGGACCACGGCCGACGCCGTCACCCACATCAACGCGCACGGCACCGGCACCGAGCTGAACGACCTCGCCGAAGCGCGCGCCATCAGCGATCTGTTCGGCCCGCGCCGGGTCCCGGTGACCGCCCCCAAGGCGGTGACCGGGCATGGGCTGGGGCTCGCGGGGGCACTGGAGGCCGTGATCACCGTGCTGTCGGTGCGTGAGGGGCTCGCGCCGCCGGTCGCGCATCTGACGCGGCTGGATCCCCGGTGCGAACTGGACGTGGTCACCGGCGAGCCGCGCAAGATCCCCGACGGGCCGGTGATCAGCAACAGCTTCGCCTTCGGCGGTCACAACGCCTGCGTCGTCTTCGACTCGCCGCATCTCTGAGCGGCGAAGGCGCGGCACAGGGGGGACCTGGGAACGGAAGGCTGGGGACAGATGAGGCTGACGGCCATCGAGGAAGGGCATCTCCGCAACGGGCTGCCGGGGACGATCGGTATCGCCGCGGTGTTCCCCGGAGAACCGTTCGATCTGGCGTGGGTGCGGGCCCGGGTGCATGAGCGATGGGGCGGTCTCGACCGGATGAGCCTGGTGCCGGTGCCCCCCGCCGGTCCTTCGGCGCTGTCCGGCCATCGATGGTCGGCCGCCCGGCCGTTCGACCCCGCCGCGCACATCGTCGCCACCGACCAGGACGTCAACGCCCTGCTGGCCGACGGTGTCACCCAGGTGCTGCCGGCCGGGCGGCCGCTGTGGCGGCTGCTGGTGACCCGGCGCCCCACCCCGGCCGGGGAACACGCCGTGGTGCTGCTCGCCCATCACGCGCTGCTGGACGGCAGGTCCCTGGAGACCCTCTTCCGGACGCTGATGGACGGCGCCGTGCCGCCGCGCCCCTCACTGGTCACCGCGGTGGCGCGGCACCGGCCCTCTCGGCTGCCGGGTGTGGGACGGGAGTTGCGGCGGATCGGGGCCATGGGCCGGCCCGTCCCCGCGTCGTCCCGTGGCGACGCCCGGCCTTCGGTGGCGGTGCTCGGGATCGACCCGCGGGTGATGCGCGCCGCCCGGCGGCAGCCGGCCGACGGGCGTGGGGCGACGCTGAATGAGCTGCTGCTGAGTTCGTACGCCGGTGCCCTGCGGGCGTGGGCGAAGGGGCCGGGCCCCTTCTACGCCACGGTGCCGGTCGATCTACGGACCCGGCACACCGCGCGGCAGCTCGGCAACGGCGTCACCGCGCTGCGGGTGCCGCTGCCCGTTGACCTGGACTCGCCGGTGGCCCGGCTGCGGGCCTGCCAGGAGCAGGTCGCCGCCTTCGACGACCGCTGCGAGGCGCACCGCGCGATCCTTCCCACGCTCCAGGCCGCCGCGCGCAGCGTGCCGTGGCTGGCCGGGGTGATGGCCAGGCGGCTCGCGCGTCCCGAGCTGACGACCAGTCTGTGCACCGCCTTCAAGTGGCGGGACAACCCCAGCCACTTGCACGGCCGGTCCCTGTCACGGGTCGTCCCCCTCCCGCAGCTCTCCCCGCCGGGCACCGCCAACCTCTGCCTCGTGCACAGCGCCGACACCTACACCCTCACCGTCGTCAGCCATCTGCGCCCGGGGGACGCCGAGCTGCTCGGCAGCGCCGTGGTGCGGGAGCTGGAGGCGGTCGCGTCGGCCGGGACGACTGTCGCGCGGGCCGTCCAGGGGCTGCGTACGCCTTAGGGCTTGCGTGCGTCGTGGCTGAGGGTGCGGGCCAGTCGGGGGTGGGTCAGGGCGTCCGCGCTGTCGATGAACTGGTCCACCGTGCCGATGGGCGGCAGGTCCTTCAGGGACCCGTCGCCGATGCGGGCCAGGAGGGCGGTGGTGAAGCGGTCGGCGTGCAGGACCCGGAAGGGGCGGGAGTGGTACGGGCGGGTGGTGGGGGCGACGCGGTCGGTCAGCAGCAGGTCGTTGTGCTGGTGAGCGACTATCTCGTAGGCGTGCGCGAGATGGCGTTCGCGGGTGCGCCAGTCCGGGGCGGCGAGTGCGGCCGTGAGGACGGGGGTCAGCCGTGGGGCGGAGGCGGTGCGGGCGAAGGCGCTGCCGAGCCATTTGCCGTACGGCGGGTAGCGACGGTCCATCAGCAGGCAGAGCCGCATCAGGTCGCGGGCCAGGCGGGCGGCGACGACCGCGGAGCCCAGTTCGTCGCCGACCTCGCCGGCGCGGCCCACGAAGGCCTCCTCCTGCGCGATGCGCTGCCACTGGCAGGCCAGGACGTACAGCCAGACGTCATGGGGGTACCAGCGCAGCGCGCGGCGTAACGGGGTCAGGGTGTGCAGCCCGTCGTGGAATACGGCGCCCCCGGTGGCCTCGGCGAGCAGCTGGGTGGGCGTGGCCAGCCAGTCGGCCGGGGTGATGTCCTGCGCCGGGTCGAAGCCGAGGGTGTCGGTGAACCAGATGGCGGTGGCGGTCACTTCGACGCGGTGGTGGACGGGGCCGTCGGTGGCCCGCATGACGCGGATGTCCCGGTCGCCGTCCTCGTCGGTGCGGGCGAAGTTCGTCGGGTGGCCGAGGAACGTCTTCGGCAGGTGCTCGGAGAGGAGGTGTCTGATGCGGGCTGCGTGCCGGGGCACGTCGTGGCGGTGCAGGAAGACCTGCAGACGCGGGCCCCACTCATGGTCGGCGGAGCGGGGGGTGTCGTAGCCGAGGACCTCCGACCCGCTGCCGATGCGGGCCGCCGAGTGGGGGACGCCCGGGGCGGCCTCCTCCAGCAATGGGCGTACGGCGTCGGTGTAGAAGCGGCGGGAGAGTTCGAGACCGGGGACGAACTCGACCTCGGATGTGGGGGAGTTGAACGGGTCACGCATATTCGTGGGGCTCATGCCAGCAAGCCGTGCCCATTCGGTGGAGGCTCATGCGGGGGGTGTGCACACTGTTGCGGGTTGCGGACATTCATGCCGGGGAGTGCTGGCCGCCGCCCAGCTTCGTCAGGGCCTCGTCCGTCAGGCGGTACACCGTCCACTCGTCCTGGGGGCGGGCGCCGAGGGACTCGTAGAAGGCGATGGACGGGGTGTTCCAGTTCAGCACGGACCACTCCAGGCGCTGATAGCCGCGCTCCACGCAGAGGCGGGCCAGTTCGGCCAGGAGGGCCTTGCCGTGGCCGGCACCGCGGGCGGTGGGGCGGACGTAGAGGTCCTCCAGGTAGATGCCGTGGACGCCGCGCCAGGTGGAGAAGTTCAGGAACCAGATCGCGTAGCCGACGGTCTCGCCGGTCGTGTCGTCGGCCGCGATGTGGGCGTGGGCGGCGGGGTGGTCGCCGAAGAGGGCCGCGTGCAGCTGCTCCTCGGTGGCCTTGGCCTCCTCCAGCGCCTTCTCGTACTCGGCGAGCTCACGGATGAGGGTGTGGATGGCGGGGACGTCGGCGGGGGTCGCGGGTCGGATCATGGGGCCGAGGCTAGCCGGGCCCTTTCCTCAGGCGCCTCGCGATTTCCAGGTGGGCTGCGAGCGGGGCGCGGTTCTCCTCGATCTGCCACAGGGAGTTCTGGAGGACGCGGGCCAGGGTCCAGGCGCGGGCGTTGTGGCGGTCGAGGGACAGGACGTCTGTCATGGCGTCGAAGCGCCACTCCACCTCGTCCGGTTCGAAGCGGTTCCACAGGGCCGGGAAGAGGTCGAACCCGGGGTCGCCCGCGAGGGGTTTGGGGTCGATGGCGAGCCAGGGGGCGCGGTCGGAGGCGAGGACGTTCTCGAAGTGGAGGTCCCAGTGGAGGAGACGGTCGCCGGGGGTGGTGGCGACCTCGCGTACGGCTGCCGCGCAGTCGGTGAGGAGGCGGCGGGCGTCGGGGTTGTTGAGGTGTTTCAGGGCCGTGGGTGTCCTGGCCAGCATCGTCTCTGCGAGGTCGCCCAGGCGGCGGAGGCCGGGTGGGGCCGGGGTGGTGGTGAGGTGGGACAGGAGTTGGGCGACGACCAGGGTGGCCTCGCGGGAGTCCGGCAGGTCGTCCAGGACGCGGTCCTGGGCGAGGCGCTCCAGGAGGAGGGTGCCTGTCGTGTCGTCGCAGTCCAGGAGGCGGACCGCTCCGTCGCCCTGCCATGCCCGTAGCGCGACCGGCTCGCCCGCGGTCTCCTCGTCGACGTCCTGGAGCTTGAGCACGGCCGGAGTTCCCTCCGCGTCCCGCACCGGCAGGACCAGCGCGCAGCGGCCGTACATGGTCCGTCCGTCCGGGCGCAGCCCCCACTGCTCCAGGAAGCGTTCGGCGCGTTCCGCGAGCGAGGCGACGTAGGCCCGGCCCGCCTCTCCGTCGTACCGCACGTGCTGGGCGATGAGCTCGTCCGGGATGTCGATCATCCTGGGGACCCTAGCGGGGTGCCGGAATCGGCTCATGCCAATTAACGTCCTCGCCATGAGTAGCTCGGGCAGAGACACCGTCAACGGCGGCATCTCCTTCTGGTACGCGGACGACGGCCTTCCGGGGGTGCGTGGGCCGCTCGCGGGGGACGCGTCCGCGGACGTGGTGATCGTGGGCGGGGGGTATACGGGGCTGTGGACCGCCTATTACCTGAAGCAGGCGGTTCCGTTCCTCCGGATCACCGTCCTTGAGCAGAAGTTCTGCGGGTACGGCGCCTCGGGGCGCAATGGCGGCTGGCTGTACAACGGCATCGCGGGGCGCGACCGGTACGCCAAGCTGCACGGCCATGACGCGGCCGTCCGGCTTCAGCGGGCCATGAACGACACCGTGGACGAGGTCATCCGGGTCGTGGAGGCCGAGGGGTTCGACGCCGGTGTCCGCAAGGGCGGGGTGCTCGAAGTCGCCCGTACGCCCGCCCAGTTGGCGCGGCTGAAGGAGTTCCACGCGCGGGAGCTGACGTACGGCGAGAAGGACCGTGAGCTGTACGACGCCCGGCAGACGGCCGAGCGGATCCGAGTGGCCGACGCCGTGGGCTCGTCGTGGACGCCGCACGGGGCGCGGGTGCATCCGGTGAAGCTGGTCAAGGGGCTCTCGGCGGCCGTGGAGGCGCTCGGGGTGACCGTCCACGAGCTGACGCCGGTCACCGAGATCCGGCCCAAGCACGCCGTCACGCCGTACGGCACCGTCCGCGCGCCCTATGTCCTGCGCTGCACCGAGGGGTTCACGGCGAACCTCAAGGGCCAGCACCGGACCTGGCTGCCGATGAACTCGTCGATGATCGCCACCGAGCCGTTGAGCGAGGAGCAGTGGGCGTCGGTCGGATGGGACGGGTGCGAGGCGCTCGGTGACATGGCGCACGCCTATATGTACGCGCAGCGCACGGCGGACGGGCGGATCGCGCTGGGCGGGCGCGGGGTGCCGTACCGCTTCGGCTCGCGGACGGACAACGACGGGCGGACGCAGCCGGAGACCGTGGCAGCACTGCGGGAGGTCCTTGTCGGGTTCTTTCCCTCCCTCGCCGGGGTGCGGATCGAGCATGCCTGGTCGGGGGTGCTGGGCGTGCCGCGTGACTGGTGCGCGACCGTCACCCTGGACCGGTCGAGCGGGCTCGGCTGGGCGGGCGGCTATGTCGGCTCCGGTGTCGCCACCGCCAACCTCGCGGCACGGACGCTGCGGGACCTGGTGCAGATCGACTCGGGGCAGGGGATGCGCACCGAGCTGACCGAGCTGCCGTGGGTCGGGCACAAGGTGCGCAAGTGGGAGCCGGAGCCGCTGCGCTGGCTGGGGGTGCAGGGGCTGTACGCCGCGTACCGGGCGGCCGATCGGCGGGAGTTCAGCACGCCGAGGGCCGAGTCGTCGCGGGCGGCGCGGGTGGCGGACCGGATCTCAGGGCGGCACTGACGTCGCACGGGATGGGGGAGGGGCTCCGCGGTCCGGGGGAGCCCCCCTCCCGTTCATGGCGGCCGGTCAGGCCACCGGCTCCGGTGCCGGGGTCTGCTGTGGTGCCCCGTGCTTCGGGGCCTTCGCCGTGACCATCAGGGTCGCGACCAGGCCGGCCAGCAGCATGATGGCGGCGGCCCACCAGATGGCGACGGTGTAGCCGTGCACGACGCCCTCCCTGACGATCAGGTCGCGCTGGGCCGGGTTCGTGAGGTGGGCGGTGACGAAGGCGGCGCTGCTGGTGGTGGCGATGGTGTTCAGCAGGGCCGTACCGATGGAGCCGCCGACCTGCTGCGAGGTGTTGATCGTCGCCGACGTCACGCCCGAGTCCTGCGGGGCGACGCCCGCCGTCGCCGTCGCGAACACCGGCATGAAGATCAGGCCCATGCCGAGGCCCATGAGGACCAGGGCGGGCAGGATGTCGGCCGCGTACGAGGAGTGCACCGTCAGCCGGGTCAGCAGCACCATGCCGATCGTCGCCAGCAGGGCGCCCGGGCCCATGAGCACGCGGGGCGGCACATGGTCCAGGAGGCGGGCGGCGATCTGGGTCGAGCCGATGATGATCGCCGCGGTGAGGGGGAGGAAGGCGAGGCCCGTCATCACCGGCGAGTAGTCGAGGATGACCTGGAGGTAGTAGGTCATGAACAGGAAGAGGCCGAACATGCCGATCACGGCCAGGGCCATGGTGAGGAAGCAGCCGGCGCGGTTGCGTTCCTTGATGATGTGCAGCGGGAGCAGGGGCACGGGGGCCCTCGTCTGCCACCACACGAAGGTCGCGAGCAGGGCGACGCCGCCCGCGAAGAGGGCGAGCACCATCGGGTCGGTCCAGCCGCGCGGCTCCGCCTCGGCGAAGCCGTAGACGATGGCGACGAGGCCGCCGCAGCCGAGCAGCACACCGGGCACGTCCAGGCGGGCGCCCGGGTGGCCGGGGCTGTCGTGGAGCAGGGCGAGGGCGCCGAAGACGGCGATCACGGCGATGGGCACATTGACGTACAGGCACCAGCGCCAGTCCAGGTACTCGGTGAGCAGTCCGCCGACGATGAACCCGATCGCGCTGCCGCTGCCGGCCAGGGCGCCGTAGATCCCGAAGGCCTTGCCGCGCTCCTTGGGGTCGGTGAACGTCGTCGTCAGCAGCGACAGGGCCGACGGGGCGAGTACGGCGGCGAAGACGCCCTGGAGGGCGCGGGCGCCGAAGAGCATGCCGGACGTGGTGGCGGCACCGCCCAGCGCGGAGGCGGCGGCGAAGCCGACGAGGCCGATGATGAAGGTGCGCTTACGGCCCACCAGGTCGGCGATCCGGCCGCCGAGCAGGAGCAGCCCGCCGAACGCCAGGGTGTAGGCGGTGATCACCCATTGCCGGTTGCCGTCGGTCATGCCGAGGTCGGCCTGGGCGGACGGGAGCGCGATGTTCACTATGGTCGCGTCCAGGACGACCATGAGCTGCGCGAGCGCGATGATCACCAGTCCCCACCAGCGGCGGGGGTCGGCGTCTCGGGCTGATTCACCCGTTCGGGTGACGGTCACCTGGCCAGAAGACCATGGTTCGGGACGTATCGCATCCGGGGAGTGGCCCGGCGTCCGGCCGGACCGGGACTTGCGGCTGGTCATGGCTCCAGTACCACCTTTCCGGTGGTCGCGCGCGTCTCCAGGGCACGGTGGGCGCCGGCGGCATCGGCGAGCGGGAAGCGCTGCACGGCCGGGGTGAGGCGGCCCGCGGCGGCCTCGGCGAGGGCACGCAGTTCGAGGGTCTGTACGGGGTTGGGGCCGCCGGCCTTGCGCATCATCACGGGGCCGAGGACCTGTTCGGAGACGCCGTCGACGAGGTAGGGCTCACCGTCGTGCAGGCCCTGGCCCGACCAGCCGAAGACGACATGCGTGCCGCCGGGCGCGAGCAGGGCGACGGACTCGCGGGCCACGTCTCCGCCGACGCCGTCGAAGACGACGGTGGCGCCGCGCCCGCCCAGGAAGGCGCGGACCTTGCCGGGCCAGTCGGGGTCGGTGTAGTCGACGGCGAGATCGGCGCCGTTGTCCCGCACCCGGGCGGCCTTCTCCGGCCCGCCCGCGAGCCCGATGACGACGGCGCCGGCGTTCTTCGCGTACTGCACGAGCAGGGTGCCGATGCCGCCCGCTGCCGCCGGGATCACGGCCACCGAGTCCGGGCCCAGCTCGGCGAACTGCACGATCCCCATCGTCGTACGGCCCGTGCCGATCATGGCGACGGCCTCGGCGAAGTCGAGGTTCGCCGGGATCTCGTGGACACGGTCGACGTCGGTGACGGCCAGCTCGGCGTAACCGCCCGGCGCGAATCCGAGGTGGGCGACGACGCGCCTGCCGAGCCAGAGTTCCGCGACGCCCTCGCCGAGGGACTCGACGACTCCGGCGACCTCACGGCCGGGGATCGTGGGCAGCTTCGGCGGCTCGGGCGCCGGGCCCTGGGCGCCCTCGCGCAGGGCGGTGTCGAGGAGGTGGACACCGGCCGCTCGTACGGCGATACGGACCTGGCCGGGGCCGGGCGCGGGGTCGTCGACCTGCTCGTAGGTGAGGTTCTCGGCCGGGCCGAAGGTGTGCAGACGGATGGCGTGCATGAGGTCCCCCAGTGTGGTGAGCTCGGGCTGTTCAGGTCGCCCACTCTTCAACCTCAAGCTTGCTTGAGGTCAAGGGCGTGCCGGCCGAGGGCCAGGGACACGGCCGTCAGCGCGCTGTTGAAGGAGACCTCGGACAGCACGCCGGGGGCCGCGACCTGATCGCCCGCCAGATAGACGCCGTCGCCGCGGTCGACGGCAGGGCGGTCCCGCCAGCTGGTGCCGGGCAGGTCGACGGCACCGGTACGGCCGTTCGCCACGGCCGCGCTGCGCCAGGTGACGCGCTCGCGCCAGCCGGGGAACCCGAGGTCGAGAAGCTGCTCGGCGCGGGCGACGCCGTGGGCCTTGGACTCGTGCGGCGCGAGCGGGATCTGACCCTGGATCAGCTGCTCACCGGCCGGGGCCAGCGACCGGTCCTGCGCGGTGAACCGCTCCAGCCACCCGGTCTCATCGAGGTCGGAGACGATGAAGGCGTCCCCGCGCCGGGTGCGCACGGCGAGATCGATCAGTGCCGTACGGCCGCTCGTCCAGGTCAGCGAGTCGTCCCTGAGGAGGCGGCGGGCGGAGTCGAGGGAGGTGGCGACGACGACGGGCATGTCCGTCGGCACTTCGTCGACCCGGGACAGGGTCTCCATCCGGACCCCGAGATTCCAGGCCCGGGCCGCCATCCGGTCGATGAGGCCCGCCCAGCCGCCGACGGGATAGTGCGCCTCGGGCGGCAGCTTGGTGGCCCGCCGCAGCCGCTCCTGCACGAACGCGGCGGACAGGGCACCGGGGTCGTGATGGAACAGGGCGACGGCGGAGTAGTGCGCGGCGGCCCGCGCGCCCTCCTCGCCCGCGATACCGGTCGCCCACGTCATGAAGTCGACGTCGACGGGTGCCTGGGGGAGGGCGGGCCGTAGCAGCTTGAGCATGGCGAAGGGCGGGGTGCGGCGCAGGACACCCCGGTGCCGCAGCCGGAGCCGGGCCGCCTCCAGGGGCGGGATCGGCGCGAGCGGCCCGATGAGGTCGCGCTGCTTGAGCCAGGCCCAGTGCGGGCCGCCGCTGTAGAGGGCGTGCGGCCCCTCGTTGGTGCGGTACGGCCCCTCGGCGGTCCGTGCCCGCCCGCCCAGGGTGTGGTGGGCCTCGTACACGGTGACCTTGGCGCCCGCCTCGGCGGCGGTGATGGCCGCGGTGAGTCCGGCGAAGCCGCCGCCGATGACGGTGATGCGGTGCATGGCTGGGGGTCTCCCTCTCGCTCGGTTCGCCTGTCCTGCGTTCTGCTGTGACGTTCTTCTGCGACGTTCTGCTGTGAGGTTCTTCTGTGGAGTTCTTCTGTGCGTGCGACGTTCTTCTGTGAGTACGACGGCACGGGGGCACCGGAATGTGACATGCGCGGTGTTTCCGCAGGTCGGGGGGATTGTCAGTGGCGGGGTGCAGCATGGGGGCATGGCGAGGAGAGCGACGGGTGGAAGCGGTGGGCCGGGCCGGGGCGCGGTGAAGGGGGCGAAGCGGCCGGAGCTGCGGCTGCCGCCACTGGAGCCGTTCCGGGACGGCGAGTTGGAGCCGGACGGGGACTACGACAGCCTGGAGTTCCGCGAGGAGGACCTCACCGGGCATGACGGCGGGGGCGCCCGCTTCATGGACTGCGCGCTGAAGGGCTGCGTCCTGGACGAGACGCGGCTGCGGCACGCCCGGATCCTCGACTCTGTGTTCACCGCGCCGAGAGGTGTCGGCACCGACCTCGCGGAGGCGACCCTGCGCGATGTGGAGCTGGTCGACGCCCGGCTGGGCGGGGTGCAGGTGCACGGGGCCGTGCTGGAGCGGGTGGTGATCAGGGGCGGCAAGATCGACTACCTGAACATGCGCAAGGCCCGGCTCAGAGACGTCGTCTTCGAGAGCTGCGTCCTGGTCGAGCCGGACTTCGGGGGCGCCCGGCTCGAGCGGGTGGAGTTCGTGGACTGCGCGCTGAAGGGGGCGGACCTCACCGGGGCGACGCTGACGGATGTCGATCTTCGCGGGGCGGCGGAGCTGGAGATCGCCCGGGGTGTGGACCGGCTGTCCGGTGCGGTGATCAGTGCGGGACAACTCCTCGATCTGGCACCGGTGCTGGCGGCGCAGCTCGGGATCCGGGTGGAGGGATGACGACCGATCGGTGGAGTGTTCGCAAGGGTGAAGGACAGGGGCGATCCATGCTGTGAACGGCGCGTAGAGGGTGGGCGTTCGAGGTGCCGGTCCCTACCTGGGCGTGCTTCGATCCTGGTCGGGGCGGGAGTTCACGCATGGCTTCCCGTCACGCGGTGCGCCGCCACGCGCCGCGACCGTTCCCACTAGAGAAGAAGGACGCTCATCAGCATGAGCAGCATCTCTCGCATCGAGACCCGTGAGATAGCCGACGCCGAGCTCGACGGCGTCGCGGGCGGTCTGTCCGTCAGCGGCTCCGTGGAGGGCCTGACCGCGTCGTTCGCGCCCGGCCCGAACGGTCTGCCGATCCTGACCGGCGGCTCCGTGAAGTCCGTCAGCCTGTCGGTCGAGGACATCCCGCTGGGCCCGATCTCCGCGGGCTGAGCCGCGGCTCGGCGCCCGTGACGCCGGCTCTCAGGGCCTGGGACGGCCTCGGGAGTCGGCGGTTCGCGTCCGCTCAGGTCATCCGGGGGTAGCGGGCCTGGAGCGTCCAGATCGCCGGGTTCTCGCCCAGGTCGTCGTGCAGGTCGACCAGGTCGGCGAGCAGGTCGTGCAGGAAGTCGCGGGCCTCGCGGCGCAGTTCGGAGTGCGCGAAGGACAGCGGGGGCTCCTCGGCCGGCATCCAGTCCGCCTCGATGTCCACCCAGCCGAAGCGGCGCTCGAAGAGCATGCGGTCGGTGGACTCGGTGAAGTCCAGTTCCGCGTGCTGGGGGCGCGAGGCGCGGGAGCCGGCCGGGTCCCGGTCCAGCCGCTCGGCGATGTCGCACAACGCCCAGGCGAAGTCGAGCACCGGCACCCATCCCCAGGCTGTGGACAGTTCCCGGTCCGCCTTGGTGTCGGCGAGATAGACGTCACCGCAGAACAGGTCATGGCGCAGGGCGTGGACGTCCGCGCGGCGGTAGTCCGTCTGCGGAGGGTCCGGGAAGCGGTTGGAGAGGGCGTAGCCGATGTCGAGCACGTAGGGATGGTGTCACGGCCGAATTCATAGGATCACTCGGCGTGCCCGTCTCATAGGATCGCTGGCGTGTCCCGATTCGCGCCCGTTGCCCTGACCGTCACCTCTGCCCTGCTCGTCCTCACCGCGTGCGGCGGCGTCGAGGGCACCCCCGGCGGGGCCGGTGTGCGCGACCCGTACTTCCCCAAGGCCGGCAACGGCGGCTACGACGTCGACCACTACGCCCTCGACCTCGCCTACGACCCCGACGACCGCCACCTCACCGGTACCGCCGAGATCACCGCCCGCGCCGAGAAGGACCTCTCCGCCTTCGACCTCGACCTGAAGGGGATGGACGTCGAGCGGGTCTCGGTGGAGGGCGAGCGCGCCCGCTTCAGCCGCAACGGCCAGGAACTGGTGGTCCGACCGCACGACGACCTCGACGAGGGCGAGACCTTCCGGATCACCGTCCGCTACTCCGGCACCCCGCAGACCCTCACCGACCCCGACGGCTCCGAGGAGGGCTGGCTGCCCCGCACCGACGGCGCGCTCGCGCTCGGTGAGCCCACCGGGTCCATGGCGTGGTTCCCCGGCAACCACCACCCCTCGGACAAGGCGACGTACGACATCTCGGTGATCGTGCCGGAGGGCCTGGAGGCCGTCTCCAACGGCGAGTTGACGGACCACGGCACGAGGGGCGGCCGTACGACGTTCCACTGGCGGACGGCGGAACCCATGGCGAGTTACGTCGCGACTCTCGCCATCGGCGACTACGACATCGCCCGCTCCACGACGGCTGCCGATCTCCCCGTCTACACGGCCGTGACCCGCTCCCAGTCGGGCCCCGCCCGCAAGGTGCTCGCCCGGCTGCCCGAGATCATGGAGTGGGCGGAGTACAACTTCGGCCCCTACCCCTTCTCCTCCACCGGCGCGATCGTCGCCGACGAGGACGACGCCGGATACGCCCTGGAGACCCAGAACCGGCCCGTCTTCCCGGGCGCCCCCAGCACCGAACTCCTCGTCCACGAGCTGGCCCACCAGTGGTTCGGCAACTCCGTGACACCGAAGAGCTGGCGGGACATGTGGCTGAACGAGGCCTTCGCCACGTACGCGGAATGGCTGTGGGAGGAGGACGACGGCGGCGACAGCGCCCAGAAGACCTTCGACCACCTCTACGCCCACGGCGAGGACGACGAGGAGGACCTCTGGTCCTTCCCGCCCGCCGAGCCCACGAGCGCCGCGCACATCTCCGACGCGCCGGTCTACGAGCGCGGCGCGATGGTCCTGCACAAGATCCGCCAGAAGGTCGGCGACGACACCTTCTACGACATCGTCCAGGGCTGGGCCGCCACCCACCGCCATGGCAACGCGGACACCGAGGACTTCACGAGGTACGTGGAGAAGACGGCCCCGGACGAGGACTTCACCGCGATCTGGGACGAGTGGCTGTATGGGGATGGCAAGCCTGCGCGGCCCTAGCCGACGGTGTGCCGAGGCCGGTTCATCCGGTCGGGCGGGCCGGCAGCCGGGTGGCCCGGGGGCCGAAGGCCGCGTCGCCGGTGTCACGGGCCCGCTCCAGGTGGCGTACGGCCTCGTCGGTGTCGCCGTCCCGGGCGGCCATCTCCCCGAGCCGGTGGGCGGTCAGGGCGAGCTCCTGCTGGAACGGGTCACCCGAGAGTCGATCACCGGCGGCGATCCGGGCGAGGCCGGCCCGCAGCGCGGCGAACTCGCCGAGCTCGAACCGCGCAAGGCCCGCACAGCTCAGAGAGCCCGGCGGCCAGCGCCTGGTCGTGAGCGGTGTCTGCGGCGGTCAGGGCCGCGTGGCTGTCGCCCTCCCGCAGCCGCTCCGCGAACACTGCCCGAAGTGCCTGGTGGGAGCTGCCCACGCCAGCCGAACCGTCCATCGCTGACCCCGACTTGGGCGGGCGGGTGCGACAGCGGGGTCGCGGCGGTCGGCCCACCGTCAAAAACGCCCTGCCGCCGTCGCGTTCCACGCGGTCCGGCGGCAGGGCGTCTGCCTCGGCGGGGGGCTCGGTGCTCATCGGGCACGGCCCGTTCGGGTCAGAGGGCGTAGGGCTGCTCGTCGCGTGCGGTGCGCAGTGCGCGGCCCCACCAGGCCACCTGGTCGAGGAGCTTCTTCGCGGCGGCGTCCGCGCCCTCCGGGGCGTCGTCGGCGTGGGTGAAGGAACCCCAGGGGTTGTGCAGGCTGACCATCTCGCGCACGGTCATCGCGTGCACCTCGGCGAAGACCTGGCGCAGGTGCTCGGCGGCACGCAGACCGCCGCCCATGCCACCGTAGGACACGAGGCCGACCGGCTTGGCGGCCCACTCCCGCAGGTGCCAGTCGATGACGTTCTTCAGGGAGGCGGGGTAGGAGTGGTTGTACTCGGGGGTGACGACGATGAAGGCGTCGGCGGCCGTCAGCCGGGCGGACAGGGCGTCCTTGACGGTCCGTACGTGGTCGGCCGGCTCCTCGTTCATCGCGGGCAGGGCGACCGGCAACGGGTGCTCCAGGACGTCGATCACATCGACCGTCATGTCGTCGCGTGCCTGGGCCTGCTTGGCGAACCAGTGGCCGACCTTGTCACCGAGGCGTCCGCCGCGTGCGCTGCCGATGATGACGGCGACGGACAGGGGCTGGCTGGTCATGCGCTACCTCCGGGAGAGACGGCTTGCGGCCGGACGGAGCGGCGAGTGCCCCGACAGAAAGTAAACTACACCGTGCGGAGCAAAAAGTCTTCCCCGTGCTACGAGGGCGGAGGCGCGACGTCGGTCAGTCGACCGCTTCGTACAGCCGCAGGAACGCGTTCACGCCGGAGGCGACCAGCTCGTCCAGCTCGGTCGACGGCAGCGGGAGAGCGCCGTGGAAGGAGCGCTCGTAGGCCTCGGACATGGCGAGCTGGGTGAAGTGGGCGGCGGCCTGCGCGGGGTCGTCCGCGCGGAGCCGGCCGGCCTGCGTCAGGGTGGTGAAGTGCTCGGCGAGCAGGGCCTGGGTGCGCCGCGGGCCCTCGGCGCGCCAGCCGCCGATGACCTCGGCGGGCAGCCGGGACGCCTCCGCGAAGATGACCCGCACCAGGGCGAAGTGCTGCTCGAACCCGCTCTGCGGGGCGGCGAGGGCGCGGCCCAGTGCCAGGAGTCCGGCTCTCAGGTCGGCGGGGTCGGACAGGTGGCGGTCGATGAGTTCCTGCTGGTGGGCCGAGAGTGCGTGCGTGCTCTCCTGGAGGACGCTCAGCAGGAGTTGCTCCTTGTCCTGGTAGTGGTTGTAGATCGTGCGCTTGGAGACGCCCGCCTCCGCGGCGATGCTGTCCATGCTGGCGCGCGTGTATCCCTCGCGGCCGAAGACGGCGCGGGCGGCGCAGTCGATCGCCGTGCGTTTCGCGGGCCGTCCTGTTCGGGTCGGGGTGGGGGCCGTCATGGTGGTTCACTCCTTCGACCGCGCTGGCCTTGTTCGATCGCGCTGATGTTCGGGGCGCCTGTGTGTCTCGGGCGAAACTATACCGTTTAGTTTACAGACCCGGCCCTTTTGCACTCAGCGGTTTACTTTCTGCACTGCACCGTGTAGTTTCCTTCTCGGTCGGGCGATGCCCCGCCAAGCGTCGGATCCCCTGCTGAGGGGCGCTCATGAAAGGGAACACGCGATGTTCGGCAAGCTGACCGTGATCAAGATCTACTGCGACGACCTGGACACGATGGTCGCCTTCTACCGCGACCGGCTCGGTCTGAGGATCCGCGAGGAGTACCCCGGGGTCTCGGTCGTCTTCGACACCGGCCACGACGGCGAGCTGATCATCCAGAAGGGCGACCAGCCCAACGCCATCGCCTTCACCGAGGTGGACATCCCCGCCGCCCACAAGGAGATCGGCGACCTGGGCCCGACCGGCATCGTTCCGCACAAGACGGGCGAGCGCTTCGAGATCACCGACCCCGAGGGCAACCAGCTGATCTTCGTCAACGCCTGACCGAAGCCGTCTCCAACCCGAAACTCCCCTGCGGGCCGTCCGCTCCGTCATCCCCCGTCGTCTGCCGGACGGTCCGCAGGGGTCTTTGTCGAGGAGCCTCATCATGTCCAAGTCAGTGACCACCCAAGCGACCGCCCGCCGCCCGCTCCCCGGTGACCTGCGCGAGCGCCTGTACCGCTACGCCCTCTATCTGACCGGATGCGTGGTCTTCGCGTCCGGCGCCACCCTGTTCATCCACTCCGAACTCGGCGTGGACCCCCTGGACGTCCTCTCGCTGGGCGTGCTGGAGCACCTCCCGCTCACCATCGGCGTGGTCCAGGCGCTCGTCGCGGCCGTGTGCATCGCCATCTGGTCGGTGTGGAACCGCCGGCGCCCGGTCCTGATGCCGTTCGTCACCTTCCTTCTCTGCGGCAGCCTCATCGACCTGTTACTGCTGGCCGACCTGAGCTGGATCGCCTCCGTGCCGTCCCTGTGTGTCGCGGTCGTGCTGTGCGCCTACGGCTCCGCCCTGATCATCATGAGCGGCACCGGCATCCGCGCCATGGACCTCATCGTGATCACCCTCAACCAGCGCTGGAAGGTGCCCTTCTGGGGTGCCAAGGTCGGCGTCGAAGCCGTACTGCTCACCCTCGGCTGGCTGCTCGGCGGCCCGGTCGGCATCGGGACCCTGGCCTTCCTGGTCTTCGTCGACGGACTGATCCAGCCCTTCATGTCCTTCAACTCCCGCGCGCTGAACCTGACCAACCACGGTCTGACGCACACCGGTGGAGTCGGCGGCCCCGTTCTGCAGGCCACCCGATGAGCGCGCTCGCACAGGAACCGGCACCGGCGGCGATCCGCCCCGGGACGCTGCCGCTGCTCCTCTTCGCCTCGACCCTGACGGTGATGGCGGGCTCCATCCTCGCGCCGGTCATCCAGGTCATCCGCGGTGACCTCGGGGTCGGCGGCACCGCCGGCGGCCTCATCATCACCACCCACAGCCTCGCCATCGCCGTCACCAGTCCGCTGGCCGGATGGATGCTGGACCGCTGGGGCGTACGGCTGCCGCTGGCGGGCGGGTTGGTGCTGTACGGGGTGGCCGGCGGTGCCGGGCTCCTCGTCGACAGTTATCCGGCGCTCATAGCCACCCGTGCCGTCTTCGGCGCCGGAGCGGCCCTGGTCTTCTCGGGCACCACCGTGGCCCTGCTGAACATGTACCGGGGGCCGGCGCAGGACCGCGCGATGGGCTGGCGCGGTACGGCCACCAGTCTGGGCGGAGTCCTCTGGCCGCTGCTGGCCGGGGCGATCGGCGGGATCTCCTGGCATCTGCCGTTCGGGATCTACCTGGTCGGTGTGCCCCTCGGCATCGCCACCGCCCTGATGCTGCCCCGCACCGCACCGGCCAGCTCCGGCCGCGCGGGCGGACCGGCGCCCGGCGTCTGGGCCATGCTGCGCGAACACCGGCTCCTGCTGGTCTGGTACGCGCTGCAGTTCTGTGGCTCTCTGCTGCTGTACGTGCTGGTGGTCTTCCTCCCCCAGCGGCTGGCCGAGGTCGGCGTCGAGGACCCGCTGCTGGTCTCCTTCTACACCGTGGGCATGTCCGCCGCGATGAGCCTGATCGGCCTCGCCTACGCCTCGATGCGGGCCCGCCTCGCCTACAGCGTGCTGCTGCGCGGATCGCTGTCGCTGTGGGTGGCCGGGTTCCTGCTGCTGGCCGTGGCGCCCAACGCGCCGCTGCTGTTCCTGGCACCACTGCTGTTCGGCCTCGGCCAGGGCGTGTTCTTCCCGGTGACCACGGTGCTGGTCGGCGAGGGAGTGCCCGCGGAGATCCGCGGCAAGGCCACCTCCCTGTCGGGCACCGCCACCTTCGCCGGCCAGTTCGCCTCCCCACTGCTGATCGGCCCGCTCATCCAGGCCACCTCGGCCATCACCGGCTTCCTGGTCGCGGCGACCGTACCGGCCGTGGCGGTGATCCTCCTGGTCCTCAGCCGCGCGGACACGACGGACTCCCCGTCCGACGAACCCGCCCCGGCCGCCGCCCGGGTCAAGTGAGCAGCGGCCAGGGCTCGCGGTGCGCACGGGCATCGCACCCGCCCGCCGGACAGCGGCCCGGCGGCTGCCGTACGGCGGTGGGGCCGGAGCGGATGAGGCCTGAGCCGCGGGTGGCGGTGGTCCTGTCGGTGCTCCCCGGCCTCCTCCACCCGCATCAGGTGAGGAACGGCCGGGGCTCCGTGTGCGCTTGGGCACCGCCGCCGCCCGCAGGACACGGCCGGGCCGCCGGGCAGCGGCCCGGCGGTAGCCGTACGGCGGTGGGGCCGGAGTGGACGGGGCCTCAACCGGCCGCGACCGTACCGGGCGTGGTGGTCAGCCGGGCGGGCGCGACGGGCTCGCCGTCCGGTGGCATGGTCGGGGTCTCAGCCGGCGGTGGTGGCGGCGTTCTTCTCGACCGTGGTGTCGTCCGCTTCGGTGTCCGGCAGGGCGGCGGCGAGGAGGCGGGCGCCTCGGTCGGCGAAGACCTCCAGTTGGCTCAGTACCGTGGGCACGGCGATGCTCGGCAGCATCAGCTGGAGCATTCGCGAGACCTCGGTCGACAGGTCGTGCTCCTCCGGCAGCCCTTCGGACACGATCTGGACCCCGGTCCAGGCGGACAGGAGCAGCCGGGCGGTCGTCGTCTCGTCGAGATACGGGTAGATCTCGCCGCGCTCCTTCGCCTCACCCAGCAGGGAGGTCAGCAGCGAGATCCAGTCCGGCCAGCGCGTACCGAACAGGCGTTGCGAGTTGCGGTCCACCGACAGCCGCAGCGCGGAGCTGAACACGGGCTCCCGGGGCAGCCGGTGCGCCATGATCAGCATCGTGTCCACCACCTCCTGGAGCTTGATCGGCTGCGGCCGGACGCCTTCGGTCGTCACCGCCTGGTCGAGCAGCCCCCAGGCCAGGTCCTCCTTGGACGGGAAGTGGAAGTAGAAGGCTCCCTTGGTCACACCGGCCCGCTTCAGGATCTCTGAGATGGTCGCGGCTTCGTAGCCGAGTTCATCGAAGACCGTCGCGGCGGCCTCCAAGATGACGCCGCGGGTCCTGATCGCCCGCTCCTGTCGTGCCACGGCTGTTCTCCTCACCGCAATCAATCATTTCTTTAAAAAAGACCGGCAAGCCGGTATCTTAACGAGGGTCGGAGCAGTTGTCGCCAGACAGAGGGGGATTTATGTCAAATATTTTGCTGCCTGGTTGCGATCATGTTGACGAGGCCCAGGGGAAGGGCGTTCCCAAAGAGTACGTCCACCTGCATCGGGAGGAATCCGTCCTGGTCACCGGCTGGTCCAAGGACGGTGACGACCAGTACTCGGTAGGCGCGCGTTGGCCTGCGGCGGAGCAGGGGTTACCCGATCCGCTGCTGCTCACCCAGACGATCCGGCAGAGCTGCCTGGTCATAGCGCACGCGGAACGGTCGGTTCCGTTGTCGCATCAGACATTGATGGAGCGAATGGATTTCTCCCTCGCTCCCGGTTTTCGTGCTCTCAAAAACCGACCGGTTGACCTTCTTGTCAAGGTCTCGTGTCGAAGTACGGGCCGCCGCTCGATGCGGATGGAACTCACCCTGCTGCACGAGAAGCAGACCGTCGCCACGTCCGTGGTCTCCTTCAGCTGGATAGCTCCCGCGGTGTACCGCCGGCTGCGGGGGGAGTATCTGGACGTTCCCTGGGGCCGGTTCCCCGTCCCCCTCCCCGCGCCCGTCGAGGCGCACACCGTGGGACGTGCGGACACCTCATGCGTGGTGCTCGCCGCCACCGACCTGCCGGGCCGGTGGCAGCTGCGCACCGACGTCGACAACAAGGTCCTCTACGACCATCCCGTCGACCATGTGCCCGCGCTGGCGTTGATCGAGGGGGCATGCCAGGCGGCACAGGGGCTCATGCGGCCCGCGGTGTTCACGCCGGTCGAGGTGACCAGTTGGTACGACCGGTACATAGAGTTCGACGCGCCCTGCTGGATCGAGGCGGTGGTCGACTCGTCGGCCGACGACGGTCGTACGCGGGTCGAGGTCACGGGTGTGCAGCGGGGGGCCACGGCGTTCAGGGTCGGTCTGGTCGGTGAGTAGCCCCTCGGGGGCGCGGCAGGGAAGCCGTCCGTGAACCGGGCGGCTTCCCCTCTCGCATCAACGGTTGACGAAACCGCCGTCCACCGGCATCACCACGCCGGTGACATACGACGCGCGGTCGCTGAGCAGCCAGGTCGCGGCCTCGGCGATCTCCTCGGGGGCCGCCGTACGGCCCTGGGGGGTGATCGCGTGGATCGCCTCCTCCAGGCCGGGGTTGCGGCCGTACCAGTCGGCGGTGATCTCGCTGCGGGTCGAGCCCGGGGCCACGCAGTTCACCCGGATGCCCTGACGCGCGTACTCGTCGGCGGCGGCCCGGGTGAAACCGACCACCGCGTGCTTGGCGGCGACATAGGGCGCGGCGGTCGGTATGGCCACCAGGCCGCCGACGCTGCTGTTGTTCACTACGGCGCCGCCGCCGCTCGCCAGCATGGCCGCGATCTCGGCCCGCATGCAGTTCCACAGTCCGCGGACGTTGGTGTCGATGACGGAGTCGTAGATGTCGTCCTGCATCTCGTGCAAGGGGGTCTGGTCGCCGCCTATGCCGGCGTTGTTGAACGCCCCGTCGAGCCGGCCGTGCCGGTCCACGGTGAAGGCGACCGCTTCGCGCATGTCGTCGGCGCGTGTGACATCGGCTACGACGTATGCCGCGTCGAAGCCCTTGCCGGTCAACTCGGCGGTGAGGGCCGCGAGTCTGTCCTCCCGGCGTGCGGCGAGCACGACCGAGGCGCCCTCACGGGCGAAGACGGCAGCGGCCGCGGCACCTATGCCGCTGCTCGCCCCTGTGATCAGAACCACTTTCCCAAGTAACAGTCCACCCGATGTGATCATGCCTCGCAGTCTTGCAGGTCGTCCTGGAAGAGTTCATGACACGCGGGTTACCGGGCCTTTGCCGAACGAACGGAGTTCACTGACCATGCGTGCCATTCAGGTCGACCGCTTCGGCGGTCCCGAGGTGCTGACACCGCGACAGGTGCCCGAGCCGGTCCCCGGCCCCGGCCAGTCGCTGATCACCGTCGAGGCCGCGGGCGTCAACTTCGCCGACGCCCTCCAGGCCGAAGGCTCCTACGAGGGCGCGGACCAGCTGCCGTATGTGCCGGGCCGAGAGGTGGTCGGCCGGACCGCCGACGGCCGCAGGGTGGCGGCCCTGACCCGGGGCGGTTACGCCGAACTCGCCCTGGCCGACGACACGAAGACGATCGACGTACCCGAGGAGCTGCCCGCGGGCCAGGTGCTGGCCCTGCTCATGCAGGGGCTGACCGCCTGGCATCTGCTGCGCACCGCGGCCCGGCTGCAGCCCGGCGAGAGCGTCGTCGTCCACTCCGCGGCGGGCGGCGTCGGCAGCCTCGCGGTGCAGCTGGCCCGGGAGTTCGGGGCGTCGTGGGTCGGGGCCGAGGTCTCCACCTCCGCCAAGCGGGAACTCGCCCTGGGCCTCGGAGCCGACGCGGTGGTCGAGTATCCGCTGGACAAGCCGGTCGACGTCGTCCTCGACGCGGTCGGCGGCCGGCTCTTCGACGAGGGCCTCGGCTCCCTCGCGGTGTCGGGCCGCCTGGTGACCTACGGCAACGCCTCCCGCGCCGGGTTCACTCCGCTGGACCCCGCGCGGCTCAGCCGGCTCGGCGCCTCGGTCGTCGGCTTCTGGCTGCGCCCTGTGCTGGCCCGGCCCGGCGGCTTCACCGAGCCGCTCCAGGAGCTGTTCTCGCTGACCGGGCAGGGGCGGCTGCGGCCGGTCGCCGGCGCCGAGTATCCGCTGGCCGAGGCGGGGCGGGCCCATGCGGACCTGCTGGCCCGGCGCACCATGGGCAAGGTGATCCTGCGGCCGTGAGCCCGGCGAGGCGGTCCGCCCCGGGGCTACTGCGGCTGACGCTCCGGCACGGTCCGGGCCGTGGACGGAAAGGCGCCCGCCACGGAGCGCGTGCCCTCCGGGGCCAGCGAGCCGAGGAGCGGGGGAGTGGCCACACGGGGCAGGAGCAGCCGCCAGAACCCGGTGAGCGAACGGTGTGTCAGCCACTCGCCGCCCTCCCGGCGCATGGACAGAAAGCCCATGGTCGCCCCGACCACGGTCGTCGTCACATCCTGCTGGGACACGTCGTCGGCGAGGCTGCCCTCGGCCGCGGCACGGTCCAGCAGGCGTCGTACACAGTCCTGCCACTCCCGATGGAAGTTCAGGGTGGGGTCCCGGACGGTGTCGCAGCCCAGTTGGACCCCGGCGCGCACCACCACGTCACGGTCGAGGAGGAGGGCGAAGATGTGTGAGATGTCGGTGAGCGTCTGCAGTGCGCTCACCGGATGGCGGCCGACGCTGCTCGCCGCGTGATGCAGGGAACGGGAGGCCGCCGACTCCACGGCGTCGGCCAGGGCCGCCTTGCTCTTGAAGTGGAAGTGCAGGGCGCCGGTGCTGACACCGGCGTGCGCACTGACGTCGGCCAGGCGGGTCCGCTCGTACCCGTGCTGTTCGAACACCTCGGCCGCCGAACGGATCAGCATGTGGCGGGTGCGGGTGCCCCGTTCCTGTTTGGTCACCGGTGGCTCCAGTCGGGGAACTGCTCCTGCGGCGCCGAGGCCGGCAGGGGAAGACGAAGCAGACGTTGTATGTCTGCGAGATGGCCCAATTAAACCAGCGCACTGGTTTGTATACGGAGGTGCCCAGGTGGGGCTGGGTAGCGCACTGGATCGAGAATATGGCGTAAACACCGCGTTTCCTGGCCGAACTTTGCACATTTTGGGAGTCGTTGACAAACCGGCGAGCTGGTTTTTATCGTGATCGGGCCAAAAGCTCTACCGGGGATGACTGTCCGTATCGCGGATGTGCAGGAGCAGCAGATGACGCAGCAGCCCATCGCCTTACTCAACCCACACATAACCGAGCTGACCGCCTATCAGGACCAGTTGACATCGCTGTCCGCCGAGGCGCGGGAGCCGGCGGGCGCCGGCGCGGCCCGTCCACGGCGGGCCGCTGTCCGGGTTCTCGTGGTCGAGAGCGACCCGAAGACCGCCATGAGCCTGGTGCAGCGGCTGCGGCGGCACGGCTGCCAGGCCGAGAGCGTGGCCACCGGCGCCAAGGCACTGCAGGCGCACCACAATTGCGACCTGATCCTCCTCGACCTCGAACTGCCCGACCTGGACGGCCTGGAGATCTGCCGGAGCATCCGCGCCGTCTGCGACACCCCGATCATCATCGTCACGGCCCGGGACTCCGAACTCGAACGAGTGCTGGGTCTGCAGGCCGGATCGGACGACTACCTGGCGAAGCCGTACAGCTTTCTGGAGCTGATGGCCCGTATCGAGGCCGTCATGCGCCGGGCCCGTCCGCAGCAGCCCCGCCCGCAGGTCATCGTCCGCGGCCTGCTGCGGATCGACGCGGGCACGCGCGAGGTCAGTCTCGGCGGGCGGCACATCGATGTGACCCGTAAGGAGTTCGACCTGCTGCACCTGCTGGCCTCCCAGCCGGACAAGGTCATCTCCCGCCGCCAGCTGATGATGCAGGTCTGGGACGACCCCTGGTCACGGCCCGGCCGCACGCTCGACACCCATGTGAGCAGTCTGCGCAACAAGCTCGGCTCCAGCCGCTGGGTGGTGACGGTACGGGGAGTCGGCTTCCGGCTCGGGCACGCCTAGGGCCTGTCCGGCGGATCAGGGCGGCTGCAAGGAACGGAGCCTCATCAACGCTGGTGAGCGGGGTCTGGTGCGTGCAGCTGCAAGGCGGAGGAGGGAGCCGACGCGATGGGGGTCCCCCCGCGCGAGGTTGTTCGAGCGTGGGGGAGGCGGCGAGTGACGACAACGCGGCTGGGGGTCCCCCCACGCCCTTCAGGCAGTGGGGGAGTGCGTGCCAGGCCCCGCGACGCCGGCATGATCCGCCGGGCACGCCCTAGGTCTAAAACTGACGGACGTTATTGACAGGTGGGTCTCTCGTATCTAGGAGACCTCCA
>NZ_BNBM01000023.1 GCF_014655715.1 Streptomyces lanatus | reverse complement strand
CTACGAACGACTCCGGCAGAAAGCCCAGAACCCACTGTCATAGGCCTCCGTCAGTTGCACATCTAGGGCGCGTATCGAGTCGTGATCATCGGGTGGTCCTGGTGAGGTCTTTGATCCAGATCATCGAGGCGTGCAGGTGGAGACTGGCGAGGTAGCTGTCGGAAGTCTTGTTCGTATCGGGTGTCTCACCGTCCCAGTTCCGGCCTCCTGGTACGTCACGCTCTGGGGCGGGTGCGGCACGTGGAGCCGACGTGAGCCGACCGGTGCACTGATGTCCGGGCGGGGAGTCATGGGACATGGCCCGGCACCCGGCTCAGGTTCCGGGGAGGATACGGCGCGTTTCGTAGGCCCACATCGCGATCTCGACCCGGTTGCGGGCACCGAGTTTGGCCATCAGGCTGGCCAGATGCGTCTTCACTGTGCTGAGGCTGATGTGCAGTGCATCGGCGATCTCGGTGTTGGTCAGCCCGCGAGCGACGGCGAGGAGCACCTGCTCCTCGCGGGCGGTGACGGGGGAGACCGGCTGGGTCACGGGCCGGCCGGCGGGCAGGTCCGCGAATGCCTGGAGCAGACGGACGGTGATGCTGGGCGCGATGAGCGCCTCACCGTCGGACGCCGACCGTACGGCCTGCGCGAGAAGGTCCGGTCCCGTGTCCTTGAGGAGGAATCCGCGGGCGCCGGCACGCAGTGAGCCGTAGACGTACTCGTCGAGGTCGAACGTGGTGATGACGACCACGGCCAGCGGGTCGGCGACGCCCGGGCCGGCGACCAGCCGGGTGGCCTCGAGCCCGTCGAGTACGGGCATGCGAATGTCGAACAGGCAGACGTCGGGGCGTAGTTCGCGGGCCAGACGTACCGCTTCGTGTCCGTCGGCGGCCTCGCCGACCACCTCGATGCCGGGCTGGGCGTTCAGCATGATCCGCAACCCGGTGCGGATGATCGTCTGGTCGTCAGCGACGAGGACGCGAATGGACACCGCTCTCGCTCCTCGCTCTCGGCAGTTCGGCTTCCACATGCCAGCCCCGGTCGGTACCCGGGCCGGCTCGTAGTGTGCCGCCGAGCAGGGTCGCGCGCTCGCGCAGTCCGGTAAGTCCGTATCCGTCGCGACCCCGGCCGGTGCGCCGGCCGTTGTCGCGCACGCTCACCCGTACCGTGTGCCGTTCCGCGGCGACCCGGACGACGAGCTCGGTCGCGTCGGCCGCATGGCGCAGCGCGTTGGTCACCGACTCCTGCACGATCCGGTAGACGGCCGCGTCCACGGCCGGGGGCAGCGCGTCCAGTTCGCCGTCGAGCCCCAGGTCGACCCTGAGGCGACCACTCGGGGTGCGCACCAGGCGCTCCAGATCCGCGACTCCGGCAGGGGGCGCCAGCTCGGCGCCGACCCCGCGGTCGCGCAGCGCGGCGACCATGGCGCGCATTTCCTCCAGCGTGCGCGCCCCTTCCTCCTCGACCCCGTCCAGCGCCTCGACGGCGGCGGACGGGTCGTTGCCCGCGAGCACCCGGCCCGCCTGGGCGATGATCACCATGGCCGACACGTGGTGGGCCACCGTGTCGTGCAGTTCCCGAGCGAGCTGCTCGCGCTCGCGGGAGCGCACCTGCTCCAACTGCCGCTCGCGAGCGGTCACCCAGAACCGCACGGCAGCCCCGACCACGCCGGGCAGCAGCAGGAAGACCAAGCCCACGACCTTTTCGACGACCGGGGTCTCGTCCGTGACGACACACAGCGTGCCGACCACGAGGATCACCGCGCCGCCCAGCATGATCTCGCGTCCCGATCCCCACCGGGGCAGCGCGTACACCAGCACGAGCACGACCGCGCCGGTGTACAGGCCGACGGGCTCGCGCGGTGCGGCGACCAGCGAGGCCACCGGAAGCAGGGCCACCGAGCCGAACGCCAGCGTCACCATCGCCAGCGGGCGGGTCCGGCGCCACAGGGACAGCAGGCACAGCCATACGGCGAACACCACCGCCACCGGCCGCCACACGACGTTCTCGCGCAGGGTGGCCTCCAGCACCACAAGGGCAAGGCCCGCGACGAGCAGCGCCCAGTCCCGCCGCACCCGGGCGGGCGCGTCGGGCGGCCGGGGTTCGGTCCACAGGGCTCGCAGGTCGTCTCGCAGCACGGTTCTCAGCGTAGGGACCGCGGCGTGCTGCGCATCGGCCGAAAGGATGGGGCGTCACTCCGACTTGGGGCCGACGGATCCGTGGCCCGCGGGCCGATGCCGCGGAGCGCCGTGGCGACGAGCCTCGGCATCGGCGGCCGTACAAGGACGGCCGACGAGGTGGTTGGAGGACCCGATGCTCTCGAAAGCCCTGTTGCGCCTGGGCGCAAGCGCCGCGCGCCATCCCTGGCGGGTGATCGCGGCATGGCTGATCGCCGCCACGCTCGCCGTCCTCGCCGCGATCGCCTTCGGCGGGCGTACCGCGGACTCGATGACCGCTCCGGGACTGGACTCCCAACGCGCCGCGGAACTGATGGAGCGGGCCGGCACCGGCCAGGAGGGGATGACCGCCCAAGTGGTCGTCACCCCCCTCGACGACGGTGCGACGTTCTTCGACGACGACGGCGCGCGCACCGCTCTCACGCGGCTGCGGGCCGAGGTGCAGCGGCTGCCGCACGTGCTCGGCACGAGCGACCCGGCGGGGGCGCTCGACACGGGCGGGGACACCGCCGTGCGCGGCGGCCTCGTTTCGGCCGACGGACGGATCGCGGTCGTCCGGGTGCAGTACCCCGACCAGAGCCGACTGTCGTCCGAAGACCTGGACGCCCTCGTCGAGCTCGGCGACCGGCTGCGCGCCGAGCTGCCGCTGCGCATCGAGATGGGCGGGAACCTCTTCTACGCCTTCTCCGACCCCGACGGCGGCGTGAGCGAGCTGATCGGCCTCCTCGCCGCGGCCGCGATCCTGTTCCTGGCGTTCGGTTCGCTCGTCGCCGCCGCGCTGCCGATCGGCATGGCGGTCTTCGGGCTGACCGTCGGGGTCGCCACGATGACGGCACTGGCGGGGGTGACAGAGGTCCCCACCTTCGCACCGGTCCTGGGCAGCATGGTCGGGCTCGGGGTGGGCATCGACTACGCGCTGTTCGTGCTCGCCAGGCACCGAGAGTACCTCGCGCGCGGGCTCGATCCCCGCGAGGCGGCGGGGCGAGCGGTGGCAACGGCGGGGAGGCCCGTGGTCTTCGCCGGCGGCACCGTCGTCGTGTCGATCCTCGGCCTGGCGGTCGCGAACGTGCCGTTCATGACGGTGGGCGGGGTTGCCGTCTCGATCGTCGTCCTGACGATGGTGCTCGCGTCGGTGACGCTGCTGCCGGCCTTCCTCGGCGCGGCGGGCCCGCGGCTGGGCCGGACCGGCCGGGTCGGCCGGGCACTTCGGGCCGGGCGGTCGGGCCGCCTCGGCCGACGGCGGGACCCGGCGGCGGGCGCCGCCCCCGCCGTCGGGTGGCGTCGCTGGATCGGGCACGTCTGCCGGCACCCGGTGCCGTACGCGGTCGGCGCGGCGGGGCTGCTGCTGATCGCGACGCTGCCCGTGCTCGGCCTGCGCGTCGGCTTGCCCGACGACGGCTCACTGCCGCAGAGCCGTACTGAACGCCGGGCCTACGACCTCGTCGCCGAGGGGTTCGGCCCGGGCACCAACGGTCCCCTCGTCATCGCCGCGGACCCCTCCGGCGATCGGGGAGTGGTGGATCGTCTCGTCGCAACGGTCGCGGCGGATCCGGGCATCGCATCCGTCGCGCCGACGCACATCGATCGGGCCACCGGCGTCGCGACCCTCGTGGTGTTCCCGACCACCAGCCCTCAGGACGAGGCCACGGCCGACACCATCGCCCGGCTGCGCGCCGAGGTGCTGCCCACGGCGATCGGGCACGGCCCGGCCAGGGCGCACGTCGGCGGGACCGCCGCGAGCCTGTCCGATGTGGGCCGACGCACCAGCCAGCGCCTGCCGGTGTTCGTCGCCGCCGTGCTGGTGATGTCGTTCCTGCTGCTGATGCTGGTCTTCCGCTCGATACTCGTACCGCTCAAGGCGGTACTGCTGAATCTGCTGAGCATCGGCGCGGCCTACGGCATCATGGTCGCGGTCTTCCAGTGGGGCTGGGGAGGCGCACTCATCGGGCTGGAAGCGACGGTTCCGATCGTGTCGTTCATCCCGATGTTCCTCTTCGCCATCCTGTTCGGCCTGTCGATGGACTACGAGGTGTTCCTCCTCTCCCGCGTACGCGAGGAGTACCTGCGCACCGGCGACAACGGCACGGCGATCGTTGAGGGCGTCTCGCGCACCGCCCGGATCATCACCTCGGCCGCCCTCATCATGGTGGCGGTCTTCCTGTCCTTCGCCGTCGCCGAGGACCCCTCCACCAAAATGTTCGGGCTCGGCCTGGCCACCGCGATCTTCATCGACGCCACGGTCGTACGCATGGTGCTGGTACCGGCGACCATGACACTCCTCGGCCGGACCAACTGGTGGCTGCCGAAGTGGCTGGACCGGACGCTTCCCCGCGGCCCGGTCGGTACCGACGACACCGACGCGGAATCGACGGGTGAGGCCCCGCTTCCACGGCTGGTTGGCCCTTGACTCAACTGCTGCCCGCCCTTGGCGTCCGGCACCTCAGCGCGTCACCTAGGGGCATATCGAGTCGTGGTTGGAGGAGTCGACCACGCAGCGGGACCAGTCCAGGCCCGAGCCGCGTTCAGTTCGGCGAGCAGGACCTCATGGAGCCGGGGGTCCCCTGGGGGGCGCGGACGAGAAGCGGACTCGCGGTGCCACCGCGCCTTCACCGCCACGTGATTGTGGCAGCCTCATTCGTGCCCGGTAACGGGGGCCAGCCGGCGGGGCATTGGGCAGCGTGCCGTTCCTCTCCGCACTCAGGAGGGTCTTCACCGCGGGGGCGCAAGGCTGCCTTCCCAGCTACCGGCAGCTCTCTCGGCTCGCGTGATTCTGCGGCTACTCGTCTCCGTCGACGCGTTGTTACAGGGGATAGCGAGGCGTACCGGAGACGACAGCGAGATCTGGGCTCGGTGCTCAGAGTTGTGGCGTAGGTCTACTGATCTGCAGCTTGCTTACGTAAGGCACACCCCAGGGACCGATTGTCAGTGCGCTGTGCTTTGACCAGGTCGACCCGGCGTGGACACGCCACACGATGGGGCGTGCCTGCGCTGTTCTGACCAAACAGGGGGTACAACTTGAGACCGCGAATACTGCTGTCCGTGGGCGCTGCGACTGTGGCGCTTCTGGGCAGTCAGATAGGCATTGCCCAGGGGGCCGACGAGCCGAGAACGGGTGCGGGCACCTCGCTGACCACGGGGATGTCCGCCACTGGCCCATCTGCTGAGGAATCCTCATCGGGGGAAGACACCACCGTCGATGACCCTGAGACGGCCCCCACTGCAGAAGACTTGGCGC
Source organism: Streptomyces lanatus (assembly GCF_014655715.1). Lineage (GTDB taxonomy): Bacteria > Actinomycetota > Actinomycetes > Streptomycetales > Streptomycetaceae > Streptomyces > Streptomyces lanatus. The sequence continues at coordinate 169,627 of NZ_BNBM01000023.1, read as the reverse complement.
TAGGCGCCGACGCTACCGCGGAGGAGCCGACGGCCGCCCCGCCAACCGCCGAAGACGGACAGCGGGTCGGGCTGGCGGCTGGGCAGGAGACCACCTGCGATGACCAAGTGAAGGCTGCCGCTGAAACTCCCGGTGGAGAGTTCACGGCGTGTGCGTCGTCCTTGGAACCGGTTGACGAGCTCAACTCCGAGGAACACGCTGCCCTGTCGCGACGCGAGGCTCCCGCCAACACGTCTGCCGCTGAGAAGGCCGCCCTGGCCGAGATGGAAGCCACCCCGCAGGATGCCGCAGAAGACGCAGCCCCGGCGACTGAACCAGCCGACGAGCCGGACGCCGCGGCAGCGGCAGCCAGGCGCTCGGCGTGGAAGGAACCGAAGTGGTGCACCGACGCAGGCGTGGACTCGACGTGGTACATCGAGCGCATGCGCGGCTGCGGCATCTGGCGCGGTGAGGTCAACGCCATCGATGTGCGAACGGGCCGCAAGGTCGGCGGTATCAAGTACCTCGTCGTCGGCTACTCCTTCTCAGCCCGGGACTCCAAGACGTGGGCCTACCAGACGAGGCTGATGGAGGTGTCCCGGTGGGGGCGGCGGTGAACGGCACCAAGGCTTCCGGGACTGCCTCCTGCACCGGCAAGTGCAAGGTCGTGGAAAAGAGCTTCCCGGCACAGGGGATCTCCGCGAGTGCTGAGCCCTACGGGCAGTTCTTCATGAACACCACGATCAACACGGCCGCCTCCAAGCAGCGGGGAACGGGCCGGAGCATCGCGTCCTGGCGGTTCAGCAACTCCCAGTGGGTCGCACCGTCGGATGCCACGAAGCTGTCCACCGTAGAGGTCCGCTGTGACAACGCCCTGCCCGGCGCTCCCCGCCAGGTCGGCTGCGTGAACCTTCGCGCCGTGCCGGAGATCAGCTACAGCCTGACGGGCCCGTGGCCGGAGATCGCCAAGCACATCAAGGACGCCCAGGCCACCGGACTTGCCGGCAAGCACGGCACGACCAACTACCTGACGCGGCTCACCGACCGCTCCAAGATCAAGCAGAACCGCGAAAAGGCCTGTCCGTCGAGCCTGGAGCGTCCGCCGGGCAAGTCCTGCGACGAGTACCCCTTCGCCAGTACATGGCAGGGCGCCAAGTACAGCGGTGGACCGTTCAGCCGGCGCATGGTCAACGCGCAGCAGAACAAGAATGCGGGAGACGCGCTGAGGGGCTTTTACACCTACGCTCGTGTCCTCGAAGGGGACCGCTTCCTAGTATGGATCCGGTAGGCCCGCGACAAGATCGGGAAGACAACAGTCGTGAATGAGTCAGCCCGTACCGGGACAGGCCTGGTATTCGCCCAGTACCACCACTTCCAGATCGTGGACCCGCAGGGGGCTCTGGCCGACGACCTCGACAGCACCTACAACGGGCTGGTATCCGCCTCGGGCGGAGCCATCGAGGTGACCACCGGGATTCACACAGGCGACGTCCAGGTCACTGTCGAGGTGCACACGCAGCCCCCCGACGTGGCCGCGGACTGGGAAGAGATCGCTGAGATCTCGTGCCACTCCCGTTCCGGGGAAGTGCTGGTGACTCATTTCATGGACGACCCTGCGGACCTGCCCTCTCTGGCGTCCCAAGGGCCAGGCCCGTACCGGCTGCGCGTCCATGCGCGCGGCAGGGACCGGGCCGTCGACCAGACACCCGTGGACGAGGTCGTGGAGTCCTACCTGATCCAAAGCTGGCCCGCCGCACAGCAGGACGCTGTCCTGGTGAAGGCGACCGACGCTTACGGAGCCCAGGTACGTGCCCAGTCGGCTGACGACACCATCGTCATCGACCACGAGGACTCGCTCAACACCCAGACCGGCCGGGAACGCGACATCCTGCACCGGGCCGAACGCGGCGACTACTCCTGATCACCACCGCACGCCTTCGGTTGGGGCGGTGCATCCTGCATCCGCCCCAACCGAAGCGAGCCCCTTGAACCGCAGGGGCGCACAGGTGCGTTGAACCAGGCAGGCATCCCGCCCGCCGGGCTGTCTAGATGCACTCACCCGGCGGACGACGCTTCGCCCCTCCTGGATGCCGCCCAACACTGCTTCATTCCCAGGGACCGTCATTTGGCTGCCCTCTCCCACGCCTACGGAGTGAGCCGGTTCGGGCCGTGGAACAGGAACGTGGCCTCACGGATCGAATCGAGGCCGAGCATCCCCATCAGGATGTGAGGCCCAGCCCTCATGCCACTTGTCGTTGGCCGGAAAACGCGTACTTGGCACTGCTGCCACGCGCCTTCACACTGCCCACCAGATTCGCCATAGGGGGGACCGATCCGATGCCGAAGCGGAAGGGACGCCGCACCAAGACGCAGCGGAAGCGAGAATTACGTCAGCGGGCAGGCATAGTGGCGGCCGGGGTGACGGTCGCCCTCTTTGTCCTTTGGCAGTCTCCGTGGCTTCTGCTGGGCATCGTCGGAACAGGGACTGCGTCTGCCAGATGCTCGGTGGCCTCGGTTTCCCAGTCGTTCGGGTGACACAGCGCATGGGGGTGCAGGCGCATGGGGAGAGGCCGTAAGACCATGCTGAACCCTGTCTGAACGGAACTTCATGCGCCGCATCGCTGCCACCGCCCTTGGAGCCGCCGTGTTCCTCGGCGTCCTCGCCACACCCGCCAGTGCCGACGACCCCATCCGCCAAGGCTTCTCGTGCCGAACGAGCGACACACCCGTCGACATCCTCGGCGAGGCCGAGATCGGGAAAGGCCTGGCAGCCGAACTGCTCCACGGCGAAGGTTTTGCGGGCGCGCAGGGCACGCGTATGGGCTCCTCCATGGAGTGCAACGCCAGCGTTGGTGGCAGTTAGTCAGTTGGGCCTGGGTCTGGATCCCTGTCTGCTGTTCCGCCTTGCGTCCCGTGATGTACGCCGACGCCGTTGCACCGATCGCTCCCACTGCTGCCCCGATGACACCGCCGAGAAGGCCCGCCAGTCCCGCATCGATGGGTCACCGTCTTACGTGCAGAAGGTCACGCCGGGTCGTGACGAGGTCGTGCCACCGTGCACGCGTGGCTACTTCGCCATCGAGCCAGTGCGGAGCGGGGTGGTCGGCGGGGAGCGGGAGGCCGGCCATGAAGTGGACGATGTCGGTGTAGTAGGCGTACGTGCCGTCTCGGGTCTGTGCGCGTAGCCGGGCGATGGTGTCCGTCAGCGCCTCGCGGTCGTCGAGGACGGCCTGGTGGAAGGCATGGGCGAGTTCGAGGGTGGGCGTCATGGAGGTGAGCCCGGCGACGTCGAGCTCGCTGCGCAGGGCGCGGACGCGGTCCTCGACGGTGGGGGTGCCGGCGTCGCGGATGAGGGCGGCGATGGCGCAGTTGATCGTGGTGGCGAGCAGGGCGAGGCGTGCGGGCTGATGGGCGGCTCGGCTACTCCTCCTGCCCTTCGCCCCGCGAAGCGGCCGTGAGCGTGAAGGCGTGCTTGAGCTGGCTGCGGGCGTCTGGACGCTCCGGCCCTGCCACCTCATCCCAGAAGGCGTGCGTCGATCACCGCGGACAGCTCACGTTCCCGCCGGCGCAGCGCGGCGACCTCAGTCTGCTCCTGCTCCGACCAGCCCGGCGAGTCCGGATATCCCTCGGGGCGCTGTCCGCCCTCCAGTGGTTCGACGGAGTAGGGCAGCTGCTTGTACAAGGCGGTGAGGTCGGCCCGTACCTGGTTGAGGTCCCGCTGCGGGCTGAGGAGCTCGTTCGGAAAGTCGTACGTCACGACGGGATATTAGTTCGACTCCCGCCGCCGGGCGCCGGACGCCCCAGGCCGCCTTCGGCGGGGCCGAACGGGCGGCTCCCCTGCTGCTCAGTCCAACCACGCGGCGTGCGGGTGCTGTTCTCCAAACCGTACGTCACCGCAGACGAGTTGATCCGACTGCTGGTGCGTGCCATACCGCCGCGGCCGGTAGACCCGGCGACGACCTGCAAAGCCCGTTGGTTCCTACGGGTCAGCAATCGACGTCCGTATTGCAGGCTGTACCGGGCCGGTCAGTCGGGGTGATAGGGCTCGTTGAAAACGGCCACCCCTTGCTCGGCAGTAACTCAGACCTGCTCAGTGAATCTCCTCACCCACCCCGCTCGGTGGCAAGCGGACCGCCCCGTGCTCCAGAGCACGACGCTCAACGCGGCGCAGGCTGTTCGATCGCGCCGCCCCGATGAGGTGTAGGGATGTAGCCCTTCGCCCCAGGTGGCAGAGCGTCGAGGCACGCCTGGGAGCAGGCGTTGACCAGTAGCGGCAGGACGTCGGTCGCCACCACCTTGGAGAGCCAAGCCTGGTGCGGGCCAGTTGCCGAGATCGGCCCGGTGCACACACTGCAGGTGCGGGCCGCGGTGGTGCCCCAGCGGGAGGGATCCAGGCCGTCAAGATCCAGGACCGTATCGCCGGGCAGCTGGAGCCGTGGTAACGGTGGCCGGTACTTGTAGTTGCCGTATATCGAGCGTGTGCTCACTGTGCTGTTCACCAGCCGAGCGCACCGTGTGATTTCGTACGGGAACCAGTGCAGCCGTCCCGACGTGTACGGGCTGAACCCCTCCAGGTTCGTCATATCGCCGATCTCCGGGGGTATTCGCACCAGGTTGCTCCCGTACAGCACGAGGGTGCGCACCGCCGTCAGCCGTCCGATCGACGCCGGCAGGGTCACGATCTGCCGCCGCTGCTCCGGGCTCAGCTCCGGCAGCGGGCGGAATTCCTCCCGCCCGTCGGTCGCCGCCTCTTCGATCAGTTCCAGCAACCGGAGCCAGCCTGGAGCATGAGTGTCCTGGATCTCGGGGTGGAAGGACGTGGCCGCGCCGGGGGCACTCACGCGGACCTGGTTGAAGCAGTGGCAGCGGTCCTGCGGCACCCCAGGCCGGGAGTCCATCGCTTCGGGAAAGCGGTTGGGGAAGACCCTCGCAGGGAGTTGTTCGTCCGTCATGGCGCAACGATAGGGACGCGGCGCCGGGTACCGCACCATCCGAACTCCAGTTCGCTCGTTGTATATCCCCACTCGGTTGAACGCCGGAGTGAGTGGGGGTGATGAGCGGCACTGGTCGATTTCAGGGCTCTGTCCGCAGTTTCGTGAACAGGCGCAGTGGCCAGTGGGTGGTGTCCCCCACCGTGTCAGTAGGCTCGCGACGTGACGGATCACGGCATTGAGTTCCCGGCCTTTCGACTTCATGTTGTGCCAGCGGTTCTCGCCCTTGCGAGTCCCTCATGGCAGCGCGATGTCTGGCTGCGGCCGGAGGAGTTCGAGGACCTGGACTACGTGGTCACTGTTCTGTTCGACGACTTCTGCAACGCAGACGATCCCGCGCCGTGGCTGGGCAAGAGCCTGCGGACGGAGGAGGAAGTCGCGCTCATGAAGGAGCTGGGCAAGGTCTACTCGACGGTGCAGGAAGAAGTAGGTCGCGGTGCCCCGGACGAGGTCTATCTAGACGCTCCAGCTTGGGGCACCGTGATCGCAGTCGCGGGCAGGTTGGCTCAGGTGATGGTCACCAATGACCTCCAGGCCGCGGCTCTCCTGCATGAACAGCTCAACCTTCCTCACCATCAGAGGCCCGCTGAAGGGGCATCGCCGGCTGAGTGAGGATGCGAGTGCGGAGGAGTCCGAACGAGGCCCGGCCGTACATGGCTCGCTTGAGCGTTTTCACCCGGTTCACGTGGCCTTCGACGACGCCGGAACTCCAGGGGGAGAGTGAGGCCGGCGGTGACCGCGTCGAGGTCCTGGCGGAGGAAACCGGCGACGCCCTTCATCGGCTTCGGCGCGTCCTGCTCGGCCTGCCGGACCCACTCCAGCAGCAGGTATCCGCGCTGGTGACGGACCAGGTCAGCGAACGTCCGAGCGAGATCGCATGCCCGGGTGATGTCCGGGCAGGCGAGCCGGACTTGAAGGAGTCGCTCGTCCTGGCTTTCGGTGAGCGTCTCCCGGGGCCGCATGATCCACGAGGTGATCTTGCGAGGGCTCGGAATGTCGGCCCGGACCGGTTCGGCGGTGCCCGCGCGGAGGGCGGCGAGGGGTTTGCGGATCACCTGGCGGCTGCCTCGGTAGCCGCTAGCCTGGATTTCCAGGAACAGGCGTGTGCCGCTGACCTGGCCTTGGGCTTCGGTGAAGCGGGCGTTGAGGTACGCCCTGAACGGCTCCAGGACGCCGTTGGGTCGGCGTTCGTGGGCGGAGACGAGCAGCTGGTCGAGGTTGGTGTCGCGGAAGCAGCGGACGGCCTTGCGTTCGAGGTTCAGGCGTCGGGCGATGGCGCTGATTGTCCAGTGTTTCTCCAGCAGGCGGTGGATGTCCTCGTAGCGGTGGCGGGTGCGCTCGATGATCTGGGTGCGGGGCAGTTCCGCGGGCGGTAACAGCATCGGGGGAACCGCGGGCGCTTCGGTCACCGTCTCTTCCTCTGCATGTTTGCGCAGGCAGTCGCGGTGTTGGTGGCAGGTCTTCTCGACTGCGGCGGACAGGTTCTGCAGCAGGTGCCAGCGATCAGCGACTTCGAGGGCATCGGGGGCGGCTTTCCTGACCGCCTTGGTGTAGGCGGTGGCCCGGTCTCGGCAGATGATCTCCGCACCGGGATGCTCGGTGAGCCAGGCTGCGAACGTCTCGGAGGTGCGGTCTGGCAGCACGTCCACGACCCGGCCGGCCTCGACGTCGACCAGCACGGTGCCGTAGGTGCAGCCCTTGCGGAAGGCGAACTCGTCCACCCCCAGCACCCGCGGGGCACGGTCCGGCACTGCTGGCGCCGTCAGCAGCCTGAGCAGACGCGTCCGGCCCGCGGCCAGCCGTAGTCGGCGGTACAGCCGGCCGGCGGGACGGCCGCCGAGCTCGATCGCGATCGACCGCAGCCAGCCCACCAGCCCGGTGCTGGAACGGCGGTACCGCGCGGACAGCCCCGGCACCTGCTCGACGAATGTCGTGCGCGAACAGCCCCCGCGATCGCAGAAGTACCGGCGTACCCGCAGCCGGACGACGACCCGGCATGAGCCCAACGGCCGCTCATCCAGGGTGCGTTGATACGTGCTGTGTACGCGGCGGGCCTGCTTGCAGCAGTTCGGGCACCGGCCTGGGCAGGCCGTCGACACGGCCTCCACCACCAAGGCGTCCGAGGAGTCGCTGACCCCCTCCACCCGCACGTCGATCCCGGGAAACAGCACATCCTCAACCGTCTTGCTCGCCACGGCAGGAAGTCGCTGCCGAAACGATCCCGCGTTCTAGCGGCTGACCTGGGGATTCACGGAAACTGCGGACAGAGCCTTGAAAACGGCCAGAGCTACTCGCCGCCCCACTCGGTCCGCTGTTCAACGGAGTGGGGAGTTTCAACGAGCGCCCTCCGCGGGGTAGACCGGGCGCGCCCACTTGTGCGTCGGGGTAAGCCCAAAAGAGGGGCCACAGGATGATCTTGATGCCCAGCTGTTCTGTCGGGCAGCCAGGGCAGGCTCGGCCATGTGCTGGACTCCTGGCGTCGGCGCTGGGGCCGGGGAGTACCTCGCGGTTCCGGGGAAGGCACTGATGCACTCCGTGCTCTCGGTGGATGTCGGAGGCGTCGCCTCGCTGACAAGCTGCTGGCCGCGGGGCCTCAGCCTTCACGTGCGGTGCCGCGCCGGAAGGCAGAAGACCCGACGCGGCATCAGTCGTTGCCTCGGACTGTTCGGGACCGATGTCGACCCTGGAGCCGATGGAGGGCGGGCGCACTGGACCGGGTGGTGGATGCAGTCGCCCATGGTCCTGACCGGTCAGCGGAACGGTGATGCGGCCGGAGGTGATATGCCGGGGTGGGCAGACGCTGGCCGGGGAAGACCTCTGCGCCCTCGGTCGGGACGTCGACTCGCACCCTGGCACCTACATGATTCCTCGCCTGACCCGGCATGGGTCCAGTACAGCCCCCGGACGTGCTGGCCATCGCGACCGTCAGGGAGACGCATCCGTCGCCGAGTGTCTCCCCTGCGTTTGACGTAGGCGTGGCATGGGGCTGGACTGGATTAATGGGCGCTGCGGCCGAACTCCATTCCAAGGAGAGCAGCGATGACTACTACGGAAACCTTCAATCTTCTGGAGCCGTACAGGATCGCCGAAGAGACGTTTGTTATTCCGTGGGCCTTGGAGGCTCCGCCGGTCGGCCACTTCCCGATGAATTCGATGGTGATCCGGGGAGCCGAACCGGTGCTTGTGGACACCGGGGCGCCGGCGGTGCGATCTCAGTGGCTGGAGGCTGCATGGTCCGTGGTAGATCCGTTGGACGTTCGATGGATCTTCCTCACCCACGACGATCGTGATCACGCCGGCAACCTTTTGGCTGCCCTCGCCGAATGCCCGAACGCGACACTGCTGACGACCTGGTTTTCGATCGGACGCATGGCTGAGGAGTGGGAGACACCGATCAACCGGTGCCGTTTCATGATCGACGGCGATACGGTGGATGTCGGTGACCGCGTTCTGGTGGCCAAACGGCCACCTTTGTACGACAACCCGACAACCCGCGCCCTCTTCGACACGAAGACCAACGTCTTGTGGGCGGTGGATACCTTCGCGACGAATGTGCCAACTCCTCTGCCCGACGTCGCCGGCCTGTCTGCGGATGAATTTCGTGAAGGACAATTCTTCGGCGGGCGGCTGGTTTCGCCCTGGGTGGCGTTGCTGGACGGCCAGAAGTTCCGGGCAGTGGTGGATGACTTCCAGCGGTTGGACGCCGAGGTCGTCGCTGGCTGCCACTCGCCGGTGCTCCGCCGACCACGAATCGCGGAGGCATTCGATTTTCTCCGCCAGCTGCCTGAGATTCCGGCCTGGCCAGAGTTCACACAAGCCGACCTCGACCAGTGGATGGCGTTGGCCGAGACCTCGGTCCCGCCCGAACAGCCACGGCCGTCGGCCACGTGACGAACGTTCCGGGGACCGTCCGGTCGGATGTCGGCTGGGTGGGGAGATCCACTGAGCAGGTTTGGGGACACCACCGAGCGCCGGTGGGGAAATTCAAAGAGCCCCATCATTGATTGGGGCTTCCTGGATGCGGCCAGAGTTGCGATTCCTCCTCAGTTGATCCGGTGTGGAGGCTGGGGATCATGAGCCTGTCACGGACGCCATGTGGGCAGCTTCCCGGCCGGACGGGACGGTTCGATCATGTGGCCCAGCCGGTGCGGGTAACGGACCCTGGGCGCTGCGGCCGCCACGGTCGCGGCAGCCAGGACGACGCTTGCCAACAGCAGGGCCGCCGAGTAGTCGGTTCCCAAAAGAGGCTGGGAGATCAGGGGGCCGATGATCTGCCCGATCCCGTAGGCCGCCGTCAACAGCGCGTTCGCTCGCCGGCAGCAGCGAGGAGCGGTCCAGGCACGGCACTGGCGCGGTCGGCGCGCTGCCGCCCCACTCCTGCAACCGCCGGGTCAATCGGCGTAGGCGTCCCCCCGGTGGCGGGTCATCGAGCGGCGAGGACGCGCGCCCACGGCTCATCGATGTCGGCCAAACCCAGCACGGCGACCACGTTGTCGAGCAGTCCGGCGCCGAACCAGCGCCGCACGGCGTCGTCGTCGCCCAGCAACTGCCGGACGGTGTCGACCTGTTTGGCGTAGCACCGGCGCACGGCCTGTGCCACCAGCGGCTCGCCGGCCGCAGCCGGGGCACTCCGTCCCTGCACATGCCTGCACCGTACGACTGGTGCGGATGGCTGCCGACCACCCGATGACCTCAGCGAAGCGGGTCTCCGCGTGCACCACTGGAAGACCCGACGAGCGTCGTGGTCAGCGGGTGCCCGCCTCGGCGCGCCTGTAGAACGCGGCGAGCTCGTGGGGGTTCTTGGTGTAGACGTCGATTTTGCGGACCATGCCGTCTTCGACCTGGTGGATCTCAACCATGGTCAGCGGGAACTTCTCACCGGTGGTGTGGGCTGTGAGCGTTCCGATGACGCCGGCCGGGCCCTCGAATACCTCGGCATCGGTGATGGCGACGTTGGCGTAGCCCATCATCGCGCCGAGGATCGACTGCACGAACACCTCGCGGCCCTGGTGCACGCCGCCGTAGGGGAGCTGGTTCGGCTCATCGACGATCACCTCGGGGGCGAGCTTTGCCAGGACACCTGGCACGTCGCCCTTGCTCAACGCGTCATACAGCCCTCGCACGACATCCGCGGGGCTCTCCGTCACCGTCTCGATCTGGTTGCTCATCTGCTGTGTCCTGTCAGTGTTCAGTTGCTGCCGACCGGGGCGCGTGCGTCCTCGCACCGGTCGGGCCCCGGGGGATCGGGGCACGCACCATGCAACGCGACACGGCCGTGACGGGGGAGTCCTTGCTGTGAGGGGTACTGGCAGGGCCCCTCACCTGTCGCGCAGCCTGCCTACCCTGGCCTCATGGACAACCGGGACGCAGTCAGCGCATTCCTCCGCTCCCGACGCGACAAGATCACCCCAGAGCAGGCCGGTCTGCCGACGTACGGTCAGCGCCGGGTGCCCGGACTGCGCAGGGGAGAGGTCGCCACACTCGCTGGCGTGAGCGTCGAGTACTACACGCGCCTGGAGCGCGGCAACCTCCAAGGGGTCTCCGACAGTGTGCTCGACGCCCTCGCCCATGCCCTGCGGCTCGACGACACCGAGCGCATGTACCTGTACGACCTCGCCCGCGCTGCCGGACCGGCGCCCGGGGCGCGGGCACCGCGGCGGGAAAGCCGACCGACGGTGCGGCCGAGTGTGGCGCGGATCGTCGATGGCATGCCGGAGCTGCCGGCGTACGTGATGAATAACCGCCTCGATGCGCTGGCCGCCAACCCGTTGGGCCGGGCCCTGTACTCGGAGATGTATGCCGACCCGACATGGGGGGCGAACGTCGCCCGGTTCGCGTTCTTCAACTCCGCAGCCAGGCGGTTCTACACCGACTGGGAGCGCATGGCCCGCTTCGCCGTGGGCGCGCTGCGCATCGAGGCGGGGAAAAACCCCTACGACCGGGAGCTGTCGAACCTGATCGGTGAACTGTCCACCCGCAGCGATGCCTTCCGTGTGATGTGGGGCTCGCACGACGTGCATGTCTTCCGCGAGAGCACCAAACGCCTCAACCATCCGCTCGTCGGCGAACTGGAACTCGATCAGGAGACCATGAGCCTGCCGGACGAAAGCGGCCTGAGCGTTGTCGTCTACAGCGCGCCCCCCAAAACCGCCGCGGAGGACGGCCTGAAGCTACTCGCCAGTTGGTCCGCCACGACCGGACAGGAGCAGGACACGCAATCCACGAGCAACCCGCCGCCCCTGCAGGCCTGACGGGGCGGTACTGGCCCCTTTCCGGCGCTCAGTAGAGACTGTCACCCGGCGCGAGCGAGCCAGTGAGCTCGGCCTCGATGATGTCTGTCCTGTGCGAGCGGGCCCGCACCGGCAGGCCCAGGAAGCGGCGAACTCGGTCGCGATCATGCGAGCAGTTGCGGCAGGCGGGACGGTGACGTAGACGACCGGGATGCGGTCCGCGACGTGTGGGTGCCGGGCCCGGTCAAGGAGCTCGTGGGAGGGCCCCAGCTGGGTGATGGCGATGGTCTTGCCAGTCCCCGCGCCATGACTCGAAGCCGACATGCTGCCCGGTCGTCACCGACCAGTACCAGCCCGCGAAGTGGCGCTCACCCCTCGACCAGCGAAACGGACGCATGGGAGCCGCGTCCTCGAACTGAGTCGTCACGCAGTTCAGCAGCGGGCGCCGCCGACGCTCGCGTTCAGCATCCACGTATGACATCTCGACGTACGGGCCCGCAAGATCCATCCCGGTCAGTGCAGCCACCCAGCGCCCTCAGGGCGATCGCCGGCGTGACTAGGTGTTGCGGGTCATGACGTTGTTGACGGTGGGTTTGGGGCGGTGGGCGGGGCGGGATCGATTGTGGACGGTCTGGCGCGGACGATGGCTTGGTCTCCCCGTGGACCGAACAGGTGCAGGATCTCCACGGCGCTCGTGTCCGCGGGGCCGAACCAGTGGGGCTCGGTGGTGTCGAACTCGGCCACTTCGCCGGGCCGCAGCGTGAAGTCCTGCGCCCCGAGGATGAGGCGCAGCCGACCGGCGAGGACGTAGAGCCATTCGTAGCCCGCGTGGGTGACCAGTTCCGGCTGGCGGGGTGCCAGTACCTGCTTGAAGACCTGCACTCGGCCCGGGTACTGCGTCAGGGGCACGAGGACGCTGCCGCGCCCCTTGCGCAAGGGCCGGAGGTGCACCCGAGGGTCACCGCTGGCCGGCGCCGCCACCAGCTGGTCGAGTGCGACGTGGTGCGCCCGTGCCAGCGGGATGAGCAGGTCCAGAGTCGGGCGCCGCCTGCCCGATTCCACCCGGGACAGTGTGCTGACCGAGATCCCCGTCGTGGCCGCGAGTGCCTCGAGCGTGAGTCCCCGTTCCCGGCGCAGCCTGCGCAGCCGGGGCCCGATGCCATCGAGGATCTGCTCCAGCTCCGTGTCCCCGGATTCTGTGTTCATGGACCCAGTTTTGCAGTGTTCGCAAAATTGATGGGCTACGGCCGTCGCGCGGGCCGAGCCTTGCCGGGCATTGTTCCCGAACATCAGAGGTAGACCGTGACCGCGACGACACACCCTGTTCAACCCATGCTGAGTGCGCGCAGACGCTGGACGGTACTGGCCGTCTGCTGCCTGAGCATGTTCCTGGTGGGCCTGGACACCACCATCGTCAATGTGGGCCTGCCATCCATTGGGCGCGGCCTGGGTGTCGACACGCGCGGTCTCGAATGGATCGTGGATGCCTACACCCTCGTCCTGGCCAGTCTCCTGATCTCCTCCGGCGCACTGGCGGATCGCTTCGGACGCCGCCGGGTATTCCAGTGCGGGCTGGCCGTGTTCGGCGCGGCCTCACTGATCTGCGCGCTCGCCCCGTCGGCCGGCGTACTCATCGCGGCCCGCGCCCTGCAGGGCATCGGCGCCTCGATGCTCAGCCCCGTGGCGCTCGCGATCGTGGTGAACGCGATGCCCGACCCGAAGGAACGGGCGCAGGCGATCGGCATCTGGGCGTCAGTGTTCGGACTGAGCATGGCCGCCGGACCCGTCACGGGCGGCGCGCTGCTCGCCGGGCTCGACTGGCGGGCGCTGTTCTGGATCAACGCCCCCGTCATCGTGGCCGCTCTGCTGCTCAGTGCGGTGTTCGTGCCGGAGTCCCGGGCACCGCGGGCCCGGCGGCTCGACCTGCCCGGCCAGGTCCTGCTGACCATGGTCCTCGCCGTCGTGGTCGGCGTCCTGATCGAAGGGCCGCGCATCGGCTGGACGTCGCCTGCGGCGCTGGCGGGATACGCATGGGCTGCCGTGGCGACAGCCGGATTCGTGTGGGTCGAGTCCCGCCGACGTGAGCCGCTCATGGATCTGTGGCTCTTCGGGCGACCGACCTTCAGCGGTGCCGTCGTGGGCGCGGTGGCGGTCTTCGTCGCCCTGAACATGACGCTGCTGCTGAACACCCTCTACCTGCAGCACACCCGGGAATGGACGCCGCTGGCCGCCGGCATGGCGACCTTGCCCCTGGCCGTCGGAGCGACCGTCTGCGCCCCCTGGTCCGGCCGCATGGTCGGCCGCACGGGACCGCGACTGCCGCTGCTCCTTGCCGGCGGTTTCATCACGGTCGGCGCTCTCTGCCTGGTCCGGCTCACCCCGCACACGAGCGTGCTCCTGCTTCTGGCCACGTACTCGCTCATCGGCATCGGGTTTGGCTTCGCCAACGCCCCGATCACCAACACCGCGGTCAATGGACTGCCATCCGCCCGTGCTGGCGTGGCCGGGGCGATCACCTCCACCGCACGGCAACTCGGCTCCGCCCTCGGCATCGCTCTCGCCGGCGGCCTGGTCACGGCCACCAGCCCGACGGGCCTGGCACATGCGTCCCGCCCGGGCTGGATCGTGGTCGCCACCTGCGGCGTACTGCTCTGCCTCGTCGCCCAGGTATCACGGCCGAAGGGGACCACCACGAGCCCCGCCGCCCCACAAGCGCGATGAGCCGCGTGACTCACCGCGACGCACCGTTGTCAGTTGAAGGGCGCCGCCGCCTCGTCGAGCGCTGCCGAACTCGCCCCATTGCTCACGTCGCTGCTGAGATGGGAATCTCCCGGGCCTGTGCCTCAAAGTGGGTGAACCGCTACCGCAGATTCGGCGAGATCGGGCTCTTGGACCGCTCCTCGACGCCACGACACCAGCCGACGGCCACCCCAGACGAAGTAGTAGCCCAGGTCGAGGTCCTCCGACGCGCCCACAAGTGGTCGGCAGCCCGCATCTCATTCGAGCTGACACAGGCCGGGACACCCATCAGCCGACGGACTGTGAGCCGACATCTGGCTCAGCTGGGGCTGAACCGGCGCCGGTTCATCGACCCAAACGGGGCGTCGAACAGAGAACCCCAAAAGATCATTGCTCGTCGACCAGGTCACATGGCCCACGTCGATGTCAAGAAGGTCGGTCGCATCCCCGACGGTGGCGGATGGCGCGTTCACGGCCGCGGGAGCGAACAAGCCAAGTCCGTCAACAAACGCAAGAAGAAGACCGAACGCGGCGGCTACGTGTACCTGCACTCAGCCATCGACGGATTCAGCCGACTTGCCTACACCGAAGCCCTGCCGGACGGGAAGGCAGCGACAGCGGTCGCGTTCCTGCACCGGGCACGAGCGTGGTTCGCCACTCACGGGATCACCCGAATCGAACGGACAGTGACGGACAACGGCTCCTGTTACCGGGCTGATGCCTTCGCCAGGGCCCTCCTCGAGGCCCGGCACCAGCGGATCACTCCGTACACCCCACGGCACAACGGCAAGGTCGAGCGCTACAACCGGACCCTGGCCGAAGAATTCCTGTATGCCCGGCCATGGACCTCAGAACAGCAGCGCACAGAGGCCCTTGAAGTCTGGAACGTCCACTACAACCGACCCCATACGGCCGTTGAGAACAGGCCCTCGGCAGCTCAACTATGTCGGGGGCGTCACCAACGTCATGGCCTCGTACAACTAGGTCGCTGATACGACAGCCAAAACGACTGGGTTCGCTGAGTAAACGCCTCGATTGGATGAGAACAGACAGTGCCGTAGCACGCCCTGCCCCCTGTGCTCAGCGCCAGCCCAGTGCCGGAGCGACATGGGTCAGGACGCTCTCGATCACGTGGGCGTTGTAGGCGACCCCGAGCTGGTTCGGCACGGTGAGCAGCAGTGTGTCGGCGACGGCGACGGCTTCGTCGTCGGCGAGCTGCTTGACCAGCACATCGGGCTCGGCGGCGTAGGAACGGCCGAAGATTGCACGGGTGTTGGCGTCGATGTAGCCGATCTGATCCTTGGAGTTGCCCTCACGGCCGAAGTAGGCTCGGTCACGGTCGTCGATCAGTGCGAAGATGCTGCGGCTGACCGACACCCGCGGCTCGCGGGTGTGCCCGGCCTCCCGCCAGGCCTCACGGTAGGCCTCGATCTGCTTGCGCTGCTGGACGTGCAGCGGTTCGCCGCTTTCGTCGTCCTTGAGGGTCGAGCTCTGCAGGTTCATCCCGAGCGTGGCCGCCCACGCCGCGGTGGCGTTCGAGCCGGATCCCCACCAGATACGGTCCCTGAGGCCCTCGGAGTGCGGCTCGATGCGCAGCAGCCCCGGCGGGTTGGAGAACATCGGATTGGGGTTGGGCTGCGCGAACCCCTCGCCCCTGAGCACATCGAGGAGGCGCTCGGTGTGATCGCGTGCCATGTCGCCGTCGGTCATGCCCTCGGACGGCACATGCCCGAAATGGCGCCAGCCGTCGATGACCTGCTCCGGGGATCCCCGGCTGAGGCCGAGCTGCAGCCGACCACCGGAGATCAGGTCCGCGGCGCCCGCGTCCTCGGCCATGTACAGCGGGTTCTCGTAGCGCATGTCGATCACGCCGGTGCCGATCTCGATCCGGCTGGTACGCGCACCGATGGCCGCGAGCAGCGGGAACGGCGAGGCGTACTGCCGCGCGAAGTGATGGACCCGGAAGTACGCGCCGTCGGCGCCCAGTTCCTCCGCGGCGACCGCGAGATCGATCGCCTGGAGAAGGGAATCCGCCGCGGAACGCGTCTGCGAGTGTGGGGACGGCGTCCAGTGTCCGAAGGACAGAAACCCGATCTTCTTCATACCGCTTTCAACAATCAAGGTCGGCGTTCATTCCCTGCCGACCCTGCCGCGGCAGCTTGGACCAGGAACGCGGTCGGACGACAGACGTTCTGCAGGGTCTTCCCGCGTGCGCCAGGGCCATGCACATGCGACAGCCCTGGCCAGCTCAGCTGCATCCCTTGGCCAGCAGTTCCAGAGAGACCTTCGCGAGGATCGGTGTTCTGGCCCGGGCGGTCACGAGCTCCTCGGGCTCGCTGGCCTCACCAGCCCTGCTGGCTGGCTCTGAGCCCTGCAGGCCGGTGTCGGCCTGCAGGGGCAGTGAGGCGTCCGGCTGGAGTCGGCCCGGTTGCGGACCCGCACCTTTCTGCAGTGGCCCCGCGGAGCGGTGCCTGTCAGCGCTTCTTGTACGCGGCGGTGACTTCGACCTCCACGATCCAGCCCTTGACGGCCAGCGAGGCGACCTCCATCGTGGCCCGCGCGGGACGGGCTTTGTTGGCGACCAGCGGTGTCTTGGGGGCGGAGGTGCCCATCGGGACCGGGACGACCTCCTTCGAGGTGAGGTCGATGTTGGCGAAGTACTGCCGGTACGCGCGGTTCCAGCCGGCGTAGTCGGCGGTGTCGGCGCCGGGCGGTTTCATCAGGTAGCACTTCATGGAGATGACGTCGGCCAGGGTCAGGCCCGCCGCTTCGACGTTGGTCTTGATGTTGCGCAGGACGACGAGTGCCTGGGCCTCGGTGACCGTGACACCCGAGGCGCCCTGAGTCAGGGCCGGGTCCGTGTAGAGCTCAGGTGAGCCGGCCGGCGCGGTCGGGTTGAGCGCGGTTGGGCCGAGGCCGCTGCTCTGGTAGATCGCCACCTCACCGCCGGTCACCACTCCGGTGGCGATGGCCGGGTTGGACTGCCCCTCGGGCAGCATGACGCGGACCTCTCTGGGACCGGGCCACCAGTCCTTGCCTTCGGCGAGCGCGGTGCCGCCGGTGAGCAGCGAGGCGGTCAGGGCTGTACCGATCACAGCCTTCGTAGGTCGCTTCATCTGGCTTCCTCCGTGGATACCCCCATCTTTAGGTGGGGGAGGAAACGGAGCCCCTGCGGAGCAGGGCAGGAAGAGATGAATCGCCGCCGGGCGATTCGTCGTTCAAATACCAACTCGCCGCAGGGGCCCACAAATTGAGGTGATAGTTTGTGAGCTATGCCCACTCACGTGAAGCGGGCATTCAAGTACCGCTTCTATCCGACGGATGCGCAGGCAGCCGAGCTGTCGCGCACGTTCGGATGCGTGCGCAAGGTCTACAACATGGCGCTCGCCGCGCGCACCGAGGCATGGACGCGCCAGGAGCGGGTCAACTACAACGCCACCTCCGCGATGCTGACCGCGTGGAAGAAGACCGAGGAACTCGCCTTCCTGAACGAGGTGTCGTCGGTTCCGCTCCAGCAGTGCCTGCGGCACCTGCAAGGGGCGTTCACTAACTTCTTCGCCAAGCGGGCCAAATACCCCCGCTTCAAATCCAGGCGGAAGTCCCGCGCCAGCGCGGAGTACACCACCTCCGGGTTCAGGTTCCGGGACGGGAAACTGACGCTGGCGAAGATGAAAGACCCGCTGGACATCTGCTGGTCCCGGCCTCTGCCGGAGGGGGCGTCGCCATCCACGGTGACCGTGTCCCGCGACAGCGCCGACCGCTGGTTCGTCTCCATGCTCTGCGACGACACCCCGGCCCCGATGCCCGCCACGGCTGGCGCGGTCGGCATCGACGCCGGGCTGGACCATCTCGTGACGCTGTCCACCGGAGAGAAGATCGCCAACCCCCGGCACGAACGTCGCGACCGCGCCCGACTCGCGAAGGCCCAGCGGGCTTTGGCGAAGAAGGTCAAAGGATCGGCGAACCGGGGCAAGGCCCGTCTGCGTGTCGCGAAGATCCACGCGATGATCGCCGACCGCCGCCGTGACGGCCTGCACAAGCTGACCACTCGACTCGTGCGCGAAAACCAAACGCTCGTGATCGAGGACTTGACCGTGCGCAACATGGTCAAGAACCACAAGCTTGCCCGAGCCATCTCGGACGCGAGCTGGACCGAACTGCGGTCCATGCTGGAGTACAAGGCAGCCTGGCACGGGCGGAACCTCGTGGTCGTGGACCGGTTCTTCCCCTCCTCCAAGCTGTGCTCCGCCTGCGGGACCATCACATCGATGATGCCGCTCAACGTCCGCACCTGGACGTGCGAGGGCTGCGGCACGACCCACGACCGGGACGCGAACGCAGCGAAGAACCTTCTGGCGGCCGGGCTGGCCGTGACAGTCTGTGGAGCTGGTGTAAGACCTCAACGGGAGTTCTCCCGGACGGGGCAGTCGGCGACGAAGCAGAAAACCCCACGGCGCGAGCCGTAGGAATCCCCCTCGTTCACGAAAGGGAGGAAGTCAAGCGGCCATCACCCTTTCGTGGATGTCGGTCACGACCTTGCGGGCCGAGGTGAACGCGCCGTGCTGCCAGGCGATGACATGGCTGAGCCAGTCACCGGCGAAGTAGACGTGCCCGGCAGGCTGGTTGAGCAGCGTGTATTCGGGCCCGGTCTGTGAGGGCCAGCCCACCCAGCCGGCCTCGATATGGGGCGTGCGGTGCCAGGCGACGCTGAAGGAGTGATCGAGTTCGGTGCGGTACTTGTCGCCGTGGATCTTCACGCCCCGGCCCACCGCCCGCGCGAGGCGCTGGACATGCGGCAGATCGCTGTACGCGATGGCGTTGGCACCGAAGTTGTAGTAGCCGATGAGCGTGCCGCGGCGGCCCTGGTAGCCGTTGGAGGGGTACCAGATGGTGGCCAGGTCCGTGTCGGTCGGCGTGATACCGCCGTAGATGTGCTCGTCCGTCTCCCACCAGCGGCTGCGGTACTCGAGCCCGATCTTGCCGACGGGGGTCGGGACGGCGTATTTGAGGGCCGCGGTTATGTCGGTGCCCAGGTTGTGCTTGAGGCGGGCCATGACCATCGGCGGCATGGCCGCGACGACGAAGTCGGCGCGTTGGGTGCGGATACGGCCGCCGGCGTCCTCGTATGTGACCTCGGCGCCGTCCGGCAGGTCCTTGACCTCCAGCGCCTTGGCGCCGTAGGTGATGCGGTTCTGGCCGATTGCCTTGGCCAGGGCGTACGGGATCGCGTCCATGCCGCCCACCGGCTGGAACATCAGCATGGCTTGGTCGTAGCCGAGTTCGAAGGCGAAGCGCTGCCCCACGCCGCTGGCGATGACGTCGGACAGCGTTGGCACGGGGCCGAGGACGGTGCCGTCCTCGAAGGCGGCGCCCGGCTCGGTGGAGTAGCCGCGCCGGTCGGTGCCGGTGTAGGTGTAGCCGTCGGCTTTGCCCTTGATGGCGCCGAAGCTCTGCAGGAACGTGATCAGCCGTTCCTTGTCCTGCGCGGTGAGCTGTGCGTCCAGGGCGCCCTGGTCGGTGGCCTTGGCGAGGAGTTCGGAGACGTAGCCGTAGACGTCGGCCTTCGCCGTGCGCCAGCGCATGGGCTTGCCCGCCAAGGCGGCGCTGCTCTCGTGGTAGATGTACGCGTTGGCGTTCTGGTTGGTGAACACCTGGAGTTCGACGCCGAGTTCGCGACAGTACTCGAGAGTGACGTGGGACTGCGGCAGCCGGGCCGGGCCCGCGTTCATGTACTGGCCCTTGGTGAACGCCGCCGTCTGCGTACGCCCGTCGAGATCAGTCAGCGTCGTGCCGCCGCGGACCGTCCAGTTGCGGCCGCCGGGGCGGCTGTTCGCCTCCAGGATTCGGCAGTCGTAACCGGCCTTGCCCAGCTCGTACGCCGTCGCCAGGCCGGCTATGCCGCCGCCGAGCACGAGCACCTTCTTGCCGCCGCGCCCGGTGAGCGCGAAGTCACTGCGCCGGGGCGCCCGGTACGCATCAGCCCGCACGTCCGGCACCGGCGCGAGCCCAAGTGCGCCCATCGCCGAGTACAGCACTCCGGCGCCACTCGCGACGCCGACGGACCTAAGGAAGTCACGGCGGGATGCCGGGGATTGCTCTGCAGCCATCAATTCCTCCTCACCCGCACCCCGGGGCGCGTGCCGGCCGGGGAGCGGTCGTTCGGTCAACCCGGTCACGTGGGGGGTGTGAGTCACTGAGGAGACCGGAGGTGCGTCATGAGCCTCCGTCAGGACTGTTACAGCGCCATGCCACTGACGTAACCGGTCCGAGCCGTGCGCTGGGCACCAGGAGGAAGGCGGGGGAGTGGTCCCGTCTTGGGCCGGGGCAGCCTTCCCCCCTCACGGGTTGGGCAAGAAGCCTTGGTGGGCGAGGCGTCTGAAGTGGCTGCGGGTGACGTTCACGTCCGGGTCGTCGGTGGCAGGCGGCGCCTTGGTGGTGAGGACCAGGGCCGGGACCGGATATTCGGTGTTTCGCTCGCCCCTTGAGGACGCAGGATGGTGCGCATGACTTTGGCCACCCCCCTGCTGCACACCGCTCGCCTGCGACTGCGCCCCTTTGCCGACGCCGACGCGGATCCCCTCTTCGCGCTGCACAGCAGCGCCTACGTGCTGCGCTACTGGGACTCCCCGCCGTGGACCGAACGGGCCCGCGCCGAGCGGTTCATCGCGATGTGCCGGAAGATGGCGGACGAAGGCACCGGGGCGCGAGTGGCCATCGACCGAGCTTCTGACGGGGCCTTCGTCGGCTGGTGCGGTCTGACCGGATGGAACCGGGACTACCGCAGCGCGTCGTTGGGCTATGTCCTCGGCGATGCGATGTGGGGCAACGGCTACGCGACGGAGGCCGCGCACGCCTTGCTGCAGTGGGCTTTCGACACCCTGGACCTGAATCGAGTGCAGGCCGAGACCGATACGCGCAACGTGGCATCCGCCCGGGTATTGGAGAAGATCGGATTCGTGCGGGAAGGGACGTTGCGGGAGGACTGCGTCGTGAACGGCGAGGTTTCCGACTCGTGGGTGTTCGGGTTGATCAGGCGAGAGTGGCGGCCGTCGCCGCGCCGATTCCGGCCGGCTAACTGGCTCTAACAAGAGCAGGCGATCATGTGACTGTCGGCTTGATCGCTCGTTGATTGGGGGGCATGGGGCAGCGTCAGTCGCGGCCGTGGATCGTGTCGGACGAACTGTGGTCGCTCATCGAGCCGTTGCTGCCCGAACCGCCGCCCAAGCAGGTCGAGGGACGGCCGCGAGTACCCGACCGGCAGGCCCCGTGCGGGATTCTGTTCGTGCTGCACACCGGCATCCAGTGGGAGTACCTGCCCCATGAGCTCGGCTTCGGCTCGGGCATGACGTGCTGGCGCCGACTGGCGGCCTGGAACGAAGCCGGCGTCTGGGGGCAGCTGCACCAGCTGTTGCTGAACAGCCTGCGGTCCCGGGCTCGTCCCGCTTCCGCGCCTGCCCGCCGACCACTCTGCACCGAAGACGCCGACCGGCTGCGCGCAGGCGCGCCATGGACAATCTGTTCGGCGGAGTGCGCGCGCCTTCCACTCTGGGCACGTTCCTGCGCGGGATCATTTACGGCCACGTGCGCCAACTCGCCGCGAGCCACCGCCGCTTCCTGAGGCGCTCTGCCACGTCGCACAGCCCGGTGAGGCGCAGGCCCAGGCCGGGCTGCCCGAGGAGGTGGGTGTAGTGGGCGACGCTCATGGCGCCGCCCATGGCCAGAAGGCGGATTCCCTCGGCGGTCAGATCCCGGCCGCCCAGGTGGTGCCGTTGAGTGTCCGCTGTTTTCCGAACCGAGCTCCAGGCGCTTTCGTCGACGGAGGCCCGTGCGCCGGTGGGGGCGGTGCTGCGGGCTTGCGAGAGACCACGCAGGACGGCGATGAGCGCCGTGTATGGGCCCCTCACCGTGCTCATCGCCCCTGCTCCTCGGCATCCCGTCGCCACACAGCCGGAAGGCCGCGCGCCCGCGTCGCCCCCGGACCGGGCGTTGAGGACGGTCGACAGCCAAGGGCTGCCGTAGCGTTCGAGCGTCCGTCCTTCAGCCCTTCACCGCCCCCGAAGTGAGCCCCTGCACGATGTGGCGGCTGGCGAAGGCGAACAGGAGCATGGTGGGCAGGATGGTGAGGACGGCCGCCGCGGACATCGAGCCCCAGTCGATGTTGAAGCTGGAGATGAAGCCGTTCAGGGCTGTGGGGACGGTCTTGTTGCTGTCGCTGTTCATCAGCGTCACCGACAGGAAGAGCTCGTTCCAGCAGTTGACGAAGTTGAAGATGAACGCGGCGATGATTCCCGGGCGCATCACCGGCAGCAGGACCCGGAACAGCGCCGAGAACCGAGACAGGCCGTCGATCATGGCGGCCTCCTCCAGGGCGTCCGGGATGTTCTCGAAGAAGCCGCGCAGCATCACCGTGCAGAACGGGATGCACACCGCGATGTAGACGAGGATCAGACCGAGGCGGTTGTCGACCAGCCGCAGGTCGGTCATCAGCAGGTACAGCGGTCCCAGCGCGATGAACGACGGGATCATCTGGGTGACGAGGGCGGCCATCAGCAGAGCCGACTTGGTGCGGAACTCGAAGCGGGCCAGCACGTACGCCGAGAGCATCGAGATCGCCGTCGCCGTCGCGCCGGCCACCGTCGAGACGATGAGGCTGTTGGTGAGGTAGGTCCCGAAGTCGGCCGTGCCGAACAGGCCGCTGTAGTTCTCCAGGGAGAACCGCTCGGGCCAGTAGGCGAGCGGGAACTTGAAGATGTCGCCGGGCGCCTTGAGCGAGGTGACGGTGATCCAGTAGAGAGGGAAGACGGTGAAGAGCAGCCACACGCCGAGGAAGGTGAACTTGACCACCCGGCCGACCGTGGACTCCTTGCCGATCATCGCCGCACTCCTTTCTTCTCACGCGTGGCCATGAGGAAGAACACCGCGAACACCAGCAGCGCGGCCACCACGAGGAGGCCGAGCGCGGAGGCCCTGCCGTAGTCGCCCTGCTGAGTGATCTTGATCATCCAGGTGGTCACGATGTGCGTCTCGTTGTTCGGCCCGCCGCCGGTCATGCCGAAGATCAGGTCGGGGAAGTTGAAGATCCAGATCACCCGCAGCAGCACGGTCAGCGCCAGCGTGGTGCGGATGTACGGGATCGTGATCTGGAACAGCGTGCGCGCCTTGCCCGCGCCGTCCAGCGCCGCCGCCTCGTACAACTCGTCGGGGATCGACTGCAGCGCGGCCAGGATCATGATCGCGAAGAAGGTGACGCCGTACCAGATGTTGGCGATGAGCACGGCCACCATCGCCGTCTTCGGATCCGCCAGCCAGGCGACCGGTTCGTCGATGAGACCGGCCTTCTGGAGCAGGTCGTTGACGACACCGAACTCGCTGTTGAACAGCCAGCGGAAGAGGATGCCGATGAGGAATCCGGAGATCGCCCAGGGGAAGAAGATCAGCGCCTGGTAGAGGCCGCGGAAGGGGAAGCGGCGGCGCAGCCACAGCGCGAGCGCGAAGCCGATCACCAGCTGCGGCACGATCGAACCGAACACCCAGATCGCGCTGTTGCCGAGGACGGTGCCCCAGGCCGGATCGGCGAAGACGTCGCGGAAGTTCTTCAACCCGACCCAGGAGGTGTCGGTCAGGTCGGTCAACTTCCAGTTGCGGAAGGCCATCTGACCGCCCGCGATCATGGGGTAGTACGTGAAGACCGCCACGAAGACCGCGGCCGGCGCCATGAACGCAGCGATCTGAAGACCGCGCCGGGTGGTGAACTCCCGCCGCCGGCCCCCGCGGGGGAGACCCCGTTTGTGCGAGGTCTCCCCACCGCCCGGCGTCTTCGTCTTCGTCGCCGTTGTGGACGTGACGGACATGTCTACTGCTCCTGCTGCCACTTCTCGGTCCAGTACGCGTCCCAGCTCGCGACCAGCTTCTTGGGCGTGGTCTTGCCGAGGATCAGTTTCTGAACGTCGGCGTCCGCCTTCTGCTGCCACTCGGCCCACCAGGTGACACCGCGCGGCTGGGTGACGACCAGGTACTTGTCGGGCTGCTCGGTCATGGTGACGTAGCTCGACCAGGGGCCGGTCTTGTAGAAGGGGTCGCTGGTCGCCGACTTGAGGATGGGCACCAGGCTGTTCTTCTTGGTGAACGTCGTCGACGCCTCCCCCTGGGAGAGGAACTCGACCAGCTTGACCGCCTCGGCCTTGTGGTCGCTGCCCTGGGCGACACCCCACCCGGCGGTGGCCAGCGGCTGCACGGTCTTGCCGCCGGGCCCGGCCACGAGCGGCGCGGTGCCCCACTGGTCCTTGTCGATGGACTTGGACTCCGAGACGGTGGCGATCACTTCAGGGTCCTGGAGCAGGAAGGCCGTCGAGCCGTTGGAGAACGCCTCGACCATCTCCGGGTAGCCCCAGGCGACGGACGACTTGGGGGAGGCCTGTTTGAAGAGCTTGAGGTAGTTCTCCATGGCCTTCTCCGCCTCGGGGGCGGCGAAGATCGTACGGCCGTCCTTGAGCTTGAAGCCGTTCGCCGGGTCGACCTGGTCGGCGAGGTAGGCCTCGATGGCGGCGGTGGCGTTGCTGTTGGAGTTGGCGCCGCCGCGGAAGGCGTAGCCGTAACGGCGCTTCGCCGGGTCGTGGATGGCGGAGGCCTGCTCCACCAGTTCCGCCCAGGTGGCCGGCGGCTTGCTGAAGCCCGCCTCCTTGATCAGGTCGGTGCGGTAGAAGAGGCTCAGGCCGTAGAAGCCGTACGGGACGAAGTACGTCTTGCCCTTGGCGTCCTTCGAGGCGTTGACGGCGTTCTGGGTCATCGCCTCCCAGCCCTTCCAGCCGTCGAGGTCCTTCTTCATGTCGTAGAGCCAGCCGTTGTTCGACCAGGGCCCGACGGTGATGTCCCGGACCTCCAGGACGTCCACCCCGCTGCCGGACTGGAGCATCTGCTGGAGCTTCTGGTCGGCCTGCTCGGTGGGCGGGGAGACCAGGTTGACCTTGACCTTGGGGTTCTGCTGCTCGAAGTCGGCTATGAGGTCCTTGAGCAGGTCGGTGCGGGTCGGGTTCGTCAGGCTCTCGACCATGTTGAGGGTGACTGTTCCGCTCGCCTCGGGGCTCATGGTGGAACAGCCGGTCAGGACCATCGCGGCGGCGGTGCCGAGCGCGAGAACTGCCGTCCTTCTTCTCATTGTGCTGACCTCTTCCCTGAGTTCTCTCGTGCCCACTTGCCGAGGACGGGGACGCATTCCTCGGCGAAGTACTCGTAGTCGGCGGCGGTGTTGTAGACGTGGGCGGACAGGCGCATGTAGCCGATGCCGTCGAAGCTGGTGAAGGCCGCCTCCACGCCCAGTTCGAGGGCCACCCGGTCGCGCAGCGCGTCCGCCTCGATCCGGTCGGCGGCCAGTCCGTCCGGGAGGCGCACCAGGCGCATGCCGGGGACGGGCATGCCGACTTCGACCGTGGTGTCCGCGCCGAGCGCGCTGCCGATGACCGAGGCGCCGTAGTCGGCAAGGTCGTCCATGTAGCGGCGGGCGGCGGGCCAGCCCCAGGTGCGCTCGACGAAGGCGAGGGACGTCGGCGCGGCGAGGTAGGCGGTGGCGTCGATGGTGCCCTGCGTGTCGAAGCGGTCCGGGAACGGATCGGCCGCGGCCCAGGAGTCGATGAGCGGGTAGAGCCGCTCGCGCAGCGGGCCGCGGGCGACCAGCGCCGCGGTGCCGCGCGGGGCGCAGCCCCATTTGTGCAGGTTGCCGGTCCAGAAGTCGTAGGTCGCGTCGGCGAGCGGCGCGTCGAGCAGTCCGGGCGCGTGCGCTCCGTCGACGAGGACGGGAATGCCGCGCCGACCGGCCTCGGCCCCGATGCGCTCCACCGGGAGCCGGCGCGCGGTCGCCGAGGTGATCTGGTCGACGACGACCAGTTCGGTGGCGTCGCCGACTTCGGCGACCACGGCCTCGTACGCCTGGTCCGCGTCCGCGTCCAGCGGCACCCGGGCGGTACGGACCCGGCCGCCCCAGCGCCGTGCCAGCCGCTCGGCACCCATCGTCACGGCCCCGTAGCCGTGGTCGGTGACGACGATCTCCCCGCCGGGACGCAAGGCGAGGGCGGCGTAGACGACGCTCGCGCCCGCGCTGGCGTTCGGCACCAGGGCGAGGTCGCCGGCGGGGACGCGCAGGAAGTCGGCCAGCTCGATACGGGCGGCGGCGAGCCGCTGGGGGAGCGCCGGGAACCACACCACGGGTGAGCGTTCCATCTCCACCCGCAGCAGTTCCTGCCGTTCCTGAGCCACCAGCGGAACCGCCCCGAAGGAGCCGTGGTTCAGGTGCTTGAGGGCAGGATCCAGCGACCACGCCCGGTCGGCGGGCCGGCCGTCCGCCAGCAGCAGAGGGCGCGGTGCGGTGGTCACCTCGGTCTCGCTCACAGGACTCCACATCTGGGCGGGGCGGGCTCACGGAAGATCAGAATCCGCCGGACACGTTTGATGACTCGGCATCCTGCACCACCTTTCTCGGCGGAAACAAGGGTCGTACAGTGAAAGTCATCAGATGACTTTCAAGTGGCATGCATCCGACACATCTGACACTCGCTACAGTGCTCCGAGGGCGGCGGCATGATTCGCCGGCCCGTCAGGGGAGGAAGAGGGGACGGATGTCCGCAGTCGAGAAGGCGTTCCACGGCCTACGGCACATGATCGGGACGGGGCGCCTCGGTCCGGGCGACCGCATTCCCCCCGAGGGCGAGCTCTGTGAGGAGTTGGGCGTCTCGCGGGGGTCGCTGCGCGAGGCCGTACGGATGCTCGCCGCCCTGGGCGTCATCGAGCCGCGACACGGCTCGGGCACCTACGTCTCACAGCTGAGGCCCGAGGACGTGATCGGCAGTCTCTCCCTGACCCTCGAACTCCTGCCGCTCTCGGGCCTGTTGGAGGTCTACGAGATCCGGCGCGTCCTGGAGGCCCATGTGGCCGCCCAGGCGGCGGCGCGCTGCACACCGGAGACCGTGCGCACGCTCTTCTCCCTCATCGAGGACATGGAGGCCACGAGCGACCCCACCAAGGCCTCCGAACTCGACCACCGCTTCCACGCGGAGATCGCCCGCGTGGGCGGCAATCCCACCCTGGCCACTCTGCTGGCAGTCTTCCGCGCCCGCTCCCGCAAATACCAGGTCTTCACCCTGCCCGAGGGGCCTGACCTGCGCAGGAAGAGCGACGACGACCACCGCGTCCTGGCCACCGCCATAGCCGACCACGATCCCGTCGCCGCGGCCGGCGCGGCCCAGGCGCATGTCGCGCAGACGGAGAGGTGGCTGCGGGCGTTCATGCCGCCCGTCGAGGAGGCCGAGCGTGCGGAATGACGGGCAGGCGTGGGGCCGCGACGATCGGCAGGGTGACGCGTTTAGCGGCTCTGGGCGCATCTCACCCCTGCGCTTGGCGTCCTGGCAGGTGAGACCTCCGTCGATCTCCCGGCGTCGGCTACGCCTGGACCGCGCCGTGTGCGATCAGGCTCTCGGCGCAGTTGAGGACCGTCTCGCGTGCGGGGCGTGGCTGCCAGCCGAGGAGGGTGCGGGCCTTCTCGGTGCTGTGCCGGTTGCGGCGGCCCAGTGAGGGGGTGATCTCGCGGAGCGAGGGATCTTGGTACCGCGCCGCCAGACGGACCGCGAAGTCCGGGATCCGACGCGTCCTGACTCGACGACCGCGTTCGCCCAGCCCGTCGCGCAGGATGCGGGCCATGTCGTTCATCCACAGGAACTCGCCGGTGGCGAGGAAGCGTTGACCGGCGGCGGCCGGTGAGGTCATCGCCAGGATGTGCACCTCGACCAGGTCACGGACGTCGACGACCTCGAGGCCGATGCGCGGGGCTCCAGCCGTCTGCCCCGAGACCATGCGGGCGATGATCCCGACCGACCCGAGGTTGCCGGGCGTGAGCACGGGGCCGAACACGGCACCGGGAAGCACGGTCGTCAACTCGGTGGGACCGTCGTAGCCCTCCATGTAGTCCCAGGCGGCGCGCTCCGCGAGGGTCTTGGAACGGCGGTACGGGATCAGCGTCGGGTCGTCCGGGTCGGTCCACAGGGTCTCGTCGGTGACGCCCTCGGCGGTGTACGACGACGGGCTCGCCGCGTTCGCCGCCGACGTCATCACCACGCGCCGTACGCCCGCCGCAGTCGCCGCCCGCAGTACGCGCAGGGTGCCGTCGCGCGCCGGGGCGATGAGGGCCTGGGGGTCGCCGGAGGCGGCGCCCAAGGGGGACGCGACGTGCAGGACGTGGTCGACGCCCTTCATCGCCGCGTCCCAGCCGTCGTCCGCCGTGAGGTCGGCGGCCGCGAAACTCAGGCGCCCCGCCGGGTCGACCTCGCTGGAGACGGCCTCGGTGACGAAGCACTCCCGCTCGGAGCTGCGCACCGTGGTCCGTACGTCGTATCCGCGGCGCAGCAGCTCGGCGATGCACCAGCCGGCGATGTAGCCGCTGCCGCCGGTGACCAATACCGATTCGGGCATGGGAATCCTCCGTGGAAGGGGGGGTGGGATGAGGCCATGTGCCAGAATGAAACGGAGGGCCCTCCGCTATGCCTTCCAAACGTAACGGAGGCCCCTCCGCTTGGCAACCGGCACGGCCGGCCGCGTGGCCTACGGGCACGACCGCCCGGCACGACCGACCCGGTACGACGGAATCGGCATGATTGGATCTCTCACGTGAACCCGCCACCCGCGAAACCGACCCGGAGAGACGCCCTGGGCAACCGGGAGCGGATCCTGACCGTCGCGCGCGTGGCACTGTCCGGGTCCGGTTCCGCCTCGCTCACGGCGATCGCCAAACAGGCGGGCGTGGGCATCGGCACGCTCTACCGGCACTTCCCGACACGGGAGGCGCTGGTCATGGAGCTGTACCGGCACGACATCCAGGGCCTGATCGACCGTGTGCCGGTCCTCCTGGGGGAGAACCCGCCTCTGACGGCGCTCCGCCTCTGGTTCGAGGAGGTCGCGCACTACGGCCGGCTCAAGTTCGGCGTGGCGGAGGTCATCCACGCGGCCGCCAACGGCGGTCTCGACGACGAGTACTACGGGCCGTTCGTCGCCGCCATCGCCCGCCTGCTCGAAGCCGGCGCGGACGACGGCACCCTCAAGCCCGGCCTCGACCCGGAGGACGTCCTCCTCCAGCTCGGCGTTCTGTGGCGTATCGAGCCGGCCCGAGGCGGCGCGGCGCGGGCGGCCCGCATCCTGACACTGATCGTGGACGGACTCCGGACCAGGCAGTCCTGACCGGCCCTCGGCGTGACGCGGCGTGTGCCGAGGCGGCGTACTTCATCGGATACGTTCCGACAGTCGCCTTCTGTCCGTCCGACGGCGACACTTCCCACGGGGGGCAAGCGCTTCCTGCGGGTGTTCGGCGGGTCGCACGGCGAGGTGCAGTCCGCGCCCCGGGTGTCGGTACAACGCCTTGTCAGCGCGACAATGGCAGCTGTATAACGTTGTAAATGTCAAGCACTGGGACTCGGCGCCAGGCTCACGGTGACGACACCGTACCCGCACCGACCGCCCGAGTCGGGCCGCTCTGAAAGGGAAAGCCGTGCGGGTCAGCCTCAAGGACGTCGCCGCCCATGCCGGGGTCTCCATCAAGACCGTCTCCAACGTGGTGAACAACTACCAGCACGTCACCCCGGTCATGCGTGAACGTGTTCAGCGGTCCATCGACGCGCTCGGCTACCGGCCCAACCTTGCCGCCCGGCACCTGCGCAAAGGCCGCACGGGCATGATCGCGCTCGCCCTGCCGGAACTGGGCAACCCGTACTTCGCCGAACTGGCCGCCGCCGTCATCGATGCCGCCGCCGCCCATGACTACATCGTGCTGCTGGACCACACCGGCGGACGCCGTGAACAGGAACTCCTCGTCAGTCAGGGCTTCCGCGCGCGCGTCATCGACGGACTCATCCTCAGCCCCATCGAGTTGGAGGCCGAGGACCTGCGCGACCGTGCGGAGAACGTACCGCTGGTGCTGCTCGGGGAGCGTGACTACGACCTGCCCTACGACCACATCGCCATCGACAACGTCGCCGCGGCGCGCACCGCCGTCCGGCACCTGGTCGGCCTCGGACGCCGGGAGGTGGCGTTCATCGGCGACCGACGCGGCCGCAGCGAGCCCGCGCAACTGCGCGTACGCGGCTGGCGCGAGGAGCTCACCGCCGCCGGACTCCCCGCCGACGACGGGCTCGTGGCCGCCACGGACGGCTGGGGGCATGTGGACGGCGCGGCGGCCATGACCCGGATCCTCGATGCCGGCCGGCGCCCCGACGCGATCTTCGCGTACAACGACCCGATGGCCATCGGTGCGATGCGGGTCCTGTATGAGCGCGGACTGCGCGTCCCGGAGGACATCGCTGTCGTCGGTTTCGACGACGTGGTCGAGGGGCACTTCGGCGCGGTGACGCTCACTTCCGTGTCGCCGGACAAGACAGCCATCGGCCGACTCGCCGTGGAGTCGGTACTCGCCCGGCTGGGCGGCGAGGCTGCCGAACCCCGCCGAGTCTGGGCGGACTACCGTTTGGTCGAGCGGGAGAGCACCCTCGGGCGCGGGGCGCCGGCAGGCGTTCCGCAAGGCTGACCTCTCGACGGGTACCGGTTTGTGCGGGTACGGCGGCGGTGACCACTTCACCGGCCGCGGCCTGAAACCCTGCTTCCTGCTTGCCGCGCTCGGTGGGCACCCGTGGCTGCCGCCGAGCGCTTGGTCGCCCGAGGTCCCTGGGCCGTACGGGAGTTGACGCACGCCCCGAACCCGCCATCGGGTAAGCGCTTCCCCCGTATCCCCGCCTTCCAACGATGCACACAGGTGTGCGCACAGGGGGTTTACAGCGTCCTTCCAACGATGTAAAAACCTCCTTGCAGCGGGCCCGACAACGTTGCCCGCCAGGGGAGATGCACCGTTTCTGCTCCTGCGTCAGCTCCCCAGTTCCCTTTCAGCGTCGCCCGGATCGGGGTCACCATGCAACGCACCACTCACCGTCCTCGTCTCCTCACCCGCCCCGGGGTCGTGGCCCTGGCCGCCGCGGTGGCCTTGACCGCCGGCGCCTGCGCGAAGTCGGAGGACGACGCGTCGAAGGACACGCAGTCCCCGGCGGCAGCCGGAGCCGAACAGAAGGTCGTCACACCGAAGCCGGGCAGCAAGACCTGTGCGATCGACGCCTACGGCGCCGAGAAGCTGGATCTGAAGAACGCGACCGTGGGCTTCTCCCAGTCGGAGAAGGAGGCCAACCCGTTCCGCATCGCCGAGACCCGGTCCATCAGGGACGAGGCGAAGAAGCGCGGCGTCAAGTTGCTCACGGCCAACGCGCAGTCGCAGTTCTCCAAGCAGATCAGCGACGTCCAGGACCTTCTGGCCAAGGGCGCTGACCTGCTGGTGATCGCCCCGCTGAACTCCGACGGCTGGGACCCGGTGCTCCAGGCCGCGGCCGCCAAGAAGGTCCCGATCGTCACGATCGACCGGAAGATCAACGCCACCGCCTGCAAGGACTATGTCTCCTTCATCGCCTCCGACTTCGTCGAGCAGGGCAGACGCGCCGCCGACCAGATGATCGAGGCGACCGGCGGCAAGGGCGAGGTCGCCATCCTCCTCGGCTCGGCCGGCAACAACGTCACCACCGAGCGCACCAAGGGCTTCAAGGAGCGGATCGCCGAGAAGGCACCGGAGTTGAAGGTCGTGTTCGAGCAGACCGGTGACTTCGCCCGCGAGAAGGGCCAGCAGGTGACCGAGCAGCTCATCCAGTCCAAGCCCGGCATCAAGGGCATCTACGCCGAGAACGACGAGATGGGCCTCGGCGCGGTCGCCGCGCTCAAGGGCGCGGGCAAGAAGGCCGGCGACGTCAAGATCGTGACCGTCGACGGCACCCGCAACGCCGTCCAGGGCATCGTGGACGGCTGGATCAGCGGAGTCATCGAGTCCAACCCCCGGTTCGGCCCGCTGGCGTTCCAGACGCTGGAGACCTTCACCAAGGGCGAGGAAGTCCCGCAGGACGTCATCATCCAGGACAGCGCCTACGCCGCGGACAACGCGAAGTCGGAGATCAGCAAGGCGTACTGAACCCTCGGGGGCCCGGCGAGTCCGGGCCCCCGGCCCACTCCTGCACCCCTTCTTCTTCCTGGAGGCACAGGTGGCACCCCCCGCCGAAGTCCTCGCCGTCCGCGGACTGAGCAAGTCCTTCCCCGGCGTCCGGGCCCTGGACGACGTGGACCTCACCCTGCACGCCGGCGAGGTCCACGCCCTCATCGGCGAGAACGGCGCCGGCAAGTCGACCCTCATCAAGCTCCTCACCGGCGTGTACCGCCCCGACGCAGGCGAGATCACCTTCCAGGGCAGCAAGGTCTCCTTCGCCACACCGCTGGAGGCACAGAAGGCGGGCATCTCGACCATCTACCAAGAGGTCAACCTGATCCCGCTGCTCAGCGTGGCCCGCAACCTCTTCCTCGGCCGCGAACCGCGCAACCGCTTCGGCGTACTGGACATCGCACGCATGAACCGGGAGGCCGAGAAGACCCTGCGCGGCTACGGCGTCCGCGTCGACGTCCGCAGGCCGCTGCGCACCCTCGGGGTCGGCGCCCAGCAGATGGTGGCGCTGGCCCGTGCCGTGGCCACCGACGCCCGCATCGTCATCATGGACGAGCCGACCTCCTCCCTCGAACCGCGCGAGGTCGAGACCCTGTTCTCGGTGATCCGGCGCCTGCGCGACGCGGGCATCGCCGTCGTCTACGTCAGCCACCGCCTCGACGAGCTCTACGCCGTGTGCGGCACGGTCACCGTGCTCCGCGACGGCCGACGCGTCCACCACGGCAGCCTCGCCGACCTCGACCGCCTCGCCCTGGTCTCCACCATGCTCGGCCGGGACCTCGGCGAGGTCCGCGAGGAGGGCCTCACCAAATTTACCGGCGACCACGAGGCGACCGACACCCAACCGGTGCTGGACGCGCGCGAACTGACGGTGCCGCACAAACTTCACGAAGTGTCCCTGAGCATCCGGCCCGGCGAGGTCGTCGGCCTCGGCGGGCTCCTCGGCTCCGGCCGTACCGAGACCGCGAAGGCCATCTCCGGTGCCCTGCCGGTCCGTTCGGGCCGGGTCACGGTGGCCGGCGTCCCGCTACGCGGCGGTTCGGCACCGGCCGCCATCCGGGCGGGCGTCAGCCTGCTGCCGGAGGACCGAAAGAGCGAGGGCATCGTCCCCGGCCTTTCGGTCCGCGAGAACATCGCGCTCGCCGTCCTGCCCCGCCTCTCCCGCTTCGGCCTCGTCTCCGAGGCGCGTGTCGACAGCGTCGTCGACACCTTCATCAAGCGGCTGCGCATCAAGGCCTCCTCACCGCACCAGAAGGTCGGTGAACTCTCCGGCGGCAACCAGCAGAAGGTGCTGCTCGCCCGCTGGCTCGCCATGAACCCCAAGGTGCTGCTGCTCGACGAGCCCACCCGCGGCATCGACGTCGGCGCCAAGGCCGAAGTGCAGAAACTCGTGGACGAACTGGCCGCCGACGGCCTGGGCGTCCTGCTCATCTCCTCCGACCTGGAGGAACTGATCGAAGGGTCCGACCGCGTGGTCGTACTGAAGGACGGTGCCGTCGTCGGCGAACTGACCGGCGACGACGTCACCGAGGACAAGCTGATGCGCACCATCGCCGGGGACGCCCAGGTGGAGCACCTGGCCAAGGAGGTGGCCACCGATGGCTGAGGCCACCCTCCGCACCGTCCCGCTGGACAAGGCCCGCGTGCTCCAGTGGCTGCAGACGTACGGCGTCTACGCGGGTGTCGCGGCACTGCTCGTCGTCAACACCGTCATCACCCCGCACTTCCTCTCCGCCGAGAACTTCCGCACCCAGGCCGTCCAGGTCGCCCCCGTCATCATCGTCGCCCTCGGCATGGCCCTGGTCATCGGCACCGAGGGCGTCGACCTGTCCGTCGGTGCCGTGATGGCGCTGGCGGCCTCCGTCACCGCGCTCTACCTCGGCTACGGGCTGCTGCCCGCCCTGCTCGTCGTCGCGCTCTTCGCCGCCGCGGTCGGACTGGCCAACGGCGCGCTGGTCGCGCTCGTCGGCGTGCAACCGATCGTGGCCACCCTGGCGCTCATGGTCGGCGGCCGGGGCCTCGCACTCGTGCTGCTGCCCCAGCTGGAGGACCTGCGCAACCCCTCCTTGGCCTCCCTGGGTTCCGGTGACGTCCTCGGCATCCCGTACCTGATCCTGATCGCCGCCGTCCTGGCCGTGCTGGTGGCCTTCGTGGTGCGCCGCACCACCTTCGGCCGCCAACTCCTCGCCATCGGCGACAGCCGGCCCGCCGCCCAGCTCGCCGGTCTGCCGGTGCGTCGCGTGCTGATCATCGTGTACGTCGTCTGCGCGCTGCTCGCGGCCGTCGCCGGTGTGCTGGCGACCGCCCGCCTCCAGGCCAGTGACCCGACCTCGCTCGGCAACCTGATGGAGCTCTCGGCCATCACGGCGGTCGTCGTCGGCGGCACCCCGCTGACGGGCGGACGGGTCAACATCGCCGGCACCGTGGCCGGAGCCGTCCTCATCCAGCTGCTCACCGCCACCCTCATCAAGCACGATCTGCCGCCCTCCTGGACCCAGATCGCCCAGGCCATAGTGATCGTCGCCGCGGTGTACGCGGCACGGGGACGGGGGAAGCGATGACCGTCACGAAAGCGGACGCGTCTGTGACCACCGCGAACAACGAGCCGACGGGGGAGACCGAACCGGTCGGCTCCGCGCGCTCCGAGCGGCTGAGCGCCCTCATCCAGCAGCACGGCGCCCTGGCCGTGCTGGTGCTCGTCTCCCTGGTGGCGTCGTTCTCCTTCGACTCCTTCGCCACCGGCGACAACGTCAGCAACATGGCGACGAGTTCGGCCTTCCTGGCGATCGTCGCCCTCGGCATGACCTTCGTGATCATCACCGGCGGCATCGACCTGTCCGTCGGCTCGCTGTTCGCCCTCGGCGGCGTCCTCGCGGCCTGGGGGTCACGCCACGGCACCCTGGTGGCCCTGCTGCTGCCGCTGGCGGTGTGCGGACTGATCGGCGTCGTCAACGGCCTGCTGGTCGCCCGCTCCCGACTCGCCCCGTTCATCGTCACCCTCGCCGCCATGCTGGGCGCGCGCGGCCTGCTGCTCGCCATCACCGACGAGGGCGCTGACACCTTCCTGATCGGCAAGGGCTCCTTCCTCGCCGAGCTGGGCCAGGGCACCACCCTGGGGCTCGGCAACCCGGTGTGGATCACCCTCGCCCTGTTCGTCGCCGGAGCCGTCGTGCTGCGCCGGACCCGCTTCGGACAGCACGTGTACGCGGTCGGCGGAAACGAGGACGCGGCGGCCCTGATGGGCGCTCCCGTGGCCCGCACCAAGATCCTCGTCTACACGTTGTCCGGCCTCTTGGCCGGTCTGGCCGGCGCGCTGAACGCCGCCTGGCTCGCCTCCGGCGTGACCATCCTCGGCAACGGAATGGAACTGGAGGCCATCTCCGCCGTCGTCATCGGGGGCACCCTGCTGACCGGAGGCCTCGGCTACGTCAGCGGCTCCTTGGTCGGCGTCCTGCTGCTGAAGGTCATCCAGAACGTCATCAACCAGATCGGCTCCCTGGACTCCTCCTACCAGCAGGTCGTCAGCGGCGCCTTCCTCGCCGTCGTCGTCATCGCCCAGACCTGGCTGGGCCGCAGACGACAGCTCATGTGAGAAACCCGAGCCCGACGGCCGAGCCCCCACGGCAGGCCGCCGACCAATTCTGATCTCCGGCATCTCGCCTGTAGTCCACGTGTGTACGGTGGCTCTCATGCAGCTTCGGTACAGCTTTCGTCTGTACCCGGATCATGCCCAACGCGGCGCGATGGCACGGGCGTTCGGGTGCGCCCGCGTCGTGTTCAACGACGCCGTGCGCGCCCGTGCGGACGCCAGAGCGGCGGGAGGCCCGTTCCCGAAAGCCGGGGAGCTGTCCACGCGCCTGATCACCCAGGCCAAGCAGACCGAGGCCCGCTCCTGGCTGGGCGAGGTCTCCGCGGTCGTGCTCCAGCAGTCCCTGCGCGATGCCGAGACCGCATACAGGAACTTCTTTGCTTCCCTCAGGGGCGAGCGCGAGGGGCCCAAGCTGGGGGCGCCGAGGTTCAAGTCCCGCAGGGATGCCCGGCAGTCGATCCGGTTCACCGCCAACGCCCGCTGGTCGATCACCGACAGCGGACGGCTGAGCCTGCCGAAGATCGGGACCGTCAAGGTGAAGTGGTCGCGCACCTTGCCCACCACCCCCACCTCCGTGACCGTGCTCCAGGACGCGGCCGGGAGGTACTTCGCCTCGTTCGTCATCGACACCGACCCGGACGCCGACGCAGCCCGTATGCCCGATACCGACCAGCAGAGCGGCATCGACCTGGGGCTGACGCACTTCGCGATCCTCGACGACGGCACGAAGACCGACTCCCCGCGGTTTTTGCGCCGCGCGGAGAAGAAGCTCAAGAAGGCCCAGCGGGAGCTGTCCCGCAAACAGAAGGGATCCAAGAACCGGAACAAGGCCCGCCTGAAGGTCGCCCGCGCCCATGCTCAAGTTGCCGACGCGCGCCGTGAATTTCACCACCAGCTCTCCACGAAGCTGATCCGCGAGAACCAAGCCATCGGCGTGGAGGACCTGGCGGTGAACGGACTGGCACGCACCAGACTGGCCAAGAGTGTGCACGATGCGGGCTGGTCACAGTTCGTGGCCATGCTCGTCTACAAGGCCGACCGGTATGGGCGTACCCTGATCAAGATCGGCCGGTTCGTGCCGACCAGTCAGACCTGCTCGTACTGTGACCACGTGGATGGACCCAAACCCGTCCACATCCGGGAATGGACCTGCCCCGCGTGCGGAGCCCTCCTCGACCGGGACATCAACTCCGCACGCAACGTGAAAAAGGCCGCCGGACTGGCGGCATCGGCCTGTGGAGCGCCGATAAGACCAGAATCCGTTCTGGCACAGCGCAACGAAGCAGGAAGCCACGGATTCCCTCCCGAAGCCCCTGCCGCGTAGCGGCACAGCAACGAGAGAGAAGGCCAGAATCCTCGGGCTTCAGCCGAGGAGCAAGTCAAAGCTTCGAGTCGCGCAACTGCCTCGACGAGTATTTGTGCCACTACTACGCCGAGTTGTGGCTGGCCACCCCGGGCGGCACCCACACCTGGGACAACCCCGCGCTCTTAACAGAGGACACCACCTGGGCCGTAGAAGCCCGGTGGGCACCGTGACCGAGGGATAGCGAACTGAGTGGGCCCGGCAGGGAAGTGCCATCCGCCGGGCCCATTCGTCGCCGCTTCCGCTACGGCTTCTCGTCCGTATAGAGGGCGCTCACCTCCTCGGCGGTGAGGGCCTTGTCATAGGCGTGGACCCCGTCGACCGCGCCGTTCCAGAAGTCCGTGTCGTTGCCGCCCCATTGGGCGCGGCCGACGGACAGGGAGCCGGTGCTGGGGTAGGCCGCGCCGCCGGTGGCGGTCGCCGCCGGCTTGCCGTCGACGTAGAGCTGGATGGTGTTGTCGGCGCTGTCGCGGACGCCGACCAGGTGGTACCAGCGGCCCTTCTCCGGCGTGGTCACCAGGCGGGCACGGCTCTCGCCCGGGGTGCTGAAGGCGAACGCGCCCTGCCCGTACTGGAGATAGAACGGGCTGGCCTGGCGCCGGGTGTCCTGGCTGACCGCGGTGGCGTAGTTGCCGGGGAGCTCGTCGAGCCGGACCCAAGCGGACACCGAGTAGCTTCCGGTGGTGTCGAGCACCGGTCCGTCGGTCTCGGCGTACTGGCCGTCGCCGTCGAACTTCAGCGCGCTGCCGCTGACTCCGGGCGTCCAAGTGGTGCCCGTGGAGAGCGTCAGGGGCTTGGCGTTCGGGCCGTCGTCCTTCGCCGTGGTCCCGGTGCCCTCGTCGAGGGCCCAGTGACCGCCACCCTTGAGGGGCTGCCGCTCGCCCGCTGCGGCACCGGCGGCGATGACCTTGCGGTTGATCTCACGGACCCGGACCGGGTCGACCTTGATCTCCCGACGGTCGTACGTGTACAGGCCGTTGAGCTCGTTCTCCAGGTCGGAGATCTGGGTGTAGATCGAACCGGACAGCTCGGCTCCGGCCTGGTCGAGGTAGAACTTCTCGGTGTTCTCGACGTACTTGCGGGTCAGCGCCTCCTTGTCGTTGACACCGCTGTAGATCACCGTCGGCGCGCCCGGCCACATGTGCCCGGGGGTGCGCAGGGTGAAGCCGCCGTGCTCACCGTCCATCGCGGCCCGCTTGTCGTCGGGGAACGGCGGGTCCTCGTTGTTGTAGTCGTGGTGGTCGATGATGTCGCCCTTGCCGGAATCGCCCTTGGAGTTGCAGCAGTTGACACCGCTGTGGGCGCTGACGACACGGGACGGGTCGGCTTCCTTCACGGCCTCCGCGATCTTGCCGGTCTCGGTGCGGTCCCACTCGCCCCAGCCCTCGTTGAAGACGATCCAGCCGATCACGGACGGCGCGTTGTGGTGCTCCCGCATCATCTCCCGGCCCTGGTCGACGAAGGCGCGCTGCCCGGTCTCGTTGGTGATGTTGCCGGAGACGAAGTCCTGCCAGACCAGCAGGCCGAGCTTGTCGGCGTGGTAGAACCAGCGCGCGGGCTCCACCTTGATGTGCTTGCGCACGGCGTTGAAGCCGAGTTCCTTGTGCGCCTTCAGGTCGAAGGCCAGGGCCTCGTCGCTCGGCGCGGTGTACAGGCCGTCGGGCCAGAAGCCCTGGTCGAGGGTGGCGAGGGAGAAGACCGGCTTGCCGTTGAGCACCAGTTTCTGGAAGCCGCCGACCTTCGCGATGCCTATCTTGCGCATACCGAAGTAGCTGCCGACCTTGTCGGTCGACCTGCCGTCGGTGAGTTTGACGTCGAGGTCGTAGAGGTAGGGGTCGTCCGGGCTCCACAGGTGCTGGTTGGCGACCGGCAGCCGCAGCTGCTTGTTGGCCGGTCCGCTCACCCTGCCCACGACGTTGCCGCGCTTGTCGCGCGCGACGGCCTCGACCCGGGCCCCGGAGGACGCCTTGCCCGACTCCACCGTCACCGCGAGGCTGCTCGTGTCGATGTCGGGCGTGGAGACAACGTTATCGATCGCGGCGTTCGCGACCGGCTCCATCCAGACGGTCTGCCAGATGCCCGACGACTGGGTGTAGAAGATGCCGCCCGGGTTGGTGGACTGCTTGCCCATCGGCTGGTCGGCGCCGCCGGTGTCGGTGACCGCGACCACGACCTCCTGCGGCCCGCTGCCCTTCAGCGCGTCGGTGATGTCGGCGCTGAACGCGTCGTAGCCGCCGGTGTGTTCGGCGACCTTCGTGCCGTTGACGAAGACACGTGCCCGGTAGTCCACCGCGCCGAAATTCAGCTTCAGCCGGTTGCCCTTGCCGACCTTCCAGTCCCTCGGGACGTCGACCAGCCTGCGGTAGAACATGTGGTCTTCGTGCCGCTCAAGACCCGAGAGCTGCGACTCCACCGGATACGGCACGGTGATCTTCTCGTCCAGGTCCTTGCCGAACACCGGCTGCTCGCCGGCCTCGGCGCCGCTGAACTGCCAAGGACCGTTGAGGTTCTTCCACTTGGAGCGCACCTGCTGCGGACGCGGGTACTCCGGCAGCGGGTTCCGCTTGTCGACCTTGTCGCCCCACTTGGTGGTGAGACGGTGGGTGGAGGCGTTGTCGGCGTAGCGGATGACCTTCGGAACGGTCTCGCCGCCCGACGTCAAGCCGCCCTCGCCGTCGTACGTGACCCGGACCTGCTGGTTCTTCTGGATGGGCTCGGCGAGCGTCACGAGCAGGGAGTTGCGGTCGCCGGGAGCGACGGTGGCCGACTTCAGGGGCATGGCCGTGGTGTCGGCCTCGACCTTCAAGTGGTCCTTGACCGCCTGGAGTTGACCGACCCGGCCCCCGAAACGGGCCCGTAGGCGGCGTCCGTCCGCGGCCACGGACAGCTCCACCGGGTACACCTCGAAGCCCTCGGGCGGGGTGAACGCCGACATCGGCACGAGCTGCTTGGACAGGCCCGGGCCGGCCCAGCGCAGGAACATGTTGGCGCCGCCGAAGTCCTGGAACATCTCCAGCCGGAAGTCGTGCTTCTCGCCCGCGTTCAGCCGGATCGCGGCGCTGGTCTGCTCCCGGTCCCAGTCCGGCTCCCAGTGGTCGATGACCGGTTCGCCGTCGATGTAGAGGCGGAAGCCGTTGTCGCCGATGGCGTAGAAGGTGTAGTCGCCGGTGGCGGGTGCCTCGATCTGGCCCGTCCAACGAGCGGTCGTGTGCTCCGTCCTGCCGTTCAGCTCCTGGAAGGTGCTGGTCAGACCGGAGAAGTTGATCTGTGGGTCGAGCAGCGTGCCACCGAGTTCGGCGAAGTCCCGTGCGCCGGGGGCCGACATGCTGAAGTACTCGCCCTTCAGGCCGTGCACCTCGACGTCGGCCGCCTCGACGGAGAGCGCCGAGGCGCTGCCGGTCGGCTCCGCTGCCGACGCGGTGGCGGCCAGACCGCTCGGGGGCACGACGAGAGCGGCCGTGGCCAGCAGCGCCCAGAGTCTGGTCCGTGGGCGGATGTGTTGTCTTGTCATCGAACCCTTCCTCGCACAGAGACCGCGGACCGGGGCCGGTCGGCTGGGAAGACCAGGCCGCAGGCATGACGGAAGACCGGTACGGACGCGGTCGGGCGGCTCTTTCAACGTTGGAAATCTTGCGACAGCCGAAATGACAGCACGGCCCCCGGCCGCTGTCCAGACTTTTCGCACCACCCTCTCGGGGCGTCATCCGAGGGCCAGTTGTGACCCGTGGCCCTCCATGGGATTGACATGTTCGCGGCTCACAACAATGCTCCTTGAGACTTGTTCCATCGATGGAAATCGGGGGCGCCGAGGTGACCATGAAACTTCCGCGCCGGATCACCGGCGCCGCGGCCGTGCTCCTGTCCGGCGTCCTCGCCGCCGTGCTGTCCCTGACCGCCGCCGAGCCCGCCCGTGCGGGTCAGACGAGTCTGCGGGCCGCGGACCCGAGCGTGCTCAGGGTCGGCGGCACCTATGTCTCGGTGCAGTCGGCCGGTGGGGGCATCGTCGTGCGGCAGGCTCCGTCCACGGACGCTCTGGCGTCGGCGCCCGCCCGGCAGGTCTGGTCCGACACCCGTGACCGCGGCGAGGTCTGGGCCCCCGAGATCGTGCGGGACGGCGGCCGTTACTACATCTACTTCTCGGCGGGCCGCGGTCCGGCCCACCGGATGTACGTCATCAGCTCGGCCGCCCCCGACAGCGGATACACCGCCGAGACCGAACTGGCCCTGCCGGACGGCAAATGGGCCATCGACGGAACCCTGTTCACCTTCAACGGACAGCGCTGGTTCGTGTGGTCCGGCTGGGCCGGCGACACCAACGTCGAGCAGAACCTCTACATCGCCCGTATGAGCAGCCCGACCACTCCGACCGGCGCGCGCCACATCATCTCGCAGCCCCGGGAGAGCTGGGAGCGGGTGGTCGGCAACCCGTTCATCAACGAGGCCCCCGAGGCCATCAAGGACCCCAACGGCCAACTGCACATCGTGTACTCCGCCAACGGCAGCTGGAGCGAGCAGTACTGCCTCGCCGACCTGCGGCTGCGCGCCGGGGGAGACCCGACGTACGTGTGGGACTGGTACAAGTCCAACGGCTGCCTGTTCGGCTCCAACCACGCCACGATGATGGCCGGCTGGGACCC
Source organism: Streptomyces lanatus (assembly GCF_014655715.1). GTDB lineage: Bacteria > Actinomycetota > Actinomycetes > Streptomycetales > Streptomycetaceae > Streptomyces > Streptomyces lanatus. Next base: position 128,047 of record NZ_BNBM01000023.1, on the reverse strand, counting down.
GACGCTGTACGTCAACGGCCCCGGCCACCACAGCTTCGTCCTGCTCGACGGCGACATCGGCACCAGCCCGCCCGCCGGCCCCAGGTTCCCGCTGATGTTCCACGCGGTCCCCAAGGGGACGCCGTACGCGTGGGAGAACCGCTACTGGTACACCGGCACGTTCTGCTGGTGGGGCAACACCACCTACAGCCGCGCCAACGTCCCCGGCGAGAACACGAACACCGGCTGGAGCCTGAAGTTCTTCGAGTAGGCGACCCTCAGAACCGCGGTGCCGGTGCCTGGTCCTCCACCAGCTCGGCAGCCTCCTCCAGCGTGGCGCGACCGACGGCCGCGAACCCGCCAGTGGTTGACCCGCCGTCTCCTTCATGCAGGCCACGGCGATCACACCGACCACGGATGCGGCCATGACGTAGTACGCGGGCATCAGGTCGGTGCCCGTCACGTCGCCCGGTACAAGAAGCGCAATACCGTCGAGAGGGCTATCAACAAACTGAAGAACTTGCGTGCCGTTGCGACCCGTTACGACAAGCGCGGATACGTCTTCCTCGGCACCGTCACCGCGGCGGCCCTGGTCATCTGGCTCCGCGCATGACCGCGTGCAACGACGTCAGCTCACCGAGGCGCCCGGTGCCAACGCCAGGCCCGCTGCCGCGAGGAAGTCCTCAAGGCTGATGGCACCACTACCGGTGCCGTCGTCCCATTCGGTCAGGAGCCCCGAGAGGCCCTCGTTCCAAGAGTCTGAAGTGTCGGCATCAGGGTCCGGGCCAGGATGCCACTCGACGCAGCCCTCGCCATGCCGGTATCGGAGATACAAGTACTGGCCGTCTACCGTCCAGGCATCCCACTGCGACGGGCAGGCAGAACACGTCTGCACAACCCGCACCAGCTTCCGGCCCTCATCCGTATCCATCCGAGGATGGTCGCGCACGAGCAGACCCGGGGCAATCCAGTTCAGGCTGCCGTCACAGGTGCCTTAAGTAGCGGTCAGACACACGCCGCCAGTGATCGGCTGGACAGCTCCATGGTGCCGAGCAGGCACACCATCGACAGCCCCAGCATCAGCGTCGCCGCCGACACCAGGCTGCCCTGCCTGACCAGCAGGAACGCCGGGAGGGACAGGACGAGGAAGCCGAGCATGCCGGCCATCAGCAGCGGCTTGCGGCCCAGCCTGTCGCAGAGCCGTCCCACCTGGTTGATGATCGCCATCAGCACGGCCATCGTGGCGATCAGGATCAGCAGGCCGTGCGTCTCGGAGTAGCCCATCTCGTCCGAGAGGTACGTCGGCATGTACGACAGGAGCATGTAGTCGCCGATGTTGTAGGCACCGACGAGGCAGATGCAGAGGATCAGGGTCGGCCAGTACTCGCGGAAGATCTTCGCCAGGTCGCCCTTGGCGGTCGTCTCGACCACGGAGGCAGCATCGGAGGCGCGGTGCAGGGACTCGTCCTCCAGCCTCTGGAACGCGGGCGTCTCGTCCAGCCTCAGCCGGAGATGGAGACCGACCAGCCCGAGCGGACCGGCGACCAGGAACGGCACCCGCCAACCCCAGGACTCCATGCCGCCACTGCCCAGCAGCGAGGTCATGACCGTGACCAGCCCCGCGGCGCCGACGTACCCGGCCAGCGTGCCCAACTCCAGGAAACTGCCGTAGAAACCGCGTCGTTTGTCCGGTGCGTACTCGGCGATGAACGTGGACGCGCCGCCGTACTCACCGCCCGTGGAGAAGCCCTGGACGAGCCGGAAGAAGATCAGCAGAACCGGGGCCCAGAAGCCGATCGCGGCGTACGACGGGCTCAGGCCGATGGCGCAGGTACCGATCGCCATCATGATCATCGTGAGGGCGAGGACCTTCTTGCGGCCGACCTTGTCGCCCATCGGGCCGAAGACCATGCCGCCGATCGGGCGCACCAGGAAGGACACCGCGAAGTCGCGAACGACGACAGCAGCTGCACGGTGTCGGTGCTGGAGGGGAAGAAGACGTGACCGATGGTGACCGCGAGATAGCTGTAGATCCCGAAGTCGAACCACTCCATGGCGTTTCCGAGCGCGGCCGCTTTCACCGCCCGCCTCACGGCCGCCTCGTCGGTGACGCTGATGTCGGTGCGCGGGAGCGGAGGGTTCTTGCGCCGCTGCACCGCCTGAAGAGCAGCCTGTGGCGCCTTACCGCCGCCGGGTCCAGTTCGGCCTCGACCGGATCGGAGTCGCTGACCGCCATGAGCGGGATCCCTTCCGCCGAGCATCGGTGCCGACACGATCGACTGCTCGCCCGAGACTCTTGCCGACGCGTCGATCGATCAGCGCGATCGCAGCCACGCCCTGCCCGGGTACCCCGACGCCCTCTCGTGTCCCACGACCGGGAGATCGCTGCGGCGGGCCCGCTCGACTGTTGAGGGGCGAGGCGTCATTCGCGTCCGGCAGCGCCCTGCCCCTGACGGTCCCAGCCTGCCTCCGAACGCAGCACTCCGCTGACCCCTTCCGTGCTCTCCCGAAGCACCAGCCGATGCGCCACCACGAGGTCCTGAGGTGACCGCACGACGGTCGAGGAGGCGTCCGTCGAGGCGGATCCCATGGCCTCGTCCATCCGGCGTTGCAGGAGTTCGACGGCGACCTGGGCGACCGCGGCCTTGTCGGGGGCGACGGTGCTGAGCGTGGGGACGCTGAAGCGTCCGGCCTCGACGTCGTCGAAGCCGATGACGGCGACTTCCTCGGGAACCCGGATGCCGTGCTCGTGCAGGGTGCGCAGCGCGCCCAGCGCCAGCTGGTCGTTGAGGCACAGCAGGGCGTCGGGGCGGGCGCCCTCGCTCAGTGCCCGGGCCAGCGACTCGGCGCCGTCGGGCGTCCGGAAGGACTCGACGGGCAGGAGGGCGGCCGGGTCGTAGGCGACGCCCGCTTCGGCGAGTGCGGCGCGGTAGCCGCGGGTACGGGCCTCGGCCGTGCCCAGGCGCGCGTCGTCGCGTCCGCCGATGACCATGATGGAGCGGCGGCCGAGGCCGAGCAGGTGCTCGGTGGCTTCCCGTGCCGCTTTCTCGTTGTCGATGGCGACGTGGTCGGCGCCTTCCTCCAGCAGTTCGCCGATCAGCACGGTGGGCGGTGCACCCGCACTGTCGCGCAGGTCGTCGGAGGTGAGGGCGAGCGGGCTGAGGATGACTCCGTCGACGAAACTGGAGCCGAACCCGGTCAGTGCCGCCAGCTCGTGATCGCGGTCCGCGCCGGTCTGGTGGATCAGCACCGTCAGGGAGCGCCGCTCCGCCTCGCGGATGACGTGCCGGGCGAGCTCGGCGAAGTAGGGGACGTCCAGTTCGGGGATGACGAGCGCGATGATGCCGGTGCGGCCCTGGCGCAGATGGCGACCGGCCAGGTTCACCTTGTATCCGAGTTCCTCGATGGCATCGCGGACGGCACGTCTGGTCCGGTCGGAGACGTGGGTGTAGTCGTTGATGACGTTGGAGACCGTCTTCTCCGACACGCCCGCGAGCCGCGCGACGTCCTTGATCCTTGGTCGTGCCACCGGAACCTCCCTGCCCCTCAGCGCTGCTGAGTTTATGTCCCGGCAGGTCGCGGATCGGCGGTGCGTCCACCCGGCCCGTTCGGCCCCCGATTTCCGGCCGCGCCTCCTGGCTCTTTACAGCCAATGTACATCGATGTAAAAACTAGCCATCGCATCGGCTCGACCGGTGCGCCCCCGCCTGGCCCAGGCGGTGGACCGCCCTTGAGACGGCTGGTCCACCGTCGGTCCGGCATGCGTGTCCGGCCGTCGGAAGGTCCGCGATGTTCACCCGCTTCTCCGCTTCACCACCAACGCCCGCACCCGCTGCGGCACCTGCTCTCACCCGCCGCCGACTGCTGCGCGACGGCACCGCCGCCGCGGGTGCGCTGCTCGCCGCAGGCCCGCTGTCCGGCTGCGCCTCACCGGCCGCGGCCGACGCCTCGGCGCTGAGCGTCTGGGATCTGTTCCAGGGCGGCGACGGCATGCTGATGGACGACATGATCAAGGCCGCCTCCAAGGGCCCCCAGGGGTTCGAGGTGGAGCGGACGATCCTGGACTGGGGCCCCTCGTACTACACCAAGCTGGCCATGTCGGCCGCCGGCGGCCGGGCCTCCGACGTCGCGATCCTGCACCTGTCCCGACTGGCTGGCTATGCGCCCGGCGGCCTCCTCGACCCCTTCGACCTGGACCTGCTCGCCGAATTCGGCGTCAGCGAGAAGGACTTCGCACCGGCCGTCTGGTCCCGGACGCGGCACGAGAACACCGTCTACGCCATCCCGCTCGACGTCCACCCCTTCATCGTGTTCTACGACAAGGAGGCCGCCGACAAGGCCGGACTCCTCGACTCCTCCGGTGAACTGGCCCCGATGGGCTCCCCGGACGCCCTGCTCGACGCCGGCAAGGCGCTCGCGAAGGCGACCGGACAGAAGGGCATCCTGTTCGGCCACGTCACCGACACGGCCCAGAACTGGCGGCAGTTCGCCGCCCTCTACGCCCAGACCGGCTCCGCCTTCACCCTGCCGGACGGCGGCCCACCGCAGATCGACGTCGACGCCGCCATCCACGTGGTCACCTTCATGCAGCAGCTCTTCGACGGCCGCACCAACCCCAACAACCTGGACTACAACGGCGCGACGGCCGGATTCATCGGTGGCCGCGGCGGCATGATCATGACCGGCGAGTGGGAGCTGCCCACGCTGAAGAAGTCCGGCATCCCGCTCGGCGCCGCCCCGTTCCCCCAGGTCTTCGACAAGCCGGGCGTCTACACCGACAGCCACAGCTTCGTCCTCCCGCATCAGGAGAACCCCGATCCGCAGCGGCGCCGCGAGGCACACCGGTACATCGCGGCCATGGTCAAGCAGAGCCTCACCTGGGCGAGCGCCGGTCACATCCCCGCCTACCAGCCCGTGCTCGCAGAACCGGAGTACGCCGCCCTCGACCCGCAGTCCTCCTACGCGGACGCCGGCGAGGTGGCGGTGCTCGACCCGCCGAACTGGTTCGCCGGGGCCGCATCGAACTTCCAGAACCGGATGTGCCAGCCCCTGCAGGCGGCACTGCTGGGCAACACCTCCGCCGAGAAGGCGGTGCGCCAGATGGTCCGCGAGGCGGACACGCTGCTCCGGCAGCCCAACCCGGTGGCCTGACGAGCAGAAGGAGTGACCCACGTGACCACCACCGCACCTCCCGGCACCGGCACCCTGACCGGCCCGGCCTCCGACCGCCCCGGCGGACTGCGCCGTATCGGCCTCAAGGGCGGCCGCACCGCCAAGGGCCCCGGCCTCGCCTTCGTCCTGCCGTTCGCGCTCGTCTTCGCCCTGTTCCTGGTGTGGCCCATCGTGCACGGGCTCTGGATGAGCTTCACCGACAGCTCACTGACCCTGCACGACACGGCCTTCGTCGGCTTCGACAACTACACCGAGGCGTTCGGCGACCCCGACGTCTGGAGCAGCCTCGGCAACACGGTCGTCTTCACCGCCATCTCCAGCGTCCCGCTGGTGCTGATCGCACTGGCGATGGCCCTGCTGGTGCACAGCGGCCTCGCCGGGCAATGGGCCTGGCGTCTGGCCTTCTTCGCCCCCTACCTGCTGCCCGTCACCGTCGTGACGCTCATCTGGACCTGGCTCTACCAGCCCGAACTCGGCTTTGCCAACCAGTTCCTCGACACCCTCGGCATGGCGCCCGTCGGCTGGCTCTCCGACGAGTCCGTCGCCATGTGGTCGATCGCCGCCCTCACAGTCTGGTGGACGGTCGGCTTCAACTTCCTGCTCTACCTCGCCGCCCTCCAGTCCCTGCCTTCAACCTTCTACGAGGCGGCGGCACTGGACGGCGCCGGCGCCTGGCGGCGCCTGTGGTCCATCACCCTGCCGCAGCTGCGCCGGACCACCGCACTGGTCGCCATGCTGCAAGTCCTCGCCTCGCTCAAGGTGTTCGACCAGATCTACATCCTCACCAAGGGCGGCCCGAACGCCTCCACCCGCCCGGTCCTGGAATACGTCTACGACGTCGGCTTCACCGGCTACCGGCTCGGCTACGCCTCCGCCGTCTCCTACCTCTTCTTCGCCCTCGTCATCGTCGTCTCGCTAGTGCAACTGCGTCTCTTCCGCCAGGAGGACTGACCGTGTCCGCCACCGCAACACCCCTTCGCCCGCGGCGCCGTCCCCCCTTGGCGCCCGCCGAACCCTCCCTGGTCCTCGGCCACGGCCGGCTGCCGCGCGTCCTGGCCGGCACCGCGCTGGCCGTCCTCGCCGCCGTCTGGCTGCTGCCGTTCATCTGGGCCGTCGCCACCTCGGTGCAGAGCGAGCAGGACGCCGCGTCGCCGGGCCTGTCCCCGATCAAAGGCGCCTTCACGACCGAGGCGTACCAGCAGATCCTCGAACGCGGGAACGTCACCGTCTGGGCCTTCAACAGCTTCCTCATCGCAGGCATCGTCACCCTGATCACGGTCGTCGTCTCCACGCTCGCCGCGTACGGCTTCTCGCGCGGCACCTTCCGCGGCCGCCGGACCCTGCTCGCCGTCACCGTCGCCGCGATCCTCGTGCCGCCGCAACTGCTCGTCGTACCGCTCTTCGAGCAGATGCTGTTGTTCAACCTGGTGGACACCTACGCGGCGGTCATCCTGCCGCAGGTCGTCGCGCCCATGATGGTCTTCATCCTCAAGCGCTTCTTCGACGGCATCCCGCGTGAGCTGGAGGACGCGGCCCGCATGGACGGGGCCTCCGAGCTGCGGGTGTTCCTGTCGATCGTGCTGCCGCTGTCGAGGCCGATCGTCGCCGCCGTCGCGATCTTCGTCTTCATCGGGGCGTGGAACAACTTCATGTGGCCGTTCATCGTCACCAACGACCCCGACCTGATGACCCTCCCCGTGGGCCTGGCCACCGTCAAGGACGCCTTCGGCATCCAGTACGCCCAGTCCATGGCGTCCGCGCTGCTGGCGGCGCTGCCTTTGATCGTGGTGTTCCTCTTCTTCCAGCGCCGCATCGTCGACTCCGTGGCCACCACCGGCCTCGGCGGCTCCTGACCCCACCCCCGCCGTACGCACAGGCCGGCGGCCTCCCGCCGGCCCCCGATCGACTGGAGCATGTGTGCCCACCCCCTCCGTACCGCGCCCGGAGTACCCGCGACCGCAGTTCGTGCGACGCGACTGGCTCAACCTGAACGGCGCCTGGCAGTTCGAGACCGACCGAGGGGACAGCGGGCTCGAACGCGGCCTGCTCGGCCGCGAGCTGCGCGACGAGATCCTCGTACCCTTCCCGCCCGAGTCCGAGCTGTCCGGCATCGGTGACACCGACTTCCTGGAGGCCGTCTGGTACCGGCGCGCCCTCACCCTGCCCGCCGAGTGGGCGGGACGCCGCGTGCTGCTGCACTTCGGAGCCGTCGACCATGACACCACCGTGTGGGCCGACGGCAATCAGGTCGCCCGCCACCGCGGCGGCTTCACCCCCTTCACCGCCGACCTCGGCGACATCGCGGGCAGCGGTGAGGAGGTCGTCATCACCGTCCGGGCCCGCGACCCCAAGTCCGGCCCGCAGGCCCGCGGCAAGCAGGCGATCCAGTACGCCAACCACGACTGCAACTACACCCGCGTGACCGGCATCTGGCAGACCGTCTGGCTGGAGCCCGTCCCCGACCTGCACCTGCGGCGCCCCCGCATCACCCCCGACCTCGCCGGCTCCGCCTTCCACCTCGAACTCCCGATCTCCGGCAACCGCCCCGGCCACCGGGTACGTGCCGTCCTCAGCGACGCCGACGGCGAGGTGAGCCGCGCCGAGGCACGCGCCGACCTCGACCTGGCCCCACGCCTGCACCTGCCCGTCCCCGACGACCGGCGCCGCGAGTGGAGCCCCGAGGACCCGCACCTGTACGACCTGCGCCTGGAACTCCTCGACGCGAACGGGCAGATCGTCGACACCGCCGAGAGCTACGCCGGTCTGCGTGCCGTCGGCCTGCGCGGCAAGGCCGTCCTGCTCAACGGCCGCCCCGTCTTCCAACGCCTCGTCCTCGACCAGGGCTGGTACCCGGACGGGCTGATGACAGCGCCGACCGACGAAGCCCTCGTACGCGACATCGAGCTGGCCATGGAGGCCGGCTTCAACGGGGCCCGGCTCCACCAGAAGGTGTTCGAAGAGCGCTTCCTCCACCACGCCGATCGTCTCGGCTACCTGGTCTGGGGCGAGTTCGGCGACTGGGGCTGCGAGATCGGCGGCTCCTCGGGCGACAACCAGCAGCCCGACGCCTCGTACGTCGCCCAGTGGCTCGAAGCCGTCGAACGGGACTACTCCCACCCCTCGATCATCGGCTGGTGCCCGCTCAACGAGACGTACCAGAAGCTCCACGACCGCATCACCCGGCTCGACGACGTCACCCGCGCGATGTTCCTGGCCACGAAGGCCATGGACACCAGCCGCCCGGTGATCGACGCCTCCGGCTACGCCCACCGCGTCGCCGAGACCGACATCTACGACTCACACCACTACGAGCAGGACCCCGAAGCCTTCCGCGAGCTGATGTCGGGGCTGGCGAAGGACGCCCCGTTCGTCAACGCCCATGAGAGCGGCGCCCCTTACTCACTGCCGTACGGCGGACAGCCTTACTTCGTCAGCGAGTTCGGCGGCATCTGGTGGGACCCCGAGGCGGCCGCCGCGCAGTCCGGCGAGGACCGCACCGAGTCCTGGGGCTACGGCGAACGCGTCCGCGACGAGGAGGAGTTCCACGCCCGCTTCACCGGCCTCACCGGCGTACTGCTCGACGACCGTGACATGTTCGGCTACTGCTACACCCAGCTCACCGACGTCTTCCAGGAACGCAACGGCATCTACCGCTTCGACCGCAGCACCAAGCTCGACATCGACCGCATCCGCGCCGCGCAGCAGCGGCCGGCGGCGATCGAGGAGAGGGCGGAGGGCTGAAGCCGCTGCGCAGGCTGATGCCGCCAGTCCGGCGGACGCTGTCACGTTCTTCGCGTCGTTGTGGCCCGGGTCATGCCGGGTGCCGCAGGAGGGACAGGTCCACTCCCGTACGTGAGGGGGCTTGGGTCTGTCTGTCCCGGTGGCCGCAGGCGAAGCACGCCTGACTGGTGGGCTGCGCGTCAGCCACTTGAGCATGGGCACGGGCAACCTGCACCGCCTTTGCTACGGCATCCTTATCTCAAGGTGTCGCGGCCTGCGAGCGGAGACCTGTGCGCCGGAACAGCCGGGCCCGTCCGACCGGCCCACGGGTCGCTCCCCTCGGCCCCGAAGCAGATCCGATTGGGACCGAGGGGAGGCTCAACGCGAGGCGCCGTCCCCACTGTTACGGCAGGCTGCCGGTCGCGAAGTACGCCCGGCAGACCGTGCCCTCGAAGTCGGTGGCGATCTCGAGGACCCGCCTGCCGTCCGCCGACGGCAGCAGCGGTGAGCTGTAGTTCTGGCAGTAGTTCACTTCCGGGTTCGGCACGGTCACCGGTGCGGCGATCGCCGTCCAGGCTCCGCTGCCGTTCCGTGAGTTGGTGAGGACCGTACGTCCGCTGCCCGCGGCGGGTGTGCCGTCCCGGTTGAGCAGGCGCTGCCCGATCAGCAGGATCCGCCCGTCGGCCCCGCCGCCCGGAGTGGGCGCCCAGGCGATGGTCGGGGCGGCACGGAAGTACCTGCCGTCCGCCGTCTCGGGGCGGATGCCGAGGTTGGCGGGGTCACCCCAGTTCCAGCCGTCGGCGGAGGTCCGGTAGTGCACGACGCACTGGTACTGACCGCCGGGATTGCAGATCTCGTAGCTCATGAAGTAGGTGCCGTTCGGCAGCCGCCGCACCACCGGCATGCCGGGCCGGTCGGGCGCCCATGTGCTGGCCACGATGTTGTGGTGACCTTCCCAGTGCACCCCGTCGTAGCTGCGGGCAGCGACGAGTTTCTGGCTGTGTGCAGCGTCGGTCTCGTCGGCGTAGTGGCAGACCAGGGCGCCGTCCGCGGCCACGGAGAACTCCGGTTCCCACAGCCCGCCCGTGCCGTTCGCGACGGCGCAGGACGACAGGTAGGACCAGGTGCGGCCCACGTCGTTGCTCCGCCAGATCCGCAGCGCCATGCGACGGTCCTGCTCGTCCTGGCCGGCTGAGGAGGCCCACAGAAGGGTGCCGGGCGCCAGGGCGCCCACCTGGCGGGGCAGTTCGAACAGGGTGGAGCAGCAGAGTCCCTGGCCCGCTGCGGACTCGGGGTCGGCGACCCTGCCGACCTCGCGGAAGGTCGCCCAGGAGTCCGTGCTCTCGTGGATGGCTCCGATGCCGTTGTTGCCGTCGAAGGTGACGACGCTCGCGAGGACACGCCCGTTGGCGGAGCCGTTATGGGCGAGCCGAATGACCCGCGGGTACAGGCCCGTTCCGTTCCGCAGCGGAGTTCCGGTGGCCGTGAGGGAGGGCGCGGAGGGTGTTGTGTCAAGGGTCGAGGGCGCCGCCGCGTCGGTGGTCAGGGGCGAGGGGGCGGCGGGGGTGGCCGGCAGCAGGCTCAGTAGGCCGGCCAGTGCGAGCGCGAGGAGTCGATGCCGTCCGAGGGCATGCCGAAGTCGCAGGATCACCATGGTGTCCTTCCGGGTGGGGGAGATACGCGCCAGGCTAGAGCGGGATGTACATCGATGTAAACGGGGGCGACGCAGGCCGTTCGTCGAAAGCCGACCGGCCCTCGGCGCAGCAGCAAGAGACGTTCCCGGCCGGGGAATGGCACCACGCGCTACAGGAGCCCGTAGTCCTCGTGACGCTGGTTCAGCCGGCGGGGGAGCCGGGCGGCGAGGAAGTCGTTGAGTCTGCTGACCCGCTGCGAGCTGTGCGCGTCATCCTCGGTCAGGGCGTAGATGTCCGCGGTCCGTGTCGGCACGTCCGGCAGTACACGGACGGGCTCGCCCCGATCGAGATGACGCCCGACGTGCCACCGCGAACGCATGATGATGCCCGCCCCTCCAGGGCTCACCCGGGGACGACGTCACCGTCGTTGCTGGAGAGGCTGCCGCGACGCGGACGCGGATGTGCCGGGTGCCGGCCGTGTCCTCGAACCGCCACACATCCCAGCTGGGCAGCCAGCCGAGCTCCGGCCCGCCCGGCCAGAGCGAGCCCAACTCGCTCCAGGACGTGGTTGAGCCGCATGGTGAACCGCGCATGTGGGGCGGCCAGCCGGGAGAACGGCTCGGCGAACGTCCTGCGCCGACAGCTCGACGAACCGCAGATGAAGCGCCGAACGGTCAACCGGATCACGAAGCCCTGCTCCGCGAGCGGAAGATCCCTCAGCCTGCGCTGATATCGGTCGTGGACCCGGTCCGAGAAGCAGCCGCAATCCGGACACGCCCAGCCGGCCCCGCGGCCTCTCGCCATGACTTCGACCGAGCCGAACGCGGCCGTCACCGCCTCGACATACACATCGTCGATACCGGCGAACACCAACGAGTCCCAGAACGGTGCATCGGTCTGCATGACCAGCACCATCACTGTCCAAAGCCAACAACAGCGGCGGTCGACAGGGACCTGAGGGAGCGTCAATTCTGGTCGTCGGACGACAAGGCGTACGCGGTCTCACGCGAACAGTTCCCACGCAATCGAACTTCGCTGTAACGCTCCGCGACGACTCCCCAAGATCTTTGCCAGAACCCGTTTCCGGGCGACTGTTCGCGGACGGGGACTGACAAATGCATGTTGTGACAGAAGTGTTGACCGGAGTAGGCGCCGAACCTATCTTCTGACCGATTCTACGAACCGCGTTCGATATACCGGCATTGACGGTATCTCCGCACCGCCAGCACCAGAGGGAGCACCCTGTGAGACCAGCGCTTACCCGGCGAACAGTCCTCGGCATGATCGCCGGTTCGGCCGCGGCCACCGTCACTGGTGTCTCGGCCGGTACCGCCCACGCCGCCGTGCCCGCGTCCCCCGGTGTGACGTACACGAACACCATCGCCGAGCAGCGGGCCGACCCGCACATCTTCAAGCACACCGACGGCTTCTACTACTTCACCGCCACGGTTCCGGCGTACGACCGGATCGTGTTGCGCAGGGCCACCACGATCCAGGGGCTGACGGCGGCCCCGGAGACGACCATCTGGACCAAGCACGCCAGCGGTGAGATGGGCGGCTACATCTGGGCTCCGGAGATCCACTTCATCGGCGGCAGGTGGTACATCTACTTCGCCGCCGGCGCCTCGTGGGACGTCTGGAGGATCCGGCCCTACGTGCTGGAGTGCACGGACGCGAACCCGATCACGGGGACCTGGACGGAGAAGGGGCGCATCGTACTGCCGCTGAACACCTTCTCGCTCGACGCGACGACCTTCGCCGTGAACGGCACCCGCTACCTCTCCTGGGCGCAGAACGACCCGGCCGTCGGCCGTGGCACCAACCTTTACATAGCGCAGATGTCCAGCCCGTGGACCATCACCGGCACTCCGGTCATGATCAGTCGGCCGACCGCCTCGTGGGAGACCGCCGGCGCGACGGTCAACGAGGGCCCGGCCGTGATCCAGCGGGGCGGCAAGGTCTTCATGACCTTCTCGGCCGCCGCCACCGACGCCAACTACTGCATGGGGCTGCTGACCGCCTCCGCCTCAGCCGACCTGCTCAGCGCCTCGTCGTGGGCCAAGAACCCGAACCCGGTCTTCGCCAGTTTCGCCGCCACCAGCCAGTACGGCCCCGGGCACAACCAGTTCACGGTCTCCGAGGACGGCAAGTCGGACATCCTCGTCTACCACGACCGCAGTTACAAGGACGTCGTCGGTGACGGCCTCAAGGACCCCAACCGCCGCACCCGCGTCCAGAAGATCTACTGGAAGGCCGACGGCACCCCCGACTTCGGCATCCCGGTCGCCGACGGCCTCACCCCCATCCGGCTCTCCTCGTACAACTACCCCGACCGGTTCATCCGCCACTGGGAGTACCGCGCCAAGATCGAGCCGAACGTCGCGCCGCTCGCCGACTCGCAGTTCCGAGTGGTCACCGGTCTCGCCGGCACCGGCACCGTCTCCCTGGAGTCGGCGAACTTCCCCGGCTACTTCCTGCGTCACAAGAACAACGAGGTGTGGGTGGAGAAGAACGACGGAACGTCGCTGTTCGCCGGCGACGCCTCCTACATGGCCCGGGCCGGCCTCGCGGACTCCGCCGGTGTCTCCTACGAGTCGTACAACCTCCCGGGCCGCTACATCCGCCACTACAACTATCTGCTGTACGTCCAGGCTGTGAGCACGACGACCGCCCGGGCCGACGCCACCTTCTACGCCCAGTGAGCCACAAGTACGGTCCGTTACCCTCCGGAAGGCTCCGACCCCACGGCTCGGAGCCTTCCGCACCAACCGGCACACTGCCACCGCTCGCGTGGCAAATGGCCATTCCCGCGTCCCTCAAGGCCGTGAGGCAGGCTCTGCTCGCTCCTGCGAGTGATCGCGGGCTCGGGCCCTGTACCCGCTCGGTCCTGCGGGTTAGCCGCTTATGCGACCCATTGCGTTGAAGTCCGCCGCCACCGCGGCGGCTGCCGTCCTGCTCCTGACTCCCAGCGCGTCCGCGTCGCCACCCCTAGGCCCCATCAGGCGGGCAACTTCCCTGCCATAGATCCGATGTGTAGCGCTCCCATTCATCGAGTGGGTGGCCCTTCAGGGCTAGCCTATCGCCGCAAGAATCCTTCGACCATTGATTTTTGGATTCTATCGCCTCCGCTACAGACGCGGCCATCGTGGTTCATCTATAAATTCATCGGATGTCTCCTGGAAGTTGAAGCGGAAGACGGCCGCCGCGCCGGTGTTCCGCTCCCCGCTCCCCGCATCTCCCTCCCCCGACACATGGAGCCGCACCATGTCCTCCGCCTCCCTCAGCAGACGTTCTCTGATGAAGGCCGCCGCCCTTGCCGGAGGAGTGGCGGCCTTCGGACTGCCGCAGGCCCTGTGGCCCTCCACCGCCGAGGCGTACACCGTCCCCTCGAAGATGGACTGGTGGTACCAGGCCAGGTTCGGGATGTTCATCCACTTCGGGTCCTACTCGCATCTCGCCAGGGGCGAGTGGGCGATGGACCAGCAGCGGTGGAGCAAGGCGAGCTACCAGACCCAGGTCAGCCAGAAGTTCAACCCGAGCCAGTTCAACGCCGCCGCCGTCGCCGAACTGGCCAAGAACGCCGGCATGAAGTACCTCGTGATCACCGCCAAGCACCACGAGGGCTACGCGATGTGGAACTCCGACGTGGCGAGCTTCACCGACACCACCGGCAGCAAGCTGTACAACCTGCACGACTACAGCGGCTTCCAGACCGACCTGCTCGGGGACCTCAAGAGGGAGTGCGAGAGTCGCGGGATCAAGTTCTGTCTGTACTACTCGATCCTCGACTGGAACCATCCTTCACAGGTCGACCGCTACCAGGGCGGTTTCACCACGATGTCCTCGCAGGCCGCCCGCACCGCCTACATCGCCGACATGAAGGCGCAGCTCCAGGAACTGCTGGACCGCTACGACCCGGCGCTGCTGTGGTTCGACGGCGACTGGTCCGGCGAGCCCTCCAGCCCCACCCTGGAGGACTGGTGGCTGAAATCGGACGGCGTCGACCTCTATAACTGGCTGATCGCCCGCAAGCCCGGCCTCATCGTCAACGAACGGGTCAAGCGGGACCTCGGTCTCGGCGACTACGCGGTCGCGGAGTTCGGGGTACCCGCCCAGCCGATGAACCGGCAGTGGGAGAAGTGCGCCACCATGAACGGCTCCTGGGGCTACAACGCGGGCTTGGAGACCCGCTACAGGTCCTTGAAGGACATCGTCCAAGAACTCGTCACGGTGGTCTCCCGGGACGGCAACTACCTGTTGAACATCGGCCCTACGGGCGAGGGCTTGGTCACCGCCGGAACTGAGACCGTCCTGAACGGCCTGGCCTCATGGATGTCGACGTACGGCGACAGCATTTACGGCACCAGCGGCAGCCCGTTCGCCACCGAACCGACGTGGGGGAAGGTCACCAAGAAGAGCGGCAGGCTCTTCGCCCATATCTTCACCTGGCCGACGAACGGCCAGCTGCGGATCCCGGCGCTCGACAACACGATCCGCCGCGTCTATCTGCTGAACAACCCCTCGGCCTCGCTCTCGTACACCGTCAGCGGCGGCACCATCGATGTCACCGTGCCGGCCACCGCGCCGGACGCCAACGTCTCCGTGGTGTGTGTCGAGGTCCAGGGCATGCCCATCAGGGTTTCCGCAGCGGTGTTCCAGAACGTCAACTACCAAGGCAGCGGCGCCGTTCTGCCGCTGGGCAGCTACACCTCCTCCCAGCTGTCCGCCGCCGGACTGGGGCCCGCCATGGCCTCCTCCCTCCTGGTGCCCGACGGCTACCAGGTGACGGGCTACTCCGGCGACAACTTCACCGGCACCGCCTGGACGTTCACCTCCAACACCCCCGACCTCCTGGCGACCGGCAACAATGACGCGATCAGATCACTGAAGGTGACGTTCAGGCCCGACAAGTACTACCGCCTGACCAATGTCACGAGCCGCTTGGCGCTGGACAGCGGCGGCAATGTCGCCAGTGGCTCGAACCTGAAGCAGTGGCAGCCGATAGACCACACCAATCTCCAGTGGCAGGCGATCGAACTCGGAAACGGCTACTACAGGCTCGTCAACCGCACCAACGGCATGGTCGCCGACGGCTGGGGCTCCACCACCAACGGTGACGCGGCCCGGCAGAAGGCCTGGGACGGCAGCGAAACGCAGCAGTGGCAGATCACCCACCGCGGCCAGGACCAGTACTCGATCGCCAACCGCAGCACGGGACTGGTCCTCGACAGCGGCGGAAGGGTCGCCTCAGGGGCCGTGACCAAGCAGTGGACATGGCAGCAGAGCACCAACCTGCTGTGGACGTTCAGCCCTGTCGCCTGACCGGCGCCACCCCGGTGACCCACCTTCCCACCCGGTCGGGGCTGCGGCACACGACCGGGTGGTAAGCGTTGCAGGACGGCAAGCCGGTGCCCTCGGAACGCGCTGGGCCCCTGCCCGGCCTCACCAACTTCGCGCTCCACCTGCTCAGGGACCTCAATGCCGTGACAGCCGGCCTCACCCTGGAATGGAGCTCTGGCGGCACCGAAGGCGCCGTCAACCGCATCAAAAGATCAAAAGGCAGCTCTACGGGCGAGCCGGATTCGAACTACTCCGCAAGATGATCCTGCTCCAGTGACGCTCCGCGACCGTTCCCCAATATCTGTGCCAGAACCGAATTCTGACGTCACCATCGGGGTTGCGGTGTCAAGCTGGATGTGCTGAGTAAAGGAGCACCCCCGATGCTGCCTGGCCAGTCGAAGGTCGAGTTGTACGCCGCGCTGCGGCGCGACTCCCGCGATGGCATGTCGAACCGGGCGTTGCAGTGCAGGTACGGCGTCACCTGGAGCACGGTCGACAAGGCCCTGACCTCGGCTTGGCCGCAGCCACGCACGACAACCGCTTCGGCGCGGCCGTCGAAGCTGGTTCCGTTCACGCCGCTGATCGACGAGATCCTGCTCATTGATCTGGATGCGACCAGGAAACAGCGCCACACCGTCGCCCCGGATCTACCGCCGTCTGATCGACGAGCACTCCTCGTCCGAGGCGTTGCGTTGACCACTTGAACCCGCACCGATGAGAGGGCGCAAGCGTCCTGCGGGCAACCGCGTGGTCCGGCCGGGGACTGAGAGTCCGGTGTTTATACTTTGCTCGCGACCACCATGTAGTTCTCGGCCTCGAGATCGAACGTGCTCAGTTCCGTCCGGAGTCCGACCCGGTGCAGCTCGACTTCGAGTTCCTCGTACCGGTAGGGCCAGCAGGACAGCAGTTCCGAGCGGACGAGAACCAACCCGGTCGCATCGACTTGCGCGATCGCAATCTCGATGTGGTGCTCCTCCTCCCAATGCGGCGCAATCTCCCAGCGGTAGACCACGACGGCATCGCGACCGTTCCGGCGGACGAGTCGGTCACTGATCTCCAGCCGGGAACCTCTGGCCCTCACGAGTTCCCAAGTGCGGGATGTGAGTACCAGGCGCCCGCCGGGGCGCAGAAGCCGTGACATCGACTCCAGAGCAGCACCCCTGCCTGTCGCGCCCGTGGCATGGTGAAGCGAGTTGCCGACGCAGAACACCATGTCGAACGTGTTGTCCTGGAAATGGTCGGGCAACTCTTCCCAGTTCGCCCGTACGGCCCGGACGGATGCCCCGAACTCCTCGGACAGCTCTGCGGTCCGACGGACCATCGCTTCGCTGGCGTCAGTTGCGACAACCTGCATGCCACGACCGGCGAGGCCAACCGCCAACTGTCCGGTTCCGCATGAACAGTCGAGGACGTGAGCGTTCGACGGCAGCAGATCGAGGACGTCGTCGAACGACGCAGCGAACTCGGCTGGAGACAACTTTGCATCCGAGATGAGCCATTCGTACACCTCGGCAAGCACGTCATAACCTGTCACAACCACTATCTCCGTCAGGCGGCGGACTCAGGGTAGGGCGTCAGTCCATCAGCGGAGCAAGCCGGGCACCAATGGTTTTCGCAAGGATGGCTCTGGCGGTGTTTGTGGGTTGTCAGTTGTCCGTCTGAGTGGATTGGCTATGGCGACGCGTTTGGGACCACTGAGGCGTCTCGAATCGGCCCCAATCTGTGAAGACCGCCGCCTGCGAAGACGGCTTGAAAACAGTCCTGCTTGGCCCTCCGAGCCGGTCACGGGCGGGGCCGATGAAGGTCGCCTCGGAGCGGGCTTCACATTTCGGGGCCTGCTGAAATCGCCTCGGTGGGGACGGAGGGAGTCGCCCTAGCCAGCTGGTTGAACTCGTCCCGGACAAGCGGACGTTGCACCTGGTCGCCGGAGGCGTGGGGATCGGTCTGGCAGTGGCCGCCCTGCTTCTGACGTTCGTACGTCCGCTGCGTCGCCCGATCCTGAACTTCCTACGCACCGCCCTGACCGACGCACGGATCCTGCACACCCGGCCCAGCCGCATCCTCGCGCTCTGGGGCGGAGCCGCCGCCACCCCGCTGCTCCAGGCAAGCGTGAACGCCTCGGTCGGCTTCGCGCTGGGCTTGCCGCTGACCTGGGCGCAGAAGACCTTCGCGTTCCTCGTCGCCAGCACCGCGGTCGGAGCCGTACCGGCACCGGGCGGCATCGGCCCCATCGACGCGGCCCTGGTGTTCGCCATGGTCCTCCTGGGCGCCGCGCTGAGCCTGGCCACGACAACGATCATCGGCTACCGGGTCCTGACGAGCTGGGTGCCTCTGCTGCCGGGCACGCTCGTGCTTTCACTCCTCGTCCAGCGCAAGGTGCTGTGAGCCGGGCCACACCTCAGTCCCTAAGACGCCCTCTTCTGCTCAACTCCCTTCTCTCGTAACGTCGTTGCCGCTGCTTGAAGTGGCCATGACGTCGGGATGGGATGTATGGGTGGGATGGGCTCAATGCGCAGAGGCGGGACGGGCTCAATGGGCAGAGGTCTGCTTTCGCTGGTTCTCGCCACGGTCACCGGTGCCGCGTTGCTCGTCGCACCGGCCGCCGCGGCGCCGCCTCCACCGGGCGATGTCTACCGGCCCGTCCGTGGGCCGTCCGCCCCGGCCGAGTACCGCTATATGCAGAAGACCCTGCCGGGAGAGTCGATCCCACGGCACGCACACGACCTCGCCGCCGCGCAGGCGCGCGAACTGCCCACCGTGGGCGGGCGCTGGAAGGGCGTCGGACCCACCAACATCGGCGGGCGGATCGTGTCCCTCGCGCTCGATCCCAAGCGGGCCGACACGCTGTACGCGGCGGCTGCCAGCGGCGGGCTCTGGCGCAGCACCGACGCCGGTCAGACGTTCCACTCGGTGTGGCCCGACAGCTGGACGCAGGCCATGGGCGCGGTCGCCACCGCGCCGGACGGCACGTTGTACGTCGGCACCGGCGAGCCCAATCCGGGCGGCGGCAGCATCACGTACGAGGGAACCGGCATGTACCGCAGCACCGACGGCGGCCGGAACTGGACGCCGATCGGCCTGCGTGACTCCGGGGCGATCAGCGCCATCACCATCGATCCCGCCAACCCGCGCCGTATCTATGCCGCCGCGGCCGGATCGCTCTACAACGGCGGTGGCGACCGGGGCGTGTACCGCTCGGAGGACGGTGGCGCCACTTGGGAGCGGATCCTCGCCGGCGCCAACGAGTTCACCGGCGCCACCGAGATCGTCGTCGACGGCGACCGGCTCTACGCCGTGATGTGGGACAAGCGCCGCCGCCCCGATTTGCGGACGTACGGCGGTGTCGGCTCGGGTGTCTTCCGCTCCGCCGACGGCGGTGAGACCTGGCAGCGGCTCGGTGGCGGGCTGCCCGCGCAGGGCACCGGCGTAGGGCGGATCGGACTCGCCGTCGCGGGCGACCGGCTCTATGCGATCGTCAACAAGGCCGACGGCTACTTCGAGGGCTTCTACGCCTCCTCCGACGGCGGCGACAACTGGACCCGTACGCCCGACAACCAGGCCCTCACCGACTCGCAGTCCAGCTTTGGCTGGTGGTTCGGCAAGGTGTGGATCGACCCCCGGGACACCGAGCACGTGCATGTGGCCGGGGTCGCACTGCTGACCACGAAGGACGGCGGCGACACCTGGAGCGCCGACGACACGAGCATGCACGTCGACCATCACGCCATGGTGTGGGACCCACGCCGCCCAGGCCGCGTCTACCTCGGCAACGACGGCGGCGTCTACCGCTCCGACGCGCGCGGCGACGGCGGCTGGGTCAAGTCCCGCCACCAGCCGTACACCCAGCTCTACAGCGCGGCGATCAGTCCGCAGGACGTCACCAGGATCTCGGGCGGCGCTCAGGACAACGGCTCGCTGCGCTCCTGGGGCGGTGACGGCTTCAACGAGTACCTCGGCGGCGACGGCGAGGAGAACCTCATCAACCCCACCGACGTGAACAACGTTTTCGCCTGCTACCAGTACGGCAACTGCTTCTCCTCCACCGACGGGGGAGACACGCTCACGTACTTCGCCGACCGGACGACGTTCCAGCGCCGCAACTGGTTCACACCGATGGAGTTCGACCCGCGTAACTCTAAGGTCCTCTACTACGGCTCCGAGGTCGTCAACCGCTCCACGGACGGCGGCGAGACCTGGCGGGCCATCAGCCCCGACCTGTCCGGCGGCCCGGGCACCGACCCCGTCTACCCCAACTACGGCACCATCACCTCGATCGCCCCGGCGTCCGACGGCCGCACCGTGTACGCGGGCACGGACGACGGCCGGGTCTGGGTGACCAGGGACCTCGGGGCCACGTGGACGAAGCTGGCGGAAGGGCGGCCCTGGGTGACCCGGGTCGTGGTCGACCCGAAGAACCCGAACCGGGTGTGGACCACGCACTCCGGCTACCGCTCCGGCTCCCCGCTCCCTCATGTGTACGGCAGCACCGACGGCGGCCGGCACTGGCGGAACCTGTCGGGCAACCTCCCGGACGCGCCCGTCAACGATCTGGTCGTAGCGCGGGGCGGCATCCTCTACATCGCCACCGACCAGGGCGTGTTCACCAGCGCCACGCGCGGCGGCCGGTGGCTCCGCCTCGGCCGAGGCATGCCGCAGGTGCCGGTCGACGACATCGAGTACGACGCGGGGCAGCACCGCATGGTGGCGGCGACGTTCGGCAGGGGCTTCTACGAGCTGACGACGCCCTGAGCTGCGGATGCTGGGGATAGTCAGGCAGACACGTCGAGCGCGGCGATGCCGGATTCGGCGCCGTGGCCCTGACACAGCGCCCGTGGCGCACATGTGAGACTCGGTCGGACTGCAAACGCACCCGACCGAAGGTGACGCCAACCATGACCGACTTTCCTGAATCAACGCTGGTGGTCACCGGAGCAACGGGACGCCTGGGTGGGCGTGTGGCCCGCCGGCTGGCCGAGCGCGGCATCGCGCAGCGGCTGCTGGTGCGTAACCCCGAGCGGGCTCCCGAGCTGCCCGGTGCCACGGCGGTCGGCGGCAGTTACCACGACCATGACACCGTAGTCCGCGGTCTGAGCGGGGCGAAGACCGTGTTCATGGTGTCCGCTTCCGAGAGCGCCGACCGGCTCGACCAGCACAAGGCCTTCGTGGACGCCGCGGCAGAGGCGGGCGTCGGGCACCTGGTCTACGTGTCCTTCTTCGGCGCCGCGCCCGACGCCGTGTTCACGCTGGCCCGCGATCACTTCCACACCGAGGAGCACATCCGGGCCAGCGGGATGGCGTACACCTTCCTGCGCGACAATCTGTACGCCGGGTTCGTCCCCGACCTGACCGGTGAGGACGGTGTCATCCGCGGTCCGGCCGGGCAGGGACGTGCGGCCTTCGTATCCCACGACGACATCGCCGAAGCCGCCGCCACGGTCCTCGCCCGGCCGGCCGGGCACGCCGGTGCCGTCTACGACCTGACCGGTCCCGAGTCCCTGACGCTGGACGAGGCGGCGGCGATCGTGTCAGAGGTGCTCGGCCGCACCATCACCTACCACCCCGAGACGGTCGAGGAGGCATACGCCTCCCGCGTCTCCTACGGTGCCCCGCAGTGGCAGCTCGATGCCTGGGTGTCCACCTACACGGCCATCGCCGCCGGCCAGCTCGACGGGGTCAGCGACGCGGTCCCCCGCCTCACCGGCCACCCCGCCACCCCCCTCGCCGACGTCATACGCGCCGCCCGCAGAGGGGCAGGCAGGTGATCAGTACTCCAGCTCGGGGCGCAGGCTGTAGGCCCGCAATTGGAATGTCCCGTTCCGTCGTGACGACCTGCGTGTTCTCGCGTTGTCTCATTCGGTTGGCCCAGCATTCTGTCTCACGATCTTGTCCTTTTCGCTGCCCTGCCCACCCGGGGCATACATCGGCCGACCGCCACGAAGGATCGGTCAGTCTCCGAAAGGAATGTCGCCGTTGGTGGCGAGGTGGTGGATATTGCTGTGGGCCTGTACCCAGTCGGTGATGTAGCGCAGGGCCTTCTCTGCGGCAGAGTCGTCCTCCCCGCAGCCCTCCGGGTCACGGACACCGTCGGGATAGCAACTGGCCATGTGTCCATAGATCAAACCGTCCGCGCCAGAGCGGCGGGAGTCGAGATAGGCATCTACCTGCCGTGCGGCCCCTGTGGGGCCCCTGAGCCGCTGATGGTCCAACCGAAGACGCTGGCGAATTCGCCGCGATCGCGTGCCTGGGCCCCGAGACTAACTGGTCCTAACAAAGCCTCTGGACGTGTCGGTGGGTGATCAGGCAAACGGCGAGTCCGAGGAAGGCTTCATGGATGTCGTCGCGTCGTTCCCACCGGATGCGAAGGCGTCGGAAGCCGTGCAGCCAGGAGATCGTGCGCTCGACGACCCAGCGGAAGGTGCCCAGGCCGGTGCCATGCGGCTGGCCACGTTCTGCGATCACCGGTCGGATCCCGCGCTGCCGCAGAAGCCGGCGGTACTTGTCGTGGTCGTAGCCGCGGTCCGCGAAGAGCATGTCGGGCCGCCGCCGTGGTCGGCCGACGAGTCCCGCGACTGCCGGGATCTTGTCCAACAGGGGCAGGAGTTGGGTGACGTCGTTGCGGTTCCCGCCGGTCAGCGACACCGCGAGCGGGATGCCCTGCCCGTCGGTGATGACGTGGTGCTTGCTGCCCGGACGCGCGCGGTCGACCGGACTGGGTCCGCTTTTGGGCCCCTGCGTGCGGCCCGGACGTGGGAGGAGTCGATCACCGCCCGCGACCAGTCCAGCTGGTTCTTCGACCGCAGCTTGTTCAGCAGCATCTGGTGCAGCTGGTCCCAGACGCCGGCCTCGTTCCAGGCCGCCAGCCGGCGCCAGCAGGTCATACCCGAGCCAAAGCCGAGCTCCTGGGGCAGGTACTCCCACTGGATGCCGGTGTGCAGGACGAACAGGATCCCGCACAGGGCCTGCCGGTCGGGCACCCGCGGCCGTCCCTCCACCTGCTTCGATGGCGGCTCGGGCAACAACGGCTCGATGAGCGACCACAGTTCGTCCGACACTATCCACGGCCGCGACTGACGCTTCCCCATGCTCACATCAACGAACGATCAAGCCGACAGTCACATGATCAAACCGCTTTTGTTAGAGCCAGTAAGACCGTGTCCTATGTGGTCAGGCGGACGAGGCGCTTGTAGCAGCACAGGGCGGCGGCGAGGTCGAGAAAGGCCAGGTGGTTGCGGGGATGGCGTTCGTATCGAGGGCTGAGTCGGCGGTAGCCGGATAGCCAGGACATGGTCCGCTCGATGACCCAGCGGCGTCGCCCTAATCGTTCGCTGGACTCGATCCCTTTGCGCGCGATGCGTACTCCGATGCGCTTCCATCGAAGCCATCTACGCAGGTCGGGGCGGTCGCAGGCTGTGTCCGCGTGCAGGCGCTGAGGCTTGAAGTAGCGGCCGCGATGGGGGTCGTGTTTCGTTTGGTGCCCCTCGACCATGGGCTTCAGCTCTTCGCTGTCGTGGGTGTTGCCGGCTGAGACGCCGACGAGGAGAGGCAGTCCGTTCGCGTCCGACAGGATGTGCATCTTGGAACCCGGCTTGCCCCGGTCCACGGGGCTCGGACCTGTGTGTTCGCCCCCCTTTTAGCCCTGACGTGCGCCGTGTCGAGGACGACACGGGTGACGTCGATGAGGCCGGCGTCATCGAGTCGGTACAGCACGGCCTCGTGCAGGCGGCCCCAGACACCGGCTCTCGACCAGATCAGGAAGCGGCGGTGAGCAGTCGACTTCGATATCCCGAAGCAGGGCGGAAGCTGGCGCCATGCGCAGCCGCTGACCAGGACGTAGACGATGGCAGCGAACAGCGTCTCATCAGGCGTGTCCTGCGTTCCGCCGCCCTGTGGCCGCATCCTTGACGGAGGGATCAACGGCTTGGCGATCTCCCACAACCCGTCCGGCACGATCCAGCTCCACGTTGCCCGCCCCATGCCGGGTCAACGTCCGCCTCACCACATAGGACACGGTCTTAGAAGAGCCCGTATAAGACCGCGTTATGGGGCAGCCGCGCATCGCATACTTCGGCCGTACTCTCGCCTTACAGCAAAGCATTCTTTCACTCCCGCCGACGCTGGCGTATCACTTAACGGGCACTTTCATTCTGAACAGTTTCTCTGCATTTCGGAATGCAATCTTTTCCTTGTCTTCGCGTGGCAAATCGACTCCGCGGAACCAGTCGGTCTGCTCCTTTATGTCCGCGAACGGGTAGTCGGTTGCGAACATCACTCGATCCACGCTTATGTACTTCAGCAGGAGATCGAGCAGTTCGGTCTGGGGGAATGCGCTGGTTGTGACCCAGAAGTTGTCCTGGAAGTATTGCCCGATGGGCTTCTCGAGCGAGTCTTTGGTCGGCTCGCCCATGTCATTGACGATCCGCTCGTAGTAGAAGGGAAGACCTTCGCCCATGTGGCCGATGATGATTTTCAGTTTGGGGAATCTGTCGAAAACCCCGTACGCGATCATCCGAATGCATTGGGTCAGCACCTCCTGGTGCCAGCCATATCCAGACCCACTGAAAATGTAGTCTTGGTACTCTTCCGTGTATTTAGACCGTGTGGTGCTGTAGTAGATCTTGAAGACCTCGTCAGCTGGATAGCCGGGATGCAGGTAGATCGGCACATCGAGAGCAACAGCACGTGCCAGCACAGGCTCGAAATCGGGATGATCGAGATACTTCTTCGCGATGTGTCCGTTGGTCAGTGCGCCCAAGAAGCCATCTTCCCGAACCGAGCGTTCCAGTTCGTCCGCCGCCGCCTCCGGGCTCTGCAAGGGCAAGGTGGCGAAAGCCTTGAAGCGGCCCGGATATTTGGCGATTGGCCCGTCTACAAGTTGCCGGTTAAGACGATAGGCAAGGTCGATGCCCCTCTGCCCAGGGACATTTTGTACGGAGGGTGTATGAGCAGAGAGGATTTGAACATTGAGTCCCCCCGCATCCATATCGCCGATGCGGCGTTGGCCTAGATCCGAAAGACCAATTTCCTCAAGGAACGCTATGTGATCCTGATTGATGGAGTTCAGCTTCAACAACGTGGGAGTCGAAAAGGTCTCCTCCGTGCCGATGAAGGGCAGGTCCTGGTCCCGCCGTGAAATGTCCGAAGTCTTGTCCGAAGTCTCGTTCTCGCTCACTTCCGAGACAATGGCGTGCGTGGACAAGCCGGCACCAATGCCAAGCGCCGTGCTGGCGGTGAGAAAGCCGCGGCGTCCCATGGGCTTCATGTCAGTCCCTCTCTTCAGGCGTTTGTGTGGTGAGGTATCCGTACGGCATCCGTCTGCGAGATGCTTCAGGGGGTCTTCGCGTCCTGCTCGCGCACCGCGACAGCGCTCAGGTCGAGGAACCGCTCGCCGGTGCGCAGCGGCTGTGGTGGAGCTGACGACCGCCCGCGTGCGCGCTGCGCGGGCCGGTCGCGGCGGGCCCGCACTGTTGTCGGCGTGTGACCCCGCATGCGGCGACAGGGAACGCCGTCGCCAGCGCCCTGGTGGCCGCCTCGAACCGCAACCGGCCGGGCTGCGCTTTCCCCGATGGTGCTGCGTCGACTGCCATCACTAGCCTTCTACATACGGGTTGCATCGCTTATCCGCATGCCTATTTCCTACCGAGCGAACCTGAGACGAACGTTAAAGAGCTGCTCACGCGCTCTGCTGAATGATCAGTTGTGGGGGCTTCTCGAGCCGTTGCTTCCGCCGTGGCCCGATGAAGGCGCCCGGTCCGCGGCCGGTGCCGGATCGGCAGTGAGCTTTTTCCAACCTCAGGTTGAGGCGTGACGAAGGGCGGGGATGGTCTTCACGATGGCGGTGACTCGGTTGGTGCTACAGCGGAGTTTCCGCGGGAGGCGCCAGCCCTTCAGGGCGGCCATGGTTTGCTCGCCGAGGCAACGGATTCCGGCGTGGGTGCTGTTGCACCGACGTTGCTGCAGCTTGAGACGCCGGCCGCGGACGGGCGCCCGGGTGGTGCCGCCGGCGCCTTGATATGCCTTGTCCGCCCAGCGCTTTACCTCCGCGCGGCAGGGGGCGTAGCCACCGGCAGCCCCCATGCCGTGGCGAGCGCCCGGAATGGTGGGTGAGGCCGCCAGCAGCCGACCTGCCGCGTCGGCGATGACCTGCCACGCCGAGCCGGGCTCGTCGGACATGGCGGCGCCGACACGGCTGAGAGCTACCGCGGAGCTGCGCACCGACCGGTGACCGGTCGGTGCGGGCTCGGTCTACCGGTTCGCGGCTTCGCGAGAGGCGATCCGGTTCGTGCGACCGACCACGCGGTCCACGGTGTTGCGCACCGCGAGACCCGGCCGGGTGCGGGGCACCATGAGCCTGGAGAGCAGACCGACGCGTCGCTGCCGCGGGCCTACCTCACGGCGGAGGGGTGTCGAGGGCGAGGTCGTAGTCCGGGTCGGCGATGACGACCGGCGGGTTGGCTGGCCCGGGGGTTGGGTGGGCGGGAATCAGGTCGCGGCCGGTCGACAGGTAGGCGATCTCATGGACATCGATGATCAGACGGGTGTCGTCGAGGGGCAGGATCTCGAAGGGCAGTGTGTACAGCTGGGCGTCGGGAGCGACGAACAACCGCGTGCGGCCGTCGATCCGCAACGGGTCCACCAGGGCCTTGCGCAGTGCGACGGCCGCCTCGCCGGACGCCCGCGCGACATCGTCCGCAGCGGCCTTGTCCACGTCGATGTCGCGCGCCCGGTCGCCGCGGCTGACGTGGCGGCGCAGCAGGGCGATGTTCGCGTCGATGCTGTCGGCCCTGCCCAGGTCGATCAGGCGGACGTCGTCGTCACGATCGGGGGTGACGACGAAGGCGTAGTACCGGTCGGGTCCCCACGGAGACTCGCCCTGCGCCGGGATGGCCGACTCGTTGAGCGCCGGAACGCACAGGAACTCGACGAGCGCCGACCCTGCGGGCAGCCGTGACCGGACTGCCTCCAGGGTGACCCGCTGCAGCACCTCGCCCAGCCATCCTTCGCCAGGGAAGAGGATCCGCAGCTCGGACTCGAGGCGGTCGCGGTTTCCCATGAGAGCCCCCGCCCTGCCGGCGTAGTCGGAAAGCCGCTCCAGCCACTCCTCCCGGCTCAGCTCACCCTGCTCGGGCCACCCCTCCATGAGGTGCCGGTACACATCTTGATGAGCGCTCTCGATTTTCGGATACATCCCGTACCGCAGGCTCCGCGCGAATGTGGCGAGTACGTCCCCGAGTAAGTCCTCGATGTCCTCGGGGATCTCGCCGTTCTCGATGCTCTGCGCCACCTCGGCGAACTTGCTGTGCGCGTCACCGCCGTCATGATCCCTGCTGTGGATCTCCTCGCGCCTGCGTACGAAGTCGGCCTCGGCCACGATTCCCTTGCGCCGCCAGACGACCTCCAACAGCTGCGCCACCATGGCGGGTGACTGGAACTGGGGCCGGCCGAGGATGTTGAGCAGCGCGACCGGCTGATCGACGGCGAGGGAGGCGATGCCCACCACGGTGGACTTCCCCAGGATGAGACCATCCTGATACCGCTCGGCCGTCAGAACGACAT
Organism: Streptomyces lanatus; assembly: GCF_014655715.1. Taxonomy (GTDB): domain Bacteria; phylum Actinomycetota; class Actinomycetes; order Streptomycetales; family Streptomycetaceae; genus Streptomyces; species Streptomyces lanatus. The sequence goes on along the minus strand of NZ_BNBM01000023.1, from coordinate 100,649 downwards.
CGATCGCCTCGCGTTCGCGTCCCATCGCGACGAGAGCTGAACCGAGATCCCGCAGCAGCTCAATGTACGGCGGCTTGCGTTCCGCATCGGTGTCCCGGCCCAGCAGTTCGACCGCGCGTCGTAACAGTTCCTCCGCGCCCTCCCAGTGGCCCTTCGCGAGCTGAACCGCTCCGCGCATGCCGACGGTGACAGCGATGGCCGGAGCATCACCGCCCACCGCCCTCTCCATCAACCGGAGGCTGGTCTGCAGAAGTTCGTCGGCCTCGTCGAAGCGTTGCTGCGCCATGCGGCACTTCGCCAGTCCGGCGCAGGCGTTCGCGTAGTGCTCGTTGTCGCGGCCGGCCTTCCGCTCGATGAGGTCCATCGCCCGGCGCAGCGTGCTCTCCGCATCGTCGTACTGGCCCTCGGAGGAGTCGACTGCGGCCTTGCCGATGAGCAGCATCGCGTGGTCGACGGAGTCCTCGAGGCCGGCCGAGCGATGGAGCTCGATCGCCTCCTCCATATTGCGGCGGGCGGAACGGCTGTCCCCGACGTCGAGATGGAGCACGGCGAGGTTGTGCGTGGTGACCGCGAGCTCCGCGCCCGACTGGTGGCCCATGACGTATCGGTAGCTGAGCATCGCCTCCCCGAATTCTCCGGAGAGCTTCTGGGAGAGCGCTAGCTTGGCCACCGTGTCAATGGCGGTGGGGTGGTCGAAGCCCAGCTTCGATTGATCGATCGCGAGGGCCTCGCGGTACCGGGCGGCGCTGTCGGAATGTCGACCCAACTGGTGGTACAGGTAGCCGAGTTGCTTAAGGCGCGATCCGTACTCCGGCGAGTCGGCGCCCTTCAGGCGGCGGGCGATCTCGACGATCTCCGTCACCTGGGCTTCGGCCGCACTGAGCTTTCCCATGTCGATGTAGACGTTGGTGAGACCGTCGGCCATGCCGATGTACCGCAGGTCGTCTGTGCCGAAGAGTCGGCGCCTGAGATCGACGGCCTCGCGATAGAACCCTTCGGCCTCGGCGTGCTTGTCGAGGTTTGCGCACACGAGGGCCAGGTTGCCAAGACACGTCGCGTACGACGGGTGGTCGGTTCCGACCGCCCAGGAGAAGGATTGCAGCGCCTGGCGGTGCATCTCTTCGGCGGCCTCCAGCTGGCCCTGAGCGTGTTTTGCCTGGGCAAGGTTGTCGAGAATGGTCGCGTAGACCTCGCTGGACACCCCGTCGAACAGCAGCGCCATCTGAAGAGCGGGGGCCAGCAGCGGTTCGGCTTGCTGCCAGTCGCCGGTCGCGGCGTAGGCCATGGCCAACTCGTTCAGGCTGCGGCCCGTCTCGGGATGGAAACCGCCGTGCCGGCCGATGACGAGTGCCAGCACGAGGTGGGCGATGTGGATCGACTGCCCGTGGTCGCCGTTGGACCGCAGCGCGTGGAAGCTGCCCCGGAGGCGGTTCACCTCCTTGTCGGCATCCGGCACCGCCTGGATCCACTGGTCGAGCAACTCGGTTTCCATCAGCGCGATTTGGGTCTCCATGCACTCGACATCCATATCGAGGCACTCGCGCAGGTGCTGGCGTCCGGCATCCAGGTCGCCGGCGGTGATCAGATATGTCCCGGCATAGCACAGCGCCTGGCACCGCTGAAGGCCATTGTCCGCTTCGGCGATGACCGACGCCGGCTCCCGTCGGCCCAGCGTGACGTCGAGGAGAGTGGACTCCCACGGGCCGACGGCGCTCTCGTGCAGGGTCTGCCCGATCGTGTCGTCGGGAGCCATCCCCATCCGGCGCATGCTGATGAGGAAGACCTGCACCATCCCCAGGCTGGGGCCGGTTTCCAGGATGCCCATCGCGATCTTGGCCGCGGTGGGGTAGTCGCGTCGCACGAACGCCCACAGACACTGCTCGAACGGTTCGTAGTCCACCTGATCTCCCGTCTGTCACTCACGGATTACCGCGCCCATGTCCGTCATGCCCGGGGGCCGATCACTGGACGTCATCAGGATCGTCAGGTCCGCCCGGGACCCGCGTGGTGACCTCGACGGTCTTGATGGCCCAGTCCAACGCGACAGGCGGCGCCGTCTCGAGATCGCGCTCCACCGCGAGCAGGCCGAGCCAGTCCAGGACCCCGGTGACGCCGCGCCGCCCGCCCCGGGCGGACGGCACATGCGTTTCCCGCAGCCGTGGCAAGGCGAACGGGGCCGAGCTGAACGGCTCCTCCGCAACCAGGAGCACCAGCCAGTCCGTGACACAGGCGCCCGGCTCGACCGGCTGGTCGGGGGGCAAGGACAGCGTGACGGCCGCACGGTTACCGGCCTCCGCCGTCCAGTGTCCCGCCACGTACTCCCCGGGGAACAGGTCCGCATGCATGCGGTACCGGTCGGTCAGGTCGAGCAGCACGCAGAACAGCTTCCGGTCTGTGGTGTTGCGCAGCCGGACAAACATTGACGGCGGCTCCCATCTCTCGCCGGTCCAGGTGTAGGCGAAGTTGAGGTCCTTCACCAGCGCGGGAGCGCCGTCGCGGGGCGGACGCTGCCGACCCGGCAACGCCGGGACAAACTCGAGCTGGATCGCCTCCTCAAGTGCGGGGGACGCGCTCTCCAGGTTGCGTACCTGCAGCCAGCGGGCGATGTGGTCCAGGTCGTGGACGGTCTGCTGGATGCCGCGGTCGTCGATGGGGAGCGGGGACGCCAGTGGCCTGTCGTCGAGACCGGCGACCTGAATCGTGCCGTCGCCTTGGCATACCCGCAGCCCGAGCCGGAGAGCGGACTCATCAGTGGTGGGGACGATGCGAATGTACGGCGACGGGCCGCCGCCGGGACCGGCGGCCTGGACTCTCTCGGCCAGGCGAAGGGCGATGTCGGGGTCCGCCTGGACCGACACCGCGACAGGAGGCAGCGGTACGTCGGTCAGGACCATGTCGTACTGCTGTTCCTCCTCGGGTGCCCACCCGACCGGTTCGACGACGCTGCGCTGGATGTACACGTCGGCAACGTGCACCTCTCTGAGCGGCGAGCTGCGGTGCACTCCGAACCGCGAGCCGGCAACGACGCCGTGCAGAGCCCCCGCGTCCACCTCCCACTGACCCCGCAGGTACCGCAGGGCGACCCGGGCAGCGCGCGGCCGCAGCGCCCCGCCGAAAACCTCCCGGTCGGCAAGATCACCGAGCGCCTCCAGGCCGGGAATCTGCCGCAGGAGCCGGCCCTCGACACGGCACCGGGCGTAACTGAACACCTGGCGGTAGGTGGCGTCATGGCCCAGCCGGGCCAGCGCATGGCCGAGCGCCTCGGTGAACACACCATGCCAACCGTCCGGGAAATGCCGCTCGTTGGCCACCTCCCACTCCTCGCACGCGGACAACGCCACATGCCCGGGCAACTGCGCGCCGGGAACCGGACCGGATGACTCTGCAGCATCGGCAGCCAGCTCGGGCAGCAGGTCACGCAGTTCGGGCGCAGTCTCCAACCCAGGTGCGAACCGCGGGGTCAGGCCGGGCGGCAGACCCTCACGCATCGCGCTGCGGGAATGACATGCATCCATGATCGTCACCAGGGTGGCGCCGGTGCCGACCACCTCGTGCGCCAGGACGGCCAGCTCCTTGTCGTACAGGTCCGGACACCGGCGCGGCTGTCGTGACACACCACCGTCTGGCACATGCCAGCGCTTTCGGCGTACCAGATCTCCTTAGGCAACGGCCCCGTCGAGCCGTGGCCGCTGTACCAGAACAGCGCGATGTCGTCGGCGCCCAGACCACCGAGATGACTGCGGAACGCCTCGATAATGTCGGCCCGGGTGGCCTGCTCGTCGCAGCGCTTCTCGATGACCAGGTCCGCCGGCGCGATCCGGTCGCGCAACAGCCGCTCGGCCAGTCCGACGTCATTCACACAGCCACGCAGGTTCAGGTGCGGCAGCCGGTACGTGTCGATACCGACCAGCAGGGCGTGGACCTTGGGCATCGATGAAACTCCTGTCCGTGGCGGTCTCGCAGTCATGGACCGACGTGCGCGAACGGCAGCCCACCCGGTGGACCGCCCGTCGATATGGGCTCCCAGCTGGCGAACGGAATGATGCAGCCCCGCAGTGGTCGGTATGCAGCACGCTGCCGGATGCCACTCGATGTGCTGCCACTCATTGCACGAGCCACCACCACGATCCGTTCCCGACCACTCAGGGCGCACAGACGCACATCTACGGCGCACACCGTCACGATCTGAGCGCCGCTACCAACGGCTTCGAGAACAGGCCAAACACAACGCTTTGGCGCGCCATCTGATGTCCCACGGACCGCACCACACGTACGTCACGTCAATTCTGTGGAATCAGGGTCTGTCAAGCAGTTCGGCATGCGGTGCGGGGCCGCGCTACGGTCGGAAGCCGGCCTGCCGGGGCGGCGCCGACGGGATGGTCGAGGGTGCACCACAGGCAGCTCAGAGCGTGAGTCGCTGATCACATGCGCTGCCATCACTCTGATGACCAGGCGCATCGCCCGCCGGACCTGCCGTGGTGCGGGCCCGCAGACTTTCCGAGAGCACGAACGGAACTGATCATCATGGCCCTGCCGACGGGCAGGGCCACCTCCCCTTGGCCGCGACGACGCCGTCACCTGGACGACGGACGGCGGCTCCGGAACGTGTCGACTGCCATGACGGCCCGGAGTCTCTCGTCCCGGCTCACCCAGCGGGCAAACGGGCGGCCCCGGACCGCACGTCCGCGCGGGTCCGGGGCCAGTGACACCTGTCGCGCCGCGTCACCGGTTCGATGCCTCGGTCCGCAGGGTCGCCGCGTCGGTCGGCTACGAGGCGGTCTTTGTCCCGATGCCGTGGGCGAGGAGGCTCTCGGCGGTGTCCTCGATGGTGTCTTCGATGGGGCGCGCTCGCCATCCGAGGAGCTGCTCCGCCTTGGTGCTTGTGGCGTCGAGGTCCCGGCCGAGCTGGTATTTGAGCAGTCGCAGTTCCGGGTTCACGATGCCCAGTGTGCGTGCGGCCCAGACGGGCAGTTCGCGGGTCGGGGCCTTCGCGGCGCGCTCACCGAGGCGGTCATGCAGGATGCGTGCGATGTCGATGACGCGCAGGCTGTGCCCGGCGATTGCCAGGAAGCGTTCGCCGGTGGCTGCCGGATCGGTCATCGCACGCAGGTGCAGATCCGCGACATCGCGCACGTCGACGAAGCCCATCCCGAAGGGAGGGCACGCAGGAACCTGTCCTTCGAGCATTCGGCGGACCAGACGCAGGGATGGCGGGTCGTCCAGGCCGAGCAGGGGTCCAAGGACCCCCACGGGATGAACCGCCGCCAGTTCCAGGCCACCGCCTTCGTCCTGGACGAACTGCCAGGCGGCGCGTTCGGCGAGTGTCTTGGACCGCTGGTAGGGCGGGATGTCGCTGTCGACGTCTGTCCAGTCCTCCTCGGTGAATGGGGTCGAGCGCGGGGGGTGCCCGATTCCGATGGCGCCGAAGGCGCTGGTCAGGACGACCCGGCGCACACCGGCGTCGCGGGCTGCGCGCAGCACTCGCAGGACGCCCTCGCGTGCCGGGACCACCAGGTCGTCGTCGTTCGCCGGCGTATGGCGCAGGGTCGGCGAGGCGACGTGCAGGACGAAGTCGCAGTCGGCGACGGCAGCGTCCCAGCCCTTGGGCTGTTCGAGGTCGGCGCGTACGACCGTGAGACGGTCGTCGTCGAACGGTGTGGCCGCGTGCAGCCAGGACCGCAGCGCCGGCTCGCGTTGCAGGTCGCGGACCGTGGTGCGGACGGTGTGCCCGGCATCCAGCAGGGCCTGGATGCACCAGCTCCCCACGAAGCCAGTTCCTCCGGTGACCAGTACTCGTGTCATCTGTCTCTCCTCAGCTCTCGGCTCGTGCGGTAAGGGGTGCCAGCGAGTGCGCCGCACGGTGGCGCTGGGCGGCGGCCACGCTGCTTCCGAGGAGGGCGTGGCCGATCATGATCGGGTAGATCACGGCGCGTTCGAACAGGCCGATGTTCCACATCCAGCCGCTGAACACGTCGGTCATGAAGAGGGGGAACGCGATCAGTCCGGCGGTGCCGAGAGTGATGCTCGCGAGCGACCGGCCCCGGGTGAGACCGATGCGTGCGCCGCCGGTTCCGACGGCGATCGCCATGATGTTGCCGGCGAGCATGACGCCCTGTGCGCCGAAGGTGTGGAACGCGATCAGGCCGTTGTCGACGTTGGCGTTGGAGCCCTGGAAGAGGCCGACGAGCGAGACCCCGGCGCCGGCGAGGACGGCGAGGCTGATGATGATGATCGGGCGGGCGCCCTTGCGCGGGTCGAACACGAGGAACGCACCGACGATCAGGAGGGTGCCGTAGATGACCCAGCCGGTGTCCATGACGGCGCCGAGGGGGGAGTTGGCGACTTGTCCGAACGCGGTCTGCGGCGGGCCGGTCAGGCCGAGGTGGCTGACCCAGTTGTACAGGGGCGAGTACGGAGGGTCCTGCCATGCGGCGGCGGTGATGAACTCGGCGGCCCAGGACACGAGCGGGCCGAGAAGGATGAGGAGGGCTCCGGCGCGGGCAGCGGCGCCGGAGCGGACGATGGGGTTCATGCGAGAGCCATGCCGGGGACTCGCTGGCGGATTGCCTCCATCTCGGCTTCGTCCGAGACGCCCTGCCAGTCGTAGCGGGGGGTGTACGGGGCCTCCAGGACGCGCACGTCGTCGCCGGTGAGCTCGGTGTCGAGGGAGGCCACGGCCTCGTCGATCTGCCGGACCGAGCCGGCGCCGACCAGCGGCGCGGTGACGACCGGCTGGCGTCGCAGCCAGGCAAGCGCGACCTGCGCGCGGCTGACGCCGTGAGTATCCGCGACCTGCCCGACGGCGTCGATGATCGCGTGGTTGGACGCCTCCTCGGCCGGCGAGTAGAGCAGGTCCGCGTAGGCGCCGTCCGTCTCGGAGCGCACCGTCGAGCGGGCGTCGTCCCACGCGCGGGTGAGGCGGCCGCGGGCTAGCGGCGACCAGATGATGGTGCCGACGCCCTCGTCCAGGCACAGCGGGATCATCTCGCGCTCCTCCTCACGGGCGAGGAGGTTGTAGTGGTCCTGCATCGACACGAACCGCGCCCAGCCGTTTTCCTTCTGCAGGCGCAGCGCTTTCGCGAACTCCCACGCGTGCATGGACGACGCGCCGAGGTAGCGGACCTTGCCGGCCTTCACGAGGTCGTTGAGTGCTTCGAGGGTCTCCTCCCAGGGGGTGGAGTGGTCGTTGCGGTGGATCTGGTAAAGGTCGATGTAGTCGGTGCCCAGGCGGCGCAGCGAATGGTCGACCTCGGTCATGATCGCCTTGCGTGACAGGCCGCGACCGTTGGGTCCCAGCCGCATCGGGTGGCGCAGCTTCGTGGCGATCACCACTTCGTCGCGGTCGGCGAAGTCCTTGAGCGCCCGGCCGAGGATCTCCTCGCTGGAACCGTTGGAGTACATGTTCGCGGTGTCGAAGAAGTTGATTCCCGCTTCCAGCGCGTGCTTGATGAGCGGGCGCGCGTCCTGTTCGCCCTTCGACCAGACGGGGTGCCCGCGGTCGGGCTCGCCGTAGGTCATCGCACCGATCGCGATCGGGGATACGTCGAGGCCGGTCATGCCGAGCTTGATGTAATGCATGACGCTCCTTAGAGTATGTGGAGAACTCTCCATTTAACGTAATGGAGAACTCTCCACTTAGCAAGGTGAGGTCCTGTGGTCCGCTCAGACGCCCGTGAGAACAGGGCGCGCATCCTCGCCGCCGCACGCGAAGCCCTCGCGGCGGACGGCAGCACGTCGATGAACCAGATCGCTCAGCGCGCGGGAGTCGGGGCGGGCACCCTGTACCGCAACTTCCCCACGCGCGAGTCGCTGGTCCTGGCCGTCTACCAGGACGAGGTGGCACGCATCACCGGCACCGTGCCTGACCTGCTGGCCCGGATGCCTCCACTGGAAGCGCTCCGCCACTGGACGACCGACCTCGTCGAGGCCATGCGCAGAAAACATGGCCTCGGCGACGCTCTCGGCCCGGGCGCGCACCAGGCGATCAGCGAGCAGAGCTACGGGCCGGTCATCGCCGCGATCACAGAACTACTCGACGCCGGCAAGAAGGACGGAAGTATCCGCCCGGACGCCGACCCAGGCGACTTCCTCCAACTCACTGGCGCACTGTGGCGCGCCGTGTCCAGCCCCGAGGACCGGGCGCCCCACATGCTCGCGCTCATCCTCGACGGACTCCGCGCGCACCGGTAAACGACATGCACGCGACATGGCCCGTCAGATGAACGACTCTTCTGCGGAATCAGATTTGTCAAGCTTGCGTTGCTTTGCCCTGTCGGACGCCGACGATCGGTAGGAGTTGAGCTGTGCTGGGTGCCGTGATCTGCCGGGGTGTTGGCCCGGCCGGAGTCGGGGTATCGGCGAGCCTGCCGAGGAGTTCGTCGATCGCGGTCTGACCGTCGGTGAGAGCGGCTTGTTCGTCCTCGGTGAGCGGGATCGAGACGGCCATCCTCTGCAAGTTGCCTTTGGCTTCAAGGAGTTGGGCTCTTGTGGAGTCTTTTGGGGAGTAGAAGTCGCAGCGGGCGCAGGCCATACGGTGCTGGCACTGTTCGAAGAAGGTGTAGGTGCAGTAGCCGTGTCCGAGGTCGTAGTGCTGCCAGGGCTCGCCGGCTGCGGCAGCGCCGGAGGTGACCGCGTCGCGGTCGACGAGGACCTCGATGGTGCGTACGTTGCGGGCGAAGTACCCGGCGTCCTCGTATGCCTTGGTCAGCGTGTTGGGGCTGATCTTCGCGTAGTGCTGGGTGGACTCCGGGGAGCGGTGTCCGAGCCAGGCCTGCGGCTCGAACACGGTCATGGGTTCTTTCGCGTTGTAGAGCTGGCTGGCGATGGTGGAGCGGGCACGGTGACTGGTGATGCTGCCGCGGACGTCGGCGGCCGGGATGCCAGCCTTGCGGCAGAGCATGGGGATGATGCTGCTGTTGATGTAGCCGCTGGAGACGGCGCGGGCGCGGTAGGCGAACAGGAAGTCGACCTGTTCTCCGGTGCGTTGGTCGGTTCGCTTCGGCTGCTGGGGGCGCAGTGCTTCCCAGGCGTTGATGGCCTGGCCGAGCAGCGGGTCGACCGGTTTGGTGAACGCCGTCCCGGTCTTGTGCGCGGGCACGTCCAGCAAGCAGACGGCGTCCCGCGCGAGGATGCGCTCGGAGTCCCCGGCGACGGGGCTGCCGTCGTGCTGCCAGCGGATACAGCCCAGGCGCAGCCGGGCGATCTCGTTGCTGCGCTGCCCGGCGAACAGCCAGGTCAGCGTGACGGCCCGGACGAGTTCCAGGGGGTAGATGGGCCCGGCTTTGCCGCGAGGAAGGTCGGCCGATTCCAGGTTGAGTCCGGCCCACAGCAGCTTGGCCCAGATGTCGTCGGCGATCACACGTGGATTCGGGCCGACCAGGGCGTTGATGGTGCGGGGCACGGAGAGCGCGCGGAGAGGATCGAAGCCGAGGCGCAGCCACTGCCAGTCCTGGATGTCGCGGAAGAAGACCCTTACGGTGCGGATGAGGCCGGCTTTAGAGGTGGCCTGGAGCGGCTGGCCGAGGCGTTCTTGGAAGCTGCTGGTGTGTACGACGTAGTCGCCGATCTTCATACGGTCGACGGCTGCGATCCAGGCCGCGCACGTCTGCCGCGTCCATACTGCAGGGTCAGCGGCTTCCGGTTGGTGCGCGGCGATCCACCGTCCGGTCTTCAGCAGCGCGGCCCGGTTGTGGAGGCGCGCGCGGTGGGTCATGGTCGCGGTGGCGTACCAGCGTTCCACCCATTGGGCCCAGACCCGGGGCACTCCGTCGTGGCTGACCACGTCAGAGCCGGAGTTCACGAGGGGCGGGTCGCAGAAGCCGAGGGCTGCCACGGCGCGTTGTACCGCGTACAACACCTTCGTGCTCTCGTCGGTCAGGAGATCCTCCCGCCGGACTCGGTCGAAGAACGCGGTGGTGAGGTCGCTGCTGTGGGGGCTGCGGTTGAGCAGGAAGAGCTGGCTCAGCACCGAGGGCACGTTCTTGTCGTGGTCCTGGCCGTACTGGTAGCCCCAGTCGGTCAGCACGGTACGGACCCGTCCGATCTCCGACTCGACGAGGCGGCGACCGAAGACGCGGCAGGCGAGCGACAGCCGGTCGAAGTGTCCGAGCCGGTGGAAACCGGTGAAGCGTTCCAGATGGTAGGCGTACCCGCACAATGTCGGGCGCACTGATCCCGCGGTCCAGTCGGGCACCTGCTCTTGAAACGCCCGGTGATGGTGGCCGAGGAACCTCAGCCATTCCTCGCTGTCCCAGTCCCAGTACGCACGTCCGACATCCGCGCACCGCAGCAGCACCACGGCGGCGGCGTCGTTCATGACCCGCCGTCCATACTCGGTGCGCCGCACGTCGAAACTGGCATTGATGTCGTGCAGAGGGCGTGTGAGACGGACGATGTCAGCCCACTGTGGGGCATCAGGGTCGTGATAGCGCTGTCGGCGCAGGTTGCGTTGGCCCAGCTCGCGAATGGCACGCTGCTCCGCTCCTGCCAGCGCAGGTGAGCGGTCGTAGCGGTGCAGGTCGATCGGAGAGCGCCAGCGTCCGGGGGAGTCCTCGGGCAGGGACGCAGCCGTCATCGCGAGCATCCTCCCGCCCCGGCCTGCGACGTGTCCGGGCCGGCGAGCATCTGGACCCGCCAGGCGTGAATGTGATCCATCCCGCTCTTCAGCTTCTCGGCGAGGTCACGGCCGGAGAGGTGGATGTACTGCAGGGTCGTGTCAATGTGCCGGTGCCCGGCGAAGGAGGCGATGGCATGCAACTCCCAGCCCATCCGCGCCAGATCGGTCAGGCACAGATGGCGGGTGGTGTGGGTGGAAAGCCGCTCGACACCGGCCGCCAGGGCGAGACGGCGTACCACCTTCGACCAGGTCCACAGACTCAGCGGCTGGCCATGGTTGCGCCGGGACTCCGACAGGAACAGTGGCCCCCGGGCCCGGCTGACCGTCGTGCGATGCGTGAGGTAGTTGGCCAGCAGCACGCCTGTCGGCGCGGAGTACGGCTCCACGCGTTCCAGCCGGTTCTTCGTCGTCTCCGCACGCACCCGCAGCGTCCGGTGCGCCGGATCCAGATCGTCGGTGCGCAGCGAGCACAGCTCCTCCCGGCGCAGCGCCGCATCGTAGGCGAGCGCCAGCATCACCCGGTTACGCACCGGTTCACGCCGTGCCACCTCCAGCAGATCCAGCCACTGCCGCTCGGTCGGGATCCAGGGCAGTTTGGAGAACCGAGGCACCAAACCTCGCTCCTGATAGCTCCCGCGTCGGCCAGGCGTGTACCGCCTGCGGCCCACAGGGTTCGACTCTCGCAGGCCTTCCTTGATGAGGAAGTCGTAGAACAGACGTACCGGCACCAGGCGTTGCTGGATCGTCGCGTTCGCCAGACCCGCCCCCGACTCGATCGAGACGACGTTCGCCCCGCGCCGGTGCGGCCGAGACGTCAGCTCGCGAACGAACACACCCACGTGCGCGCGGCCGGCAGACAGCGGATCGACCGCTTCTCGCTCACACAGCGCGAGGTATTCCGCGAGTCCCCGGGCGTAGGCGTCCAAAGTCCCTGGCGCGCGCCCGAGGTCTTCCCAGGCCTGCAGCCAGGTAGCTGCGTGATCGTTGCGTGCCAGCACCGGCCACTTGGCCATGAGTATCGATGTACTGCTCAAGCCGTTCCCCAGGATCGTGGATGAAGCCGGGCTACAGGATCACCCAGGCAGATTCCACATAACTTCTAGGAGATGCGGTCTGTGGGACGTCCCGCTTGCACAAACGGCAACCCGTCGCTTCCACGAACTCGGCACCAGCCTCCGCGGCTGCGGCTCGGGGCACAGACGCGAGAGTGAGGGACTAGCGCTGACGATCGCCTGCCCGCTGCTCTTCATCGTCCTGATCTGCCTCTTCCTTGGCTTCGTTGAGTACGCGAAGGAGAGTGTGCATGGCCAGAAGTGCGGGGAGGGTGAACTCTTCGCGGTAGGAATCGTATGAGGCGTGGTGAGCGGCGAGATGTCGGTTGAACGTGTCCTGCGTCGTCACGCCGTTCCTGGTGTCGGCGAAGACGTTCTTGATCGAGCGCAGGACGAGGTGCGCGCGCAGGTCGAAGATCCCCACGGAACGCTCCGGCAGCGGAATCGCGGTGTCCACCCTCCGCAACGTAGCGCCAGGCCCGGTGTGCCCCCGGAGGTCGCGGATCTGGGCGCGGAACTCCTGCCGATACCACTCGATGCGGTGATGCTCCATGGCGCTGTTGAGGACATTCCCGGCAAGGGAGAGCGCGCCTTCCCAAGCACCCTGACGGGCGCACTGAACAGGCACACGGGCCAGTCCGGTCAAGTCGTCCAGGTCTCCATGCGTGACGTTGCTCAGACCTTCGTCGAGCTGACGGAGCACCTCGGGCCGGTGGTCGAGAAGATAGGAGTATCGGCCGCTGCGATCCGGCTCCTGCAGCAGGGCACGTAGAAGCTCGGAGCTCGGTGCCCACATCATCCCAATGCCGTCTTCGGTGCAGATGTTGATCAGGTGCTCCCACTCCTGGTCGTCGAAATCCTGAAGGTTGGGCGGGAACAGCAGCCCCGCGAGTCTCTGCGCCTGAGAAGCTGTGCCAGAACCGGTGATCTGCGACGCGCTGTGACTGGCGCCTGGTGCAAGACTCGCTCTGACGCCTGCGGCTCATCGAAGAAGACAAGGCCCCCGTCTGATCACGTGACGGGGGACCGACGGCAAGTGTTTGTGAGTAGCGCCGAAACGGCCGTCTCCGTGACTACACCCACGTTAGAAGATCAAGACGGCGTGTGCAGGAAGGTTATTCCGTGCTTGCCGGCGAGTTCCGACACGGCCTGGGGGCCGCCGGCGTCCTGCAGGCTGCGGAAGCTCTCGACGAGGTCTTCGGCAAAGTGCTCGAACCCACCGGGAGACGAGATTTGAAGCAGTCGGGGTGCTACGTCCGAGGTCGGGCGGACGGCGTGCGGAATACCGCGGGGCAGCAGCATGAAGTCGCCCGGCTTGGCTGTGTAGACGCGGCCGTCGAACGTTGCCTCGATTTCACCTTCGAGCATGTAGAGGACTTCGTCGACGTTGTGGTGGATGTGGAGAGGCAGGTCGCCGCCGACGGTCACCTCCAGCACGGAGTAGCCGCCCCCGGTGTCCTCGCTCCCTGCCTTCAAGGCGAATTCGGGCGCCACCGGTACGCGGGTGGGCCTGCTCTCGCCCTGTGAGAGGTAGATGAACCGATCTGTACTTATATCTTCTCCTGAAATGGGTAGGAAGGTCGTCGGATCCGCGTGAAGGGCCGTATCCGTCACGGACGCCGTTCAGATCACTTTGAGGGCGTCGACCACGGCTTCGCGGAGCGGAGATTCACGGTCTTCTGCCTTCGATTTCTGCGCCGACGACGTGCTCAAGGCCGCCTTGCTGATCGCGGTTTCGGCTCAGAGAAGGACGCTGGGGTCGTATGGCTCGTCGGGTATGAACTCGTGGCGCCATGCGCGTTCGCTGAGCTCGGAGGCAGACGCCCCGGCTTGCCAGGCTTTGACGAGCTTGTTCGGATCGACGAAGTGGCCGATGGGTTTGGCCGCGAAGTCGTGGGAGTGGCGCATGCACTCCGTTGACGTCCAGCTGTTGCCGAAGTTGTCGACGTGGAGCTCGACGCTGTTGCCGTCCGGGTCCGTGTAGTAGAACGCGGTCTGGGCGCCGGCATCCGTGCACAGGACCGGAACGATGCCCTGGGCCTGGGGACGGAGGTAGGTGCCGAGCAGTTCCTCGAGGGTGCGGTAGGCGAAGGCGAAGTGCTGGATGCGGCGGTGCGCGGCCTTGTTCTCGTCGGCGCTGAAGCCGGGCACTTCCACGAAGGCCAGCCGGTGGTTGGCCTCGTCGTTGGTCACCCAGACAGACTTCATCGCGGGGGCGCCCTTCGTACCGGCGCTCGCTGAGTCGGTGCGGTGGACCACATCCATCCCGATCACCACCCGATACCAGCTCACCATGGCGTCAGCGTTGCTGGTGGTCATCCCGAGGTGGTGCAGTCGAGGGTGGCGATCGTCGTGCTGTTCACCCTTCGTCCTCCTTACTCGGTCTGTCGACTGACACCACCGTATGGGCTTAGATGAATAAACGGCAGTAGGATGTTTTCCTGTACCTAAGCGGCCCCGCCCGGCGCGCAACACCGGCGAGCGCGCCCCGCTCCCCGGCAGCGGCCGCGCCGCCCAAGTGGGCACGCTCGGGGCAACGGGAAGCCCCGGCTGGACGGGGGAGACCAGCCGGGGCCGTGTGCGGTGACGTGCGGGGGGCGGTCGCCTCTCGGCGGAAGGCTCCATGGGGCTTCAGCCGGACGGTCGTCCCCATGGGCTATAGGTGAGGCCCGGGGACACTGTCCCCTCCGCAGCCACACATAGATGAACGGTCAACTGCCGAGGGTTGTTCCATACGCTGCCGGACTTCCGTTGTGAGGTGGGGCACTCGGCCGCACGGCTGCGGGTCACTTGAGGAAGTCGGCAACGAGGGTGGCGAATTCGTCCGGGGTGGCCAGCCGGATCCCGAGGCCTTCGGCCTTGGCCCGCTTGGATCCGGCGCCCTCGCCGGCGACGACGAGGGTGGTCTTCTTGGAGACGCTGGAGGAAGAGCGGCCTCCAGCCCGTTCGATGAGCTCGTTCATCTGGTTGCGGCTGAGGTTCTCCAGCACGCCGGTCATCGCGCCGGTCACGACCACCGTCATGCCGGCCAGCGGGCCACCCGCCTTTTCCTGCTCCATGCTGCTGTCGGGACCGTCGGCGGCGGGGGTGGGCGGGGTGGCGCCGGGTTCGGTCATGTTCACCCCGGTGGCGGCGAGTTTGTTGATGAGCGGGGTCAGTTCGGCGAGTTCGGCGACGATGGAGGGGGCCTTCTCGGTGCCGATGCCCTCGACCTGCTGCATCGCTTCGGCGTCGGCGGCGCGGATGTTGTCCATCGTGGCGAAGTGCCGGGCGATCCGGCGGGACATGGAGCGGCCGGTGCCGCGCACCCCGAGTGCACACAGCACGCGTGACAGGGGCTGCGCCTTGGCCGCGGCGATCGCCGTGATGAGGTTGTCGGTGCTGGTATCGCCCATCCGCTCCAGGCTCAGGAGCTGCTCGCGGGTGAGGGTGAACAGGTCGGCGAGGTCGGCGACGAGACCGGCGTCGACGAGCTGGACGATGCGGGTGGCGCCGAGGCCTTCGATGTCGAGCTGGTCGCGGCCGGCGGCGTAGGACAGGGCGGCCACCAGGTGGCAGTTGCGGCCCATTGCGCAGCGCCAGCGCTGCTCGCTGGTGTCGATGCCGGCACCGCACCGCGGGCACACCTCGGGGAAGACGATGGGCTGTTCGTCGCCGGTGCGCAGGTGAGCGACGGGGGCCTCGATGCGGGGGATGACGTCGCCGGCACGGTGGACCATGACGTGGTCGCCCAGGCGCAGGTCTCGGCGGGTGATGTCGGCCGGGTTGTGGAGGGTGGCGTAGGTGATGGTGGCGCCGTCGATCTCGACGGGTTCCAGGACGGCTCGCGGGGCGATGACGCCGGTGCGGCCGACGTTCCACTCCACCTCGAGCAGCCGGGTGATCTTCTCGACGGCGGGCAGTTTGTAGGCGATCGCCCAGCGCGGGGCGCGTGATCCGGAGCCGGCGGCCTGCTGGTCGGCGGCGAGGTCGGCCTTGATGACGATGCCGTCGATCCCGAACGGCAGGTCGGGCCGCAGGGCGGCGATCTCCCGCACGCGGGCCAGCACCTGTTCGACGCTGTCGGCGGTGGTGCCGGGCACCGCGGTGGTGGCGGTGGTGTTCACCCCGTACGCGGCGGCCTGCGTCATCAGCTCGCTGTGTGCGTTGCCGCCCAGCCGCGCGGCGAGCGCCGTCTCGGTGTCGGGCAGGGGCAGCAGGCTGTAGCCGAAGAACGTCATCGGCACGGTGTAGGTGCGCTCCTTGGCGCGCAGGGTGCCCGCCGCGGCGCCGCGCGGATTGGCGAACGGCTGCCCGCCGTGCGCGGTGCGCACCTCGTTGGCCTGCTCGAACTGGGCGGTCGTCATGAGGACTTCGCCCCGCACCTCGACCGTGACGGGCTCGGCAAGTTGGTCCGGCAGGCCCTCGATGGTGCCGATCGCGTGCGAGACGTCCTCCCCGGCCGTCCCGTCGCCGCGGGTGATCAGCTGTCTCAGCCGGCCGTGGGAGTAGCGGGCGGCGATCGCCAGACCGTCCAGCTTCGGCTCGACACTGAACCGCTCGACCTCGTGGCCGGTCCTCCGGGCCAGCGAGGCGGACCAGGCGGTGAACTCCTCCGGCGAGAACACGTTGTCCAGGCTCAGCATCGCCACCGTGTGCGGGACGTCGCCCTCCACGGCGCCGCCGGCGACCTTCCCGGTCGGCGAGTCGGGCAGCACCTGGTCGGGATGGCCGGCCTCCCACGCGGCGATGCCGCGCACCAGCCGGTCGTAGGCGTCATCGTCCAGCACCGATGTACCGCCCGCGTAGTAGGCGGCCGACGCCTTCACCGCGTCCTCGACCGCCTGCGCGTAGGCGGCGGCATCCACGATCACTGCACCTGGTGTTGTCATGCCCGCCATCCTGCCCGCCACCACTGACAATGCCTCCGGCGAACGGAGGCCGGACGGCCACCGCCGCCGGTTGCGGGGTCACGGTTCCCCTCCGTGATCTGGTACCAGCTGTTACCATCCGGGCATGGCGAAGACTCAGAAGGGCTGGCGGGTCGACGACGAGATCGCGGAGCTGGCCACGGCACGGGCCAGAGACCGCGGCATGAGCGTCGGCGACTACATCGCGGCTCTCGTGCGCGAAGACGCCGACGGGCTGCGCCAGCGAGGCCTGGACGCCGCCCGGCGTTTCCTCGATGAGCACCAGTCGGTCTTCGACGAGGCCGAGGACGCCGTCCGTCCCTCCCCGGGGGCACACGCCGCGTAATGGACCTGCACATCGACGTTCCCTGGATCCTGCAGGTCGCGGAGATCGCGGGCGCGGCAGACCCGGCCCCCGACGACTACGGTGTACCGGTGGCCGCGGTCGCCTGCCATCGGGCCGAGCTGCTGGAAACCCCCGTCTACGACGGCCCCTACGCCCGCGCAGCCGCGCTGGTGCACATCCTTGGACGCTGCCGCTGGCTGGAGCGCTCCAACATGGCCGTGGCCGCTGCGACCGGCGTGATGTACCTCGAGGCCTCCGGAATCCCGGTCAAGCCCACACGCGAGGATGCCGTCGCCCTCCGCGACCTGCTGCGTGACCCCGCCTGTACCGCCGCCCAGATCACGGTCCTGCTGCGGACCTGGCCGCAAGCCACCTGACCGCATTGTCACGAAGCCCTCCCGCGAGGAGGGCCAGGGGCGGGTCCGGACAGGAGGCGGAGGGCGGCCTGTTGCCGTATTTCCCCCGGTTCAGATCGCACGACGGGCCGTACGAGCACAACCGAACACTGGCGAGGGCCGACGCCGCCTGTGCCGGAAGCCGTATTCGCGTACCCCTCGCCCCGCGCCCCGAGCGATGTCGAGAACTCCCGCGCGGCTCCGACGTCACCTCAGGAAGGCATCCAACGGAGGGACGAGGTCATGAGCAAGGTCGTTTCAGGCATCTCGATGTCGCTGGACGGGTTCGTCGCCGGCCCGAATGTCTCCCGCGAGCAGCAGCTGGGCGACGGCGGCCTGCCGCTGCACCAGTGGCTGCACCAGCCGGACCCGCGCGACATCGACCTGCTGGACGAGATGCGCGCAGGGCTGGGGTCGATCCTGATGGGGCGGGTGTCGTACGGCCTGGCGGAGGGCGACGGCGGCTGGGGTGAGGGCGGGCCCGCCGGACCGACGCCATGCTTCGTGCTCACCCACAAGGCACCCGCCTTGGAGACGGTACGGGCCCCGTCGGTCTTCACCTTCGTCACTGACGGCATCCACAGCGCGGTGGCCCAGGCGAAGGCGGCGGCGGGCGGCAAGGCGGTCGCCGTGCACGGCGCGAGCGCGGCTCAGCAGTGCCTCGCGGCCGGGCTGCTGGACGAGATCCAGATCCATCTGGCCCCGGTCGTGCTCGGCGGCGGCACTCGGCTCTTCGAGCACCTGGGCGGGCAGTACCGGCTGGAGCGTACGAAGGTGATCGAGACGCCGAACGCCACCCATCTGCGGTTCAGCGTGATCCACTGACCGGCTCCGTACTCAGTGGACGAACGGGCAGTTCGCCACCGACAACGGCGGCTGGCACCGCGTGACCGGGTCGATCGTCCGGCCCAGGACCAGCCGTCAAAGCAACGACACCACGTTCTACGTGAACTGCAAGGATTCGGTGCCCAGCCACCGCAAGCACCGGCTGGAGGCCCGCGGCTATGCCATCGCCAACGACGGCACCGAGGTTCGCGGCAACCTGTTGTATGTGAAGGCGAAGTCGCGGCGCTGTCTGTAAGCGCCTTCGAGGAAAGGTGGATTCCGTGGACCATCCTGCCAACACCTTCGGCTATACACCTGCGAATCCAGAGTCCGGGCGGGAGGCTGTGTTCGTACCTGAACCGCAGGACTCGGCAGACCAGGGCGAGGATGAAGTCCAAGAGGAGCTGGTCCAGGGACGGGCCCGGCGCACTGAGCCGGGCGAATTTCCACCGGATTACTGGACTCGTTGACATACACGGCGCTTATATCGGCGCCGATTGATGCTCAGAGTCAGGTCTCCCCGTGGCGCACGGGGAGACCCTCTTCGTGACCACCCACGAGATCATGCAGGAGGCGTTCGCTTTCCTCGCCGCATCCAGCCCGAACTACGAGGCTGACGCCTCAAGGCACCTCATGCGGTTCGCGGTCGGCGTCCCGACGTCTTCTTGGACGGCTGCTTCTTCGCCGTCGTCTTCTTGGCCGCGGCCTTCTTCGGCATCTCGTGCACGTCGGCCGGGCCTTCGCCACTGCCCCCGGTCAGGCGACATCCGGGCCCGATCGCGGGCGGTTCGACGGCTTCGTGGATGAGGACTTCGGCACGGTTATGGACACCAGGCGCCGCCTGATGAGATCGCACCGGCACTACCGCCCGGCAGCGCCGTAGGCACTGCTCATTGGGCCCGAACTTGTAGATCATGACGAGCAACCTACCGACGAATCCCACGCCTGAACGAGCGATATTTGCTGGTCAGGGCGACACCAGATCATGGCCCCGCTCTCCTCCTCCACTCCACTCAGCCGATGCCCGGCTGGCGCAGGGCGTCCAGCTGGCCCGAGGCAAGTTCGGCGACGGGCGGCAGGCTTACAGGTTGCGCAGGTAGGCGGTGTGGATGATGCGGGCGGTCTCCACCGGGCCGTCGCACAGCGTCGGGTGCTGAGTGGTCGCATCGCCGAGGAAGTCGGTGAGCGGAGCACGTGAAGAAGCGGCCGTGAAATCCGTTGGGCACGCGTTCGACCCGGACCTACCATCGCGCGCATGACGACTCATCACGAGATACTCGAAGCCGCTCTGACCCAGATCACCGCCGGTTACGTGTTTCCCGAAAAGACGGCTGCCATCGACGCGGCGATCCGGCGTCGGCTGGACGAAGGCGCATATCTGGACCTGGACGTGCGGGAGCTGTGCGAGCGAGTCACGGACGATCTCCAGAATGTCTGTCCGGACAAGCATTTGCGGTTGTTGTGGGCCGAGGAGCCGCAGTCGATGGACGAGGAGCCGGAGGCCGTCGCTCGCGCCCGATTCGCGCAGTACGCAAGGGAGAGCAACTACGGCATCCGGCGGGTGGAGCAGCTCGACGACAACATCGGCTACCTCGACCTGCGCATGATCGCCCCCGCCGATCTGGGTGGTCCCGCGATCGCTGCCGCCATGCAACTGCTCGCTCCCACCGAGGCATTGGTCATCGACCTGCGGCAGTGTCGGGGCGGCTCACCGGAAGGCGTGCAGTTGTGGTGCAGCTACTTCTTCGCTGACGACGGGGTGCACCTGAACGACATCTACGAGCGGGCCACTGACTTGACCCGCCAGTACTGGACCCTCGGGCACCTCGCCGCACCGCGCTACCTGGACCGCCCGGTCACCGTACTGACCAGCGACCTCACCTTCTCCGGCGGAGAGGAGCTGGCGTACAACCTGAAGGTGCTGGGGCGCGCCACCTTGATCGGCCAGACCACCCGCGGTGGCGCTCACCCTACGGACCGGATTCCGGTCGCCCCGCACGTTACCGTGACCGTTCCCGCTGCCCGCTCGATCAACCCGGTCACCGGCACCAACTGGGAAGGCGTCGGTGTCGAGCCCGACGTGGCCGTCGCGGCCGGGGACGCGCTGAAAGCGGCGCTGGAGCACCTGCGCACGCGGATCGGCTGAGCAGCGTTCGACGCTTTGCAGATAAGCGGCGGGGAGGCTGGGGCGGATGGGGCAGGTACCGGTGCCGTGATCATGGAGTTGCGACGCTCTGTGATCACTGGAGAAATCTGTGCCTGCGCTTCCTTCATGGCTGACCGAACCGCTCTGGGACCAATTCGCCGCCCTGCTGCCGCAGCGACCGCAGTTCGAACCGACCCACCCGCTGGGCTGCCACCGACGCCGTATCAGTGACCGGATCGTGTTCGACAAGTTGCTCCAGGTTTTGCGATTCGGCTGCTCGTACGAGGCAATCGCGGACTCCACCTGCTCGGCCACGACCATCCGCAACCGACGCGACGAGTGGATACGCCTGGGCCTGTTCGCGCGGTTGAAGCGGATCGCCCTGGATGCCTACGACCGCGTCGTCGGTCTCGTCCTGGACCAGATCGCCATCGACGGCGCCATCGCCAAGGCTCCCGGAGGCGGCGAAGCGGCCAGACGATCCCCGGTCGACCGAGGCAAACAGGGCATGAAACGTTCGAACATGACCGACGGCTACGGCATCCCGCTCGGCCGGGTTCTGGCCAGCGCCAACCAGTACGACTCACCCCTCCTGGCCCCGACTCTCGCTCTCCTGGAGGTTCTTGGACCGCTGCCCGATGAGATCACCGTGCACCTGGATGCCGACTACGACTCCACCAAGTCCCGTACCGTGCTTGGCAATCGGAGGCTGTACGGCCAGATCGCCCGCAAGGGGACCAAGGCGCCGATCCAGGCGACCCAGCGGTGGTACATCGAGCGCACCCACGCTTGGCAGAACGCCTTCCACCGGCTCGCCCGCTGTTACGAACGCCGGATCACCGTCATCGAAGCCTTCTTCGACCTCGCCGTTCGTAGCCTGATCCGCCGGGCGTGGACCACCCACCGCTGGGATGTGCGTCCCCAGCGCCGACCATGAGCGGCCGCCTATCTGCGTGGCCCCTTAACGAATATCAGAGAGGAAGATGATTGACATGGGTCAGCCGGTAGCGTTCTTCGAAGTGATCAGCACAGATCAAGAGCGGGTACAGAAAATCTACGCGGATCTGTTCGACTGGCAGGTCACCCCGGATCCGGCGATGGGTGGCTACGCTCTGGTGGACACCGGCGCCGGCGGCGCGGCGATCATCGGAGGGATCGGCCCGTCGATCGCCCTGGGAGACACCGGAGTCAAGATCTACATGAGGGTCGACGACCTGGACGGTTACCTGGAGAGGGCCGAGGCGCTGGGTGGGAAGAAGGTGGTGCCGCCCACCGACCTGCCGGGTGACCACAGCCGTTACGCGATCTTCGCGGATCCGGACGGGAATCTTGTCGGCCTGTGGGCCTGACCGGCAAACGGAGGATCCCGTAGAAGGACGAGACGCACTGCCCGATGGCCGACATCGCGACGGACGCTGCGACTGACGAGGCGCTGCGTCACTTGCTGAACCGCGTCGCCGGGCGGTCCTGCGTCTCGTCGCCCATGACGCGCGGGCGAGATTGCCGCGGCGTTCGACATCACCCGCACCGCGGTCGGCCATAGGGGATTGCCGGTCAGGCCGGTCTGGTCGAGTCCGGTGCGGCCTCGGCGGTCGGGCGATGCCGGCAGTCATCGGGCACCGCCTCGCGGGCGTGAGCTGGGGATGGACGTCGCCGGGTTCCTGATGATGTCCCACATGGCCGAACCGGCCGAACTCGCCCGCCAGGCGCGGCTCATGGAGTCGTACGGCGCGCACTGCGTCTACGTCACCGAGTCCGGCGGTCAGCTCACCATGGACGGTATCCGCGACCGCTTCCGCGTCTACCGTGACGTCTTCGACCCGGTCACGGAGTTGGGCATCCACGCCCATCACGACCTCGCCCTGGGCGTGGCGAACACCGTTGTCGCCGTCGAGAGCGGCGCTGTCCGCGTCGACGCCTCGCTCGCCCGTCAGGGGGGCAGGCGCGTGCAACTGCCCCCTCGAGGCTTTCATCGCGGTCGCCGACCTGATGGGGTTCGAGCACGGCCGCGATCTGTTCCCGCTGATGGACGCCGCCGACGATCTCGTACGACTGCTGAAGGACCGCGAGGTGAGGGTGGACCGCGAGACGCTCAGCCTCGTCCACGCGGGCGTGTATTCCAGCTTCCTGCGCCACGACGAGACCGCCGCCGCGCGCCACGGCTTGGACACCCGCAGCATCCTCGTCGAGGCCGGCGCGCATGGTCGGCGGCCAGGATCGCCGATTCGCCAGCGCCTGCGTTCCACTCTTTGGCAGTTGTCTCCAGAGAGGAACAGCACGCACCTCAGTCTTTGACAGTGCCCCGCTGAGCGGTGAGCGCAACTTGGGTCAGGAGGTCTCGAAACTGGGCCCGCTGTTCTTCGCTCAACTCCACAAGCAGCCGTGCTTCAGCGGCCGCGACATCAGTTCGCATGCGCTGCAGTTGCGATCGGCCTTCGTCCGACAGGATCACGTGGCGAGCCCGCCGGTCCTGCGGATTCGGGCGCCTCGACAGCAGACCCTGCCTCTCCAAGTCGTCGAGAAGATAGGTCATCACCGTTCGGTCGAGACCAACCTGGCCGGCCAGTTCGAGTTGCGTGGGGGGCTTGTCCCCGGCCTCGGCCAATGCCATGAGCACCAAGTAGGCGCGTGACCCTCCGGGCAGCGTCTCCGAGGCGTCGGCTGCAGCGCGCCGAAGCGCCCCCGAGATCATGCGAATGGCCCAAACCAGGTCGTTGTCCAAGGCAAGACACTTGGCGCTTTCGCTCGCTCGGCCGCGGGGTTCAGAGGACATCGCATCACCGTAGCACCTTTCGACATCACTACAGATAGTCTTGTGAGCAGAATATCTTGTCTGCATAGTGTCCTTGGAGGGGGTGCTCCAGCTCCGCGATGACGCAGCGGGTGACGGGCTGCGGCCCGGCTATGGCAAGGAGACGCGCCATGGCCGTCAGTGACGAGTCGACACGGCGAAGCGCCCTGGTCGCGGGGGCGACGTCGGGGATCGGGCGGGCGATCGCCGAGGGCCTGGTCCGACGGGGAGCGTCCGTCGTCTTGCAAGCCAGGGACAGCAGCCGGAGCGACGCCGTGGTGTGCAGGGCCGGCATCTATGAGTTCGTCTCGACGGTGCACGCTGACGCCGCGAGCTTCGACCGCAGGTCGCCGTCAAATGCGGGCCCGTTCCTACTGCTAGCAGCCTTGATGCCCGGAATGGTGCACCGACAGAACGGATCGATCATCCCGATCGTGTCGGGCTCGGCGCGAATCCCGGCTGCGGTCGGAGCGGCTTACGGCACCTCGAAGGCCGGCATCGAGATGCTCGCTCGCTCTTGGGCGTTTGAGTTGGGGTCCGTCGGGTGCGCGAGTCAATACGGTCTCCCCGGTAGCCGTCCACGTCGAGGGAACGGCGGCGATGCTCGGCGGGCATGCGGCCTGCTCGATGGGGCAAACGCGCGAGGGCGCGCCGAGGGGCCCGAGCGAAATCGCGGATCTCGCCTGCTCTCTGCTCTCGCCTTTGAGCAGCTGCGTCAACGGTGCGGTCCTCGCTGGCGATGCCGGCGAGCGCGGCGCCAGATGGCGGTCCTGTCCGTTGGCCCTCGCCCCTGACCGCGCCGTCCCGGGAGGCGATGGCGAGGACCCTTGGTGACCGCGGGGCCGCCGGGGATGTCTGTGGTGACGCGCCCGGCCCCCAGCCGAGGTCCGACTGCAGTTCGTCGCGAACCACCGGCACCCGCGTCATGCCGGGCTGTTAGCCAGCCCACTTTTCTTGAAAGCAGATGTTCTGTTGTGCATACTATCTGCATCGCAGCCGAACTATGGAGGTACCGGCACCATGAACCTGTTCCGTCTCGACGCGAGCATCCGGACCGAAGGATCGGTGAGCCGCGCCCTCGCGGACACCGCCGAGAAGGCGTGGCTCGCCGAGCACCCCGGCGGCGTCGTGACCCGGCGCGACCTCGGGTTCCAGCCGCTGCCCGGGGACGCGTGGACCGCGCTCGCCCACGAAGTCGTCAACCCGGCCGCACCGGCCCCGGCCGAGGCGCACGAGCTCCTCGACCGCCTCGGCGCCGAACTCCTCGCCGCCGACGCGTTCCTGTTCGCGGTGCCGATGTACAACTGGAACGTCCCGGAACAGGTCAAGACCTGGATCGACCTGATCCTGAAGCACGACCAGGTGGGGATACACGGTGACCAGCCGCTCAAGGGCAAGCCGGCGCTGCTGACACTGAGCCGGGGCGGCGGCTACGGGCCCGGCTCCCCGAAGGAGGGCTGGGACTACGCCACGCCCTACCTGCGCAGGATCCTGGCCGACGTCTTCGGGCTCGACCTGCAGATCGCCGAGGCGGAGCTGACCCACGCGTTCTGGAACCCGGAGATGGCGCACCTGCGAGGGCTGGCCGAGGAGTCGATGAAGACGGGGCACGAGGATGCCGCCGAGCACGGGCTGCGCATCGCCAAGCTGAGCAGGGTCTGACCCCCCAGGGTCTGTCTCGTAGATCACCGCGGGCTGCGCGCCCCCTCCGCGCGGCACCTCCCGCTTGCGGGGGACTGGCCGCGTCGGCGTCGTCACACAGAGGATCCCCTGACGAGCATTCCTCCGCCGCCTTGCGATGCATCCGCGCGGACGGCCGCTCGCCACCGCACCGATCTGCGAGACAGACCCTGGAACGATTGTTCTCAAGGCGTTCTGAAGGGACTGCACATGGGCAATGGGGCCGCAGTGCGGGAGACGGCCGTTCCGTCGTCGGTCATGCAGAAGGCGTTCGATCTGCTGGAAGTGTTCCGAAAAGGCCGCGTGTTGACGCTGAGTGAGGTGGCGCGCCGCGCCGGTCTGCCGAAGTCGACGGCCTACCGCGTCCTCGGGATGCTCGTCCAGGTGGGGGCGGTGGAACATGAGGGCACCGGCTACCGGATCGCGTTCCGGATGATGGCCCTCGGTGCGGCGTCGCCCGAAGGAGCGGTCCGCAACGTCGCGCTTCCGTACCTGCTGGATCTGCACCGGGCCGTCGGGCACACCATCCATCTGTGCGTCCTGCGCGGCCCGGATGTCGTCTACGTGGAGAAGCTGTACACGCCGCGGGCGCGGTTGTTCGCCACGGAGGTCGGGATGGCTCTGCCCGCTCACTGCACGAGTGTGGGCAAGGCACTGCTGGCCCACACGGACCCGGGCCTGGTCGAGGCGGCCACCACGGGCCGTCTGCGCGCGCTCACCGCGCACTCTGTGCGGGATCCGGAACTGCTCCGTCGTGAGCTGCGACGGGTCCGGCAGCGTGGGGTCGCCACCGACGTCGAGGAGGCGGCGCCCGGACGGTCGTGTGTGGCCATGCCGATCGTCTTCGGCGGCCAGGCGGTGGCGGCGGTGTCGATCGGGTTCCCCACCGAACACGGGTCGGCCGATGTCTTCCTGCCACCCCTGCGACGGACGGTGTCGTCGATCGTCAGGGCACTGCCCGGCGTCCTGACGTGACGGGGGCAAGCTGGGCGGCCGGCAGCAATCCCTGACGGTGTCTCCACCGCGTCCGACCCGGCCGCATGGCAACCAAGTGCTCGTCGCACGACAGCTGACGAGCCACTTCGAAAGGAATCCCGATGCATATGCCACGCATTACACGCATTCGCTCCAGGGTGGTCACGCTGGGTGTCATAGCGTCGGGGGTCGTCGCGCTCAGCTCTGCGACCGCACTCCCCGCCAACGCGGCAACCAGGTACTGGACGGTCCAGGGGACCGGATCTACGCCGGCCGCGGCCAAGAAGGCCGCCGATAAGAAGTGCACCGATGCCGGAGGGCACCCAGACCCGTGGGCAGGCTACGTGCAGAAGTCCGTTGGCTGGACCGCAACTGAGCAGTGCTCCAAGTAGGGGCGCGGTTGACATCGATCCGCATCGACGGGAATCGATGAGACGCACAACGGCACTTGACCCGCGAAAGCGCAGGTCAAGTGCCGCTTTTGCTGTGCGTCAACGGGGACAAGGACGACCGCGTGCGCGGTGTCGAAGGTGGAGGCGCGGACGTCGATCCATCCGGTCCGGT
This sequence comes from Streptomyces lanatus, assembly GCF_014655715.1. Classification (GTDB taxonomy): domain Bacteria; phylum Actinomycetota; class Actinomycetes; order Streptomycetales; family Streptomycetaceae; genus Streptomyces; species Streptomyces lanatus. The sequence continues at coordinate 74,371 of NZ_BNBM01000023.1, read as the reverse complement.
GCGTGGAAGGGCCCTTTCCGTGGTCGTTGAGGTGGCGGGGAGAGAGCAGGCCGGGGCCCGGCTCGCGGCGGAACGGTTGTGCCGGTTCCCGGAACACGCGCAGCGCCGGCGGAACGATGTGCCGGTTCCCGGAACACTCGCTTCGTCGGCGCGGTCTCCCGCCTTAGCGTCAACGTCATCAGCTCAGTCGGCGCCCCGATCGACGCGCCGCTCGACGCCGTCGCCCGCACGCTCGGGCTTCCCGCCCCCCAGGACGGCCGGGCCGCCGGAAAGACCTTCGCCACCGCAGCTCACTGACCATCCCGGACAACCTGAGGAGAAAGCACATGAGCTTCTTCACATCGCTGAGCTATGTCGTGGTCCGCGGTCCACTCGACGAGTGGGCCCGCTTCGCCACCCAGACCATCGGCGCGGAACCCTCGCCGTCCGCCGCGGGCGAACTGCGCCTGCGACTCGACGAGTACGCGTACCGCATCCTCGTCGAGGACGGCGAGCCCGCGGGCCCCCGGTCCCTGATGGCACTGGGCCTCACCGTCCCGGACGCGGCCACGCTCGCCGCGCTGGAAACTCACCTCGCCGCCCGGGGCATCACCGTCCGCGAGGACGAGGAACTGCGAGCCCGCCGGGGCGTCAAGGGACTGCGGGTCTTCTCCGATCCCGCAGGCCAGACGATCGAGGCCGTCCACGGCCTGCCGCTCGCCGACACTCCGTTCGCGTCCCCGCTGGGGGTCCGTTTCGTCACCGGTGATCTGGGGGTCGGGCACGCCCTCCTGACCAATCCGGGTGGCGCGCGCGAGCTGGCCGAGTTCTACCAGCGTGAGCTGGGATTCAGGCTGACCGACACGATATCGATGGCTCAGTTCGGATCGGACGAGAACGCCTACTTCCTGCACTGCAACCCCCGCCATCACTCCATCGGCGTCGGCGAGGGCGTGGGCCCCATCCCGGGCCTCGATCACCTCATGCTCGAAGTCTCCGACTTCTCCACCGTCGGCCGCATCATGAGCCAGATCAACGGCGATCCCGACCGCGTCATCATCACGCTGGGCGAGCACACGAACGACCACATGACCTCGTTCTACGTGACCACGCCGTCCGGTTTCCAGATCGAGTACGGCAGCGGCGGCGTGGTGATCGACGACGACACGTGGCAGGTCGCCCACTACGACGCGATCAGCGCCTGGGGCCACAAGTACATCGCGGCCGACGCCTGAACCGCCACCGGAGACAAAAGGAAAGCCATGCCCACAACCGAGGCCCTGACCGAATCGGCGACCAGCAAGTACGTGCAGACCAGCAAGTGGAAGCTGCACTACAACGAGGCCGGTGACGGTCACCCGCTGATCCTGCTGCACGGCGGGGGAGCCGGCGCCAGCGGCTGGAGCAACTACTCGAGCAACATCGCCTCCTTGGCACGCCACTACCGTGTGATCGCCATCGACATGCCCGGCTGGGGCAAGAGCGACACCGCCGTGCCGGGCGACCGCGACCACGTGGAGGCGCTGGAACTGGCACTGGACGCGCTCGAACTGGACCAGGTCGCCATCGTCGGCAATTCGCTGGGCGGAAGGACGGCGCTGCGGTTCACGGCGCACCATCCCGAGCGCGTCAGCCACCTGATCCCGATGGGCGCCCCCGCCCCGGGGGTCAACGTGCTCGGCCCGCCCAACGACAAGACGGACGGAATCCTCCCCTTGGTGCGCGCCTATTTCGACCCGTCGCCGGCGAACTTCCAGGCGATGGTCGCAGCGTTCGCGTACGACCCGGCGCTCGCCGAGGACGCCGACCTCGCCCGCCAGCGGTCCGAGGCCGCGCTCGCCCGGCGGGACCACCTGGAGAACATGAGGCTCTCGCTGCCCAGCGGGGATCTCAATGGCCCGCCGCAGCTGTTCCAGGACCTGCCGCCGCTGCTGGCCGAGCTCACCGTGCCCACGCTGATCGTGCAAGGGCGGAACGACCGCGCCGTCCACTTCGAGAACGCGCTGCGGTTGATGGCGATGATTCCGTCCTCCCGGCTGTACCTCATCAACAACTGCGGCCACTGGGCGCAGATGGAACACGCCGAGGAGTTCAACCGCGTCGTGCACGAGTTCATCTCGGCACACTGACCCGGAACGGGCGGTGTCCTGGAACCGACTGGGCGGTCTTGGCGCCGCCGCCGGCGCGTACACGCCGCTGCGGATGCGGCTGAAGCCGATGGTGCGGATGAAGACGATGAGTCACCCCGCACCGTGCATGAATCCCATGCGGGATTGCCGGCTCAGGGCAACGGGCAGGTCGGCATCCTCGGTGACAGCGACGATTTCCCGCTCGATGCGGGTGCACGGGCGGCCGAGCCGGTGCCCGGCCTCGGCGAGCAGCTGGTCGGCGACTGCTCCACTCTCTGATCCGCCCGCCTGGCAAAGGCTCCGGCTTGCGAGCCCTCGGGGCCCAAAGTGTGGTGACCGCCGCCGATAAGATCTGAAGGGCAACACGCCGGGACTTGACACAGAATCGGCCTGGAAGACGCCGATCGTCCGGCCTGCGGCAATCATGGCGTATACGTCCGGATCGTCCTGTGGAATCGACGCCATGTCCAGGCTGATGCCGTGGTGCTCGGCAATCAGATCGCACGCGGTGTGCAAGGCGGCCAGGATGCTCAGCCCTAGGATGTCTATTTTCAGGAGTTGGGCGGCGGCCACATCATCTTTGTCTCCTTGCAGGACCGAGCGGCCTTCTCGTGTGGCCCACTCGACCGGCATAATTTCGCCGATTGGCTGGCGGGTTAGTACCATCCCGCCGACATGGATTCCCAAATGGCGTGGCAGTGTATGGAGCTGCCCGGCGAGGGAGCGTACGTCGTCGGGGATGCTGGCCTCGGGGCCGGGTGGCTCGTGGTGAATATGGCGGGTCATCTCGCTGATCCGGGCCATCGGATAGCCGAGCGCGCGCTGAGTCCCGCACACTGAGGCGGGGTTGGTAGGTGATGAGGTTTGCCACCAAGAGCAGGCCGTGTTTGAGTGCGTCGACAGAGGTGATCCCGAGGGCGTAACAGACTACGGAGGACGCGGCGCTGCCGCGGCCCTGGCACCAGATCCCCTGCTCGGTCGCGAACCTTGTGATGTCCCAGCAGATCAAGAAGTAGCCCGGCATGCCCATGTCGGTGATCACGGACAGCTCGTAGTCGAGCTGTTTCCACGCCGCCTCGGCTGCCGGGTCGGTGCGCGGCCCGTAGCGGCGGGTACAGCCTTCTTCGGCGAGGTGGCGCAGATAGCTGTCGGTGGTGTGCCCGGCGGGCACCTCGAAGTCCGGCAGCTGCGGGCGCAGTTTCCTCAAGTCGATGACGCTGCTGCGGGCGAGGTCGACGGCGGACGCGACGGCCTCTGGGTAGCGGGACATGAGGATGCGCATCTCCGCGGCGCTGCGCAGGTGCGCCGCCGGGGCCGGCGGCAGCTCCCCGACCGCGGTGTCGAGGTTGGCGCGGCGACGCAGCGCGGTCAGCGTCGCGGCCAGCCGCGCGTTGCGCGGGGCTGCGTAGCGGACCGCGTTCGTGGCCACCACCGGCAGACGCCATCGCTCTGCCACCGCGTGCACGGCGGCCTTGCGCGGCCCGTCTTCGGGCAGGCGGTGATCGACGAGTTCGGCGTGCAGAGGGGTGCGGCCGAAGAGTTCGGCCAGCCTGTCCATCCGGTCGTGGATGGCGTCACTGTCATACGCGGCCTCCCCGGCCACGGGGCAGCCGGTGAGGATCGCCCACTCTCCCTCGTGCGCGGCAGCCGACAGCGCGTTGAGGTCGTAGACCGGGGCGCCTTTGGCTCCGGCCAGCTGCCCGGCGCTGATCGCCGCGGACAGCCGGGTGAAGCCCAACAGGCTGCGGGCGATCACCACGATGGACCCGAGGCCCTGGTCCAGGGTGAGTTCGGCGCCGTAGATGGTGCCGAGGCCGCACTCGTTCGCGGCCTCCGCCAGACGTCTCGCGCCGTAGAGCCCGTTGGTGTCGGTGATCGCCAGGGCCTCGATACCGAGGCGGTGGGCCCCGGCGACCAGCGCCACCACATGGCTGGCGCCGAAGAGGAACGAGCTGGCGGAGTGCACATGCAACTCCGCCCAGGTGCCGCCGGGCGCCGGCGCGGCGCGCGCACCGGGGAAGCGCAGCACCTGCCCGCGGCCGTGGTCAGCCATAGAGCGCCTCCACCGCCCACCGGCCGTCCTGGATGTGCGGCAGCCAGGCGCGACCGTCCGCGCACGCGACCTGCAACCGCGCCAGACGGCGGGCCTTGGCGGGGATCCACCAGTCCTCCAGCACCGGCCACGGCCCCGCCCACCCCGTCACCGCCACCGGCGCGCCCCCGTCGATGGACAGCGCGGCAGGGGCCTGGGCCAGCAGGATGCGTCCGCTCACCCCGACCGAGCCGCCATCCGCCCCGACCAGCAGGGCGGGGTGCCGCGGTGAGCAGGCGATGCATGAGGTGCTCGGTAAGGGGGGTTCCCGCAGCCGCATGCCGGTACTGTTTCCGGCTGTCAGCAGCCAGGTCCCCGCGTGCTGGGGGAGCGGGGTCATCACAGTGGTGTACGGGTTTCGATCCGGTTGATCGGGTACCACCCCGGGGATCCCAGAACGCGATCTCGTGGGGTGTGGCGATGGCGACCGCGACACCGCTCTGGGTCAGAGGGACGACACAGAGCGCGGTCCGCTCCGGGCTCGTGGCGGCCCTGCGCGAGGTCCTTACTGCGGTCGAGGCCGGCGGTATCACCGGCCTGCCCGGGCTCGCCGCTCGCCACACCGGTCGGCGCATCACCGCCTCCGGCGCCCGCGCCCGGGTACGCGGCAGGGCCGTCCTGATCACCCCCACCGGCTCCGGCTCCGGCCGCGTCGGGGGCCAGGCCATCGCTTCTGGCTCCGTCCGCCTGCGTCTCCTGATCGCTGAAGCGGCCCGGCTGGGACTGCGTCTGGTCTTCACCGTGCGCCTTGCCAGGACCGGCTGTGTGCACTCTTCCGGCAGCCGCACGGACTCACCCGGTATCCGCCGCGGCGTCGTCCAGTGTGCCGGCCACACTGAGGAGCGCTCCTAGGGATCTGCCCAGACCGGCGGGTTCGATGCCGGCGGCTTCGCCCGTCGCGTGGATGCCGCAGGCGGCGACGTCACCATCGCCGTGCACCGGTGGCTGGTCGGGACCGGGTCGCATCCGGCCGGACGTCCAGATCATCGACCTCGGGGTCCGTACCTGGCGCTCCCGCTGACCGTACCTGGGGCAACTGTCACTCCAAGCAGGGTCCTCAGCTCTCTGTCTCGGTGGGCTGCGTTTCGGCTTCGGGCGCAGCCGCCGGCTTGGGTGCGGGTGCGGTGTAGAAGACGGACCTTCCTTGTTTGGTGCGTTCCGCCTGGCTCTTGGCCACGAGGCCTTCGAGCGTGACCCGCACGACCTTGACCGCGATCTGACGCTCCGGGTGGGCCTGGTCGAGCGCGGCAGAGATTTCCGCGGCCGAGCGGGGTTCCTTCAGCTCGAGGAGGTGGCGTCGAATGAGCTCAACCAGGGTGGGCTGGCCCGCCTTTGCGGCAGCTGCCGGTTTGGCCACGGGCTTCGTGGGTGCCGTGTTCTCCGGTGCGGTGGTGGACTTCCGGGCCTTTTGTTTCCCGCCGCGTGCGGTGCCGGTCTTCTTCTGCCGGGGGGAGGGCACCGTGGCGCCGTCGGCCTCTGCGGCTGGCTGGGCCGGTGCCTGGGTGACGCCGAGTGCCTGCTGCACGTTCACCAGTACCGTGTGGTCGTGCTGGACCGCGGCGAGTTGCTCTTGCAGGGACGCGATCTCCGCACTGAGACGTTCCTGCTCTTTCGCATTGCGGTCGAGGTCGCCTGTCACCTGGGCGACGTACTGCGATGTCAGTTCAGTGGCGGGAGCTGTTGTCTCAGGCATGGGGCTGACCTTTCCTCGGCGATCGAACGTCTTGCGAGGCTGTGCCACTTGTGGGTGACGCCCCTGTTGGGCGAGGTATCGGCGGTCTGGCATGGGCGCCGCAAGTGCCGCAAGATGCCTCGGCGTACAGATCGTACGGACAAACAGCGCCGGTTGTTCCTGCCGGATGGTGTCTTCTTACTCTTGAGACAGTCTCACAATCCTCATGTCTGTTGTGCGCGAGGCAGGACAGCGGAGCGTGGCTGGGTCTGCGGCTGGGGCAGTTGCCAGATCACTTCGTCGGTCTCCCGGTTGTTCTGCCAGGCCTTCAGGGTGCGTGTGGTCACCAGCCGGTCGGGTAATTCTCCGGTCTGTTGCGGGGAGTGCCCGCACAGGCGGGGTGAGGATGTCCATGTCGGTGCTGTGTTCGCCGGGGGTGCAGGTGTGTGCGGCCAGCACGAGAGCGGCCGGCCGCAGCGCGGGAGCTGCGGCCGGCAGGACCAGGGGAACAGGCCGCAGTGCCCAGTCGGCGGCACGGCGTCCGGGCGTCTGGTCCAGCAGCGCCGCGTCGGGCAGTCGCACCTGCACCGGCAGCGTGTGGAAGTCCGGCAGCGCGAGCCAGTCGGCATGGGCCGGCTCCAGCCACAGCTCGCGGTTCTCGCGAAGGCGCATACCCTGCAACAGGCCCGCTGGCAGCTGGACATGACTACAGGTGCCAGGACGAAGCGCGCACCGGCCCGGTCGCGGACGCAGTCCCACAGTCCAGATGCGCCGCACTGCTGCGTGCGCGCCGGGCGAGCCTCGTGGGCTGGCCGCCCCTCTGCCGCACCAGCCCATACCTCTCCTGGCAGCGTGTCGTCCCCGACCCCCGCACCTGCGCGGATACCGAGGACGACACCACACGCTGCGCTGGTCGAACTGGCGCCGCCAACGCCAGGCAATCGCCCGCCGCTGTCACTACCTGCGGTGTTGTCGCACGCTCGAGGGGCGGTCCCCATGAGAGCGCCCCTGCACGTTCGGAGTGCCGCTGCACTCCCGCCATCTGGCGAAAGACCAGGTCAGACAGCGAAATCCTGCTGGAGTACTAACCCCGCGCCGGTGAATGGTGGCTCGAAGGCGGCGCGGGCGGCGGGAAGAACCCCACCGGTCTCGAGCGGGCCGTAGTCCGGCACCTAGCTCTTGCCTTGCGTTGTATCAGAACGTCGAGGGGTTGCTGCAGCTGTACAGGAGCGCACCACGGTCGTAATAGTGGGGCCACTGCATGTGGCTGCGGGTATCAGGGCCGTAGACACCGTCGGCACTGCCGGAGAGCCCGAGCTTGTTGTTCTGGAGCCACCTGACGGCCTCGACCGTGCCAGTGCCGTAGATGCCGTCGGCGCCACCGGAGTTGTTGATCCGCTGGGCGGCCCAGGTGCCGCCGTAGCAAATGATGATGGCTTGCTGAAGAGCTTCGACCGCCGACCTGGAACCCACCTGGTAGCCCATGTAGCAGGAGATCCCGTTGTCCGTGCGGGCTGGGATCTTGTATTCGTTGACGGTCCCGCTGAGATGTGGCACGTCGCGCCACGCGGTGGTGTTGCAGGGGCCGTAGGCGGCATGGGCCGGCTCGGTCATCATCGGGCTGGCCGTCAGGCCGGCGGCGAAGAGGAAAGCCAAAGCCCCCAACACGCTGATCCGCAAGCGGAGCGTGGTGGACACGCGTTGTTTCACGATGCAACCCTTTCTGGTTGGTGATGTCGTCTCAGTGACGGCCTCGCCCACGGACCTTAGGGTCATCGGGGGCTTCGGACTTTGCCATCCGTGCAGGGAACTGTGTCAGTGGTGCACCGCCTCAAGTTGGCGCCGCATCAGGTGAGGGCTCTGCGTGGGCCCGTCGAAGCCGTTGCGCAGCGAGAGAGAATCCCGCCAGACTGACGGCGGGAACTGTCCGTGTCGAGGGGGGGCTTGTGGGGGAGCGGACTGAGGTACTGCCAGGCTGGCTCTGTGACCGACGCAGACGAGGGTCTGCCTCGTGAGCCCGGTCCTGGACACCGAGTTCATCCCGCCGCAGGACCGGGAGGAAGTGGTCCGAAACGCGGTGTGGGAATCCATGGTGGCGGTCGACATCGACCACGGACCGCCGGCTGAGGACATCTCCGTCCGCATTGGGCTCGGCACCGTGGGACCCATCAGGATCTGTTCGGCGCGGGCGACCGCGGTCACCCTCCGTCGGACGGAGCGGCTCGCCCGGGAGGACGAGGAGCCGGCCGTCACTCTCGGTGTTCAGATGACGGGCAGCAGCGTGGTGGTGCAGAACGGTCGTGAATGCCTGCTGAGGCCGGGGGAGTTCGCCGTCTACGAATCGATCGCTCCCTACACACACCTCTTCGACGAGGGAGTCGACTACCGCTTCATCCGTTTCCCCCGCACGGCACTCGCGCTCCCCGACCGGTTGCTACGGGACATCACCGCGGTCCCCCTGGGATCCGACAACCCCATTGCGCGCCTCGCCTTCACCTACTTCTCCCAACTGGCCGCCAGCGACGCATTGCACCAGGGCGTGCACGCCGAGGCCGTCGTGGAACCCAGCGTCGAACTCCTCCGTGCGGTCCTGACGTCCCAGCACGGCAACTCCAGCCTGGCCAGAGCACCGTTGGAGGCGACACTCAGCCTGCGGATCACCCGATACATCCGGGCGCACCTAGCTGATCCCGATCTGTCGGCGGCACGGATCGCCGCCGCACACGACATCTCCGTACGTCATCTCTACGCGGTACTGTCCCGGTCGGGCATCAGCCTCGGAGACTGGATCCGTACACACCGCCTGGCGGAATGCAGGCGAGAGCTGGCCGGCCCGAACGGCCGGCTGCGGACCATCGCAGCGATAGGACGAAGGTGGGGCTTCGTGGACGCGACCCACTTCAGCAAGGTGTTCAGACAGGCATACGGACTCTCGCCCCGGGCCTGGCGCGATCAGAACCACCCCCGCTCCTGCGCGTAATGGTCTTTGCGCGGCCAGGTTTCGCGTGAACCCGACCTTGGATGCTCGGTCTGGGCCCTGGGTTCAGACCGAGCGGTCCATCAAACTCATGCCAGGCGAAACCGTCTTCGACCGGACCACGAGAAGGCCAGCCTTCAGGAGCGGGGCCACGGGTGTGCACAAGCCCAACTCATCGCGCCCGGAGCGCGAGTGCCGTGGGCTGGCTGCATAGGTTCGCCAAGTTCTTCAGGCCGCGGCGTCGACGGGACGTCCGCCCCAGTAGATGCCTCTCTCGCTGCGGATCCGGGCGCGTTCCTTGCGTTCGGCGGCCAAGACGTCGCGTTGACGGGCATTGGCGTTGCGCCACAGCAAGCAGCGTGTGCAGGGCCCGGATCTGCACGGCGTGGTTGGGGTGATGGGAGTTGGCGATGAGGGTGAACTGCCGCAGCGGTCCGAGGTGGACCTCGATCGGGTTGGCCCACGAGGCATAGGCTGTGGGCGTCCTGCTGTTGGGGCCGTTACTTGCGCTGGGCTCGTGCCCGTGCCCCAGCGGGCCGGCCTGCCCCGCACGGTCGTTGACGGCCCGGGGCCGGACAGCCTGGTTCACCCAAGGGCGGAGGAACTGCCGGGTCCTGACGCTGGATCTTGTCGGTGGCGGCCATGCCGACGCGCTCCTGCTGTCCGTCGGCGGGCATGCTGGCACGGTTGTCGTTCGGCGTCTGCGGCCGCTGTCGGGTGTGGGTCGGCTTCGCGGTCTGGGCCGACTGGCCCCGCATGGACTTGTCTGGGCGGGCGGCCGGGGCGCGTACCACGGCACCGCCGTCCTGTCGGACCGGGGCAACGGCTGGTCGTTGAACGCGCCTCCCGCAGGCCCCACGCGACCTCCTCACCACCGCAGCGACGGCAAGTGCGGCCATGGACCGGCCCTTGATGGCGATTCTTGAAAACGGCTCGGTCCGCAGTTGCGTGAAGGTGGGTAGTCAAGCCGCCGATCAGTTTGGCCACGGCAGGACGGTGAGCTCCGGCCATTCCTCCTTCCAGCGCGCCGCCTTGGCCTCATAGACTTCCCGCGGAGCCAGGACCGAGTTGGGCCGCACGACCAGGTTGAACACGTCGGAGAGCCCGTGAGGTGCGTAAACGCGCCACCCTCTATCGGATTCCAGCCGGACGCCCAGACAGCACGTTGTTGCAGCGAAGCAGTCGATCGCGGTCTCGGTGGATTCGTGTGGCGGACACGGGTTCCCGAACTTCTGCTCGTACCAAAGATGCACGCGGGCTTCGTTGCGGATCTCCACCTCGGCCGGCAGGCCGGTGAACACCTCCTGCCCCGCCTTGATCACGGCGTCCTCCGCTTCCCAGGAAGGGTCGCTGCCGTCGAAGTAGAAGACGTCGTAGTCCTTGATGCCGTTGGTCGGGGGCCTGTCGGTGACCACGTTCCATACCGTCTGGAACAGGCAGCCCGCCGTCAGGTACCAGCCGGGCAGCTCAAGTGTTGCCGCCCTAGCCATCACGTCAGTCAAGATCTCGTTCTGGGAGAGCACGGAGCGTAAGCCGTTGAGTTGCTCATCGAGAGGAAGTCGCCCAAACATCCGCCTTGCCTACCACGATCGCCGCCGGAGCATCACGGCTGGGTGAGGATGCGGGTTCGCAGGAGTTCGAACGAGGCGCGGCCGTACATGGCTCTCTTGAGTGTTTCACCCGGTTCACATGGCCTTCGACCACCTCGGAGCTCCCGGGCAGGGTGAGTCCGGCGGTGACGGCGTCGAGGTCCTGACGGAGGAGGCCGGCGAAGCCCTTCATCGGCTTGGGCGCGTCCTGTTCAGCCTGCCGGATCCACTCCAGCAGGAGGTATCCGCGCTGGTGGCGGACCAGGTCGGCGTAGGCGCGGGCGAGATCGCAGGCGCGGGTGATGTCCGGCGGGCCAGCACCAGCGGGCCACGGTCCGGCACCGCTGGCGCCGTCACGGCCTCGCCGTGGCCGAGGAACTGGTGCTGTCGGTCAGGACCGTGGAAAGGCACATGTTTTCGGTCCTGGAGGGGCTGGGTGCCGCAGCGAGATGCGGGCCTTGGTCCAGGCGAAGCAGGCACGGGCGGGTCCGGCAGGCTACGCGTACGCCCCGGGGCGGAGAACTGCCAGATGGACAGGGGGAGGCCGAGAACGGCGACCAGCGCGGCGACGGAGGGAAGGGGCCATCGGGCGCGTTCGAGGGATGTCGAGGCGTAGTTCGTGGTCGGCGAGCCGCCGGTCGGTCTGGTCGCCGCGCGGGATGAGCAGGGCGAGGGAGCCGTCGACTCGGGCGAACCCTTCGGCCATGGTGCCGCGTAGCTTCTCCGGCTCGACGGCGACCGACTCGAGTGGGGGCGGTTGGGTCACGCGCTGCCACCCTGGTCGTCGTCGACCAGGCCGAGGCCGACACGGTCGAGCAACTGCTCGACGGCGGGCAGGGCCATGACGCGCGTGGGTCCGCTGGCGACGGCGAGGGCGCCGGCGACCAACGGCAGGGACTCGAGGTCGGTGCGGCAGATGCCGGACGACTCGATGCGCACGAGGACCTCGTCGGCGCCCGGGTTCCGGACGAGGACGTCCTCCAGTTCGACGGCGCCCTTGCCGCGTATGACGGCGGCCTGCGTCTGCACTGACATGGATTGTCTCCTCGGGCGGTTTTAGAAGTCCTGGTCGGTGGGGCGGATCACGATCTCGTTGACGGCCCGGCGGCGCGGGCTGGTGGCGATGTAGGCGATGGCGTCGGCGATGTCCTCGGGGTGGAGTTTCTCCACGCCCTCGAAGCGCTGGCTCTCCGCCTCCTGCGCGTGACCCTGCTGGTGGCTGAACAGTTCGGTGTCCACGGCGCCCGGCTCTATGACCGAGAAGCGCAGGTTGCGGCCGCCGAACTCCTGGCGCCAGGCCTCGGTGGCCGCGGTGACGCCGAACTTGCTGGCGTTGTAGATCGCAACCCCGGCCGTCGCGACGCGGCCGGCCACGGAGCTGATGTTGATCACGTCGGCGACCTGCCGGTCGGCGCTCTTGGCCGCCTCCAGCAGGTGGGGCACTGCGGCCTTGACGACGTACATCACGCCCTTGACGTTGACGTCGATCATCTGGTCCCACTCGTCCAGGCGTGCACGCTCCGAGTCGCCGTTGAGCATGGATCCGGCCGCGTTGACCACGATGTCGAGGCGGCCGAGGCTGTCGACGACCTCCTGGACCGCGGCGGCCGCGGAGTCCGCGTCGGTGACGTCGGCGGCGACCGCCATTGCCCGGCCGCCTTGAGCGGCCACGAATTCGGCGAGTTCCTCGACCCGGTCCTTGCGGCGGGCGACGAGCGCGACGGTGGCGCCCTCTTCGGCGAGCCGCAGGGCCGTGGCCCGTCCGATACCACTGCTCGCGCCAGTGACAAGCACCACAGTCGAGTTCAGCTTGCTGGTCATACGTCTGCCCTCCAGAAAAAAGAGGCATAGTTGCTGCTCACACTCAATGTATGAGGTCTCTTACTTGCTTCAATGTAAGAGGACTCTAGCGTGAAGTCAAACGCCCGCATCGACGGAGGATGGAGGCGTGCGAAACCGCCACTCCGACATGTAAGATCTCCCTTACATTGAGTGAGGAACGGAGGAATTCGTGCCGAAGCGCAGTACCTACCACCACGGCGACCTGAAGGCTGCGCTGGTGTCCACCGCGCTGGAACTGATCGCGGAGCAGGGCATCGCTGCGCTGTCCGTGGCCGAGGTGGCCCGGCGCGCAGGTGTCAGCACAGCGGCTCCCTACCGCCACTTCGCCAGTAAGCAGGCCTTGCTCATCGCCTGCGCCGTCGCCGCGGCCCGCTCACTCACAGCGCGGATGCTCCAAGCACAAGAGGAACTGCCCCGCGACAAGCAGGGGTCGGTCGACCCGGTCGAGGCCACAGCGGCCGCAGCCGCCGCCTACACGCGCTTCGCCGCCGAGAACGGCTCCGGACTTGACCTGATCTTCGCCCCCGAACTGCAGGACGCCGGAGACGAGGATCTGCTCCAGGCCGGCCGCGGCGTGATGGACGCCCTGCTCCCCTCGGCCCTGGCCCTCACCGGCGGAGACGCACGCGAGGCCTTGGAGCTGCTGGAGCGGCAGATCGCCGCGGCTCACGGCTACGCGGCGCTCCTGCGTTCCGGCTTCCTCACCCGGCGCCGGCCCACGCTCGACAACGTGGCCTCCCACGCCGCGGCCATCGCGCGAACCCTGGCCCGCGAGGCACAGCCCACCGCCCAGAGTTGATCCCCACAGGCGCCTGCCACACCGACGGCCCCCGGTTCACGAAACCACCGGTCGCTCCTCACGCGAGGATGACGGGCACGCGGCGGGCCCGACTGCTCTGGCCACGCCGCCGCGACCTCTCCAGGTGAGGCACTGTCGGCAGCTCGCGCAGGGTGCTGGTTCCGGGGAGGCGGCCTGGAGGTTCACCTGGGCGTCGAAGAGGACTTCCACCCGAACAGGAAGGCGCATCCAGGCATCCTTGTGACCTCCATCCAGGCGCTCGCTAAGCGCCTGGAAGTCAACGGAGTCGGCGTCACCTGGGATGACAACTTCCCCGGGCATACCCGCTTCTACGCGTTCGACAAGCTGGGCAACCCCGGCTGGAATTCCTTGAACCCGTCCGCGATTGACGACGTCAGGGTGACCGGTGAACTTCTTTGGTCCAGGTGTCGGTACGAGGCCCTCGCCGGGTGAGGCGTCGGGTCATCATGGTCATGAGTGCCCAGTTCAGGTGGGCTTCGGAGTGCTGGGGTAGGCGTTCGTAGTCGCGGGCGTCGCCGCAGTCCCAGACATGGACCACGACCCGCCCAGGGCGCCCGTCATCCGGGGGATGCGCTGGACCTTCCAAGCCCAATGGGCGGAGTGCGGCGGCTCGTCGACGTCTCGCGGCAGGGGAGTCGTGGGCACCTCGTCGTGCGAGACCCCGTCGATCGGCCGAGTCTGTGCCGGGGTCAGCCAGGCCGTGTACTTGTGAGGCTCCGCCTGCTCGGTCGCCAACTGGTGGAGAGACAGTATTCCGGGGGTGCGCTATTGGGCGCCTCGGAAACCTCTCCGGGAGCGTGCAGGCACGTAGGATGCGGCGGTGCCGTGTGGGGACACGGCCGGGGGGAGAGGGCGAGCGTGCGCTCGGCGTGGGATGGGATGAGAAGGATCTGTGCTGCGGTCTTGGGTGTCTTCCAGCTGTTCTGTGCCGTCATGTTCGTGCCTGTGTTCGTGGGTCTGGTGATCGTGGGACTCGTCTGGGATGACCCCGGCGAAGTGAATCGACCAGCGCCGGCTGTGTCGGAAGAGCCTGCCTCTGTGTCCCCGGTGCAGTGGACGTACCAAGGTGCTGTGTGTGCCGACGGCTGGGTGTCCGCCTCTGTCGGGGAGCGGGGCGCGTGCAGCCATCATGGCGGGGTCGCCGGAAGCTGGGTGGCAACGGACGGCACCGAAGTGATCTGTCGAAACTCTCCGCCGCGCGCTCAAGAGCAGATCGACCGGTCAGTGGCCGCCTTCGGCCGGATTGTCTGCTAGACAACAAGGCGTCCGAGTCAGGCCCAGTGGCTATTCGGTCGCACCCATGCGGGCGGCGAGGCAGGCGCTCCAATCGTCCTTGGCGTAGTTCGTCCAGCTCTGTGCCGTGCTGGGGTGCATGCCGAAGAGGTCGGCGACCACGATCGGCGGGAGGCTGGTGACGGCTTCGATCATGGCGGTGTAAGGCATCCCATTCGTGGTGGTGAAGGCGGTTCCTCAGAGGGTCAACCCGGCATCACGGCGCAGAGTTGGCGCGACGTCACCTTCACTCGGGCCTCCCGGCCGCCGGTGCAGGCGGATCCTGCGAGACACCCGCCGACAAGGCATCGATGATCTACGTGACCTTCTGCAACGGACGCCGGTTGCTTCACGGGCTCTAACGGTTGTCTCAGGTTCGCTCTTTAGGAAGGAGGCATCAGGGAAGCGATGTAACCCGTATGTAGGAGGCTAGTGATGGCAGTCAAGGCAGCGCCGTCCGGGGAAGCGCCGGCCGGTCGGTTGGCAGGCCGGTGGGTGCCGTGGTTGGTGATTGGCTTATGGCTGGTGCTGGCGGCGGGCATGGTGCCGCTGAGCGGAAAGTTGAGTTCGGTCACCACCGACAGCGCCGTGGACACTCTGCCGGCCAGCGCCGAGTCCACCAAGGTGGCGGTGCTGGAGGACGGTCTTCCCGACGGTGACGACAACACGTTCGTCTTCGTGTACCACCGTGCCAGCGGCATGACCGACGCCGACCGCGCGACGGTCGAGCGCCACTACGACACCCTTGCCGAGCGGTACCCGCCGAAGGCGACGGCGGCGGCCGGCGGCGGCGACGAGGGCCCACCGACGAGCCCCTCCACCGACGGCAAGGCGATGATGTTCACCCTCGAGGTGAGCACGGCCTACGGCGCACCGGAGGACATCGTCGGCCCGTTGCGTGACGCCGCGAAGGACCGCCCCTTGGGCCTGGAACTCGACGTGAGCGGCCCGGGCGCGATCGACGGCGACATGGATGCCGTCTTCGACGGCATCGACGTGCAGGTCCTCCTCACCACCATCGTCGTCGTCACGCTCCTGCTCATCCTCACCTACCGCAGCCCGGTGTTGTGGATCATCCCGCTGGTGGCCGTTGGCGCGGCCGCGCTGACCTCGATGGGGACCGTCTACCTGCTCGTCAAGGGCTTCGGCATCGTGGTCAACGACCAGAACTCGGCGCTGCTGACGATCCTGGTGTTCGGCGTCGGCACGGACTACGCGCTGTTGCTCATCGCTCGATATCGGGAGGCGCTGCACCACCACGAGAACGTCCGGGTCGCGATGGTCCACGCGCTGCGCTCCGCGGCGCCGGCCGTCGTCGCGTCCGCGGCCACCGTGGTCGCCGGCCTGCTCTGCCTGCTCGTCGCGGACCTGAACAGCACCAGCGGGTTGGGCCCGGTCGGTGCGGCCGGCATCCTGTGCGCGCTGGTGGCCATGCTGACGCTGTTCCCGGCGGTGCTCGTGGTGCTCGGCAGGGGTATCTTCTGGCCGGCCGTCCCGCGGTTCAGCACGGCCGTGGAGGAGAAGCCGGGGCTGTGGGGACGGCTCGGCGCCGCCATCAGCCGCCGCCGGTGGGTGGCGACGCTCGGCTCGCTCGGAGTCCTCGGCGTGCTCGCCCTCGGGCTGGCGGGCAACACCGGCGCCCTGCGGGAGCAGGACCAGTTCCTGTCCGCGCCGGAGTCGGTCACCGGCTTCACCGTTCTCCGCCAGCACTTCCCGGAGCTCGGCGGCCAGCCGATGACGATCTTCACGCGGCCGGCGCACCAGGAGCGGGTGCTCGACATCGTCAAGGACACTCGCGGTGTGGCCCTGGCCGTCCCGGAGCAGACCAGCGGTGGCTGGGCCAACATCTCCGTGTTCCCGAAGGACGCGCCGGACACCGTCGCGGAGTACGACACGATTCTGCGGGTGCGCACCGCCGTGCACGCGGTGAGCGGGGCGGAGGCGATCGTCGGCGGGCCGAGTGCGGAGAACCTCGACACCGAGGTGACCACCGAGCGCGACGAGAGGCTGGTGATCCCGCTGGTGCTCGCCGTCGTCCTGATCGTCCTCGGGTTGCTGCTGCGCGCGATCCTGGCCCCGCTGGTCCTGATGGCCACCGTGATCGTCTCATTCGCCGCGGCCTTCGGTGGCAGCGTGTTCGTCTTCGACACGATCCTCGGGTTCAAGGGTGTCGACTATTCGGTGCCGCTGCTGGCATTCCTGTTCCTGGTGGCGCTCGGCGTTGACTACAACATCTTCCTGGCCAGCCGGGCCCGGGAGGAGACCGTGCGTCTCGGCACCAGGGAGGGCATGCTCAAAGCCCTCTCCGCCACCGGTGGCGTCATCACCTCGGCAGGCCTGGTCCTGGCGGCCACGTTCGCGGTCCTCGCCACACTTCCGCTGGTGATGCTGATCGAGGTCGGGTTCCTGGTCGCCTTCGGCGTGCTGCTCGACGCCCTGCTGGTGCGGTCGGTTCTGGTGCCCGCCCTCACCCTGCTGATCGGCCGGCGGATGTGGTGGCCGAGCCGGCTGTCCCGTCCAGCGGCAAAGCTGCCGGACGGTCAACAGTCGCTCGCCGACGACGAGGAGCCCGCGCTGCAACGGTGAGCGCGGCGGCACGGACGAGATCCGGGACGGGCCTCAGGCCCGTCCCGGATCTTTTCACGGGCCCGACCGGCCGCCGCCCTTTGGTCCTGCGCCACGCGCCGGGGCTGGGGTCGGCGCACCGCGGTGTCCTGCCCCGACGGTGGGCCGCCCGGGACCATGCCCGAGGGCCGCCGACCCTTGTCCTGCGCCGTGCCGTCGGGGCTGGGGTCGGCGGATCGTGGTGTCCTGCCCCGGTGGTGAGCTGCGCTGGGCCGTGCGCGAGGTCGCCGTCGCTTGTCCTGCGCCGTGCGGCCGGGTCAGGTCAGCGCGCCGCGGTGTCCTCCCCGGCGGTGAGCCGCGCGATCGGGGCGGGCGGGGCCGCGGCCGGAAGGTCGACCCGAAGCAGCGCGCCACCGCGTGCGGAGCGGGCGACGGTGGCCCGGCCGCCGTGGGCGTCGACGACCCGCTGCACGATCGACAGCCCCAGACCGGATCCCGGCAACGCCCGGGCGCTGTCGGCACGGTAGAACCGGTCGAACACCCGCGGTACGTCGGCGGCTTCGATGCCCGGCCCGGCGTCGTCGACCTCGAGCACCGCCGACGCACCCTGGGCACGGAGCCGGACCTGGACCGGCTGGTCCGCGGGGGACCACTTGCCGGCGTTGTCGATGAGGTTGAGCACCGCCCGCTGGAGGGCGGCGGGACGCCCGCTCACCCACACGGAGGTCACGTCGAGCGCGACCTCGATGTCGGGCACGCGGGAACGCGCCCGGGTCGCGGCGGCCACCACCACGTCGCCGAGGTCGAGCAGCTCGGTGTTCTCGTCGCTGACGTCACCGCGCGCCAGGTCGGTCAGCTCGGCGGCAAGGGTGCTCAACTCGGCCACCTGGGCGCCGAGATCGTTGAGCAGCCGGGTCCGGCTCTCCGCCGGCAGTGCGCTGTCCAGGGTGCCGCGCCGATCGAGCCGGATCAGCAGCTCGGCGTTGAGGCGCAGGCTGGTGAGCGGGGTCTTGAGCTCGTGGGCGGCGTCCTCGGCGAGCAGCCGCTGGGCCCGCCGGGAGTCCCGGAGCGCGGCGAGCATGTCGTTGATCGACTGGATCAGCCGCCGGATCTCCCCACCGCCCTCATCCGGGATGTCGGCGTCGAGATCCCGGGTGTGCGCGACACGTACCGCTGCGGCGGTCAGCCGGTCGATCGGTGCCAGCCCGGTCCGCGCCACGGTCCGCCCGACAAGGGCACCGCCGACCACGCAGAACAGCCCGATCAGCAGCATGCCGAACCCGAACCGGTTGACCGGGCTGTCGTCGGCGACGCGGGCCACCTGGACCGCGCCGTCGCCCGCCCGCAGCGTGTAGATGAGGTAGCCGTCCTCGTCGCTGTCGTTCGACTCCATCAGGTCGGCCGACGCGCCCTGCGCCACGCGCCCGGCGTGCTCGCTGACGGGGGGCAGCGCGGGTTGGCCGGCCGGCGTCCGGGTCGAGCCGTCGGGCAGGATGACCCGCACCAGCCGACCGGATCCGGGATACGGCGGTAGCTGGACCTGCGCCAGCCCGGCGCGCTGCGCGTCCGTCGCCAGGACGCGGGAGTCGGCGCGCAGCTGATTCTCGGCGCTGTCCCGCAGCTCCCAGCCCATCAGCTCGCTGGCCACCTGGAAGGCCACGAACACGCTGACCGCGATGGCCGTCGCCGCGATCACCGTCAGCCTGGTCCGCAGGGACCGCCGGCGCCACCATCGGGTCAGCCGGCGCGGTTCCCGGCCGGTGGGCCTGCTCACGGAGGAGTCTCCCGCAACGTGTATCCCAGGCCGCGCAGCGTGTAGATCAATCGCGGCTCACCCTCGGCCTCCATCTTGCGGCGCAGGTAGCTCACGTATACCTGGAGGTTGTTGGCGGTGGCGCTCATGTCGAAGCCCCAGATCGCCTCGAACAGCGCGTCGCGGGTCAAGACCCGGGTCGCGTTGCGCATGAGGACCTGCAGGAGGGAGAACTCGGTCCGGGTCAGGCGCAGCGGCCGCCCGCCCCGCCACGCCTCGAACCTGTCGGGATCGAGCCGGACGTCGGCGAACGACAGGATCTGCGACTCCCCGTCGGCCGGCGTGCGCCGGCGCAGCAGGGCCCGCACCCGGGCCAGCAACTCCTCGGTGGCGAACGGCTTGGGCAGGTAGTCGTCGGCGCCCGCGTCCAGCCCCGTGACCCGGTCGGAGACCTGGTCACGAGCGGTCAGCATCAGCACCGGCAGATCCCGACCCGCGGCCCGCAACCGCCGGCAGGTCTCCAACCCGCCGAGGCGGGGCATCATCACGTCGAGGATCAGCAGATCCAGCGTGTCACCGCCGGCCCCACCGACCCCGTCGAGCACGGCGAGACCGTTGGCGACGGTGCTGGTGTCGTAACCCTCGACCTGGAGCACCCGCTCCAGCGACTCACGGATGGCCGCTTCATCATCCGCGATCATGATCCGCACGCCGGCC
Organism: Streptomyces lanatus; assembly: GCF_014655715.1. Classification (GTDB taxonomy): domain Bacteria; phylum Actinomycetota; class Actinomycetes; order Streptomycetales; family Streptomycetaceae; genus Streptomyces; species Streptomyces lanatus. The sequence goes on along the minus strand of NZ_BNBM01000023.1, from coordinate 54,964 downwards.
CGCCCCCTTCCAGTCGATGCTTTCGCCGCTCATCGTCCCCGATCAACCTGAAGCCAGGATTAGCGCGTCGCTGGGGACCGCGCTCTTAGCTTGACTCTGAAGCTCAGGAAAACCTAGCGGGCTTGGGGCCGGCGCCCGTGGGTTCCGATGCGGGTGACACCGGTGGCGGCTTCGAGCTGCTGCTTCAGGCGCTGGTTGTCCAGGGTGACTTGCTGGATGCGGGCGGCGGCCGACGAGAGGTGGGCGGTCAGCTCCTTGTTCCGCCGCTTCAGCTTGGCATTGCGAGCAACGAACTGGTCGTAGTGGCTGGTTGGAGTGTCGACTGCGGGTGCGCTGGTGCGGGCGGCTTCGGCGATGTCCCGGGCGATGCCGGGGAAGTGGCGGCGGAAGGTGGTGTTGCTCAGCCCGAACTCGCGGGCCAGGGCGAGGACGGTGGGGCGCTTGCCGGTGTCGATGGCCGTTTGGCGGAGTCGGGTCAGGGCCGCATGGACCCGCGCTTGGGATGGGAGGTCGGTGCGACGGGTCACGAAGGCTCCTGAGTGGTGGCGAGGAGGCCTTCGATCTGGTGCTTGCGCCGGAGCAGTCGGTTCTGCAGGAGGGGCGGCAGCGGTGGGCGTCGGGTCAGCTGCTGGTCGACCAGTTCGATCTCTCCTCGCAAGGCGTCGGTGTTCTCCCTGGTGAGGGCGACGTTGCGGCAGGCCAGTGGCTGGCACTGGGGGGTGGTCTCCGAGTCCTTCGAAGGCTCCTTGGCGGGCTCGTTCACAAAGGGCCTTGGCCGGGTCGTGGACGTAGGTGACGTAGGTGCCGGGATGGACCGCGGGGTCGTCCCGGTTCATGATCCGTCGGAGTCTGCGGTCGTCGAGGACGACGGTGCCCTGGAAGCGGGATCGTTGTTCGAACTCCTCCAGGCGGCGGGTGCCTCGGCGGCTGCCGGGCCGGCCAGGCGGTTGTGCTCGTGGGCGTCGATCACGGTCAGGAGGTGTTCGCCGCGGGCCAGGGCTTGTTCGCTTTCGACCTCTGCCCGGAAGCCGGAGTCGGCTGGTGCCTAACGGTGCAGTCGGGTATCGGAACTCACCGAATAGGTCGGACGGCGCGGTGCCCCATTTGATGGGGCTCAACAAAAGCATGCCGTGTCCGGCTTCGAGCAGGGCGGCTTCAGAAGGCCGGCGCCACGTGGGGGCTGAGCACGTGGCGGATGGCGGTGAAGGCGTATCCATGGCGCGCGAGGGAGTCGCCCCAGTTCCGTTCGTCGGGGTCGTGCTCGTAGCGCAGGCAGTGCCAGCGGGCGGAGACTGGGTCGGTCTTGTCGTCGACGTTGTGCCCCAGGTTCTCCAGGTGGGCCCTCCACCTCTGGACGACATCGAGGTCGGTCTCCCCGGGACGCCGGTCAACGAGGTCATCGACGGCTTGCCGGCGCACGGCAGCGGGCTCAACGCGCTGCTCTTTGGCCGTGATGTCGGCGTACGACTGTTTGTGTCCAGCCGCGTACACCGAAGCGTCCCCGTGGAATCCTGCGGCGAAGGTCGGCGGAATCCGGGTACCTGTTGACTCTCCCTCGGTGGGAGACCCAAGGGTGGAGCGCATGCACGTCGGTGACAACACGCTCTGGAGTATCGGGGAAGTCGCTCGGAAGACCGGGCTGTCGGTGAAGCTGATCCGGCACTGGTCGGACGCCGGGGTCGTTCACCCGGCACGTCGGACTCCGGCCGGCTACCGGCTGTACGGCACCGAGGCACTGGCGCGGCTGCAGCTGGCGCAGACACTGCGAGGGCTGGGCCTGGGGCTGGCGACGATCCGGAACGTACTGGAGCGCGAGAGCACCCTGTCAGGCGTGGCCGCGACGCACATCGACGCGCTGGAGAAGCAGATCCGCACGCTGCGAACGCAGCAGGCCGTGCTGCGCTCCGTCACCCGCCGCAACACCACTGCCGAGGGGCTCACCACCATGACCGAGCTGGCGCGCATGTCCGCCGCCGAACGCCGTTCCATCATCCAGGACTTCGTCACCGACACCCTGGGAGAACTGGACGTACCCACCTACCGACGGGGCCTGCTGGCGGCCACCCCTGACCTGCCCGCCGATCCCACCGACGAGCAGGTCGACGCCTGGCTTGAACTAGGCGAACTCGTCAGGAATCCGGCTCTGCGCGCCAGTGTGCGCCGTATGGCCCACTACGCCGCCGAACACCACCCAGGCGAGCACGACGATAGCGCGTTGCGGGACGCAGAGGAGGTGACAGACGACTGGCTGCGGCGAGTGGAGACAGCGGCGGCGCAAGGAATTGCCCCGGACTCGCCAGCAGCCGATCCCGTCGTCACCGCCATCGTGGCGAGCTGGATCCCCACGCAGGCTGCTCCGGACGGAAAGGAGCTTGTCGACAACGCGCAGGCCAGAGGTCTGCTCCTTGAACAGCTCGAAGTCGCCTCCGACACGCACGCGGAGCGGTACTGGCAGCTGCTGTGCATCATCAACGGCTGGCCCGTGCGGCCCAGCATGGCGGCAGCCGGCCGATGGCTGACAACGGCACTGCGGACGCATCCTGAACCCGGTGTGCGAGCTGCGCGACTCGGCGAGATGTACGACGCCGGGGAGGACGCGTGGGAACCGACCGGCGTGCTCCAGACCTGTGAAGAGGTCCTGGATGCCGTCGGCGTACTCGTCTCCGCGGTGGAGGCGGGCCAGTTCGACAGGCCAACGCCCTGCGCCGACTGGGACGTTCGCGCCCTCCTCAACCATCTGGTCTGGGAGAACCTGCTGTGGGCCGGTCTGGCCGACGGAACTCCCCGCTCCGACTTCACCGCCGACCACATCGGGGACGATCATGTCGCGGCCTTCCGTACCGCAACCCGGGCCGCACGGTCGGCCTTCGCACGCCCGGGCATGCTTGAGCAGCGCTACGGGCCCGCCCCCGGTCGACGGCTCGTCGAGCAGCTGGTGATCGAGATGCTGGTCCATGGCTGGGACCTGGCCCAGGCCATCGGGCACCCCTACGACACCGTTCAGCACGTCGCTGAGACGGCGCTCCCCGTCGTACGCGAGATCTACGGCGATCTGCCCCGTACTGCCGCCGGTTCCTTCGCTCCGCCGCAGCCGGTCCCCGATGACGCCGATCCTCTTGACCGTCTCGCCGCCTACCTGGGCCGCACTGTCACGTGACGAACGGCCGGCGCGACCACATTCCCGTGTACCCGCTTGAGTCCGTTCGCGTGTACGCCGACACGTGATGTAGAGGCGGTCGCCAGTGCGGAGATCGCGTCCTCCTGCGAGCCGTCACTGTCGCGCTCGCTGAAGTGGTCGGCACGGGTGCCGATCGGCTCACGGGTGCGATCCCATGCCTGCGTCCATTCGGCAGGGCCACCCTCGCCTTGTCACGTCCGCGACTGCTCGGTGATCGTCGTCATGCCGATGTCCTTCCCCGGGGTGCCGTGAGGCGACCCCTTACCAAACTTGGACTGGTTGGGGTCTCGACCGCGGTCCTCGGAGGGCCCGGAATACGCCGGCAACCTGCCGTACGCAGAGACGGCCAGCAGCTTGTCGCCCGGCTGCGTAGGCGGCTGCGGCGGCGAGGACGGCGGAGTCCATGCCCACGATCACAAGCTAACGGCCGGGCCCGGCATAGTGTGCAGATACGTACGGGCCGCGTCGGTGAACCGAACGCGGGCCGCGTGGATCTGATCCCACGGCGCTATAGGGGCGTCTATGTGTCGACGGCCCTGAACGGCTTCGGAGAGAAGATCCCGGGCCTGGTCCTCAGTGACGGCGCCCTCGTCGATGGCTCGGCGCAGAGCCTCCGCGGTCTCCCGGTAGGCCGCAGTGAGCGCGCTCACCTCCTCCGGGTCCGCTGCCCGGATGGAGTGGGCCTGGTCCTGGTTGCTCGGCGGCGTGTCGCGGGCCTGCGGGTTCATGGCCGAGGTGACCCCCCGCAGGATCACGAGGCGGCCCAACGAGGGCATAGACGGCGTCTCGGTGCGGCTCAGGTTGAGCAGCGCGTTTACGGCGACGAGCCCCACCCCTGGAGGGAAGAGGATTCGGTCGCTCGGTTCCTCGAAGACCGGGCTGAGCCGGTGCCGGGCTGCCAGGAAAGGCAGCTCTGACCGGCAGCGCTCTTCGGCCTGTTCGACGGCCGCCGCAACCTCGTGGGCAAGAGGGATCAGGTCCGGGGGGCCTTCCAGCTCCACGCGGGCCAGGGACGTACGGAAGGCGGTGCGGGGCTCGGAGGCGAACGTCAGACGTACGCTCAGCTGATTCTCTGCGGTGGCGTACTCCTCAACGGCTCGCCACAGGACGGGCCGCATGTGTTCCGCGACGGCGTGAGCGGACTCGATCAGGGCGACGTGGGCGGCGCGTTGGGCTTCTCGGGCCTTGTCCTCGAAGGTGGACCGCGCGGCGCGTTCGGCGGCGTCGCGTGCCGCGGCGGCTTGGGCGTGGCCGCCGCGGGCGGCGATCCACTGTCCGGCGAGGCTGACGGCGTGCGGTATGGCTGCGCCGGCTGCTGCTGCGGCGGCGGTCATCAGGTAGGACATGACAGGTGATCATGCCGCAGTGTGGGTGTCCTTGTGCCGGTTGTCGGTGCTGTCGCGCACGATGGACGGCATGGCGCAGGAGAAGGGCCCGGACCCGAGGGTGAAGTGTCCTGCAGAGTTGGTCCGTCATCCGGCGACTGGAGGAAATGGCCAAGGGCCGTGGGTTCGAGTTTTCCGAAAAGGGCTCGGCGCCGAACCGACGGGTGACACGGCAATCGGTACACCTGCGGGCTCGGGTTCGGTCGGGCCTGCCGAACCGCCGGTGTCAGCTCGCACTGCTGTCCGGGGCTGTGGCTGCTCTGGTGGCGTACATCCTCGCCCGGCACACGTCCTCGGACCTGGGACAGGCATTGGCCTGGAGCGGCGCCTCTTTCCTTGGCATCACCTACCTCGTCTTCACGATCGAAGAGAAGTTGGGCCTGTGACGTGTGCCCAGCGTCCCGTGTACACGCACACAGCGGGGCACCGCCGTCCGCGCGAAGCGGACGGCGGTGGGTGGTGCTGGCTCAGGGGGCGGGCTCGTATGTCACGGTCTGCGCTGGGCAGCTTGCGGAGGCGTTCTCCAACGCGGCCAGCTCGACGTTGTCGACGGCGAGAGCCCAGCGGAGCTTGGTGCCGACCCATTCGGCGAGGTACCGGCAGTGGACGTCGGCGGCCGGCGGCAGCCATTCGGCGGGATCCTGGTCGGCTTTGCTGCGGTTGGAGCGTGCGGTGACGGCGACGAGCGAGGTCTCCGCGCCCTGGTCGTTGGCGTATGCCTCGCGGCGTCGTGGGGTCCAGGCCGAGGCGCCGCTGTCCCAGGCTTCGGCGAGGGGGATCATGTGGTCGATGTCGAGTCCGGATGCCGACATCACGACGGTGGCGTCGTAGTACGAATACCAGCTGCCGCCGGTCAGGCGGTGGGCCGGCCGGACGGCGGGCGGGGTGACCGCTACATGGATGAGGACTTCGGCGCGGGTGTTGCAGCCGTCGACGGGGTTGTCGCCGGTGTTCCAGTGGCGGAACTTGTTCCGGTCGTAGCCATCTCGGGACTCGGTGGCCACGGGCAGGCCCCCGACGGCTTCGGTCAGGGGCAGGGTTTCGGCGGCGTGGGCCGGGGTGGAGACGAGGACGGGAAAGCGGTCCCGTCGCCGACGTCGATGAGGATCCTCGCTCCGGTCCTGACTCCGATCCCCGGCATGGACGTCAGGACCTTGGAAAGGTCCGTCAGCAAGCTGACGGACCCAGACGAAAGATCGAGCTCAGACGCCGCGGCAGACGAGGGCCTGCCCAGCAACGGGAACTGAGCACCACATCGCCTGCATCCCGCTCCGGGCTGCATCGTCGCGTACCGCCTGCGCCGTGGGGTATTCCGAGGGCGACTTGGACGCTGACCTACAGTCCAGATCACCTAGACCGAGGACATCCACACTGCAGAACTGGAGCTGGGAGTGCAGGCCGCTCGGAGATTCGATGGCCGTGGCGGGGCTGGCCAGCCCGAGGACCAGTCCAGCCGTGATGGCAACGCCATAAACGAACGGTGCGACTGCCCTGTTGCGAGTGATCATGCTTGGCAAACGACAGAAGGGGTCGTCTGTCACGCGGAACCCGCAGGCTGTGTTCCGGCGGATGGCCGAGAGCCTTGAGATCAGAAAGCTGATCAGGAGTCGGGTACATACGGAAACGCGACACGAATTGCGATCTCTCGGCTTCGTGTCGGTGGTCGGGAGAGTCGGTGGTGGCGTTCTGGGGTGGGGTGTTGTGGGGCTGGTCAGTGGTTGTTTGTGGGTGGGTGGGTCGCTGTCATGAGGTGAGAGATTGATGGGCGGGTCCACTGTCGTGTGGCTTTATCGCATGGCAGCTGATGCTGTCTCAGGTTCAAGATTTCTTATGCGCTGAGGTGGGCTCGGCCGGTGTGATCGAGGGGTGGATCGAGCGGTAGGGGCCGGCCGTGGGGCTGCGCTGCCCAGGGCGTTGGTGGTGCGTCGTCTGCTGGAGCGGCAGCAGGCGGGGGAGTTGTCGACCCGGCATGTGCGTGCGGTTGCTGAGACGGTGGGAGTTTCGGAGCGCACGGTGTGGCGCTGGCTGGAACAGGCCAAGACGACCGGGCAGATGGAGGCCGGGGCCCGGCAGGGGTATGCGGTGTCGGACGAGGTGTGGGCGCTGTTGGGGGAGGTGGGAGGGAACGTAGCTGAGCTGAGGCGTCGGCTGGTCGATGCTGGTGGCGGGGCTTCGGTGCCGTCGGCGTCGACCTTGCACCGGGTGATTCGCAGGGACCGTCGGGCGGGGCGGGCTTTGCTGGTCGAGCGGGAGCCCGAGGTGGCCGGGCCGAGGAGGCCGGATCCGCTCAGCGAGCTGGGCTTGAACGTCGTGTCCGACAGAGGTACCGACGGGCAGGTGTTTCTGCGGGAGCAGAAGCATCTGGCGCAGGTCCCGGTCCTGGTGCCGGGCGCCCAGGTCGTGCATACGTCTGCTGTGCAGTCGGTGCTGCGGACGGTCGCGCACGCGTCCGCGGTGGGCGCGGTGGTGTGTTTGTACGGTGACGCCGGCCAGGGCAAGACCGTCGCGTTGCAGTACGCCTTGTCCCAGCTGCCGCACCCGGCCCGGGTCCGTCGGGTCCATGTCGGTATGCACCCGACGGTTCCTGAACTGCGCCGGGTGCTCGCGGATGCCCTCGAGTTGGGCAGGCGTCTGCCGCGCGGGGCGGGGGAGGCCGACCTGATGCTGGTGAACGCGCTACGACAGCCCCGCGTGCTGGTACTGGACGAGGCACAGCGCCTTCCGGGGCCGGCGCTGGAGTTTCTGCGCGGGCTGTGGGACCACCCGGACACGGACACGGCACTCGTGCTCGCGGGTGCGGGCAGCGAACGGGCGCTGCGCCGGGTGCCCGCGCTGGCCTCTCGGGTGCTGACCTGGGAGTTGGTGCCGCGTCTTCGCCCGGGTGAGGTGGCGGCGGCGATGGCGGCCTTCCACCCGCTGTGGGAGGACGTGAGCGAGGACGATGTCGTGTGGGTGGACGAGCATGTGGGCCACGGCAATTTCCGGACGTGGGCGAAGCTCACCTCGCACCTGACCGCCGAGATCTACGGCAAGAGCCGTGCGGTAGTGGACCGCCGGTTGCTGGAGCGGGCCTGCGCACGGCTCATGGGGCCGCTGTGACCGGCGCCTTTGGGCCGGGAGAGGCCGGGGGCCACGAGGACGGTCCGCACACGCGGGGAGGGCTGCCTTCTTCCTCCCTGTCGGCGCTGCGCGGCCCTGCCGTGCGCCGTCTGCTCGCCCTGCGGCAGGACCAGAAACTGACGACTCGACATGTGCGGCTGATGGCGGAGTCGTTGGAGGTGACAGAGCGTACGGTGTGGCGGTGGCTTGCCGCTGCCGAGCGTGACGAGGCCGCGGCCGCGGAGCCCGGGGCGCGGGTCCAGAGCAAGGACCGCTTCTCCGTCACCCCGGAGGTGCGCCGTCTGCTGGCCTTGTGGAAGGGCAACGTCGCGGCGGTCCATCGTGAGCTGACCGCTCGCGCGGCCAGGGGCGAGGGGGAGCCGCCTCCATCGATTCCGACGCTGCACCGGGCGATCCAGCGGGATCTGACGCCGGGGGAGCGGGCTGGGCTCGCGGGAGGGGAGCGGGCGGCGCGCAAGCATGATGTGTTCCTGGCCCGGCCGCGCGGCTGGCGCAACCAGGTGTGGGAGACCGACCACGTCCAAGCGGCGGTGCTGGTCGACGTCGAGGGCAAGTCCCGCAGGCCGTGGATCACCTGGTTCACCGACTGCGCGACGAACGCGATCACCGGCGTCGCGGTCACGCCGGGAGACCCGTCGCGGGAGTCGGTGCTGTCCGCACTGCGCTCCGCGGTCCTGCGCGAGGACCCCTACGGCCCGTTCGGCGGTCTGCCGCAGAAGGTGCGGGTCGACCGTGGCAAGGACTTCCTGTCCCGGACGGTGACCGCCGCGTTCGATCTCCTGGACGTCACTGTGGAGGACCTGCCCGCCTACACCTCCCACCTCAAGGGCACGGTCGAGGGCCTCAACCGGGCGGTGGAGAGCATGTTCCTGGCCGCGCTGCCCGGCTACGCCCGCCAGCCCCGCCCCGGCAAACGCCCCTCCCGGCCGAAGGACGAAGTGCTGCTCAGCTTCGAGGACTTCACCGCCCGGCTGCTGGACTGGACACGGTGGTGGAACACCGGGCACCGCCCCGCGCCGTTGCGGGGCAAGACTCCGCTTGAGGCGTGGCAGGACGATCCCACCCCGCTGCGGGACGTGCCGGCCGCGGATCTATGGACGTTCACCCTGGAGGACGCCGGTACCCGCACGCTGACCACCCGCGGAGTCCGTTTCCGCAGACGCGACTACGTGGGGCCGTGGATGACCGGCCAGGCTGGCATCCAGGTCCGGGTCCGTTTCATGCCCCACCACGATCACCGGATCGAGGTCTACCATGCGGCCACCGGCCGTTACTTGGGGTCTGCGGACCTGGCCGATCAGGCCACCGAGGAACAGGTCAGCGCCGTACGAAGAGCGCGATCCGCCCGTAGCCGCCGTCTGAAAAAGGATCTCGAAGCTTCCCAGCGGGAGCGCTACGCCGCCGTGAACCAGCCCGAGGCGCCCCGGCGGCTCGGTGCGCTGACCACCGCGCAGGCCGAGGCCGAGCTCGCCCAGTCCGCCGGCACCGCCCTGTCGGATCTGGCGATGCCGGACCTCATCCCGCCCGCCGCGCCCCCGGCCGACTGGCGTACCCCGCCTTCCCTCGTCACCCGGACCGCGCCCGGCCGGCCTCCTCCCGTTCCGTCCGAACCTGCCCCCAGGCGCCCGCCCGGACCGGCTGAACAGACCACTGAAGACGGAGATGCCTCGTGACCGCGGCCACCTACCAGTACGTCGACCTGCCCGATGCGTCGGTGGTCACCACCCGGGCCCTGCTCACCGCCCGGGACAACATCACAGACACCGTCGCCGCCCGCGCGATGATGTGCATCCACGGCGGCGCCGGCTTCGGCAAGACCCTCGCCGTCAACATCTGCCTGCGCGCACTCGAACCGCACGAGGACGTCCGCAAGATTACCTTCCGGGCCCGGCCTACCGCCCGCGCGGTGCGCTACGAGTTGTTCACCGCGCTCGACCTGGCCGGCGAACCACCGCGCCACCCCAGCGAGTTCGACCGCCTGCTGAAAACCGCGCTGGCCGAACGCCCTCGCACCTTCCTCGTCGACGAGGCCCAGTGGCTCAACGGGGAGGCGTTCGAATACTTCCGCTACCTGTGGGACGAACCCTCAACCCAGCTCGCGATCATTTTCGTCGGCGGGGAGGGCTGCCACACAGTGCTGCGCCGTGAACCGATGCTGTCCTCCCGGATCTTCATCTGGCAGCACTTCACCCGCCTCACCCCCAGCGAGGTCCTGGAGGCCATTCCTTTGTTTCATCCGGTCTGGGCCGACGCCGACCCCGATGACATCACGTTCGCCGACCAGCACGCCGCGCACGGCAATTTCCGCGCCTGGGCCCAGTTGACTGCCCACATCCGCACCGCCCTGGCCCGCACCGGCCGCCCCCGGGTGGATCAGGAGCTGCTGCGCTGGGCCTTCAGCCGCCTCACCTGACCACCACACCGATGCCGCCCGCCGTGCCCCCGTCCGTCGCCGTGGTCATCGACCCGGGCGACGATGCGGTTCACACGCACACCGCCCTGGCCGCCCACCATCCGCCCGCTGGGCGGATCACCCTGCACCCCGGCCCGGGCACCACCAGCGAGACCGGCCTCGCCCACGACCTTCTGGCCGCCCTGGGCAAACCGCCCCTGCTCCCGGGCCGTTTCCCCGCCGGCCGTCAGCCCGCCTGGGAAGCCGCCACCGCCTGGATCAACGCCCTGCCCGTGAACCGGCTGACCGTCCTGCGCGCCCACCGCCTCACTGCCCGCCGCACGATGCGCCTCCTGGAGCTGCGCGCCCTGACCGGCATCCACCTGACCCTGGTCTGCCACCGCTCTCACCTGCCCGCCGCCCTGCACCAGGCCCTGCAGACGGCCGACTACGCCATCACCGCCGACTTCCAGGCCGCCCACCGCCACTACTACGGCACAACCGCTCCCGTACCCCAGCCTGCGGACGAGCCCGCCCAGCCGACAGATCAGTGGCTCACCCTGCCCGCGCTGGACCGCCTGGTCTCCTACGACAGCCCTGCCCCCTGTACCGCCCCGTGCGTACCGCCGCCGATTGTCTTCCGGCACCGCCCGCCACCGACACCCCTCACCGAGCAGGCAGTCCAGGAGGTCGCCCGCCGCCTTTCCACCGTGACCGCCCACCCCCGTTTGGCCGCCGCCCTCGCCGCCGCGCTCTTTACCGGCGCCTCCTTCCAGCAGCTCGCCACCGCCCGCCCCGGCGACTACGACGCCGCCGCGGCCACCCTGGCCCTGCATGACCGCGCCCGCTACACCGACGGCTGCGCCACCTACCGCGTGCCGCCGTGGGCCCGCGTCTTCCTGAAGGCCGCCGTCTGCTTCGCCCGGCTCGCGCCCGGCCAGGACCAGCATCTGCTGGCCGGCCCGCACGACCGCACTCACCTGCTGCGTGTGGCGGAGGCGGCCAGACTGCGCCCGCCGCAGCCGCCTGCCGGCCAGCGCGCCGGGCCTGTCGGCCGTATCCAGTGGGACTGGCGTGAACGCAAGGAAGCACAGGGCTACGACACGATGCTGACACGGCACCAGGTGCCGCCCTCGTCCTGAGCCCGGAACCTGGTGCACAGTCAGGCGATGGAGAAATCGGCGAACTCGAGGTCGGTGAAGGCGATCCCGAGGCCGTGGGCGCGCAGGCCTGCGTCCCGGAAGTAGGCATGCCCCAGCGCTCGGGCGAGGATCACCATCTGCTGCTGCTCGCCTGCGCCGGCGTCCTGGGCGGCGAACAGCTCGCGGGCTACTTCTCCGGACAGGTACTGGGTGATCAGCCGGATGCGCGGGTCGTCCGACGAGCCTGCCGGAGCGGCGAATCCGAACCGCGCTCTGGTGTGGAGGACAAAGCCGTCGGCCTCGGCCCGGGCCCGCCGGCGGGCCCGCACCCGGGGCTGCCATCGTGCCCTGACGGCCTCATCGATCAACTTCGCGTGCACAGCACTGGGGTTGCGGCGCATGCCCGGCCGGGTGGTGGTCCACCTCTGTACCGTGCGCTGGGAGATCCCCAGGAGGGTGGCCACATTCTTCGTGGAGTTCTTCTCCGTCTTGAGCAGGAAACGCACAGCGGCATCACGGGTGGGCACGGGACGGGTCAGCAACGCCTGTTCGAGCCCCTTGACGATCTCACCCATGCCAGCCCCTTACCGTTCTGCTACTGCGATGGCCGGTGCATGGCGGCCCGTCTGCTCTCCCAGATCTCTCACACCAAGCCGCTTGCCCCGGCCGGTTCAGGCATAGCCAGGACACCACTGGCGGCCCTCGGCTAAAGAACGTGTACGAACCCAAGCCCTCCCGGGGCAACCCTGCTATTGCCACCGCCGTTTACGTAATCCGTACGCGTTTGGTACGCGAAACGTGCGCTTCACGCTAGGGTCGGGGCTGGAGGTGCTGCATGTCCGAGCTGTTCGACGCGGTCGACGCGCTCATCGCGTCCCGCTCCCCGTTGCCGCCCCCGGCGGAGCGCAAGCGGCTGCGCCAGGCGCACGGGCTGACGCTGGACGAGGTGGCCGCCGCACTGCAGGTGCGGCGGGCGACGGTCAGCGGCTGGGAGGCCGGCAAGACCGAGCCACGGCCGCCGGAGCGTGACGCGTACGCCCGCATGCTCAAGCAGCTCGCCCAGCTCTACCCCGCCAACGCTCCGGTGCCCCCCGAAGACACGGCGGTCCCCGGAATGCCTGCCGTTGCGGCTGCTCCTGCGCCGTCGGCAGCTGAACCGGCCCAAGCCCACGCTGACTCCGGGCCTGCTCGCAGGATCACTGCACGCTCCACCACTCCTGCCGCTGTACCGCGTCCGGCGACCACGACCAGGCCGACGTCGCGCGGTCCGGCCGCGAAGAAGGCCGCCCCCGCCGACACCCCGGCAGGCGGGAGGGAAGCGAGGTTCGAGAACGGTCCGCTTGCGGTCGTCGACGTCGACGCAGAGGGCCAGGTGCTGGCGTACTGCGTCGGCGGCCTGGTCCTGGACGTGCCTGCCAAGTCGCTTCCCGCGCTGGTGGAGTGGACGCTTGGCGAAGGACGGCTCGGTCAGCCGAAGTTGTCCGGACCGGGCAAGGACGCCGACCCGCTGATCGTGCTGACCGGGGCCGCATGCGAGCGTTACGGCCTGCCCATCACGCTCACCAAAGAGGAGCGCCTGGCCGGCCGGATCCCGGAGGGCCACAAGGTCATCAAGCAGCTGACGCGCGCCAACTGGCAGCTGACCAAGCGCGGGTTCGGGCCGTGGGCAAGGATCTACCGCCCCGCGCAGGGCTCGGACCGATCCTGCGTGCAGCTGTGCATCCCGTCGTGGGACGCGCTCGACACCCGGCATTGGGCCGACGCCGCCCAGTTGCCGCCGGCCGACCTCGCGCGGCTCCTGGGCACCTATGCGACCCGCGTGATGACGCCGCGCGGCTCCACCGCCGTCACGGGCCTGGAACTGATGACCGCCCTGCACCCGCCGACCCGCGCCTCCGAGCCCGACGCCGACGGCAGGCGGCATTCCGAGCGCAACCCCGGCTCGCTGGGCAAGGATCCGGTGGACTGCGCGCCGTGCGAGGCACCCGACGGGCACCCGCTTCTCACCGATCTGCCGCGCTTCCACCAGCGCACCCCGGCGGAGGTCCTGGTGGAGGAGGCGTACGACTGGGCACGCCCGCTCACCGACGCCGAATGCCTTCGCCCCCACCTGGTGGGCATCGACGTGAACATGGCCTTCGCCGCAGGCGCGAACGGCCTCACAGTCGGTCTGGGCGCGCCGATGCACGTCAAGAACCCTGTCTTCGATCCGAAAATGCCCGGCTCCTGGCTGGTCGACCTGAGCCACGTCGACCTGGCCCGCGTGAAGGTGGCCAAGGACAGGTGGGCGCAGCTGGACGGCGAGCTGCTGCCCAGTCCGTTCACGCCGAAGGGCGAGCGCCCGACGGGGCCGGCCTGGTACGCCACGCCGACCGTGGCGTACGCGGTAGAGCTCGGCTACGACGTCACGCCGATCGAGGCGTACGTCCGCCACGACAACGGCCGCTACCTGGACGCCTGGTACAACCGGCTGCGCGATGCCTACCTGGCCACGATGGCCGACCTCGGGGTGGGCGTGGACCTGTCCCCGGAGGAGTTCCTGAAGGCGATGGACGGCTACCGGCAGCGTGACCCCCAGCTGGCGATCGTGGTGTCCGCGGTCAAGGCGACTGTGAAGGGCGGTATCGGCAAGCTGCGCGAGCGTCCCCGCGGGGAGGGCTGGAAGCCCGGGCAGCCCTGGCGGGCCCTCGCCCGGCCCACCTGGCGCCCGGACATCCGCGCCGCCGTCATCTCCCGCACCCGGATCAACATGCACCGAAAGATCGTCAAGCACGCCGCCTTCACCGGCCAGTACCCGGTGGCCATCCTCTCGGACTGCGCCGTCTACGCCTCCGACGGACCCTCTCCGCTGGACTTCCTGCCCTACCGGGACGGCAAGCCGCTGCCCGGCGGCTTCAAGCTCGGCGTGAACCCGGGCCTGGTCAAGTGGGAGGGCACCCAGAGCGTGCTGTGGGGCGAGGGCGTGCGCGAGCAGTTCAACGCTCCGGAGCTCAACCTCGCCCGGTACATCAAGGACGGCACCGTCACCGACGTCGACAACGGGGAGTAGCAGGCGATGAGTGTGTTCGGGGACGGCCTGGACGCCGCGGTGCAGAAGGCGTTCACCCGCCCGGCGCCCAAGAGAGCGCCCGCGCAGATGCGCTACCTGGTCAAGCAGCTGGGGAGCACCAAGGCGGTCGCCCAGATGCTGCGCATCTCCCAGCGCACCGTCGAACGGTACGTCAAAGACCAGATCAAAAAGCCGCGCCCGGACCTCGCCGCCCGCCTGGAGGCCGAAGTGAAGAAGCGCTGGCAGCCGCAGATCCGGGCCAAGGCCCGGCAGAAGGCGGCGACCACCGACGGCATCGTCATCGACACCCGCGCCCGGATCGGCTACACCGCCCCGATCGGCACGACGGACGAGGACCGGCTCCGGCACCTGACCGTAGCCCTGCCGCCCCGCTACGCCGCCCGCCTCTTCAACGCCCAGGAGCAGGGCGCCAGCGACCAGCAGCTTCAGCAGATCGCCGCCGAAGCACTCAAGGAGGTGTACTTCCAGGACAACGGCCGCCGCGCCGGCCAGTTGGAGGAAGTCCGCTTCACCGACATCGAGCACCTCGAGTTCGACCTGTAGATCGGCGCCGAGGCGGCGCTGCCCCGTACAACATGAAGCGCGCACCTGCCGGGAGCAGGTGCGGGCCGACGACGGAAACGAGTGCTGTGGGCAAGCGAAATGCAGGGCGTGGCCCCTTACAGCTTCGCTAGCTTGACCTGGTGACACCTTCGACCCATACACGTCCAACGCACGGGCGGCTGGTATGACATCCGTGGCTTCGCTCTTCGCCTGCCGTCCCGCTGACGTGACCCTGGAGCGCGTTCGCGAGCTGGTTGCCATCGGCCAGCCCGAGAGCCTGACCTTGGAGTACAAGGAGAAATACACCCCCAGGATCCCGACCTCGGTCGCGGCGATGGCCAACAGCTACGGCGGCCTCATCCTGGTCGGCGTCACCGAGAGCAACGTCGACGACCGGGTCATCGGTGTTCCGGAGGGCACGATCGTCCAGATCGTCAACGGTTGCCATCAGACGCTGGAGCCCCCCTGGGTGCCGGAGATCATCCCGGTGCCCCTGCCGGAGACCGATGGCCGGACGGTCCTGGTCGTGCGCGTGGACGCGGCCAAGGCATCGCGCCCGCTTCTGATCCAGGGGGCTGCTCCCATCCGGCTGCACGGACGCAACTCGGTAGCGGACCGAGCAGGGCTCGCACGGCTGATCAATGAGGCCGCGCCCCGGGCTGTGGTGGCCGGACTGCGGTTGCCGCCGGCCGACCTGCCCCTGGACGACCAGGGGAAGTCGAGCGCCGACTTCCTCGTGCGTACGGGGATGTTCGTTCCGGTCGACGCGGCGGCCACCTGGCGCCCGCTGTCGGAGCGCGGCGTGCAGGCCTTCGCCGACGCGCTGAACAACTCGCCTGTGCACCATGCTCTGTTCCGCTGGTGCGCATCAATCGGCGAGGGCGGCATGAACCCGTTCTACCGGTCGGGCTTCAACAGGGCCCGCAAAATCCGGCTGTTGTGGCAGGGCGGCCCAAACGGAGCGCCGGCCTTCCCGCTGGAGGCTGTGGCCAGGATCGACCTGCCGGATGCCTACGGGGCTCCCGTCTCGCACCTGCAGGTCTCCGTGGAAGTCCTCGCACGCTTCCGGCATACCTTCGGCCGCACAGTGCCCCTGTCCGTTGCCCGCCTGCACGAGCTGGTCGACGCACTGACAGCCACGCTGGTCGATGACAAGGTCACCGAAGCGCTCGCCGCTCTGGCGGGCGTCGATCCTCTCGTGATGCCCCAGCCACTTGGCCTGGACTTCCTCAGCAGCACTGACATGCCGGACCTGCTCGCCGGGAACGGACTGACTTCGGTGCCGGACGCCGGCACATCCCGGGGAGCCAACCTGCTCGCTGACCCGGGCGTCGACCAGCGTGACCTGGGGGAGCGGCGTGCGCTCATCGACAGCTGGCTCCAGCAGATCAGCCTGGACGCCGGCCTGCTCGGCATGGAGAAAGTCCTGGAACAGCTCCACAACGCCTCTCTCTAGCAGCAACCATGATCTCTCCGCCGCGCTGAGGCTCTGTAAGGCACGAAGACGCCGCGCTCAGCCCCACCTCCTCGGGGGCGGGCGAGCGCGTTCGGGGGAGCGGGCTACCGCAGTACCTGAGCCTGGGCGGCCCGCGAAAGAACATTACGACGGCCTTGGCGCTACGGGACCTCTCTCCGAGCCGCACCCCCATGAATCGAATAAGTGATCCACTTTAGGGAAAGTTGGGACACAGAGTGATGCAGTGGCCCAACATGCAGTTATGGACGGGAATGAGCCAACGTTCTTTGATCGGCGTCCTGCTGCATCAGGGGCCCTCTCGTACGGGAACCGACTGGTCGTTAGGGACACCTCTCACGTGCTTATCGAGGCCATCCCCTTCTTCATCCCCCACAGGAACTCATCGACTGAGCTGTCCATGAAGCTCGTCCGTACAGACAAGCGGACCGGTGAGCAGTGCGAGATGACGCTCAAGTCGGAGGACCTGTACATACTCAAGCGACACATTGCCCAAGCGCTCTCTGTGTCTGAGCAAGACGACGATGGCCAGTTCATCGTGCTCAGGACGGATGGGTTCGGGGCACAGCCCGATGCATCCGACGACGCCGTCGACGCTATAGGCAGCGCTCTTGAAAACCGTCGGTTCGCCGCACAACTCGCCCATCAGGTCAACCCCGAGACTCTGGCCAAAGCTTTCTCAGCTGCCGTCAGGATCGGCGAGCTGAGGGCGGCAGTCACCGAATTGCAAGAGCACCTTGCCGAGGGCCGCAACCGAGAGGACGTCTACCAAGACTGGTGTGAGCGCCACTCCTGGGCTTTCGGCAACGCCTACGTCGCCCGTGATGATCAGAGAGTGATCGGAATCGGCGACCATGTCGACCTCCTGATGAAGTCCACCGCCAGCGGGCTCCGTGACGTATACGAGCTGAAGCGTCCGGACAAGGACGTGATCCTTTACGACGACACGCACCAGAACTGGTACTGGTCATCGCATACAGCGAAGGCGATCGGGCAGTGCCACCGCTACCTCGACACCCTGCATCGCGCAGCAGAGTTCGGTCTGCGACCTGCCCGTCCCGACATCGTCGCTTACCACCCCCGTGCCCTCGTCATCATCGGGCGGTCTTGCGATTGGGAGGAGGCGCAGCTGCGTGCTCTGCATGGGCTCAACAGCAGGATGCACGGAATCACCGTCATGACCTATGACCAGCTCGTCTCCCAGTGCCATGCGCTACTGACCCACGTGACCGCCGCAGACGAGGCCACCGAATCCGAGCGGAGCGAGTTGACTGCTTAGCCTTCCCGGCGTGCATGGACGGGCCGGGCAGAAGCACCCTATCCGGCCACACGAGGCTTCTACGCCCACCGCATTCCGATCGCGGACAGCTGTTCCACCCGCTCCGGTGACAACGTCGCGGCCCGGCTGCGCTGGTTCCCGACCCATGCACCGAGCCGGAGCTCCCGCTCCTCCTGGCCCTCGCCGTCGATGCCGACCACGATGGTCTCCACGTGCTTGCGGGGTACCCGCAGGTGTCCCTCGCGCTCGTAGAACTGCTGCGCGGCGGCGTAGTTGAGGGCCCATTTGTCGGCCTGGGTACGGCGTGGGCGTGGCTTCTCGTCCTCGGCCGCGGGCTCGATCCCGAGGACGTGCTCCAGCATCCACTGCTGCACGCTGGTGAGCTTGTCGAAGCCGAGCCGCTGGGTGCGCACCCACCGTCCGAGGTCCTCGCCCTGGCGCACGACCTGGCCCGGTTCGGTCGGCAGCGCACCGCCTTCGTCCAGGTGCTGCCGGGTGAGGTGGAAGGCGCGCTGCCACTCCACGGGCCACGTCGGGCACCACGATGGGTCGATCTCCTCCAGTTGTTCGCGCCGGTCGTCGGACAGAGCGCCGGCCAACGACCCGACCGGGAGCTCCTCGGCGCGCCGCTGCTCGATCTCGGCTGCCTTGCGGGCGGCGGCCCGGGCGTTCTTCAGCCAGATGCCCACCTTCGCCCTCTGGTAGGTGGCGTCCAGCGGGGCCAGGAGGTGCCCGTTCTCGGCAGCCCACCCGCGGGCGGCGGACAGGCCCTCCTCCCAGGCGACGTCGAAGTGCGACCACACCATGCCGAGCTTCTCCAGCTGCTGGACGCGGCCCTCGTCCATGTCCCCGCGGGCGTAGAAGCGCCGGTTGTCGGCGATCCACTGTCCCAGCGGGAAGTTCGCGAGCGAGGCCGGCCATCCCCCGGCTTCCGCCTCCTGGCCGTCGGCGGCGGGCACGCGGTACGTGAATGGGACCTTCAGGTCGCCGTGCTCACGAGTATGTCGTCTCAACCGAGATGCAGAAGCAAGGCTCTATCTCAGCTCTCTGAGCTGGGGTGCTGCAAAGATTGAGAAGATGATCAAGCGATGGATTGTCTGCCTTTTTGTGCTCTGACCTGCAAGGATGCACTGATTGAGACGGGCTTGCATGTTCAGTGAGACGACCTGATGTGGTAACAGGTGAGCGGGGGTTGCTGTGATCATATCCGGCGGTCACTCAGGGAAGGTCACCGCACGCTCAAGCCAGCCGACCGCCTGCAGATCCTTGGCGAGCCAGTGGTAGGCGAGGTTCGTGGCCTGGCGGTCATGGTAAGGAAGCAATGCCTCCTGGTGGACGACGCCGGGTGAGCGGAATGCTGAGAAACTGTCCTCGCGCAGGCTCTCCCAGAGTGAGCTGGCGGGGAGGTGAGGCTCGTCGGACAGGCGCAGATCGACGGTGGGCTGGTCCTGCGGGGCGGATGTTGCATCGGGGCGTAGGGCGTACATGACGGTGGCGGGCTGAGGCTGCGACTCGTCTGTTGGCATGGCTACCATGCCTTCGGCACGGACGGGGAAGATGCTGTACAAGCCGAGCGCGGCCCCGAACCGCGGGAAGTTGAGCTCGACCAGGTCGCGGTAGCCGATGAGAGCGTCGCGCAGCACGTCGGCGGTGATGGACCGGGTGAGGGCGGGGGAGTAGGCCTGCCATAGGAAGCGGGGTGAGGGGCTCATCCGATCGGCGGGTGGCCTGGGGTTGGCGAGAGTGTCTCCCTGAATGTGGTGCAGGTGCGTGCTGAGCCAGCGGACGTCGTCGGAGTCGATCTTGCGGCCACCACCCCACTGCCACGATGCCCGCACGTAGGTTGCGGACTGGTCCTTCAGGATGTCGAGCTCGGTCTGAAGATCGCTGAGACGGATGTGCTGGCCGACCCGTGAGTAGTGTCCTTTGGCCATGATCTGCCGTGCGAGGAACCATGCGCGTTCGGCGGCGAGAGGCGAGGTGGGTGCCACGGGCAGGGTGCGCTGCTGTATCCGGTTGGCCAGGGCGGGGCGCAGCAGGGAGCGGGCCCGCTCCCAGCAGGCCAGGCGTCCGTGCGGGGCGGGGAAGCTCGTCCGGTCGTGAAACCGGGTCAGGGGGTTGGGCAGGGACGCGAGGTCGGCCCACGCGACGAGGTCTTCGTCCAGGACGCCGGGCCGTGCCTGCGCGACGGTCAGCCAGTCATGGTCGAGCTGGACGGCCCACGGGATGAGCTGGCCCTGCTCGTGCGGGACCAGAAGAGGGCCGAGGGGCTCAAGGCTTGCAAGCCAGCAGAGGGTGGCTTCCCGTAGCTGGCGTGCCACTGCGGGCACCTGTTCCCGACCGTCACTGCCGACCGTCGCTTCGCGCGCCGGCGCGGCCGGGGACAGACTTCTGTCCCCGGGGGCCGTGGCCGTCTCGTCCAGGACCCAGGAGGCTGCTGCCGGGTTGGTGCGCGTCAGGGTGCGCACGAGCGCCTCGGCGTCCTCGTCCGGCGCGGCTGCCACGACGAAGGCGATGGCGTACCGCCAGTGGGGGAAGGACTGGGGTGCGGCGGCGGACGCCAGCGGTGTGTGGCCCTCCTGCAAGGCCTGGGCGGCGAAGTGCTGCTCGAACAGGGGGAGCGCGAAGCGCAGGAGACCTCCGTCGTGGACGATGAGGCCGGTCTCCTCCAGCTCCCAGATCAGATGCTGCGGGGCAAACGAACTGGCCTGGACGGGACCTTGCTGGTCCAGGATGCGCGCGGCGAGGCGGGGCAGAGCCTCCCATACGTCCCGCGAGGCCTGCGGGTGCTCGCGCTGGAGAATGCGGGTGGCGAGCTGGGAGAGCAACTCCCGGGCGGAGACGTGCGTGTCGCCGCCGGCACGCAGACGGCTGGCGAGGGCGTGAACCTGCAGTGGACTGGTCAGCAGATGCCGCGTCTCGTGCCGATCCGGAACCCTGAGATACTCCTCGCCGAGCACGGTGCGCAGCAGCTGCAGACCCCGTCGTGGGGGCCAGGGCGGCACGGGCAGACGTTCGTCATCCTCCACACTTCCCGCGCCCGGCCGGGTGGTCGCCAGC
The DNA here is from genome assembly GCF_014655715.1 of Streptomyces lanatus. Lineage (GTDB taxonomy): Bacteria > Actinomycetota > Actinomycetes > Streptomycetales > Streptomycetaceae > Streptomyces > Streptomyces lanatus. The sequence continues at coordinate 34,321 of NZ_BNBM01000023.1, read as the reverse complement.
ACACTGACACGAGGCCAGACCTGCACCAGCTGCCGTGCATCACACAGCAGCTGGTCGGCCTGCCGAGGGCTGACCGCATCGAGGTTGTCGATAACCACCCGGCAGGTGCGCACCGGGTCGTTCCCCAGCGCGTCCTGGACAGCCTGGGCCAGCGTGGAGGTGATCTCCCGGGCCTCCAGCCACAGCGGAATGTCGATCTCCGAATCGGCCCACGCCTGGGTCAGTCCCTGACTCCACCAGCGTTCGGCTTCCTCACTCTTGCCCGCGCCCATGGGGGCGACCAGGACGCGAAGGGCGCCCTCGGGCACCGCCACCACCGGGCCGGCATGCTCTGCCTTCCAGGCCAGGACCGCACGCACGCGGTCGGCAGGGGTGCTGCGCAGGCGTACGACGCTGCGCGCCCGGCATCTGCGCGAGGCCAAGTCGAGCCCGTCCTGGCGGGAGCGAAGGCGCGGCGTGAACGGTACGACGGCGCTCATGCGCTCCACAAGGTCATCCATGTTGAAGGAGACGGCAGCAACCTGGGCCACCTCGGCGTCGCTCAGCGCCAGGCCCACCGCGCGCGAGCGCGTCTCGATCTGCCTCTCCTTCCAGGCACGCAAGAGATCTGCCGGATAGTCGTCCGGCGTGGCGTCGATCTCGGATGCGTGCCGCTCGCACAGCAGGATGAGATTGCCGAAGCTGCGGTTGTCCTCCTTGCTCATCCCGGGATCCCACCGCGGTCCGCCTTCACTGCGGGCGTGGATGTGCGCGATGCGGCTATTGAGCAGGCGCTGGCCGGTAACCGGGTTCTCCCGGTACAGCGGCTCTCCGCAGTCGGGGATCCCACAGGTCAGCGCGGTGGCGTACAGCTCCTTTACGGTGCTGTCGGTGGGCGGGGCATGCCGAAGGGGCACATGGCTGGCAGGCGGGACGTCGGCACCCATGAGCACAGTGTGGCGGGCCACCGCCGTCAGCGCAGACAGACTCCCTGCGCCGCAGGCGGCCTTACTCCAGGCGGGCCCGGTCGGAATTCGGGCTGGGGTCTTCTCGGCCGGCGTGGTCGGACACGTCGGGTTCGTGATCGAGCCAGTGCTGGCGCACGGTCCAGTGGACGCGAGGACTACCCGCATCGCGGAGGAAGATATCGGCGACGAGGTCCCGGGTGCAGGTCCTTCCGCCGTGGGCGCTGTATACGCTGTCACGGCGCTGCGGCTGCGGGGTGCTCCGTCGCACGATCTGCACGATGCGCGACTTCATGCCCGACACCGTAGCCGGGCGGCCGTACGGACAGTGCCGGACGCTCAACTCGCCTGCGGCAGGGCGGTCATGGGCCGAGGTGGATGTCTTTGTAGGCTGCCTCGATCGCACCGGCATTGATCAGCGCGATGCGCAGCTGTTCATGTCCGGCCGTGCCCTCGGCGGTGCTCTGGGCAAAGAGCCGGGCCGCATGTCCTTGGATCTCCTGCCGGTGGAAGACGTCTACCTGGGCGCCGAGCACGGCCGCTGCGATCAGCAGGGCGTCAGCCGAGTCGGGGTGGCGCGCTGCACGTTCGGCTACCGCGTAGGGCGCCTCCACCTCCGGCTGCCGGGCAACGGTGCGAGCGGTCAGCTCCAGCCAGGCGGCATCGTCGAGACGGTCGGCGTAGGCGAACCGTCCTGCACCGGTGAGAGCTGCGGGCTCCAACTGCGTATCGAGCGCGCAGCGCCACAGCGCTGTCGCACGCTCGGGCCACGGGCTTGTTTCCGCGCAGCGGATCACGGCTTGGGCAAGGCGAGACAGCAGCTCGGACACCGCTTGGGGCCCGCCGTCCTGCGCGGCAAGCTCCGTCAGCAGTGCCAGGGCCGGCCCCAGGGCCTCGGAGCCGGTGAGGAACGACAGGATGATCTTGTCGAGGACGGGGATGCCGCCCGGGCCGGCCGCCGCCCGCAACAGTGCCGAACGATCCAGGCGCGCCAAAACGCCGGTGTGCGGCTGCCCCTGTCGCAGCCAGGTCGCGGTGGGGCGCCAGGGGGTGTCGAGTGCGTACAGCCGGTCGGTGTGCTCCTCGGCCCATGCCGCATCCATGTGTGTGAGTTGGCCGAGACAGAAGCCGATGATCGCCAGGGCCTGGTCGTCGGGCTCGTCTTCCAGCAGGCGGGTCAGCACCCCGCGGGCCGGGTCGGCCAGCGCCTGGCCGGTGCGGTGAGCCTGCTGGAGGGCCCCGGCGGTCAGCGACAGCAGCGCCGCCCCGCCCGGTTGGTCGACGGCTGTCAGTAGCGGCTGCGGGGTATCGGTACGGGGCCGTGTCCAGCCGGTGACCAGGTCCTGAAGCCACTCGACGGCCGCCTCTGACTCTCCCGATGCGGTGTCCAGCAGCAGGCCGCTCTCCCACGCCCGGTGCAGCAGGTTGCAGATCACCCGCTGCAACTGCTCTGTGCCCGACTTGTCCTGCCCGGCTGCCGGTCGGGCTGCGAAGGCGGCCAGGGCGATCGAAGCGAGCTCGCCGTGGTCGAGTTTTCCTTCACGGGTGGCCCGGTGCAGGGAGTTGAAGTAGGTGGCCAGCATGGCCGGGTCGCTGGCCACTGCCGCTGCCACGGCGTCCACATCGCGGGCCCACAGTTGCGGATCCTGGGACACCAGGTCGCCGAGCAGACCGGCGCGAGCGCCACTGGCGTCGACGTCGGTGCGTTCGACGGGCGCATTGACCAGGAGGCCTGCCGCGGCAGCCGGTCCTTCCTCCGCTGCACGGGCAGCGAACACGTCCGCTGACAGACCGCCATGGCTCTCGAACCAGGTCGTGAAGCGCATGACCGGCTCCGGACGCGCCGGCGCGGGCCGCTCCGTCAGCGCGCGGAGCGCCTCTATCAGCGGCCGCCACGGCTCGAGCACCTCCGGGGACAGGACCGGGGACAGCTCCCACACGGTGCGCCAGGCTGACGGTAGCGGCTCGTGCGCCGCCTCGTAGGCGTCCTTCCAGGAGGCGATCTCCTGCACAGACGGTGCCTGCCCCAGACCCTGGGCCAGCGCACTGTGCAGTCCGACACGGTCCTGGTCGGGGCAGGCGTCCTCGAGCAGTGCGAGGAAGTCCGCGACGTCCGCGCGCGGGGACCCGGCAGCCACAAGCCGGCCAGACAACGGGAGGGCCTGCTCCCACCAGATGCCCGACGATGCCGGGTCGGCCCGGTCGGCGTCGTAGCTCTCGACAAGGACGACCGCGCGCAGTCGGTCGGCGGCCGGGCCGGCCGGCAGCTTGTTGTCCAGCACCCGCAGCCGCTCGGACAGCGGGACGCCCAGCCGGGCGTCCTGCCGGGCCAAGTCGAGCACCACGCGTATCAGTGTGAACAGCACGCTCCGCGGCGGATCGGCCAGGGAAATCTCCCGCAGGTCGTTGACCAGGCTCATCTCCCACTCGTCGGCCGCCGCCAGATGCACGGCGAGCACAGAGGCCACCGCAGACCGGATGATCACCCCCAACCGGTCACCTGCTGGACGCAGTTGGCCTTCGGGGTGGGCCGTCTGGGCCAGACTGCACGCCAACTGCGCCGCCTCCCAGGACTCATGGACGCCGAAGGACGGCTGACGCAGCACGTCCTCTACGACGCGGACCCACTGCCCGGTGCGGTCGGACACCAGGACGTTCCGGGCCCAGTAACTGATGCGCAGCAGCACATGGCGGTCCTGCTGCTCCCTGGCGAACTGCTGCAACACTGCACACGCCGTCATGCCTGCCTCGGCCACCAGACTCACCGTCATGCCGACCGCGCCCGGGCCGCGTGCCTCGATCACGGCACGCTGCTGATCTACCCACGCGCACACCTGCGGCGCGTCGGCGGCTATCTGCCGCCGCAGGTAGGGCAGGGCCGGCCAGCGGGACGTCTCCGGCAGAAGCCGGTCCAGCGGCAGCAGGCCAAGCCAGTGCCGGCTCACTGCCGCGCGGAAGAAGTAGCTGCCGGCACGAGGATCCGACATCGAGGCAATCTCGGCAGCATCCTGCGGCGACGGCTGCTCGCTCAAGGCCAGTTGCCGCAGCCGGTCGGCACGCTCCGGAAGCCCCAAAAACAGCTGCTCGAAGGCCGCCACCACGCCCTCGAACCGCACGCGTGACTCCCCGGGCGTAGCGCCCGACCCATGCAGCACGCCGGAGGTGTCCCGATAGAACCGGGTCCAAGAGTTGCGCACGGCCTCGGCCTCGGCCAGCCCCATCTCCTGTCGCGTCAGCTCCTGCACCAGGTGCGCGATCTGGCGGACGCGCCGCCCGCCCGGATTGTTCTCCTCCGCCCGCAGCGCATCGACCGCAGCGGCGAGGGCGTCCAGCAGCCCATCGGTGACCTGGTCGTCTGCGCGCCAGACATCGACGGCCGCCTTGGCGGCATCCGTGACAGTGCCCCTCGCCGCCTCGATGCCCTCGATGTCATTCGGCGCCAGATTGAGGATGCTGTCGATCGCCCCCCGGCAGCACGACTGGGCGACCTCATACGGAGCGTTCCACCGGCCCGGATCGGACAAGACCGCCGCCGCATCCCGCAGGAGGTTCAATGCCCGCTCGCCGTGCGGCCCTTGAGCGGTCAGCGCCATGGACAGTTCGGCAGAGACGGTGAAACCGGTGCTGCCGGCAGCACCGCCGGCCGAGTCGTTCGCGACAGTCACCCGGCCACCGTAGCGGCCCCAGACGCGGCAACAGCCGCATGCAGTGGGCGGAACGCAGCAGCCCCGGGACTCCTGTGCCCACCGGCAGACACATTCGCCGCCCTTCTTGACACATGATTCGTGATTAGCGAATCATGAATCATGTCTCAAGAAGCCTTGGAGCGGCTACGTGAGGCGTCCGTGCGGGTCTTCGGCAACCGCTACCGGGCGGAACTGATGCTGGCGCTCGCTTCGGCGGACGCGCGCGGGGTGTGCCTGGGCGATCTCGCGGTGGCCCGGGAAGTCCCGGCGAGCGTCTACCAGGCCCCGGTGCGGGCTCTAGTGGAGGCGGGCCTGGCCCGGAAGCTGCCGCGGGTGGCGGGGGAGAGGCGCCGCTGGTACCGGCGCAGCGACGATGACGCGCTCTGGCAGTGTCTTGAAGGCCTGTTGAGCTGTTTGGCACAAGCACCCGTATCCATGCGGGTTGGATAGACGACGGGGCCGCCGCGCGCGGCCGGGGCCCGGTGAGGCAGGGTGGAGGCCATGGCGACCTTGGCGAACTCCGTGATCGACCGTTCCATGCGGACGGCATCCGCGGCTCTGCTGGAGGCAGGAGCCCAGGCCCAGGCCGCGTCCTTGCAGGGCGTCGAGGCATCGTTCTTCTACCAGATGGATTCAGCCGAGCACGCCAGGCGCCGGCACGCCGCTGCGGCTCCTCTGGACCGGATAGCGGCCCTGGAGACGCTCCTGGACCTCCCGGTCGGCATCCCCGTTCCGCTCGCCAGGCTCGGTGCCGACCAGCGGCGCGCCGTGCGGACCCTGCCCACGGGATGTGCCGACCGTGACCGCACCTCGGTGACCCGGCGCGCGGTGCGCCCGGCACGCGTCGACCTGGCAGTGGTCCGGGCCTCCGGGTGGCGCCAGGGCCTGCACGATGCCGGCCGGTTCGCGCCGTTCTGCCGCCGCGCGATGCTGCTCACCCGCTGCCCCTCGCACCTGGACGAGGCACTGGCCGAGGCCGACTTCTACGGCATCGGTGTCTTCCTCGCTGCCGGTGACAGCGTCGAGATGGTGCTGGAGCCCGCCCCGTACCGGCCGTTGCGGCACACCGCCGCCGCATGGTGCTTCGTGGAGGAGCTGTATCAGCTCCTGCGGTAGTCCTTCGCGTCCGTTTGCGGCCGTGCCGCCTCGGCCGGGGCAGCCAGCGCCCACCGTTTGAGCTGCGGGGGCACTTTGAAGCCGTTCGGCTGCAGCAGCTGCGCGTTCAGCAGCGGATACCGGCCCACGGCCGTAATGCAGCGTTCGTGCCACCACCGTTGGCGCGCCGAGCCGGGAGCGAGTGCGGTCAGAGTGCGCAGCCACTCCATCATCACCGCCACATTGTGCGCAGCCGCCCGCGCCTGCCGATCACCCGCATTACTGGCGAACGAATCCAGCGCCCGCACTTCCTCGCACGCCGCGCAGCCGCAGACGGGGGCCGCTGCGCCGGCGAAGCGGTCGGCCAGCGTCTTGCCGAGGAAGAAGTGCATCAGCTCGGGAAACAGCACGTGCGGCGACGTCGAGAAGTTCTTGCTGGTTTCGGCCTTCTGGCCGGGAGCGACGATGTGCCGCAGCTTGCTGCCGGCGCCGAACGCCGTGAACGCCGCCCCCGCGGCCAGTGCGCCGAAGGCGGCCAGGTCGGTCCGCAGCAGCGCCGCCCCCGGCACCTCAGTGACGATGCGTCGCAGGTGGTCGACGGCCCCGGGGTGACGGGCGAGCGGATCCATCTGCCCTCCCAGCATGAGGGCCTTGGGCCCGGGCACCAGCCGCAGGCAGGCGATCAGCTGCCGCACCGAGTCCTCCTCACGCAGCCAGCCCACGTCCACGGGCGCGGCGAAGACGACCTGCGGATCGTCCAGCGCGGCCACCTCACGCACCGCCGCCTTGAGCGCGTCCGAATCCTCCGCGTGGAGGTAGCCGGTCGGGGTCATCGGCGCGGTGACACCCACGGCCCGCTGCTCCGCCAGTGACACGGCCAGCGGATCGTCGAAGCCGAACGTGCCCTCGGACGCGTCCGGGAAAGGCTCCTCCTCGCTCGCCGCCCGGAGCTCATACACGGCCGGGTCCACCAGCAGCGGCCCACTGAACTGCTCGACGCCGCGCAGTTTCCTGGCCTGCTGCAGCGCACCAGGACCGCACAGCACCAGCCCGCTGCGGCCCGCGTCGAGCTGCGGGCGGAAGAAGCCCACGCGCGCCGGGCTCACGTGCAGCAACAGGCGGCCCTGCAGGACGCGCAGCGCACCGGGCAGGGCCTGGGGCGAGTCGGGAGGCTCGGTGAGATCCGATCGGGAACGCGGCATCGGGGCAGACGGATCGATCATGGCCTCACCTTCGAAGCGGCACGGGATAATGAGCGGTCGCCTGCCACGTACAGGCGTTCAAAGTCCTGGGGCAGCAGCCGGGCGCAGGCTGCCGCCTGGTCGATGTCCAGGCCGCGGTCCGACAGCAGGGTGTCCACCAGCGCCTCAACGCACCGCGGCCGTTCCGGCGTGATCTCGACCGGTTCGGCGGTGCGGTAGCCGAGAGCCGACATCTCCACCACCACGGTGCGGTACTGCCACTCGCTGAGGGCGTTCAGGTCGACCGCGCGCCGCAGCAACGCGCTCATGGACACCCGCCAGATGCGCTTGAGCGCCGCCAGTTGCGCAAGGTCCACACCGCCGGCGAACGCCCGTCGGATGTCGGCCGCGGGCATCAGGAACTCCGAAGCGAAGGCATCGGCCTGCTTCTCCTGCTCTCCTGCCCTGCCGGGCTCGGTGTGCATCACCAGATGCCCCAGCTCGTGCGCGACGCTGAAACGGCAACGGTCGCCCGGAGCAGCGTCGTTGACCAGCATCAGCGGCCGCTGGCGGCCGTCCCACTGGCTGACCGCATCCAGCAACCCGCTGCCCAGGTCCCGCACCACGACCCAGCCGCCCGCCGCCTCGACGGAGGCGATCACATCGGCCACCGGACCCGCCGGCAGTTCCCACTCCCGGCGCACCCGGCGCGCCGCGTCCTTGGCGGTCGTGAGATCGTCCAGCGTCACCTGCGGAAACCGGTGCGTGGCATCCGGTACGGCGGCGGCACCGGCCATCCCGGACACCTGCAGCCGCACCAGAGCGAGTTGGGCGTGAATGCGCCGCAGCGCGGGCGCGGACAGAGAGGCCCGCTTGCGGTGATGGATCAGCCCGATACCCACACCGCTCACCTGCGGATCCACGCACAGCAGCTCCGGAGGGTAGCCAAGGGCGGCGGCGTACAGCGCCAACCGGTCCTCGCTGACTTGCAGCCGCCCCGACTCCGCCTTGCTGACGTACCCCTGGGAGACAACGGCGCCTCCGTCCGACGCTTTGGTCATGGCGTCGGCGACCCCGGTCTGCGTCATCCCCCGCGACTCGCGCGCGAGCGCGAGCATACCGGGGTGAGCCTGCAGGCCACCGGATGTCATCACACCACACCACCTCAGATCAGACCTCAAAACATTAACATGAAATATTCCTAAAGTGATTCGGAAGTCGTGTGACGTCGGCCGCACCCAACTACCGTCCCGCGCTGACCCCGTGGCCATGCCTTGCGTCGCGCTGCTTCGCGGCGCCGCCGTTGTCACAGGCGCCGTCTAGGCTTGTCGCTTCTGTACCTGCACGGGAAGTTCGAGTCGGGGGGAGCAGCATGGCGGACGCCAGCACGGGGCAGGGCAACTATCTCTACGAGCGGCTGACGGAGAAGAACTTCCAGCGCCTGTGCGCGGCCCTCCTTGCCCACGTCCACCCCGACGCCCGCTGCTACCCGGTCGGGCACTCCGACGGCGGCCGGGATATGACCCGCACCGACGGCGCCGAAGCCGTCGTCTACCAGGTGAAATGGACCAGCAAGGCCGCCCAGAACCCGGTCTCCTGGCTCAGCGCCGCGGTGAAGGAGGAGGCGGACAACATTCGCCGACTGGTGCGTGCCGGCGCAACCCGGTACGTGCTCATCACCTCCGTCGCCGGCACGGCCGTCCCGGGGCGGGGCAGCATGGACCGCCTGGACGCCGAACTCACCCGGTTCAAACGCGACTTCAACATCCCCATGCAGGTGTGGTGGCGCTCCGACATCGACGCGCGCGTCGATGCCGCGCCCACCGAACTGAAGTGGGCCTACGCCGACATGCTGGCCGGCCACGACCTGGTGCGGTACTTCATCCACGGCGCCCGGGCAGCTGCCCAGCACCAGGACCTGCGCACCCTGGTGATGAAGGTGATTGCCACGCAGTGGGAGGAAGACTCCAAGGTCAAGTTCAAGCAGGTCGAACTGACCACCCACAACCTCGACGACCTGTTCGTCGACGTCGGCGCCACCCGTGTCTCCGAACCGAGCAACCTGCGCCGACCCCTGCCCGGATCGCTGGACCTCGGCCAGGACTCTGCCGACCTGGCCGGGGCCGCCCGCTACCTGATGCGCGCCGACCGTCCGTTCACCCTGGTGCGCGGCGAGCCCGGCCAGGGCAAGTCCACGCTGAGCCAGTACCTGTGCCAGCGCCACCGCGCGGCCTACCTCAGCGAAGCCGACGAGTCCGCCATCGGCCCGGCCGCGCCGGAACAGCCCGCCGACCCGCGTATCGCACTGCGTATCGACCTGCACGACTACGCGGCCTGGCTGGCAGGGCAGGACCCCTTCGCCGACGACATGGGCGCGGTCAAGAAACGACTGCGCCGCGACGGACAACTCGAACAATTCCTTGCCGCGTTCTTCACGGCCCACGGCGGAGGGCTGCCCGCCGACGCCGCGACGGTGCACGATCTTCTGGGCCGACTGCCCGTCCTGGTGGTCCTCGACGGGCTCGATGAAGTCGCCAGCCCCAGCACGCGCAAGCGCGTCGTCAGCGAGATCGACAACTTCACCGCCCGGCTGCGCACCGCGCTCAACGCCCAGTTGATTGTCACCACCCGGCCCAACGCGTCAGAACTGGCCGAACCGTCCGAGAACCTGTTCGAGACCATCGCGCTCACCCGCCTCAGTCCTGAACTGCGCAACACCTACCTGCATAAATGGGCGCGAGCCCGAGACATATCAGGCCCCGATCTGGTCGAGCTGGAGCGGACGTTCAGACAGCGCTCCGCCGAGCCGCACATCGCCCAGCTGGCAGACAACCCCATGCAGCTGACGATCCTGTTGTTCCTGATGCAGCGGCGCGCCAACTCCGTGCCCAACAGTCGCACCGCGCTGTACACCTCCTACATGGAGACCTTCCTGGACAGGGAGGCGGAGAAGTCGGCGACAGTCCACGAACACCGCGCCGACCTGGAGGAGGTCACAGCGTTCTTGGGATGGCATCTGCAGGCACGTGCCGAAGCGGAGAACGGCAACGGCCAGATGCCGACCCGCGAACTACTCAAAGCGGTCATGAACTACCTGTTCGACGTCGACAAGGACGAGTCGATGTTCACCGACTTGTTCACCGCCGTCACCGACCGGGTCTGGGCCCTCACGAGCAAGGTGCAGGGAACCTTCGAGTTCGACGTGCAGCCGCTGCGTGAGTACTTCGCAGCCCGCTACCTCTACGAGTACGCGGGTGCCGACCAGCGAGGCTTCGACACCGGCGAGGTGCTGCGCAACATGGTCCGGCGCGGATACTGGCTCAACACCCTGCGCTTCTACGCCGGATTCGCCAATCCCAACGAACTCGGCGGCATGGTGGAGGCGCTGGAGGAGGAGCGCGAGGCCCGCCTGCACCCCAACCAGGTCCGCATGGCTGCCTGGAACCTGCTGGCTGACGGCGTGTTCGTCGGACGCAAGCGCTCGCAGAACCGGGCCGCGGAGCTCTTCCTCGATGATCTGAGCGTCCGCCTCATCCACCACAGCGCCACCTACATGCACGAACTCCCAGAAGTAGCCGGAGACCGCGGCGGACACCGCTTGGCGGCCGGACTGAGAGCGCTCGTCGAGAAGGAACCTGTCTCCCGGGCGACAGCCGAACGCATCCAGCTCGCGTCGCGTCTGGATGACCCCGCCAAGTTCGACGCTTGGTGGCAGCACCACATGCTCGCGGCAGCCGGTACCGAAAATGAGCGCACCTGGTTGGAGATCGCCGCACCCACCCAGAGCCTGGCCCGCGTCGGCGCCGCGGTCGTCAACCGCCTCGCCCTGGCCGACCCGGCCACCGCAGCCGCGGCCCTCGCCGCCGGAGCTGTGGCGGAACCTGACTCCCCGGCAGAACACACACTTCTCCGCGCCGTCCTCGACGGCCACGCCAGCGACATCACCCACCTCTGCCCCGGCTACGTGGGAGACGTACTGCGCGTACTTCGCCCCGACTACTACATACGCAAGGCATGGGAACAGCCGGATACCGCAGACGGGCGAGAGACCATCTGGGCCCCGCAGCACCACCGGCACGGCGCATTCCGCCGTCTTCGCGACAGGGACCCCCGCTTCGCCCTCCTGCAGCAGAAGGCGAAGAACACCGCAGGGCAGGCAAACACCACATCAATCTGGGGCAACACCGCCCGCGCCGTCAGCGAACTGTTCGGACCATGCTGGCTGGCCGCCGAGATCGCCATCATCGGAGCCGCCGCCAATCCCAAAACGTTCCTGACCGGAGGAGACCTCACCCGGGACTCCGAATGCTTCGGGCTCCGCCCCGACTACGGGCGCCTGCTGCAAGAAATACGTCGCAATCGCGCGGACCCGACATGGTGGACGAACACCTTCACCACCTACACCGACCCGCTGTCGCGTGCGGTCTGGGTACTGGCACTGCTCAGCACCGCCACCCAGGACACCCTTCTCGAGCACCTTGAACACGTGGACGACGCCATCAGCCAGATCCCGGACGAGATGCTGTCCGCACTGCGCCTGAGCTCCAGCCGGCTGGGCGCCACGACCTCGGCACGACCCCTGCAAGAAGCTGTTCTGGTTGCCGCTGCCGATCGGAGCCTGGCCACCGTCAACCTCCTCACCCATTACGTCCCCAGCAAGGGGCTTGCTGCCCTGGACGAGTCGGTACTGATCGACATGGCTCGCTACGGCAGCTCTGCCTGGCCGGCCCTGCACGCCCTGACCGAACGGGCGTCACACTTCCTTACGCCGCAGCTGATGGAGGGGCTGAGAGCTTACGGCCCCTACTCGCAAGGGCCCTTCGGGGAGCCGCTCCACGTGCGCAGCGACGTCCTCAACAACGCCCCCGAAGCTGTCACTGCCATCCTTGACGCACCATTCGACTACCCAGTCGAATGGGTCCTGGCCGCCGTCGCAGCAGCCGAACGCTCAGCTCTGGCCTCCGACGCCTCCCACCTGCAGGATGTGGCCCGCGAACAGAACTGGTTCACCCACCAAGACCGCTGAGACGAGCACTCGGACAGCGAGCCAAGCCGCGCCGGCCCCTCCGCAGAAGGAACAGCGGCAGAGCCGTGCTCGAGCCGAGGGCAGACCAGATGGCTTGAACATTGGTCAGAGCGCGCTGAGCTGCGCGACACCACCTCGCACGGGGTGCACCGATGCGTAGCGGCCGACGCGCCAGTGCGGAAGGACAGACCAATGCAAAATGACCGGACCGGGACCGGTGCTCCCGGACACCAGCTGCCGGACCGGCTGCACGTGGTCGGGCCGGGCTGGCACCCCCTGCTCCTGCGGCTGCACGAGCAACTCGTCGCCCGTGAACCGGACTACCGGATCGCCGACCTGAAGGAGAAGCTCGGCGGCGTCCGCATCCACCTCGTCGCCGCCGTGCATCCCGAGGTACGGGGCCTGCTTGCCGCGGCCGAGGCGCAGTCCACGGCCACCTGCGAGTTCTGCGGTACACCGGGGCGCTGCCGCAGGCGCGGGGACGCCGCTCACGGCTGGATCAAGGCGGTGTGAGACAGCTGCCACGCGGCGTGGTCCCGCCACGCCATCCTGATCATCGGAGGCGTCGTGCGCCGACGTGAGGAGGCTGCCCCGGGCGGTCGGGACGTGTGACTGGCCCCTGCGCTGGGCGCGGTGCCGTGAACGGGTGTCACGCGGACGGGAGGCGTCCGGCCCTGGCTGTCCGCGGCCTGTGCGCGAGGACGCGGGGCGGCGAACGCCAGCGGATCAGCGGCTGTCGCCGCGGCCGATGCGGATGTCGTCCAGGAGTTGCTTGGTGATGGCCTCCGTGCCGGTCTCGGTGCAGGTTTCGATGGTTTCCTGCGCGGCCTGGCAGATCAGGTCGTTGAGGGAGGCGATGTAGCCGCCGGTGCGCTGATGCAGGTACTTGGAGAGTTTCAGCAGGGATTCGGGCTTGTGGTCGTACAGGCACAGGTCCTCCTCGAAGCCCCGCACGACGCTGTGCCAGGCCTCGCCGTAGGGGATGACCCCGGCCCACAGCATCGGCAGGTCGCTGAAGTAGGTCTTGCCCTTGACCACGTCGGGCAGGTTCTTGCGCCGCTTGTCGTAGCGGGCCTCGTGGATGATCTCGCGGGCGCCGGTGCCGCAGAAGACGAACGTGACGTTGGTGCGGTCCTGCAAGGATTCGAAGTAGCTGAACGCGGCCGCGATCTCGTTGTCCTCGATGCGGTTGATGCCGTCGATGAGGACCAGCCGGGTCCTCGCCTGGCGCATCACGTGGGCGACGGGTTCGGTCATGTCGGCGGTGCGCCGGTTGCGGTCGTGCGGGTTGAGGGTGTGGTTGAGGCCGAGGAACTCGGCGAAGGGCAGTGACCAGTGCAGATTGCTTTCCCGTTCCGGTGGGACGGTGATGTGGATGACGGGGATGCGGTTGGGGTCGGGGCCCAGGTCTGATTCGATCAGGCCCTGGTAGCCGCGGCCGATCTGCACCAGGAGGGTGGACTTGCCGGTGCCTCGGTCCCCGTCGATGATCATGTCCGTGGCGCGGCCGACGCTGTGGAAGCGGTTCTTGCGCAACCGGCGCCGTGCATCCAGCAGGCCCCGCCACAAGGCCGGGGTGACGACGGGCAGCATCTCGGCGTGGTAGACGAGGCGGGGATCGCGGGGGCCGACCTTGGTGCCCTTGGGGGCCCAGTCGGCGCGTGCGGGCGGGGCCAGACGGCGGGAGGCTGCCAGGTCCCAGCCCTCCCGGGTGGTCAGCAGCGGCGGGTCGATGGGCTGGGTGACGGCCTCGGCCACGCCGCTGCCGAAGGCGCGGATCAGTTCTTCACGGCTCACGGTTCTTCTCCGTCTTCTTCGTCGCCGGGCCCGTCGGTGCCCAGGGCGGTGGCCGGATGGGGGGTGGAGGGCTGGGTGAGGGCGAACACCTCGGCCGCGCCGCCCCGCAGGCTGAGGACGCCTGTCCGGTACGGCTGGGCGGGTATCCGCGAATGGTTGTCGGTGTCCGCCGCGTGATCGGTGTCCGCCGGCACAGGATCCGCCTGCGACCGGGCTTCTGTCTGCGGCCGGGGCGCGGGCGTGGCGGGGGCGGGCTGGGCGGCGTGCAGGATGTCCTCGGCGGGATTGGCCAGCCTGGGTGCCCGCACCACGGTGGCGGGATCAGGGTCGGGGATGCCCTCGTACGGGTCGGCCACCGGCACGTCCAGGTCCAGGGCCGGGCCGGTGAACAGCTGCGGCGCCCGCGGGGCGTCGGGGTCCGGGCCGCGCCGGGCCCGCTCGCGCAGACGGGACACCTCGCGGGCGATACGCCGCTGGTCTTCCCTGCGGCCGCCGTCCTCGAGCACGTTGAGGGTGGCCTGCTCCCAGGTCCACTCGGTCCAGTCGTCGCCGACGAGCCGCTGGTGGATGAACTCCGCCTCCACCCAGTCGTCCTTGTGGTGGTCCCACAGCCACACGAACCGCGGGGCGTAGGGGCTGTAGCGGATCTGCCAGCGCCTGCCCTGCCCGGGGATCCCGGTGTGCCGGTTCTTGTACTCCTGCAGGGCCTCGCTGTTGTAGGTGCGGTTGCCGATCCTGACGCCCTTGTCCGTCACCTTCAGGTGGTTGAACGGCAGCAGCTTGCGGTTCTGGTGCGGGGTGAGCACGAGCGGCACATGGCCCTCGGCGGCCACCAGCGCGGCGTACATGCGGTTCGGGCTGATCGTCAGGCCGGGCAGGTACGGGCTGCGCAGCCCGTCATGCGGCTTTTGCTGCCAGTCCAGGGCAATCCACTCATTGAGCAGGTCCTGCAGCTCGTTCAGGCTCCACAGCGGCCCCTCGGTCACGTGCTTGCCGCGCCGCCTCAGGTCGGAGCCGGTGTAGCCGGCCACGTACTGCGAGAACCGCCGCTTGATCGCGTTGAAGGTGCTCTCGATGATGGCCTTGTCGGTGGCGGTGCGCTCCCGGGCCGGGCGGACCTTGATGTGCAGCATCCGGCACACGTCGTCGAAATGCTCACTGTTGAAGATCTTGCCGTGGTCGACGACGACCATCCGCGGGCGGATCACCGGCCGGGCGGCCGCCCCGGCCATCCGCGGGTCGCACGCCACCAGATCCGCGTACGGCATCTCGGAGTGCTCCGCCAGCGCCCGCGGCGACCAGCCGGGCCGGGCCGGCATCGGGGCCAGGGCCTGGGCCAGCATGAGCACCGCGTCGAAGGAGCGGGTGGCGCGTCCACCCAGCCGCCGCCCCCGGGGGCCGCGGCCCGGCACCTTCGGCACGATCATCGCGCCGATGATGGTCCGGGAGGCCACGTCGATCGCCGCGGTCAGTTCCACCTGGACGGGCCGTCCGTCGTCGCCGACCGCGATGATGTCCAGGCCGGTGGAGTCGATCTGCACCTGCTCGCCCAGCCGCCGCGCCAGGGTCGGCGTGTACGGGGGCACGGCACCGTTGGCCTCGTCCAGCCGCCGGTCGGTGGGCCAGTGCAGGGAGGCCACGTTGATGCCCAGCCGGCCCAGCAGCCGGTAGAAGGTGGCCCGGGAGATCATCAATGAGTCGTAGTCGGCCTCGTGTTCGCGCCACACGGCGGCCTGCAGCCGCCCGTACAGCCGGCTGGCGTCCCCGTCGGATTCCCCGAGCCCGGCCTTGACCTCCGCCAGTAGCAGCTTGACCACCCGCTCGTCGGTGCGCCCCCAGGGCGAGCCCGGCACGATCTCGCGGATCAGCCCGAACACCCCGCGCGCCTGATACGCGCGCCTGCGCCGCTCGATCGTGCCGGCCGAGGCATGCCTAAAGCCCAGCGTCTTCATCTCCGCGGCCTTGGCGGCCAGACGCTGGCGCACGGTGAAGTGGCCGGGGTCGTAGCCGGGGCGCGGCACCGTGCCCTCCTCGGCATCCGGGGGGACCCCGTCGTCGACCTCCCGCAGGTGGCGTTCCCAGTCCCGCACCAGCTTCAACTCGGCCTCCGGCAAGACGGACAGGCCGCTGGTGTCCGCCACCTGCTCCTTCTCGAGTTCCTGCAGGTCGTCATCGAGGAGGGCGAAGTCGTCGGCGCCGACCACGGCCGAGACCAGGGCGCGGGCGTCCGCCCCGTCCTCATCCAGGCAGCCCAGCTGCACCTCCTCGCCCTGCAGCACCAGCACCCGGTAGGTGCCGCCCCGCCAGCGCAGTCTCGCTCCCAGCCGGAGCCCGGCCTGCTTTTCCGTGTCCGTCTGCATCGCGGCAGTCGCCATCGGTTACACCTCCTCAGCGGGAGCCGCCTGGCTGACCCACACCGGCGAGGTGGGCAGCAGCGGCTTGGTCCAGTCCCATGTCAACTCGCCCGTCCACACCAGGTGCCAGGCGTATCCGGCCGCCTTCAGGCCGAGGCCCGAGGCGGCCGCGCCGGCCTGCAGCGGGCGCGGCACGGCGAACACCTCCAGCAGCACCCGGCGGACGTGATCGTCGGCGGCGAACTCCTGGCCGCTGAAGTGCGCGGCGCCTTCCAGCGAGTCCCGCAGCACGCCGTGCGGTACCTGAAGCGGGCGCACTTCCCAGCCCGCCCCCTCGGCGGCCTGTTGCAGCACCCGCTCCTCCATGCCTGTCTCGTCGCGGGGCGTGTGCGCGAAGACCAGTCGGCGTTCGTCGCGGGTGCGGGCGACGAACGCCGGCTCCACGGTGCCGCGCCGGCCGTCCAGTTCCCAGTGCACCTGCACCACGCGGGACTGGAAGCAGACGATGTCCGCATCGAAGTCCAGGAGCATCGCCGCGTCCATCTGCACCGTGCTCGCGCACCACACCACCTGCCCGGTCGTGGCCGAGGCCCACTTGGTCAGGATGGAGCCGCGGCCTTTGTAGGCGCGCGGCTCGGACAGCGGCTGCCGCTCCTCGAGCGGCACGCCCCGCAGCCCGGCCGGCTCGTCGCGGCAGGTGCGGCCTGCCGCGCTGCGGTACTGCACCTGTATGTCCATCGGCCAGGGCGCCCCTTCCGCATCTGTCATCCCGCAGGCAGCGGCGGGAGCGATGCTGGCAGCCGATGCTAGGCGACAGGCCGCGCGTGCCGGCGGCCTGCCCCGGTACTCAGGCGCGGTCGGGCACGGTCATCCGCTCGCTTGTTCAGAGCAGGCGGCGCGGATCTGGCGTTTCACGCCCGGGCCGAGGCTGCGACAGCATCTCCCAGCCCACCCCGTCGACCGGGTCGGAGAAGGGGCGCAGATGCAGGATGTCTGTGCGTCTTGCGCGCGGCAGGACTCCCATCCCGCGGCCGTATCTGAATGGCAGGCATGACCGTGCTCCCCACACCGCCTGCGCGTCGGCGGCGGTTGCGGGGAAGCGCTGTGGAACGCACTCGGACAGAGCCCGCGCCAGCCCCGCCGACGGGTGCCAGCGCGGCGCCCGGGCCGTCGTCGGCGTGTGGCTGCGATGCCGGTGCAGCCACAGTTCGATCGGTAGCCGCACCTCGTCGAACTCGAACGGGCTCCCCCAGGAGCGGAAGAGGCGGCGCATCTGCCGCTCCCACGCACCCGGGTCCAGCCGGCCGGGCGGGTCCTGCTGCGCGAACATCCGCGCCAACTGCACGACCTCCGGGTAGATCACGACGAGGGCGGGAAACGGCGCACCGTAGTCGAGGGTGGGGAACGGCAGCTGCCGTTCGATCCACACCGGCAGGGACAGACGCGGGTTGTTCCACCAGTAGGCGCAGGCGCTGAGCGCGTCGGCGAACAGGATCCGGCCCCTGCTGCCCAGTTGTCGCTCGAAGCGGATCCGCTGCCGCTCCGCCCCGAGCAGCAGCGGCATCCGGCCGCGCAATACCGCCCGGGTGGCCTCCTGCTCCGGGGTAGTGCCCAGCCAGCGGCCGTGCCGCCGGCACACCTGCCACGGCAGATCGGACCGGATGAAGACCGGGCGGTCCGCGCCTTTCGCGGCCGCGCACCCAGGGCAGCCCTGCAGCAAACAGGGCCCTTTCGACGAGGGCTCCTCCCAGGTCCAGGCCGCCGTCGAGGGCTCGGCCAGCAGGAGGTCGCGCAGGCCGCGCAGGGCCCGCTGCAGACGCGCGGTGGGGCAGCCAGCCAAGGCGGACAGCCGCTCCCGCGCGGCGGCGTTGAGACGCAGCTCCGCCTCGCCCGGCTGCACCGGATCGGCCGGGCCGGAGCCCAGCCGCTGCAGCAGCGCGGCCGTCTCCAGCCCATTGGCCCAGGCCAGGCGCTGCACATATGAGCCGTTCGTCTCCCCTCTCAGGAAGCCGATCCTCTGGGGCAGGGCGCGCGGCGCACGCGGGGAGGCATGCGTTCCCGCCGACAGGTGGACTGGTGTCATCGCCGCGCCTCGTTCGGGGTCTCGACGTGCAAAAGGAGGGCGGCCGTCGGCCTTGGCCGCCTCGGCGCCTGGTCAGCCGTAGGGGCGGGGGAGGCGGCCACTGGACAGCACCCTCCACGGGACACAGGTCAGCTTGTCGACGGAGGCCATCTCCGGCACGTCCCGGTGCGGGGAGCCCGGCGCCTGCTGCCAGCGCGGTGAGAGATCGGGCCGGCGGCCTTGGAGCGGCGGGTGGAGCCGGCTCCACTCGTCCAAAGCCATCCCCAGCCGCCAGCCCAGATCCCTGACCACCTGGTCGCGCCAGTGCTGGTGCTCGTCGGGCCGCAGCCGGTGCTCCAGACGGCGCCGTTCAAGACGAGCCATCCGGGTAGCGACGCGGACTGCGACGGGCAGCAGATGCAGGGGCGCGGTGCGGCTGCTGCCCAGGCGGGGCAGGTGCATGGCCACGACCTCGTGTGCCAGGACGCCGAAGGCATCAGCGACCAGCAGACGGCCCACCGGGCCGGCACCCACCAGCCGCAGCCGACGCCGCTCGGCCTGGATGACGTGCGGGCCCGGTGCCAGGTCGATGAAGGAAGCCCGGTCTTCGCGCGAATTGTCGTAGAAGCGGCCGTGCCGCACGCAGATGTGCCAGGGGTCCGGCCGGATCAGCCACACCGGGTCAAGCACCCCGTGACGAGCCGCGCACAGCGCACACCCGCGCACCAGGAACCCGCTGTGCGGGCGCCACGGCCACTGGTACTGCGGAGCGCCCGACCCGTCGGGCAGCAGATGCTCGTCCCGCAGGCTCACCAGCGCCCGCATCAGCTGATCCAGCGGGCGCCCGGCCATCTCCGCCAGCCGCTGGCGAGCCGCCCGGTTGACGTACAGCTCGCTCTCCCACGGGCTGACGCCGGCGGCGGAGCGCCCCTCGCCCACGGTGCCCAGAAGGTGGCTGACGGACTGCCCGTGACGGGCTGCCAGCCGGGTCACGAAGGAGCCGGTCGACTCGCCGTCCACCAGAGGCTGCCGGTAGGTCAGAGGCCGCATCCGCTGTGCCACTGCTCACCTCCGGCCGTACGAGCGCCCCGCACGCGTGTTCTGTCCCCCGGGCGGGCTGTGCGCTGTGATCTCGGTAACGACTTCCCGGTTTCACCTTTGAACAGCCGCCACGGCTGGCGCAAGGTCGATGCAGCACCCGCCGCCCCGCTGGCCGGGAGCGCGGCGGAGTGCTGCTGCCTGCTCCGCCCCGTGAAGGGAGCCAAGGCCGTGGCCGAGACAGATGTCAAACAACTGCGGGTCCACCAGCGCGAAGCCTACGACGCCGCGGTGCGGGCCCTGACCCGCATGCCCCGCGCCACGATCATTTCCGCCACCGGCACCGGGAAGACGATCACCGCCATCCGGATCGCGGAGCATTTCGTCGGGCAGGGGCACATCCTCGTCGTCGTCCCCTCCCTGAGCCTGGTCGGCCAGACCGCCCGGCACTGGCACGCCGACAGCCGCATCGCCCGCATGCTCGCCGTCTGCACGCTCAAGCCGACCACGGTGAGTCCTTCCGGGGCCCGTCTCACCACGACCACCGACCCGGCCCGCATCGCCCGCATCCTGGCCGCCTCGTCCGATCCGGCCGTCGTGGTCACCACCTACCAGTCCCTGCCCGCGATCGCCCGCGCCCACCGGCGCCACCGGCTGCCCCCCTGGGCCATCGTGATCATCGACGAGGCGCACCGCAGCAGCGGCAGCAGCAAAAAGCAATGGGCGCTCATCCACCACGACCATGAGATCCCCGCCGAGCGCCGCCTCTACATGACCGCCACCCCCCGCGTCTGGAAGCCCGAGGACCCCACCGCGAAACGGCGCCGCCGCAGCACGCCGCAGTCCGACGAACCGCCCGAGCCGCTGGCCTCCATGGACGACCCCTCCATCTACGGCCCCGTCGTCTACAACCTCGGCCTCGCCGACGCCATCGACCGCGGCATCCTCGCCGACTACCGCATCGTCGCCCCGGTCATCACCGACGACGACCTGCGGGACATCCTCAACACCGACGACATCAACCGCCGCCCCAACGGTCTGCGCCTGGCCGCCCTCCAGGTGTGCCTGCTGCACGCGATGAGAACCCACCGCATCCGCCGCGTCATCAGCTTCCACAGCCGCATCGCCTACGCCCGCCAGTTCAGCGAGACACTGCCCCGCACCGTCGAGGCCGCAGCCGCAACGACCCGCGTGCGCCGCCTGTGGACGCGCGCCCTGTACGCCGATCAACCACAACGCCTGCGTGCCCAGTTCCTGGCCGAGTTCGAAGACATCCCCCTGCTGCGCCGCAGCCCCGGCCCCGCCGACCACATCGACGGGGCCGTGCTGTCCAACGTCCGCATCCTGGGCGAGGGCGTCGACGTGCCCGACGCGGACGCCGTCCTGTTCGCCGACCCCAAACGCAGCGCCTCCGACATCATCCAGGCCCTCGGCCGAGCCCTGCGCCAGCCCCCGGGAGCCGGCAAGGTCGCCCTGCTGGTCATCCCCGTCTACATCGGCCCCCAACAAAGCACCGAACAGGCCATGCGCTCCTCGGAGTACACCATCCTCTGGGAAGTCCTCAACGGGCTGCGCACCCACGACTCCCACTACTGGCGGCGCCTGGGCGGCGGCCCCAGCTACTTCCAACGCACCATCCCCCGCCCCCCGCCGCCCGAACGCGCAGGGGAGGTCGCCTCCGTCACCCAGCTCCGCACCCACCAGGTCGACAACGGACTGTGGGGGATCGGCTGGGAGGCCGCCGTCCGCTTCTTCGAACGCCGCGGACACCTCGACGTGCCCAGCGAATACACCGACCGCACCGGATACCCCCTGGGGCACTGGCTCGGCCAGCAACGCTCGCTCTACGCCCACGGAAGCCTCGACGCCCAGCGCGCCCTCGCCCTGACCGGCCTCAACATCTCCTGGCCCCACCCCGAAAACAGCTTCGAAGCCCGCCTGGAACAGGCCATCGCCTTCGCCTCCCGCCACGGCACCCTGGCCGTCACCCGCGCCCCCACCCCACGCGAGCGGCCGCTGCTGCGCTGGCTGGCCCGACAACGCCGACTGGCCGCCGACAAAAGCCTGCACAGCGACCGCATCGACGCCCTCAACGCCGTCGACCCCTGGTGGAACCCGCCCTGGGGCGTGGCATGGCAGCACGACTACACCCACCTCACCCTCACCCCCCACACCGGCCCCGCCACCCCCACGCCGGCCTCCGGCCAGGACGCCGGCAC
The DNA here is from genome assembly GCF_014655715.1 of Streptomyces lanatus. Lineage (GTDB taxonomy): Bacteria > Actinomycetota > Actinomycetes > Streptomycetales > Streptomycetaceae > Streptomyces > Streptomyces lanatus. The sequence goes on along the minus strand of NZ_BNBM01000023.1, from coordinate 12,919 downwards.
CTGGCTGGACCACCAGCTCACCCAACTGCACACCCTGCACCCCCAGCAGGTGCGGTTGCTGGCCCAACTCGCCGCCCAGCAACCGCACCTGCACCCTCACGCCATGCTGCTGCTGCTCGACCCGGCACCGCGCGCCCGCGCCTTCAGCCGTGGCCTGACCGCGGCCCGCCAGTACCAGCGCCGCGAAGGCCACCTGAACGTCCCGCTCGCCCACCGCGAAGACGTCCACGGCGACGAGGTCCTCCTCGGCAGGTGGCTGCGCAGATGCCGCAGCAACACCGCACAGATGACCACGCCCCAGATCACCGCGCTCACCTCGCTCGGCATCGACCTGGACCCCGTCTTCCAGCCCGCCCCCACCGCCACGGACCCCACCGAGGACACCATGGACAACGACGCCTGGCAGCCCGGACCGGATCTGTCGTGGATCCGGCCACTCCTCCTCGCCCGATGAGGGCGCCCGCCAGCGCCGCCATGCCACCTGCCCGACGTGAGGAAGCCCCGTTGCCCGACACCACACGCCCTCTGCCGCTGCGCCCGCACCAAAAGGACGCGCTGAAGGCGCTCACCGACGCCTTCGCGGCGGGAGAGGAACGGGCGACCGTCGTCTCCGCCTGCGGAACCGGCAAAACCCACACCGCGGCAGCAGCCGCCGATCACCTGGCCTGCGACGGCACCGTCCTGGTGGCCGTGCCCACCCTCGAACTGGTGACGCAGACCATCGAGCGCTGGCAGCGGGCCGGGCGCCCGGGACCGATGGCAAGCGTCTCCTCCATCACCCACGCCACACCGCACCGCCGACCGCCCGCGGTGCGCATCCGCTCCCCGCACCACCTGGCCGACTTCTGCACCGCACCCGGGCCGCGCACCGTCTTCGCGACCTACGCATCCCTCCCGCAGGTCAGCCAGGCCCATCAACTCGGCCTGCCCTCCTGGGACCTGATCGTGGCCGACGAGGCCCACCGCACCTGCACCGACGCCCACCGCGGCTGGGGCATCGTCCACGACGACCACGCCATCCCCGCCACCCGCCGCCTGTACATGACCGCCACCCCGCGCATCTACACGGCGCCGACCCCCACCGAACTGGCCCGCCTCACCAACCCCCAGCCGACGGCCACCATGGACCGGCGCGAGGTCTTCGGCCCCATCGTCTACCGCCTCGGCATGGCCGAGGCCATCGACCGCGGCATCCTCGCCGACTACCAGGTCGTCATGCCCGTCATCCACGACCATGACCTACACACCGTGCTCACCGACCGCCCCGACACCACCCCGCACCACGACGGCCTGCGCACCGCCGCCCTCCAAGTCGCCCTGCTGCGGAGCATGGCCGACCACCAACTGCGCCGCATGCTCGTCTTCCACAACCGCACCCGCGCCGCCCGCACCTTCTCCGACACCCTGCCCATCACCGCCGCCCAGGCACAAGCACCGTTCCACCAGCCCGATCTGGTCTCCCGCTGGCTCAGCCACACCCACACCGCAGCAGAACGCGCCCAGGCCCTCGCCGACTTCACTCACGCCCCCGCCCCAGCTGTCCTGCACAACGTGCGTGTCCTGAACGAAGGAATCGACATCCCCGCCATCGACGCCGTCGCTTTCGCCGCGCCCCGCTCCAGCGTCGTCGACGCCCTCCAGGCCATCGGCCGCGCCCTGCGCCTGCTGCCCGGCCGCAAGACCAAGGCCACCCTCGTCATCCCGCTCTACCTGCCCGCCGGCGCCGGCCTCACCGATGGCGATCTCGACCACTCCGCCTACGCCCCCCTCATCGCCATCCTGCAAGCCCTGCGCGCCCATGACGAGCACTTCCTCGAACGTCTCGTCCTGCCCCCGCGTGCCAGCGGCCGCCGCCGCACTGCCCCTCTGGAAGAGCACTACCCCAGCCCCGAGCGCGCCCTGGAGATCGCCCTCGTGCTCGGCCTCGACATCACCTTGCCCGCAGTAGGCACCTTCACCGAAGGCATCACGGCCGCCGCCTCCTACCGCGCCGACCACGGCCACCTCGACGTCCCCACCGACCACAAAGCCGCCGACGGATTCGCCCTGGGCCAGTGGATCACCGGCCAGCGGCTGCGCCGCCTGTCCGGCCGTCTCACACACGACCAGATCACGGCCCTCGACGCCCTGGACATGCACTGGACCAGCCCCCGCCAGTCCTTCCCCCGCATGCTGCGCCTGGCCCGCGCCTACGCCCAGCGCCACGGCCACCTCGCCGCCCACACAACACAGCGCCACGGCGGCCACGGACTCGGCGCCTGGCTGTCCTACCAGCGCCGCAAAGCGGATGCCGGCACGCTCCACCCCCACCACCAACAGCAGCTACAAGACATCGATCCGTGGTGGAACCCGCCCTGGCCCCTGACCTGGCAGCGCACCTACGCCGCCGCCCAAGCCCACGTGGCCGTCGGCGGCAGCACCGAGCCACCCAACTCCTTCACCACACCCGACGGCGTCCCCCTGGGCCAGTGGTTCAGCCGCCAGCGCAACCACTTCTGCCAACTACACTCCGGACAAGTCCAGTTGCTGCTCGATCTGCACCTCGTGCCATCCGTCGACAGCCTTCTGCCGCATTCCCACCGCACCGAACACGGCCGCCAGCTGCGCCGAGCACTCGTCGCCTGCGCCGATTACCTCGCCCGTGAAGGCCACCTCCGCGTACCCCGCCAGCACATCGAACACGACTGGATCGGCCCGTTCCCCCTCGGAACCTGGATCCACACCACCCGCCGCAACCCTCACAAGCTCACCGAGCTTGACCGAGCTGCGCTGGACGTGCTGCGCATGGTCTGGTGAGAGCCTGTTTCCGAACCCTGTAACAGCAGGTCACGGACTGTCAGGCCGGAATGGGCCCTGTGCGCAAGGGTTCGGGGAACGGTCACCGTGACCGTTCCCCGAACGGATCACGCGTCTTCGTACATCTCACCGCTCAGGATGACTTGTGCCATCTGCGCGATGACGTCACGCCGCGTCGTCTCACCCGTTGTCGGTGCGGGATAGCCGGCGGGCAATGCGCGCTCCACCGCATCCACGATGTCATCGATCTTGAATGTGATCTGACTGTCTACCGCGAGGTGGGCGACGGATTCGACCGCCCGTTCCGTCCGAGCGATCAAGTCTCGGACCAGCGACTCATTGTCAAAGGCCATAACACGCAGAGTAGTTGAAGTGAGGGACTGGAGAGCTGGGGTTCAGAAACAGGCTCTGAACTTGTTCTTTATCTACCAAGATCGGCCGGGTCTTCCGATGGCCTTGAGGGTCTCGGGTGGTTTGACGGTCTTACCAACGTCGTAGCGGGGTGCGGGATGGCGGTTCTTGGCCCCGGGCGGTCGTCCGGGACCAGCGCCGCGAGGTTGGGGAACACGGGCCGGGCAGAGCAGGTGGGCTCGGATGTTCCTGAACCCCCGGCGGACCCGGGCCGGGGTGAGGCGATCGGGCTTGGCCGGCTTCTCCCAGGGCCGACGGAGGTCGGGCGGCCAGCGGCCGGGCGAGGCGGAGCTGGGTGTGGGCGACGACCACGAGCCATGTCCACCGATCTGCGGCCTGGGGAGTACGGACCTTCGGGGTGGTCCAGCCGAGGATCTGCTTTCCGAACCTGAAGGTGTGCTCGAGATCGAATCTCCGGAGGAACACCTGCCACCACAGATCCACGTCTGCCGGGGCGGCGCCAGTCTTGGAGGACCACAGCCAGACCGGTGGTGCTTCCCGCTCTTTGGAGAGGTGCTCGACCTTCAGCCGGACCAAGGTGCCCTCGACGACGGGGAGTTCACCGTCGTGCTCCAGCCAGGCCGAACGGTGGGTCAGCCTCGGGTGGACCCGGTCCCATGCCTGGGCTTCGGCCTTGCCGTAGTTGGCGGTGTCGGTGACGGTGGTGATCGCCGCCTCGGGCCAGGTCTCGGGATTGGCGAAGCGGAACTCCTTGCCGTGCTTCGGCGGTCTGCCGCCCTGGGGATAGGCCAGGGAGTACTCCTTGAGCGAGGGCTTCGGCAGCCGCATCACCCGGTCGCTGCGGATCCGGCCGACGAGCCCGACAGGAAGATCCCGCAGGACCCAGGCCAGGCGGGTGACGTCGTAACCCGCGTCCATGACGATCGTGATGTCCGGATCACCGGGCGCCCACTGGCCGGCTGAGATGAGCCGCTCGGCCACCGCCCGGAGTTGGGTGGCGGTGACGGCGGTGGCATCGTCTTCGGGTCCGAGCCGGACCACGTCAAGGATCGACGTCCACGAGGTCGCTCCCGGTTCGAGGACGGCGACGAAGGAGTACGGCCAGCCCGGGATGAACTGGGCGGCGGACTTCGCCCGGCCGTAGACGTGGCAGAACAGCCGGTCTGCCGAGCACGGCGCGTCCGAGCGCAACCACGGCGACACGTCGACCGCCAGCACCAGGCGGCCGCCCTCGAACCGGGGCAACGGCAGCCCGGCGAGCAGGGCCCGCAGCTTCTCGACGTCGAACCGGCCCCGGTTGAGAGCTCCGTATAACGCGCCGTGCCCACGCCGGTGTTCGGGCACCATCGTCAGGTCCACCGGCGAGGTGACCGGCCCGTCGATGCATAACAGCGCGTCGGCCAGTTCGAACAGTTCGTCACGCCGGGCGGTCAGACACTCGTAGAACTCTGCTCGGAAGCGTGACGCTTCCGCGAACGCTTCCCGTCGGACATCCGGGCACACCACACTCATGACAACGGCCTTCGACTGGTTCTCCTCGTGACGGAGCACAGGATCAGACGAAGGCCACCCTCATGTCCGGCGAATGTCCAGGTGAGTGACCTCGTTCGGGACACCGTTCGAGGCCAGAAGAAAAAGAACAAGCTGAACAGCGCCCGCACCGGCCCACGATCGCATCACGTCCTGCGCTCTTGAGACACAAGAAGGCCCTGCGGGGAGAGGTGTCCACGGCGCCAGCAGTTGCCATGCGACTTCTGCGAACGCCGGACCGTGTGAGGAGACTCTGCACCGACTCATGCGCTGCTGTCGGCAGCATCTGTCCGTCACCTCGTCTGTTCCACCGGAGCGTAAGAGCCCACTGAGCGGCCTTACTTCTTTGACAGCGCCTCGAGCCAGGCCCCCCCGGGGGGCGGAACGAGGAAGTAGCCGCCTCCCACGGTGAGGATGCACTTGGCCATGGTTTCGCCTTGCAGCCGGGTCTGCACTGCTTCGAAGCCGTGTGTCAGGTCGTGCTGGAGGCAGGAGATGAGGCCCTGGTCGTCCGTGCCCCGCTGGTAGTTGTAGGCGCGTCGCACCATGGGCGGGGGCGGGGAGCCTTGATGTCGTGCACGGCGCCCGGCACGGCGGGCGAGGCCCACAACAGTTCCCCCTGTGGATCGGCGACGACCTGCACGTTCATGCCGTCTGTCGGCGTCTCAACTTCGCTGGCCAGCACGTCAGTTGACACTGCCGAGATCGATCTGCATGGTTGACTGAGGGGTGTGTCGACCTCACTTGGTGTCAGCCGACCGGACCCGGCTTCCTACATGTTGCGCGCTGCTGCGGGCGATGCCGGCCGTGCCTACAAGCAGCAGTTGATCGATCTGCTGGACATTACGCCCGGCCAGACGGCGCTCGATGCGGGCTGCGGGCCGGGGACGGACCTTGCGGCCCTTGCTGAGCGAGTCGGCAGGGACGGCAAGGTGATCGGCGTCGACCGGGCTCCTGCCATGCTGGCGAAGGCCCGCGAACGCTCCGCAGAACTGCCCGTGGTGGAGATCCGAGAGGGCGATGTCCATGCCCTGCCTGTCGCCGCGGAGTCGGTGGATCGAGCCAAGATGGACCGAGTCCTCATGCACGTCGACGATCCCGCCGCAGCCCTTGCGCAACTACACCATGTCACCCGGCCTGGAGCAGTGATCGGTCTCGTCGAGCCGGACTGGGACACCCTGGTGGTCGACTCCGAAGACCTCGACACCAGCCGAGCGTTCACCCGCTACACCACCGGTCACGTCGTGCGGAACGCCACCATCGGTCGCAGCCTCGCCCGCCTCGCAGACCAAGGGGGCTTTCACATCCTCACCGTGGTGACGACCACCCCCGTTTTCCGGGACTTCCAGGAGGCGGACCACACACTGGGGCTGGGCCGCAACATGCAACAGGCCATCGACGGGAACCACATCGACCAGCAACGTGGCCGGCGCTGGTTCACCGACCTCTCCGAGGGCCAGTTCTACGCCTCCTTCACTCTCATCACGGTGATCTGCTCCCGCTGAAGTGTGCACGTCGGCAGTGACACTGCTGCGGGTGCCTTCGCTCAAAGCGATCTTGAGGGGGCGTTCTGGCTCTAAGAACCGTGAAAGTGGGCTGGAAGCGAAGGCTCTCTTCGCCGAGCCGCGCCGAGCGGTCGGCGACAACCGCAGACGGCCGGCAGCGCCCAGGCACGCGCTTTGCGCGCAGGGCACTCGCTATGACCTACGAGCGGACCAGGACGAGCGTTTCGGACGGTGCGGCGCGGCCGTCCGCTCGCTCGAGCAGGACGTTCAACCCTGCGGCCACGGTCAGGTACAAGGAGGCGAGGTCGGGTTGGTTCAGGGAGTGCTGCGCCGATGCCGCCAACGTCAGTGCGGCGACCTGAAGATGTGCAGCCTCCGCGGCGCCGGCGAACCTGCAGATGTCGGGCAGGGAGGCGGACAGGGTCTTGGTGCTCTTCGCGAGGGAGAGCACAAGGCGGTGTTGCTCTTCGCGATGGGAGGGCAGCGCCCGCAGATGGTCGAGCATCAGGGAGGAAGCACGTTCCAGGCTGGCGGCGAGGTCGGCGGGCAGGATGACAGTGGCTTGAAGCTCCGTTGTCATCCGGGTGCGTATGAACCGGATGGCGGTGTGGGAGTAGTCCGCTAGTGCGGCCTGCTCCGTGTTGCGTCGCGCGGCTGTGAGGGCGCGCAGACAACCGTGGACATAGACGGCGTTGCGCAGGTGTGTGTCCTGGTCGCTGACGGTCGCGTCGACCGCGCGTGCGAGTGTGTCGCTGGAGAGGCTGCCCAGGACGGCGCGTGCCAGGGTGAACGCCTGCCCCAGGGCGAGAGCGGCGTCGAGGGGCAGGCTCGCTGCTTGCCTGCGAGCCTGCCCCTGCACGTCGTCGGGGGCGATATCCAGCGCAAGTCTCTGTGTTTCCTCCAGCACACTGACGATCTCGCTCTCCGTCACGGAGCCCATGGTCAGCAGCCGCGTCAGACTGGCGCTGAGAGCCTGCACATGGTCGGTGGCCACGCCCAGAACCGCACCGACGGGTGTGCCCGCGACACGCTCCAAGGGGTTCAGAAACGCGTGGGCGATGCCCAGTTGGCCCAGGCTCAGCACACTGCTGCTGCGCGGGTCCGGCCACTGCGACGGGCTGGGCAGCTGGGCCATGTAGGGGTGCGTTACGGTGCCGGGGACCCACAGCATGCAGTCCAGCGCCGTGCCGTCCTCGTCGGCCGCACACCAGACGCTGTGGCGCGGCGAACGGGAGACCAGCGCGAACGCTGGATCGTCAGCTTCCATCCGGGTGGGCAAGCGGTAAGTAGCAGCGCCGGGCAGAAGGTTGTTGAGCCACTCAAGAAACGGTGCCACGTCGTGCTGCGGGATACCCACCGCTGGCGCATCCAAGGCACCCCCGGCAAGAGGTGGCCCGACACGGCGACGAGTGTCCGCCGTGAACAGCAGATACACCTCCTTGTTGACAGGGCGGGCACACAGCATCGCGTCGTTGCTCAGCCGCGTACTCTCCCTGAGCAGACGAGTGACCGTAACGGCCGTCATCAGCCGGCGAGTGGCTGAACGAGCGGACTCCTGCAGCGCCTGCTGACGCAGGTCTTCCAGACGACGGGCCGTTTCCGGGGCGAGTTCGGGAGCGGCGTCAGCGCAGTCGAAGGCCAGCGCAAGCGCCTGTGTCGTCCGCGAGGCGAGGCAGGCCTCCACGATCCGCGCCGGATCAGCATGTGCCGCATACAGCACCGACGTCTCACGCCACCAGTCGTCGTTGACACTGGTGATCAGCACCTCGGTCAGCTGATGCTGGCGGATGTGCAGGGCTGCCAAGTGTTCCTGCAGAGTGAAGTGGGCGAAGGCGTACAGGCCCAGCTCCCGCTCCACCAGAAGCCCACTGGCCGCCATTGCGTCCAGAAAGACTTCCACGGTATCCGTGGGAACCGAGACAGAGACGCGGGAGAGCACCGGCTGCAGGAGCCGCGCGGCATGGGCAGCACGAATGTCACGTCGCTGTCCGTCCATCATCCGGTAGGCCAGCTCGCGCAGCACCACCTCCTTCTTCGCGCCCGTGATGTCCAGGTCGGGGCCGGCAGGGTTCTTGACCTGGTCGCGCCGCCACAACAACACCTCGCAGATCTCCGCGTACAGACCTGCGCGGCTGCCCGGGAGTGCACCTCGATAGCGGTGCACGTGCGCGATCATCGTCAACAGCAGCGGGTTCGTCGCCAGTTCATACAGCGCCGGCCGCGATCTCAGACGCGACAGCAGATCCTGCGCCTCATCGGCCGCCTGTTGAGCAACGCCAGCATCGTCCACGCCCGTGCTCAGCCTCTCGACCGCCTCGTACCAGCCGAGAACGAACTGCGAGATCTGCTCCCCGGTGAACCGGCGGACATGCAGGACCTGAGCCCTGTTCAAGGGTGCACGCAAGTACCCATGAGGCCGCGACGTAAGAACGAAATCATTGCCCTCGTACTGCTCGACCTGCTCTTCCACCCACCGGGACACCGCCCGGCGGTCGCTCTCACTGGCGACCTCATCCAAGCCATCCAGCAACACCACACAGTGCCCGTCCTGCAGCCGCTGGGCAAACCAGCCGTCCGGTTCTTCAACCTGCAGTCTGCGCAGCGACGAACTGATGACCCGCTCCAGCGTCAGAGAAGGATCCGCCGCGATCGCCGCCGCATGATCACGAAGAAGGAGCATCACCGGCAACGATCGCCCAGAGCGCCGCCCGAGACTGAGACTGAGCGCCACATGCTTCAGCAAAGTGGTCTTCCCCGTGCCGGGAGCCCCGATGACGGCCACACACGTCCCCTGCGGACCCCCGAGGAAATCCCAGACCGACTGTCTCCTGCCCGTCGACTCAGCGGCCCGAACCGTGCCGGCCAAAGACTCATGCCGCACCTCATGCGCCGGCCGCGCGCCCAGGCTGACATCGACAAAGACCTCGTTCAGCCCAGGCGCATAGTCCCCACGTGTCGCCAGCCCCTTGAGATCGACGAACCGGTGACGACTTGCCACATGGGCCCGGTAGTCCCTCTCGAACCGCGACATCCGCCGCACGAGCCACCGGTCGACCACATCCGCAGCCCGCTTCGCCCATCTCGACTGCAGATCTCCGAACACCTTGCCGGCGAAGGTCGCCGCCAGCAGAGACAGCTCGTATACGACAGCCAGCATCAGCGCGATCAGCGGATGAGCAGCGACGGCCGGCCAGAACTTTGCGCCCACCAGGGCCGGCGGCACCAGGCTCAGTGCCAGCACGCCTGCCTTAACAGCTAACCCCGACGGTGCCCCCGCCATACCGCCCCCGCTCGTCCGGTGGATCAGAGCATCTTTTCTACCGCCCCACCCGCCCCCTTCGTGACCGAACGCATGCAGATGCTGCCACGCACGCGGTAGTGCCCCTTGAACATGTCATCGATCCTATTGACGGCGCTGGCGCTGCCTGGTCAACAAGCTCCATCGACGGCGGACGCGGCGGCCCGCGATTGCCCTCCAGGCGCTCTTCATCTATGCCGACACAGCGTTTCTCACCTTCGGCTGCCGGTACAGCTCGATCCAGCGGTGCCGTTCACGCTCCGTCTCGCCGCGCCCCTCGGCGGGCGGCTGTACGTTTACGCCGACTCCTCCTGCTCGGGCCGGCCCTCCGGCAGGGGGCCGGTGCGCAGATCCCTGCGGGCGCGGGTGATTTTGCCGATCAGACGGCCTGCCTCGCCGCCAGGCCAGCTGATGTCTGCCTGGCCGTGATCGGCGGCCTCGCTCCCCGAGCTGAACAGGGCGACCGGCGACTGGTACTCGGCTGCGGCCGCGAAGGTCGCCTCGTCGATCCGGCCATTGATCAGCGCCACCCGCAGGCCCAGGAGGTGATCGCCGTGGCAGCCGGCCCATCCTGCGCAGATCCGGCGCGTGGTGCTGTCCGCGTCGGTCTGGTGGCACTGGAACAGACCCGGGGGCTGTTCAGGGGTGGGTGCGTCGTATCTGCGGAGCTTGTCGTACTCCTCACGCGCCCAAATCCCAGACGGCGCGTCCCGGCGGTAAGGACAGCTGTCGCACGGCCGTGGTGCGGGCGGACGCATTGTTGGCGGCATCTGCTGAGTATGTCTCACGCGGGCTGCCGGCATCCGCCAGCCCAGACGTGGGGAGCCCACGCCGCGGCGAGGACAAGGATCCGTGCCCAGGCACGGGGTCGACGAGGTCTGGCGCCTCAGCACTGTCCTTGGTGGTGGTGCTGACCAACTCCATCGTGCTGTCAGCCTCGTAGGCTGCTCGCCGCCGACAGCGGGGGTGGAGTATGCCGGGGGCGTGCCGCGCCGAGGCGTTGCGACGCGGCGGACCGGGATGCGCCGGTCGGCGGCGGCCGCTATGGGGCGGAGTTTGGTCCGGAGTCGCTGGGGGGCTGGAGCGATCCGAGGAAGGCTCCGAGGGTACGAGGGGACGGTTGCGGAGCCACGAGAGGCAGCGGGTTCGCCCCATTGCGGCGCATCGCGGATGTCTCGGGCAGCCAGACCGATGGCAGTGCCTGCGTGATCAACTCCGGGGTGATGTGGGCTTGCACCCGGTCATGGATGGCCTTGAGGGACGATTCCCGCGCAGCCCCGGACTGAGCCGGATCTGGCAGCGTGTTCCGATGGCTGTGGGCCGCATCCCAGAGCGGGTGGTCATGGTGAGCGCGCAGCGACCCGAACGAGCCCGGTTCGAAGAGCTCGACAGGTTGCGCATCCTGCCAGCTCTGCACGATGTCCATGCCGTCGCCGCCGCTGAGATAGCTGAGAGCTTCTGTGCCCGATGACATCCGAGTCAGGCCCCAGTTGCTCCCAGCCACGATTCCCCACGTTTCGAAACAGAAGGACCAGCGCCCCAGCACACCGAATCGCATCAGGCTCCCTGGGTTCTCGTAGTCAACCAGCGAGTCGGATGCGTCCAGAGTCAACGATTCAAACGCCGTTGCCGGCGCGCCGAGCCGCAGCAGCAGCTCTGCCGGCGAGACATCGCGGACGTAGGACAGGCAGAACGACGGCAACCCCATCCACAGAACCGCGCGCTCTGGCGTGATGTCAGGTTCTGGCAGTGATGCATTCATGTGAGCCTTCCCCTTCGCGGGAGTCGGTTGGGATTGCCGTACCGGATCTGTCAGAAGTGGAGGTTGACCGTGAACTTCTCACCGTCGATGACATGCTGGCTGGATATGAAGCCGCTGTACTTCGATCCCGCGTCGGTGTTCTGCTGGAGCGGTACGTGTGCGCGTATGCAGGGTTCGTTCTTGGTCACAGGACGGGAGTGATCGAACTCGTAGAAGTTCCACGAGCCGTTTTCGAGCAGTGGAACGATCTCAGCGCACAAGGCGCCGTTTGTTCCGCCCTCGTACGTGCCGGCGAAGGGGTACTCGTCGCAGGAGTCCGTCGGAACCAGATCGTCGTCCCTGACGAACGGAACAGTCGAGCCCTCCTCGCACGTGTTGGTCCGGTTCGCGATCCTCGTCGCCTTGTCATCCAGGCGTGTCAGCGGACTGTCGGCGGCTCCAGGGTGGTTGCTGAGGTACAACTGCGCCCAGGCATAACTTGCCGCCGCGGCACCGTACTTATCGTCGATCGGAAGATCGAGAACCGGACGTACGTCGCTCACAACGCACCCGGTCACAGTGTTCCTCTCCATGGTCTTATCGCATCGAATCCGGCTCAGGGACGACCACACGACGGGGTTATTGGTCGAAGAGACCCGAGACGGAGGAGAGAAGAAACTGTAGTTGGGCACCTGGAAGTCTTCATCACCAGATGCCGGAGAGTCGGTGTAAGTGATGCTTGACGCTGCACTGGCTCCAGGCGCCATGAGTACGCCGGTGCTCGCCAGAAGGGGGTTTTCCTGCCGGGCGGAGCATGGTGAGGAACAGTCCGCCACGAACTTGACGATGGCGCTGGCCAAGTCGCCGCCGCCGGAAACCATGGTAATGAGACCGTCCTCCTTCCAGGATCCGGATCTCGGCTTCAAAGTCGCCTGGCCGACGACCATGAAGATCGCCGTGCTTACTGCGCCTGTCTTTGTGTTGATGAACGTGGAAGTGAGGTTCAAGTTGTAGCAGTACGAGAGTCTCTGCTCGGTCCAGCTATTGGCGACAACGGAGCAACTGGACACCCCGTTCTCGCCCGACCCCTGGTCGTCGTCATCGTCGTGGGCTGGATCCGCGAGGATTGACGATCTTGGTGACGGAAGAGGCGCGATGCGTGTACACAGCACTCCCGGCCCTGCCGTGGGGGAGGCAGCGCCTGCGGGAACGTCGGAGCAGACGGGGGCCGTCTCCTCGATGGCAGTCGAGAGCTGCGGCACCGCCTGAACGGCTAACTCGGCCTTGACCTGCGCTGGTGAAAGCGTCCCTAGAAACTTCCCGGTCCCAGGCTGCAGCGGGGCGGCCTGTGCAACGGGGTCAGCCGCCAGGGTCAGTGCTGCGCCTAACCCTAATGCGGTAAATGCAGTCAATGTACGTCGTCCCAGATGAAACACGGCAACCCTCCTGCTGCTCTCCAGCCATTCGGCCGGTGAAGCCTACAACTTCCAATCAAACAAGCTGAGTTGATGATTGATCTTCGCCAGACGCGAGGTCCATTTGGCGAATACCTTGCTCTTCCGCCGCCGTACCATGCCCGGCCGATGGTGAGCCCCGAGCCGTCCCGCTACCGGTGCCGGCTAGAGGTTGTCCCGTAACCGGTGGGGCGGTTGGTGCGTTGGTTGGGCATGGGTGGGG
>NZ_BNBM01000022.1 GCF_014655715.1 Streptomyces lanatus | reverse complement strand
GCGCCGATGGTACTGCAGGGGGGACCCTGTGGGAGAGTAGGACGCCGCCGAACTCCTTTTAACGGGTGGGACCCGGAACTTCGGTTCTGGGTCCCACCCTTTTTTGTTGTGTGTCACCTGACGTTCACGTTCCGCAACCAACATCACCCACATGGGTACTGCTGCAATGCTCAGGGCTGCCGGCGTCGGAGTCGGTGATGAGGTTGTCGTACCGGCCTTCGGGAACGTTGAAGTCGCCGAGGCCGTGGTCCTGGCCGGCGCGCTGCCGGTGTTCGCCGACATAGATCCGGTGACGTACTGCCTGGACGCCGCTGCGGTCGAGGCTGTTGTCACCCAGCGCACGGCGGCCGTTGTGGCCGTACACCGATTTGGCCGGTCGGCCGATATCGCGCGGTTGCACGAGGTCGGGCAGCGGTATGGGCTGCTGGTGCTGGAGCAGGGGGAGTCCGAGGCTCCGTATGACGAGATCGCCCAGCGCAGGGAGCGGGCCTCGTATCTGGATGCGAAGCTGAAGGGTGTGTACACGCCCGATGGCGGCGATGGGCACACCTATCAGCAGTACGTTGTGCGGGTGCCGGGGAATGGGCGGCCGGATCGGGATGCCTTTGCTCGGGCCGTGCGGGCCAAGGGAGTTGATTGCCGGGTGCCGGTGAAGACGCCTGTGCATCGACTGCCTGAGTACCGGCGTTGTGTGTCGCTGCCGGAGACCGAGCGGGCCGCTGACGAAACGTTGGCTCTGCCGGTTGATGCCTCGCTGACGAAGCGGGACATGCAGCGGATCGTGTCTGCCTGCAACGCGCTCGGAGGACTGCTTCAGCCCGCCTTCTGAGCGAGTTTGGGAGCACGGGTGTGTTCAGGGTACGATCTATTTCGTTGCCGCGAGGGAAACTTCGCAAAGGCGGCAGGCCCCTATAGCTCAGTCGGTAGAGCGTCTCCATGGTAAGGAGAAGGTCAACGGTTCGATTCCGTTTGGGGGCTCCACGAAGAAAGGCCCCGCCCGATTGGGCGGGGCCTTTCTCATGCCCTGCTCTCTGTCCCCTCAGTCCTTGTGGATGCCCGGCACGCGCATCGCCAGGATCGCCATGTCGTCGGACGGGGCGTCGGAGGCGAAGCGTTCGACCGCGCGCATGATGCGGGCCGCAACCGCGCCCGCCGTCAGGCCGGTGCAGGTGGTGAGGACGTCGGTGAGGCCGTCGTCGCCCAGCATGCGGCTGCCTTCGCGGCGTTCGGTGACACCGTCAGTGACGCAGAGCAGGACGTCGCCCGGGTCGAGGGTGACCGTCTGCTCGTAGAGCTCCAGGTCGTCCATGACACCGAGCAGTGGCTGGGGTTCGGCGGCCGGCTCGACTGTGCCGTCCTGGCGGAGGCGCAGGGGGAGCGGGTGGCCGGCGCAGACCACCTTCAGCTCGGCGCTGCCGTCTTCCTGCGGCCTCAACTCGCCGTACAGGAGCGTCAGGAAGCGGCTGCGGGCGCCCTCGTCGAGGATCGCGGAGTTGAGGCGCTCCAGGACCGCCGGGCCGCTGAGGCCCTCGCGGGCGAGGAGCCGGAGGGCGTGCCGGGCGAGGCCTGTGACGGCCGCCGCGTTGGGGCCCGTACCGCAGACATCGCCGATGGCGAAGCCGTAGGCGCCGTCGCTGATCGGGAAGAGGTCGTAGAAGTCGCCGCCGACCTCGTTGCCCTCGCCGGCCGCGCGGTAGATGACCTCGACCTCGACGCCGCCGATCTCGGGGAGCTCGGGCGGCAGGAGGCTGCGCTGGAGGGACTGGCTGATGGCGGTGCGCTCTGAGTAGAGGCGGGCGTTGTCGAGGGCCAGGGCGGCCCTTCGCGAGAGGTCCTCGGCCAGTTCCAGGATTTCCTGGCGGAAGTGTTCGTCCGTCGGCTTGCCCAGGGTGAGCATGCCGATCACGCGGTTGCGGGCCACCAGGGGCAGGACGACGGTCTCGCCGCCCACCGCGGACGCCGTGGCCAGGGTGGGGCCGATGCCCGCGCTGATGCGGCCGATCGGTTCGCCCAGGCCGAGGCTGCGCATGGATGTGCGCAGGGCCGCCTGGTGGGCCGATTCGGCGGGGGCCGACCAGACGCGGGCGCCGGGGGTGGGTACCGGGTCCGGCGGGGGGATCTTCGACAGCAACGACTTAATGCCGTCGATCAATTCCTCGTCCTCGTGCAGGACGTACGACAGATACGGCTCCGAGGCCTGGTCGGCGATCGTGTAGACCGCGCACCAAGTGGCCAGGGTCGGGACGGTCATCTGGGCCATCAGGGCCAGGGTCTGGTCGCGGTCCAGGGTGCCGGCGAGGAGATCGGACGCTTCGACGAGGAAGCTGAGGGAGCCTCGGCGCAGGCGTTCGAGTTCGCCGAGACGGGCCGATTCCACCGCCAGCGCGATGCGGTCGGCGGCGAACTGGAGGCGCAGCGCCTCTTCGTTGGAGTATCGGTTCGGGGCCTCGGCGGCGACGCCGAGGGAGCCGGTGAGGCGGCCCTCGACCTTCAGGGGGACCGTGACGACCGAGCGCATGCCGGTGCCCCGCAGCAGGGGTACGGCGCCCGGGACCATGGTGAGGTCCTCGTGGACCGCCGGCATGCGGGCCGAGCCGTAGCGGCCGGGGCCCGCTTCGACGGGCACGCGCGCGAAGCGCTGGCGGGCGGAGGGCAGGCCGGTGGAGGCGCGGACCTCCAGCTCGGTCTCGTCATCGGTCGCGAGGAGCAGGAAGGCGGAGTCGCCGTCGAGCATGTCGCGGGCGCGTTCCACGGTGCGCTGGAGGAGGCCGTCGAGGTCGTCCGGGGCGGGGGAGCCGATGAACACCTCGAAGGGGTCGGTGCTCTGGGCCTCGGAGGAGGTGTCGGACGCGGGGACGCGCAACGGGGTCTGCAGGACGGCGCGTTCGTGGTCGCGGACCAGGAGGCAGACCGTGGAGGGCTCGCCGTCCGTGTCGCGGACGCGGAGGTGTGAGGCGTACACCGGGGTGACGCGGCCGTTGGCGCCCCTTATGCCGTAGCTGCCCTCCCAGCGCGAGAGTCGGAGGGCCTCCGCGATGCCGGTGCTGGTGCCCGGGGTGTGCGGCCAGGCCGCGAGGTCGGTCAGGGGCTTGCCGGTGACCTGCTCGGCCGCGTAGCCGAAGAGTTCCTCGGCGTCCTCGTTCCACGACGAGATGGCGCCCGTACGGTCGATCTGGACCACCGCGACGCGGACGCGGCCGTCGGCGAGCGGGAGGAGGTCCGAGGGCAGCGAGGGGCCTGCCGCGCGGGTGCCCACCGGGCGCTCGGGGAGGTCGAGTTGGAACCAGACCTGCTTGTGCGTGGGGGTGTACTCGACGCCCCAGCGGCCGGCCAGGGCCGCGCAGAGCTGGAGTCCGCGGCCGCCCTCGCGGTCGGGGCTGCCCATGTTGACGGGTGAGCCCTGGAGGGGGATCTCGCGCTCCGGATACCGGTCGGCCACCTCGATCCGCACACCTTCGTCACTGCGCAGACACAGAACGTCCGCAGAGGTTCCGGCGTGCACGACGGCATTGGTCACCAGTTCACTGGTGAGGACTACGGCGTCGTCGACGATGTCGGCGAAACCCCAGCCCTGAAGAGTGTCTCGGACGAAGGAGCGGGCGCTCGCGACCGACCGTCCGACGGGATCGAAGCTGGCTGCCGCGCGCGCGGTGATCACTGAACTCCTCGTCCGGTTGTCGACGTGCAGGGCTCCCTTGCCGACCGGCTCACGCCGCTGGTGCGGCATGTGCGCGCCCGTCGGCCGGTCCGGGGATTGTCCCCCCGGGATCAGTCCGGTGGTCATGTCCGGCTGCCCCTCCGATGCCCGCTCGTGCTCCTCCTGTCACCGCCCAGGCCGGACGGGACCGGCGCGGCTGGACAGCCGCATGCAAGGTTACTTACCTTCGCCGTCCATGCGGATGCCGGTCTGCAGTGTTTCCGCCCGGAGGGTGTGCGGACGATGTGCGAAGCTGCCGAACTGTTATGGCCGGGTTCAGGCAGGGTGAAACACTGGGCAAGCTTCTTGTGAAGGTCCGGGCAGGCTGAGTGTCATTCGCGTACCGCGGGCAGCAGCACGTGGGTGCGGCCTGGTATATCCGGCAGGAATACCCGGCGGTAATGGGTACGCGGAGCACTAGAGAACCCGAGCACAGCAGTAACGGTCGACCCCTGCGGGAGGGACACAGTGGAGTCTGGCGCAGCGACGCGGGGCACTAAGACGCGCGCGAAAGGCGGACAGTCCCTGAGGAACGAGCGCAAGACGCGCGGTGGGACCACCTCGGTGGACACAGCTGCCCTGAACAGGCTGCTGACTGCCCTGGTGGCGATGCGCGACGGCAACTTCCGGAAGCGGCTCACCGTGTCCGGGGACGGCGTGATGTCGGAGATCGCCGCCGTCTTCAACGAGGTGGCCGACCGAAATCTCCACCTCACGGGTGAGCTGGCGCGCGTGCGGCGCATGGTCGGGCGTGAGGGAAAGCTCACGGAACGCCTGGAGACGGGCGCCTGTGAGGGCTCCTGGGCCGCCGCCGTGGACAACTCCAACGCGCTGGTCGACGACCTCGTACGGCCCGTCTCCGAGGTCGGCCGGGTGCTGACCGCGGTGGCCGAGGGTGATCTGTCGCCGCGTATGGAGCTGCGCACACAGGCGCAGGACGGGACCGGGCATCCGCTGCGGGGCGAGTTCCTCAAGGTCGGGCGGACTGTAAACAACCTTGTCGATCAGCTGTCCACGTTCACCGACGAGGTCACGCGTGTGGCCAGCGAGGTCGGCACCGAGGGCAAGCTCGGCGGGCAGGCACGCGTGCGTGGCATGTCGGGTTCGTGGAAGGACCTCACGGACTCCGTCAACACGATGGCGTACCGGCTGACGGCCCAGGTGCGGGACATCGCGCTGGTGACCACGGCGGTCGCCAAGGGCGATCTGTCGCGGAAGGTCACGGTCCACGTGGCCGGCGAGATGCTGGAGCTCAAGAACACCGTCAACACGATGGTGGACCAGCTGTCGTCCTTCTCCTCCGAGGTGACGCGAGTCGCGCGCGAGGTGGGCACCGAGGGCGAGCTCGGCGGGCAGGCGAAGGTGCCGGGTGTGGCCGGTGTGTGGAAGGACCTCACCGATTCGGTGAACCTTATGGCCGGCAACCTGACGGCGCAGGTGCGCGGTATCGCCCAGGTGACGACAGCCGTCGCCAACGGTGATCTGTCGCAGAAGGTGACCGTGTCGGCGCGGGGCGAGGTCGCGCAGCTCGCGGACACGATCAACCAGATGACCGAGACGCTGCGGATCTTCGCGGACGAGGTCACGCGCGTGGCCAACGAGGTCGGTGCCGAGGGGCGGCTGGGCGGTCAGGCGAATGTGCCGGGCGCGGCGGGGACGTGGAAGGACCTGACGGACTCCGTCAACACCGTGTTCCGGAATCTGACCATTCAGGTGCGGGACATCGCCGCCGTGACGACAGCGGTGGCCAACGGTGACCTGTCGCAGAAGGTCACGGTCGACGTGGCCGGCGAGATGCTGGAGCTGAAGAACACCGTCAACGGCATGGTCGACCAGCTGTCGTCGTTCGGTGCCGAGGTCACGCGGGTCGCGCGTGAGGTCGGTGTCGAGGGTGAGCTCGGCGGCCAGGCGCAGGTGCCCGGGGCGGCCGGTACATGGAAGGACCTCACGGACTCCGTCAACACGGCGTTCCGGAACCTCACCGGACAGGTGAGGAACATCGCCCAGGTCACCACGGCGGTGGCCAACGGTGACCTGTCGCAGAAGGTCACCGTGGACGTCTCCGGCGAGATGCTCCAGCTGAAGAACACCGTGAACACGATGGTGGACCAGCTGTCGTCGTTCGCCGACCAGGTGACGCGGATGGCGCGGGACGTGGGTACCGAGGGGCGCCTCGGCGGGCAGGCCGTCGTACCGGGTGTGGCCGGTACGTGGAAGGAGCTCACCGACTCCGTCAACGGAATGGCAGGAAACCTCACTGCCCAGGTTCGGAACATCGCGCAGGTCACGACCGCGGTGGCCCGAGGTGACCTGTCGCAGAAGATCGACGTCGACGCGCGCGGCGAGATCCTGGAGCTGAAGAACACCATCAACACGATGGTCGACCAGCTCTCCGGCTTCGCCGACCAGGTGACCCGGGTGGCCCGCGAGGTGGGTACCGAGGGCCGGCTGGGCGGTCAGGCGCAGGTGCCCGGTGTGGCCGGTGTGTGGCGCGACCTGACCGACTCCGTGAACGGAATGGCAGGAAACCTCACTGCCCAGGTTCGGAACATCGCGCAGGTCGCCACGGCGGTGGCCCGCGGTGACCTGTCGCAGAAGATCACCGTCGACGCGCGCGGTGAGATCCTGGAGCTGAAGAACACGCTGAACACGATGGTGGACCAGCTGTCGTCGTTCGCGGAGGAGGTCACCAGGGTCGCCCGTGAGGTGGGTACGGAGGGCCAGCTCGGCGGTCAGGCCGAGGTGCAGGGCGTCTCCGGCACCTGGAAGGACCTCACCCAGTCCGTGAACTTCATGGCGAACAACCTGACCATCCAGGTGCGCAACATCGCCGAGGTCACCACCGCGGTCGCCAAGGGCGATCTGTCCAAGAAGATCACCGTCGACGCCAAGGGCGAGATCCTCGAACTCGTCACGACCGTCAACACGATGGTCGACCAGCTGTCCAGCTTCGCCGAGCAGGTGACCCGGGTGGCCCGTGAGGTGGGCACCGAAGGCATTCTGGGCGGCCAGGCGCACGTACCCGGCGTCGTCGGCATCTGGAAGGACCTCAGCGACAACGTCAACCTGATGGCCAAGAACCTGACCATGCAGGTGCGCAACATCTCCCAGGTCGCGGCGGCCGTCGCCAACGGCGACCTGACGCGGACGGTGACGATCGAGGCGCGCGGTGAGGTGGCGCAGCTCGCCGACACCTTCAACACCATGGTGAAGACGCTGAGTTCGTTCGCAGACCAGGTCACCAAGGTGGCCCGCGAGGTGGGCACGGATGGGATCCTCGGTGGTCAGGCGCGGGTGCCGGGTGTGGCCGGTACGTGGAAGGACCTCACCGAGTCCGTGAACCAGATGGCGTCCAACCTGACCGGTCAGGTGCGCAACATCGCCCTGGTCACGACCGCGATCGCCAAGGGTGACCTGTCCAAGAAGATCGACATCGATGCCCGGGGCGAGATCCTCGAGCTCAAGACGACGATCAACACCATGGTCGACCAGCTGTCGTCCTTCGCCGAGGAGGTCACCCGAGTCGCCCGCGAGGTGGGCACGGAAGGACAGCTCGGCGGCCAGGCACGCGTGCGTGACGTCGACGGGACCTGGCGCGACCTCACCGAGTCCGTGAACGAAATGGCAGGAAACCTTACCCGGCAGGTGCGTGCCATCGCGCGCGTGGCCACCGCGGTGACCCGTGGCGACCTGAACCTGAAGATCGACGTCGACGCGTCCGGCGAGATCCAGGAACTCCAGGACTACATCAACAAGATGATCGCCAACCTGCGCGACACCACGATCGCCAACAAGGAGCAGGACTGGCTCAAGGGCAACCTCGCGCGGATCTCGGCGCTGATGCAGGGCCGCCGCGACCTGGCGGACGTGGCCTCGCTGATCATGAGCGAGCTGACGCCGGTGGTGACCGCGCAGCACGGCGCGTTCTTCGTCGCCATGCCGCTCCTCGACGGCAAGGACCTGGCCGCCGAGAACGACGACGCCTACGAGCTGCGGATGCTCGGGTCGTACGGCTACTCGATGGGTTCCATGCCGACGTCCTTCCGGCCCGGTGAGGCGCTCATCGGGACGGCCGCCGAGGAGAAGCGCACGATCCTGGTGGAGAACGCGCCCAGCGGCTATCTGAAGATCTCCTCGGGGCTCGGAGAGGCGCCTCCCGCGCAAGTGATCGTCCTTCCGGTGCTCTTCGAGGGGAAGGTGCTCGGCGTCATCGAGCTGGCCTCCTTCACCAACTTCACGCAGATCCAGAAGGACTTCCTCAACCAGATCGCCGAGATGATCGCGACCAGCGTCAACACCATCTCCGTCAACACCAAGACCGAGGTGCTGCTGAAGCAGTCGCAGGAGCTGACCGAGCAACTGCGTGAGCGCTCGGCCGAGTTGGAGAACCGGCAGAAGGCCCTCCAGGCGTCCAACGCCGAGCTGGAGGAGAAGGCCGAGCTGCTGGCCCAGCAGAACCGCGACATCGAGGTGAAGAACACCGAGATCGAGGAGGCGCGGCAGGTCCTGGAGGAGCGCGCCGAGCAACTGGCCGTCTCCATGCGCTACAAGAGCGAGTTCCTCGCCAACATGTCGCACGAGCTGCGTACGCCGCTCAACTCGCTGCTGATCCTGGCCAAGCTGCTCGCCGACAACGCCGAGGGCAACCTCTCGCCCAAGCAGGTCGAGTTCGCCGAGACCATCCACGGCGCCGGCTCCGACCTGCTCCAGTTGATCAACGACATCCTGGACCTGTCGAAGGTCGAGGCGGGCAAGATGGACGTCTCCCCGACGCGCATCGCGCTCGTCCAGCTCGTCGACTACGTGGAGGCCACCTTCCGCCCGCTGACCGCGGAGAAGGGCCTGGATCTGTCCGTACGGGTCTCGCCGGAGCTGCCGGCCACGCTGCACACCGACGAGCAGCGGCTGCTGCAGGTGCTGCGGAACCTGCTGTCCAACGCGGTGAAGTTCACCGACTCCGGCTCGGTCGAGCTGGTCATCCGGCCCGCCGGGATGGACGTACCGGTGCGGATCCGCGAGCAGCTGCTGGAGGCCGGGTCGCTGACGGAGGCGGACGCGCCGCTGATCGCCTTCTCCGTGACGGACACCGGCATCGGGATCGCGGCCAGCAAGATGCGCGTGATCTTCGAGGCGTTCAAGCAGGCGGACGGCACGACCAGCCGCAAGTACGGCGGTACGGGTCTCGGGCTGTCCATCTCGCGGGAGATCGCGCAGCTGCTCGGCGGTGAGATCCACGCGCAGAGCGAACCGGGACGCGGCTCGACGTTCACGCTGTATTTGCCGCTGCATCCCAGCGAACTGCCTCCGCACGGCTACCAGCAGCAGTTGCCGGCCCTCGACGCGGGCGACCTGGTGGCCTCCGCGGCCGATCTGGCGGAGCTGACGGAGATGGCCGAGGGCGCGATCGAGACGCCGGCCGAGGTGCGCTCGTACCGGGAGACCCAGAACGGCGCCGCCGCGCTCTTCAGGCGCCGCCGCCGGGCCGCTGGCGAGCTGGAGCAGCGTCCGGCGCAGCCTGAGCAGTGGTCGCCGGCGGCCGAGCCGGCAGCGGCACCGCAGTCACGCCGGGGCATCCGGTTCGGCGGCGAGAAGGTGCTGATCGTCGACGACGACATCCGTAACGTCTTCGCGCTGACCAGTGTCCTGGAGCAGCACGGTCTGTCGGTGCTGTACGCCGAGAACGGCCGTGAGGGCATCGAGGTCCTGGAGCAGCACGACGACGTGGCGGTCGTCCTGATGGACATCATGATGCCGGAGATGGACGGTTACGCGACGACGACGGCGATCCGCAGGATGCCGCAGTTCGCCGGGCTCCCGATCATCGCGCTGACCGCCAAGGCGATGAAGGGCGACCGGGAGAAGGCGATCGAGTCGGGTGCTTCCGATTACGTGACGAAGCCGGTCGATCCCGATCATCTCCTGGCGGTGATGGACCAGTGGATGAGGGAGCAGTGACGGCAGCCGACAGCATGCACACGGAGTCGCTGACTCAGTGTGCTCGAGGCCGTGTAGAACTGCGGGATTCGGGGAACCTTCTGGTCTCCTGCCGCGTTTCTGCTACGTGCACAGTGACATCGCGGTGACAGGGTGTGGCGACAGGCGGGGTGCGGCTACCATGACCGGCACGAGGGCGGGCGGCGTAAGGGAGTCGTCCCCTGGGGCGGAGCCCGGTGCACTGCCGGGGCGAGGAGGGCGGGCCATGGTGCAGGACGACGAGTCCGCCGACGCGGCCGCGGTGGCCACCGCGGCCCATCTCGAACGCAAACTGACGGGGTTGCGGCGCGCCCTGGACGCCCTGGAACCGGGCACCGGGAGCACTTCATCGGTGCCGTCGCAGAACTGACCTCGCGAAGGCTCCGGTTGACGGGCGGCGGCGCCGGATCGTCCTGCGCGTGACGGGTCCATGAACCGGCGTCAGTTCGCCGCCTCCACAGGGGCGACACGAACGGGTGAAGCAGTGAGCACGCGTGTCCACTGTCATCTCCACCGGTAACCTCACACCCATGGCCTCACGTTCCTCCGCAGCCAAGAAGCCGCCCGCGAAGAAGGCGGCCGCTTCGGCGAAGGCTCCGGCGAAGAAGGCCGCCGCCAAGAAAGCCCCCGCGAAGAAGGCGCCGGCCAAGAAGGCCGCGGCGAAGAAAGCCGCGCCGCCGAAGCCCGCGCCCAACCCCACCGGGGGCATCTACCGGCTCGTGCGCGCCGTCTGGCTCGGGCTCGCGCACGCGGTCGGCGCGGTGTTCCGCGGGATAGGGCAGGGCGCGAAGAACCTCGACCCCGCCCACCGCAAGGACGGCGTCGCCCTGTTGCTCCTCGGCCTCGCCCTGATCGTCGCCGCCGGCACCTGGTCCAATCTGCGCGGCCCGGTCGGCGACCTCGTCGAGATCATCGTCACCGGCGCCTTCGGCCGGCTCGACCTGCTCGTGCCGATACTGCTCGCGGTCATCGCCGTACGGTTCATCCGCCACCCCGAGAAGCCCGAGGCCAACGGCCGTATCGTCATCGGCCTGTCCGCGCTCGTCATCGGTGTGCTCGGCCAGGTACACATCGCCGTGGGCGCGCCCGCCCGCAGCGACGGCATGCAGGCGATAAGGGACGCGGGCGGGCTCATCGGCTGGGGCGCGGCGACTCCGCTGACGTACACCATGGGCGTGGTCCTCGCCGTTCCGCTGCTCGTGCTGCTGACGGTCTTCGGCCTGCTGGTCGTCACGGCCACCCCGGTCAACGCCATCCCGCAGCGGCTGCGGCAGCTGGGCATCAAGCTCGGCATCCTGCCCGACCCCGAAGAGGACGACGAGTACAGCGACGACGACGAGCGCTACGACGACCAGTGGCGCGAGGCGCTGCCCGCGGCGCGTGGCCGGAAGCGTGGTCCGGCGCGTGAGGCGTACGACCCCGACGGCGCCGAGCAGGAGGCCCTCTCGCGGCGTCGTGGCCGCCCCAGGCGCTCCGCGGTGCCGCAGCCCGAGATGGACCGTCCGATGGACGCTGTGGACGTCGCGGCGGCCGCCGCTGCCGCGCTCGACGGCGCCGTGATGCACGGGATGCCGCCGTCGCCGATCGTCGCCGACCTCACTCAGGGCGTCAGCGTCGGAGACCGCGCGGAGACCACTCCGGTGCCGACGCCGGTCCCGGCGGCGCGCCCCAAGCAGGAGAAGCTGCCCAAGTCCGAGCCGGCGGACCCGGCCAAGTCGGGGGTGCCGGACCTCACCAAGGCCGCGCCCGACGAGATGCGCGACCTGCCCCCGCGCGCCGAACAGCTCCAGCTGTCCGGCGACATCACCTACTCGCTGCCGTCGCTCGACCTCCTGGAGCGCGGCGGTCCCGGCAAGTCGCGCAGCGCCGCCAACGACGCCGTCGTGGAGTCGCTCACCACCGTCTTCACCGAGTTCAAGGTCGACGCCCGCGTCACCGGCTTCACGCGCGGGCCGACGGTCACGCGCTACGAGGTGGAGCTCGGGCCCGCCGTGAAGGTCGAGCGGATCACCGCGCTGACGAAGAACATCGCGTACGCCGTCGCCAGCCCGGACGTGCGGATCATCAGCCCGATCCCCGGCAAGTCGGCGGTCGGCATCGAGATCCCGAACACCGACCGCGAGATGGTCAACCTCGGTGACGTGCTGCGCCTGGCGGCCGCGGCCGAGGACGACCATCCGATGCTGGTCGCGCTCGGCAAGGACGTCGAGGGCGGCTATGTGATGGCCAACATCGCGAAGATGCCGCATGTGCTGGTTGCCGGTGCGACCGGTTCCGGTAAGTCGTCGTGCATTAACTGCTTGATCACTTCGGTGATGATGCGCGCGACCCCCGAGGACGTCCGCATGGTCCTCGTCGACCCCAAGCGCGTCGAGCTGACCGCCTACGAGGGCATCCCGCACCTGATCACGCCGATCATCACCAACCCGAAGCGGGCCGCCGAGGCGCTCCAGTGGGTCGTACGGGAGATGGACCTCCGCTACGACGACCTGGCGGCGTACGGCTACCGGCACATCGACGACTTCAACGAAGCCGTGCGCAACGGCAAGGTGAAGGCGCCGGAGGGCAGTGAGCGCGAGCTTCAGCCGTATCCGTATCTGCTGGTGATCGTCGACGAGCTCGCCGACCTGATGATGGTCGCGCCGCGTGACGTCGAGGACGCGATCGTGCGCATCACGCAGCTCGCGCGTGCGGCCGGCATCCACCTGGTGCTCGCCACGCAGCGGCCCTCCGTGGACGTCGTCACCGGTCTGATCAAGGCGAACGTGCCCTCGCGGCTCGCCTTCGCCACGTCCTCGCTCGCGGACTCGCGCGTCATCCTCGACCAGCCCGGTGCCGAGAAGCTGATCGGCAAGGGCGACGGGCTGTTCCTGCCGATGGGTGCCAACAAGCCGACGCGTATGCAGGGCGCCTTCGTCACCGAGGACGAGGTCGCGGCGGTCGTGCAGCACTGCAAGGACCAGATGGCGCCCGTCTTCCGGGACGACGTCACCGTGGGCACCAAGCAGAAGAAGGAGATCGACGAGGAGATCGGCGACGACCTCGACCTGCTGTGCCAGGCGGCCGAGCTCGTGGTCTCCACCCAGTTCGGATCGACGTCCATGCTCCAGCGCAAGCTGCGGGTCGGGTTCGCCAAGGCGGGGCGGCTGATGGACCTCATGGAGTCCCGCGGGGTCGTGGGGCCGAGCGAGGGGTCCAAGGCTCGTGACGTTCTTGTGAAACCTGATGAGCTGGACGGAGTGCTCGCCGTGATCCGCGGGGAGGCTTAACACGAGTCCGGAAGGGGAAACCGGACGCAGTGGTCGCTTCGCGGGCGGTTGCGGGACGAGCCGATGTCTGATCGTGACTTACCTGTAGGCGATCATTGAGCAACCGTTTCCCTTCGACGTACGTCAAGTTGAGCGAAGCGACAAGCACATACCCCACCATCAGCGTGTCCGGCCATTCTGATGGCGTATAAAGTCCCACCGCCCGGTTGCCCCACCCTTTCGTTACCCCCCTAGACTGAACCTCCAGCACAGGTGGCTTAAACGCTCGAAAGGCGCCCCCGTGTCCATCGGCAACTCCCCTGAAGACGAGCGTCCGTTCGAAGACGTGTCCGAGGAAGCCCGTCCCTCGATCGGCCGTGCCCTGAAGCAGGCGCGGATCGATGCCGGGCTGACCGTCGACGACGTCACCAATGCCACCCGGGTCCGCATCGCCATCGTGCATGCCATCGAGGCCGACAACTTCGCCCCCTGCGGCGGCGACGTCTACGCCCGTGGCCACATCCGGACCCTGGCAAAGGCTGTCCACCTCGATCCGGCCCCGCTGCTCGCGCAGTACGACGCCTCGCACGGCGGTCGACCGGCGCCGACCCCGGCGGCCCCTCTGTTCGAGGCGGAGCGCATCCGTCCCGAGCGACGCGGGCCGAACTGGACCGCGGCCATGGTCGCCGCGATCGTCGCGGTGGTCGGGTTCGTCGGGTTCACCGCGTTCAAGGGCGACGACGGGGGCGGGAAGTCCGCCGTCGCCGAGGGCGGCTCGACGCCGACGGCCGACAAGACCACGCCCACCCCGAAGACCGACAAGCCCAAGGATCCCGAGCCGGAGCCCTCGGACAGCGCCATCGCCGCCGTCCCGCAGGACAAGGTGACCGTCCAGGTCAGCGCCGTCGACGGCAGGAGCTGGGTCGGGGTCAAGGACCACAACGGCCGGATGCTCTTCGACGACCTGCTCAAGCAGGGTGACTCCAAGACCTTCCAGGACAGCGAGAAGATCAACCTCGTCCTCGGTGACGCGGGTGCGATCGACCTCTATGTCAACGGCAAGAAGATCGACGACGACTGGCAGCCGGGCGCCGTGGAGCGTCTCACATACACCAAGGGCGACCCGCAGGCCGGATAAGTCCGGCTGAAGGGTCGAGCATGGACGGGGTTGGCCAAGATCGGCCAACCCCGTCGACGTGGGCTGTCAGTGAGACAAAGTAGTCTTGAGCCCATGCCTGAACGCCGTACCGTCGCACTAGTCACTCTCGGCTGCGCCCGTAATGAGGTGGACTCAGAGGAGCTCGCAGGCCGCTTGGAGGCGGACGGCTGGGACCTCGTGGAGGACGCCGCGGACGCGGATGTCGCCGTCGTCAACACCTGTGGGTTCGTCGACGCCGCCAAGAAGGACTCCGTCGACGCGCTCCTGGAGGCGAACGACCTCAAGGACCATGGGAGAACCCAGGCCGTCGTGGCGGTGGGCTGCATGGCCGAGCGGTACGGCAAGGAGCTCGCCGAGGCCCTTCCCGAGGCCGACGGAGTGCTGGGTTTCGACGACTACGCCGATATCTCCGACCGCCTCCAGACCATCCTGAACGGCGGCATCCACGCAGCGCACACCCCGCGCGACCGGCGCAAGCTGCTGCCGATCAGCCCTGCCGAGCGGCAGGAGTCCGCGGCCGACGTCGCGCTTCCCGGGCACGCCCCCGTCGACCTTCCGGACGGGCTCGCTCCGGCCTCCGGCCCGCGTGCGCCCCTGCGCCGCCGCCTCGACGGCGCCCCGGTCGCCTCGGTGAAGCTCGCCTCCGGCTGCGACCGGCGCTGCTCTTTCTGCGCCATCCCGTCCTTCCGCGGCTCCTTCATCTCGCGCCGGCCCAGCGATGTGCTGAACGAGACGCGGTGGCTGGCCGAACAGGGCGTGAAGGAGATCATGCTGGTCTCCGAGAACAACACCTCCTACGGCAAGGACCTGGGCGACATCCGCCTGCTGGAGTCCCTCCTGCCCGAGCTCGCCGAGGTCGACGGCATCGAGCGCGTCCGCGTCAGCTACCTCCAGCCGGCCGAGATGCGGCCCGGTCTGATCGACGTGCTGACCTCGACGCCGAAGATCGCCCCCTACTTCGACCTCTCCTTCCAGCACTCCGCGCCCGACGTGCTGCGCGCGATGCGCCGCTTCGGTGACACCGACCGCTTCCTGGAGCTGCTCGACACCATCCGCGGCAAGGCCCCGCAGGCGGGCGTCCGCTCCAACTTCATCGTCGGCTTCCCCGGCGAGACCGAGGCCGACCTGGCCGAGCTGGAGCGCTTCCTGAATCATGCGCGGCTGGACGCGATCGGCGTCTTCGGCTACTCCGACGAGGACGGCACCGAGGCCGCGACGTACGACAACAAGCTCGATGAGGACGTCGTCGCCGAGCGGTTGGCACGCGTCTCCCGGCTGGCCGAGGAACTCGTCTCGCAGCGGGCCGAGGAGCGTGTCGGGGAGACCGTGCACGTGCTGGTCGAGGGCGTCGGCGCCGAGGACGCGGCGGACGGCGCGTACGGCCGCGGCGAGCATCAGGCGCCGGAGACGGACGGCCAGGTGCTGCTCACGAGCGGCGAGGGACTGAGCGTCGGTCGTATGGTCGAGGCGAAGGTGGTCGGCACGGAAGGTGTCGACCTGGTGGCCGAGCCCCTGCCGGGCACGCTCGCATGTAGTGAGGAGGCGGACAGATGACCGGAGTTCCGGCGTCCGCCGCGGGTGGCTCCCAGGCGGGTGCGACGGGCAAGACGAGCGCGATGGGTGCGTCCCGGGCCGGTGCGCCCAAGGCGGGCGGACCGAAGGCCGCCGACGCCGAGAACGGCGTACAGGGCGGTGCGAAGTCCCCGCGCGGCGGGAAGATCACGGCCGCCGCCGTCAACCAGGCCAGCGTCTGGAACATCGCCAACCTGCTGACCATGCTCCGGCTGGTCCTCGTGCCCGCGTTCGTGGCGCTGATGCTGGCCGACGGCGGATACGACCCCGCGTGGCGCTCGTTCGCCTGGGCGGCCTTCGCCATCGCCATGATCACGGACCTGTTCGACGGTCATCTGGCGCGCACATACGATCTCGTCACCGACTTCGGGAAGATCGCCGACCCCATCGCCGACAAGGCGATCATGGGGGCGGCGCTGATCTGTCTGTCCGCACTGGGCGATCTGCCGTGGTGGGTGACGATCGTCATCCTCGGCCGGGAACTCGGGATCACGCTCCTGCGTTTCATCGTCATCAGGTACGGCGTCATCCCCGCGAGCCGCGGTGGCAAGCTCAAGACCCTCACGCAGGGCGTGGCCGTCGGGATGTACATCCTGGCGCTCACGGGGTGGCTGGCGACCCTGAGGTTCTGGGTGATGGCTGCGGCGGTCGTCCTGACCGTGGTGACCGGGCTCGACTATGTGAGACAAGCCATTGTGCTGCGCAGGCAGGGAATCGCCGAGCGCAAGGCCGCCCTGGAGGAGACGGAAGCGTGAGTTCCCCGGCCGCCGACGTGGTGCGACTACTCACAGTGAACGGCGAGACGCTCGCTGTCGCCGAGTCGCTGACCGGTGGGCTGGTTGCGGCGGAAATCACAACCGTCCCAGGCGCATCCAAGGCCTTCCGGGGCTCGGTGACGGCCTACGCCACCGAGCTGAAGCACCGGCTGCTCGGCGTCGACGCCACCCTGCTGGAGCAGCACGGAGCGGTGAATCCGCAGGTCGCGGCCCAGATGGCGGCAGGGGTACGGAAGGCGTTGGGGGCCGACTGGGGCATCGCCACGACCGGTGTCGCGGGGCCCGAGACACAGGACGGACACCCTGTGGGGACCGTTTTCGTGGCGGTGGACCGGCCCGTGGGCCCTGGTTCCGGTTCCGCCGGTGGCGGAAAAGTGGAGGCCCTGCGGTTGAACGGCGGCCGCGAGGAAATTCGTATGGAGAGTGTACGGAGCGTACTCGCACTGCTCCTGAAGGAGCTTGCGGGCGAACACACTGGGAATGAGCGGGCACAGGATACGGAACAGAACGGGGGGTTTTGATGTTTGCAGCCCTGAGTGAACACGACATCGCTCCCCGCACGGCCGCGGCGCAAGGCGGTACGGTGGGGCGTGAAGGATGCGGCTACGCGGTCCGAGGAGGGAGCCACCGATGATTCTGCTCCGTCGCCTGCTGGGTGACGTGCTGCGTCGGCAGCGCCAGCGCCAGGGCCGTACTCTGCGCGAAGTCTCCTCGTCCGCCCGAGTCTCACTCGGCTATCTCTCCGAGGTGGAGCGGGGGCAGAAGGAGGCTTCCTCCGAGCTGCTTTCCGCGATTTGCGACGCGCTGGACGTACGGATGTCCGAGCTCATGCGGGAAGTGAGCGACGAGCTCGCCCTCGCCGAGCTGGCCCAGTCTGCTGCGGCCACACCCAGCGAGCCCGTACCCGCATCGGTCCGTCCGATGCTGGGTTCCGTGTCGGTGACCGGCGTGCCACCGGAACGGGTGACCATCAAGGCGCCTTCCGAGGCGGTGGACGTGGTCGCCGCGTGACGGTGACGCCGCTGCGCATGGGATGACCATGCGCTGAGGAGTTGTGTGAGGCCCCGGCCGGGGCTTCTCCAGGGAGACCTGGGGGAGTGCGGTCGGGGTTTCGTGCTGTACGGGCCCGTGCGGCGTGCGTTTGCCGGTGTCCGGCCCGGCGGTCATCGTGGAGGGTGTGACGGCGCGGTGTGAGGGCGCGTGACGCGTGGTGAAGGCGTCGGCCCGCGCCGCTCCGTATGCCGTCGGTGCGCCCTCCCGGCCGGTGAACGGGCGGCCTAGCCTCGGGCTGGAGGTGAGCGGATGGCACGGCCGATAGCGCGCTGGGGGGTGGCTCTAGGGCTGGGGGCGCTGTGGTGGTGGGCCGTGCTGCGGCTGGCGCTGGTGCCGGACGCGGGGGTGCTGGAGGCGGCCGTCGCCGCCGGGGGGTGGGGGCTGAGCCTGTTGCCGGTGCACTGCGTGCCCAAGGCGCGGGCCGCGGGGGCCGTGGATCCGCGGCGGTGGGCGGAGGCCTGGCGGGTGGGTCGGGCGAGTCGGATGACGGGGCCAGGAGTGCCGACTACCAAGGCATCGCCACACCGCCGTTAGGGCGCAGGATCTGTCCCGTGGTGAAGGACGACGCGTCGGATGCCAGGTGCAGCACCGCGTGCGCGATGTCCTCCGGTTCGCCGACCCGGCCCAGCGGGGACATCCGGGCCATCAGCGACTCGGTGTGGGTCTGTGCCGTGGTGTCGTGGCGGTCGGTCATGGGGGTGCGGATCCAGCCCGGGGCGACCGCGTTGACGCGGATGCCGTGCGGGCCCATCTCCGTGGCCAGCGTCTTCGTCAGCTGCACGACGGCCGCCTTGGCCGCGCCGTAGCAGAGCAGGCCGGGGCCTCCCGTGTCGACGGCGCCCGAGGCCATGGTGACGATGCTGCCCCGGATGCGCTGGGCGAGCATGGCGCGGGCCGCCTCCTGGCAGGCGTACAGCACACCCTTGAAGTTGATGTTCAGGACGCGGTCGAGGTCATCGTCGCGGGTCTCCAGGACCGGGCTGCTGTGCATGATCCCGGCGACCGCGGCCATCGCGTCCAGGCGCTCGCAGGAGGCGACGGCCTGACGGAGCTGTTCGCGGTCGGTGACGTCGAGGTGGTGGGTGCGGGCCGTGCCGCCGTTCGCCTTGATCAAGGTCGCCGTTTCGTGCAGGCCCTGTTCGTCGCGGTCGGCGCAGTGCACGGCCGCGCCTGCCTCGGCGAGCAGCACAGCCGACGCACGGCCGATGCCGCTGGCGGCGCCGGTGACGAATGCGGTGCGTCCGGTGAGGTCGTACGCCTTGACGGCCATGAAGGGACCGTACGAGGGTTTCTGACGGGTCGTCAATTGGTCGTACGGGGTCGAGTTCCGTGGTGTGAGGTGGTGCGGGGACTCGTGCCGGGGGCCGGGCCGGCCTGGCAGGTCGGGCACCAGTAGGTGGGGCGTTCGCGGGAGCCGTCGCCCTGGTCGGCGGCGCGGATCGGGGTGGTGCAGCGCAGGCAGGGGCGGCGGGCGCGGCCATATACGAAGAGGTCCTGGCCGCGGCGGCCCGTCGTGCTGCGGACCGGGCGGTCGCGGTTGGCCTCCAGGAGCTTCTTGGCGAGGACGGGCAGCTGTGCGGTGTGTTCGGTGGGGAGCGCGCCGATGGGGAGCCAGGGGGTGACGCGGAGCAGGAAGCAGAGCTCGCTCTTGTAGACATTGCCGATGCCGGCGAGATTGCGCTGATCCAGCAGGGCCTCGCCGAGGGGGCGGGCGGGGTCCGCGAGGAGGTTGGCGAGGGCGTGATCGGGGTCCCAGTCCGGGCCCAGGAGGTCGGGGCCGAGGTGGCCCACGACGGTTTCCTCCGCCGTGGTGCGCAGGAGGTCGAGAACGGGGAGGCGGTAGCCGACGGCAGTCTGGGCCTCGGCAGTGCCCGAGTCGGGAACGGTGGTGAGGACCACGCGGATCTGGTGGGCGGGGCCGCCTGTCCAGCGCTGTTGGCCGGTGAACACCCTCCAGGAGCCCTCCATCCCCAGATGCGAGTGGATCGTCAGGCCGCCTTCGACGCGGGTGAGGAGGTGTTTGCCGCGAGGGGTGACGTCGAGGACGGTGCGGCCCGTGAGGTCGACCGTGGCGTACTTGGGCACCCGGAAGTCGCTACGGGTCAGCGTTCCGCCGGCGAGGGCGGTGTGGAGCCGCTTCGCGGTCTGCCAGACGGTGTCTCCTTCGGGCATGGGTCAAGGGTGGCATTGGGTGCGGTTCGGGGCGGGGCGGGTGTCTGGCGTCACGCTCGTAGGCGTAGGCCTCTGGGGGTCGCGATGAAGCCCGCTCCCTCCAGGAGAGAGCCTATGGGGGACGTCAGGGCCTGGGTGCCGTTCACGCGTTCCACCGTGACCGTGCCGAGGGAGCCCGCTCGGGCGGCTGCGGCGAGGGACTCCGCCGCCGCGTGCAGGCGTGGGTCGTCGGCGGGTTCCGTGTCCGGGGCCGAGGGCCAGGCGAGCAGGGTCTTGCCGCCGCGCTCCATGTAGAGGGTCAGCTCGCCGTCGACGAGTACCACCAGGGAGCCTGCCTTACGGCCGGGCTTGTGGCCGGCGCCGGTGGGGGGCTCGGGCCAGGCAAGGGCGGCGCCGTAGGCGTTGGCGGGGTCGGCGGCTGCGAGGACTACGGCTCGGGTGTCCGGGGTGCGGCGGGCGGCGGGTCCGCCGTTGGGCCAGGTGCGGCCCTGCGGGGTGCGTCGGCCGGACTCGGGGGCGGCGAGGTCGCGGGGCGAGACCCATTCGCTCGGGCCGAGGTGGGCGTCCAGGAAGTCGTGGTCGAGGTCGGGGATGTCGTAGGCGGGGGTGCCGTCGGGGTTGTCGTACGCCGGTGTGTCGGCAGGGGCGGCGTCAGGGTTCCCCAGGGCGTCGGGGGTGCCCGGGCCGGGCAGGTCGTCGCCCCGGTCGCGGGCGTTGGACACCGCGCGGAGACGGTCCACCGCGCCGTCCATCGCGAACTGGGCGGCGCCGAGGCCCTCGACCACATAGCCGCGTCGTGCCTGGCCGCTGTCCTCGAAGGCGGACAGGATGCGGTACATCGCCGAGAAGCCGCCCTCGACACCCTCCGCGGCGACCGCGCCCCGGGTCACCACGCCGTGGCGGTCGAGGAGGGTGCGGGCGAGGGCGTGGGCGCGGACGGTGGGGTCGGGTTCGTGCGCGGGGAGGAGGGACCAGCGGCCGGCGACGGTCGGGGGGCCGGTGCGGGAGGCCGGGCGGGCGGCGGCGGTGAGGGAGCCGTAGCGTCCTCGGGGGACGGTGCGCTTGGCGCGGTGGGCCGTGGAGCCCGCGGTGCGGCCCGAGCCGAGCAGGGAGCGCATGGGAGCCAGCGTGTCGTTCGTGAGGCGGCCCGACCAGGCCAGCTCCCAGAGGGCGTCGGCGAGTTGGGGGTCGGTGGCGTCGGGGTGGGTGGTGGCGCGGATCTGGTCGGCGATCTGGCGGAAGAACAGGCCGTAGCCGCCGGACAGGGCGTCCAGGACCGACTGGTGCAGTGCCGTCAGCTCCAGGGGGTGGGGTTGCTGCAGGAGCAGGGGGGCTGTGTCCGCCATGTAGAGGGACACCCAGCCGTCCTTGCCGGGGAGCGAGCCCGCGCCGGCCCAGACGACCTCGCCGGCCGAGGTGAGCTCGTCGAGCATCGCGGGGGTGTAGTTGGCGACGCGGGAGGGCAGGACGAGTTTTTCGAGGGCGGAGGCGGGCACGGACGCGCCTTGCAACTGCTCGATGGCGCGGACCAGTCCGTCGATGCCGCGCAGGCCGTGGCCCTTGCCGATGTGCTGCCATTGCGGCAGGAACTGCGCGAGCGCGGCCGGTGGCACCGGTTCCAGTTCGTGCCGCAGGGCGGCCAGGGACCGGCGGCGCAGACGGCGCAGGACCGTCGCGTCGCACCACTCCTGGCCGATGCCGGCCGGGTGGAACTCGCCCTGGACGACCCGCCCGCTCGCCGCCAGCCGCTGCAGGGCGCCGTCCGTGATCGCCACGCCAAGGCCGAAGCGGGCCGCCGCCGTCGCCGAGGTGAAGGGGCCGTGGGTGCGGGCGTAGCGGGCGAGGAGGTCGCCGAGCGGCTCCTTGACCGGCTCGGTGAAGGCCTCGGGCACGCCGACGGGCAGCGCTGTGCCGAGTGCGTCGCGCAGCCGGCCAGCGTCCTCGATCGCCGCCCAGTGGTCGGTGCCCGCGATGCGCACCTTGATGGCGCGGCGGGCGGCGGCCAGCTCGCGCGCCCACTGCGGTTCGGCGCCGCGCTCGGTCAGGTCGGCATCGGTGAGCGGGCCCAGGAGGCGGAGGAGGTCCGCGACGCCTTCGGCGTCCTTGACGCGGCGGTCCTCGGTGAGCCACTGGAGCTCGCGCTCCAGCTCGGTCAGCACTTCGGCGTCGAGCAGCTCGCGCAGCTCCGCCTGGCCGAGCAGTTCGGCGAGCAGCCGCGAGTCCAGCGACAGGGCGGCGGCGCGGCGCTCGGCGAGCGGGGAGTCACCCTCGTACAGGAACTGGGCGACGTATCCGAAGAGCAGGGAGCGGGCGAAGGGGGACGGCTCTGGAGTGGTGACCTCGACCAGGCGGACCTTGCGGGACTCCAGGTCGCCCATCAGCTCGACGAGTCC
This sequence comes from Streptomyces lanatus, assembly GCF_014655715.1. Taxonomy (GTDB): domain Bacteria; phylum Actinomycetota; class Actinomycetes; order Streptomycetales; family Streptomycetaceae; genus Streptomyces; species Streptomyces lanatus. The sequence continues at coordinate 157,487 of NZ_BNBM01000022.1, read as the reverse complement.
GGGCACGTCGAAGACGTCCTGGAGGCACTCGCGAACCGCCTCCAGGACGATCGGGAACGAGCCGAACTCGCTGGCCACCTGGAGCAGCTGGGCGGCGCGCTGGCGCTGCTGCCACAACGGAGTGCGCTTGCCGGGGTTGCGGCGCGGGAGCAGTAGCGCGCGTGCCGCGCACTCGCGGAAGCGGGACGCGAACAGGGCCGAGCCGCCGACCTGGTCGGTGACCATCTGGTCGACGTCGCCCTTGTCGAAGACGACGTCCGCCGCACCTACGGGAGCCTGGTCCGCGTCGTACTCGGTGCCCGCCTTGCGCGGTTCCTGGTCCAGCAGGTCCAGGCCCATCAGGTCGGCGTCGGGCAGGCGCAGCACGATGCCGTCGTCGGCGTGCATGACCTGGGCGTCCATGCCGTACCGCTCGGAGAGCTTGGCGCCCAGGGCGAGCGCCCAGGGGGCGTGGACCTGCGCGCCGAAGGGGGAGTGCACGACGACGCGCCAGTCGCCGAGCTCGTCTCGGAAGCGCTCCACGACGATCGTGCGGTCGTCGGGGACATGGCCGCAGGCCTCGCGCTGCTCGTCCAGGTACGACAGGACGTTGTCGGCCGCCCAGGCGTCCAGGCCGGCGGTGACCAGGCGCAGCCGGGCGTCGTCCTTGGGCATGGAGCCGACCTCGCGCAGGAACCCGCCCACCGCGCGGCCCAGTTCCAGCGGGCGGCCCAGCTGGTCGCCCTTCCAGAACGGGAGCCGGCCCGGTACGCCCGGTGCCGGGGAGACCAGGACTCGGTCACGGGTGATGTCCTCGATGCGCCAGGAGCTGGTGCCGAGTGTGAAGACGTCGCCGACGCGTGACTCGTAGACCATCTCCTCGTCCAGCTCGCCGACCCGGCCGCCGCCCTTCTTGGGGTCGGAACCGGCGAGGAACACCCCGAAGAGGCCGCGGTCGGGGATGGTGCCGCCCGAGGTGACGGCGAGGCGCTGGGCGCCGGGGCGGCCGGTGATCGTGCCGGCGACTCGGTCCCAGACCACGCGCGGGCGCAGCTCCGCGAAGGCGTCGGACGGGTAGCGGCCGGCGAGCATGTCGAGGACCGCGGTGAAGGCGGACTCGGGGAGCGAGGCGAAGGGGGCCGCCCGGCGGACGGTGGTGAGGAGGTCGTCGAACTGCCAGGTGTCCATCGCCGTCATCGCGACGAGCTGCTGAGCGAGGACGTCGAGGGGGTTGGCGGGGACCCTGAGGGACTCGATGGAGCCGGTGCGCATGCGTTCGGTGACGACCGCCGCCTGGACCAGGTCGCCGCGGTACTTAGGGAAGACCACGCCGGTGGAGACCGCGCCGACCTGATGGCCCGCGCGGCCGACGCGTTGCAGCCCGGAGGCCACGGAGGGGGGTGATTCGACCTGGACGACGAGGTCTACGGCGCCCATGTCGATGCCCAGTTCCAGGCTGGAGGTGGCCACGACCGCGGGGAGACGGCCCGCCTTGAGGTCCTCCTCGACCAGGGCGCGTTGCTCCTTGGAGACCGAGCCGTGGTGGGCGCGGGCGATGACCTGGGGCGCGCCCTGGGCCGCTCCCGAGCCGCCCATGAGCTCCGCCGGGGCGTGGTGTTCGTCCAGGGTTTCGCCGGTGGCGCGCTCGTAGGCGATCTCGTTGAGGCGGTTGCAGAGGCGTTCGGCGAGGCGGCGGGAGTTGGCGAAGACGATGGTGGAGCGGTGGGACTGGACGAGGTCGGTGATGCGCTCCTCGACGTGCGGCCAGATCGAGGGGCGTTCCGCGCCCTCGGAGCCGTCGGCCACCGGGGAGCCGCCCAGCTCGCCGAGGTCCTCTACGGGGACGACGACCGAGAGGTCGAACTCCTTGCCCGACTTCGGCTGGACGATCTCCACCTTGCGCTGGGGGGAGAGATAGCGGGCGATCTCGTCCACCGGGCGGACGGTCGCGGAGAGGCCGATACGGCGGGCCGGCTTCGGGAGGAGCTCGTCGAGGCGCTCCAGAGTGAGGGCGAGGTGGGCGCCGCGCTTGGTGCCCGCGACCGCGTGGACCTCGTCGAGGATCACCGTCTCGATCCCGGTCAGTGCGTCGCGGGTGGCCGACGTCAGCATCAGGAAGAGGGATTCCGGGGTGGTGATGAGGATGTCCGGTGGGCGGGTCGACAGGGCTCGGCGTTCCGCGGCGGGGGTGTCGCCCGAGCGGATGCCGACCTTTACTTCAGGTTCCTGGAGGCCGAGGCGTACGGATTCCTGGCGGATGCCGGTGAGGGGGCTGCGGAGGTTGCGCTCCACGTCGACGGCCAGGGCCTTGAGGGGGGAGACGTACAGGACCCGGCAGCGTTTCCTGGGGTCGGCCGGCGGGGGCGTGGAGGCCAGCTGGTCCAGGGCGGCGAGGAAGGCGGCGAGGGTCTTGCCGGAGCCGGTGGGGGCCACGACCAGCACGTCCGAGCCCTCTTGGATGGCTTGCCACGCGCCTGCCTGGGCTGCGGTGGGCGCGGAGAAGGCGCCTGTGAACCAGCCTCGGGTTGCGGGGGAGAAGCCTGCCAGGGCTCGGTGCGGGTTGCTGACCATGCGTCCATCCTGCACCCGGGCACTGACAATGCCTCCGGTGGTTGGGCGGGGGATGCCTGCGGCGGCCTGTTGCTGTTCGGTGGGGGTTCGCGTAGCGCCTTGTGGTTCGTCGTGGGTCGGGGCCGTGCCGCCGTACGCGGGTGCCGCGTCGTCGTGGCGTTGCGCAGAATGGGGGTATGGCAGGTTCGAACGAGCGGGCGCGGCACTGGCGGTATGCCGAGTTGCCCGGTGTTGATCTGCTGCGGGCGCGGTACATACGGAAGACGTTTGTGCGGCATACCCACGAGAACTTTGTGATCGCCGCCATCGCCGATGGGGTGGAGGTGTTTCACCATCGCGGCGGCGATGTGTATGCGGGGGCCGGGGCGCTTGCGCTCGTCAATCCGGATACGGCGCATACGGGGCGGGCGGGGGTGCCCGAGGGGTGGCGGTACGGCGCCGTTTATCCGTCGCCGGAGGTGGTGGCGGAGATCGCTGCCGAGACCACCTCTGTGAAGGGCACGCCTGGATTCGTCCGGCCTGTGCTCGATGACGCCTATGCGGTGGGGCTGGTGCATCAGGTGCTGCGGGCCGCTGATGAGGGCAATGCGCTGGCTGCCGATACGTTGCTTCGGGTCGCCGTGACTCGGCTGCTGCGGTTGAACGGTGGGGCTCTGCCGCAGCGGGAGGTGCGGACGGCGGGGGCGCGGGTGGCCGTACGCGCGCGTGAGGTGCTGGAAGGGCGGTTGGCGGAGCCGCCGAGTCTTGAGGTGTTGGCTTCCGATCTTGGTACGGGGCCGTTCGCCTTGTTGCGGGCCTTTCGGGATGTGTATGGGATGCCGCCGCATGCCTGGCTGACCGATGCGCGGGTGCGGCGGGCTCGGCGGTTGTTGGATGCGGGGGTCTCGCCGGCCGAGGCGGCCGTTGCTGTGGGGTTCACCGATCAGCCGCATCTGAATCGGCACTTCGCCCGGATCGTGGGTGTGCCGCCGGGGGCCTATCAGCGGGAGCGCAAGAACGTACAAGACCTGCGGTAGTGGGTTGCCTAGCCTCGCGGGCGTGGCAGAACAGAAAGCTCTTGTAGATCTCCCCGCGGCGGGAGGCAAGCCTGATTCCGTTGTCGTCCGGGACGCCCTGGGGGTCGGGGTCGCCGTCGGGCTGTCCGGGTTCGCCTTCGGGGTGACGTCGGCGGGCAGTGGGCTCACGCTCCTGCAGACCTGTGTGCTCAGCCTGCTGGTGTTCACGGGGGCGTCGCAGTTCGCGCTTGTCGGGGCGCTCGCGGCCGGTGGCAGTCCGTTCACCGCGGCTGCGGGGGCCTTTTTCCTGGGGGTGCGCAACGCGTTCTACGGGCTGCGGCTGTCCGAGGTGCTGCGCCTCACGCGCGCGGTGCGGCCGTTCGCCGCGCAATGGGTGATCGATGAGACGGCTGCCGTCGCGCTGGCGCAGCCCACCAGGCGCAGTGCGCGGATCGGGTTCGTGGTGACGGGCCTGAGTCTGTATGTGCTGTGGAATCTGACGACCTTGCTCGGTGCGCTGGGGGCCGAGGCCATCGGTGATACCGGTGCGTGGGGGCTCGATGCCGCCGGGCCCGCTGTGTTTCTCGCGCTGCTCGCGCCCATGTTGAAGTCCGCTGCCGAGCGCGCCGTCGCGGGGCTGGCCGTGGTTCTGGGGCTCGGGCTGCTGCCTGTGCTGCCGGCCGGGGTGCCGGTCCTGGTGGCCGCTCTCGCGGCGCCCGTCGTGCTGTGGGCGCAGGGGCGGGGGAGCGGGCGGTGAATACCTGGATCGCCATCGGCCTCACGGTCGTCGGCTGCTACGCCGTCAAGCTCATAGGGCTGCTCGTGCCCGCGGGGGCGCTGGAGAGGCCTCTCGTACGGCGTCTTGCCGCACTGTTGCCCGTCGCCCTTCTCGCCGCCCTCACGGCCCAGCAGACGTTCGGCGACGGGCAGGCGCTGGTGCTGGACGCTCGGGCCGCCGGGGTGACCGCGGCTGCCCTGGCGCTCGTCCTGCGGGCTCCGTTCCTGCTCGTCGTCGCGGCGGCCGTGGTGGTGACGGCGGGAGTGCGAGCCATGGGAGGGTGAGGCGGCTCAGCCGATGTGGCGGCCGTAGGCCCTCAGGGTGCGCAGCGCCTGGATGGTCACCAGGGGGCGGGCCTCCAAGGGAACGCTCGGTGCCCACTGGCGCCGGTGGATGGGCCAGCCGCCGTCCTGCTGCTGTTCGTCGGCCAGGTGGTCCAGGGAGCGGCCCATCTCGTCGTCCGTGAACCACGCGCGCGCGAGGGAGCGCGGTGTCCGTGCGTAGTCGTGCGGGAAGTGGTGCTCGGCGGGGGCGTAGCCGGGGGACACCGGGTAGGCGTCGAGGTCGTCCGGCGCGAGTGCCGCCAGTCGCTGGTCGCGCACCAGGCGGCCCAGACGGTCGGCGGCCGCCTCCGCGCGCGGGCGGTCGGGAACGGAGTCCAGGAAGGCGACGGCGGCCTCGATCTCGTAGGGATGTGACTTCTCCAGCGATTCCACCGCCTGCCAGCAGAAGTCCGTGGCCCGGAACAGCCACGCGTGCCACACCTCGTTGCGGTGCAGCAGGCCGACCACGGGCCCGGTGGCCAGGAGGGAGCTGGGCGGGTCCTCGACGACCGGGATGAAGGGGGCCGTGGGGTAGTCGCGCTGGCCGCGGTGAGTGGCCGGCAGGGCGCCTTCCGGGGTGGACACCGAGGTCAGATAGCGGCATACGCGGTCCACGCGCTGTCCCCCGCAGCGCTCGATGGCATCCAGGACATGGAGCGCGTGACCCGTGTGCAGCGGCTGGCTGACCGGGCCGCGCAGATCCGGCTCCAGCGCGTGGCCGTACCCGCCGTCCTCGTTGCGGTAGGCGTCCAGCGCGGTCTCCACCGGGTCGGCGGCGCCGTTCAGGAAGTGGAACGCGAAGAGGCGCTGCTCCAGCACGCGCGCGGTGAGCCAGACGAAGTGCTCGGCGCGGAAGAGCGGGGAGTGCGCCGGGGACGACGGGTCGAGTGGAGAAGCTCCTGTTTCGGGCATGCGACAGACCGTAGGGCGGAAAGCGGTCTCGGCAAGCGGTCCCGGCACAGGCCCACACTCAGGGGCGGGATACTGGACGCATGCGGTTGACGGTCTTCTGGCAGCGGATGGCGGAACACTTCGGTCCGGGGTACGCCGACACCTTCGCGCGCGACCATGTGATGACGGAGCTCGGCGGGCGCACGGTGCACCAGGCGCTGGAATCCGGCTGGGAGGCCAAGGACGTATGGCGTGTGGTCTGTGCGGTCATGAACGTTCCGGGGGAGAAGCGCTGATCGGGCACGGAGATCGCAGGACCGCAGCCGTTTGTCAGTGGCGTGGGTGAGACTTGCTCCGTGGCACGCACTGACGAGACCGGGCAGCTGCCCCGGCAAGGATCCCCGTTCGGCACGACGCCGCCCATCCCGCCTCCGGGAGAGAGCGACGCCGGGCCGAGCGCACGCATGCCGCGCTGGCTGCCGCGTGCCATGGTGCTCGCGCTGACGCTGGTCGGTGTGTTCCAGCTGGGCAGCTGGGCTTTCCACCAGCTCACCGGGCTGCTGATCAACATCCTCATCGCGTTCTTCCTGGCCCTCGCCATAGAGCCCGCGGTGAGCTGGATGGCCTCGCGCGGGATGCGCCGGGGGCTGGCCACCGCCCTCGTCTTCTTGGGCGTGATCATCGTGTCCGCCGGGTTCGTGACCTTGCTGGGGTCCATGCTCGCGGGCCAGATCATCAAGATCGTCGAGGATTTCCCGAACTACCTCGACTCCGTCATCAACTGGATCAACGCGCACTTCCACACCGAGCTGCGCCGTGTCGACGTCCAGGAGGGACTGCTCAGGTCCGACTGGCTGCGCAACTACGTGCAGAACAGCGCCACCGGTGTCCTGGACGTGTCCGCGCAGGTCCTCGGCGGACTCTTCCAGCTGCTGACGATCACGCTGTTCTCGTTCTACTTCGCCGCCGACGGCCCCCGACTGCGCCGCGCGCTGTGCTCCGTACTGCCGCCCGCCCGGCAGGCCGAGGTGCTGCGCGCCTGGGAGATCGCCGTCAACAAGACCGGCGGCTATCTGTACTCGCGCGGCCTGATGGCGCTCATCTCCGGCATCGCCCACTACATCCTGCTGGAGAGCCTGGACGTGCCGTACGCGCCCGTGCTCGCCGTGTGGGTCGGTCTGGTGTCGCAGTTCATCCCCACCATCGGCACCTATCTCGCGGGCGCCCTGCCCATGCTGATCGCGTTCACGGTCGACCCCTGGTACGCGCTATGGGTGCTGATCTTCGTCGTGGTCTACCAGCAGTTCGAGAACTATGTGCTGCAGCCCAAGCTGACCGCCAAGACCGTCGACATCCACCCCGCGGTCGCCTTCGGGTCGGTCATCGCAGGCACCGCCCTGCTCGGCGCCGTGGGCGCGCTGATCTCCATCCCGGCGGTCGCCACGCTGCAGGCGTTCCTGGGGGCGTATGTGAAGCGGTACGACGTCACGGACGATCCGCGCGTGCACGGGCATCGGGAGCGGGGAACGGGGCGCAACCTGTTCTCACGCGCGCGTGCGCTGTGGATGGGCAGGCCGGGGCAGAAGCCTCCGACGGGGGCGGAGGGCTCCGAGGGTTCTGCGGGCTCCGGCTGACCGGGGTCGGCTGCGATCGGGGCGGCGGCGGATCGTGAGCGGGTGTGGCTGAGCGCGCTGGGCGTGCGTCGGGTCTGTCGGGTCTATACGTCGTCAGTAGCCCCTGAACTTGGATGGGAGTGGCATGAGCAGCAGTGGATCGCAGAGTGAGGCCCGCGGCTCGCAGCCGGAGCCGGAGCTGGTGGATCTCGAACCGGCGACGACGGCGGTTGTCCGCGGTGTCGTGCCGATCGCCGGGTTGCGCGACTTCTTCGACGCCTCCTTCGGCGCGCTGGCCCGCGTCATCGAGGCGCAGCGGATCACCGTACTGAGTCCCGCTTTCGGGCTCTATCGCGGGACGCCGGGGCAGACCCTGGATCTGGAGGTCGGGTTCGTCACGGAGCGGGCGGTGCGGCCGGAGGAAGGTGTCGTGGTCGGCTCCCTCCCCGGAGGCCGGGTCGCGCGGCTGACGCATTTCGGGTCGTTCGACGGTCTCGGAGCGTCCTGGGACCGGCTCGGCTCCTGGATGCGGGAGCGCGGGCTGTCAGCCGCGGAGGACCGGTGGGAGACGTACGTCACCCAGCCCACACCGGACATGGACCCGCGAGACCTGCGCACCGAGCTCAACTGGCCGGTGACGGGCTGACCGGCCTGCTGTGAGGGGGTGGGCGCCGGGGCCAGGCGCCCTTGCCTTGGCGCCCTGCACGCCGCGGGATCGCCCGGAGCGCGTCCTGACCGGGGTCCGGCTCGACGAGTACACGGTCGTCGCTTACTCGATTGTCCGGCCACATCGCCCGGCCCTACGGTCGAAGCGTCAGCCTCCGCCCTCCGAGAGCGAGCCCGATGACCGTCCCGGCACCCGGAAAGCCCCCGGTGATCACGCACTTCGCCGCTCGCGCCGGCGACCACAACGACCGCGCGATGCAGGGCTCAGGGATGATCGCCGCCGAACTGGCGACCCGCCTCGAGGCAACCCCCGTCGTGGTCGGGGCGCCCGAGCCCGCCCTCGACGTCGACTGGGACGCCGAGCTCGCGGCGGCGCAACCCGCGCTTCGGGCGATGGCCCAGCAGTACGAGCGGGTCTTCCATGACGGTGGGGCTCCGGTCACCGCGCTGAGCCGGTGCGCCGTCGCTCTGGCGACCCTGCCGGTCGTCGCCCGGCATCGCCCCGACGCGGTCGTGGTCTGGTTCGACGCGCACGCCGACCTGAACACCCCGCAGAGCACGCCGAGCGGCTATCTGGGCGGCCTGGCGCTCAGCGGGCCCCTGGGGATGTGGGACACAGGCCTCGGCGAAGGGCTCAGGCCCGAGAACGTGATCCTCTGTGGAGCGCGGGACATCGACCCGCCCGAGCAGGCGCTGATCGACCGCGGTGTGATCACGCTCGTCGGAATGGGCCCCGACATCACTACCAGGCTGCGGGCCGCCATCGCCGGTCGCCCGGTGTACGTGCACATCGACTGCGACGTCCTCGAACCAGGCATCGTGCCGACCGACTACCAGGTGCCGGACGGCCTCACCCTCGACGACCTGCGTTCCCTGGCCGAGACGATGGCCCGGCACGAGGTCGTCGGTGTCGAGCTCGGCGAGTTCGAGGCCGGGGAGAGCCCGGCGGGCGGTCTCGTCGGCCCGGGGCCCCTGCTCGACGCCCTCCAGCCGCTGCTCGATCGGGTCGGCGCCGCTGCCGCGGCGAAGGCATAGACGGTAGACGACCACGCGCTCGACGTCCCGGCATCCGCGCTCGACGTCCCGGCGTCCACGCTCAACGCCCCGACATCCGGGCCCAACACACCGGCGTCCGGACCCACATAGGCAGGACCACCAGCGTGCCGTGCGCGGAACCCGCTGGTGGCGAGTGGTGCGCTTGACACGAAAATCGAACATCCATTCTTATGGGGGTGCCGGCGAGGCGCTCGGCAGGCATTTCGCCACGGTTTCGACGGAGAAGTGCCCGAGTTATCCACAGGCCGGACGGGCGTCGGGGCGCATTGTCAGTGGCAGGCGTTAGCGTCTTTGACGTGAAGCGATCGACTCAAGCAAACCGGGTGGAACCCATGGCAGGAACCGACCGCGAGAAGGCCCTGGACGCCGCTCTCGCACAGATTGAACGGCAATTCGGCAAGGGCGCGGTCATGCGCATGGGCGAGCGGCCGAACGAGCCCATCGAGGTCATCCCCACCGGGTCGACCGCGCTCGACGTCGCCCTCGGTGTCGGCGGCCTGCCGCGCGGCCGTGTGGTGGAGGTGTACGGACCGGAGTCCTCCGGTAAGACCACGCTGACCCTGCACGCGGTGGCCAACGCCCAGAAGGCCGGCGGCCAGGTCGCCTTCGTGGACGCGGAGCACGCCCTCGACCCCGAGTACGCCAAGAAGCTCGGCGTCGACATCGACAACCTGATCCTCTCCCAGCCGGACAACGGCGAGCAGGCTCTGGAGATCGTGGACATGCTGGTCCGCTCCGGCGCCCTCGACCTCATCGTCATCGACTCCGTCGCCGCGCTCGTCCCGCGCGCGGAGATCGAGGGCGAGATGGGCGACAGCCACGTCGGTCTGCAGGCCCGTCTGATGAGCCAGGCGCTGCGGAAGATCACCAGCGCGCTCAACCAGTCCAAGACCACAGCGATCTTCATCAACCAGCTCCGCGAGAAGATCGGCGTGATGTTCGGCTCCCCGGAGACCACGACCGGTGGCCGGGCGCTGAAGTTCTACGCCTCGGTGCGTATCGACATCCGGCGCATCGAGACCCTGAAGGACGGCACGGACGCGGTCGGCAACCGCACCCGCTGCAAGGTCGTCAAGAACAAGGTCGCGCCGCCCTTCAAGCAGGCCGAGTTCGACATCCTCTACGGCCACGGCATCAGCCGCGAGGGCGGCCTGATCGACATGGGCGTGGAGCACGGCTTCGTCCGCAAGGCCGGTGCCTGGTACACGTACGAGGGTGACCAGCTCGGCCAGGGCAAGGAGAACGCGCGCAACTTCCTGAAGGACAACCCCGACCTGGCCAACGAGATCGAGAAGAAGATCAAGGAGAAGCTGGGCGTCGGCGTACGGCCGGAGGAGCCGACCACCGAACCGGGCGCGGACGCCGCGGTCTCCGCCACGTCGGACGACGCCGCGAAGGCTGCGCCCGCACCGGCCGCGGCCAAGGCGGCCAAGACCAAGGCCGCGACTGCCAAGAGCTGATCCATGACACGGCGAACGGACTGGGCCGAGTACGCCACCCACCCGGACACTCCGCAGGAGTGGGGGAGAGGCGGCGACGAGGGTTCCTCCAGGACGGGCGGACTTGCCCATGGAAGGGACTCGGCCCAAGACGGGGACGGGGGGAACGCCGCCGAGGCATGGCCGGAGGACAGCTCGGCATACGGCACCGCTGCCCCCGGCGGCGGCTCGCGTCGCGGCCGTGCCGGGGCTCGGGGCTCGGACGGTTCACGGGGGCGCCGTCGGCGCGGCCGTACGGAGCCGTCCGGTGAGGACGGAGGCTCCTCTTCCTCGTCGAGGGCCGAGGAGAGGACGCCCCCGGGGGACCCGGTGGAGCAGGCGCGGGCGATCTGTCTGCGCCTGCTCACCGGGACCCCTCGCACCCGCAAGCAACTCGCGGACGCGCTGCGTAAACGAGAGATCCCGGACGACGCCGCCGAGGAGGTGCTGTCGAGGTTCGAGGAGGTCGGACTCATCAACGACAGTGCGTTCGCGGATGCCTGGGTGGAGTCCCGGCACCACGGCCGAGGGCTGGCCCGGCGCGCGCTCGCCCAGGAACTGCGCACCAAGGGCGTCGACTCCACGCTGATCGACGCGGCCGTCTCCCAGCTCGACTCCGAGCAGGAAGAGGCGACCGCTCGCGAACTCGTCGACCGCAAACTGCGTTCCACTCGCGGCCTCGACCGTGACAAACGCCTGCGTCGACTGGCGGGGATGCTCGCGCGTAAGGGTTATCCCGAGGGGATGGCTCTGCGGGTGGTCCGACAGGCCTTGGAGGAAGAGGGGGAGGACACGGAGTTTCTGGGGGATGAGGGGTTCTGACGCCGCGCTGCGGCCATGGTCCGGGTGCGGCAGCTCGGACGGACGGTCGTCGGATGACTGCGGGGTTCCGGCCTCGGACACGGTGGACGCGCGGGGGCGCTCATCGCGTTCGAGGCCGGGATCGCCGTAGGAGCCGTAGGCGCTGTCAGGACATTGGGTGGAACGCGGCTCCACCGCCACCCTGCGTGCGCACTCGGACAGCCGTTAGACCTCCTCCGCCCTCGAGGTCACCGGCAATCCCTCCGCCCGCCAAGCCTGGAACCCGCCGATCAGATCGGTGGCCCGGTGCAGCCCCAGCCGTCGTAGCGACTCGGCCGCCAGGCTCGACGCGTATCCCTCGTTGCAGATCACCACGACCCGCAGGCCGTGCCCCGTAGCCTCCGGCGCGCGATGGCTGCCCTGTGGGTCGAGGCGCCACTCCAGTTCGTTGCGCTCGACGACGAGGGCACCGGGGATCAGGCCGTCGCGGTCGCGCAGGGCTGCGTACCGGATGTCGACCAGCAGAACCGCGCCGCCCTGGGCGGCCTCGTACGCCTCCCGGGGCTCGATGCGCTCGTAGCCCGCGCGCACCCGCTCCAGCAACTCGTCGATGCCGACCGGCACCGGCCGCTCGTCCACGCCGCCGTCACCCACTGCCACGCCACCCCCGTCGAGCGGATCCTTGAGCCCACCGCTCACACCACTACCCACACCCACACCGCCGACCGTCAACTCACGCCCGTACCCCGGCCGTTCGCCCGCACCGCGCACCGCAGCTTCGCTCCCCGCCCCGCTCACTGCCAGTTCTCCGGACGCTCCACCTGCTCCAGTCGCAGGATCGGTCCGCTGCGGCTGAAGCGGCGGATCTGTGGGAGGGGCGGGTAGTAGGCGTGAACGGAGATCGCGTGCCGGTCGGCGGCTTCGTTGAGGACCTCGTGCACATGGTGACGGCCGAAGGAGCGGCCCTTGCCGGCGGACAGTCGGCGTGAGCGGTCCACGTCGTCCGTCAGTTCCAGCGTCCGCCAGCCGTCGGCGGGCAGTCGGACGGCGAGCGAGTGCTCCTGGAGCTCACCGGACGCGGTCACGAAAGCCCCCACGGACTCGGCGTGATCGTGCCAGCCGGTGCCCGTCCCTGGCGGCCAGCCGATCAGCCAGGCCTCGCTGCCGCCGGGGCCTTCCAGCCGTACCCAGGTGCGGCCCTCGGGGTCGAGCGGGAGCGAGGCGATCAAGTCGGCGTCGGCGGCCGTACGCCGTACGAAATCGAGAAGGTCCGCCTGCGTGGGAGTGGCGTTCTGTGCGCCGGCCGGCGTGGGAGTCGGCTCGGACGCGGAAACGGCGGCAGGGGAGACAGACACGGGCACCGTCCTGAAGAGAGTTCGCGAAGAGCGCGCGACAGGCCCGGCGAAGGGCGCGGCGCGCGCGGAAGAAGGGGAGATGCGAGTTCAGCAGGACGGGCGACACACGCAGCCCGCATAGCGGACGAGGTCCATATGGACCCTCCGCCACAGGCGCACACAGGTGTCGGTCACGATCCGGAGTACACCATGCCGGTGCGGACCGGTCAACTCACTGTCACTATGCGGACCGCAGAGTGACAGTGAGTGCTGTATTCGGGTGGGATCGGGTTCAAGGGTGAGTGGCTGTCGACCGGGTGCGAGCGACTTCCGACGGCTGGTGGTGTGGACGGGCTCGTGGTGTCAACGCGACCCGGCCGTCGCCCCCGCCTCCTGAGCCGTCGCCTCGACCGGTCCGCCCAGCACCGTCTCGGCCGCCGTGTACAGATCGGCCGGCCGTACCCCGCTCAGCGCCGTCACCAGATGACCGTCGGGCCGTACCAGCAGCACCGAGTGTGCGGCCGCCCCCGGATAGCTCTCGGTGACCAGCAGCTCGGCCGGATACGGCAGCGCCGTCACCGCGGCCGCCAGCCGGGGCATGAGCCCGGCGGTCGCCCAGTGCTTGCGGTCCCACACCCCGGTGCCCGGCGCGATCAGCAGCACCAGCAGCGCGCCGCGCCCGAGCCGGTCCCTGAGCCGGACGAACGAGCCGTCCTCCGCCGTGACCCGCACGTCGATGACCGGCGCACCGCGCGGTGTGTCCACGGGGACCTCGCCGTCAAGGTTCCCGGGCGCGAGCGGCGACTCGGCGTACGACCCCGGCGCACCGATCACTCCCTGCCCCAGGTGGCCGTCCATCAGCAGCGCGTCATGACCCCGGGCGGAGCCGGGGACGTACGCACGCAGCCCTCCGCCCGCGCGCAGCAACGGCAGCGCCTGGTCGGCGGCGCGCAGCCGGGCGGCGACGACCGCGCGCCGCTCGGCCTGGTAGCTGTCGAGCAGCGCCTCGCTCGGCCGGTGGTGCCAGGCCGAGGCCAGCTTCCAGGCGAGGTTGTCGGCGTCCCGCAGCCCCTCGTCGAGCCCATGAGTGCCGAGCGTGCCCAGGCAGTGCGCCGCGTCGCCCGCGAGAAAGACCCGGCCCACGCGCCAGCGGCGCGCCAAACGGTGATGGACCGTGTGAACTCCGGTGTCGAGGAGTTCGTACGGCGGTGTCGGCCCGTCGGACCAGCCGGCGAGCGTGTCGCGGACGTGCCCCACCAGCAGCTCCGGTGTGACCAGGTCCTTGCCCGGCGGCAGCAGCCAGTCGAGGCGCCACACCCCCTCCGGGAGCGGACGTCCGGTGACCTCCCCGCCCGAGGGTCCTGACGTCCGCCACGGCGGCATCCGATGGAGCAACGCGCGACCCTCCCACGGAAGTTCCACGCGCAGCGCGGCCACGGCGTGTCGCTCGACCGCCGTACGGCCAGGGAAGCGGATGTCCATGAGTTTGCGCACGGTGGAGCGTGGGCCGTCGCAGCCGACCACGTAACTTCCTCGCCACCAGGTGCCCTTGGGGCCGCGCGTGTGGACGGTGACGCCCGAGGACTCCTGCTCGATGGCGTCCAGACGGCTGTCCACGGCGACCTTGACGAGCGGTTCGCCGACGAGGGCCGAGCGCAGGGCGCTGGTCAGGACGTGCTGGGCGATGTGCAGGGGGGCCGGATTGGTGAGGTTCTCGGGCGCTTCGTCGGGGTCGTCGAAGGTGACCTCGCGCATCACCTGCTTGCGCCGCATCGACCGCCATCCGGCCCAGTGCCTACCGGCCTCGCCGAGCGGCACACCCGTCAGGCGCGCCACGAGAGCGGTCGTGTCCTCGCGCAGGACGACGGAGCGTGCGAGACGGGGTTCGTCCTTGCCGGGACCCTCGTCGAGGACGACACAGGGCACTTCCTGACGGGCCAGCGCCAGGGCGAGCGTGAGCCCGACGGGCCCCGCTCCGACGATGATCACCGGGTCCACGGCGCGGCGCCCCCTGCCCGCAGCGGTGTCCCCAGGAACGCGAGTGAACAGAAAGTTGGAGCAGGGTGCACGATCACAGAACGTATGCAACCCATTGCCGGTGCTTGCGTCAAGTGACGGAGGGCAGTGGCGATCATGCCACTGCCCTCCGTCAGCTCAAGCGATGTGACTGGTGGTCAGATCGTCCCGCCAGCACCGGTCCCGAAGGAGCCCTGCACGGCCGCCGGGTTCAGCTCCTCCACCTCATCGGCGCTGAGCACCGCACCCGTGCCCTTCTTGCTCCGCCGCAACCTCTGCTCCAGCCAGCTGGCGAAGCTGGTGAGGATGAAGTTGAGGATGATGTAGATGATCGCCACGATGACGAAGCTGGGGATGGGGTTGCCGTAGTTGGCCGCCAGTGTGCCGCGCGCGTTGAGCAGCTCGGTGAACCCGATCATCACGCCGCCCAGCGCGGTGTCCTTCACGATGACCACGAGCTGGCTGACGATGGCCGGCAGCATGGCGGTCACGGCCTGCGGCAGCAGGATGGTCCGCATCGTCTGGTTCTTGCGCAGGCCGATCGCCATCGCGGCCTCGGACTGCCCCTTGGGAAGCGCGAGGATGCCGGCCCGCACGATCTCGGCGAGGACGGACGCGTTGTAGAGCACCAGGCCGGTGACGACCGCGTAGATCGGCCGCTGCTCAGTGGTGACGTTCGTCCAGCGGTCGTAGAACTCGTTGGCGAACAGCATCAGCAGCAGGACCGGAATCGCCCGGAAGAATTCCACGACCCAGGCGGCCGGAAGCCGCACCGAGAGGTGGTCCGAAAGGCGTGAGATGCCGAAGACCGCGCCAAGCGGAAGGGCGATCACCATGGCCAGCGCCGCGGCCTTGAGCGTATTGGCGAGTCCCGGCAGCAGATACGTCGACCAGGCGTTGGACTCCGTGAACGGTTTCCACAGGGCCCACTCAAGCTGGCCCTTGCCATCCATGGCGTCCCAGACGAACCACACGAGCAGGGCGAGCAGGGCGACGAAGACCACCGAGAGGACCACATTGCGCCGTTTGGCGCGAGGGCCCGGGGCGTCGTAGAGAACGGAACTCATCGCTTCACCGCCAGTCGCTTGCTCAGCCAGCCCAGGAAGAGGCCGGTGGGCAGGGTCAGTACCACGAAACCGAAGGCGAAGATCGCGCCGATGAGGAGCGTCTGAGCCTCGTTCTCGATCATTGCCTTCATCAGGTAGGCAGCCTCGGCCACGCCGATCGCCGCCGCAACGGTGGTGTTCTTGGTGAGGGCGATCAGCACGTTGGCCAGCGGGCCGATGACCGAGCGGAAGGCCTGCGGCAGGATGATGAGCCGGAGGGTCTGACTGAAGGTCAGCCCAATGGCACGGGCCGCTTCGGCCTGGCCCATCGGCACGGTGTTGATGCCGGAACGAATCGCCTCGCAGACGAAGGCCGCGGTATAGCCGACGAGACCGAGGATCGCGAGGCGGAAGCCCTGGACCTTGAAGTCGGAGGCGCCCAGCGTCACGCCGAAGACATCGGCGAGACCGAGCGAGGTGAAGATGATGATGACCGTCAGGGGGATGTTCCGGACGATGTTCACATAGGCCGTGCCGAACCCGCGCATGAGCGGGACGGGGCTGACCCGCATCGCGGCCAGAAGGGTGCCCCAGATCAGGGAACCGAGGCCGGAGACGGCGGTCAGTTTCACCGTCATCCAGAAGGCACCCAACAGAGATGGGT
The DNA here is from genome assembly GCF_014655715.1 of Streptomyces lanatus. Taxonomy (GTDB): domain Bacteria; phylum Actinomycetota; class Actinomycetes; order Streptomycetales; family Streptomycetaceae; genus Streptomyces; species Streptomyces lanatus. The sequence goes on along the minus strand of NZ_BNBM01000022.1, from coordinate 141,276 downwards.
CGTTGTAGTCAGAAAGAAAGTCGAACACGATCTCCCGCGCTTCCGGGTGGGTGGCGTATGTGGATAGCGCGACGCGCCGCCGCCCTGATCGCGGTGGACGGCGGCGCGCCGGTCAGGCACTGCGCTACTTGACGATGACGCCGATCTTCGGCGCGGGCTCGTTCTTGTAGTTGGCCGGACCGAAGTTGTCGGCGACCGCCTTGTCCCAGGCCTTCGAGCTGACCATCTTCTCGAGGGCGGCGTTGACCTTGTTCACGGTCTCGGTGTCACCCTTCTTCACACCGATGCCGTAGTTCTCGTTGCTCAGCTTGAGGCCGGCGAGCTTGAACTTGCCCTTGTACTGCGCCTGCGCGGCGTAGCCGGCGAGGATCGAGTCGTCCGTGGTCAGGGCGTCCACGGTGCCGTTCTGCAGCGAGGAGATGCACTCCGAGTAGGTGCTGTTCTCCTTGAGGTTGGCCTTCGGGGCGAAGTCGTCGTGGACGTTCTGCGCCGAGGTGGAGCCGACCACCGAGCACAGGTTCTTGCCGTTCAGGTCGGTCGCCTCGGTGATGTCCGAGTCGGTCTTGACCAGCAGGTCCTGGTGGGCCAGCAGGTACGGGCCGGCGAAGTCGACCTTCTGCTTGCGCTCGTCGGTGATCGAGTACGTCGCCGCGATGAGCTTCACGTCGCCGCGGGCGAGGGCGTTCTCACGGTCGGCGCTCTTCGTCTCGACGAAGTCGATCTGGTCTGCGTCGTAGCCGAGCTCCTTCGCCACATACGTGGCGACGTCGACGTCGAAGCCGGAGAAGGTGCCGTCGGGCTCCTTCAGGCCCAGACCCGGCTGGTCGTACTTGATACCGATCTTGATCTTGTCGCCACCCCCGGAGCCCGACCCGCTGTCACTGTCACCGTCGCCACCACAAGCGGTGGCGGTGATCGAGAGGACGAGGGCGGCGGCCGCCGCGGCGGAGACCTTGCGGAGCTTCATGGTGAACATCCTTTGTGTGGAGAAGAGATGCGTGCCCTCTGGGGGCGGCGGGTGTCGCAGGTCGTCGGATGCGAGACGCAGTCCGTCACGGATGCGGGATCCGTCAGTGGTGCAGGATCTTGGACAGGAAGTCCTTGGCGCGGTCGCTGCGTGGATTGCTGAAGAACTGGTCCGGCACAGCCTCTTCGACGATCTTGCCGTCCGCCATGAAGACCACCCGGTTGGCGGCAGAACGGGCGAAGCCCATCTCATGGGTGACGACGATCATGGTCATGCCGTCGCGGGCGAGCTGCTGCATGACCTCCAGGACCTCGTTGATCATCTCCGGGTCGAGAGCCGATGTCGGCTCGTCGAAGAGCATGACCTTGGGGTCCATGGCCAGCGCCCGGGCGATGGCCACTCGCTGCTGCTGGCCGCCGGAGAGCTGCGCGGGGTACTTGTCCGCCTGGGTACCCACACCCACGCGGTCCAACAGCGCGCGGGCCTTCTCCTCGGCCTGCTTCTTGTCCGCCTTGCGGACCTTGATCTGGCCCAGCATCACGTTCTCGAGCACAGTCTTGTGCGCGAAGAGGTTGAAGGACTGGAAGACCATCCCCACGTCCGCGCGCAGCCGGGCCAGCTCCTTGCCTTCCGCGGGCAGCGGCTTGCCGTCGATGGCGATCGCGCCGGAGTCGATCGTCTCGAGGCGGTTGATGGTGCGGCAAAGGGTGGACTTCCCGGACCCGGAGGGTCCGATGACCACGACGACCTCACCGCGGGCGATCGTCAGGTCGATGTCCTGCAGCACATGCAACGCGCCGAAATGCTTGTTGACGTTCTTCAGGACGACCAGGTCGCCGGTCGCGGCCGCATCTTCCTTGGCCACCGATACTTCGGTCATCGCTCTCAGGCTCCGTCCTCCTCGGTTTCGGAGGACAGTAATAACCGTATCCGACCTGCGTCATCAGTTCTGAGGGGAATCTGAGCATCACGATCCGATAGCAATCGGACACCTGTCGTAGCACTTGTGACCTGCGCGCGTACCGGCTGGGTAACGGAAGCCGCCCGCAACCGGAACCCACTTGACGGCGTCCTCGTCCATCAGCGTGACTTCCATGGTGCACGCGCGTGTGCACACGCAGTGTGTATCTATACGAATCGTACGGCCGGTGAACTGAGGGAGGCCGGGATGAGACTCCTCCTCGTCGAGGACGACAATCATGTCGCAGCCGCGCTGTCCGCGGTGCTGGCGCGGCATGGTTTCGACGTCACGCACGCGCGTAGCGGCGAGGAGGCACTTCAGGCGCTCATCCCCGAGGGGAACGGCTTCGGTGTCGTCCTTCTCGACCTCGGCCTGCCCGACCAGGACGGTTACGAGGTCTGCGGCAAGATCCGCAAGCGCACCAGCACCCCGGTGATCATGGTCACCGCACGCTCGGACGTGCGCTCCCGTATCCATGGCCTCAATCTCGGGGCCGACGACTACGTGGTCAAGCCCTACGACACCGGGGAGCTGCTCGCCCGGATCCACGCCGTCAGCCGGCGCACGGTCTCCGAGGAGCCCGGGGCGGGTGGTGAGGGTGTGCTGCGGCTGGGGGCCGTTCATATCGAGCTGCCCACGCGTCAGGTCAGCGTCGACGGTTCCGTCGTCCAGCTGACCCGCAAGGAGTTCGATCTGCTCGCCCTGCTGGCCCAGCGTCCGGGGGTCGTCTTCCGCAGGGAGCAGATCATCAGCGAGGTGTGGCGCACGAGTTGGGAGGGGACCGGGCGCACCCTTGAGGTGCATGTGGCGTCCCTGCGCGCCAAGCTGCGCATGCCGGCGCTGATCGAGACCGTTCGCGGCGTCGGGTACCGGCTCGTCGCCCCGGGCTCGTAGCGGGCAAGGGTGCGCACTCGACTCCTCCCGCTGCTGATCGTCCTGATGGCGGCCGTGCTGCTCGCGCTCGGCGTCCCGCTCGCGATCAGTACCGCCGCCGCCCAGCAGCAGAAGGTCGTCGTCGACCGGATCGACGACACGGCGTACTTCGCGGCCATCGCCCGCCCCGCCGCCGACACCACCACCGGCTCCCGTGACGACCTGCGCATCCTGAGCCGGGAGCTGGAGAGCTACTACGACGTCTACGGCATCCGGGCCGGCGTCTTCCTGCCCAATGACACGCCGCTCGCCAACGGGCCGACGACCTGGTTCCTGCCCGAGACCGGCGAGGTGCGCGACGCCTTCGAGGAGTCGTTGCTGAGCCGGCGCAGCCATGACCCCCGGCAGGTGTGGCCCTGGCAGCGGGGGCGCCTGGTCGTCGCCTCGCCGGTGATCCGGGACGGTGATGTCGTCGCGGTCGTCGTCACCGATTCGCCGACCGGGCAGATGCGCTCGCGGATCCTGCACGGCTGGCTGATCATCGGCGGCGGTCTGACGGCGGCGATGCTGGTGGCTGTCGGTGCCGCCCTGCGGCTGACCGGCTGGGTGCTCAGGCCGGTGCGCGTCCTGGACGTGACGACGCATGAGATCGCCAGCGGCAGGCTCAAGTCGCGCGTCGCGGTTGCCAGCGGTCCGCCGGAACTCCGGCGGCTGGCCCGGTCGTTCAACGAGATGGCGGACAACGTCGAGGATGTGCTGGAGCAGCAGCGCGCCTTCGTCGCCGACGCCTCGCACCAGCTGCGCAACCCCCTCGCGGCGCTGCTGCTGCGGATCGAACTGCTCGCTTTCGAACTTCCGGAGGGCAATGCGGAGATCGCGTCGGTCCAGGCCGAGGGCAAGCGCCTCGCCCAGGTCCTGGACGACCTGCTCGACCTGGCCCTGGCCGAGCACACCGAGGCCGACCTGAGGCTCACCGACGTCGGCGCGCTGGCCGCCGAGCGCGTCGCGGCCTGGTCGCCGACCGCCGAGGCCAAGGGCGTGCGGCTGATCGGGAACTGTCCGGCCACCACCGGCTGGGCCGACCCCGTCGCGCTGTCCAGCGCCCTGGACGCGGTGATCGACAACGCGGTCAAGTTCACGCCGAAGGACGAGAGAGTCATGGTCACCGTCACCTCCAACGGCTCCATGTCGACCATCGAGGTGACCGACCACGGCCCCGGCCTCAGCGACGAGGAGCTCACCCGCATCGGCGACCGCTTCTGGCGCAGCGGCCGCCACCAGAACATCAAGGGCTCCGGCCTGGGCCTGTCGATCTCAAGGGCCCTGCTCGCGGCGGGCGGGGGCTCGATCACCTACGGCAATCACGAGCCGCACGGGTTGCGGGTGACGGTGACGGTGCCGAGGTCGGCCCCTGCGGAGTAGCGCGGGTGCGGCGGGTTACGGGTTCCGAGTCACGGGTTCCCACGGGAGGTCGTCCGGGGAAGCCTGCCCGACTGGTTTCTACGGCTAGGGCTACGGCTACGGCTTGACCGAGCGGTAGTACCGCTGCGCCCCGTCGTGCAGCGTCAGCGGGTCGGTGTAGATCGCCGTACGCAGATCGACGAGCTGGGCGGAGTGGACGTGCGCGCCGATGCCGTCGCGGCTCTTGATCACCGTACGGGTGAGCCACTCGGTGAGCCGGGGGTCCATGTCCTTGCGGGTGATCAGCAGGTTGGAGACGGCGATCGTCGGCACCGTGTCGCCGTTCTGCACGGTCGGATACGCCGACTCCGGCATGTTGGTCGCACGGTAGAAGTGCGCCGTGTCGCCCTGGGCGTGCACCTTGGCGACGAGGTCGGAGTCGATCGGCACGAACCGGAACGCCGAGGCCTCGGCGATCTTCGCCAGCCCGTCCGTCGGCAGGCCGCCCGACCAGAAGAACGCGTCGAGCTCATGGCCGAGCCGCTTGGGCCCGGTGTCGATGCCGTCCGCCCTGGGCGTGATGTCCTTCTCGGGGTCGATGCCGGCGGCCCGCAGTACACGCGTGGCGATGAGCCGTACGCCCGAGTTGGGCAGCCCTATGGCCACCCGCTTGCCCTTCAGGTCCGCCACGGAGCGGATGTCCGAGTCCGGCGGGACGACCAGCTGAACATAGTCGTCGTACAGGCGGGCGACTCCGCGCAGCCGGTCGGTGACGGACCTGCCACCCATCTGGTGCGTGTCCACCGCGTCGGCGGCGGCGATGGTGAAGTCGGCCTTGCCGGTCGCCACCCGCTCGACGTTCTCCTGCGACCCGGCGCTCGTCAGCAGCCGTACCTTCAGCTGCGGCATGTCCCTGGCGAGCTCGTTGCGCAGAAGCTCGCCGTACTCCTGGTACACCCCCGCGCGCGTGCCGGTGCTGAAGGTGATCGTCCCGCTGGGCGGCTCGTCGCCCAGGGGCAGCAGCCACCACAGCAGCAGCCCGAGGGCCACGAAACCGGCGGCCCCGCCCCTGAGGGCGTGGCGCCTGCTGATGCGGGTGAGTGCCTTGGACATGGCGGCGATCCTGCCAGCCGGGACGTGGTGCTGACCAGGGTCGGGGTCACAGTGCGCGAGGCCGGGGTGTCAGTGCGGGCCGATACAGTCGCCGCATGAGTTCCTCGCCCGCCGACCTGGTCCGTGAATTCCACCGTGCCTTCGGGCTCGACGCCCGCAGTACGCCGACGGCGATCGCCCCGGAGCTGGCCGCGCACCGTGGAGAGCTGCTGGCGGAGGAGGCCGCGGAGGTCGCCGAGGTCTCCGTGACCGGCCCGCTCGACAGACTCGCGCACGAGCTGGCGGACGTCGTCTATGTCGCGTACGGCACCGCCCTGGTCCACGGCATCGACCTCGACGCGGTCCTCGCCGAGATCCACCGCTCCAACATGACCAAGCTGGGCCCCGACGGCCAGGTCGCCCGCCGCGCCGACGGCAAGGTCCTCAAGGGCGAGCACTACGAGGCGCCGGACGTGTCGGAGGTGCTGCGCCGCCAAGGGTGGGTGAGCCGGTAGAGGTGGGCGTCAGAGCAGGATGACCGTTTTGCCGCGCGAGCCTCCGGCGCGAGCGCGCGCCACGGCGGCCGGGGCGTCGGTCAGGGGGACCTCGGCGTCGATCGTGATGCGCAGCTTCCCCGCGTCGGCCAGGGCGGCGAGGGACTCCAGTTCCTTGCGGCTGGGGTCGTTGACGAGGTTGACGCCGTGGATCTCGCGGGCGGCCAGGGCGTCGGGGTCGGCGGCCCGGTTGGTGCTCACGAAGGTGCCGCCGGGCTTGAGCAGCCCCGCCAGGGCGTCGATGTCGCCGCCGGGCCGGGTGATCAGGTCCAGGACGGAGTCGATGCCGTCGGGATGGGCGGCGAGGACCTGCTCGGCCGTGGGCGCGGTCGTGAAGTCGATGGTCTCGTCGGCGCCGAGATCGCGGAGGCGGCCGGCGATGTCGCCGGTGGCGGTGGCCAGCACCCTGGCCCCCTGGAGGGCCGCGAACTGGATCGCCGACTGGCCTACGCCGCCGGACGCGCCGTTGATCAGGATCACCTGCCCGGTGTCGAGGCGGGCGGCCTCGATGGCCTGGTAGGCGGTGACGCTGGCGGTGGGCAGCGCGGCGGCGACCGGGAAGGGCAGGTCGTCGGGCATACGGGCGAGGGTCCCGTTCTCGGCGGCCAGGACGTACTCGGCGTAGGAGCCGCGGCCGTACGGAAGGTTCATGAACTGGCCGTAGACGGTGTCGCCGGGCCGGAAATGGATCACCCCGGGGCCGATGCGCTCGACCACGCCGGCCCCGTCGGAGCCCATGACCAGTGGGAAGCCATGCTCGACCGCGCCCTTGAGGGCTCCGTCGGCGACCTTCCAGTCGAAGGGGTTGAGCGCGGCGGCGTGCAGCCTGACCAGCAGCTCGCCCGGGCCCGGTTCCGGCACGGGCAGATCGGTGAGGAGCGGCTCGGCGCCGAAGTCGGTGATGGTGACGGCCTTCATGGCGGTGCGGTGCCTTTCTCTCGGGCGTCGTGTGTGTCGGCGTCGCTTGTGCGTGTCCCGGGCATCAGTCCTCGGTGGGCTCGTCCCAGGTGACGCTGAGCTCATTGCGCTGTCCGAAGCGTTCGAGGTGGCTGCCCACGACGTCCCGGATGGCGGTGAGCGAGGAGGTGTCGGGTGCGGTGACGCGGATCAGCAGATGGTCGTCCTGGGGTTCGAGGAGGACGTCGGTGGTCTGGAAGGTGAGGCGTCGGCCGCCGTCCGTCGTCTCCTCGACCGGGATCTTCCGGCCGAAGTGCGAGGCGAGCTGCTTGGCGTAGCGCGGTGCGGCGTCGGTGGCGACGCGGGCGCGGGAGGAAGGCATGGCGTACTCCGGGGGCGTGGGGGTCAGCCGGCCAGAGCCGGCAGGGGCAGCGCGATGGTGTGGTGCGTGTGCTCGGCCTTGGCGTGCAGATAGCGGACGTTGCTCTCGGTGGCGAAGACCCCGGTCGGCCGGACGAAGCGCACCGCCATGCCCAGGTCGCGCAACTGCCCCGCCTTGTCCGGGTTGTTGGTCAGCAGGTCCAGTTCGCCGATGCCGAGCGCGGTGAGCATCTGGGCGGCGGCGGTGTAGTCACGGCCGTCCTCGGGCAGGCCCAGCGCGGTGTTGGCCTCGTAGGTGTCGAGGCCCGCGTCCTGGAGGGCGTACGCGTCGAGCTTGTTGTAGAGGCCGATGCCGCGGCCCTCCTGGCGGAGGTACAGCAGGACGCCGCCGGTGGCCGCGATGCGCTCCACTGCCTCGCGCAGCTGGGGACCGCAGTCGCAGCGGGCCGAGCCGAAGACATCGCCGGTCAGGCACTCGGAGTGCAGTCGCACCAGCGGCGCGGGCGCCGCCGCGGGGTCGCCGAGGACCAGCGCCACATGCTCCTTGCCGTCGGCCAGACCGTGGAAGGTGACCACGTCGGTGGTGACCTCGTAACCGTCGGCGAAGCGGAGCGGGATGGTCACGCGGGTGCGCACCGAGGCGCCGGAGGCGGGTGCGGGACCTGTGGAGGGGGCAGCGTCCATGAGTGGGCTCCTTCGAGACCGGCAGGTTCAAATTTGAACCTCGATGGCTCGACGATAGCGCGAAGTTTCAAATTTTGAACATCCCGATCAGGTGTTGCGCCGGTCACATCGAGAGGTCGTGTGCAGCCCGCGTTCGAATTTGAACCATCGCGCTAACGTGGAGACATGGCCGAACCGCAGTGGCTGAACGAGGACGAGCTGCGTGCCTGGTACGCCTTCGTGGCCGCCGGAGCGCTCATGAACCGTCGCCTGGACCAGCAGCTCAAGGAGGACGTGGGGATCACGCACCTCCAGTACGAGATCCTCGTGCGCCTCGACGCCGCCAAGGACCGCGAGCTGCGCATGAGCGAGCTCGCTGGCGCCCTGCTCAACTCCAAGAGCGGACTGACGTACCAGATCACCCAGCTGGAGAAGGCCGGCCTGGTGGCCCGGCGCTCCTGCGCGAGCGATGTGCGCGCGGTCTACGCCGGGCTCACCGACGCGGGCCGGAGCATGCTGGAGCGGGCGGCGCCCGGCCATGTCGCCCTTGTCCGCGAGCTGCTCATCGACGTCCTCACCCCGGGGCAGCTCGCGACCGTCGCCGATGGGCTGGGCGAGGTCACCCGGCGTATGCAGGAGAGCGAGGCCCCGCGATAGGGCGTGGCCGTCACGCGTTGCGGTCCGCCGCCTCCGCGCGATACGCCGGGGTCGTGGGCAGCCAGGAGCGGTAGCGGCTCAGTGCCCGGCGCTGCGCCAGCTGGTCGGAAACCAGCGCGTGGACCGGGCGGGTGCCGACGGCCGGCTGCCGGCCACGAGCGATACGACGCATCTGGTGGCGGACCAGCGCCATGGCGGCCGCCGAGGCGAGCGCCTTGTCCGACCAGGTCACCGGCCGCGGCCGCCCGTCCGCCTCCCGGCCCGCGCGCCAGCGTTCGGGCAGGTCCGGGGTGGCCGCGAGGGCGGTGCCGAGACCGACCAGGGAGACACCGCCGGCGAGAACCTCCTCGGCGGTCTCCCGCCGGGTGATCCCGCCCGTCAGCATCAGCGGGAGCGGGCTGGTGGTGACCAGATCGGCGGCGAGGTCGAGGAAGTACGCCTCACGGGCCCGGGTGCGCGCGTCCGTCGCGTGGCCCGACATGGCCGGGCTCTCGTAGCTGCCGCCCGACAGCTCGACCAGGTCGACGCCGAGCGGTGCGAGCATCGCGATGACGCGGCGCGCGTCGTCGACGTCGAACCCGCCGCGCTGGAAGTCGGCCGAGTTGAGCTTCACCGCCACCGCGAACGAGGGCGCCACCGCCGCGCGGACCCCACGCACGACGTCCAGCAGCAGCCGGGCCCGGTTCTCCAGCGGGCCACCCCACGCGTCGGTGCGCCTGTTGACCAGCGGAGACAGGAACTGCGACAGCAGATAGCCGTGCGCGGCATGGATCTGCACCCCGTCGAACCCGGTTCGCTCGGCTCGCACCGCTGTCGTACGGAACCGCGCCACCGTGGCCTCGATCTGCTCCGGCGTCATGGCGACCGGCCGCCCGAACCGCTTGCTGTGCCGGCCCAGCTCCACCGCCACGGCCGACGGCCCCCACACCACGCCAGGCATGCCCGCAAGGACCTGCCGGCCGGGGTGGTTGATCTGCATCCACATCGCCGCGCCGCCCGCCTTGCCGGCCTCGGCCCATGCGGCGTACGGCTCCAGCGGAGCGGCGCCGTCCAGCACCAGGCCACCGGGGACGGTCAGGGCCTCGGCGTGCACCATGACATTGCCGGTGATCAGCAGCCCGGCGCCCCCGGCACCCCAGCGCCGGTACAGCGCCAGCACCCGCCGGTCCGGCAGCTGGCCCGCACCGGCCAGTCCGCCCTCCATGGCCGCCTTCGCGATGCGGTTGCCGAGAACCTGACCGGACCGTAGCCGGAACGGGGAGAACAGCTCGCTGGACATCCGCCGCTTCCTCTCGGCCACCTGCCGTGGTGAACGGCGCTCACGTTAAGCGGGCGATGTCGGCACTGTAAACATTCCGTCGTACGACAGTGTCGATCACGTCGATCACGTGGTCGACAGCGCCTGGGTCGGAGGCAGCCGGGCCGCGCGCACCGCCGGCCAGAAGCCCGCCAGCGCGCCGATGACCAGGGTCGAGCCGACGCCTCCGGTCCTGGCCCAGACCGGGACGACCGACGGCGAGCCCTGGTACGAGGCGTAGCCGATGGTCACCGCGATCCCCAGCAGCACCCCGCCGACGCCGCCGAGCGCGGACAGCAACTGCGACTCGCAGAGGAACTGACCACGGATCTGGCCCCGCGTGGCCCCAGCGACCGGCGCAGACCGATCTCGGACCGGCGCTCCCGCACGGAGATGACCATCGTGTTGGCCACCCCGACACCACCGACGAGCAGCGCCACCGCGCCCAGTCCGAGGAGCAGCACGCTCAGGGTGGCGTCCGTGGCCTCCTTCGCGGCGAGCGCGTCGGAGGGCCGGGAGACCGCCACCTCGTCGGGTTTCGCGGGGTTGGCGGTGGCCCCGAGGATGCCCTGGACCTCGGGGACGCGCTCCTCCACGGCCCGTACATGGATCACCGTCGGGTAGCCGTCGAAGCCGAGGTTCTCCTGCGCGTAGGGCCGGCCGACCAGCGCCTGGGTGTCCAGCGCCGGCGTCGGCTCGTTCGGCGCGTGCAGTCCGATCACCGTGAACCAGCGGTCGCCGAGCCACACCTGGACGTCGCTTCCGGCGCGGTGCACCCCGCGCTGTTCGGCGGCGCGGGCCGAGCACGACGGACGGGTAGCGTTCGTTGGCGGCGTTCAGCCAGCGGCCGTCGGCCAGTTTCGCGCCGGTCGTCGCGGGCACGTCGGTCCTCGCCGCGTAGACGGCGATACCGCTGGTCTGCGCCTCGGGCATGTAGTCGTTGCGGTAGACCTTGGCGTCGACCTTGCCGAGCGCCGTCACCGACTCCACGTCCGGGATGTTGCCCACCGTCCGAACCGACTCGCTCGGCAGCTGGGACGCGTCACCGCTGAGCGACGGCCCGGGCGGACGGACAGCAGATTGGTGCCCAGCGCGCTCAGCCGCCGGTCGCTGTACCAGCCCTTCCAGCGACTGGGCCACCGCTCAGCGCGCAACGATGGCCACGGTCTCGGACTGTCGATAGTCGCGGCGATCGCCGACGCCCACCGGGCCAGGATCACCACCGAGAAGGGGCCGGAGGGCGGCCTCGACATCACCGTCGCGGTCCCGGGAGCGGGCCCCGTGGGACATGGCGGCAGGGCCGCTCCGGGGAATGCCTACCCTTGATGCATGACCATCAGCAGTGAGCAGGGCCCGGCAGTGGACAGTGGATCATCCAGAACCTATGAAATTCGCACCTACGGGTGTCAGATGAACGTCCACGATTCCGAGCGATTGTCCGGGCTGCTCGAAGACGCCGGTTACGTTCGCGCGCCCGAGGACGCGAACGGTGACGCGGACGTCGTCGTCTTCAACACCTGCGCGGTCCGCGAGAACGCCGACAACAAGCTGTACGGCAACCTCGGCCACCTCGCCCCGAAGAAGGCCGGACGTCCCGGCATGCAGATCGCGGTCGGCGGCTGCCTGGCGCAGAAGGACCGCGACACCATCGTGAAGCGGGCCCCCTGGGTCGACGTCGTCTTCGGCACGCACAACATCGGCAAGCTGCCGGTCCTGCTGGAGCGCGCCCGGGTGCAGGAGGAGGCGCAGGTCGAGATCGCCGAGTCTCTTGAGGCGTTCCCCTCGACGCTGCCCACCCGGCGCGAGAGCGCCTACGCGGCCTGGGTGTCGATCTCCGTCGGCTGCAACAACACCTGCACCTTCTGCATCGTCCCGGCCCTGCGCGGCAAGGAGAAGGACCGCCGCACCGGCGACATCCTCGCCGAGATCGAGGCACTGGTCGGCGAGGGCGTCTCCGAGATCACCCTGCTCGGCCAGAACGTCAACGCGTACGGCTCCGACATCGGCGACCGCGAGGCGTTCAGCAAGCTGCTACGCGCGTGTGGCGCGATCGACGGCCTGGAGCGCGTCCGTTTCACCTCCCCGCACCCGCGCGACTTCACCGACGACGTGATCGCGGCGATGGCCGAGACGCCGAACGTCATGCCGCAGCTGCACATGCCGCTCCAGTCCGGCTCGGACACGGTCCTCAAGGCGATGCGCCGCTCCTACCGCCAGGAGCGCTACCTGGGGATCATCGAGAAGGTCCGCGCCGCCATCCCGCACGCCGCGATCACCACCGACATCATCGTGGGCTTCCCCGGCGAGACCGAGGAGGACTTCGAGCAGACGATGCACGTGGTGCGCGAGGCGCGGTTCGCGCAGGCCTACACCTTCCAGTACTCCAAGCGTCCCGGCACCCCGGCCGCCACCATGGAGGACCAGATCCCCAAGAAGGTCGTCCAGGCGCGCTACGAGCGCCTCGTCGCCCTCCAGGAGGAGATCTCCTGGGAGGAGAACAAGAAGCAGGTCGGTCGCACCCTGGAGCTGATGGTCGCCGAGGGCGAGGGCCGCAAGGACGACGCCACCCACCGTCTGTCCGGCCGCGCCCCCGACAACCGCCTCGTCCACTTCACCAAGCCGGACCAGGAGGTCCGCCCCGGCGATGTGGTGACCGTCGAGATCACCTACGCCGCCCCGCACCACCTCCTCGCCGAGGGCGCCGTCCTCGACCTCCGCCGCACCCGCGCGGGCGACGCCTGGGAGAAGCGGAACGCCGCCGAGGCCGCGAAGCCCGCCGGCGTGATGCTGGGACTGCCGAAGATCGGCGCTCCGGCACCGCTGCCGGTGGCCACGGGGAGCGGCTGCGGCTGCGACTGACCTCACCGACGTGCTGATCCAGGACTGACACTGGACAGTGGTACGGCGTTACCCTGCCGATCATGCTCGTCGCCGCCGCAGTCTGCCCCTGCCCGCCCCTGCTCGTGCCCGACGTCGCCGCGGGCGCCGCGCCCGAACTGGACCCCGCGCGGGCCGCCTGCACCGACGCGCTCGGCCTGCTCGCGGCGGCCCGCCCCGATCTGCTCGTGGTCGTCGGGCCCGGCGTGGAGCACGAGCACGGGACGTACGCGCAGGGGACGCGGGGCTCCTTCCGCGGCTTCGGCGTGGACATCGACGTACGGCTGGGACGGCCCAAGGACGACGCCGACGCACCGGAACCGTCGGAACGCGGGCTTCCGGCCTCACTCGCCGTGGCCGCCTGGCTGCTGGAGCGGACCGGATGGTCGGACGCCCCGATCGAGGGACTCGGAGTGGGGGAACCTCTGACGCCCGAGCGGTGTATCAACATCGGGAGGGACATCGCCGTCCGGGCCGAGCGGGTGGCGCTGCTGGTGATGGGCGACGCCAGCGCCTGCCGCACGCTCAAGGCACCCGGCTATCTCGACGAGCGAGCGGCACCCTTCGACGCGTCCGTCGCGCATGCCCTGGGCAAGGCGGACCTGGCCGCACTGCGGACGCTGGACACCGAGCTCGCGCATGAACTCAAGGTGTCGGGCCGGGCTCCCTGGCAGGTCCTCGCGGGCGCCGCCGAGGAGGCGGGCCTGTCGGGCGCCCTGCTGTACGAGGACGCTCCGTACGGCGTGGGGTACATGGTCGCGACCTGGTCATAGGCCCAGAAGCAGGCGACGGGGCGGAAACGGCGGACGGCCGGGGAGCCCGTCAAGCTCCGCGGCCGTCCGTCGAAGTGCCGTTTCAGGTGGTCGGCGGGGGTGAGTCCGACGGCGGTGTGCTGCCGCCGGTCGCCGTGTCGTCGCCCTTGTGCGCGAGTCGGTCCATGGCGCCCTTGGCCTTGCCCGTACCCGTGTGGATCTTTTCCTTGTACTTGCCCTTGGTCTTCTCGTCGACGGCCTTGGCGGCCTTTTCGATGCCGTGATGGACCTTTCCCTCGTGCCGCTGGGCGAAGTCAGAGACCTTGTCCTTGGCCGGGGCGAGTTTGGCTTTCAAATTGTCCAGAAGACCCATCGTTCACCTTCCCGCGCGGGGCAGTTATGTGCGGGCGCCCTCACCGGCCTCGCTGTCGGCCGCCTCGTCGGCGGACTGCTGCTTGGGGATCTCGACACCGTCGTCGCCGTCGCCCTCGACGGACTCCGCCGAGACCGGCTGGGCCGTGTCCTCAGCCTGCGCCTCTACCGACCCCTCAGCCTCTGCCGTCTGCTCCGCCGCGGCTTCGGCCGTTGGTGTGTCGGCCTGGACCTCGGCGGTTGACGCCTCCTCCGAGGCCTTCGACCTCCGAAAAATCCGTGCGAAAACGCCCATATCCACTCCATACGTTACTCGTGCGGGCGAAATCCCGCGTCGTCCGGTGCGTCCGTTTGCGCCCCCGGGTCACCGCCTCCACCGAACCGGCGGCGAAAACCTCGCAACAGGCAACGACCCCGGGCGTGTGCCGTCACGTAACTCGTTCGAGGCCACCCCGTGAGGTTTGCGAGACTGGGGCGGTGAGCAGTGCACCTCCCACCCCCAGAGTCATCGCCGTCGTCGGCCCCACCGCAGCCGGAAAGTCCGATCTGGGCGTCTTCCTGGCCCGGCAACTGGGCGGTGAGGTCGTCAACGCCGACTCCATGCAGCTCTACCGAGGGATGGACATCGGCACCGCCAAGCTGACGCCCGAGGAGCGCGCGGGAGTCCCGCACCACCTCCTCGACATCTGGGACGTGACGGTCACGGCGTCCGTCGCCGAGTACCAGCGACTCGCACGCGAGCGGATCGACGCACTGCTCGCCGAGGGCCGCTGGCCGATCCTGGTCGGCGGCTCGGGACTGTACGTCCGCGGAGCCGTCGACAACCTGGAGTTTCCCGGCACCGACCCGGAGGTCAGGGCCCGCCTGGAGGAGGAGCTCGCCCTGCGAGGCTCCGGCGCGCTGCACGCCCGCCTTGCCGCCGCCGACCCCGAGGCAGGGCGGGCGATCCTGCCGAGCAACGGTCGCCGTATCGTCCGGGCCCTCGAAGTGATCGAGATCACCGGCCAGCCCTTCACCGCCAACCTCCCCGGCCATGACTCGGTCTATGACACGGTCCAGATCGGCGTCGACGTGGCCCGCCCGGAGCTGGACGAGCGCATCGCGCGCCGGGTGGACCGGATGTGGGACGCCGGGCTCGTGGAGGAAGTGCGCGCGCTGGAGGCGCAGGGGTTGCGTGAGGGGCGTACGGCCTCGCGTGCGCTCGGCTACCAGCAGGTGCTCGCGGCGCTCGCGGGCGAGTGCACCCTTGAGGAGGCGCGGGCCGAGACCGTCCGTGCCACCAAGCGCTTCGCGCGCCGCCAGGATTCATGGTTCAGACGGGACCCGCGGGTGCACTGGCTCAGTGGGGCTGCGGCAGATCTCACAGAACTTCCGCATCTCGCACTGGCGTTGGTCGAACGACCGGTTACAGCCTGATCACGTGATGGCATCGGGACGCTCCGGCCGTCATCCCGGCCTCCGGCGCCATGCCATCATCGAGCTTCGATCGACCAAGTGGAGTCCGAGTTGGGAGGGCGCGTGGCGATGGAGGCCGGCCCTCGCGACACCGCACAAGGCACCGAGCACGTCACCACTGACACGGGTGAGCGGAAGCCGGAAGGCGACCGTCCGATTCCCGACGCGCTCGACGAGACCGAGGGCGGCGTCACCGACGACGGTCCCGAGCCGGAGGAGATGTACGACTCCGGCCCCGAGGTCGAGGTCGAGCTGCGCCCGCAGCGCCGACTGCGCATCTGGCAGCTCGCGCCCATCGTCGGCCTGGCAGCCGTCGGCTCCCTGATGTTCGCCTTCCCGCTGGCCTTCGACTTCGGCGACAGCGGCGCCGTGATCGCCATGCTGGGGCTCCTCATCTGCTCCTGCGCCGCCGGCTGGGGCATGATGGCCGCCCGCCGAGTCGGTTACACGTGGCCCGGGCTGCCGCAGCGGGGCTCCGAGCGCCGCCTGGACTGGCGGGTCGTGATCGCTTACGTCCTGGTCGTCGCCGCGATCGTCGTCCTGGCCGTGTGGCGAGTGGCCCGTCTGCGCTGAAGGCGCTCTTTCCGCTCTGTCGTAGCGGCACCGTACGATCGAGGAATGAGCACGCGGATCGCCTTCCTCAAGGGTCACGGCACTGAGAACGACTTCGTGATCGTCCCGGACCCGGAGAACGCCATCGACCTGCCCCCGGCCACCGTCGCCGCCCTGTGCGACCGCCGCGCGGGCATCGGCGGTGACGGCCTGCTGCACGTCGTACGGTCCGCGGCGCACCCCGAGGCCCAGGACATGGCGGCCGACGCCGAGTGGTTCATGGACTACCGCAACGGCGACGGCTCCATCGCCGAGATGTGCGGCAACGGCGTACGGGTCTTCGCGCGCTACCTCCAGCACGCCGGGCATGTCACCGAGGGTGATCTGGCCGTCGCCACGCGCGGCGGAGTGAAGACCGTCCACATCGACAAGGACGGTGACGTCACCGTCGGCATGGGCAGGGCCCGCCTCCCCGAGGGCGACGTCACGGTCAGCGTCGGTGAGCGCAGCTGGCCCGCGCGGAACGTGAACATGGGCAACCCGCACGCGGTCGCCTTCGTGGACGACCTCGCGCACGCCGGCAATCTGTACTCCCCGCCACCGTTCAGCCCGGCCTCCGTCTACCCGGACGGGGTCAATGTCGAGTTCGTGGTCGACCGCGGGCCCCGTCATGTCGCCCTGCGCGTGCACGAGCGCGGGGCGGGCGAGACCCGGTCGTGCGGGACCGGCGCGTGCGCCGTCGCCGTGGCCGCCGCGCGCCGCGACGGTGCCGACCCGGCGCTCACCGGTGCCCCCGCGACGTACACCGTCGATGTGCCCGGCGGCACACTCGTGATCACCGAGCGGCCCGACGGTGAGATCGAGATGACCGGTCCCGCGGTGATCGTGGCCGAGGGCGAGATCGACGCGGACTGGCTGGAAACGATCGCCCGCTGAGCGGACCGTGGCCGGGATGCGGGGTCATGAGGCGCCTGAGCTTGGGGAGTAGGGGTTCTGACGCCCCGTCGGCGTTGGAAAGTGCGAACAGCCGCTGGTCGCATGGCGCAAAACCGTAAACCTGCAAACCCTCGCTCGAATGGGTGATCCGTTTCACGCTCGGCCGGAGGCGGTCAGCCACACGTGATGGGCTCGGTAGCATCAAGCACCGGCCCGGACGGGGGACAAGCCGCCATCCCCTGAGCCGTGTCCGCCATGGGGTACCCCGTCCGCCGGTTACGCAGCCGGAGGTGCCCATGAGTGCGGAGGCCACGAATTCCGCGACGCCAGGCCCGGTAGCGGGCCCCGTGCCGGCTGCCGTGCCGCGCAGGAAGGCCCGCGCACGCATCGACCTGCGCCGCCTCGGCCGGGCGGCGCTGCTCGGCCCCGCCCCACGCCGAGGGCTGCCCGACGCGATCGGCCATGTCGTCGACGCCCACCGGGCCCACCACCCCGACGCCGACCTCGAACCGCTGCGCCGCGCCTATGTCCTGGCCGAGTCCTCGCACCGCGGCCAGATGCGCAAGAGCGGCGAGCCGTACATCACCCACCCCCTCGCGGTGACCCTCATCCTCGCCGAACTCGGCGCCGAGACCACGACCTTGACGGCCTCTCTGCTCCACGACACCGTCGAGGACACCGATGTGACGCTCGATCAGGTCAGGGAGCAGTTCGGCGAGGAAGTGCGCTTCCTCGTGGACGGCGTCACCAAACTGGAGAAGGTCGACTACGGCGCCGCCGCCGAGCCCGAGACCTTCCGCAAGATGCTCGTCGCCACCGGCAACGACGTGCGTGTGATGTCGATCAAACTCGCCGACCGGCTCCACAACATGCGCACGCTCGGCGTGATGCGGCCCGAGAAACAGGCCCGGATCGCCAAGGTGACCCGTGACGTCCTCATCCCGCTCGCCGAACGGCTCGGCGTCCAGGCCCTCAAGTCCGAGCTGGAGGACCTGGTCTTCGCGATCCTCCACCCCGAGGAGTACGAGCACACACGGGAGTTGATCGTCGAGAACGCCTCCCGCGCGGACGACCCGCTCGCGGAGATCGCCGACGAGGTCCGCGGCGTACTGCGCGAGGCGGACATCCAGGCCGAAGTCCTCATCCGGCCAAGGCACTTCGTCTCGGTCCACCGGGTGTCCCGCAAGCGCGGACGGCTGCGGGGCTCCGACTTCGGACGGCTCCTGGTGCTCGTCAACGAGGACGCCGACTGTTACGGCGTACTGGGCGAGCTGCACACCTGTATGACGCCCGTCGTCTCGGAGTTCAAGGACTTCATCGCCGTCCCCAAGTTCAACCTGTACCAGTCGCTGCACACCGCGGTCGCCCGCGCGGACGGACAGGTCGCCGAAGTCCTCATCCGTACCCATCAGATGCACCGTGTCGCCGAGGCCGGAGTCGTCGCACTCGGCAACCCCTACGCCTCGTCCCCCGAGGAGCAGACCGTGGACGGCGAGCGCGCCGACCCCACCCGGCCCGGCTGGCTGTCCCGCCTCCTCGACTGGCAGGAGGCGGCGCCGGATCCGGACACCTTCTGGTCCACCCTGCGTGAGGACCTCGCACAGGACCGGGAGATCACCGTGTTCCGGCCCGACGGGGGCACCCTGGGGCTGCCCGAGGGGGCGACCTGTGTGGACGCCGCCTATGCGCAGTACGGGGAGGACGCGCACGCGTGCATCGGAGCCCGCGTCAACGGGCGCCTCGCGACGCTCAGCACCGTGCTGCGGGACGGCGACACCGTCCAGCTGCTGATGGGGCAGGACCCGGCATCCGAGCCCTCCCGGGAGTGGCTGGAGCACGCCCATACGCCCGCCGCGCGCATCGCCATCCAGCGGTGGCTGGCCGCGCATCCCCCACAGGCCGGCGCGGAGGCCAAGGAGCCGGGCGTGGCCTTCCGGGGAGCGGCGGACGGGCCCACGGCGGAGGGTTCGGCCGCGCGGCAGGCCACGGAAGGCGCCGTCGGCCGGTCCACGGCCAACGTCCTCGCCGACCGGCCCGGGGCGAATGTGCGCCTCGCCGGGTGCTGTACCCCCGTACCGCCCGACGAGATCACCGGATTCTCCGTACGTGGGGGAGTGGTGACCGTGCATCGCGTCTCATGCGCCGCGGTGGCGCGCATGAAGAGTGGGGGGCGTGCCGAGGTCGATGTGCGCTGGGGGGACACCACTGAGTGCCGGGTCACCCTGGTCGCCGAATCGTTCGTTCGCCCGCATCTCCTGGCAGACCTCACCGAAGCGATGGCCATGGAAGGCGCGGAAATCGTCTCGGCCACCGTCGAGCCTCCTACGCAGCAGCGCGTGCGGCACACCTACACGGTCCAACTCCCGGATGCGGCGCTGCTTCCCGGGCTCATGCGTGCCATGCGCAATGTGGGCGGCGTGTACGACGTGAGCAGGGCGCAGCCGCAGACACAGGGTGCGTGAGCGCGGAGTTAATGCGGGCTGTCGGCGCACGCTCCGTCAGGGTGTCGCGGGTGCCCACTCGTTCGGGTGGGTCGGGCGCGCGTCGTCGACGTCCTGTGACTGTGTGCTGATAGCCGTGGGGCATGCTCCTCACCCCCCGTAACGAGGTTCGGCGTGCGCCTCGTCCCAGCCGGCGCCTGAGGGTGCCCGCGATGGTCTCCGCCGCCGTCTCCCTCTGCCTCCTCGCCGCCAGTGCGCCCGCCACGCCGCTGGGCATCGGCGACCGCCTCTACCCGCATCTGGGCAACCCGGGCTACGACGTGGCGTCGTACGATCTGTCCTTCACCTATCCCGGCAAGAACGACAAGCCCCTCCAGGCCGTCACCACCATTGACGCCTGGACCACCGAGGACCTGGACCGCGTCAACCTGGACTTCGCGCACGGCAAGGTCGAGTCCGTCGTGGTCGACGGGGAGCCCGCCGCGTTCAGCAGTGCCGGTGAGGACCTAGTGGTCACGCCCTCGGAGGCGCTGCCCGAAGGCACCTGGACGCGGATTACCGTGCGGCACACCAGCGACCCCGTCTACGGCGAGAAGCGGGAAGGCGGCTGGGTACGGACCACGGACGGGCTGGCCATGGCCAACCAGGCCGACGCCGCGCATGTCGTGTTCCCGTGCAACGACCACCCCTCCGACAAGGCGCTGTTCACCATCCGGGTCACCGCGCCCAACGGCTACACCGCCGTCGCCAACGGACTCCCGACGGGCGTGGACCGCGCGGGCCGCTCGACGACATGGACGTACCGGACCCGGCATCCCATGGCCACCGAGCTCGCCCAGGTGTCCATCGGCCGCTCCGAGGTGGTGCACCGCAAGGGCCCGCACGGGCTGCCGGTGCGGGACGTCGTGGCCCGCGAGGACCGCGAGCGGCTCGAACCGTGGCTGAAGAAGACGCCCGGTCACCTCGCCTGGATGGAGAAGAAGGTCGGGCGGTACCCCTTCGAGACGTACGGGCTGCTCATGGCGCACGCCTCGACCGGCTTCGAACTCGAGACGCAGACCCTGTCGCTGTTCGAGAGGGAGCTTTTCACCCAGACCGCCTTCCCGAAGTGGTACGTCGAGTCGATCATGGTGCACGAACTGGCGCACCAGTGGTTCGGCGACAGCGTCAGCCCGCGCACCTGGTCCGACCTGTGGCTCAGCGAGGGACATGCCACCTGGTACGAGGCCCTGTACGCGGCGGAGACCGCCGACCGGCCGATGGAGGCGCGGATGAAGGCCGCGTACTCCGCCTCCGATCGCTGGCGCGCGGCAGGCGGGCCGCCCGCGGCACCCAAGGCGCCGGCCGCCGGCAAGAAGAACGGGATCTTCCGGCCGAACGTCTACGACGGTGCCGCCCTGATCCTGTACGCCCTGCGGCAGGAGATCGGACGCCAGGCCTTCGAGCGTCTGGAGCGCCTCTGGGTGAGCCGCCACCAAGACGGCGTCGCCTCCACCGCGGACTTCGTCGCGCTGGCGGAGGAGGTCTCGGGACGCGACCTCGACGGGTTCCTGCACGCCTGGCTGTACGGCAAGAAGACCCCGCCGATGCCGGGCCACCCGGAGTGGAAGTCGTTGGATCCCACGAAGGCCGTCAAGAAGCCGGCCACGAAGCCGGTCAAGAAGCCGGCCGGCAAGACCACCGGCAAGACGGCCGGCAAGACGGCTGGTAGGACGGCCGCGAAATAAGGCGGTGACGAGACGGGCCGTGCCGTGCGACCATTTTCGGGTCGGCGCGGCACGGCCCGCGGGAATCTCCCGGGGCGCTCGCGCGTTGTGATGAGTGACGCATCAGATTCCCGATCGACGTAAGGACCCAATGACCTCCTCTTCATCCTTTTCCCAGGACAACCAGCGTTTCGCGCACACCCACGCCGAAGGTCGTCGGGCCGATGCCCTGATGGAAGAGGACGTCGCCTGGAGCCACGAGATCGACGGAGACCGGGACGGCGACCAGTTCGACCGCTCCGACCGCGCGGCCCTGCGCCGTGTCGTGGGTCTCTCCACCGAGCTCGAGGACGTCACCGAGGTCGAGTACCGCCAGCTCCGCCTGGAGCGCGTCGTGCTCGTCGGTGTCTGGACCTCGGGGACCGCGCAGGACTCGGAGAACTCCCTCGCGGAGCTGGCCGCCCTCGCGGAGACCGCGGGCGCGCTCGTGCTCGACGGCGTGATCCAGCGCCGCGACAAGCCCGACGCGGCCACCTACATCGGCTCCGGCAAGGCCAGTGAGCTACGCGACATCGTCCTCGAGACGGGCGCGGACACCGTCATCTGCGACGGTGAGCTCAGCCCGGGCCAGCTCATCCACCTCGAGGACGTCGTCAAGGTCAAGGTCATCGACCGTACGGCCCTGATCCTCGACATCTTCGCCCAGCACGCCAAGTCCCGAGAGGGCAAGGCGCAGGTCGCGCTCGCGCAGATGCAGTACATGCTGCCGAGGCTGCGAGGCTGGGGTCAGTCGCTGTCCCGGCAGATGGGCGGCGGCAAGGGCGGCGGCCTCGCCACCCGTGGCCCCGGTGAGACCAAGATCGAGACGGACCGGCGACGGATCCGCGAGAAGATGGCGAAGATGCGCCGGGAGATCGCGGAGATGAAGACCGGCCGCGACATCCAGCGCCAGGTCCGCCGGCGCAACAAGGTGCCCTCGGTCGCCATCGCGGGCTACACCAACGCCGGCAAGTCCTCCCTGCTCAACCGCCTCACGGGCGCGGGCGTACTCGTCGAGAACGCCCTGTTCGCGACCCTCGACCCGACCGTGCGCCGGGCCGAGACCCCGAGCGGACGGCTGTACACGCTGGCCGACACGGTCGGCTTCGTACGGCATCTGCCGCACCACCTGGTCGAGGCGTTCCGCTCCACCATGGAGGAAGTCGGCGAGTCCGATCTGATCCTGCACGTGGTGGACGGGTCGCATCCCGCCCCGGAGGAGCAGCTGGCCGCCGTGCGCGAGGTGATCAGGGACGTCGGCGCGATCGACGTACCCGAGATCGTCGTGATCAACAAGGCGGACGCGGCCGACCCGCTGACCCTTCAGCGGCTCATGCGGATCGAGAAGCGCTCCATCGCCGTCTCGGCCCGCACCGGCCAGGGCATCCAGGAACTGCTCGCCCTCATCGACAACGAGCTGCCCAGGCCGTCCGTCGAGATCGAGGCCCTGGTGCCGTACACACACGGCAAGCTGGTCGCCCGCGCCCACACCGAGGGCGAGGTGATCTCCGAGGAGCACACCCCGGAGGGCACGCTGCTCAAGGTGCGGGTGCATGAGGAGCTGGCGGCGGATCTCGCGCCGTACGTTCCGACGCCGACCGCCTGAGTCGTCGTAGCAACGCCGAAGGCCCGTCTCCTGTCGTAGGAGGCGGGCCTTCGTGTGTGCCGGCAGGTCAGGCGGCGGCTGTCAGGGGCCGGCGGTCACCGGCCGCCGTACGTCTTGCTCATGTTCTGGTACAGCGACTCCGCCCCGGTGCCCAGCTGCGGGCCCGCGAGCCAAGTGTGGTCCTCCGGGCCGATCGAGGTGTTCGAGACCAGCGTGGTCCTGCCGTTCACGACGCGGAACCAGCCGCCGCCCGAGGAACCGCCGGTCATCGTGCAGCCGATGCGGTACATCGTCGGCAGGGCCGGGCTGAGCGAGAGACGGCCCGGACGGTCGAGGCACTTGTACATCTGCAGGCCGTTGAACGGCGGTGCCGCCGGGTAGCCCCAGGCACCCATCGTGTCGACCTCGGTCGCGGACGGGGCGGTGAAGTCGACGTCCAGGGCGCCGGTCGTCTCCTCAAGGGACTTCGCGCCTGACTCCGGCTTCACATGCAGGACGGCGTAGTCGTACGCGGCGCCGTCGCCGCCCGTCTCCGAGCCGCCCTGGATCCACTCGTTGGAGGTCGAGACCCAGTCGGCCCACCAGTTGCCGTAGGGGGCGATCTCCGCGTTCGTCGCACTGCCCAGCTCCGCCTCGGACTTGCCGAGGTCGTTGTACGCCGGGACGAAGGCGATGTTCCGGTACCAGCCACCGCCCTGACCGGCGTGCACACAGTGACCGGCCGTCCAGACGAGGTTGGACTTGCCGGGGTGGTTGACGTCCTTGACGACCGTGCCGGAGCAGACGGCCGGGCCGTCGGGGGTGTCGAAGAAGACCTTGCCGACCGGGGCCGCGTTCTGGTGGTACGGCGTCTTCTCGGCCGTCGCCTGGACGAGGGCCGGTTCCGGATCGCTCACGCCCTGGTCCGCGGCGGCGTCCTGGGTGGTGATCGTCTTGTTGGCCTCCTTCGCGGACTGCATCCGGTCAGGCTTCCACAGGCCCTCGATGACCGGGTTGACGAAGTCCTTGGCCTCGCTGAGCCACTTGTCCTTGTCCCAGTCCTTCCAGGCGCCGTCCTTCCACTCGTCGATGTCGATGCCGTGCTCTTTGAGCTTGTCCGCGAGCTCGGCGGGAATCTCGATCTTGCCGTCACCCGCGGCGTCGGCGGCCTGCGACGCGGCGGCGTCGGCCCGGTCGCTCGCCTCCTCGGCCGAGCAGGCGGTCGCGGTCAGCGCCAGTGCGGCGAGCAGTCCGGTGGCGGCGAGGGCGGAATGCCGTCGGCGGCGTGGAGTTTCGGGCGTGGATGTGGAACGCATGGTGCGGTAACCCCCGTTGAAGCGTGATGCTGCCGTGCGCGTGTCTTTCTCGAGTCGCGGCGGGGCCTGCCAAGTGCGGGCACCTGCGCGGCCCTTGAACGCGACACCCCACTATGCCCGTGGAGTTGAGAGCGAACGGCGGTGAGGCGGTGAAGGTTTCTCCCCACCGTCCCACCGCCGCGCGGCGCCGTCACCCTTGGGCTTCGGCGATCGTCACTGACCGGCGAACTTCTCGCTCACCCCGTCGAAGATCGTCTTGGCCTCCTTGCCGAGCCGCGGCCCGGCCAGCCAGCCGGCGTCCACCGGCCCGATCGAGGTGTTGGACACAAGCGCGGGCTTGCCGTCCGAACCCGCCGCGATCCAGCCGCCACCGGACGAACCGCCGGTCATAGTGCAACCGATGCGGTACATGGTCGGATCGGAGGTCTTGAGCGACAGACGGCCCGGCTGGTCCTGGCACTGGTACAGCTTCTGGCCGTCGAACGGCGCGGCGGCCGGGTAGCCGATCGCCTTGATGCTGTCCACGTCGGGAACGGCCGGGGCGTTGAAGTCCACGGGAAGGGCCGAACCGACCGTCTCCTCCAGCGACTTGCCGTTGCCGCCCGCCTCCGGCTTCACATGCAGCACCGCGAAGTCGTACGACGCGCCGTCCCCGCCCGTCGGGCCGCCCTGTGCGATCCACTGGTCGGAGGTCTGCGCCCACTCCGCCCACCAGACGCCGTACGGGGCGGCCTGCTCCTTGGTGGCGCCCTTCATCGCGTCCGCGCTCATGGCCTTGTCGTTGTACGACGGCACGAACGCGATGTTGCGGTACCAGCCGCCGCTCTTGCCGGCGTGCACACTGTGACCTGCCGTCCACACCATGTTGGACTTACCGGGGTGGGCCGGGTCCTTCACGACCGTCGCCGAGCACACCATCGTGCCCTCGGGGGAGTCGAAGAACACCTTGCCCGCCTCGGGGGCGTTGGCGTGGTACGCGGGCGACACGGCCTGCGCGTCCACCGGTTGCGGCGTCGGATCGGTCACTCCCTGGTCACCGGCGAGGTCGCTGTCGTCGACGCCCCGGTCCGGGTCCTCGGCGTCACGCATGCGATCCGGGTCCCACAGGCCCTCGATGATCGGGTTGATGTAGTCCTTGGCCTCGCGCAGCCAGTCGTCCCGGTCCCAGTTCTTCCAGGCGCCGTCCTTCCACTTGTCGATGTCGATCCCGTGCTCCTTGAGCTGGTCCTTGATGTCGTCCGGGATCGTGATCTTTCCTTCACCCCCCGCCGCGGCGGAGGCGCCGGCGTCGGCACCTGCTTCGGCGTCGCCCGATTCACAGGCGGTGACGGTGAGGGCCAGCGCCGCGGTGAGCGCGACCAGGGGCACCGGGGAGAATCTGCGGCGCGCGCTCCTCCCTCGGCGGGCGGTGAACGACGGCCGTATCGATCGCATGATCTGACTCCCCCTGGAGTGACGGTACTTGGCGCTGCGGCGGCCATGACTTTCCGCTGATGACTCTTCTTGATCACCTGCTGGTCATGCGGGCTGTCAGGGTGCGTCGGCGCAGCGAGTTGGACGGCACCACACACTATGCGCTCGCTGTGGGGGAGCACCGACAGAACGGCAACGGTTTCGCTACGGGCTGCCTGAGCTGGCAACTTGTCCGGAACACCGCCGATCTCACCTCTCCGACGGCATCTCTTCTGCCCAGCCCGCGCGCCGCTGTTGTGCCGTGCGATGGCGGAAGACGTGACGGTATGTCTGCGGCGACACCCCGGTGAGCCGACCGAAGTGGTACCGAAGGTTGGTGGCGCCACCGAACCCGGTGCGCTGCGCCACGCTCTCGACGGCGTCGTCCGTCGTCTCCAGCAACTCCTGAGCGAGCCGGACGCGTTCCTGCAGGATCCACTGCAGCGGCGTCGTACCGAACGTCTCGCGGAACCGGCGGGCGAACGTGCGCTCGCTCAACCCCGCCTCCCGCGCCAATTGAGGCACCGTCAACTGCTCGTGCAGATGGCGGCGGGCCCATTCCAGAACCGGCGCCAGGGTGTCGCTCGCCTTGCGCACCCGGACCGGCGGCCGCGCGTACTGGGCCTGTCCGCCCTCACGGTGAGGTGGGACGACCATACGCCGGGCCACCTCGTTGGCCACCGCCGAGCCGTGGTCCTGCCGGACCAGATGGAGACAGAGATCGATGGCGGATCCCGTGCCGGCCGAGGTGAGGATCGTGCCGTCCTGGATATAGAGGGAGGCCGGGTCGAAGTCGACGTCGGGGAACCGATGCGTGAAGTCCATCGCGCTCATCCAGTGCGCCGTGGCCCGCCGCCCGTCCAGCAGCCCCGCCGCGGCCAGCACATACGCGCCGGAGCAGATGGAGACGATGCGACGACCCAGCTCATGAGCCCGGCGCACGGCTTCCAGCAGGTCGGCGGAGGGATCGAGCTGTACGGCCCGGGAACACGCGGCCACGACCACGGTGTCGGCCTCGCCCAGTCGGTCCAGCCCGTCCGAGGTGGGCACGATGAGCCCCGCCGCCGTACGCAGCGGCCCCGGCTGTGCGGCACACAACCGCAACTCGTACCAGGGGTCGACCAGATCACTGCGATCGATACCGAACACCTCGCAGGGAACCGCCAGTTCGAGCGTCGGGGCACCATCCGCCACAGCCACGGCCACCACATGTCGCTTCACGGCGGAAACTTAGCGCACCTCCCTATTTCTGCCGACTGGGTGCGCTGACCGTGGTCGGGAACTCGAGCTTTCTGGGTCGGTCCGGGATCTGGGACACGTCGACGTGCCGACCGTCGGGGCGGCCTCACCGAGGCGCAGGGACGTGGCCGTAGTGCCGTGTACGTGGGCCTGCCCTCCTCGGGCGTCCAGGTATTGGCTGCCGCCAGGTGCGACGAAGGCGACAGCTCGCGTCCGGGGTGAGGGCCGGGCGCCGAACAGGTCCTGCGAACGGCCCTCGCAGCGGCGCCGTCCCGTGGCGTACCGGCCTCCACGACACCGTGTTCCTCGGCCACATCCGCACCTCGGGTCGTGGCCGCGCCCGCGACGGTTTTGTCTCGGCAAGGATCTTGAAGCAACCCGTAACCGGGCGAACGGTCCACGGTTGGTAGCCGTGGGGGTCCGCCACCCGTGTGCGGTCCCCCGTGCCCAGTTCCCCGGAGTTTCGAGTGGACGCTCGCGGGGCTTCGTATGTCGGGTCGGGCGAGGATGCGAGAGACCTGCTCGCCCCTGGACAGCGGGAGGACAGGGAGCCATGGCCGTGACCGAATCTGTGCGCGGGGGTATGTCCGAGTCGGCGGGGGTGGGTGCCGTACACGAGGGCATCCTTCGCCGTCAGTCGGCGCGCGAGTCGGCGGCGCGCACCTACGCACGTGCCCTGCCGATCGTGCCGGTGCGAGCACGAGGGCTGACCATCGAGGGTGCGGACGGCAGCCGCTATCTGGACTGCCTCTCCGGTGCAGGAACGTTGGCGCTCGGACACAACCATCCCGTGGTCCTGGAGGCCATCCGCGGGGTCCTCGACTCCGGTGCCCCCCTGCATGTCCTCGACCTGGCGACACCCGTCAAGGACGACTTCATCACCGAGCTGTTCCGCACCCTGCCGCCCGGTCTCGCCGACAACGCCCGGGTGCAGTTCTGCGGACCGGCCGGCACCGACGCGGTGGAAGCCGCCTTCAAGCTCGTCCGAGCCGCGACCGGCCGCACCGGAATCCTCGCCTTCAGCGGCGCCTACCACGGCATGACCGCCGGAGCGCTCGAAGCCTCCGGGGGCGCCTTCGACGTACGGGTCGCGCGCCTCCCCTACCCGCAGGACTACCGCTGCCCCTTCGGCATCGGCGGCGAACGCGGCGCCGAACTCGCAGCCCGCTGGACCGAGTCCGTCCTCGACGACCCCAAGTCGGGCGTCCGGCGCCCGGCCGGGATGATTCTCGAACCCGTCCAGGGCGAGGGCGGAGTGATCCCCGCGCCGGACGGGTGGCTGCGGCGTATGCGGCAGATCACGGCCGACCGCTCCATCCCCTTGATCGCCGACGAGGTCCAGACAGGAGTCGGGCGTACCGGATCCTTCTGGGCCGTGGAGCACAGTGGCGTCACACCCGATGTCATGGTCCTCTCCAAGGCCATCGGGGGCAGCCTGCCTCTTGCCGTCATCGTCTACCGCGACGACCTCGACGCCTGGCAACCCGGAGCCCACGCAGGCACCTTCCGCGGCAACCAACTCGCCATGGCCGCCGGCACGGCCACGCTCGCCTACGTCCGAGAGAACCGCCTCGCCGAGCGCGCGGCCGAACTGGGCTCGCGGATGCTCCACCAACTTCAGGGACTCGCGGGGGAGTACGCCTGCATCGGGGATGTGCGGGGGAGGGGGTTGATGATCGGGGTCGAGGTGGTGGAGCCGGAGGCCGAACCTGAGCGGGATGAGAAGCAGTCGGCGGTCTGGGCGCCCGAGGAGGGGTTCGATGGGCTCACCGCTTCGGGCCGGCACGGAGGAGCTGCTGACCAGTCGGCGCCGGGGGCCTCGCTGGAACCGGGTTGGCCTGGAGCCGGAGTCGGAGCGCCCGGGGCACTCGATCCGACCCGGAGCGCTGGGAGTCCGCCGATGGGCCTCGCCCGCGCCGGCGGAGGGGCGGGGACGGCAGCGGCGGTGCAGAGGGACCCGGCACGCTCCCCTCGCCCAGCCGCACCCGAACTCGCGGCAGCCATCCAGCGCGAGTGCCTGCGACGTGGCCTGATCGTCGAACTCGGCGGCCGTCACTCCAGTGTCGTACGCCTCCTTCCGCCCCTGACCATCAGCGACGAGCAGGCGTCCGCGGTGCTCGATCGACTTGCCGACGCGGTGGACGCGGTGTCCCGCGGCAAGACCGGGCCCGACCGGAGCCACGGCCGGCTGCACCTTCCGCACCCGGGGCAGGCCCGGCACAGCGACCGCGCGGATCGTGCCGAGCATGGCGGGCACGGTGAGCACGGCGATCTCGACGGGAGCGCTGATCTCGACGACAGCGCTGACCGCGCCGATCGCGATGAGAGCGCTGATCGCGCAGACCACGACGAGAGTGCCGACCGCGCCGATCGTGCCGAGCGGGCGCGATAGCCCGGCAGTCGACGCAGGCGCGCCGGCGTGCACGCAGACCCCGTCCTTCGGATCGTCACCCGTCAGCCGACGCCTCCCCGAGCAACCGCTCACCCCCAACCGAACCATCAAGCCCCCTCGACACCTCGCCTCCAACTGACACACCCCCTCCAAGCGCACCTTCGGAACGCGGCCCACTCCAACCCATCCCCCTCACCGCGATACGGCCGCCGTCGCCGCACGAGCCAGAACCACGCCAAGAGGACCAGCCTTGAACAGCACCCCCACCACGGACGGCCGCCCCGACATTCATCCGCACCTCCTGCAGCGCGACTCCTCCGTCGCACGCCTCCCCCAGGAGGAGCCGCCGACGACCGCACAGGTACCGGTCCGCACACCGACCCAGGCCGGAGCCCCGGCCCTTGAGCGCCTGCACGGCCTCACCTCCGACCTGCTGGAACACCCGGACCCGCACACCGCAGCCCACGCCGCAGCCGTGGAGAACCTGCTCCGCTGCTGGGTACGCGAGACAGGCGTCACGTCACTCCGCAACGGGATCCTCCGTATTCCGCTGCCCGCCACTGGCACGACCCTGCTGGTCCCGGTCCACTACTGGTCACCCACGGGCTGGCACCGCTTCGGCCTCCCGCGCCTGGCCGCCGCCCCGGACGAGCCCCCGCCCATCGACGCCGTCACCCTCGCCGCACTACTCACACGAGAGGCGACCTCGCGCTCGGCGCCTCCCGGTGGCGACGCCACCTCCGCCCTCACGCCCACCGCCATCCTCACCTCCGATGCCGCTCCTGCTCCTTCCGCCTCGGCGCATGATGGCGAGTCCAGGACTTCCGCTGGATCCGAGACCTCCTCCGCGCCAAAGCCCACATCCGTCACCAGTCCCGTCATGTCGGCCGCCACCGAGCTCGTCGCCCGCGTCGCCGACTCCGCCCAGCGAACCGCCACGTTCATCAGGGAGCGGCGAGAGAAGGCGGCCGACGGCCCCGACCTCTTCCTCACAGCCGAGCAGGCACTCCTCCTCGGACACCCGCTCCACCCCACACCGAAGAGTCGCGAGGGTCTCTCCGAGGCCGAAGCATGGCTGTACTCACCCGAGTTGCGCGGCTGCTTCCCTCTGCACTGGCTGGCTGTCGCTCCCTCCCTTCTCGCCACCGACTCGGCATGGACCGAACGCGGCCGTGTCATCCCCGCGCCCCAGCTCACGGCCCGACTCGCCGGCCCCGACCTCCCGCTGCCCGGCAGCTACGCAGCCTTGCCCCTACACCCTTGGCAGCTACGTGAGATCCGGCACCGTCCAGAAGTCGCATCTCTCCTCGACGCCGGACTGCTGGTCGACCTCAGTGCCCACGGCGCCCCATGGCATCCCACCTCCTCCGTACGTACCGTCCACAGGTCCCAGGCCCCTGCCATGCTCAAGCTGTCGTTGGGCCTGCGCATCACCAACTCCCGTCGTGAGAACCTCCGCAAAGAGCTGCATCGCGGAGTGGAGGTCCACCGACTCCTGCGCAGTGGTCTCTCGACGCATTGGCAGGCCGCGCACCCGGCATTCGACATCGTTCGCGACCCTGCCTGGCTCGCCGTCGATGGGCTCGACGGTGACCCTGTGCCCGGTCTCGACGTGATGATCCGGCACAACCCCTTCCGGCCCACCGACGACGTGTCGTGTGTGGCCGGCCTCGTCTCACCTCTCCCGCACGTCCCGCAATCCGGCACGTCTACGGCCCGCCCCCGCTCGGACCGGGAGCCCTTGCGGTCCCGCCTGGCCGAGCTGGTCACCCATCTCGCAGCCCGCACGGGACGATCACGAGGGGCCGTTGCCGCCGAGTGGTTCCTGCGCTACCTCGAACACGTCGTTCGCCCAGTGCTGTGGCTGGATGCCGAGGCCGGAGTCGCCCTGGAGGCGCACCAGCAGAACACGCTGCTTCTGCTGGACAGCGACGGCTGGCCCGCAGGCGGCCGGTACCGGGACAACCAGGGCTACTACTTCCGCGAGTCCCGGCGCGCAGAACTCGACACGCGGCTCCACGGCATCGGCGAGCGCAGCGACACCTTCGTCTCGGACGAGGTCACCGACGAGCGCTTCGCGTATTACCTCGCGATCAACAACGTGCTTGGTCTCATCGGTGCCTTCGGCTCCCAGCATCTCGCCGACGAACAACTGCTGCTCGCCGCCTTCCGCCGCTTCCTCGGCGAAGTGGCCTCCGGTCCCGCCCGGCTACGCACATCACTGCCTGCCCATCTGCTCGACTCACCGGTCCTGCGCTGCAAGGCCAACCTCCTGACCCGGCTGCACGGCCTCGACGAACTCGTCGGCCCCGTCGACACCCAGTCCGTCTACGTCACCATCGCCAACCCCCTTCATTCCTGAGGAACATGACTCACCCCGCCTCCTGAGAGGAGCGTCCCCGTGCCTCCCACCGACGCGACTGCCAACGCAGGTTTCGCCCCGGGCACCGAGATCGGCATCAAGACGAGCCCGAGTGCTCGCGAGGACCGCGGCCACGCTGCGCGGCACCCGGCAGCCGACGCGGGCGCAGACATCGAGGACACGCTGGACCTGCGCCTGCCCGACGAATTCCGCGCCTTCTTCGCGAACGACATCGGCACGGAGCCTTCCGGCACGGCGTCGTCCGGTGCGGAGCATGCCGGTGCCGAGGACACCGGCATCGGCGCGGAGCGAAGCCTGAACACCGGCATCGGCGTGCCTGCCTCCGCCGTCCCGAAGGACACCGATCTGCTCGGCGAAGTCGCCGACTGGGGACCGGTCAGCACGTCGGCCGGCGTGCTGCACCTTGTCCCCGTGCGGATCGAAAGAGACCTTTCGATCATCAGCCGTTGGATGAACGACCCCGCCGTCACTGCTTTCTGGGGCCTCGCCGGATCCCAGAACGCGACCGAGGAGCACCTGCACTCCCAGCTCCACGGGGATGGACGCAGCGTCCCCTGTATGGGCCTGCTGGAGGGCACGCCGATGAGTTACTGGGAGATCTACCGGGCCGACCTCGACCCGCTGGCTCGCCACTACCCGGCTCGGCCCCATGACATTGGAGTCCATCTCCTTATCGGGGGCCTCGGTGACCGTGGGCGAGGACTCGGTGGAACCCTGCTCCGAGCCGTCGCCGACCTCGCCCTCGACAACCGGCCCGCCTGCGCTCGTATCGTCGCCGAACCCGACATTCGCAACACCCCCTCCGTGGCTGCTTTCCTGACCGCAGGCTTCCGCTTCTCCGTCGAGATCGAGCTGCCCGTAAAGCGGGCGGCCCTCATGATCAAAGACAGGAGCCTGCGACACCTGCTGTGACGCCGCGTCGCGGCATCATCACTTTTGGTACACCGCTCGCGCCGATCCGGTTCCCACCTCCGGCGAACCGAATTCCGGTCGAGTCGATCTCTGCCGCGATCGAGGGATCGCGCGGTTCGTATCGTGCAAGTGAGGGGCAATGGCGCCTCCGCCCCACCTCACCCCCGACCCCACGCCTAGACCCATCCATGGACCACCGCCGGCCCACATCGGTCACAATCGGCCCTCCCCTCGACCTCACGTCGCCTTGTCCCTGATCTCAACCGAACGGATCCCATGTCCACCCGAAGCGCCCCGATCCCCACGTGAAGAGCTCCCAGTCCTGATCCGGCCCCCGTCCCCACCGGCGTGGCCCGATTGTCAGTGCCGGGCCGTAGGGTGGTCGCGCTATGACAAAGCCCTCACTCCCCGAACTCCTGCATGCTGCCGTCACTGCCGTTGGCGGCACGGAGCGCCCCGGCCAGGTGACGATGGCCGAATCCGTCGCCGAAGCGATCGACGGCAGCTCTCATCTGCTGGTCCAGGCCGGCACCGGCACCGGTAAGTCACTGGGCTACCTCGTGCCCGCGCTCGCGCATGGGGAGCGCGTCGTCGTGGCGACGGCCACCCTGGCCCTTCAGCGCCAGCTGGTGGAGCGGGACCTGCCGCGCACCGTGGATGCGCTGCATCCGCTGCTGCGCCGTCGCCCCGAGTTCGCGATGCTCAAGGGCAGGTCGAACTACCTGTGTCTGCACCGGTTGCACGAGGGCGTCCCGCAGGACGAGGAGGAGGGACTGTTCGACCAGTTCGAGGCCGCCGCACCCACCAGCAAGCTGGGGCAGGACCTGCTACGGATGCGTGACTGGGCGGACGAGACGGAGACGGGCGACCGTGATGATCTGGCGCCCGGTGTGTCCGACCGCGCCTGGGCGCAAGTGTCGGTGTCGTCGCGGGAGTGCCTCGGCGCCTCGAAGTGCGCCTACGGCGCGGAGTGCTTCGCGGAGATGGCCCGTGAGCGGGCCAAGCTCGCGGAGGTCGTCGTCACCAATCACGCCCTGCTCGCGATCGACGCCATCGAGGGCGCCCCGGTCCTACCGCAGCATGAGGTCCTGATCGTCGACGAGGCGCACGAGCTGGTCTCGCGGGTCACCGGAGTCGCCACCGGCGAACTCACTCCCGGTCAGGTCAACCGTGCCGTGCGCCGCGCCGCGAAGCTCGTCAATGAGAAGGCCGCCGACCAGCTCCAGACCGCCGCCGAGGGCTTTGAGCGGCTGATGGAGCTGGCGCTGCCGGGTCGCCTGGAGGAGATCCCGGAGGATCTCGCCTACGCGCTCATGGCGCTGCGCGACGCCTGCCGTACTGTCATCTCCGCGATCGGCGCGACGCGCGACAAGTCCGTGCAGGACGAGGACGCGGTACGCAAGCAGGCGCTGGCATCGGTCGAGACCGTGCACGACGTGGCGGAGCGGATCACCAACGGTTCGGAGTGGGACGTCGTCTGGTACGAGCGTCACGACCGTTTCGGTGCGTCTCTGCGGGTGGCCCCGATGTCGGTGTCGGGCCTGCTGAGGGAGAAGCTCTTCGCGGACCGCTCCGTCGTCCTGACCTCCGCGACCCTGAAGCTGGGCGGCGACTTCAACGGCGTCGGCGCATCCATGGGACTCGCGCCGGAGGGGACGGAGGGCGACGACATCCCGCAGTGGAAGGGACTGGATGTCGGCTCGCCCTTCGAGTACCCCAAGCAAGGCATCCTCTACGTCGCCAAGCATCTGTCGCGCCCCGCGCGGGACGGCGATCGCGCGGACATGCTCGACGAGCTGACGGAACTGATCCAGGCGGCCGGCGGCCGCACGCTCGGCCTGTTCTCCTCGATGCGAGCCGCCCAGCTGGCCGCCGAGGAGCTCCGCTCCCGCATCCCCGAGTACCCGATCCTCCTCCAGGGCGAGGAGACGCTCGGCGAGCTGATCAAGAACTTCGCGGCCGACCCGAAGACCTGCCTGTTCGGCACGCTGTCGCTCTGGCAGGGCGTCGATGTCCCCGGCCCCAGCTGTCAGCTGGTCGTCATGGACAAGATCCCGTTCCCACGCCCGGACGACCCTCTGATGAGCGCCCGCCAGAAGGCCGTGGAGGAAGCCGGCGGCAACGGTTTCATGGCGGTCGCCGCCACCCACGCCGCGCTGCTCATGGCCCAGGGTGCTGGACGCCTCGTACGGGCATCGGGGGACCGGGGCGTCGTGGCCGTACTGGATCAGCGGCTGGCCACGGCCCGCTACGGGAGCTATCTGAAGGCGTCACTGCCCGACTTCTGGTACACGACGGACCGTAACCAGGTCCGGAGGTCGCTGGCCGCGATCGATGCCTCGGCGCAGCAGACGGAGGCCGCTCAGCCCGAGTGATCGTGGTTAGCCTGTCGCGGACCCGCGACAGGCTAACCACTGATCCAAACTGATCCAAAATCCGCCTGCCGCCGGGTTCCCGCACTTCGCGGACCGGAACAGCACAGGGCCCCGGAACCGGCGCAGGGGTCCCGGGGCCCGGTCAGGGGGCGATGTCTTCAGACGTCGCCCGCCGCAGCCGTCACACGCGCCGCAGCACTGCCACCACCTTGCCCAGGATGGTCGCGTCGTCACCCGGGATCGGCTCATATGCCGCGTTGTGCGGAAGGAGCCAGACGTGGCCGTCCTCGCGCTTGAAGCGCTTCACGGTGGCCTCGCCGTCGAGCATCGCGGCCACGATGTCGCCGTTCTCGGCGACCGGCTGGCGCCGGACCGTGACCCAGTCGCCGTCGCAGATCGCGGCCTCGATCATCGAGTCACCGACGACCTTCAGCACGAACAGCTCGCCGTCACCGACCAGCTGCCGGGGGAGGGGGAAGACGTCCTCGACGGACTCCTCGGCGAGAATGGGGCCACCGGCGGCGATACGGCCGACCAGCGGGACGTACGACGCGGCGGGCTTGCCGGCGGTGTCCGTGGGCTGCACGGAGGCGGCCTGGTCGGAGCCGCGCACCTCGTACGCGCGCGGACGGTGCGGGTCGCGGCGGAGGAAGCCCTTGCGCTCCAGTGCCATCAGCTGGTGTGCGACCGAGGATGTGCTGGACAGGCCGACGGCCTGGCCGATCTCCCGCATCGACGGCGGATAGCCACGCCGCTGCACGGAATCCCTGATGACCTCGATCACTCGGCGCTGCCGGTCGGTGAGTCCCGAGCTGTCCGCCCGGATGCCGGGAGGTCGCCCCGGTAGGGAGCGCTTGTGTCCCTCGGGACTCATGGATTCGTTCATCGCATGCACCGGCTCGAGTCGGCCCTGGGAGCGGTCCTGGGCAGTGATGGTGGCACTGTCTGCGGTGGTGGTCACGTCGGCCCCTCTCGATGGTCTCCCTGCTGCACAACGGTAGTTGCTTTCGAAAGGTTGCGCCAAACACACGTTCGAGTGAAAAATCGCGAATCGGCTTACGTGATCGCGTGTCGGGGTGTATGGCTGACGACCTGACCGGCGGGCAAAAGGGCCCATTGTTGTACTCTTCACCGCCGGGGTACGACCTCGTGGGTTGTTGCCCCAGTCTGCCATCCGGGATCAGTTCAACCGGGAATCGACCCCCATCTGTGCGGGAGTCCCACGTCCCCTCCGTGCGGCGCTCACGGTATCTCCCTATGTGTCGCAGCGATACGGCTGTGCGGCCATGAGTGTGGAGCGCCGGTGCGACGGCGTGGCGCGTGCCGATGCTCGTGCGACACGCGCGTACGGCTTGGATGTATGAGCCAATCCCCACATCTAGTGGTTGGATTGCAGCAGCAGCCCAGAAGTTGTGGTCCCCCCGGTCTTCAGACCCTCGGAGATCGCCTATGCTTGGGGCTGCTTCGCGGGGCCCATGAGGCCTGGCGAGGCTATTGAGTCTGCTGTGAGGAGGGTTGGAGTTATGCACTGTCCCTTCTGCAGGCACCCCGACAGTCGTGTCGTCGACAGCCGTACGACCGACGACGGCACATCGATCCGCAGGCGCCGCCAGTGTCCTGACTGCTCCCGTCGTTTCACGACGGTGGAGACATGCTCGCTGATGGTGATCAAGCGGTCCGGAGTCACCGAGCCGTTCAGCCGTACCAAGGTCATCAATGGCGTGCGCAAGGCATGCCAGGGACGACCTGTCACCGAGGACGCGCTCGCCCAGCTCGGCCAACGGGTCGAGGAGGCGGTGCGGGCCACCGGAAGCGCCGAGCTGACCACCCACGACGTGGGGCTGGCCATACTCGGCCCGTTGCAAGAGCTCGACCTCGTCGCCTTTCTGCGATTCGCCTCCGTCTACCGGGCCTTCGACTCGCTCGAGGACTTCGAGGCCGCGATCGCGGAACTGAGGGAGGCGACGGGGCGGGCCGCGGACGACGACGACCGCGAAGCCGTTGTGGACGCAGTCACGGGGGGCCAGGAAGACGAGCGCGGGTCCGGAGGGACTGCACAGGTCCCCGTACCCGCCAACGCCGCCGAATAGGGCGAGCCGGATCCAGGCGTCAGACCCCGGATCCGGCCGAGAGGGCGGCGACACAAGACCTGCTGCGGGCGGCGACCAGAGGGTGCCCGCAGCAATAGACAGAACACGTGCCACAGGGAACATCGGGGCACTTCAGGGCGTTTTAGCCCGTACAGGGAGGCGGCATGACAGAGACGGCGAGCGGTCCGGCACGGAGTTCCCGCGCCAAGGGCACCAAGGCGACCAAGGGACTGCGTATCGAGCGCATCCACACCACCCCCGGCGTGCACCCGTACGACGAGGTGGCCTGGGAGCGCCGTGACGTCGTCATGACCAACTGGCGCGACGGCTCTGTGAACTTCGAACAGCGCGGCGTCGAGTTCCCCGACTTCTGGTCGGTGAACGCGGTCAACATCGTCACCAGCAAGTACTTCCGCGGTGCCGTCGGCACCCCGCAGCGCGAGGTAAGCCTCAAGCAGCTCATCGACCGCATTGTGAAGACGTATCGGAAGGCCGGCGAGGACTACAAGTACTTCGCTTCGCCCGCCGACGCCGAGATCTTCGAGCACGAGCTGGCGTACGCCCTCCTGCACCAGATCTTCAGCTTCAACAGCCCTGTGTGGTTCAACGTAGGCACGCCCCAGCCGCAGCAGGTCTCGGCCTGCTTCATCCTGGCCGTCGACGACTCCATGGAGTCGATCCTCGACTGGTACAAGGAAGAGGGCATGATCTTCAAGGGCGGCTCCGGCGCCGGCCTGAACCTCTCCCGCATCCGCTCCTCCAAGGAGCTTCTCTCCTCCGGCGGCAACGCCTCCGGTCCGGTCTCCTTCATGCGTGGTGCCGACGCCTCCGCAGGAACGATCAAGTCGGGTGGCGCCACGCGTCGCGCCGCCAAGATGGTCATCCTCGACGTCGACCACCCCGACATCGAGGACTTCATCGAGACCAAGGTGAAGGAAGAGGAGAAGATCCGCGCCCTGCGCGACGCGGGCTTCGACATGGACCTGGGCGGCGACGACATCACGTCCGTCCAGTACCAGAACGCCAACAACTCGGTCCGTGTGAACGACACGTTCATGAAGGCGGTCGAGTCGGGCGGCAAGTTCGGCCTGACCTCCCGTATGACCGGCGAGGTCATCGAAGAGGTCGACGCCAAGGCCCTGTTCCGCAAGATGGCCGAGGCCGCCTGGGCCTGCGCCGACCCCGGCATCCAGTACGACGACACCATCAATCACTGGCACACGTGCCCGGAGTCCGGCCGTATCAACGGCTCGAACCCGTGCAGCGAGTACATGCACCTGGACAACACGTCCTGCAACCTCGCCTCGCTGAACCTGATGAAGTTCCTCAAGGACGACGGCAAGGGCAACCAGTCCTTCGACGTCGAGCGCTTCGCGAAGGTCGTCGAGCTCGTCATCACCGCGATGGACATCTCCATCTGCTTCGCGGACTTCCCGACGCAGAAGATCGGTGAGAACACGCGCGCGTTCCGCCAGCTCGGCATCGGCTACGCCAACCTCGGCGCCCTGCTGATGGCGACCGGCCACGCGTACGACTCGGACGGCGGCCGTGCCCTGGCCGGTGCCATCACCTCCCTGATGACCGGCACGTCGTACCGCCGTTCCGCCGAACTCGCCGCGGTCGTCGGCCCGTACGACGGCTACGCCCGCAACGCGACGCCGCACCTGCGCGTCATGAAGCAGCACGCCGACGCAAACGGCAAGGCCGTCCGCATGGACGACCTCGACACGCCGATCTGGGCCGCCGCCACGGAGGCCTGGCAGGACGTGCAGCGCCTTGGTGAGAAGAACGGTTTCCGTAACTCCCAGGCGTCCGTCATCGCCCCGACCGGCACCATCGGTCTGG
This sequence comes from Streptomyces lanatus, assembly GCF_014655715.1. Classification (GTDB taxonomy): domain Bacteria; phylum Actinomycetota; class Actinomycetes; order Streptomycetales; family Streptomycetaceae; genus Streptomyces; species Streptomyces lanatus. The sequence goes on along the minus strand of NZ_BNBM01000022.1, from coordinate 102,814 downwards.
CGATGTCCTGCGACACCACCGGTCTTGAGCCCGACCTCGCGCTGGTCAAGTTCAAGAAGCTGGTCGGCGGCGGCTCGATGCAGATCGTCAACGGCACCGTCCCGCAGGCCCTGCGCCGCCTGGGCTACCAGGAGGAGCAGATCGAGGCGATCGTCGCCCACATCGCCGACCACGGCAATGTCGTCGACGCCCCGGGCCTCAAGCACGAGCACTACGAGGTGTTCGACTGCGCCATGGGCGAGCGCTCCATCTCCGCGATGGGCCACGTCCGCATGATGGCCGCGATCCAGCCGTGGATCTCCGGCGCCCTGTCCAAGACGGTCAACATGCCGGAGTCGGCGACCGTCGAGGAGGTCGAGGAGATCTACTTCGAGGCCTGGAAGATGGGCGTCAAGGCGCTCGCCATCTACCGCGACAACTGCAAGGTCGGCCAGCCTCTCTCCGCGAAGACCAAGGAGAAGGAGAAGACCGAGATCACGGAGAAGGCCGAGGCCACCATCCGTGAGACGGTCGAGAAGGTCGTCGAGTACCGCCCGGTCCGCAAGCGCCTCCCGAAGGGCCGTCCCGGCATCACCACGTCCTTCACCGTCGGCGGCGCCGAGGGCTACATGACCGCCAACTCCTACCCGGACGACGGTCTCGGCGAGGTCTTCCTGAAGATGTCCAAGCAGGGCTCGACGCTCGCGGGCATGATGGACGCCTTCTCGATCGCGGTCTCCGTCGGCCTCCAGTACGGCGTGCCGCTGGAGACGTACGTCTCGAAGTTCACGAACATGCGCTTCGAGCCGGCCGGCATGACGGACGACCCGGATGTGCGGATGGCGCAGTCGATCGTCGACTACATCTTCCGCCGCCTGGCGCTGGACTTCCTGCCGTTCGAGACGCGCTCCGCGCTCGGCATCCACTCCGCCGAGGAGCGTCAGCGTCACCTCGAGACGGGCTCCTACGAGCCCAACGAGGACGAGGTCGACGTCGAGGGCCTGGCCCAGTCGGCGCCGCGCGCCCAGGAGCTGAAGGCCGTCGCCACGCCGAAGGCCGAGGCCAGCGCGCCGAAGCCCGCACCGCAGCAGGCGCACACCAGCGCCGAGCTCGTGGAGATGCAACTGGGCATCCAGGCCGACGCCCCGCTCTGCTTCTCCTGCGGCACGAAGATGCAGCGGGCCGGCTCCTGCTACATCTGCGAGGGCTGCGGCTCGACCAGTGGCTGCAGCTGATCCTGCCGGGCGGCCCTGATGGGCTCTGACGGCAGATAGCTCAAAGGAGGGGTGTCGACGACATGTCGGCGCCCCTCCTCGTTGTACGGCCCGCGCGGGGGCGAGTTACGTCCACGCGCGTGTGCGAGCCACTCTCAGGGCTGGCTCAGGGCTGGCGAGCCCTGCCCATGACCGCGGTGAACGTCGCCGGGTCGTCCTCGAAACCGTGGATGCCCGAGTGGAAACCCCACGTGTTCGATCCCTCGCGTACGAACTCCGCGACCGTGGCCGCAGTCGCCCCGAGCACGCCGCCGAAGTCGTCCTCGGCCATGACGGTGTAGCCCTCGCGGATGCGCAGGGCGGGCTTGATGACGCTGACGAAGGTGCGCTCCGCCGGGTGCTGCTGGATCACGACGCCGACCATCACGCGCGCGTACCGGCTGTCGAGCCGGTCGAGCTCCACGGTCAGCACCTCGTCCCAGCCGAAGCCCTTGCCGTCCTTGCTGTCCCGGTTGAGGTAGATGGTGCCGTCAGGAGAACGGCTGTCGAAGTGCACCACGTAGGCGGGATCGCCGTAGGGATCGCTCGCCAGATAGGTCGCGGCGACTATGTCGAGATCGGTGGGCGGTTGTCCGGCCGGACTCGGGTCCCACTTGAGTGAGATCTCGACCTTCCGGATCCCCTTGTTGATGGCGTTCACCAGGCTTCCCCTTCCCCGTAACGCGTATGCCCTCAGTCCGAACTGCCCCGTGGACAAGGCCGGTTGTCCATCCTGCCACGCGCGTGGGATCGCGCGCCGGTGAGCTCTGCGGCCGAGCGTGACCGACGCCACGCCGAGTGGCCTTACCATGGCGCGGTGCTGGTCAAGTGGATTCGCTGCACCGTGGTGGACCGCCGCGGTTTCGAGCGGGGGCAGCGAAAATGGGCGGGGCTTCTGGGGGAGCCGGGATTTCGGGGGCAGGGGGGTGGCTGGAGCCGGGGGCGGCAGGGGGTGGCGCATGTCTTCTCGTTCTGGGAGAGCCGCTCCTTCTACGACTCCTTCATGGCCCGCTCTCACGACAGACTGGCGGTGGCCCAGTCGGGCACCTTCAAGGACGCGCAGGTCAAGCTCTTCGACTACCGCTTCGATGTGAAGACCGGCTTCGAGCCGCGTTTCACCGACGCGGACCTCGTCCGGGTGGCCCACTGCCGTATCCATGAAGACCGGGCCGAGCACTTCACGCTCATGCAGGAGAAGGTCTGGAATCCTGCCATGGCCGGATCTCCCGGTATGGTCCGCGGGCTGTTCGGTGAGGCACCGGGGCATGAGTTCCTGGTGCTGTCGATGTGGCAGTCGGCCGCGGAACACGGCAAGTACCGCACCGAGCGCGTGGAGCGGCTGGCGCTGAGGGCCCAGACGGAGGCGGATGTCGCGGCCCTTACGGGTGACATCGTGGAGCTCGAAGCCACCTGGACGGTTTGAAATCCGGACCCGCTACGCGTGTGCCTCAATGTGACTCGTGATGCAGTAAATGTGTGACCTACGCCGTATGGAGCCCGTACGAGTGCTCGATCTGCCGTCGGTCGATCTAGGGTTTTGGCATGGCACGACCACGGCGCATCGTCCTTGTCCGACACGGGGAGTCAACGGGCAATGTTGATGACACCGTTTACGAGCGTGAGCCCGACCACGCGCTGGCCCTGACCGAGCGGGGCTGGCGGCAGGCGGAGGAGACCGGTAAACGTCTGCGGGAGGTGTTCGGCCGCGAGCGCGTCAGCGTGTACGTCTCGCCTTATCGCCGCACGCACGAGACGCTGCGGGCCTTCCACCTGGACCCCGAGCTCATACGGGTACGTGAGGAGCCCCGCCTGCGGGAGCAGGACTGGGGGAACTGGCAGGACCGCGACGACGTACGCCTCCAGAAGTCCTACCGGGATGCCTACGGCCACTTCTTCTACCGCTTCGCCCAGGGCGAGTCCGGCGCCGACGTGTACGACCGGGTCGGCAACTTCCTGGAGAGCCTTTACCGCAGCTTCGAGGCGCCCGATCACCCGTCGAACGTGCTGCTCGTGACCCATGGACTGGCCATGCGGCTGTTCTGCATGCGCTGGTTCCACTGGACGGTCGCGGAATTCGAGTCGCTGTCGAACCCGGGGAACGCCGAGATGCGGATGCTCGTTCTCGGGGACGACGGCAAGTACACGATTGACCGGCCGTTCGAACGCTGGCGTGACCCGGAACCGTACGGGATCACCGGATAGAGTGGCAGGGCGATGACCGCTGACTCCTCTCCCGAAGGGCGCCTGGACCGCGCCCTCGCCAGCCTGCGCGGACTCGCGGTGGGGGACGCGCTCGGCTCGCAGTTCTTCGTGCCGGTGAACTACCCGCTGCTCAAGCGACGCGAGCTCCCGCCCGGCCCCTGGCAGTGGACGGACGACACCGAGATGGCGTGCTCCGTGGTCGCCGTCCTGGCCGCCCACCATCGCATCGACCAGGACGCCCTGGCCCGCTCCTTCGCCGAGCACCACGACTTCGACCGGGGCTACGGCCCCGCGGTCAACCGACTGCTGCGCCTGGTCCGCGAGGGCGGTGACTGGCGCGAACTGTCGGCCGCGCTCTTCAACGGCCAGGGCTCCTGGGGCAACGGCGCCGCGATGCGCATCGCACCCCTCGGGGCCTGGTACGCGGACGACCCCGAGCAGGCCACCCACCAGGCAGAGATCTCCGCCTACCCCACACATCAGCACCGCGAGGCCGTCGTCGGAGCCATGGCCGTCGCCGCGGCCGCCGCGTTGGCGTCCGCCCCCGGTGGTCCGCCCAGCCCTGAAGCGCTTCTCGACGGCGTCATCGCCCTCGTGCCGAAGAGCGCGGTCGGAGCAGGACTACGGCGTGCCCGGGACATGCTCGACTATGCCGACGCCAGCACCGTCGCGGCCGTCCTGGGCTGCGGACGGCGTACGACGGCTCATGACACCGTGCCCTTCGCCCTGTGGTCGGCGGCGCGCGCTCTCGGTGACTACGAGCAGGCCTTCTGGACGACCGCGCAGGTCGGCGGTGACGTGGACACCACGTGCGCCATCGTGGGCGGGGTCATCGGCTCCGGGAAGGCCGGAGCGATGCCGGTGGAGTGGGCGGAGCGGACCGAGGCACTTCCGGAGTGGGCGCCGACGTCGGTGTGACACCGACAGGGGGTGCAACAGGGTTCCGCGTCCCGCCGAAGCCAGCCCGCGATAACTTTCCGTGCATCTCGGGAACTCTGCGTGACCGCCTGTCCGTTGTCGTGGCGGTTGGTGTGAGGCTGCTGGGGCCGCACACGCAGATGACACACGAGGGGTGCAGGGGGTGGGGATATGTGGTTCACATCGGCGCTGGGCGTGCTGCTGCTGGTAGCTGCCGCTGCCACGCTCGGTCGGCTCGATCTTCCCCGCACCGTCGGGGCTCAACCGGCGAAGGTCGCCACGAGGGTGGTGCGGATGGCCGGTGCGTCGCCCTCGCGGTCGGTCCCCCGGACGCGATCCGGCCATCCGCGGCCCAGTGCGGGCCCGGCCCGGTCAGCCGGCCATCGGACCCGCCGTCCCGGAGAGGGCTTCCAGATCGCTCTTGCGCACCCGGATCACGAACCATGCGGTGGCCAGGGCGAGTACGGACATCGCGGCTGCTGCCACGAAGCCCGTGGAGATGCCCTGGGTGAGCACCTCGTGGCCCCACCGGCCAGGGAGCTGATGCGTCTGGGCGAACTCCGCCTTCTGCTCCGCCGAGCCCTCCGCCATGAACTGCGGCAGTTGCTTCTCCGCCTCGTCCTTGCTGGCCGAGCCGAACACCGTCGTCAGGATGGACAGGCCGAGCGAACCGCCCACCTGCTGGGTGGCGTTGAGGAGCCCGGACGCGGCACCCGCCTCGTGCTGGGCGACACCGGAGACCGCGGTGATCGTCAGCGTCACGAAGTTCAGACCCATACCGAAGCCGAACACCAGCATCGGGCCGAGCACTCCGCCGACATAGGAGCTGTCGGCGGTGATGAGGGTCTGCCAGGCCAATCCGATCGCCGCGAGCGCCGAACCCGCGAGCATGAACGGCTTGGGGCCGAGCACCGGCAGGAAACGCTGCGACAGGCCCGCCCCGAGCGCGATGACGACCGTCACCGGCAGGAAGGCGAGACCGGCCTCGATCGGGCTGTACTGCAGCACGTTCTGCACGAACAGGACGATGTAGAAGAACATGCCGAACATCGCCGCAGCGAGGCTGAGCATGATCACGTATGTGCCCGAGCGGTTGCGGTCGGCGAACATCCTGAGCGGGGTGATGGGCTCTTTCGCCCGCGATTCGATGAACGCGAAGGCAAGCAGCAGGACGACCGCGGCGCCGAAGGAACCGATGGTCAGGCTGTCGCGCCAGCCCTCGTCCGCCGCACGGATGAAGCCGTAGACCAAAGAGGCCATACCCGCTGTCGAGGTCACCGCGCCCGCGATGTCGAAACGTCCGTTGTGGCGTTCGGACTCGCTGATGTACATCGGCGCGAGCACGGCTATCGCGATGCCTATGGGCACATTGACGAAGAGCACCCACCGCCAGTCGAGCCACTCCGTGAGCATGCCACCCGCGAGCAGACCGATGGCACCACCGCCCGCGGATACGGCCGCGAAGACGCCGAACGCCCGGTTGCGTTCCGGGCCTTCGGGGAACGTGGTGGTGATCAGCGCCAGCGAAGTGGGCGAGGCGATCGCGCCACCCATTCCCTGGAGCACGCGCGCGGCCAGCAACTGCCAGGGTTCCTGGGCGAGTCCGCCGAGCAGCGAGGCGAGCGTGAACAGCAGGATGCCGGTCATGAAGACCCGGCGTCGGCCGAGGATGTCGCCGGCGCGACCGCCGAGGAGCAGCAGGCCGCCGAAGGTGAGCGTGTAGGAGCTGACGACCCACGTGAGGTCGGTGGTGCTGAACTTCAGTGCGTCTTGAATGTGCGGGAGTGCGATGTTCACAATCGTCGCGTCGAGTACCACCATGAGTTGGCAGGCCGCGATGACGGTGAGCGCGATGCCAGGATGTCCCTCCCGGCGGGCCGCACCTGGTTTCGGATTTTTGATCAACTGAGAGGTTGTCACTATGGGTCCCCCACAAGTGCCTTAGTGAACGCTCGCGTTCACTGTCGCGTCAACCGTAGTGAGTCCCCAGTAGTGAACGCAAGCGTTCACTCGCATTGTCGTCGCGCGTCCTGTCCCCCGTAGTTGGCGCGTGGCGATCCCAAGTCCCCGGAATCCCAGCTTCCTTTTGTTCGTTGGAGACACATTGATGGTTACCTCGCGCTGGACGGCCGCCTCCGCTCGGACGGCTTCCCCCCGCCGGCGCGGCGCCGTGCTCGAACGCGCGATCCTCGATGCCGCACTGGAACAGCTCAGCACCGTCGGCTGGAACGGCCTCACGATGGAAGGCGTCGCGGCCGGGGCGCAGACCGGCAAGGCCGCCGTCTATCGTCGCTGGCCGTCCAAGGAGGATCTCGTCGCCGACGCGCTACGGGCGGGACTGCCGCGTTTCGAGTCGGCCCCCGACCTCGGGAGTGTCCGCGAGGATCTGCTGGCGCTGTGTCTACAGGCGCGGGAGGCCATGTTCTCGCGCCCTGGATTCGCCCTGCGATCGGTGATTCACGAATGCGACAGCCTCCAGGCCGAGCGCTTCCACGGGGTGATCTTCGATGGGGTCGTGGAGCCGACGCTGGAGCTGCTCCGGGAGGTCATCACCCGCGGAATTGAGCGGGGTGAAGTGCGGGAGGACGCGGCGAACGACTATGTCTTCGATGCCATCCCCGCGATGATGATGTATCGGTCGAAGATGCGCGACAGCGAATGGGAGGACCGGGACATCGAGGAGATGATCGATCAGTTCATGCTGCCCCTGCTCCGTCCGACAGGCGCCTGACGTATCCCCTGGCAGACCCGGAGATCGCTTCGACGGGCCAGGGTGTCGAGGCGGCCTCCGGGCGGCGTAGGCTTAGGGCGCCATGCCGTACGAACCGCCTACTCACACCGTCGAGCGCTCCCTTCGCGCCACGACCGGAGCGAAGATCATTGCCGGTGTCGACGAGGTGGGGCGCGGCGCGTGGGCCGGGCCCGTCACCGTCTGCGCGGCGGTCACCGGACTGCGCCGGCCCCCAGAAGGTCTCACCGACTCCAAGCTGCTCACCGTCAAGCGGCGCACCGTGCTCGCCGAGCAACTGCGCACGTGGGTGACGTCGTACGCCCTCGGGCACGCCTCTCCGGAGGAGATCGACGAGCGGGGGATGACGGCCGCGCTGCGGCTCGCCGCGGTGCGCGCCCTGGAAACCCTGCCGGTACGGCCCGACGCCGTGATCCTCGACGGGAAGCACGACTACCTCGGAGCTCCCTGGAAGGTCCGTACGGTGATCAAGGGCGACCAGTCGTGTGTGGCCGTCGCGGCGGCCTCGGTGATCGCCAAGGTCCAGCGCGACAAAATGATGGCCGAACTGGGTATCGACCATGCAGACTTCGGTTTTGCGGACAACGCCGGGTATCCGTCGCCCGTCCACAAGGCCGCACTGGCGGAGCGGGGACCCACCCCGTACCACCGGTTGTCGTGGGCGTATCTTGATGCGCTGCCCCAGTGGCGGCACCTCAAGAAGGTCCGCACCTGGGTGGACGGAAGCGTTCCGGAGATCGAGGGGCAGCTCGGCTTCGATTTCTGACGATTCCACTCGCCTCGTGTGCCACCCGCCGATGCGACCCGTACCAGCGTTTGATAGACATCAGCTCATGCCTCTCATTCCCGAGGAGCCTCAGATTCACGAGAGTGCCCAGGGTCCCCGCGCCACGCCGGCCACCGGCCGCACCGCGCCGACCCCCCGTCCCGTACCCGGCCCGCGCCCCGCGGCTCCGTCGCGTCCCGGCCGACCCGGGCCCGTGCGGCCCGCGCCGCCGGTGCAACGTGCGCCGCGCGACATGGCCGTTGCCAAGCCCGGACCGTCGGGCCCCCTTGCTTCCGCCGCCCCCGCTCAGGAGACGGCGACTCCGCAGATCCAGCTGATCCCGGCCTCGCCCGAGGGAGCGCTCGACGCTGCCGAGGAAGCCGTCGACCTGCTGCTGGACTCGGGTCGTGCTCCCGGCGAGGTGCTGGTGATCACTACCGGCGAACAGCATCCGTGGGCCACCCACGAGCTGTCCTTCGGTGAAACCTCCTACTGGGCACAGCACGACGCGGGCGACGATGTGTTCTACGCCGACGCCGCCGTCGTGAGCCGTGCCGCATCGCGCCCTGTGGTCGTGGTGGCCGTCAACGGCGGCGCCGACGCTGCCGCCGCCAGCGCCCTTCCCTTGGCTCTCAGCCAGGCCGGTGCCCTGCTGATCGTCTGCGGTGACCCGCAGCGGATCAACTCGGTGCTGGGCGCGGGCGTCTGATCCGGTTCTGGTTTGTCCAGGGGGACAACCCGCTGGACACCGGGGGGTTGGGGCGCCGCTGCGGCGGCGTCACTGCACGGCGTGGCTTTCGGCGTGCGCGGATGAGCGAGAAACTCGCCGTGCGCGGACGCTGGGGATCCAGCGCTGTGTGCGCCCGCCGTTCCCGGGCGCATGCGTGACCGTGTACGGCGGATGAGGCCTCGTCGCGCGTCGGCGGCTGCTCATGGCACTGGGGACGGCCACGTCGTTCAGGCGACTGCGTTGCACCGGGCGGACCACCTGGTCGCCGGGTCCCTGGCTGCCGTATCGCACCGGACTACGTCCTGCGCTGCGGGCGCGGCGTCGGCAGGGAATTCCGTCTCGGGGGCTTCGGCGTTTTCTGCCCGTGCCTGAGCCGACCTTTGGTGCCCCGCGCCTGAGCAGGCGTCGAGGTCCTCAGGCCTCAGCGAGCAGCCGCGCGCCGCAGAACCTCCGAGGCCGCGCCGCCGGTGCGTGGCAGGGGGAGCGGTGACTCGGATGTGGCGAAGGGCTCCGGCGACGAATTGGCGTTGGGGCGGCGCCCGCCGCGGCCCTCACCGAGGACCTGCCAGCCGTCATGGGTCAGCGTGATGTACGCGCCGCAGCGCAGGCCGTGCAGGGTGCACGCGTCACGCAGGCCCCACATCCAGGCGCCGTCCTCCTCCGTCCAACGGGCGTCGCCGTCACGGCAGTAGAGCAGCACAGCGGTGCGCACCGGTGTGCGGCGCCGCAGGTCGTGGGGGATGACCCGGCGCAGCTGGGAGAGCAGCGCGTTGCGGAACATCCAGCCGTCGGCCGGGGCCGCCCTGCGGGTGAACGAGGCACTTGCCCGCAGCCGCTCCTCCGAGTCGAGCACGGCGACGATCGCGGTCGCCGGTTTGGGGCGGTGCCGCGAGTGCAGACCGCTGACGACCTCGCGAGGGTTCCGCAGCAGCGGAATGCCCGCCGCGGCCCACTCCGCAGGCTCGAGCATGCGGGCCAGGGAGTTGGCGGATGCGGCTGAGAGGTCGGCTGACGTCGACATGGATGCCGCGGAGGACGGAGCGAATCCGAAGGTCACGGTCCTCCCTTCGGCTACGCGCCCACACTGCGGGCGAGGTCTGATTCGGGGGAGCGCACACCGCAGCAGAGCCCTTCCGGATCACGGACGAGCCGCGCGGGGAGCGGACTCCAATTCTTGCTGTCGAACCTGGATGCGGCAACGAGCAATTGGGGCCACCGACCGATATCTGATGGTGCGCGGGTTATATCCCTACCCAGTACATGACTGCGAGACGCATGGTGCGACCGTGCACAACCAGGTCGTACGGCTTGATGTGGGCGTAGGCCCTGACGTGCGGCGGGCCCGGGCCGGCGGAAGCCGGTGTCGGTGGCGGTCATCCCTGAATGGCCAGGACCAATGGCATCACCGCCTGAGCACCCGCGCGGCGCAGCATGCGGGCCGCGACGGCGAGGGTCCAGCCGGTCTCGGTGAAGTCGTCCACCAGCAGGACAGGGCCAGGTGTCTCGGCGAGTGCCGAGGTCAGGGCGGCAGGCACGGTCAACGCGCCGTCGAGTGCCTTCAGCCGCTGTGCGCTGTTGCTCCGGGAGAGCTGGGCCGCCTCCCCGGTGTACGCGAGGGAACCCAGCAGCGGGAGTCTGCCGATCTCCGCGATGCCTGCGCCCAGGGAGTCGATCAGCTGCGGCCGGGTGCGTGAGGCGACGGTGACCACGCCGACCGGGCGGGGCATGGCGTCCTGCGCTCCGGAGGCCCAACCGCCGGGGCCCTTGGCCCAGTCGACCAGGACGCCCACCACGGCCTTCGCCACATCGTCGGGCACGGGTCCGTCCGGGGCATGTGGCGCGAACATCGGTCGCAGCCGGTTGCCCCAGCCGATGTCCGACAGCCGTCCCAACGCCCTCCCGGGCGCGGCCTGTTCGCCGACCGGGATACGTCCCTTGAGCTCGACGCCGATCGCGGGCAGACCGGTCGGCCACATGCGGCGCGGCTCGACCTCCACTCCTGCTCGGCCGAGGTCCACGCGCGCGGCGTCCAACGCGGCCGTGGACATGTCGGCGGTGAAGCGAGCGCCAGCGCAGTTGTCGCAGCGACCGCAGGGCTTGGCCCCCTCGTCGTCGAGCTGACGCTGGAGGAACTCCATCCGACAGCCCGTTGTCGAGGCGTAATCGCGCATCGCCTGCTGCTCGGCCCTGCGCTGCCGGGCGACCCAGTCGTACCGCTCGGTCTCGTACACCCAGGGCTGACCGGTGGCGATCCAGCCGCCCTTGACCCGCCGGACCGCCCCGTCCACGTCCAGGACCTTGAGCATGGTCTCCAGGCGGGAGCGGCGCAGTTCGACCAAGGGCTCCAGGGCGGGCAGGGACAGCGGCCTGTCCGCATGCGCGAGGACGTCGAGCGTGCGACGCACCATGTCCTCCGGGGGGAAGGCGAGCGAGGCGAAGTACTGCCAGATCGCCTCGTCCTCCGGGCCGGGGAGGAGGAGCACCTCGGCGTGCTCGACGCCGCGTCCGGCGCGGCCGACCTGCTGGTAGTAGGCGATGGGGGACGAGGGCGAGCCGAGGTGCACCACGAAGCCGAGGTCGGGCTTGTCGAAACCCATGCCGAGCGCGGAAGTGGCGACCAGTGCCTTGACCCTGTTGCCGAGCAGATCGTCCTCGGCCTGCTGCCGGTCGGCGTTCTCCGTCTTGCCGGTGTAAGAGGCCACTGTGTGGCCGCGCTGCCGCAGGAAGGCCGTGACCTCCTCGGCGGTGGCCACAGTGAGCGTGTAGATGATCCCCGAGCCCGGGAGATCGTCCAGGTGGTCGGCGAGCCAGGCCATCCGGTGCGCGGCGTCGGGCAGGCGCAACACGTTCAGGCTCAGGCTGTCCCGGTCCAGCGGGCCGCGCAGTACCAGGGCATCCGAGCCGCCACCTGTGCCGAGTTGTTCCGCGACATCGGCCGTCACGCGGGCGTTGGCGGTGGCGGTGGTCGCCAGCACCGGCACTCCCGGCGGGAGATCGGCGAGCATGGTGCGCAGTCGGCGGTAGTCCGGGCGGAAGTCGTGGCCCCAGTCCGAGATGCAATGTGCCTCGTCCACCACGAGAAGGCCGGTCGCCGCGGCCAGCTTGGGCAGCACCTGGTCGCGGAAGTCCGGGTTGTTGAGGCGCTCCGGCGACACCAGCAGCACATCGACGTCGCCTGCGGCGATCTCGTGCTGAATCGTGTCCCACTCCTCGGTGTTGGAGGAGTTGATGGTGCGTGCGTGGATGCCGGCCCGTGCCGCGGCCTCGACCTGGTTGCGCATGAGCGCGAGCAACGGGGAGACGATCACGGTAGGGCCGCTGCCGCGGGCCCGCAGCAGTGACGTGGCCACGAAATAGACCGCCGACTTGCCCCACCCCGTCCGTTGCACGACGAGGGCGCGGCGTCTGTCGGCGACCAGCGCCTCGATCGCCCGCCACTGGTCCTCACGCAGCCGGGCCCTGCCGCTGTCGTCCCCGACGAGGCGGGCGAGGACCGCGTCGGCGGCTGCCCGGAGATCCGCGTTGCTCGTGTGCTCCATGGGTTCCATACAACAGGACGGCACTGACATTGCGAGGGTGAGCCGCCGCGACCGTCGCGGGTTGTCGTGTCCCTGGTCGGAGTTATCCACAGGGCAAAGCGGAGCCTCGGGATCCGCGAGATCGTCTCCGCATGACGAACCACAGCGAACCGACTGGATCTCCCGAGCACCACGGCATGCGGGAGGAGGAGCAGCAGCGAGCGCCCAGGACGACTGGCCCCAGCGATGCGCGGGGTCGGCACCATCGGGGTGACGCGCAGGATGCGCGGGGCGGACATGACATGCGGGGCGGGCATGCTGATCGGGGCGGGCATGGTGAAGACCAAGGACGCGCGCAGCCCACGGACCCACTCGACTGCACCGGCTACGAAGGGCGCATGCCGGAGCACCAGGTCACTTTGCGCACGCCCGCCGAACTGGCCGACGCCGTGCCGTATCTTCTCGGATACCGCCCCGAGGACAGCATGGTGCTCGTCGCTCTGCACGACACGGACGGTCGGGGCCGGTTCGGCGGCCGGGCACGGCTCGGCATTCCCGCGGGCTCGGACGACTGGGACTCAGCGGCCGGACAGTTGGCCCACGGACTGGTGACGGGCAGCGAGCGCAGGGGAGCCCGGCCGGAGCAGATGGTCGCGTTTCTCTGCCAGGAACCCGCCAAGGACGAGACGGGCCGGCAGGTCATGGAACGGCTGCGGCCGCTGGCCCAGATGATGCGTGTCGCGTGCGGCAGCCTGGACGTGCCGGTGATCGAGGCCCTGTGCATCTCGGACGGCCGTTTCTGGTCGTACTGCTGCGATCGGCCGGAGTGCTGCCCGCCCGAGGGCCGGCCGATGGGGCTGCCCGGTACATCGGTGCTGGCAGCCGCGGCCGCCTATGCCGGAGTTCAGGTGCGCGGCACGCTGAGCGAGCTGCGGGCCAGGCTGCGGCCCTGGGAGTCCGCAGCCACCGTGGAGCAGGTGTCCGCACTGGACACCGCCGGGGCGGAGCTGATCCCCAGGATCCTCGACGCTTCGACCCGTGGGGGAGTGGCTGAGGAGACGCTGGAACTGGCCGAGCGACTCAGGAGCCGGTTCGCTGCGGCTCCGCACGTGTCCGGGACTCTCACGGCCGATCTCCGTGACGACGAACTCCTCAAGCATGCCGAAGCGGCAAGGCTCATTCTGGGATTGCAGGACCGCACGATGCGCGACCGCGTGGCCGAGTGGATGGAGGGGGACGAGGCCGGCCCCGCCTTGCGGCTCTGGCGAGCGCTCTCCCGCCGCTGTGTCGGGCCGTACCGCGAGCACGCGGCGCCGACCCTCACGCTGGCCGGCTGGGTCGCATGGTCCATCGGCGACGAACTGGAGGCCCGTGAGGCTCTCGCCATGGCGCTCGGCGCCGACTCCGACTACCTCTTCGCCCGTCTGCTGCACCAAGCCTGCAATGAAGGGCTGGACCCCGAGTCGATCCGGCGCTGCCTGCGGGCGGAGCGCGTGGGGAGGGAGGAAGAGGCGGCTGCCGTGCGGCTGGACGAACTGGGGGACGTCCAAGAGCCGGTGCGGGGTACGGCGGTGAAGCCCGCCGTGGAGTCGGACGCCGGTGAGCGTTGCCGGTCCCGGCAGCCTGCGGGCACAGGCGGCAGTTCCGCTCGCTCGGCGAGGGCTGGCGGGCGAGGGCGGGGGACCAGCGTTTCGCGGCCGCGTACGCCTGCGGGTGGAGGACCGGGGGCACTGCGGCCGGGTGGCACTCGGCCACAGGCCTCGACGACCGCGACTCCGCGTACTGCGAGGGGCACGGCGTCGCGCTCAGCGAAGAAGGGAGCCGCGCGTTACAGCGGGCATCGCTCCGACGGCGTTCGTCCCGGGGACGCGAGCGGGGAGGGGGACGCGTGAGCCTGCGCGGCAGGCGAGGCCCGAGCCACCCGAAGCAGCGCAGGCGTGCCCACGACCTTCGCCATGGCACCCCGGGATTCCCTGGCACACCCGGTGAACTCGGCCTACGCGAGCGTGGGCCGACCGGGTTACCCCATGGCTTGCGTGACCTGGAGGGATCCGTCCCCGTTCACCTGAGTGGCGGAACGCCTGGACCGGCCGCACCGCCGCACCGCTCCTGTCACTCCGGATCCCCCAGCCGGCGCCGCATTCGACCGTGGCGCGATGAGCGCAGAGGAAGCCGCCCCATGTCACAGTCGACCCCGATCTCCCCGGCCGCCGACGAGCACTTGACGGCCGGTGGGCCGGTGCCATCCGAGCGCCAGGACGCGTGGCCGTCTCCGCGCGGGGGACGACAGGTCACGCTCCTTCAGCAGCTCACAGGGCCGACGAGCCCCACCACCTCGCCTTCCTCGCTCGCAACTCCCGCCATTCCTGCGACTTCCGCACCCGCCGTACCGTCCACAGCCTTCACAACTCCGACAACTCTGGCGACTTTCACACCTCTCACAACTCCGGCCACTCAAGCCCCCACACCACCGGCAGACTCTGACCTCCTCCCGCAGCGCCAACTCCCGCCTCATAGCGCACCACCACCCACACAACGCACCCCACCAACCGCCCGCCGTCCCGCCGCACCGCCCCCACCCTCACGGACCGCAGGCCGATCCGCCGCCCTGCCCCCCACCCACAACGCCTTGATCTGCGTGGCCCTCCCAGGCCTCGCAATCTCCACGGACCAGGGGCAGTTGACCGGCAGAGGACTCGACGGCTTCTACCACGCGGGCCGCCGCATGCTCTCGCGCTGCCAGATTCGCGTGGCCGGGCGTGAACCGCTCGCGGTGCAGGCCCGGATGACCGGCGCCGACTGTGTCCGCTTCGTCGGCACACTGCGCACCTCGCCGCAGGCCGGCCCCGACCCGGACGTCGTCGTCGAGCGGACCCGTCACGCGGACGGTACCGAGCGGATCACGCTGCGCAGCGCGGCCGTTCGTCCACTGCGTCTTCCGGTCGAGGCCGCCCTGGCCACGGACCTGGCCGATCTCGGTGCCATCGCGTGTGGCAACACCGGACCGGAACTCCCCGCCAGCGTCCACGACTCCGGCCTGCGCTGGTCGTCCGGCAGAGGGGCCTCGACGGTCACGGCTGACCCGCCGCCCACCGACGCGCTGGCCTCTGCAGGCTTGCTGCGCTGGGAGTTCGAACTGCCTCCTGGCGGCAGCGCGACCATCGAGCTGAGGGTGCGACTGGACCGAGCCGGACCCGTACGTGCTGTCGGCCGCGTGGCGACGAGCCCGCTCGCTCCCGTGAGTGCGGCCGGTGACGATCCCAGGGCCGAGGCGTTGCTGCGGACGAGCGTCGAGGATCTCCAGGGCCTCCTGCTGCGTGACCCCGCCCACCCCTCCGACACCCACTTGGCAGCCGGGGCGCCCTGGCGCTGTGGCCTGGCCCCTGCCGAGGCCCTCGCCGCGGCCCGGATGACCCTGCCCCTGGGCACTCGGCTCGCGGCGGGCACGCTGCGTACCCTGGCCCGCACCCAACTCCGGGGCCAGGGACTGCAGTCCGGCATGATCCCCGGACCGAGACGGGACGCGGGGACGCATCTGCCGCCGGGCTGTACGGGCACGGAGGCCAGCCTGCTCTTCCCCGCGCTGCTGGCGGAGGCCCGGCGGTGGGGGCTGCCCGAGTCCGAGACCGAGAAACTCCTCCCGGCGGCCGAGCGTTGCCTGACGTGGCTGCGGACGGCGGTGGGCGACGGCACCTATCTGCCCGACCCACAGCCGGGCGGCCCCGTTCGATGCGAGACGCAGGCACACGCCCACCGTGCGGCACTGCTCGGCGCCGATCTGCTCGACGCCTGCGGCAGACCAGGAGGTGCCGAGCTGCGGCACCGGGCCGAGGCGCTGCGGGCGGCGTTCCGGGCGGACTTCTGGATCGACGATCTGGCCGGCGGTCGGCCCGCAGCCGCCCTGGTCGGCGACGGACGTCCCGTGCCCTGTCTGGGGGCCGCTGCCGTCCACCTCCTCGACACCGGCCTGCTGGGTGGAGGAGAACGGGCCCCCGGCCTGCTCGACAAGGTGCAGACCGAGCAGCTCGCCCGGCTGCTCGGCGGTCCCGCCATGGACTCCGGCTGGGGCCTACGAGGACTTAGCACGAAGGAGGCGGGACACAACCCGTTCGGTCATCGCAGCGGCGCCGTACATGTCCATGAGACGGCCGTCGCCGTGGCCGGTCTTGCCGCGGCCGGGTACGAGAAGGAGGCGAGCGGACTGCTGCGAGGCGTGCTGGCAGCCGCAGCGGCGTTCGGCCACCGGCTGCCCGAGATGTACGCGGGGGAGCGGCGCACCGAAGGCAGCGCTCCGCTCCCACACCCGGCGGCCTGCCGCCCCGCGGCCACCGCTGCCGCGGCCGGGGTGCTGCTGCTGACCGCGCTGGCCGGTGTGCGCCCGGACGCCCCGGCGGGGACGGTGACGCTGCGACCCATGCGCAGTGCGCCCCTCGGCGAGATCGTCCTGACGGGACTTCGGGTCGCCGGCGCCCCCTTCTCCGTACGCGTCAGCCGGCTGGGTCTCGCGATGGTGGAGGAGGCGGCCGACGGGTTGCAACTACGAGCGTGACCTCGTACGACGCGCGATGGAGGAGGCTTCGTAGAGGAGTGCAAGGCCCATACCGGGCCGAATTGGATCAACCGTCGATGGGCTCGACGAAGGGAGTGTTTATCGTCAGGCAGACGACTATGATCGCCGCATGCCCTACGACCCGTCAGCCTTTCCGCCCTTTGCCGTCACCGTGGACCTGGTCGTGCTGACCGTGCGCCGTCATGCCCTGTGCGCGTTGGCGGTGCGCAGGGGCGAACCTCCCTTTCAGGGGCGCTGGGCGCTGCCCGGTGGGTTCGTAAGGGCCGACGAGGATCTGGCGCAGGCCGCCGCGCGCGAATTGGCCGAGGAGACCGGGCTGCGCGCCCACGAACCCGCTGTCCCGGTACAGGACAACGGCGCCCACCTCGAACAGCTCGCGACCTACGGTGACCCCAAGCGGGATCCGCGGATGCGGGTCGTCAGCGTCGCCCACCTGGCGCTGGCCCCGGACCTTCCCGCGCCCCGCGCGGGCGGTGATGCCAGCAACGCCCGTTGGGCGCCGGTCGATGAACTGCTGCAGCAGGGGGGTTACGGTCGCGACGGTGAGCCGGTCGCGCCGCTCGCCTTCGACCATGCGCAGATCCTGGCGGACGGGGTGGAGCGGGCCCGTTCCAAGATCGAGTACTCGTCGCTGGCCACGGCGTTCTGCCCGACCGAGTTCACCGTCGGGGAGCTGCGCCGGGTCTACGAGGCGGTGTGGGGTGTCGCGCTCGACCCGCGCAACTTTCACCGCAAGGTGACGGGCACGCCCGGCTTTCTCGTCCCCACCGGCGGTACCACCACCCGTCAGGGCGGCCGCCCCGCCCAGCTGTTCCGGGCCGGTGGAGCCACGCTGCTCAACCCGCCGATGCTGCGCCCCGAGGTCTGACCAGAGGGGCAAAGGGGCAGCGGGGCAGGGCCGGCGGAGCCGGCGCGGATGCCGTCCGAGCTGTCCGAGGGCAGAGGCGATAGGCGAACACGCGTCCGATCAGGCAGGTCGAACCCACTGTCACCAGCGGCGTAGGCCTTGCCCTACCCGAAAAAACGGACATAGCGCGCTATCTTGCTGCGGGTGATCGAGGCGATCGGACTGACCAGCAACCCTCGCAAAGAGCTTCCCCCCGCGCTCGACGACGTGTCCTTCGAGGCCCGCGCCGGCCGCGTCACCGCGCTGCTCGGAGCGGCGGGGGCGGGCAAGACGACGGCGCTCAGACTCATGCTCGAGCTCCAACGGGGCCGGGGCATCACCTTCTTCAGAGGCCGCCCCCTGCACCGCATGGCGCATCCGTCGCGGGAGGTCGGTGTGCTCCTGGGCGACGTCCCAGGGCATCCGGCGCGCACCGTGCGCGGCCATCTGCGGATGCTGTGCGCCGCCGCCGGAGTTCCGGCCCGGCGCGCCGACGAGGTCCTGGAGGTGGTCGGACTCGTAGGCCTGCGTGATGAACGCCTCGGCACCCTCTCCCGCGGCATGGACCGCCGCCTCGGTCTGGCCTGCACGCTGCTGGCCGACCCGCACACGCTCGTGCTCGACGACCCCGCGGACGGGCTCACGACCCGCGAGCGCCGTTGGCTGCACGGTGCGCTGCGCGCCCACGCGGCCCAGGGCGGCACGGTCCTGCTGACCACGTCCGACCCCAAGGAAGCCGCGCGCAACGCCGACCGGGTCGTCACCCTGGACGGTGGCAGGCTCGTCGCCGACCAGGAGGCCGCCGACTTCGCACGCACCCGGCTGCGGCCCCGCGTCGCCGTCCGCACCCCCCACGCTTCCCGCTTCGCCACCCTGCTCACCAAGGAGGCCCGCGCCGCACACCGCTCCGTGGAGGTCGTGTGCGAGAGCGGCAACCGCCTGTCGGTGTACGGCAGTACCTGCGCCGACATCGGCGACATCGCCCACCGCCACGGCATCCTCGTACACCAACTCGCCGACGAGATCGGGGACATGGGACCCGACCCGGCGTCCGAGCTCCTCTCGAACGAGCCGCACACCGACGAGGCGCCACGCGCGGCGTACCGTGAGACGGCCGCAGACGGCGGGCGCAGGCGGCGAGCAGGCGGCGCGTCGAAGCGGAGCGCGGGGTCTTCCGCGGCAGATGAGCCGACCGCGACGTCCGAGGCGCCACGGGCCGCATCCGAGGACTCGGCGGACGGCCCGCAGGCGCACGGAGACGACACCGCCCCGCAGGGGGCCGGTTCGCGCGCGTCCGCCTCCTCTGCCGATCTTCCGCCCTCCATCTCCGTCCGCCCCGCCCCCACCCCCCTCCGCCCCCTCCGCTACGAGCTCCGTCGGGCAGCCGGTGTCGGTACCGGGTTCGTCACCGCGGGCGCCGTGCTCGTGGTGTCGGCCCTCACCGCCGTCATGCTTGCCCGGATCGGGCACACGCCGCATGCACGTCTGCTGGGCGCGTGGCCGCGGGAGCTTCCGCTGCCGCCCGCGGCGCTCGGTGCCGGGCTGCTGGGCGCGATCGCGTTCGGCGATGAGTTCCGCCACCCCGCCCTGGCGGCGGATCGCGGCACCGTCCCCCGTCGGCTGGGGTTGCTGGCCGCGAAACTCCTCGTCGCCTCCGCCACCGCCCTGGCGCTGGCCGTGCTCACCGTGGGCTGTGACATCGAGGTGCTCTATCTCGTCTACGGACGGGAGCTCGCGGAAGTTCCCGCCGACTGGCTTTCGCTGGGCGCGAGTTGGATCGGGCTCGTGGTCGGCTGTGCCTGGGCCGGGGTGCTCGCCGCGGGGCTGTTCCGGTCCACCACGGCCGGGCTCGCCGCGGTGGTCACCGTACCCATCGTCGTCGTACCGCTCGTACAGAAGGTCGTGGAGGGACCGTCCGTGCGGACGGCGGCCGGGTTTCCGCTGCGGCTGCGGGAGGTGCTCCTGTCGCAGTGGCCCTTCGGAGGGGAGCGTTACCTGGCGGCCGCCGCGCGTGTCATCGGTCAACCCGTCGGTGGCGCACTGACGTTGTCCCTCACCGCACTGCTCGGCGCCTATCTGTTCACAACCCTGAGGAGCAGAGTCCGATGACGACCGTCCGTGCCGTTCTCGGATCTGTCGTGCGCACAACTCCCCCGGGAAAGCCCATTTCTTTCCGATAAGGCGTCAATTGCGACGGGGTGAGCGATCACCCTTTCGTGTGCTTTTCACCAAAGACCTCAAGGGAGTTGGAGACGGCGCCGACAAAGGATCCGTGAGTACCCTTGCGCACACCATGATGACCGCCGCCCGCTCCACCGACTCCGGTCTGGCAGGCCCGGGCGAACTCGACCGCTACCCCTACGCCGAGGCCCCCGTCGCCGACCGAGTCGGAGCGCCCGTCTGGGAGGGCGCCGACCCGGAACTGGGCCGTGTCGGCCGGCGCGCCGCGGGCAGCCGCGGACGCGGGCTGCACGGCCAACTCGTCCAACAGCTCGGCCAGATGATCGTCTCCGGCGACCTGGGCGCCGACCGCCCGCTCGTGCCCGAGGAGATCGGGCAGCGTTTCGAGGTCTCCCGCACCGTCGTCCGTGAGTCGCTCCGCGTCCTGGAGGCCAAGGGCCTGGTCAGCGCCCGCCCGAACGTCGGCACGCGCGTGCGCCCCGTCAGCGACTGGAACCTCCTCGACCCCGACATCATCGAGTGGCGGGCCTTCGGGCCGCAGCGCGACGACCAGCGCCGGGAGCTCAGCGAGCTGCGCTGGACGATCGAGCCGCTCGCCGCCCGCCTCGCCGCCGGGCACGGGCGCGAGGACGTCCAGCAGCGGCTCGCCGACATGGTCGAGATCATGAGCCACGCCATGGGCCAGGGTGACGTCCTCACCTTCTCCCGCGCCGACGCCGAGTTCCACTCGCTGCTCATCCAGGTCGCCGGCAACCGCATGCTGGAGCACCTCTCGGGGATCGTCTCGGCCGCCCTCCAGGTCTCCGGCGGCCCCGTGACCGGCTGCGACCGGCCGAACGAGACGTCGCTGGCGCTGCACAGCAGGATCGTCGACACCCTCGCCGCCGGCGACGGCGCGGCCGCCGAGGCCGCCATGCGTCAGCTGCTCACGGTCCACCCCGAGGTGGAGCGCGTGGTGCCCGCACCCCGCGAGCACTGACCGCGCACCAGGGTGGCGCGGCCAGGGACGCCTCCCCCTCCTGTGGCGGCCCGGCCTGCGCACCCCCTCCCGTCGGACCCGCAGGATCCACCTGGATCCTGCGGGTCCGACGGTGCGACACGGCGACGGAATCGCCGTAGAGTGCTTGGCTCAAGCCAAGGGCGACCACTTCTGTCCGTATCTGAATGCTTTTGATCGGTTACGGGATGTGACTCGGGCCACGCAGATTGGGCGTAACACTCGGGGAAACAGCGCGATGACCTAAGAGGTGACAGCCGAGGAGGGAATACGGACGCCGTTCAAGGCGCTGTGAATCTTCCCGGCCCTCGCCCGCACCGTCGGTCCAATCCCCAGGCCGGTGGTCGGCTCCTGTCCGCCTGGACGGGGCCGGAAGCCGTTTTTCAACGTTCCGAGAGGTTGTTCGTGTCGGCCAGCACATCCCGTACGCTCCCGCCGGAGATCGCCGAGTCCGTCTCTGTCATGGCTCTTATCGAGCGGGGAAAGGCTGAGGGGCAGATCGCCGGCGACGATGTGCGTCGGGCCTTCGAAGCCGACCAGATTCCGGCCACTCAGTGGAAGAACGTACTGCGCAGCCTCAACCAGATCCTCGAGGAAGAGGGTGTGACGCTGATGGTCAGTGCCGCGGAGCCCAAGCGCACACGAAAGAGCGTCGCAGCGAAGAGCCCGGCCAAGCGCACCGCCACCAAGACGGTCGCGGCGAAGACGGTGACCGCCAAGAAGGCCACCGCCACCGCCACGCCCGCGGTGTCCGCCGCCGAACCCGCGGTCGAGGAAGAGACCCCCGCCAAGAAGGCCGCTGCCAAGAAGACGACCGCCAAGAAGGCGGCCGCGAAGAAGACGACGGCTGCCGCCAAGAAGACGGCTGCCAAGAAGACGGCCGGCAAGAAGGACGACGCCGAGCTGGTCGAGGAAGAAGTCCTCGAGGACGCGCCCGGCAAGACCGGCGACGAGCCCGAGGGCGCCGAGAGCGCCGGCTTCGTACTCTCCGACGAGGACGAAGACGACGCGCCCGCGCAGCAGGTCGCCGCCGCCGGTGCCACCGCCGACCCGGTCAAGGACTACCTCAAGCAGATCGGCAAGGTCCCGCTGCTCAACGCCGAGCAGGAGGTCGAGCTCGCCAAGCGCATCGAGGCCGGTCTGTTCGCCGAGGACAAGCTGGCCAACGCCGACAAGCTCGCCCCCAAGCTCAAGCGCGAGCTGGAGATCATCGCCGAGGACGGCCGCCGCGCCAAGAACCACCTGCTGGAGGCCAACCTCCGCCTCGTGGTCTCCCTGGCCAAGCGCTACACCGGCCGCGGCATGCTCTTCCTGGACCTCATCCAGGAGGGCAACCTCGGTCTGATCCGCGCGGTCGAGAAGTTCGACTACACCAAGGGCTACAAGTTCTCCACGTACGCCACCTGGTGGATCCGTCAGGCGATCACCCGCGCCATGGCCGACCAGGCCCGCACCATCCGTATCCCGGTGCACATGGTCGAGGTCATCAACAAGCTCGCGCGCGTGCAGCGCCAGATGCTCCAGGACCTGGGCCGCGAGCCCACCCCGGAGGAGCTGGCCAAGGAACTCGACATGACCCCCGAGAAGGTCATCGAGGTCCAGAAGTACGGCCGCGAGCCCATTTCCCTGCACACCCCGCTGGGCGAGGACGGCGACAGCGAGTTCGGTGACCTCATCGAGGACTCCGAGGCCGTCGTCCCGGCCGACGCCGTCAGCTTCACGCTCCTCCAGGAGCAGCTGCACTCGGTCCTCGACACCCTGTCCGAGCGCGAGGCGGGCGTCGTCTCGATGCGCTTCGGTCTCACCGACGGTCAGCCGAAGACCCTCGACGAGATCGGCAAGGTCTACGGCGTGACGCGTGAGCGCATCCGCCAGATCGAGTCGAAGACCATGTCGAAGCTGCGCCACCCGTCGCGCTCTCAGGTGCTGCGCGACTACCTCGACTAGGTCGCACGCGTACGACGCGTTCCTACGACGCGAAAGGCCCGGTCCCCGAGTGGGGCCGGGCCTTCGCGTTGGCGCGCGGGTGCGGGGTGCGGCGGGCTGACTCACTCTGGGTTTCCCATGACCACCCGAGAGTGAGGAGCGCCATGCGTCGTCCCTTTGCCCGGGCGCTGGCCCGGCCGCTGGTTCTGGCCGCCGTGGCGACCGCCATACCGCTGGTGTCCGCCGCCCCCGCGGCCGCCGACAGCATCGTCGTAGGTGGGTTCCCGGTCGATGTCTCCGACAGCCCCTGGACCGTGGCGCTGTCCAGCCGTGACCGGTTCGGGGGTACGCGGGCCGGTCAGTTCTGCGTCGGGGTGGCCGTCGGCCGGTCGACCGTGCTGACCGCGGCTCACTGCTTGAGCGAGGACGTCCTGGGATCGTCGCCGGAGGAGGTGCCCGACTTCAAGGTCATCGCGGGCCGCACGGACCTGCTGTCCGGCCGGGGGAGGGAGATCCGGGTCCGCGGCAGCTGGGTGAACCCGCGCTATGACACGGACACCAACGCCGGCGACTTCGCCGTGGTGACCCTCGCCCAGCCCCTCCCCGCCGCAGCGGTCGTCGGGATGGCCGGCCGAGGCGATCCCGCCTATGTGCCGGGGACACAGGCCCTGGTCTACGGGTGGGGGGACGTCACGGGCGGAGGCGACTATGCGCGGGGCCTGCGGGCGGCGCGGGTGCGTGTACTGCCCGACGCCTTGTGCAGACGCGCCTATCCGGGCGACGGCGACGGCAGGTATCTGGCCGGCAGCATGCTCTGTGCCGGGGAGCAGACGGGTGGCCGGGACGCCTGCCAGGGGGACAGCGGAGGGCCACTGATCGCCCGGGGAAGGCTGATCGGGCTCGTGTCCTGGGGGAACGGCTGCGGCCGCGCGGGCAGCCCCGGCGTGTACACACGGGTGTCCGAGATCGTACGCAGCATGGGGTGGCGGGCCGCGATGCGGGAGCGCCACGTGTCGGCCGTGGACGAGGGCTGAGGACTCGCGGGGGATGAGCGCGGGCGGTCCCCCCTGCTTTCAGGGGGCGACCGCCCGTCGACCGGCCTGTGCCGGAGCTGGCTCGTCGTGGTGCGAGGTGTCAGCGCTCTTCTTCGGACGCCGATGCGGGAACGGTCGTCAGCCGCTCCGTCTCGTCCTGTATCTCAGCGGCGATCTTCTTGAGTTCCGGCTCGAACTTGCGGCCGTGGTGGGCGCAGAAGAGCAGTTCTCCGCCGCTGAGCAGGACGACGCGCACGTACGCCTGTGCGCCGCAGCGGTCGCAGCGGTCAGCGGCCGTCAGCGGGCTCGCGGGGGTCAGAACAGTAGTCACGTCGCCTCTTCTCTAGCTCGACGAGCTGTCGTACCAGGGTCAACATCCAACCAGCCCCAAAACGTTCCCGCTCGCGGCTTCTCCCAGAGAGAAATTTTTTTCCGGGGCGGCTGGCTGCTGCCGGTTTGGCGGCGAATGTGCCGTAGTGCGTCTGTGGCGTGCTTACGGTTTCGCGCTGTTGGTCAAGGTCGGTCCAGCCCGGCTGGCTTGCCGGTTTGTTCATGAGGACGTGCCCGGAGCCTAAATGGTTCATGCCTGGAAGGGAACGTGATATGTACTTCACCCCATCGAGGGATCGAACACGCATACGATCCTGGACTAGTCTGTGTTTCGCACGAGGGTGGCGTTACAACGGCTCTACCAGGCCTCGGTACCCTCTTGACGGCGACCGAAGCCGCGCCCTTACCCATCAGGGCGTCATCTGAAATTCAGCGAGGAGCGAACCGCGTGACCGCCGAGACGTCCGTGCCGTCCACAGCGCTGCTGGCAGGAGCAGACCGGGACGGTTCCAACTACACCGCGCGGCACCTGCTCGTCCTCGAGGGGCTCGAGGCCGTGCGCAAGCGCCCGGGCATGTACATCGGCTCGACCGACAGCCGCGGTCTGATGCACTGCCTGTGGGAGATCATCGACAACTCCGTCGACGAGGCCCTCGGTGGCTACTGCGACCACATCGAGGTGATCCTCCACGACGACGGATCCGTGGAGGTCCGGGACAACGGCCGTGGCATCCCCGTCGACGTCGAGCCCAAGACCGGCATGTCCGGCGTCGAGGTCGTCATGACCAAGCTGCACGCCGGCGGCAAGTTCGGCGGCGGCTCCTACGCCGCCTCCGGCGGTCTGCACGGCGTGGGCGCCTCCGTGGTGAACGCCCTGTCCGCGCGGCTCGACGTCGAGGTGGACCGCAGCGGCCACACCCACGCCATCAGCTTCCGGCGCGGCGTCCCCGGGGCCTTCGCGGCCGACGGCCCGACGGCCAAGTTCGAGGCCAAGAGCGGCCTGCGCAAGACCAAGAAGATCCCCAAGACGCGCAACGGCACGCGCGTGCGTTACTGGGCCGACCGCCAGATCTTCCTCAAGGACGCCAAGCTCTCCCTGGAGAACCTCCACCAGCGCGCCCGCCAGACCGCGTTCCTGGTGCCCGGCCTGACCATCGTCGTCCGTGACGAGTTCGGCCTGGGCGACGGCGGCAGCAAGGGCGAGGAGTCCTTCCGCTTCGACGGCGGCATCAGCGAGTTCTGCGAGTACCTGGCCACCGACAAGCCGGTCTGCGACGTCCTGCGCTTCGCCGGCCAGGGCACCTTCAAGGAGACCGTCCCGGTCCTGGACGAGCATGGCCAGATGACCCCGACCCAGGTCACCCGTGAGCTCGAGGTCGACGTCGCCATGCGCTGGGGCACCGGCTACGACACGACCCTGAAGTCGTTCGTGAACATCATCGCCACCCCCAAGGGCGGCACCCACGTCGCGGGCTTCGAGACGGCCGTGTCCAGCACCATGAACGAGGTGCTGCGCACCAAGAAGATGCTGCGCGTCGCCGAGGACGACATCGTCAAGGACGACGCCCTGGAGGGGCTGACCGCGGTCGTCACCGTCCGGCTCGCCGAGCCGCAGTTCGAGGGCCAGACCAAGGAGGTGCTCGGCACCTCGGCGGCCCGTCGCATCGTGAACACCGTGATCGCCAAGGAGCTCAAGGCGTTCCTGACGTCCACCAAGCGGGACGCGGCGGCACAGGCGCGCGTGGTGCTTGAAAAGGCCGTCGCGGCGGCCCGTACACGCATCGCCGCCCGCCAGCACAAGGACGCACAGCGCCGTAAGACGGCCCTGGAGTCCTCGTCGCTGCCCGCCAAGCTCGCCGACTGCCGCAGCGACGACGTCGACCGCAGCGAGCTGTTCATCGTCGAGGGGGACTCCGCGCTCGGCACCGCCAAGCTCGCCCGGAACTCCGAGTTCCAGGCGCTGCTGCCGATCCGCGGCAAGATCCTCAACGTCCAGAAGTCGTCCGTGACCGACATGCTCAAGAACGCCGAGTGCGGCGCGATCATCCAGGTCATAGGAGCGGGGTCCGGCCGGACCTTCGACATCGACGCCGCCCGCTACGGCAAGATCATCATGATGACCGACGCCGATGTGGACGGATCTCACATCCGGACGCTGCTGCTGACGCTTTTCCAGCGCTACATGCGGCCGATGATCGAGGCCGGCCGGGTGTTCGCCGCCGTGCCTCCGCTGCACCGGATCGAGCTGATCCAGCCCAAGAAGGGCCAGGACAAGTACGTGTACACGTACTCGGACCGTGAGCTGCGCGACAAGCTCATGGAGTTCCAGAGCAAGGGTGTGCGGTACAAGGACACCATCCAGCGGTACAAGGGTCTGGGCGAGATGGACGCCGATCAGCTGGCCGAGACGACCATGGATCCGCGGCATCGGACGCTGCGGCGGATCAGCCTGACCGATCTGGAGGCCGCCGAGCGGGTGTTCGATCTGCTGATGGGGAACGATGTGGCGCCGCGTAAGGAGTTCATTTCGAGCTCGGCTGCGACGTTGGATCGGTCGCGTATCGACGCGTAGCCGCTGCGCTGGGCTGGGGGCGGGGTTCATCGGCCTCGGCTTCGCCTTCGGCACTTTTTTGGGTTCCCACCCGCACCGCCCGTACAACTTTCGTCGTCGGGTGCGGGTGGCCCCCGTGGGGCTTGAGCGCCGTCGGCGGCTGTGGGCTTGCCTGGTGCCGTCCTTGCGTGAATCACCTGATGGGGTGAAGCCCGCCGAGAAGCCGTGTCGGTGGTCTTTCCGTTCTGTCCATGCTTGGGCATGCACTCAAGCGACGATCCCTGGTACGACGCCCTCGCCTCCGGGTGGGGGGAGTCGGACGGTACGGAGGCTCCCGAGGCCGGTCCGCCGGTCGCCGGTGATGTGTACCTGGAGGTACAGCGCAGCGCCGCCTTCCGTGAAGTGCGCAGGCGCTACCGGCGGTTCGTTGTGCCCGCGGTCGTCGTGTTCCTGTCCTGGTACGTGGCCTACGTCGTGGCCGCCACGACCGCGCCGGAGCTTATGGCGCGGCCCGTGGCGGGTGCCGTGAACGTGGCCATGGTCGCGGGGCTCGGGCAGTTCCTCACCACCTTCCTGCTCACCTGGGCCTACGCCCGCCACGCGCGGCTGCGCCGGGACCGGGCTGCGCTCGAACTGCGCTGGGAAACCCAGGAGTTGACGCGCGTCGCACAGGGCGGTGTCGGGTGACGAGTGAGCATCAGAGGCTGGCGCTGCTGCTGTTCGGCGTCTTCGTCGCCGTCACGCTGGCCATCACGACCTGGGTGAGCCGCAACCGGCGTGGTTCCGCGGAGGAGTTCTACGCGGGCGGCCGTCTGTTCACGCCCATGGAGAATGGTTTTGCCATCGCCGGTGACTACATGTCGGCGGCGTCCTTCCTGGGCATTTCCGGGCTCATCGCCCTCTTCGGCTACGACGGCCTGCTGTACTCGGTCGGGTTCCTGGTGGCCTGGCTGTTGGTGCTGTTCCTGGTCGCCGAACTGGTCCGCAACTGCGGCAGGTTCACGCTCGCCGATGTGGTCGCCGCGCGGATGAACGAGCGCCCCGTGCGGATCGCGGCGGGAACTTCCTCGGTCACCGTGTCCGTTCTGTATCTGGTGGCGCAGATGGTTGGTGCGGGCACGCTGGTCGCGCTGCTGCTCGGGGGCGAGGGCGAGGCGGCGCGGGCCTGGACCGTCATCGGCGTCGGCGCGCTCATGGTGATCTATGTCTCGTTGGGAGGGATGCGAGCCACCACCTGGATCCAGATCGTCAAATCGGTCCTGCTGCTCGGCGGCACCATCGCGTTGACGGTGCTCGTCCTGCTGCGCTTCCACGGCGACTTCGACCAACTGCTGCTCACGGCGGCCGAGCGCAGCGGACACGGGGAGGCGTTCCTCGCACCCGGGTTGAAGTACGGCGGTGACTGGACGGCGCGGCTGGACTTCATCAGCCTCGGCCTCGCCCTGGTGCTGGGCACCGCCGGGCTGCCGCACATCCTGTCCCGCTTCTACACCGTGCCCACCGCCCGCGCGGCACGGCGCTCGGTGGTCTGGGCGATCGGGCTCATCGGCGGCTTCTACCTGATGACCATCGTGCTGGGCTTCGGCGCGGCCGCGATCGTCGGGCCGGAGGCGGTGCGTGGATCCAACGCGGCCGGGAACACGGCGGTACCGCTGCTGGCCCTCGACCTCGGCGGCGGCGCGGACACCACCGGAGGAACGGTTCTTTTCGCGGTCGTGGCCGCCATCGCCTTCGCCACGATCCTCGCGGTGGTCGCTGGAATCACGCTCTCCTCCTCGGCCTCCGTGGCCCACGACCTGTATGCCTCGCTACGGCGCCGGCCCGCTGGGCCCCGCAGCGAGGTGGCGGTGGCCCGTGTCGCCGCGGTCGGTATCGGCGTGGTCGCGATCGGCCTCGGACTGCTGGCCCGGGACCTCAACGTCGCCTTCCTCGTGGGGCTCGCCTTCGCCGTCGCCGCGTCCGCCAATCTGCCCGTGCTGCTGTACTCGCTGTTCTGGCGGGACTTCACCACACGCGGAGCCGTATGGGCCGTGTACGGCGGCCTGATCCCGGCCGTGGCGCTCGTGGTGCTGTCACCGGTGGTGTCGGGCAGCCCCGAATCGCTCTTCCCCGACGTCGACTTCCAGTACTTCCCCCTGCAGAACCCCGGCCTCGTCTCGATCCCGCTGGGCTTCGTCGCGGGCTGGCTGGGCACCGTCACGTCGGCCGAGGCTCCTGATGCGGCCAAGCACGCGGAGACGGAGGTGCGGTCGCTGACGGGGGCGGGGGCCGTCTAGGGCGGCGCCTACCCCGTCGTACGGCCTCCTCGTCACCGTACGGCCGCGGCGCCCGCGCACGACACTCACCGCTCGGCTGATATTCGGGCGGCCGGAATCCGTATGAAGAGGAGGGCACGGTTCCTTCCCCCGCCCCCACGGGCCGTGCCTCAGGCGCGGGTCGCCCACACGTAACGGTGTTCCGGGCGGCCCGCGTCCCCGTACTTGAGGGTGAGACGGGCCCGTCCCGTGCGTTCCAGGAGCTTGAGATAGCGCTGGGCGGTCTGGCGGCTGACGCCGGTGCGTTCGGCGATCTCCTGGGCCGACAGGGGGCCTTCGGCGTTCATCAGGGAGCGGCGTACGAGTTCCGCCGTGGTGGGGGAGTGGCCCTTGGGCAGGTCGGGTTCCGAGGACGCCGACAGGGCGCCGAAGATGCGGTCCACCTCGGCCTGCTCCGCCTCGCCGCCGCCGTCGAGGGTGCGGCGCAGCTCCGCGTACGCCTCCAGCTTGTTGCGCAGGCCCGCGAAGGCGAACGGTTTGACCAGGTACTGCAGCGCCCCGACCCGCATCGCCGCCTGTACCGTGGACACGTCCCGAGCGGCCGTCACCATGATCACGTCGGTCTGGTGGCCGCGGCGGCGCATCTCCTGGACGACCGCCAGACCCGTCTCGTCGGGCAGGTAGTGGTCCATGAGGACCAGGTCCAGCTCAGGAAGTTCCTCCACGCGGCGCAGCGCCTCGGCCGCGCTGTGCGCCTCACCGGCCACATGGAAACCCGGAACCTTCTCGACGTAGGCGGCGTTGACCCGCGCCACGCGCGTGTCGTCGTCCACGACCAGGACCTCGATCATCGCGACTCCTCCTCGGCGACGGTGTGCGGATCCGACGGCATGGTGAGGGCCGGTTCCAGTTCCAGGGCCGGCTCGGCCAGCGCCTCGGGCAGGACGACCGTGAACTCGGCGCCGCCGCCTTCCGCCTCGCCCACCGTCGCGCCGCCACCCTGCCGTTCGGCGAGCCTGCGCACCAGGGAGAGCCCGATGCCGCGTTCACGGTGGGCCGGCGGCTGCTTGGTGGACCATCCCTCGGTGAAGATCAACTCGCGCTGTTCCTCCGGGATTCCCGGCCCTGTGTCGCGCACCCTGAGGGTCGCGCTGCGTCCCTCGGCGCGCAGTTCCACCTCCACGCGCGCGTGCGGGGTGCCCGCGACGGCGTCCAGCGCGTTGTCCACCAGGTTGCCCACGATCGTGACGAGCCCGCGCGGGTCGATCAGCCGGTCCGGCAGCCCCGTGCGATCCGACAGCCGCAGCGCGACGCCGCGCTCCGCGGCCACCGTCGCCTTGCCGACCAGCAGCGCGGCGAGCAGCGGATCCTGGATCCTCTCGGCGACCTGCTCCGCGGTGGCCCGATGATCGCCGACCACCTCGCCGACGAACTCCACGGCGTCGTCGTACATCTCCAGTTCCAGCAGCCCGAGGAGCGTATGCATCCGGTTGGCGTGCTCATGGTCCTGGGCGCGCAGGGCGTCGATCAGGCCGCGCGTCGAGTCGAGCTCCCGGCCGAGCTGCTCCAGCTCGGTGCGGTCGCGCAGGGTGGCGACGGCGCCGCCGTCGTCGGTGGGCATGCGGTTGGCGACCAGGACGCGCTGGCCGCGCACCGTGAGCAGATCGGTGCCGGTCACCCGGCCGGCCAGCACATCGGCCGTACGGCCCGTGCCGAGCGCCTCGTCGAGAGACCTGCCGACGGCCTCGTCGCCGATGCCGAGCAGGCGGCGCGCCTCGTCGTTGAGGAGGCGGATACGGCCGCCGCGGTCAAGGGCGACGACGCCCTCCCGGATGCCGTGCAGCATCGCCTCGCGCTCCGCGAGCAGCGCCGAGATGTCGGAGAAGGCCAGGTCGCGGGTCTGCCGCTGGACCCGCCGTGAGATGAGCCAGGCGGCCAGGGCACCGACCGCGAGCGCGCCGCCCGCGTACGCGAGCAGCCCCGGGATGGCGTGCAGCAGACGCGCCCGCACGCTGTCGTACGCGATCCCGACCGAGACCGCCCCGACGATCTTCCCGTCGCCGTCGCGCAAGGGCACCTTTCCGCGCGCGGAGCGGCCGAGCGTGCCGTTGTCGATCTCCATGACCTCATGGCCGGCGAGGGCCTGGCCCGGGTCGGTCGAGACGAGCCGGCCGACCTCGCTCGGCGTGGGGTGGGACCAGCGCACCCCGCGTCGGTCCATCACGACGATGTACTCCGCCTTGGTGGCCTCCCGGATCCGCTCCGCCTCCCGCTGGACCGGGCCGCCCGGCGTCGCGGACGTGCTTGTCAGATCCTCGGCGATCTGCGGCTGGGCGGCCGTGGTCTGCGCGATCGACAGCGCGCGACGCATCGCCTGGTCGTCCAGCTGGTCACTGAGCGGCGCGAGGAACAGTCCGGTCGCGAGCACCGCGACTCCCGCGGCGATCGCCACCTGCATCAGCAGCACCTGCGCGAACATCCGCCGGGGCAGGCCCAGGCGCAGGCGACGGGCGGGGGGAGTGGGGCTCATACCCATGACGGTACGTGGGCGGGGGTGGGGAGCCGTAGCGGGGTGTGACGTGGATCTCCTGATCGATGTGGGGTGGGGCACTGGGCGGGCGGTTAGCGGTGGGGGGAATGTGGTCGCGGTCCGGTTACAGGCCCGGGAGGGATCCGGTGGAGCCCGGTCGAGCGGCGAGTCCGTGCCGGTGTACCCGCTCAGCCGGCCAGTGCCGCCGCCGTCGTGATCGTGGATTCGCGCACCGCCACCACGTCCATCCGCGCGGGCGAGCCGAGCACCGATGCCCCGCAGCTCTCGGCACGGGGCGGCAGGGCGGCGCTCTGAGCCACGCTGACGCGCCAGTGGCGGCCGTCCGCGTGGGCGACGGTCACCTCCCACCGCGGGGCCGCGCCGGCCGTCCGTACGACGCTCAGCGCCTCCGCGGCGTCCTCGCCCGTCGCCCTGCGCACCGCCAGCTCGGCCGCCTGGCCGGGCCGCTCCCAGGCCGAGTTCCCGCGGCATCCCTCGACGACGATCCGTCCGTCCTGGACGCTGTGCAGGATCTCCTTGACGGCATGGGCATGCGCCCGCCCGTATGCGTAGCCGTACGGCAGCACCAGCAGCGTCGGGGAGAAGCGATGCCCGCCCAGGTGGGTGACCTCCCAGACACCGTCCACCCCGGAGGCGGCGAGCTCGGCCGCGAGGGGGCGGCCCAGGAGGGCGCAGCAGCGGTCCCGCTTGCCGTTGGTGCAGACGAGGGCGAGCGGGTCGCCTGTGTGGGGCTGCCCCTGGAGAACCGAGTCGAAGGTGTGGTGATCACCCATGCCGAGAGCGGCGAAGTCGAGGTCGAGCAGCTGGCGGGGGTCGCTGATCGTGGCGGCGTGCAACCGGACGTTCCCGGGCACGGTGTGGGCCATGTACACCTGGCGCTCGGCGGGGCCACCGCAGTCGGCGTGCCGACCGGGGCGGCGGATGAGCGCGACGCGTACACCTGTGCCCTGCGCGGCCTCCTCCAGGGCACGGCCCAGCGCGGGATCCAGGTGGCTCTGGGTGAGCGCCTTGGCACCCCACGGACCGGGCTGCTCCAGCAGCAGCCAGGTCGTCGCGGTCGCCGCGGTCCCCGCGATGGGCTCGTCGAGGTCCTGCGAGACGGTTGAGCACGTACTCACAGAGGTGAGCCTAACCTGACTTGAGTCGGGGTGACTTGCCGAGGGGGCGTGGTGCCGCTTCCCGGTGCACCCCGGAAAATGCCTGTGGTCCGGCACCGGGGCGGTGCCGGACCCATGAGGTGCCCTCGTCAGCGCGCCAGTGGATGTGGGGCCCGGGGCTGTCGGCCCTGCCGTGACACGGTCCCCGCCACCACGACTGACGTGACAGTGGCCACGAAGCCGCTCATCGCACCGATGAGCGCCGTGGAACCGACCTGATCCATGACGTCACCTACGCATCGGGAATGTCCGCCTTGGCGCGGATCAGCGTCTCGCGTGTGATGACCACGATGCGCTCGTAGTCGGCGCGCGAGGCGTCGGAGGGGAGGTCCGGGTCCAGCGAGTCCGTGGCGTCCGTGCCGATGACCGCGAAATTACCGTCGGCCAGCTCGAAGATGTCAGGGCAATTGCCTCCTCCTGTGCTCCCCCGGTGACTTGGGGGGACGCCGATCCGACGGATGATCTGACTCACTGTTGCTTACCTCTGATTCACGACTGAAGAAGAACTGGCGCGCGCGACGGCTGCGGGGTGGAGGCTGCCCTGTGGGGTGCACTCGTCATCCGGCGGCGTGAGTGGCGCTCTTGTGGAGTCGCTCTACGCGATCGTGCGAGAGTCAACCCCAGTGGCGTCTGGGACAACTGGGCACTTAACTGGTTCGTTATCGCCCGCCGGTGTGATTTCTCCGCGCCCGCCTTGCCGCGGCTGCCGGAGACGTTCACACACCGCCCGCGCACCTCACCCCTGGGCGGCGGAGCGAAGGCACGACCGGCACACATGAGGGGCACAGCACAGTTTGGGCACGGGTGCTCCCACAGCAGATCCGCATGCTGCTTTAAGCCGACACAGCATGAGACGCACGCGTGTTTCACCTTGTAGTGGGCTTGGCAGAGAAGCACGCTATGTCAGCGAATCCAGACGTCCTCCAGGCAGACGCCCCGTTCCCGCAGGTCAGCAGTCCGCCGCCGGAAACGGCCGCTCAGTCGACCGGCGGCTCTCCGACCACCCACCACTCCTCGCCGTCCGCGTCATCGAGTTGACGGAGCAGATCGTCGACCAGGCGGCCCAGTTCCGCCTCGTCCGAGTCCTCGGGAAGCGTGGCCCGCTGGCCCTGGGTCGCGAACCAGTACTCCTTGACGACGGGGTTCTGCAGCAGCCCCCTCACGCGCCCGAAGAACTCCTCGCGGCTCAGATTTCCGATGCGGTAGTAGAACAGCAGATTGGTGTACAGGGCATTGGCGAACAGGTACTGGCGTCGTTTCTGCGGTGACGCCGGCACCTCGAAGATGTCCAGGACCTCCGCCAGCTCGGGGCTGTCGATCGCCTTGCTCAGCAGTTCCCAGTGCAGATGCTGCTGGTTGGCCAGGTTGCTGTGGTGATGGGTGTGCGCCACCTGTTCTTCCAGGTGCTCCAGGCGGATGCGCAGCGAGTCCAGGGCACGGCGTTGCGCGGACAGGCCGGCCAGGGCTCCTGTCACCAGGCCCAAGCCCGCGGCCACGGCTGTGCCCAGCCCTCGTATCCCAGTCCTCCGTGTGGCCATGTCAACCCCCGAATCAGGCGGCCGTCCGCCGGTCGTCGGGGTGCGGGTCGACTGGATGCGGGTCGACTGGAGGGGACCGGCGAGCGGTGGGCGGCGCTTGCCGTCTCCCAGAGTGCCGAGCGGCTCTGATCGGCGGGGAGGCGGAGAGGAGGCGCACGGAGGGAAGCGAGGGTCGCACGCTCCAGCGCCTTGCCCAACGTCTGCCCGGCAAGTGCTGCTAACAATCGTTCACTTCGCGGTGATTCTTCCGGCTCGTATCCTGGGGCGGCATTCAATTCCTCGCATGTGCGCCGAGCTGCGAGCCGGTGCACCCGTCGGCGTGAGAAAGGTCGCACGTTGAGCCAGCCGAACCCCGGTCCGCAGCAGATTCCGGTCGTCGTTCTCGCCGGATTCCTCGGTTCCGGCAAGACGACTCTGCTCAACCACCTCCTCCACCGCGGCGGAGGCACCCGTATCGGTGCCATCGTCAACGACTTCGGCGCCATCGAGATCGACGCCATGGCCGTCGCCGGCGCACTCGGCGACTCCACCGTCTCCCTCGGCAACGGCTGTCTGTGCTGCGCGGTCGACGCGAGCGAGCTGGATGTCTATCTGGAGCGGCTCGCCCGCCCGTCCGCCGGCATCGACGTCATCGTCATCGAGGCCAGCGGGCTCGCCGAACCCGAGGAGCTCGTGCGCATGCTGCTCGCCAGCGAGCATCCGGGCATCGTCTACGGCGGTCTCGTCGAGGTCGTCGACGCCGCCGAGTTCGACGACACGCGCGCCAAGCACCCCGAGATCGACCGGCATCTGGCCCTCGCCGACCTCGTCGTGGTCAACAAGCTCGACCGGACGGCGGACGCCGAGCGCGTCCTCGGGCTGGTGCGCGGGCTCGCCGATCGCGCCGCCGTCGTCCCCGCCACCTACGGTCGTATCGACCCCGAATTCCTGTTCGACTGCCGTCCGAGTGCGGAGCGCATGGGGCAGTTGTCCTTCGACGACCTGCACGAGCACCACGAGGACCACTCCGGCCATCTGCACACGGCCTACGACAGCCTGTCCTTCGCTTCCGAGGTCGCTCTCGACCCACGGCGGCTGATGGGGTTCCTGGACAGCAGGCCGGAGGGGCTGTACCGGATCAAGGGCTACGTCGACTTCGGCCCGTACGACACCGCGAACCGTTACGCCGTGCACGCCGTCGGGCCGTTCCTGCGCTTCTACCCGGAGCCGTGGCCAGCCGCCGGCCCTCGCCTCACGCAGCTCGTCCTCATCGGCTCCGGCATCGACGCCGCCGCGCTGGCCAAGGAGCTGGAGGCGTGCAAGAGCGACGCCCCACACGCCGACGAGCATGGCATGTGGGGCGTTATGCGCTACGTACAGGATCCGGAGGACGGGGTCGTCCAGGAGGCCTAGAACGGGCCGGCCACCACCGACACCGTCTTCGCCAGTGACACACCCGAGCCGTCGCGGCGCGGGTCGACCTCCGGGAGTTCGGCCGGGGTGCCGTTCTTCTGCGCGGCCCTCGCCGGGACGGCGCCCGCCCAGGCCAGGGACAGACAGTCCTCGCCCTTCAGGAACCGCTGGCAGCGCACACCGCCCGTGGCGCGGCCCTTGCGCGGGTACTGGTCGAACGGGGTCAGCTTGGCCGTCGTCTGGACCGAGTCGTCCAGCGTGCCGCGCGAGCCCGCGACGGTGAACACCATCGCGTCGGCAGCCGGGTCCACCGCTGTGAAGGAGATCACCTTCGCGCCCTCGGTGAGCTTGATGCCCGCCATGCCGCCCGCGGCGCGGCCCTGCGGGCGGACCTGCGCGGCCTGGTAGCGCAGCAGCTGGGCGTCGTCCGTGATGAAGACCAGGTCCTCCTCACCGGTGCGCAGATCGACCGCGCCGACGATCCGGTCGCCCTCCTTCAGCGTGATGACCTCCAACTCCTCCTTGTTGGACGGATAGTCGGGTACGACACGCTTGACGACGCCCTGTGCGGTGCCGAGGGCGAGGCCCGGGGAGGACTCGTCGAGGGTCGTCAGACAGACCACCGTCTCGCCGTCCTCCAGGGAGACGAACTCCGACAGGGGCGCGCCGCCCGCGAGGTTCGGTCTCGACGCCGTCTCCGGCAGCGTCGGCAGATCGACGACGTTGATCCGCAGCAGCCGGCCCGTGGACGTCACCGCGCCCACCTCGCCGCGCGCCGTGGCCGGTACCGCCGAGACGATCACATCGTGCTTGGAGCGCTTCGCGTCGCCGTCCTCCGCGAAGGGATCGCCGTTGGCCGTACGGGCCAGCAGATCCGTCGAGGACAGCAGCACCCGGCACGGGTCGTCGGCCACCTGGAGCGGTACGGCGGAGACCGGGGCGCCGGCCGCCTCCAGCAGGACCGTACGCCGCTCGGTGCCGAACTTCTTGGCCACCGCGGCCAGTTCCGCGGAGACCAGCTTGCGCAGCTCGGCGTCCGAGTCGAGGATCCGGGTCAGCTCGGCGATCTCCGCGTTGAGCCGCTCCTTCTCCGCCTCCAGCTCGATGCGGTCGTACTTGGTGAGACGGCGCAGCGGCGTGTCGAGGATGTACTGGGTCTGGATCTCGGACAGGGAGAAGCGCTCCATCAGGCGCTCCTTTGCCTGTGCGCTGTTGTCGCTGGAGCGGATGAGGCGGATGACCTCGTCGATGTCGACGAGCGCCGTCAGCAGGCCCTCGACCAGGTGGAGGCGGTCGCGGCGCTTGCCGCGGCGGAACTCGCTGCGGCGCCGGACGACCTCGAAGCGGTGGTCGAGATAGACCTCCAGGAGCTCCTTGAGGCCCAGGGTGAGGGGCTGGCCGTCGACCAGCGCCACATTGTTGATGCCGAAGGACTCCTCCATCGGCGTCAGCTTGTACAGCTGCTCCAGGACCGCCTCCGGCACGAAGCCGTTCTTGATCTCGATGACCAGACGCAGGCCGTGCTCGCGGTCGGTGAGGTCCTTGACGTCGGCGATGCCCTGGAGCTTCTTCGAGCCGACCAGGTCCTTGATCTTGGCGATGACCTTCTCCGGGCCGACCGTGAAGGGCAGCTCGGTGACGATCAGGCCCTTGCGGCGGGCGGTCACGGTCTCGATCTCGACCGTGGCGCGGATCTTGAAGGTGCCGCGGCCCGACTCGTACGCGTCCCGGACGCCCGAGAGGCCGACGATCCGGCCGCCGGTGGGCAGGTCGGGGCCCGGGACGTACTTCATCAAGGTGTCCAGATCCGCGTTCGGATAGCGGATCAGATGGCGGGCGGCCGCGATGACCTCGCCGAGGTTGTGCGGCGGCATGTTGGTGGCCATGCCGACGGCGATCCCGGAGGCGCCGTTGACCAGGAGGTTCGGGAAGGCGGCGGGCAGCGCCACCGGCTCCTGTTCCTGGCCGTCGTAGTTGGGGGTGAAGTCGACCGTGTCCTCTTCGATGGACTCGGTCATCAGGCTGGTGGCCTGGGCCTGGCGGCACTCGGTGTATCGCATGGCGGCCGGCGGGTCGTCGTTGCCCAGCGAGCCGAAGTTGCCGTGGCCGTCGACCAGCGGGACGCGCATCGAGAAGGGCTGGGCCATGCGCACCAGGGCGTCGTAGATCGACGCGTCGCCGTGCGGGTGCAACTTACCCATGACCTCGCCGACGACACGGGCGCACTTCACATAGCCGCGGTCGGGGCGCAGACCCATCTCGTTCATCTGGTAGACGATGCGCCGATGCACCGGCTTGAGGCCGTCGCGGGCGTCCGGCAGCGCGCGGGAGTAGATGACCGAGTACGCGTACTCGAGGAAGGAGCCCTGCATCTCGTCGACGACGTCGATGTCGAGGATCTTCTCCTCGTACGAGTCGTCGGGCGGCGGGGTCTTCGTGCTGCGGCGGGCCATCGCTGCCGGCTCCTTACTGAGGCGTGGACGGATCTGACGCGGACCATTGTGGACCGCGGCACTGACAACCACCGACCAGGACCCGATGTTGGGCCCCCGCCCGGCGCGTGAGAAGTGTCGCCGATGCCCGGTCCCACCTGCGACCGAGGGTGCGATCGGGCACCAACGGCCTCGGACGACAGGGTGCTTGCCGACGGAGGGGCAACCTACCCGGCCCCGCGGCAAGCCAGCGCCACGAGAGCGTTCACTCGCCGGAGTGATCGACGGGCAGCCGTGCGAAGGCCGCGGGCGGAACCCGGCGTGGATGGCTTCCGCGAGTCACACGACCCGGCACGCGCGTGTGCTCCTCGGTCGACCGGCCCGCCGTGCCGATGCCGCAGGCCACACGGCGGGCGCGGCCCGACCCGAGCGAGTGGCACCGGCCCCGGCGCGACACAGGACCGCCCCGAAACGCGGCAAGAGGCGCGGTACGACGAGCCGACCCGGCCCACGTCCCCCACCCTCCACCCGACCTGTTCCGACCGGGAACTTCGCCGACCCTCCGGACGCTGCATACAGTGGCAGGAACTGAAGCCGAACTGCTCGGCACAACGCAGCGCACGCGACCGGAAGGACACCTTGCCCATGGGTCACACGGCCACACCGGAGGCACAATCCGGCGGCCTCACCGCGACGGAGCACCGCCTGGCCAACGGCCTGCGCGTGGTGCTCTCCGAGGACCACCTCACGCCGGTCGCCGCGGTCTGTCTCTGGTACGACGTCGGCTCCCGCCACGAGGTCAAGGGCCGTACCGGACTCGCCCACCTCTTCGAGCACCTGATGTTCCAGGGTTCGAGCAGCGTGAAGGGCACGGGACACTTCGAGCTCGTCCAGGGCGCCGGCGGCTCGCCGAACGGCACCACCAGCTTCGAGCGCACCAACTACTTCGAGACCATGCCCGCCCACCAGCTGGAGCTCGCGCTCTGGCTGGAGGCCGACCGCATGGGCAGCCTCCTGGTGGCGCTCGACGAGGAGGGCCTGGAGAACCAGCGGGACGTCGTCAAGAACGAACGCCGCCAGCGCTACGACAACGTGCCCTACGGCACGGCCTTCGAGAAGCTGACCGCCCTGTCGTACCCGGACGGTCACCCGTACCACCACACGCCGATCGGCTCGATGGCCGACCTGGACGCGGCCAGCCTGGAGGACGCCCGCGCGTTCTTCCGCACCTACTACGCGCCCAACAACGCCGTGCTGTCCATCGTCGGCGACATCGACCCGGAGCAGACGCTCGCCTGGGTCGAGAAGTACTTCGGCACCATCCCGGGCCACGACGGCAAGCCCGAGCCGCGCGACGGCTCGCTGCCCGACGTGATCGGCGAGCAGCTGCGCGAGGTCGTCGAGGACAACGTCCCCGCGCGCGCGTTGATGGCCGCCTACCGCCTCCCGAAGGACGGCACGCGCGAGTGCGACGCCGCCGACCTGGCGCTGACCGTCCTCGGCGGCGGCGAGTCCTCCCGTCTCTACAACCGCCTCGTGCGACGCGACCGTACGGCCGTGGCGGCCGGGTTCGGCCTGCTGCGCCTGGCCGGTGCGCCCTCCCTGGGCTGGCTGGACGTGAAGACCTCCGGCGACGTCGAGGTGCCCGTCATCGAGTCGGCCGTGGACGAGGAGCTCGCGCGGTTCGCTGAGGAAGGCCCCACCGCCGAGGAGATGGAGCGCGCGCAGGCCCAGCTGGAGCGCGAGTGGCTGGACCGGCTCGGCACCGTCGCGGGCCGCGCCGACGAACTGTGCAGGTACGCCGTGCTGTTCGGCGACCCGCAGCTCGCGTTCACCGCGGTCGAGCGCGTCCTCGACGTCACCGCCGAGGAGGTCAAGGCGGTCGCCCAGGCCCGGCTGCGTCCCGACAACCGCGCGGTGCTCGTGTACGAGCCGACCGCCGACGAGGACGAGGACCTGGAAGCCGCCAGCACCGACGAGAACGAGGAGTCGGCCCAGTGACCGAGCTCGCCAGCATGGAGTTCCACCCGCAGCCCCAGGCGGGCGCCGCCCGGCCCTGGGCGTTCCCGGCACCCGAGCGCGGCAAGCTGGACAACGGCCTCACCGTCCTGCGCTGCCACCGCCCCGGCCAGCAGGTCATCGCCGTCGAGGTACTCCTGGACACGCCCCTGGACGCCGAGCCGAAGGGCCTGGACGGCATCGCCACGATCATGGCGCGCGCCCTGTCCGAGGGCACCGACCAGCACACCGCCGAGGAGTTCGCCGCCGAGCTGGAGCGCTGCGGCGCCACCCTCGACGCCTACGCCGACCACTCCGGCGTCCGGGTCAGCCTGGAGGTGCCCGTCTCCCGCCTGCCCAAGGCGCTCGGCCTGCTCGCCGACGCCCTCAGGGCACCCGCGTTCGACGACGCCGAGGTGGAGCGCCTGGTGCGCAACCGCCTCGACGAGATCCCGCACGAGCTGGCCAACCCCGGGCGGCGCGCCGCCAAGGAGCTCTCCAAGGAGCTGTTCCCGGCGACCTCGCGCATGTCCCGCCCGCGCCAGGGCACCGAGGACACCGTCGAAGGCATCGACTCCAAGGCCGTACGCGCCTTCTACGAGCGGTACGCACGCCCCGCCACCTCCACCGCCGTGGTCGTCGGCGACCTCACCGGCGTCGACCTCGACGCCCTGCTCGGCGACACCCTGGGCGCCTGGACCGGCACCTCGGGCGAGCCGCGCCCCGTCCCGCCGGTCACCGCGGACGACACCGGACGCGTCGTCATCGTCGACCGCCCCGGCGCCGTCCAGACGCAGCTGCTGATCGGCCGTGTCGGAGCCGACCGGCACGACCGCGTGTGGCCCGCGCAGGTGCTCGGCACCTACTGCCTCGGCGGCACCCTCACCTCCCGCCTGGACAAGGTGCTGCGCGAGGAGAAGG
Source organism: Streptomyces lanatus (assembly GCF_014655715.1). Taxonomy (GTDB): domain Bacteria; phylum Actinomycetota; class Actinomycetes; order Streptomycetales; family Streptomycetaceae; genus Streptomyces; species Streptomyces lanatus. The sequence goes on along the minus strand of NZ_BNBM01000022.1, from coordinate 61,980 downwards.
GCTACACCTACGGTGTGCGGGCCTTCGGCCAGGTGCTGCGCTCCGCCCCGGACGGCTCGGGCGCGGCGATGCTCGCCATCAGTGGTTCCGTCGACACCCCGAACACCGGCCCGGCCCTGGACGACCTCTGGAAGGTCCTGCGCGGGGTCGCCGCCGAGGGGCTCACCGACGCCGAGCGGGACTTCGCCGTGCAGAACCTCGTCGGGGTGGCGCCGCTGAAGTACGAGACGGCCGCGTCCGTGGCGAACACCCTGGCCGACCAGGTCGAGCAGCACCTGCCCGACGACTACCAGGCGACGCTGTACCAGCAGCTGGCCGCGACCGGCACCGTGGAGGCCACCGCGGCGGCCGTGAGCGCCTTCCCGGTGGACCGTCTGGTGACGATCCTCGTCGGTGACGCCGCCGAGATCCGGGAGCCCGTAGAGGCCCTCGGGATCGGCGAAGTCACGGTCGTGGCAGCCGAGTAGACCGCGACGCCGCCACGCGCGCGTAGGGGCCCTGGTGACGAGAGAGTCACCAGGGCCCCTTATGCCCGAATTGAGGGAGAGGTTGCCTGTCTGGCCTGTGGGATGCGCTACAAAAGCCGTGATCCGTTTGGGGATTGAAAGATGTCCCGTTTAGCGTCTTCCGGGCTGTCCGTCAGGCAGTGCGCCGCGTCCGCGGCACCGGACAGCCATCGCCGAGTCCCCGTACGGCGCGAGCCAGGGGAGCCGGGGACCCATCGAAGTCCCTGGGGTGAATCGGACGCCCGCGCGAGCCGCGAGGGGGCCCGTAGGAGACCTTCCTGCTCCGAACCCGTCAGCTAACCCGGTAGGCGAGAAGGAAGGAAAGGACCAGCCACTACATGGCGTTCACCTGCGCCACCGGGAACAGCACCGAGAAGAGCGGCGAGAAGAACCGCGCCACCGGCAGGCACCGCCGGCCGGGCCGCTTCGAGCGCACCACCGCCCGCGCGGCGGGTGTCGCCGCACTCACCGCCACCGGCGTCATCGGCACCCTGGCCGCCCCGGCGCTCGCCGCCGAGCCCGCCGCGGAGCAGACCGGCCTCATCCCCGTCATCACCTTCGACAACTCGATCGCCGACCAGATCGACGCCCAGGCCATCGCCCAGGAGCGGGCCGCCAAGGAGGCCGCCGCCGTCGAGCAGGCCGCCAAGGAGGCCGCGCGTCTGAAGGCCGCCGAGCAGGCCAAGCAGGAGCGCGAGGCCAAGGAGCGCGCCGCCCGCGAGGCCGAGCGCAAGCGCCTCATGTCCTACGTCGCTCCCATCGCCGGCTCGTACATATCCACGGGCTACAAGTCGGGCGGCGCCGTCTGGTCCTCCGGCAGCCACACCGGCGTCGACTTCCACGCCGCGAGCGGCACCTCCGTCCACGCGGTCGGCGCCGGCACCGTCGTCGAGGCCGGCTGGGGCGGGTCGTACGGCAACAACATCGTGATCAAGATGAACGACGGCACGTACACCCAGTACGGCCACCTGTCGTCCATCGGCGTCTCGGTGGGTCAGACCGTCACCCCCGGCCAGCAGATAGGCCTGTCCGGCGCCACCGGCAACGTCACCGGTCCGCATCTGCACTTCGAGGCCCGTACGACGTCGGAGTACGGCTCCGACATCGACCCGGTCTCCTACCTGCGCTCGCACGGCGTGAACGTCTGACGCCCACAGGCACCCGCGCGAAGCCCCGGGCTCATCGAGCCGGGGCTTTCCGCGTTTCAGGACCCGACGCGCAGGACCGAACGCGCAGGGCCGAACGCCTGACCAAAAAATATCCATGGATTCCGGCCGCCCGTCGGAAATTCCGGCCGGTTGCCATAGAGTCACTGAGAACACGTCATTGAACACGTCATTCGTCGACGCGTTTCACGGGGATTAAGGCGGAGGTCGCTCATGCGTATTCCGGCGCATTCGGTGTGCACGGCGATCCGGGACGACATCGTCGCCGGTGTCTACGAGCGTGGCGGCCGGCTCACCGAGGAACTGCTCGCGCGTCGCTACGGCGTCTCCCGCGTCCCCGTCCGTGAGGCCCTGCGCACCCTGGAGGCGGAGGGCTTCGTGGTGACCCGGCGGCACGCGGGCGCGTGCGTCGCCGAACCGACCGAGCAGGAGGCCGCCGACCTGCTGGAGATGCGTACGCTCCTGGAGCCGCTCGGTGCCGCCCGGGCCGCCCAGCGGCGCACCGAGGCCCATCTGAAGGTCCTGCGCGGCCTGGTCAGGCTGGGGCAGGAGCGGGCCAGGCGGGGAAACAGCGACGACCTGCGCTCGCTGGGCGGCTGGTTCCACGAGACGCTGGCCCAGGCCTCCGGCAGCCCCGCCCTGACCTCGATGCTGACCCAGCTGCGGCACAAGATCGCCTGGATGTACGCCGTCGAGGCGCCGGCCGATCCTGTGGAGTACTGGACCGAGCACGGCGCGATCGTGGACGCGGTGGCGCGCGGCGACGGCGAACGCGCCCGCGCGATGACGGCCCTGCACACCGAGCGCACGCTCTCCGCGCACCGGCTGCGGTTCGGCTCCGCCGGAGAGCGCACGGAGCGTGTGAGGAATTCGCAACATCCCGTAAACATGCCGAGCCTGCGGCATTAACACGGGCGCCGTATACAAAGAGGAGAAATTCGGTGGCGGTGAATTTCCGCTGCCCTTTTTCAGTTGCGCCGACGTGCTGCCTGAATTCCGGCATGCCCGTCTGAAAGCGATGAAGCCGTGCCCGCCGAAACAGCGAAGCCGCGCCCGCCGAAAAGGCGGACGCGGCTGCACCGTTCACTTCGGAGTCCCGCTCAGGCCATTCAGACCGTTTCGGGCAGCTCCTCGAGGCCCTCGGAGACCAGCTTCGCCAGACGGTCGAGGGCGACGTCCGCGCCCTCGGCGTCGGAGGCGAGGACGATCTCCTCGCCGCCCTGGGCGCCGAGGCCCAGGACAGCCAGCATGGAGGCCGCGTTGACGGGGTTGCCGTCAGCCTTGGCGATCGTCACCGGGATACCTGCGGCCGTGGTGGCCCGGACGAAGATGGAAGCGGGGCGGGCGTGAAGGCCCTCGGCCCAGCCGACGTTGACGCGGCGCTCAGCCATGTGATGCTGCCCTTCGGTGTTCAGGGTTGTCTAGACCAGTTTCCCACACCCGTGAAGCAGGCCGGGAGGGACAAAGCGCCCCTCCCGAGGTGACCGTCGGGTCGCGGCCTCGACCCGACAAACCGTCCTCCACAGACTGCCCCGCGCCGTTGTCAGACGCGAGCCGTAATCTGGGCCCCATGCAGAGCGCCTCGGACCGGCACGAGTACCCCGCCCACTGGGAAGCCGACGTGGTGCTGCGCGACGGCGGCACCGCGCGCATCCGCCCCATCACCGTTGATGACGCCGAGCGCCTGGTCAGCTTCTACGAGCAGGTGTCGGACGAGTCGAAGTACTACCGCTTCTTCGCGCCCTACCCGCGACTGTCCGCGAAGGACGTCCACCGCTTCACGCACCACGACTTTGTGGACCGGGTGGGACTCGCGGCCACGGTGGGCGGCGAGTTCATCGCCACCGTACGCTACGACCGGATCGGCGCCGATGGAATGCCCGCGTCCGCACCGGCCGACGAGGCCGAGGTCGCATTCCTCGTGCAGGACGCCCACCAGGGGCGCGGCGTCGCCTCCGCCCTCCTCGAACACATCGCGGCGGTCGCGCGCGAGCGTGACATCCGTCGCTTCGCCGCCGAGGTGCTGCCCGCCAACTCCAAGATGATCAAGGTGTTCACGGACGCCGGGTACACCCAGAAGCGCAGCTTCGAGGACGGCGTCGTACGTCTGGAGTTCGACCTGGAGCCGACGGACCGCTCGCTCGCCGTGCAGTACGCGCGCGAGCAGCGCGCCGAGGCCAGGTCCGTGCGCCGGCTGCTGGCCCCCGGCTCCGTCGCCGTCATCGGCGTCGGACGCACCCCGGGCGGGGTGGGTCGCGGCGTCCTCGGCAACATCAGGGACGCCGGGTTCACAGGGCGGCTGTACGCCGTGAACAAGGCGTTCCCCCAGGACCTCAAGGAAATCGACGGCGTGCCCGCGCAGCGCTCGGTCCGGGAGATCGAGGAGCAGGTCGATCTCGCGGTCGTCGCCGTCCCGGCCGCGTACGTCCCCGAGGTGGTCGCCGAATGCGGTGAGCACGGTGTGCAGGGGCTGGTCGTGCTCTCCGCGGGGTACGCCGAGAGCGGGCCCGACGGACGCGAGCGCCAGCGCGAACTCGTCCGGCACGCGCGCGCGTACGGCATGCGCATCATCGGCCCGAACGCCTTCGGGATCATCAACACCAGTGCGAGCGTTCGCCTGAACGCCTCCCTCGCGCCCGAGATGCCGAGGCCGGGCCGCATCGGGCTGTTCGCCCAGTCCGGCGCCATCGGCATCGCCCTGCTGTCCCGGCTGCACCGACGCGGCGGCGGAGTGACCGGCGTCACCGGCGTGTCCACCTTCGTGTCGTCCGGCAACCGCGCCGACGTGTCCGGCAACGACGTCCTGCAGTACTGGTACGACGACCCGGACACCGATGTCGTCCTGATGTACCTGGAGTCCATCGGCAACCCCCGCAAGTTCACCCGCCTCGCCCGGCGCACCGCGGCGGCCAAGCCCCTGGTCGTGGTGCAGGGCGCGCGGCACGGCGGGGCGGCGCCGCAGGGCCACACCGTACGGGTCACCCGGCTGCCGCACGCCACGGTGTCCGCGCTGCTGCGGCAGGCCGGCGTGATCCGCGTCGACACCATCACCGAACTGGTGGACGCGGGCCTGCTGCTCGCCCGCCAGCCGCTCCCGACCGGCCCGCGGGTGGCGATCCTCGGGAACTCCGAGTCCCTGGGGCTGCTCACCTACGACGCCTGCCTCGCCGAGGGGCTACGGCCGCTGCCGCCGCTGGACCTGACCACGGGCGCGTCAGCGGCCGACTTCCACGAGGCACTCTCGCGCGCACTCGCCGACGAGACCTGCGACGCGGTCGTGGTCACCGCGATACCGGCGATCGGCGACGCGTCGACCGGCGACGCCGAACTCGCTGAGGCCCTGCGAACGGCGGCCGAGCGGGTCCCGGGCAAACCCGTCCTGGTGGTCCACGTGGAACTCGGAGGGCTCGCCGAGGCACTGTCGGCCGCGGCCAGCACCGCACCCCAGGCGCGCCCGAAGCCCTCGGCCACCGCGACGCGCGCCCACCCCATCCGCCCGCTCGACTTCCCGGCCGAGGCACCGCCCGAGCAGTCGGACACCTCCGAGAGCCCCCGTCTCATCCCCGCCTACCCCGCCGCCGAGCGTGCCGTCCGCGCCCTAGCCGAGGCCGTCAACTACTCCCAGTGGCGACGCGAGGCGGCCGAGCCGGGCAAGGTGCCCGAGTACGAGGACATCGACGAGAAGGGCGCCGCCCGGCTGATCGACGGACTGCTCGCGCGCGGGCAGGGGCTCACGCTCGGCCCGGACGAGACCTGCGACCTGCTCGGCAAGTACGGCATCCAGGTGCACCGAGCCCTGCACGCCCCCAGCCCCGACGCGGCCGCCGACGCCGCCCGCACCCTCGGCTACCCCGTCGCCCTCAAGGCCACCGCCCCGCACCTGCGCCACCGGGCCGACCTCGGGGGCGTACGGCTCGACCTGACGGACGAGGAGCAACTGCGCCGTGCTTACGCCGAGTTGAACGAGCTGTTCGGCAGGCCGGAGGAGCTCAGGCCGGTCGTGCAGAGCATGGCCCCGCGCGGCGTCGACACCGTCGTACGGGCCGTGATCGACCCCGCGGCCGGCGCCGTGCTGTCCTTCGGGCTCGCAGGAGCCGCCTCCCAGCTGCTCGGCGACACCGCGCACCGGCTGATCCCGGTCACCGACCGCGACGCGACCTCGATCGTCCGGTCGATCCGGACGGCACCGCTCCTCTTCGGCTGGCGCGGCTCCAAGCCGGTCGACACCCCCGCCCTGGAGGAGCTGCTGCTGAGGGTGTCGCGGCTGGTCGACGACCATCCCGAGGTCGTCGCGGTCACCCTGGAGCCGGTCGTCGTCGCGACCCACGGCGTGAGCGTCCTCAGCGCCTCCGTGCGCCTGGCGCCACCGCCCGCCCGCGACGACCTCGGACCGAGGACCCTGCCCACCTACTGAGTGCGTGAGCGGTGCCTCGCAGTCAGTGCGCCCCCGTAGACACCTCAGGGGCCTAACTCGTCAAGTCTGGAGGCTCGTTGTTCGAGTCAGCATCGGTAGCATCATGAACATGCCCGATGTGTGGATCGGCTTCAGCTCTGCTGATCGGCAGAGGTACTGGTGGCGGAACGGCATCGTGATGCTGGCGCTTGCCGGAGTGACGGTGGCGGTGGGCCTGACCGCGCGTGCACCTGGCCGTTGGTGGTGGGTCGGTGGCTTCTCGGTCCTCTCCTTGGCCATCTTCGTCGGCACGATCAACTCGATCTATGGGCGGGTGCTTCTGACTGCGACGGGTGTGGAGTTCCGCACGTTCGTCAGCGGGCGCTCGATCCGTTGGGATGAGGTCGCCGGTATCGAGAGGCGGCAGCGAGCGTTGCGGAGCGGAATCTGGTGGGACCTGCGGATCGTCCGGGTTCGTGGGCGTTCGCTCACGATTCCGGGGACCTTCACCAACCGGATGATGGATGCCGAGCTTGAGCGGAAGCAGGCCGTCATCCATGAGCGCTGGTCCCGCGCAGTCGCCGGCTGAGGGATCTCATGCCGCGGCAGTCTCGGCGGTCGTGGGGAACGCGACGTCCTCGTCGAAGCGCTGTCCGTGCTGGAGGCAGTGGTAGAGCTGTCCGATCATGCGATTGAAGAGGTTCCTCTGGGCAGCTGCGTGCCAGTCTCCGTGGTCGTCGCGGCGGCGCCGGTAGTGGGTCTTGGCGCCGGGTGAGGCGGTGATCGCGGAGAAGGCCCAGAGGTAGCCGGCGTGGTTGAGGCGGTCGTTCTTGACCCACCGACGGGTGATGGCGGACTTCTTGCCGGAGGCCCTGGTGATGGGCGAGGAACCGGCGTAGGCCTTCAGGCCACGGGCGTCGGCGAAGCGATTGCGATCGTCTCCGATCTCGGCGAGCACCCGGGCGCCGAGCTGGACGCCGAGGCCCGGGAAACTGAGGACGATCTCAGCGTCCGGGTGCTTGGGGAAAGCATCCTCCACCGCCTCGGCAAGCTGGTCGGATGCGGTGCAGGCGGCCTCCAGCTGCAGGACGAGGGCGAGCATCTGCTTGCCAAGCGCTTCCTCGACCAGGGGCGGCTGGTGGGCCGAGTCGGCCCGGAAGACCTCGCGAAGCCGGTCGGCGTCGGCCGCGATACCGCGCTTACGGCCGGCCCGTTTGAGAGCGGCCTGAAGCTGAGTGCGAGTAAGCCGCGCAGCCCGGGAAGGAGTTGGCGCGAGCCGGAGGAGTTCGTGAGTCTCAGGTCGGCACAGACCGTTGGTCCACATCGCAAAAGCGTCCAAGGCAGCTGGGTAGTACTCGCGGAGCAGGGAACGGAGCTGGTTAGCAGTCTGCTGCCGATTCCAGACGGCGTCCTGCTGGGCGCGGGCCAGGACGGCGACGGCGCGAGCCAGGTCGCTGTCGCTGGGGAGGGGCCGGTGGGCGTGCATGTCGGTGCGCAGGATGTTCGCCAGGACCAAGGCGTCGCCGGGGTCAGACTTCTTGCGCGAGACGCTATGCCGGTCGCGGTAGCGGGCGGCGGCCATCGGGTTGATCGCGAACACCTGCCGCTTGCCGGTTCGCAGGACCGCCACCAGCAGGCCGCGGGACGTCTCGATCGCCACCGGGATCGGGTGCTCCGCCGTGTCGCCGTACTCGGCGAGCAGGTTCAGTAGGATCTTGTAGCCGGCAGTGTCGTCCGTGATGTGCCGTTTGGCCAGCAGCTGGCCGGCGTCGTCGACAAGGGCGACGTCGTGCGTCCTCTCCGCCCAGTCGATGCCGCAATAGATCAAGGTTCCTCCCAGTGCTGCCTTGCGTTTGTGCTGGTCACGAGCTCATGAGGAACCACGCAGCGACCTAATCCCAGGACTCGGCATCGTTGGCCGGTCCGCCACCTCAGTAGCTGTTCGTGGCACCAGCTCGTCGCACGGACCTCGGTCTAAGCGGGAGCTCAGGTCGGCTCGGGCGTTTCAAGAGGTCACCGTGTGGCGGGCTCGCACCACCAACACCAACGAGTGATCAGATGACAAGTGCTTGGCGGGCTCGGGACGCCGGTCGGTACCACTCTCTTCAGGGGCGTCAGGGCCACGTTGCGCTGAGGCATCCGACCCCGGCGACCACGAGCCCGACAAGCTCTCTGTGGCGGCAGCCGCGAAGACGCTGGACGCCGCTCGCTCTGTGGTGAGGCATCGAGGCCTGGATGATCAAAGGCATCCGTCCAGCGCCCTCGCAGCCGCCGCCACGACCAGAACCGTCCGCCGCTCTACGGGAAGGCCCCACGGCCCGGATGGGCGAAGGCATGACGGCCCTGCTGTTCGAACGGCCCCGGTGCTCTCGACTGGCCCGGACCGTCCTTACACGGGGATTAGGATGGGCGTCATGGCCAAGACCAGTACGACGACCCAGGGGCTGCGAGCGGCGATCGAGCGCAGCGGCTACTACCCGGCCCTCGTGGCCGAGGCGGTGGAGGCCGCCGTGGGCGGCGAGCCCATGCGGTCGTTCCTGGTCCACCAGGAGACCACGTTCGACCAGAACGAGGTGCGGCGACATGTGACCGTCCTCGTCCTCACCGGTAACCGCTTCATCGTCAGCCACACCGACGAGCAGGCCGCCGACAGCACCTCCCCGACGCCCTACGCCACGACCTCGACGGAGTCGGTCAAGCTCGGCCGGATCTCCTCGGTCGTGCTCAGCCGCGTCGTCGCCAACCCGGAGCAGTACACGGTGGGCACGCTGCCCCGCGAGGTCGTCCTCACCATCGGCTGGGGCGCCGTCTCCCGTATCGACCTGGAGCCCGCCGCCTGCGGCGACCCCAACTGCGAGGCCGACCACGGCTACACGGGCAGCTCCACGGCGGACGACCTCAGCCTGCGCGTCAGCGAGGCCGGCGACGGTCCTGAGACGGTGCGCCAGGCGCTCGCCTTCGCGCAGGCCCTCTCCGAGGCGACCGCGGACATCGCGCGCTGATGACGCAGTCCACCGCCTGGGACCCCCATCCGGAACCCCTTGCCGTCACTTCCGCGCCCCTCCCCGAGTACGGCAGCGGCTCGCTCGCCGACCTCCTGCCCACGCTGGCCGCGGGCATGGCCGTACCCGGCATGACCGCCACCATCACCGAGCTGACCGCCGCCGACCGCAACTGCGTGTTCCTGATCGACGGTCTCGGCTGGGAGCAGCTCAGGGCGCACCCCGAGGAAGCGCCCTTCATGGCCTCGCTGCTCGGCAGCTCACGTGGCGGCACCGGTCGCCCGCTCACCACCGGCTACCCGGCGACCACCGCGACCTCCCTCGCCTCCGTCGGCACCGGCCTGCCGCCCGGCGCGCACGGCCTGCCCGGATACACCGCGCGCAACCCCGAGACCGGCGAGCTGATGAACCAGCTGCGCTGGAACCCCTGGACGCCGCCGCACATCTGGCAGCCGTACCCCACCGTCTTCGAGCTGGCGCACCGGGCGGGTGTGCACGCGGCGCAGGTGTCCTCGCCCACCTTCCAGAACACCCCGCTGACCAAGGTCGCACTCAGTGGCGGAACGTTTTTGGGACGGCTCACCGGCGAGGAGCGCATGGACCTCGCGGCCGAGCAACTGGCCGCCGGCGACCGCTCCCTGGTCTACACGTACTACGCCGAACTCGACGGCGCCGGCCACCGCTACGGCGTCGACTCCGACACCTGGCGCGGCCAGCTCATGTACGTCGACCGGCTGGTCCAGCGCCTCGCGGAGCAGCTCCCGCCGCGCACCGCGCTCTATGTCACCGCCGACCACGGCATGATCGACGTGCCCTTCGACGACGAGCACCGCATCGACTTCGACGCGGACTGGGAGCTGCGCGCCGGCGTCGCCCTGCTGGGCGGCGAGGGCCGGGCGCGGCACATCTACGCGGTGCCCGGCGCCGCGAACGACGTCCTGACCTGCTGGCGCGAGGTGCTCGGCGAGCAGTTCTGGGTGGCCTCCCGGGACGAGGCGATCGAGGCGGGCTGGTTCGGGCCGCGGATCGACGAGCGGGTGTACGACCGCATCGGCGATGTGGTCGCCGCCGCCCGGGACGACGTCCTGATCATCGCGTCCGAGCGGGAGCCGAAGGAGTCGGCGATGGTCGGCAACCACGGCTCGATGACCCCCGTCGAGCAGCTCGTCCCGCTGCTCGAAGTACGCTCCTGAAATCTCCTCCCCAAACCCCTTCGTCGCCGAAAGGTGCTCAACTCCACATGCCCGAGCTGGTGTTCTTCTCCGGAACCATGGACTGCGGGAAGTCGACGCTGGCCCTCCAGATCGAGCACAACCGTTCGGCACGTGGCCTCGCCGGCATCATCTTCACCCGTGACGACCGCGCGGGCGAGGGCAAGCTCTCCTCGCGGCTGGGCCTGGTCACGGACGCGGTGGAGGTCGAGGACGGCATGGACCTGTACGGCTATGTCGTCGACCATCTCTCCCGGGGCGGCCGCGCCGACTACGCCATCGCCGACGAGGCCCAGTTCCTCGCCCCGGACCAGATCGACCAACTCGCGCGCGTCGTCGACGACCTGGGCCTCGACGTCTACGCCTTCGGCATCACGACCGACTTCCGCACCAAGCTGTTCCCCGGCTCTCAGCGCCTGATGGAACTCGCCGACCGGATCGAGGTGCTCCAGGTGGAGGCCCTGTGCTGGTGCGGCGCCCGCGCCACGCACAACGCCCGCACCATAGGCGGCGAGATGGTCGTCGAGGGCGCCCAGGTGGTCGTCGGCGACGTCAACCAGGCGGACGCCGTGGGCTACGAGGTCCTCTGCCGCCGCCACCATCAGCGCCGGATGACGGCGGCCGGCGCGAGGGCGGCGGCACTGTCCCCGGACGTCCTGCCGGTCCACCAGGCCTGAGCCGCGCCCTCCGTATCAGCGCGGATCCTGGATCAGCGAGAACCGGGCCCCCTCCGGGTCCGCCACCGTCGCCACCCGGCCGTGGGCGCTGTCGTGCGCGGCCCGCAGCACATGGCCGCCGAGCTGCACGACCTGGGCCAGCGTCTCGTCCGTGTCGGCGACCTCGAAGTACGTCATCCAGTGCGGACCCCGGTCGCGCGGCAGGGAGTTGCCGACGCCCTGGATACCGGCGACCGGCCGACCGTCGATGTTCAGGGTGACGTGGTCGACGTCGGTGGAGACCTGCGCCGCCTCCTCGTAGCCGAACACCGTCTCGTAGAACTTGGCGACGTTCACGGACTCGAAGGTCAGCAGTTCGTTCCAGGCTGGGGTGCCGGGCACGCCCGTGATGTCCGTGCCGAGGTGGGCCGCCGCCTGCCAGAGGCCGAAGACGGCGCCGGAGGGGTCGGAGCAGATCGCCAGCCGCCCGGCCTCGGCGGCGTCCAGCGGGCCGACGCCGACGGTGCCGCCGCACAGCCGTACCGTCTCGGCGGTCAGGTCCACGTCGTCCGAGGCGAGGTAGGGCGTCCAGGCGATGGGGAGGTGACGGTCGGGCGGCAGCCGGCCGATGCCGGCCACGTCACGGTCGTCCAGCAGGGCCCGCACATAGGGGCCGAGCTGCTGGGGGCCCGGCCGGAACTCCCAGCCGAACAGGGCCCCGTAGAACTCCTGGGTCGCGGCCAGGCCGTGCACCATCAGGCTCACCCAGCTGGGCGTGCCGGGCGTGTGCCGGGCGTGCGTCGTGCCGCTCTGGCCGGCCGACCCCCTTGCCTCGGTCATCGTCACTCTCTCCTCGGCCCCTCGCAGAGGCCGCGTCTTCTTCCGCAGTCCGGAACCCCGTGCCGATGCTCGCACCACCCATGGCCGGGCGCGCTTCGGGCGCGCCGCCGCACGAAGGCCGGTGACCGGAGGATGCCCGGTGTGCGATTTACCGCCCGTTTCCGTGCGATTGCCGACGGATGTCGATCGGCGGTACAGCATGTGCCCGATCCCGTACGCCTCGTGATCGGGTCTGTACGGCGGGAGAGTATCCGGAGCCGACCGCTGCGGCCACCCCGTGCGCAAGGATGGTGGCCATGAACGTCATCATCTCCGCGACAGACCTCGCGAGCGCGCTGACGGGGGAGAACCCGCCGGTGCTGCTCGACGTCCGCTGGCAGTTGACGCTGGCCAAGACGCCCGGCGAGCCACCGTTCGACGGCCGGGCCGCCTACGAGGCCGGGCACATCCCCGGCGCGGTCTACGTCGATCTGGACCGCGAACTGGCCTCCGCACCCGGCGCGCACGGCCGCCATCCGCTGCCCGACTTGGCTGAATTCGGTACGGCGATGCGCCGGGCGGGGGTGTCGTCCGGGACGCCGGTCGTCGTGTACGACGGCGGGCAGGGCTGGGCGGCGGCCCGCGCGTGGTGGCTGCTGCGCTGGACGGGGCACCCCGATGTCCGGGTCCTCGACGGCGGGCTGCCGGTCTGGCAGGGCCCGCTGGAGCGGGCCGTACCGACTCCGGCGGAGGGCGATTTCGAGCCGGTGCCGGGTGCGGCGGGCCTGCTCGACGCCGACGGCGCGGCGGCGCTCGCCCGGTCGGGCGTACTGCTGGACGCGCGAGCGGGGGAGCGGTACCGCGGCGAGGTCGAGCCCATCGATCCGGTCGGCGGCCACATCCCGGGCGCCCTGTCCGCCCCCACCAACGAGAACGTGGCCACCGACGGCCGCTTCCTCCCCGGCGAGGAACTCACCGCCCGCTTCAAGGCGTTGGGCGCCTCCGGGGACACCCGGGTCGGTGTGTACTGCGGCTCGGGTGTGTCCGCCGCCCACCAGGTACTGGCGCTTGCGGTGGCGGGCATCTCCGCCGATCTGTACGTCGGCTCGTGGTCGGAGTGGTCCTCGGACCCGTCCCGGCCGGTGGCCGTGGGCCCGGACCCGCAATAGCGAGGGATGCCGGTACGACGACGAGGGCCGCGCCGACTGCCCGGCGCGGCCCTCGTCGTCGTACCGCTTGCTACTCCTGCTTCTTCCGGCGTGTGCCGAACACGATCTCGTCCCAGCTCGGGACGGCCGCGCGGCGGCCCGGACGGACGCCGTCCGCCTCGGCCTGGCGGTCCGTGGCGCCGATGAGACGGTCGCGGTGGCTGCCGACCGAACGGGGCATGAGGACGTCCGCGTAGGCGGAGCCGGCCGACGCGGCCGGCGCCGGAGGCTCCTCCTCGGCCGGTTCGGCGGGCGGTTCCTCCACCTCGGGCTCGGTGGGCCGCTCCGGGACCACCATGTCGCCGCGGAAGCTGGGCACCGCCTCCAGCAGGCTGGTCAGCGAGTCCCGCTCCTCCGCGACCTCCTCCACCGGCTCGGAGGCCTGCGCGGGCAGGCTCGGCCGCGCGGTGTCGAGGGCACGGTCCATCGACCGCTCTCGGGGCAGCCGGGCGATGCGCGGCACGAACGGGAAGCTGGGCTCAGGTGCGGCGAGGTCGTCGGACTCACCGATCAGCGAGCGCGCCTCGTCGTCCACGGCCTGGACGAGCCGCCGGGGCGGGTCGTACGTCCAGCTGGCCGAGTGCGGTTCGCCCGCCACCATGTAGACCAGCAGCACTTCCCAGGTGCCGTCGTCGCGGCGCCAGGAGTCCCACTGCACGGTGTCCTTGTCGGCGCCGCGCAGCAGGAGTCGCTCCTGCACGGCCTCGCCGAGCTGGGGCCCCGCAGCGTTCTCGCCGGGCCGGCGGACGGGTGTCTTGCGGGCGCGCTCGGCCATGAAGGCGCGCTCGGCGAGGACGGGGCCCTCGAAGCGCCGGACGCGGTCGACGGGGATGCCCGCGAGCTGGGCGACCTCTTCCGCGGTGGCGCCAGCGCGTATACGCGCCTGGATGTCGCGGGGGCGGAGATGGCTCTCCACCTCGATCTCGATCTGGCCGAGGCGTGGCCGGTCGCCGCGCACGGCTGCGCGCAGGCGTTCGTCAATAGGAAGGGTGTACTCCGTTGCGTCGGCAGCCTTGAGCACCAGCCGTGTGCCGTCATTCGAGACGGCCACGACACGCAGTTCGGGCATGGGGACCTCCCGGGTGGTGCCTGCCGACGTCACGTGCGTCGCTGCTTCCGCTAGTCGAGTGTGGCCTGCCCGGGTGCAGCCTGCCACAACCTTGCCGAGTTGCCCGGCGTGTCGGGCCAGGGCCCTGGATCGCCGTTATGGCACGGTTACCTATTCGCAACGCTAAGTGACGAACTCCGTCACCCTGTGCAACTAGCCCCCTCCCGGCGGTCCTTGAAGGCCACGGATGCCCAGGCGGGAGACCGGACCCAGGGCTCGCCACAGTACTCCATTTGGGCCACGTGCGTGGATTGGCACGCCGCCCAACTTCTGGCAAGGGGCCTGAGTCGGCCGTAGCCATGGGTGTTCGGGCCTCTGAACGTGGCGTACTTCACGTAAACGTCAGAAACGGAACCAATGTGGGGAGTTGGTCCGAGACCGGGTCCGGGAGCCGGTTCGCGCCGGTCGGACGCTATGTCCCCAACACCCTCCGCAGGTAGTCGTTCTGGAACAGACGGTCGGGGTCGAGCCGGTCGCGCAGCGCGGTGAACTCGCCGAAGCGCGGATAGACGTGAGAGAAGTACTCGGCGTCGCGCGTGTGCACCTTGCCCCAGTGCGGGCGCCCCTCGTGCGCCGTGAAAATGCCCTCTGCGGCGGTGAAGTAGCGCTGGTACGGGGTGCCCTTGGCCATATGGACGGCGATGTACGCGGTGTCGCGACCGGAGGCGGTGGACAGCGTGATGTCGTCGGCCGGGGCGGTGCGCACCTCGACAGGGAAGCTGACCCGCAGGCCGGAGCGGTCGACCATGGTCTTCAGTTCACGCAGCGCCTCGACGACGCCCTCGCGCGGAAGGGCGTACTCCATCTCCACGAAGCGCACCCGGCGCGGTGATGTGAAGACCTTGTAGGGGATGTCGGTGTAGGCCCGCGCGGACAGCGCCTTGCTGGAGATCCGGGCGATGGCGGGGATCGTGGCGGGGGCCGCGCGGCCGACCCACTGGGCCACCTGGAAGACGCCGTTGGAGAGCAACTCGTCCTCGAACCAGCCCGCGAGCTGCCCCACCGGCTTCTCGGGGCCGGCGCTGCGGTTGTTGCGCTTGGTGTTGGTGCTGCCGGTGTGCGGGAACCAGTAGAACTCGAAGTGCTCGTTCTCGGCCCACAGTTCGTCGAACTCGGCCAGCACGCGCGCGAAGGGCATCGGCTCCTCCCGCGCGGAGAGCAGGAAGACGGGCTCCACGGCGAAGGTGATCGCGGTGACGACGCCCAGGGCGCCGAGGCCGATCCGTGCCGCCGCGAAGACCTCGGGGTTCTCCTTCTCGGAACAGGTGAGCACCGAGCCGTCGGCGGTGACCAGCTCCAGTCCCTTGATCTGGGCGGCGATCGAGGCCGAGTCACGGCCCGTGCCGTGGGTGCCGGTGCTGGTGGCGCCGGAGACCGTCTGCTCCATGATGTCGCCCATGTTGGTGAGCGACAGGCCCTCGCGCGCCAGGGCCATGTTGAGTCTCTTGAGCGGGGTGCCGGCCTCGACCGTGACGGTCATGGCCTCGCGGTCGACGGTGCGTATGCCGGTCAGCAGTTGAGGGCGGATCAGCACACCGTCGGTCGCGGCTATGGAGGTGAAGGAGTGCCCGCTGCCGACCGCCTTCACCTTCAGGCCGTCCTCGGCGGCCCGGCCTATCGCCGCGGCCAGCTCCTCCACGGACGCCGGAGTGACCTCCCGCGCGGGCCGGGCGGCGACATTGCCGCCCCAGTTACGCCACGTGCCGTTCTTCCCGCTCGCTGTGCTGCTCAACGGTGCCCTCCCGACGCGGAGCCGGCCTGCTGAGCCGGCGGTACCCCAGGAAACCGACCGCGACCGCGACGGCCCCGGACACCGCCGGAACCCCGTACCCGGCGTCCGCGCCGGCCGCGTCGATCATCCAGCCGGCCATGGAGGAGCCGAGCGCGACCCCGACCGCGAGCCCGGTGCTCACCCAGGTCATGCCCTCGGTCAATTGCGCGCGTGGTACGTGCTCTTCGATCAGGGACATGGTGGTGATCATCGTGGGAGCGACGGCCATGCCCGCAACGAACAGCGCCACGGCCAGAAACGGCAAGTTTCCGACCAGTAGGAGGGGGATCATACTCACGGCCATGGCGCATATGCCCAGCAGCCAACGACGTTCGGGCGCCCCCTTGAAGCGCAACAGCCCGAAGACGAGGCCCGCCCCGCAGGAGCCCGCCGCGTACAGCGCGAGGACCACGCTCGCGGCGCCCTTGTGGCCCTGCTCGTCCGCGAAGGCCACGGTGACCACGTCGACGGCACCGAAGATCGCGCCGGTCGCCACGAAGGTGGCCACCAGGACCTGGAGTCCCGGGGCGCGAAGAGCCGAGGCGCCGCCCTGCTTCTCGCGTGGATGCGGCGCGGGTTCGGTGGAGCGCTGCGCGGTCAGCCAGAAGACACCGGCCGCCAGGAAGCAGCCGGCCAGCAGCGGCCCGGCCTCCGGGAACCACGCCGTGGACAGCCCGATCGAGATGATCGGCCCGAAGATGAAGCACACCTCGTCGATCACGGACTCGAAGGAGTACGCGGTGTGCAGCTGGGGCGTCCCCCGGTACAGCGCGGCCCAGCGGGCCCGGATCATCGCGCCGAGGCTCGGCACGCACCCGATGCCGACACAGGCCACGAACAGCACCCAGTCCGGCCACGCGTAGTGCGCCGCGAACAGCAGCAGGGCGCCCGCCGCGAGCGAGATCAGCGTCGCCGGGCGGAGCACCCTGCGCTGCCCGTACTGGTCGACCATCCGCGAGACCTGAGGCCCCGCCACCGCGGCGGAGAGCGCGATGGTGGCCGACAGGGCACCGGCCAGGCCGTACCGCCCGGTCAGCTGCGACACCATGGTCACCACGCCGATGCCCATCATCGACAGCGGCATCCGGCCGAGGAGACCCGCGGCGGAGAAGGCCTTGCTGCCTGGGGCGGCGAACAGGGCGCGGTAGGGGCTGGGCACGGGGGTCTCCGGTCAGGCGGAAGCAGACGTGGACGAGTGAGGCTCTGGAGCGCGCGGTAAGGCGTGTCGCCAGCCGAGACAGCTTACGAGTCAGGCGACCCTAATGCACTCGTTCGGACTAACGGGGAACCCGGGCGGTCACCCCGCCGTTTCCCGGCTGTCAGCACCGGATGACAGGATCGACCCATGCCAGAAGCGCGCGATGCCCACCCCTACGACGCCCTGCTCCTGCTCTCCTTCGGCGGCCCCGAGGGCCCGGACGACGTGATCCCGTTCCTGGAGAACGTCACCCGAGGGCGGGGCATCCCCACCGAACGCCTGAAGGAAGTCGGCGAGCACTACTTCCTGTTCGGCGGCGTCAGCCCCATCAACGACCAGAACCGCGCCCTGCTCGACGCCCTGCGCAAGGACTTCGCCGAGCACGGCCTGGATCTGCCGATCTACTGGGGCAACCGCAATTGGGCGCCGTATCTGACGGACACGCTGCGCGAGATGGTCGCCGACGGCCATCGCCGCATCCTCGTCCTCGCCACCAGCGCCTACGCCTCCTACTCGGGCTGCCGTCAGTACCGCGAGAACCTCGCCGAGTCGCTCGCCGCGCTGGAGGCCGAGGGCCTGGAACTGCCGAAGATCGACAAGCTGCGGCACTACTACAACCACCCCGGCTTCCTTGAGCCCATGATCGACGGGGTGCTCCGCTCCCTCGCCGAGCTGCCCGAGGAGGCCCGCGCGGGCGCGCACATCGCCTTCTCCACGCACTCCATCCCGACCGCCGCCGCCGACAGCTCCGGCCCGGTCGAGGAGCACGGGGACGGCGGCGCGTACGTCGCCGAGCACCTGGACGTGGCCCGGCTGATCGCCGACGCCGTCCGCGAGCGCACCGGCGTCGACCACCCCTGGCAGCTCGTCTACCAGTCCCGCTCCGGCGCCCCGCACATCCCGTGGCTGGAGCCCGACATCTGCGACCACCTCGAGGAGCGGCACGAGGCGGGCGTCCCCGCGGTGGTGATCGCCCCCATCGGGTTCGTCTCCGACCACATGGAGGTCCTCTACGACCTCGACACCGAGGCCAAGGACAAGGCGGAGGAGCTGGGCCTGCCCATGCGCCGCTCGGCCACCGTCGGGGACGACCCGCGTTTCGCCGCCGCCATCCGCGACCTCGTCCTGGAGCGCGCCGCCGTGGAGCGCGCGGAGGAGGTCACGCCCTGCGCCCTCGGCGCGCTCGGCGCGAGCCACAACCTCTGCCCGGTCGGCTGCTGCCCGTCCCGCGCCCCCAAGCCCGCCGCAGCGGGCGCCGACAGCCCCTACGCATGAGGAGCCCCGTGACCGACGCCCCGCACACGGACCTGCTCACCCTGGCCCAGGACGCGGCCCGTCGCGCGGGCGAGCTCCTGCGCGACGGCCGCCCGGCCGACCTGGCCGTCGCGGCGACCAAGTCGAGCCCGATCGACGTGGTCACCGAGATGGACATCGCGGCCGAGAAGCTGATCACGGACCTGATCTCCGAGCAGCGCCCCGACGACGGCTTCCTCGGCGAGGAGGGCGCCTCCATCGAGGGCACCAGCGGCGTCCGCTGGGTGATCGACCCCCTCGACGGCACGGTCAACTACCTCTACGGACTGCCGACCTGGTCCGTCTCCATCGCCGCCGAGCAGGACGGCGAGACGGTGGTCGGGGTCGTGGCGGTGCCCATGCGCGGCGAGACGTTCCACGCGGTGCGGGGCGCCGGCGCCTGGGCGCGTGGGTCCTGGGACGGCGAGCGCAGGCTCACCTGCCGTCCCACGGCGCCGCTGGAGCAGTCCCTGGTCTCGACCGGGTTCAACTACGTCACCGAGGTCCGCACCCACCAGGCAGAGGTCGCCCGGCGTCTGATCCCGCTGCTCCGTGACATCCGCCGCGGCGGATCGGCCGCCATCGACCTGTGCGACCTGGCCGCGGGCCGCCTGGACGGCTACTACGAGCGAGGGCTCAACGCCTGGGACTTCGCCGCGGGCGACCTGATCGCCAGGGAAGCGGGCGCGCTGACCGGTGGGCGGCCCGGGGAGCGGCCGTCACGCGACCTGACGGTGGCTGCCACGCCGGGCGTCTTCGAGCCCCTCCAGCAGCTTCTGGAGGACTTCGGCGCCTGGCACGACTGACGCACGACGGATACGGACAGCAGCGGGCCCCCGGCGCTGGATTCGCCGGGGGCCCGCTGTCTTGCCTGCAAGCCGGTCAGACGCTGGTCGCGCCGACTTCCACACCATGCTCGGCGGCGAGGCGGCGCAGGTCGTCGAGCTCGCCCTGCTCCACCTCGACGAGAAACTCGTCGCCCTCGTCAAGCGCCCGCGTCAGGTCGGACTCGGTCGCCTTTATGCGCTGCAGAAGTCCTGCGGTGAATGCGTCCATGCTGCGCCCCCTCGTCCTGGGTCGTGGGTCGATGGCACGGGGGTGTGCCGTTCGGAAGGGGCGATCACGTCTCCGGTGGGTGCCCAGCGCTGCCCGCGCCGGGCGGCGACGGTGCCGGACACCCGCACCCGCTCTGCGGAAAGCGGATTGCTTCGTACCGCATGGTGGTGCGGTACAAGCAGAGCGTGATCGCGGGGTGTACATGCCGTCCTCCCCCCGCTCCCTTCCACGGAAACCTCAACCCATCGAGAAAATCTCGCATTCCCGGGCCTCACACCCGTGTCGAAGGTCCCCCTCAACCGTCTTACCGCCGACTTATGGCCGAAAAGGGCAGGATGGAGGCCAAGACACCCAGTCATGGCCTCTGGCCAGGACACCCGACCAGGACCCCTGCCCGCGGCGCGAGACCAAGCGCTACGCGGGTGGACACAGGAAGGACAAGCGACGTGCGCGTACTCGTCGTCGAGGACGAGCAACTGCTCGCCGATGCGGTGGCCACCGGACTGCGCCGGGAGGCCATGGCCGTCGACGTCGTGTACGACGGTGCGGCCGCCCTGGAGCGCATCGGCGTCAACGACTACGACGTGGTCGTCCTCGACCGCGACCTCCCCCTCGTCCACGGCGACGACGTCTGCCGCAAGATCGTCGAGCTGGGCATGCCCACCCGCGTGCTGATGCTCACGGCCTCCGGCGACGTCAGCGACCGCGTCGAGGGACTGGAGATCGGCGCCGACGACTACCTCCCCAAGCCCTTCGCCTTCAGCGAGCTGACGGCACGCGTGCGTGCCCTCGGCCGCCGTACGAGCGTGCCCCTGCCGCCCGTCCTGGAGCGTGCCGGCATCAAGCTGGACCCCAACCGCCGCGAGGTCTTCCGGGACGGCAAGGAGGTGCAGCTCGCGCCCAAGGAGTTCGCCGTCCTTGAGGTGCTGATGCGCAGCGAGGGCGCGGTCGTCTCGGCCGAGCAGCTCCTGGAGAAGGCCTGGGACGAGAACACCGACCCGTTCACCAACGTGGTGCGGGTGACCGTCATGACGCTGCGCCGCAAGCTGGGCGAACCGCCGGTGATCGTCACCGTGCCCGGCTCCGGCTACCGGATCTGATCGACCATGGCCGCGACCCCCGCGCCTCCTCAGGCGCCCCCCAAGCCCACCTGGGACCCCCGCCGGGCGGAGCCGCCCTTCCCGTGGCTGCGCCCGACCATCCGCATAAGGCTCACGCTGCTGTACGGCGGCATGTTCCTGATCGCCGGGATCCTGCTGTTGTCGATCATCTATCTGCTGGCGGCGCAGGCCCTCCATGAGGGCAGCGGCCAGTCGTTCCAGGTGACCGGCACGAACATAGACATCACCAGCACGACCTGTCCCCAGCTGGATGCGGCGAACACCAACAGCGAGCTCAACCAGGTCCTCAAGCAGTGCGAGGCCGACCAGCGCGCGGTCGCCCTGGACGACCTCCTCAGCCGCTCCCTCCTCGCCCTCCTCGGCCTCGCGATCATCGCCTTCGCCTTCGGGTACGCCATGGCCGGACGGGTGCTCTCGCCGCTGGGCCGGATCACCCGCACCGCCCGCGCGGTGGCGGGCTCGGATCTGTCCCGCCGTATCGAGCTGGACGGTCCGGACGACGAGCTGAAGGAACTGGCCGACACCTTCGACGAGATGCTGGAGCGCCTGCAGCGGGCCTTCACCGCCCAGCAGCGCTTCGTCGGCAATGCCTCGCACGAGCTGAGAACACCGCTCGCGATCAACCGCACGCTGCTCGAGGTGCACCTCTCCGACCCGAACGCGCCGATGGAGCTCCAGCAGCTCGGCAAGACGCTGCTGGCCACCAATGAGCGCAGTGAGCAGCTCGTGGAGGGCCTGCTGCTGCTCGCCCGCAGCGACAACCAGATCGTCGAGCGCAAACCGGTCGACCTCGCCGAGGTCGCCGAGCAGGCCGTCGACCAGGTGCACGCCGAGGCGGAGGCCAAGGGCGTGGTGATCCGCGGCGAGCAGAAGCCCGCGGTGGTCCAGGGCAACGGCGTCCTGCTGGAGCGCATCGCCCTGAACCTGGTGCAGAACGCCGTGCGGTACAACGTCCCGCAGGCCGGCTGGGTCGAGGTCATCACCGAGGTCGAGCACGGACAGGCGGTCCTGGTCGTCTCCAACACCGGGCCGGTGGTGCCGGCGTACGAGATCGACAATCTCTTCGAGCCGTTCCGACGGCTGCGTACGGAGCGCACGGGCAGCGACAAGGGCGTCGGCCTCGGGCTGTCCATCGTGCGGTCCGTGGTGCGGGCGCACGGCGGGCATATCGCGGCGCAACCGCGTGAGGGAGGAGGCCTCGTGATGCGGGTGACCCTTCCGGTCTGAGACCATGTGCGCCGACACCTGCCGCCACTACGGGGATGTTCGCTTTGCGCGGAATTTTCAGGGCACTCAGTGAGCGTTCCCGTGTGTGATCGATCACAAGGGCGAATTTCCGGCCATCTACTCTCCGTGATCATGTGGCCTGCCGGAAAGCCGGGAAAATCCGGGTTTTCGGGGGTCTTGATCACGGGAAGTACACGGTGAGACGCCTTTGAACTGCGGCATTAGGACCGTGTACGGTCCCGTTCGCCATCCAAGCCGATCACTCTTGAGGAGTTCGGTTGGGTGTCGATTGAGTAACAGACCTTGATGTGAGGCAAAATCTCCGCCTCGGGTCGGGCACAAGTCCGGCCTCTCACGCGTTACGTGCGCTGGAGACACCGCAGACACCCAGAGGGGGAGAGCGACATGGCAACGGATTACGACACCCCACGCAAGACCGACGACGACGTCGACTCGGACAGCCTTGAAGAGCTGAAGGCCAGGCGGAACGACAAGTCGACCTCCGCAGTGGACGTCGACGAGTTCGAGGCCGCCGAAGGCCTGGAGCTGCCCGGCGCAGACCTCTCCAATGAGGAACTGGCCGTCCGGGTGCTGCCCAAGCAGCAGGACGAGTTCACCTGCATGAGCTGCTTCCTGGTGCACCACCGCAGCCAGCTGGCCCGGGAGAAGAACGGTCAGCCGATCTGCCGCGACTGCGACTGAGGCAGGGTCGGGCATGACTGGCTCGACCTCTCCTCGGAAGCGCCGCTTCCGTAAGCGGAAAGCGGACTCAGGGCCGTCCGACGGCCCGTACGGCGTGCGTGACGACGAGCGGGGCTCATCAAGTGAGGGAGCCTCGCTCGAACCGATGTCCGGGGCTGACCTCCCGGCGACGGTCGAGGTTCCCGCACCCGTCGCGAGGCGCAGGGTCGCGGTGATCCGTGAGAGGGCCAGAGAAGGCGCCCGTAAGGGCGGCAGCGCCGCCAGAGCGGGCCTCGGGCACCTCGCCGACCGGATCATCGAGATCGCCCCGCGTATCCCCGTACGTGACCTCGCGACCCTTCGCCGGCAGTTCCCCGGCCTAGGGCCCGAGCAGCTCGCGGACAAGCTCGTGGCGGGCGCGGCGAACGCGAGCTCCACGGTCGGGGCCGGCGTGGGCGCGGCGGCGATGCTGCCGGTACCGCCCGCGATGCCGACCGAGCTGGCCGCCGAGATCACCGGTGTGGCGGCGATCGAGATGAAGCTGATCGCCGAACTGCACGAGGTCTACGGCGTACGCCCGCCCGGCAGTCTGCGTGCGCGCAGCACCGCGTATCTGTCCTCGTGGACCGAGGAGCGCGGCATCGACCCGATGAAGCCCGTGACGGTCAACGCAGCTCTCGGCGGGCAGATGAAGCGTGAGCTGCGGCAGCAGATCATGAAGCGCATGGTGCGCAATCTGCCGAACCTGATGCCCTTCCTGGTGGGCGCCGCCGTCGGTGCGGTCATGAACCGCAGGGACACCAAGAAGCTCGCGGCACGCATCCGCGCCGACCTGCGCAAGATCCAGGTGCCGTGGGAGGAGTTGGCGGAGCTGCCGGCGCTGGAGCGCCCGGCCGAGCCGCTGCCGATGGACGACTCCGCGCGCAGCCACTGGCGCAAGGAGCTCGGGGGCGGCTGAGATCCCGCTCTCAGGGGCGCGAAGCCCGTGCTCGACGACCCCGCATCGGCCGTTCGGCGTGCCGAGGCCGAGTTTTTGCCGTCGGGAGGGGAAATCTTGACCGGGCCGGTGAAAGCCCGATCTTGTGTGCTACGCCGAGGCCTTGGCGGCCCGGATCGCCTCCGCCAGACGCTCCGGCTCCCGCGTCGACAGATACAGGTACGGAGTGGGGTCCTCGGGATCCGTGACCTCCACGCGCAGAGCCGTGGGGATGTAGGCGCGCAGCAGCAGGAAGGCCCGGGTGTCGGCCTTGTAGGTGCGCCAGGCGCGGGCCTCCTCCGGGTCCAGCACGTGTGCCTCGCCCAGCGCCCGCACCGGGACCTTCGCCTCGCCCGCGATCAGCGATTCGCCCACCACGCGGATGCGGATGGAACCGTACGAACTGGCCGCCACGGCCGCCGAGGCGGTGCCGCCGGCCAGGCCCGCGAGCATGGGCAGCGTGCCGAACGGCAGAAGGATCAGGGCCAGGGAGAGTCCGACCAGGAACGAGATCAGCCACCAGGAGCGGGGGGCCGTCAGGCGTTCTTCGTACGGGGCGGCGGAGAGCTGCATGGAGCCAAGCTTGGCACGGTGTCCGGTTCCGACCATTGTCAGGGGGGGCGGCGCGAAGCGCCGTCAGGCAGGGCGGCGGTGGGAGACGGGCGGGCGGGTAAGGTCTGCGGCTGTGAGAGGTACTTCCGCAGCTCTAGAGCCCCCGGCCGACGCCGTGAAACCGGTGCGGCATCCGGATGCTCCCGCTCCCGGTGAGCTTCTCGGCGCGCACTACGGCGAGTGTTTCGGCTGTGGCGGCGAGCAACCCCACGGGCTGCATCTTCAGGCGCGGGCCGGGGACGGCGTGAGCATCACCGCCGAGTTCACCGTGCAGCCCGCCCATCAGGGAGCGCCCGGTCTCGCGCACGGCGGCGTGCTC
This sequence comes from Streptomyces lanatus, assembly GCF_014655715.1. Classification (GTDB taxonomy): domain Bacteria; phylum Actinomycetota; class Actinomycetes; order Streptomycetales; family Streptomycetaceae; genus Streptomyces; species Streptomyces lanatus. The sequence continues at coordinate 37,657 of NZ_BNBM01000022.1, read as the reverse complement.
GCCACCGCCCTCGACGAGACCCTCGGCTCGCTCAACTGGCTGCTGCGGACCATCGCCGTGACCGGACGCCTGGAGACCGACTTCGTGCGCCCGGTCCCGGTCGGCACGGTGCTGAACCTGGAGGCCGAGGTGACCGCGGTCGCGGGCCGCAAGATCTACTCCACCGCCACCGGCCGGATCGGCGGCCCCGAGGGGCCCGTCGCCGTGCGTGCGGACGCCCTCTTCATCGAGGTGAAGGTCGACCACTTCATCGACAACGGCCGCCCGGAGGAGATCCGGGCCGCCATGAACGACCCGGACCAGGCGCGGCGGGCCCGTGCCTTCGAGGTGAACCCGTGAGCCGTGACCCCCTGAACGTGGCGATCCGGCGCGTCGACGCGGACGTACCGCTTCCGACGTATGCGCACCCCGGCGACGCGGGGGCCGATCTGCGCACCACCGAGAGCCGTGAACTGAAGCCGGGCGAGCGGGCCGTTCTGCCCACGGGGGTGTCGATCGCCCTCCCGGAGGGGTACGCGGCCTTCGTGCACCCGCGTTCCGGTCTCGCCGCCCGTCTCGGTGTCGCCCTGGTGAATGCCCCAGGGACGGTTGATGCCGGGTACCGTGGGGAGATCAAGGTGATCGTGGTGAATCTCGACCCGCATGAGACCGTGCGGTTCGAGCGCTTCGACCGGATTGCCCAACTGGTCGTCCAGCAGGTCGAGAGGGTTCGCTTCCAGGAGGTCGCGGAGCTTCCCGACTCGGCACGGGCCGAGGGGGGCTTCGGGTCCACCGGGGGTCATGCCGCGGTGGGCGGCACAAGCGATACAGACGGTCAGGCCGCCGACGGCGGCCGGGCGGGTGGGAATCGATACGCTTCGGTCGTATCCGACCGGGAAGGACAGTGACGTGTTCGGACGTCGCAACAAGAAGGGTGCCGCCGAGGACGCGGCCGGCGAGCCCGAGCAGGTCGTCGACATCGACTCTGAGGCGGACGACGACGGCACGCGTGAGCGCGTACGGCTCGAGCCGGAACCGCGGCCCGACGGACCGTGGGACAGCGCCGAGGTCCGTGAGCCCGGCGAGGGCCGGGTGGACCTGGGCGGCATGCTCGTGCCCGGCGTCGACGGCATGGAACTGCGCGTGGAGGTCGCGGGCGACGCGATCGTCGCGGCGACGGTCGTGCTGCGCGACAGCGCCATCCAGCTGCAGGCCTTCGCAGCGCCCAAGCGCGAGGGCATCTGGAGCGAGGTGCGCGAGGAGATCGGCTCCGGCATCACCCAGCAGGGTGGCATCATCGACGAGGTCGAGGGCCCGCTCGGCTGGGAGCTGCGGGCCCAGGTGCCGGTACAACTGCCGGACGGCACGGGCGGATTCCAGGTCGTGCGGTTCGTCGGTGTGGACGGTCCGCGCTGGTTCCTGCGCGGTGTGATCTCGGGCCAGGGCGCGGTGCAGCCGCAGGCGGCCGGGCTCCTCGAGCAGATCTTCCGGGACACGGTCGTGGTCCGTGGCGAGGGTCCGATGGCCCCGCGCGACCCGATCGTCCTGCAGCTGCCGAACGACGCCCAGATGGTCCCCGAGGGTGTCCAGCAGGAGGAGGCCGGATCGCGCTTCTCCGGCGGCATGGGCCAGCTCCAGCGCGGACCGGAGATCACCGAGGTCCGCTGAGCATCACAGCGACATCAGGGCCGTACCCCTTGTGGGTGCGGCCCTTTCTCGTGCGTGAACTCTTGACGGCGCATTGGTCTGTACCTACCGTCTCCGGCCAACGCGTCTGTTCATAAAGGCGCTTCGCGTTCATATACGAGAACGGAAGGCCCCCCACGCATGCGCAGAACCGCTCTCCTCGCGACCGCCGCCGCCCTCGTGGCCGGTGTCCTCGCCTGGCCCGCCGACGGCGCGCCCGCCACCTTCGCCCACCCCGGAGTCACCGTCTCCAAGGCCCAGTTGGACTTCACCCGCTCCAAGGTCAACGCCGGCGCCCAGCCCTGGACGGGTGCCTACGACCAGATGATGGGGAGCAAGTACGCCGCACTGAACCGCACGCCCAAGCCCCGCGCGGTCGTCGAGTGCGGCTCCTACTCGAACCCCAACTACGGCTGCACCGACGAACGCGAGGACGCGATAGCCGCCTACACGCAGGCCCTCGCCTGGTACATCACGCGCGACGAGCGGCACGCGAAGAAGGCCATCGAGCTGATGGACGCCTGGTCCGCGGTGATCAAGGACCACACCAACAGCAACGCGCCCCTCCAGACGGGCTGGGCCGGTTCCTCCTGGCCCAAGGCCGCCGAGATCATCAAGTACACGTACACCGGGAGCTGGCCGAACTCCGGCCGCTTCGCCACCATGCTGCGCAACGTCTACCTGCCGGAGATCATCAACGGCTCGAACTCCAACGGCAACTGGGAGCTGTCGATGATGGAGGCCGCCGTAGGGATCTCCGTCTTCCTGGAGGACAAGGCGTCGTACGACAAGGCCATGGCGAAGTTCCGCACCCGTACCGCCGCCTATGTCTATCTGTCCTCCGACGGTGATCTGCCGAAGACCGTGCCGAGCCAGAACCTCGACACCCGGGACAAGATCGTCAAGTACTGGCAGGGACAGGGCACCTTCGTCACCGGTCTCACCCAGGAGACCTGCCGCGACTTCACCCACACCGGCTACGGCATCTCAGCGATCTCCCATGTCGCCGAGACCGGCCGCATCCAGGGCCAGGACCTCTACGGCACCGACGTCGGCGAGCGGCTGCGGCAGGCGCTCGGGTTCCAGGCGAAGTACCAGCTGGGCACGGCCGCCCCGAGCTGGCTGTGCGGCGGCTCGCTCAAGCTCGGCCTCGGACCGGTCACCGAGGTCGGCTACAACGCCCTGCACAACCGCCTAGGCATCGCGATGACCAACACCCAGACCCTCACCGAGCGTGGCCGCCCGGCCGGCTCCAACAACCTCTTCGTGGCCTGGGAGACCCTTACGCACGGTGACAACCCGAACTGAGACCTAATGACGGCGGGGGCGTCAGAGTTGCGTCAAAGACGTCCCCGCCACCGCACCCGGCCCCATTTGTCGCGAATATTGGCCGTAAGGTCAACGCTGCGTAGGCAGTACGGACCGGAACACAATGGGGACCATGGGACGCGGCAAGCTTCGGATCTACCTCGGTGCGGCACCGGGCGTCGGCAAGACGTACGCGATGCTGTCCGAGGCGCACCGCCGTGTGGAGCGGGGCACCGACTGCGTCGTCGCCTTCGTGGAGCACCACGGCCGGGCGCGCACCGAGGTGATGCTCCACGGCCTGGAGCAGATACGGCGCAGGGAGCTGGCGTACCGGGGGAGCGCCTTCACCGAGATGGACGTCGACGCCGTCCTGGCGCGGCGTCCGCAGGTCGCCCTGGTCGACGAGCTCGCCCACACCAACATCCCCGGCTCGCGCAACGCCAAGCGCTGGCAGGACGTCGAGGAGTTGCTCGCCGCCGGCGTCGACGTCATATCGACCGTCAACATCCAGCATCTGGAGTCCCTCGGGGATGTCGTCGAGTCCATCACCGGCGTGCGGCAGCAGGAGACCGTGCCCGACGAGGTGGTGCGCCGGGCCGATCAGATCGAGCTTGTCGACATGTCGCCCCAGGCGCTGCGGCGGCGCATGGCGCACGGCAACATCTACCAGCCGGACAAGGTCGACGCGGCGCTGTCGAACTACTTCCGCCCCGGCAACCTCACCGCCCTGCGTGAGCTGGCGCTGCTGTGGGTGGCGGACCGGGTCGACGAGTATCTGAAGCAGTACCGCAGTGATCACCGGGTGTCGAAGATCTGGGGCTCGCGGGAGCGGATCGTCGTCGGGCTGACCGGCGGCCCGGAGGGGCGCACGCTCATCCGGCGGGCCGCGCGGCTCGCGGAGAAGGGCGCGGGCGGTGAGGTGCTCGCCGTCTACATAGCGCGCAGCGACGGGCTGACGTCAGCCTCGCCCAAGGAACTCGCCGTCCAGCGCACCCTCGTCGAGGACCTCGGGGGCACCTTCCACCATGTCGTCGGCGACGACATCCCGGCCGCGCTGCTCGCCTTCGCACGCGGGGTGAACGCCACCCAGATAGTGCTCGGCTCCTCCCGCCGCCGGACCTGGCAGTACGTCTTCGGACCCGGCGTCGGCGCCACGGTCGCCCGCGAGTCCGGACCCGACCTCGATGTGCACATCGTCACCCACGAGGAGGTCGCGAAGGGCCGCGGACTGCCCGTGGCCCGGGGAGCGCGCCTAGGCCGGTCCCGGATCCTGGCCGGCTGGCTCATCGGCGTTGGCGGCCCGGCGCTGCTCACCCTGCTGCTGACACACGTCGACGCCGACCTCGGGCTCGCGAACGACATGCTGCTGTTCCTGACCCTGACGGTGGCGTCGGCCCTGCTCGGCGGGCTCTACCCCGCGCTCGCCTCGGCGGCGGTCGGTTCGACGCTGCTGAACTGGTTCTTCACGCCACCGCTGCACCGCGTCACGATCGCGGATCCCAAGAACCTCCTCGCCCTCGTGATCTTCGTCTTCGTGGCGGTGTCGGTGGCCTCCGTGGTGGACCTGGCGGCCCGCCGCACCCACCAGGCGGCCCGGCTGCGCGCCGAGTCCGAGATCCTGTCCTTCCTCGCCGGCAATGTCCTGCGCGGCGAGACCGGCCTGGAGGAGCTCCTGGAGCGCGTCCGCGAGACCTTCGGCATGGAGTCGGCGGCGCTGCTGGAGCGGGAGAGCGACGTCGAGCCCTGGACCTGCGCGGGCCGGGTGGGCGTCGGAGCGGCCCCCGCACGGCCCGAGGACGCGGACGTCGACGTCCCGGTCGGCGACCACATGGCCCTCGCCCTGACGGGCCGGGTGCTGCCCGCCGAGGACCGCCGGGTGCTCGCCGCCTTCGCCGCCCAGGCCGCGGTCGTACTGGACCGCCAGCGCCTCCAGCGCGAGGCCGACCAGGCCAAGGAACTCGCCGAGGGCAACCGGATCCGTACGGCGCTGCTGGCCGCCGTGAGCCACGACCTCCGTACGCCTCTCGCCGGCATCAAGGCATCTGTCACCTCCCTGCGGTCGGACGACGTGGCGTGGTCCGAGGAGGATGAGGCCGAACTGCTGGAGGGCATCGAGGCGGGTGCCGACCGGCTCGACCACCTGGTCGGGAACCTGCTCGACATGTCCCGCCTCCAGACCGGCACCGTCACCCCCCTGATCAGGGAGATCGACCTGGACGAGGTGGTGCCGATGGCGCTGGGCGGGGTGCCTGAGGGCAGCGTGGAGCTGGACATCCCGGAGACGCTGCCCATGGTCGCCGTGGACCCGGGGCTGCTGGAGCGGTCGGTGGCCAACCTGGTCGAGAACGCCGTCAAGTACAGCCCCGACGGCAGCAAGGTCCTGGTGTCCGCCAGCGCCATCGCCGACCGGGTCGAGGCCCGGGTGGTCGACCGGGGGCCCGGCGTCCCGGACGAGGCCAAGGAACGCATCTTCGCGCCCTTCCAGCGCTACGGCGACGCCCCGCGCGGGGCGGGCGTAGGACTCGGCCTGGCCGTCGCGCGCGGGTTCGCCGAGGCCATGGGCGGCACGCTCAACGCCGAGGACACCCCCGGCGGCGGACTCACCATGGTGCTCACTCTGCGGGCGGCGGGGTCGCGCGCGGAGCTTCTCGAAGAGCGGGGCGTGCCAGTGGAGCACCCCGTGGAACCAGAAAGGCAGACCACATGACCCGGGTACTGGTGATCGACGACGAGCCGCAGATCGTGCGCGCCCTCGTGATCAACCTCAAGGCCCGCAAGTACGAGGTCGACGCGGCCCACGACGGGGCCACCGCCCTCGAACTCGCCGCCACCCGCCACCCCGACGTGGTCGTCCTCGACCTCGGTCTGCCCGACATGGACGGCGTCGAGGTGATCCGCGGACTGCGCGGCTGGACCCGGGTGCCGATCCTGGTGCTGTCCGCCCGGCACACCTCCGACGAGAAGGTCGAGGCCCTCGACGCGGGCGCCGACGACTACGTCACCAAGCCCTTCGGCATGGACGAACTGCTGGCCCGGCTGCGCGCCGCCGTCCGCAGGGCCGAACCCACCGGGGGCGGCGAGGACGACGTGATGGTGGAGACCGAGGAGTTCACCGTCGACCTGGCCGCGAAGAAGGTCAACAGGGGCGGGAAGGACGTACGGCTCACCCCCACGGAGTGGCATCTGCTGGAGGTGCTGGTCCGCAATACGGGACGTCTCGTCAGCCAGCGGCAGCTGCTGCAGGAGGTGTGGGGGCCGTCATACGGGACGGAGACCAACTATCTGCGGGTCTACATGGCCCAGCTGCGCAGAAAGCTGGAGGCCGACCCGTCGCACCCCAAGCACTTCGTCACGGAGCCGGGGATGGGCTATCGGTTCGAGAAGTGATGCCCGGTACGCTTCAGACATGAGTGCTGTTCCTCGTTCCGAAAAGTCGGTGGGCCGGTTCAGGCGCATGCTCGACCGGCTCTCCTCGTCGCAGGAGGACCTGGAGTCCGAGGAGCTGCGGGAGGACGCCGAGACCACCGGCTGTATCAAGATCGGTGACTGCCATGACCGCCAGATCGTGACGGTTACTGGTACCTTGCGCACGGTCACTCTGCGGCCGCGTGCGGGAGTCCCGGCCCTGGAGGCCGAGCTGTTCGACGGCTCCGCCGCCCTGGACGTGGTGTGGCTCGGCAGGCGCTCCATAGTGGGCATAGAGCCCGGGCGCCGGCTGATCGCATCGGGCCGTGTCTCCATGAGCCGGGGCCGCCGTGTGCTGTTCAACCCGAAATACGAACTGAGACCCCTCGGACGGGAGTAGCCGGTGACGTCGCTCGACAAGCCGACCGAAGACACCACCGCAGACACCGAGCACGACTCCCGGGCGGTGACCGAGGCCGCGCTGTTCGAGGCTTTCGGCGGCATGCGCGGCATGGTCGAGACGGTCCTGCCCGGCCTGCTCTTCGTCACCATCTACACGATCAACAAGGATCTGCACCTGTCGGCCATCGCCGCGCTCGCGGTGTCCCTGGTGCTGGTCGTCGTACGCCTGGTGATGCGGGACACCGTCAAGCACGCGTTCAGCGGGGTCTTCGGCGTCGCCTTCGGTGTCGTGTTCGCGATGATGACGGGCAACGCCAAGGACTTCTATCTGCCCGGCATGCTCTACACCCTGGGGCTCGGGCTCGCGTACATCATCACTACCCTGTTCGGTGTGCCGCTGATCGGGCTGATCCTCGGTCCGGTGTTCAAGGAGAACCTCTCCTGGCGCACCCGCAACCCCGGCCGCAAGAAGGCCTACGCGAAGGCCAGTTACGCCTGGGGCGCGATCCTGCTGGCCAAGTGCGCGATCCTCTTCCCGCTGTACTGGTGGGCCGACACGACCCAGCTCGGCTGGGTGCTGGTCGCCCTGAAGATCCCGCCGTTCCTGCTGGCCGTGTGGCTGACGTGGGTCTTCCTGGCGAAGGCGCCGGCGCCGATCGACGTGTTCGCGGAGATGGAGGCGGCGGAGAAGGCGGAGGACGAGCGCAAGGCGGCGCTGGCCGAGGAGACCGCGGGCGGGCAGCACCGGCGCGACGCGTAGATTTCCGTACTTTCCGTACGACGCCGGAGGGCGCCCTGCGTGTGCAGGGCGCCCTCCGGCGTCGTAACCCCTCGAAAGCCTCAGCCCGCCGCATCCTCCCGGCGCACCGACAGCAGGTCCTCCAACTGCTCCTCCCGCGCCTGTGCGGCCACGAACAGCAGCTCGTCGCCCGCCTCCAGGGAGTCCTCGCGGGACGGCGTGAGGACGCGGTTGCCGCGGATGATCGTCACCAGGGAGGTGTCCTGGGGCCACTCGACGTCGCCGACCTGGGTGCCGGCCAGGGCCGACTCCTCCGGGAGGGTCAGCTCGACGAGGTTGGCGTCGCCGTGGCTGAAGCGGAGCAGGCGGACCAGGTCGCCCACGCTCACCGCCTCCTCGACCAGGGCGGACATCAGACGCGGGGTGGAGACGGCGACGTCCACGCCCCAGGACTCGTTGAAGAGCCACTCGTTCTTCGGGTTGTTCACCCGGGCGACGACACGCGGAACGCCGTACTCCGTCTTCGCCAGCAGGGACACGACCAGGTTGACCTTGTCGTCACCCGTGGCCGCGATCACCACGTTGCAGCGCTGGAGCGCCGCCTCGTCCAGCGAGGTGATCTCACAGGCGTCGGCCAGCAGCCACTCCGCCTGCGGGACCCGCTCGACCGAGATGGCGGTCGGGGCCTTGTCGATCAACAGGATCTCATGGCCGTTCTCCAGCAGTTCGCCCGCGATCGAGCGGCCCACCGCGCCGGCACCGGCAATGGCGACCCTCATCAGTGACCGCCCTCCTCTTCGGGACCCTTGGCGAACGCCGCCTCGACCTTGTCGACCTCGTCGGTGCGCATCATCACGTGCACCAGGTCGCCCTCCTGCAGCACCGTCTGCGAGGTGGGCAGGATCGCCTCGCCGAGGCGGGTCAGGAACGCCACGCGGACGCCCGTCTCCTCCTGGAGCCGGCTGATCTTGTGGCCCACCCAGTCGGTGGACGTATGCACCTCGGCGAGCTGGACGCCGCCGGTGGGATCACGCCACAGCGGCTCTGCGCCCGAGGGCAGCAGCCGGCGCAGCATCTGGTCCGCCGTCCAGCGGACCGTGGCCACGGTGGGGATGCCCAGGCGCTGGTAGACCTCGGCGCGGCGGGGATCGTAGATCCGCGCCGCGACGTTCTCCACGCCGAACATCTCGCGGGCCACGCGCGCGGAGATGATGTTGGAGTTGTCACCGCTGGAGACGGCGGCGAAGGCGCCCGCCTCCTCGATGCCGGCCTCGCGCAGGGTGTCCTGGTCGAAGCCCACACCGGTGACGCGGCGGCCGCCGAACCCGGGGCCCAGCCGGCGGAACGCGGTGGGGTCCTGGTCGATCACCGCGACCGTGTGCCCTTGTTGCTCCAGGGTCTGGGCAAGAGCGGAGCCCACCCTTCCGCAACCCATGATGACGATGTGCACGGCGCTTACCCCGCACTCCTCGTGAGGCGTCTGACTTGCGTGAACGTGGTGCTCATAACCTTCTCTCGGTTCGCCGGGCGACGGTCGCGGGCCGGTCGCGGACCGCTGGGCAACATCATGCCGGGCAATGGCCTGAATGATCCCTCGCGGTACGGATCGTGGACGCGCGAGTGCCTCGGTCCCACCGTAGCCGCCGGGTCCGACACACCGGCCGGGGCGTCCGCCGGTGCCCTCAGCGGCGGTTGAAGCTGCGGAGGCTCGCCAGTGCCAGGACACCGAGCGCAGCGAGCGAGACGAGGGCCCCGACGAGCTCAGCGGTCGTCTGCGACATGAGGTCCTCCCGGATCCGACCGGATGTGATGAGCGTACCGACGCAGGTCATGGAGGCACGCGGACGCCACGCGGCCCGGTGCCCGGCGCGAGCGGAACGCGGAATTCACCCCCGCGCCGTGCGCGATTTCACCCGGATGTGCTCCGCCCCAGACCGGGGGCTTACGATTCTCTGTTGTGTCCAAACTGACCGACGTGCCCAAGCGGATTCTGATCGGGCGCGCACTGCGCAGTGATCGGCTGGCGGAAACGCTCCTGCCGAAGCGCATCGCGCTGCCCGTGTTCGCCTCCGACCCGCTGTCCTCCGTGGCGTACGCGCCCGGAGAAGTGCTGCTGGTCCTCTCCATCGCGGGCGTGTCGGCCTATCACTTCAGCCCCTGGATCGCGGTCGCGGTCGTCGTGCTGATGTTCACCGTGGTCGCCTCCTACCGGCAGAACGTGCACGCCTACCCCAGCGGCGGCGGCGACTACGAGGTGGCGACCACCAACCTCGGCCCCAAGGCGGGCCTGACGGTGGCCAGCGCGCTCCTGGTCGACTACGTCCTGACCGTCGCAGTCTCCATCTCCTCCGGCATCGAGAACCTAGGCTCCGCGATCCCGTTCGTCGTCGAGCACAAGGTCGAGTGCGCGGCCGCGGTGATCCTGCTGCTGACGGTGATGAACCTGCGCGGCGTCCGCGAGTCCGGCAGCCTCTTCGCGATCCCGACGTACGTCTTCGTCGCGGGCGTCTTCATCATGATCGCCTGGGGCGCGTTCCGCGGCTTCGTCCTGGACGACACCATGCGGGCGCCCACGGCGTCGTACGAGATCAAACCGGAGCACGAGGGCCTGGCGGGCTTCGCCATGGTCTTCCTCCTCCTGCGCGCCTTCTCCTCCGGCTGTGCCGCGCTCACCGGCGTCGAGGCCATTTCCAACGGCGTCCCGGCCTTCCGTAAGCCCAAGTCGAAGAACGCCGCGACCACGCTCGCGGCGATGGGCCTGCTGGCCGTCACCATGTTCTGCGGCATCATCGGGCTCGCCATGGCGACCAAGGTCCGGATGGCCGAGAACCCGGCCGTCGACCTGGTCAAGGACGGTGTCGCGGTCGGCTCCGGCTACGTCCAGAACCCCGTCATCACCCAGGTGGCCGAAGCGGTCTTCGGCAAAGGCAGCTTCTTCTTCATCGTGCTCGCCGCGGCCACCGCCCTGGTGCTGTTCCTGGCCGCGAACACCGCCTACAACGGCTTCCCGGTGCTCGGCTCGATCCTCGCCCAGGACCGCTACCTCCCGCGCCAGCTGCACACCCGCGGCGACCGGCTCGCCTTCTCCAACGGCATCGTGCTCCTCGCCGGCGCGGCCGCGCTGCTGGTGTGGATCTACGGTGCCGACTCCACGCGCCTGATCCAGCTCTACATCGTCGGCGTGTTCGTGTCCTTCACGCTCAGCCAGATCGGCATGGTCCGGCACTGGAACCGCCTGCTGGCCACGGAGAAGGACCAGGCCCAGCGCCGCCACATGGTCCGCTCCCGCGCGATCAACACCTTCGGCGCCTTCTTCACCGGGCTCGTCCTGGTCGTCGTCCTGGTCACCAAGTTCACGCACGGCGCCTGGGTCGCCCTGCTCGGCATGGTGATCTTCTACGTCACGATGACGGCGATCCGCCGCCACTACGACCACGTCTCCCAGGAACTCGCCGCCCCCGAGGGCCCCAGCGACGACAGCGTACGGCCGTCCCGGGTGCACTCGGTCGTCCTTGTCTCCAAGATCCACCGCCCCGCGCTGCGCGCCCTGGCCTACGCCAAGCTGCTGCGCTCGGACACCCTGGAGGCGCTCAGCGTCAACGTCGACCCGGTGGAGACCAAGGCGCTGCGCGAGGAGTGGGAGCGACGCGGGATCGACGTACCGCTGAAGGTCCTCGACTCGCCGTACCGCGAGATCACGCGGCCGATCATCGAGTACGTGAAGGGGGTGCGGAAGGAGTCCCCGCGCGATGCGGTGTCCGTGATCATCCCCGAGTACGTGGTCGGTCACTGGTACGAGCACTTGCTGCACAACCAGAGCGCGCTGCGCCTGAAGGGCCGGCTCCTCTTCACGCCGGGCATCATGGTCACTTCGGTGCCCTACCAGCTCCAGTCGTCCGAGGCGGCGAAGGTCCGTGCCCGCAAGCGCGGGGAGTGGAACGCGCCGGGTGCGGTGCGGCGGGGGCCGGCGCAGGAGCGGGCGAAGGAGACGGAAGCCCGGAAGTGACCCGGGAGTGACGGGGGCGGGGAGCACGTAGACTGGTGGGCTGTTGTCAGGCCCTCAGGAGACCTCTGGTCGGGGCCGCGCCCCCCTCTCGATCTGGAGTCACCCCACCATGCAGGCAGAAGAGAAGAAGTCGCTGGTGGGGGAGGAGTACGAGGTCGAGATCGGCCCCGTCGCCCACGGTGGGCACTGCATCGCCCGCACCGACGCCGGCCAGGTGCTGTTCGTCCGGCACACGCTGCCCGGTGAGCGGGTCGTGGCCCGGGTGACCGAGGGCGAGGAGGGCGACCGCTTCCTGCGCGCGGACGCGGTGACCGTGCTGGACGCGTCCAAGGACCGTGTCGAGGCCCCCTGCCCCTTCTCAGGCCCCGGCCGCTGCGGCGGCTGCGACTGGCAGCACGCCAAGCCGGGAGCCCAGCGCCGGCTGAAGGGCGAGGTCGTCGCCGAGCAGCTGCAGCGGCTCGCGGGACTGACGCCGGAGGACGTCGGCTGGGACGGCACGGTGATGCCGGCCGAGGGCGACAAGCTGCCCGCGGGACAGGTCCCGCAGTGGCGCACGCGCGTGCAGTACGCCGTCGACGCCGAGGGCCGCGCGGGTCTGCGCCGGCACCGTTCGCACGAGGTCGAGCCGGTCGACCACTGCATGATCGCCGCGGAGGGTGTCAGCGAGCTGGGCATCGAGAAGCGGGACTGGACCGGCATGGCGTCGGTGGAGGCGATCGCGGCGACGGGTTCGCAGGACCGCCAGGTGATCCTCACGCCGCGCCCCGGCGCGAGGCTCCCGATCGTCGAACTGGACCGCCCGGTGTCGGTGATGCGCGTGGGCGAGAAGGACGGCGGGGTGCACCGCGTCCACGGCCGCCCCTTCGTCCGCGAACGCGCGGACGGCCGCACCTACCGCGTCGGCAGCGGCGGCTTCTGGCAGGTCCACCCGAAGTCCGCGGACACCCTGGTGACGGCGGTCATGCAGGGTCTGCTCCCGCGCAAGGGCGAGATGGCGCTGGACCTGTACTGCGGCGTGGGCCTCTTCGCCGGCGCCCTCGCCGACCGCCTCGGCGACAAGGGCGCGGTCCTCGGCATCGAGTCCGGCAAGCGCGCGGTGGAGGACGCCCGGCACAACCTGGCCGACTTCGAGCGTGTGCGTATTGAGCAAGGCAAGGTCGAGGCGGTACTGCCGCGTACCGGAATCACCGAGGTGGACCTGATCGTCCTGGACCCGCCTCGGGCGGGGGCGGGCCGCAAGACGGTCGAACACCTTGCTTCGCTGGGCGCGCGGAGGATCGCATACGTGGCCTGCGATCCGGCGGCGCTGGCGCGGGACTTGGGGTACTTCCGGGACGGGGGGTATCGGGTGCGGACTCTGCGGGCGTTCGATCTGTTTCCGATGACTCATCATGTGGAGTGCGTGGCCATCCTCGAACCGGCGGCCAAGGGCTCCTGATCCGCGGGTCGCCCGTCAGGGCGTGGTGGCGGGTAGCTGCGTGGGCACTGCGGGGAGCATGATGCCGTCGCCGAGGGGTGCGGTGTGGGGCAAGAGTCCACCCGAGCGGGCGATTTGGAGGAGGTCGGGGAGCGTGTACGGCTCGGCGCCGTCGAGGTCGACCTGGTAGCCGAGGTCGCCGAGGCTCGCGGCGGTCATCCGGCTCAGGGGGTTGTTGCTGCCCGAGATGAACGGCGACATGAGCTCGTTGACGAACACCGCTTCCCGCCAGTGGCTGTCCCTGGTGCCCGGTCCGCCGAAGTTGGCGACGGGTACCGGTACCGGCTGGGCCTCCGAGACGAGCGTGGCGAACTCGGCCTGGGCGCGGGGGCCGGTGAAGGTGGGGTCCTGGCCGCCGGCTCCGCTGAGGAGGCCGAGGGGCTTCCACAGGGTCCCGATGCCCAGTACGTGCCCCATTTCATGGGTGATGACATCGACGAGCGTGCCGTTCGCCTCCATCTCCGCGAGATCGGTGGAATCGAACCTCATCAGACCTTTCGCGGGAAGCAGCGGACCGAACTGGGCGTTGCCGTCACGGAAGTCGGTGGGGCCGGCCATGCCGAGGATGCCGCCGGGGCCGTCGATCGTGACGCCTTCCGCCTCGATCAGCAGGTCGTCGATGACGTCGCCGCCGACTACCGCGGTGTCGAGGTCCCCGATGATGACCTTGGCCCAGCGATCGGCCGCTGCCGCGAAGGCGTCCTGCTGATTTTCCGTCAGTCCGCCGACGAAGCGGACTTCAATGGTGAACGGCGAAGTGGTGTTGGCGATTTCCCTGGCGCGTTGGGAGTCGGCCACCGCCCGGTACGTCTTGAAGGTGCCAGTGGCGACTTTGGTCATGACGGATCTCCCTTCCTCCCGTCCGATGAAAGTCACCCCCTCTCACCAGGCTAGGCCGAACGGGGTAACGGTGCGCGTCGGTACCGGGTCGGTTCCCGCTGGTGCAGGGTGATGGCCGGTGGGTGCCGAGAGTCTGCGAGGAAAACTAAAAAGGCGCAACTTGGGGCAAACTTGGATATAGTTGGCATTAACGGGTGACTATCTCGGGCTCGGGGGATCCGCTCCGGACGCTTCGCCGTCCGTAGAGAAGGGGGCCACCCCATGGCCAACGGCATATCGCTCCACATCGGACTGAATCGTGTCGACCCCGCTCGATACGGCGGCTGGGACGGCAAGCTCAACGCGTGCGAGAACGACGCTCGCGACATGGAACAGATCGCCAGGAACGCCGGGTTCGACAACCGCAAGGTGCTGCTCACGGCGGACGCGACGGTCGACAAGGTGACCGAGGAACTCCGAAGGGCGGCCGGGGTCCTGGTACCCGGCGACATCCTTCTCCTCACTTACTCGGGTCATGGCGGCCAGGTGCCCGACCGGAACGGGCCCGAGGACGAGCCGGACCGTCTCGACGAGACCTTGGTCCTGTACGACCGCGAGTTCATAGATGACGAGCTGTACAAGGAATTCGAGGCGTTCGCCGAAGGGGTACGAATTTCCGCCTACTTCGACTGCTGTCACAGTGAGACGGCCGTCAGAGCGGTGCGACAGATCCTCACCCCGGACGCGATGGAGGAGCAGTACCAGACCCGCGACCCGGATCGCATCGAAGTCACTTCCCGGGTCATGCCGCCGGACACCCAGCACGAGGCGTATGCGCGGGACAAGACGCTCTACGACACGATCCAGCGGAACCTGAATCCGAAGGACACCCTCGAACTGGCGGCCAGTGTCCTGCTCATCTCTGCCTGCGCGGACAATCAGCTGGCCGCCGACGGCTGGGAGAACGGGCTGTTCACCGGCACACTCCGCGAAGTGTGGAGCGAAGGGAAGTTCACCGGCGGGCACAAGTCCTTCCAGCGTGAAATTCTCCGCAGAATGCCGCCCAACCAGAGCCCCGGCCTCTTCGTGACCGGCAGTGCCAATAACGAGTTCCTGCAGCAGCGGCCCTTCACCGTTTGAGGAGCATCGTTGGAGCGCGAGCCATGTTCGGCATGCTTCACACAGCTGTCAGACAAGTTCGTGGACACGGATCACTGACGGGCGTCGTAGGCCTCCCGTGCCGCCAGTACCTCGGTGATGTGGTCCTCGGCCCAGCGGCCCAGTGCCTGAAGAGGTGCGTGCAGGGTGTGTCCCAGTGCGGTCAGCTCGTACTCGACCCGGGGAGGGACCTCGGCGTACACATGGCGCGTGACGATTCCGTCGCGTTCCAGATCGCGGAGTGTCTCGGTGAGGACCTTCGCGCTGATCCCGTCGACCGCGGAGCGCAGGTCGCGGAAGCGCATCTGGCCGGCGCTGAGGGCGATGACCACCATGGCCGTCCACTTGTTGGCGATACGAGCGAGCGAGGTCCGGGACGGGCAGGTCGCCGTCATGACATCGAAAGCCGGCAGCTGCGGCATGTGCGCGTCCTCCTTCGGGTCGGGCGGGTCGACCGGGCGCCGGCCGATCAAGCCCAGAAGGCGTCCTCGGCTCGCTGGTCGCCGGAGAACAGCCACACCTCGGCGATCTTGCCGTCCTTGAGGCGCAGGAGGTCGACGCCGTCCATGCTCATGGAGCCGGTGGTGTGGCTGCCTGTGAAGTGGATGGTGGCGGCGACGGTGTCGCCGTTGCCCATCAGGGCGTGGACCTGGTCGATGGCGAAGCTGCCCTGGCTGGTCTCCATCATCCCGCCGAGCAGGGCGAAGACGGCGTCGCGGCCCTGGTGTTCGCCGGAGAACCGGTTGGTGCCCGGCTGGTGCCAGACGACCTGCTCGTCGAGGAGTTCTCCGACCTTGGCCAGGTCACCGGTCTGGACGGCCTGGAAGTAATCGCGGGCGATGTCGATGTTCTTGCTGGTCATGGTCACTCGTTCCTTTCGGTCCGACGGGGCGCCACGGCACTCTGCCGCGTGGGGTTCGTCCCCCGTGCCTCTCCATGCTCACCGTCGGTAACCAGGAACCTCAACGTAACCAATGGGTGAGCGTGGCGTAGGTCACAACAATTGGCGGGGGCCGCGCATGTGCCATCCATGATCGGACCACAGAACACCCACAGCGGTCTCTCAGGGAGCCGGGGCAGGCTCACGCGTATGCCTGTCGTCAGTGGAGCCCCGGCCAGTCGCCGGAGTGCGGTGCGTGTGCTGATCGTCGATGATGAACCCGAGTTGACCGAGCTGCTGTCGTGGGCTGTCGCGGATGCGGGGTGGCAGCCCTTCGTCGCGGAGGACGGACGCAGTGCCCTGACGCTCGCCCGGGGGTGCGCGCCGCATGCCGTCGTGCTGGACGGGATGCTGCCCGATCTGGACGGTGTGCAGGTGCTGCGGCGGCTGCGGTACGAGAACGCGCGGCTGCCCGTGCTCATGCTCACCGCCCGTGACGCCCTGGAACACCGCCTCGACGGGCTGTCGGCCGGCGCCGACGACTATGTGACCAAACCCTTCGCCATGGAAGAGGTCATGCTGCGGCTGCGCGGCCTGCTGCGTCGCGCCGGCGCCGAACGCGAGGCGGCCGACCACGACGTACGGGTGCTCGGCGATCTGACGCTGTCCGAGACGACCCGGCAGGTGCAGCGCGCCGGGACGCCGATCGCGCTCACCGCGAAGGAGTTCGACCTGCTCGGCTATCTGATGCGCCATCCCAGGCAGGTGCTGAGCAAGGCGCAGATCGTCGGGGAGGTCTGGAACAGCACGTTCGAGAGCGAGGGCAATCTCGTCGAGGTGTATGTGTACAGCCTGCGCGGAAAGATCGACAAGGGTCGGGCGCCGATGATCCACACGGTGCGCGGCGCCGGATACGTCATCAGGGCGGCGGACGGCGGCACATGACGCCCCTTCGGGCCAGGGGCCGCTCACTGCGGGCCAGGCTGGTGCTGTTCACCACGGTCGCGCTGGCCCTCGTCTGCGCGGCGATGGCGCTCACCACGGTCCTGGTCCAGCGCGCCCATCTGCTGGACAGCTTGGACCAGCGCGTCCGCGACGCCGCGCAGCGCGGCGAGGGCGGCGCCCACTACCGGGCCGGCGGTGCCACGGACCTCAGCTTCCTCAGCGAGCGGGGGCAGCCCGCCGGCACCGTCGCCGCACGCCTCGCGGACGGCGAGGTCACGGCCGCCGAGGTGGTGGACGAGGACGGAGACCGCACCACTCTTACCGCGACCCAGCGCGCCGCCCTGTCCGGGGTCGACGCCGACGGCACGCTCCACACCCGCACCATCCCGGGCCTCGGCACCTACCGGGTGGCCGCCGTCAGCGGCGACGGCGCCGCCGTGCTGGCCGGGCTCCCCATGGCCGCCGTACAGGACACGATCCACCGGCTGATCGTGACGCAGACGGCCATCGCCGGAGCCGGACTCGTCGTCGCGGGATGCGCCTGCGCGGTGGTCATACGGCGCCAGCTGCGGCCGCTCGGCCGGGTGGCCGCCACCGCCGTCGAGGTGGCACGGGCACCGCTGGACCGCGGTGCGGTCACCGGCCTCACCCGGGTCCCCGCCGGGGACACCGACCCCACCACCGAGGCCGGCCAAGTGGGCGCCGCGCTCAACCACTTGATCGACCGCGTGGAGTCCTCGCTCGCCGTGCGCCGGCGCACCGAGGAACGCATGCGCCGCTTCCTCGCCGACGCGAGCCACGAACTGCGCACCCCGCTCGCCTCCATCGCCGGTTACGCCGAGCTGATGGACCGGGGCACGGCGCCGATCGACGCGGGTCAGGCCTGGCGTCGGGTCTCCGCGCAGTCGGCCCGGATGACCGGGCTCGTCGAGGACCTTCTGCTGCTGGCCCGGCTCGACGAGGGACGGCCGCTCGCGGCGGAGGACGTCGACCTCGCCACCCTGGTCGCGGAGGCGGTGTGGGACGCGCGGGCGACCGGCGTCGACCACGACTGGCAGCTCGCGCTGCGCCTCGACGAACCGGCCACGGTGACCGGCGACCCGGCCCGGCTCACCCAGGTCGTGGCCAACCTGCTGGCCAACGCCCGCGCGCACACCCCGCCCGGCACCCGGATCACGGTGACCGTGGAGGCCACGCGCGCGTGCCGCGTCATCCGCGTGCACGACGACGGCCCCGGCATCCCGCCCGCGCTCCTGCCCACCGTCTTCGAACGCTTCACCCGCGCCGACACCTCCCGCACCCGGACCCCCGGCAAGGGCGGCGGCTCGGGCCTCGGCCTGTCCATCGCCGCGGCCATCACCCAGGCGCACGGCGGCCGCCTCGACGTCGAGAGCGAGCCCGGGCACACGCAGTTCACGGTCGCGCTGCCGCACGCCGCCGACGCCCGCTGAATCCACGGCACATTCACAGACACGCAGGTCAGCGGTGTGCCGTACGGCGATATCGGCGCCGCTGCCGCCGCCGTACGCGATGCGGTTCAGCTCAGCCTCAGCTGGGGGCCCCAGGGTTGGCACCCGTGGCCGCCCAACGGTGGACGTGCCCACGATGAGAGGAGCCCGTGACGATGACCGCCCACGCGAGCCGTCGCAACTTCATGCGCAAGGTCTTCTTCGCCTCCGGTGCCACTGCCGTGGCGACGATGGGCGGTGCCGGTGCCTGGGCCGCGATGGCCGAAGACGCCACCACCGACGCCTCGGCGAGCCCGGCCCCGAGCGGCGCTCCCAGCGGTGCTCCCGGCGGCGGAGGCCCCGGGAACCAGACCATCACCGAGGACTTCTTCGGCCTGACCACCGACGGGAAGCGGATCGACGACCTGTTCACGATCCACTCCACCAAGGTCGCCACCGCCCCGGTCATCTCCGCGGCGAACGCCTTCCTGGCCGGGCTCACCGACACCCAGAAGACGTCCACGCAGTTCACCGTCCACTCCACCGAGTGGCGGCTGTGGTCCAACATCGACTCCTACGACCGTCAGGGCGTCTCCCTCGCCGATCTGAGCGACGACCAGAAGGCCCTCGGCACCGCCCTGTTGAAGGCGGCGCTCAGCGCGGACGGCCTGGAGACCACGGAGAAGATCCGCAGGATCAACCAGGCGGCCGGCGAGGCGATCGGCAACACGAACTCCTTCAACGAGGACGCCTACTACTGGACCCTGATGGGCACCCCGTCCGCGACCGAGCCGTGGGGCTTCCAGTTCGACGGCCACCACCTCGTCGTCAACTACTTCGTCCTCGGCAGCCAGGTGGTCATGAGCCCCTGCTTCTGGGGTTCGGAACCGACCTCGATGGAGATCGACGGCGAGACCGTCACCGTCTGCCACGAGGAGGTCGTCGCCTCACTGGCCTTCATCAACTCCCTCACCACGGCGCAGCAGTCCGTCGCGATCGCCTCCTCGACCAAGTCGAACGAGTCGATGAAGGCGGGCGCGTTCGCCGACAACACGGTCCAGGCGTACGAGGGCCTGCGCGGCGACAAGCTGAACGCCGCCCAGAGGAAGAAGCTCCTCGGCATCGTCGAGGCGTTCGTGGGCCGCGCCAAGGCGGACGCCGCGAAGGTACGGATGGCGGAGGTCGCCGAGCACCTCTCCGACACCTATGTCACCTGGGCGGGCGGCATCGCCGACGACTCCGCCTTCTACGTCCGTGTCCACAGCCCCGTCGTCTGGGTCGAGGTCGACTGCCAGGGCCCGGGCCCGCTGGCCGGCGCCTACGGAGCCACCCAGGGCGACGGCCCCACCCAGAAGCACGTCCACTCCGTCATCCGCACCCCCAACGGCAACGACTACGGAAGGGAACTCCTCCGGCAGCACTACCTGACCTCACCTCACCATCGGTGAGAACGCGCACTCGCCGTAGCAAACAAGCCATTCACCTGACGAGTTCGACCGATGTCGCGGGACGTCCCGTCGAGCACCGTCGGTGAGCCGTTACGATCACGGCATGGTTACGGCTTGGTCGCCCTGGCGCATCGGCGGGACCCGCGCGGACGCGGGTTCCCTGCCACGCGTACTCGCCCTGGCCGTCCTGCTGTTCGGGGTCCTCATGACGCACGGCGGGCATGCGGAGAGCGCCGACGGACACCTGTCCATCAGCGCGACGGCCTCGGCGGCGCCGGTGTCCTCGTATACGGCCGCCGGAGCCGACGACCACCGCGGCGGCCATACGCCGGCGCATCCTGGCGAGCAGTGCCTGTCCGGGCAGCCGCAGCAGGGGTCGGCCCTGGCGGCGCCCTGCTCCGCGGCGCGGGTGCGGGCATCGACCGGCGCCGATGACGCGTTGCTTCCGCGTACGCCCGCCATGAGCCGGCCCGTCGACGAGGCGTCACCGGCGGCGCTGAGATCAGCCTCCGTGGTGCGGCAGGTCTAGGAGGCACGGAGCCCTCCGGACGGCCCGCCGGTTGTCACCGGTTCGGCCGGTACCGCGCGACGAGGCCCGTACCCCATGCTCATGATGGGTCGTCACGTCTCGTCGATGCCGTCCTGCCCCCACCCATGCGTCTCACTCCGTGCCCCACCGCGGAGGCGAGCCAGCAGCGCGGAGGACCTGTGCCGACTCACTCCCGTACGCCCGCATCCTGGCGCCGATTCGTCCCGGCGATCCGTGCCACGCTGGTCATGGCGCTCATGCTGTGCGCCGTCATCCATGGCGCGACCGAGCAGACGCACGCGTCGGTGCCCCTGCCCGCCGCCGCATCGGTGGCGGTGACCGCGGGCGGTGACCCGCACGGCCCCCATGGCCCCCACGGCCCCTACGAGTCCGAGGACTGCGCCGCGGACGCGATCGTCCGCAGCGCCGCTCCCTCGGCCGAGGACCTTCCCCTCGGCGCGATGGCCCTGGTCGTGCTCATCGCCCTGTCCGTGCTGGTGGGAAGGCCTCTCGTGCGGCCGTCGCCCCGCGGACGCCGTAGCGCACGCACCGGCCGTGTGGCGCTCGTCCGTACGTCCCGCTGGCGGATCTAGACCACTCGCTCGCAGCCGAACGCCCTCGTCGGCTGCCGCGCATCCATGGCGTGCACACGGACTCCGCGGTCCGTCGCCCCGTCGCCGTGGGCGCGAGATGAACCCGCATCGCGCACCGCGCATGTATCGCCTTCGTCGCGTGCATCGCCTTCATCGCATTCATCGAGCGAGAGTGAACACACAGACATGCAGTCATTGACCAAGGCCGCGATCCCCTCGGGCGGCCAGGCCGCCCTGTCCGGGCTGGTGGGCAACACCCCGCTGCTGCGGGTCTCGGAGCCGCTCGCCCCGGCCGGACGCGGCTTCTGGGCGAAGCTCGAAGGGTTCAACCCCGGCGGGATCAAGGACCGTCCGGGTCTGTACATGGTGGAGCGGGCCCGCGCCCGCGGCGACCTGCGGCCCGGCGGACGGATCATCGAGTCCACCAGCGGCACCCTCGGCCTCGGCCTGGCGCTGGCCGGGATGGTGTACGGCCACCCCGTCACCCTGGTCACCGATCCGGGCCTGGAGCCGTCCATGACCCGGCTGCTGACCGCGTACGGCGCCCAGGTCAACGTCGTCGCCGAGCCGCATCCCACGGGCGGCTGGCAGCAGGCCCGCCGCGAGCGCGTACAGCGGCTCCTGGAGCAGCACCCCGACTCCTGGTGCCCGGACCAGTACAACAACCCGGACAACGTCGCCGCCTACACCCCGCTGGCCCTCGAACTCGCCGCCGAGATGGGCCATATCGACGTGCTGGTGTGCAGCGTCGGCACCGGAGGCCACTCGGCCGGGGTGTCGGGGGTTCTGCGCCAGCTGTACCCGGAGCTGACCGTCGTCGGCGTGGACACGACCGGTTCCACGATCTTCGGCCAGCCCGCCAGGCCCCGCCTGATGCGTGGCCTCGGCTCCAGCATCTACCCCCGCAACGTGGCCTACGAGAACTTCTCCGAGGTGCACTGGGTGGCCCCGGCCGAGGCGGTGTGGACCTGCCGTCAACTGGCCGCTTCCCATTACGCCACCGGCGGCTGGAGCGTCGGCGCGGTCGCGCTGGTGGCGGGCTGGCTGGCCCGGACCATGTCCGCCGACGCACGGATCGTCGCGGTCTTCCCCGACGGCCCGCAGCGCTACCTGGGCACCGTCTACGACGACGACTACTGCGCCGCCCACGGCGTCCTCGACTCCCCGCCGGCGCCCGAACCCGAGCTGATCGGCCGCCTGGACGAGAAGGAGGTCACCTGCTGGACCCGCTGCACCACGGTGATCGACCCCCTCACCCTGGAGGAGGACCGGTGAAGGGGCTGCTCACCCAGGTCGGGTCGTACGAACGCAGCGTCCAGCTGCTGATGGTGAACCAGTTCACGATCAACCTCGGCTTCTACATGCTGATGCCCTATCTGGCCGCCCATCTCTCCGGCACCCTCGGCCTGGCCGGCTGGATCGTGGGACTCGTCCTCGGCGTACGGAACTTCAGCCAGCAGGGCATGTTCCTGTTCGGCGGCACACTCGCCGACCGGCTCGGCTACAAGCCGATGATCGTGGCCGGCTGTGTGCTGCGCACATTCGGCTTCGCCACCCTCGGCCTGGTGGACTCGCTGCCCGCGCTGCTCGCCGCCTCCGCGGCCACCGGGCTGGCCGGCGCTCTGTTCAACCCGGCCGTACGGGCCTACCTCGCGGCCGACGCGGGGGAGCGCAGGGTCGAGGCGTTCGCCCTGTTCAACGTGTTCTACCAGGCCGGCATCCTGCTGGGCCCGCTGGTGGGCATGGTGCTGACCGGGGTTGACTTCCGTATCACCTGCCTGGTGTCGGCGGGGATCTTCGCCCTGCTGAGCGTCGTACAGATCCGTGCCCTGCCCGCCCGGCGGGCCGAGGACACCGGGCGCCGGGCGACCGAGGGTGTGCTCGCCCAGTGGCGCGGCATCCTCGCCAACCGGCCGTTCCTGCTGTTCTCCCTCGCCATGATCGGGTCGTACGTCCTGTCGTTCCAGGTCTATCTGGCGCTGCCGCTGGAGGTGCGGCGGCTCGGCGGTGACGGGGAGTTCGGGACGGCGGCGGTCGCGGCGCTGTTCGCCGTGTCCGGGCTGAGCACGATCCTCGGCCAGACGCGGGTGACGGCGTGGTGCAAGGCGCGGTACGAGCCCGGGCAGGCTCTTGTGCGGGGGCTCGCGGCGATGGGGCTGGCCTTCGTGCCGCTGCTCCTGGCCACGGCCGTACCCGTACCGGAGTCCGGGTTCGGGCTGTGGCTGCTCGCGGCGGTGCCGCCGACGCTCGCCGCGCTGCTGCTCGCCATTGGCACGATGATCGCCTACCCGTTCGAGATGGACACCATCGTCCGGCTCTCCGGCGACCGGCTCGTCGCCACGCACTACGGGCTGTACAACACCATCTGCGGCATCGGCATCACCGTCGGCAACCTCGGCACCGGCGCCGCCCTCGACGCGGCACGGTCGGCCGGGATGCCCGCGCTGCCGTGGATCACGCTGGCTGTGATCGGTGCCGTATGCGCTGGGGCCTTGTACGGCCTGCACCGCAGCGGCCGACTGGCGGCACCGCCCGCTGCCGAGCCGGTGGGAGCGGCTATCTGACCGCCTGGGGGGCGGGGCATCGCAGGGTGCCCCGCCCTCGTCGTGTACCGCGGTATCGGGGCCTGTCGGCCCGGTGTCGGTGGCTGTCGGTCCGGTGTCGGCGCCTTGTCGGCAGGGCCCGGCACCTTGCTTCGAAGACGGCCGCCGCGGGCGGCCCGATCCCGAAGGAGCCACCATGCACACACCCGTCACGATCATCGGCGCCGGACTCGGCGGACTGACGCTGGCCCGAGTCCTGCACGTCCACGGCATCCCGGTCACCGTCTACGAGGCGGAGGAATCCCCGTCGGCGCGTACGCAGGGAGGGATGCTCGACATCCACGACTACAACGGGCAGCTCGCCCTTCAGGCGGCCGGCCTGATGGACGAGTTCCACGCCATCGTCCTGGAGGGCCGTCAGGCGCTGCGGGTCATCGACCGGGACGGGAGCGTCCTGCTCGACCAGGCCGACGACGGCACGGGCGGACGCCCCGAGGTGCAGCGCGGTGAGCTGCGGCGGATCCTGCTCGACTCGCTGCCGGCCGGCACCGTCCGTTGGGGACACAAGGTCACCCGCACCCGTGCCCTCGGCGAGGGCCGCCACGAGGTGACGTTCGCGGGCGGCGGCGCCGTCGACACCGGTCTGCTGGTCGGCGCGGACGGCGCGTGGTCACGGGTACGGCCGCTGCTCACCTCGACCGTGCCCGAGTACGCGGGAACGTCGTCCGTCGATGTGTATCTGTACGACGCCGACACCCGGCACCCGGTCGCCGCGAAGACGGTCGGCGGCGGGTCGATGATCGCGCCCGCACCCGGCAGGGAGATCTTCGCGCACCGGGAGAGCGGCGACACCCTGCACATCTTTGTGCTGCTGGCGAAGCCTCAGGACTGGTTCGCCGTCATCG
Source organism: Streptomyces lanatus (assembly GCF_014655715.1). Classification (GTDB taxonomy): domain Bacteria; phylum Actinomycetota; class Actinomycetes; order Streptomycetales; family Streptomycetaceae; genus Streptomyces; species Streptomyces lanatus. Next base: position 13,387 of record NZ_BNBM01000022.1, on the reverse strand, counting down.
ACTTCACCGACGCGACCGCGGCCGGTGCACGCATCGCGGCGGAGTTCGACGGCTGGGCACCCGAACTCACCGCGCTGATCACGGACGGCGACTCCACGCCGGTCCTGCGCCCCCACTTCACCCTGCCGACCGGGCACCGGTGGGACAGGGTGCCCGGGGTGACACTGGTCGGCGACGCCGCCCACCTCGCTGTCCCGAACGGCGAAGGGGCCAACCTGGCCATGCTCGACGGCGCCGAACTCGGCAAGGCACTCGCCGCCCACCCGGGCGACATCGAGGCCGCGCTCACCGAGTACGAGCAGGCCATGTTCCCGCGCAGCGCCGAGGCCGCCACGCTCGACGGCGGTGAGATCATCCCGCTCGACTCCGAGGACAACACGGCGCACGGGCTGATCAACATGGTCACCGGGGACGGCCGATGAAAGGAGTTCAGGATCGCGGCGCCCCGTTCGGCGTCGTCCACGCTGACGGCGAAGTCCCTGCCCCCGGCGCGGATGGCGAGGCATTCGCCGCGGCGCAGCATCACCGTCGTGCCCAGCCCGCTCAGCCGGTAGCCCCAGCTGCCCACCTGCACCGGGGTGCGCTGGTCGACGCGAGCCGATTCGATGTCCTCGACAGCCCAGCGTCGGGCGGGCAGGCCGAATGGCTGACCTGCGCCTGCACCGAGGCACAGCCGAGGACCAGCAGCGAGCCGAGCGTCAACGGTGCGATCAGGGCCAGCGCTTGGAGCGGATCCGCCAGCCCTCCTACGGCGGCCGCGCCGGCGGCGAGTGCCACGAGCCCGGTGACGGCGGCGATCAGGTGCAGCCACGGATTGGACGTACGGGAGAACCACACCAGTCGCCGCCCCTCGGGGATGTCCATGCGCGGGCCGTCCACCGCCCCGCCCCGCGCCGCCGGGTTCTGACGGGTCCGGCGGGCCGCGAACCAGACGACCGCCCCCGCCACCAGCCCGGTCGTCACGAAGGAGCCCGTCACCGAGCCGGCCTCGCGCCAGTCGGCCCGGTCAAGGTTCGCCCGCACGACCGACGCCTGACCGCCCAGCAGAAAGAGCCCCCGGATGCCAAGGTCAAGCCTTCCGGGCCGCCCATCGCGCGTCCTGACCGCCGCAGCCCGACGAGCACACTCAGAGCCATCACCGCCCCGATCAACGCCGGACCGCGCGCCGGAGGGAGCCGGCTCGTCGAGGGGCACGTCATCGATCTCCGTCACGCCTTTCCCGACGTCGACCGGACCCGACCCGCGAAGTTCCGCACGCCGGGTCCGAGATGGCCGGTGAGCTTCAGCGATGTCCGACCGGCTCCCCGGCCCTCGCCACCACCCGCCGCACCAGCTCCGCCCACGTCGTCCGCAGCCGTGCGGTGCTGATCCGGTGTTCGTTGCGCAGGTAGTCCACGGTCTCGGAGTTGGCCGTGGCGAGCATGGTGTGGGCCAGCATGTCGGTGTCGCCCTCGACGCCCGCTTCGCGCAGCAGGGAGGCGATGTGGTGGTGGAAGGCGCGGGCGACCTGGGAGCCGTGGAGCCGTTCGAGGGGGACCTGGCGGGCCAGGGCGGCGCCCAGGTCCGTGTCGTCGGCGAGGCGCTCGATCAGGGCGCAGCCGAACGCTGTGAGCCGGTCACCGGCCGGCGCTCCCGGCCCGAGCGGCGGGGGACCGAGGGTGTACGTCTCGTGGAACTCGGCCTCGGCGTCGGCCAGCAGGGCGAGCAGCAGCCCGGTGCGGTCGCCGAACCGGCGGAAGAGCGTGCCTTTTCCCACCCCGGCAGCCCGCGCGACCTCGTGCATGGTCACGTGCTCCGCTCCCCGTTCGGCCACCAGCCGGGCGGCCGCCTCCAGCAGCCGGGCCCGGTTGCGGGCCGCGTCGGCCCGTTCCGCACCGGCATCGCCCGGCGTCCGCGTCACCGCTCACTCCGCGGCACCACGCGCGCGTACACGCCCCCGTCCTCGATCTGCACCGCGTACACCGGCACGGGGCGGCTCGCCGGCGGGTCGAGGGCCTCGCCGGTGCGCAGGTCGAAGCGGGAGCCGTGCAGCCAGCACTCGACCGTGCAGCCGTCGACCTCGCCCTCGGAGAGCGAGACGGCACTGTGCGAGCAGGTGTCATGGATCGCGAACACCTGCTTCTCGGTCAGTACGAGGCTGACGGGGACCCCCTCCACCTCGAACCGCCGGGGGACGCCCTCCTCCAGTACGCCGAACTCGCAGAGGTACGTGTATCCGCTGCTGGGCATCGCTCTCCTCGGGTGCGGCACACCTGTGACGTGCGCTGATCGCCCACGCTAGCGACGCGGCCCACGTCCGGGACCCGACCGCGGTCCGAACCGGACTCGGCACTTCGGCCTAGGGCCTGGCGGTACGGCGTTCGGGAACCGGTCGAAAATCAGTGGAGCGGCGCCGCCGCGCGCCCTTACCGTGCTGCCGTCCCAAGTCGTCTGGTCGAGGACGTGCCCTTGTACACCCTGTGAGACCTCCCGAGCGCTGATCTGTCGCGCGTCGCCGCATGCTCGCCGCATGTGCGCCGCGCTGCTTTTTGCTGCGGACTTCTCACTGAAACCGGTGTACTCCCGTGCTCGAAAACTGGGTGGTCGTTCCCACCTGCCTTCCGCTCGTCCGGCGCCGCTGTCACGCGTGCGCGTCCGACGTCTTCCGGACAAGCGGCAAATTCCGCGTCAACGCCAACCACAAGCTCCTCGACGCCTGGCTCCTCGTGCTCTGCGCCTCGTGCGGGGTGACCGCGAAGCTCACGGTCCTGGAGCGGATGAACGTCCGTTCCGTGCGACCTGAGCTGCTGGACCGGATGCATGACAACGACCCCGGCCTGGCGGGCGAGTTGCTCCAGGATCCGGTCCTGCGGCGCCGTAATCGCATCGCCCTGGACTGGACGGGCGCCTGGCGCCTCGACACCGGCGGCACGGTTCACCCGGACCGCGAGGTGATCGACGTATCGGTCCGCTTCGCGGCGCGGATCCCGGTCCGGCCGGTCCGGCTGATCGCCGAAGGGTGCGGTCTCTCACGGGCCGAGGTGGAGCGTCTCATCGTGGAGCAGAAGGTCGTCGCGGCCGTCCGGCTGAACGGCAGGCTCTCCGACGACTTCACCTTCACGCTCAAGCGCTGAGCCCTCCGGGCGACCAAGGGCACCAGGGGCCTGTCCGGCGTTCCAGCGGAATCCGCCGGACAGGCCCAGACCTGCGCGCCTACCCCGCCGGCCGAGCCGTGGTACGCCGCGCCACCAACGTCGGGGACAACTTGACCTGCACCGACGTCTTGCCACGGTCCTCGATCCGCTCCAGCAGAAGCCGCGCGGCGTTGCGGCCGATCTCGCGGCCCGCCTGGTCGACGCTCGTCAGGGAGATCTGCCCGAGCGCGGCGAACGTCGTGTTGTCGTAGCCCGCCACCGAGAGGTCGCCCGGCACGGACAGCCCGGCCTCGGAGACCGCCTCCAGGACTCCCATGGCCACGATGTCCGCGCCCGCGAAGATCGCCGTGGGCCGGGGGCGGCGGGCGAGCAGTTCCTTCGCGCCCTCGTAGCCGCCCTGCTGGGTGTAGCTGGTGGAGACGACGTCGATCCCCTCGTGCAGGCCGAGATCCCGCATGGCCTGCCGATAGCCGTCCGCGCGCTGGGCGTTGGGCATCTCGGCGATGCGCGTCGGGTCGGTCTCGTGGTGCTCGATGTGGGCGATCCGGCGATGGCCCAGCGCGGCGAGGTGGCCGACGACCAGCGCCGCGCCCGCCACATCGTCGTCGGCGACGCTGTCGTACTTGGGGGAGTGGCTGTGCCGGCCGATCACGACGGTCGGTACGACGGAGGCGACGTGTTCGAGACGGGCGCGCGGTGAGACGGGGGCGACCAGGACGAGGCCGTCCATGCCCCGGTCGATCATGGCCTCGGTGACGCGGGCCTCCTCCTTCTCCCCGTTGCAGCCGGGGCCCAGCAGGACCTGGTAGTCGGTGTCCGCCAGGCAGCCGGTGACGCCGTCGAGGATCTCGGGGAAGAAGGGGTTGCGGATGTCGGGCAGCATCACGCCGATCGTGTACGTCCGGCCCCGCAGCCCCCGCGCGGCCGCGAGGGGCCGGTAGCCCAGCTCCTCGATCGCGCGGCGCACCTTGGCCCGCATCTCGGGGCTCGCCCCATAGGCGTTGCGCAGCACCTTGGACACCGCGGTCGTGGACACCTGGGCATGACGGGCCACGTCGACGATGGTGACGCGGCGGGGCGATGCGGGCGGCTCCATGCGGCTTTCCTCCGACGTCGTGGGCAACGTTGGCCAAAAGTCTACGGAGAGAGTGCGCGTGAGGTAAGAGCGGTCGCCGACATTCCGGTAGCCGGGTCCCGTCGCAATCATGCAGCTTGCGCAGCATCTTGACGTCATGCGGGGTGCTCTCTAGGGTCTGGCACCACCGATGGAAAACGTTACCCATCGGCCGTCTCAAACATGGGTTGAAACGTTTCAAGGAAGCAGGTCCGCCCGTGACCCTCGCCTCTCCTGCCCGCCGCGCCCGCACCACGCCGCCCTGGTGGTTCATGGCGCCGGCGCTGCTGCTGTTCGCCTTCGTCGTCCTCGTGCCGAGCGCCCGCGGGGTGTACTACGCGTTCACCGACTGGGACGGCCTCGATCCGCACCACTCCTTCGTGGGCCTCGGCAATTTCGCCGACATGGTCCGTGACGCGGACGCGGTGCAGGCGATCTGGCACACCCTGGTCATCGCCGTCTCCATCACCCTCGTGCAGAACGCCGTGGGGCTGCTGCTGGCGCTCGGCGTGAACTCGGCCATCAAGTCCCGCAATGTGCTGAGGGTGTTCCTGTTCGCCCCGGCCGTGGTCACCCCGATCGTGACCGCATACCTGTGGCGCAACCTGCTCGGTCCGGACGGGGCGGTCAACAGCCTGTTCGGTGCCGTGGGGCTCGACTCGTGGCGGCAGGACTGGCTCGGCAGCGCGGATCTGGCGCTGTGGGCGGTCGTCGCAGTGATCGTGTGGCAGTTCGCGGGCTACTCGATGGTCATCTTCCTGGCGGGACTCCAGTCGGTGCCCCAGGAGGTCCACGAGGCGGCGGCGCTCGACGGGGCCGGTCCCGTACGGCGCTTCTGGTCGGTCACCCGGCCCCTGCTCGCGCCCGCCTTCACCATCAACCTGATGCTGTCGATCATCGGCGGGATCAAACTCTTCGACCAGGTCTACGCGTTGACCGGCGGCGGCCCCGGCCACGCCACCGACACCCTGTCGACCCTGATCTACAAGGACGCCTTCACCCTCGGCGAGTTCGGCTACAGCATCGCCCTCGCGGTGGTCCTCACGATCATCGTCGCGGTCGCCTCCACCGGGCAGTACGCGGTGCTGTCCCGCAGCGAGAGGGCCGCGTCATGAACCGCTACCGCCCCCGCACTCTCGCCCTGGAACTCGGGATGATCGCCACCGCGCTGGTCGTCGGCTTCCCGGTGTACGTCCTGGCCAACCTCGCCGCACGGCCCGCCTCCGACACCTCGTCCCCCATCCGCCCGACCGGCTCGCCGACCCTGGAGAACTTCACCCACGCCTGGCAACAGGGCGCGCTCGGCGGGGCGTTGGCCAACAGTGTGCTGGTGACGGCGTGCAGCGTCGCCATCGTGCTCGCCGTCTCCGCCCTCGCCGCGTATCCGCTGGCCCGCGTCACGGCCCGCTGGTCCCGCAGCACCTATCTCCTCGTCCTCCTCGGACTGGTGCTGCCGTTCCAGCTCGCCTCGCTCCCGCTGTACCAGACCATGCGCGACCTCGGTCTGCTCGGCACCCCCTGGGCCCTGGTCCTGTTCCACTCCGGCCTCCAGGTCCCGTTCACCGTCTTCCTCTACGTCGGCTTCCTGCGCGCCCTGCCCCGGGACTTCGAGGACGCGGCGCTCATCGACGGATGCACCCCGCTGCAGGGCTTCCGGTACGTCGTCCTGCCGATGCTCAAGCCCGTCACCGTGACCGCGCTCGTGCTGAACGCGGTCGCCGTCTGGAACGACTTCTTCACCCCGCTGCTGTACCTCAGCGGCAGCGACCGGCAGACCATGCCGGTCGCGATCGCGGGCTTCGTCGGCCAGTACGTCACCGACTGGAACCTCATCTTCGCCGCCCTGGTGATCAGCATCCTGCCCGTCCTGCTCGTCTACTTCCTCCTTCAGCGCATCATCATCAACGGCTTCGCCGGAGGGCTGCGGGGATGAGCCCCGCCTTCTTTCTCCGCAAGGGAGACCTCATGACCACACGCACACTCACGGCCGTGACCGCCGCCGCGACAGCCGCTGTCCTCCTGGCCGCCTGCAGCGGCGGCACCAAGGCGGAAGGCGGTGGCGGCGGCGACAGGACCCTGACGCTGGCCTCGGTCGACCAGGGGTCCGTCGAGGACGTCGTCAAGGCGTTCGAGAAGGCCAACCCCGGCGTCAAGGTCCGCTACACCACCAGCGGCGCCGACCAGTACCAGCAGCAGATCCGCACCCAGCTCTCCTCCGGCACCGCACCCGACGTGATGTCGGTGTGGCCGGGCAACGGCAACCCCGCCGCCACCTACGTCCTGGCGAAACCCGGCTATCTGCGGGACCTCTCCGACCAGCCCTGGGCCGCCGGGCTGCCGGACGCCATGAAGAGCGTCGCCCAGTACGAGGGCAGGACGTACAACGCCGTCTTCGGGCAGAACGGCATCGGCGCCGTCTACAACCAGCAGGCCATGGCGAAGGCCGGGCTCACCCCGCCGGACACCTGGACGAAGCTGCTGGCGTTCTGCCGGGACGCCGAGGCGAAGGGAACTCCCGCGTTCGCCCTGGGAATCCAGGACAACTGGGTGACCCAGCTCGTCCTGTACTCCCTCGTCGCCACGACCGTCTACGGCCCCGACCGCGCCTTCGACCAGAAGATGCAGGCCGGACAGGCGGACTTCACCGACTCGCCCTGGACCACCGCGCTGGAGAAATACCTCGCCATGCGGAAGGCGGGCTGCTTCCAGAAGAACCCCCTGGGCACCAACTACGAGGCCAGCCAGCAACTCGCCGCCTCCGGCAAGACCCTCGGCATCATCCAGGGCAACTGGGTCATCGCCCTCCTCAAGGGCAAGAACCCGCAGGGCACCTTCACGCTGAAGGCGCTGCCCGCCACCGACGACCCGTCCGCCACCCTCATCCCGGCCGCGGCGGGCGCGGGCTACGGCGTCAACGCCAAGGCGAAGAACCCCGAACTGGCCCTGAAATTCGTGAACTTCGTGATGTCGCCCGAGGGCATGAACGTGCTCAACAAGAAGCAGGGCAGCCTGCCCACCCTCCCGGACACGGGCTATCAGGCCGACCCCGCGCTCACCGAACTCTCCAAGTTCATCGAAACGAACCGCACCGTGCCGTTCATGGACCAGCTGTGGCCCAACCCCAAGGTGCAGCAGACCATGCTCAGCGGCCTCCAGGAGATCTTCAGCGGCCAGTCCACGCCCCAGGACCTCCTCAAGGACATGGACACCGACTACAAGGCCGGCTCATGAGAAGGGACGACTCGATGACCGACGCAGACGCAGATGCAGACGCAGACGCGGCGCACGGACGGCGGACGGGACCTCGCCGCCGCACCGTGCTCGCGGCGACCGCGAGCGCCGTACCCGTACTGGCCGGCGCGACGACCGCGCAGGCCGCACCGAATCGCCCCGTGGAGGACGGCGCCGTGTACGGATTGACCGTGGAACACCGCACCGACCCGCTCGGCGTGGACGCCCCGCACCCCCGCTTCGGCTGGCGCATACGGTCCGCCGGACGCGGGCGGAGTCAGGGCGCGTACGAGATCCTCGTCGCCACCTCGCCGGGCCGGCTGACCACCGGCCGCGCGGACGTCTGGAACAGCGGACGCGTCAGGTCCGCCGATTCCGTGGCCATCCGCCATCGCGGCGAGCCCCTGGCCGCCTCGACCCGCTACTACTGGACCGTCACCGCCTGGGACACCCGGGGCCGCCGGCTCGGCAGCGGCCCCGTGGCCTGGTTCGAGACGGGCCTGATGAGCACCGACGGTGTCACCGGCTGGGCCGGCGCACAGTGGATCGGCATGAAGGACAAGGCGCCCCGCTCGCCCGGCGCACCCCTGCTGCGCACCGAGGCACCGCTGCGCGGCCGGGTCCGCGAGGCGCGGCTGTACGTCTCCGCGCTCGGGGTGTACGACGCCTACGTCAGCGGCCGGCGGGTGACCGTCCCGCAGGACGGCGACCACACCCTCGAACTGCTGCCGCCCGGCTGGACGAACTACGACGCGCGCGTCAACTACCTCACCTACGACGTCACGCACCTCGTGGCCCGGGAACCGGCCGTCGCCCTGGCCGCCGTCCTCGGCAACGGCTGGTACAACGGCCGTATCTCCGAGGGCAGTACGTACTACTCCGAGGACGGCAACGCCCTCGCCCTCAAGGCCAGACTGCTGATCCGCTACACCGACGGGACGACCCAGTCCGTGGTCACCCGCCCGGACGGCTCGTGGAAGGGCACCGACACCGGCCCCCACCGCGCCGACGACATCTACGACGGCGAGACCTACGACGCCCGCAGGGAACTCCCCGGCTGGACGTCGTCCGGCTACGACGACTCCGCCTGGTCGGACGTGGCGCCGGTCCCCTTCGAGACCAGATACCCCGATGCCCTGCTCTGCGCCTACCCGGCCGAGACCGCCCGCCTGATGGGCAAGTGGGACCGACGGCCGCGGTCGGTCACCGTCTACTCGGGAACGACCGGCGCGGGCAGGGGCCGTATCACCGTGGACCCCGACCGGACGGTGACCGACCCGCACCGGGCGGCCGACAGCCCGGTCACCCTCGGCCCCGGCGACACGGCCGTCTTCGACCTGGGCCAGAACATGGTCGGTGTGCCCCGCTACAGCGTGCGCGGGCCCGCCGGAGCGCGGGTCACCTTCCGGTTCGGCGAGATGCTCAACGACAGCAGCGCCGGAGCGGACGGCCCCGAAGGCTCCCTCTACCGGGCCAACCTGCGCAGCGCCGAGGCCACCAGCACCTACATCCTCAAGGGCGACCGGCGGGGGGAGACCCACCAGGACTCCCTGACCTTCTACGGCTTCCGCTACGCGTCCGTCACCGCGACCGAGACCGTCACCATCACCGGCCTGACCGGCAAGGTCGCCACCTCCGCCATCCACGAGACCGGCACCCTCACCACGAACGACCCCGACACGAACCAACTGATCAGCAATATCCGCTGGGGCCAGCGCGGCAACTACCTCTGGGTGCCCACCGACTGCCCGCAGCGCGACGAACGCCTCGGCTGGACCGGCGACACCCAGGTCTTCTCCACCACGGGCCTGTACAACGCCGACGCCGGCCCCTTCCTCAGCCACTTCCAGCAGACCACGATCGACTCCCAGACCCTGTACGGCATGGACAAGGCCCAGTTCACCGGGGTCGCACCCGGCGGACGCTACAACTTCCCCGGCGGCGGCAGCGGTTGGGCGGACAGCGGCGTCATCCTCCCGTGGACCCTGTGGCAGATGACCGGAGATCCCACCGTCATCGAGGACAGCTGGCCCGCGATGACCCGCTACCTCGACTGGATCCGGCGGCAGACCGGCGACACCCACGCAGGCCAGGGCTCCCTCACCGGCGACTGGCTCGCCCCGCAGAAGACCAGCGCCCAGCTGATGAGCGACGTCTACTACGGCTACGTCGCCCGCCTCATGGCCCAGATGGCCCGAGCCGTCGGCCGCCCGGCGGAGGCGGCGGCGTACGAGGCGCTCTTCGGGGACATCAAGAAGGCGTTCATCAGGAAGTACCTCAGTACCGAGGGCGGCACGGCCACTGTGAGGTCCAGCCTCGGCGAGGCCTCCCCGATCGAGCCCGGCGCCGACCCCGCCCAGAAGACCGAGGACAACACCCAGACCGCCCTGCTGTGGGTGCTCAAGCTCGGCTTCTACGACACCGAGGCCCAACGCCGCGCCCTCGTCGGCCACTTGGCGGACAACATCGGCAACGACGCGGCCTACAAGGCGGCCCACCCCGAAAGCAGCCGCGTCAAGTACGCCGAGAACACGCTGTCCGTGGGCTTCCTGGGCGTCAACGTCCTCGCCCCCGTCCTCAGCGACGAGGGCCGCTCGGACCTGGCGTACGAACTGCTCCACCAGGACGAGCTGCCGTCCTGGCTGTTCTCCGTGCGCAACGGTGCCACGACGGTCTGGGAGCGCTGGAACTCCTACTCCAAGGACGCCGGCTTCGGCCCGGTCAGCATGAACTCCTTCAACCACTACGCGTACGGCGCCGTCATGGAGTGGATGTACGCCTACATGGCCGGGATCGCCCGCGACCCCGACAGCCCCGGCTTCAAGCACTTCGTCCTACGGCCGCACCTCGACCCCACCGGCCGGATCACCCATGTCGCCGGCACCCACGAGTCGCCGTACGGCGAGATCAGAAGCGAGTGGAAGGTCGGCGACACCGGCAGAACGCTCACCTACGACGCACTGATACCGGCGAACACCGAAGCCACCCTGCACCTCCCGGCGACCTCCGCCGACTCCGTCCGCGAGGGCCGAACCCCCTTGGCCCGCCTGGACGGAGTCCGCTTCCTCGGGCACACGGACGGCGTGGCGTCGTACCGGCTGCCGTCGGGCTCGTACGGGCTGACCAGCGAGCTGTGAGCGGGTCAGGGCCGTGCGAGGCGGGGGATGAGGAGTTCGGCGTTGCCCCGGTCGATGGCGTCGAGGAGGCCGGGGCCGAGGTGCGGGTGGTCGTCCAGCAGGGTGTCGAAGTCCGTGCCCCACTCCTCGGGGAGCATCGGAAAGTCACTGCCGTACAGGACATGGTCCGGCGCGGCGAAGGCCAGGAGTGAGGGGAGCGTCGTCGAGCCCGTCGAGATGGCCGTGTCGAAGTAGAAGCGCCGCAGATCGGCGAGGAAGTCCTCGGGGGTGGTGCCGGGCCCGTCGGTGGGGAGACGGGCGGCCAGGGCGAAGCGGTGGGCGGCGTACGGCAGGAAGCCGCCGGCGTGGGGGAGGATCATCCGCATCCGGGGGTACCGGCGCGGCACGCCCCGCATGGTCAGCTGCAGGGCCGCGCGCGTCGTGTCGTACGGGAAGTCCGCCAGCGGTGGGGGCACATCGGGCAGCGGGGCGCCCGGTGGTGCGGTCGGATGGACGAGGACGACGGCGGAACGGGCGTCGAGTTCGGCCCACAGCGGCTCGAACTCCGGGTCGCCCGGGTAGCGGCCGTGCGCGTTGGACAGCACCATCACGCCGTCCGCCTCCAGTTCGTCCAGGGCATGCGCCGCCTCGGCGAGGGCGCCGTCCACGTCGGGCAGCGGGAGGGCGGCGAAGTGACCGAAGCGGTCGGGCCGGTTCTTGACCAGCTCGGCCGTGAACTCGTTGACGATCCGGGCCACTTCGCGCGCGGCGACGGGATCGTCGGGGCCGGCTAGCGGCGCGGCGTACGACAGCACCCCGGTGGCGATGGACCGCCGGTCCATCATGGCGATCGCGCCACGCTCGTCCCACACGGGCGCGGGCCATCCGACGGCGGCGGCACGGCCGGCCATGGCGCGGCCCCGGTCGGGCGGGATCACATGCTGATGGATGTCGATACGCCGTCGAGGGCCCGTGCGTCCGGGATCCGCCATGCCCGTCCCCGCCTCCTCGTGCCGTGAACGACATCACCGTACAAAGAGATGATATCCGGGCATTTCGCTTCCCTCCATGGGAATGCGTCGGGCCACTGTCCGGTCCGACAGGGGATCTCCCGCCGATGCGTGTCGGCGTCCTAGTGTTGGCCCGCTCTCCCACCGACCAGCGAGGAGCGACGGGCCGTGAATGTCGAGATCCCCCAGTTCGTGAGCGACACCGCCACCTCGTTCGGTGAGGGAGTCCCCTACGCCCTGCGGGTGCTGGCCGGACAGTTGGCCGAAGACCCGGACATGGGGCGGCCCTCGGGGTTACCCGGCATCCTCACCGTCATGATCGACGGCGATCTGTTCGAGGACTGTCCCGACCTTGCCGTCGGCTACATCCGCGAACCCGACCGGATCCAGATCCGGTACCTGAGCCGGGCCCAGCCCGAGGAGTCCGAAGAGCCCGCCGTGTCCGAGGGGGAGGGCCGGGAGCGGGACGCGTCGGCCGACCCCGCCACCGACGCGCTCACCGTGCGGGAGGTCGCCGACGCCTGGCATCGCCTCACCGGCTGGCTCCGGCGCAACGCCCCCGACTCCTACGCCGCGCTCCGCCCCGGCGCGGGGCCCGCCGCCGTCGCCGCCCTCGAAGACGACCTCGGCCTCGCGATACCCCTTGAGCTGCGCGTCCTGTGGACCCTGACCGCGGGCGACAGCGGGGTCGACGGCGCGGGATGCCTGCCCGGCAACGAGGCGCTGCTGCCCCTGGACGCCGTGGCCGCCCTCCACCGGCGGCAACTGGACGCCCAGGCCGACGAGGACGCCCTCAACGCGGAACGCCCCGAGGACGAGCGGACCTACTTCTGGAAACCGGCCTGGATACCGGTCGCGACCCGCGGTGTCATCGACACCACCTCGGGCTGGTACCTGGACGCCGAGACCGGCTACCTGGGCCGCTGGTCCCGCTTCAACGAGCCCCCCGGCGACGAACTCGACACGCTGGTCACCTACTTGGAGGAGGCCGCCGACATGCTCGAGGCCCCGACCCTGGCCACCCGGGACGAGCCGGGCCTGGTCGACGGGGCGCTGGCGTGGCGCAGGGGACTCGCCCCCGCACGGCAGGACCGGTGGCGGCCCCTGACCGGCAGATGACCGGCAGACCGTGAGGATCATTTCCCGGCGAAGTCGCTGACGACATACAGGGCTTCGTCGTCGATCGCGTTCTCCAGCCAGTCCAGGGTGATCCGCTCGGGGTGCCCGTCCGCCGCGTACTCCACCTCGGCCGTGTCCGCACCGTCCCGCCGCGCCTGCTCCCACTCGTCGAGGAGTTGCCCGATCGTGGGCACCGCGTCGGGGTTGTCCTTCACCACGCGCCGGCCGCTGTCGTCGAGCCCCACCGCCTTGGTCACGGTGCCATCGCGGACGGTGATCCGGAAGGCACCGATCAGGGCCCGTTCCCCTTCGCTGGAGCGGAGCGTGTAGGTGTACGAGGCGGGCTCCCGCCAGGTGTCGGCGGTCCCGGTGCCGCAGGCGGCGGTCGCGCAGATCAGGCCTGAGACCAGTACGGCACGGGCGGTCACGGATACGGCGGTCATGACGGCACTCCCTTCGTGGACGCACACCGCTATGACGCCGGCCGCCCGGCGAACGTTCGTCGAGCCCTCCAACTCCCGCACCGCCGTACGCAGTCGCCGGGCGACGCTCCGTGATTTGGATGTGCGCTTCTCATGCGCTGCATCAGCGCTGTACGGGCGCTAAAGGGTGTTGCACAAGGCTCTGAGCTGGGCATCTTCTGTGTATGGCCGGGGTCTTACG
>NZ_BNBM01000021.1 GCF_014655715.1 Streptomyces lanatus | reverse complement strand
CTCGGCCTCGCGACCTGCCTGATCACCCACCGGCACGTCCAACGCCTTTGTTAGGACCTCTTAGCCTGCGACGGATTGCTCATCGTCGGACCGAAGTCGTTGATCAGGCGGCTGACTGGACCTTCGGCTTCGTCATAGGTGACCGCGGTGCTCCCCATCGCGGCGAATCGTCCCAGCAGCCACAGAACTAGCAAAGGCTTGTGGGGCGCACGGACCATTCCGATCCGTGCCTGGCGCAGCCCCGCAAGGGCGTTCAACAGTTCGTCCTGCGTCATCACGGAGGCCACCTTGCCACGGTGTGCAGGCCGCACAGGCGTCCGTTGAGTATGAGATCTCCGCTGCTCACCACGCATGGCACAGAATCAGTAGTTGGCGACACAGGCTGCGTAGGCTTCGATGCGTCTGCCGCGCGCCAAGCTGTGGCGCGAACCGCGGTCGTAAGGGCGACGGGCCAGCGCAAGACGCACAAGCACGGCCGAGGCGGCCGTCCTCTGTGCCAGTGGTGCATGGCACCGGCGATGGAGCTGTGGGGGCCCACCGTGCACTTCGTCAGCACCCGCACATAGCACCCGGTTCCCGTCGCCTGCAGGCACCCGCTGGGACACTCCCGCCATGCATCAGTCGAGGACACCGCGATCACACTCGGGCGGGTGAACCCGTATTCCGTGGAGAACTTCGGCGACCGCCGGGGCGTCATGGGATGCGTGAGGCCGATCAACGAAGCGCATGTAACGGAATCAGGACTGGCCGTAGTGGACATCGCGGCCGCCGATGACGAGACCGTCTTTGCGGTCCAGGAACTGCTCGCTGGGCGGTGGGCGATCGCGCCGGCGGACCGTACGACGCGAGAACCCGGCGAGCCGGGTGTGCGGCTGCGCTGCTTCCTGGACCTACGCCAGGCCTCGGGCGTGTAGGCCACGGTAGGGCGCCGAGGGCGGTGCGCGAGGCGCGGGCGGCATCCTCAGGAGCATTCAGACGGCTGTGACGGTACCGATGAGGCATCCAGGGCTCGTTGTCAGTGGCCTGCTCTACGGTGTCGACCATGGCACCGTCTGAGATCACTCGTGCAGGCATCCTGCAGGCGATTACAGAACACGACAGGCTCGGCCCGGAAGCATTCCGGGACACCTACGGCTACCGCGCCGCGGCCACCTATCTCCTTGAGCACGAGGGGAACCTGTACGACTCGAAAGCGATAGCTGGTGTCGCCCACAAGTACGACTTCGGTGTAGCGCTCAAGCCCTCTTCCCCAGGGTTCAGTGGTGGCCTCAAGCACGCAGTGGCTTGGTTGAGGAGGGAGGGCTTCACCGTCGTAGAGCCCCCCAAGACCTTCCACCGGCGGGTGGGAGATGTCCGGCCGGCCCGTCGTGCGACGGGCCCTGCCCTGCACCGCCCCGTTCTTCTCCTCTGGGCAATCGGGCAGGCCGTGGCCGGAGCACCCCGCATGCAGCCATGGTCGGCCACCCGTGATGCCGTCGCTCCGCTCATGGTGAAGTACGGCCAGGTTGAAGACGGTGTTGACGGAACCCGTTACCCGTTCTGGGCCCTCACCCGCGATGAGCTCTGGACCATTGAGCAGGGACAGGAAGTCGCTCTGACCAGTCGAGGGCGGCGCCCCACTCTGGAGTCTCTGAACGAGGTCAACCCCTCTGGTGGCCTGCGCGAGGACGATTACAACCTGCTCCGCTCGCACCCTGATACCGCGGCATCAGCGGCGGCAGGACTGATCCTCCGCTACTTCCATCCCCTTCCGACAGGCCTGTTGGAAGACTTCGGCCTCCACGAGCTACTCGCCGGCAGGTGGCCGGATGCTCTGCGGCCTCTGCTCGGGGAAACTTTCAAAGACCGCGAGGCCATTTGGAGCGTCTACGGGGGACAGAAGATGGCAGGGATCGGCTGTCTCGCCGACGGCATCCTGAGCGTCTTCTCGGACGACAAGGGCCCCTACGCCGACGGACGCATCCCCGATACAAACTGGATCGCTTACGTCGGCGATGGCCTCTCTGGCGATCAGAAGCTCACTGATGGCAACGAGCTCATGGTCGAACATCAGAGCGCTGGCCGTCCACTGCGCTACTGGCACAAGCCGTTTCAGGGACAGTGGAGCTTCGAAACCTGGGCCGTGATCGTGCAACGCCGGCTGCGTTGGGGCACCGGAGCTGACAAGCAGCCTCGCCGTGAGTTCCTCTGGATTCTGGCCCCCGTCCCCTCCCCAGAGCGTGGAACCTGGCCCCTTGAGGTTCTTGACGCACTGGAGATTGATACGGGCGAGCTGCACGACGAAACGGGCGACTACCGCCCCAGCGACGTCGATCCCGCAGCGCACGCCACCGGCGAGAGCGACGAGGACGCGTACAGGCGCTTGGCGGAGAAGGCAGAAGCGAACGCCGAGCGTCGGGGCCAGATGAAGAAGCCCACGCTGGCCGACAAGTACGTCCGCGACCCCAGCGCGAGAGCGGCAGTCATCAAGCGCTGCCAGAACAGGTGCGAAAGCCCTGATTGCGCCGGCCACCCCACCGAGCGAACCACAGCCGGCCTGCCCATCCTGCAGGTCGACCACGTCAAGGACCTGGCCAAAGGCGGACCGGACGTCCCCTGGAACATGATCGCTCTATGCCCGAATTGCCACGCCCTCAAGACCTACGGCGAGAACAGGGAGAAGCTTCGACGCCTCCTTGCCGTTACCGCGCGCCGGCTCCATGAGGCGAAGCTCAAGTGAGGCGCCTGCTTCGGTGCCTGCCCCTACAGTCCAGGGGTAGGCGGCGCCCAGCACAACGGGAACGGCTTTCAAGGCCGCTGCGGAATCAGAGGCGAAACCCTATCTGACCTGCATGGGAGCGCCGGTTCGGCTCCCTTTGCGAGACGCTGGCCCACGCATGGCCCACGGACTCGGTACTGAGGGCGAGACCTCTTCGTCCCGAAGCAACTTGAGTGGGCGTCCAACCTTGGTCATGTGTGCTTCTCGCCTGCTGTGATGGTCCACAGGGGTGCGTGCTTGTCCGTCGCTGTGTGGCTGCGTTGTCACGCAGGTAGACACTCAACGCTGCTGATCCTGGCGTGAGCGTTCCTTTAGCCCTCCATGACTCTGGTTGGGCCGTGTGAGGTGCAGCAGCTTTCGCGGTTGTCGGTGCCAAGAGCAGAGGTACTGACACAGGCTACGCATTCAAGCCAAAGAACGGTAACCGGCCAAAACTTCAGAACGGATTGATCCAACTCCTGCGCCGAAGAGGACAGATGCGAGATCATCGGGCTGCAATGGATCAGCCCACATGGGGGTGGACGTGTACAAAGCGGTCGGAATTAATGGCAGTGAGTCGGTATTCCTGGTGGAAGTAACTCCACTTGCTGTCGACAACTTTGATCAGTCAAAGATTCTCAGGGGACGCGGGACCCCAGAGCAGGCGCTGACCAACCTTCGCCAAGTGGGCGATGCCATAGTTCAGACCTGCGAAGACGTGTCAGCGGCGATTCGTGAGCGGTTCGCTGACGCTGCTCCGGACGAGTTGGAGGTGAAGTTCGGGGTATCTCTCAGTGGTGAAGGTGGCGTTCCTCTCGTGGGCAAGGTGAAAGCCGACTCTACTTTCGAAGTGAGGGCGCGCTGGAGTCGCTGATCAGCGGTGTCGCCGTGGTTCATGTACGCACTGTGAGTGAACCACATGTACCAGTTGACGCATGTGGCCTGGTCAGACGCATAAACCAGTTGGTAACCTGCCCGGCATGAGTAAGCCGGAGGATGGCAGCTGGTCGGGCCTAGATGACACGGAACGCGCACTGCTTGAGCTAATGTCGGCTGCCCTCAAGTCAGACGAACAGGCTGTGAGGGAGCTATGCAGGCGGTGGATGCGAAAGCCGCCCACAGTCTCTGGGCATGCAGTCGCCCTCCGGGCAGAGTTAAGAGCCCTGCTCACGGCTCTGCCTGAACGGTCCCCCCTCCGAGGGGGCGCGGTTCGCAGCGCCGAGTGGAGGCCGCCGGCCGGGGCCGATCTGCCCCGAGACCCAGAGACTAACCAAACGTTGCTGCGCTCGGTGGAGACGTCTTCAAGTCCAGGGCCCGTGCTCGATGATGCTTGCAGAGCGCAGGTTGACGGGATCGTTGCTGAGCGGCCACTGCGGGAGCGACTCCTAGAAGCGGGACTGCAGCCGTCTCGCAGCGTTCTGTTGAGTGGCCCCCCAGGCGTGGGTAAGTCCATGACTGCTGCGTACATCGCCGAGCAAATGAAGCAACCGCTTCTTGCAGTGGATTTGGCCTCCGTGATGTCGAGCTATCTGGGGCGAACTGGGCGAAACTTGAGGGCGGTACTTGATTACGCGTCAGAAACAGAGTGCGTTCTATTCCTAGATGAATTTGACGCTTTGGCGAAACGGCGAGACGACAACACTGATGTTGGCGAACTTAAGCGGTTGGTCAACGTACTGTTGTTGGAGCTCGACCGTTGGCCAGCTGGCAGCTTCTTGGTCGCTGCCACTAATCACCTAGATCTGGTTGATTCGGCCATTGCCAGGCGCTTCGACGTAAAAATCGAAATGCCGATGCCTGAATGTGAGCAACGGAAAAGTCTCGTAGGTCAAATTCCGGTCATGGTGGCTGCATCCGTTGACGGAGACTGTATTTCTCTGTTGGCGCTCGCGACCGAGGGTAAGTCGCATTCCGACATTGTCAAGCTCGTGAATGGATTCGCGCGCGAAGTGATCGTCGAAGACGGAAGCCTAGGAGGATTTCCCGAGCGAGTCGCTAATTATGCCATGGTCTCGCTGCGTGAGCAGGCGAAAACGGACACAGAAGTCCGATCGCAAATTATTCGTCTTGCACATCAGTCACTCGGATACTCGCAACGAAAGATCGCTAGCATCCTAGGTGTAAGTCACCCGACAGTAAGTCGAGCCTTGGCTTCGCAGGAAAAAGTGACAAAGGCGTAGTAGGCGCAATTTCCCGGGGGGATAAATGAGTCAGAAGTCGGGCGGGCGAATCCTCGTCGGAGGCGAGCAGATGTCCGAAATGGTGGATCGAGTTTCAGGAGGGGGAAACAAGTTCTATCCATTCTCGATGGAGGAAACCAGGGAGATCCTTGGTCCACAGGCCCGTTCGCTCCGGGACTCTGCAGTGAGGATTGATTCTGCATTACGAGCCGAACATGTGGTCTTCGAGGCGACTTTGTTGCCGAACTTCCTCGCTAACAGTTACTTTCCCGACCGTCTCGTTAAACTGCTAGGTCTCACTCCCCTGGGATCTCGTCCGGCTACTGCAGATTTCACACTCCGGAGCGGCACTACGCCTGACGTGGCCACCAAGTCCCTGATTGTCGCTGGCGACGATTCAAGCCTGGCTCGCTTGGCTAGTATGCTTGAGGGCGTCGATCTCAACCGCGCCGAAAAAGCTGCTGCGGAGGAGCTGCGCCAATTCTCGGAAATACGCCTACCTCGCCGCGAGGAGGTTTTACGTGATTCGCGGGCTGACACTGCTGATTCGGACCATTCTCGAGTCGTTTACGAGGCGGTTCTTCACCCTGATCCGGATAATCCTGGATCGGGTCGTCAGCCGATGACTAGCAGTCTCTTCCGAAAATTTGAAGACTATATTGCGAGCCTAGGTGGGGAAGTAGCGGCTACGCGCCGCGATGTTGTCGCCGGGTTGACCTTCGTCCCTGTATTTTTGCCTGAAGGGCAAGCGGAGCAGGCTGCCGCCTTCAACCCTCTTCGTTCTATCCGGCGTATGCCGCGGATTCGTCCTGTTCCTACATCACCGCTTCGATCGGCACCGCGAGTAGCGCGACCTGCGCCTCCGGCCGCTGACCCGACTGCGCCTGAGGTGTTGATATTTGACGCCGGAATAGATGATGGCGGCGAATACTTTGCAGGCTCTGCTAATCAGGTGCATCTTACGACCGAGAATCCTGATTACGGCTGCATTGAGCACGGTAGTGCTGTTACGGGAGCCGTTCTCTATGGCAACGTGCAGCCGGGGCAACAGCTGTCGAAGCCGCCAGTCCGGGCTACTCACTATCGGTGCATTCCCGGACCAGCTGAGGATGGGACCGAGCTCTATTGGCTTTTGGATCAGATTCAGAAGCAGGTCACGGAAGACGACGCTATGATCGTCAATCTCAGTCTGGGGCCGGAAGTTTCCGTCGACGATGGTGAACCGCATCGGTGGACGGCGGTTCTCGATAGTCTGGCCTACGAAAGGGATATTCTCTTCGTTACTGCCGTCGGAAACAACGGCGAGACCAGCGAAAACCGAATAATGGTTCCGGCTGATATGGTCAATGGGCTCAGCGTCGGAGCTTGTGATCGTCCGTACCCTGAGGCGTTATGGACCCGGGCTGCATACAGTGCTGTCGGTCCTGGGCGGCCTGGGGCCCTGATACAGCCGGCGGTCATGGCGTTCGGGGGCGACGATCAAATGCCGTTTGCTCGTTTGAGGGCTGACGGTAGAATCTCGTATGACTGCGGAACAAGTTACGCGGCACCCCTCGTTGCACACGAGCTGGCTGTGTTATCTGGCGAGCTTGGGGACCGGGCTAGTGCTTCGGCGCTCAAGGCGTTCGCGGTCCACTTCGCAGAGTCGCACGCTGACTCGAACCTAAGTACCGGACATGGAAGGCTCATTAGCGACCATGCTTCGGCTCTCTGGTGTGACAGCAACGAGGTCACCGTCATCTATCAGGCGTCCGTCGAGCGTGATCAGATATTGGGATTTCAGCTTCCCGTGCCTGAGGGCCTCGATCGGGGAAGGGTGAAGGTCAGGTGGACTCTCGCCTATGCATCCCCCACGGACCCAACTGAGGCGGTCGAGTACACGGAATCGGGCCTCGAATTTACACTCAGGCCGCATGCCGCGATGTACTCCTTCCGTGATCCGGATAATTCTTCACGTCCTGTGAAGGTCAATATTCATGACGAACCGGAAAGAGCTGCCGAACTGGAGGAGGAAGGTTGGATTCGCAGCAAGAATCCAGTGTCGCGCTCCCAGAAAATCGGGCCCAAAGCTTCCGAAGCTAGCAGGCGCCGTGGGGGAAAATGGGAAACGGTTATGCAGGGGCAGGATCGCCTCCAAGCTGGGAGCCTCTGGCTTCCACGGCTGGACGTCGAATACCTGACGCGGACTGGTGGTGTCCTTACCCGTGGCGCAGCGCCGGTGGACTTCACCCTCCTGGTGACAGTAACGTCCCTTTCTGGAATTCCGGTTTACCAGCTGGCGCAGTCAGAGTTCCCAGTTCTATCAGCGCTTCCTGTACCGGTTACGACTCAGGTGCGAACGCAGACCTGAGCCGACCGCCCCAGCCACAGAGGGTCTCTCCCACTCCATGCCCACAGCCGCCGAGCGCGCCGCCGAGCGCGGCCAGCCGGGGCGAAGACAGGAGGCAGGCCGCGCCGCAGAGGCGGCGCGCGCCCGCGGCTGTGCGCGGGCCTTGATGAGGCAGAGAAAGTGAAGACCGGAGCTCAGGTTGGGCAGATTCCTGCCCTGACATCACGTCCCGGGGCGGGGAACAACATCCGTCGGCATGAGTCGGCTAGTGAAGCCTTCGACGCACAGCCGCTCAAAGGCGGCTACGACGGTGTCTGGTACGTCCTGCTCGATGGCCAGACCCAACCTCGGGAAGACGAGCACTCGTTGCAGGGCGCCCACGATCATGTCGATCACCATGCGAGCGTCCCCGATGGAGTCGGCATACTCCTCCAAGCCCATCGGCGTGGACGCGCACACCACTTCGACCTCGGGCCAGAGCTTCCGCATCATGGCGTACGAGCGCCGCTCTTCGTACGGCTTGGTCACGAGCAGGACGGACGAGACCTTGACGTCGGCCTCTGCCAGCACCGCCTTCGAGAACTCGATGTTCTCGCCGGTGTTCGTGGCACGCGGCTCCAGAAGCACGGCGGAATCAGGCACCCCTAGCTGCAACGCCCGCTCTCGGTAGTGGACAGCCTCACCGCGCGGCATGCGCGCCTTGGTCGTGGGGCTGGTGGCCCCCGTGAAGACGATGACCGGAGCCATGCCCTGGTGGTACAGCTCCGCTGTCACGTCGGCCACACCGAGGTCATGGCTGCCCAGCCCCACCGCCACCGAACACGGCCGTGGGTCGTGGTGCATGAAGTGGTAGTCCCACAGGAGTCGAGCATCTGCCCATGCCTGTGCCGAGATCATTCCTGTCCCTTCCTGTCCTGTGCCGAGTCGGGAACCTTGAAGTCGTACTCCCACGCGAAGCGGGAAGCCGCGTGGACGCCCACGGCGAACTCAACCACCGTGCCATCTGCGGTGTACGTGGTCCGGTGCAGTTCGACTACAGGCTCACCGGCGGGGAGCTGCAGGAGCTGCACTTCGTCCGCTGTCGGGATGCGGGCGAACAGGGCCTCTCTCATGTGGTCGATCTCGTATCCGGCGTCGTAGAGGACCCGGTATCCGCCGCCACGGCCGGCGGGGCCCGGGGTGGGGTCGACGATGCGTGTCCCCTCGACGTGCTCCGGCCTGTAGTAGCTGGTCAGGGTGTGAGTCGGCTGCACCCCTTCCTTCACGAGTCGGGCGCGTGCGTACACCTCGGAGCCGACTGGGACACCCAGCCCCTCCGCTACGAGGCTGTCTGCCTCGACACGGCTCACGGTCTGCGTCTGCTCGTGGCGCTTGTACGCGCGTCCCGATGCGACGCGGTCAGCGATGAACGCGACTTCGTCACCGTCGCGCCACTTCGCCTTGTCGTACCGGGCGATACCCAGCCGCTTGAGCGCAGCACGCGGACGCACAACGGTGCCGTGTCCGCGCGTCGACGTCACGAGGCCTTCAGCCTCCAGGGCCTTGTAGGCCTTGTGGACGGTCTCCTTTGAGCCTTCCCCTGCCTCGACTAGCTCTCTGATCTGGGGCAACTGGGCGCCCGGCGGGTACTGACTGCCCTTGATCTGCTCCGCGAACCTGTCCGCCAGCTCGCGCCACTTCGGTGCCACGCAGAACTCCTCTCGACCTGAACCAGTGAAGCACAGTCCTAGGACTGTTGACAGTCCTAGGACTACGTGCCATCTTCATCTCAGGTCGCTCGCAGTCCTAGGACAGCGAGACGGAAGGGGCCTTCTTTGGGCTGCTTCCAGACCGGTCAGTTCGGGACAGCTCGGCAGGAAGGCGGCTTCGGCCGCGCGCCGCGAGCCCCGTGCTGGTCGTTCCTTGACATCGCGAATACGTGGGCTTCTGAGCCGTCTCCCCTGAAGTGACGGCCGCTCGGTTGCAAGGCCGCGCACCTGCTCGTCCCCATCCCTCCGCAGCTCAACTGCTGCGGCCGGTTGCCTCCGCTGCTCGTCTCGCACGAGCAGCGCTGAGGGGAGCCGGATGTTCCGACTTCAACGGCGCGGCTCCCGGGGTGCCACCCGGGAGCCGCTGTTCGGGCCGTTCCCCTGCGAAAGGAACCACGACCCAATGAGCGACATCGTCACTGTTCAGACCGCTGTTACCGCGTTCGCCGACTGGAATGAGCCGACGGACGCGGAGCTGGACGCCATCGAGCATGAGATGCCGGTCATCCTCGCCGACATCGAGCTGCTGGACGCGCACATCGTCACCCTCGACCGCACGCCGACCGAGATTGACGAGCGCCGCATCCGCCGGGCGCGCCGCAAGGCGCTGGCCGCGCGGGTGGGGCTGACCAACCTGTCGGCTCCGGCCTCGGGGGTCGGGGCGTGAGTGAGCCTCTGGCCCCGGCGCAGATCCAGTCCGCCGAGAAGACGCTCGCCGCGGGCACGTGGGCCATCACCGCTGGCGCGGTGTTGTTCTCGGTCTTGACGGTCACGCCGCTGGTGGAGCGGGTCACGCCGGATGACTGGGAGTGGACGGCGCCGATCCTGCCGCTCGTGGTCGATGCGGCCGTGGTGATCGTGGTCCGCCTGGATGCGACCGTGGCCCGTCTCGGAGGCAGCTCCGGGCGGTGGCCGGCGGTGCTGCGGTGGATGACCGGGCTGATGACGTTGCTCCTCAACATCGGTGACAGTGCCCTCAAGGGCGATCTGGTCGGCGTGGCCGTCCACTCCGTGGCGCCGCTGCTGTTGATCGTCACCGCCGAAGCCGGGCTGGCCTACCGGCGGGCGATCGGCCGGGCGGTGGAGCGCATCGAGCGTTCACGGGCCGCCGAACAGACGGAGCGTGAACGGCGCGAGCGCGAGAGCCGTGAACACGAGCGGCTGGAGCGTGAACGCGCTGAACAGTCCGCCCGCGAACACGCCGAACGGCTGGAGCGCGCGCGGGCCGAACGCGAGGCTGCCGAGCGGTCCGCTGAGCGCGAGCACACAGCGCGGCTGGAGCGTGAACGCCTTGACCGTGAGGCGGAGATGCGGCGTGAGCAGCGCGAATACGAAGAGCGTGTGCGTCGTGAGGACCAGCAGCGCGCGGACGCTCTGAGGCGTGAACAGCAGGAGCAGGCGGAGCGTTCACGGCGTGAGCGCCAGGCTCTCGAACCCGTCTCGGCAGCGTCCGGGGCGAGTGGCGAGCAGGTGGCCGTGAACACGGTGGCCGGGACGGTGAACGGTGCCGTGAACGGTGCCACGCCGTTCACGAAGATGCCGGAGCACGAAGCCCGCTCTTACGTGCGGTCCTTCCGTGAGGGGCAGCGTTCGGTGCGGCAGCTTGCCGAGGACACGGGCTGGTCCGTCGGCTGGGTGTCCGCCCGGCTGCAGGAGGTCCGCGAGCAGCAGGCCGCCGACGCCGGCGAGCCGGTTGAGGCGGTGGTCTGATGCCGAGCGCCTACGCCAAGTGCTTCGACCCGAACGGCGCCCGCTACGGCATCCCCACCTACCCGTGGCGCATGGCCCCGGACGGCTACGCCACCCGCCGCCAGCTCCGCGCCCGCGGCTTACGGCCGGGCGGGCAGCCGGTCGCCGCTCAGCTCATGCGGATCAATCGGCGCTGCAACACGCCCCGCGTCGCCTACCTCTACCGCGAGGACCTGGCCAAGCCGGTCCGTCCGATGACGTCGCGCAAGTGGGGTGCGCTCGCGCTGGCGATGCTCGCCCGCCGCACCTGCCCGCGCTGCCGCATGGACGTCGGCTACTGCATCCCCCGCTCGTACGGCATCTGCGGTCTGTGCGTGGCCGCCGAAGAACAGCGCAGCGCCTGACCCTTCAACTTCCAGGAGACACACCACATGCGTGCCACGACTGTCTGGCCCGAGGGCGTCATCGTCCGCTACCTCACCCGCGCCGCCGAGCTGCTGCACGACCCGGAGCTGACGGTGGACGTCGCCAAGGGCACCGAGAAGTCCATCGCCACCTGCCAGGGCTGCGGTATCCGCTTCAGCAAGTGGTCGTACGAGACGGGCGCGGTCAAGCAGTGGGCGCAGCAGCACGCCGAGAAGTGCCGTGCGCTGCCCCGCCCGACCGCGTGAACACACCCACCGCCTCCGCCGCTTTCCCTCTCTCACCCGGGAGTCCCGCTGTGTCCAGCCGTACCCGTACCCGCGCCGTGAAGAGCGGCGCAAGCGTTCACACCGTGCGCATCCCCCGCCAGCGTGGCCGTCGCGGTGGTGACCCGTTCGTGGTCGTGGTGCCCGAACGCCCCTCCCTGACCCGCCAGGCGCTCACCGGTCTCGCACTGATGCTGTGGGACCACCGCCGCGCGCTCGCCCCGACCGGCTTCGCCCTGGTGGCGCTGGCGGTGGCTGGCCTGCTGCACGCGATGGCGTGGTGGTCCGGGCTGGTGCTCGCCCCGCTCGCGGCCGGTCCGCTGGTGTGGCTGGCGGTCATGCAGCGCCGCCGTCCCGGCACCGGATCCGTCCTGGCCTGGCGTATCGGCTTGGCCGCCCTCGCCTCAATCGGGCTGGCCTGGCTGGCGCTGGCCGCCGGGTTCGGGCCGCTGACCGGTCCTCTTGAGCTGGTCTGGCTGCTCGGTCTGATCGCTGCTCAGGCCGCCTGGTTCATCGTCCGCCGCACCCACTGACCTCAAGGAGATCGCCAGATGGCAGACAACGGATCCGCCAACCGGGCCGCCAACCGGCGCTACCGGCAGGCTCAGCAGGCGGGCAGGCCGCGCGTCGACGCAACCACAGGAACCAGCGACAAGCCGAACAAGTTCGCCAACGCGGGCGCCGCGGCTGGCGGGTTCGTTGGCGCGCTGGGCGGCTCGATCGTCCCGCCGATCAACGTCACCGTGAACAACAACAAGAACGTCGCCCGCGGGGGCGGGGGCGGCTCGCACGTTCAGTCCCTGCTGCCGTCCCCGGAGTTCACCTCCCCGGCGCAGGTGCGGAACTACTGCAACACCCTGCGCGCGGCCGGTGTGACGCTGTCGATCGAGGTGGCCATGGCTGCCGAGATCCTCAAGGGCGTGCTGGCGGCCGTGCCGGACCCCGACGGCCGCGCGTTCGGCTCCCGCATCCGCGCCGCGAAGGTGGCCCGCAAGATGCAGGGCGCCGCCAACGACCTGCGGGACGCGGCGAAGAAGGCCGCTGCCTGCTACTCGACCTTCCAGCAGGAGTTCGAGGAAGAGATCAACCGCGTCCGTCACCGTGCCCGCAAGCCGCAGCAGCCGGTCATCGACTGGGCCCAGCAGTAGTAAGGAGGTACGACCATGGGGCACAAGTGGACCGACCAGGACGGCCGGACCTACCCCCTTCGGGTCGACGCAGTGCACGAGGCGCAATCCAGCGGAGGCACGGTGCGGGCGTACCTGCTGAACCGGGCCAAGCCACACCTGCCGCCGTGGCTCGGCGTCGGCGGGCTCGGCCTGGCCGGCGGGGGAGCCAGCCTCATGTGGGCGGGCTCGGCGGGGGCGGCCGTGGGGCTCACCCTGTCGTCCGTCGCCCTGACGGCCGCGACCTGGTGGGCGGGCCGGTCCACGAGCACACAGCGGCGCCTGCACTCCGCCATCACCGTGGCGGCCGGTACCGCCTGGTTCACCGCCGCATCACTCGCCGGACCGCTCGCCGGGCCGCTGCCCGACCTGTACCTGATGGGCGGCGCCACCATCGCCCTGTCGTGGAACGTCCGCATGATGCTCCGAACCTCGGACGCGTCCGGCGAGAACAGCGACAAGGGCCTGCTGGCCAAGGTCGGGCTGGCGCGGGCGCAGATCGGCGCGGCGAAGGTGGAGCCGAACCGGGTCACCGCGCCCATCGCGCTGGAGGCGGGGGAACAGACCAACGAGGACGTCACCAAGGCTCTGGCGCGGATCGCGTCCGCGCTGGACCTGCCGACGTCCGCCGTGCGCTACACCCCGGACGCGGGCTCCGCGCGGCGCGGTGAGCTGGTGATCGTGCCCGAGGACATGCTGTCCGAGGTGGTGGAGTGGGAGGGCCCCTCGAACCTGGGTGGTTCGATCGCCGACCCGCTCAACCTCGGCCGCTACGACGACGGAGCCGATCTGCTGATCTGGCTTCCGGGTGATCCGGACGCCGGCCGCAACTCCACGCACCTTCTGATCGCGGGCGGGACCGGCTCCGGCAAGGGCGACACGGCGCTGAACCTCCTGACGGAGATCCTCTCCCGCCGGGACGTCATCGTGATGTTCTCCGACCCCAAGGCGTTCCAGGACTTCGCGCCGCTGCGCCCCGGCCTGGACTGGGGTGTTGAGGGCGGCACGGACACCGAGGTCATGGTGGAGGCCGTCAGCGCCGCCATCCCCGCGCGCACGCGCTGGCTCGGCGCGCACGGCTACCGCCAGTGGACCCCGGCAGCAGCGCAGCAGCAGAACGACCCCGAGCACACGTGCCGGTCGGACGGCCGGTCGTGCGGCTGTGAGGGCATGCCATTCATGGTGGCCTGGTTCGAGGAAGCCGCCAACACCCTGCGCGCGCTGGGAGACGACGCGTTCACTGGGATCGCTCAGGAGGCTCGCTCCGCCGGGATCTCCCTGATCGTCTCGCTGCAGCGCCCCTCCTACGACCAGATGTCCACCAGCACCCGCGCCTCCCTCCCGTCCGTGATCGCGCTCGGCTGCGACCCGCGCGATGAGGGGTTCTGCCTGCCGGACGAGGTACTGGCTGCGGGCGCCCACCCGGGCGCGTGGGGCAACCGGCGCCCCGGCTACTGCTACGTCGTGTCACCCGGTATCCCCGAGGACCGCTACCCCTCCCCGGCCCGCACCCGCCGCTTCACCCAGCACGCGGTGAAGGTCATGGAAGCCCTCGCCGCGTGGGCACAGCGCAACGGCGCAGCAGCCGATCCCGTCACCGCCGGCGCGGTCTCGTCCATCGCCGGACGCGCCTACACCGGCCGGTCCGGCGCGGACGACCCGGCCGCGCCTCAGCTCACGCTCGTGAACGGGGAGGACGCCATGGACCACGACGGGCTGATGGTGGACCCGGAGGACGCACACATCGACCCCGAGGCCGAACTCCCGGAGCCCGAAGAGGGCGACGACGTCCCACTGTTCGGGCAGGAGAGCGGCCACAAGCCCTCCCCGGAAGAGGCGCGGCAGTTGTTCGCCCGCGCGCTGGAGGAGTTCGAGAGCGACGGTCAGATGATTGTCGGCCCGAAGGACTTCACCGACTGGTGCGACCGCCACCACCTCTCCCGCTCCTGGGTCTCCCTGCGGCTCAAGGACGCCGCCCTGGAGGGCCGCCTGGAGGCGACGAACACCACCGGCCGGTGGCGCATCGTCCCCGCCCTCGCAGCCGCGTAACACCCCTAACGGTGTTACGCCGCCTAACACCCAAACCCCTAGGCAGAC
The DNA here is from genome assembly GCF_014655715.1 of Streptomyces lanatus. Lineage (GTDB taxonomy): Bacteria > Actinomycetota > Actinomycetes > Streptomycetales > Streptomycetaceae > Streptomyces > Streptomyces lanatus. The sequence continues at coordinate 167,959 of NZ_BNBM01000021.1, read as the reverse complement.
GCGGTGTTACGCGCCCTAACACCCAACGCGTAACACCCCCCTCACACCTGCCTGACACTCAACCGCGCGGGCCCGCGTCACACCCTGGCACGGGCCCGCGCGGCACACCCGAGGGAGCCCTCATGGTCCACCCCGAGCGACCCACGGCCGTCGAAGTCCACCACCCCCAACCCGTCACCACGCACCCGCCCGCGCCGCTCGTACCCGTCCAGCCGGGCACCGTCCCGGCCGTGGCGAGCGTCGTCCTGCCGGACGGCCGCGTCATCACCGGCTACGCCATCGAGCCCGCCAAGCCCGAACCGGTCGCGGCCAAGCCGCCTGTCTCCCGCGCGGCCGTGAACGTCGCCCTCGGAGGCGTCGGGTTCCTCGCCGTGTGCGGCGGACTACTCCTGCTGACCACGTTCATCACCGCACTCACCGCGCTAATCACTCAGCTCATCACCCTCGCCGCCGTGATCTTCGGCGGATGGATCGCGGTGCAGGTGTTCAGCGCGAGCGGCCACAAGGGCGGAACCACCGTCAACATCCGCAAGGCCGTCATCAAACGAAACAAGTTCTACGGCTGACAGAGGGAGATCAACACTCGTGATCCGACTGCGCATCTAGGTCGCCCACTGGCCTCGCCGGGCCCTGGTCTTGACCGACACGCCCCGCCCCAACTGCCGTGACTGTGACGGCGAGGGCGGGTTCGAGCACGATTACGGCGACTACGACACCGGCGAGTACGCCGGTACCGACTGGGAACCCTGCGGCTGCTGGAACGAGACCCGCCGGTGGTTCCTGCTCCCCCTGCCGCGCCGACCCCGATTGCTGCGTCGCCGTGGCAGCGGCCGTGACCCGTGGGGCCCGGTCGGCTACAGCGACGAACCGCCCTTCTAGCTACGCCAAGGGCGGCCCCCGCATCTCGCCAAAGAACCGGGGCCGCCCTTGTCCACCTGCCATCTACAGACCTGTGGAGGCCTCCCAGCATGACGCAACCCACCGACATCCGGCGAGCAGCCCGCACGCTGCGCCGCGATCTGACACACGTCGTGATGTGGTCCGGCGGCATCACCTCATGGGCCACCGCCCGCCACGTCATCGCCCAGCACGGCGCGGCCAACACCATCCTGCTGTTCGCCGACACCCTGGTCGAGGACGAGGACCTGTACACGTTCAACGAGCAGGCCAGCGCTCAGCTTCGCGTGCCGATCACCCGCGTCGCCGACGGTCGTGACCCGTGGCAGGTCTTCGAAGACAAGCGGTGGCTCGGCAACACGCAGCTCGCGCACTGCGCCCTTGAGCTGAAGCTGAAGATGTGCCGTGACTGGCTCGCCGCCAACCCGGAGCTGACGTTCACCAACACGGTGCTGCACATCGGTCTGGACTGGTCCGAGCCCGACCGTATCCCCGGCAACCGGGCCAGTTGGGAGCCGTGGCGGGCGGAATACCCCCTGGCCGAGCCTCCATACCGCGACAAGGACCAGCTCCGCGCGGAAGCCCGCGCGGCCGGGCTGATCGACCCGCGCCTGTATCGGCTCGGCTTCGCGCACAACAACTGCGGCGGCATGTGCGTCAAGGGCGGTCAGGCGCAGTGGGTGCGGCTGCTGGAGGTCTTCCCGGAGCGGTACGCCCGAGCCGAGGCCGCGGAGGAGAAGATGCGCCGCCTGCTCGGCAAAAACGTGTCGATCCTGCGTGACCGGCGGGGTGGCACAACGAAGCCGCTCACGCTGGCCGCGCTCCGCCGCCGCATCGAAGAGCAGCCGGAACAGCTCGACCTGTTCGATGAAGGCGGCTGTGGCTGCTTCACCTCCAGTGAACCGCAGGAGGCCGCGGCATGAGCGGATCCCTGCACACGGCCCTCTGCCTCGCGGCCAGCGGCCTGCCCGTGCTGCCCCTGCGCCAGGGCAAAGGGCCCTTCGGGAACTGCCCGGCATGCGCACAGAATGCGTGCGGTGGCCGGCCGAACATGAAGACCCCCGGCCCCTGCACCTGCCCGGCGCCCTGCCACGGCTGGGCCGCCGCAACCACCGACCCCCACATCATCAACTCGCCGACGTGGGCACGGTCGTGGCGCAAGGCCGCAGCGGTCGCCTACCACCCCGGCGGCGCCGGCCTCACCGTCGTGGATCTCGACAACGCGGACGCCATCGCCTGGGCGAGGCGGGCCCTGCCCTCCACCCGGACCGTGGCCACCACGCGCGGAGAGCACCGGATCTACCAGGGCGCCATGGGCTCCGTGAACGCTGTCCGTGACGGCGTGGACATCAAGTCCACGATGGCCTACGCCCGCTGGGTCGGTCCCGGCATTGGCACCCTGACGGCCTTGCCGGAGACGGTGCGTGCGCTGGCCGTGAAGGAGCCCGCCGTCGTCCGTCCGGTGCCGCAGGGTCTGAGCGTGCCCGCGTTGGCCGGGGGCGGGGAATGCCGACACCGCACGCCCATCTACCTAGCTCGCGGCATCGCCATGGCAGAACAGCAGATCACGGAAGCGTCCAGCGCGGTGCACACCACCGTGTACAGGACGTTCCTCGCCGTGCTGTCCGTCCACGGCAGGTGCGGCTGCCTCACCGACGCCCATATCGCGCGGCTGTTCACCGCCGCGCAGGCCAAGGGCGAATCGCCCCGGCACTGCACCGAAGCGTGGAACAACGCCCGTACCAGGTTGGGACTGTAGTCATGTCCGAGGATGAGAAGACTCCGGCCCGCCAGATCATCACCGACTACGCGCAAGCGCACTTCCGGTATTTCCGGACCATCGACGGGACCGTGTACGCGCAGAGGAGCGGTCACCCCGTCGCCCGGCCCATCCGCTCCCAGGGCACGACGGGGAGCCACCGGCAGGAACTCATGGTCGGCCTGTTCAAGGACGGGGTCGGCGTGTTCAACGGCACGGCACTCAAGGAGGCGTTGGACTTGATCGAAGCACTCGCGCTGACCGAGAACGTACAGCCCACCCACATCCGCGTGGCGCCCGGGTTCGACGGTGCAACCTGGCTGGACCTGGGCCGTGACGACGGCAAGTCCGTCCGCATCCACTCCACCGGCTGGGCTATCCTCACCCCCGACCCGCGCGAGGTGTGCTGGCGGCGCACCCAGCTCACCGGCGAACTCCCCCTGCCCGCCAAGGACACCAACGGCAAGGGCATCGACCTCCTGCTCCGCCTGTGCAACTTCGCCAGCGCCGAGACCGAGTGCCTGGCCATCGCCTGGCTGATCGGCTGCCTGGAGCCGTCCGTGCCCGTTCCCGCGCCGTTCCTCACCGGCCCCCAAGGCGCGGGCAAGTCCACCGGCGGCCGGATGCTGGTGCGGATCATCGAGGGCATGAGCGGCGATCTGCGCCGGGCGCCGAAAGACGAGGAGAACATGATCACGGCCGTCGCCGCCGGATGGGTCACCGCCCTGGACAACCTCTCCCACCTGCCCCCGGACCTGTCCGACCTCATGTGCTGCATCGTGACCGGCGCCGAGAGCATCAAGCGCGCCCTCTTCACCGACGGCGACGTCGTCCGCTCCCGCTACCGGCGCCCCATGTTGCTGACCGGCATCGACGTCGGCGTCATCCGCCCCGATCTCGCCGAACGCCTCCTCCCGCTCCGTCTCGTACGTCCCCGGGTGCGGCGGACCGAGGCAGAGCTGTGGACGGAGTACGCGGAGATCCTGCCGGTTGTTCTCGGCTCTCTGCTGGACCTGACAGTGAAGGTGCGGGCTGCGGAGGCGGAGACCCCCACCGACCTGCGGATGGCCGACTTTGCCCACCTATGCGCGCAGCTCGACGCGGCTACCGGCTTCGGCTCGCTGGCCGCATACCGGGCCAGCCTCGATGACCTCAACGACGACGTCATCGAAGGAGACCTGCTGGCGCAGACGGTTCTGAAGCACGCTGCCGGACTCGACTGGGGTGAGGAAGTCCGTATGACGTCATCGGAGTGGCTGCACTGCCTCACCAACCTGTACAGCGGTGAGGAGTGCCGTCCCCTGCCCAAAGGCTGGCCCACCACCGGCAAGGTCCTCTCCGACCGGCTCAAGCGGCTACAGCCGACCCTCGCCGCACGCGGCGTCCTCATCGACTGGGGCCGCACCAGCTCCGCCCGCTACATCGAGATGACCCGACCCCCGCTTCCGCCACCGAATGAGCAGGAAGCGGCGTTCTGACCCTCGCCACCAGGGCGCGCCGCACCGAACCAGCAAGAGGAGCACCCCGCGCCCGACCGGTGCTCCTCTTGCTGTTCCGGCGGCTTGCCGCCGCCCCCAACCGTCGCGCCGCGAAGCGGCTCCTTCTTCACGTCCTGAGCCGCTGGGCACCACCACAGACGCAACCCCTTCTCTTTTTCCTAACAGAAGAGGCCCTGCGTCACCCGCGTCACCAGCCACCCGAAAGCGGTTCCTGACCAGCGGCTACAGCGGTGACGCAGACGACCAAACCCGCGTCACCCCGCGTCACCCGCGTCACGGATGACAGAACACCAGCCCGCCCTATGACACGCCCCGAACTGCCCGCGTCACCGCATAACGGCAGGTCAGAAGCACAAATGACGTGCGTGACGCGATGACGCAGAAATCTGCACCTTGGACAGGTCCGGCTTCTGAGGAGACCCCGAAGCGAACTCCAGAGGAGACACGAGAGTGAGTCAGAACACCACTGCCCTGCCTCAGCTTCACTCTGCCGCAGATGTGGCCCAAGCCCTCGGCTGCTCCGAGTGGTGGGTGAAGGAACAGGCTCGCAGGGGACGCATCCCCTTCACCAAGCCCGGAGGCAGCTACCGGTTCACGGCCGAGCACTTCGCAGAGATCACGCGCATTTTTGAGAGCCGTCCTACCGAAAGCAGCGGCGCTGCCGTGCCTATCTCGCGAGCGGTCTCACCAGCACCGCGTCGCCGGGCGGCCACAACGGCGGTGACCGTCACCTCGCTGAAGGCAAGGACCCCGCGCAGGGCGCGACAGGATCAACCAAAGCCCACCGCAGCATGATTCCGGTTGCCGCCCGGCCCTCCAGCCGGGCGGCAACCCATCTACAAAGGAGAGCAAGTTGGGATATGCCGAGAACCTCGGCAGCTACTGGCGAGGCCGGTACAAGCTCGCGCCCGGCAAGTACGCCACGGTCCGCGATGCTGATGGTGGCGCTGTCCGCTTCCGGACCAAGACGGCCGCAAAGAAGGCAGCGGACGCCGAAGAAGCGAAGCTGCTGGCCGGGATGAAGAAGGCGCCTCCTGAGCGGATCACGTTCGGCGCCTACGTGAACCGCTGGTACGCCGCACAGGACTTGGCAGCGTCCACCATGCAGAACTACCGGCGGCACATCGAAGAACACTTGCTCCCTGCATTCGAGGGCTTCGCCATTGCGGACATCTTGAGCACCGACATCGCCGCTTGGGAAAAGCGCGAACGCGCTGTCCCTTACGCGCCAACCAGCGTCAAGACCTGGCGGGCGACGCTCCACCTGATCCTCGCTGACGCCGTTGACGAGGGGCTGCGCGATTCCAACCCGGCGACCAGGCGCCGTGGACGAGGCAAGCGCGCGGGTCGCTCACGCAACCGTGGACCGGAAAAGGCGGTTACGACCGCACTCGGCATCCTGCTGCTCGCCGAACGGATGGCCTTGTTGTCCGGCCGCGACGACGAATTCGTTGGCGGCATCGTCAAGGGCTACTCCGGCATGCGCTGGGGCGAGATCGTTGGCCTTGAGACCGAGTTCGTCCGGCCGAAGAGTATTCGCGTTGAGTGGCAGCTCTACGAACTGGACACCGGCGAACTGCACCGTTGCCCACCCAAGGACGACTCCTATCGCGACATCGACACCCCGGACTTCCTCGCCTCGCTGCTTGCCGGCCACATCGCCCGGACGAGACCGAAGCCTTGCGAGTGCCACGGACTGACCTACGTCTTCCGCGGCCACGGAAGCGCTAACAGGTCTGGGAGTCGCCCGGGGGCGAAGCTGGTCGACGTAGCTCGCCGCTCTGGCGTCTCGACCGGCACTGTTTCCAACGTCCTCAACCGCCCGGGCGCTGTGGCGGAGTCGACTCGCCTGAAAGTGCTGGAGGCCATCACCGATCTCGGGTACGTCCGTAACGCGGGATCGGGGGAGCCGGCCGCACATTGGCGGCGCTCTGGCTTCGCCACATGGTTGTTTCGACCGGCCGCCACAGGGCGGTATCCCGGGCGCGGCGATCAGGAAGAGCATCCGGTGCCCGTAGTAGCTGAGCCGTGGCCTGGCATCCCGGCACGCGGGCGAGGCGCCTCCAAGCGGGCTGAAGTGTGCTGGGTGCCGATCGCTCCAGGACTGACCCCGCACGGGTTGCGCCACACTCACAAGACCCTGATGAGGGAAGTAGGGACCCCGCCGAAGCTCATGGACGAACGCCTGGGCCATGAGGACGGCTCCGTTCAGTCGCGCTATGACCACATCACGGCCGGCATGCGGCAGACGCTGATGATCGCTCTCACCGAGATGTGGGAAGAGGCGTTGGATGCCCGGCGGGCGATGAGTCCTGGCTCGCCCGTGGCTGCTCTGGATGCGTTGCTGAAGCCTCGTCGGTAGGGCGTTGGTCTGGAAACAATTCCAAGATCTTCTCCAGGATTTCTCCAGAGGAGCCCCGAGGAACAGCTCAGGCCCGGTGCTGATCTCTCAGCACCGGGCCTGACCTGGTGTTTCGGCTGTCGGGGTGGCGGGATTTGAACCCACGACCTCTTCGTCCCGAACGAAGCGCGCTGCCAAGCTGCGCTACACCCCGATGTCACTGCTTGTCGCGGCGACGACGTTTACTTTAGCCCACCGGTGGCTGGAGACGAAATCCGGTTTTCGCGCGGGGGCGGAGGCGGCGGCGGATGGGGTTGGGGCGGGTGTGGTCGAGGATCACCAGGGCTATGGCCAGGGCGTAGATGGCGAGGCCGATGAGGAGGGCGTTGGCGAGGACGCTCTTGTAGCCGTGCCGGGCGACGTCGAGGAAGGGGTAGAGGTAGCGGGCCGGTGTGCCGGGGACGAGTAGTTCGCCTCGGGTGAGGGTGAAGGCCAGGTAGGTGAGGGGGTAGGCGAGCCAGGTCGCCGCCTGGCGCAGGTGCAGGGTGCCGGGGGAGGTGAGGAGCAGCCAGTCCAGGAGGGCGGCGATCGGGGTCGCCGTATGCAGGATCTGGTTGGTGAGTGCGTGCCAGCCCGTGGGGGCGGTGGCCTGGCCCGTGAGGACGCCGGGGAGGGCGTACGGGCTCACCGGGTCGGCCAGGAGGATGTGGTAGGCGAGGCCTGTGGCCAGGGCGTAGAGGAGTGTCGCGCCGGTCAGGGACGACGGGAGCGGGCGGCGGGCGGTCCAGGCGCGGCGGGCCGAGGCGAGGAGGACCAGGGTCAGCAGGATGTTGCTCTGGATGGTGAAGTGGCTCAGGGTGCGCAGGGGGCTGCCGAGGGCCAGTTCGACGGCGATCGCCGCTGCTGCGGACGCGGCTACCAGCAGGCGGAACACTGCGGCCGCGCGGCGGCGGCGAGGGGGTACCACCGCCGTGGCCGGAACGTGCGAGGGCAGCAGCGCGGGGATGCCCGGTATCGCGGGGAGGTCCGGGATGTCCCTGGGTATCGGGGCGGTCATGCGCCCACGCTAAGCAGCGTGGGCGAAATGGGCGATATGAGGGGGCTGTGTGGGTTACGGCGACGAGGGCGCCCCTCCCGGCCCTACTCCCGTCCCACCAGCGTCAGCAGCGTCGCCTCCGGCGGGCACGCGAAGCGGAACGGGGTGTAGCGGTTCGTGCCGCAGCCCGCCGAGACGTGGAGGTAGGACGTACGGCCCTCCGCCGTGTGCGTGGACAGGCCCCTCGCCCGGTCCGTGTCCAGGTCGCAGTTGGTGACCAGGGCGCCGTGGAAGGGGATGCGCAGCTGGCCGCCGTGGGTGTGGCCGGCCAGGATCAGGGGGTAGGCGTCGGCCGTGTACGAGTCCAGGACGCGCAGGTACGGCGCGTGGACCACGCCCATCGAGAAGTCGGCCGCGGACGACGGGCCGCCGGACACCTGCTCGTAGCGGTCCCTCTTGATGTGCGGGTCGTCCAGGCCGGTGAGCTCCACCGAGACGCCCTCGACCTTCAGCGTCCCGCGGGTGTTCGTCAGGTTGAGCCAGCCCGCGGCGTCGAAGCCGTCGCGCAGGTCCTCCCAGGGGTTGTGGATCGCGCTCACGGCGGGCGCGTTGCCGTTCAGGCCGTGGCGGCCCTGGGCCTTCTCCAGGAGGTAGAGGGCGGGGTTGCGCAGTTTCGGGCCGTAGTAGTCGTTCGAGCCGAAGACGTACGCGCCGGGGAACTCCATCAGCGGGCCCAGCGCGTCCAGCACCTCCGGCACGCCCTCGGGGTCCGACAGGTTGTCGCCCGTGTTGATCACGAAGTCGGGGCGCAGGCCCGCCAGCGAGCGCAGCCAGCGCTGCTTCTTGCGCTGGCCGCCGACCATGTGGATGTCGGAGACCTGGAGGACGCGCAGCGGGCGCATACCGGCCGGCAGGGCCGGGACCGTCACCCGTCGCAGGCGGAAGGAACGGGCCTCGAAACCCGCCGAGTAGAGCAGTCCGGCGGCGCCAACCGCCGTGATTCCCAGGGGTACTCCGTATCGCGCGCGCATACGACCATCGTGTCAGATCTGAGCACCGCCCCTGACGGCTCCTCCCGGGCCCTCCTTGAAATCAAGGGGCGTATCCGTCCCCACACCTGCGACAATCAGCCCCATGACCACGCTCAAGTCGAAGCTGCAGGAAGACCTCAACGCCGCGATCAAGGAGCGCGACGAGCTCCGCTCCTCGACGCTCCGGCTGACGCTCGCCGCGATCACCAAGGAGGAGGTCGCGGGCAAGGAGAAGCGCGAGCTCTCCGACGACGAGGTCCAGAAGGTGATCACCCGCGAGGCGAAGAAGCGGCGCGAGGCCGCCGAGGCGTTCGCGCAGGGTGGTCGCGCCGAGCAGGCGGAGCGGGAGAAGGCGGAGGGGGTGGTGCTCGCCACCTATCTGCCGAAGCAGCTCAGTGATGACGAGTTGCACGCCATCGTCGCCCAGGCCGTCGAAGAGGCCAAGGCCGCCGGTGCCGAGGGGCCGCGGGCCATGGGCGCCGTCATGAAGATCGTGAACCCGAAGGTCGCGGGTCTTGCCGAGGGCGGCCGGGTGGCCGCGGTGGTGAAGAAGCTCCTCGCGGGCTGATCACACCCCAGCAGCCGACAGGGCGACGGCCCCCATCCCCTCGTACGAGGAGATGGGGGCCGTCGTTGTCCTACGGCGCCGGCGCCTCAGCGGCTTCAGTCACGCCCCCCGTTCCCATTCCCGTTCGACTGCCCCTGCCAGAAACCCTCAGGGATCGAGAACGACGGAGTCGGGAACGTACCGCCGTCCGCGCCACCGTCCGCGCCGCCGTTGTTACCGCCGTTGTCCCCGCCGCCGATCAGGCCGCCGATGAGGTTGTCGTCGCCGTTGTTGCCGTCGTCGTCATCGTCGTTGTCACCCCGGCCCTTGTCGCGGTCCTCGTCGTCCGGGATGTGGACCTTGTTGAACTCCTCGACGGGCTTGCCGTCGAGGGCGCCGAGCATCGCGTCGCGCCAGATCGGGCCCGGGACGCGGCCGCCGTAGACCAGGTCGTGGTACTCGCCGCCGATGTAGATCCGCTGCATCTTGACCTGCTGGGTGGCGCTGCCGACCCAGACGGCGCCGGAGAGGTTCGGGGTGTAGCCGACGAACCAGGCGTTGCGGCGCTCGTCCGTCGTACCCGTCTTACCGGCGCTCTGGCGGTCGGTGAGGCCGGCCTCCTTGCCGGTGCCGGAGTCGACCACGCCCTGCAGGAGGTTGTTGATGGTGTCCGCGGTCTGTTCGGACATCGCGCGCGAGCAGGTCGACTTCGGCACCTCAAGGGACTTCTGCTGGCCGCCGACCTTCTGCGAGATGGACTCGAAGGCGATCGGGGTGCAGTACATGCCGCGGGAGGCGAAGGCCGCGTACGCGCTCGCCATCGTCAGCGGCGAGAGGCCCACCGCGCCGAGGGTGATCGCGGGGCTCTCCGGGAGCTTGTCGCCGTTGCCCTGGCGGACCTGGAGCTTGTCGGTGACGTTGACCACCGGGCACAGGCCGATGTCGGCGACCATCTGCACGAAGTAGGTGTTGACCGACAGCTCCATCGCCTTCTTCAGGCGGTACGGGCCGTGCTCCGACTCGCTCTCGTTCTCCAGCTTCTCGCCGCGGAGGTTGGTCCACGGCTTGCTGTCGCACGTCTGGATCGGGCTCGGGTAGTCCATCTCGTACGGCGAGGGGTACTCCTGCGTCGGCGGGCGGCCCTCCTCCAGCGCGGCCGCCGCGACGAACGGCTTGAACGTCGAACCGGTCGGGAAGCCGAAGTTGGAGCCGCCGTACTTCGCGTCGACCGAGTAGTTGTACTCGGTCTCGTTCTTGCCGTAGCCGAACGGCTTCGACTGGCCCATGCCGAGGATCTTGCCGGTGCCGGGCTCGACGAGGGTGGCCGCCGCGGCGACCTTGTCGTCCTGGTTGACGTGGTCCTTGAGCGAGTCCTGGACCGACTCCTGGGCCTGCGGGTCCAGGGTCGTGGTGATGGTCAGGCCGCCCTGGTTCCAGATCTTGGCGCGGGCTTCCTGGGTCTTGCCGAAGACCGGGTCGCTCTTGAAGACCTTCTCGACGTACTTGCAGAAGAAACTGGCGCCCTTGACCGCGGTGATGCAGCCGTTCTTGGGCTTGCTGACCTTCAGCCCCAGCGGGCTCTCCTTGGCCTTGTCCGCCTCCGCCTGGGAGACGTCGCCCATGTCCGCCATGCGCTGCAGGACGATGTTGCGCCGCTTGGTGGCCTCGGCCTCGTCATTGACCGGGTCGTAGCGGCTCGGCGACTGGACGATGCCGGCGAGCAGCGCCGCTTCCTGGAGCTTGAGGTCCTTGGCGGACTTGGAGAAGTAGCGCTGGGCCGCGGCCTCGACGCCGTATGCCTGCTGGCCGAAGAACGTGATGTTCAGGTAGTTCTCGAGGATCTTCTTCTTGCCGAGCTCCTCCTCGACCTGGATCGCGTACTTCAGCTCCTTGATCTTGCGGCCGAGGGTCTGCTGGGTGGCCTGCGCGACCTTCGTCGGGTCGTCGCCGGCCTCCTCCACGAAGACGTTCTTCACATACTGCTGGGTCAGCGTGGACGCGCCCTCGCTGACGCCGCCGCTCTGGGCGTTGCGGTTGAGGGCGCGCAGGACGCCCTTCAGGTCGATCGCGCCGTGCTGGTAGAAGCGGGCGTCCTCGATCGCGACGATCGCCTTCTGCATGTACGGCGAGATGTCCTTGAGGTCGACCACCGTGCGGTCACGCGAGTAGACCGTGGCGATCGTGCCGCCCTTGGAGTCCAGGATCGTGGTGCGCTGGCTCAGCGGCGGCGTCTTGAGATTGACCGGGAGTTCGTCGAAGCTCTCCACGGATCCCTTGGCCGCGAGGCCCAGCGCACCTGCGGCGGGCAGCGCGATACCGGCCAGCACGGCTCCCGCGAGCACACTGACACCGAGGAACTTGGCGGCCTGCTGCGTCGGCGACAGACCACCGCCCGAGCGGTTCTTTGGCATGGAGGCAGCCTAAACCGTAGAGATGAGCGAACCGAGAGCCGCCCGCGCGCGAGCCCGGCACGGCGACGTGAGACATGCCATGCGCACGGAAGCGGCCCATTCGCCGGACAGGCGTACAGGCCTTGGCCTAAGCTGCTCTCAACTGTCACAGCAGTGCGGCCACGTATCAATACGTCCGGCGACCCCGAATCGTTCTGGCGATAGCCCACTTTTTTGGTGGGGGCGTGTCCGAATCCGCCTTGTGTGTCATCCGGCGTCCGTTGTGACTCAACAGAACTGTCCTGGTTTGCCGGGAAAGTCACGCATGTCGCCAGCTCACTCCCCCGGGTGATCTGCCGCTTACGCATAGTCCGTTCGGGCCATTCAAGATTGGGCCCGAAGGGGGTGTTGCGCTGTGCCCACCTTCCGTAACGTCCTCAACTGGCGGCGGTGAATATGCCGCTGCCGCCGTGGGGGAGCCTCGATTCGGGAGAGGACGGCGCCGGTATGGGCTGGGTAACCGACTGGAGTGCGCAGGCGGCCTGCCGCACTACCGATCCGGATGAACTGTTCGTTCAGGGAGCAGCGCAGAACAGGGCCAAGGCGGTGTGCACCGGATGCCCGGTGCGCACGGAGTGCCTGGCGGACGCGCTGGACAACCGCGTCGAGTTCGGCGTGTGGGGAGGAATGACGGAGCGGGAGCGCCGCGCGCTGCTGCGCAGGCGGCCGACGGTCACGTCGTGGCGCCGGCTGCTGGAGACGGCACGCACGGAGTACGAGCGCGGGGCGGGCATCCTGCCGCTCGACGACGACGAGGTGTACGAGAACTTCGCGGCGGTGGGCTGAGGGGGCTCACGCCGTCAGGCGCCCCGGGCAGCATCGTCAGGCCTTGGGCTCGGGCAGCTCGTGCCGATGCGCCGCGAGCCGGTCTCCGATGTCCCGCAGTCCCGTGAGGTCATGCACATCGCCGGGCAGCGCGGCCACTTCGGCCACCGCAACCTCGGGATGCAGCGCGGTGAAGCGATCACGCGTGCGCTGCTCGCGGGAGAGCAGCTGCATACGCTCGGCATGCAGCCTCAGCAGGCTTGCGGTGAGCTGGTCGACGGACCGCGATGTGACGGGCTGTGACTCGACCGCGGCGGGGGAGCCTGCGTCGGGAGCCGGTGCCGGTGCCTCAGGAACGTCCGGTTCTGAACTGTCGTACGGGTCGGGGGAGTTACGAAGTCCAGCTTTCCCGCCCTCCTGATCCACAATGCGGGGCTCTTCAAGATTTTCCGCGGCGGCGAGCGCCCGCTCGGCCGACAGCCGGTCGGCGCCGCTGCCGTGGACCCGGTTGAGCACCAGACCCGCCAGCGGCATGTCCTCGGCGGCCAGCCGCTCCACGAAGTACGCGGCCTCCCGCAGCGCGTCCCGCTCAGGCGCCGCCACCACCAGGAACGCCGTGCCGGGCGCCTGGAGCAGCTTGTACGTGGCGTCCGCGCGCGTGCGGAACCCGCCGAACATCGAGTCCATGGCCGCCACGAAGGTCTGTACGTCCTTCAGCAGCTGTCCGCCGAGGAGCTTGCCGAGCGCGCCCGTCATCATCGACATGCCGACGTTCAGAAACTTCATCCCCGCGCGCCCGCCGACCTTCGCCGGGGCCAGCAGGACACGGATCAGCTTGCCGTCGAGGAAGGACCCGAGGCGCTTGGGGGCGTCCAGGAAGTCCAGCGCGGAGCGGGACGGCGGGGTGTCCACGACGATGAGGTCCCACTCGTCCCTGGCCCGCAGCTGGCCCAGCTTCTCCATCGCCATGTACTCCTGCGTGCCCGCGAAGCCCGCCGAGAGCGACTGGTAGAAGGGGTTGCCCAGGATCGCGGCCGCCCGCTCCGGATCCGCGTGCGCCTCGACGATCTCGTCGAAGGTGCGCTTCATGTCGAGCATCATCGCGTGCAGCTCGCCGTCACCCTCGACGCCCTTCACCCGGCGCGGGGTGTTGTCCAGCGAGTCGATGCCCATCGACTGGGCGAGCCGACGGGCCGGGTCGATGGTCAGCACGACGACCTTGCGCCCGCGCTCGGCCGCCCGCAGCCCCAGCGCCGCCGCGGTGGTGGTCTTCCCCACGCCGCCCGAGCCGCAGCACACCACGATGCGGGTCGTCGGATCGTCAAGGAGCGGGTCGAGGTCGAGCACGCGCGCGGGGGAGAGGTGCTGGGGCTGGCGCGCCGTGTCCTGTGCCTGGGCCGGTTCCGGACGACTCATGACATCCCCTGCTTCCGACGTACCGCGTACGGCTCCCTACCTGTGAACGGACTCATGACAGTCCCTGTTCCCGCAGCTCGCGCGCGAGTTCGTACAGGCCTGCCAGGTCCATGCCCTCGGCGAGCAGCGGCAGTTCGTGCACCGGCAGCCCCAACTCGTCCAGGACCGCCCGCTGCTCGTGCTCCAGCGCATGCCGCTCGGCGTACTCGTCGGCCTGGACCAGCAGCGGGTCCACCAGCTTCTCGGCGTTCCCACCGCGCCGCGCTCCGCCGAGCCCGGCCGAGGACAGGGCCTTGGCCACGGCCGTGCGCGGGACGCTCCGTACGAGTTCCAGATCGGTCGCGTCCAACACCTCGGGCCGCACCATGTTCACGATGATCCGCCCGACCGGCAGCCGCGCCGCCCGCAGCTCGGCGATCCCGTCCGAGGTCTCCTGGACCGGCATCTCCTCCAGCAGCGTCACCAGATGGACGGCCGTCTCCGCCGACTTCAGCACCCGCATCACGGCCTGTGCCTGATTGTGTATCGGGCCGATCCTGGCGAGGCCCGCGACCTCGTCGTTCACGTTCAGGAAGCGGGTGATGCGCCCTGTGGGCGGTGCGTCCATGACGACACAGTCGTAGACGAACCGGCCGCTCTTGTCCTTCCGCCGCACGGCCTCACAGGCCTTGCCGGTGAGAAGTACGTCTCTGAGCCCCGGCGCGATGGTGGTGGCGAAGTCGATCGCGCCGAGCTTCTTCAGGGCCCGGCCCGCTCCGCCCATCTTGTAGAACATCTGGAGGTAGTCCAGAAGGGCCAGTTCGGGATCTATGGCGAGGGCATACACCTCCCCGCCCCCTGGAGCGACGGCGATCTTCCGCTCCTCGTAGGGCAGCGCCTCTGTCTCGAAGAGCTGCGCGATGCCCTGCCTGCCCTCGACCTCGACGAGAAGCGTCCGCTTCCCCTCGGTCGCGAGGGCGAGCGCGAGCGCGGCGGCGACCGTGGTCTTTCCGGTCCCGCCCTTGCCGCTGACGACCTGGAGCCTGCTCACGTCTTCGAGCCTAACCAGTCGGTGCGCCGACCACGCAGCAGCCTGTGGATAACTTGAGTGCGGTCGGCCGCGTGGCGGCTTGTGGCCAACGGATAAAGTCGGCCACATGACCAAGTGGGAATACGCAACCGTGCCTCTGCTCGTCCACGCAACGAAGCAGATTCTGGACACCTGGGGCGAGGACGGCTGGGAGCTCGTCCAGGTCGTGCCCGGGCCGAACAACCCCGAGCAGCTCGTGGCCTACCTGAAGCGGGAGAAGGCGTGAGCGCGGCCGAGGAGAAGCTCGCCGAGCTGGGCCTGAGGCTCCCGGAGGTCGTGCCGCCGCTGGCCGCGTACCAACCGGCGGTGCAGTCGGGCGTCTATGTCTACACCGCCGGCCAGCTCCCCATGGTGGAGGGCAAGCTTCCGGTCACCGGCAAGGTGGGAGCCGAGGTCACCGCCGAGGAGGCCAAGGACCTCGCGCGGATCTGCGCCCTGAACGCCCTCGCGGCCGTGAAGTCGGTCGCGGGTGACCTGGACCGGATCGCACGCGTGGTGAAGGTGGTGGGCTTCGTGGCGTCGGCGTCCGACTTCACGGGGCAGCCGGGCGTCATCAACGGCGCGAGCGAGCTCCTGGCGGAGGTCCTCGGCGACAAGGGCGTGCACGCGCGCAGTGCGGTCGGTGTGGCCGTGCTTCCGTTGGATGCGCCGGTCGAGGTCGAGGTTCAGGTGGAGCTGACGGAGGCGTAGGCCTTCGGCGGGGTCGTATGCCTGGTGTCGTGTGCTGGCAGCCTGTTCGGGAAGGTCCGGGCAGGCTGGCCATGGCTGTGCGGCGCCGGAAAATGAGCCGCTCCCGGGGCTTGCGGCAGGGCACAGTGACCCTATGGCCGAGACTGTTCCGCGCGGTGGGCTCGACGCTCAGGGGTACTTCGAGCGCGAAGGCTCCCTCGCGCGCGTGCCCCGCGCGTTCAAGCCCGTCGTCGCCGCCGCGCGGGACCGGGTGGCGGACCTGTTCGGGGCCCGGATGCACAGCGCGTATCTCTACGGGTCGATTCCGCGCGGCACCGCGCGCGTGGGGCGCAGCGACCTGGATCTGCTGGTCGTCCTGCGCGAGGAGCCGACCGAGGCCGACCGGGCGGACGCGCGAGCGCTCGACGAAGCGCTGGACGAGGAGTTCGCGCAGATCGACGGGGCGGGGACGTTGCTCGACAGCCGTGCGCGGCTGCTGAGCGAGCTGGAGAGGTACGACGGCGGATGGTTCGTCGCCTGTCTGTGCACGCCTCTGCTGGGCGAGGACCTCGCCGAGTATCTGCCGCGCTACCGGCCCGACACGCTGCTCGCGCGCGAGACCAACGGTGACCTGGGATTGCTGCTGCCCCGGTGGCGGGAGCGGATCGCCGGCGCCGACGACAGCGAGGCCGCGCGGCGGCCGCTCGTGCGGTTCATGTCGCGGCATCTGGTGCGGACCGGGTTCACCCTGGTGATGCCTCGGTGGGGTGGATGGACCAGCGATCTACGGGAGATGGCGGAGGCCTTCGGGACGTACTACCCCGCGCGGGTCGAGCAGATGCGGCGGGCGGCCGTGCTCGGGTACGAGCCGGTGGGTGACGCGGGTGTCCTGCGGTCGTACGTCGATGATCTCGGGCCGTGGCTCGCGGGGGAGTACGCGCGCGTGCACGGCGTCAAGGCGCCGCGGCCCGGGGGACCTGGATGAGGAGCGCGGGCTAGATGAGGCCGTGTTCCTCCAGGTAGTCCATCTGCGCCCGCACCGACAGCTCGGCCGCGGGCCACAGGGAGCGGTCCACGTCCGCGTACACATGGGCGACGACCTCGGACGGGGTGCGGTAGCCGTCCTCGACCGCCGTCTCGACCTGGGCGAGGCGGTGGGCGCGGTGGGCGAGGTAGAACTCGACGACGCCCTGGGCGTCCTCCAGGACGGGCCCGTGGCCCGGGAGGACCGTGTGCACGCCGTCGTCGACCGTGAGGGACCTCAGCCGCCGCAGCGAGTCCAGGTAGTCGCCGAGACGGCCGTCGGGGTGGGCCACGACCGTCGTGCCGCGGCCCAGGATCGTGTCGCCGGTCAGGACGGCGCGGTCGGCCGGGAGGTGGAAGGACAGGGAGTCGGCGGTGTGCCCGGGCGTCGGTACGACACGCAGCTCCAGGCCGCCGACGGTGACCACGTCGCCCGCGCCGAGCCCCTCGTCGCCGAGCCGTAGCGCCGGGTCGAGGGCACGCACGCGTGTGCCGGTCAGTTCGGCGAAGCGGGCGGCGCCCTCGGCGTGGTCCGGGTGGCCGTGGGTGAGCAGGGTGAGGGCGATGCGCTTGCCGGACTTCTCGGCCATGGCGACGACGTTGCGGAGGTGGCCGTCGTCGAGGGGGCCGGGGTCGATGACGACGGCCAGCTCGGAGTCGGGCTCGGAGACGATCCAGGTGTTGGTGCCGTCCAGGGTCATCGCGGAGGCGTTGGGGGCGAGGACGTTGACGGCTCGGGGGGTGGCGGGGCCGGTGAGGACCCCGCCTCGCGGCTGGCCGGGGAGGGCTGCTGCGTCCGTCATGCGTGGGGGCCTTCCGGGGCGGTGGGGGGTGCGGGGGCTTGGCCGGTCGGGATGTGCTTGGTGAACTCGTCGTGGCCGGGCCAGGCGAGCACGATCTCGCCGTCCTCCAGGCGGGCCTTGGCGAGGACGGGGGTGAGGTCGCGGTCGGGGGCGGCGGCGAGGGCCTCGGCGGCGGTGTCGTACGGCGTCAGTTGGCGCAGCGTCGCGATGGTCGGCGGCATCATCAGCAGCTCCCCCTTGTCGTACGCGGCGGCGGCGTCCGTGGGGTGGATCCACACCGTGCGGTCGGCCTCCGTGGAGGCGTTGCGCGTGCGCTGGCCGTGGGGGAGGGCGGCGACGAAGAACCAGGTGTCGTAGCGGCGGGGCTCGAACTCCGGGGTGATCCAGCGGGTCCAGGCGCCGAGGAGGTCGGAGCGGAGGGCGAGGCCTCGGCGGTCGAGGAACTCGGCGAAGGAGAGGTCGCGGGCGACGAGGGCGGCGCGGTCGGTCTCCCAGTCGTCGCCGGTGGTGTCGCCGACCACGGAGTCATCGGTGGGCCCGGCGAGCAGCACACCGGCCTCTTCGTACGTCTCCCGTACGGCGGCGCAGACGATCGCCTGGGCCGTGGCCTCCTCCACACCGAGCCGCGCCGCCCACCACGCACGCGTGGGGCCCGCCCAGCGGATCGGGTGCTCGTCGCGGGGGTCTACGCCGCCGCCGGGGTAGGCGTACGCGCCGCCGGCGAAGGCCATGGAGCTCCGGCGGCGCAGCATGTGCACGGCCGGGGCGGTGCCGGTGTCCTTGAGCAGCATGACGGTGGCCGCCCGTTTCGGGGTGACGGGGGTGAGGGTTCCGTCCGCGAGCGCTCGGATGCGGTCCGGCCACTCCGGTGGGTACCACTGCCCGTTTGCCATGGGCGGAGGCTATCTCTTGGTGCGTGGATGTTCGAGGGGTGGCCTTGGGGGGTGCCTGCGGCGGCCTGTTTGGCTGGTTGGGGGTGCGCGTAGCGCCCGTGCCTGTTTCGTGGGTCGGGGCCGTGCCGGGGGGTGTCCGTCCTCGGTCGGGCGGTTGCCGTACGGCAGGGAGGCTGGCGTTCGTTGACGCCCGCCGCTGCGGGCGGACACCCCCCGGCACGTCCCCTTGCCGCCGTGGGCGGGTGCGGGTGCGGGTGCGTGGGGGTGCGCCATCTCTGACCGCCGCCCGGTGGGGCGGCACACGCCGGTCGGCATCCTCCAGCCAGTCCGGCGTTTGAGGACAAGGCCCGTTCAGGGCCGGCAGCGGGGGTTCGGGGGCGGCAGCCCCGGGATGGGACGGGTAGGGGCGGCGGGGGCGAGGAAAACGTCGGCCGCGTACGCGACAGGGCCCCGCCTCACCGTGAGACGGGGCCCTGGGACGGCGTACGGGCTAGCGCGAGCGCTTCGCCAGGCGTTCCACGTCCAGCAGGATCACCGCGCGGGCCTCCAGCCGCAGCCAGCCACGCTGGGCGAAGTCGGCCAGCGCCTTGTTGACCGTCTCGCGCGACGCGCCGACCAGCTGGGCCAGCTCCTCCTGCGTGAGGTCGTGGACGACGTGGATGCCCTCCTCGGACTGCACGCCGAAGCGGCGGGAGAGGTCCAGGAGTGCGCGGGCGACCCGGCCGGGGACGTCCGAGAAGACCAGGTCGGACATCGCGTCGTTGGTGCGGCGCAGTCGGCGGGCGACGGCGCGCAGCAGGGCGGTGGCCACCTCGGGGCGGGCGTTCAGCCAGGGCTGGAGGTCGCCGTGGCCGAGGCCCAGCAGCTTGACCTCGGTCAGCGCGGTGGCGGTCGCCGTGCGCGGGCCCGGGTCGAAGAGGGACAGCTCACCGATGAGCTCTCCGGGGCCGACGACGGCGAGCATGTTCTCGCGGCCGTCGGGGGATGTGCGGTGAAGCTTGACCTTGCCCTCGGTGACGACATACAGCCGGTCGCCCGGGTCGCCCTCGTGGAACAGGGAGTCGCCACGCGCGAGGGTCACCTCACTCATGGAGGCGCGCAGCTCTGCGGACTGCTCGTCATCGAGCGCCGCGAAGAGCGGGTTGCGCCGCAGAACGTCGTCCACGAGTTCTCTCCTTGTCGACCTGCTCAGGGGATCTTGCTCCCCCACGTACCAGGGGACCGTGCTCCCCATTTTGCCGGACGGTCCAAACAGTGTGATCTGTCACAAGGATGCCGCACAGGTGTCCCGAGGTAAGCGGCAGGGGTCCAATTGGGGGCCGATCTTCAGGGTCCGGGGCGGATGTCAGTGCCGGGCTTTAGGCTGGCCGGGTGTCCAAATCGCCGGTGAGAGCACAGGCCAAGGGGGCTGGGCGGGTGGTTGTACGTCGCGATTCCGCTGTGGGCGAACAGGACCCCGGTGGCGGAAGGAAAACGGCAAAAGCGGCGAAAAAAGCGCCGGGTAGGGCGGTGGCTGATGGCGGGAAAACAGTGGTGAAGCAAACGGCTGCGAAGAAGGCCCCTGCTGCGAAGAAGGTCGCGAGTAAGGCCGTCGCCTCCAAGCCCCCCAAGACCGAATCCCGCACCGCCCTCGTCCGCCGTGCCCGCCGCATCAACCGCGAGCTCGCGGACGTCTACCCGTACGCCCACCCCGAGCTGGACTTCGACAACCCCTTCCAGCTCGTCGTCGCCACCGTCCTGTCCGCCCAGACCACCGACCTGCGCGTCAACCAGACGACCCCCGCGCTCTTCGCCAAGTACCCCACCCCGGAGGACCTGGCCGCGGCCAACCCGGAGGAGGTCGAGGAGATCCTGCGTCCCTGTGGGTTCTTCCGGGCCAAGACCAAGTCGGTCATGGGGCTCTCCAAGGCGCTGGTGGAGAACTACGGCGGTGAGGTCCCGGGGCGGCTGGAAGAGCTGGTCAAGTTGCCCGGCGTCGGTCGCAAGACGGCGTTCGTCGTGCTCGGGAACGCCTTCGGGCGGCCCGGGATCACCGTGGACACGCACTTCCAGCGGCTGGTGCGGCGCTGGCAGTGGACCGAGCAGACGGACCCGGACAAGATCGAGGCCGAGATCGCCGCCCTCTTCCCGAAGAGTGACTGGACGGATCTGTCGCACCATGTGATCTGGCACGGGCGCCGTATCTGCCACGCCCGCAAGCCCGCGTGCGGCGCCTGCCCCATCGCGCCGCTCTGCCCGGCGTACGGCGAGGGCGAGACCGACCCGGAGAAGGCGAAGAAGCTCCTCAAGTACGAGAAGGGCGGCTTCCCGGGGCAGCGCCTCCGGCCGCCGCAGGCCTATCTGGACGCGGGCGGGAAACCGGCCCCGCCGCTGGGGGCCGGATGACGGTGGTGGCGGGACGGGTTACGGCGGCGTCGGGTGGTCGTATGGCCGGGTCGGAACGATCTAGGGGCCCTCGGGCGTTGGACTCGGCAGGACGACGGGGGTGGCTATGACGAGGGCGAGCGATACGCAGGACGGGCCGGTGGTGATCAGCAAGGAAGGGCTGCCGGGCTGGCTGGACCCGGTGGTGCGGGTCGTGGAGACCGTGGAGCCGTTGCAGCTGAGCCGCTTCCTGCCGCCGGAGAGCGGCGCGGGACGCCAGTCCGCCGTACTGATCCTGTTCGGCGAGGGTGACGGCGAGCGCGGGCCCGAGCTGCTGCTCATGGAGCGGGCGAGTTCGCTGCGGTCCCATGCCGGACAGCCGTCCTTTCCCGGTGGCGCCCTCGACCCCGAGGACGGCGACCCGCAGACCGACGGACCGCTGCGGGCCGCTCTCCGCGAGGCCGAGGAGGAGACCGGGCTCGATCCTGGCGGTGTCCAGCTCTTCGGTGTCCTGCCCAAGCTGTACATCCCGGTCAGCGGCTTCGTCGTCACACCCGTGCTGGGCTGGTGGCGCGAGCCGAGCCCGGTGGATGTCGTCGATCCGAACGAGACCGCGCGCGTCTTCACCGTCCCCGTGGCGGATCTCACGAATCCGGACAACCGCGCCACCACTGTCCATCCCAGCGGCCACAGAGGCCCGGCATTTCTGGTCGAATCGGCACTGGTGTGGGGGTTCACCGCCGGGATCATCGACCGGCTGCTGCATTTCTCGGGCTGGGAGCTGCCCTGGGACAGGGGTAAGCAGGTCCCGCTCGACTGGCGGTCATGACAGGGTGTCTGCCGTGCTGTGTATTTCCGGGGGACTCCCTGTCCTGGTGCCGTTTCGCGGTGGGCCGTGCCCCCGGCCGGGCGGGTGGGACCGGAGAGTGACGAGGCGAGGCCTGAATCAGTGAACGTGCTGGACATCCTGTTGCTGGTCGCCGCCGTCTGGTTCGCGATCGTGGGCTATCGCCAGGGCTTCGTCGTCGGCATCCTGTCGGTGATCGGCTTCCTCGGCGGCGGCCTCGTCGCCGTCTACCTCCTGCCGGTCATCTGGGACGCGCTGACCGACAACGCCGAGGTGAACACGACGGCCGCCGTCGTCGCGGTCGTCGTCGTGATCGTCTGCGCCTCCGTCGGCCAGGCCCTGACCACCCACCTCGGCAACAAGCTGCGCCGGTACATCACATGGTCCCCGGCTCGCGCCCTGGACGCGACCGGCGGCGCCCTCGTCAACGTCGTGGCGATGCTGCTTGTCGCCTGGCTGATCGGTTCCGCCCTCGCCGGGACGACGCTGCCGACGCTCGGCAAGGAGGTCCGCAGCTCCAAGGTGCTGCTCGGCGTCGCGCGGGCGCTGCCCGACCAGGCCGACACCTGGTTCGCGGACTTCTCCTCCGTACTCGCGCAGAACGGCTTCCCGCAGGTCTTCAGCCCGTTCTCGAACGAGCCGATCAACGAGGTCCAGCCGCCCGACCCGGCGCTCGCCAACAGCCCGGTGGCCACCCGCGCGCAGCGCTCCATCGTCAAGGTCATGGGCACGGCGACGAGTTGCGGCAAGGTCCTGGAGGGCACCGGCTTCGTCTTCGCCGACCGCCGCGTCATGACCAACGCGCATGTCGTCGGCGGCGTCGACGAACCCACCGTCCAGATCGGCGGCGAGGGCAGGCGGTACGACGCCAAGGTCGTCCTCTACGACTGGGAGCGCGACATCGCCGTACTGGACGTACCGGACCTGGACGCGCCCGTACTGCGGTTCACGGCCACCGACGCCGAGAGCGACGACGGCGCGATCATCGCGGGCTTCCCGGAGAACGGCGCGTACGACGTGCGGGCCGCGCGCGTGCGCGGGCGGCTGCCGGCCAACGGGCCTGACATCTACCACCGCGGCACCGTGCGCCGTGATGTCTACTCGCTGTACGCGACCGTCCGGCAGGGCAACTCCGGCGGCCCGCTGCTCACTCCCGACGGCAAGGTGTACGGCGTGGTCTTCGCCAAGTCCCTGGACGACGCCGACACCGGCTACGCGCTCACCGCGGACGAGATCCAGGAGGACATCGTCAAGGGGCGTACCGCCAGCCAGCAGGTGGACAGCGACAGCTGTGCCCTGTAAAGGCCCGGTGGGAAGTGCGAGGTCAGCCGCGCGGATGGCGCAGGCGTACCGAGACCCAGCGCGCTCGGCGGCGCAGGATGCGCGGAATGCCCACCCGGAGGTCCGAGCCCGGCATCTGCGGGGCGCTGCCCCGCTGGTGGGAGCTCAGCCCATTGGCCGAGCGGCGATTGCGTGCTGCGTCACTGTAGTCGTGCGTCCAGCCCATACCCCGACGTCTGCCCCTGCCCCAAGGTCGATAACCGCCCCCAGGGCCCCCAATTGGCCTATGCGCCAGGCAATTGGCTGTTCGTCGGACAGGTGTTCAGTTCCGGATACCGGGCGCATCGAACCGGTCACCGATCGGGTTCGGGGTCTTTCAGCCAGTTGATGAGTTCGGTGGAGAAAGCGACCGGGTCCTCCTCGTGCGGGAAGTGCCCGAGGCCGTCGAACAGGCGCCAGCGGTACGGCGCTTCGACGTACTCGCCGGAGCCGGCCGCGCTGCGGGTGCGCATCACCGGGTCGAGTGAGCCGTGCAGGTGGAGGGTCGGTACGCGCACGGGCCGCTTCATCCGGCGGTTGAACTGGATGCCGTCGGGGCGGGCGAGCGAGCGCACCATCCAGCGGTACGGCTCGATGGAGCAGTGCGCCGTCGACGGGATGCGGATCGCGCGACGGTACGTCTCCACCGCGTCGTCGTCCGGCAGGCGCGGGCCGGACCAGTCCCGGATCAGCCGGCCGACGAGCGCCCCGTCGTCGGCCGTCAGCTGCCGTTCGGGGATCCAGGGCCGCTGAAACCCCCAGATGTAGGAACTCGCACTCGTCTGCTTGACGTCCGAGAGCATCGCCGAGCGCCAACGCCGGGGGTGCGGCATGGACGCCACCGCGAGCCGGCGTACCAGCTTGGGGCGCATCACGGCCGCCGTCCACGCCAGATACCCGCCCAGATCATGGCCGACCAGCGCGGCGTCGGGCTCGCCGAGGGAGCGGACCACGCCGGTGATGTCGAGGGCGAGGTTGGCCGGGTCGTAGCCGCGCGGGGTGCGGTCGCTGCCGCCGACGCCGCGCAGGTCCATCGCCACCGCCCGGAACCCCGCGTCGGCGAGCGCGACGAGCTGGTGCCGCCAGGTCCACCAGAACTGCGGGAAGCCGTGCAGCAGCAGCACCAGCGGGCCGTCGCCGACCTCGGCGATATGGAAGCGGGCGCCGTTCGCCGCGACGTCCCGGTGCGTCCAGGGGCCGTCCGGCCGTACGACCGACGAGGGGGTGGCGGGATCCGTCATGACGACGAGCGTGCCACAGCCTCGATGGCCGCCGGCGCCCGGTCCTCCAGCTCCGGCTTCGGGGCCGGACGCGGGTGCGGCTTGGCGTTCTGCAGGACGCCGGCCGTCTCCTTCACCGAGGCGGCGACCTTCTGCGGGCCCTTGCTCTTCTTGGCCTTCTTCGCGAAGGCGACGCCGATCAGCGCGAGCACGACGGCGATGAGGACGTTCGCCGCGAAGGACAGCAGGAAGCAGAGCGCGAGGTTCCAGTCGCTCCAGGTCCGAATGCCGTACGCGAGGGCGAAGTTCAGCATCGGCAGCGAGAACACCAGCACGGCGACCGCCGCAATGAACGCGCCGCCGCTCGTCGCGCCGCGCTTGACGTCCTGCTTGAGCTGCGCTTTCGCCAGTGCGATCTCGTCATGCACCAGCGCCGACATCTCGGTCGTCGCCGAGGCGAACAGCTGGCCGATGCTGCGTTCGGCGCCGACCGGGCTGCCGTCGGGTGCGCTCATCGCGGTCTCCCTCGTCATGTACGGATCCGTCTTCCGTATAAGTGCGTACGGTTCCGTCTTTTGTACCGTCCCGTCAGATCATGCCCGACGGTGCTCCTCCTCGCCTGCCCTGCCCGCCACTTCGGCAAGCGCGTGGCGTGCGGCGAGCTTCTCCTCGGCGAGACGGCGGTGTTCGGCGGCCTTGCGTTCGAAGATGGCGGCCATCCGGAGGTGGTACTCCGGCTCGTCCTGTTCGTAGATGTCCGGAATGCCGTCGGCGTCGTCGTCGCGCTCCTCGGCCTCGACCATCCCGCGGTACTTGGCGTTACGTATCTTCAGCAGCACCGTCGCCAGGATCGCCGCGGTGAGGGACCCGAGCAGTACGGCGGCCTTGACCTCGTCGGTCAGCGTGGCGTCGCCCGCGAAGGCGAGCTCGCCGATGAGCAGCGAGACGGTGAAGCCGATGCCGGCGAGGGTCGCGACGGCGAACACGTCCGCCCACTCCAGGTCGTCGCTGAGCGAGGCCCTGGTGAAACGTGCCGTCAGCCAGGTGCCGCCGAAGATGCCGACCGTCTTGCCGACCACAAGCCCGAGGACCACGCCGAGCGTCTCCGGCTGGCGCACCACATCGCCGAGCGCGCCGCCGGAGACCACCACACCGGCGCTGAACAGCGCGAACAGAGGGACGGCGAGCCCAGCGGACACCGGGCGCACGAGGTGCTCGATGTGCTCGCCGGGGGAGTGCTCCTCGTCCTCGTGCCTGGTGCAGCGCATCATCAGGCCCATCGCGACGCCCGCGATGGTGGCGTGGACGCCGCTGTTGTACATCAGCCCCCAGATCACCAGGGCGAGCGGGACGTACACGTACCACCCGCGTACGCCCTTCCTCAGCAGCAGCCAGAACACGCCGAGGCCCACGACGGCCCCGCCGAGCGCGGCGAAGTTGAGGTCCGCGGTGAAGAAGATCGCGATGATCAGGATGGCGAAGAGGTCGTCGACGACGGCGAGGGTGAGCAGGAACGCGCGCAGGGCGCTGGGCAGGGAGGTGCCGATGACGGCGAGCACGGCGAGCGCGAAGGCGATGTCCGTGGCGGTCGGGACCGCCCAGCCCACCGAGGAACCGTGTCCGGTGATGTTGGTCAGCGTGTAGACGAGCGCGGGCACCGCCATCCCGCACAGCGCGGCGACGACCGGCAGTACGGCCGCCTTGGGGTCCCTGAGATCGCCGGCCACCAGCTCACGCTTGAGTTCGATGCCGGCGACGAAGAAGAAGATCGCGAGCAGGCCGTCGGCGGCCCAGTGCTCGATGGACAGATTCAGACCGAGGGCCTCGGGGCCGAGGTGGAAGTGGCCGACACTCTCGTAGCTGTCGCGCAGCGCGGGGACGTTCGCCCAGATCAGCGCGGTGATCGCGGCGAGGAGCAGCAGGACACCGCCGACGGTCTCGGTGCGCAGCGCGTCCCCGACGAAGTTCCGCTCGGGGAGGGACAGCCGTCCGAAGACCTTGCGGACGGGAGCGGGGGTGCGGGGCGCGGTCACGGGGAGGACCTCCGGTCGGTGGGCAGGACGGAGCACATTGCCGACCAGACTTCCCGGCACACCTATGGGTCATATCGCTTTGTTTAGTTTACCTAAGGGTGCGGGGGAACGCATCCGCCGTCTTCCACAATCTTCTCCCACCGTATGTATGCGAAGGGCACCCGGCGTGGTCACCGGGTGCCCTTCGCATGTGTACGGTGCTCAGTCCTCGCTCGGCGCCGCCGGGAGCTTGGCCTGGATGAGGTCCATGACGGTCGAGTCGGTCAGCGTCGTCACATCACCGAGCTGACGGTTCTCGGCGACGTCCCGCAGCAGCCGGCGCATGATCTTGCCGGAGCGGGTCTTCGGCAGCTCGGCCACCGGCAGGATCCGCTTCGGCTTGGCGATCGGGCCGAGGGTGGCGCCGACATGGTTGCGCAGGTCCGCGATGAGGTTCTCGTCCTCGGCGTTCGCCGTGCCGCGCAGGATCACAAAGGCGACGATGGCCTGCCCGGTCGTCTCGTCGGCGGCACCGACGACGGCCGCCTCGGCGACGGACGGGTGGGAGACCAGGGCGGACTCGACCTCGGTGGTGGAGATGTTGTGGCCCGAGACGAGCATGACGTCGTCGACGCGCCCGAGGAGCCAGATGTCGCCGTCATCGTCCTTCTTCGCCCCGTCACCGGCGAAGTACTTGCCCTCGAACCGCGACCAGTACGTGTCGAGGAACCGCTGGTCGTCGCCCCAGATGGTGCGCAGCATCGACGGCCACGGCTCGGTGAGGACCAGGTAGCCGCCACCGCCGTCGGGCACCTCGTTGGCCTCGTCGTCGACGACGGTCGCGGAGATGCCGGGCAGCGGGGTCTGCGCGGAACCCGGCTTGGTCTCGGTGACGCCGGGCAGCGGCGAGATCATCATCGCGCCGGTCTCGGTCTGCCACCAGGTGTCCACGACGGGCGTCTTGTCGGCGCCGATGTGCTTGCGGTACCAGACCCAGGCCTCGGGGTTGATCGGCTCACCGACCGACCCGAGGACGCGCAGGGAGGAGAGGTCGAACTTCGCGGGGATGTCGTCGCCCCACTTCATGAAGGTCCGGATGGCGGTCGGGGCGGTGTAGAGGATCGTCACCCCGTACTTCTGCACGATCTCCCAGAAGCGGCCCTGGTGCGGCGTGTCCGGAGTGCCCTCGTACATCACCTGCGTCGCGCCGTTCGCCAGCGGCCCGTACACGATGTACGAGTGCCCGGTGACCCAGCCGACGTCGGCCGTGCACCAGTACACGTCCGTCTCCGGCTTGAGGTCGAAGACGGCGTGGTGGGTGTACGACGTCTGGGTGAGGTAGCCGCCGGAGGTGTGCAGGATGCCCTTGGGCTTACCCGTAGTACCGGACGTGTACAGGATGAACAGCGGGTGCTCCGCGCCGAAGGCCTCGGGGGTGTGCTCGGCGGACTGCCGCTCGACGATCTCGTGCCACCACACGTCACGGCTGTCGTCCCAGGCGACGTCCTGGCCGGTGCGGCGTACGACCAGCACATGCTCGACGTTGTCGACCTTGCCGATCGCCTCGTCCACGGCCGGCTTGAGGGCGGACGGCTTGCCGCGCCGGTACCCGCCGTCGGAGGTGATGACGACCTTGGCGTCCGCGTCCTGGATACGGGTCGCGAGCGCGTCCGCCGAGAAGCCGCCGAAGACGACCGAGTGGGCGGCGCCGATACGGGCGCAGGCCAGCATCGCGATCGCCGTCTCCGGGATCATCGGCATATAGACGGCGACCCGGTCGCCCTTCTGAACTCCCAGCTCCAGCAGGGCGTTGGCGGCCTTGGAGACCTCGTCCTTGAGCTCGGCGTAGGTGACAGCGCGGCTGTCGCCGGGCTCACCCTCGAAGTGGATGGCGACACGGTCGCCGTGTCCGGCCTCGACATGCCGGTCCACGCAGTTGTACGCGACATTGAGCTCGCCGTCCTTGAACCACTTCGCGAACGGCGGGTTCGACCAGTCCAGCGTCTCCGTCGGCTCCTTGGCCCAGGTCAGCCGACGGGCCTGCTCGGCCCAGAAGCCGAGCCTGTCAGCCTTGGCCTGCTCATACGCCTCCGCCGTGACGTTGGCATGCGCGGCCAGGTCGGCGGGGGGTGCGAACCTGCGCTCTTCCTTCAGCAGGTTGGCCAGGCTTTCGTTGCTCACGACATCTCCCTTTCCCAGGGTGTCCGTTGTGTCCCAGGCCACAGCTCATCAGACCCGGGGGTCCGATGACAAGGGTCGCCGGAAAATTGGTTTAGACCTGTCATGGGGTGCGGCCCGAGCTGCTGCCGGTGCCGGGGTCATCCGTTCCCACGGACGCCGGACCGAGGCGGTTCATCGCTGTAATCCCTTTCACATTTCGGCCTTGGGCAGGCGAAACGTGGGGAGCGCGGGGAGTGAGCCTCATGGGGACGTGGATCCCACGGAGTCCCGAAGGAGTGCGGCCCCGTCCGGTGTCCGGTGCGGGGCCGCCATCGGGTCTCACCCGTCGGGTCTCACGCGTCAGGCCGACAGGTCCGCCACTCCCACGTGATCGAACACCTCGTCCTCGCCGCCCTCGGCCAGCAGATACGCCTGTGCCTCGCCCACGTGGAAGTACATCCCGTGCAACTCCAGCGCCCCCGCCCGCAGGGCCCGGGCCACCGACTCATGGGCGCGCAGATGCTCCAACTGCTGGACCACGTTCGTCAGGCACAGCTGCTCGACCGCATCGGCCGGCGCCCGCCCTGCGAGCCTGGCCCAGGGGCGGCGCTCGTCGGACAGTCGCTCCAGACTGGGCTGGCCGTGCCGCAGCCATCGCCTGAGGGGGGTTTGCGGGGGCGGGTCTGCGGGTGGGGCAGGTTGGGGGGTGGGGTCTGTGGGTGGGGTGGGTTCGGAGGTGGAGTCTGCGGGTGGGATGGGCTCGGACGTGAGCAGCGCCTGCATGGCCCCGCACCCCGAGTGTCCGCATACGGTGATCGACCGCACCTGGAGCACATCCACCGCGTACTCGATCGCGGCCGCCACCGAGTCGTCCCCGCTCTCCTGGCCGGGCAGCGGCACGAGGTTGCCCACGTTGCGCACCACGAACAGGTCGCCGGGACCACTGGAAGTGATCATCGACGTGACCAGCCGTGAGTCCGCGCAGGTGAGAAACAGCTGGGAGGGCTGCTGTCCCTCACGCGCCAGCCGCGCCAGCTCGCCCCGTACCAGGGGCGCGGTGTTGCGCTGGAACGCGCTGATGCCGCGGGCCAGTTGCCGGGCACTGGGGCGACTGGCGTCGGTACTTGTTCCTGTCCTTGGTCGTGCCCCCACCCCCGCTCCTGCTTCTGGTCCTGCTCCCGCTCCTGTGCCGACGGTGCGGCCCCCGGGCCGGCCGGGCTCGGCGAGGGTGCCGACGTGGCGGGAGGTGTCGGGACCGTCGGCGGTGTCGAGTTCGCCGGTGCTGTGGGTGGCGTCGGCGCCACGCGTGCCGTGAGAGCTGTGCGCGCCACGGGAGCCGTCGGTGGTACCGGGGGCGCCGGTGTTGGAGGGCGTGCCGGATCTGTCTGTGTCGCCGGTGTCCCCGGCGTTGCCTGCGGCATCCGTGGCGGTCTCCCGCGTCTTCCTGAGCCGGCCGTCGCGGGAGAGGGCGGCATCCGGGATCTCGCACTGGTGGTTGCGCCAGGCTGTCCAGGGGTGGCAGCGGCAGTCGGCGGACTCGGCTGCGTCCCTCTCGGCGGCGGTATGGAGGCCGGCCGGGCCCATCGGCTCGCCGATCCGGACCCCGGCCCTACGACCGACCAGCTCGACGGAGCCGCCGTGCGCGGTGTGTGTGTTCTGCCAGTCCTGCAGTGACTCGTACGCCGCGTGGTCCATGAACGAGCCGTCCAACTCCACGACGGCGTCGGCACCTTGGGGCACGAGATGCAGGGTCCGGCTGAGCCGGGGCACCGCGAGGAACGTCAACTGTCCTCGTACATGTACGTGATGGACTCCTTCCTTTTCGTCATGGGTGATACGGGTGCGGGTGAGGCGGTGCAGGGCGACGCCGACGGCCATGGCGATTCCGAGTGCCACGCCCTCCAGGACGCCGATGAACACCACGCCGAGGGTGGTGACTGCGTACACCAGCACCTCTCGGTGGCGGGTCACCGTGCGAATGTGGTGCAGGGACACCATCTGGATGCCGACGGCCATGACCAGGGCGGCGAGCGAGGCTAGCGGGATGAGCTCCAGGATCGGGACCATCAGCAGCGCGGCGACTACTACGAGAACGCCGTGCAGCATCGTGGAGTTCCGGCTGACGGCACCGGCTTGCACATTCGCGGAACTGCGTACGGCGACCCCGGCGATGGGCAGCCCGCCGAGCGCGCCGGAGACGACGTTGGCGGCGCCCTGACCGAGCAGTTCGCGGTCCAGGTGGGAGCGGCCGACGCGGGCGGACAGCTCGGGTCGGCCCGCGATCAGCTTGTCCACGGCGACCGCGCCGAGCAGCGACTGCACGCTGCACACCAGCGTGATGGTGAGCACGGCGGCGGCGAGGCCGAGCACCGGGCCCTCGGGCAGCGCGGCCAGCGCATGGCTGCTCCAGGACGGCAGGTCGACCTTGGGCAGGCGCAGTCCGGCGAGCGAGGCGGTCGTGGTGGCGACGGCGACGGCGACGAGCGGGGTCGGCACCATGCGCAGCCACCCGCCGATCCGGCCGGGCAGCCGGGGCCAGAGCACCAGCAGGGCGAGGGTCAGCGCGCTCACCGACAGGGCGGCGGAGTGCACACGGGCCAACTGGCCGGGCAGCTCACGCAGGTTGTCCAGGACCGAGCTGTGCGGGATGCCGCCGAGGACGATGTGCAGCTGGGCCACGGCGATGGTGACGCCGATGCCGGCGAGCATGCCGTGCACGATGGCGGGGCTGACGGCGAGCGCGCCTCGCGCCACGCGCAGGAGGCCGAGGCCGAGTTGGGCGAGTCCGGCGAGAACGGTGATGGCACAGGTCGTACGCCATCCGTATCGCTGGATGAGCTCGGCGGTGACGACGGTGAGGCCGGCGGCGGGGCCGCTGACTTGGAGCGGGGCACCTCCGAGCCGTCCGGCGACGAGTCCTCCGACGGCGGCGGCGACGAGGCCGGCCTGGAGGGGAGCGCCGGTGGCGAGGGCGATGCCGAGGGACAGGGGGAGTGCGATCAGGAAGACCGCGATGGAGGCCGATAGATCGGCGCCCGCGATGCGAGGGCGGCCGGGCCGGGTCGGGGGCGGGCTGTGGGCTTCGTGGATGTGCTCCTCTCGACGTGGTTCGTCGGCGCGGGTGGGAACGCAGGCTGACATGTTTCCCGTCTCCTCCGGGGCAGCGCGGTCGCGGATCTGGTGGTCCCCCGCTCGGGGCGAGGGGTCGGGTCGCGGCCGTGTGGGCACGGCGTGCAGCGGCGGGATGCAACAGTCGGTAAACGGATCGTAATGCAGAGTAAAGGGCGGGAATAGATTTTCCGAGCAAATGGACTAATAAATCCCCCTGAAGAGTGAAGTGGCCAATTAGTCGGCTTGTCGTACTAATTCCTTCTCGGTTCCATGCGATCTTGGCGGCGCTGTCGCCATCCGAGAGAAGGAAGTAGGTGGACCGAACATGGCCGCCAACCGCAGGTTCGCCGACCCCCGAAAAGCCGCCGCGACACACAGAATTGCCGCGGGTACCGCTGCCGCCGCGGTCTGTGCCGCGTCGCTCGCCGGTTGTGGGAGCGGCCATGAGGGGCCCGGGAATGCCGCGCCCGGTCCGGAGAAGGCGAAGCCGGCGGCGCCCGCGCCCGGCAGCGTGATCCATCTGATCGGCGACGGGTCGACCGCGTACACCGGCACGCAGCCGCATCTGCCCAGACCCGAGCGGATGAAGCCGGGCCAGAAACCCCCGCAGTTCGTGGTGTTCTCCTGGGACGGCGCGGGCGAGGACAGCCAGAAGCTGTTCTCCCACTTCCGCAAGGTCGCCAAGGCGAACAACGCGACGATGACGTACTTCCTCAGCGGCGTGTACATGCTGCCGGACCATGAACGCGACCTCTACCGGCCGCCGCAGCACTCCCCGGGCCGCTCCGACATCGGCTTCAACGACGAGGAGGGCATCGCCGACACAGTGAGGCAGCTGCGTCACGCGTGGCTGGAGGGCAATGAGATCGGGACGCACTTCAATGGCCACTTCTGCGGCAGCGATGGCGGAGTCGGTGAGTGGTCGGTGGAGGAGTGGAAGGACGAGATCACTCAGGCGAAACGATTCGTCAAGTCCTGGAAGACCACCACCGGGATGAAGAAGGCGTCTCCTCTGCCCTTCGACTACGACAAGGAGCTCATCGGCGCTCGCACGCCCTGCCTCGAGGGCCGCAAGAACTTCGTCAAGGCCGCCAGAGAGATGGGCTTCCGCTACGACTCCAGCGGCGTCAACAACCAGCTCTGGCCCACGAAGCGAGAGGGGCTGTGGGATCTGTCGATGCAGCTCGTGCCGTTCCCCGGGCACTCCTACGAGCAGCTCACCATGGACTACAACTTCATGGTCAACCAGTCGGGCACCACGAGCCAGGGCGACCCCGACAAGCACCAGTTCTGGGGCGACCAGATGCGTGACGGCCTGCTCATGGGCTTCCGCCGCGCCTACGACGGCAACCGTGCGCCCCTGATCATCGGCAACCACTTCGAGTCATGGAACGGCGGCACCTATATGCGCGCCGTCGAGGAGGTCGTCGAGGCCGTCTGCAACAAGCCCGATGTCCGCTGCGTCTCCTTCCGGCAACTCGCCGACTGGCTGGACGCCCAGGACCCGGCGATCCTGAAGAAGCTGCGCACGCTGGGCGTCGGTGAGGCCCCGAAGCAGGGCTGGGCGGCCTTCTTGGCGAGGCACCCGGCCCCGGCGCCGAAGGGGGTGCCTGGGGCGCCGGCGGTCAAGCAGGAGAAGTCGAGCGGTTCGAAGTCGAGCGATTAGAGGTCGAGCGGTTCGAGGTCAAGCGCTGGAAGCCAGGCGGGAGTTGTCCTCGGGAAGGCCGGCAGCGCTCTCGCCGAGCACGAACCCGGGGTCGATCTGTGCCGCCAGGTCGACCCCGGTGCGCTCGTTCCCCCAGGTCCGGGCGTTCTTGAGGTGGAAGTGTGCCATCTGGCGGGTGTAGCGCTCCCAGTTCCGAAGCTCGTACGTCGCGTCCACGGCGGTGCGCAGTCGGCGCAGGGCGAGGTGGTTGGCGTCCTCCAGGAGCTCGAACCGGGAGGGGCGGCCCTTCTCCATGGAGCGCACCCAGTCCGAGTGCCCGACGGTCACCAGCAGGTCGTCCCCGACCTCGGCGCGGAGGAAGTCGAGGTCGTCCTGACCCTGCACCTTGTTGCCGACGACCTTGAGGACGACGCCGAAGTCGCGGGCGTATTCCTGGTACTGGCGATAGACGGAGACCCCCTTCCGGGTCGGCTCGGCGACGAGGAACGTGATGTCGAAGCGGGTGAACATGCCGGAGGCGAAGGAGTCCGAACCCGCCGTCATGTCGACCACGACGTATTCGTCGGGGCCGTCCACCAGGTGGTTCAGGAACAGCTCCACCGCTCCCGTCTTGGAGTGGTAGCAGGCGACCCCCAGATCGGATTCCGTGAAGGAGCCGGTGACCATCAAACGGACGGTGTCGCCGTCGAGTTCCACCGGCCGGGCACAGGCGTCGTACACCGGGTTGTTCTCGCGCACCCGCAGCAGTCGCGAGCCCTCGCCGGGCGGTGTCGTCTTGATCATCGTCCGGGCGGAGGCGATCCGCGGATTCGTGCCGCGCAGACAGTCCTTGATCATCGGCAGTCGCTCGCCCATCGCGGGCAGGGCGGCGGCTTCCGCCTCGTCGAGACCGAGCGCGGCTCCCAGATGCTGGTTGATATCGGCGTCGACGGCCACGACGGGTGCGCTTGTGGCCGCGAGATGGCGAATGAAGAGGGAGGACAGGGTCGTCTTGCCGCTGCCGCCCTTCCCGACGAAAGCAATTTTCATGTTCACGAACGGTAGTCGTGCGATAGCTGTATGTGGCAGGTGTGCGTGAAGAAGGCCACTCGATCGAGCGGTGAGGGCATGGGGACGTAATGTCGTACTCATGAGTACGACAGGTGCGTCCGCCGATCCGCTCGCGGCCCTCGGGGCACTGCCCGGGGTGCCCGAGTCCGTGGAGTCCGTGCGCAAGGCGGTGGACCGGGTCTACGGGCACCGGATCATGCGGCGGCGCAGCAACGAGATCACAGCCGAGGCCGCCCTGCGCGGCGCCCGGGGCACCGGTGCGTTGTCCGGCGCGGACTGGGCACTCGAAGAGGTGCGCCGGCGTACCGACTTCAGCGGCGACGGCGAGGCGCGCGTCATGGGCGCGGCCCTGCGGCTGACCGCCGAGGCGGGCCAACTGCTGTCCATCTGGCGGCAGTCACCGCTACGGGTGCTGGCCCGGCTGCATCTGGTGGCGGCGGCCGGCAAGGAGGATCAGGTCGGGCGTCCGCGTCAGGAGGGCGAGCCGGTCGACGAGCCACTGGTGGAGCTGCCGCTGCCCCCCGCGGCGGAGGTGCATGGCCGCCTGGAGGGGCTGGCCGAGCTGATCATCGCCGGAGGGTCGGCGCCCGCCCTGGTGACGGCCGCCGTCGTGCACGGCGAGCTTCTCGCGCTGCGCCCCTTCACCTCCCACAACGGCCTGGTCGCGCGTACCGCCGAGCGCATCGTCCTGGTCGGCAGCGGCCTCGACCCGAAGTCGGTCTGCCCGGCCGAGGTCGGCCATGCCGAACTGGGCCGGGCGGCCTATCTGGCGGCGCTCGAAGGCTATGTCTCCGGCACTCCCGAGGGCGTGGCCGCGTGGATCGCCCACTGTGGCAAGGCGGTCGGGCTCGGGGCGCGCGAGTCGACGGCGGTGTGCGAGGCGTTGCAGCGCGGTGCGGCGTGAGAGGGCGTGACGCACGCGTGCGTGGCCGTGCCTGACGCACGTGCGCGTACCCATGCTTGACGTGAGGGCGGCTTGAAAGTCGTAAGCCACGAAAAAGCCCGCGCGCGGGCCCACAAGAGTTGCGGCGGTACGAGGATTCGTACCGCCGCTGGCATGTTCACCGGGTTACCAAGCGTCCTCGATATGTTGCCCATCAGGCCGGGAACTTTGCCCGTCACCTGGTGCGGCTGGCCCGTAATCGACGGGTCGACGTCGCGTGGGTGCCCAATGTTCATGCTCGGTCCGTGGGGCCAAATGCGTATTAAAGGTGATCCTCTCGGATGTCCTTGGTCTCGCGGGCCGTTGACTCCTTTGTACTCCAGGCCACAACCAAGCGGAAGGCCTGGCCGCAGTTCTTTACTTTTACTCGCAAATCGCTTCAAACGGGCATCGGTTTGTCGAGCGCGGTGTGGATAAAGCGGGCATGCAGGTCAGGCGGGTGCCGAACGACGCCGGTTCGCGTACCAGACGAGCCCCGCGGTGGCCGCCGCGGCTCCTATGGCGGCGGCCGCGACGAGGGCGGGACGCGGCGGTACGGACAGGGAGGGGATCCGCTGCTTGAGCCGGACCGGGCGATGGAAGTCGAGAATCGGCCACCCGCGCGCGAGTGCCTCGCGGCGCAGCGCGCGATCCGGGTTCACCGCGTGCGGATGCCCGACCGTCTCCAGCATCGGCAGATCGGTCGCGGAGTCGCTGTAGGCGTAACAGCGGGAGAGGTCGTAGCCCTCGGACTCGGCCAGCTCCCTGATCGCCTCGGCCTTCGTCGGGCCGTACGCGTAGTACTCCACCTCGCCGGTGAAGCAGCCGTCGTCGCCGACGACCATGCGTGTGGCCACCACGCGGTCGGCGCCGAGCAACTCGCCGATCGGCTCGACGACCTCGGCGCCCGATGTGGAGACGATCACCACATCGCGGCCGGCCGTGTGGTGCTCCTCGATGAGGGAGGCGGCCTCGTCGAAGATGATCGGGTCGATCAGGTCGTGGAGCGTCTCGGCGACGATCTCCTTGACCTGCTGGACGTTCCAGCCGCGGACGAGCGCGGAGAGGTACTCGCGCGTGCGCTCCATCTGGTCATGGTCCATACCGCCCAAGCGGAAGACGAACTGGGCATATGCGGTCCGCAAGGCGGCCCTGCGGTTGATCAGACCGCCTTGGTAGAACGACTTGCTGAACGTGAGCGTGCTCGACTTCGCAATGACCGTCTTGTCCAGGTCAAAGAAGGCCGCTGTGCGGGGCAAGGAGTGGTTTTCCACGACCCCGAGCATAGGCGCAGCCCATTCGGCGTAAGGTGGGCGCGTGGGTTTGCCTGAGAGGGCTCTCGGGTACACCATGGAAGTCACGGATCGTTCGCGACCGTGCTAACCCGGTCCGACTCCTCCCCCCCCCGAGTCGGCCGTGGAGACGACCCCCGCTCTCCCCCCCGGCGGGGGTCGTCGCATGTCCGGGTGGGTTTTCCTCTTTCATGCACGGCCTCGGGGCCGACGCGAGGCG
Source organism: Streptomyces lanatus (assembly GCF_014655715.1). Lineage (GTDB taxonomy): Bacteria > Actinomycetota > Actinomycetes > Streptomycetales > Streptomycetaceae > Streptomyces > Streptomyces lanatus. Next base: position 131,577 of record NZ_BNBM01000021.1, on the reverse strand, counting down.
GCTGCGGCCGCCTATTCGGCATGTTCATGATTCGTGACCGTGTGTAGTTGTCGCGCTGCTCTGCGGGAGTCGCACAGGGGTTGGTCGGAGGCCGGTACGAGCGTCACCGGTTTGGGTGACGGCGATATTCACAAGCGCCGAGTTGTCCACAGTTATCGACCAAGATCCACACGATTTCCGGGATCGCTGCACCGTGATTCCAACGCGTCCCGCTCGGGCCGACTTCATGGCCGGATCCGGTTAGTCGGGCGTGTTTGGCCGGTTCGTATCGGCCGTTCATATGGAGGCCGGTTGCCGGTTCTTCACACGTTTGGGAATCGCGGGGCCGCAGGGCTGCGCGAGTGATGCAGCGAAGGGGGACGAAAACCGTGACCGCAGCCGTCACACACGATCCGCAGCCCGCCGCCTCCGGGCAGCCGGGCAAGCCATTGATCGTCACGGAGGACGCAGGACTGCTCGACGACCTGCTGCGCCTGTGCGCCGCGGCCGGCGCCACACCCGAGGTCCACCACACAGTGCCCGAACCCAGGGGCCGATGGGAGTCCGCGCCGCTCGTCCTGGTCGGCGACGACGCCGCACACCGGGTGCGCGGGACCGCGCGCAGACGCGGAGTGGTGCTCGTCGGACGCGACCAGGACGACGCCGGGGTGTGGCGCCGGGCCGTCGAGATCGGCGCCGACCATGTCCTGATGCTGCCCGATGGCGAACAGTGGCTGGTCGACCGCATCGCTGACGTCGTCGAAGGCGTCGAACGACCCGCCCTCACCGTCGGCGTCATCGGCGGCCGCGGCGGAGCCGGCGCCTCCACGCTCGCCTGCGCCCTCGCCGTCACCGCCGCGCGTGAGGAACTGCGCACGCTGCTCGTGGACGCCGACCCCCTCGGTGGCGGACTCGATGTCCTCCTCGGCGGCGAGACGGCCGAGGGGCTTCGCTGGCCCTCGTTCGCCGGCTCGCGCGGGCGGCTCGGCAGCGGCGCGCTGGAGGAATCGCTGCCGAAACTGCACTCCCTGCGGGTGCTGAGCTGGGATCGCGGTGAATGCGTCGCCGTCCCGCCGCAGGCCATACGAGCGGTGCTCGCCGCGGCCCGACGCCGGGGCGGCGCTGTCGTCGTCGACCTGCCCCGCCGCATCGACGACGGAGTCGCGGAGGCCCTCGCCCAACTCGACGTCGGAATCCTCGTGGTCCCCGCCGAACTGCGCGCCGTCGCCGCTGCCCGGCAGGTGGCCTCCGCGGTTCGCCTGGTCCTCAGGGACCTGCGGGTCGCCGTACGCGGCCCGTATGGCCCCGGCCTCGACGACCGCGAGGTGGCCCGGCTCCTGGACCTGCCGCTGGTGGGTGAGGTGCCCGTCGAAGCCGGGCTCCTGGGGCCGCACGAGAGCAAGGAACCGCCGGGGGCGGTGGGACGCGGACCGCTGGCGCGGTTCTGCCGGGAGTTCTGGGAGCGGGCGTTGCTGGAAGCGAGGGTGGCATGAGTACGGGGTCCGGGCTCGACTGGGCAGCCGGCGCCGAGGCCGGTTCGGTACGGGCGGCGCCCGAGCGGTGGCGATCGGGCGGGGCGGGGGCGACGGGGCGGAGGCGGGCTCGTGTGCCGCGGTGGGCGGTGGGTGGCTCGTCCGGCGAGGCGGTGGTGAGTGGGGTCGGTGTGCGCGGTGAGCCTGCTGAGCTGGTTGGGGAGTTGGGGGTTCGGGAGGGGTCTGCTCCGCCGCGTGTTGGGGCGAGTGCTCACAGGGCTCCCGCTGGGCGGGCAGGTGCGTCGGGTGTTCGGGCGGAGTCTGCCGAGTGGGGCGGTGTGCTGGGTGATCGGAGGGAGTCGGTCGGTCGCGCCGGTTCGCCGGGGGCGCGGTGGGACCCCGGGGGAGCGGCGGCCGGGGCGGGCATGTCGTCGGAGTTGCTCGACGGGGTGCGGCAGTGGCTGGCCGAGAGTGGGGGTGAGCCGACGCCCGCGCGGGTGGCGCAGGCGCTGCGGGAGCAGGGCCGGGTGCTGGGGGACGCCGAAGTCCTCGGGGCGGCCGAGCAGTTGCGGTCCGAACTGGTGGGGAGCGGTCCACTGGAGCCGCTGCTGGCCGATCCATCGGTCACGGATGTGCTGGTGTCGGCGCCGGACCGGGTCTGGGTGGACCGCGGCGGCGGCCTGGAGCTGACGTCTGTGTCCTTCCCGGACGCGGCGGCGGTACGACGCCTGGCACAGCGCCTCGCCGCGGTGGCCGGACGGCGCCTGGACGACGCACGGCCCTGGGTGGACGCCCGTCTGCCCGACGGGACCCGGCTGCACGCGGTGCTGCCACCGGTCGCCGTCGGCAGTGCCTGCCTGTCCTTGCGGGTCGTACGGCCGAGGGCGTTCACGCTCGACGAACTGGTCGCGGCGGGCACGGTGCCGCCGGGCGGGGACCGGGTGCTGCGCGCGCTGATGGACGCACGGCTGTCCTTCCTCATCAGCGGCGGCACGGGCAGTGGCAAGACCACGCTGCTCAGTGGCCTGCTCGGACTGATCGGGCCGGGCGAGCGGATCGTGCTCGCCGAGGACTCCGCGGAGCTCAGGCCGGACCATCCGCATGTCGTACGGCTGGAGAGCAGACCCGCCAACCAGGAGGGTGCCGGGCTCGTCACCCTGGAGGACCTGGTGCGCCAGGCGCTGCGGATGCGGCCGGACCGGCTGGTCGTGGGTGAGGTGCGCGGGGCCGAAGTCGTCCATCTGCTGGCCGCGTTGAACACAGGTCATGAAGGCGGCTGCGGCACCGTTCACGCCAACGCGGCGGCGGATGTACCGGCTCGTCTGGAGGCACTCGGTACGGCGGCCGGGCTCGACCGGGCCGCGCTGCACAGCCAGTTGGCGGCTGCGCTGTCGGTCGTACTCCATCTCGTGCGCGATCGGACCGGGCGTCGGCGGATCGCCGAGGTGCATGTGCTGGAACGGGACCCGTCGGGGTTGGTGCGGACGGTGCCGGCGTTGCGGTGGGGCGCGGAGGCGTTCGTGCGCGAGCGGGGATGGGAGCGGCTGCGGGGGTTGCTTCGGGGCGCGGGCGATGAGGGGGACGTGCGCGATGCGAACTGCGGGGGCGTGAAGGGTGCGGGTGGACTCGATGGGTGAGATGGCGGTCGGGGCGGCCGTGCTGTGCCTCGGTGCGGCGGTCTGGCTGCTGAGTGGGCCGAGTTCAGGGGCGCGGCGGGCGCAGTTGTTGCTGGCGGGTGGTGGGGCGATGGGTGCCGGACCGGCTGACTGGCGGCGGTCGGCCGGGGAACTGCGGCGGTTATGGGCACGGATGCGTGCCGAATGGTGGGCGCTGGTCGTCGGGCTGGTCCTGGCCGTCCTGGGGGCGTCGGTGCTGCCGGTGGTCGCGGGGGCGGTCGGGGTGCCGTTGCTGCGGCGGATGCGGCTGGCCCGGGAGTCGCGGCGGGCGCGGGAACGCCGTGGGCGCGCGGTGATCGCGTTGTGCGCGTCGCTCGCCGGGGAGGTGCGGGCCGGGCGGCAGCCGGGTGAGGCGTTGCTGCGGGCGGCACGGGACTCCAGCGGCCTCGGTGAGGCGCAGTCCGCGGTGCTGGCGGCGGCGCGGTTCGGCGGGGACGTGCCCGGTGCGCTCGCCTCCGCGGCACGAGAACGGGGTGCGGAGGGCCTGCTGGGCCTCGCGGCGTGCTGGCGAGTCGCCGTGGATCAGGGTGCGGGGCTCGCGGCCGGACTCGACCGGCTGGAGGGGGCGTTGCGGGCCGAGCGAGATCAACGTGCCGACCTGCGCGCCCAGTTGGCCGGCGCGAGATCGACGGTGGTGATGCTCGCCGGGTTGCCGGTTCTGGGGCTGCTGCTCGGGGCGGCCATGGGGGCTGACCCGCTGTATGTGCTGCTGCACACGGGCGCGGGGTTCGGGTGCCTGGTCGTCGGTGGAGTGCTGGAGGGGCTGGGGATGTGGTGGGCGGCGCGGATTGTGCGGGGAGCGGAGGCGGGGTGAGGAGTTGAGTCGATCGAGGGTGAGGGCTGGATCGCGGGTGGGGCGGTGATGGGGGCTGGGAGGCCGATTGGGATCGGGGGTCGGTTGGGGTCGGAGCGATGACAGGGACCGGGCCGGTGATCGGGTTGCGAGGCACCAAAGGGTCGGGAAGCCAGCTGGTGCCGGGCGGCGGACCGGGGCGTGAGAGGAAGTGGCGATGTGAGCGCTGAGGTTGTCCACAGGCTGGGGACGGCGGTGGGGGCGGTGCTGGTGGTCGGGTGGCTGTTGCGATGGGCGGCGGAGATCCGGCGCGAGCGGCGAGTCCGGCGGCGGATGGCCGGGCTGATGGCCGGGGTGATGGCGGCGGGCGATGTGACGCCGGTGCGTAGACGGTACGACGTCCGGCAGGGCGTACGGCGATGGCTGCCCTTGGTGGCAGTCGTGAGCGGTGGTTGGGCCCTGGTCGGCGGGGTTGCCGGGCTGGTGGTGGGGCTGGTCGTCGCGGGCGGGCTGTGGCTGTGGCGGCGTCGGCAGGGAACCGATCGGGGTGGCCGGGAGGAACTCGACGCCGGTGAGGTGGCACGTCGGCTGCCGCTCGCAGCTGATCTCCTCGCGGCATGTATCGCGGCGGGGGCCGGCCCGGTGATCGCCGCGCAGGCCGTGGGCGAGGCGCTGGGCGGTCCCGTCGGGAACGGGCTGGCGCGAGGCGCGGCGGAGGTGCGGCTCGGTGGTGAACCGGGCGAGGCGTGGCAGCGGCTGGCGTCGATGCCCGGGGCGGGGGCGCTTGCGCGGTTGCTGGAGCGGGCCGATGTGACGGGGCTTCCGGCGGCGGGACCGGTCGCGCGGCTTGCGGCGGAGGCCCGCGCCGACTGGACACGGTCCGCGACGGAACGGGCCAGACGGGCGGCCGTCATGGTCAGCGCGCCGGTGGGGCTGTGCTTCCTGCCCGCCTTCATCGCGGTGGGCGTGGCGCCGGTCGTGATCGGACTTGCGGGCGGGGTGTTGGGAGGGGGTCGCAGCGGATGACGGGGTGAGGGCGGTGTGACGGCCGCGCGGCGCTGCCGGCTGCGCGCCTCAGCGGGCGCTCAGGCAGGCATTCAACGGCGGACGTCAGCAGCAGGGATTCAGCAGCAGAGATTCAACGGCCAAGAGCCAACGGCAGGCATTCACCTGCTGACTTCAACGGGACTGAACCTTACGGGGGTTGAGATGTACAAGGCGGTACGGGCGCGGATGCGCTTGCTCGTGTGCAGGGTGCGGGCGGTACGGAGTGACGCGGGGATGGTCACCTCCGAGTACGCGATGGGGATCGTCGCGGCGGTGGCGTTCGCGGTGGTGCTGTACAAGGTCGTGACGAGCGGGCAGGTCAGCGCGGAGTTGCAGGACATCGTGAAGCAGGCGCTCGATGCGCGGATGTGAGCGGGGTAGGAGGCCGGGCCTGGGCTCGGACCGGGGGTTCGTCACGGCGGAGTCGGCTGTCGTGCTGCCGGTGCTGGTCATGTTCTCGATGGCGCTGGTGTGGGGGCTGCTCGTGATGGCGGCGCAGATCCAGTGCGTCGACGCGGCCCGGACGGGCGCCCGCGCGGCGGCCCGGCAGGACCCGCCCGACGCGGTCATCGAGGTGACCCGCGACGCGGCGCCGCCCGATTCGACGATCACGGTCGGCCGGGAGGGGAACGAGGTCCGCGTGGTCGTCGTTGCCAAACCGCCGTTGCTCGGCGCGCTCCCCTTCGAGGTACAGGAGGAAGCCGTGGCGTCGGCGGAGGAGATGGTGGGGGCGGGAACATGAGCGGGGGTTCCTCGACGGGCCGTAGGTGCGTTGCGTGGCTAACTCGGCCGCCGCGGCACCGAGTTCACCGTGCCGCCGCGTCCGACGCACGCGGCGGCGAGGGTGCCGCAGCCGACGGACGCCACACAGGGCAGCCTGGGCAGCTTGCCGTCGACCTGCGTTCCGATCGCGGCTCCGCCACCGTGTGGAGCCTTGGCGTCATCGCCGTGCTCTGCGTCGTCTTCGGCGTCGTACTTGCCCTGGGCCAAGCCGTCGCGACTCGGCACCGTGCGGCCGGCGGCGCCGATCTCGCGGCGCTGGCCGCTGCCGACCACTGGGCGGATGGGTCTACGGCGGCCTGTGCCCGGGCGGAACGGGTTGCTCGGGCACAGGGTGTGCGGCTCGTGCGGTGCATTCTGGTGGGCGAGATCTCGGATGTGACGGCGGCGTCGGGCGGGGGGCCGTTCGAAGCGGAGGTGAGGGCACGGGCGGGGCCTGCGGGGCCGACGGGATCTGTGGGGCCTGCGGAGTCTGCGACAGAACCTCTGTCGGCGAGGCCTTAGCCACCCGACTCTGCGGGGTCTCGGGTCTGGAGTCTGGGTTCCGAGGAAGGCCCCCGCCCTCGAGCTCTCAACCCCCCGACCCCGCAGGGCTGACGGGCCCCTGCGAGGCCGCCCCCGCCGACGAAGCCTCCGAGCCCTCCTGCCCTCCCGGAACATGCTCTCCCGGAACATTCCCCCGCCGAACCGGCCCTTCCCCGACCGACGTCGGCACCGCACCTTCCCCCGGTTCAAGCCCGGGCTCCCCCTCCGGCGCCCCCTTCAACAGCACCCCGAGCAACCGCACAGCCCCCCTCTTGTGCAACGGATCGTTGCCGTTACCGCACTTGGGGGACTGGATGCAGGACGGGCAGCCGGCGTCGCACTCGCAGGAGGCGATGGCCTCGCGGGTGGCCGTGAGCCAGGTGCGGGCCGTGTGGAAGGCGCGTTCCGCGAAGCCCGCGCCGCCGGGGTGGCCGTCGTAGACGAAGACCGTGGGGAGGAGCGTGTCGGGGTGGAGCGGGATCGAGACGCCGCCGATGTCCCAGCGGTCGCAGGTGGCGAAGAGGGGGAGCAGGCCGATCGAGGCGTGTTCGGCGGCGTGCAGGGCGCCGCCGAGGATCTCCGGGTTGATCCGGGCCTCGTCCAGTTGGTCCTCGGTGACGGTCCACCACACCGCGCGGGTGCGCAGCGTACGAGGAGGGAGGTCGAGTTTTGTCTCGCCCAGTACTTCGCCGGTGATCAGCCGGCGGCGCAGGAAGGAGACCACTTGGTTGGTGACCTCGACGGAGCCGTAGCAGAGGCGTCCGTCGCCCCATGGGATCTCGATGTCCGTATCGAGGACGGAGATCGCCGTCGTGTCCCGGGCGACCGTCGAATACGGCGGGGCGGCCTCCTCGACCAGGGCCACCGAGTCCTCCAGGTCGAGGGAGCGCACCAGATACGTACGGCCCTGGTGCAGATGGACCGCGCCCTCGTGCACCGTGCCGTGCGCGGCGCCCGCGTCGACCGTGCCGAGCAGCCGGCCCGTCCCGGACTCGACGACCTGGACCGGGCGGCCGCCCTCGCCGCGGATGTCGGTGAGGTCGGCGGCGCGTTCCCGGCGTGTCCAGTGCCAGGCCTTCGTGCGGCGGCGCAGCAGCTTCGCGGCCTCCAACTGCGGCAGCAGCGCCTCGGTCTCGGGGCCGAACAGCTCAAGGTCGTCGTCCGTCAGAGGGATCTCCGCGGCGGCGGCGCACAGGTGGGGCGCGAGGACGTACGGGTTGTCGGGGTCGAGGACCGTCGACTCCACCGGACGGTCGAAGAGGGCCTCAGGGTGATGGACGAGATAGGTGTCCAGCGGGTCGTCGCGGGCGACCAGGACCGCCAGCGCCCCCTGCCCGGAGCGGCCCGCCCGGCCCGCCTGCTGCCACAGGGAGGCGCGGGTGCCCGGGTAGCCGGCGATCAGTACGGCGTCGAGTCCTGAGACGTCGATGCCGAGTTCCAGGGCTGTGGTGGCGGAGAGGCCGAGGAGTTCGCCGGAGTGGAGGGCCTGTTCCAGGGCGCGGCGTTCCTCGGGGAGGTAGCCGCCGCGGTACGCCGCGACACGCCGGGCGAGGGAGCGATCCACTTCGGCGAGGCGTTCCTGGGCGATGACCGAGATCAGCTCGGCGCCGCGCCGGGAGCGTACGAACGCGACCGAGCGCACGCCCTGCACGGCGAGGTCGGTCAGGAGGTCCGCCGTCTCCGCGGTGGCGGTACGCCGGACGGGGGCGCCCTTCTCGCCCTGCAACTCGGTGAGCGGGGGCTCCCAGAGGGCGAAGACCAGTTCGCCGCGCGGAGAGGCGTCGTCGGCGACCTCCACGACGGGCAGGCCGGTGAGGCGGCCGGCGGCCACCGCGGGCTCGGCAGCGGTCGCGGAGGCCAGCAGGAAGACGGGAGAGGCGCCGTAGCGGGCGCACAGGCGGCGAAGGCGGCGGAGCACCTGGGCGACGTGGGAGCCGAAGACGCCGCGATAGGTGTGGCACTCGTCGATGACGACGTACTTCAGCGCCTTCAGGAAGGAGGACCAGCGGGGGTGGGACGGGAGTATGCCGCGATGCAGCATGTCGGGGTTGGTGAGGACGTAGTTGGCGTACTGGCGGATCCACTCGCGTTCCTCGAACGGAGTATCGCCGTCGTACACGGCAGGTCGGACGGAATTGCCCAGCGGATGTGAAAGTTCCTTCACAGAACGGCACTGGTCCGCCGCAAGGGCCTTGGTCGGGGCGAGATAGAGGGCGGTGGCGCCACGGCCGTTCGGGGCCTCGGAGCCGTCCAGAAGCGTCGAGAGGACCGGTACGAGGTAGGCCAGGGACTTGCCGGACGCGGTGCCCGTGGCGACGACCACGGAGTCGCCGTCCAGGGCGTGCTCGGCGGCTAGTGCCTGGTGGGCCCAGGGATGTTCGATTCCGGCCGACTGTACGGCGGCGATGACCTCCGCGCGGATCCGATCGGGCCAGACGGCATGGCGGCCCTCCCGCGGGGGCACATGCTCCGTATGAGTGATGCGCGAAGCCCGGCTCGGCCCCGAGGCGAGTCGGCCCAGCACCGCGCCCGGGTCCACCCGGGAGACGGGGCCCGTCGGGGATCGATCGGATCGGTGATTCTTGGCCATCGGCACCGAGTGTGTCACTGGCGTGACGGACAATGGGACCAAGGCGTCGTGCACGCCTGCCGGTAAGTGATTGAATGCCATCGCGGCTGGCGAACCGTCCTTGGGGTTGCAAGCCGAGGTGTCCCGAGGGACGACCGCTCGATAGCAAGGTGCTGGAGGATCCGTGGACCTGTCCCTGTCGACCCGTACCGTCGGCGATCGTACGGTCGTCGAGGTCGGTGGCGAAATCGACGTATATACCGCGCCCAAGTTGCGCGAACAGTTGGTCGAGCTGGTGAACGACGGGAGTTTCCACCTCGTCGTCGACATGGAGGGCGTGGACTTCCTCGACTCCACCGGGCTCGGCGTACTGGTCGGCGGCTTGAAGCGGGTGCGTGCCCATGAGGGCTCTCTGCGCCTGGTGTGCAACCAGGAGCGCATTCTCAAGATCTTCCGCATCACCGGCCTCACCAAGGTGTTCCCGATCCACACCTCGGTCGAGGAAGCGGTAGCGGCGACCGACTGATCACCGGACCCGGGTCCGCCGTTGGGCGGGCCCGGGGCGGCGGAAGTTGAAAGAGAGGCGGGGGACCGGGCTTTCGGCGGCCCGGCGCCCCGGCATGGCACGCCCGTAGTTCCGAGGGGGATGCATGGCCACCGTTGAACTCCGCTTCAGCGCGCTGCCCGAACACGTCAGGACCGCCCGACTGGTGGCGGCAGCGGTGGCACGCAGGGCCGGAGTGGACGAGGCCGTCCTGGACGAGGTCAGGCTCGCTGTCGGCGAGGCCTGCACCCGGGCCGTCGGACTGCATCAGAGCGTCGGCATCACGGCGCCGGTGAAGGTGTCGCTGATCGAGGAGGAGAAGCAGTTCTCCATCGAGGTCGGCGACGAGGCGCCACGTGCCGCTCCCGGCGAGCGCGCACCCGGCGCCCCGGGTGACGACGGCGAGGTGGATGCCGAGGAGGACGAGATGGGCCTCGCGGTCATCAGCGGCCTCGTCGACGACGTGGAGGTCTCCGCAGGGGAGCATGGTGGGCTGATCCGTATGACTTGGCCGACCACACCGCCGGCCGCGGTGCTTCCCTGAACGACCCGCCACGACACAGCTCATCGCGAAAGGGCCCTGCTCAGCAGGGCCCTTTCGCATTTCCGCCGTCACCCCCGAGAATTCGTGAAGGAATTCACGATCATTCTCCCGATAATTTGATCAAGGGTCTATGCTCGCGTCAATGGTTTTGGGGCATTAGCACTTTCGGGTTGGATGGCGGGATGTCGATCATTTGCTGAACGGCATGTGAAGGCCAATTCCGCTTACCGCCATCTGTTTTGATCAGGTTCCGGTACCTAGAATCCGTCCACATCTTGAGCTCAGCCCAAGCGTCAAGGAGGACGAATGGCGGGGCTTTCTACCCCTCATCAGCTCGACCACCCCACAACCCTCGCAGCCGCAGTGCTGACGGACGACAACCGGATCATCATCACGATCATCGGAGTCGTCGCACTGGCAGCGCTCGTGGTCGCCGGCGTACTCGTACGCCAGGTGCTCGCGGCGGGCGAGGGCACCGACAGCATGAAGAAGATCGCGGCAGCGGTCCAGGAAGGCGCCAATGCCTATCTGGCCCGTCAACTGCGCACGCTCGGCGTATTCGCCGTCGTCGTGTTCTTCCTGCTCATGCTGCTGCCCGCGGACGACTGGAATCAGCGCATCGGCCGATCGGTCTTCTTCTTGATCGGTGCCGGGTTCTCGGCGGCCACCGGTTATATCGGCATGTGGCTCGCCGTGCGCAGCAATGTGCGCGTCGCCGCAGCCGCGCGGGAAGCGACCCCTGCGGAAGGTGAGCCGGAAAAGGATCTCACCGCCGTCTCGCACAAAGCCATGAAGATCGCTTTCCGTACGGGCGGCGTCGTCGGCATGTTCACGGTGGGGCTCGGTCTGCTCGGCGCCTCCTGTGTAGTGCTGGTGTACGCGGCCGACGCGCCGAAGGTGCTCGAAGGATTCGGTCTCGGTGCCGCACTGATCGCGATGTTCATGCGTGTCGGCGGCGGCATCTTCACCAAGGCCGCCGACGTCGGCGCCGACCTGGTCGGCAAGGTCGAACAGGGCATTCCGGAGGACGATCCGCGCAATGCCGCGACCATCGCCGACAACGTGGGCGACAACGTCGGCGACTGCGCGGGCATGGCGGCCGACCTCTTCGAGTCGTACGCCGTGACCCTGGTCGCCGCGCTGATCCTCGGGTCGGCGGCGTTCGGTGACTCCGGGCTCGCCTTCCCGCTGATCGTGCCCGCGATCGGTGTGATCACCGCGATGATCGGCATCTTCGCCGTGGCCCCGCGCCGTAGCGACCGCAGTGGCATGTCGGCGATCAACCGCGGGTTCTTCATCTCCGCGGTGATCTCGATCGTGCTGGTCGCCATCGCCGTGTTCGTCTACCTGCCGTCGTCATACGCCGATCTCGACGGCATCACCGACGCGGCGATCGCGGCCAAGGACGGCGATCCGCGGATCCTCGCGCTCGTCGCCGTGGGCATCGGCATTCTGCTCGCGGCCGTCATCCAGCAGTTGACCGGCTACTTCACCGAGACCAACCGGCGTCCCGTCATGGACATCGGCAAGACCTCGCTGACCGGTCCCGCGACCGTCGTCCTCGCCGGTATCTCCATCGGCCTGGAGTCGGCCGTCTACACCGCGCTGCTGATCGGCCTCGGTGTCTACGGGGCGTTCCTGCTCGGCGGCACGTCGATCATGCTGGCGCTGTTCGCGGTGGCGCTGGCCGGCACCGGCCTGCTCACCACGGTCGGTGTGATCGTCGCCATGGACACCTTCGGCCCGGTCTCCGACAACGCGCAGGGCATCGCCGAGATGTCCGGCGACGTCGAGGGTGCCGGCGCCCAGGTGCTCACCAACCTGGACGCGGTCGGCAACACCACCAAGGCCATCACCAAGGGCATCGCCATCGCCACCGCCGTCCTGGCGGCGGCGGCGCTCTTCGGGTCGTACCGCGACGCCATCACCAGCGGCGCGCGGGACGTCGGCGAGAAACTCAGCGGCGAAGGAGCGCCGATGAGCCTGATGATGGACATCTCGCAGCCCAACAACCTCGTCGGCCTGGTCGCGGGCGCGGCGGTCGTCTTCCTCTTCTCGGGGCTCGCCATCAACGCCGTGTCGCGGTCGGCGGGTGCCGTGGTCTACGAGGTGCGGCGGCAGTTCCGTGAGCGTCCCGGGATCATGGACTACACGGAGAAGCCGGAGTACGGCAAGGTCGTCGACATCTGCACCCGGGATGCCCTGCGCGAGCTCACCACGCCCGGTCTGCTCGCCGTGATGGCGCCCATCTTCATCGGGTTCACGCTCGGCGTGGGCGCCCTGGGCGCCTTCCTGGCGGGCGCGATCGGCACGGGCACCCTCATGGCGGTGTTCCTGGCCAACTCCGGTGGTGCCTGGGACAACGCCAAGAAGCTCGTCGAGGACGGCCACCACGGCGGCAAGGGCAGCGAGGCCCACGCCGCGACGGTGATCGGCGACACGGTCGGTGACCCCTTCAAGGACACCGCAGGACCGGCGATCAACCCGCTGCTGAAGGTGATGAACCTGGTCGCGCTGCTCATCGCGCCCGCGGTCATCCAGTTCAGCTACGGCGAGGACAAGAACGTCGGCGTACGGGTCCTGATCGCCGTCACCTCGCTCGTCGTGATCGTCGGCGCGGTCTACGTCTCCAAGCGGCGAGGCATCGCCATGGGTGACGAAGGCAACGCCGAGCGGGTGGCCAAGCCCGCCGATCCCGCGGTGGTTTCATAGGCGGTCTTACGACAGCCCAGTTCAAGAGGCGGGCGGGCGGCGCGCATTGATGCGCCGCCCGCCCGCCTCGTGCTGGTTCACGCCCTTGCCGTGACGCTTCTCTCGCATGACGCAAAGAGCGATAAACACGTACACATGTCGCATTCACCGCACTGTCGTGCGGCGTATGACGTGTAGGGTCCCGTGGCCGAGAGCCACGGAAGGGACCAAACCGGTGAACAAGAAGCTCGCGGTTGCACTGTCCGGCGGTGCGGTACTGGCACTGGCGCTGACGGGATGCACCAGCGACGAGGGCAACAAGGAGCTCGACGCCTGGGCCAAGAAGGTCTGCGACGCGGTGCCCGCGCAGAACGCGAAGATCTCGGCGGCCTACGTCGAGATCACCAAGGCGGCCAAGGACACCACGAGCACGCCCAAGGAGCTCCAGGAGGCCGACTCCAAGGCCTTCCAGGACCTCGCCGACGGCTACAAGGCCCGCGCGGCGCTCATCAGCACCGCCGGGGCGCCTCCGGGCATCGAGAACGGCGCGACGGTCCAGAAGGACGTCGTCAAGAAGCTCACCGCCCTCTCCGCGGCCTACGCCGACCTGAAGACGCGGGTCGACAAGCTGGACACGAAGGACCAGGCGAAGTTCGCCTCCGGTCTGAAGGACGTGTCGGCCGAGATGAAGCAGGTCGAGACCCAGCGCCAGAGCGCGGTCAAGGCGCTGAAGCAGCTGGAGTCGGGCGACACCAAGAAGGCCCTGACCTCGCAGGAGGGCTGCAAGCAGGCCGCGGCGGCGTCCGGGGCCGCCGGGACGACCGGCGGCTGAGCCGAACGCGGGCGGGCGGTACGCGGGTCACAATGAGGGCGTGAGTGACTCCACGCTGCCTGCCCTGCCCACCTCCGACCGCCCCGATGTCGCCGTCGGGCTGCGGGAGGCCCTGCTGAGGGCCTCCTTCACCGCCGACGGGCTGCTCGAACTGCTCGGCGCGCCCGCGTACGCGGCGCTCGCCCGGAGCGAGACCGTGCCCGCGCTCAGGGCGACCCGGGGAGACGCGCCGCTCGAAGCCCTCGTACGCCTGTTTCTGCTGCAGCAACCCGTGCCGTACGCGCGCGTGGCGGACGTTCTGCCCGTCGACGCGTGCCTGGAGAGCGGGTGGCTGGTCCGGGTCGGCGGCGCGTCCGGCGACGACGTGTCCGCGACCGTGGATGTACGGCCGTACGGCGGGCCCGGGGGCGAGGACTGGTTCATCGTGTCCGACCTGGGCTGCGCCGTCGGCGGAGCTGGCGGTATCGGCAGCAAGGACGAGGGCGTGGTCCTCGGTGTCGGCGGCGCCTCCACGACCCTCGCCGGCATCACCGTCCGTACGCCCGTCGCCTCCGCCCTCGACCTCGGCACCGGATCCGGCATCCAGGCGCTGCACGCCTCGCAGCACGCCACGCGCGTGACGGCGACCGACCTCAACCCGCGCGCGCTGCACATCACCGCCCTCACCCTCGCCCTGTCCGGCGCGGCGACGGCGGACCTGCGGGAAGGGTCGCTGTTCGAGCCGCTCAAGAACGGCGAGACGTACGACCTCATCGTCTCCAACCCGCCCTTCGTCATCTCGCCGGGCGCCCGGCTGACGTACCGCGACGGCGGGATGGGCGGGGACGATCTGTGCCGGTCGATCGTTCAAGGGGCGGGGGAGCGGCTGAACGAGGGCGGGTTCGCGCAGTTCCTCGCCAACTGGCAGCACGTGGAGGGGGAGGACTGGCAGGACAGACTCAGGTCATGGGTGCCGCGCGGGTGCGACGCGTGGATCGTGCAGCGCGAGGTCCAGGACATCACGCAGTACGCCGAGCTGTGGCTCAGGGACGCCGGCGACCACCGGGGTGACGCCGCCGAGTACCAGGCGCGGTACGACGCGTGGCTGGACGAGTTCGAGGCGCGCAAGGTGAAGGCCGTGGGCTTCGGTTGGATCACCCTGCGGAAGGCGTCGGCCGCCGTGCCCTCGATCACGGTGGAGGAGTGGCCGCACCCGGTCGAGCAGCCGCTCGGCGACACGGTCCGCGCGCACTTCGCCCGGCTCGACTACCTGCGTGCCCGGGACGACGCGGCCCTGCTGGAGGACCACTTCAGGCTCGTCGCCGAGGTCGTGCAGGAACAGGTCGGCCTGCCCGGCGCCGAGGACCCGGAGCACGTGGTGCTGCGCCAGCACCGCGGCATGCGCCGGGCCACTCAGGTGGACACGGTCGGCGCGGGCTTCGCCGGCGTCTGCGACGGCACGCTCAGCGCGGGCCGCATTCTGGACGCCATCGCCCAACTGATGGGCGAGGACCCGGTGTTGCTGCGCGACCGTACGCCCGCCCAGATCCGGCTGCTGGTGGAACAGGGGTTCCTCGAACCGGCGCGGTGATCGTGCCGGGGCCGCCTCCTCGCGGTCGTACGGAGTTCGGTGCCGAATCCCGGGCCGACCAGGTCATAGGCGTTGTTCGGACGCCCGGCGAATTGGCGTGCAAGGACGTACGAGAAGGAGATGTGCAACAAGGAGACGTGCAACAAGGGATCCGGCAACTCCACCAAGATCTACGAGAACGAATTCGGCCGGAAAGACACTTCCCCCGGCGCGGCCTGAGGCAGGCGAGTCGGACGAGGGTGGGGGATCCCGTGGAGCCGGCGTGGCGGACGTGACGGATGGGGTCGGAGAGCCGGCGGGAGTACACAGTCGCGTCGGCCCCGCGTTCACCTGAGGTTCGTCTGTGCGCCGTCCGCGCGTGTCAGCCTCGCCGGGCTGGGCACTCGCGGATCGGAGAAAAGGGGCAAGCGGAACCATGGAAAGGGGACCGGCGATCTTCGGTGGGGTGGTGTTCGCCCTGTTCGGAGGTGGGCTGCTGGTGTGGACCGCGGTCCGGGTGCGACAGCGCCGGCCCGTCGCCCACGGTGTGAACCGCGTCGCATCGGCGACCCTCGCGGGCCTTGCCTCGGTGATCGCGTTGGTCCTCGGCGTCTGGTGCATCTCCCGCCTCTGAGAACGGCCCACGAGCTGGGCCGCAGGTAATTGACAGGGCCTCTTCCGGAAAGGCTCGAAAAGACCTGTGGGCACTCCGGGCGGCAGGAATGGCGGAAGTCGGGTTACCGTTCGAGTGGCCGTTGCGGGCTTTTCCCGTTTGACAACGGGGCGGGATGTACCGTCACACTCCGCAGCGTCACCACCACCCGACCCCGGGACTACGGCCTGGGGAGGCCCCAGCGTCGACCGGAGAGAAGAGCGAAGTTGTCCCCGACCAGCGAGACCGCACAGGGCGGCCGCCGACTCGTCATCGTCGAGTCGCCTGCCAAGGCGAAGACGATCAAGGGCTACCTGGGCCCCGGCTACGTAGTCGAAGCGAGCGTCGGGCACATCCGCGACCTCCCGAACGGCGCCGCGGAGGTGCCCGAGAAGTACACCGGCGAGGTACGCCGCCTCGGCGTGGACGTCGAACACGACTTCGAGCCGATCTATGTGGTCAACGCCGACAAGCGGGCCCAGGTCAAGAAGCTCAAGGACCTGCTGAAGGATTCCGACGAGCTCTACCTCGCCACCGATGAGGACCGCGAGGGCGAGGCCATCGCCTGGCACCTCCAGGAGGTGCTCAAGCCCAAGGTCCCGGTCAAGCGGATGGTCTTCCACGAGATCACCAAGACCGCGATCCAGGCCGCCGTCGCCAACCCGCGCCAGCTCAACCAGAAGCTCGTCGACGCCCAGGAGACCCGCCGCATCCTCGACCGCCTCTACGGCTACGAGGTCTCGCCGGTCCTGTGGAAGAAGGTCATGCCGCGCCTGTCGGCCGGCCGTGTCCAGTCCGTCGCCACCCGACTCGTGGTCGAGCGGGAACGCGAGCGCATCGCGTTTCGTTCTGCTGAGTACTGGGACCTGACGGGCATCTTCGCGACCGGCCGCGCGGGGGACTCGTCGGACCCGTCGTCGCTGGTCGCCCGCCTTCAGACCGTCGACGGCAGGCGGGTCGCGCAGGGTCGCGACTTCGACTCCCTCGGACAACTCAAGAGCGCGAACACCCTCCACCTCGACGAGGCGAACGCCCGCGCCCTCGCCGCCGCCCTGGAGCAGACGCAGTTCGCCGTCCGGTCCGTCGAGTCCAAGCCCTACCGCCGCTCGCCGTACGCCCCGTTCCGTACGACGACGATGCAGCAGGAGGCCAGCCGCAAGCTCGGCTTCGGCGCGAAGGCCACCATGCAGGTCGCGCAGAAGCTGTACGAGAACGGCTACATCACCTACATGCGTACGGACTCCACGACGCTGAGCGACACCGCCGTCGCCGCGGCCCGAGCCCAGGTCACGCAGCTGTACGGCGCCGACTACCTGCCGTCCGCCCCGCGCACCTACGCCGGCAAGGTCAAGAACGCCCAGGAGGCGCACGAGGCGATCCGCCCCTCCGGCGACCGCTTCCGCACGCCTGCCGAGACCGGGCTGACCGGCGACCAGTTCAGGCTCTACGAGCTGATCTGGAAGCGGACCGTCGCCTCCCAGATGAAGGACGCGACGGGCAACAGCGTGACGGTGAAGATCGGTGGCACTGCCGCCGACGGCCGCGACGTCGAGTTCAGCGCCTCCGGCAAGACGATCACCTTCCACGGCTTCCTCAAGGCCTACGTCGAGGGCGCCGACGACCCGAACGCCGAGCTCGACGACCGCGAGCGCAGGCTGCCGCAGGTCGGCGAGGGCGACCGGCTCAGCGCCGAGGAGATCACGGTCGACGGGCACGCCACCAAGCCCCCGGCCCGCTACACCGAGGCCAGCCTCGTCAAGGAGCTCGAAGAGCGCGAGATCGGCCGACCGTCGACGTACGCGTCGATCATCGGCACGATCCTGGACCGCGGCTACGTCTTCAAGAAGGGCACGGCACTCGTCCCGTCCTTCCTGTCCTTCGCCGTGGTCAACCTCCTGGAGAAGCACTTCGGGCGGCTCGTCGACTACGACTTCACCGCCAAGATGGAGGACGACCTCGACCGCATCGCCCGCGGCGAGGCCCAGTCCGTGCCGTGGCTGAAGCGGTTCTACTTCGGCGAAGGCACTCACAACGGCAGCGCGGCGGACGCCGGCAACGGCGACGGGGACCACCTCGGCGGCCTCAAGGAACTCGTCACCGACCTGGGCGCGATCGACGCCCGCGAGGTGTCGTCGTTCCCGGTGGGCAACGACATCGTGCTGCGCGTCGGCCGCTACGGCCCCTACATCGAGCGCGGCGAGAAGGACACCGAGCAGCACCAGCGCGCCGACATCCCCGACGACCTCGCGCCCGACGAGCTGTCCGTCGAGATGGCCGAGGAACTGCTGGCCAAGCCCAGCGGCGACTTCGAGCTGGGTACCGACCCCAAGTCCGGCCACGAGATCGTCGCCAAGGACGGCCGCTACGGCCCGTACGTCACCGAGGTGCTCCCCGAGGGCACCCCGAAGACCGGCAAGAACGCCGTCAAGCCGCGCACGGCCTCCCTCTTCAAGTCCATGTCGCTCGACACGGTCACCCTTGAGGACGCGCTCAAGCTGATGTCCCTGCCGCGTGTCGTCGGGACCGACGCGGACGGCGTGGAGATCACCGCACAGAACGGCCGCTACGGCCCGTATCTGAAGAAGGGCACGGACTCGCGCTCGCTTCAGGCCGAGGAGCAGCTGTTCACGATCACGCTGGAGGAGGCGCAGGCGATCTACGCCCAGCCCAAGCAGCGTGGCCGGGCGGCCGCCAAGCCGCCGCTGAAGGAGCTGGGCACCGACCCGGTGAGCGAGAAGCCGGTCGTCGTCAAGGACGGTCGCTTCGGGCCGTATGTCACCGACGGGGAGACCAACGCGACCCTGCGCTCCGGCGACAGCGTCGAGACGATCACCCCGGAGCGCGGCTACGAGCTGCTCGCCGAGAAGCGTGCCAAGGGACCCGCCAAGAAGACGGCGAAGAAGGCCCCGGCGAAGAAGACGGCCGCGAAGAAGGCCGCCCCGGCCAAGAAGACGGCCGCCAAGAAGACCGCGGCGAAGAAGACGACCACGGCGGCGAAGAAGACGGCCGCGAAGAAGGCCACGGCCTCGAAGTCGTCCGGCGAGGACTGAGCGCGAGGGATCCGGGTCGCAACCGGGCCCGTTCCGGGGCCCGTTGAGGGCCGGGTCCTTCACTTCCGGTTCGCAAAACGAACGCCTCGGCATCAGTTTGGTGTCGAGGCGCGCGTACGTTCGGGCGTGCGCGTCTGGCTGTCAGTGCGTCCCGATAGGCTGAAAGCATGACGCGAGCCGAGCAGCCAACGGCCCCCCACACGGCCTCCGACGACGCACTCGCAGTGGACTCACGCGAGCGCGCTGTCCGCGCGCTGCTGCGCCGACCGCAGCTCAAGCGGCTGTGGAGCGCACAGTTGGTGGGGGGTGTCGGCGACATGCTCGCCCTCCTGGTGCTGGTCCTGCTGGCGCTGCAGGCGGCGATCACCGAGGGCTCGTTCGGGGGTGGCTACCGGGGCGTGGCGTTCGCAGTGGCGACCGTCTTCGGCGTACGCATCCTGGCCACGCTCCTCTTCGGGGCCATACTCCTCGGTCCGCTGACCTCGCTGACCTCCCAGGAAGGCGTGCTCGACCGGCGCTGGACCATGATCGGCGCCGACGGACTGCGGGTCGCCCTGCTGATCGTCGCGCCCCTGTGGATCGACTGGACCCCGGACAACGCGCTGGCACTTCTGCTCGTCACCGTCTTCGTGACCGGCGTCGCCGAGCGCTTCTGGACGGTGTGCCGGGAGAGCGCGGCGCCCGCGCTGCTGCCGCCCCCGCCACCGGAGGGCGCGACGGTACGACCGCTGCCCGACCACCTGGACGCCCTGCGCCGCCTGTCGCTGCGCACCAGCTTCGTGGCGGTCCCGCTGGCCGCGGCCGCGCTCGTCGGCGCCGGCCTGCTGAACAACCTGCTCGGCGCCGGGCTCGACTGGTTCGAGCAGCACCAGGCGGCCCTCGGGTCGTATGTCGCGGCCGGACTGTTCGCCGCGTCCCTGTCCGTGCTGACCTTCCTGGAGCTGCCCGACACACGCACCCCGCGGGCACGGTCCCCGCTCGAGGGCCTGCGCCGGCCGAAGACCGGCTCCGGCATCGACAAGGGCCGTACCGGCGCGATCGCGCTCCTGGTGACGGCCTGCGCGGCGGTCGCCGGAGCGGTGGCGGCGGCGGTCGCCGTGGCCGTGCTGCACGCCAAGGACCTGGGTGGCGGGCCGGTGCTGTACGGCCTGCTGGTGCTCGCGCTGACCGGCGCCGTGGTCGTCGGCATCCGTACGGCCCCCTCCGTGCTGCCCGCCCTGTCGCGGCGCCGCCTGCTCGCGCTGGCGATCGCCTTCACCGGCATCGCGCTGCTGGCCGCGGGACTCGTCCCCGATGTCACCACCGTCCTGCTGATCCTCGCGCTGGCCGGGATCGGCGCGGGCGTGGCCGCCAACACCGGGCACACCCTGCTCGACCAGGAGGCCGAGGAATTCCGCAAGGCACGCACGACGGAGCATCTGCACGCGGTCGTACGGGTCTGTGTGGCGCTCGGCGCGGTGATCGCACCCCTGGTGGCCGCGCTCATCGGGCCGCACCGGCTGGAGAGCGGCAAGTTCGTCTTCGCGCACGGCGGTGCGGCCTTCACGCTGATGCTGGTCGGCGCGCTGCTGCTGCCGGTGGCCGCACTGGTGCTGGCCAAGGTCGACGACCGTTCCGGCGTGCCGCTGCGCCAGGACCTGCGGGACGCGGTGCTCGGCGGGGACGACCCGGAGCAGGTGCCCGCGACGACCGGCTTCTTCATCGCCCTGGAGGGCGGCGACGGCGCCGGGAAGTCCACCCAGGCCGAGGCGCTCGCCGAGTGGATCCGGGGCAAGGGCCACGAGGTCGTCGTCACGCGCGAGCCGGGCGCGACACCCGTCGGCAAGCGGCTGCGGTCGATCCTGCTGGACGTGTCCAGCGCCGGACTTTCGCACCGCGCGGAGGCGCTGCTGTACGCGGCGGACCGCGCGGAGCACGTGGATACCGTGGTCCGCCCGGCCCTGGAGCGCGGCGCGGTCGTCATCTCGGACCGGTACGTCGACTCCTCGGTGGCCTACCAGGGGGCGGGCCGCGATCTGTCGCCCACGGAGATCGCCCGCATCAACCGCTGGGCCACCAACGGCCTGGCACCCCATCTGACCGTGCTGCTCGACGTCTCGCCGGAGATCGCCCGTGAGCGGTTCACCGAGGCGCCGGACCGGCTGGAGTCGGAGCCGGCGGAGTTCCACGCGCGCGTGCGCTCCGGCTTCCTGACGCTGGCCGCCGCCGACCCCGGCCGCTATCTGGTGGTCGACGCGGGCCAGGAGCCCGAGGCGGTCACGACGGTCGTCCGGCACCGGCTCGACCAGATGCTGCCGCTGTCCGAGGCCGAGGTCCAGGCGCAGGAGGAAGCGCGCCGCAAGGCCGAGGAGGAGGCCCGCCGCAAGGCCGAGGAAGAGGCCGCCCGCAAGGCCGAGGAGGAGCGCCTGGAGCGTGAGCGCCAGGAGCAGCTCGCCCGGCTGCGCGCCGAGGAGGAGGAGCGCAAGCGCCGCGAGCTGGAGGAGGCGCAGCGGCGCGAGGCCGAACGGCAGGCGGAGGAGGCCCGGCAGCGGGCCGAGGAAGCGCGTCGGCGTGCCGAGGAGGAGCGTCAGCGGCTCCTCGCGGAGGAGAAGGTGCGCGCCGAGGAGGAAGCGCGCCGCAAGGCTGACGAGGAGCGCCGCCGCAAGCAGGCCGAGGAAGAGGCCCGCATCCACGCCGAGGCCGAGGAGCGGCGCCTGGAGAAGCAGCGCAAGGCGGAGGAGGCCCTGCTGCGGGCCGAGGAGGCACGGCGCCTCGCCGAGCAGGCGGCTGCCGCTGCGGAGGCGGGTCCGAAGGCGGAGGGGCCGGGGGCCGGGACCGGCTTCAAGGACGCGGCGACGGTGCCCACGCCCGTCGTGACGCCGGAGCAGGCGCGAGGCGGGGCCTCTGCCTCCGACGAGACGACCGTGCTGCGCCCGGTGCGCGACGAGGAGCCGCCGGAGACGGAAGGCGAGCAGTCTGCTTCCCCCCGTCCCGCCAAGGAGTCCGAGTCGGAGGTGACGGCGAAGCTGCCGCAGCCGCCGGTGCCTGGCGGGGCGGCGGACGAGACGGCGGTGCTGCCGCCGGTTCCTTCGGGGGCCGCGGATGAGACGGCGGTGCTGCCGCCGGTTGTGCCAGGTGCCGCGGACGAGACGGCCGTACTGCCTCCCGTACCGGCCGACGAGCCCGGGGGCCGGGTTCCGCCCGGGTACTTCCGCGACGAGGAACGTACGCGTGAGATGCCCCAGGTCGACGAGGAGGGCGCCCCGCGGCGCAGGGCCCGGTCCGACTGGGCCGAGGAGACTCCGCTGGACGATCTGCCGACGCTGGCGGACGAGCTCCTCGGGCCGCATGAGGACGAGTACGACGAGGACGGGGGCCGAGGGAGGGGCCGGCGGCGCTGAGGTCGGCGGTCCGAGAGGAACGGCCGACGTGACTGCGCGCACCCGTTGTCAGTGCCGCCCCGCACAATGGATCTCACAAGGCGAGGTGTGACGAAAGGCGGGCGTGGCCCATGACCGTATGGGACGACCTGGTCGGCCAGGAGCGGATCAGTGAGCAGCTGACCGCTGCCGCTCGGGATGCCGACGCCCTCGTCACCGCCGCCGCCACCGACACTCCGCCCCCCGAGGCGTCCAAGATGACGCACGCCTGGCTGTTCACCGGGCCGCCCGGAGCGGGCCGGAACCAGGCGGCGCGGGCCTTCGCCGCCGCGCTGCAGTGCGTCAGCCCCGACCGGGCGCTCGGCGGCGCCCCCGGCTGCGGGTTCTGCGACGGATGCCATACGGCCCTGGTGGGGACGCATGCCGACGTCACCACCGTCGCCGCCGTCGGCAGCCAGATCCTCGCCGACGACATGCGGGACACCGTCCGCAAGTCGTTCACGTCCCCGGCGAACGGCCGCTGGCAGATCATCCTGGTCGAGGACGCCGAGCGGCTGAACGAGAAATCGGCCAACGCCGTGCTGAAGGCCGTGGAGGAGCCCGCCCCCCGCACCGTCTGGCTGCTCTGCGCGCCGTCCCTGGAAGACGTCCTGCCCACGATCCGCTCCCGCTGCCGCCACCTGAACCTGAGCACCCCCTCGGTCGACGCCATCGCCGACATGCTCGTACGCCGGGAGGGCATCGAACCCGCGGTCGCCGCCGCGGCGGCCCGCGCCACCCAGGGCCATGTCGACCGGGCCCGCCGCCTGGCCACCGACCCGGCCGCCCGCGAGCGCCGGGCCTCCGTCCTCAAGCTGCCGCTGCGCCTCGGCGAGGTCGGCGCCTGTCTCAAGGCCGCGCAGGAGCTGGTGGACGCCGCCGCCGAGGACGCCAAGCAGCTCGCGGAGGAGATCGACGCCAAGGAGACCGAGGAGCTGAAGGCGGCGCTGGGCGCGGCCCAGGGCGGCAGGATGCCGCGCGGCACGGCGGGCGTGATGAAGGAGCTGGAGGACAAGCAGAAGCGGCGCCGTACGCGCACGCAGCGCGACAGCCTCGACCTCGCGCTGACCGACCTCACCGCCTTCTACCGCGATGTCCTCGCCCTCCAGCTCGGGTCCCGTATCGCCCTCGCCAACACCGACGCCGAGGACGCGCTGGAGCGTCTGGCCCGCGACAGCTCTCCGGAGGCGACGCTCCGCCGTATCGAGGCGATCGCAGCCTGCCGCGACGCCCTCGACGGCAATGTGGCGCCGCTGCTGGCGGTGGAGGCGATGACGATGGCCCTCAGAGCGGGCTGAACCGACGACGGCCCCGGGCGTCGTTCCCCATTGATCAACAGGAGGTTGACCGTGTAACCCGTACGAGCCGTGCCGTGCACGCACGGCATCCAAGTCGCTGCACAGAGTTACGCTCGCCTGATGTACACCGTGCGCAGCTCTCCAGCCAGCCCAGCCCCGAGCCCGAGAGGGCCCGGCGCACGCGACCGCCGCTCCCACCGCGGGCGAGCGGGCACGCTCGGCGTCTTCCTCGCCGCCACCGCGCTGCTCGCCTCCGCCTGCACCTCCGGCGGGTCGACGCGCGCGGGGAGCCCGGCGGCCGAGGCCGCGCTGGCCGCGCTGCCGCAGTCGACACCGGCCGCGCTCACCACGTACTACGAGCAGAAGCTGACCTGGCGCAGCTGTGGGATGCCCGGCTTCCAGTGCGCCAGCATGCGGGCACCGCTCGACTACGCGAAGCCGGAGGCCGGGGACACCAGGCTCGCCGTCGCCCGCAAGAAGGCGACGGGCCCGGGCGAGCGGCTCGGGTCGCTGCTGGTGAACCCGGGCGGGCCGGGCGGTTCGGCGATCGGCTACCTCCAGCAGTACGCGGGGATCGGCTACCCGGCAGGTGTGCGCGCCCGGTACGACATGGTCGCGGTCGACCCGCGCGGTGTCGCCGGTAGTGAACCCGTCGAATGCCTCAGCGGCCGGGAGATGGATGCGTACACGCAAACGGACTTCACGCCCGACGACGGCGAGGAGACCGGTGAACTCGTCCAGGCGCACCAGAAGTTCGCGGAGGGCTGCGGTGCGGACGCGCCCGGTCTGCTCCGCCATGTCTCCACCGCCGAGGCCGCCCGGGACATGGACATCCTGCGGGCGGCGCTGGGCGACAAGAAGCTGACGTACGTGGGGGCGTCGTACGGCACCTTCCTCGGGGCGACGTACGCCGGGCTCTTCCCGGACCGGGTGGGCCGGCTCGTCCTGGACGGCGCGATGGATCCGTCCCTGCCCGCCCGCCGTCTCAACCTCGACCAGACGGCGGGATTCGAGACGGCGTTCCAGGCGTTCGCGCGCGACTGCGTACGCCAACGGGACTGCCCGCTCGGCAGCAAGGCGGCCGACGTGGGCCGCAACCTCAAGGCCTTCTTCGGGAAGCTCGACGCACGGCCCATCCCGACCGGTGACGCGGACGGCCGCAAGCTCGGCGAATCCCTCGCCACCACCGGAGTGATCGCGGCCATGTACGACGAGGGGGCCTGGCCGCAGCTGCGCGACGCGCTGAACTCGGCGATGCGGGAGAACGACGGAGCGGGCCTCCTCGCCCTCTCCGACAGCTACTACGAGCGCGACGCGGACGGCCGCTACACCAACCTGATGTTCGCCAACGCGGCAGTCAACTGCGTCGACCTCCCGCCGGCGTTCTCGACACCCGACGACGTCCGCAAATCCATCCCCGCCTTCGAAAAGGCGTCCCCCGTCTTCGGCGAGGGCCTCGCCTGGGCGACCCTGAACTGCGCCTACTGGCCCGTCGCCCCCACCGGCGAACCCCACCGCATCGAGGCCAAGGGCGCGTCCCCCATCGTCGTGGTCGGCACCACCCGCGACCCCGCCACCCCCTACCGCTGGGCCCGCGCCCTCTCCGGCCAGCTCTCCTCCTCCCGCCTCCTCACCTACGACGGCGACGGCCACACCGCGTACGGCCGAGGCAGCACCTGCATCGACAACACGATCAACGCATACCTCCTCCGAGGCACTCCTCCGACCGAGGGAAAGCGCTGCTCATAGCCTTGATCACGGGCCCAGAGGGTGCTGGTACGGAGCACCCTCTGAAACTGTGTAGACTTACCGGCGTTGCCGATCGCACCATAGTGCGGACGGCGTGCCGCCTTAGCTCAGATGGCCAGAGCAACGCACTCGTAATGCGTAGGTCTCGGGTTCGAATCCCGAAGGCGGCTCCATCAAACCCCAGGTCAGCGTGACTCTGACCTGGGGTTTTCTGTTGCTCGGGGCAAGGCGCGTCACACGGCCGGAGTGCCGTGGGATGGCTTGCGGAGCGATGCGTGAGCGGAGCGCCGCAGGACCTATTTCTCGGGCTTCCCGCGCTTGGCCTTCCTCTTGGCCTTGGCCTGGGCGTTCGCCTTGTCCTTCGGCTTGTCGTTGCCCTTGCCGTTCTTCTTGGCCCTGGCCTCCTTCGCGGCCTTGCGGGCCGCCTGTCGGGGGTTGTGCGGACTCCTGCAGATCGTGCGGTGGCCGCGGGCCATGGCGTAGACCCTGCCCGCTGGCGGGCGATGTTCGACCAGGTGATGGCCCACCCCGCGGGTCGGTTCGGGCGGGTCGAACTCCGGGCGACCGCCCGCGCCTATGTGCTGGGACTGCTGTCCGGCACCGAGCGGAAGAACTGCCGGCGGCTGGCCGAACGGGCCGGTCATGTCCGGCCGGGGCCGATGCAGCGCCTGCTGTGCTCCGCCCGCTGCACAGGTCCAACTGGCGCAGATACCACCAGGCCACAGCCCGACGCTGCCACTACCAACGACGATCCGCCGACGAACTCGCCAGATAGATCATGAAACCGCACTGGAGTACCGGGGGCCTGGCCATCTGCGGTGGAGCCAACACCACCTGACGCAACAGTCGGCCCACCGGCGGCCCTTCCTGCTCCCGCCTGGCCCATACGGTCCACCGAATGAACCGACGACCGTCATGGGGAGTCAGGGGCAGGCTCTGGTGGCGTCCGAAGCCCGCGACGGTGATCCGGATCAAGGACAAGGACTTACGCGTTCGCGTCGCGGAGCGTGCGCAGGATGCGCTCGAGGTGGCGGCGGTCCTCGGCTGAGAGTGGTCCGGCGAGGTGGTTGCGCAGGTGGGAGACGTGGGCGGTCAGTGCATGGTCGAGCGCCTGACCGCCCTTGTCGGTCAGTACGGCGAGTGCGGCTCGTCGGTCGGCAGGATCGGGGTCGCGGCGGATGAGTCCTTCCTTTTCCATGCGGTCGGCGAGCCGGGTGAAGCCGCCCGAGCTGAAGGACACGGCCTCTGCCAGGTCCGTCATGCGGAGCTGGTGGCCGGGGGTGCGGCCCAGTCGCAGCAGCACTTCGAACCAGGTGTGCGGTACTTCGAGATCGCGGTTCACCAGGGGCTTGATACGGCTGTAGGCCTCCACGAAGAGACCGAAGAGTGTCACGTCGTCGTCGTTCAGCAGTTGCTCGTTCACTCCTCAAGGATGACAGAAGGACATGATCGGCAGAAGCTGCCGTTGCAATATCTGCTTCTGCAGATATATTGTCTGCGTCGGCAGATACTTAGCCGTGTCCACCCCACAGATGTGGAGTCCGCCCCATGGGAAAGCGCATCCTGGCCGCCTTCGGCGTCGTAGCTCCCATGGAGGCCCAGTTGCGGGCGCCATACCGGCAGGCCGTGGCCGAAGACGGCCGGCTCGTCGTCTTCACCGGTGGTGACAGGTCTGGGCACGACGGCGACTACCTCAAGAACGCGTTCGAGAAGACGTTCCCCAAGACGAAGGTCGACATCGCCGGCGACCTCAGCAAGAACCATGACGCCCGCGTCGACCGTCAGGCCGCCGAGCACCACGTGGTCACCGACGTCGTCCACCTGCAGACCCTCGACGACTTCCCGCGCTGGAAGAAGGAAGGGTCACTGGCGAACTACAAGCTGGTCGGCTGGAACAAGGTCCACCCGCAGATCAAGGAGCAGGCCGACACTTACCGCTTCGACCACCTGAAGGAGCCGCTCGCCCAGCACCCGAGGTTCGTGGGCGGTGCATCCGGGACTCCGCCGACCTGGTGGGTACCGGCGACCACGTGGCGGACTTCGGCAGCGGCGGCAGCGGCGGCAGCGGCGGCAGCGCCAGCGGTCTCTCGACGGTCACCCCGCCCCGCAAGTCCCCCTGGGTGGCCTGGCCGCAGACCGGCGCCCCTCCTCAAGAACGCTCCGCACCAGGCCGCCGTCAAGCTGTACCTGGGCCGGCTGCTGTCCAAGGACGCGCAGGAGCACGCAATCGGCACCTGGAGCGCCCGCACGGACGTCGCCCCGCCCGCCGGCCGCAAGGGCATCTTCGACCACGCCACCATGAACCCGCTCGGCCTCGGCCAGTTCATGAGCGACCGCGCTGCCCTCGACCGTTACGAGGCCCGCCTCAGCCTCTACATCGGCGATGTACACGGCGCCAACTCGTCCGACCTCACGTCCTCAGCCTCCACCCGATCGGCCAGCAGGGCACCCAAGGCTGAACCCCTGCTCGACACGGGCTGCCCACCTCGACCCGGTTCACGCCGTACACCTCGCCGCGAGGCGATTTCCCCGACCATCACCCTTCACCCGAGGAAGCACGCATGAGCACTCTCTCCTTCAAAGTCCTCGATCTCGACTTCCCGGCCGGCAGCAAGAACAAGACGGCCACCCTCGTCACCGGTGAGAACGAAGCACTGCTGGTGGACGCCGCCTTCACCCGTGCCGACGGCCACCGCCTGGCCGCCGAGATCCTCGACTCCGGCAAGACGCTGACCACCGTCTTCGTCTCCCACGGCGACCCCGACTTCTACTTCGGCGCCGAGGTGATCGCCGACGCCTTCCCCGAGGCGAGGTTCGTCGCCACCCCGATCGTCATCGAGCACATCAAGCACTCCTACGAGGGCAAGCTGAAGGCCTGGGCGGCGCTCGGCCCGAACCTCCCCACCCGCCTGGTCGACCTGGAGCCGCTGACCGGCGACCTCACCCTGGAGGGCCACCGCTTCGAGCTCAGGGGCGGCCCGGTCGGCCTGCCCGACCGCCACTACCTGTGGCAGGCCGAGTCCCGCGCCCTGCTCGGCGGCGTCCTCCTCTTCCAGCAGGAGCACGTCTGGGTCGCCGACACCCCCACCCCCGGCGACCGCGCCGCCTGGATCGACCTGCTCGACGAGATGGCCGCCCTCGACCCGGAACTGGTCGTCCCCGGCCACCGCCTCCCCGGCACCGCGGCCGACGGCTCCGCGATCACCGCCACCCGTGACTACCTGATCGCCTTCGAGGAGGAGCTGGGCAGGGCCGCCGACGGTGCCGCGCTGAACGGCGCCCTCGTCAAGCGCTTCCCGGACAACGGCATGCTGATCGCCGCGCAGATCGGTTCGAAGGTCGCCAAGGGCGAGATGAAGTGGGGCTGACCATGAGCGGGTCCACCGCATTCACCACCTCTCCCGCGCCCGCCGACGTCGTACGCCGCCAGTACCTGGCCTCCGCGGCCGGTGACCTGGACGCCCTGCGGGCCACCCTCGCCCCGGACGTGGAGTGGACCGAGATGGCCGGCTTCCCCCTCGCCGGCACCTACCGCACCCCCGACGGCGTCACCTCCAACGTCATGGAACAGCTCGGCAAGGACTGGGACGGCTGGACCGCCCACGACGACACCTACGTCGTCGACGGCGAGAACGTCGTCGTCCTCGCCCGCTACACCGCCGTCAACAAGGCCACCGGCAAACCCATCGACGTCCGCGTCGCCCACCACTTCACCGTCCGCGGCGGCCTCATCGTCCGCTTCGAACAGTTCGTCGACACCGCCCTCGTCCGCGACGCCATGACCGGCTGAACACCCCGACCGAATCACCGCACGACAGGAGGGATCCGCATGTCCGCAGCCGACAACAAGGCACTTGTCGTCGCGTTCTACGAGCAGGCCTTCAACGACTACCAGCCCGAGCAGGCCGCCGCCGCGCACCTCGGCGAGACCTACACCCAGCACAACCCCGAGGCACAGGACGGCCCGCAGGCCTTCGTCGGCTACGTCCACTGGCTGCGCGGGCAGTTCCCCGACCTGCGCCTGGACATCAAGCGCACGATCGCCGAAGGGGACCTCGTGGTCACCCACAGCAACCTGCACCTCAAGCCCGGTGACCGCGGCATGGCCGTCGCCGACTTCTGGCGCGTCGCCGACGGCAAGATCGTCGAGCACTGGGACGTCATCCAGGAAGTACCCGAGAAAAGCGCCAACGACAACACCACGTTCTGAGTTCCGCGTCCGCATGCGTGCCGGGACGGGTCGTCGTCACGATCCGTGCGACCCACCGTCCGCTCCCTTGATGTGTCCGCCGAGGAACCCGCGCGTTGACGTCGGCCCTCCAGGCGGAGCGGACGGCTCGGGGCGCGCAACATGTGCGCCTCCTCTCCACTGATCATCCCCTCAGTCTCCGATGACCAGGTCGCGGCCGTCCTGAGCCGCGCTTCGCGTTGTCGGTACGGCGTCCCATCCGGGCGCCGCCACACCAGTTCCGTTTCCCGTCAGAAGGGCTATTCACCATGACCAGCCTTCCCAGCCGACGCCGTCTGCTCGTCACCGGCGCGGGCGCCGCGCTCGGTTTAAGCGCAGCCGCCGCAGTCTCTCCCGCAACGGCCTCTCCCGCCGCAGCGTCCGCCGACACCCGGAAGCCGGTGGGTGGCGAGGAGACCCGCACGCTCGACGAGCTGTACCAAGCCGCCCTCGCGGAGGGCGGAAAGCTCGTGATCTACGCGGGTGGTGACGTCTCGACGCAGGCGGACGGCCTGCGCACCGGCTTCAAGAACCGCTTTCCCGAAATCGATCTGACGGTTGTCGTCGACTACAGCAAGTACCACGACGTCCGGGTGGACAACCAGTTCGCCACCGACACCCTCGTGCCCGATGTCGTACAGCTGCAGACCGTCCAGGACTTCGTGCGCTGGAAGGCGCAAGGGCGTCTGCTCGCTTACAAGCCGGCCGGATTCTCGCAGGTGTACGCCCCCTTCAAGGACCCGCATGGTGCCTGGGTCGCCGTGCAGGTGAGTGCCTTCAGCTTCATGTACGGTCCGGCGGCGGTCGGTTCGGACGTGCCCACGAGCCCGCTCGACCTGGTCGACGCCAAGTGGAAGGGGCGGATCGCCTCCTCCTATCCGCACGACGACGACGCGGTCCTCTACCTCTACGCGCTCTATGTGCAGAAGTACGGATGG
The DNA here is from genome assembly GCF_014655715.1 of Streptomyces lanatus. GTDB lineage: Bacteria > Actinomycetota > Actinomycetes > Streptomycetales > Streptomycetaceae > Streptomyces > Streptomyces lanatus. The sequence continues at coordinate 101,263 of NZ_BNBM01000021.1, read as the reverse complement.
GACTGGCTGGCACGACTGGCCGCCCAGGACCTGCAGTTCGCCCGCGGCAGCTTCAGCCCCAGGGAGGCCGTCACCAATGGACAGAAGGCCATAGGCATCGGTGGCTCCGGCGCGCCCCTGGCCTCCGGGCCCGTCAAGTGGGTGCTCCCTGAAGGGGCGACGCCGTTCATGTCCTGGGGGCAGCGGGCCGCGATCCTGAAGCAGGCCAAGAACTCCACTGCTGCCAAGCTCTACCTCAACTGGCGGTTGTCCACCGGAGAACAGCAGGCCGCCACCAACGGCTGGTCGGTCCGCACGGACGTCACTCCGCCCACGGGCCTGAAGCCCGTCTGGCAGTACCCGAACAGGAACCTCGACGGGTTCCCCCGCTTCATGGCCGACCGCGCCGCGGTCGAGCGCTGGAAGCAGACGTTCGCTCTCTACTTCGGAGAGGTCAAGGGAGACCCGACGCCGGGCTCGCTCGGACTGCATCCGGGCGCCTGACCGCCGACCGATGCCGCCCGGCCCCGCACTCCCACGCGGGCCTTCGGCTCGGCCTGACCGACCCTGTCAGGGTGGCACCCTCGCGGCTGGTCGTCGAGGTGGAGACGTTCTCATTTACGGTGCAACTCGCCTCCGAGCAGGACAGGTTGCCGGTCGGGTCGAAGGAGAAGTCGACTCCGAGATCGACCGCGTCGCCCAGCGTCCTGGTCTGGTCGATCAGGGCGTCGTACGTCTGCGCGGTCTCGGCGGCCGAGGGCTGCTCGAAGTCGGTCTCGCCGAGCCCCTCCGGACCGCCCTCATCTCTCGCCGCGGCTGGGTGTACGTCCCGGCGGAACGCGGCTGCCGCGTAGGAGACCTTCGAGGCTGTAGCCGCCTTCGAGGGCGACGGCCCAGACGCAGCACCCGGTACGGGGCGGTCGCCGTCACGTACAGCGTGCCGTTCGGCGTGGTGGCCTTCAGGGCCGGCGTGTTCGGCCTGGTCTTCGGCGGTGCCAGGCTCACCTTTCACCTCCTCGACCTGCTGGAAACTCCCCTCGACATCCGGTCCGCGGTCAACCCTCGGCGCCTGCTGGCCGTGAACCGCCGTGCGGTCACCACCCAACTGCTGGTGGGGGCACCCGTATTCGGGGTGGTGGTCGGGGTCGGGGGCGAGATAGTGGTCGCCCTCCTGGAAGGGCCGCTGGGGCCGATCGTCTGGCTCCGCGCGGCCGGGCTCGTCAGCGGCATCGCCTGCGCGCTCGCCTACGCCCTCGCTGTGACCGCCTGGGGCCAGTGGCTCGTGTTCGCCCGGATCTGGCTGCCGTTGACCGGGCGCCTCCCCTGGGACGTGATGACATTCCTGGACGACGCCTACCGGCGCGGTGCTGCGCCAGGCCGGAGCGGTCTACCAGTTCCGCCACGCCCGCCTACGACACCACCTCGCCCAGGCCCACCTGAGCCGCTCCGAGGATCGGGGGCAGCGCCCCGAACGGCTTGGGCATCCTCCAGCAGGTGCTGGGAGTTGACCGAGCAGTCGTCGCAGAACTCATCGCTCTCCAACTGGTGTGAAGCCCAGGGGCATTGACCCGCCCCACACACCTCAGCACAATGAGCCCGCATCCTTGAGAGCGCTCTCAGAACCTGCCGAGGGAGACCCATGACCGGCATGATCGACAGGACCGACATGACCGACGGACAGGGCCCGCTGCTCAGCCGTCGCACACTCATCGGCGTCGGGATCGGTGCCGCCGTGTTCACGGCGGGTGGGGTGGGATCGGCCCACGCCGGTGAGGGATCCGAACCCCGGCGCCGGGCCCAGGCCTTCATCGCCGCTGCCATGGCCGCCTACCCCGACCACGGGCCCATCCGCCTCGCCCAGAGCTATACCGACCAGGCCGGGCTGTTCAGTACGGCGTTCACGTACGACAACGCCCTCGCGATCCTCGCCCTCCTCGCAGTACGCACCCCCGACGCACGGTCCCGGGCCGTCTCGCTCGGCGACGCGCTGCTGTACGCCCAGCAGCACGACCCCGCCCACGACGACGGTCGGCTTCGGCAGGGGTACAACGTCGGGCCCTACACCTTCTACGACGGGTCGCTGCAGCCGGACGGGTTCGTGCGGGCGGACGGGAGTGCCAACGTCGGGGCACAGTTCGGATTCACGGGTACGGCCGTGGGGGACATGGCCTGGGCCGGGATCGCGCTGGCCGCGCTCGCCGGGCGGACCGGGAAGCGGCGGTTCCTGGACGGTGCCGTGCGGATCGGGGAGTGGATCGAGCGGAACGGGCGTACCGATGAGCCGCTCGGGGGGTACAAGTTCGGCGTCGACGGGGGGAATCGGCCGCTGCCCTTCACCTCCACCGAGCACAACACCGACCTTGTGTGTCTGTTCGGGCGGCTCGCTCGGCTGACGGGGGACCGGGTGTGGCTTGAACGGCGGGCCTGTGCCCGGGAGTTCGTGGAGCGGATGTGGGAGGTGGACGGTGGGTTCTTCTACACCGGCACCAATGACGGGGTGACCGTCAATACGTCGCCGGTTCCCGAGGACACGCAGACCTGGACCCATCTCGCCCTCGGCTCCCGTGCCCACGCCTCCTCGCTGGACTGGGCCGCGCGGGAGCTGGCCGTCGTCGATCACGCCGGGCGGCGCAACAGCACGGTGCCGGCGGGGCAGTCGTATGAAGGGGTCACCTTCAGTTCGGCCAGTCTGCTCGCGGACGAGGACGTGCCGATCGCCGACTCCCAGCCCAAGCCGGACCGCAACGGCGTGTGGTTCGAGGGGACCGCTCATCTCGCGCTCGCTCTGCGGGAGCGGGGCGCGCGGGGCGACGAGGCGCGGGCGCGGCGGCTGATCGACTCCCTGGAGCGGGCCCAGGAGTTGCTCGGGGGCGGGCAGACCGTGGGCGGACGGGCGCTGCCCGAGCGTGCGGGGGTCGTATCTGCGAGCAGCCCGCTCGACACCGGGTTCGGGTTCGGCTACTACCCGTACCGTCACCTCGGGGCGACGGCCTGGTACGTGATGGCGGCCGTACGCTCCAACCCACTGCGGGCCTGAGCCGACGCGCAACATGCGCCTTCTCAGAGAGCGGTAGGGCCTGTCCCTGGCGGAGCTGGCCCGGCAGGCCGGGCTGGCCGGGCAGACGCTGTCCAAGCTGGAGGAGGGGACCGGCAATCCGGTACGAGTCGCGGTCCCTGGACCATGTGTACGGCTCCGGCGCGGCGCTCGACCGCCGGGTGCTGTTGCTGGCCTCCGGCGGCCTCTCCCATGACCCGCCGGTTCCAGTCCTGGACGGGGCGCCGCCCAGGGTCGCCGACGCCCTGATCGAGGGCTGCCCTCCGACTCCCGAACAACGGGCCAGGGGCACCTGGAGCGTGGAGTCGATGGCCCGCGAGGCCGGCCGCTCCGCCCGTGAGGTCCGCACCCCGATCGCGGGGTTCGCCGTGGCCGCCGCGCGGGAGCTGAGCACCCCGGGATGGTCACGGTGAGTCGCCGGAGGTGACGGGGAGGTTTCACGTGGAACATTCCCGGGAGGCCCCTCGACCCCGTCGAGCGGTCAGCCATGTGAGCGACATCACCGCAGTGCGCAGACCAGCGCCTGCCTGGCCCGGCACCGTCCCCGCCCGCCCCTCGATACGGCGAACTTGAGAAGTCCTTACCGTGAACCACTAGCATCGCGGCGGTAATCGCAGCCGGATCGAGGGTGAGGGCGGGTATGGCGGAACCGAGGATCGCGGTCGCCGTGGTGACGATGGGCAACCGTCCCGCCGAGGTCGACGCGCTGCTCGAGTCCGTGGCCAAGCAGGACGTCGCCCCCGACCGGATCGTCGTCGTCGGCAACGGCTGCCCGCTGCCCGAGTTCGCCGAACGGCTGGCGCTGCCCGGCGAGTTCACGCCGATCGAGCTCGACGAGAACCTGGGCTGCCCCGGCGGGCGCAACGTGGCCATCGAGCGGCTGCGCGAGTTCGGGGACGTCGACGTGGTGGTGGAGCTGGACGATGACGGGCTCCTCATCGACGCCGACGTACTGCGGGGCGTACGGGACCTGTTCGCCGCCGACGACCACCTCGGCATCGTCGGCTTCCGCATCGCCGACGAGCACGGGGAGACGCAGCAGCGCCATGTGCCCAGGATCGGCAAGTCCGATCCGCTCAGGGGCGGTTATGTCACCGGCTTCCTCGGCGGCGGGCACGCGCTGCGCATGGCGATGCTGGCCGAGACCGGGGACTGGCCCGCCGCGTTCTTCTTCGCCCATGAGGAGACCGATCTGGCGTGGCGGGCGGCCGACGCGGGCTGGCGCATCCTCTACGCCCCGGAGCTTCTCCTCCAGCATCCGAAGACCTCGCCCGCCCGGCACGCCATCTACTACCGCGTGACCGCCCGCAACCGTGTCTGGCTGACCCGGCGTCGGCTGCCGCTCCCGCTGATCCCGGTCCATCTGGGGCTGTGGATCCTGCTCACGCTCGCCCGCACCCGGTCGGCCGGCGGTCTGCGCGCCTGGTTCGGCGGCTTCCTGGAGGGGCTGCGGGAATCGGCCGGTGAGCGGCGGCCCATGCGCTGGCGCACGGTGTGGCGGCTGTGCCGACTGGGACGGCCACCGGTCATCTGACCGAGGGCGGGACGCGGGCCCCGGCCGGTCACCTCCACCGCCCGGGACCCACCTGCGTCCCCGGATCCGGCCGCGGCGGCGACGCTCCCCCGAGCTGCGTGTCGTACGCACGCGCCGTCGGGCCGAATCCGATGTAGTGATCAGATTAAGCCATGCCGACGGATGGCTGACATCTCACCAATTGTGTTCCGTGACACGCGTCGACCCGCGTTGACCCGCATCGACCCGCGTTCCGTGACGCGGTCCGTCACCGCGCGTGACGCGAATCGGTCACCGCGCGTCCGCATAGCACTCCACCACCGCCGTGGTGAACGGGAACCGCACCGGCGTCTCCCCGAACGTCAGCCGCCCGGCCAGCTCCGCCGCCTCCCGGATCGCCGTCACCACCGTCGCGGCCTCCTCCTCGGGACAGTGCACGATGACCTCGTCGTGCTGGAAGAACACCAGCTCGGCAGCCATGTCCGCACAGGCCTGCCGCAGCGCGGCGAGCAGCAGCAGGGTCCAGTCGGCGGCGCTGCCCTGCACCACGAAGTTGCGGGCGAAGCGGCCCCGCGCGCGGGCGTTGGTGGACGCGTAGCCCGGCACCCACTCCTGCGCGGCGGAGCCCTCGGCGGCGTCGTCCGGCGCGTCCGGGACCGGGATCCCCGCCTCGTCGCCCGCGCCGTCCGTCGCCCCGGCCGCCGGTGGGCAGGTCCGCCCGAGCCAGGTCCGCACGAGCCGACCCTCCTCACCCGCCCGCGCCGCGTCGTCGACGTAGGCCACCGCTCTGGGGAAACGGCGTCTGAGCGCGGCGAGGTTCTTCAGCCCGTCGCCGGAGGTCTGCCCGTAGACCGCGCCGAGCACGGCGAGCTTGGCCTGGGCCCGGTCACCGGAGAAGGCGCGGTCGGAGACGGACTGGTAGAGGTCGCTCTCCCTCCCCGCGACCTCCATCAGCCCCGGGTCCCGGGAGATCGCGGCGAGCACGCGCGGCTCCATCTGGTCGGCGTCGGCCACGACCAGCCGCCAGCCAGGGTCGGCCACCACCGCCCGCCGGATGACCTTCGGGATCTGCAGCCCGCCCCCGCCATTGGTCACCCATCTCCCGGTGACCGTCCCGCCCGCGAGGAACTCCGGTCTGAACCGCCCCTCGCGCACCCAGTCCTGGAGCCAGGACCAGCCGTGCGCCACCCAGATCCGATACAGCTTCTTGTACTCGACCAGCGGTTTCACGGCGGGATGGTCCAGGGACTCGATCTCCCAGCGACGGGTCGACTTGACCTTGATCCCGGCCTGCGCGAACGCCTTGATCACATCGGCCGGCAGATCCGGCCGCACCCGGCGCCCGAACGCCGCCGACACCTCGTCCGCCAGCTCGGCCAGCCGCCGCGGCTCCCCGCCGCCCGCGTACCGCTCGCCCAGCAGCTCGTGCAGCACCCGGCGATGCACCTCGGCGCTCCACGGCAGCCCCGCCCGGTTCATCTCGGCGGCGACGAGCATCCCCGCCGACTCGGCCGCCGTCAGCAGCCGCATGCGCTCCGGGGACGCGGTCCTGTCGTGCCGCCGCTGCTGCTCGGCGTACACCTCGACGAGGTCGGCGAGCGGCACATGGACCGCCTGCGGCTCGAAGAGCGAGGACTGCGAGCCCGGCTCGGCCGAGCGCTGGGGCGGATCGGCCGGTACGGGGCCGCCGTGCAGCCGGGCGAGGGCGGCGGCGGCCGATCTCGGCTCGCCGTAGCGCCCCTCGTGGCCCAGCAGGAGGAGCTCCGCGTCCTCGATGTCGTAGCACCGCTCGACCCGCACCCCCGTGGCGAGCAGCCGCGGATAGACCTCGGCGGTGGACCGCCACACCCACCGCGCGACCTCGGGCCGCCCCCGCACGGCCTCGGCCAGGTCCCCCTCCCTGCGCACCGGCCCGGCGAGCAGCCCGTCCGGACCGAGGGGGGCGACCTCCACGCCACCGTCCTCGGCCGGAGCGAGCGCCCAGCGGTCGGTCATGCTGCGAGTGTGGCACCCGGGTCTGACAACGGCCTCAGCCCTGGCCGTCGCCCTCCCCTCCGGCCTCCTTGACCGTCTGCACCCCGCTGTTGAGGAACTGGGAGAGCATCTCGACGATGTACCCCTCCACGCCCTCCTTGGTGAGGCCGAGTCCGTACAGCACACCGGTGCCGTTCTCGAACTCCAGCAGGGCCAGCAGGATGTGCTCGGTGCCGATGTAGTTGTGGCCGAGGCGCAGGGCCTCGCGGAAGGTGAGCTCCAGGACCTTCTTGGCGTCGGAGCCGTAAGGGATGAGCTCGGGGACCTCGTCGGCGGCCGGCGGCAGCGCTGCGGCGGCGGCCTGGCGCACCGAGTCCAGCAGGACGCCCTTGGCCGTGATCGCCTTCGCCGCGATGCCGTCCGGCTCGGCCAGCAGGCCGAGGACCAGGTGCTCGGGGCGGCCCTCGGGGTTGCGGGCGGCGACGGCCTCGTTGTGGGCGGCCAACACCACGTTGCGGGCACGCGGCGTGTAGCGGCCGAAGCCCTGCTGGGGGTCGAGGTCGGTGCCCTCCTTGGGCACGAACCGCTTCTGCGCGGCCTGCCGGGTGACGCCCATGCTCTTGCCGATGTCGGTCCAGGAAGCGCCCGACCGGCGGGCCTGGTCCACGAAGTGGCCGATCAGATGGTCGGCCACCTCACCGAGGTGATCGGCGGCGATCACCGCGTCCTGGAGCTGGTCGAGGGGCTCGTCGTGGACCTTCTTGATGGCCGAGATGAGTTCGTCGAGGCGTACGGATGACGTGGTGCTCGGGTTCGTCGACATGTGTCAACCTTAGGTTGACACCCTAGGGGTGTCAACCTTGAGTTGACAGTCTGGCCGATAAGGCCTACTTCGGCGACGCAGCCAACCGCACCGCCAACCCCGTGAACACCGTCCCGGACACGATGTTCATCCACCGGTTGATACGCGCACTGCGCCTCAGCGAGTTCGCCAGCCGCCCCGCGAGCAGCCCCACCCCGCCGTCCCACAGGAACCCCATGACCACGAGCGTGACGCCTAGCAGGAGGAGCTGGCCCGGGACATGGCCGAGGGTCGGATCCACGAACTGCGGCAGGAACGCCACGTTGAAGAGGATCACCTTGGGGTTGAGCAGATTGGTGACGGCCCCCTGCCAGAAGGCCCGCCGCATCCCCGCCCCACCGCCGACGGCGTCCGCCTCACCCGGCACCGACCGGTCCCGGAACGCCTTCACCGCCAGATAGAGCAGATACGCCGCCCCCACCCAGCGCAGCACGTGATACAGCGTCGGCAGCGTCGTGAACAGGGCCGAAAGCCCGAGCGCCGCGGCGACCGTGTGCACGAGCATGGCGCAGGCCACGCCGAAAGCGGCCATCACCCCGGCGGCCGGCCCGCCCCGGCCGCCCATCGCCACGATGAACATCATGTCGGGGCCGGGAGTGACACAGAGCGCGAATGCGGCGAGCAGGAACGCCGCGTACAAAGACATGTCCACCATGCGCGCCATGCTTCGAGCCCCGGCGTGCGCGAACCACCCAATTTCGGGGAGTGAGACGATCGCCGGGTGAGCAGCACGAACAGCGACGGCACCACCAGCGACAGCTCCGTCGACCGAGCCTTCGAGGCCGCCCTCTACGGCACCGGCCACACCGCCCTCGACACCGGCGCCTCCCTCCTCGCCGCCGACCCCGCGGTGGACGCCGAACTCGCCCGGCGCGGCCAGGAGTTCGTGGCGGCGGCCTGGCGGCGCGGCTGGCAGCCGGCGGATGTCGTACGGCTGGTGCGGCGCGACCTGGACGACGTACACATACGACTCCTCGCGGCACTGATCCGCGCCCAGGCACCGTACGACGGCCCGCGCGGCCCCCGCTGGCAGGCGCAGATCCACGACCTGCCGCCCGAAACCCCGCCCCGCGCGGACCGCTTCTCGCACGCGACCGCCGTCCTGGAGTTGTACCGCCTGTTGCTGCGCCTGCCCGCATTGGAGCCCCTGGAAGGGCCCACCGCGAAGCAGACAAGACCCGAGTCCCGCATGCTCACCCGCATCCGCGCGCTGCTGGCGAAGGCGGAGGCGACCGGGTTCCCCGAGGAGGCGGAGGCGCTCAGTGCCAAGGCGCAGGAGCTGATGGCCCGGCACAGCATCGACGAGGCCCTGCTCGCGTCCCGCACATCCGCGGCCAAGGACACACCCGGCGCCTGCCGGATCGGTGTCGAGCCGCCGTACGAGCAGGCGAAGGCCGTGCTGCTGGACGCGGTGGCGAGCGCCAACCACTGCCGTGCCGTGTGGAACGAGCCCTTCGACTTCTCCACGGTCGTCGGCTTCGAGGCCGATCTGGAGGTGGTCGAGCTGCTGTACACCTCGCTCCTGGTGCAGGCCCAGGCCGCGATGACGAAGGCGGAGGCGGCGCAGCGTGCGGGCGGCCGCAAGCGGACCAAGACCTTCCGGCAGTCGTTCCTCGCGGCCTACGCCCACCGCATCGGCACCCGGCTGACCGAGGCGGCGAAAGCCCCGGTCACCGAGGACCTGCTGCCGGTCCTCGCCTCCCGCGAGGTCGCGGTCACCGCCCGCCTGGACCGGATGTTCCCGGAGACCACCACGACCCGGCTGCGCGGTGTCAGCGACGAGGCGGGCTGGGTGGAGGGTGCGCAGGCGGCCGACCGGGCACAGGTGGCACCCCGCCGGCCGCTGCGCTGAGCGCCCGCGTCAGTCGCCGGCCTGCTGGAACCCGCTGAGCGAGGCGTCCGGGGTCTTCCCGTCGCTCTTCAGCGCGACCTCGCCGTACGACCACTTGAAGCTCTGCGCCTTGTCGGCCCCGGGCAGCCGCACCTTGGCCGTTTCCACGGCGAGGCCCTTGTCGCCCCGGACGTAGGTGAGCGTGAAGGAGGTGGTGGCGCCCTTGGTGAGCGTCGTCTTCTGCTTCGCGGCGGCGGCCCCGGCGGCCTCGTCGGCCGGGACGGCGGTCGCGGCGCCGCCCGCCTCGAACTCGACCCCGGGCAGCCCGGTCAGGGTGCAGTCGGCGTCGCCGCGGTTGGTGACGGTGACGGGCACATTGCCGGTGTCACCGGCGGCGGGCGCGGCGTTGCCGGGCCCGAACTCCACGGCCAGCTCGGCGACACAGCCGCCGGCGGCCTTGGCGTCCTTGCTCTTGCCGGTGTCTCCGTCGTCCCCGCCGCTGTCGCAGGCGGTCAGGAGGAGGGCCGCGGCGAGGGCGGCGACGGTGAGGGAAGTGGCGCGCATGGGGTCCTTCAGGGGAGAGGTGTCACACCGACGGTCACCGAATCAAACCTCACTGACCCAGACCGGCCGTGGGCAGCCCCGTCGGAAGCTTGCCGCCCTCCGCCTTGGTGAAGGTCTCCGCGCCGAGGCTGCCCTCCCAGGTCACCTTCAGCCGCTCCTTGCCGGCGGAGTCGACCATCCCGGCCGCCCGGTCCTTGTTGCCGTCGGTGCACTTGAGCCGGATCATGCGCATCCCGCTCTCCTCGGCGGCGGTGCCGTTGCACACGTTCCCGCCGGTCTCGAAGAGCGCGGCCTGCTTGCCGGTGACGACGAGGATGACCGCCTTGCCGCCGGTGGTGGCGAGCCAGCTGCCCTCCAGGGCACCGGACGCGGACCCCGACCCGCCACCCGTCGCGCCGCCTGTGTCGGCGCTGGCGGTCGCGGAGGGGCTCGGAGTGGCCGAGGGGGAGTCGTCGTCGGAACCGCCGTCGCCGCTGCAGGCGGTCAGCGCGAGCGCGCCCGCCAGGGACACGGCCACCGCCGCGGCCCGCGTCCGCCGGGCCGACATGGTGCGCGTACGGGAGAAAGTCGCCGAGGTCACTGGAAGCTCCCAAGCTGTAGCGGTCGGCATACGGCCGAATCGGCCCGCCTGGCCGAAACGACCGCAGCAAGTTACCAGGGAGTCCTCTTCCAGGACCCGTGGCCCGCCCGACCTACCAGGACGCCTTGCGCACCCCCGGCAGATATCCGGCATGTGCCTGCTCCCGCAGGCCGACCCGGGACAGCCCGAAGGCACGGAAGTAGCCGCGCGGCCGCCCGTCCACCTGGTCGCGATTGCGCACGCGCGTGGCGCTCGCGTCCCGCGGCTGCCTGCTCAACTCCCGCCGCGCGGCGAGCCGTTCGGCATCGCTGGACGACGGCCGCCGGATGATCTCCTTCAGCTCGGCCCGCCGGGCGGCGTACCGGGCGACGACATCCTGTCGCTGCTGATTCTTCGCAATCTTGCTCTTCTTGGCCATCAGACCTTCACTCCTCGCGCACGGATCCGGGCGACGGCCGCCTCGACACCGATGGCGTCGACCGTCTTGATCCCCTTGGCGCTCAGCCGCAGCCGTACGTAACGGCCCTCGCCGGGCAGCCAGTAGCGCTTGGTCTGGATGTTGGGGTCGAAGCGCCGGGAGCTGCGCCGATGCGAGTGGGAAATGGTGTTGCCGAACCCGGGCCGGGCACCGGTCAGCATGCAGTGGGCGGACATGGGTGATGCACCTCTCCTTCGACGTGACTGTTAATGGAATTCATTTTCAGTAAGATAGCAGCATGGCACGCAACGAACTCCGCCCGGTCATCAAGCTCCGGTCCACCGCCGGCACCGGCTTCACCTATGTGACCCGCAAGAACCGCCGCAACGACCCCGACCGCCTGACGCTGCGCAAGTACGACCCGGTCGTGGGCCGTCACGTCGACTTCCGAGAGGAGCGCTGATCAGCCATGCGTCAGGGAATCCACCCCGCCTACGGCCCCGTCGTCTTCCGTGACCGGGCCGCGAACCACGCCTTTCTGACCCGCTCGACGATGACCAGCGAGAAGACGATCGAGTGGGAGGACGGCAACACCTACCCGGTCGTCGACGTCGAGATCTCGAACGTCAGCCACCCCTTCTACACCGGCACGGCCCGCGTCCTGGACACCGCGGGGCGCGTGGAGCGCTTCGAGCGCCGGTACGGAAAGCAGGGCTGATGCTCTCCGTCGTCATCGTCGGCGGCCTGCACGCCGACGCACGCAGGGCGGCCGTCCAGCGGCTGCTCGCCGACGTCCCCGGCAGCGTCGTACTCCACCACGACCTGGCGACGGCGGCGGCCGGCACCGTCGTACGCACCATCCGCGACGCCACCGGCCTGGTCAGCGCCGGCGAGGCACCGCTGGTCAACGACTGCGCCTGCTGCGCCTTGCGCGAGGACCTGGTGCCGGAACTGCTGCAGATCCGGGACGCGGGCAGCACGCGCATGGCGGTCGTCGAACTCTGGGACTCGGTGGAACCGAAGGCGATGGCCGAGGTGGTCACGGCCGGCGGGCTCACCGTCACCGGCGTGATCACCGCGGTCGACCCGGCCCTGGTCCTGCCCTACCTGGGCAACGGCGACGACCTCGCCGAGCGGGGCCTCGCGGCGGCGACGACCGACCAGCGCACGGTCGCCGACACCTTCGCCCGCCAGCTGGAGTACGCCCCCGTCCTGGCCGTCGCCCCCTCCGCCGAGGCCGACGACGAGGACCGCGAGCTGCTCGCCCAGCTCCACCCGACGGCCCGCCAGGTCCCGATCGGCCAGAGCGATCTGACGGTCCCGGCGCCACGGAACAGCCCTCTGGCCCAGGCCGCCCTGGCCGGCTTCGACGTCGAGTCGGCCGCGGCGGCCCAGCACCCGGCGTGCGCCCTGCTCCCCGCCGAGGCCGACGCGCACGGTGTGGCCACCCTGGTCTGGCACCGGTGCCGCCCCTTCCATCCGGAGCGGCTGTACGAGGCCCTTGAGGACATCACCTGCGCGGCGGCCCGCAGCAGGGGCCGCTTCTGGCTCGCCGACAAGCCCGACGTACTGCTGCACTGGGACGCCGCGGGAGGCGCCCTCTGTGTGGAGAGCGCCGGCCCCTGGCTGGCCTCGCTGCCCGACGCGGCCTGGGACATGGTGCCGCCCGTGCGCCGGGCGGCCGCGGCCCTGGACTGGCACCCCGAGCACGGCGACTGCTGCCAGCACCTGGTCTTCACCTCGCCCGGCCTGGACCGCGACGGACTGGAGCGGCTCCTGGAGTCGTGCCTGCTCACCGACGCCGAATACGCCGCGGGCCGGGACGCCTGGAAGCAGCTCCCGCCCGCCTTCGACACCCTCCTGGAGGTCTGACCCATGCCCCGCAAGCCCGAGCGCAAGCCCGTGAAGAAGCCGAACCCCCTGGACCAGGCCGGCATCACCTACATCGACTACAAGGACACCGATCTCCTGCGGCGCTTCATCTCCGACCGGGGCAAGATCCGCAGCCGGCGCATCACCCGGGTGACGGCCCAGCAGCAACGCCAGTTGGCGAAGGCTGTGAAGAACGCCCGTGAGATGGCCCTTCTGCCGTACACAACCCGCTGAACCGGAAGGTTACTTGGCGTTTGGAACAAGATGGCCGCGGAACGCGTCTTTTCCTAAGACGCGAGGGATCGGCATGTGACGCAACCCGTGGGGCATGCGCTGGAACGCAAGCAGGGCCGCGTACGTCACAGGAGTAACCACAGGAACACCCCGCGTGCACGTGCATCTGCTCATGCAGTTGCACGTGAACAGAGCTATGATCCGGAAGCAGTTGACTGCCGCATCACTGCACCACCTCATGCCTCAATGGCCTCGAGCCACCGCACCACCGGGGAGCGACCTGTGGACCACGACGTGTACAACGGCATGGCAGCCACGGAGCTGAACGGGGTGGCCTGGCAGAAGAGCAGGCACAGCAATTCGCAGGGCTCGTGCGTGGAGTTTGCGCGCCTGCCCGGAGGGGACGTCGCGGTGCGCAACTCCCGCTTCCCGGACGGCCCGGCGCTCGTCTACACCCGCGCCGAGATCGAGGCGATGCTCCTGGGTGTCAAGGACGGCGAGTTCGACCACCTGGTCGTCAGCTGAGCCACCCCGACAACTCGGGGCGATCGACGCGTATCGCTCCGTAACGCGCGTAGAACCGCGGCGCTGTCATGCGCCGCGGTTCAGCAGTCCACCGGGCCGGACGCGACGCCCGCTCCCGGTTGCAGCCGGAACAGCGCCCAGACGACCTTCCCGCTGAGCGTGCCCGCCAGCGGATGCCACCCCCAGCCATCGCTGAAGGAGTCGACGAGGAACAGGCCGCGCCCGGACTCGGCCGAGAAGTCGTCGGTGTCGCGCGCGACCGGGCTGTCATGGCTGGGATCGCGCACCGCGCACACCAGCCGCTCGGTCCACCGCATCAGATGAAGCCGCACCGGCGGCGTCTGCTCGGGCAGCCGGGAGGCGCCGGCCGGCAGGGCGTGCCGCAGCGCGTTGGTCACCAGTTCCGACACCACGAGGCAGACGTCGTCGAAGCGATACTCCAGGTCCCACTGGTCGAGAGTGCGCCGGGTGAACTTCCGGGCCTCGCGCACCGCTTCGTAGCGGGCGGGCAGAGCGCAGGACGCGGCGTTGGAGACGGCTGCGGGATCCAGTGGCGGAAGGCCCTGCCGTAACGGCTCGAGCATGGTCGATCCATTCGTCCCCATGCGAGGCACTCCCGAGAGTTCGCGGTCGTTGCGATGCAGCGGTTGCGCGGGACCATGGTTTCTGATGCGAAGAGCAGATGCAAGGGCAGATGCACGTGCACGTGACCGAATTGGATGCTCCCGTACCGCTTGTTGGCCATTTTTTCCGCCAACTTCCGTCCCTCCGCTTGTCTTCGGATGTCTCCTTCCTAGGTGAAATCCTTGTCTTCTTTCCGTCTCTGTAATCGGGCGAGTACTGCTCGGAGTGATTTAGTGGCAGACTGCGGGCCCTGAAGACGGTTGGGGAGGCTGGCGAACGTGAGCGCGGGAGAGCCCGGATCGGTGGTGCGGCGCATGCTGCTCGGCTCGCAACTGAGGCGACTGCGGGAAGCGCGAGGGATCACGCGCGAGGCGGCGGGGTACTCCATTCGCGCCTCCGAGTCGAAGATCAGCCGTATGGAGCTGGGCCGGGTGAGCTTCAAGACGCGTGACGTCGAAGACCTGTTGACGCTGTACGGCATCACGGACGAGCACGAGCGCGCCTCGCTGCTCTCCCTCGCCCGCGAGGCCAACGTCGCGGGATGGTGGCACAGCTACTCGGACGTCCTGCCGAGCTGGTTCCCCACCTATGTCGGCCTGGAGGGCGCGGCCAGCCTCATCCGCGCCTACGAGGTGCAGTTCGTGCACGGCCTGCTGCAGACCGAGGCGTACGCCCGCGCGGTCGTCAGGCGCGGCATGAAGGGCGCGAGCGCCGCCGACATCGACAAGCGCGTGGCGCTGCGCCTGGAGCGGCAGAAATACCTTCTCTCCGACAGCGCCCCCGAGTTCCACATCGTCCTCGACGAGGCCGCGCTGCGCCGCCCCTACGGCGACCGCGAGGTGATGCGCGGTCAGCTCCAGCATCTGATCGAGATCTCCCAGCGGCCCAACGTACGGCTACAGATCATGCCGTTCGGCTTCGGCGGCCACTCCGGCGAGTCCGGTGCCTTCACCATCCTCAGCTTCCCCGAGTCCGACCTGTCGGACGTCGTCTATCTGGAGCAGCTCACCTCCGCGCTCTACCTCGACAAGCACGAGGACGTCACCCAGTACGAGAAGGCGCTCAAGGAGCTCCAGCAGGACAGCCCCGGTCCGGACGAGAGCCGGGATCTTCTGCGGGGACTCCTTCAACTGTCTTGAGACACAAGTACGATGACGTGTGATCAGACCGTGAAGACGAGCGCGATCGCGACCTTGCCGATCGCGGGTCTGCTAGGGATTGAGGGATCACATGTCGTCCTACTTCACCGACCTGGCTCAGCAGTACATCGACGGTGAGTGGCGCCCGGGCACCGGCTCCTGGGACATCATCGACTTCAACCCGTACGACGGTGAGAAGCTGGCGTCGATCACCATAGCCACGGTCGACGAGGTGGATGACGCCTACCAGGCCGCCGCCCGCGCCCAGAAGCAGTGGGCCACGACCAACCCCTATGCCCGCCGCGGTGTGTTCGAGAAGGCGCTGCGCCTGATCGAGGACCGTGAGCAGGAGATCGCCGAGGTGATCATCGCCGAGCTCGGCGGCACCCGGCTGAAGGCGGCCTTCGAGCTCCACCTCGCCAAGGAGTTCCTGCGCGAGGCGGTCCATCTGGCGCTGCGCCCCGAGGGCAGGATCATCCCCTCCCCGGTGGACGGCAAGGAGAACCGCGTCTACCGCGTGCCGGTCGGCGTCGTGGGTGTGATCAGCCCCTTCAACTTCCCCTTCCTGCTCTCCCTGAAGTCGGTCGCCCCGGCCCTCGCGCTCGGCAACGCCGTGGTGCTGAAGCCGCACCAGAACACCCCGATCTGCGGTGGCTCCCTGGTCGCGAAGATCTTCGAGGACGCGGGCCTGCCGGCCGGTCTGCTCAATGTCGTGATCACGGACATCGCCGAGATAGGCGACGCCTTCATCGAGCACCCGATCCCCAAGGTCATCTCCTTCACCGGCTCCGACAAGGTCGGCCGCCATGTCGCCACCGTCTGCGCCTCGCACTTCAAGCGCTCGGTCCTCGAACTGGGCGGCAACAGCGCGCTGGTGGTCCTCGACGACGCCGACATCGACTACGCGGTCGACGCGGCGGTCTTCAGCCGGTACGTCCACCAGGGCCAGGTCTGCATGGCCGCGAACCGTGTCCTGGTGGACCGTTCGATCGCGGACGAGTTCACCGAGAAGTTCGTCACCAAGGTGAAGTCCCTCAAGACCGGCGACCCGCGCGACCCCGAGACGGTCATCGGCCCGGTCATCAACTCCTCCCAGGCGGACGCCATCTCGGGCGTCGTCGAGCAGGCCATCGCCGAGGGTGCCACGGCCCTGGTGCACGGCACGACGAGGGACAACCTGGTCGAGCCTTCCGTGCTGACCGGCCTCCCGGCCGACTCGCCCCTGCTGCGCCAGGAGGTCTTCGGCCCGGTCGCCTTCCTGCTGACCTTCGACGGCGAGGAGGAGGCCGTACGCCTGGTCAACGACACCCCGTACGGCCTGAGCGGCGCCGTCCACACGGGTGACATCGAGCGCGGCGTCGCCTTCGCCAAGCAGATCGACACCGGCATGTTCCATGTGAACGACGGCACCGTCCATGACGAGCCGATCGTCCCCTTCGGCGGCGAGAAGCACTCCGGGCTCGGCCGGCTGAACGGCGAGACGATGCTGGACTCGTTCACGACCACCAAGTGGATCTCGGTGCAGCACGGCCGTAGCGGGTTCCCGTTCTGAGTGGTCGCACCTGCGGTACGTAATCTGGACCGCATGTCAGCGATCCGTCTCCTCGTGCTCGGCGCGGTCCGTATGCACGGCCGCGCCCACGGCTACCAGGTGCGCAACGACCTGGAGTACTGGGGCGCGCACGAGTGGTCCAACGCCAAGCCCGGCTCGATCTACCACGCGCTCAAGCAGATGGCCCGGCAGGGCCTGCTGCACGCGCACGAGATCGCGCCGTCCACGGCGGGCGGGCCACCGCGCGTGGAGTACGAGCTCACGGACGCCGGCATCGAGGAGTACTTCACGCTGCTGCGCGACGCGCTGGTCACCTACGACCAGCGCGGCGACGTGAAGACGGCGGCCCTCGGCTTCATGGTCGACCTGCCGAGGGCCGAGGCCGTGACGCTGCTGAAGGAGCGGACCCGGCGCATCGAGGAGTGGCGGGCGTCCGTCGTGGCCGAATACGTGCCCGAGGACGGGCCCGAGCAGCTCGGCCATATCGGCGAGATCATGAACATGTGGGTCCACACGGCGGACTCCGAACGGGACTGGACCACCGGGCTGATCGAGCGGCTCGAAGGGGGCTCCTACACGTTCGCCGACGAGGGCGACCCGTTCATCGGCGTACTGGCCGAGGACGAGGAGAACCCGTACGCGACGGGGGAGTCCCACCCCGGGGACGTCCGCTAATCAAGTTTGACTAACCCTGAGCGCTGGTTTACTTTCGAGCGTGTAGTCAAGTTTGACTAGCGAGGGAGAAGCAGTGGCCGACGCGGCGATCACCGTCGAAGGGGCACGCAAGAGGTACGGCGGCAAAGCCGGCAAGGACGCACTGGACGGGCTCGACCTCACGGTCGCGCGCGGCACCGTGCACGGAATGCTCGGCCCGAACGGCGCGGGCAAGACGACCCTGGTCCGGGTCCTGTCCACCCTGCTGCGGCCGGACGGCGGCCGGGTCAGGGTGGCGGGGTACGACGTGGTGCGCGAGGCGTACGAGGTGCGGCTGCGCATCGGTCTCCTCGGCCAGCACGCCGCCCTGGACGAGGAGTTGGGCGGCCATCAGAACCTGGAGATGTTCGGCCGCCTCTACCACCTGGGCGCACGCCGCGCGCGCGTGCGCGCCGGAGAGCTCCTGGAGCGCTTCGGTCTGGCCGACGCCGGCCGCAAGCCGGTCAAGCAGTACAGCGGCGGAATGCGCCGGCGGCTGGACCTGGCCGCCTCACTGATCACCGACCCGGAGGTGCTCTTCCTGGACGAACCCACCACCGGCCTCGACCCGCGCGGCCGCGCCGAGGTCTGGTCCGCGGTCCGCTCCCTGGTCGGCGGCGGCACCACGGTCCTGCTCACCACGCAGTACCTGGAGGAGGCCGACCAGCTCGCCCACCGCATCTCGGTCGTGGACGCCGGACGGGTCATCGCCGACGGCACGGCGGATGAGCTGAAGGCGCTGACCGGCGGCGCCCGCATCGACATCGTGCTGCGCGACGCCGGTCAACTGGGGGCGGCCGTCGCCCTGCTGCCCGTACCGAAGGAGTCCGTGTCCGTCGACCCCGACCGCAGGCTGCTCAGCGCCCCGGTCACCGACCGGATGGCGGCGCTCTCCGGCGTCGTACGGGCCCTGGAGGCGTCCGGGATCGAGGCGGAGGACGTCGCTCTGCGGCGGCCGACGCTGGACGAGGTGTTCCTGCACCTCACCGGGGACGAGAACCGAGTGAAGGAGCCCGCGTGAGCATGAACACCTACGCACTGACCGACTCCTGGACCATGACCCGCCGCGAACTCGCCCACTGGGCGCGGCAGCCCGTCCAGGTCGTCGTCGGCCTGATCTTCCCCGTCATGTTGCTGTTGATGTTCGGCTACCTCGTCGGCGGCGGCCGGGGCGTCGAGGGCTCCTACATCGACTATCTCCTCCCCGGGATGCTCGCGCTCACCATGGCCTTCGGGCTGGAGGCGACGATGATCGCGGTCACCCAGGACCTCAACAAGGGCGTGGTCGACCGCTTCCGCTCCATGCCGATGACCAACGGGGCGGTCCTGGTGGGCCGTTCCGTGGCCGACATGCTCCAGTCGGCGATCGTCCTGATCGTCCTCATGGGCGTCGGACTCGCCCTCGGCTGGCGCGCGGAGGGCGGCCCCGGGGCGGTGCTCGGCGCCCTGGGACTGCTCCTGCTCTTCCGCTTCGCCATGCTGTGGATCGGCATCCATCTGGCCCTGGTGGCCGGCAAGCCGGAGCTGGTGCAGGCGGTGCAGATCCTGATCTGGCCGGTCGGCTTCCTGTCCAACGCCCTCGCCCTGTCCGAGTCCATGCCCGGCTGGCTCGGCACGATCGTCGACTGGAACCCCATGTCCCATACGGCGACGGCGGTGCGGGACCTGTTCGCGGGCGGGGGCACCGAGCACTTGGCCGCGGCGGTCATCTGGCCGTTGGTGCTGCTGGGGGTGTTCTTCCCGTTGGCGGTACGGCGGTTCGCCCGCCTGAGCCGCTAGCGGCCCTCTAATGATGGAAGCCGGTGGCCGCCTCCTTGTCGCGGGTGAAGGGGTGCGGCTGCCGGCGCAGCTCCGGCAGGCAACGGCTCAGGTCCTCCACGAACAGCTCGGCCAGATCGGCCGAGAAGCCGTTGCGGCAGACCACCCGCAGTACGGAGAGGTCCTCGCGGTTCGGCGGGAAGGTGTACGCCGGGACCAGCCAGCCGTTCTCCCGCATGCGCCGGGAGACGTCGAAGACGTCGTACGCCTTGACGTCCGGAGCCGTGGTGAAGGCGAACACGGGCAGCTGGTCGCCCCGGGTCAGCAGCCGGAACTCGCCGAGCTTCTCCACGGCCTGGGCGAGCCTGCCCGCCACGTCCCGCGCGGTCTGCTGCACCGCCCGGTAACCCGCACGCCCCAGCCGCAGGAACGAGTAGTACTGCGCCACGACCTGGGCGCCCGGCCGGGAGAAGTTCAGCGCGAACGTCGGCATGTCGCCGCCCAGGTAGTTCACCCGGAACACCAGTTCCTCGGGCAGCGCCTCGGCGTCCCGCCACAGCGCCCAGCCGACGCCGGGGTAGACCAGCCCGTACTTGTGCCCCGAGGTGTTGATCGAGGCGACCCTCGGCAGCCGGAAGTCCCACTGAAGGTCCTCGTCGAGGAAGGGCGCGACCATGGCGCCGGACGCGCCGTCCACATGCACCGGGACATCGATCCCGGTCCGCTCCTGGAGGGCGTCGAGGGCCGCGCACAGGTCCGCGATCGGCTCGTAGGAACCGTCGAAGGTGGAGCCGAGGATCCCTACGACCCCGATGGTGTTCTCGTCGCACAGCTCGGCCGCGGCCTGCGGATCGAGATGGAACCGCTCGCCCTCCATCGGGACCAGCCGGGGCTCGACCTCCCAGAAGTTGCAGAACTTGTCCCAGCAGACCTGGACATTGACCCCCATCACCAGATTCGGCCGCGCGCCCGGATACCGGTCGGCGTTGCGCTTCGCCCAGCGCCGCTTCAGCGCCATGCCCGCGAGCATGCACGCCTCGCTGGAGCCGGTCGTCGAACAGCCCACGGCCGCCGACGGATCCGGCGCGTTCCACAGATCGGCGAGCATCGCCACACAGCGCCGCTCCAGCTCGGCGGTGCGCGGGTACTCGTCCTTGTCGATCATGTTCTTGTCGCGGCACTCCGCCATCAGCACATCGGCCTGCGGCTCCATCCAGGTGGTGACGAAGGTGGCCAGGTTGAGCCGGGAGTTGCCGTCCAGCATCAGCTCGTCGTGCACCAGCTGATACGCCGTCGACGGCGACAGCGGCGCGTCGGGCAGCCGGTGCGTGGGCGGGGCGTCGGTCATGCCGCCGACCGGATTCGCCTCGCCGTAGAAGGGGTTCACGGACAGATGACGCTCGCCGGGGTCCTGGGGACCTTTGTGCAACGACATGGGCCTGCCTCCTGATTTCATGAACGGGTGTCAGCGGACCGGAGTTCCGTCCGCGCGCAACTGCATCTGGGGCCGCCCCGTCACCAGCAGCCAGGCCGGCAGCGAGGCGATGCACAACAGGGCGATGATCGAGGGCGACGCGACCAGGACGGCGGCGGTGAACAGGCTCACCCAGCCCTGCCGGGTGATGGCGAGGAGCACACCGAGCACGCCGGCGGACACGCCCACCGCCGGATGCACGTCCGAGACCAGGGCATGCGCGGTCAGCCCGAGCGCGGCGCCCACGAAGACGGCCGGGAAGATCCGCCCGCCCCGGAACCCGCAGGACGCGGCCACCACCAGCGCCGCCAGCTTCACCACGGTCATCGTGGCGAACTCACCGGCGCTCCAGCCGTCCGGATCGGCCGCCAGCTCCCCGACCTCCTCCAGCCCCTTGAAGAGCGTCAGATGGCCGCCCAGTGCCCCCAGGAGCCCCAGGACGACCCCGCCGACGGGCAGCGCCACCATCGGGTGCCGCAGTCGCCGGAAGACGTTGTGGACGTGCGGGAAGACGTACACCGCGGCCATCCCGAGCAGCGCCGCCACCGAGGCGATCACCAGGGCCGCCAGCAGATCGGCCCAGCCGGGATGCCCGAACGCGGGCAGATCCAGGTCGAACGTCGGCTCCGCCACCAGGTCGATGGTCATCGCCCCGGCCCCGGCCGACACCAGCGGCGCGAACACGTTGTCCCACAGCGCGCCCCGTGTCTCCCGCGTCGCCAGCGCCTCCGACAGCAGCAGCGCCGCCGCGACCGGCGTCCCGAACAGCGCGCCGATCGTCGCCGCCTCCGCCAGCATCGGCCACAGCCGGCCCGGCGCCCGCGGCACCAGACGGTGACCCAGCCAGTACGCCAGGCCCACGTTCACCGCGATGATCGGGTTCTCCGGGCCCAGGCTGGGCCCGCCCGCCAGCATCAGCGCGGTCGCCAGCACCAGCCCCGGCAGCACCGAGAGCGGCAGCACGGGCGCGTCCAGGCCGATCGTCGCCGGATCGGGCCCGGCGTGCCCCGGCACCTTCCACACCACCAGGCCCACCGCGACCCCGGTGGCGGTGAGCATCACCAGCATCCACAGCACCGAGTACCGGCCCACTCCCAGGGCGTCCGGCAGATCGCCCCACAGCACGTCCTGGAGCGCCTCGGCCGCCTCGCTCACCCCCAGGAGCAGCAGGCTCGCCATCACGCCGACGACGAGGGCGGGCAGGATCGACGGCAGCAGTGTGCGCGCCGGGGTCGCCGGAGCGTGGGGCGGCTGCTGCGCGGTTTCCTGGGCCACGGGCTCACGATAAGCGGGCAAAACGGACGCTTCACCTGGAGTGGGCCGAGTGCGGCGGAACAACCGGCTTGCACCTCACGCCACGTGAGGGCCCACCGTGGAGTGCGTACCGAGAAGGGAGCGGAAGTGAGCTACTCCGTGGGACAGGTCGCGGGGGTCGCCGGAGTGACGGTGCGCACCCTGCACCACTACGACGACATCGGCCTGCTCGTGCCCAGCGAGCGCAGCCACGCGGGCCACCGGCGCTACAGCGACGCCGACCTCGACCGGCTGCAGCAGATCCTGTTCTACCGCGAGCTCGGCTTCCCGCTCGAAGAGGTCGCCGCCCTGCTCGACGATCCGGACACGGACCCGCGCGTACATCTGCGCCGGCAGCACGAGCTGCTGACCGCCCGGATCGAGAAGCTGCAGAAGATGGCGGAGGCCGTGGAACACGCCATGGAGGCACGCAAGATGGGCATCAACCTCACGCCCGAGGAGAAGTTCGAGGTCTTCGGCGACAAGGACCCCGAGCAGTACGCCGAGGAGGCGGAACAGCGCTGGGGCGGCACCGACGCGTACACCGAGTCACAGCGCCGCGCCGCGAGCTACACCAAGGAGGACTGGAAGCGCATCCAGGCCGAGGTCGACGACTGGCAGGAGCGGTACGCCGCCCTGGTGGCCGCCGGCGAGCAGCCGTCCGGCGAGGCGGCCATGGATCTGGCCGAGGAACACCGGCGGCACGTCAGCAGGTGGTACTTCGAGGTGTCGTACGAGATGCACAAGTGCTTCGCGGAGATGTACGTCTCCGACGAGCGCTTCAAGGCGTACTACGACTCCATGCGGCCCGGCCTCGCCGAGCACCTGAAGGACGCGATCTTCGCCAACGCCGTCCGGCACTCCTCGTGACCCCTGGCCCGGGAGCCCGTACGGGTCACTCCCGGGCCAGGACCACCGCGGTCCCGTAGGCACACACCTCGGTGCCCACGTCGGCCGCCTCGGTCACGTCGAAGCGGAACGCCAGCACACCGTTGGCACCACGCGCGCGTGCCTGCTCGACGAGCCGGTCCATGGCCTGGTTCCGGGTCTCCACCAGCGTCTTGGTGAGCCCCTTGAGCTCACCGCCGACCAGCGACTTCAGACCGGCGCCGATCTGACTGCCGACATGCCGTGAGCGCACGGTCAGTCCGAAGACCTCGCCGATGACCTCCGTGACCCGGTGGCCGGGGACGTCATTCGTGGTCACTACCAGAACGTCCGGCCGGGGCCCCTGCCCGCCGCCGTACTCATCGATGCCCATACCTCACAGCTTTGTCCCAGCCGGGGCACAGTGCATCCTGAACTGGTCCATGGAACCTGGGCGGCCAGTGCGGCGTTGCTACTTTTGACGCGCCCGTCACAGCCCGCCCGCCCCTTCCCCGCAGGAGCCACAATCCCGTGACCACGCTTGCGCTCGGCCCCGAGTGGCTCAGCCCGGACTATCTGATCGAGACGTTCAGCCTCCCCGGCATCCTGCTGATCGTCTTCGCCGAGTCCGGACTCTTCGCGTTCCTGCCCGGGGACTCCCTGCTGTTCACGGCGGGTCTGTTCGTGGCGGAGGGGAACTACATCAGCCAGCCCCTGTGGCTGGTCTGCACCCTCATCGTGCTGGCCGCCGTCATCGGCGACCAGGTCGGCTACATGATCGGCAAGTTCTTCGGCCCGAAGCTCTTCAGCCGCCCCAACTCCAAGCTCTTCAAACAGGAGAACCTGGAGAAGGCGCACGAGTTCATGGAGAAGTACGGCCCGAAGGCGATCGTCCTCGCCCGCTTCGTGCCGATCGTGCGCACCTTCGCCCCCATCGTGGCGGGCGCGGGCCGTATGAAGTACGCCACGTTCCTCACGTACAACGTCATCGGCGGCATCGCCTGGGGCACCGGCGTCACCCTCGCGGGTTACTGGCTCGGCCAGATCGAGTTCATCAAGACGAACGTCGAGTCGATCCTCATCCTGATCGTCCTCATCTCGGTGATTCCGATCATCATCGAGTTCCTGCGCGAGCGCGCCAAGAAGAAGCGCGCGGCCGCCGAGGCCCCGGCCGCCGTACAGCACCAGCAGGTCCCGCAGATGGACGACGCGACGACCCAGCTCCGCCGCATCCCGTCCGACGACCAGCCGCAGCAGCAGTACGGGGACCAGTACGGAAACCAGTACGGCGACCAGGGCGGTCAGCAGCAGTACGGCTACGACCAGCAGTACTACGGCCACCAGCAGCCCCCGCAGCAGCCGTACGCCCAGCAGTACCCGCAGGGCTACGGACAGCAGAACCAGCAGCAGTACCCGCCGAACCAGGGCTACTGACACACCCCCGGGAAACGGACCGGGCCGCCAGGCGGTCAGAAACCTCGAGTGCGCTTGGCGGACCGCCGCTTCTCCGGCGACCCGATCCGCAGGAACAGCCGCGAGATCTCGGATCCCAGATTCACCCCGATGGCGATGGCCATGGCGAGCGAGGCGGCCGTGGCCAACGACACCAGACCCTTGTCGACGTTGTTCTGCGCGATCGACAACAGCCCGAAGTACGTGGCGGAACCCGGCAGCAGCGGCCCGATCGCCGCGGTGGTGTACGGCAGGGCCGACGCGAACCGGTACCGCGCCATCAACTGGCCGAACAGCCCCACAAGTCCCGCGGCGACAGCCGTGGAGGCGACCGGCGAGAACTCACCGGCGTAGTGCATGGCGCCGTACACGACCCAGGCGACGCCGCCGTTGAGGGTCACGGCGAGCACGGTGGATCGTTCCTGCTGGAGCAGTACCGCGAAGGTCAGCGACAGCAGCATCGACGCGGCGATCTGCCAGTACGGCCGCGGGGAGATGTTCAGCGCCGCGTCCGGGTCCAGCTTCGCGCCCAGGTTCACGCCGAAGTACAGGACCACCAGGACGCCGACCACGATGCCGACGAAGAAGTACATGACCTCAAGGAGGCGTGCGGACGCGGTGATGTAGAAGCCGGTCAGACCGTCCTGCACGCCCGCCACCAGCGCTCGTCCGGGCAGCAGCGCGAACAGACCACCGGTGATGACCGCGGACGCCTTAACGTCGACGTGCGTCAGCGTCAGCGCGACCCCTATCGCGGCCGGCGGCATCGCCGCCACCGTGAACTGGTAGAACTCCGGCAGCCCGCGCCCCGCGCAGAGCCACGCCAGCCGGTCGCCGAGCATCGCGCCGAACATGGCCGCGAAGAACACCACCACATCACCGCCGACCAGCACCGAGGCCGCGCCCGCGAGCAGCCCGCTCGCCGAGGTCAGCACCCAGGTCGGATACGGGTGCCGGTTGCGGCGGATCTCCGCGAGCCGCCCGTAGGCCTCCTCCAGGGAGATATGCGACTCGGGGTCGCTGAGGTCGTCCACCAGCCGGAACACGGCCGCCAGACGCGTGTAGTCGGTACCGCGCCGCCGGACCGTGCGCGACGCGGTCACCGGATCGTCCACCAGCGACGGCTGGTACGAGATCGCCAGCAGCGTGAAGGTGACGTTCGGCTCGCAGCGGTCCAGGCCGTAGGAACGGCAGACCGCGAACATCGCCGCCTCAACGTCCTCCGCGCCCTCACCGCCCGCCAGCAGCAGCTCACCGATACGCAGGGTCAGGTCCAGCACGCGCGGGACGGCCGGCCCTTCCTCCTCCGCCTTCGGCATCCGCTCCGGCGCGGGCCGCTCGGCCACCGGCATCCGCAGCATGGTGCGCATCCGGTCCTGCCAGGGGAGGTCCTTGGTGAGGCTTATCCGCGGTATGCCGGTCGCGGGCGTGAACGCGGTCGGGGCGTCCTCGACGGTGTAGCCGCTCGGTGTGCTGAACGCCGAGCCCTCGGGTTCCACGACCGGCGGCTGGAGTACGTCCAGGCCCTTGGGCAGGGCGAACTCGGACGTCGTCTCCGACTCGCTGTCCCCCACCTCGATACCGGCCGGCGGCGCGAAGCCCATCCTCGCCTCGTCCGACTGCGGCTTGCGGTCCTCCGCGTCCGTCACCTGCGTAGCACTCTCTGTACGACACCTCCTGCCGCACTCAGTATGCGCACACGCAATGGGCACAGACGCACGAACGGGCTGCACGCACACGCGTACAGCCCGTTCGGATGGCTAAAAGCCAGGGGTGCCTCAGTGGCCGCCCTGGTCCTTGAAGCGCTTGTAGGAACGCTCGATCTCGGCCTCGGCCTCGGTGCGGCCGACCCAGTCGGCGCCCTCGACGGACTTGCCGGGCTCCAGGTCCTTGTAGACCTCGAAGAAGTGCTGGATCTCCAGGCGGTCGAACTCCGACACGTGGTGGATGTCGCGCAGGTGCTCCTGGCGCGGGTCCGTCGCCGGGACGCACAGCAGCTTGTCGTCGCCCCCGGCCTCGTCCGTCATCCGGAACATGCCGATCGCGCGGCACTTGATGAGGCAGCCCGGGAAGGTCGGCTCGTCCAGGATGACCAGCGCGTCCAGCGGGTCGCCGTCCTCGCCGAGGGTGTTCTCGACGAAGCCGTAGTCGGTCGGGTAGGCGGTCGAGGTGAAGAGTCGACGGTCCAGGCGGATCCGACCGGTCTCGTGGTCCACCTCGTACTTGTTCCGCGAACCCTTCGGAATCTCGATCGTGACGTCGAACTCCACCGGTGGCTCCTCCATGATCAACACATAGTTCTGGTGGTTAAGTGTCCCTCACGCAGGTGTGTGATCGCGAAAGGGGCTGGTGGTCGTGCCGGAGATGAGGCCTTGGCGAGCCGCGAGACCGCATGTGACGCGGGTCGCGGGCGCCGTACGACCCCGTCTGGCGCGAGCCGCGAACGCCGTACGACCACAGCTCGCACGCGCCGCGACGGCCGCGAAACCGCAGGTCGCACGGTTCGCACGAGCCGCGTCCCCGCGGATCGTGAAGCCGGGCACCTGGCAGTACACCGCGGGCGCCGCCACCGTAGGACTGGCGCTGGCCGCCGCAGTGGTGACCGCCGCCGGCCCGTGGGACTCCAGCGGTCAGCGTACGGCCGAGCGGGACCGGGCGGTCGCCCAGGAGCGCACGGGTGGCGCAGATCACGGCCGTAATACGGATACGTCCGATTCCTCCGACTCCGCCGCAGAAGGCCCCCGCCCCGCCCCCAGTGCCGCCTCTGTCCTGACCGGCCTCGGCGGCGGCGTCGGCACCGTGGGGACCGCCCCGGACGGCAAGGCCCTGGCCGCCCTCGTCGGCCCGCTCCTGGACGACCCGGTGCTCGACCGCAGGTCCGTGGCGGTGGTGGACGTCGCCAGCGGCAAGCGCCTCTACGGCGACGGAGCCGGCAAGGCCCTCACCCCCGCCTCCACGACGAAGATCGCCACCGCCGCGGCCGCCCTCGCCGCGCTCGGCCCCGACCACCGCCTCACCACCCGCACCGCCCTGGAACCCGACACGAAGGAACTGGTCCTGGTCGGCGGCGGCGACCCCACCCTCACCGCCCGCGAGGACGCCGAGGGCTGGGCGAGCCTGCGCGAGCTGGCCGACAGGACCGCCGAGGCCCTGAAGAAGCGGGACATTCGCCAGGTCACCCTCTCGTACGACAAGACGCTCTACGCCGGCCCCGAACTGCACCCCATCGGCGACAACGGCAACCTCGCCCCGGTCAGCGCCCTCATGGTCGACGAGGCCCGCACGAACGACTCCACCAGCGGCCCGGTCAAGCGGGTCGAGGACCCGGCGAAGGACGCGGCGGCCCAGTTCGCGGAGCTCCTCGCGGACCGCGGCGTCAAGACCACCGCACCCGGCCTGTCCAAGGCGACGAACCGGGCCGAACCCCTCGCCCGGGTCTCCTCGCCGCCGGTCTCCGCCCTCGTCGAACGCATGCTCACCAACAGCGACAACGACATCGCCGAGCATCTCGCCCGCCAGACCGCCCTGGCGAGCGGCGCACGCGCCGACTTCGAGGGCGCGGGCGACGCGATCGGGGCGCGCCTGAAGAAGCTCGGGCTCTCCGTGGCGGGCGCCGACTTCAAGGACGGCAGCGGCCTCAACCGCGAGGACAAACTGACGGCGGATCTGCTCACGGCCCTGCTGGCCAAGGCCGCCGACCCGGCCCACCCCGAACTCCGCCCGGTGCTGACCGGCCTCCCCGTGGCCGGCTTCACCGGCACGCTGACCAGCCGCTACACCGACGGCGCGGCCGGTGTCGTACGGGCCAAGACGGGCACCCTGACCGGCGTCAACGCCCTCGCCGGCACCGTCGTCGACCAAGACGGCCGCCTCCTCGCCTTCGCCTTCCTGACCACGGGCCCGCCCGATTCCGGGCCCGCCCAGTCGGCGCTGGACAGAACGGCGACCGCACTGGCGTCGTGCGGCTGCGGCTGACGCCGTCCCACGACCCTCATGGCCTGCCCCAAGTGGTAACGCTCACGTACGG
Organism: Streptomyces lanatus; assembly: GCF_014655715.1. Lineage (GTDB taxonomy): Bacteria > Actinomycetota > Actinomycetes > Streptomycetales > Streptomycetaceae > Streptomyces > Streptomyces lanatus. Next base: position 72,977 of record NZ_BNBM01000021.1, on the reverse strand, counting down.
TTGACACATGACGAGCATCGGTGGTGCCGAGATGGTCGACTGGAATCTCGCGGTGGCGACCGCGACCCGGCTCGTACGGCCGGGCCCCGAGGTGAGCCGCGACGAGGCCCGGGCCGTCGTCGCGGAGCTGCGCCGACATGCCAAGGCCTCGGAGGAACACGTCCGGGGCTTCACCCGTATGGGCACGGACGACATCCATGACACCCCGGTCCTGGTCGTCGACCGCCCCGGCTGGGTCCGGGCGAACGTCGCCGGTTTCCGGGAGATCCTCAAGCCCCTCCTCGACAAGATGCAGGAGCGGCGCACCACCAGCCCCGGCGGTGCCGTCCTCGGCGCGGTCGGCGGCAAGGTCACCGGCGTCGAACTCGGCATGCTGCTGTCCTTCCTCGCCTCCCGCGTCCTCGGCCAGTACGAGACCTTCGCCCCCGCCACCCGCGACCTCCCGGCGGGTGAGAACGGCGGCGGCCGGCTCCTCCTCGTCGCCCCGAACATCGTGCACGTGGAGCGCGAACTCGACGTACAGCCCCACGACTTCCGCCTGTGGGTGTGCCTGCACGAGGAGACCCACCGCACGCAGTTCAGCGCGGTGCCCTGGCTGCGGGACCACCTGGAGGGCGAAATCCAGTCGTTCTTGGGGGAGACCGACGTCGACCCCATGACCGTCCTGGAGCGCATCCGCGAGGCCGCCCAGTCCCTCTCGGGCGGTCGGCCCGAGGCCGAGGAGGACGACGGCGGACGTTCGTTCGTCGAACTGGTGCAGACTCCGGCCCAGCGGGAGATCCTCGGCCGCCTCACCGCCGTGATGTCCCTCCTGGAGGGTCACGCCGACTTCGTGATGGACGGCGTCGGCCCGGCCGTCGTGCCGTCCGTGGCCGAGATCCGTGAGAAGTTCCAGCAGCGCCGCGCGAAGGGCGCCTCACGACTGGACACGGCCCTGCGCAAACTGCTCGGCCTCGACGCGAAACTGCGGCAGTACCGCGACGGCGAACGCTTCGTACGAGCCGTCCACGAACAGGTCGGCATGGACGGCTTCAACCGTGTGTGGACGTCCCCCAACACCCTCCCCACCAAGGCGGAGATCGCCAAACCGGCGGACTGGATCGCGCGGGTGCACCGCAAGGCGGAGTCGTGAATCGCGCGCCGTGTTGTGCATCTCATACGAAGGTCGTGAACCGAATCCGGCCGACGGCAGGCGAACGCCCCTGCAATCACCCGTCCGAGGGACCGTGAGCCATGGGTAGGCGTGCAATGCTCGGGGAACGGCCCGGTTCTGTCACCATCTACACACTCTGAGTGACCGAGCTCGGGTTCACCCCCCCCGACAACTTCATGAAGGGAACCGGACATGGGTCCCCATCCTGCGGTCGCGGCGATACGCCTGGCGGTCCGCCGCGTCCTCCACGACATCCTCACCGATCACCACCGCACCACCGACGTACCCGCACCGAGCAGTCCGCCCGTTGTGACGTCCGGCGCCCCCCGCGCCGCCCACGACACGGCGCTCGGAACGGCGTACGAGCTCCCCGGCCCGACCCGCCAGGAGCCCCTGCGCGCTGCCCCGCACGAGCGGCCCCCCTCCCCGCTCGTGCTCGTGGCGTGCTCCGGCGGCGCCGACTCCATGGCCCTCGCCTCCGCCCTCGCGTTCGAAGCCCCCAAACTCGGCATCCGCGCCGGCGGCATCACCGTCGACCACGGCCTCCAGCCCGGCTCCGACCTGCGCGCCGAGGAGGTCGTCCTGCGCCTGCGCGAACTCGGCCTCGACCCCGCCGAGTCCCTCACCGTGACCGTCGGCCGCACCGGCGGCCCCGAGGCGGCCGCCCGCGACGCCCGCTACGGCGCCCTCGACGACGCGGCCCTCCGGCACGGCGCCGCCGCCGTCCTCCTCGGCCACACCCGTGACGACCAGGCGGAGACCGTCCTGCTCGGCCTCGCCCGCGGCTCCGGCATCCGCTCCCTGTCCGGCATGGCCGCGGTCTCGGGGGCCGGCGGCCGTTACCGGCGGCCCTTCCTCGGGCTCGACCGGCAGACCGCCCGCAAGGCCTGCATGGTCCAGTCCCTGCCGGTCTGGGACGACCCCCACAACTCCGATCCCGCGTACACGCGCTCGCGCCTGCGCCAGGAGGGCCTGCCCGCCCTGGAGAAGGCCCTAGGCAAGGGCGTCGTCGAGGCCCTCGCCCGCACCGCGCAGCTCTCCCGAGACGACGCCGACGCCCTCGACGCCTGGGCCAGCCAGGCCGAGGCCGCCGTACGCGACGCCACCGGCCTCCTGGAGTGCGCCAAGCTGTACGCGCTCCCGCCCGCCGTCCGCCGCCGGATCCTGCGCCGGGCCGCCATCGAGGCCGGGGCGCCCGCCGGTTCGCTGTTCGCCCGTCACATCGAGGAAGTCGACCGTCTGATCACGGGCTGGCGCGGCCAGGGCGCGATCAATCTCCCCGGCAAAGTCGTCGCCCAGCGGCAGGGTGGCAGACTGGTGATTCGGCAAGGCTGAATTCCGACCCCTCCCAGACCCTTGCGGAGGGGCCGGCCAGCCGGTGGGACGACCGACCGAAAGTGATGCGGGTGGACGCGAAAGACATGGGTGCCGACCTCCAGCAGGTGCTCATCACCAAGGAAGAGATCGACGCCAAGCTCAGCGAGCTGGCCGCGAAGATCGACGCGGAGTACGAGGGCAAGGACCTGCTCATCGTCGGCGTCCTCAAGGGCGCGGTGATGGTGATGGCCGACCTCGCCCGGGCGTTGTCCACCCCCGTCACCATGGACTGGATGGCCGTCTCGTCGTACGGCGCGGGCACCCAGTCCTCCGGTGTCGTGCGGATCCTCAAGGACCTCGACACCGACATCAAGGGGCGGCACGTCCTGATCGTCGAGGACATCATCGACTCCGGCCTGACCCTGTCCTGGCTGCTGTCCAACCTCGGCTCCCGCGAGCCCGAGTCGCTGAAGGTGTGCACCCTGCTGCGCAAGCCGGACGCCGCGAAGGTGGCCATCGACGTCGAGTGGGTCGGCTTCGACATCCCCAACGAGTTCGTCGTGGGCTACGGCCTCGACTACGCCGAGAAGTACCGCAACCTGCCGTTCGTCGGTACGCTCGCGCCCCACGTCTACGGCGGCTGAAGCGGCGGCTGAGCCGACAGGGCCGTCTTTGTAGGACGATCGGGAACCCCAGCGGGTTTCGCGCCGTTGGAGCATGCAGACGGGGCTTGCAGACCGTCCCGTGCGGCTGCGGGCGACAAAGCTGGGGTACCGTCAGAAGAACTGTCTTATCAAACTCACTATGGCAGGAGGGACGGGGCGACACCGCTCCGTATGGATGGACGTGAAGCGATACTTCCGTGGGCCGGTCATGTGGATCGTGCTGGCCGTCCTTGCCGTGGTCGTGTTGATGCAGGTCGTCGGCTCGTCCGGCGGCTACAAGACGGTGGACACCGGCCAGGTCGTCCAGGCGATCAACGACAACAAGGTCGAGTCGGCCAAGCTGACCACTGGTGACGAGAACATCATCAAGGTGCAGCTCAAGGACGGCCAAAAGGTCGAGGACGCCACCAAGATCCAGGCGAGCTACATCGGCGATCAGGGCGTGACGATCGCCAACACCCTGCAGACCAAGTACCAGGACAAGCAGATCCCGGACGGCTACACCGTTTCGCCGTCCAAGCAGAACCCGTTCGTCGGGATCCTGCTCTCCCTGCTTCCCTTCGTCCTCATCGTCGTCGTGTTCCTGTTCCTGATGAATCAGATGCAGGGCGGCGGCTCCCGGGTCATGAACTTCGGCAAGTCCAAGGCGAAGCTCATCACCAAGGACACCCCGAAGACGACGTTCTCGGACGTCGCCGGCTCGGACGAGGCCGTCGAGGAACTCCAGGAGATCAAGGAGTTCCTCCAGGAGCCGGCGAAGTTCCAGGCCGTCGGCGCCAAGATCCCCAAGGGCGTACTGCTCTACGGCCCTCCCGGTACCGGCAAGACGCTCCTCGCGCGTGCCGTCGCCGGCGAGGCGGGCGTCCCCTTCTACTCGATCTCCGGTTCCGACTTCGTCGAGATGTTCGTCGGTGTCGGTGCCTCCCGAGTGCGTGACCTGTTCGAGCAGGCCAAGGCGAACGCCCCGGCGATCGTCTTCGTCGACGAGATCGACGCGGTCGGCCGCCATCGCGGCGCCGGCCTCGGCGGTGGTCACGACGAGCGCGAGCAGACCCTGAACCAGCTGCTCGTCGAGATGGACGGCTTCGACGTCAAGGGCGGCGTGATCCTCATCGCCGCGACGAACCGGCCCGACATCCTCGACCCGGCCCTTCTGCGCCCCGGCCGCTTCGACCGCCAGATCGCGGTCGACCGCCCGGACATGCAGGGCCGTCTGGAGATCCTCAAGGTTCACCAGAAGGGCAAGCCGGTCGCCCCGGACGTCGACCTGTCGGCGGTCTCCCGCCGCACGCCGGGCTTCACCGGCGCGGACCTGAGCAACGTCCTCAACGAGGCCGCGCTGCTCACCGCCCGCTCGGACAAGAAGCTCATCGACAACCAGATGCTGGACGAGGCCATCGACCGCGTCGTGGCGGGCCCGCAGAAGCGGACCAGGATCATGTCGGACAAGGAAAAGAAGATCACCGCGTACCACGAGGGCGGACACGCCCTGGTCGCGGCGGCCTCCCCGAACTCCGACCCGGTCCACAAGATCACGATCCTGTCGAGAGGCCGCGCGCTCGGCTACACGATGGTCCTGCCGGACGAGGACAAGTACTCCACCACGCGCAACGAGATGCTGGACCAGCTGGCCTACATGCTGGGCGGCCGCGCGGCCGAGGAGCTTGTCTTCCACGACCCGACCACCGGTGCCGCGAACGACATCGAGAAGGCCACGACCACCGCTCGCGCGATGGTCACGCAGTACGGCATGACCGAGCGTCTCGGCGCGATCAAGTTCGGCGGGGACAACACCGAGCCCTTCCTCGGACGTGAGATGGCTCACCAGCGCGACTACTCGGAAGAGGTCGCCGCCCTGGTGGACGAGGAAGTCAAGAAGCTCATCGAGACCGCGCACAACGAGGCCTGGGAGATCCTGGTCGAGAACCGCGACGTCCTCGACAACCTGGTCCTCGCACTGCTGGAGCGGGAGACGCTGGGCAAGGAGGAGATCGCCGAGATCTTCGCTCCCATCGTCAAGCGCCCGCCCCGGCCCGCCTGGACCGGTTCCTCCCGCCGTACGCCGTCCACCCGTCCGCCGGTGCTCTCCCCGAAGGAGCTCGCACTGACGAACGGCGCCAATGGCGTGACCCCGGCGATCAGCACCGCCAAGTCGACGGTGACGGAACCCGCCCCGGCGGCCGAGCCGGCCCCCGAGGAGCGTCCCGAGAGCTGACGCCCCGGCCGGGTCCCGCACCTGGCCCGGAATGGATGCCGCGCCCCCCAGGTTTTAGCCTGGGGGGCGCGGCATTCGTATGCCCGCAGTTCAGACGCGTGACCCACACGCGCCACCCGCGATGGAACGAGGCACCACATGACCGACCCCGTGACGCTGGACGGCGAGGGCCGTATCGGCGAGTTCGACGAGAAGCGTGCCGAGAACGCTGTGCGCGAACTGCTGATCGCGGTCGGTGAGGATCCGGACCGAGAGGGGCTCCGGGAGACGCCGGGCCGGGTGGCGCGGGCCTACAAGGAGATCTTCGCGGGGCTGTGGCAGACGCCCGAGGACGTGCTGACGACGACGTTCGACATCGGGCACGACGAGATGGTGCTCGTGAAGGACATCGAGGTGTACTCGACCTGTGAGCATCATCTGGTGCCGTTCAGGGGCGTCGCTCACGTCGGCTACATTCCGGCCACGTCCGGTAAGATCACCGGGCTGTCGAAGCTGGCCCGGCTGGTCGATGTCTACGCCCGCCGGCCCCAGGTGCAGGAGCGTCTCACCACGCAGATCGCGGACTCCCTGATGGAGATCCTGGAGCCCCGCGGCGTCATCGTGGTCGTGGAGTGCGAGCACATGTGCATGTCGATGCGCGGCATCCGCAAGCCGGGCGCGAAGACCATAACGTCGGCGGTGCGGGGCCAGCTGCGGGACGCGGCGACGCGCAACGAGGCGATGAGCCTCATCATGGCCCGCTGACTACGCCGTCGGAGCGGCCCCCGCCCCGTCGTGCTCGTCGTCCTCCGGGAGCTTGCAGACGCGCTCCAGGAAGATGGCCGCCGCTATGACGCCGAGTCCGGCCAGGACCGAGAAGCCGGCGTAGATGGCCTGGTCGCGGCGGGCGGGGATGTCGAGGGACTCCAGGAGGAAGACGCCCGTGCCGCCGTACATGCCGGCGACCAGGGCGGCCACCAGGGCGCTGGACTGGCCGAAGACGACCGCGCGGGCCGCCATCAGGGGGTCGACGCCCTTGGCCTCGGGCCGGCGTTCGCGCTGGGCCTTGAGGCGGGCGCGGATCGAGAGCGCCGTGGCCAGCAGGATCACGGCGATGACCGCCAGGACGATGGGGGCGGCCAGCGGGACGCTGGGCAGGGTCCCGATGGAGTTCCAGAGGCGGGCGCCCGCCCAGGACAGGACGCCGGCGACGATGAACACGCCGGCCAGCGTCCTGATGCGCAGCTCTCTCACGGTGTTCCTTCAGCTCCCCCGGGTGCCCGCGGATTTGTGGTCGTGTTGACCTTAACGACTATTCGGGCAGCTGGAGTTCCAGGTCCTCGCGCGGCGTGACGCCGTCCCGGGTGAGCGTGCCGAGCAGTTCGGCGACCGTGCCCCGGCCCGGCAACTGGGCCTCGGGCTCCAGGTCGTGCCAGGGGGCGAGGACGAAGGCCCGCTCGTGGGCGCGCGGGTGGGGGAGGGTCAGCTGCGGGTCGTCGGAGACGAGATCGGCGTAGGCGACGATGTCGACGTCGAGGGTGCGTGCGCCCCAGCGCTCGTCGCGGACCCGGTGGAAGGCCTCCTCGACCGCGTGCGCCCGCTCCAGGAGGGACGACGGGGGGAGCGTGGTCTTGAGGACCACGATCGCGTTGAAGTAGGAGGGCTGGCTGCCGGGCTCGACGCCCCACGGCTCCGTCTCGTAAACGGGGGAGACGCCCTTGATGCGTACGCCGGGCGTGTCCTCCAGCGCGTCGATGGCGCCCTGGAGGGTCTCCAGGCGGTTGCCCAGGTTGGAGCCCAGCGAGATCACGGCCCGCTTCGGGTTGCTGAGGGTGGTGTCGGCGGCGTCGACCTGATCGACGACGGAGGCGGGTACCGGCTGTACGGTCGGGTCGCTGGGACCCTTGAGGAAGGGTGCAGTCATACTCGGCTCCGGGTGATGGTGACGGTCACGTCGTCGAAGGGGACCGTGATCGGCGCGTCCGGTTTGTGGACGGTGACCTCGACCTCCTGGACCCCTTCGTGCTTCAGACAGGCCTGGGCGATGCGGTCGGCGAGCGTCTCGATGAGGTTGACCGGTTCGCCCTCGACGACGGCCACTACCTCCTCCGCCACGATGCCGTAGTGCACGGTCTTCGCCAGGTCGTCGTCGGCGGCGGCAGGCCGGGTGTCCAGGCCCAGGACGAGGTCCACGACGAAGGTCTGACCCTCCCTGCGTTCCTCCGGGAACACACCGTGGTACCCGCGGGCCTTCAGGCCGCGCAGCGCGACACGATCCACGCGAATCACTCCTGCAATCGTCGGTGACGGCCGGTCGATGCCGTGTGCGGGCGGCACACCGGCCTCGAACGAATCTACCTGCGGGCACTGACAGGACCGGGTCAGGGGGGCATGGGCCCGGTCCGGGGCCGGCAGGATTCATCGTGTGTTTCCCCTGGGGAATCCGGCGGCTCACGGGTTGGTAGCCGCCCCTACCCGCACACACGTGATTCCAACCACTTCTTGGTCCCGTCGGGGCGCCTACCCATTTATGAAGGGGGCTCTTCGCCTTCTTCCTCGTCGGTTTCCGCGAGTACCGGTGAGGCGTGGTGCGACCACAACTTCCAGCCGTCGGGTGTGCGCCGGAACACGTTCGTGGCGACCACGAGCTGGCCCACGAGCGGCCCCAGCTCCTCCCCGGCGTCGGGCGCCGGGCCGCCGCTGAGGATGTTCTCGGTGCAGGTCACCAGGGCGGTGTCGCCGGTGACGGAGACATGCACATCGGTGAGGAAGAACTGGATGTAGTCGGTGTTCGCCATGATCAGGGCGTACGACCTGAGGACCTCGCCGCGTCCGGTGAGCACCGGCCAGCCGGGGTGCACACAGGAGATCACGCCGGCGTCGGCCGGGTCGTGGTAGGTCTCGTCGACGCCGAGGTCGGACGGGGTGAGCCAGAGCGCGGACACCTCTTCGAAGTCGCCGCGCTCCATCGCCTCGTAGAAGGCGGTGTTGGCGGCTTCCACTTGTTCGACGTCGGTGTGGGGGGCGCTCACCGGGCTCCTTCGGCGGGGTCCGCGCCGGGCGCGCTCACGGTCGTACGCGCTCCTTCGATGGCGCGTACGACCCGTACCGCGTCCGCCGTCGCGTGCACCTCGTGCACCCGCACCGCCCACGCCCCGGCCTGCGCGGCCAGCGCGGAGACGGCGGCCGTGGCGGCGTCGCGCTCACGGGCGGGCGGCGGCGCCCCCTGCGGCCCGGCGAGGACCCGGCCGAGGAACCGCTTGCGGGAGGCGGCGACGAGGAGGGGGTGGCCGAGGGCCAGCAGCCGGTCGAGGTGGGCGAGGAGGACGAGGTCGTGCTCGGCGTCCTTGGAGAAGCCGAGGCCGGGGTCGACGACGATGCGGTCGGGGGCGATGCCGCCGGCCAGAACGGCCTCCACGCGTGCGTGCAGTTCGTCCACGACCTCGGCGACGACATCGTCGTAGACGCCCTTGGCGTTGCCGCCTTCGAGGAAGCCGCGCCAGTGCATGACGACGAAGGGGGCGCCGGCGTCGGCGACGGCCGGGATCATCGCGGGGTCGGCGAGGCCGCCGCTGACGTCGTTGACGAGGGCGGCGCCGGCGGCGAGGGCCTGCTCGGCGACGGAGGCGCGCATGGTGTCGACGGAGACGGTGACGCCCTCGGAGGCGAGGCCGCGGACGACGGGGATGACGCGGCGCAGCTCCTCGGCCTCGTCGACCCGGGTGGCGCCGGGGCGGGTGGACTCGCCGCCGACGTCGACCAGGTCGGCGCCCTCCTCGACCAGGGCGAGACCGTGCTTGACGGCGGACGTGGTGTCGAACCAGCGGCCGCCGTCGGAGAAGGAGTCGGGGGTCACATTGACCACTCCCATGACCGCGCAGCGGTCCCATTGCGGAAGGCCCGCGACGCGCCCGCGTCCGCTCTGCTTGCTCATATGTTCAGCGTAGGCCCAGCAAGGGGGCTGCCGTGCCGTGGCCCGAGCGGGAGCCTCAGGGGGGCGTGGGGGTGGGCTGCCCGCTCGGGCCGGTCATGGGTGGCCGCCGTCTCACACGGCCTGTGCGTCCCGCTCCGCCACCCGGTGCGCGCACGGGCGCGCGACGGGCCGGCGGCGGCGCAGGAAGCGCGGCAGGGGCAGCGCCAGGTTCACGAAGCCCTCCGCCTGCATGGCGGCGAAGCCGAGGCGGGGCAGGTCGGCCGAGGCACGGTAGACCACGAAGCGGGGCTCCCAGCGCGGCCGGAACTTGGCGTTGAACTTGTACAGGGACTCGATCTGGAACCAGCGGGAGAGGAAGACCAGAAGGCCCCGCCAGGCGCGCAGCACCGGGCCCGCGCCGATCTTCTCGCCGCGTGCCAGCGCCGAGCGGAACATGGCGAAGTTGAGGGACACGCGCGCGATGTCGAACTTCGGGGCGGCCTGGAGGGCGGCCACGATCAGCAGTTCGTTCATGCCGGGGTCGGCCGCGCGGTCGCGGCGCATCAGGTCGAGCGAGACCCCGTCCGTGCCCCAGGGCACGAAGTGCAGGATCGCCTTGAGGTCGCCGTACGGTCCCGGTTCCTCGTCGGCCTTGTGGGCGGTGGCGATGAGGCAGTCGCCGTCGGAGGCGTCGCCGATGCGGCCCAGGGCCATCGAGAAGCCGCGCTCGGTGTCGGTGCCGCGCCAGTCCTCGGCGGCCTGCCGGATCCGCTCCAGCTCGGTCTCGCCGAGGTCACGGACACGACGTACCCGGGTCTCGTAACCGGCGCGCTCGATGCGCTTGACCATCTGACGCACGTTGCGCATCGCTCGGCCGGTGAGGGAGAAATCCGGGACGTCCACCACCGCCTCGTCGCCCAGTTCGAGGGCGTCGAGGCCGGTCTCGCGGGTCCACACCTCGGCACCGGTCTCGGAGCAGCCCATGACGGCGGGCGTCCAGGAGTGCGCCTTGGCCTCGTCCATGAAGCGTTCGATGGCGCCGGGCCAGGCCTCGACGTCGCCGATGGGGTCGCCGCTGGCGAGCATCACACCGGAGACGACGCGGTACGTCACCGCCGCCTTGCCGCTGGGCGAGAAGACGACGGCCTTGTCGCGGCGCAGCGCGAAGTGGCCGAGGGAGTCACGGCCGCCGTGCTTCTCGAGGAGGGCGCGCAGCCTGCTCTCGTCGTCCTCGGTGAGGTGTGCGGCGGGGTGTTCGGGGCGGAAGGCCAGGTAGATGGTGGTGACCGCGGTGATCCAGCCGAGGGCGCCCAGGGAGAAGGCGACCGTCCAGGAGGTGTTGCCCTGGTAGTCGACCGGGCCCTCGAAGCCGAACAGGCCGTACAGGACGTGGGTGATGCGGTCCGCCAGGCTCGGGTCGCCGACCAGGGTGTTCGGGTGGGCGCTGACGATGAGCAGGCCGAGCGCGAGCGAACCGGCGCCCATGAGGACGAAGTTGGCCAGCGCGCGCCAGCGGCTGCGCAGGTCGGGCAGGGCCGCGAACTGGTCGCGGTGGCGCAGCAGGGGCACGAGCAGCGCCACGGAGATCAGTACGCCGATGAGGGAGTGGCGGTACGTGAACTGCGCGACGGCGCCGGCCGGCAGCAGGACGACGGCCGCACGCCAGGCGCGCCGCTTGCCGCGCTTGAGACCGTGCGCGAGCAGCAGCAACAGCACACCGGCACTGAGCGAGAGCGCGGCCGCGAACGGGCCCGTCGAGCCCGGCAGCACCTCGGCGATGGCGTGCATACGGCTGTGCCGGAAGCGCGGGAAGACGCCCGCGGCGACGTCCAGCAGGCCGACCAGGGCGCACGCCCTGCCGAGGAGGACGGGGACGGCCTCGGGGCGCGGGCCGCGCAGCACGCTCCGCGCACGGGTCGCCAGCTGCCCCATCTGGTTCACCTGGGGTGATCGTTGAGGAACCTTGCCCGACATTTCCACATCTGTCCTGACAGACATCGCATCCCATTAGTTCTGCGAGAGACCTTGGATCCGGTGCCGATTCGGGCATCCGGCGACATTGCGCCCTCTAGGACGGTGTCTCGGGGGGAGAGGTTCACTCTGCTCCTCAAAACCGTTTCAAAGGCCAAGGAAAGTCCGGGGCAAGCTCTTGCGAAGGCGCGGGGGAGGCGGCGTGGTGAGCGCGTCGCCGTGGTCGGCGTGGCCCGCGTGGCCCGGGGGAAAGTACAGGTAGGTAAACAGGCATGGGTCTCACGAGCGACAAGGTGCTCGCGTTGACGGTCGCGGCCGCCCTAGGGCTGTTCGTCGGCACGGTGTGGCTGTGGCCACGGTTGGCGCGGCGAGGGCCGCGGGCGGTCGCCGGGCGGGTCGGGCTGCTGCTCGCCACGCAGTTGACGCTGTTCGCGGCGGTGGGGCTGGTGGCCAACCAGGCCTTCGGGTTCTACGCCAGCTGGGCCGATCTGTTCGGACAGGAGGACGACCAGGGGGTCGTCGTGGACCACACCCCGGGCAAAGGGCCGTTGGAGGTCGTGGACACCCGGCGGGTGCCGGGGGCGGCGAGCGCGCGGCCGGCGCTGGGCGGGCAGATCCAGAAGATCCGTGTCGTGGGGCGTACGTCGCACATCGCCACGCCCGCATATGTGTATCTGCCGCCCGAGTATTTTCAGCCGCAATATCGCGGGCGTACGTTCCCCGCGGCCGTCGTTCTCACCGGGTATCCCGGTACGGCCGAGGCGCTGGTCGACAAGCTCGACTATCCCCGTACGGCCGCCAGGCTGGTCGCGGACGGGCGTATGGAGCCGATGGTGCTGGTCATGATGCGGCCCACGGTGGCGCCGCCGCGGGACACGGAGTGCGTGGACATTCCTGGCGGGCCGCAGACCGAGACGTTCTTCGCGGCGGATCTGCCGGAGGCGGTGAGCGGTCACTATCGGGTGCGTGACGGGGCGAGTGACCGGCGCTCCGGGAGCGGGGGCGGCTGGGGGATCATCGGGGACTCCACCGGGGGGTACTGCGCGTTGAAGCTCGCCATGCACCATCCCGGGGTGTATGGCGCGGGGGCCGGGCTTTCCGCGTACTACAAGGCGCCGATCGACGCGACGACAGGGGATCTCTTCCATGGCGACGCGGAACTGCGCAATCGCGCGAACCTGTGGTGGTACCTCAAGCACATGCCTGCTCCGGACACTTCACTGCTCGTCAGCAGCAGCAAAGTTGGAGAATCCAACTACAACGACACGCTGAAGTTCATTGAACGCGTGAAGGCCAACGGGCGGACGGCGATCTCCTCGATCATCCTTGAAAGCGGGGGGCACAACTTCAACACCTGGCGGCGGGAGATTCCGGGGACGTTGGAGTGGATGAGCGGGCGGCTGGGCGGGCCGTCGGACGGCGGTTCGCGCGGTTCGAGAGTCTTTTGATCTTGGGTCTTGGGCAATTCGGTGGCTGTTCTGATTGCCGATGCCGGGTGAACGACTCGGGATGGCCGTGTTTTTACGGGGCGGGGCACCAAGATTCGCCTACGCGCGGTAAGTTTCTGGCCATGCCACGTGGACGTCACCGCCATTCACCGCCCTTGCACAGGCTGCTGCCCCCGTCGGCGATCGCGGGCGTATCCGTCGTCTGTGCGCTCGCCCCTTGGGTGTTCACCGAGGCCATGGTGCTGCGCGGCCTTGCCGGGGCCGCCGCGGCGACGGCGGTCGTCGGTGCGGTCGTCATGCGCCGTTGGGACTCACAGGCGGGCAAGCAGGTCGCGGACCTCACGCGCGCGCGTGCGAGCGACGAGTGGCGGCATGAGGAGCGGGTCGCGGAGCTTGAGGCCGACCTCGACGAGTCGCGCGAGCTTCGGGTGAAGCTGGAGCAGCGGCTGCGGGGGAAGCGGGCGGAGCTTGCGGGGCTGCGCAATGAGCATGCGGCGCTGTTGCGGCGGTACGCCACTTCGGAGACCGAGCGGGCGAGTGTGCTGGAGGAGCGCCGGGTTCTGGAGATAGAGGCGGCTGCTCCTGCGAAGGCGTTGCCGCCGGCGCCGGTCGAGGGGGCGGGGGCTGTGGCTGCCTCTGCTTCGGAGGAGGCCGAGGTCGAGGCTGACGTCGAGGTCGCGGTCGATGAGGGTGCTCCGGGGGTTTTCTCGCCGGAGGGGTCTCGGTTGTTTCTTCGGGCGAAGGCGGCGTTGGCGCGGTTCGATGAGGACGGTGAGCCTGCGGACGACTCCGTCGAGGGCGGGTCCGAGAAGGACGAGCCGGTCAAGGACGAGCCGGTCAAGGGTGAGTCGGTCAAGGGTGAGTCGGCCAAGGGCGGGACCGCGAAGGACTCTTCGAAGGACGAGCCGCCGAACAATGAGCCCCCCAAGGGTGATGGTCCTTCCGGCGGTGAGTCGGTGGAGGACGGTTCGGACGCCGTAGAGGCGGAGGGGGTCGGCGCGTCGGAGACGGAGACCGCGCTGGAGGACGACCCACAGGGGAAGTCCGGGGCGGTCGACGGGCATGAGCACGCGGCCGCCACGACCCGGCCCGCCCTCCCTGCGGGGCATTTCATCGCGCCGACCGCCGTGGCCGTTGTGCCTGCCGCGCCTGTGCGGCGTCGGGTGGTCGAGGGTGGGTTCGACTTCTTCGGTACGAAGACGGACGGGGCGTCTTCTGCCTTGGAGTCCGTCCAGAACGAGGACCTCGCTGACGTCGTCGGCCAGGAGGCCCTCGCTCTGCACAAGGCCGAGTCCGAGGCGGAGTTCAAGCCGGCGGACGAGGAGTCGCGGGGGATCGGCCAGGTCATCGATCTGACGGCTCACGACGAGACTGAGCAGATTGATGTGCAGGGGTTGCGGAGCGCGGTTTCCTGACGGGGTGACGTCGCGTATGCCTGCGGCGGCCCGCTTGGCTGGTTGGGGGCTCGCGTAGCGCCCGTGCTCGGTTCGTGGGTCGGGGCCGTGCTGGGGGGTACGCCGGCCAATCTTTCAGCCCGTCCGGCGTTTGAGGACAAGGCCCGTTCAGGGCCGGTGGCGGGGCCTGGGGGCGCAGCCCCGGAGATTGTGGCTAGGACATCCAGCGGTCCGGGGCCGCGACCCGGCGGCCCGTTCGGGATCTCTCGGACTGGCTGTGGAGGAGGTTCGCCGCGTCCTGTGTGGGTCGCAGGCGGGCTGTCACGGTCTTGTTGGCCCCGGTGTCCACGTGGACGTCGGCGAGGCCCCAGAGGCGCTCCCAGGGGCCTTGCGTGAGGCGTACGCTCTGGACCTTGGCGTGCGGGACGAGGGCGAGGCTTCGGCGGAAGACGCCGGTTCGGGCGGCGAAGACCGCGTCCGTGATCGTCAGGCCGTAGCCGCGCCACCACAGGGGCATGCACCACGCGGCCCGTCGCGGAGGGCGGGACAGCGCCGCACGGTCGGGGACCGTCACCCCGGGCAGCACGCGCGCGACGACCGCCTCGGCGACCTCGCGCGGAGCGACGGGGAGCAGGAGGGAGTTGGAGGAGCCGGCCACGTTCAGCTCCACCCGTACCCAGCCCCGTCGCCGCCACAGCAGCGGTTCGATGATCCGTACCGTCTGGACGCGGCCGGGCGGCACCGTCTCGTGGGCCCGGTCGAGCAGGCCGTGGTCGATGCGCAGCCCGTCCTGCGACTGGCCCACCGTCCAGTCGTACTCGGTGACGAAGCGCCCCACGCTGCTCGCCCCCGCCGCGCCGATCAGGGGGATCGCCGTCGCGAGGACCGTCCAGGGGCTCTCGGTGGTCAGCCAGAGGACGGTGGGTACGACCACCGCCGCGGCCAGCGTTCCCCAGGTCGCGCCGGTGAGGAGTAGCGAGACGGCGAGGACGCGCGGGGGCACGCGCAGGAGTTGCTGGGAGGGTGCCTCGCCTATCTCGTGGGCCGTCTCGGGGGCGAAACCGGCGGCGCGGGCGAGGAGTTCCGCGCGCAGGGTACGGGCCTCCTCCGCGCCCAGAAAGGCAAGTTCGTCTTTTTTGTCCGCGCCTATGACGTCGAGTTTGAGCTTCGCCACGCCTGCCACGCGCGCGAGCAGCGGCTGGGTGACGTCGATCGCCTGGATGCGTTCCAGCCGGATGTGCGCGGTGCGCCGGAACACCAGTCCGGTACGGATGCGCAGTTCGCTGTCGGTCACCGCGAAGTGCGTGAACCACCAGGTGAGGAAGCCGTAGAGGGCGGCCGCGGGGAGCAGTATCGCCAGGGCGAGGAGGAGGGTGGTCGTGGTCAGTCTGGTCAGCTGGCGTTGCGCCTGGTCGGGGTCGTGCACCGCCCAGCCGATCAGCACGGCCACCGGTGCCCACGCGCGCCTGAGGGGGGTGATGGGGTGCAGGCGGCGGTCGGTCCCGGGGTGCTGTTCGCGTACGGCGTCGTCGACGCCGGGCGTCGTCACAGGCCCGCCGATCGGGCCTCGCCCAGCTCGGTGAGCCGGTCGCGCAGCCGTTCCGCCTCCGCCGGGTCCAGGCCGGGGATCGTGGCGTCGGTCGCGGCGGCGGCCGTGTGCAGTTGCACGCTGGCCAGGCCGAAGTGGCGCTCGACGGGGCCCGAGGTGACCTCGACCAGCTGCATACGGCCGTACGGCACGACCGTCTCCTCACGCCACAGCACGCCCCGGCTGATCAGCAGGTCGTCGGCGCGCTCGGCGTAGCGCCACGAACGCCAGTTGCGGCCGAGCATCACCCAGCCCCACGCCATCAGCGCGAGGGGCAGCAGGGCGAACGCCGTCCAGGACGGTCCCGCGAGCAGGCCGAGCAGCACGGCCAGGCCGATCGCCAGCAGGCCCAGCCACACGACCAGAAGCAGCCGGCGCATCCGGAGCAGGCCGGGTGGCAGCCCGGTCCATTCCGGTTCGGCCCCTGCCCGCTCGTCCCGCGCCGTACCCGTGTTCTCCGGGCTCCCCGTCTCCATGAGCCCAGCGTACGTAGGAGAGACTGTGTCCATGACTCCTACGACGGAGACCACGGTCGGCATCGGCGGCGCCGCGGAGAGCACCGACATGGTGCTCAACATCGGGCCCCAGCACCCGTCGACGCACGGCGTGCTGCGCCTCAAGCTCGTCCTCGACGGCGAGCGCATCACGCGCGCGGAGCCCGTGATCGGCTATATGCACCGGGGCGCGGAGAAGCTCTTCGAGGCCCGCGACTACCGGCAGATCATCATGCTCGCCAACCGCCACGACTGGCTGTCGGCGTTCTCCAACGAGCTGGGCGTCGTCCTGGCGGTGGAGCGCATGCTGGGCATGGAGGTGCCCGAGCGGGCCGTCTGGACCCGGACCCTGCTCGCGGAACTCAACCGGGTGCTCAACCATTTGATGTTCCTGGGGTCCTACCCGCTGGAGCTGGGCGGGATCACGCCGATCTTCTACGCCTTCACCGAGCGCGAGGAACTCCAGCATGTGATGGAGGAGGTCTCCGGTGGGCGCATGCACTACATGTTCAACCGGGTGGGCGGGCTGAAGGAGGACCTGCCCGCCGGGTGGGCCACGCGCGCGCGTGCCGCCGTCGCCGGTGTGCGCTCCCGTATGGACCGGTTCGACGACCTGGTCCTCGGCAACGAGATCTTCCGGGGGCGCACGCGGGGCGTGGGCGTCCTCGCGCCGGAGGCCGTGCACGCGTACGGCGTGAGCGGGCCGATCGCGCGCGGCTCGGGTGTGGACTTCGATCTGCGCCGCGACGAGCCCTATCTCGCCTACGGCGAGCTGGGGGACGTGCTGCGGGTCGTGACGCGGGAGGAGGGCGACTGCCTCGCGCGCTTCGAGTGCCTGCTGGAGCAGACCCACAATGCGCTGGATCTTGCCGACGCCTGCCTCGACCGGCTCGCCGAGCTGGCGCCCGGGCCGATCAACCAGCGGCTGCCCAAGGTGCTGAAGGCGCCCGAGGGGCACACGTACGCGTGGACCGAGAATCCCCTCGGCATCAACGGCTACTACCTCGTCAGCAAGGGCGAGAAAACCCCGTACCGGCTGAAGCTGCGCTCCGCCTCGTACAACAACATCCAGGCCCTGGTCGAGTTGCTGCCGGGGACGCTGGTCGCGGACATGGTGGCGATTCTGGGGTCGATGTTCTTCGTGGTCGGGGACATCGACAAGTAGGCAGACAGGCAGTGAGTCAGTGCGGGCGGGCCGCGCCCTGTCCCTGCACCAGTACGTTTGGAATTCCAACCGGCTGGATGAGCCAGCCGAAGTCGCCCAGGCCGCCCGTCGCCGTCAGCTCGGCCGCCTGGCCCGCGGTCGCCAGGGCCCGTACGTACTCCGCGGGGCTGGTGGACGCCAGCTCCAGAGGCGGGCGTGTGCCGGTGAGGCCGAGGGTGTGCAGGGCGGCGCGCTGGGTCAGCAGGGCCGCTCCGGGCCGGGCGCAGGCGTCCAGGGCCACATGTGCCGTGATGTCGCAGGAGCCGTCCGGTACGGGCGTCGTCTCGCGGCCCTCGCGGAAGCCGGTGAGGGTGCCGAAGGGCGGCCGGGTCGCCGACGTGTGCGCGTAGTCCACGGCGACCGCGAGGCCACGGTCCAGCGTCGCGACCGCGGCGGCCCAGGCCTCGTCCCTCGGCAGGCCGATCTCGGCCCGCGCCCCCGCCACGCCCCCCAGCGGCCACCACCGCTCCAGCCACTCCGCCTCCGCCCCGGCGACGGGCTCCCCGAGGCGCTCGGTGCCGTCCCGTCGTACGAGGACCCGGCGCGCCACGCCCGCGGGATCGACCTCGGCGATTTCCACGGGGACGTTGTCCAGCCACTCGTTGGCGAACAGCAGGCCCGTCATCCGCGACGGCGGCTCGGGCAGCCACTCGATTCGGTGATCCAGGGCGTCCGGGCGATCGGCGATCTCGATGGCGTACGCACGCGTGCGTGCCGCCACCTCGGCCGGCAGGGCGCCCAGTACACCCGTGATCAGCTCACCCCGGCCCGCCGCCATGTCCACCAGGTCGAGGGCGGGGGGTCGGCCCAGGGCCT
Organism: Streptomyces lanatus; assembly: GCF_014655715.1. GTDB lineage: Bacteria > Actinomycetota > Actinomycetes > Streptomycetales > Streptomycetaceae > Streptomyces > Streptomyces lanatus. The sequence continues at coordinate 54,820 of NZ_BNBM01000021.1, read as the reverse complement.
CGTCCACCCGGCACAGCAGCTCGGCCACGGCGCGGGCGAAGAGCGGCGACGCGTGGACGGACGTACGGAAGTGACCGGCCGGCCCTTCAGGGCGCCGGTAGAAGCCGCCCGGCGCGTAGAGCGCGGCTTCCGCCGCCGTGCGCCACCCGTGCCACTCACCCGTCGCCTCTGCCGTCACCGGCCCAGGCTAAGCGCACAGGGGAACGCAGCCTCCACCTTGGGGAGTACGCGCGCGGGGTGCGGATCGGCCCTCCGGTTGACCCCTGCACGCATCTCGCTTCCCTACGCTGGGTTACGTGCAGCGCCTCTACGACTTCATCCGCAGGCACCCGACGTGGGTCGACGGCTTCTGGGCCGTCTTCCTCTTCGGGATCTCTGTGGTCACCGTGGCCGTCCGGGGGGAGGCCGGACAGGAGATCGCGGGTACCGACTCCGAGGCGGCCATCATCTCGGTCGTCCTGTTGTTGTGCCTGGTCATCGCGTTGCGTCGGCGTATGCCGGAGAGAATGCTGCTGCTGGCGATCGGCGTGGGACTGGCCCAGCTGGTGCTGAACGTGGCGACGACGCCCGCCAACTTCGCCTTCCTGGTGATCGTCTACACGGTCGCCGCGACCGGCGCGCGCTGGGCCTCCAGGCTCGCGCTCGGCGCCGGGTTGTGCGCGGCGCCGCTGGCGCAGCTGCGCTGGCCGGAGAAGGACTCCAGCGTCATCGGCAACATCGCCCTGATCATCTTCCTCACGGTGCCGTTCGCGCTCGCCTGGGTCCTCGGCGACTCGATCCGCACTCGCCGCGCGTACTACGAGCAGCTGGAGGAGCGCGCGACCCGGCTCGAGAAGGAGCGCGAGGCGCAGTCCAAGGTCGCGGTCGCCGCCGAGCGCGCCCGGATCGCACGCGAGCTGCACGACGTGGTCGCACACAACGTCTCCGTGATGGTCGTGCAGGCCGACGGCGCCGCCTATGTCCTCGACGCCGCCCCCGACCAGGCCAAGAAGGCCCTGGAGACCATCTCCTCCACCGGCCGCCAGGCCCTCGCCGAAATGCGCCGCCTGCTGGGCGTGCTGCGCACCGGCGAGCACCAGGAGAGCGGCGAGTACGTCCCCCAGCCCGACGTCGAGCAGATCGACGAGCTGATCCAGCAGTGCCGCACCTCCGGTCTGCCGGTCGACTTCAAGGTGGAGGGCACCCCGCGCCCGCTGCCCAGCGGCGTCGAGCTCACGGCGTACCGCATCGTGCAGGAGGCGCTGACGAACACGCGCAAGCACGGCGGCCCCAACGCGGGCGCCAGTGTGCGCCTGGTGTACTTCGACGACGGCCTCGGGCTGCTCGTCGAGGACGACGGCAAGGGCGCCCCGCACGAGCTGTACGAGGACGGCGGCGCCGACGGCAGCGGGCACGGTCTGATCGGGATGCGCGAGCGGGTCGGCATGGTCGGCGGCACGCTGGACGCGGGACCGCGCCCGGGCGGAGGATTCCGCATCAGTGCGCTGCTGCCGCTCAAACCAGCACACTGACCTCTGAGCCATGCACCTTGTTGACACCTGTAACGGCCCGGTAGACGGACACGGAAGAGACGGAAGAGGACCCCGATGGCGATCCGCGTGATGCTCGTCGACGACCAGGTGCTGCTGCGCACCGGGTTCCGGATGGTGCTCGCCGCCCAGCCGGACATGGAGGTCGTCGCGGAGGCGGGCGACGGCGTCGAGGCCCTCCAGGTGCTGCGTTCGACCGCCGTCGATGTGGTGCTGATGGATGTGCGCATGCCGAAGCTGGACGGCGTGGAGACCACCCGCCGCATCTGCTCCGAGGACGATGCGCCCAAGGTGCTCATCCTGACCACCTTCGACCTCGACGAGTACGCGTTCTCCGGGCTGAAGGCGGGCGCCTCCGGCTTCATGCTCAAGGACGTGCCGCCCGGCGAGCTCCTCGCCGCCATCCGCTCGGTGCACAGCGGCGACGCGGTGGTCGCCCCCTCCACGACCCGGCGGCTGCTGGACCGGTTCGCGCCCATGCTGCCGTCCGCCGGGAAGGAGCCCCAGCACAAGGAGCTGGAGCGGCTCACCGACCGTGAGCGCGAGGTCATGGTGCTGGTCGCCCAGGGGCTGTCCAACGGCGAGATCGCGGCCCGCCTGGTGCTGTCCGAGGCGACCGTGAAGACCCACGTCGGCCGCATCCTGACCAAGCTGGGCCTGCGCGACCGGGTGCAGGTGGTGGTGCTGGCCTATGAGACGGGGCTGGTCCGGGCCGGCGGGCACGGCTGAGCGGCGAAGTGCGGGGGCGTCACGCGCGCGTGACCCACGGGCACTAGGGTCTGCGCATGCTCCTGTGGATCAACGGCCCCTTCGGGGGCGGCAAGACACAGACCGCACACGAGATCCAGCGTCGGCTGCCCGGCAGCGTCATCTGCGACCCCGAGCACGCCGGGTTCGGTCTGCGGCGCACTCTCCCGCCCGAACTGCGCGGGGACTTCCAGGACTTGGCCTCCTGGCGGCAGGGCGTGGTCGAGGTGCTCGACCTCGCCCTGACCAAGCACGACGGCGTGGTCATCGCCCCCATGACGGTGACGAACTCCGACTACTTCACCGAGACGGTCGGCAGGCTGGGCGAACTCGGCCATGACGTACGGCACTTCAGCCTCCTCGCCCAGCGGGAGACCGTCCTGAAGCGGCTGCGGGAACGCGGCTTCGGGCACGTCCTGCAGTACGTCGCCGGGAAGAACGCCGGGCTGCGCCGGGAGAGTTGGGCGGTGCGGCAGCTCGACCACTGCCTGGAGCGGCTGCGTGAGCCGGAGTTCGCCGAGCATCTGTGGACCGATCACTCGACCGTGCCGAAGACGGCCGACCGCATCGCCGTCCTCGCCGGGCTGCGGCTGCGGCCCAACAACGAGGGCGTGCTGCGGACGCGGCTGCGGCAGGTCGGCGTCGGGATCCGGCACATCCGGTTCGACTGACGGTTCAGGGCACCGCCGGTCACCTCAGGAGCGCCTCCAGGAAGTCGCTGCCGAGCCGGGCCACCACGGTGACGTCGAGCTGGTGCAGGACGTACCGCCCTCTGCGGCGGGTGGTGATCAGGCCCGCCTTCTTGAGGACGCCCAGATGCCGGGATATCTCGGGCGCCGTGATGCCGTGGATCTGGACGAGTTCGCCCGTGGTGTAGGTGCTGCGGGCGAGGTTGCGGCAGAGCTGCATCCGCAGCGGGTGGGAGAGGGCGGTCATCCGCAGGGTGAGCTGGTCGACGGACGGCGGCGCGGCGGGCCCCGCGGAGCTCACCGGGTAGTGCAGGACCGGCTGCCAGCCGTGCCGGTGCAGCACCATCAGGTGCGGCCAGCCCAGGCTGGTCGGCACGAGCAGCAGGCTGCTGTTCTTGATGACGGTGTGGCCCTGGCGCAGCTTGTCGATGCTGATCCGGCCGGCGGCTTCGTCGACGCTCACCGCGGTGGACACCGCGGACAGCGCCTCGGTCAGCCCCTTGTGCCGCAGCAGGTCGGTCTTGTGGCGGGCGTCCGCCGCGAGCTGGTGGCGCAGGCGGGCCCAGGTCTCGGCGAAGAACGCCTCGTCGCAGTCCTGGAGGAACTGCCGCAGCCAGGACCGGATCCGCGGCGGGTCCGCCAGCAGCCGCTCACTGAACCGCAACTGCTGCGGCCCGCGCGCGGCGGCCAGCTCCAGGGCGCGGTGGCGCAGGTCCGGGTCGTCGAGGACGGGCGGCGCCGGTGTCTCGTACGGCAGCGCGCAGGTGAACTCCAAGGCGGCGTCCACGAATTGCTCGTCCGTGAGCTTGTCCAGCTGGTCCAGCTCCTCGGCGAGCGTGGCACCGGGGAGGGCGCTGCCGCCCGGGATGCCGGCGAAGGGCAGGAACAGGTCCGAGAACGTCGTCCGCCACAGGAAGTCGGCCTCGCACATCCGGTCGGCCAGCGGGGAGTCGAGGCCGGCCGTCACACTCGTCACCCAGCCCTGGAGCCCCGGGTGGTGTCCCGGCTCCGACAGCGCGTGCAGCGCCATGCCGAGCTCGGCCAGCGGTGAGGGCACGACGGCCAGCTTCTCCGGCCTCAGCCCCGCGATGTCGATGCTCACGGTCATGCACTCATGGTGCACCCCGCCACTGACAACGCGGCCGTCGATTGACGGCAGCCGTCAATCGACGCGACGCGGTTGCCGTACCCGGCGCAGCCTGGGACGACCGGGGCAGCCGCGGAGCCCGATCACCACCGTCATGTCTCCTACGTCCCGTGAGGCGATCCACCATGAGCATCACGCAGCACCACCTCCTCGACACCTACCGTGCCCGCCAGCTCGGCGAGGCGGCCCCTCCGGCGCCCGGTGCCCATGACTGGCAGGTCATGCGCGAGATCCGCGACCACCGGCAGTTCAGCGCCGTCGTCGCCGGACGCCCGGCCCACGGGCGGATACGGCGGACCCTGGGCCGGTGGCTGCACCTGCGGCCGCGCTCTACCTGGTGACCTCCTCGGTCAGCAGGGCCACGAAGTCGGCGACGGCCCGCCGTACGTCGTCGGCCGTCCACTCCAGGGCGGCGGCCCGTACGTAGACCTCGGTGAAGGCCAGATCCGGCCCCTTGACGTCCCAGGCGTTGGCGAACAGAGCGATCCCCGTCCCCTCGGCCTGCCGGATCGCCGCCTCGGCGAGGACATCGGCGTCGTACGGCAGCCAGACCTGGAACTCGTTCGTGTGCGGCGGTTCGGGGTGCACCCGCGCCCAGGGCACCCCGGCCGCCGCGAACCCCTCGCGCAGCGCGGCGGCGACCACGCGCGCGTGGGCGACGTACTCGGGCAGCCGGGGCAGCTCCCGCTCCAGTCCGGCGAGGGCCGACAGCGCGGTCGGGAACTGCTGGAAGACCGCGCCTCCGTAGCGGTGCCGCCAGGCCTTCGCCTCGGCCACCAGCGTCCCGGGACCGGCGAGGGCGGCGCCGCCGAAGCCGTCGAGGGACTTGTAGAACGACACATAGACGCTGTCCGCCAGGTCCGCGATCTCCTCCAGGGGGCGGCCGAAGTGGACGGTGGACTCCCACAGGCGCGCGCCGTCGAAATGCACCACCGCCTCGCGCTCGCGTGCCGCCTCGACGACCTCGGTGAGCTCCTCCCAGGTGGGCAGCACGAAACCGGCGTCCCTGAGCGGCAGTTCGAGCATCAGCGCCCCGAAGGGCTCGTCGAAGTCCCGTACCTCGGCGGCGGTAGGCAGCCGCGGCTCGCTCGTCACACGGACCGGGCGCAGGCCGCTCACCCGGCTGAACGCGCTGCGCTCATGCACCTCGGGGTGGGCCAGCGCGTGCAGGGCGACGGCCGGGTTCCCGGTACGGCCCGCCCAGCAGCGCAGGGCCACCTGCTGGGCCATGGTGCCCGTCGGGAAGAACGCGGCGGCCTCCTTGCCGAGCAGATTGGCGGTTCTGTCCTCAAGGGCCTCGACGATGCCGTCGCCGTAGAGGTCCGACGTCTCGTCCAGGTCGTGCAGCTCCAGGGCACGCGCCTCGTCCAGCAGCGCCAGGCGCTCGCGCAGGGTGCCGAGAAAGCCGGGGCGCGCGAGCACGCGCCGGGCGCTGCGGTAGGCGCCGATGCGCCGCTCACGGCGCCGCTTGCGCCGCTCGTCGTCCGACGGCTGCTCGGCCGACAATTGCTGCTCTTGCTCCGCCGTATCGCTCATGCCTCGGATCATCCCGTGCGCCTGCCGCCGCGGGCACGCGGATTTCCCCCGCGCCGACGGCGCGTGAAGGCGTGCGATAACCCACAGCCTGTGGACAACCGAACGCCCCTCGAACCAATCGCGTTAACATGACGAGAAATCGTCCGGTACCCCGAGCGGACTGGAACGGGAAGGCCGCCGTCGCGTGAGTACAAGCCAACAGCCAGATCCCAGGGACCGCCCCGCGCGGCTCACCGTCGGTGTCGTCGGCGCCGGCCGGGTGGGCCCCGCGCTCGCCGCGTCCCTCCAGCTCGCCGGACACCGTCCGGTGGCCGTCTCCGGGGTCTCCGACGCCTCCCGGCGACGGGCCGAGCGGATGCTCCCCGAGGTGCCGATGGTGCCGCCCGCCGAAGTGCTCGCGCGCGCCGAGCTGGTGCTGCTGACCGTCCCGGACGACGTGCTGCCCGGCCTGGTCGAGGGCCTCGCCGAGACCGGGGCGATCCGGCCGGGCCAGCTGCTGGTGCACACCTCCGGGCGGTACGGCGCGAAGGTCCTGGACCCCGCCCTGCGCGCGGGCGCCCTGCCGCTCGCGCTGCACCCGGCGATGACCTTCACGGGCACTCCGGTGGACGTCCAGCGCCTCGCCGGCTGCTCGTTCGGCGTCACCGCGCCCGAGGAACTGCGCCTCGCCGCGGAGGCGCTCGTCATCGAGATGGGCGGCGAGCCGGAGTGGATCGCCGAGGAGCGGCGCCCGCTGTACCACGCGGCGCTCGCGCTGGGCGCGAACCACCTGGTGACCCTTGTCGCCCAGTCCATGGAGCTGCTGCGCGAGGCGGGCGTCGCCGCCCCCGACCGCATGCTCGGCCCGCTGCTCGGCGCCGCCCTCGACAATGCCCTGCGCTCCGGCGACGCCGCCCTGACCGGCCCCGTCGCGCGCGGGGACGCGGGCACCGTCGCCGCACACGTCGCCGAGCTGCGCCGGTACGCCCCGCAGACCGTCGCCGGGTATCTCGCCATGGCCCGCGCGACCGCCGACCGCGCGCTCGCGCACGGACTGCTGAAGCCGGAGCTCGCCGAGGACCTCCTCGGGGTACTCGCAGGCGGCAACGGCACCACCGGCGCCGAGGGAGACGCCCGATGACCACCACCCTGCTGCGCACCGCCGGCGAACTGCACGCACGCACGCGTACCGGCCGCCGAGTCGTCGTGATGACCATGGGCGCCCTGCACGAGGGCCACGCCACCCTCATCCGCACCGCGCGCGGCATCGCAGGACCGGACGGCGAGGTCGTCGTCACCGTCTTCGTGAACCCCTTGCAGTTCGGCAAGGGCGAGGACCTCGACCGCTATCCGCGCACCCTGGACGCCGACCTCAAGATCGCCGAACAGGCGGGCGCGGACGCCGTGTTCGCCCCGGCCGCCGACGAGGTCTACCCGGGCGGCGAGCCCCAGGTCCGCATCAGCGCGGGACCCATGGGCGAGCGCCTGGAGGGCTCCTCGCGCCCCGGCCACTTCGACGGCATGCTCACCGTCGTCGGCAAGCTGCTGCACCTCACCCGCCCCGACGTCGCCCTGTACGGCCAGAAGGACGCCCAGCAGCTCGCCCTGATCCGCCGCATGGTGCGCGACCTGAACTTCGGCGTCGAGATCGTCGGCGTCCCCACCGTGCGCGAGGAGGACGGTCTCGCGCTCTCCAGCCGCAACCGCTACCTCTCGGCCAAGGAGCGGCACACCGCGCTCGCGCTCTCCCAGGCGCTGTTCGCCGGCCGCGACCGGCACGCGGCCCAGGAGGCGCTGCGCGCGCGGGCCCGCGAAGTGCCCGCCACGCGTGCGCGTGCGGAGGCGCTCAGCGCCATAGGGGAGTCCCGCGCGGCGGCCGACGCACACGCCGTCTCCAAGGCCGTCCCCGGCGCCGCGGCGGCCATCCGCGCGGCGGCCCGCCTGGTCCTCGACGAGGCCGCCCGACTCGACCCGCCGCTCAAGCTGGACTACCTCGCACTCGTCGACCCCTCGGACTTCACCGACATCGACGACGACTTCACCGGCGAGGCCGTCCTCGCCGTCGCCGCCAGGGTCGGGACGACCCGGCTGATCGACAATGTCCCCCTCACCTTCGGAACCTTCGGAGCCGCCTCGTGACCAGCACAGGCATACGACTGCACGCCCCAGAGCCCGGTTGGTCCATCGACGCGGACGTCGTGGTCGTCGGCTCCGGCGTCGCCGGCCTCACCGCGGCACTGCGCTGCGAGGCCGCGGGCCTGAAGACGGTCGTCGTCACCAAGGCCCGCCTGGACGACGGCTCCACCCGCTGGGCGCAGGGCGGCGTCGCCGCGGCCCTCGGCGAGGGCGACACCCCCGAGCAGCACCTGGACGACACCCTGGTCGCGGGCGCGGGCCTGTGCGACGAGGAAGCGGTCCGCATCCTGGTCACCGAGGGCCCCGACGCCGTGCGTCGCCTCATCGAGACCGGCGCCCACTTCGACGAGTCCGAGGAGGGCGAACTGGCCCTCGGCCGCGAGGGCGGCCACCACCGCCGCCGTATCGCCCACGCGGGCGGCGACGCGACCGGCGCGGAGATCTCCCGCGCCCTGGTCGAGGCGGCACGCGCGCGTGGCGTGCGCACGGTCGAGAACGCCCTCGTGCTCGACCTCCTGACGGACGCCGACGGCCGTACCGCGGGCGTGACCCTGCACGTCATGGGCGAGGGCCAGCACGACGGCGTGGGCGCGGTCCACGCCCCCGCGGTGGTGCTCGCGACCGGCGGCATGGGCCAGGTCTTCTCCGCGACGACCAACCCGTCCGTGTCGACGGGCGACGGCGTGGCCCTCGCCCTGCGCGCGGGCGCCGAGGTCAGCGACCTGGAGTTCGTGCAGTTCCACCCCACCGTGCTCTTCCTCGGCCCGGAGGCGGAGGGCCAGCAGCCCCTGGTCTCCGAGGCCGTGCGCGGCGAGGGCGCCCACCTGGTCGACGCCGACGGCGTGCGCTTCATGCTGGGCCAGCACGAACTCGCCGAACTGGCCCCCCGGGACATCGTCGCCAAGGGCATCCTGCGGCGCATGCAGGAGCAGGACGCCGAGCACATGTTCCTCGACGCCCGCCACTTCGGCGCCGACATGTGGGAGAACCGCTTCCCGACGATCCTCGCCGCCTGCCGTGCCAACGGCATCGACCCGGTCACCACCCCCATCCCGATCGCCCCGGCCGCCCACCACGCCTCCGGCGGCGTACGCACCGACTCCCAGGGCCGTACGACGGTCCCCGGCCTGTACGCGTGCGGTGAGGTCGCCTGCACGGGCGTGCACGGCGCCAACCGGCTGGCCTCCAACTCACTCCTGGAGGGCCTGGTCTACGCCGAGCGCATCGCGGAGGACATCACGGCGTCCCGCGCGGCGGACGGCCTCCACGCGCGCGTGCCGCACCCGGTGCCGTACCCCGAGACCCCCGAGCACCCCCTGCTCACGCCCGAGGCCCGTTTCACGATCCAGCGGATCATGACGGACGGCGCGGGCGTCCTGCGCTCCGCGCACTCCCTCGCCAGGGCCGCCGACCAGCTCCAGCAGCTGCGCACCGAGGCCCGTGACGCCCTCGCCGAGAACGGCAAGACCGCAGAGCCCGGCGTCGACACCTGGGAGGCCACCAACCTCCTGTGCGTGGCCCGGGTCCTGGTCGCCGCGGCACAACTGCGGGACGAGACCAGGGGCTGCCACTGGCGCGAGGACGAGCCCGACCGCGACGACACGGCATGGCGCCGCCACATCGTCGTACGCCTGAACCCGGACCGCACACTGGCCGTGCACACCACCGACACCGCAGACTTCCCCCCGACCCGGCCCCAGGAGCAGTGACAGCAGTGACCACCCCCGACCTTCCCCTCGCCTCGAACGGCGGCTGCGGCGACGACTGCGCCTGCGGTGCCGACGAGGAGTACCTGGAGTGCGGTCTCGACCCCGCGCTCGCCGAGCTCCTCGCCGAGGCGGGCCTGGACCCCGTCGAGGTCGAGGACATCGCCAATGTGGCCATCCAGGAGGACCTGGCGCACGGCGTGGACGTGACGACGGTCGCGACCATCCCCGAGGAGGCCGTCGCCACCGCCGACTTCGTCGCGCGCGAGGCGGGCGTGGTGGCCGGCCTCAGGGTCGCCGAAGCGGTCGTCTCGATCGTCTGCGAGGACGAGTTCGAGGTCGAGCGGCACATCGAGGACGGCGAGCAGGTGGAGGCGGGCGACAAGCTCCTGTCCATCACCACCCGCACCCGCGACCTCCTGACGGCCGAGCGCAGCGCCCTGAACCTCCTGTGCCGCCTCTCCGGCATCGCGACGGCCACGCGCGCGTGGGCCGACGTCCTGGACGGCACCAGGGCGAAGGTCCGCGACACCCGCAAGACGACCCCGGGCCTGCGCGCGCTGGAGAAGTTCGCGGTGCGCTGCGGAGGCGGCGTCAACCACCGCATGTCCCTCTCGGACGCGGCGCTGGTGAAGGACAACCATGTGGTGGCCGCGGGCGGCGTGGCACAGGCCTTCAAGGCGGTCCGCGAGGCCTTCCCGGACCTCGCCATCGAGGTCGAGGTGGACACCCTCCACCAGCTCCGCGAGGTCGTGGACGCGGGCGCGGACCTGATCCTCCTGGACAACTTCACGCCGGGCGAGTGCGAGGAGGCGGTGGCGATCGTGGCCGGCCGGGCCGCCCTCGAAGCCTCGGGCCGTCTGACCCTCGACAACGCCAGGGCCTACGCCGAAACCGGCGTCGACTACCTGGCCGTAGGGGCCCTCACCCACTCCTCGCCGATCCTGGACATCGGCCTGGACCTGCGAGCGGCGGAGTAGGACGGGCATGCTCCTCACAATCGACGTAGGCAACACGCACACCGTCCTCGGCCTCTTCGACGGCGAGGACATCGTCGAGCACTGGCGCATCTCCACGGACGCCCGCCGCACGGCCGACGAGCTCGCGGTCCTCCTCCAGGGCCTGATGGGCATGCACCCGCTCCTCGGCGACGAGCTGGGCGACGGCATCGACGGCATCGCCATCTGCGCGACGGTCCCCTCGGTCCTGCACGAGCTGCGCGAGGTGACCCGCCGCTACTACGGCGACGTCCCCGCGGTCCTCGTCGAGCCGGGTGTGAAGACGGGCGTGCCGATCCTGACCGACAACCCCAAGGAGGTCGGCGCCGACCGCATCATCAACGCGGTCGCGGCGGTCGACCTCTACGGCGGCCCGGCGATCGTCGTCGACTTCGGTACGGCGACGACGTTCGACGCGGTGAGCGCGCGCGGCGAGTACGTCGGCGGCGTCATCGCCCCCGGCATCGAGATCTCGGTCGAGGCCCTCGGCGTCCGCGGCGCCCAGCTCCGCAAGATCGAGGTGGCCCGCCCACGCAGCGTCATCGGCAAGAACACCGTCGAGGCCATGCAGTCCGGCATCATCTACGGCTTCGCGGGCCAGGTCGACGGCGTGGTCAACCGCATGGCCCGCGAGCTGGCGGACGACCCCGATGAGGTCACCGTCATCGCGACGGGCGGTCTGGCCCCCATGGTCCTGGGCGAATCCTCGGTCATAGACGAGCACGAGCCATGGCTGACCCTGATCGGCCTGCGCCTGGTCTATGAGCGCAACGTCTCCCGTATGTGACCCCGTCGGCCGGGCGGTGCTTGTCGGCGCCGGTCGCCGCTGAGGTGACCGGCGTCCAGGCGGCACCCCACCACCGGGCGCCACCCCACCACCTGGGTACCACCCCACGCCACACCCTGTCCCATATGCCGTGTTTGTCTGATTAGCGCGTATCGTCAGGCCATGCCCACGCCATACGGATCCCGCGGTGGCATGGCGTTCGGCGTGGAGGAGCTGCGAGTGCTCCGCCGCGCCCTCGCTCTTGCCCTTCACCCCAGCCCTGCCCCGGCCGAGGACGTCCAGGACTGTCTCCGCCTCGCCGAATCGCTCGACGAGGCCATGCGCGAGGGCGCCCGAATGCGTGCCTTCCTGACGGCCGACCTGGCCCGCTACCGAGCCGCCCTCCCCGGTGCCACGGGCGGCTACCTCGCCCTCCTGGAAGAGGCCCTCGGCGCCGGATACGACCCGACCCCCGACGACCTCGCCGCCCTGCGGGCCCTGCGCGGCAATCCCAGGGCGGCCGCCCTCCTGGGCCGCTGCCGGCCGACCGTCCCCGCCTCCCGCAACCACCTCCAGGCCCTCCCCGGAGGCCTCGCCGTCGGCGCGGTCGGCCTCCCCGCCCAGGCCGCCCTCGCCCAGGAGTCCTCCAAGGAGCCTCGCAAGAAGCCCGCCGAGAAGCCGGCCGCCCCCAAACCCGCCCCGGGCCCCGAACCCACCCCCGCCGCCCCCAAACCGGCCCGCCCCATCCCCACCCCGGGCGAGGTCTTCCCCCGCCGCAGACCCACCCCACCGCCACCGAACCCGCCCCAGCAGCTCGCCGCGGGCTGACACCGGCACCCGACCGCCCGGCCCTCACCGGCCGGGCAACCCCCACCCCGCCCACGCCCCGCCCCCTGGCTACCCTTGGCGCATGGACTATGTCTCCGCACTCCTCCCCCCGGCCGTCATGGCCGTCTTCTTCATCGGCCTGATCAGGGTGATCGTGAAGACCCAGGGCGGAGCCAACAAGGCCAAGGAGGACGCGGCCGTGGACGCCGCCCTCGCGCGCGCGGAGGGCGCCCGCCAGGCCTCCGCGAACCAGGACGCCTGAGACGACCGCCGCCGCCTCAGGGCCGGCGGTGCGCGACACGGCGTACGACTCGAAGCCCGACACTTTCCGAGTCGTACGCCCTTTTTGTTCCCATTTGCCAGAAAAGAGCACGTCCGGCACGCCAACGCCTAGAACTCCCACTATTGTGCTGAGTTGTGCCTCGCCCATTGGGAGAACTCGAAGACGCGGTCATGACGCGGGTGTGGAAGTGGAACCGCCCGGTGACCGTTCGAGAAGTCCTGGAAGATCTCCAGCAGGAACGGTCCATCGCCTACACCACGGTGATGACCGTTTTGGACAATCTCCATCAGAAGGGCTGGGTGCGCCGGGAGGCGGAAGGCCGGGCCTATCGATATGAGGCGGTCTCCACACGAGCCGCCTACGCCGCCGCCCTGATGAACGACGCCTGGTCGCAGAGCGACAACCCCGCCGCCGCCCTCGTCGCCTTCTTCGGCATGATGAGCGAGGAACAGCGCCGGGCCCTGTCGGACGCCGTACGCATGGTCCAGGGCCCGGAAACCGATACCGCAGCGGATACCCGCAGCAGCGATACCGGCACCGATAGCGACAACGCCGATACCGACCCCCTCGATACCGCCGGCGCGGATACGGGCAACCCGCAAACCCGCAGCTCTCAAACCCGGGGCGGCCAAACCCGCGGCACCCAAACCCGTCGCCGCCAAACCCCGGATACCACCCGCGAGAACCCCGCCTCAGCACAGGACCCCGACGGGCGATAGCGTCCGCTCATGTCAGCAGAGAGCCACTCCGCCGAGCCCCCCTCGACGGAGAGCCCAGAAGTCACCGCAAAAGCCATCACCGTCCGACGGGCCCGTACCAGCGATGTCCCGGCGGTGCGTCGTCTCCTTGACGAGTACGTCCGCCGGCGCATCCTGCTCGACAAAGCCACGGTGACGCTTTACGAGGACATCCAGGAGTTCTGGGTCGCGGAACGGGACGACAACGGCGAGGTCGTCGGCTGCGGCGCCCTGCATGTGATGTGGGAAGACCTCGCGGAAGTGCGCACTCTCGCGGTGAAGCCCGGCCTGAAGGGTGCCGGCGTCGGCCACCAGTTGCTGGAGAAGTTGCTGCACACCGCGCGTTGGCTCGGTGTTCGACGGGTTTTCTGTCTGACCTTCGAAGAGGACTTCTTCGGCAAGCACGGCTTCGTCGAGATCGGCGAGACACCTGTCGACACCGATGTCTACGCGGAGCTGCTGCGTTCCTATGACGAGGGTGTGGCGGAGTTCCTCGGTCTCGAACGAGTGAAACCGAACACCTTGGGCAACAGCCGGATGCTTCTGCATCTGTGATCGCCGGGGATCCTCAAGGTCGCGTATTCCGCCCGACCGGCCATGCCCAGGTGCCCTATGTCCGAAACGCGCATGTTTCCGGACGGCGACCGGCCTGTGGGTCTCTCCCGGGGGTTTGTGTTTTTCCAGCAAAAGCGGTTTGCTTTCCGACGTACTGCAGTACTGCATATAACAGGGGACGGCGAAACGGCGGACGCCGCAGACCCCAGGCCCTCAAGTTATCGATGAAAGGAAATCCGGTGGCACAGAAGGTTCAGGTCCTTCTTGTCGACGACCTCGACGGCGGCGAGGCGGACGAGACCGTGACGTTCGCGCTGGACGGCAAGACGTACGAGATCGATCTCACGACTGCCAATGCGGACAAGCTCCGTGGCCTTCTCGAGCCTTACGTGAAGGGTGGTCGTCGTACCGGAGGTCGCGCTTCGGGCGGACGTGGAAAGGCGCGCGCCGCTTCCGGTGGCAGCCAGGACACCGCGCAGATCCGCGCGTGGGCCAAGGAGAACGGCTACGAGGTCAACGACCGCGGCCGTGTTCCGGCGTCCATTCGCGAGGCTTACGAGAAGGCCAACGCCTGATAGCAGGTCGAAGCCCGATCCCCGGCCGACGCCTGATTCAAGGCCGAGGCCAAGGCCTGTACTACGGACGGGCCGTCGGCCCGGCGCACCCGCGCCGCAGCCGCAGCTGGTGGCACTGCGTCGCCACCGTGTCCAGCACCCGCACGAGATCGGGGGCGCCCCCACCGCCCCCGAGGGCCGACAAGGTCGGCAGCGAGGCCTCGACCTCGCCCCCAGGCTCGGGGGGTCGCAGCCACACGGCGGCCCCCTGCACGGCACCGGAGCGCCCCCGGGGCACCTGCCGCACGACGGCGGACCCGGCAGGCCCGGACGGCCGTACGACTGCGGCCGCAGGCGGTTCACCGACGTGATGCCGTACGACCACCGGCGCCGTCACGAACTCCAGTGGCTCCACGACCGTCACCGCCCCGGCCGGCCACGGCGCCGGCGCTTCCATGAGGTCGCCCTCACCCAGCGTCCTCAGGCCCAGGGGCAGCTCCCCCCACTCCAGCCAGCGCAGCACACCGGGCACCTCGTCCGCGCCGCCGACGGCGACGAGCAGCCGCATCCGGTCGCCCCGCACGGCCACGGGGGAGCGGGGCGTCAGATGGCGCAGGGCCGCGCGGCCCGCCTCGGCCGGGACGTCCAGGACGTCGAAGCGCACGCCCACCCGCAGCCGCGGCAGGCATCCGGGGGCCGCGGGCACCACCGGCCAGCCCAGTTCGTTCTCGTACCACCGGCGGACCTGATCGCTCGGATCGAGCGGCCGACGGGGGAAGGGGATCGCGGCGAGGTCCGCGGTGATCGTGGGGCGGGTGCCGACCATGCCAAGTGCAACCGCCGAATGGACGTGCGGGTTACGCTGGGTGAGTCGGTCTGTGCGCAGAGTGTCGAAAGAGGGGGCGCGCGGGGGTGTGGGGTGGCGCAAGGTTGTTCGCCCGTAGCGGAGGGAACCGGGGGGCGCGGCATGGAGTGTCAGTCCCAGCGGGTAAGACATCCCTAGTGGGAGGGGGCGACACGCAGGACAGTGAGTCTCACGTTCGCCATCGGCGTACTGATGGTGAGGGTAACCACCTGGCCTGCGGGAACATCGTCTCGCACCATCGGGTTGGAGCAGATGTCGGCGTTCGGGGTCAGGAGGCCATCGACGGTGTCGGCAGTTGGAATGAGCGGTCCCCGCTTGCGGGACTAAGCTGCGGAAGGACAGGGAGGGGAAGTTCCCCCCACTGCCTGACCGCTCTGAGGAGCGATTAACGATGTTCGAGAGGTTCACCGACCGCGCGCGGCGGGTTGTCGTCCTGGCTCAGGAAGAAGCCCGGATGCTCAACCACAACTACATCGGCACCGAGCACATCCTCCTGGGCCTGATCCACGAGGGTGAGGGTGTCGCCGCCAAGGCCCTTGAGAGCCTCGGGATTTCGCTCGAGGCGGTCCGCCAGCAGGTGGAGGAGATCATCGGGCAGGGGCAGCAGGCCCCGTCCGGGCACATCCCCTTCACCCCCCGTGCCAAGAAGGTCCTGGAGCTGTCGCTCCGCGAGGCCCTTCAGCTGGGCCACAACTACATCGGCACGGAGCACATCCTGCTCGGCCTGATCCGTGAGGGCGAGGGCGTCGCCGCCCAGGTCCTGGTCAAGCTGGGTGCTGATCTCAACCGGGTGCGGCAGCAGGTCATCCAGCTGCTCTCCGGTTACCAGGGCAAGGAGACCGCCACCGCAGGCGGGCCTGCCGAGGGCACCCCCTCGACGTCCCTGGTCCTCGACCAGTTCGGCCGGAACCTCACCCAGGCCGCTCGTGAGTCCAAGCTCGACCCGGTCATCGGGCGCGAGAAGGAGATCGAGCGGGTCATGCAGGTGCTGTCCCGCCGTACCAAGAACAACCCGGTCCTGATCGGTGAGCCCGGCGTCGGCAAGACCGCTGTCGTCGAGGGCCTCGCTCAGGCCATCGTCAAGGGCGAGGTGCCCGAGACCCTCAAGGACAAGCACCTCTACACCCTGGACCTCGGCGCGCTGGTCGCCGGCTCCCGCTACCGCGGTGACTTCGAGGAGCGCCTGAAGAAGGTGCTCAAGGAGATCCGCACCCGCGGCGACATCATCCTGTTCATCGACGAGCTCCACACGCTGGTCGGTGCGGGTGCCGCCGAGGGCGCCATCGACGCGGCTTCCATCCTGAAGCCGATGCTGGCCCGCGGTGAGCTGCAGACCATCGGTGCGACGACGCTGGACGAGTACCGCAAGCACCTGGAGAAGGACGCGGCCCTGGAGCGCCGCTTCCAGCCCATCCAGGTCGCGGAGCCGTCCCTGCCGCACACCATCGAGATCCTCAAGGGTCTGCGTGACCGGTACGAGGCCCACCACCGGGTCTCCATCACCGACGAGGCGCTGGTCCAGGCCGCCACCCTGGCCGATCGGTACATCTCGGACCGCTTCCTGCCGGACAAGGCGATCGACCTGATCGACGAGGCCGGTTCCCGGATGCGCATCCGCCGGATGACCGCGCCGCCGGACCTCCGCGAGTTCGACGAGAAGATCGCGGGCGTGCGCCGCGACAAGGAGTCGGCCATCGACTCCCAGGACTTCGAGAAGGCAGCTTCGCTCCGCGACAAGGAGAAGCAGCTGCTGGCGGCGAAGGCCAAGCGCGAGAAGGAGTGGAAGGCCGGCGACATGGACGTCGTCGCCGAGGTCGACGGCGAGCTGATCGCCGAGGTCCTCGCGACCGCCACCGGCATCCCGGTCTTCAAGCTGACCGAGGAGGAGTCCTCGCGTCTGCTGCGCATGGAGGACGAGCTCCACAAGCGGGTCATCGGCCAGGTCGACGCCGTCAAGGCGCTGTCGAAGGCGATCCGTCGTACGCGTGCCGGTCTGAAGGACCCGAAGCGTCCCGGTGGCTCGTTCATCTTCGCCGGCCCGTCCGGTGTCGGTAAGACCGAGCTGTCCAAGGCGCTCGCCGAGTTCCTCTTCGGCGACGAGGACGCGCTGATCTCCCTCGACATGTCGGAGTTCAGCGAGAAGCACACGGTCTCGCGTCTCTTCGGTTCGCCCCCCGGCTACGTGGGCTACGAAGAGGGCGGCCAGCTGACCGAGAAGGTCCGCCGCAAGCCGTTCTCCGTCGTCCTCTTCGACGAGGTCGAGAAGGCCCACCCGGACATCTTCAACTCGCTGCTCCAGATCCTGGAGGACGGTCGCCTGACCGACTCCCAGGGCCGGGTCGTGGACTTCAAGAACACGGTCATCATCATGACGACCAACCTCGGCACCCGGGACATCTCCAAGGGCTTCAACCTGGGCTTCGCGGCCTCGGGTGACACGAAGAGCAACTACGAGCGCATGAAGAACAAGGTCCAGGACGAGCTCAAGCAGCACTTCCGGCCCGAGTTCCTCAACCGCGTCGACGACGTGGTCGTCTTCCCGCAGCTGACCCAGGACGACATCCTCGCGATCGTCGACCTGATGATCGGCAAGGTGGACGAGCGCCTCAAGGACCGGGACATGGGCATCGAGCTCTCCCAGTCCGCCAAGGAGCTGCTGTCCAAGAAGGGCTACGACCCGGTGCTGGGCGCGCGTCCGCTGCGTCGCACGATCCAGCGCGAGATCGAGGACAGCCTGTCGGAGAAGATCCTCTTCGGCGAGCTGCGCCCCGGTCACATCGTGGTCGTGGACACCGAGGGCGAGGGCGAGACCAAGACCTTCACCTTCCGCGGCGAGGAGAAGTCGGCCCTGCCGGACGTTCCGCCGATCGAGCAGGCGGCCGGTGGCGCGGGTCCGAATCTGAGCAAGGAGGCCTAGCCCCACGGGGTGAGGCGAAGGAAGGGGCCGGTGCTTTCGAGCACCGGCCCCTTTCGCATGGGCTAACGCGAGGAGAGCTCCTCCGGCCGCACCTGTCGGCCGTTGACCACGATCGACAGCCCGGCATGGTCGCCCAGCGGGGCCAGATCGAGTGCGGCGTCCTCTGTGCACTCCAGGGCGAGGAAGGTGAGGTGGGGGAACACCCGCGCCAGATCCCTCGTGGAGCCGCCCCGGCTCACCTCCCGCAGCGTGAGACTGCGGATCGTCGGCAGAGGTTCGAGCTCGCGGGGGCGGCGTCGTATCAGTCCGTCCTTGTCGACGGTCGCCGGTGCGATCTGGCGGGGCAGGTGCAGCGAGGTGAGGGAGAACTCCAGACTGCTGAGCGACGGGGCCCGCGAGGCCGCGAGCAGGAGGGAGTGCGCGTGACAGTCGCCGCGGACGACCAGTTCGCGCAGCTCCGGCCACTGGGACAAGTCGTTGATCATCATCTTCGCCGGACTGCTCACCTGGAGCCGCTCGACGGTCGGGTGTCCCGACGGCAGCGGGATGCTGCTGTCGAGCAGCGTTCCGTCCAGGGACAGGTCGGTCAGCCGGTCGAGTCGCTGGAGAGCGCCCAGTTCGGACTTCTCGATCTCGTTGAGCTCCAGGCGGAGTGTGGTGAGAGGCAGTCCTTCAAGCGCTGAGAAACTCCGGACCCTGGGGCAGACGGTCAGGGACAAGGACGCCAGCCCGGACAGCTTTCGGGCGAAGGAAAGGTCGCCGAGCAGGGGGTTGCCGATCAGTGTCAGGTCACGAATTCCCTGCTCAGGCAGCAGCTTCGCCAGATCCGTGCCGCTGAGGGGCACGTCGATCAGCACATGGCCGAGCGGACCGCAGTACCGCAGCGCCGCGGCCTGGGCCCGGTTGATCACGACGATCCGGGCGTCGTCCAGCGGAACATGCGCGAGGACCTCACGCGCGTACTCCTCGGCTGGATGACGAGGCCAGGCGGAGAGGAGAATTCCGCGGACCTCGGGGGAGGGGTGCTCGGCGAAGCGCCGCAGCAGCGGCAGGGACGGGGGGCCGCCTATGTCCCGGATCAGCTGGACGACCGCCCCCGCCTCCCGCTCGGCGAGCCCCTCGGGACCCGGGACCAGGGGAAGGACGTAGGACCCCAGAGATGTCAGCTTGGCGGCCGCGGTGTCGTCGGGCGGCGGCATCAGCGCCCGGACACGGTCGGCGATCCGCTCCCGTATCTCCTCCTCCAGGACCACCGCGCCGAGCGCGCATCGCGCGGCGAGCACATGGATGTCGCCACGGGTCCTGACGTCCTCGGACTGGTCGCCCTTCCTGATCAGCGCCTCGATCAGCCTGCGCACCTCGCCCCGGTGGCAGTGGCCCACGGCCAGCAGGATGATGTCCTGCCACTCCTCGTCGGTCGCGTGGCTCAGCAGTTCCCCCAGACCGTCGCTCTCCTGGAGCTCCTTCGCCGCCAGATAGTCCTGGAAGGTGCGGTGGATGAACTGGATCGCCGTGTCGTTGCGTTCCTGGAGCAGACCGCTGCGGTTGAGGAGATGGGTCAGTACGGCCTCGGCGGAGCCCTGACGGTGTACCTGGGGCATGCCCCGCATGGCCAGCTCTATCTGATGCCGTGCCTGTTCGTGGTTGAACTCCGCGTAGCCGCTGCGGGCCAGCCAGGCCGCGATGCGCTGGAGCAGCTGCTGGTGCTCCTCGACCCCCAGGGTGATGCCCTCGGGTGCCGCGACCCGGCGCAGGGTGTCCCGGCTGCCAAGCAGCATGGTCAGCGCCGCGTTGTACAGCGACCAGCGGGTCTCCGGCAGAAAGCCCCGGCGGCGCCGGTGCAGCGCACAGACCACAGCGGCCAGCAGCGGGGTACGGGACAGGTGCAACAGGGTCGGATTGCGGCCCAGTTCCTGTTCCAGGGCCCGCTCCAGGGTGTGGAGGTTCTCGTCCTCGGCGGCGGCCCGATGCGGGTCGCGGAAGCCCGCGCACTCAAGGCGCGCGGCGGCATGCCAGGCCTTCGAGAAGGCCAGAACGTCCTCGTCCCGCATGGGCAGCAGCCGTAACTCCTCGAAGTTCTCGGCGGCCAGCCAGTCGGCGGCCACGGCCAGGGGCCGTACGGTGACCAGGCAGCGGTTGTGCGGATACATCGCCAGGAGGTCGGCGAGGCGGTGGCGGGCCTCCTCCCGGTCCGCGGGCGGGACCTCGTCCATGCCGTCGACCAGGAGCAGCGCCCGCCCGGCCTCCAGGACGCGGCGGGCCCAGCCCTCGGGGATCTCGTCGATCTGGAGCTCGGCGACCGCGGCCAGTTCGTGCGGCTTGGGGAAGGCCATCCTCCGGGCGAGCAGGCTGCGCATGGGGATGACGAACGGCACCAGGTCGTTCAGCTCGGCGAGTTCGTGGTCGAGGGCGCCACAGGCGGCGTGTGAGGCGAGCCACCACACCAGCGTGGTCTTGCCCGCGCCGGCTTCACCGCGCAGTACCGCCCGCGGCCGGTCGGCGAGCAGATCGTTGATACGGCGGGGTGTGGAGACGGTCTTGGACACCGGTGCGTCGTCGCCCGCCGCCGAGACCGACAGGGCCTCCAGGCTCAGATACGCGGTGTCGAGGTCCCAGTTGGTCTCGGTCGTGCCCAGTTCGTCGATCCCGAAGATCTCGATCTTGCGGTACCGGGTCTTCAGGGCGCGTGCGTAGTGCCGCTCGAACCATTCGTCCCGGAGGTGATGGCCGGGTACGACCTTTTCGAGCACCGGGGGCACATGGCCCGGCTCGGCACCCATCACATGCCGAGGGAAGCCCGGCGCCTGGAGGATGCGCTGCACCGGGACCGCCTCGATCCGGCGATGATCCCGGCCCTCCGGTACCTGGGTGACCACGCCGATCAGCACGGAGCCGGCGAACACCGGGGCACCGGACAGTCCCGCGAACGGTGATTCGCCCGGCCTCGGGGCGGCGACCGGTGCCCGGTCGAACTCGCAGACCAGCATCGATCTGAGCCGGCCCGCCATCGGCAGGACCGTGCCGGTGAGCTGGTCGTACTCCAACTGGTCGTCCGGACCATGGCGTTGGACGGCGGGGAACCCGACGACCTGGCAGCCGGGCAGCGGATCGGGTGACTCCACGGCCCCCCAGCGCAGCCTCGCCAGTGCCCACCGCACCGGGTCCACCAGCTCCTCGCCGGTGAGCAGGAGAGCCACGTCGCTCTCCTCGTCCTGCCACACCGCCCGGCTGGGCAGGGGCTGTTCGCTCTCGGGGTGGACCGTGCGGATCCACTCCTTGTCGCGCAGCACGTGGGCGCTGGTCAGGACCAGCCGGGGGGACAGCATGATCCCGCTGCCCTGCGATCCGGCCAGTACCACCACGGACCGCTCGACCGCCGAGCGCAGCATCACCGCGGCGCGGGGGTGCCCCGGCCGAACGCCCGGACGCTGCCCTCGGTCTCGTTGCCGACCTTGAGGGGAGCGCCGGTGCGGGCGTCCTGGGCGCGCAAGGTGAAGGAGACCTTGTGGGTACGGCCGTCGGTCCGCGCGCCGTCCGCGCCCGCGTCGACCACCCAGGCCTTCACCCTCGAACTCGCCTTGATCTCCTTGCGGATCTCCACGGTGAATTCCATCTGGATGTCGCCGAGTTCGAAGACGACGTCCTGTCCCGCCGAGCGCCGGGTCGCGGTCAGCAGTTCGTCGCGGATGGTCTGGATGGCGTCCGCGAGTTCGATGCGTGACGCGTCCGCAGCGCTCATGGGACCTCTTCCTGCCGGAATGCGTGATGGGGCCGGTACCCGAAGGTACCGGCCCCACGACGTGCGCGTGCACGGTCTGTCGCCAAGCGTGATCCCGTGCCCGTGGATCAGGAGAGCTGGCCGTTGTAGTCCGGCAGCTTGTACGTCTTCTCGGCGTGGCCGCCCGAGAGGTCGGTGGCGCTGTTGCCGATGTTCGCGATGATCGTGTAGCCCTTGTTCTCGATGTCGACGCGCTGAGCCGTCTTGTAGTCGGCGACGTTCTTGAACAGGTCGAGGAAGCCCCGCACATACAGCCCGGAGACCTTGTAGCCGACGTACTTGAGGTTGTAGTCGGTCACCGAGGAGATGATGCCCGGGCGGGCGGTCACGAAGAACACCGAGACACCGTGCTCCTGGGCGTACTTGGCGACCTCCAGGGCCGGCTTGTTGGCCGGCTGCGGGTAGCTGAAGCCGAAGTCCGTCTCCAGGGTGGTGTTGTCGATGTCGAAGACGATCGCCTGCTTCTCACCCGGCCTGGTGTCGGCCATTCGCTGCTTCAGATAGGGCAGCGCCTGGTTCATGACCGTCTGGCAGTCCTTCTGCCAGGTGTCGTAGTCGACCTCCGCGGCAGCGGTCGCCGAGGCGGTGGCCGAGCTGCTCGTCGCGGTCGCCGCTTCGGCGGGGACGGCGAGGGCCACGAGGGCGGCCGCGGAGACGGTACCGACGGCGATACGGCGCACCCAGGGGCGGCGAAGCGTCATGTGGGGGTTCCTCTCACGTCATGTGCGCTGGAGTTGTCGCGTGCATGTTCGCGGGCGGTGGTGGCTGATGGGGAACCAGTGGGTTACCGGACGGTAGCTCAACTTGAGGCGTCGCTCACATAGTTGGGCACAGCTTTGTTGCCGAAAGATGGGGCGGGCGGCGTAGCGCCCGTCACATTCCGGGGTCTCCCGATTGCGTACGGCGGTGACATGCCGCACAGGCGATTTGTCCGTTACTAGTGGGAATAGTGGAAACAGGGGTGTGGGGTAAAACGGACTTTCCACATGGAAACCGGCGGCACATTTTGGTGTTGGCGCTGGTTCGTCCGTATTGGGCCGTCTGTCAAGATGCGGTGATTTTTGCGCCGGAGTACTAGCCGCTGTCGTAGTTGAGGGGTTTTGGGGTTCGAGGGTGTGGGGGTTACCAAGGGATGGCCATCCGGCGACCGCCTGAGTGCCGGGTGGTTTTCCCTGTCGTCGTCCCCGTGAGGTTTCGAATGTCCCCGCGCTTTTCTCTTCGTTCGCCCCGTACGTCCGCGTTCCGCACCCGTGCAGCTGTGCTGGCCGCCGGACTGGGGGCCTCGGTCGTGCTGGGCGCCGGAGGCGCGGTTGCTGCCGAGATGACCTCCGCCCCCGGTTCCCCGGCCGCCGTAAAGGCCCAGGCCGCCGCCGTGAAGAAGGCTCCCGCCAAGAAGTCCGCCGCCTGGGTCAAGCCGGTGAAGAAGTACACGAAGTCCGCCAGCTTCGCGCAGGCCGGTGGCATGTGGCAGTCCACCCACAGTGGTCAGGACTTCGCCGTGCCGACCGGCACCCAGGTCGTGGCCGCGCACGGCGGCACCGTCGTCAAGGCCGGCGGCAACGGCGCCGGTGACGGTCCGGCCTACGGCAACGCCATCGTCATCAAGCACGGCAACGGGACGTTCTCCCAGTACGCCCACCTGTCGCGCATCGACGTGAAGATCGGCCAGGTCGTGAAGACCGGCCAGAAGATAGCCAGGTCCGGCAACACCGGTAACTCCAGCGGTCCGCACCTGCACTTCGAGATCCGCAAGACCGCCAACTACGGCTCCGCGATCAACCCCGTGTCCTTCCTGAAGACCATGGGTCTGTCGATCTGATTCACCGGGCCGCCCGGGTGCCCTCGTGCGCCTGGGTGACCAGGTCCGTGGCGACCTCGAGGATGGCCTTGCGCTTTTCCTCGGGGTCGCCTTCGAGGTCCCGCAGCACGAACATCCCGGCGTGCATGGTGAACAGGGCGCTGACGCAGCGCACCTGGTCGACCAGGTCGGCGTCCGGGTCGATGATGATGTCCCGCATGCCGAGCATGCGGTTCTTGAACATCTCGCCGATGCTCAGCTCACGGACCGTGGCCTGGTTCTCCTGCATGAAGCGGAACAGGGGCGCCGCGTCGGTCAGGACCTGGCTGTAGCGGCGTACGATCTCCTGCTTGGTCTCCAGCGACTGCGGCTGCCGTTTGCCCCACTCGATCAGGTCCTCGATCGGCTTCGTCAGATCCTCGAAGAGGCTGACGATGATCTCTTCCTTGGTCTTGAAGTGGTAGTACAGGGCCGCTTTCGTGACCTCCAGGCGCTCCGCGATCTCGCGCAGTGAGGTCTTCTCGTACCCCTGCTCGGCGAAGAGTTCGAGGGCCACGTCCTGGATGCGCTGGCGGGTGTCCCCGCGGCGCCGCTGCTTGGTGCCGTCCATGGTGCCACCCATCCTCGTACTTCTCGGCTTTCCATAAAACTTACTTGACGCCCGGCTAGTTACGCATCTACCTTCCTTCAGTGTAGGCAACTTGCCGGGCGGCAAGTAAGTAGCTGGGGGAGTGGGAGTCATGGCGGACACACTGGCAGTGGACACAGGACCGTCGGATCAGGCGAAGCAAGCCGATCAAGCCGACAAGCAGCCGAAGAGCGTACGGGTCGTCCTGCTCGCGCTGATGATCACGATGATGCTGGCGATGCTCGACAACATGATCGTGGGCACCGCGATGCCGACGATCGTGGGTGAGCTCGGCGGCCTCGAACATCTGTCGTGGGTCGTCACGGCGTACACGCTGGCCACCGCGGCCTCCACTCCGCTGTGGGGCAAGTTCGGCGACATGTACGGCCGCAAGGGCGTCTTCATGTCGTCGATCGTGCTGTTCCTGATCGGCTCCGCGCTCAGCGGCATGGCCCAGGACATGGGCCAGCTCATCGCGTTCCGCGCGGTGCAGGGCCTCGGCGCCGGCGGTCTGATGGTCGGCGTCATGGCGATCATCGGTGATCTGATCCCGCCCCGGGAGCGCGGCAAGTACCAGGGCATGATGGCTGGCGTCATGGCGCTCGCGATGATCGGCGGCCCGCTGGTCGGCGGCACCATCACCGACAACTGGGGCTGGCGCTGGGCCTTCTACATCAACCTGCCGCTCGGCGTCATCGCGCTCGCCGCGATCAGTGCCGTACTCCACCTGCCGAAGAAGCGGTCGCAGGCGCGCATCGACTATCTGGGCGCCGGTCTGCTGACCGTGGGCATCACCTCGATCGTGCTGGTCACCACCTGGGGCGGCACCGAGTACGCCTGGACGTCCGCGCGGATCATGGAGCTGATCGGCATCGGAGTCGCCGCGCTGGTCGGGTTCGTGTTCTGGCAGACCAGGGCGGCCGAGCCGATCGTCCCGCTGCACATCTTCCGCAGCCGGAACTTCACGCTGATGTCCCTGATCGGCTTCATCACCGGCTTCGTGATGTTCGGCGCGACGCTGTTCCTGCCGCTGTACCAGCAGTCGGTGCAGGGCGCCTCCGCCACCAACTCCGGGCTCCTGCTGCTGCCGATGCTCGGCGCGATGCTGGTCACCTCGATGGTCGCCGGTCGTGTGACCACGAACACTGGGCGCTACAAGGTCTTCCCGATCGTCGGCAGCGTCGCCATGGTCGTCGGGCTGTACCTGCTGTCGACCATGGACACCGGGACCTCGCGGTTCATGTCCGGCGTGTTCATGGCCGTGGTCGGCCTCGGCATGGGCTGTCTGATGCAGATCACCATGCTGGTCGCGCAGAACAGCGTCGAGATGAAGGACATGGGCGTCGCGTCCTCGTCCACCACGCTCTTCCGTACGCTCGGTTCCTCCTTCGGCGTCGCCATCATGGGCGCCCTGTTCAACAACCGGGTCCAGGACGTCATGGCCGAGCGGGGCGGGTCGCTGGGATCCAAGGTGACCGAGCAGTCGGCGCAGCTGGACGCGGCGAGCCTGGCCAAGCTGCCGGAGGCGGTGGCGGAGGCGTACAAGCACGCGGTCTCGTCCGGCACGCACTCGGCGTTCCTGCTGGGCGCCGTGATCGCGGTGCTGTCGCTGGTCGCGGCCCTGTTCGTCAAGGAGGTCCCGCTGAAGGGCGACGGGCCGAAGGCGGACGTCACGGCGGACGCGGTCTAGGCGGGCCGCGAGGCGGCGCAGGCCGTCGGAGCCCGGCATATGGAGGGCCCTCGGGTTTACGCCCGAGGGCCTTCGCCGTCTCCGCCCGATGTCAGTGGCGCGTGCCACCATCGACGGCATGGACAAAGTGCGGCAGCTGAGGCTGGCCAAGGACGCCATGGATCGGGACTGGGCCGATCCGGGGCTCGACCTGGACGCGGTCGCCGCACACGCCGGGTACTCGCGGTATCACTTCGTGCGGGCCTTCAAGGCGGTGTACGGCGAGACACCCGGGCAGTATCTGACCCACCGGCGAATCGAGCGGGCCGAGGAGTATCTGCGGGTGGCCAATCTGACCGTCACCGAGATCTGCCATCTGGTCGGGTTCAGCAGCCTCGGCACCTTCTCGGCGAAGTTCAAGACGCGGACCGGGCTGTCACCGAGCGAGTACCGCGAGAAGCACGTCGGACGCGGGACGGCGCTGATACCGGGGTGCTACGCGATGCTCTGGGCCGGGGGATTCCGGCAGCGGGAGCAGCGCGAGGAGGGCAATTCTGGAGAAGCGCGGTGACTCTGCCCCTGCCTAACGTGAGGGCGGTAAGCACAAGCGGCAGCACGGGAGAGCAGTCTCATGATCAAGGGCCTGGGCATCACCACCGTATGGACCTTCGACCAGCAGCGCACCAAGGCGTTCTTCACCGAGAAGATCGGCTTCGAGGTGCGCAACGACCTGTCCATGGGCGAGATGAGGTGGGTCACCGTGGGCGCCAAGGACCAGCCGGATGTCGAGCTCGCGCTGATGAGCCTGGACGGGCCGGGCCTCGACCCGGAGTCCTCCGCCGCGCTGAAGACCCTCGTCGGCAAGGGGGTCATCGGAGCGGGTGCGTTCCACACCGATGACTGCCGGGGGGACTACGAGACCTTCAAGGCACGCGGGGTCGAGTTCATCCAGGAGCCGCAGGAGCGGCCGTACGGCATCGAGGCGATCTTCCGCGACGACAACGGCAACTGGTACTCGCTGACGGAGCGGAGCGAGGAGCTGGACTTCGACAAGCCGTTCTAGCCCCCCGGGGGACATCGCTACGGCAGCAGCGGATAGCTCCCCGTGTTCGTCGGCGCGTGCTCCGGGAGCCAGAGGACGGCCACCGCGCCCTCCGCCGGGACCGGGTCAGGGGTGCCCGGTGGGCGAATGTTGCGGAAGGTCAGCCGGGCACCGAGAACCCTGGCCTGACCCGCGGCGATCGTCAAGCCGAGGCCATGCCCGTGGCCCGCGCGGTCGCTGCTGCCGGTGCGGAAGCGGCTGGGGCCGTCGGCGAGCAGGTCCTCCGGGAACCCGGGGCCGTGGTCGCGGACCCGGATGACCCGGCCCTCGACCGTGACCTGGATCGGCGGCCTGCCGTGCCGCGCGGCGTTGGCCAGCAGATTGAACAGCACCCGCTCCAGGCGCCGGGGGTCGGTCGTGACCTCCGACTCATGGACGACCCGCACCTCGATGGCGGGATCCTTCACCGCGACCCGCCGGCTGACGAACTCGCCCAGCAGGATGTCCTGCAACTCGGCCCGCTCCGAGGCGCTGTCCAGGCGGGCCACCTCCAGGACGTCCTCGACGAGGGTGCGCATGGCCTTCGCCCGGTCCAGGACCAGTTCCGTGGGCCGGCCGGGCGGCAGCAGCTCGGCCGCCGTCAGCAGTCCGGTCACCGGTGTGCGCAGCTCGTGCGCGATGTCCGCGGTCACCCGGCGCTCCGCCTCCAGCCGCTGCTGGAGCGCGTCCGCCATGGCGTCCACGGCGCTCGCGAGATCGTCGGTCTCGTCCCGTACGACACCCCCGATGGCGTCCCGCACCCGGACGTCCGGCTCCCCGCTCGCGACCATGTTCGCCGCGGCCGCCGCCTTGCGCAGCCGCCGCGACAGCTGCCCGCCGATGAGCACACCGAGCGCGCTGCCGCCCAGCACGACCGCGATGGACCCGATGATCATGGCCTGGTCGAGGCGGTTGAGGATGTGGTCGCTGCGGTCGGTGAAGCCGGTGCGCAGGGACAGCACATGCCCGTTGTTCAGCGGCACGGCCGCCCAGATGTCGGGCGCGCCGCTCGGCGAGTCGGTCACATACGTGGCCCGACGGCCCTCCTCGACCTTCTCCCGCAGTGCCGCCGGCAGCTCCGGGTCGTCGATCGTGAGGTTGGGGAAGTTCAGCCGCTTGGACTGCTCATAGCTGCGCTGGGCGATCTGGATGCGCTCGTCCGCGAGGTCGCGCGCGCTGTCCAGCATCGACACCCGGGCCTGGTTGTGCACGACGAGGCTCAGCACGATGGCGACGAGCGCGCCGACCAGCGCGATCGCCGCGCTCAGCTTCCAGCGCAGTCCGGTGCGGATGGCGATACGGCCGACCGCGCGCCGGCGCGCACGACCACCGGCGAGCGACCCCATACGGACACCCGCCCCCTGCCCGGCGATCTCCGCCGCTTCCGTGAGGCCGACCCGCCCCGCGCCGGACGTGGCCGGACGTCTGAACATCCCCCGCATGCCGCCCCGCTCAGGCCTTCAGCTTGTAGCCGAAGCCACGGACCGTCTCGATACGGTCCTGGCCGATCTTCTGCCGCAGCCGCTGCACATGGACGTCGACGACCCGGGTGTCCCCGCCCCAGCCGTAGTCCCACACCCGCTCAAGGAGCTTGTCCCGCGACAGCACGGTGCCCGGCGCCGACGAGAACTCCAGCAGCAGCCGCATCTCGGTCGGCGTCAGCGCGACCGGCTGCCCGGCCCGGCGCACCTCCATGCCCTCGGTGTCGACCTCCAGGTCACCGAAGGCCAGCAGCCCGCCGCCGGCCGTGTCACCAGCCTCCTCCACGCGGTCGGCGCGGCCCGCGTGCCCGAAGCGACGCAGCACCGCCCGGATCCGCGCCACCAGCACGGCACCGTCGAACGGCTTGGTCACATAGTCGTCCGCGCCCGCCTCGAGACCCAGCACCACATCGATGGAGTCGGCACGCGCCGACAGCATGATCACCGGCACGGTCGACTCGTCGCGGATACGGCGGCACAGGCTGACCCCGTCGAGACCCGGGACCATCACATCCAGCAGCGCGATGTCGGGCCGGTCCGCCCGGAACGCCTCCAGACCCGAAAGACCGTCGGGCATGGCGGTCACCGCGAAGCCGTCCCGCTCCAGGGCGAGCTGGGTGGCCTCGCGGATGACGTCGTCGTCCTCGACGAACAGAACGTGGGTCTGGTCTGCCATCCCGGTGCTCTCTGTCCTCGTGTGCTTCAGCGTTCTCAAAAGGTCTTGCCAGTCATCTCAGCCGCCGGGCGCCGCCGTCCCGTCGTCGCCGAGATCGCCGTAATCGGTGGTGACGTGGTCCTTGCGGGCGAAACGCCCGGAGACCCACTCGTACGAGACCACTTCCTCGCTGGACGGGTTCGACAGCGCGTCGTCCTGGGCGTACACCTGCTGTGTCACCACAAGGTAGCCGCGATCGATCTCGGCGTAGACCGGAGGCTCCTCGGACTTGAACACATTGCGGTACGAGCCGTCCTTCTCGCGGTACACGTACGACGCCACGCCGACCCCGTCGCCGCAGGACAGCACATTGACCACGATGTCGTCCGCGGGCCCGCCGGTGAGGTCGCCGTACGACACGTCGATGGGGTAGTCGTCGGACACGCACGGCGTCAGCTCACGCTTGACCTGGGTGGAGACCACGGGGTCCGCCTTGACCAGCCGTACGGCCTCCTTGCGGTCCGGGACCGGCGAGGGCGTGGGCGAGGCCGACTTCGATACGGCCGAGCCACCCGCCGCGTCGGCGTGCGCGGGCCCTTCGTCGCGGGCGCCGGTGCCGCCGGTGCCGCAGGCGGAGGCGAAAAGGGCGAGGGCGACGACCACGGCCATCGCCGTGAACGCCGCCTGGAGGTTCCCCCGGACCCGGACGGATCCGGGCCCGGACCCTGGGGCTCCCGGATCCTCGTCCGTGCCCCTGTCACCCGTGTCCGTGTGCCCGGTGCCGCCCGTCGTCGTGCCTAGGCCGCGCAACGCTCCCGCTCCTCACGCTCCAGCGCGCGTGCGTCCAGATCGCGGCTCTCCAGCTCCTCGCGGAGCCGGGCGAGCGCCCGGTGCAGCGTGCTCTTGACCGTTCCGGCCGACATGCCGAGGGCCGCGGCCGTCTCCTCCGTGGACATCTGCTCCCAGTGTCGCAGGACCACGACGCTGCGTTGCTTGGGTGCCAGAACCTTCATGATGTCCATCAGCAGGGCGCGGTCCGCGTGCTGCTCGGTGGAGTCGTCGACCGAGGCGTCCGGGAGCTGCTCGGTGGGCACTTCCTCCAGCTTGCGCGCCCGCCACCACTCGGTCCGCGTGTTGATCATGACGCGGCGCAGGTAGGCGTCCGCGAGCCGCTTGTCCGCGATGCCGTCCCAGCGGTGGTACGTGCGCACCAGCGCGGTCTGGAGGAGGTCCTGGGCGTCGACCGGGTCCGGGACCAGCCGGCGGGCGCTGCGCAGCAGCGCGTCCTGCCGGGTGCGGACGTACTCCTCGAACTCGAGCACCTCTCCCTGCGCCATGTTGACCGCCTCCCGATTCCCCGTCCCCGGACGGCTCTTCCGCCGCCGGTGCCACTGCCTGTGGTTCGTAGTCGTCCCCGCCTGTCGGGTACGGAAATGAAGCTACGGAGGCGTTGTCACGGGGCTGTCCGAAGCAGCCTTCGGCTAGCGCTCGGCTGTCCGTCGGTTATGTAACGGAATCAGGAAACGGACAAAACGGCGGGAGAGTTGGGGTTGGTATGTCGGGATTTGGTCGTTCTGTGGCCATGCGGAGGCTGTGTATCGAGTGTTGCGAAGGGGTCGGGGCTGTGATCTGACTGTGCGTCAGCTCAACGGCAGCCGGTACATCCCGCCCGGCAGCGGCTCGACCAGTCCGTCGGACACGAGGCCGTCCAGGGCGCGGGCGCGCTGCACCGGCTCGTGCCACACCCGGTCCAGTGCCGTCTGCGGGACGGGCACATGGGCGTCGCGCAGTACGGCCAGCAGCTTGCCGCGCACCTGACGGTCGGTCCCGGCGTACGTCTGCCCGCGCCGCGGCGGCCCGTCGTGCTCCGGCTTCCCCGCCAGCTGCCAGGCGCACTGCGCCGAGATCGGGCAGCGATGGCAGGACTCGTTCTTCGCGGTGCACACCAGCGCGCCGAGCTCCATCGAGGCGGCGGCCCAGCGGGCGGCGGTGCCCTCGTCGTCGGGGAGCAGGGCGCGGGCGAGCTTGCGCTCGGCGGCGGTGGTGGCGTTCGGCGGGTACTGCACACCCGTGACGGCACGGGCGAACACACGTCGGACGTTGGTGTCGAGCACGGGATGCCGCTGGCCGTACGCGAACGACGCGACCGCCGCCGCGGTGTACTCCCCGATGCCGGGCAGCGCGAGGAGCTGGGCGTGCTCCGCCGGTACGTCCCCGCCGTGCCGTTCCGCTATGGCGACGGCGGCACCGTGCAGCCGCAGCGCGCGGCGCGGATAGCCGAGCCGGCCCCAGGCGCGAACCGCCTCGCCGGGGGCCTCCTTCGCGAGGTCGGCGGGGCGGGGCCAGCGGGCCAGCCACTGCTCGTAGACCGGCAGGACGCGGTTCACCGGCGTCTGCTGGAGCATGAACTCACTGACCATCACTCCCCAGGCGCCGGCCTCGGGACGCCGCCAGGGGAGGTCACGGGCGTTCTCGTCGAACCAGTCGATGACACTGCTGTGCAGCGGCCGGCCGAGGGAGCCGTCGGAGTTGGCGTCGGGGTGGGTGTGCGGGGGCTTCGTGGGCGCAGTCATGGCTTCCCGATCCTGCCATGTCGGGGGCGGCGGGGTGGGTAGGCGGCGGTGCCGGTGCGTTGGTGGCCGTGGGGCGGGGCGGCTTCCGGCCTCTCCGGAACCCCCTGACGATCGGCAGCAGTCGTACCCCGACCCCTGCTTGTAGCGTCGTCCGGATGGAACGTCCTCGCATATGGCGGGCCTGTCTGCTCTGGGCCGTCCTCGTGCTGCCCGCGCTCACGGCCGACCCGCTGGGGCTGAACGAACCGCGTGCCGTGTGGCGGCAACTCGCCGGGCTCGTCGTGATCGCCGTCGCGGTCGCCCTGGCCCGGCGGCAGCCCCTGGTCGCCTTCGTGTCGACGGCCGTACTGAGCCTCGCCGCCGCCCCCGCGATGTTCACCGTCTCCTACGGCCCGGCGCTCGGCACCTTCGCGCTGCTGCTCGGGCTGCGCGGGGCGCGGGTGCGGCCGGCGGTGGCCGTCTTCGGGGGCGTCGGCCTCCTGGGCACGGCGAGGATCGCGCTGTTCGGGGTCGATCCGGCGCCGGAGTGGGTGGTGCTGACCGGCACGCTGCTGTTCGGCTGTGTCTTCCCATGGCTCGGCGGCCGCTACTGGCGCCAGAGCCGCCGGCTGGCCGAGGCCGGCTGGAGCAGGGCGGCGCGGCTGGAGGGCGAGCAGCGCCTCGCCGAGGAGCGGGCCCGGCTGCGCGAACGGGCCCGGATCGCACAGGACATGCACGACTCGCTGGGCCATGAGCTGAGCCTGATCGCCCTGCGCGCGGGCGCCCTCCAGGTCGCCGCCGACCTCCCCGACCACCACCGCACCGCCGTCGCCGACCTGCGCGCGGCCGCCGCCGACGCCACCGACCGGCTGCACCGCATCATCGGCGTCCTGCGCGAGGAGGACGAACCGGCCTCCCTGACTCCGGCGGGCGAAACGGTCGAGCAACTCATCGCCCGAGCCGCCGAGTCGGGCCTGCCGGTCCGCTGGGAACGACCTGCCGACGCCACGGCGACACACGGCACGACTCCGGGCGACGCCGCGGAACGCGTCCTGTACCGGGTGGTGCGGGAGTCCCTGACCAACGCGGCACGGCATGCGCCAGGGGTGCAGGTGAGGGTGGGGGCTACGCGGGGGGTTGAGGGGGTGGTGGTGACGGTGACCAGTGGTGGTGGGGGGCCGGTGGTCGGTGGTGCGGCGGAAGCTGTGAGTGATGAGCAGGGGGCGGTGGCCGGTGATGTGGCGGACGTCGTGGGTCGTGGGCAGCAGGCGGTGGCCGGCGATGCGGCGGTTGTGATGAGCGATGCTCCGGGGCTGCCGGGTGACCGTGCAGTGGGCGTCGAGAAACGTGCGCGGAGGTCGGCAGGTGACGGCACGGCGGGCGGCGGCGTGCCGGTCACGGCTGCAAGTGATGGCGGGCCGGGCTCGACGTCCGCCCCCACGACCCCCCACACCACCCCGCTTCCCCACAGCCCCACCACCCCCTCCAGCGGCACCGGCCTCCAGTCCCTCCGCGTCGCCGTGGCCGCCGTCGGCGGTGGCTTCGAGGCCGGGCCCCATGGAGACGGCTTCCGTGTCCGGGCGTACGTCCCCGCGCAGCCCTTCGCCCCCGGCCCGCCGCCGGCCCCGTACGCCCCCTTCACCCGCGCCCGTCGTCGAGTGGTCGTCGCCCTCGCGGGTGCCCTCGGCGCGGGGGTCATGCTCGTCGGTGGGGCGTTCGTCTGGTACGCGTACACCGAGACGCACTCGGTGCTGTCGCCCGCCGCATACGCCGAACTGCGTCTCGGGGCGTCGGCCGGTGACATCGCGCGGGTCCTTCCGGAGCGCACCGTGCGCGACGCGCCCGTGGACCGCGCACCCGGGCCACCCCCGCCCCAGAGCGACTGCCGCTACTACCGTGCGAGCGGCGAACTCCTCGTCTCCGTCGACCACTTCAGGCTCTGCTTCGACAACAAGGCGCGGCTCGTCGCCAAGGACGTGATCCCTCGGGCCGGTCTCTCCCAACGCCCCTCCACGGACGAGGAGTTCGTACGGTGATCCGCGTACTGCTGGCCGACGACGAGGCGATGGTCCGGGCCGGTGTGCGCGCCATCCTGACCAGCGGCGGTGAGATCGACGTCGTCGCGGAGGCCGGTGACGGGCGTGCGGCCGTCGAGCTCACGCGGGCGCACCGGCCGGACGTGGCCCTGCTGGACATCCGTATGCCACGGCTCGACGGACTCGCCGCGGCCGAGGAGATCGTACGGACCGCCCCCGGCACGGCCGTCGCGATGCTCACCACCTTCTCCGAACACGCTTACGTGGCCCGCGCCCTCGGCGGTGGCGCCACCGGCTTCCTGTTGAAGTCCGGCGATCCGTACGAACTCATCGCGGGCGTACGGGCGGTGGCGGGCGGCGCGGCCTTCCTGTCGCCGAAGGTGGCCCGGTACGTCATCGACGGCCTGGGCGGCAGCGACGGCCGCCTCGGCCGTGAGGCCACCGCACGCGCACGCGTGGCCGCGCTCAGCCCGCGCGAGCGCGAGGTGCTCGGACTCGTCGGCGCGGGCCTGTCCAACCCGGAGATCGCCGCCCGGCTGCACCTCGTCGAGGGCACGGTGAAGGCGTATGTGAGCGCGGTGCTCGACCGGTTGGCCGTGCGCAACCGCGTACAGGCGGCGATCGTGGCGTACGAGGCGGGGCTGGTGGAGCAGCCGTAGGGCTCGGCCCGTCAGGACGGCCCGCCCGGCCCCGTGAACCACCGTGCGGAAGGCGCCGACGAGGCCCGCATCGCCTGCGCCAGCCGGATCGCCGGACGGGTGCCGAGCCGTACGGCGGCCGTCGCGACGATCGCGCCGAGGAGCAGGCCCGCCACGACGTCATGCGGATAGTGGACCCCGACGAAGACGCGGGAGAAGGCCATCAGGAGCGCGAGCGGTGCCGTCAGCAGGATGAGCGCGTGCCTGGTCAGGGCCAGGGCGATGGCCGCGGCGCCCGCGATGGCGGCGTGGTTGCTGGGGAAGGACCAGTCGCCGGGCGGCGGGCAGACGGAGAGGGAGGCGGTCGCGCCGGCCACCGCCCGGCACGGACGTTCCTCGGTGAAGCCGGACTTGAGCACCTCACTGCACACATACGCCACAGCCGTGGCCAGAGGTGCAAGGACCGCTATCGCGAACGCCCGCGTGGTGTCCCGTCTGGCTCGCCACCACACGGCGACGAACAGCGCGGCGAACAGGAGCAGTCCGGCCTCCGTCCATATCTCGGCCGTGTGCCGTACCCACGTTGGGGTGTGCCGGGCGAAGTCGGTGATGTCGCGGTAGAGCTCGGCGTCCTCGAAGTCCATGGTCACGGACCGTAGGCGGCGGCCCGAAACCGTCACACCCCGCGATCGACAGGTGTCACCCCTGACGGAAGACAGGGGGCGTGAGGCCTCCGGCGGGCGCTTTCCGGAATGATGATCCGGAAAAGTTGTCGTCCGAGGCGGCGGGTGGCGCAGGCTCACGCGCCGATCTCTCGTACAGTTTGCGCCGTGGGATCTCTGCGCAATCCGGTCGGGCCGCTTCCCTCCACCATCTACTGGCGTCGGAGGGCCGTACTGCTGTCCGTGGTCGCCCTGTTGGCGCTTCTGCTGACCTGGGTGCTCACCTCGGGCGGCGGAGGCGGCAAGAACAACGCGGGCGGGTCCGACGGCAAGAATCCCGCGCCCTCGACGATCACCCCGGGCCCCTCGGGCTCCGGTCCGGCGATCAGCCAAGCGCCGGGCGGCCGCGACGAGTCCACCGCGGGTGGCGACTCCGGCGGCGGGTCGGGGTCCGATGACGGCGACGGATCCGGGGACGGTACGTCCTCCGGCGGGTCGGAGGGCTCGGGCAGCGGCTCCGCGGGTGGCGGCGCGGGCGGCGGCGTCGGCGCGGACGACACGGTCGGTTCGGACTCCACGCTGCCCGACTGTGTCTCGGGCCAGATGAACCTGGCGGTGAGCAGCCTCCACAACGCGTACGAGCCCGGCGAGACGCCCGCCCTGCTGCTGAAGGCGACGAACTCCTCCACCTACGACTGCAAGGTCGATCTCGGCCCGAAGAACGCGGTGGTGACGATCACTCAGGCCGGCTCGGAGAACGCCCTGTGGTCCTCCGCCGACTGCCCCGAGGCCTCAGGCAGCCTGCGGTTCCGGGTGCCCGCCGGGGACAGCATCACCTACACCGTGAAGTGGGACCGCAAGGCCAGCGCCCCGCAGTGCGCGACGCCCGCCGCCGGGGCCGCGGGGCCGGGTACGTATCTGGTGGAGGCGAGGACGCCGGGCTTCGGGACGGCGCAGACGTCGTTCGTGCTGGAGAACGACTAGCGGCGCCGCGCACCTCCGCACCCGGCCGTCGACTCAGACGTACCGCTCCAGAATCGAACTCTCCGCCAGCCGCGACAGCCCCTCACGCACGCTCCGCGCCCGCGCCTCGCCGACGCCGTCCACCGTCTGGAGGTCGT
Organism: Streptomyces lanatus; assembly: GCF_014655715.1. Taxonomy (GTDB): domain Bacteria; phylum Actinomycetota; class Actinomycetes; order Streptomycetales; family Streptomycetaceae; genus Streptomyces; species Streptomyces lanatus. Next base: position 18,749 of record NZ_BNBM01000021.1, on the reverse strand, counting down.
CCACGCTGGCGGCGAGCAGCTTCTGCAGCCCGCCGAAGTGCTCCACCAGGCGGTCGATGATCGCTCCCGGCAGCCTCGGCACCTTCGCCAGCAGCCGGTAGCCGCGCGGGGACACCGCGGAGTCCAGTGCCTCCGGCGATCCCGTGTAACCCAACGCCCGTGCCACCGTGGGCAGTTCGAGCAGCTCGGCGTGGGTGAGGGCGTCCAGCTCGTAGAGCGCCTCGTCGACGGTGCGGGAGCGCTTGGCGGTCGGCTCGGGGACGTAGTCACGCACCACGAGCTCGCGCTCGGGCTCCACGCCCGCGATCAACTCGTCCAGCTGGAGGGCGAGAAGACGGCCGTCGGTGCCCAGCTCCACCACATACTCGGCGATCTCGGTCGCGATGCGCCGGACCATCTCCAGGCGCTGCGCCACCGCCGAGACGTCGCGGACCGTCACCAGGTCCTCGATCTCCAGCGCTGACAACGTTCCCGCGACCTCGTCCAGGCGGAGCTTGTAGCGCTCCAGGGTCGCCAGGGCCTGGTTGGCGCGGGAGAGGATCGCCGCCGAGTCCTCCAGGACGCGGCGCTGACCGTCGACGTAGAGCGCGATCAGCCGCATCGACTGGGAGACCGAGACGACGGGGAAGCCGACCTGCTTGCTGACCCGGTCCGCCGTACGGTGCCGGGTGCCCGTCTCCTCCGTGGGGATCGTCGCGTCCGGTACGAACTGCACACCCGCGCGCAGGATCTTCGACAGGTCGGACGACAGGACGATGCCGCCGTCGAGCTTGCACAGCTCACGCAGCCGCGTCGCCGTGAACTCGACATCCAGGACGAATCCACCCGTGCACATCGTCTCGACGGTCTTGTCGAAGCCCAGCACGATGAGCCCGCCGGTGTTGCCCCTCAGGACGCGTTCGAGCCCGTCACGCAGGCCCGTGCCGGGAGCCACCGCGCTCAGTGAGGCGCGCATCAGGCCATCGGCACCGGAACTCCCGCCGGACTTTCCGGGAGCTGCCGCCCGGTCGTTGGCTGCCACTGCACTCCTCCGGTCGCAGGTTCTTCTGGCGCTCCCGTTTCGCACATTCGGTTCGTACGCACGGGCGAGACCAGGGCAAAGTCTACCGGCGGTCCTCCTCGTCCCGTGGGGCCTCTCGCCGACGCGAGCGCGGAAGGACCCGGAGCGCGTCTCCTATGTCGGCCACTTCCAGCACCTTCATGCCGGTAGGGATCTTGCCCGGGTCGCCCGGTACGAGGGCGTGCGTGAAGCCCAGCCGGTGCGCTTCGGCCAGTCTGCGCTGTACGCCGGTGACCCGTCTGACCTCGCCCGCGAGGCCCACCTCACCGATCGCGACGAGGTTCTTGGGGAGAGGTGTGTCACTCGCCGCGGAGGCCAGCGCGAGGGCGACGGCGAGGTCCGCCGCGGGCTCCGAGAGCTTCACCCCGCCGACCGTCGCGGAGTAGATGTCCCGCTTGCCGAGCGCGCTGATCCGGCCGCGCTGCTCAAGGACGGCCAGCATCATCGAGACCCGCGAGGTCTCCAGACCGGACGTCGTACGGCGGGGGGAGGGGATCTGTGAGTCGACGGTGAGCGCCTGGACCTCGGCCACGAGGGGGCGGCGGCCCTCCAGGGTGACCGTCAGGCAGGTGCCCGGTACCGGTTCGTCACGACGGGTCAGGAAAAGTCCGCTTGGGTCGGCAAGGCCCGTGATGCCCTCGTCGTGCAGTTCGAAGCAGCCGACCTCGTCGGTCGCGCCGTAGCGGTTCTTGACGCCTCGCACGAGCCGCAGGCGCGCATGCCGGTCCCCTTCGAAGTGGAGGACGACGTCCACGAGGTGTTCCAGGAGGCGGGGTCCGGCGATGGCGCCGTCCTTGGTGACGTGTCCCACGAGGAGGGTGGACATGCCGCGCTCCTTGGAGGCGCGGATCAGCGCACCGGCCACCTCCCGGACCTGGGCCATGCCGCCGGGCGCCCCGTCGATCTCCGGGGAGGCCACCGTCTGTACCGAGTCCAGGATCAGCAGCGACGGCTTCACCGCGTCCAAGTGGCCGAGCACGGCCGACAGATCGGTCTCCGCCGCGAGATACAGATGGTCGTCGAGGGCGCCGATGCGGTCGGCGCGCAGCCGCACCTGGCTCGCCGACTCCTCGCCGGTGACATAGAGCGTGCGGTGCTCGTCGCTCGCCGACTTGGCCGCCACGTCCAGCAGCAGGGTGGACTTGCCGACGCCGGGCTCGCCCGCGAGGAGCGCGACGGCCCCGGGCACCAGTCCGCCGCCCAGGACGCGGTCCAGCTCGGGTACGCCGGTGGAGCGCGCGGTGGCCTGCCGCCCGTCGATCTGCCCGATCGGCACCGCGGACGACGTCACCCGGCCCGGTGCCGTCGTACGGACCGCGGGCGTGCCGTACTCCTCGACCGTCCCCCACGCCTGGCACTCGGGGCAGCGGCCGAGCCACTTGGCCGTCTGCCAGCCGCACTCGGTGCAGCGGTAGGACGGGCGGTCCTTCGTGGACTTGGTACGGGCAGCCATGCGATGAACCGTAGCCGAGCCCACTGACAACGCCGGGCCGCCGCCTGCCGGATGCCCCCGACTCGTCATGCACAGACCACGGAATCCCGGGTTCCTGTACCCCATTGAGGGATCGTTTCACCCGTATGGATTAAAACTGCTCAAGCGGGCAGAAGGGGCCACCTCAGGGCGCCTACGGTCCACGAATGATGAGCAGCACTCCGGAAACCTCGACCCGCACCGCAGGCGAGCATCGAGCGCACCGGGAGGCGCGTGATCGTGCGGCGGCGCGCACTCTGGCGCAGCGACCGCCCGCGCGCTACGAGCCTTATCTGGACGGGCTGTTCACCTACTGCCTGTCCGTCCTGTGCGACCACGACGCCGCGACCGCCGCCCTCGGCGACGTCCTCGCCCTCGCCGAGCGGCGCGGACAGCGCGTCCCCGAGGCCGCCGCGGACCGGCGCCCCTGGCTGTACGCGCTGGCCCGCTGGGCCTGTCTGCGCAAGCTGGCCGAGGCCAAGCAGAAACGTCAGGGCAGCGCGGGACACGCGGCCGGCCGGCACGGCGCGCACCGGGCGACGGGCACGCGGGACGCCAGGACGGAGGCCACCGAGACCCAGGAGCAGCGGCGCCGCGAACTCGCCCTGCTCGCCTGGCCGGAGGCCGCAGGCACCACCCCGGAGCAGCGCGAGGCCCTCGAACTCGCCGTACGCCACCACCTCGCCGCCCATGAGGTCGCCGCCGTCCTCGGCCTGGACCTCGCCACCGCGCGCGAACTGCTCGCCTCCGCCGCCTGCGAGGTCGAGCGCACCCGCGCGGCCCTCGCCGTCGTGGAGACCGGCGCCTGTCCGAGCGTCGCCCGGCTGACCGGCGACAACCAGGTCGTCCTCGGCACGGCCCTGCGCCGCGAACTCGTCCGGCACGTCGACGACTGCCCGCGCTGCCGCCGCACCGCCGAGCGCGCCATCCCCGGCCGGTGGCCCGGCGCGGCCGTCACCCCCGCCGAACTGCCCATCCTGGAGGCACCCCGCGCGGCCCTGCACATGGCCCTCGCACACCACCCACGCGCGCGTGGCGGAGCGGTACCGCGCTTCGACCGGCGCGGCTTCCCGATGGACCCGAAGGACCGCGCCGCCCGCAGGGACCGGCTACGCGCGCGTGCCGTCACCACGACCGTCGTCGCCACCGTCGTCGCCGCCCCGGTCCTCGCCCTGTGGGCCGCCTATCGCGGCACCCCCACCGCAGACGGCGTCGACGGCGGAGGCGGCGCGGCCACCGCGAGCGAGGCGCACGACCCCGCCGCCCTCGACGGCGAGGCCGCGGGCAGCGGCTACGAGAACGCCGGCAATGCCAGCACCCGCCCCGACGGCCGCTTCCGCGAGGGCCAGGGGACGGACGTCCTCGTGGAGGTCGTCAGCGTCAGCGGAGCGAGCGCCGGACAGCTCGACGTGTCGGCCGACAGCAGCGGCGACACCACGCTCGTCACCCTCACGGCGACGGGGCGCACGCCGGTGCGCTGGTCGGCGAGCACCGGAGCGCACTGGCTGTATCTGAGCCGGTCGGCGGGAACGCTGGCGCCCGGCGAGTCGTTGACGATCAAGGTGTACGTCGACCAGCTGCGCGAGCCGTCCGGCTACTGGAGCGCGCGGGTGGCGATCGCGCCCACCGGTTCCGTCGTCACCATCGAGGGCTACGGCACCGCCCCCAGCCCCTCCGACCCGGGCCAGGGCCCCGGCAGCCCCGTCCCCAGCGATCCGACGGACCCCGGGACCCCGAGCGAGCCGCCGCCCTCGTCCTCCGACCCCGACCCGACACCGACGACGCCGGACCCGACCCCGTCCGACCCGACACCGAGCGAGCCACCGCCCTCGTCGTCCGACCCGACGCCGACCGACCCGTCCGATCCGTCCAGCCCCTCCGACCCCTCCAGCCCTTCCGACCCGACGGATTCGACTCCGCCGCCCAGCGGGAGCGGGGAGCCGAGCCCGTCCGGGCCCTAGGCGATCGGGTGGCCGGCGTTGTCCGTCAGTCGACCGGGTCCGCCGGATGCGGTGCCAGCAGCGGCAGCTGCGACGCCAGCCGCTCCTCGCACAGCTCGACCAGACGGTCGTAGCCCGCCTTGCCCATCAGCTCGATCAGCTCCGGCCGATAGGACACGTACACCGGGTCGCCCGCGCCGTGCGCCGAGGTCGCCGAGGTGCACCACCAGTGCAGGTCATGGCCGCCCGGACCCCAGCCGCGGCGGTCGTACTCGCCGATCGAGACCTGGAGCACCCGGGTGTCGTCGGGCCGGTCGATCCAGTCGTACGTCCGCCGGACCGGCAGCTGCCAGCACACGTCCGGCTTGGTCTCCAGCGGCTCGCGGCCCTCCTTCAGGGCCAGGATGTGCAGCGAGCAGCCCGCGCCGCCCGGGAAGCCGGGGCGGTTCTGGAAGATGCACGAGCCGTTGAAGGGGCGGGTCTGGCGGTCGCCGTCCTCGTCCTCCGAGATCCAGCCGTGCTCCATGCCCTCGTCGTGGTGCTGCCAGATCTCCGGCGTGAGTCTCGCCACATGCCCGGCCACGCGTTTCTCGTCGTCCTCGTCCGAGAAATGGGCGCCCAGAGTGCAGCAGCCGTCGTCCGCGCGGCCCGCCTGGATGCCCTGGCAGCCGCTGCCGAAGATGCAGTTCCAACGGGAGGTCAGCCATGTCAGATCGCAGCGGAAGACCTGCTCGTCGTCCGCCGGATCAGGGAACTCCACCCATGCGCGCGCGAAGTCGAGGCCCTTCTCGTCCGGGACCCCGTTCGGGGCCTGGTCCGGCACCGGGGAGTCCGTCTTGGACTTCTTCGACTTCATGGCTGCCTTCGCCTGCGAAGAACCCTTGCCGGATTTGGCCGCCTTGTCGTTCTTCGCCTTTTTCGTCTTTGGCACGGGACCAGGGTACGGCGTCCGCACCTGCGACTTCGAGGACGGAGGATCGCCCTGGTGGCAGTAGCGTTCCGTACATGAGACTCGGTGTCCTCGACGTGGGATCTAACACGGTGCATCTGCTGGTGGTGGATGCGCATCCTGGCGCGCGCCCGCTGCCCGCGCATTCGCACAAGGTGGAGCTGCGCCTTGCCCAACTGCTCGACGACAGCGGGGCCATCGGTCCCGACGGCGTCGAGCAGCTGATCGGCGTCGTCAAGGAGGCGCTGCAGGCGGCCGAGGACAAGGGCGTCGAGGAAGTGCTGCCGTTCGCGACGTCCGCGGTGCGCGAGGCGAGCAACGCCGATGACGTCCTCGCGCGCGTGCAGGACGAGACCGGGGTCGAGCTGCAGGTCCTCACCGGCGCGGAAGAGGCCCGGTGGACGTTCCTCGCGGCTCGGCGCTGGTTCGGCTGGTCCGCCGGGAAGCTGCTGGTGCTGGACATCGGCGGCGGCTCCCTGGAGATCGCGTACGGCATCGACGAGGAGCCGGACGCGGCGGTGTCGCTGCCGCTGGGGGCAGGGCGCCTGACGGCCGGCTGGCTGCCGGGGGATCCGCCGGACCCCGAGGACATACGGGCGCTGCGGCGGCATGTGCGGGCACAGATCGCCCGTACGGTCGGTGAATTCAGCCGGTTCGGGGCGCCGGACCATGTCGTGGCCACGTCGAAGACGTTCAAGCAGCTGGCCCGCATCGCCGGCGCCGCACGTTCGGCCGAGGGCCTCTACACGCAGCGCGAGCTCAAGCGCGAGTCCCTGGAGGCATGGGTCCCGCGGCTGGCCGGCATGACCACGGCACAGCGCGCGGAACTGCCCGGGGTCTCCGAGGGACGCGCCGGACAGCTGCTGGCGGGCGCGCTGGTGGCCGAGGGCGCGATGGACCTGTTCGGCGTGGAGACGCTGGAGGTGTGTCCCTGGGCGCTGCGGGAGGGCGTGATCCTGCGGAAGCTGGATCAGCTGACGGTGGGGTGACGGTCGCCGCCGGCGGCCGGGCCCTCTTGCCGACGCCCGACGCCCGACGCCCGACGCCGACACCCGGCACCCGCGTGAACCCCGCCACACCCCCACCCCCCACGCTCCCCGTCCGCCCACCCCGCATACCCCCAGTTCGCACAGCTGGCCGGTACTGAGCCCTCCCCGCGGCGGTGTGGTCATCGGTTCCCCCGGCCTCCCTACCGCCCCGTACTCTGTCCCTCGTGGCAGAACCAGTGGTGCGCATCCCGGATGCGAAGGTCGCCCTGTCGACGGCCTCCGTCTATCCGGAGTCGACGGCGACGGCCTTCGAGATCGCCGCGCGCCTCGGGTACGACGGCGTCGAGGTCATGGTGTGGACCGACCCGGTCAGCCAGGACATGGAGGCGCTGCGGCGGCTCAGCGACTACCACCGGATCCCGATCCTCGCCATCCACGCGCCCTGTCTGCTGATCACGCAGCGCGTCTGGTCGACGGACCCGTGGACCAAGCTCCAGCGCGCCCAGGCCGCCGCCGAGAAGCTGGGGGCCTCCACGGTCGTCGTACACCCGCCGTTCCGCTGGCAGCGCCAGTACGCCCGGGACTTCGTCGCCGGCATCTGGCGCATGGCGAACGAGACGGATGTGCGGTTCGCCGTAGAGAACATGTACCCCTGGCGATACCGCGACCGGGAGATGCTCGCCTACGCCCCCGACTGGGATGTGACGAAGGACGACTACCGGCACTTCACGATCGATCTCAGCCATACGGCGACCGCCCGCGCGGACGCCGTCCAGATGATCGACCGGATGGGGGACCGGCTCGGGCATGTGCACCTCGCGGACGGGCGCGGATCGGCGAAGGACGAGCACCTCGTCCCGGGCCGTGGCACCCAGCCCTGCGCCGAGGTGCTGGAGCGGCTCGCGCTGAGCGGCTTCGACGGTCATGTCGTCATCGAGGTCAACACCCGCCGGGCGATGTCCAGCGCCGAACGCGAGGCCGACCTCGCCGAGGCCCTCGCCTTCACCCGGCTCCATCTGGCCTCGCCGGTCAAGGTGCCCCGGCCGTGACCGACACCTCAGCGGGCCGGCGCCGGGGACGGCCCCCGCGTACCGAATCCGCCGACACCCGCGACCGCATCCTGGACGCCGCCCGCGAGGAGTTCTCCGAGCGCGGCTACGAGAAGACCTCGGTGCGGGGCATCGCCAAGTCGGCCGGGGTGGACTCGGCTCTCGTGCACCACTACTTCGGCACCAAGGAGCAGGTCTTCGAGGCGGCCGTGGAGGTCGCCTTCGCCCCTGCCCTGAAGGTGCGGGACGCTGTGCTGGAAGGGCCCCTCGACGATGTCGGCGAGCGCATGACCCGCACCATCTTCGGGCTCTGGGAGAACCCGGTGACCCGTAGGCCGCTGCTCGCGATCGTCCGCTCCGCGGTCAACAACGACGCCGCGGCCGCCGTCTTCCGGCGGCTCGTCACCGCCCAGCTGATGCGCCGCATCGCCGGCGAGATCGACGCCCCCGACGCCCAGCTGCGCGCCGAGCTGGCCGCCGCGCAGCTCGTGGGCGTCGCGATGATGCGCTACGTCATCAAGATCGAGCCGATCGCGTCGGCGGACGTGGAGCAGATCATCACGCGCGTGGCGCCCGTCGTGCAGGGGCACCTCACCGGGTGGCAGCAGGCGGACTCCTGATCCGCGAGATATTCGTCCCGTATTCCGGACACCTCGTCCCGCCCACTGGATGACCGGCGTACGCTCGTTAGCAGTCAGAAGTCTCTGATCGCAGTCTGTGATGTCCCAGGCAGTCCCTGAAGGAGCGAGCGACGATGCCCGAGCTGAGGTCCCGCACAGTCACCCACGGCCGCAACATGGCGGGCGCCCGCGCCCTTATGCGCGCCTCCGGTGTACCCGGTGCGGACATCGGCCGGAAGCCGATCATCGCGGTGGCGAACTCCTTCACCGAGTTCGTGCCGGGCCACACCCACCTCCAGCCCGTCGGCCGGATCGTCAGCGAGGCGATCGTCGAGGCCGGCGGCATCCCGCGCGAGTTCAACACGATCGCCGTGGACGACGGCATCGCGATGGGCCACGGCGGCATGCTGTACAGCCTCCCGTCCCGCGACCTGATCGCGGACAGCGTGGAGTACATGGTCGAGGCGCACTGCGCCGACGCCCTGATCTGCATCTCCAACTGCGACAAGATCACCCCGGGCATGCTGAACGCCGCCCTGCGGCTCAACATCCCCACGGTCTTCGTCTCCGGCGGCCCGATGGAATCCGGCCGCGCCACCCTGGTCGACGGCACGGTCCGCACCCTCGACCTGGTCGACGCGATCTCCGACGCCGTGAACGACAAGATCTCGGACGAGGACATCCTCCGTATCGAGGAGAACGCCTGTCCGACCTGCGGCTCCTGCTCCGGCATGTTCACCGCCAACTCGATGAACTGCCTGACCGAGGCCATCGGCCTGTCCCTGCCCGGCAACGGCTCGGTCCTCGCCACGCACACGGCCCGCAAGGCCCTGTACGAGGACGCGGCCCGCACGGTCATGGACATCACCCGCCGCTACTACGACCAGGACGACGACACGGTCCTGCCGCGCAACGTCGCCACCTTCGCGGCGTTCGAGAACGCCATGGCCCTCGACATCGCCATGGGCGGCTCCACCAACACGATCCTGCACCTGCTGGCCGCCGCCCAGGAGGCGGGCGTCCCGTTCGGCCTGGAGCAGATCAACGAGGTCAGCCGCCGCGTGCCGTGCCTGGCGAAGGTGGCGCCCAACGTCGCCAAGGACCGCACGTACTACATGGAGGACGTCCACCGCGCCGGCGGCATCCCCGCCCTGCTGGGCGAACTGCACCGCGCGGGCCTGCTGAACGAGGACGTGCACGCCGTCCACAGCCCGTCCCTGGCGGACTGGCTGAAGACCTGGGACGTGCGCGGCGGGTCCCCCTCGCCGGAGGCCGTCGAGCTGTGGCACGCCGCCCCCGGCTGCGTCCGCTCCGCCGAGGCCTTCTCCCAGTCCGAGCGCTGGGCGGCGCTCGACGAGGACGCGGAGGGCGGCTGCATCCGCAGCGCCGAGCACGCCTACTCCAAGGACGGCGGCCTCGCGGTCCTCAAGGGCAACCTCGCCGTCGACGGCTGCGTGGTGAAGACCGCGGGCGTCGACGAGTCCATCTGGACCTTCGAGGGCCCCGCGGTCGTCTGCGAGTCGCAGGAAGAGGCCGTCGAGAAGATCCTCAACAAGCAGGTGACGGACGGTGATGTCGTCGTCATCCGCTACGAGGGCCCCAAGGGCGGCCCCGGTATGCAGGAGATGCTCTACCCGACGTCCTTCCTCAAGGGCCGCGGCCTCGGCAAGACCTGCGCCCTGATCACCGACGGCCGCTTCTCCGGCGGCACCTCCGGCCTGTCCATCGGCCATGCCTCCCCGGAGGCCGCGTCCGGCGGCACCATCGCGCTCGTCGAGGACGGCGACCGTATCCGCATCGACATCCCGAACCGCTCGATCGAGTTGCTCGTCGAGGATGCGGAACTCTCCCGCCGCGAGCAGGCGTTGAACGGGACGTACGCTCCGAAGAACCGCGAGCGCAAGGTGTCCGCCGCACTGCGCGCCTACGCGGCGATGGCGACCAGCGCCGACAAGGGCGCGGTGCGGGATGTGACCAAGCTGGGCTGACGCCCGTGGGGGCCCGGCCCCGCGCCGTCAGCCGGACGGCTCCGTCGTCACCAGGCCGCCGGATCCCGGCTGTCGACGGCGAAGACGGTGCCGTCCGGAGCGGCGGCGTAGACATGGCCGTCGGCGAGCAACGGCTCGGGCAGATAGGCGACCACACCGTCCGAGCCGCCGCCGAGCCGGGCCGGCGTCTGGCCCAGCAGCGTGCCGTCGCGGGCGTCCACGGCCAGCAGCCGGCCGTCGGGGGCGCTGACGTACACCCGGCGACCGTCGGTGACCGGCGACGACGTACGGTTCACGGCCGTCTCCAGGCTCCACAGCTGCTTGCCCGCCGCCATGTCGACGGCGACCAGCGAACCGCCGACAGCCCTGAGGTAGACCATGTTCCCGTGGACGGTGCCGGTCGTCTGCTGCAGCGGCAGGGGCAGCGTCACGCGCCGCGTGGACCCGTCGGCGGGGGAGTAGCGGACCACGGCCCGCGTGTCGCTGTAGGCCCCGTCGGCGGCGGTGAGGAAGAGCGACCCGCCCGACGCGCCGACGAGCTCCAGCGTCCCCTTCAGCCGTGCGTCCCAGCGCACCTCACCCGTGGCCGGGTCCACCCCGGTCACCCGGGTGCTCGCCCCGTCGTCGGAGCCCGTCGCCACATACGCCAGCGGATCCCCCGCGAACGACACGAAGTCCGGGTTCCCGTGCCCCGGCACCGACGCCTTCCACCTGGTCTCGCCCGAAGCGGCGTCCAGGCCTGTCACCGTGCCGTCGGCGCCGGTGACCAGCAGCATGCCCTTGGCGCTCGCCGACGCGTTGTACGCGGGCAGGTCCCGGTGCCAGCGCGCCTCGCCCGTGGCGGGATCGAGCGCCTGAAGCCGGCTGCCGGGCCCCGACGACGGCTGTACGAGGCCGCCCGCCACAGTCGGCGTTCCGCCCACGCGCGACGCGCCGAGGGGGTGCCGCCACAGCAGCCCGCCGTCCCGAGGATCGAGCGCGTAGACGAGCCCGGACTGCGCGCACAGCAGCTTCCCCGCGCCGTACGCACACTGGGGCGTGCCCTTCTTGGGCGCCGGTGCCGCCGACCACGCGCTGAACCCGGCCGACGCGGTGCTCGGCGTGCCGTTCTGCGGCGTCGGGCCGTCTGAGCCGAGGAGCTGCACCGAGGCCAGCGCGGCGATCGTGACGAGCCCGAGGGCACCGGCGCCGAGCGCCACCAGCCTGGCTCTGCGTCTGCCGGGCCGGGGGCGGGGCGCCTCGCCGCCCGCCAACTCCGGCTGCCCATCCGGTGCCTCGTCGCTCCCGTCGCCCGTACTGGTCCGCTGGGCCGGGATGAACGCCTGTGTGTCGTACGACGCCGACACCGACCGCAGATGCCGCATCAACTCGTCCGGCGTGGGCCGGTCCTCGGGCTCCTTGGCGAGGCAGCGCAGCACCAGCGGCGCGAGATTCGCCGGCAGCCCGGTCAGATCCGGCTCGTCATGCACGACCTGGTAGGCCACGACATACGGACTGTCCGAGTCGAACGGCCCCCGCCCCGTCGCCGCGTGCACCAGCACCGACCCGAGCGCGAAGATGTCGGCGGCCGGACCGACCTCCCGGGGCCGCCGGAACTGCTCCGGCGCCATGAACGGCGGCGTACCGATCAACTTCCCCGTCTCGGTCCGCAGTTCACTGTCCTTTGGCCGAGAAATACCGAAGTCGATGACCTTCGGCCCGTCCTCGGCCAGCAGCACATTGCTCGGCTTCAGATCCCGGTGCACCACGCCGACCCGGTGTATGTCCCGCAGCGCCTCGGCCAGCCCGGCCATCAGCCGCCGCAGCTGCGCCGGGTCCATCGGGCCATTCCGCTTCACCTGATCGGCAAGGGTCGGGCCGGGGATGAACAGCGTGGCCATCCAGGGCCGTTCGGCCTCCGGATCGGCGTCCACGACCGGAGCGGTGAACGCCCCGCTGACCTTCCTGGCCGCCCCCACCTCCTGCCGGAAACGCCCCCTGAACTCGGGATCCCTGGCGAACTCCGCATGCACGACCTTCACCGCGAGCTGCATCCCCGAGGTGCTCCGCGCCAGATGGACGACGCCCATGCCGCCCGAGCCCAGACGTTCCTCCAGGCGGTAGTGACCGGCGTACTCGGGAAGTTCCGCTTCAGCGCCCGCTCCGGCGTTCCGCTGTGGCGCCATGGGACCACCCCCGTGCTGTTCGTCGGCGCGCGCGACGCACGGAGCCTAGTCGATGACTCGTACGAGACAGAGACGGCTTGCTAGCCTCCATGTTCCCAACGCGCACATGTGTGCGTGGCGTGATTTAGGGGAATCAACGGGACCCCATGGCAGTCATGGGGATCAACGGGGGAGGAACGATCATGTCCGCAGATCGCGTCGAAGAGGTCGAAAGATCCGAGGAGTCCGGGGGCGCCTCGGCAGACACCGCGACAACCATGGCGGCAACAGCCACCATCCGCACCTACCCGGTCGCCCCGGGCCACCGCCTCAACGTCCGCCGAGGCCCCGGCACCCAGTACGCCATCGTCCGCGTCCTCCCCGAGGGCGCCCGCGTCCCGATCTTCTGCCAGACCCCGGGCACGTACGTGACCGGTCCCTACGGCACATCGAACATCTGGGACAACATCGACGACGGCGAGTTCGTCGCAGACGCGTACGTGAACACGGGCAGCGACGGTTACATCCGTCCCCGTTGCTCTTGAACCGAGGCGGGTTCCGGCTCGCCGGGGCCGGAACCCAGCCGGCCCCGGTTCGCCGGAACCCGTACTGAACCCGCGACCACGTCGGAGCGATAATCGACGAGTGAGCGAGAAGAACGGCACCCCGGCCCACCCCACCGGCTCCACGGGCCCCCGCCCCGAGCCCCTGCGCTTCTTCGGCACGACCTGGGTCGACCACGATCACGGTTACACCGCCCGCCGCATCGGCGTGGCCATCGGCTCCTTCGTCACCACCGCCGTCTCCTGCCTGGTCCTGCGCTTCGCCTACCAGGGCATCGAGATCGCCGCCATCGGCAGCTTCGTCACCGTCCTGGTCGTCGCGATGTTCGCGATCTGCAGCGCCCTCGCCTTCCGCCACACCTGGGACGGCTTCACCAAGCGCCCGGACCCCGACCGCCACGCCTCCCTCCGCGGCCTGCTGGCCATCGGCTTCGTCGGCTCACTCCTCGCCTACTTCTTCCGCTCCCTCACCGAGGCCCCCGGCGAGAAACTCCACCGCGAGGAATACGAGACGGCCCGCGAACAACACGAGAGCCGCACGACCCGCCGCACCGGAAACCCGGCGAAGAAGCGCCGCCGCCCCTAGGCGAACCACCTCTCCGCAAACTCGGTGCACCCCGCAGCGACCAGAGCCACCATGTCGGTATGACCGCCCCTTCCCACGCCGACCGCGCCAGCTCCTTCAACGCCGCCGCAGCCCAGTACGCCGCCAACCGCCCCTCCTACCCACCCGCCCTCTTCGACACGATCGAGGAACTGGCCGACCACCCCCTCACCGGCGCCCGCGTCATCGACATCGGCGCGGGCACCGGCATCGCCACCGCCCTCCTCAGCCGCCGCGGCGCCGACGTCCTGGCCGTGGAACCCGGCGAGGGCATGGCGGCCCAGTTCCGCAACGCCCACCCCGACATACCGATCGTCCGAGGCAACGGCAACGCCCTCCCCCTGGCCGACGCCTCCGCCGACTTCCTCACCTACGCCCAGGCCTGGCACTGGACCGACCCCACCCACTCGGTACCGGAAGCCCTCCGCGTCCTGCGCCCCGGCGGCGCACTGGCCCTGTGGTGGAACACCACCCCGCTGGACATCCCCTGGCACATCGAGCAGGCACGCCGCATCGAACGCCGATTCGGAGTCCACCCCGCCGTCGAACAGAACGGAAGCGGAGCCAAAGCCGCCCTCGCCGACCCGACCGGGAACCTCGACTTCACCCACCGCAAGGTCCGCTGGAGCCGCCGAGTCCCCATCGACACACACCTGGCCAACATCGGCAGCCACTCGATCTTCCTGGTCCACGGCACAGAGGCGAGCACCGCCTTCCTCACCGAGGAGAAGCGCCTCCTCCTCAACGCCTTCCCCGGCGGAATCATCGAAGAGACCTACGACGTCGACCTCCTCGTAGCCACCACCCCCTGACCTCCCTCGCTCTCACCCCCACCTCGCGCCTGCCCTCCACCCCGATCCGGGTAAGGGCGGGCGCTTCGCGTTACCCCCGACCCCGCGGGTACCCGCATCCCGCCCCCGGCCGTCCAGCCCGCCCGACGCTTGACGCCACAGCCCCGTCCGAGGATTATTCATCGCATGATGAATTATTCGTCCACCCGCTCAGACCCGCCGGAAACCCCCGACACCGCCGCCGCCATCCGAGCCGAATCCCTGAACGTCGTACGCGGCCCCCGCCAGGTACTCCGCGACCTCGAATTCACCGTCCCCCGCGGCCAGATCACCGGCCTGCTCGGCCCCTCCGGCTGCGGCAAGACGACCCTCATGCGAGCGATCGTCGGCACCCAGGCCAAGGTCACCGGCACCCTCGACGTCCTCGGCCGCCCCGCCGGCCACCCCACCCTGCGCACCCGCATCGGCTACGTCACCCAAGCCCCCTCCGTCTACGACGACCTGACGATTCGCCAGAACCTCGACTACTTCGCCGCGATCCTCGACCCCGGCCACACCGCCGCCGACCGACGCCACGAGAACGTCACCCGCGCCATCGCCGACGTCGACCTCACCAGCCACACCGACGCCCTGGCCGGCAACCTCTCCGGCGGCCAGCGCAGCCGCGTCTCCCTCGCGGTCGCCCTCCTCGGCACCCCCGAACTCCTCGTCCTGGACGAACCCACGGTCGGCCTCGACCCGGTCCTGCGCCGCGACCTGTGGAACCTCTTCCACGACATCGCCGCCTCCCGCGGCGCCACCCTCCTCATCTCCTCCCACGTCATGGACGAGGCCGAGCGCTGCCACCGCCTCCTCCTCATGCGCGAGGGCCAGATCCTCGCCGACGACACCCCCGACGCCCTCCGCACCCGCACCGGATCCGAGACGGTCGAGGCGGCCTTCCTGCACCTGGTCGACGAGGCGGTCGCGGCTGCCGCCCGCGCGAAGGAGACCACGCGATGACCACGACGACGAGCACGACCACCACGCCCCGGCCCGCCCCCACCGGCGCCCTGAGCCCCGCCCGCACGACCGCCACCGCGGCACGGGTCCTGCGCCAACTGCTCCACGACCCGCGCACCATCGCGCTTATGCTCCTCGTCCCCTGCGTGATGCTGTTCCTGCTGCGCTACGTCTTCGACGGCAGCCCACGCACCTTCGACAACATCGGCGCCTCCCTCCTCGGGATCTTCCCGCTGATCACGATGTTCCTGGTCACCTCCATCGCCACCCTGCGCGAACGCACCTCGGGCACCCTCGAACGCCTCCTCGCCATGCCCCTCGGCAAGGGCGACCTCATCGCCGGCTACGCCCTCGCCTTCGGCACCCTCGCGATCATCCAGTCCGCCCTGGCAACCGGACTCGCCCTCTGGTTCCTCGGCCTGGACGTCACCGGCAGCCCCTGGCTGCTCCTCCTCGTGGCCCTCCTCGACGCACTGCTCGGCACCGCGCTCGGTCTCTTCGTCTCGGCGTTCGCGGCCTCCGAATTCCAGGCCGTCCAGTTCATGCCGGCCGTGATCTTCACCCAGCTCCTCCTCTGCGGCCTGTTCACTCCCCGCGACAACATGCACCCCGCCCTCGAAGCCATCTCCAACGTCCTCCCCATGTCCTATGCGGTCGACGGCATGAACGAGGTCCTCAAGCACACCGACATGACCGCCAACTTCGTCCGCGACGCCCTGATCGTGGCCTGCTGCGCCCTGCTCGTCCTGGGCCTGGGCGCGGCGACCCTGCGACGCAGGACGGCATGACCACCACGGGACCGGGCCCGGCGTCGCCCGATCCGTCCGCCCACCGGACACGCCACCTCGAAGAGGAGCCCTCGGTGGGAGGATGAACCCGGACGACGCAACCCCCGGAGGGCACCCCAGCCATGACCCAGAAAGTCGCAGTCCTCGGCACCGGCAAGATCGGCGAAGCCCTGCTCAGCGGAATGATCCGCGGCGGCTGGGCCCCGGCCGACCTCCTGGTGACGGCCCGCCGCGCTGAACGAGCCGAAGACCTCCGCACCCGCTACGGAGTCACCCCGGTCACCAACGCGGAAGCCGCCAAGACGGCCGACACCCTCATCCTCACGGTCAAGCCGCAGGACATGGGCACCCTCCTGGACGAGCTCGCCCCGCACGTCCCCGCCGACCGCCTGGTCATCAGCGGAGCCGCAGGCATCCCCACCTCCTTCTTCGAGGACCGACTCGCCGCCGGCACCCCAGTCGTCCGCGTCATGACGAACACGCCCGCCCTCGTCGACGAGGCCATGTCCGTCATCTCCGCCGGCAGCCACGCCAGCGAAGCCGACCTCGCCCACGCCGAGGAGATCTTCGGCGCCGTGGGCAAGACACTCCGCGTCCCCGAGTCCCAGCAGGACGCCTGCACCGCCCTCTCCGGCTCCGGCCCGGCGTACTTCTTCTACCTGGTCGAAGCCATGACCGACGCCGGCATCCTCCTCGGCCTGCCCCGCGACAAG
The DNA here is from genome assembly GCF_014655715.1 of Streptomyces lanatus. Classification (GTDB taxonomy): domain Bacteria; phylum Actinomycetota; class Actinomycetes; order Streptomycetales; family Streptomycetaceae; genus Streptomyces; species Streptomyces lanatus. The sequence goes on along the minus strand of NZ_BNBM01000021.1, from coordinate 2,078 downwards.
GCGCACGACCTGATCGTCCAGTCCGCGATCGGCGCCGCGACGATGCTCCGCGACAGCGGGGAACACCCCGTCAAGCTCCGCGAGAACGTGACGTCCCCCGCCGGCACCACCATCAACGCCATCCGCGAACTCGAGAACCACGGCGTACGAGCCGCCCTCATCGCCGCCCTCGAAGCCGCCCGCGACCGCAGCCGCGAACTGGCCTCCGGCACCAAGTGACCACCCGGCCGCCCCCTGCCCCAGGGGGCGGCCGATGCCTAGGCAGTCACCCCGATATCAGCGGTCGCCGGCACACTCGCTGCCGCCGGCAGCAACCCGATCGCCCGATAGGCCGCGTCCACGGTCGGCCGCGCCATCGCCCGAGCCCGCTCCGCACCATCCCGCAGCACCCCCTCCACATAGCCAGGATCCGCGCACAGCTCCCTGTGCCTCTCCTGCACGGGCCTGAGAACCTCGACCACGGCCTCCGCGGTGGCCGACTTCAAAGAGCCGTACGACTCATATACACCGCTCAGCTCCGATGGGTTCCCACCCGTACAGGCAGCCAGGATCTCCAGCAGATTCGCCACCCCCGGCTGAGCGTCCCGGTCGTACACGACCTCCCGCCCGCTGTCGGTCACGGCCCGCATGACCTTCTTCCGCACCACATCGGGCTCATCGAGCAGATAGACGATCCCCGGCCCGGAGTCATCGCTCTTGCCCATCTTCGAGCCCGGCTCCTGCAGATTCATGACCCGAGCCGCGACCTGCGGCGGCGTCGCCCGAGGCACCACGAACGTATGCCCGTACCGCTGGTTGAACCGCACCGCGAGATCCCGCGCGAGCTCCACATGCTGCGTCTGATCGTCCCCGACCGGCACCTGGTCCGTCCCGTATGCCAGGATGTCCGCCGCCATCAGCACGGGATACGTCAGCAGCGACAGCCGCACACTCCTCCCGCGCTCCCGCTCACGCGCCGCCTTCTCCTTGTACTGGATCATGCGCCGCATCTCGCCGTCCGTGGCCACGCACTCCAGCACATAGGACAGCCGCGCGTGCTCATCCACATGACTCTGCACGAACACGGTGCACAGCTCCGGATCCAGCCCCGACGCCAGCAACAACGTCGCCGCCTGCCGACTGAGCCTGCGCACCCGCGCCGGATCGTGGTCCACGGTCAACGCGTGCAGATCGACGATGCAGAACAGCGCGTCGGCCTGGTACTGATCCACATCAGCCCACCGCCGCATAGCCCCCAGGTAGTTCCCCAGCGTCAGATGCCCGGTCGGCTTGACCCCACTGAAGACCCGCGTCATCTCTACTCCACCTCCTGGTCGAGACCGCCGTCCCCGGCCGGCCGACCCTCTGGAGGGAGATACGAGAACGGCCGCCGAGGCGGCGGCCGTTGAGTGCATACGTAAGCGCGGCCGCCGTCAGGCGGCCCACCACAGTTGGGCGTACGTACGCGTCGTCATACGTCCCAGAGTACGCCCCCGGGGTGCCACACGGAGTGAAGTTGACACGCCCCGAGCCGAACCGTAGTGTTCTCCGAGTTGTCCGACGTGAGCGCCGACTCCGGTCGGTCCCCGGACAGCCACTCCGTAAGTCCCAACCACTATTCGACGACAGTCGATCTGTCTGCCGTCGTTTCATTGGCATGCGTATTTACGGAATGAGGAATCCGCGTTCGACAGAGCGCAGCCCCCGATTAGCTCGGGAGCGAGGAGTCCGCTAAAGTCTCACTCGTCGGAACGGCCCAAGGGACCGGGAAGACAAGCCCTACTGACTGGGAGTCAGGCCCGAAAGGATCTGATAAAGTCGGAACCGCCGGAAAGGGAAACGCGGAAGCGGGAACCTGGAAAGCGCCGAGGAAATCGGATCGGGAAACGGTCTGATAGAGTCGGAAACGCAAGACTGAAGGGAAACTGCCCGGAGGAAAGCCCGGAAGGGTGAGTACGAAGGAAGCGTCCGTTCCTTGAGAACTCAACAGCGTGCCAAAAGTCAACGCCAGATATATGTTGATACCCCGTCTCCGGCGTCTGCCGGGGCGAGGTTCCTTTGAAATAACACAGCGAGGACGCTGTGAACGGTCCGGGCTT
>NZ_BNBM01000020.1:139334-197545 GCF_014655715.1 Streptomyces lanatus | reverse complement strand
CTCAACTCCCTGCATGGACACGGCCAGCAGGACCGAACCAGCTCATTGTGTTAGCCGCTGTTACTGGCACGCAATTGCAGTGCCACCCGCGTACGATCGTGCCCACGTTCAGGTAAGCGCTCGAATGAGGAGTACCGTGCCGATCGTCGTGCCGAAAGTGACGATGAGTGCTTTCAAAAGGCGGGCGGGTAGACGCCGTGCCAGAATCGCGCCCACGTAGCCGCCGACGACTGTCGCAGGACCCAGGATCAGGACGGCGGACCAGTTGACAGGGCCGAAGAGCGCGAATGTCAGGAGAGTGACAGCGCCTACGGTGACGGTGAGGACATTCTTGATGGCGTTGATCCGGCTGAGCGTCTCGTCAAGTACCAGGGCCAGCGCGGCAACGTACATCACGCCCAGCGCGGCGCCAAAATAGCCGCCGTAGACGGCACCGACAAGAACGACCGCTTGCAGAGTGATCGTCCGGCTGCGCCGGCCGGTGGTGCGCGGATGACCGACCAGGCCGCGCAGGCGTTCCTGGAAGAACAGTGTCGCGGCCGCGCCGAGCACCAGAAACGGTGCGATGAGTTCGAAGGCGCGAGCAGGGGTGACCAGCAGCAAGGCACAGCCGGCGGCTGAACCGGCAACGCAGGCGGGCAGCACTGCCCGGATACGGCCCCACTGCCCGGTCAGGTCGGCCTGGCTGCCCAGCACGCTGGAGACGTAGCCAGGAAAAACCGAGACCGAGTTCGTGACGTTCGCCTCGACCGAGGGGAGACCGGTCGCGATCAGGCTGGGGAACGTGATCAGGGACATCCCACCGGCCATTGCGTTGATTCCGCCGGCGACCACGCCGGCGAAAAGCAGCAGCAGTATGTGTCCAAGGTCCATGCGTATCCGAATTCTGTGGAGGGCTCCGTCAGGATGACTATTTCGCCGATCAATGAGCATACTGTGACACCGAGTCGGGCAATGCACGAAAATCAGTGCCTCTTAGTGAGCCGACAAATTACGGCTGGAAACCGGCAATTGCACCGCACCGTATCGGACGCCTCGATGGCATCGAAGGGGCCGAGTGCAAAGGTGCCTACCCCATCCCGCCGAGCGCCTATGCCAGGCAGCCGGCGCGAGACCGATGACGGCGTCGAGGGACGCATCGAGTGGTTCGCTCTTGTTGCCGGCCCTTCCGATCAAGTATCAGCCCCGACATCTGAATGGACAGGCCAGCGCGTGAATATCAGTCGACGGGTGCCTCTGCCGGGACCGTACTCCTGCGGCGGCGGAGGTGGCGTACGGCTTCGATGACACCAGTCACCACGAAAGCCAGCCCGACACCGACGGCGATGGCCAGCAGCGTGTTCTCCTGGAACACGACGCCCCCCAGGTAGCCGGTGAGCGCGGTGTAGGTACTCCACGACGCTGTCGCGAATCCGACGAAGAGAGCGTACCTGGCCATCGGAAAGCCCACGAGGCCGGTGGACAGGGTGGCCAGGTAACGACCCACCGGGATGAACCGCGTGGTTACCAGGATGAATCCGCCACGGGACTCAAGTTCTCGGGCGAACCAGTCATGCGCTTTCCGGCGTTTGGAACCTGGCGGGAGACGTTTGAGAATGCGTTCACTCAACAGCCGTCCGGCTACGTAGGGGACGCAATCCCCGAGAAACGCGCCGAGTGTCGTGGCGGCGATAACGAGCACAATGTCGGTGTCCCCGGAGGCTGCGTAGACGCCTGCGACGATCACGACGGGCTCGCTCGGGATCAGCGGAAGGAATGAGTCGAGAAAAGACACCGCGATCAGTACCGCATACAACCACGGTGAGGAGATGACCGATTCGGCCAGTTCGAGCCAGTCAATCATAATCCGCCAGCCTTCAGTATCGGGTGCAATTGAACGGTCATAGGGCATCCCCAGGGGTGTTCGTCGATCATGCGACTCGGTTCTGCATGGTGGTGTGAACGGACGGGGACGGGTGACAGTCGTGGGCGGCAGTGGTGGCGCACGGAGATGGCATATGTACCGGCCGCTGGTGCGCTGCCCGTAGGGCCACCGGCTCGTGCCGGTCAGAGATCGACGGTGAGTGCGGGTGACAACGACCGCGAGACGCAGCTGTACATGCGGTCCGGCGGGGCACCGATGTCGTCGCGGTGTTCCGGCTCTCCGCCGACGAGGGTGACCTCGCAACTGCCGCAGACGCCCTCACGGCACCCGGACGGTATGCGGAATCCTGCGTGGTTCAACGCGTCCAGCATGGAGTCCTCCGCACCGACCTGGACGGTCCGTGCCGATCGGGCGCAGTGCACTTCGAAGGGCGCGTTGGGCGCGAACTCCCGGAAGGCCGGCCGGAAACGCTCGAGGTGCAGCCGCTCCGCGGGGAACACGGTCTCGGCCGTGTCGAGCATCGGCGTGGGGCCGCAGCAGTACACGAGCGTCTCCGGGCCCAGAGCTGCCGCCTCCGCGGCGAGGTCGGGTGTGCCGTGCGTGTCGCTGGTGTGGATGCGCACCCGGCTCCCGTGCATGGTTTGCAGTTCGTCGGTGAACGGCATGGTGGCCCGGGACTTGCCCGTGTACAGCAGTCTCGCCGGGGCGCCGGACTCCACCGCCGCCTTCAGCATCGGCAGGAGGGGGGTGATGCCGATCCCGCCGGCGATGAACAGGTATTCCGGTGCTGGCAGCAGGGGAAAGTTGTTACGGGGCACCGACACGTCGAGGGTGCGGCCCTTGGTGAGGAACAGGTGGATGTATTCCGAGCCGCCCCGGCTGAGTCGGTCGTGACGGACGGCCACCCGATAGGTGTCACGGTCGGCCGGGTCCCCGCACAGCGAGTACTGCCGGGTGAGCCAGTTGGGCAGGGTCAGGTCGATGTGGGCGCCCGGTTCCCAGGGGGACAGCGGGCCGTCGGTTCCGCGCAGGAGGAGCTGGACAACGCCCTCGGCGACCGGTTCCACCTTTTCGAGAGTGGTTCGCTGCATGGTGGTGCCGCCCTCAGTACAGGTGCCGGTAGTCGTCTTCGAGCATCCCGTCCAGCACGGACGGATCGGCGTCGACGCCCATCTGGTCACGGGCGATCTCGCCCATCGACGGCAACTCGTCCGCCAATGCCTGTGCGGCCGGATCCCACAGCCTGGAGCGGATCAGCGCGCGGCCGCAGTGAAAGAAGACCTCTTCCACGTTCACGATGACCGCCAGGGTTGCGTCCTTTCCTTCGGTCTGCATCCGGGTGAGCACGTGCGGTTCGTCGGTGGGGTAGGCACGACCGTTGATACGCAGCACCTCCCGCATTCCGGGGACGACGAACATCAGCCCGATCCCGTCGTTCTCGGCGAGGTTGCGGAACGAGTCGGCGAGGTTGTTGCCCGGCCGGTCGGGAATGGCGAGCGTGCGCTCGTCGAGAACCTTCACGAAACCCGGGTAGTCACCGCGCGGTGAGCTGTCGGGGAGCCCTGCCGCGTTCGATGTCGCCATCGTCAGGAAGGGCGAATGGGCGATGAACCGGAGGCAATGCCGGTCGAGGCTGTCGTGAATCTTCCGTTTGATCAGGTCTTCGGGCTCTCCGATCCGGGCACGCACCTCCGCGTAGGAGATCCGGCGCGGACGATCACCGAGGGCCGCATGGCCGCTGGTGACATGATCCTCATGGGTAATCATTCGGGTTGCTTCCTACTTGCTGTTCCATGTACGGCAGCCACGACGCGGTCCGTCTACTCCGCGTCGGCGTAAGCGGCCTGTCTTTCACACCGAGGAGCGGCCGTCCCAGGACTCAGATCCGATGGGCGCGAAGCGCGCCTCGAGGAGCATGCTTTGCTCCACACCCCGGACCTCGATCGGTCGTGCGAGGCAGTGTCCGGCCCGGCCCTCGAACGTCCTCGGCCGCGGGTCACCCGGGCTCGTCATCGGCTTCAGGTACTCGGCTGCGTCCAGCGAGCGGATCACCTCCGAGTCGCCGCTGCCAATCGTGAACTGTGGGGTGCCGCGGTCGACGACACAGTCCGCCACTGGTCACGCCGGTGCTCCCGGCGTCTTGGTGCCTGCGATGGCGAGATGAGGGGGGCCGATGCGGATGTCCACGGGGCATCCTCCTGGGTGTCGTCCGTGGCTCCGACCTTAGGAACCGGAGTCGATTCACACCAGTGCAACGTTGATACAGACTTATTGCGCAAGTGATAATCGGGGGATGGACCACATCGATCTGAACCTGATCGAGGCGCTGGACGCACTGCTCGCGGAGAACAGCGTGACGAAGGCCGCGGCCCGCCTGCATACCTCGCCACCGGCGATGAGTCGTGCACTGGCCCGGCTGCGCCGGGTTTTCGATGATCCGCTCCTCGTGCGCGCCGGGCGCGATCTCGTACCCACACCCAGGGCTCTGGAACTGCGTGGGGAGGCCCACGAGGTCGCCGCCCGGGCGCGGGCGCTGTTCGCACCGTCCGACTCCGCCGATCCCCGCACCGCGGTGCGTACGTTCGATCTGCAGGTCAACGACATGCTGTCCACGGCCTTCATCCCGCCCCTGCTCGACGATCTACGGGTCCAGGCACCCGGCATCTCCTTGCGCTTGCGGCCGGAGAGCATCGAGGACACCCCCGCCCTACGCGACAGACTGGTCGACCTGGAGATCGGGATCGTGCGCCCCGGTGACCCGGAGACCCATTCGGAAACGCTGCTCACGGAGACACTGATTGGTGTCATAGGGCCGGCTCATCAGCTGGCGAGGGTGAAAATCGTCACACCGCAGAGGTTCGCCGCCGCCGACCACGTCGTCGTGTCGCGACGGGGCCGGGCACGCGGCCCGATCGATGAGCGACTCGCCGAACTGGGCCTGAGCCGGCGCGTGGTCGCCGTGGTTCCCAGCGTCGCGACCGCACTGTTCCTGGCCCGGGATACCGATGTCGTCAGCGTTGCCCCGGCCGGGCTGGGTCGGCCGATGGTGGACACACTCGGTCTGCGCACGTTCCCGATCCCCCTGGCGCTGCCGCACTTGGACATCGGCATGGCATGGCATCCCTGCAACCACCACGACCGCACACATCAGTTGCTGCGGGAGCGCACCCGGCACGTCATGACCGCCGCTGCCGCGGGTGCCGGTCGGGAGTGACCTGCTCGCGGCTGGACGCTGCGCTGACGGTCATGACGTGCTAGATCGTCGGCGGACTTGAATGGACCGTGCCATCGATGAGGGAGGAGCCGAACCCGACCAGGGTGCCCTGGGCTTGTCGGATCGATGCCGCCGTGCACGTGGAGCCCTCCCCAGCCGTGCGCAACGCGGTGCTTGCGCGTGTCCGGGACCGCCGACGCGGCGAGGGACGGCGACTGCCGACGGTGCAGCGGTCCGCACCGGCTGGGGTGCGCAGCTCAGGGCCAGGCACCTGCTGGACGTCAGGCGGCGATGACCCCCAGCGCTGCGCTGTGAACGCCCGGTGCGGAGGCGAGGTAGTTCTTGCTGGTCAGCTTCCACGGCTCACCGTCGAGGTCGGTGACGGTGCCGCCGGCTTCCTGGACCAACAGCACGCCGGCCGCGTGGGAACGCACGTGGTCGAACTGCCAGTGCAGGTCCATCCGGCCCGCGGCGACCTGAGCCAGTTGGTGCGTGACAGGAACAGAGACACGGACGTAGATCGCCGCCTTCATCATCGCGGCGAATGATGAACCGATCCGGTCCGCGATCTCAGCATCCTGGCCGGGCTTGGCCTGGCCGGTTCCGGCGAGCGCGCCGTCGAGTGACGTCTTGTCCGAGACGTGCAGCCGGGTGCCATTCAGGAATGCCCCGCCGCCCTCGACCGCCGTGAACGTCTCGTCCAACAGCGGGAAGTGAACCACGGCCAGCACCAGGCGCGCGTCGCGGACCAGACTCACGCCGATGTTCCAGTCGGTCATGCCGTGGACGGCGTTGATGTTGCCGCCGACCGGATCGATGAGCCACCACTCCCCCGCGGACAGCGGGCCCCACCCATGTTCGTCGTTGAGCCAACCCGCCTCGGGAAGGAGGTCGGTCAACGCGGGCTCCAGGACGTCGACCACCGCCTGGTCGTTGGCCCGGACGTCTTCGAGGAGCTCGGTAAGCCCGGGTTGACGCGTAGCGGCGGAGTAGCGCTCCAGCATCCGATCGCCGGCGCGGCGGACGGCTGCGGCGGTGGCTTCCAGAAGTTCCCGACTCATGGCTGTCTCCCTCTCGTTGTCTTCACGGCATCATGTGCCGCGTAAGATTTACTGGTGTGCAACTGGATTTGAATCTGCTCACGGTGCTCGACGCTCTGCTTCAGGAGGGCAGCGTGATGGGCGCCGCCGAGCGGTTGCGGCTGTCCTCGCCTGCGGTCAGCCGTACGCTTGGGCGGCTTCGCACGGTCACCGGCGACGACATCCTGGTGCGGACGGGGCACTCGATGACTCCCACGCCCTTCGCGCTGGCGGTCCGAGACGACGTGCACCGGCTGGTACGGGAAGCGCGCGGTGTGCTCCTGCCGTCCCGCGAGCTGAACCTCGCCGAGCTGGAGCGTGTCTTTACGATCCAATGCCACGACGCGCTCGCCACGGCGCTGGGTCCCGTCCTGGTCGGAAGGGTCCAGGAACAGGCGCCCGGCGTACAGTTGCGGCTGCTGGCCGAGCGCTCCGTCGACACCGATGACCTGCGCCATGGCCGCATCGACCTGGAACTCGGCGGTGACCGACCGGACCTGCCCGAGTTCCGCTCCCAGACTCTCGGACACGACAGCCTGGTCGTGGCGATGCGTCCGGGTCACCCGTGCGCTGACGGCCTCGACCTGCACACGTATGCGGCACAGCCGCACGTGCTGGTCTCCCGACGGGGTCGGCTGACCGCACCGATCGACGCGGTGCTGGCCCGCGAGGGGCTTGACCGCCGAGTCGTGGCGTCGGTCGCCACACTGTCTCTTGCCCTGCAGATTGCCGCCCGCAGCGACGTGTTGGTCACCAGTACCGACGTCCTCTGCCGCCCGATCTCCGAGGCGTTTGGGCTGATCACCCGGCCACTGCCGGTGCATTTTCCGGCGGCTGAGATCAACTGCAACTGGCACCAACGTTATGACTCCGACCCCGCCCATGCCTGGCTACGCGACCAGGTACAGGCATGCCTGTCGGAGGTGCTGGCCCGTTAACGAGCCAGCGGCAGGGCGATCCCCCCGAGGAAACGCGGCGTCTCGGCCTCATCGAGCATGGCCGCGGCGACGGTCTCCCGGCTGACCTTCGCGTTGAGGTCGAACGCGGGTGCGGCGTCCAGGCCGACCGTGCGCCGGGTGGGACTCTTGGGCCCGGTGGTGAGAACGCCCGCGTGAAAGACAGTGCCCTTCGCGGCCAGGACGATGTTATCTGCGGCGATCTTGTCCGCGAGCCGGTCGCCCAGCAGCTTCTCCAATACGCGGGCCCCGTCTCCGGCTGCATCGGCGGACTTGCCCGTGCCGTAGGCACCGAGCCAGATGACGCGCTGCGGCTGCGCGGCGAGGACTGCCTTGGCTCCGGCGGTGAGCACTCCCGCCCGGTCTGTGCCGAGCGCGGACAAGACGACGGATTCCGCATCGATGGCCTTGGCGATGCTCGCCGGGTCGCCCACGTTGCCGACGGCCTTGCGCAGCGCATCGGTGTCGGGGACGGTGACCCGCTTGGGGTCGCGTGCGATCGCGGTGACGGTGTGGCCGCGCCGTAGTGCTTCTCGAGTGAGGGCGAGTCCGGTCTGGCCGGACGCCCCGAGGACGGTGAGATTCATACCCGCAACGCTAAGAAGCATCACACTTAACATCAAGTGCATGTTTTCTATTTGGCGCTTTACCAATACGCAATTGACTGCTCTGGGTGACCTGGCTCCGCGGTGGTCATGAGGCAGCGGGCGCACACACACGGCCGCTAACCAGTCAGTCCCGGATGCAGGACCGAACCGCTCCCACAGCGGTGCCCGAGTTCGCCCGAGAGTGTCAGTCGAAGCGCTCGGTCAGCTCAGCCAGACGGGCGCGATATGCCTCGACATTGCGGAACTTGACCTCCTCGTACCCACGAACCATGTCGGGGAGCGAGGCGATCTCTACGGCCACCGCGTGGTTGGCGGGGGTGAGACCGGCGAGCAGGTGGGTGACGCGCTCGGAGTAGTCCTCGAGCAATGCTCGCTCGACCTTGCGCACATGGGCCCGGCCGAAGGGGTCGAGCGCGGTTCCGCGTAGTCGGCGCATGCCGTGGAGGGCGGTGAAACCGGGGCGGAACCAGCGGCCGAGCCGGATGTTGCGCTGCATGCCGAGGGCGCGCAGTACCGGGGGCTGGAGGACCCGCGGGCGCCTCCCGCATCCGCGCCAAGATGGCCCGCGCCGTCGAACTGGCTACCGTCCTGGGCAGCGACCGGGTCGACCAGGCCCTGGGGCTGGCGGCCACGGCCGGACGCTTCGCCGACGACGACCTGGTCTCCATTCTGGAGCACATCGCAGCCAGCAAGCCGGTCGGGGAGATCGTGCGCGCGGACGAAGCCCACTCCGTCCAGAGCGGCACCATCGTCTGGCAGGCCCTGGGCCAACAGCCAACGGCGGCAAGGGAGTCGACGGGCGACTGACTGCGGTCAGTCGCCGATGAACCACAGATACCGGTGCGTTCCGCGCTCGACGATCTGACACAACTCGCGGGCCTGCCCGACCCAGTCACCGCCGCACGCGGCCGGGAGCCGGTCGAGTTCCGCCAGCAGCAGCGGCACCTGCCGACGGTTGAAGACCGCGTCGCCATACGGGTCCAGGGCCCCGAGCATCGGGAACCCCGCCGGGTCCAGATCCGCGAAGGCGGCGGTCCACTCCACGCCGCCCTCCGCCCGGGCCACGACGTTCCCGCGGTCACCGCGCACCGACATATTGATCACCCGCCGAGCCTATCGGCGCCCACCGTGACCGACGAAGGAATTTACGACCATGACGTTTCCCCAGGCCCCGGCGCTTCCCGAGGAGCTCGACAAGCTGATGCGCCGCATGCGTCTGCCCTACATGCGCAAGGCCGCCCCCGACGTGCTGGCCACCGCCCGCGCGCAACGCTGGGACCCCGCCGAGGTCCTGCGGCTGCTGATCGCCGAGGAGGTCACCGGCCGCGACGCGGCCACCCGACGCCTGCGCCGGCACTCGGCGAACTTCCCCACCGGCAAGACCCTGGCCTCCTGGCGGGCCGAGGACTCCACCATCCCCGAACCCACCCAGAACTCCCTGGCCACCCTGGAATGGATCGGCCGCGCCGAGAACCTCGTCATCGCCGGCCCCAGCGGGACCGGGAAGAGCCACTCTTGCCCGGCATCTCGAGGGTGACCGGCAGTTAGGGGGCTGGGGCGTCCTCGGGGTCGGCGGCGGTGTGCTCGGGCAGGAGGTCAGCGACGGCCGTGCGGATGGCGCCGCGGCTGACGCCGTTTCGCGAGCGAGGGCGGCGAGGAGCGGCCTTCCAGGTACGCGGCGCCGACAGCGGCGGTCTTCCCGGCGATGACGGCCGGGCGACGGCCGCCCTTGCTGCCCTTGGCCTCAGCGGCCCGCAGCCCGTCATGGGTCAGCTCGCGCTGAAGGTCTCGCTGGAGTTCGCCGGTGACGGCGAGGGTCTGCACCGTGAACTTCACCGTGGACAGGAACTCGCCGGTGCGGGTGACGGGCGGTGAGGTCCCTCGCGGAGAACGTGCCGTCGCGCCTTTGCTGCCCGTGGGTCCGGAGTGGCGGGCAGTCACTCGGCCAGGTGCTTGCCGAAGAACTCGGTGAGCTTGGCGACGGCGGGGGTGACGTATGCGTCCTTGTCGTACAGGTCGATGTGCGTGGCACCGTCGATGACGAACAACTCCTTGGGCTCGGCTGCCTGCTCGATCGCTTCTCGGCTGAAGTAGGCGCTCTCCGCTTCCGAACCGGCGATCATCAGCAGGGGGCGAGGTGAGATGAGCCGGATCATCGCGTACGAGTCGTACTGGGCGAGCTGGTCGACACTGCGCAGTACCCATCCCTGGACCGCGCGGGGGTGGTAGCCACGCGGGGTGCAGTAGAACTCGAACGTCTCCCGGAACTGCCTGGTTTCGGTCTCCAGCAGCTCCTCAGCGTTGGCGGGAATCCATGCCACCAGTTGCGGGGCAGCGCCGCATGCCTCCTCGGTGCGCGCCGCACCTGCCTGGTCGAGCAGGGCCTGAAGGATCGCCGGGTCCTGTGTGCGGCCCAGTCCCTCACGGAACACCGACCCGAGGTCCACGGCGCTGACCGTGGCCACGCTCTTGATGCGGTGGTCGGTCTGAGCGGCGTAGGGGACGTAACCGCCGGACGCGCAGATACCCAGGGCTCCGATACGGTCCGGGTCGATGTCGCCACGGGTGGTCAGGTAGGTCACGGCGGACTTGATGTCCTCGGCGCGCTGGAAGGGGTTCTCCATGCCGCGCGGCTCGCCCTCGCTCTCGCCCTTGTACGCGGCGTCGAAGACGAGCGCGGCGAATCCGGCGCGGGCCAGGCGCTTGGCGTAGATGCTCGGGCTCTGCTCCTTCACGCCGCCTCCCGGATGGGAGATGACAATGGCCGGCAGCCGGCCATCGACGGAGTCGTCGGGGGTGAAGAGAATCCCGGCGAGGGCGAGATCGTTGCTGGGGAAGGTGACGCTGGTCTTCACGGTCTGTGCCTCCTGGTGCGGGTGACGAAGTGCTGTGATCGCGATGGCGCGGATTCATCCGGCAGGACCTCAGGGGGACCTTCGTCCTCGGGACGGTCCATCCGACGGCCACCGCGGCCAGGTCACCGACGCTCGCACGCGGTACGTGGACGGGTAAGAGGCTTGTTCCGTCCTCGGACACCGCGGTCCTGGGACACGGCAGGCCCACTGTCACAGGCCCGGCGGGCTGTAAGACTTGTCCCTATGAGCAGCGGCAACGCCCACGACAGCGAACTGGGCGCTTTCCTCAAGGCACGGCGCACGGAGCTGAGCCCGGCCGAGGTGGGGCTGCCTGACTCGGCCGGCAGGCGCAGGGTCAAGGGTCTTCGCCGCGAGGAGGTGGCCTTGCTGGCGTCGATCAGCCCCGATTACTACACGCGCCTGGAGCAGGGCCGCCGCCAGGCTTCCGAACCGGTGTTGGACGCCCTCGCACGGGTCCTCCGGCTCGACGACGGTGAGCGTGCCTACATGTTCGAACTGTCCGGCCGGGACGCCGCCCGACCGCGTCGGCGCACCACGCAGAAGGTCCAGCCGCAGCTTCAGCGTCTCCTGGATGACCTCTCCACCACGCCGGCCGTCGTCCTGGGCCGCCGCACGGACATCCTCGCCTGGAATGCCATGGCGGCCGCCCTGTTCACCGACTTCGCGCGGATCCCGCAGAAGAAGCGCAACTTCGTACGGCTGGTCTTCTGCGAACCGGCCATCAGAGCGCTGTACCCGGACTGGGAGTGGGTAGCGCAGCTGACCTTGGCGCAGCTGCGCATGGAGGCCGCCCGTGATCCGAAAGATCCGCGGCTGGCCGAACTGGTGGGCGAACTATCGCTTCAGGACCCCGACTTCCGGCGCTGGTGGGGCGCACACCGCGTCGCCACCCAGGGATCGGGCACGAAAACGCTGCACCATCCGGTTGTCGGCCCGCTCACCCTCGACTGGTCCTTCCTCACCTCCACCGACGACCCCGAACAGCAGCTCATCACCCTTACCGCCGAGCCCGGCACACCCAGCTTCGACCGTCTGCGCATCCTCGCCTCATGGGCCGCGCAAACCGCCGACCACCCGATTTCGGACCGTTAGAGGCTCGCCTGATTCCGGGGCCACGGATCTGGGCACAGTGGTACGCGATCGTCCTGCCGGTCCACTGTTGCGGCATCGTCAGCCCGTCCGGGTGCGCAGGCTCCGCGTCAGGGTGGGAATCATCACCGCCGCAGGGACGAGGTGCAGCCCGAGGAGGGCGGTGGTGGTGGCGGTGTTTGCCCCGGAGAGGAGGGGCGGGACCAACGAAAGCGCGGTCAGCGACACGGCCGTCCACAAGAATCGATCGGCCGGGCGCGCGCTCCAGCGAAGAAGAGCGACGGCAATGACGACGCCCACGGCCGAAAGGAAGCCGGTCACCACGGCGAACCCGGACAGCGGGATCGTCTCGCCGCCGTCGGGGATCTCGAAGTCGACGCCAGCGGCACGAACAAGCGCCGCGGCGAGGGTGGTGGCCACCATCGCCGCGAGCGTGGCGATCAAGCCGGTGCCGGCGAGCCCGCGGAGTCGGTGGGTGCGGCCGGTCCGTCCCGCTGCCGGGCCTGCGACGGCCCCGATGTCATTCATGCTGTTCATGTCGTTCCTCCATCATCATTCGGTAAATGGCGTACGGGTGTTGACTGGCATGTGACGGTCCCGCGACCACCGCGACACGCGCGCCACCGCGCAGCGTGAGCGTCCGCACCGGGACTACTCCGTGCCGTCCGCCGGCAGGCGCTCCGGCAGCCCGAGCCGCGGGAACTGGTCGTCGTGGAAGATGACGATCTCGGTGATCGCCCCGCCGGTGACGCGCAGGACGTCGATCGTCAGCGGCAGGTACGCGCCCTCCCGCTTCCGCCAGAGGTAGAAGGCGACGGCGGGCTGCCGGTTCACCGCGGTGGGGAAGGCGCGCAGGCCCGTCATGCCCTCGAAGCCGTCCTCGACCCAGTCGTTCACCACGGCGTCGCGGCCGACGTACAGGCCCGGCGTGGGCGGCATCGAGCAGCGGACGTCGTCCCGGAGCAGGGTGGCGAGCCTGCCGATGTCCGTGGCCACGCTGGCGTCGGTGAAGCGGCGCACCAACTCGCGCGTCGCGGCGTCCTGTTCGCCGCCGGTCCAGTCCTGCCGCTCGGCGGGCAGATGTTCCCGCATGCCGGCGCGGGCCCGCTGCAACGCGCTGTTCACGGAGTTGACGGAGTCCCCGAGGAGCTCCGCGACCTTCTTCGCGGGCCAGCCGAGCACGTCCCGCAGGATCAGCACGGCCCGCGGGCGCGGCGCGAGATGCTGAACCGCGACCAGGTACGCCAGCTCGATCGTCTCCCGCGCGACGGCGACGCTCTCCGGCTCGTCCGCGTCACCCGCGGGCAGCTCGTCGAGCAGCCGGTCCGGGTAGGGCTGCAGCCACAGCACCTCGCCGCCGGTCGCGGGCTCCGGGCGGTGCTTGGCGAGCAGGTCGAGGCAGGCGTTGGTGGCGATCCCGTACAGCCAGGCCCGCAACGTCGACCGCCCCTCGAAGGTCTCCCGCCGCCGCCAGGCCCGGAGGAACGTCTCCTGCACGGTGTCCTCGGCGTCCTCGAACGACCCGAGCATCCGGTAGCAGTGCACATGCAGCTCCCGCCGGTGCCGCTCCGCCAGCCCCGAGAACGCCGACTCGTCGACCTCGCCCAGCCCGCTCATGCCCAGCTCCTCCAGCCGCGTGTCCGCGCTCATCGGGTCATCCTTCCGCCCCGTCGTGTCCCGTCGTGGGTGTGACGAGTGCGGGCACGAAAACTCATCACTACGGTCGTTCGGCAGGGCGAATCCGAGGATGAGTGGGGGCGTCACCTTGCGCAGATGGGCCGCGGCGGGCAGGGTCTGCCGGCCGCGGCCGAGTCGGCGCCAGCGGGATCGCGGCGGGGTGAGGCAGTGCGACGAGGCTCCCGGTAGTGCATCCTCGTCGATTGCTTGCCTGATCCAGGCTGTGCAGCAGTTCTTCTGGTGGTCGTTACGCCGCGTCGATGCGGAAGACGCTGCCACCAATGGCGAGCACGTACAGTTCGCCATTGCCGTTCTGCGCGAAGGAGATGACCTCGCCGCCGTTGACTCCGAGGTCGTTCACGGCGGTCACCTTGCCGTTCTTCAACTGTAGGGAGCGGACGGTGCCGTCGCAGTAGTCGCTGAACACGTACTGACCCCTGAGTTCCGGGATCGCCGTGCCCCGGTAGACGTAGCCGCCGGTGACCGAGCAGCCGAAGTTGGAGCGGTCGTACTCATGGACCGGCGGCACGTGGTTGGCGGGTTCCGTGCCGCCGCGGAAGGGATGGGTGCCCTCCATCTGGGCCCAGCCGTAGTTCTCTCCGCCTTTGCTGCGTGCCGGGGCCCAGTCGATCTCCTCCCAGTCGTTCTGGCCGACGTCGCCGATCAGCAGGTCGCCGGTGCCGGCGTCGAAGGAGAACCGCCACGGGTTGCGCAGCCCGTACGCCCAGATTTCGCCCCTCGCGTTCGCTTCGCCCACGAACGGGTTGTCCGGCGGGATCGCGTACGGCGTGCCGCCCCTGGGGTCGATCCGCAGGAGCTTGCCGAGCAGCGTGCCGAGGTTCTGTCCGTTGCCGTGCGGGTCTCCGCCCGAGCCTCCGTCGCCGAGCGCGATGTAGAGGTAGCCATCGGGGCCGATCTTGATGTCCCCGCCATTGTGGTTCGCATAGGGCTGCGTCTGGGTCAGGACCGTACGCCGGGTGTGCGGCTGGATCCTGCCGTGCCGTACGGCGAACTCGTCCACGGTACTGGTGCCTTCAAGGTTGGTGAACGAGATGTAGAAGTGCGCGAACGTCTTGTCGAACGCGATGCCCAGCAGCCCGCGTTCGCCGTCGGTGGTGGTCTCGGTGGACATGTCGAGGACGGGTTTGCCGAGCCCTTTGTCGCCAAGGACCCTGACCGTGCCTGCGCGTTCGGCGATCCAGAGTCTTCCTCCGGGACCGGCGGCGCCGGCGGTCGGGTTCTGGGCCGTGGCCACGTTCGTGAGGGTGACCTTCGCCGCCTGCCGCGCGGCGTCCGGCTCTTCGGCCGACGCCGCCGTGAGCGTGAGGGAAGCGACGAGACAGATCGTGCCGATGATCGCCGAACTTCTGGTGCGAACTCTCACCGTGTTCCTCCTGGAGGCGGTGATCAGGTGCGCGGCCGCCGAGGCTCGTCGTGCAGTGCCGCTGGCGCCAACACGCAACCTGGTGCGGGTGGGGGGGGAGAGAGCGGTGTGCTACTGGCCGGCTACGGATGAGGATACGGGGACACAGCACGCTTGGTATAGACCAACTGGCCGAGAGGTCACGAATCAGCCAAGACGGAGCCGCCTCACTCCGCGGATCGGCCGGATCGCCGCCGGCATCCCGGCCCTCGCCGAGGAGCCGGGCGAGGCCCCCCGAACCCCCGAACCCCCGCCGTCCTGGGCCGCACACGTGGCCGTGCACAACATCGAGCACATGGTCCTGGGCGCAGCCGAGGCGTGACCGTCGAGCAGTTCGCGACCCTGTACGACGTGAACGTCCTGGGCACCCAGCGCGTCAGCCGCACCGCCGAGCCGAGGTTGCGCGAGCAGGACTCGGTTCTACTGAATGCGGATCGACAGCTCCAGCACCCGCGGCGGCCGGCCGTCGTTCCTGGCCCGGTCCACGAGGCGACTGCGCTGGTCACGGCCGTGAACGAGTGGCTGTGACCAGCCCGGTCACAACGGACCTCAGACGACGTCGAATTCGTTGCCTTCGGGGTCCTGCACAGCGGTGGCGTAGAGCCCCATGTCCGGCTCATCCTTGATCCGCAGCACGGTGGCACCAGCTTTGACCAGCCGTTCCACCGTAGCCTTGACCCCCTGTGCGCGGACGTCGAGTGGGACGTCATGGCCCCGACCGACCTTCAGGTCGAAGTGCCACCGGTTCTTGGCGACCTTCGGTTCGGAACCTGCTGGAACCACACCCTCGGTCCACGTCCCGCGGGATCGATGATCGACTCCGGAATATCCCCGGCACCAGTCGACAACTTCGGCGCCCCGGCCCTCGACGACGGCGCGGATCAACTCTGCGAGGGCGGCCGGGTAGGCCGTCTGCGTGAGTGGTGATTTTGTGTCGATGCCGAAGGGCAGGCGGCGGTGCTCGACGAGCGGTACGCCAGCCGAAGATCGCCGGCCGTGGCCGGTGTAAGACCGCGCTCGGCACGTTCCCTGCTCGGCCGGCGCCTCCGTCGCGCCAACTGCGGTCGCCCTGCCCGCCGGGCAAGGCAAAGATTCCGTTGGCGTCGACCGCTTCCGCGCCGCTGCCCGCAGCACTGCACGGTCGCAGCCGTGACAGGTCATGCGACGTCGCTCGGCAGTCCGGGCGACTGGGCGATCTCTTGTTCGGCGGCGTCGATAATCGCCAGTACGGCGGCCGTCGCGGCCGCAGGATCGCGGGCCTCGACGGCTTCCACAATGGCGCGATGGCGCGGCAACGAAGCCTCCACCGCACCGGGGGTCTGGGTACTGACGAGGAAGCTGTGTTCCAGCGCGATGCCGACAGCGCGGCCAAGTGAGCCGAGCAGCCGGTTGTCGCTGGCGTCGAGCAGGGCCCGGTGGAAGGCGATGTCGGCCTCGACATAGCCGCTGCGGCCCGGGGTCGCCGCCGCGGCCTCCATGGCCGCCAGGGCGTCGTACAGGGCTCGTACATCGTCGGAGCCGGCCCGGCCGGCGGCGAGCCGGGCCGCCTCGGGCTCGACGATCCGGCGCAGTTCACCCGTGTCGCGCAGCAGAGCCGTGGCGTCCCCGGCCTGTTTCCAGCGCAGCACGTCACGGTCCAGGTGGTTCCACTGCTCCGGGGGCAGCACGCGTGTGCCGGTGCGCGGGCGTACGTGCAGCATCCCCTTGGCCACCAGTGCCTTGACCGCCTCCCGCAACACGCCGCGGCTGACACCGATCTCGGCCGCCAGTGTGTCCTCCACCGGCAACGGATCCCCGGGCTCCCACGCGCCACCCACGATGCGCCGCCCGAGTTCGTCGACCACGCGCTGGTGCATGGTCAGGAAGTGCACCACGATCTCTGCTCACCCCTGGACGCCATTCATCGAATCATTTAATGATTGAGTGCCAGAGTACGGCTTGCGGGCCCTCACCCGACAGCACCTCAGCGCCTCATCTCCAAGCGGACGACGCCAGAGCCACGGGAGTGACGACATGACTGATGGTCAGAACACGAGCCGCCGCAGCCAGGCGTGGTTCGGCGCTCAAGGCCGCAGCGGCATGGTGTATCGCTCCTGGATGCGCAACCAGGGATTCGGGCACGAGGTGTTCGACGGGCGTCCCGTCATCGGTATCGCGACCAGTGCTTCCGAACTCGCCCCGTGCAACGCGCATCTGACACGCGTCGCCGAAGCCGTCAAGCGCGGAGTGTGGCAGGCGGGCGGCCTGCCGCTCCAGTTCCCCACGATGGCCACCGGCGAGACCTTGATGCGCCCCACGGCAATGCTGTACCGCAACCTCATGGCCATGGAGGTCGAGGAACTGATCCGGGCCAATCCCCTCGACGGTGTCGTGCTGCTGTCCGGCTGCGACAAGACGACCCCCGCCATGCTCATGGGCGCCGCCAGTGTTGATCTGCCCGCGGTCATGGTCACCGGCGGACCGATGCTCAACGGCAAGTACCGGGGCCAGGACGTGGGATCCGGCACCCACGTGTGGAAGTTCGAAGAGGACTTGAAGACCGGCCGGATGACCGAGGAGGAGTGCTTCTTCGCGGAAGGGTGCATGGCCCGCTCCAACGGCCACTGCATGACGATGGGGACCGCCTCGACGATGGCCTGCATGGCCGAGGCGCTCGGCATGCAGCTGCCGGGCTCGGCGGCCTGGCCCGCGGTCGACTCCCGGCGGATGGAGACCGCGCAGGCGGCGGGGCAGCGCATCGTACGGATGGTGGAGGAGGAGCTGCGCCCCTCGCAGATCCTGACCCGCGAGGCGTTCGAGAACGCCATCCGGGTCAACGCGGCCATCGGCGGCTCCACGAACGCGATCATCCATCTCACCGCCATCGCCGGACGTGTCGGCGTCGACCTGCGTCTGCCGGACTTCGACGACCTGGCCCGCGCGGTGCCGACCCTGGTCAACCTGATGCCCAGCGGCACATACCTCATGGAGGACTTCTGCTACGCGGGCGGGCTGCCTGCAGTGATGGCCGAGCTGCTACGCGGCAGGCTGCTGCACGGCGAACAGATCACGGTCACCGGACGCACCATCGCCGAGAACACCGAGAACGCCGAATGCGTCAACTCCGACGTCATCACCGGCCTCGACGCCCCCTTCCAGCCGGCCGGCACCGGTACCGCCGTGCTGCGCGGCAACCTGTGCCCCGACGGCGCCGTGATCAAGCAGTCCGCCGCGTCACCGCACCTGCTCACCCACCGCGGTCCCGCCCGCGTCTTCGACTCCCCCGAGGCCTACCACGAGGTGGCCGACGACCCGGACCTCGACATCGACGAGAACACCGTCATCGTCATCCGCAACGCGGGCCCCAAGGGGTATCCGGGCATGCCCGAGGTCTCCAACGTCCCGCTGCCCGCCAAGCTGCTGAAGGCGGGTGTCACGGACATGGTCCGCATCTGCGACGGCCGGATGAGCGGCACCGGGTACGGGACGGTCGTCCTGCACGTGGCGCCCGAGGCCGCCGTCGGCGGGCCTCTCGCCCTGGTGCGGGACGGGGACCCCGTCGTCCTCGACGTCCCGAACCGGACCCTGCGCCTGGACGTGGACGACGTCGAGCTCACCCGGCGCCGGCAGCGGTGGCAGGCCCCCGCCGAACGGCACACCAGCGGCTACGCCTGGCTCTACACCCAGAACGTGGAACAGGCCGACCGAGGCGCCGACTTCGGTTTCCTTCGCGGAAGCCGTGGACACGAGGTCCCCCGCGACTCCCACTGAGTCCGCCCCCGGTCACCACACCCCTCGCATCCAGGAGAGCATCGATCGTGGAATCGGCAGCAGCGCGCCCTCGTCCGGTCCTCACAGCCCGCTCCGTCCTGCCGGAGGACGCCGGCCGAGCCGCCCTCGTCGCGCGCGTCCACCACCCGGGAGAGAACGGACCGTGTGTGGCCGCGGTCCGCGGCCAGCAGGTCGTCGACCTGACGGCCATCGCCCCCACCGTCTCCGACCTGATGGAACGCGACGACGCGGCGGCGGTCGTCCGCGAGGCCGACGGCGGACACACCTGGCGCCTGGACGAACTACTGCAGGCGCCGACAGGCCGCCGTGACGTTCCGCATCTGCTCGCCCCCATCGACCTGCAGGTGATCAAGGCCGCGGGTGTCACCTTCGCGCGGAGTCTGCTGGAACGCGTCATCGAGGAGCGCACAGGCGGCGATCCCGCGCAGGCCACACGAGTGCGAGCCCGCGTGAAGCAACTGGTGGGCGGCGCCCTCGACGGCATCCGCCCCGGATCGCCGGAAGCGGCCAAGGCCAAGGAACTGCTCGTCTCCGAAGGGCTGTGGTCGCAGTACCTGGAGGTCGGGATCGGGCCGGACCCGGAAGTGTTCACCAAGGCCCCGGTCCTGTCCGCGGTCGGCACCGGTGCCGATATCGGAGTGCTCGGCGCCTCGGTGTGGAACAACCCCGAGCCCGAGATCGTCCTGGTCGTGGACTCGCGCGGCCGGGCACGCGGCGCGACGCTCGGCAACGACGTCAACCTCCGCGACATCGAGGGACGCAGCGCCCTGCTGCTGTCCCACGCGAAGGACAACAACGCCTCCTGCGCGATCGGCCCGTTCATCCGCCTGCTCGACGACGGCTTCGGCCTCGACACCGTACGCGGGCTCGACATCGACCTGCGGGTCGACGGCACGGACGGCTATGTACTGCACGGCAGCAGCTCCATGCGCGAGATCAGCCGCGACGTGCTGGACCTGGTGGCCGCCACGCACGGTCCGCACCATCAATACCCGGACGGCTTCGCGCTGTTCACCGGAACGCTGTTCGCCCCCACCGAGGACCGCCAGGCACCCGGCGCGGGCTTCACCCACGAGTACGGCGACATCGTGCGGATCTCCAGCCCGCCGCTCGGCGCTCTGGTCAACACCGTCGTCCCCAGCGAGCAGGCCGCGCCGTGGACGTTCGGCGTACGAGCGCTGATGCGCAACCTCGCCCAGCGTGGCGTGCTGTGAGACGACCGCACGCCTGGCCCCGTGGTCTCGTGTGCGCAGCGCTGCCACTGCCGCGACGTGCACCGCGCACGCCCGGTTCATGCCCGGGCAACCGACTCCTGCCCGAACCTGGTGTGCAGGCGCCGCGTGTGATCCACGTGGCGCTCGGGACCGGTCAACGTGACCGTGGCGGTCAGGCGCGGATCCGCGCTGGAGGCGGCCAGCCGGACCTCCAGCTCGCCCGGTTCGACCACGCGCCGACCGTCGCGTCCGGTGAAGGCGGCAAGGTCGGCCGGGAGTGAGACACGGACGCGGCATGCCTCGCCCGGCTTCAACTCGACGCGGGTGTAGCCGACGAGGCGCTGCACCGGCTGGACGACGGAGGCAACCGGATCGTGCAGATAGAGCTGGACGACCTCGGTTCCGGGCCGCCCGCCGGTATTGCGGATGGTGAAGGCGAGGGTGAACTCGCCGTCCGTCGGAGCCTCATGGGCGTCCACGGTCAGGTCTGCCCAGTCGAATCGCGTATAGGACAGGCCGTGGCCGAAGGCGAACGCGGGGGTCGGGTCGATGTTGGACACCTCGCTGGCGTGCGCGAGCCGCGCCCCGAGGTAGCTGGCCGGCTGGGAGCCCGGCCCACGCGGCACACTGACCGGGAGACGGCCTGAGGGATTGATGCGGCCGCTGAGCACCCCGGCGATCGCGTGCGTGCCCTCCTCCCCCGGGAAGAAGGACTGCACGATCGCAGCGGACTCCTCCACGGCGCGGCCGAGGGCGTACGGCCGTCCCGCGAGCAGCACGGTGATCACGGGTGTCTCGAGGTCGAGCAGGGTGTCGAGCAGGTGCTGCTGCGCACCGGGCAGGACCAGCGACTCGACGTCGCATCCCTCGCCGCTGGTACCCAGCCCGAAGAGCCCGGCGCGGTCGCCGAGCACGACCAGGGCGATGTCGGCCTCGCGTGCCACCTGGGCGGCCTCGCGGATGCCGGAGAGGTCTCCGTCGTCGATTCCGGTGCCGCGGGCGACCGTGATCTGGGCTTCGGGAAACTCGTCGGCGAGAGTGTCTCGCAGCGTGGGCAGTTCGATGCCGAGTGGGGTCCCGGGGTGGCGGACGCCGATGTGCTGCGGGAAGGAGTAGCAGCCCAGTACCGCCGTGGGCTCGGCCGCGTTGGGACCGATCAGAGCGATACGGCGCGGCCGGGTCAGCGGCAGGGTGCTGTCGTTGCTGAGCAGGATGACCGCCTTCTCGGCGATCTCGCGGGCCAGTCGACGGTTGTCGGGCCGGTCCAGATCGACCTTGCCGCGCAGGGCGGCCGGGTCGCCCAGGTCGGCCCTCTCGAGCGCGGCCGGCTGGGGGTCCCAGTCCTTGTCGAGCAGGCCGAGCATCGCCTTCTGGGTAAGTACCCGGCGCACGGCGCGATCGACGAACGCCTCCGGCACGCGGCCGTCGGCGACGGCCTCGGCCAGGGGCGCGCCGTACGTCTTGACATTGGGCAGTTCGACGTCAATGCCCGCGTGCAGCGCGGCCCCGGCGGCGCCCGCCCAGTCGGCTGCGATGCCGTGCAGGGTCTTCAGGAAGGCAACGGCGAAGTAGTCGGCGACGACAGTGCCGTCGAAGCCCCACGTGTCGCGCAACAGCCCGGTGAGCAGATCCTCGTCGGCCGCGGAGGGCATGCCGTCGGTGTCGGTGTAGGCGTTCATCACCGACCGGGCGCCGCCTTCACGGATCGCCATCTCGAAGGGAGGCAGCAGAACGTCGGCGCGCTCACGTGGGCCCACGGAGGAGGGAGCGAGGTTACGACCGGAGCGGGAGGCCGAGTAGCCGACGAAGTGCTTGAGGGTGGCGACGATCCCTGCGGACTCAAGGCCCTGCACGTATGCCGTCCCGACGGTGCCGACGAGGTACGGGTCCTCGCCGATGGTCTCCTCGACCCGACCCCAGCGGGCGTCGCGCACGACATCCAGGACGGGCGCGAGTCCCTGGTGGACGCCGACGGCACGCATGTCGCGGCCGATGGCGGCGGCCATGCGCCGGACCGTGTCCGGGTCGAAGGTGGCGCCCCAGGAAAGCGGAACGGGATAGGCGGTCGCCCCCCAGGCGGCGAAGCCTGCCAGGCACTCGTCATGTGCGAGAGCGGGGATGCCGAAGCGGTTCGAGGCGGCGATACGGGTCTGGGTGCGGGCCAGGGAGAGCGCACCCAGGGCGGGGTCGACGGGGACCGTGCCGAAGGGCCGGGTCAGCTGGCCCAGCCCGGTGGGCAGGAGTGCGTCGAGATCGACGACCTCCTCCATGTCGTGCTGATGGGGGGCCACTTCACCGCCCTGATCGGAGGCGCCCACCCACACTCCGTACAGCTGTGCGGTCTTCTCCTGGAGGGTCATCGCGTCGATCAGGGCGTCGACTCTCGCCGTGACGGGAAGGGTGGCGTCGTTCCAGAGGGGGATTACCGGGGTGTTCTCTACGGTCACGTGGGCGTTCACTTTCCTCCGCCCGCCAGGGGGCATGGCAGCGGCGTCGATCAACGGCTGAATCCGGCGGTCAGACCGCTCAGCAACTGGCGGCGGCCGAACGCGTACAGGACCAGGACGGGCAGTGTCGTGAGGACGACGGCGGCGAGAACGGCGGGGACATTGACCCCGTACTGGCCCTGGAAGGTCCACAGTGCAAGCGGCAGGGTCCGGCGCTCTGGGCTCTGAGTGAGGACCAGCGGCAACAGGAATCCGTTCCAGATGGTCAGTGCGTTGAAGATGGTGACGGTGAGGATGGCCGGTCGGGTGAGCGGCGCCGCCAGCCGCCACAGGGTCGTCCATTCGGTGGCGCCGTCGACCCGCATCGAGTCGAACAGCTCTTTGGGCACGTCGCGGATGAAGTTGGTCAGCACCAGCACCGACAGCGGAATGGCGAAGGCGATCGACGGGAGGATCAGCGCCAGCAAACTGTCGTACAGATGCAGTTTGATGATGATGAGGTAGACCGGGATCACCGTCGCCTGCAACGGGATGGCCAGGCCCATGAGGAACAGCCCGTTCATCGCCCGCAGGACCCGCAGGCGCCAGCCGCGCACGATCGCGTAGGCGGCCATGAAGGAGAATACGACCGCCGGCACCACGGCACCGGCGGTGACCACGACGCTGTTGACGAAGTAGCGAAAGAAGTCGGACTCGATGACCAGCCGGTAGTTGTCCAGTGTCGGGTCGCCCGATGGCACCAGCGGGTTGCTCGCGTAGTAGCGGCTCTGGGCCTTGAGGCTGGTGATGAGGGCCCAGTACAGGGGTACGGCGACGACGACGAGCCAGAGCCATCCGGCCAGGCCGCCGGCCCAGTTGCGCCGGCGGCCCGCCTGACGGGTGTGGCGTCGCCGCTCGTGGTGGCCGGGCTTCTGCGGTCGTCGCGGCTCGGTGAGCATGGTGGTCACGTCAGACCCCCTCGAGTTGGCTCGCACCGGCGTCCCGGCCCCCGAGCCGGCGCAGCAGCAGGGCGAGGGCCAGCCCCACCAGGACCAGGATGACCGCGATGGCGCTGGCCGGTCCCATCAGGTTGGCCTGGAATCCCCGCTTGTACATGTCCAGGGCGAGGACCCGGGTGGCGTCGCCGGGGCCGCCCTCGGTCAGGACGAAGATGAGGTCGAAGAAGGTCAGCGACCCGACCACCATCAACGTGGACGAGGTGATGATGGTGTATTTCAGCTGGGGCAGCGTGATGCTGAAGAACTGCCGGATCCGTCCGGCTCCGTCCAACTGCGCGGCCTCGTACAGGGATTTCGGGATCTGCTGTACCCCACCCTGGTAGATCAGTGAGTGGAAGGGGATGAACTGCCAGGAGACGACGAAGATCACGACCCCGAACGCGAGCCCGGGCCGCCCCAGCCAGTCCTGGCTCAGTACGTGGATCTTCAGCCCGGCGCCGAGCCCGAAGTTGGGGTCCAGCAGGGCCTTGTAGGCGATCGCGATGGCCGCGGAGCTGAGCATCAGCGGGATGAAGTACACCACTCCCAGCAGCGCGCGGTAGCGCTGGCGGCCGGCCAGGAACGTGCCGAGCAGAATACTCAGCGGAGTCTGAAACGCCCAGGACACGACCATCACCAGGAACGTCACCCAGAGGGCGTGCGGCAGGCCGGGGTTGGTGAGCACCGAACGCCAACTCGCCAGCCCCGACGGGTGGATGGCGCCGATCCCGTCCCATGTGGTGAAACTCAGCGCGAAGACCCCGACGAGCGGAATCACGGCGAAGCCGACGAAGACCACCAGCGCGGGCGTCGCCAGCCACGGCAGGACGGTCCACGGTTCGCGGCGCGGTGAGTGCCCGGTGAGTGTGCTCATTTGCCGGTGACCGCGTTGAGGTTGCGGGCGAACTGCTGTGGCGAGATGGACAGTTGGAACAACTTGGCGATGTTGTCCAGCAGGGTCTCGGCGGCCGTCGGACTGAGCGCTTGGTCCCAGGACTGGCCGAACACCCGGGCCTTGCTGGCGATGTCGTAGGTGAACTGCAGGAAATCGGCGCTCTTGGAGGCGGCCAGCAGCTTCTCCGTGCCCAGCCGGATCGGCACCGACCCGTTGTCGATCCACTTCTTCACCTCGGCGTCCTGGAGGACGCCTGTGGTGAAGTAGTCCTTGGCGATCTTCTTCTGCTCGGCGCTGGCCTTCGAGGAGATGGACAGGTACTGGGCGGGGTTGCCGACGGTGTCGCTCGGATCACCCTTGCCGCCTTCGACGGGCGGGAAGGTCATGTAGCCCAGCCCGCCGCCGGGGACGAAGTCCCCGCCATCGGCCTGCTGAATGCCGTACGACCAGGCGCCGTGCAGCATCATCGCGGCCCTGCCGGTGTACAGCAGCGCCTGGTCGGCGTTGGAGTCCGCGGTGATCGAGGAGAAGCCCTTGACGAACCCGTCGGCCTTGACCAGCTCCTGCACCTTGGCCAGCGCGGTGATGGCGTCCGGGTTTGACCAGGCGTTCTTCTCGCCTTCGATGATGGCCTGGAACACCTCGGGACCGCCGATGCGGTCGAACAGGAACTCCAGCCACATCATGTTCGTCCACCGGGACTGGCCACCGAGGGAGAACGGCGCTATTCCCTTCGCGTTGAACCTGGGCACCAGCGCCATGATGTCGTCCCAGGACTTCGGCGGTTTCACGCCGACCTGCTCGAAGACCTTCTTGTTGTAGTAGAGGATGATCGGCTGCACGGTCTCGCACGGCATCGCGTAGATCTTGCCGTCGACGGTTGCCGCGCCGAACGAGGACGGGAACAACCGCTTCTTGACCTCGGAATGCTCGTCGAACCACGAGGTGAGGTCCTCGACCTGGCCCGCTTCCACGTAGGTACGCAGCGTCCCGCCGCCCCAGCCCCAGATGATGGTGGGCGCCTGCCCCGCGCCGATGGCGGTCTTGATCTTCGTCTTGTACGCGTCGTTCTGGAAGGTGGTGTCCTTGATCTGCTCCTTGGGGTGAGCTTGGTTGAACGCGTCCACCGCACCGGCTCGGACGCTTTCCTGCGGCTGGCCGTTCAGGTACCAGTACGTGGCTCCACCGCCGCTCTTGCCGGGACCGGATGAGCCGCAGGCCGCCAGCGCCGCGGAGACCGGCAGGCCGGCGGCCAGGCCGATGAGGGTACGTCGGGAGAGCGCCATGTTTTCTCCGCACTCGAGAGCCACCGGCTTCTCGTGAATCATGGTGAAAGGTTTTCGAAACAGCCTTCTTCGAGCTCTGTTCGTGCAAGTTAGGTTTCGGCCTGACACCCTGTCAAGGCATGTGCAGTCGCCTTGTCAGACGGCAGCAAGGGCGGCGGTCAGCTGCGTAGTATCGGGCGAGGACGGCCCTCAAGGAACCCTGACAGAGACCGAAATAGTTTCGAACCATACACATTGAGAGCGAGAGGAGGGGACGCGATGATTGCGGCGAAGCACTGCTCTCCAGGCCGAGACGACGGTGGTGGGGAAGGTGGCACAGCCCGGCCGCCACAGCGGGAGGATGCGTTCGCGGAATGCGAAAGCGCTGTGCCGCCAGAGGCCCGACACGGTCTCGGTCACCTCTCCCGGCCGGTACGGCAGTTGGCCCGTGGGACCTGTCGCGGTCGAAGGGCTCGTCGGCACCTCCCCGGACGGGCTCGGTGCCAGGTTGCCGTACGGTTGACCGGTTCCACCCGCGTTGCCGGCCCGACCAGCGGCTCACCACACCGGGGGACGTACAACTGGGAGGAACCGAACCGATGCGAGCGAACACCAGGCGCACCACGTTGGCGGACATCGCCCAAGCGGCTGGGGTTTCCGTCGCGACCGTGTCCAAAGTGGTCAACGGTCGCGGTGACGTGGCGCCGCAGACACGCGCCCGGGTGCAGGAACTACTGCATCAGCACCACTACCTCGCACCCGTGTTCCGCCACACCGAGGCCATCGAAACCCCGACCATCGAGGTGCAGTTCAAGGGCGGCCTGAAGTCGTACGTGGCCGAGACCTTGGAAGGCATCATCGACTCCGCCGCCGAATTGGGGGCCTCGGTGGTGGTCAGTAGGGCCTCCCGCGCCCCGCACTGGGCCCGTGACCTGGTCTCAGCCGGGCGCCGCGCCGTCATCGCGGTCACCAGTGTGTACACCACAGCGCACCTGAGCGAACTGGCCCGGGCCGGGCTGCCGCTGGTCGTGCTGGACCCGCTGCACCTCCCGGACAGCCGGGTCAACAGCGTCGGGGCGACCAACTTCGCTGGCGGCCTGGCCGCGACCCAGCACCTGCTCTCCCTGGGCCACCGCCGCGTCGCCTATCTCGGCGGACCGGCCATGGCCGTATGCAACCAGGCACGCATGCACGGCTACCGCGCCGCCATGGAGGCGCAAGGAGCACAGGTACCCGACACCTACGTCCGGCCCGGAGAATTCACGTACGAGGCCGGATTGCTCGGCGCCACGGCGCTACTGGGGCTGCAAGAGTCACCGACTGCGATCTTCGCAGGCAACGACGAGATCGCCCTCGGTGTCATCGAGACCGCCCGGGCCCGAGGCCTGCGCATCCCCGAAGACCTGAGCGTGATCGGCTTCGACGACACAAGCCTCGCCCAGATGGCCTCACCGCCCCTGACCACCGTGCGCCAGCCGCTACGGGAGATGGGCGGCGCCGCCCTGCGCACCGCCCTCCGACTGGCGAACGGCGAAAAGGTCGAGTCCCACCACATCGAACTCGCCACCGAACTCGTGGTACGCGCCTCAACAGCGCCGCCCCGCGAAGAGGCTTCGGCGCGTACGTGACCGTAGGCGAGGGTCTTCGGGCCGGTTTGGCGAACCGGTCGGACACGTCTTCCGCGCGGGCCGCCGTGAGCGGGACGATCTGCTGTCCGAGGTCGGCCTGCACCTGTCGTTGGAGGAACGAGACCACCTGTTCCGGCTCGCCAGGCACGCGCTGTCCGCCAGGGTCAGGCGCGGCGAACCGCATCACGCCGGGGATGATGCGCATCCTGGACCGGCTGCAGGATGCACCCGCCCAGGAGATGAACCACCTCGGCGAGACGCTGAATCAGACGTGCCTGACGGTGCCGCTGTGGGGCGACGAGTCGGCCTACACCGGCCTGGCGTGCGGCGCGCTCTACCGGTTCAAGGCGCTGGTTCGGCGGTGGCGGCGAGCAGGGCGGTGTCGTCGTCGACCCGGTCGGGGGCGTTGAGTAGCTCCAGGGCCCGTTCGGTGATCTGTTGAGGGTCGGTGCGGGCGGCGGGCGGCAACGTGGCGCAGGTCTGGCGCAGGGCCGCCAGGCAGCCGTCCAGGGACAGGGCACGGTTTTCCACCAGGCCGTCGGTGTACAGCAGGAGGCTGGTGCCGGGCGGGAACGCCACGTCGCGGTCGACCGGGGCGCTGCCCAGTCCCAGCGGCAGCGCCGGGGGCAGCTCCAGATAGGAGATTTCGGCGACTATCAGCAGGGGCGGCAGGTGCCCGCTGGCTGCGTAGCACAGGCGGTGGCGGTGTGGGTCGTAGACAGCGTACAGGCAGGTGGCGAAGCGTTCGGTGTCGATCGACTGCAAGTAGGCGTCCAGCCTGGCCAGCACCTGGGCGGGGCCGGCGCCCTCCATGGCGAGGCTGTGCAGGGCGGAGCGGAGCTGGCCCATCACGATGGCGGCATCCACGTCGTGGCCCATGACGTCGCCGATGGCGAACCCCGCCCCGCCGTCGGGCAGTGCGAGCACGTCGTACCAGTCGCCGCCGACCTCGGCGCCGCGGTTGCTGGCCCCGTAGTGGGTGGCCAGGCGTACTCCGGGCACTTGGGGCAGGCTGTGGGGCAGCAGGGCGCGCTGCAGGGTCAGGGCGAGGCGGCGCTCGTTGTGGTATCGGGTCGCGTTGTCGTAGGCCAGGGCCAGGCGGTGGGCGAGATTCTCCAGATACTTGTGCTCGACCGCGTCGTAGTCGGCCTGCCGGACCAGTACCAGGGCCCCCAGTGTCCGGTCGTGAGCGTGCAGCGGCAGGGCCAGCATGGAAACGGAAGATGGGTGCGGGCCTGCTGAGGCCGGGGCTGTGCCGTTGATCGCTTGGGCGGCAGCGGTGGCCAGGACCTCGCGGGCAAGAAGGGGAGCGCCTGCGATGTATGTCGGGGGCGACTGCACCGGGGCGGTTCTCGCGTCGGTCAGGTGGACGCTGATCTGGTCGGCGAAGTCGGGCAGCAAGATCTGGCCGGCAGTCTGGAGGATCTGGTCCGGGTCGAGGGTGGCGGACAGCCGCAGGCCCGCGTCGGCAAGGGAGGCCAGTACGGCGAGCTGGTTGCGGGTCTCGGTCAGGACCTGTTCGCGCAGCCGCGACAGCTCCAACCCGGTGCGGACGCGCGCAAGCAGCTGACGCGCGGAGAAGGGTTTGGCCAGGTAGTCGTCGGCGCCGGCCTGCCGACCCTGCACGGATTCCTCCTCGCCGGCGCGGGCGGTGAGCAGGACGATGGGCAGGCGGGCGGTGCGGGGGTCGGCGCGCAGTGCCCGGACCAGCTCGAAGCCGTCCATGCGGGGCATCATCACGTCGCTGAGCACCAGCTCCACCGGCTGCGCCAAGGCCACCTCCAGGGCGGCCCGGCCATCGGCGGCAGGCAGCACGTCGTAGTCGGGCTGGAGGAGTTGGGTGAGGTAGGCACGCATGTCGGCGTTGTCGTCGACGACCAGAAGGCGGGGCCGGTGGGGGCGGTGGGTTTCGTGCGGGCCGGGGCCGTGGGCGGCATTGTGGGCCGCGGGGACGTACGGGGTGGGTGCGGCTGCCGTCTGGACGGGGTCAGGCGTCAGCCAGCCCAGTGCCTCATCCACATAGGCCGTGGCGCGGCCCGGCCGGCCGGCCTTCCTGGAGGTTTCCCCGGGAGATCCGGCGTCGGCCGCGGGCGGGACCGGGCGTGTTCGGTGGGTGTCGGCGAACGGGAGGTCCACGGTGACGGTGGTGCCCTGCCCGAGAAGGCTGTCCACGCCGACGGTGCCGTCGTGTGCTTCCACCAGATCCTTCACCAGCACCAGCCCGAGGCCACTGCCCTCGTGGGAGCGGGAGCGGGCGCCGCGGACTCGGTAGAAGCGCTCGAACAGGCGCGGCAGCTCGTTCGCGGGGATGCCGGTACCGGTGTCGGTCACGGTAAGCCTGGCCCGGTCGCCGGCCGAAGCCACCTGGACCCGGGCGCCGCCGGTGAAGGTGAATTTCAGGGCGTTGCTCAGCAGGTTGAGGACGATCTTCTCCCACATCTCCCGGTCCAGGGGCACCGGTTTGGCCAACGGTGGGCAGTCCACCTCCAGCGTCAGTCCGGCCGCCTCGAAGGCGGAACGGAACACCCCGGCCAGCTCGGCCGTGGCACCGGCGAGTTCGACCGGCTCGAGAGTCGGGCGTATCTGCCCGGCGCCGGCCCTGGCAACGTCCAGGAGGGTGTTGACCTGCTTCAGCAGGCGCAGAGCACCGCGCTCGGCGAGCTCCAGTTGCTCGCGCCGCTCGGGCCGGGCCTCGTCGGCCAGGGCTTGCTGGAGCGGGCCCAGGAGCAGGGTGAGCGGGGTGCGCAGTTCATGGCTGACGTTGGCGAAGAAGGTGGTCTTGGCCCGGTCCAGCTCGGCCAGTGCCTCCGCCCGGCGACGCTGCTCGTCGTGGGCGAGCGCGGCCGTCAGCGCCCCTGCCACGGCGGCGGCGAGCACCTCCAGGAAGTCCCGGTAGGCCCCGGACGGCGGGAAGCAGGGGTTGACGCCCACCACCAGGACGCCGCCCATCTGCCCCGCACAGTCCAGCGGCAGAGCCAGTGCCTCCTCGACGGGGAGCCAGGAGGCCGCGGTGTGCTGCCCGGCCGTGTTGCCGCCGGTGAGCGCGGCGGCAGGCAGTGTGGCAGGGGCACCGTCGGCGGCCACCTGCGCCAGCCGGGCCGGGATCTGTGACGCGTCCCCCGCGCTCCGCGAGACCTGCTCAGGCGCCGGCTGGAGCCCGGCGGAGGCCGCCGGCCGCAGCTTCCCCGACTCGGAGGCCAGGTACAGGCCCATGAACGGGACCTCCTCGGGATACGAGTCCAGCACCTCCGCGACGACGCGGGCCACCTCGTCCGGGGTGAGCAGCCCGGCGGTGCGGGCGCCGGTCTCGCTCAGCAGGCGCAGTCGGCGCTCGCCCAGTACCCGGCCGGTGGTCTCGGTGATGATCTGGAACACGCCGCCGGCGGTGCCGTCGTCCAGGAGCACGGGCTGGAAGGAGGAGTCGAAGTAGCACTGTTCCGGAAACCCGTGGCGCTCCATGATGAGCGGCTCATCGGGGATCAGCAGGGACCTGCGGGTGTCGATCACATAGTGGAAGTGGGAGCTCACGGGGTGGTCCCAGACTTCGGGGAACACGTCCTTGTAGGGCCTGCCGAGTGCCCAGGGGTGTTTGGCACCGACGATGGGCGAGGAGCCCTGGTTGTACAACGTGGCGAATTCGGTGCCCCAGTACAGGGCCATCCCGTGCTCAGAGGTGAGCATGAGGCGCAGGGTGTCCACCAGGGGCCCCGGCCAGGACTCTGGAGGCCCGAGCGGTGTCGCCGCCCACTCGATTCCGGCCAGAAGCTCGCCGAACACACCGGCCTCGGCGAACATCCGGGCCGCCGCGGTGCGCGGGTCATCGGGCCGGGTCATTGAGCAACCTTCCTCCTGGCGCCTGTGTGATCCGCCTGCGCTCCCCCAAGGCTGCCGACGGCCACTCGCTGCGGATCTTCCGGCCAGCTCGGACGCCGGATTCAATGGTCCTGGCTGCACTCCTGTCAGAATTACAACATTAAGACGGTCTAAAATGCGATTTTCTGGTCACCATCGATTCATCTTGGACTCGGCTGATGACCGCCACCACCACAGGCAGCCAGGCATGGCTCGGCTGATCATCGCTGCGGCGCCGGTCGCCCGGCGAGCACACGGATGCGTCTGCGCAGTCAGGGACGGACCCAGGCCGTCGCTGCGAAAGAACGTGACGGCAACCCGCTGCGTACCCTGGCGCCATGCGCATGCGCCCCACTCTCGCCTGGACCCCGACTCAGGACTGGCCGTCGGCCACCACCGATCTGAAGCCGGTCACGGATGCACTGGGCACCGGCGGCGTGCTGATACTCAGCGGGGCGGGCATCTCCACGGAGTCGGGTATCCCCGATTACCGAGGCGAGGGCGGGAGCCTGAGTCGGCACACACCGATGACATACCAGGAGTTCACCGCCGGCGAGCAGGCCCGACGTCGATACTGGGCACGCAGCCACCTCGGCTGGCGCACCTTCGGCCGCGCCCGCCCCAATGCCGGGCACCAGGCGGTGGCCGCGTTCGGGCGGCACGGTCTGCTCACTGCTGTGATCACTCAGAATGTCGACGGCCTGCACCAGGCCGCGGGCAGCAAGAATGTCGTGGAGCTCCACGGAAGCCTGGAGCGGGTCGTCTGCCTCTCCTGCGGCTCCTTCAGCCCGCGCCGTGAACTGGCAGAACGCCTGACGGAGGCCAACGCGGGCTTCGATCCGGTGGCCGCAGCGATCAACCCGGACGGCGACGCAGACCTCACGGACGAACAGGTCGGAGACTTCCGTGTCATGCCCTGCAGGCTCTGCGCGGGCATCCTCAAACCGGACGTGGTGTTCTTCGGCGAGAACGTCTCCCCGCAACGGGTCGAACACTGCCGCACGCTGGTCCGTGAGGCGACCTCGGTGCTGGTCCTGGGGTCCTCACTGACGGTGATGTCCGGGCTCCGGTTCGTCCGCCAGGCGGTCCAGACCGGCAAACCGGTACTGATCATCAACCGGGACCCGACGCGGGGCGATCGCCACGCCGTCACCCGCGTCGCCCTCCCACTGGGAACAGCCCTCACCACCATCGCTGGACAACTCGACATCCAGATCGGCTGAAGCCCCCGCACGCCAACGAGATCAACCGCACTCAGCATGTCGACGGGATGGACGTCGGCAGGCGCCCCGAACCAGGGCGCGGTTGTACGGGGGCCGCCCGAGCCTTGTCATCCTGTCGCCGAGCAAGGCACCACGACGGTATCGCCCCGCCGCAGTCCGCGCGGCCCTGTACTGGATCGGCTGGGTGACCACTAAAGGTGATGAAAAGCCTGGTCCCGTCGGAAGCGAGCCCGCCGGACGGTCAGTCGCCGAAGTAGGCCCTGGCAACGGCGTAGCTGTCCTCGTAGAGGTGGTAGCGAGTGATCCGCCCGCCCCGGACCGTGGTGTGCAGGGCGAACGCGGTGTCGATGCAGCGGCCCGTCTTCTTGACCTCGGACACCATGCGCCCGATGAGAACGACGTCGTCACCCTCGGCGATGACCTGGCCGAGGTCGAGCTCCTTGGCTTGCACATGGGTTTGAAGAAGGTCGAAAAAGGTCCGCATGCCCTCTGCCGAGTCGACCTCCGGTACCCACGGAATGCCCGGCGGGTGCGGGATGGAGAACGACACCGAGTCGGCGAACAGCGCCGCCGCCTCCGCACTCTTCCCCTCGGCCAGCAGCGGGAACAAGCGTTGCACGGTCTGCGCCGGTGACTCTGCTGTCATACGTGTCGACGTTACAGGTCCGATGTGCGGCGCAAGCCCATCAATCCCTGATCCAAAGGCATCCTCCAGGCCGTGCCGACACGCGCGGAGGGCAGGTGCCGAGCTCGCCTGTGCGGTGGGTGCACGGCCCGTTCAACAGCCGTCAGCTGAGCTGCTCGGCACTGGGGGTCCGCACGCGGGCAACGACGTGTTCGCCGGCGCGTCCTTCGGCCCGGGACTGACGATAACGATGAGGAAGGTGCCATCTGCTGAATCGTCACGCCTGACCTCCTTCGTGGCGCACGGCCACGCTGGTCGCCGGTTCGCTGGAGCGGTGCCGACAAGCCGCCCTCGCAGCCTCTCAGCTCACAGCCGGCCGCACTTCGGCCGCATGCCGCTTCCGCATTGCCGCGCCGGCGCCCAGTTGACGCCGACGGATGCAGTGATGATGCGCTGCCGCAGCGGGAACGGGGCCGGTGGTGTCGCGGACCCTTCCGCGAAGAACGGCCCTCATGCATCCCTCAGAGCCACACGCCTTCTCGCACACGGCAGTCGGGGTACCCAGCGCGAGGGATCGCCACTAACTCTTAATTTAGTAATTATTATTGACGAGCGTCGGTGACCACTGCAAGATCCTGGCAACCACCCCGTAGGCGAGCGGGCGTTGACCGGTCCCAAGGGCGAACGCCGTACCTTCCGCTGGGCAGCGGTGCCTCAGACTGACGACCGGGACGGTTCGCCACGCCTGATCGGACAGCGAAGGATCCGATGTGAAACGAAGACTCACCGTCCTCCTGGCTCTACTGGCCGGCTTGCTGGTCGTACAGACACCCGCCCGCGCCGTCCCTCCGGCCGGCAGCGTGGCCGCATCCACGTCGGCGCCTCAGCAAGTGCTGAGCCCGACGCCGTACATGGGCTGGAACACCTACTACGCACTGGGTGGCGATCCGACCGAGGCGGAGGTCAAGTCGATAGCGGACTTCCTGGTCAGCAGCGGTCTGCGCGACGCCGGTTACCGGTACGTCTGGATCGACGGCAACTGGGCGGCGCCGACCCCGCGCAGCTCGGCCGGCGACCTGGTGCCCAACCCCGCCCAGTTCCCGAACGGGCTGAAGCCGCTGGTCGACTACATCCACTCCAAAGGTCTCAAGGCGGGCATCTATACCGACGCCGGCCCGTACATTCCGGGCAAGTGCGGACTGGGCAGCCACGGTTACTACCAGCGCGACGCGAACCAGTTCGCGGCCTGGGAGTTCGACGCGGTCAAGGTGGACTACCTCTGCGGGATCGCCGCGGACCTCGACCCGAAGACCGTCTTCACCGAGTTCGCGCAGGCGTTGCGGAACAACGCCGGCGGGCGCCCCATGATCTTCAACCTCTGCAACCCGGTGACCTCCCCGGACTGGGGCAACTACCCGGAGGAGCAGCAGTCGACGTACTCCTGGTCCTACGCGCCTGCGATCGCGCAGTCCTGGCGGACGTACACGGATGTCGGTTTCGTCGGCGAGATCAAGTTCAAGGACGTGCTGCGGAACTACGACGCGAACGCGCGGCACCCGGAGGTCGCCGGGCCGGGTCACTTCAACGACCCGGACTACCTCGGACCCGAACTCGGCATGAATGACGAGGAGTTCCGTACGCAGATGACGCTCTGGTCGGTGGCGGCAGCGCCGCTGGTGATCGGCAGCGATGTCCGTAAGCTCAGCAAGACCTCGCTCGGCATCCTCGAGGACCGCGATGTCCTCGCCATCAATCAGGACGCCGCCGGCGTCCAGGCCGTCCGCGTCGGCCCTGCCGGTACGACGGAGACCTGGGTGAAGCGTCTGGCAGGCGGTGACCGTGCCGTGGTGCTGCTGAACCGCGGCGACAGCCCGGCGACCCTGACCACGAAGGCGTCGTCGGTCGGGCTGTCCGGGGATCGGTTCACCCTGAAGAACGCCTGGACCGACCGGGTCACCGAGAGTTCCGGCACCATCAGTGCCGCCGTCCCCGCTCACGGCGCAGCCCTGTTCCGGATCAGCCGGGCCACGGGCAAGCCTGGTGTTCCTCACGTCGTCGCCGGCATTCCGCAGGTGACGAAGGTCGGCGGCCATGCGGTGCCTGCCGGGGTCGCCCCGGTGGTGGCCGGCGGCGACGAGGCCCGGGTCGAGGTCACCGTCCGCAACGACGGGGCGCGGCCGGTCTTCACGCCGCGGGTCGAGCTGGCGGTGCCCGCCGGATGGACCGCCCGTCCGCTCGGCAGAGCGCCGAAGGTGCTGACGTCCAACCGCTCCCTGACCCAGGCCTTCACGCTGACCCTGCCCGCCACCGCCGCGCCGGGCAGTGCCACGCTGACCGCCACCACCTCCTACGACGTGACCGGCAAGGGAAGGCTGCGGCAGGAGACGTCCGCGCCGCTAGT
This sequence comes from Streptomyces lanatus, assembly GCF_014655715.1. Classification (GTDB taxonomy): domain Bacteria; phylum Actinomycetota; class Actinomycetes; order Streptomycetales; family Streptomycetaceae; genus Streptomyces; species Streptomyces lanatus. Next base: position 162,461 of record NZ_BNBM01000020.1, on the reverse strand, counting down.
CGTGGCACCGGCGCCGCCGGACGGCGACGTCGTCCTGTCGCACCACGACTGGATCAGCGCCACCAGCGGGTGGATGAGCCCGACGGTCGACCGGAGTGTCGGCGGCTGGACGCCGATCAGCATGCTCAGCCAGGTGTACCCGACCGGTATCGGGGTCGCCTCGCCCTCCACGGTCCGCTACTACCTCGGCGGCCAGTGCACCCGGCTGACCACGACCGTCGGAATCGACGACGCGGTGCGCGACGTCGGCCCGGAGGGCGGCACGTCGACCTTCCAGGTCATCGGTGACGGCCGGGTGCTGTTCGACAGCGGCGTACTGGGCCGCGACGACGTCCGCCAGGCCGACATCGACCTGACCGGCGTCCGGGTGCTCGACCTGGTCGTCGGCGACGCCGGCGACGGCGGCTACAACGACCGCGCCAACTGGGCCGGTCTGAACACCACTTGCTGATCCGGGTCGGCCGCCCCGCGTGTGACGTCACGCGCGGGGCGGCCGATTCAGTGATCAGTTGAGGCGCCGTGGCACGATCGCGCGCCCTTGTTGCCCAGCCGAGTCCTCGATCACCCACCACTTCAGCAGCGGCTCAGAGCCCTCGCCCGACACGCTGTGCGGCCGGGAGGCCGTCCCGGTCTCCTCCCCAGCGACCGAGCAGATCCGCCCGCGCATCATGCCGGTGCGATCTTGAGGAACAACGTCGAGTACTTCGCCGATCTGTACCTGATCCCGGGACGGCCGCCCGCTGGTTACCCGTCAGGGACCTTCCGCTGCCTGCCGTCAGGACGACGTTGTCATGGTCACCCAGACAACGTTGCCACCCGTGAGCCTGGAACGGTCGACACCCCAGCTGCCGGCGATCGCCTGCACGAGTAAGAGTCCGCGGCCGCTTTCGTCCTCGGGGCCCGGCTCGCACGGGGGCATGCTCCTGGTGACGTGGCCATGGTCGTGGACTTCCAGCCGCAGACAGGTGTTGGCGACGAGTCCTATGCCGCACAGGATCCGTGCGCTGTGCGTGTGGCGTACGGCGTTGGTGACCAGCTCGGACACCAACAGCACGGCGTCAGCTGCCAGGTCGACGGGCAGTCGCCAGGCGGCCATGCCCTTGCCCGCGAAGCCTCGGGCGATCCTCACGCTGGAGCGATGGGCCGGGAGTTCGAGCCAGCGGGTGCGCTCCGGGTCGGGGACGTCCACGAGCTGAGGGGGGTGCATCGTGTGGGGGGACACGGTGGTTCGCCTTCCATCGGTGAGCGTGCGCAGTCAGATGACGGGAAGGTGAGCAACGGGCGGGCCGGAAAGGGGTGTTCCGGACCGCGCCCCGAGACTCGAACGCCCATTGCATGCCAACTCGCGCACATATAGGGCTGGTTGGCCCAGACGTGTGGACGTTCGCCAGGGTCGTTCACTCAACTCACTATGCTCTCAGTGGAGTTCATGCTGCAAGCTACTCACTGATAATTTCAGCAAGACGGTATCGGTCTGGTGGCATCACCAAGTAGCTGTCAGACTGCTACTGGTGACAGATCCTCAGGAGGTTCGGGTGTGAGTGAGGTCCGTTCGAGCACGGGCGCCAGTGCACCCACCGTGCTGCGCATGATCCTCGGCCGACGGCTGCTCGACATGCGTGAGGACGCGGGCATGTCGCTGGACCACGCGGCGAAGGCGCTGCGCGTGACGCCCTTGACCATCCGCCGTTTGGAGAAGGCAGAGGTCGGCCTCAAACCCCTCTACGTCGAGAAGCTGCTCCAGACCTACGGAGCCGAGCAGCAGGAGATCGACGAGTTCATCGACCTCGCCGAGCAGGCGAACGAACCGGGCTGGTGGCACGCGTACCGCGATGTGGTGCCTTCCTGGTTCAGCGCCTACGTCAGCCTGGAGACCGGCGCCAGGACACTGCGCACCTACGAGCCTCACTACGTCACAGGGTTACTCCAGACCCACGGGTACGCCCGCGCGGTCCTGCGAGGCGGCTTCCCCAACGACAGTCCGGAGGAGCTGGAGCGCAGAGTGGATCTGCGTCTGCGTCGCCAGGCTCTGCTGGACAAGCCCGACGCCCCCACGTTGTGGGTGGTGATGGAGGAAGCGGTGCTGCACCGGATGGTGGGCGGCGCCGAGGTGATGCGTGAGCAGATCGATCGGCTCCTGGAGGCCTCGGAGCTGAGCCATGTGAGCGTGGACATCTTGCCGTTCACCGCGGGCGCCCATGTAGGGGCGTGCGCGCCGTTCACGTACTTCCGTTTCGAGGAGCCGGAGCTGCCCGACGTCGTCTACTCCGAGATCCTGTCCGCCTCCATGTACCTGGACCAGCGCTCCGATGTCGTCGCCCACCTCGAGGCGCACAACCGGATGTCGCTGCTCACCTCGTCGGCGGACAGCAGGGGCCTGTTGAATCGCATGCGTAAGGAGTATTCATGACCGTCGCTGACGACCCTTTCTACTTCTACAACGGCATGCCCGCCTCGGACCTCGGTGACCAGGGCTGGGAGAGCCCGTGGAGCGGTCCCAACGGGGGCCAGTGCGTACAGACGAAGCAGCTCGCCGACGGGCGTATCGCATTGCGGCAGTCGACCGATCCCAACGGCCCCGCGCTGATCTACACCCCGCAGGAGATCGCCGCGTTCGTCGCCGGCGTCAAGAAGGGGATGGCCGATCATCTGACGGCCTGCTGAGCCAGGACCCGAGTGGGAAGGACGCCGGCCGAACCTGGCCACGACCCGCCCGGCAGGACAGAGACACCACTGAAGGGAAGAAAATGAGCAGCCCCCACGCCGCGCGGGACATCGACACCAGCAGGCCGCACTCCGCTCGCATGTACGACTACTACCTCGGCGGCAAGGACCACTTCGAGGTCGACAGGAAGGCGGCCGAGACCGTGGCCGCCGCCTATCCCGGCATCTTCGTGTGTGCCCGCGAGAACCGGGCCTTCATGCACCGGGCCACCAGGGTCCTCGCCACCGAGCACGGCATCCGGCAGTGGCTCGACATCGGCACCGGCATTCCCACCGAGCCGAACCTGCACCAGGTCGCGCAGACCGTGGTCCCCGACGCCCGCGTGGTCTACGCAGACAACGATCCCCTCGTCCTCAAGTACGCCGAGCGCCTCATGCGCAGCACGCCCCAGGGGCGCACCACCTACATCGAAGCGGACGTCAACGACCCTCAGACTCTCGTCAACGCTCCCGAGCTGGCCGATGTCCTGGACCTGACCAAGCCCGTTGCGCTGTCCATGAACGCCTTGATGCACTTCGTCACGGACGCGCAGGACCCGTACGGCATCGTCGGCAACCTGCTCGATGTCCTCCCCTCGGGCAGCGCGCTGGCGCTGAGCCACTGCACACCGGACTTCGATCCGGAGACCTGGCAGAAGGTCACCGACATTTACAACGGAGCCGGTACGCCGGTGCAGTTCCGTTCCCAGAAGGATGTGGCCCGCTTCTTCGACGGGCTCGACCTGCTGGAGCCCGGCGTCATCGTCGGGCACCGCTGGCGCCCCGACGCCGCGCCCCAGGGGACCGCTGGGACGGAGCCCGTGACGGACGCCCAGGTCAGCCTGTGGACTGGAGTCGGCATCAAGCCGTGACGGAGACGGGGGTCCGTCTCCTCCCGGGCCACAGATCCTCAACTCGGCGGCGTCTTTGGGCCGTTGACCTTCGCAGCGAAGCCGGTGGGCGGTGGGCCGGTGGGTACACAGGAGACGTGTACCTTCCGGGCCGACGGCTGTTCCCCACGTACGCCTGCAGACGGCTCGCCTGGCCGAGCCATAACGGGGGCCCATCCCCCCGGCCGCAGATGTACCGGTCGCGATCCGGCTGACGACGGCTGAAGCCAGCCGTGGCCCTGATGGTGATTGGTCCCGAGGACAGCACTCACATCTTGATCACAACCGATGCAGGCCCCAGCCGCCTGCCACGGGTACGGCATTCGATATTTCGGGCTGGACCGTCTGTTCGCCGGCGCCAGCGTGCATGGATTCTTCCCCGCTCGGGCATTCCAAGCGGGTGGGGCGGAGAAGGGGGCAGTCACGAGATGGACGCGGAGACGGTCGTCGCGGCGTGTGCCGTTGTGATCGCTGTGGCCTCGCTCACCGTCTCGGTCTACGAGGCACGCGCGACCCGGCAGCACAACCGCCACTCGGTGCGGCCCATACTCCACCTGCAGCGGGGGATGTCCAAGGGGCACAAAGCGGGGATCAAGCTCATCAACTCCGGTCTCGGCCCGGCCGTCGTCGTCAGCAGCACCCTGACGGTCGACGGCCACGTGATCGGCGCGTGGACCAAGGCCAGCGCGGACCGGGCACGTGCCGGCCTCGTCGTACGGCCGTATGCCGTGACGTTCACCGAGGCGCAGACCATCGCCACGGGCCACGAGGACTTCCTGCTGAGCGTGGACCCGTACGAGCCGGACGCCCATGCCGAGTTCCTGGATCTGATAACTCGGCGCCTGCAGCTGGAGATCCGCTACGAGTCCCTCTACGGCGGGGAGAACTATCGCGTGACCCTGCGCCCCCGCATTGAAGGCGAGAGCTGATCGGCCGGTCTCCAGCCCTGCTGACGACCCCACCGCGATTGATCCTGGATGCTCTGCCTGGAGAGGCCAGGGCTAGGGTCGTGGCTGATCACGGTTACCGAAGATGGGGTTCCTAGGTATGAACGGGACAGTGACGGCGGTCAGCAGCAACGGGGAGTACTCGTTCACCAAACCGAACCGGGACAGCGTCAGATTGCTCGCTGGGCTCGGTGTGGAGGGGGACGTGCACGCCGGGGTGACGGTCAAGCACCGCTCACGCGTCGCGCAGGATCCCACCCAGCCGAATCTGCGACAGGTCCACCTCATTCATGAGGAGCTCTTCGCCGAGGTCGGTGAAGGAGGGTTCAACGTGGCGCCCGGCGAGCTGGGCGAGAACATCACCACGCGGGGTATCGATCTGCTCGGTCTGCCGGTCGGCACATTGCTGCGCATCGGCGACTCCGCGGTCCTGGAAGTCACTGGCCTCCGCAATCCGTGCCTGCAGATCGACAACTTCCAGGACGGGCTGTTGAAGCGGGTCGTCGGCCGCGACGAGGCGGGGAACGTCGTACGCAAAGCCGGAATCATGAGCATCGTGCGGGCAGGTGGCGTGGTGCGCCCTGGCGACACGATCGAGAAGGAACTTCCCAGCGGTCCGCACCGACCCCTGGACCGGGTCTGACCAGCCTCCTGGGCAGACCGTGACGTGACTCCTCCCCCGGCTGAAGCCGGGGGCTTCTCGTTACGCCGGGTTGGCGTCGCGACGGACCAGCCCGGCCCGTAGAACGTTGGTGGCTCCCAGTGTGTCGGCGTGCGCGTGGTGGCCGCACGAGACGCAGTGGAACTAAGGCGCGGACACGTTGTCACCGCGGGCGGACGGCTCGGGCTGGCGGTCTGGGACCCTGCGATCGTCGGACGGCTCGTCGAACCCGTCGATCGCCTGCTGCCGGTTTCCGCTCATCACGTCATCACGGCGTCCGGTGACGCCGTCGCCCTCGGCAACGGACGATCCGTCACCGGGGGCGACTCCGATCACGTGCGGGGGTCTGGGAACGCGGTGGCAGGTCCACCGTGCTGTGTGCCGCAGGCTCGGTCCGTGCGCCGGCCACGGCATCTGCAGACGACGGCCATCATGTGTTTCTCGGCAGTGACCTCGGTGGGCTCTCGGCCTGGCGTGTCCCGGCTCTCTGGTTCTGGCCACCGTGAGCGTCGCCAGGTTCTGCACCTGCGGGTTCCTTCCTGGCTCGGATGTGTTCCACGGTGAGGCGGGGACGAACTGCACCAGGCCGGCCCCTGACGAGGGTGACGGTGTCGCCGGGACGGGGCATGTCGGGGGCGGCAGCCCAGACCTTCCGCCCCCGACAAGACGGTCACGTGGCCCCCTTCTCGACCACCTCCGTCTCCATGATTCCCTCGGACGAGGCCTTCGCGGGGGCCCACTGGAGGCGGGTCGAGCACAGGGAGACGATGACGGCCGAGGCTGCCACGACGGCCATCCCCCAGGTCAGGTCGCCGGCTTCGGCGACGAAGCCGATCAGCGCGGGACCGACGAGGAGGCCGGTGGTGCCCGTGGCGGCAACCAGGGAGAGGGCGTCCGGGCCTTCGGCCGCGGCGGCGACGTAGAGGCACGGCGTCACGGCGGCGACGCCCAGTCCCACGCACGCGAAGCCGAGGAGAGCGGGCACGACGCCTCCGACCAACAGTGCGAGGGCCAGTCCGACTCCGGCCACGGCGCTGCCGACGCGGACGACAATGGCGTCGCCCCAGCGGCTGCGCCAGCTGTCACCGAAGAGGCGCGCGAGGACCATCACGACCGAGATGACCGCGATGCCCAGCGGCGCGACCTGAGCCGATGCACCGGCGATGTCCTTCAGGTAGAGCGCGGACCAGTCGTTCATGGAGCCTTCGACCACCTCGGCGAACACCATGGTGCAGCCGAGCCAGAGCATCACCCGGGTCGGCCTGGCCATCCTGCGGCGGTTCTTGCCCTCCTGCTCGGCCGGCTCCTTCGCGGGGGCGTCGTCGGGGAGCAGGCGTGGGCGCGCGCAGGCGAGGAGCACCAGGAGTACGGCTGACGCGGCGGCGAAGTGGGTGACGATGCCGGAGGTCAGCGCGGTCACGCCGGACGACACCAGGGCGGCGAGGAACGAACCGGCGCTGAAGGTGGCGTGCAGCTGCGTCATCGCCGTACGTCCGTGGGCTGCCTCCAGGGCTGCGCCCTGAGCGTTCATCGCCACGTTCAGGCAGCCGACCGCCACGCCGTCCGCGCAGAGGATCACCAGCGCCACGGGGTAGTTGGGGGCAGCGGACAGCGCCAGGAGGATCGCCACCAGGCCCAGCCCGGACAGCAGGGCGAGGCGGCGCGCACCGAGGCGCTTCATCAGGAACGAGACGAGCGGGAAGGAAGCCGCCGCGCCCGCCCCGGTGACCATGAGCAGCAGACCCACCTCCCCGGCGCTCAGGTCGAGGCGCGTCTTGAGGGCGGGAATCCGGGAGATCCAGGTGGCGTACTGGAACCCGAGGAAACAGAACAGCGCCGCGATCGCCAACTGCGTACGTCTGAAGTCGTCTAGGACACGGGGCACGGGAACCGGGTCACCTCCTTCGAAGGGCTGGTACCGCTGCCGGGCACCGCGATGGACATGTACACGGCGTTGTCGCCGTAGCTCTCCGGGAGCCGGACCCGCGAGTGTGCCCGGTAGCCGTGCGCGGCCCAGAAGGAGGCCAAGCCGTCGACGGCGACGAGCGAGATGTGCTCGAACCGCGGTCGCGCGGCGGCCGTCAGCCTGGCGAGCAGGCCGCCGCCCCAGCCCCTGCCCCGCTGCTCCTGCGCGACGACGATGTCGTGCAGGTGGAGGTTGCGCGAGTCGTGCAGGGGGTCGTCGGACCGGGCCAGCGCCGGGTACCGGAACATCGGGTACGGCAGCGAGAGCAGGTATCCCGCGACGTGCCCGTCGATGTCGAGCACGAAGCAGGTGTCCGGCGAGGCGCGTCCTTTCGACTCCAGCGCGGCCCGGCCCTCGGTCAGGGAGCTGCCCGCGTAGGCCGCTGTCTCCAGGGCGGCTATGCCTGGCCAGTCACTGTCGCGCACGGGGCGGATGCGGGCGTCGAGGCCCGCCGCTCCCCCGCTCACGCCGCCGCCCCCGCGCGCCCGATCCCGCCGTGTGTCGCCGTGTGCGGAAGCGGGCCGAAGCCGTTGAAGCCTTGTGTCATGTAGCTGGTGGCGTAGGCGCCGGCGGACAGGACCCAGACCGGGTCCCCGGACGCCAGTGCCTTGGGCACGAGCCGGTGCGCGGTCCCGTAGGCGTCGTCGCTGTCGCACGTGGGACCGGCCACGACGGCGGCGACGTACTCGCCGTCGAGGTGGCCGGGGAAGACGAACCGGTGACAGAGCTCGTCCATCTCGTAGAGGCCGTTGAACTTTCCGCAGCTCAGGTACAGCCAGTGCACGAGCTCACCGTCGGGCTGCCGCCGCTCGGTCAGCCGGTAGACGTGCGCACGGATCGCGCCGTGATCTGCGACCAGATGGCGGCCGGGCTCCATGACGAAGTCGAGGGGCGCCGCGCTGAGGTGCCGCAGTTCGTGCATGCCCTCGCGCAGGACGGCGAACATCTTGTCCAGCGGCGGTTCCAGTCTGCGGCCGTGCCGGTCGAGGTAGCCGAGCGCGGGCAGCCCGCCACCCAGGTTGACGTGGTCGAGCACGATTCCCTGCTCGCGCAAGGCCACCATGGTGTCGGCCAGTTGGTCCACTGCCTGGCGCCACGCCTCGTACGTCATCTGCTGCGAGCCGACGTGCACCGAGAGCCCGGCAGGGGTCAGTCCGGCGGCCCGGGCCGCCGTCAGTACGCGTACGGCGTCGTCCTGCGAGCAGCCGAACTTGCGGCTCAGTCCCCACAGGGCGCCTTCCCCGCTGGTGGCGAGGCGGCAGTACACGCGGGCGCCGGGGGCGTGCGCTGCGACGGCCGCCACGTCCTGCACGCTGTCCGTGGCGAAGGTCCGCACGCCGAGCCGGTGGGCCTCGGCGATGCTCGCGTCGGACTTCACGGTGTTGCCGTAGTGGACGCGGTCCGCGGGTACGCCCAGCCGCAGCGCCTGCTCGATCTCCGCGGGGCTCGCCGCGTCGAAGCCGGCGCCCCGATCGGCGAGGCAGGTCAGCACCTCGTCGATCGGGCACGCCTTCATCGCGAACCGGACGATGACGCCGGGCAGTTCGCGCACCAGGTGGTCGTACTGGTTCCCGACCCCGGTGAGATCGAAGACGACGCAGTCCGACGACGCGGCAGCCAGGGCGGAGGCCAGTCGCGCGTCCAGGTCCACGCTCACGCGTCCGCACTTCCGAGGCCGGTTTCCCGGGCGGCGCGCACCAGCGCGGGCCAGGCGTCGATCAGCAGCGCGAAGTCCTCCGTGTCCCGCCGCGCCTCGTCCAGCAGCTGATCCCGGCGCGCGTCCATTCGGTCGGCGAACTTGGCGTAGCGCCCGCCCAGTTTGCGGTACGAGGTGCTGACCCGGTCCAGACGCCAGATGTTCTCCGTCCGGTCCAGAGCCGCGCTGTCGCGCAGGAAGCCGGCGATGACGTCGCCGCGGACGTGCTCCCGTTCGTCCAGCAGCGCGGCTCCGGCCGCGTCCATCCGCTCGTAGACGTCGTTGAAGTAGAGCATGGAGAGCAGGAACTTCACGAACCGCATCTGGTAGGCCCGGAAGCCGGCGTCGGTGCGCCGGAAGGGCGTGTAGAAGTTCTCGATGTGGCGGTTGTGCAGCACGCCGGGAAGCGCGGCGTCGTGGACGAGGTGGATCAGGAAGTAGTCGCTGCCGATGGTGTCGGTCGCCGGGGGCAGCGGCACCCGCTCGTAGACCTCGTGGTCGAAGCCGATGTTGCTCATGTCCACCCGCATGGGGTCGACCAGCGTCAGGGTGGAGTGATCTTCGGTGAAGGGCGTGGTTCCGGCGCCTTTGAAGGACTCCTCGACCAGCTGTTCCTTCTGCTCGTCCGACCAGTCGGCGGGTGCCCACAGGCTGACGACGTCGTGGTAGACGCCCGGGTCGAGCTGCTCGATCTCGGCGATGTCCACGGACCGTTCGCCGATGAACGAGGCCCCGACCATGGACACCGGACGGTGGCCGTGATCGGCGGCGAGCGCGGTCTCGGTCACGGCGGCCGACGCCTCGGAGGCGGGCTTGCCGAGCGAGGACAGCTCGTGGTGGATGGGGAAGACCTGTTCGCCGTCCAGCACTTGGTAGGTGCAGTCGGAGTCCCTGCGGTGCACGGACCGGCAGCCGAGGGCGCTGGCGATCAGGAAGGCGCGGTTGGTGCAAGCGCCGTAGGAGAGTGCGGCCGGGATCATGAGGCCGAGCAGCCGCTTGGGCACGGCGACGTCGGAGCGCTGGATCGTGCGGCGCAGGAAATCCCGCTGACGTGCCTCGTCGAGGTGGTGGACGATCACGTTCGGGGTGGCGGGCAGGCCGGCCACTACGCGGGCGTGCTCGGCCCGCGTGCTCTCGTCGCAGGAGTCGAGGATGAGCAGGTGCACCTCGGTGCCGAAGGTGCGGGCCGCGTACGCGGCCTCCTCGCCGATGCCCACGATGGCGTCCGCGCACGCCCTGTTGGTGGGCAGGGCCAGGCAGATCCGGTCGGTGCTGGTCTGTCGGTTCACTTGGTGCTCTCTCGTTCGCTCCAGGAGTCGAGTCCCAGGAGTTTCCTGCCGAGGTCGTCGAGCGTGGCGGTGCCGTACCGGAGCGACTCGTGCCGGTCGGCGTCCCCGAGCAGCGTGCCGTTCCAGTCGGGCGTGCTGAGTGTGCGCCACGACTCGACGCGGGAGCGTCGCAGTTCCTCGTGCTCCTCCAGCGCCGGCATCATCGACAGGTACTGCACGGCGCGGACGCCGTGGTCGGAGGTGTTGGGCGCGACTCCGTGGGCCAGGAGTCCGTTGAAGATCAGCAAGTCACCGGCCTGCAGGTCGGGCCGTACGACGGGGAACTCGGCACGGTCGATCGCGGGCCTGATCGGGTCCCGGCCGGCCGGCTGCGCGACCCGCCACTCCTCGAACTGCCGGAACAGCTCGGGTGCGCACTGGAACCCGCCGAGTTCGGGCTGGGTGTCGTTGAGGGCCAGGATCCCCTGCACCCGCTGCGGCAGCACGCCCAGCGTGGTGTCGACGTCCCAGTGCAGTTCGATGTCGAACCCCTCGTCGGTCGGCGCGATGAGGGAACGAGAACGGCTGCCGCGGTTGGGCGGGTTGAGGTTCAACCGGTCGAGGGTGACCCACAGCTCGTCGCAGTCCCAGACGTCGGCGAAGGCGTCGTAGACCCGCTGCGCCTGGCGCGTGTCCCACATCAGCTGGTGGTGGTACGCCTCGACGAAGCCGTAGACATGCAGGTCGCGGTCGAGATCCGAGCGGAACTCCCGCTTCTGGTACCAGGTTTCGGGGCGGTCGGGGTCCAGCCCCTGGAACTCCCAGGCGAACTCGTACAGGCTCTTTGCCTCGCCCGGCGAGACGGCGTTGCGCACCACGACGTATCCGTACGTCTGCCAGAAGGCGAGGTCCTGTTCCGACAGCACGCGCGGCGGCTGCGACTTCTCGATCTCTCTGAGCTGCGTCCGTGCGAGGTAGGTCTCGCCGTCGGCGCTGAAGTAGGGGCGCCGTGTCGGGGCGCGGTACAGGTAGGGGTCGGATGTCGGCATGCGATCACTCCAAGGGTCCTCAGTGGCCGAGGGGAACTCCAGGCCGTCACTGATCGAACTGAGGTTCCTTCAAAGTGGACTGGACCAATTCACGGTGTCAATCGCAACCCGGCGAAGTTGCCGCGAACTGCCTGCCAGTTGCCTGTTGCCGACCGCTCCGCAGACCGGGGCCGCTCTGGGCGTGGCGGTGCGGCACCCCTGCCCCCGGCGGTCTCGCGGTCACCACAAGTGCCGCTCGCAGGCTGCGCGTTGCGATGGGCTGCTGCCTGCCGCCACGCCGGACGGGCCGAAGGCCGTGGGCCCGCACGTGACTTGGTCTAGGCTTTTCAGTACGCCGGGATTGCCCAGAAGGCCGCCCCAGCCGCTCCCGGGAGGCCACAGAACCGCCTCCGCGCCGCGACACGCCGCCCCCAGTTGGACTAGACCAAAGGCGAGTTGGGGGCTATAACGAGACACCTGCGAGTGCGCCCGGAAGGCAGGTCATGACCACTGACATAAGCATCGTTCAGTACGACACCGGCATGTCCGGTGGCGCCGCACGGGTGCCGAAGTACTACCACGTGAAGCAACAGGTCCTCGCGATCGCGGAGTCGCTGACGCCGGGTTCACGCATGCCGGCCGAGCGATTACTCGCCGTCCGGCTCACCACCTCACGCACCACAGTCCGGCTGGCGCTGCAGGAGCTCGTCGGTGAAGGCCGGCTGGACCGGATCCAGGGAAAAGGCACCTTCATTGCACGGCCGAAGCTCTACCGCGTCCTCCAACTCACCTCCCACACCGAGGACATGCAGGCCCAGGGCCTCGAACCCGCCTCGCGCATCCTGGACATGCGTCATATCGAGGCCGACGAGGAGCTGTCGCGTCTGCTCGACATCGATGTCGGTGAGCAGGTGGTGCGCATCGAGCGGCTGCGGCTGGCCGGAGACGAGCCCATGGCCATCGAGACGACCCACCTGTCCGCACGGCGCTTCCCCGACCTGCGCAAGTCGCTGGCCAGGTACAGATCCTTGTACACGGCGCTCGGCGAGGTGTACGGCGTGCACCTGTCGGAGGCCGAGGAGGGCATCGAGACCTCGCTCGCGACCCCGTACGAGGCCAGGCTGCTCGCGACGGACGTGGGCCTTCCGATGATGCTGCTGTCCCGGCACTCGCACGACACCGAGGGCAGACCGGTGGAGTGGGTCCGTTCCGTATACCGCGGCTCCCGCTACAAGTTCGTAGTGACCTTGATGCCCATGGCGGACCGGGCGTCCGACTGAGGCCCCGTCCAGTCCCGACCGTTCCACCTCGTTGCTCGCGCCCCCCCACGTTCACGGCGAACTGCAGGCTGCAGCCCCCTGACCGCGCGACCGGCCCCCGACATGGCCCGCCCTGGTGCGGCGGCCGTGACTGCATGCAGAACGCTGAGCCCCCAGGCCGGCCCCCACGACCGAGCCCCTGAGGACCAGTCCCGCCCCGCCAACCCTGGGAAAGTCGTGACACGACAGGGTGTTCTCACCAGCCGAACCGAAGCCGACCCGACGCCGGCCGAAGCCGACCGACCACGAACCTCCGCCAACCGTGAGGGTGGCAGTCCGACCCTGGATACCCGGCCGCTCGCCGACCACCGCCCCGCAAGCAGAGACCTGCCTTTCGTGCCCCGGACATCGTTGCCCGCGACGCTCGCGGACGCCTTGGTCACCGCACGCGAGGCGGCCTGCCTGACCCAGGAGGACCTCTCAGAACGGTCCGGAGTGAGTGTGCGGGCCATCCGCAACCTCGAGACCGGCCACACCTCCCGCCCGCGCAAACAGTCACTGCTACTGATCGCCAAGGCCCTCGGGCTGCCCCCGGACGAGATCGGGCGGTTGATGCGCAGATCCGGCGCCGAGAGGCATCAGCCACCACCCGGTCTCGTACCCGCCGAACTCCCCGCGGCGCCCCGCCACAGACTCGTCGGCCGGACGACGCACCTTGACTCACTGCGTGCGTACCTCTCCGCCACGGAGCACGGCGACACCGGGCGGCCCGCGGTCGTCGTCGGGCCTCCCGGCGCGGGGAAGACGTCGCTGGTCCTGGAGGCGGCGCACGGCGTGCGCGACCGGTTCCCGGACGGACAGGTCTTCGTGGACCTCCACCCAGGAGCGTCCTCCACACCGCTGACGCCGGACGAGATCGTCCCCCGCGTACTGCGCTCCCTCGGTGCCGGACCGGCGGTGGACCATCCGGAGGAAGCAGCCGCCCGGCTGCGGGACGCGCTGAACAGGAGGCGCGTCCTCGTCGTCCTGGACAACGCCGACAGCGAGGCTCAGATACGGCCGCTGCTGACGGACGGCTCGCGCAGTGCGGTACTGGTGGCCGCGCGCCGCGAACTCCCCGCGCTCTCCGACCAGTTCCGCCGGCACATCGGCGTCCTGAGCGATCAGGACGCCCTCCAGGTGTTGGAGGACCTGCTCGGAACCGAACGCACGGACGCGGAGCGATCGGCCGCGTCGAGTGTGCTGCGGTTCTGCGGAGGGCTGCCGCTGGCCCTTCACATCGCCGGGCTGTGGCTGTCGGCGCGACCGCACCGGTCGCTGCGTGATCTGGCGGACCGGCTGACGAACGAGCAGGACCGACTCCGCTTCCTGCACATCGGCGATCTGTCGCTGGAGGCCAGTGTGGCGGCCTGCTACAGCTCACTGCCCGCCCCGGTCAGGGCCGCGTTACAGCGACTGAGGACGGTGAACGGCGATTTCGGTGTCGACGCCATGGTGACTCATGTGACACCGTCGCGAGGACCGGCCGCCGATCTCCTCGATGACCTCATTGACCGCCAGATGGTGCACTGGGTCGGACCGGCCGCCGACGGCCGACTCCTGTACCGGCTCCACGACGCGGTGCGCCAGTTCGTGGCGTACAGCCCGGTCCGCTCCTGGCCCCCGGACCGCGTGGCGGACCAGATCTGGCTCCCCCGGCAGGCTGTGGACAGCGGCAGAACGGAGGCGGGAAGCGTGAGGCGGGAAGCGTGATCCCCCCGTCGCCGTCATCCGAGGCCGCCCGCCAGACAGGCCCGCAGACGCGGTGCCGTGCCGGGCCGCCGATACCGGGTGCCCCTGGCTCGTCTCCCGACCGCCGACCGTGCATCAGGACGAGTCGGCACGCATTTGGCGAGGAGTCCGGCGCCGGCATCGACGCGCAGGCCGAGCAGCAGATCACGGCCGGACGGCACAGCTCGGCACACTCCGCCGCCGGATCCGACGCCCCCGCCGCGACGGCCACGGCCACCCTCCACAAGACCGCCGACGGCGAGGACCACCACGTCGACGGGCCACAAGCCGAAGCCGGCGCCCCCCACCTGCTGCTCAGCTTCGCCCCGCTCCTGCTCGCCCTGCTGATGATCGCCACCGGAGCCGTCGCGGACGCCGCGGACCTGCACAACCGGGTACTCACCTTCCTCGCCGACCCGGTCGTCGCCCTCCTCGCCGGACTGATCGGCACCGTGGTGATCGGCCGGATCCGCATGGGGCAGAAGCGCGTCGAGGACGCCATAGCCCGCGGTTTCAAGGACAGCGGCCAGATCCTCATCCTCACCACCGTCGGCGGCTCACTCGCCGCCGTGGTCGCGGCCGGCGGCCTCGGCGACATCCTGCGCGGCTACTTCGGAGCCCACTCCTTCGCTCCCCTGCTCCTCGTCTGGGCGATCGCCGCGGTCCTGCACATCGCGGTCGACTCCGTCACCATCTCCGCCATCACCGCAGCCGGCATCCTCGCCCCGCTCGCCCCCAGCCTGGGCATCGACCCCGTGCTCATCGCTCTCGCCGCCGGCACCGGTTCCCTGTTCGCCGTCCACGTCACCAGCAACACGTTCTGGCTGCTGCAGTCACTGATGGGACAAACCACCCGAGGCACCCTCAAGACCTGCACGATCGGCGTCTCCCTCGCCTCGGTCGTCGGCATCATCCTGCTCCAGCCGATCAGCCTGCTGTTCTTCTGACAGCTACGGCTCACCGACGCCACCGCCATGCAGGGCCCGCCGACCATCCGCCGACGGGCCCTCGTTCACTTGCCGGTGTGGAGAGGCGCAGTGATCAACGCTCTGCGCGTCGGCTGCGGATGCTCAGGGCGATGACGGAGACGAGGAACCAGAAAGCGCCGGAGGCCGAGTATCCGGCGACGGTGGACAGGCTGCTCGTCGCCGAGGCGGACGTGGCGGCGATGGTGGCACCGGCGAGAACGGCCCCCGCGCCAGGCGGCCTCCTCTGATGAGGACCCTTGAAAATGGCTCTGGCCGCAGTTGCGTGAAGCGTTGAAGCAGATGCGCCGGACAACGTCGTAGAGATGCTGGGGAATTCGGCGTCGGCCCAGGTTCGTGTTGAGCGGGTCAGGATCCGGCGTCGTATCGGGCGCGTGCTGTCTGCATGTCGGTCTCGTGGGTGACTGCCCATTGTCCGAGTGTGATCAGCAGCTCTCGTAGGGAGCGGCCGAGGTCGGTCAGGGCGTACTCGGCCCGCACTGGTGTGCCGGGATGAAGGGCTCGGCTGATGAGTCCGTCGCGTTCCAGCGATCGCAGCGTGCGCACCAGCATGCGGCGGCTGATGCCCTGGACCGACCGGTCGAGCTCGTTGAACCCATGACTGCGCTGCGCCAGAAGTGACAGCAGTACCGGGCTCCACTTGTCGCCGACACGGCGTAGCAGCGCCGTTGCCGGACACCGCTGGTGGTCGTCGACGGTGACCGGCACCGTGACGCCGACGACGGGTTCGACTGCCGAGGTTTCAGGGAGGGGTGACATCAATGTGCCTTCTTACGAGACGACGCGCGCTCACCAATCATCAGATTAGACACCCGGCAAAGGAGCTTCTCGTGATCGCAGTGACAGGGGCCTCGGGAAACCTGGGCAGCTTGACTGTCCGGCATCTCATCCAGCGAACCGACGCCGCCCGCGTCCTGGCGTTGTCCCGCACCCCGGAGAGGAGTGCCGACTTGGGCGTGAAGACCTGCCACGGCGACTTCGACGAACCGCACGCGATGGTACGGGCTCTCGACGGCGTGGAACGGCTACTGATCATCAGCATCGGTACCAGCGACCGGCTGCCCAGGCACGCCCGGGCGATCGACGCCGCCGCGAAGGCGGGTGTAGGCCACGTCGTCTTCACCTCCCTCACCCGCGCCGGCGACCCAGGACACCCCAGCCCCCTCGTCCCCGACTACGGGGCCACGGAACGGTTGCTGGCGGACTCCGGGCTGCCTTTTACGGTGCTGCGCTTCAACGTCTGGGTCGAGATGCTGACCCTGATCGGCGTAGCCCCCCGGGCCGTAGCCACCGGAGTCCTTCCCAGTAACAGCCGGGACGGGCGCATCGGCCACCTCACCCGTGACGACAGTGCCGCCGTGGCCGCCGCCGTCCTGGCCGAGGGAGGCAGTCAGGGAGAGATCCTGGAGGTCACCGGGCCCGAGGCGGTGACCGACACAGACATTGCTGCTGCGCTGACAGAGGCCACTGGCCACCGCGTGCGGTGCGAGGATGTATCCGACGCCGAACAGCCCCAGCGGCTCCTGGATCAGGGAATCCCCGAGCACTTCGCTCACGCCTGGAGCACCTCCGGCATCGCCAAACGCAATGGCTGGTATGACATCACCACCCACACCGTCCAACGGCTCACCAGTGAGCTGGCCACACCGGTCACCGACTACTTCGCGGCGCACCGCGCCGAATTGGTCGGCTGACCACGGCGCCGCGGAGGCGCCTGCACCGCTACATGGATCTCCTCACTGACATGGGGATTCACGGAACTGCGGACAGAGCCGTGAAGGCTCTGTCCGCAGTTCCGTGAAGATCAGTGGTCGGGAGCCATGAGGTCGGTGCGCTGCGCGTAGCTTTCCAGAGGCTCCGCTGATGCCCACCAAGACCTGTAGTAGTCCCGGAAGGAGTTGACGGCTTCAGCCGTCTCCAGGCTGTGTCCGCTCATGAAAGATCCATCCGCGGTCAGGAGCAACAGGACCGCAGTGTCGTCAATGATCGCCATATTGACCGCGTCGACACCGCTGTTGGTCGTCACCACGCGGGCGTGGTAGTTGGCAAGACCGTGCATCTCTTCGTAGTGCTCTCGCAGCCACAGCCGCATGGTGCTCTTGCCGGGCTCCTGGGCAGGGACACCAATGATGCGGTGGAATGACGCGCCGGGGTTGCGACGAGTCCAGTCGGTCGCGGCCCTGAAGTACTGCTGCGCGGCCGGGGATTGGAAACTCGGCGGCGGCGTGTTGCGCACGTAGCTCGTGTAGACGTGACGCTCGGCAGTGCGCACGAGACGGGCAAACGACAGGAAGAATTCGTCACTGGTGCGGTAGTGCGTGGAAGCTGTAGGGGCCTGTCGATCACGGACCTCAACAACGACTGATAGCAGGACATAGAGCACTGCGTAGATGAGCGGTATCTGCCACTTCACGTCCCACGCGAAGAGATTTGCGACGATCGACCCGCCAATCACGAACAGGAGAGCGAGCAGCAACAACTTCTGCTCAATAGATTGCAGATTGATCACCCGTCGCACCTACCCCACCCCCATTGCGCCTGTGCACCGTGCCTGCGGGCAGGCATGTGGCGCTTCGTGTTTACCCCTCAAGCCGAGTCAGGATGCGGGTCCGGAGGAGTTCGAACGATGCTCGGCCATACATAGCCCGCTTGAGCTTTTTCACCCTATTTACGTGACCTTCAACGACGCCGGAGCTCCAGGGCAGGGTGAGTCCGGCGGTGACGGCGTCGAGGTCCTGGCGGAGGAAGCCGGCGAAGCCCTTCATTGGCTTCGGTGCGTCCTGCTTGGCCTGCCGGATCCATTCCAGCAGGAGGTATCCGCGCTGATGGCGGACCAGGTCGGCAAAGGCGCGGGCGAGGTCACAGGCCCGAGTGATGTCCGGGCAGGCGAGCCGGACCTGAAGGAGCCGCTCGTTCTGGCTCTCGGTGAGGGTCTCGCGGGGCCGCATGATCCAGGAGGTGATCTTGCGGGGGCTAGGGATGTCGGCCCTCACCGGTTCGGCGGTGCCCGTGCGAAGGGCGGCGAGGTGCTTGCGGACGCCCTGGCGGCTGCCCCGGTAGCCGCGGGCCTGGATCTCGAGGAACAGCCGGGTGCCGCTGACCTGGCCTTGCGCCTCGGCGAAGCGGGCATTGAGATATGCCTTGAACGGCTCAAGGACGCCGTTGGGGCGGCACTCGCGGGCGGAGGCCAGCAGTTGGTCGACGTCGGTGTCGCGGAATCGGCGGACGGTCTTGCGGTCGAGGTTCAGCCGGCGGGCGATCGCACTGATCGTCCAGCGTTTCTCCAGCAGGCGGTGGATGTCCTCGTAGCGGTGGCGGGTGCGCTCGATGATCTGGGTCCGGGGCGGCTCCGCGGGCGGTAACAACATCGGGGTCACCTCGGGCACTTCGGCCGCCGTCTCCTCCTCGACGCGTTTGCGCAGGCAGTCGCGGTGCTGATGGCAGGTCTTCTCCACCGCGGCGGGCAGGTTCTGCAGCAGGTGCCAGCGATCAGCGACTTCGAGGGCGTTGGGTGCGGTTTCCCTGACCGCTTTGGTGTAGGCGGTCGCCCGGTCCCGGCAGATGATCTCAGCTCCAGGATGGTCCGTGAGCCAGGCCGCGAAGGTCTCGGAGGTGCGGTCGGGCAGTACGTCCACGACTCGGCCGGCCTCGACGTCGACCAGCACGGTGCCGTAGGTGCAGCCCTTGCGGAAGGCGAACTCGTCCACCCCCAGCACCCGCGGGGCACGGTCCGGAACGGCCGGCGCCGTCAGCAGCCTGAGAAGCCGTGTCCGGCCCGCGGTCAGCCGCAGTCGGCGGCACAACCGTGCGGCGGGACGGCCGCCGAGCTCGATCGCGATCGACCGCAGCCAGCCCGCCAGCCCGGTGCTGGAACGGCGGTAGCGCGTGGACAGACCGGGTACCTGCTCGACGAACGTCATGCGGGAGCAGCTCCTGCGGTCGCAGAAGTATCGGCGCACCCGCAGTCGGATGATGACCCGGCGTCCGCCCAAGGGCCGTTCATCCAGGGTGCGTTGATATGTGCTGTGTACGCGGCGGGCCTGCTTGCGGCAGTTCGGGCACCGGCCTAGGCGGGCCGTCGACACCGCCTCCACTACCAGGATGCCGGAGGAGTCGCTTACCCCCTCCACCCGCACATCGATCCCGGGAAACAGCACATCCTCAACCGTCTTGCTCGCCACGGCAAGAAGTACGCTGCCGAAACGATCCCGCATTCCTGCCGCTGACCTGGGGATTCACGGAACTGCGGACAAGCCCCTTGAAAACGACCAGGCCTGCGCCTCACCCCACTTGGTCCGGCGTTCAAGACCTGTGTCTGACCTGTGTTGTGCACGCCTGCGTGTGATGCCGCGGACTGTGAAGCGGGGTGGTCGCGGGCCAGACTGGCCGGATGGACGCGACGAACGTGAGGGTGAGACCGGCACGGGCTGGTGACGGGCGCGGCATCGCCGTGGCGTGGGTCGACAGCGGGCGGTATTACGCCGCCATATATCCCGACCATTTCCAGATACCGTCCGGTGATGTGGCGGCAACTTTCGAGCAGATGCTGGCCACGGGAGCACGTCCTGAGCAATGTCGGCTAGTGGCAGAAGTGACTGGCGAGGTAGTCGGTTACATCGCCGCTACCCTGCATGCCGCGGCGGGGCCGCCGGAGGGACAGTTTACCGCGACCGCACGCAGGCGCGTGTGGGTCGATGCGCTCATGGTGCGAGCTTCCGATCACCGCCGTGGCGTGGGAAGCATGCTGATGGAGGCGGTCGAGGACTGGGCCAAGCGTCGGGACGCAGCGACGATCGAACTCGATACCTTCGCCCGCAGTCCTTTGTCCGTCCCCTTCTATGAACACCTGGGCTACCAGCGCCACGCGATCGTCTTCCGGAAGCGCCTGTCTTGAGGGCCGAGTCCGGGAGCGTCTGCCGCGCTGAGGCAGGCGTACAGGTATTCATTGTCGTCCAGCAGATGCGGCTTGGGGCATCACGTAGCCGTGGGCGGCGTCGCGGCGCTCGGCAGGTCGGGGCTACGTCTCTCTGCCCGTCTCGCTCTCCCCGCGCGCGGATCATGCCTTGAGCTATCCTCCGCGCATGCGCGGACAGTTCACGGGTTGGCCGGAACAGGCCATGGACGTGTTGTGGCAGCTCCAGGGCGAACCGGGCCACGCGACCCGCGAGCGCTACCGCGCGGACCGTGAACGCCTGGTCCGGCAGCCGATGATCGCCCTGCTCAACGAGATCGCGGACACCGACCCCCGATACGAGGACTTCTCCGTCTGGCACTACCGCACCAACTCCTGGTGGTGGCAGCACCAGGGCGCGGTGATCCGGCTCGGCCGCAAGATCGAGATCAGTCTCCGGTTCGACCTCGACGGCCTGCGCATCCAGGGCGCCTGGTGGTACCCCGATCCCGGCCAGGTGGACATGTTCCGCATAGCCGTGGCCTCCGAGGGGAGCGGCCGCGAACTGTCCGCCATCGTCGAGGACGTGCGGCAGAAGGGCTACGACATCTCCGGGGACATGATGAAACGCCCCCCGCGCGGCTACCCGACGGACCACCCCCGTAGCGACCTGCTCCGCCACCGTTCGTTGATCGCCGCCCGTCTCCTCGGCTGCGAAGAGTGGCTGCACACCCCCGAAGCGGTCGACCGGATCCTCTCGGCCGCAGCCGACCTGGACGCCCTGCTGATGTGGCTGGTCCGCCACGTGAAGCGCGCCGCCTGACATCAACGAGGGCGCCGCGCGGCACAGGAGGCCCCCCCGGTGCCGCTGGCCCCTGCGCTCAGAAGATGATGCGCAGTGTCAGCGCCGCTTGGTCGTCCATCGCCCGATGGCCATCCGGGGCACCTCAGCCAGGGGACGGCACGGTCGAAGACGGGCCCCGGATGTCGGATCCGACACCGTGGTGAGACACCGCAACCCAGCTGTCCGTTCTCACTGGTCCTTTCAGAGTCTCACCGTGTTGCGCCCAGATCTGACGAAGTCTCAGGCTGCGGCCTAGTGCGTTGCCCGCGATGGTCGGCCGGGTTGGGGTGTGACGATCTCGGTTTCCGGTCAGGTGCAGGACCTGCCACTTCGTCGTGGAAGGAGTCCTGTGATGGCCAGGCCGGTACGGGCCCGTCGGCTGACGGACGAGGAGGGCCGCACCCCGCTGCGGATCGTGCGGCGGGGGCGGCACAGCACGATCAAGGTCCGTAGGGCGATGATGATCCTCGCGTCGCCCTCGGGCAACACTAACGAGGCGATCGCCGCACTGGTCGCGGCCGATCCGGACACCGTCCGCGATGTGATCCACGCGTTCAACGACCGGGGCTCGGCGCGTTGGAGCCGCGGAGGTCCTGCGGCCGACCGCGGCGGATCACCGAGGCCGACGAGGCGTACATCGTCGAGATCGCCAAGATGCGACCCAGGAAGTCCGGGGCGGACACTTTTAGCAGGACACCAGTGTTTCTCGAAATCGATCAGAGGAGTGATCGCCATGGCTGAGGAACCGGTCCCTCCGCTCACGGTCGTCCGCCCCGGCGAGGGCGCCGAGGGCTTCCTCGGTTCCATCGGGGTGGTCTTCAAGCTCTGGGGTGCCGATACCAACGGCGCCTTGTCGGTCGTCGAGCACCCGTTCCCGGTCGGCGCGCTGGTGCCGCCGCACCTGCACACCCGCGAGGACGAGTACTCGATCGTCACCGAAGGTGAGATCGGCTTCCGCTCAGGCGACCGCGAAGCGGTGCTGGGCCCTGGCGGGTACATCACCAAGCCGCGCGGCGAGCTGCACGCCATGTGGAACGCCGGCTCGGTCCCTGCCCGCATGATCGAGATCATCAGCCCGGCCGGTTTCGAGAACTGCTTCCGCGAGGTGGCCGAGATGCTCGCCGACGGCCCGCCGCAGTCCGCGGACGCGATCCCGGCACTCGTGGCCAAGTACGGGCTCGAATTCGGCCAGCCTGAGTGGCTGCCGGACGTCATCGCGCGGTTCGGGCTGACGCCGCCGGGAGCGTAAAGAAACGCCATCCAGGCCGCCGCACCCATGCCCACCCAGTTCAGACCCCTCATTCGGCACTCCAGGCCGCTGAATTACGCGGAACGCGGGCTTCACCAAAGCCGACTATCTGACCCACAGTTGCCTACTGCCGCGGCGCACGATCTGCTGCAGCTTCTGCCCCACCTGATCGGTCAGTCTGTGCACACGAACAGGCTCAGCCACCCGCGGCTCCAGCGGTCGGATCGACCGTCACCGCACATTCAACGCCACGACACCAACCTGGCGAACCTATGCGGTCACAGCACTAGCTGCAGCCTGGTTCGCCTTGCCGGGACCGGAACGGGCCCGGGGACGTGAGCGGTTCTCACACCCCAGCCGGCGGCGCCCGCTCAGGACGGAGCCACGCAATAGCTGAGGTCCTGGCCCGTCAGCGAGGTAGGCGTCAAACGCAGCCACATCGTGCCTCGTTCGCTCGGCTCGTCATACAGATAGCCCACGAACCGGTCATCCCACAGAGCCTCGTCCTCTCCCAGATAGCGCACCAGCTTGCGCCGGCCTCTCGGCACATCGAACGGCACGAGCTCAGCCCGCCCCCGGGCGATCACCTGCTGAACACGTCCCGTCACGAGGTCGCACTCGTCCACCACGAGCGCGACCCTCGGGTCGTTCTTCACCCGGTCGAACAAACGGGCCCACGGGCCCGTCAGCACCCAGAACGCGCCGTCCTCCCACAGAAACCAGACCGGGCGCACCGTGGGCCCACCGGTGGCAAGGCGAGCGGTGAGCGGCCGCTGCAGGAACATGTCCACATCGAAACTACGAGATGTCACACCGCCAATCCTGTGGTGCCACCTCTCCCCTGCCTACCGACCTCCGACCTAGGACCAGAGCAGCACGCAACGGGCCGACCCGCACCGAGACACGGCTTCGACACTCTTCGATGGCCCCGGACGACAGGGCGAATTCCAGTGAGCGTCGCAACACTGG
>NZ_BNBM01000020.1:0-139299 GCF_014655715.1 Streptomyces lanatus | reverse complement strand
CCAGTGTTGCGACGCTCACTGGAATTCGCCAGCATGAAATTGGCCCCACTTGGCGATCTCCGTGCCATGCTCCGACAACGAGGATTGGGCCCATGTCGGCGAGCGCACGGGGCTGGACCGGGCAGACTGTGCGTGTGGGGGTGGATGCCGCCTGTGCAGCGGTTGGCACTGCTTGATCTCGATGACACTCCCGTCGACCGGCGGCCCGCATTCCCTGAGCGGGCCACGGAATTCGCCGACGAGCACGAACACGCAGACGAGGCACCGCGTCGCCTGACCGCCGCAGACAGGTCGGAAGCCGGGCCTCGGGATCAGTTCTTGCACGACCTGCGGGAACACTTCGGACTGGCGCAGGCGGCTGAGGAACTGTATGCCGCCATCCACGTCCGGATGCCAGGCCGCGGGCCACGCGATCCGCGAGGAGGACATCACCCGGCTCTCCCTCTCAAGCACCGCAACCTGAACCTGCTCAGCCGCTACAGCTTCACCGCCTCGACCCCGGCCGTCGGCGCCCTGCTCCCCCTGAGCGAAGCGGACGCACTCGAGCTGGACGAGGACGACGAAGGCGCGGACTGAACGCCCCCATCGGGTGACGCGGGCATATCAGGTGGCCGGGTGCTCGGAAATCGCAAGTGCCGGTAGGGGAGCTGATGCCAGACTGCCCAATACGCCCGACTAGGTCTTGATTGGTGCGGCCGATCTGGCGGCCTGCTCGATCTTCGCGCAGTAGGCCGCACGGGCTTCCTCGTCGATCTGCTGCTCGTACTCGGCGCGCACCCCGGTCCGGCCGTCGATGCCCTCGCGCAGGATGTCGGCGTGCCCGGCGTGCCGGATGGTCTCGCCGAGGACGTGGACGATGATGGCGAACAGGTTCGTGTTGGGAGAGGGCTCTGGCCACCACGGCACGTGGCCGGGGGCCTCGAGGGGAAGTTCGTTGATCGTCGCGTCCGAGTGTTCCCATGTGCGCCGGTAGAACCCGATGATCTGATCGCGGGTCTCGTCCTCGGTCGCCCACTGGTCGCTGCCGTCGTGGTCCTGCCACCGGGGCAGCGGTTCAGGGGATGGGCGGTCGAAGACCTCGCCGAAGTACCTGGCCTCGACGGTGGCCACGTGTTTGACCAGGCCGAGGAGGTTGGTCCCGGTCGCTGTCAAAGGTCGACGGGCGTCGTATTCAGACAGGCCGTCGAGTTTCCAGAGCAGCGCCTCGCGGTCCCGCCGCAGTCTCCTGTGCAGGCTGTCCTTCGCGAATTCATCGATCATGCGGCATGAACCTTCCATGGCCTGTTCGTGGTTTCAAGATCCCGTACGTGGTCCGCAACGGCTGGCGGAGCGACCTTCGACGGCTACTGCGCGGGAGAACTGCACGCGTGCTGTTCGGTGCCGTTCTCTGATCCTGTCGAGTGGTTCGGGGCGGGGACCGGGGAGGTGGGTGGGTGCCAGGTGAGAATCCAGCCGGCGGTAAGCACCGCCGCGCCGCCTGCCAGGGCGATTGCGCCGCCTGTTCCGATGCCTGCGGCGAGCGAGCCGAAGCAGGCCGGGCCGACGCCCTGCAGCGTCATGCTGCCGGAGCCGAGCAGACCGAAGGCCTGGCCCTGGCCGTCCCGCGGCAGGGCGTCCAGAAACGGCCGTTGCAGGCCGAGACCGTAGGCCAATCCGAAGCCGCAGAGCAGCAGCAGACAGGACGAGACGCCCACTCCGGGCTCGGTGGCGAAGCCGAGCAGCGGCAGTCCCGTCAGCGCGATCAACGGGACTACCAGTCGCTCCCGGGTGCGTGGCCGTAGCAGTCGACCCACCAGCAGGTCACCGACAAGCATGCCGACCGGCAGACAGCCCATCAGCACCGCGTACCAGCCGGGCGCGAAGTGGCGTCCTCCCGCGTAGGCGACGATCAGACCTTCCGCGCCCGCCACGAACGCGGGCGGTAGCCACTGGGCCAGCATCAGTCGTCGTACCGTGTGTCCGCGCAGCAGCAGGCCGGCACCATGCAGGCTGGCCCGGACGGCCCAGCCACCGCCCTGAGCGCCGCCCGGTGTGCCGCCGAACTCTCCCGGCTCCAGCCGGGGCAGCCGGATACGGATGGCGAGCGCGCAGCCGAGGTAGAGGGCGGCGCTCACCGCGAGCGCCCGGTGCGGGCCGAGCACCGCGACGACCGCGCCTCCCAGCGCCAGACCGAACAATTGCGCGCCGGAGGAGGCGATGTTGTTCAGTGAACGGCCCAGTACATAGGCGTCCCCCTTCAGCCACTGCGCGACCAGCCGACTCGACGCGCCGCCGAACACCGGTGTGGCCAGGGCGACCAGCGCCACGACACCGAGGCTTGCCGCGATCGGCATCCGCACCAGGGCGAGCAGCAGGGCGGCGGCACACTCCAAGGCGTAGCCGCCGGCGATGAGCGCGCGGGGCGGCAGTTGGTCGGCCAGTGAGCCCAGCAGCAGCGAGCCGAACAACTGCGGGAGAAAGCCGATGCCGAAGGCCAGTGCGCTCAGCAGCGCGGAGCCGGTGGCCGCGAAGACCAGCACCGAGAACGTGGTGATCCGAAGCGAGCCCGCAGTGATCGCGACGGCGCGGGTCGAGAAGAGCAGCCGGAAACGCGGCTCGGCTAGCACCTCCCGGTAGGTGGCACGGTGGTTGCCCTGCGCGGGTTCGGCGGTTGGGATCATGACGCAGCCTCGCCGTACGCCCACGCCACCCACCAATGATTCGTCGCTGGACGAATCGAAGCAGACCTCCGGCGGTAGCATCGCAGGGTGCTGCGCTTCGAAGTCTCCGTCGAGGACCTGCTGCGCAGCCGCTTCGCGCTCTCGCCCGCGATGGACCTCTGCTTGCTGCTTCGCTCCCTCGCCGGCCAGCACCGACCGCTGTCGCGAGCCTGGGCCACCCGGCTCCTGCCGGCGTTCGAACGGCTTCGCCGCGAGACCGAACTGGACGCCGCCCTCGCCCTGCACACCCCGCGATCCGGACCGAACTTCGTCGCTCCTCCCCCGCGCGGCCTCACCCAGACCTGGGCGGACGACCTGGCCATGATCCGGGCCACACCGCTGGAAGCGGCCCGCCACGAAATCGCTACCACCGCGACCGGCCCGTCCGCCCATGATCCCCGCGCACGCACGGTGCTGGACTCCACGGACGCCGTCCCCAGGATCGCCGAGGCGATGGACCAGGCGTGGCACGAACTGCTCGCCACGGACTGGCCGCAACTGCGCGCGATCTGCGAGCGCGATGTCGTGCACCGGGTGGGTGTGATCGGCGAACACGGATGGGCCACGACCATCGAGAGCCTGCACCCGAGCATCGCCTGGCGCGCCGGCGGCATCGAGATCGGCCACTTCCCCGAAGTCGGAACAGTCCGACTCGCCGGCGACGGACTCTTGCTGATCCCCTCGGTCTTCGTCGCGAACATCGCCGCCCACCTGGAAGACCCCTGGCCCAGGACCTTGGTCTATCGCGCCCGCGGCACCGCCGCCCTGTGGGGCGAACAGGAGACCGTCCCCCAACCGGACGCGCTGACCGCTCTGGTCGGCAGGGCCCGAGCCCGGCTGCTGCTGGCGCTGGACGCCCCGGCCAGTACCAGCCACCTCGCCCGTAGCCTCGCCATGGCACCCGGCGCGGTCGGGGACCACCTCGCCATCCTGCGAGACGCGGGGCTGCTCGTCCGCGCCCGGTCCGGACGGTCGGTGCTCTACCGGCGCACCCCGCTCGGCGAGGCGCTGGTCGCCGGTTCGGGCTGAGGGCTGAGGGCTCAGATCAGCACTGTTTTTGAGGCACCGCCGGCAGATGATTACGCAGACGTTGTGGTCGTAGCCGCGATCGGCGTAGAGGACGTCGGGGCGTTGACGGGATCGTCCGCGCCTGCCGTGGCTGGGCGGTACGGCGTGGATCAGGAACCCTGGCTCATCTCGTCAGCCGGTGACACGGTGCTGGAGCTGCTTCTCGGCGCGGGGCAGATGGCGCCCGCTGACAATTCGGGTGGAGCCAGCCGCACATCGGGCAGACAGCTCTCGTCGTAGTGGACGCGGGCACCGGACCACCTCCACCAGCCGGGTGAGCAGGCTCTGCGGTTGATCGGATCGGTGGACCACCCCTTCGTGGCCTACGTTCCAGGATCCTCGGTCTGACTGCTCTGCCACCACCAGCTACGGCTTCGACTGGACGTTCAACGGACTGTTCCCCGACGGCTTCGGCGACCTTTCGACCAAACCCTGCTTCCTGTTCTTCGTCGTCGAGGTACCGTCGTCGGTTCCCGGCTCGGACGACCAGGGCAGTTGCCGCAGGAGTTCAACGATGAGATGGGGCTGTCCTACGAACGGGGAGTGGCCGGTCTGCCATTCGTGTACGTCGGTGCAGCGCGAGGCCATCTTCCGCTGCAGGCCGGGGTCGACGGCCTGGTCCTGTCCACAGACGACGTAGGTAGAGGGAGTGTGCTTCCAGCTTTGGCGCTCTGGGACTCCTCTCCCGCAGCCGGGTGCTTGCGTACGCAGTAGGTCGACCGCCCGGGCGGCGAGAGGTTCAGGACAGTCGCCATAGAGGGTGTCGACAGCGCGGTCGGGGTGCAGGCTGGTCGAGCCGTCGGGCTCAGGGGTGATCGCGTCTTTGAGCTGTGGGGACGCCCCACCCAGACTGGCCGCGCTCTCGCCGACATCCGGCACGAAGGCCGCCAGGTAGACCAAGTGCCCCGCCCCGCGTAGGCCGGTGATCACCGATCCGCCGTAGGAGTGACCGAGCACGATCGGAGGCTCCTGGAGCGAGTCGATGGCAGCCTGGACCACGGCTGTGTCAGCGGGCAACGAGCCCCGGTGGAGCTCGGGAACGACAACCTCGGTTCCTGCGGTCCTCAAACTCTCTGCCACCACGGCGAAGTGCTCGGGACGGTGATACAGGCCGTGAACGAGCACCACGGCAGCCAATTCGTCGGCCTCCTCAGGTTTGACGCTACTGCGCCTGCGCGACCGGCACGGCATCACCGGCGCCTTCCGGGCCGCCCACCTCCTCTTCGGCCCTTACGACCTGTCGATGGTACCCAGCCGGCGATCATTCGGCTCCAGGCCGCTGATGAGCAACACCGACACCCACCTACGAACTGGTCGCCCCCGGCATGGACGCGGAACAGCGCCGTGATCCCGGTATCTAGTCTCACCCCCCGCCGCACACAGCGTGATAAAAGTGAATTCACTTCAATACCCTCCCAACGCTGGCGCTCCCCCGCGCCGTCATGCACCCTGATACAGCTGCTTCGGGCACCCGCAGCAGCGGGTCACCCCCATGCACGACATGAAGTCAACTTTGGCCGATGCGAAGGGCTGTACGGATGCCGGATCAACAGGCAGTCGATCTCCTCGTCATCGGGGCGGGGATGGCAGGGCTGACCGCAGGCGCCAGGGCCGTACGCGACGGCCTGTCCGTCGTGGTCACCGAGATCGGTGAGGAGGTCGGGGGATCCGCGCGCTACGCCGGGTACGTCTGGACCGCGCCGAGCCACGAGGTGATGGAGCGGCACAATCCGCACGGTGAAGCCTCCCTAAAGCGCGCCCTCGTGGACCGCTTCGAGGGCGGCGTCGCCTGGATCAGGAGCACGGGAGTCGAGGTCAAGGGCGCTCAGCCCATCCTCGGTTTCGGTCAGGGGCACCAGATCGACACGAACCACTACGTCGATGCATGCCGCCGTATGGTCGTCGCGGCGGGAGGCGAGGTTCTGACCGGCACCGACACCGAGCGGCTCCTGCTGGAGGACGGATCCGTGGCCGGGGCCGAGCTCGTCACCCGCGGCGGTACGCGCCGTACTGTCCGCGCGACCTCGACGCTGCTGGCCACCGGGGGCTTCCAGGGGGACACGGAGCTCCGGAAGGAGTTCGTCCATCCGCAAGCCGACCGCATGGAGCTGCGCTCCAACCCCCATAGCCGCGGGGGCGGTTACCGGCTGGCCGTTTCGGCCGGGGCGGTGACCGGGTCCGCCGGAGCCGGCTTCTACGGGCATCTCGTCCCGAGCGGCGTTCCGTTCACGGACCCGGCGGATTTCGTCGACCTCTCCCTGTACTACAGCGAGCACGCGCTGCTGCTCAATCTGCGCGGGGAGCGGTTCACCGACGAGACGTTGGGCGACCACCTCACGGCCATGGCGCTGCTGGAGCAGCCCGAGAGCCGAGGGCTGCTCATCGCCGACGCCCGTGTCTTCCGCGACTGGGTGGTCGGGTCGTATGTGAAGGGCGCGGTCGCCGTGGACAAGTTCGCGCTGGCCGCCAAGCGCGGCGGACGGGTCGGCTTGGCCGGGACTCTCGACGAACTGGACCTCCTTCCCGAGGAATGGGGCTATGAAGGACCGGCCGTTCGCGCGGCCGTCGAGGACTTCAACGCCCTGGCGACGGCGGGCGAGCAGCCGACGCCGCGTCGGCTACGGGACCGGACGCCGCTCGATCAGCCTCCGTACTACGTGGTCGAGGCGGTCCCGGCCATCACCTTCCCGTTCCACGGGGTCCGCATCGACGACCGGGCCCGCGTCCTGGGCGAGGACGGACGACCTGTGGGCGGGCTCCTCGCGGCGGGTTCGGACACCGGGGGCCTGTGGCACCGGGCCTACGCCGGCGGTATCGCGTCGGCCCTCGTGTTCGGACTCACCGCGGCCGAGACCGCGACGACCCGGGCCACCGAGACCGCGACACCCCGGGCCGAGTCCCGCGAGAAGCAGTGAGCCGAATGGCGACGACCAGCCGCGAGGTTCGGCCCATCTCCTATCCCCGCGGCGAGATCCGGGCGTCGGACTTCCGTGTCGTCGAGGTCGAGGTCCGGCCGCCACGGCCGGGGGAGGTACTGGTCCGGAACACCTGGACGTCCGTCGACGCCGCCCTCAGGCTCCGGCTTCGTGAACAGGCGCCGCCGGGGTACTTCCCGGCCTTCCCCCTGGGGGAGCCGATGGACGGCATCATGACCGTCGGCGAGGTCGTCGAGTCCCACGCCGACGGCTTCGCGCCCGGTGACTCGGTGTGGCACGCCGGCGGCTGGCGCGACTACGCGCTCGTCGAAGCGAAGACGCCGGCACTCGGCGGAATCGGCACGCTCACCAAACTCGATGTACGTGACGCGCCACCGCAGGCCCACCTCGGTCCGCTCGGCGCCAACGGGCTCGCCGCGTACGCCGGCCTCCTGCATGTCGCGGGCCTCGCCGAGAAGGACGTGGTGTGGGTCTCCGCCGCGGCCGGCGCCGTCGGCAGCCTGGTCGCGCAACTGGCGAAGATCAGAGGGCACCGGGTCATCGGCAGCGCCGGCTCCGACGACAAGGTGCGTCACCTCGTGACCGACCTCGGCGTGGACGCCGCGTTCAACTACCGGGACGGTCCCCTGCCGGATCTCCTGCGCGAGGTCGCTCCGGACGGCATCGACGTGTACTTCGACAACGTGGGCGGCGACCATCTGGAGGCCGCTCTCGGGGCGCTGCGGAAAGGGGGCCGTGTCGCGATCTGCGGGATGATCTCGGAGTACGGCGCGCAGGCGCCGCCACCCGGTCCCGGCAACCTCATGCTGGCGGTGACCAAGGGTCTGACGATCCGCGGTTTCCGTGCCAGTGACCACGCCCATCTGCTGCCCGAGATGAGGCAGCGGATGGGTTCATGGCTGCGGGAGGGCCGCGTGAACCACCGCGAAACCATCGTCGACGGGCTGGCGCAGGCGCCGTCGGCGTTGGCGGCTCTGCTGCGCGGCGACAACACGGGCAAGACGCTTGTGCGGATCGAGGACGTCCCGCATCGTGAGAGCGTCGGCCACTGATCCGACCCGGGAACAATCACAAACTGAAATGAGTTCAGATAAGGGTCCCGGCAACGCCCCGGCAACCTCCCCGGCGACGCCCTCTTGGTCCGAGACCTCCGCACGCCACCGCCACCGCACTTGAACGCTGGCCCCATCGGGCATGACCACTCCCACGGAGCACCCTCAAGGGCTTGCGCACTCTATTGCCTAACCTAGTTCAGTTTGGTAATTTCCACTGAAATCTTGGCCGTGCGGTCTTCAGGCAAGGGAGCCGTGAATGACATCCGATCCGCGACGGCGCGGGGTGCTCATCCTGCTGTCGATCACCACCCTGCTGGCCGCCGGGTGCGGCGGCGGCACAGACACCGACGCCCAGTCCAAGGTCGTACCCGCCTCGGCGAGCATGGACGAACTGGTCGCCGCGGCGAAGAAGGAAGGACAGATCACCGTCTACTCGGCGCAGGATCTGACCTCCCTCAACAACCTCGCCAAGGCCTTCGAGGCCAAGTACCCGGGGATCGACGTCAAGACGGTCCGGGGCGTCGACGGCGACCTCGGGGTGAAGGTCGAGACGGAGTTCAACACCGGCAAGGGCATCGCCGACCTGTACGTCAGCGCGAGCCTGTCCTGGGTGGAGCCGCAGGCGAAGGCGGGGCGGTTCCTCAAGCCCGTCGGCCCGGAGCTGACCGGCAAGGGCGCCTACGACGCCAAGAAGTACGTCTATAAGGGCAACTACTTCGAGACCAACTCCGCGGTGCTCACGTTCGGCTGGAACACCAAGCTCCACCCCGAGGGGCTGACCGACTACACGGACCTGCTGGATCCCGCGCTGGCCGGCGGGAAGATCGGCGTCATCGAGCCGACGGCCCCGTCGATCGTGGACTTCTACCTGTGGCTGGAGGAGACGTACGGGGCCGACTTCGTGAAGAAGCTGGCCGCCCAGAAGCCACGCGTCTATCCCAGCTCCCTGCCGATGGGCGAGGCGCTGCAGTCCGGTGAGATCGCCGCCGGAAGCTTCGTCGCACCGATCGCGCTCGACCCCGCCAAGAAGAAGGGCGCCCCGGTCGACTACCGCATGCCGCCGGACGGCGCCTGGGGCGCCCGGTACTACGGCATGGTGCTGCAGACCGCGCCGCACCCCAACGCCGGCCAGCTCTTCGCCAACTTCATGGTGACCGCCGAAGGGCAGAAGCTGATCACCCCGTCGGCCGGTTCGGTGCTGCCGAACGTCCCCGGCACCGTGATCACCAACGACAAGGTGCGGATCCAGGACCCGGCGAAGCTCACCCCGGACACCGTGGCGGCGTACCAGAAGAAGTGGAAGTCCCTTTTCCAGTAGAAGTCCCTCTTCTGTAAGGAGTCCTCCGTGTCCCACGTGCGCATCGACGGTCTGACGAAAAGGTTCGCCGGCAAGCCGCCCGCGGTCGCCGTGGACAACCTGTCACTGGAGATCGAGCCGGGCGAGTTCATCGTGCTCCTCGGCCCGAGCGGCTGTGGGAAGACCACGACCCTGCGCTGTCTGGCCGGTCTGGAGACACCCGACGAGGGACGCATCTCGCTGGGCGACCGGACCGTGCTGGACCTGCGCGAGAAGGTCGATCTTCCGCCGAACAAACGGAACATCGGGATGGTGTTCCAGTCGTACGCGCTGTGGCCGCACATGACCGTGCGCCGCAACATCGGCTATCCGCTGCGCACCCGGCGGGTGCCACGGGAGGAGGCACGGGTGCGCATCGAGGAGGCGGCCCTGCTCGTCGACTGCGCCGCCCTCCTCGACCGCTATCCGGCCCAGCTCAGCGGCGGTCAGCAGCAACGGGTCGCCCTGGCGCGAGGTCTCGCCGCCCGACCCGACCTGGTGCTCTTCGACGAGCCCCTGAGCAACCTCGATGCCCGGCTGCGTGACCAGGTCCGCGCCCAACTGCACGAACTGCACGCGCGGCTGGGCTTCACGGCCGTGTTCGTCACCCACGACCAGAGTGAGGCGCTGGCCCTCGGCGACCGTCTGGCGATCATGAAGGCGGGGCGGATCGAGCAACTCGACACACCTGAGCGGGTCTTCGAGGAGCCGGCCACGGAGTACGTCGCCGGCTTCATCGGCATGTCGAACCGGATCGCGCTGCGGCGGGCCGGCGAGGGGTGGACGGTGGCCGACGGGGCGGCCGTAACGGGTGACCTTCCCGTGCCGCGTGCGCACGCGGAGGTCGCCGTCCGACTGCGCCCCGACGACCTCCTGCTCCGCCCGGCCGAGGAAGAGCCGCCGGCCCAGGGTGTCGGTCTCGCCGCGGAGGTGGTGGACGCCCAGTTCGGCGGGCGGCACATGGACGTGGTCGTCACGATCGCGGACAGCCGGCTGCACGCCCGTGCACCGCTCACCGGCGCGCCCTGGGCGCGGAAGCTGGCCCGCGGACAGCGGGTGACCGCGTGGTTCGCCAAGGACACGGCCCTCTACTACGACGCCGACGGGGTACGGACGGCCGCGCACGCCCCCGCCGCGGTGAGGGCGTGACGCCGTGACCGCACCCGCCGTATCCGCGCCCTCCCCCACCGCGTCCCCACCGCCGCACCCGTCGCGCCCCGCCCCGCTGACACGTCTGCGGCGCCAACTGCCCCGGCTCGGCGCGCTCCTCTTCCTCGCCGGGATCGGCTATCTCGTGGTCGCCCCGCTGGTGGGGCTGCAACGGCTGGCGTTCGAGAACGACACCCGGGGCTACAGCACCGCCTTCGACGACCCGGACATGGCGAAGACGCTGTGGACGACGGCCGGTCTCGCGCTGGGCTCGCTGGCCATCGCGCTCGTCCTCGGCACCTTCCTGGCCTGGGCGGCGACCCGGCTGCCCCGCCGACTGCGGCTGCTGCGCGTGCTGCCCGTCCTGCCCATCGTGATCCCGGCCGTGGCGTCGGTGACCGGCTGGGCGTTCCTGTTCTCGCCCCGACCCG
Organism: Streptomyces lanatus; assembly: GCF_014655715.1. Taxonomy (GTDB): domain Bacteria; phylum Actinomycetota; class Actinomycetes; order Streptomycetales; family Streptomycetaceae; genus Streptomyces; species Streptomyces lanatus. Next base: position 128,625 of record NZ_BNBM01000020.1, on the reverse strand, counting down.
GCTACCTCAACGCGGCGCTGCGCCGACTGCCCTGGTGGAACCACCTCCAGGAAGGGCCGGTCGACATCTACACACTGCCGTGGATCGTGCTCATCACCGGCTTCGGGCTGACCGCCTTCGTGTATCTGTTCGTCAGCGCCGGCTTCGGCAACATCAACGCCGAGCTGATCGAGGCGGCACAGGTCAACGGCTCCTCGGCCGCCGGGGTGTTCTTCCGGGTGACCCTGCCGCTGCTGCGCCCCACTCTGGTGTACGGCGGCTTCGTCGCGCTGCTGCTGGGACTCGGCCAGTTCACGGGTCCTTTGCTGCTCGGCCGCAGCAACGGGATCGACGTCCTCACCACCGACATGTACGTCGCCGTGTCCCAGAGCCCCGTCGACTACGGCCGGGCCGCGGCCATCGGCTCGCCGCTGCTGCTGTTCGGGATCGCCGTCGTCCTCTTCCAGAAGGTGATCCTCGGCGACCACAGCCGTTTCGTCACCCACGGCGGCAAGGCGTTCCGCTCCGGCGGACGACCCTCGTGGGTGGCCGTCGCGGGCATCGTCCTGTACGCCCTGGTGGCGCTCGCGCTGCCGCTGGCCGCGCTCACGGTCGTATCCCTGTCGGCGTTCTGGAGCGGGAGGATCGACCCGGACGGATTCACCCTGGGCAACTTCCGGCGGGTGTTCCAGGAGTCGGGGATCACCGACGCCATCGTCAACAGCCTGACCACGTCGGTCATCTCCGTGGCCATCGCGCTGCCGCTCGGTTTCGTCGCCGCCTCGCTGCTGCTCAAGGGCCGCCGATTCCGGATCATCAGGGCGGCCGTCGACTTCATCGTCGCGATGCCACTCGGGATCCCGGCCGTGGTCTTCGGCGCCGGTTTCCTGCTGACGTACAGCCGCGAACCGTTCATCCTGTACGGCACCCGCACGGTGATCGTCCTGGTCTATGTGACCCTGATGCTGCCGTTCGCCACCCGGATGCAGCTGTCCGGCATGGTGGCGCTCGGCGACACCTACCTGGAGGCGTCCCGCACCAGCGGGGCGGGCGCGCTGCGGACCAACACCGAGATCGTGCTGCCGCTGCTGCGCCCGACGCTCGCGGGCGCCGCCGCGCTGATGTTCGTCCTGCTCACACACGAGTTCACCGCCTCGCTGCTGGTGCGGGCGCCCACCACCCAGGTGATGGGCACGATCCTGTTCGACTACTGGTCCAACGGCTCCTATCCGCTGGTGGCGGCGATCGCGCTCGTCATGACGCTGGTGACGTCGGCGGGGGTCTTCGTAGCCATGGCGGTCGCGGGCTCCGACATCTTCGAAAAGCTCTGAGCACAAGGGCGGAGGGCGTAGATGGGCATCGGTTCGCTCGACGGCCGGACGTGTCTGGTGACGGGCGCGGGGCAGGGCATCGGACGGGCGATCGCCGTGGAGATGGCGCGCCAGGGGGCGGCGGCGGTCGCGGTCGCCGACCTGAACGAGACGTCCGCGGCGGAGAGCGCCCGTCTGGTGCGTGCCGCCGGTGCCGAGGCGGAGGCGATCGGCTGCGACCTGCGCGACCGGGCGCGGATCGAGAGCATGGTGGCGCGGACGGTGGCGGGTTTCGGCGGGCTCGATGTCCTCGTCAACAACGCCGGCGTGATCGAGTCGGCTTTCGTGGACCGGCCGCAGGACCGTGCGGTGGACACCCTGCCGGAGGAAGTCTGGGACGCGGTCTACGAGGTCAACCTGAAGGCCGTCTGGCTCACCACGAAGTTCGCCGCACCCCATCTGCGGCGCTCCACACGGGGCCCGTCGATCGTCAACCTGGCGTCGGTGTCCGGGCTGACGGGCTTCGCACGGGCCCCCGTCTACGGCACCACCAAGGCGGGCGTCATCCATCTCACCAAGGTCACCGCCGTCGATCTGGCGCCGGTGCGCTGCAACTGCCTGTGTCCCGGCGTCATCGAGACGCCTCTGGCACGGGACTTCATCGCGGCGGCCGACGACCGCGACGCCATGGAACGGGAACTGACCGCGCCGCAGCTGGTGCCCCGGCCGGGCCGGCCGGACGAGGTGGCACGGCTCACCTGCTTCCTGGCCTCCGACGACGCGGCGTTCATCACGGGCGCGGCATACGTCGTCGACGGCGGCGCGCTGGCGTGGCGCGGGGTCCGTGAGTGACAGACGTTCGGAGAGGGGCCGTATGGCCATCGAGTTCGGCATCGACGAGGAGGTCGCCGGCATCGCCCGGCGGACCGCCGCGTTCGTCCGTGAGACGGTGCTGCCCGTGGAGGAGGAGTGCCACGGTGACGTCCACGCCGGTCCTGAGCCGCTGCGGCGCGGCCTCCAGGAGGCGGCCCGTGCGGCAGGGGTGTTCGCACCCCATGTCGCGCCCCGGTGGGGAGGGCTCGGGCTGGATCTGCGCGGGCAGGCGGTCGTCTTCGAGGCAGCCGGGTACGCGCTGCTGGGGCCGCTGGCCCTGAACTGCGCCGCGCCCGACGAGGGCAACATGCATCTGCTCGACGCGGTCGGCACGGACGAGCAGAAGGCGCGGTTCCTCGCACCGCTGGCGGCCGGGGAAGCCCGCTTGTGCTTCGCGATGACCGAGCCCTCCCCCGGCGCCGGCGCCGATCCCCGGGCGCTGGCCACGACGGCGGTCCGGGTGCCGGGCGGCTGGCGCATCAACGGCCGCAAGTGGTTCATCAGCGGCGCGGACGGTGCCGCGTTCACGATCTGTATGGCGCGGACCGCCGGTGAGCCCGGCGACCCGGGCGGGGCCACCATGTTCCTGATCGAGGCGGGCAATCCGGGGATGAAGGTGGTCCGGAACATCGGGACCCTCGACCGGGCCCTGTTCGCCGGGCACGCCGAACTCCTCTTCGAGGACTGCGAGGTGACCGACGAGGCGGTGCTCGGCGAGGTCGACGAGGGCTTCGCGTACGCGCAGGTGCGCCTCGGACCCGCGCGGCTGACCCACTGCATGCGCTGGCTCGGAGTGGCACGCCGGGCCCAGGACATCGCCCTCGACCGGGCTTCGCAGCGCCGGGCCTTCGGTGGGACGCTGTCCGAACTCGGCATGGTCCAGCAGCAGTTGGCCGACTCGGAGATCGACATCGAGACCGGCCGGGCCGTGCTGTGGCGGGCCTGCTGGGAACTGGACCAGGGCAGGCGGGGCGCCCAGGTCACTTCCATCGCGAAGACCTTCGTGTCCGAGGCCGTGGGCCGGGTCGTGGACCGGGCGGTCCAGATCTGCGGGGCGCTCGGCATCTCGGAGGACGCCCCGCTCGCCGCCCTCTACCGCGAGGTGCGGCCGTTCCGGGTGTACGACGGACCGTCGGAGACCCATCGGTGGGCCATCGCCAAACGCGCGGTCCGTGCGGCCCGCGAGCGCGGGGGCGCGCTGTGACGGCCACCGTGGCAGGGGTCGACCTGCCCGCGCTCCGGCGCTTCTTCGAGCGCGAGGTCCCGGGGTACGCCGGCGGCCTGGGCGTCCGTCCGCTGTTCGGCGGGCGGTCCAATCTGACGTACCGCGTGACGGACGGCACCCGCGCGTGGGTGCTGCGCAGGCCGCCGCTGGGGACGCTCACACCGACCGCGCACGACATGGACCGCGAGTTCCGGGCCATGGCGGCGCTCGCCGGCACCGAGGTGCCGGTGCCGCGGACCGTGGTGTCGTGTGCCGACTCCACGGTGATCGGGACGCCGTTCACGGTCGTCTCCTTCGTCGAGGGCGACGTACTGCGCGGCTCCCGAGGGGCGGCGGAGCTGTCCGTCGACGACGCGCGGCGGTGCTCCGAGGCGCTGGTCGACCAGCTGGCCGCGCTCCACGCGCTCGATCCGCGGGAGATCGGCCTGGGCGCGTTCGGACGCCCCGCCGGATATCTGGCACGGCAGGTGCGGCGGTGGCGCGGCCAGTGGGACCGGGTCGCCACTCGCGAGCTGCCCGAAATGGACGCGCTGCACGGCAAGTTGGAGAACATGCTCCCCGGCGTGCCGGATGACGGCACCTCGCCGGCGCTGCTCCACGGGGACTACCGGTTCGACAACGTGATCCTGTGCCCCGGGGACCCTGGCCGGATCGCCGCGGTCGTCGACTGGGAGATGGCCGCGCTCGGCGAGCCGCTCGCCGACCTCGGTCTGCTGCTCGTCTACTGGGACCCGGTCTGTGAGCCGGTCCTCGGCGGGGGCCATGTCCCGGCCGCCAACCCGGGCTTCCTGTCCGCGCTGGAGTTGACACAGCGGTACGCGGCCCGGTCCGGCCGCGATGTCTCCGCGCTCCCCTTTCACCTGGCCCTCGGCTACTTCAAGCTGGCGGTCGTCGCGGAGGGCGTCCACGCCCGCCATCTCGCCGGGAGCACCGTCGGCCCCGGCTTCGAGCGGGTCGGCTCGGCCGTGCCCGCACTGGTGCGCGCCGGCCTGTCGGTCGATGTCCGGCGCCGGTGAGAAGGGATGTGAGCGATGGTCGCGCAGGACAGGCTCGCGCGGAGGGTGGCGCTGGTGACGGGGGCCACGGGCGGCATCGGTGAGGCGATCGTGCGGCGGCTGGCCGCCGAGGGCGCGACCGTCGTCGTGACCGATCTCGACGCCGAGCGGTGCGGGAAGGTCGCCGGGGAGCTGCCCGGCGGCGCCGTGGGGCGGCGGCTGGACGTCACGGACGAGGCGGCCTGGGAGTCGCTCGTGGCCGAGGTGACCGACCGGCTGGGCGGCCTTTCGGTGCTGGTCAACAACGCGGGGATCGCCACGATGAACACCGTGGAGACCGAAACGCGGGAGACCTGGGACCGGGTCGTCGGGGTGACGCAGACCGGGGTATGGCTCGGCATGAAGCACGGCGGCCCGGCCATCGAGCGCTCCGGAGGCGGCTCGATCGTCAACGTCGCCTCGATCTTCGGCACGGTCGGCGGCTTCGGCGCGCAGTTCTCGTACCACGCGGCCAAGGGTGCGGTACGGCTGATGACGAAGAACGCGGCGTTGCACTGGGCGAAGCGGGGGGTGCGGGTGAACTCGCTGCATCCCGGGTTCATCGAGACGCCGCTGTCCCGGGAGCTGTGGCGGGGCACACCGCGGCTGGACGCGATGATCGAGGGCACGCCGCTCGGCCGGCTGGGCACGACCGAGGAGGTGGCGGCGGCCGTGGCGTTCCTCGCCTCGGACGACGCCGGCTTCATGACGGGTTCCGAGCTGTACGTCGACGGAGGCTGGACGGCGCGCTGAGCGGGCCGCCCCAGCCACGCGCAGGGTCCAGGGGGCGTCTCAGCCGCGCGCACGGACCGCCGGGCTACGCGGACAGCGGCTCGTGCGCCTCGGTGCGGCGCGTGTAGCGGTGGACGCCGTCGGCCGTGGACCGTTCGGCACGGCCCCGGTCCACCAGGACGTCCAGGTGGGCCGCCGTCTCGTTGACCGCCAGCATCCGGTTGAAGGGGTTCAGGTCCTCGAACGCCACCTTGCGCCGGGTCCAGCCGAGTTCCCGGGCCACGGCGTGGGCGTCGAGGGTGCGGGCGCCGAGCACGGCCAGCGTCTCGTCGAGGCGGTCGTCATGGTGGGCGAGCAGTTCGGCGACCCTGCCGTGGACGCTGTCGCCGACGGGTCCGTGCGCGGGGAGCAGCGTCGCGTCGGCGAGTGTGGTCATCAGGCGCAGGGAGGCGAGGTAGTCGCCCAGCGGCAGTCCGGGGCCGTCGCCCAGCTCGAAGCCGATGGAGGGGGTGATGTGCGGCAGCACATGGTCCCCGGAGAACAGCAGGCCCCGGGCCTGGTCGAGGTAGACCACATGGCCCCGGGTGTGGCCGGGGGTCGGGACGACACGCAGCGTACGGCCCGCGAAGCGCAGCTCCTCCGCCTCCAGCCAGCGGTCGGGCGCCTCCCACACGGACGGGTCGAAGCCGCCGTGGTCCATCGCCTCGATACGGTCGGCCAGTTCATGGGCGCCCGCCAGGCGCAACGTCCGCAGCGACCCCACCGGCTGGTCGGTGCGCAGTTCGTCGAGCAGTTCCAGGCCGCGCCGCTCGCCGGAGCCGAGGTAGACGCGGGAGCCGAGCAGCCGGCGCAGTTCCACGGCCTGCGTGTAGTGGTCGCGGTGGATGTGCGTGACCAGCACATGGCTGATCTCGGCGAGGTCGTGGCCGAGGCCGGCGAGCGCGTCCTCAAGTGCCTTGCGGGACTCGGGGATCGACCATCCGCCGTCGATGAGGATCAGACCGTCGTCCTCCTCCAGCACATAGACGTTGACGGCCCGCAGTCCGTCCTCCGGCAGCGGGAGCGGTACGCGGTGCACCCCGGGCCGCACGGTCTGGGCTCCGCCCTGTGCCCACTGTCCTCGGTCGAAACGGGTCGTCATTGGTCTCCCAGTCGATGGTGTTCCAAGTGCGCGCCGGCGCGGCGCTCGTACAGGTCGCGTACGAGTTCCCCGGCGCCGCCCCGGTCGAGCTTGCCGACTCTGGTCTGCGGCAACTCGGGCACGGTGAAAGCGAATTCGGGCCATTTGGCCTTGGACAGGCCGATGCGTTCCAGATGGGCGGTGATCTCGTCGAGGCGGAGTTCGCCGATGCCGTCCTCGGAGACGACGAGGACGGCCGGGCGTTCGCCGAGGAGGCGGTCCGGGACCGGGACGACACAGGCCCTGGCCACCTTCGGGTGGCTGGCGACGGCGCGTTCGATCTCGGTGATGTCGAGGTTGCGGCCGCCCCGGATGATGACGTCCTTCTCCCGGCCCATGATGGTGACGGTGCCGTCGGGGGCGCCCATGAGCAGGTCCCCGGTGGGCAGGAAGCCGTCGGCGGTGAGGGCGGGCGGTTCCACCGCGCCGGCGCGGGCGTAGCCGAGGAAGAGGGACGGGCCGCGCACCTGCGCGCGTCCGGTCCCGCCAGGCCCGAGGACGGCTCCGTCGGCGCCGACGGCCCGCAGTTCGGTGCCCGGGAAGGGGCGGCCGTCGCGGCCGAGCCGGATCTCCTCGGGGTCGTCGGGGCGCGGCGAGGTGTGGCCGAGGCATTCGGACATGCCGAAGACCCGCAGGATGCGCGTGCCGAGCGAGCGCTCGGCGCGGGCGAGCGCGCCCCGGTCCATGGGGCCGCCGCCGACCGTGATCGAGCGGACTCCGGCGAGGGCCTTCGAGCCCGCGGCCGCGGAGCCCATCTGGAGGGCCATCGTCGGGACGCACATGGTCCACCGGACCCGGTGCTCGGCCATCCGCGCGACGGCGAGGCCCGGATCCCAGCGGCCCGGCAGCACCAGCGGCCCGCCGAGCATGAGGGACATGCAGACCCCGAAGCAGTACGCGGCGGTGGAGGAGAGCGGGACGACGGCGGCGACGGCGTCGCCGGTGTCCAGGCCGTTGATGTCACGGGTGCGGGCGCAGGCGTAGCGCAGGGCGGCCTCCGACTGGACGACGCCCTTGGGGCGCCCCGTGGAGCCGGAGGTGAAGCCGATGACGGCACCGCCCTTCCAGCGGGTGACGTCCCTCGGCCCCCGGCGGGCCAGCACGGTCCAGCCGTCGAGGGCCTCCCCCTCGGCACCGGCCGGCAGGCCCGGTCCGTGCCACTCGCGCAGCGCGGCGGGCTCGGCGACGACGACGTCCGGGCGGATGTCGTCGAGGGCCGCCTCGAACTCGACGGCCGTGGTGTGCCGGTTGACCACCGCGAGCACACCGCCGGTCATCCCCACGGCCAGGGTGGCCACGACGGTGCGCCAGGAGTTGTCGGCCTGTACCAGCACCGTGCCGCCGGGTGTCCCGTTGGGGGTCATCGCCTCCGCCAGGGTCACGGCGGCGTCGAGGAGCGCCCGCGCGGTGTGGCGGCCGTGTTCGTCGATGACGGCGGTGAAGTCGCCCCGCTCGGCGAGCTGTTGGAACTCCCGCACTGTCTGTCGCATCCGGCTCCTGCCTTCTCGCTCGTGGTGCGCCTCAGCCCGCGTACATCTCCCGCTCGCCACCCATGACGGCGATCCGGCGGCCCTTCATGTCGCCGACCTGGGCGACGGCCGCCGCCCACTGCGGGCTGTCCAGGGCCCGCCGCAGATCCTCGGCCGAGTCGAAGCCGAGGACCGACATCCCGTCCCAGCCTTCGGAGCGCGGCTCCAGGGCGGCGTCGATCTCGGTGTGCCGCCAGGCGCGCAACCCCGGGAGCCGACGGGTCAGTTCGGCGTGTTCGCCCCGCCACCAGTCGATGAAGCGCTCATGGGTCCAGTCGGGCGGGCGCGAGGCCAGCAGAACGAGGTTGTACATGGCATCTCCCGGTGCGAGGGGGCGAGTCGGGCGAGGAGCACGGCCGATGAGTGGCCGGGTCAGGTGAAGAGCACGGCCGGTGAGCGGCCGATGAGCAGCCGGCGGACCTTGCCCGACTCGTCCAGGCGCGCCGAGGCCACGAAGGTCGCCTCCGGCACGCCGGAGCGGCGGACCTCGCCGAGGAAGAGCTCGTCGCGGCCGTCCGCGCTGCCGGTCAGCAGGTGATGGGTACGGGTGCCCTGCTCGCGCTGGGCGAGGTAGCCCTCCATCTCGGCCCGGCCGCCGTGGAAGTCGGTGGCGCCGTCGCCGCCGGTGGAGAAGAGAATGGAGAACGAGAAGTCGTCGCTGATCAGATCGAGGATCCGGGACGCCTCCGGACCGTCCAGGAGCGCGAACCAGGCGCTCAGGAACGGCGCGGGTGTCGACGGCGGTGTCGGTGTGCCGGGCATCTGCTGTGCGCCTCCTGCTCAGGACCGTTCGACCAGGTGGAAGACGGGGGTGAAGAAGGACTGGTAGCGGGCCATGAGGCCGTTCGGCGAGATGACGGCGGCCGACAGGAACGCGCCGGTCGTCGTGCCCGCCTCCACCACGAAGCCGTAGACGGTCTCCAGGTCCCGGTCCACCGAGGACCGCACGATCTCGTGCACCCGGTCCACGGCGTCGCGGCCGGCGATGTACGCGGCGAAGTCGGCTTTCGACTCGCCGGTGCGCTCGCCGCTCGGCAGGGCGATGAGGAAGCGGAACTCGGGCTCCAGTAGCTCCAGGGCCTTCTCCGGGTCGTGACCGTCCATTCGGGCCATGTACGCGCGAAGCACCATGGTCTTCGCTCCTTCCGCACCGGATTTCAACCTGAGTTCAGTTCAGTTTGAGCTTAATGGGGGTGCCCCGCCCCCACAAGGGGCGGGGCACAACCGGCTCGGCCCGGCTCGACCGCTACTCGCCGACCATGCGCACCACGCTGCCCTCGATCAGATCGCTGATCTCCGAGAGCGGGATCGCCCCGCTCGGGCGGTACCACCGCCACACGCTGACGATCATCCCGAGCACGGCCAGCCCGAGCATATGGGCGTCGCGCACCGGGAAGGCGCCCTTCGCCATGCCGCGCATCAGCAGGTTCGTCCAGTCCCGCTCGACCATCTGAACCAGTTGCCGGGCGGCGACCCGCTCGGTCTCCTCGCGCTTGGACTTCCGCGGCGTGGCGAGCAGCGACATGTTGGCCTGGAGGACACGCATCTGCCGGATCTCGTGCTCCGACACCGCGAAGGCCGCGCGGACCCCGGCCCTGAGCGCCTCGACGGGGTCGTCCAGGTCGGCGGTCGCCTCGGCGAACATGTCGTGGGAGCGCTGGAGTTCCAGCCGCATGATGGTGAGCAGGCAGTGGGCCTTGGACTCGAAGTAGTGGTAGAGCGCGGTCTGCCCGATGCCGACCCGGTCGGCCACGTCCGACCATTTCGTGTTCTCGTAGCCGGCCTCGCCGAAGTACTCGACCGCGGCCTCCAGAATGGCCGCACGCTTCGACCTGGGCCCCTCGTCCGGATCCACGATCCGCGCCCTCGCCATCGGCTCTCCCTGCGCTCCATGACCGGCGCCGGTCGCCGATCGGATGTCTGAGGGTAGACCTACTTGAACTCGGTTACGAAGTCAGGCGTCCCGGCGGACCCTGATCCGGCCCGCGCCCGGCCAGAAAGGCCGCCACGCCCGCCCGGCCCTCGGACGAGACCGCGGTGCCGGCGAGGTGGCGGGCCTCCGCGTCGAGGTGGGCGTCGAGGCCCGCGCAGAGCCCCGCCGCGACGAGTCTGCGGGTCACCCCGAACGCCCCGGTGGCGCCGCGGGCGAGCGACCGGGCGGCCGTCATGGCATCCTCGCTCAGGCTGCCCGCCGCGACCACCCTGCTCACCAGACCCATCTCGGCCGCCTCGGACGCCGTGACCCTGCGGTTGGTCAGCAGCAGGTCCAGCGCCCGCTTGGGACCGACGATCCGGGGCAGCGACCAGCTGACGCCGGCGTCCGGGGAGTAGCCGACGCCGGTGTAGGCGGCGACGAAGGCGGCGTCGGACGCGGCCAACGTCAGATCGGCCGCCACCGCGAGCCCCAGCCCGGCACCCGCGGCGGCGCCCTGTACGGCCGCCACCAGCGGCGCGTCCAGGGCGGCGAACACCCGCAGCGCGCCGTGCAGGGCGTCGGTGACCCGGCCGAGGTGCGCGGCCAGCCGGTCGCCCGGCAGGTCGGCGAACTCCCGCAGGTCACCTCCCACACAGAAGGACCGCCCGCGTCCGGTGAGCAGCACCGCCCGCAGCCCGTCGGCCTTCTCGCAGGCCCTGGCGGCGTCGAGGAGACCGGTCGCCAGGGCCAGCCCGATGGCGTTTCCCGCCGCCGGGCGGCACAGCTCGACATGCCCCACGCCGTCCCCGTCGATACGGACCGTGACCTCGCTCATCGCGCCGTCCAGCCGCCGTCGACGGTGAGCACCTGGCCGGTGCAGTAGGAGGAGGCGTCCGAGGCGAGGAAGAGCAGCGCCCCGTCCAGTTCGCCCGGCCGGCCGCCCCGGCCCAGCATGGTGCCGCGCTCCACCCAGCGGCGGGAGCGGTCGTCCGCGAAGAGACCCTCCGTCATCTCCGAGTGGAACCAGCCCGGGGCGAGCGCGTTGACCCGGATCCCCGCCGGGCCCCACTGGCCGGCGAGTTCACGGGTCAGCCCGATCAGACCCGCCTTCGACGCGGCATAGGACGCGCCGCCCAGCGGGGCCCCGGCGACCAGGCCCAGGACGGAGGAGACGTTCACGACGGACCGGCCGGCGGCATCGCCGTCCGCACCCGCATCCGGATCGGTGGACTCGGCCATCAACCGGGCGAGGTGGAAAGGGGCGACAAGGTTGACGGCGAGGACGGCGGCGAAGTCGTCGGCGCTCTCGTCCTCGGCCCGTACCGCGCCGGGCGCGCCCGCGTTGTTGACCAGCACATCGAACCGTCCGGTCACGGCGAACGCGGTCTCGGCCAGCCGCACGCGGTCCTCCTCCCGCGCGACGTCACAGCCGACCGGGTAGATCCGGGGATCGTCGTCGGCCAGCTCCCGCAGCCGCTCCAGCCGCCGCGCGGCGGCGAACACGGTCGCGCCGGCCCCGGCGAGCACGGCAGCGAACCGCGCGCCGAGCCCGGAGGACGCGCCCGTCACCACGGCCGTACGGCCTTCCAGCGACAGGAGTCCGGCCGCCGCCGTCATTCCTCCACCCCGATCGGCAGCACGGTGGCTCCCCCGTCGAGGACGAGGGTCTGGCCGGTCATCCAGGACGATGTGTCGGCCGCGAGGAACAGCGCCGCGTTCGCCACGTCCTCGACCGTGCCCAGCCTGCGCAGCGGAAGCCGCGCGGTGAGGATCGGCTCCCTGGGCTCCCATACGGCCCTGGCGAGCTCGGTCTTGATCAGGCCCGGCGCGACGGCGTTCACCCGCACCCGGGGCCCGAGTTCGAAGGCGAGCTGCCGGGTCAGATGCAGCATCGCCGCCTTGGTGGCGTTGTACCAGCCGATGTGGGGGTCGACGACCAGTCCGCCGACGGAGGCGATGTTGACCACCGCTCCCCCGTGCTCGGCCATCCACGCCCGCCACGCGTGCCGTGTCCAGGCGATCATCCCGTACTGGTTGACGCGTACGGTCTTCTCCGCGCGCGGCAGGTCGAGGTCCAGCAGATCGCCCATATACGGGTTGGTGGCGGCGTTGTTGACCAGGACGTCGAGCCGGCCGAACCGGTCCACGGTCTCCGCGACGCACCGCTCGGCCTGGTCCGGTTCCCCGGCGTTGGCGACCACCTCGTGGACGTCGCCGTCGCCCTTCGTCCGCAGCAGCTCCGCACGCGCCTCGGCGAGCCCATCCGCTTTGCGGGCGGCGATCACGACATGCGCGCCCGCCTCGCGGTACGCCCTGGCGATGCCCAGGCCGATCCCCCGCGAGCCGCCGGTGATCACGGCGACCCGGCCGCGCAGTGGCTGTGCGTTCACGCCTCCTCCTTCGGGGACGTCGGAGACTTCGGGGACGTCGGGGACGTGTACTTGGCCAGCTCCCGCCGGGCCACCGTGCGCAGATGGACCTCGTCCGGCCCGTCCGCGATGCGCAGGGCCCGGGTGATCGCGTACAGCCTGGCCAGTACGGTGTCGTCGCTGACGCCGGCCGCGCCGTGGGCCTGCACGGCCCGGTCCACGACCCGGTGCGCGACCTCCAGGGCGGCCACCTTGATGGCGGCGACCTCGGTGCGGGCCGCCGCGTTGCCGTGGGTGTCCATCAGCCAGGCCGACTTCAGGACCAGCAGCCGCAGCTGCTCGATCTCGATGCGACTGCGGGCGATCCACTCGCGCACGACGCCCTGCTCGGCGAGCGGACCGCCGAACGCGGTCCGGCTCAGGGTGCGGCGGCACATCAGGTCGAGGGCCCGTTCGGCGAAGCCGACCGCGCGCATCGCGTAGTGCATCCGTCCGGGTCCGAGTCTGCCCTGGGCGAGCGCGAAGCCCTCCCCTTCCCTGCCGAGCAGGTTGCCGATCGGTACGCGTACGTCCTCGAAGAGCACGTCGCCGTGGCCGCATCGGTCGGTGTAGCCGAACATCGGCAGGTCGCGCAGGACGGTGACGCCGGGGGTGTCGCGCGGGATCAGCAGCATGCTCTGCCGCCGGTACGTCTTCGCGTCCGGGTCGGTGACGCCCATGAGGATGATCAGCGCGCAGTCGGGGTCGAGGATCCCGGAGGTGTACCACTTGTGGCCGTTGACGACGTAGGAGTCCGCGTCACGGGTGATGCGGGTGCGGATGTTGCGCGCGTCCGAGCTGGCGACCTCGGGTTCGGTCATGGCGAAGCAGGACCGGATGCCGGCCGTGAGCAGGGGCCGCAGCCAGCGGTCCTGCTGGTCGGGGGTGCCGTAGAGGGCGAGCAGTTCCATGTTGCCGGTGTCCGGGGCGGAGCAGTTGAACACCTCGGGGCCCATCACCGACCGCCCGGCCAGCTCGGCGAGCGGGGCGTATTCGAGGTTGGTCAGCCCCGCGCCCCAGTTGCCGTGCGTGAGGAAGAGGTTCCACAGACCCTCGGCGCGGGCCTTCTCCTGCAACTCCCGCATGACGGGCGGCTGTCGGTGGGGGTCGTCGCCCTCGGTGAGCTGCCGGTGGTGGACGGCCTCGGCGGGCAGGACGTACTCCTGCATGAAGGCGCTCATCCGCGTGTGCAGTTCGCGTGCCCTCGGGGAGAACTCGAAGTCCATGGGTGTGGCTCCTTCAGCCGAGGATGTCCCGCGCGGTGCGGATCATCGCCTCGATGGTCGGCGGCAGCCTTTCCTGGTCGGGGTCGTGGTGCCGGCCCTCGCGGTGGCGGCGCAGGTTGTGGCCCATGATCGCGGCCATCTTGGTGCGGGCCAGGGCGCGGAACCAGTCGAGGTCGGGCAGGTGCGGACGGCCGTCGAGGTATACGGCCAGCAGCTCGTCCTCGGTGGGCAGGCCGGGGATCTCCCGGCCGAGCCGGGGGAAGTTGTGGTGGTCGGCGAAGAGGAGGAACCAGGCGAGGTCGACGCGCGGGTCTCCGTAGGCCCAGATCTCCCAGTCGACGACGGCCACGGGCCGCTCTTCGGCGCACAGGACGTTGCCCAGCCGGAAGTCGCCGTGGGTGAGGACCGGGGGCAGGCCCGCGGGCACACGCGCGGCCAGTCCCGCCATCAACTCCTCGGTGCCGTCCCGCAGTTCGAGCGGTACGGCGCGCATGGTGCGGCTCCAGCGGTCGAGTTCGGCGGCCGGGTCGAGCGGGTCGGCCGCTTCCAGGCCGGGCGGCCCGGACCGGTGCAGCTCGCGCAGGACGGCCGGAAGCCCCAGCATCCTGCCGCGACACAGCTCCGCATAGAGCCGGTGCTCGTCCAGGACGGGCTCGATCGCCTCCCCGGTGACGAACTCCATGGCGAACCAGGCGGGTTGGCGCTCGTCCACGGCGACGACCGCCGGCACCGGCACCGAACCGGCGGTGGCGAGCGCGCGCAGGACACGGGCCTGGCGCAGGACGTCGTCGCGGCCGAGTGGACGCCGGCCGGGCGGCACGGCCTTGACGACGTAGGAGGCGGGACCCGCGTCGATGGCGAAGGTGAGGCCCGAATGGCCGCCGGGCAGGGTCCGCAGCTGCCCGACCGGTGCGCCGGGGTGGAGTGCGGTGAGCCGTTCACGCACCCGCGCGGCCAGTTCGCTCACCTCGGTCAGTGTGCTCAACGCGCCTCCCCCTCGGGGTACTTGGGTTCCTTGGGCAGACGCAGCACGCGCTCGGCGAGGATGTTGCGCTGGATCTCGTCGCTGCCGCCCGCGATGCTGTAGCCGGGGGCGCCGAGCAGATGCTCGGTCCAGGCGAAGGTGCCCCACTCCCCCGTGTCGGCGGCGAGCCGGGGGCCGAGCAGCTGCTGGACGAGGTCGGTGGTGGCCCGCATGGTCGCGGTGGCGTAGAGCTTGCCGACGGACGCCTCCGCGCCAGGCTCCCGGCCCGCGACCAGGGCCGCGGTGACCCGCAGGCCGATCAGCCGCTGGACGAGGGTGCGCACGACCAGGTCGGCCGCCTGCTGCTGTTCGCCGCCGGTGAGGGGCCTCGGGAGGTTGCGGGCGAGGGCGAGGGCGCGATCGGCGTTGTCGAGGCCGAGGGCGCCGGAGTCCAGCCGTTCGGCGGCGAGGACGCTGAGCGTCACCCGCCAGCCCTGGCCGACCGGGCCGAGGCGGTCGCCGTCGGGGACGCGGACGTCGTCGAGGTACACCTCGTTGAAGCTCGATCCCCCGGTCATCTGCCGGATCGGCCGGATGGTGACGCCGGGGGCGTCCATGCGGATCAGGAAGACCGTGATGCCCGCGTGCCGGGGCACGTCCGGGTCGGTGCGGCAGACGGCGACCCCCCAGGTGGCGACCCGGGCGCCGGACGTCCAGACCTTGTGGCCGCGCACGATCCAGCCCTCGCCCTCGCGGACGGCGCTGGTGCGGACGGCGGCGAGGTCGGAGCCGGCCTCGGTCTCGGAGAAGAGCTGGCAGGCGAGTTCGTCGGTGCGCAGCATGGGGCGCAGCAGGCTCCGCCGCTGCTCCTCGGTGCCCCAGACGCGGATCGCGGGGGCGACCAGCTGCTGGGTGACGGGGAACACCTCGGTGCGCCGGGGTACGTCGAAGGCGGCCTCCTCGGCGCGGTAGAGCTGCTCGTAGGAGGCGGGCAGTTCGCGTCCGCCGTACTCCTCGGGCCAGCCGAGGGCGCCCCAGCCCTGGTCGTAGCGGGTGCGTTCCCAGGCGCGGATGCGTTCGGTGTGGGCGCGTTCCTCGTCCGCGGTCCAGTTCTCGAACACGGCCACCGAGTCGTCGCCGCTGCCCCACTCCTGGCCCGCGGAGTCCCGCCGCGGCGCCACGCCCGACAGCCAGCGTCGGGCCGCGGTGCGGAACTCCTCGGGCGTCGGCGCCCGGTTCGCTCTGGTCACTGTGTCCCTCCCCTTAGCGGGTCAGTACGGTGCAGGCGCTGACACCCGGCGCTCCGTAGACGTGGGTGAAGCCGGTGCGCGGGCCTCCCGGCACCTGGTGATCACCGGCCCTGCCGCGCAACTGCTGGACGATCTCGTGCACCTGGCGCAGTCCGGAGGCCCCGATGGGCTCGCCGTTGGCGATGCAGCCGCCGTCAGTGTTGACCGGCAGCGCGCCTCCGATGGCGGTCGCCCCGGCCGCGATCAGCCGCTCCTGTTCGCCGTGTTCGCAGAATCCGCACTCGGCCAGGTGCATCACCTCGGCGCCGCTCTCGGTGTCCTGGAGCTGGCACACGTCGATGTCGTCCGGGCCGATCCCGGCCTCCTCGAAGGCGGCCCCGGCGGCATCCGCACTCACGCTGGTCGGAATGCCACCCGGCGCCCAGGGGCTGAACACCTCGAAGGAACCGAACCGCCGACTGCGTACGACCGCCGCACGCAGGGCGACCGGGTCGGCGGCGGGCAGTTCGCGGGCGACCGAGCGGGCGCACAGCACCAGGGCGACCGCGCCCTGCCCAGGCGAGCAGAACATGTACCGGGTCAACGGGTCGTTGACCATGCCGGAGGCCAGGATCGCGTCGGCATCCAGCGGTTCGCGGCGCCAGGCGTGGGGACTGCGTGCCCCGTTGGCGTACGCCTTCTCGGCGACCAGGGCGAGGGTGCGGGCGGTGATGCCGTGATCGTGCATGTACCGCTGGATCTTCATGGCGAAGAACTGCGTGGTCACCATGAGCCCCTCGGCGCCGTACGCCTCGTCGAGCCCCCAGTCGGCGGGCCGTGGGTCGAAGGCCCCGCGCGGATGCTTGTCGAAGCCGACGGCGAGGGCCACGTCCGCCGCGCCCGAGCGGATCGCGTTGACGGCGGACACCAGGGCGCTGCCGCCGGTCGCGCAGCCGTTGCGGACGTTGACGAAGGGGATTCCGGTCAGGCCGAGCCGGGTGACGAGGGTGTCGGCGTTGCCGGCGGCGTCGCTGCCGCCGAACGCCGCCCGCACCCGGGGCCAGGGCACCCCGGCGTCGGCCAGTGCCGTGCGCACGGCCTGCGCCGCGAGGTCCAGCCCGGTGGCCTCCGAGCGGCCGAAGGGGGTGATGCCGACGCCGCAGACCAGGACGTCGGCGGCGCCCGCCCCGCTCACACCGTCACCCCCGCCGGGCGGGCGTGCGGCACCCCGGCGCCCGCCGCGAGAGTGACCCGCATGCCGATCCGCACGCCCTCGGGGCGAACACCGTCCAGGACGGCCAGGATCCTGAGGCCCTCGGGCAGTTCGACGTACCCGACGACGAAGGGGCGGAAGCCGTCCTCGGGCGTCTCGTAGGGCGGCGACTTGGGCGCGTAGCGCTGTACGGTCCAGGTCCACAGCGTGCCCGTGCCGGACAGGCGCACCGGTGCGGCCGGTCCTCCGCAGTTCGGGCACGCGGGGTCGGCCGGGTAGACGGCGACCTCGCAGCGCGGGCAGCGGGAGCCGCGCAGCGCGGGAGCGGACACGGCCGTCAGCGCCCCTTCCACTGCGGTTCGCGCTTCTCCAGGAACGCCGCGACGCCTTCCGCCGCGTCCTCGGAGTTGAGCATCACGCCGACGGCGAGGTGCTCCATGACCATGAGGGACTGGATGTCGGCGTCCAGGCTCCGGTCGATGGTCATCTTGGTGATCCACATGGTGAACGGGCTCTTGTCGGTGAGCTGGTCGGCGAACTCCTCGACCGTCGCGTCGAGCTTGTCGGCGGGCGCCGAATCGTTGATGAGGCCGAACCGGGCCGCCTCGACGCCGGTCAGGAGCTTGCCGGTGAGCATGAGCTCCTTGGTCTTGCGAACGCCGATCATGCGGGGCACGCGGTAGATCGGGCCGGCGCCGCCGAACAGGGCTCGGCGGATGTGGAAGTCGCCGATCAGGGCGTCGTCCGCCGCGATCGCGAAGTCACAGGAGATCATCAGCTCGAACCCGCCCGCCGTGACATGCCCTTCGAGCACCGCGATCGACGGAGTCCTCATCGAGTACAGCCGGTCGCACACCTTCGCCGACAGCACGGCGACGTCGATGGCGGTGGAGCTGCCGATGAAGTCCGCCTTGAGCTCGTCGAGGTCGAACCCGGAACAGAAGGTGTTGCCCCGGCCGCGCAGCACCAGCACGCGCAGTTCGGGGTCCGCGTCGACCTCGGTGATGATCTCGTCCAGCCGATTCAGGATCGGCACGGTCACGCAGTTCTTCTTGTGCGGCCGGTTGAGCCAGACACGGGCCACATGGCCGTCCCGCTCGAACTGGATCTCATCCTCGACAGCCATCCGGCGCCTCCCTCTGACCGAACTACGGACGGAACTACTGACTGACTACTCAGAACCATCGACTGAACTGAATTCACTTAATGTTCGGGGTGGCTCGCCGCCCTGTCAACCACCTGACTTCGATCCCCTACGAGGCCGAGGAATCCGGCGAGCCTGAGCCGGTGGTCGTCGGACGTACCGAACAGCGCCTCGTCGGCCCGCGCCCTGCGCACATACAGATGGGCCGGGTGCTCCCAGGTGAAGCCGATTCCCCCGTGGAACTGCACATATTCGGCCACCGCCCGTCGATAGGCGGCCGAGCAGACGACCGCGGCGGCGCCGGCCGCCACGCGCGGTTCGCCGGCGTCCGGGTCCGCGAGACAGAGAGCGGCGTACGTCGACGCGGACCTGGCCGCCTCGACCTCGACCAGCAGATCGGCCAGCCGGTGCTTGACGGCCTGGAACGATCCGATCTGCCGACCGAACTGAGTTCGCTGCACCACGAACTCCAGGAGCGCGTCCAGCGCGTGCGCGCAGCCGCCCAACTGTTCGGCGGTCAGCCCTGTGCGCCCGGCGTCCAGCACGCCCTCGACGACACCGGGGGCCTCCCCCGCGTCGCCCACGGGCACGGCGGGCGCCCCACGGAAACGCAGCAACGCCTGGCGGCGCGTGGGATCCAGCAACCGGCGCGGCGTACGGTCGACGCCTCCGGCGTCCGACTCGCAGGCGAACAGCCGTGGGCCGTCCGGCGCCCGGGCCGCCACCAGGAGCAGGTCCGCGCCCTCGCCGTCCGGCACGAAGTCCGCCTCACCCCGCAGCAGCCAGCCGTCGGGCCCGCGTTCGGCCACCACCGTCCCGGAATGCAGGAACCCGGCGACGGTGGCGGTGAGGGTGCCCGTGGCGATGCCGGGCAACCAGCGTTCGCAGGCCCGTCGGTCGCCGGAGGCCAGCAAGGCGTGGGCGGCTAGGACGACGGAGGAGAGCAGCGGGGCGGGACACAGGACGCGCCCGGTCTCTTCCAGAGCCACGGCGAGTTCGCGGAAAGAGCCGCCGGCGCCGCCGTACTCCTCGGGCAGCGCCAGCCCGTGTACACCGATCTCCCCGGCCAGCCGGTCCCACAGCGACCGGTCGAACCCGCGCGGACCGGCCGACTGTTCGCGCACCTCTTCTGGCCCGCACGTCTGAGCCAGGAACTCGCGCAGGACATCCCGCAACTGTCGTTGCTCGTCCGTCTGCCGCAGCAGCTCGGGGTCGACATCCAGCTGGATCATCAGGGCCTCCCGCAATTCGCAGTCACGTCGTGTGTGGACCCCGGGTCGCATGCGGTACCGATCACCGAGCGGCACCGACCGCCGAGCGCCACGGGTGGTCACGGGCGCCCGCTCGCTACGCCGTGAACCTCCCGCCGTTGGCGAGCAGCACCGCGCCGACGAGGTTGACCGCCGCGTCGCTCGCCAGGAACAGGGCGACGTCGGCGATCTCCTCCGGGGTGGCGTAGGGGCGTACACGAGGGTCGGCGAAGCCCTCGCGCAGCACGGCCGGGGTGTGGGCGGCCATGCCGGTCTCGGTCGGCCCGGGGGCGACCGTGTTGACGCGCACGCCGAAAGCGATGGCTTCCTTGGCGACGGACTGGCTCAGCGCGTGCACCCCGGCCTTGGCGGCCGCGTAGTGCGGGTATCCGGTGAGGGCGTCGAAGGCTGCGGAGGAGCCGAAGGTGACCACGGCCCCCGAGCGGTTCGGGCACATCGCGCGCAGGGCGGCGCGCAGGACATGGAAGGTGCCGTCCAGATTGACCCGCAGGACTCGCCGCCAGGCCGCGTCGTCGAGTCGTGCGGTGACCTCCGGTGACCGGCCGGCCAGCACCGCGTCGGCCAGCCACTGCTTCACGGTGGGATCGTCGACGCCGGCCGCGTGCACCAGGACGTCCAAGCGCCCGTAAGCGCTCACGACTTGTCCGACGACACGGTCGACCTGCTCGGCGTCCGCCACGTCCAGCGCCATCGCATGCGCCACGGCGAGCCCGTTCGCCACCGCTCCCGCGGCACCGTCGTCGATGTCCGCCAGGACGACGGCGTCGGCGCCCCGCTCCGCCAGTCCGCGCGCGACCGCCGCGCCGATGCCGGACCCCGCTCCGGTGACCAGGGCGACCCGCCCGGTGAACGCGCCGCGCTCGGCACCGACCTCACCCATCCACGCCACCCGGCCTTTCGCCACTCGCCAACCGTACTGAACTGACTTCATTTTTGCTACGGTGTGTGGGCCGCTGTCAACGGGCGGCGTGGGGAGGACATGATGCGAGCGGTCCGGCTGACGCGCTGGGGCGGCCCACCCGTGATGACCGAGGCGGAACGCCCCTCACCCCGGGGCGAGGAGGTGCTCGTCCAGGTCGAGGCGGCCGGGCTGTGCGGATCCGATCTGCACGTCATCGACGCGGCACCGGACGCCCTGCCCTACCGGACACCCTTCACCCTCGGCCACGAGGTCGCCGGCCGCGTGACCGAGCGCGGCCCGGACGCCACGGGTCCCGAGACCGGGGAGCGCGTCGTGGTCTACGGCCCCTGGGGCTGCGGGCGTTGCGGCCACTGCGCGGCCGGGGCGGAGAACTACTGCGACCGGCGCTCCGAGCTGGACGCCTCCCGCGCCGGCACCGGGGTGGGACTCGGACGCGACGGCGGCCTGGCCGAATTCCTCCTCGTCCCCTCCGGACGCCTCCTCCTCCCGATCCGTGATCTCTCCCCCGCCCAGGCGGCGCCGCTGTCCGATGCCGGACTCACCTCGTACCACGCGATCGCCGGGATCCGACCGACGCTCGACGCCACCGCGGGAGGCGGCGCGAGGGTGGCGGTCATCGGTGTCGGCGGCCTGGGGCACCTGGCGGTCCAGATCCTGCGCGCCACCACCTCCGCCGAGGTGCTCGCGGTGGACGTGCGGGAGGAAGCGCTCGCCCTCGCCGCCGACTCCGGAGCCCACTTCAGCACGCTGGTACGGCCGGACACGGCCAGGACACTGCGCAGCCGGGCCGGCGGCGTGGGGGTGGACGCCGTCCTCGACTTCGTCGGCACACCTGCCACGCTCCGGCTCGGGGTGAGTGCCGTACGCCCGGGCGGAGCGCTCGCCCTCGTCGGCAGCGGGGGCGGGGAACTACTGGTCCGCAAGCCCGGCGCACTGCCGCCGGGCCTGCGGATCTCCCTGCCGTTCTGGGGCACGCGGCCCGACCTGGAAGAGGTCATCGCCCTTGCCCACACCGGCGCCCTCACGGTCACGATCGAACAGTTCCTCCTGTCCGACGCCCTCGACGCGATCTCAGCACTGCGGTCCGGCGGGGTGTATGGGCGGGCGGTAGTGGTCCCGTGAGGGGGCGCACGGCTCCGCCGATCCTGAACTGAATTCGTTCAGGATCAGCACAGCGTCGCTTCACCGCGCTTCTCTCCGCCGGTCCGGCCGGGCGCCCGGAGAGAGGCTGATGGTGAGCGGCGCCGCGGTGAACACGGAGGAGTACGTGCCGACCGCCAGGCCGATGAGCAGGGCGAGGGCGAAGTCGGTGAGGGTGTCGTCGGCGAGGACAGCCAGGGCGGTGAGGATGATGGCGGCTCCCATGCCGGTGTTGACCGTGCGGGGCAGGGTCTGGAGGATCGCCTGGTTCGTCAGGCGGGCCGGTGGTGTCGTGCGGTCGCGGGCGAGCAGTTCGCGGACGCGGTCGAAGAGGACGACCGAGTCGTTGACCGAGTAGCCGATGACGGTCAGCAGGGCGGCCAGGAAGACCCCGTCGATCGGCTTGCCCAGCCAGGCGAAGACACCGACGAGGATCACCACGTCGTGGACGAGCGCGCCGACGGCCGACGTCGCGAACGTCCAGCGGAACCGGACCGCCAGATAGAGCAGTTGGGCGCCCAGCGCGAGGCCGAGGGCGATGATCGCGTTACGGCGCAGTTCGTCGCCCAGGCTGGGGCCGATCAGCTCGTCACGGACCTTCGTCGTCTCGCCGCCGAGGGCGCTGATCGTCTCGGTGACGGTGGTCGCCTCGGTGTTGGTCAGGGTCTCGGTACGGACCGTCAGGGCGGTGTCGCCGGAGGACTGTACGACCGCGCGGGGGAATCCGGCGTCGGTGAGCGCGTCGCGTGCCCGGTCCGGGTCGACGGCGCTGGCCGTGGAGTACTCGATGAGCCGGCCGCCGGTGAAGTCGACGCCGAAGTCGAGGCCGCGGACCAGGATGCCCGAGGCGGCCACGACGAGCAGCACTGCCGAGGCGGCCAGCCAGCGGCGCGGACGGCGCATCAGGAACGGGTTGCGGCGCAGCAGTCCGTCGCGGACGCGTCCGGTGTCGGCGATACCGGTGAGGCGGGGACGTCGGCGGACGCCGGGCCGACCCGCCGCGTACTCGGCGAGGACGCGGGTGACGAGCAGGGCACTGATCATGGAGGCGAGGACGCCGATGCCGAGGGTGACGCCGAAGCCGCGGACCGGGCCGGAGGCGAACGCGAACAGCAGGCCGGCGGCGACGAGCGTGGTGATGTTGGAGTCGGCGATCGCGCTGAGCGCGCCGCGGAATCCGGCGGTCAGGGCCGATCGCGGGGTGGGGCGGTTGCGGGCGGCGTACTCCTCACGGGCCCGTTCGAAGACCAGGACGTTGGCGTCCACCGCCATGCCGATGGCCAGGACGAACCCGGCGAGGCCGGGCAGGGTCAGGGTGGCGCCGAGTGCGGCCAGGGCGGCGTAGGAGATCAGGCCGTAGCAGAGCAGGGCCGCGGTCGCGAGCAGGCCCATGAGCCGGTAGACGGCGATGATGAACAGCGCGGTCAGGGCCGTGCCGATGACGGCGGCCCGGGCCGCGGCCTCGATGGCCTCGTCGCCGAGGGTGGCGCCGACGGTGCGCTGTTCGACGGTCTCGACCGGTACGGGCAGGGCGCCACCGGAGATGAGCAGCGCGAGTTCGCGGGCCTCGGCGTCGTCGAAGGAGCCGGTGATCTGGGTCGTGCCGCCCGGGATACCCGTACCGCAGGACACGGACGGGTCGACCTGCGGCGAGGAGATGATCTTGCCGTCGAGGACGATGGCGACCCGGCGCTGCGGGTCCCCCGCCGGGTGGCAGGCGGCCTGCGCGGTGACGTCCGCCCATGCCTCGCGGCCGGTGGCGGTGAAGTCGACGGTGACGTGCCAGCCGGTGCCGCTCTGCTGGTCGAAGCGGGCGTCGGCGCCCTTGACGTCCTTTCCGGTGAGGGTGGCGGTCTTGAGCCGCAGGGGCTGTCCGGACTCGTCCGGCAGGGTCTGCTCCTTGGCGGGATCGGCGGGATCGGCGGGATCGGCGGGATCGGTGCCGGGCGGGGTGGTGGTGTCGGCCGGGCCGTGGACCTCGTGGACCGTGAGCTGGGCTGTGCGGCCCAGGACGTCGGCGGCCTTCTTCGGGTCCTGTACGCCCGGGAGTTCGACGAGGATGCGGTGGTCGCCCGAGCGGACGAGGTTCGGTTCGGCGACGCCGAGTGCGTCGATGCGGCCCCGCAGCACTTCCATGGTGCGGTCGGTGGCCTCTCGGTCGGCCTTGGTGGTGGCGGTGGAGCGGGTTTCCAGGGTGATCTGGGTGCCGCCTCGCAGGTCGAGGCCGAGGCGGACGGGTGTGGTGAGGGCGATGGCCAGCGATGCGGCGATCACAGTGAGGGCGAGCAGCGCACGCGTGCGCAGGGAGTTCTTCCGGCGTTTCAACACGGGCCTCCGGCAGGCACGTCGCGGCAGCGGACAGCGGTGCGGGGCACGCGTGGCCGCGACGGGGTGAAGGGTGATGGGCTGTTGCTTCAGATGCCGGTGGGCGCCGGAGGGGCCCTGCCGCGGTCGTGCGCCGAACGGCAGGGAGAGGTGGGGGTGTGCGCGGATGCCGCCGGGGTGTGTGTGGCGGCATCCGGGCGGGCGGCGACGACACAGCCGGGGGCGGTGGCGTGGTGATCCGGGTGGTGTGGGCGCTCACCGAGGGGGTCGTGCCGGGGCCTGGCCTGCGTCGCGCAACCGGCGGCGCACGGGTCGTCGGCGCGGGGTGCGGTGTCCGCGAGTTGTGTGCTGGTGGCTGCCACGGCCGGGCTGTGCCCCGGGCCGGAAGCGGCGTGCGCGGGGACCAGCGCCAGGAGCACGGCGAACAGGACGGTCAGCGTCGTGGCCAGCCGCTGGGCGGCGGTCGGGATGGTGCGGGACGCCGGGCGCATGCACCATCCCCCTTTCGCGATGGTCGGATCCGGAAGGTCAGGGTTCGATGAGCCCGGCGCGGATGGCGTACCGGGTCAGTTCCAGGCGGTCGCGCAGACCGAGTTTATGCAGGAGGTTGGCGCGATGGCGATGCACGGTCTTGACGCTGATGAACAGCATCTCGGCGATCTCCTTGGAGGAGTGGCCCTCGGCGACGAGTTTGAGGACCTCCTCCTCGCGGGGCGTGAGGAGGCGATCGGCGTCCTCCTCGCCGTGCCGCACGCGATCGAGGTAGTTGCGGATCAGCGCGGTGACCGCGCCGGGGTAGAGAAAGGGCTCGTTGCGCATCGCGGCGCGGCAGGCGGCGACGAGATCGCGGTCGGCCACCGATTTCAGCACGTATCCGCAGGCACCGGCCTTGAGCGCCTGGAACAGGTACTGCTCGTTGTCGTGCATGGTCAGCATCAGGATGCGCAGGTCCGGCTTGAGCGCGCTCAGTTCGCGGGTGGTCTGCAGGCCGGTCATGCGGGGCATGGCGATGTCGAGGATGGCCAGGTCGATCTCCTGCTTCCTGGCCTCCTCGACGGCCTCGGCGCCGTCCCCGGCCTCGGCGACGACCTGGAGGTCGGGTTCCCGGTCGAGGATGAGGCGTACACCGCGGCGAACGAGCGCGTGGTCGTCGGCGAGGAGGATGCGGATCGGCGTCGGGGCGGCGGTCGGCGGCGCCGAGGTGGCCGAGGACGGTGTCTCGGCCGGGGCGGATTCGGGCGGCATCGGATCGGGCATGGTCAGGGCTGCTTCCTGGGGACTGGGGCGGTGAGCCGGACCCGGGTTCCGGTGCCGGGTGTGGAGGCGATGTCCAGGGTGGCGCCGGCGAGGAGCGCCCGCTCCCGCATGCCGCGGATCCCGGCGCCCTCGCAGACGGCCTCCATGCCGCGGCCGTCGTCGGCGATCTCCAGCGTCACCGCCTCGTCGGCGCCGCGCAGGGTGACCTCCACGCGACGGGCGTCCGCGTGCCGGGCCGCGTTGGTCAGACTCTCCTGAGCGACCCGGTACAGGACGAGCTCGCTCTCGTGGTCGAGGGCGGGCAGGGCATTGTCGAAGCGGTGCACGATACGCAGCCCGGTGTGGGTGGCGAAGTCCTGCGCCAGCGAGGTCAGTGCGCTGACCAGGCCCAGATCGTCCAGGACGCCGGGGCGCAGGCGACGTACCAGGCGCCGCACCTCGTCCAGGCTCTCCCGGGTGATCTCCTGGGCCTGCTGGAGGTCCTCGCGCAGCGGCTCGGGGGCGTCGTCCGCGGTGCGCTTGAGCACCAGCAGGATCGCGGTCATGCTCTGCCCGACCTCGTCGTGCAGTTCCTGGGCGATACGGCGGCGTTCCGCCTCCTGGGCCAGCAGCGCTCGGGCGCTGGACGTGGCGCGCTCGTGCTCCAGCCGGTTGAGCATGGCGTTGAAGGTGCGGATCAGCTCGGCCACCTCGCTGCCGGCGGCACCGGGCACGGGCAGCCGCTGACCGGGGCGCAGCAGGTCGACGGTGGTCATGAGGCGGGTCAGCCGGTCCAGCGGGGCCAGGCCCCAGCGCAGCAGGGTACCGTTGGCGACCAGCATCACGGCCAGGCCGCCGACCAGGATCATCGCCTCGGTCAGCAGCACCGGCACGGAGACGGTCACCGGCGCCCACAGCAGCAGCGCCGTGGCGATGCCCAGGACCACGGCGTTCAGCCCGAAGATCCGCCAGAACAACGACACCGGGTGATTCCTCCCTCTACGACCCGACCCTAACCAGTTCGGCCGACAGCCATCACACCCCCTGCCCGCGAGCCGCGGCGTCCGGGCCTGATCGAACCCGGCCAGCCTGCCCCACCTCACGCGCGCGGTCGATGGGGTCTGGTCCCCATATCCCGGGCCGTGGGGTACCCATGCGCCCGCCGATGGTCATCGCGCTCCCTGACGGTCGCCGCGTGGGTATCGCTGTCCCGGGCGGTCGCCGCGTGGGTATCGCTGCCCCGGGCGGTCGCCGTATGGGCATCGCTGTCCCCGGCGAATGGGGCCTGTGACCGATGGGTTTCCGGCGCCGCGCGGAGCAGAGTCGAGGGTGTCAGGGCCGTCCGGTTCCGCCCGGCCCGCGGTCTCCACGGAAGCCCGCGGACCGGCGGACCGGGCGGCCGTTGCTGCGCCCGTCACCTGCTGAGAAAGGACCCTGTCGTGCCGCTCGACGCCTCTCCCACCTCCCAGCCCCCTCAGGCGCCCGCCCACTCCCAGCAGCCGGATCCCCGTCCCGGCCGGCCGGGAGCTCATGAGGTCCGCCAGCGTCTGGAACACGCGCGCAACAGCCGGCTGGCCCAGCTCCAGGCCCTCAGCGAGACCGGCCAAAGCGCGGACGACCACCTGCTGTCGACCCAGGCCGGGGCGATCCAGCGGGTCCTGAAGGAGATCGACGAGGCGTTCGCCCGCGTCGACGACGGCTCCTACGGCTCCTGTCTGAGCTGCGCCAAGCCCGTCCCCGCCGAGCGCCTGGAGATCCTCCCGTACACCCGGTACTGCGTTCCCTGCCAGGGTCGGGCCGCCGTGTGATCGGCGGCTTCTCGGACTAGTCCTGACCCGCCTTCCTCTCCTGCCCTGCTCAAAAGGGGTGAAGTCGTGAACCACCAGACCGTCGGCGACCGTGCCGCACACCTGTCGCCCGAGGACCTTGCCGCGCTCCGGGAAAACCTCCACGAACAGCGCCTGTTCCGCCAGGACCAGCTACGGCAGATCACCGCGGCGCCGCGCGCCGAGGACCTGCGCGGCCGGCGCTCCGCGGCGCAGGCCGAGGTGCACGTCAAACTCGCCGCGTCCGCGCGCATGGTGCTCGCCGACGTGGAGGCGGCCCTCGGACGCATGGCCGACGGCAGTTACGGCAGCTGCCATCTGTGCCGACGGGCCATCGACCGCGAACGGCTGACGATCGTTCCGCAGGCCCGCTACTGCACGCGGTGCCAGCGGGTGCGCGAGGCCGGACGATGACCCTCGTTCCCCGTCCCCGCACCGGCGGTTCCGACGGCCACCGGCACCGGCCCTGGCCACTGTGCCGGCAGTGCTGCGGCCTCGCCCTCGACATGGGCAGCGCCCGTACCCGTGCGTGGATCGCCGGCCGCGGAATGATCCTGGACGTCCCCACGATCACCTTCCCGGGCGCCGGGGCGGTGTATCCGATCCAGCGCGGCACGATCGTCGACGTCCCGGGAGCGTCCCGGATGCTCGAACGGCTGCTCGGCCACCGTCTGCCGCGCCTCACCCGCCCGCTAGTCGTGGTCACCACGCCGGTCCTCGACGGGCCCGCCTACCGGGAACGGGCCCGTGCGGCGGTGGAGGTGCTGCGTCCGCGCGCGGTGCTGACCGTCCCCGCCGCGCGCGCCATAGCACTGACCGCCAACGCGGACCTGTCCCGGCCGCTGCTCGTGGTGGACATCGGCGCCCACCTCACCGAAGTGGTCCTTCTGGTCGACGGCGCCGTCTTCGACGCCCGCCGCACCGCCCTGGGCACCACCGACCTCTCGATGCCCGGCACCTCGGCGGAGATCATCGAGGCAGTCACCACCATGATCACGTCGATGCTCCGGCAGGACCGCACATCCGTGACCGCCGACGCGCTGTGCCGGGGCGCCCTCCTGGCGGGCGGCGGCGCGCTGCGTCCCGACCTGATCTACCGGCTCACCGGGAGCCTGCACGCGCCCCTGCGGGCCGTCCCCGCGCCGCACACCGCCGCGATCCGCGGTGCCGCCAAGTTCCTGCAATCCGCACACGCCCACCCCTCGGCCAGGGCCACTCACCCACCCGGCGGCCCCGATCCCGGCCCGCACACCCACTGACCCCGGCCCCGTCCCCACCCGCCACGGCCGGTGCCGTTCCGCTGGCCGTGGCGGCCACTCCGGCATCGCCGCCCATCGGGGTCTCGTGTGTTGCCGCCCAACCACCGCTGCCCGCCCCGGCGCCCGGAAGGAGTAAACCGTGTCAGGCACGATCCCACCCGCGCAGCCGCCCCCCGGCCCCCGGGACCCCTGGGTGCACCCCTTGTCGCTCTGGCACTGGCGGCACAACCCACTGCGCCGGCGCAGCGACCGTCTCCAGGGCTGGATCGCACTCGGCCTGCTGCTCCTCGTGCCGTTCCTCGGCCTGGTCGCCACGTTCGCCATCGGTGACGTCGCCTACCGGCACTACGTCATGACGGCCGCCCACCAGAAGCAGACCCGGCACCTCACCACCGCCGTACTCACGCACGACGCCCCACGTCACCCCGAACCCGGGTCGGAGGAGGCGAAGAAGACCCGCTACCCGGCCACGGTCCGCTTCACCGACCCGCAGGGCAGAACCCGTACCGCAAAGACCGACGTGCTGCCCGGACTGACCGCCGACAGCAAGGTCGAGGTGTGGGTCGACACGGACGGAGCGCTCACCGACCCGCCCATGACCGCCGAACAGATCCGCAGCCGCACCATGGGCTGGGCCCTCCTCGCCTTCCTGACCGTCGCCCTGGCCGGAACCGCCGCCTACGGCACCGCGGCCCACGTCCTGCACCGTCACAACATGGCCGAGTGGGAATCCAAGTGGGCGGAAACGGCGCCGCGTTGGACGACATTCCCCTGAACCACGGACGGGACCGCGCGCCTAGGGCGTGTTTGGCGAATCGGCGACGTCGGGGCGCTCGGGTAGTCCAACAGCCCAACACGCCACCAGAGGCTTCTGGACGCCCTCGCGGTGCGAGTGCGGGGCAGTTGCGGGCTGGGCAGACCTGCTGTTACCCGCGTCCCGAGAACGCCACGTCCTAAAGCATGTTGCACGAGGCTCTATACCGACGTGGCCGACGGATACGTCCATGCCCCATGGACGGCCCACCGGCTGGGCAACGATGCCCTCACGGGGCGCCTGGTGGGCGAAAGCAGGTACCGAGACCTTCGATCCCATCCGTCCGTCAACCCCCTGACCCTCTCTTCGATGAACTTTGCGATCGGAGTCGGGAGCCGGGGGGACGCGAGCTACCGGTCAGGGCAGATCCCGACGGATCTCTGTCCAGGCCAGGAGCCGATCCCGTATCGGGCCGGGCTGCAAGTGACAGACGAGCCTGTCCACATGGGCCGTCAGATTTCTGTGCCGCCGCAGCTCGCCGATCTGCTCGACCGCGAGGTCGCGCCAGTGGCCGGCCAGGGCATGTGCCTCGCCAGGAGTGAGGGCGAGCGCGGTGACCGTGTCGACTGCCAGTGCCTCGGGGCTGAAGTCATGGTCCTCGGTGTCAGGGCCGAGCTTGTCGATCAACCACATCCGGAGCATGAAGTCCTGGTGAGCCGCTCGTGCCTGGTCCCACACACTGTCGCCGTGCAGGCGCCGGTTGGCCTGCAAAGACAGCCTGGCCCACTGCCGTCGGGCTTCGGAGGGCTCGTCGGCGCGATGGGCATGGCCCTGCGCGACGACACGTACCACCTCAAGCTGCCGGCCCCGGGCGTCCTGGGCGAACTGGTGAAGACACTCGATCGTCCAGGTGCTGAGATCGCGGGCCGGGTGCTCGGGACCGGCATCGGTGTTCAACAAGATCTAGCCAGGAATCCCGGCCCTTCAGGGCTCGGGAGGAATGGCTTCTCTGGATAGGGGTGACCCGCACCGTGAGCGCGGGTCTGCACTGTTGACCTCAGTCGGGGCGTTTCTGGTTCTCGATGTACTCCTTGACCACGGCGAGCGGTGCGCCCCCGGCGGAGGCCGCGAAGTAGGACGGCGACCAGAAGTGGTCGCCCCACAGGTACTCGCGGATGTGGTCGGCGTACTCCTTGCGGAGGTAGTGCGCGGAGACGCCCTTGAGGGAGCCGACCAGGGCGGACAGCTTGACCTGCGGTGGGTAGTGGATGAGCAGGTGGACGTGATCGCGTTCACCGTTGAACTCGCGCAGCTCCGCGTTCGCCTTGGCGCACACCTCCCGCATGATCTCTTCGCAGCGCGTCAGGATCTCGTCGGTGAAGACTCCACGCCGGTATTTCGGGACGAAGACCAGATGTGCGTGCAGGGTGTGGATGACGCTGCGGCCCCTACGGATATCGGGTTTTGGTTCCCATCTCGGTGACATAGACACGATGCTAGAGTGCCTGGCATGAAGATCGTCGTGCAGGTTCGCCTCATGCCGAGGCCCGAGGTGGCGTCGGCGCTTGAGGCAACCTTGCGCGCCTGCAATGAGGCGGCGAACTGGCTGTCCGGCCAGGCCCACGGGCGGGGCGAGATGTCCCGTAAGGCGTTGCAGGGTTTCGCGTACCGTGATCTGAAAGACCGGGGCCTGTCGGCTCAGCCTGCGCTGCATGTGCTGCGGAAGGTCGCCGACGCGTACACGACACTCAAGGCGAACATCCGGAACGGGAATCTCGGCAGGCCCGGCAGTAGGCGCCGCCGTAAGGCCGAGTCCAAGCCGATCACCTTCCGCCCCGATGCTGCGCAGCCGTATGACGATCGCTGCCTGTCCTGGCAGGTCGATGAGCAGACGGTGAGCATCTGGACCACGTCCGGGCGCATTCGTGGGGTGCGGTTCGACTGCTCCGAGCAGGGCCGCAAGCTCCTCGCCGAGCATCGCAAGGGCGAAACCGACCTCGTCCACCGTGACGGCATGTGGTTCCTGATCGCCACGTCCGAGGTTCCTGAGACCGCACAGTACAAGCCGGACGGTTTCATCGGTGTGGATCTCGGGATCGCGAACATTGCCACCACGTCCACCGGCTACCAGGCCGCCGGGCGCGGCCTGAACCGGTACCGCAAGCGGCAGCTCGCCCTGCGGGCCAAGCTCCAGAAGAAGCGCACCAAGAGCGCCAAGCGCCGGCTCAAGGAACGCGCCCGCCGCGAGGCGCGGCATGTCAAGAACACCAACCACATCATCGCGAAGAAGATCGTGACCGAGGCTGAACGCACCTCGCGCGGAATCGCCCTGGAAGACCTGGGCGGCATCCGGCAGAGGGCACGGCTGAAAAGGCCCCAACGGGTCACGCTCCACTCCTGGGCCTTCGCCCAGCTCGGCCGGTTCCTTGAGTACAAGGCCCGCCGTGCCGGTGTCCCGCTGGTGTACGTCGATCCGGCGTACACCAGCCAGGAATGCGCCGAGTGCCACCACATCGAGAAGAGCAACCGGGTCGATCAGGCCCGCTTCATCTGCCGGAGGTGCGGGGTCGTTGCCCACGCCGACCGGAATGCTTCCCGCACGATCGCCCACCGCGGCGAGAACGCGTGGACAGCGGGGCGTGAGTCACGCGTCCCTGCCACCCCATAGCGGGGTGTCTGGACGGAGGAGCCAACCCAGCAGCCAGTTGGGCGCTACCTCCAAACCCGGCCCTTCAGGGCTCGGGTGAAGTTGACTCGACAGTCCTCGTTCCTGGCGGCGGGCGGGTCGGAGCGGACGCCGGCCCTTCTGGCTGCCCTGGCTGATCACCGGCCCGCTTCGGCAACGTCGCATTCCATCAGTCGGCCGGGTCGGATCCCCACTCATACGCCGAAGCCGTGATCCGCAGCGCCCACTGCCGGGGGTGTGCACACGTGGCAGCTGGACCAGTGGCCGGCATTCTCCAGCAGGGGCTCGCAGCCGGCCTCGGCCCGGAAAGTGAAAACGACACCACTCGCCCCGGCCCGCAGGGCGATCTGTCCGGGTGGCTGGCCGAGTGTCACGGGACTCAGGCGGCAACCGACCGCGCCGAGCTCCGCCGTGACCTGTGCGCGGGTGAGGGATCCTGCGAACGTGGCCAGTGCCGTCGTCCCGGGGACGGGAAGCTCGATGACGTCCCGCCAGGTCTGCACGCTGATCAGCGTGATACGACGGCAGCGGCAGACGCAGAACTCAGCGTCCCCGTAGGCGAATAGACGGGGCCAGCGCCGACGCCGGCTCACCGGGCCCATTTCCCACGGCGGCCCGAACGCCTCCACCGCCTCGTCGACAGCCGCGCCGCAGCGCAGCGGACCGATGGCTGCCGTGCAGCCGAACCGGACCAGAACGTCAAGGGCGCTCACGCGCAGGAGCGTGCCACCTGCCCTGCCCGGGCGTCTAACGAGTTGATCCCTTCCCGAGGCCCGGCCTGCCCGTCGAGCGCCGACACCAGGCTCTCGAAGATCCGTTCTCGTGCGGCCCGCCCCCCAGCAGCCGTACCACCACTGGTGATCACGCTCTGATCTGCGGCTGGCACAGGCGATGACGCGCTGCCAGTTCACCACCAGCGACATGCCCTCGGGGATCGAGCCACTGCGTGCGCAGGCGCCGTTACGGATGGTCCGGTCCCGGCGACGCGATCGGTCTCCTCGTTCCACACCGTGCGTACCTGCCGGTGAGTCGTACGAGGCGCACGCACCAGATTTCTGGTGTCGCCGCCGGCTGGCGCACAGCCCGGTCCTGACATCTGTCAGGACCGTCACCTACCGCGCCCGGCCTAGTCTCAGGGCCGATCAACACGGGGGAAAGCTCACGCAGGCGGCCGACTCCTGCCCAGGCGTCACCCCGTTCCGCACACCATCGGGAGGAGCATCGTGACAACTGCACGTCGCATGGTGGGATCCATCGCAGTCGCCGCTGCACTGATCGCCGGCAGCACCGCGCTGGCCACCGCGCCGGCTGCCGCGAAGGGGAAAGCCGCACCCGCCCAAGCCCAGGCCCAGGCAGCCGACTGGGACGGCAACGTCTACCTCTACTACAGCGCCTCCAGCAACAGTTCCTGGAGCAAGTACGGCACCGGCGTCAATGACTTCGCGGGGCACACCTTCGCGGCCGACGGCGAGGGTCACGGCCAGTACGTGAAGAACAACGTGTACCGCGCCTGGAACAACGACCCGAGCTTCAGGGCCCGCATCTTCTACAACGAGAACCAGAACGCCAGCGGCAACGCACCCTACGACGACGTCTGGCCCGGAGAGTCCCGCCCGCTGAACTCCGGGGTACAGAACAACAACGCCTCGCTCGGCTGGTACTACGCCGGCTGACGTCTGCCCGGGCCCGCCCGCCCGCGCAGCGGCGAGCGGGCGGGCCCGCAATGGTCTCTGCCGCACCCGCACCCCGGAAGGGATACGACAGCATGTCGGCGCGAAATGATCACAGGACCCGACGTCTCGGGGTGGCCATCATTCTGCTCGCGGTCACGGCAGGGTGCGCGCAGGGCCAGGCGGCGGAGTCGAAACCGGCGCTCACTCCATCCGGGACACCGAAGGCTTCCGGGCCGCTTCCCGTCGTCACCGTGCCGAAAATGCTCGATGTCAGTTCCCTGGTACTGCCCATCGAGCCCTACCTGTTCACTGATCGCCAGGTCGGGCGCCTGTTCCGGGCCAAGGCGGTACTGACCGAGTCGTGCATGCGGCGCTTCGGCCATTCCTGGCCCGCCCCCACCGGTCCCATCCCGGAGACAGGCACCCTGAACCCGGCCAACACGGCGCACCGGTACGGCATCACCGACCCGGCCAAGGCGGCACGCTACGGCTACCACCCGGTCCCCGGCTCCGCGCCACCGCAGGTCAGGAGCAAGCCCACGCCTCAGCCAGGGCTGGGGCCGGAGGCAATGCTCGTACTGCGCGGGCTGAACCAGGACGGTACGCCGTCGGTCGCTGACTCGCGTGGTCGTCGGCTCCCCGCAGGCGGTTGCCAGGGTGAGGCCGCAAAGGCGCTGTCGGGGGACCCGCAGAGGCTGGGGAACCGAGAGCTCGTCGCCGCGATCAACATCGGCAGTTACCGTGCCTCACAACGCGACCCTCGTGTGGTGGCGGTCTTCCGCGCCTGGTCACGGTGTATGAAGCGGCAGAACAACGACTACACCTACGCCGATCCGACCCAAGCGCCCGGCAAGGACCCCAAGTTCAACGGTCCGACGGCCGGCCGGGCCGAGCTCGCGCTCGCGAGCACGGACGTGGCCTGCAAACGGGAGACGAACGTCATCGGAGTCTGGTCGTCGGTCGACGCGGCGTACCAGCGACGAGAGATGGCTGCGAAGCAACAGGAACTCGCCGCCGTCAAGAAAGACATACGCACCCAACTGGCCAACGCCGACCACGCACTGGCCGGACGACGCTGACGGACACCGAACCCCGAACACCCGACCGGGCATGCCACCGGGGAGGACACCGCGCGTAGGGAAATAGACAGATGCGGCCGCAGGTGCGGGGGCGCGCTGCCCGCGGGCCCACCCACCGATCGGTCGTAGCGGTCCTTCCAGATCGAAAGCGTGTTGTACAGGCTTCCTCGGACGAACGTCAGCGTGCCGCCATCGATGCCGGCAGGAGCCGTTCCGAGCAGCTCAACAAACTGATCGGCCATCCTTCGTACCGTCCAGGGGCGCGTCACGGAGGCATGGTAGGCGCTCCTCACGGCGCCCTGATCGCAAGGGCCAGAGCGGCAAGGCTCTTGCTCTGTGCTGGGGGTGCTGGCGTCGGCTTTGTTCGGTGGACTAGGTTGCGGGGATGACTACCGGGACGGCATCGCGCCACACACGGATCGGTGACCCGGTGCTCTTCTGAGCGCCGTACGGGTCGGTGCGGGCCCGTTGTTCGATCCAGGATCTTGCGCTGCTGCGCGGGCGCCGCCTCCGTCGTGTTGATCACAGGACACATCAACCACGACAGGAGAGTTCATGCCCACCAAGATGTTGCACATTCCCACCGCGGACGGCCAGGCCGATGCCTTCGCCGCCTTCCCCGACGATGGCGAGCGGCACCCAGGGGTGCTGATGTACGCGGACGGCTTCGGCATCCGGCCCGTGCTGCGGGATATGGCCCGCGAACTGGCCGGCCACGGGTACTACGTGCTCGTCCCCAACTTCTTCTACCGCCACGGCCCGGCACCTGTGTTCGAACTTCCCGAGCACATCGGAGAAGAGGCCCGGACCGCAGTCATGGGTCAGCTGATGCCCCTGATTGAGGCGCACACCGTCGAACGGACCCAGCGCGACGCCGACGCCTACCTCAGGTTCCTCACCACCCAGCCCGAGGCCTGCGCCGGACCCGTCGCGGTGACCGGCTACTGCATAGGCGGCCTCCTGGCGGTACGCACCGCCGTGGCCCACCCCGGCCAGGTGGCCGCCGTCGCCGGCTTCCATGCCCCCGTGGGCGCCGCCGGGCCCGACAGCCTGCGCCGCCTCACCGCCGAGGCCCACTTCGGCCACGCCGAAACCGACCTGACGCCCGAAGCCCTCGCCGAGCTCAACCAGGTCCTGGACGCCGGGGGCGTCGACTACACCTCTGAGATCTACCCCGACACCGTGCACGGCTTCACCATGGCCGACACCGACGCTTTCAACCCCGCGGCATTGCAGCTTCACTGGGACCACCTGCTTCCCCTCCTCGGCCGCAATCTGGCCAACTGCTGAGGCTCCGGCCCGGAAACCGCACCTGAAGAGGTCCGCCGTTCGCTCGGGAGCCTTACGGCCTTGTCGGCGCGGACGTTGTCCGGTCGGGTGCGCAACCGTCCGATCATGTGCCGTGTTCCGGCAGGGTGAGATCGGGTCAGGCGGTGACCCAGTAGGTGCGGGTGTTGGTGAACTCGCGGATGCCGGCGGCGGCCAGTTCGCGGCCGTGGCCGCTGCGCTTGGTGCCGCCGAAGGGCACGCGGGGATCGGAGGCGACGATCGCGTTGACGAAGGCGGCTCCGCTGGTGATCCGGCGGGCCAGGGCGACGCCACGGCCGGGGTTGGTCGTCCAGACGCTCAGGCCGAGCCCGTACGCTGTGGCGTTCGCGAGCCTTACGGCGTCCTCGTCGTCCCGGGCCACCGCGATGGCGGCGAGCGGGCCGAAGGTCTCCTCGTCGAAGGCGGGCATGCCCGGACCGGTGCCTGCCAGGACGGTGGGCTGGTAGTAGAAGCCGTCGCCGGGCACAGGCTTGCCGCCCGTCAGTAGCAGTGCTCCGGCGGCTACGGATTCCTCGACCTGCCGCTGGATCGCCGCCCGGAGATCGTCGCGGGCGAGCGGGCCCACCTGCGTCTGCCGGTCACGCGGGTCGCCGACGCGTAGCGCTTCGGCACCGGCCACGAACGCGGCGGTGAACGCGTCCGCCACGGAGGCGGCGACGATGAAGCGCTTCGCGCACACGCAGCTCTGCCCGGAGTTGGTGAAGCGCGCCTTCACCGCGGCCGCCGCGGCCGTTTCGATTTCGGCGTCGTCCAGGACCACGAACGCGTCCGAGCCGCCCAGTTCCAGCACGGACTTCTTCGCCGCGCGCCCGGCCGCCGCGCCGACGGCCGCGCCCGCCCGGTTGCTTCCGGTGAGGGTGACTGCCGCGACCCGGTCGTCCTCGATGAGCCGGGCCGTCGCGTCGGGCACGTCGGTG
The DNA here is from genome assembly GCF_014655715.1 of Streptomyces lanatus. Lineage (GTDB taxonomy): Bacteria > Actinomycetota > Actinomycetes > Streptomycetales > Streptomycetaceae > Streptomyces > Streptomyces lanatus. Next base: position 92,247 of record NZ_BNBM01000020.1, on the reverse strand, counting down.
TCGGCGATCACCAGCGTGGTCACCAGGTGTTCCGGGAAACCGGCGTCGACGAAGAGATCCTGGAGGGCGAGCGCGCTTCCGGTGACGTTGGGGGCGTGCTTGAGCAGGACGCCGTTGCCCGCCACCAGGGAGGGGATGGCGAAGCGCATGACCTGCCAGACGGGGAAGTTCCACGGCATCACGGCCAGGACGAGTCCGGCGGGCTCATACGCCACCCAGGCTTCCGCCCCGTCGACCTCGACGCGCTCGTCGGCGAGGATGCCGGGCCCCTGCCGGGCGTAGTACTCGGCCGTGACCGCCGACTTCTCGATCTCACCTTCGGCCTCGGCCACCGGCTTGCCCATCTCGGTGACGGCGAGGGAAGCGAGGTGATCCTTGTGCTCGCGCAGGGTCCGGACAAGTCGCTGGGCGCGCGGCACGCTCGGTGACCGGCACCAGGGCCCAGACACGGCTCACGGCGTGGGCCCGCGCCACCGCGGTCTCGATACGGTCCGCGTCCCAGCCGTCGTAGGTGGCTGTCAGCTCGCCGGTTGACGGGTCGACGGTCTGGATGATCCTGCTCATGCGGTGGGTGCCCCTCCCTTGTCGTGCTCCGAGAGGTGCTCGAAGGTCTCGCCGGTGGCGGTGATGGTGCGGGTGACGTCCCGGCCGCCGTAGACCCAGTAGATCCGCAGGACGCCCTCGCCGCGATTGATGAAGCGGTGCGGGATCCCGGCCGGGACCCAGGTGGCCTGGCCGACCTCCAGGTCGAGGAACTCGCCGTCGATCTCCGCGGTCGCCTCGCCTTCGAGGATCAGGACCGACTCCTCGACGTTGTGGCTGTGCAGGGGCAGGCCGGTGCCGGGCCGGAAGACGGTCTGGCCGGTGGTGATCACGGCCGTCGCCGAGTTCCACTTGCCGACGTAGGGGACGGTGGCCACACCGCCACCGCGGTCGAAGCGTTCGACCTTGTCAGGGTGGATGAGGAGGTGGTCGCTGCACATGGCGGTGGCTCCGTTCAGGAGTGGTGGAACAGGCGGCGGGAGAGCGTGTTGACCTGGGTGCCAGGGACGACGTACTTGGCCGCGGCCTCGCGCCAGACCTTGAAGTGGGGTGCGGAACGGTGGGTCTCGACGGCCGCCTCATCTTCGTAGATCTCGTGGAAGACGAAGTGGTGGTCGTCGGTCAGGTCGCAGACGACGTCGAAGTAGCGGCAGCCGGGCTCGTCCGTGAAGGAGCGTTCGGCGTTCTCCTTGATGGCCGCGAGGAAGTCCTCCCGGCAGCCGGGGGTGACCTGGAGGGAGACGGTCAGGGCGATCATGCGGGCAGCTCCTGGGAGTTGGCGGGGAGGGGCAGGGGTACGGCCGTGGCGGCGGCGATGCGTTCGAGGGCGGTCCAGGTGTCGTCGGCGAGCGTGATGCCCTCGGTGCGCAGGCGCTCGGCGGTGCGGGTCTCCGGCTCGCCGGGGACGAAGACTTCGGCCGTGTGCGGGGCGACGGGGGTGGACTTGGTCTCCTCGATCAGGGCCTCCATCCGCTGCTCGAAGTCGGCCGGGTCGGCCATCGAGCGGATGTCGATACAGATCAGCAGGTGGCCGACGCCGCTGCGCCCGGTGGGCCGGTAGGGGCCGACGACCGCCGAGCCGAAGGCGCTGCCGGTCAGCACGCCCGCCAGCACGTCGAACATGAAGGAGATCGCGTAGCCCTTGTGACCGGCCATCGGCAGGATCAGGCCCTCGATCGCGCGCCGCGGGTCCGTGGTCGGCACACCGTCCGCGTCGGCCGCCCAGCCCTCGGGGATCGGCTCGCCGCGCTCCTTGGCGTGGTAGATCTTGCCGCGCGCCACGGCCGTGTTGGCGATGTCCATCACAACAGTGCCGTAGCGGCCGCCGGGCGCCGCGATCGACCACGGGTTGGTACCGACCCGTTTCTCCCGGCCGCCCCACGGGGCCATCGCCGGACTGGCGTTGGTCGCCAGCAGTGCGACGCAGCCCTGCTCGGCGGCCTTGCGCGTGAAGTATGCGGCGGTCCCGAAGTGACCTGAGTTGCGGACCGCGACGGCGCTGATGCCGTGCTCGCGGGCCCGCTCCACACCCCAGCGCGTCGCGCGGTCGGCGAGCACCTGACCGAGACCGTCATGGCCGTCGACCACGACCACGGCGCCGTTGTCGCTCACGACCTCGGGGGTCGCGACCGCGGCGGTCGCTCCGCCGGCGACACGGCTCAGATACCAGGGCAGGCGCAGCATCCCGTGGGACGGGTGGCCCCACAGCTCCGCCGTCACCAGGGTGTCCGCGAGAAGACGGGCGTCCGCCGACGGGACTCCGTGGGCTTCGGCGGTGGCTGCGGCGAAGCCCAGCAGGTCGGTGGCGCCGACGGTGTGCGGCATGAGGCGGCCTCTCGCATCGAGAAGTGAGTGATGTATGCGCCGAGTGATGTATCCACTCCTGTATACAGCACTCGATACAGTGGCACCACAGGCAGCCCCCGATGGTGTGCCTCAGCCTGCGACGTCCAGCGACACATCCGTACCGAGTGTCGGATCGAGGCCGGTCAGGCTGTCGATGAGCGCCTGCAGGGTCTGCGCGAGGTGGTGCCGGCAGGCCGCCTCCGCCGCTTGGGCGTCCCCGTGCGTAACCGCCTTCAGCATCGCGCGGTGCTCCTCCAGGGAGGTCAGCATGCGGCGCGGACCGCTGTGCGAGAGATGGCGCAGACGTACGGTCTGGCTGCGCAGGTCGCGAATCGTGCGGGCCAGGTACGGGTTACGGCAGGCCGCGATGACCGCCTGGTCGAACGCCTCGGTGATGCCGTAGAACTCCTGGTAGGAGCCCGCCTGCGCGGAGGAGTCCAGCGCACGGAAGGACTCGTCGAACACCTCAAGACGGACAAGGAGTTCACGGAACGGCACCAGTGTCCGCTCATCCGCGGCGCCCACCGTGGCGACCGAGGCGGCCGCGCGGGGCTCCAGGAGCATCCGGAACTCGAACAGCGCCCGGACCCCGCCCAGCGAGATCGCGGCCACCCGGGCCACCTCCCCCGGCACGAAGTCGACCAGCCCCTCCCCCGCGAGCCGCCGGATCGCCTCCCGCACGGGCGTCCGCGAAGCCCCCAGTTCCTCCCCCAGCTGGACCTCGCCGAGCTTGGCCCCCGGCCGCAGCCGCAGCGACTCGATGTCGCCCTTGAGCCGCTCGTAGACCGCCTCGCTCTTGCCAGTCGCCCGGGCCATGAGACTCCCTGTCCATCCCTACCGCACACTTTTCTGTATACAGCTTACGGGCGACGGTGCATCCACCAGTCGGAGATACGGCTCGCAGACACGTCTCGGTCCTGCCTCAAGCCGACGACCCCACTGCCGGACCCGGACTTTCGCCCCACGCCCCCGACCGGTCGCGGGACGGGGTCCCACCGGACGCCGCTTCCTGGACCACCAGCGCGCCGCGCCCATGGCGTGGACGTACTGGCGCCCTCGGGGCCCTTTTGTGTTTTTCTTAAGACTCAGGCCGGTCCGGCTTCATTCCTGGTCGGGGGCCTGCACGAGAGGCGGCCACGTCGGATGGACGGGAGCCCCCGCGAGGTTTCCTGCAGTTCGCGCGAGAGGGCGTGAGCCCATAGAGGCGCAGCACCGCGCCGGATTCACCCGCCCGGGCTACGCTGCCGGGCGTACCGGCAGCAGGACTTCGGAAGCGGAACGCCGGCAGTGACAGGGCCGGCTCTCCAAGTCTTCGGCCTGGTTCGAGCCCGCCTCCCCACGGTCCCTCCCCTCATCATGGGTCGGGCCCTGTGGCTTGCGAGCAACGCACGGGCCGGCCGCAGCATCGGGTGGTGGGCGTGGGTCTTCTGGGCCGTCGACGACATCCCGGACAGCGCCCAGCGGCTGCGGGAGGCCCTTGTCGCGGCCCTGAAACGGCGGCTGGTGTCTCGCTCCACCCTCCCGAACATCTCCCACCGAGCCCTGTCGGAGCTTGATGCCCGGCTGCTCCTCGGCGGCGCCGCTGACATCGGCCTCTGCCATGCAAGGCGCACCTGCACGAAGGCGACCGTCGTCCTCAAGGCGCTGATGCGGCGCGCCCCGGAGGCGCCGATGATCATGACCCTGCTGATGACCATGCCCGAATGGGCCACAGACCCGGACCGCTGCCTGTCCTTCCCGGACAACATGCTGGTTGCCTGCCACATGCCGCCAGGCTTCCCCGGATGCGGGACGGAGGCTTGAGCGCTGCCAGGCGGCGAGCCAGCCTTTCGGTGAGGCCCTTCGCAGCAGCGCAGGCCTTGAGGTTCCGACCGAAGCAGCCCGCGGAAAGGGGCTCTGGCCGTAGGGCGCAGTGACAGGTACCGCGCTCAGTCACACCCCGCGCAGGTCACCGACTCGACTGAAATCCCGAGGTTCACGAACTGCTGCGAAGCCTGCGCGTTGCCGTCCGGCAGCCGCTCGGCCATCGGCTGGATCGACTTGCGACGGCCGCCCAGCATCAGCGCCCGCAGACAACACCCGCCCACCGCCGCTGATCCCGCCGCGGAACCGACCCGAAGACATCCGCAACGAACCCCGCCAACTCTCTGCGGAGCCGTTCCACTTCCCCCAGTTTCACGCCACGAAGAGGCCCACCACCAGGCGAGATCACGCGACGTAACGAGGCACTATCAGCGACGAGGACGGTGGCGGTGGCTGAGGCTGAGGCTGAGGGTCTTCACCGCCAGGGTGGTCAGGACGAGCACTCCCGCCGTCTCGACGTACAGGGTCGGGCGGACCAGCTCCGCGTCGATGTACTCGTTGAATCCGAACAGGCCCGCGGTGAGGCTCAGGACCAGAGCGCCCAGCGTGCCGGCCGTGAACAGCGCGGTGACGGCGGCGATTGGGCCGAGCCCTCGCACGGGCGCGACCAGCAGCGCCAGGGCGAGCAGGATGCCGACGACGCCGTTGATCAGGAAGAGTGGCCCGATGGTGGCGAGGTCCCGGTAGCCCTCGGCCCACAGGCGCAGATGGATCGCGGCCATCGCCGCCGTCAGCCCGGCGCCGGCCAGGCGCAGGACGAGCGTCGCGGCCCCTCGGTCAGTAGCCATCGCCCGGAGATGTGTTGTTGCCGGACGGCGCCGGGGCTCCACCGACGGTGATGTGCGTCTTCATGCCGAGGTCCTTGTGTCCGTCGATGGGGCAGTAGACCTCGTACGAGCCGGACTTAAGCGTCACCGTGAGGGTCGTGGACTGGCCCGGCTCCACCGTCTTGCTGCGGTTCTCGCCGCCGGGGCCCTCTATCTCCAGGGCGTGTTCGTGCGAGCCCGTGTTCGTCGCGGTGAAGGTGTACGGGCCGGGCCGGAACTTCTCCGTCGAGAGCTTGATGTGGAAGTCGGACAGCTGCGCCGTGACCGGGGCACCGGTGCTGCCGCTGGTGCTGTTGCTGCTACTGCTGCCGTTTCCGCCGCCTCCGCAGGCGGCGAGCACGGCGGTCAGGCCGCCGGCGGCCACGCCGAGGAGCAGGCGGTGGCGGATGTGCGGGGTGGTCATGAGTCGGTCCTCCGGATCGCCCCCCGCAAGGGGTACGGCGCTGCCGGGCCAAGGGATTGCGCCCCTGCGGGATCGCGCGGGCGGAGAATGGACATAAAGGCAATCCCTTCCGGGCGGCGGAACGTATGCCTGGTATGTGGCGCATGGGCCTCTCCCTCGGGCGGGTCCCCGACGAGGCACTGCTCACCGGTCTGACGACGGGCGATCCGGAGCTCGCCGTCGCGTTCGTGCGCCGATTCCAGCGCACGGTCTTCGGCGTGGCCCTCGCCGTCCTCGGCGACCCCCAGCTCGCCGAGGACATCGCCCAGCAGACCTTCGAGCGGGCCTGGCGCCACGCACAGGTCTACGATCCCCGGCGCGGCTCCGTACGGTCCTGGCTGACGTCGATCGCGCACAACCTCGCGATCGACGCGGTACGGGCCCGGCGGGCCAGCCCCCTCGACCCGCAGGATCTGGACGCGCTGCTCGGCACCGTGACCGAGACGCCCGAGCGGCGGGCGCTCGCCGACGACAGCGCGGAGCGGGTCCGGCGGGCGGTGGCGGAGCTGCCCCGGGAACAGGCGCGGGCCCTGGTGATGGCCGGGATCTACGGGATGACGGCGCGGGAGGTCGCGGACACGGAGGACATTCCGCTGGGCACGGCGAAGACCCGGATCCGGACCGGGACGCTCAAGGTACGGGCCCTCCTCGAAGCGGCGGAGAAGCGGTGAGCGGCATGGAGTGCGAGCGGCTGCGGGAGCTGGACGCCGAGCTGGCGCTCGGGGTCCTGCCGGCCCGCGAGCGCGCCGAGGCGGTCGCCCATCTGGACCGCTGCCCGGACTGCCGGGAGCACGTCGAGCGGCTGACGGCGGTCGGCGACGGTCTGCTCGCGCTGCTGCCGGGCGCCGAGCCGCCGGTCGGTTTCGAGAGCCGAGTCGTACGGGCCCTGGATCCGGTGCCCACGCCGAAACGGCGCAGGCATCGCCCACGGCTGGCGGCCGCCGCCGTGGCCGCGGCCCTCGCCTGCGGCTTCGGCGGATGGGCGATCGGCACGGTGGTCGAGGCCGCGCCACCGCCGGTCACACAGCGCACCGACGCCGGCCTGCGGGAGGCGGCCCTGGTCTCCGACGGTCACGAGGTGGGCCGTATCTACACTCACGCGGGTGACGAAGGCTGGGTGTACATGTCCGTCGACCTGGGCGGGAACGGCCGGGGCCCGGTGCGCTGTCTCCTCGTACACGTCGATGGATCGACCGTCCCGGTGGGCTCCTTCCCCCTCAAAGACGGACACGGATACTGGGGCGCACCGGCCACGACCGACCCGGCCACCCTGACCGGCGCCCGCCTCACGGCCCCGGACGGAACCCTCCTGGCCACGGCAAGCTTCCCGACCAGCCATTGACGTGCTCCCTGGCCTAAAGTCCGGGGATTCCGGGCTGGGTCGTCTGACCCTTCCGGGGGCTTCCTGCTTCACCGCGCTGCGCGGGCACGGGTGCCCGTCTTACCGGCGCTCCACAGGCGTTTGGCGTCTCCGCCCGTCCGGCGGCGACGATACGGCGTCCCTCGAAGAGGATATTGCGGGCTGCGTTGTGGTCGCGGTCGTGCACGGTGCCGCACTCGGCGCACGTCCACTCCCGGACGTGCAGGGGCTTGGGGCCGTCCCGGAATCCGCAGGCCGAGCAGATCTGCGAGGAGGGGAAGGCCCGGTCCACCTTGGCGAAGGTGCGACCGTGCAGAGCCGCCTTGTACTCCAGCATGCCGACGAACGCGGACCATCCCGCGTCGTGCACGGACTTGGCGAGCCGGGTCCGTCCGAGACCGGACACCGCGAGGTCTTCCACGTACACCGCTTGGTTGTCGCGGATGATCTGTGTGGATGCCTTGTGGTGCCAGTCCCGGCGCCGGTCCGTCACCTTGGCGTGCTGGCGTGCGACCTTGATGCGGGCCTTGGCCCGGTTCTTCGATCCCTTGACCTTGCGGGACAGCTCCCGCTGACAGCGTTTGAGTTTCTTCTCCGCCCGGCGCAGGAAGCGTGGGCTGTCGATCTTGCGGCCGTCGGACAGGACGGCGAAGGCGGACAGGCCGAGGTCGATACCGGCGTCGGTCTCCGCCTCGGGGAGGACGTCCGGCTCGGTGTCCACGACGAAGCTGAGGAAGTACCGCCCGGAGCTGTCCTTGGTGACGGTCAGAGAAGTCGGGGCTGCCGGAAGCCGGCGCGACCACCTGGCCTTGAGGTTGCCGACCTTGGCCACGTACACCGTGCCGTTGTCCTGGACGGAGAAGGCGTTGGTGTTGAGGCGGATCGGCTGCCGGGTGTCCTTCTTCGACTTGTACCGGGGCGGCCCCACCTTGCGGCCCTGCCGCTTGCCCTTGACCGAGTCGAAGAAGTTCTTGTAGGCGGCATCGAGGTCCCGAAGGGACTGCTGCAGGACGACCGCCGACACGTCGGCGAGCCAGGCGCGCTCGGCGGTGCGCTTGGCCTGGGTGATGCGAAGCCGGGACAGATCCGCCGACTTCACATACGGCAGCCCTGCCGCGTGCGCTTCCTTGCGGTCACGCAGGCAGTCGTTCCACACCACGCGGGCACACCCGAACGCCCTCGCCAGCGCACGGCGCTGGGAGGCATCCGGGTAGGCCCGGTAGTTGTAGCGGAGCTGCATGACCAAGATCCTAATGCGATTGGTCTCATGGGTGAGCTGGACGACCACAGGCGTGGCAGACATGTGGTTTCGGCGATGCACGTGCATTTGGTCTTCGTGACGAAGTACCGGCGCGGAGTGTTCGACGACGAGATGCTGACGCGCTGCGAAGAGATCATGCGCAAGGTCTGCGAGGACTTCGAAGCGGAGCTGAAGGAGTTCAACGGCGAACGTGATCACGTCCACCTCCTGGTGCACTACCCGCCGAAGGTCGCCGTCTCCAAGCTGGTCAACAGCCTCAAGGGCGTCTCTGCCCGGCGGATACGGCAGGAATTCACCGGCCGGATCAACCGCGCCATCATGCACGGGCACCTGTGGTCGCCCTCCTACTTCTCCGCGTCGTGCGGCGGTGCACCGATGGCGATCGTCCGCCAATACATCGAGCAGCAGAAACGTCCGCTCTGAAGTGCACGTCAGAGCACTCTTGAGATGCATTCATCCCCGGCGTGAACGCCGGGGCTTTCTGCAAGGAACCCGGTAATACTTCGTCACGCCGCGTGGCCTCGCCTGATGGTGGCGTCTTCGTGGTGTGAAGTGACGCTCGGCCCTCTCCTCGAACTGCCTTGAGCAGACGGGAACTCCAGCGGGCGCCGCCGTCGCCCTCATGTGGCGGGGATCACATCAGCGCGAAAACCTGCCGCCCGGCTCCGGCGTCTAGCGGGTGTGAGATCAGTGAGAGCAGCGGTGCACGAGGTGGACGAGGAGCGTCTCGTCCGGCTGGTGGCGAGGGGTGATCGGGCCGCGTTCGAGGAGTTGTACCGGCGGACGTCGCCGTGGCTGGCGGTGCGGCTGCGGCGTCGGTGCGGGGACGAGCAGATCGTCGCGGAGGTCATGCAGGAGACCTATCTGGCGGTGTGGCGTGCGGCGGGGGCGTTCGCCGGGGCCGCGGTGGGCGGGACGGCCACCGGATGGCTGTGGACGATCGCGGCGCGTCGTCTGGTCGACGCGTTCCGGCGCCGGGCCCACCACGCGGAGCCGCCGCCGGCCGCCGCCGTGGCCGACGCGGCGCCCGCCGCCGAGGAGGAGGCGCTCGCGGCGACCGTCGGCGGTGACGTCGGGGACGCGTTGCGGTGCCTCGCGCCGGAACTGAGACAGGTGTTGCAGGCCATGGTGCTCGACGGGCTGTCGGTCCGGGAGACCGCGGTCCTGCTCGGGCTGCCCGAGGGCACGGTCAAGACCCGTGCCCGCCGGGCCCGGATCGCGATGCGGAGGGCGCTGGCATGAGTGTGGAACACGCGTCGAGGCGGATCATCGAGGGTTACGCGCGTGGCGGCGCCGACCTGGCCGCCGACGAAGTGTGGGCCGTCGAGGCCCATCTGGAGACGTGCCGGGGGTGTCGTGACCGGCTGTCCGCCGCCGTCGACGCCGGGGTGCCCGCCGTGGTGTCGCTGGTCGACACCGTGTGGTCCGGCCTCGAACCCCAGTTGGCGGTCACCGCCACCATGCCGCGCGGACGACCCTGGTCGGCGCGTCTGTCGAGGTGGATGACGCCCGCGATGGTGCCGTGGCTCGCCATGGTCGTCGGTGTGACGCTGCTGGCCCTGCTGCTCGACCTGGTCGGCACCGGTACCGGCGAGGTGTCGCTGGTGCTGCTGTTCGCGCCGGTCCTGCCGGTGCTCGGCGTCGCGGCGTCGTGGTCACGCGAGCTGGACCCGGCGTACGAACTGACCGCCTCGGTGCCCAGGGCCGGGCTCCATCTGGTGCTGCGGCGCACCGCGTCCGTACTCGCCGTGGTCGTCCCGGCTCTGCTGGTGGGCGGATGGGCGACGGGGGTGATGGTGGCTCAGTGGCTGTTGCCCTGCCTGGCCTTCACCGCCACGACACTGGCGCTCGGTGGCGTCGTCGGCGTGACCCGCGCCGCCGTTGGACTGGCCACCGTGTGGGCCGCGGTGGTCGTCGTGCCGACGCTGGCCACCCGCCGTATCACCTTCGCCCTCCAGGCGGACGGTCTGCCCGTGTGGGCGCTGATCCTCGCCCTCGGCATCGGTGTCGTGATCGCCCGCAGGGGCGCGTACTCCGTGCTGGGAGCCCATCGATGACCCTCGGAAAGGAACACCACATGATGTCCGCGGTGACCGCGGCCGACCTCGCGCCGACGCCGTACGCCTGGGAGATCCGGGCCACCGGCCTGAAGGTCAGGGTCGGCAGGAAACGGATGGCCGTCGACGGGCTCGATCTGTCGCTGGGCACCGGCGTACACGGCCTGCTCGGCCCCAACGGGGCGGGCAAAACGACCCTCATCCGGGCGCTGGCCACCGTGCTGCGCCCCGCCGAGGGCACCCTGGAGCTGCTCGGCGAGTCCGTCGGCGGCAGGGGCGAGCACCGTGCGCTGCGCCGCCGTATCGGCTATCTGCCGCAGGAGTTCGGCTACTACAAGCGCTTCACGGTGCGCGAGTTCGTCGAGTACATGGCCTGGCTGAAGGAGGTGCCCAAGGCGGACATCCCCGCGGCGGTGCAGCGCGCCGTGGAGCGCGTGGGCCTGGCCGACCGCGCGGACGAGAGGATGAAGGCCCTGTCGGGCGGCATGATCCGGCGGGTCGGCATCGCGCAGGCCATCGTCAACGACCCGTTGATCCTGCTGCTGGACGAGCCGACGGTCGGGCTCGACCCGGCCCAGCGGCTGCGGTTCCGCGAGCTGTTGCAGGAGCTGGGCACGGACACCTGCGTGGTCGTGTCGACCCATCTGGTGGAGGACGTCGCCGCCGCCTGCACCGACGTGGTGCTCTTCGCCGAGGGCCGGCTGGTCTTCCAGGGCCCACCGGACGAACTGGCCTCGGTGGGCGGCCCGGAGCACGAGGGTGACAGCCCCTTGGAGCGCGGCTACTCGGCCATGCTGCTCAACCCCCGCCAGGGAAGGGGCTCCTGGTGAACCTCCGTGTCCTTCGCATCGAGTTGCGCCGCTCCGTCGCCCCGTGGGCCGGCGCCGTCGTCCTGACGACCGCGCTGGCGTTCCTGTACACGCTGAACGGCGCTTGGTGGAGCGGCACCACGGCGTGGACGGCCCAGTGGACGTCCCTGGCCATGTGGACCCGCTCCCTGCTGTTCTATCTGTGGCCGCTGGCCGTGGGGCTCGGCGCGCTTCAGGGCCTGCGCGACCACCGCTCGAAGATGTCCGAGCTGCTGACGACCACATCGCGTCCCGCATGGCAGCGCGCGGCCGCGCTGTCGGGCACGACGGCGATCACCCTGGCCGCCGCCTTTGGGCTGCTCGTCCTCGTGGGCGGGGTCCAGGTGCTCGCCCACAGCGAGTACACGCACCTCGGGTGGCTGCCGATCTCGCTGGTGGGGGCACTCTTCCTGGTCGCGGGTGCCGTGCTGGGCATGGGCGCCGCGCGGGCACTGCCGTCCGTGCTCACGCCGCCCGCGCTCGCCATGGGCGCCTTCGTGTTCACGGCACTGATGCACATGTCGTTGGGCCGGACGCGGACGACCATGGCGGAAGGACTCCCCGGCACGGAGCCGAACCAGATCTCCCTGCTGTCACCGGAAGTGGAAGAGGTCCGCAACGTGCTCCTCACGCTCTCCGCGTCCGTGCACGTCGGCCAGACGATCTGGCTGCTCGGCATGGCCGCGACCGGCTTCGCGCTGCTGGTCGCCGTGACCCCACGCGCCCGGCTGATCGCCCTGACGCCCGTCGTGGCGGGCGCGGTGCTCGCCCTGCTGGTCCTCCCCTCCGACCCGCGCCGGATGTACGTCGTCGACGAGGCCGCCGCGGAGCTGGTGTGCGACGGCCCGGTGTGCGTGGCCAAGACGCACCAGGACCGACTCACCGACCTGGCGGGTCCCGGCAAAGAGGCGCTGCACCTGCTGCACAGTGCCCTGGGTGAGCGGGCGCCGGTCTCGGTCCGCGAGAACACCGCAGTACTGCCGGAGGGCACCACACCACGATGGTCCGCCGAGACCGTGCTCCTCGACTTCGACGACGACATCGTCGCCGCTGCGAAGGACGAGGAACTGACCCGGTCCCTGATCGCCGAGGGCATGGTGCCGGACTGCACCCCCGTCGGCTGGACCAGCGTGGGAGGGGACCTGTACGCGCAGACCGTCGCGGCGAGCTGGGTCCTCGGCGACTTCAAGCCGCTGCCCGGCACGCTGTCGGAGAAGCTGCGCCGCGAGGTCGACGCCGAAACCCGAGCGGTGTGGCGGGAACTCAAGGCGCTCGCGCCGGCCGAACAGCACAGGCGGATCAACGCGGCACGCGCGGCCGCCCACTCGTGCGAGGGCGACGCCTTCGACGCGCTGAACGGCGGTAAGTCCCGGTGAGGTGGCTGACGCTGTACGCGCGCTCGCGTCAGGTACCCGCGTCGCTCGCCGCCGTGGTGATCAGCGCGGTGGCGGTGTGGGCACTCGCCCGGGACGGGGGCGCGGGGGCCGGTGATCCGCGGCTGCCCGTGCTCGTCCTCGCCGCGGGCGCGATGGCGGCCTCGACGGGACTCAGCGGGCAGGACCTCGCGCTGGACCGGACGGCCGCGATCCGCTGGGTGCCCCGCAGAGCGGCGCACGTGTTGCTCGCCGGCACGGTCGTCGCCGTGGTGCTGCTGGCCGTGCAGGCGGTGGGCGAGGACATGGCCACCACCGCGTTCGTCGTCCGGGACAGTGCGGGCCTGATGGGACTGGTCGCCCTGGGCGCGGCGGTCTCGGGCGGCCAGTACGCGTGGACGCCGCCGTTCGCCTGGCTCTCGTTCGTGTTCTTCGCCCCGCCGCCGACGAGTACGCCGATGCGTGTGGCCACCTGGATGCTGCTGCCACCCGGCACGGCGGCGGGCACCTGGACGGCCCTGGCCCTGGCGACCGCCGGCACCGCGGCGTACGCCATAGCGGGACCGAAGCGGTAGCGACGTTCGTGGCCCCCGCCCGGGGGTTACCGGCTGCGGCTACGAGAGCCGTTGTACTGCGAGTCGGTGACGGGTTCGGCCCACCGGGTCTCGGGGGATCCGTCACCGGTGGCTTCCCACAGGGCGATGTGCTCCATGAAGCGGTCGGGGACGGCACCGTGCCAGTGCTCCTCGCCGGGTGGGCAGCCGACGGTCTCCCCGGGGCGGGCTTCGAGGACCGTGCCGTCGCGGGTGCCGATCAGGGCGATGCCGGACACCACGTGCAGGGTCTGGCCCACGGCGTGCGCGTGCCAGTTGGTGCGGGCGCCGGGAGCGAAACGTACGAGGTTCGCCCGCATCCTGGAGGGTTCCTGACCGGCGACGATGACGTCCCACCAGACGTCGCCGGTGAACCAGTCGGCCGGCGCCTTGCTGGTGGGCTGGGACTTGATGAACTCCATTGGATTTCCTGTCGGTTCGGATGGTGGTCGTCCGCCGGGGCGGCCCGATCAGACGGTGTCGATACGGACCTGATCGGCCCGCGCGAGATGTGTTGTGTCGGCGCCGCGGTCGAGGCGGCCGAGGATCACCAGGCCCGGAGAGCGGTGGCCGTCCCGGTAGAAGAGGGCCAGATTGCCCCAGGGGGCGTAGAAGGCCAGGTCGCCGGCATTGGGGTCGGCTGCTGGCGGCGCGTCGGCGGTGGACAGCCGCTTCGGCAGGTCCGCGATGCGTTCGGTCTGCTGGAAGTCGTCCGGGTCGAGCGTCAGCGGAAGCAGCGCGGCGAAGTCCCGCGCGGCGGCGCTGCCGTTCAGCGTGGCCTCGATGACGCGGCCGTCGACGGTCAGCCGGATGTTCATGTACGTGCTCCTCGTGGACGGCGCCGACGGCGCTCGCGGCGTCGATGCCGATGCCGCGGGCTGCTCGGCGCTGGGGCGCTGCGTCGCCGATGCCGCGCCGGTGCCGCCGCAGGCTGTCACCCCCGCCGACAACACGGCGATGGACAGGGCCGTACGGGTTACGGCCCCTCGCCGCATCAAGCGGCCGGCATCGGCTCGGCGTAGTGCCGGAACCCGTCGCGGTGGGTGTGCAGGGCGTAGAGGCGTTCGGCCAGGGCGGTGGGACTGGAGTGCTCGGAGTCGGGGCGGATGGCGCCGGGGACGATCAGTTGGGCGGCGTGGATGTTCTCCGGGGCGAGCGCTTCGTGGAGCATCGCGGCGTACGCGCTCTCGGCGGCGAACGCGATCGAGGTGCCGGCGCGCTCGGGGTGCGGTCGTACGGCACTGCCGCCGTTGACGAACAGCAGGGTGCCGCGTCCCAGGGCCCGCATGCCGGGCAGGACCGCGTGGACGCATGTGACGGGCGCCTTGACCGAGAAGGCGAGCGGATCGTCGAGGCCGGTCGCGGTGGTGTCCAGGACCGGCTTCATGAAGTCGGCGTGCGGCACCGGGCTGAACTGGAGGATCTCGACCGGGCCGAGTTCCTCGGCGGCATTGGTGAGTGCCGTGGTGAGGGTGGCGGGGTCGAGGACGTCGGCGGTGTAGCCGCGGGCCCGAACGCCGTCGGCCGTGAGGTCGGCGACGAGCCGGTCGAGGTGCTCCGGGCTGCGCGACAGCAGCGCGACCTCGTGGCCGGCGGCACCGAAACGGCGGGCGCTGGCGAGGCCGAGCCCCGAGCCCGCGCCGACGAGAGCGAACGTGGTCACAGTGAGTCCTTCCGAGATGGGGAAGTGCCCGGTCGGGCGATGCCCGGCCGTGGCGGTCACGGCTTGAGGAGTGCCTTGATCGCGCGGCGCTCGTCCATGGCCCTGTACCCCTCGGCGACCTGCTCCAGCGGCAGGGTGAGGTCAAAGACCTTGCCGGGGTCGACGCTCCCGGTCAGGACGCGGTCGATCAGGTCGGGCAGATAGCGGCGCACCGGGGCGGGGCCGCCGCGCAGGCCGACGTGGGAGTAGAAGAGTTCCTGTCCGTCGACGGCGACGTCGTGCGGGACGCCGACGAAGCCGACGTTGCCGCCGGGGCGGGCGGAGTGCAGGGCCTGCCGCATGGACTGCTCGGTGCCGACGCACTCCAGGACGGAGTCGGCGCCGATGCCGTCGGTGAGGTTCTTGACGCGGGCGACGCCGTCCTCGCCGCGTTCGCTGACGATGTCGGTGGCGCCGAACTCCAGGGCGAGCTTCTGCCGGGATTCGTGCCGCGACATCGCGATGATCCGCTCCGCGCCCAGTTCCTTGGCCGCGATCACCGCGCACAGGCCGACCGCGCCGTCTCCCACGACGACCGCGGTGGAGCCGGGCTTGACCTCGGCGGCGTCGGCGGCCCACCAGCCGGTGCCCAGCACGTCGGAGACCGCCAGCAGGCCGGGCCAGAGCCGCTCGTCCGGGATGTCCTCGGTGGCGACGAGCGTGCCCTGCGCGTTGGGGATGCGCACGTACTCCGCCTGGCAGGTGCTCATGAACTCTCGGTTCAGACAGCTGGACTGGAAGCCGTTGCGGCAGTTCGCGCAGGTGTTGTCGGAGGTCGCGAAGGAGCCGACGACGAACTGGCCCGGCCGGACCGCGGTGACCTCGGACCCGACCTCCTCCACGAAGCCGACGTACTCGTGCCCCATCGGGTGGGCGTGCCCCGTCGGCACCACGCCGCGGTACGGCCACAGGTCCGAGCCGCACACGCAGGTCACGGCCGTCCGGATGACCGCGTCGGTCGGCTTGAGGATCTTCGCATCGTCCACGGTCTCGAAACGCACGTCACCGGGGGCGTGGATCACTGCTCCGCGCATGAAAAGAGTTCCTTACGTACTGTTGCGGCCGACGCACGGATCGGTGTGCCGACAGCCGCCGGATGCGGTTGCCGACCCGGTGCGGGCGACGCGTCGCGCGCCGCGGTCCCGGGCCGAGCGCCTCGTCCGCCCCGGGGAGCGGACGCCGGGCGCCACGTCATCCAGGAAACCGCCACTTCGCGCGGGCAGCGAGTCACCGGTGAGGGGTGTACTGGCAGTACATCGCTCCGGCCGCCAGCGGGCCGTACCGTCGAGGCATGGACAACCGTGACGAGGTCCGCGAGTTCCTGACCTCGCGGCGCGCCAAGATCAGCCCCGAGCGGGCCGGACTGCCCGCGGGCTCCCGCCGCCGCGTGCCCGGCCTGCGGCGCAGCGAGGTCGCGGCCCTGGCCGACATGAGCGTCGAGTACTACGCCAAACTCGAACGCGGTCATCTCGCCGGTGTCTCCCCCGCCGTCCTGGAGGCCGTCGCCCGGGTGCTCCAGCTGGATGACGCCGAGCGCGCCCATCTGCTGAACCTGGCGCAGGCCGCCGACGGCTCCGACGCCCTCAGCCGCCCGAGGCACCGGCGCGCCAAGGGGCAGTGGAAGGCCCACCGCAGCCTGCAGTGGACGCTGGATGCCATCACCGCGGGACCGGCCTTCGTGCGCAACGGCCGTATGGACATCGTCGCGACGAACCAGCTCGCCCGCGCCTTCTACCGCGACATCTACGCCACCCCCGGCAACCAGGCGAACCTCGCCCGGTTCCAGTTCCTCGACCCCGCCTCCCGGCGCTTCTACCCCGACTGGGACCTGTTCGCCGACATAGCCGTCGCCATCCTGCGCACCGAGGCGGGCCGCAATCCGTACGACAAGGAACTGCACGACCTCGTCGGTGAACTGTCCACCCGCAGCGAGGAGTTCCGTACCCGGTGGGGCGCCCACAACGTCCGCCGCCACGGAACCGGAACGAAGCGCTTCCACCACGAGGTCGTCGGCGAGGTCACCCTCGCCTACGAAGGCCTGGAACTGACCGCCGAGCCCGGCCTGACCCTGACCATCTACGCCGCGGAGCCCGGCTCGGCGTCCGAGGAGAGCCTGCGCCTGCTCGCGTCCTGGGCCGCCACCCACGAGGCCACGGCCGGCGAGGAGCTGCGGTCATGAAGGGAACGGAGTGACCGTGAGCCGGATCCTGGTGACGGGCTCCGCGGACGGGCTGGGGAGAGCCGCGGCGGACGAACTGCTGTCCACGGGCCACGAGGTCGTGGTGCACGCCCGCAACGAGGAGCGCGCGGCCGCCGTCCAGGACCTGGTCGACCGCGGGGCCGACATCGTCCTCGGCGACTTCACCGACCGTGACGCGGTGCGCCACATCGCCGCCGAGCTGAGCGACGCCGCGCCGCTCGACGCCGTGATCCACAACGCGGGCGTGTGGAGCGGGCCCGCCGTCATGCCGGTCAACATCATCGCGCCGTACCTGCTCACGGCCCTGCTGCCCGGACCAAGCCGACTGGTCTATCTGAGCAGCGGCTCGCACTACCAGGGGCGGGCCTCCCTGGACGGCGTCGACTGGCGGGGAGACAAGCCCGGGTCGTACGCCGACAGCAAGCTGTTCGTCACGACGCTCACGGCCACGGTGGCCCGCCTGCGGCCCGGAGTGCTGAGCAACGCCGTGGACCCCGGCTGGGTGCCCACCAGGATGGGTGGCCCCGGCGCGCCGGACGATCTCGAACTCGGCCACCGGACACAGACATGGCTCGCCTCCACCGATGCCCCACAGGCACTGACCAGCGGCGGCTACTGGTACCACCGGCAACGCCAACGACCGCACGCCGCAGTGCACAACGAGAACTTCCAGGACCGCCTGCTGCGCGTGCTGGGCGAAGAGACGGGTGTCTTGCTCACCTGACGGCGGCGTACGTCATCCAGGGCGCCCGCCTGAAACAGGGCAACTACGTCACCCCGACCATGTTCGCCGACGACTCCGAGTACGGCCCGTTCGGCGGCTACAAGGCAAGCGGCATCGGCCGTGGGCGCTATCCGAGCCAGCCCTTCACCTTGTCGGGGTGTGCCTCGACCCACTTCTTCGCCGCCGCTTCCGGCGTCATCTTGTCGAGCGCGATGTATTTGGCGACGGTGTTCTGGTCGTCGTTGGTCCAGTTGAAGTTCTTCACCAGGTCGTAGGCCGGGCTGCCGGACTTCGCGAAACGGGTGCTGACGATCTTGTCGAGGTCGAACACGGGGTAGTCGCAGTCGACTTTCGCGGGATCGGCGTCGCAACCCGCCGTGTGCTTGGGCAGGTCGATATGGGCCAGCGGCACCTCCGAGAAGAGCCACTGCGGCTCGTAGAAGTAGCCGATCACCCACTTCTTGTTCTGCTCGGCGTCCCGGAAGGCCTGGATCAGCGCGGTCTCACTGCCCGCGTACACCACCTTGAAGTCCAGCTTCAGGTTCTGCACCAGGGCCTCGTCGTTGGTCTGGTACGACGGGTCGCCGTCGAGGAGCTGGCCCTTGCCGCCCGACTCGGACGTCTTGAATTTCGAGGCGTACTTGTTGAGGTTCTTCCAGTTGGTGATGTCCGGGTACTTCTTCGCTATCCACGGCGGGATGTACCAGCCGATGATTCCCTTGTTGCCGGTCGGGCCGAGATTGACGGCGGTTTTCTGCTCGGTGATGTACTTCTTCTTCAGGTCGGGGTGGCCCCAGTTCTCCACGATGGCGTCGACCTCGCCGGACTCGAAGCCCTGCCAGCCGATCTCCGCCTTCAGATCCTTCTGGACCACCTCGCAGCCGAGTTCCTTCTCGGCGACGTGGGCGATGACGGCCGCGTTCGCCTCGTAGCCCACCCACGGGCTGACCGCGAGGTTGAAGGTGCCGCACTTCCCTGGACCGCCGCCCGCCGCGCCGGTGTCCTCGCCGACCTTCGCCCCGCCGCACGCGGTGAGGGTGAGGCCGAGGACGGCTGTCGCCGCGACGCCGGAGCGCCACCTTCGTACTGGTTGTGGCATGGTCCTGCTCCTTGTGGGCCGGGCGCCTGGCGCCGTGCGGATGGTGGGGTGAAGGGGCATCAGGTCACGTCCAGGGCGCACCGGAACCCGACGTTGCCGGTCGCCGAGTCCGGGAAGAGGCCCTGCCGGGCGGCGACCCGGTAGCGGCGGCAGTAGGAGGCGTGGCACAGGTAGGAGCCGCCCTTGGTGACGCGCTGTTGTCCGCCGTGGGAGGGGGAGAACGGGTCCGCGCACCATTCCCAGACGTTGCCGGTGGTGTTGTACAGGCCGAAGCCGTTGGGTTCGAAGGCGTCGACGGGGCAGGTGCCGTACCAGCCGTCGGCGGTGGGGTGCCGGTTCGGGAAATCGCCCTGCCACACGTTCATCCGGGGGCGTCCACCGGGCTCGAACTCATCGCCCCAGGGGAACACCTTCGCGTGCAGGCCCCCTCGGGCGGCGCGTTCCCACTCCGCCTCGGTGGGCAGTCGTTTGCCGGCCCAGGCGCAGTAGGCGCGGGCGTCGTCCCAGTCGACGTGGATGACGGGATGGTCCGGCCGGGTCTCCCAGGTGGAGTGCGGTCCGTCGGGACGGCGCCAGTCGGCGCCCTCGACCTGCCGCCACCAGGGCGCGGCCGCCACCGCCCGGGTGGGCGGGAAGTCGTCCGGGAGCAGCCCGGCGAAGACGAACGACCAGCCGATGCGCTCGGCGGAGGTGCGGTACCCGGTGTCTGCGGTGAAGCTTGCGAACTGTGCGTTGGTCACCGTGCGGGCGTCGATCCAGAAGGCGTCGACGTGGACCGTGCGTACCGGGCCCTCGCCGTCGGCCGGATACGCGAGCTCGTCCTGGCTGCCCATGAGGAATGGCCCGGCGGGGACGGCCACCATGCCCTCGGGCGTGGCCTGCCGGACGGCGGTCGGCCGGGGCCGCGCCCGGTCCGTGTCCCGGCCGCCGGACGGCGTGCAGCAGTTCACTGTGCCCCCATCACGCGCCGGTGCAGTCCTCCGTCGAACTCGGACGACGTGGCGCTCTCGTCGTCCAGGTCGATGCGCACGGTGTGGATGGTGCCGGTGAACTCGTTGTCGAGGGCGGGATAGTCGTCGGTGACCGGGGTGCTCAGGTCGACGCCGACGTCGAGGGTCTCGTCGAAGGAGAAGTAGTACGGGATGGTCTGCTCGACCCGTCCGGTCGCGTGCTTCTCGCCGTTGACCAGGAGTACGGCGGTGCCGCCCTTGCCGAGTCCGCCGCCGTCGTAGCCGAATTCGAGCCGGATCTCGTGCCGTCCGGGTGGCAGGGGCCGTTCACCGCGCGCGGTGTACAGGTTCATGCCGAAGTAGTTGTAGGCGTAGGCCGGCCTGCCGCCGGTGACATACAGGCTCCAGCCGCCGAAGCGGCCGCCCTGCGAGATGATCACGCCTTCGGCGTCCGCCTCCGGCAGGTCCACGTCCGCGGTGATGCTGTGCGAGCGGTTCTTGACGTTGAGGGTGGTCTCCTCGGTGAACCGCCGCATCCCGGCGCGGTAGGTGATGGAGGTCCGCTCGCCGAGCAGATCGATACGGCCTGCCACGGCGGGGTTCTCCCGTTCCGTGACCCGGTCGTCCAGGGGGAAGACCTGGTACTTCGCCGCCTCGATCAGGAACAGGTCCTGCAACCGGCGCAGCTTCTCCGGGTGTTCGTCGGCGAGGTCGTGTGCCTGGCTCCAGTCGTGGTCGATGTCGTAGAGCTCCCAGACGTCGTCGGCGAACCGGCGGTCCTTGTCCGGCACCATCTCCCAGGGGACGCCGTGCCGGGTGACCGCCATCCAGCCGTTGTGGTAGATGCCCCGGTTGCCACACATCTCGAAGTACTGGGTCCGGCGGTGCTCGGGAGCGTCGGGGTCGGTGAGCGTGTGCTGCATGCTCGTGCCCTCGATGGGCTGCTGCGGCACCCCGTCCACGCTGAACGGCGCCGGGATTCCCGCGCAGTCCAGGATCGTCGGGAGTACGTCGATGACGTGCGAGAACTGGTGCCGCAGCCCGCCGCGCTCGGGGACCCCGCGCGGCCAGTGGAGGATCATGCCGTCGCGGGTGCCGCCGAAGTGCGAGGCCACCTGCTTGGTCCACTGGTAGGGGGTGTTCAGGGCCAGCGCCCATCCCGCCGGTGCGATCGGGTAGCTGAGCGGGCCGCCGATCTCGTCGATGTGGTCGATCATCTCGTCGGGGTCGTCCACCACGCCGTGCCCCAGCCGGTGCTCGACGATCGTCCCCTCGATGCCGCCCTCGCCCGAGGCGCCGTTGTCACCCAGGATGTAGAGGACGATCGTGTCGTCCAACTCGCCGAGTTCTTCGAGCGCGTCGAGGAACCTGCCGACCTGCACGTCCGCGTGTTCGGTGAATGCGGCGAACGTCTCCATGAACCTCGCCGACAACCGGCGCTGGTTGTCGCTGAGTTCGTCCCAGTGGGGCACGCCCTCGGCCCAGGGCGCGAGCTCCGCTTCCTCAGGCACCACCCCGAGGTCCTTCTGCCGCTCCAGCGTCAGTTCGCGCTGCCGGTCCCAGCCGTGGTCGAACCGTCCGCGGTACTTCTCCTGCCACTCCTGGCCGACGTGCAGCGGGGCGTGGGCGGCGCCCAGTGCCAGGTAGGTGAAGAACGGCCGGTCCGGAGTCAGTGTGCGCTGGGTGCGCACCCAGTCGATGGCGTGGTCGACGAGGTCCTCGGAGAGGTGGTAGCCATCCTCGGGCCTGCGATCCGGCTCGACGGGGGTGGTGCCCTGGTAGAGCAGCGGGTACCAGTGGTTCATCTCGGCGCCCATGAAGCCGTAGAAGGTGTCGAACCCCTCCCCCGTGGGCCAGCGGTCGAACGGGCCGACGGGGCTGATCTCGCGCGGCGGGGTCTGGTGCCACTTGCCGAAGGCGGCCGTGCTGTAGCCGTTGCCCTGGAGGATCTGGGCCATGGTCGCCGCGCTGCGCGGCCGGAACCCGTTGTATCCGGGGGCCGCGGTGGTCATCTCGGTGGTGCCGCCCATGCCGACCGAGTGGTGGTTGCGTCCGGTCAGCAGGGCCTGGCGGGTGGGCGAGCACAGGGCCGTCACATGGAAGCGGCTATAGCGCAGCCCGTTGTCCGCGAGTCGCTCCGCGGCCGGCATCTCGCACGGTCCACCGAACGCGCTGGAGGTGCCGAACCCCAGGTCGTCGACGAGCACGATCACCACGTTCGGGGCGCCCTCGGGCGCCGGGACCGGGCCGATGGGGGTGAAGGCGGTCTCCTGGTCGTGCACGTCCATCGCGACCGTCGGCGACCGGTGGTTATCCGGCCGCGGAAGTATGTGCCGTCCCGCGTCGAACTCAGTCATTCAATTCTCCGATTCGATGGCCGGCGGGGAAATCCACACCCTCTCCACACCCTTTCCGCAGCGCGAATACGGGCGCCGCCGGGTGGTATCGGTGGACCTTCGAAAATGCCCCGACCTGCGATGCAGCCAAGGTGTCAGCCACTGCCGGGCCGGTCAACGAGAGGGCTTGAATTGACGTGAACCGGTTTTGAATGAAGGCGGTAGAGATTTTCTATACCTACTGGACATGTCCGTCGGGGTCGGGCGCGGACGCCAGGTCCACGAACGCCTCGGCGGCCGGGGACAGTTGGCCCGAACGCCACACCAGCCGGCCATGGCGCAGCAGCCGTGGACGATGCGACAGCATCCGCGCCCCGCGCAGCGCGGCGTCCCTGGCCATGGAGGCCGGCAGTACGGCGGCGCCGACGCCGGAGAGGACCAGGGGCACGATCATCGCGCGGTGCGCGGTCTCCACCGCGATGCGCGGTGCGACACCCAGTGCGGTGCACACGTCGTCGACCGCCGCCCTGGTCTCGGTGCCCGGCGGTGTCACGATCAGGTCCAGCGCCGCCAGCTGACGCGAGGTGATGGTGTCGCCGGCCGGATGCGGGTGGTCGGCGGGCAGCACCACATGCATCTCCTGTTCCGGCAGGTCGATCCCGCTGAGGTCCGCCGTGGGCACCGAGGCGTCCACCAGACCGAGTTCGCACTGTCCGGCCGCGACCATCAGCGCCACGGCCGGTCCCCGCTCCGGGTCGACCACGCGCACGCTGACCTTCGGATGCGCGCGATGGAAGCGGCCCAGCATATGGGCCAGGGGGTCCACCGAAAGCGTCGTCTGCGAAACGATGTCGAGCCGTCCGCCGCTGAGCCCGAGGACTTCCCGTACCAGGGAACTGGCGGTGGACAGGTCCCGCAGGACCTGCCGGGCCGGTCGCACCAGGGCCTCACCGGCCGGGGTGAGACTGACGCCCTGCGCGAGCCGGTGGAACAGCTTCCCGCCGCATTCGCGCTCCAGGGAACGGATCGCGTGCGACAGCGAAGGCTGCGCGACATGGAGTGCGTTGGCGGCGGCCGTGAATCCGCCGTGCTCGACGACCGCGATGAAGTACTCCAGCTGACGTCGTTCCATCGCGTCTCCGTCGGGTCCGTGCACGTCCAAGGGCCACCGCACCCGCCGGCGCGCGAACGGCAGGCACAGTCTGCACCCGGCGGCGATCCTGTGCATGACCTGGTCACCCACAGGACTTTGAACTCACTGATGACAAAGTATGGACGCGCTCGACGAAAGTCCCCTACGGTATCGGCGCAACCGCACGAGTACCACCTCTGCGCACTCCCGGCGCAGTGGGTAACTCGACCGGAGTGCGATCCGGCGGCCTCCGGTCCGTTCTGGAGGACCGATGCATCAACGGTTGTTCCGCCGTGCCCGAAGACGACTCATCCCCCTGCTTCTCGGAAGCTTCCTCGTCGGAGGCGTGTGGACAGCGCCGCCTGCCTCCGCAGCCCCCGGTGACATCCCGCCCCAGGAACCCGGAGTGACCCTGCGGGTGTTCGACACCCAGGTCCCGCTCAGCAAGCTGTGCACGCTCAAGCCGGGGCAGACCCCCAACCACGACAAGCTGATGCCGACCGTGGACTGGTCCACGACCGGCGACTTCGGCGGCTTCGCCGACAACTTCTCCGCCGAGGTGTCCGGCTATCTCGTCATCCCCGAGGACGGCTCCTACACATTCCGCCTGACCAGCGACGACGGCTCCCGTCTGACCATCGACGACCGGACGGTCATCGACCACGACGGACTGCACGGCGCCGAGCCGAAGGACGGATCCGTCCAACTCACCGCCGGATCCCACCCGTTCCGCATCGACTACTTCGAACGCGGCGGCGAGCAGCGCCTCGCCCTGGCCTGGAAGCCACCGTCCGCGAGCGACTTCACCACCGTGCCGAGCGAGGCACTGAGCACCGACGCCGGGGTGGTACGGGTCACCGCTCCGGGACGCAAGGAGTGCGAGTCGGGAGCGGACAGCCCGGGTGACGGACTCCCGCTGACCGACGTACGCCCCGACCTCACCCTCACCGACCTCCGCCCGGACGGCTTCGAGCCCCAGGTCACCGGCATGGACTGGCTGCCCGACGGACGTCTGGCGATCACCACCTGGGGCGGCTCACAGACCACCACCGGCGAGGTGTACCTCCTCGACAACGTCACCGGCGACACCAGCCGCGACAAGGTGACCGTGAAGAAGGTGGCGAGCGGGCTGCGCGAGCCCATGGGCATCAAGTACGTCGACGGCTCGCTGTATGTGTCGCAGAAGCACGAGCTGACCCAACTCGTCGACAGCAACCGGGACTTCGTCACCGACGAGTACCGCACCGTCGCCACCTGGCCGTACGGCGGCAACTTCCACGAGTTCGCCTTCGGGCTGCTCTACCGCGACGGCTACTTCTACGTGAACCTGTCCGTCGCCATCAACTACGGCGGCGCGACCACGACTCCGCAGCCGGCGCCCGGCCGCGGGACCACGTACAAGGTCAGCAAGAAGACCGGGAAGATCCAGCCGGTCGCGGGCGGTCTGCGCACGCCCAACGGCATCGGCTGGGGCCCCGGCGGTGACATCTTCACCACCGACAACCAGGGCGGCTGGCTGCCCGCGTCCAAGCTCGTCCACATCAAGCAGGACCGCTTCTTCAACCACTACACCGAGCCGTCGGGCCCCTTCGACGACCGTTCGGTGACCGAGCCGGTGCTGTGGCTGCCGCAGAACGAGATCGCCAACTCCCCCAGCACGCCTCTGTACTTGAAGAAGGGCCGCTTCGCCGGGCAGATGCTCATCGGTGACGTCACCTACGGCGGACTCCAGCGTGCCTATCTGGAGAAGGTGAAGGGCCAGTACCAGGGCGCCGTGTTCCGCTACACGCAGGGACTCGAAGCCGGCGTCAACCGCATCACCATGGGTCCCGACGGCGCCGTCTACGCGGGCGGGCTCGGCGCGGACGGCAACTGGGGCCAGGAAGGAAAGCTGAAGTTCGGCCTCCAGAAACTGATGCCCAACGGCGGCAACACCTTCGACATCAAGGAAATGCGGGCCGTCCCCGGCGGCTTCGACCTCGAATACACCCAGCCGCTGTCCGAGGCCACCGCGGAGAAGCTGGCCTCCCGCTACCAGGCCGAACAGTGGCGCTACACCCCCACCACGGACTACGGAGGGCCGAAGATCGCCGAGGAGCGCCTCGCCGTCCGCTCGGCCACCCTCTCCGACGACGGCCGCACGGTCGCCCTGCGCCTCGACGGCCTCAAGCCGGGCCGCGTCGTACACGTCCGCTCACCACGCCCCTTCGCGTCCACGTCCGGTGAGACGCTGTGGAGCACGGAGGCCTGGTACACGCTCAACGCCCTGCCGGGCAAGCAACCGCCACCCGCCACGCTGTACGAGGCCGAGGAGGCGCGGCTGACCGGGACCGCCGGAATCAACAGGGACCACACCGGCTACTCGGGCAGCGGGTTCGTCGACCGCTACGGCACCGAAGGCAAGGCCGCCACCACCTTCGAGGTCACCGTCCCGAAGGCCGGCGACTACGACGTCAACCTGCGCTACTCCAACGGGCCCAACCCCTTCCAGGGCACCAAGTCCCTCTCCCTGTACGCCAACGGACAGAAACTGAGACAGACCAAGCTCGCCTCGACCGGCGACTGGGACACCTGGTCCACCCAGACCGAGCGGGTCACCCTGCGCGAAGGCAAGAACACCCTCGCCTACCGCTTCGACGCCGGTGACACCGGCCACGTCAACCTGGATCTGATCACCGTCCGCCCGCACGGCACCCGCGTCACCCTCTTCGACGGCACCGCCGCGTCGCAGGGTCAGTGGCAGCACACGGACGGACGTGCCGTGGAGTGGCCGCTGACCGACGAGCAGTCGATGGAGGTCTGCTGCGGCGACCTGCGCACCAAGGACGCCTACCAGGACTTCAAACTGCACGTGGAGTTCCGCGTGCCACTCCTGCCCGATGACGTCACCGGCCAGGACCGCGGCAACAGCGGCGTCTACTTCCAGGACCGCTACGAGCTCCAGATCCTCGACTCCTTCGGTGACACGACACTCGACACGAACGAAGCCGGAGCGATCTACCTGAAGAAGGCTCCGGACATCAACGCGGCCACGGCACCGGAGACCTGGCAGACGTACGACATCACCTTCCGGGCGGCCCGCTTCGACGCCGACGGCAACAAGACGGCCGACGCGCGGGTCACCGTCGTCTGGAACGGCAAGAAGGTCCACGACGACATCACGATCGACGGTCCGACCGGAGGGGGCCGACCGGAGGGTCCGTCAGCCGGGGCCATCCGCCTCCAGGACCACGGCAACAAGGTGCGGTACCGCAACATCTGGGTCGAACCGCTGAACTGAAAGGACCAGAACCGCGAGGAAGGGGGCGCGCCTGCACGGCCGTAGGCGCGCCTCCACCTCGAAATCCACGAGCCATCCGACCGGAGTCCAAGCAGGATGTGCCCGTGAACCATGTCCTGCACGGACTCGCCGCCAACCCGTCCCTCCCACCCGAACTGCTCGACCAGCTCATCGGCTGCGCGGACACCGACCTCAGCGGCGAACTCGCCGAACGCACCGACCTCACTCCCGCACAGCTGACCACGCTGGCCGCCCGCGGCGAGGAGATCGCCGTCCAACTCGCATACGCGGGCCGACTGACCGCCGCCGACATCGACCCCGCCACCCAGCCCTGCGCCGCGCTCGCCCTCCTCGACGAAGGCGCCGGCCGGCAGGAGTGGATGCCCCTCCTCGCAACCCACCCGACCCCCCGGTGCCGGGAGAAGCTCGCCGCCTGCCCCGGCCTGCCACCGGACGTCGTACGGACACTCGCCGCCGACCCGGACATACAGGTGGTCGCGGAACTCGCGCTGTGGGCCGCCCCCGATACGGCGGCCGGGCTCGCGCGGCATCCGCACGCCGAGGTCCGCCTCGCGGCGGCGGCCAACGACTCGACGCCATCGGACGTGCTGGAGATGCTGATCTCCGGTGAAGGGTTGCCACCGGCGCGGCGGTGCCTGGTCTGCGACCGGGAGGAGACGCCGTTCGTGCACGAGGGGTCCTGTCCGCGGCCCGACTGCGATCTCCCCTTGGGCGCCGCCTGTGACGGCTCCCACCAGTCCACCGTGCACGAGATCCAGCGCGTGGCGCTGCTCAACCCGGCCACCCCGATCGACGCCGCGGTCCGCTTCGCCGACGCCCCGTCGATGCTGCTGCGCAGCGCCCTCGCGACCCGCCCCGACCTGCCGTCGGCCGTGAGCGCCCGTCTGGCCGTGGACCCCATCCCTGGCGTCCGGGCCGAACTCGCCGAGAACCCGGCGATCGACGACACCGTGATCCGTACGCTGGCGGCCGACCGCGGACATGACGTGCAGCGTCGGCTGGCCCACAATCCGAACGTGCCGCTCGACGTGCTGGCCGACCTGGCGCACGCGACCAGGATCGGCGCCACCCTGTTGCCGCGTATCGCCGCCGCCTCTCCGCAGGAGACGGCACAGCTTGCCGCGTCGCCCGACCCGGCCGTACGGATGCTCGTGGCCCAACGACGCGACCTGCCGGGCGAGATCCGGGACACGCTGGCCGCCGACCCCGACGCCAAGGTGGCCAAGTCCGTCGCGTCCCACCCGGGCCTGTCCGACACGCACCTGCGCGCCATGGTGGCCCGACACGCAGTTCAGGTGATCGCCAAGGTGGCGGCCAACCCGGACGCCTCCCCCGCCCTGCTGGAGGAATTGACCCGGCATCAGCCACCGGTACGGAAGGTCTTCCGCGAGGTCACCCGCCACCCCCTCGCCCCGGCGCCCGCACTACTTGTCTGCCTGACCGAGCAACGAGCCCGTCCCCTGGCCGCCGCCCATCCGAACCTGCCTCAACCTGTCATCATCGAACTCCTCACCGACAACGACGATCAGGTGGCGGAGGCGGCAGCGGCGAACCCCTCACTGCCCGTCGGCGTCATGGTGAAGTTGATGCCCTGAGCGGCGAACTCGCAGTGTCAGTGGCATCCCAGGATCGTTCGGTCAGATGCGTGGCCAGACGTCGTATGAGCTGCTTGGTTCGTGTCTTGTCGTTGCCCGCGCTGACTCCGAAGACATACCGGCCCGACACCACGGTCGCGTGGGCGACGGGGAGTTGCTGCAATCCCGTTCTGTAGGTGTACAGATGGACGCCGCGCTGCGGCTGCGTGATCCGAGCCGTCACGCAGCCGCCCAGCGCGGGGTCGCAGCCCCAGGGGAGGACGCTCGTCGCGTAGGTCTCGGCGGCTGCTTCGTCCGTGGCCACCCAGCGCACGGTGACGGAGAAGATGCCGTCGTCGGATCCGGATTCCGTGGCGTAGCGACACACGCTCGGACTCGGCAATTTCGTGCCCATGACTTTACGGCTGGCCTTCACGGGCAACTTGACGTAGTTCTCGCCGAGTTCGGCCAGGAAGTCGTCGCTGACCAGGCCGCAGGCGTTCGGCCAGTCCCGCCGCTCGACTCCGCCCAGCGCCACCGGCCTCTCCGCGTCCGCCGTGCGGTGGCCGGGCCGGAGGGCGGTGTAGCGGGTGCCGTCCTTCTCCTCGCTGCGGACGATGAGCAGGTCGCCGCTGCTTCCCACGTACGTCCCCGCCACCGGCCAGGGGACGGTGGCGCTCTGCCGCCCGGCGAAGTCCCGCAGGCTGCTCGCCCCCGGTCCCTGAAGGCGGGCGTCTCCGGGGGACCAGCGCAGGTCGCCGCCGTATGCGCCGGCGACGTAGGCCTCGGTGATGATGGCTTCGCCGGTCACACTGCTGGGGGCCTGAGGTCCTTGGGGGCGTTTCCATAGGGTTCGCCCCGTGTCCTCGCGTACGGCATGCACGGTGCGGGACTGGAGCGAACCGGCGTCGGCCGGGACGCCGGGGTGGCCTTCCGAGAGGTAGACGACGCCGTCGGCCTCTCCCACGGGCCACAGTCCGGATTTCGAGTCGGCGCCACGCCGCGGGATCTCCTTCCCCGACGCCGCGAAGAGCCGTACGTCGTGGTCCAGGCCCACACCGATCACGCCGCCGGCCGCGCTGACCCCGACGGACTCGCGCACCCGTCCCATGGACCTCTTCCACACACTGCGGCCGTCTTCCCCGTTCACCACCTCGATCTCCGCGGTCTCCCCGGGGCAGCCCCGGAGCAGGGCGATGTGCTGTGCCGCCGCGGCCGCGTTCAAAGGAGAGGCCGGCGGGGTGATGTCGTCGGCGCCCGATCGCTCACAGGGCGGCAGCTCCGGCGTCGGTCTGCTCCAGCGGACCGCGCCGGTCCGGGGCACGAGGCCGACGAGACGGCCGTCGGAGAGTTGGGTGACAGGTCCGGATTCCAGGAGGAAGGGCGGTTGTCCCAGCCAGGAGTCCTCCTCTCCTTCGCGCGGCGTCGAACTCGCGGCCTTGTGCCACAGCTTGCGTCCGGTCGCGGGGTCGTAGGCGTTGAGGACGGCTTTGGTGTTCTGCCCGAACCACTCCTCCACAGCGAGCATCACACCGCCGGAGAACCCGACGGGGCTGAAACGGTCCGCGGAACTCCTCGCAGTGGAGAGGAATCGCCCGTCGCGGGTGTCCACCATGGCCACCTTGCCGCCCTGCGGGATCGCCAGCAGCCTGTCACCCACGACTGCCGGCTGCTCCGACACGTCCAGCGCCCGTCCGGAGGTTCGCAATGACCACGCCACGTCAAGCGTGTTGGGTCGTTCGAGGGGCCTTCCCGACGTGCCCGCGTCGCTCACCAGCAGCGCCACCAGGCTGGCGGTCGCCACCGTTGCGCAGGTGATGCGCCGGGCGATTCGTGCATGCGTCGAAACCATTGCGCTCACCCGTTCGTCGAGATCGGTCAGCATCCCCGTGACGCGGGAAGCCATGGGCAAGGGCGAGGATCATCGAGCCGGCGGTAGACGCCCCCGGCCGACCCCTCGTACACGGCCCCGTACCGCTCCGCGAAGCCGGTCACCGCGTACCGTCCGCCTCGTGGAGCGGGCACCGGCACGGTGCCGTCCTCTCCGTTGCGTACATAGCGGATGAGCAGTCCGAATTCGCGGGAGCCCTTCTCGGCCAGGAAGGTCGCCGACAGGTTGACCTGCTCTCCGGGGTCGAGCGTGATGACCTTGTCCTTGAAGTACTTCTGGGTGGTGTGCCGTCCGGTGCGAAAGGCGGGCTCCAGGCTGTCCAGATCCGCGAAGAGCTGGATCTTGTCCTCTCCCCCGGCGCCCGGTTCGCACACCAGCGTCCCGGCCAACGGCTCGGCGGCGCGGGGTGACTTCGGGTCGATCTCGATCGACGTGATCGTGAGGGAGGCCGGGCCCCCTTCAAGGGTCAGGCCGATGTTCAACTCTCCGACCCGCGCGCCCTGATTACGCCGGATGACGGCGCTCACATCGCCGCCGGTCACGAGTTCGGCGCGGTCCTCCGGCGACGAGACCTGCCGTGGGAGTGCCGTGCAGCCGGCCTCGTTCTCCTGTCTGGCGGTCACGACGAACGGAGCCGCCGAAGGGCTCCCGGAGGACACGCCGGCCTTGTCCGATGCCGGGTTCGGCTCTGACTCACCGGCCAGGCCGAGCAACTGGAGGGCGACAGCGGTCAGTACGGCCCCGATCACCGGGATGCCCGCGCCGAGCCAGAGCACCCGCGCATGCCTCTTCCACCACGGCTCCGACCGCTCGGGCGGCGTCGGCTCCTGTGTACGAGGCCGACGCCGCCCGCGCAGTGTGGTCCGGTTCCTCAACTCTCCCCCAGCGAGTGACGAGACGCTTCTGACCGCGCGTCAGCCGTAGCCCAGAGGAAGAAGGGTCATCCGAGGGAGTCGGGGCGGGACGCCACTTTCACCAACCTCACACAGCAGTGCAGCGACGAAACAGTTTCTCGCCCTCGGTGACGTGGCCGAAAACCGGCCCGGGGTGCCGGTGCGGCGGCGCACCGGGATCACCCGGTCAACACCCGGCGGCAAGATCTATCCACCGGCCGACGCCTCGCGATACCTCCGCAACCGAGGAGCACGTACAGCGGGCAGCCCGACCAGGGTGTATTCGAAGGCGTGGTGGTGGGGAGTCAGCGGGCGCCAGGGGCGTGGCGGCAGAGGGTAGTCGTCGCGCAGGACGCCCTCCGGGAGCACCCCGGTCGCCGGGATCGGCGACGTCTCGCCCGGATGAGCCAGGTACGCCCAGACGCCGCTGTCCAACGGCACCACGGCCCCGTCGTCGCCGGGTGGGCGCCAGGGCCCACCTGTGACGGGGTGGCGGGGTACGAGCAGGACGTCGGGACGGGGCCGTGGCGTACGGATCCCCGGGCCGGCCAGCCCCACCGACCGGGCCGCGGGCCCGGCGGGGAGGTACCGGTCGACGGCGTGCCCGAACAACTCGGCGACGGGGCCGGCGGGAAGGGTCACAGGGCTGCCCTCGGTGACCGCCACGAGGTGGGCCATCGCGACCCCGACCGCCGCCTCCCAGCGGCGGCTCCACGACCCGTCGGGGTCGACGGGCGGGACTCGGTGCTCGGTGCGTTCCAGGTCGTCCCAGTCGGAAGTCGGACCTGCCGCAAGCCCGGACGGGCGCTTTTCGACCGCGTCGGGTTCCAGCCACACCGTCTGCCACAATCCGCAGTCGTCCATGCGGGTCGCCACGGCCCGCCCGCACCCCTCGCACGCCAGGTTGGGTCCGACCCGGCCGTCCACACCCCGGCAGTAGCCCTCGCACTTCTCGAGGATCAGGGCCATGGACCGGGCGTCTCCCGGAGCGATGACGATCCTGTTCCGCGCGCCGAAGGAGACGGAGTACACACGGGCGTACACGTCCTGCTGGGCGGCCGCGTCCTCTCCGACCTCGTCCCACAGTCGCCAGGGCGGTCCGGTGGGCCGGGGATCGACGGCGTACGTCGCGGGCTCCATCAGCGGAGGATGCAGTTCTTCCCAACCTCCGTGGTGGGTGTGGACGGGGAGAGCGACCCGCGACACCGGCGCGGTCAACTCAGCACCACACCCTGCACACACGAACACATCCAAACAAGCTCCCCTTCGCCCCGGTTCCTCGGGGATCGTGCCTCGACCGCACCGGAAGGTCCACTGGATTTTGCAAGGCCCGCAGCACCGACGGGCCCGAGCCGGGGCTGGTCCGGCTCGGCCCGTCCGGACCCGTCCGACCACTGCCAGGGATCGAGCCGATGGTGGTGTGTCGTGTGCGTGTCGGCGGCCCGCCGGGCGGCTGTGCGGGCCCATAGGATCACCGGCATGGCACTGCGACCTGTTCATGTGAACATCAAGGCACTTGATGCCTCGGCGGTCGGCCGGTTCTGGGCGGAGGCGCTCGGCTGGAGTGCCTACAGCGCCGGGGTGACCACCTACGTCGGTCCCGTCGGCGGGTTCGTCTGGCCGGACCCGGTCTTCCTCGGCATCGATGTCGTTCCTGTCCCGGAGGCCAAGAAAGCGACGAAGAACCGTATACACCTCGATCTCGCCACCTCCTCCGAGGCCCATCAGACGGAGTTGGTCGCGCGCCTGAGCGCTCTTGGTGCGAAGCCGGTCGACGTGGGGCAGGGCGATGTTCCGTGGACGGTCCTCGCCGACCCGGAGGGCAATGAATTCTGTGTGCTGGAGCCCCGGGAGGTCTACCGGGACACGGGGCCGATCGCCGCGATCGTGGTCGACTGCGCGGATCCTCGGTCCATGGCCCGGTTCTGGGGCGAGGCGACGGACTGGACCGTGCACGAAGTGAGCGGCGATCAGGCGGTGTTGCGTTCCGCGGCGGGCGTCGGCCCGTATCTGGAGTTCCTCCGCACCCCCGGGGTGAAGACGGTGCCGGACCGCGTCCATCTCGACCTGCTGCCGTATCCCGATGACGACAAGGCGGCGGAGGTGGCACGGTTGCGGACCCTGGGGGCGACGAACCTCGACCTCGGTCAGGGCGACGTCGCGTGGACGTGCCTGAGCGATCCGGAGGGGCACGAGTTCTGCGTCCTCGCCCCGTCCTGATACGGACCCTTCGGGGTCAGCTCAACTCGCCTTGAGGGTGACGGTCGTTGCACGAGCGGTGCGCTCGTGTTCGCTACGGGCCGTTTCCAGGAGGCGTCGCCAGGAGCGGACCGTCGGCCGCCGCCGTAGCAGGGCCCGGCGTTCCCGCTCGGTCATGCCACCCCACACGCCGTACTCGATGCGCTCGTCCAAGGCATGGGCGAGGCATTCGGTTCGTACGCCGCAGCCGCCGCAGAGTGCCTTGGCTCGATTTTGTGCCGCCCCTTCGACGAACAGGTCGTCAGGGTCGGCAGTGCGGCACAGTCCACGTTCACTCCAGTCGGTGCCCGCCATCTGTGATGCCGTCCTCTCCCCTGGACTGATGATGCCGATTGCCTCTTTGCCGCAGGCAACCGGCATATGACAGTACGCCGTTCAGCGGCTGCTACCGAGTCTGCCCTACGTTGTCACACCTTCGGGTGAGCGGTGCTTGCCTGCTGCAGGCGGTAGCGCTATAGACGCATCTCGCCTCGCGAACCGGCCGGGTGGGCCGGCGGGGGGGGCATTCATCGCTCGGTATGCGGCGCGACGGCGGGCTCAACGGGAGTCGTCAGACGGGCGGCGCTGATCATCTCCCAGGCCAGGCGGGGCTTGGTCGCGAACTCGATCTCGTCGGGTATCCCGGCCGCCTGGCGACGCTCAGGATCGGTGCACCAGGAGTGCTCGCGCAGGTAGAGCCGGCGGTCGATCAGTGTCCGTCCCCGGCTGGTGGCGTAGGCGAGGAAGACGCCGACCTGGGAGTTCTCTATACGTCCCGCAGTGCCGGTGTACTGCCGCTGGATGCCTGCCGAGGCGCGGCCCTTCTTCACGAAGCCCGTCTCGTCCACGATGAGGACGCCTGCCTCGGTGCCGAGGTGTTCAACGGCGTAGATGCGGATGTCGTCGCGGACGGCATCCGCGTCCCAGCAGGCGTAGCGCAGCAGCCGCTGCATCGGCCCCGGCCGGATGTGACCGGCCTGTTCGGCCAGCTGCCAGCAGTTCTTCCGCTCCGCCTTCGACAGCAGCCCGAGCAGATAGGCACGGGCACTCGCCCTCGGCTCAACCCGACCGAAGCGGCCCGCAATCCGGGCCATGACCTGGTCGAACATCACCCGCCAGCGGGCAGGGTCTACGCTATGGCCCGCGGCCACCGCAAGATCTTCGTTTGTCCACACACCAACCGATGATCACGCGGTGGCCGTACCCGTTCTCGGCCGGGGGCGCTGTCGGCGGCCACTTCGAATTTCCCCAAGTACGGCCAGATACATGATCACAGTCCGTTCTCGATGAGCATTGGGTCACAACGTGCCTCCGGGAATGTCTGGTAGGCACGGGGCGTGGAGGAACTTGAACGACTCAGCGACATCGAGCAGACCGCGGCCGGCGACGGGCAGCCGATCTGGGCCGCTCAGGGACAGGGCGGCGACAGCCTGGGCCCGGGGGTGCGAGCCTGGAGCCATGGCGCGGCGCTGGCGGTGGCAAGCCCGAGCCCGCAACAGGACCGGCTCGCGGTCCGGGGTGACAGTGCCGACGCAGTCGTGCTGGTGCGACGGGTCTTGGACGAAGTCGGCCCGTCCTACCGGCTCTTGGGGGAGGCTCCCCTGATCGATGCGCTGGTGCGGCAGCTGCCCGGCCTGGTGCCGGTTCACACCTTCTTCTGGATGGAGACCGCCTCCCCCTGTGGTGCTGCTGCCGCGGACGTGCGGTGGCTGGACGCCAGCCACGAGAAAGAGGCGACGTCGCTGTTCGACCGCTTCTTCCCCGACTCCTACGCCCAGCCGGGACGCGCTGGCGTGTGCCGCTGGGCCGGGGTCGTCGGCGCGGTGAACGGCGGCGCCGGGGCGGAGCCGCTGGCGGTGGCGGCGGATGCGTGGTCTGCGGCCGGGTGCGGATTCATGGCAGGGGTAGTCACCCATCCCGCCGCCCGCGGGCGCGGTCTGGCGCGAGCCGTCTGCGGCTTCGTCCTGGATGCCCTCGTCCGCCGCCACGGCCGCGCCGCGCTCATGGTGCTTACCGGCAACGCACCAGCCATCGCAACGTATGAACACCTCGGCATGACCAAGCGCCTGTTCGAGGCAGCGCACATACCGGGCCGGTGAAACCGGGACTCCACCACAGCAAACCAACATGGGTCGCGATTACTCGGAGTGATCATCGGCGGCCAGGTCGCTCCCCGCCAACTGGCCGCCAGTGGGGAATCTCAACTGGCCACTGTCAAGACGCCACAAGATCGCGAAACCAGACTGGAGTACTAACCCCTACGGAGTGAGCCTGGTCGGCCGAACAGACAGTGCGCCGATGCCCCCTGACGGTCCTTCCGTTCCCGCCCATCCAGGTGGTCAGAAGGCCCTGTCCCGGGCGAAGATGGTGGTCATGACGGATGAGGGCATCTCGATCGACTCCACCACGCCCAGTATCGCGCGTGTCTACGACTATCTGTTGGGCGGAAAGGACAATTACGCCGTAGACCGGGAGATCGGCGATGTGTTCAAACGGGACCTACCCGGTTCGGTGGGAATCGCCTTCGCCAACCGCGCGGCGCTGACGCGGGCGGTAAAGGAGATCGTGACGACGACCGACGTACGGCAGTTCATCGACCTGGGCAGCGGTCTGCCGACGGCCGACAATGTCCACCAGGTCGCACAGCGACACGCTCCGGAATCGAGGGTCGTCTACGTCGACATCGATCCCCAAGTGTTGGTCTACGGCCGCGCACTGCTGGAGCAGAACGACCGGACCCGCGTCGTCGCCGCCGACGTACGCAATCCCGAGGACGTCTATCAACACCCGGACACCCGGGAACTGATCGACTTCGAACGCCCGGTGGCCGTCATGTTCAGCGCCATCCTCCACCACGTCAACGATGACGAGGACCCGGCGCGAATCGTCCGCTACTGGCGTGACCATGTGCCGTCCGGGAGTTGCTTCTTCGTCAGTCATTTCCGCTCCGGCGACAACTCGGAGACGAGGGAAGCGGAGAAGGTCCTTCAACGAACCTTCGGCCGTGGCAGGTGGCGCAGCGACGAGGAGATCGAGGGCCTGCTGGACGGCCTGGAGATCCTCGACCCCGGCATTGTGCCCGCGCCCTTGTGGCGTCCGGAAGCGGTCGACACTCAGTGGACCGGCTGCGGCGGACGGGAACTCACCGTCTGGGAGCACCTGATCACGGCCGGGTTGGCCCGCAAGCCTTGAGCCCGCCTGTCGCTCGACTACGGCTTCGATGCCGAGCGGATACGGGTGTCGTCGTCCGTACGGTCACGAGCAATTGCAGGACAGGGCGTAGACGAAAAGAACGGCCGTTACGGCAAACGTGGCGGCCGCCGCTCCGGCGAGTCGCATTCGCCGTCCTGTCCGCTCGGGACGCATCAGCTCCCAGGCGCCATAGGCCAGGAAAGCCAGCAAGGCACCGCCTACGCCTCCAGTAATGAGCGAGCTGCGCTCCCATCCCCAGAAGAACGCCACAGCCAGCCCCAGCGCAGTAAGGCACGCAAGCAGCGTCAGTGCTGCCTCTCCGGCAAATTCCTCCACGAGTTCTTTCAGAAACGAGCCGACGCCGCGTATCACACGAACGACATGACTCCGAGCCACTGGAACAGCCACACGCCCCCCGCTTTCAGTTTCCACGGATCGGACCCTACGAAATCTCGCCGCGTCGGTGAAGAGCAATCAAGGTCATCTGTTCAGGCCCAGCCCCAGGTCTCCGGCTCGGAATAGCGCTGCCCGGTCGCAGGTTGCAGCCATGGTCACGAGCTCTCTGATCCGAAAGGCCTGTCATGAAGATTGGCATCATCGGTGCCGGCAATATCGGCGGCAACCTCACGCGCCGTCTCACCTCGCTCGGGCATGACGTCTCGGTGGCCAACTCACGCGGCCCGCAGACCCTGACCGACCTGGCCAAGGAAACGGGCGCCTCGCCGGTCCCAGTGGAGGACGCGGCCGACGGTGCCGAGATCGTCGTCGTCACCGTCCCTTTGAAGGCGGTGCCGAACCTGCCGTCCGGGCTGCTGGACACGGCGGCCGAGGGCGTCGCGGTCATCGACACCGGCAATTACTACCCCCAGCAGCGTGACGGGCGGATCGCCGGGATCGAGGACGAGGGCCTGACCGAGAGCCGCTGGACCGAGCGGCAGATCGGGCACCCCGTCATCAAGGCGTTCAACGGCACCTACGCCCAGGACATCCTGGATCGCGCCCGACCGGAGGGCGCCGCCGACCGTATAGCGCTGCCCGTGGCGGGCGACGATCAGGAGGCGAAGCGCAAGGTCATGGCGCTCATCGAGGAACTCGGTTTCGACACCGTCGACGCCGGCGGAATCGATGAGTCCTGGCGCCAGCAGCCCGCCAGCCCGGTGTACGGAATGCGAGGCAGCGCCGCGGAGGTCACCGAGGCACTGGCGGCTGCCACACCGGAACGGACGCCGGAGTTCCGCGGCTGAGCGAGCCGCTTCCCTGGGCAGCGGGGTCCTGAGACCTGCCTCGGCAGATCGCCTATTCGGGTTCTGCCGAGGACTCCCGCACCACCAATTCCGTCGGCAACATCAACTGCTGCCGCTCCGCGCCCGGTTCGATGATGTCCGCGAGGATGCGGACCATCGCCATGCCCAGTTCCTCCACCGGCTGACGCACCGTCGTCAGAGGCGGGTTGGTCCACCGGGCGTGCGGAGAGTCCTCGAATCCGACGACCGCCACATCGCCGGGCACCCGCCGTTTCTGGCGGCGCAGTTCCTCCAGTGCGCCGATCGCCATGAGGTCGGAGGCGGCGAAAACGGCGTCCAGATCAGGGGCACGTTCAAGAAGCGAACGCATTGCCCGGCTCCCGCTCTCCCAGCTGAAGTCGCCGACCTCGACCAGAGCTTCCTGTGCGGGAACTCCGGCCTCGTCATGGGCAGTTCGCCAGCCTTCGAGGCGGCTGCGGCCGACGTCCATGTCCAGCGGTCCGGCGATGGTGGCCACTTTCCGACGTCCGCCGCGCAGCAGGTGTCGTACCGCCTCGGTCGCTCCTCCGGCGTTGTCGGCGTGCACGTAGCTCAGCGGTTCGTCCGCGTCGCGGCGGCCGGCCAGCACGGTGGGCAGGCCCATTTCCTCAAGCATCGCGGGCAGCGGGTCGTCGAAGTGGACGGACACCAGCAGGACTCCATCCACCCGGCGTTCGGCCACCGTCTCGGTCAGCTGCTCGCGTTCGGCCTGGTCCCGGACGAGCATCAGCTGGAGCTGGGTGCGGCGGTCGGCGAGGGCCTGGCTGACGCCTCGGATCAATGCGGCGAAGAACGGTTCCGAGCCGAGTCGGCTCGCCGATTCCGGGATGACCAGGGCCACCGCGTCGGTGCGGCTGGTCACCAGGCCGCGGGCGACCGAGTTGGGTACGTAGTTGAGCTCCTTGATCGCGGCCAGGACCCTGGTGCGGGCGTCGGCACTGACCAGATGCGAGCCGTTCACGACACGGGACACCGTCGTCCGGCCCACGCCGGCACGGGCGGCGACCGTCTTGATCGTCGGACGGCGGTTTCCAGCCATACGCTCCCCTCCCTGAAGCCGCGGCAGTGTCGACCGCGTAGGTGACCAGCACCAATTCTGGCAGACGGCGACCTACGTCAGGCGGCCCGTCCGTCACGAAAGGTGAACACGTCGACCGGGCGCCCGCCGCTGATTGCGTTCAAGTCATTGACAGATCGGCTCGCTCCGGTGAGTCTGCTACGCGTCGATGGGAACGTGCCCACCCAGGAGTGGGCACGTTCCCACCACTCACCGTAGCCGCTGGGTCACCGCTTTCGTGTCCGTCCGATACGACTGCGCCGGCCGTAGGGAGAAGATTCATGAGCAGTCTCGGTACGTCGCGCGGCAAGAGGCTGGCGGCAGCAGCCGCGGCCGTCGGCGCGTTGGCACTCGTCGCCGCTTGCAACAGTGGCGGCGGCTCGGTCACGGGCGGCGGCAAGAAGGACGGCAAGGTCGTCATCACCATGGGCATGTACGGGGTGATGGGCTTCAAGGAGTCGGGCCTGCTGGAGCAGTATGAGAAGGAGAATCCCGACGTCGACATCCAGGCCGAGATAGCCGGTGACGAGCAGACGTACTACACCGCGCTCCAGACCCATCTCGCCGCGGGCAACGGTCTGAAGGACATCCAGGGCATCGAGGTCGGCCGTGCGAAGGAGGTGACGGAGACCCAGGCCGCCAAGTTCGCGGACTTCGCCGGCCAGACGGGCACCGACCACTTCCTGCCCTGGAAGCAGTCCCAGATCACCACCAAGGACGGCAAGGTCCTCGGCCTCGGCACCGACAGCGGCCCGATGGCCGTCTGCTACCGCAAGGACTACTTCGCCGAGGCAGGCCTGCCCACCGACCGGGAGGCGGTGGGCAAGCTGTGGGCGGGCGACTGGAAGAAGTACGTCGAGGTCGGCCGCACCTTCGAGAAGAACTACAAGGGCGACAAGGTCGCCTACATGGACTCGGCCAGCGGCCTGTTCAACGCCATGGTCTACGGCTACCCCGAGCAGTACTACGACGAGGGCGGCAACCTCATCTACGCCAAGAACCCTGTCGTCAAGGACGCGTGGAGCCTCGCAGCCGACGCCGCCGAGGACGGGCTGAGTGCCAAGCTCCGTCAGTTCCAGCCGGGATGGGACCCGGGACTGGCCAACGGCACCTTCGCCACCGCCGTCTGCCCGGCGTGGATGCTGAGCCACATCAGCGAGAAGGCCGGTCCGGACAACGCGGGCAAGTGGGACGTCGCCAACGCGCCCAAGGGCGCCAACTGGGGCGGCTCCTTCCTCGGCGTGGTGGAGAAGAGCCCGGTCAAGGCCGAGGCGCAGAAGCTCGTCGCGTGGCTGACCGCGCCGGAGCAGCAGGCCCACATCTTCAAGAAGCTGGGCAACTTCCCCTCCTCCACTGCCTCCCTCGACCGTGACGACGTCAAGAACGTCACCTCCGAGTACTTCAGCGACGCGCCGATCGGCCAGATCTTCGGTACGGCCGCCCAGGAGATCCCGGACAAGCAGGTCCTCGGCCGCAAGGACGGCACGATCAAGGACACCTTCTCCCAGGGTCTGGCCCTGGTCGAGCAGGGCACCTCGCGTGACAAGGCGTGGAAGACCACCTCGGAGCGCATCGAGAAGGCGGTCGGCTGACCTCGCCGGCCTCCGGCCACCCGGGGCGCGTGCGCCTTCTGCCGGCGCGCCCCGGGCACGGCTCAGACATCCGCTGTCAGGAAGGAAATCCGGTGGCCACCTCCACCACGAACGCCCTGGTCGGCGAGGAGCCCGCGGGCCCGTCGCCGAAGCCGGGCACCGGACGCTCGGGGCAGCGGCGCAGTGCCCTGCTGCACCGGCTGGACCTCAAGGGCGCGCCGTACGCGTTCGTCGCGCCGTTCTTCGTCGTCTTCGCCGCGTTCAGCTTCTACCCGCTCATCTATACGGCGTGGATCTCGCTGCACGGGGTGGAGCTCGCCACTCTCGACGTCATGCAGTGGGTCGCGCTCGACAACTACGTCGACCTGGTGAACGACTCGCGGTTCTGGAACGCGCTGCGGAACACGATCACCATCGGTGTCATCTCGACGGTGCCGCAGTTGCTGATGGCGCTCGGTCTGGCGCATCTGCTCAACTACCGGATGCGTGC
This sequence comes from Streptomyces lanatus, assembly GCF_014655715.1. GTDB lineage: Bacteria > Actinomycetota > Actinomycetes > Streptomycetales > Streptomycetaceae > Streptomyces > Streptomyces lanatus. The sequence continues at coordinate 51,581 of NZ_BNBM01000020.1, read as the reverse complement.
CTCGCTGTTCTTCCGCGTGGCGTCCCTGGTCCCCTACGCCACGTCCGTCGGCGCGGCGGCGCTCGTGTTCACCATGCTCTTCGAACGCGACTTCGGCATGATCAACTGGGCGCTGGGTGTGGTGGGTATCGACCCGCTGGACTGGGAGGCCGACAAATGGCCTGCGCAGGCCGCGATTTCGACCATCGTGATCTGGCGCTGGACCGGCTACAACGCGCTGCTGTACCTGGCCGCGATGCAGGCCATCCCCGCCGAGCGCTACGAGGCGGCCTCCCTCGACGGGGCCTCGCGGTGGAAGCAGTTCACCCACGTCACCATCCCCGGGATCCGCTCCACGGTCGTCTTCACCATCGTGCTCTCCACGATCGGCGCCACCCAGCTCTTCGGTGAGCCGCTGATCTTCGGGCAGGGGCCCAACGGAGTCACCGGCGGCGCCGACAACCAGTACCAGACGCTCGGCCTGCTGCTGTACGAGGAGGGCTGGAAGAACTACCAGATGGGCCGCGCGGCGACCGTGGCCTGGGCGATGTTCCTGCTGCTCGTCCTCGTCTTCGCGGCGCAGCGCCTGATCCGCCGGCTGCGCCCCCGCACGCCCTGACCTGGAGCCCTCATGACCGTCAACAGCCTCCCGGTCCGCACCGAGATCCCGGTCCGGACGGATACCGAAACCCCTCCCCGCCGCAGCCGGCGGCTGCTGCGCCCGGGTGCCGGCCGCCAGCACCACGCCGGGCCGCTCGCCTACGTGCTGCTCGCCGTCATGGCGATCCTGTCGATCTTCCCGCTGTACTGGACGATGGTCGCGGCGTCCACGGACAACACCCGTGTCAGCCAGAGTCCGCCGCCGTTCCTGCCCGGCCCGAACCTGTTCAGCAACCTCGCCCGCGCGTGGGACGAGGCGGCCATGGGCAAGGCCATGATCAACAGCACGATCGTGGCCGGGGTGATCGCGCTGTCCACGGTGATGTTCGCGACCCTCGCGGGCTTCGCCTTCGCCAAGCTGCGGTTCAAGGGCCGCAACATCCTGCTCATGCTGGTGATCGGCACGATGATGGTGCCGCCGCAGCTCGGCGTCGTACCGCTGTTCATGATGATGTCCGAACTCGGCCTGGCGCAGCAGCTGCCCGCCGTCATCTTCCCCACGCTGGTCAGCGCGGTCGGCGTGTTCTTCATGCGGCAGTACCTCTCGGAGGCACTGCCGGACGAACTCGTCGAGGCCGGGCGCGTCGACGGGGCGCACTCGCTGCGCATCTTCTGGAGCATCGTGCTCCCGGTGGCGCGGCCCGCGATGGCGGTGCTGTTCATGATCACGTTCGTGCACGCCTGGAACGACTTCTTCTGGCCGTTCGTGGTCCTCGACATGACCAACCCGACCGTGCCCGTCGCCCTCACCCAGCTCAGCGCCGGTTACGTCCGCGACCAGTCGCTGATCATGGCGGGCGCGCTGCTCGGCACGCTCCCGCTGCTGGCGATGTTCATCGTCTTCGGCCGTCAGATCGTCAGCGGCATCATGGCCGGCGCCGTCAAGGGCTGACCTCGCACATCCGCCCGGGCGACCAGCGCCGGGCCCGTACGACCGTGCCCTTCGCACGTTCGCGAACGGCACCATTCTTGAAAGGACTTACGTGGTCACCGCTGCACAGCAGAGCGAGTCCGCCATGGACGGCGCCCGCATCTTCCCCCATGACTTCCTCTGGGGCTCCGCGACCGCCTCGTACCAGATCGAGGGCGCTGCCGCCGAGGACGGCCGTACGCCGTCGATCTGGGACACGTACGCCAGGACGCCGGGCCGGGTCCGCAACGGCGACACCGGCGACATCGCCACCGACCACTACCACCGCTGGCGTGAGGACGTCGCGCTGATGGCCGACCTCGGCCTCGGCGCCTACCGGTTCTCCCTGGCCTGGCCCCGGATCCAGCCCACCGGCCGCGGCCCCGCCGTCCAGAAGGGCCTGGACTTCTACCGGCGTCTGGTCGACGAGCTGCTGGCGAAGGGCATCAAGCCGGTCGCCACGCTGTATCACTGGGATCTGCCGCAGGAGCTGGAGGACGGCGGCGGCTGGCCCGAGCGGGTCACGGCCGAGCGGTTCGCCGAGTACGCGGCCCTGGCCGCCGACGCCCTCGGCGACCGGGTGACGACGTGGACCACCCTCAACGAGCCCTGGTGCAGCGCCTTCCTGGGCTACGGCTCTGGCGTGCACGCCCCCGGCCGCACGGACCCGGTGGCCGCGCTGCGCGCCGCCCATCACCTCAACCTGGCTCACGGCATGGCGGTCGAGGCGCTGCGCGACCGGCTTCCCACCGGTGGCCAGTGCTCGGTCACCCTCAACATCCACCACGTCCGACCCCTGACCGACGACCCGGCCGACGCCGACGCGGTCCGGCGGATCGACGCGCTCGCCAACCGGGTCTTCACCGGTCCGATGTTGCAGGGTGAGTACCCGGAGGACCTGCTCAAGGACACCGCCGGCCTGACCGACTGGAGTTTCGTCCGCGACGGCGACCTGCGGCAGATCAATCAGCCGCTGGACTTCCTCGGCGTCAACTACTACACGCCCACCCTCGTCTCGGAGGCCGGCGGCACGGGCAGCCACAACTCGGACGGACACGGCAACAGCACGCACAGCCCGTGGCCCGGGGCGGAGAAGGTCGCCTTCCATCAACCGCCCGGCGACACCACCGCCATGGGCTGGGCCGTCGACCCCAGCGGTCTGTACGACCTGCTGCGCCGACTGTCGTCCGACTTCCCGCGCCTGCCGCTGGTCATCACGGAGAACGGCGCGGCGTTCGACGACTACGCCGGCCCCGACGGCATGGTGAACGACCCCGGTCGCATCGCCTACCTGCGCGGCCACCTCGCGGCGGTCCACCAGGCCATCGCGGACGGCTCGGACGTGCGCGGCTACTTCCTGTGGTCGCTGCTGGACAACTTCGAGTGGGCGCACGGCTACAGTAAGCGCTTCGGGACGGTCTACGTGGACTACCCGACCGGCACCCGCATCCCGAAGGCCAGCGCCCGCTGGTACTCCGAGGTGGCCCGCACCGGGGTTCTGCGTCCCGAATAGGACCGCCTACTCGGCCGGTTCGCGGTGAGCGGTGGCGAACCGGCGCTGGTAGGCGGCGGGACTGATGGACAGCTCCCGTGCGAAGACGCGGCGCAGGCTCTCGTAGCTCGGAAAGCCGGCCAGGGACGCCGCCCGCGTCGCGGTGTGCCCCTGGTCGAGGAGTGACTTCGCGATGTCGAAGCGGATCGACTCGACGTACCGGGCCGGGGTGGTGCCCAGCTCCTCCCGGAACAGCCTGGTGAGGTGACGCGTACTGAGGTTGAGCCGCCCGGCGAGTTCGGCGAGGGAGTGGTTGCCGGCGGGGTCCGCCGTCACCAGGTCGACGACCCTGCGCAGGGCGGGCGATCGGGGCGGCGGGCCCTGGAGGGGCGCGGAGAACTGTGACTGGCCGCCCGCCCGGTGCAGGTAGACCACCAGGGAGCGGGCCACTTCCCGGCTGACGTCGGGACCGTGGTCCTCCTCCACGAGGGCGAGCGCGAGGTCGATGCCCGCGGTGACACCCGCCGACGTGTACGTCGAGCCGTCGCGGACGTAGATGGCGTCGGGCTCGACGCGCGTCTTCGGGTGCCGGGCAGCGAGTTCGCCCGCGATCTTCCAGTGCGTGGTCGCCCGTTTACCGTCCAGCAGGCCCGTGGCGCCGAGGACGAAGGCGCCGGAGCACACGGACGCGACCCGCCCGGCGCGGGCTGCCAGGTCCCCGGCGGCTTCGGCCAGGTCCCGTGTGATCGGGGTTCTGGGATAGACGGCGCCGCCCGGCATCAGGAACGTGTCGGGGTCCGGCTCCTCGGCCGCGCTGCCGTCGACGGCGATACGCATGCCGATGGAGGAGGTGACATCGGCGCCCGTCGCCGACACCAGGGAGATCCGGTAGTCGGCGCCGAGCAGATTCGCCTCACCGAACACCTCGGCCGGGCCGGCGACGTCCAGCAGTTTGACGCCGTCGTAGACGAGCATCGCCACCCGATGCGCGCGGGCGCTCACAGGCCCGTCCTGGGGTGACCGGATCTGAGTGGTTCATGGCCGTACCGAGGCGGCGCCGGGGACCGTGTCGGCGGCACCGTGGAGAAAGGGCACACGGCCCACTCGTAGCGCATCGCACCGGAAAGCACGGAGATCATGACCGACATCATCGCAGGGGTGGAAATCCCCGAGACCCCGGCCGTCGCGGAGGCCACCGACTTTGTCCGGGAGCGGACGAACCCTCTGATCTTCCATCACTCCAGGCGGGTATTTCTCTTCGGTTCCCTGCACGCGGACGAAATGAATCTCCGGCCCGATCCCGAGTTGCTCTACATCTCGGCGATGTTCCATGACGCGGGCCTTTTGATCCCGTTCTCCGAAACGCAGCAGCGTTTCGAGCTGGACGGTGCCGACCACGCGCGGAAGTTCCTGCTCGACCGCAGGTTCTCCGAGAGCGCCGCCGACGTGGTCTGGAGGGCGATCGCCCTGCACACGACGCCGGGGATTCCCGGCCGGATGGAGCCCGAGATCGCCGCCACGAACTACGGCGTGCTGACCGACGCGGTCGGCTGGGGGCTGGACCGGCTGGAAGGCGACCGGTTGGACGAGATCGTCGCCGCCCATCCACGCGGCGATTTCAAAAGGGAATTCCTCCAGGCATTCGTCGACGGTCTCAAGGACCGCCCCGACACGACCTACGGGACCCTCAACGCGGACGTCCTGGAACACTTCGTTCCCGGTTTCCGCCGTACCTCCATGGTGGAACGGATCATCGAGGCTCCATGGCCGCGGTGATCAGTGCGGTGGTGGGCACTTTTCACCCCCTCAATGATCAAGAAGGGAATGCTCGTGCAAGCCATCACTGTCCGGGATCGTGAGGCGGGGATCGCGGGGCTGACTCCTGAGGAGCTTCCCCATCCGCACGCCGCCGAGAACGACGTCATCGTTCGGGTGCACGCAGCGGGCGTCACCCGGGGCGAGCTCGACTGGCCCGGCACCTGGTCCGACCGGGCCGGCCGCGACCGTACCCCGAGCGTGCCCGGCCACGAGGTCTCCGGGGTGGTGACGGAACTGGGGTACGGCACGACCGGCCTCACAGTCGGCCAGCGGGTCTTCGGACCGACGGACTGGGCCCGTAACGGCTCCCTCGCCGAGTACGTCGCCGTGGAAGCCCGCAACCTCGCCCCGCTCCCCGCCGACATCGACCACACGGTGGCGGCCGCACTGCCGATCTCCGGGCTGACCGCCTGGCAGGGCCTGTTCGACCACGCCCGTCTCACCACCGGCCAGACCGTCCTGATCCACGGCGCGGCCGGCGGCGTCGGCTCGATCGCCGTCCAGCTCGCTCACGAGGCGGGGGCCCGCGTGGTCGGCACGGGCCGCTCCGCCGACCGGGACACCGTCCTGGACCTGGGTGCGCATGCCTTCCTCGACCTGGGGGCGGACCGCTGGGAGGACGCCGGCCAGGTCGACGTCGTGTTCGACGTGATCGGCGGCGACATCCTCGACCGCTCGGCCGCCCTCGTACGCCCCGGAGGCACCCTCGTCACCATCGCCCAGCCTCCCACCGTCCGCCCGGACGAGGGGCGGGCTCTGTTCTTCGTCGTCGAACCCGACCGCGCCCGCCTCGCCGACCTCTCCCAACGTGTCCGGGACGGACGGCTCCGGGTTCGGGTGGGCGCGGTCCGACCGCTGGCGGAGGCGGCCGCCGCCTTCGCCCCGGGGCAACGCGTCGCGGGCCGCACGATCATTCGCATCGCCGGGGACTGAAGGGCAGCCGAGCTGCGTCAACGCTCGTCGGGCGGTGGCTGTGCCACGGGCGCCGTCAGCCGAGTTGTTCGGCCAGGCCGACGATGATGCCGGCGGGCCCGCGGAGGTAGCAGAGCCGATAGCTGTCCTCGTACCGCGCCACCTCCCCGAGGAGTTCGGCGCCATGGGGACGCAGGCGGGCGATGGTGTCGTCGATGTCGTCGACGGCGAACATCACGCGATGCAGACCCAGAGTGTTGGGCGGTGGCGGTGTGGCGCCGATCGCGGCGGGTGCGTGGTACTGAGCCAGCTCCAGCCTGCCGTGGCCGTCCGGGGTCCGCATCATCGCGATGACGCAGCGGATGCCCTCGAGGCCGACGGTGAGGTCGGCCCAGCGGCCCTCGATCTCTGCTTTGCCTTCCAGCTCCATGCCGAGTTCGGTGAAGAAGGCGATGGCGGCGTCCAGGTCCTCGACGACGATGCCGACGTTGTCCATCCGCTGAAGCGTCATGATCGTTCTCCCTCGTGATCGCGCGGCCCGTGTGGCCACTGCTACACCCAGGACGGAGCCGGGGCCACATTCTCGACATCCAGGAGGGTGCCGGGTTCCAGGGAGCTGCGTCGGCCGCGCGGGGCACGGCCGCCGCCTCCGTGGATCAGCCGTTCGCCCGGCACTCCGGGTCGTCCAGGGCAGTCACGGTGTAGGGCGGGGTGCCCGGTGGCTCGTCGTTCTGGCTGTTGACGACGTACAGACGGCAGTCGTGGCGGGCCAGGGTGGTGGGCAGGTCGAAGCGGTCACCGGTGACGCGGTGGACGACCGTCCCGCCGCGCAGCTGCGCGTCCAGTCGGGCGATGTAGACGCCGTGCAGGGCCCCGTAGTTGAGCACGGCGTACAGGGTCCGGTCGTGGAGCACCATGCCGTCCGCGCCGAACGAGGTGTCCCCGAGGTCGAGGCGGCTCACCTCGCGGGTGGCGGTGTCGATGCGCCAGACGGCCTCCGTGCCGTTGGAGGCGACGAGTAGGGTGCGTCCGGCCGGATCGGCGACTATGCCGTTGAGCAGCCAGTACTGGGCGGGGAAGCCGGGGAACGCACCGCGTACGTCGGCCCACGGCTCCAGCGGACCGACTTTGCCCCCGTGCAGCGGTGCGCGCAGAACCACCGGGTTCGCCCAGTCGGTGACGTAGACGGCGTCGGGCGTGACGACGAGGTCGTTGAGATCGGCGGCGCCGAGGGGACCGTCCGGCGCGTCCTCGGCGTCGAGGAGACGTCCATCCGGGGCGTGTACGGTGAGCCGCCCGCCGCCGACGGAGAAGACCCGGCCCGACCGGTCGGTGTGAATTCCGCGCGAGCTGCCGCGGGCGGTGGCGCCGTCGGCGCGGAAGGGCCGCAGCCGTGGCGCCGTCACCCGGCCCCGGTACAGGGCGCCCGTGCCGTCGGAGGACACGTACATCGTCCCGTCGGGTCGGACATCTATGCCCTCGGGGAGCACACCCTCCGCGCGGGAGACGACATAGCGGTCGGGCAGCGGTCGACCGGCGCTCTGCGCGGGCATGGCCGCGGCACAGATCAGCAGTGTCGCGGTCGCCAGGGCGGGCGCGACGAGTCGGGCGGGTACGGACATCTGGCCTCCAGGGGTGGTGGGGCCGGCGGGGTGCCGGTTCCGCACCGAGAATCGCCGTCCGCCGACCATCCGCGCCGGTCCTTTCGGGCAGGGCCGAAATGCCGGTCCCTCCGGTACTGTGCACCGCGTGTTACGGATACGGTTCGGCCCGGCCGACCTCGCCCGCGTCACCGTGGCCGCCACACCAGACGTACTGCTGGAGACGGCCCTGAGTGTCCGCCATCTGGCCGCACCCGCCTCGGGTCTCGCAGCGCACCGGGGTGAACTCGTGGCCTGGCGGCGGGCCGTCAAGCCGGGGCTGGCGGCCCGCGCGGGGATCCTGGCCCGGCTGGTCCCGCCCACCGGCTATCTGCCCGACTTCCTGTACCAGCCGACGGCCCGGGACGCCGCCACGGCGGCCGAACTCGCGGCGCAGACCCCGACGCACCGGCTGGCCGCCGACTTGGACCCGCTGCCGACGGTGCCCGGGACGTCCATGACACGGGAGCTGGCGCAGGGCTCGACAGCGGCCCGGCGCAAGCTCGTTGAGGACCTGACGCGCTATCACCGTTCGTCGCTCGCGCCGCTCTGGCCAGCCGTGCTGAACGTGGCTGCCGCCGACCGCGCGCTGCGCTCGGAGACCCTGCTGCGCGGTGGGGTCGAGGCGCTGCTCGCGACCTTGCAGCCCGGCTGGCGATGGGCTCCTCCCGATCTGCTCGTCCCGTTCGCCTCCTCTCACACCGTGGAACTGTGCGGGCGGGGGCTGCACCTGATGCCCTCCTACTTCGCGTCGAGCGCGATGCTGATCTACGACCCGGCGGCGCCGACGGTCCTCGTCCGTCCCCTGCCGGTCACCGATGTCGCGGCCCCTCCGGGCGACGTGCTGGGGGCGCTGCTGGGACGCACCCGCGCCGGGGTGCTGGCGTCCAGCGAGCACGCCACTGTGCTGCGTGCGGCCGGCCTGATCACGACGGTGCGCGACGGCAGCCGAGTGCTCCACGCCCTGACCCCGCTCGGCGAGGCGCTGCTGGCCGGAGGGTGAGGAGTCCGTCGTCTCCCCCGCCCAGTTCGCTGCTCCGCTCCGCCGAATCATCGGCGGCTGTCCGGCATACTGCGGCGTGCCCGCGGTCGCCGCGGCAGTGCAGCCGTCACCATCACCTCGCCCCACGTTCGGCCGCGCCATACAGGAGCCTCGCATGTCCGACAGTGCCCCCGAGCCCCGTCCCGTCAGCGCAGAGGCCGTCCCCCTGGGCGCCGGTACCCGCCGGTGGCTGTTCCGGCCGCCGCGGCGTCACGGTGAGGTGGACACCGGACGCAGTGTCAGTTTCCTGGAACTCTTCTACGACCTGGTCTACGTCGTCCTGATCGGCCAGGCGGCCCACACCCTCGCGGAGCACTTCACCTGGCGCGGCACGGCAGTGTTCGCCGTGGTCTTCGGGCTGATCTGGATCGCCTGGCTGAACGGCACCCTCTTCTACGAACTGCACGGCCGCGAGGACGGCCACACCCGCTCGCTGATCTTCGTGCAGATGCTGCTGCTGTCCCTCATGGCGGTCTATGTCGGACACGCCGACGGCGACGATGGCCGCACCCTGGCCGTCCTCTATGCCCTGCTGCTGGCCCTGCTCAGCTACCAGTGGTACTCCGTCTACCGCCAGGACCTGCCGGAGCTGCGCAGAACGCCCCGCCGCTATCTGATCGTCATGGTCGCGGGCATCATCGTGATCGCGGCCTCCGTACCGCTGTCGGCCGACGCCCGTCTCGTCGTCTGGGCGCTGTTCGTCGTCGCGTGGTGCGCCGTCGAGTGCGTCATCCTCATTTCCTGGCGCCGGAGACCGAGTTACGACGTGGTGACCGAACCCATGGTCGAGCGATTCGGGCTCTTCACCATCATCGTGCTCGGCGAGGTCGTCATCGGCGTCGTGAACGGTCTGACGGACACCGAACGCAGCGCGCTCGTCATCACCACGGGCCTGCTCGGGCTCGCGGTCGGCTTCGGTTTCTGGTGGAACTACGCCGACTTGGTGTCCCGGCGCCTGCCCCGCGAGAGCGGCCACTCCCTGGCGACGTGGATCTTCACCCACCTGCCGATGGCGATGGCCGTGGCGGCGGCCGGCGCGGGCATGGTCGGCCTGGTGCACCACGCCGCCGATCACCGGACGCCGGTCGCCGTGAGCTGGCTGATGGGTGGGTCCGTGGCGGTCATGCTGATCACGACCGTGGTGCTGCTGCCGACCCTGGCGGACTACGACCGCTTTCCCGCCGTCTACACGTCAGTGCAGACGGTACTCGTTGTGGCAGCCGTCGTCGCCCTCCTCGTCGGCTGGGCCCGCCCCGCTCCCTGGCTCCTCGCTCTGATCCTGTTGCTTCTCCTCTTCGCGACCTGGGTTTTCGCGTTCGTCCGATGGCTGAGCCAAGGCGCCCTCATCAACGAGAGGTCGGCCGACTGACACCGAGCCGCCGGGAGGCAGCGGCCCCTCATGTCTGCGCCGCCGGCGCGTACGCCTCCGCGTCCAGCCCGAAGGTCCATGCGACGCCCTCTCTCGCTGTCCGAGTCGAGGGCGGTACCCGCAGCCAGTAGGTGCGTCGTGTCCCGTCCGGTTCGGGGGTGGAGTTGAGGACCTCAACCATCACCACCGGTTCGTCGTCGACCAGGTCGATGCGCCACAGGGTGCCTGTCTCGTCCTGGTGGAGGGGGCGGGCGCCCGAGTCGGTGAGGTAGCGGTCGTAGCCGTAGTACTCCAGCATCACGCGCCGTAGTTCGGCGTTCTCCTCGGTGCGGATGCGCTCCGGGGTGAGGGTGGCCAGCTCGGCGACGAACGTCGGGGGGACGGGCATGCCGCGCCAGGCGTGCAGGGCGAAACCGTCGGGGTAGACGAGGGCCGGGCCGTCGCCGTGGTCGAGCCGTCCGGCCTCGTCGCGGTGCAGCGCCACGGGCCGCTCGGACAGGACCGCCACCCGGGCGTAGGGCCACCACCAACCGGCGTTGCGGCAGACGGTCGTCAGTGCGTCGAGCGGGCCGTCGGCGGCGGGGAACGCGGCGAGCCACGGCGCGTCGTGCTGTCCGAGCACGGCGTCCAGGAGGAGCACGCGGATCTCGGCGGCCTCCTTGCCGGTGTCCCGGCCGGCGATCTGCTCGATGACGCCGCTGCGGATCCGGTCCACGAGGGCCTGCGTGGAGTCCCACAGGCGTCCGCCCGTCGCCGCCCAGTGCGCGGACCAGCCCGCCACCCCCAACTCGGCGTGCAGGGAGCGTCTTTGCCGGGCCCAGGGAACATTGCGCACGGCGTCCCGTACGCTCGGGCCGCGGTCCGACAGCTCGTCTCGGATCAGGGTGACGGCTGCTCGCGGCGACCCCACCCACACCACCCGCTCCGGTTCGGCGAGTCCCGCCAGCCGGTAGGCCCGTCGTACGCCGTCCTCGGCGGCGGCGCGGTCGGCGGGACCGGTCGCCGAGGCCCAGGCACGCCACGGCCCGAGTTCATCGGAGACGCTGTTCTCCACCTCGGTCCCCTCCAGGCCGGTCGCGGATTCGAAGTCCGTTGTCGTCATGTGCCCCTCCACTCTTCGGTCCTGCATCCGTTGTCGTCCCAGCTTTCGGCGTTCAGTCCGCCACGATCCGCACCGATCCGGGCACGTACTCCCGTTGCCTGATCACCCGGTACCAGCCCTTGGGGAGCGCGATCGCCGCGTGTTCCTCGTGGACGACCCGGCCGCCCTGCGGAAGGTGCAGCAGCTGAGGGCCGAACGGCCCCGGCTCACGGATCAGTTCGCCCGGACCGACGATCGCGTGGGCGTGGCCGGTGACCTCGCCCAGCGCCAGCACGAGCCGGCCCCGCCCGTCGCGCCGCTCCCTGGGGGCGTGCGCCACATGCGTCGGTACCGCCTCCTCCGTCACCGGCACGATCAGCACGTCTCCCTGTCGGTACATGGCTGTCCCCTCACCGCCGGGTGCACCGCGCACCGGCCTCATGACCAAGACCGTAGGCGGCACCACTGACAACGCCCCGAATCCGGCCCCGCCGCGCGCTGTTGTCAGTGCCTGTTGGTAGAACTGCCGACATCACAGACCGCACACTCTTTCTCCTCGGGAGCGCCCGCATGACCATCGGTGACCACCTCGACGTGTTCCACGGGTTGCCCGCGCACGACTTTCCGGGCGCGGACGCGACGACGGCCGACCTGCCCGAGCCGGACTCCGTCGCCTGGCGGATCACCAGCGACGTGTACGACTCCGAGGAGGAGTGGCCGGCGGCGTTCTCCCGGTTCTGCGCCGCCGTCGACACCACTCGGGTGCGGGCGCTGATAGTGGGGGCCTGGGACGAGGCCTACGACTCCGACTGCTCCCCCGTCATCGAGGCTCTGCTGGCCGCCCGGGACCGTTTCCCGGCTCTGCGTGCCCTGTTCGTGGGCGACATGGTGATGGAGGAGTGCGAGATCTCCTGGATCAACCAGAGTGACGTGTCGCCGCTTCTCGCCGGGTTCCCGGCGTTGGAGGAGTTCGGTGTGAGGGGCGGGACGGGGCTGGGGTTCACCGCCGTGAGCCACGGCGCGCTGCGCTCGCTGGTCGTGGAGACCGGTGGTCTGCCCGCCGAGGTGGTGCGCGGCATCGGCGCGAGCGACCTGCCCGCCCTGGAGTTCCTCGACCTGTGGCTCGGCACGCCGGACTACGGCGGCGACAGCGAGGCCGCCGACCTGGAGCCGATCCTGTCGGGCGCACGGCTGCCGCGCCTGCGTCATCTGGCGCTGCGGAACAGTGAGATGCAGGACGCGGTCGCCGCGGCCCTGGCCTCCGCTCCTGTGGTGGAGCGCCTGGAGGTGCTGGATCTGTCCATGGGTGTGCTGACCGACGAGGGTGCCGTCGCGCTGCTGAGCGGTCAGCCGCTGACGCATCTGAAGACGCTCGATCTGCACCATCACTACCTCAGCAAGGCGGTCGAGGAGCGGGTGCGCCAGACCCTGGTGCCGGCGGGCGTCCAGGTCGATCTCGACCGCGACGACGCGGAGGAGGACACGGAGGACGACGGCACGGTCTGGCGTTATGTCGCGGTGGGCGAGTGAGCACATCCTCCGAGGTCCCGCCGGTGACCGGTCCGGCCGGGTCGCGGTTCGCCGTGGTCGGCAATCCGGAGAACCGGCGGGTGTCCCTCTTCGCGGACGCGGTGCGCGCGGCCGGCCTGCCCGGCCCGCGCGTCGTCGCCTGGCGGGACGTCCTGCGTGCGGGAGGAGCCGACTTCGCCCCGGACGAGATCGTGCGGGTCGACTCCCCCGGCGAGAACCTGGAGGTCGACCGGCTGTTGCGGGGCGCGACGGATCCCACCCGGGTCGAGGGCTCGGCGCGCTGGTACGCCCGCTTCACCGCCGCGCTGCGGACTTTGCGCGGCGGTGTACGCCTCGACGACCCCGACGATCTCGCCGTGCTGTTCGACAAGCGCGCCTGCCACGGCGTGCTCGACGCGGCCGGTGTGCCGGTGCCCGCCTCGCCCACCTCGGGTCCGGGCGGGGCACCGGTGCGCGGCTGGGACGACGTACGGGCGCTGATGCGTGAGCACCGTATGCCGCGGCTGTTCGTCAAGCCCGCGCACGGGTCGTCGGCGTCAGGAGTCCTCGCCGTCGAGGCGGGCGGCGGCCGGATCCGGGCGACGACATCCGTCGAGCTGGCCCCGGGCGGGGCGCTGCACAACTCCCTTCGGGTGCGTCGCTACGACAGCGAGCGGGACATCGCCACCATCGTCGACGCGCTCGCGCCCGACGGGCTGCACCTGGAGCGCTGGGTGCCAAAGGCCTCGCAGCAGGGCCGGGCCGCCGACCTGCGGGTGGTCGTGGTGGCCGGCCGCGCCACCCACGCCGTGGTCCGCACCAGCCGTACGCCGCTGACCAATCTGCACCTCGGCGGCAGCCGCGGCGACCTCGCCACCGCCCGGCATGCCGTCGGCGCGGCGGGCGGCCGCTGGACCGACGTACTGGAGGTGTGCGAGCGGGCCGCGTCCTGCTTCCCGCGGACCCTGTGCGTCGGCGTGGACCTGCTGCCGGCGATCGGCTGGCGCAGGGCCTTCGTCGGCGAGGTCAACGCCTTCGGGGACCTGCTGCCCCGGCTGACCGGGCTGCCCGGCAGCGGCGCGGAAGGTCTGGACACGTATGCCGCGCAGGTGACGGCAGCCCTGCGCGTGCCAGCCGCGACCGGCCCGCTCCACCCGTACAGAACAGGAACATCCCATGCCTGAGCCCGACATGAACGAGGTCGTCGGCCATCACGACATCCTCCTGGTCACCCTCGACACGCTGCGCCACGACGTGGCCGTCGAGCTGGCGGCCGAGGGCCGTATCCCGAACCTCGCCCGCCATCTGCCGGGCGGCCGCTGGGAGAAGCGCCACGCGCCGGGCAGCTTCACCTACGCCTCTCACCAGGCGATCTTCGCGGGTTTCCTGCCCACCCCGGCCGAACCGGGGCCGCACCCACGGCTGTTCGCGGCGAGCTTCGCGGGCAGCGAGACCACTGCCGACGGCACTTTCGTCTACGACACCCCCGAGTTCGTCTCCGGACTCGCCCAGCGGGATTACCGAACCGTCTGCATCGGGGGCGTCGGCTTCTTCAACCAGCAGGGTCCGCTCGGTACCGTGCTGCCCGGGCTGTTCCAGGAGGCGCACTGGGAGCGGGAGTTCGGCGTCACCTCGCCGCACTCGTTCGAGAACCAGGTCGCCCGCGCCGAGCAGGTCGTCGCCGAACTCCCGGCGGAGCAGCGGCTGTTCCTCTTCGTCAACGTCTCCGCCCTGCACCAGCCCAACTGGTTCCACCTGCCCGGCGCGACCCGCGAGGCCGGTGACACCCGCGAGACGCACGCCGCCGCGCTGGAGTACATCGACCGGCACATCGGACGGCTCTTCGCCGCCGCGAGCTCCCGGCGCCGTTGCTTCGCGATCGTCTGCTCCGACCACGGCACCGCCTACGGCGACGACGGCTACACCGGCCACCGCCTCGGCCACGAGTCCGTGTGGACCGTGCCGTACGCCCACTTCTTCCTCGACCCCGCCAAGGCCCCGCGATGACGACCGCCCAGCTCACCAGCCCGTACCAGCACTACGTGTACGCCTACCCGCACAAGACCGCCTACCGCGAGCTGCGTGACCGGCCCGCGCTGCGGTCCCTGTGGGCGGCGCAGGACAAGAGCGCCCTGGCGCTCTACCTGCACATACCGTTCTGCGAGGTCCGCTGCGGCTTCTGCAACCTCTTCACCCGCATCGGCGCCCCCGACGGCCTGACCGGCGCCTACCTCGACGCGCTTGAGCGGCAGGCCGGCGCCGTACGCGAGGCGTTGGGAGACAGCGAGCCGGTGCGGTTCGCCACCGCCGCCTTCGGCGGAGGCACCCCCACCTTCCTCACGGCGGCCGAGCTGGAGCGCCTCTGCGACATCGCCGAGCAGGGCATGGGCGCCGACCTGCGTGCGATCCCGCTGTCTGTGGAGGCGTCCCCCGCGACGGCCACCGCGGACCGGTTGGCGGTCCTGGCCGAGCGCGGCACCACCCGGCTCAGCCTCGGCATCCAGAGCTTCATCGACTCCGAAGCGAGGGCCGCCGTACGCCCACAGCGCCGCGCCGACGTCGAGGCCGCGCTCGCCCGGATCCGCGACACGGCCATCCCGGTCCTCAACATCGACCTCATCTACGGCATCGACGGCCAGACCGAGCAGACCTGGCAGCGTTCCCTGGACGCGGCCCTGGCCTGGCGGCCGGAGGAGCTGTACCTCTACCCGCTCTACGTGCGGCCCCTGACCGGCCTCGACCGCCACCGCGCGGATGCGGAGGGCCCCGATCCGGCCTGGGACGCCCAGCGCCTGCGCCTGTACCGCGCGGGCCGCGACCACCTCCTCGCCCACGGCTACACCCAGCAGTCGATGCGGATGTTCCGCCGGGCCGACGCCCCGCAGCAGGGCGCCGACGACTACGCCTGCCAGAGCGACGGCATGATCGGCCTCGGCTGCGGCGCCCGCTCGTACACGGCCGACCTGCACTATTCCTTCGACTACGCGGTCGGCATGCACGAGATCCGCGGGATCATCGACGACTACGTCACCACCACCGACTTCGCCCACGCCGAGGTCGGCTACCGCATGGACCCGCACGAGGCGCGCCGCCGCCATCTGTTGCAGTCCCTCCTCCAGGCCGAGGGTCTGCCCGTCGACGAATACCAGGCCCGCTTCGGCACCGCACCCCTGGACGACTTCGGAGCGGAACTCCACCGCCTCGCCGACCGCGGCTGGCTGACCGACCCCGCCGCCCCGCACCTCCGCCTCACCCCGGAGGGACTCGCCCACTCCGACGCCGTAGGACCGGATCTGTTCTCCCCCGCCGTCCGGGCCGCCATGGCCGCGTACGAGAGGAAGTGACCGGCCCGCCATGGATCTGACCGTCCTCTATCGCGGCCCGCTCGCCTCCTGCGACTACGACTGCCCCTACTGCCCGTTCGCCAAGAGACGCGACTCCACCGCTCAACTCCGCGCCGACCGCGCCGCCCTGGAACGCTTCGCCCGCTGGGCGGCCGACAGCGACGACCAGTTGTCCCTGCTGTTCACACCATGGGGCGAGGGCCTGGTCCGCTCCTGGTACCGGCGCACCCTCGCCGAGTTGTCGCACCTGCCGCACATCCGCCGCGTCGCCATCCAGACCAACCTCAGCTGCCGCACCGACTGGCTCGCCGACGCCGACCCGGAGACCCTGGCCCTGTGGTGCACGTACCACCCGGGACAGACTCCCTACGACCGCTTCCTGGCCAAGTGCCACGACCTCACCGACCGAGGGGTCCGCTTCAGCGTCGGTGTCGTCGGCCTCCCCGACCACCTGGAGGCGGCCCGCCGACTGCGCGCCGAGCTACCCGCCCATGTGTACCTGTGGATCAACGCCGCCGAGGGCCATACCTACCAGGACGCCGAGGCCGACGACTGGACCGCGCTCGATCCCCTCTTCCCCTACAGCCGCCACCCGCACGCCAGCGCCGGCCTGCCCTGCCGCACCGGGGAGTCCGTGATCTCGGTCGACGGTGAGGGCACGGTCCGCCGCTGCCACTTCGTCCGAGCCGAACTAGGCAACCTCTACGACGACTCCTACCGCGCCGCCCTGCGCCCCCGCCCCTGCCCACTTGCCGTCTGCGACTGCCACATCGGCTACGTCCACCTCGAAACGCTCCCGCTCTACGACGTGTTCGCGGGTGGGGTCCTGGAACGCATCCCGGCCCAGCCGGGCCAACCACAGTCCGTCCAGTCCGTGACCATCACGCCCCGAGCAGCCGCGACGTCGGCTGAGCAATGAGGCCGCGAACGGACCTGCTGGGGGTCGCGTTCGGCTTGCTGCTTAAGATCACCGCATGCCCGCAGCCGAACGCGTGACCCGATCCGCGCTTTCCCGTCGCCTCAAGCCGATATCCACCCCTCAGCCGATGCCGCGACTGCCCCAGCGGATCTGGTCGGACGAAGACTGGGAGCGGATCCAGCGCGGCTACGCGGCGCGCGGCATGGACGAGAAGTGGAACGTCTTCACGGAAGGCGAGGTTGTCTTCCTGCACCGAAGCTGGACCGGTCGCGGAGTCTTCGAGGCGACCTTCGCGCCGGTGGACGACGGTGGTCGGCGGATCGCTCATGCGGTCGTGGAACGCGACCCCAAGCGCTACCGAGGCACTGACGACGACTACGACTGCCTCATGCTTGAGCTGGTGATCAGCTCCATCGTGCTGGGCGAACCGGCGCAAGACCTCCGCTCGAAGCTGGTCGAGTTGACGCGCCGGGAGCCTGGGGCGGCCGATGCGCCCGCCGGGGTGATTCAGCACAGCGCGCTGGGGCTGCGCTCGGATTCACAGCCGGCCATTGATGACGGTCGGGAAGACGCCCGGCAGGTCGGTTCCTGACCAAACCAACGAGGGCTGGTGGCGCACCAGTTGGTGGAACTCGGCGGTCGCGCTCACGTCGGTCGTAGATTTCGCAGCGCGGACCGGGCGGCACGACTACGACTGGGTGATCGCGCACACCTCGAGCAGAACCGTGGCGTCTTCCCGGCGGGCGTCCGCAGTACGGACCTGTGGCGTCCACCGGGAACGACCGCCACCTGGACACGGCCCTAGGTTCTGTCTCTTTGGTCAGCATCGGATCCAGATAAGGATGCTGGCGAGGTGGAGTGCGGCCTGGTAGGCGATCGCAAGTTTGTCCGTTCGTGTGGCCGGGCCGTTGCGGGGCACGCGGATGCGGGACATCACCGATTCGAAGGCGGGTGCGTCACCAGCCTGGCCTGCGGTCACGGTGAAGGCCAAGGGGCGTGCGTAACCGTCTGCGGCAAGGTGGACCTTGGTGCTCAGCCCGCCGCGGGAACGTCCGAGTGCGTGATCTGCGGCTCACCGAAGCAGGTCGCTCCCTTTTTCGTGCTCCTGCGGCGTGCTGGTGAGCCCGGGACGACCGTCGAGTCCACCGACACCGTCCAGTCAATGTCGTCTGTGGCGTCAGCAGCCGTCAGGACGGCGCTGACGATCATCTCCCAGGTGCCGTCGATGGCCCATCTGATCAGCCGTTTGCGAGCGGTCTGGAACGAGCCGAGCTCGTCGGGCCGGTCCCGCCAGGGCGAGCAGGTGCGGTACTTCCACGCGATGGCCTCGAGAATGCGGCGGTGGTCGGCCCACCGCCGCCCGCGCACCGGATCCGCAGGCATCAGCGGCTCGATCCGGTCCCACATCGCATCGGTGATCACTAATCGGACGGACACAACTGATCAACTGACACACCCATCAAAGAGGCACGCGCTACGGCGTGTATCGAAAGTGCCTGGTGAGGATGACGGAGAGCCCATCTGTGATCCAAAATGATTGGATGGTCACGCTTGGGACTCCCCGTTTGATCCTGCGTCGCTGGCGCGAGGAAGACGTTGCGCCCATGGCTGCCGTCAATGCCGACCCCGAGGTCATGCGGTGGATCCGTGACGGCAGCGTCCGTGACGAACAGCAGACTCGCGGCGGGGTCCGGGCATGGGAGAGCGAGTGGGAGTCACAGGGCTTCGGCCTGTTCGCCGTGGAGATCCGGTCCACTGGCGAGTTGGCCGGGTTCACCGGCCTTTCGGTACCCAACTTCTTGCCGGAGGTACTGCCGGCGGTTGAGGTCGGCTGGCGGCTGGGACGTTCCCACTGGGGGCAGGGCTTGGCCACCGAGGCCGCTGCGGCCGCTGTGCGGTTCGGGTTCGAAGAGCGAGGACTGGAGCGGATCGTCAGCATCGCTCAAGTGGGCAACGACGCCTCCGAACGGATCATGACCAAACTGGGAATGCATCTGGTCCGTGAGACCGTCAATCCCACCTGCGGTCGGCGAGTACGGGTGTTCGAGTTGTCGTCGGACCAGTACGTCACAACCACTCGCTGAAGGCGGCAACGAGGACGGTAGCCTCGTAGCGGACCGCGAGTTCGTCGTGCCTGATGGCCACGGCTCGGTGCCTCCGTGCGGACCTTCGCCCGTAACGGCCAAGGCACCTGCCATGATCGTCACCATGGGGATACACATCGCAACCGCCGGGGTGGCCGACTTCCATCAGGTCCTGACTGATCACCCCCGTTACTGGGGCGAACGCGACCTTCGGTCGCTACACCTTCTTGCACTGGTGCAGGAGTTCGGTTCCACCTGCTTGGTTGCCAGAGCCGAAGACGGAATCCGTGGGTACATCTTCGGGTTCGTCACCCCAGAGGGCACCGGCTACGTGCATCTGATCGCCACGCGGGACGACGCCCGTGGCACCGGTCTCGGGCGTCGTCTGTATACGGCGTTCGCCGAAGCAGCGGAACGTCATGGTGCACGGCAGTTGAAGGCGATCACGTCAATCGAGAACACCGGCTCAATCGCCTTCCACCGCAGCCTCGGCTTCAACACGAAGATCGTCGATGACTACAACGGCCCCGGCCAGGCTATGGCCGTCTTCCACCGAGATCTGCCGCTCAACGTCTCCTAGCCCTGACCAACCAGCCGTCACTGGTAATCGCTCCCCAGGCCGTCACTGAGTTTCGCCGCGTGATGTCGCTGGAGCACACGCCCTGAACTACAGCGAAGGACAACCGCGGCGCGACATCACGCGAAGATCATCAGTGGTTTCACGACAGGCACCAGCGACGACGGCTGTCCCCTGATGAACAAGGCCATCGAAGTCCAGGTGACCTCCTTGGTGTTCCTAGGGCGCCTATCGAATGTGCTGGTCACAGCCACACGGGTGCACGGTCTTCCCGTCCCCAGCCGGGGCACCCTGACGCGGCCGAGGACGACCTCGAACTGCGGAGAGTCCCCGCGCTGCCCTGCGGTGATCACGACGGACATGGGCTTCTGGCCCTGCTCGACGGCCAGGTGCAGCTTGGTGGTCAGGCCGCCGCGTGAGCGACCGAGGCCATGGTCGTCGGGCTCGGTTATGACACCGCCCGGCGGTTCCTTCTCCAGGTCCCCCTTTTCCTCGCACCGGCGGCATGCTGGTGGGCCCGGCAGACAGTGGAGTCGATGTTGAAATCCCAGGTGATCAGGTCCTTCACATCGGCCCGGGCCTGGACCTGGGTGAAGATGCGCTGCCAGGTGCCGTCCCGCTACCAGCGGCGGAACAGGTCGTATGCCCGGCCCCACGGCCCGTACCCGGCGGGCATGTCCCGCCAGGGGATGCCGGTACGGACCCGGAACCGTATGCCGTCGATCAGCTGCCGCCGCGTCCACACCGGCGGCCGGCCGGGCTTCTTGCCCCTCGGCAACAGCGGCTCCAACTGGGCCCATTGCTCGTCCGCCAGATCTCCACGCGCCACGAAACAAGATCATCGCACGACCAAGATCCACTTTCGACACACGCCCTAGATGTGCACCTCGGGGGGAAAGCCCGTCCAGCGCAGCTCGGGGGGCAGATGCCGCATGTCGTTGGAGATGAGGACGGAGGCCGGCCGGCCGGGCACGTATCGGATGACCGTGAGAGCGGCGTTGCCGTGGTTGAGGCCGAGCCAGCGCCATTGCGGCGCATGCATGGCGTCCCGGACGAGCCAGGCGACCAGAAAGTTGTGGGTGACGACCAGTTCGTGCCGGTCCTCTTCACCGTCCACCGGCCCGGTGAACATGTCCAGCGCCTGCCGGGCCAGAGCAGGTCCGTGCTCCCGTTCCTCCTCAGTGGCACCAGCGAGAAAGCGGAGGAAGAAGTCTGCGGATTCCGCCGGAAGCTCGTCTCTCACCGGCACGTAAGGAACGTAGTCACCGGCAACTTCCGAGACGCACAGGGGGACATTCTTCAGCTGGTCGCCGATCAGACGTGCGGTCTGCTCCGCCCGGGGCAGCGGGCCATGGTGAACAACCGCGAGAGGGATGTCCCGGAGGCGCCGGCCGAGGAGCATGGCTTGCTGACGGCCCCCGTCCGTCAGCCCGCTCTCCTCCGACGCTGCTTCGCCGTGCCGAACCAGATAGAGGTAACGGGTGGCCGTGCCGGTCATCACGAACTCCTCTGCGCCCCACTAACGATCTTGTGTATCGATGGACGCAGCCTCCTCCGGCGCCGGTTCCCCCTACCCATCAAAGAGACAGAACCCAGGCCTGGCCGACTCCGCGATCTCTTCAGCAGCCGCCGCAGTTGTAGTAGAGGACGTCCCAGTGGTTGCCCTCGTCGGCGTAGATGTTGCCCGAGCCGGAACGCCACCGGGGAGCCCCGTCGCCGCGCGGGCCGATGTAGGTGAAGTTGTTCTTGATGTAGTTCCCGAGACAGGTGTATTTGCTGTAGTCGAGCTTGTAGCCGTTCCAGTGCGAGTACGTGCCGGAGGCGTGTCCGGTCTCGGTGCCACCCGTGATGTTCAGGGCACAGCCGCTGGCCCGCTTGAGGGTCTGTGCGCCTTGGGCGGTGGCCAGGTTGAGCTGCTCGAACGACGTACAGGTGGCGTTGTTGCGGTCGGAGCAGTTCCCGGACGACGACCAGGTGATGCCGACCTGCTGGAACATGGAGGTCGCGGTGGCGTGGCTGATCTTGGTGACGGCGAACGCTTCACCGGCGGTACCGATGACGACGGCGCCGGGGGCGATGACGAGGGCGAGCGCGGTCAGGACCGAGCGGAGCTTCAAGGCCTGGGTGACCTTCATGCGGGGGACCTTCCTGCGGTGGGCCACGGTTCCTGTGGGGCAGCTGTGCAGGCGGTGCAGAAGCATCGTGCCCGCGGTCTACGCGCGTTGGCCAGAGGGCAAAGCGGAACAGGTGAGCTCGTTCACCGGTTCCGATGCACCTCTCGATCACATATGTGAGCGCCCCTGTGAATGTCTGAGTGAGTGTGGATGACGACCAGGCCCTTGTTGCCCCAGTACGGCTCTGCTTTCTTCATTAGGAAGCTTTCCTATCAATCGCTCACGTGAACGAGGTTCATATGAGGGCAACTCTTCCGTCCCTGCGGCAGGGAGTCGTAGCCACCGTGCTCGGCAGCGTCCTGCTGCTCCTCCTCAGCGTCATCCCGACCGGCTCGGCCCACGCGACCACCAACGGTCAGCGTGCCGCCGCTGCCACCCCGGTCTCCGCCAACGGACAGCTCAAGGTCTGTGGCACCAAGCTGTGCAACAGCCGTGGAAACCCCATCCAGTTACGGGGCATGAGCACCCATGGCACCCAGTGGTACCCGCACTGTCTGACCAGCGGTTCGCTCAACGCCCTGGCCGACGACTGGAAGGCCGACGTCCTGCGTGTCTCGACGTACGTACAGGAGGGCGGCTACGAGACGAACCCCCAGCACTTCACCAACCTCGCGAACTCCCTCATCCAGCAGGCGACCGACCGCGGGATGTACGTGATCGTCGACTGGCACATGCTCACCCCCGGCGACCCCCACGCCAACCTGAGCAAGGCCCGGAAGTTCTTCACCGACATCGCGGGCCGCAACAAGGACAAGAACAACGTCCTCTACGAGATCGCGAACGAGCCCAGTGGCGTGAGCTGGTCGCGGATCAAGAGCTACGCGGAGCAGATCATCCCGACCATCCGCAACATCGACTCCGATGCTCCCGTGCTGGTCGGAACGCGCGCATGGTCATCCTTCGGTGTTTCCGAGGGCGCCGACGAATCGGAGGTGGTGAACAACCCGGTCAGGGCGTCCAACATCATGTACACCTTCCACTTCTACGCGTACTCGCACCGCGACGAGTACCTGGCGACGCTCTCCCGGGCCGCCGACAAGCTCCCGGTGTTCGTCACCGAGTTCGGCACCCAGAACTACGCCGGCGAGGGCAGCAACGACTTCGCCATGTCACAGCGCTACCTCGACCTCATGGCCGGCAAGAAGATCAGCTGGACGAACTGGAACTTCTCCGACGACAACCGCACCGGAGCCGTCTTCAAGACCGGAACCTGCGACAGGTCCGGCCCCTGGACCGGCACTTCATCACTGAAGCCCGCCGGAGTCTGGATCCGTGAGCGGATCATGTCGCCGGACAACTTCCCCACCGCGTGACCGGATGATGGACAACCGCAGATGAGCATGATCGATCCGGTGGCCTGTGTGTCTCGCACAGGCCACCTTCTGCTTCAGGTCGCCGAATTGGTGGGCGCCGGCTTCGCCAGGGTCTCCGCAGCGGACGACGTGATCACTTCGGAGCTCTCGGAGCTTCGGCCGCCCCGGTCCATGAGACCGCCCATGAAGGCCAGGCCGAGGCCTGCCACGGCGAGGGCGGCACCGACGAGGTTCGGTGAGGCCCAGCCCCAGCCGGCGGAGATGGCCAGTCCGCCGAGCCAGGCGCCGCCGGCGTTGGCCAGGTTGAAGGCGGAGTGGTTGGAGGCCGCGGCCATCGTCGGAGCGTTCTTGGCCTTCGCCATCAGCAGCATCTGGACGGGGGTGGTGATGAGGGCGCCCATCGCGCCGATGAAGGTGATCGTGACCAGGGCCGCGGCGGTGCTGTGGACGGTGAAGTAGAACGTCACCAGTCCGGCCGCGAGCAGGGCGAGTCCCGCGTAGAGAGTCGGGCGCAGGGCGCGGTCAGTGAGGGGGCCGGCGATCAGCGTGCCGGCCGTCATGCCCACGCCGTACAGCGCGAGGACCAGGGTGGTCGAGGTGTCGGAGATGCCTGTCAGGTTCGTCAGCATCGGCACGAGGTAGCTGTAGACGGCGAAGAAGCCGCCGAATCCGACCACCGCCGTGGCCAGGCCGATCGCAACCTGCCGGTTCTTCATGGCCCGCACCTCGTGGCGGATGCCGGCCTGCTGACCGCGGGGCTGGTGCGGGACGAACGCGGCCAGTGCGGCGAGCGCGATGAGCCCGATGACGGCGACGGCGACGTAGGCGGACCGCCAGCCCAGCTGCTGGCCGAGCGCGGTACCGGCCGGGACGCCGACGATGTTCGCGACCGTCAGGCCGAGGAACATCATCGACACGGCGCGCGCGGCCCGGTCGGGAGCGACCAGCCGGGAGGCGACGACGGCGCCGACGCCGAACAGCGCGCCGTGCGGCAGCCCCGCCAGGAAACGCGCGGCGAACAGCAGGCCGAAGTTCGGAGCGAGCGCGGAGGCGATGTTGCCGATCACGAACAGTCCGGACAACAGCAGGAGCAGCTTCTTGTGCGGTATGCGTGCACCGATGCCGGTCAGTACGGGGGCACCGACGACGACACCGAGGGCGTAGGCCGACACGAGATTGCCGGCCTGGGGCACCGACACTCCGATCCCGTCGGCGATCTGGGGCAGCAGCCCCATCGTGGCGAACTCGGTCGTGCCGATGCCGAAGGCGACGACAGCCAGGGCCAACAGAGCCAGAGGCATGGTGCGGGGGAACCTTTCGAAGACAGCGGTCCGGGGACGAGGGAGCAGAGAAGGCCGAGGTCGGAAGACATCCACCTCAGCCGGCCGCGTCGAGCACCGTTGCCCAGCGCACCCCCACACAGGGCAAGCCCATCAACAGTGCAGCAGCGACGGTGAACCGCGCATTCCAAGATCGGGCCGCGTCTTGACGTGATCTGCGTCATGCGGCCTCCACCTGCCTCACATGGGTTGATGCATCAATCCCGTTTGATATATCTTCGACATATGGGCTCCCATCCCCAGGACGTGACCGTCGAGCCGCCCCAGTTCCTCAGGCTCGCCGCCCATCCGCTGCGCTGGCAGCTGCTGACGGCACTCGCCGAAGGCGACCATCGGGTCCGTGAACTGGTGGAACGCGTCGGGGAGCCACAGAATCTGGTGTCGTACCACTTGCGGCTGCTACGCGACGGCGGTCTGGTCGCGGCCAGGCGCAGCAGCTTCGACGGCCGGGACAGCTATTACCGCCTCGACCTGGACCGTTGCGCCGAGGCGCTGGCTGCCAGCGGTGCCGCCCTGCATCCGGCGTTGCGCCAGGACACCGCACTCCCCCATCGCCCGGTCGCCGGGGCGCGATCCCACCGGGTGGCGGTGCTCTTCGTATGCACGGGCAACAGCTCCCGCTCGCCGATCGCCGAAGCACTGCTGCGCCACCACACCGCCGGCCGCGTGACGACGGCCAGTGCGGGCACCAGCCCCAAACCGGATCTGCACCCCTATGCGGTGAGGGTGCTGCGTGAGTCGTACGGCATCAGCCTCTCCGGTGGGCGGACCCGCACCCGACACGTGGAGGCCTTGGCCGGACGCCGCTTCGACCACGTGATCACTTTGTGCGACAAGGCCCGCGAGGACTGTCCGAGGTTCGGTACTCGGCAGGTCCACTGGAGCATGGCCGACCCGGGCGCGACCGACGGCACCGGCCAGGCCGGCTACGCCGCCTTTCAGGAAGCTGCGGCAGACATAGACACGCGCATCAGGTATCTGATTCCGGTCCTGAACATCCCCGAGACCCTTGCGAGGTCCGAGCCATGACCGCTCACGACGAATACGTCAGCGTCCGTTACCTCGTCGATGACGTGCAGGCCGCCACCGACTTCTACACCACCCACCTCGGGTTCACGCTGCACTCCAGCGCCGCCCCGGCCTTCGCCGACGTGATCCGTGGCCGGCTACGGCTGCTGCTGTCGGGCCCGGCGAGTTCGGGTGCCCGGGCCACCCCGAAGGAGGCGGCCGTGCCCGGCGGCAACCGTATCCACCTGACCTTCGACGACCTCGACGCAGAGATCGCTCGGCTG
Source organism: Streptomyces lanatus (assembly GCF_014655715.1). Taxonomy (GTDB): domain Bacteria; phylum Actinomycetota; class Actinomycetes; order Streptomycetales; family Streptomycetaceae; genus Streptomyces; species Streptomyces lanatus. The sequence goes on along the minus strand of NZ_BNBM01000020.1, from coordinate 26,126 downwards.
CGCGACGCCGGTCTCACCTTCCGCAGTGAGGTCGTCTCCGGCCCCGGCGGACAGCAGATCCTGCTGGCCGACCCGGCGGACAACCTCATCGAGCTGTTTCAGCCCGCCCACCGGCCCTGACCGTCGCCGCTCAGCACCGCTACCCGGAAGTCAGCGGCTGTTCGGGACGACCAGGCCGGCCTCGTAGGCGAGAACCACGAGTTGGGCCCGGTCGCGGGTGTGGAGCTTCGTCATCGCCCGGTTGATGTGGGTCTTGGCGGTCATCGGGCTGATCACCATGTGGTCGGCGATCTGGTCGTTGGACAGGCCCTGCGCCACCAGGGCGACGGCCTCGCGTTCGCGGCCGGTCAGCTCCGCCAGTACGCCGTCGGTCGCGGCCGGGAGGGGCTGCTTGACGTACCGCTGGATCAGTTTGCGGGTGATGGACGGGGCGAGCAGGGCGTCACCGCGGGCGGCGACCCGTACGGCGTGCAGGAGGTCCTCCGGCACGATGTCCTTGACCAGGAACCCGGCAGCGCCGGCGCGCAGGGCCTCGAAGACGTACTCGTCCATGCCGTAGTTGGTGAGGATGACGACGTGCACACCGGCAAGCGCCGGGTCCGCGGCGATGCGCCGGGTCGCCTCGATGCCGTCCATCACCGGCATCCGGATGTCGATGAGAGCAACGTCGGGCTGATGCTCCTGGGCGAGCGCCAGGCCCTCTTCGCCATCGGTGGCTTCGGCCACGACCTGGATGTCGTCCTCGAGGTCGAGCAGGGCACGGAAGCCGCTGCGGATGAGTGGCTGGTCGTCGACCAGCAGGACACGGATCATGATGCTCGTTCCACGGGGAGTTCTGCCTGGACGGTGAAGCCGTGCCCGGCGCAAGGTTCGGCGCGCAGTCGGCCGCCGAGTGCGCTGACGCGTTCGCGCATGCCGAGCAGTCCGAGACCCAGGGCCGGGGCGTCGTCAGGGGTGGCCTTGCCGTCGTCGTCGACCTGGACGGACAGCGCGTCGGGCAGGTATGCGATCCGGACCGTCGCGGTGGTGGCGTCGGCGTGCCGGGCGGTGTTGGTCAGCGCCTCCTGGACGATGCGGTAGGCGGTACGGCCCACCGCGGCCGGCACGTCGTGCCGTTGCCCTTCGATCGTCAGCGTCGTGTCCAGGCCCATCGAACGGGCGCGCTCCACCAGTTCCGGTACATGCTCAAGGCTCTGCGGCGGGGTGGTGTCGTCGTCGCGGAGGGCCTCCAGGGTCGCACGCAGCTCTCGGGTCGCCTCCCGGCCGGCCACCTGGATCGCCAGCAGCGCCTCGGGGACCTGCTCGCCGCGCCGATGCGCCACATGGACAGCGACCTCGGACTGCACCTTGATGATCGAGATCTGGTGGGTGAGGGAATCATGCAGCTCCCGCGCGATGTGGAGCCGCTCCTCGTCGGCGCGGCGCCGCGCGGTCTCCTCCCGGGTGCGCTCGGCTTCCTCCGCCCGCCGCTCAGCCTGCCGAAGCGCCTCCCCCGCGGCGAACGCGGCGATCAGCCAGGCGATTTCGAGTACGTTCCGGGCCTGCGCGAACGCGTCGCGCGCGGGCCCGTCGCGGAAAGCCAGGGCGATGAGAGGGAGGACGACGAGCAGGGCCACGGACACCGCCACCGTGAGGGCACGGTGACCTGCCCGCACGGCGCCGTACACCGCCACCAGGTACGAGACGGCGAGCACATCAAATCCGGCTGCCTCGTACCCCACGGCACACAGGCCGGTGACCGCCAGCACGGCGATCGGAGCCCTGCGGCGCGCGACCAGCCCCAGACCGCCCGCCGCCAGTAGCACGCCGCCGAGCAGCGCGCGGCCCCCGGCGGGATGCGGCCCGGACAGCCCGGTGCCCAGCAGCAGTGCCGCCACGCCGACGGCGACCGCCCAGTCCATGACACCGGCCGGGACACGAAGACGCGTTGTGTCCATGAGCGCACAGTAGCCGGGCCATGCCGCGGACGAGTCCCGCCCGGGGACGAGCGGCCGACTACCGCAGCCGCGGTACCTGCCCGCCGCCTGCCGCATCCGCAGCAGTCGACTGCCATGTCGGCGGCAGTCCGAAGAGACCGCACTCGCCGGACGACCGGCAGCCGTTCGGCAGGCACGCTCGAGTCACAAGGGAACGTCGAATTCGCCTCACGACAAGCAGGAGGAGATTCTCATGAGCGCAGCAGATGCCCTGATGGTGGCTGCCGAGGGCGGGATCATCGGCGACGGGCGGACCGGGGCCAACCTGGCCCTCGGGGTGGGGCTGATCGGCGTGGTCATCGGCGGGCTGGCCCTGGCCCGCGTCGCCGGCCGCATCAGTGCCGGCAACGCGCGCACCGGCGCCATGTCGGCCATGACCGTGGGACTGCTCGGCACGGCCCTCGCGGTGCTGCATCTGGCCACCTCCAGCGGAGGTCCTGGCACCGGCAACGGGATGGTGGGAGCCGTCTTCGCCATCCCGCTGGGGTTGATCGCCGTGGCCCTCGGCCGGCGAGCCCTCACCCGCTCCCGACACGCCGAGCGGACCACCGACCGCTTCGAGCACGAGCGGGAGCTCGGGTCCGCCTGACGGACGTCAGGGGCGTACGTCGACGTAGTCACCGGTGGCCTTGGCCGGACCGGTGGTGGTCGTGCCGGGGAAGTACCACCGCCAGTAGCCGTCCTTGACCGCCTTGACCGGGGCACGCAAGGTGCCGGTGCTGCTGGTCTTCACCGAGACCACCGTGGTGTAGGTGCTGCTGTCCTTCGGGCGGAACTGCAGCTTCACGCTCTGGCCCGCGTATCCCGCATATCGATACGTGTCCCAGTTGGCCCGCACGAGCTTGCCGGTGACGGTGATCCGCGCGCCCTTGGTGACCGGCTCCGGTGACGCGTTGACCGTGAGCTGCGCCGCACGCTTGAGGCTGAACGATCCCGCGCCGGGGGCGAAGACGGACTCGCCGTCGTTGGTGTCGGCCAGGGCGTCGACCGACCAGGTGCCCGCGTTGGCGTTGGCCAGGTCCACCGGATCGTCGCTGCCCGGGGCGGGGTGGGCGTTGACGGTGAACAACGTCGTGCAGGCCGTCGCGCTCTCGCAGAACGCGTCGGTGGTGTAGAAGCCGCCGTGCGGTCCCTTCAGATCCACATCGACGAAGGACAGACCGGAGTCGTCCGAGCCGCTGACCCTGACCGGGAACGCCACGTTGTGCGTCACACCCACGATGACGTCATGTCCGGAGTTGACGGTGGCCCCGCTGACGACCGGTTCGGCGGGCGCGGCATCGGCCGGGGCACCGACGCCCGCCATCAGCACTACGGCGGCCCCCAGCACGACACCGCGGCTCGTCGCGCGACCAACGGGCCTGCCCTGCACGGCACTTGCACCGGCGGTGGGCGCAGCGGTGTCGTGCCCGCCGCTCGGTCTGTCGCCTAGCGGTGCGGCATTGCGGCTCATGAACCCTCCCGGAGAGCTACGGCGACGCAAGCGCGTCACTCCCTACGACTGCCGAGCCGGCCCGATCGTTGCCCTCCGGACGTGAGCCGCCGTAGAGGCTCCCTAGCTGGTGCAGTTGCCGTCGGACACCTGGAGCCCGGTGCCCGCGCCCGCCGTCCGGCTCACGATGTCGGGGACGCACGCGGCGGCGTCGAGCGTGTAGGAGTAGGGGATGCTCACCGTGGTGGTGGACTGCGGGTTCGGGCCCGCGGGGTAGTTGTCCGTGCCGGGGCTGGACCAGGTGACGTTGTCGAAGACGTTGCCGCTGACCTGCCAGTACCCGCGCTGGTCCGTGTAGAACGTGCCGAGGACGTCCTTGGAGTCCTCGAAGTAGTTGTTGTCCACCTTCGCCTTGGCGCCGGCGCGTGAGTTGATGCCGGACTCGTTCAGGCTCACGTAGTGGTTGTTGTAGGCGTGGGCTGTCCCGCCGCGCAGGAGTGGGGCGCGGGAGTCGATGTTCTCGTACCGGTTGTGGTGGAAGGTCACGTACCCGTTGGACAGATCGCTCTCGCTGGATCCGATGAGACCGCCTCGGCCGGAGTTGCGCAGAACGCTGTACGACAGCGTCACGTACTGCGTGTTGTCCTTCATGTCGAACAGGCCGTCGTAGCCCTCCGACTCGCCTCCCGACGCCTCCAGGGTGGCGTGGTCGACCCAGATATTGCGGACGTCCCTCTCCATGCCGATCGCGTCACCACCGTTGGACGTGGGTGAGCCCGACTTCTTCACGTTCCGGACGGTCACGTTCTGGATGATGATGTTGCTCGATTCGCGTATGTGGATGCCCAGTTGGTCGAAGACGGCACCGTTGCCGACGCCGATGAGGGTGACGTTGCTGATCTGCTTCAGCTCGATGACACCGGCGGCCGTGTTGCAGCTGTCTCCCGACACCTTCGAGGTGTTGCCGTGGTTGATGGTCCCCTCGACCTCGATGGTGATCGGCGTGCTGCTGTCGGCCCGGCCGCAGAGGGCCGCGTGGATCTGGGTGCCCGTGGTCGCGCGGACCCGCTGTCCGCCGGCTCCACCCGTGGTCCCGCCGTTCTGGGTGGCATAGCCGGTGACGCTGCCGGTCGCGGCCGAGGCCTCCGGCGTCGACAGGGTCACGCCGGCCGCGGCCGCCAGGGCCATCGCGGCCGATGCGGCGGAGAGGCGCAGTGCGACAGGTCTTGTCATCTCGTCTCCTGAATTCACCGAGGTTCACCGTGGTTTGCAGTGACGCGTGGGTGTGCGACAGCCCGGCTGCATGACATGTGGGGCTGGTGGCGCATGACGCTGGAGAAAGCGCTTTCTGGCTGGAGACCATAGAGCTCGTTCAGCCATCCGACAAGACTTTTCGACTGACCTTGTGAACAAGAATCATGCACATGAACCCGTACCGGCCTGGCACCGAAGCCCCCTCCCCGGGACCGCAGCCCATGGCCGTCCTCCAACGCCCGTGGCATTCCTCATTCACACCTATGGGAAGTTTCGGGGTGCATCGTTACCCTCCGCCCATGATTCCCACGGTGGTTTGGGGCACAGGCAATGTCGGGCGTGCGGCCATCCGGGCTGTCGCGGCGCATCCGATGCTCAGCCTTGTGGCCGTGCTGGTGTCGAGCCCCGCCAAGGTCGGCAAGGACGCGGGTGAACTCAGCGATCTCGGACGGCGGTTGGGGGTGGCGGCGACGGACGACGTGGACGCGGTTCTGTCCACGGGGCCGCGCGCGGTCGTGTACGCGGCGTCCGGTGACGTCCGTCCGGACGGCGCGATCGAGGACATCGCCCGCGCACTCCGCGCCGGCGCGGTGGTCGTCACTCCGTCCGTGTACGGCATGTACGACTGCACGAACGCCCCCGACGACATCCGCGACGTACTGGCCGGGGCCGCGCGGGCCGGGGGCGGCTCGCTGTTCGTGTCGGGCGTGGACCCCGGTTGGGCCAACGACGCGCTCCCGCTGCTGATCAGCGGGCTGGGGTCGGACATCGACGCCGTCCGGTGCCAGGAGATCTTCGACTACTCGACGTACGACCAGGAGGAAGCCGTACGCGATCTGATCGGTATGGGCCACCCGCTGGACCACCAGCCGCTGATGCTCGCCGAGGGCATCCCCACCATGATCTGGGGCGGACAGCTGCGGATGATGGCACGGGCCCTGGGCGTCGAACTGGACGGCATCGAGGAGACCTTGGAACGCCGCCCCCTCGAAACCTCCGTCGTCACCGGCACGATGGGCGAGTTCGCGGCCGGTACCCAGGGAGCGGTACGGCTCGAGGTGCAGGGCGTGGTGGCGGGCGAACCCCGCATCATCGTCGAGCACATCACCCGTATTCACGCCACCTGCGCCCCGGACTGGCCGGCACCGCCGGACGGCGGAGCGGGCGCGCACCGCGTGATCATCGAAGGACGCCCCCGTATAGAGGTCACGGTCGAGGCCACGGACGAGGGAGAGAACAGAGCCGCCGGCGGCAACGCGACGGCGGCCGGCCGTCTGGTGAACGCCATCGACTGGCTCGTCGAGGCCGGACCGGGCCTCTACGACGCACTCGACGTCCCGCTGCGCCCCGCGGTGGGCAGACTGGGAAAGAAGTGATCATGCAGATCGACATCCCACCAGGTGCGGAGCCCATCCCGTACGTCTGGGGCGACCTGGTGCCCGAGATCGGCCAGGCAGCCAGCAACTTCTCGCTGTCCGTCTACCAGCACACGACCCTCGGACTCCGCGAGTTCGAGGCAGCCCGGCTGCGCATCGCAGAGATCAACGGATGCCTGTTCTGCCTGGACTGGCGCACCGAACGCAACGGAGAGAAGGTCGAAGAAGGCTTCCTGGACGCGGTCACACACTGGCGTACGACGGACTCCTTCGACGCACGCACACGTCTCGCCGCCGAGTACGCGGAGCGCTACGCCATCGACCATCACAACCTGGACGACGAGTTCTGGAAACGGATGAAGGCGCACTACAGCCAGGCGGAGATCGTGGAGTTGAGCATGTGCATCGGCTCCTGGCTGGCGTTCGGCCGTCTCAATCATGTGCTGGGGCTCGACAGCGTGTGTGTGCTGCCGTCGGCGCGGGGTTCCTGATGAGGCGCGGCCAGGGCCCGGTCGGCGGATCAGGGCGGCTGAAGGAGGCCGTGCGGACTGGCCGAGCGGAGCGGGGTCTGGTGTGGGCAGTTGCTAGGCGGAGGAGGGAGTCGACGCGGAGCCTCGGCGGGTGACGACAACGCGGCGGATTTGCGTGGTCGGGGCGGCGGGGCAGGCTCCTGTTCGTCGGCTCTCTTCACACAGTGCCCTACGTCCGCCGGAGAGACCGCGGTTATGTTCATGGCGCACCGTTCCGGGTTGCCCTTGTTCGGGCTCGTCCCGTACACCGACGGCCCGTCAGCAGGCCCGTGAGGTGTCGCCGTCCTGATCGGCCGAGTGAAGCAGCTCGATGACACGTTCCTCGTACCGGACGCGGGCCGGGGAGAAGTCGTACGGCATCTTGCCGATGGCCTCCAACGTGCTCATCCTCGCCTCGCCTTCTTCCTCGCCGGCGTGCTCGTCCTCCTGGTCCAGGAGGACGTCGAGGGCCTCGTCCAGGCCGGATCTGTCGATGGCGGCTGCCAGGGCGGTCTCATGAGCACACCGCTGGGCGGCCAGGTCTTCGATGCGGGGGTCGTCGGGGGACACGGTGTCGTCCAGGTCCGCCTCAGCCTCGGCCAGGCGGTCCTCCTCGGCCCGCAGTTCGGGGTGGGTGGCCAGGACGATGAACCGGTCGGCCTGGGCGGCGGCGCCCAGGGGGCCGAGGACACGCTCCGTGACCAGGAGGGTATCGAGATCGGTGGAGCGTGGGACTCCGGGCGCCAGATCATGCAGACGGCCGCTGACCAGCGGTGAGAGCAGACCCAGGGGGCTGCCCATTTTGCGGAGCCGGTGCACAGCAGCCCGTTGGACTTCGATGGCGGCCGCCTTGGCGGCGAGGGACTCCTCCAGCTGGGCCAGGGACTGCTCGATGCCGGTGGCGCCCTCGAAGCCGGCCCGGATGTCGTCCAGGGAGAGACCCGCATCAGCCATCTTGCGGATCCACAACAGGCGGATCATGTCGTCGTATCCGTATCGCCGACGGTCGTCGCTGCCGCGTTCCGGTTCAGCTAGAAGCCCTATGGCGTGGTAATGGCGGATGGCGCGGGGTGTGGTCCCGGCGAACGCGGCGGCATCGCCGATCTTGACCCGGCGGGGAATCGCAGGAAGGGGCATACGAGGGAACCTCTCAATGTCGTGCTCGCCGCCTACTGGACCATATGCCGCTACGACACATGCAAACCGCTGCTGTAGGCGAGCCCCGCGCTCCCGCACCGTCAAGGTACGTCCACCCCCGCACCTCGCCAACCCGCCGAGCCATGACCGGCCGCCCGGTAACCTCCCGTACGGCGGCCAGGATGCGCTGGTCGTCCGGCGGGAGCAGGGTCTCCGCCACGCTGGACGTGCGGTGCGGAATCATCATCACCACCCGGTCGCCCACCTGCCCGGCCGAGGCCCGCTCCTCGGCAAGCCGCTCGCTCATCCGCTCAAGAACCCTCTCAGAACTCAGCCGTCGGCCAAGCACTGCGCTCAACACGAACCCAGCGGTGATAGGCGTCCACGTCGACATTGCTGCCGCACACGATGGTGACCACGTGTCGGCCGGCGAAGCGGTCGCGGTCTTCGAGGATCGCCGCGAGGCCGAGCGCGGCCGAAGGTTCGACGACGAGGCCGGCATGGTCGAGGAGCATCCGCATCCCGGCGATGATCGACGTCTCCTGGACCAGGACGGCGTCGTCGGCGACCAGGAGGAGGTCGTTCAGGACGGCCGGGATGGGGCGCCGGCCGGCGACGCCGTCAGCGATGGTGTCGGTCGAGTCGGTGGTGACGACCCGTCGCCTCCGCCACGAGTGTGTCATCGCTGGTGCGCCCAGCGGCTGGACGCAGATCACCTCGACTTCGGGAGCCAAGGCCTTCATCACATGACCCACGCCGGTGGCCAGTGCCCCGCCGCCGAGAGCGATCAGGACGGTGTCGAACGCCGGCGCGGTGTCGACCAGTTCCAGGCCGATGGTCGCCGCGCCCTCGCAGGTCTCGACGTCCAGGCTGTCTTCGAGCAGTCGGATTCCGTCGCGGCGCGCGATGGCCGCGGCCCGCTCGCGTGCCATCTCGTGGTCGCCGTCCACCAGTTCCAGCCTGGCGTCCAATGCGCGGATGCGATCGAGCTTGGCCGCAGTCGCGAAGCGGGACGCCACGACGGTGACGTCGAGTCCCCGGCCGCGACCGGACCAAGCGAGGGCTTGGCCAAGGTTGCCGGCGCTGGCGCACACCACGGCTCGCGGGCCGTTGTCGGCGAGCATGCTCGCCACGAGCTCGGTGCCGCGGGCCTTGAAGCTGCGGACCGGGTTGGCCGTTTCGAGCTTGATGCTCACCGTGCACCCGAGCACGGGCTCCAACGCTTCGCAGGGGTACAGCGGACTGTCGAGAAAAATCGGGTCGATCACCGGGCGGGCCGCCCGGATCCGAGCAGTGTCGAGGCGCGTTTCCTGCACGACACCGAAGCGTAGCGTCGCGGGCGCTGTTCCCAGCGAAGCTCCTTCTCCTACCCGACCGCCGACCGTCGACCGCCGCGAACAAAACGCGCCAACCCGCAGATAGCCGTATGTCTCAGCAGGGTCGGTCCGCACACCGAACCCGAAGGCAAGTCCGCATCCATCAGGGGCCTCCGAGGGACGCAATCCCCCGAGGGACATACGAGATATTTACTCTTAGAATATAGGAAAAGCCTCATACCGGCCTGCTCGCTACGTCGCGTGGAGGTTCCATGGCCGGTTTCCTCGTGCATCTGGACGCGAACACCGGACTCTCGTCCACGCACGCCCTCGTCATCGGTGTCGGAGCGTACGCGCACCTGCACGATGGGCCTGCACCCACGAGTCATCCGGGCGCCGTCGGGATGCGGCAGCTGTCCTCGCCGCCCCTTTCGGCACGCACGTTCGCGAGCTGGATGATCAACGAGTACCACGACGAGGCCCGGCCGTTGGGGAGCCTGGCACTCCTGCTGAGCGAGGCGGCTCCCGCTCCCTTCGTCAACCCCAGGACGCAGGAGCAGCATGCCGTGGCAGGGGCGACCATCGACAGTATCGAGGCCGCCGTCAGGGAGTGGAAGGCCCGCGGCGACCACGACGAGGCCCGGCTGGTCTTCTATTTCTGCGGTCACGGTGTCTCGCTCGGGCTCGACACCTCCCTGATGGCGTCGGACATGTTCGCCGACCAGAACAGCCCGCTGAACGGAGCGCTGCACTTCGAGGCGCTGGCGAGAGGGCTCAACAGCTGCCGGGCCGCACAGCAGGTGTTCTTCGTGGACGCCTGCCGGGCCGGATCCGACGCCCTTGTGAAGCAGGTGGGCACAGACACTCTCGGCCGGGTCCCGATCGCCGGGAACCAGCGACCCGAAGGATTCGTGAGGCGGGAGCATGCCGTCTACTTCGCGACACTGCACGGCGAGGAGTCCTTCGCCCGCGCCGGCAGCGTAAGTCTGTTCACCGACGCACTGCTGCGGAGCTTTGACGGCTCCGGCAGCGAGAACACGGAGGGCCGCGTCTGGCGGGTGTCCACCATCACCCTCATGCACGCCATCAGCCGGTTCATGAAGGAGCCTCCGTTCGCGGGCGTTCTCGCGGGAAGCTCGGTACCGGCGAGCCCTGAGTCGTTCGACTTCGACTTCCACGAGCTGCGGAAGGATCCGGTCGTCCCGGTGTACATCGGCTGCAGGCCCAAAGAGGACAATGCGCTCGCCGAGTTCGTCTGCCGGCGCAGCGGGCATCCGGTGCGGCGCCGCAAGCCGCCCGGCCCGGGCGATGAACCCGACCTCGGAGAGTGGGCCCTCTTCCTGCCGCTCGGCCGCTACCGGGTCGAGGCCGTTCTCGGCCCCACGGACGTACGCAAGGACGAACTCGACGCACGCCCTCCGCTGTTCCGCATCGGATTGGCGAGGCCATGAGCACCGCGCTCTCCGTCAGGCTCTTCCTCTCCTCGGCGGGGGAGTCCAATGATGCGGTGATCGTCGGTGACATCCGTCCGGCCGGTCCAACCGGCGACACCCGGCGGGGCATCCTGATCCCATGCGGGACGTCCCCGGAGCCCATCTCGTACCCTGTGGCTCCCGGCCGTTACGTTGTGTCGGCCGCCCTGCCGTCCGGGATGGTGCTGACGCAGAACGCCGTGGTGGTGCCGGGCGAGGAAACCCCCGTGGACTTCGTACTGACGGACTCCCCGTACGAGACGCACAGTTGGCAGTACCTCATGGGCAACATCGAGCCCGGCAGCGTCTACCACAGCCCGGCCACGATCCCCCTCGCCGAGTCGGTCGCCTCCCGGTCCATGGTCGCCCCCGCGTCCCGGCCGGACGCCGTGCTTCCTGAGAGCACCGTGGGCCCGACCCCGATCATCACGTGGATCGGTGACACCACTCCCCCGAGTTGGTCGTTCACTTCGATGCTCCAGCTGGAATGCGACACCCCCGGACTCGCCCGTCTGATCGCCACGAGCGGACCCCGCACACTGCCCGCGCCCGACGTGCCCGGGGAGGCGGTCACGCCGCTGTACCGGTTCGGCCCGAACGGCCCCGTGGCGGCCCCGGGCGAGCCGATCTGCGAGCGGCAGTTCCTGGTCGTGGAGGCCGGCGGATCCGTACGCCTGGTCACCCTTCCGCTGCCTTGGGAGGCCTACGAGGTCGAGGTCCTGGTCAACCTGCGCCAGAGCCCGACCGGCAGTGCTGTCTCCGTGGCCGTCCGCGACCCGGAGGTCGGCGCAGGGCTGGCCTACATGTCGCAGGGCGCCCTGGACACCGCGGCGCGGCTCTTCGCCGATGTCGAGCCGCAGCTCCACACTCGACTTGAGAACCCGCTCGCCGCGGCGGCCGCGGCCTACGTCCTGATCGGCACCGACCACACGCGGGGCGAGACGTACTGGGATCCCTGGCTGAAACGGCTTTCCGACAACGTCCCCTGGCTGGGCGACGGGGCGATCCTGCGAGCAGTACGGCTGCTGCGCCGGGGCCCGGAGAGCCGCAAGCAGGCCCGGGATGGGCTGATCGAGGCGTTCGACCGTGGCATCCCGTTCTACACACTCGGGCTCGCCTGGCTCGTCGAAGGCCTGTCCGCCTTCCCCGACGACACCGATTGCGTGGGCCGGCTCGACCAGGTGCGCAGGCTGTCCTGGCTGGCCGACATGCGCGAGCCGTTCCTGATCCTCGATCTGCGGCAAAGGAGTACCTGATGATCCGGCTCACGATGCTGCCCGCGGAAGACGGGGACTGCCTGCTCCTGGAGTACGGCAACGACGACTTCACGCGGCGCGTTCTCGTCGACGGCGGACGGCGTGGCACCTACCAGCGGATCAAACCGCTGCTCACCGAGCTGGGCGGCGAGATCGACCTGCTCGTGGTGACTCATGTCGATCAGGACCACATCCTCGGGGTGCTGGCCCTGCTCGACGACCCCGAACGCCCCGTGGACTTCGGGGACGTATGGTTCAACGGCTTCGACCATCTCCACGACCGCGAGATCTTCGGCGCGGTGGACGGAGAACTGCTCACCACCGCGCTCATCGCCCAAAACCTCCCCTGGAACAAGGCATTCGACGGCCGAAGTGTCGAGGTGGGCCATCCGCTGACCTGGTTCGACGACGGATCCACCATGGAAGTGCTGGCACCGGACCGTCACCTGCTGGAGTCACTGATCCCCACATGGCGGACGAAGTGCGAAGAGGCCGGTCTGATCCCGGGCGTGGACCCCATGGAGCGCGAACCCATGCCTGGAATCGAACACTTCGGCGCGATCAATGTCGACCAGCTGGCCGCAGCGCCGTTCAAGCGCGACGGCTCCCCCACCAACCCGACCAGCATCGGCCTGCTGTTCGAGTTCGAGGGAACCCGGATCATCCTCACCGGTGACGCCGACGACCCACGGCTGGTTGCCTCCGTCCGACCGCGCGCCGAGGCCGAGGGCGGCCGGCTGCCCGTCAACGCCCTGAAAGTCGCCCACCACGGCAGCGCCAAGAACCTCTCGAACGACCTCCTCGCCCTCCTCGACTGCGACCGCTACCTGATCTCCACCAACGGAAAAGTCCACGGCCACCCCGACGACATCGCCATCGCCCGCATCCTCAAGCACGGCGGAGCCACGAAGGACCTGGTCTTCAACTACCGCGAACGAGCCTCGAACTGGGACCTCGCCAGCCTCAGGGAACAGTTCGGATACCGCGTGCTGCAGGCACCGGCCAACCGGGACGGCTTCGTCACCATCGAGTTCTGACGCGGTGTCTGGTCCAGTGATTTCGCGTACGGTCCCAGGTCAGGGGTGAGCGTCACGTCACCGTCTTTGACGCCCTCTTCGGCCTCGTCGACGCGATCATCACCTAGTCCCGCCGCCCAAGCCTCTCCTGCTCGGCGTAGAAGAGTCTCATGTGCATGTCTTCCGGGGCAGGATCGACGGACAGGACGTCCAGATCCTCGCGGGAACGGGCAGGAATGCGTATGTCCAGCTGCGCAAGCTCTGCGGCCACCGTCACGAACAGCTCGTCATCGTCGAAGGCGATGTCGTACAAGCAGGCTTCGGAGAAGGTACGCCCGCCCAACTCCGAGTATGTCAACTCCGTGTCGACCTTGATGACCGGCGGCGGCTGCGTCTCCCGCTGCTGCGGGTGTAGCCAGTACCCGTAGAAGTTGCCGTCCTCGTCCTGGGCCACCGCCTTCAGATACGTGGCCATCTGCTCGGATGCCGCGCAGTTGGCCATGATGTCGGGATCGGCGCGCTCTTCCTCACTGAGATAGCTGTGATCGGTCAGCGGATGCAGGGCACCGGGCTCCAAAACGGTGATGCCGAGCTGCTCGAAAGGGTGTCCGCGTCCCTCCCACTGCGCGGTCGCCAGCACGCGTACATCCTCTGGCACGGGGCGCCCGCCCAGCCGCTCCCGGGAGAACGCTTCCAACCGCTCGTCGCACACAGGTGATTCCTCTCGCTGCCCAAGCTGACGCCTCGGCCTCAGAGGTTAATGAGCGGCTCGTGACGGCGTCATGAGCCTCCCGGGCAGCACGCTGCGCGTTGATCAGGTCATCGCCCTGAGCAAGCTGCGTTCCAACACCGGTCTGGCAGGCTGGCTGCGGTCGAGGGCGCGGACGAGTTCGCCCTCCGCAAGGGCTCCACCTACGGCACCGTACTGGTCGACGTCGAAACCGGCCGACTCGTGGACGTGCTGCCCGACCGCACATCTGAGGCCTGTCCTCGTTCGACCTGCTCCGGACTCGCACCCTCACCGATCTGTGATGTCGCGCGACCACGGCTCCCGACCGGTCGCCAGGTGGCACCGTGGATCAGCGCGTCACGGAACGAGCGATGCGGAATCCGACGTCGTCGACCCGAAACGTGGGGTGACTGCGACGCCTTACAGAGACCCGGCAGCTCCAGTGCTCGTCGAACCAGCCGCCGCCTCGCAGAACTCGGTAGGTGCCGTAGACCTCGGGGTCGTAGATGTCCCAGCACCACTCCCACACGTTGCCGAGCATGTCATGAAAGCCCCAGAGATTGGGGCGCTTGACTCCCACCTCGTGGATGGTCTCCACCGAGTTGCCGCGATGCCAGGCGATCTCGTCGAGGGAGCCATAACGCGGTCCCGCCGTACTGGCCCGGCAGGCGTGCTCCCACTCCGCTTCGGTTGGCAGCCGGTACCCGTCGGCCGATGCGTCCCATTCAATGTCTTCGCCGCCGACCTGCCGGTAGGCGGGCGTGAACCCCTTACGTTGCGACAAGGCGTTGCAGAATTGGACCGCGTCCCACCAGGAGACGCCCTCGACGGGCAGATGGTCCCCACGGGCGGTGCTTGGACGCTCGCCGCTCACCTGCGCGTACAGCACCTGGGTGATGGGGTACGTGCCAAGCTGGTAGGGGTCCAGCTCGACCGCCCAACTCCGCTGTGTCCGCCGGTCCGAAAGCGTGACCTGCCTGGCCGGAACCGGGATCATCTCGGGCCCCGCACTCGCATCCATGAGCAGACGATCTTACCGGTGCTTTCACGAAACTGCGGACAGAGCCTTGAATCTCCCCACCCTGCGCCCAGGGGTGGGACAGACATGCTCACCGAGACTCCCCAGGCATAGGTCACTTCGCCTGTGGCGGGGCGCCGCAGGTCCGGATTCGCCCGACAGCCGGCCCGTGCTGGAGGCCGGACGAGCGGTCCAGGGTGGGCGGAGCCCATCGCTTGGGAACGCCGCGGCCTGGTGCAGGAAGTCTTGCCCCGTTCAGCAGCGATGAGTATCGCGGTGGCCCCAGGTCTACACGTCAGACCGCTCCATCGCACTCGAATCAGGAGGCATCTTGAAGCTGCTTCTCACGTCCGCAGGCATCAAGAACCCGAGCATCCACGACGCGCTGGTCGGCCTGCTGGGCAAACCGATCGCCGCCTCGAACGCCCTGTGCATCCCTACCGCGGCATACGGGCACCCCCAGGGCACTCCTGCCGGGGCATGGCGTTTCGTCAGCGGACAGTCCCCCTCCACACCCATGTGTGAGCTGGGGTGGAAGTCCCTGGGAGTACTGGAGCTCACCGCGCTGCCCAGCATCGACGAGGAACGCTGGACCTGCTGGGTCCGGGAGGCGGACGTCCTGCTGGTGAATGGCGGCGACGCCCTGTACCTGTGCCACTGGATGCGGCAGTCCGGGCTGGCGGACCTCCTGCCGTCGCTGCACGAGACGGTCTGGGTGGGCCTGAGCGCCGGAAGCATGGTGATGACTCCCCGTATCGGGGAGGACTTCGTCGAGTGGAAGCCGCCCACCGGTGACGACAGCACGCTGGGCATCGTCGACTTTTCGATCTTCCCGCACCTGGACCACGAACTGCTGCCGGAGAACAGCACGGCCGACGCGGAAAGATGGGCTGCCGGCATCCCGGGTCCGGCGTACGCGATCGACGATGACACCGCCATCAAGGTGATCGACGGCACCGTCGAGATCGTCTCCGAGGGGAGGTGGAGGCACTTTCCCTCTTAGGGGGCGCCGTCCAGCGCTCGGCCAGCTCGTCCATGCCCGCCTGCTGCCGACTCATGGCCGAAGACCATGCCCGGAACCTCCGGCTCCGGGCAGCCCTTCCACACCGGTCACATGCGCGTACAGCACGTGAGTCACGGGGTACGTCGCAAGCTCGTAGAGGGCCAACTCGACCGCCCAACTCCGCTGTGTCCGCTGGCGCCCTAGCCCAGGTTTCTCTCCAGGACCTTCAGGTAGCTGTCGATGAAATGGTCCCGCACGCCGTCACTGGCCGGTGCGAGGAGGTCCGCGGTCATTCCGCTCACCCGGTCGGCCAGCGCGCCGATCAGGGGCATGGACTCGCGGATCCTGCCGTGCGAGTCGATGTACCGCAGGGAGTTCACGTGCGTGTAGACGGGCTCCGGCGGCAGCTGCGGAACGATGTCGTTGTTGTTGACGAAGCGGTACATCCGGTTCTTGTAACCCGTGTTGTACGCGGCGGCCAGCGCGGGGTCGCAGGTGCGAGGCTGGCCGAAGGTGTAGACACCGTCCGCCGCCAGACGCGGCTCCTCCAGGTACATACGCGCGCCGGCGAGCATGGCCAGCGCTCCACCGAGGCTGTGCCCCGTGAACCACACGCGCTGGCCGTTGGTGCGGGACTCCTGGAGGGTGGCCATGACATCCGGGTAGATGGAGTCCAGGGCCTCGGCGAAGCCGTAGTGGACGAATCCCGTGCCGTCCGGTCCGCGCCGCGGCGGCGTCGTGGCATCGGTCAGCCAGTCCTTGATCTGGTTCGGTTCCGTGCCACGAAAGGCCGTGATGATCATGTGGTCGCTGACCAGCGTGTACGCCTGTGTGTCCTGGAGCGGGAACGGCGGGGTGAACCGCGTCTCGTGGTGGTGTACCCGGTCGAAGCCCCAGTCGGCTGCCTGCCGCTCGATGGTGGGCTGGTCCTTGTAGGCCAGTGCGCATGCCCGAGCAAGGCAGTAGGCGTGTTCCAGGCTGTAACCGGAGGCGCGGTGATCGAGGGCGACAGGAGCGGTCACGGGTTCCCTTTCTACGGTCGGACGGAGGGTCGCTTCGCAGGGCGAGAGCTACGCCCGTCGTATCGCCCGTCCACGACGACCACAGGTCCGACACGGCTTGAAGCCTGCGCCCCGTACCGAATTCACCCGTCGGACCCAAGGCGCCGTACGCGTTTGCCGCGATGCCGATCGGGCTTGGTCGCTCTCGAACCACCTGAGCCACCAGACCATGGACCCACAAGGCGTCACCGGGCGTGCGGCAGCGCGAACGTGAGCGCTGGTGCACCTACAGCATCGTCTCGATCCCGACGATCAGCATGGTCACCACTGTCTCGAACAGCGCATCCGGCGATTCGACGGAGGACTCCGCCACGACGCGCCGCAGGTGCGGCAGTTCCTCGTCCGGCGTAAGCGGCGGGATCCCTGTCCACGCCGCCGGATCCGCCCCGGCCGGCGGCCGATCGTGCCAGGCGTCCCACACCTCAGCGAACCCGGCCACGTGTAGCACGGTGATCGACCAGGCCCGGTGGGCGTCTTGAGGCCGCAACCCGATGGCGAGGAAGAACGCCACCAACGCGTCGTCGGCACGCAGCATGTCCGGCGCGGCGAACGGGGTCAGATCCTCGGCGCGGGCGAGGGCCAGCATCCCTGGATGGGCCCGATACCAAGAGCGCAACTCCCGGCAATACGTACGCAGGCTCTCCCGCCATCGCCGGGGATCGAGCCGTGGCGCGGGTCGATCGGCCTGGCAGGCGGCCACGATCTCGCTGAGCAGGTCGCGGCGATCGGCCACGTAGTTGTACAGCGCACGCGGCGACACACCGAGTTGTTGACCCACATTGCGCATGGTCAGGTCGGCCGGGCCTGTGTCCCCGAGGAGCTCCAGAGCCGCGCGGGCGATCCTCTCCCTGGTCAGGGTGGGCCGTCCCTTGCGGAACTCGGGCCGTCTGCGGCGCCCGACGGCGAGTGGTGGCTCCGGGGTGGCGGCGGCCCGGTGTCTGGTCCGTTGGGCACGCGGTCAATCGTAGCGAGCTCTTGAACTTCACGGTTCGTTGACTTTAAGGATCATGAGCAGAGAGATAGGGCAAGGCCCACGAAGACTCTGTCTGGAGGATGCGTATGCAGTGGTCGCTGATCATCAGGTACGGCGTCGGGTATGGGCTGGTGCTGAGCGTCCTGTTCACCGCGGCGACATTCGCTGGGGTAGCGACCAGCCGGGACTTCCTTCTCGACGACTATCCACCGGCCATCCAGGAGCGGTACGGCAAGCCCAAGAGTGCACGGGGCCGACGGGTAGCAGGGCTCGTCGGCATGGTCGTCTGGGGGGCGTGTGGTGTTCCCCTGCTG
Organism: Streptomyces lanatus; assembly: GCF_014655715.1. Taxonomy (GTDB): domain Bacteria; phylum Actinomycetota; class Actinomycetes; order Streptomycetales; family Streptomycetaceae; genus Streptomyces; species Streptomyces lanatus. Next base: position 8,283 of record NZ_BNBM01000020.1, on the reverse strand, counting down.
ACGGCAGCAATGATCGGCTTGGACGCGGCGCTGGACGACGGTCTGACCTTCTTGCCCGCGGCACTCTGCGCGGCGCTCGTCTTCGCGACACTGACCGTCTACGACCTGGTGGTTCTCGACTGGATCATTTTCGCGGGCTCTCCCGCCTCCAAGGCCAGTGCGCGCCCACCGCCCAATGCCATACGACTCCGGCCGACCGGCCGGTCGAGGGTGCGCGGCTGGTGCGTCAGTGCGCGACGGGAGAACCCGCACACCCGTGACGAACCGGCCCGGCATACGGTCGTTCACACCCGGTATTCCACGAGCACCGTCGTCTCTCTGTAGCCACGTATGCGCCGACCCCGCTCGGGTCGGCGCTCCTGCGGGAGCTGCCGCCTGTCTGACTCCCGGCGGGGACGGGACGCTGCTCCTCTCGTGCCGGACCGCATCCGGTGCGGAGGGCGGAACGGACAGTGGTGCCCCATCTGTCTCCCGCAGACGTACGAGTTGATGGTGTGCGACCAGCGGTCGGAGCGGCCGTCTCCATGGGACATAGACGACTTGTAGATCGAGCGTTGGTCGACTGGAAACAGACTGGCACCAGAAGACGCGTGAGGAACGAAGCAGTCCGACCCCCGCAAAGGGGCGGGGCGGACGACGGACTGCCAGTGACGGACAACGGCCCGCAGAGGCAGACGTGACAGCAATCCAGGAGATCGAGTGCCCATACCCTCGCGATCCAGACACTCCGCACCATACGACGGAACGACCCCGGTCACGGCCGACCGCACCCAACCGTTCAGCGCCCACTCCTTGAAGGAGCCCCGTCCTTCCATGGGCACAATCGTCCGCCCCCATTGTCGTCCTGGCGCGACGCCGCCCACATCGCCGCCGTGGTCCGCCGGATCCCCGGCGGGTCGGGACCCAAGCGACGCCGGCACGATCATCACGGCGTCCCCAGCCGCTCGCTGACGCCCTGGAGGGCCCGTGTCCACAGACCACATAGTCCAGGGCGGTGGCTTCGCTGCCGACTCCGGAACGACGGAACTCTAACTGGACTGTCACGTCGTCATGGGCCAGGACTCCTGTCTCACGCTCCGGCTGCGGTTCATCTACCGCATGAGCGACCCGTATGTCGTGAGCCTCGCATTCCCCAGCGGGTCCCCCGATCTCCCCCCTGTCGTCTGGGAGTTGTCACGCGAGCTGTTGTGGGAGGGCATTCGGCGTCCGGCCGGCCTGGGGAGCGTCCGGATCTGGCCACCCTGCTGCCGATGTGGTGGCGGACAACTGCGCATCCTCCTCAAGGAGGCGGGGGAAACGGCGCTGCTGGAGGTTCCGTTCTCGAAGCTGTACGTCTGGCTCGTCTCGGACAGTTTCGGCCTGGTGTCGATGGGGACCGAGAGCGGTCTGATCGACTGGGACGCCGTAGTACGACGACTGCGCAACGACCGGTGAATCCACCACCACCGAGGAAGGTCCAGTCACCAGGACCGGCGCGGCGACCGCCATCTGCCCGGGCACATGAGTGACCGGGCCACGCAGCCGACGCTGACCTACGTGGCCCGGTCACTGTTCCTGAGCCCTTATGGGCGGACGCGGATGATCGTCTTGCCCTTGGGCCGGTCGGTCGGGTTGAAGGCCGCGACGGCATCGTCGAGGGGGGCCACGTTACCGATGTTCGTCCGCAGCCGACCATCCCGGACCCGCTGGACGATCTCACCCAGTTGGGCGCGATCGGACTCGACGACGAAGTCGATCGCCAGGCCGTCAGCCGGCCGGGCCTCGGGCGGACCGGCGATGGTCACCAGCGTTCCTCCGGCGCGAATCACGCCTGCGGACCGCTTGCCGATGTCTCCGCCGATGACGTCGAACACCAAATCGACCCCATCGATGTCGTCCAGGTCGTCGTTGTCGAGGTCGACGAATTCCTTCGCGCCGTAGTCGAGTGCCGTCTGACGGTCGGCAGCGCGACCGGTGCCGATGACGTACCCACCCGCCTCGCGCGCCAGCTGAGTCACCATCGATCCGACTCCGCCGGCCGCACCATGCACGAGGACGCTCTGCCCCGCCTGTAGGCGGCCGTGCACGAACAGCCCTTGCCAGGCGGTCAGGCCGGAGATCGGCAGAGACGCGCCCACCGTGAAGTCGACATCGCCCGGCAGCGGTGCGAGGTTGCGTGCCTCGACAGCCGCGTACTCCGCCAGTGTGCCGTCGCGAGTCCAGTCCGTGAGGCCGAACACCCGCTGTCCCACCGACAGTCCCGTCGTGCCGTAGCCGAGGGCGGTGACCACTCCGGCCAGCTCGTGTCCGGGAATCGAAGGCGTCCGGTCACGGCCGAGGCGATCGGTCCAGTTCGAGGGCCACGTCAGTTCACCGGGAGTGAATCCTGATGCGTGAACCCGAACGAGGACGTCGTTCCCCGCCGCCTCCGGCTCGGGCCGCTCCACCAGCGTCATCCCGGCCGTTCCCGCGGCCTGATCCGTCACCACAATCGCCTTCATGCGGCACCTCCCGCCATCCGGTCCATGCCTGCACGATATCCAGTCCATGCTGGCACGGCATTTTCGGTTTACGAGTAATAGCGACGCCGGATTCCGGTGTCTTACCACGCTGAACGACAAGGCGTGGGGCGCGAGGGCAGTGAGAAGCGGAGGCGCAAAGCGAAGTCGTCGGTAAGACCGCGCGGAAGATCGGCGCCTATGAGATGGACACAAGTGCATCGTTCAACACAGAGGAGCACACATCATGACCAGCGGAATTCATGACAACGGACAGATCACCCGCGAACCGAACAGCGAGACGGCCGTACTGGCCGGCGGGTGTTTCTGGGGTATGGAGGACCTCATTCGCCGGCAGCCCGGCGTGTTGGGCACGCGCGTCGGATATACCGGTGGAGAGAACGACCACGCGACGTACCGCAACCACCCCGGCCACGCGGAAGCGATCGAGGTCGTCTTCGATCCCACGCAGACGACCTACCGCGACATCCTGGCGTTCTTCTTCCAGATCCACGACCCGTCGACCCTGAACCGCCAGGGAAACGACATCGGCACGAGCTACCGCTCGGCGATCTTCCCCCTGTCTCCCGAGCAGGAGCGGGTCGCTCGCGACACGATCGCGGATGTCGACGCGTCAGGTCTGTGGCCGGGTAAGGCCGTGACTACGATCGAGCCGGCCGGCCCCTTCTGGGAGGCGGAGCCCGAGCATCAGGACTACCTCGTCAAGTACCCGCACGGCTATACGTGCCACTTCCCGCGCAAGGACTGGGTGTTGCCCAGGCGCGCTGCAACATCTGACTGAGGGAACCCTGCCCCATGGGTGCCGCGACCACGCCGGACGAGAAGGGCGACGACGTCACTGATGATTTGCCAGCAGAAGCTGTGCGCATGACATTCGAGCAGGTGCTGGAGAAGGTGCGGTACGAAGGCGCGTACCCCACCCGTGCACAGGCCGAGGAGGTCGTGCGCACCGTGCTGGCCGCCTTCGGGCGCCAGCTCACAGGCGATGAGCGAGAGGAGCTTGTCGCCAGGCTGCCCCATGAGGCGGCTGTCTCCTTCGTATCCGAAGTCCCGGCCGCCGAACCTCTCACCGGCCGAGACTTCGTCAAAGACCTGGCGTCCCGCACGGGCGGCACGACAGCCACCACCCGCTGGAACACCAGCACCGTCCTACGCGTCGTGGCCCAGCTCGCCGGCGAGGAGCTCATCCGTCGCATCATCGCCCGGCTTCCCCCTGGCTACGCCCTGCTCTTCGGCCGCGCCGAGCTCACGGCGGCCTGAAGCGAAGGGACGACGCGCTGCGGACCACGGTGCTACCGACGAACGGAAGGATCTCATCGTGTCTTTGGTCGTCAGACAAATGGCCGACTCCTACCCAGGCCCCCGGCCGGTCTTCGGTGACGCGTTGATCGAGTGCATCGAGGCATGCGTCGCCTGCTTCCAGGCCTGCGCTGCGTGTGCCGATGCCTGCATGGCGGAGCCTGACATCGTCTCTTTGTTCAAGTGCATACGGTCCGACCTCGACTGTTCTGACGTGTGTGCCGCCACGACGACCGTCCTGTCGCGTCGCACAACTGTCGACCTGACGGTCACCCGGACTGCGGTCGAGGCATGTCTTGCCTCATGTATCGCGTGTGCCGAGGAGTGCGAACTGCATGCTGCACACCATGAACACTGCCGCATCTGCGCCGAAGCCTGCCGACGGTGTGAGGAGGCGTGCCGACGACTCCTGGCGGTGCTTCCGAGTTCTTCGTAGCGGCACCGACGGAATCTGGTGCGGTGGAGGAGAATAGGTCCCGGCCAAAGGAGGATGTGCCTCAGCGCTCGCTAGGAAGAAAGGATCCGGCTCGGTTTGAGTTCCCCACACGTCGCGCGGGACGGGGTACAGGTGGTACAGCTCCTCGTGTCGCCGGTGCACCGGTTCTCCGGGCGGCCTGCTCAAGGGCCGGCATCAGACCCCGTCGGCGGGCTGGTGCAGGAGGTTCACGTACGCCGCCACCTCGGAATCGTCGGCGATCGGTACTTCGCCAAGCCGGCTCACCGGGACGCGTCTGTGACCATCATGGCGGAAGAGAACCTCCCCACCAGCATCAATCCGGCTGTCGACCTCCGAATGACGCGCCGGAACATCCTGCTCCGTGGCATCGACATCGACGCCTACCTCGATCAGATCGTGGAGCTCGACACCGGCCACGGCCCCGTCGTGTTCGCCCTCAACCGCGCGGCCCGGCCCTGTGCATGGATGGACGCCGTCATCGGGCCGGGAGCGCAGCGCGCGCTGCGCGGCAAAGGCGGTGTACGGTGCACGCCGCTGTCGGACGGCGTGCTCCGTGTCGGCGATGCGGACTTCCGCGTGATCGGGCCGCGCGTGCGGAAGTAGTTCGACAGCCGTACACGGCCCGGCGAGGTCAACCGCTCACGGGATACCGGCTGGTGATCGCGACGCGGTTGAATGCGTTCATCACGGTTGCCAGCCAGGAGATTCCCGAGATCTGGTCTGCGGTGAGGACGGCCGCGGCAACGTTGTAGTCCTCGTCGCTGACGTGTCCGTCCGGCACGCGCGTGATCGCCTCGGTCAGGCGGAGGGCGGCTCGGTCGGTCTCGGAGAAGTAGCCGGTCTCTTCCCATGCTGGGAGCACGGCGATCCGATCGGGGTTCTCGCCCTTCTTGAGAGCGTCGCGAGTGTGCATGCGCAGGCAGAACGCGCAGCCGTTGATCTGCGAGGTGCGGATCCTCAAGAGTTCGATCAGGAGGGGGTCCAGACCCGCCGCATGCACAGCTTCTTCCACCTCCGACGACAGGGCCAACAGCGCCTTGTATGCGGACGGGTGCTGCTTGCCGATGTTGACTCGTGCGATGTCAGTCATGGTTCCTTCAATGCGTGCGTGTGGCCTGCGTTCGCCCTTGAGGCGCGCCTTGGTGTGGCCAACTGTGTTCCGGCAGGGCCGGATTCGTGCCCCGCCGGTCGTCTGTCGCGTGTCCCCGCGTTACGACTTCGCGTCGTCCACCTTGAGTTCGTCCCCGGTGTTGGAGACGAAGACGACCAGAAGCCTGGCCCGCTCGGTCCGGCTGGTGTTCTCCGTGAGGACATGGTGGGCGCCCGGCTGCTCGACCCAGTTCTCGCCCTGGTGGTAGGTGGTGACGGGCTTGTCGCCGAGCTTGCTGCGCACAGTACCTTCGAGAACGTAGGCGTAGACGAAGGCCTGGCCGTGCCGGTGCGGTGTCGCGCGTGCGTTGGGCGGGAAGTCGACGACCGATGACGTGAATGTCTTGCCCTTCACATTGGGAAGGGCCTGCTCGAGCAGTGGGGTCAGTGTTTCGGAGGGGTGGCTCGTCGTCGCGGCCGAGGCAGGAGCCTGTGCGTGAGCCGGCTGGTCGGTGGGCGAGCAGGCCGTGGCCGCGGTCAATGTGGCAACGGCCAGCAGGCCACCGGCGATCCGCATTCGAATCACGATCGGGCTCCTGTTCAGTCTTCCGTGACGCGGATGATTGTCTTGCCGGCGGTCGGCGTTCCGGGAGCGAACGCGGCGGCTGCTTCGGCAAGGGGACGCACTGCGCCGACGGTTGTCCTGAGTCGGCCGTCCCTTACCCGCTGGGCCAGATCGGTGAGCCGGGCGCGGTCGGGTTCGACGACGAAGAAGACCGTCCGCCCCTCCTTGGGCTGGACCTTGGGCGGCGTGGCGATGGTGACGAGCGTGCCGCCGGCGCGTACCAGGGCGGCGGACCGGTAGAGGATGTCGCCGCCGATGACGTCGAACACGAGGTCGGCCTGGCCCGCGTCCTCCAACTTCTCGGATTGCAGGTCCAGGAAGGTGTCGACGCCGAGGTCGAGTGCCCTGTCCCGGTGGGAGGCACGGCCGGTGCCGATGACGTGGGCTCCGGCCTCTCGGGCGAGCTGTACCGCGAGCGAGCCGACGCCGCCCGCGGCACCGTGGATCACGACGGTCTGGCCGACGGTAAGGCGGCCATGGTCGAACAGGGCCTGCCAGGCGGTCAGTCCGGAGATCGGCAGTGCGGCGGCCACGGTGTGATCGATGTCCGCCGGCAGCGGGGCGAGGTTGCGGGCTTCCACCGCGGTGTACTCGGCGAGCGTGCCGTCGCGGGCCCAGTCGGCCACTCCGAACACCCGCTGTCCGACGCTCAGGCCGGTGGTGCCGTACCCCAGCTCTACGACGACACCGGACAGCTCGTGCCCGGGTACGCTCGGCGTCCGGTCGCGGCCGGCGCGATCCGTCCACGTCGCCGGCCAGTCCAACTCGCCGGGTGTGAAGCCCGAGGCGTGCACTCGCACGACGACGTCGTTCTCGGCCGCGTGGGGGTAGGGCATGTCCGTCAGTGACATCCCTGCAAGACCGGCGTCACGGTCTTGCACAGTGATGGCTTGCATACAGGTCCTTACTGGGAGGGGCGACTCAAGCCCATGGCCCGTTCACACGCAGGGCTCATGGCGGCTCGTCCACGGGAAGTCGCCGCAGGCGGATGTATGCCGTGTTCGCACGGTCGATCTCATCTGCCTGCGCGCATCCCTTTGTCGCCCGTCTTGCTTTCTCACCAGGGAGACGAGGCAGCCCCTCCGGGTGTGACAGCTAGACGCGCATGAGTTTGTCGGGGTTGATGACCCGGCGGTACGCGCTGATCAGACCGTCTGTGATCTGGACCGTGTCCACGGAGTAGACCCGGCTCTCGCGGTAGAAGACCAGGGCCAGCTCGCCACCGACCTCGGCGAAGTCGATGCGGTCCGGATGCCACTGGCGCCCCACACGCACCATGACCTCGGCGACGCGCTCGCCGCCGTGGATGAGCTTGCGGGCCGCGGAGACATTGCCGCCGCCGTCGGTGACGTAGACGACGTCCGGATGCAGGAGTCCCACCAGGCCGGCCATGTCCCCGGCCTCGTACGCGGCACGGAAAGCCGCGAGGATGCGTTCACGCTCCGCCTTCGAGGCCTGCGGAGTGGACTCCTTCGCCTTGGCCACCCTGCGTCGACCCCGCGAGGCGAGCTGGCGGGCGCCGGGCACGGAAACGTCCAGCACTTCGGCGATCTTGCCGAATTCGAGCCCGAAGACGTCGTGCAGGACGAAGGCCACCCGCTCCGGTGGGGACAGCTCCTCCATGATCAGGAGCATCGCGGAACTGACGGACTCGTCGACGAGTACCGGCTGCGACGCGTCCGGACCCGTCAGCAGCGGCTCCGGCAGCCACGGTCCGACATAGGTCTCCCGTCGGAACCGGGCACTCTTGAGAATGTCGTACGACCGCCGCGCGGCCACCGTCATCAGCCAAGCTTGCAGGTCAGCGATGTCTTGCAGATCCGCTCCGGCGGCCCGCAGCCACACATCCTGGGTCACGTCCTCGGCGTCGGCCACGCTCCCGAGCAACCGGTAGGCCACACCGAAAACCGCAGGCCGGTAGGCCTCCCACCCGGCTCCGAGCGTGTCCTCCCGCTCAGACCGTCGGGGTTCGTTCCCGTCACGCATGCAGATCGCAACCTCCTCCGGCTTGCGAACCCAGCGTAGCCATCCGAACCCGAGATCAATGACGAACTCCTTGCTCGCGCGGAGACGGGGTGCCGGGCGGGCCGTGGGGGGAGGCACGGTCCGCCCGGCTGCTCAGGTGGATCAGGCGGCGGAGAAGTGGAGCCGGTCCGCCATGAGGCCGCAACTAGTCGGAAATGTGAAGGGGCTTGCCGGCCAGGGCCAGGTGGGCCTCGCCGAGCGCCTCGTTCTGCGTCGGGTGGGCGTGGACGAGCTGGGCGACCTCGGCCGGCAGCGCCTCCCAGTTGTAGATCAGCTGGGCCTCGCCGACC
>NZ_BNBM01000019.1 GCF_014655715.1 Streptomyces lanatus | reverse complement strand
GTCCATAGAGGCTCGCGTCCACTGTGTTGGTTCTGAGACAACGACCGTGTCATGTCCGGTCACAGTTTCATAGTGTTTCGGTGGTTATAGCGTGAGGGAAACGCCCGGTTACATTCCGAACCCGGAAGCTAAGCCTTACAGCGCCGATGGTACTGCAGGGGGGACCCTGTGGGAGAGTAGGACGCCGCCGAACAAAATTTGAGAGAGCCCCCGGCCGGGGATACCGGTTCGGGGGCTTTCTGTATTTGTGATGCGTGTACGTTGGGAAGGGCCCTCCTTTGAAGGGCCCTTTTTTGTTGATTACAGACGGCCTGTTGTCTTGAGGGCCAGATACGCGTCTGCCAGTGCCGGCGCGAGTTCCTCCGGCGTTGCGTCGACGACCGTAACGCCGCGTCGGCGGAGCTGGTCTGCCGTGCGGTGGCGTTCGCTCTGGGACTGAGCGGCGGCTGCGGCCTCGTACACCGAGTCCGTGTTTCCCCGCGAGGTTGCCATTTGGGCGATGTGGGGGTCGGCCACTGAGGCCAGCAGGACTGTGTGGCGCTGGGTGAGCTGAGTGAGGACGGGGAGCAGGCCCTCCTCGATCGGGGCCGCGTCGAGGGTTGTGAGGAGCACGATCAGGGAGTGGCGGGGAGCTGCTCGGACGGCCGTAGCGGTGAGGCTTCGGGCGTCCGTTTCGATCAGCTCGGGTTCGAGGGTGGCCATCGCGTTGACCAGGGAGGGGAGGACGTCGCCCGCTGTGCGGCCCTGTACCAGGGCGCGTACTCGGCGGTCGTAGGCGAGGAGGTCCACGCGGTCGCCGGCCCGGGACGCGAGGGCGGCCAGGAGCAGGGCCGCGTCCATGGAGGCGTCGAGGCGGGGGGCGTCGCCTACTCGGCCTGCTGAGGTGCGGCCGGTGTCCAGGACGAGGAGGATGTGGCGGTCGCGTTCGGGACGCCAGGTGCGTACGGCGACCGTGGACTGTCGGGCCGTAGCGCGCCAGTCGATGGAGCGGGTGTCGTCGCCGGGGACGTATTCGCGCAGGCTGTCGAATTCTGTGCCCTCGCCGCGGGTGAGGACGCTGGTGCGGCCGTCGAGTTCGCGTAGGCGGGCCAGTTTGGACGGCAGGTGCTTGCGGCTTGTGAACGGGGGGAGGACCCGTACCGTCCACGGGGCTTTGTGGGTGCCCTGGCGGGAGAAGAGGCGCAGGGGGCCGTAGGAACGGATTGTCACGCGGTCGGCCTGGCGGTCGCCTCGGCGGGTGGGGCGTAGGCGTGTGGTGATGCGGCGGCGTTCGCCGGCAGGGATGGTGACGCGGTGGCGGGAGGCCGCCATTTCTGTGCCGGGTTCCCAGCTGCTGGGGGGCCAGGCGTCGCGGAGGTGGGCGCGCAGGGGGCGGCTGGACGGGTTCGTGATCGTCAGGGTGACGTCGGCTGCTTCGCCCAGGCGCGCGGAAGTGTCGCCGGAGCGCGTCAGGCCCAGTCGGCGTACGGGGGCTGCCAGAGCGAAGTCGCAGGCGCAGGCTGCCAGCAATGGGGCGTTGACCGCGAGGATGCCCGTCCAGCTGGGGTCCCAGATGCCTACGGGGAGGGAGCCCAGGGCTGCCAGGAGTGCGGCGCGTCCGGTGAGGGCCATCAGCGGGGGACGGGGACGTGGGCGAGGATCGCGTTGATCACGGAGTCGGCTGTGACGCCTTCCATCTCTGCCTCGGGGCGGAGCTGTACGCGGTGGCGGAGGGTGGGCAGGGCCAGGGCCTTCACGTCGTCGGGGATGACGTAGTCGCGGCCGGTCAGCCAGGCCCAGGCGCGGGCGGTGGCGAGGAGGGCCGTGGCGCCGCGGGGGGAGACGCCCAGGGTCAGGGACGGTGATTCCCGGGTGGCTCGGCAGATGTCGACGACGTAGGCCGTGATCTCGGGGGAGATCGTGGTCTTGGCGACTGCCGCGCGTGCCGCTTCCAGGTCGGCCGGGCCTGCTACGGGGCGTACGCCGGCGGAGCGGAGGTCGCGTGGGTTGAAGCCCTCGGCGTGGCGGGTGAGGACATCGATCTCGTCCTGGCGGGAGGGGAGCGGGATCGTGAGCTTGAGGAGGAAACGGTCCAGCTGGGCCTCGGGGAGGGGGTACGTGCCCTCGTACTCGACCGGGTTCTGGGTGGCCGCGACCAGGAAGGGGTCCGGGAGCGGGCGGGGTGTGCCGTCGACCGTGACCTGGCGTTCCTCCATGGCTTCCAGGAGGGAGGACTGGGTCTTCGGCGGGGTGCGGTTGATCTCGTCCGCGAGGAGGAGGTTGGTGAAGACCGGGCCGGGCTGGAAGGAGAACTCTGCGGTTCGGGCGTCGTAGACGAGGGAGCCCGTGACGTCGCTCGGCATGAGGTCGGGGGTGAACTGGACGCGCTTGGTGTCGAGTTCGAGTGCGGATGCGAGGGCGCGGACGAGCAACGTTTTGGCGACCCCGGGGACTCCTTCTAGTAGGACGTGGCCGCGGCAGAGGAGGGCGACGACGAGGCCGGTCACTGCGGGGTCCTGGCCGACCACGGCTTTGGCGATCTCGGCGCGCAGGGCTTCCAGGGACGCGCGGGCGGTGCCCGGGTCCCCGGTGGTCCCGGCGTTGTCAGTGGTCGGGTCCATCATGGACGGCGTACCTCTCTTTCGAGGGCGTCGAGTTGGTCGGCGAGGGAGATGAGTGCGGCGTCGTCGCCGGGCGGCGGGCCGAAGAGGAGGGTGTGCAGGGTCTGTCCGTCTCCGTGGTTGCGGAGGTGGGCGGACAGGGCGGGGAGCAGGGCCTCGGGCGCGTGCGCCTGGGAGACGGGGACACCTACGAGGGGGGCGAGGCGCGTGCGGGTGGTGGAGCGAAGAGCGGCGGCCGCGCGGTCGCGGGCATTGGCCTTGCGGTAGAGGCGGGCGCGGCCTTCGACGGTTTCGGAGGCGCGGATCGCCACGGGGAGTTTTTCGGGCACCAGGGGGCCAAGTCGGCGTGCCCTCCAGAAGGCGGCCAGGCATGCGGCGATGAAGAGCTGGAGTGTGCCCCAGAGCCAGCCCGAGGGGAGCAGGTCGAAGAAGCTGCGTTCGTCGTCCTCGTCGGCGGCCGACGTGTCGGAGAGCGAGGGGAGGTACCAGACCAAATGGGGGCGGGAGCCGAGGAGTTGAAGGGCGAGGGAGGCGTTGCCCTGCTCGTCGAGGCGTTCGTTGTGGAGGATGTCGGGCGCGCCGAGGACGACGGTGTCGCCGTCCTCGGTAGTCGGGACACGCAGGAGGGTGGCCAGGCGCTCGCTGGGGTAGCACTCGTCGGCGTCGAGGTGGGTCGTGGTGTAACGGATGCCGCCGAGGTCGGCGGTGCCGGCGCGCTGGGCGGCGGGCAGGGCGCAGTCGGGGGCGAGCTCGGAGTCGAGGCTGGTGGCGGGGTCCGCGGTGACTCCGGGGACGAGTCGTTCGACGGACCAGCTTCCGGGGGCGACGAGGAGGGTGCGCCCGCCGGAGCCGTCGGTCGCCGAGTGCAGCGCGGACTGTTGACGCTCCGTCAGCAGGTCGGGGGCGGCGACCAGGAGGGTGGTGTCCGCGGCGGACGCGGCGCGTGCCTCGTCCAGGGTGGTTACGATGCGGGTGTCCACGCCGCGGTCGGCGAGGAGTTCGGCGACGGCTCGGCTGCCCTTGGGGTCGGCGGAGCGTGGGTCGAGGGTGCCGTGGCGGGCGTCGGAGCGGATGGTGGCGATCACGACCGCCGCCACCAGCAGGAGGACGACGGCGAGGATGACCCCTCGCGCGCGGGTCCACACCTGGCGTGGGGTGCGCGAGGCCGAGGTGGACGGGAGCGTGGCCTCGGTGGTCATTCGGCGGCTCCCTGGCGGGCGTTGTGGGCCGTGCTGGGGGCGCTGCTCGCGAGCTGGGGCTTGGTGTTCTCCAGGTCGCGGTCGAGTTCCGCGATGCGCTGGTACGTCTGCTGCGGCGCGGCCCGTCCGCCGTATGTCACGTCGTCGAAGTCCCGGGCGGCGGCGCGCAGTCGGTCCGCGTGGGCGGGTAGGGAGCGGCCGGCTTCGGCGGCGGCCTCGTCCGCGGTGCGGCCGGGGCGGACGTCGAGGAGCGCGCGTTCCTCCAGTGAGCGGACGATGGCGCGCATCCGTTCCTGGACGGCCTGGTTCCAGTGGCCCTGGGCGGCGTGTGCCTCGGCGGCGGCTCGGTGTTCGGCGGCGCTGCGGGGGCGGTCGTCGAACAGGGCGGCGGAGGACGTGGGTTGGCGGCGTGGGGTGCCCAGGCGCCACCACAGGGCGCCGAGCACCGCCACGATGACCAGGATGACGACGACCAGGCCGAGCGGCCCTCCGGGCGTGACGGTCGAGGCGCTGCTGAACAGGTCCTCCACCCAGTCCCAGAAGGCGTCCAGGGCACGCTGGAACCAGCTGGGTTCGTTCTCGTGGTACATGCCCTTGGACAGCTCGCGCCGGGCCGCTTCCCGGGCGGGGTCGCGCGGGATCGTCAGGGGCGGCTCGTCGTCGGAGCGTGCGAGCACCGCTGACGCCGTGGTGAGAACTCCCCCCGCAAGGATCAACGGTTCAGCTCCCCGGAGTGTCGGTGGCGCCGTAGCCCTGGACGCCGGCCGCGCGGGCCAGTTCGAGGTCGAGGGCCTCGCGGCGGATGCGCTGGTCGATGTAGAGCAGGACGGTGACGCCGGCCGTGATCGGGAAGGTGATCATGGAGCCGATCACCGAGCCGACACCGCTGACGATGAGGAATGTCCAGCCGAGGTCGGTGGCGCCTTCGAGGATGTTGGCGGAGGCGTCGCCGCTGAGGGCGGCGGCGAGGAAGGTGAAGGGGATGACGACGATCGCCGCGATGATGTTCGCGATGATCGTGGCCAGCAGCTGGATGCCGAAGACGCGCCACCAGGAGCCGCGGACCAGCTTCGCGGAACGGCTGAGGGCCTTCACGATGCCCTGCTTCTCCAGCATCAGCGCGGGAGAGGCGAGGGAGAAGCGGAACCACAGCCACAGTGCGACGACGAAGCCGCCGATGACGCCCAGGACGGTGAGGGCCACGCCCGCGTCGCCGGAGCCCGCGCCGGCCACGAGGATGCCGGGCAGGGCGCTCAGGAACACCACGCCGAAGGTCATGAGCAGAAGCAGGAAGAGCAGGCCGAAGAGCCGCGGTACCTGGGGGCGCGCGTCGCGCCAGGCCTCGCCGGTGGTCACCGACTTGCCGAGCACCGCGCGGCTGGTGACCGTCGTCAGCAGGGCGGTCGCCACGATCGCGCCGATGATCGAGATCAGGAAGATCACGCTGGAGCTGAGCATGGCGTCGCCCATGGCGCGGGTCAGCTCGTCGAGGCTGGCGCTCGGGTCGTTGAGCGCCGCGGTGTTGACGCGGTCGTTCAGGACGAAGCCCTGGACGAGGATGACGAGGATCTCCGTCACGACGGCGACGGTCAGGGAGATGCCGAGGACCGTACGCCAGTAGGTGCGCATGGTGGAGACCGCGCCGTCGAGGATCTCGCCGACGCCGAGGGGGCGCAGCGGGATCACGCCGGGCTTGGCCGCGGGCGGAGGTCCGCCCCAGCCTGCTCCCCAGCCGCCGTATCCGCCGGGAGGGCCGTAGCCGGGGTGGCCGCCGCCGTATCCGCCGGGGCCTGCGGGCGGGGCGCCCCAGCCGCCGGGGCCGGGTGGTGGCGGGGGCGGTGGGGTCTGGCCGGGGGCATCGGGGCCTGTCGGGGCGGACCACTGGGCGGGTGGCGGCTGCTCCTTGGACCACTTCGGGCCGGCGCCCTGTGGGTCCGTTCCCGGCTGCTGCGCGGGGTCGGGGCGATCTGCGGGCTCGGCAGGGCCGGTCGCGCCGGGTTCCTGTCCGTCGGACGGGGCGGATCCGGGCGAGGCCCAGCCCGGAGTGTCTTTCATCGTCGCTCCTTCACGGTGCCCGTCCGCGGTCGCGGCGGCAGGTTGGCAGCCATCGTGCCATGGGGTGGTCGGATGGGTCCCGACCGCGGTATGGGCTGTGCGCCTTCAATTGTCCGCCGTACAAGGGGCAGACTGGCCACATGGCTGATCAGCACGCGCAATCCGGCGAGGACGGCAGGCCGATCGAGATTCCGGCGATCCGATGGGACGAACCACCTGAAGGTCCCGTACTGGTCCTTCTCGACCAGACGAGACTGCCGGCCGAGGAGGTCGAGCTGGTCTGTACGGATGCGCCCGCGCTGGTGGAGGCGATCCGTTCGCTGGCCGTGCGCGGGGCGCCGCTGCTCGGGATCGCCGGGGCGTACGGCGTCGCGCTCGCCGCCGCGCGCGGGTTCGACGTGGACGACGCCGCGGAGTCGCTGGCCGGCGCTCGGCCCACCGCGGTGAACCTCGCCGTTGGTGTGCGCCGGGCCCAGTCGGCGTACCAGGGCGAACTCGCCAGGAGCGGGAACGTGGAGCAGGCCGCGGCTGAGGCGCTGGGTGCTGCGCGGGCGCTGCACAAGGAGGATGCCGAGGCCAGCGCACGCATGGCCGAGCGGGGACTGGCGCTGCTGGACGAGCTGTTGCCGGGTGGTGGGCATCGCATCCTGACGCACTGCAACACCGGGGCGCTGGTGTCGGGCGGAGAGGGCACGGCGTTCGCGGTGGCGCTCGCCGCTCACCGGGCCGGGCAGCTCAGGCGGTTGTGGGTGGACGAGACGCGGCCCCTGCTGCAGGGGGCTCGGCTGACGGCGTACGAGGCGGCGCGCAACGGGATGGCGTACACCCTGCTCACGGACAACGCCGCGGGTTCGCTGTTCGCCGCCGGTGAGGTGGACGCGGTGCTGATCGGGGCGGATCGGATCGCGGCCGACGGATCGGTGGCGAACAAGGTCGGGAGTTATCCGCTGGCGGTGCTGGCGCGCTATCACCATGTGCCGTTCATCGTGGTGGCGCCGCTGACGACGGTGGACATGGACACGGCGGACGGGGCGTCGATCGAGGTCGAGCAGCGGCCCGGGTTCGAGGTGACCGAGGTTGCCGCGCCTCAGGCGCCGGTGGCGGGCGGGGAGCCGGGGGGCGGGATTCCGGTGGCGCCGCTGGGGACGCAGGCGTACAACCCGGCGTTCGATGTCACGCCGCCCGAGCTGGTGACGGCGATCGTGACGGAAGAGGGGGCGGTGTCGCCGGTGACGGGTGAGGCGCTGGCCGAGCTGTGGGCCAGGTCACGGCAGGTGACACAGGCGTTGTGACCTAGAGGCCGGAACCGGTTGGGCAGGCAGAGTGGGGCAAACCTGCCCAAAGGTCACTGCCTGTGATGGGGGCGAGGGCAGACAGTGGCGACTGCCTACGACTAAGGTCACTGGCCGGTGACCTACCTCACCTGAGCCTTCGCCACTGTTATGAGAATGGGATGATGTCGTTTATGAAGGGACGAGTCCTTGTCGTCGACGACGACACCGCACTGGCCGAGATGCTCGGCATTGTGCTGCGTGGTGAAGGTTTTGAGCCGTCTTTCGTGGCCGACGGCGACAAGGCGCTGGCCGCGTTCAGGGAGACCAAGCCCGATCTGGTGCTGCTGGACCTGATGCTGCCCGGGCGGGACGGTATCGAGGTGTGCCGTCTGATCAGGGCGGAGTCCGGGGTGCCGATCGTGATGCTGACGGCCAAGAGCGACACCGTCGATGTCGTCGTGGGCCTGGAGTCCGGTGCCGATGACTACATCGTCAAGCCGTTCAAGCCGAAGGAGCTCGTCGCCCGGATCCGGGCGCGGCTGCGGAGGTCGGAGGAGCCGGCGCCGGAGCAGCTCGCCATCGGTGACCTGGTGATCGACGTGGCGGGGCACTCCGTGAAGCGGGACGGGCAGTCGATCGCGCTGACGCCGCTGGAGTTCGACCTGCTGGTCGCGCTGGCGCGCAAGCCGTGGCAGGTGTTCACGCGTGAGGTGCTCCTGGAGCAGGTGTGGGGCTACCGGCACGCGGCCGACACCCGACTGGTCAATGTGCATGTGCAGCGGCTGCGCTCCAAGGTCGAGAAGGACCCGGAGCGGCCGGAGATCGTCGTGACCGTCCGTGGCGTCGGCTACAAGGCAGGACCGAGCTGACATGACCGGGGACAGCGCCGCTGCGGCCCCCGGTCGGACCGGGGCCCGTCCGGAGCGGCCTGTCGGCCGGAAATCGGCGGGCTCCCGCTGGGGACGATTTCTAGAGGGCGGGTTGCTTCAGGGCGGAGTCCAGGGCAGCCCGGTCCTTCGGCTCCTGCTGCGCTGGGTGCGTCGGCCGTTGCTGCCCGTCATGCGGCTGTGGCGACGCAACATCCAGCTCAAGGTCGTCGTCACGACCCTGCTGATGTCGCTGGGCGTCGTCCTGCTGCTGGGCTTCGTCGTCATCGGGCAGGTGCGCAACGGCCTGCTGGACGCCAAGGTGAAGGCCTCGCAGAGCCAGGCGACGGGCGGTTTCGCGGCGGCCAAGCAGCGGGCGGAAGAGGTGGCGGCCGGGACAGCTGACGACGGTTCGACGACGGACGAGCGTTTCCACCAAAACGTCAGCTCGTGGATGACCGAGCTCGTCTCCTCGCTCTCCAGTGGCGGGCAGGGCGCCTTCGAGGTGGTGACGCTCCCCGCCTCCGCGGGAAGTGACAGCGGCGGACGAGGGCGGCGTGGCTCCGGCCTTGTCGACCCGACGGCGAGCGTGCCCGAGGCACTGCGTGAGCGGATCGACAGCGCTACGGGCGCGTTCCAGAGCTACACCCGCATCGTCTACCTGAGCGCTGCGCACAAAGATTCACAGCCGGCTCTGGTCATCGGCAAGCAGGTCAACGACCCCAACGATGACCCGTATCAGCTCTACTACCTCTTCCCGCTCACTCAGGAGGAGAAGTCGCTGAGCCTGGTCAAGGGGACGCTGGCCACCGCAGGGCTCTTCGTCGTCGTACTCCTCGGGGCCATCGCCTGGCTCGTGGTGCGCCAGGTCGTCACGCCGGTGCGGATGGCGGCCGGGATCGCCGAGCGGCTGTCGGCCGGGCGGCTGCAGGAACGGATGAAGGTCACCGGCGAGGACGACATCGCGCGGCTCGGCGAGGCCTTCAACAAGATGGCGCAGAACCTGCAGTTGAAGATTCAGCAGCTGGAGGACCTGTCGCGGATGCAGCGACGGTTCGTGTCCGACGTTTCGCACGAGTTGCGGACGCCGTTGACGACCGTGCGCATGGCCGCCGACGTCATCCATGAGGCGCGGGAGGACTTCGATCCCGTGACCGCGCGGTCGGCGGAACTGCTCGCCGACCAACTGGACCGGTTCGAGTCGCTGCTCGCCGATCTGCTGGAGATCAGCCGGTTCGACGCGGGCGCGGCGGCGCTGGAGGCCGAGCCGATCGACCTCAGGGAGGTCGTGCGGCGCGTCGTCAGCGGGGCCGAGCCGCTCGCCGACCGCAAGGGCACCGAGATACGCATCGTCGGCGACCAGCAGCCCATCGTCGCCGAGGCCGACGCCCGGCGGGTCGAGCGCGTGCTGCGCAACCTCGTAGTCAACGCCGTCGAGCACGGCGAGGGCAGGGACGTCGTCGTCAAGCTCGCTTCGGCGGGCGGGGCGGTCGCGGTCGCGGTGCGGGACTACGGCGTAGGGCTCAAGCCCGGTGAGGCGACCCGGGTCTTCAGCCGCTTCTGGCGGGCCGACCCGGCACGCGCGCGTACCACGGGCGGTACGGGTCTGGGGCTGTCCATCGCGCTGGAGGACGCGCGGCTGCACGGCGGCTGGCTCCAGGCGTGGGGCGAGCCTGGTGGCGGCTCACAGTTCCGGCTGACGCTGCCCCGGACGGCGGACGAGCCGCTCCGGGGGTCGCCGATACCCCTGGAGCCCAAGGACTCACGACGCAATCGTGGACTTAATGACGCCGGTCTGCCGCGCGGTGGCAGTGAGAAGGCCGCGACGGTGCCTGCTCAGCCAGGCGGTGACCAGGCGCCCGCGATGCCGTCCAGGGACCCGATCGCGCCCCGCCTGGGGTCGGCGGCGGTCCCCAAGGCCGATCCGACGGCGCTGCCCGGCAACGGCGCGCGAGTGGTCCCCCGGCCCGCTTCGGGCGCACGGCACCACGACGACCCGCCCGGTGAGGCAGAGCCGCCGAGCGAGGAGGCCGGGCAGAACGAGGATTCGAGCAGGCATGGGGAGGCATCTCGTGGCCGCTGACCGCGAGGGGGGCGCCCGGCGCAGGCCGGGGCGCGCGGCGGCGTACGCCGCCTGTGGCGTCGTACTGCTGGCCGGGTGCGCCTCGATGCCCGACAGCGGCGATCTGCGGGGCGTGGAGTCCACGCCCCGCCAGGACACCCAGGTACGGGTCTTCGCCATGCCGCCGCATGAGGACGCCTCGTCCTCGGAGATCGTGTCGGGCTTCCTGGAGGCACTGACCAGCGACGATCCGGACTACGAGATCGCGCGCATGTACCTGACGAAGGAGGCGTCGGAGAACTGGCGGCCCCTGGTGTCCACGATGGTGCTCGCCGACGGGCCGAGCGCCGACAATGACCGCCTGGGGGGCCGGGAGGAGACCGACAACCTCTCGTACACGCTGTCCGGGACCAAGGTCGCCACGGTCGACGGGCAGCAGTCGTACTCGCCGGCGAGCGGGGAGTACAGCGAGTCGATGCACCTGACCCGGGACAAGAAGACCAAGCAGTGGCGCATCGACGTGCCGCCGCGCGGTGTCGTCGTGGGCAGGTCGGACTTCCAGCGCAACTACATGTCCGTCGACAAGTACTACTTCGCCACGAACACCACGCTCGGGACCTCCCCGCACACGGCCGCCGTCGCCGACCCCGTATATGTGCGCCGGAACGTGGATCCCATGACGCAGACGGTTCGTTCCCTGCTCAAGGGGCCCACCAGCTGGCTCAATCCGGTGGTCAGGTCGAGCTTCCCCACGGGCACGGCACTGAAGGGCGTCACCACGCTGACGCCCGACGACCAGAACCGGCTGACCGTGCCGCTGAACGACAAGGCGGCGCGGGTCGGGCCCACCAAGTGCAACGAGATGGCCGCTCAGCTGCTGTTCACCCTGCAGAACCTCACCCCGACCGTGGACGAGGTCGTGCTGAAGGCGGGTGGCAGGCAGCTGTGCACGTCGAACGGGGAACAGGCGGAGGCCGTCGCCACTCGCGGGTCGGTGGAGCGCGCCGACTATCTGTACCTCCTCGACGACAAGCACCGGCTGGTACGGCTGGCCGCCGCCACCAACGGCACCAGCCCCGACCCCGTGCCCGGTGCCCTGGGCGACGGTGGCACGCAGCTGAAGTCGGCGGCGGTGTCGCGTGACGAGGACATGGCGGCGGGCGTCGGCCTCGACGGCAAGAACCTCTACGTAGGTGCGCTGGTCGCCGGCGGTCCGCTGGGGGATCCCGAGCTGACGAGTGCGGGCAAGACTGAGGACGAGCGGCTCTCGGCGCCCAGCTGGGACGCCCAGGGCGATCTCTGGGTGGCCGACCGTGATCCCGACAACCCTCGGCTGCTCCTGCTGAAGGAGGGCGTGGGCGATCCGGTGGTCGTGAAGACGCCACCCGGGCTGGAGGGGCGGATCGAGTCCGTACGGGTGGCCGCGGACGGCGTGCGCATCGCGCTCGTGGTGAAGCAGGGCGACAAGTCCTCGCTGCTGATCGGACGGATCGAACGGGGCGAGGACGGGAAGTCGGGCGAGCGTTCGGCCGTCTCCGTGCATGAACTACGCTCCGCGACACCCGAGTTGGAGGAGGTCACGGCCATGTCGTGGGCCGGTGACAGCAGGCTCGTCGTGGTCGGGCGCGAGAAGGGTGGCGTGCAGACGCTGCGGTATGTGCAGGTCGACGGTTCCACGCCGGAGGGGCCGGCGCCCGCGGCACTCAGCGGAGTGAAAGAGATCACCGCGTCCGAGGACGCGCGGCTGCCGCTGGTCGGGTATTCGGAGGACGGGGTCGTGCGGCTGCCGTCCGGGGCCCAGTGGCAGAAGGTGGTGGCGGACGGGATGGCGCCGGTTTATCCGGGGTGAGGATTCGTTCGGCCTTCATGGCTTGAGGACGGTGAGTGTGGCGGCCGTTTCCGGTTGGAGTGGGACTCCGGCCGGAAACGGCCGCTTGTTTTGTGCGGCGGTATTCGGGACGGGAATCCGGCGGGACGGGGCGGGGCCCCGGAAGTAGGCCTGGGCGTGGCGGCCGGAGTTATCCACAGGGAGTTATCCACAGGGGTGGCCGGTCGGCGCGGGCGTTGGCAGAGTGGTGGGCATGCGGGGGTGGTGGCAGGACCTCACCGACCTGGTGCTGCCGGCCGAGTGCGGAGGCTGTGGAAGGCCTCGCACGGTGCTCTGCCCGGAGTGCCGTGCCGTCCTGAGCGGGACCGCACCGAGCCGGGTGCGACCGGTGCCGGAGCCGCCTGGGCTGCCGGTCGTGCACGCGGCGGCCCGGTACGCGGACGAGGCGCGGGCCATGCTGCTGGCCCATAAGGAACGTGGCGCTCTGGCGCTCGCGGCGCCGCTCGGAGCGGCCCTTGCGGGGGCCGTGCGGGCGGGACTGCGGCAGGCATGGGCGCAGGGCGGCGGAGTGCCCGGTGCGGGCGACGGCGGGGCGTCCGGGCGGGCTGGGCCGTCCCGGGGCTCTCAGGTGCGGGCTGACGGGGTGGAGGGGTTCGGGGAGGCGGGTGCGCCTGTGCTGCTCGTGCCTGTTCCGTCGGCGCGTGGGGCGGTGCGGGCGAGAGGGCATGATCCCGCCCGGCGGATCGCGCTCGCGGCGGCGGGTGAGCTGCGGCGGGCCGGGACGCCGGCGAGGGTGCTCGCCGTGCTGCGGCAGGGGCGTGCGGTGGCCGATCAGTCGGGGCTCAACTCCCGGCAGCGGCAGGACAATCTCGCGGGCGCGCTGACGGTGGCTCCCGGGGGAGGCAGGCTGCTCGCGGGTGGCGGTCCGGTGGTGTTGGTCGACGACCTGATGACGACGGGTGCGTCCCTGGCGGAGGCGGCGCGGGCCTTGCGGTCCGCACTGGCCGAGAGGGCGGTGAGGGTGGACCCGCGTGGCCGTACGGCGGGTTCGGCAGCCCAGGGTGGCGCGGTGCCGTGGGTCGGGCGCGGCCCGGGCGTATACGGCGGAACGGAAGGGGAGACGGACGCGTATGGATGGGGGACCGATGGGCGGGATGAGTGTGGTGCGGGGACAACCGCCGTGTACGCGGCGGGAAGTCGGGAAAGCACAGGGGAACGAACGGCTGGATCGTTGGAGGGCGCTGTGCGGCGAACGCGTCAGAGGCCGGGAATCATGGGTCTTGGATCGGCTCATGACCTGATCTGCGCGGCCGTGGTCGCAGCGTCTCCGGATTCTTTCGAAATAAACCGGAACTGACTGCGAACTTGCATCGTTGCAGGTAACGAGAGGGTCAATTCACCTGAACGGAGGTACGCCGCAGTAGAGGGTGACGACATCCGTCCGGGCGAGATATGTTCGGTTGTGAGGGAAAGGCGCAGGCCATCCCGTCCTATCCGAATGCCGTGCCGCGGGTTTTACGCAATCACCCGGCGGCCATGGGGTGGAGATCTTGCCCGTGGGGGAGGAGGAGGTGGACGTCACCGAGTCCGAGGTTCCGGGGCTCACCGGAGCCTGGTGCAAAAGGGAGATGCTCCGCCGATGGAGCGGGGCGATCCGGGAACGGAGTTCTGCGTGGACATCGTCGTCAAAGGCCGCAAGACCGAGGTGCCCGAGCGGTTCCGCAAGCACGTGGCCGAGAAGCTGAAGCTGGAGAAGATCCAGAGGCTCGATGCCAAGGTGATCAGCCTCGACGTCGAGGTGTCCAAGGAGCCCAACCCGCGACAGGCCGACCGCAGTGATCGAGTGGAGATCACGCTCCGCTCCCGCGGTCCGGTGATCCGGGCGGAGGCAGCGGCCAGCGACCCGTACGCGGCACTCGATCTGGCCGCGGAGAAGCTGGATGCCCGGCTGCGCAAGCAGCACGACAAGCGTTTCTCGCGCCGAGGCGCACGCCGACTCACGGCGGCCGAGGTCCCCGACCACGTTCCGGGCGCGGCGACGCTCAACGGCAACGGCCACACGTTCCGGGAAGAAGAGCCGGACGGAGTTCCCACCAAGAAGATCGGCTCGCTGGAAGTGAAGGGCGAAGGGCCCCTCGTCGTACGCGAGAAGACACACGTCGCCTCCCCGATGACCCTCGACCAGGCCCTCTACGAGATGGAGCTGGTCGGACACGACTTCTACCTCTTCGTCGACTCCGAGACGAAGGAACCGAGTGTCGTCTACCGGCGGCACGCGTATGACTACGGGGTCATCCACCTCAACACGGATCCGATGGTCACCCAGGCGCAGTCTCCCGCGGCTGGTGGCACGCTGGGCGGCTGACCCACCCGGCCGACAGCTCAGCCGGTGCCCCTGGAGCGCTTGTGCGCCCCCAGGGGCACCGGTGTGCGACCACTTCGCGCCCGGCTCGTCACCGGAGTGTCGGTCGGGCATGAAATCATGGCCGCACCGGCCCAACCGGTGGGCCGCTGCCTTGGGTTGGCGGTGGCATATGACCAGCCGCAGCCTTCAGGGGGAGGAACGATGGCCGACAGCTTCGGACCGATGCGGGACGAGGATGCCGACGGCGATGTTGTCGGCATGGGCCCTGACCTGGGCTCTCCACGCAAGGAGCCGATCAGAGTCCTGGTCGTGGACGACCACGCCCTGTTCCGCCGGGGACTGGAGATCGTGCTCGCGGCCGAGGAGGACATCCAGGTCGTGGGAGAGGCGGGAGACGGCGCGGAGGCCGTCGACAAGGCCGCCGACCTGCTGCCGGACATCGTCCTGATGGATGTGCGGATGCCCAAGCGGGGCGGGATCGAGGCCTGCACCTCCATCAAGGAGGTGGCCCCCAGCGCGAAGATCATCATGCTGACGATCAGCGACGAGGAGGCCGACCTCTACGACGCGATCAAGGCGGGTGCGACCGGCTATCTCCTCAAGGAGATCTCCACGGACGAGGTGGCCACGGCCATCCGCGCGGTGGCCGACGGACAGTCGCAGATCAGCCCGTCGATGGCGTCGAAGCTGCTCACCGAGTTCAAGTCGATGATCCAGCGCACGGACGAGCGCCGGCTCGTGCCCGCGCCGCGGCTGACGGACCGCGAGCTGGAGGTCCTCAAGCTCGTCGCCACGGGGATGAACAACCGCGATATCGCGAAGGAGTTGTTCATCTCCGAGAACACCGTGAAGAACCATGTGCGCAACATCCTGGAGAAGCTGCAACTGCACTCCAGGATGGAGGCCGTGGTGTACGCGATGCGGGAGAAGATCCTCGAGATCCGCTGAGGTCGGCTGAGACCGGCGGAGATCAGCCCACCAGGCGGGCGAGCTCCTTGGCGAGCGGTTCGCGCAGGTCGGGTGCGTCGACCCGCTCCACCCGTACGTCCGTGCAGTCCACCCAGCTCGCCGCCTCGACCAGCGCCTGGGCCACGGCCGGGACCGCCTTCGGGCCGTCCAGCGTGACCTGTCTGGCGACCAGGGTGCGGCCCTCGCGGGCCGGGTCCACGCGGCCGACGAGCCGGCCGCCGGCGAGGATCGGCATCGCGAAGTAGCCGTAGACCCGCTTCTGCTTCGGGACGTATGCCTCCAGGCGGTGCGTGAAGCCGAAGATCCGCTCCGTGCGCGCTCGTTCCCAGATCAGGGAATCGAACGGGGACAGCAGCGTCGTACGGTGTCTGCCGCGCGGCGGGGTCTGAAGGGCCGCAGGGTCGGCCCAGGCCGGCTTGCCCCAGCCCTCGACGGTGACCGGGACCAGACCCGAATCGGCGATCACGGCGTCGACCTGCTCGCCCTTGAGGCGGTGGTAGTCCGCGATGTCCGCGCGTGTGCCGACACCGAGGGACTGGCCGGCCAGGCGGACCAGGCGGCGCAGGCACTCGGTGTCATCCAGCTCGTCATGCAGCAGCGCCTGCGGGATGGCGCGCTCGGCGAGGTCGTAGACCCGCTTCCAGCCGCGCCGCTCGACGCAGACCACCTCGCCGTACATCAGGGCGCGCTCCACAGCGACCTTCGTGCCCGACCAGTCCCACCACTCGCTCGTCCGCTTCGCGCCGCCCAGCTCGGTCGCGGTGAGGGGGCCCTCGGTGCGGAGCTGTTTGATCACCTGGTCGTAGGTGCCGTCCGGGAGCTCGTGGTTCCAGTGCGGGCGGTTGCGGTAGGCGCGGCGGCGGAAGGCGAAGTGCGGCCACTCCTCGGCGGGGAGGATGCAGGCCGCGTGGGACCAGTACTCGAAGGCGTGCGTGTCGGTCCAGTAGGCCTTCTCGATCGTCCTGCGGCCCACCGCGCCCAGGCGGGCGTACGGGATCAGCTCATGGGAGCGGGCCAGGACCGAGATGGTGTCGAGCTGCACCGCGCCGAGGTGACGGAGGATGCCGCGGACGCCCGACCTGCGGTCGAGAGCACCGAGGAAGCCCTGTGCGCGCAGCGCGATGCGGCGGGCCTCATCGGCCGAGAGGTCGGTGGTGGGGCGCAGGGAGGTCATGGTCCGCACCCTAGAGCTTGGCACTGACAATGCGTGGTGACCTGGGGATTTACCCGGAAAGGCGCTACACCGGCTGCGTCCGCGCCGGCAGATACGGAGCCGTCGACGGCAGCGCCAGATCCGACGGGAGCAGGGAGCCCACCCAGCAGTCCCGGCGTACGCCCTGGTTGACGATGGCGGAGCGGAGGGTGCCCTCAAGGGTGAAGCCGGCTCGCTCGGCCACCGTGCGGGAAGGACCGTTGCCGACCTCGGCACGCCATTCCACGCGGTCGATCGACCGGTCGACGAAGGCCCAGCGGGACGCGGCGAGGACTGCCTCGGTGACGTAGCCGTTGCCGCGGTGCTCCTTCGTACCCCAGAAACCGACCTCGGCCTCGCTCATGGAACGCATCGTGAGGCCGAGCATGCCCACCAGGTCCTCCCCTTCGGGGAGGAAGAGCCCCCAGGTGAACATCGAACCGTTCTTCCAGCCGTCGGGGACCAATTGCTCCGTGAAGCTGTGCGCGTGCTCGCGCAGATAGGGCGACGGGATGGTGGTCCAGCGCTGGATGTCGGGATCCTGGGCGGCCTCGTACACGGCATCGGTGTCCTTCGGGCCGACCGTGCGCAACAGAAGGCGGCCGGTGGTGAGCGTCACGGGTTCCATCGACCGATTCT
Organism: Streptomyces lanatus; assembly: GCF_014655715.1. GTDB lineage: Bacteria > Actinomycetota > Actinomycetes > Streptomycetales > Streptomycetaceae > Streptomyces > Streptomyces lanatus. The sequence goes on along the minus strand of NZ_BNBM01000019.1, from coordinate 206,391 downwards.
CCTCGTGGGTTCGGTGCAAGCGCCAACGTTTATGCGGTGGGTGAGCGGGCGATCGCGTTTCGCACAATTCATGGGTGGAACGCGGCACCATCCGCGACCCCCGTCCGTTGTCCCCTTTGACGGAGATTTGAAGCAGCGGACGCTCTGCGCCCCCGGCAGGCTCCCGGCACGGCGGGGTCCTCGCATACGATGGCCGTTGCTCAGTCAAGTCAAATGGAAACCGACCGTCCCAGGCCCGACCGGCAAGGAGACCAACCCCCGTGTCCGTCCTCTCGAAGATCATGCGTGCAGGCGAAGGCAAGATCCTGCGCAAGCTGCACCGCATCGCGGACCAGGTCAACTCCATCGAAGAGGACTTCGTCGACCTCTCCGACGCCGAGCTGCGGGCCCTCACCGATGAGTACAAGCAGCGGTACGCCGATGGTGAGAGCCTGGACGACCTGTTGCCCGAGGCCTTCGCCACCGTCCGCGAGGCCGCCAAGCGCGTCCTCGGCCAGCGGCACTACGACGTCCAGATCATGGGCGGCGCGGCGCTCCACCTCGGCTATGTGGCCGAGATGAAGACCGGTGAGGGCAAGACGCTCGTCGGCACGCTGCCCGCGTATCTGAACGCGCTGTCCGGCCAGGGCGTCCACCTGATCACGGTCAACGACTATCTGGCCGAGCGCGACTCCGAGATGATGGGCCGCGTCCACAAGTTCCTCGGCCTCAACGTCGGCTGCATCCTCGCCAACATGACGCCGGCCCAGCGCCGCGAGCAGTACGCGTGCGACATCACGTACGGCACGAACAACGAGTTCGGCTTCGACTACCTGCGCGACAACATGGCGTGGTCCCAGGACGAACTCGTCCAGCGCGGCCACAACTTCGCCATCGTCGACGAGGTCGACTCCATCCTCGTCGACGAGGCCCGTACGCCGCTGATCATCTCCGGTCCCGCCGACCAGGCCACCAAGTGGTACGGCGACTTCGCCAAGCTGGTCACGCGCCTGAAGAAGGGCGAGGCGGGCAACCCCCTCAAGGGCCTCGAGGAGACCGGCGACTACGACGTCGACGAGAAGAAGCGCACGGTCGCCATCCATGAGGCCGGTGTCTCCAAGGTCGAGGACTGGCTGGGCATCGACAACCTCTACGAGTCGGTGAACACGCCTCTGGTGGGCTACCTGAACAACGCCATCAAGGCCAAGGAGCTCTTCAAGAAGGACAAGGACTACGTCGTCATCGACGGCGAGGTCATGATCGTCGACGAGCACACCGGCCGTATCCTCGCCGGCCGCCGCTACAACGAGGGCATGCACCAGGCGATCGAGGCGAAGGAAGGGGTGGACATCAAGGACGAGAACCAGACCCTCGCCACGATCACCCTTCAGAACTTCTTCCGCCTCTACAAGCGCCACGACCACGCCGACAAGGAACAGCCCGGCCTCTGCGGCATGACCGGTACGGCGATGACCGAGGCCGCCGAGTTCCACCAGATCTACAAGCTCGGTGTGGTCCCGATCCCGACGAACAAGCCGATGGTCCGCAAGGACCAGTCGGACCTGATCTACCGCACCGAGGTCGCGAAGTTCGAGGCGGTCGTCGACGACATCGTCGAGAAGCACGGGAAGGGCCAGCCGATCCTCGTCGGTACGACGTCGGTCGAGAAGTCCGAATACCTCTCGCAGCAGCTGTCCAAGCGCGGCATCCAGCACGAGGTGCTGAACGCCAAGCAGCACGACCGTGAGGCGATCATCGTCGCCCAGGCCGGCCGCAAGGGCGCCGTCACCGTCGCCACCAACATGGCCGGCCGTGGTACCGACATCAAGCTCGGCGGCAACCCCGAGGACCTCGCCGAGGCGGAGCTGCGCCAGCGCGGCCTCGACCCCGAGGAGCACATCGAGGAGTGGGCCGCGGCCCTGCCCGCCGCCCTGGAGAAGGCCGAGCAGGCGGTCAAGGCGGAGTTCGAAGAGGTCAAGGACCTCGGCGGCCTCTATGTCCTCGGCACCGAGCGGCACGAGTCGCGGCGTATCGACAACCAGCTGCGCGGTCGTTCCGGCCGTCAGGGCGACCCGGGCGAGTCCCGCTTCTACCTGTCCCTCGGTGACGACCTGATGCGCCTGTTCAAGGCCCAGATGGTCGAGCGCGTGATGTCGATGGCCAACGTCCCGGACGATGTGCCGATCGAGAACAAGATGGTCACCCGCGCGATCGCGTCCGCCCAGTCCCAGGTCGAGCAGCAGAACTTCGAGACCCGTAAGAACGTCCTGAAGTACGACGAGGTCCTCAACCGCCAGCGTGAGGTCATCTACGGCGAGCGGCGCCGCGTCCTGAAGGGCGAGGACCTGCACGAGCAGGTGCAGCACTTCATGGACGACACCATCGACGCGTATGTCGGCGCGGAGACCGCCGAGGGCTTCGCGGAGGACTGGGACCTCGACCGCCTGTGGGGCGCGTTCAAGCAGCTGTACCCGGTGAAGGTGACCGTGGACGAGCTGGAGGAGGCGGCCGGTGACCGGGCCGGGCTGACCGCCGAGTTCATCTCCGACTCCATCAAGGACGACATCCACGAGCAGTACGCGGCGCGTGAGGGGCAGCTCGGCTCCGAGATCATGCGTGAGCTGGAGCGGCGCGTCGTGCTGTCGGTCCTGGACCGCAAGTGGCGCGAGCACCTCTACGAGATGGACTACCTCCAGGAGGGCATCGGCCTGCGCGCGATGGCGCAGAAGGACCCGCTGGTCGAGTACCAGCGCGAGGGCTTCGACATGTTCACCGCGATGATGGAGGGCATCAAGGAGGAGTCCGTCGGCTATCTGTTCAACCTGGAGGTCCAGGTCGAGCAGCAGGTCGAGGAGGTCCCGGTCGAGGACGCCAAGCCGGTGGCCGACCTGGAGAAGCAGGACGCGGTGCCGGCGCAGGCGGGCGCGCGTCCCGAGATCCGCGCCAAGGGGCTGGAGGCTCCGCGCCGTCCGGACCGGCTGCACTACACCGCGCCCAAGGTCGACGGCGAGGGCGACATCGTCGAGGGCGACTTCGACAACGGCGACGAGCCGGTGCGCTCCGAGGCGGACGGCCTCACGCGCGCGGAGCGGCGCAAGCAGTCGCGTGGTGGTCGGCGGCGCAAGAAGTAACGCCGGGTGGTTGGATGCCGCAGCGCCGTTGAGTAGGCGGTGACGGTGATCGCAGCCGTCGGTATAGCGGTTGGAAGGGCCGGTCTCCCTAGCGGGGGTCCGGCCCTTCGCCGTTGAGTGGCGTTTGTAGGGGCTTGGGTGGGGCGTGGCGGGCCCTGTAGCGGGCTGTGAGCCCCTTGGTCGGGCGCGCCCTGTGCCGGGCTGTCAGTCGTCGCTGGTGCGAGGCCTGCGGGGGCCGCCCAGTTCCACCGCCGTGCAGCGCCAGCGGAGGTCGGCGGCCTGTTCCAGGCGGAATGCCATGGCGCGCAGCTGGTCGCCGGCGCCGATGCGGGCGAAGGCCTCGATGGCGCCCGGGCGGGGCTCGAAGTAGCCGATGTCGCGGACCACGGGGCGGGTGCCGCGGGTGCGCAGGGGGCCGCGTTCGGCGAGCCAGGCGAGTTCGTCGTAGGCGCGGCCGGCGGTGTGGCGGAGCATCGAGTGGACGGGGCGTTGGCCGCTGAGGACCTGGAGGAGGCGGTCGGCGAAGACGTCGGTGGGGCGGGGGTGCGGGACGGCGGTCCGGCGGACGGCGGCTTCGCCTGGAGGGGTGTGCGGGGTGTGCGTCGGTGGGCGGGTGTCGGTGGGGGTTGTGCGGGGGTGGGTTCCCGTCGGGTGCGGTGGGCGCGGTGGGCGGGCGCCGGGGGATGTCGTACGGGAGGGGCCGCCGCTCGGTGTGCGGGGCGGGGTTCCGGCTGGGCGGCGGGAGTCGCGGCGGGTCGGTGGGCGGGTGCCGGGGCGGTGCTGTGTCCTCGTCATGACCTTGTGCATGGGGTCCCCGTTCGGCGGGCCCGGGAGATACCGGGCAGTAACTTCCTGGTGGGTGATCTTGTACGGGGCTTTGGGGACATGCACCAAGAAAGCGGGAGCGCAAGTCGGGCGGCTGGAATCTTCACTTATCCGGGTGATCGGCGGGCGGGAGGGGCCGTAACCGCAAGGGAGCACCGGGTGAGTTCGTGGACCGGAGTGGACGCCCTGGGGGGTGGTGGTGGGGACTCGAAAGGGGACACGCGCACGTATCCTGAAGGCCCTCCGGGAGGTGCGGGACCCCGCCCTCTCCGGGTTGTCGCGGAGCCTTACGAACACGAAAGCGGTCAGTCATGCGCGTCTACGTCCCCCTGACGCTCCCCGGTCTCGCCGAGGCGTACAAGACGGGTGAGCTGGGGGCGGGGCCGCTTGTCGCGTACGCCGTCACGCCCGCGTTGCGCGAGTGGTATCTCTCCGACGACATCGAGGAGTTGGAGTACGCGGCGCTGAACCGGGCCGCGCTGGCCTCGCTGCGGCTGGTCGCGGCCGATGCGGGTGCGGTGCGGCGCCGGGTCGTGGTCGCCGTGGATGTGCCCGACGGGGCGGCCGTCGCCGACCCCGACCGCGGGCTGGATCCGGCGGCGTTGGGTGAGGTGCGGATCGCCGGGGGCGTGGCGCTGGCCAAGGCGGCGGCCGTGCATGTCGACGCGGGTGACGCGGAGGCGGACGTGGCGGCTGCGGCCGAGGCGCTGGGGGCGGCGGACGGTGGGGACGACGACGCGCAGTTCGTCGTGGACGGGGCCGAGGACCATGAGCTGCTGTGGTACGCCACGCAGGAGATCCCGAACCTGGTGGGGCTGGGGGACTGAACCCGACGTTTCTGGGTTTCGTACCTGCTGTGGCCTGCTGCTCTCTTGATTGTCAGTGGGGGCGGGTACGGTTTTTGGCATGGGGAAGCAGGTAGGGGCGCACATCGTCTGGGACTGGAACGGCACGCTGTTCCAGGACAATGACGCGATCATCGGCGCGACGAACGCGGCGTTCGGCGAGCTGGGGCTCGAACCGATCACGATGGAGCGGTATCGGGCGCTGTACTGCGTGCCGGTGCCGAAGTTCTACGAGCGGTTGCTGGGGCGGCTGCCGACGGATGCCGAGTGGGTCGTCATGGACGAGACCTTCCATCGGTACTACGCCGAGCACCGGGTGAGATGCGGGCTCACCGAGGGCGCGGGCGAGCTGCTCTCGCGGTGGCGGTCGGCGGGGCGCAGCCAGTCGATCCTCAGCATGTATGTGCATGACGAACTCGTGCCGTTGGTGCGGGGGTTCGGGATCGAGGAGCACTTCATACGGGTCGACGGGCGGACCGGGCCGTCCGGGGGCAGCAAGGCCGAGCACATGGTGCGGCACCTCGAGGCGCTGGTGAGTGTGGATCCCGCTCGTACCGTGGTGATCGGGGACGCCGCCGATGACGCGGTGGCGGCGTTGCATGTGGGGGCGCGGGCCGTGCTCTACACCGGGGGGTCGCACAGTCGGGCGAGCCTTGAGGAAGCGGGGGTGCCGGTGGTGGACACCTTGGGGGAGGCGGTTGCGGAGGCGGAGCGGTTGGCTGCGTAGGGCGCGGCCGGGCGCCTGGGGGTGTGTGGGGCGCGGCGCCCTGTACGCCGCGCCGTGTCCTGTCGTTCGCCGTGGTCAGGTCACCGGTGCCTTCGCGCGCAGGATCGTCAGGAACTCCCTCATCCATGCCGAGTGATCCGGCCAGGCGCGGGACGAGACCAGCGTGCCGTCGACGACCGCCTCGGCGTCCTGGAAGGTGGCGCCGGCTGCCTGCATGTCCAGTTCCAGGGCGGGGTACGCCGTGACGCGGCGGCCGCGGAGGCTATCGGTCGCGGCGGTGAGCAGGGGGCCGTGGCAGATCTGGGCGACGGGCTTGTCGGAGTCGAAGAACGACTTGAGGATCTTGCGGAGCTCGGGGTCGTTGCGGAGGTATTCGGGCGCTCGGCCGCCGGGGATGACGATGGCGGCGTAGGCGCCGGGGTCCACCTCGGAGAAGGCCAGGTCGGCGGGCCAGGTGTAGCCGGGTTTCTCGGTGTACGTGTCGAAGCCGGGTTCGAAGTCGTGGACGACGAACTGGAGCTTCTTGCGGGTGGGGGCCGCGATGTGCACGTCGTAGCCCTCTTCGCGGAGGCGCTGGTAGGGGTAGAGGACCTCCAGGGACTCCGCGGCGTCGCCGGTGACGATGAGGATCTTCGCTGTCATGTCGGTGCGCTCCTCTGTTGGCCGTGGTGGGTGTCTCCGCGTGGCTGGCTCATAGGGCAACGTGCCTCGGGGTGGGGGGCTTGCCAAGGGGGCGGGCGGATCGGGGTGGCCAGGGGGAAGGCGGGGTTCGACGGGTGGTGGTCGTTGCGGGCCCGGTGTTGCGGCTGAGGCGGGAGTGGGTCGCGCGACCGGCGTTGGGGCCGCGCGGGGGTGGGTCGCGCGGCCCGGCGCTGCGGGGTGCCGCCTGCGCCCACCCGTGCCGCCCCAGCGGCACGACTGCCCGCAGGCTGCGCGCGTGGCGAGGAGGGGCGAGGTGGCGGGGCTGTCCGTCGGCTGGGGGTGTTGCAGGGGCTGGAGGGAGCGGCTGCCAGCCGGCGGCGTGCGTTGCGAGGGCCAGTGGGTGGCTGCCGGCTGGGGCTGAGCGTGTTGCGAGAGCTGGGTGGCAGGGGCGCTCGATGGCTGGTGGGTGGAGGGAGGTGATCGGATGGCTGTCCGATGGCTGAGTGCGTGGTGCGAGCTGATCGGACGGGTGCCCGCAGGCTCGGCGTGTGGCGGGAGCTGGTCGGACGGGTGCTCGATGGCTGGTGGGTGGCGAGGGCTGGTCGGAAGGTGCCCGCAGGCCCGGCAGGTAGCGGGCGCCGACGGGCACAGCCGTCCGCAGGTGCGGCCTGTAGCGGGTGCCGACCGGGCACGGCCGTCCGCAGGTCCGGCGCGTAGCGGGTGCCGACCGGTACGGCCGTCCGCGGGCCCGGCAGGTAGCGGGCACCGACCGGTATAGCCGTCCGCAGGCCCGGCGTACAGCGGGCGCCGACGGGCACAGCCGTCCGCAGGTCCGGCAGGTAGCGGGCACCGACCGGTACAGCCGTCCGTAGGCCCGGCGTACAGCGGGCGCCGACCGGCACAGCCGTCCGCAGTCCGGTAGGTAGCGGGCGCCGACCGGCACAGCCGTCCGCAGGCCCGGCGTGCAGCGGGCGCCGACGGGCACAGCCGTCCGCAGGTCCGGCGCGTAGCGGGCGCCGACCGGCACAGCCGTCCGCAGGCCCGGCGTGCAGCGGGCGCCGACGGGCACAGCTCCTCCCAGCCCGCGGCACCCCGCCCAAGGCCTGTTTTCGGACACGGGGCGTGTGTCGAGGGCTGCTCGTGCAGGGTTTCTTGGTGTGGGCACGTGGCTCAGCTCCACACCCCACCCTCCCCCTCGGTGTCCGGCCCCGCCAGTTACGCCCTTGCCGCACCCTTTGCCCCTGTGCAGAACGTCAAAGTTCCACCCCTGGTTTTGTACACATACGGCTCATGACGGGGGCCCTGTAAGGAGCGATAGCCTTAGTGGCGTGATCAGCGCGATAGCTCGCGGGGGCATCGTTGCCCCTGCCCTGCGCCCGGGGACCACGGACTACATCCGTGGCCGGGCGGCGGTCGCTGGTCTTCGTGGGCGGGGAGGGGCCGGACGTGCTCCCGGGAGGGTGTGCGCACCCTGGGCCCGAGCGTCGCAGAGAGCAGCGTCACATCCCGTGGGCAGCTCAAGATTGGCTCATATAACCCCGCTCATCCCACCTCGCGGCATAGCGTCGAAGCAGACCGGACACCCCGCGTCGCGGCGTTACGCCGGAGGGGAAGACACCGTACTTCCTTCAACGTCACGCAACGGCGCGCGACAGGAGCCAGAGGACAATGCAGACCAAGCTGGACGAAGCCAAGGCCGAGTTGCTCGACAGGGCCGCCCGGGTAGCTGAGAACAGCCCGGTCGGGGGGCACCTACCGACCGGGACCACGGACGAGAGCAGCCCCGGCACCCCGGACCACGACACCGTGCTCTCGTTCCTCCAGCGCTACTACCTGCACACCGCCCCGGAGGACCTCGGCGACCGCGATCCGGTCGACATCTTCGGAGCCGCTTTCTCCCACTACCGGCTGGCCGAGAACCGCCCTCAGGGCACGGCCAACGTGCGGGTGCACACGCCCACCGTGGAGGAGAACGGCTGGACGTGCAGCCACTCCGTCGTCGAGGTCGTCACCGACGACATGCCCTTCCTCGTCGACTCGGTGACCAATGAGCTGACCCGGCAGGGGCGCGGCATCCACGTCGTCATCCACCCCCAGGTCGTCGTCCGCCGCGACGTCACCGGCAAGCTCATCGAGGTGCTCCCCGAGCCGCCCGCCGCCGGGGACCAGCCGCACGACACCCACATCGAGTCCTGGATCCATGTCGAGTTCGACCGTGAGACCGACCGCGGCGACCTGAAGCAGATCACCGCCGACCTGCTGCGTGTCCTGTCCGACGTCCGTGAGGCCGTCGAGGACTGGAGCAAGATGCGGGACCTGGCCATGCGGATGGCCGACGAGCTGCCGCGGGAGCCGCATTCCGATCTGCGCGACATGGAGTTCGAGGAGGCCCGCGAGCTGCTGCGCTGGCTGGCCGACGATCACTTCACCTTCCTCGGCTTCCGTGAGTACGAGCTGCGGGAGGACGACTCGCTGGCCGCCGTGCCCGGGACCGGGCTCGGCATCCTGCGGTCCGATCCGCATCACTCCGAGACCGACAGCCACCCCGTCAGCCCCTCCTTCGAGCGGCTGCCCGCCGACGCCCGTGCCAAGGCGCGTGAGCACAAGCTCCTCATCCTCACCAAGGCCAACAGCCGGGCGACCGTGCACCGGCCGTCGTATCTCGACTACGTCGGGGTGAAGAAGTTCGACGAGAACGGCGAGGTCGTCGGGGAGCGGCGGTTCCTCGGGCTGTTCTCCTCCGCCGCCTACACCGAGTCCGTCCGCCGGGTGCCCGTCATCCGGCGCAAGGTGGACGAGGTGCTGGAGGTCTCCGGCTTCTCGCCCAACAGCCACGACGGGCGCGATCTGCTGCAGATCCTGGAGACGTACCCGCGCGACGAGCTCTTCCAGACGCCGGTCGCCGAGCTGCAGCAGATCGCCACATCGGTTCTGTATCTGCAGGAACGTCGCAGGCTGCGGCTCTATCTGCGCCAGGACGAGTACGGGCGCTACTACTCCGCCCTCGTCTACCTCCCGCGCGACCGCTACACCACCGGCGTACGGCTGCGGATCATCGACATCCTGAAGGAGGAGCTCGACGGCATCAGCGTCGACTTCACCGCCTGGAACACCGAGTCGATCCTGTCCCGGCTGCACTTCGTCGTCCGGGTCCCGCAGGGCACCGAGCTGCCGCAGCTCAGCGACAGCGACAAGGACCGGATCGAGGCGCGGCTGGTCGAGGCCGCCCGGTCCTGGGCCGACGGTTTCGCCGACGCCCTCAACGCCGAGCTCGGCGAGGAGCACGCCGCCGAACTGCTGCGCCGCTACGGCAACGCCTTCCCCGAGGGCTACAAGGCCGACCACACCCCGCGCTCCGCGGTCGCCGACCTCGTCCACATCGAGCAGCTCACCGAGGACGACAACTTCTCGCTGAGCCTGTACGAGCCGGTCGGCGCCGCGCCCGAGGAGCGCCGTTTCAAGATCTACCGCAAGGGTGCGGCCGTATCCCTGTCCGCCGTCCTGCCCGTCCTCAGCCGCCTCGGCGTCGAGGTCGTGGACGAGCGGCCGTACGAACTGCGCTGCTCCGACCGCAGTGTCGCCTGGATCTACGACTTCGGTCTGCGCATGCCCAAGGCGGCGGGCGCCGACTATCTCGGCGACGACGCGCGTGAGCGGTTCTCGGAGGCGTTCGCCGCCACCTGGACCGGCAAGGCGGAGAACGACGGCTTCAACGCCCTCGTGCTGGGCGCCGGGCTCACCTGGCGGCAGGCGATGGTGCTGCGGGCGTACGCGAAGTACCTGCGCCAGGCCGGCTCCACCTTCAGCCAGGACTACATGGAGGACACCCTCCGTAACAACGTCCACACCACCCGGCTGCTCGTCTCGCTCTTCGAGGCGCGGATGTCGCCCGACCGGCAGCGTGCCGGACACGAGATCGTGGACGCGTTGTTCGAAGAGGTCGACGCGGCGCTCGACCAGGTCGCGAGCCTGGATGAGGACCGGATCCTGCGGTCCTTCCTCACCGTGATCAAGGCGACGCTGCGGACCAATTTCTTCCAGGAGGCCGCGGGCGGTCACCCGCACGACTACGTCTCCATGAAGTTCGACCCGCAGGCCATCCCCGACCTGCCCGCGCCCCGCCCCGCGTTCGAGATCTGGGTCTACTCGCCCCGCGTCGAGGGCGTCCACCTGCGCTTCGGCAAGGTCGCGCGCGGTGGTCTGCGCTGGTCCGACCGGCGTGAGGACTTCCGTACCGAGATCCTCGGCCTGGTCAAGGCGCAGATGGTGAAGAACACCGTCATCGTGCCGGTCGGCGCCAAGGGCGGCTTCGTCGCCAAGCAGCTGCCCGACCCGAGCGTGGACCGGGACGCATGGCTCGCGGAGGGCATCAGGAGCTACAAGACCTTCATCTCGGCGCTGCTCGACATCACCGACAACATGGTGGCCGGCGATGTCGTGCCGCCCGCCGACGTCGTACGGCACGACGAGGACGACACCTACCTCGTCGTCGCCGCCGACAAGGGCACCGCGACCTTCTCCGACATCGCCAACGGGGTCGCCGAGCAGTACAACTTCTGGCTCGGTGACGCCTTCGCCTCCGGCGGCTCGGCCGGTTACGACCACAAGGGCATGGGCATCACCGCCCGCGGCGCCTGGGAGTCCGTCAAGCGGCACTTCCGTGAGCTGGGCGTGGACACGCAGAGCGAGGACTTCACGGTCGTCGGCATCGGCGACATGTCCGGTGACGTGTTCGGCAACGGCATGCTGCTCAGCGAGCACATCCGCCTGGTCGCCGCCTTCGACCACCGGCACATCTTCATCGACCCGAACCCCGACGCGGCCACCTCCTACGCCGAGCGCCGCCGCGTCTTCGAGCTGCCCCGCTCCAGCTGGGCGGACTACGACACCGAGCTGATCTCGGCCGGTGGCGGTGTCTTCCCGCGCAGCGCCAAGGCCATCCCGGTCAACGCGCACATCCGCGAGGCTCTCGGCATCGAGGGCAAGGTCACCAAGATGACCCCGGCCGACCTGATGAAGGCCATCCTCCAGTCGCCGGTGGACCTGCTGTGGAACGGCGGCATCGGTACGTATGTGAAGGCCTCCACCGAGTCCAACGCCGACGTCGGCGACAAGGCCAACGACGCCATCCGCGTCGACGGCGCCGACCTGCGGGTCAAGGTCGTCGGCGAGGGCGGCAACCTCGGGCTGACCCAGCTGGGCCGGATCGAGTTCGCGCGGCACGGCGGCAAGATCAACACCGATGCCATCGACAACAGCGCGGGCGTGGACACCTCCGACCACGAGGTGAACATCAAGATCCTGCTCAACGGGCTGGTCGCCGAGGGCGACATGACCGTCAAGCAGCGCAACAAGCTGCTCGCCGAGATGACCGACGAGGTCGGCCGGCTCGTCCTGCGCAACAACTACGCGCAGAACACGGCGATCGCCAACGCCCTCGCCCAGTCCAGCGCCATGCTCCACGCCCAGCAGCGCTTCATGAAGCACATGGTCAGGGAGGGGCACCTGGACCGTGCCCTGGAGTTCCTGCCCACCGACCGCCAGATCCGCGAACGCCTCGGCGCCGACCACGGCCTCACCGGCCCGGAGACGGCCGTCCTCATGGCGTACACGAAGATCACGGTCGCCGAGGAGCTGCTGCACACCACGCTGCCGGACGACCCGTATCTGAGCACCCTGCTGCACGCGTACTTCCCGACCAAGCTGCGCGAGCAGTTCCCGGAGTTCCTCGTCAGCCACCCGCTGCGCCGTGAGATCACCACGACCGTGCTGGTCAACGACACGGTCAACACGGGCGGTACGACGTATCTGCACCGGCTGCGCGAGGAGACCGGTGCCTCCCTCGAGGAGATCGTCAGGGCGCAGACCGTGGCCCGCGCGATCTTCCGCTCGGCGGAGGTGTGGGACGCGGTCGAGGCGCTCGACAACCGGGTCGAGGCCGCCGTACAGACCCGGATCCGGCTGCACTCGCGCCGCCTCGTCGAGCGCGGCACGCGCTGGCTGCTCAACAACCGGCAGCAGCCGCTCCAGCTCGCCGAGACGGTCGACTTCTTCGCCGACCGGGTCGAGCAGGTGTGGTCGGAGCTGCCGAAGCTGCTGCGCGGCGCGGACCTGGACTGGTACCAGCAGATCCACGACGAGCTGACCGCGGCCGGTGTCCCCGTCGAACTCGCCACGCGGGTCGCCGGGTTCTCCTCCGCCTTCCCGACGCTCGACATCGTCTCGGTGGCCGACCGCATGGGCAAGGACCCGATGGACGTCGCCGAGGTCTACTACGACCTCGCCGACCGGCTGCACATCACCCAGCTGATGGACCGCATCATCGAGCTGCCGCGCTCCGACCGCTGGCAGTCCATGGCCCGCGCCTCCATCCGCGAGGACCTCTACGCCGCCCACGCGGCCCTGACCTCGGACGTCCTGGCCGCCGGCAACGGCACCGCGACGCCCGAGCAGCGCTTCACCGTGTGGGAGAAGAAGAACGGTGCGATCCTCGGCCGGGCGCGCACGACCCTGGAGGAGATCCGCGGGTCGGACGCCTTCGACCTGGCCAACCTGTCGGTGGCGATGCGCACGATGCGGACGCTGCTGCGGACGCACACGTAAGCGGTCGTACATGCGTGAGGGCGCCCCGGGCTGTGACAGCCCGGGGCGCCCTCATGTGTGGCTACGACTTCGGCTTCTCGCCCGTGAACGCCTCGTACTCCTTCAGTACGTCGTCCGTCGGGCCGTCCATGCGCAGCTCGCCGCGCTCCAGCCACAGGACGCGTTCGCAGGTGTCGCGGATCGACTTGTTGTTGTGGCTGACCAGGAACACCGTGCCGGCGTGCTTGCGCAGCTCGCGGATGCGGGCCTCCGAGCGCTTCTGGAAGGAGCGGTCGCCCGTCGCCAGCGCCTCGTCGATGAGCAGCACGTCGTGGTCCTTGGCGGCGGCGATGGAGAAGCGCAGGCGGGCCGCCATGCCGGAGGAGTAGGTGCGCATGGGCAGGGTGATGAAGTCGCCCTTCTCGTTGATCCCGGAGAACTCGACGATCTCCTGGTAGCGCTCCTTGACCTGCTCACGGGACATGCCCATGGCGAGGCCGCCGAGGTAGACGTTGCGCTCGCCGGTGAGGTCGTTCATCAGGGCCGCGTTGACGCCGAGGAGGGAGGGCTGGCCGTCGGTGTAGATATGGCCGTTCTCCACCGGGAGCAGGCCCGCGACCGCCTTGAGCAGGGTCGACTTCCCGGAGCCGTTGGTGCCGATGAGGCCGATGGCCTCGCCCCGGTACGCCATGAAGGAGACCTTCTTGACGGCGTGCACCTTGCGCACGCCGGCCGCCTGCTCGCTCTTCCTGCGGCGCACGATGCGGTTGAGGGCGGCGGTGGCGGAGCCCCGGCCGGCGCCGGTGCCGTTGACCCGGTAGACGATGTCGACGGCGTCGGCGATGACGGTGGGGATGTCGGTGTTCACAGGTTCAGCCACGGCCGTACGTCTCCTCAGCTTTCCAGAAGTAGATGAAGCCGCCGACGCCGGCGAGCAGCGCCCAGCCCGTGGCGATGGCCCACACATGCGGCGGGAGCTGGTTCGCGTGGAAGCTGTCCATGAGCGCGAAGCGCATCAGGTCGATGTAGATGGCGCCGGGGTTGCACTGGAGGGCCGTGCTCACCCAGGACGGCATGTCCTTGTGCTTGGCCATCATCGCCGTGATGCTGAACATCACGCCCGACGCGTACATCCACGTACGCAGCACGAACGGCATCAGCTGGGCGATGTCCGGCGTCTTCGCGCCCATCCGCGCCATGACCATCGCGACGCCCGCGTTAAAGGTGAACTGCAGGAACAGCGCCGGGAGCACCAGCACCCACGACGCGGTGATCGGGATGCCGAAGCAGAGCAGGATGACGAACAGGGCGGCCATCGAGAACAGCAGCTGCTGGAGCTGCTGCAGGGCGAAGGAGATCGGCAGCGCGGCCCGCGGGAAGTGCAGGGCGCGGACCAGGCCGAGGTTGCCTGAGATCGCGCGGGTGCCCGCCATGATCGAGCTCTGTGTGAACGTCCACACGAACACGCCCGTCACCAGGAACGGGATGTAGTCCGGGATGCCGCGGCTGGTGCCCAGCAGCTTGCCGAAGATGAAGTAGTAGACCGCCGCGTTCAGCAACGGCGTCAGCACCTGCCACACCTGGCCGAGCTTCGCCTGGCTGTACTGGGCGGTGAGCTTGGCGGTGGCGAACGCGCCGATGAAGTGACGGCGCGCCACGAGCTGGCGGACGTACTCGGGCAGGGAGGGGCGGGCACCGCTGACCGAGAGCCCGTGCCGGGCGGCGAGCGCCGCGAGGTCGTGGGCCTCGGCCGGGGCGGGGGCCGTCGGGGGCGGTGTGTGGAGGGCCTGGGTCACATCCGCTGCTTTCGCTCGGGGGTGAGGGGGGCTGCGGTGAAGGTGGGGCGCGGTTCGGCGGTTTCTCACGCTTCTCTTCACGGTTTCTTACGTCGGGACGGGACCGTATCGTCGCAACGTGAGCGTAGGTCGAATCGACGTCGGAACGCAACCGTTTCGTCGTCACGCCCCTATGCTGGTCCGCATGACGACGAACGCCGACCAGTCCCAGACGCGTCCGCGCCGCCGGACCCCGGCGGGGGCGGCCGTGCTCCGCGAGGACGTGACGGAGGCCATCCGGGCGGCCGTCTTCGAGGAACTGGCGGCGGTCGGCTACGCGCGCATGTCGATCGAGGGCATCGCGCGCCGGGCGGGCGTCGGCAAGACCGCGGTGTACCGGCGCTGGCGCTCCAAGCTGCACCTCGTGCTCGACGTCGTCTCGGCGGTCGCGGTCATGGGACTGCCCACGCCGGACACCGGCTCGCTGGAGGGCGACCTGCGGATGCTGTACGAGGTCACCTCGCGCGCCCTGCGGCACCCCGTCGTCTCGCAGATCATCCCCGACCTGCAGGCCGAGGCGGCGCGCAATCCCGAGATCGCCGAGGCCCTGCAGAAGGCGCTGGAGCAGGGGCAGGCGGGCGTCGCCGGCAAGATCCTGGCCGGGGCGGAGCAGCGCGGTGAGCTGCGCGCGGGCGTCGACGGCGAACTGGCGGTCGACCTGATTTCCGGGCCCCTGTACTGGCGGATGGTGGTGGCCCGCACCAGAAAGCTCCCCAAGGGCTATCTGGACGCCCTGGCCCGGACCACCACCCAGGCGCTCAAGGCGCTGTGAGCAAGGGCGGAACCGCTGTGAGAGTCGTGATCGCCGAGGACAACGCCCTGCTGCGCGAGGGCCTCGTCCTCCTGCTGACGTCGGCCGGGCACGAGGTCGTGGCCGTCGCCGGTACCGGCCCCGAGATCCTGCCCGCGCTCCTCGAGCACCGCCCCGACGCGGCCGTGCTCGATGTGCGGATGCCGCCGGACTTCCGCGACGAAGGGCTGCGCGCCGCACTCGCCGCCCGCAAGGAGCTGCCCGGCCTGCCGGTGCTCGTCCTCTCCCAGTACGTCGAGGAGTCCTACGCCGCCGAACTTCTCGCCGGCGGCGCGAGCGGCCTCGGCTATCTGCTGAAGGACCGGGTCGGCCGGGTGGACGAGTTCCTCGACGCCCTGGAGCGGGTGGCGGCCGGCGGTACCGCGCTCGACCCCGAGGTCGTCACCGAACTCCTCACCCGCCGCCCCGACTCCCCTCTCGACTCGCTCACCCCCCGCGAGCGCGAGGTCCTGTCCCTGATGGCCGAGGGCCACGACAACGCGACCATCGCCAAGACCCTCGTCGTCACCGAACGCGCCGTCCACAAACACATCGGCAACGTCTTCCTCAAGCTGGGCCTGCCGCAGAGCGACAGCGGGCATCGGAGGGTGCTGGCGGTGCTGACGTATCTGAACAACGCGTAGGCGACCCGCCAAGGCGCCGGACGAGCTCCGCCAAGTCCCGCTCCCGCAGCACCCGTTCACCGAAACCCGGCAGCGGCACATCCAGCGCCGCCCGCCATCGCCGTGGCACGGCGTCGATGCCGTACACCGCCCCGGCCAGCCCGCCGGTCACGGCCGCGACCGTGTCGGTGTCGCCGCCGAGGTCGATCGCGGCGCGTACGGCGTCCTCGTAGGAGGAGGTGCTGCGCAGGGCCCAGACGGCGGAGCCGAGGCAGGGCCAGACGGCGCCGTTGAACTCAGTGGCCAGGCCGGGATGCCAGTCGGGGGCGAGGACGGCGGCGTACCGCTCCCGATGGTCGGGTGGACGGCGTCGAGGGTGTCGGGGAGGGCGGCCAGCGGGTCTTCGCCGGTCAGGGACACGCGGACCAGCTCGTGGAAGACGGCGGTGCCCTCCCAGGCCGCCCGGTCCCCGTGGGTGAGGGCGGCCAGTCGGCGGGCGGCGTCCATGGTGGCCTCGCGGCCCTGGCGGGCGAAGCGCACGGCGGAGGTGGCGGCTCGCATCAACGCCCCGTTCCCCGCAGCCCGTTGGCTCACCTGGAAGTGCAGTGCCGCGGCCAGGTCCCACGGGTCGCCGCTGCTCAGTACTGCTTCCGTCTGGAGGCCGATGTCCTTCGGGTCGGCGGCGGCCCAGCGGCGGAACCGCCGGAAGACGTCGGGGAGTTCGAGCCCGCCGCACTCCAGCAGCGACTCCCCGACGAGTACGGCCATCTGCGTGTCGTCGGTCGCCTCACCCGGCTCCCAGCCCCCGCCCCCGCACATCTCCCCGCCCTGCCCCGGCTCCGGGAAACGGGCCGAGAAGGCGCCCGCGGGGCCGAACTCGAAGGGCGCGCCCAGCGCGTCACCGACGGCTGATCCGATGACGGTGCCGAGGGCGCGGTCGAGGGGGAGGGGGCACACGGCCCCGCCCGGCCCCGTCATCCCCGCGCCGCCCCCGGATGCACCCGCACCCACCCCTCCCAGGCCGAAGCGATCATGTCCCGGACGTCATGCTTGGCCTTCCAGCCCAGCTCGGTCGCGATGCGGTCGGCGGAGGCGACGACGCGGGCCGGGTCGCCGGGGCGGCGCGGGGTGACGGTCGGGGGGCGGTCGTAGCCGGTGACGGCGTTGATCTGGTCGATCATGTCGCGGACCGAGACGCCCTCGCCGCGGCCGATGTTGAGGGTGAGGTCGTGGCCCGGCGAGGACTGGAGCGCGCGGGCGGCGGCCACATGGGCCTCGGCCAGGTCGACCACGTGGATGTAGTCGCGGATGCAGGTGCCGTCGGGGGTGGGGTAGTCGTCGCCGAAGATGCGCGGCGGCGCGTTATCCGTCAGCTTCTCGAACACCATCGGGATCAGATTGAAGACGCCGACGTCGGCGAGTTCGGGGGTGGCCGCGCCCGCCACGTTGAAGTAGCGCAGGCATGCCGTGGACAGGCCCGTCGCCCGGCCCGTCGCCCGGACCAGCCACTCGCCGGCCAGCTTGGTCTCGCCGTACGGCGACATCGGCACGCACGGCGTCTCCTCCGTCACCAGGGCGTCGTCCCGCGCGAGGTCCGGCATGCCGTACACCGCCGCCGAGGACGAGAAGACGAAGGACCGCGCCTGAGCCGCCGTCACGGCCTCCAGGAGCACACGCAGACCCTCGACGTTCTCCCGGTAGTAGTGCAGGGGCAGGTCGACCGACTCGCCGACCTGCTTCTTCGCCGCCAGGTGGACCACGCCGGTCACCTCGTGGTCCGCGAGGGCGCGGGCGACGCGCTCGCCGTCCAGGGTCGAGCCCACGACCAGCGGAACGCCGTCGGGCACGCGCTCGGCGATGCCGGTGGACAGGTCGTCGTAGACCACGGCCCGCTCACCCGCCTCGGTCATCGCCCGTACGACATGCGCTCCGATGTAGCCGGCGCCGCCGGTGATCAGCCAGGTCATGTGCGGCCGTCCCCCTCGTCTGTGAGCCCGTGGTCGGCATCGGTGACAAGTGAAGCAGGTGGCGCAGACAATTCGGGGGCGGTACGCCGTCAATAAGCAGTATTCATCGGCTAATAGCACAAAATCGTACCTGTGGTGAACGGGGACCGGGAGTGGACGAGGCGCGGCGTCGTCGCCGTGTGCGTGCCAGTCGCCGTCATGCTCGGGCTCGGGCTGTGGGGGCTCGACCGGGACGGCATATGGCGGGACGAGGGGGTGACGTTCCAGGTCGCGAGGCGGTCGGTGCCGGAGATCTGGCTGGGGCTGGGGGCGCGTCCGCTCGCGTCGGTCGCCCTGCCGCTGATGGCGGTGCCGCCGGGGCTCCTCATCGCCGTGTCGCAGATGCGGCCCATGTATGACGACCGGTATGTGATGTACGCCCTCGCGGGGGCACCGCTGCTCGCGGCGGCGGGCGCGGACAGGGTGGCCGGCCTGCGGCCCTCCCTGTCTCCTCTGATCCCGCTCGCCCTGGCCCTCGCCTTCCTCCACCACCTCCCCCTCCACCGCCAGGACCGCTCCCCGACCCGCCGCCCCGACAACCTCGCCGCCACCTCCGCCTTCGCCGCCCGGCATCTGCGCCCCGGTGACCCGGTGCTCTACCTGCCGTCCATCGGGCGGGCGTATCCGGAGGGGTTCCGGCGGGCGTGGGACATCGCGCTGGGGCAGCTCGGGCCCGGTTCGGGGACGTTGTACGGCCGTGAGGTCGGGGCCGCGGAACTGCGGCGCAGGCTGACTCGGTCGACCGGCTGTGGGTCGTCGCCGAGCCGTACGCGTTGGACTCGCCCTGGTATCCGCGCAACCCCACCGAGCGTCTCAAGGTCGACGTCGTCGGCGAGGAGTTCAGGCCGCTGCCCTCCCAGCAGCCCGAGGGCCCGCTACGGCTCTACGTCCGCCGCGCGGCCGCCCCGGTCCCGCCTCCTGCCTCTACGACTCCTCCAGTGCCGCGGCGTCCAGAGCCAGGGTGAGCTGGTCCAGGCGTGCCCGCAGCTCGCGGATCTCGTCGACGTCGAAGCCCGTCGCCGTGGCGATGCGGCGCGGCACCTGGAGGGCGCGCTCGCGCAGCGCGGTGCCCTCGTCGGTGAGCCGTACCTCCACCGAGCGCTCGTCGCGGGTGCTGCGCTCCCGGCGCACCAGACCGGCCGCCTCCAGCCGCTTGAGCAGCGGGGACAGCGTGCCGGAGTCGAGGCGCAGATGTTCGCCGAGCTTCTTCACGGGCAGGTCGCCGTGTTCCCACAGCACCAGCATCACCAGGTACTGCGGATAGGTGAGCCCCAGGTCCTTCAGGACCACGCGGTAGACGCCGCCGAAGGCACGGGAGGCGGCGTTCAGGGAGAAGCAGATCTGCTGGTCGAGGCGGAGCCAGTCGGCCGTGGGCGTGGTCGTCATGGTTCCAGGGTAACTCGTGTCCATCATTTAGTTGTGTGCAATTGAATTGTGTGCTCTACTTGTGGTCGTCCGGAGGCCGCCAACAGAGCCGCCGGACCATGATTCGAGAGGGATGGTTCCCATGGACGCGCTCTACACCGCTGTCGCCACCGCCACCCACGGCCGTGACGGTCGCGCCGTCTCCAACGACGGCAGGATCGACCTCAAGCTGGCCCCGCCGGTGGAGCTGGGCGGCAACGGGGAGGGCACGAACCCGGAGCAGCTGTTCGCCGCCGGGTACGCCGCCTGCTTCGGCAGCGCCCTCGGGCTCGTCGGCCGCCAGGCCAAGGTCGACGTCACCGACGCCGCCGTCACCGCCGAGGTCGGCATAGGCAAGCAGGGCGAGGGCTTCGGCCTGAAGGTCACGCTGCGCGTGGAGCTGCCCGACACCGTGGACCAGGAGACCGGCCGCAAGCTGGTCGAGCAGGCCCACCAGGTCTGCCCCTACTCCAACGCCACCCGCGGCAACATCGACGTCGACCTCGTCATCGAGTAGTCACGTCCGTACCGCCGATCCGCGCCAGCACTTCCCCCGTCTCCCGGCTCCACGCCACCACCACCGCCTCGTCCGGCACCCGCTTCCACCGCGTCAGCAGCAGCCAGCGCGCGTGATAGCGCAGGGCGACGGTGGTGCGCTCGGCCCGGGTCGAGGCGGGGGAGAGGTAGGCGCGGACATCCGCGAGCCGGCGCTCCCGCTCCCGTTCGTCCAGGGACGGGTCGGGCCAGATCGGCGCGGCCAGGTTCGGCCCGTACCCGGCGATGGACCGGGGCGCGTAGTGCCCGTCGGAGATCACCACCTCGCCCTTGCCGACATGCCGCGCCACCCAGGCGTACGACGGCCAGCGCGACGGCTGTTCCAGCCCGAAGGGATCGAGCGCCCGCGGCAGCACCGCCCCGCCCTGCACGGTCAGGAACCCGGCACAGGCCCCGGCCACCGCGGCCCCGCCCAGCATCCGCCGGGCCCTGTCCCACGGCCGGGGCGCCGCCAGCTCCACCGCCAGCGCGAACTGGAGCGGCACCAGCGTGAGCCCGAGGATCCTGCCGTACGTGTAATGGCCGCTGACCCAGCCGTAGGCGATGAGCAGGCAGTCGAGCGTGAAGAGCAGCACCAGAGGGTCTCGCCGGGATCGGCGCCGCCACAGCGCCGGCAGCCCGAGCAGCGCCAGCCAGAACTGGCCGAGGAGATCCTCGTACAGCCGCCGGTGCATCCAGTCCACGCTGTGGTCCCCGGCCAGCGCGAACACATCGAAGTACGGCCATGACCAGGCGAGCAGCACCGCCGTGCCCGCCATCACCCCCCACCGCGCGACCACCGCCGCACCCCACCCCCGCTGCCACCCCACGACGAACGCCACCGCCCCCAGCACCGCGGCCGCCGCCGTGATCGGATGGATCAGCAGGATCAGCCCGTACAGCGCGCCCAGCCCCGCATACCCGGCGAACCCCGGCAGCCCGCTGGGCCCGACGTACCGCACCAGCCGCTGCCCCCGGGCCCGTGCCCCCGTCCACGCCCAGGCCCAGAAGGTGAGCCCGATCGCGAACGCCGACGGGTAGCCGAGGTTCCCCGTCATCGACATCAGGCTGAGATACCCGCTCCACCAGGCCCGCTCGGTCCCCCACAGCAGCGTCATCGCCGCCAGCGCCAGGACCGGCGCCCACGGCCTCGGGGTCAGCGCCCGCACGAAGCGGCCGATGCCCGTCAGCAGCACGGCCAGATTCAGCACCCCGGCCAGCCGCACCACCTCCCAGCCGCCCAGCCCGGTCAGCCGGGCGAACGCGCCCTGTGCGACGGCGTACGGCGAGTAGTACGGGCTGCCCGCGCCCGGCAGGTCCGCCATCGGATGGCGCGGATGGAGCAGATCCGCCCGCAGCCGCTCCACGACCGCCGCGTGCTGCCCCGCGTCGCAGCACAGCGGCACCGCCCAGTACGCCAGCAGCATCACCAGGAAGAACAGGAAGCCGAAGACCTGGTACGGCGTCGGATGCGGGCCGCGACCGCCGCGCAGGGCGCTCGCGCCGCGCACCGCCCTCCGGGCGAGGGTGCCTACGACCGCCGTTCTTACGTCTGGGTTCGCGTTGGTCCGGGGCATTTGCCGTATGTTCCCGATGTTCCCCATCGGGTCAACGGCGCAGCCTTACGTCATCACATCGAGTGAGCTTCTCGGGCGGCTGGGCTCCGGCATCCGCTCACCCAGCATCAGCGTCCGCACGACCCGCTCGGCGGCCCGCCCGTCGTCGAACTCGCAGAACCGCTCCCGGAAACCCGCCCGCAGCCGCGCCGACTCCCCGTCCTGCCAGGTCCCGGACGTCAGTAGCCACGCCAACTCCCGGTAGGAGCGCGACACATGACCCGGCGCGTCGGCCGTGATGTCGAAATAGGCGCCCCGGCTCGCCGTGTACGCCCCCCAGTCATCGGCGTGGATCACGATCGGCCGGTCCAGATTGGCGTAGTCGAACATCAGGGCGGAGTAATCGGTGACCAGGGCATCGGCGGCGAGCAGCACATCCTCCACCCGAGGTTCGTCCGTCGCGTCGACCAGCACGCCCCGCCGGTGCAGCTCGGCCAGGCCGTTCAGCCCGCGTGCGGTGCCCTTCGCCAGGGACGGGTGCAGCCGTACGACGAGGGTGTGGCCGTCGCCGAGGTCCCGGGCGAACCTCGCCAGGTCGATCCGGTCGACATGGCCGCCCCGGTGGTACTCGCGGCGGGTCGGCGCGTACAGCACGACGGTGTGACCGGCGGGCACGCCGAGCCGGGCGCGGGCCGCCTCGGTGGCCTCCGGACCGGCGGTGACCAGCACGTCGTTGCGCGGGCTGCCCGTCCGCGCCGACGCGAAATGGCACGGGTACGCCCGCTCCCACACCAGCTCCGAATGCCGGTTGGCCACCAGGCTGTGGTCCCAGCGGTCCGCCCGCCACAGCATCTTCGGCACATCGACGCCGTGCCGGGCACCGGGCTTGGTCAGCAGGTCGGCCGCCATGTACTTCAGCGGGGTGCCCTGATGGGTCTGGATATGGACGCTGCCGGGGCGCTTGGCCAGGGTGCCGGGCCAGTTGACGTTGTTCACCCAGTACGTGGCCCGCGCCATGACCTCGTGATAGCGCCGCGAGCCGGGCGTCACGAAGTCGATCCCGGGCGGCAGCGAGTCCACCTCCTCCTCGCCGACCACCCACACGCCCTTGAGCTGCGGGGCGATCTCACGGGCCTTGGCGTGGATCGCCGCCGGATCGCTCAGCACCCCGCGATGCGAGAACGCCGAGTACACGGCCAGCTGCGGATCGAGCGGAAGTCTGGACTGGGCTCCGTACCAAGCCCGTTGGGCCCGCTGCGACACCACCCGCGTGACCCGCCTCTTTCCGCCCCCCGCCACCCGGCGCACCTCACGCAGCCCGCGCGCCAGGGCGTACGACGCGTAGGGCGCCGTCGCCAGCAGCCGCATCTCCTTGCCGCGCCACCCGTCCGGCGGGGTGAAGCCCTCGGGGAGGTACCGGGTGTGGAAGGAACGGATCTCGCGGTAGAAGTCCGGTCGGTCTGCGGGCGTCACCCGGTCCTCGCGGGCCAGCACGAACAGCATGTGGTCCAGGGCCCGTTCGAACAGCAGCGGGCGCGCCCACTCCAGGTCGGGGCGCCCTTCGAGGAACGTGAACAGCCCCTCGTACTGCGGAAAGATGTCGAAGTGCCGCCGCCCCGGTGTCTTCGTGATCGCGCCCTGTCTGCGCTGCCGGTACTCGACCCCGATCCGCTCCAGGCATGCGATCCGGTCGGCCAGCACCATCGCCCGGTAGGTGACGGGCGCGTCCTCGTACAGGCCCGGCGCGTAGCGCAGCTCGTGCTTCAGGAAGAAGTCCCGCCGGTACGCCTTGTTCCAGGCGACCAGGAACAGCTGCAGATACTCGGGGCTCCGACGGACGTCGAAGGTGCCGGCCGCCGTCAGGAGCTCCGCCGCCGTACTGCGGCCGCCCCGCCCCCACCAATGGGTGCGCACATGGTCGAAGACCAGGATGTCGGGGTCGTCCGTCGCCGCCAGCCGGGCGGCCACCGCCTCCAGCAGGCCCGGTGTGTAGTGGTCGTCGCTGTCGAGGAACAGGACGTAGTCGCCGCTCGCCTCCTCCAGACCGGCGTTGCGGGCCCGGCCCAGACCGACGTTCTCCGGCAGGTGCAGCACCCGCACGCGTGCGTCGCGCTCGGCATAGCCGTCCAGGATGGCCGGGCAGCCGTCGGGGGAGCGGTCGTCGACGGCGATCACCTCGAAGTCGGTGTACGACTGCCCGAGCACCGAGTCCAGGCACTCCCGCAGGAAGCCCTGCACCTTGAAGACGGGGACGATGATGCTGAAGCGGGGCACGTCAGTTCCTCACGAGGGTCGTCGCGGCGGGGGCGGGGATGCGCTCGGCGAGCGGGATCACCGGCGGAATCCGCTCGGGCGGCTCGCCCAGCAGCACCCGGCGCACGACGCGCTCGGCGGCCCGCCCGTCGTCGAACTGGCAGAACCGCTCCCGGAAGGCACCCCGCAGCGCCCGCGCCTCCTCGTCCGCGTACGAGCCGTCACGGAAGACGCCCGCCAGCTCGCCCGGCGTCCGCGCCACCCGCCCCGGCGGGGCCTCCATCAGGTCGAAGTAGACGCCCCGCAGCTCCCGGTACACGTCCCAGTCGTCGGCGTACACGACGATCGGCCGGTCCAGATTGGCGTAGTCGAACATGATCGACGAGTAGTCGGTGATCAGCGCGTCCGCGGCCAGGCACACATCCTCCGAGGAGCGGTGCCCGGTGACGTCGATGATCCGGCCGGAGCCGCGCCGTGAGCCCTCGTCGTAGAAATAGTGGGCCCGCAGCAGCACGACGTACTCGTCGCCGATGTCCTCGCACAGCGCCCGCAGATCGAGGCCCGGTTCGAAGCCGGTGGCGTGGTCGCGGTGCGTGGGCGCGTACAGCAGGGCCTTCTTGCCCTCGGGGATGCCGAGTTCATGACGCACACGGGTGACGTCGGCCGCGGTCGCCGTGCAGTAGACGTCGTTGCGCGGATAGCCGTATTCGAGGGTCTCGTGCGCCGCGGGGAAGGCGCTCTCCCACATCTCGGTGGAGTGCCGGTTGGAGGTGAGGTTGTAGTCCCAGCGGTCCACGCGGGCCAGCAGTCTGGCGAAGCTGCCGGTCGCGGCGGCCACCACGGGGTACGTCGCCTGATCGGCGCCCATCTTCTTCAGCGGAGTGCCGTGCTGGGTCGACAGATGGACGCTTCCCTCGCGCTTGACCACGGCGTCGGCGAAATTGGCGTTGTTGATCAGGTACTTGGCGCGGGCGAGCACATCCCAGTACTCCCGGCTGCCGATCACCGCGTACTCCACGTCCTTCGGCACGGTGTGTTCCTGGTCCGCCTCGACCAGGAACACCGAGCGGATGTGCGGGGCGAGTTCGCGGGCCTTGGCGTGGATCGCGGCCGGGTTGCAGACATAGCCGCGGCCCCAGTACGCGCAGTACACGGCGAGGTTCGGATCCAGGCGGCGCCGCAGCTGAAGCCGGTACCGCAGCCGGGTGCGCAGCCCGCGCGGACGCGGCACACCCGAAGCCGCCCTTGCCGCCGCCTGGTTGACGCCGCGCAGCGCCCGGAACGCCGCGTACGCCCCGCCCGCCAGCAGCCGGTGCTGCACCCCCGGGCTGCCGCCCGGCACCCGGAACCCGGCCGGCCGGTACCGCCGGTACAGCCCGCTCGCCCGGCGGAAGAAGGCCCGGCGCCGGCGCGGCAGCCGCCGTGGATGGGCGGCCGTCTTCAGTACGGCGGCGAAGAGCTGCTCGAACAGCGCCGCGAACCGCTCCTGGGACAGCCCCTGCCCGGTGGCCCGCTCCAGCACCCGCTCGACCTGGTCGAGCAGCTCGAAGTGATGCTCACCGGGCAGCCCCAGCCGGTCGCCCTGCCGCCGCAGCAGATGCCGTACGACGACCTGCCGCAGCACCGCCACCCGCTCCGTGCTCAGCGCGACCGCCGCGCCGAAGCCGACGTCGGTGAAGTGGCCGGCGGGGAAGGTGAGCCGGTGCTCGGTGAGGAAGGTGCGGCGGTAGGCCGCGCTCCAGGCCGGGAGCCGGACCCCGGTGAGGTCCGGTGCCTGCTCGGGGAAGAACACCCCGTCCGGCGTGCCCGCGAGCACGATCGCGGCCGGATTGGTCGGCTCGCCCACCCACCACGGCGTCCGCTCGTGCTCGAAGTACAGCACGTCCACGTCACCGGTCTCGCCCAGCCGTGCGTCCAGCGCCGCCAGGGCGCCCGGCACCAGCATGTCGTCGCCGTCCAGGAACAGCACCCGCTCCCCGAGCGCCGCCCGCAGCCCGGCGTTGCGCGCCCCCGCCACCCCGTCCGCCGGCGGCGAGTGCACCGGCACCACCCGGAAGTCCCGCTCGGCGTACCGGCCGGCGACATCGGCCGCCGGTGACCGGGGCCCATCACAGACCGGGATCAGCTCGAAGTCGCCGAAGGACTGGGCGAGGACCGAGTCCAGCGCTCGGGACAGCCGGCCGGCGACCCCATGGGAGGGAACGATGATGCTGAAGCGGGGCATACTGCGTCTTTCTGTGCTCGGAACGCCGTCAACGGATGCGGGGTACTGTCAACGCTCTTCCGCGCCGCCCGGTGACGGAACGGGGTGGCGTTTGTCGAGCGGCACGACCGACGGCACGCCCACATCGCCGAACACCACCCGCCGCACCACCCGCTCCGCCGCCCGCCCGTCGTCGTACGCGCAGAACCGCTCCCGAAAGGCCGCCCGCCGCTGCGCCGAACGCGACCCCCGCCAATGCCCCGTCGCGAAGATGTCGACCAGCTCGTCCTCCCCGCGCGACACCGCACCCGGCGGAAAGGACCGCAGGTCGAAGTACGTACCCCGGGCCGCCTCGTACGCCTCCCAGTCATCGGCGTGGATCACGATCGGCCGGTTCAGATTGGCGAAGTCGAACATGATCGACGAGAAGTCGGTGACCAGGACGTCCGAGGCCAGGCACAGCGACTCGACGCTCGGGTGGTGGGAGACGTCGATCACCCTGCCGCCGCTCTGGGCCAGCGGGCCGCCGTGGCGGGGGTGGGCGCGGGTCAGGATGATGTGGCCCGGGCCCAGGCGGCTCCCCACGCGGTGCGGGTCGAGCGGGGCGCGCTGGGTGCGGCGGTAGTCGCGGTGGGTGGGGGCGTAAAGGATCACGACCGCGCCCTCGGGGATACCGAGCTGCTCGCGGATCCGGGTCACGTCAGCCGAAGTGGCCTGCTGGAAGACGTCGTTGCGCGGGCTGCCGTACTCCAGGGTCGTGTACGCGCCCGGGTACACGCGCTCCCAGGTCAGGGTGGAGTGCCGGTTCGCGGACAGGACGTAGTCCCACCGGTCGACGTCGTCCACATCGATGTCCTGCGCGGCCGCGGGGCGTTCACGCAGGTCGAGGCCCATGTGCTTGAGCGGGGTGCCCTGCCGGGTCTGGACGACGACCTGGCCGCGCCGCTTGACCAGACGGCGGTCGAGCCCGGCGTTGTGCACGAGGTACTTGGAGCGGGCGAGGGCCGTCCAGTAGGCGGCGGTGCCGGGGCGCACACGGCGGGTGCCGTCGGGGACTTCGGCGTCGGTGATCCAGGCCGTGCGGATGTGACCGGCATGCGTGCGGAACGCCTGCTCCAGGGCGCCCGGCGCACAGCCCTTGCCGCGGACGCCGTGCGCGGCGAAGACGGCCCGGTCGGCACGTACAGGCAGACAGCGCTGGACGCGGTAGTGCAGGCGCAGCGCGGCGGCACGGACGGTCCTGCGCAGACGGCCGGTGAGCTTGGCGGTACGGCGGAGCAGGGCCGCCGTGAGCCGCAGGGCGCGGTAGGTGCGGTGCAGGCCGAGGCGGACCAGCGTGTAGTGGAGGCGGGTGCGCAGCGGGACACGGACGCCGGGGGCGTGGTGGCGGCGGTACTGCGCGCGGGCCCGGCGCAGGAACGCGGTGCGGCTGCGGCGCGGGAGGCGGTCGCGGCGCGCGAACACCACGATCAGATGGTCGACCATCCGACTGAACAACAACGGGCGCCAGCGGGCGAGTTCGGGGCGATGGTCGACGTACGCGAAGACACGGTCGTACTGCTCGAAGATGTCGAAGTGCCGCGGGCTGACCGTGCCGAGGATGCCGCCCCGGCGCCGCTGCCGGTAGTGCACGCACACCCGGTCCAGGGTCGCGATCGACTCCGCCGTCATCAGGATCGGATACGTCCAGGGCGTGTCCTCGTAGTACCCGGCCGGGAAGACGAAGCCCTCCTCCTCGACGAACTCCCGCCGGTACGCCTTGTTCCAGGCCACCATCAGCAGCCGCATCAGCTCCGGCCGGTCCGTGAGGCGGAACGGCGCCGGGCCGTCCTCCCTGAGCCGGGCGGCCGCCTGGTTGCGGACCGTCTCGCCGGTCCAGTGGGCGCGCGCGTAGTCGTAGACCAGGACGTCCGGCTCGCCGGTCTCCTTCAGCCGGTCGGCGATCGCGTGCAGGGTATCCGGGGTGAGGGTGTCGTCGCTGTCGAGGAAGATCAGGTAGTCGCCGGTGGCGTGTGCCATGCCCGCGTTGCGGGCCGGCCCCAGGCCCTGGTTCTCGGTCAGGCGCACCGGGCGCACGCGCGGGTCACGGGCCGCGAACTCCTCGATGATCGCCCCGCACGCGTCCGGCGAGCAGTCGTCGACGGCGATCAGTTCCAGATCGGGATACGACTGTGTGAGCACCGATTCCAGGCACTCGTGCAGGTACGCCTGCACCTTGAACACGGGGACAATGACACTGAACCTGGGCAAGGGACATCCATCGATCGGTGCGGGCGTTCGGCCCGGGAACGGCCGATGGAGTGACTTGGTTACGGGTCCTACGGCATACGGGGGACGGTCCGGTGAACGCCGGAGGACGGGCCGGTGACCGGCCCGCCCCTGGTCAAAGGTGCTGTATCCGCCCCTACTTGACCGCGCCCGCCATCACGCCGGACACGAACTGCCGCTGGAACGCGAAGAACACGACCAGCGGGATCACCATCGAGATGAACGCGCCGGGCGCCAGGATGTCGACGTTGTTGCCGAACTGCCGTACCTGGGTCTGCAACGCGACCGTGATCGGCTGGCTGTCGGCGTCCGTGAAGATCAGCGCGACCAGCATGTCGTTCCACACCCACAGGAACTGGAAGATGCCGAGCGCGGCGATCGCCGGACCGCCCAGCGGCATCACGACACGGAAGAACAGCCGCAGTTCACCCGCGCCGTCCAGCCGCGCCGCCTCCAGCAGTTCCCTCGGGATCTCGGCGAAGAAGTTCCGCAGCAGGAACACCGCGAACGGCAGCCCAAAGCCGACGTGGAAGAGGATCACGCCGGTCAGGGAGCCGAAGATGCCGATGTTGCCGAAGAGTTCGGCGATCGGGATCAGCGCCACCTGCACCGGCACCACCAGCAGACCGACCACGCCCAGGAACCACCAGTCGCGGCCCGGGAACTCCATCCACGCGAACGCGTATCCTGCGAGCGAGCCGATGATGACGACGAGGACCGTCGCCGGGACCGTGATCAGCACGGTGTTGAGGATCGAGTCGGTGATGTCGCTGTTGCCGAGCAGCTTGTCGTAGCTCTCGAAGGTGAGTTGGGACGGCTTGCTGAAGACCTCCCACCAGCCGCTCGCCGTCATCTCCTCCGGCGGTCGCAGCGAGGACAGCAGCAGCCCGATCGTCGGGACCAGCCAGAACAGCCCGACGACGATCAGGAACACCCGCACCAGACCACCGCTGACGAAGGAGGCCAGCCGGGAGCCGAGGGACTCCTTGGTCATCGCCGCACCTCCCGTCGCAGCCTACGGATGTTGAACCACATCACCGGGATCACCAGCAGCAGCAGGAACACCGAGATCGCGCTCGCGATGCCCGGCTGGTCCTCGGAGAAGCCCTTGCGGTACAGCTCAAGGGCGAGGACGTTGGCGTCGTCCTGGGAGGAGCCCGGGGCGATGATGAAGACCAGGTCGAAGATCTTCAGCACATTGATCATCAGGGTGACGGTGACGACCGCGAGGACAGGCGCGAGCAGGGGCACCGTGACCCTTCTGAACACCTGCCACTCATTGGCGCCGTCCACCCGCGCCGCCTCCAGCAGATCACGCGGGATGCCCGCGAGTCCCGCAGCGATCAGCACCATCGCGAAACCGGCCCACATCCAGATGTACGACCCGATGATGGACGGCGTGACGAGCGACGGGCCGAGCCAGTCGAGCCCGTTGTACGGCTCCTTGAAGTTGTCGGCGGGGAGCTTCAGTTGCGCCCCCTCGGCCGCCGCCGGCAGTGTGAAGGTGCCGTCGTCGGCCGCGTTCGTCGAGGCCACGACCTTGCCGTCCTTGACCGCCTCGATCTTCATCCCGGCATAGCCCAGCTCGGCCGCGTCGACGCCGCCGAGCGTGCCGACGCCCTTGCCGCGCGTGAAGTCCTGCCAGGTGGTGCCGGTGATCTTCCCCGGCTCGGCCTTCGCCTGTACGGCCTTGCCCGCGTCGTCCGGCATCTGGTCGGGGGCGACGCCCACCAGGGGCAGGGTGACCGGGGTGCCGGCGCTGACCGTGGCCTTGGTGATGAAACCGCCGCCCGGCGCCGCCTCCAGTGGCGACTCACGGCCCGGGTGGGCCTTCGGGAACGCCGACGCCTGCGCGAAGGTGTCGTGCACACCCACCCACACCGCGTTCGCGAAGCCCTTGTCCGGGTCCTGGTCGTACACCAGCCGGAAGATGATGCCCGCCGCCAGCATCGAGATCGCCATCGGCATGAAGACGACCAGCTTGAACGCCGTGCCCCAGCGGACCCGTTCGGTCAGCACCGCGAAGATCAGACCGAGCGCGGTGGCGACGGTCGGGGCGAACACCACCCAGATGACGTTGTTCTTCAGGGCGGTGCGGATCCCGTCATCCGTGAAGAGGGCCTCGTAGTTGTCGAATCCGGCGAAGCCGTCGCCGGACTGGTCGTAGAAGCTGC
The DNA here is from genome assembly GCF_014655715.1 of Streptomyces lanatus. GTDB lineage: Bacteria > Actinomycetota > Actinomycetes > Streptomycetales > Streptomycetaceae > Streptomyces > Streptomyces lanatus. The sequence continues at coordinate 176,014 of NZ_BNBM01000019.1, read as the reverse complement.
GGATCAGTGAATACCCGATCGGGTAGACGACGAGCGCGCCGAGCAGGACGAGCGCGGGGAGGAGGAACAACGCCGCGACGGTCCTGCGGGTGCCGGTGACGCTCTTGCGCGACTTGGGTGCGGCAGGGGGCGCGGTGCCCCCTGCCGCTTCCGCGGACGCCATGGCGTCAGTTTCCGTACGCCGCGGCCGCGTCGGCCTCCAGCGTCCGCTGGGTGCCCGCGATGTCGGACGGGTTCTTCAGGAAGTCCTGCAGTGCCTTCCACTCGCCCTTGCCGGGGGTGCCGCCGAACGCCTGCGGGGCCTGGTCGGACATGTCGAAGCGGAAGTCGTCGCCGGAGTCGATGAGCGCCTTGGCGATCTTCTGCTGCACCGCGTTCGGATAGGCCGAGTTGTCGACGTTCTTGTTCGGCGAGAGATAGCCGCCGAGCTTCGCCTGGATCGTCGCCGCGTCCGGGGAGGCGAGCCAGGTGGCCAGGGCCTGCGCCGCCTTGGAGTCCTGGAGGATGACGGCCGCGTCGCCGCCGGAGACGACGGGCGCGGTGTCACCGACGGTCGGGAACGGGAACACCTTCGCGTCCGTGCCCACCTCGGCCTTCGCCTGCGTGATGTTGACCTGTGCGAAGTCGCCCTCGTAGACCATGGCCGCCTTCGGCTGGTCGCCGCCGGTGAAGGTCTGGGTGACGGAGGCCGGGAAGTCGGTCTGCAGCGCGCCGGTCGCGCCGCCCGCCACATAGTCCTTCTTGCCCCACACCTGGGCGAGCGTGGTGAGCGCGTCCTTGACGGAGGGGTCGGTCCACTTGATCTCATGCTGCGCGAGTTGGTCGTATTTCTCGGGACCCGCCTGGGAGAGATAGATGTTCTCGAACCAGTCGGTGAGGGTCCAGCCCTCGGCACCGCCCACCGAGAACGGTGTGACGCCGGAGTCGTAGACGGTCTGGGCGGTGGTGAGGAGCTCGTCCCAGGTCTTGGGCTCCTTGGCGCCCGCGTTCTCGAAGACCTGGGTGTTGTACCAGATCAGCGACTTGTTGGCGGCCTTGTAGTAGACGCCGTACTGCTTGTTGTCGACCTTGCCGATGTTCTGCCAGCCCTGCGAGTAGTTCTCCTGGAGCTCCTTGATCGCGTCGGCGCCCAGCGGCTTGGCCCACTTCTTCTCGACGGCCTGCTTGATGGCGCCGGGCTGCGGAAGCATCGCGATGTCCGGCGGCTGGCCGCCCGCGACCTTCGAGCCGAGGAAGTTGATGATCGGGTCCTGCGCGGGCACGAAGGTGACCTTTGCGCCGGTGCGCTTCTCGAACTCCGCGAGGACCTTCTTGAAGTTCGCCTGCTCGGCACCGGTCCATACGGCGGCGACCTCCAGGGATTCGCCGTCCAGCTTGGGGAGAGTGACGGTGGCGGCGGTCTCGTCGCCGGAACCACCCTGCTCATTTCCATCGCCGTTGTCGTCGCCGCCACCGCAGGCGGTGAGGGAGAGGGCGAGGGCGCCCGCGAATACGGCTGCCGCGGTCCGCGCGGCCCTGCTCGTCCGGTTCTTGCTGCTCGTGCTGCGCATCACTGCCCCGTTCTTCGTGCCTCGTCGAACGTTCGAGCGCTGTCCCGTGCGATCTGGTCTACGCCCTGCGTTTGGGGTCGGCAAGGGCGCGTCCGCTGTCAACCGGGAGATCGTGACCGCGTCGTGACCAGGTGCCCAGCCCTGTTGTGAACGTTGCTGGGGGCGGCTGCCCCCAGACCCCCGCTATCGGCCTGAACGGCCTCGTCCTCAAACGCCGGGCGGGCTGGATTGCGCCGACCGGTGCGATGGAAGTGACGCCGTGTCGGTCGAGTTACAGGAGTGACGGGACCTCGGTCGCCGAGACCTCCCGTGCCGCCCGCTCCACCGCGCTGGCCAGCAGGGCCAGGTCCGTCGGCCCGTTGCCCAACTCCCGTACCTGGCGGCGGGCCGGGGGGTCGCCCATCCGGTGCCACTCCAACGGCACGACCGTCGGCCGCAGGGTCGCCGTCCGCGGGATACGTCCGGTGACCCGGCCGCCCTGGAACGGCACCGCCCGGCCGTCCGCCCAGGTCAACCGGCCGCGCCCCGGCGCCGGTTCGTCCGGCCCGGCCGTCACCGCGTCCAGCGTCACCCGCAGCGTCGCCCGCCGCGCCGGCTCCGACTCCGCCGTACGGCCCCCGACGGCCGCGGCGGCCACCAGGTGTACGCCGAGCCGCTCGCCCTCGCGCGCCACGGCCTCCAGCGCCCTTATCACCGAGCCCGCCGCGGGCCGGCCCAGCGAGCCCAGGGCGGGGGAGACCAGGGCGTCCAGGTCGTCCACGACCACGACCAGCCGGGGCAGCGGCGGCACGGCCTCGGCCTGTCGCCGGCCCGCGCCCGGCCGCAGCCGCAGCGTGGAACTGGACGGTGTGTCCAGATCCCCGTTCGCCTCGCTCGCCCCCGCGGTGGCGGCGCGCTGCGCGACCATCCGGCCCGACAGCGCGCGCCCGGTGTGCCACTCGGTGAAGTCGGACCGCCCGAGCAGCTCGGCCCGCCGCTTCAGCTCGGCGCTGAGCGACTGGGCGAACTCCCGCATGCGGACCGGGTCGTTGGCGGTGAGGTGGGTGGTGACATGCGGTATGTCGGTGCACGCCCGCAGCCCGTCGCCGTGCGCGCCGACGCCGTCCCGGCCGTCGACCAGGACGACGCCCAGCCGGTCCGGCCGCTCGGCCGCTGCGAGCGACGCCACGACGGCCCTCAGCAACTCCGTACGGCCGCTGCCAGGCGGTCCCTCGATCAGCAGATGCGGGCCGTCAGCGCCGAGATCCGCGCAGACCGGGCCACGCGGCCCGGCCCCGAGCACGGCGCACGCCCGCCCGCCGAGCGCCTTCGCGTCATCGCCCGCGTCGGCCCACCGCGCCATCAGCGACGCCGGTGTGGCCCGCGCCAGCCCCAACTCGTCCAACAGCCGCGCCACCTGCGGCAACGGCACGGACACCCGGGCCTGCCGCCCCCCGACCCCACCCTCGGTCCGCAACGGAGCGAGCGCCCGTGCGAACCGCTCCGCCCAGGCCAACGACACGGCGTCCACGGCGGCGACGGTGCCGTGGCCTATGGGGCCGTGGCCTTCGAGGGCTTGGGCTCCGGTGCTGGGTGCGGCGGGGTCGTGGGTGGTGGGGGCGGTGTAACGCTCCTGGCCCCCGACCGTGCCGTCATCCACCGGCTCCTCGCTCATCCCGCCCTGCTCGGCGATGACCCCGCCGCGCGCGACTCGCAACAGCCGCAGCGCCGTGGCCACATCGCCGCTCAGCAGCGCGACCGCACCGCACTCCCGGAACGTCGGCGACACCGTGCACGCCGCCTCGTACGTGTCCGTCACCGGCGACGCGGGCGACGCCGCGGCCGTCTCGGCGAGGCATACGACGTGTATCCCGGCCCGGGGCCCCTCCAGTGCCAGCCGCGCCACGGCGTCCCGCAGATCGGCGCCCCCGGGATCGCCGTCCACGACGACCACGGTGTACGGCCCCGCGAACCCGTCCGCCCCGTCACCCGGTACGTCGTCCCGCGCCCAGGAGGGCCGCCGTACCGCACGTTGAGCCGGAGGCTCACCGCCCGACCCAGCGGCCGCCGTCCCCCGACCACCCCCTCCAGCCAAAGCCGCAGCCCGACCCTCCGCCCCCGGCTCCGCCGCCATGTCGTCCAGGCGGCGGAGCAGTTCCTCCGTGCGGGCCGTCGCCTGTTCGCGGTCGTAGGCGAGCAGGAGGCGGCAGTCCTGGCCGTGCCCGGGGCGGACGTGGGGGAGCCAGCCCAGCCAGGACCACTCGGCGGTGCGTTCCTCCAGGGGGCGGGTGCGGTCGGCGCTGAGGAGGACCACTTCCAGGGACTCGGGGGAGTGCAGCGCGGCGAGTTGGGCGAGGACCGCGCGGGCCAGTCCGGCGAGCCGCTCACGCGGGCCGGCGAGGCCCAGCGCGCCGACCTCGCGCAGGTCGGCGGTCACCGGTACGGCGGGCAGCAGCCCGGAGCCGTCGGGCGCCGCGCGGTCGGCGGTGCCCAGTCGTACCGTGAGTGCCTCGGCGTGGCTGAGGGCGCGCTCCCACAGCCGGGGGCCGGGGCCCAGGGCGGTCAGCAGCAGGGAGGCCGGGTCCGGCCAGATCTCCGGCAGGCGGGGGCCGCCCGCCACCGGAAGGCGCTCGGCGGAAGTGGGGGGCAGGTCGTCGTCGTAGGCATCGGGCCGGCCCGTCCCCTGCTCCGCGCGTCCGCCGGTCAGTCGTCGTGCCCACGCCGTGAGCCCGCCGCGCCTGCGCAAGCCCTGCGGCACGTCGGTGCCGCGCAGCGGGGTGCCCTTGCGGTTGCCGCCGGTCCCGGCGTCCGTGGTGTCCGTGTGGCCGAGCGCTCCCACTCCCAGGCCCGCGCCGTGGGTGTCGCCTCCGCGCGGTACGGCGGGTGATGTCCGAGAGCCGCCGTGGTCTTCGATCCGCGGCGCCCCGCCCTGGACCGGCACGATGGGCGGCTCGACCGGACCGTGTTCCGAGCGCGGAGCGGTGTCGTCGCCGCCGTCCGCCACGCGTGCGTGCGGCACCGCCGCGGGGAGGTCGGCGTCGCTTCCGGCGGGGACGCGTACATACCCCTCCCCGTCCGGCTCCGTCCGCACCCGCGCCCCCGGACCCCCGGCCGGAGTCAGCCGCAGGGCCGACTCGCCGATCCGCAGCAGCGCGCCCGGCGTGAAGCGCACCGCGCGGGTGGTGAGGCGGGTGCCGTCCAGCGTGGTGCCGTTGGTGGAGCCGAGGTCGGCGACCGAGACACGGCCGTCCGCGGCGACCGTGACCGCGCAGTGCAGCCGGGACACGTCCGGGTCGTCGAGCGGCACATCGGCGTCGGCGGAGCGGCCGATGCGGATCTCGCCGCCGTGCAGGAGATGCACCCCGCCCGCGTCCGGGCCCGCCACCACATGGAGCTGGGTCGGGGCGTCGTCCAGCTCGGGGTGGGGCTCCGGTGCCGCAGGTGCGCCGAGGGACAGCACCGCGCCGTCTATCAGCGGGGGCTCGCCGAGGGTGCTGCGCCGGTCGTCGAGGCGCTCCACGCCCGCGTACAGCGCGACGGGGCCGTCGGTGCCGGACACCGCGGAGGCGAGCGCCGACGCCACCACGGCCAGGGCTGTGCCCGCGGGCGCCGTGACCAGCACGTCGCAGCTCGCGGCGCGGCCACGCGCCGGGGCAGGCGGAGCCAGCGGGTCTACGACGGTCAGCCGGATCTGCATCGGCGTCAGCGGTCCCTTCTGCGCGGGCGCGGACCAGGGCCCGTCTGATGGATCTCCCCACCCCGCACGAGCACTTCGGCCAGTACTCCCCGCATCCTCGCACCTGCCACTGACAACGCGCCCCCCGCCCGAAGGCAAGTGATCTTGATTGGTCGGCTCTGCCCGCAAAAGTGCCGGACAAGTGCCCTGTCGGCGATCACTTGAGATCGCTCACGTCCGCTTGCGGCAACCACGAGACAGAGCCGAGCGTCTTTCCTTCGAACATGTACGGGAAGCCGTACGTAAGACGCACAGAACGGCGACAGGCCGGTGCCCGGTGACACGGCACTACAGTGGGTCGGAACGTAGACAAGCAGCAGGGAGCGCGACGTGCGGCCGGTAGGCAGCAAGTACTTCCTCGAGGAGCCGCTGGGTCGTGGCGCCACGGGGACCGTGTGGCGGGCCCGCCAGCGGGAGACCGCCGGTGCCGAGGCGGCCGTGCCGGGGCAGCCCGGCGAGACCGTCGCGATCAAGGTCCTCAAGGAGGAGCTCGCCAGCGACGCGGACATCGTCATGCGCTTCCTGCGCGAGCGGTCCGTCCTGCTGCGGCTGACCCACCCGAATATCGTCCGGGTCCGTGACCTGGTCGTCGAGGGCGAGCTGCTGGCCCTGGTCATGGACCTCGTCGAGGGCCCCGACCTGCACCGCTACCTGCGCGAGAACGGCCCCTTCACCCCCGTCGCCGCAGCCCTGCTCACCGCGCAGATCGCCGACGCGCTGGCCGCGAGCCACGCCGACGGCGTCGTCCATCGCGACCTGAAGCCCGCCAACGTCCTGCTCCAGCAGAACGGCGGCCAGATGCACCCCCTGCTGACCGACTTCGGCATCGCCCGCCTCGCCGACTCCCCGGGCCTGACCCGCACCCATGAGTTCGTCGGCACGCCCGCGTACGTCGCGCCCGAGTCCGCCGAGGGCCGCCCGCAGACGTCCGCCGTCGACATCTACGGCGCCGGGATCCTGCTGTACGAGCTGGTCACCGGGCGTCCCCCGTTCGGCGGCGGCTCCGCCCTGGAGGTTCTCCACCAGCACCTCAGCGCCGAGCCGCGCCGCCCGTCCACGGTCCCCGACCCGCTGTGGACCGTCATAGAACGCTGTCTGCGCAAGAACCCCGACGACCGGCCCAGCGCCGAGAACCTCGCCCGCGGACTGCGCGTCGTCGCCGAGGGCATCGGCGTCCACTCGAACTCCGCGCAGATCGCCGCCGCAGAGGGCGTCGGCGCGCTGCTCGCCCCGGACCCGGCCCCGGCCACCGTGCCCGGCTCGGCCGACCCGACCCAGGTGCTGCCGCACGGCGCGGGCTCGTTCGACCCGAACGCCGCGACCAACGTCATGCCGCACACCGGCGCCCCCGGCGCGGCCGACCCCACGGCCGTACTGCCGCACACCGGCGGCCCCGGCGCGGCCGATCCGACGGCCGTCATGCCGCCGATGCCCCAGGGCCAGCCCGGCGGCGGCCCCGGCCCCGAGGACCCGCACCCCTGGCAGAACCAGCTGCGCGCGGCCCGGGACCGCAACGAACAGACGCAGGTCCAGTACCTCGACCCCAACCAGGACCCGCTGCGCCGCCGCCCCCAGCGCCAGGTGGCCCGCCCGCAGCAGCAGCCCCAGCAGCAGCGCCCGCCGCAGGGCCCGCCGCCTGGCCGCCCGCCCCAGGGCTACGGCCATCCGCAGCAGCACCAGCCGCAGCCGTACGCCCCACCGCGCCAGCCGCAGCAGCAGCCGCAGCGGTACGCCCCGCCGCCCGCGCCGGAGCCGCAGCGTCCGCAGCGCGAGCCGCGTCAGCGCAGCGCCAACCCGATGCGGATCCCCGGCCTCGGCTGCCTCAAGGGCTGTCTGTTCACGATCATCATCCTGTTCGTCGCGGGCTGGCTCGTCTGGGAGCTGAGCCCGCTGCAGGAGTGGATCGGCACCGGCAAGGGCTACTGGGAGCAGCTCAGCGACTGGGTCAGCACCGTGACCGGGTGGATCGGCGACCTGGGCGGCGGTTCCGGCGGAGGCTCGGGCACCAACTGACCGGCGTCGGCCAGTTTGGTTATTTGTCGACACCTGGCGGGTGATTTCCGCCTCGGCAGTGAAGGTTGGCTCTTCGGACGCGTAGTTTTAGCGACAACACGCGGCAGTAGGAGCAGTCTTGGCACGGAAGATCGGCAGCCGGTACACCGCCAACCAGATCCTGGGGCGGGGCAGCGCCGGCACGGTGTGGCTGGGCGAGGGTCCCGAGGGGCCCGTCGCCATCAAGCTGCTGCGCGAGGATCTCGCGTCCGACCAGGAGCTCGTCGGACGCTTCGTCCAGGAGCGCACGGCGCTGCTCGGCCTGGAGCACCCGCACGTGGTCTCCGTACGCGACCTCGTCGTCGACGGCAACGACCTCGCGCTCGTCATGGACCTGGTCCGCGGCACCGACCTGCGCACCCGCCTCGACCGCGACCGGCGGCTGGCCCCGGAGGCGGCGGTCGCGATCGTCGCGGACATCGCGGACGGGCTCGCGGCGGCGCACGCGGCGGGCGTCGTGCACCGGGACGTCAAACCGGAGAACGTCCTGCTGGACATGCAGGGCCCCCTGGGCCCCGGCGGCTCGCACCCCGCCCTGCTGACCGACTTCGGTGTGGCGAAACTCATCGACTCGCCCCGCCGCACCCGCGCGACGAAGATCATCGGCACCCCCGACTACCTGGCCCCGGAGATCGTCGAGGGCCTGCCGCCCCGCGCCGCCGTCGACATCTACGCCCTCGCCACCGTCCTGTACGAGCTGCTGGCAGGCTTCACCCCCTTCGGCGGCGGCCACCCCGGCGCGGTCCTGCGCCGCCATGTCACCGAGACGGTGGCCCCGCTGCCCGGCATCCCCGACGAACTGTGGCAGCTGATCGTGCAGTGCCTGGCCAAGGCACCGGCCTCACGGCTGCGCGCCTCGGAGCTCGGCGCGCGCCTGCGGGAGCTGCTGCCGCTGATCGCCGGGATGCCACCGCTGGACGTGGACGAGCCGGAGGCGGAGTCGGCGGAGGACGAGGCCCCGGCCGCCGAGGAGGCGGCACCGGCGGGGGAGCGGGCACGCCGAAGGGGCGCGGTCCCCCTCGTGCCCGGCGCCAAGCCGGCCGACTCCAACCGCGACACACATACGTCGATGAGGGTGCCCGGTCCCGATGAGCTGGCCGGCGGCGCGCGAGGTACGGCACGGGTGCCGAGGGCGACGGGAGCGCCCCGGCCGGGCTCCGCCCGCCACCGCGCGGTGACAAGGCGTCGGCGCATCGTGCTGGGCACGGCCGCCGCGCTGCTGGTGGCGGCGGCCGGAGTGGGCACCTGGCTGGCGACATCGGAGGACGACACGGGCGCGACCCCTCAGGACACGAACAACTCGGCCCCGTCGACCCCCTGAGCCCCACCCCGGCGGACCCACTGGTGGCCCCGGCGCTCCTGAGCCCCTCCCCAGCAGACCCACTGGTGACCCGGGTCCCCCGCAGGCGGCGGTCACCCGGCTCTGCCCGCCTGGCGGAGCCGTTACGCTGGAGGCGTGGCAGTCGTCGATGTATCCGAAGAGCTCAAGTCCCTCTCCTCGACCATGGAGTCGATCGAGGCCGTTCTGGACCTCGACAAGCTGAGGGCAGACATCGCCGTGCTCGAGGAGCAGGCGGCCGCGCCGTCCCTGTGGGACAACCCGGACGAGGCGCAGAAGATCACCAGCAAGCTCTCCCACCTCCAGGCGGAGGTGCGGAAGGCCGAGGCCCTCCGCGGTCGTATCGACGACCTCGGCGTTCTCTTCGAGATGGCCGAGGAGGAGGACGACCCGGACACCCGTGCCGAGGCCGAGTCCGAGCTCGCCGCCGTCAAGAAGGCACTGGACGAGATGGAGGTCCGCACGCTGCTCAGCGGTGAGTACGACGCCCGTGAGGCGCTCGTCAACATCCGCGCGGAGGCGGGCGGCGTCGACGCCGCCGACTTCGCCGAGAAGCTCCAGCGGATGTATCTGCGCTGGGCGGAGCAGAAGGGCTACAAGACCGAGGTCTACGAGACGTCGTACGCCGAAGAGGCCGGCATCAAGTCGACCACCTTCGCCGTGCAGGTGCCGTACGCCTACGGCACCCTCTCGGTCGAGCAGGGCACCCACCGCCTCGTGCGCATCTCGCCCTTCGACAACCAGGGCCGCCGCCAGACGTCCTTCGCGGGCGTCGAGGTGCTGCCCGTGGTCGAGCAGACCGACCACATCGAGATCGACGAGTCCGAGCTGCGGGTCGACGTCTACCGGTCCTCCGGTCCCGGCGGCCAGGGCGTGAACACCACCGACTCCGCGGTGCGGCTCACCCACATCCCCACCGGCATCGTCGTCTCCTGCCAGAACGAGCGGTCGCAGATCCAGAACAAGGCCACCGCGATGAACGTCCTCCAGGCGAAGCTGCTCGAGCGCCGCCGCCAGGAGGAGCAGGCCAAGATGGACGCCCTCAAGGGCGACGGCGGCAACTCCTGGGGCAACCAGATGCGGTCGTACGTGCTGCACCCGTACCAGATGGTCAAGGATCTGCGGACCGAGTTCGAGGTCGGTAACCCCGAGGCCGTTTTCAACGGTGAGATCGAGGGTTTCCTGGAGGCCGGAATTCGCTGGCGCAAGCAGCAGGAGAAGTAGCCGACGACGTTGCTTTGTCGACAAGGCAACTGCCGCCACCTCGGCGGCAGTTGCCTTTTCTGTGCCTGCATGTCTGGGTTTTACATCACACTCACAGCTTCCAACCCCCATCAAAGAGCCCGCATTTGGACATCCCGCTCGGATCGGCCTTGACGTGCTCTTGAAAAATGGGAAGGGTAAAGCGTGGCATGCGTATCTCTGGGGCGCATGTGAACCGGGGGGCTCATGTTCTGCTACCCCGTTGATCACGGCCCTGCCCCTGAGTGCAGCCTCATTGACGATTCGGCTACTGGGGGTAGCAACCAGATGACTAAGAAGACGCGGATCCGCATCGCGCGCCTCGCGGCCGGCGCCGTGATCGCCGCCGGTGCCTCGCTCACGGCTGCGGGTGCCGCTTCTGCCGCGGAGGCCGAGGACGACTGCCTGCTCGGCATCCTGTGCGTGGGCGAGGACCCGACCGAGCCGCCGGCTCCCACGGACCCGCCGACCGACATTCCCACGGACATCCCGACGGACATCCCGACCGAGGAGCCCACGGACCCGACGGAGCCCACCGAGGAGCCGACCGAGCCGCAGGAGCCCACCGAGGACCCGACCACCGAGCCGACCGACCCGGGCAACGGGAACGGCAATGGCAACGGAAACGGGAATGGCAACGGGAACGGTAACGGCAACAACAACACCGACCCCGACGGCGGCACCTCCACCCAGGAGGAGGGCTCCAGCGGCCTCGGCGACACCGGTGCGGACGACAACACCGGCACGGGCACGGGTGCGGGCGCCAACAACGCCGCCCAGGGCGGCGGCGACGAGCTCGCCGAGACCGGTGCCGGTCAGACCGCGTTCCTGCTGATCGGTGCCGCCACGATGATCGCCGGTGGCATCGGCTTCCGCGTCCTGCCGCGTCTCGCGGGTGGTCGCAGCGGTGCAGCTGCCTGACGGTAGCCCGTCGTGCACGCCGTGTGACTGACGTCGTACGGTCGAGGGGCCCGGAGCGTGCTTCGCTCCGGGCCCCTCGTCATGTCCGCGTGCGGTGGAGCGAATGCCTCTTACGCTGTCTGGTGCGCCAGCAGCGCGACCGCCGCGATCAGCACTGCCAGCAGGGCGATCAGCGTCATCGGGTTCAGACCCGCGAACAAGTTCTCCTGCTGCAGCCGCTCACGGTTCGCCCGGCACACGGGGCAGCGGCCCTCACTCACGGGCGCGGCACAGTTCGCGCACACCAGCCGGTCGTACGTCATGCGCCACCCTCCTTGCGAGTCCCTCCGGGGGTTCAACGGGTTCGGCCCGTGGAACGTTCCCCCTTCTACAATGCCAGGTTCCTCCGTGTGCGGCTCGGGCGCCTGCGGAGTGGTGGGTTCCATTGTCTCGCGGCTGCGGGCCGTGTGTGGCTGGGAGGGCGTCACCTGACCGGCACAAAAACGCACAAGCTCTACGCAACCCCTTCCGGCGACTGCGCCCCCACCCCTGGTTCGCGTATGGTCACGCTCATCTACCCCCGGCTACCCGTGGTGCATCCGTGATCCGATTCGACAACGTCTCCAAGGTCTACCCCAAGCAGACCCGCCCCGCACTCAGGGATGTGTCCCTGGAAGTGGAGAAGGGCGAGTTCGTGTTCCTCGTGGGGTCCTCCGGCTCCGGAAAGTCCACCTTCCTGCGGCTGATCCTCCGCGAGGAGCGGGCCAGCCATGGACAGGTGCACATTCTGGGCAAGGACCTCGCGCGCCTCTCCAACTGGAAGGTCCCGCAGATGCGGCGCCAGCTGGGGACGGTGTTCCAGGACTTCCGGCTGCTGCCGAACAAGACGGTCGGCGAGAACGTCGCCTTCGCCCAGGAGGTCATCGGCAAGTCGCGCGGCGAGATCCGCAAGTCCGTGCCGCAGGTGCTCGACCTCGTCGGGCTCGGCGGCAAGGAGGACCGGATGCCCGGCGAGCTGTCGGGTGGTGAGCAGCAGCGGGTGGCCATCGCCCGCGCCTTCGTGAACCGTCCGAAGCTGCTCATCTGCGACGAGCCCACCGGCAACCTCGACCCGCAGACCTCCGTCGGCATCATGAAGCTGCTCGACCGGATCAACCGGACGGGCACGACGGTCGTGATGGCCACGCACGATCAGAACATCGTGGACCAGATGCGCAAGCGCGTCATCGAGCTGGAGAAGGGCCGCCTCGTCCGCGACCAGGCACGCGGCGTCTACGGCTACCAGCACTGACCGCCGACACGCTCCACGGAAAGGCTTAACCAGACGCCATGCGCGCCCAGTTCGTACTCTCCGAGATCGGTGTCGGTCTCCGCCGCAATCTGACGATGACGTTCGCCGTCATCGTCTCCGTAGCCCTGTCGCTCGCCCTGTTCGGCGGGTCGCTCCTGATGAGCGACCAGGTCAACACGATGAAGGGCTACTGGTACGACAAGGTCAACGTCTCCGTCTTCCTCTGCAACAAGAGCGACGCCGAGTCCGACCCCAACTGCGCCAAGGGTGCGGTCACCGACGACCAGAAGAAGGAGATCCTCGGCGACCTGGACAAGATGACGGTCGTCGAGAAGGTGACGTACGAGTCGCAGGACCAGGCGTACAAGCACTACAAGGAGCAGTTCGGCGACTCCCCGCTGGCCGCCTCCCTGACGCCGGACCAGATGCAGGAGTCGTACCGGATCAAGCTGAAGGACCCGGAGAAGTACCAGGTCATCGCGACCGCCTTCGACGGGCGTGACGGTGTGCAGTCCGTGCAGGACCAGAAGGGCATCCTGGACAACCTGTTCGGGCTGCTGAACGGCATGAACTGGGCCGCGCGGGCGGTGATGGCGCTGATGCTGGTCGTCGCGCTGATGCTGATCGTCAACACCGTGCGGGTCTCGGCGTTCAGCCGGCGGCGTGAGACCGGCATCATGCGGCTGGTCGGCGCCTCCGGCTTCTACATCCAGGCGCCGTTCATCATGGAGGCCGCGGTCGCCGGGCTCATCGGCGGCACGGTCGCCTGTGGCTTCCTGGTGGTCGCCCGGTACTTCATCATCGACCACGGCCTGGCCCTGTCGGAGAAACTGAATCTGATCAACTTCATCGGCTGGGACGCGGTGTTGACGAAGCTGCCGCTCATCCTCGCGACAAGCCTGCTGATGCCGGCGTTGGCGGCGTTCTTCGCGCTGCGCAAGTACCTGAAGGTGTGACCAACGCCAAGGGGGCCGTACGGGCAAGGCACCGTACGGCCCCTTCGCGTTGTCCTAGACTCACCGGCATGTCAGGTCGTGACCTGTTCTGTCAGCCCCGCCGCTTCGGCCGCGGGGCCGCCCTGACATTGGTCTTCGCGAGCGTGCTCGTCGCCGGTGCCGCGACCGGCTCGCTGCCCGGCCCTGACCGGAAATCCCCGGCCGACGAGGCCCGTTCGGCCGTACCCGCGGGGCGGCCCGAGGACGTCGCCGAGGCCGCCGCCGAGGCCATGGCCGCCGGCGAGTCCCCCATGGAGGCCGCCGAACGCGCGGTCAGCCGCAGCGGCGACCGCTGGGGCGCCGTCTACTCCCAGGGCGAGTACGAGGAGTTCGAGGAGGCCCTGGACGGCGCGTACACCGGCGTCGGGCTGTGGGCCCGGCGTGAGCGGGACGGCCGTATCGAGGTGTCGAAGGTGCGGCCCGGATCGCCCGCGGCCACCGCAGGGATCCGCGCGGGAGACCGGCTGCGCAGCGTCGACGGCGCCGAGGTCGACGGGCGTCCGGTGACCGAGGTCGTCGCCTTACTCAGGGGCGACACGCTGGACACGCCGGCCGGTACGAGCGTGCGGCTGGGCGTGGAACGGGGCACGCGCGCGTGGGACCTCACACTGCGGCGCGCCCGGATGTCCATCGACCCGGTCACCGTTCGGTCGCTCGCCGGCGGCATCACCGTCATCCGGATCGCGTCCTTCACCAAGGGCGCGGGCGACGAGGTCCGAGCCGCCGTACGCAAGGCCCCGGCCGCCACCGGCATCGTCCTCGACCTGCGGGGCAACTCCGGCGGTCTGGTCACCGAGGCCGTCACCGCCGCCTCCGCCTTCCTCGACGGCGGCCTCGTCGCCACCTACGACGTCGACGGCGCCCAGCGCGCCCTGCACGCCGAACCCGGCGGCGACACCGGCCGGCCGCTCGTCGCGGTCGTCGACGGCGGCACCATGAGCGCCGCCGAACTGCTCACCGGCGCCCTCCAGGACCGCGGTCGCGCGGTCGTCGTGGGCACCCGCACCTTCGGCAAGGGTTCGGTACAGATGCCGAGCCGGCTGCCCGACGGCTCCGTCGCCGAGCTGACCGTCGGCCACTACCGCACCCCCTCCGGGCGGACCGTCGACGGCCGGGGCATCACCCCCGACCTGGAGGCCGACCGCGGTGTGCTGGGGCGGGCCGAGACGGTCCTGAGCGGCCTCGGCGAGTCGTAGACCGAGTAGTGGACCGACCTAGTAAATCGGCTTTCCCCGCACCCCCTCCGTAGTGCGAAAATGGACGGCACTATGAGCAAGGGAATGTACGTACCGAAGGAGTCCCAGCCCAAGCAGGGCGGGACGGCCGCGAAGGCCAGGGAAGGCGAGAAGGGCGGCAAGCGCAAGATCGTCGCCCAGAACAAGAAGGCCCGGCACGACTACGCGATCATCGACACCTATGAGGCGGGCCTCGTCCTCATGGGCACCGAGGTCAAGTCGCTGCGCGAGGGCCGGACGTCGCTGACCGACGGCTTCGTCCAGATCGACCGGGGCGAGGCGTGGCTGCACAACGCCCACATCCCGGAGTATCACCAGGGCAGCTGGACCAACCACTCCGCGCGCCGCAAGCGCAAGCTGCTCCTGCACCGCGAGGAGATCGACAAGCTGGAGGCCAAGTCCCAGGAGACGGGCCACACCATCGTGCCGCTCGCCCTGTACTTCAAGGACGGCCGCGCGAAGGCCGAGATCGCCCTCGCACGAGGCAAGAAGGAGTACGACAAGCGTCAGACCCTGCGCGAGAAGCAGGACCGGCGGGAGTCGGACCGCGCGATCGCGGCGGCGAAGCGGCGGCAGCGGGGCGTGTAGGAGGCCGCCGGGAATTGGCTGGCATCGTCGTGCGTTGGTCACGTACGATGGACCTGCACCTCACAGAGGGTGCGCCCTCCTCCGGTCTCCGGAGGGATTGAAAAAACAACATGGGGATGATCGGTTTCGACAGCGGCTGTCGAAGCAGGGGAAGCGTGTCGAGGAAGCGGCAATGATCTCGTAAACCATATGTCGCAAAAAATAATCGCCAATACCAAGCGCGATTCCTTCGCCCTCGCTGCCTAAGTAGCGACTTGCGAAGTGTCAGCCCGGGGCTGTTCCCGACCCGGATCCTGGCATCAGCTAGGGAACTAAACCTTGATCCCGGTCACGGGGTGAAGAGGGAAATCTAACAGTGACTGGGCCCGTCGGCGACTTGTTCGCGTGATCGCCGGGGCCGAGAAAATCACAGCGAACTGCACACGGAGAAGCCCTGATTCCGCACCGTTGGACGCGGGTTCGATTCCCGCCATCTCCACTCATCCCATGTGGACAAAGGCCTCACTGCTCTAGGGCAGCGGGGCCTTTGTCATGCCGGTAGCGCGAAGGACGGGGGACGATGGCACAGCCGGAGGAGCAGGACGAGCCGTACTACGTGATGTACGACGCGGACTTCGGGCTCAGCGGCCTCGCCGGGAGGGCGGGGGGCGAGCTGCTGCCGTTGCCCGAGGGCGAGGTCGAGGGGGACGAGCAGCTCGGCGAGGATGCCCGGAGCCTGCTGGAGTCCGACCTGACGGACGAGGTGATCCGGACCCTGTGGCTGGCCGCCGACCGGGGAAGGTTCGATCCGACGGCTCGGGGGACGACCATAAGGTCCTGGCTGCGTGCCTGGTCAGAGGCGTATCCGCCGCCCGCGCCGAAGCGCCCGCGGGCTGCCACGAAGTATGTGAGCGTCATCAAGCCGCCGAATGGCCCTCGCGCGCCGGCGAAGGGGGCGATGCGGGACGCCGTACTCGCCGAGATCGGGGCGGTCGAGGCGGACCTGGTGCGTGCGGTCCCCGTGCCCGGTACGGTCGCGGCGCTGCGGTCGGCCGTTGTCGAGGCCGATGAGGAGCTCGGCTTCCGGCTGCTGCTGCGGATCCTGAAGGCGCACTCCGTGACGGTGGCCAAGGGGCGCTACGACAGGTTTGTCGAGCTGAGCGACCCGTTCGGGTACCCCTTCGCGGTCATCCGCGACGACCTGCGGGTCGACTGGCCGCCCATCGACATCACCCGCCGTGACAGTTCCTGGAACTTCGGGTTCTCAGAACTCGTCTCGCGGTTCTCCGGGGAATGGTTCGAATACACGGCACGGGAGGTCGTCCGTGACACGGCCCGGTACGACGACGTCCTGCAGCCGCCGGGCACCGCGGCCGCCGTTCTGCTGGCGGACGTCACGCGGCTGCACGCCTCCGAGCTGTCCGATGACGCGCTCACCGCGCTCTGGCTGGCCGGGTCCGACGGCGGCTTCAGGATCGACCGCTACAGCATTGACGTACGGCGATGGCTGGAGCAGATCGCCGATGTCTGCCGGGAGCGGCTGCGGGATGTGGCGCCGGACCACCATCCCGCTCCGGCGCCCGTCCGTGCGGACCTGGCGGATGAGGTGCTGCGTGAACTCCGGGAAATCGCACCCGAGTTGGTGACCAGGGAGGTGCAGCCGCACTGGCACCCCATACCCGGCGCCGTGGTGGCGCGGGCGCTGGAGCAGGTCGTCACCCAGGTGGATCCCGACCTCGGCTTCCGGATGTTCCTGCGCGCCTTGGTCGCGCTGGGGATGTTCCTCACCAGAGCGAGGCTCGCCCGCTACAAGGCGCTCGGTGAGCGGTTCGGCTACGGAGAGTTCCATGTCACCGAGGTCGACCATCGCGTCCAGAGTGACGAGTGATCTGTGACACTGCTGTGACCGGAGGTGTGGGTTCCGCCACAGCCTGTGGGAGCGCTCCCTGGTGAGGTGGGCGGATGTCTACCGCCTCCCGCACGGCTCCGGCCGTCATCGCCGGTGTTCTGTTGCTTGCCGCATGTGGTTCCGAGAGCGCCTCGCCGGGCGGTGACAACGGGCGGGTCCGGGCCGAGAAGCTGTGCCCCTCGCAGTACTCGCAGTACGGCGGGCAGCAGGCGGCCACCGAACCGGCCGCGAGTCCATCCGGTACGCCGAGATCGGTGCCCGTGCCCTCCGCCGACAGTGAGCCCGACGACGGGGTGAAGATCACCGGGCTGTACGCCTGGGGAGCGGGGAGCGGCTGTGAGGGTGTCGACTACAGCGCCGATTTCGAGGTCACCAATCGGCTGGCCGAGGCCGCGAATTACACGGTGACCCTCGGTTTCCGCCCGGGGTCGGGAGCCGCGTCCGTGAATGGGGAGGGCATCGTCGAGGCGGTAGAACCGGGGCGGACCGTCAAGGGCACCGTCACCATGAGGGAGGCGAGCGTCCAGACGAGCGACGTGACGGGCGTCGAGGTGGTCAAGGTGCGCAGCGTGCCCACCGCCGAGTTCTCGACGGCCTCGGGGCCGTGCCCCAAGTCCGGGGTGCATCTGTACGCCGACCAGGGGGACGCCGCCATGGGCCTGCGCGTCGTCGGTCTGCATCTCGTCAACTGCGGTACCGGGACGTATCGGCTCGACGGTTACCCGAAGCTGGAACTCCACGACGAGGACCACGACCCCGTGAAGGGCGTGAAGATCCTTGAGGGAACCGGTGCGATCAGTACCGGGCTCGGCGGGAGCGACAGCCCGCAGCCGGTCGTCCTGCGTCCGGGCGAGGCCGCGGCGACCACGCTGGCGTGGCGCAACACCACCGAACTCGGCGTCGGCGACCCGGTGAACGCACCGTACGTCCGCGTGTGGCCCGAGCCGGACGCCCGCCCCGTCATGGTGATACCGGACCTCGACCTCGGCACCACGGGCAAGCTCGGCGTCGGACCGTGGCGCAAGGACGAGACGGCCCCCGCCGCCACCCGGCAGCCGTGATCACGCTCCTCGCCCTCCTCGCCTGCGCGCTCGCCCTGTATCTGCTCGCCCAGCCGCGCATCCCCCGCGGCATCAAGGTCCTCGTCCTCACCGCGCCCCCGGTGGCCGCGGTGATCTGGCTCCTGGAGGCGGTGCTCGACGAGTCGTCCGCCGCCGTGGCCGTCGCCGCGGTGTTCGTGGTCGTACTGCTCGCCCTGATCGGACTCCTCGGCCACCCCCGGCTGCCGCTCTGGTCGAAGATGACGGTGTTCGCCACGGTCCCGGCGACGGCGCTCGCCTGGCTGCTGGTCGTCACGGCGGACGACGCCCTCAAGGACCCCGGCGAGGACCCGTGCTCCATGTACTACGGCGGTGTCGGCGTCTCCAAGGCGTTTCCTCCGCAGGCGTACTGCCGCTACGACAGCGGCGGCACCCATGACCTGGCGACGGGCGCCCAGTTCGTGTTCTGGGTCTGCTTCGTCACCAGCGTGCTGCTGCTCTCGATCGGCCTGTGGCAGGTCGCGCGGGACCCGAGGGCGCTCGTGCGGCAGTTCCGCACCCTGCCGCAGGGCCCACCCCCATGACGGCCGTGTCCGTTGTGGTGTCCCACCCCATATCGACGGACCGTTCACGCTTCTACGGTCCCTCCGCATGACACAGACCAGAGCCGCAAGCCGCCGTCCCACCCCCCTCGCCCTGGCGACCCTCCTCATCGCCCTGATCGCCGCCTTCCTCACCCCCGGCCGGGCCACCGCCGCCTCCCTCCAGGAGGTCACCGGCTTCGGGACCAACCCCGGTGCCCTGCGCATGTTCCGCTACGTCCCCGACGGCCTGCCCACCGGCCGGCCCGTGGTCGTCGCCCTGCACGGCTGCACCCAGAACGCCTCCGGCTATGGCACCGGCAGCGGATGGCTCCAACTCGCCGACCGCTGGGGCTTCTCGGTCGTCCTGCCGCAGCAGCAGACCGCCAACAACGCATCCTCCTGCTTCAACTGGTTCCAGAGCGGCGATATCGCGCGCGGCCAGGGCGAGGCCGCGTCCGTCGCCCAGATGGTCGACCGGCAGCTCGCCGATGTCTCCGGCGACGGGTCGCGCGTGTATGTCACCGGGCTGTCCGCCGGGGGCGGCATGACGGCCGTGATGATGGCGGCGTACCCGGAGCGGTTCGCGTCCGGCGGGATCGTGGCCGGGCTGCCGTACGGATGCGCGCAGGCCGCCGGGTCGCCGTACGTCTGCATGTACGTCGGGGCCACTCAGACCCCGAAGCAGTGGGGCGACCGCGTACGCGCCGCCCACCCCGGCCCCTGGCCCACGCTGATCGCCTTCCAGGGCACGGCCGACTACACCGTGAAGCCCGTCAACATGACCGACCTCATGCGCCAGTGGACCGATGTGCACGGCACCGACCAGACGGCCGACGTGAGCGACACGGTCGCCGGGTATCCGCACCAGGTCTTCCGGGACGCGGCAGGGCGCGCGGTCGTGGAGACGTACAGCGTCACCGGCATGGGGCACGGGCAGCCCGTCGACCCGGGGAGCGGGAGCGAGCAGTGCGGGACCGCCGGGGCGTACGTCCTGGATGTGAACCTGTGTGCCGCGTACCGGATGGGGCGGGCGTGGGGGCTGGGCTGAGCCGAGGTGCCCTTTCGCCGCACTGAAGTGTCCGGGATGCTGCTGACGCATGAGCAGACCCGTGAGCAAGTCCGGGAGATGCCTCAACTCCCGTAGCAGACCATGGATCTGGGCCCTCGCAGTCGCGCTCGTCGCCGCTGTCCTCGGGCCCGGCGCACAGGCCGGTGCGGACTCCGACCGCACCGGCCTGCCGGAGGCCGTCGACACCATCCTGGGCGATGCGCGGATGGACGGCGGCGTGGCGAGCGTCGTCATCGCGGACGCGGGCACCGGTGAGCCGCTGTACCAGCGCCTTCCGTCGACCCGTCTGATGCCCGCCTCCAACACCAAGCTCGCCACCTCGGCCGCCGCGATGGAGATCCTCGGCCCCGACCACCGGTTCCGCACCGATGTGGCGACCAACGGGCAGCAGTACGGCAGCGTGCTCCGCGGCGACCTGTATCTGCGGGGCACCGGCGACCCCACCCTCCTCGCCGCCGACTACGACGGGCTCGCCGCACGCCTCGCCGCGTCGGGGATCAGACGGGTGACCGGGCGGCTGATCGCCGACGACACCCGCTTCGACGACCGGCGCCTCGGCCGTTCCTGGGCCGCCGACGACGAGTCCTCCTACTACTCGGCGCAGATCAGCGCGCTGAGCGTTGCGCCGGACACCGACTACGACACCGGCACCGTGATCGTGACGGTCCGGCCGGGGGCGTCGGCGGGGGACCGGCCCTCCGTGACCGTCACACCCGACACCGACTACGTCGACCTCGACGTGACCGCCACGACCGTCGCCGCCGGCGGGCCCGACGACCTCGCCGTCGAGCGCGAGCACGGCACCAACACGATCGTCGTCAGCGGTACGACCCCGGTCGGCGGCGCCGGTGCCAAGGAATGGACCACGGTGTGGGAGCCCACCGGATACGCCGCCGCGGTCTTCCGGAGCGCGCTCGCGAAGCGTGGGGTGAAGGTGACGGGACCGACCCGCACAGGACACCGGACCCCCTCCTCCGCACGCACGCTGGCCTCGCACGACTCCATGCCGCTGAAGGACCTGCTGGTCCCGTTCATGAAGCTCTCCAACAACATGCACGCCGAGATCCTCACCAAGGCCATGGGCGTCAAGGTCGCGGGGAAGGGGAGCTGGGACGCCGGGCTCGCGGCGATCGGCGGCTACCTCAAGGGCATCGGCGTCGACACCGCCCAGCTGCGACAGGTCGACGGCTCCGGGCTCTCGCGGATGGACAACTTCCCGGCCGCACAGCTCGTCCGACTCCTCCTCGCCGTGCGCTCCGAGCCCTGGTACGCCGACTGGTACCGGTCCCTGCCGGTCGCCTGCGACCCGGACCGCTTCGTCGGGGGCACGTTGCGGTCACGGATGTGCGGGACGCCTGCCGCGCTCAACGCCCGTGCGAAGACAGGGTCGTTGACGGGGGCGTCGGCTCTGTCCGGGTACGTCACGGACGCCGAGGGCCGTGAACTGGTCTACGGCATCGTCCTCAACAACTACCCCGCGTCTTCGGTGAAGCCGCTGGAGGACGCGATCGTCGTGATGCTGGCCAAGTCGACTGCGGAGGGGGCGGGTCCGGTGTCGGTGCGTGGGGGTGAAGGTGGGGCGCGCGGTGACGTCGAGTGCTCCTGGCGCAAGCCTGCACGCTGCTGATTACGTACAGCGAGTGATCCAGCACCGGTAGTATCTGATGCTGTGACGCACCCTCTTGGGTGCGTCCTCCCTTCATTCCGGGCCCCGTCCCCTCGGGGCCCGGCCCGACGAGTGCGCGTCCCGGGACCCTGACTGACCGCCTCACGTCGAAGGGAGGACGCCCCAGCATGGGCGGTCACGAGGAGCAGGAACTGACTCTCGTCATGCGGCTGATCCGGCTTCTGCCGGAGCGGGTCGCGAGGCACGCGAGGAGGTGGCTGCTCTGGTGGCTTACGAGGTAGCCGGATATCCCCACAGGGCTTGGGGACATCCGACAGGCTCCTCGTGAGCCGGGCCCCCGTGTGGAGTTACGAGCTCCGGCGGGGGCCCACCATTTCTGGTGGCTCAGCAGGTAGCCGGATGTCCCCTTCCACGGTGGGGACATCCGACGGGCTCCTGATGAGCCGGGCCCCCGTTCGGAGTTAGCAGCTCCGGTGGGGGCCCACCAATTTCTGGTGGCTTGCGAGCTAGCCGGATATCCCCCACGGACCTGGGGACATACGACAAACACCCGCTGATCCCAAGTACAGCACACCACCCCCCGACCCGGCACCACGATCTCCCGCACTTCACACCCCCGCCCGCCGCCGCCCCGTACTCCCCCGCTCCGTCACCCTCGCCGCCAGCAGCGTCGACCCCGGCGCACGCTCCCCGCTCAGCTCCCGCAGCAGCAGGTGCACCGCCCGTGCCCCCATCTCCGCGGTCGGCAGCGCGGCGGATGTCACGGGTATTCGGATCGACTCGGCGAGGTCGTCCGGGCAGATCGCGGTGAGGGACAGGGTGTCCGGGACCCGTAGGCCCTGTTGTTCGAAGGCGTCGAGGAGGGGGGTCAGGGCCGCATCGTTGTGTACTACGACGCCGGTCAACGCGGGCTGTTCGCGGAGTAGTTGTTCGGTGAGCGCGTGTGCTGCCGTCGGTGAGGCCTCGCAGGGGTGGATGGTGGAGGTGAGCCGGTGGCGGTCGGCGGCGGTCGTGAAGCCCTGGATCACTCGCTGGGCGGACGCTGTCCCGCGCACGTACACCTCCGGCGGCGGGCCCACCAGCGCCACCACCCGGTGCCCGAGCCGCGCCAGATGGTCCACGCAGGCCTCCGCCGCCGCCCTGAAGTCCAGGTCGACGCAGGTCAGGCCGTCGGGGTCGGCCGGTAAGCCGATCAGGACCGAGGGGCGGTCCAGGCGCCGGAGCAGGGGGAGCCGTGGGTCGTGCAGTTGTACGTCCGTCACGATCAGGCCGTCCGCCAGCCCCGTTTCCGCGACCCGCCGCGGTCCCTCCTCCTGGGTCAGCAGCAGTACGTCATGGTCGTGGCGCCGTGCCGCGGTGACCACCGACTCCGTGAGGCGGGTCAGTGACGGCACGTCGATCCCCTTTCGCAGCGGCGCCGCCAGCGCCAGGACGCGGGACCCGCGTCCATGCGGGCGGTAGCCCAGCGCGCGGACGGACTCCTCGACGCGGCGCCGGGTCTCGGCCGAGATCGGGCGCTTGCCGCTCAGCGCGTACGACACCGTGCTGGGGGAGACCCCGGCGTGCCGCGCCACATCCGTGATCCGCACCATCAGGCCGGCTCCAACGTCAGCAGCCCCGTCCCGGCCGGCGCCCGCACCTCCCGCTCACCCGCCGCCAGCCCCCAGGGCCCGGCCGGGTCGCTGCACGACGCACGCAGCGTGTCCCCTTCGCGTACGACCGTGAAGGCCACCTCCCCGACCCGCACCACCCGCCGCTTGCCCTCCTCCAGCCCGTACGCCCGCAGCGTCACCCCGTGGGCATGGTCGTAGTCGGGCCGGTCGGCCACCGCGCCCACCGGGATCAC
The DNA here is from genome assembly GCF_014655715.1 of Streptomyces lanatus. Lineage (GTDB taxonomy): Bacteria > Actinomycetota > Actinomycetes > Streptomycetales > Streptomycetaceae > Streptomyces > Streptomyces lanatus. The sequence goes on along the minus strand of NZ_BNBM01000019.1, from coordinate 153,053 downwards.
CGCACCCGGCCGCACCAGCAGCGGCACGCTCAGGACGTCGTGGTGCTCGCGCACCCAGCGAGGGCCGGTGACCGTCCGTCCGGTGAGGTAATGGGTCCAGGTGCCCTCTGGGACGTAGTAGGTCACCTCGCCCTCGTCGCTGAAGACCGGGGCCACCAGGAGGTCCGGGCCGAGCATGTACTGCCGTTCCAGGTGCGCGCAGCCGGGGTCGTCCGGGAATTCCAGCACCATCGCCCGCATCATCGGTACGCCCTCGGTGTGGGCGGTGCGGGCGGCCTCGTACAGGTAGGGCATCAGGCGCAGTTTCAGGTGGGTGAAGTGGCGGGCCACGGCCACCGATTCCTCGTCGAAGAGCCAGGGGACGCGGTACGTCGACGAGCCGTGCAGGCGGCTGTGGGAGGAGAGCAGGCCGAAGGCCAGCCAGCGTTTGAAGAGGGCCGGGGACGGGGTGCCCTCGAAGCCGCCGATGTCGTGGCTCCAGTAGCCGAAGCCGGACAGGCCCAGGGACAGGCCGCCGCGCAGCGACTCCGCCATCGACTCGTACGTCGCCTCGCAGTCGCCGCCCCAGTGCACCGGGAACTGCTGACTGCCCGTCGTCGCCGAGCGGCCGAAGACCACCGCCTCCTCCTCGCCGCGGTGCTTGCGCAGGACGTCGAAGACGGTGCGGTTGTAGAGGTAGGTGTAGTAGTTGTGCATGCGTTCCGGGTCGGAGCCGTCGGACCAGGCCACATCCAGGGGGACGCGTTCGCCGAAGTCCGTTTTGAAGCAGTCGACTCCCTGGGCCAGCAGCGCCTCCAGTTTCGACGCGTACCAGTCGCGGGCCGCGGGGGACGTGAAGTCGACCAGGGCCATGCCGGGTTGCCACATGTCCCACTGCCAGACACTGCCGTCCGGTCGCCGCAGCAGGTGGCCCAGGGCCCTGCCCTCCTCGAACAGCGATGAGCGCTGGGCGATGTACGGGTTGATCCAGACGCTCACCCGCAGGCCCTTCGCCTTCAGCCGGGCCAGCATCCCCTCCGGGTCGGGGAACACTCGCGGGTCCCACCGGAAGTCGCACCAGTGGAACTCCCGCATCCAGAAACAGTCGAAGTGGAAGACGGAGAACGGGAGTTCGCGCTCCCGCATGCCGTCCACGAAGGACGTCACCGTCTCCTCGTCGTACGACGTGGTGAACGACGTCGACAGCCACAGGCCGAAGGACCAGGCGGGCGGGAGTGCCGGGCGGCCGGTCAGGGCCGTGTACTTGCGGAGGATGTCCTTCGGGGTCGGGCCGTGGATGACGTAGTACGTCAACTCCTGTGTCTCCGCGCTGAATTGGGCTCGCGATACGACCTCTGAGGCCACCTCGAAGGAGACCTTGCCCGGGTGGTCGACGAAGACGCCGTAGCCCGCGTCGGTGAGGAAGAACGGCACGTTCTTGTACGCCTGCTCGCTGCAGGTGCCGCCGTCGGACTGCCAGATGTCGACGACCTGACCGTTCCTGACCAGCGGGCCGAAGCGCTCGCCGAGGCCGTAGACGGAGGTGCCGACCCGGAGGTCGAGCTGCTCGCGGAGGTGGTGCGCGCCGGTCGCGTCCCGCATGATGCCCATGCTCTTCGGGCCGCTGGAGGTGAGGGTGCGGCCGTCGGCGACGAAGTCCACCCGCCAGGGGCCGGTGCGTGCGAACCGGACCGACAGGGCGCCCGAGGTGAGGGTGGCGTGTTCGGGGTCGTAGGAGGTGTGGGGCGTGGTCGCCTCCTGCTCGGCCAGCTCGAACTCCGGGCCCTGGGACGTCCCTCCCGTGAAGTGCGTCAAGGTCAGGCCGATGACGTCCGGCATCGGGGAGTGTGCCCTGATCGTCAGGACCGGTCCCGTCATCAGGTCGCCGCGGGAGCGGATGGGGCGGGTCGGCGCGTGGATCTCCAGGGCGCCGTTCTGCTCGATGACGTCGAGGACCTCGGCGGGGTGGGCCGCGGTGACGCCCTCGCGCAACAACCAGTAGCCGTCGGTGAACTTCATGTGGGTCCTTATGGGGGGTCCCGTTGGGGGAGGGTGTCGAAGCGCTTCGACTGGCGGAGGTACGGGCGAAGGTATGTGCGACCCCGGGGTGAGTCAATGGGGCATGGCGGGAAGGGGGCAACCATGACGATGACTACGACGGCCGCCGCGGCGCCGATCGTGACGGGGAGTCCGTTACTCGGCTCGATGAGCGACCTGCTGAACGACCCCCTCGCCGCCTACCTCCGCGCCCGCCGCGACCACGGCGACGTGGTGCGCTTCCGCGCCGGTCCGCCGGGTCTGCGGTCCGACATCTACGCGGTGTTCTCCGCCGAGGGCGCCCAGCAGATCCTGGCGACGCAGGCGGCCGACTTCCGCAAGGACAACGTCTTCTACGAGGAACTGCGCCAGTCCGTCGGCAACGGGCTGCTCACCAGCCAGGACGACACCTATCTACGTCAACGGCGGCTGGTGCAGCCGCTGTTCACCCGGCGCCGGGTCGACGGCTATGCGGGCCAGGTGGGGGAGGAGGCGGCCGCGCTGGCCACCGCGTGGCGCACGGAGTCGGGCGGGAGCGTCGAACTGGTCGGTGAGATGCGGCGGTTCGCGCTGCTCGTCATAGGCCGCATTTTGTTCGGGACGGATGTGAAGAAGGCGCTCGACGTGGTCGAGCGCACCCTGCCGCCGCTCCAGGAGTACTCCCTCAAGCGCGGCTTCTCCCCGATCAAGGCGCCGCGCAGCTGGCCCACCCCCGCCAACCGTCGTGCCGTACGCCGGCAGACCGAGCTGTTCGCCCTGTGCGACGAGATCATCGACAGCCGCCGGGACCGGGGCGACCGGGACGACCTCGTCACCCTCCTCGTGCACGCCGAGAACGCCGAGGACGGCAGCCTCGACGCCGCCGAACTGCGCGAACAGGTACTGATCTTCCTCCTCGCCGGCCACGAGACCACCGCCACGGCGCTCGCCTTCGCCCTGCACCTTCTCGCCCGGCATCCCGAGCAGCAGGCGCGGGTGCGGGAGGAGGTGGACGGGGTGCTCGGCGGCCCCGGAGGGCGGGCGCCGACGGCCGCGGACATGGGGGAGCTGCCGTATCTGACGATGGTGGTGAAGGAGGCGATGCGGCTGTATCCGTCCGCGCCCGTGGTCGGGCGGCGGGCCGTCGCCGACGCGGAGGTGGGGGGTGTGCGGATACCTGCGGGTGCGGATGTGCTGGTCAGTCCCTGGGTCACCCAGCGGCATCCCGATTACTGGGTGGATCCGGAGCGGTTCGATCCTCTGCGGTTTACGCCGGAGGCGGAGGCTGCGCGGCCTCGGTATGCGTGGTTTCCCTTTGGGGGTGGGCCTCGTGCCTGTATCGGGCAGCACCTGTCGATGTTGGAGTCGGTGCTTGGGCTGGCGGTGCTTTTGCGGGAGTTCGGGTTCGAGGATGAGGGGACGGGATCGGTGCCGTTGGGGGCGGGGGTTACGTTGATGGCCAAAGGGCCTGTGCGGGTGGGGATTTCGCCGCGTTAGGGGTTGATGCGAGGGCGATTAGTAGTGCTGTTGCCGCTGCTGCCACCGGTACGCCGTAACCCGCCGTCGGTGTCACTTGCTCGACCACCCATCCTCCCGCCGCACTCCCGCCCGCGATGCCCCCGAGCAGCGCCGTCACCGCCAGCGTCATGCCCTCGTTCAGGCGGTCGCCCGGCGTGCGGTGCTGGATCAGGGTCATGTTGGTGATCATGGTGGGGGCCGTGGCCATCCCGGCGATCAGCAGGGTCGCGGCCAGGAGTGTGAGCGAACCGGTGACGGTTGCGGCGAGCAGCGGGAGCGTAAGGAGTGTGGTCATCGCGGCGATGCACCACGGGTAGCGGTGCTCGGGGCGGCCGGTGAACTTGAGCCGGCCGTACAGCAGGCCCGCCGCGCAGGAGCCGACCGCCTGGAGGGCGAGTACCGCGCCGGCCGCCGTGCGGTGGCCCGTCGCGTCGGCGAAGGCGATCGTGACGACCTCCGTCGATCCGAACACGGCACCCATGGCGAGGCAGACGGCGAGGAGCGGGGGTATGCCGGGGGCGCGTAGGGGTGCGGTGGCCGTACGGCGTCGTGGTGGCGGCTCCGTCGAGCGCTGGGCCGCGAAGGCCAGTACGCCTGTCGTCAGGAGGGCTACGGCGACCAGCGTGCCCGCCTCCGGGAAGAACGTCCCGCACAGGAAGGCCGCCAGTACCGGGCCCAGCATGAAGCACAGCTCGTCGGCGGCCTGCTCGAAGGAGTTGGCGGTGTGCAGGGCGTCGGGGTCGCCCCCCAGCAGGTGGGCCCAGCGGGCGCGGGACATGCCGCCGGTGTTGGGGGTGGTCGCGGTGGCGGCGTACGCGGCGAAGAGGGTCCAGGCCGGGGCGTCGGTGTGCACGCACAGCACCAGGGCGAGATTGCCCAGTGCGGCGATGAGGGTGGCGGGTACGGCGACGCGGGCCTGGCCGTGGCGGTCGACGAGGCGGGCGGTCCAGGGGGCGACCAGTGCCGTTGCCGCCAGGCCGGTCGCGGTGACGGCGCCGGCGAGGGCGTACGACCCCCTCGTACCGGCGATCATCACGACCGCGCTCACGCTGAACATGCCCATCGGGAGGCGGGCGATCAGGTTCGCGAGGGTGAAGGCGCGGGTGCCGGGGCGGGTGAAGAGGCGGCGGTACGGGCCGGGCGGGCGGTCGCGGGTCCGGGGGGCGAGGTCGACGGCGACGAGGGTGTCGGCGGTGACGGTGAGCAAGGGGGCGGGGTTGGTGGGTCGTTGCGGCATGGGTCCACCGTCGCCGCGAGTCGATCACGGGGTCCAACACCTGATCGGTGGGGATTGACGCACCTGGGTTGTAGGTTCCCGCGTATGACCGCCGACCTCGACCCCCGACTCCTGCGTGCCTTCCTCGCCGTCGCCGAGGAAGTGCACTTCACGCGGGCCGCGGCTCGGCTGTACGTCGCCCAGCAGGCGCTCAGCCGGGACGTACGGCGGCTGGAGCGGGAGTTGGGTGCCGAGCTGTTCGTGCGGACGACGCGGCAGGTCACGCTCACGGCCGACGGCGCGCGGCTGGTGCCGTACGCCCGCCGGGTGCTCCAGGCGCAGGAGGAGCTGCTCGCCGTGTTCGGGCAGGCGCGTGCTCTGCTGGTGGACGTGAACTCGCCGGGGCTCGGCACCCCGCGGCGCGTGCTGCACCGGGCCCGTGCGCTCGCGCCCGAGCACGAGCTGATGGCCCGCTACGAGAGCGGTCTGACGGGGGCGGCCGGGGAGATCGTCGCGGGACGGCTCGACGCGTCCTTCGGCCGGTTCGCGGGGCTGGACCCGGCGCTGCGGGCGGGCCTCGACCATCAGCCGGTGCGCTACGAGCCGATGGCGATCCTGCTGCCCGAGGACGACCCGCTGGCCGAATCGGATCGGGTGCCGCTGGCCGCGCTGGCCGGCCGGACCGTGTACGCCGGGGCGGGAAACGCCCGTACCCCGGAGTGGACGGACCTCGCGCACCGGCTGTTCGAGGGGCGGGGCATCACGGTTGACGCCCCCGCGCCGCTCGCCGTGGGTGACGAGGAGTTCCGGCGGATCATGGCGAAGACACGGACCCCGGTTCTTGTCGTCATCGACTTTCCGGCCATGCCCGGGACCGTGCTGCGGCCCTTGATCGATCCCGTGCCCCTGTCACCCGTGTCACTGGTGTGGCGCAAGGGGCTGGTGCACCCGGCATTCGACGCACTTCGACGCGCTGCGGCCGAGGTCGCGGCCGAGGAGGGGTGGCTGCGCAGGCCCTCGGACGGTTGGATTCCGGCCATTGATTCAGCCACTATGGCCCCGCGCAATTGACACGCGGCAACCACGAAACCTCCGCGTGCGCTACATTCTTGGCCTGAGCACGTTGTGGTAAAGGGGGGCGCTCGGCCGGGTGGGGGCTCGGTACGGCGACGGGTGCTCAGTGTCGTACGCGCACCCAGAACAGTCCCGTGGGGGGATGTGCGTGCGTGTGAAGAAGTGGCGAGAAGACGCCCAACCGGAGTGGCCCGACGTGTCATCAGGGTCCGGCTCCGGGGGCGGTGCTTCCGCGAGGGGTTCGAGGGCTGACACCCAGGCCTTCCCGGCGACCGGGGAGACCGAGGTGGCCGGCATGCCCGGTCAGGGCCGTCACTCCCGAGCCGTAGCGAGGGAGAGGGAGACGGAGATACTGCACGGTGCCGGGCGTTCCTCCAGGGACGCCGACGAGACGGAGATCCTGCGCGGCGTGCCCGGCACGTCCGCGTCCGACGCCGACGAGACCGCGGTCCTTCCGTCGGTCGCCGGGACGGCGGAGAGACGCGTCCCCGGCGACACGGCGGCGGACCCGTCCCGGCCGGCTCCCGACGGGAAGGGCGGCGCCTGGTCCGCCTTCGATCGGCCGACGGCCCGTGGGAGACACGCGGGATCCCGGTCCCCGGTACCTGGCGAGACACCTGGCGAGACGCGGGCTGTGCCCACGGTTCGTGATCCGTGGAACGACCCGTGGAGCGAGTCGGAGCAGCGCGAGGGGGTGCAGGCGCCGCCCGCGCGGGTCGGCATATCCGGCGACTCCGGCGCACCCGAGCAGTCGCAGACGCCGGCGGGGGCCGGTGCGCGCGGTATATCCGGCAGACCCGGCGCATCGGGCGCGTCGGCCGCATTCGACGAGCCCGCCGGCCCCGGCGACCCCGCCGCGACCCACGACCCGCACGAGGTGACCGTCCAGCTCGACGCCGTCGCCTTCCAGCGGGACCACAGCTTGCGCGCGGCCGGTGACGGGCCGGGCGGGGGCGAGGGCTCCGACGGGCCGGTGTTCGTCGATGAGTCGGGGCGGCGTAGCCGTCGCTTCCGGCGTATCGGCATGGCGGTCGGTCTCGCCTGCGCGGTCTACGCCGTCGTCATCGTCGCCACTCTGCTGTCCGGCAACTCCGACGCGCCCTGGCTGCCCGTCGAGGGCCCCAGGGAGAAGCCGGCCGGCAAGGTCGACACCTCGCCGCTGCCCGCGGAGTCGGCGCCGCAGCCCTCCGCCACCGGCAGTGTCTCGCCGGGGACTTCGCCGACGGCGAGCACGGGCACGACCCCGTCCCCCGGCGCGAGCGCCACCGCGCCCGGCGCGTCGGCCACCGCCGAGAACCCCGGCACCTCGGCCGACCCGAAGACGAGCGCCCCCAAGCCCACCACCGACCCGGGCACGGATCCCACCGTGGATCCCGACCCGACCACCCAGCCCACCACCAGCGACCCCGACCCGAGCCCGACGGACGGCGGCGGCCCCACCGAGGAGCCGACCGATCCCGCGACCACCGAAGGGCCCGCAGCCGGGCCGGTCGCGAACGGCCCGAGCGATCCCACGCCCATCGCGCAGGAGCCGGACCTCGACGCCGCCGCGCCCGCCGCCTCGTCCCCGGAGTACACCCTCTGATGGCAACCCGCACCCGCCGTCACGGGCCCGCGACCGGAGCCCCCGACGGCTCCCGGCGCCGCCGTGTGCCCATGCGCCTGCTGCTGCCCTCGCTCGTCCTCGTCGCGCTGATGGCGATGCTGATGCTGCGCGGGTACGTCCACAGCGAGATCCTGGCCGATCACCGTGTCAGTCCGCCCGCCTCCTCCGACCAGGTGCCGGAGAAGATCCTGGACGGCGGCCCGGTCATCGACACCCGCAGTGGCCGCACCGAGAGCCTCACCCTCCAGGACCACCGCCTCGTCCTCACCTTCGACGACGGCCCCGACCCGACCTGGACGCCCAAGGTGCTGGACGTGCTCAAGAAGCACGACGCGCACGCCGTCTTCTTCGTCACCGGGACCATGGCCTCGCGCTATCCGGACCTGGTCCGGCGCATGGTCGACGAAGGCCATGAGATCGGCCTGCACACCTTCAACCACCCCGACCTGTCCTTCCAGTCGAAGAAGCGCATCGACTGGGAGCTGTCCCAGAACCAGCTGGCGATCAGCGGCGCGGCCGGCATCCGCACCTCCCTGTTCCGTCCGCCGTACTCCTCCTTCGCCGACGCCATGGACAACAAGTCCTGGCCGGTGACCGAGTACATCGGCAAGCGCGGCTACATCACGGTCGTCAACAACACCGACAGCGAGGACTGGCGCAAGCCCGGCGTCGACCGGATCATCCGTAACGCCACGCCCAAGGGCGGCAAGGGCGCGATCGTCCTCATGCACGACTCCGGCGGCGACCGGCACCAGACCGTCCAGGCGCTGGACACGTTCCTGCCGGACATGAAGGCCGACGGCTACGAGTTCGACAACCTCACCGAGGCCCTCGGCGCCCCCAGCGCCCACACCCAGGTCACCGGCCTCGACCGGTGGAAGGGCAGGGCCTGGATCTTCCTCGTCCAGGCCTCGGACAACATCACCGGCGTACTGGTGGTCGGCCTGGCGGTGATCGGGTTCCTGGTCATCAGCCGGTTCGTGCTGATGCTGCTGCTGTCGGCCGTCCACGCCCGCCGGGTGCGCCGCCGGGGCTTCCGCTGGGGCCCGCCGGTCACCGAACCGGTGTCGGTGCTGGTCCCGGCGTACAACGAGGCCAAGTGCATCGAGAACACCGTCCGGTCGCTGATGGCGAGCGAGCACCCGATCGAGGTCATCGTCATCGACGACGGATCGAGCGACGGCACGGCCCGGATCGTCGAGGCGATGGGCCTGCCGAACGTCCGCGTCGTACGCCAGCTCAACGCGGGCAAGCCCGCCGCCCTCAACCGCGGCCTGGCGAACGCCCGCTACGACATCATCGTGATGATGGACGGCGACACCGTCTTCGAACCGGCGACGGTACGGGAACTGGTGCAGCCCTTCGGTGACCCCGAGGTGGGCGCCGTCGCCGGCAACGCCAAGGTCGGCAACCGCGATTCGCTGATCGGCGCCTGGCAGCACATCGAGTACGTGATGGGCTTCAACCTCGACCGCCGTATGTACGACATGCTGCGCTGCATGCCGACCATCCCGGGCGCGGTCGGCGCCTTCCGCCGCTCGGCCCTGGAGCGGGTCGGCGGCATGAGCGACGACACGCTCGCCGAGGACACCGACATCACCATGGCGATGCACCGCGACGGCTGGCGCGTCGTCTACGCCGAGAACGCCCGCGCCTGGACCGAGGCCCCGGAGTCGGTCCAGCAGCTGTGGTCACAGCGCTACCGGTGGTCGTACGGCACCATGCAGGCGATCTGGAAGCACCGCAAGGCACTGGTGGAGAAGGGCCCCTCGGGCCGCTTCGGCAGGGTGGGCCTGCCCCTGGTGTCCCTGTTCATGGTCCTGGCCCCGCTACTGGCCCCGCTGATCGACGTCTTCCTCCTCTACGGCCTGGTCTTCGGGCCGACGCAGAAGACGATCGGCGCCTGGCTGGGCGTCCTGGCCATCCAGGTGGTCTGCGCGGCCTACGCCTTCCGCCTGGACAAGGAACGCATGACCCACCTCATCTCCCTCCCGCTCCAGCAGATCCTCTACCGCCAGCTCATGTACGTCGTCCTGCTCCAGTCCTGGATCACGGCCCTCACCGGCGGCCGCCTGCGCTGGCAGAAGCTGCGCCGCACCGGCGTGGTCGAGGCGCCCGGCGGACCCGTGCCGCGGCAGCGCTCGGCGGGCACGCGTGAGGGCGATCGGAGGCCGGTCGGATGACGCACGATCCCGTATGGCAGACGGCGCCGTACGCCGTACCGCCGCAGCGTGCTACGGCACTGGCCGCCGCGTTCGACGAACCCGCGGCTCCCGAGGAACCGGCCCGGCCCGCGCCGCCCAAGAAACCGGGCCGGGACCGCTATCTGGACCTGCTGCGGACCATCGCCCTGGTCCGCGTCGTCGCCTACCACCTCTTCGGCTGGGCCTGGCTGACGGTGCTGTTCCCGTCCATGGGCGTGATGTTCGCGCTGGCCGGCTCGCTGATGGCACGCTCCCTGAACCGCCCCGCCTGGGGTGTGATCAGGGGCCGCGTCCGGCGCCTGCTGCCTCCCCTGTGGGTGTTCAGCGCGGTGGTGCTGGCGATGATGTTCGCGGGCGGCTGGAACCCGGTGAAGGACCCGGACCACGGCGGCACCTGGGCCCTGGTCGACCTGATCAACTACATCGTCCCCATCGGGGCACCGCCGTTCCCGTGGCACATCGGCTCTCAGTCGGGCCTGCTGGAGGACACCTGGGCGGTGCAGGCGGCGGGCGTGCTGTGGTACCTGCGCGCCTATCTGTGGTTCGTCGTGGCGTCCCCGCTGCTGCTGTGGGCGTTCCGCCGGGCACCGTGGCCGACACTGCTCGCCCCGCTCGGCCTGACGGCGGTGGTGGGCACGGGACTCGTCTCCATCCCCGGCGAAACGGGCAACGCGGTCACCGACTTCGCGGTCTACGGCAGCTGCTGGGTCCTGGGCTTCGCCCACCACGAGGGCTTCCTCGCGAAGATCCCGCGCTATGTCGCCGTCTCCTCCGCGGCCCTCGTGATGGCCTTCGGCCTGTGGTGGGCCTCGGGCCATCTGGGCCCCGACGGCTGGGACCTCAACGACATCCCGCTGGCCCAGGCCACCTGGTCCTTCGGTTTCGTGGTGATCCTGCTCCAGTACTCCCCGTCCTGGCAGGAACTCCCCGGCAGACTCGCCAGATGGGACAAGCTGGTGACCCTCTCCAACAACCGAGCGGTCACCATCTACCTCTGGCACAACCTCCTGATCATGGCCACGGTCCCGATCCTCGACCGCCTGTACGAACTCCCCTTCATGCAGGACGAACGAGCCACTTCGGCACTCGACTCGACATACATGATCTGGATGTTCTTCCTGGTCTGGCCCCTGATCGGCCTGGCGATCCTGACCGTGGGGTGGGTGGAGGACATCGCGGCCAAGCGGAGCCCACGGCTCTGGCCGAATGGAACCAAGGAGAGAACGAAGAAGGGAACGAGGAAGGGAACGCGCCACCGGGCTCGGTGATGTCAGTGGCACATGGAACACTGACCGGGTTGCGCGCGTGAACGGAGCTGCCGGGGTGGGCCGGTGGGAGTGGGGTGGCTGGTGAGTAAGCGGCAGGTGCAGAAGATGCTGCGGTTGATCGCGAGTGGGCAGCCTGTCGAGCTCACCAGTCCCATGGCGTCCGTGAAGAAGCTCGCCCGGCTCGCCTTCATCGCCCAGCAGTTCGGGTACGAGTACATGGACGTACGGCAGAGCGGCGGGCGCAACAACGCGCTCGTGATGCTGATCGTGCCCGACCCCAGCCCTCAGGCCCGTGCTCGCGCCGCGCAGAACTGGGCGCAGTATCCGAACGCCGGTGACGGGGTGTCCGTGCCGCCGCTCGTGCCCGACGCGCATGAGCTCCTCAAGGCCCGCATCAACTTCGACCTCACCGGCAAGCACGCCGAGAAGAAGATGTGGTGGGCGGCGGGTGGCATCACCCTCGGGTGTGTGCTCGGCGCCGTCAAGGCCGGAGGGGACGGGGACGCCGTTCTCTTCGCCGGGCTCGGATGGGTCGGGCTCATCGCCCTGCTCGGGATCGGGCTCGCCGTGACCCGCAAGCGCAACGCCAAGTTCGCGGCCCGCCTCCAGGCCGCCGGCTTCTCGCCGGTGACCGAGCAGGGTGGGCGGGTGCGGTATCTGCCGCCGGGCGGGCAGATGCCGGGGCACGGGAATCCGTTCGGCGGGACCGGTTCCTACGGTCAGCAGCCCACTCCTGGTTCTTACGGTCAGCAGCACGCCCCCACCCCGGGTCCCTACGGCGGTCAGCCCGCGTACCCCGCCCAGCCCGCCCCGTACGGCAACCCGCCCGCCCCGGCCCCCGGCCCCTACGCCCAGCAGCAGCCCCAGCCCCAGCCACCGCAGCAGCCGTACGGCCACCCCCAGCCCTACCCGCAGCAGCCGCCCTACCCCCAGCAGAACCCCCACTGGCAGCCCCCGCAGCAGTACTGACGCCGCCCCTATATAGGGGGCACCGCCGACGAACCTCTCATCCCCCCTCCCCACCCGGTGAGAGCAAAGTTCCTTTCCGGTCACTCGGTGCCACAGCGTGGAAACGCGCCCTCCCTACCTTCGGGATCAGCCACTCGTAGACGTGGTGCGACCGAGCCCGAAGACCGTGGAGGCGACATGACTGCCCCTAGCCCAGCCCCCGTCGCGAGTAGGGGAGGCCGCTGGATCGAGCACTGGGACCCCGAGGACGAGACCTTCTGGAACGAGAAGGGGGAAAAGGTCGCCAAGCGCAACCTCTTCTTCTCCGTCCTCTCCGAGCACATCGGCTTCTCGATCTGGACCCTGTGGTCCGTGATGGTGTTGTTCATGGGGCCGGAGTACGGGCTCACCCCCGCCGACAAGTTCACCATCGTGTCGATGGCCACGCTGGTCGGCGCCGTCGTCCGGGTGCCGTACACCTTCGCCGTCGCCGTCTTCGGTGGCCGGATGTGGACGGTCGTATCGGCGAGCCTGCTGCTCGTGCCGACCGTCGCCGCGTTCGCCGTGATGGAGCCGGGGACGTCGTTCGGCACCTTCCTGGTGTGCGCGATGCTCGCCGGTGTCGGCGGCGGCAACTTCGCCTCCAGCATGACCAACATCAACGCCTTCTTCCCGCTGCGGAAGAAGGGCTGGGCGCTGGGCCTGAACGCCGGCGGCGGCAACATCGGGGTGCCGGTGGTGCAGCTCATCGGGCTCGCGGTCATCGGCGCCAGCGGCGGCCCGCGGCTGCTGCTCGGGATCTACATCCCGTTCATCGTGATCGCCGCGGCCCTCGCCTGGCTGAAGATGGACAGCATCGCGTCGGTGAAGAACGACACCGGTGCCGCCAAGGATGCCGTGAAGGACGCCCACACCTGGATCATGTCCTTCCTCTACATCGGGACGTTCGGGTCGTTCATCGGGTACAGCTTCGCGTTCGGGCTGGTCCTGCAGACGCAGTTCGGGCGTACGCCGCTCCAGGCCGCCTACGTCACCTTCATCGGCCCGCTGCTCGGCTCGCTGATCCGTCCCGTCGGCGGCTCCCTCGCCGACCGGTTCGGCGGTGCGAAGATCACGCTGTGGAACTACGTCGCCATGGCCGCCGCGACCGCCGTCATCATCGTCGCCTCGATGCGCGAGTCGCTGCCGCTGTTCACCGTCGCCTTCATCGCGCTGTTCGTGCTGACCGGGCTCGGCAACGGCTCCACGTTCAAGATGATCCCCGGGATCTTCCATGCGAAGGCGCTGGCCAAGGGGCTCCAGGGTGAGGAGGCCGCAGCCTACGGCCGCCGGCTCTCCGGCGCCTCCATGGGGCTCATCGGCGCGGTGGGCGCGCTCGGCGGTCTCGGCATCAACCTCGCCTTCCGCCAGTCCTTCCTCAGCGTGGGTTCCGGCACCGGCGCCTTCGTCGCCTTCCTCGCCTTCTACGGGGTCTGCTTCGTGGTCACCTGGGCCGTATACCTTCGCCGCCCGGCCGCCTCCCAGACCCACGCCACATCGACCACGGAGGCAAAGCCGCAGCTCAGCTATGCCGAGGTGTGACGTAACACTGCTGACATGAAGCCGAACCGAGCCTGTCATGGACCGTTGACAGGCTCGTTCGGCATGCAGGTGTGACCACCCTGGGTGAAGTCAGGAACTCCCTCGGTGCGACCGCCTGGCGCAAGCACCACGACTCGAGTGCGGGACGAGAGTTATGTACGACGACGAACTGAAGCAATCCGAACACGGGCCCCTCGCCGGGTTCACCGTGGGCGTGACCGCCGCGCGCCGGGCCGACGAGCTCGGGGCGCTGCTTCAGCGTCGCGGCGCCGCCGTCCTGCACGCCCCTGCCCTGAGGATCGTGCCACTGGCCGACGACAGCGAGCTGCTCGCGGCCACCAAGGAGATCATCCAGCGGACACCGGATGTCGTGGTCGCCACGACCGCGATCGGGTTCCGGGGGTGGATCGAGGCCGCCGACGGGTGGGGCCTCGGCGAGGACCTGCTGGGGCGGTTGCGCGGGGTGGAGCTGCTCGCGCGCGGCCCCAAGGTCAAGGGCGCGGTACGGGCCGCCGGGCTGACCGAGGACTGGTCGCCGTCGAGCGAGTCCATGGCCGAGGTGCTGGACCGGCTCCTTGAGGAGGGCGTCGACGGGCGCCGTATCGCCATCCAGCTGCACGGGGAGCCGCTGCCCGGGTTCGTGGAGGCGCTGCGGGCCGGGGGCGCGGAGGTGCTCGGGGTGCCGGTGTACCGGTGGCTGCCGCCGGAGGACATCGGGCCGGTGGACCGGCTGCTGGACGCGGCCGTGTCCCGCGGTCTGGACGCCGTGACCTTCACCAGCGCACCGGCCGCGGTGTCCCTGCTGTCGCGGGCGGAGGAGCGGGGGCTGCTTCCGGAGCTGCTCGCCGCCCTCTCCCATGACGTCGTTCCGGCCTGTGTCGGGCCGGTCACCGCGCTGCCGTTGCAGGCCCAAGGCGTCGATACGGTCCAGCCCGAGCGCTTCCGGCTCGGGCCGCTGGTGCAGCTGCTCTGCCAGGAGCTTCCCGGGCGGGCGCGGTCGCTGCCGATCGCCGGGCACCGGGTGGAGATCCGGGGGCACGCGGTGCTGGTGGACGGTGGGCTGCGGCCCGTGCCGCCCGCGGGAATGTCGCTGCTGCGGGCGCTGTCGCGGCGGCCGGGGTGGGTGGTGTCGCGGGCCGAGCTGCTGCGGGCGCTGCCGGGGGCCGGGCGGGACGAGCATGCCGTGGAGACGGCGATGGCTCGGCTGCGGACGGCTCTTGGGGCGCCGAAGCTGATCCAGACGGTGGTGAAGCGGGGGTATCGGCTGGCGTTGGATCCGGCCGCCGACGCGAAGTACGCGGACGCGTAGGGGGGTTTTCGCCCCCGCCGCCCCTACCCGTCCCGTCCCCGGGGGCTGCGCCCCCGGACCCCCGCTGTCGGCCCTGAACGGGCCTTGTCCTCAAACGCCGGACGGGCTGGATGATGCCGACCGGCGATGGAAAGCCCCGCCCATCATCCGGCCGTACCGCACCAACCCCCGCCCCAGACACCCCACCGCCACCGTCGACAGCACCGCCCGCAGCACATTCCACGCCAGCCACGGATCCTCGAACTTCTCCCGCAGCTCGGCCGGATCGTCGGCGTCCTTCAGGCTCTCGTTCAGCGGGATGTTGAAGGCGACGGTGATCAGGAAGGCCGCGCCGTACGCGATCAGGGCCGCCCACACCCACCACCGGTACTGCTGCCCGCGCACCTGCCACGCCGATACCCCCGTCAGCAGCAGTGCCCCGAAGAAGCTCAGGAAGAACACCGGGTTCTCGAAGGCGTCGTTGATGTCGCGCATGACCTCGACGTACGTCCGGTCGTCGCTGCGTGCCAGGCCCGGCATCACCCCGCAGGCGAAGATGTAGAAGGCCCCGGCGATCAGGCCCATGGCGACCGTGGCCGCGACCATGACGGTTCCCACGACTGTGCTGTTGCGTGTCATGCCTTCAGTCAACGGATCCGCACACGACCCGACCATGGCCGTCACGCGCAGCCCCATAAGCGGTCGTCCAGCGCCAACCTCCGGTACGAGGGGTTCCGGGCCCGCCCCTGGGCAGGCACTGTGGGAGAGAGACGGTTGACCCCTGGGCGGTGACAGGCACATGGCACTGGGTATGGCCACGGACCCGTATGAACTGCGGTTCGGCGCCGGGCGGATCTGTCTGGATCTGCTCGCGACCACGCACCCGGAGGAACGGTTCGACTCCGTCGAGGTGCTGTGCGCCTGGATCGTCGGCGCCGGTCTCGTCCCGCCCGGCACCCCGCTGGCCCACGCCGGCGCCGCGTGGCTGGTGGACTTCCGTGAACTGCGCGGACTTGTCGGGCAGTTGGTGCGCGGCACTCTCGTCCCCGAGCCCTGGCCGTCGTACGGCATCGCGCTCGCCCGGGTGAACGACATCGCCCGCGCCGCACCCCCGGCCCCCTGTGCCGTACGGGCTGAGGACGGCACGCTGGTCCGGCGGTTGGATCATCCGCCGGAGTGCGCCGCGCTGCTCGGCGCGGTCGCCCGGGACGCGCTGGAACTGCTCACCGATCCCGTCGCGCGGGCCGGACTGAGGGAGTGCGAGGGGGACAACTGCCCGATCGTTTATCTCGATACGTCCCGGGGGCGCAGGAGGCGCTGGTGCTCCAGTGAGGTCTGCGGGAACCGCGAAAGGGTGGCCCGGCATCGTCGTCGGGCGGCGGTCGCACGGGCCTGACAGTCCGTTATGCGGCTTCTGTGAAACGGCCGTCGAAGTGATTTCGATTACATGTCGTTTACCTACGCGACCGTAGGGAAGCCTCGAATCGATCTTGCCGATGTGACGGATATGTAAAGATCGCGCGGTGGGAATGTGCTGCCATGTCCCGCTCGTCACGTCACTCCGAAGAAAACTGTCGCCTCGGTTTGAACACTCAACGCACCCCTTCCGTACGGGTAGTCGAGCGACCGACTGGGGGAACCCCCGGACATCGGAGGTGGGCGTGCGCAAGGATTCCGTCGTGGCCAATGAACGTGGATCGAGGGCCCGACATCGCATGTCCCAGCCCTCGGAACCTGATGAGGAGCTGATGCGTGCGCTGTACAGAGAGCACGCCGGACCCCTCCTTGCGTATGTCCTTCGACTGGTCGCCGGTGACCGGCAACGAGCAGAGGACGTTGTGCAGGAGACGCTCATCCGTGCCTGGAAGAACGCCGGACAGCTCAATCGAGCGACCGGATCGGTACGCCCCTGGCTGGTGACGGTCGCCCGGCGCATCGTCATCGACGGCCACCGCAGCCGGCAGGCCCGGCCGCAGGAGGTCGATCCGTCGCCGCTGGAGGTCATCCCCGCGGAGGACGAGATCGACAAGGCGCTGTGGCTGATGACGCTGTCGGACGCACTCGACGACCTGACCCCCGCCCACCGGGAGGTGCTGGTCGAGACGTACTTCAAGGGACGTACCGTCAATGAGGCGGCCGAGACGCTGGGCATACCCAGCGGCACCGTTCGCTCAAGGGTTTTCTATGCCCTTCGGTCGATGAAGCTGGCTCTGGAGGAGCGGGGGGTGACGGCGTGATGAGTGTGTACGGGGGAAACCAGGGATTCGGGATGGGCGGTTCGGGTATGTCTGGGTCCATGAGCCCCATGCAGGGACATCCGGGCCCGAACGAGCACGAAACCGTCGGTGCCTACGCCCTCGGCATTCTCGACGACGCCGAGGCAACCGCTTTCGAGGCCCACCTCGCGACCTGCGAATGGTGCGCCCAGCAGCTGGACGAACTCGCGGGGATGGAACCGATGCTGGCCGCCCTCGCGGACCTGCCGGGTTCCGGTTCGCCCGCGATCGGCGAGTCCCTGTCGGCGAAGCCCAGCCCGCGCATCGTGAACAACCTCGTCGACGAGATCGCCGAGCGCCGCGCCCAGAAGCGCCGGCGCAGCTTCTACATGGTGGCCGCGGCGGCCGCGCTGATCGTCGCCGGCCCCTTCGCCGCGATCGCGACGACCGGCACCGACTCGGACGGCGGCAGCGGCACCAACGCGACTCTCGCTGCCAACCCCGCCAGGGACCTGTTCAACGGCATCGCCGACAAGGTCAAGGGCACCGGCTCGGGCGGCAAGGTCACCGCGACCGTGGCCCTCCAGGAGAAGGCGTGGGGCACCGAGACGGCCCTGGAGCTCAGCGGCGTCAAGGGCCCGCTCAAGTGTTCCATGATCTTCGTCAGCAAGGACGGCGAGCGTGAGACCGCCGCCTCCTGGTCCGTCCCGAAGTGGGGCTACGGCATCCCGGACGCCAAGACCGAGCAGGCCAGGAACCCGCTCTACGTCAGCGGCGGAGTGTCCATGTCCCCGAGCGACGTCGATCATGTCGAGGTCATGACCTTCGACGGAGAAAAGATCGCCGAGGTCGACGTGTAGTCGACGTAGCTTTTCCGGGTCCCCTTCGCGTACGGTTGACGGCTGCCCAGCACGTCAGAAGGGGGCCCGGTGGCCGCTCAGGCTCAACAGGAAACCGCGCTCGACTCCCTGCGAGACCGAGAGATCGGCGTCGAACAGGAACACCTGGACCGGGTGTACCGACGCCTTGAGGAGAAGATCCACGAGGCCGAGTTCCTGATGAACGACGCGGCCAAGCGCGGCCAGGTCGGCACGCCCGGCGCGCTCGCCGAGCGGGACGCCCAGGTCTTCCGGGCCGGCGTTCACCTCAACCGGCTCAACAACGAGTTCGAGGACTTCCTCTTCGGCCGTATCGACCTGCTCCTCGGCAAGGACGGCAAGAAGGGGCCCGACGGCGCCTACACCGCCGTCGAACCCGCCGAGGGCGCGGTGCGCGACGACAACACCGCCGATATCGCCGAGACCCTGCACATCGGCCGTATCGGTGTCCTCGACGCCGACTACGCCCCGCTCGTCATCGACTGGCGGGCCCCGGCCGCGGCGCCCTTCTACCGCTCCACCCCGGTCGACCCGGGGCGGGTCGTAAGGCGCCGGGTCATCCGCTCCAAGGGCCGCAAGGTGCTCGGCGTCGAGGACGACCTGATGCGGCCCGAGCTCAAAGCTTTCCTCGGCGACCACGAACTGCCCGTCATCGGCGACGGCGCCCTCATGGCCGCCCTCGGCCAGGCCCGCACCCACACCATGCGGGACATCGTGGCCTCCATCCAGGCCGAGCAGGACCTGGTCATCCGCGCCCCCGCCGCGTCGGTGACCTACGTCGAGGGCGGGCCGGGGACCGGAAAGACGGCGGTGGCACTCCACCGCGCCGCCTACCTCCTCTACCAGGACCGGCGCCGCTACTCCGGCGGCATCCTCATCGTCTCGCCGACCCCGCTGCTGGTGGCGTACACCGAGGGCGTGCTCCCGTCGCTCGGCGAGGAGGGCCAGGTCGCCATCCGCGCCATCGGCTCCCTGGTCGACGGCGCCGAGGCCACCTTGTACGACTCGCCGTCCACCGCCCGCGCCAAGGGCTCGTACCGGATGCTCAAGGTGCTGCGGAAGGCGGCGCGGGGGGCGCTGGAGCGGGGGTCGACGGGTGGGGCCGGACGCGCCGGGCAGCTTGCCTTCGGCGACGACGCCGACGAGCCCTCGGCCCCCGCAGGAACGCCCACCCGGCTGCGGGTGGTCGCCTTCGGGCGCCGGCTTGAGCTGGAGGCCGGGGAGCTGGAGCGGATCCGCCGTAACGCCCTCGGCGGCACCGCACCCGTGAACCTGCTGCGCCCGCGCGCCCGCAAGCTGCTGCTCGACGCCCTGTGGGCGAAGTCCGGCGGCGCCTCCCGGCACACCGACCCCGAACTCGCCGCCGAGCTGCGCTCCTCCTTCGACGAGGACGTGATCTCGGAGGACAGTTTCATCGCCTTCCTCGACGCCTGGTGGCCCGAGCTCACCCCGAAGGCGGTCCTCGCGGCGATGGCCGACGAGCGCCGCCTCGGCCGCTGGGCCCGCCGGATCCTCAACCCCGGCGAGATCCGCAAGGTGGCCCGCTCGCTCCGGCGCAGCGGCCTCAGCGTGCACGACATCGCCATGCTGGACGAGCTCCAGGCGATCCTCGGCACCCCGTTCCGCCCGCGGAAGAAGCGTGAGCTCGACCCTCTCGACCAGCTCACCGGCCTGGAGGAGCTGATGCCGGTGCGCGAGGAGTCGCAGCGCGAGCGCGCCGAGCGGCTGGCGGCCGAGCGGGTCGAATACGCCCATGTCATCGTCGACGAGGCCCAGGACCTCACGCCGATGCAGTGGCGCATGGTCGGCCGCCGCGGCCGGCACGCCACCTGGACGGTCGTCGGCGACCCGGCCCAGTCGTCCTGGTCCGACGTCGACGAGGCCGCCGAGGCCCGCGACGAGGCCCTCGGCACCCGCCCGCGCCGCCGCTTCCAGCTCACCGTGAACTACCGCAACCCGGCCGAGATCGCCGACCTCGCCGCGAAGGTGCTGGCCCTCGCCATGCCGGGCTCGACATCCCCGACGGCGGTCCGCTCCACCGGCGTCGAACCGCGCTTCGCCGTCGTACGGGACTCCCTCGCACAGTCCGTCCGCGAGGAGGCCGCCCGGCTGCTCGACCGCGTCGACGGCACGGTCGGTGTCGTCGTCGCGATGAACCGCAGGGAAGAGGCCGCGCGCTGGCTCGCCGGGCTCGGCGACCGGGTCGTGGCGCTGGGCAGCCTGGAGGCCAAGGGCCTGGAGTACGACGCCACGGTCGTCGTGTCCCCGGCCGAGATCGCGGACGAGTCACCGGCCGGGCTGCGGGTGCTGTACGTGGCGCTGACCCGGGCCACCCAGCAGCTGACGGTGGTGTCGGGGGAGCGCGACGAGCCGGACGCGTCCGGGGTCCCGGACCTGCTCAGGGATTGATCCGAATGAACCACGGTTACGGGAATGGCCTTACGGGATCCGTTTGTTAGCCTGGGTGTGGCACCGGCCCGATCCAAGCCCCCGGGCCCAACCTTCGTCGCTACGAGCGACCACTTGCCGCGAGGCGAGCATGGCGGGTCGGTGTCATGAACGTAAGAAAGAGACCCACGTCATCATGTGACGTGGGTCTCTTTTGTTGCGAAGACGTGGCGAACAATACGTTCGCAATCCACGCCCGGCTAACTCCTACTCAGCGGTAGGTGCGACGATCGGACGGCATACAGCGACACCCGGTGAAAGCAGAGGAAGTCGGCCATGGCAACGGCGCCCAGCGTCTCCTACTCGATGACGGTCCGGCTGGAGGTGCCCGCGAGCGGAACCGCGGTCTCCCAGCTCACCACGGCCGTCGAGTCCCACGGAGGCTCGGTCACCGGCCTCGACGTCACCGCCTCCGGGCACGAGAAGCTCCGGATCGACGTCACCATCGCCGCGACCTCCACCGCGCACGCCGACGAGATCGTCGAGCAGCTGCGCACCATCGAGGGCGTCACGCTGGGCAAGGTCTCGGACCGTACGTTCCTCATGCACCTCGGCGGCAAGATCGAGATGCAGTCCAAGCACCCCATCCGCAACCGTGACGACCTGTCCATGGTCTACACGCCGGGTGTGGCCCGCGTCTGCATGGCCATCGCCGAGAACCCCGAGGACGCCCGCCGCCTCACCATCAAGCGCAACTCCGTTGCGGTTGTGACGGACGGCTCGGCCGTGCTGGGCCTGGGCAACATCGGCCCGAAGGCCGCGCTGCCGGTCATGGAGGGCAAGGCGGCCCTGTTCAAGCGGTTCGCCGGGATCGACGCCTGGCCGATCTGCCTCGACACCCAGGACACCGACGCGATCGTCGAGATCGTGAAGGCGATCGCCCCGGGCTTCGCGGGCATCAACCTGGAGGACATCTCCGCCCCGCGCTGCTTCGAGATCGAGGCCCGCCTGCGCGAGGCCCTCGACATCCCCGTCTTCCACGACGACCAGCACGGCACCGCGATCGTCGTCCTCGCCGCCCTGACCAACGCACTTCGTGTCGCGGGCAAGGCCATCGAGAACATCCGCGTCGTCATGTCCGGCGCGGGCGCCGCCGGTACGGCCATCCTCAAGCTGCTGCTCGCCGCGGGCGTGAAGAACGCCGTCGTCGCCGACATCCACGGTGTCGTGCACGCCGGCCGCGAGGACCTCGTCAACGCCGCCGCCGACTCGCCGCTGCGCTGGATCGCTGACAACACCAACCCTGAGGGTCTGACCGGCACGCTGAAGGAGGCCGTGCGCGGCGCGGACGTCTTCATCGGCGTCTCCGCCCCGAACGTCCTCGACGGCACCGACGTGGCCGCCATGGCGGAGGGCGCGATCGTGTTCGCGCTCGCGAACCCGGACCCCGAGGTCGACCCGGCAATCGCCCGTCAGACGGCGGCAGTTGTGGCCACCGGCCGCTCCGACTTCCCGAACCAGATCAACAACGTGCTGGTCTTCCCGGGCGTCTTCCGCGGTCTGCTGGACGCCCAGTCCCGCACGGTCAACACCGACATGATGCTCGCGGCCGCGAAGGCGCTGGCGGACGTGGTGACCGAGGACGAGCTGAACCCGAACTACATCATCCCCAGCGTCTTCAACGATAAGGTCGCCGGCGCGGTCGCCGGGGCCGTGCGCGAGGCCGCGAAGGCCGTGTCCGCCGAGTAGCGGACGGGGTGACGGTGCCTCACAGCCCCGGTAAGTGTGTGTGGGCTGTGAGGATCGCCACGGCAAGCCCTTGCGACGGCGCGTCGTGGAACCTGGGGCCTTGGGACGCCGTTTATCGTGACGGCCAAGCTCGGGCCCTCTCTTCGTGTGACTCCGAAGGGTGTTCTCACGACTCCTCCGGGCGCCGGATTGGCTTTCCCGCCGCAGGTAGGGGCAGGATGCGTCTCTGGGCGCGAGGGTCTGACCGAGGACCCGGGTCCGGTGACCCACCGAGGACCCTGGCAGCATCGACATCGCTGTGCCCGACATGCGGCTCCGCCGCGTGGCACGCCTCAAGGCAATTGAACACGGGAGTAAGAACATGAACCGCAGTGAGCTGGTGGCCGCGCTGGCCGACCGCGCCGAGGTGACCCGCAAGGACGCCGACGCCGTTCTGGCCGCCTTCGCCGAGACCGTCGGCGAGATCGTCGCCAAGGGCGACGAGAAGGTCACCATCCCCGGCTTCCTGACCTTCGAGCGCACCCACCGTGCCGCTCGCACCGCGCGCAACCCGCAGACCGGCGACCCGATCCAGATCCCCGCCGGCTACAGCGTGAAGGTGTCCGCGGGCAGCAAGCTCAAGGAAGCCGCCAAGGGTAAGTAAGGGCGCCTGATCGCCGCGCAGGCTCGGCGCCGTGGGCGACTGCGGGTCCGTCGTGGTTCTCGCGCAGTTCCCCGCGCCCCTGAGGGGCACGCAGTAACGCCGATGGGGCGGCCACCTGAAGTTCAGGTGGCCGCCCCATCGGCGTTACTGCTTACCGTTTGTCAGCCGAGCGCCTTGCCCGGCAGTTCGACCTTCGCGCCGAGCTCGACCAACTTCTCCATGAAGTTCTCGTAGCCCCGGTTGATGAGGTCGATGCCGTGGACGCGGGACGTGCCCTGGGCGGCGAGGGCCGCGATGAGGTAGGAGAAGCCGCCGCGCAGGTCGGGGATGACGAGGTCGGCGCCCTGGAGCTTCGTGGGGCCCGAGACCACCGCGGAGTGCAGGAAGTTGCGCTGGCCGAAGCGGCAGTGGGAGCCGCCGAGGCACTCGCGGTAGAGCTGGATGTGGGCGCCCATCTGGTTCAGCGCGGAGGTGAAGCCGAGCCGGGACTCGTAGACCGTCTCGTGGATGATGGACAGGCCGGTCGCCTGGGTGAGGGCCACGACCAGCGGCTGCTGCCAGTCCGTCTGGAAGCCGGGGTGTACGTCCGTCTCCAGGGCGATGGACTTCAACTGGCCACCGGGGTGCCAGAAACGGATGCCCTCGTCGTCGATCTCGAAGGCACCGCCCACCTTCCGGTAGGTGTTGAGGAACGTCATCATCGAGCGCTGCTGTGCGCCGCGGACGTAGATGTCGCCCTCGGTCGCGAGCGCCGCGGACGCCCAGGAGGCGGCCTCCAGACGGTCCGGCAGGGCGCGGTGGTTGTAGCCGCCCAGCTTGTCCACACCGGTGATGCGGATCGTGCGGTCGGTGTCCATCGCGATGATGGCGCCCATCTTCTGCAGAACGCAGATGAGGTCCTCGATCTCGGGCTCCACGGCGGCGTTGGAGAGCTCCGTGACGCCCTCCGCCAGGACCGCCGTCAGCAGCACCTGCTCGGTCGCGCCCACCGACGGGTACGGCAGCCGGATCTTCGTGCCGCGCAGCCGCTGCGGAGCCTCCAGGTACTGCCCGTCCGCCCGCTTCTCGATCGTCGCGCCGAACTGCCGCAGCACCTCGAAGTGGAAGTCGATCGGACGGCCGCCGATGTCGCAGCCGCCGAGGCCGGGGATGAAGGCGTGGCCGAGGCGGTGCAGAAGGGGGCCGCAGAACAGGATCGGGATACGGCTGGAACCCGCGTGGGCATCGATGTCAGCGACGTTCGCGCTCTCCACATGCGACGGATCCATCACCAATTCGCCCGGTTCCTCACCCGGACGGACCGTCACCCCGTGCAGCTGGAGCAGTCCACGCACGACTCGCACGTCACGGATGTCCGGCACGTTGCGCAGTCGACTTGGCTCACCGCCCAGCAGAGCGGCGACCATTGCCTTCGGTACGAGGTTCTTCGCACCGCGGACACGGATCTCGCCCTCCAGCGGGGTTCCGCCGTGGACAAGCAGGACATCGTCGTTGACGGTCATGTATCTCGCGTTCCGATGAGTTGGGCAGGGGCCAGGAGGGAAAGGGTAATCGCCGCCGACCCCCCTTCAGTAAGCCCAAGTACGGCTCAGGAACGTCATAGCTCTGTCACAACACGAACGGTTCACCGCCGGGCACGAGCGGTCACCATGACGGCCGTGCGCCGGTGACGCTTCTGTCCGCCCTGAGCTGCGTTCACTCACGAACCGGCATTGCCTCCCCATGCGGAGGGAAGATGCGGGATCATGTCTGGCATGACCGAGGTGTCCTCGCTCACAGGGCGGTTGCTCGTGGCAACGCCCGCCCTGGCGGACCCGAACTTCGACCGCGCGGTGGTGCTCCTTCTCGACCACGACGAGGAGGGCTCCCTCGGTGTCGTCCTCAACCGTCCCACGCCCGTGGACGTGGGCGACATCCTGGAGGGCTGGGCGGATCTGGCCGGCGAGCCCGGCGTCGTCTTCCAGGGCGGCCCCGTGTCGCTGGACTCGGCGCTCGGCGTCGCCGTCATCCCCGGCGACTCGAACGGCGAGAGCGCCCCGCTGGGCTGGCGCCGGGTGCACGGCGCGATCGGGCTCGTGGACCTGGAGGCCCCGCCGGAGCTGCTCGCCTCGGCCGTCGGATCCTTGCGGATCTTCGCCGGGTACGCCGGCTGGGGGCCTGGCCAGCTGGAGGACGAGCTGGTCGAGGGCGCCTGGTACGTCGTGGAGTCCGAGCCGGGTGATGTGTCCTCGCCGTCCCCGGAAAGACTCTGGCGCTCGGTGCTGCGGCGCCAGCGCAATGAGCTCGCGATGGTGGCCACGTACCCGGACGACCCTTCGCTCAACTGATGCGTGTGAGCTTCAGTACTCTTGGCGGTATGAGCACTCTCGAGCCCGAGCGCGGGACTGGTACGGGGACCCTCGTCGAGCCCACGCCGCAGACTTCCCACGGCGACGGCGATCACGAGCGCTTCGCCCACTACGTCCAGAAGGACAAGATCATGGCGAGCGCCCTCGACGGGACTCCCGTCGTGGCGCTGTGCGGCAAGGTCTGGGTGCCCGGCCGCGACCCGAAGAAGTACCCCGTGTGCCCCATGTGCAAGGAGATCTACGAGTCCATGGGCGCCGGTGGCGGCGACGACAAGGGCAAGGGCGGCGACAAGAAGTAACGCCGGTGTCTTAGGTCCGAGCTTCGCGAGGCCCCCGGGCGCGTTTCGACGCGCCCGGGGGCCTTTGCGTGCCCGTTGCGTGTCACGAAGTGGTTGAGACCTCTTGTGGACATGTTCACGTAGTCCTTAGGCTCCGATGCGTTGTGCAGAGCGAAATAGCCATTGCATATGTTGCAACACACGCTCGGAGGAACACTCCATGAAGCTCCCCTCTCGACTCGCCGTACTCCTCGCGGCGGCAGCGGTCGTCACCGCCTGCGCCCCGCAGACCTCTGACAACTCCTCCTCCGACAAGGACGAGAAGACCGGCACCCTGCGGGTCTGGCTCTTCCAGGAAGTCGGCAACAAGCCGAAGGAGAAGGTCGTCGACTCCGTCGTCGCCGCCTTCGAGAAGAAGCACGACGGCACCAAGGTCGACGTCGAGTACATCCCGGTCGAGACCCGCGCCCAGCGCGTCAAGGCCGCCTTCAACGACCCCAAGTCCGCACCCGACGTCATCGAGTACGGCAACACCGACACCGCCGGCTATGTGAAGGACGGCGGGCTCCTCGACGTATCGAAGGAGTTCGGGGCCTGGAGCGAGGCGAAGGACACCGACCCCACCGCCAAGCAGTCCGTCACCGTGGACGGCAAGATCTACGGCGCGCCCTTCTACGTCGGCGTCCGCGCCCTGTACTACCGGACCGACGTCTTCAAGGAACTCGGCCTCGAAGTGCCGAAGACCATGGCCGAGTTGGCGACCACGGCCCGCGCTGTGCGTGCCGAGAAGCCCGAGCTGTACGGGCTCGTGGTCGGCGGGGCGTACACGTACGGCGCGATGCCGTTCGTCTGGGCCAACGGCGGTGAACTCGCCGAGGGCAAGGGCGGCTCGTACACCTCGGAGATCGACAGCGCGGCCGCCCAGAAGGGCATCAAGGCGTACACCTCCCTCTTCTCCGACGACAACTGCCCCGCCGCCAAGTGCGCGGGCATGGGCGGCAACGACACCGTCACCGCCTTTGCGGCGGGCAAGGCGAGCATGGCCATCGGAGGTGACTTCAGCCATGCGGCGGTGGAGGCCGGGAAGGTCAAAGGCAAGTACGCGGTCGTGCCGCTGCCGGGAGTGAAGGCGGGGTCCGTCGCGCCGGCGTTCGCCGGGGGCAACAACATCGGGGTCCTGAAGAGCACGTCGCATCGGACGCTCGCGGTTCAGCTGATGGAGTCGCTGGCCTCGAAGGAGACGCAGGCGTCGATGTTCGAGGCGATGGGGTTCCTGCCGACCTTCGGGGACGTACGGGAGAAGGCGGCGGCGGAGAAGCCGTATGTGAAGCCGTTCGTGGAGACGCTGGGGGCGGGGACGAAGTTCGTGCCGGCGTCGCCCGCGTGGTCGGAGATCGACGCGTCGCTTGTGCTGCCGACGATGTTCCAGGAGGTCATCAGCGGTAAGAAGGATGTGGCCGGGGCTTCGGGGGATGCGGCGAAGAAGATGGACTCGGCGTTCGGGTCCGTCGGATGACAGCGCCTACCAGCTCGGGGCGTGCGGGCCGTGTGCGGCTGCCGGTGGATCGTGGTTTGTCGCACAGTTCTCCGCGCCCCTTGGGGGGTTCCAGCGCGCGGAGCCGAAAGAGCTGGACTCCTTGGCTGTATCTCGCCCCGGCGCTTGTTGTCCTTGCTGGACTGCTCGTCTACCCCGTCTACCAGCTCGGGCTGATCTCCTTCTTCCAGTACACGCAGGCCCAGGTCAGCGGCGGAGAACCCACCACCTTTGAGGGGTTCGGGAACTACAGCGCGCTGTTCTCGGACTCGCAGTTCTGGCAAGTACTGCTCGCCACCCTCGTCTTCGCCGCCGCCTGTGTCGTGTCCACCCTTGCTGTCGGGTGTGCGCTCGCCGTGCTGCTCACGCGGGTGCGGGCGCTTCCCCGGCTGGCGTTGATGCTGGCCGCGCTCGGGGCCTGGGCGACTCCCGCCATCACCGGGTCGACCGTGTGGCTGTTTCTGTTCGATCCGGACTTCGGGCCGGTGAACCGGATGCTGGGGCTCGGGGACTACTCCTGGACGTACGGGCGGCTCAGTGCCTTCTTTCTCGTGCTGCTCGAAGTGGTGTGGTGCTCCTTTCCGTTCGTGATGGTGACGGTGTACGCGGGGATCAGGGCCGTTCCCGCCGAGGTGCTGGAGGCCGCCGCGCTGGACGGGGCCTCGCAGTGGCGGATCTGGCGGTCGGTGCTGGCGCCGATGCTGCGGCCGATCCTGGTCGTCGTCACCATCCAGTCGGTGATCTGGGACTTCAAGGTCTTCACTCAGATCTATGTGATGACCAACGGCGGCGGCATCGCGGGGCAGAACCTCGTCCTGAATGTGTACGCCTACCAGAAGGCGTTCGCGTCCTCGCAGTACAGCCTGGGTTCGGCGATCGGTGTCGTGATGCTGCTGATCCTGCTGGCCGTGACGCTCGTATATCTGCGGTTGCTGCGCAGGCAGGGGGAGGAGCTGTGAGATCGGTGAAGTCGGTGACTTTCGTACGGCGTCCCTGGCGGCTGTTCGCCGAGGCGTCCGCGTTGCTCATCGCCGTGGTCGTGGCGTTCCCGCTGTACTGGATGGTGCTCGGGGCCTTCAAACCGGCCGGGGAGATCGAGTCGAGCGAGCCGCGGCCGTGGACGCTGGACCCTTCCCTGGATTCCTTCCGGAGGGTCTTCGAGCAGAACGAATTCGGCCGTTACTTCGTCAACAGCCTTGTCGTCGCGTGCACCGTCGTGATCGCCTCGGCGCTGATCGCGTTTCTCGCGGCGACCGCGGTGACACGATTCCGGTTCCGCTTCCGGACCACGCTGTTGATCATGTTTCTGGTGGCCCAGATGGTGCCGGTGGAGGCCCTCACCATCCCCCTGTTCTTCCTCATGCGGGACTTCGGCCAACTGAACACCCTCGGGTCGCTGATCCTGCCGCACATCGCCTTCTCGCTGCCCTTCGCGATCTGGATGCTGCGGGGGTTTGTGAAGGCCGTTCCGGAGGCGCTGGAGGAGGCCGCGTACATCGACGGGGCGAGCCGGTCGCGATTCCTGTGGCAGATCCTTTTCCCGCTGGTCTTCCCGGGGCTCGTGGCCACCAGCGTTTTCTCCTTCATCTCCGCCTGGAACGACTTCCTCTTCGCCAAGTCCTTCATCATCAGCGACACTTCGCAGTCGACCCTGCCGATGGCCCTGCTCGTCTTCTACAAGCCGGACGAGCCGGACTGGGGTGGTGTGATGGCGGCGTCCACGGTGATGACGATTCCGGTACTGATCTTCTTCGTGCTCGTGCAGCGACGGCTGGTGTCGGGGCTGGGCGGAGCGGTAAAGGACTGACGTGACTGAACTGATTCCGATGCCCCGTGATGTCGTCGCCGGTTCCGGTGAGGTGAGGCTGACGGAGTACTCGCAGATCCATGCCGGCCCGGGGGCGGAGGGCGTGGGGCAGTGGCTGAGCGGCGTGCTGCGCCAGGCCACCGGGCTGCCCCTGCGTGAGGGGTGGGAACTCGACGACACCGACGGCGACGGCATCGGGCTCCGGCTCGCCCCGGGGCTGGGCGCCGAGGAGTACCGCCTCGTCAGCGGCCCGAGCGGTGTCCTGATCGAGGGCGGCGGCGCGGCCGGTGTCTTCTGGGGTGCCCAGACGCTGCGTCAGCTCCTCGGCCCCGACGCCTACCGCAGGGCCCCGGTCGGCCGCGACCGCACCTGGGCCGTGCCGCACCTCACCATCGAGGACGCGCCCCGATTCCGCTGGCGCGGCCTCATGCTCGACGTGGCCCGGCACTTCATGCCCAAGGACGGCGTGCTGCGCTACCTGGACCTGTTGGCCGCGCACAAACTCAACGTCTTCCACTTCCATCTGACGGACGACCAGGGCTGGCGCGTCGAGATCAAGAAGTACCCCCGGCTGACGGAAGTCGGCTCCTGGCGGGCGCGCACGAAAATCGGCCACCGGGCCTCCCCGCTGTGGGAGGAGAAGCCGCACGGTGGCCACTACACCCAGGACGACATCCGCGAGATCGTCGCGTACGCCGCCGAGCGGCATATCACCGTCGTCCCCGAAATCGACGTACCGGGCCACTCGCAGGCCGCCATCGCCGCGTATCCGGAACTCGGCAACACCGACGTCATCGACACGACCGCCCTCTCCGTCTGGGACACCTGGGGGATCAATCCGAACGTACTCGCCCCCACTGACAACACCCTCCGCTTCTACGAGGACGTCTTCGAGGAAGTCCTGGAGCTGTTCCCCTCGGAGTTCATTCACGTCGGGGGTGACGAATGCCTCAAGGACCAGTGGCGGCAGTCGGCCACCGCGCAGACCCGCATGCGGGAACTCGGGCTGAAGGACGAGGACGAGCTCCAGGCGTGGTTCATCGGCCACTTCGACGGCTGGCTCTCCGCGCGCGGGCGGCGCCTCATCGGCTGGGACGAGATTCTGGAGGGCGGGCTCGCGAAAGGCGCGGCCGTGTCGTCCTGGCGTGGATACGCCGGTGGAATCGCGGCGGCCCGCGCGGGTCACGACGTCGTCATGTGCCCCGAGCAGCAGGTGTATCTGGACCACCGTCAGGACGCGGGCGCCGACGAGCCGGTGCCGATCGGCTATGTGCGCTCCCTGGAGGACGTCTATCGGTTCGAGCCGGTGCCCGCCGAGTTGACGCCGTACGAGGCCCGGCATGTGCTCGGCACGCAGGCCAATGTGTGGACCGAGGTGATGGAGGACCAGGCACGGGTGGACTACCAGGCGTTTCCGCGCCTGGCCGCCTTCGCCGAAGTGGCCTGGAGCAGCCTGCCCGTCCCCGCGGAACGGGACTTCGCCGGCTTCGAGCGCCGACTGGCCGTCCACTACGGGCGACTTGACGCCCTGGGGGTCGCGTACCGGCCACCCACGGGACCGCGGCCCTGGCAGCGGCGCCCCGGAGTGCTGGGCCGGCCGATCGACGGCCCGCCCCCGAACAGATAATGGAAAAAAACCGGCAACGGGTCACCGAAGAGTGTCAATCGGTACGCACTGGTGATGCCGGGTGATGCCGTGCGAAAACGGACCATCTCCCTGATCAGGTGGGCGAATGCCTCCTAGCGGACCCCTGTCTTCGTGCCCTGCGAAGATGTGCCAGAGTTGCCACGTCCGCCCTGTCAGCACGTACCGTACGGCAACACAGGTGGGACCAGGTGGGGCAGCGGGAAGGGGCAGCCGGTTTGACCACGCACGCACCGCAGGCGGCGCAGGCCGTCACGCTGCCCACGACACTGGACGAGGCCGTGGCGGCCCTCGCGGCCATGCCCGCCGCCGTGCCCGTGGCGGGCGGCACCGACCTCATGGCCGCCGTCAACTCCGGGCAGCTCAGGCCCGCCGCACTGGTCGGACTCGGGCGGATCAGCGAGATCCGCGGCTGGCAGTACCAGGACGGCCACGCGCTGCTCGGCGCGGGACTCACGCACGCGCGCATGGGCCGCCCCGACTTCGCGGCCCTCATCCCGGCGCTCGCCGCCGCCGCACGCGCCGCGGGCCCGCCGCAGATCCGCAACGCCGGCACCCTCGGCGGCAACATCGCCTCCGCGTCCCCGACCGGTGACGCCCTGCCGGTGCTCGCCGCCCTCGAAGCGACCCTGATCGTCGCGGGCCCGGGTGGAGCCCGCAGAGAGATCCCGGTGTCGCACCTGCTGGCGGGCATGGAGATGCTGCGCGCCGGCGAACTCATCGGCTACGTGCGCGTGCCGCTGCTGCACGCCCCGCAGGTCTTCCTCAAGGCCACCGGCCGCACCGGCCCGGGGCGCGCCATGGCGTCCGTCGCGGTCGTCCTCGACCCCGCCCGGCGCGGAGTCAGGTGCGCCGTCGGCGCCATAGCGCCGATGCCGCTCAGGCCGCTGGAGGCCGAGCAGTGGGTCGCCCAGCTGATCGACTGGGACAACAACCGCACCATCGTCCCCGAGGCGCTGGGCGCCTTCGGCGAGTACGTCGCCGCGGCCTGCATCCCCGACCCGGCCCCGGCCGAGGACGGATCCGTGGCCCAGCATCCGCCCGCCGTACTGCACCTGCGGCGCACCGTCGCCGCGCTGGCCCGACGAGCACTGGGGAGGGCGCTGTCGTGACCGACGACCAGCACGGAGAGGGCACGCCCCAGGGCGCGGGCCGCTGGGACCCGCTGCCCCAGGGTGAGTACGACGACGGCGCCACCGCCTTCGTCAAGCTCCCCGAAGGCGGCATCGACGCCCTCCTGGCATCCTCCGACACCCCGCTCGCCGCGCCCGGCCACGGGTACGTCCCGCCGCAGATAGCGGCCGCGCAGGGAGCGGGCGCCGACCCCGCGGCCCCCGCCGGCTGGCCCGCCGCCGGCGTGCCCGCCGAGGGTGACCGGTGGCCCGACCCGAACGCTGCCGCGCAGGACGCGGGCGGCGACCGGTTCACGTACAACCCCGGCGCCACCCAGCAGTGGAACTTCTCGGAGACCGGGGCGACCGCGGCCGGACAGGACGCCGCCGCGCAGCGCCAGGACGTCACCGGGCAGTGGTCGATCCCCGTCGCCGACGGTGACCTTCCGGACGAATCCGGCGAGTTCACCACGTCGTCGCTCGTCGAGCAGTGGGGCGGCACCCCGCCGGCCACGCTGCCGGGCGGCGCCGCCGCGCCGTGGGCGACGCAGCCGACCGGACAGCCGTGGGGAGAGCAGGCCGAGGCCGCCGCGGCGACCGGCGAGGCGCTGGGAACCGCGCCCGGGCGGCCTGCCGATGCCGGGCACGTTCCCGGGCAGCCGGGACCGCAACCCGGCGACCCGCACGCCGGGCCCACCGGCGGGCGCCCCAACCGGCGGCCTGTCGGAACCGGTCCGGCGTCCGCCGCGTTCGGCCGCGACGGCGACCCGGCCGCGGAGCCCCACGCGCGCGTGGAGCCCGACGCATTCGCCCCGGGCCGCTCCGAGCGGCCCGCCGAGGACTCCGCCGAAAGCGCTACAGAGGCCTCACAGGACGCTCCCGGGACCGGTGAGCCCGCAACGGACGGCCCGGACGCCCAAGGCGTCACAGAGGCCCCCCAGGGCCCCGCGGAGCCGCCCGCCGACGACGACCCGGGCCCCGAGGCCACGGAGGACGCCGGGGACGCCGAGCAGACCGACGACGCGCCGTCGCTGCCCGGTGAGGAACACCCCCTCGCCTCCTACGTCCTGCGCGTCAACGGCGTCGACCGGCCCGTCTCGGACGCCTGGATCGGCGAGTCGCTGCTCTACGTGCTGCGGGAACGGCTCGGCCTCGCGGGCGCCAAGGACGGCTGCTCGCAGGGCGAGTGCGGGGCCTGCAACGTGCAGGTCGACGGACGGCTCGTGGCGTCCTGCCTGGTGTCCGCCGTGACCGCCGCAGGCGCCGAGGTCCGTACGGTCGAGGGGCTCGCCGAGGACGGCCGGCCCTCCGACGTGCAGCGCGCGCTCGCCCGGTGCGGCGCCGTGCAGTGCGGCTTCTGCGTGCCGGGCATGGCGATGACCGTGCACGACCTGCTGGAGGGCAACCCGGCACCCAGCGAGCTGGAGACCCGCCAGGCGCTGTGCGGCAACCTGTGCCGCTGCTCCGGCTACCGGGGCGTCGTGGAAGCCGTCAAGGAGGTCGTCGCCGAACGCGAGGCGCATGCCGGTGCCGACGACGGCGAACAGGACGGGGACGAGCCGCGTATCCCTCACCAGGCGGGCCCCGGGGCCGGCGGGGTCAACCCGTCGGCGTTCGAGGCGCCGGGTGCCATGGGACGACCGCATGACCAGGCGTACGGCCAGGACGGAGGCCAGGCGTGAGCAACGAAGCCGCCACCGCGACCACAGCCGCGGAGGCAGCCCCCGCCCCCGACCAGATCCCGCACGGCATCGGCGCCTCCTTGCAGCCCGCCGACGCCCGCGCCAAGACCGAGGGCACGTTCCCGTACGCGGCCGACCTGTGGGCCGAGGGCCTGCTGTGGGCGGCCGTACTGCGCTCGCCGCACCCGCACGCGCGCATCAAGTCCATCGACACGACCCACGCGCGCGAGATGCCCGGCGTCCGGGCCGTCGTCACGCACGAGGACGTGCCGGGCAGCCCGCTGCTCGGCCGCGGCAAGGCCGACCGCCCGGTGTTCGCCTCCGAGGTCGTACGCCACCACGGCGAGCCCATCGCCGCCGTCGCCGCCGACCACCCCGACACCGCGCGCCTGGCCGCCGCCGCCGTCATCGTCGAGTACGAGACGCTCGACCCGGTGACCGACCCCGAGCAGGCCTTCGAGGCCGAGCCGCTGCACCCCGACGGCAATCTGATCCGGCACATCCCGCTGCGCCACGGCGACCCCGACGCGGCCGGCGACATCGTCGTAGAGGGCCTGTACCGCATCGGCCGCCAGGACCCGGCCCCGATCGGCGCCGAGGCGGGCCTCGCCGTGCCGCGCCCGGACGGCGGCGTGGAGCTGTACCTCGCCTCCACCGACCCGCACACCGACCGCGACCGGGCCGCCGCCTGCTACGGCCTGGAGCCCGAGCGCGTCAAGGTCGTCGTCACCGGCGTCCCCGGCGCCACCGCCGACCGCGAGGACCAGGGCTTCCAACTCCCGCTCGGCCTGCTGGCGCTGAAGACCGGCTGCCCGGTGAAGCTGACGGCCACGCGCGAGGAGTCCTTCCTCGGCCACACCCACCGGCACCCCACCCTTCTCCGGTACCGCCACCACGCGGACGCAGAGGGCAAGCTCGTCAAGGTCGAGGCGCAGATCCTGCTGGACGCGGGTGCCTACGCCGACACCTCCGCCGAGGCCCTGGCCGCCGCGGTCGGCTTCGCCTGCGGGCCGTACGTCGTCCCGAACGCCTTCATCGAGGGCTGGGCCGTACGCACCAACAACCCGCCCTCCGGCCATGTGCGCGGCGAGGGCGCCATGCAGGTGTGCGCCGCCTACGAGGCGCAGATGGACAAGCTCGCCAAGAAGCTCGGCGTCGACCCGGCGGAACTGCGCCTGCGCAACGCGCTGGCCACCGGCGACGTACTCCCGACCGGCCAGACGGTGACCTGTCCGGCCCCGGTGGCGGAGCTCTTGCAGGCTGTGCGGGACTACCCGCTTCCGGCCCTGCCCAAGGACACCCCCGAGGACGAGTGGCTGCTGCCCGGCGGCCCCGAGGGCGCGGGCGAACCCGGTGCCGTGCGCCGGGGCGTGGGCTACGGCCTGGGCATGGTGCACATGCTCGGCGCCGAGGGCGCGGACGAGGTCTCCACGGCGACCGTGAAGGTCCACGACGGTGTGGCGACCGTGCTCTGCGCGGCCGTCGAGACCGGCCAGGGCTTCACGACGCTGGCCCGGCAGATCGTCCAGGACACGCTCGGCATCGACGAGGTGCATGTCGCGCCCGTGGACACCGACCAGCCCCCGGCGGGCGCGGGCTGCCGCGGCCGTCACACCTGGGTGTCGGGCGGCGCGGTGGAGCGGGCGGCCAAGATGGTCCGTACGCAGCTGCTGCAGCCCCTGGCGCACAAGTTCGGCATGTCCACCGAGCTGCTCCAGATCACCGACGGCAAGATCACGTCGTACGACGGAGTCCTGTCGACCACCGTCACCGAGGCGATGGACGGCAAGGAGCTGTGGGCGACGGCCCAGTGCCGCCCGCACCCGACCGAACCGTTGGACGACGCCGGGCAGGGCGATGCCTTCGTGGGCATGTCCTTCTGCGCGATCCGCGCGGTGGTCGACGTCGACATCGAGCTGGGCTCGGTGCGCGTCGTGGAACTGGCCCTCGCCCAGGACGTCGGCCGGGTGCTGAACCCGGCGCAGCTCCAGGCGCGGATCGAGGCCGGGGTGACGCAGGGCGTCGGCATAGCGCTCACGGAGAACCTGCGCTCGGCACGCGGCCTGATCCGCCACCCGGATCTGACGGGCTACTCCCTGCCGACGGCGCTCGACGCCCCCGACATCCAGATCGTGAAGCTGGTCGAGGAGCGGGACGTGGTCGCGCCCTTCGGTGCGAAGGCGGTCAGCGCGGTGCCGGTGGTGACGTCTCCGGCGGCCATCGCGTCGGCGGTGCGATCGGCGACGGGCCGGCCGGTGAACCGCTTGCCGATCCGCCCGCAGGCGGCGGTGGTCAACGCGCAGTGAACCGGCCCCGGTCGGCGGACCGGGACCGGACTGTCCCGAAGGTGCGGGATTGTCCGCGCCGCGAGGCCGGTCGTGGGAGCGATTCCAGCCGGAAGGGAACGTTCGCGGGTGGGGAGAGCGTCTACTGAGGTGAAGCGCTGTCAGCGGGCGTGCTGTGGCCCAGGGGCGTTGTCAGTGGTGGCGCGTAGTGTTCTGGGCAGTGGGGACGGCAGCCGGATCCGGCGGTCGGTCGGTCAGCCGGCCGTGTCGTGCCCGGGGGCGGTGAGAAAGCGCATGCGGGGGAGCCATGAGCACGACGATCACAACCCACATCGGTGACACGGCGACGTCGATCGTCCTGACCGAGGCGGACCTGGATCCGTACGTCACTCACGCGTCGACCAGGCGCTGGCTGACCGGCCCCGGACTGCCCGGGGACAATGGCGTGTTGAGCTTCGCCGGGCTGGGCCGGGACGGTCTGCGCAGGGTGGCGGACTCCACGGGCGACGCGGACGACAGGCTGACCGCGGAGCTGCGGGACCAGCTGGTGATAGGCGGACTGCTGGGCCCCGGCGGCCTGGAGACGGAGTCGGTCCTGCTGGACGGGGCGACGGGCGAGATCTCGACGACGCACTTCCTGCACGACCGCCCGGACCTGATGGACCGCCGCCCCCTGGCCCCGTCCCTGCACACCCTGGTGCGCTTCGCCGAGGCCACGGACGAACTGGCGGGGCTGCGCGGCCAGTTCGCCTCGTACGTCGGCCGCTACGGCCCCAAGGCGGTGGCGGAGGCCTCGCGGCATCTGCTCTCCGTGTTCGAGGAGGCCACGGACGGCGAGCCCGCGCCGTTCTGGAGGATGGCGGCGCTGATCCGGCCGCTGGCGCTCGTAGCGGGCCGGGCCGGGGCGTCGGGGCTGGCCCTGGACCTGCCGCCGCGGCTGCTCGACGAGGAGTTCGGCCGGCGCAGGATGGTGCGCTTCGAGGACGTCGACTTCCCCGGCGCGCTCCGCCATGAGCCGACTCGCCGCTTCCTGCGCGAGGTGGGCCTGCCGGAGGACGGCTTCCTGTTCACCCTCGACACCGACGACGTGTCGCTGCCGACGCTCGCCGAGTACTACGCCGACATCGATGCCTCGGCCGAACTCCCGGTCGGGGCCGGTCACTTGATCCGCCTCGGGCATCTCGTCGAGGACCACAGCCTGGTCGTCGACGGCTCGACGGGCGCGGTCCTGAACTGGAGCGAGTCCGAGGCGAGACTGTTCCCGCTGAACACCGACATCTCGACGCTCGCCTTCACCCTCTGGCTGCTGCACCGCGAGCAGACGATCGACGAGGAGTCGGGCCACGCCCTGACGGCCGACACCTACGACCAGCTGGCCATGACGATGCTCCAGGTCCTGTCGACGGTCGATCCGACGGGCACCGAGGCGGGCACGGACGGACGGCACTACTGGACGCAGGTGTTCCAGGACGAGGCGTGCGGCGCGCTGGAGTCGGTGGGCGGGGCGCGGTGAGCCCGATCGGCGGGGCCGGCATGGACCGTGTGATCGTCCGGCCCGCCGAGGCGGGGGAGTTGGCGGCCGTCGCCGGACTGCGCTGGCAGTGGATCCTGGAGGGCGACGGCTCCGCGCCGACGGGCGTGGAACGCGAGGAGTTCGTACGCCACTTCGTCGACTGGGCCGAGCGGAATTCCTCCTCGCACCGCTGCATGGTCCTGGTGGGCGGCGACGCGAAGATCCTCGGTATGGCGTGGCTGGCGGTCGTCCACCGGGTGCCGACCCCGCAGGCGCTGCACCGGGCGTCCGGCGATCTCCAGTGCGTGTATGTCGTCCCCGAGGCACGGGACTCCGGGCTGGGTGGCCGGCTGATCACCGAGACCCTGGCCAGGGCGAGGGAGCTAGGCCTTGAGCGGGTCACCGTCCACTCGTCGCCTCGGGCGGTCCCCGCCTACGCCCGCCAGGGGTTCGAGAACTCGCCGAGACTGCTCCAGGTGCCGGTCGCGCGGACGACGCCGTACCCCTGAGCCGGCTGCTGGCTGTGCGCGCCGGCCCAGAGGCAGGGGTCGTCAGGAGGAGTTGGCGGCCGCGCGACGGCGGCGTACGGCCAGGACCAGGCCGCCACCCAGGGCCGCCGTGGCGGCTGCGGCGCCGGCGATGAGAGGAGTGCCGTCGGAGCCGGTGCTGGCGAGGTTGCCGTCGACGGAGTCGGTGGTGGAACCGGTGGTGCCGGTACCGCCGGTGCTGCCGCCCGTGCCACCCGTGCCGCCGGTGGACTGGCCCTCGGGGTCGTTGCCGTCGCCGCCCGTGGTGGCGCCGCCGTCCGTCGAGCCGCCGGTGGAGGAGCCGCCGGAGGTGGCGGGTTCGGGCTCGTAGTCGGTCGGGATGGCGACGCGGATCGCGGCCTTGTCGTTGGCGGGGTTCTTGTCGAACTCCGGGTGGATGTCGTAGACGGAGGTCGCCTTCACCTCGCCGGTGGTGGTCTTCGCGTCGTCGTCGATGTCCAGCATGAAGGTGAAGGACAGCGTCTCGTCGACGTCGATGGTGTGATCGGCTGGCCAGCAGACGTACGTGGACTTGCCCGGCGTACCCCCGGGTCCGGACGGGCCGTCGATCCCGAACGGCGCGCACTCCTCGGGCACCTGGGTGGCGACCGTGTCCTCCGGTATCCGCACCATGAGGGCGGTCTGGTCGTCGCTCTCCTGGTTCTGGATCCAGCCCGGGCCGTCGTTGCGGAGCCCCACCGTGATGGACTGCCGGTCGCCCGCGAGCGCCTCGGTGTCCTCGCCGATGGCGACGAGATCGGCCGAGCTGTCGGCGGTCAGGGTCAGCCGCCGGTGACTGTCGCCGAAGCCCTCGCCCGGTGCTTCGCCGGTGGCCGAGGTGCCGTACTCGATGGCCTCCATCAGGGCGCTGGGCTGTGCCTTGAAGCGCACGGGAGTCTCGACGGAGGCGCCGGGTTCGACGACGGTGTCGAGTTCGCAGAGGGCCTGCCTGACCTTGTCCTCGATCGTCGAGTAGGTGCAGCCCTCGACGGTCTCGGGGAAGTCGAGCCCGCGGGTCAGCCGGATCCGGAAGGTGACGCCGTCCGCGGCGGCGGTGCCCTTGTTGGTGATGACGACGTTCTCGTCGTACACCTCGCCCGGCTTGGGGGACGTAGTCGGCAGGGTCGAGATCACCAGGGAGGGCTCGCCCTCCTCGGCATACGCGGTGGGGGCGGCGATCGCGGGAACGGCCGCGGCGATCGCGGCGGCGGCCACCCAGGCGGCCGACGTGCGGAGGTACGAGGGGCGGAGGCGCTGGCGCACGGATGGGTCTCCTCGTCGAAACGGAAGCACGGCGATCGGAACGTCACCGTCCAGTCATGTACTGGACATCCCGAGAGCCCCGAAGGTTGCGCCGCCGTTCATGAAGAAACTGAGGGGGATGTGGGGAGTTCCACGGTGACCCTGATCCCGCCGGCCGGGCGCGGGGTGAGCGTCAGGGTTCCGTCGTGGGCCTCGGTGATGGTCCTGACGATCGCCAGGCCGAGGCCGACGCCCGCGTGGTCGGTGTGGACGCGCTCGGTGCCGCGCCGGAAGGGCTCCGTGAGGGTCGAGGCCAGCTCCGGGGTGAGCTGCTCGCCGGTGTTCTCGACGGTGAGCGTCACCGTCCCGGGGTGGACGCCGGTGGTGACCCATACGGTGCCCTGCTCGGGCAGGTTGTGGATGATCGCGTTGTGCACGAGGTTCATGGTCAGCTGCAGCAGCAGCGCCTGCGATCCGGACGTGGGGGTGATGTCGCCGCCGGTCTCGATGGTGACGCCGTGCTTCTCCGCGAGGGGGAGGAGGGTCTCGGTGGCCTCCTCCGCCAGGAG
Source organism: Streptomyces lanatus (assembly GCF_014655715.1). GTDB lineage: Bacteria > Actinomycetota > Actinomycetes > Streptomycetales > Streptomycetaceae > Streptomyces > Streptomyces lanatus. Next base: position 113,939 of record NZ_BNBM01000019.1, on the reverse strand, counting down.
GGACAGATCGACGTCTTCCCGGGTGAAGGCGCGCTGGTCGGCGCGGCTGATCAGGAGCAGTGCCTCGGTGAGGTCGATCGCGCGGGCGTTGACGGTGTGCAGACGGTCGATGAGTTCGCCGGTGTCGTGGTCCGGGTCGGTGCGGGCCACGTCGAGCAGGGACTTCGTGATCGCGAGCGGGGTGCGCAGCTCGTGCGAGGCGTTGGCCGCGAATCTCCGCTGTTCGGCGACATGTGCTTCGAGGCGGGCGAGCATCGCGTCGAAGGCGTCGGCCAGTTCACGGAACTCGTCGTCGCGGCCCGGCAGTTGAATGCGGTGGGAGAGCGAGCCGTGAGTGGCCCTGCGGGTGGCGTCGGTGATGCGGGTCAGGGGAGCGAGCATCCGCCCGGCGAGGAACCACCCTCCCACGAGACCGAACACCAGCAGGAACGCGAACACCGCGGCCGCCCTCGGTGCGAAGACGCCCAGCAGATTGGACCGGACGGGAAAGACATCACCGGGCGCGCCACCGTCGTCGGGGACGATGAGCACGGCACGCTCGGGGACGTAACGCAGCAGGAACACCCACACCGCCGCGAGCAGCAGCGTGCCGGCGACCATGAGGAATCCGGCGTAGCTGAGGGTGAGTCTGAGGCGGACGCTCGGACCAGGTGCCCTATCCATGGTCGCCTCCGGAGTCCGGCGCCGTGTCGATGCGGTAGCCGACGCCCGGCACCGTGGCGATCAGCCAGGGTTCGCCGAGCCGCTTGCGCAGGGCCGAGACGGTGATGCGTACGGCGTTGGTGAAGGGGTCGGCGTTCTCGTCCCACGCCCGTTCCAGCAGGTCCTCGGCGCTGACGACCCCGCCCTCGGCGGCCACGAGGACCTCCAGCACCGCGAACTGCTTCCTGGTCAGCGCGACATGGCGGTCGTCCCGGTAGACCTCTCTGCGGAACGGGTCGAGGCGCAGTCCCGCGAGCTCCCGTACGGGAGGCCTGTGGTGGGCACGTCTGCGGTCGAGCGCCCTGAGCCTGAGCGCGAGTTCCTTCAGCTCGAAGGGTTTCGTGAGGTAGTCGTCGGCGCCGAGTCCGAAACCGGACGCCTTGTCGTCGAGGCGGTCGGCCGCGGTGAGCATGAGGATCGGCATCCCGCTGCCGGAGGCGACGATACGGCGGGCGATCTCGTCACCGGACGGACCGGGGATGTCACGGTCGAGCACGGCGATGTCGTACGCGTTGACGCCCAGCAGCTCCAGCGCGGTGTCGCCGTCACCCGCGATGTCCGCCGCGATCGCCTCCAGACGAAGCCCGTCCCGGATGGCCTCCGCCAGATAGGGCTCGTCCTCGACGATCAGCACACGCATGCCATCGATGCTAGGAGCCGGCGCGTATCGGCGGCGTATCGAAATCCGCATACGCGCAGGCAACACCGCACCGCGTTCACTGACGGTCACTCCATTGCCATGACCCGGCCGACAGTGAGCGAGGACGGACGATGACGCAGGTGGACACGGAGGCGACGACCGGACAGGGCGCCGCCGGTCCCAGGGACACCAGCACACGGCGCGCGGACATCCGCCGCGCGATCCGCGCCCTCTCTCGGCCGGCCCCCTGGAAGCGCGGCCCGCTGCTCGCGGCGCTCGCGCTGCTGCTCGGCCTGGTCATGCTGTTCCACGCGAGCGTCCCGAACACCGGGGGCCTCGGCAGCCTGGTGGAGACGATGCTGCCGTGGTTCGCCCTGTTCGTGCCGCCGCTGCTGGCCGGCGCGCTCTGGCGCCGCTCCGCCACCGCGGTCGTCGCGCTGCTGCTGCCGGTCACGGTGTGGCTGAACCTCTTCGGCGGGCTCCTCACCGACAAGTCCCGCTCGGGCGGCGACCTCACCCTCGTCAGCCACAACGTCGGTGCCGGCAACCCCGACCCGGCGGGCACCGCGAGGGACCTGGCCGCCTCCGGGGCGGACCTGCTGGCCCTGGAGGAGATCACCGCACAGGCGAAGCCGCAGTACGAGAAGGCGCTGGCGAAGGCTTACCCGCACCACACCGTGCTGGGCACGGTCGGGCTGTGGAGCAAGCTGCCGCTGTCGGACACCCGGTCGGTCGACATCGAGCAGGACGTCGGGCCGCTGGGGGAGGCCAAGCCGGAAGAGGTCAAGCTGGCCTACGCCCGCGCGCTGCGCACCACGGTGGCCACGGACCAGGGCCCGCTGGCGGTGTACGTGGCCCACCTGGGCTCCGTGCGGGTGATGCCCCGGAACGGCTTCTGGACGGACTCACGGGACCGCAACGCGCAGGCGCTCGCCAAGGCCGTCGCCGCCGAGCGGAGCGAGCGCGTGGTCCTGCTCGGCGACCTGAACGGCACCATGGACGACCGCGCGTTCGCCGGACTCACCTCGCAGCTGCGCTCGGTCCAGGAGGAGGCCGGGTCCGGCTTCGGCTTCAGCTGGCCGGCGGAGTTCCCGGTGGCGCGGATCGACCAGATCCTCGTGCGCGGGGTGCGGGCGGAGAGCTCGTGGGTGCTGCCGGCCACGGGGAGCGATCACCGTCCGGTGGCGGCGGCGATCGGCTGGTGAAAGAGCTTGGAGGCCGTGGCGGGAATCGAACCCGCGTAATTCGCTTTGCAGGCGAATCCCTGAACCACTCGGGCACACGGCCGTGATCGGTTCCTCGACCGTACGGGCCGGTTGACGAGCGGCTCAAGGGAATCGGGCGCGCTGCAACGCGACTGCCACACCGCGTTCATGAATCCCGGGTTCCACCCCTTGGTCGTACGACCAAGGTCGCACCGTGGGACCGTCTCCCGACAGGGGTCAAAGTCGGTTGCGGCCCTTACGCTGGCGACCATGACTGCCCTCGAGCCGCGCGGCCCCGACCTCGCGAAGACATCCGACGCGCCCCCGGACCCGGCGGCCGAGGAGAAGGTGCTGAGCAGGTCCTATCGGGCGCTCAGCATCGGGATCGTCTCCGTCGTGCTGCTCATCGCCTTCGAGGCGACCGCCGTCGGCACGGCGATGCCCGTCGCGGCGCGGGAGCTGGACGGGGTGTCGCTGTACGCGTTCGCGTTCTCGGGGTACTTCACGACCAGCCTGTTCGGGATGGTGCTCGCGGGGCAGTGGTCGGACCGGCGGGGACCGCTCGGCCCGCTGACGGCAGGGATCGCCTCCTTCGGGGCCGGGCTGCTGCTGGCCGGGACCGCGGGCGCCATGTGGGTGTTCATCCTCGGGCGCGCCGTGCAGGGGCTCGGGGGCGGGCTGGTGATCGTCGCGCTGTACGTCGTCGTGGGGCGGGTCTACCCGGAGCGGCTGCGGCCGGCGATCATGGCGGCGTTCGCGGCGAGCTGGGTCGTGCCGTCGATCGTGGGGCCGCTGGCCTCCGGGGCGGTGACCGAGCATCTGGGCTGGCGCTGGGTGTTCATCGGGATTCCGGTGCTCGTCGTCTTCCCGCTCGCGCTGGCGCTGCCGCAGATACGACGCCGGGCGGGCGGCCCGCTCGACGACTCGGCCGGCGGCGCGTCCTTCGACCGGCGGCGGATCCGGCTCGCCCTCGGCATCTCCCTCGGCGCGGGGCTCCTTCAGTACGCCGCCCAGGACCTGCGCTGGCTCTCCCTCGTGCCCGGCGCGGTCGGAGCCGCGCTGCTCGTGCCGGCCGTGCTCGGTCTGCTCCCGCGCGGCACCTACCGGGCGGCGCGCGGGCTGCCTTCGGTGGTGCTGTTGCGCGGGGTCGCGGCGGGGTCCTTCATCGCAGCCGAATCCTTCGTGCCGCTGATGCTGGTCACCCAGCGGGGGCTGTCGCCGACCATGGCCGGGTTCTCGCTCGCGGCGGGCGGGGTGACGTGGGCGGTGGGGTCGTGGGTGCAGTCGCGGCCGCGGGTGGAGCCGTACAGGGAACGGCTGATGACGCTCGGGATGGTGCTGGTGGCGGCGTCCATCGCGGCCGCGCCGAGCGTGCTGATCTCCTCCGTGCCGGCCTGGACACTGGCCGTGGCGTGGGCGTTCGGCTGCTTCGGGATGGGGCTGGTGATCGCCTCCAGCAGCGTGCTGCTGCTCCAGCTGTCCGCGCCCGAGGAGGCCGGTACGAATTCGGCGGCTCTGCAGATCTCGGACGCGCTGTCCAACGTGGTCCTGCTGGCGGCCGGGGGCGCTGCCTTCGCGGCTCTGGGGGGCGGCTCGGTGAGTCACGCGGCTACGGCGGCGTCCGGTTCGCATCCGGGGGCGTTCGCGGCGGTGTTCCTGCCGATGGCGGGGGTGGCGTTGGTAGGGGCTTGGGTGACTACGCGGTTGCGTGAGGAATCCCGGTGACACCGAGTGGTACCGCGTAGTACCGTTGAGGCATGGCTGGACTGAACCTGCGTTTTTCGGACGAAGAGCTCGACGCCCTGCGTGATCGCGCGGCGGCGGAAGGGCGCAGCATGCAGGCCTTCGCGCACGACGCCGTGATCGCGGCCATAAACGAGCACTCACGGCTGTTCAACGAGGCTGCCGAGCACGTGCTGAAGGCCAGTGCCGAGCTGAACCGGAGGCTCGCCTGATGCACTACCTGACTCTGCCCGAGCTGCTGAATCTGGCGCAGCGGCTCGGGGCGGACGAAGTGCGTGACTACGGGCTGCTGGATTCCGCACTGGCGCGTCCCCAGTCGAGTGTGTTCGGGCAGGACGCCTACCCGGACGTATGGCAGAAGGCCGCCGCGCTGATGGAGTCCCTTGCCCGCAACCACGCACTCGTCGATGGGAACAAGCGCATCGCCTGGTACGCGACCTGGGTCTTCCTGCACATGAACGGGCACCCCCTGGACTCGGAGTTCGACGTGGACGAGGCCGAGCGATTCGTGCTGGATGTCTGTCAGGGCGCACTGGACGTGCCCAAGATCGCAGCCCAGTTGCCGCGCTTCGCGCGCTGAGTGTGACCTCGATCCCACCCACGGGCGACCCTGCCCGGTCGGCGCATTGAGCCCACCACCCCGCCGGTAGGGTGGCCCGGTTGTCATACCCAGCCGAGCCGCCCAACCCCGTACGGAGACCGTGACTACCACCGCCGCCTCCTCCCACCACCTTTCCCCCGCCTTCCCCGGCCGCGCCCCCTGGGGCACCGCCAGCAAGCTGCGTGCCTGGCAGCAGGGTGCGATGGAGAAGTACATCCAGGAGCAGCCGCGTGACTTCCTCGCGGTCGCGACGCCCGGCGCCGGCAAGACGACCTTCGCGCTCACCCTCGCCACCTGGCTGCTGCACCACCATGTCGTGCAGCAGGTCACCGTGGTCGCGCCCACCGAGCATCTGAAGAAGCAGTGGGCGGAGGCCGCCGCGCGCATAGGCATCAAGCTCGACCCCGAGTACAGCGCGGGCCCGCTCGGCAAGGACTACCACGGCGTCGCCGTGACCTACGCCGGTGTCGGCGTACGGCCCATGCTGCACCGCAACCGCGTCGAGCAGCGCAAGACCCTCGTCATCCTCGACGAGATCCACCACGCCGGAGACAGCAAGTCCTGGGGCGAGGCCTGCCTGGAGGCCTTCGAGCCCGCCACGCGCCGACTCGCCCTCACCGGCACGCCGTTCCGGTCCGACACCAACCCCATCCCCTTCGTGACGTACGAGGAGGGCAACGACGGTATTCGGAGGTCCGCCGCCGACTACACGTACGGCTACGGCAACGCCCTCGCCGACCACGTCGTCCGCCCCGTCATTTTCTTGAGTTACAGCGGCAACATGCGCTGGCGCACCAAGGCGGGGGATGAGATCGCCGCGCGGCTCGGTGAGCCGATGACCAAGGACGCGATCAGCCAGGCCTGGCGCACCGCCCTCGATCCGCGCGGCGAGTGGATGCCCAGTGTGCTGCGTGCCGCCGACCAGCGGCTGACCGAGGTCAGGAAGGCCATCCCCGACGCGGGCGCCCTCGTCATCGCCTCCGACCAGGACTCCGCCCGCGCCTACGCCAAGCTCATCCGCGAGATCACCGGCAGCAAGGCGACCCTCGTCCTCTCCGACGACGCCGGGGCGTCCAAGCGGATCGACGACTTCAGCGGCAACAACGACCGTTGGATGGTCGCGGTGAGGATGGTGTCGGAGGGCGTCGACGTGCCCCGGCTCGCGGTCGGCGTCTACGCCACCACCATCTCCACGCCCCTCTTCTTCGCCCAGGCCGTCGGCCGTTTCGTACGGTCCCGGCGGCGCGGCGAGACCGCCTCCGTCTTCCTCCCCACCGTCCCCGATCTGCTCACCTTCGCCAACGAGATGGAGGTCGAGCGCGACCACGCCCTCGACAAGCCGAAGAAGGAGGGCGAGGAGGACCCGTACGCCGAGTCCGAGAAGGAGATGGAGGAGGCGAACAAGGAGCAGGACGAGGACACCGGCGAGCAGGAGCAGTTCTCCTTCGAGGCGCTGGAGTCCGAGGCCGTCTTCGACCGGGTGCTGTACGACGGCGCCGAGTTCGGTATGCAGGCACACCCGGGGAGTGAGGAAGAGCAGGACTACCTCGGGATCCCGGGGCTGCTGGAGCCCGATCAGGTGCAGATGCTGCTCCAGAAGCGGCAGGCGCGGCAGATCGCGCACAGCCGCAAGAAGCCGGACTCCGAGGCGGATCTGCTGGAGCTGCCCGCCGAGCGGCGGCCCGTCGTCTCGCACAAGGAGATGATGGAGCTGCGGAAGCAGCTCAACACGATGGTCAGCGCGTACGTCCATCAGAGCGGGAAGCCGCATGGGGTGATCCATACGGAGCTGCGGCGGGTCTGTGGGGGGCCGCCGAGTGCGGAGGCCACCGCGGGGCAGCTTCGGCAGCGGATCGCCAAGGTGCAGGAGTGGGCCACGCGGATGAAGTGACGCCGCGTGTGTTTAGGCCGCGGCGCCCTTCACGGACGTACATTCCAGGACGAACCGTCGTCGTCCGCACCCCGCCCTGCCCGGATTCTGGACGGAGCCTTCCGCTCAGCGAACCGGCTTCGCTAATGTCCGCCTACGCACACGCCCCGTGGCAGCGCCGCCGCGGAGCGCAGCCGTGAAGCGACGCGGTCCGGAAGGCCGGACCGCTGACCGATCGGCGGCCTCTGAAGCGCGTCACTGACGGGACTCGGTGACGCATCCGCCGCGAGGGGGCCCGCCGACCTCACCACTAAGGAGTGGGCGTCGTGACCGCGGAGACCTCTCAGACGCTCGACCGGGGACTGCGCGTCCTCAAGCTGCTGGCCGATACGGACCACGGGCTGACCGTCACCGAGCTTTCCAACAAACTGGGCGTGAACCGGACCGTTGTGTACCGGCTCCTCGCCACTCTGGAACAGCATGCCCTCGTACGCCGTGACCTGGGCGGCCGCGCCCGGGTCGGGCTCGGGGTGCTGCGACTGGGCCGACAGGTGCACCCCCTGGTGCGCGAGGCCGCGCTGCCGGCGCTGCGTTCGCTCGCCGAGGACATCGGGGCGACGGCCCATCTGACGCTGGTCGACGGCACGGAGGCGCTCGCCGTCGCCGTGGTCGAGCCGACCTGGACCGACTACCACGTGGCCTACCGGGCCGGTTTCCGGCACCCGCTGGACCGCGGTGCCGCGGGCCGGGCCATACTCTCCGCCCGGCAGCAGCCGATGGAGGAGCCCGGTTACACCCTGACCCACGGCGAGCTGGAGGCCGGCGCGAGCGGGGCCGCAGCGCCGCTGCTCGGGGTGACCGGCGTCGAGGGCAGCGTGGGTGTGGTGATGCTGGCCGATTCGGTGCCGGAGCGGGTCGGGGCGCGGGTCGTGGACGCGGCGAAGGAGGTCGCGGAGGCGCTGCGCTGACGGGGGGCGGGCCGGTGTCCGTGAGGCACCCTAGGCAGGGCCGCCGACGCCTCCGACACTCGGTATATGACCTCCCTCAGCATCCGCACCGTCCACGACGTCACCGGGCTGTCCGCCGTCGCCGGCTACTTCAGCGACGTATGGCACACGCCCCGCAGTACGCCGCCGTACCCGGCCGAAGTGCTGCACAGCCTCGTTCACGCGGGCGGGGCCGTGCACGGGGCGTTCGACGGGGAGCGGCTGGTCGGGGCGGCCGTGGCGGTGTTCGGGCCGCCCGCTTCCGGGGAGGCGTACTCGCTGGTCGCGGCGGCCGACCAGGGGCGCGGGTTCGAGGTGAAGCAGGCCCAGCGGGCGTGGGCGGTGGAGCGCGGGGCACGGATCATGCGGTGGACCTTCGATCCGCTGGTCGGCCGCAACGCGCGGTTCAACCTGGTCAAGCTGGGCGCCGTATGCACCGAGTACCTCGTCGACTTCTACGGCCCCATGGCGGACGGCGTGAACGACGGCGACGAGACCGACCGCCTCGCGGTGACCTGGGACCTGATCGAGCCCGCACAGCCGGAGAGCACCGGTGGCCGCGAGACCGCGCCCGTCACCCACACCGCCCCCGACGGCGGGCCGCTCGCCCGCCGCGACCCGGCCGACCGGCACGTCTGGTGCCGGGTGCCGGACGACATAGTGGCGCTGCGGGCCGCCGACCCCGAGTCGGCGCTGTGCTGGCGGCGGGCCGTGCGTGAGGTGTTCACGAAGGCCTTCGCGGACGGCTTCGTCGCGACGGGTATGTCTCGGGACGGTTGGTACACGCTCACCCGCCGGGAGGCCACCGCGTGAAACTCGAACGCGTCGAGATCGTCCACGTCGCGATCCCCCTCGTCAGCCCCTTCCGTACATCCTTCGGCACGATGACGACGAAGGACACCTTCCTGCTGCACATCGTCACCGACACCGCCGAGGGCTGGTCGGAGTTCGCGGCCGACCCCGAGCCGCTGTACTGCCCGGAGTTCGTGGCCGGCGCGGAGATCGTGCTGCGCGACTTCCTGCTGCCGCGCGTCGCCGCGCTGCCCGTGCTCGGTACGGCCCACCTCGCGCCGGCGATGGCGAAGATCAAGGGGCATGAGCTGGCGAAGGCGGCGCTGGGGACGGCCGTACTCGACGCGGAGCTGCGGTCGTACGGGATGTCGCTGGCCACGTATCTCGGGGCGGTGCGGGAGCGGGTGCCGGCCGGGGTGTCGGTCGGGATCCATCCGACGCTCGGCGAGCTGCTGGACGCGGTCGAGGGATATCTCGCCGAGGGGTATGTGCGGATCAAGCTGAAGATCGAGCCCGGGTGGGATCTCGAACCCGTACGGGCGGTGCGCGAGCGCTTCGGCGCGGAGCTGCCCCTTCAGGTCGACGCCAATACGGCGTACACACTCGCGGACGCCGAGCATCTGCGGCGCCTCGACGAGTTCGGGCTGCTGCTGATCGAGGAGCCGCTGGACGAGAACAACCTGCACGCCCACGCCCGCCTCCAGCAGCGCATCTCGACGCCTGTCTGCCTCGACGAGTCCCTGCACAACGCCCGCGACACCGCGTCCGCGATCGCGATGGACGCGTGCCGGGTGGTGAACGTGAAGCCGGCGCGGGTCGGGGGATACCTGGAGGCGCGGCGGGTCCATGACGTGGCGCACGCGCACGGGGTCCCGGTGTGGTGCGGCGGCATGCTGGAGACGGGCATCGGCCGCGCCCCCAACCTGGCCCTGGCGGCCCTGCCCGGCTTCACCCTCCCCGGCGACACCTCCGCCTCCAGCCGCTACTTCGCCGAGGACATCACGGAACCGTTCGTGCTGGTGGACGGCCATCTGCCGGTGCCGAGGAAACCGGGAATCGGCGTGGAGCCGCTGCCGGAGCCACTACGGCGCTTCACAAGGCACCGCCGAGACCTGTACGTGATCTAGGGCGTGTGTCGAACGTCCCGCCTGCGCCCCGACGCCCGGCACGCACGCTCGCCGCACGGGGGCCTGGGACAGGTGGCTCCGCCACATGACCCAGGCCCCCGCACGCCGATCGCACGCACCGGACGCCGCTGCGCCCGCGCTGCGCGCGGACGACGGGACATTCGACACACGCCCTTGGGGCACCCTGGGCAGCTCCGCCCCGCACCTGGCCGGAATCCGCCACCACGTTAGATTGATCCCGTGTTCTCTCGTCTCACGCGCCCCCGGGCCATCGCCGTCTGCGCTCTGCCCGTCGTGGCGCTGCTCGCCACGGCCGCCTTCGCGCCACTGCCGTTCTCGCTGACGCAGCCCGGCCTGACGGCGAACGTGCTGGGGGAGAACCGGGGCGAGCAGGTGATCACGATCTCCGGTGCGCCGACCCGGGACACGACCGGCGAGCTGCGCATGACGACGATCGAGGCGACCTCGCCCGACACCGACGTGTCGCTCGGCGATGTGGTCGACGCGTGGTTCCGCACGGACAAGGCGGTCATGCCGCGCGACTCGGTCTACCCGAGCGGGCGCAGCACCCGGGAGATCGAGCAGTACAACACCGAGCAGATGAAGGAGTCCCAGGACGACGCGACCCGCGCCGCCCTGAACTACCTCGACCTCGACGACAAGAACATCAAGGTCACCCTGAAGCTCGCGGACGTCGGCGGCCCCAGCGCAGGCCTCCTCTTCTCCCTCGGCATCGTCGACAAACTCGGCGGCGACAGCACCGGCGGCGACCTCACCGGCGGCCAGATCATCGCCGGCACCGGCACGATCGACGCCACCGGCAAGGTCGGCGCGGTAGGCGGCGTCTCCCTCAAGACCCAGGCCGCCAAGCGCGACGGCGCCACGGTGTTCCTCGTCCCCAAGGCTGAATGCGGCGACGCGAAGGCAGAACTCCCGAAGGGCCTGCGCCTGATCCCGGTGACCACCTTGAAGGGCGCGGTGAGCTCACTGAAGACACTGCGGTCGGGGACGGGCGCGGTTCCCGCCTGCTAGGCCCGCCCCTACTTCACGAACCCTTCCTGCTTCATCCAGTCCAACGCCACCTGATGCGGATCCTCCCCGTCCACGTCCACCTTCGCGTTGAGGTCCTGGGCGACGGTGTTGTTCAGTTTCTTGGTGATGGGGTCGAGGACCTGGGGGATGGCGGGCCATTTTTTGAGGGTCTTGGTGTTGATGACCGGGGCCGCGTTGTAGTTGGGGAAGAAGTGCTTGTTGTCGTCCATGACTACGAGGTTCATGGACTTGATGCGGCCGTCCGTCGTGAAGACCTCGCCGTAGGTGCAACTGCCCTTCGCGACCTGGGTGTAGATGATGCCGGTGTCCATCTGGGTGATGTTGCCGGTCGGCACCTGCATCCCGTAGGCCTTCTGCATGCCGGGCAGCCCGTCCGCGCGGTTGGCGAACTCGACCTCCACGCAGAGCGTGACCGCGCCGGGGTCGGACTTGGACAGGGCGGCGACCTCGGAGAGGTTGTTCGTGCCGTATTTCTTGTGGTTCCGCTGGTTCATGGCCAGGGCGTAGGTGTTGTCCAGGGCGGAGGGAGGGAGCCAGGTCAGGCCGTTCTTCGCGTCCTCCTTGCGGACCGCCTCCCACTGCTTTTGCGGGTCGGTGATGGGGTCGCTGTGGCCCAGGTACGTGATCCAGGCCGTGCCCGTGTACTCGTACCCGGCGTCCGCGTCCCCCTTCCGCACCGCCTCCCGGCTGCCGATGGACCCCTGGATGCCGGTGCGGTCGAGGACGTCCGCGCCGGCCGCCTGGAAGGCGATGCCCATGATCGCGCCGAGGATGAGCTGCTCGGTGAACGACTTCGACGTCACCGTCAGTTCGGCGCCCTCGAGCGGTTCGCCCCGCCCGATCGAACCGGGCTTCACGTCGTCCACCATGGGGGAGCCGCTGGTCAGGCCGCATGCGGAGGCCGCTACCAACAGCCCCGCCGCGAGCAGGACCGTACGTCGTCTCATAGGTCCAACCCCCGTGGCCGCAGCAGCACTTCCGCAAGCGACGCCAGCCAGTCCACCAGCAGGGCGAGGCTGACCGTGAGGATCGAGCCCAGGACCAGGACCGGCATGCGCTGATTGGTGATGCCCGCCGTGATCAGCACACCCAGGCCGCCGCCCCCGCCGAACACCGCCAGCGTCGCCGTACCGACATTGAGGACCAGGGCCGTGCGCACGCCGGCCAGGATCAGCGGGACCGCCAGGGGGAGTTCCACCCGGGACAGGACGCCCAGCGGGGACATGCCGATGCCGCGCGCCGCCTCCAGCATGGTCGGGTCGTTCGCCTTGAGACCGGCCATCGTGTTGGAGAGGACGGGCAGGACGGCGTACGCGATCATGCCGATCAGGGCCGCCTTGCGGCCGATGCCCAGCCAGATCACCAGCAGCGCGAGGAGGCCGATCGCGGGGGTCGCCTGGCCCATGTTGGCGAACGCCATCGCGACGGGCGTGGCCTTCCGGAACGCCCGCCGGGTGAGCAGGATGCCCAGCGGGATCGCGATGATCAGCACGAAGAAGGTGGAGATCGCGGTGAGTTCGATGTGCTCCCACAGGGCCTGGGACACCTGACCGTTCGCCAGGGCGTTCTCGGAGACCGCGTCGAGGTCGGCCTGCTGGAACCACAGCCAGGTCGCGAGGAGGATCACCACCAGCATCGCGGGCACGATGGTGAGCTGCTGCCAGCTCAGCTTCCGGGTCAGGGCCCGGGTCCGGGTCCGTACCGGCACCGCCTCGGGCTTCTCCTCCCGCACCTGGCCCGAGCCCTCAGGGCTGCTCACGCCTTCCGCCCCCCTCCCTCGCCCTCCTGCTCCGCATGCGTCCGCTCCGCCCGCGCCCCTTCCAACTCGTGCTGCGCCTCAAGGGCCTCAAGCCGGTCGGCCTCCAGCAGCTCGTGCACGGAGTTCATCAGCGTCTCCATGTCGACGACGCCCGTGTACTCCCCGCGCCGCCCGGTCACCACGGCCCGCCCCGCGTTGTCGGTGAGGACCGCCTCCAGCGCGTCCCGCAGCGTCGCGTCCCGCGTCACCGTGTCGTGCACCAGCGTCCCGGCCCGCGCCAGTGAACCCCTGGCCCGCATCAGATCGCCGCGCCGCAGCCACTTGTACGGCCGCCCCCGCTTGTCGAGCAGCAGGATCTCGTTGGTGCCGCTGGACCGGAGCCGGTTGAAGATCTCCTGGAGCGGGTCGTCGACGGTCACCGTCGGATAGTCGGTGATCTCCACATCCCGTACGCGGGTCAGGTTCAGCCGCTTCAGCGCCGCCCCGGCGCCCACGAAACCGGACACGAAGTCGTCCGCCGGGTTGGTGAGGATCGCCTCCGGGGTGTCGAACTGGGCGATGTGCGACTGCTCCCGCAGCACGGCGATCCGGTCACCGAGCTTGATCGCCTCGTCGAAGTCGTGGGTGACGAAGACGATCGTCTTGTGCAGTTCGTGCTGGAGTCTGATCAGCTCGTCCTGGAGATGATCACGGGTGATCGGGTCGACCGCGCCGAACGGCTCGTCCATGAGGAGGACCGGGGGGTCGGCCGCCAACGCCCTTGCCACGCCCACCCGTTGCTGCTGGCCGCCCGAGAGCTGGCGCGGGTAGCGGCCGCGGAACTCCCCGGGGTCCAGGCCCACCAGGTCGAGCAACTCCTCCACCCGTGCCGTGATCCGCGTCTTCGACCAGCCGATCATCTTCGGTACGAGCGCGATGTTCTGCGCGACCGTCATGTGCGGGAAGAGACCGGCGGACTGGATCGCGTACCCGACCTTGCGGCGCAGCTTCACCGGGTCGATGTCGGTGACGTCCTCGCCGCCGATGCGGATACGGCCACCGGTCGGCTCGATCAACCGGTTGATCATCTTCAGTGTCGTCGACTTCCCGCAGCCGGAGGGGCCGACGAAGATCACGACCTCGCCCGCCTTGATCTCCATGTTCACGTCGTCCACGGCAGGCTGCGCACTGCCCGGATAGAGCTTGGTCAGGTTCTCCAGCTCGATCGCCGCGCCGTGCTGCGCCTCGTCCGTGGTGTGCTCAGACACGGATCCCCCTGGAGATCGTCAGCCGGCCGATCAGGACGTACGCGGCGTCGAACAGCAGCGCCAGGATGATGATCCCGACCGTGCCGGCCAGCACCTGGTTGAGCGCGTTCGCGCTGCCCAGGGAGGCCAGCCCACGGAAGATCACATTGCCGAGGCCGGGTCCGGAGGCGTACGCCGCGATCGCCGCGATGCCCATCAGCATCTGCGTGGCGACCCGGATCCCGGTCAGGATCGGCGGCCAGGCCAGCGGCAGCTCCACCTTGACCAGCCGGGTCAGCCGGGACATCCCGATGCCCTTGGCCGCGTCCACCAGGGACGGGTCGACGCCGCGCAGCCCCACGATCGAGTTGCGCACGATCGGCAGCAGTCCGTACAGCGTCAGCGCGATCACCGTGGGCGCCACGCCGAGACCCACGATCGGGATGAGCAGACCGATCATGGCCAGCGACGGAATGGTCAGGATGCCGGAGGTGGTCAGCGTGGCGAAGTTGCCGGCCCACTCGCTGCGATAGGTGACCACACCGATCAGCACCCCGAGCAGGGTCGCCACCACCATGCACTGCAGAACGGCACTGGCGTGCTGGAGGGCGTCGGCGAACAGCTGCTGGTGGCGGTTGCCCAGGTACTCCCAGAAGCTCACACGCACTCACCCCACCGGATCGCGGGCTATTCGCCGTCCCTGTCCCGTGCCGCCTGCTCCACCAACGGGATGATCCGCAGCGGAACGGGGTTCTCCATCACGATCGCGGTGGAGGCCCGGACGATCCCATCGAAACCGACAACCCGGTCGATCACACGCTGGAGATCGGCGTTGGAGCGCGCCACGAGCCGGCACATCATGTCCCCGGTACCGGTGGTGGTGTGCAGCTCCAGGACCTCCGGCACGGTCGCCAAGTGGGCCCGTACGTCGGGCCCTTGCCCCTGCCGGATCTGGAGCGTGGCGAAGGCCGTGACCGGATACCCGAGCGCGGCCGGATCCACCTCGGGACCGAATCCCCGGATGACTCCGTTCGACTGAAGCCGGTCCAGCCGCGCCTGCACGGTCCCACGGGCCACCCCCAGCCGCCGGGACATCTCAAGCACCCCGATCCGCGGCTCGCGCGCCAGCAGCACGATGATCCGCCCGTCCAGATGATCGATCGCCACAGCAGCCTCCCGAACGGGGTGGTCATCCTGTACAGAGAGCCCGCGGAAACGAGCACTCCACTGGTCATATTGCCCAGTGAATACGCGAACTATTGCGCACCTTGCCACCCCGGAGTGAGGCTGCGCCTATGACGCAGACCACACACCACACTCCCGACACCGCCCGGCAGGCCGACCCCTTCCCGGTCAAGGGAATGGACGCGGTCGTCTTCGCCGTGGGCAACGCCAAGCAGGCGGCGCACTACTACTCCACCGCCTTCGGCATGAAGCTGGTCGCCTACTCCGGACCGGAGAACGGCAGCCGCGAGACCGCGAGCTATGTGCTGGAGAACGGCTCCGCCCGGTTCGTCCTCACCTCCGTCATCAAGCCCGCCACCGCCTGGGGCCACTTCCTCGCCCAGCACGTGGCCGAGCACGGCGACGGTGTCGTCGACCTCGCGATCGAGGTCCCGGACGCGCGGGCCGCGTACGCCTACGCGCTCGAACACGGCGCCCGCTCGGTGGCCGAGCCGTACGAGATGAAGGACGACCACGGCACGGTCGTCCTGGCCGCCATCGCGACGTACGGCGAGACCCGCCACACCCTCGTCGAGCGCAGCGGCTACGACGGCCCCTACCTGCCCGGCTTCGACGCCGCGACCCCGATGGTCGAGCCGCCCGCCCACCGAACCTTCCAGGCCATCGACCACTGCGTCGGCAACGTCGAGCTCGGCCGGATGAACGAGTGGGTCGGGTTCTACAACAAGGTCATGGGCTTCACGAACATGAAGGAGTTCGTGGGCGACGACATCGCCACCGAGTACAGCGCGCTGATGTCGAAGGTCGTGGCCGACGGCACGCTCAAGGTCAAGTTCCCGATCAACGAGCCGGCCATCGCCAAGAAGAAGTCCCAGATCGACGAGTACCTGGAGTTCTACGGCGGCGCGGGCGTCCAGCACATCGCGCTCAACACGAACGACATCGTGGCGACGGTCCGCACCATGCGCGCGGCCGGCGTCCAGTTCCTCGACACCCCCGACTCGTACTACGACACCCTCGGCGAATGGGTCGGCGACACCCGCGTCCCCGTCGAGACCCTGCGCGAGCTGAAGATCCTCGCCGACCGCGACGAGGACGGCTATCTGCTGCAGATCTTCACCAAGCCGGTCCAGGACCGTCCGACCGTCTTCTTCGAGATCATCGAGCGGCACGGCTCGATGGGCTTCGGCAAGGGCAACTTCAAGGCCCTGTTCGAGGCGATCGAGCGGGAGCAGGCCAAGCGCGGCAACCTGTGACCTGACCCCCGCTCCGGGATGGTCGTGCGGGCGCTCACGGGGGGCGTCCGCACGACGTCCGCACGACCCACGGGCCTACTCCGGGAGCTCGGCGTCCATGTCCGGCTCCCCCAGCTCCGCCAGCGCCTCCTCGGCCAGCGGCACCCGGGTCGGCGAGAACCGGGGATTGATCCGCAGCGCCTCCTGCAGATGCCGCCGCGCCGCCCCCGGCATGTCCAGCTCCCGCTCGATCATCCCCAGGTGGTACACGTACAGCGCGCTGCGCACCCCGCCCCCCTTGTGCCGGTCGGTCGCCACCCGCGCGTACTTCAGGGCCTCCTTGCCCTTCCCGGCCCGGTGCAGCGCCCAGCCCAGCGCGTCCGCCACCTCGATCCCCGGCTGCCTGCGCCACTCGTCCCGCAGCCGCCGTACCGCCGAATCCACGTCGCCGTGGTCCGCCTCGAAGCGGCCGAGGACCAGCTCCTCGTCCACCCCGCCGGCCGAGGACCGCGCCGCCCGCTCCCGCAGCAGGTCGTACTGCACCCGCGCCGCCTGCCCGAGGCCCAGCGACTCGTACAACTCGCCCAGCTCCAGCGCGTACGCCGGGTTCGGCTGCTTGGTGAAGGCCACCCGGTACGCGTTCAGCGCCTCCGTCGTGCGGCCCAGCGAGGCCAGTGTCCGGCCCTGCCCGGCGAGCGCGGTCCGCTGGTCGGGGTCGAGCCGTACCGCCTCCTGGAAGTGCCGCAGCGCCACGTCCAGGTCACCCCGCTCCCAGGCGAGCTGCCCGCCCCGCTCCAGATACGCCGCCCGCTCGGCCGGGGCCTCGGCTCCCGCCGCCGCGTCCGACAGCGCCGCCGCCGCGTCCTCGCGCCAGCCCCGGTCCCGGTACAGGGCGGCGGCCCGCGCCTGCACCGCAGGACCCGAGCGCAGTTCGAGCAGCCGGTCCAGGGCCCGCTTGGCGGCCTTGTAGTCGCCCAGCCCCGTGTGCGCCTCGATCAGCTGCGGATACGCCGTCCACTCCTTGCGGTCGACCTTGAGCGCGGCCTCGCTCCAGTTCCGCGCCGCCCGGTAGTCGCGGCGCGCGTTCGCCAGTGCCGCCATGCCGGACAGGGCGTCGGCGTTCTTCTCCCGCACCTCCAGCGAGCGGTGCAGCGCCCGCTCGGCCTTCGGGTAGTTCGCCGGATCCGAGGTCCGCCGCCCCTGTTCCACATACGCCGCCCCCAGCACCGCCCACGCCCCGGCGTCCCCGGGACGCTTCCGCAGCCGGGCCTCGCGCTCGTCGATCAGCACCGCGAGATCGGGCAGCGCGGCCGACACCCCGGTGGTGACGGCGGTCAGCGCCTGCGCACCCGGCGCCGGCTGCGGAGCCCGTGTCCCGCCCGTTCCCCACGGCACCAGCACCAGCACCCCGCCGAGCACCGCGCACCCCGCCACCGCGGAGATCAGCACCCGCCAGGGGATGCGCGACCGGCGGTTCCCAGGGCCCTGTTCGTTCTCCATGGCGCTCACTGTGCGTCGAACCGGCGTGCCGACACCACGACCACACCCGCCTTACGGCGCCTGCCGTACGCGGGGTTCACACCGATGGCCCCGGGTGTCACGCTGTGATCATGAGCCGTACCGAAGCCGCACCCGACCACGCCCGGGGTGACCTCACCGAGCGGCTGCTCGCGGGTCTGCCCACCGAGGCCGTCCTGACCGACCCCGACGTCACGGCCTCCTACGCCAACGACATGGCCAGCTTCTGCCCGGCCGGCGCCCCCGCCGTGGTGGTGCTGCCGCGCACCGTCGAAGAGGTCCAGCACGTCATGCGCACCGCCACCGAGCTGCGCGTCCCCGTCGTCCCGCAGGGCGCCCGCACGGGCCTGTCGGGCGGCGCCAACGCCTCCGACGGCTGCATCGTGCTGTCCCTGACCAAGATGGACCGCATCCTGGAGATCAACCCGGTCGACCGGATCGCGGTCGTCGAGCCCGGCGTCATCAACGCCACCCTCTCCCGCGCGGTCGGCGAACACGGCCTGTACTACCCGCCGGACCCCTCCAGCTGGGAGATGTGCACGATCGGCGGCAACATCGGCACCGCGTCCGGGGGCCTGTGCTGTGTGAAGTACGGGGTGACGGCGGAGTACGTCCTGGGGCTTGAGGTGGTGCTGGCCGACGGCCGCCTGATGACCACGGGCCGCCGTACGGCCAAGGGCGTCGCCGGATACGACATGACCCGCCTCTTCGTCGGCTCCGAGGGCTCGCTCGGCATCGTCGTCCGGGCCGTCCTGGCGCTGAAGCCACAGCCTCCGCAACAGCTGGTCCTCGCGGCCGAGTTCGCGTCAGCGGCGGCGGCCTGCGACGCGGTGTGCCGGATCATGGCCGGCGGGCACGTCCCGTCACTGCTGGAGCTGATGGACCGTACGACGGTCAAGGCGGTGAACGACATCGCGAACATGGGCTTGCCGGAGACGACGGAGGCCCTGCTCCTGGCGGCCTTCGACACCCCGGACCCGACGGCCGATCTGGCTGCGGTGGGCGCCCTGTGCGAGGAGGCGGGCGCGACGCAGGTGGTCCCGGCGGACGACGCGGCGGAGTCGGAACTCCTGCTCCAGGCAAGGCGGTTGTCCCTCACGGCACTGGAGGCGGTGCGGGGCGTGACGATGATCGACGACGTGTGCGTGCCGAGGTCCCGCCTCGGCGACCTGATCGAGGGCGTGGAACGCATCGCCGACAAACACCAGCTCACCATCGGCGTCGTCGCCCACGCGGGCGACGGCAACACCCACCCGACGGTGTGCTTCGACGCCGCCGACGCCGACGAGTCCCGGCGCGCCCGTGAGTCCTTCGACGAGATCATGGCCCTCGGGCTGGAACTCGGCGGCACGATCACGGGCGAGCACGGGGTGGGCGTCCTGAAGAAGGAGTGGCTGGCGAGGGAGATCGGCCCGGTCGGGATCGAGATGCAGCGGGGCATCAAGGAGGTCTTCGACCCCCTGGGCATCCTGAACCCGGGCAAACTCTTCTGACCCTTCACCCCTCACTGGGCGAGCAGCTGATCGAGCGCGTCGTCGATGCCCAGCTGCTCGCCCTCAGTCCCCGGGGGCACCACCCGCAAGGTCCGCTCCAGCCAGGCCGACACCTGCGCGGCCGGCGCCTCCAGCAGCGCGTCGCCGTCCGGGGAGCTGAGCCCCATCAGCACCACACTCCGCCCCTCGACCTTCGTCGGCCACACCCGCACATCCCCGTGCCCGCACGGCCGGAACACCCCCTCGACCAGCAGATCGCGGGAGAAGGTCCAGTACACGGGCTGCTCGGAGTTGATGTGAAACGTGATGTGCACGGCAAACGGATCGTCACTGTGATAGCTCAGCCGCGCCGGCACCGGCACACTCCGCTCCGGCGACAGAATGAGCCGCATCTCCAGTTCGCGTTCCACGACGGTGTGATGCATGGCGTACACGTCCTCTCTCGTACCTCGTGCGGCCCTTGTGAACGGGCCCGTACGAGTGGAGAGGGACCAGCGCCACGGATCATTACGCGGCTTCCCAGAACTTTTTTCCGCACCGCCCCCGACCGGGCTCCGGTGTTGTGAAGCCCGTGTACGAGGTTGCCCGGAAAGGAGTGGGTCCCACGGGACTGGCGGTGCTTGTTGCGTGGGTCTGATAGATGTGGAGGCCCCCATTTGACCCACGAGCAGATACCGGACGACGGACATGAGCGCCCCAACCCCGGCCCCCGGTGACGACCGGCCCCGCGAAGGGTATTACCCGGACCCGTCCATTCCTGGATATGTCCGGTACTGGAATGGTGCCTCCTGGGTGCCGGGCACCAGCCGTCCGGCGCCCACGGACGGTGAGACGCTCGACCCGCCGCCGGGCGCGCAGCCGGCTCAGGCCGGTGCGGCGCCCTCGGTGGAGGAGACCGGCCCGCACTTCTTCGACGAGGAGGCGCCCGCCGGCGCGGACTCCCCGCACGGCAGCCGCCCCGAGCCGGCGTCCGCCTGGGGTGCCGACTCCTCGCACCAGGCCGGTTTCGGCGGCGAGCAGGACCGCCGGGTCTCCTGGGGGCAGCCCGAGGCCGAGCCACGGGACCCGCGTACGCCGGCCCAGCCGGAGGGCACCGTCGAGCCGGCCGCCGACTCCGGTGACACGTTCATGATCCGTCGGCCCGTCGCGGGCGCCGCCGGCGGAGCGCAGCCGGGGCAGGGCACTCCCGGTATCCCGAACCCCGCCCGCCCCGCCCCCGTCGACGGCACCATGGCGATTCGCGCGCTCTCCCCGCGCACGGGACAGCAGGGCGGGGCGGCCGGGGCGCAGCCCGGAGGCACGGACGCGGACCGCTCCTCGGCGGCCGGTGCCCCGCAGGGCCCGGGCTTCGGCGCCGGGAAGGCCGCCGCCGAGCGTGCCGCCGGTGCCCAGGCGGCCCCCGCCGCGCCCCTCCCCGGCCCCCAGCAGGGCGCGCCGAGCGTCCCCCGGCAGTCCGGTGGTCCCCAGCCCGCGGCGGCCGCCTCCGGGACGCCCATGGCCCCTGGGCCGGGTGGCGGTCAGTCCTCCTGGGCCCAGCAGGTCCACCGTCTCGCGGGCCCGTCCGACGAGGACCAGCCCGTCGCCCCGTGGAAGCCCGTGCGGGAGGACCCCTTCGCGGCGGCCGCCCTGCGCCAGGCCGCCGCCCGCCCGGCGAACCTCGGCAAGCGGCTGGCCGCCCGGCTCCTCGACACCGTCGTACTGGCCGCCGTCACCGCCGTGGCCGCCGTACCGCTCGGCACCAAGGCGATCGACCACGTCAACGACAAGATCGACGCCGCCAAGCTCTCCGGCGAGACAGTCACCGTATGGCTGCTCGACGGCACCACGTCGGTGTACGTCGGCATCATCGTGGCCGTGCTGCTCGTGTTCGGCCTGCTCTACGAGGCGCTGCCCACCGCCAAGTGGGGCCGCACCCTGGGCAAGAAGGTGCTCGGCATCGAGGTGCGGGACATCGAGGCCCATGAGCCCCCGGAGTTCGGCGCGGCCCTGCGCCGCTGGCTGGTCTACAGCATCCCGGGCCTGCTCGTCATCGGCGTCATCGGCGTGCTGTGGTGCCTGTTCGACCGGCCGTGGCGCCAGTGCTGGCACGACAAGGCCGCGGGTACGTTCGTGGCGGGATGACGTCGTACGGCGAACGGCCCACGGAAAACACGTCCCTCGGACGGCCCCGCGCCGGATGCGAAACCGGGAGGTTCGCGGTCGACTCGGGGCCATGAGCAGCGAACCGCCTCCCGGCTCCGGGCAGCAGCCCCCGGAAGACGACCCGTTCAGGAAGCAGCCCCCACCACCCGGGGGCTCGGGTTCGCCGTACGGTGATCAGCCCCCGTACGGCGGCCAGCCCCCGCCTCCCCCCGGGGGTGGCGGTCCCTACGGCGGTGACCCGTACGGCGGTGGCGGCTACCCCACCGACCCGCTCGCCGGAATGCCGCCCCTCGCCGACAGCGGCAAACGCACACTCGCCCGCATCCTCGACATGATCCTGGTGGGTGTCGTCGTCTGGCTGCTCACCTGGGGATTCGGTGTCACCGAACTCGACGTGGACACCGACGACGTGGAGTACGGCAAGTCCCTGGCGCAGTCCGCGGTCGCCGCCGTGCTCTATATGGCCTACGACACGGCCATGACCGTCAGGACGGGGCAGACGCTCGGCAAGAAGCTGCTCAACATGCGGGTGGCCAACCTCGACAACGGCGCCACCCCGTCCGTGCAGACCTCACTGATCCGCGCGGCGGTGCTGTGGATCCCGTTCGCGTTCTGCTGCGCGTGTATCTGGACGGCGATCTGCGGCGGCTGGAGCTACTTCGACCGGCCGTACAAGATGGGGCTGCACGACAAGGCGGCGAAGACGGTCGTCGTCAGCACCGGCAGCTGAGATGCGTCAGGACTGGGAGAGCGCGGGCTCCTCGGCCTTCTCCTGTTCCGCGCCGGCGGGCCTGCGCATCGCCACCACGCGAGGCTTCTTCGGCATGGGCACCGTCATGGCGACCAGGAGGCCGAGCAGCAGCGCCGCGACGGCGATGACCGCGATCCCCACACCCGAACTGGTCTGTGACAGCAGCAGCATGGCGAGCGTCGAGAAGATCACGGTGCAGGAGCCGTAGGAGAGCTGTGCGGCAGTCGGACGAGGCATGATCATCGTGTCCTCGGAATCAGGGGTGCACGGGGGTTTCGGCCTGGCTTTCCGCCGACGTCCGGGCGTTCCGCCATCCGACTCTAACGGCGTGCATGCCCCAGAGGAATAAACCGTAAGCGTGACCTTACCTACAGTGCCGGTGCACGGGGGGCGCACGGAGTCATGGCGTCCAGCAAGTGGACGGCGCCGCGCGCCCGTTCGAGAAAGATCGTTGTTCGTTAAACGAACATCAACTCCGCATAATGCAATTGACGGGTCCAAGTCAAGGTCTGTCTTTTCTGCTTAACCTCTAGTCAAATGTCGTCACTTGACTACACGCGTTGATGACGCGCGCGGATCCTCCATGACCAGGACCGTCCTTCCGCGCGCCGGGCGCGGGGGAGGATCTCAAGTGACCAGTAGACCCTGGACTTTCAGAACGGCGGCAACAGCCGTCGCGCTCGCCACGGCGGCGGCGACGTTCTCGACCTTCGCGGTGGCTCAGGCCGACGAAGGCGCGCCGGCCTCCGTGGAGCGGCACGATCCGGCGGAGCACACTCACGTCGACCATGACCTCGACGGCCCCATGAGCAAGACTCAGGAGGCCCAGCGCGAAGAAGCCCTGAACCAGGTCATATCGGGCAAGAGCAAGATCAAGGAGCGCGAGGGCTCCAAGGTCGTCGAGCTCAAGAGCAAGAAGGGCGACAGCAAGTACGTCGAGCTGGGCCGCGAGAAGACCGACAAGATCTTCACGATCCTGGTCGAGTTCGGCGACAAGCTCAGCGAGTTCGGCGGCACCCCCGGCCCGGCCCACAACCAGATAGCCGAGCCCGAACGCAAGAAGGACAACTCGACGGCCTGGCAGGCCGACTACAACCAGAAGCACTACCAGGACCTCTACTTCGGCACCGGCAAGAAGACCGAGTCGCTGAAGAAGTACTACGAGAAGACGTCCTCGGGCCGCTACTCGGTCGACGGCGAGGTCACCGACTGGGTCAAGGTCCCGTACAACGAGGCCCGCTACGGCAACAACGCCTGCGGCCAGACCAACTGCTCCAGCGTCTGGAACGTCGTCAGCGACGGCCTGAACGCGTGGGTCGCCCAGCAGAAGGCAGCTGGGAAGTCCGACGCGGACATCAAGGCGGACGTCGCGAAGTTCGACCAGTGGGACCGCTACGACTTCGACGGCGACGGCGACTTCAACGAGGCCGACGGCTACATCGACCACTTCCAGATCGTGCACGCCGGTGAGGACGAGTCCGCCGGCGGCGGCGCCCAGGCCGAGGACGCGATCTGGGCCCACCGCTGGTACGCCTTCGGCACCGACGCGGGTGCGACCGGCCCCGACAGCAACAAGCTGGGCGGCGCGCAGGTCGGCTCCACCGGCATCTGGGTCGGCGACTACACCATCCAGCCGGAGAACGGCGGACTCGGCGTCTTCGCCCACGAGTACGGTCACGACCTCGGTCTGCCGGACCACTACGACACCTCCGGCGGCGAGAACTCCACCGGCTTCTGGACGCTGATGTCCTCCGGCTCCTGGCTGGGCACCGGCAAGAAGGAGATCGGTGACCTGCCCGGCGACATGACCGCCTGGGACAAGCTCCAGCTGGGCTGGCTGAAGTACGACACCGCCAAGGCCGGCACGAGTTCGTGGCACAAGCTGGGTGTCTCCGAGTACAACACCAAGCACAAGCAGGCCCTCGTGGTCGAGCTGCCCAAGAAGAAGGTCACCACGGAGATCGTGGCCCCGGCGCAGGGCGCGAACCAGTGGTGGAGCGGCAAGGGCGACAACCTCGCCAACACGCTGACCCGTTCCGTCGACCTCACCGGCAAGTCCGCCGCCTCGCTGACGCTGGACGGCTGGTACGACATCGAGGCCGAGTTCGACTACCTCTACACCGAGGTCTCCACCGACGGCGGCGCCAACTGGACCGCCATCGACGGCACCGTCGACGGCGCGGCCATCCCGAAGGACGCCAGCGGCAAGCCGGCGCTCACCGGCACCTCGGGCGCCTACAAGAAGCTGGCCTTCCCGCTCGACGCCTACGCCGGCAAGAAGATCGACCTGCGCTTCCGCTACCAGACGGACGGCGGCGTGGCCCAGAAGGGCTTCGCGGCCGACCAGATCACCGTGACCGCCGACGGCACGGCGCTGTTCTCCGACAACGCCGAGACCGCGGACGCCGCTTGGGCGACGAAGGGCTTCTCGCGCATCGGCGGGTCCATCTCGGGTGACTACGCGCAGTACTACATCGCCGAGAACCGTCAGTACGTGTCGTACGACAAGACCCTGAAGACCGGCCCGTACAACTTCGGCTTCTCGACGACCCGTCCGGACTGGGTGGAGCACTACCCGTACCAGAACGGCCTGTTGATCTGGAAGTGGGACACCTCGCAGCAGGACAACAACACCAGCCAGCACGCCGGTACCGGTCTGGTCCTGCCGATCGACTCCCACCCGGGCGCGCTGAAGTGGGCCGACGGCACGCTGCTGCGCAACCGCATCCAGTCCTACGACTCGCCGTTCAGCAGGTTCCGCACGGACGGCATCACGCTGCACAACGCGGACGTCGCGCTCCGGATCCCGTCGCGTGCGGGGGTGCCGGTCTTCAACGACCACACCAGCACGTACTACGACGCGGCGACCCCGACCGCCGGTGTCAAGATCACTGACACCAACACCAAGATCAAGATCGTCAAGGAGGCCAAGGACGGCTCGACGATCGAGCTCGAGGTAGGCCCCGCGACGAAGTAGTCGCTATTTCCCCAGGTCAGAGCATGATCGGCGGCAACCCCTTGGCGGGTTGCCGCCGCTCGTGTTTAGGTGCACCCTGTGCTTCCCTTATTGACACCGACTCGCACGGGGGTGTGACCGCATGGCCGCAGGAGGTTTCTGCAAGCTGCCGACCGGCAGCGTGGTGGTGGCGCTGAACCTGCCCAGACCCACCGCCGACGGCACGGGCTGCGTCCGTGTCCTCGTCCACGCCCAGAACCGCGCCCGAGCCCTGACCAGGCTCCGCAACCTGGGCATGCGCGCCGTCTACCTACGGGGCAACGCGGCCCCGCCGACCCCGGACGAGATCACGGCGGTCCTCCACCACCCGGACGGCCTGATATGGCGAACGGCACCTGACAACGGTGTCGCGTTCAGCGCGGAGCTGTGGCATCCGATCAGAGCGCTGATGAGACGCCCGGCTGCAACGCCCTGAGCTGGCGCGGAGGGGGACTGCAACGCCTTAAGGGGCGCGGGGCTGTATCGATATGCGGCTCCGCCGCGTGGGCGCGACAAGCCACAACGCACCCGCAGACTCCCGACAACCATCCGCGGCACCCCCTACCGAGCGCCTTACGCCACGACAGGCTTCCCGGTCAGCTCGACCCCGACCTCCCGCATCTCCTCCAGCGCCCGCTCGGTGCTCTCCGAGGAAACCCCCGCGGTCAGGTCCAGCAGAACCTGCACCCGAAACCCCTCCCGCGCCGCATCCACGGCAGTGGCCCGCACGCAGTGATCCGTGGCGATCCCCACCACATCCACCTCGGAGACCTCCCGGGCCCGCAGCCAGTCGGCCAGCTTCACGCCGTTCTCGTCGGCCCCCTCGAACCCGCTGTAGGCCGCCGCGTACGCCCCCTTGTCGAACACGGCGTCGATCGCCCCGGAGGCGACCGCGGGGGCGAAGTTCGGGTGGAAGCCGACCCCCTCGGTGCCCGCGACGCAGTGCGCGGGCCAGGAGTGCGCGAAGTCGGGGTTCGTGGAGAAGTGGCCGCCGGGCGCGATGTGATGGTCACGGGTGGCCACGACGTGCTGGTAGCCGGAACCGGCGGCCTGCCCGATCAGCTCGGTGACGGCGGCGGCCACGTCGGCACCGCCGGCCACCGCGAGGCTGCCTCCTTCGCAGAAGTCGTTCTGCACATCTACGACGATCAAGGCGCGGCGCATGGTCGGTGTCCTTCGGTTATGGACGCTGGCGTCGGGACGGTGGAAAAGGTCTCCGGCCCGGCCGATGAACTTCCGAGCCTAGAGACTTCAGGTGCGGTCCGGGAGGGGGCATTGGGCGAGTACGCCGGGCGCGCTCACTTCACGCCCCTGCCCGGTTACCCGAGCGCCCGTTGACATACTCCGTCGGAATGACAGGTTCCCCCCGGGAGAGCTGGGTGGCGGACAGCGGCAGGTTGCCCCGGGCGGCCACATGCCGGTCCCGTACGGCGTCCAGCGGCTCGCGCGCCACCACGTCACCGCCCTTGACCAGCTCGACGAGCAGCTGCCGGTCCGCCAACTCGGCCGGAACCGCGCCCGTGCCGACGACCTCGGCCTCCGCGACGCCGTACTCGTCGAGCCGCCGGGCGGCCCACTTGCGGCCGCCGATGGAGGTCTTGCCGCCGGTGGACTTCTTCGCCACCGGCACCAGTGCCGCCCCGGGATCGGCGGACCCGGCGCGCGCGACCAGCTTGTAGACCATGGAGCAGGTCGGGTGGCCGGAGCCGGTGACCAGCTGGGTGCCGACGCCGTACGCGTCCACCGGTGCCGCCGCCAGGGAGGCGATGGCGTACTCGTCGAGGTCCGAGGTCACGATGATCTTCGTGCCGGTCGCGCCCAGCTCGTCGAGCTGCTGACGGACCCGGTGCGCGACCAGCAGCAGGTCGCCCGAGTCGATCCGGACGGCGCCGAGCTCGGGCCCGGCGATCTCCACGGCCGTACGCACCGCCTCGGCGACGTCGTAGGTGTCCACGAGGAGGGTGGTGCCGCGGCCCATGGAGTCCACCTGGGCGCGGAAGGCGTCGCGCTCGCGGTCGTGCAGCAGGGTGAAGGCGTGTGCGCTGGTGCCGACGGTCGGGATGCCGTAGCGGAAGCCGGCGGCCAGGTCGGAGGTGGAGGCGAAGCCGCCGAGGTACGCGGCGCGCGAGGCGGCCACCGCGGCGAGCTCGTGGGTGCGGCGGGCGCCCATCTCGATGAGCGGACGGTCACCGGCCGCCGAGGACATGCGGGAGGCGGCCGCGGCGATCGCGGAGTCGTGGTTGAGGATGGAGAGGATCACCGTCTCCAGCAGCACGCACTCGGCGAAGGTGCCCTCGACCCGCATGATCGGGGAGCCGGGGAAGTAGACCTCGCCCTCGGGGTAGCCCCAGACGTCACCCGAGAAGCGGTAGTCCGCGAGGCGGGCGAGGGTCTGCTCGTCGACGATGTTCCGCTCGCGCAGGAACCCGAGGACGTCGGCGTCGAAGCGGAAGTTCTCGATGGCGTCCAGGACCCGGCCGGTGCCGGCCACGACGCCGTAGCGCCGCCCCTCGGGCAGTCGCCGGGTGAAGACCTCGAACACGCTCCGCCGCTCGGCCGTGCCCGCCTTCAGGGCCGCCTGCAGCATCGTCAGCTCGTACTGGTCCGTGAAGAGCGCCGTCGAGGGAACGTCCACCGGCAGCCCAAGGTCCGCTGTGTTCATGGCAAGGATGATACACCCCTTTGCGTCAGTGTGACGATTTGTGGGGCCCATGGCAGCATGGGCACTGTGACGTCACCCGCTCCCGTAGAGATCGAACGAACCGAATCGGCGGAGGAGACCTTCGCCGTACCCGAGCCGGACGTCCCCTGGGTCACGATCGTGCACAACGACCCGGTCAACCTCATGAGCTATGTGACGTATGTCTTCCAGTCGTACTTCGGCTACACGAAGGACAAGGCCACCAAGCTCATGCTCGATGTCCACCACAAGGGCCGGGCGGTCGTCTCCAGCGGCAGTCGCGAGGAGATGGAACGCGATGTGCAGGCGATGCACGGCTACGGCTTGTGGGCCACCCTCCAGCAGGACCGGAAGTAGCGAATCGCCTCCATGCCAGGAACCTTCGAACCGCTCCCCGGCGGCGGCGCCGCCGTCGCCCTCGATGACGTCGAGATCTCCATCATCCGGTCGCTGGCCGTGCAGCTCCTGGAGCTGATCGGACCCGGGCCCGCCGAGGATGCCCCCGACGACCCGCTCGCCGAGTTGTTCGCCGAGGGGCCGAGCGAACCGCCCGCCGATCCGGTGCTCAAG
The DNA here is from genome assembly GCF_014655715.1 of Streptomyces lanatus. GTDB lineage: Bacteria > Actinomycetota > Actinomycetes > Streptomycetales > Streptomycetaceae > Streptomyces > Streptomyces lanatus. The sequence goes on along the minus strand of NZ_BNBM01000019.1, from coordinate 85,666 downwards.
CGGCTGTTCCCGGACGCCTATATCGACCCCGAGGGCACCCCGCAGGCCAAGGAGGCCGAGGAGCAGCGGGCGTACTCCGCGGAGTTCCGCCGCTACACCGAGAACGACCTGCGGGCCGGCAAGCGGGACAACGCCCTCGCGGTGATCCGCTCCCTGGACGAGCTCAGCGGTGCCTCCGCCGGTGAGGGCGGGGCCGTGCTCAAGCTCTCCGTCGAGGAGTCCCAGCGCTGGCTCGCCGCCCTCAACGATCTGCGGCTGGCCATCGGCTCCCGGCTGGACATCGCCGACGAGGACGACACCGACCTGCTCTACCGCCTCCCGGACGAGGATTCGCGCAAGCCGATGGTGATGGCGTATCTGTGGCTGGGCGGACTTCAGGAGACGCTGGTCGCGACCCTGATGCCGTAATTCGCGACGCATTCGTGCGCGTTTGTGACGATTTTGTGTTCGCTCAGCGGACGCTCAAATCCGGATAACGATCGTGTCACCGCCGCCACCCCCTATGGGAGGCGGCGGTTCGTTTGTCCGGTTCTTCCTGTGTGATGCGCCACATGATCTGTAGCCGATCACTGTGACGGCCGTGATAAATCTTCACGACGCCCGCCGAGCACCACCCGAATGTTCGGCCGGGTGCGCCATCTGGTCGGCGGATCGTCGGCCCGGCACAGCTCCAGCAATCCGGGGGGATCGAGACCCGATCCGCGGCCGACGAAGGCCCGGGTCGGCATGGAGAAAGGCGCACTACACATGACCTCTTCGAAGGTCACTGACGCGACGGCCACGGGTGCCCCGGAAGAGGGGTACGAGCGAGGTCTCGGCAGCCGTCAGGTCCAGATGATCGCGATCGGCGGTGCCATCGGCGTCGGCCTGTTCATGGGCGCCGGGGCGAACATCGAGAAGGCCGGCACCAGCATCATCCTGATGTACGCCCTCGCGGGTGTCGTCATCTTCTTCATCATGCGGGCTCTGGGCGAACTGCTCCTCTACCGGCCCGTCTCCGGCTCCTTCGCCGAGTACGCCCGTGAGTTCCTCGGCCCGTTCTTCGGGTTCGTCACGGGCTGGACGTACTGGCTGATGTGGGTGGTCACCGGCATGGCCGAGCTCACGGCCGCCGCGATCTACATCCACTTCTGGTTCCCCGAGATCCCCCAGTGGGTCAGCGCCCTGGTGTTCCTGGTGGTGCTCTTCGGCGTCAACCTGATCTCCGTCAAGATCTTCGGCGAGGTCGAGTTCTGGTTCTCGATGATCAAGGTCACGGCCATCATCGGCATGATCGTCATCGGCCTCGGCGTGCTCACCCTCGGCTTCTCCGACGCCGGTGACACCGCCGCCGTCTCCAACCTCTGGTCGCACCACGGCATCTTCCCGAACGGCATCGGCTCCAGCCTGATGACGCTCCAGGGCGTCATGTTCGCCTACCTCGCCGTCGAGCTCGTCGGCGTCACCGCGGGCGAGTCCGAGAACCCCGAGAAGACCCTGCCCAAGGCCATCAACACGCTGCCCTGGCGCATCATCGTCTTCTACGTCGGCGCGCTGACGGTGATCCTCTCCGTCGTCAAGTGGACCGAGTTCTCCGCCGGCGAGAGCCCCTTCGTGCACGCCTTCGGCAAGATCGGCATCCCGCTCGCCGCCGGCATCGTCAACTTCGTGGTGCTCACCGCGGCCCTGTCGTCCTGCAACTCGGGCATGTACTCGACCGGCCGCATGCTGCGCGACCTGGCCGCCAACAGCGAGGCCCCGCAGGCGTTCGGCAAGCTCAACGCCCGCAAGACGCCCGCCGTCGGCATCACGGTCTCGGTCGCGCTCATGGGCATCGGCGTCGTCCTGAACTACGTCGTCCCGGAGAAGGCGTTCACCTACGTCACCTCCGTCGCCACCGCGGCCGGCATCTGGACCTGGATGATGATCCTCGTCAGCCACATCCGCTACCGCTCCGCGGTCGAGGCGGGCCGACTGCGCGCCTCGTCCTTCCCGGCTCCCGGCGGGTCGCTCTTCAGCTGGGTCGCGCTCCTCTTCCTCATCGGCGTGACCGGCATGATCGCGTACGACAAGGACGCGCGGGTCTGTCTGTACGTCGCGGCGGGCTGGGCGGTCGCCCTGGGCATCGGCTGGATGATGCTCAAGAACCGCAACCCGCAGATCGCCGACCGCGGCGGCGACGAACCGGAGCTCGAAAAGGTCGGCTGACCCGAGAACGTGGACGTCCAGTCGCCGGGAGCACTCGTGGCGCCCCCGGCGACTGCCGCTCAGGACGTCCGCACCCCAAGGACGTCCCCACGTCCGGCATATGGGCCGTTCCGTACCACCCCTCGGTACGGAACGGCCCCTCTGCTTATCCTGACCGACATGCTGACCATCACCCAGGCCCTCGTCGACCAGATCGTCGCCCACGCGCGCAAGGACCACCCCGACGAGGCGTGCGGCGTAGTCGCGGGCCCGGCCGGCTCCGACCGCCCCGAGCGCTTCATCCCCATGCTGAACGCCGCGATGTCGCCCACCTTCTACGAGTTCGACTCCGGCGACCTGCTCAAGCTCTACCGCGAGATGGACGACCGCGACGAGGAGCCGGTGGTCGTTTACCACTCCCACACGGCCACCGAGGCCTATCCCTCGCGCACCGACATCTCCTACGCCAACGAGCCCGGCGCCCACTACGTCCTGGTCTCCACCGCGGACACCGACGGCCTCGGCGACTTCCAGTTCCGCTCCTTCCGGATCGTCGAGGGCGAGGTCACGGAGGAGGAGGTCACAGTGGTGGAGGCGTACTGAATCCCACCATCCGGTCAGAAACCATCCAGCATGCGAAATCACACTGCTGGGCCATGACAGGGAATCGATACGATGACCCCATGGTTCTGAACGACGTGAGCGACAAGACGCCGAGCGTGCTGCTCGTGGCGCGGCTGCACGTCGACCTGTGCAGGCTGAACAGCGCCATCTGTTGATGTTTCCTGCCGCCGTACGGCCGTGAGCCGCGGCGTGCCGTCGTGCGCCCATCGACCCCCTCAACTCCCGACAGGAGCCCGCAACCATGGCCATCGAGGTCCGCATCCCCACCATCCTCCGCACCTACACCGACGGTCAGAAGGCGGTGGAGGGCAGTGGTGAGACCCTCGCCGAGCTGTTCACCGACCTCGAGACCCGGCATGCGGGCATCCAGGCCCGCATCGTGGACGGCGACCAGCTGCGCCGCTTCGTCAACGTCTATCTGAACGACGAGGACGTCCGCTTCCTCGACGGCATCAACACCAAGCTCGCCGACGGCGACAACGTCACGATCCTGCCGGCCGTGGCCGGCGGTATGGCCTGATCAGTCATGCGCTACGACTCCCCGCTCGCCGCGGTCGGCAACACCCCCCTGGTGTGCCTGCCGCGGTTGTCGCCGTCCGAGGACGTCCGCATCTGGGCCAAGCTGGAGGACCGCAACCCCACCGGCTCGGTCAAGGACCGCCCCGCCCTGCACATGATCGAGCAGGCGGAGAAGGACGGCCGTCTCACGCCCGGCTGCACCATCCTGGAGCCGACCAGCGGCAACACCGGCATCTCCCTTGCCATGGCGGCCAAGCTCAAGGGCTACCGCATGGTCTGCGTGATGCCCGAGAACACCTCGCAGGAGCGGCGGGACCTGCTCGGCATGTGGGGCGCGGAGATCATCTCCTCGCCGGCCGCGGGCGGCTCCAACACCGCCGTACGGGTAGCCAAGGAACTCTCGGCCGAGCACCCCGACTGGGTGATGCTCTACCAGTACGGCAACCCGGACAACGCGGGCGCGCACTACGCCACCACCGGCCCGGAGATCCTCGCCGACCTCCCCTCCATCACCCACTTCGTCGCCGGCCTCGGCACCACCGGCACCCTGATGGGCGTGGGCCGCTTCCTGCGTGAGCAGAAGCCGGACGTGAAGATCGTCGCCGCCGAACCGCGCTACGACGACCTGGTCTACGGCCTGCGCAACCTCGACGAGGGCTTCGTACCCGAGCTGTACGACGCCTCCGTCCTGACCACCCGCTTCTCCGTCGGCTCGGCCGACGCGGTCACCCGCACCCGTGAACTCCTCCAGCAGGAGGGCATCTTCGCGGGAATCTCCACCGGAGCCGCGCTGCACGCCGCGATCGGCGTCGGCAAGAAGGCGCTGACGGCGGGGGAGTCCGCCGACATCGTGTTCGTGGTGGCCGACGGTGGCTGGAAGTACCTCTCCACGGGGGTCTACACGGCCGCCACCACGGAGGCCGCGATCGAGACCCTGCAGGGTCAGCTCTGGGCGTGATCAGCACCCCGTAAGGGGCGCTACGAGAGGTGACGGACCTGGTCCCACACGACCGGGTCCATCACCCCGACCCGGCGCCGGAAGTCCGACACCGGCACATGCCGCAGCTCGTCCGTCTCCAGGAAGCTGGCCCGGCCCCGCGCGTCCCCCACTGCCCCCGGCGGCAGCGGAATCACCCCGTGCCGCTCATCGCGGTACTTGCTGGTGATCTTCGCGACCGTGACCCGCTGCCCCCGCACCGCCAGCACCAGACATGGCCGGTCCTTCGCCCGCCCGTCTCCCGCCACCGCCCTACCCGAGGCGCTTCGCGCCGCCCCCTTTGACTCTGGCCCGTCCTCGTACGGCACGCTGGCCCACCAGATCTCCGCAGGCGCCGGACGACGGGCCGACGCACGCGCGTCCGTTCGCCCCGGCGGCCGAGTGCGCCGTCTCGCGGGACGCCGCCCGCGCCCCCACCCGTCGACGAGCGTGGCGACCAGCCCGAGCAGGACCACCGCCGCCAGCGCCAGCCACCATGACGTGTCCATACGGACGAAGGTACCGGCGCCCGCACACCGGCGCGCGCCTTCTTTCCAGCCTCCCGCGCCCCGCGTCCAGCCGAACGCGTGACACCACAGGTGAGTTCGCCCACAACAGACCTTTGCGGAGGAGCGACCGGAGGTTTTGCGCCTTACGCTCGACAAACCGCACGACCCCCGACGCCCCATTCCCGATCTTCTGGATTCTCTGGATTTCCAGCCAGCGGAGGTTTCTGTTTCATGAAGCTCACCGTCGTCGGCTGCTCGGGGTCGTTCCCGTCCGCGGAATCGGCCTGCTCGAGCTACCTCGTCGAGGCCGACGGCTTCCGGCTGCTTCTCGACATGGGCAACGGTGCCCTGGGCGAGCTGCAGCGCCACTGCGGTCTCTACGACCTCGACGCGATCTTCCTCAGTCATCTGCACGCCGACCACTGCATCGACATGTGCGCGTATTTCGTCGCGCGCTACTACCGGCACGACGGCGGCCGCTGCGATCCGATCCCGGTCTACGGACCCGAGGGCACCGAACAGCGTCTGACCACCGCCTACGCCGACACCCCCACCGCCTCGTCCATGAGCGAGGTCTTCGACTTCCACACGGTCAAGCCGTCCACCTTCGACATCGGCCCGTTCACGGTGCACACGGAGCGCGTCGCCCACCCGGTGGAGGCGTATGGCATCCGGATCGAACACGGTGGAAAGACGCTGACCTACTCGGGCGACACGGGCATCAGCAGCGCCCTGGACGAACTCGCCCGCGACGCCGACCTGTTCCTGTGCGAGGCCGCCTTCACGCACGGCAAGGAGAACATCCCCGACCTGCATCTCAACGGCCGTGAGGCAGGTCAGAGCGCGGCCCGTGCGAACGCCCGCCGCCTCGTCCTCACCCACATCCCGCCGTGGACCGACCCCCAGGTCAACCTCGCCGACGCGCGCGAGGTCTACGACGGTCCGGTGGAGCTGGCGGCGCCGAGGCGGACGTACGAGATCTAGCGGTTCAGCCCGTACGGGGTTCAGGCCCGTATGTGCCAGAAGGCCCCGGAACCCTTGGCTTGGGTTCCGGGGCCTTCCTCATGCCGTACGGCCTACTTGGCCTCCGCCTTCTGGAGTTCGGCGAGTTCCTCGTCGGACTCGCGGCCCGGCGTCGGCAGGTTGAACTTGGTGATCGCGAACCGGAAGACCACGTAGTAGACCGCGGCGAAGCACAGGCCCACCAGGGCCAGGCCCCACGGGTTGGTGGCGATGCCCAGGTTCAGGCCGAAGTCGACCGCGCCGGCCGAGAAGCCGAAGCCGTCCTTCATACCGAGCGCCCAGGTCAGCGCCATGGAGACACCCGTGAGGACCGCGTGGATGGCGTATAGGACCGGCGCGATGAACATGAACGTGAACTCGATCGGCTCGGTGACACCGGTGACGAAGGAGGTCAGCGCGAGGGAGAACATCATGCCGCCGACGACCTTGCGGCGCTCGGGGCGGGCGCAGTGCACGATCGCGAGACAGGCGGCCGGCAGCGCGAACATCATGATCGGGAAGAAGCCGGTCATGAACTGCCCGGCCGTCGGGTCACCGGCCAGGAAGCGCCCGATGTCGCCGCTCTTGCCCTCGTACTCGCCTGCCTGGAACCACGGGAAGGAGTTCAGCAGGTGGTGCATGCCGATCGGGATCAGCGCACGGTTGGCGACACCGAAGATGCCGGCGCCGACGGCGCCCGAACCGACCAGCCACTCACCGAAGTTGTGCAGACCCGTGCCGAGGACCGGCCAGATGTAGCCGAAGACGATGCCTATGACCAGGCCCGCGAAGGCCGACAGGATCGGGACCAGCCGGCGGCCGCCGAAGAAGCCCGCCCAGTCGGGCAGCTTGGTGCGGTAGAAGCGCTGGTAGAGAAGGGCGACGACGATGCCCATCACCACACCGCCGAGGACCTTGGCGTCCACCGGGGCGTCGACCATCACGACCTTGCCGTCGACGGCCGTCGCCACCTGCGGCAGGTTGGGGTCGGTGAACGTGGCGAGCACGTTCTTGAAGACCAGGTAGCCGACGACGGCCGCGAGCGCGGTCGAGCCGTCCGACTTCTTCGCGAAGCCGATCGCGATACCGACGGCGAACAGCAGCGCCATGTTGTCGAGGATCGCGTTGCCGCCGGCCGCCATGAAGCCCGCGATCTTCGTGAGGAAGGTCGGGAACTCCGGGCGGCCCAGCATGTCGGTGTTGCCGAGGCGGACCAGGAGCGCGGCTGCGGGCAGCACCGCCACGGGCAGCATCAGGCTGCGGCCGATGCGCTGCAGCACAGCCATCACCGCGGCGCCCTTCTTCTTGTCGGCCGCGGGAGCGGCGCTGGCCGTCGTCACAACTTCCTCCAGGGGGTCCACCCGGCCGTAGGCTGGGGCAGGGCATGGCGCCGCCCGGGGACAGGAAGGGGACGGCGGCGTCTGGTCTAAACCACTGAGTGGTGTAGACCTGTTGTAGCACGGTGGGGGCGATATAAGGAACCCGTGAATTCCGCAACCGCGGCGCTACGCGCAGTGCCCTTATTAGTCAGACCTTTGTGACGTCCTCGACCTCGTCCTCGGGCTCTCTGCCCGGTGTCTTGAGGTCGAACTTCGTGATCGCGAACCGGAAGATCACGTAATAGAGGGCGGCGAAGCACAGCCCGATCGGGATCATCGCCCAGGGTCTCGTCGCCAGGTTCCAGTTGATGATGTAGTCGATCAACCCGGCGGAGAAGCTGAAGCCGTCGTGCACCCCGAGCCCCCAGGTCACCGCCATCGAGACACCCGTCAGCAGCGCGTGCACCGCGTACAACAGCGGGGCCACGAACAGGAACGAGTACTCGATCGGTTCCGTGATGCCGGTGACGAAGGACGTCAGCGCCACCGACATCATCAGTCCGCCGACCTCCTTGCGGCGGCTCGGCCTGGCGCAGTGCGTCATCGCCAGGGCCGCGGCCGGCAGCGCGAACATCATGATCGGGAAGAAGCCCGAGGTGAACTGGCCGGCGTCCGGGTCGCCCGCGAGGAACATGTTGATGTCGCCGTGCACCACCGTGCCGTCCGGCCGTGTGTAGCTGCCGAACTGGAACCAGATGGGCACGTTGAGGAACTGGTGCAGCCCGACGACCAGCAGTGCCCGGTTGGCGACGCCGAACACGCCCGCGCCCCAGGCGTCCAGGCCGTCCATCCAGTCGCTGAAGTTCTCCAGGGCGTCACCGATCGGCGGCCAGACCCACAGGCACAGCGCCGCGAACGCGATCGCGACGAACGCCATGATGATGGGGACGAGACGCCGCCCATTGAAGAAGCCGAGCCAGTCCACCAGCTTCGTACGGTGGAAGCGCGCCCAGAAGAAGGCCGCCAGCAGGCCCATCACGATGCCGCCGAAGACACCCGGATTCTGGTACGTGAAGACGGTGACCGTCCCGTCCTGCACCTGGCAGCCGACGTTCGGCACCGCCTTCGAGCCCTCCGCGCAGTCCTCCGGGAACTGGCGCAGCACCGTGTAGTAGACGAGGAACCCCGCGACCGCCGCCAGTGCCGTCGAACCGTCCGACTTCTTCGCCATGCCGATGGCCACACCCACGCAGAACAGCAGCGGCAGCCCGAGCGAACTGTCCAGGAGCGCGCTGCCCGCCCCCACCATCACCTTGGAGACATCGGTCCAGCCGAGCCCCTCGTCGCCGAACACATCGGGCTGGCCGAGGCGGTTGATGATGCCGGCTGCGGGCAGGACGGCGATGGGCAGTTGAAGGCTGCGGCCCATCTTCTGCAGGCCCTGGAAGAACTTGTTCCAGCGAACCCGCGCAGGGCTGATGGCGGAGCTGTCGGCACTCATGGACGCCCCTCGGTAAGGTGGTGTAGACCAGTTGACGTGACGGTTCCGCTGTCGTGAACGCCATCCTTCGGCACCTACGGCATGACCGCTCGCGAAGTTGGGCCAACTGTGGGTTACTGCGACAAAGCGGTTCGGATCAGGGAGAAGGCACATGGCCACCAAGGCTGAGAAGATCGTCGCCGGGCTCGGCGGCATCGACAACATCGAGGAGATCGAGGGCTGCATCACCCGGCTCCGCACCGAGGTCAGCGACGCCTCGCTGGTCGACGAGGCCGCCCTGAAGGCCGCCGGCGCCCATGGCGTCGTGAAGATGGGCACCGCCATCCAGGTCGTCATCGGCACCGACGCCGACCCGCTCGCGGCGGAGATCGAAGACATGATGTGAGCCCACCCCGGCGCTCACCGAAGGGGCCTCTCTCCACCGCGGGAGGGGCCCCTTCCGTACGTGGGGCTAGGCTCACGCCATGGCAGCCACCACCTCAGATCCCCGAATCGACGGTCGTACCCCCGCACAGCTCCGCCCGGTCACCATCGAACGCGCCTGGAGCAAGCACGCGGAGGGCTCCGTCCTCGTCTCCTTCGGTGACACCAAGGTCCTGTGCACCGCATCCTTCACCGAAGGAGTTCCGCGCTGGCGCAAGGGCAGTGGCGAGGGCTGGGTCACCGCGGAGTACGCCATGCTGCCCCGCGCCACCAACACCCGCGGCGACCGCGAGTCCGTCCGCGGCAAGATCGGCGGCCGCACCCACGAGATCAGCCGCCTCATCGGCCGCTCCCTGCGCGCCGTCATCGACTACAAGGCGCTCGGCGAGAACACGATCGTCCTCGACTGCGACGTCCTCCAGGCCGACGGCGGCACGCGTACGGCCGCCATCACCGGCGCTTACGTCGCGCTGGCCGACGCGATCGCCTGGGCCCAGGGCAAGAAGCTGATCAAGGCCGGACGCAAGCCGCTCACCGGCACCGTCAGCGCCGTCTCGGTCGGCATCGTCGGCGGCGTCCCGCTCCTCGACCTCTGCTATGTGGAGGACGTCAAGGCCGACACCGACATGAACGTCGTCTGCACCGGCGACGGCCGCTTCGTCGAGGTCCAGGGCACCGCCGAGGCCGAGCCCTTCGCCCGGGACGAGCTCAACTCCCTGCTGGACCTGGCGGTTTCGGGCTGCGGGGAGCTGGCGGAACTTCAGCGCAAGGCACTTGATACGGTCCTCGAAAAGTAAAGGACATACCAAGAACAAGCGCAGCCCGGGGCAACCGAGCCGTCCTTCCTGGCGTCACTAGGGGTACGGGCGTACGGCACACCGCTGTACGCCCGGCCAGTGACCGCACGGGGGCCTGCGAGGCCTGAGCAGGGAGGGATCGTCAAGCATGGCCACGAGCCGACGACGCCGGAGCCGTATCGCCATAGCCGCCGCAGCCATCGCGGCCGTAGGGCTGACCGCGGGGCTCACCACCGGCTGTGACGCCGTCAACAAGGCGCTGGACTGCGTCCAGACCGCCGAAGCCGTCGCCGACAGCGTCACCGAACTCCAGCAGGCCGTGGAGAGCGCAGCGAACGACCCGACGCAGCTCGAGGAGTCGCTGAACTCCATCGACAAGAACCTCGACAAGATCGGCGACAAGACCGACAACACCGACGTCAACAAGGCGGTGGACGACCTCCAGCAGGCCGTCACCAACGTCCGCGACGCGGTGAAGAACGGCGACGAGACCCCGGACATCAGCCCGATCACGGAAGCCGCGGGTGAACTGACCAAGGTCTGCACCCCGTAAAACCCGCTTGCCGTGGCCGGGATACTGGACCGCATGACCCGCCTCATCCTCGCCACCCGCAACGCCGGAAAGATCACCGAGCTCAGGGCGATCCTCGCCGACGCAGGTCTCGACCATGACCTCGTCGGCGCGGACGCCTACCCGGACATCCCCGACGTCAAGGAAACCGGCGTCACCTTCGCCGAGAACGCGCTGCTCAAGGCCCACGCCCTCGCGCAGGCCACGGGCCTCCCGGCGGTCGCCGACGACTCCGGTCTCTGCGTCGACGTCCTGAACGGCGCCCCCGGCATCTTCTCGGCTCGCTGGGCGGGCGGACACGGCGACGACCGGGCCAACCTGGAACTGCTGCTCGCCCAGCTCGGCGACATCGACGACGCCCACCGCGGCGCCCACTTCGCCTGCGCCGCCGCCCTCGCCCTGCCCGACGGCACGGAGCGAGTCGTCGAGGGCCAGCTGCGCGGCACCCTGAGGCACGCCCCCGCCGGCACCAACGGCTTCGGCTACGACCCCATCCTCCAGCCGGACGGCGACAGCAGAACCTGCGCCGAGCTGAGCCCCGAGGAGAAGAACGCGATCAGCCATCGGGGGAAGGCGTTCCGGGCGCTGGTGCCCGTCGTACGGGAACTGCTCGCGCAGTAGGGAGATGGTGCGGCCGGAGGGACTCGAACCCTCACGGGTGTTACCCCACTGGGACCTAAACCCAGCGTGACTGCCAATTCCACCACGGCCGCGTGACCTTGCCCGGCCATGCTACTGGCCGGGCCGGGTGCTCAGATGCCCAGATCCTTGATGATCTTCGCCACGTGGCCGGTCGCCCGCACGTTGTACAGGGCCCGCTCGACCTTGCCCTCCTCGTCCACGACGATCGTGGAGCGGATGACGCCCATGTAGGTCTTGCCGTAGTTCTTCTTCTCGCCGTAGGCCGCGTAGGACTCGGTGACCGTCTTCTCCGGGTCGGCGAGCAGGGTGACCTTCAGGTGCTCCTTGTCGCGGAACTTGGCGAGCTTCTCCGGCTGGTCGGGGGAGATGCCGATGACGTCGTAGCCCGCGCCGGCCAGCAGCTCCAGGTTGTCCGTGAAGTCGCAGGCCTGCTTGGTGCATCCGGGCGTCAGGGCCGCCGGGTAGAAGTACACGATGACCTTGCGGCCCTTGTGGTCCGACAGGGACACCTCGCGGCCGTCGGCGTCGGGCAGGGTGAAGGCGGGGGCCACGTCCCCCGGCTGGAGTCGCTCGCTCATCGAACCAGCGTAACCGGGGAGCCTGACAGTGCGGTCCGGCGTGGAGCTGACAGACTGTCCGGAAACAGCATCAGCTTCACTTCGGAGGCCGAACCGTGGCGGACACGTCGGACACCAGAACCCCGGCGCAGATCGAGGCGGACATCAAGGCCCGTCGCGCAGTACTGGCCGAGACGCTCGACGAGATCGGGGTGCGGGTGCACCCGAAGACGATCGTCGGCGATGCCAAGGCCAAGGTGGTCTCCAATATCGACCACACCCTCGGGCGGGCCTATGTCGAGGTCAACCGGGTGGTGAGCGATGTCAAGGCCAAGTTCACCGATGACGAGGGTGCGCCCCGGCTGGAACGCATCGTGCCCGTGGCTCTCGTCGCCGTCGGCCTCGTGGGGGTGCTCGCCCTGAGCACCCGGCGTCGTAAGCGCTGACCGGCGGCTTACGCGGGCGGTAAAGGCAGGTAGGTTCAAAGGCGTGAGCGCCAACAGAAACGAGCACGGCAGCGGACACGACAAGCTGCCCATCCGGATGCTGCACGACCGTGTACTCGTGCGGCAGGACACCAGTGAGGGCGAGCGGCGTTCCGGCGGCGGCATCCTGATCCCCGCCACCGCGGCCGTCGGCCGTCGGCTGGCCTGGGCCGAGGTCGTCGCGGTGGGGCAGAACGTACGGACCGTGGAGCCCGGCGACCGCGTCCTGTACGACCCGGAGGACCGCGCCGAGGTCGAGGTGCGCGGGGTCGCGTATGTGCTCATGCGTGAGCGTGATCTGCACGCCGTCGCCGCCGACCGGTTCGAGGGGTCGGAGGATTCGACGGGGCTCTACCTGTAGACCAACGGTTGAAGGGGCTGGTGACCATCGTCACCAGCCCCTTCTTCGGGTTCCTTGCTAGCTTGGAAGCATCCCGACGAGACGCGCCGTACCGGGTGAACGCAAAGACGACGCACCGCCAGGTTTCCGTCTTTGCGAAAGGTGCTCGTCATGGCCTGGGTTCTGCTCGTCGTCGCCGGTCTGCTCGAAGTGGGCTGGTCGATCGGGATGAAGTACACCGACGGGTTCACCCGTCTCGTCCCCAGCTTCTTCACCGGCGCAGGCATCGTCGCCAGCATGCTGCTGCTGTCGTACGCCGCCCGCTCCCTGCCCATCGGCACCGCCTATGGCGTGTGGGTGGGCATCGGTGCGGCCGGTGCGGCCGTGGTCGGCATGGTGGTGCTGGGTGAGCCGGCCACCGCCGCGCGGATCTTCTTCGTCTGTCTGCTGCTGGTCGCCGTCGTGGGGCTCAAGGCGACCAGCGGTCACTGATAGCCATCCAGGGTCATCGGCCGGGGCCGGCCGTGTTTCCGGATGTGCTGCCGCCGGTGTCGGTCCCGCCGGTGTCGCCGCCGGTCGTGCCGCCGCCGGTGTCCGTACCGCCGGTCGAGGTGTCGCCGGTGGTGCCCCCGTCCGTCGTACCGCCGTCCGTGGTGCCCCCGTCCGTGGTGTCGCCGGTCGTGCCGCCGTCGGTCGTGCCCCCGTCCGTGGTCCCTCCGTCCGTCGTGTCGCCCGTCGTGCCGCCGTCCGTCTCGCCCGGGGTCTCCCCGCCGGTCTGGCCCTCCGTGTCCTGGCCGCCGGTCGAGGTGTCGCCCGTGGTGCCGCCGTCGTCCTCGTCGCCGGAGTCCTCGTCGCCCTGGGTCGGGTCCGTCGTCGGGTACTGGGGCACCTCGGCGCCCTCCTGGAGCTCCAGGTCGAACTCGCTGACCGGCTTCCCCTTCAGGGCCTCCTGCGTGTACTGCGTCCAGATCTCGGTGGGCGCGCCACCGCCGTTGATCCGGTCCAGGCCCAGCGCGCCGTACAGCGGCTCCTGCTTGGCCGAGACCGGGTTCTGGCCCATGACGGCGACGACGGTGGCGAGGTCGGGGGTGTAGCCGGCGAACCAGGCCGCCTTGTCGTCCTCGGCCGTGCCGGTCTTGCCCGCGGTCGGGCGGCCGAGGGTCTGGGCGGCGGTCGCGGTGCCGTTCTCGACGACGCTCTGCAGGACGGAGGTCGTGGTGTCGGCGGCCTCGCGGCTGACGGCCTGGGTCGTCTTGCGCTTCGGCAGCTCGATGACGTCGGTGCCGTCCTTGGTGACCTTGTCGATCATGGTGTACGTGCCGTGCTTGCCGTGGTTGGCGAGCGTCGCGTAGGCCTCCGCCATGTCGAGGACACTGGCGGTGGCGGTGCCGAGGGCGATCGACGGGTACGGCTGGAGGTCGGGGGTGCTCGCGGGCAGACCCAGCTCGACCGCGGTGTCCTTCACCTTCGCCGGGCCGACGTCGACGGCCATCTGCGCGTACACCGAGTTCACGGAGCTGTCGGTGGCCGACCGCACGCTGATGTCGCCGTAGGAGTGCTGGTCCTCGTTCTCCGGGGCGTAGGTGCCGCTCCAGCCCTGCACCGGGCGTTCGTTGGTGCCGTCGTAGATCGTGTTCGGGGTGATCTGGCGGCCGTCCTGGGTCGTCGAGCCGTTCTGCACGGCCGAGGTGAAGACGAACGGCTTGAAGGTGGAGCCGACCTGGAAGTCCCGGCGGGTGGCGTTGGGGGTGTACTGCTTGACGTAGTCGATGCCGTTGTACATCGCGACGACCTTGCCGGTCTTCGGGTCGACGGAGGCGCCGCCCGCGCGGACGTAGTTGTCGACCTTGTTGTTCTTCTTGTCCAGCTGGGACATCAGCTTGTCGTTGACGGCGTCGACGAAGGCGTTCTGCTTGTCCTTCTGGAGGGTGGTGGTGACGCGGTAGCCGCCGGCCTCCAGCTGCTCCGCGGTGACGATCTTGTTCTGGGTCAGATAGTCCTTGACGATCTGCACGATGTAGCCGCGCTGACCGGAGAGGTTGGTGGAGGCCGCGGCCTCCTTCGGCATCGGGAACTTCATGCCGGACCGCTCGGACTCGCTGAGCCAGCCCTTGGTGACCATGCCGTCCAGGACGTAGTTCCAGCGGGCGACGGCCGCGGACTTGTTCTCCGGGTGGGCGGTGACGTCGTACTCGCTGGGCGCGTTCACCAGCGCGGCCAGATAGGCGGCGCGGGCCGGGTCGAGGTCGGCCGCGTCCTTGCCGTAGTAGGCCTGGGCGGCGGCCTGGATGCCGTAGGCGTTGCGGCCGAAGAAGCTGGTGTTGAGGTAGCCCTCGAGGATCTCGTTCTTCGTCTTCTCGCGGTCCAGCTTGATCGCGATGAAGAACTCCTTCACCTTGCGGGTGACCGTCTGGTCCTGCGCCAGGTAGTAGTTCTTCACATACTGCTGGGTGATCGTGGACCCGGACTGCTTGCCCTTGCCCGTCGCCGTGTTCCAGGCGGCCCGCAGCATCGCCTTGGGGTCGACGGCGGACTCGGTGTAGAAGTCGCGGTCCTCGGCGGCCAGGATCGCGTGCTGGGCGTCCTTGGAGATCCGGGCGAGGGTGACGTTCTCCCGGTTGACCTCGCCGTCGCGGGCGATCACCGAGCCGTCGGCGTACATGTAGACGTTGGCCTGCTTGGTCGCGAGGGCGTTCGCCGGGGGGATCTTGACCAGGGAGTAGCCGAGGAAGAACAGGCCGACGAGCAGCAGCACGCCGATGACGAAGGTGCCAAGGACCATCCGCCAGGTCGGGATGATCCGCCGCCAGCCCGTCCTCTTGGGCCGCTCGGCCTTCCCGGTCGCCTGCTGTTGCGGCTGCGGCTCGTCGCTCATGTCGTGCACGGACTCCTGTTTCGCGTCGTACGTTCCCGTACGCCCTCGTACGCCTGCTGCGCCCCCATTGAAGACTCTCGCACCGCGCGATCCGTTCCCGGAAACCGGCGCGTGTCCCGGAAAGTGAGCAGACTCATCCCCTGGACGCCGCTGGAAAATGGCTGGCAGCCCCCGTCCCGCGCGCACTAGGCTCCTGCGCTTCGGTGCCGGCGCGGGCGAGGAGGGCTGTGGATGTGGGCTCGGGGCGGTTGTATCTGACCGTCGCGGCGGGCGGCTTCCGACGGTACGCGACTTATCGGCTGGCCACGGCCGCCGGAGTGTTCACCAACACCGTTTTTGGCGTGATCCTCGTCTACACCTATCTCGCTCTGTGGGACGAGAAGCCGCATCTCGGCGGCTACGACCAGGCGCAGGCCGTCACCTATGTGTGGCTGGGCCAGTGTCTGTACGCGACGCTCGCCATCCAGGGCGGCGGCGCCGAGAAGGACCTGATGGAGCGCATCCGCACCGGGGAGATCGCCGTCGATCTCTACCGCCCGGCCGATCTCCAACTCTGGTGGATGGCCGGGGACATGGGCCGCGCGCTGTTCCAGATGCTGGGCAGGGGCGTGGTCCCGTTCCTGTTCGGCGCACTGTTCTTCCCGATGGCGCTCCCCACGGCGGTCACGCCCTGGGCGGCCTTCGTGATCACCCTGCTGCTCGCCGCGGTCGTCAGTTTCGCCATCCGCTACCTGGCGGCGCTGAGCGTGTTCTGGCTGATGGACGGCATGGGCGTCAACCAGGCCCTGATGATCACAGGGATCTTCTTCTCCGGCATGGTCCTGCCCCTGAACGCCTTCCCCGGGGTGCTCGGCGAGATCGTGCGGGCCCTGCCCTGGGCGGCGCAGATCCAGATGCCGGCGGACGTACTGATGGGGGAGACGGCGCCGCTCGGGGCGTTCGCCTTCCAGGCGGCGTGGGCGGTGGCGCTGCTGGCGGCGGGGCGGCTGCTGCAGTCGGTGGCGACGCGCCGGGTGGTGGTCCAGGGTGGCTGAGCGCAGTGCCCTGCTGGAAGGGCTGCGGGCCTACCGGCTGATCGCCGGGATGTGGGTGCGGTCCAGCATGACCTACCGCACCTCCTTCGCCGTCACCGTGCTCGGCAACCTGATGGTGACCGGCCTGGACTTCGTGGCGATCCTGCTGATGTTCTCGCAGGTGGACTCGCTGGGCGGCTGGTCACTGCCCGAGATCGCCCTGCTGTACGGCCTGTCGGCGACGTCGTTCGGGCTCGCCGACCTGGTGCTGGGCTCGATGGACGTCCTGGGCGGCCGCATGCGCGACGGCTCCTTCGACACGCTGCTCGTACGGCCCGCGCCGGTGCTCGCGCAGATCGGCGCCGACCACTTCGCGCTGCGCCGCCTGGGCCGGATCACCCAGGGGGCGCTGGTGCTGGGCTGGGCGCTGGTGTCGGTCGAGGTGGAGTGGACCGCGGGGAAGGTGCTGCTGGTGCCGTTGATGCTGGTCAGCGGTGCGGCGATCTTCTGCGCCTTCTTCGTGGCGGGCGCGGCCTTCCAGATCCTCGCGCAGGATGCCGCCGAGGTGCAGAACGCGTTCACCTACGGCGGCACCACGCTGCTGCAGTACCCGCCCACCGTGTTCGGCAAGGACCTGGTGCGCGGCGTGACCTTCATGCTGCCGCTCGCCTTCGTCAACTGGGTGCCCGCCGCCTACGTGTTGGGGCGGCCGTACCCCCTCGCCCTGCCTTCCTGGACGGCCTTCGTCTCACCCCTGGTGGCGGTGGCGTGCTGTGCCCTGGCCGGGCTGGCGTGGCGGGCCGGGCTGCGGTCGTATCGGAGTACGGGGAGTTAGGGGCAGGTCATGCGGGACGAGGACGTGTTCATCGAACTCGACGGTGTCGAGAAGGTCTTCGAGGTGCGCAGGAAGACCGGCTTCATGAAGCGGGAGCGCCGGACGGTACGGGCCGTCGACTCGATCTCCTTCCGCGTGGCACGCGGCGAGATGGTGGGCTACATCGGGCCGAACGGCGCCGGGAAGTCGACGACGATCAAGATGCTGACGGGGATCCTGACGCCGAGCGGCGGCCGGCTGCGCGTCGCGGGCATCGACCCGTCCCGGGAGCGGACGCGGCTCGCGCATCGCATCGGGGTGGTGTTCGGCCAGCGCACCACCCTCTGGTGGGACCTGCCGCTGATCGACTCGTACAAGCTGATGCACCGCATGTACCGCATTCCCGACGCCCGTTACCGCGAGAACCTCGACCGCCTGGTCGAACTCCTCGACCTGGGCGATCTGTTGGACGTCCCCGTACGGCAGCTCTCCCTCGGCCAGCGGATGCGCGGCGACATCGCGGCGGCGCTGCTGCACGATCCCGAGGTGCTGTACCTGGACGAGCCGACGATCGGCCTCGACGTCATCTCCAAGGCGAAGGTGCGGGACTTCCTGCGGGAGTTGAACACCGAGCGCGGCACGACGGTGCTGCTGACCACGCACGACCTTCAGGACATCGAGCAGTTGTGCTCACGGGTGATGGTCATCGACCACGGCCGGATGATGTACGACGGCCCGCTCGCCGGGCTGCACGAGGTGGGGGAGAGCGAGCGGACCCTCGTGGTCGACCTGGAGCGCGAGCTGCCGCCCATCGAGGCGCCGCCCGCGCGCGTGGTGAAGGTCGAGGGGCCCCGGCAGTGGCTGGCGTTCCCGGCGGCCGAGTCGGCGGCGGTGCTGGTGGCGCGGATCGCGGCGGAGTATCCGCTGGTGGATCTGTCGGTGCGGGAGCCGGACATCGAGGCCGTGATCGCCAAAATGTACGCGGAACAGGCCGACAGGGCCGAGCGGGCGATCTCATAGCCCCGGGGCGGCCTAACTCGTAGGCTGATCCCATGAGCGACGAAGCCCCGGAGCTGCGTGCGTCCGACGCCGATCGTGAACGAGTCGCCGAGGTCCTGCGGGACGCCCTCGCGGAGGGGCGGCTCGACATGGAGGAGTTCGAGGAACGCCTCGACGCGACCTACAAGGCTCGAACCTACGGCGATCTGGCGCCCATCACCCGGGATCTGCCCGCCGGTGAAGTGGCCGTGCCCAAGGTCGACATGGTGAAGAAGTCCGGGGAGCCGGACGGGAGTTGGGCCGGGCGGATCGTCGGCGGTGAAGGATCCTCGACCTGGGGTGTCGCCGTGATGTCGGGGTTCCAGCGCAAGGGGCGGTGGACCGTGCCCAAGCGGTTCAACGCCTTCGCCTTCTGGGGCGGCGGCGAGATCGATCTGCGGGACGCCGACTTCGCGGACCGGGTCGTCGAGATCAACTGCGTCGCGATCATGGGCGGGATGGAGATCACCGTGCCGCCCGGGGTCGAGGTCGAGGTGCGCGGCATCGGCGTCATGGGGGGCTTCGATCACCGTGAGGAAGGCGTGACCGGGGATCCCGGGGCGCCTCGGGTGATCGTGACCGGGTTCGCCTTCTGGGGCGGCGTGGGCGTCGAGCGGAAGCTGACCCGGGCACGGAAGCAGGAGCTCCGGGAGGAGCGGCGGCGGGAGCGGCTGGAGCGGCGCGAGGAGCGGCGGGAGCTGCGCGACGAGCAGTACCGGGCCCACATGGGCATGCTGGAGGACCACCGGGACATGTGGCGGCATGGCCATGAGGGGCGGGGTGATCGTCGTCGGGAGAGGCGGCGGGAGCGGGACGAGGACTGAGCGCCGTCGTCGGCCCCCCGCGCTACAGCTCCGCCGGGGCCGAACCCTTCAGGTCGTCCAGATCGAAGGACTCCGCCATCTGCTCATAGCCCCTGTCGCTCGGGTGCAGATGGTCGCCCGAGTCGTAGTCGGGGCGGAACTTGCGCGGGTTGTACGGGTCCCGCAGCGCCTTGTCGAAGTCGGCGACCGCGTCGAAGACCCGGCCCGCGCGGATCTCGGCGTTGATCTGCTGCCGGACGCTCTCGCGGTCGTCGGTGTAGCCGCGGTGGCCCTGGAAGGGCATCAGGGTCGCGCCGACGACCCTGATGCCGCGGGCGTGCGCCTGGCGGACCATCGCGCGCAGACCGTCGAGGATGCGGTCGGGGTCGGCGAGGTTCGGGTTGCGCAAGATGTCGTTGACGCCGAG
Source organism: Streptomyces lanatus (assembly GCF_014655715.1). Classification (GTDB taxonomy): domain Bacteria; phylum Actinomycetota; class Actinomycetes; order Streptomycetales; family Streptomycetaceae; genus Streptomyces; species Streptomyces lanatus. The sequence continues at coordinate 66,265 of NZ_BNBM01000019.1, read as the reverse complement.
GTCGATGACGACGACCTTGACGTTCGTACGGGACAGCGCGTCGCGGTGGAAGCGGCCGACGCCGGCCTGGTTGTCGGCGGGGCGCCCGGAGCCGCTGGCGAGGATCTGGTTGCCGCTGATGCCCTGGTTGACGACGCTGTAGCGCGGCACATTCTGACCCGCCGCCACCGCAGCGCGCAGTCGCCTGGACAGGACGTCCGTCCAGCGGAGGTTGGCGTTCTGGGTGGAGGTGATGCCGTCGGTGAGGGAGTCGCCGAAGACCACGACGGTGCCTTCGGAGTCGTGGCTGAGGACGTCCAGGGCGGTGAGGTAGCGCCAGGCGTCGATCTGCCCGGTGTACGCCGTGCCGGTCGCGTCCTCGGCCAGGTCGCCCTCGGCGACGTAGCTGGTCTGGCGGGCGTGCGGGTGGAAGGTGACCGGCCCTGACGGGGTGGGGGAGTAGGTGGTGACCAGGACGTCGGTGTCCGCGGGGATCGTCACGCGTACGACGTCGCTCAGCACCTGCCGGCCCGGCGGGATGACGACGGTGGCGTTTCCGCCGAAGGTCAGCCGGCGCATCGACTCCGCGACGGCGGCGGGTGATCCGGGGGCGGAGGAGGGGGCGAGGGACGCGTGGGTGATGGTCAGCTGCGACTGGCCGTAGAGGTTGGAGAGGGTGATCCTCGCGCTCGTACCGCCGACGCTGGTGTGCACGACGTTGCGCACCGAGCTGCCCGCCAGGCCCCGCACCTCGGTGCCGGGCTCCGCGCCGACCGGGGACGCGGACCAGGCACCCACCCAGATGCCGGTGGAGGCGGGGGCGACGGGGCCCCGCCCTGAGCCCTTCTGGGTGGGGGCGCTCGCTCGGGTGCTGCTTCCGTCGTCGGACGCGACACCGATGTATATCGCGGCCGAAAGCGTGACGATCAGGGCGATGATCGCGCTGAGCAAGGCATAACCGTTTCGCCTGGTCATGCGGTGCGTGTCTCCTCGGGCGGATGGGAGCCCGAGGCTCCGATGTGATCACCTCATGATGCGTCATGAGGGAGAGGGGGATGGCATGGACCCCCCTTTGGGCCGCCGGAGTTCATCCGGAGTTCGCCATCGAACTCCCCCCGGTCGGACAGACGCCGGGAACTCTTGATTCGTTCCAGGAGTCGGTCAGGTAGGGACAATGTGTACGGGGGAACCTGGACGGGTGGAGCGGATGGAACGTACGGATCCGGATGAAACGGAAACACGTGACGTAGAGCAGCATGCCCGGCCCGGTGTGGGCGGTAACCGGGGTGCCGGGGGTGTCCCCGCTTCGGCCGTACGTGCGATGTCGACGTTCACCGCGGCGGACGAGGAGAAGCAGCGGGGCGTACGGCGGATGAAGCTCACGGCGAGTGGGCTGCTGCTGTTCGTGGCGCTGGTGTATGTGCTGGCGAAGGTCGCCTCGGGGCAGGGGGCGGGGGCCTGGGCGGGGTATGTGGCGGCGGCTGCCGAGGCGGGGATGGTCGGTGCGCTGGCGGACTGGTTCGCTGTCACTGCGCTGTTCCGGCGGCCTCTCGGGTTGCCCATTCCGCACACCGCGATCATTCCTACGAAGAAGGATCAGCTGGGTGTCTCCCTGGGCGAGTTCGTCGGGGAGAACTTTCTGTCCCAGGACGTCGTGCGGCAGCGGCTGCGGGCGGTCGGGATCGGGAGCCGGCTCGGGGCGTGGCTGGCGGAGCCGGAGCATGCGGACCGGGTGACGGCCGAGTTGTCCGCGGCGCTGCGGGGTGCGCTGACGGTCATGCGTGACGCCGATGTGCAGGCCGTGGTGGGGGAGGCGATCACTCGGCGTGCCGATGCGCAGGAGGTCGCGCCCGGCATAGGGAAAATGCTGGAGAAGGTCGTCGCGGACGGTGGGCACAGGCGGGCCGTCGATCTTGTCGTGACGCGGGCGTACGACTGGCTGGTGCTGCATGACGACGAGATCATGGACGCCGTTCAGGGGGGTGCGCCCGGGTGGACGCCGAGATTTGTTGATCGGCGGGTTGGTGAGCGGGTTTACAAGGAGCTGCTGCGGTTCGTCACCGAGATGCGGGACATGCCGTCCCATCCGGCGCGGGGGGCGCTTGATCGGTTCCTGACTGACTTCGCCTCCGATCTGCAGTCCGATACGGAGACTCGGGCGCGGGTCGAGCGGCTGAAGGGGGAGGTGCTGGGGCGGGGGGAGGTGCAGGACCTGATCGCCTCCGCGTGGACCGCCGTGCGGTCGATGATCGTCTCGGCCGCTGAGGACGAGCGTAGTGAGCTGCGGTTGCGGGTGCGGGCGTCGTTGTTGTCGCTGGGGGCTCGGATGGCTGTCGAGCCTCGGCTGCAGGGCAAGGTCGATGGGTGGGTGGAGGGGGCGGCTGTGTATGTCGTGACCACCTATCGGAAGGAGATCACGTCGCTGATCACGGACACCGTGGCCGGGTGGGACGCCGAGCACACCACTCGGAAGATCGAGGCGCATATCGGGCGGGATCTGCAGTTCATTCGGATCAACGGCACGGTGGTGGGGTCGTTGGCGGGGCTGGTCATCTACACGGTTTCGCGTGCGCTGGGGGCTTAGGCCGGGGTGCCTGCGGCGGCCCGTCGCTGTCCGGTGGGGGTTCGCGTAGCGCCCACGGGTGTGGGGTGAGTCGGGGCCGCGCCGGGGGGTATCCGTCCTCGGTCGGGCGGTTGCCGTACGGCAGAGAGGTCGACGTCCGTTGAGGCCCGCCGCTGCGGGCGGACACCCCCCGACGCGTCCCCTTGCCGCCGTACGCGGCCGCGGGAGCGTTCATCACCCGCGGCCGGGGCTCGCTCTACTGCGACTCTCGTCGTGCGCGGTCGCGGCGGCGGAGTAGGAGGAGGCCGCCGGCCAGGGCCGTGATGCCCGTGGCGGCCGTCCAGCCCAGGAGGTCGTTCGAGCCGGTGGCTGCCAAGTCGCCGGCGGTGGACTGGGAGGGCGATGCCGCTGGGCCCGTCTGGGGGCGGGGGTCCGAGCCCGCTGTGGAAGTCGTCGGTGTTGAGGTAGGGGAAGTGGCCTTGTCCCTCGTGAACGTCAGGGTGCCGAAGCCCAGTTGGTCGTAGCCGCCGCTGTTGGGGCCGTAGTCTCCGCCGCCGCCCTCGGGGGTGGACTTCGCGGTGATTCGGGTGAGGTACGTCGCCGGTAGGCCGCGGCGCTTGGTGTAGTGGTTGGTGATCATCGCCCAGATGGGGCGGGTCATCTCGGGGTTGACCGGGGCCGCCTCGGTTACGGTCTCCGAGCCGGACCAGCCGTTGATCGCGCCCTTCTTGCGGGTGCTCGCGGTGAAGGGTACGTCGCCGCCCAGGGCCCACTTGGCGACGTACTGGGCGCCCTTGAGGAAGCGGCTGTCGTCGTAGCCGTAGAGGTCGATGCCCTGGTTCCAGGCCATCTCGCAGAACGTGCCCATCAGGCCGACGCCGAGGAGGGCGTGGCCCTGGTCGCGGCCGGCCTCCAGCCATTCGGCGAGGCCGTCGTCGTGGACCACGGGGATGGCGTTTTGGAGGGAGCCGAGGCCCTCGCCGTGTTTGAAGTAGTCGACGGCTCGGGTGACTTGGGCCTTGTCGTCGCAGAGGATGCCGGTCGCCAGGACGCAGCACATGTTCGCCAGGTCCCAGTTGGTCCAGTAGTTGCTGATGACGGCGCCGTTGTGCCGGACCAGGAAGTCGTCGCTGAGGGAGGAGAAGGACTTGGTGAGCATCTCCTGGAAGCGGGCGAGCTCGAAGTCGTCGTGGTCGCGGACGAGTTCGGCGGCGTTCGCGAACTGGTAGCCGTACAGACCCGCCGCCAGGAAGCGGTCCGCGCTGCCCTGGACGCTGGTGAGGGTGGCCGACCAGGCGTTGAGGATGGCGACGGCCGTGTCGGCGTGCGCCGTCTCGCCGGTGATGTGCCAGCGCAGGGCGTTCTGGTAGGCCGAGTGGATGTCCTTGTACAGCGCCCCGTAGTTCTCCGGTGTGCCCGAGCCGCGGTAGACGGTGGCGGCGGGGCGGGGCTGCCAGCTGCTCTGTGCGTGCGGGTTGGCGGTCAGCTTGGCGAAACCGGCCGTGTAGGGCTGGGCGCCCGCCTTCACCTTGGCCGCCATCCGGTCCAGGTCGGTGCGGGTGTGCAGCAGGCCGGGGTGGGCGAAGGAGGCGCCGGCCGCGGCTGCCGGGGGTGCGAGCGCGGTCGTACCGAGTCCGACGCCGATGGCTCCTGCGGCCGTACCTGTGGCCTTGAGCATGCTCCGGCGGCTGATCTGTCGTGTCACGTGGCTCATTCCTCGCGTGCCTGTGGCTGGGGACGGAGAGGAGACGGAGCGACACTGCGGGGGATAACAAAAACTCCGGACGCCGATGAGGGAGCCGTACCGATGACCGTTCGCAGGATCGTGCCCAACGTCGATGCCGGGTCGGAGGAGGCGGTGGGGACCAACCGTGACTTCTACGGCCTGCTCGGCTTTGAGGAGGTCATGGACATGGGCTGGGTGACGACCATGGCGTCCCCCGCCAACCCCACCGCCCAGATCAGCTTCTTCACCGAGGAGCGCACCGCACCCGTCGTCCCCGACCTCAGCGTGGAGGTCGAGGACGTCGACGCCGTGTACGCGCGGGTCGTGGCGTCGGGTGCGGAGGTCGTACGGGACATCCGGGACGAGGAGTGGGGGGTACGGCGGTTCTTCGTACGCGATCCTGGTGGGCGGGTGGTGAATGTGCTCACCCATCAGGGGGAGTGACGCGTGAGGCGTCAGGCCTTGCGGTCCGCCATCGCCCAGGACGCCAGGGCCATCGCGCCCGCCACCGTGAACACGGCGGGCCAGGCACCCACCTTCTTGGCCAGCGGGTGGGAACCGGCGAAGGCCGTCACATACGCGGCGGTCAGCGCCCCGGCGGTTCGGCCGTCCGTCTGCTGTCGCCACTGCTGTGCGGCGGCCGCCCCCGCGACGGCCAGGACGACCCCGCCGAGCTGCCGTTTCCTGGTCCAGCGGGCCACGCCGTACCCGCCTACGAGCCCGCCCGCGGCGACCACCGCACTGGGGACCTTCGCCATGTTGCCTCCCACCACTCCTGCTGCCGGATGCTGCCCTGTCACACTACGTCGGCCATGCGGTCCACCTGGTCGGGGTCCTGGCCGTAGCAGTAGAGCATCACCTCGTCGACGCCGAGGTCGGCGTAGGCAGTGAGAGCGGCGCGGATCTCGGCGGGGGTGGTGAGCAGGCCGGCGACCATGCGGTCGGGTGTGCCTGTGAAGGCGTAGTACGCGTGCATGCGTGTGCGTGCGTCGTCGATCACGTGCTGTGGGCCCAGCGCGACGTTCACCTGGGCCACGAGGCGCGGGTCGCCCTCGCGGCCGTACTCCTTCCAGAATCCGCGGACCGTGTCGAACAGGCCGCCCGCCCATGAGGGAGCCGCCGCTGCGAGGAAGCCGTCGCCCCAGCGGGCGACGCGTTCGAGGGCGGCGGGCTTGAAGCCGCCGAGGAGGACCTGCGGGCCGCCGATGCGGGTGGGCACCGGGCCGATGGGGCCGACGACCTCGTCGTAGGGGTCGCCGTGCCACAGGCGGCGCATCGTCGCCATCTGGGCGTCCAGGCGGCGGCCCCGGGTGCGCGGGTCGGTGCCCGTGGCGCGGTGGTCGTCGTTCCGGCCGCCGATGCCGAGGCCGAGGGTGAGGCGGCCGTCGGTCATCCGGTCCAGGGTGGCCGCCTGCTTGGCCAGCAGCGCGGTGTCCCGCAGCGGGGCGAGCAGCACCTCGGTCTGGACGCGGACGCGGGCGGTGGCGCCGGCGAGGACGGCGAGGGCCACCAGGGGCTCGGGGTTGTCGTAGACGAGCCGGTCGAGCAGGCCGAGGGTGTGGAAGGGGCCGTCGTCGGCGCGCCGGGCCCAGGTGAGCAGGGTGGCCGGGTCGCCGATGGGCAGGCCGATACCGATGTTCATGAAAGAGAGCCTCCGGAACGAGGGGTCGACAAAGTCACTGCCGCCCCTCCTGCACCTCATCGAGGTGGGACGCTCCCGCTCTGCGGCCTGTTTCCAGGGGAACGTCTCGTCGAAGTCGACTCACTGTAGGGCCGGTCGAAATCGTGGGACAAACGAATATCCGACTCCGTGTCATCAGTCACCTACGTCAGTCGTCGTCGCATTCGGCGGCTGAGAGGTGCTCGGCGAGGGCGAGCAGTACGCAGAGGTTCGGGATTCCGGACATCACGGAGCCCCATACCTGCCATCGCCCGGCGGCGCGTACGGCGACGGAGCCCTTGAGGACCTCGATCCGCTGCACCTGTGCCCAGCGCACGGCCGTTCTCCGGGAGCCGACCTCCGTCCCGGTGATCCACACCGGGCCGAAGTCGAGGCGTTCACCTCGGGCCAGCGCGGCCAGGGCCCGGGGCAACTGGGCGTCGGTGACGGCAAGGTGGATCTCGGGGCCCCACACCTCCGGTTCGGCGAAGTCGTCGCGGCGCAGCACGATCCGCTCGCCGTCGATGTCGAGGAGCACGTGGGTGCGGACGATGCCCCGGGGGGAGAGCTGTCTGCGTCGCCGTACGACCGTCGTGTCGTAGCGGACGACGTGGATCCGTCCGTCTACGGCGACCGTCAGACCGTGCGCGTAGAGGTCCAGACGGGCAGCCGCGGTGCTTCCAGTGCTGCCGCCGGGCCGTCGCAGCAGGCGTAGTGCCCTTGTGGCGGCGGCAGTTCGTGGAGCGGTCGATTCCGCCGTGTCCGGTGCGCGGTAGGTGGCGTGGCGGCGGCCGAGATGCGCCCGGCCCGCGGCTTCGGAGACCCTTGCGAGGAGCAGTTCGGCGGCGCGGTTGTGGCTCCCGCCACTCACGCCGCACCCGCCCGCCCGCGTCCCGACTCGTCCCCACGCAGCACCGACCAGCGTGCCCGGCACAGCAGTTCGCCCGGTGCCACCTCCAGCTCGGTGGCCAGTCGTCGTGCCGTGCGGTCGTAGACGGTCAGGGCTTCCGCCCGGCGGCCGGACCGGTGGAGTGCGTGCATCAGGAGTGCGGCGACCGGTTCGTTCAGGGGCTGTTCCACGGACAGAGCCGACAGGTCCGTGATCGCCTCGGTGACCCGGCCGAGCCGCAGCTGCCACTCCGCCCTGCGCTGCGCCAGGGCCACCCGGCGTTCCGCGAGCCGCAGCCGCTCCAACTCGGCCAAGGGGCCCGGCAGTCCGGCGAGGGGCTCGCCGCGGAACAGGTCCAGCGCATGGCCGTACAGCCGTACCGCCTCCGTCGCGTCACCGGCCCGCTCGGCGGCGTCGGCCGCGTTGACGAGCTCCTCCATGCACGTCACATCGACCTCGACCGCGTCCCGGGCCAGCCGATAGCCGTACCGGTCCCGGCCGATCACCGTCTCCGGGCACTCCCCGAGCCGCAGGCCCTTGCGCAGCCGGTAGACGTAGACCGGTACGACGTTCGCGCCGGGCGACTCCATCCCCCAGACGCCGTCCAGCAGTTGCTGCCGGCTGACCGACCGGCCGGGGCTCAGCGCCAGCGCCGCCAGTACGGCCTGCTGCCGGACCGGGCCGACGTCCACCGTCCGCCCGGCGAACCGCGCCCGCAGCGGGCCGAGCACACAGACCCGGAGGCGTGCGTCGGGTCGGCCCCGGACCGTGGTTCCCGGTGCTGTTCGCCTGCGGGGCCCTTGCCCCGGTACGACGAGTCCGCAGTCGAAGGCGTGCACGATGGCCGCGGCCCGGTCGCGCAGCCCCAGCTTCAGCAGGACGTGGCCCAGTTGTGCGGCCACCGCATGCTCGGGCAGCGCGAGCGCGGCGGCGATCTCGGCGTCCGCCAGGCCGCAGCCGAGCGCGCGGAGCAGCTCACGTTCGTGGGGGGTGAGCGCGGCGAGGTCCGGGCGGGCCGGGTGGCCCTTGCGCATGGTCGGGCGTCCCTTGTGCGCGGTCGTCGTAGGCATGGCGATTCCCCGTTCTCCGGACCGGTCGATGCGTTCGTTGCGGTCGATCCCGTCGATGCCATCGAAGGTGGCCCGGGTGGAGGAAACGTGGACAGGCCATTGAGGCGGTCATATGTGGCCGGTGGCCGCGCTAGAGTCCCTCACCTGCGAAAAGTCGCTATCTGTGGGGGAAGGGCCGTGACTTGTGGCCGGTGAGTTCGGCGAGGTGCTGCGACGGCTGCGGACGCGGGAGGGGATGACGCAGGAGGAGCTGGCGGAGCGTTCCGGGGTCAGTGCGCGCACGATCCGGGGCCTGGAGACCGGCAAGCGCACCAACCCGCGCATGATCACGGTCCAGGAGCTGGCCAAGGCGCTTCAGCTACGGCCCCGGGAGCGCGAGGAGTTATTGAGCGCCGCCGTCCCACGGGACGAGGACGGCGATGAACCGGACGGCCGGGAGGGCTTGGACGAGCCCGACGGGATCGGCACACCGGCCGAGCTTCCGGCCGACCCCCTCACCCTCGATCCCACCCCCGCCGAACAACTCGCAAGGCTCATAGCCACCCGCTGGCAGCGCGAAGAGGAACAACGCCAGGTCCAGGACCCGTTCCCCCTCCCCGTCCGCTGGGACACGGCCCCCGAGACCCTCACCGACCACTGGGCCAACATCCTCCGGCTCCCCGCGAACGCCACCGCCGAACCGCTCGACCTCTCCGGCGAACTGGGCGAGATCGCCGCCACCTACCGGCGCTTACCGTCCGGGCGTCTCGTCCTCCTCGGCCGGTCCGGCTCGGCCAAGACGATCCTGGCCCTGCGTTTCGTCCTCGACCACCTCAAGACGCGTACGCCCGCCGAACCCGTCCCCGTGATCTTCAGCATCGGCGCCTGGAACCCCACCACCATCACCCTGCGCGACTGGCTCACCGAGCAGTTGATGCGCGACCACCCCGGTTACGCCGCCCGGGGCGAGGGCCGGGAGAGCCTCGCCGCCGAGTTGGTGGAGACGGGCCGGATACTCCCTGTACTGGACGGCTTCGACGAGATCGCCGACGGTCTGCGCCGCCCCGCGCTGGAGGCGCTCAACACCACCACTCTCCCGCTGGTCCTCACCAGCCGGCCCGATGAATACGCCGCCGCGGTCGCCGAGACCGATGTGCTGACGTCGGCAGCCGCGATCCGGCTCACCGACCTCACCCTCGACGACCTGGCCGCCTATCTGCCCCGCACCACCCGCAAGTCGGGCCGCGCGAACCCCACGGCGAACGCCTGGGACCCGGTGCTGAGCGCACTGCGCGAGCAGCCGGAGGCACGACCCGAGGCGCCTCTGGCCATCGTCCTGAAGACCCCGCTGATGGTCGCCCTCGCCCGCACCATCTACAGCGACACCCCCGACCACGACCCGGCCACCCTCCTCGACACCGACCGCTTCGACAGCCCGGAGGCGCTGGAGGACCATCTCCTGGACAACTTCATCCCCACCGTCTACCGCCATCGTCTGCACGGCAGCGCGTCCGGCAGGGCGCACCAGGGCTTCGACGCCGATCGTGCCCGGCGCTGGCTGGGCTTCCTCGCCCACCATCTGACCCGGCTCAGGACACCCGACCTCGCGTGGTGGCGGCTCGGCAATGGCCTGCACGGCTCGACGCGCGCCCTCGTCACCGCCGTGATCACGGGGCTGGCCATCGGTGTCGTCGACGGCGTTGCCGGTATCGCCTTCCACGGGACGTTCACGGGGCCGGTCGTGGACGCGGCGCTCGTCGGGCTGCTCGCCGGGCTGATGTTCGGGTTCGTGCACTGGCTGACGTACACGGCCAAGGGCAAGCACGTCACGCCGTCCACCGTGCGGCTGCAGATCCGCGGCCGACCCGAGACCACCGCGTGGAAGGCCGGTCCGCGACTGGTGATCGGCACCCTCGGCGGGGCGGTCTTCGGCTTCGGGTACGGGTTCGTGATCGGGCTGGTGAAGGGGTACGCATGGACCGACGACGTCTCGCTCGTGCTGCACATCGCGCTGGTCGACGGGCTCGTCTACGGCTCGGTCTTCGCCGCCGGTGCCGGAATCACCTTCTGTCTCCTCGGTGTCCTGGAAACCCCTCTCGACCTCGACTCGGCCGTCAACCCGCGCAGCCTCCTGATGACCGACCGGGGCGCCGTCACCACCCAACTGCTGGTCTGGGCCCCGGTCTTCGGGGCCGTCGTCGGCTTCGGCAGCGGAGTGGTGGTGGACCTTCTGCAGCGGCCGCTGGGCCCGCTCATCTGGACCTCCGGAGCCGGACTGATCCTCGGCACCATCAGCGGCCTCGGCGGCGCCCTCGGCTATGCGCTCACCCTGACGGCCTGGGGCCAGTGGCTCGTCCTGACCCGGGTGTGGCTGCCGCTGACCGGGCGGCTGCCCTGGGCGGTGCTCACCTTCCTGGAGGACGCCTACCAGCGTGGCGTGCTGCGCCAGGCCGGCGCGGTCTACCAGTTCCGGCACGCACGGCTGCAGCACCATCTCGCCCGGCACCACGGCCGTTCCACGCTTCACGACGATTTCATCGCCCCTCCTTAGCGTCTGGCGCCGCAGTACACACCGACCGACGGCCACCGGACCATGGGGGACACCATGCCGAGCACCCACAGCGTCGCCACCACCCTCGCCCTGGCGGCGGCGATGACCCTGACCGCCGCCGCCCTCACACCCGCCGTCGCGCAGGCCGAGGAGGCCCCGGCCCACTACTACGTCGAGATCGGCGGCACCGGCGCCGCGCTGCCCGCGCCGCAGTGCACCGGGACGTTCTACTTCGCCAACCAGCGCCTGGAGGAGGGCGCGAAGGTCGTCCCCGTCTGCTACCCGTCCAGCGCCGGCCCCTGGCTCAACGGCCGGAACGCCCCCGACCTCACCGCGCCGAGCTACGACAGCAGCGTGGCCCAGGGCTACGACAACCTCCTGGCCGCCGTCGAGAAGACCCACCGCGAGGACCCGACCGCACGCCTCACCATCGTCGGCTACTCCCAGGGCGCCCAGGCCGCAGACGCGGTCCTGGAGGCCATCGCGAACGGCGCCACCTCCGTCCCGCGCGAACAGGTCGACGGCAAGCTCTACGCCGACCCGAAGCAGCCCGACACCGGCATGTGGGCCAAGGTCCCCAAGGGCCTGGGCGCCCTCGGCTTCACCTCCACCGGACCCGGCCCCCGGGAGTTCCCGGGCGTCCCCGTCGCCCGCTTCTGCATCAACGGCGACCTCGCCTGCGACGCCACCACGCCGGTGGCCGCCCTCGACTTCTTCCTCACGGACAAGCACTCGCGCTATGTGAGGGAGGGCAATGTGATGTCCAGGACCATCGCGCAGGAAGGACTCAACGGGGTGTTCTGGTCCGACTCCTGATCCCGCCGCCGGGCCCAGGGGGCCGCGGGGCTACGCCCGTGAGCCGGGCCCCCGCTCCAGCACGACCGTCCGCATACCGCCCGCCCCGCTCTCCTCGTGCCGCACCCGCAGCCCGGCCGTGCGCAGCTGCTCCAGCACCCAGGCGTGGGAGAGGCGCAGCTTGCGGTAACTGCGGGCGGTGAGCGTCCAGCCGGTGTCGGCGCGGGTGTGGATCAGGTCGTGCACGAGGACCGTGTAGTCGTCGTAGTCGTCCGGGTATTCGAGGAAGCACGTCATGATGCGGTCCTCGGTGGCCCGGACCGGAAGGAAACGGTCCGTACCGGTGAGGGGGACCGTCAGATCGCGGTAGGCGAACACGGCCGTCCCCTCGGGCGCGAGCGCGGCGGCGACGTCGGCGAAGAGGGCGGCCACATCCCCGCGGGTCGGCAGATGCGTCAACGTGTCACCCAGGCATACGACCGCCCCCACCGACCCCGGCCGTACCAGCTCCCGCAGTGCGCCCCGCACATCCGCCCGCACCACCCGTACGGCGGGCAAGTGGGCGGCGTGCGCCGCGAGTTCGCCGAGCAGCGGCCGGCTCAGATCGACCGCGAGGACGGAGTCGAAGCCCATACCTGCCAGCGCGAGCGACGCCTGCCCCGGACCGCACCCCAGATCCACGGCCAGCGCCCCGGCCGCCGGACCGATCGCCGACCCGGGCGTCACACCCCACGCCGAGAGCGCGGCACGCTGCCCCGCGGCGAGCGCGTCGAGGTCACCGCCGAGCATCCAGGTGTAGTGCTCGGCGAGGAAGTGGTCGTAGTGGCCGACGGCCTGGTCGAGGGGGCGCTCGCCGTCGAGGGCGCGCTCCTCGCGCCAGTCGATGGACGCGTTGATGGGCGCATTGATGGAGGCATCGATGGGTGCGTCGATGGATCGTGCCGCGGCGGTCGTCATGGGCGAGGGCTCCCTTCGTTCCGGGCAGGGCGAGGGAAATGTACGGCGCGGTACGGGAGTTGAGGGGCGCGGCCGAACCAAATTCGGTGGCGCGGGAAGAATGACGGCCATGGACGACACTGATTCGGCGATCCTCACCCATCTCCAGCGCGATGCACGGCTCACCAACCGCGAACTCGCCCGCAGGGTAGGCATCGCACCCTCCACCTGCCTGGAACGCGTCCGTGCCCTGCGCGCCCGCGGAGTGATCACCGGCTACCACGCGGCCGTACAGCCACGCCTGCTGGGCCGCACCTTGCAAGCGCTGATCTTCGTCAAACTGCGCCCGCTGAGCCGCCAGGTGATCTACGACTTCGAGGGCTATCTCACCGGACTCCCCGAGGTCGTCTCGGTGTTCGTGGTCTCCGGCGACGACGACTTCCTCGTCCATGTGGCCGTCCCGGACATCGAGCATCTGCACGACTTCCTGATGGACCGCTTCAGCGCCCGCCGCGAGGTGGTGACCTTCCGCAGCTCGGTGATCTACCGCCAGACGGGCACGCGCGTCCTGACGCCGATCGAGCCCCAGTGACCCGCTGATCGGCTGGCTGCTCTCAGACCCCGTCCAGCAGGCACATGAGGCCGAGGTCGAGCTCCGGTCCCAGCTCCTCCCTCCCCGGTTCGACGACGGCGTACGACCGTTGCAGGAAGCGCCGCAGCGACGCCGTACCGAATCTGACGACCGCCATGCCGTGCGGCGCGTGGAACTCGATGACCGTCCGCGACCGCCCGCACGGCACCATCCGGACGTCCCCGATCCCGGCCGCCGCGTCGAGCCCCTCCTCCAGCAGTGAGCGGGCGAACGTCCAGGTGACGCCCTGCGCGTCGTCCGAGACATGGGCCGGGAAGTCGATGTGCACGGCGAAGGGTTCGGCGGCGGAGTAGCGCAGCGTGGGACGTATCGGCAGCGCCGGGTGGCCGGGGTCGACGAGGCGGGCGCGGACGGACTGCTGGAGGGCGGGGCGCATGGGGTTCTCCGTGGTGATGGCCGGGCGGCTGCCGGTCGGACGCCGGTTGGTTGCCGATTGAACGGTTGCCTGTGCGCCTCTATGACGGCCCGACGACCTCGTCGATTACGCGAAACCGGAACCCCGCCCCTGTGATCTAACTCACCCGAACCAGTTGCTTGAGAATTTAGTCATCTACGCTGACAAACCCTTCCGCGCCCATCAGCTCAGCCGGCAACCGGAGCGTTCCCGCCATGTCCGACGGTTCCCCCAAGGTGCCCGCCCAGGCGTCACCTCCCCCGTCCGCCACCGCCTCGTACGCCCGTATCTACGAGGAACAGCAGCCGCGCCTGGTCGCGTACGCGCGCTCGCTATCCCGCAACAACTCCTGGGTGGCCGAGGACCTGGTCGCCGAGGCGCACTTCCGCGTCTGGCGCCGGCTGTCGGAGGGCCATGAGATCGAGAACGTACCGGCGTACCTGATGACGACGGTGCGGCATCTGGCGGCGACGGCAGGGGGCGAAGCCCGCGAAACCCCGCACGACCCGCACGCCGTCCACGCGGAGGGCACCGCCGACCCGGCCGAACAGGTCTCCTCCGTGGACCTGTTGGTGCGGGTACTGGGTCAACTCCCCGAACGCTGGGTCCAGGCGCTGTGGCTGGCCGAGGCGGAGGGCCAGCCGCTGGAGGCGGTCGGCCGCCGCATAGGCGCCAAGCAGGGCGCTACGGCCGTCCTGCTGCACCGCGCCCGCGAAGGCATGCGCCAGGCCTTCCTGCGCTCCCAGACCGGCGCCCCCGACGACCCCGCCTGCGAGGTCCACTGGGTGCGCATGCCGGCGTACGTCCGCGGCAACGCCACACCCCGCCAGTCCGAACGCCTCCTCGCCCACGTCGACGCCTGCGCCGACTGCCGCGGCCGGCTCGCGGTACTGATGCGCGCCAACGACCGCCTGCCCGCACTCGTCGGCCCGGCTCTGCTGGTCTTCGCCGTGGGCGGCGCGGGGAAGTTCCTGCTGTCGTTGGCGGCGGGGTCCGCGGGGGCGGTGGGCGCGGTCGGCGGCCTGAGCGGGCAGTTGGGTGGTGCGCTGCATGCGGCTCGGCAGGCGGTGACGGGTGGCGCGAACGGGGTCGGCGGCGCGGGCGCCGTGAAGGCTCCGGCGGCGATCGCGGCCGGGGTGACGGTGGCGGGTGCGGCGATCGTGATGATGCTTGCGCTCGGTACGGGTGGTTCTCCTTCCACGCCGGTCACGCCTCGGGTTCCGTTGGCGGAGGCGCCGGTGGCGGCTCGGCCTTCAGAGGGGCCGGGGGTTGGGACTGGGGCTGGGGATGGGGGCGAGGCGGGGACGCCGGGGGTGCCGGTGGGGAGTGGTGACGTTGAGCCTGTGACTGCGGTGGCGGTGAAGGTGGAGAGTGCGCCGAGGGTTGTGGCTGACCCTGAGGTGCCGAGTGTTGATGAGCCGGCTGTGCCGCCGCCGCCGAAGGTCGAGGGTGGGGCGGAGAAGCCGGAGCGGCCGGAGAAGCCCGAGAAGCCCGAGAAGCCCGAGGCTCCCGGTGCTGAGGTGCCCGCGCCGGTGGAGCCGACACCGCCCTCGACTCCCGTAGAGCCGGGGCCGGTTGAGGAGCCAGAGGCCCCGGAGGACCCGGCCACCCCTGAGTACCCGGAACCCCCCGCCCCGCCGGAGGCGACCGACCCCGAGCCGACTCCCGAGCCGATTCCCGAACCGACCCCTGAACTCCCGGGCGACCCCGGCGGCGGCTGCGACAACTGACCGCCGATCAGGCGACGTGACCCACGTCACCACCACCCGCCACCAAAGAAAGCGTCTACCGTCCCCCCGGTGCTGGCATGCTCATGCATGACTACTGGGGGGTAACCAAACGTCACGGTCACCGTCGGCAAGCACAACGCCGCAACGGCCGTACAGCCATGCCTGCCATGCGATGGCGGTCGGCCCCCCCATGCGTCACCTCCTGCAGCGCACCCCCATACCCCGCTCCCGAGGAACACGCATGCACAGACTCAGATTCAAGAGACAGGCCCTGCTCTCCCTGTCGGCGATAGCGATCGCGGCCGTACTGACCACCGGCTGTTCCAGCGCCACCACCACCTCAGCCACCCCCGATCCCACGACGACGGCGGCCGAGAGCCCGAAGCCCGCCGCCGCGGCCCAGGAGCAACTGGCCGTGGTTTCGGCCCCGTCCGGAGAGGCCACTCCCACCGCGGTGGCGGAGGGAGCAGCGCCGGGAGGCACGGCGAAGAAGTCTTCCCTCAAGGTCGCCTCGTACGACAGGAAGACCGGACGGGCAGTCATCGCGGCGCAGCCGGCCAAGAAGCCGACCACCGGGGCGCCCTCCGCAGGGCCCACCACCCCGACGGCGAAGCCTTCCGCCCAACCCCCGGTGACCACCGGCGACATCATCGCCAGCGCCCCCGCCCCCGGCGCCCCCGACGGCGTTCTCGCCGAGGTCACGAAGGTCGTGGGCACCGCCGAAGACGGCGGTACGTCCGTCGAGACGGCACCGGCGAAGCTGAACTCCGTGCTCGGCGCGAGCAAGGCCCAGGGCGAGGTCCCGGTGGACCCGTCGACGGTCGAGGTCGAGCCGCTGGTCAAGGGCGTCAAGGTCTCCTGGGCGAAGACCGGCGACCTCCGCTTCGGCCCCGAGGGGGCGAAACTCCCGCTCGGCAGCCTGCGGATGGACGTGGGCGCGTCGGTGGCCACGGCCGAGGGCGCCCCGGCGTCGGCATCGGCGTCGGCATCGGCGTCGGTGGAGGGCTTCGTACAGCTGGCACCGGAGGTCGAGTTCTCGTACGACGGCTCCGGCGGGAACTCGGGCCCCGGCGCCGCCTTCCTGGGCCTGTCGGGTGACTGGGCTTCCAAGTGGTCCTTGAAAGGCCGGGCGGCAGGTTCGCCCAACGGCGGGCAGCCGATCCGCATCCCCTTCGCCAAGCTGCACGCCGACCCGGTGATCCAGGTGGGCCCGATCCCGGTCGTCGTCAATCTCGACCTGACCTGCTACATCCAGGTGAACGCCGACGGCAAGGTCACGGTCGACGTCGAACAGGACCTCAAGGGCGACTTCCGGGTTGGCGGCTCCTTCTCCTGGGCGAAGGGCTGGATGCCGGTGAGCGAGTCCGAGATGAAGGGCGAGCCTCTCAAGACAACGGTGACGGCGGCCGGCGACGTCAAGGCCGCGCTGGGAGCCGAGGCCACGGTCGGCCTCTACGGCACGGTCGGCGTCACCGCCGACCTGGCCCCGTACCTACGCGCCCACGCCGAGACCTCGGCCGGGGGCACATCCGACGGTACGGGCACGGCAGCGGCCGCCTACGCCCTGTACGGCGGCGTGGACCTGACCGGCACCCTCAACCTCCAACTGAGCATCTTCGGCACCCCGATACTCCAGACGAAGGTCCCCTTGGGCGCCGTACACCACGAGTGGCTGTTGACGGAGGGGAAGGCGACGGCCGCCTGACCGGAGGAAGTGAGCGGGCTCCAGCGGGCGTAAGAGGGGGGCGTCGGCAGCCGTAGGAGGTCAGTCCCCATCGCTGGAGCTGGAGCCCGCCCCCGACCTCCGCCCACTACTACGACTCAGCACCCGCACCACCTCGCCCACCCCCAGCGTCACACTGGCCACCACCCGCACCCACCGCGGCCCACCGCGCGAGGCCCACACGACACACACGCACCCCCCGACGGCGAGCACCAGAATCCCCACCAGAATGAGCACGATCATGCTCAGCCCCCCTTCCGTTCCTCTTCCGCCACGGCCGGCGCAATCCTCTCAGCCGGAAGAGGGACCAGGCGCCCGGGCGGTTGCTCTCAGGGAAGCGGCAGATCGGGCTGAGCCACCCGCCAGTACTGCCGCGTCTTCTCATCCCGCACGACGACACCGAGCCGCAACAGCTCCCTCCGCAGCTCACGGACGTGCTCCGCGCCCCCGTCCTTCCCCCGTACGGTCGCCCGAGCCCGCAACAGCGCGTCCGCCCCGGCCGGCAACCCCGGCATCCCGGGAGCCCAGAGCCGGAACTCCTCCCGATACGGATCCTCGTCCGCCCACCGATACCCGTGCGCGGCGAATGCCTCGGCAACCCGAGCCCGGTCCAGCTCGCACACCTCCCGAGCAACCTCGCCACCGCCCACCCCCAGCAGCACGAGCTCCTTGCCGTCCCGCACCACAAGCCCGACCTCGTCGCGCCCGAACTCCTCCGACGACCCCCTGACGCCGAGCACCACCCGACTCGGGGACACGCTCACCACCAGCGACTCATGCACCGCGACGAGCCCGACCACCAGCCCCAGCCCGGCCCCCGCCCCCACACTCCCGACGCTGAGCCAAGGCTCGGGAACGGAATTCAACAGTTTGGCGGGCCCCTGAAGCGGCGCCCAGGCCAAGGTCACCAGCCAATCGGCAAGAAGAGTGACCAGCCACCCCCCGACACCCCCACACGCCACCCAAAACAACGTCAGCCCCCAGGCAGACTGCCTGAGTACGACGCCCGTGCCTTCGGCACCTTTCACGCTGTCCCCCGCTCTCTCTCCCGATGTGCCGAGTCTGGCGAGGGCCCGTACCCGCAGTCATCGTCCGATGGTCTGCGCCACTGCGACTTTGGTCGCGCGCAAGACATGGGCCCCGGTGCCGGGTGCGTGACCCGGGCACCAGGGCCCTTTCTCTTCTCGGTTCTCGTTCTCGGTGAACTACGAGACGGATCCGCTATCACTCAGTGGTGGCACTCGGACCCGACGCCGCCGAACTGCGCGCCAGGGTGACCCTCACCATTGAGCAAGTTGCCCGCAAGGCCGTTGAGAATTCCGACCTGACCGAGAATGTCGATGTTCATGTCGTGCGACTTGCAGTGCCCATGGCCATGCTCGCCGTACGAAGGCTGTGCGGAGGCGGTGCCGGTGGCTATGAGGCTGAGGGTCCCGACCATCGTGGCCGCGAGAGCGGCCTTCTGAAGCTTGCGCATGTCTCCTCCTTGATTCGAGTAGAGCGCGCCATTAAAGATCCACTTAGCGCTCATTTCGGAGGCTAGTCGGATATTCCGCACACCGCTCATCGAAGCTGCCATACGGGCCACACCCATGAGGACCAATCAGCTCTACGACGGCTACGACGGCGTGAGTCCCCATCAGCTGAGGCGCGCACCGCCGAGCCGACTGCTCAGGGCTGCCGCGCCGTGGCCCGAATACCGGCGAGCACCACGCCCACAATCCGCTCCGCGTCCTCCCGGGCGAACGAACGCATTCCGCGATTGACGATCAGATGTACCGGCCCGGAAATCCTCTCGCCGAGGAACGAGCTGTCCACCGGGGGCAGTTCACCCCGTTCGACGGCGATGTCCACGCGACGCCGCATGGCCGCCACACGCTGGTCGAGGATCTTGGTCAGCGCCTGGACGGTGGCGGTGTGGCGGGCGGGCTGGATGGTCTGTTCGAGGGTCCGGCCGAACGGCGTCTCCAGGCCCCCGGCGAGCGCCACCAGGAAGTCCACCAGGTCGGCGTTGGTGACGAGGGAGCGGCCGGTGCGAGGCTGGGCAGCGATGGTTTTTTCGGGCGGGTACGTCTGGATCACGGGTTCACCTCGCAGTTTGGCTAGCAGGAACTCCTGACCCTGCGTGGGCGGTTCATCGACCAGCCGGACACGCTCGAACCACTTGCCCTGTGCCGTCTGCGCGCGGACGTTCTCGCGCCACGCGTTGTCGAGATCGCTGGCGATGTCCTCGCCTGCAGGCGGCGCGGGACACGGGCGAAGGTCTCGGACGCCTTGACGTCCCGCAGCTGAGCGAGTTGCTCTGGGGCGGTCTCCCGCTCGCCCTGGACGAGGATCTCGTCCGTGCCCTCGATGTCGTAGAGGGTGGGGCAGTCGCCGTCGTCGCTGGTTGTGCCGAGGAACCTGAGCGTCATGTTGCCCTCCAGCTGGGTGGTTGGAGATCCAGGATGTGAGTGCAAGCGATGGTGCGCTCAAGGACTGCAGCAGATTGCGTCTTTGGGGCCGTAGGTACGGATTGCGCGCAAGCGAGGTTGCTCGTTACGGAATCCCTACGCGGCGGGTACGGGACAGTTCAAACAGCGGAACGATCGAGCATCGCTGCTCATAGGCGTGCTTCCCGCGAACTCAGAGAATCCGCCATTGTCGTTGCGGTATACGAGGCCAATTCCGTGGTCGGCTAGCAAGCCGCGGAGGTCCTCTCGGGGGAGCGCAGGTGTAAGCATCATCAGGTGGAAGGGCTGGTCGGGAACAAGGTCTTTTAAATGACGCTGTGCATGAAGCAGTTGAGCCAGAGCCTGAGTGATTGATTCGGGTGCTGCACTGCCCGTGGGCTGGTAAACCGTGTGGTTCGTCTGGTTGTAGATCTCGAATGAGATCTGATCAGTCGAGTTCTGGAGGGACAGCTCCATCTGCCCTATGTCCATCCCGGCTGCGCTCTCGTGCGCTTCGAATGCATCCGCCAGTTCGTCACGGATCGATTCTATTCGGGTAGTCTCAGTTTGCGGTTGACGCTGACGCCTCTGGCGGCGGTATGCCCGAGCGACGCGCCCTGCGGTCGACTGAAATCGTATCCGGGAGCGGCTGGCCAATGGCAGGGTGTCGGAATCCTCCCGTATGAACGGGCCGGTGGGGCGAAGTCGGAAGACGATGACATTGCGGTCATGATTCAATTCATCTTTGGCTTCCCGTATGTCGTACGGTGTGCGCTCGTCAACCTTGAATTCTCCTATATATTTGTGCTTTCGCGTACCAGTTCCTGGAACATTGCCCACCGCGACGAAGACGTGCAGAGTGCGCCCCATATTTGCGTGGTTCAGAATAGCGGCATTTCCGCCGTCTAAGGTCTGGTCGCCGCGTTGCCCGACTCCGGTATATGTGAATATGGGTCCCGATGCATCGTTCTCGGCGAGCCATCCATCCCGATACCCATAGCGCTTACCTATTTTACTGTCGGAGAATATGAGAACGTTGCGTTTTTCTACGGCTGGGCAGATTCCCTGGAAGCTGCTGCCGCCGAGGACGGGGTGGATCTGTGCACGCGTGAGGATGTCGCCAGGCGCGAAGCCGGCCGTGGGTGTCGTCATGATCCGAGGCTAATGGTTTCAGAGCTCACAGAGTGCTGAGAGTTGTGCACGTTACGTAGGAAGACCATTGTGGCAGCGCCGCATCCGGGCGAGGATGGCGCGATGAGTGACTCGACGGGGACAGTCGTCGCGGCAGTAATCGCCTTCGCGGCTGCCGTCATCGGTGCGTTCATCGCCGGGATGTACGCCAAGCGCGGAGCCGAAGCCGGTGGGCGCAAAGCAGTTGAGGCAGCCTTGGCTCAGGTGCACGGACAGGCGGCGGCGGAGCACTGGCAGTGGGTGCGTAGTCAGCGGCATCAGGCCTTCGCTGCCCTCCTTGAGGCCTATGCCGCTTTGGATGAAGTGCTCGTACGTATCACACCTGAGGTGCGGGGTGGGGCCGGACTTGATGAGGCGACGGGACGTGAACTTCGTGAGCGCACCGTTGAGCTCAAGGCAAAAACAAGCCAGTTGGCTCTGTGGGGGCCAAACGAGGCGAATGCGCTGGCTTACGCCATGACGGGGAAGTCGATGGCGGCTGTGGGCGCCTTGATGCAGGTGGCGGGAGGAAGTTCTTCAAGCCCGAGCGTGGACTGGTCCGGATTTGACCAGGCTAGGAGCGAGATGACCCAGGTTTACGCCTCGTTCCTCCAGGGAGCAGGAGAAATCATTCGTAATCCGTTGCAGCCAGTCAGGTAACAGATTCTTCCATGCGGCCGGCCAGGGCGCGTATGAAATCCTGCCATGTAGCAGTGCTCAGGGTGATTTGCGGTCCTGACGTGGCTTTGGAGTCGCGGACCCTGATCGCTTCGGCGAGTTCGGCTACTTCCAGGCATTCGCCGCCCATGCCGTTGCTGTAGCTGCTTCGGCGCCACGGGATGCTCGACGGCAGCATCATCGAGAGTTCTCCTCCAAGAGTCTTGTGATGAGCAAGATCGATCGCTGAGGACTCAGTGCCAAGGCCCTGAGGTGATCGAATGCCTTCGTGTAGAGGGCCACGTCCTTGGGCTCTTCGAGGTAGACCGAATCGGTAAGTCCCTCTCGATAGACCACGTCCGGGTCCTCCTGCTCCGGGAAGCCGAGGATCGTGAACGACCCGGTGGTGGGATAGGCGCCTGCGTTGAACGGCAGCACCTGGACGGTCACGTTCTTCAACTTCTGGATTTCCAGCATACGTTCGAGCTGGCTGGCCATGACTTCGCGGCTCCCGACCGTATGCAGCAAGGCGCTCTCGTGCACGACTGCCCATAGATCAGGCGCGCTCTCGCTGGTGAGGAGCTCTTGTCGCCGCATCCGGACGTCGACCATGCGTTGAATGTCGTCGGGGGTGTGATCCACCCATGCGCGGCTCAGCTCGGCTGCGTACTCGCTGGTCTGTAGGAGGCCGGGGATGAACTCGGCTTGATAGGTACGCAGGTCGGAAACCGCCTGTTCGAGACCAACGTACACAGAGAACCAGGCGGGGATCGCGTTGCTGTGTGCGTGCCACCACCCCTTTGTCTTGGACTCCTTGGCCAGCGACTTCAGAAGTTCACGCAGTTCATCCGCAGTCCCGTAGAGGCGGCACAGGGCATCGACATCCGAGGGCTGGACGCGTCCTTGTCCCGTCTCCATGCGGCTGACCTTGGAACTGCTCCAGTCCAACTCCTTGCCTACCTGGCTGCACGTCAGGCTGCTCTCGTCGCGCAATCGCTTGAGCTCGATCGCAAGGCGGCGACGGCGAGCTGTGGGGGATCCAGACATGGCAACTCCTCGTGGGGTAGCGGATGTTCCATCCCATCGGAAGCGGGCTGAAAGGCCAATCACTCTAACGAGGGAATCCCTTCGTGCATGTTGCATGGCGAGAGTTGCACTGCGACTCTGTCACTGAGAGTCATTGGCGTGAGCACCGTGCGCAACAAAGCGCGTGAGGGGTGGTCGAAGGTGATCTACGTGAGCGATTGTGTTGGGCGAGAGCCCTGGGTGCACAAGTTCGCTGCCCAGCCGAGTGAACTCGCGGAGTTGAGACGGACGTTGAAGCTCCGACTCATTCTGTGGGGGCTCCCCGATCATGTTGACGCAGCGCAAATCTGCATGTCAGAGCTGGTGACCAATGTGATCCGGCACGTCGGCGAAGGAACCCCCAGCACGCTGCGCGCAGCGCTCAACGGGCCGTATCTCCGTTTGGAGGTTACGGACCCCGACACCCGTGCCTTGCCCACACTGCTCACCGTCAGCAGTGCACTGGAGTCGGGCCGAGGAATGGCGCTCGTCGACACCCTGACGGATCACCGCTGGGGCGTGTCCGTCCAAGGCGATAGGAAGGTGGTGTGGTGTGAGCTCGCCACGGACACTGCTGTCGCTTGCGGCACGACGATCGCCCCTCATGTCACACGCGCCGGGGCCATCCTCGATCTGTACGGATCCTGGCAACTGCCCCGCGAGAAAGTCCAGTCCGGCCGTGGCAGTGTGCTCGGCGCGGCAGCAGCAGAAGAGGCTGCCGTCGGGGTCATGGCGGACGTACTGCACTGGTTGCATGCACACGGACATGACCCCGATGACGTACTCGACCGAGCACAGACTCACTTCGAGGCTGAGCTCGGCGAGATCGCGTGAGCGCCGAGTTGCTCAGCCCGCGGTGATACCCGAGTACGACCACACATCTGCAGGTAGCTCATCATGCAGCCGCCACGTGATGGCCATGGGCTTGCTGCCTTCGTGGCCGGCATACGTTGCCGGGCCGAGCAGCATCCAGGGCTGTGCCTTGCCGATGTCGGTGTCCTTGTAGCGCCGCATGAACAGCAGGACGTGGCTGCCGCGTTGCTCGTGCTGCTGGTAGCGCAGACCGGTGGGAGAGGTGGCTGCGGTCGTGCTCTGCGACTCCCAATGGAAGAGGGAAGGGCTCAGCGCGTAGTCCTTGTACCGGACCGTGGGGGAGAAGTCCTTCTCGTTCTTCTCAAGGGTGATCAGCAACGCGTCGGTCTGATTCTGCTCATCCCACAGAACGCCCTGCGCGAAGGAGCCGGGCATCTGACCGCCGAGGCGGGCCACACCGAGTGCGGCCAGGATCTCCGAGCGGTTGTATGCGCTGTGGATCTTCAGCGGGATATGCGCATGCGGGCCCTGCAGTGGGAGGGGGAAGTGGTCGGCATACCCCATCACGTGGTCGAGTACTTGGCGCAGCTCGCTACGGAAGGCTCGCTGCTCGCGCAGCGATTCAAGCCCCTCGGCGTAGGAAGTGAACCCGCCGGCCTTGTCCCAGAGGTTGAAGAACAGCATGCGTGCGTACGTCTGATCCTTCTCGCTGAGTGAGTCGTACGGCGGGGCGTCATCGTTCAGCAGGCGCGCGTATGCGTCGGCGCGTTCGCGGTCGTCGACGTGGAGGAAGGCGTGCACACGCTTCAACAGGTCTTGTTCGTCGGCTTGTTCAGGTAGGTCGGACAAACCGGCGCGGCGCAGGACCGTCGTCCACGAGTTGCTCGACTTGTACAGCTCCCGGATTTCCCGGCGGCTCTCTTTGAGGTAGTCGGCGAGGAGCGGCGTGTCGAAGGCCCTGGCCTCTTTGGCGAGGGTCTGGACTGTCGCCTTGATCTGGGTGCGGATGTTATCCAGGACAAGATCTTTGGACTTGCCCTCAAGGATGATCTGGCAGCCGGAGGGCAGCAGTGGGAAGTCATGCTCGGCGTGCTCAAGGAGCCGGTTGCGTGACAGGTTGGTCATCGCGCGGAATTGCTCCTCGAACCGGAACTCGGCTCGGTGCTGGCCGATGAAGTCGAGCACTGTGAGCACGGGCTTGTCCGGCGTGCGGCGTAGGCCTCGACCGAGTTGCTGAAGGAAGACGGTGGCGCTGTTCGTGGGGCGCAGGAGGAGCAGCGTATCGACGTCGGGGATGTCCAAGCCCTCGTTGAAGAGGTCTACGGAGAAGATGACTTGGATCTCTCCAGCCTTGAGCTGGGACAGCACATGGTCACGGACCTCGGGCCGCGATGCGCTGTCCAAGGCCTCGGCCTTGAAGCCAACGTCCCGGAAGCACTTCGCCATGAAGTGAGCGTGCTTCCTGCTGACGCAGAAGCCGAGTGCCCGCATGCTCATCGGATCGGACACCTTGTCCCGCACCTGTTTGATGACAATACGCGCCCGTGCAGTGTCGGCCGAGAACAAGTCGCCGAGCTGGCTCTGGTCGTAGGTACCCGAGCGCCAGCTAAGACGTGTCAGATCGGTGCCGTCCGGCACACCGAAGTAGTGGAACGGGCACAGGAGATCGTTATCCAGGGCCTCCCACAACCGCATCTCGGCTGCGATTCGGCCTTCGAAGAACTCGTCCTGCACATTCAGGCCGTCCGCGCGCTCGGGAGTGGCGGTGAGGCCGAGGAGTTGCTTCGGCTTGAAGTGGTTGATAACGCGGCGATACGTCGAAGCCGTGGCGTGATGGAACTCGTCGATGACGATGATGTCGAAGTGTCCCGGGTCGAACTGGTCGAGTCGCTGGTCGGTGAGCGACTGAACGCTGGCGAAGACATGCTTCCAATCACGCGGTAGCGCGCCGCTGAAGAGTGGTTCGCCGAAGGATGCGTCATCGAGTACCTCGCGGTACATGCGGAGTGACTGCCTCAGGATCTCCTTGCGGTGGGCCACAAAGAGCAGCCGTGGGTGCTGCTTGCCACCCCACTCCTCGTACAGGTTGCGGTAATCAAGCGCGGCCATGACTGTCTTGCCCGTACCAGTAGCGGCGACAAGCAGATTGCGCTGGTAGCCGCGTACCTCACGCTCGACGCGCAGTCGCTCCAGCATGTCGGCCTGGTGCGGGTGCGGTCGAACCTCAAGGCCAGAGAGGCTGATCTTGGTGTCCTGGCTGGCCTGCGTACCGCCCGCCACGGTCAGGGCCTCGTCCAACTTGTGGGCGTCGCGATCGGGGTCGTACGACTCAAAAGCGATGTCATTCCAGTACGCGTCGAAGGTGGCCTCGAACTTGTTGAGCACGACCGGAGTGGCCACAGACGAAAGGCGCACGTTCCACTCCAGGCCGTCGAGCAGCGCGGCTTTCGAGAGGTTGGAACTGCCTACGTAAGCCGTGTCGAAACCGCTCTCGCGTCGGAACAACCAGGCCTTCGCATGGAGCCGTGTCGAGCGGGTCTCGTAGTTGACCTTCACCTCGGCGCCGAAGTCGCGGACGAGTCGGTCGAGCGCGTGACGGTCGGTTGCGCCGATGTAGGTGGTCGTGATGACTCGAATCTTGACACCGCGGTCTCTGGCGGCGCGGAGAGAGTCTTCGAGTACACGCAGGCCATACCACTTCACAAAGGCGCAGAGCAGATCGATGCGATCTGCCGTGGCCAGCTCAGCGCGCAGCTCACTGCCGAGACTCGGGTCCTCGGGAGAGTTGGTTATGAGGGCGGTCTCGGAGAGAGGTGTCAGCGGACGCATCGCGTAGACACCAGGGGCTTCCTTCTCCGCAAGGGCGAGGAGTTGGCGAGGGCCATCGGCGATGAGGTCGGCCGTGTCACTGCCTCCGAAGTCGGCCGAGTTGGATGAGAGTGACTCGATGATCCGGTTGGCTACGGCGACACGCTGGTCGTGGGGCAGCTGGCTGAGCCGCCGGCTCACGGCCTGACTGATGTGACGAGCCAGTACATGAGGTGACGATTCTTCGCTGACCTCATCATCGATGGCTCTCCAACCTGCTGCGCTGAGCTGCGCCATTTGTCCTTGCATGCGTTGGGTGACGAGTTCCTCGTAGACACCCGCAACAGGCTGCGACAGATCCCCCGGCTGAGCCACGCTGTTCCCCATTCCCTCACACACAGCAATGGCTCAGTTTTAGCAGGTGACACTGAGAGCCCTCATGGAGAACGTCGGTTTCGGTCGGTGAGTGAGCTGCGTGCATGCGCGGCAATTCGATGGGCAACGTCCTCTGGCCGCTCGTGCTCCCAGAAGCGGAGGACCTTCCATCCGGCCGCGGTGAGGTGCTCTGTCGTCTCAAGATCGCGAGCCATGTTGTTGCCGAGCTTTGTTCGCCACCACTCAGCGTTTGCTTTCGGCTGTGTGGCGTGCTCGGGGCAGCCGTGCCAGAAGCAACCATCCAGGAAGATCGCGATCTTGGCCTTGGGGAAGGCGATGTCGATCGTGCGGCGAGGCATGTCGGGCACTGGGACGTTTACTCGGTAACGCCATCCTGCGGCGTGCAGGATCTTCCGGACCGCGACCTCGGGGACAGTGTCGCGGGAGCTCTGGCGGCTCATGCGGGCGGAGACGCTGGGGGAGGAAGGAACAGCACGTGGCATCTGAGCATTGTGCCGACGGACGGAGGGCGGTGAGGTGGGAGTCGTGAGACTGCGCTCCGGCCACTGAATGGGTCGATGCCGGTGGCCGTAGATCCAAGTTTGAGCTCAAACCTTCGCGCGGCTGGCCATGTGGTCGCTGGACGGATTTTCTGCGCACCGTTGGGTCCGCCCGCTTCTTGGCCAGTGTCGTGCTTCCGCGAGCCGCCTCAAGGGCGCTCCACTCCGCTGCGCTGCGTTCCGCGTCGGCTGCGCCGATGGCCCTCCGGGCCACCCTTGACCCGGCCCGCTCCAGCACGGTGGAGAAGCGAGCGGGCGGCCCGGAGAGGCGGGTGGCCAAGGTTGGTTGGCGGTGGGGTCGGTTGGGTGGCGGGGCGGAGTCGGGGGCGCATTGGCGTCTCGGGGGCACGCCGGGTGGGTTGAGCGGCGTGCGGTGGGTGGGGCGTGGTGGGGTCGCGCTGAGGCCGGTCCGGGACGAGCGTGGGTCAGGCCTGCCTGCGGTTACGACCCGTGGCACTCCCCATAAACCCGCCCCGACCCACACCAACAAACCGCCCCCCGCTGCGGAGGCCAAGCCACCGCCCGCCCCCGTGCCGCCAGCGTCGTCGCGTACTGCGGCAGCAGCGTCGTGTCCTCCGGGGAGGAGAGCTCGGAGGCTGCGAAGGCCTCGTAGGACGGGACCGTGCCCGTGACGATGCCGAGGTTCGGGGTGCCGGAGGCTGAGAGTTCTCGGAGGGAGTTCTCTATCGTCGTCAGGTGGTCGTCGTGGGACGGGTACTCGGAGGACAGGGACGGGTACGCCGCCGTCAGTTCCGTCAGTTCGGCTTCCGGCCAGTGCAGGACCGCCACCGGGAACGGGCGGGACAGGGCCTCCCTGAATGCGCCCAGTTCCGCGCGCAGGCGTGAGATCTCCGCCTCCAGTTCCGCCGGGTTGTCCGAGCCGAGGGACCACACCCGCTTCGGGTCGTGGAGTTCGTCCAGGGAGACCGGCATCGAGTGGAGGGTGTCCGCGAAGGTGTCCCACTCGTCGTGGGGGGCGCCCAGCATGCGGCGTACGCGGTGGCGGCCGAAGAGCAAGGGGTGTGTGGAGTACGGGGGCTCCGGGACGTCCGTCAGGAGGAGGGTGACGCCCTCTGTGAATGTTTCCTGCGCCTGTTCCAGCTCGTCGTGGGACTCCAGCGCCTCCGCGATGATCACCCAGGGGGCCGGGTCGCGGGGGGCCGCTGACCTGACGCCGTCGATGATCGCCCTGGCCTCCGCCTCATGGCCGTACTCCCAGAGGTTCGAGGCCTTCAGGGCTCGTACCAGGTGAGGGTCGTCCAAGGGGGCGGGTGACGACAGGAGGCGGTCGTAGAGCGCGGTCGCGGCGGGGCGGTCGCCGGACAGTTCCAGGTGGGCCGCGGCCCGCAGGAGCAGGGCTTCGGCGTCCTCGGGGTAGAGGCCGGCGGTTCGCTCCAGGCGTGCCGCCTCGGCGGTGTGGTCGACGTTTTCGGCAGGCGTGTCGGGGCGCATGGGGGACACCGTACTGCCCAGGGGTGGCGGAGCGGAGAACAGAGGAGGGAACAGGGTGCAGATATTGCCTGGTGGAGGGGCGGGGCTCAGGTTCTGGCCAGGCACAGCAAGGTCAGGAACGGGACCAGGATCAGGGGCGTCATCGCCAGCCATCTCGTCGAGCCCCGGCCATGGGGTCTTACGTTCACCCTCAGCGCCAGGAGTACCAGTACCGCTCCCGTCAGTGCCAGCAGGAACATCACCACCGGTGCGTGGTCGAGTGTGTGGTAGTCGCAGTTCGTCGCGCTTGGCGGTGTGGGTGCGAAGGCTTCGCAGTCCGAGGGGGCGTAGCGGGTCAGCAGCCAGTACGTCAGGTAGAGCGGGATGATCGCGGGTATCCCGATGGCCAGGTTGGCCAGGGCGGGGGCCAGGAGGGCTCGGCCGTGGGCGGTTCGGGGCCCGCGATCTTCCGCTTTCGTCATCATGTGACGCACGACGTTCCGTCAGCGTCCGCGGTTGCGTCCTGCCTGTCGGGTCAGATCACCACACCGTCCACCTGCAGCGTCTGCACCGCCTTGCCCGCGAACGGCACCGCCACCGACTTACCGCTCAGGTACGTGTTCGAGTACGACCGGTATTGATCGCCGCCCGTCGTCACCGTGTTCCAGCGCGGGACCAGGCCGCCCGAGCCGCCGCTCACCGTGGTGAAGCGGGAGAGGTCGAAGGTCAGCGTCTGGGCGGATGTCGATGTGTTCAGGGCCACTATCACCAGGCGGCGGGCGGAGGGGTCGTAGGCCGCTGCCGCGTAGCTGACGCCTGTGTCCAGGATGCGCATTCCGGGGCGGATGTGGCGGCTGAACTGTGCCATTACGTAGTGCTTGGTCTGGACTGTGGTGGGTTGGAGCGTGTTCGCGTCGTACGCGATCATCGCCCAGCCCGTCGACGGGTCCATCACCTGCCAGTAGCACCACGCCGTCGGGTGCAGCCAGCGGAAGTCGTAGAGGAGGTTCGAGGCCAAGTTGTAGCCGGTGGCGTCGCTGTCGCCTGTCTCCGAGTTCCACAGCTTCTTGCCCGACGTCGTCACCACGTCCGTGTAGAGGAGGTCGCGGCGGCCTCCCGAGCCCTGGTAGCCGTGCACGTTGACCTGGCTGACCAGAGCCTTCGTCGCGGAGTTGAAGGATGACCACGTGGAGCGGGCCGTGTCGTAGTTCGTCTCGTCCGAGGATGAGATGCGGATCCCCGACAGGCCTCGCTTGTCCAACTCGCTGCGCATGTACGGGAGTACGGCCGCCTGGACCGCCGGGTCCATGTGGCAGCCCTCCTGGGTGCCGGTGGCGGTCCACCAGGTGGAGGCCGGCTCGTTGAACGGGTCGACCGTCGCGAAGTTCACGCCCCAGTTCTGCTTCGCGTACAGGGCCGTCGCCGCCAGGTGTGAGGCGTGCTGGCGGTAGTTCCAGGTCTGGAGGTTGTTGCCGCCGTCCGCCGCGCCGGACGGGTTGTGGTTGGAACACATCCACCACATGGGGGAGTTGGCGAAGAGCTCGGTGATCGCGCCACGCGCCGTCGCCTTCTGCAGCATCGAGCGCTGGTTCGCGTCCGCCGTCCAGTCCCAGGCCGAGGACGTGGGGTCCTCGTTGTTCCAGTCCTGCCAGAAGCCCTCGATCTGCTTGAAGCCGGGGATGTTGGCGGACTTGACCATCGTCTCGCCGCCCACGGTGTTCCAGCTGCATGCGCCCAGGTTGTAGCGGGCGATGTTGAGGCCGAGGCCGGGGAGGGCCGTGCCGTTGTAGGTGACCGAGTTGGTGGTGAAGAAGAGGTCCGCGAAGTCGGTGCGGGCTCCGAAGACGTTGGCCCACCAGGCGAGGGAGGTGCCCCAGCCCTCCCAAGTGCCGTACGACGTACCGGGGTTGACGGCGATGGTGGCGTCCGCGTGTGCGGTGCCCGTCGCCAGGGCGCCGCCGAGGACGGCGCCGCCTGTCGCCGCCAGCAGAGTTCTGCGTCTGATCATGACTTCTCCGCTTCGTTCAACGGCCGGCGGCCGGTCGTCGTCGAACCGGCGTCGTGGCCTGTCCCGTTCATGCCGACAGGAAGCATCAGGTGTGGCGGGTGAGGTTGTCGAGGGTTCCGACAGCCCTTTCTCAAACCTGTGGAGGAAGTGTTCGGGGTACCGGACACCGGCCCGGTACCCCGGCCCTGTGCGGACCGGTCGCGCACGGGTCTGGAGACCTCGCGCCCCGGCCCTTATCGTGCGGGCGGCCCCGGCGGAGGAGGCTCACCGATGGTGCGGGTTCGCGTCGTGCGGCACAGCGCGCTTCGGCGGCGTGCCCTGCGGTGGCGGGTGCTGTGGGGTGGCGGGGAGGTGCTCGTCACCGTCGGGGTGCTGCTTCTGCTGCTCGTCGTGCATCAGGTGTGGTGGACCAACCGGGAGGCCAGGGAGGGCGCCGAACGGGAGGTCCGGGCGCTGGAGCGGTCCTGGGACGGGGGAGGCGGTGATTCCCGTACGGCGGTGGCCCCACCGGCGACGACGGCCCCACCGGCGACGACGGCCCCGCCGCCCGACACCGGGAACGGACGGAACGGGCCCCCGCCCGCGCCCACCGCCGCCCCCGCCCCGACCCCCGACTGGTCCCAGGCCTACGCCATCCTCTCCATCCCCCGCCTCGCCCTCCGCGTCCCCGTGGCCGAGGGCGTAGCCAAGAGCGGCGTCCTCAACAAGGGCTACGTCGGCCACTACCCCGGCACCGGGCAGCCCGGCCAGGCGGGCAACTTCGCCCTCGCCGGGCACCGCAACACCCACGGCGAGCCGTTCCGGTACATCAACCGGCTCAGGGCCGGGGACACCGTCCGGGTCGAGACGCGGAGCGCGACGTACACGTACGCCGTCGACCGGACCCTGCCGCAGACGGCCGCTCGTGACGGGGGTGTCATCCGGCCGGTCCCACGCTCCGAGGTCAGACCCGGGTACGGCTACACCGAACCCGGCTACTACCTCACGCTCACCACCTGCACGCCGGAGTACACGTCCAAGTACCGGTTGGTGGTGTGGGGCAAGCTGCTCTCCATGCGGCCCCGGTAACATCAGGTCCAGCGCGTGATGAGTCAGGATCGAGCCGTACGAGGGGAGGGGTACCGATGATGCGAAACCGGGCGAGTCTGCGTCCCGTCACCGCGATGGTGCTGCTCTTCCTCGAAGTCGTGCTGCTCGACACCGGCAGCCTTTCCGCGACCGTCGCCCTCGCGGCGACCGCCGCCGCGGGATCCGCGTTCGCCGTCTGCTCCCTCCTCGTCTCGCGCTCCGCGCCCGCCGTCGCGCCCACCCGAGTGCGTACGGCCATCCGCGACCGGGCCCGCCGTACGGCCTTCCTGCCGCAACGCGACCCCGATGCCTCTGGCCGGCCACGGCCCAGGGCGCCCGGACACGCCCTCCCGGCGACCGCCGCGTAGGGCACACACAGCCACCCGGCTCACCTCTGTGACCCCGCGCGGGTCGTCATGCCGCCCTGCCGTTTCCCGGCAGCTCTCTCCAATCCGGCACGACGAGACCCCCGGAGGGCTCACCCATGTCCGTTTTCGCCGACCTTGTTCAGCAGTTGGCCGATCTCCTCGACCCGCTGTTCGGCGCCACCGCGGCCGCCGCCGCGATCGTCCTGTTCACCGCGTTCGTACGGCTGCTGGTGCATCCCCTGTCCCGGGCCGCCGCGCGCGGGCAGAAGGCGCGCGCCGAGCTGCAGCCGAAGATCGCCGAGCTGCGGAAGAAGCACGGCAAGAACCCCGAGAAGCTCCAGCGGGCCGTGATGGAGCTGCACAGCGCGGAGAAGGTGTCGCCGCTGTCCGGATGTCTGCCCAGCCTGTTCCAGCTGCCCGCGTTCTTCCTGCTCTACCACCTGTTCTCGAACACGACGATCGGCGGCAAGGCGAACGAGCTGCTGTCCCACCAGTTGTTCGCCGCGCCCCTCGGGGACCGCTGGGCGGACGCGCTCGGTGACGGCGGTGTGTTCGGGGCGGCGGGTCTCGTGTACGTCGGGCTGTTCGTGGTCGTCGCCGGTGTCGCCGCGTTCAATTTCCGCCGTACGAAGCGGATGATGGCCGCGAATCCGGCGATGCCGGTGGTTGATGGACAGCAGCCGGTTCCCGGGATGGGGGCGATGACCAAGGTCATGCCGTTCATGTCCTTCTTCACGCTCTTCACCGTGGCGGTGGTGCCGCTGGCCGCCGCGCTGTATGTGGTGACCAGCACGACGTGGAGTGCGGTGGAGCGGGCCGCGCTGTACCGGTAGGTCCCTGCCTACGGTCCAGTACGTGAACCGGGTATTGCGGACTGGGCGTCGACCTTGGAGGATCGACCAGTCCTCCGATGGCTGCACCCGTCGGCGGGCGCCCCGCGATCGAGGGAGATTGTGATCATGAAGCTGCTGCGAGTCGGTACGGCGGGAGCGGAGACGCCCGCGCTGCTCGACGCCGAGGGCGTCCTGCGCGACCTCTCCGGTGTCGTCCCGGACATCGACGGCGCGCTGCTCGCCGACGATGCGGCGCTGGGGCGGATCCGGTCCGCCGCGGAGGGCGGTGAGCTGCCCGCGCTGGACGCGGACGGGCTGCGCGTCGGGCCGCCGCTCGCCCGTATCGGCAAGGTCGTGTGCATCGGCCTGAACTACCACGACCACGCCCGCGAGACCGGGGCCGAGCCGCCCGCCGAGCCGGTCATCTTCTTCAAGGCCGCGGACACGGTCGTCGGCCCGAACGACACGGTGCTCGTGCCGAGGCGGTCCACCAAGACCGACTGGGAGGTCGAGCTCGCCGTCGTCATCGGGCGTACGGCCCGGTATGTGGAGTCGGCCGAGGAGGCCCTCGCGCATGTCGCCGGGTACGCGGTGGCGCACGACGTGTCCGAGCGGGAGTTCCAGATCGAGCGGGGCGGGACCTGGGACAAGGGCAAGAACTGCGAGACGTTCAATCCGCTGGGGCCGTGGCTGGTGACGGCGGACGAGGTGCCGGATCCGCAGAGTCTCGGCCTGCGGTTGTGGGTCAACGGGGAGCTGAAGCAGGACGGGACTACGGCCGAGCAGATCTTTCCGGTGGCAGAGGTCGTGCGGTATGTCAGTCAGTTCATGACGCTCTATCCCGGGGACGTCATCAATACGGGGACGCCGGCGGGGGTGGCCATGGGGGCGCCCGAGCCGAAGCCGTATCTGCGGGCCGGGGATGTGGTGGAGCTGGAGATCGAGGGGCTTGGTCGTCAGCGGCAGGAGTTCAAAGACGCCTGAGGGGTGGGGACTGCGCGATGTACGGCGGGTGCGAGCTCGTCGTGGCTTCTCGCGCAGTTCCCCGCGCCCCTTAAAAGCCTCTTCTCAGCCCTTGTCCAAGAACTGCTCCACCGCCTCCACCACCATCCTGTGGTCCTCCAGCTGCGGCAGCCCACTCACCGTCACCGCCCCGATCACCCCGACACCCTCCACGTTGATCGGGACCGAACCCCCATGCGCCGCGTACGTATCGGGGTCCAGGCGGGACGAGTCCTCGAACGTCGTGCCCTTGGCGCGGAAGCGGGCGCCGACGATGTAGGAGGACGTGCCGTAGCGCTCCACCACCCGGCGCTTGCGGGCGATCCACGCGTCGTTGTCGGGCGTGGAGCCCGGCAGGGCCGCGTGGAAGAGCTGCTGGCCGGCGCGGTGGATGTCGATGGCGACGGGGGCTTCGCGCTCGCGGGCCAGCTCGACCAGGAGGCAGCCCAGGGCCCAGGCGTCGTCGTGGGTGAACCGGGGGAAGACCAGGCGGCGTTCCTGGGCCTCCAGCTCCTCCAGGGGCGGGGTGAGCTCCGGGTGGAATTTCTGGGTGGTCACAGCTGCACCGCCGTTCCGTCGAGGGCTGAGCGGCGGGCCGCCTCCAGTACGTCGAGGGCGGTGGCCGCCTCCAGGGCGGTCACCGGGTTGGGGCCGCCGTCCAGCAGGGCCTTCGCCACGGCCGCATAGTAGGCGGGGTAGTCGCCCGCGAGGGTGGGTTCGACGCGGCCGCCGCCGGTCAGCGGGGAGTCCCCGGCGCCCACCCGGCCCCACAGGGACTCCGGTTCCCGTCCCCAGCCGGGTCCGGGGCGTTCCCCGTCCCGCAGTGCCGCCTCCTGCGGATCCAGGCCGTACTTCACGTAACCCGCCTTCGAGCCCAGCACCCGGAAGCGCGGGCCGAGTTGGGCGGTCGTGGCGGAGGCGTAGAGGTGGGAGCGGACGCCGTTCGCGTGAGTGAGGGCGATGAAGGTGTCGTCGTCCGTCTCGGCGCCGGGGCGGCGGACGACGGCCTCCGCGTACACCTGTGTGACGGGGCCGAAGAGGACGAGTGCCTGGTCGACGACATGGCTGCCGAGGTCGTAGAGCAGACCTCCGATCTCTGCCGGGTCGCCGGACTCCCGCCAGCCGCCCTTGGTCTGCGGACGCCAGCGTTCGAAGCGGGACTCGAAGCGCCAAACGTCGCCCAGTTCGCCCTCGGCGAGGAGCTTACGGAGCGTCAGGAAGTCGTTGTCCCAGCGGCGGTTCTGGAAGACGGAGAGGAGCAGGCCGCGTTCCTCGGCGAGGGCCGCCAGCTCGCGCGCCTCGGCCGCGGTGCCGGCGATCGGCTTGTCGACGACGACCGGGAGGCCGGCCCTGAGAGCGGCCGTCGCGAGCGGGACGTGCGTCTTGTTGGGGGACGCGACGACGAGCAGGTCGAGGTCGGAGGCGCGGGCGAGCAGCTCGTCGGGCGTGGCGGCGACGCGTACGTCCGGGTGCTCGGCGAGGGCCTGCTTCTGCCGCTCGGGGTTCGATGTGACCACCGTGTCCAGGGCGAGCCCCTCGGTGGTGGCGATCAGCGGAGCGTGGAAGACGGAGCCGGCCAGGCCGTAGCCGACAAGGCCGACGCGGAGGGGAATAGCGGTCATGCACCCCACTTTCGCAACGCTGTTGCGAAAGTGCAAGCGCCGAGGACAATGGGGACGTGAACAGGACGGAAGACGGAGCCGGTGATGCCGGGGCCACGCGGGCCGGCCGCACCTCGATGCGGCTCGGCGCCCTGCGCAGCCACAACAGCGCGCTGGTGCTCGATCTGCTGCGCACCGCCGGACCCGAGGGCATCAGCCGGCTCGAACTCGCCGAGCGCACCGGCCTCACCCCGCAGGCCGTCAGCAAGATCACCGCACGGCTGCGCGAGGACGGGCTCGCGGCGGAGGCGGGGCACCGGGCGTCGACGGGCGGCAAGCCGCGCACGGTGCTGCGGCTCGTGCCGGAGGCCGGGCACGCACTCGGCGTGCATCTTGACCGGGACGAGCTGACGGCCGTGCTCTGTGATCTGACCGGCGCCGTGGTGGCGCGGCGGAGCGCCCCGCTGGATCTGGGGGCCGGTGCGGAGACGGTCGTCGAGCGGGCCGTGCGTGAGGTGGGGGAGCTGGTGGCCGGGGGCGGCCGGGCGGGTGTCGTGCTCGGCGCCGGGGTGGCGTTGCCCGGGCCGCTCGATCATCGGAGTGGGGTGCTGCACCGGGTCACCGGGTTCCCGGAGTGGAACGGCTTTCCGCTGCGGGACGTGCTCGCGCGGCGGCTGTCGCTCCCGGTTGTGGTCGACAAGGACACCAACGCCGCCGCGCTCGGGCTCGCCGTCGGCGGAGGGGCCGGGTCCGGTACGTCCTTCGCCTACCTGCACTTCGGGGCCGGGCTCGGCGGAGGGCTCGTGATCGACGGGACCGTGCACCGGGGCACCCGTACGGGAGCCGGGGAGTTCGGGCACCAGGTCGTCCAGCTGGACGGGCCGCCCTGCGGGTGCGGCAACCGGGGCTGTGTCGAGGCGCTGTGCCTGGCCGCCGTCGCGCGCGGCGATGTGGCGGAGGCGGCCCGGGTGCTCGGCACCGCGGCCGGCAACCTGGTCGCCCTGCTCGATGTGGACCTCGTCCTGCTGGGCGGCCGTACCGTCGCCGTCGCGCCTGAGACGTACGTGCGCGGAGTCGCCGCCGTCCTCGCCGAACGTGCCCGGCGTGCCGGCAGCGATGCGGTACCTGTACGGGTCGCCTCCGGCGCGGGGCAGGGGGTAGCCGAGGGGGCGGCACAGCTGTTGCTGGCGCCGCTGTTCGGGCGGGCGGAGGGGTGACGAGGGGCTTCCGCTGATCGAGCGGACTTGCCGAGCCGTACGGAATGGCTCCACCGCGCGACCGCTCCCGTCCGGCATGGTCATGTGTTCATGCGACTGCACTCACCCGCCTCCGTCTGTCTCGCAGCCGCCGCCCTCCTGGCCGCGGCGCCCCCGGTGCGCGCGGAACCGCCCGCCTCGCTCCCCGGATGCGCCACCGGCGACGGGGCCTTCCCCCTCACCACCCGTCTGCACGGCGGCCCCGCCTCCTACGCGGCCGGCGGCGGATTCGGCACCTGGTACCTCGACCTCACCAACAGGACCACCCGGACCTGCACCGACATCCACCCCGTGGTGGTCCTCGTCGACGGCAAACGCGCCCTGCGGCCCTCGCAGCCCCGCCTGGAGTTCTACGACCGCCGCGACGCCGAGCCCCGCTCCGTGCGCTTCGAGACCACCGACCGGGACGAACTCGTCGGCGCCTTCGACGGCTTCCCCGGCTTCACCGTGGGGCCCCGCAAGACGATCACCGTGAAGGTCCGGCTGGCCGTCACCTCGGACGCCGTACCGAACGAGGTCACCGCGAACGCGGCCGTCGTACAGCGGCACGAGGGCGACGGCGACTGGGTCGGCCAGTCCAACGACTACCGCTTCAGGATCGAGGCCGAGCCGTCCGGTACGGCGGCCCCGACCGACCCCGCCGACCGTGAGGCATCGGCCCACCCGGCCGACCCCGACGCCTCACCGACACCCGGCAGCGACCCGGCCCGGGGCGAGCTCACCCTCGCCGACGAACTCGCCCGCACCGGCCTCACCTCACCCCCGGCCGTCACCTTCGCCGCCACCCTGGCCCTCCTGCTGACCGGCGCCGCCCTGCTGGTCGCACGCAAACGCCGCTGAGGCCCCCACCGGGGCGAAGCCGCCCCACCCAGTCTGCGACGATCCCTGCGTGGACTACCCGGACTATCCGACCTACCCGACCGACCAGGCCCCCGGCGCGCCCGTGCGGCACGGCATCCCCGAGCACGGCCGCATCCCGAAGTACTACGCGGTCAAGGCCCGGCTCGATCAGCTCATCGGCGCACTCGGCGAGGGCGACCCGCTGCCCACCGAGCGCGACCTCTCCGAGGAGTACGAGGTCGCCCGCGAGACCGTCCGGCAGGCGATCCGCGAACTGGTCCTGGAGGGCAAGCTGCGGCGGCGCGGGCGGGGCACCGTCGTCGCCGGGCCCAAGCTCGAACAGCCCCTGTCCCTCGCCAGCTACACCGAGGGCGTACGCCGCCAGGGCCGCACCCCGGGCCGTACCCTCGTCACCCTCGACCGCTTCCCCTGCCCCGCCGCCCTCGCCGCCGAGACCGGCCTCGAACGCGGCGCCCCCGTCTGGCACCTGGAGCGCGTCCTGCTCGCCGACGACGAGCGGGTCGGCCTGGAGAGCACCTACGTCGCCGTGGCCCGGGTGCCGCGACTGGACGTCGACTTCGACCCCGACTCCTCCTTCTACGCCTTCCTCCACCGCCAGGGCATCGGCTTCGGCGACGCCGACGAGCGCATCGAGACCGTGCTGGCCACCCCGCGCGAGGCCCTGCTCATCGGGACCCCGCCCGCCCTGCCGATGCTGCTGATCCACCGTGTCTCACGGGACACGGAGGGGGAGCCGCTGGAGCGGGTGCGGACGTTGTACCGGGGGGACCGGTTCTCGTTCAGCGCCCATCTCGACGGCTGAAACGTCCGGAAATCACCGTGTTTCGCACGTCCCTGAATATCACGAAGAGATAACGGGTCTAGCCCAAATGTGATAGCCAGTTCACGCTCTCGTTGGCAGCCGGACCTTTCCGGTTCCCCGATCCCGAGGAGCGTGGCCGTCGTGAGAGTGATAGTCGTCGGAGCCGGCGTGGTGGGCACCATGCACGCCTGGCAAGCAGTGGAACGCGGCCATGAGGTCGTACAGATCGAGCGCGAGGCGGAGGCTCGCGGCGCGTCCTTGCGCAACTTCGGGCAGATCTGGGTGAGCGGACGCGCGGGCGGCGAGGAACTCGACACCGCGCTGCGGGCCCGGGAGCTGTGGGAGGAGATCGGGGGGCGGGTGCCGGGGCTCGGCTTCCGGCCGAACGGCTCCCTGACCCCCGTCCGCGGCGACCTCGAACTCGCCGTCGCCGAGGCCGCCGTGGCCCGCGAGGACGCCGCCGCCCGCGGCCACAAACTGCTGACCCCCGACGAGGCACGGGCCCTGAACCCCGCCCTGCGCGGCGAGTTCACCGCCGCCCTGTACTGCGAGCGCGACGCCGCCGTGGAGCCGCGCACCGCCCAACTCGCCCTGCGCGCCGAGCTGTTGAAGTCCCCGAACTACACCTTCAGGCCGGGCCGGGAGGTCCGTGAGGTCATCGGCGTGGGCTCCGTCCGTGACGACCACGGCGACGTGCACACCGGCGACGCCGTCATCCTCTGCACCGGCGCCTGGCTAGGCGGCCTCGTCCGCGAGCTGGCCGGACCCGAACTCCCCGTGCGCCGCGTCCGCCTCCAGATGATGCAGACCGACCCGCTCGGCGAACCGCTCACCACCTCGGTCGCCGACGCGGACAGCTTCCGCTACTACCCGGCGTACGGCTCCGCCGCACTGGACGACCTCAACGCCCGTCAGCCACAGGCCGAGACCGCCGCCGCGCACCGTATGCAGCTGCTGATGGTGCAGCGCGCCGACGGCGGACTGACCATCGGCGACACCCACGAATACGAGCACCCCTTCGCCTTCGACACCGTCGAGGACCCCTACGACCACCTCACCGAGGTCGTCGAGTCCCTCCTCGGCCGCCCGCTGCCCAAGGTCCGGCGCCGCTGGGCCGGGGTGTACGCGCAGTGCACCGACCCGACGCGGGTGGTGCACCGGCAGCAGGTACGGGACGGGGTGTGGCTGGTGACCGGGCCCGGCGGGCGCGGCATGACCTGCTCGCCCGCGATAGCCGAGACGACCGCGAACGAACTGGGCTGGTGACAGACATGGCAGAACACATCCGGGACATCCGGCTGGTCGTCCTCGACATGGCCGGTACGACCGTCGCCGACGGCGGCCTGGTCGAGCGGGCCCTCGCGGCCGCCGCGCGGCACGTCGGCGCCGACCCCGAGGACGGTATCGACCACGTCCGCGCCACCATGGGCGAGTCCAAGATCGCCGTCTTCCGGCATCTGTTCGGCGAGGAGGCGCGGGCGCAGGCCGCCAACAAGGCCTTCGAGGCCGCGTACGCCGAACTGGTCGACGGTGGCGAAGTCGCCGCCCTGCCCGGTGCGCGCGAGGCCATCGAGGAGCTCACCGCCCAGGGCCGTACCGTCGTCCTGAGCACCGGCTTCGCGCGCCCCACCCAGGACGCGATCCTGGCCGCCCTTGGCTGGCAGGACCTGGTGCCGCTCACGCTGTGCCCCGCGGACGCCGGGGGCCGGGGGCGGCCGTATCCGGACATGGTGCTCACCGCCTTCCTACGGACGCGGGCCGTCGACTCCGTCCGTGAGGTGGCGGTCGTCGGCGACACCTCGTACGACATGCTCAGCGGTGTCCGCGCGGGTGCGGGTGTCGTCGCCGGGGTCCTGACCGGCGCGCACGACGCGGACGCGCTGCGGGCGGCCGGGGCGACCCATGTGCTCGGCTCCGTCGCGGAGTTGCCGGGAGTCCTCACATGAAGGGCGACATCCCCTTCCGCGGTATCCGCTTCGACTCGGTGACGGTCGCCTACGACGGCAACGTCGTCCTCGACTCCCTCGACCTCACCGTCGAGCCCGGCGAGGTCATGGCCCTGCTCGGGCCGTCCGGATCCGGCAAGACAACCGCGCTGCGTGCGGTCGCCGGGTTCGTACGGCCCGCCTCCGGGCGGGTGTTCCTCGGCGGGCGGGACGTGACCGACCTGCCGCCGTACCGCCGTGGCAT
Organism: Streptomyces lanatus; assembly: GCF_014655715.1. GTDB lineage: Bacteria > Actinomycetota > Actinomycetes > Streptomycetales > Streptomycetaceae > Streptomyces > Streptomyces lanatus. The sequence goes on along the minus strand of NZ_BNBM01000019.1, from coordinate 26,318 downwards.
CGGGATGGTCGTCCAGCAGTACGCCCTGTTCCCGCACATGCGGGTCGAGGAGAATGTCGCCTTCGGACTGAAGGCGCAGAAGGTGCCGAGGGGCGAGATACGGGGGCGGGTCGCCGAGGCCCTGGAGATGACCGGGATGGCGGCCTACGGGCGCCGATACCCCCGCGAGCTGTCCGGCGGCCAGCAGCAGCGCGTCGCCATCGCCCGCGCGCTCGCCATCCGCCCCGGCGTCCTCCTCCTCGACGAGCCCCTGTCGGCTCTCGACGCCCGCCTGCGCTCGGGCATGCTCGCCGAACTCGCCCGGCTGCACCGGGAGTTGCCTGAGGTCTCCATCCTCTACGTCACCCACGACCAGGTCGAGGCGCTGACCCTCGCCGATCGGATCGCGGTGATGGACAGGGCGCGGTTGCGGGCTTGCGGGACGCCGAGGGAGCTGTACCGGGCGCCTGCCAATGAGTTCACGGCGTCGTTCGTGGGCGGGGCGAATCTGTTGCCGGTGACTGTGGGGGAGCAGGGGGTTCGCTTCGGCGAGCGTCGGCTCGAGGTGTCGGGGCCGGTTCCGGAGGAGGCCGCGGTGTTGTGCGTACGGCCCCATCTCGTCGGCCTGGGCGACGGGCCGAACCGGATCTCCGGGACCGTACGGGAGATTCAGTGGCGCGGGGCCACGCATCGGCTGTACGTGGAGGTGGACGGTCACCGGGTGATCGCGGATCTGCGGGAACTCAAGGAGCCGCCTGCCCATGGGGACGAAGTGACCCTGCACTTCTCCCCAGACGATGCGGTACTCCTGACCGCCGGAGCCCGCCATGACTAGAAGGCTGCTGTGGGCCTTCCCACCCGTCGCCCTCCTCGCCCTCGTCTTCCTCTACCCCCTCACCCTCGTAGTCCAGCAATCCTTCCAACCCGACTCCGGCGGCACCTCCCTCCAGCCCTACACCGACGTCTTCGCCTCCGCCGCCTTCCGCGAGGCCCTCTGGACCACCGTCTGGATCGCCGTCGCCTCCACCGCCGGCTGCCTCGTCCTCGGCTTCCTGCTCGCGCTGATCATCGCCTTCGTGCCGTTCCCGGGCGCCAAAATCGTCGCGCGCTTCGTGGACGTCTTCCTCACCTTCCCCTCCTTCCTGATCACCCTCGCCCTGCTGTTCATCTACGGCACGACCGGCATCGTCGGCTCCTTCCAGTTCCTCACCACCCCCTGGGGCGTACTCCTCGCCGAGGTCACCTACTTCACGCCCTTCGTCGTACGACCCCTCCTCGCGGCCTTCTCCCAACTCGACACCGCCCAGCTGGAGGCGGCCAGTTCGCTCGGCGCGCGCCCCCTTCGGATCATCCGCCGGGTGATCCTTCCGGAGGCGCTGCCCGCCCTCGCCGCAGGCGGCAGCCTCGTGCTCGTCCTCTGTCTCAACGAGTTCGGGATCGTCCTGTTCACCGGCGCGAAAGGCGTCACGACCCTGCCGATGCTCGTCTACAGCAAGGCGATCCTGGAGTCCGACTACCCGGGCGCCTGTGTGGTCGCCGTCGTCAACGTCCTGATCTCCGTGGGCCTTTACGCCCTCTACCGGGTGGTGAGCCGCCGTGCTGGTGCATAGCCGCGGGGCGCGGTGGGCCGTATGGCTCCTGTTCCTCGTTCTCTTCCTGCCGCTGTTCGCGCTTCCCCTCCTCGTCGTTCTCGGCGCCTCCTTCGCCACCAACTGGTCGGGCGTGCTGCCCTCCGGCTTCACCACCGGGCACTACGCGACCGCCACCCGCGGCGAGGCCCTCCAGGCCCTCACCACCAGCTTGCTAACGGCGGTCGCGGCGAGCGTGCTCGCGTTGGTCGTCGGGACGTGGGCGGCGCTGGCCGCCGCCGCGTTGAAGAAGAGCCATCGCCGGGTCATGGACGCCCTGTTCGTCCTCCCGGTCGCCGTCCCGTCCGTGGTCGTCGGGCTCGCGATCCTGGTCGCCTTCTCCGAGCCGCCGTTCCTGCTCAACGGCACCCGCTGGATCGTGATCCTCGCCCACACCGTCCTGGTCACCGCCTTCGCCCACCAGTCCGTGTCCGCCGCCCTCAGCCGCCTCGACCCGGCCTATGAGCAGGCCGCCGCCTCCCTCGGCGCCCGGCCCGCCTACGTCCTGTGGCGGGTCAGGCTCCCCCTGCTCCTGCCCTCGCTGACTGCTGCCGCCGGCCTCTGCTTCGCCCTGTCCATGGGCGAGTTGAGCGCCACGATGATGCTCTACCCGCCCGACTGGACCCCGCTTCCCGTCCTGATCTACGCGGCCACCGACCGCGGCTCCCTCTTCGCCGGATCCGCCCTCGCGGTGGTCCTGATGACGGCGACCCTGCTCGCGCTCTACGCCGTCTCCCGCATCCGGACCCGAGCCTCCTACCGCTGATCCCGACACCCCTCCTCGTGCAAGGAGTTCACCCCGTCATGCCCAGAAACACCCTCAAGCTCGCCGTCGCCCTCTCCCTTCTCGCCGCCCCGGCACTGTCCGCCTGCGGCACCGGCACCGCCGCCTCCGACGAGAAGGTCGTCACCGTCTACAGCGCCGACGGCCTCAAGGGCGAGAACGGCGACGGCTGGTACGACCGCGTCTTCAAGGACTTCGAGAAGCAGACCGGCATCAAGGTCGAGTACGTCGAGGGCGGCTCCGGCGAGATGGTGCAGCGCGCCGCCCGCGAGAAGCGCAACCCGCAGGCCGACGTACTCGTCACCCTCCCGCCCTTCATCCAGCAGGCCGACGGCAAGGGCCTGCTCCAGACGTACGCCCCGAAGGGATCCGACCAGGTCAGCGGCGCCGACAAGGGCGCGGACGCCACCTGGACGTCGGTCGTCAACAACTACTTCGGGTTCGTCTACAACAAGAGGGAGCTGAAGCAGGCGCCCACTACCTGGGACCAGCTGCTCGACGGGTCGTACAAGAACAAGCTCCAGTACTCCACCCCGGGCGTCGCCGGCGACGGCACCGCCGTACTCATCAAGGCCATGCACGACTTCGGCGGCAAGCAGCCCGCCCTGGACTACCTGGGCAAGCTCCAGTCCAACAACGTCGGCCCGTCCGCCTCCACCGGCAAGCTCGCCCCCAAGGTCGACAAGGGGGAGCTGCTGGTCGCCAACGGCGATGTGCAGATGAACTTCGCCCAGTCCAAGACCATGCCCAACCTCGGCATCTGGTTCCCCGCGAAGGACGGCGGCAGGCCCACCACCTTCGCCCTGCCCTACGCCGCCGGCGTCGTCACCGACGCCCCGCACACCGAGAACGGCAAGAAGCTCCTCGACTTCATGCTGAGCCAGGACGCCCAGCGGCAAGTGAGCGAGATCGGCGGCGGGTTCAGCGCCCGCAAGGACGTCAAGGCCACCGACACCAACGCCATCGAGCTCGCCAAGCTCATGGACGGCGTCGAGGTCTTCGAGCCCGACTGGGACGACATCGACAAGAACCTCACGACGTATGTCGACGCCTGGAAGTCGGCCACCGGCAGCTGACCAGCCGCCTTGAGGCCATCAACCAGGGCCATATCACCAGAGTCCCACCTGCAACGCCCCTGGCACCACCACCGGGGGCGTCGCCATGCGCGCCCCCTAGGAGGATCACGTGACGTCACACCTGTCCCGCCGCACCGTCCTCTCCACCACCGCCGCGACCGCCGCCACCCTCGCCCTCGGCACCGCCGCCGCCTCCCAGGCGCACGCCGTCCCCACGCTCCCGAACGGCACCAGCAAGGACAAGGTGCTCGTCATCGGCATGGACGGCCTGCGCCACGACCGCATCGACGCGGCGAACGCCCCGCACCTGAAGGCCATGATGAGCGAGGGGACGTATGGCACCTCGCTGCTGTACGCGTCCCCGATGGCCGCCACCTCGTCAGGGCCCGGCTGGTCCACCATCTCCACCGGCGTCTGGCCCGACAAGCACGGCGTGAAGGACAACACCTTCGCCGGCAAGAAGTACGACCAGTACCCCGGCTTCCTCGCCCGCCTCGCCCAGGTCCGCCCCGCCCTGTCCACCTACGCCGCCGTCGACTGGAAACCCCTGGACGCCCAGGGCACCGTCACCCCCGGCGCCGACGCCAAGCTGGTCCTCGACGGCGACCGCGACGGCTACACCGGGCACGACGCCACCATCGCCGGCGAGGCGGAGGCGATCATCAGCGGCCAGAACCCGGACGTCCTGTTCGTCTACTTCGGCCAGTCCGACATCGTCGGCCACAACCAGGGCGCGGGCAGCCAGGCCTACCTCGACCAGATCGCCGTACAGGACACCTACGTCGGCCGGCTCCGCGCCGCGATCAAGGCGCGGCCGTCCTATGCCACCGAGCGCTGGACGGTCATCGTCGCCACCGACCACGGGCACCTCGACGTGGGCGGACACGGCGGTTCGGCGATCGAGGAGCGGCGTACCTTCATCCTCGCCACCGGGCCCGGCATCGCCGCGGGGGCCCGGCCGATCGACACCCGGCTGGTGGATGTCGTACCGACCGTCTTCAAGCAGCTGGGCGTGCCCGTCGACCCGGCCTGGGGCCTGGACGGCAAGCCGGTGCAGGAGCGGTCCACCGACCCCTTCGACGCACTCACCCTCTCCACCCGCACCGACGAGACCGGCATCCCCTCGACCGTCCGCGGCTTCACCCACACCCCGCCCAGCGGCTGGTCCGTCATCAACAACGCCATGGGCACCGGCGGGATCGCCGAATGGCGCGGCTGGGCCTTCGTCACCGACGAGTTCTGGTCCCGCACCCAGCGCGACCAGTGGCGTGAGCTCAACGTCCGCGCCCGCGGCGTCTTCGCGGTCGCCGACTCGGACGAATGGGCGGACAAGAACTTCTCGGGAACGTACGACTCGATACTGGTGACGCCCGCGTACGACGTCACCGGGAGCAGCAAGGCGCGGCTGGACTTCACCACCCTCTACCGCCAGGAGGGCTCCCAGCAGGCCCAGATCCTCGTCTCCTTCAACGGCGGCAACCCGACCCTCGTCCGGAGCTACACCTCCGACGTCGTCTCCCAGCCCCAGTCGGTGACCGTCGACGTGCCCGTCGGGGCCTCCAGCGTTAACTTCCGGTTCCGCTACACCGGGTCCAACAACTGGTACTGGGTGATCGACGGGGTCAGGATCAGCCGGTCCTGATTACCCTGGGGGCGTCGGTACGGCGTGGTTCCGGCGCCCCCAGCTCGCCCATCCCGCACGCAGGCCAGGAGAGTCACAGCACCATGGCAGACCGCAAGCCCATCGAGTCCTGGCTCACCGACATGGACGGTGTCCTCATCCACGAGGGCGTACCGATCCCCGGCGCCGACGCCTTCATCAAGAAGCTGCGCGAGTCCGGCAAGCCCTTCCTCGTGCTCACCAACAACTCGATCTACACCCCGCGCGACCTGCAGGCCCGGCTGAACCGCATGGGCCTGGACGTGCCCATCGAGAACATCTGGACCTCGGCCCTCGCCACCGCCCAGTTCCTGGACGACCAGCGGCCCGGCGGCTCCGCGTACGTCATCGGCGAGGCGGGCCTGACCACCGCGCTGCACGACATCGGGTACATCCTCACCGACCACGACCCGGACTACGTCGTCCTCGGCGAGACCCGCACCTACTCCTTCGAGGCCATGACCAAGGCGGTCCGCCTCATCAACGGCGGCGCCCGCTTCATCTGCACCAACCCCGACGAGACGGGCCCCTCCACCGAGGGCCCGCTGCCCGCGACCGGCGCCGTCGCCGCGCTGATCACCAAGGCCACCGGCAAGAAGCCGTACTTCGCGGGCAAGCCCAACCCGCTGATGATGCGCACCGGCCTGAACGCCATCGGCGCCCACTCCGAGACCAGCGCCATGATCGGCGACCGTATGGACACCGACGTGCTGGCCGGCATCGAGGCCGGCATGCAGACCTTCCTGGTGCTCACCGGGCTGACCCGGCCCGAGCAGGTCGAGAACTTCCCGTACCGGCCGTCCAAGATCCTGGACTCCATCGCGGACCTCGTCGAGCGGGTGTGACCCAAACGGAGCAGTGCGGGCCCCGCTGAGGATGCGGGGCCCTTGCCACAGGGGGAGCCTCCAGGTATCTGGAGGTTCACGATGGGATCACTGCGGGTCACTCTCTGTGCGATCGCCGCCCTGGGGGCGGTCGCCGTCAGCCCGGCGGCACACGCTGCGGACGGGGGTGTCTCGCACAGTCCGCCGTCCCCCTATCCGGGCGGCGACATCACGCTGCGGGTCAGCGGATGCCCGGAGAGAACCGCCACGGCCACGTCCCCGGCCCTCGTCTCCGACGCCCACCTGACCGTCACCGCCGAGGGTGAACTCGTCGGCGAGAGCCGCGTCCGCTCCACGGTCAAGGCGGGCCGGTACGACGTGAAGGTCACCTGCGGTGAGGCCTCCCGCACCGGCACCCTCACCGTCGTGGGCAAAGGCGCCGGACAGCCCGTACGGCACGGCTCCCAGCCCTCGGCCCCCGCCTCCCCGACGGCCCTCGTCCTAGCCGGCGGCGGTGGCACCGCGCACCTCGCCATGGTGGACGCCCGCGCGGCCGGACCCGGCACCGCGCACACCGTGACCGGGCTGGTCCTCGCCGGCGTCGCCGCCACCGCAGTCGCCCTGCGCAGCGCCCGCAGATCCCGGCGCCCACGCTGACCATGGCCGAGCACGAGCACCCCACCCGCACCGGCCGCCTCCTCATGGGCCTCGCCTGGACCGTGCTGCTGCTCGGGCTGTGGCTGTGGGGGAGAGAGGTCACCGACGTACGGCAGACCCTGCCCGCCCCCGTCTCCGGCGACGTCGCCGCGGTCGGACGCCCCGCGTCGCTCCGCCTTCCGCCCGCCGCACGGCCCCTGGGCGGCGACGCCCTGCCGCAACGCCTCGACATCCCCGCCCTCGATCTGCGGGCACCGGTCGTCGCCCGCGGCCTCGACCCGTACGGCGCGATCGACCCGCCGCCCTACCGGCAGGCCGACGCCGTCGGCTGGTACGCGGCCGGGGTGAGACCGGGAGCGGCCGGGGCCGCGCTGATGGTGGGGCACCTCGACACCGAGACCCGGCCGGCCGTCTTCCACCGGCTGCGCGCACTGCGGCCGGGCGCCACGGTGCGGGTACTGCGCGACGACGGCAGGGTCGCCGAGTTCACCGTCGACGACGTCCGGCTCGTCACCCGCGACCACTTCGACGCCCACCGGGCCTACGGAACCCACCGCCCCGGCCGCGCCGAACTGCGCCTGATCACCTGCGCCGGCACCTTCGACCCGGCGACCCGCGGCTATACGGCGAACGTGATCGTCTCGGCGTATCTCACCGGCACGGGGCTGTAAGGGCTGTGGCTCGGGCGGTCCCACCTGCCCGGCGACGGCCCGCTCCCCCCGGGGCCGCCGACCGGGCAGATCCTCGACCGCGGGCGCGCGGGCTGCGGGAGTAACCCGGCGTCCGGCGCGGGAGGTTTGTGTGACCCAGTGGGATCGGTCCGACCGGGGGCTGGGGTCGTCCGGGGACGACTCTAGAACGGAAGGCGGCCGGGGCCTAGGGGAGCGGGAAGCAAGGCCGCTAGGCGAGCCCCTCGCCGTCCGCCCGGTCCGCCTCCCGGCGCAGCGCGGCGTCGTCCGCGACCCGGTCGATCACCGCCCGCGCTACCTGGTCCAGCGGCAGCTGATGGCGGCGCGCGTACTGCCGCAGCGCCACGAAGGCATGGTCGGCGGGGGTGTTCCAGCGCTCGGCGAGCATGCCCTTGGCCTGCTCGATCCGCACCCTGCTGGACAGCGCCTGCTGCAACTGACCGGCGAGCGTGCGGCACTGCGCGTATGTGCTGTTGTTCTCCAGACCGAGGGCCGCGCAGTCCGCGATGAGCTGGGCCAGCCGCAGCGTCCCCTCGTCGGCGGGGCCGAAGACGTTGAGCGCGCCCAGCATCCGCTCCCGCCGGCGCAGCGGGACGGCGTAGGTGGTGGCGATGTCGTGGGCGAGGGCCCGCTCGGTGAACTCGGGCCAGCGCATCGCCTCCCGCGCCGCCCCGATCGCGACCGGCGGCACCGGCCGGCCGGAGCCGTAGCAGTCCAGACAGGGCCCATCGTCGTGCTGGGCCGCCAGCAGCTCCAGCGCGACCTCCCCGTCGGCCGCGAGTGACACCGCCCGGCCGCCGTCGATCAGCATGAACCCGGCGGAACGCGCCGCGAGTAACCGCGCACAGCGCCCGGCGACGCGCGATAAGTGGTGCACGGCCTCGAACCCCTCGACGAGCGTGTCCGCCGACTCCACCAGTGCTTCGGCCAGCCGGATCTCCCGTTCGGACTGGTGCATGGCGGCACCTTCCCTTCCCCTGCTCCCCTGTTCCCCTGTGTTCGTGCCTGTGCGTTCAAGGGCCATCACAGTGGCTGTAACAGGTCTCCGACAAGGCTCGGCGACCTCGTGTGCCCCACGACACGTATGTCAGGATTGAGCCTTGGAACAAAGCACCCGAGGGGGAGCTGGATGTACCTGAAGAGGGGGGCCTGGAGGGGCGCTCGCGCGCGGACGTCCGCGATGCTGCTGGGGGCGGCACTACTGATCGCGGGCTGTTCCTCCGGGGACGGAGACGAACCGGACGACAACGCCGGCGCCGGGATCACCCAACAGCCAAAGGGCACCGACCCGTTCTGGGTGAACCCGGACGGGAACGCGGCCCAGCAGGTGGCCGACTACATCAAGGACGGCAAGAAGGAGGACGCCGAGGAGATCCGCAAGATAGCGCAGCAGCCGACCGGCGAGTGGATCGGCCCGGAGAACCCGGAGGACGAGGCCCGCGGCTACACGGAGGCCGCCGACAAGGCGGGCCGTACCGCCCTGCTGGTCCTCTACAACATCCCGCACCGCGACTGCGGCCAGTACTCCCAGGGCGGCGCCGCCGACGGCAACGCCTACCGGACCTGGATCGACGGCGTGGCCAAGGGCATCGAGGACCGCGCCGCGACGGTGATCCTGGAGCCGGACGCCCTGCTGCACCTGGTGGACGGCTGCACCCCGGACGAGTTCCACGAGGAGCGCTACGACCTCCTCAAGGGCGCCATCGGCAAGCTCAAGTCCCTGAAGAACACCAAGGTCTACGTGGACGCGGGCAACGCCGGCTGGGGCCATCCCGACCAGATCTTCGAGCCCCTGAAGTGGGCGGGCATCGACCAGGCCGACGGCTTCTCGGTCAATGTCTCCAACTTCTACACGACCAAGGACTCGATCGCGTACGGCAAACAGCTCTCCACCAAGGTGGGCAACAAGCCCTTCGTGATCGACACCAGCCGCAACGGCAACGGCCCCTACGCCGAGGGCGACCCCGACGAACGCTGGTGCAACCCGCCCGGCCGCGCACTGGGCGAGTCCCCGACGACGAAGACATCCGACCCGCTGGTCGACGCGTACGTCTGGGTCAAGCGCCCGGGAGAGTCGGACGGCGAGTGCAAGGGCGGCCCGAAGGCGGGCCAGTGGTGGGCGGAGTACGCCTTGAAGCTGGCGCAAGCGACCAAGTAGCCCACAGCTTGGGGGCGCCCTCCGCGAAGGAGGGCGCCCCCAAGTGTTTGTCGGCTACGGCACCTTCACCCACTGCGCCTTGCTGGGCGTCCCCTGGTCATCCATCACGAACAGCATGTACCACCCCGACGGAACCAGATTCCGATTCGTCGGCACATCCACCGTGATCTTGTCCCCGGCCTTCTTGAAGTCCAGCTTCACCGACCGCTGATCCACATCCGTGACATGCGTCGACGCACTCGGCCGGATCAGCCGCACGTTCTGGATGGACGACGCGTGCTGCGAGGTGAACGTGCCGCTACCGCCCCGCTTGATGGTCTGCGGCCCGCCCGAGAGCGACGGCTGGGCGTCCCGGTACAGATAAGGCGGCGTATAGATCTCGATCCGCTGCTCGAACTTGCCCGGCTTGGTGTTGGCCTTGTCGGCGTAGAGCGAGTCGGAGCCGAAGAACATCACCCGCCCGTCGGGCAGCAGGATCGACCCCGAGTGGTAGTTACGGCCCACCAGCGGATCGGCGACCCGGTCGAGGGTGTTGTCCTCCCGGTGATACAGGTGCGCCTGAAGGATGTTGGAGTCACCGCGCCCGCGGTAGTCCTCGGAACCACCCGACACCAGCACGGAGTCGTCCGGCAGCACCGAGGCCTGCGGATACCGCGTGCCCTTCTCCAGCGACGGCCCGTCCACGAACTTCGGGTCGTCCTCCTTCAGATCGATGATGCGCGTCTTCTCGCTGGACTCCTTGGACTCGCCGACGCCACCGCCGCCGATCACCATGTACTTCTCGTCCTGCGCCGGCGGCAGCAGCACCGTGCCCGAGGTCTCCATCAGCTTGGGGTCGCTCAGACCCTTCAGCTTGCTGAACTTGTTGGTGTCCACGTCCCAGATGCCCGGGTCGCGGCCCACGTTGTCCGGCCCGTAGCCCGCGTTCGAACCCGAGTAGAAGATCTTCCCGTTCTCCAGCGGGAACAGCGCCGGATACGTCGGGAACTGCATGGTCTTCTGCAGGTACGTCCACTTCTTGGTCTTCGGGTCGTACACCTCGTTCTTGCCCGGCACCAGCTGGCCGATGTCGTCGAGGCCGGAGACGCTGAGGATCTTGCCGTCGCTCAGGGTGGTGAGCGTCGGATACCAGCGGGCCTCGTGCATCGGGTCGACCTTGATGTACTTCTCGGCGACCGGGTCGAATTCATAGGCGTCCCGGATGCCCTGGAAGTCCTTCTTGTCGAGGGCGATCTTCTGCGCGATGCCGTACGTGTTACGCGCGTCGGCACCGGACAGCCCCTGAATCCGGTAATTGTCCTGGGTGCCGGTCTGGTACTTGGCGCCCTTCTTCTGCGCCTCGACATAGATACGGCCGAGACCGGGGTCGTTGCGCAGGAACTTGCCGGTCGCCTTGTCGAAGACCTTCTTCGCGCGCGGCACCAGCACCGGGTCCTTGGAGACGAACGTCTTGCCGTTCTCCTTGCCGGTGAACTTGGTGCCCGCGGGCAGCGTGATCGGCTCGTCCGGATTCTCGTTGTGGACGATCATCAGGCCGCCGGCCTTGGTGACGTCACCCTTGAGCTTCTCGTACCGCTTGGTGCCGCCCGCGATCAGCAGATTGCCGTTGGACAGCTGGGTGTGGCCCGTGCAGAACAGGTCGTTCGGCGTCGGCACCTTCTTGATCGTGCCCTTGACCGGGTCCCAGATCCGGGTGTCGTACTTCTTCGCGTCGAAGTTGTCCTGATTGTTGCCCGAACCCGCGATCAACAGCACCTTGCCGGTGTGCAGGAGCGCCGCGTGAATGGTGTTCAGGCGGTACTCCTCGGGGAAATCGACGATCTCCCACTTGCCGTTCTCGGCTTTGTACTCGGGTCTGTTGATCTGGTACTGGTGGTATTTCTCGGTGCCGACGCGATAGAGCCACGGCCCGTTCATTCCGGCCAGCGCGAGTACCACCGCCGTACCTATCGCGAGTCGACGGGCGCGGCGGCGGCCTGCACGGTCGTTCATTCCTTACGTCCCCCAAGTCCACCAAGGGCGATCTGCATGGTCTGGTCATTGCCGCTGCCACTGCCGCCCGACCCCGACGCGGCCCAGCTCGGCTTGTGCTGGGCGTGCGGGGCGTGCCCCGCGTGCTGTGTGGGCAGCGGCTGTGGCTGGTACGGCCCCGCATGACCGGCGGGTGCCGTCGGCGTCACCGCGTCCTGCGGTCCGGTCTGGGCCGGGACGGTCGCGGTGGGCTTCTTGCGTTCCTGGCGCAGCATGTAGCGCCAGGCGAAGATCGGCGTCGCCGTGATCAGCATGGCGAAGGTCGCCCAGGTGATCATCGCGGGGTGCGAGTGCCCGTAGACGAAGCCGGCCGCGATCGAGGCGCCGAAGATGGCGATGAAGTACCAGTGGTAGCGGAAGGTCCCGAACCACCGGTCGGGGCTCGCGGAGTCGCCCTTCGGCGTCACCACGAACTTGCTCTTCTTGCGCAGCATCGAGTCGATCAGCGCCTTCGCGTACAGCGGCGCCGACAGCGCGGACATCACCATGCCGGCCACACCGCCGGAGCCCTCGGGCTCGTGCGGTGAGACGTTGTGACGGCGGTTCCAGACGTACAGGCCGATCTGGAGCGCGGAGGCGTTGCCGTAGAGCATCAGCCAGATCGTCGGGTCGATGTTCACACCCGAGGCGCCCAGGCCCAGGAACAGCGCACAGCTCAGCGCGGCCAGGATCCAGTTCAGGGCGGACATCGGGTAGAAGATGATCATCATCGTGTAGTTGAAGAGCTTGCTCGGCGGCAGCGAGTACCAGCCCTTCCAGTACTGCTTGAGGATCGTCTCGTACGTCCCTCGCGACCAGCGCATCTGCTGCGTGAAGAAGTCGGTCCAGGCGCTCGGCCCCTCACCGACGGCCAGCACGTCCGGCGTGTACACCGAGCGCCACTTCTTCCCCGTCGCCGGGTTCTTGTGGCGGTGGATCTCGAATCCCGTCGCCATGTCCTCGGTGATCGAGTCGTACAGGCCGCCGATCTGCTTCAGCGCCTTGATGCGTACGGCGTTCGACGTACCCACGAACATCGGGGAGCCGTACTTGTTGCCGGCGCGCTGGATGAGGGCGTGGAAGAGGAACTGCTGCGACTCGGCGGCCTTGGTGACGAAATTGTCGTAGTTGCCGTACACCTGCGGGCCGATGACGAAGCCGACGTTCGGGTCGCGGAAGAAGCCGAGCATCCGCTCCAGGTAGTTGGGCAGCGGCACATGGTCGGTGTCGACGGAGGCGAAGAAGTCGTAGTCGTCGCCGTGCGCGTCCAGCCAGGCGTTGTAGTTGCCGTGCTTGGTCTTGGCGCGGTGCGGGCCCTTGGCCTGGTTCCACTTGGCGACGCCCTTGCGGGTGAAGTGATGCACGCCGAGCCTGGCGCACACCTCCTTGACCTCGGGGTCGTCGCCTTCGTCCAGCAGCCAGACGTGCATGAGGCCCCGGTGGCGCAGCTTGACGGCCGCCTCCAGGGTCTTCGTCACCATCTCCAGCGGCTCCTTGCCGGGCACGAAGGAGGTGAGGAAGGCGACTCTCGTGCCGGTCTCCGGGACCACCGGGATCGGGTCGCGGGCGACCAGGGTGGCGTGCGCGTTGGACAGCACGTTCATGCAGCGGAAGAACTCGATCAGACCGATCGAGACGAGCATGACGATGTCGAGCGCCGGCAGGAAGTCGAAGGCGGGATAGTCCCGTTCGGTCCAGTGCTCGGGCTGCAGCAGCCAGAACAGCAGCACCAGCGAGAGGATCGGAGCCGCGGCGAGCATCAGCGCGACCCTGATCCGGTGCGGCTCCTGCGAGATCAGCGAGCGGTACTCGACCCGGTACGGCTTGTTCGGGTCGGGCTGTGTGAGGGGACCGGCCAGCCGGCTGTAGTGCTCGTAGTCGTACTTCGGCAGCGTCTTCTTGATTCTGCGGAACGTGCCGGTCCGAGTTTGCGAAGGCACCCGTAGCTGGGTCGTCTGAGACGGGTCGTAGTTCTGCCGGGCGCCCGTCGGCGTCGACGTCATGAGTCATCCCCCCACACGCAGGTCATCTGCGTGTCTGTCGGTTCCTTGTACGACTGTGTCGATCCCCCTCGACCTTCACAGGCGTATCAGTGGTGGGCCGCAGTCACCACATCTTCAACACCTTAGACATGGAAACGCGACCTTCCGGTTGCATCATGCCCCCCTCGGCACGTGGTCATGAGCGGGGCCCCCTACTCCCCGCAAAAACCGGCAACCGGCTTCTTGCCCCCCAACTGCCGCGTATCCGCAGCATCTTGGTAAACCCATCCCAGGGTCTCCGTCGCTCCGCATGATCGCAAGATGCGAAACGAGGTGTTTACCGGTCATACGCGCTCATTGTGGCAGCTGTGGGGGTCTTGTGTACCCGTTGTGGACACGCGGGCGCGGATGTTGCCGAAGTGCTCTCTTATGGCCTCCTCCGCCCGTATCGCGTCGCCCGACCGCACCGCGTCCACGATCTCCCGGTGCTGCCGGCAGGTGACCAGGGGATCCTGCGGGGCGCCCCCGAGATCGGTATGAACCCGGTGAAAGGCGTCCCAGAACGCCTCCATGACCTCACCCAGCAGCGCGTTGTCGAGCCCCCGGTAGAGAGTGGCGTGAAACGCCCGGTCGGTCTCGGCGATCCCGTCACCGCCCAGCGCGGCCTGCTCCTCCATACGTCCGACGAGCGCGTCCAGTTCAACGAGATCGGCGTCCGGTATCCGCCCCGCGAGCCGCGACACCAGCCCGGTCTCGACGGCCTCCCGCAGCTGCACCAGCTGGAGCAGGGTGTCCTCGCCGCGGTAGTGCCCCGCGACGGTGCGGAAGGCGAGCCCCTCGATCATCGGCGCGAGCGACATCGCACCGACATACGTCCCGAATCCGTGCCTGATCTCCACGATCCCCATGGCCTGCAACCCCTTGAGCGCCTCACGCACGGAGTTCCGACTGGCCCCTAGGTGAGCCATCAGCTCGGGCTCCGTCGGCAACGGGGCCCCGGAGGCCAGCCGACGGTCGATGATGAGCTTCTTGATCCGTTCCTGCAGGTCACGAGCTGCCATGGCCAGAGGGTATCCGGCCAAACACAGGACCAGCCCTTCACGTGCATGAGAGAAGGCCCCCCCCAGCTGCGGGGGCCCTTCTCTGTCTGTCCGTGCGCCGCCAGGGACTCGAACCCCGGACCCGCTGATGCTGCATCCCCCGGGGGATAACCCCCGGACCCCCAGCCGCCCCTGCGGGCCCCGGGAATCCTCGGGAGCCCCGAAGACCTCGGGGCTCCTCACCTCAAAAGCAAAGGCCCCCCGCGATTGCGAAGGGCCTTCACCGTCCGTGCGCCGCCAGGGACTCGAACCCCGGACCCGCTGATTAAGAGTCAGCTGCTCTAACCAACTGAGCTAGCGGCGCCTGCTGACCTCGTTAACTCTACATGAGCTCCGGGGGTGCTCCGGACCGCGTCGGTGGGGTGGTGGAGGGGGTGCCGGGGGCGTTGTAAACCATTCGGACCGTCAACATGCGAGTCCGGAAGACAGTTGAGAAACTGACGGTGTGTACAGCCGCGGACATTTCCAACTGGAGTGTGAGGGGAATCGCATGGAGGCTCGGACTCCGGTATTCGAGGAATTCGATCCGGTGAGTGACTGCGACTGCCCGGGATGCGCTCACTGGCAACGCGTCCTGCCACATTCCCGGGCCGGCCGCCATCCCGCCGCCCATAGGGCGCTGCTTCTCGCCGCAGCCGCCTCCACCACCGTCGTCGTAGGCCACACGGCACCCGCCGTGGCGGCCCCCCACACCCTCGACCGACAGCTCGTCCCCGCAGGTGACGAGCCCCAGACCCCCCAGGGCGGCAAGGCCCCGCTGCATGGCCCGGGCGGGAAGCCGGCCAAGCTCTCGGACGGGGCCAAGGCACCCTTGACCACCCGTGCCGAGATCATCAAACGGGCCAAGAAATGGGTCGCCGCGAAGGTGCCGTACAGCATGTCCAGGTACTGGTCGGACGGATACCGACAGGACTGTTCGGGCTTCGTCTCGATGGCCTGGAGTCTGCCCGGAAACGAATGGACCGGAAGCCTCGGCCAGTACGGCGTACGAATCTCCAAGGAGGATCTGCAACCCGGTGACATTCTGCTGTTCCATAATCCCGCGGACCCCGAGAAAGGCTCGCACGTAGTCATTTTCGGCGGCTGGACGGACTACAAGCACACCCACTACATCGCCTACGAGGCGGCTCCTCCGCACGCCCGCCGGAAGACCACCCCGTACGCCTATTGGACGCACTCCGACCGCTATGTCGCCTACCGCTACAAGGGGCTCACGGGCACGGGCACGGGCACGGGCGAAGGGGCGGGCAAGGAGACGGGGGAGGGTGAGGGAGCCGGCAAGGAGACCGGTACCGGGCAGCAGGGTGCCGGCAAGCCGGAGGATCCGAAGGGGCCCACGGTCTACCCCGGACGGGCGCACTTCGGGCCGGGGGCCAACAACAAGCACGTCACCCGGCTGGGCCGCCTTCTCGTCGAGCGCGGCGCCGGCCGGTACTACACGGTCGGCCCCGGCCCGCGCTGGTCGGAGGCCGACCGCAGGGCCACCCAGGCCTTCCAGCTGGCGCAGGGTTGGCAGGGGCAGGACGCCGACGGACTGCCGGGGGCGGGGACCTGGGCGCTGTTGGTGTCGGGCGCGGGCAAGGACATCCCGGCCGAGGCGGCCGTGACCCCGGGCGTGCCCGAGCAGCCCGCCTCGCACGGGGTGCCGGGCTATCCGGGGCGGGCCATGTTCCGGCCGGGCGCCGACAACGAGTACGTCACCCGGCTCGGCGAGCAGCTGACGAAGAAGGGGTTCGGCCGGCACTACAAGACCGGTCCGAACCCGCGCTGGAGCGAGGCGGACCGGCGTGCCGTCGAGGACTTCCAGCGCACCCAGGGCTGGCGGGGCGGCGCGGCGGACGGCTATCCGGGCCCGGAGACCTGGCGCCGGCTCTTCTCATGACCCGGTGTCCCGGCAACCACCGGTGTGACGCATACGCACAGGCGCACGGACAGGTACACGGCTAGGCATACGCATCTGGCGCGGAGGCTGGAGCACCCATGACCACGACCACTTCTCCCACGCCCGAGCCCGAGGGGCCCACCCGGCCCACACGGCTGATCCAGAACGAGGGGACCACCGAGATCCCCGTCCATCTGCTGTTCCGCGACGAGGCGGGCCCGGTGTCCGTGCCGCTCAGACCGACGGTCGTGGCGCGCAGACAAGGCACGGGGGAGCAGCCGAGGCTGCGCCGGCCCGTGCAGCCCAAGCCGCGGCCCGAACCGCAGGTCGACCCGGAGCTGGTGGAGCGGTCCGCGCGGGTGCTGCCCGGGGCGGCCGGGGTGCTCGCGGGGGCCTGCGGGGCGGCCGGGTGTCTGGCCACCTCGTGGTGGGGCGGGGTGCTGCCGTCGCCCGCGGTGCATGCCCTCGGCCTCCCGGTGTCCACCGGGGCGGGGCTCGGCCCGGCGCAGTGGGCGTCGTACGCGGGGGCCGTGGCCCTGGGGCTGTTCGGGCTCGGCGGGCTGGCGCGGGGGCGGACCGGGCGGGCCTGGGTGCTCGGGATGTTCGGCCGGTACCGGGGGACGGTCAGACGCACCGGCCTCATGTGGGTCAACCCGATGCTGCTGCGCCGCCGCGTCGACGTACGGCTGCGGCACTGGCGCAGCGAGCCGATGCCGGCGGCCGACGGCAACGGGGTCGCGCTGCGGGCCGTCGTCCTGGTGGTGTGGCGGGTGAAGGACACCGCGCGGGCGACGCTCGGGGTGGAGGACCACGAGACGTATCTGCGCGAGTGCGTCGAGGCGGCGCTGGCCCGGGTGCCGGTGGAGATGCCGGGCACGGTGCGGGGGTCGGCCGAGGCGGCGGCGGACGCGTTGACCCGGTTGGTGGTGCGGGACGCGGGGGTGGTGGGGCTGGAGGTGTTCTCGGTCCGGCCGGTCCGGGTGGAGTACGCCCCCGAGGTCGCCGCCGCCATACACCGTCGCCGGATCGCCGCGCTGGACGCCCAGGACCGGGCCTCCATGGTCAACTCGGTCGTCGACTCGGTGGAGGACACGGTGACCCGGCTGACCATGCGGGGCCTGGTCGAGCTGGACGACTACGAACGCAAGGCGCTGGTGAAGGACTTGACGGTGGCGTTCTGCGCGGGGCGCGGCGAACAGGGTCCGTGAGTGCCGAACAGGTTCCGTGATTGGTATGGACATGTTCAACAGTCAGCAATAATCTGGGACTTGGTCTAGACCTGCAAGCTCACTCAAGCTCGCCGAACTTCCCCCACGTTCCCAGGAGCAGCAGCATGCGCAGAAAGACCAAGCTCTACGCCGCCGCGCTCGGCATGACCACGGCCGGGGCCATCGTGCTCTCCACCGGCGGCGCCAGCGGCCACGGCTACACCGACCTCCCCATCAGCCGGCAGAAGCTCTGCCAGAACGGCACCGTGACCAACTGCGGCTCCATCCAGTGGGAGCCGCAGAGCGTCGAGGGTCCGAAGGGCTTCCCCGGCTCCGGTCCGGCCGACGGTCAGATATGCAACGCGGGACTGGGCCAGTTCGCCCAGCTCAGCGCGCCGAAGACCCCGTCCGGCGGGGCGTGGCCCACCACCAAGGTGAACGGCGGTCAGAGCTACACCTTCCGCTGGCAGTTCACCGCGATGCACGCCACGACCGACTTCAAGTACTACGTCACCAAGCCGGGCTGGAACCAGAACCACAACCTGTCCCGCTCCGACCTCAACCTCACGCCGTTCTTCACCGTCCCGTACAACGGGCAGCGGCCGCCGTCCACGCTCTCTCACAGCGGCACCCTGCCGTCCGGGCTGAGCGGCCACCATGTGATCGTCGCGGTGTGGACGATCGCCGACACCAGCAACGCGTTCTACGCGTGCTCGGACGTCACGTTCTGAGGTTCCCTTGAGTCAGTGCCCAGGCCGGCGTGGGTACGTTCCTCCCACGCCGGCCGAACGAGGGCCGCGCACGGCCTTCGGGGGAACTCATGGAAGCCTTCTTCTCCTTCTTCTACATCGTGCCCGCCATCATGATCGCGATCGCCTCCGTGGCCGCGTTCGCGGTGATCCGCCGCTCCCTGCGGGTGAGCCGTGCCTGGAACGGCGGTCTGACCGCCGAGGCGCGCTGTCTGCGGACGTACACCACGACGAGCGGCGGCGGAGGCGACAGCTCGGTCCGCACGACCCTGCACCACGTCTACGAGTTCGTCACGCGCGAAGGGCGCCCGGTGAGATTCGAGGAGCGGGGCGGCCCGGGGACGGTCCTCGAAGGCGACATCGTCACCGTGCACTACGCGCCGGACCGTCCGGAACACGCCACGGCCCGGCCGCCGGCGCCCGGGAGGCTCGCGGCGGGCACCGGATGCCTGCTGGCCTTCCTCGGCGTCTTCATCCTCTTCGCCATCGGCTTCATGCTGACGGCGCATGCGATGTTCTCCACGGCGGACGACTTCGTACAGCCGTAGCGCTCCCTATCTGACGGACCATCAACTACCGTGCGCCGCCATGGAGTCCACTACGGCACGCGTACGCACGGTCGCGGAACTCGTGGCGGCGCGGTGGGGCGACCACCGGCCGGGGCTGTGGTGTGAGGGGCGGGTGCTCACCCACCACCAGGTCGCCGCCGCTGCCGCCGCCCGCGCCGCCCTGCTCGCCGACCTCCTCCCACCCGGCGACGAGCCGCACCTCGGCGTCCTCCTCGACAACACCCCCGAGTACCCGATGTGGCTGAGCGCCGCCGCCCTCGCGGGAGCCGCCGTCGCCGGGATCAACCCCACCCGCCGGGGCCCCGAACTCGCCCGCGACATCCTGCACACCGAGTGCCGCGTCCTGATCACCGAGCGGGCCCACCTGCCCCTCCTCGACGACCTGGACCTCCCCGGCGTACGCCTCCTGACGGCGGATTCCGACGCATACGACGCCCTGCTCGCGCCCTACGCCGACGCCCGCCCCGACCCCACCCGCGCCACCCCGCACGACCGGCTGCTCCTCTACTTCACCTCCGGCTCGACCGGCGCCCCCAAGGCCGCGATCTGCACCCAGGGCCGGCTGGCGGCGGCCGGGCACTCGCTGGTCGACCAGTTCGGCGTCGGGTCCGATGACGTGCACTACGTCTGCATGCCGATGTTCCACGGCAACGCGGTCATCGCCGACTGGGCCCCCGCCCTCGCGGCCGGCGCGGGGGTGGCGCTGCGGCGCCGTTTCTCGGCATCCGGCTTCCTCACGGACGTACGGCGCTACGGGGCGACGTACTTCACCTACGTCGGCCGCGCGATCCAGTACGTCCTCGCCACCGAGCCCCACCCCGACGACCGGGACAACCCGCTGCGCCTCGGCTTCGGCACCGAGGCGGGCGCCGTGGACGCCGCCGCCTTCGAGCGCCGGTTCGGGGTGCGGCTGGTCGAGGGGTACGGCTCGTCCGAGGGCGGGGCCGCCGTGCAGTGGTCGCAGGGGACGCCGCCGGGGGCGGTTGGGCGGGCGGTGCCCGGACTTGTCGTACTCGACTCGGAGACCGGTGAGGAGTGCCCGCCGGCCGTCTTCGACGCGGGCGGGCGGCTGGTCAACGGGGACCGGGCGATAGGGGAGCTGGTCAACCGTGGGCCGAACCCCTTCGAGGGGTACTGGCGCAATCCGGAGGCGGAGGCCGAGCGGCGGCGGGAGGGCTGGTACTGGACGGGGGACCTGTTCTGCCGGGACACCGAGGGTTATCTCTACTTCGCGGGGCGCGGCGACGACCGGCTCCGGGTCGACGGCGAGAACCTGTCCGCCGCGATGATCGAGAACATCCTCGCCCGGTACGAGGGCGCGGCGGCCGTCGCCGTGTACGCGGTGCCGGATCCGGTGACCGGGGACCAGGTCATGGCGACGATCGCGGAGGAGCCCGAGGGCGGGTTCGATCCGGTCGCCTTCGCCGCCTTCCTGCTCGCCCAGCCCGATCTGGGCACGAAGATGGCGCCCCGGTTCGTGCGGGTGGTGGAGCGGATGCCGGTGACGGCGACGAACAAGATCCATCGGGCAGGGCTGAGGCGGGAGGGGGTGCGGTGCGCCGACCCGGTGTGGTGGCGGGCGCCCGGCGAGCGGACGTATCGAAGGCTGACCGAGGCGGACGTCCTGGCACACGTCGAAGGACCCCTCGCTCCCACGAGAGGCCCTTCGTCTGTGCGCCGCCAGGGACTCGAACCCCGGACCCGCTGATGCTGCATCTCCCGGGGGCTAACCCCCGGACCCCCAGCCGACCCCGCCCGCCCCGGCATAAAAGCGAAAGGCCCCTCGCTCCCACGAGAGGCCCTTCGTCTGTGCGCCGCCAGGGACTCGAACCCCGGACCCGCTGATTAAGAGTCAGCTGCTCTAACCAACTGAGCTAGCGGCGCATGACTCCCGCCGAACCGCGTTCACTGAGCTCTCGCGGCGGGCGACGAAGAAAATAGTACCTGGTCCGCGGGGGTGCTTCTGACCACCCGCGCGGGTGGCCGGTCAGGACTGGATCGCCAGGGACAGCAGTACCGGCGCCGCGTTCCGGTTCAGGGTGTCCGCCGCCTGCTTCAGGCGGTGGGCGTGCTCCAGCGGAAGGGACAGGGCCAGGCAGCCCACCGCCGAGCCGGCCGTGATCGGTACGGCCGCGCAGACCGTGCCCACCGCGTACTCCTGGAGGTCGAGGTGGGGGACCGTCGGCGGCTGGGAGGCGAGGCGGGAGAGCAGCACCTTGTCGCTGGTGATCGTGCGCGAGGTGAGACGGGCCATCTTGTGCCGGGAGAGATGGTCGCGCCGGCCGTTGTGGTCGAGCTGGCCCAGCAGGCTCTTGCCGATCGCGGTGGCGTGGGCGGAGAAGCGGAAGTCGACCCATTCGTTGACCACGGGGGTGGCGGGACCGGCCGCGAACTGGTCGATCCGGACCTCGCCGTCGATGTACCGGCTGATGTAGACCGCCGCGCCGACCGAGTCCCGCAGCCGGTCCAGGGTGTGCTGGAGCTTGTCCCGCAGCGCCTGCTCGCGGCCCTGGGCGGAGCCGAGCCGGGCCAGCGCGTCTCCGGTGACGTACGCCCCTTCGGTGACCTGCTCGACATAGCCCTCGCGGCGGAGCATCCGCAGGAGGCCGGTCAGGCGCTCCGGGCCGATGCCTGTCTGCCGGGCGAGCTCGGCGTCGGTGATTCCGGTGCTGTACCGGGCCACGGTCTCCAGGATGCGCAGGGCATCCTGGACCGAGTGGTACGGCGTCGTCGGCTCGTGCTGCAGCGCCACGGTTCCCCCTGCGGTTGCACGTCGCTTCTGGTCGGGCCGGGTTCGTGTCAGCCAATCTCCTTCACGATAACGGGCAAGGGGCTTGTAGTGAGCGCTTGTTGACGAGATTGCGACGCGCTCAACTGCAGTGATAACCCCTTGGCATATGCCGAAGTCACGACCCGTTCACGGAGTCACAGCACAGCGCTGAGAAACTCCCGAGTGCGGTCCTTCTCAGGGTCATTGAAGATCTTCTCCGGGCTACCGGACTCAATGACCCGGCCGGAGTCGAACATCAGGACCTGGTCCGAGATGTCGCGGGCGAAATTCATCTCGTGGGTCACACAGAGCATCGTGATGTCGGTGGTGCGGGCGATGTCCCGCAGCACGTCGAGGACGCCCGCGACCAGCTCCGGGTCCAGCGCCGAGGTCACCTCGTCGAGCAGCAGTACCTGCGGCCGCATGGCCAGCGCCCGGGCGATGGCGACGCGCTGCTGCTGGCCGCCCGAGAGCTGGCTCGGGTACTTGTCGATGTGCTCGGTCAGGCCCACCATTTCCAGCAGACCGCGGGCCCGCTCGTCGGCCTCGTCCTTGGACAGGCCGAGGACGGTGACCGGCGCCTCGGTGATGTTGCGCAGCACCTTCATGTTGGGAAAGAGGTTGAACTGCTGGAAGACCATCCCGATGTTCTTGCGGACCTCGCGGATGTGCTTCTCGCCGGCCGGGACCAGCTTGCCGTTCCTCTCCTCGTGGGACAGATACTCGCCACTGACCTTGATCGTGCCCTCGTCGGGCTTCACCAGAGTCATCAGCAGCCGCAGGATCGTCGTCTTGCCGGAGCCCGACGGGCCGATCAGCGTGACGTGCTTGCCGGAGGCCACGGAGAAGTCGAGCTTGTCGAGGACGACGTTGCTGCCGAAGCGCTTGGTGACGTTGTCGAAGCGGATCAGCTCACTGCCGTCCACCGCGGGGTTGGATGTTTCCTTCGAGGGGGTGCTGTCAGCGGACAAGACGACGCTCCAGGGCTCGGATCAGGAGGGAAGCCGGGTAGGCGACGACGATGAACGCCACGCCCACGACGGTCAGCGCCTCCGTGGTGAAGGTTTCGTTACTGAATGCCTGGGCCTCGCCGAGCATGTCGAAGGCGCCGATGGTCGCGATCATCGGGGAGTCCTTGAGCATGGCGACGACGTAGTTGCCCAGCGGCGGCACGACGCGTCGGATCGCCTGCGGCAGGATCACCGCCCGCCAGGTGCGGCCCTTGGACAGGCTCAGTGCGGTGGCCGCCTCCCACTGACCGACGGGCACGCCGCCGATGCCGGCGCGGTAGACCTCCGCGGTGTACGTGGAGTAGTGCAGGCCGAGGCCGACGATGCCGGTGGTGAGCGGCGACATCGACGGGCCGAAGTTCGGCACGACGTAGAAGAGGAAGAAGAGCTGCACCAGGAGCGGCGTATTACGGATGAACTCCGTGACCGCCGTCACGGGCCAGCGCACCCAGGCCTGGGAGGACCGCTGCGCCAGGGCCCACACCAGGCCCAGCACGAAGGCGATCAGAGTGCCGATGACCAGGGCTTGCAGGGTCACGAGCACGCCGTCCCAGAAGCGCGGCATGAAGTCTTCGACGACGTTCCAGTCCCAGCTCATCCCATACCTCCCGCGGACTGCGAACCGGCCTGAACGCTCTCACCGCGGGCGCTCAGCTTCCGGGTGATGAAGCCCGTCTTCTGAGGGGTCTGCCCGATCCCGGCTTTCGCCTTGCGCTCCACGACACGCATGCCGCGGGTGATGAGGAAGGCGAGAACGAAGTAGAGGACCAGGAGCAGTGAGTAGACCGGGGTCGTCTCGTTGGTGCCGAGCCGGAGCAGGTTCCCGGCGAAGGTCATGTCCGCCACGGTGATGACGGAGACCAACGCGGTGCCCTTCAACAGCTCGATCAGCAGGTTGTTGAACGGCGGCACCATCTCGGGCCACGCCTGCGGCAGTTCGATGAGGCGCAGCCGCTGCCAGCGGGTGAAGTTGAGCGCGACTCCGGCCTCCCGCTGCGCCGGGGCGACGGCGGCCAGTGAGCCGCGGACGATCTCCGAGCCGTATGCGCCGTAGGTGAGACCGAGCGCGCTGACGCCTGCCCACATGGGGACCAGCTGCCAGCCGAAGAGGGGCAGCGCGAAGAACATCCAGAACATCAGCACCAGCGCCGACATACCTCGGAAGACCTCGAAGTAGACGCCGGCGACGAAGCGGACGATCCAGAGCCGGGAGGTGCGGGCGAGGCCGATGCCGAAGGCGATGGCCGCCCCCAGGGCCGCGGCGTACACCGTGACCTGGATGGTCACCCAGATGCCCGGAAGGAACCAGGTGGTGAAGAATTCGGAGCTCATCATCCGGCACACAGCTCCTTCGCCGTCAGGTCGGTCATCTCGGCCCGACCGAAGCCGAAAGGCTCGACGATCTTCAGAAGCTCCGCGTAATTGTCCGCCTTGAGCTTCAGCAACTCCTCGTTGAACGCGTCACGGAAGTTCTTCTCCGCCTGCCGGAAGGCGAATCCGCCCGCGCCGTAGGCGGGCTTGCCGTCCACGATCGGCTGGAAGCCCTCGGTCGCCGAGGCGCGGTTGGAACCCTCCACCGCCGACTTGACCGTGACATTGGTGCCCGCGAAGGCGTCGACACGCCCCTGGGACACCGCGTCGAGACCGGCCACCTGGTCCGGGAGCACCAGGACGTCCGTGATGCCCGCGGCCTTGGCGTAGTCGATCTCGGCGTAGGCCTTGCCGGAGGCGAGCTTGAGCCCCTTCTTCTTGATGTCCTCGTACGTCTTGATCCCGTGCGGGTTGCCCTTCTTGACGATGAAGGCGTCCAGCATCAGGTAGTCCGGGTCGGAGAAGAGGACCTGTTCGCACCTGGTGGGGTTGATGTACATGCCGGCCGACACCACGTCGAACTGCTGCGCCTTCAGCCCGGGGATGAGCGCGCCGAAGTCCACGGGCACTGGCTTGATCTCGTCGATACCGAGCCTTTTGAAGATCACCTCGGCGATCGCGGGAGCCTCGCCGGTGGCCTTCCCGTCGTCTCCGACGTATCCGAACGGTGGCTCGCTCGCGATGCCGATTTTCGCCACGCCCCGGTCTCGGAGCGTGTCCAGCAGGCTGCCTCCCAGCACCTTCCCTTCCTCGGGGACACGGCTGCAACCAGCCACCCCGAGAGCCCCAGCAGCACCCAATGACGCCGCCCCTGCGAGCAGTGAGCGGCGGCTGAGTCCTCTGTGGTTTCCGTTATCGGTTCCTGATCGGTTTGCGTGTGGTCGAGCCATGGGCGCGCGGCTACCCGAAGAACGTACAGTCATGCGGATCAATTCACGCCCTTGCCTCAATCGTGCTACTTCCGTTGTGCTGGTCGACGCAGAGGGCGGACGGTCTTGACCGCAGGAGGACGATGGGGTCATGACGGATCGCTTCATCGAAGTCTCGCTGGTCAAGCGTGGAATCACCTGCAGGGCAAAACTGCTGGACGACCGCGCCCCCGTCACCTGCGCGGCCGTGTGGGACGCCCTCCCGCTGGCCGGCGATGTCTACCACGCCAAATACGCCCGCAACGAGATCTACGCCCTGTTCCCACCGTTCGCGACATCCGAGCCACCCCTGGAGAACCCGACCATCACCCCGATTCCGGGTGATCTGTGCTATTTCGCCTTCGCCGGTACGGAACTCGGCACCAAGTCCTACGGCTACGACCGCGAGGTCCGCCCCGGCACGACCGTGGTCGACCTGGCCCTGTTCTACGAGCGGAACAACCTGCTGCTCAACGGCGACGTGGGCTGGGTGCCCGGCATCGTCTGGGGGCAGATCGTGGAAGGGCTGGAGGCGATGGCCGAGGGCTGCAACGACCTGTGGCGGTCGGGGGCGCTGGGCGAGTCCCTGAGCTTTCGGCGGATCGAGGGTTAGCACTCCCGAAGCTCCCGGAACTCCCCGAACTCGCCGTTCATCGGCCAGACTTGGGCCATGTCGAACACGGTCGCCGGGCTGCTCGGCGGTGTCATAGGGGCGCTGATCTCGGCCCTCGCCATGTTCCTCGGCCCGCTGGCACATCAGCGACAGATCGCCCGGCAGGAACGGGCCCGCGCGGACCGTGAGGCGACCCAGGTCCAGCTGCAGCGGATCGCGCGGGCCCGTACGGCGATCAGGGAGTGGCACCAGTTCCTGAGCCGCGCCCTCACCGACCTGGAGAACGGCCGCGGCGTGGACGCCGAGCGGTTCTTCGCGGACGCCGACGCCCTCAGGAAGGAGGCGAGGGCGGCCTCCGACGAGCTGCTCGGCGGTGGCCTCTGGATCGAGTCGAACCAGTTCGGCGCCCTCGCCCAGGTGACGAACGTGCTGCGGACCAATGCCTCACGGAACGCCGGCGCCGACGGCCGGGCGGTGCTCATCGAGGCGGACCTCGGCGGCCGGGTCGCCGAGAGCTGGCGCCGCGACCTCCACCTCGACCGGGCACGCCTGAACGACAGCCTCCTGGCCTACGTCGAACGGCTGCAGGAGGCGTCCGTCCAGGTGATCGACACCGGTGAGGGCCCTAGCTGTATTGACCCGCAGGGTTGTTCACGCGGCTGATCGGTGGGTGGCCGCCGAGTGCGGTGTG
>NZ_BNBM01000018.1:115232-230539 GCF_014655715.1 Streptomyces lanatus | reverse complement strand
TTCTCGACCCACAGGCCGGTGGCGTCGACCAGGATCCGGGCGCGGCGGTTCGCCCAGTTGGCGAGGAAGAGGAACACCCCGACCACACCGAGCAGCAGCATGAAGGCGAGGCCCACGTACCCGGCCGGGCCGGACGTTCCCTTCTGGTTCCCGGTGGCAATCACGACGCCGCCGATGACGCCGACCGCGCCCAGCGCCATGAGCAGGACGGAGCAGGGGAGCCCGGTCATGGCACCGCGGCGCCCGGTCCGTATGACGGTGGCATCGGGCGCGGGGGAGGGCGTGTGCGAAGGCAACATGGTGCGTGAGCCTATCGAATTGACCTACGCTCCCTCCCCATGACGACGCAGGGCCGGGAACACGGTGCGGAACAGGTACGGACGCAGACGCGAGGCGGCGAGGAGGCACCGACCCCACCCGGCGTGGACGAGATCAGGGCGAGTTTCCAGCGGCAATCCGATCCCGGTTTCGCGAGACAGCGGTCCCGGCAGGCGCGGAGCGCCCGTGGTGGGCTCATGGCCGCCGGGGCGGTGGTGGCGCTGGTCTGCCTCACAGTGGCCGTCGGGCAGCTCACCAGCGATGCGCAGGCGGGTGCGGGGACCGTGGTGTACGGCTTGAGCTTCGCCTCCGCGGGGCTCGGCGTGGAGTTGGCGCGGCGCGGACGCACCCGGCTGGCCATGATGGCGGTCATCTTCGCGGCGGCGGGCGCCTCACTGGCGGACGCGCTGTCCTGACCCGACCGCGTCACCCTGCATGCGGGCACCCGACCGGTCAGTCGGTCCCGTCCGGCCCCCGCGAGAAGGCCGTGTCGCCCGCGATCGCCACGATCGCGTCCTTGACGAGCAGCACGCGCGGCGGGGAGCCCTGTGCCTTGTCGCCGGGGTCGTCGAGGGCGGGGGTGCGCCAGATCTCGGTTCCCTTGCGGCTGTCCAGGGCCAGCAGGCGGCCGAAGCGGTTGGAGAAGTAGACGCGCTTGTACGTCGCCGAGACCGCGGGCGCGGACAGGCTCTCCATGTCCGTCGCCTTCTGCCAGAGCCGCTTGCCGCTGTCCGCCGACACCGCGGTGACCGTCCCGTCGGAACGGGCGAAGTAGACGACGCCGTCCACGAGGGTGGCCGCGCCGGTCAGCGGACGGGCCAGCGGGAGCCCGCTGGTCCGCCCGGTGTCCGGGTCCACGCGCAGCAGGGCGCTGTACGGCCGTTCGTATCCGGCTTCGTACACGTCCTTCGCCGTCTGGGGCGCGAGGAACAGGGGCTGCCCGTCGACCGCGCCGAGGGCGAGCGTCTTCTTGGGGAGTACGGCGATCTCGGTCAGGCTGCCGGGGCGGAGCTTCATCAGGGCGACGGGGGCCTGGCCGGGCTCGCGGGCGGCCGTGCACAGGGCGTAGGGGGTGCCGCCCAGCACCGACGGGGCGCAGTACTCGTCCAGTGAGGGGGCCTGCCACAGTTCCTTGCCGGAGGACCCGTAGGCGATGAACTGGGAGGCGTCGGGGGAGAGGGTCAGCAGTCCGCCGTCGTACGGGATCGCGGCCTCGGACTTGCTGATGTCGCGCTGCCAGCGCCGGTCCCCGGTGTCGGCGTCGAGGGCCACGAGGCGTCGGGTCGCGTCGTCCGGATCCTCGTACACATAGACGAGCCCGTCGCGGACGCCGATCGGCTGCACGCCCTGAGGGCGGGTGCCGGTCCGCCACAGGGTGCGGCCGGTGGCGGGGTCGATCCTGGCGGCGGTGAAGCCGGTGCCGCCGCAGTACAGGGCGGTGTCCGTGTCCGCCACGCATCCGGGTTCCTGGTAGTCGAGGGGGACGCCCGTCACGTCGTGGCGCAGGGGCTCGGTCCACGGCCGCCAGCCGGCGGGCAGCGACGCGGTACGGGCGGTGGCGTCGGCGGCGGTGGTGGTCGTCGTGTCCCCGCCCGACATGAAGACACCCACCCCGACGAACAGCCCCGTCACGGCCAGCGCCGTGGCGAGGCCGGTGAGCAGCATCCGGGTCCGGCGTCGCCTGCCGGTGGCGGTCACGGCGTCCGCGGCGGCGGTGGCCGTACCCCAAGGGGCGGGACGGGGCCGGGGTTTCGCGGGCTCCCTGGTCCTCGGAGGCGCGGTCGCGTCGGATTCCGGCAGGGCCCGGAGCGCGCCGTGCATGTCCGTCAACTCCGGCCGCGCGGTGGGGTCCTTGTCCAGGCAGCGCCCGACGAGGCCGAGGAGCGTCTCGGGTACGCCGTCGAGGTCCGGGGCCTCGTGCAGGACCTGATAACCCGTCATATAGGGGCTGTCGGCGTCGAACGGCCCCGTGCCGACCGCCGCGAACACCAGCAGCGACCCCAGCGAGAACACGTCCGAGGCCGGGGTCACCTCACGCGGAGAGGCGAGCTGTTCCGGCGACATGAAGGGCGGAGTGCCGATGATGCGCCCGGTCATGGTGAGGCTCTGGTGGTCGGCGGCGCGCGAGATGCCGAAGTCGATGACGCGCGGCCCGTCCTCCGTCATCAGGACGTTGCCCGGCTTGAGGTCCCGGTGCACCAGGCCCGCCCGGTGGATGTCGCGCAGCGCCTCGGTCAGCCCCAGCCCCAGCGCGCGCAGCTCCCGCAGGCTCAACGGGCCGTCCTTCTCGACGACTTCGGCGAGCGTGGGCCCCGGCACATAGAGCGTCGCCATCCACGGCTGCCCGGCGTCCGGGTCGGCGTCCACGACCGGCGCGGTGAAGGCGCCGCTCACCCTGCGCGCCGCCGCGATCTCCTGCCGGAAGCGGGTACGGAACTCCTCTTCCTGCGCATACGACCCGTGGACGACCTTGACCGCGACCTGCCGTCCCGAGGCGGAGACCCCCAGATAGACGACCCCCATGCCGCCCGCCCCGAGCCGGCCGAGAAGGGTGTACCCGCCTATGGACTCCGGGTCCCCGGTGCTCAGGGGCGTCATCGCCGATCATCCTCCCCAGCGCCGGCCTGCCTCACGGGGATCAGACTAGGGCCTGCCTTCTCGGAGCCGGAGGCGGAGGCGGGCATGGGCGAGGCGGGGTCAGTTCGTCGACGCGCCCGTCAGGTCGGCCAGTTCGGCGGCGTAGAGCAGCGCGGGGTCGAATCCCATGCCGGTGAACTGGCCCGCGAGTTCCAGGGACAGGACGCCGTGCAGCCGGGTCCAGAAGGTCAGGGCGCGGTGGAGGACGGCGGGCGGGGCGGGGTGGCCGGCCGCCCAGTCCCGGTGGCCGGCGAGGTGCGCCTCGAACCGTGTCTCCGGGCCGTCGGCCGGCAGTGCGGCACAGGCGTCCAGGATCATCGCCATGATCTCGGAGGAGATCGCGGTGGTGTCGTCGGGCGCGTGGTAGCCGGGGACGGGTGTGCCGTAGATCAGGAAGTAGCGCTGCGGGTCCCGCAGGGCCCATTCCCGCAGGGTGTGCGCCAGCCCGGCCACGTCGGCACCTTCCTGCGAGGCCGCGCGGAAGGTGTCGGCGAGGCTTCGGTACGCCTCCCTGACCAGCTCGGTGATTAGCTCGTCGCGACCGCCGTAGTACCGGTACAGCGCCGGTCCGCTCATGCCCATCTGCTTGGCGATCGCGTTGAGGGACAGCGCGGACGCGCCCGCCGTGGCGATCTGCTCCCACGCGCGCTGCTTGATCTCCGTACGCACCTGGGCGCGGTAGCGCTCGCGCGGGGTCTTTGCTTCCTGATTCACCATGGTTAGAGGTTATCACTGAAGTTATTGACACTCCCGGATTCGTCGAGTTATAACTTCTAACGAACGCGAAGCGGGATAACGAACCGCTCGCCTGCTCCATGGAGGTCGCCATGAACACCGAAGGACTCGTCGAGGTCGTACTGCCGGGCAAGGTCGCGCCCGAGGGGTTCGAGATCCGGCACGGGACCGTCCCCACCGCCGGCCCGGGCCAGGTCGTGATCCGGATGGAGGCGACCGGCGTCTCCTTCGCCGAGCAGCAGATGCGCCGCGGCCGCTACTACGACCAGCCGCCCTTCCCCTTCGTCCCCGGCTACGACCTCGTCGGCACGGTGCTGGCGACCGGCGAGGGCGTCGACCCCGGCCTGGCCGGCACCCGGGTCGCCGCGCTGCTCAAGGTCGGCGGCTGGGCCAGCCATGTGCTCGTCGACGCGGCGGACGTGGTGCCGGTGCCGGACGGGATCGGCGCGGCGGAGGCGGAGACCCTCGTCGTCAACGGCATCACCGCCTGGCAGATGCTGCACCGCAAGGCCCGCGTCCGCGCGGGGCACACCGTCGTCGTGCACGGCGCGAACGGCGGCGTCGGATCCGTCCTGGTCCAGCTCGCTCTGGCCGCGGGCGCGCGGGTGATCGGTACGGCGTCCGAGCGCCACCACGACGCTCTGCGGGACCAGGGAGTGGTGCCCGTCGACTACCGCACCGCCGATGTCGCCGCCCGCATCCGCGAACTCGCCCCGCGCGGGGTGGACGCCGTCTTCGACCACGTCGGCGGGCGCGGCATCGTCGACTCCTGGAGCCTCCTCGCCCCCGGCGGCACCCTCGTCTCGTACGGCAGCGCCTCGACCCGGGACGACGAGGGCTCCAAGCAGTGGCCCGTCCTCAAGCTGCTGGCCCGCGTGTGGCTGTGGAACACCCTGCCCAACCGCCGCCACGCCTACTTCTTCAACGTCTGGGCCGGCCGGGCCCTGGCCAGGAACCGCTTCCGCGCCCGCCTGCGCACCGACCTCACCCAGGTCTTCACCGCCCTCCAGCGCGGCGAGGTCAGCGCCCGGATCGCCGCGCGACTGCCGCTCGCCCGCGTCGCCGAAGCCGTACGGCTGGCCGAGTCGGGGACCGTCGCCGGAAAGGTCGTACTGACGCCGTAGCGCCACCCGACTGAACCGACCACCGCAACGACACGAGAGGAACACCATGTTCAGCACCGGCACTTCGAAGTCGCACGGCGCGGGAAAGACCGCGGTCGCGCTCGCGATCGCCGTCACCGCCACCCTCGCCGGCACCGTCCCGACCGCCCAGGCGGCACCCGCCACCGGCACCGGTACGTCGCGGTGCGGCGGGCAGGGCGTCGACAAGCACGCCTTGATCCGTTACGAGTCGGACATCGTCATCAAGGCACCCCTGAGCACCATCTGGAAGCTCCAGACCGACGTCGAACGCTGGCCGGCCTGGCAGCCCCCGGTCACCTCCGCCGAACGCCTAGACCCCGGCCGTCTGAAAGCGGGTTCGCAGTTCCGCTGGACGACCCCGGCACCGGCCACCCCGACAACCCCCGCCACCACACTCACCATCACCTCGACCGTCCAGCAACTCCGCCCCCACAACTGCCTCCTGTGGAGCGGACCGGCCGTCGGCGAGGGCCTGAGCATCGACGAGGGGGTCCACCTGTGGACCTTCAGGAAGGTCAAGGGCGGCGTCCACGTCCACACCGAGGAGACCTGGACGGGCGCCCAGGTGGAGGCGGACGTCCCTACGGCGACCGAGGCACTCGGGGCGGGTCTTGAGGCGTGGCTGCGGGACCTGAAGGCGACGGCTGAATCAGCTTGACCGGTCGGATTCAGACGGTCTTGACGGTGCCGCGGACCGAGATGACCATCCCGACCAAGCCGCTGTTGCGGTCGGCGTCGTGCGACCCGCCGGCTCAGGGAGCCGTTTCCGACGACGACTCCGTGGCCGCCTCAAGTCCCGTCAGTGCCGCGGACACCTGCTGCCGCATCGTCTCGGAGAGCGCGCCGCCCTGGACCGTCGTCACGAGTTCGTCGGCGAGGCTGTGGAGCTTGGTGTTCGTGTTCTGGGAGACGCTGACCAGCACGGTCCAGGCGTCCTCGGGGCTGAGCCCGAAGGACGCCATCAGAATGCCTCTGGCCTGGTCGATGGCGGGACGCGTCTCCATGGCCCGGCGCAGCTGGTCGACCTCGTCACGGAGGTCCTTCTGCTCCTCGTGGTTCACCCGTGCTCCCTGGTTGAGGCCGCCTGTGCCGGGCTTGTCGGGCTGCTCCCCTCCCTCAGGTTGCGCCCTCATGTCAAACCCGTCAAGCGATACCGGAAATAGATTTCGGTCTTTCCAATACGCGAACAAGTGGTCCTATGCTGAAGGGATGGGAGAAGTGCCTGAGCCGCATACCGGGTGGACCTTTCTCACCAACCATGCCCGGGTCCTGGCGGCGATCGCCGACGACCACACGACCCGCATCCGAGACATCGCCGCTCACTGCCGGCTGACCGAACGCGCGGTGGGGAAGATCATTTCCGATCTGGAAGCCGGCGGATATCTCACCCACACCCGCGAAGGCAGATCGAACACCTACCGCATCCGATCGGGAACCACCCTGCGTCACCCGGCGGAGTCGGGGCTGGCCGTGGCGCAACTGCTGGGACTGCTGGCCGACGACGACGCCCGGCGACAGGGCCTCGTCGACGGCGGCGAACGGCATGGCGCGGGCCGGGAGGGCGCGGAGTCGCCGTAAAGGTGCCTGCGACCCCGCCGTCACCCGTCACCCGTCGGCGACGAGCGACCAGACCTCCACGTCATGCCGGACGCCGTCCAGCGCCAACGCCGAGCGCAGGGCCTCGCCTTCGAGGGGCCCGGCATCACGTCCTTCGACCTGTCGAGCGGCAGCTGGATCTTCTCGCTGAAGTCGACGGCCGGATCGCGGGCCCGGGGCCGGTCCTTCCGCTCCGCAGTGGCTGTGCACCGCGATCCTCGCGGTCATCGGCCTGGAGACGGGTGCCCCGCCGATGGTGGTACTGACGTTGTTCCCGGCCGACCGAGATCCGGGGGATCGGAACGGGCTTCATGGCCGCGAGGCGGTTGCCGGATACGGCGATCGACGAGGGCCTCTGCCTCGGGGCCGGCATCCTTCTCCTCCCTGAATTCGACGGCCCGTTCCCGGACGCGAAGGCTCTCCCCGCCGTTCGACTCGCCCCCCCCGGCCCGTCTCTCCGGTTCCAAGGGTTCGGTCACTGTCCCCGTCTTCGCCCCGGACGACCCCACCAGGATCGCCGCGGTGGTCGGCCTCGGCTTCCCGGAGCCCCGCGAGTTCACGGACGAGGAGATCGCGCGCTACAAGGCGGATGCGACAACGGTCCTCA
This sequence comes from Streptomyces lanatus, assembly GCF_014655715.1. Classification (GTDB taxonomy): domain Bacteria; phylum Actinomycetota; class Actinomycetes; order Streptomycetales; family Streptomycetaceae; genus Streptomyces; species Streptomyces lanatus. The sequence continues at coordinate 223,501 of NZ_BNBM01000018.1, read as the reverse complement.
ACATCAGCTCGGCTTCAGGATGATCGCCTGGCCGCCCGCCGGCGCCATCGCCACGTCCAGCGTGGTCTCCGAGGTGACGGTCCGGGTGCCGACCACGACCGGGGTGCGGAACGGGTCGGTGCCCGGTGTGCCGTCGGAGTAGACGGTCGCCGTGTAGGTCCCGGCGCCGAGGAAGGACAGGGGGATCGACAGGTTCCGGGGTGTCTCGTTCGTCATGGCGCCGACGTACCAGGTGTCGCCTGCGCGGCGGGCGACCGCCACGTACTCGCCGATCGCCCCGGCCAGGGTGTGGCTCTCGTCCCAGGTCGTGGGGACGGCGTTGAACCAGGGCAGGCCCGGCCAGTTCGCCGGGTTGGAGTACTTGGACGGCTTGTCGTACCAGAAGAGGAAGTTGAGGGGCTGGTAGTACACCGCGGCCATCGCCATCTGGTGGGCGTTGGTCGTCCTGTTGCGGGACTGGCCGTGACTGGTACCTCGGCTGGGTCGAGAAGACCGAGGCTGCCGTACGGCGGGGCCGCTAGGACGACGACAGACTCCGCGCCGCGCACCCTGACAGATGTCAGGTACCCAGGTCCGCCCCCCTGCCGTTCACTGAGGTCAGCAGATGCAAACCGCAACCTCTCGGGGGCACAAGAATGATCCGCAGTAAGAAGATGTTCGCCGCAGGTCTCGCCACCACCGTCTCGGCGGTGGCCCTGTCCCTCGGCGCCGCGGCCGCCCCGGCGTCCGCCGCCGGCTCGGTCGACTGCCGTGGCGCGGTCCACGGTGTCGACACGGACCGGGGCATCGCCAGCTGCACGAACAACAGCGACCGCACCATCCGGTTCCGCGCCGAGGTCGTCTGCGGCCGGGCCCCCGACGTCTCCGGTGACTGGGTGACCCTGAACCCGGGCCAGTACGGCCAGTCCTCCGCCACCTGCGCCTGGTACAGCACGGGTGTCGGCAGCGTCGGCTGGACCATCCAGTAACACCCGGTCGCACGGCGGGGAAGGGGCGGCGGCCGAACTCTCAGGAGTCAAGGAGTACGGCCGCCGCCCCAAGCGCTTGGTCGAGTACGTCGAGTACTTCGGCGCACGACCGGAGTCCCCTCAGAACTCCAGCACCTCGCGGTCCAGCGGATACCGCGCACGGTGAGGGCCCGCGTACGGCGAGCGCGTGATCGGCAGGACGCCGGTCGGCTGCAGGCCCAGGTTGTCGTCCCAGAGCCGGGGTTCGACCTGTCCGAGGACGCGGAACTGCCGGAAGGTGAACGGCGGGCTGTCGGTCGGGAAGAACTCGGCCGTGGTCATCACCTGGAAGTGCAGGTGCGGCGTGGTGGAGTTGCCGCTGTTGCCGATCAGCCCGAGGACCTGGCCGCAGTCGACGCGGTCGCCCTCCCGGACCTTGAGCGAGCCTGGCTTCAGATGGGCGTAGAGCAGATAGCGGCCCGGCGCGACTTCCACGGTGACGTGGTTGCCGACGGTGTCCTGGATCGGCGGGGTGGGCGGTGTGACGGGCGGCGATTGGTCCGGGAGTCCGTCCTGGACCTCCACCACTCTGCCGCCGGCCGCGGCCACGACCGGCTGACGGTAGCTCAGGTAGCTGTCGAGCCGTGTGGGGTCGCCTTCCCAGGTCTGCCCTCGCTCGCCGACCCGGTACCAGTCGATCGCGAAGCGCTGCGGCACGTAGAAGCGACCGTTGATCGGGGCGAGGCCGCGCCGGTGGTGGGTGTTGCCGCAGCACGACTCACTGGAGTACCAGGTACCGGGCCGGACAGGCGGGCTCAGATTCAACGGCGCGCTGTCGGAGGTCGGGGTGGCCTGCACCGTCTCCTCGAAGGCGGCGGGACCGGAGGGGCTCAGGACGGCGCCGGAGAGATGGTGTTCGAGGACCGCGGGCACCGCCCGACCACGCTCGAGGACCAGGTCGAGCCAGATGACCCACTGCTGGGAGCCCTGGATGACGGTCGGCGTCGGCGCCGGGGGCGCCGGGGTGTAGCCGTCCGCACCCGGCAGGGGGTCACCCACCGGATTGGCGGCCTCGGCCAACGCCTGCCCGCTCAGCGAGCCGACGACGCGGTGCGTGCGGGCGTCCTGGACGTCGACACGGTCGAGCCGCAAGGGTGTGCTGCTGGGCAGTGAGCTCGTGGTGAGCAGTTCGTACGAGAGATGCGTCCTGCCGTCCGTGGCGACGAACGGCGTCGGTTCGGTCATCACGGCCGCCGTCAACGGCGTGAACTGTGTGCCGGGCGGCAGAGTGGCCGCGCCGGTCCCGAATCCGGGTCCCGCCGAGACCACCAGCATGCCGACCGCGAGCACGGCAGCGGCGAGCCCGCGAAGTAGCGGGCTGCGGCCAGTGCGGTCGCGAGAATCGCGCTCTGCCATCGCGCTCCTTGATTCGTCGGATCCGGGGCCGCGAAGGACGCCGGCACGCCCCGTGCCGAGACGCAGGCTCATGTAATCCGGCCACGCACCACTCCGGGCGCAGGGCACCGGAGGCAGCTGCCGAACTACACCCGTCCAGCGGCATCGACCACCGAGCCCTCACCTCATGGCCGCTTCGGGGCACTTGGGGGCCGCTTTTCACCGTGACCCCTTGTTCTGGCCGGTGTTCAGCGCGCCTCTGCGTTCGGGCCACACCATCTACGTCGTCCACTCACCACATGACGAGTCTGGCCCTGCCGCTCATGCGGCAGGGCCAGAACCCAAGATCTTCATCGACCGTCTAGGGGGCTTTTGATGGATCTGGGTGTTCCGGGACGCTCAGCCGCCGTACTCGATGGCCGCGCCGCCGACGCCGGTGCTCAACGGGCCGCAGCCGATACTGACAGTGGTGGTCCCGCCCGGCGTCACGTAGTACCAATTCGAGTAAGCGTCCGGGGACCAGCCGCAGATGGCGTGTACGGAGAACGCGTGCAGCTGCGTCCCGGGGTTGAAGCACTCGCCGTAGGCGCGATTGTCCGCGACCCAGGCCCTGCACTGCAGCACGTTGGGCTCCGCTGCCGCCGCGGGTGAGGCGGTCACAAGACCGACTCCGCCGGCGAGAGCGATCCCCGCTGCTCCGGTGACGAGTGCGCGTTTCCAGAGGATCGTCATGTCCTGCCCTTCTGTTCCGCCCCGTGCCGGGCGTCCTGCGCGAAAGGCTAGGAGACAGGCAGGCAGGAGGGATCCTGACAGATGTCAGGGCTCCCGGGCATGGCACGACGAGGCCCGGTGTGCTGCACAGTTGCAGTCATCTGAGGAGGCAGACACCCGACGGTTTCCCGACCGCATCGGGGCGTGCCCCCCCGCTGGTCGCCGGGGCGGGCGTAGCCTCGTATGCGCCGAGGGCTTCTCGTGCGCCGGCGCATGTGCCGAGTGCCGTTCTCGGCGAACGACGATGCCGGGTCGGACCCGTCCGGGCCCGGGGGCAGGGTTCGCCTCATGACTGCGCACATGCCGGCCCGCCCAGCGACCCCCCTTCCCGGGACGCCTCCCGAGATACCGTGTCCGCCGCGACACCGGCAGGGGCCGTCACCCGACAGGGGCGAGTTCGTCCGGCCCTTGACCCGGCGCCAGATCGACGACCGGATCTGGGAGCTCGGAGAGTTGTACGCTCACACCTCGTCGAGCGAGCCGGCCGAGCCGGGGTTCCTCGACCCGTCGGACCGGGCCGGGTCCGACGCCTTCATGCTGCGGCTCGCCGGTCATATGCGGCGGCCCGGGTTCGAGCTGCTCGTCGCGGAGGCCGTCCGCCCTTCGGGCGCCACCGTCCTCACGGCATGTGCCTACGGCTTCCCCATACGCGGCACCGGCCCCTGGTGGCAGGGCCTCGACGGATATCTCCCGGAGATCCTGTTCCGTGCCGCTGTCTCGGGCAAGCTCTTCGCGGTCGCCGACGTCCTCGTGGAGCGCCGGGTGCGCACCCAGAACCTGACCCGCGAGTGGAACCTCGCCCGGCGCCTGCAGAGGCGGCTGTTGGGAGGACACACCGGCGCACTCGGCGTCACCCTGGTCGACCGCGGTGACATGGACACCTACCGGGCACTGCTGGCCTGGGGCTGGAGCTGCCTCCCGGCTGAGGACGCCGGGGCGTCCCGTTTCGCCCCACGCCGCCTGCTGGTGCTCCGCTGAACGGGGTGGCATTCCCGCCCGCCCGACCAGAGTTCCGGTACGGGAACCGGCTACGGGGTTGCGTGCCGTGCCGCCGGCGGCCCGTGGGAAGGCACACATGCCCGCCGGGTGGCGGGGCGCACTCCCGCCCACCCGGCGCTGACGCAGCGCCGGTGCATCACAGGGACAGGGAGAACTAGCCGGCGGCCGGGCACAGTGTGCCGAGGACGTCCCGCAGGCGGACGCGGTCCGTGTAGGCGGAGCTGTCGCGGTGCGTGACGAGTTCGGCCAGGGTGACCGAGCCGGTGCGCTCGTCGTCCCCGTCGCACAGGAGCAGATACTCCACATCGGCACCGGCCATGACGGACAGGGCGACCTCGACGGTCATGTCGTCACCGACCCGCAGCTCGGTAGTGTCCCCGCCGCAGGCCCTGGTCGTGAGGTCGGGAGCGGTCGGGTTTCGATGCGTCCGGACCGGTGTCATGGCTGCCTCCTGTGGTACGGGCTTCTGGTCGGGACGGCTCCGGACGGGTCGCCGGGCCGACGGTGGATCGCCTGCACGTCACGCGGCGTGGCGCTGCCCTGCGGACCGGCCCCGAGCGGTGCGCCCTCGACGGCTCCGGGCCGAGGCCGACGCACGGGCCGCGGCCCCGCGGAGCGGCTCCATGGTCGGCGCGGGGATGACGACGGGGACACCGGACGGGGCCTTGGCGCCCGTGATGCGGCTCAGCTCCGCCTCGCCCGAACGCACCGCGGTGATCTTCGGGTTGATGCCGGCCGAGCCCATCAGCCGGGTCATGCCGCGACGTTGGCCGGGCGTCACCAGGGTGACGACGCTGCCGGACGCGCCGGCACGGGCCGTACGGCCGCCACGGTGCAGGTAGTCCTTGTGATCGCCGGGCGGATCCACGTTGACGACCAGGTCGAGGTCGTCGATGTGGATGCCGCGCGCCGCGACATTGGTCGCCACCAGCACCGTCACCTGCCCGCTCTTGAACTGAGCGAGAGTCCGGGTGCGCTGTGGCTGGGACCGGCCGCCGTGCAGCGCGGCGGCGCGGACGCCGCTGCCGAGGAGGTGCTTGGTCAGCCGGTCCACCGCGTGCTTCGTGTCCAAGAACATGATCACCCGGCCGTCCCGCGCCGCGATCTCGGTGGTCGTGCGGTGCTTGTCCGCCTCGTGCACATGGAGGACGTGGTGCTCCATCGTGGTGACCGCACCCGCCGACGGGTCGACGGAGTGGACCACCGGGTCGCTCAGATAGCGGCGGACGAGCAGGTCGACGTTGCGGTCGAGGGTCGCGGAGAAGAGCATCCGCTGGCCGCCGGGCCGCACCTGGTCGAGCAGCGCGGTGACCTGGGGCATGAACCCCATGTCGGTCATCTGGTCCGCCTCGTCCAGGACGGTGATGGAGACGTCGCGCAACCGGCAGTCGCCTCGGTCGATGAGGTCCTTGAGCCGCCCCGGCGTCGCAACGACGACCTCTGCCCCGTTCCGCAGCGCATGCGCCTGCCTGCCGATCGACATCCCGCCGACCACGGTGGCCAGCCGCAGCCGTACGGCACGGGCGTACGGGGTGAGGGCGTCGGTGACCTGCTGGGCGAGTTCGCGGGTGGGTACCAGGACCAGGGCCAGCGGTTGCCGCGGTTCGGCGCGCCGGCCCGCCGTACGGGCCAGGACCGGGAGGCCGAAGGCGAGGGTTTTGCCGGAACCGGTACGTCCACGGCCGAGTACGTCACGGCCGGCCAGGGAGTTCGGCAGGGTGGCCGACTGGATCGGGAAGGGCACGGTCACACCTTCGTGGCCGAGCGCGGCCAGCAGGGGTGCCAGCATGGCGAGTTCGGCGAACGACTCGACGGCGGGCAGCGCGGGCTCGATCGTCTGCGGCGGAGTGAAGTCGGCGCTGGGCGCGGCGGGTCGGTCACCCCGGCCCTTGGGCTTGTGCCGGTGCCGGGTGCCGGCGCGGCCTGTGCCGGAGCCCTCGGAGTGATCGTAGGTACGGGTGGGCCGGGTGGTGCGTGAAGGACGTGCTCGGTTCATGCGGAACCTTCCTTGATGCAGGCGCGTATCAAGGAATTCCCGCAGCACGATGAAGAGCGCAGAGAATCGCGAGAACGGGCCGAAGACAGCAGGGGCTCATTCCCCTGGAAAAGCAGCGAGCTGGGGCCCGCACCCCAAGGTGCGGGCCCCAGCTGCGAAATATGTGTCAGAGCCGGTGTCAGGCCGGAACGATGTTCTCGGCGGTCGGGCCCTTCTGGCCCTGAGCGACGTCGAACGACACCTTCTGGCCTTCCTGGAGCTCACGGAAGCCCTGGCTGGCGATGTTCGAGTAGTGGGCGAAGACGTCGGCGCCGCCGCCGTCCTGCGCGATGAAGCCGAAGCCCTTTTCGGCGTTGAACCACTTCACAGTGCCGGTGGCCATATCATTTCTCCTTCGGAAACGGTGCTCGAAGCTCGCCATATGCGGGCTTCGTGTCGCCGTGATGATCAACCCGTCGGAAAATGAATCCTTTTGGCAACCACAACTGCAACCTGATTCGACAGTAGCACGGCGTGGTCGATCGCGGGCCGGGAATAGTTCCGCAGGTCTTCTTGTTTAGGGAATGGGTGTTTTACCGTCGGGTTCGGCCCGCGTTGGTGTCGATGAGGATCTGCACGGCCTGCTTGGGGTTGTCCGCACTGATTGCTTCGGCCATCGCGGCCCGCGCCGCGTCGGGAGGCGTGTCCGGCGGTATCACCAGCAGGGAGAAGTAGTCCTGGTCTCCTCGCGTCACGAGCGCGGTGTCGTCGCCCACGGAGAAGGCGTCGATGTGCACGACACGGTCGTCGACGGTCATCCGCGTCGGCATCTCGTCCCAGGCCCCGGAGTCCAGGCCGATCCGGGTGACCGGTCCGAGGCGCTCGGTCAGTGCGCTGATCAGGCCAGGCAGTTCGGTGGCGGGGTCCCTCGAACGAGGCCACCACGCACCGTCGAGCATGCCCTGGCGGTCGTGGGTGGTGGTGAGCCGCAGGAGAGCCGTTCCGGGGCGCAACGACTCGTGCACGCCGTCCGCCAGGAGCCCTTCGGGATGCGAGGTAGGGGAGTCCGGCATCGCGCTCACCTGCCTTTTCGCGTTGCCCGAGCCGAGGGCTCGCGGTGTGGGGGTCGGCCGAGCGGCCACCCGACGGAGAGGGTCCTGCATCCTGGCTCTCCCTGCTGTTCACGTTACTCCTGCCGGTCCCGGGTGCGGCATTCCACTGCCGCGGTCATGAGCGGCTCGGCCTCCTCCGCAGCCGTACGACCTGGTTGCAGACGAACATTCGGCCCGGCGCAACGGGGGAAGCTCCGCCAGGAGAGGCGACGGGCTGCCCCAAGCCGGCATTGCTGTGCGTCAGAGGTCCTTTGCCGGCCAGTCCAGCAGCCGGGCACCGATCACCGCGGTCTGGAGCATGTAGCGGTGCGCCGGATCAGCCGGATTCGCGCCGGTGAGCTTGTGGATGCGTTCCAGCCGGTAGGTCAGGGCGCGCACGCTGAGCGAGAGACGGCGGGCGGCCTCGGCGGCCACGCAGCCCGAATCGAAGTAGGCGGTGAGAGTGCCGAGCAGGGGCCCGGCGCCACCGCGAGCCGTCGTCAGCGGACCGAGGCTGCTCACCACGAGATCCGCCATGGCCTGCCGGTCGCGGGTCAGGACGGGGTACACGAGCAGGTCCGCAGCGTGGAGGACCGGGTCCTCCAGTTCCAGGCGCTCGGCCAGTTCCAAGGCGTTCAGCGCCTCTTCGTACGAGTGGACGACTCCGCCGGGGCCTGGCTGGGCTCGCCCGATGGCGACGCGGCCGCCTTCCGTGGCCGCGTGGGCCTGCTTGGCGAAGAACGCGAGAACCTCGTCCTGGTGGCCGGAGGCGATGCAGAGGAGCCGGCCGTCCTTGGTGGTGAGCAGGATGCTGCGGTCGCCGAAGCGGGAGATGAGGGCGCGTTCCACCTGGCGGGGGACCGGGGCGCCCTCGTCGTAGGCGGTGGGACCTTCGGCGACGGCCACGGCGTGGGCGTGTGAGAGGCGCAGGCCGAAGCGTTCGGCGCGTTCGGCGAGGCGCCCCAGGTCGCTACGGCCGTAGAGAAGGTCGTCGATGAACTCCCGGCGCGCGGCCTCCTCCTGACGAACAGCGTGGCGTTGGGCGCGTTCGTAGCCCTCCGAGAAGGCGTCTATGACCTGGTGCAGGGCGGCCAGGGCCGAGTCGGCTGTGCCGGGAGTGGCCGGCCACGCCGCGCGTGCGGCGGTCAGATGGGCGCTGACGAGGGCGCGCAGTCCGTGGCCGGCGTCCGCGGCCAGCTCACCGAGGTCCCGGCGGGAGGTGAGTTCCTCCCGGGTGAGGCGCCGCCCCGTGGCCGCGACCTCGGCCAGAATCTGGGCACAGCCCTCCAGATACTGCTCGGGAATCTCCCGTTCCACCACGTCGCCCCCGGGTTCTTGACGCGCCGGTGACGGTTTCTTAGCGGCTTACCGGCACGCAGACACTAATGAATGCTGCCGGGACCCGGCAATGCGCGGGCGGGGGAGTGCCGTGCACCATGACCTGCGGGGAGCACTGCGGGGGATTCCGGTGCCGGACACCGGCAGGTGTCCGGCACCGGAGCCCGGAGCACGCGATGCGTCACCGAGACACGGCGGACGAGCACTGCGGCCGGAAAGGGGGACCAGCTGATGCGGACGTTTCTGGCGGTCGCCACCGGTCTGCCCACGATCCTGCTGACCGCCGCCCTCGTCGTGGTGCTGTGCTTCTGGATCCTGGTTGCCGCGCGCCTCACCAGCACCCACAGCTTCGATGCGGACCTGGATCTTCGTGCGTGGGGCATGGGCGGCGTGCCGGTGGCGATCGCCCTCTCCTCGCTGACCCTTCTGGCCTGGGCCCTGAGTGTGGGCGGGACTCTCGTCCTGGTCGTGTTCACCTCGCCGGGACCCGCCATCGGACTGCTGCGCATGGTCGTGCCGGTCCTTGCGCTGCTTGCCGCATGGCGGATGACCCGCCTGTTCGTACGGCCCCTGCACCGTCCCTTCCCCGATGAACCAAGTCCGTCCGACCGACTCCGGACAGAGGACAGGAACAGGGACAGGGGCCGAGGCCGGGATCTCATGGACCACGCGGCCTGACGCACGGCGCCACCGGGCCGCGACCCGCCCTCCTGCCTCACGTTTCAACTCCCTTACGCCTCACCTTCCTTATGCCCTAAGGACGTATGCAATGAATGCCATCACTCTGGGCGTCGGCGTGCTCGTCGTCGTCGCCGCGCTCGCCGTCCTCGTCGTCTCCCAGCTGTTCCGCAAGGTGGAGCAGGGCAAGGCGCTGATCGTCTCCAAGCTGCGCAAGGTCGACGTGACCTTCACCGGGCAGGTCGTGCTGCCGGTGCTGCACAAGGCCGAGGTGATGGACATCTCGGTGAAGGCCATCGAGATCACGCGGACCGGCAAGGACGGGCTGATCTGCCGGGACAACATACGCGCCGACATCCGGATCACGTTCTTCGTGAAGGTCAACAAGACCGTCGAGGACGTCATCAAGGTCGCCCAGGCGGTCGGTACCGCACGGGCCAGTGACCGGGACACGCTGCAGGAGCTGTTCCACGCGAAGTTCTCCGAGGCGCTGAAGACCGTCGGCAAGCAGCTGGACTTCACCGACCTGTACACCAAGCGCGACGAGCTGCGGTACCGGATCATCGAGGTCATCGGCGTCGACCTGAACGGCTACCACCTGGAGGACGCGGCGATCGACTACCTGGAGCAGACGCCGCTGACCCAGCTCGACCCGGCCAACGTTCTCGACGCCCAGGGCATCCGCAAGATCACCGAGCTGACAGCCGTCGAGCACGTACGCACCAACGAGGCCCAGCGCACCGAGGAGAAGGAGATCACCCGGCAGAACGTGGATGCCCGGGAGGCCATCCTGGAGCTGGAGCGTCGGCAGACCGACGCGGAGATCAAGCAGCGGCGGGAGATCGCGACCGTACGGGCCCGGGAGGAGGCCGAGACGGCGCGGGTGGTGGAGGAGGAGCGGCTGCGGGCCCAGGGCGCGTTCCTGGCCACCGAGGAGAAGCTCGGGGTGCAGCGGGAGAACCAGGCCCGTGAGGTCGCCGTCGCCGCGAAGAACCGCGAGCGGGTCATCGCTGTGGAGAACGAGCGCATCGAGAAGGACCGTCTCCTCGAAGTCATCGCGAGGGAGCGGGAGACGCAGCTGACCCGGATCGCCGCCGAGAAGGAGGTCGAGGCGGAGAAGCGGGACATCGCCGAGGTCATCCGCGAGCGGGTCGCGGTGGACCGTACGGTCGCCGAGCAGGAGGAGTCCATCAAGAAGCTGCGCGCCGTGGAGGAGGCGGAGCGGCAGCGGCAGGCCGTGATCATCGCCGCCGAAGCCGAGGCGCAGGAGAAGCTGGTCAAGGACATCAAGGCCGCCGAGGCCGCCGAGCAGTCGGCCACGCACCGTGCCGCCGAGGAACTGACCCTGGCCGAGGCCCGGTTGAAGACGGCCGACCTCGACGCACGGGCCAAGCTCCGCCTCGCCGAGGGCGTCCAGGCCGAGGCGGCTGCGGAAGGGCTCGCGGCGGTCCAGGTCCGCGACAAGGAGGCCGAGGTCATCGAGAAGGCCGGCCGCGCGGAAGCCGAGGCGACGCAGGCCCGGATGAGGGCCGAGGCCGAGGGCACCAAGGCGCGGGCCCTCGCCGAGGCCGAGGGTATCGGCGAGAAGCTGAAGGCCGAGGCGGCCGGGCTGACGGAGAAGGCGGCGGCGATGGCCGCCCTCGACGACGCGTCCCGTGGCCACGAGGAGTACCGGCTGCGGCTGGAGGCCGAGAAGGACATCCGGCTCGCGGGCCTGGACGTGCAGCGTCAGGTCGCCGAGGCGCAGGCCACTGTGCTCGCCACCGGGCTGGAGAACGCCGACATCAACATCGTCGGCGGCGAGTCAGTCTTCTTCGACCGGCTGGTGTCCTCGATCGCGCTGGGCAAGGGCATCGACGGCTTCGTCCAGCACTCCGAGACCGCGCAGGCGCTGGCCGCGCCCTGGCTCGACGGCACCTCCAGCTTCACCGACGACCTGGGCCGCATCCTCGGCTCGGTCTCCACGGCCGACGTGCAGAACCTGACCGTATCGGCGCTGCTGATGAAGCTGATGCGGACCGGCGGGGCCGACTCGGGGCAGTTCCAGCAACTGCTCGACAAGGCCGGCGAGCTGGGTCTCGCGGACAAGCCGCTCAGCGCCCTCAACGGCAAGGCCGTCCACGCCTGACCCGCCCGCCCCGGTCCGGAGCCGCCGCACAGGGGACGGCGGCTCCGGACCGTGTTCCTTCGACTTCCTGAGAGGGAATCCATGACCACCGGCCTGGACACCGGCGCGTACGAGCCATCGGACACCGGGACGTACGAGCCACTGGCCTCGGGTACGTACGACGTTCTGCGCGACCGACTCACCACGCAGGCCGCCGAGCTCGCCCGCCGCACCGAGGCGCTCAACGCCCGCCGGGGCGAGGAGTTCGGCTCGATGCGGCTGGAACTCGCCCGCACGGAGCGGCTGCGTACCGACGACACCGTGGTGCCCCGGGACATCGTCGCCGTGGGGGACGTGCTGCTCTTCGGCTACAACGCCGTCCCGGGCCGCGAGGCGGACACCGGCGTGGGCGAGGTCCTGGCCCTGCACGACCGCACCCTCGGGCGGCTGCCGGACGACGCCGTGCCCGGCCTGCTCGACGACCCCTCCTTCGTCCGGGAGTTCGCGGCGCTGCACCGCTACTACCGCCAGGCCCGTCTCCTGCGACTGCGCCTCGTCGAGGACAAGCTGCTCGCCGTCTTCCAGACCGGGGAGAAGACGGACGACATCCGCGTCCTGCGCTGGTCCCTGTCCGGCGACGGCCGGGCCACGTTCCTGGACGCACGCGGCGACCGTGACCACGTCCTGCCGGCCTCCCACGATGTCGAGTGGACGCCGGTCACCCGCGACGACCACGTCCTCGGCCGCCATCCCCATGTCTCCGTCGATGGCGAGGTGTTCGTCTCCACGGTCGGCGGCACCCTCACCGTCAAGACCGAGGACGACACCGAGACCGCTGAGGGCATTCACAGCGAGCCGGTCGACGAGCCGCTCCAGTCCCTCGCGGACGCGGACATCGCCCACGCGCGCGTGGGCGCCCTGATCCTGCTGCGCGTGCGCCCCTACAAGGAGGCCACCGACCGCCACCTGGTGTACAACACCCTCACCAGGGCCGTCGTCCGCCTCGACGACATCGGCAGGGCCTGCCGCCGCCTGCCGGACGACCAGGGCATCGTCTTCCCCGGCGGGTACTGCCTGGCCTCCGGGACCCACAAGACGTACGAAATCGACACGGCGGAGCTGGAGTTCGAGCGGGAGATCCGCTCCCCGAACGGCGAGGACGTGCTCTACGCCTTCCACGCGAGCGCCGAGGGCCGCAGCCTGCTCCTGCCGTACAACACGATCCGCAAGGAGATGGCCGCCCCGCTGTCCTGTCACGGCTGGGCACTCCTCGGCGACGGCGCGCTCGTGGTCCTGCGTGCCGAGAGCGACGACCCACGGCGCGTTCACCCCGCACAGCTGTGGAACTCCCCGTACGTCTCGGACACCCACGCGGCCGCCCAGCCCGTCGGCACCGGCCCACTGGCCCGCGTCGGCAACGCCGACCTGGTGCGGGGCATCTCCGACTGCCTGTCCATCACCGGGGCCGTCGCCGAGACGACTCCCACCAGCGAGGTGTACGGGGCGCTGGTGGCCGCCTGCGTCCGGGTCGCGGACACCCACCACTGGTTGGCCGACCCCGAACTCGGTGATCTCCAGACCCCGTTGGCGCAGCTGACGGCCACGGCGGAGCAGGTCCTGGCCGAGTTCGAGACCGTGCAGACCCTCACCCGGCGGGCCACCGACGCGCTCGACGAAGCCGCAGCACGGATCGCCGCCGTCGTACGACGGCTACGCGGTGAGGCGCCGCGTGGAGCCGCCGCGTGGGTGACCGGGCTGACGGAGCTCCGCCAGGCGCAGGGGCACCTGCTGACCCTCAAGGAGACGCGGTACGCGGACCGCGACCGCATCGACGAGCTCGCCTCCGACACCGAGGCCGATCTGGTCGCGTTCGGGCAGCGGGCCGTCGCCCACCTGGCACGCGAGGACGCCTTCGCCGGCCACCACGTGGACGTCGAGCGGCTCATCGAGGATGCGGAGGCCATCGCCACCGTCGCGGAGACCGGGCCCATGATGGCCCGCCTCGACGAGCTGGCCGAAGGGATGAGCGTGGTGACCGAGGTGGTCGCCGGGCTCGACATCGGTGACGCCACGGTCCGTACGTCCGTACTGGAGCGCGTCGCCGAGGTCCTCGGCGGAGTCAACCGGGCTCGCGCCATCCTCGAAACCCGCCGTCGTTCCCTCCTCGACCAGGAGAGCCGGGCCGGGTTCGCCGCCGAGCTCGCGCTGCTGGGCCAGACCGTCGCCGGGGCCCTCGCCGCGGCCGACAGCCCCGACGCGTGCGACGAACAGCTCTCCCGCCTCCTGGTCCAGGTGGAGAACCTCGAATCCCGGTTCGCCGAGTTCGACGACTTCCTCGACACCCTCGCGGACAGGCGCGACGAGGTCCACGAAGCGTTCTCCGCCCGCAAGCAGACCCTCGCCGACACCCGCGCCCGTCACGCCGAACGCCTGGCCGGCTCCGCGACCCGCGTCCTCACCACCGTGGCCCGCCGGGCCGCGACCCTGACGGACGCGGACGCGGTCACCACCTACTTCTCCTCCGACCCGATGCCGGCCAAGGTCCGCCGTATCGCCGACGAACTGCGGGACCTCGGCGACCAGGTGCGGGCCGAGGAACTGGACGGCCGCCTCAAGGCAGCCCGGCAAGAGGCACTTCGCGCCCTGCGCGACCGCACCGACCTGTACTCCGACGACGGCCGCGCCCTTCGCCTGGGCCACCACCGTTTCGCCGTGAACACGCAGCCCCTCGATCTCACCCTGGTCCCGCACGGCGACGGCCTGGCCTTCGCGGTGACCGGCACCGACTACCGCTCCCCGGTCACCGACCCCGACTTCACCGCCACCCGCCGGTACTGGGACCGCCCCCTGCCCTCGGAGTCGCCCGAGGTCTACCGCGCCGAGCATCTCGCCGCCCGCCTGCTGGACGAACACGGTCCCGAGGCCCTCGCGGAGGCCGACCTGCCCGCCTTCGTGCGGCAGGCAGCCGAGACGGCGTACGACGAGGGTTACGAGCGCGGCGTCCACGACCACGACGCGACGGCGATCCTCACCGCGCTCCTGCGCCTGCACGACGAGGCGGGACTGCTCCGCCACGAGCCCGTCGCCCGGGCCGCTGCCCACCTGTTCTGGGCGCACGGGACGACGCCCGAGGCGCGCGACAACTGGACGCGGCGTGCGGTGTCGCTGGCCCGGGCGCGGGACACCTTCGGCCTCGTGCCCGCCATCGCCGACCTGCGGGCGGAACTGGCGGAAGCGATCGGAGGCGAGGACGCAGGCAGCTCAGCCGCCTACCTGTTCGAGGAGCTGACCACCGGACCCGACGGCTTCGTCATCAGCGCCGGCACACGCACGATGCTCGACAAGTTCCGCCGCACCGTGGGCACATCCGCCTACGACGACGACCTCACCGCACTCGTCGAGCCGGCCGCCCGCAAGCAGCTCGTCGAGGCATGGCTGTCCTCGTACGCCTCCTCCACCGGCCTGGACATCACGCCCGGCGACCTGGCCGAGGCGGTGGCCGCCGAGCTCTGCCCGGATCTGGTCCGGCACGAGTCCGACGCGGCACTGACCGAGACCGTCGAGGAGCTGCTGGGCACGCACCCGCGCATCACCGGCCGCAAGCTCACCGTGCGCATCGACGAACTCCTGGCCCGTACGAAGCACTTCCGCCTGCACGACGTCCCCGCCCACCGTGCGTACCAGCGCCACCGGACAGCCCTGGTCAACGCCGAGCGCACGCGGATCCGCCTGGACGAGTACCGGCCGCGCGTGATGTCCGCTTTCGTACGGAGCAGGCTCATCGACGAGGTCTACCTCCCCCTCATCGGCGACAGCCTCGCCAAGCAGCTCGGCACCACGGGTGAGTCCAGGCGCACCGACACCGGCGGACTGCTCCTGCTCATCTCGCCGCCCGGCTACGGCAAGACGACCCTCATGGAGTACGTCGCCGACCGGCTCGGCATGGTCCTGGTGAAGGTCAACGGCCCGGCGCTGGGCCACGCCGTCACCTCGCTCGACCCGGCGGAGGCGCCGAACGCCACCGCCCGGCAGGAGATCGAGAAGATCAACTTCGCGCTGGAGGCGGGCAACAACACCCTCCTGTACCTGGACGACATCCAGCACACCTCCCCGGAGCTGCTGCAGAAGTTCATCCCGCTGTGCGACGCCACACGTCGTATCGAAGGTGTGCGGGACGGCGAGCCGCGCACCTACGATCTGCGCGGCAAGCGGTTCGCCGTATGCATGGCAGGCAACCCCTACACCGAGTCCGGCAGCCGCTTCCGCGTGCCCGACATGCTCGCCAACCGAGCCGACGTGTGGAACCTCGGCGACGTCCTGACGGGCAAGGAGGACGCCTTCGCGCTCAGCTTCATCGAGAACGCCCTGACCTCGAACCCGGTGCTCGCTCCCATGGCCGGCCGCGAGCGCACCGACCTGGACCTCCTCATCCGCCTGGCGGAAGGCGACGGGTCGTCCCGTGCCGACCGCCTCACCCACCCGTACGCCCCCACCGAGCTGGAGCGGATCCTGGCCGTCCTGCGCCACCTGCTCACCGCCCGGCGGACGGTTCTGGCGGTGAACGCGGCCTACATCGCTTCGGCGGCCCAGTCGGACGCGACCCGCACGGAACCGCCCTTCCAACTGCAGGGCTCCTACCGCAACATGAACAAGATCGTGCAGCGCATCCAGCCCGTCATGAACGACACCGAGCTCGCCGCGCTGATCGACGACCACTACACGGCCGAGGCACAGACTCTGACCACCGGTACCGAGGCGAACCTGCTCAAGCTGGCGGAACTTCGCGGCACGCTGACGGCGGAACAGTCGTCGAGGTGGGCGGCGGTGAAAGCGGCCCACGTCCGCTCTCAAGCCCTCGGTGGTCCCGAGGACGCGCCCCTGTCCCGGGCAGTCGCCGCGCTCGGCCTGCTCGCCGACCGGATCGCCGCGATCGAGACGGCGATCGACCGGGCCGCCGACCCACGCCACTCGCCGGCGAACTCCCGGGCCCGCCACGCCGCGGGGCGGCAACCGGGAGGGGAGGAGCACTGACATGCGTGCTGTGGGCGGGATCCATGAACACGACGGCCATAGCGTCCTGCCCGACCGGTGGATCGGCCCGGGTGTCTTCACGGGCGGTCGTCGCGATGCCGGTTTCGAGGAGAAGCTCGCGCTGATCCATGGATACCGGGCCGACGCGGCCACTGATTGACGGCATGCCGGGCCGCTGTCGGCTCAGTCCGTCCGTCCTGTCCTCTCCGGACCCGTGCCGTGCGGCTGTCGGCCGAGGAGCTCGGCCAGACCCTGTCGGGTGGCGGCCAGGACCACCCGGTCACGAGGACGCAGGACGTAGCCCGGGTGAATGTCCCATACGAGCCCGGCGGGCCGGTCGGAGTCCTCGTGCGCCGGGTTGGCGGCGAGGTCGGGGAGCCGGTCGTCCGGGGCGGCGGTGTCCAGGGCCAGGACGCGCCAGGCACCGGCCCGGAACGACTCGGCGACCGTGCGCCCCTCCAACTGGGGGTGTCCGGCGACGTTCAGGGCCGCGAACAGCAGGACGCGGCGTTCGACCGGGATCGCCCCCAGGATCTGGCGGCCCATCATGGCGCCGGCGAAGGCGGGCGCGGCGAGCGTGGACACGCTACGGCTGCGGGTGAGGGCGTGAGGGTGGGCCGCGCGCAACGTGCGGTACAACGCGGTGGCGAAGTCGTCGTCGTGCAGGCGCAGCGCGACCCGCAGGCCGGGAGCGCACGATCGCACCGTAGCTGACCGTGGTTCACCGGTCTTATGGGTCCGCGAGGAGCATCCCCACGTGCCGCCCGCCGGCCAGCGTCTCTGCCTCTCGTGAACGGTCTTCCGCTACGCGAAACGTGCAAGCAAGAACCCTCCAGAGTCGCCCCTGGTCCGAATTCACCTGCCGACGCGGCGGGGATCGGCTGACGCTTGAGCTTGCGCTGGGAAACCGATCGGTCTACTCTTTTGGAAACCGATCGGTTTCCCATTCTCCGGAGGTAGTCATGACCGCTCTGAAGGGCGCCAACGTCTTCGTCACCGGCGGCAGCCGCGGCATAGGCAAGGCGCTGGTGGAGGAGTTGTACGCGCGCGGCGCCGGCAAGGTCTACGCCACCGCCCGCGACCCGCGCACCGTGACGCACCCCGACGCGGTCCCGGTGGCGCTGGAGGTCACCGACCCGGCCTCGGTGGCCGCGGCCGTCGCGCAGGCGGGGGACGTCACCGTGCTGATCAACAACGCCGGCGCCTCGGTGGGCGGGTCCTTCCTCGACACCCCGGTCGACGACATACGCCGGGAGTTCGAGACCAACTTCTACGGCCCGCTCCTCGTCGCCCGGGCCTTCGTGCCGGTCATCGAGCGCAACGGCGGCGGCCACCTCCTCAACGTGCACTCCGTGCTCTCCTGGATCGCGCTCGGCGGCTCCTACAGCGCCTCCAAGGCCGCCCTGTGGTCGCAGACCAACTCCCTGCGCCTGGAGCTGCAGCCGCGCGGCATCGCCGTCACCGGACTGCATGTCGGCTACGTCGACACCGACCTGACGACAGGCGTCGACGCCCCCAAGTCCGACCCCCGTGACGTGGCCGCACTCGCCCTCGACGGCATCGAGACCGGCGCCCACGAGGTCCTCGCCGACGACATCTCGCGGCAGGTCAAGGCGGGCCTGGCCGGTGACCTGGCGGGGCTGTACCCCCAGCTCGCCAAGTAGACCGGGCCCCACCATCAACCACAATCTACCGGAGAGGGTATTGGCGATGAGCGTGAATTCAGCGAAGAAGAAGTTTTACGCCCTGAATATGTTTGACGTGGTCGACGTGGAGAAATACCTGGCGTATTTCAGCCGCTTGCCCGAAGTGGCTCCGCAGTACGGTGGTCGCATGGTGGCATTCGGCCGCTTCCGGGACAACGTGGCCGGTGACCTCGCGCCACGACAGGTTCTGTTTCTCGTTGAGTGGGAGTCCGAAGAGGCGTTCAACAGCTTCCGGGACGATCCGGAATTGGCCGACCTGCATCCGCTGCGGGAGAGCGGGACGGCGTCCTATATCTGGCAGACGTTCGACGGGTCCGATATGAGTGACCCCGCCGACGTTTCGCTCGACGATGTTCTGGCGGTGCTCAAGCCCTAGCCTCGATCTTTCCGTGAGGTTGTTCTTCAGCCGGCCAGCCGGTTCATCTTGCGGATCTGCTTGTCGAAGACCGCGGCGGGAGCGAGGCGGCGCAGTACGCGTGCGCGTCCGGCCAGGGGGCCGGCGGTGTAGCGCGGCTTCGGCTTCGGGGCGGTCGCTGCCGCGACGATCGCCTTGGCGACGATGGCGGGGGCGTCGCCGCCCCTGACAGCCTCCGCCATCACGCGGTCGACGGTCTGCCGCTGCTTCGCGTACACGTGCAGGGGGATCTCGGGTTTCGCGCTGTTGGCCTCGAACCCGGTCCTGGTGTAGGCGGGTTCGACGATGAGCGCCCGGACACCGTGGTCACGGACCTCGTGGTCCAGGGACTCGGTGTAGCCCTCGATCGCGTGCTTGGAGGCGGCGTAGGCGGCCATGTAGGGCTGGGGCAGGAACCCGAGCACGGACGAGATATTGATGATGCGCCCCCCTCGCCGAGCGCGCATGTGCGGCAGGACCTCGTTCACCATGCGCATGACCCCGAAGACGTTGGTGTCGAAGACGGCCTGGGCCTGTGCGACGGAGGTTTCCTCCGCCGCCCCCATCGAGCCGACGCCGGCGTTGTTGACCAGGACGTCGATCCGCCCGAACCGTTCGCTCACCTCCTGGACCGCGGCGGTGACCGAGGCGTCGCTGACCACGTCGAGGTCGAGGAGCGTCACACCCTCGAGCGGGGTGACGCGTGAGGTGTCGCGGCCTGTGCCGACCACGTGGAAACCCGCTGCGACGAGGGCGAGTGCGGTTTCCTTCCCGATGCCGGATGACGCACCCGTCACGAGTGCCACCGGCCGATCTGTCGTCATCATGGACTCCCGCGTTCACTCGAAACCGATCGGTTTCCGCTACAGTAAACCGATCGGTTTCTGTGTGCAAGTTCAAGCAGGGGTGGGGTCATGGGCGGAGTCAGTGCGCGGGAGCGGCGCGAGAGCGTCATTCGCGCGGCGATCGCCGAGTTCGCGATCGCCGGCTACCGCGGCACCACCACAGCTGCGATCGCCGAGCGGGTCGGCGTCACGCAGCCGTATCTCTTCCGGCTTTTCCCGGACAAGAAGGCGATCTTCGTCGCCGCTCTGGTGCGGAGCGCGGAGGACACTCGCCTGGCTTTCGAGCGGGCGGCCGACGGGGTGGAGGGAGGCGAGCGAGCCCGGCAGGTGATGGCGGACGCCTATGCGCAGCTGATCTCGACGTACCCCGAAACGCTCCTGATGCAGATGCAGGGATATGCCGCCGTGGCGGCCGCCGAGGCGCAGGGCGACGACCTGATCGGTGAAGTCGTCCGGGCCGGCTGGATGAGCATCTGGGAAACCGTGCACCTGTCGCTGGGCGCTGATGCCGAGAGGACCGCAGGCTTCTTCGCCTGCGGCATGCTCGGCAACACGCTCACGGCCATCGGGCTTCCCGCGAACGCCGGGAGGTGAGGGGGTCCGAACGGGGATGCGTCAGTGCACGCCCGCCGCGTCGAGCAGGGTGGTCACCGTGGGTGCGACGAGCCCGGTCAGGTTGTCGGCCCGAATTCCCGCGCGGGCGCTCGCGCCGTCGAAGACCAGGCTGAGCTGACGGGCCAGCAGATCGGGATCGCTCGCCCCGCCCTGCTCGGCCTCGGCGCGGAAGAAGGCCGTCAGGTTCGCCTTGACCTGGTGGGCCACGCGGCTCGCCGGGTGACTCTGGTCCTTGAGCTCGACCTGCACCGCCAGATACCGACAGCCCCGGAACTCGGGCGCCCCTGCCTGCGATTCCACCTGCTCGAAGACGTGCAAGATCCGCTCGCGGGGTGACCGGCCGTCGTCCGCCGCGGGCAGGAGAGTGGCCGCGTAGGCGGAGGCGCGCTCCTTCAGGCTCGCCGCCAGGAGTTCGTCCTTGCTCTCGAACAGCTGGTACATGGAGCGCTTCGACACCCCTGCCGCCCTGCACAGCGCCTCTACGCCGATGCTGACGCCGTCTCGGTAGGTGAGCGTGGCCGCCGCCTCCAGCAGGCGCTCCCTGGGGCTCAGTTTCACTTCGGTGCTCATGCCGTGAGGTTAAGCGTGAAAGGGTGACTGCCGCTCATGACGTACGTGTCTCCCGGCCGGTGGACGCGGAGCGCCTCGCCGGGGGCTGCCAGCCGCCGGTGACTTCCTTGACGGGCTTGTGGGGGAAGCGGCGCCGGGCGTACTCCTGTGCCTGGGAGCCCGGCAGGACGTACAGGGTTTCCTTCTTGTCCTGGAGCGGGCGCAGCACGGTGTCCATGAACGTCTTGCGGTCGTCCAGGTACGGGCCCAGGACGTCCTCGCCGGCGGGGCAGACGGCGAGGCAGTAGCCGGACTTGTAGCCGGGCGGAGAGCTCAGGCTCTGCCACATGGAGGCGCTCTCGGAATCGCTGACCCGGGAGCGGTAGTCGGCGGCGTCCTCGCTGTCGGCCACGGTCTGCGCCCAGTCGGTGAACCCGCTCATGAACTCGCGGTAGTTGTGCGTGGTGCAGGCCAGTGCGTCGAACGCGCCGTCCTTGGCGATGGCGCCGACCGGACAGGCCGCGACGCACAACTTGCAGTCGATGCACGGGTTGTAGTCCAGGGCCTGCCCGTACTCACTCACCTCGGCGTCCACCAGGACGGTGACCAACAGGATGAAGCTGCCGAACTTCGGGTGGATGACGTTGCGGTGCAGGCCCATCACACCGAGCCCGGCGGCCACCGCGACCGTCTTGTGCGCCACCACCCAGATCCGCTCGTGGGGGAAGCGGTCCATCTCCTGGGGGAAGCCGACGGAGGGATTGAGCGCGCGGTGACCGGCGTCCTGGAGCGCCTGGGTAACGCCGCGGGCGGCGTGGTTGGCCTGCTCGTCGGTCTGGTGGAACTCCTGGTTGGCCACGCTGCGGGCGGGGGAGCGGCAGTTGTCGCGGTTCATCCGGACCGCCATCGCGATCAGGGTGCGGGTGCCGGGCAGCGCGGACTGCGCGTGCTCGCGCTCACCGGCCAGGTCCGGGTGGTCCAGGCTGACCGCGGCGACATCGTCCGCCCCGGCCGCCAGGCACAGCTCGCGCAGCCAGGCCGCGTCGATCACCGCGGGCGGGCGTCCCGCGTCACCGGTCCTGCGCCGGGCGAGTACGGCCTGTACGGAGGGGTGGGCGGCGAGCTTCGCCGGAAGCCTGGGAGGCGGGGCCGTCGGTTGCCCCTCGGCGTTGCGCGCGGCAGTCATCCGTACTCCTCGGGATTCGAGTCACCGGCTCTCCCGCACAGCGAGAAACCGATCGGTTTCACCACCGTAAACCGATCGGTTTCTGGACGCAACCCCGTGCGGCGAGCCGCTCCTTCGGGCCGATGGTCAAGTTCCTCCCGGGCGTGGGCCGGTCGCCGGAGGCCGGGTGTCGCGCGATGCGTCAGCGCATGCCCGCCGCATCGAGCAGGACGGCCACGGTGGGAGTGATGAGCCCGCCCTGAGTGTCGGCCTTGATTCCCGCACGGGCGCTGGCGCCGTCGAAGACCAGGATCAGCTGACGGGCCAGCAGGTCCGGGTCGCTCGCCCCGCCCTGTTCGGCCTCGGCACGGAAGAAGGCGGTCAGGTTCTCCTTGACCCGACGGGCCACCCGGCTCGCGGGGTGGCTAGGGTCCTTGAGCTCGATCTGCACGACGAGGTACCGGCAGCCCTGGAAGTCGGGTGTGCCCGCCTGCGCCTCCGCCTGTTCGAAGAGGTGCATGATCCGCTCGCGGGGTGGACGGTCGTCGTCCGCCGCGGGGAGGAGCGCCGTCACATAGGCGGAGGCGCGTTCCTCCAGGCTTGCCGCCAGCAGGTCGCCTTTGCTCTCGAACAGCTTGTACATGGAGCGCTTGGACACCCCCGCCGCCTTGCACAGCGCGTCGACGCCGATGTTGACGCCGTCTCGGTAGGTGAGTGTGGCCGCTGCCTCCAGCAGTCGCTCTCGGGAGCTTGGGATTGCTTCGGTGGTCATATTCTGAGGTTAACTCGATCCCGGGCCGTTAAAAACCGATCGGTTTACGATGGCGCCGCGAGGAAGCGTAGAAGCCGGGCGGCGCCTCGATGGGGGTGGGACCCCCGATGGCCGGCGTGTCCACCGGCCCGGGAATTCAGCCCACATCATCGGGCTCAGTGGGCGATCACAGGCTCGCCCTCCGACGGCGCCAGAGCCGCATTCGGCATCAGGAACGCCGTGAGCGCCGCGCCGACCACGAAGATCCCGGCGCCCCACGCCAGGGTGGCCGTGTAGCTCTCGACCCCGGCCTGGGCCATGGTCAGTGCGCTGGGCTTGTGTGAGGACAGGTAGTCGGTCGCGGCCGATGAGGCGACGGTGGTCAGCAGTGCCGTGCTGATCGAGCCGCCCACCTGCTGGCTGGTGTTGATCAGCGCCGAGGCGACGCCCGCGTCCTCGTGGTGCACGCCTGCGGTCGCACCTTGGAACGAGGTGGTCATCACCGCACCGATACCGAGGCCCAAAAGGATCATGCCCGGCATGATGTCGGCGACGTAGCCGCTGTCCAGCGTGAGCCGGGTCAGCAGGGCCATACCGGATGCGGAGACCAGGAAGCCGGCGCTGACCACGACCTTCGGGCCGACCCTGGGCAGCAGCAGCGAAGGCACTGTGGTCGACGCGGCGACGATGCCCGCGACCATCGGCAGGAAGGACAGACCGGCCTCGATCGGCGAGTAGCCGATGCTGGCCTCCAGGTAGTAGGTCAGGAACAGGAAGATCGAGAACATCCCCATGCCCAGGACGAACACGGCCAGGAACGAGCCGCCTCGGGTCCGGTCCAGTACGACTCGCAGCGGCAGCAGCGGATGTGCGACCCGGCGTTCCAGCCAGGCGAACACCGCGAGCAGCACCACCCCGCTGATCATGGAGCCGAGGGCGACCGGGTCGGTCCAACTGGTGGATTCGACGTGCGCGAAGCCGTAGACGATGCCGAACAGCGCGGCGCTCACCACGACGGTGCCGGGAATGTCGATCTTGGGTCGCTCGGTGACCGCGGGCTTGGCCAGCAACAGCAGCGCACCGGCCAGCGCGACGCCCGCGAAGATGACGTTGACGTACATCACCCAGCGCCACGACGCCCATTCGGTGAGCATGCCGCCGAGCAGGAGTCCGACCGCGGCGCCCGCACCGGACAGCGCACTGAAGATGCCGAACGCCTTCGGCCTCTCCGCCGGGTCGGTGAAGGTCACGCTGAGCAGTGAGAGTGCCGCGGGCGCGAGCAGCGCGGCGAAGAGGCCCTGGGCCACGCGTGCCGCGACGAGGATCTCGAAGCTGCCGGCCGCGCCACCAACGACGGAGGCGACCGCGAAACCGATCAGGCCGGTCACGAACGTCGTACGCCGGCCGAACAGGTCACCGAGCCGGCCCCCGAGCAGCAGCAGGCTGCCGAACGCCAGGGCGTACCCCGTGATGACCCACTGCCGGCTGCCGTCGCTGAAGCCGAGGTCATGTTGCGCTTCGGGCAGCGCGATGTTCACCACGGTCGCATCGAGCGTGACCATGAGCTGTGCCACGCCCAGCACGACGAGCACCCACCAGCGCACGGCGTGTGAGCCGCGGCGGCCCGAGTCTGTTGTCCCGGAGGCGGGCGCCCCGCGGTCGAAGGTGGTACTCACTTTTCCCCTTAGTCGCTGGTCATGGGCTGGCCATCGATCGGAAACCGATCTGTTTCCACCTAGGAAAACAGATCGGTTTCCACGGTGCAAGCGAGGGGTCCTCTTTGGCCTTCGGGTGACTCGGCAACGCCGAAGCCGGACGGGTGGGAGGCGGCAAGCGGCACAAGCTTGCGCTTGGAAACCGGCCGGTTTACTCTGCTGAAAACCGGTCGGTTTCTCGCCGTGAGGGCAGTCGTGATCGCGCTGAAGGACGCGAGTGCCCTCTGCGCTGGCGCCAGCAGTGGACAGGCGAGGCGCTTGTGGAGGGGTCACCCCAGGCACGTATGCGCAGTTCACACACAAGGAGTCGGCGAAATGCCCAGCCAGGATTCACGTCCCACGATGCACATTCCCGGCACCACCAGCCACACGATCGCCCCTCGCGCAGGACGTCACAGCCGCGAGGGAACGCTGCGCTACCTCAAGGCGGGCGCTGGTGCTCCGCTGGTCCTGCTGCACACCGTGCGCACGCAGGCCGAGCACTTCCGCTCCCTCATCCCGTTGATCTCGGACCAGTACACCGTGTACGCCCTGGATCTGCCGGGGATGGGTTACTCCGAGATCGTGCCCGGTGCGTCGTACGACGAGCCGGCGATGCGTGCGGGCGTGGAACGGCTGCTCACCGAACTCGACCTTGAAGATGTGACGTTGGTAGGAGAGTCGATGGGGGCGGTGCTCGCCCTGACCACCGCCGCAGATCTGCCGGAGCGGGTCCGGCGCGTCGTCGCGGTGAACACGTACGACTTCCGCGGCGGAATCGCCCGGTCCAGCCTTCTCGCCCGTGTGGTGGTCAGCGGTGTTCTCGCCCCGGGGGTGGGCCCGGTGATCGCCGGGGTGGAGCCCAGGCCGGCCCTCCGCAAGATCCTTCAGGGCGGCCTCGGCGACAAGACCGCGCTGCACGAGGACTACGTGGACGAACTCCTCCAGGTGGGCGCCCGATCCGGCTACCCGACCGTCGCCCGGGCCGTCTACCAGGCCCTGCCCAGCCTCATCGCCGCCCGCTCGCGCTACCGCGAGGTCAAGGCGCCCGTCCACCTCGTCTACGGGGAGAAGGACTGGTCCCGGCCCTCGGACCGGGAGGCCAACAAGCAGCTGCTTCCGGCCGCCGACTTCACCCAGGTTCCCGAGGCAGGCCATTTCATCGCCCTGGAACGGCCCGACGTGCTGGCCGACCTGTTGAACGCAGTGGCCTGACCGCCGGGACCACTGACCCAAGGAGAAGTGCAGCGCGGAGATCGAGATCGACGTCGACGTTTCGGCGCGGTGGCGCGGGGCCGTGGCCGGTGGCTCGACGGCCTCGTCGACCAGCTCACCGCCGAGGGCATCACCGCCGGCGCGTTCCCCGCGGACGTACTCGACCGCGACGCTCTGACCCAGGCGCTCCAGGACGCCGCCACCGCCTTCGGCCGCATCGACGTCCTGGAGTACTCCCCGGTCGGAACCTTCGGCTCCACCGTTTTGACGGCTCCGTCCGAGACCGAGCCGTCCCATGTGGAGGCCGAGATGAACTTCCGGCTGTACGGGGCCATCGCCGCCACCCAGGCGGTGCTTCCCGCCATGCGCGAGGCCGGAGCGGGCACCCTGCTCTACACCACCGGCGCCGGCTCGATCTGGCCGGACCCGCGGGTGGCCAACGTCAATGCCGCCGCAGCAGCACTGCGCAACTGGGTGAAGAACCTGCACGGGGAACTGGCCGGCACCGGCATCCAGGCTGCCCACGTCGGTATCGACGCTTCGATCGGCGTCTCCGTCATCCCCAGCTGCCGTGGGTGAGCGATGTCCCGTCCCCGCTGGTGCGTCTGATCGGCGCCGCCGAGTTCGCTGCTGCCCTCGGGCTTGTCCTCCTTCTCGCCCTCGGACAGAGGCCGGTGCCAGGAGCTCGTGCAGGACGAAGCGCGGTCCCTCAGCCGTGGCGGGGCCGCAGGCCGTTGTGGCTGCGGCCCCGCTCGGGCGTTGGGGTCAGGACGGGTCGCCGTACTGGAGGCCGCGCCCGTTGGTGCCGACGTAGACGCGGCCGTAGGTGTCGGGGTCGCCGGTGATGACGCCGACGCCGCCGATGGCGCCCCACTGGTGGTCCTTGTCGTTGACGCGGAGCCAGGTGGCGCCCTTGTCGGTGGAGCGGAAGACTCCGGTGACGTCCTTGACGGTGCCGATCAGGTAGAGGGCCTGGTAGCCGGTGCCCGGCTTGGCCTTGCCGAAGCCGAGGGCGGAGGCGGACTGCACCGACCTCAGCGTGGTGAAGGTGCGGCCGCCGTCGGTGGAGTGCAGCAGGCCCTTGTCACCGCCGGCGATCCACAGGTCCCCGGCGATTCCGGGGACGGCCGTGAGCTTGCCGGAGGGCAGGTTGCCGGCGCGGGCGGTGAAGGTCGCGCCGCCGTCGGTGCTGGCGTAGAGCGTGCCGCCGGACAGGGAGTAGAAGGTCCTGGCCGAGGAGCGGTCGGCGACGACCACGGCGTCGTTGCCCAGGCCGCCGACCCTCGACCAGCTCGCCCCGTTGTCGGTCGAGCGGTACGGGGCCTGACCGGCCTCGGTCCAGACGATGGCGGAGCCGTCCGCCGCGAGCGCGACATGGCCGTCCTGGGCACCGGCCACCGGCTCTGCCTTGAAGCCGTTCCAGCTGCTGCCGCCGTCGGTGGAGTAGGCGCCGTCCTGCGCGCCGCCCCGGCCGACGCGGACCATCATCGAGGGCTTGGACTGGGCGAAGTCGATGTCGGTGCTGTTGGTCATCATCGGGTTCTTCAGCCGCCCGGACGGCACCTTGGTCAGGTCGTCGTGCCGGAAGCCGCCCTGGTCGCCCATGGAGGTGATGACGGTGGCGCCGCCGGGAGGGGCGATCGCGTCGATCAGCGCGGTCTCCTCCAGCCCTCGGGCGCCCATGCTCCAGTGGCTGGTACCGCCGCTGTCGGAGGCATTGGCGTCCTTGCTGCGCAGGATGCCGTTGCCGGTGCCGTACAGCACGTGCCCGGAGTTGAAGGGATCGATGGCCAGAGCGGTCATCCAGTGCCCGGTGTGGGTGCCGACGTACGGGGCCGCGGCGGCGCTGCGCTTCGACTTGTCGGCCAGTGCCTTCCAGGTCGTGCCGCTGTCGGTGCTCCGGTAGATCTCGTCCTCGGGCCACCAGCGGCCGAGGGTGGTGACCATCACCGTGGACGGCTTGCGCGGGTCGACGGCCAGACCGGAGAACCCGTAAGAGCCCTGGGACGGGGAGACGTTCTTCCACGCCCCGGAGGCCGGCGTGTACTTCCACACCGAGCCCCCCGTCACGCCGTTGGGTCCGAGGTTGTTGGTGTACGTCAGGTACAGCGAGCCGTCACCGGAGAGCACGCCGTGCTGCGGCATCTGGCCGGTGGGCTGCCCGGAGACGGCCTGCCAGGAGCTGCCGCCGTCGGTGGAGCGGTACAGGGAGGTGGACCTGTCGCCGACACCGACGTAGATCGTCCTACTGCCGGCCTTGCCGTACGTCACGAAGGAGATGCCCCCGCCGCTGCCCGCCCCGTCCTTGACGGGGAACGACGAGACCTGCCGCCATGTCACGCCGTGATCGGTGCTGCGCCACAGGCCGTTCTTGCGGCTGCCCAGCAACAGGTTGCGGTTGTCCGCGGGGTCGATCACGAGGCGTTCACCCGCCCCGCGGCCGTCCTCGTTGCCGCCCACCTTGAACGGCAGATCGGTGCGCTTGAAGGTGCGGCCCCGGTCCGTGGAGCGCAGGATCGCGCCGTTGCCCGCCCAGTCGTTGGTGTAGGTGCCCGCCGAGAGGTAGAGCCGCTTGGGGTCGACGGGGTCGGTGGCCACCGAGTCGATGCCCAGCAGGTTCCAGTCCTTCTCGCCGATCCAGTCGGTCAGGGGGATCCACTGCTCGGCCCCGGTGTCCCAGCGGTAGGCGCCGCCCATGTCGGTGCGCGCGTACAGCAGGCCCTTCTCGCGCGGGTTGAACACCAGCCCGGTGACGTAACCGCCGCCCACCACCTGGGCGTTCTTCCACCTGTACGGTCCGGCCGCGGCCGTGGTCTGCGCGGTGCCGGTCCCGGACGCCTGGGTCCCGCCCGTCTTCACCAGCTTCCACTGCTGGTTGGCAGTGCCCCGGCCTGGATACTGGATGACCGTCGCGCCGTCGGCCGTGGAGCCCCCGGAGACGTCCAGCACCTGGCCGCTCCTGCGGGAGGTGAGGGTGACGGCGTCGGCACCGCTCACCTCGTCGATGCGCCACTCCTGGGAGGTGGAGGAGCTGTCGGTCTGCTGCTCGGCGGCGGCCGCCTGAGCGGTCGAACTGCCCGCTATGCCCAGCACTTTGCCGCTGTTGCGGTTCACCAGCTCGTAGTAGCCGCCCCCGGTGGGCTTCAGCTTCCACTGCTGGTTGGCGGTGTTCTGGTCGGTCCACTGCTGGATACGGGTGCCGTCGGCGGTGGAGAAGCCGTTGACGTCCAGCGCCTTGCCGCTGCGCACGGAGACCAGCCGGTAGTAGGCATCGCCGTCGACCGTCGCGGCCTGCGAGTCCTCCTGCGCGTACAGGAGATACGGCACGAGGACGGCGGGCACGCCGAGCAGCAGACCGGTGGCGGTCCAGCGGCGGCGGTGACGCCCGCGGCGCCCGCCGTTCGTGGGGTTGTCCATGGGGGTGAGGTTCTCCTTGCGTGCTGTTCACCGGAGGAAATCCGGATCCCGGCCACCGGAACTGGCCGGATCCGCTCCCTTGTCGCCACAGGCCCCACACAGGGTTGCCGTGAGTCGGGAACTTTTTGCAGGTCACCTCGTGGTGAGGCAGACGTCGATCAGCGTTCACGATGGCGTCGGTGCCCTCGACATCGACGGCCTAGGCCCGGAATGACACCGAACCGGGCGTCCTCGGCCGGCTCGGTGAGACCAAGTCCGAGGCCGGCGTGCGGACCGTCGTTCTTCCGGCCTTTCTCCACAAGGAGGTGAAGCGGCACGTCGCTTGGTTCGCTGAGAAGGGACCCGATGGTCTGATGTTCGTGGGTGAGAAGGGAGCTCCGTTCCGCCGGACATCCTTCGGTCGGATGCGGCGGCGGGCTCGTGCTCCTGTCGGTCTCCCGGACGGAGCTGCCCGGCCTCCGCCGCCGGGACGTCGACCTCGACAACCTCCGCGTCCGCGTTCGCCTGGGCGAGCCGGAGCGGATGAACGGGCGGCGGGTCCAGGGCGACACCAAGTCCGAGGCGGGCACCCGGACCGTGATTCTTCCCGCCCACCTCCGCCGGGAGCTCCGCCGGCACCTGGAGAGCTACGCCGAGTCGGGCCCTGACGGTCGGCTCTTCGTCGGCGGGAAGAGTGCACCGTTCCGTCGCAGCACCTTTGGACGGAGGTGGTGCAGAGCTCGGGAAGTCGTCGGTATGCCCGAGGGCTTCCGGTTCCACGATCTCCGGCACATCGGACACACCCTGTCCACCCGATCCGACGCCACCCGTGCCGGGCAGTCCTCCGAGCAGGCGGCGCTGATCCATCAGCACTCCGCCGACGAGCGTCAGCAGGAAGTTGCAGCCGGCCTCGACGCGACCGTCCGCAAGGCACGCCAGGATGCTGCGGCCGTGCCAGAACAGCTCACCGCCGACCCGCCGATCAGCGTTCCGGCACGGATCTGGCACGGCGCCCGAGGGCGCAGGACTGCACCGTTGTTGACCGTGGTTCACCGGGAGGTAGCAGCTCGCTTCGACGGCGCAGGCGTCTTGCGCACCTTCTGGCCGGTCGTCCCCGCCCAGGCGGGCCGAGCAGGGCGGGACGACCAGCGGGCCGTGTCGGCCCCCGTCGACCGCCCGGCTGCACACAGCCCTGGCATCGCTTGCTGGCCCCGGCCTCCGGAAACTACTCTGAATGCGCTTACATTGTCTACGGTTCACGTTCCGACAAGCACGGGGGTCCCGTCCCATGAGCGTTTCCGGTCCTGCCCCCACGGTGTACGACGTGGCCGAACGGTCCGGTGTCTCCATCGCCACGGTGTCCCGCGTCTACCGCAACCCCGAGGCCGTACGGCCCGAGACCCGGGAACGCGTCCTTGCCGTGGCCCGTGACCTGGGCTATGTGCCCAGCGGTAGCGCGCGGGGGCTCGCCAGCCGCTCCACCGGCGTCCTGGGGCTGTGCTTTCCCGACTACTCCGACCCGGACGTGGAAGCGGCGGCGGCCGATGACGACGACGCGGCGATGCTCTATTCGGACGAGATCATCCGGGGCATGGAACGGGCGGCACGCCGCCACGGCTACGCGCTCCTGATCGCGGGATCGCTGCAGGGCGGCTCCGAGGTGGCCAAGGTGGCCGGGCGGGTCGACGGGTTCGCGGTGATCGCCCGCACCGTGGCAACGGCGGAGCTGGAGGCCATCGCCCGGCGTCAGCCGGTGGTGATGCTGGCCGGGCCGCGCGAGGACGTCGACGGCGCGGACCACCTGGATCACATCGAGGTCGCCAACTTCGACGGCCAACGGGAACTGACGCGCCACCTCATCGAGGACCACGGCCTGCGCCGTCTCGCCTACATCGCCACCGGCGAGGACTCCCCGGATGTGCAGGCCCGCTTCCGGGGGTTCCTGGCGGCCTGCCATGCCGCGGGGGTGGAGGTGGATGACGAGCCGGCTCTGCGGGTGTGGATGACACAGGCGGAAGGGGCGCGCGCCGCGGACGTGCTGTGCGAACGGGGCGGTGAGCTGCCCCAGGCGTTCCTCTTCGCCAATGACCAGATGGCTGTCGGCGCTCTGCACGCGCTGGAACGGCGGGGGTTGAGGGTTCCGGACGACGTGGTGGTGACCGGCTTCGACGGGATTCCCCTCAGCCGTCTGGTCCGCCCGCCGCTGACCACCGTGCGTCAACCGATGCTGCGCATGGGGGAGGCGGCCGTGGACCTGCTCGTGGAGCGTCTGAGCGGTCAACGCACGGGAGACCCGGTGTCGATGATGCTTCCCGTGGCGGTCGTGCCCCGTGCCAGCTGCGGATGCGGCGAGGAAGTGGCGGCGGGGCCTGGCGGGCGGTGAGCCGCGCGTCCGCTTGTGCGCGGTGCGGTACCCACCTGAAGGCTGAGCGGTTGAGGCGTGCGCCGGGGGCTCCCCGGCGTGCTGTGCGGATCACTCCGTGACGGACCCGAGGTTGCCATGGTCGCCCCATCGCCCGGGGCTTCCCGTCATGCATCAATGCGTCGTACACATCCCGACGGCTCCGACGACTCCGATGGCTTGAATCAGTGGAGCGAGGGCCGCGGGTACGCGCCCCCGTTCCGCCGTCGCCCGCTGTGTCGATTTCCACAGCGGGCGCTCCGCCTCATGCCCGCCATTACATGAATAATCCGGCATATCTGTGCCGTCTGATGTCGCCGCCGTTACGGGAGCGTGACCAAGCACCCTCTTGTCAGGCTCGAAGAGTCTGCCCGACAGTGTGATGTATGCGCTTACAGGTAGCGCATACATCGGCCATTCCCGACGAGGAGCCGTCCATGCACCACGCCGCCAGAACCGCTTCGATCGCCGTCACCGTGGCGTCCGCGCTCACCCTCACCGCGTGCGGTGGCTCCGGCGGTGACGACGTCGGTGCCGATGCCAAGCAGACCCTGACCGTCTGGGCCATGGGCGCGGAGGGCGAGAAGCTCGTCGACGTCGCCAAGGAGTACGAGAAGACCCACTCCAACATCACCATCAAGGTGACCCCGGTCGGATGGGACGTGGCACACCAGAAGCTGGTCGCCGCGTCAGCCGCGGGCAAGCTGCCCGACGTCATGCAGATGGGTTCGAGCTGGCTGGGCGAGTTCGCCGACATGGGCGCCCTGGAACCGGTCGACACCAAGGTCTTCCAGAAGGGCGACTTCTTCCCGGCCGCCTGGGAGCAGGGCACGTACGACGGCAAGACCTACGGTGTTCCGTGGTACGTCGACACCCGCGTCCTCTACTACCGCACCGACCTGGCGAAGAAGGCCGGCATCAAGGGCGCCCCGGCCACGATGGCGGACCTGCAGAAGGCGGCCGAGGCTTATCAGGACAAGGCCGGCACCAAGTGGGGACTGAACATCCAGCCGAGCAATCAGGACGCCGTCCAGAGCTTCTACCCGTTCCTGTACTCGGCGGGCGGCGCGGTCCTCGACGACAACGGTAAGCCCGTCGTCAACAGCCCCGAGGCCGTCAAGGCGCTGGAGAACTACGCCGGCCTCTTCAAGAAGGGCCTGAGCGACAAGACGTTCCGGCCCGGCTACGACGTCACGAAGGACTTCAACAGCGGTGCCGTGCCGATGTTCTTCAGCGGCCCCTGGACCATCGGCCTGATCGACGACAACTTCCCCGACCTGAAGGGCAAGTGGGCTGTCGCTCCCGTACCGGCCGACAAAGCCTCCGTGTCGTGGGCCGGCGGGGCGAACCTGGCGGTCTCGGCGGACAGCTCGCACAAGGCCGCCGCGCAGGAGTTCATCCAGTACCTCACCGACACCAAGAACCAGGCCGACTGGTACCAGCGCACCAAGGATCTGCCCGCCAACACCGCCGCCTGGAAGTCGGGTGAGCTCGCCACCGACGCGAACCTGAAGGTGTTCCGCGAGCAGGCGGAGACCGCGAAGGTCCTCCCGGCCGAGCCCAAGGGCACTGAGATCACCGCCAAGGTCGACGACGCCATCGGGGCGGTCACCCAGGGCAAGTCCTCTGCGAAGGCGGCCCTGGACAAGGCGCAGTCCGAGATCGAAGGACTCGTGAAGTAGGGGTGTGGCCGGGATGTCCCTCGTGACCGGATCGGCCGCCGACGACGCGGCCTCCAAGACGAAAGCCCGCCGGGCCGGAGGCGCGAAGCCTCCGGCCGCAGCGGCGGGGCGGCGTAGCCGGGGCCGCTCGCTGAGCAGACGCAATCTGCACGGCTGGCTGTTCTCCACCCCGTTCCTGGTGCTGTTCGGCGTCTTCATGCTGTTCCCGATCGTCGCGACGCTCCTGATGAGCTTCACCGACTTCGGGGTGCGCGACGTCAGGCAGCCACTGGAGGCGGAGTTCGTCGGCCTCGACAACTACGTGAACCTGTTCGGCGACGACACGTTCCGCACGGCCCTGTTCAACACCGCCTACTTCGTGGTCGTCGGCGTACCGGTGACGGTCCTGCTCGGCCTGCTGGCCGCGATCCTGCTGAACAACGGCATCGACCGGGCCCGGACCTTCTTCCGGGTCGGCTTCTACGCCCCGGTGGTCACCTCCATCGTCGCGGTCGCCGTCGTCTGGCGCTTCGTGCTCAACCCGACGGACGGGCTGATCGCGGGCCTCGCCACGGAACTGGGCGCGAAGGCACCGGACTTCCTCGGCTCCGAGACCTGGGCCATGCCCTCGCTCATCGCGCTGGCGGTGTGGCGCAACCTCGGCACCGTCATGGTGCTGTTCATCGCGGGGCTGCAGGCGATCCCCACCGAGGTACGGGAGGCCGCGCGCCTGGACGGGGCCAGTGGCTGGGGGGAACTGCGGCGCATCACCGTGCCGTTGCTGCGGCCGACGCTGCTCTACGCCACCGTCATCACCACCATCGGCTACCTCAACGTTTTCGAGGAGCCCTTCGTGATGACCCAGGGCGGCCCCGACAACGCCACCCTGACCGTGTCCCTGGACATGTACCGGGAGGGCTTCAACTTCTTCCACATGGGCTATGCGAGCGCCATGGCGTACGTGCTGTTCGTGGTGATCATGGGCATCACGGTGCTCCAGCTCCGACTGCTGAAGGACAACACCCGATGAGCGCCCCCACGGCAACCGCACCGACCGGCCGCCGCAGCGAGGGCCGCGTCCGCAAACCGCTGCTGTACGTGATCGCGTCGCTGGGCCTGCTGGTGATGGCGGCACCGCTGCTGTGGATGGCGCTCTCCGCGTTCAAGACGAAGAAGGACCTGACGGCCAGCCCGCCCGTGTGGCTCCCGTCGCAGTGGACCCTGAGCAACTTCAGCGAGCTGCTCGACCAGCTGGACATGCCGCTGTACTTCATGAACTCGCTGATCGTGGCGGTGCTCGTGACCGTGTCCAATCTGCTGTTCTGCTCGATGGTCGGCTACGCGCTGGCGAAGCTCGACTTCACCGGCCGCTCCAAGGTCTTCGGCGTCGTGCTCATCGCCCTGATGGTGCCGGGAAACCTGCTGATCCTGCCGCTGTACGTGCTGATGAACAGGCTCGGCCTCATCGACACCTATGCCGGGCTCGTCCTGCCCTTCGCGGCGGGCGCCTTCGGGGTCTTCCTGATGCGGCAGTTCATGCAGTCCGTCCCGGACGAACTGCTCGAAGCGGCCCGGATCGACGGCGCCGGCGAGTGGTACATCTTCTTCCGCATCGTGCTGCCGCTGGTCAGACCGGCCCTGGCCACCCTGGCGATCTTCACCTTCCTCGGCTCCTGGAACAACTTCGTCTGGCCACTGATCGCGACCAACGACCCCGGCAAGTACACCCTGCCAGTGGCCCTGGCCACCTTCGCCAACGACCCCAACCGCACCATCGCCGGCGGCAACGGAATGCTGATGGCCGGGTCCCTGCTGGTGGTGCTTCCCGTCCTGGTCGTCTTCATCGCCCTGCAACGCCACTTCACCCAGGGCATCGCGACCGCCGGCCTGAAGTAGCCGCCACCCCTTCATCTCACCGTCCGGCTCCCGCGCCTCACGTTCGCCGACCGGACCTTCCTGCCCCCACATCAGAGAGACAGAAACGCACGATGACGCACACCGCGACCCGCTTCCCCGACGGCTTCCTGTGGGGCGCCTCCACCGCGGCCCACCAGATCGAGGGAAACAACGTCAACAGCGACTGGTGGCGCAAGGAGCACGACCCCGCGGCCAAGATCGCCGAACCGAGCCTGGACGCCTGCGACAGCTACCACCGCTGGGACCAGGACATGGACCTGCTCGCCGAACTCGGCTTCACCGACTACCGCTTCAGCGTCGAATGGGCCCGCATCGAACCGGTCCCCGGCACCTTCTCCCGGGCCGAGATCGCGCACTACCGCCGCATGGTGGAAGGCGCCCTCGCCCGCGGTCTGCGCCCGATGGTGACCCTGCACCACTTCACCGTGCCGCAGTGGTTCGAGGACCTCGGCGGCTTCACCGCCGACGGGGCCGTGGACCTGTTCGCCCGCTACGTCGAGGCGTGCGCGCCGATCATCGCCGACGGCGTGCGCCACGTGTGCACCATCAACGAACCCAACATGATCGCCGTGATGGCGGGTGCCGCGAAGGCGGGCGATCAGGGCTTCCCGGCGGCGGGACTGCCCACCCCCGACGAGGAGACCACCCACGCGGTCATCGCCGCGCACCACGCCGCGGTCAAGGTGGTGCGAGCGGTCAACCCCGACATCCAGGTCGGCTGGACCGTCGCCAACCAGGTCTACCAGGCCCTGCCCGGCGCCGAGGAGGTCACCGCCGCCTACCGCCATCCCCGCGAGGACGTCTTCATCGAAGCCGCCCGCGGCGACGACTGGATCGGCGTCCAGTCCTACACCCGCACCAAGATCGGCACCGACGGCCCCGTTCCCGCACCCGAGGACGCCGAGCGCACGCTGACTCAGTGGGAGTACTACCCGGCCGCCGTGGGCCACGCCCTGCGCCACACCGCCGACGTCATCGGCCCCGACATGCCGCTGATCGTCACCGAGAACGGCATCGCAACCGCCGACGAGACCCGCCGTATCGACTACTACACCGGCGCCCTCGCAGCGGTCGCCGCAGCGATCGGGGACGGCCTCAACATTCAGGGCTACCTGGCCTGGAGTGCCCTGGACAACTACGAGTGGGGCTCCTACAAGCCCACCTTCGGCCTCATCGCAGTCGACCCGGTCACGTTCGAACGCACACCCAAGCCTGCCGCCGCCTGGCTCGGCAACCTCGGCCGCACCCGCGAACTCCCGCGCGCCGCCTCCTGACACACGCGGCCGGGCGCTCCCTGCCCCGCTGAGCCCGGCCGCGTGACCGGGAGCCGGTGGGACCCCTGACCCCCACCGGCTCCCGCCTCCTTGTCCAGCCCATCCCTCACCCCACGCGCACGCCCCTTCACCCGCCCCGCTTCGAGGAGTTGAGCCCGCATGAACCGTCGTCGGTTCCTCACGTCCGCTGCCGCAGGAACAGCAGCCGTCTGCGCCACCGGACCCATCGCCTCGGCGGCTCCGGCGGCCGATACCCGCGCCGCCTCGCACACCGCGCCGCTGCGCACCTGGTTCGAAGCGACCTACCGCTCGATCACGGCCATGACCACCGACTTCGGCCTCACCACCGACAAGATCGACGTCAGCGGCACCGGCACCCCCGTTCCCTCACGGCAGACCTCGCCCACCAACATCGCCTGCGGGCTGTGGTCCACGGCGGCGGCAGGCGGCCTCGGCGTGATCTCCCGCTCCACCATGCACCACCGCCTCGCCCGCACGGTCGCGGCCGTCGAGAAACTGGAACGCGCCCACGGCTGGTGGTTCAACTGGTACGACGCCCACGACGGCTCCGTGCTGACGACCTGGCCGGAGAACGGAGACACCGTCCGCCCGTTCCTGTCCACCGTCGACAACGCCTGGCTGGTCACCGGCCTGAAGATCGCCGCCGACGCCGACCCCGCGCTGCGCCCGCGCATCGCCGCGCTCCTCGACGACGCCGACTGGTCGTACTACTACACGCCCTACGACGCGGCCGACCCGGTGGCCGGCCCCGGCCAGCTGCGCGGCGGCTTCTGGCCCGACAAGCCCGGCAAGGGCGAACCCACCGGCCACCACTACGGCGCCCTCAACACCGAACCCCGCATGGCGAGTTACCTCGGCATCGCCGACGGCTCGCTGCCCTCCGACCACTACTGGCACATCTTCCGCACCCTGCTGCCCGGCATGGGCCAGGAGCAGGAACCCGCGGGCGCGTACGCCATGATGGACGGCGTACGGGTGTGGGAAGGCCACTACACCTACCGCGGCCGCAACCTCGTCCCCTCCTGGGGCGGGTCGATGTTCGAGGCCCTGATGGTGCCGCTGTTCGTACCCGAAGCGGAGTGGTCACCGCACTCCTGGGGCACCAACCACCACCGCTACGTACGCAGCCAGATCGAGCACGGCCTGATCGAGGCCAAGTACGGATACTGGGGCTTCTCGCCCGCCAACATCCCCGAAGGCGGCTACCGCGAGTACGGCGTCGACGCGATCGGCATGCAGGAGGACGGCTACAACAGCCTCGGCGTGGTCACCCCGCACGCCTCCTTCCTCGCCCTCCCGCAGGCACCGAACGAGGCCCTCGCCAACCTCACGGCACTCGACCGGGACTTCGGCGCGTACGACGACCGCTATGGCTTCCGCGACTCCGTGAACGTCACCACCGGCCGCGTCAGCGACTTCGTCCTCGCACTCGACCAGGGCATGATCGCCGCGGCACTCGCCCAGCAACTGCGACCGGGACTGCTGCAACGCCCCTTCCGCACAGGCGGGTTCCGGTCACGGGTACGGCCCCTGCTGGGCAAGGAACGCTTCAGCATCTGAGCTTCCCGGTCCGCACGTTGCGCCCGCGCCTCCCACCGGTCTGGACAACAAAGAACCCCGGGTCCCTGACCTGGGGTTTCGCATGGAGCGGGTGACGAGAATCGAACTCGCGCTCTCAGCTTGGAAGCGACGGTGTCGCGCTGGGCTCGGTCGGACGTCCAGTCAAGGCACGCCTTTCCGCGTGCACGGGGCTTGGGTGAAGCCCGTTCTGACGCTGCAAGGCCCATGGCCGCTTCTGCTGCCCTCTTGTGTTCGATGCATTCGACTCCTAATGTCGTCTTCGTTTCGCGCGTGTGCTCTGATCTGCGGTTTTGTGCACGGAAGCGCTTCGACACGGGTGCCGACCGGGCCCCGTCGGCTACATCGCGCGTCCCGCCGTTCCCTGCCCGATGGTTCCCTGACAGCTGGAGATGTCATGCAAATGTCACGTCGTGGCGTTCTGATCCTCGGCTCCGTCGGCGCGGCCGTCGCCGGAGGTCTTCCCGCGGGATCGGCCCGGGCCGCTGAGACGGCCGACACAGCGGACGCCTCCACGCGCACCGAGCGCCTGTATCTGTCCGGAGAGGACGCCGACCACCCGGTCGACTGGGACTTCCTGTGCACCAGCGGTCGGCGCAGCGGCAGTTGGGGCAGCATCCCGGTTCCGTCCAACTGGGAGTTCCACGGATACGGTACGTACAACTACGGGTGGAATCTGGTCCCGGAGGAAAAGGGCCGCTACCGGCACACCTTCACGCCGCCCGCCCACTGGCGTGACAGACGCGTCTTCCTCGTCTTCGAGGGCTCGATGACCGACACCGAGGTGTGGATCAACGGCGAGTCGGCCGGGCCCGTCCACCGCGGCGGCTTCTACCGGTTCCGGCACGAGGTGACCGGAAAGCTGCGTCCGGGCCAGGACAACCTCCTGGAGGTGACGGTCAGCAAGGAGTCCACCGACGACTCCGTCAACCGGGCCGAACGCCTGGGCGACTACTGGAACTTCGGCGGCATCTACCGCCCCGTCCACCTGGAGGCGTTCCCGCTCCAGCACATCGAGCGCATCGCCGTCGACGCCCGCGCCGACGGCACGCTGCGGATCGACGCCCATCTGTCGGGTACCGGCACCGCCGACCGTCTCGTCGCCCGGGTCACCGACCTCTCCGGGCGCCCGGTCGGCGCCCCGTTCACCGCGGCCGCCGCTCCCGGCGACACGACGGTGACCCTCAGGACCACCGTCGACTCCCCCCGGCAGTGGACGGCGGAGACCCCGCACCTCTACCGCGTCGAGGTCGCGCTCCGCGCCGGCGACCGCCGCACCGTCCACCGCGTCGACGAGAGGTTCGGCTTCCGCACCGTCGAGGTCCGGCCCGGCGACGGCGTGTACGTCAACGGCGTCAAGATCCTCCTCAAGGGAGCCAACCGGCACACCATCTGGCCCACGTCCGGCCGGGCGACCAGCGCGCGCATCAGCCGCAAGGACATCCTGCTGATGCGGGAGATGAACATGAACGCGGTCCGGATGTCCCACTACCCGCCGGACAGTCACTTCCTCGACCTCGCCGACGAACTCGGGCTGTACGTGCTCGACGAACTGGCCGGCTGGCAGAAGTCGTACGACGAGGCGGCGGGCAGGCCCCTCGTCGCCGAGATGGTCACCCGTGATGTCAACCACCCGTCGATCCTGTTCTGGTGCAACGGCAACGAAGGCGGCTGGAACACCGCCCTCGACGGTGACTACGCCCGCCACGACCCCCAGCGGCGCACCGTCCTCCACCCCTGGGCGAACTTCGGCGGCATCAACACCGACCACTACGAGACGTACGACAGCACGCGCCGCATCCTCCAGGAACGGGGCGACGTCTTCATGCCCACCGAGTTCCTCCACGGCCTCTACGACGGCGGCGCCGGCGCGGGGCTCGACGACTACTGGAAGCTGATGGGCCGTGAACGGCTCTCCGCCGGAGGCTTCCTGTGGTCACTGATCGACGAGGGCATCGTGCGGGACGACCTCGGCGGCGCCATCGATGTGGCGGGCAATGCCGCACCCGACGGCATCCTCGGCCCCTTCCGCGAGAAGGAGGCCAGCTTCCACACGATCAAGGACATCTGGTCTCCCGTACAGCTCGCCGAGCCGGAGCGGTTCGCCTCCGGCCTGCCGGACGACTTCGACGGGCGGATCGGCCTCACCAACCACTACGCCTTCACCAACACCCGTACCTGCCGGTTCACTTGGCGCCTCCTGGACTTCCGCACCCCGTCGCAGCGGCGGGACGGCCACACGGTGCGTGCCCAGGGCAA
Source organism: Streptomyces lanatus (assembly GCF_014655715.1). Classification (GTDB taxonomy): domain Bacteria; phylum Actinomycetota; class Actinomycetes; order Streptomycetales; family Streptomycetaceae; genus Streptomyces; species Streptomyces lanatus. The sequence goes on along the minus strand of NZ_BNBM01000018.1, from coordinate 183,728 downwards.
CGCCTCCGCCCCGGACATCGAGCCCGGCGCGCAAGGAGTGCTGCGCCTGCCCCTGCCGTCCGGCTGGCGACGTGCCGACGCCCTGGCGCTCACCGTCACCGATGCCGACGGCCGCGAGATCCGCGGCTGGACGTGGACCATCGCGTCCGCCGCCGACCAGGCCCGACGGCTGGTACGGACGGGCCCGGGACCAGCCGTACGCGGCCGGCTTGCGGACGCCAGGCTCACCCTCGCATCCCGCCACACCACGGTCACGCTCGACGCCACGACGGGCATGCTGGCCGGTGTCACCCATCGAGGGAGTGACTTCGCGCTGTCCCGCGGCCCGCTGCCCACCACCGGAACGGCCGACCTCACCCGCCTGACGCACGGGCCCGACGGCAACGGCTACACGGTGCGGGCCGAGTACTCCGGCGTCCTGCGCCACGTCCGGTGGCATCTGCACCCCAGCGGCTGGCTGCAGTTGGACTACCGCTACCACCTCACCGGCGAGCACGACTTCTTCGGCGTCGGCTTCGACCACCCCGAATCGCAGGTGAACGGCGTGACGTGGCTCGGCCACGGACCCCACAGGGTGTGGAAGAACCGGCTGCGCGGCGTCGCGACGGACGTCTGGACGAAGCAGTACAACGACACCGCGACCGGTGCCGACGGCTGGGTGTACCCGGAGTTCAAGGGCTACCACGCGGACGTCCGCTGGGCGTCCCTGCACACCACCGCCGGACGTCTCACCGTGGTCTCCGAGGACGAGGACCTCTACCTGCGCCTCTTCACACCCCGGTTCGGACCCGACCCCCGCCACACCGCCCCGCCCTTCCCGAAGGGCGATCTCTCCTTCCTCGACGCCATCCCGGCGATCGGCACCAAGTTCGACCCGCCGGCCGCGCTCGGCCCCAGCGGCGCCCCCACCACGGCGACGGGCGACTACGGACGAACCCTGTACTTCTCGTTCTCCCAGTAGCACGGCTCTGGTGACGCAGCTGTCTGGGGCATCCCCGACGAAATGTGGAAAGTCTGTGTCAGGCCACGATCCAAGTGCGTGAACTCTCAATAAAAGTACGTCCCTTGTGCAAGGGTGGCGATCATCCGGGGCCTCGATCCGGCCGCCCCTGCCTACCTTCCTTTCGCACCAGGGAACACGCATGCCCCCCACCCCCCACCCGGCCCCGATACCGGGCGCGAGACGCGCCGCCCGGATCACCGTGGCCGCCCCGAGGCCGTGTCGGAGACCGCGTGCCCACTGACCGCGACCTGGCAGTCGGCCTGCTTGCCCGGCGCACCGCGGCACTGGTTCTGCTCGTTGCCGTCCGGCAGCGGCGAGGCCATGGCCTGGAAGGACTTCCGCTGCCCGGCACGGGTGCAACTTTCGGATGACCGGAGCCCGGCCTGTCGGCGGGGACCGTCCCACTGGCCGGCGGAGTGAATGCCTCACGGGGCCGAGATGGGATGGCGGTGCGGGTCACCACCGATGAGGAGTACGCGAATGAACAGAGCGAGGGCCAGGACCGCGACAGCGTTGGCGATCGCCCTGGCGGTCGTCTCCGGCACCGCGTCGGCGGCCACGGCTGCCGGCACGGGCGCTGTACGGGCAGACATCCGTGCCGATGTGAACCGTGACGGTGCAGTCGATGTCACCGGGGAGTCCGATGTCGCGGGCAAGACGGCGTGGTGCAGCGGGCGGGGTGCGATCTTCCTGCCCAACCTCGGTGACAGGCAGCGGCGTTGCAAGACGAGGACCCCGGACGGCCGTTGGCTGTCCAACGCCCGGCTCCAGGCCTGCAACGACGCCCAGGGCAACGTCGTACGGGCTCCGGAGTACCTGGGGCAGCAGGCGCAGGACCCGCTGGTGCTGGAGACCGGCTGGCTCGGCATCGGTCACGTGGACGAGTTCGTGCAGTTCCTGCCCGCCGACACCCCGCGCGGCTGGAAGATCGGCGTCGCCGACCCAGAGGGCGGGCTCGCCCTGCTGCGCAAGGCACAGCGCGACGGGCACGGGCACACCAAGGTGTTCTCCATTCCCCGCTCCTCCGCCGACGGCCGCGTCCCCACGATCGACCAGGCCCTGTCCGACCGGCAGTTGCTCAAGGACAAGGGCGGCTTCGCAGGCTTCCCCGGTCAGCGTCCCGCCCCGGCGCAGGACCGCCCGGTCGGCGCCTACCACCCCGGGGCCGTCAACGGCGTCGCGCTGACCCCCACGACCTACCTCGCCCCCAAGCAGTGGGGGCCGGTCATCGGCGGCAAGGACATCCTCGCCGAGGCGGTGACCCGGGCGTACGCCAAGGCCGGCATGCGGGTGCGCTACCTGGACGACTGGCGTACCCACCACGTCTTCGGCGGCGAGGTGCACTGCGGCACCAACACGATCCGCGCCGCCGGCACCCCCTGGTGGAACTCCCCCAAGTAGGACCGGACTGACCGTACACAGGAGACTCAAGTGAGATACCGCAAGACCCTGCCCTGCCTCGCTGCCGTGGCCCTGGCCTGCTTCGCGACCGCCTGCAGCAGCACGTCCGGCGGCGACCCGGCCACCCCGTCGACGACGTCCGCCGCGGCCCGCTCGTCGTCGGCCTCCGAGGAGCGGAACAAGGCGCTCGTTCTGCGCCTGTACTCGGAGGCGTTCAACAAGGACAAGACCGACGTGGTGAAGGAACTCGTCGGCACCGACTACGTGCAGCACGACAAGTCGGTGCCCGGCGGAGCCGACGGACAGGTCAAGCAGTTCAAGGACGTCAAGGCGAAGATTCCCGGCGCGGTGGCGACCGTCAAGCACGTGGCCGCCGACGGTGACCTGGTGGCCGTGCACTGGCAGGCGTCGGCCACCCCGAAGAACGAGGCGACGGGCGAGGCCAAGGCCGACCTGTTCCGGGTCGACAACGGCAAGCTGGTCGAGCACTGGGGCATCACACAGACCGTGCCGGCGAAGACGGCCAGCGGGAACTCGCTGTTCAGCGACGTGTACCGGTACCCGAACGGGGCACGGACCCTGTCCGAGGAACAGGAGGAGAAGAACCGGAAGTTCGCGGTCGACGCGTACCGCAAGCTCTCCGACGGTGACGCGAGCGTGATCGACAAGAGCTGGGACCGGCGGTACTACCAGCACAACCCGATCGCCCCGAACGGAACGGCTCCGCTGAAGCGGTTCTTCCAGCAGAACACGCAGAGCTCCCCCTCGCCCAGCGGTACCGGAGGCGGCGGGACCCGGTTCGGCAACACCCTCGCCGACAGGGACCTGGTGTGGGTCTTCAGCTCCGACTACGTCGTCGTGGACCTCTTCCGCGTGGTCGACGGAAAGATCATCGAGCACTGGGACGTCGTCGCCGACGGGCAGTAGCTCCCTCGGGTCACGCGGAGCGAACCACCAGCGGCTGAGCCATACCCCGCGCGGCGCTTCGCACCGACCAGCGGGCATCGCCTGCCGGACTGATCCGGAGTGGCGGTTGCGATGGCGGATCCGGCAACACCGCCCGGAACGGAGACCGGCCCCCGCCGATCGGAGGGGGCCGGTCTCGGCCGACCGGCGGGGCACCCCCCGAAGCCCGGCGGATGGTCGACCTCTCCCCGCCTCGGCAAGGTTGTCCCGGTGACCGAGATCGAAAGCGCCAAGAAGACGCCTCGTCGGCCCTCACCCTCACCCGGGTCCGCCACGGCGACGGAACGCCCCGCACCGATGGCCCGGCTGGTCGGGGTGGACCTCGCCCGTGCACTGGCCGTGTTCGGAATGTTCGCCGTGCACGTCGGCCCCGCACCCACGCCGGGCGGCGGCGTCGGCGACTGGTTCCTGGAGCTGGCGAGCGGCCGGGCGTCGGCACTGTTCGCCACCCTCGCCGGGTTCTCGCTGATGCTGATCGCGGGCCGCCTCGAGCCGAAGACCGGACTGGCCGGCCGGCAGGCGAAGGCCCGGATCGTGATCCGCGCCGTGATCCTGCTGGTGCTGGGCAGCGCGTTGGCGATGACCATCTTCGGCGGCGCCGGGATCCTCAACTTCTACGCGGTGTACTTCCTGTTGGCCTTGCCCCTGCTGCGGCTGCGGGCCAGGACGCTCGCGATCATCGCGGTGACGCTCGCGGTCGTCACGCCACAGGTGGCGTATGTGACCCGGGCACTGCTCACCGAGTCGATCGTGCACAGCATCGACTCCTACGACCCGATCGCGCGCATCTCCGGCGTGGGCGTGCTCGATCTCCTGCTCACCGGCCTCTACCCGGCGATCACCTGGATGACGTTCGTGGTCACCGGCATGACGCTCGGCCGACTGGATCTGAGCTCCGGTGCGGTGCGGCGGCGGCTGGCCGTGGTGGGTCCCGCGCTGATCGCGTTCGGATACGGCGTCTCGTGGCTGGTGCTCCGGCTGACCGGCGGCGCTCAGAAGATCATGGCCGGGATGGCTGGGATGCCCGCCATGAAGGACCCGGGCGCCATGAAGGACCCCGGCATGGCGGCGGGATCCTTCGACTCGCCGGTCGGTGGCGGGCTGTGGGGCCCCGACGCATGGGGGCTGCTGGCAGCCGAGCCGCACAGCGGTTCCACGTTCGACCTCATCGGCAGCATCGGGATCGCGATCACCGTGCTGCTGTGCCTGACGGTGGCCCTGGACCGACTGTCGTGGCTGCGTCGGCTCGCAACTCCGATCATCGCCGTCGGCACCATGTCCTTGACCCTGTACGTGGGCCACATCCTGGTGATCCTCGCCCTGCCCGGCGAAGCGGCCACCCCGCCGCAGTCCGCCTCCGCCGCGCTGCTGCTCTGCTTCATCGTCGGGGCCACCGTGTTCGCGGCGGTCTGGTCGCGCTTCTTCCGCCGCGGACCGCTGGAGTATCTGCTCAACGGCGCCACCAAACTGGCGAATCGCGTCCGCTGAGCCTGCCGCTCCGCCTCAACCCTGACTCCAAGGACCTTCGCCATGGCCGCCATCCCCACCGCGCCCGCCCGGAGCGCCGACTCCCATGGCCTCCGCCGGGAATCGCACCACCGCGCCCACCGGCCGGAGGCTCCGGCGCGCTGGGAACGCCCGGCGCTGGCCGCGGTGCTGGGCGTCGCCGCACTGCTGTACGCCTGGGGCATGGGGCACGCCGCGATCCACCCCTACTACAGCTCGGCGATACGGTCGATGGCCACCAGTTGGCGGGCCTTCTTCTTCGGCGGTCTCGACACCAGCGGTTCGATCACGCTCGACAAGTTGCCCGGCGCCTTCTGGCCCGATGCCCTCTCCGTATGGATCTTCGGGCCGCACACGTGGGCGGCCGCGCTGCCCCATGTGATCGAGGGCGTGCTCACCGTCTGGCTGCTGCACCGGATCGTACGGGCCTGGGCCGGACCGTTCGCCGCACTGATCGCCGCGCTGACGCTCACCTTCACTCCGGTCACCGTGGCACTGAACAGGGCCACCATCCCGGACACCGCACTCACCCTGCTACTGGTGGCGGCCGCCGGAGCCCTGCAGAAGGCGATCCGGACCGGGCGGCTGCTCCCGCTGATCACGTGTGGCGTCTGGGTCGGGCTCGCCTTCCAGACGAAGATGCTGCAGGCCTGGCTCGTCCTGCCGGTCTTCGCCGTGGTCTATCAACTCGCGGCGGGCGACTCGCCGTTGCGGAGGGCACTGCGCCTCCTGCTGAGCGGTGCGGTCGCGCTGGCCGTCTCCTGCTCGTGGGCGCTGATCGCGTGGGCGACTCCCGCAGCCAACCGCCCGTATGTCGACGGTACGTCGAACAACGACCCCTTCAGCCTGGTCTTCGGCTACAACGGCTTGAGCCGCTTCAGCGACGACGACACCGCCTTCGGCGCCGTCTCGGCCACCGCCGCCAGCCGCACCTCCGGAAACACCGGCTGGGGGATGCTCGTCAACGACACCGTCGGCCCGCAGATCGCCTGGTTCCTGCCGCTCGCCGTGCTCGCCGTCGTCACGGCCCTGGTCTGGCGCGCCCGTGAGCCGCGGACCGACCCTCTGCGTGCGGGTTTCCTCCTCTGGGGTGGTTGGCTCGCCGTCCATGCCGTGGTGTTCAGCGTCTCCAACGGCAATCACGTCTACTACACGGCCGTGCTCGCACCGGCGATCGCCGCGCTGGCCGGAGGCGGGCTCGCGCTCTTCCGCTCCGCGTACGAGGCGGGCGGCCGGCGACGGCTGTGGCTGCCGTCGGCGATCGTACTGACGGTGGCCTGGGCGTTCGTACTCGACGGGCCGACGTGGTTCGTCTCCCGGCTGCTGGCGTTCGCCGTGATCTCCGCGGTGTGCGCGGCGTTCGGCCTGTGGTCCAGCGGGTCACGCGCCTCCCGGCGGCTGGTCCGAGGCTCCCTGGCCGCCGGAATCGCGGCCACTCTGCTCGTACCCGCCGGCTGGGCCGCCTCGTCCCTCGACCCGCGCTTCGCGGGCGCCGCCACGTCGCCGACGGCCGGTCCGGTCGGCGAGTTCCACCACAGAGCCCTCCACGACCCGCGCGTTCTCCGCCGGGCCGAGCTCGACCGGCCCAGCGCCCGCGACACCGCCCTGCTGGACTACCTCGTAGCGCACCGCAGAGGCGAGAAGTACCTGCTCGCCACTCAGGCCGCCTACCCCGCGGAACGTCTGCTGCGCGCTCAGGCCCAACCCGTGCTCGTCATGGGCGGGTTCACCGGGAAGGCCCCCTTCCCCAGCGCCCCGCAGCTGGGCAACCTGATCGCCACTCACCAACTCCGCTACGTGCTGCTCACTCATCTACGACCCACGACCCCCGCCACAACCTGGGTGAAGTCCCGCTGCGGGCGCATCCGCTCCGGGGCCTACGGCTGGCGCACCAAGGGCAACTTCGGCCTTTACGACTGCCGCGCGCAGGGCTGAGCGGAACGCACCCCCGCCGATCGGCGGGGGTGCATCAGCCGACTGCCGGATGGGCAATGCGGAAGAAATGCAAAATAATCCTTGCGGGCGATTGTCACCCTCACTCGAAACCGGCCTTCGCGATTTGTTCGCATTCTGTGAAGGCTGAATTCACTTTCCCTGCTAATGCGGCAAACTGGCAGCTCAGCAGCTATGCGCCTCTTTCGATAATGCATGAAGCAGCGCTTTTCGCAGGTGTGGTGAGCGCCGTCACACGCCTCCGATAAACCGGCGAAGTATTCCCGTCGTCAGACAGGTCGAGAACTTCGTTTCACTGCTTCACGCGACCTCGACAAAGCCTGGAAAGGATTTTTCTTGACCACCACTCAACCCCCGATATCCACGCAGCGCCCGAATCGGCGCCGGGCGGACATGGCGGTGTTAGGAGGTGTGCGGCCGCCGCTCGCGGCCCTGCCGGTTCTGTTGGCGCTCGTCGCGGGCCTGACGGTGTTCGCCGTCGGGAGCGATGCCGAACGGGGCGTTCCCGAGGCCGTCCTCAGCTCCCAGCAGCACATCGCCGAGGACGGGGCGGTCGCGCTGCAGGGCGCCGTCGACCAGAGCGTCACCGATCTGCGGACAGCGGCCGCGGACTTCGCGGGCTCCAAGTCCGTACCGGCGGACGGAATGCTGACCCGCCTCGACCGGGCCAACCGCAAGTGGCGCGGTACCGCCGTCGTCGACCAGTCCACCGGCCGGCTGCTCGCCGCCCAGGGCGAGGCCCTACCGCTCGGGAAGGTGAACCTTCGTGGACTGCCGGCGAACCCGCCACCGAGACTGGTGCGGGACGACTCGGGCGTCACCCGGCTGCTGGCCTTCGCGACGCTGTCGCAAGGCGGCAGGCAGGAGTTGCTCGTCGCCTCCCAGAGCGTGAAGCTGCCGGGCATCTCCGTCGGCAAGAAACACACGCTCAACGTCGTGGACCGTGATGGGGCCACTCTCACCTCGGCCGGGCCGGGATCCGGCACCGACCGGGCCAAGGCGCTGGCAGGCACCGCCGCCCGCGAGGCGCAGAGCAAGGGACCGTCGGACACCGCCGTCGCCGGCGGCTTCGACGGTCCGAGCGGCAGCCTCGTCCGGGCAGCGGACGGCGACACCCGTACCGCCGTCGGATACGCCGCAGTCGCCCGAGGAACCGCCGCGAAGGAGAGTCCGAGCAGCGGACTCGGACTGACGGTCGTCACGACGGTGCAGACCGAGCGTCATGGCGCCGGGACCGGTCACCTTCGCCTCGCCCTCCTCGCCGCGGCCGTGCTCCTGGCCCTCGCGGCCGGGGTCACCGCCGCCCTGCACCTGCTGGTGCAGCGGCCTGTGCTGCGGTTGTATCGCGAAGCGAAGAGGCTCGGCTCGGGTGACCTCACGGCTCCGGTCCGCGTGCCCCGCTTCGGGGAACCCGCCCGGGTCGGCGCCGCGCTGGAGGCACTGCGCCTTCAACTCCGGGGCAGGGGCGGGCCGTCGCAGGACACGGTCGCGCAGCCGGCGGCCAAGGGGCGTGTTCCGCGCGGGACGGGCAGGTTCCGGCGTCGGCTCGGACTGCGCACCGTCCTCGTGGTGTGCGCGTTCGCTCTGCTGGCCTGGCCCGCGTCGATGCTGCTGACGCTCGGCAGCACCTTGCCACGCGCGGCCGCGGTCGTACCGCGGGTGATCTCCGACGACCAGCGGCAACGCACCGAGACGACGGCGGATCGCCTGCGCAGGGGGATCAACGACGGATACGCCGATCTCGCCCGTCTCGCCACCGTGATCGACGCTTCCCGGTCGGAGGAGGCGCGCAAGGTCCTCGACCGTTCCCTGGAGCAGCACGGCCGGTATCGGTCCCTGTACGTCGTCGACGGCACCGGCAGGATCCTCGCCCGCGCCGGTGGTGAACCCCGTACGCCGGACAAGGCCCGCGTCAGGACCGGGGTCACGCAGACGAACACCTCCGGCAGGGAACCGGTCCTCGCCGCAGTGGCCGCCCAGCCGGTCAAGGGCGCGCCGACGAAGGCCGGACGCCACTATGTCGTGGGCGAGTTCAAGGTCCAGTACCTGACCGGCATCCTCAACCGGCCCGGTCTCGGCTCGGTGTGGCTGGTGGACTCCGCGCATCGGGTCATCGCGTCCAACAAGGGGTTCGTGGCCTTCGGGCGGGTCTCCGACAGCCGGCTGCGGGCCCAGATGAAGGCCGTCGGCACGACCAAGGGCTCCGCTGAGCTGCTGCTCGGCTGGAGGAACCCGGCGGTCGCCGCGGTGGCACCGTTCAACGCCAAGCTGGGCGTCGCGGGCGCACTCGGCTGGAAGGTCGCCTCCATCAAGCCGGTGTTCTGGATCGGGCTGCCCGAGTACGAGGCACAGCGGCGGATCATGCTCGTCGGTCTGCTGGGGCTGACGGCGGGCACCCTCTGCGTCGGCTGGCTGTACCTCGTCGTCGTACGTCCGCTGCGTGACATCACCCAGGGCGCCGAGGCGTTGGCAGCCGGGGACCGCACCACGGTGCTCTACCCGCGCTACCACGACGAGGTGGGATCCGTCGCCCGCAGCCTCGAACTGATCCGACAGCGACTCCCGCGCACCGGCGCATCGCCCGCGCCCGGTTCCCCGGACGGGGCGCCCACTCCCTCCACCTCCGTGTCCGACCCCGGCCCCAGGAGCTGACCCGCCGTGCTCTTCCTGTACTGCGTCCTCGCGACGTGCTGCTTCGGCCTGCTCGTCGCAGGCATCGTCGAACAGCGCCGCCATGACGTGAATCTGGCCGTCATACCCACCCGAGTGCTGGTCAACGGCATTCGCGGCAAGTCCTCCATCACCCGGCTGTGCGCGGGCGCGCTGCGCGGCAGCGGCCTGGTGACCGTCGCCAAGACCACGGGCACCGCGGCCCGGTTCATCCACCCCGACGCCACCGAGGAGCCCGTCTACCGCAAGTTCGGCATCGCCAACGTCGTGGAGCAGATCGGCATCGTCCGGCGGGCCGCCGCCTACCGGCCCGATGTCCTGGTCATGGAGTGCATGGCCGTCATGCCGGCGCTCCAGGAGATCAACCAGTCCAAGCTGATCCGCTCCACCATCGGCGTGCTCTGCAACGTCCGCGAGGACCATCTCGCCGAGATGGGCCCGACGCTGGACGACGTGGCCCGCTCCCTGTGCCGGTCCCTGCCGGAGGGCGGCATCTGTGTCACCGCGGAGAAGGAGCGCTTCCACATCCTCCAGGAGGAGGCCGACGCCCGGAACTGCCGGCTGGTCTACGCCGACCCGGAAACCGTCACCGACGAGGAACTGCGCGGCTTCAGCTGGTTCACCTTCAAGGAGAACGTCGCCATCGCACTCACGGTCGCCGAACTGCTCGGCGTCGACCGTGCGACCGCGCTGAAGGGCATGTACGAGGCGCCGCCGGACCCGGGTGTGCTGTCCGTCGAGCGGTACCGCACCCCGGACGGAAAGCGGCTGCGCTTCGCGAACGTCTTCGCCGCCAACGACCCCGAGTCGACGCTGATGAACATCAATCAGCTGCTCGAACTGGGCGCGATCCACCGTCCGTTGCACGTCGTCATCAACTGCCGTCCCGACCGTGTGGAGCGCAACGGGCAGATGGGCGCGCTCATCCCCGAGCTCGACCCGGAGACGGTGTTCCTCATCGGCCACCCCACCAAGTCGGCCGCCGACGCCATACCCGCCCACTGGACCGGGAACGTCGTCGATCTCGGCGGCGACCGTCGCGACCCCGACCAGCTCACGACGGAACTGCTGGCTCACCTGGGCCCGGACTCCTCGCTCGTCGCCATCGGCAACATCCATGGCCACGGCGAACTCTTCCTGGAGCGGCTCGCGGCACTCGCGCCCGACCACCCCGATGCCGCCGTCGACCCCGCCGGTCCCTCCGACCCGAGCGACGCCCCCACCTCACTCGTCGCCCACCACAACTCCTCCCATGGAGCATCGCGTTGATCCCCGCAGTAGTCACACCCCAGATCGCGGCCATCGGCATCGCACTCGGTCTGGTCTTCTCCCTCCTGTGCTACCTGACCACGAACCTCTCACCGGGCGGAATGATCACCCCCGGCTGGCTCGCCCTCACCCTCGTCGAGGATCTGCGGCGCGCCGCCATAGTCGCGGCCGTGGCAGGCCTGACCTACCTGCTGACCAAGTTGCTGCAGCGCTTCGTCATCCTCTACGGCAAGCGGCTGTTCGCCTCCGTCGTGCTCATCGGCGTCCTGCTCCAGGCCGGACTCTCCCTGTTGCTCCAACAGCAGTTCCCCACGCTGTTCGCCCATCAGGCCCTCGGGTTCATCGTCCCCGGTCTCATCGCCTACCAGCTGGAGAGGCAGCCCAAGACGGCGACGGTCCTCTCCACCGGCGCGGTCACTTTCGCCACCTACGTGATCTTGGTGTCCGGGCTGCTGCTGGGCGCCCTGCCCACGACATGAGCCGCCCCCTCACCGGCCTTCGGCGCCATCTCTCCTTCCCCCCATCGGAGTTGTCCAGTGAAACGCCTCCATCCCAGAATCCGTAGGTTCTCCCTGACCAGGAACGCGGCCCTGTCCCTGGTGACAGCTGTCCTGCTCGCGGCGAGCTGCGGGCTGTCCCTGCAGCTCAGGCACCGCACAGACCGTCCGGAGGCATCACAGGCCTCACAGGTGGCACGGGTACCGCATGTATCGCATGCATCGCTGGGTGCCGGAATCCGGGTCAGGAGCGGTCCGCTGCACTTCGAACGGATCGGCAACCCCGCCCGCACGGTCGCCCGCGACCGGCACGGCACCGTCGTCGCCACGTTCACCGACGGCGCCCGTACGGCCGTACTGACAGGGCCCGGCAGGACCTTCGCGGAGCCGCGTACGACGGGTGCCAAGGTCGTCACCAAGAGCTGGGTGCGGCTGCTGCCCAAGCCATGGGCCCGTGGCGCGGAGCGGAGCGGCTGGTTCAGGACCTGGCTCAAGTCCCGGCTCGGCAGCCGCGATCCCGACATCCTCGCCACGGCCTTCGACTACGTCGCCGGTGCCCCGGCCCGGACGACGACAGCGGGAGTCAGATACAGCGGTGCCGCCCGCTACACACCCGACACCGCCGGCGACTCCGCGCGTGCCGGGCAAGGGAAGTCGAAGCGGCGCACGGGCTCGGACTTCTACGACTACCTGGGCATCCCCTACACCTTCCCCGACACGGTCACCCGCCGCCCCGAGAAGGACCGCGCGCGCTCCGTCGACAGCTCCGGCTATGTCCGGCTGGTGTACGGATACCGCTCGGGGTTCCCGCTGAACAGCAGGGACAGCGCGGCGGGCAGCGGGTTGCAGCGGACCCCCGACGCGATCGCCCACGAGCGGCTCGGCATACCCGTGATCCCCCTCACCGACCGCCGCCCCGCCGTCATCCAGCAGCTCCAGCCCGGCGACCTGGTCTTCTTCAGAACACGGGAGCTGCCCGGCAAACGGATCGGCCACATCGGTATCTACCTCGGCCTGGACACCGCCGACCACCCGCGCTTCATCTCCAGCCGGAAGAACGCGGGCGGCCCCACCATGGGTGACAAGGGCGGCACCGCACGGCTCGACGGTGAGGGCTACTACGCACAGGGGCTGCGCGGGGCCCGACGCCTCTGACCGCGCTCCGCTCCGACGGCTACTACCCCAGGCCGGTCTTCTCCAGCCACTCGGCGGGGGCGGACCCGACAGTCGCCGGATGTGCCGAAAGCGGCTGGGCTTCCAGGCTGGTGGCATGGCACACAGTGCGCCATCTGTGCCTGGCCGTCGTACGCCCTGATCTCCGTCGCGGTGCGCGGCCGACCACGTAGGAGAGGAATCCTGTGAACACCGCATCCGCCCCAGAGGCGACGGGTGCCGAGTCCCTGCGCGCCCGCGAGACGCTCAAGGCGCTGTACGGGTACGTCCGTCCGCACCGGTGGGCCGTCGCGCTCGGTCTGCTGTGCGCGCTGGCCGGGGCCGCCGGCGGGCTGCTGCAGCCCCTGGCCACGAAGACGCTGGTCGACCGGCTCTCGTCCGGTGGCACGATCGGCACCATCCTGCTGGCCATGACCGTTCTGGTCCTGCTGAGCATGGTGGCCGAGGCGTTCGGTGCCTATGTGCTGGAACGGACGGCGGAGTCGGTGGTGCTCGCCGCCCGTCGCAGCCTCATCGGACGGTTGCTGCGGCTGCGCCTCGCGGAGGTGGACCGGATGCAGCCGGGCGATCTGATGTCCCGGGTGACCTCCGACACCACGCTGTTGCGGGCCGTCAGCACCCAGGCGGTGGTTTCCGCGGCGACGGGGGCGGTGACGCTGGTCGCGGCGGTCGTGGTGATGGCGTTCCTCGATGCCGTCCTGCTGGGCGTCACGCTCGGCGTGGTCGCGGTCGTCAGTGTGGCTGCCGCGCTGGTGATGCCGAAGATCGGGCAGGCCGCCGAGCGTGCGCAGGCGGCTGTCGGGGAGATGTCCACGGGCCTGGAGCGGGTCTTCGGCGCGTTCCGTACGGTGAAGGCGTCCGGCGCCGAGGAGCGGGAGACCGCTCGCGTCGAGGCGGCGGCACGCAGGGCGTGGCGTCACGGGGTGCGCAGCGCGAAGTGGGAGGCCGTGCTGGGTTCGGCGGACGACCTCGCCGTCGAGCTGGCGTTCCTCGCGGTACTCGCCGTCGGCGGGGCGCGGGTGGCGTCCGGGGACATGCCCGTGTCCACGCTCATCGCGTTCCTGCTGTACCTCTTCTACCTGATGGAGCCGGTGTACAAGCTGGTCGAGGCAGCGTCCCACTACCAGGAGGGCGCGGCCGCGATCGCCCGGATCGCGCAGGTGGACGGCCTGGCGACAGAGAAGACAGAGAAGCAGGACCGGCAGCGGTCGGTGCGGCCACGTCCGACGTCGGTCCGCTTCGAAGAGGTGTCCTTCCGGTACGGGCCCGGGTTGCCGGACATCCACCAGCGGGTGGACTTCGAGGTGCCCGGCGGCGGGATGACGGCGTTCGTCGGCCCCTCCGGCGCGGGCAAGTCGACGGTCTTCGCGCTCGTCGAGCGGTTCTACGAGGCGACCGGCGGCCGTGTCCTGGTCGACGGCAAGGACGTGACGAAGTGGCCGCTGTCCGAGCTGCGGTCCGTCATCGGGTACGTCGAGCAGGACGCGCCGGTGCTGGCCGGCACGCTGCGGGAGAACCTGGTCTTCGCCGCGCCCGGCGCGACCGACGACGACATACGCGAGGTCCTCGCCCGGACCAGGCTCGACGCCCTCGTCGAGCGTCTCCCGCACGGCCTGGACACCCCGGTCGGGCACCGCGGCACGAAACTGTCCGGCGGCGAGCGCCAGCGCGTCGCGATCGCCCGCGCGCTGCTGCGCAGGCCCCGGTTGCTGCTCCTGGACGAGGCGACCTCGCAGCTCGACGCCGTCAACGAGCTGGCACTGCGGGACGTCATCGCCGAGACGGCACGCGAGACCACCGTGCTGGTGGTGGCCCATCGCCTGTCGACCGTCACGGACGCCGACCGCATCGTCGTCATGGACGCGGGCAAGGTCCGCGCGGTCGGCACCCACGAGGAACTGAGGGCCGAGGACGAGCTGTACGCGCAGCTCGCGGCGACGCAGCTCCTGACCTCGGCGGGACGCGGGTGAGACGGGCCTGACCCGTGGGCCCGCCGGTGCCGTCGGCCGTCGGCCCTCGTCCACCGGCTGCCCCCGCCGTTCGGCTGCCCCCGCCGTGCGGTGGGGGCAGCCGGCTGCGGTGGTTCGCTGCCCGCCCAGTCCGTCCCTCGCCCGGGAGTCCCCATGCCCGTGCTCATGGCCAAGGGCGAGCAGGTCCGCTGAGCAGGCCGGACGGCCGCCCGCTCGACCAGATGCGCACCGGCATCGGCGGCAGCAGCCGACGCGTGGATCAAGACGGTCATCGGCGAACCGGCGACCTGCACCCCCTTCGCGGACCTCCTCCAGGCCATCGAGCGCCCTGGCTGAGCACGCGAGCACGATCCCCGCACCACTCGGCGCCGTCGGCACCCGGCACACCATCCAGGCGACCCGGTCGGGCATCGACCGACCTGAGGACCGAGTGGTGGCGCGCACACAAAGCGGAGGCTGAAGAGCACCCTCCAGCGAGCACTGGAGATACTCAGCCGCGCACGGACGGGAGTCGGCGGGTGTCCCGACGGCCGGGTCACGTTCGCCTGGGGGTTCGCTTGTGAGTCACACCGTCGGCCGCTGTGTCCTGACCCGCACCGGTCCTCGCTTCCGGGCCGTGCCGACACCAGGCCCACGCATGTCCCGCAGTCGTCCAGACCGCGTCCATGGACGACCGGTTGGCGCCGGGCGGAGCTGAGATCAGTCGGCCAGGGACCACAGCCGAGGCCCGCAAGGGCAATCCCCTTGCGGGCCTCGGACGGCGGACCAGGCCGGGATGGGCAGGAAGCGGGCCACCCTGACCGGACCTCACCGGATGTACTTGGCGGGCTTGGTGGCGGTGTTGAGCAGGTACTCCAGGGGGCCGCGGCGAAGGAAGCGGGACCAGATCGCGGCGAACACGATCGCCCCCAGGATGTACGTGAGCACGGGCACCCAGGACTTCGTGGTGCCGGCGCCGGAAGCGGGCCACGCGGACTGTGCGAGGAAGTGTCCGACGTAGGCCGTCAGGGACATCGTGCCCACGGCGATGACCGGTTTCGCCAGGCGGCGCAGTCGCGGCAGCCGGTCGATCGCCACCGTCGCGCCCACGATCACGAGGATCGCGACACCCAGGCAGCCGATGGTGTCGAGGGTGGTGCCGGTGTGCGACACGGCACCCAGCAGGTCCGAGGCCGACAACTCGGGCCCGCCGGGCCCACTGCCCATGGACCCGCTGCCCATGGACCCGCTGCCCATGGACCCCGCTCCGGAGCCGCTGGACGGCCCTCCGCCTCCCCCGAAGCTCAACACCGCGCTCGTGCCACCCAGCAGCATGGCCAGGCCGTAGGCGCCTGCGGTGAGGCTTGCACCGAGCGCCGCCAGGCGCCGCTGGACGGTGGCGGCGGTCAGGTCGAGGCGGGCCAGGGCCATGCCGGCGATCACGAACGCCATCCACGTGATCGTCGGGTAGAGGCCCGTGAGCAGCAGATCGAGTACTCCCACGGTGCTGAGCTTCTCGAGCGGGTCGTAGGCGTTGATGCTCTGCTGGACGGAGTCGCTCAGCCACATCTTCAGGACGAACGCCAGCTGCGGCATGACGAGCGCGATCCCCGCCGCGATGATCGCCAGCGTCTTGGCGCTCAGTCGTACCAGGAGCAGCGCGAGGAAGAAGTAGACGCCGTAGTAGGCGAGGATGATGATGTCCCCGTACTCCATCGCCAGCACGGTGCCCAGCGCCAGCAGGATCACGGCGCGGATGGCGATCCGGGCCTTCGCCTGCCGGCCCGCCAGGCCGGTCTTGGGCTCGAGGCGGCCGGCGATCAGCATCAGCGAGAACCCGGCGAGGGTGGCGAACAGGGCCGACGAGCGCCCCTCCGCCAGGGAGTACACCCAGCTACCGAGGTCGTTCCCGGCTGACTGCATCGGGGCGATGTGCACGATGTACATGCCGAACACTGCCAGCGCGCGGGCCAGATCCAACCCGACCAGGCGTCCCATCGAGGGGCCGGGCGAGACCTGCCCGGCGGACTCGGACGAGGTTCGGGGCGGTGGAGGCGAGTTCTCCTGCGGAGCCGATGTGTCCTGCGGCGGCTGTATCTGTGTCATACACAGAATCCTTCGGTGCCGTCAGGAGGCGGCCCATCCGGCAGGCTTCGGTGACACCCCCGCCGATCGGCCGGGACCATCCCGCCGACCGGCGGAACAGCGCCGCGGGGGCCGGTCGGCGGGCCCGGTCGGCCAACTGCCCTATTTGATAAAGGCGTTGGCCACCACGACCGTCAGCCCGAGCAACGAGTCCACGGTGCCGATCATCAAGGCGGAGCTCCACGTGCGACCGGCGGCGCGGGCCGCGAGCAGGCCCCAGGCGAACAGCAGCACCACGTTCACGGCGAAGGCCACGTACTCGATGCCCGCCGAGGGCCACCACCCCCAGGCCGCGCCGAGCAGCAGGACCAGTGTCGGCGCCGTCGCCACCACCAGCGGCCACTCGGACAGCAACAGCCGCACCGTGGCGCGGACACCGTGATGGGTCCGGTCGCCGCGCAGGGCGATCAGGTGTGCGTAACCGTGCGCCAAGGCCGATGCGACGGCCGTGACCAGGAGCCACTGGGCGCTGCTGAACCGGTCGGCGGGCGCCGTCTCTCCCTGTTCCGTCAGGGCGGCCACCATGGAGTTGGCCAGTACCGCCCCGTACACGCCCCCGAACAGCACATGGGGCCGCGCCGCACAGCGGCGCAGAGCACGGACAGGCTGACGCAGGTACAAGTGGGGCATGGCTGGGTGATCCTCGAACGGTACGGAAATCGACTGCGGCCCGCGGACTGGGGCGGGCCCACGGACCGATCCCACCGGACGAGAACCACGGACACCATCCGCCGAGCCTCGCCCACCCGCCCGCCGATGGGCCGGAGCGCTCCCCCCGAGCGGCTGGAACCCCCCTGCCGGGTGGCTGGAGTCCACAGCGGCCGTCCCGTCGCGCGCCTGGCCGGACGTACTGTCGACAGCGAGCGATCAAGCAGACGAGGGTGAGGCGGAACGCCGGTGATCCGGGTAGTGGTGGTGGACGACGAGGCCCTGGTGCGGTCCGGGTTCGAGCTGATCCTGAACGCCTCCGACGGCATCCAGGTCGTGGCGACCGCGGAAGGAGCGCAGGCCGCCGACGCGATCCGGCGCGAGCACCCGGACGTCGTGCTCCTCGACATCCGCATGCCGGACGTGGACGGCCTGACCGTCCTGAGGGAGATCCAGACGCTGCCCGAGCCGCCGACGGTGGCCATGCTGACCACCTTCGACACCGACGAGTACATCCTGACCGCGCTGCGCTCGGGAGCCGCGGGCTTCCTGCTCAAGGACACCGAGCCCGAACAACTCGCCCAACTGGTACGCACCCTGGCCGCGGGCGGCGTCGTCATGTCCCCGAAAGCCTCGCGGGCTCTGCTGCGCGGCCATCCGGGGGCGGGCACGCCCCAGGACGCGGGCGTGGCGCGCGTGCATCTGCTCAGCGACCGCGAACGTGACGTCCTCGTCCTGATCGCGGAAGGGCTGTCCAACGCCGACATCGGCACCCGCATCCATCTGAGCGCGGGCACCGTCAAGGACCACGTCAGCTCGATCCTGACCAAACTCCGGGTCTCCAGCCGCGTCCAGGCGGCGCTCCTCGCGGAGCGGGCCGGACTGCTCAGCGACGACGGCGCCGACACGGCACGGAGCAATGGATGATGAGCACGGGTCAGGCACTGTGGCGGCGGTTGCCGCCCTGGGCCGTCGACGCGGGCCTCGTCGTGCTCGCCGCGCTCGACGCCTGGATCAACCTCGACGACGAGGCGACACCAGTCATGTGGGCCTGCGCCGCCCTCGGCAGCGCCGGACTGCTCCTGCGCAGGCGCTTCCCGCTCGCCGTCTTCCTGCTGACACTGCCCATGCTGCTGTTCATGGACGTGGGAGTCGCGCCGATCACCGCGCTGTACACACTGGCCGCGCGAACCCGCAACCGCCCGCTGCTGGCCGGCTGCGCCCTGCTGAACGCGGCGGCGAGCACCCTCGCCTGGCCCCTGTCCGACACGTTTTCCGACGACACGTTTCCCGGTGACCGGACCTGGACGCTCATCCAGTTCGTCTACACGCTGGCCATGGCCTTCGCCCCGATCCTGTGCGGCCAGCTCGTGCAGGCCAGACACGACGTGGCCCGCCGGCTCGTCGAGGTCCAAGTGGCCCGCGAGCACGAACGCGCCCTGTACGCCCAGACCGTCCTCGCCCGCGAACGCGCCCAGCTGGCCCGTGAGATGCACGACGTCGTCTCCCACCAGGTCAGCCTCATCGCCGTACAGGCCGGAGCCCTGCAGGTCGCCGCCAAGGACCCCGACGCCCGCGACGCCGCCCGCACCATCCGCACCCTGAGCGTGAACACCCTCGACGAACTCCGCCACATGGTCACCCTGCTGCGCGCCTCCGGCGGCAAGGAAACCGAACTCACCCCCCAGCCCACCCTCGCCGACCTCCAGCAGCTGATCGCCAACAGCGGCATCGAGACCGCCCTGACCGGCGGGCTCCCGCCCGGCATCAGCACAACCGCCCAGCGCACCGTCTACCGCACGGTCCAGGAAGCCCTCACGAACGTACGCAAGCACGCCCCCGGCGCCCGCGCCGAGGTACGCCTGTGGCACGACACGCAGCACTTCGGCGTCACCGTCACCAACACCGCCCCCACCCGCCCGTCCGTCGCCCTGCCCAGCGCCCGGCACGGCCTGATCGGCCTGAGAGAACGCGCCGAACTGCTAGGCGGCGCCCTCATCGCCGAACCCACGCCACACGGCGGATACGAGATCGAACTACGGGCCCCCACCCAGCCCGCCTGAGCCGTCGTTTCGCCTCCATCCAAGGGACGCGAAGGGCACGCCGCCCTCAAATCGGCCTGGGCAGCAAGCACGTGCCGGTCCGTCAGGTTCCGGGCGTATCTGCCCGAACCCGGGCAGCGGTGCGACGTGTTGAGGCCGAGTACCTGCGGCCGGACGCCGTTGCTGGACTGGCCCTTATGAGAGTCCCGGCATCGAGATCGAAGACGGCCGAGATGACCTGGAAGTGGCCCTGCGGCGCCTCCCGAGAGGAGCCCGAGCTGATCTGGGCCGCCTGCGAGAGGGGGGGGCACCCTTTCCGGCGCACCTCCTTCGGCCGTAAGTGGCGGCACGCCCGTACGGCTTCCGCTTCTACGACCTTCGTCAACGCTCTTGAGCACGGTGGCCGATCAGCTGCCCGCAGGTACCACCGCCGATCAGGGCAAGCCCTTCGACGAGTGAGAACCACAGCTGCGGTGCGAAACCGTGTGGGCCGTCACGGACGTCCCCGCAAGGGGGACAGTCCCGGGGACTGTCCCCCTCGCAGGCCGCCCCATGCCCCGGGCCGCATGCGTACGCGGGTGTGTCACATCGCGGCGATGCCTTCCATGCCCGACTCGTCGAAGGCGGGCAGTCCCTCAGCCGTGGTGACCTTCGTGAGGGATCCGTTCCTCTCGACACGGAAGCCGTCCACGGTGCCGGAGACGGCGTTCTGGACGTAGACGAACTTCTCGTCCTCCGTCACCGCGAGGTCGATCACACCCTGGGAGTTGGCGGAGGGCGGGGTGGCGATGCCGACGTCGTTGGTCAGGGCGAGCTTGCCGTGCTTGTCCATGCGGTAACCGCTGACGGTGGAGTTGCCGGTGTTGCCGCCGTAGAAGAAGTTGCCCGCGCGCTCCAGCCAGCACAGGACCTCCTGCCCGTTGGCGAGCGGCTTCTGAAGGACCTTCAGCTTGCCGTCACGCTTGACCTGGTACGTGGTGACCGTGGACTTCTCCGCCTCGGCGACCAGCATCCGCTTCCCGGTCCCGTCGAAGCTGATCGCGAACGGGACACCTCCGGCCGACTCGTTGACGACCGGTTCGGCGACGGACGGGAGGCCGTTGCGCTTCATCGGGAAGACCTCGACGGTGTTGTTGCCCTTGGTGGTGACCACCAGGTTGCGGCCGTCCGGGGTGAACTCGACCTCGCCGGGCGAGGTGTCGAAGCGCGGTATGTCCTCGTTGTCCAGGCCCAGGGAACGGTGGGAGCCGTGCAGCGGCTTGAGCCCCTTGCCGGTGATCCGGAAACCCTGGACGCTGCCTTCCCCGCCCGCGTTCATGACGTACGCGACCTTGCCGTGCACCGCGATGCTGGAGGGGAACTCCCCGCCGGAGTCCACGACTTGGCGGTCCTTCAGTGTCCGGCCCTCGACGCGGAAGGACGTCACCGTGCCGCTGCCCGCGTTGACCGCCAGCAGCATCCCCGAGGCGTCGTCGTAGACCAGCGAACCCTGGGAGGCGAGCGAGTCGGTTGGGGCGTCGACCTGGTCACCGCCGTTGCCGCCGGCGTCGTAGGTCCCCGCGGGTTCGAGCTTGCCGTCGTCACCCCGCGCGAACACATGGATGGTGTTGCCGTCCAGTTCGTTGCCCTGGACGAAGACGGCGTGGTCGGCACCGGCGCTCCCGGAGTACTGACCGGCCGAGGCCAGGGACACGGCCACCGTGGCCGCCCCGGCGACGGCGAGGGCTCCGCCGCCGATCACGATCCGCCGTGTCCTGGACTTCCCCCGGTGACCCCTGCGGCTGCTGTGCGTGCTCATGTCCCGTCTCCTTCAGCTCCGTTGCCCATGGGCACCCGTTTCGGTATCCGTTCCTGCGGACGGGACAAGAGTGGCCAGTGGGTGTGGTGGGACGAGAGGGGAACGAGCTCCGCGTCAGACTCTTGTAAGCAGTGGCTGTCAGAGCGTCGGCACGCGAATCGACGGGCTGTGCAGGCCGATTCACACGTCCGCTCGGTGCGCCAGGGGCGAGGGGCTCGGCGGGCTCGTCCTGCGCGGTGAGCGTGGTCGCCGCCCGAGAAGGCCGTGTGCGCTGCCTTGCAGGCCACCGACAAGGCGGTGACGCCCTCGAACCGGTCGAGTGACGCGGCTGCTCCTGAGGGTCAGAGGCACGGTTACCCGCCGGACCCACCCGTGCGGGCATGCGACCGCACACCGCGCGGCACAGGGTTTGCCTTCAGCCCGCTGTCCGCGGCCGGTGCCGGCTGTGGGACCCGGTCGCCCAGGCGAGCAGAGCGAACCCCAGGGCGAAGCCGCACATCGTCCAGACCCCGCGTGGCCAGAAGATGTGGCTGTCGACGAAGGACCAGCCGGCCACGAGCAGTACGGCTGTGCCCGGCAGGACGCGGGCGCCGTGCCGTGGCCACAGTGCCGCCGAGGCGCACACGACCGCGCAGATCAGTGCGTAGGCGCCGACCTGTCCGAGGGACTCACCCACCTCGTAGAGCGGGCGTTTCAACGGCCCTGGGTCCGCGCCCGCGGCGGCGTGCTCGACCGCGGTTCCGGCCGCGATCCCGGCGACGGCGTCGAGCCCGGTGTAGAAGGCCGCGTAGACGAAGGCACCGGCCCAGGCCGCGACCGTGGCGGCGCCTTCGATGCCGGCCCGGGGCCGGTGCCACAGCGGGACCAGGAGACCGATGGTGAGCAGCGGAAAGAGAGGCAACAGCAGGATGTGCAGGTCCTTCCAGTCCGCCGCCGTCGACGGCGACAGTCCGTGGGGGTGTACAAGGCCCACTGCGGCCAACGCCAGGGGCGCGGCGGTCACCAGGGCGATGCGTATGGAGGTCGTCACGAGAGAGGTCGTCACGCGGCGATCGTAGGTGCGGGACCCCGCACCGTGCGGGTGCGTAAGGGTTTCGTAAGACACCAGAGCCCCGAGGGCCGCCGGAACGCTCTGCTGGGCTCAGACCACCCACAGCTCACCGTGACCTGTCTGGTCACCGACCAGGCGCAACTGCGGGAACTGGCCGTGTACAGCCTCGTCCTGCCGCCCCCGACCACGGACTGCGGGCAGGCCATCCTGCACGCCTGCCACCAGGTCGGCTTCACGCCCACGACGCGCTACATCACCGCCGACATCGCCGCCCGATTCACCCTCGCACGAGCCGGCCTGGCCACCGCGCCCCTCCCTCGGACGGCCATCGACCCGGCCACACCCGGAATCCGCACGGCGTCCATCGAGGAATCACCCGATCCCGCGCCTGCTGTTCGCCGCGACGCGTCACACCGAGACCGCGAACCCGACGACCACGGCCGTCGTCGCAGCGCTGCGCACCGCCGCGCGGGAGAACCGCACCCCGCGCCTTCCGCCGGCCTAGGACACGCCGTCGAGCGGCCGGAGGAAGCGGCGCTCGTAGCGCTTGATGCACCGGGTGTCACGGGCCAGTTCGAACGCTTCCTGGCACTCCGGGTCGGACATGCTGTCCGTGCGGTACTGCTCGTACGCGGCCAGGCTGGGAAAGGAGAAGAGGGCGTAGGCGATGTCGCTGTCGCCCTCGCTCGGCAGGAAGTAGCCGTGGTGCGTCCCGCCGAAACGGTTGACGAGCCGGACCCAGCGGCGGCCGTATTCCTCGAAGTCCGCAAGCTTGTCGGCGTCGATCTCGTACTTCAGATGAATGGTGATCATGCGTGCATGATGCCGTCTGACGGTTCGGGCCCGATGGCAGCCTGTGTGATCGCGCAACCCGGCCCGGATGCCCAGTGCAAGGCTGCCATTACCGGGGTGCGCGGTGCTGCACCGTTACCTGCCCAGAGGGACCATGTTCTGGGGGAGAGAGCGGCCGACTCACCGAGCGGGTGGAGCGGCGCGTGAGAGGACGTACGCATGCCTGAGCTGCCGGACGTCGAGGGATTCCGGAAGGTGCTCGGGTCCTGCGCGAAGGGCAGGATCATCCAACGCGTCGACGTGCGCGACACCGGCGTACTGCACGGAGTCAGCACGAGGCGGCTGCGCGACGCGGTGGAGGGCCGGCGTTTCACCGAGCCGGAGCGGCACGGGAAGTGGCTGCTCGCCCGCACCGGCGGTCCCACCCTCATGCTGCACTTCGGCATGACCGGCGAACTGGTCTGCTGTCATCCCGATGACATGGTCGAGGCGCACGACCGCGTCCTGTTCACCGTGGCCCGTGACCGTCAGCTTCGCTACCGCGACCAGCGCAAGCTGCAGGGACTCTGGCTGGCCGACGACGAGTCGGAGGTCGCACGGCTCCTGGAGCGCCAGGGGCCCGACGCGATGGCCGTGAGCCGCAAGGAGTTCGAGGACGTGCTCTCCGCACGTCGCGGCAGCGTCAAAACGGCCCTCACCGACCAGTCCGTCCTCGCCGGACTCGGCAATCTGCTGGCCGACGAGATCCTGTGGCGGGCGAGACTGCGCCCCACGAGCCGGGCGAGCGACCTCGCCGAGGCCGACTGCCGTCGCCTGTACACGCACATGCGTCGCACCCTGCGCTCCACGGTCGCCGCCGGCTGCGTCCCGCCGCGCGACTCCTGGCTCACCGGCCACCGCGACGACCCCGATCCGGCCTGCCCCCGCTGTGGCCACTCCCTACGCCGGTCCCGCGTGGCAGGCCGCGGCACGGTGTGGTGTCCGCAGTGCCAGTAGCACGGATCCTCGCAGCGCCGATGCGTCTTGTCATGTGGCGGATCCCGGGCGGGCAGTTCGGCATCGCACATCGGCATCCAGTCGGGCCCCGCCGCCGCCGGGTCGGCTCACCAGGTCTTCGCGGCGGCCAGCAGGTGCTCGCGGACGAGTGTCACGTGTGGGTTGGTGGAGCTGCCCGGGCGCTGGACGAGGTAGGAGGTGTTGATCGGCGGGTCCTCCGGCTGGTGCAGCAGACGGAGGACGCCGGAGGCGAGTTCGGTGCGGCACAGATAGCCGGGCAGGACGCTCCAGCCGGCGCCGACGGTGACGGCGGTGAGGACGCTGCGCAGGTCGGGGACGGTGATCGCGGCCTGGGCGTGCAGACGGCGGTCGAAGACATGGCGCCAGTAGCGGCGGGCGATGGGCAGATCCTCGGCGTAGGCGATCAGCGGGAGGCTCTCCAGGGCAGTTGGCAGCTCCTGCCCCTTGAGCCGTTCTGCCCATACCGGTGCGGCGACCAGGACGAACTCCTCGTCGCCGAGGAGTTCGGCGTGCAGCGTCCGGCCACGGGGACGCCGGGTGGCGACGACGAGGTCGTGGCGCCCGGCCCGCAGTTCTTCCAGCAGTACTTCGGTCAGCCCGGTGGCCACCCGCAGCCGGACGCCCTGCGCGACCAGCTCGGCCAGCACCGTGAGGCCGAGAGTGCCCAGGAACTCCGCGGGTCCCGCCAGATGGACCGGTGCCACGGTGCTGCTCGGTTCCTCGCCGCTGATGACGGCCAACTGGTCGAGGGGCGCCGACAGCCGGGCGGCGAGTTCGTCCGCATGGGGCAGCGGGGTGACGCCTTGCGCCCTGCGTTCGAACAGCTCGCGGCCCAGGCGCCTCTCCAGTGCCCGGATGTGCGTGGTGACGGTGGACTGCGACAGGCTCAGCCGGCGCGCCGCGGCGGTGAAGGAGCCCAGGCGGTGCACCGCGAGGAAGGTGCGCAGCAGGTTCAGGTCCAGCGGACCGGACCCATGAATGTCGTGATCGCTCACGGCTTCGAGCCTACGAGGTAGGCAGGCCGGCCAGGTGCCGTATGTCCCCGGACCAGGCATCGGTTCTTCGATACCCGGTATCGGTCCCTTCATTGGCGCCGATACATCAACAGCTTTAGCTTCGAAACCACGGGCCGCCCAGGAGACGAGGGAGAAGTGAGACAGAAAAGGATTCTTGCGGTCGTGACCAATCAGGCCACCTACGGGACGAGCGAGCACCGGACCGGACTGTGGCTGGGCGAGCTCGTCCATTTCTACGACAAGGCGGTGAAGGCCGGTCACACGGTGGACGTGGTGAGCCCGGCGGGCGGCGAGGTGCCGCTCGACCCTCGTAGCCTCGGCCGCTTGTTCGTCGACCGGACGGTTCGCGGTTATCTCGACGACCAAGCCTTCATGGACGCCCTCAAAGCCACCCCTTCCGTTGCCGACACAGATCCGGACGACTACTCCACGATCTTCTTCACGGGTGGTCACGGCACCATGTGGGACTTCCCCGACAGCGCCGACCTGCAGCGAACGGCCCAGGCCATCTACGCCGACGGCGGCATCGTCTCCTCGGTGTGCCACGGCGCCTGCGCCCTCATCAACCTCCGCGACACCGACGGAAACCCCCTGGTACGGAACCGCACCGTCACCGGCTTCGCGACGGTCGAGGAACGACTGGCCGGCGTGAAGAGCAGGGTGCCGTTCCTCCTGGAGGACGAACTGCGCGCGAAGGGCGCCAAGTATGTGCGCTCCACTGTCCCGATGACACCGCACGCCGTGCGCGACGGCCGCCTGATCACAGGACAGAACCCGGTGTCCACCAAGGCCGTCAGCGACTTGATCCTCGCTGCCCTGGCCGGCACCGAACAACAACCCAGCTGACCCCGACTCCCGGAGACCACCCCATGTCGAAGATCCTTTTCGTGCTGACCGGCGCCGACCACTGGACGCTCGCCGACGGCACCAAGCACCCGACCGGCTACTGGGCCGAGGAGCTCGTTGCCCCGTACGAGGCGTTCACGGCCGCCGGCCACGAGATCGTCGTCACCACGCCGGGCGGCGTGGTGCCGCCCCTGGACCAGGGCAGCCTGGCGCCGCAGTTCAACGGCGGCGAGGAGGGCGCGAAGAAGATCGCGGACACCATCGCCTCGATCAGCGAGATCCAGCACCCCCTCAGGCTGGAGGACGTCGACCTCGACGACTACGCCGCCGTCTTCTACCCCGGTGGCCACGGCCCGATGGAGGACCTGGCCGTCGACGCCACCTCCGGCAGGCTCCTCGTCAACGCCCTCACCTCGGGCAAGCCGCTCGGCGTGGTCTGCCACGCCCCGGCCGCGCTGCTGGCCGCCACCGAGGCCGACGGCGGCAACGCCTTCGCCGGCTACCGGCTCACCGGTTTCAGCAACGCCGAGGAGATCCAGAGCGGTCTTGCGGCAGGCGCCAAGTGGCTGCTCCAGGACCGCCTGGTCGAGATCGGCGCCGACTACCAGGAGGGCGAGCCGTGGGCCCCGAACGTGGTCATCGACCGCAACCTCGTCACCGGCCAGAACCCCGCCTCCGCCGGACCCGCCGCAGCCGAAATGCTCAAGAAGCTGGCCTGACCCAGGGCTTCGGGACGACCATCCCCCCGTCTCTGAGGGGTTTTCCTCGACTTGGGTACGCAGTGGGCACGGCGCTCGCCGGCGGGTGGGCGCCGCGCTGAAGTGGCCCACCTTTTGCACGAGGTCGTCCGTACCGAGGCCGACTGCGCGGAACCATTGCCCGGCAGGTGCCGGCATCCATGGACACCATGACCCGGTCAATGCGGCCCTGCGCGTCGGCTGGCGCACGGACCGACTGCGCGCCGCACTCGCCATCCTCGCCTTCACCGCTGCCCTCGCGATGTTCTTCACGCCTTTTCCGGACCGTCGTGATTGCCTGGTCAACCTCATTTTGTCATCCCGTGGCCTGCTCGGACGGATATCCGGAGCGGGCCGTATTAGATTGGTAAAGGAGGGAAGAAGGTGAGAAACCATGCTGAAGTACACCGCTCCAACCATCACCTGCCTGGGGCGAATCGAGGAACTGACCGGGCAGCTTCGTCGTGGCGTGCCTGACCTCCTCGGTCACGGCAACATTCTGTGACCAGCAATCGGCCCGGCCCCTCACCTGCCACAACTGTCGGTCGGGGAGGGGCCGTCACATCCCGTCGGCACCTGGCGGTGGACTTCGTGGGGTGCTCGGGACATGCCGCACTCGGCACCTCCGGAATCCCCGAGCACATTCCGGCGGAGAAATACTTTTCGCTTCAATGGTTGAGTCCTGGATCTCCCGGGATTTCGCCCCGGACCGATAACGGAAGCTGCGTTCTTTTCTCCGGACCCCTGATATCCCGTCCATCATTGGAATTCGTCCAGCGCATGGTCGACGCGACGGCCGACGCGCACTTTCGAACCGTCGCCGGCATCCTCAGGACGCTCCCCGCGGAGCTCTCCGGCTGCGTCGTCACACCGGAGCGGATCCTCGTCTTCCGCGGGCTCTCCAGCCCCGACCAGATCTTCCACCGCAGGACCGGAACGCGTATCTCCTGGTCCTCCGACCCGAGGGACCTGTTCGACGGACGCCTGCCGGACCTCGACCGGGAGAAGCTCTGGCGGAGCTGCCGGGGCGAGGACGTCTTGCTCTACCCGGGGCTCGGGCTGCTGCGGCCGGGGCAGTTCACCGCTTTCGGCCCCCGCGCCACCCGGACCGAGACCTACGAACGTGCCGTGCCCCTGGACCTCCCGCACCGCACCACCCTGCGCGACTACGCCCGTCTCACCCACGACCTGCTGCTGGAGGAGACCCGCCCCTGCACCGGCGGCAGGATCGGCATCCTGCTCTCCGGCGGCGTCGACTCGGCCCTCGTCCTGGCCGCACTCACGGAGCACGGCGCCGACGTCACGGCCTACCACATGGGCACGGACGACCCGGCCGCCGACGAGTCCGGCTTCGCCCGCCAGGTGTGCCGGCGCCTGGCCGTCCCCCTGGTGACCGTCCCCCGCGTGACCGACGACGACTACTTCTCCACCACGTGCGACTTCTCGCACCCCTTCAACCACGTCTGGCCGCGCTCCCTGGAGCGCGTCGCCGACCGGATCGCGGCGGACGGCGTGCGCGTCGTTCTGTCGGGCCTGGAGGGTGACACCCTCTTCGGCCCGCTGCGGTACGGGCTGTACGACATCCTCGCGGGCGAGGTGCCGGCGTACGAGAAGTGGCGGATGCTGCGCGGACTGCTCGGCACCCGCTGGGAGCTGAGCCGCATTCTGCGCAGTGCCCGGCCCTCGTACTCCCTGTACGCCGACCCGCAGGCGCTCGCCGAGGTCGAACTCGGCAGCGACTTCCTCGTCCCGGTGCAGGGCGCAGCCCCCGAACCGTACGACCTGGACTTCGCGCCCCAGGAACACACGCTGAACCTCGCTCTGTGGCGCCCGCGCGGCATCCACCTCGCCAAACCGCTCGGCGGCCGGTCGCTGCGCCGCCTCGCGGCCGGGCTGCCCGACGCCTACCGGCTGATCCCGCACGCGGGGCGCACCATCGACAAGCCCGTCCTGCGACTGGCCGCCGCCGATCTGCTGCCGCCCGACATCTGGCGTCACTACGGGCGGACCTGGCTGGGCTCGCCCGACGAGACCTGGTGCCTCAGCCACCCGGGGGCGCTCGCCCGGATCCTGGGCGACCCCGACGCCCGGCTGACCGCGCTGGGCGTCGTCGATCCGCGGCGCCTCGACGAGGTGCTCGGGGACCCGGGGGCACTGCGCCGCAACGCCGAGAACCTGCTCTGTTCCGCGATGGTCGAGCTCTTCCTGCGCGATCTCGAAGCACACCTGAGCCGCCGCCCCCGTACCTCGGCGGCGGACGACCGGAGGTGACCGCCATGCCCCTGCTCCGGCTCACCGAGCAGACCGCCTTCGACCCCGCCGACGGCACCGGCGTGCTGCTCGACGGTGCCGAGGGCGCCTATTACGAGCTGAACCCCGTGGCCACCCTCATGCTGCAGGCCGCACTCCGGTACGACACCACCGAGGAGGCCGTACGACACCTTGGCGAGCGCATCGATGCCACCGACACCATGCTCCGCGACGGCCTCGCCACCCTCACCGGCCGGCTCACCGAGAACCACCTCGCCGAGCCCGGCACCGACCCGACCGCGGCGCCATGAACGACCCCGCCGCCGACTGGGAGTTCCTCCTCCGGGACCCCGAGCCCGACCCGCCGCCCCGCCCGCCCCGCCGGGCACGGCTGCTCGCCGCCGCCCGCACCGTCCGCGCCGCGCGCCTGCTGCGGCGGCGCGGCTGGCCCGACGCCCAGCGATATCTGCGCACCCTGCGGCCCGCGTGCCCGCCCCGGTGGGAGCCCGCGGAGGCGGTCCGGCTCGCCCGCCGCGAGGTGCTGCCCTGCCTGACCTGGCTGCGGCTGGCCGACCCCGACGCGTTGTGCCTGCCCCGCTCGTACGCGCTCGTCACCTACCTCACCACGCTCGGACTGCCCGCCGAGGTCGTCGTGGCCCGGCAGCGCTCGTCGATCGGCGGCCGCTTCGCCTTCCACGCCTGGGCGGAGCTGTACGACGAGGTGCTGGGCGACATCCCGGGACTGCGGACCGGCTTCGCCGTGCTGCAGCGCGTCGGCTCCGAGCAGGTGGGGAGAGCGGGGGAGGAAAGCGGGGCGGGGAGTGAGGCCGGGAGTCCGAGGGCCATGGGGTCCCCGGGGAGCGCCGTATGAAGCACGCACAGGACGACCCTCGGGACCACCCACTGCACTCACCGACCGGACCGACCAGCCCCGGCCGCCGCCGTACGGGCCCGCAGGAGGTCCGGCGCGTCCTGCGCGGCCAGGGCCGCAGGATCTCCCTGGCCGTCGCGCTGGCCGCGGCCGGCTCCGCGCTCGCCCTGGCACAGCCCTTGGTGGTCAGGCGGGTCATCGAGGCGGCGGGCGCCGGCCTCGCGACGGGTGGTGCCATCGGCCTGCTGGTCGTGCTCTTCCTCGCGCAGGCCGCCGTCCAGGCGGTGGCGCGCTATGTGCTCACCCGCACCGGAGAAGGCGTCGTCCTGGGCCTGCGCCTGGACCTCATCGCCCACCTGCTGCGGCTGCCCATGCGTACGTACGACCGCAGCCGCACCGGCGATCTCATCGCCAGGACCGCCGCCGACAGCACCGCGCTGCGGCTGCTGGTCTCCGAGGGTTTCACGGACGCGGTCACCGGCCTCGTCGGGCTCGTCGGCGTCGTGATTCTGATGGTGTGGCTCGACTGGGTGCTGTTCCTGATCGTGCTGGCCGTGATCGCGGTCGGCTCGGTGGCGGTGGCGTCGGTGCTGCGCGGTATCGAGCGGGCCTCACTCCATGCCCAGCAGGCCACCGGGGCGATGACCGCCGAACTGGAGCGCGCGCTGGGCGCCATCCGGACCGTGCGCGCCAGCCGCGCCGAGGAGCGCGAGACGCGGCGGATCGGGGCCGAGGCCCGGTCGGCGTACCGCCAGAGCGTCCGGGTCGGAGCGATGGACGCGGTGGTCGCCCCCGCGATCACCCTCACCATCAACGGCTCGTTCCTCCTGGTGCTGCTGATCGGCGGCATCCGGGTCGCCGGCGAGGACGGCTCGGTCGCCGACCTCGCCGCGTTCCTCCTCTACATGCTCTATCTGATGTCCCCGGTCGCCGCCGTCTTCCAGGCGCTGAGCACCATGCGGCAGGGCCTCGGCGCGCTGCGGCGCATCAGCGAGGTCCTCGACCTGCCCGGCGAACCGGGACCCGAACCCGAGCGCCGGCCCGCGAGACCGGCCCACGACGTCCCCGTGCTGGAATTCCAGGACGTCCGCTTCCGCTACGAGCCGGGCCGCCCCGTGCTCCGCGGGGTCTCCTTCACGGTTCCGCGGCGCGGCCACGTCGCCCTGATCGGCAGTTCCGGCGCCGGCAAGTCCACCGTCTTCGCACTCGCGGAGCGCTTCTACGACCCCGACGCCGGCCGTGTCCTGTTCGAGGGCCGGGACATCCGCACCCTGGGCCCGGCCGAACACCGCGCACGGATCGGCCTGGTGGAGCAGCACGCGCCCGTGCTGTACGGCACGCTGCGCGAGAACCTCCTGTACGCCGCCCCCTGCGCGGACCCGGCCGAACTGGACCGGGTCGTAGGACTGGCGCAGCTCTCCGACGTGGTGGCCCGTTCACCGTACGGACTGGACACGCCGGCCGGTGAACACGGCATGGCCCTGTCCGGCGGCGAACGCCAGCGCGTGGCCCTCGCCCGCTCGCTGCTCACCCACCCTTCCCTCCTCCTCCTCGACGAGCCGACGGCCCACCTGGACGCGCTCAACGAGGCCGCCCTGCGCCGCTCGATCCGACGGATCACCCACGAGTGCGCCCTGCTGGTCATCGCCCACCGGTACTCCACGATCCGCGCCGCCGACCTCGTCGTGGTCCTCGACGGCGGCAGGGTCGTCGCCACCGGCACCCACGACGAACTCCTGCGCACCAGCGAGCACTACCGCTTCCTGGCACGGGCCCAGGGGACGGGGGACGTCCTTTCCGGGTAGCGGCAGTTCGTGCCAACCGGTGTCACTCGGTGAGTCCGGCCTTCTTGCAAGCGGACGCGATCTCCGGGATGCAGATCTGCTCGGTCGTGTACACGCCGTCCTCGACCACGGTGGCCTTGATGTCGTCGACGGTCACCGGGACGGGGTCGAGCAGGACGGCGGGGATGTCCTTGGTGGTGGCCGTGTCGACCGTGGTGTCGGCGATCCTGTCGAGCTTCTCGCCGCGGCCCAGGGCGACGGCCATCTCCGCGGCCGCGTCGGCCTCGGCCTTGAAGGGCTTGTAGACGCTCATGTACTGCTCGCCCGTGATGATGCGCCGCACGGCCGCGAGGTCGGCGTCCTGGCCGGTGACAGGGGGCAGCGGGTCGATGCCGGCGGCCTTGAGGGCGGAGATGACGCCGGTGGCGAGACCGTCGTTGGCGGCGTAGACGCCGTCGATGCTGTCGGCGCCCAGGGCGGCGATGGCGCCGTCCATGTTGGTGTGGGCCGTCTCCTGGCTCCAGCCCGGAGTGTCGTACGTCTTGCCGATCCTGACCTTGCCTTCCAGAACGGACCGCGCGCCCTTCTCGAAGGCAAGGTGGGTCGGGGAGGTCTGGGGCCCGTTCATCATGACGATCTGGCCGCCCTCCGCCTTGTCTCCCAGGGCCTTGAGGAGCGCCTCGCCCTGGACCCTGCCGACCTGTTCGTTGTCGAAGGAGACGTGGGCCGCGATCGGGCCCTCGACGAGGCCGTCGTAGGCGACGACCGGGATGCCCGCGTCGTGTGCCCTCTCGACCGAGGAACGGAGTGATCTGAAGTTCACAGCGCTGAGGAGCAGGACCCTGACGTCCTTGTCGATCAAGGTCTCTACCTGTTGCTGCTGCGTGGCCACATCCCCCTCGGCGTTGGCGTACTCCGTCGCGCAGTCCGCGCACAGCTCCTTGATCTTCTTCTCGATCAGGGGCTTGTCGAACGCCTCCCAGCGAGTCTGGACGTTCTGACTGAGCAGCAGACCGATCGCGAAGCCGCCCTCGCCGGGCGCGGTCCCACCCGAGCCGGCGGATTCCCCTCCCTGTCCGCAGGCCACCAGGGACACGGCCATGGCCGGCGACAACACGGCGGCGATGGCCGTACGCCTCCGGCACGCACTCATGGGGTGCTCCCTCGATCGTCCGAGAACCCCCTGACCATCGACGTTGGCCACTCACTGTCAGGATAGGCCGGGTGGTGCGGAACGGTTGATATGCGGGCAAACAGTGGCGATGGCGGTGAACGCGGTGGCGGCGTTTCGGAATGGGGGCACCGTGTCGCCCGAGGGCGGGCGATAAACACGCGTGGTGCCCATGACACTCGAGTTCTCCGACCTGCTGCGGTTGCTCGACGAACGGTCGACCTCCTTCCGTGCCGCGATCGCCGCCGCGCCCGACCTCGACGTGCAGGTGCCGACCTGCCCCGAGTGGACGCTGTTCGATCTGGTGCAGCACCTGGGCCGGGGGACCGCTTCTGGGCCGCTGCCGAGCGCGCGAGGCCCTGCCGGCCTGGTCGGCCGCGTCGACGCGGCTGCTGCTGGGCGCGCTGCGGGAGGAGGGCCCGGATCGCGGTTGCCGGACGTGGTGGGGTACGTCGCAGTCGCCGCGGAACGCCGGCGGCGTCGCCCGGCACCGGGTCCAGGAGACCGTGGTGCACACCTACGACGCCCAGGTCGTCCTGGGTGCCCCGCAGCCCCTGCCGGACGAGGTGGCACTCGACGGTGTCGACGAGTTCCTGTCCACCTGCGTCGCGACGACGACCGCCTGGCCGCACAGGCCCACGGCCTTCGACTTCCACGCCACCGAGGGCCGCTCCCGGCGCCGCACCGTCGACGGAAACGGCACACGGTCCACCCTCCTGCCCGCCACCCCTACCGCCGAGCGCCCGGACACGGCCAGCGCCTCGGTCTGAACAGGGAAGACTCCTTCGCCTTCTCCTCCCGGGCGAACACACAGGTGGTGAGCGTCCCGTCGAAGCCGTTCGCGCGCAGCTCGCGGAAGAGTTCGTCGAAGTCGACCTCGCCCATGTTGAGGTGCTGGTGGATGCGGGCGGTGGTGCCGGCGGGTTGAGGATGTAGCGGTTCGCAGCGGCGGGCGGCACCGTCGTCCCCAGTCTGGCGGGGCTGGCCCAGTTCCAACGAAACGGGCGGGCCACGGCATTGTGGTGATGGTCGCGGCGACCAGCAGGCGTATCCGGCGGGCGAGTGCGTCGCGTCGGGCCGCGCGTCAGCAAGTCGCCCTTTGCGTACGTGACTTGCGTACCGTTTGCTGACTATGTGGCCCAGCTCATGGAAAATGCGTCTCGCCATTGCGCATTCGCGCGACTTGGGGCACGGAGCCCCCCAGAATGGTCTAGTCAACAAGTAAACCCCCGGTCGCTGACCTGGGGTTTTTCTCTGGAGCGGGTGACGAGAATCGAACTCGCGCTCTCAGCTTGGGAAGCTGATGTTCTACCATTAAACTACACCCGCGTAAGACGCCCGCTCCGTGATGATCCGGAGGCGGTGTCCGAACGCTTCGTCACTCTACCCCATCACCGGCGCCGGGCGCTGACGCCATGGAGGCGGGGGTCGATTCAGGGGTGGGATCCGGCTGCGGGGGGCCGGAGTTGGGGCGTACGGTGGAGGGGTGGGAGAGGGTCCGGGTGGGGCGGAGTGCCGCCTGGAGGGCCGTCCCTTTGATCCCGTAATGTGGCCTCTCGTCGTCAGGCAGGCAGCAGCCAGACGCGGCTCTTGGGGAAGGGACTCTTGGACTTGATGGAGCGCACCGTCGTCCGTTGTGCCGATGGGCACGTGTTCAGCACCGCTTCGTTCCCGATGCAGCAGGCCGAGCGCCTCGGCCCCGGCCGGCTCGTCCGGTGTCCTCGGTGTGCCCGGCTCCGCAGTGTGGTGCCGGTGCAGTTCGAGAAGCGGTAGCGGTAGCAGTAGTAGCGGAACAGGGGCGCGTGGGCCGTGCGATTGTCGTCGGTCCGCGCGCCTTGCGTATCCTCGGGGCGTGCTTCTCTCAGACAAGGACATCCGGGCCGAGATCGACGCCGGGCGGGTACGGATCGATCCCTATGACCAGACCATGGTGCAGCCGTCGAGTGTCGACGTGCGGCTGGACCGGTACTTCCGGGTGTTCGAGAACCACCGGTACCCGCACATCGACCCCTCGGTCGAGCAGGTTGACCTCACTCGGCTCGTCGAGCCCGAGGGCGATGAGCCGTTCATCCTGCATCCCGGGGAGTTCGTGCTCGCCTCCACGTACGAGGTGATCTCCCTTCCCGATGATCTGGCCTCCCGGCTCGAAGGGAAGTCCTCGCTCGGGCGGCTCGGGCTCGTCACCCACTCCACCGCCGGGTTCATCGACCCGGGGTTCAGCGGGCACGTCACCCTTGAGCTGTCCAACCTCGCCACGCTCCCCATCAAGCTCTGGCCCGGCATGAAGATCGGCCAGCTGTGCATGTTCCGGCTCTCCTCGCCGGCCGAGTTCCCGTACGGCAGTGAGCGGTACGGATCCCGGTACCAGGGGCAGCGCGGGCCCACCGCCTCCCGGTCCTTCCAGAACTTCCATCGGACCCAGGTATGACGGACAACCGCGAGAACCTCACCTACGAGCGGTTCGGCGTCGCCATCCGTGAGCTTGCTCAGACCATCGCCGACGACGGGTTCGAGCCCGACATCGTGCTCAGCATCGCCCGGGGCGGGGTCTTCGTCGCCGGCGGGCTCGCCTACGCCCTTGACTGCAAGAATCTGCATCTGGTGAACGTCGAGTTCTATACGGGTGTGGGCACGACGCTTGAAATGCCCGTCATGCTCGCTCCCGTCCCCAACGCCATCGACTTCACCGACAAGAAGGTGCTGATCGCCGACGACGTCGCCGACACAGGCAAGACGCTCAAGCTCGTCCACGACTTCTGCCTCGACCATGTCGCCGA
This sequence comes from Streptomyces lanatus, assembly GCF_014655715.1. Taxonomy (GTDB): domain Bacteria; phylum Actinomycetota; class Actinomycetes; order Streptomycetales; family Streptomycetaceae; genus Streptomyces; species Streptomyces lanatus. The sequence continues at coordinate 148,396 of NZ_BNBM01000018.1, read as the reverse complement.
GGTGCGGTCCGCCGTGATCTATGAGAAGTCCCACTCCCTCGTGAAGTGCGAGTACGTGTGGAAGCGGACCGATGAGTGGATCAACTTTCCGTGGAGTGTCCTGCCTCCTGTCGTCCGGCGGGACGGGCAAGTCCTCGACGCCTGAGACACGTCGATAAAACAGGCCCCCGGCTTTCTCGCCGGGGGCCTTTCTCCTACCCGTCTGCCTAGAACGTGCCCAGCTTCACGATCGACAGCAGTGCGATCAGCTGGATCGAGCTCGCGCCCAGGGCCTTGGGCCACGGCAGGTCGTGGGACTTGGAGACCATCAGGGTGAGGAGGGCGCCGCCCGCCACCCAGGTGGCCCAGCCGAGGATCTGGACGAAGGTCGCGTCGCCGCCGGCGAACATGGCGCAGACCAGGCGGGGGGCGTCGGTCAGGGACATGATCAGCATGGAGAGGCCGACCGTGGGCTGCCAGGCGCCGTCGCCGCCGAGCTGGCGGGCCAGGCTGTGGGTCACCACGCCCAGGACGAAGGAGGACACCACCATCGCGATCGCTGTTACCGCGACGATCGGGACCGCGTTCGAGAGGGTCGCGTTGATCGCGTCCTCTCGTGCCGTGTCGAAGCCGAAGACGGCCAGGAGGCCGTAGAGGAACGTCACGATCAGGGCCGGGCCCCACATCGTGTAGTCCCGCATCTGCAGATACGTCTGGGTGGGGGAGAGGACGACGCCGCGCAGCAGGGGCTTCCAGTGCAGGCGGGGGCCGATCGGGCCGGCCGGGGCCGCGCCCGCCTGGTAGGTGCCGCCCTGGTTGTAGGGGTCGTCGTTGACCGAGAACGCCTGGGTGTGACCCGGGTTGTTCGCCGCGTACGGGTCGTGCGGGGGGTTGTGCGGATAGCCGCCGTCGTCGCCGAAGTACTCCGGCTCGCCGTGGCCCCCGTGACCGCCCTGCTGACCGTGGCCGCCGTAACCGCCGTGGCCACCGCCGCCGTTCGCCTGCGGCCAGCCGCCGCCGCCCCCGCCGCCCGGCTGCGGCGGCGGGGGATAGCCGTACGACGGTCCCTGGGGCGCCTGCTGCCCGTACGGAGGTTGTTGGGGGCGCGTTTGCGGGGTGCCGTTGTTCCGGCTGCCCCGTCCGATCCTGAATCCAGCCACGTCTTCGAACGTACCTGGTCCCGGGGAATCGCGTGCCGGGCCCCGGCATTCGGGCCCCCCATTGCTGCCGAGCTGTGACATCCCCTAGGGGCAGATATACGCCCTACCTAGGGGGTGGTCAGCCCAGCATCACCTGGCCCAGCCGCAGGTACCCCGTCGGCAGGCCCAGCGAGCCGGGGCCGAAGCTGGTCGCCTTGGTCGTCGTCACGCCAGTGGCCGCGCCGCGCAGGCTGTAGATGGCGCCCGCCGGGTGGTTCTCGCCGTCCGCGCCGATGGAGAGGTCGGCCCGGCCGTCGCCGGTCAGGTCGGAGAGGCGTACCGAGGCGCCGAAGCGGTCGGCGGACTCGGCGGTGCCGGGGACGCCGGACGTGTTCTGGGTGAAGGACTGGGCGCCGGTGGCTGTCAGGCCGGTGGCGGAGCCGCGGAGCACCGTCACGCTGCCCGCGATCTTCGCCGTGCCGATCGTCTCGTGCAGGGTGCCCACCGCCACGTCCGCGTAGCCGTCGCGGTTGATGTCGGCGATGGAGAGGGCGTTGCCGAACCAGTCGCCTTCTTCGTCCGAGCCCGGGACGCCGGGGGTGTCCTGGGTGATCGTGGTCTGGGGGCGGGTGCGCAGGCCGTCGGCGCTGCCGAGGTAGGCGTTGAGGGAGCCGCCGAGGCTCGTCGTGCCGTCGTCGCCGTACGTCGAGGTGACCACGTCGGCGTAGCCGTCGCCGTTGAGGTCGCCGACCGCGGCCAGCTCGTAGGCGCCGTTCTTGATGAAGGTCTTGCGGGCGAGGCCGGAGGCGGCGCCCTGGTAGACGAAGGTGCCGTTGTCGTATGTCTCCGCCTGCGTGCCGCTGACGATCAGGTCGGCGATGGCGTCGCCGTTCACATCGCCGGCGGCCAGGTGCTGGGAGCCGTAGATGGCGCCGGTGTACAGGTCGGTGGCGACCTTGTAGCGGGACGCGGCGCCGGAGGCCTTGAGGAAGCCGCCCTTGTGGATCCAGATGTCGCTGCCGGTACTGCCGACGGCGAGGTCCGCCTTGCCGTCCCCGCTGAAGTCGCCGACGGTCAGGGACATGCCGTACTCGTCATGGGCCGAGGTCGCCGGGTCGGGGACGACCTGGCCGCCGGAGAGGCCGTTCTTGCCGCCCCAGACGATCACTACGGCACCCGCGCCGGCGTTCTCGCCCGTGGAGCCGACCACGAGGTCGGCGTATCCGTCCCGGTTGAGGTCGCCGGAGGTGAGGGCCCGGCCGAACTTGTCGCCCTGCTCGGCGGTGCCGGGGATGCCGGCCGTGTTCTGGGTGATGACGGTGCGGCGGGCGGCGCTGATGCCGTTCGCGGAGCCGTAGTTGACGACGACCGCGCCCGCGTCGGTCTTGCCGCCGACCGGGGTGTACGGGGCGGCGGTGGCGAGGTCGCGGTAGCCGTCGCCGTTGAAGTCGTCGGCGTACTTGGCGGGGGCCGCGGTGGCGGGGGTGGGGGTGAGGAGCGTGAGCGTCGCGGCGACGGTCGCCGTCGCGAGGGCCAGGGCGGGGAGGCGGGCCATGTGGGGTCTCCTGCGGGTGGTGGACGGCCGGGCCCGTGGAGGGACGGGCCCGGCCGGATGTCGCGTACGGCGGCTCAGTCGGCGAAGTTCGCGCCGAAGTACGGCGAGCCCGTCGTCGAGACGCCCGAGGTGCTCGGGGCGATGGTGCGGGAGCCGGTGGTGGTGATCTTCGACCCGTTGGACGGCAGGTAGGTGACGCCGCCGTTGCCGTCGTTCTCGGCGGAGCCGGCGATCAGATCGGCCTTGCCGTCGCCGCTCACGTCGTCCAGCTTGACGTCGATGCCGAACATGTCGTTGTTCTCGTCGTTGCCGGGGACGCCCGCGGTGCTCTGCGCGAGGGACTGCGCGCCCGAGGTGGTGTTCAGGCCGTTCGGGCCGCCGTACAGGATCGTGACGGCTCCGGTGTTCACCGCGCTGCCGAAGTCCTCGCCCGCGACTCCGATGGCGAGGTCGAGGTAGTGGTCGCCGTTGATGTCGCCGAGGTCGAGCTCGTAGCCGAACATGTCGTTGGTCTCGGAGCCGCCGGGGACGTTGCCGGTGTCCTGGGTGATGCCGGTGGCCGTGCCGGGGCCGGAGGCGGTGCCGTACGTCACCCAGACCTTGCCGCCCTTGGCGGAGTCGGGGACGGAGGTGCCGTCGGAGGCGGTGGCGTTCCAGGCGGCGCCGCTGACGATGTCGCCGTAGCCGTCGTTGTCGATGTCGCCGATGGCGGTGATCACGCCGGGCTTGATCGTGCGGATGTTGGCCGTGGACAGGCCGGTGGAGGAGCCGGGGACGTAGTAGTTCCGGTTCCAGCCGTACTCGGTCTGGTTCTCGTAGCCGTCGATGACGAGGTCGGTGCGCTTGTCGCCGTTGACGTCGCCTGCGGTGAGGTTCAGGGGGCCGTTCAGTTCCGTGCCGACGATCGGGGGCTTGACGGTGTAACGGCCGCCGGGGGTGCCGGAGCTGGAGAAGCCGCCCTTGAGGACGTACACCGTGGTGTTGTTGCTGCCCACGGCCAGGTCGGCCTTGCCGTCGCCGTCGAAGTCGCCGGCCGCGAGGTTCTTGCCCCAGCGGTCGTGCGCGGTGGGGGCCGGGTCGGCGACCGTGACGCCCTTGCCGGTGATGCCGGAGGCCGAGCCCCAGAAGATGGCCAGGCCGCCGCCGTCGACGTCGCTGCCGGCGTCCTCGCCCTGGGCGCCGACCGCGATGTCGTCGTAGCCGTCGCCGTTGAAGTCGGCGTAGGCGGTGTCGTAGCCGAAGCGGTCGCCGGCCTCGGCGGTGCCGGGGGCGCCGGTGGTGTTCTGGCTGATGGTGTGCCGCTTGGCGGACGAGACGCCGGTGGCCGTGCCGTACAGGACGACGAGCTGGCCGGCCTCCTTCTTGCCGTCGACGTAGGCGCCGTCGGCGGAGAAGGCCACGTCGCCCCTGCCGTCGCCGTTGAAGTCGGCGTGCGGGACGGTGGCCGAGTCGGCGGCGCTCGCCGTGCCGGCGGCGGAGAGGCCGAGCAGACCGCCCGTCAGCGCGGCCGCGGTGGCCGTCGCGAGGGCGAGTCTCAGCTGGTGCTTGTGCATGCGGGTTCTCCTGCTGCATGCGGGGATGCCGGGCGGGCATCCGCAGTTGGTGGGGTGCGACCGCGGGGGTTGGCCGGGAGTTGTCCTCGGGTTCACCTAGCGGTCGGCGATCAGGAGACTCGCGGTGGGGTGGAAGGGTTGTACGTGAGTTCGGTAAATCTGTGGGGCGAGGGTAGAGGGGGGCGCGGGCGCGGTCGGGGGTGTACGGCGAGCAGGTAACCGCGTCCATTTCGTGTGGATTCCGTGACCTCGCCGGGCCTCTCCGCCCCGCCGTGCCATCATCTGGCGCGGCCGGCGTGGACCTGATCAGGGGCGGGCACATGACCATGAAACTCGAGAAGCAGGGCTTCGACGGCACGGTCGCCTGGGACACACCCGGCACCCGCCGTGCCCTCCGCCGCTGGGCGGCGTGGAATCTGGCCAAGTCCCTCGGCTGGGTGGGGCTTTGGAGCGGCGCGCTGTATGTCACGGTCATGCGGTTGCCGGTGACGGCCGTGGTGCCCATGGTGTTCGTGCTGTTCGTGATCGCGCTCGCGGCGATCCGGGCCCTCGGCCGCCTCGCGCAGGGGGCGCGGATCCGGCGCATCCTCGCCGTGTACCCGTGGCGCCGCCAGCACGGCGCCGTCCGGATCGACAAGGGCAGAGCGGTCTTCGTGCTGCCCGACCCCGACGACCCGGAGCGGACGGCGTCGCTGCGGCTGGCGGCCGCGCTGCTCCGGGCCTGGACCCATGAGGCGCTGAAGGACTACGACGAGGAGCTCTGGTACGCGGGCGACCCGCGCTTCGCCTGCGTGGTCGCCAAGCCGGGCCTGCGGGGACTGGACTGCCTCACCCAGCCCACCGCCTACGACACCCGCACCGACCCCCGCCGCAAGGGCCTCAGCCCCGAGGCCCGCCGCCGGGCACGGGCCATCGGGGCGCGGGTCGGGGACTGAGCGGGCCCGGACGACGCGCATACACCTCAGCCGGTCAACCCCGCCCCGAACGCCCCCAGCCCTCAACTCCCCCCCCCAGCCCCCGCTACTTCGCCAGGAACTCCGAGCTGGAAAACGTCACCGACGGCTCCGCCGCCACCAGCCCCTTCTCCGCCCCCGGGTACACCGCGACCGTGTCCTTCGTCTCGCCGGTATACGTCCGTACGACGAGGTCCGCCCGTCCGTCCCCGTCGAAGTCGCCGGTCGATACGACGCGGGTGGTGCCGCGCGCGGGTGGTTCGACGGTCACCATGCCCGTCGTCGCGAGTCCCGCCGTACGGCCGTGGAAGATCCGCAACCGTGAGCCGCTGGAGAGGAGTTCGCTCAGGCCGTCGCCGTCGAAGTCGGCGGCGTCGAGGGTGGAGCCGGGGGAGGGGAGGGTGCCGCGTGCGGGCGTCGTCGTGACGTCGTAGCGCAGGGACGTTTCGCCCATCGTGCCGATCGCCGCGTCCAGGGTCGCCTCGCGTTTGCCGAAGCTGCCGAGGGCCACGTCGATGCCGGCCGGGAGGGCGGCTCCGGTGCGGGTGGGGCCTGCCGGGCCGCCGAGGACGACCGCCGAGGTGCCGGTGCCCTGTGCCGTACGGACCACCAGGTCGTCGTATCCGTCGTCGTTCACGTCGGCCGCCGGGCCCTTGGGGGCGTTGCCGGGTGCCTCGATCGGTGCGCCCGCCGCGCGTGGGGTGCCCTTGCGGCTGAACGGGCCCCGCAGGAAGCTCAGTCGGCCGCCGGACGCGTGCACGACCAGGTCCTGCGCCTCGTCGCCGTCGAAGTCGCCGCACACCGGCTGGTCGGGCCAGTCGTTGCCGACGCGGGCGCGCGCCGGGATCGCCAGCTTGACGGCCTTGCCGGCCAGGCCCTTCGGTGAGCCGAAGAGGATCTGCAACGGCACCGGGGGCGCGCCCTGGCCGTCGTAGGGCGGGTCGGTGGAGACCACCAGGTCGGTGAAGCCGTCGCCGTCGAGGTCGCAGGTCGCCTCCGCGTCGAAGACGGCCGGGAGTTGTCCGTCGGTCGGGGCGGCCTGCCGCTCGGGGCTGAGCAACTGCCGTGCGCCCGGGGCGAGTCCGCGCTCACCGCCGTAGACGATGCCGATCCCCGCGTCGTCCGCGTGGGCCTGTGCCTTGACCAGGTCGTTGAGGACGAGGTCACGGTGGCCGTCGCCGTTGAAGTCGTCGGGTGTCTTGCTGCCCTTCCCCTGCGGTACGGGGAGCAGGGCGGGAGCGTCGGCCACCTGGACGGGGGTGTGCCGGGCGGGCCCGGAAGCGCCGTCGTGCGAGGTGCCGCCGCAGGCCGTCAGGGCGCCGAGGGTGACGAGGGTGCAGGTCAGGGCCGTCGTGCAGATCCCGTATCTTCGCGCGCGCACCGCTCACCTCGTCAGCATCATCGGCAACAACTGGGTAATGATGCACGCGTTCGACAGGGGGCGACAGTCCTGTGCGGACGTGGGCTGGGCCGTGATCCGAGAGTGGCCGAAAGCCCCACCCCGCGCTCTGGACATGAATTCCCGGGAAAGTCCGTGCGACGTGCGGATGCCGATATGTCACGGTCCGCGTCGGGCCACAACCCGCCGCATCGGCGGGCGGTCACCTGGGGTGTCGAAATCACCCACTCCCCACGGAGGTTCACCGATGCTCTCCCGCCCCGCAGGCCGCAAGGCATTACTCACGACAACGGCCGTGACCCTCGCCCTGACCGCGTCGATCGCCGCCCTGTCGGGCGTGGCCGGCGCCGCGCCCTCCTCCGCCCACGCGGAGCGCCTCAACGACCGGTCGATCGAGTACACCGCGGCGTCCGGCCAGGCCAACAAGGTGACCGTCACCGCCACCGCCGCCGAGGGCCTGGCGAGCATCACCTACGTCATCGACGACGTCGTCCCGATCACCGCGGGGGAGGGCTGCACCCACCCCGACGCCGCGGACCCCACCAAGGTCTCCTGCGAGGTTGCGACCCTGGAGAGCCAGGACCCGTACCCCACGCTGAACGCGCGGCTCGGTGACGGCGACGACACCGTCAAGTACGCCAACGCCACCGACCAGGCCTACTACATGGCCTCGTTCGACCTCGGCGCCGGAAGGGACACCTCGACCCAGACCGGCGGCGTCGACGGCAGCCAGGTCCTCGGCGGCACGGGCGACGACACCATCACGCTCGGCTCCTCCGCGGTGGCCCTCGGCGGCGACGGCAACGACACCATGCGCGGCGCCGACGGCACCATCAACATGGGCGGGAACGGCGCCGACCGGATCACGGCCGCCGGCGACGAGAGCGACGCGGACGGCGGCGCGGGCAACGATGTCATCGACGGCGGCGCGGGCCGGCAGCGCCTGAACGGCGGCGCCGGCAAGGACACGGTGCGCGGCGGCACCGGGAACGACTGGCTGTACGGCGACCCGGGCGACGACATCCTCTACGGCAACAGCGGCGACGACACCATCTACGGCAACAGCGGCAACGACAAGCTGTACGGCGGGCCGGGCCGCGACACCCTCTCGGGCGGGCCCGGCACGGACGTCGAACGCCAGGACTGACCGGCCGACCCACCTTCTGCCCTCCCGGCGCGGCCGCCGTAGGATCCGACGAGCGGGCCGCTCCCGCGCCGGGAGGCGTGCCCCACCCGACCCGCGGAGGCGAGGCGCACCATGGCGGACGGCGGGCAGTCGTTGGAGCAGGCGGCGGACGCGTTCCAGGAGCTGCGGCCCAGACTTTTCGGCATCGCCTACCGCGTCCTCGGCAGCGTCTCCGAGGCCGAGGACGTGGTGCAGGACGTGTGGGTGCGCTGGCAGGGCGTCGACCGGGCCACGGTGGAGGAACCCGGGGCGTATCTGGCGAAGATCACCACCCGGCTCGCCATCAACGTGGCCCAGTCGGCGCGGGTGCGGCGCGAGGCGTACGTCGGACCGTGGCTGCCCGAGCCCGTGGACACCGGCGTCGATCCGCAGGTCGGCGCGGAGCGCGGCGAGGCGCTGCGGCTGGCGGTGCTGCATGTCCTTCAGAAGCTGAACCCCGTGGAGCGGGCGGCCTACGTCCTGCGCGAGGCCTTCGACTACCCCTACGACGACATCGCGGTCATGATCCAGCAGAGCCAGGCCAACACCCGGCAGATCGTCAGCCGGGCCCGCAAGCGGCTGTCCGCCGAGCGCCGCGACCCCGTCGACCCGGCGGAGCACCGGCGACTGCTCGACGCGTTCGTCGCGGCGGCGCGGGACGGTGACGTGGCCGCGCTGGAGGATGTGCTGGCGGCCGACGTCGTCGCCTACGCGGACGGCAACGGCATGCGGGGTGTGGCCCGTCTGGAGATCATCGGCGTCGACCGTGTCGCCAAGGTCACCGCCTTCGCCCAGAAGTTCTTCCCGGGCGCCGAATACAGCATCGTCGAGGCCAACGGGGAGCCCTGTGTGCTGCTCGTCCAGGACGGGACGCCGGTCGCCCTGGTGAGCGCCACCGTGGGCCCGGACGGCATCGACGCCCTGTACTGGGTGCTGACCCCGGAGAAGCTGGCGGCGTACGAACGCTCGACGCACCGGCTCACCACCCCTGGCTGGCGGATGTAACCGCTGATACATTTTCTGGTGTGACTGACAACGGCACCGGAACTCGCTGGATCGTGCTCGTCGTGAAGGTCCCCGCCGAGCCCTCTCGCCACCGGGTCGCCGTCTGGCGGGAGCTGCGGAAGATCGGCGCGCTGTCGCTCGGGCAGGGGGTGTGGGCCGTACCGGACGTGCCGGTGTTCGGCGCCGGGATCGCCCGTGCGCTGGAGCTGACCGAGCGGGCCGGGGGCGAGGCGGTGTCGCTGGCGGCGACCGGGCGCGGTGCGCAGGACGGGCAGCGGCTGCGGGAGATGTTCACCGCGGCGCGCTCCGCGGACTGGGCCGAGTTCCTCGCCGACTGCGGCAAGTACGAGGAGGAGCTGGCCAGGGAGATCCGTATCGCCAAGTTCACCCTCGCCGAACTGGAGGAAGAGGAACAGTCACTCGACCGGCTCCGCCGCTGGCACCGCGATCTGACGGCCCGCGACGTCTTCGGCGCCCCCGAGGCCCCGGCGGCCGCCGAACGCCTCAAACTCTGCGTCACCGCCTGCGAGGACTACGCCGAACGCGTCTTCGCCGCACTGCACCAGGTACCGGAACAGCGGATGCCGGAGGACGGGACACCGGCGTCGGGGGAGGGGGCGGGGGATGAGTGAGGTACCGATGACGGCGATACGTCCCGCGAAGTGGCCCCGCCCATGACCGCGACGCCGCCCCGCGAGACCGCCACCCCCGTCGCCCCCGCCACCCAGATGTGGCCCCTCTACGCCGCCGGTTTCACCACCGCCTTCGGGGCGCACGGCATTGCCGCCAACCTCGGGGGGCACTCCGACGACGCGGTGACGTCGCTGCTTGTGCTCGGTGGTCTGCTCGCTCTGTACGACGGTGCCGAGGTGCTGCTCAAGCCGGTGTTCGGGACCCTCGCCGACCGGGTCGGCGCCCGCCCGGTGCTGCTCGGTGGGCTGGTCGCGTTCGCGTTGGCCTCCGCCGCCTATGTCGTGGCCGACAGCCCCGGCTGGCTCTGGGCGGCCCGGCTCGGTCAGGGCGCCGCGGCCTCCGCGTTCTCGCCGTCGGCGTCCGCGCTGGTCGCCCGGCTGAACCCGGCGGCGAAGCACGGGCGGGCGTTCGGCAGCTACGGCTTCTACAAGTCCATCGGCTACACCCTCGGCCCGCTCCTCGGCGGCGTCCTGGTGTGGGCCGGCGGGCTGCGGCTGCTGTTCGTCGTGCTGGCGGTGCTCGGCGTCGCCGTCGCGCTCTGGGCCGCCGTCGCCGTACCCCACGTACCGCCGCTTCCCAAGCAGCGTCAGACGGTGCTCGACCTCGCCCGGCGTCTGGCCGACCCGGCGTTCCTACGGCCCACGGCCGCTCTGGCCGCCGCGACGGCCGCCCTCTCCGTCGGCGTCGGCTTCCTGCCGGTCTCCGGTGCCGCCGCCGGCCTCGGCACGGTCGCGACCGGCGCCGCGGCCTCGGTGCTCGCGGCCTGCGCGGCCGTCGTACAGCCGAAGGCCGGGCGGGCCCTGGACGACGGCCGCCTCAGCACCCGCACCGGCCTCACCGCCGGGCTGCTGACCACGGCCGCCGGGCTGGCCTGCGCGATGCTCCCCGGGCTGGCCGGCATCCTCCTCGCCGCCGCCCTCATCGGCGTCGGCACCGGTCTGATCACCCCGCTCGGCTTCGCCGCCCTGGCCGCCTCCACCCCGGCCGAACGGCTCGGCCAGACCATGGGCTCCGCCGAACTCGGCCGCGAACTCGGCGACGCCGGCGGCCCGCTGCTCGTCGCCGCCGTCGCCACGACGGCCACCCTCACCTACGGCTACGCGGCCCTCGCCCTCGTCATCGCGGCCGGCCCGCTCCTCGCCCTCGCCGCCCTCGCCGCAGGCAAATCAGACGATGTATGAATTTCAGCTTCCGGGCGCTGTCATTGGATATTCCTGATAATCACCGTTGACGCATATTCCCCCGAATGCCAGATGTCCTGCCCCGTGTGGCACTCGTTATGTGGGAGTGACTTGGCAGGAAAAACACGCAGCTGAGGCTCTCCCGCCCCGTTCGTTTCAGGCAGCTGATCAGACCGCAGCGGACAGCATTACACACTGCTCCGATCTTCTGGACGATTTCCTGAAAACCATCAGTCGGATGGAGCGTGAATATCTCCGGGCCGCGATGGAAGGGGAAAAGTTCTAGAAATGAGGACCGACTATGACGCGGTAGGCGAACAGCCTCATTACACGCAGCAGCTCGACATGCACAACCTGTGGCAGGTCTCCGACCAGACGACGGGGTTCTCGCCCGAAGGCTGGGACCTGGACCAGGAACTGGCCCAGATGCTGGGTGCCACCCATGTCGCGGAACCCGTGCCGCCCAGGCGGGAGAAGGAGCGGACGCCCACGCCCCGCCCGGTGCACCGCAGACGACCACAGCCCGGCACCCACAGCATCACCCGAAACCCGAGGTTCCTCACCGTCTCGATCCTGGTCACACTCATCACCCTGTGTGCAGTGACGATGCTCACCTGGTCCATTTCGTATTCATACGATCAGCTGCGTTCCATCGCGCTGCTCGTGGTCTCGCCGAAACTGGCGCATTGGTGGCCGCTGACGGTGTACGGGCCGTGGCTGCTGGCCGGTCTGTCCATTCTCCGGGCATCCGTCCAGCGCCGTACCGCCCGACGTTCCTGGGCGGTCATGTTCATCTCCTCCGGCGTGGCGGTCGCCCTGTGCATCGGCCAGTCGGCGGGTTCCCTGCTGGCGATGGTGATCGTCGGAATTCCGCCGATCACGGCACTGGTCTGTTTTCGCGAGCTGGTCGGCCAGTTCTCGTCGAAGCCCGGCCCCAAGCACGCCGCCGACACGATGAACGGCGGGCCCAAGCAGCCGAAGCCGTAGGCCGCCGCCGGGGGTTCCGGAATGCCCGACGGCGGGTCAGGACCGGTACGGCTGCTGAGGCTGTCCGTACGGCTGCTGACCACCGGGACCCCCGGCGGTGGCCTGCGCCTGGAGCTGCTCGGCCTGCTCCTGGGGCACTTTCTGTTCCGCGCCGCAGAAGGTGCACTGCGTCGCGTACTTGGTCGAGACCGGGAACAACGGCACGAAGAACAGCGTGAACTTGGTGACGCGCTTCCTGAGCGTGTGTGCCGCGGGGTTGCCGCACCGGCCGCACACCAGCGTGAGTATCGCGAGCTGGTAGAGATAGCCCTTGGTGCCGAAGATGATCACGCCGTGGGTCCTTCCGATCGGTTCCTGCCCTACAGCCTGCCGCACTACGGCGCCCCCTGTCCCGTACGGAACAGGGGGCGCCGTAGTGCTGCCGTAAAGGCCCGGCTACTTCACCGGCTCGGGCTCCGGCTCGTTCTCCGTCTCCGCGCTGTCCTGCGGGTCCACCGGGGTCTTCACGGACTCCAGCAGCAACTGGGCGACGTCGACGACCTGGATGGACTCCTTGGCCTTGCCCTCGTTCTTCTTGCCGTTCACGGAGTCCGTGAGCATGACGAGGCAGAACGGGCAGGCGGTGGAGACGATGTCCGGGTTCACGGAGAGGGCCTCGTCGACGCGCTCGTTGTTGATGCGCTTGCCGATCCGCTCCTCCATCCACATCCGGGCGCCACCGGCGCCACAGCAGAAGCCGCGCTCCTTGTGGCGGTGCATCTCCTCGTTGCGGACGCCCGGGACGGCGGCGATGATCTCGCGCGGCGGCGTGTAGATCTTGTTGTGCCGGCCCAGATAGCAGGGGTCGTGGTAGGTGATGATGCCCTCGACCGGGGTCACCGGGACCAGCTTGCCCTCGTCGACGAGGTGCTGGAGCAGCTGGGTGTGGTGGATGACCTCGTAGTCGCCGCCGATCTGCGGGTACTCGTTGCCGATCGTGTTGAGGCAGTGCGGGCAGGTGGCGACGATCTTCTTCGCCGACTTGGGCTTGGCCGACTCGGGCGTCACCTTGCCCTCGTCGTCCATCTCCTCGCCGAACGCCATGTTCAGTGCCATGACGTTCTCCATGCCGAGCTCCTGGAACAGGGGCTCGTTGCCGAGGCGGCGGGCGGAGTCACCGGTGCACTTCTCGTCGCCGCCCATGATCGCGAACTTCACGCCCGCCATGTGCAGCAGCTCGGCGAAGGCCTTGGTGGTCTTCTTGGCCCGGTCCTCCAGGGCGCCGGCGCAGCCGACCCAGTACAGGTACTCGACCTCGGTGAGGTCCTCGATGTCCTTGCCGACGACCGGCACCTCGAAGTCGACTTCCTTCAGCCACTCCAGGCGCTGCTTCTTCGCCAGGCCCCAGGGGTTGCCCTTCTTCTCCAGGTTCTTGAGCATGGTGCCCGCCTCGGACGGGAACGCGCTCTCGATCATCACCTGGTAGCGGCGCATGTCGACGATGTGGTCGACGTGCTCGATGTCCACGGGGCACTGCTCGACACAGGCACCGCAGGTGGTGCAGGACCACAGGACGTCCGGGTCGATGACGCCGTTCTCCTCGACGGTGCCGATGAGCGGACGCTCGGCCTCCGCGAGAGCCGCCGCAGGCACGCCCGCCAGCTGCTCCTCGGACGCCTTCTCCTCGCCCTCCATCGTCTTGCCGCCGCCGGCCAGCAGATACGGCGCCTTGGCGTGCGCGTGGTCGCGCAGGGACATGATCAGCAGCTTGGGGGAGAGCGGCTTGCCGGTGTTCCAGGCGGGGCACTGCGACTGGCAGCGGCCGCACTCGGTGCAGGTGGAGAAGTCCAGCAGGCCCTTCCAGGAGAACTGCTCGACCTGGGAGACACCGAAGACGTCGTCGTCACCGGGGTCGGTGAAGTCGATCGGCTCGCCGCCGGAGGTCATCGGCAGCAGGGCGCCCAGCGAGGTCTCACCGGTGGCGTTGCGCTTGAACCAGATGTTCGGGAAGCCCAGGAAGCGGTGCCAGGCCACGCCCATGTCGGTCTTCAGAGAGACGACGATCATCCAGATGAACGAGGCGGCGATCTTCAGGGCGGCGAAGAAGTAGGTGAGGTTCTGGAGCGTGGAGAGGTCCATGCCCTCCAGCCAGTGCACCACCGGGTACGAGATGAAGAACGAGGCCTCGTAGCCGTCCACATGGTGCTGGGCGCCCTCCAGCGCGTGCAGCATGAAGATGCAGACACCGACGATCAGGATGATCGTCTCGACGAAGTAGGCCTGGCCGGTGTTCGAGCCCGCGAAGCGGGACTTGCGGCCCGCCCTGCCCGGCCGGGACAGCTGCCGGATGACGACCAGCGTGGCGATGCCGATCACCGTCATGGTGCCGATGAACTCGACATACATGTTGTACGGCGCCCAGTCGCCGATGACCGGCAGGATCCAGTCGGCCTTGAACAGCTGGCCGAAGGCGTTGACGATCGTCAGCAGCAGTGTGTAGAAGCCGATCGCGACGAACCAGTGCGCGATGCCGACGATGCCCCAGCGGTTCATCCGGGTGTGCCCCAGGAACTCCTTCACCAGGGTGACGGTCCGCTGGTAGGGGTCGTTGGTCCGGGATCCGGCGGGCACGTTCTGGCCGAGCCGCAGGAAGTTGAAGATCTGCAGGAGGGCGCGGCCGAACAGTGCCACGCCCACCACGATCAGGACCAGCGACACGATGATCGCGGCGAGTTGCATTTCGGGGCTCCTCGGGCCTGCGAGGCGACATTACTAAGCGGTAACTTATGCAGTCCTCTGAGACTACCCGCATCCTCCGTCGCACTGTAGCCAGCCGCGAGGTGATCTGAGTCGCTGAGGGTTGCCTTAAGAACGATTCGTGTTATTCATCCCGAAATGGTATATACGCCACTAATCTAGCTCCGTGCTTTACGGGATCGCCGCCGCCACCACCGCCCTCCTCCTCACCGCCCTGCTCACCGCGCTGCTCCGCCTGCCCGCGCTGCGCTTCGGTGTGCTCGACCGGCGGTGCCGGCGCCCGCTGCCGCTCCTCGGCGGGGTCGCCGTCGCGCTCGTCACCTGCCTGGTGTCCGCCGCCGGGGAGTGGACGGGCTTCGCCCCGCTCGACTCGGAGTTCATGCGGCTGCTGATCGCCTCGGGCGCCGTCGCCGTGCTCGGGCTGGTCGCCGACGTACGGCGGGTGAAGGCACGGTTCCTCGTCGGCGGTACGGCCGTGGCGGCGCTGTTCGTGGTGCCGTACGCCGACACCGGGTTCCTGCTGGCGCCGGTGGCCGTCGGCTGGATCGTGCTGGTCGCCGTCGGCTTCCGGGCGCTGGACCACGCGGACGGGCTGGCCGGGACCGTCGGGGTGCTCACCGCCTTCGGCGTCGGCATCTGCGCGGCGGCCGAGGTGATGGACCAACTCGCCGTGCTGCTCAGTGTGCTGGCGGCCGCGCTGACCGGCTTCCTCATGCACAACTGGCATCCCGCGCGGATCGGCCTCGGGGCGTGCGGGTCCCTGTTCGTCGGGTTCGTGCTGGCGTCGTCGGCCGTGATGACCCGTGCCGGGCACGATCCGGTGTCGAGCGCGGCCGTGCTCTACCCGCTCACCGCCCTCGCCGCCGCAGATGTGCTGCTGGTGGCGCTGTCCCGCCGGCTGGCCGGACGGCCGCTGCTGCGGCGCGGGCCCGACCATCTCGCCCACCGGCTGCGCCGCATCGGCCTCACCGCGCAGGGCGCGACCGTGCTGCTGGGTGTCGCGGCCTTCTCCGGGGTGCTCGTCGGTGTCCTGGTGCACATGGGATGGATGGCGCGGTCCGGGGCGTTGTGGGTGGGGCTGGGTGCCCTCGTCGCCGTATTCGCGCTGCTGCACATCAAGCCCTACGGTCCTAGGCGTCAACCCTATTTCCCCGTAGGGGGTGCCGTCCGGCCGCCGGCGCAGGCTACATCGTCGCAGGTCGGAGCCCAGTTGCGTGTAAGGAACGGATAAGAGTTGAGCGGGGTCGACTCAGCTCTGTTGACCCATTCCGGGCCGTCGTGCACACTTGAGTCCGTTCCACTCAAGTCAGCTGGAGGAATTCACCATGGCACGTGCGGTCGGCATCGACCTGGGCACGACTAACTCCGTCGTCAGCGTTCTGGAGGGCGGCGAGCCCACCGTCATCACCAACGCCGAGGGCGCCAGGACCACGCCGTCCGTCGTCGCCTTCGCGAAGAACGGCGAGGTGCTCGTCGGCGAGGTCGCCAAGCGCCAGGCGGTCACGAACGTGGACCGGACCATCCGCTCGGTGAAGCGCCACATGGGCACCGACTGGAAGGTCGAGCTCGACGGGAAGCCCTTCAACCCGCAGCAGATGTCCGCGTTCATCCTGCAGAAGCTGAAGCGGGACGCGGAGTCCTACCTGGGCGAGAAGGTCACGGACGCGGTCATCACCGTCCCGGCCTACTTCAACGACTCCGAGCGCCAGGCGACGAAGGAGGCCGGCGAGATCGCGGGCCTGAACGTCCTGCGCATCGTCAACGAGCCGACGGCCGCCGCCCTGGCCTACGGCCTCGACAAGGACGACCAGACGATCCTCGTCTTCGACCTCGGTGGCGGCACCTTCGACGTGTCCCTCCTGGAGATCGGCGACGGCGTCGTCGAGGTGAAGGCCACCAACGGTGACAACCACCTCGGTGGTGACGACTGGGACCAGCGCGTCGTCGACTACCTGGTCAAGCAGTTCCAGGCCGGCCACGGCGTGGACCTCTCCAAGGACAAGATGGCCCTCCAGCGCCTCCGCGAGGCCGCTGAGAAGGCGAAGATCGAGCTGTCCTCGTCCACCGAGACCTCGATCAACCTGCCCTACATCACCGCCTCCGCCGAGGGCCCCCTGCACCTCGACGAGAAGCTCACCCGCGCGCAGTTCCAGCAGCTGACCGCGGACCTCCTGGAGCGCTGCAAGACCCCGTTCTTCAACGTCATGAAGGACGCCGGCGTCTCCATCAACGAGATCGACCACGTCGTCCTCGTCGGTGGCTCCACCCGTATGCCCGCCGTCGCCGAGCTCGTCAAGGAGCTGACCGGCGGCAAGGACGCCAACAAGGGCGTGAACCCGGACGAGGTCGTCGCCATCGGCGCCTCGCTCCAGGCCGGTGTCCTCAAGGGTGAGGTCAAGGACGTCCTGCTCCTCGACGTGACCCCGCTGTCCCTCGGTATCGAGACCAAGGGCGGCATCATGACCAAGCTCATCGAGCGCAACACCACGATCCCGACCAAGCGGTCCGAGATCTTCACCACGGCCGAGGACAACCAGCCGTCCGTGCAGATCCAGGTCTACCAGGGCGAGCGCGAGATCGCGGCGTACAACAAGAAGCTCGGGATGTTCGAGCTGACCGGTCTGCCGCCGGCGCCGCGCGGCGTCCCGCAGATCGAGGTGTCCTTCGACATCGACGCCAACGGCATCATGCACGTGACCGCCAAGGACCTGGGCACGGGCAAGGAGCAGAAGATGACCGTCACCGGCGGCTCCTCGCTGCCGAAGGACGAGGTCGACCGCATGCGCCAGGAGGCCGAGCAGTACGCGGACGAGGACCACCGCCGCCGCGAGGCCGCCGAGTCCCGCAACCAAGGCGAGCAGCTCGTCTACCAGACGGAGAAGTTCCTCAAGGACAACGAGGACAAGGTCCCCGGCGAGGTCAAGACCGAGGTCGAGGCCGCCGTCGAGGAGCTGAAGACCGCGCTCAAGGGCGAGGACACCGCCGAGATCCGCACCGCCACCGAGAAGGTCGCGGCCGTCTCGCAGAAGGTCGGCCAGGCGATGTACGCCGACGCCCAGGCCGGCCAGGCCGCCGCGGGTGGCCCCGAGGGCGCCACCCAGGGTGGCAAGCCCGCCGATGACGACGTCGTGGACGCCGAGATCGTGGACGACGAGCGCAAGGACGGTGCCGCGTAATGACGGAGGAGACCCCGGGCTTCGAGGAGAAGCCCGACGTCCCCTCCGGCGCGACCCCTGACGACGCCGAGTCGAAGGCCGCTCCTCAGGAGGGGGCGGCCCCGGCCGGGGACGGAGCAGCACAGATCGCCGGCCTGACGGCCCAGCTGGACCAGGTCCGTACCGCGCACGACGAGCGCACCGCGGACCTCCAGCGGCTCCAGGCCGAGTTCCAGAACTACCGCCGCCGCGTCGAGCGGGACCGGATCACGGTCAAGGAGATCGCCATCGCGAACCTCCTCACCGAGCTCCTTCCCGTCCTCGACGACATCGGCCGCGCGCGGGAGCACGGCGAACTCGTCGGCGGATTCAAGTCCGTCGGGGAGTCACTGGAGACCGTCGCGGCGAAGATGGGTCTGCAGCAGTTCGGCAAGGAGGGCGAGCCCTTCGACCCGACGATCCACGAGGCGCTGATGCACAGCTACGCGCCGGACGTCACCGAGACGACCTGCGTCGCGATCCTCCAGCCGGGGTATCGCATCGGCGAGCGCACCATCCGCCCCGCACGGGTGGCCGTCGCCGAGCCCCAGCCGGGCGCGCAGACCGTCAAGGAGGACGCTGCCGAGGCGGCCGACGACAAGGAGAGCGGTGGCCCGGACGAGGGCTGACGTTGAACTGACGTCGAGAGAGGAGGGACGTCGAGGATGAGCACCAAGGACTTCATCGAGAAGGACTTCTACAAGGTCCTCGGCGTCCCCAAGGACGCCACCGAGGCCGAGATCAAGAAGGCGTACCGCAAGCTCGCCCGCGAGTACCACCCGGACGCCAACAAGGGCAACGCCAAGGCGGAGGAGCGCTTCAAGGAGATCTCCGAGGCGAACGACGTCCTCGGCGACCCCAAGAAGCGCAAGGAGTACGACGAGGCACGCGCCCTGTTCGGCAACGGCGGCTTCCGCCCGGGGCCGGGCGGCGCGGGCGGCGGTTCCTTCAACTTCGACCTGGGCGATCTCTTCGGAGGCAACGCCCAGGGCGGGGGCCAGGGAGCCGGCGGCTTCGGCGGCGGAATCGGTGACGTCTTCGGCGGTCTGTTCAACCGCGGCGGCACCGGCACCACCCGTACCCAGCCGCGCCGGGGCCAGGACATCGACACCGAGGTCACCCTCAGCTTCACCGAGGCGATCGAGGGCGCGACGGTCCCGCTGCGGATGTCCTCGCAGTCACCCTGCAAGGCCTGCGCGGGCACCGGCGACAAGAACGGCACGCCCAGGGTGTGCCCGACCTGCGTCGGCACCGGCCAGGTGGCCCGGGGTTCGGGCGGCGGCTTCTCGCTGACCGACCCCTGCCCGGACTGCAAGGGGCGCGGCCTGATCGCCGAGCACCCCTGCATGGAGTGCAAGGGCAGCGGCCGGGCGAAGTCGTCCCGGACGATGCAGGTCCGCATCCCGGCGGGTGTCTCCGACAGCCAGCGGATCCGGCTGCGCGGCAAGGGCGCCCCGGGCGAGCGCGGCGGCCCGGCCGGCGATCTCTACGTCACCGTGCACGTCGACGCCCACCCGGTGTTCGGCCGCAAGGAGGACAACCTCACCGTGACCGTCCCCGTGACCTTCACGGAGGCGGCCCTCGGCGGCGAGGTCAGGGTCCCCACCCTGGGCGGACCGCCGGTCACCCTGAAGCTGCCGCCCGGCACGCCCAACGGCCGCACCATGCGGGCGCGGGGCAAGGGCGCGGTCCGCAAGGACGGCACCCGCGGAGACCTCCTGGTCACCGTCGAGGTGAGTGTCCCGAAGGACCTTTCGGGGAAGGCTCGTGACGCGCTGGAGGCGTATCGCGAGGCGACCGCGGGTGAGGATCCGCGGGCGGAGCTGTTCCAGGCCGCGAAGGGAGCTTGATCGAGATGGACGGCCGTCGACGCAATCCGTATGAACTGACCGAGGAGACCCCGGTCTACGTCATCTCGGTGGCGGCCCAGCTCTCCGGCCTGCACCCGCAGACACTGCGCCAGTACGACCGTCTGGGCCTGGTGTCCCCGGACCGCACGGCAGGCCGTGGCCGCCGCTACTCGGCCCGCGACATCGAACTGCTGCGTACCGTGCAGCAGTTGTCGCAGGACGAGGGCATCAACCTGGCCGGCATCAAGCGCATCATCGAACTGGAGAACCAGGTCGCCGCGCTCCAGTCCCGGGTGGCCGAGCTCACGGCCGCCGTCGAAGGGGCCGCCGCGGCGATGCAGCAGCGCGAGGCGGCGGTGCACGCGTCGTACCGCCGCGATCTGGTGCCGTACCAGGAGGTGCAGCAGACCAGCGCGCTGGTGGTGTGGCGGCCGAAGAAGGCCAAGGACTAGCACCGCGCGAAGCATGGACGAAGGGGCCCCGAGGTACGTACCTCGGGGCCCCTTCTCGTACCTGGGTGGCTGCCTGGGCAGCTACTTGGGCGCCACTACGACCGGTGCGAGGCCCGTGTAGGCCTCCGAACCGTCGGCCGCGACCGCCGAGACGACGTAGTGGCTGGTCGTGCCGGCCGGGGTGCCCGGGTCGGTGTAGCCGCGGGCGTCGGCCGCCAGCGGCAGCTCGGTCAGGCGGACGTACTGCTGAGCCGCGCGGTCCCACCGGTAGACGTGGAAGCCGGTGGGCGTCCCGCAGCCGATGCGGCAGCCCCACGACAGCACCGCGTGCCCGGACTCGTCGGCCTCGGCGGACAGGGCCCAGGGAGCGGTGTTCGGCGGCGCCTGGACCGGGGTCAGGTCGAACTCGTTGACGCTGACGTTGGCGACGACCTCCGCCGGGTTGCCGGACAGCGTGTAGAGGGAGTTGTTCGACGTGTCCACGGGGTCCACGAAGTAGACCCAGTTCTGGTCGTCCGGGACCTGGACGTCGACGTAGCGGGTCGTGCCGGGCGGCACCGAGGCGATCCACTCGTAGGTGGCGGTGTCATGGGCGTCGGTGGCGCGGAACACGGTGTACGCCTTGAGGTCCTCGGCGGTGCTCTCGTCCCAGTCCAGCACCGTGCCGTACTCCGTGCTGGTGTGGGTGAGGCCGGTGACGGCGGGCGGCGGGGTGGTGTCCCGGCGGCCGACGTAGACGGTGCGCGAGGGCGCCGACTCCCGGCCCTGGCTGTCGACGCTGGTCACGTAGTACGCGTACGCCACATGCCGCTCGGCGGTGAAGTCGGTGCAGCCGTACTGCGGGTAGTAGTCGGACGGGTTCCCCACCCGGTAGGACTCGCAGGTGACCTGCACCGGGACGGCGTTCGGGTCGGAGCTGTCCCAGCGGTAGGCCCGGTACTGGGTGGGCGCCGCCTTCGACGTCGTCCAGCGCAGCTCGATCCCGGTCTCGGCCTCGTTGGTGCCCGGGGTGTCCATGAAGGGCACCGCCAGCGGCCGGGCGAAGGGGACCACCTTGGAGGTGGCGGTGTTGCCGGCGCCGTCCTTGGCTATGACGCGGTAGTACGAGGTGTCCCCGTACGGCGCGGTCTCGTCCACGCGGCTGGAGCCGTACGACAGCCCGAGCTTCACGAACTCCCCGTCGGCGGACGCGGCACGGTAGACGTCGAAGGTCACGCCGTACACGTCGTCCTGCCAGTCGAGGTTCACCCCGCGCACCGGATCGTCGCTCACGGACAGGACCGGCGTCAGGGGCGCGGTGCGGTCCACGGTGGAGACGAGCTGATCGGTGCTGCCCGCCGACTCGTTGCCCGCCCGGTCCACGGCCCGCACCTCGTAGTAGTACTCGGTGCCGGTCGGCGCGAGCGCCTCCGTGAAGGACGTGCCGGTCAGCAGGCCGCCCACCACGCGGTAGTCGCCGGTCCCCTTCAGCCGCCGGTAGACGCGGTAACCGGCGAGGTCCATCTCCTTGTTCTTCGCCCAGGTGAGCTTCGCCTTGCTCGTCGCCTTGTCGTACGTCACGGAGGCGCCGGTCGGCGCGAGCGGCTTGACCTTGTCTACGGTGGCCGAAGTCCTCGGCGCATAGCCGAACTTGACCCTCGCGCTGCCGGTCCAGTTGACGTAGTCGACGCGCAGGGTGTGCTTGCCGGAGGGGACGGTGACATTGACGGTCTTGGAGACGGTCGTCGAGGTGTTCCGCCACAGGTCGATCTTGCGGACGCCGTCGAGATAGACGCGGATGCCGTCGAGCCCGGAAGCGGTCAGCGCGAAGGGGCCGCCGGAGCCGAAGTCCCGGGTCAGGCTCCAGCGGACGGAGAAGTTGTCCTTCGGCAGACCGGAGACGGGGGCGTTCGTGCCCCAGTTCTGGTCGATGACGTCGTCGCAGTCGGTCTTCTTCGGCGTACCGGAGAAGCCGGTGTTCGCGAAGAACTGCCGCTTGAAGAGCGGCGAGTTGCAGGTCACGGCGGCGGATGCGGGCGCGGCGAGGGTCGTGAGCAGGGTGCCCGCGGTGGCGAGCACGACGGCGGTCGCGGTGACCGCGGTCGTGCGTCTGGCTGGGTTCATTCGGTCCTTCAGTTCGGTTCAGCAGGTAGGTCGGGGGGTGTGTCCGTCAGGGGAACAGGTCGCCGATCGCATCCGCGACCAACATCCACATCGGCTGTGCGCCGGTCCCGAACCCCGCCGCGAGAGCGTGTCCGAGGGCCACGTCGAGGGGTTCCGGAGCGGCGTCCGCACGCCACTCGGCATCGACCTCGCCGTTGCCCTCGGAGCTGAACGCCCCGAGGCGTCGCCCGTCGCGCAGCAGCCGGCTGTCCGGGATCGAGTCGGGCACCAGCCGCCACACATGCCCGGCGTGCCGCACGTCGACCGCGTACGAACGCCGGGTCAACCGCCCCTTCGCCGGGCGTATGTCCGCCTCCACGCCGTCGACGGTGAGCGTGAGTCGGCCGCCGTCCCGGGTGCCGACGGGGATGTGCTCCTCGGCCTCGGTACCGGCGGCGCGGCGCAGCACGATCCGCGGGATCGCCTCGCCCTCGACGACGACTTCACTGCGCCCGGTGTCCAGTCGGACGGTCAGCGGGCCGGACACGGTGTCCTCGACGGTGGTTTCGGTGACGGTCATGTGGGTGATCTTCGCAGGTGGGGCGGTTGCGGCGGCGAGTTGCCTAGGGCGCGGGCTCGGTCGGCGTCAGGTCGAGTTCCCTCGCGACCACGGCCTGGACCGGGACGTCGCTCCACTTGATGGCGGAGTTGTTCTCGTCGTCCACGGCGTCGACGAAGAAGCACACCTCGTCACCGTCCGGCACGGTCTCGTACGCGTAGGTGGTCTCGCTGGGGGCGACATAGTCCACCAGGCTGCCGTAGCAGACCTGTTCGCCCTCGTCGCCGTAGAGCTCGCCCCAGTGGATCGTGTAGTACTTCAGATCCTCGGCGGGGCTCTTGTCCCAGTCCAGCTGGAAGCCGAACTCGGTCGGGGTGACGCTCAGCCCCGTGACCAGCGGCGGCGGATCGTTGTCCCAGATCCGGCCACGCTGGGGCGCGGACCGCGCGGACTCGTTGCCCGCCGCGTCGACGGCCGAGACCCGGTAGTAGTACACGGTGCTCTCGGCGGCCGAGGTGTCCAGGTGCGAGAGCTGGGCCGTGCTCGCGATCCTCGTGTACGTCCCGTTCTCGGTCGCCGCCCGGTACACACGGTACGTCGCCGCGTCCGCGACCTTGCTCCAGCCGAGCTGCAGCCCGCCGGTCCCGCCGGTCGGCGTCACCTCGCCCGTCGCCTTGGTGATGGCGGGCGTGCCGGGCGCGACCCGGTCGACGGTGGTGACGGCCTGGTCCGCCGTGCCGGCCGACTCATTGCCCGCTTTGTCCGTCGCGCGTATCTCGTAGTAGTACGTCGCGCCGGTCACCGGCAGGGTGCTGTCGGTGTACGTGGTGGAGGTGGTCGTCGCGAGCGGCGTGCTGCCGTAGGCGGCGCCCTTGAGCCGGCGGAAGACGCGGTAGCCGGCGAGGTCCATTTCCTTGTTCTTGGACCAGGTGAGCTTGGCCTTGCCGGTGGCCGGGTCGTAGGTGACCTTCGTGCCGGTGGGGGTGAGGGGCTTGACCTTGTCGACGGTGGCCGACGTGCGGGGCGTGTAGGCGAGGCTGACGTTCGCGGTCCCGGTCCAGTTGACGTAGTCGACGCGGAGGGTGTGCTTGCCCGCCGGGACGGTGACGTCGACCGTCTTCCTCGCGGTCGTCGACACGTTCTTCCACAGGTCGATCTTGCGGCTGCCGTCGAGGTAGACGCGGATGCCGTCCTGGGTGGCGGCGGTGAGGGTGAAGGGGCCGCCGGAGCCGAAGTCGCGGGTCACGGTCCAGCGGACGGAGAAGTTGTCCTTGGGCAGCCCGGTGGCCGGGGCGTTCGTGCCCCAGTTCTGATCGATGGCGCTGTCGCAGTCGGTCTTCTTCGGCGTGCCCGAGAAAGCCGTGTTGGCGAAGAACTGCCGTTTGAAGACGGGCGAGGTGCAGGTCACGGCGGCGGACGCGGGGGCGGTCGCCGTGAGCAGGGTGCCCGCGGTGGCGAGCACGACCGTCGCCGCGGCCGCGGCGGTCGTGCGTCTGGCTGGGTTCATTCGATCCTCTGGTCGAGTGCGGGACAGCGGGGTGGAGCTGTCCTGATCAGGACTCGCGAGAAATGGGGTTGGTTGTACGGATCTTGGTCCTGCGTTCGATCGAGGTTCGGTGGAGAGGGTGTAATGGGTGTTTGGAGAGGTTCCTTCATGTCTTTACATGCACAGCGGAGCGTGGTGTTGCGCACTCGTTAAGTAGTTCCGCTTGACGGTGAGGGTCGTCGGCGCGTTGGCTTTTCAGTCATCTGGGCGCGATGGAGCGCCCGTGTCCCGATGGCACCAGAAGTGAGCTGTTTTATGCGTCCCTTGCGTCCGCTGCGCCGTACCGCCACCACCGTGGCCGCCGCGTCCACGATGACCCTCTCGCTGGCCGCGTGCGGGGCGCTGGGCGTCACCGGGGACAGCAGCGAGGCGAGCCCGACCAAGGGCAACGACGTCACCGTGGGGCTGCTCCTGCCGGAGACGGCGAACACGCGCTACGACAAGTTCGACTTCCCCATCATCAGGAACAAGGTCCTGGAGCTCACCGACAAGCAGGGCCGCGTCGTCTACAAGAACGCCGACGCCGACGCCGGCAAGCAGGCGACCCAGCTCCAGCAGATGATCGACGACCAGGTCGACGTGATCCTGCTGGACGCCGTCGACGCGCACGCCATCGCCTCCGGGGTGAAGAAGGCCAAGGAGGCCGGGATCCCGGTCATCGCCTACGACCGCCTCGCCGAGGGGCCGATCGACGCGTACGTCTCCTTCGACAACGAACTCGTCGGCGAGGTCCAGGGCCGCACCCTCCTGGAGGCCATGCGCCCGGTCGACTCCTCCGACAAGATCGTCATGATGAACGGCTCGCTCACCGACCCGAACGCCAAGCAGTTCAAGGCGGGCGCCCTCTCCGAGCTCAAGGGCGCGGTCGACATCGCCAAGTCCTACGACACCAAGGACTGGAAGCCGGAGAACGCCGAGGACAACATGGCGGCGGCGATCAAGTCCATCGGCGTCAACAACATCAAGGGCGTCTACTCCGCCAACGACGGCATGGCCGGCGGCATCATCAAGGCCCTGGAGAACGCGGGCGTCACCAAACTGCCGCCGATCACCGGCCAGGACGCCGAACTGGACGCCGTCCAGCGGATCCTCGACGGCGACCAGTTCATGAGCGTCTACAAGTCGTACCCGCAGGAGGCCGAGAGCGCCGCCGAGATGGCCGTGGCCAAGGTCCAGGGCCATGACATCCAGTTCGAAGCGCTCGCCCAGGACCAGGTCGACAGCCCGACCGACAAGGACATCCCGGCCCTGCTGGTCCCGGTGGTCGCCCTGACCAAGGAGAACATCAAGGAGACCGTCATCGCGGACGGGATCTATCAGGTGTCCGACATCTGCACGGGCGAGTACAAGGCGGACTGCTCGGCGGCCGGGCTCAACAAGTAGCGCCGGCCGCCCTGTGTGCAGGCCACCCGCTGTTCAGGCCACCCGCGTGAACTGCACCGTCACCTCCGGCGGCCCGCCGGGCACACCCCGGTAGATGCCCTTGTGCGGCGTGACGTCGTCGTAGTCCCGTCCCCGGCCCACAACCACATGGGACTCGTCGGCCCGGGTCCGGTTCGTGGGGTCGTAGCCGCACCAGTCGCCCGCCCAGTACTCGATCCACGCGTGGCTCTGGCCGGCCACCGGGCGGTGCAGTTCCGCCTCACGTTCGGGGTGGAGGTAGCCGGAGACGTACCGGGTCGGCAGCCCCAGGCCCCGTAGCAGGGCGATGGTCAGGTGGGCTATGTCCTGGCAGACGCCCGCGCCCTGGTCCCAGGCCTCGGCGGCGGACGTGTTCACACCGGTGGTGCCGGGGAGGTAGGACACCCGGTCGGCGACCAGCGACGACACGGCGACCGCGGTCTCGTGCGGGTCGAGCCCGGCCGCCGCCTCCCGGGCCCGCTCGACCAGCTCCGCCCCAACCGTCGTACGCGGGGTCGAGGTCGCGAACTCCAGCAGGCGGGAGACGGCGGTGCACTCCGTCACCTCGGCCCAGGCGGGCGCCACGGGCAGGGGGCCCGGCGGGTGGGTCTCGACCAGGCTGGAGGCCGTGATGATGAGGTCGGCGTGCGGGTCCATCAGGTCGAAGCCAGTGACCTGGGTGCCCCAGTAGTCCCAGTACGACCAGGTGGCGGCCGCCGGGCTGACGGTGACCCGGGCGTCGAGCGTGGTCTGGCCGGGCAGCGTCAGCGGGGTCATGCGGACCTCGTTGTGCGACGAGGCCGCCGGCTGCGCGTAGGAGACCTTCGTGGTGTGGTTGATACGGAGCCGGCGAGTTCCCTGGGTGGATATCGTGGTGGATATCTGGGGGGTCATCTCACGCTCCTTCCTGGGCCCACTCGACGGGCCCCTGGTACGGGAAGAACCGGTCGGCCACCGCGTCCGCAGAGGTCATGCAGGCCTGCTGCAAGTCCCCGAGCAGCACGGGCAGTTGATCCTCCAGAGCGTGCGTGTCCAGGTATTCGAGACGAGTACGCATCCGGCCGATCGGACGGCGCGCCGGGTCCTGACGGGGGCGGCCCAGCGCGGTGAGGCACTCCTCCGCCGTGGTCAGCGCGTGCAGCGCCGAGCGCGGGAAGTCCCGGTCCAGCAGCAGGAATTCGGCCACCCGAGGGGTGTCCCCGAAGCCGCCGTGCACGCGCGCGTACGCCTCGTCGGCGCCGGACGCGCTCAGCAGGGTCGGCCAGTCGGGCGCGTGGGCGGCGTCCAGCACCCGCACCGACAGCAGCCGTACGGTCATGTCCACCCGCTCCAGACTCCGCCCCAGGACGACGAAGCGCCAGCTGTCGTCCCGGCTCATGGTCGAGTCGGCGAGACCGAAGAACAGTGCGGCACGGCGGCGTACCAGTTCCAGGTACGCGTACGGACCGGTCCGCCTGGCTGCCATCCGCTGGTCGGCCAGCGCGTGCCACGTCGAGTTCAGGCACTCCCACATCTCGGACGAGACGGCCTCGCGGGCACTGCGCGCGTTCAGCCGGGCGGCGCCCAGCGCGCCCTCGATCGAACCGGTCGAGCGGGCATCGAAGGCCAGCTGATCGAGGACCCGCTGCATGTCGACCGGTTGGCCACCGGCATCCATCCCGAGGATCGCGTACAGCGACCGGCAGGCCACGTCCTCGTCACGCCAGGGGTCCTCCAGCATGCGGTGGAGGTAGGCGTCGAGGATGCGCCCCGTGGCGTCGGCCCGCTCGACATACCGTCCGGTCCAGATCAGGGCCTCGGCTATGCGGGACAGGATCACGTCGTTCACTGCTGCTGCGCCCCTTCCTGTACGACGGTGGGGGTGCCGTCGGGTCCGAGCTGACGCGGGGCGACGTCGGGCAGTGCCGTTGTCGGTGCCGCCGGTCGCACCGCCGGGCCCTCGGCCAGCACCCAGGTGTCCTTGGATCCGCCGCCCTGGCTGGAGTTGACGATCAGGTTGCCCTCCTGGAGCGCGACCCGGGTGAGGCCGCCGGGCAGCACCCAGACATCGTTGCCGTCGTTGACGGCGAAGGGCCGCAGGTCGATGTGGCGCGGTGCCATGCGCTCACCCGCGAGGGTGGGGGAGGTGGACAGGGCGACGGGCCGTTGGGCGATGAAGCCGCGCGGATCGGCGATGACCGCTTTGCGAGTGCGTTCTATCGTGTCCCGGTCGGCCTTGGGGCCGATGACGATGCCCTGGCCGCCCGCCCCGTCGACGGGCTTGATGACGAGCTGCTCGATCTGATCGAGCACGGCCTCCAACTGCCCCGGCTCTTCGGGCCGGTAGGACTCCACGTTGGGGAGGATCGGTTCCTCGGCGAGGTAGTACCGGATGAGATCGGGGACGTACGTATAGAGGAGCTTGTCATCGGCGATGCCGTTGCCCACGGCGTTCGCGAGTGTGACGTTGCCCGCCATGGCGGCGCCCATGATGCCCGGGCAGCCGATCACCGAGTCGGGGCGGAAGTGCAGCGGATCGAGGAAGTCGTCGTCCAGTCGCCGGTATACGACGTGGACGGGCACTTCGCCGCGGGTCGTCCGCATCCACACCCGGTTGCTGCGGCACACGAGGTCGTGCCCCTCGACGAGCTGTACGCCCATCAGCCGGGCCAGCAGGGCGTGCTCGAAGTAGGCGGCGTTGTTGGGCCCCGGGGTGAGCACTACGACACGTGGGTCCTGGGTCCCGTCAGGTGCGGCGGCACGCAGGGCGGCGAGCAGCTTCTGCGGATACCCGTCGACGGGGAGCACATGCTGCTCGCCGAAGAGGGAGGGGAAGATCCGGGTCATCGCACGCCGGTTCTCGATGACGTACGAAACCCCGCTCGGCACCCGGACGTTGTCCTCCAGCACCCGGAAGTCCCCGGCCTCGTCGCGTACGAGGTCGATGCCGGCGACATGGATCCGTACCCCGCCCGGTGGCTCGACCCCGTGGGCCGCCCGATGGAAATGGGGGGAGTTGAGCAGCAGCCGCCAGGGCACGACGCCGTCCTCGAAGGCGCGGGCGTGCCCGTAGGCGTCGGCGAGGTAGGCCTCGAGGGCACGCACCCGCTGACCGACCCCGCGTTGTACGAGGTCCCATTCGAGGGCGTCGAGAATGCGGGGCACCAGATCCAGCGGCCAGGGCCGCTCCTCACCCGCGAAGGCGTAGGTCACGCCACGGTCGGTGAACGCCCGGGCCATCTGGTCGGCCCGGAACCTCAGTTCACTCGGCTCGATCGGCTGAAGCGCAGCCAGCACCGGCTCATAGGCGGTCCTGACCTCACCCGGTCGCTCAAACATCTCGTCCCACGCGTCGGCCAACGCGTACGCGTCAAATATGTCCGCCATGGCCTGACGCTAAGTGCGGGGTGTAACGCGGTGATCACTGGGGGATTTCCGGGACGTGCACGTGGAAGGGTGCGGTCCGGGTGGGCCGGTCAACTCGCGGAACCGCGAGGAGAGGGCTGCCGAGCTTGCTGCTCGCGGTGGGCTCCGGATCGTCGGCGAGCGCGTTGATCGCTTTGAGAAGTGGCTTCACGGCGTCGCCGTCACAGGTCCTGATCCGCTTGAGGCCTTCGGAGGCGGGCCACTTCGGCTCACCGCTAAGACGTGGGCGGAGCGCCGCGTACGCAGGAAGGCGTCAGCACCGCGTCAGGCGCGTGGCCCGCACCATCGGGCGGTGGCGGCGTCTCAGGGCCACTACCTCGTCACCCCTCTGACGCAAGGGCCTGGGCCTGAGCGCAGCCACAAGAGGTCGGATGTGCCCGCAGGATGTGCGGCCGCGAGCCTGGCGCCGCCAGTCAGGGCGAAGCCGGCTTCACGACGCCCGGCAACGGCCGCGGCGCCCCCCAGCTTGTTGCAACTGGACGTGCGGAGGCCCGGAGATAACGGGGCGGAACGGTGTTTTACGACGGCCCTCCCCGCCGGAGCCGTGTTGCGGAGCACGGCCGGTCCGCGCATAGTTGCGCTGCGGAAGCGCGAGCGAACCGCGGGGCCGACGTGGCCGAGCACGATGGGTCCGTCGACCAGGACCCGCTCTGCCGGGTGTCCCGGCAGGGGCGTCGACACCGCGCTCCGGAGGTGAGCGAGCCGGCGGACGAGGCAGGAACCGGGGGTGGATGGGCGATGGCCGGGCACAGGGCGAAGGAGCATCCACACGGTGCCGACCGGCTGTGCGAGGCCGGGGACCATGTGTATTCACGGGCCGTACGACGCGGCCGGGTGCCGCGCCGGGACGCGGAGTCGGTGCCCTGTCTGCTGGAACTGGCCCTGCTGCACCCCGACCCCGACGACATGGACTGGCTGGTGCCGACCTCCCCGCAGGAGGTCATGACCCGGCTGCTGCGGGGGGTGTACGACGAGGTCAGCGCGAGCCAGCGGCGGATGGGCTCGGCGGTGGCGGCGTTCGAGTGGTACGCCGGGCTCGGGCCCGGTCTGTCGCAGACGTCCGGTGCCGAGGGCACGGCTATCCGCGTCCTGGACGGCGCCTCCCGTATCCAGGGGGCGCTGGACGAGGCGACGGAGGCGTGCACGACGGAGGTGCTGACCGTGCAGCCCGGCGGCATCCGCCCCGAGCACGAGCTGACGGAGGGGCTGCACCGGGCGCTGGCGCTGCGCGGGCGGGGCGTGCGGATGCGCGACCTGTACACGCACGTGGCGCGGCATGGCCAGGGCCTGCTCAACTACCTGGAATTGATGGGCGATTCGGTGGAGGCGCGCACGCTGGACGAGGTCATCGATCGGCTGATCGTCTTCGATCGCACAGTCGCCTTCATCCCTGCGAACGCGGACCGCACGATGGCGCTGGAACTGCGTCACCCGGCCCTGGTCCACTATTTGGTGACGGCCTTCGAACGCTTCTGGCGCCTGGCGACCCCGCTCACGGCCTCGCTCCCTGACACGGGCATCGAGGGTATCTCGCACCGTGAGCACTCCATCGCCGCACTTCTGGCGGAGGGACACCAGGACGCGGTGATCGCGGAACGGCTAGGCATAAGTGTCCGCACCTGCCGTGCCCATATCGCCCGGCTCTCGGAGACGCTGGGAGCGGCGAGCCGTACGCAACTGGGCGTCCGCATCGCCCAGGTGGGCCTGGACGGGCCGCCGCAGGCTGCGGATGCCGCGTCGCGGTCACTCAACCTTCCTGATCAAGGATTCCCGACTGCCCGATGAGGTAGCCGAGTTGGGCCCGGCTGCCGCTGCCCAGCGTCGCGGCGAGTTTGGCGATGTGGACGCGGGCCGTGCGGGTGTTCAGGCCGAGGCGGCTGGCGATGACGGCGTCGGTGTGGCCTTCGATGAGGAGGCCGGCGATGGCTGCAATCGGCGTGGCCATGTGCCAGAGGAGGTCGAAGGTGGTGGCGAAGGAGTCGATCAGGACCGGGTGGCGGATCTCGAGGGCGAGCGTTCGGTCCTTGGTGGCCGGGATGAAGGCCACTGCGCGGTCGATCACGAGGAGGCGTTGAGTGACCTGGTCGAGGGTGCGTGCCTCTTCAGCTGCTCGTAGCGGGCGATCACAGCGGGGTTATGGCGCTGCGTGTGTTGGTGGAGGGTGTGGATGGGGCCGCCGCGGTCGAGTAGGGCTTGGTCGCGTTCAGGCCCTCGGCCAGGCGGGCGGCTGGGTTTCCCACCTTGGGTTGGACAGCGAGGAGTTCGCGGGAGGCGTCGGCCATGGCCTCGGCGACGGCTTGTTTGATCCGGGCCAGGCCCTTCAGAAGGCTGATTTCCGCAGGTTTCGCTGGGGGTAGGTGGTCCGAGCCGAGCGACAGGAGCGGTTCGAACGCTTCGGCAAGACGTGTCTCGGCCCGGCGGCGCTGGGCGATGTCCTCAGCGACATTTCGCAGCAGCCTGGGGAGAGCCAGGCAGGGGCAGTCCTGAGTGCAGCAGGCAGGACACCGGAGTGGCGTCCTGCTCCGACACGGATCCCTCACGCAGGGCGCGGGCATACAGTGCCAGGCCTGCCGCACAAACCTCTTCCGCTGGGTGACTGTGTGCCCCTGTGGTCACGTCGGGCTCTCGCCCCCTGACAGTCGGTGATCTTCGTTCAGGATGCCTGACTGCGCTATGAGATAGCCGAGTTGGGCGCGGCTGCCGCTGCCCAGGGCGCTGGCCAGTTTGGCTATGTGGGCGCGACAAGTGCGTACGTTCATGCCCAGACGGCGCGCTATGGCCTCGTCGACGTGGCCCTCCACGAGGAGCTTGGCTATGGAGTGCTGGATGTCGGTGATGCCGTCGGGGTCGGTCTCGTACGGGGTGCCGGCATGCAGGGGCACGGCGCGAGCCCACATGAACTCGAAGACCTTGATCAGGTAACTGACGAGACCCGGGTGGCGGAGCTCCAGGGCCACCTGACGGTCATCGCGTATGGGGATGAAAGCGACAGTTTCGTCGCAGATGATGAGGCGCTCGACAAGCTCGTCGATGGTGCGGTACTCCACCTTCCCGTCGGTGAAGTGGTCCATATAGGACAGCCGGTCGGGAATGAACCTGGCCGTGTGCTGGTAGAGGGTTCGGATCCGCACCCCGCGTTCGATCAGCGGCCTGTCGCGTTCCAGTGCTTCGACGAGCCGGTTCTCGGGGCGGCGGCGGCCGCTCGGCTGGACCGTGAGCATCTCGGTCTGGCACTGAGTGATCGCCAGGTCGAGCGCCGCATTGATGCGGTCAAGGCCCTCCAGCACCGTGATCGAGTGGGTGGAGGCGGTGTCCTGGACGCCGAGGGCCATGAACGGCTCGAAGGCCTCGGCGAGCGCGATCGAGTTGCGCCGCTGTGCCGTGATTTCGCGCTCGATCGGGTTGAGCCGCTGGGCCAGGGCGACGGAGGGTGGAACGGGGCGCAGCCACTTCGCGTCATCGGGATCGGGGTGAAGGAGGGCGAACTCCATCAGACACGGAGCCGGTTCCACATCCGCCCGCAGGATGCGACCGGTGCGCAGGGCGCTCGCATAGAGGCGGCTTCCTTCTTCGCACAACTCGGTCACCGCATGGGGATGTGTCGTCTTAGTCCCATTTGTTGCCAAATCTCCACCCCCCAGGGTCCTGAACATGCAGGAACATGATGCACCGATCGTGTGGCCATAACGTGCCTGAATGAGCCATCGTCTTACTCGACGGGGGAAGAGGGACCTTCAAGTGAGGACGAAGCCGACTATGCGTAACAGAATGCTTCGCTCGGTACTTGTCGCCGCCTTCTCCGCCGTGGTGGCCATCGGAGCACTGACTGGCCTCTCCGGTGCGAAAAGCGATGCGTTCAAGTCGGGTGGTGCTCAGTCCGTTGCCGCCGGGGCCGTCGGCGATGAAACGCCGGCCTTTCCCCTCGACAGCACGTGGGACTGATCGCGATGACGACTCCACCCGACGACCGCTCCTTCCGTAGAGAAATGGCCACTGCCTACCGCTCCGGCTGGCACTTCATCGACTTGGTCACCGCGATCCCCCACTCCGGTGACTCCTTGATGGTGACCGTCTTCGGTGAGCCGGTCGTCGTCACGCGCGACGAGGACGAGGACGTGCGGGCGTACCGGTGTCTGCGGCGGCCTC
This sequence comes from Streptomyces lanatus, assembly GCF_014655715.1. Lineage (GTDB taxonomy): Bacteria > Actinomycetota > Actinomycetes > Streptomycetales > Streptomycetaceae > Streptomyces > Streptomyces lanatus. The sequence goes on along the minus strand of NZ_BNBM01000018.1, from coordinate 115,416 downwards.
GGGGGGCGCCGCAGCCTGTGCGGTGTGCCATCCGGTATGGAATGATCTTCGTCAATCTTGATCAGCGCGACCACCGACTGGTGGAGCCGGAGGCCCCGGCCCCAAGCACTATTTCAGCCACCCCCCGCAGTGCCTGACGCGATTCCCCCGTCGTAACAGATCGCTCAGGTGCTTCCCCCCGCAG
>NZ_BNBM01000018.1:0-115212 GCF_014655715.1 Streptomyces lanatus | reverse complement strand
CGCAGCGGCGTCACCGTGACCTGAACACGGTGACGCCGCTGCAGTTTTCCATGAAATTTCCCGGTATGCGAGGATTCCGGCAGTGGCCGAAAACGGGTCGGCCGCCCCGTCGCCGCCGTCACCCTCGCCCCATCGCCCTCGTCAGCTCGATCTCGATCACCACGCGGTCGGGATTCGGCGTCGGAGTGCGCCCGTACCGCTCCGCGTACCGCCGCTCCGCCTCCGCCACCCGCTCCCGCTCGGTCAGCACCCGCGCCCGCCCCTCCAGCGTCGCCCACCTCGCCCCGTCCACCTGGCAGACGGCCACCCGGGCCCCCTCCGGTCCCGCGGCCAGCACATGGCCGACCTTCGCGCTCGACTTGAGCGCGATCACCCGAGCAAGCCGCGCCCCGCTGTCGTATGTCACTCCGACAGGCACGACATGAGGGCTGCCGTCCGCGCGCAGGGTCGTCAGGGTGCACAGGTGCCTCTCCTGCCAGAAGGTGAGGTACGGCGCGTCCGGCGCGCCAGGATCCTGGGGGTATGCGGCCATGGCCCGGAACCTAGTCGTTGAAGACCTCCCCCGACTACCTTGAGCGGAATAGACTCAACTTTGTGTACGCTGACTCAGTCAGTACTGGGAGACGCTGACGCCAGGAGGAGAACGGACACGTGGACGCCGAGCTGACCAACAGGAGCCGGGACGCGATCAACGCGGCCAGTAACCGGGCCGTGACCGAGGGGCACCCGGATCTCACCCCCGCCCACCTGCTGCTGGCTCTGCTCCAGGGGCAGGAGAACGAGAACATCATCGACCTGCTGGCGGCCGTCGACGCCGACCAGGCCTCCATCCGGGCCGGCGCGGAGAAGGCGCTCGCCGCGCTGCCCAGCGTGACCGGTTCCACCGTCGCGCCCCCGCAGCCCAGCCGTGAGCTGCTCGCCGTGATCGCGGACGCGCAGGCGCGGGCCAAGGAACTCGGGGATGAATATCTCTCCACCGAGCATCTGCTCATCGGGATCGCGGCGAAGGGGGGCGCCGCCGGTGACGTACTCACCCAGCAGGGCGCCGGTGCGAAGAAGCTGCTGGACGCCTTCCAGAAGGCCCGCGGCGGACGCCGGGTGACCAGCGCCGACCCCGAGGGGCAGTACAAGGCGCTGGAGAAGTTCGGGACGGACTTCACGGCCGCCGCCCGCGAGGGCAAGCTCGACCCCGTCATCGGGCGGGACCAGGAGATCCGGCGGGTCGTGCAGGTGCTCAGCCGCCGTACCAAGAACAACCCCGTCCTCATCGGCGAGCCCGGCGTCGGCAAGACCGCCGTCGTCGAGGGGCTCGCCCAGCGCATCGTCAAGGGTGACGTGCCGGAGTCGCTGAAGAACAAGCGGCTGGTCGCGCTCGATCTGGGCGCCATGGTCGCGGGCGCGAAGTACCGCGGTGAGTTCGAGGAGCGGCTCAAGACCGTTCTCGCCGAGATCAAGGACTCCGACGGGCAGATCATCACGTTCATTGATGAGTTGCACACCGTCGTCGGGGCTGGTGCCGGCGGTGACTCCGCGATGGACGCCGGGAACATGCTCAAGCCCATGCTCGCCCGCGGTGAGCTGCGCATGGTCGGCGCCACCACCCTCGACGAGTACCGCGAGCGGATCGAGAAGGACCCCGCTCTGGAGCGCCGCTTCCAGCAGGTGCTGGTCGCCGAGCCGACCGTCGAGGACACCATCGCGATCCTGCGCGGCCTCAAGGGGCGCTACGAGGCCCACCACAAGGTTCAGATCGCCGACAGCGCGCTGGTGGCCGCCGCCACCCTCTCCGACCGGTACATCACCTCCCGCTTCCTCCCCGACAAGGCCATCGACCTCGTCGACGAGGCCGCCTCCCGGCTCCGTATGGAGATCGACTCCTCGCCGGTCGAGATCGACGAACTCCAGCGCTCCGTCGACCGGTTGCGCATGGAGGAACTCGCCCTCGACAAGGAGACCGACCCCGCCTCCCGCGAGCGCCTGGACAAGCTGCGCCGCGACCTCGCCGACCGGGAGGAGGAGCTGCGGGGCCTCAACGCCCGCTGGGAGAAGGAGAAGCAGTCCCTCAACCGCGTCGGTGAGCTGAAGGAACGGCTGGACGAAACCCGCGGCCTGGCCGAACGCGCCCAGCGCGACGGCGACTTCGACTCCGCCTCCAAGCTGCTGTACGGCGAGATCCCCGCCCTGGAGAAGGAGCTGGAGGCCGCCTCCGCCGCCGAGGAGGAGGTCGCCAAGGGCACCATGGTCAAGGAGGAGGTCGGCTCCGACGACATCGCCGACGTGGTCGGGGCGTGGACCGGCATCCCCGCCGGGCGCCTCCTGGAGGGCGAGACGCAGAAGCTGCTGCGCATGGAGGACGAGCTGGGCAAGCGGCTCATCGGCCAGTCCGAGGCCGTACGGGCCGTCTCCGACGCCGTACGCCGCACCCGCGCGGGCATCGCCGACCCGGACCGCCCCACCGGCTCCTTCCTCTTCCTCGGCCCGACCGGCGTCGGCAAGACCGAGCTCGCCAAGGCCCTCGCCGACTTCCTCTTCGACGACGAGCGGGCGATGGTCCGCATCGACATGAGCGAGTACGGCGAGAAGCACAGCGTGGCCCGACTGGTCGGTGCGCCTCCCGGCTACGTCGGCTACGAGGAGGGCGGCCAGCTGACCGAGGCCGTGCGGCGCAGGCCGTACAGCGTGATCCTGCTGGACGAGGTCGAGAAGGCCCACCCCGAGGTCTTCGACATCCTCCTCCAGGTGCTGGACGACGGACGGCTCACCGACGGCCAGGGCCGCACGGTCGACTTCCGCAACACGATCCTCGTCCTGACCTCCAACCTGGGCAGCCAGTTCCTGGTCGACCCGATCACGAGTGAGGAGGAGAAGAAGGAGCAGGTCCTTGAGGTGGTCCGGACCTCCTTCAAGCCCGAGTTCCTCAATCGTCTGGACGACCTGGTCGTCTTCTCCGCCCTGGACAAGGTCGAGCTGGCCCGGATCGCCCGGCTCCAGATAGACCGCCTCGCGAAGCGGCTCGCCGAGCGCCGGCTGTCCCTTGAGGTCACCGACGAGGCGCTGGCCTGGCTCGCCGACGAGGGCAACGACCCGGCCTACGGCGCCCGCCCCCTGCGCCGCCTCGTCCAGACCGCCATCGGCGACCGGCTGGCCAAGGAGATCCTGGCCGGCGAGATCAAGGACGGCGACACGGTCCGGGTGGACGCCTTCGGCGACGGCCTGATCGTCGGCCCGTCGACGGGCAAGACGCTCTAGCCGCGCGCATGGCCGGGCCCGCCACCACCCCGGTGGCGGGCCCGGCTCAGTTCTGCTGGTCATGACCGTGTCACCGTGCAGTGACCGGATCGAGTCAGCCCAGGGCTGACCGGACCCGTCAGGGCTTGCCACCCCCCTCCCCGCATGGGGGAGGATGGCGGAATCCGTACGAAGGGAAAATCACGGTGAGCATCGACCCGTCCTCGATTCCGAACTTCGGGGGGCAGCAGCCGCAGTCCGGGCCGCCGCCCGGCCCCGTGGTCCCGGATCAGGACCTCGTGAAGCAGCTCCTCGACCAGATGGAGCTGAAGTACGTCGTCGACGACGAGGGTGACCTCGCGGCGCCGTGGGAGCAGTTCCGTACGTACTTCATGTTCCGCGGCGAGGATGACCAGCAGGTCTTCTCGGTGCGGACGTTCTACGACCGGCCCCACAAGATCGACGAGAAGCCTCTGCTCCTGGAGTCGATCGACGACTGGAACCGCCGGACGCTGTGGCCCAAGGTCTACAGCCACACGCACGACGACGGCACCGTCCGCCTCATCGGCGAGGCGCAGATGCTGATCGGCACCGGTGTGAGCCTGGAGCACTTCGTCTCGTCGACGGTCAGCTGGGTGCGGGCCGCCATCGAGTTCGACAAGTGGCTCGTCGAGCAGCTCGGCCTGGAGCAGGAGATCAACGACGCGGACAAGCCCGAGGACGACGAGGAGTAGCCCTCGGCACGGCTCGGACGGAGCCCGACCGGGACACGGCCACCCTGGCCGCGTGCCGGGCGGGCTCCTGCCGTTTCCGCCCGCCCCGTCCCGCTCCTCACATGGCCCGCAGCCGCTTCGCCGCCTCCTCCAGCACCTCCGTGCGCTTGCAGAACGCGAACCGTACGAACGGCGCCCCCTCCTCCCGGTGGTCGTAGAAGACCGCGTTGGGGATGGCGACCACCCCGGCCCGCTCCGGCAGCGCGCGGCAGAAGGCGAAGCCGTCGCTCTCGCCGAGGGGGCGGATGTCGGTGGTGATGAAGTAGGTGCCGGCGGTCCTGAACACCTCGAACCCGGCCTCCGCGAGCCCCGCCGCCAGCACGTCCCGCTTGGCCAGCATGTCCGCGCGGAAGGCCGTGAAGTAGCTGTCGGGCAGGGCGAGCGCCTCGGCGACCGCGTACTGGAACGGGCCCGACGAGACGTACGTCAGGAACTGCTTCGCCGAGCGCACCGCCGTGACCAGGGCGGACGTCGAGGTCACCCAGCCGACCTTCCAGCCGGTGAAGGAGAAGGTCTTCCCCGCCGACCCGATCGTCACCGTCCGCTCGCGCATGCCAGGGAAGGTCGCGAGCGGCAGATGCCCGGCGTCGTCGAAGACCAGGTGCTCGTACACCTCGTCGGTCACCACCAGCAGATCCCGCTCCACCGCCAGCTCGGCGATCGCGGCCAGCTCCGCCCGGGTGAGGACGGTGCCGGTGGGGTTGTGCGGGGTGTTGATCAGCAGCAGCCGGGTACGGTCCGTCACCGCCGCCCGCAGCTCGTCCAGGTCGAGCCGGAAGCTGGCGCCCTCGTCGAAGTGTGGGCGCAGCGTGACCGGCACGCGCGTTCCGCCCGCCATGGCGATACAGGCCGCGTAGGAGTCGTAGTACGGCTCCAGGGCGATGACCTCGTCGCCGGGCTCAAGCAGGGCGAGCAGCGCGGCCGCGATGGCCTCGGTGGCGCCCGCGGTGACCAGGACCTCGGTGTCGGGGTCGTACGCCAGGCCGTAGCGCCGCTCCTGGTGCGCGGCGATCGCGAGGCGCAGCTCGGGGACGCCGGGGCCCGGCGGGTACTGGTTGCCGCGCCCGTCCCGCAGCGCCCGCACGGCCGCCTCACGGACCTCCTCGGGCCCGTCGGTGTCGGGGAAGCCCTGCCCCAGATTGATGGACCCCGTGCTCAGGGCCAGCGCGGACATCTCGGCGAAGATCGTCGTCCCGAACTCGGCGAGCCGGCGGTTGAGCAGCGGGCGGGAGATGGAGGTCATGCGGGTCATCCTGCGCTCAAGCTCTGGAGTTCCTCAACTCTGCTTTGGGCTTCGCAAGGGCCGGGCATCTGACTGCCACGCACCGAGCGGGAGGCGCCCACGGGGGGACGTCTCGGGCCGCTTCGGGGGAACGGAAGGAGGCTGACGCCATGGGTACGTTCTTCGTGGTGGCGCTGGTCGCAGTGGTCGTTGTGGTGATCGTCAAGTCCGCCGCCGGCAGCGGCCGCACCCGCAGGGGGCGTTCGCGCAGCGGCAGCTGGTGGGCCGGCGGGGGCGGTGGATCGTCGTCGTCCTGCGGGGGTGGTGGCTCCTCCTGTGGTGGCGGCTCGTCCTGCGGAGGCGGGTCGTCCTGCGGTGGAGGAGGCGGGGGCGGATGCGGTGGCGGAGGCAGCTGACACGGGGCAGCTGAGCTCCCCGAGCAGGGGGAACCGCATCCATGAGGAGCGGGGCCGGTGTCTGGGACCGGCCCCGCTTTCGTATATCGAGTACGTGCCCCGGCGCACGCCCCGTACCCATCGGCGCACGCCGGAGTTGAACAGTTGAGCTGATAAGCCCTCTGAGGGATGGAAACCCTACGAACTTGGGTAAAAACGCTGTGGCGGCGCCCTAGTTCATGATTCAGTGAAATTCACCAACGCAGCCCCTCGGACGTCCCGCGGACCCCTTCCGACCGGCCGACCCATGGGCTGACCGGGCCGATCCCCCGGTGCCGGCCGGGGCGCGCCGGAGACCCACACCTCCCTTTCTTGCGTGCTTGCGGAGCCGACCCATGCTCACGACCCTGAACACCGCCTATACCGACACGCGCGCGGCCGATCTCGCCTGGGCCCTGGGGCGCGAGCCGCTGCCCGCGCTGGCCACGCTCGACCTCGAACTGACCGGTGCGAAGCTTCAGTTGAGACTGCTCGGCGCGTCCCACCAGGTGCTGCTGGAGGAGCAGCGCGGCATCTGTTCGGAGACGGTGGCCTGTATGCCCGGCAGCAGCACACCCCTGCCGCTCGGAGTGGCCAAGCGGGTGGGCGACTGGGAGTACGAGTTCGCGGCCCGGGTCGAGCTCCTGTCACCGGGTCAGTTCGCGGGCCGCGCCCAGGAGTTGCTCGCCCTGGTCGCCGACCATCCGCACGGCCTCGCCGGCGTCTTCCCCGGCAGCCCGCACGCCTTCACCGCGATGCTGGCCCAGCACCACGAGGGGCAGGTCCACTGGCGCACCTGGCACGCGTACCCGCAGGACGGGCAGTTGGTGGCGACGCGGACCAGGGTGGGAGCGCGGTCCTCGGCGGCCGCCGCCCGGCGCCGGGCGGCGTCATTCAGCCCGACCGGCGTCTGAGAACACAAACGTCCCGCTCCTCAACACCACACGTGTGGGTGACGAAGCGTACCCCGGCAGTGACGTACGGTCGCAGCGTGATCGAACCGCACGCGCCCGCCCCACCCGGCACACCGCCGCCCTGGGGAGGCCCCGCGCGGCTTCCGGTCCGGCCCGGCACCGGCCGGTTCCTGGTCCTCGCGGGCGTCTTCGTCTGCGCGGCCTGCGGACTGGTGTACGAACTCGAACTCGTCGCCCTCGCCGCGTACTTGATGGGCGACTCCGTCACCCAGGCCTCCGTCGTGCTGTCCGTCATGGTGTTCGCGATGGGCATCGGCTCCCTCGCCGCGAAACGCCTGCGCCCGCACGCCGCGGCCGGCTTCGGCGCCATCGAGGCCCTCCTCGCCCTCGTCGGCGGCTGCAGCGCGCTCGCCCTGTACGCCGTCTTCGCCTGGACCGGTGACTGGGGCGGCATGTGGGCCAATGGTCCGCGCGCCCTCCTCGTCGCCTTCTCCCTCACCATCGGCCTGCTCATCGGCGCCGAGGTCCCCCTGCTGATGGAGCTCATCCAGCGCATCCGCCGCCAGGACGCGGGCGGCGCGGTCGCCGACCTCTTCGCCGCGGACTACGTCGGCGCCCTGGTCGGCGGCCTCGCCTTCCCCTTCCTCCTCCTGCCCCTGCTGGGCCAGCTGACCTCCGCCCTGATCACCGGCGCCGTCAACGCCGTCGTGGGCGGCGCGCTCGTCCTCGGCCTGTTCCGGCGCGACCTCACCCGCCGCGCCCGCTGGCTGCTGGTGATCGCCAACGTCACCGTGCTCGGCGTCCTCGCCTCCGCCGCCGTACTCGTCGACGACTTCGAACGCGCCGCGCGGCACGCGGTGTACGGACAGGACGTACGCGTCGCCCTCCAGACCGGGATCCAGGAGGTCGTCATCGCCGGCGGCACCGACGGCCGCCCCCTCGACCTCTTCCTCGACGGACGGCTGCGGGTCAGCGGCCGTGAGGCCCGCCGCTACCACGAGGCGCTGGTCCACCCCGCGATGAGCGGCGAGCACACCCGCGTACTGATCCTCGGCGGCGGCGACGGACTCGCGGCGCGCGAGGTGCTGCGCCATCCCGGGGTGCACCGGGTCGATGTCGTCGAGGTCGACCCCGGCGTGGTGCGGCTGGCCCGCCACGACCCTCCGCTGTCCCGGCTGAACGGGCGTGTGTACGACGACGAGCGCGTCCATGTCATGACGGACGACGCGTTCGGCTGGCTGCGGGCGGTGCCGCCGGACACGTACGACGTCGTCATCTCGGACCTGCCCGACCCCGGCATCACCGCCAGCACCAAGCTGTACTCCCAGGAGTTCTACGGCCTCGCCCGCCGCGCCCTGACACCGGATGGCATCCTCGCCGTGCACGCCGGGCCGGTCTCCTCGCGCCCCCGTGTCTTCTGGACCGTCGACACGACCCTCCGCGCGGCGGGCCTGCGCACCGCGCCCTACCGCGTCCAGGGCCGCGGCTCCGGCTTCACGGCCGGCCCCGACCGCTCGACCGGACCGACCCTGGCCCCCCAGGACTGGGGATTCATCCTGGCGGGGCGGGAGGAGCGGCCCGCGCTGCGGCTCTCGGCGGAGGAGGGGGCGCCCCGGCCGGCGACGCTGACGGAGGAGGGGCTGATCGCGGACTCGTGGGCGCTGGAGGGGAGGCGGATGGTGGGGCTGGGGGCTTCGACGCTGGTGCATCCGCGGTACTGAGGGGGACCGGTGGGGGAGGGTACGCCCGGCAGGCGGGTGTCCGGTGAGAATCCCGGGATGTGTGGGTGCGGTTCTCGCCATGCTGGGTAGGCTCGATCGGCATGGAGCATGAGGTGTTCGTTCCGGTTGCGGCGGAGCAGCTCAGGGAGGTGCTGGCCGATCCCGTACGGGTCGCCCGGGCGGTCCCCGGGCTCCAGCAGGACGCCGGGGCCGAGCCCATCGCCGGACGGCTGAAGGTACGCGTCGGCGGCCACACCATCACCTATCGGGGTGCTGTGCGGGTGACCGCGCGGGAGGACGGTACGTACGCCGTCGAGGGCGACGCGACCGAGGCTCGCGGGAGCGGGTCCGTGAAGCTGACGCTCACCCTGCGTGTCGTGGCGGCCGAGGGCGGGTCCACGGTGGGGTTCGAGGGGACCGCGTCGGCGGACGGGCGGATCGCGGAATTCGATGCGGAGGCTGTGGGGGCGGCTGTTGTTCGGCTGCTGAATCGGTTCGGGGGGCAGTTGGGGGTTGTTGCGAGGGAGGCGGAGGCGGGGGCGGACTCGGGTTCGGACTCTGGCTCTGACTCTGGTTCTGATTCGGTGGAGGCTGTGGAGGAGGCGCTGGCGCCCGGGGAGTTCGAGACGCGGGTGACCAGTGACTTCGAGACGACGCCGGACGCGGACGACGCGGCGGTGCCGGGGGACTCGGAGCCGGCGCCCCGGGCGCGGGAGGGTGCGGGTGGGGAGGAGCCGCCTGTCGCCGAGGCCGCGCATGCCCGGCGGACGATGATCGGGCGCAGCGCGGAGGAAGTGGACCATGCGCCGCCTCGGGGGCGGTATGCGCCTGTTCCGGCGCCGCAGACGGTGGCGCCGAACTCGACGTTGCGGTGGGCTGCGCCCGCGGCGGCGTTGGTGGTGGCTTCGGCGATCGTGGTGGGGCGGATGCTGCGGCGGCGGCGCTGAGTTTTTTTCTCGCCCCCGCCGCCCCTACCCGTCCCATCCCGGGGGCTGCGCCCCCGGACCCCCGCTGCCGGCCCTGAACGGGCCTTGTCCTCAAACGCCGGACGGGCTGAAAGATCGCGGGCCGGCGCTGAGGGGTGTGGCCTTCTGGGGGCATGGGCGTCCCAGTAGGGTCTTCCCGTGAGTAACGAACACATCACGCTGACCGCGGGTGACGCGGAGGTGGACGTGCTGCCGGGGAACGGTGGGCGGGTCGGGGGGCTTCGCGTCGGGGGGACGGAGTTGTTGCGGCAGGGGGAGCGGTTCGGGTGTTTCCCGATGGTTCCCTGGTGCGGGCGGATCCGGGACGGGCGGTTCCTCGATGGGGCCGAGGTGCGGCAGATGCCGCTCAACGCGCCGCCGAACGCCATCCACGGCACCGCCCGCGACGGCGCCTGGAAGGTCGCCCGGGTCACCGGGGACGAGGCCGTCATCACGTACGACCTGGTCGAGCCGTGGCCGTATGCCGGTCGTGTCACGCATGTCGTCGCGCTCACTCCGGACAGTCTCACGCTCACCATGTCCGTCGAGACGCACGGGGCGTCCTTCCCGGCCCAGATCGGCTGGCACCCCTGGTTCAACCGCAGCCTGGGCGACGGCGGTGAGGATGTGCGGCTGGACTTCGCTCCCGCGTGGCAGGAGGAGCGGGGGGACGATCATCTGCCGACCGGCAACCGGATCGAGCCGAAGCCGGGGCCCTGGGACGACTGTTTCGGGATGCCCGGCGGTGTCGACGTCACGCTCACCTGGCCGGAGCGGCTGGAGCTGAAGGTGAGCAGCCGGGAGGAGTGGGTCGTCGTGTACGACGAGCAGGACGCCGCCGTGTGCGTCGAGCCGCAGACCGGCCCGCCCAACGGGCTCAACACCATGCCCCGCCTGGTCACGCCCCTGGAGCCGCTGGAGGCCACGACCCTCTGGAGCTGGCGCCGCCTCTAAGCTGGGCGGCATGACTGACGTACGTGGCGAGCTGTTGCAGCAGATCAAGGACAAGGCCGTGGTGCACGGCAAGGTGACCCTGTCGTCGGGGCTGGAGGCCGACTACTACGTCGACCTTCGCCGCGTCACCCTTGACGGGGAGGCCGCTCCGCTCGTCGGGCAGGTGCTGCTCGATCTGACGGCGGAGCTGGAGTTCGACGCGGTGGGCGGGCTGACCATGGGGGCCGACCCTGTCGCCGGTGCCATGCTGCATGCCGCCGCCGCGCGCGGTAAGCGGCTGGACGCCTTCGTGGTGCGCAAGGCCGCCAAGGCGCACGGCATGCAGCGCCGGGTCGAGGGGCCGGACATCGCGGGGCGGCGCGTGCTCGTCGTCGAGGACACCTCCACCACCGGGGGTTCGCCGCTCACCGCCGTCGAGGCCGTGCGGGAGGCAGGTGCCGAGGTCGTCGGGGTCGCGACGATCGTCGACCGGGCCACCGGCGCCGCCGAGAAGATCCAGGAAGGCGCGGGAGTGCCGTACCTGTTCGCGTACTCCAAGGACGAGCTGGGCCTGGACTGAGACGGCGCTCGGAGCATCCCGGTTCGTCTGGAAAGATGGGGCCGACGACGACGTCACACACCCCCCAAGGTCTAGGTCAGGGCCGTAAGAAACAAGCAGTAACGCTGCACGTCAACCCGCACACTCCAAGGAGCGGACAGATGCCCATCGCAACCCCCGAGGTCTACAACGAGATGCTCGACCGGGCGAAGGCAGGCAAGTTCGCCTACCCGGCCATCAATGTGACCTCGTCCCAGACCCTGCACGCGGCCCTGCGCGGCTTCGCGGAGGCGGAGAGCGACGGCATCATCCAGATCTCCACGGGTGGTGCGGAGTTCCTCGGCGGCCAGCACAGCAAGGACATGGTGACCGGCGCCGTCGCCCTGGCCGAGTTCGCGCACATCGTCGCCAAGAAGTACGACATCACCGTCGCCCTGCACACCGACCACTGCCCGAAGGACAAGCTCGACGGGTACGTACGTCCGCTGCTCGCCGTGTCCGAGGAGCGGGTCGCGCGCGGTGAGAACCCGCTCTTCCAGTCGCACATGTGGGACGGCTCGGCCGAGACCCTCGCCGACAACCTCTCCATCGCGCAGGAGCTCCTTGAGCGCGCCCGCGCCGCGAAGATCATCCTTGAGGTCGAGATCACTCCGACCGGCGGCGAGGAGGACGGCGTCTCGCACGAGATCAACGACTCGCTGTACACGACCGTCGATGACGCGATTCGTACCGTCGAGGCCCTGGGCCTTGGCGAGAAGGGGCGCTACCTGCTCGCCGCCTCCTTCGGCAACGTCCACGGTGTGTACAAGCCGGGCAACGTCGTGCTCCGCCCCGAGCTGCTCAAGGAGCTCAACGAGGGCGTGGGCGCCAAGTACGGCAAGGCGTCCCCGTTCGACTTCGTCTTCCACGGCGGCTCCGGCTCCTCCGAGCAGGAGATCGCGACCGCGCTGGAGAACGGCGTCGTCAAGATGAACATCGACACCGACACCCAGTACGCCTTCACGCGTCCGGTGGCGGCCCACATGTTCCAGAACTACGACGGTGTCCTCAAGGTCGACGGCGAGGTCGGCAACAAGAAGACTTACGACCCGCGCACCTGGGGCAAGCTCGCCGAGGCGAGCATGGCCGCGCGTGTGACGGAGGCCTGCGGCAACCTGCGTTCCACGGGTACGAAGATCAAGTAGAGCGAGATCCACGACGAGCCCGGTGCTACGGCACCGGGCTCGTTGTATATGTGGGTCATGCCCGATGTCAGGTTGGCCTCGCCGCAAGGCAAGTGGATCCTGCTCACCACCGTCCTCGGCTCCAGCATGGCGATGCTGGACTCGACCGTCGTCAATGTCGCCCTCCCCCGGATCGGCGAGGACCTCGACGCCGACCTGGCGGCGCTCCAGTGGACCGTCAACGCGTACATGCTGACGCTGGCCGGGCTGATCCTGCTCGGCGGTTCGCTGGGGGACCGGTACGGGCGGCGCAAGATCTTCGTGGTGGGTGTGGTGTGGTTCGCCGTGGCCTCCCTGCTCTGCGGCCTCGCGCCGAACGTCGGCGTGCTGATCGCCGCACGGGCCCTGCAAGGAATCGGCGGCGCGCTGCTGACGCCCGGCTCCCTGGCCCTGATCCAGGCGTCCTTCCATCCCGACGACCGGGCCCGGGCGGTCGGTCTGTGGTCCGGGTTCGGGGGCATCGGGGCCGCAGTGGGCCCGTTCCTGGGCGGCTGGCTGGTGGACGGGCCGGGCTGGCGCTGGGTGTTCCTCCTCAACGTCCCGCTGGCGCTGCTGTGCGCGCCGATCGCCGTACGGCACGTCCCCGAGTCCGGCGACGGAACGAAGCACGGCCGGTTCGACGTGCTCGGCGCGTTCCTCGGCGCCGCGGCCCTCGCCCTGGTGACCTATGCGCTGATCGAGGCGCGGGACGGCTCGCTGCTCGTGGTCCTCAGCGCGGTCGGCGGTGTCGCGGCCGGGGTCGCCTTCGTGTACGTCGAGCGTCGCCGCCCCGACCCGATGATGCCGCTGGACATCTTCGGATCCCGCCAGTTCACAGCCGTCAACCTCGTCACGCTCTGCGTCTACGCGGCCTTCGGCGGCTTCTTCTTCCTCGCCGCCCTCCAGCTCCAGGTCGTGGCCGGCTACTCGGCCCTCGGCGCCGGTACGGCGCTGCTGCCGACGACCGCCCTGATGCTGCTGTTCTCGGCCCGCTCGGGTGCCCTCGCCGACCGGATCGGCCCGCGCATCCCGCTGACGGTCGGCCCACTGCTGTGCGCGGCCGGGATGCTGCTGATGCTGCGGGTCGGCCCCGACGCCTCCTACCTCGCCGACGTCCTCCCCGCCCTGCTGATCCTCGGCCTCGGCATGGTCACCCTGGTGGCGCCCCTGACGGCGACGGTCCTCGCCTCCGTCGACACCGCCCGCGCGGGGCTGGCCAGCGGCGTCAACAACGCGGCGGCGCGGGCGGCGGGGCTGGTGGCGGTGGCCGCGCTGCCGCTGCTGGCCGGGATGGGCGAGGAGGCGTATCGGTCGGCCGGGGCCTTCGACGACGCGTTCGGGCGGGCGATGGTGATCTGTGCGGGAGTGCTGGTGGTGGGGGCGGGGGTCGCCTTCGCGACGGTGCGGCCGCTGCCGCCGGGGTGCCGGCGTCCGGAGTGCCTGCATCACGGGAGTGTGATGGCGCCGCCGTTGGAGGGGGAGCGGAGCCGGGGGCGGTTGGGGTAGGGGGGTGGGTGCGGGCCGTACGGGTTTCGCCCCCGCCGCCCTTACCAGCTGAAAGATCCAGCCCCGCCGTCGGCACCTGAAACTCAGGCCGTCGCCCCCCCGGACCCGGCCACCACCCCGCCGTACCCACCCCATGGGCCAGACTGGACCCCATGGCCATTCACGAAGACCTTCTCGGGGGCCCGCCCCCGACCCACCTCCCCGACGACCCCGAGCCGCGTGAGCTGCTCGCCGGTGGCACCGCTCCCGCGGACGTCGCCGCGAAGTACCCGACCTCCTCCCTGGCCTGGGCCCAGCTGGCCGACGAGGCCTTCGAGCGGGGCAGCGTCGTGGAGTCGTACGCCTATGCCCGTACGGGCTACCACCGCGGTCTGGACGCGCTGCGCAGGAGCGGCTGGAAGGGCCACGGCCCCGTCCCCTGGGAGCACGAGCCCAACCGCGGCTTCCTGCGCGCCCTGCACGCCCTCGCCCGGGCCGCCGGATCCATCGGCGAGCAGGAGGAGTACGAGCGCTGCAGCCAGTTCCTGAAGGACTCCTCGCCGACGGCGGCCCAGACCCTGGGCTAGCCCGCAGCACCCTCGCGAGGCCCGCCGATGTGACCAGGCGGGCCTTGCGCCGTCCCGGGTGATACCTGAGGATGCCGGGTGGGGACCGGGGCCCCTTTGTCGATAACGGCAGGGCGGACCGCTACCCGGAGTTACACAGGAGACAGCAATGTCCCACCAGGCTCATCAGCCCGTGGATATGTCCACGGAGGCGCAGGAGCCCGAGACCCCGCATCTCGACTTCGCCGGTACGACGCCCTACGAGGACTACGTCAAGGCGGATGTGCTCACCCACCTCCAGCACACCCTCTCCGACGATCCCGGAGAGATGGTCTTCCTGGTCACGACCCAGGTGATGGAGCTGTGGTTCACGGTCATCGTGCATGAGTGGGAGACCGCCGCGCATGCCCTGCGCGAGGACCGGCCGGGCGTGGCGATCGACGCCCTGAAGCGTTCCGTACGGGAACTGGACGCCCTGAACGCCTCCTGGAAGCCGCTCGGCCAGCTCACCCCGGCCCAGTTCAACGCGTACCGCAGCGCCCTCGGCGAGGGCTCCGGCTTCCAGTCGGCGATGTACCGCCGGATGGAGTTCCTGCTCGCCGAGAAGTCCGCGTCGATGCTCGTCCCGCACCGCGGCGCCCCCCGCGTCCACGCGGAACTGGAGAAGGCCCTGCACGAGCCCAGCCTCTACGACGAGGTGCTCCGCTTCCTCGCCCGGCGCGGCTGCGCCATCCCCGAGGCCGTCCTCAAGCGTGACATCTCGCAGCGCTACGAGCCGTCCGACGAGGTCGAGGCCGCCTGGACCGCGATCTACGCGGGCGACCAGAACGCCGAACTCGCCCGCCTGGGCGAGGCGTTGACCGACGTCGCCGAGCTGGTGTGGCGCTGGCGCAACGACCATCTCGTCGCCACCCGGCGCGCGATGGGTGCCAAGGCCGGCACGGGCGGTTCCGCCGGGGTGGCCTGGCTGGAGAAGCGCGCGCGGAAGAACGTCTTCCCCGAGCTGTGGACGGCGAGGTCCCATGTCTGAGCTCGGCGAGAGGGCGGCCGCACTCGACGCCGCCGACGAACTGGCCGGCAGCCGCAAGCAGTTCGTGATCGAGGACGACGTCGTCTATCTCGACGGCAACTCGCTCGGCGCCCTGCCCGCGCATGTCCCCGGCCGCGTCGAGGACGTCGTACGCCGGCAGTGGGGCGAGCTGCGTATCCGCTCCTGGGAGGAGAGCGGCTGGTGGACCGCGCCCGAGCGGATCGGCGACCGGATCGCCCCGCTGGTCGGCGCGGCGGCGGGCCAGATCGTGGTCGGCGACTCGACAAGCGTCAATGTCTTCAAGGCGGTTGTGGCGGCGGCCCGGATGGCCGGGGAGGACCGTGACGAGATCCTCGTCGACGCGACCACCTTCCCCACCGACGGCTACATCGCCGAGTCGGCGGCCCGGATGACCGGCCGTACGCTGCGACCGGTGACCCCGGCGGACGTGCCGGGCGTGCTGAGCGACCGTACGGCCGCGGTGTTGCTGAACCACGTCGACTACCGCACCGGCAGACTGCACGACCTGCCGTCCCTCACCGCCGCCGTGCACGCGGCGGGCGCGCTCGCCGTCTGGGACCTGTGCCACAGCGCGGGCGCGCTGCCGGTCGGGCTCGACGAGCACGGCGTGGACCTGGCGGTCGGCTGCACCTACAAGTACCTCAATGGCGGCCCGGGTTCACCGGCGTACCTGTACGTGCGCCACGCCCACCAGGACCGCTTCGACTCCCCGCTCCCCGGCTGGAACTCGCACGCCGACCCCTTCGGCATGCGCGCCGACTTCGAACCGGCCCCCGGCGCCCTGCGCGGCCGCGTCGGCACCCCCGACATCCTCTCCATGCTCGCCCTGGAGGCGGCCCTGGAGGTCTGGGACGGTGTGTCGATCGAGGCGGTGCGGGCGAAATCGCTGGCGTTGACGGACTTCTTCCTGGAGTGCGTGGCGGCGTACGTGGGCGAGGGCCGCGTGGAGTCATTGACGCCGCCGGCCCACGAGCGGCGCGGCAGCCAGGTCGCGCTGCGGTGCCCGGACGCGGGGGACGTGATGAAGCGCCTCATCGAGCGAGGGGTCGTAGGCGACTTCCGACACCCTGATGTACTCCGGTTCGGTTTCACACCGCTGTATGTGGGGTTCGCGGATGTGGAGCGGGCAGGGCGGGTGTTGGGGGAGGTGTTGGGGTAGCGGCGGCGCTGATCCGGGGCGCGAAAGCGCCCTGGAGGGGCCCGGGGCTGTGTCGTATTTGCGGCTCCGCCGCGTGGGCGCGACCATCCACAACGTCGCCGCAGCCGCACGACGGGAAATCGTGGCACCCCCTGCGGCGACGCCACCCCACCGCCCCTCACCCCACATACACCCCCGCCACCGCAGCCGCATACGCCGCCCGCGCGGCCCGCTCCGCGGCGGGTTCACCGGGAACCTCCCCGGTCGTCAGCAACTGGTAGTAAAGCGGCGCCGACACAGCCCGTACGACCGCCCCCGCATCCGTCCCGACGGGCAACTCCCCCCGCGCCACCCCCTGTTCCACGCACGGCGCCCACTCCGCCACCCGCACCTCGTAGAACCGCCGCAGCGCCTGCGCCGTACGCGCGTCGCAGGTCGCGGCGGCGATGACGGCACGGAACAGCGCGCCCTGCCGCGGATCGGCGAGCGTGCGCCGCACCAGCGCCGCGTTGGCGCGCAGGTCACCCAGTACGGATCCGGTCTCCTCGCGCGGCAGCGACTGCTCGGCCATGTCGGCGAGCAGATCGGCCACCAGCCCCGTCACCGAGCCCCAGCGCCGGTACACGGTCGTCTTGCCGACCTCCGCGCGGCGGGCGACGTCCGCGAGATCGAGGCCGGCGAAACCCTCCTCCGCCAGTACATCCCCGGCCACCCGCAGCACGGCCGTACGGACACGCGCGGTACGCCCTCCGGGACGCACGGTGCCGGGTTCGGCGGACATATCGGCCTCCTTTCGGCCTCCTTGAAGTGCGACACCAGCGTAACGAAACGATAGAACCGTTTAACCCTCACCGAGCGTGACATCCACGTGTCCGCGCACGTGACGGGCCTGGTACCGTCCCCGCCAACGGCCGAACACGCGCCGAATCCGCACATGGTCCGCCATCCCGCCACCACGGTGCACTCGCTCAATTCTGTTTCGTCGCTGAGAGGTTGGAGCATGCCGGACGACGCCGCCGCTGCCCGGGACGCCGCCGAGGAGGAGTCGGCCTTCTCGCACCCGCCCGTCGATCCCGACGCCATCGCCTCCTACGGCGACCACCCCGACCAGGTGATCGACTTCTACGCGCCGCGCGGCGAGCGTGCGGCGAGCGGGGTTCCGGCTCCGCTGGTCGTCCTGCTGCACGGCGGGGCGTGGCGGGCCCCTTATGACCGGCGGCATGTCACGCCGTTCGCGGACTTCCTGGCGCGGCGGGGGTTCGCCGTGGCGAATGTGGAGTACCGGCGGGGGGCGGACGGGGGCGGCGTCGGCGTCGACGCGGTCGCCGGGCGTTGGCCGGACACCTTCGACGACGTCGCCGCGGCGGTGGACGCGCTGCCCGCCCTCGTACGGGAGGCGCTTCCGCAGGCCGATGCGCGCCGGATGCTGCTCACCGGCCACTCCGCCGGCGGCCACCTGGCCCTCTGGGCCGCGGCCCGCCATGTCCTCCCGGCGGACGCCCCCTGGCGCACCGGTCGGCCCGCGCCCCTGCGAGGTGTGGTCGCGCTCGCCCCGATCGCCGACTTCGCGGTCGCCGACAAGCTGGACGTCTGCGGGGGCGCGGCACGCCAACTCCTCGGTGACGGCGAGGAGTTCGCGGAGCGGCAGCCGTACACCGACCCCGCGTTCCTGCTCCCGACGGGCATCGCGACGACGCTCGTCCAGGGCCGGAGCGACATCGTGGTCCCGCCCGCGGTCGCCGAGTCGTACGCGGACGCGGCGGCGAAGGCGGGGGAGATGGTCGGCCTGACGCTGCTGGAGGACGTCGGCCATTTCCCGCTGATCGATCCGGCGGCGGACGCGTGTGCGGTGGTGGTGGAGGAGATCGCGCAGCTGGCGTGGTGAGGGAGGGGGTCCGGGGTCCGCCCTTCCCTTTCGGCCCACCTTTCCCTTCCGGACCGTCCTCCCTTCGGAGGCGTCCCCCTCATACCCGTAATACCTGAGAGCTACGTCGCAGATGAGCTCCCTGGCGTGACGCGGACGACGAGTCCGGATCCGTAACTTCCCATCCAGACAAGCCCGATGGCCGGGCGGACTGGAAGGGAAGACGACCATGGGGCGTACGACGGGGGCGGCGGCCGCGACGCCGGACGAGACGCCCGACACGACGGCCAAGGCGCGTAGGATCCGCGCCCCCCGTGCCTCCCGCTGGCGCCGAGCTCTCCTCGCCGCCCTCATCACCACCGCCGTGGTGGCCCCTCTCTCCGGCGCCGCCCGCCCCGGAATACCGGCCCCGGCCCCTGCCCTCCTCCCCGCGCCGACCGCGGCGACGCTGGACCGGACATACGAGGCCAACCGTGCCAACGCCGCCGAGGCGTCCCGCATGGCCGAGGCCCACGGCGACCGGGACCGTGCCGTCGCGGACCGTGCGATGGCCGACCCGTCCCGCCGGTTCCTCACCTTCGACGGGCGCGGGTCCGGCCTCGCCACGGAGGTCTTCGGCGACCTGGCCCACGCCGACCGGGTCGCGGTCCTGGTCCCGGGTTCCGACACCTCCATCGACACCTACGACCGCTTCCGCGACGCCGCCCGCGCCCTGCACGTGCGGCTCACCCGGGAGGCCCCGAAGGGCACGGGTACCGCGGTGGTGGCCTGGCTCGGCTATGAGACGCCGGGCACGGTCAGCACCACGGTCACGACGACGGGCCGGGCCGACCAGGCGGCCCCGAAGCTGCGGGAGTTCATACGGCAGCTGCGCGCCCTCACCGGCCGGGACGCCCATGTCTCGCTCCTCTGCCACTCCTACGGCTCGGTGGTGTGCGGTCGCGCCGCCTCCGGCCTGGACGTGGACGACCTGGCCCTGGTCGGCAGCCCGGGCACCGGCGTGGACACGGCGGGTGCCCTGCACACCCCGGCCCGCGTCTGGGCGGCCCGCGGCGGCGACGACTGGGTGGCCGAGGTCCCGCACATCCGCCTCGACCTGTTCGGGACGACCGTCGGGTTCGGCACCGACCCGCTCTCCCCGTCCTTCGGCGCCCGTGTCTTCGCGGCGGGCGACGGCGGCCACAGCGACTACTTCCGGCCGGGGTCGACGTCCCTGGCCAACCTGACCCGGATCGTCCTGGGCGAGACCTCGGAGGTGTCCCATGACTGAGTCGACGACGGCCGCGCGTCTGCGCGGCGCGTGGAAGGGCGTCCACCGAGGCATCCACCGGGGCGCCGCCCAGGTCGACACCGCCACCCCGGCCGACCGGGACCGGGCCGTCGACGCGCTGCGGGCCTTCGCCATCCTCGGCGTCGTCCTCGGCCACTGGCTGGTCACGGCCCTGGTGGCGGACGGCGGCGGCACGGGCCTGCACACCGCGAGCCCGCTCCAGCACCTGCCCTGGCTGGCCCCGATCTCCTGGGTCTTCCAGACCCTCGCCGTGTTCTTCCTGGTCGGCGGGCATGTGGCGACCCGCGGCTACACCTCGGCCCGGGCGCGTGGCACGACGTACGGGCAGTGGCTGAGGTCCCGGCTTTCCCGCCTGTTCAAACCGGTGGCGGCGGTCCTGGTCCTGTGGACGGTGGCATCGGTGCTGCTGCTTCTGTCGGGCACGGACGTCGACACCGTCCACACCCTGTGCAAACTCGCGCTGTCCCCGCTGTGGTTCCTCCTGGTCTTCGCGGCACTGACGGCGGCGACACCGCTGCTGCGCCGCCTCAACCCGCTCTGGCCCCTGGCCGTCGTCCTCCATGTGGACCTTCTCCGCTTCGGACTGGGCGGCCCCGACTGGCTCGGCTGGGTGAACCTGGCGGCGGGCTGGCTGGTGCCGTTCACCCTGGGCGCGGCCTGGACCCGGGGCGAGCTGGAGCGCCGGCGCGCGGGCTGGATCCTGCTGACGGGCGGCGCGGCGGCGACGGCCGCGCTCATCGCCTGGGCGGGCTATCCGGCGTCCATGGTCGGCGTCCCCGGCGCCGGCATCTCCAACCTCAACCCACCGACGCTGGCCGCCGTCACCTTCGGCCTGGCGCAGTGCGGCCTGGCGCTGCTCCTGCGCGGACCGCTGCGCCGCGCGATGCGCCGGCCCCTGGCCTGGGCGGCGGTGGCGCTGCTCAACCTCTCCGCGATGACGATCTTCCTCTGGCACCAGACGGCCCTGATGGCCACCACGGCCACGGCCCTGACGGCAGGTCACCTCCCCGGCCTGCACACCGTCCCCGACGACCTCGGCTGGGTGGCGGCCCGGCTGGCCTGGCTGCCCCTGTTCACCCTCGTCCTGGCCCTGTGCTGGGCGGCCTTTCGCCACTACGAACAGGGCCCGCGCCGTCGGTCCGGCCGCCGCTCCACCGTCGTCCGGTCCCATGCCGCCTCTCCCGGCACCGAAGCGGAGGTACGCCACCATGTCTAGGGTTGGTCCCGTGACGGAGACGGGGAGCCGGCACGCGTTCATGAGCCGCGTGCGGCGCTGGCTGAGGGTGCTGCGCGACGACCTGTGGACCTTCAGGGCGGACCCGCTGCCGCCCTCCGTGTGGCTGCGCTGGCTGCCGCACGGCGTGCTGTGCCTGGCCGCGCTCGGCATCCTGATCGGCGACGTGGCACAGCTCATGGACAACGGACGGCTGGCCTTCGGACTGGCCTTCCCGGTCGCGATCGCACAGGGCGGCGCGGTGGTGCTCGCCCTGAGGCGGCCGATCCCGGCCTGGTGGCTGTCACTGACGGCCACGGTGATCTCGGCGCTCGCGGTGCGGCTGAAGCTGCTGTCCGGTGACGCGCACGACTTCACCTGGCCGTGGACGGCAGCCGGGCTCATCGCGCAGCTGCTGGTGCTGCTGCTGCTCTCACTGCGGGTGCCCACTCGGGTGTCCGCCGAGGCACTGGGCCTGACCCTGCTGGTCACGTATTTCTTCCAGGGACTGCTGGGCGCGCCGGACTACACGAGCACCGGCGTGGCCGCCGGGTCGCTGTTCGCGGTGGCCGTGGTGCTCGGCATGGCGCTGCGCGGCCGCAGGGAGGCCCGCACCCAGCTCGTCGAGCAGGAGACGCTCACCGCCGAGGAGCGGGCCCGGCGCACCGTGCTGGAGGAGCGCAGCCGCATCGCCCGCGAACTGCACGATGTGGTGGCCCACCACATGTCCGTCATCTCCATCCAGGCCCAGGTGGCCCCGCACCTGGTGGAGAACCCCTCCGACGAGCTGAGGGAGAACCTCGCCGGCATCCGGCAGAACGCCTTGGACGCCCTCACCGAACTGCGCCGCGTGCTGGGCGTCCTGCGCTCCGAGGCCCCCGACGGCATGGACGGCGCCTACGGGCTCGGCGAGCCCGGCACCGGTCTCGCCCCCGACGCCCCCCAGCCCGTGCTCGACCGGCTCGACGCCCTCATCGAGAACACCCGGGCCGCCGGACTGGACGTCGTCACCGACATCAGCGGCACGGCGCCCCCGTACCCGACGGGGGTGGAGCTGTCCGCGTACCGCATCATCCAGGAGGCGCTCAGCAACGCCCTTCGGCATGCGCCGGGGTCGACGGTGCGCGTCGAGGTCTCCCATGACTTCCACGGTCTGCATCTGGGCGTCGTCAACTCCCGTCCGCAGCGACCGGTTCCGCCCTCCGCCGGTGCGGGACACGGACTGCTCGGTATGCGCGAGCGAGCCGCGATGCTGGGCGGGCACGTCACCGCGGCCCCGACGCAGCAAGGCGGTTTCGCGGTCTCGGCCTTCCTCCCACGGGGCGACGCCCCGCCCGCTCGCCCATCCCCGACAGGAGAACCGACCCCATGACGAGCAGCCCCATCCGCGTGGTCATCGCGGACGACCAGCAGATGGTCCGGCAGGGATTCTCCGTGCTGCTCAACACCAAGCCCGACATCGACGTGGTCGGCCAGGCCGTCGACGGCCTGGACGCGATCGAGAAGGTCGCCGAGCTCATGCCCGATGTCGTCCTGATGGACATCCGCATGCCCGAGCTCGGCGGCATCGAGGCGACCCGCCGCATCACGACCACGACACCGCAGATCAAGGTGCTGGTGCTGACGACGTTCGACCTCGACGAGTACGTCTACGAGGCGCTGTGCGCGGGTGCCTCGGGGTTCCTCCTCAAGGACGCCTCCGCCGACCAGCTGGCGGAGGCGGTGCGCGTCGTGGCGGCCGGCGACGCCCTCCTCGCGCCCGCCGTCACCCGCCGTCTGATCGTGGAGTTCTCCCGGCTGAACAACCGTCCCCGCGCCCCGCTGAAGGACCGCGTCGGCGATCTCACCGAGCGCGAGACGGAGGTCCTCGCCCTGATCGCGCAGGGCCTGTCGAACGCGGAGATCGCCGAGCGCCTCGTCGTGGCCGAGCAGACGGTGAAGACGCATGTGGGCCGGATCCTGGTGAAGCTGGGGCTGCGGGACCGTACGCAGGCGGCGGTGTTCGCGTACGAGTCGGGGCTGGTGCGTCCCACCGGGTACTGAAAGGGGCGCGGGCCGCGCTCGACCAGCGGTGATACCTGTAGTACCTGAGATGGATCCGCCGGAACCCCTCTCACTGGGGACGACCGCGACACGGCCGGGCGCCTACCGTTCTGTACGTGACCGAGACGACTCAGATGCCGAGCCCGCCGCCGGGGGACCCGGCCAAGCCGCGCAGCCCGGAGTTCCGGCTGGCCGCGAACTCCTTGCAGGGGCTGCGGCAGGACCTGTTCCACGACGCCTTCGCGTACCGCCCGCTGCCGCTCAGGAGCGTCGACGGCCCGGTGACCCGGCGGCTGCCGGGCCGGCTGAGGGAGTACGCGGCCTGGCTGCCGCACGCGGTGATCGTCACGGCCGCCCTGTTCGCCGTGCTCATCGCCGCGACCATCAGCGACCGCATGGTCGTGGTGCTCGGCCCGATCACCGCGATCCCGATCCTGCTGACCATGGTCCGGCCGGTCGTAGCGTTCTGGGCGTCCATGGCCGCCACCCCGGTCAGTGTGCTGTTCGGCGGCTCGACGGGTGACTGGCCGTGGCCGCCCGCCGCCTTCATGGTCCATCTGACGGTGCTGACGGTCGTCGCGATACGCACCAGGCCGCGCACCGCGGCGTACATGTGGGCCGTCACCGGGGCATACGCCTTCCTGGCGGAGGCGGTGCTCGGCCGCGGCCCCTACTACGGCAGCAACGCCGGGCCGATGATGGTGATCTCCGCGCTGATCCTGCTGGTCGTCGCCGTCTGGCACACCCGCAAAGAGGCCCGCCAGGAGGTGACCGCGCAGCAGACGGTGACCGCGCACGAGCGTTCCCGGCGCACTCTGCTGGAGGAGCGCACCAACATCGCCCGCGAGCTGCATGATGTGGTGGCCCACCACATGTCGGTCGTCGCCATCCAGGCCGAGGCCGCCCCCTACCGGGTGGAGAACCCGCCGCCGGAGCTGGAGCGCGCCTTCGCCACCATCCGGGAGAACGCGGTGGCGGCGCTCACCGAACTGCGCCGCGTCCTGGGCGTCGTCCGCGCCGAGGACTACGAGGCGCCGGACGCCCCGCAGCCCACCCTCGCCGACCTGGACGGGCTGCTGGCGAACGTGCGGGACACGGGCCTGGCGGTGGAGAAGACGGTGACCGGGGCGGTGCGCGCCCTGCCGCAGGGCGTGGAGTTGTCGGCGTACCGGATAGTGCAGGAGGCGCTGAGCAACAGCCTGCGCCATGCGCCGGGCGCGACCGCCAAGGTGGAGATCGGCTATGTCCTCGGCGGTCTCGGCCTGCGCATAATCAACGGGCCGCCGCCCGCGTCGGCCCTGCTGAAGCCCTCGCCGGGCGCCGGGCACGGCATCACCGGCATGCGGGAGCGGGTCACCATGCTGAACGGCGAGATGACGGCCGGCGCGACGGACGAAGGTGGGTACGAGGTGACGGTGTTCCTGCCGGTGACGGCGACGACCGAGGACGGCTCATGACCATCCGCGTGCTGATCGCGGACGACCAGATGATGGTGCGCGAGGGTTTCTCGGTCCTGCTGAACGCGATGCCGGACATCGAGGTCGTCGGCGAGGCCGTCAACGGCCGCGAGGCGGTGGACCGGGTCCGTGAACTCGCCCCGGACGTTGTGCTGATGGACATCCGTATGCCGGAGCTGAACGGCATAGAGGCGACCCGTGAGATCGTCGCGGCCGACAGTGCGGCCAAGGTGCTGGTGCTGACCACGTTCGACCTCGACGAGTATGTGTATCAGGCGCTGCGCGCGGGAGCCTCCGGCTTTCTGCTCAAGGACGCCTCGGCACGGCAGCTCGCCGACGGGGTGAAGGTGGTGGCGGCCGGCGAGGCCCTGCTCGCCCCCTCCATCACCCGGCGGCTGATCACGGAGTTCTCCAAGCTGTCCGACTCCCCGCGCCTGATGCCGTCCGCGCACGCGGCGTACGGGGATCTGACCGAGCGGGAGACGGAGGTCCTGGTGCTGATCGCGCAGGGCCTGTCGAACTCGGAGATCGCCGAGCGGCTGGTGGTGGCCGAGTCGACGATCAAGACGCATGTCAGCCGGATCCTGGTGAAGCTGGGGCTGCGGGACCGTACACAGGCGGCCGTGTTCGCCTACGAGGCGCGGCTGGTCACACCGGGCTGAGCCGCCGGGGGCCGGAACAGGCCCGAGGCCCTACGGTGAGGAGCATGGAACAGCGCATCACTCTGATCACGCTGGGAGTCTCCGATCTGGCCCGTTCCAAGGCCTTCTACGAGGCGTTGGGCTGGCGCGGCCAGGAGGTCGCGGAGACCGTCTTCTTCCAGGCGGGCGGCCTGGGCCTGGTGCTGTGGGGCCGGGAGAAACTGGCCCGGGACGTCGGCTTGGAGCCCGGCCCGCCGCCGACCGCAGGCGGCTTCGGCGGCATCGCCCTCGCGCACAACGTCCGTTCGGAGGCGGAGGTCGACGCGCTCCTGGCGGCGGCGGAGGGCGCGGGCGGGACGATCACGAAACCGGCGGCGGTCAACGAGATCGGCTTCTACTCCAGCGCCTTCACCGACCCCGACGGCCACGCCTGGGAGATCGCCCACAACCCCGGCTTCCCGCTCGCCGAGGACGGCACGGTCACGCTCCCCGACTTCGGCGCGCCGTAGAGAACCAGGCCGCCCCTGGTCAGACCGCGCGCCCCGGGCTAGCGTCCGTTCATGGCAGCTTTCGATCCGTGGGACCCGGCGTTCCTCGCCGACCCGTACCCGGCCTACGCCGACCTGCGTGCCCGGGGTCGCGTGCACTACTACGAGCCCACGAACCAGTGGCTGGTCCCGCACCACGCGGATGTCTCGGCACTGCTGCGCGACCGGCGCCTGGGCCGGACGTATCAGCACCGTTTCACCCACGAGGACTTCGGCCGCACCGCGCCGCCGCCGGAGCACGAGCCGTTCCATGTCCTGAACGACCACGGGATGCTGGACCTCGAACCGCCGGACCACACGCGGATCCGCCGGCTGGTGTCGAAGGCGTTCACGCCGCGCACGGTGGAGCGGCTGCGGCCGTATGTGGACCGTTTGGCGGGGGAGCTGGTGTCCGGCCTGGTCGAGAAGGGCGGCGGCGACCTGCTGACGGACGTGGCCGAGCCGCTGCCGGTGGCGGTGATCGCGGAGATGCTGGGCATCCCGGCGTCGGACCGGGCCCCGCTCCGCCCGTGGTCGGCGGACATCTGCGGGATGTACGAGCTGAACCCGTCGAAGGAGACGGCGACCAAGGCGGTCCAGGCGTCGATCGAGTTCTCGGACTATCTCCGCGAGCTGATCGCGGCCCGCCGCAAGGAACCCGGCGACGACCTGATCTCCGGTCTGATCGCGGCGCACGACGAGGACGACCGCCTCACCGAGCAGGAGATGATCTCCACGGCGGTCCTCCTGCTCAACGCCGGCCATGAGGCTACGGTGAACGCCACGGTCAACGGCTGGTGGGCGCTGTTCCGCAACCCCGGCCAGCTTGCCGACCTGCGCGCCGACCACTCCCTGATCCCGACCGCGATCGAGGAGCTGATGCGCTACGACACCCCGCTCCAGCTCTTCGAACGCTGGGTCCTGGACGAGATCGAGATCGCCGGCACCACCGTCCCGCGCGGCGCGGAGATCGCCATGCTCTTCGGCTCCGCCAACCACGACCCCGACATCTTCGCGTCCCCCACCACCCTGGACCTCACCCGTGAGGACAACCCCCACATCTCCTTCAGCGCGGGCATCCACTACTGCATCGGCGCACCCCTGGCCCGTATCGAGCTGGCCGCGTCGATGAAGGCCCTGCTGGAGCAGGCCCCGACCCTGCGCCTGGCGGCGGAGCCGGAGCGCAAGCCGAACTTCGTGATCCGGGGGCTGGAAGGGCTTCAGGTGGAGGTGGCCTGAGAAGGCGGAGGCGGGCCCTGCGGCCGGAAGATCCGGTCAAGACCGTGCCGCAGGACCGCAGTCGCCGCCTCCGGGCCGCGCTGGCCCACCAGGATGGCGGTGCCGAGCCCCGCGGACAGCGCGAGCAGGCCGATCGCCTCCAGCCGCGGCTCGACACCGGGTCGTAGCAGGTCCGCGTCCCGCGCCTGCTGGAGCAGACCGGCCACGGCGTCCTCGGCGGCGTCGGGCTTGCTGATGAAGGGCTGGGCGGCCAGCGCGGGGTCGGTCACCGACAGGACGGCGTACGAGGTGTAGAGGTGGTGGAAGGTACGGCTCTCCGCGTCGACCGGCAGCGCGGCCATGAGCAGCGCCTCGATCGTCGCGCGGGGACCGGGACCGTCCCCGCCCTCGATGGCCCGTAGCCGTTCGGAGACCCGCCGCCCGAAGCGCTCGGCGAGCAGTTCCAGCCCGTAGAGCAGCAGCTTCTCCTTCGTCTCGAAGTAGTACTGGACCAGCCGGAGCGACACACCCGCCTCCGCCGCCACGTCCCGCATCCCCACGGCATGCAGCCCCCGCCGACCGGCGACGCGGACCAGCGCGTCCCCGATCTCGGTACGCCGCTGCGCGTGGTCCACCCGCCTGGGCATCGCCCGCTCCTCCACTCGTCGTCTGCCGCCGCCCGGCCCCTTTGATGATACGGCCGTACCATCATCATGGTACGTTCGTATCACGAAACCGAGCCCTGGGGAGGCGGCCATGCCCGAGACCACTGCCCGACCCCGACGCCGGCCCGACGTGGGCCGATACGTCAGCGACGCCTGGCGGGAGCGTCATTTCGCGGCCTGCGACGCCGTGTACGCCCTCGGGGCGCCGGTCGCGCGGGAGCAGGACGTGGAGACGTCCTTCGGCACCACACACGTCTACCGCTACGGCCCCGTGGGCCCGGCCGCCGGAGCGGACCGTACGCCGGTCGTGCTGGTCCATGGCGCGGGTTCGTGTTCGGCGATGTGGTACCCGAACACCTCCGCCCTCAGCGCCGACCGTCCCGTCTACGCCCTCGACACCCCGGGCGACCCCGGCCGTAGCGTCCAGCGCGAGGCCATCCACCAGCCGGAGCGCGCCGCGCGGTGGCTCGACGAGGCGATCGCCGGGCTCGGCCTGGACCGCGTCCATCTGGTCGGCATCTCCTACGGCGGCTGGCTCGCCCTGAACCAGGCACACCGCGCGCCCGCCCGACTGGCCTCGGTCACGCTGCTCGACCCCGGCGGCCTGGAGAAGGTGGGCCTGCGCTTCTTCGGCTGGCTCTTCGTGAGTCTTTTCGCGGCCGCCGCGCCGAAGAGGCTGCGCCCACGACTGGCGGCCTGGCTGGCACAACCGGTGCTCGTCATGCCGGAGCTGCTCACGATGACCAGAACGGGCGTCCGCGCCTACCGCATCCGCCGCCCCGCCCCGCTGCCCCTGTCCGACGCCGAACTCTCCACCATCCGCACCCCGCTCCACCTGGTTCTCGGCCAACGCAGCCTGCTCCTGCACCCGAAGCGGCAGTTGGAGCGCGTGCCTCGCCTGATCCCGGGCGCCCGCGCGGAGATCGTCACCGCCACCGGCCACGCACCGCAGATCGACCACGCGGATCAGGTCAACGACCGGATGCGCACGTTCATGGCATCCGTCGACTGAGGCCACTCGCGCTCAGTCCGCCCGACGCCCCGTCAGCCGAGCGAGCAACACAACCACCAGCCCCGGCACCGCGGCTCCACCCACGGCCACCAGCGGCAGTTCCACCAGAACCGCGACATAGTCGGTGCCCTCCCCCTCGAAGCCGCCACCCAGATGCCGGCGCGTACGGCCCGAGGACGCCCAGACGAACAAGGCCGCCACCGACCCCAGCGCCGACAGCACGCATCCGGCGCAGGTCAGGGTGTTGCGGCGGTCCTGTGCATCTCGTCGGCCCATGACCACAGGGGACGCGCATGGTTCCTTCCCGGTTCTACGACGGGGAGGAACCATGCGCATCGCATTACGGGGCAGGCCTTCCGTACTTACGTCGTCAGATCCCGGCGTCGCAACCCCGCGAGCCCCGCCGCGACCAACCCTGCCGCCAGGGCCAGGAGCGCCAGCACCGGCCCCCACTCCATCTCCCCACCCGGCAGCTTCGGCAGATGCCCGAAGGGGGAGAGGTCCAGTACCGCCTGGGGGGCGTCCAGCGCAGGCCCCACCCAGCCGATCAGCAGGACTGCCCCGGCGACACCCCACGCAGCCATCGCCGCGCGCGGCAGCACCCCGTACAGCAGTACCGTCAAGCCGCCGATCAGCCAGATCGCCGGGAGCTGGACCAGGCAGGCGGCCAGAATGGGGCCCACCTCCTTGCCGTAGCCGACCGCGAAGCCCAGGCCCGCCAGCAGCATGATGAGGGCGGAACCGGCGAAGGCGATCACGAGGTGGCCGGCGGCCCAGCGCAGGCGGCCCACCGCGTTCGCGAGGATCGGTTCCGCTCGCATGGAGGTCTCCTCGCCGTGCAGGCGCAGCACCGACGCGACCACGTACAGCGCGGCGATCAGGCCCAGCATGCCGATCATCGCGGCCAGGAACGCGTCCGTCAGGCCGGACTGGCCGCCCATGCGCTCGAAGATCTCCCGAGCGTTCTCGTTGTCGCCGACCAGGTCGGCCGCGCCTTCCGTCAGACCGCCGTACACCACACCGGCCAGGAAGAAGCCGATCGACCAGCCCAGGACGCTGCCGCGCTGCAACCGCCAGGCCAGCGCGCCCGCCGTGCCGAGACGGCCGAGCGCCGGGCCCGGACGGGCGGGCAGGAAGCTCATGCCGACGTCCCGGCGGCCGGCGAGCTCGTACGCCACGACACCCTGGACCAGGGCCGCGCCCGCGAACAGCAGCAGCACCCACCAACGCTCCTCCGCGAACGGCCGCAGATTCTCCAGCCAGCCCAGCGGCGAGGCCCAGGTCAGGGCCGACGAACCGTCGTCCGACGCCGAGTCGCCCGCCGCGCGCAGCACGAATGCCGCGCCCAGCAGCCCGGCCGTCAGGCCCCGTGCCAGCCGCGCGCTCTCCGTGAACTGGCCGACGATCGCCGCCAGCGTGGCGAAGACCATGCCGACCCCGGCGAGGCCGAGTCCGAGGGCGAGTGCTCCGCTGGTGCCCTGGCCCGCGAGACCGGCCGTCACCAGCAGCGCCAGTACGGCGTTCGCGACCGCCGCCGTCAGCAGGGCGGCCGTGAGCGAGGCCCTGCGGCCCACCATTCCGGACGCCACCAGCTCCTGGCGGCCGCTCTCCTCCTCGTCCCGGGTGTGCCGTACGACGAGGAGCAAGCTGACCACGGCCGCGAGCGCGCCCGCGTAGACACCGACGCGCCAAGCCGTCAGCGCGCCGATGGAGTCGTCGAAGACCGGGCCGATCAGGGCGCGGAAGGAGGCGTTGGTGGCGGTGTTCTGGATGAGGTCGGCGCGTTCGGCGGGGGTGGCGTAGAGGTTCTCCAGGGTGTTCGGCATGGAGAGGATCATCAGGGCGTTCACGCCGACCCAGATCGGGATCATCACGCGGTCGCGGCGCAGGGCGAAGCGCAGGAGGGTGCCGGTGCCCGCCAGCTGACGGCTGCCGCCCGGCCGTACCTTGTAGGCGGTGGCGGTCATCGGGCCACCTCGCTCAGGTCCGCCTGGTAGTGCCGCAGGAACAGCTCCTCCAGCGTGGGCGGCGTCGAGGTCAGGGAGCGCACTCCGGACTCGCTGAGCGAGCGCAGTACGGCGTCCAGCTTGTCGGTGTCGACCTGGAGGCGGACGCGCTGTCCCTGTACGTCGAGGTCGTGGACGCCGGGGAGATGTGACAGTCCGTTGGGCGGGCCCGCCAGCTCGGCGGAGACGCTGGTGCGGGTCAGATGGCGCAGGTCGGCCAGCGAACCGCTCTCGACCGTACGGCCCTTGCGGATGATGCTGACCCGGTCGCAGAGCTCCTCGACCTCGCTGAGGATGTGCGAGGACAGCAGGATGGTGCGGCCCCGGTCCCGCTCCTCCTCGACGCAGCGCTGGAAGACCTCCTCCATCAGCGGGTCCAGACCCGAGGTCGGCTCGTCGAGGATCAGCAGGTCGACGTCGGAGGCGAAGGCGGCGACGAGGGCGACCTTCTGCCGGTTGCCCTTGGAGTAGGTGCGGCCCTTTTTGGTCGGGTCGAGCTCGAAGCGCTCGATCAGCTCGGCGCGGCGCCGGGAATCCAGCCCACCGCGGAGCCGCCCGTAGAGATCGATGACCTCACCCCCGGAGAGGTTGCGCCACAGGGTCACGTCTCCCGGCACGTAGGCGATCCGGCGGTGCACCTCCACCGCGTCCGTCCACGGGTCGCGGCCGAGCACCTGGACAGCGCCGGAGTCGGCGCGCAGCAGGCCGAGCAGGACGCGGATCGTGGTGGACTTTCCGGCGCCGTTGGGCCCGAGGAAGCCGTGGACCTCGCCGGTCTCGACGTCCAGGTCGAGGCCGTCCAGCGCGTGCGTCTTGCCGAACGACTTGTGCAGTCCGGAGACGGTGATTGCCTTCGTCATGCTTCAGAACGTACGCTTCTTTCAGAAATTTGTGAAGTTAAGGAAACGTATAAATCGCGGATAGACTCGGGGGCGGTGCGCGACCTGGGCGGATGCTTGGCGACGGCTCGGCGATGGCTTGGCGATGGCCGGGCGGATGTTGGGGAGATGATCTACGGATGATGGAACCGAGTGAGGCGGGGCGGGACCCCGAGGCGGTGTCGAAGTTCGTGGAGGCCTTCGCGGCGCAGCTGGTCGAGGCCGGGATGCAGCGGATGGCGGCGCGCGTGTTCGCCGCGCTCCTCGCCTCCGACTCCGGCACCATGAGCTCCGCCGAACTCGGCGAACAGCTCCAGGTCAGCCCCGCCGCGATCTCCGGCGCGGTGCGCTATCTCGCCCAGGTCCACATGGTCTCCCGCGAGCGCGAACCGGGCTCCAGGCGCGAGCGCTACCGGGTGCACAGCGACCAGTGGTACGAGGCGCTGACCAACCGCGACGCGATCCTCCGGCGGTGGGGCATGACGTTGCGCGAGGGCGTCGACAGTCTGGGGGCCGCTACGCCCGGGGGGCGGCGGGTCGCCGAGACGCTCGCGTTCTTCGAGTATCTGGAGGGCGAGCTGGGCCTGCTGATGGAACGGTGGCGCGAGCACCGGGACCGCACCTTCCGGACCCCGTAAGCGCCCTACCGCTCCGGCAGCACCAGCCGCAGCGCCCCTTCCCCCACCGTCCAGGTCCGCCGCCGCACCGGCCCGGAGACCGCCGTGTCCGCCCGGTACCGGAAATGCGCGCCCGACACGGTCACCGTCCGCCCCTCCGCGCGCAGCGGCGTCGCCTCCGCGCCCACCGACAGCGGGCGCACCTCCACCTCGGCCACGCCCGAGGCACCCGGCGTCACCGACACCGCCTGCACCGGCTGGTCGAGGTCCACCAGCGTCGCCCCGTCGACCTCGACGCGCAGCCGCGAGTGCCCTGCGGCCCCGGGCATCGCCGTGCCCCGCGTCGCCGGCACCAGCGTCCGTACCAGCGACTGGCAGGTGCGCAGCCACGGCCGCCCCGCGCCCGGCCCCACCGCGCTCGCCCCCGCCGGCGGCACGGCGGGGTCCCGTATCGGCGGGATCCGCAGCCCGCCCAGCACCACCCCGTCGCTGTCGTCGACGAGCAGATCCAGCCGCCGCTCCACCCCGTCCAGGACCGCCCGCGCCGCCGCGACCGCGCCCGTGGGCACCCCCAGGGATCCGGCCAGCGACAGCGCGCCCCCGACCGGCACCACCGACAGCACGCATTCGGCCAGCTGCCGCTGCCGGTGCAGCAGCGCCACCGCGCGGGTCAGCGCCCCGTCGTCGCCGACGACCACCGGCCGGCGCGACCCGCGTTTCGCCAGCGCGCGGGCGAACTCGTCCGGATCCTCCGGGAGGCACACTTTCGTCGCCGCACCCGCGCTGAGCACGTCTTTCGCGATCCTCACGGACTCGCCGTCCGTCCTCCGGGCGATCGGATCGATCACCACCAGCAGCTGATCGGACATCGCGAAAGTCGCCACCTCGGCCATGCCTCGCTTCCTCGGGTAGCATCTTTGTGCAAGAGCCCCTTGCGCTATTGCGCCAGGGGCTTCGTCTATTCCGGGGCCATCCGGTCCGGCGGTTCGCGGCCAATGACGGTCGCAGCCGGCGGTGGTGCACGCGGCGGAACACTACGCGTGCGCCCCTGACCTTGGACATGCCCCGCCCGGAAGGGGTGTACGCGCGTGCCCGCACTTGTGCTGCTCGGTGCTCAGTGGGGTGACGAGGGTAAAGGGAAGGCCACCGACCTGCTCGGCGGATCCGTCGACTACGTGGTCCGCTATCAGGGCGGCAACAACGCCGGCCACACGGTCGTCGTCGGCGACCAGAAGTATGCCCTCCACCTTCTCCCCTCCGGCATCCTCTCGCCGGGGTGCACCCCGGTCATCGGCAACGGCGTCGTCGTCGACCCGTCGGTCCTGCTCTCCGAGCTGAGCGGTCTGAACGAGCGTGGCGTCGACACGTCCAAGCTCCTGATCAGCGGAAACGCGCACATCATCACGCCTTACAACGTGACGGTGGACAAGGTGACGGAACGCTTCCTCGGAAAGCGGAAGATCGGCACCACCGGCCGCGGCATCGGCCCGACCTACGCCGACAAGATCAACCGCGTCGGCATCCGCGTCCAGGACCTCTACGACGAGTCGATCCTGACGCAGAAGGTCGAGGCGGCCCTCGACGTCAAGAACCAGGTCCTCACCAAGCTCTACAACCGGCGCGCGATCGCCGTGGAGCAGGTCGTGGAGGAGCTGCTCGGCTACGCGGCGAAGATCGAGCCGTACGTCGCCGACACCGTCCTGGTCCTCAACCAGGCCCTGGAGGACGACAAGGTGGTCCTCTTCGAGGGCGGCCAGGGCACGCTCCTCGACATCGACCACGGCACGTATCCCTTCGTGACGTCCTCCAACCCGACCGCGGGCGGCGCCTGCACGGGCGCGGGCGTGGGCCCCACGAAGATCAGCCGTGTCATCGGCATCCTGAAGGCGTACACGACCCGAGTCGGCGCCGGCCCGTTCCCCACGGAACTCTTCGACGAGGACGGCGAGGCCCTGCGCCGCATCGGCGGCGAGCGCGGCGTCACCACCGGCCGTGACCGCCGCTGCGGCTGGTTCGACGCGGTGATCGCCCGCTACGCGACCCGCGTCAACGGCCTCACCGACTTCTTCCTCACCAAGCTCGACGTCCTCACCGGCTGGGAGGAGATCCCGGTCTGCGTGGCCTACGAGATCGACGGCAAGCGAGTCGAGGAACTCCCGTAC
Source organism: Streptomyces lanatus (assembly GCF_014655715.1). Lineage (GTDB taxonomy): Bacteria > Actinomycetota > Actinomycetes > Streptomycetales > Streptomycetaceae > Streptomyces > Streptomyces lanatus. Next base: position 81,427 of record NZ_BNBM01000018.1, on the reverse strand, counting down.
TCCCAGACCGACTTCCACCACGCGAAGCCGGTCTACGAGACCCTCCCGGGCTGGTCCGAGGACATCACATCGGCCAAGTCCTTCTCGGACCTGCCGAAGAACGCCCAGGACTACGTCAAGGCGCTGGAGGAGATGTCCGGCGCCCCGATCTCCGCGATCGGCGTGGGCCCGGGCCGGGACGAGACGATCGAGATCAACTCGTTCCTGTAGTCAGCAGACAGGCCAAGGGCCGGTCAGGGACATGGGTGTCCTTGACCGGCCCTCGGGCGCTGGAGACGGGTTCAGCGGCTCAGCACTCGCCGCGCCAGACGACCTTCTTCGCGGTGATCCCGACGTAGTTCATCTTGTGCGGGCTGTCCGGCGGGTAGTGGAAGCACCTGGTGAAGGTGTTTCCGTTGTACTGCCAGGTGAAGTTGACGTGGTCGAATCCCGGCTGAGGATTGCCGTTGTTGTAGACGGACTTGATGCCGGAGATCGTGCCGGACCAGTTGCTGTACCTCGCGTACATCGTGCCCGTCTGGTTCTGTCCGGTGTACATGCAGAAGGCGCCCGGCGGGCAGGCCGCGGTGGCGCCGACCTCCCCGGCGGCGGCGGTACTGGAGAGACCGGCGGTCGCTGCCAGTACGCCGGTGGCCGCGAGCATGCCGATGGTCCTCAAACGCATGGTGTGTACCCCCCTGATCAGGCTGTATCGACCAGACCAGCATCCATGGGGGGCCTCCGGGGAGGAACCTATGACGGCGGAGGGTCACAGGCCTTGACATCCACGAAGGGCGTCAGCCGGTGCCCTCCCCCCCTCTCTCTGCCCGGACGGAGCAGTCAACGGGCGAAGCGTGCATACCACCCATAACGTGAAGCCGTACGACTCCCCGGCGATCAGAAACGAAGGTGTGTCATGCGCGTGCTCCTCCAGGCCCATCTCGACACCGAGAAGACGAACGACCTCATCCACAGCGGCAAGATGCCCCAGGTGATGCAGGAGATCGTCGCGGCTTTCAAGCCGGAGGCCTCCTACTTCACGGCCACCGGCGGGGTCCGCACGATGTTCCTGGTGTTCGACATGCAGGACTCCGCCCAGATGCCGCCGCTCACCGAGCCGCTCTTCGAGAGGTTCGGCGCCGAGGTGGACTACACGCCGGTGATGAACGCCGACGATCTGCAGAAGGGGCTGTCCCAGATCAAGTAACCGGGTGACCGGTAGGTCAGCTGAAGACGATCATCGAGCCCTGCGCCAGACTCCGGGTCGCCGCCGCGTGCAGGCCCAGCCAGACATGCCGCTCACGGGCGAAGGGGCTCGGGTCGTAGGGCGCGGGGACGGCCGGTTCCTCCAACTCCGTGGGAGCCAGCGGGGCCTGGGGCGCGGCCGGTGGGTTGGCCGGGTCGATGCCGATCACCGGGGCCACGAACTCCAGCTCGCGCAGGAGGGCCTGCGAGGAGCCCAGGGGGCCGCCGCCCGCGAGGAGCTCGTCGTTGGAGAGCGGGCCGGGGAAGTCGACCGGGACGTAGGCGCCCGCGTGGTCGTAGTGCCAGACCAGGTGCGACTGCTGGGCCGTCGACTCGAACATCTCCAGGAGTTGCTCGTAGTCTCCGCCCAGATCGTCGACCGGGGTCACCGCGAGACCGCACACCTGGAGCAGATACGCCCGGCGCAGGAAGTGCAGCGCGTCGTAGTCGAAACCGGCGACCGGCGCGACATCGCCGGACAGGCCCGGCATGTACTGGTACACCGGCACCGGTGGCAGCCCGGCCTCGGCGAGCACCTTGTTGTATTGCGCGAGTTCCTCGGCGAACGGGTTGTCGGGGGTGTGGCACAACACATCGACAAGCGGTACCAGCCACAGGTCACAGGCCAAAAGAGCGCTCCTCGCACACGTCGCGTAGCACGTCGGTCAGGGAAGGGTAATCGGTGCGGGTCGGGGGCGGATCCCCCCGTGCGGCCCTCACCCAAGTCCCCGCATGTGCAGATCCCATACCCAGACACCGTTGACCCACCTACCGGGCTTCCCCACCAGCTTCTCCACGGTCTCACGCAGCGCACGGCCGTTCGGCTGCGGGGCCAGCACCAGCACACCCGCCTTCCAGTACGCCAGATCCGCCCGGGCCTGCGCCCGCCAGGAGCCGTTGACAGGCGGGACCTCCCCCGAGTTGCGCACCTCGCGCAGCAGGTTGGAGGTGAAGCGGGGCTCGGCGCCGTAAATGCCGACGCGTTCGTCGCCGTAGGGGCCGTTGAAGTAGCCGCCCGCCAGCCTGAAGCCCAGCCCGGCCTCGGTCTGCCAGTGCAGCGCCTCCGCGTCGGAGGGGTCGGGCAGGGGCACGGGCACGAGGGATTCGCCGTCTCGGACGTACGACTTCCAGGTGCCGTTCGCGATGAAGGCGGGGACGGCGGTGCGGTCTACGGCTCTCAGCGGGGCCGGGATCAGGGGGAGCAGGGCGAGGGCTATGGCGAGGAGGCCGGCGTAGCGCGTGGTCGGGGTGCGGTGGGCCGCGAGCAGCCGGTCCACGGCTATGGCGAGCAGCATGCCCAGCGCGGGGGCGCAGATCATCGCGACCCGGCTCTCGATGACCGCCTCGAAGAGCGGTCTGTCGGCGAGGAGTTCCCAGGGGCCGGGGAGGGTCACGTCGGTGCGCGGGACGCGGATCTCCCGGCCCAGGGACAGCACGGCCGCCGCCACCGCCGTGAACGCCAGCGCCTTGACCAGGGGCCGCTTCCACAGCCGTACGAGAATCGCGAGGGCGAGCAGGGCTAGGGGCCAGCCGTAGAAGGCGTTCTGCTCGGTGGTGTTGAAGGCCAGGGCGTTCGCGGTGTCGGCGTCGCCCGCGAGCCAGGAGCGCTCGGCGAAGGAGAGCAGGGCGAGGGGGCTGTTGAAGGAACGGGGGTTGTGCTCGATGTCCGTGTAGCTCTGCGGACCGGCGAACTGCCAGACCAGTGGGTAGACGATGAGGGGCAGGCAGACCGAGGCGCCGATCAACAGGCCTCGTAGGAGTGGGCGCCATGTGGCGCGGGCCCTGTCCCTGCGTACCGCGGCGTACGCGGCGGCGAACAGCAGCATGCCCAGCGCCGCCAGCAGCAACGGCTCCTCGCCTAGGAAGACCTGGTACGCCGCCATCAGGCCCAGCACCACCCCGTCCCGTACGACCCGGGTGCCCGCGCACAGGCGCAGGGCGCGGTCGATGATCAGCGGGATCATGAAGAGGACGACGAAGTTCGGGTGCGCGTGGGCGTGGCTGACCATGGGTGGGGCGAAGGCGGCCAGGGCGGCGCCGAGGAAGGCGGCGGTCCGGCTGGGGGCCACGTACTTGACGATCAGCCAGTACCAGGCGGCCGCGGTGGCGGCGAGGCCCAGCGTCATCACCAGGCTGAGGGTGACGGCGGGGCCCGCGAGCAGGGTGAGCGGCGTGAGGGGCACGGACATGCCGAGCATGACCGTGTTGGCCATGAGGTTCACGCCGTCGGGGAAGCCCTGGAGGTCGGTGAAGAGGGGGTTGCGGAAGTGGGCGATGTTGTCCGCCGTCACCGCGAAGAACCACTCCCACTGGTTCTGGTCGCGGAGGGAATCGGGGAGATAGCGGTGGGCGGGCGCGAAGAAGCGGCCGGAGTAGAGGGCCACCGACATGAGGAGGAAGAGGAGGGTGGCGTAGAGGTCGGCGGGGCGGGCCGAGCGGGCGGCGATGCGGGTGAGTTCGGTCAGGGCGCGGGCGTAGTCGAGGGGGCCGACCTTCGAGCCGGGACGGTGCGACCAGCGGACGGGGACCTCGGCGATGGGCAGGCCCGCGCGGTGCAGGTGCCGTAACACCTCCACGTCTATGCCCCAGCCGTTGACGCGGGAGGCGGCGTAGGCGTCGCGGGCGCGGTCGCCGTCGAACAGCTTGAAGCCGCACTGGGTGTCGTGGATGCCGGGGAGGGCGGTACGGCGGATCAGTACGTTCCCGGCGCGGCCCAGCAGTTCGCGTATCCGGTGCTGGCGGTCGCCGATGACGGCGCCGGGCACCGAACGGGAGCCGATCGCCGCCGAGTTGCCCTCGCAGAGCGCCTTGTCGAGACGTTCCAGTTCCTCGATCGGCGTCGCGAGGTCGGCGTCCGTGACGAGTACGCGGCGGCCCCGGGAGGCGGCCACGCCGAGGCGCAGGGCGTGGCCCTTGCCGCGGTTGCGGGGGGAGGTGACCAGGCGGACACGGGGGTCGCCGCGGTCGGTCACCAGGTCGCGGGTGGCGTCGGTGGAGCCGTCGTCGGCGACGACGATCTCCCAGGCCCCGGCGTCGGCGCCGAGGTGGCCGGCGATCGCGTCGAGGGTGTGGGTGAGGCGGTGTTCCTCGTTGTAGGCGGGGATGACCACGGAGAGATCCGGCGGGCCCGCTTCCTGTTCGTGGATCCGCGGGCCCCCGTCATCGCTCATTCGGACGCCAGCCGCTCGATCAGGGCGAGCGAGTCCGCGTCATGGGCGGCGATGATCGAACGGGCCGACGGCAGGTCGCGGCGCATCAACGCGTCGACCAGCTCGGTGTGGCCGGACCACAGGTGGCCGCGCAGATCGTCCAGGCGGCGCAGATGCTGGACCGCGCAGACCCAGGACTGCAACCGCAGCCGGTGCAGGAAGTCGGCGAGATAGGGGTTGCCGAACAGGGCGGCGAGCTCGCGCCAGAAGCGCAGGTCGTAGCCGATGAGCACGGTGAGGTCGCCGGCGATCGCGGCGCGCTGTGCCTCCTCGGCGCGGCGGCGTACGCCTGCGGCGGCGGCGAGGACGCGCGGGTTGTCGGGGCCCCGTTGGCCGCCGGGGTCCGCGGCCACGACCTGGAACATGCCGTCGATGACCAGGCCTCGGGCCTCGACGATGCCCCGGTAGTCGGCGACGGAGTACTCGTGGACGCGGAAGCCGCGGTGCTGGTCGGCCTCCAGGAGGCCCTGTGCGGCGAGGTCGACGAGTGCCTCGCGGACCGGGGTGGCGGAGACGCCGTACTGTTCGGCGATCTCCTTGACGGTGAATTCGCGGCCCGCCTGGAGGCGTCCGGCCAGTACCTCGTCCCGCAGCGCGTCCGCGATCTGCTGGCGCAGGGTACTTCGCGTGACGGAGCCGTTGCCGCCGGTGCCGGGCATGGTCAGAGCGTCTCCCGTCGTCGCGATGAGGTGGCGTGCACGTATATGTCTACGAGCACGCCACCTTACGCGTTCGGGTGCCGGCCGATGTTTCCCCGACCAGAGCCTTTTCTCCGCCCCCGCCGCCCCCTACTCCGTGTACTCGTCCGCCACCCCCAGCGCCGCGTCCAGCGCTGCCAGGCCCTCCTTCAGTTCGGGCTCGGTCACGTTGCACGGGGGGACCACGTGGGTGCGGTTCATGTTCACGAACGGCCAGAGGCCCCCGGCCTTCGCGGCCGAGGCGAACGCGGCCATCGGGGCGTTCGCCTCGCCGGTCGCGTTGTAGGGGACCAGCGGTTCGCGGGTCTCCCGGTTCCGGACCAGTTCGAGCGCCCAGAACATGCCGACGCCCCGTACCTCGCCGACGCACGGGTGCCGCTCGGCCAGGTCGGCCAGCGCCGGGCCGAGGACCTCCGTACCCAGGCGCGCGGCGTTCTCGACGACGCCCTCCTCGGCCATGACCTCGATCGTCGCGACGGCGGCCGCGCAGGCCAGGGGATGGCCCGAGTAGGTGAGGCCGCCGGGATAGGGGCGGCGCGCGAAGGTCTCCGCGACGGCCCCGGAGATGGCCACCCCGCCCAGCGGTACGTATCCGGAGTTCACGCCCTTCGCGAAGGTCATCAGGTCCGGCGTGACATCGAACAGATCCGCCGCGAACCACTCACCGGTCCGCCCGAACCCCGCCATCACCTCGTCCAGGACGAAGACGATCCCGTACTTGTCGCAGAGCTCACGCACACCGGCGAGATATCCGGGCGGCGGGATCATGATCCCGGCCGTCCCCGGCACCGTCTCCAGGATGATCGCGGCGATCGTCGACGGCCCCTCGAAGGCGATCGTCGTCTCCAGGTGCTCCAGCGCCCGGGCGCACTCCTGCTCCTCGGTCTCGGCGTAGAAACGGGAGCGGTAGAGGTACGGCGCCCAGAAGTGCACGACCCCGGCCGTCGCGGAGTCGGAGGCCCAGCGGCGCGGGTCGCCGGTGATGTTCACGGCCTGCTGGGTGCCGCCGTGGTACGAGCGGTACGCGGAGAGCACCTTCGGGCGGCCCGTGTGCAGCCGGGCCATCCGCATCGCGTGCTCCACGGCGTCCGCGCCGCCGTTGGTGAAGAAGATCCGGTCCAGGTCACCCGGTGTCCGCTCGGCGATCAGCCGCGCCGCCTCCGACCGCGCCTCGACGGCGAACGCCGGCGCGAAGGTCGTCATCCGCGCCGCCTGCTCCTGGATCGCGGCGACGACCTTCGGGTGCTGATAGCCGACGTTGGTGAAGACGAGCCCGCTGCTGAAGTCGAGATAGCGCCTGCCGTCGTAGTCCCAGAAGTACGACCCCTGCGCACCGGCGACGGCGAGCGGGTCGATGAGCTCCTGCGCGGACCAGGAGTGGAACACATGCGCACGGTCCGCGGCCTTCACGGCGGCGCCGACCTCGGGATTTGGCTGAGGGGTCATGCGGCCGAGCGTAGGAGCCGGTGCCGTGGGCGCGATATCGGCGTCCTGTCTGCGGTCCGGGGGTTTCCGCGACAGGTTGTCGACACGCGGCAGGGGCCGGAACCGGCGTCAGAGGCGGCCGGGGGTCACCAGGTCCTCCAGCAGCTTGCCCACCACCGACCTCGGGACGGTCCCGTCCGAACCGTTCGTGGAGGTCGAGCCATGGGTGTCGTTGACGCCCTGGAAGACGCCGAAGTCGAGGGGGCCGTCGTCGGCGGCGGCGGGGATGGCGGCGGCGAGGAGAGCGGCACCGGCGAGGGCGGCGGCAGCGATGATCTTCATGGCCTGATCAACGAGGGGATCGGCGGCAGGATGCCCTGTTATGCACCTTTGGCGGAGGAGGCCTGTTCCGATGATTGACAGCAGGCTGTCGAAGTGACAGCATATTGTCATCTTCGGAACCTCGAGGGACCTTGAGACACCTTGAGGGGCGATCAGAGGAGTGATCATGAGCAGCCGCAAGCCCGTGTACCTCGCCGTCTATGACACCCTCGCCGACTGGGAACCCGGCCACGCCACCGCGCAGCTGGCCCGCGCCGGATACGAGATCCGCACCGTCGGCCCCACCCGCGAACCCGTCACCACCGTCGGCGGCCTGCGCATCCAGCCCGACCTGGCCCTGGACGACGTACGGCCGTCCGATGCCTGTCTGCTGATCCTCCCCGGCGCCGACCTCTGGGACACGGGTGACGATCTCGCCCCGTTCGCCCACGCCGCCCGCGCGTTCCTGGACGCCGGAGTGCCCGTGGCCGCGATCTGCGGGGCCACCGCCGGGGTGGCGCGCGAGGGGCTGCTGGACGACCGGGACCACACCAGCGCCGTCTCCTTCTACCTCGCCGCGACCGGATACGGCGGCGGCGAGCGGTATGTGGAGGCCGATGCCGTCACCGACGCCGGGCTGGTCACCGCCGGGCCCACCGAACCCGTCGCCTTCGCCCGGGAGATCCTGCGGCTGCTGAAGGTGTACGACGACGAGGCCGTCGATGCCTGGTACCGGCTGTTCCACGACTCCGACGCCGAGGCCTATGCCGTACTGGAGAAGGCCGGGGTCCTGTGAGCCGCGAACGTCAGGATCTGCTCAGCCGTGGTGCGCTCGGGGTCTTCCGGCTCAACGGCCAGTTCCTCGCGGTCGCCGAGGAGTTGGCGAGGCCGGCCGGGCTGACGGCGGCGTGGTGGCAGGTGTTGGGGGCGGTACTGGGGGAGCCGTTGTCCGTCTCCGGGATCGCCCGGGTCATGGGGATCACTCGGCAGAGCGTGCAGCGCATCGCCGATCTGCTGGTGGAGAAGGGGCTCGCCGAGTATCGGCCCAATCCGGCCCATCGCCGGGCGAAGCTTCTCGCGCCCACGGAGGAGGGGCGGGCAGCCGTCTCCCGTATCGGTCCCGGGCATGCCGCCTTCGCGGACCGGCTGGCGGAGGCCTTCGGGGAGGCGGAACTCGCCGATGCGGTAAGGGTTCTGGAACGGATGTCGAAAGTGCTCGACCAGATCGCCGGTCCTGTTACGGAACCGTAGGGACCGGGCCGCTCACCTCGCCAAATGCCGCACTATCGTGGGGCCGACGCATAGGCGGGGGCTGGTTGGGGGCGTGGGATGGAGAAGCTGGGGCCGGGGGATCCGCAGCAGATCGGGGCGTATCGGCTGCTGGCGCGGCTCGGTGCGGGCGGCATGGGGGACGTCTATCTCGCCCGGTCGGACCGCGGCCGTACGGTCGCCGTGAAGCTCGTGCGGCGGGAGCTGGCCTCGCAGGAGGAGTTCCGGGCCCGGTTCAGGCAGGAGGTGCAGGCCGCGCGGCAGGTCGGCGGGTTCTGGACCGCGCCGGTGCTCGACGCGGACACCGAGGCCGAGGTGCCCTGGGTCGCCACGGGGTATGTCGCCGGGCCGAGCCTCCAGCAGGTCGTGGGGCATGACCATGGGGCGCTGCCCGAGCGTTCGGTACGGATTCTGGCGGCGGGGCTGGCGCATGCGCTGAAGGACATCCACGCCGCGGGGATAGTGCACCGGGATCTGAAGCCCTCGAACGTCCTGGTCACCATCGACGGGCCCCGCGTCATCGACTTCGGGATCGCGCGCGCCCTGGAGACGGTCGACGAGAGCGGGCTCACCCGCACCGGCGCGCTCGTCGGGTCGCCGGGGTTCATGGCGCCGGAGCAGGTCCGGGGGGACCGGATCACGCCCGCTTGCGATGTGTTCTGCCTCGGCTCGGTCCTCGCCTACGCCGCGACCGGCAGGCTGCCCTTCGGCTCCATCGACAGCGGCGCCCACGCCGTGATGTTCCGGATCGCTCAGGAGGAGCCCGACCTGGAGGGTGTGCCCGAAGGAGTCGCCGAACTCGTACGGGACTGCCTCCGCAAGACACCCGGCACCCGCCCCACCCTCGACCGGATCCTCGAACGCATGGGCGCGGAGGACACCGTCTCCGGCGGCCGCTCCCGCGATCCGTGGCTGCCGAGCGCGCTGGTGGCGCAGTTGGGGCGGCATGCGGTGCGGTTGCTGGACGCGGAGGATCCGGTGGGGGGTGGAGGGACGGTCGGGCTTGGAGCGCCGGTCGGGACTGCTGGTTCGGAGGGGGAGGGGGCCGGGGGTTCGGACACCCCTCAGCGTCAGGACACTCCGGCGGAGGCGGGCGCGCCCCACTCCGCCGAACCCACCCCCGCCGCCTCCCCCGAACACTCCCCGGCCGCCCCGCCGACGCCGCCCGACCAACTGCCCACCATGGCCGCGCCCCAGAACGGCCCGACCCCGCCGCCGGGCCCGCCCGCCCCGCCCGCCGGTGCCTTCGGAGACGCCGCCGCCCCCGGCGGCACCCCGGCCCACCCGGCGTACGGCTTCCCGCAGCAGCACCCGCAGCAGCCGGCGTACGGCGCCCCCCAGCAGTCCCCGCACCAACCCCCGCACCAACCGGCGTACGGCTACCCGCCCGCAGGCCCGACCCCACCGCCGCCGCCCTACGGTTCCGCCTCGCCGTACGGCCCCACCCCGCCCTACAACCCGCCCCTGCCCTACCTCCCCGCCCCCCAGCCCGAGCCACCCCGCCGCAGCAGTCGTTCCACGGTCGCGCTCGTCCTCGTCGCGCTGGTCGTCGCGCTCGGTGCCGGTGGTTCGGTGTACGCCCTGATGAACGGTGACGGTGACGACCGGGCGGACGGCGGTCCCTCGCCCACCCCGACCGCGACGGCCACGCCCACCCCCGGCCCGAGCACCCCTACCCCCACCGACCCCGCGCCCGGAGACGGCGCCATCCCCGCCTCCTTCCTCGGTACCTGGACGGCGTCGATCGACAACGACACCGGTCAGAACACCCGCCGGCTGACGATCCGGCAGGGCGAGGTGGGTGACACGGTGCTCACGCTCGTCGCGGACGGTCCCGCCGGGACCGGCACCTACCACTGTGAGTTCGAGGCGGCGCTCACCGAGGCGCCGGTAGGGGACGGGCCGTTGGAGATGGGTGCCTCCACCGTGACGGCCGGTGAGCCGGCCACCGCGTGCTCGCCGGGGGGAGCCACCCGGGTCACATTGTTGTCGGACGGCAGGCTGCAGCGGGTGAATCCGAGCAGCGGGGAGAAACTTACGTACACCAAGCAGTGAGGGTGAAACCCCTGAAGCGCCCGTGAAGCCCTTGGAGCCCCTGAAGTCCCGTTACCTGTGAGGCAGTTGAACGTCCGGCGAACTTCCCCGTCCGGACACCGCCGGTGAGTCCGAACGGACGTACGGTGACCCCACGCTAGTGGCGGGGGCACCACGTGGAGTGGCTGAGCGCAGAGAACATCGTGGCCGTGGGTACGGCGGTGCTCGGTGTCGTCGCGTCGGGCGTCATGGTCTGGTACGAGCGACGGGTGCCGCGCCGGAAGCGGATCGGCTATCGCGTCCAGATGGACAACCCCATAGGCGACCACGGCAGGTCGGGGCGGGCTGGGGGTCCCCCCTCTGGGGGAGTACGGCTCGGCCTCTTCGACGCGGACATGGACGACGCGACGCTCGTGCTGCTGCGCGTCGAGAACGACGGCTCGCAGAGCATCGACCGCGACGACTACACCGGCCCCAGCCCGCACGGCCTCACCGCCGTCTTCACGGACCGCACCATCCGCGGCGTCTCGGTCACCCAGCCCACCGACATCGACCACCTCATGGACCACTTCACCGAGCAGCGCGGCTTCGGCTACGAGGGCAACCGGCTGCGGGTGCCGCGCGTGCCGCTCAACCCCGGTGACCACTACAAGCTGCTCGTCCTGCTGTCCGGCGGTGACGTGGGCAGTGACATTCGGCTGCGCGGCGGCATCCGGGACGGCGAGGTGCATCCCAACCGCAGTGCCACGCCGGACGACAAGGCGCCGATGTTCAGCCCGCCGGCCAGGATCTTCACCGGTCTGCTCACCCTCTCCGTGCTCGCCCTCGCCGGCATCGTCGTCTTCCGTGACGGCAATCCGATCGAGTGCGAGCAGGGCGAGTTGACGGTGATCGGCTCGACCGCCTTCGAGCCGGTGGTCTCGACGCTGGCAAGGCAGTACGAGGGCAAGTGCGCGGGTGCCGAGATCCATGTGGAGGCGCGTGGCAGCGAGGCCGGGGTAGCCGAACTCGCGGAGTCGAAGGACAAGTCGGTCGTCGCGTTCTCCGACGGTCCGCTGGGCGAGCGCCTCGGTCTGAAGGGGAAGAAGGTCGCGCTGTCGGTCTTCACGCTCGTCGTCAACGACGGGATCGACCTCGGCCGGGCCGGGCTGTCCGTGCGGCAGGTCCAGGAGATCTACAAGGGGCGGTACAAGCGGTGGGGCGAGGTGCTGCCGGGGGCCGACGAGAGGACGGCCGCCCTGCCCATCGTGCTGGTCAGCCGCAGCGACAGTTCGGGGACCCGGCAGGTGTTCCAGGACCGGGTGCTGAAGGGATGGGAGAAGGCGCAGAGCACCTCACTGGACTGCGAGCCCTCGCAAGGCCCGCTCACCACCGTCACGCGCTGCGAACTCGCCGGCACCTCCGACGTCCTGGACCGCATCGCCGAGCAGCCCGGTGCCATCGGCTACAGCGAACTGACCGTCGCCGCCCGGCACAAGGGCGTGACGACGGTGCCGCTGGACGGCGACCGGGCCGACGTGGACGAGATCGAGCGCGGGGACAGCGCCTATCCGTACCGCGACATCGAGTACGCCTACACCTACGGCACGGCGGCCGACGACTCGCTCACCGCAGGGTTCCTGGCCTATCTGGACAAGGAGAGCAGCAGGCAGGCGATCCGGACGCGGGGGCATCTGCCGTGCGGGACGCCGGTGGGGGTGCGGCTGTGCCGCTGAGGCGCCCTTGCCGCTGGTTGCCATGTACACAACCATGACGGGGGTCGGCCGGCATCGGCAGCACCGGGAGGACCCATGCGCCCCAGCCCCAAGAGAAGAACAGTCCTGACTGCCACGGCGGCCACCGCGGCGGCGCTGACGACGACGGGTACGGCCGAGGCGGCCGACCGCTCGCCGGTGACGGCCCAGCGCCCCACCCGCGAACTCCGCGCCCTCCTCCGCGAGATCGACCCCGCCCGCATCGAGGCCACGATCCGCCGACTCGTCTCCTTCGGCACCCGCCACACCCTCTCCGTCCAGGACGACCCCCGCCGGGGCATCGGCGCGGCCCGCGACTGGCTGCTTGCCGAGCTGAAGTCGTACGCGGCGGCCTCCGGGGGCCGGATGACGGCGGAACTCCAGTCGTACGTCCAGGAACCGGCGCCCCGCATCCCCACCCCGACGAAGATCACGAACGTCATCGCGACCCTGCGCGGATCGATGACGCCCGAGCGCGTGTACGTCGTCTCCGGGCACTACGACTCCCGGGTCACCGACGTCATGGACGCCACCTCCGACGCGCCGGGCGCGGACGACGACGCCTCGGGGGTGGCCGTGGTCCTGGAACTGGCGCGCGTGATGGCGAAGCGCCGCCCGGCGTCGACGATCGTGTTCGCGGCGGTGGCGGGGGAGGAACAGGGCCTGTACGGATCGGCTCACCTGGCGCAGACGCTGAAGGCCGCGGGCACGGACGTCCAGGGCATGTTCACCAACGACATCGTCGGCAGCGCCACGGCGGACGACGGCACCCGCGACCCGTACACCATCCGTCTGTTCGCCGAGGGCGTCCCCTCCTCCGAGACCCCCGAACAGGCGGCGATCCGCCGCTCGGTGGGCGGCGAGAACGACTCGGCGACCCGCCAACTGGCCCGTTTCGTGCGCGATGTGGCCGACAACGACGCGACCGGCATGCGCATCCGCACGATCTACCGCCGCGACCGCTACCTCCGCGGCGGCGACCACATCCCCTTCCTCGAACGCGGCTACCCGGCCGCCCGCTTCACCGAGCCCGCCGAGGACTTCGCCCACCAGCACCAGGACGTCCGCGTCGACGACACCGGCAAGCAGTACGGCGACCTGCCGGAGTTCTGCGACTTCGCCTTCACGGCGAGGGTGGCCCGCGTGAACGCGGCCACGCTGTGGACCCTGGCCCAGGCCCCGGGCACCCCGAAGAACCCTCGGATCATCACCAGCAACCTCACCAACTCCACCAGTCTGACCTGGGCGAGAGGCCCGGAACCGGATCTCGCCGGCTATGAGGTCGTCTGGCGTGAGACGACGGCCCCGGAGTGGACGCACGTCGTGCCGGTGGGCGAGGTGACGGCACACGAGGTGGACCTGTCGAAGGACAACGTGTTCTTCGGGGTGAGGGCGGTGAGCCGGGCGGGCCTGCGCAGTCCGGTGGCCTTCCCGGCCCCGCAGTCGTGAGCGCGGTTACGGAGCCCTCAGCGCGGCTCGGGCGGTCGCTGGCGTGGCATGTTCGGGCGGGTGCCGTTGGTGGGGGGCAGCGCGAAGCGGGCCAGTGCCGCGGCTGCGTCGGGGCGGCTCGCGCCCGGCACCGCTGATTGGATGCCGAGGGGCGCCGACCCGGTACGGAACTCCACCATCCAGTCCGCCGTCTCCGCCCGCATCAGCTCGGTCACGTCCTCGGAGAACCGGCGCAGCACACCCAGGCACCGCTCGGCGGCCTCGCCCGCCGTGCCCTCGGCCGGGCCGAGCACCTCGCGCACGCTCTCCGTGGCCCAGTCGAACTGGAGCACCTGAAGGCGCCGCTGCACGGCCTGGGCCGTGGCGACGTCCCTTATCCAGCCGGAGGTGACACCGAAGAAGCGGTCGGTGCCCAGACAGGCCACGGCCAGCAGAAGGGCGAGGTATCCCCAGGGGGTCGCCCCGTCCGCGACGCCGGTCAGGTCCAGCAGGGGCAGTGCGGCGCCGATCACCGCTCCGCCCGCCGCCCCGCCCCGCAGCGCCCGCGCCGTGCGCCGCTTCCACACCCGGTCCGCGAGATACCACGCCGCCGTGTCCAGCGCCCCGCGCTCGGCCCACCGGTACAACTCGTCCAGCCGCAGTGCCGGCTCGCCCCAGTCCCCGTGTGGGAAGGCCCGCCCCGTCAGATCGCCCGGCCGCAGTCCGGCCGCCCCTTCACCGCCCCGCCACTCCTGAGGCGACCTGTCGGGCTGCATCTCCGGCTGACCCACCCGGCACTCCCTACTGTCACGGTGCGTGACATCACGTACGGTCTGCGTACCGGGTTTGACCCCCCGCAGTGCACGGAACGTCACGCGACACCTGAGGCTGACGCGCCGGACCCTTCCTACCGCCCAATGGGTGGCGAAGAGATGCCTTTCGCCTCTTTTACCCCCGGAAGTGGGTCTTGATCAGGTATAGGACGCCTATTCCTCCAGGTTCTCTCTCACTCGAAAGAGTGCTGGGGCGACGGCCACGCAGACCACGTAGGCTCGTGCTGAACGGGAAACGCGTACACACGCAAGGAGCTGATCGTGATCCCCGGTGGTGGCCAGCCCAATATGCAGCAGCTGCTCCAGCAGGCCCAGAAGATGCAGCAGGACCTGCAGCGGGCGCAGGAAGAACTGGCGCAGACCGAGGTCGAGGGCCAGGCGGGCGGCGGTCTGGTGAAGGCGACCGTCACCGGTTCCGGCGAGCTCCGCGCGCTGAAGATCGACCCGAAGGCGGTCGACCCGGAGGACACCGAGACCCTCGCGGACCTGGTCATCGCGGCCGTCCAGGCGGCCAACGAGAACGCGCAGAACCTCCAGCAGCAGAAGCTGGGCCCGCTGGCCCAGGGCCTGGGCGGCGGCAGCGGAATCCCCGGCCTGCCCTTCTGACGTTCCCGGCGCGCCTTCCTTACAGGGGGCGGCGCCAACTACCGTACGTACCGTAAGGAACCCCAGGAAGGACGGCAGTCCGTTGTACGAAGGCGTGGTTCAGGACCTCATCGACGAGCTGGGTCGGCTGCCCGGCGTCGGTCCCAAGAGCGCGCAGCGGATCGCCTTCCACATCCTCCAGGCGGAACCGACGGACGTACGGCGCCTCGCCCAGGCCCTCATGGAGGTCAAGGCGAAGGTCCGCTTCTGCGCGACATGCGGGAACGTCGCGCAGGAGGAGCTGTGCAACATCTGCCGCGACACCCGACGCGATCCCGCGGTGATCTGTGTGGTCGAGGAGCCCAAGGACGTCGTGGCGATCGAGCGGACCAGGGAGTTCCGCGGCCGCTACCACGTCCTGGGCGGAGCGATCAGCCCCATCGAGGGTGTGGGTCCCGACGACCTGCGTATACGAGAACTTCTCGCGCGGTTGGCCGACGGGACGGTCACGGAGCTGATCCTGGCGACCGACCCGAACCTGGAAGGCGAGGCCACGGCCACGTACCTCGCCCGCATGATCAAGCCCATGGGCCTGAAGGTCACCCGCCTGGCCAGCGGCCTCCCGGTGGGTGGCGACCTGGAATACGCGGACGAGGTCACTCTCGGCCGCGCCTTCGAGGGGAGACGACTCCTAGATGTCTGACGCCACGCTGCACGCGACCGAGCAGGACCCGGACGACTTCGCGGTCCAGATCTCGGACCAGATCGAGAGCTTCCTGGTCGCCGTCACGGAGGTCGCGAAGGGCGACGAACCGGGCTCGACCGTGCCCTTCCTCCTCCTGGAGGTCTCCCAGCTGCTGCTGGCCGGCGGCCGCCTCGGCGCCCACGAGGACATCGTCCCCGACGAGCGCTACGAGCCCGACCTGGGCCCCGAGGGCGACGTCGACGAACTCCGCGAGAACCTCGCCCGCCTTCTCGACCCGGTGGACGTCTACTCCGAGGTCTTCGACCCCTACGAGCCCCGCAAGGCCCCGGTCCCGGCCCGGATCTCCGACGACCTGGCCGACGTCATCACCGACCTGCGCCACGGCATGGCCCACTACCGTTCCGGCCGCACCACCGAGGCCCTGTGGTGGTGGCAGTTCTCCTACTTCTCCAACTGGGGCTCGACGGCCTCCGCGACCCTGCGCGCCCTGCACTCGGTCCTGGCCCACGTCCGCCTGAACCAGCCCCTGGAGGAGCTGGACGGCCTGGACACCGACCAGGGCGTGATGGGCGACGAGACGCTGGAGTTCGAGGCCGGGAAGGTCATGGCGGAGGAGATCGGGGAGCAGTTGGGGCTGAAGCCGGCCAAGTAGCCGCGGTTCAGATCCGTACGGCCGTGCCGGTCACGCCGATGCCCGTGCCCGGCTCCGCCGGTACCGTCACGGTGATCGTGCTCGGCCTGCCCATGTCCACGCCCTGATGGATCGTCAGGGTGGCGGGCGTGGCGACGAGTCCGAGCTCCCGCAGATATCCGCCGAACGCGGCCGCCGCCGCACCCGTGGCCGGGTCCTCGACGACACCGCCCGGCGGGAACGGGTTCCGTGCGTGGAACACGGTGGGCGACTCCCGCCAGACCAGGTCGACCGTCGTCCAGTCCTCGCGGGCCATGAGGGCGCCGAGCGCGGCCATGTCGTAGTCCAGGTCGGCCAGTCGCTCCCGGGTCGAGGCGGCGAGGACGGGATGCCGGGCCCCGGCGAAGGCGACGCGCGGCGGGAGCGCCGGGTCCAGGTCGGTGGCCGACCAGCCGAGGATCGCGAGCAGTTCGGCGAGGTCGGCTTCGGCGATCGGCTCCGTACGCGGCGCCACGCTGACCAGCGTCGCCGCCACCCTGCCGTCCGCCGTCCGGTCGGTGGTCACGGTGACCGGGCCCGCCTTCGTCCGCAGCAGCAGTCGGCCGGTGCCGTGCCGCTCCGCGTGGGCGACGGCCGTGGCGATCGTCGCGTGCCCGCAGAACGGGACCTCGGCCAGCGGGCTGAAGTAGCGGATGCCCAGCGTGCCGTCCTTGCCGCCCGGCACGACGAACGCCGACTCCGAGTAGCCGAGTTCGGCGGCCACCGCCAGCATCGCCTCGTCCTCGACCCCGGTGGCGTCGAGCACCACACCTGCCGGGTTGCCTCCGGCGGGGTCGCTGCTGAAGGCCACGTAGCGCGAAATCTCCATCCATGGACGGTAACCGCACCGCCCCGCGCCCGGAAAGTGACGCAGGTTACAGAGAAAGACTCCTGAAGCGGCGTAATGCACGGGGGCCTCGGAACGTCTCACTGGAACAACGGTCACACCCGGCCGCTGCCCCGCCCCCGAATCGGAGCCCGCCCATGCACGTCACCCTGGAGCAGCCGACCGGCGCCCGTCTCGTCACCGACTCGGGTCAGGAGATCGCGATACCGGCCACGCTGCGCTACACCTCCGGCGATCCGTTGGCCGTGCACATCGACTTTCCACCGCATGCCACCGTCGACGGCGAGGCCGTGACCTGGACGTTCGCCCGAGTACTGCTGGGGGAGGGGCTGCGGGGGCCCGCCGGGCTCGGGACCATACGGGTGCGGCCGTGCGGGGCGGCCGACACGTATGTGGAGATCCACTCGCCGGTCGGCCTGGCCGTGCTGCGCTTCGCGACCTCGGATCTGTTCCGGTTCCTGGCCCGTACGTACACCGTGATCGCGCCCGGTGAGGAGACCGTGGGGGCCGAACTGGACCATGGACTGACGGCGTTGTTCGGCGGGCGAGTGTGATGTGGGGTTTCCGGGGAGCCCCTCACCCCTTACGCCCGGACTGCTCCATGATGGGGGCCATGGCGACTCGGTCAAAGGCGTTGGTGTGGGCGGGAGTCGGGCTCTGCGTCGCAGGGGCCGCGGGGTTGATCGTCGGCGGTGTGCTGAATGTCGACGCGGCCGATCCCTGGGCGAGCGTGGCCGGGGGAGCGGCGGGGCTGCTCGGGCTGGCGGTGACGCTGTATGCCTTGCTCGGGTCGGCGCCCACCCCTTCCTCGTCCGTTAAGGCCAGTGGTGCGCGGTCGGTCGCCGCGGGCGGGAGTATCGGGACCGTGTCGACGGGGAACGGGGCGACGGGAGGGGCCGCGCCCACGATGCCCACCTCGCCGTCCCGGCCGAGCGGACCCGTCAACTCCTCCGGGGAGCGGTCCGTCGCGGCCGGGGGTGACATCGGTTCGGTGTCGACGGGCGACGACGCGTGAGCGGGGCGGCGGAGGCGTCCGGGGCGCGTGCGGTCGCCGCGGCCGGGGGCATTCGGCAGGCCCTCACCGGGGACGGGGCCGTCGCACACTACGTGGAGACGTCCCTGACGCTGCCGCCGGAGGCGCTGGAGCTACCGCCGCACGCACCGCCGCACCTGGTCAACCTGCCCGAGCGGACCGGCCTGTTCATCGGCCGGGAGCCGGAACTCGCCCGGCTGGACGTGTCGTTCGAGGGCACGGGCGGTGTCGTCGTGCAGGCCGTGCACGGGCTCGGCGGCATCGGCAAGTCGACGCTGGCGGCGAAGTGGGCCGCGGGGCGGACGGGGGCGTACAACCCGGTCTGGTGGATCACCGCCGAGACGCCGGACGACCTGGAGGCCGGTCTCGCCGACCTCGCCGTGGCACTCCAACCCGCCCTGCGGGACGTGCTGTCACAGCAGGCGCGGAGCGAACGCGCCGTGCAGTGGCTCGCGGAGCACGAGGGCTGGCTGCTGGTGCTGGACAACGTCGCCGATCCGGCGGACGTACGGCAGCTGCTGGGGCGGACGACCGGCGGGCGCTTCCTGATCACCACGCGGCGCGCCTCGGGGTGGCACGGGATCGCCGAGCCGCTCTCGCTCGATGTGCTCGAACTGCCCCAGGCCGTGGAGCTGTTCGAGCGGATTCATGGCGGTACGGCCGACGCGGTCGAGGAGTTGTGCGGCGAGCTGGGGTGTCTGCCGCTGGCCGTGGAGCAGGCCGCCGCGTACTGCGCCGAGGCGCGGATCACGCCGGGCCGCTATCGGGAGTTGCTCGCGCTCCATCCCAGGGCAGGTCCTCGCGAACTCGGCCGAGGGCGCGGACGGTGAGCAGACCATCGCCCGGGTGTGGCGGGTGACCATGGACCGGCTGGCGGACACGCCGGTCGCGGAGCGCATCCTGCGCGTCATCGCGTGGTGGGCGCCGGACGGGATCCCCCGGTCGTACCTCGCCCCGCTGGCCGACGCGCCCGACGTCACGGAGGCGCTGCGGCGGCTGGCCGCGCACAGCATGATCAGCCTGCGCGAGGAC
Organism: Streptomyces lanatus; assembly: GCF_014655715.1. Lineage (GTDB taxonomy): Bacteria > Actinomycetota > Actinomycetes > Streptomycetales > Streptomycetaceae > Streptomyces > Streptomyces lanatus. The sequence goes on along the minus strand of NZ_BNBM01000018.1, from coordinate 62,380 downwards.
GGGACCCTCTCGGTGCACCGGCTGGTGCAGGCGGTGGCGCGGACGGGGGCAGGGGCCGAGGAGACGTACGACGAGGCCGCCCGGCTGCTGGTGGAGCAGGGGCTGCCGTGTGAGAACGTCGCCCTCTGGATCACACACGTGGCGACGCTGTTCGAGTACTACGACCGGGACAGAGTGCCGCCGGAGCTCTGGGTCCTGGTGCCCATGTACATCGGCGATGTCCAGCCGACCGCCGACGAGGCCATCATCGAGCGGTACGAAGAGGCGCTGTACCGCGCCGAACGGTTCCTGCCCTCATACAGCCGTATCACGGTGGCCGCCCGCCGTCGGCTCGCGGACTGCTGCTGGGTGGCCGGCGATCACGACCGCGCGGCACGGCTGCTGTCCAAGAACCTGACCGCGACGAGCGTCGTGTTCGGACGCAAGGCACCAGAGACGATCGAGACGGGTACCGCGCTGGCCCGGCTGAAGCTGCAACGCGGGGACCTGGGCGGAGGACTGGCTCAGGCCGGGGTCAGTGCCCAGCTCGCCGAGCGCACCCTCGGGGACGGTTCCCCGGAGGCCCTGCGAGCCCACGCGGTCGTGGCCGAGGGATGGCGGCTGAAGGCCCAGGCGAAGCCGAAGCGTTCCGCGAGGTTCGCGGTCACCAAGATCGAAGGGCTGCTGGAGAAGGCCGTACGGGCGCAGGGCGAGGACGGCGAGGCGGCCCTGCACCTCATGTTCACGCTCGGCGAGGTCCGCGAGGCGGCGGGCGATGTCGCCGGGGCGATCCGGGTGACCGAGGAGTATCTGCGGAAGCGCCCGGTGCCGGAGGACGGGGTGGACACCCAGGATGCCCAGGGCCTGGCGGCGCGTCAGCGCCTCGAACGGCTCCGGGCTCCTCACCCCGACTGAGGTCACAGCCCCCACACCCCCTTCCCCACCGTCACGACCCCACCCACCAGCGCCAGCCCCAGCACCAGCCCCCGGGCCCGCCGTTCCGACGTCCGCGCGGCCAGTACCCGGCCGGCGAACCCGCCCGCCACCATGGCCGCGACCACCGTCCCCCACCGCCCCGCCCCCAGCTCCGGCACCCCGTTCGCCGCCACCGAGAACGCGTTGACGACCACGCCGTAGAACTGCGCGTTCGGCACGAACTCCCGTACCGTCCACCCGGCGTTGACCGCGTACAGGGACACTGGCGGGCCGCCCACCCCGGCGGCGGAGTTCATGAATCCGCCGACCGCCCCGGCCGCCACCGCGCCCTTCGTGCCGCGCAGGGAGGGGAGTCGGGCGCCGCGCAGGACGAGTAGTACGGCGATCGTGACCAGGCCGCCCATGGTCAACAGCAGGACGGGTTCCGGGAGTTGACGGGTCAGCCACGCCCCCGCCGGGACCGTGCAGGCCGCCGCGACGCACAGCGGCACCATCGCACCCGCCCGCACCTGCCGCCAGCCGCTCGCCAGGCCCACGACGCTGATCGCGCCGCACGCGAAGTTGGCGAGGACGACGCCTTCGGCCGGTCCGAGCAGCAGTACCAGCGCCGGTACGGCGACCAGCGCGAAGCCCATGCCGGTCAGCCACTGGACGCAGGAGCCCAGCAGCACGATGCCGGCCAACAACCCCTCGGTGCCGCCCACTGCACCACCCCACCCCTTCGGGAGAGCACTCCCTCGTCGCTTTGTGATCGTACGGTCACACACTGCGAGTTGGACGCGTCCTGTCCCGGGGCTGTACGTCCGCTGCACGGGCCCTAACCGGTGTCCAGCGAGTCTGGAGTCACTTCCCCACCAGACCCGAACTGGAGATGCGATGACTCGTCGTTCGATCAGCAAGCGCGCAGCCATTGTCACCGCCACGGCCGTGATCGCCGTCGGCACCTTCGCCGCCGGTGCCGCGGTCGCCGGGCCCGGATGGGGCGACGGCGACACTCGTCACGGCAAGCCCAGTGAGAAGGAGATAGCCGGCCTCTTCGACCGGTGGAACAGCAGCCTGCAGACCGGTGACCCGGAGACGGTCGCCGACCGCTACGCCCGTGACGCCGTCCTCCTCCCCACCCTCTCCAACCAGGTCCGCTCCGACCGCGCCGGCATCGTCGACTACATGGAGCACTTCCTGGCGGACAAACCGGTCGGCAAGAAGATCGAGACGCACATCAACGTCCTCGACGGGAACTCCGCGATCGACGCCGGTGTCTACCAGTTCACGCTCACCGACCACGAGACCGGTGAGAAGAAGGTCGTCAAGGCCCGCTACACCTACGAGTACGAGAAGCGCGGCGGTGACTGGCTCATCGTCAACCACCACTCCTCGAAGATGCCCGAAGGGTGATCGTCACCTTCAGCCCGCCCCCGGGAGCGTCCCCGAGGGTCACGGCCCCGCCGTCGTCCGTCACCAGCTGCTTGACGACGGCGAGGCCGAGCCCGGAACCGGCCTTCCCGGTCAGGCCCTTGCCGCGCCAGAAGCGGTCGAAGGCACGGGACTTGTCGGTGTCCGACATACCGGGGCCCTCGTCGAGGACCGAGAGAACCACTTCAGCGCCCTTCGGCTCCACCTGGACCGTGATCGTGCCGCCGTCCGGTGACACCTCCAGGGCGTTCGAGAGCACGTTGTCCAGCACCTGGTCCAGATGACCGGGGCTGGTCAGCACGAGCGGCCGGCCGTCGGCACTCCCCCTGAGCGTGATGGTGACTCCACGCTCGTCGGCGGCCGGTCTCCACACCGCCAGCCGCTCCCGCACGATGTCCAGCAGGGGCAGCGGCTCCGCCGCCGTCACCTTGGCCTCGGCCCGCGCCAGCACCAGCAGGCCGTTGACCAGGCGGCTCATCCGGACGACCTCGGCCGTCGCCTGTTCCACGTCCTCCTTGACGAAGTCGTCGTCGACGCCGTCCGCGATGTTGTCCAGCGACAGCCTGAGCGCCGTGAGAGGAGTACGGAGCTGATGCGAGGCGTCCGCCACGAAGATGCGCTGGGACGCGACCAGCGTGTCCAGGCGTTCCGCGCCCTGGTTGAGGGTGCGGGCGAGGGTCTGGGTCTCGGGCGGGCCGGTCACGGGGGAGCGGGCGGTCAGATCGCCGTCGCTGAACTTGCTGGCCATGTCGTTGAGCTGGCGCAGCGGCCGGGTGATCCGGCGGGCCGCCGCGGCGCCGATCACCGCGGCCACCCCGAGGACGACCACCGCGAGTCCGGCGCGGAAAGCCCAGATCTGCCAGAGGCGGCCGGTCATGCCGCTGGTCGAGTACAGGACGCGTACGGCACCGCTGACCTGCTCGGAGCCGGTCGCCCTGGCGGGGACCGTGATCTCCAGCTCGGGGCCCCAGATGAAGGAGGAGCCCCAGTCGGTCGTGGGCTTGCCGTCCTCGAGTGCCCTGGTCAGGGCCGCGTTCCCGGCCGGGCGCAGCAGGTTCGGGGCACAGTCCGGGTTGCCGGTGACCTCGACCTCACCGGGTGTCTTGTCGCCGTAGGCGGTGGCCATCTGCTGGAGGGCCTGGCAGGAGGCGGGGTCGCCGTTGCCCAGCAGGATGGCCATGGTGTTGGCCTCCCGCATCACGGACTCCTTGGTCTCGCTGCGCAACTGGGCGGTGAGCGAGAAGGCCACCGGCACGGTGAACAGGGCCACGGCGACCGCGACGAGCAGGATGTAGCTGCGGACGAGCTGACGGATCATGAAGAGCCGCCGTCACTGCCGCCCTTGACGATCTCCAGCCGGAAGCCGACCCCGCGCACCGCCTCGATGGTGATCGCCCCCGCCAGCTTCCGCCGCAGCCCAGCCACATGCACGTCCAGCGTCTTGGTCGGCCCGAACCAGTTCGCGTCCCAGACCGCCTCCATGATCTGCTCGCGCGACATCAGCGCCCCGGGCTCCTCGGTGAGGAAGGCCAGCAGGTCGTACTCCTTGGGCGCGAGCGCCACCTCGTCGCCGTCGAGGCGGACGCGGGCCGCCTTGCGGTCGATGGTGAGGTGGTCGCCGTAGCGGTCGGGTCCGGCCTCGGCGGCAGCGGCCGTACGGGGCTGGATACGGCGCATGACCGCCCGTATCCGCGCGATGACCTCCCGCACCCCGAACGGCTTGGAGACGTAGTCGTCCGCGCCGAGTTCGAGCCCGACCACCCGGTCCGTCTCGTCGCTGCGCGCGCTGATCACGATGATCGGCACATCGCCGCGCTCGCGCAGCGCCTTGCAGACGTCGAGGCCGTCGGTGTCGGGCAGACCGAGGTCGAGGAGTACGACGTCGTAGGGGTCGGTATGGCTGAGCGCGTCGCTGCCCGTGGTGACCCAGGCCACCTCGAAGCCGTAGCGCAGCAGTCCTCGCCGTAGCGACTCGGCGACCGGCTCGTCGTCTTCCACCAGAAGTACCCGCACAGGGCGAACCATAGTGGTTGAACTTTAAAGACGACCGGTCGCCGAGCCAGTGAGCTGCGGATTTCCGTACAAACGGCACTTACCACATGAGTGGCAGCCGCTCCGGGATCCGCTTCATGAAGCCCGTCCGCCACACCAGCTGCTCGATCGGCACCGCCAGCCGCAGCTCCGGCATCCGCTCCAGCAGCGCCCTGATGGCGATCTCGGCGTGTCTGCGGCCGAGGGCGGTGGCGGGGCAGTAGTGGCGTCCGCCGCCGAAGGAGAGGTGGGCGGTGGCGTTCTCGCGGCCCAGGTCGACCGTGTGCGGGTCGGGGAAGGCGGCCGGGTCGAAGTTGGCGCCCTCGACCAGGACCAGTACCAGCTCACCGGCCTTGATCTCCGTGTCCCCGAGCCGTACGTCCTCGGTCGCCAGCCTCGGGAGTCCGTCGCCGATGGACAGGTTGATGCGCAGGAGTTCATCGACGGCGGCGGGGGTCCGGTCGGGGTGTGCCACCAACTCGTCCCGCAGGTCCGGGTGCTGGATGAGCGAGACCAGCGCCATGGTCAGGAAGCCCGCGGTGGAGATGACCCCGGCGCCGAACATGGTCACCCCGACCGTCGCGAGCATCTCGTCGGTGAGATGGCCGTATTCGGGGTCGGCGCGCAGGGCGGCCAGCTCGGCCATCAGACCCGTGGTCGCCGGGTCGTCGAGCCGCTTCGTCATATACGCGATGTCCCGGTCCCAGTTGAGCCGGGCGCCGGTGATCGGGCAGGCCGAGTTCATGAACGCGATGTCCAGGCTCCGCATCAGCCGGGGCGCGTCCGCGGGCGGGATGCCGAGGATGCGGCAGTGCATGCCGGCCGAGTACGGATCGGCGAAGCCGCCGCGCAGATCCGCCGGGGCGCCCTCGCGGATCAGCCCCTCGATCAGCTCATCGGCGTAGGACCGCATCCACTCCGCGAGGCCGGGGCTCTTCGGGTTCAGCGCCTTCAGTACGGCCTTGCGCAGCCCGGCGCCGGTGATGTTCCCCATGTTGTTGACGACCTCGGGCGGGATCGTCAGCGCGTACTGGCGGGGCACACCCGGCGCGGAGGTGTCCTTGAGGCTGAAACGGGGGTCTTCGAGGACCTGGCGGCAGAGGTCGTACGACGACACCAGCCAGGCCTTGTCACCGGCGATGGTGCGGACGCGGCGTACGGGGGTATTCGCTCTCAACTCCTCCACTTCACCCGGGAGTTGATCGCCGCGCCAGGAGAACGGGAAGTCGAGGAGGTCCTCAGTGAGCATCGGTGGTCCCCTCGGCGGGCGTCACTATGGCGTGCCCCTGGTTGCGGGAGGCGCGCAGGCCGGCGCCCCGGGAGTAGAGCAGCTCGGCCATCGGCAGCAGCTGGTGATAGCAGTTGAGGGAGGAGGGGACGCCGAGGATGGCGGGGGTGTCCAGGAAGAGGGGTGCCTCGGCGCAGACGTAGGCCAGGCACACCTCGCGCTGGGCGTCGCTCGCCTGCCCGGCCTTGTCCGCCAGGAAGGAGTCGACGAGTTTCTCGCAGGTCGTGCGGAACTCGTCGTCGACGGCCAGGCGGGCCTGGAGACGGTCGTGGATGTCGCGGTACGCCGGATTGCCGCGGAAGTCGGACATGGCGTGGGCGAAGAGCCGAGTGCCGCCGGGGTCCGCCGCCTGTACGGCGCCGAGGACCTTGGCCCGTACCCCGCGCAGGTTCTTCACCGCCTTGCGGCGGGCGTCCTCGGGCGGATAGCCGGACGCCGCGTACATCTCCGCCACGTAGAGGTCGGTGTAGACGAAGTCCACCCGCTCGAACAGCGCCAGGCCCCAGTGGGCGAGGTCGAGGACGCGGCGAGCGGAGAAGTAGCTGTTGCCGGGGGAGACGCCGATGACGGCGTGGTCGCCCGCGGTGCGGATGACTTCGCAGTGGGGCGTGAAGGGCTCGACGTCGAAGAGGTCGGCCGGGGTATCGACTGAGGTGACGTGCTGGATCTCTGCTGCGGTCGCAGTCGTCAAAGGAGGAGGATCCTTCGCGTCGCAAGTCCCGATGGAGCCTTGTGCCCCTGGTGTGGCGACGACGACGCGAAGTTAGCGTCCGGCTACGGAGAGCGTCAATGGTCTTCCGGTGGACCGCCCCACCCGCGAGTGACCTGTCCCACTTTCCGGAGTGCCCCGCTCCCCACCGGGCAGACACGACCCCGAGCGCCCGAATCTCACCATCTGGGAACCCCAAGGTCGAATTCGGACGCTCGATAGACTGAGCCGACACACACGGACTGAGCGAGGAGCGCACGTGGGCCTTGTCGTGCAGAAGTACGGAGGCTCCTCCGTAGCCGATGCCGAGGGCATCAAGCGCGTCGCCAAGCGGATCGTGGAAGCCAAGAAGAACGGCCACCAGGTGGTCGCCGTGGTTTCCGCGATGGGCGACACGACGGACGAGCTGATCGATCTCGCCGAGCAGGTATCCCCGATCCCTGCCGGGCGCGAGCTCGACATGCTGCTGACCGCCGGAGAGCGGATCTCCATGGCCCTGCTGGCCATGGCGATCAAAAACCTGGGCCACAGCGCCCAGTCGTTCACCGGATCGCAGGCAGGTGTCATCACCGACTCGGTCCACAACAAAGCCCGGATCATCGATGTGACGCCGGGCCGGATCCGCACCTCGGTGGACGAGGGCAACATCGCCATCGTCGCCGGTTTCCAGGGCGTGAGCCAGGACTCCAAGGACATCACCACGCTGGGACGCGGCGGTTCCGACACCACCGCGGTCGCGCTGGCCGCCGCGCTCGACGCCGAGGTCTGTGAGATCTACACCGACGTCGACGGCGTGTTCACCGCCGACCCGCGCGTCGTCAAGAAGGCCAGGAAGATCGACTGGATCGCCTTCGAGGACATGCTGGAGCTGGCCGCGTCCGGCTCGAAGGTGCTGCTCCACCGGTGTGTGGAGTACGCCCGTCGTTACAACATCCCGATCCACGTCCGGTCCAGCTTCAGCGGGCTGCAGGGCACCTGGGTCAGCAGCGAGCCGATCGAGCAAGGGGACAAGCAGGTGGAGCAGGCCATCATCTCCGGTGTCGCGCACGACACCTCCGAGGCCAAGGTCACGGTCGTCGGTGTGCCGGACAAGCCGGGCGAGGCCGCCGCGATCTTCCGCGCGATCTCCGACGCCGAGATCAACATCGACATGATCGTGCAGAACGTGTCCGCCGCCTCCACCGGTCTGACGGACATCTCCTTCACGCTGCCGAAGTCCGAGGGCCGCAAGGCCATCGACGCCCTGGAGAAGAACAAGGGCGGCATCGGCTTCGACTCCCTGCGCTACGACGACCAGATCGGCAAGATCTCCCTGGTCGGCGCCGGCATGAAGACCAACCCGGGCGTCACCGCCGACTTCTTCAAGGCGCTGTCCGACGCGGGCGTGAACATCGAGCTGATCTCCACCTCCGAGATCCGCATCTCGGTCGTCACCCGCGCCGACGACGTCAATGAGGCCGTGCGTGCCGTGCACTCGGCGTTCGGTCTGGACTCCGACAGCGATGAGGCCGTTGTCTACGGGGGCACCGGGCGATGACCAGGCCTGGCCGTCATCTTCCCGTCGTCCGCCCGGAGGGCGGGCCGCGCGGCGTCTGGTGCGTGCGAGACGCCGCGCGGCAGGCGGGAAGGTGACGGCCAGGCCTGGACCGACGCTCGCGGTCGTGGGTGCGACCGGAGCCGTCGGCTCGGTCATGCTCCAGATCCTGTCCCAGCGCGCGGACGTCTGGGGTGAGATCCGTCTGATCGCCTCGCCGCGCTCGGCCGGCCGCAAGCTGGCCGTGCGCGGGGAGGAGGTCGAGGTGGTGGCGCTCACCGAGGAGGCCTTCGCCGGGATCGACGTCGCGATGTTCGACGTCCCCGACGAGGTGGCCGCCCGCTGGGCGCCGATCGCCGCCGCGGCCGGCGCGGTGGTGGTGGACAACTCGGGCGCCTTCCGGATGGACCCGGAGGTTCCGCTGGTCGTGCCCGAGGTGAACCCGCATGCCGTACGGATGCGGCCGCGCGGCATCGTCGCCAACCCCAACTGCACGACCCTCTCCATGATCGTGGCGCTGGGCGCGCTGCACGCCGAGTTCGGGCTGCGCGAGCTGGTGGTGTCGTCGTACCAGGCGGTGAGCGGGGCGGGGCGGGCCGGCGTCGACACCCTCCGCCAGCAGCTGTCCCTGGTCGCCGGTACCGAACTGGGCACGAGCCCCGGTGACGTACGGCGGGCCGTCGGCGACAACACCGGGCCGTTCCCGGAGCCGGTCGCGCTGAACGTCGTGCCGTGGGCCGGGTCGCTGCGCGAGGACGGCTGGTCCTCGGAGGAGATGAAGGTGCGGGACGAGTCCCGCAAGATCCTCGGACTGCCGAAGCTGCCGGTCGCGGTGACCTGTGTGCGGGTGCCGGTGCTGACCGGGCACTCGCTGACCCTGCACGCCCGCTTCGAGAACGACGTCACCGTCGCCAAGGCGCGCGAGATCCTGGCCACCGCGCCGGGCGTCGTGCTCTACGACGACCCGGAGGCCGGCGAGTTCCCCACGCCCGCCGATGTCGTGGGCACCGATCCGACCTGGGTCGGCCGGGTGCGGCGGGCGCTGGACGATCCCACGGCGCTCGAACTCTTCGTCTGCGGCGACAATCTGCGCAAGGGCGCGGCGCTCAACACCGCGCAGATCGCGGAGGTCGTGGCGGCGGAGTTCTCGTGATCACGCCTGTGACGCCGGAAATCTCCTGGTCTTCCCAAGGATCGTTTGTAGGATCTGTGTGAGAAGTGTGAGCCGATCGATGGTCCGGACCACTTGAACCGGACCCGGTCGGCGGCTGAAGATTTCCTCCCCGCCCTGCAACCGCTTGCAGGGCGGGGAGCGTCTTTGCGGTCGCCCTCAAGGCGATGTGAGGACGCGTTTTTCTGGCGTGGGGACGCCGAATGAGCCGGACGTGGGGACGTCCGCTCATATGGGACATAAAGGAAGAGCGGGTAGGCATGTGGGCGTTTGACGCACGGTCAGCTGTGCTGCCTGACGCAAGAGGGTCGGTTGCGGAGACTGGCGCAAAAGTGACGTCCGGCACGTACAACCCTCACGGGGGGACGCGTGTCCAACAGGCGTGGCAGAGGTACTCGACTTCAGCGCGGCGACCCGCGGTACGGCCCTACGGCCGCCCCGCCGGCCCGTCCGACCCCGCATGCCCGGTGCGCCCGGCGGCGGCATGCCGGTGATCGCGCCGATGCCCGCAGCGCGGCCCACCCGCATACCCAGTCAGCGTGACGGATCCGAGCACGCCGAGAACGCCGCGGCGGCCGGCACCACCGTCGACCACCTCACCGAGACCTACCGGGCGCACTACCGCTCCCTGCTGGGTCTCGCCGCCCTCCTCCTCGACGACACCGCCTCCTGCGAGGACGTCGTCCAGGAGGCCTTCATCCGCGTCCACTCCGCGCGCAAGCGGGTGCGGGACCCGGAGAAGACACTGGCGTATCTGCGCCAGACCGTAGTGAACCTGTCCCGCTCCGCGCTGCGCCGCCGCATACTCGGTCTGAAGCTGCTGTCCAAGCCGATGCCCGACATGGCGAGCGCGGAGGAGGGGGCGTACGACCAGCTCGAACGGGACTCCCTCATCAAGGCGATGAAGGGCCTCCAGCGCCGCCAGCGCGAGGTGCTCGTCCTGCGCTACTTCGCGGACATGACCGAGGCGCAGGTCGCCGAGACACTCGGCATCTCGCTGGGCTCGGTGAAGGCGTACGGCTCGCGCGGCATCGCCGCCCTGCGGATCGCCATGGAGGCACCGGCATGAGCGGGCACCAGGACGGGCGGTACGGTCCGGCGGAGCGCCCGGAGGGGCGTCCTGACGAGCGTCTTGACGAGCAAGATCCGAAGCAATCGCACGCTGGGAACGGAACTGTGAACCACGGCCCCGACGACCAGGGCCCCGCAGGGCTCGACTCGGACGAGCTGGCCCTGCGCCGCCTGCTGCACGACACGGTCCAGGAGATGGAGCCGCGCGACGGCACGCTGGACCATCTGCGGCGGGCGGTGCCCGCACGCCGGGCACGCAAGCGGCAGGCGCTGGTCGGCATGGCCGCCGCGGCGCTCTTCGTCGGCACCGCCGTCCCGGCCCTGGTGCATGTCTCCAACTCCACCGGCACCGACGTCAACTCCTCCGTCGCCGGCCATGGCGAGCAGGCACAGGGCGGGTCCGGCCCGGGCAAGGAGACCAACGGCGGTCAGAGCACCTCCGGCGGCACCTCCGGCAAGACCGAGAACCAGGGCAAGGGGAACGACAAGGAGAAGGACAAGGACAAGGGCCCCGGCGGCTCCGGTCAAGACTCCGGGGACCCCGCCGACCCCTCGGCGACCACCGCGGCCGGCGTCGCGGCGTGCACCGCCGAACAGCTCGGCACCTCCGGCGGCAGCGCCGACGCCCCCGACACGGTCGGCGCGGTGTACGGCACCTTCCGCTTCAGCAACATCTCCACGGCCGACTGCACGGTGGGCGGCCCCGGCACGGTGAGCTATGTGACGGGCGGCGCGGCCGACGCCACGAAGATCACCTCGGCCCGGCATGTCTCCGGCGACGCGGCGGCCGCCCTGCCCGACCCGTCCCAGGAGCTCACCTCGCTCCTGCTCAAGCCGGGCGCCTCCTACGAGGTGCGGTTCGCCTGGGTCCCCTCGGAGACCTGCCCCACCACGGGCGACCCCACGACCGGCGGCGGCACCGGCGGCGGTGAACCCTCACCCGACCCGACCCCGACCGACACCACGACGGGCGCGACCGAGGGCACCTCCACGGGCGGTGACACGGGCACCTCCACCCAGCTGATGGCCGAGGACACCACAGCCGAAGGCAGCGTCACGGTCACCAACACCACGGAGGCGGGAGCCCCGACGGCCACGGTGACGGTGTCCAACGCATGCGCCGGGACGGTCTACTGGACGGGCGTGCTGGCCGGGGCGTAGGGGAGTGGTTCCCGCGCGGCCGCGGGGGCCTCGGATCAGACGCCGGACGGGCTGGAGACGTGCTCCTCGTCCGGCACCAGCCCCAGCTCCGCGTCCCGCAAGGACTCCACCTCGCGGCGCAGCAGCCGGAACCACATGAAGACCACGAAGCCGGCGAAGACGAACCACTCGCCGGTGTAGCCGAGGTTCTGGAACGCCTTCAGATCCAGGCCCGTGTCATTGGCGGCCGTCACCGGCACCGGCTTCATACCGGAGTCGGCCTTGTCGAGGGTGATCCAGGCGTCGTACAGGTCGTACGGCACCAGGTTCACCAGCGACGCCGCGCTGATCGCCCCCGTCTGACCGGACGGCAGTCCGCCGCGCGCGGTCACGCCGTTCTCGCCCGGCTGCTCGGACGCCTGGAGCGCGCCGGTGACGGTGACCTCGCCGGTGGGTGCGGCGGGGGCCTCGGCCCGGTCGGCGTCGCCCGGCAGCCAGCCCCGCACGACCGGCAGGGCCTTGCCGTCGTCGGTGCGCAGCAGCGTCAGGACGTAGTAGCCCTGCTTGTCGTCCAGCGTCCGGTCCGGGACGAGCAGCTGCTCGGCGTACCGCCCCGTCACCGTGGCCTGCCGGCCCACCGTGGCCTTGTCCACCGGCAGCAGCCCGGCCAGCGGACGGGCGGGCTCCCGCTTGTTCTCCTCGGCCTGCTCACCGGCGTTGCGATGGTCGTCGACCCGCGCCTCGAACCGGCCCAGCTGCCAGGACCCCATGAACACACAGAAGGGGATGGCGAGCAGCACGAAGACGTTGATCCCCCACCAACGGGGCGTCAGCAGAAACCGGTACACGCCATCAAAGGTACGGGGCTGCCGCGCGGGGCCCGCCCGCGGGGTCAGTACCGCTCGGTGAGGTGCTCACGGCCGGCCGGGGGTTCGTAGGGCTCGGGCCAGAAGTCGGTTATGGAGGTGATCCGGTCGGTGCCGGTGAAGAACGAGATGGCGTACATCTCCTCAAGACCGACCGTGACATGGAGCCACGTCACGACCTGCCCCGGCTCGGCGACGATCCGGTCGATCCTGATGTGCCAGTCCCCCGGATACTCCCGGTTGAACTGCACATATCGCTCTCTGCCGCTGATGCGCTCCCGCGTCTGCGGCAGGGTGTACACCACGTCCTCGGCCAGTGTCCCGGCGAACGCGTCCCAGTCCCGGGCCTCCGCGGTGGCCCAGAACCGCTCGACTGTCTTGCGCAGATCGGTCATGCCGAGAAGTCTGCACCCCGGCACTGACAGTCAGCTTTTGCCGGCCCGCAACGAGTACATCAACGGGATCCGCGGCCGGTCGGCCGGGAAGCGGAAGTAGCCGTCCCGCTCCTCGAAGGACTCGAACCGGCGGAACAGCGAGACATCGTGCTCGCGCAGGAACTCGATGCGCAGGCCGGCTGCCGCGAGCGCGCTCACCACCTCGCCGACCGGATGCTGCCACTCGACGCTGCGGTTGTTGACGGTGTCGGTGCGGTCGGAGGCGTAGGTGCCGGGGATGTCGTACACCTGCGCGCTGCGGTCGAAGTAGTCGCGGACGACCCGGGAGCCCGTCTCGTCGTCGAGGGCCTCGGTGAGGGGATGGAACTCGGCGAGGTACAGGAATCCGCCCGGCGCGAGGAGCGAGGCCACGGTCTCCGCCCACCGCTCGATGTCGGGCAGCCAGCACAGGGCGCCGACGCCGGTGTAGACGATGTCGTACGCGGGGTCGGGCACGGCCTCGGCCGCGTCGTACACGTCGGCCGCGACGAACGCGGCGCGCTCGGGCCCGAGGCCGAGGTCGGCGGCTAGGGCCTATCCGGCGGATCAGGCCGGCTGCAAGGAACGGCACCTCACTTGACGCTGGTGAGCGGGGTCTGGTGCGTCCAGGTGCAAGGCGGAGGAGGGCGCCGACGCGGAGCGTCGGCAACCGACGACAACGCGGCAGATGGGCGTGCCAGACCCCGCGACGCCGGCATGATCCGCCGGATAGGCCCTAGGGAGCGGGCGACCTCCACGGCGGGCTCGGAGAAGTCGAGGCCCACGACGCGTGCGGCGCCGTGCCGGGCCCAGGACAGGGTGTCGAGGCCCATGTGGCACTGCAGATGCAGCAGCGACCGGCCCGTGACGTCGCCCACCTCCGCGCGTTCGAAGTCACGCAGGGCGTCGGCGCCGGCGCGGAAGCCATCGAGGTCGTAGAAAGCGCCGGCGGCGTGCAGCGGAACGCTCCCCCAGAGGGGGGACCCCCAGTCCCACATGGCCCGGTTGGCATCATTCCAGTCCGCGGGGGTGGTGGAGTGCATGGTCGCGAAGTTATCCACAGGCTGGGGACCCTCGCCAGCGAATTGTCGGCGGGGCCAGGCACTATGGGGCCATGACTGAGAGCCACGGGTCGGACTCGCCCGATCACCAGATGCAGGACAAGGACATGCCGGACTGGGAGAAGCGCTTCCGGGCGCCCAGGGTGTCGCTCCCGGACTGGGCGGAGGACGCGCCGGACCGCTCCTTGTTCGTGTCGAACGCCACAGGGACGTACGAGCTGTACGCCTGGGACCGGGCGACGGGCGAGCAGCGCCAGGTCACCGACCGGCCGAACGGCACCACGGACGGCGTGCTCACCCCGGACGGCGCCTGGATCTGGTGGTTCGACGACAAGGACGGCGACGAGTTCGGGGTGTGGCGCCGCCAGCTCTTCGGCGGCGGCGAGGACGAGCTGGCGACGCCGGGTCTGGACCCGTCGTACCCGGCGGGCCTCGCCCTCGGCCGTGACGGCCGTACGGCGATCGTGGGCCGCTCCACGGACGAGGACGGCACGACGATCCATCTGGCCCGCACCGGCGAGCCCCCGGCGGAGCTGTACCGCCACCGGGAGTCGGCGGGCGTGGGCGACCTCTCCCACGACGGTTCGCTCATCGCCATCGAGCACACCGAGCACGGCGACGCGATGCACTCCGCGCTGCGCGTCCTGCGCCCGGACGGGTCGGCGGTCGCCGAGCTCGACGACACCAGGGGCGGCACCGAGGAGCTGGGCCTGGAGGTCCTGGGCTTCGCGCCGGTGGACGGCGACACCCGCCTGCTCATCGGGCATCAGCGGCGGGGCCGCTGGGAGCCCCTGGTGTGGGACGTGGCGACCGGTGAGGAGACCGACCTCGCCCTCGACCTGCCGGGCGATGTGAGCGCGGAGTGGTATCCCGACGGCTCCGGCCTGCTGATCGCGCACAGCTTCGAGGCCCGCAGCGAACTGTTCCGCTATGACCTGGAGCGCGGTGAGCGGGTGCCGATCCCGACCCCGGCGGGCTCGGTCTCGGGGGCGACGGCCCGGCCGGACGGCAGCGTGGAGTATCTGTGGTCGTCGGCGGCGGAGCCGTCGGCGGTGCGCTCGACGACGGGACAGGTGGTCCTGGACCCGCCCGGCATGAAGTCCCCGGGTTCGGTCGCGGTGGAGGACGTGTGGGTGGAGGGCCCCGGCGGCTGCATCCACGCCCTCGTCCAGCGCCCGGAGGGCGTGACGGGCCCTCTCCCCACCGTGTTCGACATCCACGGCGGCCCGACCTGGCACGACAGCGACGCGTTCGCGGCGGGCCCGGCGGCCTGGGTGGACCACGGCTACGCGGTCGTCCGGGTCAACTACCGGGGCTCGACGGGCTACGGCCGCGCCTGGACCGACGCCCTGAAGCACCGGGTCGGCCTGATCGAGCTGGAGGACATCGCGGCGGTGCGCGAATGGGCGGTGACGACCGGCCTCGCCGACCCGTCCCGCCTCATCCTGACCGGCGGCTCCTGGGGCGGCTACCTCACCCTGCTCGGCATCGGCACCCAGCCGGACGCGTGGACGGTGGGCATCGCGGCGGTCCCGGTCGCCGACTACGTCACCGCGTACCACGACGAGATGGAGTCCCTGAAGGCCCTCGACCGCACCCTCCTCGGCGGCACCCCCGAGGAGGTCCCGGACCGCTTCGAGGCATCGTCACCCCTGACCTACGTCGACCGTGTCACGGCCCCGGTCTACATCTCGGCGGGCGTGAACGACCCCCGCTGCCCGATCCGCCAGATCGACAACTACGTCAAGCGCCTGGAGTCCCGGGGCGCGGTGCACGAGGTGTACCGCTATGACGCGGGGCACGGCTCGCTGGTGGTGGACGAGCGGATCAAGCAGGTGCGGCTGGAACTGGACTTCGCGGAGCGGCACTTGAACCGGGGGCGGTCTGCCTGAGCGTAGACGTGCCGGTCGGTAGAGGTGCCCTAGCTCAAGGGCACCTCTACGCCCAGCAGGGCGAGGAACGCGGACGCCGCGGGTGACGGGGTGGACCGGCCCCAGACGAGGTGCTCGGTGCGCATCGGGCCGTCGGTGATCGGCACACACCGCAGGCCGTGCAGTTCGCCGGTGAACGCCGCGGGCAGCAGGGCGATGCCCAGTCCATGGCGGACCATCCGGACCATGAGCTCGACGCCGGACACCTCGAAGGCGACCTCGCGCCGCAGACCGGCCGCGGCGAACGCCTGGTCCGACTGGGCGCGAGCGGCGCTGCCGTCGGCGAAGTCCACGAACACCTCCTCGGCGAGGAGGCCGAGGTCGACCTCCTGCTCGGCGGCGAGCGGATGGTCCGGGGCGACCACCGCGACATGCCGCCCCTGAGCAAGTGCCTTGTCACGGACGCCCTGCAGCCGGAATCCGGGCTGAACGCCGAGGAACGCCGCGTCCAGTGTGCCGTCGCGCACCTGCTCGACGAGCCGCTCGCTGGAGCCGGCCCGCAGACGGATCCGTACCTGGGGATGGCGTGTGCGGTAGTCCCGCAGCACCGCCGGGAGATCAACGGCCGCGACAGTGGGGATGGACCCGACCGTCAATCGGCCCCGTATCTCACCGGTGGCCGCGGCCACTTCCGCCCGGGCCCGCTCCGCTGCTTCCAGGGCCTGGCGGGCGGCGGGAAGGAAGGCCTCCCCCGCGGTGGTGAGCCGCACCCGGCGGCTGGTGCGCTCGAAGAGGCGGGCGCCCAGTTCCTTCTCCAGCCGGGCCACTTGATGGCTGAGCGCGGACTGCACGATGTGGCACCGCTCGGCGGCACGGGTGAAGCTCGAGGTCTCCGCCACCGCGAGGACGTAGCGCATCTGCTGGAGATCCATCGATCCATCGTGAAACACGATGGATCGGATGACAAACATGTGTTGGACCGATGAATGCCCGCTCGGCCATGCTGGATCCATGCGCGTGATCAATTTCGACCACCTGGTCCTGAACGTCGCCGACATCGAGCGCTCGCTCGCCTTCTACACCGGCCCGCTGGGACTGGAGCCGGTACGGGTGGAGCAGTGGCGGGAGGGAAAGGCCCCCTTCCCATCGGTGCGAATCAGCCCCACCACCATCATCGACCTGGTCCAGGCCCCCGCGGACCGACCGAAGGGCTCCAACGTCGACCACATCTGCCTGGTCGTGGAACCCCTCGACTGGCAGCAGGTCATCGACTCCGGCGTCTTCACGGTCCTGGACGGCCCCGGCGAGCGCTTCGGCGCCCAGGGCAACGCGGTCTCCCTGTATGTGGAGGACCCGGACGGCAACACGGTGGAGCTGCGTTGGTATCCGACCGCGTAGTCGCCTTGAGCCGACAGCTCGCACAGGCGCACCAGGAACTGCGGCGCCGCCTCGGCGAGATCAGGACGAACATCGGACACCGCCGACTGACCGACGACGTACTGCTCACCCACTGCCTCGCGTTCTGCGCCGCGTTGACCTCACACCACCAGGGCGAGGACGACGGGATGTTCTCCCAACTGCTCCGTGAACGCCCGGATCTCGCACCGACGATCGCGAAACTCGTCGAGGACCACGGAATGATCACCTCGATCCTGTCCCAGGTACGCGAACTCACCGACAGGGCCACCGAATCGCATGGCCCCGCGCTGGAGGCGATCGGCCGCGAGCTCGACGGACTGGCGGCGATCATGGAGTCCCACTTCAGGTACGAGGAGCGCGCGATCAGTGCGGCGCTCGATGGCGCGGTACCTGATGGCGACTGGCCCGACACGGTGTTCGGATTCGGTACGGCATGAAGGGACACCGGTCGCCCGAGGACTGCGAGCAGCAGGCCGGTATCTGCCGCCTGCTGCTGTACCACCTGAACGCACCCCTGGCTGAAGGCTGCCGCCTGCGGGGCGTCGTGCCCGCCCCCGGTGCCGTACGAATCGCCGTCCACGCCGGAGACGACGAGACCGGCAGGACCTTCCTCTACCGGGCGACCCACACTGCGATCTCCTCGTGGACCTGACCGGCTGCTAGGGCTGCGGAGGCGCCGGGTCCCATGGCAGACGCGTGGTCGAGCTGCTTCCCCCAGGTCGGCTACGCCCCCGCCCCCTGCCGAGCCCGCCGCCCCAACAGCTCCGCCAACCCTCTCCGAGTAGCCGCCAGCACCACCCGGTCCGAGCTCTGCAGGACATATGTGTCGGGGAGGTCCCAGACCCAGCCCGATGTTCCGGCGCCGGTTGGGCCGTCCTCGTAGGACTCCTCTGTCGCCGGTTCCTCGCGGCGGTGGTCGGGTGGGGTTCGGTCCAGGGCCAGGATGCGCCAGGCGCCAGGGCGGAAGGCCTCGCCGACCGTTCTGTCCTCCAGTTGGGGGTGGCCGGCGACGTCGACCGCCGCGAACAGCAGGACTCGGCGTTCGACGGGGATCGCGCCCAGGATCTGGCGTCCCATCATCGCCCCGGCGAACGCGGGCGCGGCCAGGTGGGTCACGCTGCGGCTGCGGGTGGAGGCGTGGGGGTGGGCGGCGCGGAGGGTGCGGTAGACGGCGGTGGCGAAGTCGTCGTCGTACAGGCGCAGGACGACGCGGAGGTCGGGGCGGACGGAGCGGGCGTACAGGGCGGCTTCCAGGTTGGTGGTGTCCGCGCTGGTCACCGCCAGGAGTGCGTGTGAGCGGTGGATCTTCGCCGCCTCCAGGACGCCTTCCTGGGTGACGTCCCCGAGGATCACCGGCACCCGCAGCCGGCGGGCGGTGGCGAGTCCGCGGGCCTCGGGGTCGGCCTCGACGCACACCACGGGGATGTGCAGTTCGCGCAGTCGGGTCAGTACCCGGGTGCCGATCTTGCCGAGGCCCAACAGGACGACGTGGCCGCCCAGGCCGCGCGGGGGCTTGCGCAGGGCGGACGCCGAGCGGAAGGTGCCGAGCGCCTCCAGGACCGCCGCCAGCAGCACCGGGAGGAGCAGCAGACCGGTGAGTCCGGAGAGGAGTTGGAGGAGCTGGCGGGCCAGGGGCTGGTGGAGGGCGGGGTCGTTGATGGCGAAGAGGTCGAGGAGGGTCATATAGGTGGCGTACAAGGGGTGTTCGCCGGTGACCACGGTCAGGGCCACCGCCAGTGCCGCCACGCAGCCCACCAGGCCGGCCAGCGACCACCGCAGTCGCCTGGAGAACAAGGATCCGAAGGACGGTACGACGCTCCTGCCCGACGGCAGCGACGGGCCGCCGTACGACATCTGCTCCAGGACGACCGTCCCCCGGCCCCGCGCCCCCTGCACGGTCGCCGTGTCCGGCAGGAGCAGCGGGCCCTGGTCGTCGCTCGCCGAACCGTCGTCGGCCGCCGGGGCATGGCCGTTGGCGGACAGCAGGGCCAGCGTGACGAGTCCGGTGGGCGGCGTCTGCCCCGACCGCAGCGGCGGGCGCTCCACCGCGCGCAGCAGCAGGCCGTCGGCCTGGACGACCTTGGTGGTGCCGGCGACCGCGGCGGCGGCCAGCGCGGGGGCGGCCGTATCGGCGTCGGACAGGACCGTCGTGGAGGTGTCCAGGACGGCGGCGTCACCCGCGCCCGTCGCCAACGTGGCGGCCTGGTCGAGGAGTTCCTCGATGTGCTGGCCCAACCGGCGGTTGTACAGGCGCAGGACGAGCCGGAGACGGGGGTTGAGACGGCGGGCGGTGAGGGCGGCGCGGATGTTGGTCTCGTCGTCGTCATAGACGAGGGCGAGCGCGGCGGCCTGTTCCACGCCCGCCTCGGCGAGCTTGGCCTCGGTGGCCTCGGCGGCCTCCACCACCCGTACGGTCCCGGCGGGTTCGCCGCCGCTTCCGCCGCCCGCGCGGTTGACGGCCGCGTTCACCATGCGGTCGAACAGCGCCGCCGACACGGCTCGGGCCCGGCCCACGACCGGTGGTCTCTCCGTGCGCTCGGAGGGCGGGACGACCAGCGTGACCTGCTCGCCGTACACCCCGCGCAACTCGGCGGCCAGCCGGTGCGCGAGTCCGTCGTCGCCGCACACCACCATGTGCGTGGCGGTGTCACCGCCCAATGCCTGATTCGGAACGCTCGCCACGAGGGGAAAGACTGCCTCATCGGGGCAGGTGGTTCCAGAAGCGGCCCCTGGGTGATTGAACATCCGCGCCCGCCCCGTCGTACTGGAGGGGAGGGAAACCAGCGCCCCGCACCACCGGAGGTACCTCGCCCGTGGCGATCACCAAGCCCGCCCCACAGCGGGTCGAACCAGAGGGCCGGCACCTCAACTCCCCCCTCCTCCTCACCATCGTCATGCTCGTACTGGTCCTCCTCCAGAGCCCGATCCGGCGGGCGCTGGCCGCACCGGTCATGCAGAGCTGGACGACGGTGTTCGTCGCGGTGATGGTGCAGGCGCTGCCATTCCTGGTGCTGGGTGTGCTGCTGTCGGCGGCGATCGCGGTGTTCGTGCCGCCGTCGTTCTTCGCCCGTGCCCTGCCCGGCCGTCCGGCCCTCGCCGTTCCGGTCGCCTCGGCGGCGGGGGCGGTGCTGCCGGGGTGTGAGTGCGCGTCGGTGCCGGTGGCGGGGGCGTTGGTGCGGCGGGGGGTGACGCCGGCCGCGGCGCTCGCGTTCCTGCTCTCCGCCCCCGCCATCAATCCGATCGTGCTGACCGCTACGGCCGTCGCCTTCCCCGGCAACCCGGAGATGGTCCTCGCCCGACTGGTCGCGAGCCTTCTGGTGGCCTGTGCGATGGGGTGGCTGTGGCTGCGCCTCGGGCGTGCCGACTGGCTGAAGCCGCCTTCGCATCCGTCCCACGACGGGCAGAGCAAGGGCGAGGCCTTCTGGGGTTCCGTGCGGCACGACGTGATGCACGCGGGCGGCTTCCTGGTGGTCGGCGCGATGGCGGCGGCGACGCTGAAGGCGGTGGCCCCGGAGAGCTGGCTGCGGGCGGCGGCCGGCAACCCGGTGCTGTCGGTCCTCGCGCTCGCGGTCCTCGCGGTGGTGCTGTCGATCTGCTCGGAGGCGGACGCGTTCGTCGCGGCGTCGCTGTCGCAGTTCTCGCTCACGGCGCGGCTCACCTTCCTCGTGGTGGGCCCGATGATCGACCTGAAGCTCTTCGCGATGCAGGCGGGCACCTTCGGCCGCTCCTTCGCCCTGCGCTTCGCCCCGGCCACCTTCGCGCTGGCCGTGCTCGTGTCGGTACTGACCGGATGGGTGATCCTGTGAACCGCCAGGCCCAGTCGGCCGTCCTGTTCCTGCTGGGCGCGTCCCTGCTGCACGCCGCCACCACCGACCTCTACCTCCGGTACGTCAAACAGGGCCTGCGCCCGCTGGTGCTGGTGTCCGGCGCGGTGCTGATCGCGGCCGCGGTGGCGACGGTCTGGTACGAGCGGAAGCGGGCGCGAAGCCGGGAGAAGACCCACGTCCACCCCGAACCCCGGGTCGCCTGGCTCCTGGTCCTCCCCCTCCTCGCCCTCATCCTGGTCGCCCCGCCCGCCCTCGGCTCCTACAGCGCCACCCGCACCGGCACCGCCCTCCAGGAACCCCTCGCCTACCCGGCCCTCCCGGCCGCCGACCCGCTGCCCCTGAACCTGGTCGACTACGCGGGCCGCGCCGTCTACGACCACGGCCGCACCCTGACCGGCCGCCAGGTCCAGCTCACCGGCTTCCTCGCCCTGGACCACGACGGCACCCCCTACCTGGTCCGCATGGCCCTCAACTGCTGCGCCGCCGACGCCCAGCCGGTCAAGGTCGCCCTGACCGGCGAGGTCCCGCCCGTCCTCCAGCCGGACACCTGGCTCCGCGTCACCGGCACCTACACCGCACGCCGCGCCGAGGACCCGGTCAACGGCGGCCCGATCCCGTTCATCGAGGTCACGGAGGCGAAGCCGGTGCCCGAGCCGACGGATCCGTATGACGAGAGCTGGAACAGCTGACGAGGTCCGTCTCTTGCCGCCCCCCGGGACGCCCCCTACCCTGAATCTGATGGACCGTCAGATTCGGGAGGCGTGGCGTGGCCAGTACCGAGAGCGGCACCAAGGACCTGCCCAAGGTCATCAGCGTGGACGATCACGTGATTGAGCCCGCGCATCTCTTCGAGACCTGGCTCCCGGCCAAGTACCGGGACCGGGGGCCGAAGCCCCTCACCGCCGGGATCGGTGAACTGGAGTACATCGGCGGGAAGTACCGGTTCACCACGGATCCGGACGGCCAGCTCACCGACTGGTGGGAGTACGAGGGCGATCTGTTCCCGTACAAGCGCATCATCGCGGCCGTCGGATTCAGCAGGGACGAGATGACGCTCGACGGGATCACGCGCGAGCAGATGCGGCGTGGCTGCTGGGATCCGAAGGCGCGGCTCGCGGACATGGACATCAACCATGTCGAGGCGTCCCTGTGCTTCCCGACCTTCCCCCGCTTCTGCGGGCAGACCTTCGCCGAGGCCAAGGACCTGGAGGTCGGGCTCGCCTGTGTGCGCGCCTACAACGACTGGATGGTCGAGGAGTGGTGCGGCGACAGCGGCGGCCGGCTGATCCCGCTGTGTCTGATCCCGCTGTGGGACATCGACCTCGCGGTCAAGGAGATCCACCGGAACGCGGCGCGCGGGGTGCGGGCGGTGACGTTCAGTGAGATCCCCACCTATCTCGGGCTGCCGTCGATCCACTCCGGGTACTGGGACCCGTTCTTCGCGGCCTGCGAGGAGACCGGCACGGTCGTCAACATGCACATCGGCAGCAGCTCGCAGATGCCGGCCGCCTCGCCCGACGCCCCGCCCGCCGTCCAGGCGTCCCTCAGCTTCAACAACGCCATGGCGTCGATGATGGACTTCCTGTTCTCCGGGGTGCTCGTCAAATTCCCTCGGCTCAAACTCGCTTACAGCGAGGGGCAGATGGGCTGGATCCCGTACGCCCTGGAGCGCGCGGACGACGTGTGGGAGGAGCACCGGGCCTGGGGCGGTGTGAAGGACCTCATCCCGGAGCCGCCGTCGACGTACTACTACCGGCAGATCTTCTGCTGCTTCTTCCGGGACAAGCACGGCATCGAGGCGATCGAGACGGTCGGCGTCGACAACGCCACCTTCGAGACGGACTATCCGCACGTCGACTCGACCTGGCCGGAGACGAAGCGGGTGGCCGAGGAGCACGTCGGCGGGCTGCCCTACGAGGTCGCCTACAAGCTGCTGCGCGGGAACGCGATCCGGATGCTCGACCTCCCCTTTGACCAGGAGGACCGAGAGCGCGGATGAGGATCTCCATCGACCGCGAGGTGTGTTACGGCTCGGCCGAGTGCGTGTATCACGCCCCGGCGGTCTTCGACTTCGTGGACGACTACGGCGTGGTACGCCCGGGACAGGAGGGCGAAGGCGACGACCCGCGGGTGCGGGAGGCCGTCGAGAGGTGCCCGTCGCAGGCCATCTCCGTCACGGAGCAGACGGAGTAGGGGGCGGGCAACGCCAGCCGAAGGAGGCCAGTGCTCGTGCCCTGGTCTCCACCACGGCCATGCGGGCCCGTCGCTCCGCCGGGTCGGCGTGGGCCGGCATGCCTGTCATCTGGCCCTCCCACTTGCGGTAGAGCAGGCCCGGCTCGGCGGAGAACCAGCCCCGGCTCACGGAGTTCAGCGCGAGCAGCAGGCCGGTGTCCTCCGAGGCCGGGAGTGCCATCCAGCCGCCGAGGGCGAGCAGGAGGTCCCGGCGTACGCACAGGGTCGCCGGGTGGACCGGGGCGCGGAAGTCGTGGGCCCGCCAGAAGTCCAGTACGGCGCCCGGTTCGATGGGCCCCTCGGCGGGGTCGCCGGGGAAGCCCGTCGTCGTGCCGTCCGGGAGGAGGTCCAGGGCGCGGGAGGTGGTCCAGCCGATGGCCGGGTCGGCCTCCAGGGCGGCCAGGTCGCGGGCCAGGGCGCCGGGGGTGAGCTGGTCGTCGGCGTCGAGGATCTTCACATGGGCGCCCTCGGCATGCGCGAGGGCGAAGGTGCGGGCGACGCCGGGGCCGCCGGGACGGCCCTGGTGGAAGGAGACGCGGGAGTCGTCGGGGACGTAGGGGCGGACGTCGTCCGTGCGGCCGTCCTCCTGGATCACCCAGTGCCACTCCCAGCCCGGCGGCAACTCCTGGGCGCACAGCGACTCGTGGGCCTCGGGCAGGAACGCCGCCGAAGGGCCGTGGACAGCGGTGACGACGATGACGCGCCGGGATGCGGGGGGCACCGCCTCAGCGTACGCGGGCATGCGAAAGACCCGATCGCTGGCGACGGGGGATGCACCAGCGATCGGGCTGTGCCCAACAGTAACAAGGCTGCCTGCCTCACGGGAGTCGCCTCATCGGCTGTGAGGAGGGGTGTGATCGGGATCACGGTAACCGCTGTCCGTCCCACCCCTCATCCCATCGCTACCGGCACGGCGGCTCGTACGACAACTTGGGCAGGTACTCATGCCACCTGTCCCGCGTCAGTACGCCCTGCGTGGTCGAGCACACGTGGCTGATCGCCTGGTCCACATCGAGGTTCCACAGCCGGACGGTGTCGGTGCCGCTGGAGACGCCGAGCATATGGCTGGCGGGGCTGAACGACAGGAAGTTGCCGGTCTTGGCGTTGGGGCTCATCGCCTGGCCGATCGCGGTGGCGTCGGAGGGGTCGGAGACGTTCCACAGCCGGACCGTGTTGTCATTGCCGCCGCTGGCCATATAGCGCCCGCCCTTGCTGAACGTCAGCGACACGACCGACTCGGTGTGCCCGGTCAGGGGCGCGCCCCGCTCGCTCGCCTCGCGCGGATCGCTGACGTCCCACAGCCGTACGGTGTCGTCGTCACCGCCGCTGGCCAGCGTCTGGCCGTCCGGGCTGTAGTCGAGCGCGTTGACGGGCCCGGTGTGCCCGGTGAGCCTGGCCAGCGTCCTGGGCCGGGCCGGCTCGGTCACGTCCCACAGCCGGATCGTGGAGTCCGCGCTGCCGCTGGCGAGGCTGCGGCCGTCCCGGCTGAACTCGAGGGAGTTGATATAGCCGGTGTGCCCGGTGATGGGGGCGCCGAGCGGCTTCACATGGGCGGGGTCGCTGACGTTCCACAGCCGGATGGTGCGCTCGTCGTAGGCGGTGGCCAGGGTGCGCCCGTCCGGGCTGTACGCCAGCGCGTCGGGGCCCATGAAACGGGTGCGCAGGAAGATGGGGGAGCCGTAGGAGACGGGGTGGGCCGGGTCGCCGACGTTCCACAGGCGCACGCTCTGCTCGCCGGTCGTCACCGCGAGAGTACGGCCGTCGGGCGAGAACACCTGGGAGCGCTGGCCGGTGTCCCCGGGCAGGAACGGCTCGCTCAGCGCCACGGGGCGGGCCGCGTCCCGTACGTCCCACAGCCGGATCGCCCCGTCGCGCGCGGCCGTGGCCAGCACCTTGCCGTCCGGGCGGAACGCGCCGTTCCCGCCGATCATGTCCGAGGTGGGGATCGACCACAGGCGCACCTTGCTGTCGCCGTTGCCGGTCGCGAGCGTACGGCCGTCCGGGCTGAACCCGAGCGCGTACATCTCCCCGCTGGCACCCGCGAGGGGCTCGCCGACCTGCGAGGGATACGCCGGGTCGCTCACGTTCCACAGGCTCGCCGTGCTGTCCGCGCTGGCGGCGGCCAGCATGGTGCCGGCCGGGTTGAAGGCCACCGACCAGATGGGGCCGGTGTGCCCGGTGAGCGGGGCGCCCAGCTGGCTGCCGTGGCGCGGGTCGGAGACGTCCCAGAGCCGGATGCTGTCGTCGGCGCTGCCGCTGGCGAGGGTGCGACCGTCCGGGCTGAAGGCGACGGAGTGGACCAGGCTGGTGTGCCCGGTCAGCGTGCCGAGCTGCTTCGGGCGGTCCGGGTCGGCCACGTCCCACAGCCGGATCCGGTCGTCGTCGCCCCCGGCCGCGAGCGTGTCCCCGTCCGGGCTGAACGCCACCGACCGCACGGCGGCCTCGGCGCCGGTCAGGGTCACGCGGGTCTTCGGCCGCTTCGGATCGGCCACGTCCCACAGCCGTACGGTGCGGTCCTCGCTGACGGAGGCGAGGCTGCGGCCGTCGGGGCTGAACGCGACCAGATAGATCGTGCCCTTGTGCCCGGTCAGGGGCGCGCCGATCGGCCGGGGCCGGCCCGGGTCGCGTATGTCCCACAGCCGGATCGTGCCGTCGTCGGCCGCGCTGGCCAGGGTGTGGCCGTCCGGGCTGAAGACGGCGCTGCTCACCCAGCTCCGGTGCCCGGTCAGGGGCTTGCCCAGGGGCCGGGGCCGGTCCCGGTCGGAGACGTCCCACAGCCGTACCGTCCGGTCGTAGCTGGCGGTGGCCAGGAGCTTGCCGTCCGGGCTGAAGCTGGTGAGGTAGACGGCGCCGGTGTGGCCGCGCAGGGGCGTGGCGAGCGGCGCGTTCACGATGGAGATCAGACGGCTGGTGGCGTTCTCGTCGTCGGGGCGCAGCCGGTGGGCCACCAGGTCGAGCTGGGCGGACAGCGACGGGTCGGTGTACTGGAAGCGGTCGGCCTCGGCGAGGACCTGCGCGAACATGGCGTCGTTGCGCTGCTGCCAGGCGACGACCGCCGCGCCCACGGCCAGCATCGCCAGCGCGACCAGCGCCGCGACCGCACTGCGCATGATCCACACCGTGCGCCTGCGCAGCCGTACCGAGGCGGCCAGGAACTCCACCGCGCCACGGGTGAGGAAGGTGCCCCCGGCCGAACGCGCCCAGTTGTGCGCCTGCTCCAGGCGGGAGCCCCGGTACAGCAGCGACGAGTCACGGTTCGAGCCCTCCCAGGCCTGGCCGTCCTCCTCCAGCCGCTGGCGCAGCAGATTGCCCTGCCGGTCCTCGTCGATCCAGTCCCGCAGCCGGGGCCAGGCGTGCAGCAGCGCCTCGTGGGTGATCTCCACGGTCTCCGCGTCCAGCGTCACCAGACGCGCCCGCACCAGCGCTTCGAGGGACTCCTCCGTCTTGCCGGGGTTCGTCGACTCCGCCGCCAGCTGCCGTCGAGTCCCGCGCCGCCGGGTGGCCATGGTGTCCTCGCCGAGGCGGACCAGGCGTAGCAGCAGCAGCCGGGCCGCCGAGCGTGCCGCCGGGTCCAGGCCGGACCAGGCCCGCTCGGCGGTGGCGGCGACCGCGCCCTGGATGCCGCCCGCCGCGCGGTATCCGGCCACCGTCAGCCGGCCCGACCTGCGGCGCTGCCAGGTGGCGAGCAGGGCGTGCGACAGCAGAGGCAGGGCGCCCGCGTCATGGGTGCCGCGCGAACCGTCGGCGCTCACCTCCCGCACGATCAGCTCGGCCAGGCCCGGCTCCAGTTCGAGCCCCACGGCCTTGGCCGGACCGGTCACGGCCTCCCGCAGCTCGGCGGTGGTCAGCGGGCCCAGCACCATGTGCCGGTGCTGGAGGGCGTCGGCCAGCTCCGGGTGGGCGAGGCACTGCTCGTAGAAGTCGGCGCGGATGCCGAGGACGACGAGGACGGGCGGCGGGTCGCCGGGGTCGGCGGGGGTGCAGGCGGCGTTCAGGAGCTGGACGAAGGTACGGCGGTCCGATTCATCCGGGCAGAGGGTGAAGGTCTCCTCGAACTGGTCGACGATGAGCACCGGCGGGGCGCCCGCGGACGCCTCGCGGCGGGCCCAGGCGGCGACGGCCTCCCGGGTGGCCCGCACGAAGTCGGCGCACGGCTCGTCCGCCTCGACGCCCTCGGCCTCGCCGCGCCGGTCGGGGCCGGCGGAGGCGATGACGTCCGCGAGTTCCGGAATCCGGCGGCTCACCTCCGCGAGCGGATCACCGCCCGGCACCAGCTGGACGACCGTCCCGTCCCCGCCGCTGTCCCCGCCCAGCGCGCCGCCGCGCAGGGCGGGCACCAGACCGGCGTTGAGCAGGGAGGACTTCCCGGCGCCCGAGGCGCCGACCAGCATGACCAGGCCGCCGCTCTTCTCCACCGCGTGGAGCTGGTTCACCAGGGACTCGGTGCTGCGCTCCCGGCCGAAGAACCAGCGGGCGTCCTGCTGCCGGTAGGAGGCCAGTCCCCGGTACGGACACACCCCGCCGGACACCGCCGGCGCCTCGACCGGAGTCTGCTCCTCCTCTTCCCCGGAGGTCGCCTTCTCCCACAGCCGCTGCCAGTGCCCGAGGTCGTAGAGCCCGGCGGACACCGGCGTGGGCCGCTCGCGCCGCGCCTGGGGGATCAGGACATGCAGGACGGCGGACAGGGCGGCGAACTGGGCGGGTACGTTCTTCGCCCGGCGCCAGTCGCTGATCCGCTGGGCGGAGACCCGTACCGGACGGCCCCGCTCGTCGACCCGGTGGAGCCGGACGACCGCCTCGGACACGCTCTTCAGCGGAGGGTTGCCGGCCTCCTTGTACAGCAGCGCGAGCCGTTCCGCGAACGCGGTGCGCGCCGACGAGTCGGAACTCAACTCCACTCCTCCACTCGGGTAGGCCGCGCCATGGACATCCGGACCGGAAAACTCACCCTATACGGCTGACCTGCGGTTAAGGGTGCCTCCGGAGACCGGAACCTCCTCCCCGGCACCCTCGGCTGGCAGGATCACGACGCAAGTGCGCAGCTCCCGCACCCCGCTCAGGCAGGCCACAAGACCGGAGCTCGGAGACACCACTCATGGCGCCGCACGTTCTCGGCCACCTTTCGCCGGATCCGCTTCCGAAGCAACCACGAGCACATCACGCGGCCCCCGTCCTGCTCGATCCGTTCTGACCCGCCGGCCCACCGGCCGACAGGTCGAGGATCGACTCCGCCCCGCCGTTCGGCACCGGTCCCCACGAGGGGAGGGACCGGTGCCGGACGATGCGGTCGGCTCCGCCGGGGGAGCGCCGTGATGGGTTGTTGTTCGGCTGCGGTGCCGTTGTGGCTGATCGCGCCCACGCAGCGGAGCCGCAGATCGACACAGCCCCGCGCCCCTGCCCGGCGCGCACGAACGGCGTAAAGCTGTGATGGTGGTGTGGGGAAACCCGATTTCGAACTGCATCCCTGATCCCGCAGGGGGTGAACGGTGGTGGCAGCGAGTGTCGATCCGCTCGGGGACCCCTTCCTGCGCACCAGGTTCGCGCTGCCGGCCCGGCCCGCCACCTTCCTGCGCCGTGAACGTCTGGTCAAACATCTCGACCAAGCCCTGCTGACCCCGCTGACGATGGTCAACGGCGCCGCCGGCGCCGGCAAGACGCTGCTGGTCGCCGACTGGGCGGCCGACCTGGGTCAGCCCGTCGCCTGGCTCACGCTCGACCCGGCGATCCAGGGCCCCGGGATGTTCTGGGCGTATCTGCTGCAGGCCCTGCGCACCAGCGGAGTCCCCGTCGACGACGACATCGGCTTCCCGGCCGACGCGGGCCGGGTCAGCCACACGCTGCTGGCCAGGCTCGCCGCTTCCCTCGCCGACCGTGACGGCGGCCGCGTGGTGACCGTCGTCCTCGACGAGTACGACCGGGTCAGCTGCCCGACGGTCTCCGAACAGCTGGCGTTCGTGCTTCACCACGCCGCGCCGGGGCTGCGCCTGGTCATCGTCACCCGGACCGAGCCCCTGCTGCCGCTGCACCGCTACCGCGCGGCCGGCGCGATGACCGAGATCCGCAACGCCGAGCTGGCCTTCACCCCCGAGGAGACGGTCGCGCTCCTCGAACTGCACGGCCTGCGGCTGCCCGTGCCCGCCGCGGACGCCCTCGTGGACCGCACCGGCGGCTGGGCGGCCGGTCTCAGGCTGTGCGCCCTGGCCGCGCGGCAGCGCCCGGACCCGGAGGCGTATCTGAAGGAGTTCGAGGCCGGGCACAGCGCGGTCGCCGACTTCCTGCTGGCGGAGGTCCTCCAGCGGCAGCCGCCGCCCACCCAGGACCTCCTGATGCGGGTCAGCGTCCTGGAGCGGTTCTGCGTGGGCCTGGCGGGCGAGCTGACCGGACGGACCGACGCCGAGTCCATCCTCGCCGGGCTGCATCGAGAGAACGCGTTCGTGGAGGACCTCGGGCACACCTGGTACCGGCTCCATCCGCTGTTCCGGGAGATCCTCCGCGCCCATCTGCGCGAGCGCCACGCGGACCTGGAACCCGAGCTGCATCTGCGCGCCGCCCGGTGGCTGGGGCGGTCCGGGCTGCTGCCGGAGATGCTGGCGCACGGCGCCGCCGCGGGGGAGTGGGACTTCACCGCCCGTGCCCTCGTCGACGACCTCGCGATCGGGCAGCTCTTCACCGGACTGCGCTCGGACGACCTGACCGAGCTGTTCGCCGGTATGGGGCCCGAGCCGGCCAGCCCCGCCGCGGACCTCGTCCGTGTCGCCCGCGACCTGTCCCACTGCGACCTGGACCCCGCGCTGGCCCGCCTCCACCACGCCGAGGAGCGGCTGACCTCCGACGACACCGACGACACCGAGGCCGCGGGCCGGCTGAGCTGTGCCCTGCTCCAGGCCCTGGCGGCCCGTCTCGCGGGGTCGCCGAAGCGCGCGGAACAGGCCGTACGGGCAGCCCTTGAGCTGGAGCGGGAGGTTCCCGCCCAGCTGCTGGAGAAGCATCCGGAGCTGCCCGCGCTGCTGCTGACCCACCTGGGCTCGGCCCGGCTGTGGGCGGGGCGCTTCGAGGACGCGCGGGCCGCGCTCGGCACCGTCGCCGACAGCACCGCCGGTGCCGCGACGGCGCTGCCCCGGGAGGAGTCCCTGGAGCATCTGGCGCTCATCGACTACCTCGACGGCTGGCCGACCCGGGCGGAGCGCAAGGCCGTCGCGGCGATGACCGAGACGGAGCGGTTCAGCCTGCCCCGGGCGTCCGTCTCCGCGCTCGGCCGGCTGGTCCTGGCCGCCGTCGCCGTGGACCGCAACGAACTGGCCGAGGCCGAGGCCCTCCTCGACGAGGCGAACGAGTCCGCGCCGCACGACCCGGTGACCGCCGCGGGCCGCGCCATCGCCACCGCCCGTCTCCTCCTGGCCCGCGGCAAGGCACGCGCCGCCCTCGCGGCCACCGAACGGGCCGTCACCGCCGACACCGCCTCCCCCTGGGAGCGCGGCCACGCCGCGCTGATCGCCTCCGCCGCCCACCTCGCCGAAGGCCGCCCCGACGACGCCGCCGAGGTGCTGCGGCCCGTGGCCGGCGAGCAGCCCACCTGCGCGGTGGGCGCGGCGCGGGCCCATCTCGCGGCGGGCGACGCGGACACCGCCCTGGAGCTGCTCGACGTCATCGGCGCCGAGGCGGACACCGGCCCCGCGGTGCTCGTACGGGCCACCCTGCTCAGGGCACAGGCCGCGCACGAGGCCGGTGACCTCGCCACCACCCGCCGACTGCTCGCCCGCGCCCTCACCGACGCCCGCCGGGAACGGCTGCGGCTGCCCTTCCTGGAGGCCGGTGCCTGGCTCGGGCCGTATCTGGCCGGCGCACCGCTGCGGGAGCTGGCCGCCGGGTGGTTCATGCCGGGATCCGCGAGCGGCGAGCCCGCGCCGCTGATGGTGGAGCACCTCAGCGGACGGGAACTCGATGTGCTGGAGCGGCTCGCCCAGCTGATGTCGACCGAGGACATCGCCGCCGACCTGTACGTCTCCGTGAACACCGTGAAGACCCACCTCAAGAGCGTCTACCGGAAACTGTCGGTCAACCGCCGCGGCGACGCCGTACGGCGAGCCCGCGAGCTGCATCTGCTGTGAACCGGGAGCGTCGGGTGCGGCGGCGGGCGAACGCCGACTACACGGGCGGTGTCTACGGCTCCATGCTCGCCGCGTCGGTGGTGATCGGCGCAAGTGCCCAGGAGCCCTCGCCCCGGCTGGAGCTGTTCCTGCTGCTGCTCGTCACCGGCCTGGTGTTCTGGGTGGCCCATGTGCACGCCCAGCTGTTCGGCGCCCGTATGACGGAGTACGGCGGCCTGGACCGCCGCACCGTGCTGCATGTGTGCCGCGACGAGTGGCCGATCGTCAACGCGTCCGTCCCGCCGGCCCTCGCCGTGGCCGTCAGCCCGCTCCTCGGCCTCGACCTGCCCGCGACCGCGTGGCTCGCGCTGTCCGTGGCCGTCGCCGGGCAGGTCGGCTGGTCGGTGGCCGCGGCGCGGCGGGCCGGTGCCTCGCGCGGTCTGATGGCCATCAGCGCCGCGGTCAACCTGGTGCTGGGGCTGCTGATCATCATCTTCAAGTTGATCCTCACACACTGACCGGGCGGCGGGGGCCCGGTGGCGGGTCACCTGTGCAGGGTGAGGTGCGGGCCTTTCCCCGGGCGGGACGATGAAACCCAGCAGGTCTGCCGGCGTCGGGATGGCGGGAGGGCAGCACATGCGCTACGAGATCCGCGTCGAGGGACATGTCTCGGAGACCCTGGCCAAGGTCTTCCCGGAGCTGGATCACGTGGTGATGTCCAGTCAGACGGTCCTGTACGGGCCCGTCATCGACGAGGCCCATCTCTACGGCCTGCTCGCCCGCTGCCAGTCGCTGGGTCTGAGGGTGCTGGAGATGAGGCAGCTCCCCGATTGACCCGTTACCTGTTTACCTCTTGGGTCACAGATCGCTGGCCCGGACCCGCCCCGAGCGGACGGCCTCGCCCAGCGCCTCGAAGTCCCGCTCGTTCTGATCGGCGTAGGCCTGCGCGAACTCGGTCAGCGCACGGTCGAAGCGGTCGCTGCCGCCGAGATAGGCGGCGAGGGCGACGGGGTCGCCGGAGCGGGCGTGGGCCCGTGCGAGGCTGCCCCCGCACAGCTTGCCGAACAGGCGCAGCATCGCGGGGTTCCAGGTCTCCGGCCGTGCGATGCCCTTCCAGTCCCGCAGCTGACGTACGTAGAAGTCCCGGTCGCGGCCGTCGAGGCCGCTGACGATATGGGTCCAGCCCAGGAAGATGTCGCTGGTGGTCTGGATCAGCCGCTGTCCCGTCACCACACGGTGGCCCTGGTTGTCGAAGTGCACCCGGCCGCCGGTGTGCGCCGCCAGCACCGACTCCTGGGCCTCCTTGGCCTGGAGCAGCAGGGGATCGTCGTCGTCCCGGCCGAGCAGCAGGATGATCCAGCAGCGGGTGCCGACGCTGCCGACGCCCACCACCTTCCGGGCCACGTCCACCAGGTGGTAGTGGCTCAGCAGGTGCCGGCGCTCGGACGACAGGGTCTTCATGTACTCCTCGAAGACGGTCTGGAGCTCCTTCGCCTCGTCGCCTGCCGAGGAGTCGGCCATCAGATCCCTCAGCGGGGTGATCAGCGGCGGGTCGGGGGCGATCAGGCGGCCCTCGGGGCCGAGCCGGGTGAGCTTGGCGAAGGCCTGCATGTGCGTGCGGGTGCGTGCCTTCGCCGTGGCCTCGGCCGTGGCGCGCCTGGCCTTCTTGCTCATCGACGACGCCATCAGCTCACGCATGTGGTCGGCGTCGTCCTGCGCGTACCAGATGTCCAGGGTGCGCATGCCGGCGAACTCCCGCATCCGCGTCCGGTACGCCTCCACGCACTCCGCGACGGCGGCGTCCTGCTCGGCGCTGGAGAACCCGTTGGCACGGGCGGCGATCACGAAGCTGGCCGCCAGCCGTTTGACGTCCCACTCGAAGGGACCGGGATGCGTCTCGTCGAAGT
This sequence comes from Streptomyces lanatus, assembly GCF_014655715.1. Classification (GTDB taxonomy): domain Bacteria; phylum Actinomycetota; class Actinomycetes; order Streptomycetales; family Streptomycetaceae; genus Streptomyces; species Streptomyces lanatus. Next base: position 29,425 of record NZ_BNBM01000018.1, on the reverse strand, counting down.
CGTTGATATCAAAAACCAGATGCCGCTCGGGCGAGGCCAGCAGCCGGAAGTTCAGCAGATGCGCGTCCCCGCAGAGCTGTGTCGTCAGACCCGAGTCGGGCAGTCGCCCCAGATCCATCGCCATGATCGCCGCGGCACCCCGGTAGAAACGGAACGGCGACTCCAGCATGCGCCCGTACCGGATCGGCACCAGCTCCTTGACCCGGGTCGCCGACTGCCGCTCGATCACCCCGATGGGATCGCGCCGGTCCGCCCCCACCTCATACCGCCCATGCCCGGACCGCGACACCCGCTTCCGGGCCCCCCTCCCATACGCCGCCCTCTCCTCCGGCGCCGACGAAGCCGTGAACGCGCTCGGTATCGACATGGCTCACCCTCCACCTCCGGCCGACAGCGACCCTGCAACCACCGACCCCTTCCCCGCCCACCTCACCGCTCCCACCACGTACGCGGATCACCCGTCAGGGGTGAGCTGGCGGGCGGGGCATGCGTGATCGTGCCGGCGCTTCTCGGCGTCCGGCTTCATGGGCACGGACGGTTACTGGTGCGGGTGACCCAGCCCCGGCCCGATGGCCACCGGCACTGGTGCGGTCACCCGTCAGACGGCGGTACGCGTGAACACGCGGCCTCCTCCCAGCCGCCGGCCCCTCGGGCCACCCGCACCGGCGCGGCGGCCCGCGTCAACCAGCCGTTCCCACCACCCCACGCGGATCACCCGTCAGGGGTGACCCGGCAATCGCGATCGCGCGGGACTCTGGGGCCGTGAGGGGCCGTATGCCGTCCCGTCGGTGGTTCGGTGGTGGTTGGTCGGGTTGCGTGAGGAGGAGCCATGACCGTGTCGCGTGATTCGGGGACCGGCACCGGGTCCGATCCTCTGGCCGACGGGACGGTTCCCACCGGGGAGCAGGATGCCGAGCGGTTGCTGGCGCAGCTCGGGAGTTCGTGGTTGTGGCTGCTGGGGTCGGCTGTGGCGACGCTCGTGCCGGGGATTCTGGCGCTCGTATGGCCGGATGTGACGCTGCATGTCCTGGCGGTGATCATCGGGCTGTATCTGCTGGTGACGGGTGGGTTCCGGTTCGTGGCCTCGTTCGCCCGGGAGCAGGGCGACCGGCATCTGGGGCTGCTCGCGGCGGCGCTGTACGTGCTCGCCGGGGTGCTGTGTCTGCGCCATCCGCTCCAGACGATCGCCGCGCTCTCCCTGATCGTCGGCGCGGTGTGGGTCGTCACCGGGATGTTCACCGCCTGGACGGCTCTCGCCGCGAAAGGGCTTCCGCATCGTGCCTTCGTCCTCGGCGCCGGGATGCTCGGCGTCGTCGCGGGCATCGTGGTGCTGGCCCTGCCCAGCCAGTCCGCCGTCGTACTGACCCGGCTCGTCGGGCTGTGGCTGCTGCTGCTCGGACTCGCCGAGCTGGGGGTCGCCTTCGCCTGGCGGTCCGCGCTGCGCCGGGCGCGCTTCACCCGCCCTGGGTGAGGCCGTTCCCGTTGAGCATGCGCACGCTGAAATCGGCGGGAACGGCAGCCGAGTCCCCCGCCCTGGACGGAGGCAGACGATGAGCACGCACACGTACCTCGCCTACGACTATCCGCTGCTGAGCATGTTCTGGACGCTGCTGTGGTTCTTCCTGTGGGTCATGTGGTTCGTCCTGCTCTTCCGCGTCATCGGCGACATCTTCCGCGACGACAGCCTCAGCGGCTGGGGCAAGACCGGCTGGCTGGTCTTCTGCATCGTGCTGCCGTTCCTCGGCGTGTTCGTCTACCTCATCGCCCGCGGCCGCGACATGGGCCGGCGCGAGATCTCCCACGCCCAGGCACAGCAACGCGCCTTCGACGACTACATCCGTGACACGGCCGGCAGCAAGCGGTCCAGCGCCGAGGAGCTGGCCAAGCTCTCCGAGATGCGCAGCCACGGCGACATCACGGACGACGAGTTCCGCCGCGCCAAGGAACTCGTCCTGAGCGGCGCGGGCCCCTCGGCCCGCACCTGAGCACGGACGACAAGGACCGGAACACAAGGACCGGAGCAACCGGCAACACGCACAAGGAAACGAGGCACCATCATGGTCACTCCACAGACCAGGCAGGCCCATGAGGCGAAGTACGCCTGGGCCGGGGGCCTGACGGTCTTCGCCGCCGTCATGCTCACCATCGCCGGGATCATCGCCGTGTTCCGCGGCATCATGGGCATCGCCGAGGACGACGTCTTCGTCGCCACCCGCAACTACGTCTTCGAGTTCGACCTGACCGGCTGGGGCTGGGTCCATCTCATCCTGGGCGCGGTCGCCGTGATCATCGGCATCGGCCTGTTCCAGCCGGCGATGTGGGCCCGGGTGGGCGGCGTGGCCATCGCGGGGCTGATCATCATCGCCAACTTCCTGTCCCTGCCGTACTCCCCGGTGTGGTCGGTCGTCATGATCGCGATGTCCGGGTTCATCATCTGGGCGCTCTGCGTCAGCCGGAAGGAAGACTTCCAGTCCTAAGGAAGACTTCCAGTCCTAGGGCCTGTCCGCCGGGGCCTGTCGGCCTGATCCGCCGGACAGGCCCCGGCGCGCCGCCCGCCCGCCGGACGAGGAGGGGCCGTGGACCCGTACCCGCCCATCGCCGAGCACGGCATGGTCGGCGATCTGCAGACCGTCGCCCTGGTGTCCTCGGCGGGAACGGTCGACTGGTGGTGCACCCCCCGCTTCGACTCGCCCAGCGTCTTCGCCTCGCTCCTGGACCGTGAGCGCGGGGGCCACTGCCGGCTCGGCGCGGAGCTGCCCGAAGACGGCATGACGGTCCGTCAGCTGTATCTGTCCGACACCGCCATCCTCATCACGCGGTTCATGGCCCCGGGCGGCGTCGGCGAGGTGGCCGACTTCATGGTGCCCGTCGAGTCGCCCGTCGCCACCGACCGGCACTCGCTGGTCCGGGTCGTCAGGGTGGTCCGCGGCAGCCTGCCGTTCGCCTTCGCCTGCCGCCCCCGCTTCGACTACGGCCGTGCCCCGCACACCCTGACCCGGCAGGGCGACCACTCCGCCGTACTGCACGGCCCCGGCACCGACCTGCATGTGCGCACCACCGGCGACTTCACCCTGGACGCCGACGGCGACGACGTCACCGCCCGCTTCACCCTCGACGCGGGACACATCGCCGCGGTGGTGCTGACCAGCGCCAGCGCCAGCACTAGCGCCAGTACGGCACCCGCCCCTCCCGAGCCGACCCTGGACGGCGTCGCCGCGCAGTTCGAGAGCTGCCGCTCGTTCTGGCTGTCCTGGCTGCGCTCGTGCACCTACCGGGGCCGCTGGCAGGACATGGTGAACCGCTCGGCGATCACGCTGAAGCTGCTCACCTACGCCCCCACCGGGGCACCCGTCGCCGCGGCCACCATGGGCCTGCCCGAGCAGATCGGCGGCGAGCGCAACTGGGACTACCGCTACACCTGGATCCGCGACGCCGCCCTGTCCGTACGGGCCCTGATCGACCTGGGTTTCCAGGCCGAGGCGTACGCCTTCCGCCACTGGCTGCGGGACCGTATCGAGGCGGGCGGCACCGCTTCCGGCGACCCCTTGCAGATCATGTACCGGGTCGACGGCGAACCCCACCTCAACGAGGAGATCCTCGACCATCTGGAGGGCTACCAGGGCTCACGGCCGGTCCGGGCCGGCAACGCCGCCGCCGGGCAGCTCCAGCTCGACATCTACGGCGAGGCCGCCGACGCCCTGATCGTGGGCCATGACGTCGGTGCGCTCCGCGGCTGGGACGCGCTGAGCGGCGTACTGGACTGGCTGTGCGACCACTGGGACCGGCCCGACGAGGGCATCTGGGAGACCAGGGGCGGGCGCGAGAACTTCACCTACAGCCGCCTCATGACCTGGGTGGCGTTCGACCGCGGCATCCGCGCCGCCCTCTACTCCTCCCGCCCGGCCGACCTGGAGCGCTGGACCGCGGCGCGGGACGCGGTATTCCGCCAGATCGTCGAACGCGGCTGGCACGACAAACGCCAGGCGTTCGTCCAGCACTTCGACACCGACGTCCTGGACGCCTCGCTGCTGCTCATGCCGCGCGTCGGCTTCGTCTCCGCGCACGACCCGGACTGGCTCAGCACCCTCGACGCGATGGAGAGCGAGCTGGTCAGCGACAGCCTGGTCTACCGCTACGACCCGGCGGCCTCCCCCGACGGGCTGCGCGGCTCGGAGGGCACCTTCAACCTGTGCAGCTTCTTCTATGTGGAGGCCCTCGCCCGCAGCCACCGGCTGGGCCAGGCCCGGTACGCCTTCGACAAGATGCTCACCTACTCCAACCATGTCGGCCTGTTCGCCGAGGAGATCGGCCCCTCGGGGGAGCAACTCGGCAACTTCCCCCAGGCGTTCACCCACCTCGCGCTGGTCACCGCCGCGATGGCGCTGGACGAGGAACTGGGCCGCCAGGGCGGCTCGCCGGACATGACGCGGCAGCGGTATCCGGTCGTGCGTGGCTTCGGCGGGCCGGCCGGTCCCAGGGGCGGCTGAGGTGAGCGATCCCCTGCACCCGCCGGCCGCCGCTCACTGCCGCTGCGTACCCTGCCCCTGCCCCTGCCCCGTCGTCTCGTCCGTGCCCGGCGTCACGGTCTCCCCCTGGATCACCCGGGGCTCGGCCGCCCCGTCGTCCTGATCCTTCATCGCCCGGGACTCGGCCTTGAGGATGCGTGCCGACTTGCCCGCCGAGCGGGCCAGTTCGGGGAGCTTCTTCGCGCAGAGGACGGCTATGACGACGATGAGGATGATCGCGAGTTCGCTCATTCCGAACATGGGGTCCTGTCCTCCTGGTGAGCTGGGTGCTGGGCCTCAGTATGCGGTGGGCCGGGTCAGACGTTGACGCCGAAGTCGGCGGCGATCCCGGCGAGGCCCGAGGCGTAGCCCTGGCCGACCGCGCGGAACTTCCACTCGGCGCCGTTGCGGTACAGCTCGCCGAAGACCATCGCCGTCTCCGTCGAGGCGTCCTCGGACAGGTCGTAGCGGGCGAGCTCGGCGCCGCCGGCCTGGTTGACGACCCGGATGAACGCGTTGCGCACCTGCCCGAAGCTCTGCCCGCGGTTCTCGGCGTCATGGATGGAGACCGGGAAGACGATCCGGTCGACATCGGCCGGTACGGCCGCGAGGTTCACCTTGATCGCCTCGTCGTCGCCCTCGCCCTCACCGGTGAGGTTGTCGCCGGTGTGCTCGACCGAACCGTCCGGGCTGGTGAGGTTGTTGTAGAAGACGAAGTGCCGGTCGGAGGCGACCTTGCCCGAGGCGTCGAGCAGCAGCGCCGAGGCGTCGAGGTCGTAGTCGGTGCCGGTGGTGGTGCGCACGTCCCAGCCCAGGCCGACCAGGACGGCGGTCAGACCCGGCGCCTCCTTGCTGAGTGAGACATTGCCGCCCTTGGACAGGGAAACTCCCACGGTTGCACTCCTTTTGTGCGCGGTGATGGCGTACTCCTGAAATCTACAGCACTGTAGAAGAAGGGGAGGGTGCCCCCCATTCCTTACGATGTATCGCTCGATGGATCGCGCATGACGGGCAGGCCTGCGGAAGGGAGACAGGGCATGGCGGATCACCGGCAGGGTTCGCGGCGCCGAGGGCAGGGCGAGCTGGAGGCCCTGGTCCTGTCCGCGCTGGGGGAGGCCGAGGGTCCGGCGACGGCGGGCTGGGTGCAGGAACGGCTCGGCGGGGACCTCGCCTATACGACGGTGATCACCATCCTGACCAGGCTGCTGGCCAAGGGCGCCGTCACCCGGGAGCGGGCCGGCCGCTCCTTCGCCTGGACGCAGGCCTCGGATCAGGCGGGGCTCGCGGCGCACCGGATGCGCCGGGTGCTGGACGCCGAGAGCGACCGGGAGGCGGTGCTGGCCAGCTTCGTCACGGGACTCGGGCCGGACGACGAGCGGCTGCTGCGGGAGCTGCTGGGTCAGTCCCGGGGCGAAGGGGAAGACTGACGCCTCATGGGGGTCTTCGTCTTTCTGCCGCTCGTCCTGCCACTCACGGCCTGGCCGATCGCCCGCCTCGCCGAACAGCATCTGCATCCCCGCACCGCGACCCGGCTGCTCACCGCCGTCGCCGCCGTGATGGCGCTGTGCAGCACGGTCTGCCTGGCCCTGGTGATGGTCGTGGGCACCGCCCAGCTCCCCGGCAACCCGCTGCCCGACGGCTGGTCGGACCCCGAGGTCAGGGCGGCGGTGCCGTTCGACGAGGTCGTGGGCAAGGCGGCGATCCCGGCGCTGTGCGCGGTGGTCGTGGCCTGCGCCCGCACCCTGTGGCGGCACGCCCGGGTACGCCGCCGGGCCCACCGGGCGCTGGCCGGGCTGCCGGAGACCGGGGTGGCCGTACTCCCCGACACGCTGCCGTACGCCTACGCGCTGCCCGGCGGCCGCCGCGACCGGGTCGTGGTGACGACCGGCCTGCTGGACCACCTCCAACCCGCCGAACGCCGGGCCCTGTTCGCCCACGAGCGGGCCCATCTCGCCGCCCGCCACCACCGTTTCCTGCTCGCCGTCCAACTGGCAGCGCGCGCCAACCCGTTCCTGCGTCCATTGCGTACGGCGGTGTCGTACACGGCGGAACGCTGGGCCGACGAGGAGGCCGCCCAGGCGGTCGGCAGCCGCCGCACGGTCGCCCGCGCGATCGGCAGGGCGGCACTGGTCTCCCGGGGTGCCCCGGTCGCGACCCTCGCCGGCTTCGCGGCGCCGGGCCCGGTCCCGCGCCGGGTGGCCGCGCTGCTCGGACCGGCTCCGGTGGTGCGGCGCTGGCCGTCGTTGTTCACCGCGGTGGGGCTGGCGGCGTGGTGCGCGGCCGCCGGGACGGCCGTATCGGCGATGTCGTCCGCGAACGCGGCGGTGACGATGGTCCTGATCCTGCATGCGGCGACGCCCTGGTGAGCGGGCTGGTGACGGCGGACGGACGGCGCGCGGCCGTCCGTCCGCCAAGTCCTCAGAGGTCGAACTCGTGCGGCGGCAGGCCGAGCGCGTAGCACGCCTCGCGGACGATGGCCTGCTCGTCCTTGTCGAAGTCGCCGTCGGCGCCGCCGATGACGATGCCGATCTGGATGACGGCACGTGCCTCGGCGGGCTTCTTCTTCGCCTTGGCGACCTCCTGCATCACGCTCACCTTGCCGAAGTCGAAGTCGGTGGTGAGCCGGTCGAGGTTCTCCTCGAAACGGCGGCGCAGATCGTCGGCGGGGAAGTTCTGCAGCACCTCGTTGGTGGCGATCAGTTGGGCCACGCGCTGCCGCTCGGAGGGGTCGACGGTGCCGTCCGCGGCGGCGACGAGCGCGCACATGGCCATGCTCGCGTCACGGAAGGCGCCGCTCTTGAGGTCGTTCTTCCTTGCCACCAGCTGGGTCTGCATCGTCGATGCGGACTCCTTGATGCGGTCCCACAGGGCCATGAGAACTCCATACGGTCGGTAGCTTCTACAGCACTGTAGAAGCTACCAGGTGTGGGCTCACTCCTCGCCCTCCTCCCCATGGCCGTGCGGCGCCCGGTGCTCTACCAGCTGTGCGATCCCGACCACCTCCAGGCCGGCCGGGTGGCCGGATCATGGGCTTGAGTGAGGGCTCGCCGGTGTGATTAGGGTGCGGGCAATGTTCCGCGCAGACGCCACACCGGCACCTCCCGCCCCTGCCGTACCGGAGCAACGGCGGGAGCAACTGCCGCCGGCCCCGTCCCGGGACCCCTTTCTGGACAACGCCAAGTACCTGGCGATCGTGCTGGTCGCGGTCGGCCACGCCTGGGAACCGCTGCGCGAGGGCAGCAGAACCGTCACCGCGCTCTACACCTTCGTCTACGCCTTCCACATGCCGGTGTTCGCCGTGGTCTCGGGCCATCTGTCCCGCGGCTTCGAGCCGACCCCGAGAAGCCTCGGCCGCCTCCTGACCGGGCTGGCGATGCCGTACGTCGTGTTCGAGACGGCGTACACCGTCTTCACCCGCTGGACCAGCGACGACCCCGACCGCCCGATCACCCTCCTCGACCCGCTGTATCTGACCTGGTTCCTGGCGGCCCTGTTCGTCTGGCGCCTGACGACCCCGATCTGGGAGTCGCTGCGGAGCCCCCTGCCGCTCGCCCTCACCATCGCCGCCGCGGCGAGCCTCTCCCCGTCCATCGGGGACGACCTCGACCTCCAGCGCGTCGCGCAGTTCCTGCCGTACTTCGTGCTGGGCCTGTGTCTGAGGCGCGAGCAGCTGCGACCGCTGCACCGCCGGGAGGCCCGCCTGCTGGCCGTACCGGTCTTCGCGTGTGCGCTGCTGCTGGCGTACTGGGCGGTCCCGAGGATGAACTACGCCTGGTTCTTCCACAACGACAGCGCGACCTCCCTCGGCGCGCCCGCCTGGTCCGGCCCCGTCATGACGCTCGCCACCTTCGGCTGCTCGGTCACCCTGGCCGCCTGCTTCCTCGCCTGGGTCCCGCGCCGCCGCATGCGCTGCACGGTCCTGGGCGCGGGCACCCTGTACGGCTATCTGCTGCACGGGTTCATCGCCCAGTGGGCCGAGTACGCCGACTGGTACGACGCCGACTGGCTCCGGCGGCCGGCCGGCGTCCTCGCGGTCACACTGATCGCCGCCGCCCTCATGACGGCGCTGTGCACCCCTCCCGTACAGCGCGCCTTCCGCCGGGCCTTCGCATGGCGGCCCGGCGGTCCGGATCAGGTCACGTCGACGTAGTCGCCGGCGGGTGTGGCCGCGGGAGTGGTGGAGGTGCCGGCGAACGTGAAGCGGTAGTAGCCGTCGGCGGTGGCCGTCACGGTGCCGCTCAGTCCGCCGGTGCTGCTGGTGGTGAGGGTCTTGAGCGTGGTGTAGGTGGTCGAGTTCTTGGGCCGGTACTGGAGTTTGACGCTCTGGCCGCTGTAACCGGCCCACTTGTGGCTGTCCCAGTTCGCGCGGGTGAGCGCCCCGGTGACCGTGATCTTCCTGCCCTTCTTCACGGGCTCGGGCGAGGCGTTCACGGTGAGCTTCGAGGCGCGCTGCACCTTGGTGCGGGCGTAGTCGTAGGCCGCGGTGTGCGTCCGGTCCCTGCCGTAGGCCCAGGCGGCGATGTGCCAGGAGCCGGCCTGCGCGTTGGAGACCACGTTGGTCATGTCGCGGGTGTCGGCCTTCACCTGGAAGTTCATCGAGCAGGTGGTCGTGGTGCCGCTGGTGGTGCACCGCGGGACGTCGTACGACAGGTACCGGTCGGCGTCGGCGTAGCTCGCGCCGTGCCACAGGTTGACCGACGCGGTGGAGACGCCGCCCGTGTACTTGGCGGTGATCTGAGCACTGAAACTGGTGACCGCGGTGGGGCCGACCACGATGTTCCTGCCCTTGTTGACGACGACCTTGGTGATGACCGGTGCGGCCTCCGCGTGGGCGGACGGGGAGCCGACGAGGGTCAGCAGCAGGGCAGCGGTCGCCGTTCCGGCGGCAGCGGCGGCACGTGTGCGCATACGAGTCCGTATCGAAGCAGGACGACACCGGCCGCCGCCTGGGGCAGCCGGAGCCGTACGGGTGACGAGTTCATGCCCTGAGACTCGTGTGGTGGGGGAGAAGTTGTACGCGAGTAGTTGTACGGGAGTCGCCGCTGCCGCCGGACTCGCCTCGTTGGTCCCGGATCACCTCAGTAGTTCCTGTAAAGGACGCCCGTTCGGTCAATTCCGGCTGCCAGGCGAGAGAACAGGCCACATGCCGTCCTCTCCATGTGCCGGGACACCGCTCGACGGCAGCATGGTCAGGCGTTTTTCGAACGGCGCGCCGCGCCACGGAACGACATCGTCGGGGGTGCTGGTGAATCACGTGTGGCCGCCGTCCACCTTTCTCGGCCGGTTGCGTCATGCGACACGTGACGAACTCCTGGGGCAGGGCACCCCGATCACCTATCCGCCGCACCGGGCGCTGCTGCAACAGGGCGACGAGAGCCGGCACGTCCTGCTGATCACCAGTGGTGTCGTGAAGGTGGTCGCCAGCGCGGAGAGCGGCTACGACATGCTGCTCGCCGTCCGGATAGCGGGTGACCTGGTCGGCGAGATGGCGGCCTTCGAGGAGCGCCCCAGGTCCGGCACGGTTCTCGCGTGCAGTGATGTGACGGCCCGGATCATCCAGGTGCGGGCCCTGGAGGCCTTCCTCACCCGCCACCCGGACGCGATGCGGGCCATCCTGCACATGCTGAGCGCCCGGCTGCGCTGGGCCAACCGGCGCCGGATCGACTTCCGGGCCTACGACTCGCTGACCCGGCTGGCCCGGGTCCTGGCCGAGCTCAGCCAGGCCTACGCCCAGCCCCTCCCGGACGGCGACGGCAAGCGCTGCGACCTCGGTGTGACGCTCACCCAGAAGGAACTCGCGTCGCTGGCCGGCCTGGCCCTCAACACGGCCGAAAAGAATCTGGCCACCCTGACGACCATGGGGCTGGTGGAACGGCGCTACCGCACCATAACCATCTGTGACGTTCCGAAACTGCTTGAATTCGCCAAAGTCGTTGCCGACAACCCGTATTGATACGGGATCACCTCACCCGCTCTCTCCTAGCCTCTCGGGCACGCGCTTCGTGGGCAATGTCTGCCCATGGCCTGCCCAGAGAGGAATGATCGGGTGGTTGAGTGGGCCGGGTTCCATCCCTGCATATGCATAGCCGTGGACGCACAGGCCTACGGCGGCAAGAACGACCGTAGGCAGTCCGAGACCCAGCACGACCTGCCGAGGCTCCTCGACCGAGCCGCCAGAGGCGCCGGCCTGGACCGCGCGCAGTGGCAGATCCAGCGCAAGGGCGACGAGCAGCTCGCGGTGCGCCCCCTGGACGGCACCGAGCCGCGCCTGGTCGACGACTATGTCCGCCATCTCGTCGCCGAGCTGCGCGAATACAACTCCCAGCGGGTTCCGGCGGCCCGGATGCGGCTGCGGGCCGTCATCCACCAGGGACTGGTGGAGCTGGCCGACAACGGCTTCGCCGGCACGGCTGTGGTGGCCACGGCACGTCTGCTGAACGCGCGTCCGCTCTACGACGCCCTGGCCGCGTGTCCGGATGCCGACCTGGCGCTGCTGCTGTCCGACGACGTGTTCCGGTCCACGGTGGCGGGCGGTCACACGACCCTTACCACCGAGGACTTCACCCACGTCACCGTCCAGGTGAAGGAGTACGAGGCCACGGCCTGGCTGCGCGTGCCCGCGCTCGGCGCACCGGCCACCGCCTCATATGAGCCCGGGACCGCGGACCTGGGGAAGCCCGCGGCCCCGGCGTCGGGGGAGCCCGCGGCGGACCGGCCCGAGCCGGCCGCCGCGGGCGGGGACACCGGCGGGAGGGGGATCAGCAACGCGTACCAGGCCGACCGGATCAACGTCACCAACGTCGCGGGACCCGTGGACGCCCGGGGTGCCGTCTTCGGCTTCGGGAGCTCCGGTGACTGACACTCCGGACCTGGCCGACTCCCCTCCCGAGGAGCATGTCGCGCCCCCCGCCCCGGACGACGCCGACGGTACGCCGGAGGCCGGGGACGACGACGCCCTCGACCCGGACCCCGGACCGGACGAGGCCGCCGAGCGGCGCAAGGAACAGGACGAACGGGAGGAGGACGACCGGGGCTATGACGATCTGAGCCGCGTCCACCAGCTCGTCAACAACAACTTCTACGGAGTCGTCGACGCCTCCGGAGCGGCCTTCGGCTTCGGCGCCGCCTCCTCGCCCGGACTCGCCCCCGGCACCATCGAGCCCGCCGAGACGGACCGCGCCCTGCGGTTCTACGTCCCGCCGCGGCCCCGCTTCGACGAGGCGCTCGGCAAGCTGCGCGAGGACGCCCTCGTGGTGCTCACCGGCCAGGACAACTGCGGCCGGGGCGCGGGCTCCCTCGCCCTGCTCAGGAAGATCCTGGGCGAGGAGGCCGAGCTGCGCAGCCTGTCACCCGCCAACGCCCTCGCCGAGCTGGCCGCTTCACGCGACCTCAAGCCGGGGCAGGGGTACGTCATCCTCGACTACGCCGGTGAGCTGCATGTCGAGGCAGTCCAGGCGTACGACGTCCGGCGGCTGAGCGAGGAACTCCGCCGCAAAGGGTCGTATCTGGTGATCACCGCGGGCGACACCACCCGCCGGCGGCTGGCACTGCGGGACCACTGTGTGCCGTGGCAGGCCCCGGACCCCGTGGAGCTGTTCGAGCACTGCATGGGGAAGCTGCCGTACGCCGCTCTCCCGCCGGACACCGAGAAGGAGCTGCTGGAGCGGGTGGGCGAGCAGCGGCGCCCTGCGGATGTCGTCGCCGCGGCCGTGGCCCTGTCCGGGCAGGGCGCGGAGGCGGCGCTGGACACCCTGCGCGACCGGCACCGGGAGCGGGTCCAGGAGTGGTTCCGCAAGCAGCCCTCCGCGGACGACCTGCTCGCCCTCGCGGCCCTGGTCTTCCTGGAGGGCATCCCGGAGCGCACGCTGGAGAAGGAGTGCGCCTCCCTCGCCGCGTATGTACGCAACTGGGAGCAGAGCGGCGAGACACCGGTCGCGGAACCGGACGGCTCGGCCGGGACGCCGCTGCCCGGCACCGTGGCCGACCAGTCCCGCGCCCGGTGGAGAGAGCGGGCCGTGGAGCTCGTGACGACCGAGTACCGGCCCGCTCCGAGCCGCGACGCCGGCCGCAGCGAGCGGCGCCTGGTCTTCACCTCGCCGCGCGTCCGCGAACTCGTCGTCGCGGAACTGCACGCCCTGTACGGCTACGGCCTCTGGTATCCGCTGCGCCAGTGGCTGAGCGAGCTGGCCCTGACGGGCGACCTGGAGACCAGGACGGAGGTGGCCCGGGGCGTCGCGCTCCTAGCGCGGTACGCGCTGGTCGAGGTCGACGAGTATCTGCTGAAGGTGTGGTCCGAGGGCATCACCAGCCAGCGGGTGACCGCCGCGCTGACGCTCGGGTTCATGTGCGACGCCGAGCATCTCGCCCCGCAGGCCTACAACATCGTCCTCGGCTGGGTGGACAACAGCGGTCCCGGGCGGGCGGTGACGGCCGCCATGGCGCTGACCGGCCGCCTGGGCTCGCTCTACCGTCTGCAGGCGCTCAACCTGCTGTCGTTCCTGACCCAGCGGGGCGAGCGCATCGCGTTCTCGGCCCGGCGTGCGCTGGTCCTGCTGCTGCAGACCGCCGAACGGGACCCCGAACGCGTCCTGTTCACCCTCCGCTTCGTACGGACCGTGATCGCGGGCGCGGCGCCCGGATCCCGGGAGCGGTCGATCGCGCTGCGCACCACCGTCCAACTCCTGGAAGCCACCCGGCTGGAGACCCCCGAGCCCGTCACCGCGGCACTGCTGCGCACGGTCCCCGGCAGTGCCCGCCATCTCGGCTCACTGTGGGCGGACGTCCTGCACAGCAGCAACCGCGGCCGGGCCGTCACCGCGCTGTGCCGGACGCTGGTGCAGCTGCGCGACGACCCGTCCGTCACCGGCGCCGTGGGCGAACTCGGCGACGCCATGCGCGAGGCGATGAGCCGGCGGCAGTGGGACGCGCTGTGCCACCACCTCTCCATCGCCCTGAAGCACCCCGACTACGCCATCCCCGGCACCCGCAGGCTGGCGCAGGTGCTCCTGGGATCGCTGCGCGGCCGGTGAACCGGCGCTCGACCACACCCTTCCCCTCCCCTTTTCTGCCGCTCAAGGAGGCCGAAACAAGTGAACTACCCCGTCATAGCCGAGCACATCCTGGCCACGGTCCAGGGCACCTGGTGGTCCCGGCGCCGTCGCCGCGAGGACGTACCGGAACTGCCGCCCGGCGCGGTCTACGTCTTCAGAGTCGGCGGTAACTACCGCACCTTCCCCGAGGGCATGGTGTTCGACCCGTCCCACCCCGACGTGCTCGACGCCTCCTCGGTCAGCCTGGTCGACACCCGGGCCCGCCTGGTCGACGTGGACCGCCCGCTGCCGTCCGTGAGCGAGGCGGACAACTTCACCCTGCGGGCGTCCTTCACCTGCCAGGTGACCGACCCGACCGTCATCGCCCGGCAGGGCATCATCGACGTCACCGTTCCGCTGCGCGCCTATCTGATGGGCGACAGCGACCTGCCGAGGGTGAGCGCCGGACACCGCGTGGAGGAGATCAACGCGGTACGCACCGAGGCCGGCCACCGGATGACCGCCTACAGCGCGATCGTGCCGCCGCGTGTCGCCGGCATGAGCGTCGAGTTCGTCAGCGCCGAGGTGCACGCCTCGGACGACCTGCGGAACTGGGAGCAGAAGCTGCGCGACGAACGGCGCTCCTGGGAACTCCAGCGGGGCCAGCGCGACTTCGAGACCCAGGACGCGCTGCGCATCGCGGAACTCCTCTCCCAGGGATCCGACCACGTCGACGCCTTCGGCATCGCCCGCAAGGAGATCGACGTCACCGAGGCGGCGGCCCGCATCCACCGCATCAACGAGGAGGAGTCGGCACGCCGCCACAAGGCCGAGACATCGGACCAGGCCCATGCGCAGGCCCTGGAGACATCGGAATCGCAGATGCGCCGCGAGATGCTGCTCACGCTCCTGAGGCAGATGGGCGGCAGCGAGTACGTCGACTACCACCAGGTCCTCGAACAGGTCCTGCGGGAGACGGGCGGCCAGCCCGCGCCCGGCATCGGAGCCGCGGCCAACACGACCCGCATGGTCGAGTCGGGCGGTGCACGCCCCGGCTCACGCGACCCGCAGGGCGGCTTCGTCAAGGACGAGGACGATCTCGTTGACTGACTTCCACACCCACGATGAGGAGGGCCCCGCCCACGGGCCTGCCTCTCGCACGGCTCGCCCTCCTGGCCTCGACGCCGCCCGACGTCTGCGTGCCCTGACCGGCATCGACGAGGCGCTGCTGGACAAGGTCAGGTACGAGCGGAGCAAGTACACGGCCCTCGGCGGGGTGGTGCTCGGCACCTCCGTGATCGCGGCGTTCTCCATGTGGAACTTCGCGACCGAGGCGCTCGGCAGGATCTCCTTCTGGGCCCTGGTGCCGACGGTCATCTGGATGCTGTTCGTGCTCAACCTCGACCGCTGGCTGGTGACCCCCCAGCCGAACGCGCGGCGACGTGTCGGCCCCCTCCTCACCCGTCTGCTGATCGCCCTGCTGCTCGGCACGGTGATCGCCGAGCCGCTGGTGCTGCGCATCTTCCAGACGGCCATCGAGCAGCACGTGAGGGACGAACGCACCGACGTCATCGACCAGTTGCGCACCAACCTGGTCCGCTGCAATCCCGTACCGTCCACGACACGGACCCCCACCCCGAAGGGCTGCGACCGGACGTACGTCCTCTCCTTCGGCGCGTCGCCGGGCGAACAGGGCGAGGAACTGACCGCCCTGCGCTCGGACGCCGCCACCTTGCAGGAGCGCGTGGACCGGGACACCACCAGGCTGGAGGCCATCGACTCCGAGGTACGGGACGAGTGCCGCCGGCTGGTCCGCATAGCCGCCACCGGCCTGTACCAGCGCACGTCGGAATGCCTACGACTACGCGCCAAGGCACAGGACTACCGGACCACGCACCGCACCAGCGAGAACGAGAAGCGGCTGGCCGACATGAACGGCCGCATCTCGCGGATCGAGGCCCAACTGACCTCGTCACGCGGCACGTTCCTCAAGGACCGGGCCGACGGCATCGAGCAGCGGCTGGACGACGAGCGCGCCAAGCAGAGGGAGATCGGCGTCCTGGAACGCATCCGGGCGCTGGACGATCTCGCATCCGGGAACGCGGTCCTGTTCACGGGCATCTGGCTGGTCCGCCTGCTGTTCGTCCTCCTCGACGTGCTCCCCGTGCTGGTGAAGTACCTGAGCGGCGAGACCGCGTACGACCGCATGCTCACCAGCGAGAGCAACAGCGCCGTCAAGACCCACGGCGAGCAGGTCCGCCTCGCCGAACGCCGCGCCATGGCCGACATCGAGATCGCCCAGGACGCCATCGAACAGGAGGTCCGCCGCCACCGCGCCGAGTCGGAGGCGGCGTTCCGCGAACACACGGCAGCAATGAACATTCGCGTCCGCCAGGCGGTGAACGCACTGGAGGACGAGATCCGCCGCTCATCGACGGTCTGACCACCCGGCCGACGGCCGCCTCGGGCACACCGGGGCGGCCCCTGCCCCCGACTCCACGGAAGGTAGGGAAGACATGCCAGCCGCCCCCGACGACGGCCCCACCCCGAACCCCGATCCGGAACTGGCCAGGGTCCTTCTGTCCGAGGCCCGTGAGGAACTCACGCGAGCCGACAACAAGGCCGGCCTCATGCTGGCGTCCCTGGGCGCCGCCCTGACCGCCCTGCTCGGAGCGATCGGCAGCGGCCTCATCGCCCCGCGGCACTACGCGGTCGTCCCGCAACTCCTCCTCTGGACGGGCTGCGCCGCCTGCGTACCGGCCCTCGCGCTCCTCGGCCTGGCCGTGACCCCACGCCTCGGCACCCCCAGCCGCACCCGCCTCCACTACTTCGGCGACGCGAGGCTGCCCCTCTCACCTACACACCTGCACCGAAGAATCCACCACACCGACCTCATGTCCCGGGACCTCAGCCAACTGGCGATCCTCTCCCGGATCGCCTGGACCAAATACCGCTGCATACGCCACGCCCTGGCCTGGGGCACGGCCTTCTGCGCGCTCACACTGCTGGGCATCGTGACGGGAGCGGTGATCTGACGAACGGCGCTCCTCACTCAGGGCCGGTCCAGTCGAATGGGAAGTACTTGCTCGACTTGCCGGAGCGCTCCCAGGAGAAGCCGAACGCGTCGGCGCGGTCGACGGTGGCCCGGCCCCATGTGGCGACCTGGCCCGGCCCCACCTCGGCGCCCGGGGCATTGTGGACCTGGACGCGAGCGCCGTTCGGGGTGGTCGGGCCGGTGAGAGCCTCGGCGCTCGCCGTGACACGGCCCGGGATCTCGGCCCGCCAGGTGGCAAGGTCCTCGTCGACCTCCACGTGGATGGGGACGATGTCCATGCCACGCATCTCGGGGTGGAACATCTCCCCGAACTGTGCCGGCCAACCGCCCGCCTCACCGCCGAAGACAGCCCCGAGTGCGGCCCGCTGCCGGTCGTCGGCGCGTTCGTCGAGGAAGACCGCGGCGTACGGATCGGTATGCGTGCCGGCCCACGGGTTGCCCTCGAAGGAGCCGAGCATCAGGACGTTGAGATCGTCGAGCCGTACGTCGCCGAAGTTGCCTTCCCGGATGTGCCAGACCAGTACGCCTTCGCAGTCACCGTAGGTCGGGGGCTGCGCGAACGTGCAGGGGCAGGGTATGGCGCACTTGCACACATCGAACCAGTCGCCGGCAAGGTGCCAGCGCGTACTGGTGGTGGCCTGTTCTGTCATCTCGCTTCCCTCCTGCCGAGCCCGAAGGAGCTCACTCGGAGTGGCGAGACCGCGTATCCCGAGCCCGCTCCCGGGATCGGGAGGGTGGCCTCACCTCCAGCTTGCACCCCACGTCCCGGGCGGGGAAACCGATCCACATGGGCAATCGCCGTACGTGCGGCGATCACATGCCGTCCATGGACGGCGGCATCGAACCCTGCAGCCCCGGCAGCAGCCAGTCCTGAAACGGTGCGAGCAGGGCAAGGACGAGGAAGGCGACGCCCACGACGCCGGTGAGGAGCATGCCCCGGGACCACAGCTTCTCCACGAAGATCACCAAGGCCAGTCCGGCCATCGCCGCCACGTTCATCACGCCGAGCGGAACGAGGACGACCATCAGCCCGACGCAGCAGCCGACACAGTAGGCGCCGTGGTGGACGCCCACCCGCAGGTCGCGGGCCGGCCGCCGGAACCCGGCGTAGCGCACCAGATGGCTCATCGGGTCGCGGCAGTGCCGCAGGCAGACGTGCTTGAGAGGGCCGAGTTGGTACAGGCCCGCGAGCAGGAAGGCGATCGAGCCGATCCAGCGTCCGGCTGTCGGATGGTCGTCCACCAGGCCGCCGGTGACGGCGAGAGCCCCGTAGGCGAGCAGTCCGAAGGCCGTCCACACCAGCAGATATCCGCCCACGAACTCGATGGTGCGAGCGGCCCGGGTCCAGCCGGAGGACTGCCGTCCGATACCTCGCACCCAGGTGAGGGCCACCGGCGCCATGGACGGCAGCATCATGGCCGCCATCATCGTCACCCAGAGCAGCAGGAACAGGGGCAGCGCCATCCCCATGGTGCCGGGTTCGACCCCCATGTCCCGGGCCTGCCCGACGGTCAGCACCCAGGCGGGCACCGCGACCAGCACGACGAGGACCCAGCCGACCGCGAGATCCCGCGCGGGCAGCAACCTCCCGCCCACTCCGGTCGGGGCGGGCGACCGAGAGGGTACGAACGCAGTAGCCCAGCTGCGACGCATCGGTGTTGCCTCCCGCGGCTGCTTCCAGAACAGCACACGCACACCTACGACGCGACTTGACCCGAGCGATCTCCAGAAACCGGTCAGGGGCCTGATCCATTTACTGGATCAGGCCCCTGACCTGGTGTTTCGGCTGTCGGGGTGGCGGGATTTGAACCCACGACCTCTTCGTCCCGAATTAGGCCCTGGAAGACCGCCGACCTGGAACTCAAGCCAAAGATGCAGGCCAGGCCGTCGGGATGTGTCGGTCTCCGGTGGCGCCACAGGGCCGCTATCGCAAGATCATCTCCAGGATTTCTCCACGGAGGTATGGCACGGGTGCGTGGGATCGCCGCGTCTGACACTGCCCGCCAACTTTCGTCGTGGCTGACGGCTAGCTGGAGAACTAGGACCGAAACACACCCACTACGTTATCCGATCTTGGATCGTAGGTATCCACCGGCGTCCACCGAACAGACTCCGACCGACCGCAGCGGACTCCTCGCCGCCAGGCCGGCACTGAGGCCACATCGGAGACCGCCCCAACCCCCCATCCACTCGGTCACCTTGTCCCGAACCGGTGAGGCTCGGCCGTCCGGCGACTGGAGGCGACCACGGGCGGTCGCGGTTGGTCACCACTGCTACCGAACAGCGCGATATAGCTCCACGGGCCCTACTACGCGGCCTAGTTTGCGAAAACTCCCGCCGTGTGATTACGCTCTACTAGGCGCGTGGCGGAGGAAGAAAAAATCGCCAGGCGAAAAAGGTGGGAGGGGCCCGCGATGGCGTCCGAACCGGATCTTCAGGCTATGGCCGCGCGCATGAACATGCGCCCGGTTTCCTTCAAGACGCCCGCGTTCAAGACCATGATCGGCGAGATGCCCTCCTTCAACTTCGTGCATCCTCTGCCGGCCCTCGTCGAACTGCGGGCCCGTACCGAGTCCGGCGTGATCGTCCGCAAGGACTTCGACCTGGATGACGAGGAGTACGGCAACCGTCCGCTGGATCCAAAGCACGTAGAGCGGATCGCCAACGGGCTCTACGACCGCCCGGATACGCCGATCCAGCAGATCCAGCTTGCCGTCCCGGAGGACGCCGACGGCGTGCCCACCTTCGACTGGGAGAGTTACAACACCGTCTCCCCTGGCGTGGAGTTCGGGATGTTCACGCTCTACCAGGGCACCCCGATGCACATCGAGAACGGGCAGCACACGCTGGAGGCTCTGTCTCGGGTCTGGGACAAGGTGAAGGGCGCGACGTTCGGAAACGAGCTGAAGAAGCAGAAGATCTTCAGCGCCAGTGCCGCCCCCATCCAGGTACTCGTCCAGAGCGACCGAGACGAAGTCACACGGATGTTCGTGATCGCCGGCCAGACGAAGCCCATCTCACCAGCCCTGATGACCGCTCTCGATCAGAGCTCGTACGCGAACCGATTCGGCACTCAGGTCGGACGCCGTGCCCGCCTGCTCGTCGATGAGCCCGAAAGGCTGGTCTACCTGCGGAGCGCCGCCCGCGAGCAGGCTCTCTACTCGACGGCTCACATGCGGGGATTCGCGACGGCCACGCTCATCGGTTTCAGGGACCGAACCCCTGACGCGCGCGAGAACAACGTGCGCAAGGCCTTGGAAGAGCTGGCCGGCCCCACCGGTAACCTCAACGACCAGCTTGAGAAGGTCATCGAGGAGACGGTCGAGATCCTCGACTACGCGTACGACCGTATTCCGGGGTGGAAGGATCTTCGCCGCTCCTCCGACGGCTCCGGAAAGTCCCCCAAGCAGTTCCGCGCCGAGTATCTGCACGGATCGCCGGCTGGTCTCTACGTAATCGGAGGCGCGCTCGGAGCCGCGCGCTTCTGCAACATCCCTCTCCGGCGCGTGGTCGACGCTCTGGCGGAGCTTCCCTGGGGGCGCTCCGAGGGGAAGCTCCGGAAAATTGACGGCAGCGAGCAGATGCAGCACCTGCTCTTCGATGGAACGCTTGTGCGCTTCGAGAAGGTGATCGCACAGAACGGCGACGTCACCTGGACGCCCACGACGGCCGGCGGTGCCCGGACGAACTACGAAGCTGCCACCGAGACCGTGATCCGCAGGCTCGCCCGCACCCCCGCGTTCAAAGAGATGAACTTCGCGGCGACGCTCGTGCACCTTGGCCTGCGTTCCTCAGGACGACGCGGCCGTCCGCGGAAGACCGCCATCGAGTAAGGCCCCACAAGCATGGCCGCGCCCTCGCCGGCACGGCCAGAAGGAAAATCCGCTGGTGGGGCCACGTCACGAGTCCGCAAAACTGGAACGCAGCCCCACCCTGAGCAACCAAGGGGTTGCTATGTCAGTAGACAACAATCGTCCCCCGCCCGACAACCACGGAGGGCTGGCGACGGTAGAGAACGACGCCGGCGGAGCGCCCACGCCGGTGGAGGAGGTCGTGGGAGGTCTGGTCCTCATCGCGATGGCCTTCGCACTGCTCGACGTGTGGGTCCCGCTCAACTTGGAGGCCTACTTCGTCAGCATCCTGGGTTCGCTCGGGGGCTACCTGCTGATGCAGTCGAGCGGTCCGGAGCCCCCGGCGGGTCTGCCGGCCTCCCTGTTCCTCCGACCGGCTCTGTAGCGGAGCACTCTCGGTGGCGTTGACGGAACCCGTCAACGCCACCGGCGCGTCTACGAAGGGATTGGTGCTACCGACGCCACCGTTCGCGGTGCTGCCGCACACATTCCAGGTCGATGGCATGCCGGGGATGCGTCCGCAGGGTGCCGACCACCTCGCCGCCACGGATCACCGCGAGGTCATCCCCCAAGACGATGGCTCCGGCGTCGAGCATCACGTGGCAGTTCGGGCATAGGCAGAGAACGTTGCTAGGGGTGTACGGGCCGTTGTACGGCGAACCGAGGGCCTGTATGTGCGCGCCCTCGCTGTAGCTGCCTCCAGGGACCTCGATGCGGAGGTCGCAGATCTGGCAGCGGTTGTCCTGCCAATCCTTCACCTGGCGCTTCACGGCGTTGCTACGCACGATCCGTTGGACTGTCGAGGTAACGCGCTCGGACGCTTTGTTGCCGCGGACAGCGGCGGCACCCGAGTCTGCCGGTGCAGGAGGCGTTACTCGGAGCTCCTGCTGTCGGGCTACCTGCGGCGTCGGGGCTCCGTCATAGACCTCCAGCCGGAACTGCCAGATGAGGAAGCCATCGATACCGAGTTTTCTGCCGTGGTTGGTGACGCGGTACAAGCCGTCGTAGCGGTATCCAGATGCAGGGGCGTACGGGGAATCGTGCTTGCCACGGATCACGCGGACGGGTAGGCCTTCGAGGTAGCTGGTGACCAGGGCTGCGTTGCCGGAGTCGTCCAAAGTCTGGTGGCTGACCTGCTTCTTGGCGCTGTCCTGGCCCCCGTGGCCGGTGTAGATGATGACGCTGCCGTAGTCCTCGTCGTCCTTGTAGCCGCCGGACACGACGATGGACTCGGCCCCCTTCTTCTTGGTTCCGCAGATGCCGGCTTGCAACAGCCGGTGCACGCCTGCTTCGTGGGCGAGACGACGCGTGGCGTACTCCTGACCTACTGGAACGTTAGGCACTTCACCGATCAGGAGCGCAGCCTCCCACGAGGCACCGACACTTCACCCAGGCGGACCTTGCCAGCTTGCGTCAACTACCTTTGTCACAGGCACGAATTGGGTCGGTCTGGAGCGAGGGATCGTGGCCAAGTACGAGCTCGTTAACCTGTTTGCCGGGGCGGGATGGCAAGGCTGCGTTGCGGGTTCACTGCATCTGGGCCACCGCGCCGTCGGCGCCGTGCCGCGTCCTGCCCGACGACGGGACCGCCCGTGGCCGCCGCCGAGTTCATCCGCACGCGCCATCCTTCGCCGCGGCCGACAGCCAGCAAGTGACAAAGATCGATAACTGCGCATTTCGCTCTGCAGTTTTCTCCGCGAGCTCAGGAGAAGTGAGGTCATCGAATTCTCGCCCCAGCATCGCAGGATGGCACTGACCGCGTTTCAGTCACCCTTCAACCATCGGGTATTAAGACCTACTACGGAATCATCGCTCCAGTCCCTATAGTTGATAGTTCTCACTCTAAAGGGTTACTGAGTATGCTGCTTGATTCTGCATCGCGCCGGGAAGGCTACTAACGGCATCGAAGGTACAGAGTAGGGGAGCGTGCTCATTGCCGAATCGAAAGGTAATCCTCTGCGTAACCCGCATCGAAGGGGTCGAAGGCACGCGGCTGCGTCACCAGTTGGCCAGCACGATTCATGAACTGCTCTTGTGGGCGCAAGCTCACCAGCAAGATTACCCTACTAAAGGTGTCACGCACCGGAATGATGAGAAAAGCCAGAGCTGTCCGTATCCCGTCCATCCGAGGCCGACAGAGTGAGAAACCGGAGTAGTTGGTGCCATTTAATCGATCCGAACTCTCGGATCTTGCAGTGTCTCCTTTTGCCGCGCCCTCGCTTTCGCTGAGGGGCGCAGTAAGAGTTGCTTGGGTTGGGCGCACATCCACTGAGGAAGCGCAGGACCCGCGACTGTCAATAATGCGACAACTGGAACGTTGTAAGTCCGTTTTGCCTGAGGCGTGGGTAATTACCTGGCATTTCTACGACGTCGAGTCGGGGCGCCTTGGACTGGAGGCGCGAGGGCGAAAAGAAGGCTACGAGCGATTCAGTATTCCCATCGCCCGGGACGGAGGCATCGCGGATCTCCTGGCTGAGGCAGGTACCGATCAGTGCCGCTTTGATGTGGTGATCTGTGAGGGCGTGGCAAGGGTTGCCCGGGGAATGCTTGAAAGTCTTTCAATCGAACGAATCCTGGAAAATTCCGGAACACCGCTGCTCGCATGGAATGAGCCCATCAAGCTCGACGGAGGTCGCTCACAACGAATCCTGCAGCGGCGTATTAATCAATCGGTTGCCGAATATGAGGTCTACAATGCGCTGGAGATGTCCTGGGGAGGGCTATGTGCGCATGTGCGAGAGGGGTGGAACATCGGCAAGCCGCCATATGGGTATCGCGCAAAACGTCACCGTAATCCCAATCCAGTAAAGGCGGATAGGGGGTTTATGAAGACGCGTCTTGAGCCGGATGGGGCGAGGGGGGCTACGGTTACTCAGATCGCTATGTGGAGCTATCATGACGAGCTCGGTTACGGTGCAATTGCAGAACTGCTTAATTCTGATCGGATTCTATATCCGCCTCCCGATCCGCCGGGTGGGGTTCGAGCTCGCGGCGCCTGGGGGAAATCCGCCGTCGGGGAAATTCTCCGTAATCCGAAGTATACGGGGTATCAGGTATTCAATCGTCGGGCATCGCGCTCAGGGGGCGGGAAAGTAAATCCTCCAGAATTGTGGGTATGGTCTCCTTACCCGGTTCACGAGCCGCTCATTCCGAAGTGGATGTTTGATGAGCTTGATAGCCGTAGAAGGTTGCGGCATGTACGCAGCAGAATCGGCGCTCAGGGAGGCCAGCCGAGAATTCGTCGCACCTACACATTCCGCGGACGGGTATTTTGTGCTTGCGGGCGGCGGCTTAATGGGAATATTCGAAAGGGTATCACCTATTACACATGTTGGCCTAAAGCCAACAATCGCGGACGTCCTGATAGTTACTCTGGGCACCCCAAAGCTCGCTACGTAAATGAAGTAACCCTTTTGGATGCGGTAGTTTCCCTGTTCGTCGACCGAATCTCTCCTCTGCATATGAGATCCGCACTTGCCGCCGATCTGCATGAAATCCTTGATGCAAGGATGCGGACTAGGTATGAGGAACGAACGGAACTCGAAAGCACCCTGGCCGACATCAGTCGCAGGCAGGCAGTCACGCTCCAGCGAGCGCAAGAGTGCGGGCCAGGCGATCCGTTCGGGCAAGGATTACGCGGAACATACAACGACCTTGAGGAGCAGCGACAGGCCACAGTCAGTATGATCAACGACTTGGGCGCTGAATCCATGAACCGCACTACGGCTGTGGATGACGGCGTCACCAACCTCCTGAAATTGGTGCCGTACCTGACGCAAAACCTGGCTTCCGCACCACAACGGCTCCTGCTCAAGCTGTTCGAGCTCACTAGATTGACAGTCCGACTGTCTGAGGTCGGCCTCGATTTCGAACTGTCGGTGGTTTTTCCCATTGATTACGCGTCTGATCTGACTAGTTCGCCCTATAGGAGGACAGTGGATTAGCTTGGTTGATCGGAGCTGAGCCTCTAAGGCGATGTCGAAAACATCGACGGGGTTCCAACGGGAGTCGATCCCCCGAGAGCGGTGCTGCACATTGCCGGCTACCTACCGAAGAAGGCGTCCATGATGGACCCGAAGGGGGCAGGATTAGACCTTTTGTCAGCGTCCCTGATCTCCGCTTCTGGGCTTCGGGCTGGAGGGTTATTGAGGTAGCCATTGAACCGAGCGCTGTCCTGGAGGGCCTCTGGGAGGCGTTCGTAGGCTGGCAATCGTAGTGCGTTGCAGTCGCGGCACAGAATTCCTCGCACGCAGCCTCCGCACGAGTATGGGGTGTTGCAGCAGCTGTGATCGTGATCTATATGCCAGAACGTCGGCATGTCGATGCGTAGATAGTCTGACTCGTAATCAGGCTCTTCTTTGCACAACGCGCAGGCCCACCCCTGTACGCGCAGAATAGCGTTCATCTTGGCGATTGATAGGCCGTAGCGCCACACCTGTCTCTGTAGCCGATTGCAGCGCACGCACAGCGCTTTGTCGTGCCGTCGAGCGTGCGGGGTCGGCTCTTCATCGTCTCCGCAGAGCACGCACACGAAGTATTCATCGTCATCGAAGGAAATCATCCTCACCTCATGCAGGAACGTAGACCGTAAATCGTGCTCTATGCCCTGACGAGGGCGACGGGGGTGTCCACCCTTGCGCATATTCGACCGCTGAGTGGATCGGCTTACAGAGGCGGTTGGGCCTTGAAGGTGTGGGTGCGATGCCATAGGTAGTACGGCTCGCGGCTCGGCGTCCACCAACTCACGGAACGGCCGACCAGCTTTTCCTGGATGTAGGTGGCGACTTCAGGGATCTCTGCGGTGAGCGGGCTGACCTGGATGCCACCTCCGGTGGCGACGGTGACGTAGCCGTGTTCGTACACGGCGTCGCATCCGAAGGTGCAGGCGAGCATGGCGATGTTGGCTAGGTCCCGCTTTTCGTAGTCGCTGCACATGGCGCGCTTTTTGATGTGCGCGGCGATCAGGAAGGTGCCGGGCAGGGTGCGTCCGCACAGGGCGCACTGGCCCGTCGAGCCCTGCAGGAGGCGCTTCTTCAGCGCTGCCTGCTCGCCTCGCTGAGCCCGCTGGGCTGTGCGCTCTAGTTCCCCGTCGAAGGCCGCCACGGCGGCCTCTTCCTGGGCCGTGTCGGCCGGTTCGAGAGCCGCTGTCGCGGGATCGAGGGTCAGCAGAGTCTGGAGTGTGTCGCTTTCCTCATCGCTGAGCACGGAGATGCCCATGATGTTGCGGTTAGGGTTCCAGTCGAGCAGGGTGCGGATCTCTTCAATGGGGATGTCGAAGCCGCGGGTCCCGGAGAGGGCGTACATGTACTCCCAAGTGCTGTCATTGTGGTCGGTGCCCCACAGCCGGGTTGCGAGCTCCTTGTTGCGCCACATCAGGGCGATGGTGCCGCCGAAGTAGACGCGCTTGTCGCCGCTGAAGAACACCCAGTCGCCGGGGTGCATCTTCTTAATCCGGGAGACGTTGACGTTCTTCTTGCCCGGCACGACGCCCCACATCTGGGCCTGTCCGTCGGGAAAAAGCTGCTTGAGCTGGGCGATCGTCGCTGCATCGAGGACGTCCGCGTGGTCGTCGAAGACCACCGGCTTAACGATCGTGTCCTGGTAGTGCTGATCGACGTCCTTCTCCGACCGGCGCGCCGGCTGCATCACGATCCGCATGACGTGGATCATCCCCCCAACTGCGTGTACTTGTCGGCCTTGCCCCGTGCCAGGTGCACCGGGTACTTCAGACGGTTCTTCTCGATCTTCTCAGCCAGCGCCTGTTCCAGGTCTACCCCCAGGACATCCGCCAGCCTCAACAGATAGGCCAGGACATCCGCCATCTCCTCGCGGACCTGCACGGCGCGTTCGCCATCCCGCATCACCTGAGCGGACTGCTCCGGCGTCAGCCACTGGAAGATCTCCAGCAGTTCCCCGCTCTCGCCGGCCAGTGCCATCGCCAGGTTCTTCGGGGTGTGGAACTGTTCCCACTCGCGTTCGACGGCGAACTGGGCCAGTGCATGCTGCAGGGCGGTCAACGTCATGGCAACAGCTGTACCAGACGCCACTGACACCGCCTGCCTGACCAAGGCCCGCACCCGGGTTGTCAGTTGGGATTGATATAGATCACGCATGCATCTCTACGCGGGCACGGTGGCCGAAGCCGCTCGGCAGGTGGACGACGAGACGTTCATCGCCGCGGCCGAACGGCGCTTCACGCAGATGTTCGGCGTAGCGCCCAGCCCGGAGGAGAGCCGCAGTTGGCGCCGTAGCTGGCCGGCGCTCACCCGCATCCTTCGCTCGGCCGGGTTGGAGGCCGTGCACCTGCTGCTTGAGTACTCGCTGCCTGCCACTGGGGAGCGAGTCGACGCAATAGTCGTCGGCAAGGAGGCCGGCGGCCGTTTGCGCGTGGTCGCGATCGAGCTAAAGCAGTGGACACATGCCCAGCTCAGTGCGCTTCGGCCCGGGATGGTCCGCACTGCAGACCGCATTGTCCAGCATCCGGCTCGCCAGGTCGGCGGCTACGTGCACTACCTGCAGCAGTGGGTAAGCCACGACGATTTCCCGCTGGACGTCCGCGGCATCGTGGTGCTCCACGATGCCCCCGCCGACCTCGTCGGCGGCCTTCGGACACAGGCCGCGCGCGGCCCGGCCGGCGCCTTTCCGGTGCTCGGACGCGACGACCTCACCCCCGCCCCGTCCTCTGCCGACTTGGCCCGGCGGCTTGGCTGCGCTGATCTGAGCCCCGTCACCTGGGACGAGGTCGAACGCTTCCTCCAGGTCGAGCACCGCCCGTCGCCTGCGCTCTTGGAACGAGCGGGAGAAGTCATCGAGGGCCGCGACGCCTTCACCTTGATCGGAGACCAGGATCTCGCCCGGCAGGAGGTCCTGCACGCCGTCGACGACGCACGCACCCGCGGACGCAAGAGCATCATCGTCGTGACCGGCGGACCGGGTACCGGAAAGACCGTCATCGCCTGCCGGCTTCTGGGTGACCTGTGCAAACAACCAGGCAGCAATCCCCGCCTTCTGTCCCCCTCCGGGACACTCACTCGGCAGCTGCGCCGGACCGTCGGTAACGACTACCGAGGCCTGATCGCTACATTCCTCAACAAGACCCCGGCCGGAATCACCCACGACAGCGTGCTCCTCCTGGACGAGGCCCACCGCGCCCGCACCTACCCAGACCACCAGCACGGCGCCTTCCCCGTGATCCTGGGGAAGCTCATCGGTCAGGCCGCCGTGACAGTGCTGTTCCTCGACGAACGACAGATCGTGCGCCCCACAGAAGGTCTCACCCTCAAACAACTCGAACAGCACGCCCAGCACACCGGATCGGCATTCGCCCACATCGACCTAGTCAGCCAGTTCCGCTGCAACGGCTCACGCGCCTACCAGCAGTGGATCGACCGCCTCTTCCAGCCCGACGGCACAGCACCGGTATGGAAAGGCAGCGACTACGACCTGGCGGTCGCGACAGATCCCGAAGAACTCTCCGACTGGGTTACCGACCACACCCGCCGCGGCCAGACCGCACGCGTGACCGCCGGCTTCTGCTGGCCATGGGATTCCCCGGACTCCCCACCACTGCTGCCGGAAGTAGCGATCACCTGGCACGGCCCGGAGGGTCCACGCACCTGGACCCGTCCATGGAACTCCCGCGCCGACGAGTCCAACTTCGACCACCCTGACGTGCCTGCCCGTCCCTTTTGGGCCACCGACACTGGCGGCCACGACCAGGTCGGCTGCATCTACACAGCCCAGGGGATGGAGTACGCCTACAACGCCGTGATTATGGGCGGAGACCTCGTTCGGCGAGGCGACCGATGGATCGCCCACCCAGAGGAAAGCCATGACTCCCAGCTACGGAGCCTCGCGCCGGATCGGTATTTGCCGTACGCACTGAACACGTACCGCGTACTGGCCACCCGAGGCACCAGGGGAACACGCCTCTATTCGACCGACACGATCACGCAGGAGTTCCTCCAAGCACTGGCTTCCCCACTCGAGGCGTAGGCCAAGACCTCGCGGCCACCGAAAGCCTCCTCCGAACCTGGCAGGTGCAAGGCAGGCTGCGCTCATCGCCTCTCGCTGACACCGCTCGGCGCCCACACGAAGGAGCGCTCAGTTAGCACCCCAAGGCTCTTTCCTTTCATCGCTATGACGTACGTATGTGCCAAACGCCAAGCCGGGTTGGTGTACGTGTTCTGGAGGCTTCTTCCCGCTCGACGTTATGCAGCGTGCGTTGCGGGGCGCTTGAAGACCTGCGCCTGGTGCCAGTTGACGTACTGTGCATCGATGGCCGAGTGGCCAGGTCGAGGCGTCGCAGCATGTTGACCGTGCAGAGCATCGACAGCCTGCCCGGCCGTGCTTCGGGCTACGTACCAACGGGAGACCTGGATTCTCAGGTCTGGCCCGAGGCCTAGTACGCCGAGATCGAAGAGCGTGTGGTGCAGGGA
This sequence comes from Streptomyces lanatus, assembly GCF_014655715.1. Taxonomy (GTDB): domain Bacteria; phylum Actinomycetota; class Actinomycetes; order Streptomycetales; family Streptomycetaceae; genus Streptomyces; species Streptomyces lanatus. Next base: position 547 of record NZ_BNBM01000018.1, on the reverse strand, counting down.
ACACAGTGCCAGGGCGTTGTTGACTTCGTCCGGGCCGTCCTGGCTGTGCCAGCGCACGTGGGCGGCTTCCACTCCCACCGGGTGACGGCCGATGGCGCCGTCGAACCCGCAAAAGGCACAGGCGTAGGCGTAGGCATGCAGGACTTCCTCGACGAAGCCTCCTCGCCGTGCTCGCGTCTGCCTCTGCCCCGGAATGGAAACCGCCTGCGCATGCCAACCGGTCACGTCGAGGCCGACGGCGTCGCAGATGGAGGTCTCAAGCGCGGGGGTGAAGTGCTGCTGTAGCAGGAGCCTGGCAGCTGCCGCCATGGTGCGGGGGGCGGCGAGCAGTCTCTCCACCTCGGGGCGCAGGTTGCCGCGGGCGCCGCGGGTTCGTAGCCATGCACCCCGGTCAGGATCACTGGCGCGTATCGGCCGGCCATCACTGTCGCGCAAATCCCACAGGGTGCGTTCCAAGTGGACGAAGGGCATCGCGGCGCGCTGCTTAGAGGTCCTAACAGAAGCTGTTGATCATGTGACTGTCGGCCCGGTTGCTCGTTGCTTTTGT
>NZ_BNBM01000017.1 GCF_014655715.1 Streptomyces lanatus | reverse complement strand
AGGCCTTCGCCATGATCAAGCCCGCCCAGCGTTAACAACGCTCGTGATCAATACACCTAGGACCGACCCTGTCGCGCCAGCCACAGATCCGGCCCGAACACCTCGTAGTGGATGTCGGCCGGTGCCACACCCCGCTCGATCAGCTGGGTCCGCACCGCCCGCATGAAGGGCAGCGGTCCGCACAGGTACGCGCGTGTGCCGTTCGGTACGGGGATTCCGGTGAGGTCGACCAGGCCGGTGCGGTGGGGCTCCTCGGCGCCCGTCTCGTAGAAGAAGTGGACCGACGCGTCCGGCAGCTTCTCCGCGTACGCCTCGTGGTCGACGCGCAGGGCGTGATCGGCGGGCGAGCGGTCGCCGTGCACGACGAGGACGGGGCCCTCGTGTCCATGGTCCGCGAGCTGGCCGAGCATGGCGACGATCGGGGTCACGCCGATGCCGGCCGAGGCGAGGAGGAGGGGTGCGGCGGCGTCCTGGGCGGGGAGCACCAGATCGCCGTACGGCGCCGACAGGCGCAGCCGGTCGCCGACGCGCACGCGCGCGTGGAGGTGGCCGGAGACCTCGCCGTCGGGCCCCGCGGTGTCGCACACGCGCTTCACGCTGAACTGGCGTACCGGCGAGCCGGGCGCGGCGGAGAGGCTGTACTGGCGTATCTGCCGGGCTCCGTCCGCCAGCTCGACCTGCACGGAGACGTACTGTCCGGCGCGGAAGTCCGGCACGGGGCCGGGGTCGGCGGGGCGCAGCCGGAAGGTGGCGACGTCTGCGGTCTCCTCGACGCGCCCGACGACCTCCCACTCCCGCCAGCCGGGTCCGCCGCTCTCGTCGTACAGCCGCTTCTCGATCGCGATCAGCGCGTTCGCCATCAGCCAGTACACCTCGTCCCAGGCGGCGGCGACCTCGGGGGTGACGGCCTCGCCGAGCACGTCGACGATCGCGGCGAAGAGGTGCTCGTGGACGAGTGCGTACTGCTCCGGCGCGATGCCCAGGGAGACGTGCTTGTGGGCGATGCGGCTCAGCATCGCGTCGGGCCGTTCGTCGGGGTGGTCCACCAGGTGCGTCGCGAACGCGGCGATCGATCCCGCGAGGGCCTGCCGCTGGGTGCCGGCCGCCTGGTTGCCGCGGTTGAACAGGTCGCGCAGCAGGTCGGGGCGGGCGGCGAACATCCCGGCGTAGAAGCGCTCGGTGATCTCACCGATGGCCCCGCCGACGACGGGGAGGGTGGCGCGCACGGTGGCGGCGGACTGCTCGGACAGCATCGGGTCTCCTGAAGCTCGACAAGCCTGGACAGCCCCCATTAAAACTTGCATCTGAAATACCAATTAAGCCGGGGTGGGTCCTGGGCGTGGGTCGGCGGATGTCGGTGTGGCCGGGCATTACGGATGTCGGTCCGAGCAGGCAAGATGGGCAGCAGAGCAGTGCATGGCGACACCTGCGCCGATGATCAAGGTCGGCAACGCGCCTGAAATGGTGTTGTGGTGTGATGCTCAGGTGCCCGACCGCCTCCCGCTGCACCGGAGACAGGCGGCCTGACCAGCAAGGATGGGGAAGCGGAAGATGGACAAGCAGCAGGAATTCGTGCTCCGGACGTTGGAGGAGCGCGACATCCGGTTCGTACGGCTGTGGTTCACGGACGTTCTGGGCTTCCTCAAGTCCGTGGCCGTGGCGCCCGCCGAGCTGGAGCAGGCCTTCGACGAGGGCATCGGCTTCGACGGCTCGGCGATCGAGGGCTTCGCCCGGGTCTACGAGTCCGACATGATCGCCAAGCCGGACCCCTCGACCTTCCAGATCCTGCCGTGGCGGGCCGAGGCCCCCGGCACGGCCCGGATGTTCTGCGACATCCTCATGCCGGACGGCTCACCGTCCTTCGCGGACCCGAGGTATGTGCTGAAGCGCGCCCTGGCCCGAGCCTCCGACCTGGGCTTCACCTTCTACACCCACCCGGAGATCGAGTTCTTCCTTCTGAAGGACCGCCCGCTGGACGGCTCACGGCCGATGCCGGCCGACAACTCGGGCTACTTCGACCACACCCCGACCAACGTCGGCATGGACTTCCGCCGCCAGGCGATCACCATGCTGGAGTCGATGGGCATCTCGGTGGAGTTCTCCCACCACGAGGGCGCCCCGGGCCAGCAGGAGATCGACCTGCGCTACGCCGACGCGCTGTCGACGGCCGACAACATCATGACGTTCCGGCTGGTCATGAAGCAGGTGGCGCTGGAGCAGGGCGTGCATGCGACGTTCATGCCGAAGCCGTTCTCCGAGCACCCGGGCAGCGGCATGCACACGCACCTGTCGCTCTTCGAGGGCGACCGCAACGCGTTCTACGAATCCGGCTCGGAGTACCAGCTCTCCAAGGTCGGCCGCTCCTTCATCGCGGGCCTGCTGCGGCACGCGGCGGAGATCTCCGCGGTCACCAACCAGTGGGTCAACTCCTACAAGCGCATCTGGGGCGGCTCCGAGCGCACCGCGGGCGCCGGTGGCGAGGCCCCGTCGTACATCTGCTGGGGCCACAACAACCGCTCGGCCCTGGTCCGCGTCCCGATGTACAAGCCCGGCAAGACCGGCTCGGCCCGCATCGAGGTCCGCTCCCTGGACTCCGGCGCCAACCCGTACCTGGCCTACGCCCTCCTCCTCGCCGCCGGCCTCAAGGGCATCGAGGAGGGCTACGAGCTGCCGCCCGGCGCCGAGGACGACGTCTGGGCCCTCTCCGACGCCGAACGCCGCGCGATGGGCATCGAGCCCCTCCCCCAGAACCTCGGCGAGGGCCTCGCCCTAATGCAGCGCAGCGACCTCGTCGCCGAGACCCTGGGCGAGCACGTCTTCGACTTCTTCCTGCGCAACAAGAAGCAGGAGTGGGAGGAGTACCGCTCCGAGGTGACGGCGTTCGAGCTGCGGAAGAATCTGCCGGTGCTGTAGGGCAGGCTGCCCGCCGATTCAAGGGCCGACGGTCAGGGACCGTCGGCCCTTGCCGTGCCCGCGGTACGGGCGAAGTCGGCCAGAACCCGGAAGTCGCCCTCGCGCAGGCCGATCCGCGGGTCGACGTGGTGCAGGAGCCCACGCGCATGGTGATGTGCGGTCACGTAGGCATGGTCCGGATCACCCTGCTCGTCGTCGACCCAGGCGAAGGGGCGGCCGTCGGCGTAGGCCACCAGCGGCGCGGTCTTCCAGTGGACCCCGTCGGGACGCTCCTGGAACAAGGCGTCGCCGAAGTCCACGAAGGGGAGTTCGGGAAGGCCGAGCACCGGGGCGATCCACCGGTTGGCGTCCGCCATCCATGTCGTGGCCCAGCACAGCTCGTAGTCGAGCCGCAGCAGAGCCTGGCCGTGGTCCGGGTTGAGCCAGACACGCAAAGGACCGCGCCGGAACGGGAGTTGGCGGTGTTCCGCCGTGGTCCCACCGGCCTGGGGCACTCTCAGCGTGGTGTAGCCGGCGGGGCGCTTCTCCGGCTTGGCCGCATAGGGGTTGAGGGGTCCGTCCACGTCGAGGAACAGGAGGGGGCGGCTCATGGTCTCCCCCCTGTCTGCTCAATGTTTGATCGATGTCCGATCGTGTCTGATCGATCCTGGCCGTGCCGATGGCAGCCTAGCCGCGCGGGCAAAGGGACAGCCCGCCGACGGGGGAAGATCGGCGGGCTGTCGTGGTGGTGCCGCAGTGGTTCAGGGGAGCCCTACAGGGCTCAGTGGACGGAGTGTTCCTCCTGGGGGAACGTTCCGCCGACCACGTCGTCCGCGAAGGCCTTCGCCGCATTGCCCATGACCTCGCGGAGGTTGGCGTACTGCTTGACGAACTTCGGGACGCGGCCGGCGGTCAGGCCGAGCATGTCCGTCCAGACGAGGACCTGCGCGTCGGTCTCCGCGCCCGCGCCGATGCCGACCGTCGGGATGTGGAGGACGCGGGTCACCTCGGCCGCCAGCTCCGCCGGGACCAGCTCCAGGACGACCGCGAACGCGCCCGCGTCCTGGACCGCCTTCGCGTCCCGCATGAGCTGTGCCGCCGCCTCCTCGCCGCGGCCCTGGACGCGGTAGCCCATGGCGTTGACGGACTGCGGGGTGAGGCCGATGTGGGCCATCACCGGGATGCCGGACTCGACCAGCAGCTCGATCTGGCGGTGCGAGCGCTCGCCGCCCTCCAGCTTGACCGCCCCGACGCCGGCCTCCTTCACCAGCCGGGTCGCCGAGCGCAGCGCCTGCACCGGGCCCTCCTGGTAGGAGCCGAAGGGCAGGTCGCCGACGATCAGGGCGCGGGAGGTGCCGCGGACTACGGCGGCCGAGAGCATCGTCATCTCGTCGAGGGTGACGGGGACCGTCGTCTCGTAGCCGAGGTGGCAGTTGCCCGCCGAGTCGCCTACGAGCATGACCGGGATTCCGGCCTCGTCGAACACGGACGCGGTCATCGCGTCGTACGCGGTGAGCATGGGCCACTTCTCGCCGCGCTCCTTGGCGAGGGCGATGTCCCGGACGGTGATGCGGCGGGTGCTCTTTCCCCCGTACAGCGCCTTGCTGCCGTCGGAGGGCTTCGCCTGAGGCGTCTGGGCAGCCGAAAGCTGCGTCATGGCAACGGCTCCTTCTGTCATCTCGAGGCGCCCTGACGGCGTCCCCGGACTCCCCTCCATGGTGGCACTTCGTGCCAGCGGGGGCCAGGCCCCCTCGTGTGAGATCCACCCCGCGTAAGAGCTCGGTTAAGAGCTCGGTAAAAATTTACGATACGAGACGGTGCCGTATCGAAAATCTTCTAGGGTCGATGGCATGACTTCTCCCGTCGCTGACACCGGGCCCCGGATACCGGAGGCCATCCACCGGCGCCGCTGGGCGATCCTCGGTGTGCTGATGCTCAGCCTGCTGATCGTCGTGCTGGACAACTCCATCCTGAACGTCGCCATCAAGACCATCTCGACCCCCGAGCCGACCGGCCTGGGCGCCACGCAGAGCGAGCTGGAGTGGGCGATCAACGCCTACACCCTCGTCTTCGCGGGCCTGCTGTTCAGCGCGGGCATCCTCGGTGACCGGCTCGGCCGCAAGAAGGTGCTGCTCGGCGGACTCGCCGTGTTCGGCATCGGCTCCGCGCTCGCCGCGTTCTCCGGCTCGCCGGGCGAACTCATCGGCTTCCGCGCGGTCATGGGCCTCGGCGCCGCCTTCGTCATGCCGGCCACCCTCGCCGTCCTGATGAACGTCTTCGAGCGGGAGGAACAGCCGAAGGCCATCGGGATCTGGGCGGGCGGGGTCGGGCTCGCCATCGCCATCGGGCCGATCACCGGTGGCCTCCTCCTCGATCACTTCTGGTGGGGGTCCGTCTTCCTCATCAATGTGCCGATCGTGCTGCTCGCGCTCGGGCTGATGGTGTGGCTGGTTCCGGATTCCCGTGATCCGAATCCGGGGCGGATCGATCCCCTCGGGGTCGTGCTCTCCGTCGTCGGGCTCGTCCTTCTCGTCTACGGCATCATCAAGGGCGGCCAGCTCGCCGACTTCACGGATGTGACGGTGCTGGCGACCATCGGGGCCGGGCTCGCCGTACTCGCCGCCTTCGTCGTGTTCGAGAAGCGCAGCGACCATCCGTCCATCGACATCAGCTACTTCCGCAACAAGGTGTTCTCCGCCGCGATCGGCGTCATCGCGCTGGTCTTCTTCGCGCTGATGGGCGTGACCTTCTTCTCGGTCTTCTACACGCAGAGCGTGCGCGGCTACTCGCCCCTGCAGACCGGTCTGCTGATGCTGCCGCTCGCCGCCGCCCAGATGATCTTCGCGCCGCGCGCCCGGCTGCTGGTCGACCGGTTCGGCAACCGGGCCACGACCACCGGCGCCATGCTGCTCATCGCGCTCACCCTGGCCGCGTTCGCGACCTTCGAGGCGGACACGCCGATCTGGATCCTGGAGGTCGTCTTCTTCCTGATGGGCGCCGCGATGGCGCACATCATGACGCCGATCAGCGTCGTCATCATGCAGGCCCTGCCGCGCGAGAAGGCCGGTTCCGCCTCCGCGCTGAGCAACACCTTCCGCCAGGTCGGCGGCGCCCTCGGCATCGCCGTCCTCGGCTCGGTGCTGTCGACGGCGTACCGCACCGACATCGAGGACCGGCTGACGGCGCTCCCGGAGGGCGTACGGCACACGGCGGGCGAGTCCATCGAGGCCACGCTCGGCGTCGCCGACAAACTCGGCCCGCGCGGCGAGGCCCTCATCGGCCCGGCGCACGATGCCTTCCTGCACGCCATGCACATCACGGCGCTGTGGGGAGCGGGCATCGCGGTGCTCGGCGCGGTGGTGGTGGCGCTGTTCCTGCCTGGGCGGCCCGAGGCGTCCCAGGAGGGCGAGGAGAAGCGGGAGTTGGTGGCCTCTGAGTAGCCGGCATGGCCGACGCCCCGGCCGTCGTACGTGACGGCCCCGCGCCCGGGGGACAATCAGCACACCCCCACGAAAGGACCGACCCGTGAGCCTCGCCGACAGTCATCCCCGGCAGGACGGACCCACCAGGGGCCGCCCCCGCAGCGAGGCCGTGGAGCGGTCCATCATCGAGGGCGTCATCAGGCTGCTGGAGGAGGGCGTACCGCTCGCGGAGCTGTCCATCGAGCGGATCGCCCGTACCGCGGGCGTCGGCAAGGCCACCATCTACCGCCGCTGGAACGGCAAGGAGGAGCTGTTCGTCGACGTCGTACGCGCCGCCGAGCCCCCGGACCCCGAACTGCCCGGCACCTCGGTGCGCGACGATGTCGTGGCGCTGCTCGAACAGCTGCGGCAGCGCGGCCTGATGAGCCGTTCGTCGGTGCTGCTGCACAACGTCATCGCCCAGATGAAGCACAGCCCGAAGATCTGGGAGGCCTATCACGCCATCGTCGTGGAACCGCGACGCAGGAAGCAGCACGCGATCCTGCGCCGCGGGCAGGAGAACGGCGAGTTGCGCGCGGACCTCGATGTCGACGTGATGAACGACATGATCTTCGGCCCGATGCTGGTGCGTGCCGTCATGCGCCCGGACGCCGACCTCCCGCAAGGGCTGGCGGAACTGATGGCCGACGCGGCGCTGGAAGGTCTACGGCCCGTCAGTTCACCGACCCCGTAGCACGCATGTGCGCGTTTCGTCACAGAGCGCGCTTTCCCTCGCCGTAACCGGAACTCACGACGCCGACTTGTACGTCCTCGCCCCCGTACGGCCGTCATGAGTACGGCATGAACGGAGCCGATCATCCCCTAGGGTTTCCATGGGCGCGGGGGGACGACGGTGTGCACGGCAGGTAGTGAGGCGACGGTATGGCGCAGCAGGCGTACGTGACGGAGACGGACAGCGGTGACTCGGAGCCCGAGCGCCGGGAATCCAGGGTCCGGCGCCTGATGAATCGCCTGGTCTCGGGCTGGCACGGGGACGTGCGTATCTGGCGGCGCGGGCTGGTGCTGGCGGCCGTTGCCGTGATCCTCTCCCTGGTGATGGGGCTGCACGCGCGGATCCCGAACGCCATCGGCAATCTGGGCTCGCTCACCGAGACCTTCCTGCCCTGGCTGGGCCTGCTCATCCCGGTCCTTCTGGTGCTGGCCGTGGTGCGGAAGTCCGCGACCGCGCTGATCGCCGTGCTGCTTCCGGCCATCGTGTGGCTGAACCTCTTCGGCGGCCAGCTCACCGACAAGACCGGCAGCGGCGGCGACCTGACGGTGGCCACGCACAACGTCAACGCCGACAACACCGATCCGTCCGGCACCGCCCAGGACGTCGCCGCGTCCGGCGCGGACGTCGTGGCCCTGGAGGAGCTGACGGCGGACGCGGTCCCGACGTACGAGAAGGCGCTGGCGTCGACGTACAAGTACCACTCGGTGCAGGGCACCGTCGGGGTGTGGAGCAAGTACCCGCTGACCGACGTCAAACCGGTCAACATCGAGCTGGGCTGGACCCGGGCCATGCGGGCCACGGTGGCCACTCCGGCCGGGCAGGTCGCGGTGTACGCGGCGCATCTGCCGTCGGTGCGGGTGAAGATGGAGGCCGGGTTCACCGCCCGGCAGCGCGACAAGAGCGCCAACGCGCTGGGCGAGGCCATCGCCGACGAGCCGATCCGGAAGGTCGTCCTGCTCGGCGACCTGAACGGGACGATGAACGACCGCGCGCTGCGCGCCGTCACCGCCCAGATGCGGTCCACGCAGGGCGCCTCGGGCAGCGGGATGGGCTTCAGCTGGCCGGCGTCGTTCCCGATGGCGCGGATCGACCAGATCATGGTGCGCGACATCGAGCCGATGACCTCCTGGACGCTGCCGGAGACCGGGAGCGACCATCTGCCGGTCGCGGCGCGTGTGAAGGTCGACACATCCGCGTCCTGAAAACCCCAGGTCAGCGCCGTCCGGACAGGTCTTGGCCACCTGTCTGTCAGCGGCCGGAATACTGAGCCTGAGAGACTTTGTTCCGCACTTGAACATATCAAGTCATGTCATGGAACCCAGCTCTCCCCTGAAAGGCACAGGCCCTTCATGCCCCTGGCGCTGCTCGCCCTCGCCGTCGGAGCCTTCGGCATCGGTACGACCGAGTTCGTGATGATGGGCCTGCTGCCCGAAGTCGCGAACGACCTGCACATCTCGATCCCCACCGCCGGACATCTGGTCTCGGCGTACGCGCTCGGCGTCGTCATCGGCGCCCCGCTGCTCGCGGCGGTCACGGCCCGCATACCGCGCCGCACCGTCCTGATCGGCCTCATGGCCCTGTTCGTGGCGGGCAACGCCCTGTCCGCGTTCGCCCCCGACTACCACTGGCTGCTGGCCGCCCGCTTCCTCAGCGGTCTGCCGCACGGCGCCTTCTTCGGCGTGGGCGCGGTCGTGGCGACGAGCATGGTCGCGCCGGAGCGCAAGGCCCGCTCCGTGTCCCTGATGTTCCTCGGCCTGACCATGGCCAATGTCGCGGGCGTCCCGGTGGCCACCCTCATGGGGCAGCACCTGGGCTGGCGGGCGACCTTCCTCGGGGTGAGCTCGATCGGCCTCGCGGCGATGGCGGCGCTGGCGCTGCTCATTCCGCGCGCCGAGGCACACGCCGCCCCGGCGGCCGGGCTGCGCGGCGAGCTGGCCGCCCTGCGCTCCCTGCCGGTGTGGCTGGCGCTCGGCACGACGGTGGCGGGCTTCGGCGCGCTGTTCGCCGCGTACAGCTACATCACGCCGATGCTGACCGACGCCGCGGGGTACGCCGACGCGAGTGTGACGCTGCTGCTGGCGCTGTTCGGGGTCGGTGCGACGGTGGGCAATCTGCTGGGCGGACGGCTCGCGGACCATGCGCTGCGGGCCACGCTGTTCGGCGGGCTGTTGTCGCTGGCCGGGGTGCTGGCGCTGTTCCCGGTGCTGATGTCGGCGGCGTGGAGTGCGGCGCTCGCGGTGACCTTGCTCGGTATGGCCGCGTTCGTGACGGGGTCCCCGTTGCAGCTGATGGTCATGGAGAAGGCCTCGGCGGCGCCTTCCCTGGCGTCGTCCGCGAATCAGGCGGCGTTCAATCTCGCGAACGCCGGTGGGGCCTGGATCGGAGGGCTGGCCCTAGCGGCCGGGTTCGGGGTGACGTCTCCCGCGGTGGCCGGTGCGGGGCTCGGTGTGCTGGGGCTGGGGGTTGCCGGGGTGGCGTATGCGGTGGATCGGCGACGGGTTGCTCCGCGGGTCGGGCGGGAGCGGGTGGTTGCTGGGCGGGTGCCTCGGTTGGGTGAAACCGTTCGGCGTTAGCTTCTGAGCGGTGCGACTACTGATGTGCCTCGCTGTGTGAGTTGTCGGGTGCGGGTTCGTCGTGGCTGGTCGCGCCCACGCGGCGGAGCCGCATATCGATACAGCCCCGCGCCCCTAAAGACGGTCGTGGCTGATCGCGCAGGTCCCGCGCCCCTCAAGACAAAAGACAAAGGCAGGGCGCTGCCCCACCGGTTGTTGTTTGTTCTGTCGGTGATCTGTCGGTGGTTTGTCGGTGGGGAGTGGCACCGTCTTCCCCATGAAGGAAATCGACGACAAGCCGGGCGGCGTGAGTGGTGCCGTCTCCGTGCGGGGGTTGGTCAAGCACTACGGCGAGACCAAGGCTCTGGACGGTGTGGACCTGGAGGTGCGTGAGGGCACCGTGATGGGCGTGCTGGGGCCGAACGGGGCGGGCAAGACCACCCTGGTGCGGATCCTGTCCACGCTGCTCGCGCCGGACGCCGGGCAGGCGACCGTCGCCGGATACGACGTCCTACGGCAGCCTCGGCAGCTGCGCCGGGTGATCGGGCTGACGGGGCAGTACGCCTCCGTGGACGAGAAGCTCCCGGGGTGGGAGAACCTGTACATGATCGGGCGGCTGCTCGATCTGCCGCGCAAGGAGGCACGTGCGCGTGCCGACGCGCTGCTGGAGCGGTTCTCGCTGACCGAGGCCGCCAAGCGGCCGGCGAGCACCTATTCCGGCGGTATGCGGCGGCGGCTCGACCTGGCCGCCTCCATGATCGGGCGGCCCGCCGTGCTCTTCCTCGACGAGCCGACCACAGGGCTCGACCCGCGCACCCGCAACGAGGTGTGGGACGAGGTCAAGGCCATGGTCGGGGACGGCGTGACCGTGCTCCTGACCACGCAGTACATGGAGGAGGCCGAGCAGCTCGCCTCCGAGCTGACCGTCGTCGACCGGGGCAAGGTCGTCGCGGGCGGCGGGATCGAGGAGCTCAAGGCCAGGGTCGGCGGGCGGACGCTCAGGATCCGACCGGTCGACGCGCTGGAGCTGGGGCCGCTCGCCGGGTATCTCGACGATCTCGGCATCACCGGGCTCGCGACCACCACCGTGGACCCCGCCTCCGGCACCCTCCTGGTGCCGATCCTCAGCGACGAGCAGCTGACGGCCGTCGTCGGCGCCGTCACCGCGCGCGGCATCACGCTCGCCGCCATCACCACCGAACTGCCCAGCCTGGACGAGGTGTTCCTCTCGCTCACCGGCCACCGCGCCAGTGCGCCACAGGACACCGTGCCCGTCGACGACCGCGAGGAGGTCGCCGTATGAGCTCCCGCCCGTCGCCCACCACCACCCTGAACGAGGCGCTTCGCGCCGCCCCTTCGACCACCACCGCAGTACCCACCTCAGCTCCCACCGATGACGCCCGTATCCCGCTGCGCGGGCATGTGCGGCACACCGGTGCTCTCGTCCGCCGCAATCTGCTGTGGATCCGGCAGGACCCGGAGTCGATGGCCGACGCGCTGCTGATGCCGGTCATCTTCACGCTGCTGTTCGTGTTCGTCTTCGGCGGCTCGATCGGGCAGGCGCTGGGCGGCGGACAGGACCGGTACGTCCAGTACGTCATCCCGGGCATGATCGCGATGATGAGCATGACGCTCTCGCAGGGCGTCGGCACCGGGTTCAGCCAGGACTTCAACTCCGGTGTGATGGACCGCTTCCGGTCGCTGCCGATCGGGCGGGGCTCGGTGCTCTTCGCGAAGATCTCCGTGGAGCTGATGCGGATGCTGTTCGCGACCGCCGTACTGATGGTGGTCGCCGTCGCGGTCGGGTTCGACATCACCAACTGGCCGGGGCTGTTCGCGACCGTGGCGCTGTCCACGGCGTTCGCCTCGTCGATCATGTGGGTGTTCCTCACCCTGGGCGTGATCATGAAGAGCGCGCAGTCCGTGCAGGCGATGGGGTTCCTGGTGCTGTTCCCGCTGCAGTTCGGCTCGTCGATCTTCGCGCCGACGACCACGATGCCGGGCTGGCTGCGGGCCTTCACCGACTACAACCCGCTGTCCACGCTGGCCGACGCCTCGCGCGGACTGATGGTGGGCGGGCCGGTGGCCCACGATCTGTGGGTGACGCTCGGCTGGTCGGTGGCCATCACCGCGGTGATGGCGCCGATCGCCATCCACAAGTTCCGTACCAAGAGCTGACCCGCGCCTACGTGCGTGTCAGGCGAGGGCGGCGGCCTCCGGGTAGGAGAGGCCGCCGCCTTCCGCGTACGCCGCCTCGAAGGCGGCGTCGCCGAGTGCGGCACGCAGCGCCCGCTCGGCCCTCGTGTGGGTCTCGCGCTCCATGGCCGACTGGAAGTGGCCCTCGGGCAGCAGGGCGTCGCCGGCGGCGAGGCAGCGGGCGCCGTCGCGGGCGCTGCCGTCGACGGCGGCGAGGGCGAGGGCGGCGATGTGCAGGTACATGGCGCGCATATGCGGGGCGATGGCCTGGGACAGCGGGTCGTGGGCCTTCTCCAGCGCCCCGCGGACCTTGTCCAGACCGGCCTCGGGCCTGCCGTCGACCGCCTCCAGCAGGGCCTCCGTGCCGAGGATGGAGGCGTCGAAGACGATGAAGTGGGCGGCGCGGAACTCCTCGCGCAGCAGCCGGATCTGCTCACGCGCCTCGTCGATCCGGCCGGTCATGCCGAGCCGTCCGGCGAGGAAGAGCCGCGCGGCGGGCATCGCCGCGTTGCCCGAGCCCTCCTGCACCGTGATCACCTCGCGCAGGAGCTGTTCACCGCGTTCGGGCTCGCCGGACTCCAGCAGCGCGCTGCCCAGCCGGGACATGAACACCGCCTTCTGGGCACGGGCGCCGAGCCGTTCGGCGATCTCGATCGCCGCCTCGTAGTCGGCGCCCGCCAGGTCGTAACGGCCCTTGCGCTCATGGGACTCGGCCCGCGCGGAGAGCGCCTCGGCGGTGCCCCACAGATCGCCCAGGCGCCGGTAGATCCGCAGTGACTCCTCGGCGTCGCGGGTCGCGTCACCGGCCCAGTCGCTGCGGTTGGCGAACAGGTTGGCGCGCCACTGCAGGCTGGCGGCGAGCTCCCAGTCGTATCCGGGTGTCTCGCGCGAGGTGCGGACGGTGGCGTCGATGACCGTGCGCAGCCGGGCCATGTCCCCGGAGAGCATGACGGCGAAGAACCACAGGGAGCCCGGGATACGGCAGGTCTGCGGCTGGCCCGGCTGGTAGGTGGCGGCGATGGTGTGCAGCTTCGACTGCGCCTCCGGGGTCTGCCAGGCGTCCAGCTCGGTGTCCATGCAGGCGAGATGGACGAGGTGCAGTCCGCGCCGGGCCTCGGCGAGGACCGCTCCGGTCCAGGGCGGCGGGCTGTCCGTGCAGCGCTCCCAGAGGGGCTCGGCCGGCGGGCCGGCTGCGGTGAACGGGTCGGGGCCGAGGGCCATGGTCTCCCGGGCCCAGTTGCGGGCCTCGACGCGCAGGTCCCGCATCTGCCAGTACCAGGCCAGCGACAGGATCAGACACAGCGCCTCCTGCTCCTCGCCGCCGGCGACGGTGAAGCGCAGGGCGGTGCGCAGGTTCTCGTACTCGCGCTCCAGCCGCTCGATGGCGGCGAGCTGGCCGGGGCCGCGCAGCAACGGGTCGGTGGTGCGGGCGAGTTCGCGGTAGTACGTCAGATGCGCGCGGCCGGCCTCGGCCCGTCGGCCGGTCTCGTCGAGCCGTTCGCCGGCGTACTCGGCGACGGTCTCCAGCAGCCGGTAGCGCATCCCGCCGTCGCCCGAAGGGGTGGCCACGACAAGGGACTTGTCGACGAGGGAGCCCATGGCCTCCAGGGCGGCGGGCCCGCACACGGCCTCCGCGGCGGCGAGGTCACAGCCGCCGGCGAAGACGGACAGCCGCCGCAGCACCTCCCGTTCGTCCTCGTCCAGCAGCTCCCAGGACCAGTCGACGACGGCCCGCAGCGTCTGTTGGCGGGGCAGGACGGTACGGCTGCCGGAGGTGAGCAGCAGAAAGCGGTCGTCGAGCCGGTCGGCGATCTGACGTGGGGTCATCATGCGCAGCCGGGCGGCGGCGAGCTCGATGGCGAGGGGCAGTCCGTCTAGCCGCCGGCAGATCTCGGCGCAGGCCGCCGGGTCGGCCTCGGTACGGAAGCCGGGCCGCGCCGCCGCTCCCCGGTCGGCCAGCAGCCGCAGCGCGACCGGTTCGGGCAGCGGGTCCACGGGGCGCAGCAACTCGCCCGGTACGCCGAGGGGTTCACGGCTCGTGGCCAGCACCGTCAGCTTCGGACAGCGTTCCAGCAGCTCCTCGACGAGATGGGCGGCGGCCTCGACGACATGCTCGCAGTTGTCCAGGATCAGCAGGACCCGGCGCCTGCCGAAGTGCTCGGCGAGCCGCTCGACCGGGTCGTCGTGCCGCTCGCCGGCCGCCCGCATGGCCTCGGCACCGGCGCCGTACAGCACGGTCTCGCGGGCGCCGACGGCGGTGAGCACGGCCTCCGGTACGGCCCCCGGGTCGTCGACCGGCGCGAGCTCGGCCAACCACACCCCGTCCGGCACACCGTCCCGCACGGTCTCGGCGGCCTCCTGCGACAGCCGCGTCTTCCCGGCGCCGCCGGGGCCGAGCAGGGTGACGAGCCGGGTGGCGGCGAGGTCACCCCGGATGGCCTCGATGTCGGCCTCACGCCCGACGAAAGAGGTGAGCCGGGCACGGAGGTTGCCGACCCGGCCGCCCCCGTCTTTCGACCCACCCGCCCCGGCGTCGACCTGCGGCCGGACTCCGCGCTCTCCCGCATGCGCGCCCTCCCCCAGCCGCAGCAACTCCCCATGCAGCGACCGCAGTTCCGGGCCGGGATCCGAGCCCAGTCGGTCCGCCAGGAGTCGGCGTACGTCCTCGTAGGCGGCCAGCGCCTCAGCCGTGCGGCCCGCGTCGCGCAGGGCGCGCAGGCGCAGGGCCTGGAGGGGCTCGTCCAGGGGATGGGTGTCGCACAGGGCCGTCAGCTCGGGCAGGGACTGCTCGGCCTGGCCGAGGGCGAGGGCGGCGGTGTGGCGGGCGCGCAGGGCGTCGACGCGGCGGGTCTCCTGCCGGACGGCCTCGGCGGTGCGGTCGGGGAGGTCGGCGAGGGCGGGGCCGCGCCACAGGGCGAGGGCGTCGTCGAGGACGCCGGCCGCCTTGGCGGGGTCGCCGTCGGCCAACGCGCGCGTGCCCTCGCCTACGAGCCGCTCGAACTGGTGCAGGTCGATGTCGTCGGGCGCGGCGGCGAGCCGGTAGCCGCCCTCCGCGGAGAGGATCGCGTCCGCCCCGAGGGCCCGCCGCAGCCGTCCGACGAGCGCCTGGAGGGCGCCCGTGGCGTCGACGGGCGGCTCCCCGCCCCACACCTCGTCGACCAGCAGCCCCACGGGCACGGTCCGCCCGGCCCGCAGCGCCAGCACGGTGAGCAGGGCACGAAGCCGCGCCCCGCCGACCGGAACGGGGCGGCCGTCGGGGCGTAGTACCTGGGTGGAGCCGAGGATCCGGTAGCGCACGTGGTCCATTGTCTCTGGTGGCGTCGGGGCGATCACAGGGTCGGGGAGTGGGGGCGGTTCGCGGGGTGGTGGTGGGGAGCTCACGGGAGCTCACCCGGCGAGGCGAGCCCCGTCCGGCACCTCAAGGGTCGCCATCACTCGGGTCCAAGAACTCGTCGCCGTCGCTCTGCAGCAGCGGCCAGCTCACCTCGTCGCCCACCTTGAACGGCGTCCCGCAGCACTCCATCTGCCAGTCCGCGTAGAACACCTGCCACATCGCCATGCCCCCACCCTCCATGGAACCGCCGCCCCTCGCGAGACGTTTTCCCCGTACGCCCGGTACGGTCGGGCAGGTCCGCCGCCCCGTTCCTCGTCCCGTCCTTCAGGAGCCCGTCCTCATGACCACCGCTCTCAGCCGCCGCAGCGAACGGCGGATCAGCCCCGTCTTCCTCGGGATCCTGGCCGTCACCGCCGTGACCGGCTGGGCCACCTGGGCCGGGTTCGCCGAGCAGCCCGGCGTGGCCGTGTTCCTGTTCGTGACGGCCGCCTGGATCGTGTCGCTGTGTCTGCACGAGTACGCACACGCGCGTACCGCCCTGCACAGCGGTGACATCTCGGTCGGCGCGAAGGGCTATCTCACGCTCAACCCGCTGAAGTACACGCACGCCCTGCTCAGCATCGTGCTCCCGGTCATCTTCGTGATCATGGGCGGCATCGGTCTCCCCGGCGGTGCCGTCTTCATCGAGCGCGGCCGGATCCGGGGCCGCTGGCGGCACAGTCTGATCTCGGCGGCGGGCCCGCTGACGAACGTGCTGTTCGCCGCCGTGTGCACCGCGCCGTTCTGGCTGGACGCGCTGGACGGAGTCCCCCGGGACTTCCGCTTCGCGCTCGCCTTCCTCGCGCTGCTCCAGGTCACGGCCGCGATCCTGAACTTCCTGCCGGTGCCGGGTCTGGACGGCTACGGCGTGATCGAGCCCTGGCTGTCGCACAACATCAGGCGCCAGGTGGAGCCGTTCGCCCCGTTCGGGCTGCTGTTCGTTTTCGCGCTGCTCATGGTCCCCGCGGTGAACCGCGAGTTCTTCCAGCTGATCTACACGATCCTGGACAGCCTGGACGTCCATGATGTGGAGCGCTACTGCGGCGAGAACCTCTACCGCTTCTGGCAGGGCTCGAACGAGGGCTGCTCGCTCGTCCCGTGAGCCGGGCCGCCGGTCAGCCGGTGGCCGAGCCCCGTCGCTCGTCCCTGGCCCGCTTCAGGTAGTACCAGGTCATGTTCGACGACAGCCCCGCCAGCAGCACCCACACGATCCCCAGCCAGCTGCCCTGCGCGAAGGAGACCACGGCCGCGGCCACGGCGAGCACACAGACGATCAGGGCATAGACACCAAGGCGGGGCATTTCACTCGGCTCCTTCGGGGACACTGCTGGGCGCAGCCGCTGGCACAGCTACCCGAACAGTGTCCCCCATCTCCTCAGACGTCCGTGACGCGGAGCCCCGCGTGCGCCTTGTAGCGCCGGTTCACCGAGATCAGGTTCGCGACCAGCGACTCCACCTGGTGGGCGTTGCGCAGCCGCCCGGCGAAGATGCCGCGCATGCCGGGGATGCGGCCGGCGAGCGCCTGGACGATCTCGACGTCGGCCCGGACCTCGCCGAGGACCATCACATCGGTGTCGATCTCGTCGATGTCCGGGTTCTCCAGCAGGACCGCCGACAGATGGTGGAAGGCCGCCGTCACCCGGGAGTCCGGCAGCAGGGCGGCGGCCTGCTCGGCGGCGCTGCCCTCCTCCGGCTTGAGGGCGTAGGCGCCCTTCTTGTCGAAGCCGAGCGGGTTGACGCAGTCGACGACCAGCTTGCCCGCGAGGTCCTCGCGCAGCGCCTCCAGCGTCTTGCCGTGCCCCTCCCACGGCACCGCGACGATCACGATGTCGCTGCGGCGGGCGCACTCGGCGTTGTCGGCGCCCTCGACGCCGTGCCCGAGCTCCTCCGCGGCGGCCTGGGCGCGCTCCGCCGCCCGCGAGCCGATGATCACCTTCTGTCCGGCCCGGGCCAGCCGGTAGGCCAGGCCCTTGCCCTGCGGCCCGGTCCCACCGAGCACGCCGACGACGAGCCCGGAGACGTCGGGGAGGTCCCAGGGGTCCTTGGCCGGGGCCTTCGCGGGGGTGTCGGCGGGCTGCTGTGCACTGTCGGTAGAGGTCATGGGCCGACTTTACGTCCGCCCCGCCCGCGCCGATCGCTCAGGTGAGCCGGTTCACGGGCACCCGCTTGAAGGTGATGCTCTCGTACGGGCCGAAGTCGCCGGTCTCGTAGAGGAGTCCGACCGTGTCCTCGTCGATCCGGACCAGGTCCGAGTACGCGGCGGGCAGCCCGTCCACCGGGTACACGGCGCGCCAGGTGACGCCGTGGTCGGTGGAGGCGCGGATCGTCATCAGGGCGCGGGCGCCGGGGTCGGCGGGACCGGAGAACAGGAGCACGTCGGGGTCGCGGAGCTGGAGGACGCTGGCCTGGCAGATGGGGGCGACGAGGCCGGCCTGCGGGCGGAAGGGCTTCGTGAGGGTGGTGCCGCCGTCGCCGGAGTAGGCGTCGGCGCGGTTGCCGGGGGACACGGAGTCGTTGCGGGTGTTGAAGTAGACGCGGCCGTCGGGGAGTTCGGCGGCGGTGGTCTCGTTGACGTTGATGTAGCCGTCGGTGTTCTCGTCGACATAGCCGATGCGCCAGCTGCCACCCCCGTCGTCGCTGAGGAGACAGTGGCCGCTGTTGTATCTCGCCTCGGTGCCGATGTCGTCGCCGGTGGGCGGGATCGTGTGGTTGGCGGGGACGACGACCCGGCCGGTGCTCAGCTGGATGGCGTGGCCGGGCGTGGTGGCGTACCACCTCCACCCCGGCCGCTTCACCTGCGCGGTGATCTCCTTGGAGCTGGACCAGGTGACGCCCTCGTCGTCGCTGTACCGCACCCAGATCCGCCGCCCGTCGGCGTCGCTCACCTCGCCGCGCAGGATGCCGGCCTCGGTGGCGCTCACATGATTGCGGATGTAGACGAGCAGGATCCGGCCGGTGTCCAGGACGATCGGGGCGGGGTTGCCCGCGAGGTGGTAGTTGTTGTCGCCCACGACCGCCAGGGGCCCCCAGGTGCGGCCGCCGTCCGTCGACCGCTTCAGCACGATGTCGATGTGCCCATGATCGGCGGCGGAGTTGACCCGGCCCTCACAGAAGGCGAGCAGGGTGCCGGTCGCGGCGGCGACGACGGCAGGGATGCGGAAGCTGGCGTAGCCCTCGGTGCCGGCGCGGAACGGGACGCTGGTCTCTGTCATCGGAGCTCCTCGGGTCGCCGGTATCACCGCCGGGGCGATTGTGCGGGATAACGAAGGCGTCTGCCCAGGTTGGGCGAATTCGTGGTGAACTCCGGGTCACGAGTGGTCGGTTAGGGCCTGTTCCGAGTTCCCCGTCGTCCGCGCGAAGCGCGGGCGCAGCGGCGTTCGGTGCGTGCCCTCGGCGTGCGGCGTCGCAGGTCATGTGGCGGAGCCACCTGTCCTGTGGCGCCGTGCGGCGAGGGTGCGTGCCGGGCGTCGGGGCGCAGGCGGGGAACTCGGAACAGGCCCTATGGCAGGATGCGGTCGCATGGATGCCGTACGTGTCGCGTTGCTGCGTGACGTGCTCGCCGGGACCGAGTGGCTGGGGGCGACCCGGCGGTTCGCGGGGGCGTTGCGGGCGTCGGCGGTGGCGCATGGTGGTGGGCTGTTGCTGGTCGGCACGCGGGAGTACGAGCCGTGGCATCTGGCGGCGCATCTGGTGGACGAGGCCGCGTGGTCGGGGACGCCGGAGCTGGCCCCGACTCTCGTACGGCATGACGCGCGGGCCTCGGATCCGGCGCATCTGGCGGTCGGGCTCGGGCGGCTGGCGGCGGCGCGGCGCGGGGAGACGCTGCTGGTGGTGGCGCCGGACCGGCCGGGGGCACCGCTCCTGGAACGGGTGCACGATGTGCGGCGGGCCGGGGCGACGGTGCTGGCGCTCGGCCCCGGTGAGGGCGAGCTGACGGCCATGGCGCACGAGACGCTGGCCGTGCCGGAGGGTGCGGAGCTGGACCTGGACACCGTCCAGCACCTGGTGAGCGCGGCGGCCGGCGAGAACGCGGTGCCCTCCGGGAGGGGGCGGGGTCGGTTCCGGGACCGGCTGTCGAGGCTGGCGGAGTCCTTGACGGCACCGCCACCGCCGCGGTGGTGAGCCGCCGGCGGGCAAATTCGGTTGCCCGCCCCACATACCCCACCCGAACATGAACCGTCGTGACCTCCGACTCGCCCTCCCGCCTGCGCGCCATGCTTCCCGACCTCGCCCCTTGGCGTGCCTCCGCCGACTTCCGGAAGCTGTGGCTGGCGGGTCTGGTCACGTACTTCGGGAGCTTTCTGACCTTCGTCGCGCTGCCCGTGCAGATCAAGGAGCTGACCGGGTCCGCCGCGGCGGTCGGGGCGATCGGGGCCGTGGAGCTGGTGCCGCTGGTGGTGTTCGGGCTGTACGGCGGTGCGCTGGCCGATGCCCTGGACAAGCGCAAGCTGATCGTGTGGACGGAGGCCGGGCAGGGCCTGCTGAGCGCCGTACTGCTGCTCAACGCCCTGCTGCCGCGGCCCGCCGTGTGGCCGCTGTACGTCATCGCCGCCCTGTCCTCCGCGCTGGTGTCGGTGCAACGCCCCGCCATGGACGCCCTGTTGCCCCGCATCGTCGCCCATGACCATCTCCCGGCGGCGGGCGCCCTGAACTCGCTGCGCTGGCAGGTCGGCGGTGTCGCGGGCCCGGCCCTGGCCGGTGTGGTCGTCGCGTACGCGGGGCTCGGCTGGGCGTACGGCGTGGATCTGCTGACGTTCGCCGTGTCCGTCGTGTTCGTCATCGGCCTCGCCCCCTCCCCCGCATCCCACGAGGCCGCGAAGCCGTCCCTGAAGGCCATCGCGGAGGGCGCCCGCTACGCCTGGGGCCGCAAGGAGCTGCTCGGCACCTATGTCATCGACATCGCGGCGATGCTGTTCGCGATGCCGCTGGCCGTACTGCCGTTCCTCGCGGACGAGTTGAACGCCCCCTGGTCGCTGGGCCTGATGTACGCCGCCATCCCGGCGGGCGCGATGCTGGTGAGCCTGACCAGCGGCTGGACCTCGCGGGTGCACCGGCACGGGCGGGCCGTCGTGGTGTCGGCGGCGCTGTGGGGCGTGGCCATCGCGGCGGCCGGTGTCTCCAGGAACGTATGGCTGGTGCTGCTGTTCCTGACGCTCGGCGGCTGCGCCGACATGGTCAGTGGACTCTTCCGCGGGGTGATGTGGAACCAGACGATCCCGGACGAGCTGCGCGGCCGGCTCGCCGGGATCGAGCTGCTGTCGTACTCGGTGGGCCCGCAGCTGGGCCAGACCTACCTGGGCGGTGTCGCGGCCTGGCGCGGTGTGCGGACGTCGGTCTGGTCGGGCGGGCTGCTGTGCGTGGGCGCGGTGGGGCTGCTGGCGCTGTGTCTGCCGAAGCTGATGACGTACGACGCGCGGACGAACGAGCACGCGGTACGGCTGCGGGAGCAGCGCGCGGCGGCAGCAGCCGCACCGGCGCAGGGCTGATCAGCTGTCGTCCGCCGGGCCCGTCGGGGCGTCGTGCCACCTGGGGTCGTTCTCCCACTCCAGGTTGCGCTCACGGGCCAGGTCCATGGCGTGCTGGGCCTCCTCGCGGCTGGTGTACGGCCCGAAGCGGTCCTTGGCCGGGCACTCCGGGCCCTCCTCGACCTTCTTGTGGACGAGGCAGTAGTACCACTCGCCCGGTTTGCCGACCGCGCGCTTCTTGAACAGGGCCATGACCGGCTCCTTTCACCTGGGATCGCCACTGGGATCGCCACGGTCATCGTCCCCCATGGCGGCTGTCTTAGACTCGCTGGCATGTCTGGCCAGTCGCTGCTCGTACCAGGGGAGCTGTCTCCCACCCGTTCCGTACCCGGAAACATCCGCCGGCCCGAGTATGTCGGCAAGCCCGCGCCGACCCCGTACAAGGGTCCGGAGGTGCAGACCCCGGAGACCGTCGAGGCGATGCGCGTCGCCGGCCGTATCGCCGCGCGGGCGATGGCCGAGGCGGCGAAGCTGATCGCGCCCGGTGTGACCACGGACGAGCTGGACAAGGTGGCGCACGACTACATGTGCGACCACGGCGCCTACCCCTCGACGCTCGGCTACCGCGGCTTCCCGAAGTCCCTGTGCACCAGCGTCAACGAGGTGATCTGCCACGGCATCCCGGACTCCACGGTCCTGCGCGACGGCGACATCATCAACCTCGATGTGACGGCGTACATCGGCGGCGTGCACGGCGACAACAACGCGACGTACCTGGTGGGCGAGGTGGACGAGGAGAGCCGTCTGCTGGTGGAGCGCACCCGGGAGTCCCTGAACCGCGCGATCAAGGCGGTCAAGCCGGGCCGCCAGATCAACATCATCGGCCGCGTGATCGAGTCGTACGCCAAGCGCTTCGGCTACGGCGTGGTCCGTGACTTCACCGGCCACGGCATCAACTCGTCCTTCCACTCGGGCCTGATCATCCCGCACTACGACAGCCCGCACGCGACGACGGTCATCCAGCCCGGGATGACGTTCACGATCGAGCCGATGCTGACGCTGGGCACGCACGAGTACGACATGTGGGACGACGGCTGGACGGTCGTCACGAAGGACCGCAGGCGCACCGCGCAGTTCGAGCACACACTGGTGGTGACGGAGACGGGGACGGAGATCCTCACCCTGCCGTAGCCGGCCGCCGGAACCCGTCCTCTGCGGAGGGCGGGTTTTCTCGGTACCCTTTTACCGACATGCTGTCGGCAAAGCTATTGACTTAGGTAAGGCTAACCTAAGAGGATACTCGTATGGACTCCTTCTCGACAGTCATCCGCACCGCGTCCCACGAAGAGCACACCGAGGCGGAGACCTCGACGTTCATGAGCGACATGCTCGGCGGCCGGCTGGGCGTGGAGGCGTACGCGCGGTACACCGAGCAGCTGTGGTTCGTGTACGAGGCCCTGGAGGCCGGCGCCGAGCGGCTGGCGTCGGACCCGGTGGCCGGTCCGTTCATCCGGCCGGAGCTGTTCCGGCTGGCGTCGCTGGAGCGGGACCTGGCGCATCTGCGGGGTCCGCAGTGGCGCGCGGGAGTGTCGGCGCTGCCGGCGACGCGGGCGTACGCGGAGCGGGTGCGGGAGTGCGCCGCCGACTGGCCGGCCGGCTATGTCGCCCACCACTACACCCGCTACCTCGGCGACCTCTCCGGCGGGCAGATCATCCGCGACAAGGCGGAGAAGACATGGGGATTCGCCCGTAAGGGTGATGGAGTCCGCTTCTATGTCTTCGAGGAGATCACCAACCCGGCAGCGTTCAAGCGGAGTTACCGCGAACTGCTGGACGGCGTCCAGGCCGACGACCTGGAGAAGCAGCGGATCGTGGCGGAGTGCAAGCGGGCGTTCGCGCTGAACACGGCGGTCTTCCGGGCCCTGGCGGAAGAGTTCCCCCTGTCCGCCTGACCGCGCACGTCACCGTTCCAGGAACACCCTCCCGCCGATCTCCACCCAGCCCCCAGGCTGCGGTGCCGTGAGGATCTGGGAACCCGCGCCCTGGGTGATGTTCAGGGCGCGGCCGAGCTGATCGGTCAGCAGCAGCGCCGCCGCCCCCGTGGCCTCGTCCTCCTCGACACCGTCGCCCCTCCCGGGAAAGCCACGGGCACGCACCCGCCCGCCCGGCTCGTCCTCCCACGCCCAGGCATACACCCACTCCCCGGCCGGAGGCACCGCGAGATCATCGACCTCGGCGGCGCTGCCGTACCGCCGCAGGGTGCGGGGCGGCGCCCACTCCGCCCGCGCCTCGATCCAGCAGAACTCCCCGTCCTGACGCGCCCCGACCACCCCGGCCGGAACGACCAGTTCGGGCACGTCGAGCAGCCAGGCCGCACCTACGCACGGGTGCCCGGCGAACGGCAGCCGCGAGGAAGGCGTGTAGATGTCGATGACACCGCGCTCGGGGTCGTCCACGAACACGGTCTCGCTGAACCCGAGTTTCGCCGCGAACTCCTGCCGTTCCGCGGGGTCGGGAAGCACGGATCCCTCGCGGACTACGCCGAGTTCGTTGCCGTATCCGCCGGTCGGTCCGCAGAAGACGCGGACGACGTCGTAATCAGTCACTTGGGAATTGAAGCACTTGCGGGAGGGGGAGGCGCCGAAGAAGGTGGCGAGTGAAGGTAAGGCTAACCTAAGCTTTGCGCTGCTGAAGCGGCGGCGGACCGAGGGGAACGCGGGATGACCGTACTGGAGAAGGCCGCGCCGTCCGAGGCGGTCGCCTCGACACCACCGCGGCGACGGCACACCAGGGCCTGGCTGCTGACCGTCGGGCTGAGCCTCACGCTGCTCGCCCTCGTCCCGGTCGCCGCCGGGATCGGCGCCTACCCGATTCCCGTCGGGGACGTCCTCGGTTCCATCCAGCACAAAGTCGGGCTCGGCGGGGGCGAGTTGGACCGGGTCGCCGAGTCCGTGCTGTGGAACGTGCGCTTCCCTCGGATCGTGCTCGCGTTGCTCATCGGGGCATCGCTCGGGTGTGCGGGGGCGTTGATGCAGGGGGTGTTCGGCAATCCGCTCGCCGAACCGGCCACCATCGGGGTCTCCCTGGGCGCGGCGGTCGGCGCGGTCGCCTCGATCTCGCTCGGGCTGACCTTCCTCGGCAACTGGACGCTGCCCGCGATGGCCTTCGTCGCCGGGCTCGGCACCGTGCTGCTGGTGTACGCGATGTCCCGGTCGGGCGGGCGTACGGAGGTCGTGACGCTGATCCTCATGGGGATCGCCGTCAACGCCTTCGCCGGGGCGCTGATCGGTCTGTTCATCTTCCTCGCGGACACCGCCGCGGTGAACCAGATCACCTTCTGGCAGCTGGGCTCCCTCGCGCAGTCGACCTGGCCGAAGGTGACGGCGGTTCTGCCGTGTGCGGTGGTGGGGCTGGTGGTGGCGCCGATGTACGCACGCCGCCTGGACCTGCTCGCACTCGGCGACCGGCCCGCCCGGCATCTGGGGGTGGACGTGGAGCGGATGCGGGTCGCGCTGATCCTTGTCGTCGCCCTGCTGACAGCCGCGGCGGTCAGTGTCTCCGGGGTCATCGGGTTCATCGGGCTGGTCGTGCCGCACCTGCTGCGGATGGCGGCGGGGCCGGGGCATCGGTTCCTGATTCCGGGCAGTGCGCTGGGCGGGGCGGTGGTGCTGCTCGCGGCGGATCTCGCCGCGCGGACCGTGGCGGCGCCGGCGGAGCTGCCGCTCGGCGTGCTCACGGCCCTGCTCGGCAGCCCCTTCTTCTTCTGGCTGCTACGGAGAACTCGGCGGCGGCAAGGGGGGTGGGCGTAGGGGTTGTGGGCCGGCTGCGGGTTGGTGGGGCGTGTGGGTCGTGGGCCGGTTGCGGGTCGGTGGGGGCGTGAGGGTTGCGGGCCGGCTGCGGGTCGGTGGGGGCGTGAGGGTTGCGGGCCGGCTGCGGGTCGGTGGGGACGTGAGGGTTGCGGGCCGGCTGCGGGTCGGTGGGGACGTGAGGGTTGCGGGCCGGCTGCGGGTCGGTGGGGACGTGAGGGTTGCGGGCCGGCTGCGGGTCGGTGGGGGCTGGTCGCGCAGTTCCCCGCGCCCCTTGCGGACGTGGCCCGACCCGGCGACAACGCCGACCGCCCGTCACCGACCTGGGCCCCGCCGCCCCTTCGACCGACCACCAGAGCAGACCCGACCCGCCGCCATCACGCCACCTCATCCCCCCAGCCCGCCACCACACCGCCCCATCAAACCCAAGGCCGCCCCCGCCGCCACCCACCCACCGATCCCCCTCGCGAGCCCCGGAGACAGCCCTCCCGCCACCGCACCCCCTCATCAACCGCCCACACCAACCCTTGGCCCGTCTCCCCCACCACCGCGCCACCCTTCTTCCGCCGGGACGACGCTCAGCCCCCCGCCTTTTCCGCGGTACCACGCCACCCCCAATCGCCCCTCCAAGGAGCCCCCGCATGAGACTCCTCCGCCCCCGCCCCACCCCTCCCCCACCCGCCGAACCCGGCGACACCCTCGCCGAGGCCGTGGGGCTTCGTGTCCGGCTCGGATCCCGTGAGGTGTTGTGTGGGGTCTCCGTCGGCGCCCGGGCCGGTGAGGTGCTCGCGCTCGTCGGGCCCAATGGGGCGGGGAAGTCGACGTTGTTGGGGGCGCTGGCCGGTGATCTGCCGGGCGTCGAGGGTGTCGTACGGATTCATGGGCGGCCGGCGGCGGACTGGACCGCGCCCGAGCTCGCCCTGCGGCGGGCGGTGCTCCCCCAGTCGGCGAGCCTCTCGTTTCCCTTCACGGTCGAAGACGTCGTACGGATGGGACGCGCGCCCCATGCCACCTCCCCCGCCGAGGACGACCTAGCCGTCACCGAGGCGATGGCCGCCACCGAGGTGGGGGACTTCGCGGTGCGGTCGTTCTCCGCGTTGAGCGGCGGTGAGCGGGCCAGGGTCGCGCTGGCCCGGGTGCTCGCGCAGCGGACGCCGTTGCTGCTGCTCGACGAGCCCACCGCCGCACTGGACCTGAAGCACCAGGAGTTGGTGCTGAGGGTGTGCCGGGAGCGGGCCCGGGCCGGGGACGCCGTCGTGGTCGTGCTGCATGATCTGGGGCTCGCGGCCGCGTACGCGCACCGCGTCGCGATCCTGCACGCCGGGCGGGTCGCGGCGGACGGGCCGCCGGCCGAGGTGTTCTCGGAGCGGCTGCTGTCGGAGGTCTATGACCAGCCCGTCGAAGTGCTTTCGCATCCTCGGACAGGGGAGCTGCTCGTGGCACCCCGGCGGAACCTTTGACCTTCCTTTGACTTCACTATGGGGTCAATTTTGGCCACTTAGGTAATCCTTATCTGCGTTAGGCGAGCCTCACCTTCCTGCATGTGAGGCTCGTCACGCACATTTCCGGCCATCCCATGGAGCCTTCATGCGCACCGTCAGACTCCCCGTCACCACCGCCATCGCCGCCGTGGCGGCTCTGACCGCCGTCACGGGGTGCACCGAGAAGGGCAGCACGGAGGGCGGCGACCGGGTCGTCAACGTGACCTCGACGGACGACAAGTGCGAGGTGTCGACGAAGGAGTTCCCGGCCGGGCATGTCGAGCTCGCCATCGAGAACAAGGGCTCCAAGGTCACCGAGGTCTACATCCTCTTCCCCGACGACCGCATCGTCACCGAGCGCGAGAACATAGGCCCCGGCACCAAGCAGCGCGTCACCGCCGAGGTGAAGGCGGGCGACTACACCATCGCCTGCAAGCCGGGCATGAAGGGCGACGGCATCCGGCAGACCGTCAAGGCCACCGGCAAGGGCGCCGTCGCCAAGCGTGACCCGCGGCTGGACAAGGCCGTCGCCGCCTACCGCACCTATGTCCAGGAGCAGGCCGACGAGACGCTGCCGCTCGCGGAGACCTTCGCGAAGGCCGTCAAGGACGGGGACATCGAGGCCGCGAAGAAGGCCTACGCCACCTCCCGTATCGGCTGGGAGCGCACCGAGCCCGTCGCCGAGTCCTTCGGTGACATCGACCCGAAGGTCGACGTCCGCGAGGACGGTCTGGAGGACGGCCAGGACCCGGCCACGGACTGGACCGGCTGGCACCGGCTGGAGAAGGCCCTCTGGCAGGACAAGAAGATCGGCGACCGGGAGAAGCAGCTCGCCGACCAGCTCATCACCGACCTGAAGGACTGGCAGAAGCGGGTCGGCAAGGCCGAGATCACCCCGACCTCCATGGCCAACGGCGCCAAGGAACTCCTCGACGAGGTCGCCACCGGCAAGGTCACCGGCGAGGAGGAGCGCTACTCGCACACCGACCTCGTCGACTTCAAGGCCAATGTCGAGGGCGCTCAGAAGGCGTACGAGCTGCTGAAGCCGGTCGCCGAGGAGAACGACTCCGCCCTCGTCACCGAGCTCGACAAGCAGTTCGGCGCGCTGAACACGCTGCTCGACAAGTACCGGGCGGACAAGGCGTCGTACGACTTCACCTCGTACGACAAGGTCGGCAAGGCCGAACAGAAGGAGCTGTCGGACGGCGTCAACGCCCTCGCGGAGCCGCTGTCCAAGCTCGCCGCCGCCGTCGTCGTCAAGTGAGGCAGGGGACACGGGCATGACCGACGCACCTGAGACCACTCCCTCCCGCCGTGCGCTGATCGGCTGGGGCGGTGCCGGGCTCGCGCTCGGTGCCGTCGCGGCCGGCGGTGCCGTGGCGATGGCCCGCACGGGCGACGACGTCGAGCCTGCCGCCGCCGAGACGGGGGCCGCGATCCCCTTCCACGGTGAGCGGCAGGCCGGTATCGCCACCCCGGTGCAGGACCGGCTGCACTTCGCCGCGTTCGACGTGAAGACCGACGACCGCGCCGAGTTCGTGCAGATGCTGAAGGACTGGACGGCCGCCGCGCGCCGGATGACCGCGGGGCACGCGGTCGGTGAGGGCGCGTACGGCGGGCTGGCGGAGGCTCCGCCGGACGACACCGGTGAGGCGCTGGGCCTGAAGCCGTCCCGTCTCACCCTCACCATCGGGTTCGGGCCCTCGCTGTTCGAGAAGTTCGACCTCGCCGGGCAGCGGCCCGAGGCCCTCGCCGAGCTGCCGCACTTCGCCGGCGACAACCTCGACAAGAACCGCAGCGGCGGCGATCTGTGCGTCCAGGCCTGCGCGGACGACCCGCAGGTCGCCGTGCACGCGATCCGCAACCTGGCCCGTATCGGCTTCGGCAAGGTCGTCATCAAGTGGTCCCAGCTCGGCTTCGGGAAGACCTCGTCCACGACCCCCGAGGAGCAGACCCCGCGCAACCTCATGGGCTTCAAGGACGGGACCCGGAACATCGCCGGGACGGAGACCGACCGACTGAAGAAGTTCGTGTGGGTCGGGGAGAAGGACGGGCCCGCGTGGATGACCGGCGGGTCCTACCTCGTCGCTCGTCGCATCCGGATGCACATCGAGACCTGGGACCGCACCTCCCTCCAGGAGCAGGAGGACATCATCGGCCGCGACAAGGGCGAGGGCGCCCCGGTCGGCAAGGCCAAGGAGCGTGACAAGCCGTTCCTGAAGGCGATGAAGCCCGACGCGCATGTCCGCCTCGCGCACCCGGAGACCAACCACGGGGCGACGATCCTGCGCCGCGGCTATTCCTTCACCGACGGCACCGACGGCCTCGGCAGGCTCGACGCGGGGCTGTTCTTCCTCGCCTACCAGCGTGATCCGCGCACCGGGTTCATCCGGATCCAGCGCAATCTGGCCATCGACTCGCTCAACGAGTACATCCAGCACGTGGGTTCCGCGCTGTTCGCGGTCCCGCCCGGCGTCCGCGACAAGGACGACTGGTGGGGCAGCACGCTGTTCGGGAAGGGGGCGTAAGGGCCCATGTTCTCCAACTACTTGATCGGACTGCGCGAGGGCCTGGAGGCTTCGCTCGTCGTCTGCATCCTCATCGCCTATCTGGTGAAGACGGACCGCAGGGACGCCCTCAAACCCATCTGGATCGGCATCGGCGTCGCGGTCGCCCTCGCGCTCGGCTTCGGCTGCGCGCTCGAATTCGGCTCGCAGGAGCTGACGTTCGAGGCGCAGGAGGCGCTCGGCGGGTCCTTGTCGCTGCTCGCGGTCGGCCTGGTGACCTGGATGGTGTTCTGGATGCGGCGCACCGCGCGGCATCTGAAGGCCGAGCTGCACGGCAAGCTGGACGCCGCCCTGCAGATGGGCACGGGCGCGCTGGTCGCCACCGCGTTCCTCGCCGTCGGCCGGGAGGGCCTGGAGACGGCCCTGTTCGTGTGGGCGTCGGTGCGCGCGGCCGGTGACGGCACCCCGCGCCCGCTGATCGGCGTCGCCCTGGGCATCGCCACGGCGGTCGTCCTGGGCTGGCTGTTCTACCGGGGCGCGCTGCGCATCAACCTCGCCAAGTTCTTCACCTGGACCGGCGGCATGCTGGTCGTCGTGGCGGCGGGGGTGCTGGCGTACGGCTTCCACGACCTCCAGGAGGCGCGCTGGCTGCCGGGCCTGAGCGACAAGGCGTTCGACATCAGCGACACCATCGATCCGGCGAGCTGGTACGGCACCTTGCTGAAGGGCGTGTTCAACTTCCAGCCCGACCCGACCGTCCTCCAGGTCACGGTGTGGCTGCTGTACCTGATCCCGACGCTCGCGCTCTTCCTGGCCCCGGTAG
The DNA here is from genome assembly GCF_014655715.1 of Streptomyces lanatus. Taxonomy (GTDB): domain Bacteria; phylum Actinomycetota; class Actinomycetes; order Streptomycetales; family Streptomycetaceae; genus Streptomyces; species Streptomyces lanatus. The sequence goes on along the minus strand of NZ_BNBM01000017.1, from coordinate 201,782 downwards.
GGTTCGCCTCCGGGAAGGGGAAGGTGAAGGCACCTGATGACCAGGGAACGCGGCCCTCGAAGGCTCCGCAGGCTTGACCGGGGCGTACTGATAGCGGCATCCGTGACCGCTTTGTCGTTGACGGCGAGCGGTTGCGTGGTGGTCCACGGGGAGCGGGAGATCCTCCCCTCGGCCACCAAGGCGGAGGCCGCGAAGGCGCTCCAGCAGTTCACTGTCGCGTACAACAAGGCGGACAAGGCGTTCGACAGCTCCCTCGACGCCGACTTCGTCACCGGCGGCATGGGCGAGATCAACGCGGCACAGCTGAAGGCGGGCAAGGTCCTCAGCCCGAGCGGCAACTCGGCGCACACCCCGCTGGAGCTGTCGGACGTGAAGATCACGATCCCGAAGAAGGCGGGCTGGCCCCGCTGGTTCGTGGCCGACGCAGCCGCCAACAAGATCCGCAACGCGCGCTGGCTCTTCGTGTTCACGCGCAGCGGTCTGGACGACGCGTGGGAGGCGGCGTATCTGACGCTGGTGGCCCCCGACGACGTACCGGAGTTCAAGACCGACAAGGACGGCTGGGCCGAGGCGGTCTCCCTGAACTCGACCGAACTGGCCGTACCGCCGAAGGACTTGAGCAAGGAGTACGCCGGGTACCTCAAGGACGGCGGGGACGTCTTCGCGTCCGGCCGCCACACCAGCGAGTGGCGCGCCGACCGGAAGAAGGACGCCAAGCGGCCCGGCCTGGCCACGCAGTTCATCGACGAGCCGCTGACCGACGGCGACTACGCCCCCGTGGCGCTGCGTACGGCGGACGGCGACGCGATGGTGTTCTTCACCACGCGCTACTACGAGAAGCGCACGGCTTACGCGGGCACCAGCGTCCCTTCACCGGGCAGAGCCGTGGAGGCCGTGACCACGGGCGAGATAAAGCAGTCCCTGACGATGGAGATCGTCTCGAACGAGATCGCCATCGACCCGAAGGGCTCGGGAAAGGTCGAGCTGATCGGGCGGACGCAGGGGCTGACGTCGGCGAAGGGCGAGTAGCGCCGGCTCAGTGGCGGAGGGGCCAGGCCGCGGGGACGTGGTGGTCGGGCTCCTCACCCGCATGGCGGGCGCAGGCGTCCGTGAGGATCTCCAGCAGGCTCAGCGGGTCGGGCAGCGGATGCTCAAGCCCGCGTACCCAGTGCACGCCCTGTCCCTCGCCCGGCAGCCGGGCGGGCGGCATGAGGACATACGATCCCCGGCAGTGCCAGCGCAGTCCCGGGTGCTCGTCCATGGTCTCGGGGTGGCAGTCCAGCTCGCAGGGCCACCACTCGTCCTCGTCCTCGGGCGTGCCGCGGGTGAGGGAGAAGAACAGCAGGCGTCCGTCGTCGCTCTCGGCGACGGGCCCGACCTCGACGCCGGCGGCGAGCAGCCGCTCCAGCGCCTGCCGCCCGGCCTCCAGCGGCACATCGAGCACGTCGTGGACCATGCCGGTGGCGGTGATGAAATTGGCCTGCGGCTGGTGCCGGGCCCAGCGCTCGATCTGTCCCCGGTCGGTGGTGGACTGCGTCTGCCAAGCGAAGGACACCGGGTGCCGGGCCGGCGTGGGACAGCCGACCCGGTCGCACGAACATCGATAACCGGGGGCGGGGTGCGCGGCGGGCGCGAGCGGCAGCCCCGCTCCGGCGGCGGCGAGCAGCAGGGCTTCACGACCGCCGTCATCGGCGGCGGCGTCCTTGGGGCGGCGTCCGCGCAGCCACTGGGAGAGTCTGCCCTGCAGTCCGGTCCGGCCGCCCAACTCCGCGCTCATCTATCCCCTCGCCTCGCTGTCGTGCGGAACAGCATGCCCTATGGTCCCACCATCGTGCGCTTCGGGGGGCCGTAGCGGACAACCGGGGTAGGTGGGGCGAGGCGTACAGAGCCGTTTGATCAGGGATTATGGGCTGCTTTGGCAGCATTTACGCCCTTAATGATCTCGGCGGCTCTAGCGTGCGCGGGGTGCGATGCCGTACAGGGCGTAGTCGACGAGGGTGTCCGTGTATGCGTACGAGATCGGGCCCGTGTACTGCAGCCAGCGCTGGGCGAGCGGTGAGACCCAGAGTTCGAGGGCGATGCGCGGATCGACGTCCTGGCGGACCTGGCCGGCCACCTGGGCGGCGCGCACCCGGTCGACGTACAGCAGAAGCGAGGGTTCGAGGAGCTTGGTCATGAAGACCCGGCCGACCTCTTCGTTGACCACGCCCTCGGCGGCCAGGGCGCGGGACGGGGCCTCGAAGCGGGGGTCCTTGAGCTGGTCGACGGTGAGGCGCAGTACGGCCTTGAGGTCGGCGGCGAGGTCGCCGGTGTCGGGGATCGCGAACTCGTACTCCGGGCCCGCGTCCCGGGACGCCTGCTCGCTCAGGTCGAGGAAGGCCTCAAGCAGGACGTCCGCCTTCGACGACCACCAGCGGTAGATCGTCTGCTTGCCGACGCCGGCCCGGGCGGCGATGCCCTCGATGGTGGTCCTGGGGTAGCCGACCTCGGCGACGAGGGCGAGGGCGGCGTCGTAGATGGCCCGCCGGGACTTCTCGCTGCGGCGGGTGGAGTTGGGTGCGGGGTGGGCGGACTTCTGGGCTGCCATGGCTCGAATTTATCAGTTGACAAGACGGAGCGTCTCGCTGGACCCTGATTGCGAGAGCGAGACGAAACGTCTCGTTGCCCTAGCGGAAAGGAGCCTCACCATGGCCCGAAGCGGTGGAGACATGCTCGGAGTCGGCGGCACACGCCGGAACCTCGGCCGCAAGGCGCTGCGCGGCGGGCGGCAGGGAGGCCGGGTCGGGGGCGGTGCGGACGCCACGGCGCAGAAGCGGGAGCTGTTGCTCCGGTTCCAGGAGAAACAACAGGAACAGGAAAGGGCGACTACGGCCGACGAGTCGTCGTGACGTGCCGGGCGGGCCCGTCTCCCCCATCGGAGGGAGGCGGGCCCCTCTCGTGCGGGATCCCCGGTCCGGTGCCCGGCGGCTGTACTGAGGCGGTCGGCGATGACGAGGAGGATCACGATGTGGACGAGACGACGGATGCTCACGGCCACGGCTACGGCGTCGGTGGCACCGATGGTCTCGGCGGCGGGCTGGTCACGTCCGGGGCGTCGTAATGACATCGCCGACGCGCTACGGGCGCTGCCAGGGGTGAGGCTGATCGAGGAGCGGACGGGGGCCGAGCCCGGTTACCGGTTCTTCGTGCTCGGGATGCGTCAGCGAGTGGATCACACCGATGCGTCGGCGGGCACGTTCGAGCAGCGCGTCACGCTGCTGCACAGGTCGGCGGACCGCCCGATGGTCCTGTTCACGACGGGCTACCAGGCGGTGCTCACCCCGAGACGGGCCGAACCGACGGTGCTCCTGGACGCGAACCAACTACTCCTCGAACACCGCTACTTCGGTACGTCCCGCCCCCCGGCCCCCGACTACACCCACCTCACGATCCGCCAGGCCGCGGAAGACCACCACCACATCGTCCGGGTCTTCCGCGCTCTGTACCGCGGCGCGTGGATCTCGGCGGGCGGCAGCAAGGGCGGCATGGCCTCGATCTACCACCGCCGCTTCCACCCCGACGACGTGGACGGCACGGTGGCGTACGGCGCCCCGAACAACGTCGACGACCGGGACGACTCCGCCTTCGTCCGCTTCCTCGACAACGTCGGCAGCCCGCAGGTCCGGGAGGCGGTGAGGGCGGCGCAACGGCGGATCCTGCTGCGCCGTACGGAGATGGTCGCCCGCTACGAGGCCTGGGCGACGGCGTCCGGCGGCACCTTCCGCATCATCGGAAGCGCCGACAAGGCACTGGAGATCGCCGTGCTGCGCGCGTCCTTCATGTACTGGCAGGACGCGGAACCGGCGGACCACGCCGCGATTCCCGGCCCCGCCGCCACGTCGGACGAGCTGTACGCCTGGCTGGACCGCACAGCCGGACTGTCCCTGTACGCCGACGCGACGGCACGGAACTACATCCCGTACTGGTACCAACTGGGCACCCAGCTCGGATACATCAGCGTGCCGACGTCCCACCTGACCGGGCTCCTGCGCTACCGCGACCCCATCCAGCCCCGCTCCTTCGTACCGCGCGACATCCCGCTGCGGTTCGACCCCGACGCCATGCCGGACATCGACCACTGGGTCCGCCGGCGCGGCAGCCGCCTGCTGTTCGTCAACGGCACGCTGGACCCCTCGGTCGCCGAGCCCTTCCGTCCCGGCGGCCCCGACTCCCGGGTGCTGTGGGTACCGGGTGGGAACCACCACGTCACGATCGGCGGGCTGTCGGCCGCGGACCGGGCGGAGGCGGAGGCGGAGGGGATGCTGGCACGGTGGACCGCCGACTCCTAGGGCTCTTGCTCCTCTGCCGGGGGCCAGGCGTCGCCCCAATCGGCATCCCTCGCCGCCTTGTAGAGGTCGCCGTGGCGCTTGGTGATCGTGGTGCGCCGTAGGGAGGGCTCGGTTTCGCAGAGGTCCAGGAGTACCTGGCCCTTGCGGATCTGGGGTTTGCGTACGACCCGGGAAGGGGCCGGGGTGGGAGGGAGGCGGGTGGCGGCGACGTAGCTGAACTTCTCGTCCTCGTAGGCGAGGGAGCCGCCCTTGATCTGGCGGTGCAGGGAGGAGCGGCTGACCCTCGCCGAGAAGTGGCACCAGTCCGTGCCGGGGACGATGGGGCACGCGGCGCTGTGCGGGCAGGGGGCGGCGATGTGGAAGCCGGCGGCGATGAGGCGGTCGCGGGCCTCGATGACGCGGGTGTAGCCGTCCGGGGTGCCGGGTTCGACGATCACGACTGCCTGGGCGGCGGAGGCGACGGTGTCGAGGAGGGTGGTGCGGTCGGGGGCGGTGAGTTCGTTGAGGACGTAGGAGACGGTGACCAGGTCGGCGGGGTCGAGGGTGAGTTCCCTGCCGATGCGGGCGCGGTGCCAACGGGCGTTCTTCAGGGCCGGGTTGGCGGCGGCGATCTCCTTGCCGATCTGGAGGGCGGGGTCTGCCCAGTCCAGCACGGTGACGCTGCGCTCGCCCGGCCAGGTCGCGGTGACGGCCCATGTCGCCGCACCGGTGCCGCCGCCTACGTCGGTGTGGGTGGTGGGGGTCCAGTCCGGTACTGCCTGTGCGAACGCCTCCAGTGCCGTGTGGACGGCCTCGAAGGTGGCGGGCATGCGGTAGGCGGCGTAGGCGGCTACGTCGGCGCGGTCGCGGAGGATGGGGGTGTGGGTGGGGGTGGCTCCGCGGTAGGTGGCGATCAGGCGGTCCACTGCCTGGGCGGCCTGGCGGGGTGGGAGGCCGTCGAGGAGGGTGGCGAGGGTGGTGCGGAGGGTTTCGGCGGGTGGGGGGACGGGGGCGGCGTTCACGGGGCGATTCTATGAGGGCGCCGGTGGGGGGTACTGGGCCGACCTTTATTCGCCCCCGCCGCCCCTACCCGTCCCGTCCCCGGGGGCTGCCGCCCCCGGACCCCCGCTTCGGCCCTGAACGGGCCTCGTCCTCAAACGCCGGACGGGCTGGGTATGTCAGCCCCTCCGGCGTTTGAGGAGCGGGGTCTGGGGCGGAGCCCCAGGATGGGACGGGTAGGGGCGGCGGGGGCGAAAAACCCCGCTACCGCCCCCGCACCGCCCGAGCCACCCGAGTCCCCGCCCCCGCCCGAGGCCCTCCCCCAGACTCCGTCCGGGGGGACCCCCATCTCGCTTCGCTCGCCACCCCCCGCCTCCGCGGATGCACCGTATTCGCCAGCAGCACCAGGAACGTATCCGTCGCCGGATCCAGCACCAGCGACGTCCCCGTGAACCCGGTGTGCCCGACCGCCCCCCGCCCCGCCAGCTCCCCCATGAACCACGGCTGGTCCACGGCGAACCCCAGCCCCGGCGGGGTCAGCAGGAGTTCCACGAAGTCGGGCCCGAGGATGCGGGCGGGCCCGTACGCACCCCCGGACAGCAGCGCCCGGCAGAAGACCGCGAGATCGTGCCCCGTGGAGAACAGGCCCGCGTGCCCCGCCACCCCACCCAGCGCCCAGGCGTTCTCGTCATGGACAACCCCCCGCAGCATCCCCCGGTCCGCCTTCCCCCAGGGCCGCCGCTGGTCCTCCGTCGCCGCCGCGCCGGGGCAGGGGCCGAAGTGGGTCGCCGTCATGCCCAGCGGGCGCGTGATGCCGTCGTGGATGAGGACGTCGAGGGTACGGCTGGTGACGCGTTCGAGGACGTGCTGGAGGAGCAACAGGTTCAGGTCGGAGTAGCAGTAGGTGCCGGGAACTCCTATCGGGGGTTCCGCGCGCAGCATCTCCAGGCGTTCCGCGTCGTCCGCGCAGTCGTACAGCGGCAGCTCCGGCCGCAGCCCGGAGGTGTGAGTGAGCAGTTGCCGCACGGTGATGCCGTACCGGACCGCCGCCCGGAAGTCCGGCAGATACGCCCCGACCCGCGCGTCGATGCCCAGCGTGCCGCGCTCGATCTGCTGCACGGCGGCGACCGAGGTGAAGAGCTTGGTGAGGGAGGCGAGGTCGAAGGGGGTCGAGGGGGTCATCGGGACACGGGAGTCGGGCGGCAGCTCGACGCCGGCGTCCTTCTCCTCGTCGTAGGCGGCGTACCGCACCGCCCAGCCCGCCGCCTCCTCGACGGCGATGTACGGGCCCCGTCCGACGACCAGCACCGTGCCGGCCGCCCAGGGACGGGGGCCGGTGGTGAGGTCGTGGACCTCACGGACCAGATGTCGGATCTCCTCGGGGTCGAGTCCGGCCCTTTCCGGAGTGTCCCCGCGCAGTCTCGGCGCGCTCAGCTGTCTGCTCCCTCCGCAACCGCACATCTGTCCGCACGTCTGTTCCAAGGACGGCACATTCCCATGAAGCAGGCCAGCGCCACCAGTGCTGCGGCCAGTTGGACGACGGCCATCGGGACGGCCGTGTCCTCCCCGGCGATGCCCACGAGGGGCGAGGCGACGGCGCCGATGAGGAAGGAGGTCGTGCCGAGGAGCGCGGAGGCGGACCCGGCGGCGTGCTTGGTGCGCTGGAGGGCGAGGGCCTGGGTGTTGGGGAGGGTGATGCCCATCGCGGACATCAGGACGAAGAGAGCGGCCGCCACCGGCAGCAGTCCCACCTCGCCGAACACTCCGAGCGACATCAGCAGCAGCGCGGTCGCCGAGAGGATCACCACGGCGAGGCCCGCGCCCAGTACCCGGTCCAGGCTCACCCGCCCCACCAGCACCTTGCCGTTGAGCTGGCCGACCGCCACCAGGCCCACCGAGTTGAGCCCGAACAGCAGGCTGAAGGTCTGCGGGGAGGCGCCGTAGATCTCCTGGATCACGAAGGGGGAGGCCGAGATGTACGCGAACAGCGCCGCGAAGGCGAAGCCGCCGGCCAGTGTGTATCCGGCGAAGGCGGCGTCGGCGAGCAGCCCGCGCATGGCGCGCAACGCCTCGCCCACCCCACCGGCGTGCCGCTCCTCCGGCGCGAGGGTCTCCGGGAGTCTGCGCCAGACCAGGCAGGTCAGCAGCACCCCGACCACCGTCAGCACGACGAACACGCCCCGCCAGTCCGTCACCCGCAGGATCTGCCCGCCGATGAGCGGCGCCACGACCGGGGCGACGCCGGAGATCAGCATGAGGGTGGAGAAGAAGCGGGCCATGGCCAGGCCGTCGTAGAGGTCGCGTACGACCGCCCGCGCGATGACGATCGCCGCCGCGCCCGCGAGTCCCTGCGCCAGCCGGAAGGCGACCAGGGACTCGACGGTGGGTGCGAGGGCGCACAGCGCGGTGGCCACGACGTACACGGCGAGGCCCGCAAGCAGCGGGCGTCTGCGGCCCCAGCGGTCGCTCATCGGGCCGACCACGAGCTGCCCGAAGGCCATGCCGGCGAGGCAGGCGGTGAGGGTGAGCTGGACGGTCGCGGCGGGCGCGTGCAGGGAGCCGGTGACCTCGGGGAGCGCCGGGAGGTACATGTCCATCGCCAGCGGGGGCGTGGCCGTCAGTCCGCCGAGGATGAAGGTGACGAGGAGGCCTGTGGTGCGGAGGGTACGGGTGGGTGGTCGGTCCATCGTCGGTGCCGCCGACTCCGACACGTCCGGTATCGGCCCCCCGTGGTCGCCCATGCGTCCCTCCCTCTCCGCCCTCTCCCGGCAATCCGCCCTCTATGCTCTCAGCTCGTACGGAGTGCCTGGGGACACATGAGCGAGGGGCGGGGCCGCGATGGCCGAGCGGAACGTGCGGTGGGGGATTCTGGCGACCGGTGGGATAGCCGCCGCGTTCACCGCGGATCTCGTCGATCTGCCCGATGCCGAGGTGGTGGCCGTCGCCTCGCGGCGGCAGGAGTCGGCGGACGCGTTCGCGGAGCGGTTCGGGATTTCCCGTGCCTACGGCGACTGGAGCGCGCTGGCCGAGGACGGCGACATCGATGTCGTGTACGTCGCCACCCCGCACTCGGCGCACCGTGAGGCGGCGGGGCTGTGCCTGGAGGCCGGGCGCAATGTGCTGTGCGAGAAGGCGTTCACGCTGAACGCGCGGGAGGCCGAGGAACTGGTCGCCCTGGCGCATGCGAAGAACAGCTTCCTCATGGAAGCCATGTGGATGTACTGCAACCCGCTGGTCCGGCGCCTGAAGGCCCTCGTCGAAGACGGCGCGATCGGCGAGGTGCGCCATGTCCAGGCCGACTTCGGGCTGGCCGGCCCCTTCCCGCCCTCGCACCGGCTGCGCGACCCGGCCCAGGGCGGCGGCGCCCTGCTGGACCTCGGCGTGTACCCGGTGTCCTTCGCGCAATTGCTGCTCGGCGAGCCGTCGGACGTGACGGCACGCGCGATGATGTCGCCCGAGGGCGTCGACCTCCAGACCGGGGCCCTGCTCTCCTGGGACAGCGGCGCACTCGCCTCGCTGCACTGCTCCATCGTCGGCGGTACGGCGACCTCCGCGTCGATCACCGGCTCGGGAGGCCGTATCGACGTACCGGGCGGCTTCTTCTTCCCGGACCGTTTTGTGCTGCACCGGGACGGCCGTGACCCCGAGGAGTTCACGGCCGACCCGGCGGACGGGCCCCGCAACACCCTGCGCCACGAGGCCGCCGAAGTGATGCGGGCCCTGCGGGCCGGTGAGACCGAGTCACCGCTGGTTCCGCTGGAGGGCACGCTCGCCGTGATGCGGACGCTCGACGCGATCCGGGACCGCGTCGGCGTCCGCTACCCCGGCGAGGACGCCGAAGCGGTCGCGCTCACGCCGGCTTGAGCCCCTGCTCCCCCACCTGTGTGACGAAGGACGCGGCCGTCGTGACCGGCGCCCCGGGCGTGGTCACGTACGGCACCGTCTTGAAGTCGGCCCGCGCGAGCTGCTGTCCGAGGGCGATGGTCACATAGCCGCGCCGCCCGTTGTAGAACCGCATGTGCGGGTTGGCCTGCATATAGGTGTCCCAGTTGGTGGGCTTGTCGGTGCCGTCGCGGCCGCTGGCGATGGATGTGGCGACGATCTCCGTGCCGAGGGTGGCGGAGTCGGGGGCGTCGAAGTCGTCCTTGATGTCGAAGCCGTAGCCGACGTGGACGTCACCCGTGAGGACCATGAGGTTCTCGACCCCTGCCGCCTTGGCGCCGTCCAGGACCCGGCGGCGGGAGGCGCGGTAGCCGTCCCAGGCGTCCATGGACACCCGTGACGGGGTGGTCAGGTCGAACTTGCGCTGGGAGAAGGTGACCTGCTGCGGTACGACGTTCCACAGGGCCGCCGAGTCGCGCCAGCCATCCAGCAGCCACCGCTCCTGGGTCGCGCCGGTCATGGTGCGCGCCGGGTCGTCGACCTCGGGGCCGGGGATCTGTGAGCCGTCGCCGTAGGCCTGGTTGGAGCGGTACTGCCGGGTGTCGAGGACGTCGAACTGGGCGAGCCTGCCCCAGTGCAGCCGGCGGTAGAGCTGCATGTCGGGGCCGGTGGGGCGCTGCGGCAGGCGCAGGGGCTGGTTCTCCCAGTAGGCGCGGTAGGCGGCGGCCCGGCGCAGCAGGAACTCCTCCGGCGGGACGCTGTTCTCCGGGGTGTCGTCGGCGTAGTTGTTCTCGGTCTCGTGGTCGTCCCAGGTGACGACGAACGGATGCGCGGCGTGCGCGGCCTTGAGGTCCGGGTCGGACTTGAACAGGGCGTAGCGCAGCCGGTAGTCCTCCAGGGTGACCGTCTCGCGGTTGAAGAGCGCGGGGAGCGTGCGGTCGGTGTAGTTGCGGTAGCCGCCGACGGCGTTGACCGCGTACTCGTAGAGGTAGTCGCCGAGGTGGAACACGACGTCCACGTCGTCCTGCGCGAGATGGCGGTACGGCGTGAAGTAGCCGTCGGTGTAGGCCTGGCAGGACACGGCGGCGAGGGTGAGGGAGCTCGCCGCGGCGGTCCGGGCGGGTGCGGTGCGGGTGCGGCCGGTCTCGCTGATCCAGGTGCCGGTGCGGAAGCGGTAGTAGTAGACGCGGTCCGCGTCGAGCGCGCCGACCTCGACGTGGACCGTGTGGTGGAACTCCGGGTAGGCGATGGCCGCGCCGCGTCTGGCAATCCGGGTGAACCCCTCGTCGTGCGCCAGCTCCCAGTGCACGGTGATCCGCTGGGCGGGCAGCCCGCTGTCGGCCTGGTACGGGGCGGGGGCGAGGCGGGTCCACAGCAGGACGGAGTCGGGCAGCGGGTCGCCGGAGGCGACGCCGAGGGTGAAGGGGTTGTCGGTGATCCTGCGGGCGTCGAGCTCTGCGGCGCCCGCGACGCCGACGGCCGGCAGGTTCACTGCGAAGGCGAGCGCGGCGGCCGCGCCGGTGACGGTCAGGAAGCGGCGGCGGGCGATGTGGCGGGCCGCCGCGCGCAGTTCGGGGCTGTGCTGGGGCGAGTCTGTCGTGATGGTCATCCGGTCCTCCCCTGACTGATGGATGCATGAGGCATTGGAGTGGCCGGTGACGACACGGGCTTGGCGCGTACACAACACTCGGATGGCAGACAGATGAGTTCCGAATGGCGGACCGTCGCGTAGCCTGCGGCCCCATGAATGACAGGCAAACGGAGACGAGGACGGACCCGAGGATCGCCGTGGTGACCGGCGCCGGCTCCGGTATCGGGCGGGCGGTCGCGGTGGAACTGCTGCGCGCGGGCTGGTCGGTGGCGCTGGCGGGGCGGCGCGTGGAAACGCTGGAGGAGACGGCGGCACTGGTGCCGGAGGGCGCCGCGCTCGCCGTACGGACCGACGTCTCACATCAGGAGGACGTGGCCGCCCTGTTCACCGCCACGGTGGAGCGGTTCGGGCGGGTCGACCTGCTGTTCAACAACGCGGGGACGTTCGGGCCGGGCGGGGTGCCGGTGGAGGAGCTGCCGTACGACGCCTGGCGGCATGTGGTGGACACCAACCTGAACGGGGCGTTCCTGTGCGCGCAGGCGGCGTACCGGCAGATGAAGGAGCAGGACCCACGGGGCGGCCGGATCATCAACAACGGCTCGATCTCCGCGCACACGCCCCGCCCGCACTCGGTGGCCTATACGGCGACCAAGCACGCGCTGACCGGTCTGACGAAGGCGCTCTCACTGGACGGGCGGCCGTACGACATCGCCGTGGGCCAGATCGACATCGGCAACGCGGCGACGGACATGACGGAACGCATGCAGACCGGCGCTCTCCAGGCGAACGGCACGGTGGCGCCCGAGCCCGTGATGGACGTCGCCGACGTGGCGCGGACCGTGCGGCACATGGCGGAGCTGCCGCTTCAGGCGAATGTGCAGTTCGCGACGGTGCTGGCGACCGCGATGCCGTACGTGGGGCGTGGCTGAGATCCGACGGCCGATAGTTGTCTCCACAACTTGCACAAGCGGAATGTGAAATTCCGCTGCGTCGGTGCCGGTAGGCGACTTATGCTCAACATCACCTACACCAGAGCTTCACATTTGGAGTAGGGAGCTTCCGCAGGCCAAACCGAGGGGGGACGGCAGCCGTTCCATGCCACCGGGTGGGGGTGGATCTCGCGTGGGACCGCGAGATACGCACCGGTGCGTGGAACGGCTGCCGTGCAGTCGCAGTCGCCTACGACAAAGTGATCAGCGTCCGAGGATGCGGTCGACCTCGGCCAGCTGCTCCGCGGTGAGCGGCCCCTTCTCCAGCGCCCCCGCGTTCTGCTCGGCCTGCGCGACGGAGCGGAACCCCGGGATCGGCACGGCGTGCGGGCTGCGGGCCCACAGCCAGGCGAGCGCGCCCTGGCCGAGCGTGCGGCCCTCGCTGCCGAGGACCTCCTTGAGCGCGTCGACACGGCCGACCCAGTCCGGATCGGCACCGGACCCGTCCGCGAATCCCTTCAGCCACTCCGGCGGCCGATTCCGGATGTCCCCGGCCTCCAGCGCCTCCCCGCTCCTGCGCCGGCCGGTCAGCAGCCCCATCGCCAGCGGGCTGCGGTTGATGCTCCCCAGCCCCAGCTCCGCGCACAGCGCGAACATCTCGGGCGCGTCCTGGAGCACGTTCGCCATGTGCTGTACGGCCGCACAGTGCTCCCCGCGTGCGAAGACGGCGGCGCGGGCGGGGTCGTCGGTGCTCCAGGCGTAGGCCCGGATCAGCCCTTCACGCACGAACTCCTCGCACAGATCGCGCAGTTCGGCGGCACGCTCAGGGTCCGCGTCGGACAGATGCAGCTGATACAGATCGATGTGGTCGGTGTCCAGGCGCTTCAGGGACGCGGTCAGCGCCCGGCGGGCGTACTCGGGGGTGTCGTCCGCGCCGGTGAGGGTGCGGGTCTCCTCGTCGAAGACGTTGCCCCACTTGGTGGCGACGACGACATCGGCGCGGCGCTTGCCGAGGGCGCGGCCCAGGACGCGCTCACTGTGGCCGGCACCGTAGGTGTCCGCGGTGTCGAAGAAGGTGACACCCAGGTCGAGGGCGCGCCGGACGGCCCGTACCGACTCCTCGTCGTCGACCTTGCCCCAGCCCAGGGGCTGCCCGTCGACGGACTGCCATTCACCGCCGATGGCCCAGCAGCCGAAGCCGAGAGCGCTTACCTCTATGCCGTCGCGTCCCAAAGTCCTCTTGGTCTCCATGAGGTGGGACGTTATGGGTTGGAGCGCACACTAAGGCAAGCCCCCGGGCACGGCTGACAGAAACCGGTTACGCCTGACCGGTCTCGAAGCGGGAGATCCTGCCGTCCTCCTCGACCTCGAAATGCCAGGTGGTGCGCATCTCGCCGTAGGTGTCGTTGCGGTAGCTGGCGAGGAGGTCGCGGCCGTTGTTCGACTCGTTGTCGACCTCCATATGACCGTGGGAGGTGAAGATCTCCCGGTCGATCCAGTCGGCGAGGTCACGGTCGGTGCCGTCGTCCGCCATGGTCGCGCCGGGCGAGAGGATGCTCAGGAAGCCCTCGCGGTCGTGGGCGTTGACGGCGGTGACGAAGGCGCGGACGGCGGGGTCGCTGAGTTTGGACGTCTGAATCGTCATACCGGTCAGCCTCACACCGGGCCCTGCGGTCCGCCACCCGAACGGCGGCGACCGGAGGCCGGTCGGGTATTCCGGGTGCGACGGTGGATACGCGGGAGGGGACCTGTCCCTGCTGTCTGCCCCGGGAGTCGCTGTGAGCGCTTACAACCGACGTGATCTGGGCCTGCTGCTGCTCCGGCTGAGTGCCGGCGGCGTACTGGCCGCGCACGGCACACAGAAGCTGTTCGGCTGGTTCGGCGGACACGGCATCGAGGGGACCGGCCAGTTCATGGAGTCGATCGGCTACCGGCCGGGCAAGGTGAGCGCCACGGCCGCGGGGCTCGCCGAGGCCGGCGGCGGCACGCTGCTGGCCCTGGGCCTCGCGACACCGCTCGCGGGCGCCGCGGCCGCCGGCGGCATGGCGGGAGCGGCCGCGGTGCACGCCCCCAACGGCTTCTTCGCCCAAGAGGGCGGCTACGAGACCGCGGCCACCCTCGGCCTCGCCGCGGCCGGCCTAGCCGTCGCGGGCCCCGGCCGCCTCTCCCTCGACCACACCATGGGCCACCTCTTCGACCGCGGCTGGATGGTCCCGACCGCGCTGGCGGCGACGGCGGCGGTCACGGCGCTGGTGGTGGGGGCGCGGCAGCGCAGGCTGGACCGGCCGGAGAAGGACGAGCAGTTCGACGGGCAGGAGCCGTTGTTCGAGGAGTGAGCGCCATGTGCAGGGGCCCGAACATTTCGGCTGACGGTCCTGCACCAGCATCACGCGGCACTCACACTCTCGGTGTCAGCCGCAACACCGTCCCCTCCCCATTCCCCGACAGGAGCAGCGCCCCGTCCTGCGTGATGGAAAGCCCTGCGAACCGCCGTGCCATACCTGGCATCCCGTTGGCGAAGAGGGCAGGCTCGGCACGCGGAACCACCCCCGCCGGCGCCCCGACCGGCAGGTCCTCCGCATCGGTGCGCACCTCCCCCGTAGTCAAGGACACCGCCCGCAGCCGACGCCGCCCCGTCTCCACCGTGAACAGTTCGTCGCCCAGGACGGCAAGGCCCTGCGGAGCGTCGAGCCCGTCCACGACGACCACCACCGACCCGTCCCCCTCGATCCGCAGCACCGTGCCGGCCCCTTCGTCGCTGACATGGCAGCGCCCCTCGCCGTCGAACGCGACATCCGCCGGCCGATCGAGTCCCTCCGCCAGGACGCTGATCGCGTCGTCCTCGCCGATGCCCACCACCCGCCCCGCGCCCGACTCGGCGACGACCAGCGAGCCGTCCGGCGCGACCGCGATGCCGAGCGGCCGACGCAGCCCGCCGGCCCGCTCGCGCACCGCCCCCGTCTCAGGGTCGTACGTCTGGACCTGCCCGAACTGCGAGGTGAGGTGCAGCAGTTCGCCGTCGGCCACGATGCCGTGCGCGAAGTGCAGCAGGGAGTGCGTGGTGACGCCGCCCTCCCCCGAGGGCTCGGGGCTCGTGACGCGGTAGTGGTCGGCGGCGTAGACGTGTCCCCCCAGGTCGATGGTGACGCCGTACGGCCCGTCCAGGCCGCGCGGCACGATCTCCCGCGTGCGCCCGTCGGGGTGCATCTCGGTGATGCCGCCGCTGGCGTAGCTGGAGACGAACATGCGGTTCTCGGTGTCGAAGGCCGCGTTGTCCAGCCCGACGACCCCGCTGGTGACGAGGTCGCGGGAGCCGCTGCCGTGCAGGTCGATGCGGGTGACGATGCCCTCGGGGCCACGGGAGAGCACATGCAGCACGCCGCCCTGGTCGAACCGTACGGCGACCGGCTGATGGACGTCGTCCGCGACGACCTCGGGCACTCCCCCGTCCGGCGGGATCCGCCAGACCTGGCCGGTGAGCAGGGGATTCGGGCCGCTCATCATGTGCGGGTAGTAGAGGTGGCCGTCCGGGCCGAGCTGCATGGCGTTGCCGAGAGCGAGCCCCTCGGTGAGGACGAAGGGGTCACCCCCGTCCGGAAACAGCTCCATCAGTCGCCCGTCCGGCTTCATCTCGTTCACGAACAGCCGGTCACCGACACACGTGATGCCGTTGGGATTGGCCACATCCCCGGACACGAGCGTGTACTCCCCGTCCGGGCTCCGCCGCCACACCCGCCCCGGCACCAGGTCGGCGATGTACATCGACCCGTCCGCGCCGAAGGCGAGGTCGTCCGGGGACTGGACGGGACTGTCCATCGGTACGACCACTTCCACCTCCCCCGTGGCCGGGTCGACGGCGCTGATCTGCCCGGCGAGGAACTGGGCGACGTACAGCCGCCCGTCCGGCCCGAAGGCGACCCCGTTGGAACCCCACAGCGGATTGGGCGGGTTGAGCCGCTGGGGCACCCAACGGGTGCTGCTGACGGATCGGCCGCCGTCGCCGTACCTGCTCACGCCTCGCCACCCCCCTCCACCAGAACCTCGCGCATACCGCCGTCCTCGCGCCAGCGCCGCAGGAGTTCGTGGAAGGCGACCGGGCCGTCGCCGTACGACTCGCTGCGCTCCCTCGGCCGGCCCTCGTTGTTGTAGTAGCCGGGGGTGCACTCGGCCTGGAACTTGTGCAGGTCGGCGGCCTTGTGACGGATGGTCGCCACCCAGTCGTCCTGCGCCCGGGCGGTCGGCTCGACATACCGGGCCGACCGCTTGCGGGCCTCCGCGACGACCTCGGCGACATGGGTGGCCTGCTCGTCGAGGATGTGGACGTAGTTCACGGCGGAGGCGTTCTGCAGCGGGCCGAGATGGAAGAGATTGGGGAATCCCTGGCTGTAGAAGCCGTGCAGCGTCTTCGGGCCCCCGCTCATCCACGTCCGCAGCAGATCGGCGCCGTCGCGGCCGTACACCGGCAGCCGCCCGGACAGCACGCCCGAGACCCCGACCTCGAAGCCGGTGGCGAAGATGACGCAGTCGACCTCGTATGCACGGTCGCCGACCACGACCGCGTTCTCGGTGATCCGCTCCACGCCATGGGTGTCGGCGGTGTCGACGAGGGTGACGCCGGGCCGGTTGAAGGTCTGGAGGTAGGTGTCGCTGAAGGTGGGCCGCTTGCACATGTAGCGGTACCAGGGCTTGAGCAGCTCGGCGGTCTCCGGATCCTCGACCGCCGCGTCGACCCGCGCCCGGATCTCGTTCATCTTCTGGAAGTCGGCGATCTCATAGGCGAGTTCGCGTTCCTCGGGCGGGACATCGGCGTAGGCGTTGGTCGGGATGAGCTTCTCCTGGAGCCGGGCACTGGACGTCCAGGCGTCGTTCACCAGGTCCTCGTCCTGCCGGACACCGGTGACGACCTTGAGGAAGTTCTCCATACGGTGCCGCTGCCAGCCGGGCCCCAGCGCCTTGGCCCACTCCGGGTCGGTGGGCCGGTTGTCGCGTACGTCGACGGAGGAGGGCGTGCGCTGGAACACGTACAACTCGCGGGCGTCGGCCCCGAGATGCGGTACGACCTGGATGGCGGTGGCGCCGGTGCCGATGAGGGCGACGCGCTTGTCGGCGAGGCCGGTGAGACCGCCCGCGGCATCGCCGCCGGTGTAGGAGTAGTCCCAGCGGCTGGTGTGGAAGGTGCGGCCGCGGAAGTTCTCGATCCCGGGGATGCCGGGCAGCTTGGGCTGGCTGAGGGTGCCGCTGGAGATGACGACATGACCGGCCCGCATCTCGTCACCGCGATCGGTGCGGACGACCCACGCCAAGTCGCTCTCGTCCCACCGCAGTTCGGTCGCCCGGGTCTGGAAGCAGGCGTCGCGGTAGAGGTCGAAGTGCCGGCCGATCGCCATGGCGTGCTGCCGGATCTCCTCGCCGGGCGCGTACTTCCACTTCGGGACGTGGTCGAGCTCTTCGAGGAGCGGCAGGTAGATGTACGACTCGATGTCGCAGTGGATGCCGGGGTAACGGTTCCAGTACCAGGTGCCGCCGAAGTCCCCGGCCTCCTCGATCACCCGGATCGACCCGACACCGGCCTGCCGCAGCCGCGCACCGGCGAGAAGCCCGCCGAAGCCGCCGCCGATGACGACGGCCTCGACACGGTCGCGCAGCGGCTCCCGCTCGGTGAACTCGGTGTACGGGTCGTCGGCGTAGGAACCGAACTCGTCGACGGTGGACCGGTACTGCCGGTTGCCGTCGGGCCGGATCCGACGCTCGCGCTCGGCACGGTACCTGGCACGCAGGGCTTCGGGGTCGAAGTCCAGCTCCATGGGCGCGGTCTCCTCGGTCGTGGGGGGAGGGAAAGCCGGGGCCAGTCAAACGAACCGGGCTGACGGCTCCCAGACATATCCCGGACACTCGACCAATGTGACCCAGGGCACAGGGGATGGTGGCTCTACGGCCGTGCCGCCCGCCCCAGCCAGTAGCCGAAGCCCCGCCGGGTGTGGATCAGCGCGCTCTGCTCGCCGTTGACCTTCCGGCGCAGTCGGGAGACGAGCCGCTCGATGGCACTGTCGGTCGGCGGGTCGTCCCACACATGCCGGCCGATCTGCTCCTTGGACAGCACGCGCTCGGCGTTGACGAGGAGGCAGCGCAGCAGCCGGTACTCGGCCGGGGTGAGCTCGATGCCGCGTTCACCGCGCCGGGCCCGGCGGGTGGCGTCGTCGAGCACGAGATCGCCGTAGCGCAGCGCGCCGTCCCCTCCGGCGGGCCCTTCGCCCCGCACCAACTGCCGTGCCCGGGCGAGGACTTCGGCGACCCGGCCGTGCGCCCCGCCGGTCTGCCCGTCGGCGTCGGGGGCGCCGCCGGGGAGGCTGCCGAGGAACTCGCCGGTGCCGGTGAGCAGCAGGACGGCCGGGCGGTCGGGGGCGAGGAGACGGCGACTGTGCCGCAGGGCGGCGGTGTCCGGCACGGTCACATCGAGGATGACCAGATCGAACCGCCGCTCACCGAGCAACAGCCCGGCCTCGGTGGCACGGTCCACCGCGACGGTCCGGTAGCCGGAGAGTTCCAGCAGCGCGGAGAGCGGCTCGGACGTACGGGGCTCAGCGACGACGAGCAGGACATCCGGTGTCACCGGGACCGCGTCGGTCGACGGCGGCTTCGGCATGGGGTCACTGTACCTGCGGGTCAGCGCCGACGAGGTCCGGCCACTCGCTCATGCCCAGGGCGTGGCGACGAGCCGGATCCGGGCGTGGGGGCCGACGAGCGGGGTGGCGACGGCGGGCAACGGGATGTGGGCGACCCAGCGGCCGGGGGCGGGGTCCTCGTCGGCGCGAGGCGTGGCGGCCGCGCGATGGGCGCGGATGGCGCCCTCGATCTCCGAGTTCCAGGCGGCCCGGATCCCCTGGACGTCCGGATCGGCCTCGGGTGTGCCCACGTCGATGACCAGCGTGTCGGCGAAATCGGCGGACTGCTCCAGATGGTCGAAGAGGTTCAGGATGCCGCCCTCCTCGCGCAGCGAGATCAGCCGTAGATCGAGGGTGAACCGCATGGGCTCGCCCTCGGCGGCGCGCAGACCGCTGTTGAGGAACGTGGTCGCCAGGGGCACCGACGCCTCCTGCCCGTCCGGGGGTGGATCGAGCTGGATCGGGCTCCAGTGGGCCGCGAACCGTTCGTGCATGGGGACGGGCAGCCCGCGCACCGAGAGCCGGGTCTCGGCCTGCCAGACCAGGTCGTCGTCGGTGGACAGCCGGTGGCCGACCAGCGAGGCCTCGACCCGGGTGTCCCCGAACAGGAACCGCCGCAGGTTCTGGTAGCCCTCCTCGGAGTTGACCATGCCGTAGCGCCCGCTGTGGCTGCGGTGCACGTAGGCCCGGTGGGCGCCCGGCACGTACGCCCGCTCGATCTGCACGAGCCCGTCGCTGTGCGGTCCGACGGCGGCGGACGACAGGCCGAGGGCGACGTCGTAGTCCGTCGGGTTGGTGCCGACGAGACAGAAGACCTGCTCGACGGGCAGCGCGCCCGCGCCCTGGGGCATCACCCGGGCGTCCCACCCGTCGGGCGGACCGTCGGGATCCAGGTCGGCCTGTGGAGTGAGGTACTCGTACATCCGCCGGGGCCCGAAGATGTCCGCGCCCTGGATCCCGAAGGCGTCCCGCATCCGCTCCAGCCATCCACCCCCGATGTCGAAGACGATGCCGCCGTGCGGGGTGCCGTAGGTGAAGAACTTGGCGACACAGCCGGCCGCCTCGCGACCCCGGTCGGGCAGGACCTTCTGGAGCAGACACCGGCAGATCAGCCCGCCCATGGAGTGCGCCACGAGAAGGACGGCGGGCGCCCCCGTCTTCTCCCGCAGCCGGTCGATGAGGTCGAGCAGGTCGACGGCGGCGTTCTCCAGCCGGTAGTCCTGCGGGCTGCCGCCCCAGGTACTGGCCGACCGGTCGTAGAACCGGTGGATCCAGACGGAGTTGGCGGGAATCTCGGAGTGCCCGGCCAGATATGCCTCCTGGCTCCCCTTCACGAGTAGCTCGTACCCCTCCTCGCGCAGCAGCCGCAGCAGCGGGCTCTCGAACTGATGAAAGAGAGGCTGGTTGTGCGCGCCGACGCGCACATGGGTGGACCCCTCGTTGAACCCGTAGAAGGGGTCGTCCACGGCCTTGTCGATCCCCCGGGTCCCGCCGGCGAAGCCGCGGACGTAGACGAGGGGGAGCCGGCGGTTGTCCTCCACGGGATGCCTCCGAGCGCTCGGGTCCACAACTCCTGAGTAGATGAACTCCGGAACCCTCACCTCCAGGAATAGCCCGGACAGGTGACACCGTGCGACGGACCCGCCGCCCCGCCCCGTAGAGCAGACGACAGCCGTCTTCAGGGAGGGGAACGGACAGTGGCAGGGCACGGAGTCAGAGCCGCCAGGGGTACGGCGGCCGCGATGGCGGCGATGGTCGCGCTGACCGCGTCAGGGGCGCCGGGCACGGTCCCGGCACGCGCCTCGGCGCCGACGCCGAGGCAGGAACCCGCCGAGCACGGACCGAGCGTCTCCGGCGACACCCCGTACCGCACGGACCTGCCGCCGCTGCGGACCGGAAAGCCCGACGGGGACGAGGCGGAGGAGTACGGCGCGCTGCCGGCGAGCGTGTTCGCCGCGTACCGCCGGGCGGAGGAGCGGCTCGCTCGCGAGGCGCCCGGCTGTCGCCTTCGGTGGCAGCTGCTGGCGGCGCTCGGCCAGGTGGAGTCCGGGCAGGCCCGGGGCGAGCGAAGCGAGATGGGGGTCCCCCCGGACGGAGTCTGGGGGAGCGTGACGCCGGACGGTACGACCGTGACACCGATCCTCGGCCCACGGCTGGACGGCGTGGCCTTCGCGCTGATCCGGGACACGGACGGGGGCGCCCACGACGGGGACACGGTGTACGACCGGGCGGTGGGGCCGATGCAGTTCATCCCGTCGACGTGGGCCCGCTGGGGCGCGGACGGCAACGGTGACGGGCGTACGGATCCGAACAACGTCTTCGACGCGGCCCTGGCCGCCGGGCGCTACCTGTGCGCGGGCGGGCGGGATCTGTCGGTCCCGGCCGAGCTGGACCGGGCGATCCTCGGCTACAACCACTCGGCGGCCTATCTACGCACGGTGCGGGCCTGGTACGCGTACTTCCTGGACGGACACCGGGTGATCCCGGACGCCTCCGCCGGCTCCTCGGCACGCCCCGAGCCGTCGTCACGGTCACACCCGAAGCCGAAGAAGGCCACACGGGCACCCTCCGCCCCTGCGAGCGCCTCCCCGTCCCGCACACAATCGCCCCCCGCCCCGTCCCGTCCGACCGCCGCCCCCGAGGAGTCCGACAGCCCGCAACTCCCCCTCCCTTCCCCGGACATCGAGCTCCCCGCCGACGACCTGCTGTCCGTCGACGCCCCGCTGACCAGTAACAGCGCGGAATCGATGACCGCCACCCCCTCCACAACGGCGGATACCGAGCGGTAATGTCGCGCCCCGCCGGACGGCACAGGACCGGCGGGTGAGCGCGAAGGGGCCCTCATGGCGACGGACATGCCTGCGGAGGCGGATTCCTCCGACGAGCGTTGGCAGCGCATGTGGAGCCACCGCGAGCAACTGCTCAAGGTGGCCCGGCGCAGGTCGATGAGTGCGGAGGACGCCGAGGACGCGGTGCACGAGGCGATGCTGCGCGCCGCCGAGCGCCCCGGCCTGGACGACGAGCGGCTGGCGGCCTGGCTGACGACGGTCACGATGCGGCTGTGCGTCGACCGTTACCGGCAGGTGAACCGTGAGGCCGAGGTGCGGACGATCCCGACCCTCGTCGCGCCCGGTCCCGTTCCCGTCGAGGAGGCGGTGTGCGACCGGGCCGAGGCGACGTGGCTGGCGGTCCGCAGTGGTGAGCTGCCCGCGCGCCAGGCGGAGGCGCTGCGGCTGAAGTCGGAGGACCTCGACGTCGGGCAGGTCGCCGCCAGGATGGGACTGAGCTACCGGACCGTCGAGTCGCTGCTCGCCCGGGCGCGGCGGACCCTGCGGCAGTCCCTGGCCGCGACGCTCGGCTTCGCGCTGTTCCTCATCGGGTGGGGGCGGCCGCGCGGCGGCGGCAGGGTGCAGGCCGTGGGGCTGGCTTCGACGGCGGCGACCTTGGCGGTGGCGGGGTTCGTCCTGCCGTACGCGCTCGACGGGGGCGGAGGCGGAGGCGGTGCGGCTCCGCGGCCTGCCGTCGCCTCGCCGGGGGGCGTGGAGGCTCAGCGGCCCGACGGCGGTGGCGACGGTCGCACGCGCCGGGGGAACACGCCGACCGCCACATCGGGCGAACCGAAGGCGGCCGAGTCCCCGGCAGGCGAATCGTTGCTGCCGCTGTCCGTGCCGTCGCTGCCGGCGGCGGCCCCGGACGTCCCCCCGCTCCCCGTGTCTCCGCTGCCGGTGCTGTCCGCGCCGGAGGTCTCCCAGGTGACGGAGCTGCCGGACCTCCCCGAGGCCCCTGACCTGCCGGTCGAGCCCCCGGCCGTACCGTCCGCCCCGCTCCCCCTCCCCACGGCGACCCCCCTGCCGACGGCGACCTCCCTGCCGTAGAAAAAATTCCGCGCCCCGAGCGACGGACGCCCGTCCCCTCCCCGTAGAGCAGATGTCAGAGCTGCTCCACGGGCATGGGTGAAGGGTGGGACCGGATGGGTGTCGAGATCTGTGTGGAAGGGCTGACCAAGTCCTTCGGTCACCAGGTCATCTGGCAGGACGTGTCGCTGACGCTGCCCGCCGGGGAGGTCTCGGTCATGCTCGGCCCGTCGGGCACGGGCAAGTCGGTGTTCCTCAAGACGCTCGTCGGACTGCTGAAGCCGGAGCGCGGGTCGATCACGATCCAGGGCCGGGACATCACCCGGCTCCGCGAGCACGACCTGTACGAGGTGCGGAAGCTCTTCGGCGTGCTGTTCCAGGACGGCGCGCTGTTCGGCTCCATGAACCTGTACGACAACATCGCCTTCCCGCTGCGCGAGCACACCCGTAAGTCCGAGAGCGACATCCGGCGCATCGTGCTGGAGAAGATGGACATGGTCGGGCTGATCGGGGCGGAAGGGAAGCTGCCCGGTGAGATCTCGGGCGGCATGCGCAAGCGGGCGGGGCTCGCACGGGCCCTGGTGCTGGATCCCGAGATCATCCTCTTCGACGAGCCCGACTCGGGCCTGGACCCCGTCCGCGTCGCCTACCTCAACCAGCTCATCGTCGACCTCAACGCCCAGATCGACGCCACCTTCCTGATCGTCACGCACGACATCGCCTCGGCCCGGCAGGTGCCGGACAACATCGGGCTGCTGTTCCGCCGCGAGCTGGTGATGTTCGGGCCCCGGGAGGAACTGCTGACCAGCGGCGAGCCTGTCGTACGGCAGTTCCTGAACGGCCGTATGCAGGGCCCGATCGGCATGGCGGAGGAGAAGGACGCCGCGCAGGTCGAGCAGGAGCTGGCCGCGCTCGTCGACCGGGCCCCCGTCGAGGAGCTGACTCCCCGCCTGCTGCCGGGGCCGGGCATCCCCCGGCCACCCCGCTGGGAGGCGATCGCGCGACGCGAAGCCGCACTGAGGGCCAACGCATGAGCCTGTCACCGATCGGGGCGCTACGTCACTCCGGGAACCTGTTCGCGATGGCGCTGGACGTCGTCCGGACCGTCCCCCGACGGCCCTTCCAAGCAAGGGAGTTCATCCAGCAGGCGTGGTTCGTGGCGAGCGTGACGATCCTCCCGACCGCCCTCGTCTCCATCCCCTTCGGCGCGGTCATCGCGCTCCAGATCGGCAGCCTGACCCGGCAGCTGGGCGCCCAGTCCTTCTCCGGGGCCGCCTCCGTGCTGGCCGTGCTGCGCGAGGCATCGCCGATCGTGACCGCGCTGCTGATCGCGGGGGCGGGCGGCACAGCGATCTGCGCGGACCTCGGGGCACGGAAGATCCGCGACGAGATCGACGCGATGCAGGTGCTCGGCATCGACCCCATCCACCGGCTGGTCGTGCCGCGCGTGCTCGCGTCGATGGTGGTGGCGGTGCTGCTCAACGGGCTGGTGTCGGTGGTCGGCGTGGCGGGCGGCTACTTCTTCAACGTCGTCCTGCAGAACGGCACTCCCGGCGCCTATCTCGCCTCCTTCACCACCCTCGCCCAGCTCTCCGACCTGTGGGCGGCCGAGATCAAGGCACTCGTCTTCGGCGCGATCGCGGCGATCGTCGCCTCGTACAAGGGGCTCACCGCGAAGGGCGGACCGAAAGGCGTGGGCGACGCGGTGAACCAGTCGGTGGTGATCACCTTCATGTTGCTGTTCGTGACCAACTTCGTGATGACCGCCGTGTACTTCCAGGTCGTCCCGCAGAGAGGTTGAGGCATGGCTCTGTTGCGAAACCTGGAGGAGCTGGGCCGCCAACTCTCCTTCTACGGACGCTCGTTGGCGTGGACCGGACGCACCCTGCGTCGCTACAAGAAGGAGATCCTGCGGCTGCTGGCCGAGGTGAGCTTCGGGCGCGGGGCGCTCGCGGTGGTGGGCGGCACGGTGGGCGTGATCGCCTTCCTGTCCTTCTTCACCGGCACCGAGGTGGGCCTCCAGGGCTACGCGGCCCTCAACCAGCTCGGCACCTCCAACTTCGTCGCGTTCCTCTCGGCGTACTTCAACACCCGCGAGATCGCCCCGCTGGTGGCCGGACTCGCGCTGTCCGCGACGGTCGGCGCGGGCTTCACGGCCCAGCTCGGCGCGATGCGGATCAGCGAGGAGACCGACGCGCTGGAAGTGATGGGCGTGCCCTCGCTGCCGTTCCTGGTGACGACGCGGATGATCGCCGGGTTCGTCGCCGTGATCCCGCTGTACGTGGTCGGCCTGCTGTCGTCGTACCTCGCCGCCCGCACGATCACCACCGGCTACTACGGCCAGTCGGCCGGCACCTACGACCACTACTTCCAGCAGTACCTGCCCCCGGTCGACGTGCTGTGGTCCTTCGGCAAGGTGCTCGTCTTCGCCGTCCTGATCATCCTGGTGCACTGCTTCTACGGCTACTACGCGAGCGGCGGCCCGGCGGGCGTCGGCGTCGCGGTGGGCCGTGCGGTGCGGACGTCGATCGTGGCGATCAACGTCCTGGACTTCTTCCTGTCGCTGGCGATCTGGGGCGCCAACACGACCGTACGGATCGCGGGGTGAGCGGACGGATGAGAGCACGTCGTATGAGGGTGCTGAGACTGCGGTTGTACGGCGTGGTCTTCCTCGCCGTACTCGCACTGCTGCTGTCGCTGTCCGTGGCCGTCTACCGGCAGGCGTTCACGCCGGTCGTGCGGATCACGCTGGAGGCCGACGGCCTCGGCAACCAGCTCGACCCACGGGCCGACGTCAAGCTGCGTGGACTGCTGGTCGGCGAGGTGCGCGAGGTGCACGCCGACGGCACGAAGGCGCGGCTCGACATCGCGCTGAAGCCGGAGCACGTCGCCCGCATCCCGTCGGACGTGCACGCGCGGCTGCTGCCCAAGACGCTGTTCGGCGAGAAGTACGTCGACCTGGTGCCGCCCTCCGATACGTCCGCCCGCCCGATCCGCGCCGGTGACGTCATCACCCAGGACCGCACCCGAGTCGGCATCGAGGTGCAGCAGCTGTTGAACGACCTGCTCCCCCTCCTCCGCGCCGTCCAGCCCGGCAAGCTCAACGCCACGCTCTCCGCCGTCGCCACCGCCCTCGAAGGCCGCGGCGACCGCATCGGGGACAACCTCACACGCCTGGAGGCCTACCTGCGCCGCCTCAACCCCCATCTGCCGTCCCTCACCGAGGACATCGCCCGCTTCGCCGAGGTCGCCGAGGTCTACGGCGACGCGGCACCCGACCTGATGGAGATCCTGCGCAACACCGTCACCACCAGCCGCACCCTCGTCGAGCAGAAGGACCGGCTGGCGGCGGCGCTGAAGGCCACGGCGACCGTGGCGGGCACGGCGGAGGACTTCCTCGACGCGAACGGCGGCCGGCTGATCACCCTCGGCCGGGTCTCGCGCCCGACCTTGGAGCTGTTCGCCCGCTACTCGCCCGAGTACCCGTGTCTGCTGGCCGGTCTGGTCCGGCAGGAGAAGGCCTCGGAGGAGGCGTTCCGGGGCGGGAAGATGCACATCACGCTGGAGGTCGTACGGCCGCAGGGGGCGTACGAGCCGGGCGAGGAGCCGCGTTACGGCGAGCGGTCGGGGCCCGATTGCCGTGGTCTGCCGGGTCCTCCGGTGCCGGCGCCCGGGGTTCATCTCAACGACGGTTCGAGGGCGGCGAGTTCGTCCTCCGGGCCGGGCGGTGTGTCCGCGACCAGGGCCGAACAGCGGGCCGTCGGGTCGCTCGTGGCCCCGGTTCTCGGCGTGCCCGCTGACGCGGTGCCGCCGGTGGCGACGCTGCTGTTCGGGCCGTTGGCGCGCGGGACGGCGGTGAGTGTGGCATGAGAACCACGGGCGCACGGCAGACCGCCGCTCCCCTGATCAGGTTCAGCCTCTTCGCCCTGGTGACGGTCCTGGCGACGGCCCTTCTGGCCGCCACCATCGTGAACATCTCCTTCACCCCGGAGCATCGCTATCGCGCGGTCTTCAGCGACGTCACCGGCCTTGAGGAGGGCGACGACATCCGGGTGGCCGGGGTGCGGGTCGGCGAGGTCGAGGGCATCCGGATCAAGGACCGGACGCTGGCCGAGGTCACCTTCACGGTCAGCCAGGACCGGCCGCTGCTCACCGGCACGGGCGCGGTCATCCGGTACCGCAACCTGGTGGGCCAGCGGTACGTGGCGCTGACGGAGGGCGCGGGCGCCGGAAGGCACCTGCGCCCCGGGGCGACGATCCCGCTCTCCCGCACGCAACCGGCCCTGGACCTCAACGCCCTGCTGAACGGCTTCAAACCGCTGTTCGCCGCGCTCAGCCCGAACGACGTCAACCAGCTCGCCACCGAGATCATCCGCACCCTCCAGGGCGAGGGCGGCACCGTGAACAGCCTCCTCGTGCACACGGCGTCGCTCACCTCGACGCTGGCCGGCCGCGACAAGCTGATCGGCTCGGTGATCGACAACCTCAACACCGTGCTGGGGACGCTGGACAAGCGGGGCGCACGCTTCTCCGGGCTGCTGACGCAACTGCGCCGGGTGATCTCCGGGCTGTCCGCCGACCGCAAGCCCATCGGGCAGTCGCTGACGAACATCGGCGATCTGACGGAGGCCACCTCGGGCCTGCTGAAGGACGCGCGTCCGGCGCTGAAGGACGACATCGCCGAGCTGACCGACCTCACCGGGACGCTGAACGACAACGAGAAGACCGTGGAGGGCGTGCTGAAGCGGCTGCCGAACAAGCTGAACGAGCTGACGGGGACGGCGTCCTACGGCTCGTGGTTCAACTTCTACCTGTGTGACTTCGACGGCCGGATCGTCCTCCCGAGGACCAAGCAGGTGCTGACTCCCGACCTGCATGTGGCGAGGGCGAGGTGCGGGGCATGAGCCGGAGGAAGAATCGCCCGAAACCGCTGTTCAAGGTGCGCGTGGAACCCCCTCGCATACGGCTGCCGCTACGGCTCCCTCGCCTGGGCCCCTTCCGTGAGCGCAACGCCGTCGTCATCGGGGCGGTCGGCCTCACGGTCCTCGCCCTGCTGACGGTGGCCGCCTTCAACGCCGACCGCCTCCCTGTGATCGGCGACGGCGAGACGTACAGCGCCGCCTTCGCCGAGGCGGGCGGTCTCAAGCCGGGTGACGAGGTGCGGATCGCCGGGGTCAAGGTCGGCAAGGTCCAGGAGGTCGACCTGGACGGCGACCATGTCAAGGTCACCTTCAAGATCAAGGGCGAGCCCGCCTTCGGCACGGAGACCGGCGCGTCGATCCGGGTCAAGACGATCCTGGGCGCGAAGTACATGGCCCTGCACCCCAAGGGGAAGGGCCGGTTGAAGCCGGGCAGCGAGATCCCGCTCCGGCGCACGGTCCCCGCATACGACGTCGTACAGGCCTTCAGCGACCTCACCACCACGACGGAGAGGGTCGACACCGACCGCGTGGCGAAGGCCCTGGACACCATCTCGTCCACCTTCGAGGACTCCCCCTCGGAGGTACGGGCGTCGATCAAGGGCCTGTCGCAGATCTCCCGGACGGTGGCCTCCCGCGACAAGGCGCTGCGCGAGCTGCTCGCTCACGCGAACGGCGTCACGGACGTACTGGCCGACCGGTCGTCGGACTTCACCACGCTGGTCAAGGACGGCGACAAGCTGTTCAAGGAGATCAGCAGACGGCGCGAGGCGATCCACAGGTTGCTGAAGAGCTCCGCCGCCCTCGGCATCCAGCTCTCCGGCCTGGTCCAGGACAACGACAAGGAGATCGGGCCCGCGCTCAAGGGCCTGGACCGCGTGGTGCACATGCTCGAACGGAACCAATCCAGCCTGGACCGGAGCATCAAGCTCATGGCTCCCTATGTCCGGCTCTTCACCAACACCCTGGGCAACGGCCGCTGGTTCGACTCCTACGTCCAGAACCTGGTCGCGGCTCCGGTGGTGCCCCGGACGCGGACGGGAGGGGCGCGATGAACAGCCGTTGGAAGAAGCGCACGGCCCTGCTGACCTCCCTTGTCCTGGTCGTCGCGCTCGCCTACGTCCTGTGGCCGCGCCCCGAGCCGGTCCGCGTCACGGCGTACTTCCCGCGCACGGTCGGCATCTACCCGGGCTCGGACGTCCGCGTCCTCGGCGTCCGGATCGGCGAGGTCAAGGAGATCACGCCGGAGGGCGGGCGGGTGCGGGTGGAGCTGGAGTACGACGCCGGCCGGAAGGTCCCGGCGGACGCACAGGCGGCCATCATCAACTCCTCGGTGGTCAGCGACCGTTATGTGCAGCTGCTGCCGGTGTACCGGGGCGACGGTCCGGTGCTGCGGGACGGGGACGAGATCCCCGAGTCGCGTACGGCCGTACCCGTCGAACTGGACCGTATCTTCGACAGCCTCCACACCACGGCCGAGGCGCTCGGCCCCGAGGGCGCCAACAAGGACGGGGCCCTGTCCCGGCTGCTGGGGGTGAGTGCGGACAATCTCGACGGCCAGGGCGAGAACCTGCACCGGACGGTCGAGGACCTGTCGGCGGCGGTCACGACCCTGTCCGACGGCCGCACCGACCTGTTCGGCACGGTCCGCAACCTCCAGGTCTTCACGGCGGCGCTGGCGGCCGACGACAAGAGCGTGCGGTCGTTCAACAGCAGCCTCGCGAAGGTCGCCGGTCAACTGGCGGGCGAGCGCGAGGACTTGGCGGCCGCGCTGAAGAATCTGGGGACGGCGCTGGGCGACGTGTCGGCCTTTGTTCAGCGGAACAAGAGGTCGCTGACCTCGAACGTGGCGGGCCTGAGCAAGGTGACCAAGGTGCTCGTCACCCAACGGGCGGCGCTGGAGGAGCTGCTGGAGGTGGCCCCGACCGGCATGTCGAACCTCAACAACGCCTACAACCCGTCGGCCGGCACCCTCGACACCCGCAACAACGCCGATCAGGCGCAGGACCCGGCGTCGCTGCTCTGCTCGATCCTGCGGACAACGGGCGAGAAGACCGACTGCCGGGACCTGAAGGAGCTCTTCGACTCCCTGCCCGAGGTGCCGCAGGGCGGCCCGGCGGTCACGGGCACGGTCGACCGCACGCTCGGCGGCATTCTGGGGGCGAGGGCATGAGGGGGGCAGCGCGCAAGGGCGGGGTGCTCGCATGGGCGGCGGTCGGTTCGCTGCTCCTCTCCGGCTGCGAATTCAACGGCTGGTACGACGTCCAGCTCCCCGGCGGGGCCGCCTCGGACGGCAACGCGTACCACGTCACCGTCGAGTTCCGAGACGTACTCGACCTCGTGCCGCAGTCGGCGGTGAAGGTCAACGACGTGACGGTCGGCGCGGTCGAGAAGGTCGAGCTGGACGGCTGGCACGCGCGCGTACGCCTCCGGGTCGCGGACTCGGTGAAGCTGCCGGCCAACGCGACAGCGGAACTACGCCAGACGAGCATGCTCGGCGAGAAGTACGTGGCGCTGTCGAAGCCGACGGCCACGGCGCCGGTCGGCCGACTGGGCGAAGGCGATGTGATCCCGCTGTCCCGCAGCGGCCGCAACCCGGAGATCGAAGAGGTGCTGTCCGCGCTGTCGGCCCTGCTCAACGGCGGCGGGGTGGCCCAGCTGAAGACGATCACCGTGGAGCTGAACAAGGCGCTGCAGGGCCGCGAGAACCGGGTGAAGTCCCTGCTGGGGGAGCTGAATGTGTTCCTGGGCGGCCTGGACGAGCAGAAGAAGGACATCGTCCGCGCCCTGAAGGCGGTGGACCGACTCGCCGGACGCCTCGGCAAGGAGAAGAAGACCATCGCCGAGGCGGTCGACACGATGCCACCGGCTCTCAAGGTCCTGGCCGACCAGCGGCGTGACCTGACGCGCATGCTCACCGCGCTGTCGGAGCTCGGCAGGACGGGCACGAAGGTGGTCGACGCCTCGCACGACGACACGGTCGCCAACCTGAAGCAGCTCGGCCCGATCCTGCGGCAGCTCAACAAAGCGGGCGACGATCTCCCCAACTCCCTTGAACTGCTGACGACTTACCCGTTCCCACGCAACGCGGTGGACGCGATCAAGGGCGACTATGTGAACCTCCACATCACTGCGGACCTGGATCTGGCCGGGATCTACGGCAACTTGACGGAGAAGCCGGGCGGCGGCGACGGAGACGGGGACACGGAGGGGCCGGGGCTTCCCGAGACCCCCGACCTGCCGGACGTACCGGATCTCCCGAAGGTGCCGGGTGTACCGACGCCCACGGCGCTGCCGAACACGCCGTCGTCACCCTCCTCCCCGCCCGTCGGCGACGACCTGCTGTGCCCGCCGGTGTGCACGGCCGGCTACGCGGCCGGGGGCGACTGGCCCGAGGGGATCGATCTCGAACTCGCCGAGCTGATGCTGAAGGGGGTCCAGCCGTGATCACCCGTACGGTCAAGATCCAGCTGCTGGCCTTCGCCACCATCACGGCGGTAGGGGTGTCGTACGTGGGCGCCGAATACACCGGGTTGGTGGATGACGTCCTGGACCGCGGCTACACGGTCCGCGCGGACTTCCCCGACTCCGGGGGCGTCTTCTCCGGCGCCGAGGTGACGTACCGCGGGGTGCCGGTGGGGAAGGTGGGCGCGCTGCGCCTGACGGGCGACGACGGTGTGTCCGTGGCCCTGGACATCGAGGACGGGGCGCCCCGCATCCCCGCGAACACACTCGCCGTGGTGGCGAACCGCTCGGCGGTGGGCGAGCAATACGTCGACCTGCAGCCGCGCACATCCCAAGGCCCGTACTTGCTGGACGGCAGCGACATCCCGCGCCGGAACACCCGCGTACCGCTGCCGACGACGGACTTGGTCCTCAGCCTGGACCGCCTGGTGAACTCGGTCGGCAGGAAAGACCTGCGGGTCACCGTGGACGAGTTGGAGAAGGCGTTCGCGGGGACCGGCCCGAACCTGAGCCGCCTGGTGGACTCGGGAAACGAGCTGATCGAGTCGGCGTCGGAGGCGCTGCCGGAGACGATCGAGCTGATCGAGGACTCGCGGACGGTCCTGAAGACGCAAGCGGACCAGGGTTCGTCGATCAGATCCTTCGCACGGGATCTGGCGCTGCTCTCCGCCCAGTTGAAGAAGAGCGACGGGGACCTGCGCAAGTTGATCGGCAATGCTCGACCGGCGGCGCAGGAGGTGAACTCGCTGCTGAAGTCGGTGGAGCCCGAGCTGTCGGTCCTGCTGGCGAACCTGATCAGCGGCGGCCAAGTGACCCTGGCTCGCCTCCCCGGCGTGGAGCAGGCCCTGGTCACCTTCCCGGCGATGGTGGCGGGCAGCTACACGGTCATCCCCGGTGACGGCACGACCCACTTCGGCCTGGTGGTGAACGCCGACGACCCGCCGGCCTGCACCCAGGGCTACGGCATGACACGGCGCGACCCGGCGGACACCAGCACCCGCGACGCGAACACGCAGGCCCGCTGCGCGCTGCCGCGCGGGAGCGAGTCGTCGGTGCGGGGCGCGCAGAACGCGCCAGGAGCGACCGGCGGCTACGGCGACACGAACCGGGCGGCATACGTCGCCCCGTACGACCCGGAGACCGGCACCACCACCGGCCCGGACGGAACGACCGTCCGGATCGGCTCGACGGGCGGTCAGCGAACCGTATTCGGAAAGGAGTCGTGGCAATGGCTACTCGTTGGCCCGATGGCATGAGAAAGCCCCTGCCTGTGGGGTTGGCGACGGCGACCGTCGTCACCACGGCACTGACGATCTGGCTCACCCTGGGCCTCCTGGAACAGTGCGAGGCGGACCGGCACCGCCAGGACATCCTGGCCGCGGCCCGACAGTCAGCCCTGAACTTCACGTCGCTGGACTACCGCCACTACGACCGCGACAGCGCGAACGTCCTGTCGGGCGCGACCGGCGACTTCAAGAAGCAGTTCACGGCGCAGACGGAGCAGTTGACGGAGTTGGTGCGCCAGAACAAGTCGGTCTCCGAAGGCCAGGTCCTGGAGGCGGGCATCGTCCGCTCCGACGCGAACTCGGCCCGTGTCCTGGTGGTGGCCGACAGCAAGGTGACCAACACGGCGGTGCCGCAGGGCGAGGCGCGAACATACCGCCTCCAGCTGGACCTGGTCCACAGGGACGGCCGCTGGCTGACGTCGGACGTCGAGTTCGTCGGCTGACAAGCACGATTGAGGAGTACGACCATGCCGAAGACGACCGCCACCCGGCGCACGATGACGGCAGCCGCCCGCGCGGCGGCCAAGCGCGCGGAACGCGGCCACCGCGACGCGGAGCCGGTAGCCACCGTCGCGGGACGCACGGTCCTGATCGACGCCCCGAAGAACGGCTGGCAGGACCCGCCGGAGCCATCGCCGGAGGCGTTCGAGGAGGACGACACACCGACGGAACACGGCACACCCCGCCACCGAAGGCTGCCCACGGCCCTGCTCGGCGTCCTGCTGGTGGCGGGCCTGGTCGCGATGGCCGTGCTGGGCTGGCAGTACCGGGACGCCCGTCGTACGGAGGCGGCCCGCGCCGAGGCAGTCGCGGCTGCCCGCAAAGCGGCCCCGACCGTCCTGTCGTACGACTACCACCACCTGGACCGCGACTTCACCCGCGCCCGCACCCACCTGACGGGCACCTTCCGCGACGAGTACACCAAGACCACGAAGACGGTGGTCGCCCCGACGGCGAAGAAGTACCACGGCGTGGTGAAGGCGACGATCGCCGCCCCGGCCTCCGTCGTGTCAGCCACCCCGGACAAGGTCGTGGTCCTGCTCTTCGTCAACCAGGTCACCGAGAGCACACAGGTCTCCGGCTCCCGACTGGACCTGAATCGGGTACGGATGACGATGACGCGCACGGACGAGGGCTGGAAGGTGAGCGCGGTGGACGCACTCTGAGACCGTCACTGACAGATCGTCCGTATCACATCTGTCAGAACCGGATCTGGATGGCGGAGCGGCCTTCCACGTCCACCTCGGGCCCTCAGGAATCCGGCCCGCGATGCCCAAGGCGATCCGGTGTGGCGGCGTCGAGAACGTCGTCGGCAGGAACGCGTTCCGCCTCACCCAGCTCGTCGGGCGGGGTGAGCCCGGCTGCGGCAGGTCTTCTTCGCGTAGGCCAACGGCACGCCGCCAGCCGGCACTTCCGAGCCTCGTGCAGCTTCGGAGCCGGCGCCCACGCCTGCCGGCTCAGCCGACGACCGGTGAGCTCATGGCATCGATCGCCGACCGCTTCATGATCCGGCTCCCGCCACGCCGACCGCGGCGCCACGAGGAAGACACCGCTGCGCCGCACTTGTAGCAGCGTCCTCGCCTCGAACTGGAGGTGGTGAGCCGCCGGACGCCACGGCGTCCAGTTCCGCGTCGCAGCCGGTCCCGGCCGGACGTAGACGCAGTGAAGGCCCGGTGTGTACCGGGCCTTCACGTGTGAGTAGCGGGGACAGGATTTGAACCTGCGACCTCTGGGTTATGAGCCCAGCGAGCTACCGAGCTGCTCCACCCCGCGTCGGTACGGTGAACTGTACGGCATTGATCCGGCTGGGCCGAACCGACTTTCGCCCGGAGGTGACGCAGCCGCTTCCAAGGCTCAGCCAGGTCATGCCTCGAACTCGGTGAGATCGATGGCGTGGACGCGCAGCGGATAGCCGTACACCGGATGTGCCGTCACCTGTTCCGGCACCATGCCGAGCTTGCGGCTGATGTTCTCGGAGGCGTCGTCACCGATCTGGTTGATGCTGATGACGCGGTCGAGGCCGCGGTCCTGGAGCGCGAATTCCAGCGTGGCCTGGGCTGCTTCGGACGCGTATCCCTGGCCCCAGAACTGTGAGCCGAGCCGCCAGCTGATCGCCACGGCGGGCAGTACTTCCGGTAGGAACTCAGGCACGGACAGCCCCGTGAAGCCGGCCAGTTCACCGGAGGCCAGCAGCTCGACCGCGAAGAGGCCGAAGCCCTCCTCGTCCCACTCCTCCTCCCAACGCTCGATGTCCTCGGCCGTGTGGTCCAGATCACGCACCGCGCCGTCGTCGATCCAGCGCATGACCTGCGGGTCCGTATTGATCTCCGCCATGGGCACGAGGTCGTCGTCATGCCAACGGCGAAGGAGGAGGCGGGGGGTGCGGATCTCGCTCATGGTCACCATCCTGCCGAAGGCGAGAGCCTCATCGGTAATCGGCGCTGAGCCGTGCCGACATCACGGTTGACCTGGCGGAGGGGAGGCACAAGGCCCTCGCGGAACCACGGTGGTCCCCGACGCGAGCGGCCCGGCCCTCGCCCCTGGACCGCTCGCGGACGCGGTCATGGACAGCCGAAGCACGCGTCAGCCGACCCGAAGACCCACCGCCAGCGTCAGTTCAAGGACCCGGTCTGGCGATGCGAGGTCCGGAAACAGCTCCCGCAGCTGCGACATCCGGTACCGGACCGTCTGGGGATGCACGAACAGCGCCGCCGCCACCTCATCCCGCCTGCCCTGGTGCAGCAGCCACGCCCGCAACGTCTCCTCCAGCCGCCGCGCGGTCGCGACAGGCAGGGTCCGCAAGGGTGCGAGGGCTCGGGCACGCAGGTCTGCGAAAGCGTCCACGTCGGCGCTCAGCACCAGCTCGGGCAGGTGGTCCTCGGTGTCGCGGATATCGGAGGAGAGGGAGCGCGCCCGTACGGCTCGTGCGTACGAGGCGGACGCCCGCGTCCATGGCCGGGCCGGGCCGACCACGGCGGTGCGGTCGGTCAGCTGCCGCGAGAGATGTGATCGATCGGCATCGGGGACGAGCAGCACACCGGTGGCGTCCGGCAGATCGTCGAGGACGAGGGTGCTCGGGTCGAGGGCGCGGTAGGCGGGCCGGGCCTGGGCGGCGGGCAGCAGGACCGCGGTCAGCGAAACCGGATGCTGCCATCCGGCCCGTTGAGCGGAGGCCAGCAGCACGTCCGGGCTCGCGCCGGCGAGGAGGTCGCGGGCCAGGTGTTCCAGGTGGCGCTCGTGGGCCCGGCCCCGGGCGGCCAGTTCGTCGGCGTGGCCCGCGGCGCTCGCGGCGGAGAGCTCGTCGATGTAGGCGAAGGTCAGCTCGGCGAACTTGGCGACCTCCGCGGCGGGCAGACCCGCGGGCACGGCACCCGCCGCCAGGCATCGCCAGGCCACGCGGGCGCCGACGCGGTAGGCGCTGAGCAGGGCGTCCATCGAACGGCCGTCGCGCACCTCGCCGCGGCCCAGCTCGTAGGCCGCGTCACCGCCGTCGCCGCCGGTGGCGTTCCCGCTCGCGAGGTCCAGGTAGTGCCCCAGGGCGGTGCGGACGGCTCGGCGGATCGTGCCGCCCATGCGGCCCGAAAGGGCACCCGCGTAGGAAGGGACCTCGTCGATGATCGCCTGGACGATCTCGTCGGCGGTGGTCTTCAGCGCGGCCCGAAGTACGGTGACCGTCGTCTCATCCAAGGCCAGTTCGCTGGCCCTCCGGATCACATGACTCACGTTTTTGTTCCCTGCGAACAATTCAGTCGACCAGATTTACGTCCTACGGTCAGGACTTTACGCCCTGAGGCACAGCAAGCTGGGGTCATGACGAGTACAGCCCTCCGCAGCAGGGCGTGGAAACTGCTGGAGATGGTCACGACGCCTCTGCTGCCGTCGGACTACCTCGACCTGGTCAGCCCGCTGCGTGCGGGCGCTGACCTGCGAGGGCGCATCGAGGCCGTACACCCCGAGACGGCTGACGCCGCGACCATCGTGATCAGGCCGGGACGGGGCTGGCGCGGCCACACGGCCGGTCAGTACGTGCGGATCGGGGTCGACGTCGACGGGGTGCGCCTGTGGCGTGCCTACTCGGTCACCTCACCGGCGAACCGCGAGGACGGCCGCGTCACGATCACCGTGAAGGCGATCCCGGACGGCAAGGTCAGCAACCACCTGGTCCGCAGAGCGAAACCGGGCACGCTGATCCAGCTCGACCAGGCGACCGGTGACTTCGTGCTGCCGCGGGCCAAGCCCGCCAAGGTGCTCTACCTGACGGCCGGCAGCGGCATCACGCCCGTGATGGGCATGCTGCGCGACACCGAGTTCGACGACGTCGTCATGGTCCACTGCGCGCCACAGCCGCAGGACGTGATCTTCCGCAACGAACTGCATGAGATGGTCGCGGACAGAAAACTGCAGCTCACCGAGGTGCACACCGACACCGACGGCATGCTCGACATCGCCCGTCTCGACGAACTCGTGCCCGACTGGGCCGAGCGCGAGACCTGGGCCTGCGGGCCCGCGGGCCTGCTCGACGCCGCCGAAAAACACTGGAGCGAGCACGGCGTCCCGGAGCGCCTGCACACCGAACGCTTCCGCCCCGGCATCGTCGTCGCCGGTGACGGCGGCGAGGTCACGTTCAGCACCACCGGCAGGACCGTCGACGCGGACGGCGCCACGCCGTTGCTGGACGTCGGCGAAGAGGCCGGCGTGCTCATGCCCTCCGGGTGCCGCATGGGCATCTGCTTCGGCTGCGTCACGCCGCTCAAGGCGGGCGCCGTCCGCGACCTGCGCACCGGCGAGATCACCGAGGCCGAACCGGGCGTCCTCATCCAGACCTGCGTGTCCGCCGCCGCGGGCCCCTGCGACATCGAACGGTAGGAGCACCTTGACCGCCATCGACCCCACCGCCCACCTGACCGCGGAGCAGATCGAGGAGCTCGGCCGCGAGCTGGACGCGATCCGCGACGAGGTGATCGCCAGCCGTGGCGAGAAGGACGCCGCGTACATCCGCAAGGTCATCTCGGCGCAGCGCA
This sequence comes from Streptomyces lanatus, assembly GCF_014655715.1. GTDB lineage: Bacteria > Actinomycetota > Actinomycetes > Streptomycetales > Streptomycetaceae > Streptomyces > Streptomyces lanatus. The sequence continues at coordinate 164,867 of NZ_BNBM01000017.1, read as the reverse complement.
AGCTGGAGCTGGTCAGCAGGGGTGTGCTGCTGTTCTCGTTCTTCCCGCCCGCGTGGGTGATCGGCACCGCCGGACTGTCCGTGGCGAAGATCATGGACAACATGGAGATCGGTCACAACGTCCTGCACGGCCAGTGGGACTGGATGCGGGACCCGAAGATCCACTCCACCACCTGGGAGTGGGATCACGTCTCGCCGTCCGACCAGTGGAGGCACTCGCACAACGAGCTGCACCACACGTACACCAACGTGATCGGCAAGGACAACGACCTCGGCTACGGCATCATGCGCGTCGACGAGGACCAGAAGTGGCACCCGTTCCACCTCGGCCAGCCGCTGTGGAACTTCATCAACGCCTGCTTCTTCGAGTACGGCATCGCGGCATACGACCTGGAGCTCGGCAAGAACCTGCACAAGCGCCGCCGCAAGAACCCGGAGTTCCGCGCACGTGCCAAGGCCGTGGGCCGCAAGATCCGCAAGCAGGTGCTCAAGGACTACGTGATCCACCCGCTGCTGTCGGGCCCCTCCTTCCTCACCACGCTCGCCGCCACGTTCACCGCGAACCTGGTCCGCAACCTCTGGTCCCACTCGGTGATCATGTGCGGGCACTTCCCCGAGGGCGTACAGGTCTTCGAGCGCCGGTCGATCAAGGGCGAGACGCGCGGCCAGTGGTACCTGCGCCAGATGATGGGCTCGGCGAACATCAGCGGCAGCAAGGCCATGCACTTCATGACCGGCAACCTGTCGCACCAGATCGAACACCACCTGTTCCCGGACCTGCCGAGCAACCGCTACGCCGAGGTCGCGGTGAAGGTGCGCGCACTGTTCGAGAAGTACGAGCTGGAGTACGTCACCGGCCCGCTCCCCAAGCAGGTGTTCTCCGCGTGGCACAAGGTCTTCCGACTCTCACTGCCGAACAAGAAGCCCAAGGTCAGGACGCCTGACCGCGAGCAGGAACTCATCGCGGCCTGATCGACGGCCCGCATGAGCGGCAGACGAGTCGGGCTGTACGCCGGGGATGGTCGCCGCAGCGCTATCACCTGCGTAAACACGACGGGCGGCCCTGTTTGTGGCTACCTTGACGGCTACTTAAAGTATCCGTCCTCCAGCATTCGCCGCGCCATTGCCGCCCCTGGGGCCCCATGGCTCCGTCAGAACATCTTGGCGCCTTCGGCCACGGTACAGCCTGGGTGCTGGATCACTGCTCCGCCGTCGACGATGACCGCGGCTCCGAGGCTCGCGGTTCGAGAACCTGAGCCCGCCGCGTGGCTTGGCGCCCCGCCGCATATCGTGATCAGCGTTCGTTGACTGGGCGGGGGCGTAGTGGATCAAGGCTTGGCGGCCGTGCTGGGCGCCCTGGCAGGCGCTGTGGCGACATCTGGGGGCGCGTACCTGACCGCCCACTCATCAATCACGCTGTACAGGCGGCAGACGCGGCGGGAGGTTTACCGGGCCTTCCTGCTTGACGCGGACGGCTTGTCGGACAGGTTCAACGCGATGATCCCGGACTCCTACGATGCTCAATCGCTCGCCGAGCCGCCGGGAACGCGAGACTCCCTCCAAGAGATTGAGGTCGTGGAGCGCACCCTGAGGCGGGCCGTGATCGACGTGCAGTTGACGGGTACCGATGACATCGCCAATGTGGCCGTGGACATCCTGATCGAGATAGCCACGCTTCGACGGACGATCGAGACATGGTGGAAGCGACCCGCTGGAACGCCCATCCCTGACGTGGAGTGGCACAGTGCCGCAACAAGCCATACGCACCTGCAAGAGCACATGGTGTTGTTCGGCGACCTCGCACGACAGCAGGTCTAGGCGCCGGGCGCCGGCGTCAAACGCGTACGGTCACAGCCACGTTGGCGGTTCGGGGACCGCGAAGAGCAGGGTGCCGCAGGAGCTGACGCTTCCGGCCATGCCTTTCGCCAGTTGCTCCACGAGCATCTCGGGCACGGCATCGACAGGACTTGAGTCCGTCATGCGTCCAGGAGCAGGGAACGAGGAACGCGATCAGCCTTGCAGGCGCGTCGACCGGACTCGAGAGCGTCCAACATGTGGACTCCACCTGTGATGCGCGTCACACACTTGGGGTAATCGGTGCACTAGTTGGGGAATTCCGGGCACCACGCCTCCAGAACCCAGCTTTCCAAGCTCCACCAGATTGCAATTCCCCCAATGAGCAACTGCCGAAATCGGCTCACGCCCCAATGGCAGTCGGCGACTTCATTCCGGGGGGAACGCCGGACGGCAAGACTCGGCTCCGCTTTCCATGCCCGCAACTACCTGGGCAGGGTAGAGGGGACCCACTCCCAGAAGGCAAGTGGACGGCGAGCGGAGGCGCCTTGGTCCTATTGAGCCTTCAGCCGGACCGGAATGGACGCCCAAGTCGCGTATCCGTCGCCGTCGCCGCGATGCTGGCCGATGTCGTCGACCAGGCGGTAGACGAGGAACAGGCCCGGTTCCTCCTCGGGCGCTGGCAACGGCCTGCCCATCTCACCAACCGTGATCAGGACATGATCACCGTCGCACGAGACCCGGCCACTCAGGTCGACGCTGACGCGATGCCGAGCGGTGACGTCGACGAGTTCAGTCAGGACGGCGAGCGTCGCGTCCTCGACGACTTTGGCATTGAGTGCGCCAGCAAGGAGTGCCGGCAGCACCTTCGCGACGAAACTGCGGGCGCGGCGCATGCTCTGGACCGGGGCGTGTTCCGGGCCGAGGCGGAACTCGATCGAGCTCTCTATGCCAGGCAGCCCATGCGATGGGATGGCGCTTCGTCTGGCGGCGTCTACCCGGATGCCAAGGGTCGAAAGCGGAGATGAGTCGTGGGAGATCGTCACTAGCTGTCCGTCCCGTCGAGTGGCGCCATGGTCAAGGTGGGCACGTGGGGGGTGTCCCGTTGTCCGAGATCGTCACGATCCCCGTCTGTCTCGCCTGCTACATAGTGCGAATATTAGTTCGAATTCTGCGACCTTGGCTCGTTCGACGCGCGACGCACGCCATGGGCGAGGCGCCGCCCTCCGCGAGGGACCTTCGCCCCGCCCGCCAGCGGTCACGTACTGGTTGTGGACGAGCCGGTTCCACTGCCGGGATCTTGCAATGGGGACACAGCGGATGTCAATGATCGTTTCTCTGCCTGACAACGGTCGTTTCTTTTCTGGCGTGGCCCGCGTAGAGTGCGGGGGCACCACGACTGATCACCAACCCCGCGGGAGCACTTCGGTGGGCAATCCGGTCCTCGAGACTCTCAGGCGCCTCGAGACGCACATCAGAGAACAGAACCTGGACAGGTCAGCCATCCTCAACCCCCGGGACCTGGCAGCCAAGTCGGCGCTGCCCGAGCACACTGTTCGCTGCCTGCTCAGGGGCAAGAATCCACCCGCCGACACTGTCAACGATCGGGTGCAAGCTCGTATCAAGGCACTCTCCGACGCCCATCTGGCGCGTTCCGGAAAGCCTATGTCGGATCTCGCCGGCAACGTCTCCCGCAAGCTGGGTATCTCCGGTGTCTGGGCACGCCAGGTCTGCTCCGGCGAAAAGACACCGAGCGTTGAACTCCTGCATGGCCTCGTGGAGTTCTTCGGCGTCCAGGGCAAGGAGGCATTCTTCACAGCGCCTGCGCCCGAGGCCCTCAACCGGGTATTGCTGGGCATCCTCGCCGAACAGCAACCGACCTCCGAGCCGTCCGTTCCCGGGCCTGACTCCCTGACTCCGGCGGAGGATTCCTTCGACGACGTCCGAAGTGTCCGCCTCCGGCAGGCGCGTGACCTGCCACCGGAGCGCTGGAAAGTCCTTAACGCGACCCTCACAGCCCTGCTGCAGTTTGATGACAGCCAAGGAGACCGGTGAGTTCGGGACCAAAAGGGATGCGTAAGCGCAGTGCACAGCTCATCCGCCACCTGCGCCCGACGCTCAGCGACGACAACCTAATCGCCTCGATAGGCGATGCCCTCACCCAGGTACGAGGGCGTCCGGTGAGGCTGCGCTCGGTTCCGTTTCCCCCAGGGATCGCCAGCGGAGTGTGGGTCGACCGCACCGGCCACGACCTGATCGGCTACGAGGAGAACACCGACCTCGAGCATCAGTTGGTGATCATCGGTCACGAGACATGGCACATGCTCGAGGGGCACTGCAGCGACCTCACAGCCCACGGAGCTGCCGCGGCACGCTCTAACGAAGGACAGCCGCCTGACGCGCTGGCGCAACTCGTCGCCCTCATCGCCGAGATGGACGGCGCGGAGCTCTCTCCCGAAACCAGCATGGATGCCCCCCTGCACTTCGCTGCTCGCGCCGGCGCCCACGAGAACGAGCACGAAGTGGAGGCGGAGCTCTTCGGGTACCGCTTTGCCACGGACGTGCAGGTTGCCCTCGCCCGGGCGCGCACCGCCGCTGACCCGGACCAGCTCGCCGGCCGCATACAGGCGTCCATGGCGCACCGAGTCCGCCGGAGTTAGCCGCTTCCGCGTCCCACGGCACAGGTATCCAGGAGAGAAGCAGCAAGGTGACATCCGGAATATCCGACAGTATCGGCTTCTACGCGTGCGGGTTCATCCTCCTACTGGTCTGCGCCCTCAAAGTCCCGGCGCTGATCCGGAGGCGGCACGACATGCTGCTCCGCGCCGCTTGCGTGCTCCTCTTCGCAGCCGGCTGCCTCATGGTCCTAGCCGCGCCGGACTCCATCGTCGCGCTCAACCAGTTCACCGGGATCACCAACGTTGCCGCCCCAGCGGTGTACTCGACGACCATCGCCTTCTCTGGCGCAAGTCTCCTGCTGATCATCAACTGGCGCCCGGGGCCCTTGGACCAGACACGGCGTGCCTCACGCATGTGCATCAGCACCTACAGTCTGGCTCTCTTTGCCGTCATCGCCCTGTTCTGGGCGGGAGACGCTCCCGTGGAGCAGGTGACCCTGTTCGACGTCTACTACGCCAACACCCCATACATCCGCGAGATGATCGTCCTTTACCTTGTGGCGCAGGGCGTCGCCATGATGACCGCGAGCATCCTCTGCTGGCTCTGGTCGAAGGAAGTCCAGGGCTCTCTTCGAGCAGGCCTGCTCATCCTCGCTCCCGCCTACCTGATCGTGGTGAGCTACGACGGCGTCAGGCTGGTGGCTGTGGCCGCCCGGTGGATGGGCTACAACCTTGACTTCCTTGCTGGCGACGTGACCCGCCAGTTGGCGGCTCCAGCCTCTCTGCTCGGCGCCGTCGGCTTCGTTGTGCCGCTCGCTGCTCCGCGCGTCGCAGAAATCGCCCGTACCATCCGGCAACTGCGTCAGCTCACCCCGCTGTGGCGTGCTGTCAGGGACGTGTCAACCCCTGGCGCCATCCGCGCGTCGCTGCCCTGGTGGCGCACTCCTCCGGCGGTGCTCCTGACCGGGCGGAAGACAGCCCTCTACGACGCCGTCCATGCTCTGGCGCCCTACTACGACCCCGCTGTCCGCGAGTTCGCCTATGCCGCGGCCCTCCGTGGTGGCGACGACGAGTCCACCGCAGCGATCACCGCTGAGGCAGCCATGATCCTCGCCGCTCGCGATCGGCAGCGCACCAATCCGGATCACCAGCTAGAGGCCACCGAGGCTCGGGCGCGGCGCGGGGTGGACCTCATCCCTTTGTCCATGGCACTGACCTCGCCCCTCGTCCGCAACCTTCAAGAGCACTACGTGCCCCAGCAGAAAGTAGCCCGTCATGACTGAAGCATCGCGCCGGAGTTCCACCCGTGTTGTGGTCATCGGGGGCAGCATCGGGGGCATGCTTGCTGCGGCCGCGGTGAAGGACCACGTCGATTCTGTGGACATCATCGAGGCCCACGATCTACCCGACGGGCCTGAGCCACGCACCGGAGTGCCCCAGGCTGCACATATTCACTTCCTACATGCCGGCGGTGCCGAGGCCATCGAAAGTCTGCTGCCCGGCACCATGGAGCAGTTGCTGGCCGCGGGCGCCAACCGCATACCGATGACGACCAACATGGTCATTTACTCTCCCGAGGGCTGGTACCGCCGCTGGCAGCGTGCCACCCACAACATGTTTTCGGCGAGCCGTGACCTGACCGACTCCGTCGTCCGAGCACAGGTCCTCAAAGACCCCCGGGTCAGCGTGCGCACGAGTACCAAGGTCGTCGGGCTGATCGGAGACCACCGCCATGTCACCGGCGTGCGGGTACAAGCCACCAACGGCAAGGAATCAGAACTGCGCGCACAGCTAGTCATCGATGCCTCTGGCCGGGCCACGCGCGCCCCCCAATGGCTCACCGAACTGGGCATCACCGGCCTCAAGGAGAAGCGCATCGACTCGGGCCTCGTCTACGCAAGCCGCCTCTACCGCGCTCCCGTCCCCACCCGCGACTGGCCCATGGTTGGTGTGCAAGCCGACCCCCGGTTGCCCCAGCCCGGCAACGCCGGCGGGCTCCTGCCCATCGAAGGCGACCGCTGGCACGTCAGTCTGATGGGCGCCCCCGGCGGGCAACCCACCCGAGATCCGGACGCCTTCGAGTCCTTTGCCCGCACGCTGCGCCACCCAATCCTGGCGGACCTGCTCGCCCACGCCGAACCACTCACCGACGTCAGTGTCACCCACAGCACGGCCAACCGACGCTACTTCTACGAACGGCTCCGTCGGTGGCCGGAGGGCCTGGTGGTCCTGGGGGACTCCGTCGCGTCCTTCAACCCCGTTTACGCGCAGGGCATATCGGTGGCTGCGCAAGGCGCTCAGGCGCTGCGCTCTCTGGTATCGGACAGCCTGACCCCAGGCCTGGCGCGCCGTGCCCAACGTGCCATCGCAGGCCCCGTCGACACCGCTTGGGCCCTCGCCGTGGGACAGGACATCCACTACTCCACCACGACAGGCGCGAACCCGAACCTCCTCGATCGGCTCCTGCAGCGCTACGTCAGTCGCCTGTCCCGCACCGCCACTGGATCCTTCCGCGCCGCCACAGCTCTGACCGATCTGCTGGCCCTACAGGCTTCGCCCGCGTCCGTCGTCCACCCTCGTGTGCTGCTGACGGCCCTGGTCGGCCCCTTGCGCCCTCAACTTGATCAGCCACCGTTCACCCCCTCGGAGCGCAGACTGCTGGATGGCCTGAACAACCTTGCCGCGTCCCCCAGGTCGTAGATCCTCTCCCGCGCCCAACATCGCAGGCGCCACGCCTCAAGGGTGGCGCCACACGAGGGCCTCGAAGATGAGTTCGGCGCTGGCATCGCCCGTCCGATCAGGCAATTTCCATCCCGGCGTGGCACGCAAAGTGGTCCAACCCTCGGTGACGGGGTAGCCGCAGAAGCACGTCCCCTCGACTGCCGGCCACCCGCGCATGCGGCGCTGCAGGGCGAGCATCAGGTCGGTGCGGTGGATCCACCCGTGCTCGCTGACCATCTCCAGGAGCTGGGACTGCCCGCGGTCGTACGCGTCGAACGCCACGTCCCCGCTGGGCACCGGCGCGTGCGTGCTCTCCCACGCCAGGAGCGTGCCGGTCTCCTCCTCGTGCATGGCCACGAAGCGGTGGATCAGCGCGCACTGCTGCTCGCTGAGCTCGTCCAGGCGCCAGATGGTCCGGGCGGCGTCGGCGTCCTGCCACCACGTCGCTTGGAACAGCAGGTCGGACCAGCGATCGACGGGCTGCCGCCGGCCCCGGAGGATCTCGAACTCGTCGTCGAACCACTGTTCCTCGAGGCGGAACCCGTCCAGGTCGACGTCATGCACGGCGCTGCCCCCTGCCGTACCCGCGCTCGGCCAGGTCGGCGGCGGCCTTTATGATGGCGATCCCGTCGGGGTGGTCGTAGACGGCCCGGACGATCGCATCGTGCCAGGCCTGTTGACCGCGCAGCGCCCGGCCCGTCGCGGCGTTCTGGCGCCGTGCGGCCTGGAGCTGCTGCTCGATCGTGGGGCAGTTGCAGACCTCGAGGTCGGGGTTCTCCACGCGCGCGTGGCACACGGGGATGAGGTGGCGACCGCCGTGCCCGTCGTCCCACCAGTGGCAGACCAGGGTGCGGCCCGCGGCCGACTCACCGGCCACGGTGCGGCGTCCGGTACTGGTGCTCGATGGTGCCCCGACGGTGCTGGAGGACCTCGGCGACGATCGCGGCCCAATCGACGGCCTGATGCCGCATTTCGGCGTCCGGCTCCCGCTCCCAATCCGGCGCGCCCGTGTTCTCCTGCAACAGGGCCTCCGCGAGGCACTCGCCGCACACCCCTTCTGCCTCGCTCTGGTACCGGAGCAGCTCCTCCTTCCGGTCCGGGTGCAGGCGCATGTGACGCCACGACGCCTCGACGAGGAGGCGCCGCCAGTCGACGGCCACGGCAACGCGCTCGAGGATCGCGGCCATCGCGTCCGTGACCGCCTCGTACGGCTCGACGGGCATGGTGGCGATCTCGCCGAACGAGTAGTGGTGGTGGGGGCCGATGACGTCCTGTCGGAGCGACCGGACGACGGCGAGCTGGTTGGGCATTGGGGTTCCGTTCTCGGGGGCGGCCGCGGCGTGCACCGCGGCGGTGGGCGGATGATCAGGCGGGGCGCGGGATGGACAGGCTCAGGAGCTCGAGCGGCCACGGCGGGCGGCGGGCGAACTCGGTGCGGTCGGCCTTCCAGCGGCCGGAGTTCGGCTTGCGGCGGCGGGGCGTGACGTTCCAGCGCATGGCGGTGCCTCTCTGGGCGTGAGGTGGTCAAGCGGCTTCGGTGTCGGCGGGATTGGGCACGACGCGCAGGTGACGCGGGCGGGCGGCACGCTTGCGCTCGGCGGTGCGCTCGCGGTTCTTCTGCGAGCGCTGGTCCGGCAGGCGCCAACCGTGTTGGGCCTCGCTCAGGGCGGCGCGGCGCGCGGCCTGCTGCTCCGGCGTGTCCGTGGCGGCGGATGCCGTGCGGGCCGGCTCGTCGACAGCAGGGCGGCCGAACCTGCCGGTCGGCCACTGCTCGGCCATGAGGCGCTCGTACGTCGTCATCTCGCATCTCCTGCCGGTGGGACGGGTGGTGACGGGGGCCGGGCGCGGTGGACGCCCGGCCGGGACGGGCTACTCGGCGGGGGTGCCGCCGGTGCGGCACTCGCACTTGTGGGCGCAGCACTCGCAGTCCTCGCAGACCTGGTGCGGGCAGCAGCCGCACGGCAGGAACCGGTTCGGCGGCAGGGTGCAGCGGTGCGCGGCCTCGTCGGCGACCGCGGCCTCGGCCTCCTGGCGCTTGCGGAGGAGCGCCTTCACGCAGGCCTGGCACGACACCTCGGTGTCGGGGCCCTCGAGGCTGCTCACCGTGTCCAGCCGGAAGTACATGCCGCACGCGCCGGCGTCGCCGATGCCGTCGTCGAGCTGCCTGGTGGCATGCACGGTGCGGCCGCGGTTCGTCTTCTTCCGGCTCGGGTAGCCGTCGGGGTCGGCCTGGCGCTCGAGCTCGGCCAGGGCCTGGCGCACGGCCTGGGCGTCCTCGTCGCTACGGATCCCGACGGCGCGCAGCGACTGGCACGGCCACGGGTCGCGGCCGCCGATCGTGTGCTCGCTGCTCCGGCACTCCGGCCGGTGTCCGCCGCACAGCTTCGGCGCGGCGCAGCAGCCGTGCCGGGGGTTCGCGGTCTTCGGGTGCAGGGCGAGCATCGCGCCCTGGAGGCGGAGCACGCTCACCGCGGCGGCGGCCCGGACGGCGTCCTCGTGGGCGTCGAGGAGCGCCTTCGCCTCCTCGTGGAACATGGGCCCGCCGGCCTCGGGGGCGACGAGCTGGTTGAAGATCGGGCGCCGGGTCTCCCGCACCGACGGGTCCGGGGCCTGCCCGCCCAGCTCGTCGGCCTGGTCGTCCAGCCGCAGCGCGGAGACCAGGATGGCGTCGTGGGTCTTGGGGTGCGCGGTGTCCGGCAGGGTCAGTTCTGTGCGGCGCAGGAACTTCGCGGCCCGGCGCAGGGCGGGGATGTCCTTCGGGGTGAAGACGACGGAGTCCATCGGTGTCCTTCCAGGGACGTTGCGGAGATGCCGGGCGCATGGAGGAACGTCACGCCGCGGCGAGCTGTGTCAGAACGGGGCCCGGGGCGCGCGCGAGGGGCGCCCCGGGGGCCTGCCGGGATCAGGCGGCGAGCAGGAGCTGCGGGTCGTCCGGCAGGGAGTTGAGGAGCGCGTTACGCCAGGCGATGGCGTACTTCGGGCAGTTGCCGCAGTGGACGTGCTTGCCCACGCACTCGGGCATCGGGGCCCGGTTGGTGGCGTTGTACGACCAGGCCATGGAGTCGCTGCTGTAAAGCTGGTGGGCGACGCGGCGGAGACCGGTCTTCTTGAAGCCGAACCCGTGCAGGCGAATCCCCATCCCCCAGATCGTTTCGATGATCCGGGCGGCCTCGTCGGTCTGCTGCAAGCGGCACACGGAGCCGATACCGACGACCGGTTCGAGCGTGAGATCCACGCCGACCTGGTCGTACATGTCGATACACCGCAGGTAGTCGTCGAGCGTGCGGCCCTGGATCACGGGCATCCACGGGAGGTCGGCGTCCAGCGTCATCAGGTTGAGGAACGACGCAACGGTCTTGACCTGGTGGTCGGCGATCGTGAGGCCGGTCTTCGCGAGGATCTCGTCCTCACACATCCAGTCCTGGATCGCGCAGGCGTCCATCAGGCCGGTCTCGTCGTAGTACCGGCGCGCCGCCTCGGCGTAGTAGTACGGGGACACCGTCCAACGGCCGTACTTCGACAGCTCCGTGAAGCCGCCGGAGTCGAGCATCCACGGTGTGACCGCGCGCGGCAGGGTCTTGCGACCGTCGAGCCGCTGGTGAGCGACGCACAGCGGGATGCAGTCGTTGCCGAACTCTTCGCGGGCGAGCCAAGACGGCTGATGCGTGCCCAGGTACGTCACCCGGTCGAGGTCGGCGAACCACCGACGCTCGGCGTACACCGGGGCGGGACGCTTTTCCTTGGGCTTGGCATTCGCCGCAGCGGCGGGGACGTCGAAGAGAACGGCAGCGGACATGGTGTTCCTCGCTTCGTTGGTTCGTCGGTGGTTGCTCTCCACCAACACCAGTAATAGTACACCAAGGGAAATCGGAGGGGCTAGAGATCCGCGGAAGAAGTCGGGGGCCGCCCACCAGGACGGCCCCCGCCGGAGCGGGCCGGCTCAGGCGGCCAGGCCGTACAACGTGACCTGACGGTTGCGGTACTTGGTGGCCTCGGCCCGTCCGACGTGCTCGGCCATCGCCGTACCGACCGGCGGCCGCGCTGCGGGCCCCTCCGCCTTCTCCAGGGCCTGGGCGCGCCGGATGATCTCCGCCATGCTCAGCCCCTTCTTGAAGTCGGCCCCGACCTTGACTTCGGTCCGGGCGTACGCCGCGGCGAGCCCCGGCACGCGCCGCGCGCCGTTCACGAGGTCGTTGTTGCACCCGAGGACACAGAACACACAGCTCAGGCGCCGGTTTCCCCAGTCATAAGCCGGGTGGTACGGCAGGCGGGAACGGGCGATCTCCCGCCACACCTTCCGGGTGCTCCACGCGTGGATGGGCCGCCACGTCGTCACGTGCCGCTTCCCGTTGCTCGCCCCGCGGTCGATCTCCACCTCGGCGAGCTTCGCCCGCTGGTCGCTCTCGGCCGCGCGCTGCCCGATGCACGCCAGGATCCGCACGGGACGGCCCAGGTGCGCGAGCTCGTCCGTGAGCCGCGTGTAGAGGGTCCGGATCGGCCCCCGCTTCTCCCCGCTCGTGCACCAGCGTGCTGCACTCGACGGCCAGGCCGGCGCGACCTTGGCCTCCGCCGGGTCCTCTCCGCGCTCGAGGGCCTCCGCCTCCGCCTTGGCCTTGAGCTTGCCGTGACGGATCTCGACCCGGTCGAGGAAGTCGACGCCGGACGTCACCACCTCGAACCGGCGGACCCCCGCAAGGCGCGCCTGGAGCTCGGCGAGCTCGCGGGTGCCTTCCCACTCCGCCCGGCCCAGGTCCGCGTGGACGACGACCAGCTTGTGCAGCATCCCCAGGGCCTTCGCGCGGCGGACGACGTACGAGAGCATCGCCTGCGAGTCCTTGCCGCCCGAGCTGGATATGACCACCCAGTCCGCGTCCCGGATCAGCTCGTCCGGCACGGTCGTCCACGGGGCGAGCGGTACGGACGCGTGCACGGTGCGCGCCTTCCGCTTCGGCTTGGGCTTCGCCGGCGCGGCGGCCGTGGGGGCTTCCTGGAGAGTCTGGATGTCGGGGAGGTCGAACAGGGTCGCGGTCTGCATGGCGGGGTCCTCGATGGCGTGGCGCGGGCGGAGATGGGCGGCGGGGGCCGGGGCGCAGCGTGGGGCCGCACCCCGGCCGGAGGGGCGGTCAGTCGCCGAGGAACCGCTTCGCGGCCTCGCCGTGGGTGATCTCCTCGCCACCCGGCAAGCGCCACCGGTTCGCTCCCGCGGCCTCGCTGTAGACCGAGCGGCCCGGGGCGTTGGCCTCCCGCAGACGCGTCGGGATCGACTTCCGCGTGAACCCGGCCATGACCGTGGCGGTGCGGCCATTCGACCGGCGGATCTCAACAGGCCTGGGGGCCGGAGCAACCCGAGGCAGGCCGCGCAGCTCCCCGACGGGGATGGACAGTTCGGAGGAGCGCAGGCGGCGCAGGCCCACGCCTCCCTCCCGGCGGGACACGGGACCGGCTACCGGGTCGCGCTCGACGGCCTTCATTGCCAGCGAGCGCAGCTCCCCACCCTTGACGCGGGCGACTTCCTGGCCGGTGCGATCCATGACGGTCCACCACTCGGTCCACTCGCCCTCGGGCTCCGGGGTCGGCTCGGGCAGCGGCTGCAGCGCACCGAGCGGGACGCGGACGGGCTGGCCGCCCTGCTTGGCGCTGAGGACCTCGACGGTGCCGTCCTTCTCCGGACCGGAGTTCACGACGACGACGTCCCGCTTCGTGGCTCCCTCGGGCATGTACACGGCCCCGGAGCCGAACGGGTACTGCTTGGCGAGTTCCGCGATGCGCACGCGGTTGGCCGCGTTCACGCCGTGGTGGGTGAGCACGTAGTCCTTCGCGCCCGACTCGACGGCGGCCAGGGTCGACGTCAGCCGGTGCGCCCGGATCCACTCGCGGTTGCCCGCCATGATCTCGAGCGTCCGGGTCTTCGCGTCGGACGGGATGCGGTGCTGGGAGTCGTCGAGGGCGGCGAGCAGGAGGCGGGCCTGGTAGTCGGTCGGGGTGGCGTCCCAAGCGGCACGGGTCATGACGGAGTTCTCCTCGGTGAAGTCTGGCGAGCTGAGGGAGGGTGCCGGGGCGCGGCACGTACGGTCGCGCCCCGGCGAGAGAGGACCGGACCGGTCAGGCGACGTCGGTGACGTCGTAGTAGGCGACCGGGCCGCGACCGACGCGCTCGGCGTCGACGGGGACGGACGGCCGATCGGCCTCGATGTGCACGGCGTACTCGTAGACGCCCTCGATCACCGCGCGGGTGTCGTGGTCGGCGACGTACCACTTGCCGCCCGGGGTGACCGTCCAGAAGTCGAGGGCGTACCGGGTCCGCAGGGTGACGGGCTCGATGTACTCGACGAGTCGGATGGTCAGGGCCCAGGTCTTGCCGTTCGCGGCGCGCACGCCGGACTCGCGCAGGACCTTGCCCGCCGCGATGTTGAAGGCGTACGCCTCGTGCTGCTCACGGGGGACGGGGAACGACTGGGCGGCGTGGTGCATGACCGTGCGCGGCTGGCCGTACTGCTCGGCCAACTCCCACCAGGGCTTCACTGCCAGGGCAAGGGTCATAGGGGTGTTCCTCCTTCGTGGTTTCGGCGGGTTGCTCTCCCGCCAACACGAAGAATAGTACACCCAGGGTAATCTTGGGTGGGGATTCCCCAGGGAAACACAGAGGTTTCGACCCTGGAATTTCCTCCGGCTTGCCATTCGTCAGGCGATCAGCATCACGCCCCCGATGGTCTTCGCCCGCAGGATGCGCGGCGCCCCGCCCGTGAGCCGTCGCGGCTTCTGCTCCGGCAGCTCCCGCACGGGCGTGCCCACCGTGCCGACCCGGCCCGTCAGTTGCGTGAACCGCTCCTCGAACGTCGGGCGCTGCTTGTCGTGCACCCCCGCCGGCGCGGCCACCAGGTACGCGGACGCCGTGGGGTAGCTGTCGCCCTCGGTCATGTAGTGGGCCCGTTCGATCCCGGAGTGCTCGCCCGCCTCCAGGCGCATGCCGTGCTTGGCGGCCATCGCCCACACGTACGCCTCGGCCTCGGCCCGGGTCCCCTCGTACACGGTGCGCACCGACCGCCACGCCTGGCCCTTCTTCGCCTCACCCCGGCACTCGTCATGACCGGAGCACCACGGCTCGAACCGGCCCACCGGGTGCGCCTGGGCGCAGAGCTCCGTACGGGGCTGACGACACCACCAGCGAGGCGCCCGGCAGCTCTTGCCGTGCCACTTCCGGCAGTCGTCCGTACGGGCGGCGAAGTAGATCCGGCGTATCTCGTACACCGCGTGCGGGGCCTGCGTGAGGGACAGGGCGAACGCATCGAGTACCGCCGCGTTCCGGCCGTCCTGCGTGAGCCGGCCTCCAAGCGACTTCTCCCCGTACAGCGCCTGGCGCTCGTTCAGGGCCTGCGACACGTACTCCATGCGCAGCACGTCCGCCGCGACGTGCGGATGCAGCCTCAGCCGCTCCTCATGCGCCCCACGGGACGCACAGACCCCACTGAAGGGGCACTGTGCGCAGTAGGACTTACGGATCTTCTCGCCGAGCCGCTCGAGGACGTACGCCTCCACGGCGGCCCGCCCCATCCGTGCGTGGATCAGTGGATAGTACGGCTCGCAGATGGTGCGCCCCGCGCCCGCGTTCGCCTCGCGCTGGATACCGGAGTCCTTCTCGGCCCGGTCCATCTCCCCCGCGTGGTAGCCGATGACCCGCCGGAACGACGACGTGCCGAACTCGGCGGCCGCCCACGCATCCAGGCACCAGCCTTTGAACTTGATCGAGCACGTCCGCTTGCCCCGCGCCATCTGGGGGACCGTCCCCGCCGCGCGCAACTCGTCGGACAGCCTCCACGGGCCCTGAGCGAAGATCCGGCACGGCTGCCGGGAGTCGTCCAGGATCACGACCCCGTCGGCGTCCTCCGGCCCGCCCCGGGCGATCTGAACCAGGCGCACCCGGGCGGCCCGAAGCAACGGGAGCACCAGGCGCTCGACGAACTCGAGGGAGTCGGGCCACTCATCCCCCGTCACCGCGTGTACGACCACCAGATCGGACAGGTCCGGCCGCAGTCCGTACCGCTCCGGGGCGGCGAGGAACTGCAACAGGATCGCCGTACTGTCCGCGCCCAGCCCGTACGAGAGAACCGTGATGCCGGACGGGCGGAACGTGGCAGGCACCGCCGCGGTGCTCAACGGGACGTCGGGCAGGTCGAACAGGGCAGGGACAGACACGGGGGATCCTTCGGCAGGGGTGGACCACGGGCGGGGAGCTGCGCGGAATACGGCGGCCGGCTCAGCGCCAGCGCAGCAGCCGGACCAGCCAGCACGGGCGGCGCTGCTCACGACGTCCTCGGCGCACGTACGCCCGGACCATCGCGGCCACCACCTCCGGGTCCGGCGACTGGTGCCACTGGACGTTCACGGTCACGCCCTCCCGGAACTCCGCGTACGGCCGCTCGAGGAACAGGGACGCGCCGCCGTTCTTGAAGCGCCAGACCATCCAGACGCGGTCTGTGCCGTAGCGGCGCTCGTACACCTCGGCCGGGGACGCGGGCGGCAGCTCCAGCCGTTGAGCGACCGCATCGGTGAACGCGACGAACGAACGGGTGGGCGACTCACCGGGGAGCCGAGAGCGAAGCCAGGGGGGAAGCATGACGGGCTGAGCCTTCCTGGGAGCGCACCGCAGCGCCTGGACGCACTCGGCGACCAGGACGGCAACGGCAGGGGGGAGAGCGGGGCTGGGGGCTTGCGGGGGTTCCGCCTGACCCGACGGACCAGACGGAACCGGGCGACGTCAGGAACCGGCCGGGGGCTCCGCGGCCGCGGGGGGCGTCACGTCCACGCGGAGACCGCGCCGCGTCGCCGTGTTGCTGCTCTCCACCCGCCACACCGTCCAGCCCGCCCCGCGGAACGCCCCGGCGATGTCGTCGAGAGCCGAGTTCCGGGTGTCCCGCACCGTGCGGGTGTCGCGGGACCGCATGCTCCGCTCGTCGTGCGCGCCGTCGATGAACCAGGAGACTTCCAGCGTCTGGCCCAACCCGGGCCAGATGAACGCGCCCTGCGGCCCCTGCGGGCTGTGCCACTCCCGATACAGCATCTTGCGGCCGGGGAACGTGGCCACCGGCACCTCGGCCGCCCGCAGGATCTCCAGGGCCTCGACCACCCCCGGGTGCTGCGCGTACTCCGGGATGGACCCCACCCCGTCCGGCTCCGGCTCGTCCCACAGACGGATGGAGACCGGCTCGACACCGTCCAGGCGGCGCGGGGAGAGCCGGTTCGACAGGCGCACGGAGATGGCGTCGATCAGCACGCGGTCGTTGGCGCGCGGGTCCACGTCGCCACCGTCGGCGATGCTGTCGCGGAGCGCGTGCACCTCATCGCCGGTCATGTGGTGGAGCTGCTCGCGGATGGCCCAGTACCGCTCATCGTCGGTGAGGACGACGCGGACACCGGCCGGTGCCGCCTGCTGCCGGATGAGCCGGCGCACGGACGCCTTGTTCGCCATCCCCTGCTCCGTGTCGGCGTGCAGCTTCATCACGGCGTCCACCAGGCCGCTGGTCACGACACAGTCGTTGTCCTGCTGGGCGGCGGCGATGACCAGGCGTGCCATCTCTTCGGCGCGCACGGTGGCAGTCAACATCGGGTGCTCCTCGCTTCGTGGTTGGTTCCGGCGTGCTCTCGCCGGGCAGTGGGCCGCGCGGACGCGGCTTGCGTCGCCCTGGGGGGAACAGGGCTGGTGACGCGGGTTTCTGGACTTTCTGGACCGTCCACACGCGCGCGGGCGCGTATGGGGCCTCGAGGGCGCCGCCCGACCCGATCCGGCCGGGCGGCGCCGGACGGGGTCAGTGGCGGGCGGCGTCCTTGTACTTGACGGGCACGTCCACGCGGAGCATGGAGCCGATCACCTTGCGCGCGTTGTCAGCGGGGCTCTGGCGGCCGTCGACCCTGCGGAACTTGACGACGATGGGCGGGTGCGCGGGGAGGAACCAGCCGACGTCCCGGATTCCGGCGGTGACGCGGGCGGTGACCATCCATCCGGTCCCCGTGTCGGGGCGGCAGTCGACGCGTACTTCGGCGGTGCCGCTCTCGATGGCGTCGGTCTCGTCAGGGGTGGCCCCGACGTACATGTAGGCGAGCACGGCGGCGCGGATGCTGTCGGCGGTGTGGGGCATGTCGGTGCCGTGCATTCGGCTGGCGTGCGGCTGGACGGCCAGGATGGCGGCGCGCGCCCGCACGATGGCGTCCTTTGCGGCACTGCGGGCGGCGTTCTTGGCGGGCAGGCTGTGAGCCACCCGCAGGGACTCCCACGCGCCCTCGGCGGTGTCCCGGGCCGCGCGCAGCCTCTCGTGGAGCGCGGGGGGCGCGGCGAGCGGCATGGTCTCCATGTGGTTGATGAGCCGGTGAAGGCTGGACGGCGCCAGGTCGGCGGCCTCGTCGGCGGCCTCACGGGCGGCGAGAGCGGCGAACAGGGGTGCGGCGGCGGCCGGGGGCGTGAGTGCAGTGATGGCCTCTCGGATGAGCGGGTACGCCTCACGCTTCGGAGGCTTCACCGTGTGGGCGAACACGGCGGCCAGGGCGGCGTCGGTGGGCTCCCCGGTGTGCTGCTCCGCCCACCACTTCGCGGCGAACCCCTCGGCCCAACGGCGGGCCTTCTCGTCGACCGGGGCCGGGGCGGGAGCGGGGGCGTAGGCGGCGATGTCCTCGGCGGTGGCGCGGCGCAGCTCCACGGTGCCGCGCTGGTCGCGGTAGACGATGCGGGCGTTGCCCCGGCCCTCGGACATCTCGCGGACGTCGCGCTTGCCGTCCATCATCGCGTGGTTGATCTCATCGAGGGCGTCGCGGCTGTCGAGGAGCTCGGGGCTGCCGCCGTTGGCGATGCGGACGTGCATGCGCTCCTCGGCGGCCGGGGCGGGCGCCTCTTCGGCCGGGGCCGGCTCAGTGGTCACGGGCACATAGCGGCGGTTGTCGCACACGATGCCGCCGTCGTCGTCCTGGTGGGTGACCAGGCCGTTGAACCGGCGGTTCTTCACGAAGGTGCGGACGCGTTCGGCGGGGATGCCCTCCTTGCGCAGCTTCCCGTCGATGTAGAGGGCGTGCGGGGCGTCGACGACGTCCTCGGGCAGGGGCGCAGCGTCACGGGCGTACTTGGCGGAGTTGTGGCCCAGGGTCTCGACGGCGGCGGTGGCCTCCCGCAGGGTGCGCAGCTTGCGGTGGGAGACGACGCTCCAGACGGTGGCGTCCACGAGGCAGCCCCGGGCGCCCTTCTTCTTCGCCTTGGTCCACAGCAGCGTCATGGTGTCGCCCGCGATGGTGCGGCCCAGCTCTGTACCGGCGTACGCGACGGGGACGGGGATCGCGAAGCGCACCACGTAGCTGGTGAGCGTCTCGCGGTCGGTCGTCTCGACCGTCACGGTCAGGCCGAACGCGGCCGCAAGGGTGATGAGTTCGTCCGCGTTCTTGATGCCGGTCTTCTGGGGCTCAGCCATCGGGTGCTCCTCGGTTCGTTGGTTCGGCCGGGGATGCTCGCCCCGACCCCGCCCTAGTGGCGTGCCCTGAACGTACAGCCCTACCGATGAATAGTCAATCAAGGGAAATCTAGGGAGTGTGCGCCGTGTGATTTTCTGGCACTCCACCTGCACTTTCTTCGAGTTTCTCGTGTTCGGGGTGTTGTGCTGGATTTTCCTTGGTGTACTGTTCTTCTCGTCGCCCCGGAGAGCACCGGGGCCAACCAACGAAGCGAGGAACCCCATGGTCACCCTGGCGAAGAAGCCGCAGCTCCTGTTCTTCCTGACCGTCACCACCGGCTTCGGTACGGCGGACGCGAAGGTCCACAACCTCGTACTCACCCACGAGGAGGAGACCTACGACGACCAGGTCGAGGAGGCGCACCGCCAGGCCGACGCGATCGACGGCGCGGCCGTCCACTGCCTCATCGCCGGTGACCGTTCCGCCGCCTACGCCGCAGCGCGTACCGGCCAGGACTTCGACACCCTGCTCGACCAGTGGCTCGAGCAGGAGGCGCGCGCCGGACGCGCGTAACCCAGACCGCACCGCCCGCCGCCACCCCCCGGCGGGCGGTGCGCCCCGCCCCTGGGCCGGCTGTCTGTCGGAACGGGCGCAGGGCGCACCGCCCACGGTCCCGGAGAGCAACCGGAGCCGAACCAGCGAACGAAGGAACACCCCATGCAGCGCTTCCCGCGTCTCGGCCGCATCCTGGCCCGCCGCCCCCGCCCGGCGTCCCTGCTCGCCGCCGGTACCGCCGTGATCATCCTGGGTGGTCTGGGCACCATCGGCGCCTCCGATGCCACCCCGGCCGACTTCGCCCCGCAGTCGGACACCGTCACCGCGTACAACGACGGCTGGACCGACGGGCGCGCCGACCTGATGGGCGACGACAACGGCGACGGCCGCGTCGACGAGGACGAGACCGGTTGGGACTGCGCCACCATGGGCAACCGCCAGTGCGGCCCCGGGATCCCGCCGCAGTGCAAGGGGGAGGCCGAGTTCGCCGACCTGTGCGCGACCGTAGCCACGCGCCCCGCGTACGCCTGGACGGACGACGACGGCACCCCGCACACCGTCGCCGCCGGTCGCAAGCTGCTGGCCCGCATCAACGCCATCCCGGGCACCGAGGAGTTCTCCGCCGCGCTGTTCGCCCTCGACGCCCAGTGGTTCGAGCACAACCAGCCGTGAGCCGACCCCCACAGCTCCCCGCCGGGGCGCCCGCCTCGCCCCGGCCCCGCACAGCACACGAGAGGACCCACCCCATGGCCCGGAAGATGAGCGCCACCGAGCGAGCCGCCCGCGATGTCGTGAACAAGTACGTCCGCGACGGCCTGATGGAGCGCGGGCAGGCCAACCGCGCGATCCGCGACGGACTGCACATCGCCGAGACGACCGTACGCACCGAGTACGTCGAGCACGGGTGGGGCTCCGCCCTGTACTACGGGCAGAAGGTCGCGGCGGCCCGCGAGGAGTTCGACGCCGCCCGGCCCGGCTCGGTCGCCCAGCGCATGAAGGGGGCGCGGCTGCTGGCCACGGAGATATACGCGGCCGTGTTCGCCGTCGTGGAGGCCGAGGAGGGCCCGCGCGAGGGCGCCGAGCGGCTCACCCCGGGCCAGGCCGAGGAGGTCATGGCCACGGTGCGCGACACCGCCCGCGAGATGCGCGAGGAGGCCACCAACCCCCGCGCCCGCCTCACCACCGCCGCCTGACAGCTCCCCCGCTCGCCGGGGCGCACCCCGCGCCCCGGCCACTCCTCCCGGAAGGTCCCACGACATGCCCCTGATGGCCATCACCGCCGACCTTGCCGCCGCGCAACTCCCGAAAGGCATCGAGCACTCCCTCGTACGCGTCGCGCCCGCCCGGCAGATCCGGGGCGGGGACCTGCTCGTCGGCATCGACGACGGACCGCTCACCCACGCAGCCGGCCTACGCTCCGCCCGCCCGTTCCCCCGCCCCCGCTACGCCCTGACGCAGCCGCTCCATGCCCTGGCCCGGGACACCGGCACCATCACGCTGGACGGCCGGAACTACACGGCCGAGCCTGACGACCTGGTGCTGTACGTGCCCGCCGCATGGTGCCCCGTCGCGTATGAGCCGGAGCAGCGCGTCGAGCGGATCGCCTGGCACACCCCCGCGTGGGGGTACGACCGGGCGCCCCGCCGGTACATACAGCGGGGCACCCTGCGCCGCGTCGACCCTGACGGCCTGGTCGCCGTGCAGTGGGACGGGTACGAGGAGACGTTCCTTACCAGCCGCGACCTGGTCCGGCCCGTCGACCCGGCCGACATCACGCAGGAGCGCGAGGAGAGCGGGGGCTACGCCGTTGGGGACCGTGTCACCTTCGGGCAGGGCCCGTCCGCCGGACTCGTGCTGGACCTGTACCGGCCCTCGTTCTACGGCCCGTTCAGAGCCCGCGTCCTGTGGGACGGCACGCCCGACACGGCGCCCCGCGAGGACACGATCAGCGCCGACCAGTTGAACGTCACCACGCCCACCGAGGCGTAACCGCCCCTTCAGCCCCGCCGGGGCGCAGCACCGCGCCCCGGCCGCCCGAGACAGGAGAGACCCCGTGAGCACTGCCACCGACGCCCAGGGCATCGACTGGTCCACCATGCAGCGCGCCGACTTCGACCCGACCGCGCCGCTCGCCCTGGTGGACGCCCGCGCCGTCACCCGCCGCGTGGACGCCGTGGCGCACGCCAACGGCACCGACGCCCTGTTCGGGGACGAGCCGACCCCGCGCCGCGCCGCCCGCACCCGTGGGCCGGCTGTCGCGTCCACCCCCCAGGACGACGCCTTGTTCTGAGCGCCCGGAACAGTAAGCCAGAGGCAACATACCCGACTCTCACCGGAAGGGTCGGGTGCATTCCCATCTGCTGAAACGCGGATCATTTCGGACCACGCGTTCCCCTCAGTGTTCACCCTGGTGTACTATTTTCTTGTTGGCGGAGAGCAACCGCCGACGAACCAACGAACCGAGGAGCACCCGATGGCTTCTGCCCGCACCGTCCTCCGCGACCGCGTCCGCGCCAACCGCGCCGCCTCCGCCGCCCGCCGCGAAGTTGCCCGCGCCGCCCGCCGCGTCCGCACCACCGCCCGCTCCCTCGCCACGCACGTCATCGCCACCGGCGCCGACCGCGAGACCGTCAAGGGCGTCGTCAAGGCGCTGCGCACCGCCGCGAAGAACGCGGGCATCAAGGGCCGCCGCGCCCGCATCCGCCGCACCGCGCAGGGCTTCAAAAAGCACGCCGTCACCGCCTACCGGTACACCCGCGCCCAGGTCGCGCACATCGCCGCCGCGTACAAGCCCCGCAAGGCCGAGTACAAGGTCGTCCGCGCCGCGCTGATCGCCGCCTGAGCCACCCCCTGACCGCCGGGGCGCGGCCCTCCCCCGCCGCGCCCCGGCCCCTCTCGACACCCCGGAGACGGAGACACCCATGTCCACCACCGCCCCGTTCGTCGGCCAGTACGCCCAGGCCGCCCAGCGCGCCCGCGTCGTCGCCGAGATCGCCC
Organism: Streptomyces lanatus; assembly: GCF_014655715.1. Lineage (GTDB taxonomy): Bacteria > Actinomycetota > Actinomycetes > Streptomycetales > Streptomycetaceae > Streptomyces > Streptomyces lanatus. The sequence continues at coordinate 142,756 of NZ_BNBM01000017.1, read as the reverse complement.
GCGACCGCTTCACCACCGACCCCAGCATCCGCGCCACCCTCTACGCCATCGCCGAGCGCCTCGACGCCGCCGCCCGGGAGTTCGTGGCAGTCCCGCCCGGCGCGTACGAGGAGCTCCCCACCGAGGCGTGCGAGGAGCTGTTCATGGCCGAGCAGATCGCCGTGGACCACCCGGCCGCTCGGTTCCCCGCCGAGCTCGGGGAGTACGTCCTGGTGCCGCTCGTCGACCGTGAGCTCCCGTTCCCCCGCCGCCTGGACCCGGCCCGCCCGGAGTTCGCCAAGTTCGCCCAGCGGGAGACCGAGCAGGCGCACGCGCTGCACCTGCTGCACGCCGACGGCCCGCACCAGTGGGAGCGCACGGACGACTGGCTGCGCCAGGTCTTCAAGGTCTGGGAGAAGCACCTGCGCCTCGCTGCCGAGATCGCCGTCGACAACGGCCGCCCCTGCAACCAGCGCTGACCGCCCCTCAGCCGGGCGGGCGTCACAGGAAACGCCCGCCCGGCGTACTACCCGGCGAGAGCACGCCGGGCCAACCACGAACCGGAGGAACACCCCGTGGACGACATTGCCCAGGACCCCACCAGCAGCACCCCGGCGGAGCGCGCGGCACGTGGCCGTGCCATCTGGGACCGCTACTGCACCCAGTACGGCGGGTACACGGCCGTTGAGGACGTGATCGCCGACCTCCTGCACTTCGCCGACGCGGACGTCACCGACGGTGCCGGAACGGTCCTGCGCCGCGCCCAGGCGCACTACTTCGCCGAGCGCCCCGACAGCATGCCCCAGCACCCAGCCGCCGACCCCGAGCCGCCACTGTTCGACGAGCACGGCAACTACACGCCCTCGCCCGGCACGGAGTACCCGTTCGCCGTCTCCGACATCGCCCGCGCCACCGCCCGGCTCCTCGGCCAGGGCTGGTCCGCCGAGTCCGGGTACTGGGGCGTCTCCGGCGCTATCGCTGGCCCGTACACCGCCGAGTTCGAGTTCGTCGTCGACTACCAGGGCGACCTGACCCTCACGTACACGCCGTACGAGGCCGACGGCTTCCCCGAGCTCCCGGAGCTGCCCGACGGGGTGAAGGAGTGCGGGGAGGGTGTCTACCTCGAACTCGCCAGCGCCGCCGACGGACTCGACAACCTCGCCGAGCGGTCCGCCGCCGCGATACGCACCGTCACCGGCTACGACCCCGCCGACTTCGACTTCGAGTCTTCCGCGTCCCGGCAGCACCACGTCGACACCGGCCGCTACCTGCGCAAGGGCGAAGCCGAACAGGCATAGCCCGCCCTCCCCCGACGTCGCGCCCCGGGGCCTGGCCGTACGAGCCGCCCCGGGGCGCGGCCCACCACACGCACGGAAGGAACCCCATGTCGATCCTCCTGATTGGTCGCTGGACCTGGGCCGGACACCTGGAGATCACCGAGTCCCACGCCGTCGAGGACGGCGACCAGGACGCCATCCGCAAACTCGTCGACGGCCACGACATCGGCGAACTGTTCGCCGCCGAATTCCTCGTCGACGACCACAAGGACGCCGTCCAACGCGCCTACGAGGAATACGTCGCCGACGACGGGGCCGAACTGATCGACGAGGTCGAGGGCTTCGAGCCCGCCGTCGTCTGACCGACGCGACGCAAGCACCACCCGCACGCCCCAATACCCCGGCCGGAGAGCACCGCGCCGGACCAACCACGAAGCGAGGAACACCCCGTGATCTCTGCCGTTGCCCAGGCGACCACCGCCGCCCCGCTCGCCGCCCTCCTGCCCGCCCGCCGGGGCAAGGCGTGGACAGTCGGCCCCGCCCCCTACGGCATCCGCAACAACGCCGCCACCGCCCGGATCACCGACGGCCGCCGCGCGCTGCTCGTCGTCGAGGAGGGCAACCGCGTCGAGCTGTACGCCGAGCGGCCCGGCCTGTTCCCGTACACGCCGGACGACGTCGTCGACTCCACCGACCCGGCCTCCGTCTCCACGCTCGCCTCCCGCGCCCTGCGCTGGATCCTCGCCGACTTGGACGCCGAGAGAATCCGGACGACCGAGGCCGAGATGGGGTGGCGTCAGGTCCTGCACGCCAAGGGCACGGCCTTGACCGAGTTCGGGTTCCACCTCATCGACCACGGCGTCAACGCCCAGGCCAGCGAGCGGCCCGACGGCCCCGGCATCGAGTGGACGGCCGCGAGCAGCGCCGAGTGGGCCGTGTGGTCGTACGGCATCGCCGGGGGCTTCTCCCTGACCTACGAGGGCCCCGTGAGCGGCCTGCACGGCGCGCTGCCGGTCCTGCTGCCCCCGATGGACGGCCACGCCTCCACGGACACCGGTAGCCCGTTCACGCGCCACCTGACGGACCGCTTCCCGCAGCTCCGCCCGGTCGACGCCGACGAGGTCGAGTTCGGCGGCTACCGCGACTTGCACGGCTGGATCGCGCTCCCCTCCCGCGCCGAGCTCGGCGACCCCGTCCACGACGGCACCCGGGTCTGCGCCCAGGTCGGCCCGGTCGGCATCGACTTCCTGCTCGCCGCCGCCGTGCACCTGGTCTGACCCTCACTCGCCCGGCCGCGCCCCCGCCCCTCGCCCGGGGGGCGCGGCCCCCTCGAAAGGCCCCACGACATGACCACCGTCACCGCCCCGACCCGCCCCGCCTGCCCCGCGCGCACCCTCGCCGAGCGCGTCGCCGCGCTGCTGCCCGCGCGGGCCGGCTCACCCTGGACCGTCGAGCCGTACGCCCCCTGGTGGACCGCCCGGCACCCCGCCGCCCGCCTGGTACAGGGCAAGCGCGCCCTGGTCCTCGTCGCCAACGGCCACGCCTGGACCACCGAGATCGGATGGCAGCTCCCCGACCGCGAGCCGTACCGGCCGGACCTCACCCTTGCCACCACCGCCCCGGCCGCCGTCGCCCGCGAGATCCTGCGCCTGGTGCTGCCCGTCGTCGACGACGAGGAGGCCGTCTACGCCCGCGAGGACGACACCGCCCGCGTGCGCCTGGAGCTGCTCTACGAGATCGGCACTGCGATGCGCGCCCAGGGCGCAGCGACGTACGAGCGGGGCGGCCTGCTGGTGAACACGTCCACCGTCACCTGGTCCTCGTCCGGCCTGCGCTCCTCGGCCACCCTGCACGGCTCCAACGTGCTGTGCGACGTCCAGATCGAGGGACCGGTGCGCGCCGTCGAACGGGCCGTGGCCCGGTTCCTGCCCGGCAAGCCGCTCGAGCCGAAGACCTGGCCCATGCGCGACGTCCGGGGCCGACTCCCGCGCCGCATGGCCGCGTTCCTCGCGCAGTACGTCGACGTCGAGCAGACCGACCAGGGCGGCATCGCGTTCGGGTCCCGCCCCGGCGCGTACGGGTACGCCGCGCCCGCCGCCGACTCCGCCGCCCGGGTCCGCGACACCACCCCGGCCTCCGTCGACCTGCACGCCGTCGGCGTCGACTTCCTCGCCTCCCTCGCCCCGCACCTCGCCCGCTGAACGCCCGGAAGGACAACCCCTCGTGACCACCGCCAACCTGACCCCGTTCTCCGCCTTCGACGACGCCATGGCCCAGGCGCGGGCCGCCGCCGTACAGACGCTGTCCCTGGTATCCGTGACGCTGCACCGCCAGTTCCCTACCGGCGCGTACCTGGTCCTCAAGCGGCCGATCGGCGACTACGACGACGAAACCGTCGAGCTGGACTCCGTACGCGACGCCCAGGGCGAGATCGTGCGGGAGCTCAACCCGTACGACCTGGCGTCCGACCGGCTGCCGGACGTCCCGGAGGACCTGGCCGCCCTCTGGGGTGACATCGACCCCCGGAAGCCGGAGGAGGTCCTCGAGCTTGTGCGGCGCATCGACGAACTCGCCCGGTACGACCTGCTCGACTTCCTGCCGGAGGAGTTCCGGACGGACGAGGAGATCAAGGCGGAGAACCAGGGAGGGCGTACGCCGCTGGGCCTCCCGCTGGCCGCCGAGCACTGCCCGGAGCACGGGCCGCTGTGCGAGCCGGACGACCACGTCGAGCCGCCGACCGTGCGGGGCGAAGTGATCTGACCCCCCGTCCTGCCGCGCCCGGGGCCCGTACCGCCCCGGGCGCACCCCTCCCCGAACCGGAGCCACCCTGTGCTGACCCCCGCCACACCCGAACTGCTCGCCGAGCTGGACCGCATGCTGCGCCCCGCCACCCCGCCGTCGTTCCCCCTCGCCCTGGACGCCGCCGAGGTGCACGCCGACACAATCGCCGGGCGTCAGACGACCGAGGGACTCGGCAACTACTCCCGCACCGCGCTGCCGATGCTGCTGCGCCGGCTGTTGGCCGTCGAGACCGAGCTACTCACCATGCGCGAGAAGGTCGCCGGGCACGTGGCCGCCACCGACCAGGGCCATGACCCGACCGTCGGGGAGTTGCTCGAGGCGCTCAGGCTCGCCGGGGTCGACCTGCGGGCCGACGTCGTCACGGCGGCCGAGTTGCTCGAGGCCGAGGCGCGCGCCGCAACGTTCGCCTGACCTACCGGGAACGCACAGCCCAGGGCAATGGTTTGTGCGTTTTCCCAGTTCCCCACCCAATGTATTTACCTTGGTGTACCATTCGGCGTGTTGGTGGAGAGCACCGCCAACGGAACCAGCGAAGAAGAGGAACACCAGATGCAGATCCTGCCCCCAGCGGTCGCCACCGCCGTGCACGTCGCCACCCTCGCCCGCAAGGCCGGTCGCCCGATCCCGCCGAAGGTGTACGCCGTCCTCGAGGCCGCCGCGAACCCGTGGCCCGCCGAGTGGCTCCTCGCCCCGCTCCCGGGCGACCCGATCCGAGTCGTTGAGCTCTTTGCTGGCCCCGGCGGTTGGTCGGAGGGCATCGCCGCCGTCCTCGGCGTTGCTGTCGACGCCGTCGGCGTGGACATCTCCGCCGACGCCTGCGCCACCGCCCGCGCCGCCGGACACCGCCGCATCTGCGCCGACATCACCACCCTGGACCCCGAGCACATCGCGCTGCGCCACACCGTGGCCGTCATCATCAGCCCGCCGTGCCCCACCTTCTCCCCGGCAGGCAAGCTGTCCGGCCTGGAGCAGGGCAACATCCAGATCCTGTGTGACGCCATCGCCTACGTCGGCGAGGCCGCCGGGTTCATCCCCATGGAGTGGCACCACAACGACTACGACGACGAATGCGGCTGTGACCCGGACGACCCGGACGGCAAGGGATGCCACGGCGACGGCTTCGCCCCGCGCTCCGGCGCCACCTGGGACGAGGTCCGCGAGATGGCCGCCGAAGTCAGCGACCCTCGCATTGCCCTGATGCTGGAGGTCGTCATCTGGCCGCTCGCCCTGCAGGCCGCCGGTGCGCCGATCCGCTGGATGGCCATGGAGCAGTCCAGCAACCTGCCCGAGGAGATCCTCGACGACCTGTCGTGCGAGTTCTCGACCGCTGAGTGGTTCTACACCAGCCGCGAAATCATGGAGGCCGCCGACTACGGCCTGCCCTCCCGCCGCAAGCGCGTTTACATGATCGCCTCCCGCACCTACAACCCCACCGTCACCCGCCGCATCCGGCCGCTCCCCGCGACGTCCATGGCTCAGGCCCTCGGCTGGCAGCCCGGCGAGCGCGTCAACACGCGCGGCACGCGGCCCGTCGACCCGAAGACCGGCCGCGCCAAGGGCGGGAACTGCTTCTCCGCCGACGGCCCGTCCTGGTGCCTCACCGGCAAGTCCCGCACCTGGAAGCGCGAGAGCGACGGCCAGCGGCTCACCGAGGCGGAGGCCGGACTCCTCGTCGGATTCCGCCGCTCCTACCCCTGGCAGGGCAGCCGCACCTCGGCCTTCCAGCAGGCCGCCGACGTTGTCTCCCCGATCATGGCCGCCATCGTCTTGTCCGGCATGTTCGGCGCCCTCGGCGAGGCCCTGGTGCGCGACTACATCGCCCAGCTCTACGACATGGACGACATGCTCGCCCCAGACGACTACGAGCTCGTCACGTAGCCCCCAGGGCGTCCGGGCCCCCGCCACTCCCCGGCGGGGCCGCCGCCGTTCCCGGGCCTGTAACAGCCGCTCGCCGCCCGCCGTTCCCCCGGGCATGACCGACGAGACCACGCGCTGGGCCGACGCCTCCCGCCGGATCGCGGAGGCCGCCGAGGCGTTCCTCGAGCTCGCCCAGGCGCTCGAGGGGGCCCAGGGGCGCGCCCCGTACTGGGTGGCTGTAACAGGCCACCGCCGCGCGCCGTTCCCCGAGCATGAGCACCCTCGAGCCGTCCGGCCCCGTGTACGGCGCCGCCTTCAACCCGTTCGGGCCGTTCGTCATCCTGACCGCCACGGTCGCCGTGGACGGCGAGGAGGTCACCGTCCAGCAGCAGATAGACCTCGCCGCCTGGCGCTACATCGACCGTGACCCGCAGCTCCGCGCCGACTACGAGCGGACCCTGCGCAACCACCTCGCCGCCGCCCTGGTGGACCGCCTCGAGCCGACCATCACCGTGCACGAACCGGCCCCGCTGGGCGACGCGGTGTCCGACGCCCTGGCGCGCGCCGACGCCGCGATGCGCAACGGGCCGGAGCCGGAGCACTGTCGGTCACTCGAACTAGGCTCCGAAGCATGAGCCCCGCCCCCGCCCCCGAGCAGGCCTCCGCCGAGGAGGAGAAGTTCAACCCCCGCGACTTCCCCCAGAAGCTGCGAGACGCCCAGCACCGGGCCGCCGAGCTGTACGCCGAGCTCCACGCCCTCCAGGCCCGCCTCCCCTGGTCCCGTGAGCCTCACGACGGGTGGCCGGAGGTGACCGACCGAGGCCGGGAGCAAGCCGGCCGCGAGGCCTCCCCCGGCTGGGACCCCGCCGACGCCGAGGCGTACGACAAGCTGTGGGAGGAGCTGCGGGAAGCGACGGCCGCCGTCCAGACGCACGGCTGGTGGAAGACCTGCCGGGACCACGGTGTCCAGGGCGCGGACCTGGTCGCCGTCCGCCAGGCCCTCAAGACCGCGAACGGTGCCGTCCCCCTGGCCCGCGACGACGTCGGCACCGCTGCCTGACGGAATCCCGCCCATCGCCCCCGAGCCCGCGAGATCGTTGACTCCGCGCCCGCCCCGCTCGCCAGAGATCGGAGACCGATGACCACGGAGTCGTTCTACGACTGGATGTGCCGCCACGCCCGCGCCATGGGCTGGGAGTTGGACGAGCGCGCGCAGAAGACGCTTCACGTCTGGGCCGCCATCGCCGCGACGAACGGACTCGACGACGCGCAGACCGCCCAGCTCGCCCGCGGCCTAGGGCGTGTCCGACGGGTCAGGTGGCAAAGACGCCAGCCAGGTGTAAGGAGTGCGTCTCTCTGAGCGCGTGGCGCCTTCGAACAGAAGGATGGTGGATCGATACAGCAAACCCACATGGGGCATACGGAGCGTGCAGATCGTCACCCGTGGAAAGGCATAGCTCACCCAAGACTCCTTAAATGAAGGGGCGTTCATGCGTCGCACCGTTGCTGTTGCCGTTGGAGCTATCGTGTTCCTCGGGGTGCTGGTCACCCCTGCTAGTGCCGCCCCTGCGCCCTCCGCCGCACCCAGGAATATCGAAGGCGCCGTGACCTGTGTGATGGGTTCGTTCGACAATCCCATGGATATTCTCACCAACCTCCCCGGGTGCCTACCGGAGCTGCTGAAGCCGTGACTGCCAGGTGGTCACTGGCGGAGCCATAGCCGGACAGCGGCGACGGTGACGGTGCCGTGGAAGGTGTAGGCCCGCTTGTCGAAGCGGGTCGCCACCGCGCGGAAGCTCTTGAGCTGGTTGATCGTTCGTTCTACCTCATTGCGGCGCTTGTACATCGTTTTGTCGAATCCGGTGGGCCGGCCGCCTGCGCTGCCTCGGCGCTGGCGGTTGGCCCGTTGGTCTTTGCGTTCGGGGATGGTGTGCCTGATGTGGCGACGTCGTAGGTAGCTCCGGTTGCGGCGGGAGCTGTACGCCTTGTCGCCACCGACATGGTCGGGCCGCGTTCGCGGGTGTCCTCCGCCAGGGCGGGGGACACGGATGCGTTCGAGCACGGGTATCAGCTGCGGGGCATCACCCCACTGCCCTGGCGTGATCACGAATGCGAGGGGGCGTCGACCCCCCTCGCTGGCCAGATGGATCTTGCAGGTCAGACCGCCCCTGGACCGGCCCAGGGCCTCGTCGTCGCGGTGCTGAGCAGGCCGACTGCATCGGCCCGGAACGCTTGGTGGGCGTGCACGAGCGCCGGCGGCGTGCTGGTGGGCCCGGCAGGACGTCGAGTCAACACCGACCATGGTCCAGTCGATCCTGCCCTCCGCATCGGCGTCAGCCTGGACGGCTTGCAGGATCCTGTCCCAAGTACCGTCCGCCGACCAGCGGCGATGCCTGTCATAGACCGTTTTCCACTTCCCGAACCGTGGCGGCAGATCCCGCCATGGGATACCGGTGCGCTGGCGGAAGAGAATGCCGTTGATCACCCTGCGGTGGCTCTTCCACCGCCCGCCCCGCCCGACGTTCCGTGGCAGGTGCGGCTTCAGCCGAGCCCACTCAGCGTCGGATAAATCACCCCATCCCATGAGAGACCGAACGACATGGACGCTGCTCAGTCACCAGACCCATCGGACACTGCCTAGGCGTCACCGCGGACGAGGTGACCGCGGCCTACCAGCCGGAGATGCGCGAGGCCGCCATGACCGAGCTTCTCGAGCAGCCGGACCTTGCCGCCCTCGACGTCGACCTCGACCGGATCGCCGGCGAGGAGCCGCCCCGGTAGTCCTGTCCGGCCGGGGGGCGCGGCCGCGTAAGGGGTACAGGGCGGCCCGTACGGGGCGCGCCCCCGCTCGAGAGGCCACCCCATGGACTCCGTCCGCACCTACCTGGTGATCAACCCCGGCCCACTGTTCGGCGACCGCCGTATCACCTTCACCAGCCCGGCCCCGGCCGGTTCCGTCGTCCCGCTCGAGGTCGACGGCCGCCCCGTCCGCGCGCTGCTCACGGACACACCGCTCGTCGGCGACGTCCTGGCCGCGGAGCTGCAGATCACCTACCTGTAGCCCCTCGCTGAGGTCACGACGGGGGCAGGAGCGGCCCGAGGGCGATTGCCGCGTCGCACTCTTTGCACAGCACTGCCCCAGCCGTCGAGCGCATGAAGTCGAGAGCCTCGTGCACGTCAATCTCGGAGTCGCCCGCGGGGGCGTCGGGGCAGTCCCAGACGTGCATGATCACGGCGCCAGGGCGGCCGTCACGGGGACGGATCCGCTGTACCTTCCAGCCCCATCGGTTCTCGTCCGGCTCGCTGGTGCCCTCTTTGGGGAGCGCGTACTTCGGGACCTGGTCGTAGGAGACGCCGTCGATGGGTTGGACCTGCTCACCCGGAATCAGCCACACCCGATACTCGCGGGCTTCGATGCCCTCGCCCTCAATGTTGGCCCACACAGGGATGCCCACCTGGTACATCCATCCGCCGCGCGGCCACTGCCGACGCTCGTGGAGGTACCCCCGCACCTCCTGGCGGTCCGGGAGGATCACCCGTACTTCGGGCGGAGTCGGATCGGTGGAGGGCATGCGGCCACGATAGGCCCGGATTCCTGACAGCCCGGCGGCAAGAACGGACGCACGGCGCTTGCAGGGGACTCGAACCCCTCGGTGGCACCAAGGCGGTGATCATGGCGGGCCCGCGGGCCTGCCCCGCCTCACGTCCAGTGGTGCGCAGCGCCGTGCGTGATCACAGCGTGGCCGGCCGGGACCCGTACGGGCAACCCCAATTGGGCACCGCGCGACGCAAGACCCGTTCGGCCTCCACGATCCGCGGCCTCATCACTCCGCCTCGGAAGGCCACGCCGTGAAGACCCAGTTCCCGTCCCTGCCGAACGACCGCACGTCCCGCTTCGTCATCGCCATTGCGGTCGGCGTCCTCGTGTTCGGCCTGGTGGTGCTGTTCGCGCTCCTGGTCGCCGACGTCGACGACGACAGCGACCGTTCCGTCTCGTGCCCCGCGGGCGCCGCGGGTGTGCTCAACCCTGTGACGTGCCTGCCGTACGGCTCCGGAGGCGCAGCGGTCGCCGGTACCAACAACTCCGGGAGCAGCGCGCAGAAGCAGCCGAAGGCCCCGGCCGTGAAGGCGCCCGCCGCACCGAAGGCTCCGGCGGCACCCGCCGTGAAGGTTCCCGCGGCTCTGCCCGTCCGGATCAAGTGACGCGGCGACGTAAGGCGCCCGGGTCGGACACCGTCCGGCGCCCCGGTACCCACCACGGAAGGCCCCCAGTGTCTGACGCCGCCCCCAGAATGAACCCGTGCAGTTCCCCGTGTTCGGCGGAGCTCGAGAGTGTCGAGCTCGTCGCGGAAGGCTGCCGATGCGTGCGCTACAACCGCGTGATCCTGGCCCTGCTCCTGGCCAATCTGCTCGTTGCGATCGTGTTCGGTGTGCTCGACGTCGCCCGGGACACCAACCATTCGCCGTCTCCTTCGCCCCCTACCGGTCGACGTCGGCCAGTGTGTGGCGCATCCTCGCCCGGTTCATCGACAACGCCCGCCTGCCCGGCCGCCTCGGCCTCCAGCGGAGCGCCTGTTGGGCCGACGACCTCGATGGCCCGCAGCACATCATGGCGTTCGCCGTGTGGAACACCACCCCCGACAGCATGGGCGGGCTCCTGCAGTACGTCGCCGTCGTCGCCGACGCGGACCGGATCGCCGACCGGACATGCGCGCCACCATGACGCTCCTCGCCGATAACGCGTACGGCGGGATCCGCCTGGTCGCCCTGGGCGGCACGACCGACGAGCCGGAGGAGTGGTTCTCGCTGTACGAGTCGTGCGACCGCGTCACCTCCCCCGCCGGCGCGCAGTGACCGCCCAGTAACCCGGCAGCGGACACAAAACCTCCACAACGTGCAGGGTGCGCCCCTTGCCCGTGGCGCGCCCCGCGGCCGCCGCCTGGTGGCCCCGCGCCCCAGGCGGAAGGGAGCAGCGTGCAACCGCACGTCATGAAGGCCATGCACGACTGGGTGATGGCCTGGGGAGACCAGCAGTCCGCCGCTCAGCAGGCGTTCACCGCGGCGTTCCCCGCCCTCACCCCCGCCGAGAAATGCCAGTGCTTCGGCCCCACCCTGCGCTGGAACAAGCCCGGCGAGGGCGAAGGGAAGGTGTGCCTCGACGACCACGGCCGCGCCACGATCGAGTTCGAACGCGTCCCCAAGGCCGCCGTCGGTCAAGCCCTGAAGGAGACGTGGGGCGCCAACTGGTTCGACGAGGGCCCCGGCGGATTCGCCGAGGCCGAGCCCGGCCAGTACCACTACGAGGACGAGCAGACGTACAGCGAGTACGAATTCGACGTCCACGACGACGGGACCGTCACCTTCGGGATCGCCTACGTGAAGATCGACGACATCGTGACGATCCTCGACGCCCTCGAGCAGGCGCTCGCCGAGCACCGCGCGGCCTGACCCGGCAGAGGAGAGGTGACGTGGTGCCCCGGATCCGTATCGCGTCACCTCACCTGCCCGGCAGAATCGCCGCCATGCTGGACGTACTACTGCCCGCCGTGTTCGGGCTCTTGGGCGCCGCTGTGGGTGCCATAGCGGCTGTGTGGGGCGCCAAGCGCGCCGCGGACACCGCGATCGAGCAGACCTTTCACCAGCACGAATTCGAACGGGAACGATGGCGCCGGGAGCAACGGCAGCAGGCCTACGTTGCTTTCCTGGAAGCCGTCGACGCCTTGAGCGTGCGTCTCGAGTCCCTCTCCGCCCGAGTCGAGCGGGAATCCACGATCGACCCCGACGAGTGGCGGCACATGGACGACGGGGACCAGGCCGTGATGCGCGCTGCGGACCGGATCGAGTTGACCGGCTCGAGGCGCGTTGCGGAGGCTGCGAGCGAGCTCAGCATCGTTCTCACCAACATGTGCAGTGCGCTGCTCCCTGGCGAAGGGCGGCCGCCCGCACACCGCATGACCGACTTCCAGCCGCGAAGTGAACTCAAGCAGCCGGCGTATGCGCGGTTCCGTCGCGAGGCTCAGGTGGCCCTCGGCTTCGAGGACCCCGGCGAGTGACGTGACACGGCCTGAGCTGCCGTTTCACGTCACGTCACCTCACGGCGCGACGCTAAGCGGGCCCGTGCCTACGGTCCGCGGCCATGGTCACGACCGCCGCGCCGCCCCGTACCCGGTTCGCCTCGCTTGCCGTCCGCGCCCGGAACATCGTCGACTCCGGCCTGTGCAAGGCCACGACCTCCGTGCCCGACTGGCTCGCCCGCCTGGACCAGCTCGAGCACCTGACCACGGCGCCCGCCGCCGACCGGCGCGCCACGATCGCGATCCTCGACGACCACATCCTGTGTGACCTTCTGGTCCTGTCGTACCTGCGCCACGGCACGCCGTACGCCCTGTGGGTCGACACTCTCGCCGGGTTCGCCGAGGACATCCTGGGCGTCGCCACCTGGGCGCAGATGCATGAGCTCCTGGACGCGCCCCGGCGATGAGCACGGAGGAGACACGGCTGCACCTGGTGCCAGTCCGGCAGAAGGACGCCAAGGCGTTCGTTGCCGAGTGGCACCGGCACCACAAGCCGCCGCTTGGGGCGGTGTTCACCGTGGGGGCCGCTGACCAAGACGGCGTACTGCGCGCCGTGGCCATAGTCGGCCGTCCCGTGGCCCGGCACTTCGACGACGGCCAAACGCTCGAGGTCACCCGGACCGCGACGGACGGCGTACGTAACGCCAACAGCTTGTTGTACGGAGCAGCCTGGCGAGCCGCGAAAGCGTTGGGATACACGCGGCTGATCACGTACACGCAGGAAGGCGAGACCGGCGCGAGCCTGCGCGCGGCCGGCTGGACGGTGGTGGCACAACGCCGCCCCCGGCCCGGATGGAGCTGCGCGAGCCGCCCCCGCACGGCGCAGGGCACGGAGAACGTGGCGCGCACCCTGTGGGAGGCGCAGTCGGCCGACGCGACGTAAGACGCGGCCGCCGTTCAATCTCCCCGCCTCGCCCCGGGCGCGCCCACCAGGACCGTGAACGACGCGGTCCGGCGCCCGGGGCAGGCGAGGAGACCAGTGCTGTGAAGGCACGACGGCGAACCGGCCCCACCGACGCAGTGAAGGCGATCGTCCATGACCGCGACGGCGGTGTGTGCGTGCGCTGCGGAACGCGGCACCACCTGACGATCCACCACCGCGTGAACCGCGGCATGGGCGGCGCCCGCGAGGAGTGGATCAACCAGGCCCACAACCTGCTGCTCGTCTGCACCGTGTGCAACGGCTGGTTCGAGGACAACCCGCGGAAGTCGTACGAGCGTGGGTGGAAGGTGCGCCGGCCGGAGCTCCCCGGCGAGGTCCTGGTGCTGTACGCCGATGGCCGCGAGTACCGGCTCACCCCGGACGGCGTCCGCTCCAGGAGCGTGGCGGCCACCCGATGAAGCGACGTCTTCAGTGCCCAGCCCGGCCGACCGGCTACACCGAGAACCGGTGGCAGTGCCAGCGCATCACCCAGCACAAGGGCTCTCACAAGGCGTCGCACTCCAAGAAGTCGAGGTCACACGTCTCGTGGAAGGACGAGGACAGCGTTTTCGAGCACGAGATCCTCCCCGGCACCGTCCGCTACTGCCCGCCGATCTGGACCACCTCGAGGGCGCTCCGCATCCTCGAGTGGGCCATGTACCTGTGGCTCACCGCGGGACTTTGGCGGTACCTCTCGCCGGCCGCGGCCGCTGGCTTCTTCGTCGCGCTACTGCTGTCCGTCCGGCGCACGCACTTCCTGGACTTCGGCCGGTTCACCGTCGGCATGTGGCGCATACCGCCGACGTCACCGGCGCCGGTTGTCGGCATCGGTTGGATGCTGCACGGCAAGGACCGGACCGGTCCGAAGGCCGGCCTCGGCATGGTGATCGGCCGCGTGGGCATGGGTGCGTTCGCCTTGATGCGGCGCGAGGAGTGGGCCGAGTTCAAACGCGACAAGGCCGAGGGCCTCGCCGGGAAGGTGGATTGGCGCTCATGAGTCCGCGCATCACGTTGCAGCGCCGCATTCGCTCCCCGCGATGCCTCTGCCTGGGCCCGTTCATGCTGTGGGCTGTACGGATCCCGCAGGGCCCGGGGATCGGCTTTGGGCGGATCGCAGCCACCGACACCCCCTGTAACCCAGCTCCCGGGCAGCGCTATATGCGCGACGCGCACGGCCCTGTCGTGGTTGTGGCCGGCTTCGCGTTCGCCGCGCTCCGCTGCAGGTCAGTGCCCGTACCGTCACAGCATCCCTGACACCGGCATTTACCTTGGTGTACTGTTCTCGCCGTTGTGGAGGCATGGGTTTACCCGGGTCTCCGCACGCCGGCGCAAGACCGCGCCTCAGTCGGACGGAGAATAGCGACCATGCCCAAGGCTGGGATCACGTACGGCCCACGCATCCAGGCCCCGGACTATGCCCAGATCGACGAGACCGCCGAGCAGGAGGTCCTCAAGGGCCTCGGCCTCCAGCGGCCCGAGGACCTGGTCGCCGCCCGCCCCGACGGCTTGGTCGTGAAGGCCTGGGGGATCGTCGAGCAGGCCGATGCGGAGCTCGGCGCGTACCTGGACGAGCGGGACCGGGCACTCGCACACCTGTGGTTCTACGAGCCGCGCCTCGGCCTGGCCCGCACCGCAGGCCTGTCGACCATGGGGTACCGCGGTGCCATCGCCCGTGTGGTGTACGGGGACAAGAAGCACCCGCTGCCGGAAGTGCAGTCCAACGAGGCGCTCGCCAAGCTCGGCAAGGAGCTGCGCGTCAAGCAGATCAAGGATGCCGAGGCGAAGCTCCTCGAGGTCGCCCCGATCGTGTACGCCGCGCGGGCCCGCCGCGAGCTCGCCGTGCGCTTCATGCAGGAGGCGGTGCTCGCCCTGTCGCAGGAGCCTTACGGCTGGACGCCCGACCAGATCGCCGAACACGTCGGCGTGCACCGGGATTTGATCTACAAGCAGCGGGCTGCGGCCCGGAAGCGCCACGGACTGTAAGGCACCGCCCGCCCGACAATGACCGGCCCCAGTTCCATCAGGGGCCGGTCTTCTTGTTGCCCCACCGCTGGTCAGACCGGAGACGGGTTTTCGGTCCCCGGTCACCGGAGACGGGTTTCCGGTCGCCGGTTTACGGGTCGCCAGAGTTCCGGCTTCCGGAGAACTGGGCCCCTTTAGTAACAAGATCAAGTACCACCATTAAGTAGGTTCCGATGCCTTCGCTTCGCTCAGGCATCGGCGCGTGCTGGTGATCGCTAAGCGTCGAGCGGCATCCGGCTTCGCAGCATCGGCAAGGGGGGTGTCACAGATTTCGGCCGCTGGCGTTCCCTCGGGCATGACAACGCGATCTTCCATGCCCAGGCGCACGATGCTCCCGCCGAACCTCACCCGCCACCTCTACGAGACCCGGCGCCTGATCGCTGAGAGCCAGGGCCGCGAGCTTCCGCCCTGGTTCCGGCTCACTGCAGACGAGCGGGCCGCCGTCGAGGGGGACATGGAGGTCTTCCGCCGGGCGATATCCCGGGCCGAGGAGGAACAGGACATCGTCGCCGCCTACAACGCCTCCGCCGTTGAACAGCCCCAGCCCATCGGCGAGTCCACTGCGCCGGCGGCTGGGAGGTGTGGCTGCCCCGGCTGCTCCACCGTCGCCGCACTGATCGAGCTCATCCGGCAGGCCCGGCGCCTCGAGGCCACCCTCGGTTGGGATACCGACAGCAGCGGCAAGTGGTCCAGCGTGTTCGCGTTCGACTCCCCAGCTCTGAGTGCCGAGGACCTCACCCGAGTGCGGAAGGCCGCCCGAGAGGCCATCGACAAGTGGGTCGCCGCGGGTAAGCCGTTCGGGAGGATCAGGCCCGAGACCGTGTGGCCGTTCGAGGTCGCCCCTCCGACGCCACTCTCGCGCGACTACCTCCGGCGCCTCCAGGAGCAACTCCTGCGTACCCCGTATCGGCCCAGTTTCCCGCTACTGATCACGGACGTCTGGACTACGCGTCCGCCGACCGCGGACAAGGCGTAACAGAATCCGGCGCTCGACGTACTACATGGTGCGGCTGGCTTACTGACCCCGATCTCCCCCGGGTAAAGCACTCCAGCCACGCACCCCCTGAGACCGGGGGCACCCTTGCTCCACCTCCCCGGAACAGGGTCGCCCCCGGCAAGACTTCCGGCACACACCGCCAATCCCGTTCCCCGGGTGGCGCCTCCTGATGGGTAGTGCCGGATTTCGCAGCCTGGCCGACGGTCTGGGCATGGACCGTTCGGCCAGGCCGCGACACTAGATCCTCGCGGGCCGCACCTTTCCCGGCATGTCCCGCACGCAGCCCTCGTCCCGCCTTCGCGTGGCCCCCTCACGCCAGGAGCTGCACCGCGCTCGTAAGCCGGGCGTCATTTCCCGCGACGCCTCCAACGTCGCCGACATCCTGCTCCGCGCCCCGGTCGCCGCCCGGCGCCACGCCTTCAAGCACGACATCAGCGCCCGCGAGCGCTCGTACGTCATGCGGGAGGTCGAGCGGGTCACCGGCTCCCTGTACGGCCTGTGGCGGGACAGCCCTTCGGGCTTCGTGGAGGACGTCCTCGGCGAGTCCATATGGAGCTTGCAGCGCGACGTCCTGGACGCGCTCGTCGACCACAAGCGCGTCGCCGTCCCGGCCGGCTTTGGCGTCGGGAAGACCCACCTTGCCGCGCGTGCCGCTGTGTGGTTCGTCAACGTCTACCCGGTCGGCACAGCGCTGTGTATCACCACCGCGACCCGCTTCCGCCAGGTGCAGCGGCAGCTCTGGCCTCACATCCGCAAGGTGGTACCCAGGGCGGGCCTGCCCGGCTCCTGCGACACGGTCCAGTACAAGATGCCCACCCCTCAGGGGCACGACTTCGTCGCCGCGTATGGTTTCTCGGCGCCAGCGAACGACGAGGCGGCCATGCAGGGCATCCATATGGCCCACATCCTGCTGATCGTCGACGAGGCCGGCGGTATCGCGCCGACCATTGGTCACGGCACGAACAACCTCCTGACCGGCGGACACGCTGCGATGTTGGCGATCGGCAACCCCTCCATGGATGACCCGGCGAGCTGGTTCGAGGAGCTGTGCATCGAGGGCGACGACCCGGAGGAGCCGACCACCGTCACCATCCCGATCTCCTCGCTCACCTCCCCGGCGATCACGGGCGAGCGAGTGCCGTACTGCACGGACTGCCCGCCCAACCCGAACGACATGCACACCTTGAGTCGGCACATGCCGGACCAGGACTGGGTCGACCGCACGATCCGCGCCTACGGCCCCGATCACCCGTACGTCGTTGCCAAGGTCTACGCGAAGTTTCCGAAGGGAGGCGGAGGCCTCGTCATCCCGCCCACCTGGATCGAGGACGCCATCAATGCCGAAGACCCCACCGGGTCCGGCTGGCACCGACTCTGCGGCCTCGGTCTGGAGGACGAGACCGCCACCCACACCGTGAAGGAAGGTGCCTGGGTCCGCTTGGGCGTGGACGTCGCCGCCGACGGTGGCGACGAATTCGCCATAGCTCGTTCCATCGGCGACGTCATTGAGAACCGGCACGCGAGTGCCGGGGCCGCCAACGACAGTCAGGTCAAGGTCGCGGAGAAGGTCCTCGAGGAGATCCACGCAGCGCAGCGTCTCGCGGACGCCCTGCGCTCCCCGCACCCCGTCCGCGTCAAGGTCGACAAGAACGGCATCGGCCACGGCGTGGTGTCTATGCTCGAACGCTGGGGCGAGAACGGACGGCACAAGGCGCAGATCGTCGGTGTGATGGTGTCCGAGAATCCCACCCAGGACGACCCGGGCGCCGTCATGCGGCCCTACCGCAAGCGTGACGAGATGTGGCTCGCCACCCGCAGTCTCCTGCAGCCCGACCCGTCCACCGGCCAAGGCCGCCTGCGCTACCGGATCGACAAGAAGTCAGCCGCGCAGCTCTCCACGCCGAAGCTCCTGTCGAACGCCGGCGGCTACTCCGTCGTCGAGTCGAAGAAGCAGATGAAGGGGCGCGGCATGAAGTCCCCCGACCGTGCCGAGGCGATCCTCCTGGCCCTGTACGAGCCGGAGCCGATCAACCAGCCGCGCCGTCGCGGACTACTCAACTAGTCGGTCCCCGTGACGGGAATGGTGGGCCACCTCCAAGATCAGCCCCGAGACGGCGTCTGACAGTATTCAGGGCGCTGGTACGGTCCTCGCATGGACGTCGCCCAGACCCAAGTCCTCGCAGTGCCTCTGACGGACACCGAGCAGAACCAGGTGCAGATCGCCGCGGCAGCTGCGGGCAAGTCCGTCGACGACTTCCTGCGAGACGCGGTCCTCAGCGCGGCGTACGACCCGTTCTTCATCGCCCTGGAAAAGGCCGCCGACACCATCGCTGGCCACGCCGACCGAATCCAGCATGGCTACGCCACCGGCTGACGGCACGTGACAGACCCCGGTACCGACGGGGGATGCAGTACCGGGGCTAACGACCACCATATTCGACGACGCCGCCCGTATTGGGACTCCTCGAAAACCAGAGCTCCCCTCACCCAGGCACCGCCATGCGTGGAGCCCCGAACGAACAGGCAGGTCCGTCGCATCTGGTCACGCCAGGCAAGGCCGCGGGGCCGATGGAAGAAGCTCCATCGGCCCCGCGGTGCGGGTGGGATCAGGCCGTCGGGTACGAACCGGTGACGGTGATGATCTCGGCATTCGTGGCGCCCTCGGCGTCACCGTAGAGGTGCTCGGTGTTCAGCACCGCAGCGCCGTTCGTGTTGCTGGTGACGCGCATGCGGTCGATCTTTGTGCCGTCCGATCCGGCATAGATGACCGCCTCACCGGTCCAGACGCCGTTGTCGGCGTCGCGGCCGTCGAGACTGAGCTGGAACGCGTAGCGGACGCCAACCGCGGCCGGCACCGGCAGGGTCAGGCCGAAGCCAGCGCTGGAGGCCGACACGGTCTCCTTCTTCGCGTTGATCTGCGCGGTGAACGTGCAGACACCGTTCGCGTTGACGTACCTGCCCGTGCTGGTCGTGCCGTCGACGCCGGCAACGTTGGTGAGCTTCGGGGCCCAAGAGGTGGCAGTCATGAGCAATTCCTTCTGTTCGGAAAGCTGCCCCAGGTGAGGCAGCCGCCGAACAGTGCACGACGCGCCCCGTTAACGTCGCGTCTTCACGCTGAAGCTCTCTGAGCTGTGGGCTCGGAGGTACTCCGCTGTGCCCAGTCAACTGTCTGCTGCGGGAGGGGGACGCCAGTGGGCGTGTGGAAGTCGGCCTCGGGCAACCCGCCGAGTGTCCCGCCACTAGGTGGAAGGTGGCGGGACGTTCTCGATGGCGAGGGTGCCAGCTACTCGGTCATCGCCCCTCCATGAGGATGTGGAGAAGGGTGATGGTTGCGATCCCGACCACGAGCGCCGTCCCGAAGGCGGGGTGCTGGAAAGCTATGTAGGTCGTCCCACAGCCCGCGAGCAGCAACACCGCTGCACGGAGGTCGATCGGCCCGTTCATGCGGCTCACCGCGGAATCGGTTGGACCGGTGCCTGACCGCCAACTCGGCGCAGTTGCTGCCGGCGACGTTGCTCGTCGGCCAGCCGCTGGGCTTTGCGCCGGACCCGTTCGCCAAAGGCCGTCGGGTCGGTGGCACCGGCGACGGCTGCGGATTCCGTCCAAGTCTCTCCCTCACCCGAGGCGAGCGCAAAGACGGTCTTGAGTTCGGCCTCGTCCAAGCCGCGTAGGACAGCGTTGAGCCGCTCGTCTTCGAACACGCCACCAGCCACTCGCCCCAGCAGGTCGAGGTCAGCCCCGACCAGGTCGTACAGCACCAGGCCATCGCCGAGTTCGGCATCGAGGGACAGCACGCGCCCATACCGCGTGCCACGCCGCCACAGCGGCACCAACTGCCGGTGCACAGTTCGAGCTTCCGCCTTGAGAGCGCCCAACGCTGACGACGGCAGCCTTCCTGTGTCCCACAGCGGGTCATTCCAGTTGCCCAGTAGTGCCGTATCCATGGCCTCGTCCCATCGCTCGCTTCGCGGGAGCACAAGGCGATCTGAGACCATCGAGGTGTCCACTGGGAACAACTGGCTCTGCATGAGAACGAACTGCATTAGAGCTGCTGAACTGCTCGACGGGTTAGAGAGGTCCGTCTGATCCCCGTGGGGGGTCAGACGGATACCCTCGCCATCTGGTGCAAGTGGCATGCTGCGGTACTTCAGGAGCACTGACGCACCGCGTGTGTTGGCGGAAGATCTACGCTGCTGCATGTCGGAACTCACGGTCTTTCTGCCGGAAGTGATGAACGTTCTCCTCTCGGCCACCGCAGGCAGACCTAGCAGCAGAAAATCTCAGCCAGTGACACGTGATCTCAGTCACACCCTCATGGGCCACTGGGCGCAACTCACCGGCGGGCTAACCCTGTTGACCCAGGAACTGCTACGCGACGGGGTTCCTGTCGAGCCATTCCGACAGGTCGTGGGCGGAACCGAGGACGTCCGGCCGGTTCGTACCGATGGCCGTGGCTCCCTTGTCCTCCCCCACCGCGATGCCGTCCTCCATGGTGTCGATCAGGGCGTACGCCTCCGACCAGAACTCCGCCCCCGTGTCCCTGTCCGCGTTCGCCGCCTTCCGCAGGTCGCGTGCCGGCTTCATCACCGCCTGCATCTGCTCCCAGCACGTCCCCGGCGCCTTCTCCAGGCAGCCGCCGTCCTCGTCGAACTTCGTCACCGCGGCCTGGAACGTGGTGGTCGCTTCCGTCACGCTCAGCGGCTCCGCCTTCGCGGCCGGCTTCGCGGTGTTCTTGTCGCTCGAGCCGCTGCAGCCGCTCGCCCCTGCCACGGTCGCGGCAGCCAGGGCCAGCGTGCCGACCGTCTTCCCCCAGAATTGTCTCCCCATGACGGGGGATCATCGCATGAACCTCCGACACGGACACGACAAGGTCCCCAGCCGGCTGGCCAAGACCCTTCCCCGTGAACTCCCGTACTTGGCTTACGACTTCTTCCCACCGCCGTTGAACAGGCCTCACAGGACCTTGGCGGCAACGGCTACGGCATGTCCTCGAAATGGCCGTGGCCCAGGTGCTCCTTGCAGTTCTGGCACCGCAGTGAGCCCGGAAGACGGGGGTGTTCCTCCACGGCCGCCGGCCCGCACGCCGGGCAGTTCAGCCGGATGAACTGGACCGGGCGATCGAGGAGCGGCACGGTCGGGGAGTCGTGCGGCGTCGCCGCGTGCGCCTTGTCGGTCCAGCAGATCCGGGCACCCTCACGGTCGGGCGCGGATTGGTGCCAACCGCCCGGGTCCTCGGAGAACGCCCCGCCCTCCGGCCGCTTCTCCTCGTCGTAGTGCCCGGCCGACAGGGCGCAGCGCACGACGCCGGCGAGAGCGTGCAGGGCGGTAGCGGTGCACGTGGTGCACTCCGGGCAGGGCACGGGCTTCGGCTCTCCGTAGTGCGGATTCCATTGATTGAAGTCGGGGACGATCTTCCGTCCACGACACTGCTTGCACGGCGAATCAGGCGCGGCCGGGGGGAAGGAGACCTCGAGCTTCACCAGGTCCTGGTGCCGGTCAGACGGGCCGATCGCGTCGACCTGGCAGTGCAGCGTCACTGTGTGCCAGCCCTCGAGCGGCAGCGTGGACAGCAACTCGCCCCCGAGCAGCTTGGACAACTCCTCGGGGGCGAGTTCCTGGTTCCCTGGACGCGTCACGCAACGTCACCCCAGTAGCCGGGCAGCGGTATGACTTCGATGCCTTCCTGCTCCGACAGGCGGTTCACGCCCGGGTCGGCGCTCCAGACGGTGAGGTTGCCGAACTGGCGGTGGGCGGCGCGCAGTCGTTCCCGCTTCACCACGGCGCCGGGACGGTAGTCGCCGCGGCCCCTCATCAGGACCAGCGTCGCGGGCACGCCGTTCCGCCCCAGCCATGTGGCCACGAGCTGTTCCAGGCGCCGGTCCCCCGCCGTCATGACAAGGACGACCTTCCCGTTCTCGTATGCCCACCGGGCCGCGTTCACGACCTCGCGGTTGGGCGGACAGCCGAGGCTCGCCCGGTGGAACCGGGAGGCGTCGTTCGCCAGGGCGTGGATGCGGGAGACGTCGATGAGACCGCCCTCAAGGTCGAATGCGACCGCTTCGCGTAGGGCCCCTTCGTTGTAGACGCGGATGATCTCGAGCGCCTTGGCGCTGCAGGGTTGGCATTTCCCCTTGTGGCCGCATATCGCCGCGGCGAGGGCGTCGACGGCGCCCTCGGCCGCGATGGTCAGCAGGACGCGGGCCTGGTGGCGGTGGCGGTCACATACCTGTGTTTTCCCCGGGCTGGAGTTTTCGCGGCACGCGATCAGGGCGATGCGCTGTTCCAGAGCTGTGGTGTCGGAAGCCGTATTGGCCACGGCGGCAAGGGTGGAGCTCATCGGTTGCAGTCCTTCGGGGCGCGCGACTTGTGGTGGGCGATGGTCTGGAGGTCGCTGCCGACCTGCTCGTACGCGGTCATCTCCTGGCAAGCGGTGCACCGGCGGGCGAGGAACGCCCGCAGGGGCTCGGTCTGGGACGAGGGGTGTCCATGGGTCCCACGGACCATCTCGCCGTGTGCGGGGTCGCCGCACCACTCACAGGAGGGGTCGTAGTTGGTGATGACCGGGATCGGCCGCCACGGCAACGCCCACTTGATCGGGCGTCGCGCGTGTTCGGTCGGTAGATGAGCCTCGGCGTACGTCACCGGGTCCGGAACGGCCCAGAGGCGGCGGCCGCGGTGGTCTGGATCGGGTTGCGGCAGTTCCTCGGCGACGCCTGCGGGGAGGAGTTGCGGCTGCTCGGGCTCCGGCTCCCCGCGCAGCAAGCGCAGGCAGGCCGGGCAGACGCTCGCCTCGGTGACGGGCCCGTCCCACAGCCGTACGCCCGGCGCCCGTTCGGCGTCCGGCTGACATTCCAAGGGCACGGTGAACACGGGCATCAAGGGGGCCGTAACGCCCTCCGCCGCAATGTGCAGCAGGGGACGGCCCGCGGCGCGGACGACGAGGCGGCCGGACCAGTGGGACGCGGCCGGGGCCTCAACGGCAAGAGCGGTCACGACGGTTCACCTTCCTCTGCCAGGTGAAGGACGCCGGCGATGTTGGCCCACATGTTCGCCATGGCCACGGCCTTGTCGCGGGTCCGCTCGTAGGACTCGGCCCGCTCGTACCAGTCGACGGAGTTGCCCCGGCCGCCGCGCTGGGAAGC
This sequence comes from Streptomyces lanatus, assembly GCF_014655715.1. Taxonomy (GTDB): domain Bacteria; phylum Actinomycetota; class Actinomycetes; order Streptomycetales; family Streptomycetaceae; genus Streptomyces; species Streptomyces lanatus. The sequence continues at coordinate 119,684 of NZ_BNBM01000017.1, read as the reverse complement.
CCACTGGTCGCCCTTCTGGCGGCGGGCGCGTGCAGCCTGGGCGGCGTCCTCAGCGGACGCCGCCCAGGAGACGGCTCTTCTTGCGGCCTGCGCCGATGTGGTGATTGCCGTCATCGGGCGCAGCCCACGAGGAGTGGCACCAGGCCGAGGGACTTCGGACTCTGCAGATACAGACTTCGGCGGGCAGCGTGCACGTTGCGCCGGGCGAGGCAGAGCACGCCGGCCGGGACGTGGCACTCCGGGCACTGCACCGAGTAGGCACCGTGCTCAAACCGGGCCGCGGTCTCGTGCGCAGCGTCATGCGCAGCGTCCGCGGCCGGGGACGAGATGAGGGTGGAGGCGAGAGCGATCACGCGCGGCCGCCAGGGGCGGGCGTGATGGGGAGCAGGTGCGGGCGCGAGCCTTCCGCTGGGAACTCGTGGCTGCGGTCGAGCCAGAATTCCCACTGCCCGCTGTTGGGGTTGGGTCTCTTGAGCCGGGCGTAGAAGGCGGTGCCGTGCTCCAAGGTCTCGCTGTCGCCGTGGACGATCGGCAGTTCCAGGGTCAGCGGCGGGCCCGGCAGGTTGTCGGAGGCCCGGCTTGTCTTCGGCCCCCACAGCGCGAGCGCGACGCCACGGTGCGGGCCCTCGACGATGCTGACCTCGTGCAGGTCGGCCGGGACGCCCATGACCGCCTCGTGGGAAATGTCGCGCAGGGCACGCGCCCAGTCGTGGATATCTCGAGCCGTCGGCGTCGGGGGGTAGCCAAGAAGGTTCCGCAGCGCGGCAATTGCCGAGAGGAGCTCGGAGTACGCAGCGACTGGGAAGCCGTCTTTCCACTGGTCCCTCAGCAGGGAACACGCTGCCTTGTCTGCGGCCTCGGCGAGGTAGAGGTCGACGACATCGCGGTCGAGGAGGGTGCCGTTGAGCGAGTACGTATTGATGACCTTGTCCACCAGGTGGGCACGGTCCCAGGTCGGTGCAACGGGCATGCCGCGGTTGTCGTACCCCTGCAGGGACACGGGCCGAGGGGTCTTCATGGAGGGGCATCTCCTTGTTCGGGCGAGGACGGGCAGCCCTCAGTCCCTGTACGTCGGAGTACCGATTCCTGTTACGGCTTCGCCGTTTCCGCTGGTCAATAGCCCGGGAAGTGCATCGATCACCAAGGCCATGCGGTTGGGTGGGCCACCGGGACCCCGACAAGGCCGCCCACACCCGTGCGCACGGTGGAGGAGGCCGCCGAGTGGCCGATTTCCCACCCCCGGTGTCGTCGCGCCTTCGGACCGCGCCCAAACCGCGCTGCCTAGGCTTGGCCTCGTGCGGGTCGGCTACACGAATCAGCCGAAGGCAGCTACTCCATGCTGGAACTCGATGGCCAGGGGGCGGCGAGCGAAGCGTGACACCTGCCTCGACCAACTCTGGTGTGGAGCAACCCGACATGCTCCTATCGGTGGGTGACTCAGGTACTCGTCAGCCTCGTCGCCATCGTCGGCACGCTCCTGGGGGCCGCGCTCGGTTACCTCCTCCAGCGGCATTCCGCTGATCGGAGTGAGCGCAAGGCCGCCGTTCTCGCGTACATGGGCGCCATCACCGAAGTGATCCGTGAGCAACAGGACTGGTGGCACCGGAAGAACGAGGACACAGAAGGCCCCGACCATCGAGCAGCACGGACCGAAGCCCACCGGCTGCGTGGTGTGGCTCGGCAGGCCATCAACGGCATTGCGTTCTACGTCAGCGACCAGGAAGTCCTCGACCTCGCGGAAGCTACCTTCCGGACAGCCAGTGACGTTCACCGGGCAGACAGCAGAGACGAGTTGGACACGAAGACGGAGTTGGCCCGAGAGTCGCTCCGTGCCTTCATTCATCGTGCCTCCGAAAGGGTCCGATAGAAGGCGACATTGCGCCAGCGGCCGTCGCCTGGGCACCGGAACACCAGAGCGGCGTACGACGGGCCGCCCGCCGTACGCCGCGCCGGCATCTATTCGCCCTTCGGCTCGCCTGCTGCCAGTCCGGGAGCGATTCGGGCGCACCGCGCCGCGTACTCCTCAAGGTGATGGTCCTCGAACTCTGAGGCGCTCCAGACGGCGGCTTGGACGTCTCCGCCTGGCCAGACGTACGCCCACCCCAACTTGCCGTTGGACAAGGGGACTTCTTGGAGTTCGTAGTGCTCGTCCTCGAATGAGTCGAGGATGCGCCACTCGTCGTTGCTGAGGTTCAGCAAGACCGTGCCGGGAGCCGATCCGCCGCCAGTTTGGACGAGACCTGGATAGACCCGGCCCTTGAGCTTGGCCGCGCGGTACCCGGGGGCGGAGGCAGGAACCTGCTCCGGTATTCGGCCCAACAGGGCCTTGAGGACGGCATCGAACTGGAGCGTGCCGTAGACGAACAGCACGTTGGGACCGTGCGCGAGTCGGTCCCGGCGACCAGAGGTCTCCGGGACCGGGGTGAGACTGGTGATGGTTTGCGTCATGTGCGTTCCGGGGCTAGGAGGAGGGCAGGTACATCGCGTCGTAGAGGGGTGACTCTTCGGCGTGCTTGATCTGTCCCATAATCGTGTATCCCCATCGCAGGTAAGCATCGTGGGCAGGCTGGTTGTCGACGATGCAGGTCAGGGTCGTGACGCTCTCCGTACGCCCGGCAATGACCGTGTCGTGGATCTGACGTCCGAGCCCTTGGTTCTGCAACTCAGGGAGGACCATCAGCTCCCGTAGCCAGAAGATGCCCTCGGCCCCGGCCAAATCGATCAGTCCGGCGGGGCGGCGGTCGTCGAGGGAGATCCACCAAGGCTTGTCAGCGGGCAGGGTCGCGCCGTGTACATATCCCACGATTCGCCCGTCGAGCCGGGCAGTGACGGTCTCGAATCCCTTGGTGTCGAAGGCTGTTTCCAGGCGTGTCCGGAACGAGTCGACGGAGAAGAACTCGTCACCGATGTAGGGAGGGACGTCGTACACCTTCGCGTACACGTCGACCAGTTCGGAAATGATGCCCTTCGCCGACTTCGCATCGTGCCGCTGGAACTCCGGGTCCACGGTGTGCACTCTCCTTTTGCTGGCTCACGCGACGTGAGCACGAATCTGTTCTAGTAGATCCCCAACGCCGCGGGCGCTGCGATGGAGGAGCATGCCGTCATGGATGATCTTCAGTTGCCCGGCGGTTCGGGCGGACGACATTCCGCTCTCAACGAGTCGGAGGGTGTCGGACGCGGCGGACATGCCGTGGTCGACATCACCGTTCGCGACTGCCGCAACGGACAGTCGGCCGAGGCACATGCCCCGGTTCCTGGAGTGGGTGACATCTTGTAGTGCTTCAGACCGGGCCAGGAGTTTCTGTGCGCGCGCCGTCTGTCCGAGGTCAAGGCGGCACATGCCCTCCAGACAGGTCAGCTCTGCGAGGTTGAGAAAGAGGGCCCAATCCGGGTCCTGCTCGTTATCGCCGCTCTCCCACTCCTTCCATGCCCGCTTGATGGCGACCTCGCAGTTGAAGGCGTCCCCAAGCCGCGCGTGTCCCTGGGCTTCTCGAATCGCGAGGAGAGCAGCAACGCGACTGGGCGCACCCCACAGCTCTGCGTGGCGCTGGCCGAGCTTGGCGAAGCGCACTGCCTCTCGTCCCTTGTTCAGGTCTACAGCCTGTCGGGCCATGTTGCTCAACGTGCGGCTGGCCAGCACGTCGTCGCCGGAGAAGTTGGCGGAGTTCAGGGCCTCGGAGAAGTATTGACGCGCCTGAGCCTGGAGGCCGGCGTCGTAGCAGAACCACCCAAGTGACGTAGTCAACTTCCCTGCCAACGCGTGAAGTTGCTGCCCGAGCGGCTCGTCGTAGATGCCCCGGTCGATCATGTGGTGCGTCCAGAGCAGATGCGCCCGCGTTGGACGCCACAGCCGGTTCGCGCCGAACTGCTGGTCGATCGCGTAGTTGTCGTCGGCGGCGGCCGACAGAAGCTCCACTTCCTCCGGCGCGATCCGCCACTCACCAGAACGGTTGGTACCGGTGGTGGTCTCGGCTAGCCACGGCGGTGGCGCCTCATCCGTAAGCGGGCTTGAAGCGGACGTGACCAAAAGAGGGCCTGCCGAAGAAGCCTGACTGGCCAGCGGTACCGGCGTAAGTACCACGGGGAGGTCATCGGGCTGCGGCGGCCGCAGCCCGAGTTCCTCCACGGGGCGCTTCCAGTAAGCGGCAAGCACCGCGCGGGCGTCCGGGTGAGGCCAAGGGGGAGGCTCTTCGACTTCCCATTTGCGTAGTTGTCGCACACTGAAGGTGGGGAGCGCCCTAATGCGGCCCTCATCACGGAGACGCCGGGCAAGGGCGGTGAGTACGTCGGCCATCGCCTCTTGAGTCAGGTTCGCGCTGATGCGTAACCGCTTGAGTTCACGCATGGCCACCCCTTGCCGTCTGGTTTCGCCCTCACGGTAGCGACTCTGGTGCCAGCGTGTGAGGGGTCCCCACTGAAAAGCCCAGGTCAGACGGAAAGGGCCGGTGAAAAGGCCGCCAAAGGACCGGTTAAGGGCTGGCAGGGTTCCGGGGAAAAGACCTGTTCACCGAGCAGCATGTTCGCTGCACTGGGTCACGCCACACACACCTGGTGTGTCGTCGTGATGCCGGGAGGACTCATGGAAACCTGCGAACGGGCCGAGGCTGAGGCACTGTCCGCGTGGTTTGCCACAGCGGCTCCGGACCCGAACACGGCGATCGGCCTGTGGGAGGAGAATCCTCATCTCCCCCGGCGACTTCAGTGCGGCGTGGCCTTCGACATAGTGATGGCCGACCGGTCACTTGTGCGTATGGCGTACCGGCTTCTGGCCCAGTACGAGCAGCCGCTTGGCCCCGCAGTGCTGTTCACCAATCTCCGCTCCGCGGCTGTATTGGTGCCAGTAGGCACCGCCTCGCGCTGGAACGGACTGATGGCCACAGCCAAATGGCCCGAACGTCAACCCCGGCCCGCCTGCCTCAGCGTCGGGCACGTGATTCTCGTGCCCTCACCCCGGCCAGTCAGTTTGCTCGCGCAGTGGCTGGAGCCACCGGACGACGAGCAGATCATTGGTGGCGCTCCGCTGCTCACCAGCCCCGTCCCGCTCGCGCGGTGCATCGCGGAGGCCCAGGCCTTCCTCGGTCCAAGCAAACGTCCCCCTTTGCGTAGGACCATGCCGGCCGTCCGAGCCCTCTTGCACTCCCCCCAGAGGACATGATGACGACGACAGCCGCACACCCCGTCCACACGCTCCTCCACGACAAGGTCGTGATGAGTGAGCGGTTCCAGGTCGAGCCGCTCTGTGGCGCGGGCCCGCCCCGCGACAACGACGCGTGCCGCGTCGGTGCTATGCGCCGAATTGCAGCCACGCAGCTCAGGCTCTGCGGCCTCGACGCCCTGATCGACGAAGCAATGCTGGTCGTCTCCGAGTTGCTGACCAACGCGTTGGTGCACAGCGGCACTAGCGAGGTCTTCTTGGACATGGCCATCCGGAAGGGCTTCCTGGTCATCACCGTCATCGACGGCATGCCGGGTGCCGCGAAGCTCAAACGAGCGAAGGAGGACGCCGAGTCGGGACGTGGCCTCGAACTTGTTGCAGCCGTGGCAGAGGAGAACGGCGGGACCTGGGGCACCAGGGATGCCGGCGCCGAGACCTGGTGCCGCATCGAGCTACCGGCAGCGGAGGGGCAGTCGTGACCGTCCGGAAATCCGCCCACGTGTCCTCCCCAGGTGACGGCACTACAAGCGGGCAACAGCAACCGCGGGTGAGCGCGCATGACGTCGCCACACCCTTGCCCTTGAGGCCGGAGGCCGAGCCCGCCTTCACGTGGAGCGTGTCGATGGTGGCCAGTAGGGCCTCGGGGCTCCTTGCACGGCAGCAGGTCCGGCCGGCGCTGACGATGGCTTGCTGGGAAGGCAATGTAGACATCGCGGCCCGCATCGCCGACAAGCTGGTGGACAACGCCATCGTCCACGGCGAGCCCTTCGGTGACGGCACTATCACCCTGCGCCTAATCATCGACGCCAAGACCCGTGAACTGCTCATCGAGGTCGGTGACGCCCTCCTCTCCTTCCAGGGCTTCGCCGAAGTCGCCAATCAGAGCGGCGACGTCCGGGGCACGCCCCACGGTCTGTGGTGGGTGGCCCACTACAAGGGCCACCTGTCGTGGGACGTGATGAAGGACGAGCACGGCCAGACCACAGGCAAGACCGTGCAGGCGATCCTCCCCGTCTCCTGATCACGTACGACCCGCCCGAGTGCCCCCTTGCCGGAACTGACTCTGAGGAACCCATGTCTTCCCCCCAGCCCCACCGGGCCCCCCACGGTCGGCGCAGGAAGAAGCGCCGAGCCCACGTGGATCGATTCGTCTTCGAACAGGTGCGAGCAGCGGTCGCCACCCCGCTCGTGATCGCCCTGTCCGCCCTGGCCAGTGCCGTCATCGTCTGGCGAACCATTTCGGTCCCGACAGGCTGGCTGCTGGCCTCGCTAGCCGCAGGACTGGTCGTCGCTGCCGTGGTGGGGGCCGCGCTGGCACAGCAAGCGGCCCAGACCGTACAGAAGGCGCAGGGCGCCGAGTTGAACCGCGTCACCGCCGCGGCGGCGGCCCTCGACAAGGCCGTGGTCTGGTCGGCGGAGGAGCTGGTGCGGGGCGGGACGGTGGCGCTGCCCGAGAGCCTCCCTCCATTCGAGGAGGCCGGCCCGGCGGACGAGGCGGTGGCCCAGTTGGCTGAGCTTCAGGTGCAGGCGGTCGCCGCCCTGATCCGGGTGCGCGACGAGTCGCAGTCGGCGGTCCTGCTGTCGATGTTGCACCAGTTCGCCAGGCGTGAACACGCCTTGGTCTCCCGTGCGTTGGAGAAGCTGGATCTGCTGCAGGAGAGGACCGATGACCCCGACCTGCTGGAGGTGATCTTCACCCTGGATCATCTGGTGACGGGGTTGCGGCGCTGGGTGGAGAGCAAGGCCGTCGTCGCCGGGGAGTCGCTGCGTGCTGCCCGTGAACCGGTGAGCGTGATGCAGGTGCTGCGGGGCGCGAACCAGGAGATCCTGTACTACGCCCGGGTGACCGTCGCCGCCGGCACGGTCGGCGCTGAGCTGGGCCTGCCCCGACACGTGGGACCCGATCTGACGCATCTGCTGGCCGAACTCGTCGAGAACGCCACCAAGTTCTCCGATCCCGCCACCAAGGTGCAGGTGCGCGCCTACCAGGTCGCCAAGGGCTTGGCCATCGAGATCGAGGACCGCGTCGCCATCCCGATGCGCCCCGAGGACCGGGCGCGGTGGAACCGACTGCTGGCCGATCCCGATCAGGTCGACGTTACTAGTCTGGTCAAAGAGGGACGGATCGGCCTGCTCACCGCGGCGACGATCGCCCACCGCCACGGCATATCCATCCATTTGACGGAGAATCCCACCGGCGGGACCACCGCTTTGGTGGTGGTCCCGGGCAGGCTGCTGGTGTCCTTGACACCTCCCGCCGCCCCTCCGGCGCCGCCTGCCCAGCCGCCGACGCGGGCTGCGGCACAGCCTCACTCCCACCCCGTACAGCCCACGCCTGCGTCACACAGGCAGACGTCAACCCCCGTGGCTGGCGCGGCGGATGCCGCCCCGCCTCTGCCGCAGCGGGTGGTGTCCGAGCGGGCAGCAGCACCGGCCCCGACCCGGCCCAGGCCGGCAGCGACCCGGCCGCGCTACGGCATGGCCGGCGCGTTCCGGAGCGGCATCGGCGCCAGCCGCGCCCCGGAGGCCCTGCCCTCAGCCGAGCACAGGCCCTCCGGGGCTGTCCCGCCGACCACCCAGCCGTAGCTCCCTCCCCCACCCAAGAACTGACCCCGTGAGCGGGGTCGACCCAATCCGCAGGAGCGTTTTCCGATGACCGACGACACCGGTGTCAACACCGTGGCGGCCACCCTGTCCGAGGACCAGGTCCGAGAGCAGATGGCCGGAATGCTGGAGGCGTTCGTCAGGGACGTGCCCCGTGTCACTCACGCACTGGTGGTTTCCCGTGACGGGCTCAAGCTCGTGGACAGCGGAATTTCCAGGAACCGGGCTGACAAGTGGGCGGCCACGTTCGGCACGCTGGCCTCTTTGTGCGAGAACATCCCGGGCCCGCACGGTGACAAGGGCGGTCTGAAACTGTCCATGGTCGAGCGCGAGGACGGTCTGCTCTTCGTGTCGATCGCCGGGAGCAGCGTCCTCTTCCCCAGCCAGCCGTGCGACGAGGACGGCAAGGTTGACACGGTGCTGGCCGTGGTCGCCGAACCGACCGCAGACGCGGGCACCGTGGGCTTCGAGATGGGCCAGCTCGTGGACCTGTTCGCCCCATACATGGTCGCGGCCGTTCGCAGCGACGGATGACCGGGCCCAGCGGGCACACACCACCACCCTCCGAGGGCACGGGCGGCGCCTTCGTACGGCGTTTCGTCGTGACGCGGGGGCGAGTGCACGCCCGCCACTGGCTCAGCCCCGAGACCCTCCTGGAGGCCGGGCCCGGCCGCGGCGGTCCGGGACTGGCCGAGGGCGAGTACCAGCAGATGACGCAACTGTGCCGCGAGCGGCACCGGTCGGTTGCGGAACTGGCGGGCACCGTCCGTCTCCCCCTCTCCACGGCCCGCGTGCTGATCTCGGACCTCGTCGATGCCCAGGTCCTGCGGGTGTCCCTCACCGCCTCCCATACATCCACCGACTCCCCGGCCGGGAACCGGCCCTCCCGCCAACAGCTCCTGGAGGCACTGCGTGCCGGTATCACACGCAAATGGTCCGATGCCGAAGCCAAAGCCTGCTGACGCCCACCGCCACGAGGGCGTGGTCCCTGCGGTCGGTGGCCCGGCCGTACTGAAGATCCTGATCACCGGGGGCTTCGGGGTCGGCAAGACGACCGCAGTCGGCGCGGTCAGCGAGATCGAGCCGATCTCCACCGAGGAACTCCTGACCCAGGCCAGTAACGCCACCGACAGTCTCACCGGAGTGGAGAGCAAGCGGCAGACCACTGTGGCCTTCGACTTCGGGCGCGTCAGCTTCGACCTTCCCATGCCGATCGAGCTGATGCTGTTCGGCACCCCCGGGCAGGACCGCTTCAGTGACCTATGGGACGACCTGGCCCGCGGTGCGGTGGGCGCCGTGGTGCTCGCCGACACCCGCCGGCTCAACTCCAGCTTCGAGGCCGTCGCCTTCTGCGAGCACAAAGGCCTGCCGTTCGTGGTCGCCGTCAACGAATTCGACGGCGCCTACCGCTACCCGCTCGCCGAGGTCCGCCAGGCCCTCGCACTCGCCTTCCATGTACCGGTGGTGACCTGCGACTCCCGCGACCCCACCTCGGTCGCCCGAGTCCTGCTCCACCTCGTCGACCACGCCCTGTCCCTCATGACGACCGTTCTCAACTCCTTGGATGCCCCATGACCGATTTCGACGCCTTCCGCCGGCCCGCGCTCGGCCAGAGGACCTCGGCCCCCTTACTCGCCGCGCCCGGCCAGGACGTGATCGTCCCGCGGCCGGGTGCGGTCAGCTTGGGCCAGGAAGTGGTCAGCGCGGCCCAGGCCCGCGAGCTGGCCGAGCGGCAGGAACGCGAGGCACTCCTTCAGCGTCTGGGCGTGCCCACCGGTCCGGACGACCGGATGGACCAGTTCGCGGACCACATCGCGGAGACCACGGGCATGCTCTACGGCTTCGTGAACATCTTCTACGCCGAGCAGACCTTCGTCGGCCTGCACAACCCTCCGCCCGACTCCGGCCACCTGATCCTCGGCCGCACCATGAGCCTGGAGCACGGCTGGTGCCCGGCCGTCGTCAGACGCAAGAAGGGCCTGCCGCTGTGGGACGTCCACGCCAGCTCGACCTTCTCCGGCAACGTCGTGGTGGACATGGTGGGGATCCGCTCCTATTTCGGCGTCCCGCTGATCTACGAGGGGGTCGTGCTGGGCACGGCGTGCGCGATCGATCCCGAGGCCCGCCCCCGCTCCGACGCCCGACGCCACCTCGACGCTGTCAAGGACGGCGGCGCCCTGGTCCTGGACGCCCTGACCAGTCGGGCTCCGGCCCGCTGAGATCCCCCTGCCCCCCACCCGGCAGCCCCACCGGCGACCCGGCCGCACCCGCCTTGCGACCCCGCACAGGGAGACGGAGACGACCATGCCCACCACCCCGCCTGCCGCACTGGCCCCCTACCTCACCCCCGACCACCACCGGCTGTGGCACGAGGCCGACGCCTTCGCCGCCCAGCACATCGCGCCCCGGGTACGGCCGATGGAGGTCGCACCCCACAAGGTCGAGCGCAGGACGGCCCAACTCATGGCCGATAACGGCTGGTTCGGAGTGACGATCCCGAGCGAGTACCGCGGGATGGCGGCCGGGCACGTCGCCAAGACGGTCCTCATCCACCGCACTGCCGTCGTCTCCGCGGCCGCGGCCGCGATCCTTCAGGCCAGCCTGATCCCGACGGGCGCCCTCCAGTTGTGGGGCACCGCCGAGCAGAAGGCGTGGTGGCTGCCACGGGCGGCGGCCGGGAGGGTGCTGCTGTCGATCGCGGTCACCGAGCCGCAGACGGGCGGACACATCGGCGGGATGGAGACGGTCGCCGAGCAGGACGGCGACGAGTGGGTGATCACCGGCAGCAAGGCACACATCGGCAACTCCCACCTGGCCGGCCTCCACGTGATCATCGCCCGCACCGCGCCGCCAGGGGTTCCCGCGTCCCAGGCGCTGACCGCCTTTCTGGTCGAGCGCGACCGCACGGGGCTGGTCGTGGAGCCGCACCGGACCCGGCTGGGCCTGCACGGCTTCACCGCCGGCCGACTGCGCCTGGGCCGTGTCCGCATACCCGCGGCGAATGTGCTCGGGGAGGTCGGCCAAGGCCTGTTCGTCGCGCAGAGCGCCAGCATCCTTTTCGGCCGCCCCAACCTCACCGCCCTCAGCCTCGGCATCCACGAAGCCATCGTCGCCACCACCGCCGACTGGCTGAGCACCCGCCCCCGCTACGGCGCGTACCTCTCCGACCACCCGGTCGTGCGATACCGACTCGGAGGCATGTACGACCGTCTCCAAACCGCCCAGGGTGCCGCCTACCAGGCTGTTCACCTCCTCGACCAGGGTCTACCTTGCGATGCCCAGCTGATCGGCGCGAAGAACACCGGCCACGAACTGGCCGCCGACTCCGCGCGGGACGCGATGGAACTGCACGCCGCCGATGGCCTGGACGGCGACTACCTGCTTCAACGCCTCTTCCGCGACATCCAGCACACCTACGCGCCCGCCGGGACCGGCGAGTTCCAGCGCATCCACCTTGCCAAGACCGCTCTCGGCGAAAGCGGTATCGAGTGGTCCGAACGCCTGGCGGCCGAACGCGCCTGGGCCAGCCCAGACCCCACCCCCGCATGAACCCCCATGCGCGGCAGCCCCGTTGACCTCCACTGCTGCGCATGGGTTACCCCCTGTCGCCGAGAGTTGTCCTGACTCCCGCTCGGCGACAGGGGGCCAAGCCCCTTCGTTCCCCGGGCTGTCGGCGGTCCAGGGGCGAAGGGACAGCTTCCGGTCCTGTGCTCGCCGCGCGTGGGGACCCGCGGCACAGGGTCGGAAGCATCACGGCGGTCCCGAAAGCCGGGGCGCGCCGGAGTCAACAACCAGACCGATCCCTTCTGGACAGGACCACCAGTGACCCAGACCCGCTTCGCCGTGCTTGACGCAACTCAACGCCATCCAGACCTAGCCGAGCAGGTCGACCGGATACTCCACCGGGTTGCGCCGACGGTGAAGGAGATAACCGACCTCCCCCTCCCGGAGGAGGTCCGCTTCCGCCTGCTGACCCCCAAGGCATGGCGGGAGGAGACCCGCAAGAGCCACCACCGCACCCTGGCCCGTGACATCGCCGATCTGGAGCTGACCTCGCGGGAGATCGACGCCGTTCGAGCCGGGCTGAGGATCATGGGATTCGTTCCCGTCCTGGTCTGGCCCCTCGTGCTCGGCAGCACTCTGGTAGCTGCCGACGGCCGCCGCGAGACGATCATCGCTCCCCGTGCCCTCCACCATGGCGGACTGCTGGTCGACGAACCGGCCCTTCACCAGGTAGTCGCCCATGAACTCGTCCACCAAGTGCAGGCCGATGCGCGAAGCGGTGCGGTGTGGACCACCTTCTTCCCACAGAAGCGGGGGATCACCGGCCGCGGCGCCTCGACTGTCCTTGAGGGACACGCCGACTGGGCCGACCATCAAGTCACCACCCGCCTGTTCGGTGCCCCGGCCGACCACCGGCAATCGCCGAAGTCCTGGCGCTACCGCACCCACAACGCACTCCCCGGCATCCGACGCCTGGGCCCCAGCCGTGCAGCTTACGAGCAAGGCTCCCGCCTCATCGCGCGCACCGTGGCCGCAGGGGGCACCGACCTGGTCAACCAAGTCTGGAAGGACGCGGCCTTCCTGCCCACCGAGGAAGAGATCGCCGATCCCGACGCCTGGGTCCGCCGCATCGAGCGGGGGAATCTCGGTGTCTGAACTCCACCTCCGTCTCACCGAGTTCAACGGCTCAAGCCGCATGGACCGCATCACCGACATCGTGCTGGACCTGCTGTTCGAACTGACCCAGCAGACCGCGCGGTTCGCCGTCGGCCTCGACCCGTGGAGATCCCTCACCGTCCACGATCCGTACGAACTCACCCAGCACGCCGTCCAGTTCGGTTCCGCCACCAACCCCTGGGCATCACTCGTCGTCTACGACGCCGACGGGTTCGCCCCCTTCATACGCGGAGGGCAGGCATGAGAATCCGTGGCGTTGCCAGCCTCCACCGAACCGACCAAGGCCCCCCGCGGCGCATCGATTGGCAGCTCAGCACCCTTGCCCTGGCATCAACTCTGGTCAGCTTCGAGATCATCGACACCGCCGACGTACGGCGGTGGACCGACCACGCCCTCACCATCGCCCGCTACGACCTTGCCGCGGTCGATCGCTTCCTGAGCACCACCCGCTGATAGGGCCGATATCCGCAGCGCAGTCCGCTCCCCGTAGATCCCACCAGAATTAGCAACGGAGAGACCTTAAGCCGATGCAGAAGCCGGAAGTAAAATCAGGCAGCCCGGTGATAGGCGCCGCCCGCCAGAAACTCGCGGAAGACCTCAAGAAGAAGTACGACTCGGGCGCGAGTATCAGAGAACTGGCCGAAGAAATTGGCCGTTCCTACGGGCTCGTGCACCGAATCCTGAGTGAATCAAAAGTCACCTTCCGCTCTCGTGGCGGGGCACGGGGTGGGAAGAAAACGGTATCGGGCGCGTGAAATCCGGCGGAATCGCGGTGCAGGAGCACGTCGGCTTCTGCGAACGCTCGGATCGCCGCGCCGCAGCGGTCGCTGTGCCCTGCATCAGGACCGTGCGGCGGCAGTACGGAGCCGGGGCGTCACGCCGTCGTAGCGACACCGTGCGCGTCGATCGCCGGAGGGAGAGCGTGCACGCGGTCGCGCAGATCCTCGACGCCGTGTGCGCGAGTCGGCTCAAGGGTGATCTGGAGCTGGGCGAGGCGGGAGCGGGAGGTGGAGCGGAGTCGCACGGCCGGCACGCGAGTCAGAACGTCCAGGGCGCGTTGGGCGGCGTCAGCCGGCTGGGTTGGGGCCTCGGCCTGGGCCAGGACCAGAGCGGCGGCTGCCCAACCTGGGGTTCCCGTCGTACAGGCGTTCATGGACGCCTCTGCGGTAGTTGCTGCACGATCCATGCGGCCCAAGGCGCGTTGTGCCTCGGCCTCGTGCAAGGAGTGTTCGGCGACGTCGTATCCGAAGCGTCCCGGCGCCCATCCTGTCGGGTCCGCTTCCAGTTCCCGTGTCGCGGTGGCAAGCGCGGCGTCGGCCTCCTGCTCTCGGCCCAGTTCGGCCAGGGACGGAAGCAGTGCCCAGGCGTGCAACTGGGCGCGGGGAAGCCCAGACGGCACGCTGGCCAGGCCGCGTTCGGCGTGGGCCACGGCGCGGATGTGCTGGCCGGTGGCGCGGGCGACCATGGCCTGGGCTCCCCACGCCCATGCGGTGAGCCGTGTGTCGCCGCTGCGATCTCCGTAGGTGGCTGCGGTGGCAAGGTGTGCTCGTGCGCCGGTGTGGTCGCCGAGGTGGAAGGCAAGGTTGCCCAGGAGGGCGGAAAGCCAGCCGATGCCGCGCCTCAGATCGACCGCGATCGGTTCGTGCGTCTGTCCGCTGGTGAGGGCCCGAGACAGCAAGCCGCGCGCGCCGTGGACCTCGGTGAACAGGACGTGCGGAGGGTGCTTGCTGTATCCGAGGGCGTAGTGCTCGATCGCCGCCTCGGCCAGGTCCACGACTGTCGGACTTCCCACCGGATCGGCAAGCAGCGCGAGGTGCAGGGAGTCGCGTACGGCTGGCAGTCCGGCGGAGGTGGTCATGGTCACCATGCTTTCCGGTGCGGGAAGAACGCACGCATCAGGGCCGGACTCACTGTATCCAGCGGTGTGGCCCCATCTGGCTCGATCGCGGTCAGTGGCGCGGTCGAGGCCGAGTTGCGCCGGCTGGGCCCGGTAGACCGTGCACAGCGCCTCGGCGTACTCCGGCCCTGGCCATTCATTGGCCTGATGCTCCCATCGGCACAACATCGACTGCGACAGGCCGGGCGGCATAAGCCCGCGGGAGCGGTAAAGGTCGCCGATTCGCGCGATAGTGCGGGAGCGTGGCCAGCCGAGTGCCAGGCGCCACGCTTCCAGCGACCGCACCTCGGGCAGTGTGGCGCAGATCGTGAGCGCGGTCTGCTCGATGCTGCGCCCGCCGTTTCGGCAGCTCGCCCGGATCGCAGCCGCGGCCGTCTGGATCGCCGCCCGGCGCGAGCGACTTACCGTGATCATGTGCACACCCCCGGTGATGAGGCGGACTGTGCGCCACGGTATCCGAGGAGGGGGCCGCGAGGGAGAGCGCCTGGTCGCCTCGGCTACACCATTGCGGGTTGCCCGCAATGCGGGTGTGCGGAACTGGCAATGACTGGGCGTCACCAGAGCGTGACGATGTCTACGGGTCGTGATCGCTCGTACGAGCAACAGCTCGTCGCAACAGCCGAGAGCGAACCCCGCAGCTGCCCCTGGTGGCGGCGCGGAGCCGATGCCTGTACTGCGCAGCCCCAGGTCAGCGGTCGCATGGCCGCTGTCCTCTCGCCCGACGGGAGCGTACCCAGTGACCGCTTTATCTCACAGCCTCGTTGAAGGGACACCTGCTCCGATGCAGTTGCCATACGCCCATGGGCAAGCGGGTGTTCCGCTTGCGGTGCCTGATGCTCCCGCCGATGCTGACGTACTCGCGCGAACAGGGTTTGCCACCCGAGCCGATCTGGGCCAGCACTTCCTGCGCTCGCCGGAGGTAGCGCGGCGCCTACTGGAGTGCGCCGCACTCCCCACTGGCGCCCAGGTGCTTGAGGTAGGGGCAGGGCTGGGGACGCTGTCCTGCGCGGTGGTACAGGCAGGGTGCCGGATCTGGGCGGTAGAGAAGGACGTACGGCTCGGCACCCTGCTGCTGGACAAGCTCCGGCCGTTCGGGCCGCGGGCGCGGGTGACCATCGCGGACGTCCGCTCGGTCGACCTCGACGGCGGGCTGGAGCGGGGCAGCGTCCTGCTGGCGATCCTGCCGTTCGACTGGGAGCTGTCGTCAGCCCTCACCGAGCACATCTTCGCCTCCACCCACAACGTGGTGCGGGGGCTGGTTGTCATACCGAGCCGCACCCTGGACCAGTACCGAGCCGCCGAGGGAGAGGGCCGAGGTCTTCGGCTGGAAGAGGTGGACGGGATCTCCCGGCGGGAGTTCTGGCCGCAGGCGCCGGCACCGCTGCGCGTCGTGTCTATCGAGAGGCGCTGATGGACACGACGATGCTGGTCGTAACGACCGACTTCCACTCCGCGGTTCCTGGCGGTCGGGCCATGCTTGCCGCGGTGAGGCAGTGGCGTGCGCGCGGCGCCTTGGTCGTGGACGCTGGCGACTTCTTCGGTGGCAACGCATTCCACGAGTTCTCCGACGGACGCGTGGAGGAACGGCTCCTGGCAGAACTGTACGACGCGCTCGTACCGGGCAACCACGACCTCGCTGACCTGATGCGACTGGCTGATCCCGGACGCTTTCCCCCGGTGGTGTGCGCGAATCTGCGCCCGCCGGACGAATTCGGCGGGCGCTGGGTGAGCAGTCTCCTCCTCCCGGAGCGAGAGCCAAGGGTGGGCATCGTCGGCTATCTCGGCCAACAGGCGTTCGAGACGATTCCGCCGACTGAGCGGGCCGGGTTCCGGTTCGTGCCGCCGACGGCGGACCTGATCGCGACGGAGCGGGACCGGCTTCTGTCCGAGGGGGCCGACGTCGTCATAGGAGTGAGCCACACCGGTTTCGCCCACGACGTTACCGACCAAGAGCATGGCTGGCCGCTCAAGTTGGTCGTCGCGGGCCACTGTCACAGTCCCTCGTACCACTGGGCTTCCGCAGGCCGACATGTGGTCAAGGCCCCGGAGGTGGGAGCGGGTCTGCTGAGGATCGGGCTCGACCCCACAGGCGACCACACCTTCAGCAACGAAACCTTCACCCCCTCCGCGAACGTCCCGCCCGGGCTGGACGGCTTGGAGGAAGTGCTCACCGAGTACGCGGTCTGGGGCGGTGAGCGGCTCGGAACGTTGTCAGCCCGTCTCGACACGAGAGAGGACGTCGCCCGGGTGTTGGCCGAGTGCGCCCGGACCGCCGCCAACGCCGATGGGTTCGTCCTCAACCTGGGGTCCCTGCGGGCCGGGCTGCCGCAGACCGTTACGCGCCAATCGCTCATGGACTGCGTCCCGTTCGACGCCGACCTCGTCCTTGTGGACAGCACACACCCCGTGGAGACGGTGTTGGCGGGGGCCCGCCAGCTCGGTGAGGCGCCCATCGCCAGCACCCAAACCGCGTCCGGTACGTCCGCGTGCGCTATCGCAACCACGAGCTACCTCGCCGAGCGGCTGGGTCTTGCCGCTCGTCCCGCCGTCCCGCCGTGCACCCTGCGCGACACCCTCACCGATCTTGTTCGGAGTCCTCATGAGTGATGTGCTGACCCTGAATGGGCGCGAACTGACCAGCGGCCCGCACGCTCCTGGCCAGTTCGCCGACGCAGTCACCGGCCCGGGCCGAGCCCTGGTCCAGTTCGAGGGGCAGGACCACCCGCTGAACCTGGAGCTCAGCCTGAGTCTGCTCTCCAGCCTTGGCCCCGTCTTGTCCGTGTATCCGGGCGAGGGCTGCTGGAGCGACCTGACGGTCAGCCTGGCCGCCGACCCCGGACGCACGCACGGCGTCGGGGAGAACCGGCTGCACGTCGACCTGGTCGACCGCGACCGGCTCCCCCGCTACATCGCCCTGTACTGCATCCGCGAAGACCCGCTGGGCGGCGGGGCGTCGGCGCTCGCTGACCTCTGGCAGGCCGCCGACATGCTCTCGGACACCGACCGCACGGTCCTGGCCGAGCCGGTCTTCTCCTACTTCGCCGACCAGGGCGTGCACGGCGTCGGCGAGAGCCTGAAAAGGTTCCCCGTCCTGCCGGAGCGGATCGACGGCAGCACGCCGATCCGGTTCACCGCCAAGATGGGCCCACACCTTGAGCGCGGCGAACTCCTCGACGCCGAGGAGCCCCAGGTGATCGCTGCCGCGTTCGGCCGGTTCGTGGACGCCGTCTTCGCCTACCGTTCGACCACCCGCCTGCGGCCGGGCGACCTGCTCGTCTTCGACCAGCACCGCTACGCCCACGGCCGGATGCCGCTCGGCGACGGCCAGAACAGCTACGGCGCCGACGAGCGGCGGCTGCTGCGGCAGACGTACGTCGGTGCGGGAGCGTTCGGAGGAACACGATGATCCTCACGGGCCCCGCGATCCACGAGTCGGTCGAGGCCGGGCAGATCACCATCGCCCCGTTCGACGCGGACCTGCTGAACCCCAACAGCTACAACTACCGCCTCGGCAGGACGCTGAGGCAGATCATCAGCGATCCGACCGACCCGACGCGCCCGGCCGAGACGGCCGTCATCGAGCTGCCCGACGAGGGGTATGTCCTGCGTCCGGGCATCGTGTACCTGGGCGCAACGGTGGAGACCGTCGGCGGCGACGAGTACGTGACGAGCCTGATCGGCCGGTCCTCGCTCGGCCGGCTGGGCATGTTCCTTCAGATCTCGGCCGACCTCGGCAATCTCGGCTCCGCCCACCAGTGGACCCTGGAGATCAAGGTCGTCCAGCCCCTGCGGGTCTACCCGAACATGAAGGTCGGCCAGGTGAGCTTCTGGAAACCGACTGGTGCCCGTATGCCCTACGGCGGCCTCTACGGCGGAATCAGCGAGCCCACCGCGTGCTCCCCGCGCGCAGCAGCCGGCCTCGGCGCGGGCCCCGTACGGCAGGAGGCAGCCGCGTGATCCTCACCGGCCCCGCGATCGCAGCACAAGTCAAGACAGGGGCGATCCAGATCGCCCCGTACGACGAGCAGCGAATCCAGCCGAACTCCTACGACTTCCACCTGGGCGAGCGCATCGGCTGGTACACCAACAAGGTCCTCGACTGCGCCCGCGAGAACCCGTTCGAGGAACACGCCATCCCCAGCGAGGGCATGGTGCTGGAGCCGGACCGCATCTACCTGGCCTCCACCCGCGAGAAGATCGGCAGCGACTTCTACGTGCCGATCATCCGCGCCCGCTCGTCGATCGCACGTCTTGGCCTGTTCGTGCACTGCACCGCCGACCTCATCGACATCGGCTCCTTCGGCCAGCTCACCCTTCAACTGCACGCCGTGCAGCGCGTACGGATCTATCCGGGACTGCTCGTCGGGCAGGTGACCTTCTGGGTCCCTCATGGGGAGATCGTCCTCTACGAGGGGAAGTACCAGGGGTCCGAGGGGCCACGGCCGTCACTGGTCCACCGCGACTTCGAGGCCCGGTGACGCCCGTGACCGGCACCGCCGTCAGCAGCTCGGTGGAGCAAGTGGTCGCCGTGGTCGCCCACCCGGACGACGCCGAGCTGCTGTGCTACGGCACTCTGCGCAAGGCCCGCGAGGCCGGTGCGGTGGTGTCGGTCGTCGTCGTCACCCACGGCGCGAACGGCGTATCCATCGCCGACGCCGACGCCGGACGTCAACTCTCCGAGGACGAGCGGGAGAAGGAGGTAACCGCCGCCTGGCACGACACCGGCATCGACGTGGCCTTCCTCCACCTGACCGACGGCGCGCTGGTGGCCGACCTCCACCTGATCTCCCTGCTGGAGGCCGAGTTGAACCGGCTCCAGTGCACACTGCTCATCACCCACAGCACGCGAGCGGCCAATGACCACCAGGACCACCTGGCGGTCGCCACGGCCGCCGCGAACGCCGCCACCCGCGTGCCAACCTGCCACACCGTGCTCCACGGCGAACCCCACGCCCCCCGCTCCGGCTTCAGCCCGACCGTCCTCGTCGACGTCACCGACTTCGTCGACGACAAGGTCCGCGCCCTGAACGCGCACCACAGCCAGGGCGGGCGCTGGTACCTGAGCTCGCAGTACACCCGCCACCGCGCCGCCCAGGCCGGATGGTCCCTGCGCCCCACGGCCACGTCCACCGGGCGGGCCTTCGAGGCATTCGAGACCACCCTGCTCACCCTCACCTTCGCTCTCTCGCGAGAGGACGCCCGACTTTGATGTACATCGAACAGCCGCCCTTCGCCCCGTGGCTGGGGTTCTGCGAGGCCCTGCTCGGCTGCGATACGGTCGCCTTCTACGACGACGTGCAGTACACCCAGGGCGGCTGGCAGAACCGCAACCGCGTCAAGACCGCGGACGGGATCACCTGGCTGACCGTGCCGGTCGTCCGGAACACCGGCCAGCTCATCAAGGACACCCGGATCGCTTCCGCCTTCGACCCCGACCGGCTCCTGCGCCAGATCCGACTCGCCTACGCCCGTACCCTCTACGTCGACGAGGCTCTGAACGTGCTGCGTCCGGCGCTGACGGCCGGCCACGAGCACCTGGCCGATCTCAACATCGACTTGATCACCGCCCTCGCCACCGCCCTCGGCTCCCGGGCCCGGCTGCTGCGCACCTCTCAGATGAAGATCACCGCGACCGACAAGACCGAGCGGCTTGCCCAGATCTGCGCGTCCGCCGGGGAACGGGAGCTGTGGGCCGGATCCGGCACCCGCGAGTACCTCGACCCCAGCCAGCTGGAACACCACCAGGTGTCGGTGCGGTGGAACGAGTTCACCGACCGGCACCCGCAGTACCTCCAGGCATGGCCCCGCCAGGAGTTCACGCCTGGCTTGTCCGTCATCGACGCGGTCTGCGCCCTGGGATGGGCAGGCACCGCCGCGCTGCTGCGTACTTCGTTCGAGACCTACCTCCCGCACGCCGAGAAGGGGAGCGCGGCATGAACCGTCCGCTGATCCTGACCGGGATCGACCTGCCGATGGAGCCCTCGTGCGGGTCGACCATCTGGTGCAGCGACGTCTACCAACGGCTCACCGACGACTTCAGGGTGCTCTACCTGGGCCTGCCCGGCAGCGGCACCTGGAAGCACCACTTCCCCGAGACCACCCTGCTCGCCGCCGACAAACAGCCCTACGGCCCGCGCTTCGACGCCTACGCCGCACAACTGACCGACGAGGTCGCCGACCTGATCGGTGCCCACCGGCCTAGCCTCATCCACGCCCAGCACCTCGGGTTCGGGCTCGCACTCGCCTTCGCCCGCGCGGCGGGCACCACCCCCCTGATGTCCGTCGCGCACGGCACCGACGTCATCGCCGCCGCCGAAAGCGAGCAGGCCCTCCTCGTCCTCACCGAGATCGTGGCCGCCAGCACCAAGGTGGTCGTCCCGAACACGGCCATGGGCTTCGAGGTCGACCGGCTCACCAAACACGCCTACACCGACCGGCTGACAACCGTCCCCTGGGGCGTCCCGCTCCCACCCCAACCGACCGCCATGCCCCGGCCCTTGCACCGGCTGAACCTGCTGCACGCTGGCCGCCTCGATGCCAACAAGTGCACCGTGACGGCGATCGAAGCCCTCGCCCTCACCCAGGACAAGCACCAACTCACGGTGATCGGCAGCGGCAGCGAACTCCCGCTGCTCAAGGAGCGCACCCAACGTCTCGGCCTGGGCGAGCGGGTCACCTTCGAGCCGTTCCTGCCGCGCGAGGAACTGTGGGCGCGGTTCGCCGGATTCGACGCGTTGGTGTTCACCACTCGCCAGCTGGAGGCCTTCGGTCTGGTCGCCGTCGAAGCCCAGGCCCACGGACTACCCGTCCTCTACGGCAACCTGCCCGGCCTGGACTACACCCTCGGCGACGGCGGCATGTCCTACCAGCCCGGCGACGCACCGGCGCTCGCCGGGCTCATCGACCGCGTCTCCGCCGACGCGGCGCTCCGCCAGGACCTGCACGGCGCGGCTGCGGCCAACGCCCACCGACACCACATCGCCAACACCGTCGCACAGGTGACCCGCCTGTCCACTTCCGTGATCGAGGGGCGCCGATGACCACCACCGCCCTGTATGCCAGCCGGATGTGGCCGCCGGTCCGCCGTGGGGCCGGGGAAGCCACCGATCCCGCCCTCGACCTGCTCTACCACCTGGGCCTGGTGGGCCGCACCGACGCGACCGGCGTCCACACCCTCCTGCCGCTCGGCCTGCGCGTCCACGACCGGATGGCGGCCATCGCCCGGACCGCGTTCGAGGAGCGCGGCGCGCTCGCCTTCGCCGCCCCCACCCTGCAAAGCCGACGGCTCTGGGAGGAGACCGGCCGATGGCGCTCCTATCAGCGCGAAGGCGCTCTGCTGACTGTGCGCAGCTCCAGCGGAGATGAGATGTGCCTCGCGCCGACCTCGGAGGAGATCACGGCCGCCACGGTCCGCGAGCACCTGCGCTCCTTCAGGGACCTGCCCGTGCGGCTCTTCTTGTCCACGAGCAAGTTCCGCGACGAACTCTCCCCGCGCGGCGGGCTGATGCGCGGACGCGAGTTCACCATGGCCGACGCGTACACCTTCGACACATCGCCCGACGGCATGCGCGAGTCAACGGCCTTCCTGAACGAGGCCTGCACCGCCGCCCTGACCGGCATGGGACTGCCCGGCGTCTTCCAGGCACCGGCGGACGGCGGCGCCATCTCCGCCGGCCCCAGCACCGAGCACCTGGTGCTGTCCGACGCCGGGCAGAGCACCATCGTGGCCTGCGACCACTGCGGCAACCGCGGCGACGGAGCCGTCACACCCACACACCCCGCGCCGCCACCCGCCGCGCCCGTCGTCAACGTGATCGCCTTCGTCCTCACCCATCCCGACGGCAACATCCAGCCGGCCGCCGTGGCCGTCCGCTCCGAGCTCAAGGTCAGCGCCCGCAAAGTCGCCGCCGCCACGGGCGCACTGCGCGTCGCCCTCATCGAGCCCCAGGATCTACCCGGCATCCTCGGCAAGGAGGCCGGGACCCTCACCCCGTGGGATGCTGCCGACAGCCCCGACACCCTCCTGTTGTTCGACACCTCCGTCGCCGCTCTGGACGAATTCGCGATCTCGGACGGCGCCGGCGGGCTGCGCAGCGGTGTGACCTGGAACGGGGACCCAGACCTGGGTGCCCTGAAAGTAAGCGGCCTCGACCTCGCCGAGGCCTCGGACGGCAGCCGGTGCACCCTGTGCCCTGGGACCCACCGCGCCGTCCGCGCCGTCGAAGTCGCTCACGTCTTCGAACTCGGAACCCAGTATTCCCAGCCGATGAAACTCGCCTTCACCGACCACGCCGGACGCCAGGCCGTTCCCTGGATGGCCTGCTCCGGCATCGGCGTCACCCGCTGCATGCAGACCGCCGCCGACCTCCACCGCGACCACCAGGGCCTGCGCTGGAAGCCCGGCACCGGGCCAGCCGACGTCCACCTCGCCGTACTGCGCTCCGATCAGCCGGAGATGCAAGAGCGCACCGACCGGCTCGTGCAGGACCTCACCTCCCGCGGGCTGTGCCTCTTCGTCGACGACCGGCCCCTGCCCGCCGGGGAGAAGCTCCGCTACGCCCGCCTGCTGGGCCTGCCGCACGCCGCCGTGCTCTCTCCCGACCGCCCCGCCGAGGAGATCGAAGTCATCAGCCGCTGGACTGGACGCACCACCCTCACCCAATCCGGTCACATTCCCCAGCTCGCCACTGGCGGATGACCCCGGGAGATACCCCCAAGTCGGACTGAAACAGCGTCGCCGCAATACCCCGTCACGGCGACGCTATTCGACATTCCTAGACTCCGATAAAGAGCCAGCTATTCGTGCGAGTGAGCGATGGCGAAAATTCAATCAGTATTCCGTCGATTCTATTGACGCCCGGATGCGGCGGCCCCTAGCTTGATGCCCGTCACAGCAAACGGGTCGTAGCTCAACGGTGGAGCACGGCAAAAGCGTTGCCGAGGAGCCTGGTTCAAGTCCGGCCGACCCGACCAGCTCAGTCAGTACTCCGTGCCAGATTCGGTCAACGACCGTAACAGGCACGGAGTACTGCTGAAGTAATTTCGATCACCCGTACATAAGGTCATGCGAATCCGGAAACGGTACTGATGAAAATTGCGATCACTGGCGGCGGCAGCGCAGGGCATGTCGTTCCTGCTCTTTCTGTCGCCTCCCAGCTCACGCAGAGCGGAAACGAGCTCGTGTTCTTCGGGCGGGACGGAAGCATCGAGCACGAGTACGCCGCGAAAGCCGATATCCGTTTCTGCTCCGTACCGTCCGCCGGCCTGAAGCGATACGGCTCGTGGAGCAACCTGCGGATGCCTTTCACCGTGGGGCGCGGCATCATCGCAGCCTGGCGGGCCATGCGCCGTGAGCGCCCCGACGCCGTGTTCAGCAAGGGCGGCTACGTCACCGTCCCCGTCGGAATCGCCGCCTGGTTGTGCCGGGTTCCGGTCGTCATCCACGAGTCCGACCACTCCCTCGGCCTCGCGAACCGGATACTCGCCCGGATGGCGACCCGCGTCTGCCTCTCCGAACCGGCCCGGTCCAAGTCTCCGCGCTGGCTCGCCCGGAAGACGGTCGTCACCGGCCTGCCCCTGCGGCACGACCTCGGCGAGGGCAACCCGGACCGGCTGCGCAGCCAGCTCGGCATCAAGCCCGGCGCCGAGGTCCTGCTGATCTTCTGCGGCAGCAGCGGCTCTGCCCGCATCAACGACGCGGTACGCAGCCAACTGGACAATCTCTGCGGCCGGTATGCGGTCGTCCATGTGTGCGGCAAGGGCAACCTCGAACCGTCCCTCGACGGAACACCCGGCTACTGGCAGTACGAGTACCTGCACCAGGAGATGACCGACGCACTGTGGCTGGCCGACCTGGTCATCGGCAGGGCCGGGGCGACGACCTTGGCTGAGCTGGAGGCACTCGGCAAGCGCGCCGTCCTCGTCCCGCTGCCGGCCAGCGTCAGCCGCGGTGACCAACTGGTCAACGCCGAGGCGTACGCGCGTCGCCATGAGGGGCGCTGCCGCGTCATCCAGGACGACGACGCCCTCGCTGGCGGCGGCACGCTCGTCGAAGCCTGCCTTCGCCTGGCTGGCGCCCACGCGAGTTTCAGCAGGCCGGATCCCGCCGTGATCCACCAGGCGGCCAGTCGCATCGCCAGCGAGACCTTGTCCGCTGCCCGGCCGCGGCGCCGCCGAGTTCGCTAGGCGTCAGTTGTCACCATGGCCGTACATCTCGCGGATCTGCTCGTCGGTCTCGCCGCGGTGGTAGACGTGCCAGTGCAGGTGCTTGGACTCCTGGTACAGGCCCAAGTTCGTGGTCACGGAAGCGGCGCCGTGCTTCTCACGGACCTGGTCCGCGACCTTGGCCACCACGTCCATGATCTCCGCCAGCAGCTCCGGGCCACCGTCCCCCAGGTCCACGAGCGACGGAATGTGCTCCTTGGGCACCACCACGATGTGTACCGGGTGTGACGGCTTGGTGTGGTGAAACGCCAGCACCCGGTCAGTCTCCATCACCCGCTCGATCTCCACGAGGCCGGGAATGGCCTGGTGGCAGTAGAAGTCCGAGACCTTCGCGGGGGCCACAACAGCAGTGGTCACAGTTCGTCACTTTCCGTGTCTGTCGGTGATCTAGGCGCAAGATTACCGCCCGGCCACACAACACACCCTGACCACACGGGCAGTCATCGGTGGGGCCCATGTACCAAGGGCCCCACCGATGTTGGGTGTAACAGAACGCGGTCGTTGGCGTTCCGGCAGTGAAGGGGGTTGCACTTTACGTCAACCCCGCAGTGATCCGGAGGAACGGTGACGACCGCGACAGCCCCCCTCTCGCCCGAGACCGGCATCTCCCACCTGCAGGAGAGCCTTTTCGCTTGGTTGGAGCCCGAGCCAGACACACAATCGGCACCCACCCCCACAGCCGAGCCTGAGCAGAAGACCACTCCCCCGCAGGAGCTCCCGGCCGCAGAAGTTGAGGCGCCGGACCTCTCCCACATTTGGGTCGTGGCCGCCGAGGTCGAGGTCACGCCGAAGATCGCGAGCGTGGCCGACTACCGCGGCAGCTTCAAGGCCACCGAGGGCCAGCGTGTCGACGCGCTCGAGGTGTATTGCCGCGGCTGCCGCCGCCCGTACGACGAGGTCAAGGGCGACGACTGCGCGGCCAAGGTCGACAACACGCACTTGATCGGCGGCGACCAGACCAAGCGGGCCAAGCGGAAGGTCCCCACCCCGCCCCCGAACGCGCGAATCATCTCCGGCGGGACCATCAATCGGCGCGGTATCAGCGCCTACATGTCTGGGGTGTCCCGGCCCCCGCGCTGAGCACGCGACGTTAACGCCGCCCACTGTTCATGGTGCGCGGCGTGACTACTCAGCGAACTCAGCCGTCGAACGACGACCCCGTTGTCGCCACCACCGACATCACTGGGTCGGTGCTCTCCGACAAGGTCGGCCGGGAGGCTCTCGGGCTTTTCCTGCTCTCGTTCGGCGTGCTCGGCGGACTTGGTGCGCTGGGCGCCCTGCACTGGACCGCCGGCCTGTCCGCCGCGCTCATCGGCCTGTGCGCCAGCGGCGTCCTCGTCCGCCGTAACTCCACGCGCCGATGGCAGCAAGACGCCGGGGCTATCGCCGCATTCAGCGGCTACGCAGGACAGACCGCCGTCCTGTTCTACCTGCTGCCCCCACTGGGATGGCTGGCAGTCAGCGCCCTCGTGGCCGCCACCGGCCTGTGGCTGTCCAGCGCTGAGGGGGCCTGATGCCCCGCCAACTCTTCCCCGCCCTCCGCGGCCTCCTGGTACCCCGAGGGGCCGCAGAACCGGCGCCACCACCCACCGAAACGAAGGACCTCCTGGCCGGAGGCGTCTACACGTCGGTGACGCTCGCTGGCGTCACGAACGTGTGGGGCACCCCGGGCCGCGCGGACGGCTGGGACCTCGAGCGCGTCATCGTCGAGGGCTACGAACGCAGCATCTGGACCTTCAAGAGCATCGAGGCCATCAGCAAACACGCCTCCACCCTCCCGGTGCAGATCGGCCGCGGCGGCGACGAGCGGGAGTTCGCGGAGACCCTTGAGGACCACCCGCTCCTGCGGCTGCTGAACAAGCAGGCCAACCCGCTCGAGACGGGCGACGTCTTTAAGAAGCGCCTGAGCGCCCAGTTGCTCCTCAGCAAAAGGGGCGTGTTCATCGAGAAGACGTACAGCCGCGGCGGAGTCCTGACCAGGATCGACCTGCTGCCGCCGGACCGCGTCCAGATCATTCCGGACGATGAGAACGCCAGCTACGTCAAGCACTTCGAGTTCACGGACTACGCAGGGCGCATCCGCGAGCTCAAGCCGAAGTACGTCATCTGGCTGCGCGACCCCCACCCCACGGACCCGTTCTGCGGGGTGACGCCGCTCGAGGCCGCGGGCCTCTCGGTCGACCTGGACGTGAAGGCCCGCACCTACAACATCAGTTTTATTGACAATGACGGCAGACCGGGCGGAATTGTCGGTATCGACCTGGACGGCGTCGACCCTGCCGAGGTTGCCCGGATCCAGAAGCGTCTCGCCCCGGGCACGCACAACGCCGGACAGCTCACCCTCGTCGGGACAGGCCCCGGCGGCGTCACCTACGTGGACACCTCCGCCCGCCCCCGGGAGATGGCCTACGAGACCCTCTCCAGCACGGCGAAGAACGAGATCCTCTCCGCATTCGGCGTGTACGAGAGCGTCATCGGCAACGCCTCGGAGCGGACGTTCAACAACGCCGACCGGGAAGAGTGGAACTTCTGGTCGCACACGGAGCTCCCCCACCTCAACCTGATCGCGTCGGCCTTCGACCCGGACCTGTCCGACGACTGGGTGATCCGGTTCGACACCTCCCGTGTCCAAGCGCTCGAGTTCCCCCGCCGCCAGGCCCGAGAAGAGGCGCGCAAGGAGTTCGAGGCGGGCCTGATCACGATCGACGAGTACCGGAAGATCGCCAACAGGAAGCCCTTCAACACGCCGCAGTCCCGCGCCCTGTGGATCAGCCCCCAGAAGGCGCCCGTGCCGGCCAACGACCAGGACGCGGCCGCGCTCGGCCTGGCCCCCGAACCGGGCTCCCTCGACGCAGCCGGCACCGACCCGAACGCGGCACTGCCCCCGGCCGGAGACCAGTCCGCCGCCGTGGCGGTCGCCGACGCCCGCGAGCTCGAGGCGGCCCCGACCGCTGCCGCCGACGTCGCCCTAGCCCTCGGGGAGGCGCCCCTCGAGCTGCCCTCCGGAGCGGGAGGCACCGCGGCCGACGAGGTCGCCGCGGCCCGCGCTCAGACCACCGCGGCCGCCCCAGGAGCCGCCGCTGACGACGTCGCCCGCGCCCGCGCCACCGTCACGCAGCCCGAGGACGGACCAGCCGCCGAGGACGTCGCCGCGGCGCGCGCCCAACTCGAGACCAAGTCCCTGTCTGGCGAAGGGTTCGAGGTCACCGACGCCGACTTCGACGCCCTGTCCATGGCCCTCCAGGCAGCCCTCACCGCGCTTCTGGCACGCCAGCAGGGCGTCATCGTCGCCCGGCTTCGTGCCCCGAAGATCCGCAAGCACACGCGGTTCTGGGAGCCGGAGAACGACAACGACACCCGGGTCGGCGACGCGAACATCGACGAGGACCGCGTCGTTACCCCGGCCCGCTGGGAAGAGGAGACGACGAACACCCTCGCACCGGTCCTGCAGCAGGCCGCGACCACCACAGCCCGCAGACTCGGCCAGTCCATCGCCGACACCGACACGGTTCCCCCGGCTGCTGTCGCTGCGGCTCTCGTCACCGCGATGTACGCCGGGCAGGCCGTGGCCGCGCTGCTCGGTGACCTGGCCGAGGAGCTGCGCAGCCTCCAGACCATCCCGGAAGCGGAGCTCAAACTCGAGGACCTGGAGCGGACAGTCGGCAGGTTCTACGAGCGTGCTGGCCTCGGGTGGGTCGCACGGATCGCGGAGACGTGCGCGGTTTCGACCATCAACGGGGCCGCAGACGCTGCGGCCGAGAGTGCCGGGCCCGGAGTCGTCCGGACGTGGATCACACGCCAGGACGACCGCGTACGGCCCGCGCACAAGGCGCTGCACGGCACGCCCCTGCCCGTCGGCACCCCGTACGAGATCGACGGTGCCCAGCTCCGGTACCCCGGCGATCCGTTCGCGCCGCTCGCCCTCACGATCAACTGCCGTTGCCGCCTGCACTACGACACCGACCCCAAGGAGTAGCCCGTCATGTGGCCCACCATCTGGATCGCCTGGACCGCCTTCTTCGCTGTCGCCGAGGGAATCGCCCTGGCCAACAAGCGGGAGAACGACACGCTCTCCGAGAACTTCCGCCGACTGTTCCGCACCCGCACCAGCAAGGTCGGCAGAGCGATATTCGCCGTCGGCTGGTTCGGATTCTCCGGCTGGTTCGCCATCCACGTCCTCACCGAAACCATGTAGGCCCCGGCCCCCGTGTCGCGCCCGCGCGGTAGGGCGCGACGTTAACCAGCCGCGGTGTGCATGGTCCGCGGCATGCTGAATCGCCCCGCCGCTGAGCACGCTGAGTTGCAGGACCCGAGCGCCGATCTCGAGGTCAAGGCCGCCCGCCGGAAGTGGAACCCCGCCCTGCACCCGCGGGACAGCAAGGGGCGGTTTATCGAGACGGGCGGAACCGTCAGGCTCTGGGGCGGCAAGCTCGCGCGAGTCGTCCGCGCCCTCCCCAACGACCGCATCCTCGTCCAGGACCAGACCGGCCCGAACGAGTTCGCTGGCCGCAGGCACACCACCAGCGCCAAGTGGGTGTCCATGGTCGCCCGCCCGGACGGCTCCGCGCCCACCGACAACGAGGACAAGGTCGCCGCGGAAGACGAGAAGCGGTACACGGACCCGCGCCGCGGCAACGGTGTGGCCCGGGACGACGACGGCGACCCCGACACTCCGAATGACCCCCACGACGTCGACGACCGCGGCCGTCCCATCGGCGACGATGACGACCCCGTCGGCCCTCGCGAGAACGACGACCAGGACGAGCCCGCCGATGGCAAGGTGCCCGTTCACGTGCAGGCCCTGCCCAACCGGCTGCACGGGGCCGGCGCCCGGTTCCGGGACACCGCAGCCGTGCGGCAGCACTTCCTCGACCTCGCCGAGCGGCCGGGCCAGAAGCCGGAGATGGCGCAGTTCCTGCGATCCGTCGCGGGTGACGACGACCCCCTGCAGACCTCCCTCAACGGCAAGGTGGTCGCCCTCCGCGATGACTCCACCGGACGCTGGTACCTGACCGCGACTGGCACCGGGCAGCGCATGGACGCAGCCGGTGAGTTCGCCACCCCGAAGGAAGCCATCGAGTTCGCACGGCACCTCGACCGCACGGCCCCAGCCGGACAGAACTCGATGGGCCGTGGCGGGTTCGACTTCTCTGACCCGGACCTCGATCAGGCCGCCAGCACCTGGCGCTCCGCCCAGGGCGAGAACATCCAGGCCGCCATCAAGCGGACCCGCCAGGAGTTCGACAGCTCCCGGACCACCCCGGCCGCCCCACCCGCCGACAGCAACACCGCGGCGACGGTCAGCCGTGGAGAGCTCAGGCCCGGCGACCGCATCAAGGCCACCGTGAGCGGCAGCGACATCGAGTGGCCGTCCAGCACCCGGGACCAGGACAAGCCGGAGACCGTCACCGTCGAGGGCACCCTCGCCCCCACCTTCGACAGGACCAGGTGGGTGCCCCTGCTCGACGCCACCCTGACCGCCCCGGACGGCACGGTGATGACGTCCGGCGACAGCGTGCGCCTCATGCGGATGCCGAACCAGGTGGCAGTGTCCGGCCACACCGACGGACACATCCCCGAGAAGGTCCGCGCCGACCGCGTCCGTGTCGGCGACGTCGTCGCGGGCGGCGAATTCGGCCACGTCGTCACGGCCGTACGCCGGTACCCGGGGGGCCGCACCTTCACCACCCGCCACCTCGGCGGCCGCCGTGAGACCCACCAGTTCGGTGCGGACAGCGGCGACACGATGAACGTCATCCCGAGGGCCCGCCGCCGCCCGGAAGACGCGCAGCGCGACACCTCGAGCATGCAGCAGCACCCCAACAGCGGCGATGCCAAGCGCGCGGCCGCGGCCATCCTCAAGGACTGGGCCGCAGTCAACGAGCTCGCCGAGAAACAGTGGCCGGACGGGGCGCCCGAGGAGTACCGCGCCCTGGTCCAGCACCTGCAGAACGTCACGGACGAGCCCAAGGGGGCCGAGGGATACCACCAGAACGGCGAGGCCATGCGCGGCGCCCTTGCCTCCCTCCACGAGCTGGACACCGACAGCCTGGGCGACGGCATGCAGCGGGCGCTGCACCGCCTGGAGGAGCGCCTGGACGACAACGCCGACCGGTTCGCGGCCGACGCCCAAGCGATCCGGGAGAACAAGCGCAAGCGTACGGCCCGTGAGCCTGCCCCTGAACCGCTGCGGCACGGCTGGGACAACCCCGAGAACCTCGTCACCTTGACGTTGCCGGAGGCCCTCGCCGACTTCCTGAACGTCGAAGAGACCGCGGCCATGGAGGACCCGGACACCCGGAAGGCCCTCACCGAGGCCACGAAGAACCGTAACGGCAGCCTCAAGGTGACCGCGCCGATCGAAACGCACCGTGCACTCCTCGAGTGGGCGTGGACCCTGGCGGGCGGCGAAGGACTGGACTCCGACCGGAAGGAGATCCGCGCCCACAAGGCCTACACCAAGCGCGTCGACGAGGCCGAGGCCAAGCTGCAGGCCAAGCGCGAGCAGGGGCACGCCGACGCCCCGAACACGGATGCTCCCGACGCCGCCAGCGGCGACGCGGACCAGTCGTCAGCCGACGACCCGGTAGGGGTCATCTTGAGCCCTGACGAGGTCAACGCGCCCGCAGCGGCCGCCCGCGCCTCCAAGGCCCCGTCCGCGATGGAAGACGGCGAAATCCGCGACGAGATCGTCTCCCTGATGGAGCGGGAGATGGCCAATGGCGGCGAGCTGGAGGGCACCGATCGCACCCGCCTGCGGGTCCTCGAGGCGGAGGAAGCCCGCCGCGCCGGCCGGAAGCCGCCGGAGGAGCCGAAGCCGAAGCCCAAGGCGCCCGCGGAGGAGCCCGGCGGCCTGTTCGACGTCGAGCCGGAGCAGCAGCAGCGGTTCGTGGCCGACCCGGACAACCCCGACGACCTGGCCGACGACGTCTTCGGCACTCCGGACATGTTCGCCGCCGCCGAGGGACGCGACACCAGCCGACTGCGTCCCCCGCAGTCCCGCAAGCCTGCCGACTTCAAGGAGGGGGACCGGTTCGTCGACTCCGGCGGGCGCACGCACACCGTGGCGGAGGAGCCCGTGCGGACACCGCGCGGCCGTATCCGCGTCGTCGACGAGGACGGCAAGGAGCACGTCCTCGCCCCCGACAGGGAACTGCGCGTGCTGCACCCGGACGAGGAGACCCCCGAGGTACCGGAGACGGACGGCTCCGAGGCCAATACCCCCGCCGCAGAAGGGTCGGAGGGCGACGCCCGGTCCGAGGACGCCCCGGAGACCGAGACGCCAGCGGCCGGCGCCCCCGACTCGGCGCCGCCGGAGACAGAGGCCCCGGCCTCGGACGCTTCAGACGCGCGGGGCGACGCCTACGTCCCGGCGGGCGCTCCCGACGACGAGAAGGAATCGGCCAGCACGGACGACAAGCCGTTGGCTGAGGGGGAATGGGTCACAAACATTCAGAACGGGGATTCCGGCGTCATCAAGCGGGTGTACGACGAAGCGATCGGCATGGGCGTCGAAACCCGCCGGGTTGCGGATGTTGAGTACCGCTGGGATCACCGCAAGCCCATGGTGATGCGTCGCGTTCCGGTGATTCGCCTCACTCGCCCGTCGTCTTCCGATGGCACCAGCAACAACCCGAAGAGCACCACCGGGCCCGAGGTGAGCGTCGCGCCCCTCTCGCCCGAGGACGAGACGGAGACCGCCCGCGCGGTCCTCGACGGGCTGCCGGACCTGCCGCCCCTGCCGAACCTCACCGGCCTGTCCCGGCAGGACAAGGACGACGTCCGCCGTATCCGCGGCGACTACGCCAAGATCCGGGAGTCCCTCGACGGCATCCTTGCCGGTGAACCCCCGACCGGCGACGCCCGCGAGGACCTGCGGCGCGTTCGCGAGCAACTCGACTACGTCGCCGGGCGACTGCGCGGGGACCACCTGCCCGACGCCGAGGCGGCCCAGTCTGTACTGGCCAGCCTGCTCGAGCTGGGCCAGGACCTCGACCGTGCGCTCACTGCGCTGCCTGAGCGGGAGCCGGAGACCCAGGGCGACGGCCCCAACGGCGGCACGCTGTTCCACCCGTGGGACATCCAGGATGGCGACCTGGTCCGGTTCGACGCGGAGAACCCCGCTGATCGTGACCGGAGCCTCGCCTCGTACTTCGGCACCTTTCGCGGCCGCGCGTCCGCAGCCTCCGGTGACCAGGGCCGCACCCGGGTTACGTACGAGAGGCGGCGCTGGAACGACGACCGGCAGCAGTGGGAGAACGATTGGAGTGGGGGCCAGCACACCGTCACCATGCCGTCGGGTGGCCTGGTTGAGCGGTTCACCCCCGAGCAGTGGGACGCCTGGCAGCGCCCGGGACGGTCCGACGACACGGACACGGTCGACAACGCCACGGCGCCCGATGCACCGATCCGGGACACGTCGCCGGCGGATATGGACGACGCCGAAATCCAGGCCGAGCTCGAGGAGCTGCAGGCGTGGCAGAACCGGCACGTCGCGAGCAACGGGGAAGGCCCGCGAGTTCAGGGCAGTGCCATGCTCGCTCTCTCTCCTGTCGCCAGCCGCCGCGGCGCGCTGCACGAGGAGCAGCGCAATCGCGACAACGCCCGCCGGGACCAGGAGAAGAAGGAGAAGAAGAAGCAGGAGCGGGCCGAAGCGCTCGCGCGGGCCGAGATCGGCAAGCGCAACGATGACGGCTCGTACCCGGTGGCCGTCGACGGCGAGGACGCCGGCACCGTCCGCCAGCTCGCCCACAAATGGCGGTACACCAACGCTGACGGGCAGACCTCCCCTGACGATTACCCGAGCCGCGCCGAGGCCGTGGCCGCACTCGTCCGCAACCGCAACATCCGCCGTGAGAACGCCGACGAGGACGCCCGGCGGGAGCAGGCCCGCAGTGAGGCACCCGAGGGGTGGGCCCTCGGCGACCGCGACGACGTCGCCGAGAACGACATCATCCGCGTGCCGATCACGCAGCGGGACGGGAACGGCCGCCCGTACCCCGTGGGCTGGAGGCAGCCGGTCCGCGTGAACAGCGTGAGCCGGAACGAAAACGGGACGATGGTCCTGTCCGTCTCCAACCTCGACGGCTCTCGTTCGGACATCAGCCCCGTCTTCCTGAGCCACCCCGACGACACCTTCGCGTGGGCCAGCGACCGTACTCGGCCGGAGCCGACTCCGGCGTGGCGGCACGAACTCCGTGCCCGCATGGCCGACATCGGCGACGACATCGCCACCCTCCAGAACAGGGAAGGCCTGCAGGACCCGGAGCGCATCCAGCGTCTGCAGGACCTCATCCAGCGTGTCAGCCGGGGCGAGACGGACGATCTCCAGGGCGACATCCGCCAGATCCGTGACGAGGCCGCATGGCTGGAGAGCCAGTTCGACGACCCGAACCTTGAGCTGCCGTACGACACGCGCAGGTCCAGGTCGTGGGCCACCGCAGCCCGCATGAAGGCCGAACGCGACCTTCGGTATCCGGACTTCCAGCAGGGCGGTACGACGGACGGGGGCACCCCCGAAAGCGCGGCCCCGGGGCAGGTTGACGACTTCGCAACGGTGCGGCAGCGGTACGGCGGCGACATGGTTTCCGCCGCCGAGATCCAGGTCGGTGACTGGGTCCACACCGTTTCCGCAGACCCCGCCTACAACGAGCCGATGCACATGGTGGGACGCGTTATTCACGCCACCCCACTCAGCAACGGCCAGGTCCGCATCGAGGTCGAGTCGGACGTCACGATCAACGGCAAGCAGACCGTCCGAACCGAGTTCGCATTGTTCCGGGGCGCTGACCTGGTGGAACGGCTGCCGGAGGGCAACCCGGGGCGAGAGGACTCCTCCGACTTGACGCGCCGGATCGAGGGCGCGAACGGGCAGCGCCTTGCGGCCAAGGTTCGCGTGCCGGAGGGCTGGCGGGCCGTTGACGGCTCTCATATCCAGCCCCAACCCGGGGACCGTTTCCGGATCGCCCTGCGCGGCCGGGGAGGGCTCACTGACCGCGAGCACATGAACGTCACGGTGGAGAGGCCGGCCGAGCGAGAGGGCTACTGGCGCGTCAAGGGCCAACCGTTGAGCTTCCGGCCGAGCGACATCGTGGCCGTTCCCGATGGCGCCGACGCGCCGAGCGACGGCACGGATGCGGACGCGCCGGACGTCGACGACCGCACCACTCGTGCGCGGGCTCTGTTTGGCGAAGGCATGAACGCGGTGGGCGGCGAGTCGCTGCCGGAGATGCAGGAGTTGGACGACCGCCTGTCTGCCGCCGACTCGGCCGACGACAAGGACGCGGAACTCCGCGACGTCGCCGACCGCATGGACGCGCTCGCCGAGCAGTACGAACTCGCCGGGCCGCAGGGCGAACTCGCTGCCGACCGGTTCCGTCGCGCTGCTCGCATCGCCCGCGGCGAGCAGGACGAACGCCGCGGCGACGACGGCCAGGCCGACGACTACCGCAGCACCGACGGCGAGTCCAACGACCAGAACGGTACGACCGGCGACGGCACCCCGGAGAGCGAGGTCGGCGAGCAACAGAACGACCAGGACGAGGACGAACAGCGCCAGGACGACGAGGAGAACCGTCGGCAGCGCAGCGACGCCGACCCCGACGGAGGGGCGGCCGACCCCGACGGTGGGGGCGCGGGCACGCCCGATTCGCCCGACGACGCTGGCGACTCGAGCGACGGCGACGGCCCGGACAACGAGGACGACGACCAGGACGCCCCGGAGGGCGACGCCGAGGAAGACGAGAACGACGAGGAGCGCCGCCGCCGGCGTCGGCGCCGCCGCGACCGTGGAGGCGGCAACGGCGGCCCCGACGGGGCCGGGCCGGGCGGCCCCGGCCTGCCTCACCTGCGCCTGCCGGACTTCAACGTCCCAACCGCGACCGGCGACGGTGACGATGGCAGCAACGGCCGTTCCGGCGGTCGCGACGGCGACCGATCCCGTCGGCCCCGTCACCGCGACGTGGACTCCCTGCGGAACGCCTGGCGTACGGGCGACGGACTGACCTCGGCCGAGGACACCCCCGAGCGTCGCGCCCTGCTGTCCGCCCTGGCGGACCGGGAAGGGCTCGCGCTGTCGCCCGAGGGCGGCCTGACGACGTACCCGGAGCCGCAGGCCGACGGCACCACCGTGTGGCGCTTCGCCCAGGCCCGCAACGGCACGAACCTGCCCGGCATCACCCTGCCCTCCAACGACCCCGAGGAGGCGCGGGCGCTCGCCGGACGGTTCGAGGAGATCAGCGACGGCAACGGCGACCCCTTCGACTGGCACGCGGCGTGGGGCCCGGCCAGCGTCGCCGCCTGGCGTGACGGGGAAGGCCGCAACCTTCCGCAGGCGCTTCGCGCGGTGCAGGACGACTACGAGCAGGAGCGGGCCGGCGCCTTCACTCTGCCCGAGGACCTCTCCGGCCTGGACGACTCCGAGCTTGAGGCCGCCTACCGGCAGGGCTTGGGCCCGGAGAACGAGCTCCGCGTCATGGCGGAGATGGACAGCCGCGACGGCTACGTTGACCAGCGGGTTCGCGCCGCGGTGCCGGAGACGCCTCCGGCGAACGCCGAGGAGGCGGAACGCGAGGGCCGCCTCATGGATGAGGCTCTCGGCTTCGGCGACACGGACGTTACGCAGCCCGCCCCGGCCGCCCCCGGACGCCTGCGTCGCGAGTTCGACGCCCTTGATGAGGAGCGCTTTCAGGACGCCATGCAGGCCACCGGCGGGCGCATGCTCAGCCCGGACGCTGAGGCCCAGGGCATCGACCCGCGCGCCGTGTTCTCCGGCGGCAAGTACAGCAACAGGCGCGCGAAGGAACTGGCCTCGCCGGAGCTGAACCACTGGATCGACGGCGACGACGAGACCCCCGGAAACGGCCGGCTCACGTACCCGCAGTACCGGCAGCGGGAGACCGACCGTGCCCTTCGCGCAGAGTTCGCCGACTGGGACGAGGCCCGCTACCGCCAGGCCGTCGACTTCACGAACGGCTACTTCTTCAAGCGGGAGTACAAGTTCGGTGCCCTGCCCTTCGACGAGCGGGAACTGTTCTCTGGCGGCAGCCTGTCCGCACGCGACCGGTGGCAGCAGTACGCCAGCGAGGAACTGCAGGAGTGGTTCGACAACAACGGCGGTCGCCAGACGTTCGGCATGTTCAAGCAGTCGCGCCGTGACAACGACCGTGCTGAGCGGCAGCAGTACGAAGAAGAACAGCAGCGTACGGCGGATGACGCTGGGCAGGGTCAGCAAGACCCGGAGGAACTCCGGGAGATCGCCGACGACAAGAACACTCGGCTTTCCAAGGGCGGTCGCATCCTCGTGTACGGCAACCAGGCCGCGCGGGAGAACGACGCGTTCAACGCCCGGTTCCGCATCGCCACACCCGGCACCATGCTGCCGATCGTCCACGACGACCTGAACGGGTTCCGCACCCAGAAGGAGGCCCTACACGCAGCGAACGTCCTCGAGGAGCACGTCCGTGACGCTGAGGGACAGCCCTTCCCCTGGGACGCCCCAGACGCCGCACAGCGCGCCCGCACATTCCGCGGGCCGGATGGAGAAACCCTCGCGGACGCGATCACTCGCGTGCTCAGTGAGCACGCCAACCAAGACGGCGACCGTTGGCAGCTCGATCGGGACCGCGCTCAGGAACGGGCAGCGTGGCGGCAGCAGGCCGACGAGTGGCACCGGCAGCAGGAGGCCGACGGCTACACGGTCCTGGCCGACCCCGATGACCTACAGCCCGGCGACGAGGTCAGCCACCCGACGATAGCCCCGCGCGGCATGCGCTCTGGGCCGTCGCCGGTGAGCACCAACCGCGCAACTGTCCGCGAAGGCGACCGTCTCTCCTACGACTCGGGGGGCGTTCAGGCACTGGGCTCACAGCAGCACTACGGCTACCCAGCTCAAGGGACTATGACCGGCCCGGATGGTCAGAGTCGGGATTCCCGTGAAGCGCGCCTCACCTTCGGGGTGGTGCGACGCAAGCCGCGTCCCGAGGAGGCCCCAGCCCAGAGCGATGACCGCAACGACCAGGGCGAGCCCGAGCCGATCGGTGGCCAGCCCGCGCACTGGGCCCGCGTTGAGGACCTGGTGCCCGGCGACATGGTCCGGATCAACGGCACCACCAAACGGGGCCGCTCCGCTCAGCGCGCCGGATACGTCTACACCGCGCCCGTGCGGGTGGAGGTCACCCGTCGCGGCCGCGCCGAACGTGCGTGGCGTACGTGGGTCACCCAGAACCCGGACGGTACCGGCGCGGCCGGGAACATCTACACATCCATCAACGCCACCGCGGCACGCGCGGAAGCACCGGACGACGTCGTGCCCGGATCTCCGGCCAGCGGCGCCCAGGCCGCGCTCCGCTCCGGCGACTTGCCCAACCAGATCCCGGCCGACCACGACGGCCGCGGCCTGTTCCCCGGCAGCACTGTCACCGGCACCGACGACC
Organism: Streptomyces lanatus; assembly: GCF_014655715.1. Taxonomy (GTDB): domain Bacteria; phylum Actinomycetota; class Actinomycetes; order Streptomycetales; family Streptomycetaceae; genus Streptomyces; species Streptomyces lanatus. The sequence goes on along the minus strand of NZ_BNBM01000017.1, from coordinate 81,688 downwards.
GCGAGGGCACCGTTACGGGCGCCACCGACACCACCGTTTCGGTGAACTGGTCCGACGGCAATGACGACACCGCGCTCTCCCCGACGACGGTCACCGTCACTGACGGACAGCGCCCCGACGGCTGGACCGCCGACGGGCACCGCGTGACGACCCAGAACGTTGTCAGCGACACGGACGGCGCGCTTCTCGGCCCCGTCGACGACGTCGACGGCGACAGCGTCACCATCACCACGGCGGACGGCACCATCACCCGCAGCGCCGGAGACCTCCGCGTCACCGGCGAGGTACGCGACGACACCCCCGACACCGCACCGGTGACCGGCATCGACGAGCCCGCGGCCGCGGACCTCAAGGACGGCGACGTCGTGGTCCTGGACCTCGACGGCCACCTCGCCACCGTCGCGATCACCAGCACGCCCAGCCGGGACGGAGACCGCGTCACCCTGCAGTACGCCGACACCACCACCGGCGAGATGGGCGAGATCGACGTCGACGCCCGCGCGGTCCTCCCGCGCGCCCAGGGCCCGGACGGAGGCGCCCCGGACCTCGGCCCTGACGACGCCCCCGAGCCGGACGACGACCTGACCGTGCACCCCACCCCGCACACCGTGGACCCGGTGACCGGCCCGACCGTCGACCCGGACCTCGACTCGAGCGACCGGAACGTCATCGGCGACCACGCCGACGGCCCGGACGACGATCCCAACGCCCACCAGGCCGCCGTACGGATCACCGCCGACCTGCCCGTCACTCCGGAGCAGGCCTCGGCCCTGGCCACGCAACTGCGCGCGGCCGCGGACCCGTCGACGCTCGAGGGCCGCGCTGCGCTGCGGGCCGCGGACCACCTCGACCGCGCCGCAGGCCGCACCCCGCCCGCAGGCCTCGACCGGCCCCGCCCGTCGAACGCTGCTCAGATCGGCGAGGGCGACCTGGTGGCTATGCCCGACGAACGCCAGGGCGACCAGGTGCGCATCTTCCGCGTCATCGACGCCGAGGACGGCCCCGGAGGCGTGCGCAGCTTCCTTCTGGAGGACGAGAACCAGCAGTGGCGCCGCCGAGTCGTCCACGGGGCCATGCCCGTGTGGCAGCTCCCCGAGGCCGAGCCGGACGCCGTCACCCCGCCCGACGTCGACGACACCGACGCCTCGGACGCCTCGGGCGACACCGGATTCGGTATCCCCGGCGGTCCGATGCGTCGCGTCGGCGACACTCCGGACGCCTCAACCACTCCGGCCACGCCGGACGAGCCCACCGCACCCGTCGCGCGGGTCCGCCCGGGAAGCCTGCGCGTCGGCGACGTCATCGACGCGCCCGTCAGCCGGACCGGCTACCAGTTCAACGGGCACCGGAGACTGACCATCATCACCGAGCCGCAGCGCAACGGCTGGTGGATGCAGCTCACCGGGTTCGACGAGGACGGCAACGTGCACGACTTCGGGCTGCACAACGGCCGTGCCGTGAACGTGTACAACCGGAACCGGCCCACCCCGGCGCTGCCGCCGGCCGGCACACCCCGCGACCCCAACCAGGTGGCGCAGGCCGACGTCGACCGGATCGTCAGCGACCACGCCCGCACCGTCGCCGCGCGCATCATCGACGAAGCCGTCGCGGGCACGGAGCCGCCCGGCGACATCCACGCCCTGCGCGAGCAGATCGCCCAGCGCCTCACCGCCGATGCCCTGCGAGACGCCCGCCAGACCGCGCGCCGCGACGGGTCCGCCGCGCTCGACGCCGCGGGCATCACCGGCCGGGACCGTGCGGCCACCCAGCGCCGCCTCCGCGACACCCGCGACCAGGCCCACACGGACACCGTGCGGGCGGCCCTGCGCACCATCAACGACCTCGAGCCGCTCCCGGACGAGAGCGATGAGGACCTGGCGGCCCGCGCGCGGGACCTGCTGCGCCTCATCCCGGACCAGGTCGCAGGCCGACCGTCGACGTCCCCGGACGCCGACCCGGACGTCACCAACGCCGTCACGGGGCACGCGGATGACGCGGTGAACGCGCTTCTCCAGCAGCTCCAGGCCGCGGGCGTCGACCCGGGCGATGCCGAGCGGATCGCCCGCATCCTCACCCAGCAGATGGTCGGGACCCGGCAGGCAACCGCCCGCCGGATCGCGGCCCGGGTCGCTGCGGCGAACCCGGACGCCGGCCGCCAGCCGGGACTCCTCGCCCGGATCGTCGCTCTCCTGATCCGCATGGCCAAGCGCCTTGCGGAGCTGGTGAAGGCGGGCGCCCGGAAGATTGCCGAGAAGTACCGGAGCTCGCGCGAGCGCCTGCGCCGCCTGCGGGCCTTCCTGGGCCGCATGGTCCGCCGTGTCCGGCAGTGGCCGGAGTCCCGCCGCCTGGCGCGCCTGCATGGTGCGGTGAACCTGCCCGACGCGGACGGCGACTCGCTGGCCGCGCGGATCTCCCACTGGGCCGGACTCATGCCGGAGCCGGGGCGGTTCGGGCAGTCGCAGCGACGCGTCACCTTCTGGCGCCCGACGACGTGGGGGCAGCTCGCCGCGGGCCGTCTCCCGGACCGGTCGGACCGCATCCAGTGGACGCCGGACCGGGCGGCCGACGGCGGCCCCGGCCTGACCGCGCTGCGCCACATGGCGGCGCTGCGGGCGGCCGGCAACGACGTCGACCAGAACGTGACCCGTCGTCTGTCCGCTGCTCTCGGCGACGACTTCGGCGACGACCCGCACGCCACGTTGCAGCATGCGGACGACTACGTGGCCAGCAGCGAGCGGCGCCTGGTCAACCTGCAGGCGGCCCGCAGCGGCGCGACCATCCCGGACGACGAGGACCTCGAGGTCGAGATCACTGCGGCTCGTGCGGAACTCGCGGCCGCGCGCCGGGAGTACGGGGACCTGCGGACCCGGTACGCCGCCGCGGTGCCGGACGCTGTGGCCGCGGCCCTGGCCGACGTCCGCGACATGGGACCGGAGGGCAACAACGCGATCGTGTTCGGCCCGGACACCAACCCGGACGCCGAGCGCGCCGTACGGGGCGTACAGCGCCTCATCCCGCGCGCGTGGCTCAGCACGCCGGAGGCGCGCCGCCTGACGGCCGTGGACGGCGACCAGGGCCGTTACGAGCCAGAGGGGCAGCGGATCACGGTTGCCGACCTGGCCGACGAGGGAATGGGCACCGCCGGGTATGCCCTGGCACAGCACTTCGCCCGGCACCTCGGTGACCTGGATGCCGCGCAGAGGGCGTTCTGGTTCAGCAGGACGCACACCGGCAGGTCTGGCGCCCGCCGTGTGCGGCCTAGCGCCCTGGACCGGCTCCTGCGGCGGCAGCAGACGCAACCGGAGACCGGTGACACCCTCGCGCGGTCCGTTCAGGCGATGTTTAGCGGCGATTGGTACCAGGACGACGACTTGCGCGCGTTCCTCCTGGGCCTGATGGCCACCAGGTAAGGAGGCAGGAAGTGTTCACCGTCACCGGCTCGTTCGACGACGGTGCGACCTACACCGTGCAGATCACCATGCGGGCAGACCGCCCGGTGATCGGGTCGTACCGGGCCGCGGCCCTCGTGGAGCTCCACCATGGCGAGACCATCGCCCTGTCACCGACCGGCCCCCTGGTGGCCGTTGCCGGGGACGACGACGCGTCCGTCCTCGCGGTGCTGCGCGAATACACCAACGTCGTCGAGGAGAGCGGGCCCGTTCCGCGGCGGCCGCGCGTGCCCGGGAGCTGATTCGGGCCGCTTGCCCAACTGGGCAAAAATGATCTTGGTTGCTCAGTCGACAGAACCGCACTGTTCGAGATCGCTCGTATTTGGCTTCCCATGGTCGACAGGCAGAGGGACATAAGAGTTTTTCCGGGCGAGAGCCAGGTCTCGACGGTCGCTCTTAGTAAGGCCCTTGATCTCTCCTCCTGGCAGGCGTTGCCACTGGACTCCAGAGGGCTCAACGACGACGAGGGAGGTGACTTCCCAGAAGCCGATATTCCAGCGCGCATCCACCTGATACGAGATGGCCTTCCAGCTGAAGTCCTGTCGAGTGCATGGCGGGATTGTCCCCAACGGCACCATCCCCATATGGGGATGGACCCAACGATCACCGGTCCCCGATCGATGAAGTTCCGCAGCGGAGATCTTGTAGAAGACATACACGGGCTCAACGTTGCGGTTGGCGACTATCCGGTGCGGAGGTCCATTCCAACCACTCTGGCGCTCCTCCCACATCGTGACGCGAGACGTCAACTTACGTGCCGCGTCGTCCTTCTGCGCCTCGGACTGGGCGAGTTGGTCGTCAGCCACCTGTGCGGACTTCATCGTCCCCCACGCTGTGACAGCCAGACCACCAGCAGCTACGACAGCAGCAACCACAGCGGTGTGCTTCACCCAGTCCACCCGGCGGTACCACCGAACGACAAGACGAAAAGGTGCCGTTACCCACTGCAAAATTGCCGGCCGAACAGGTTGATCCGGCGGCGGTTGACTGCTCTCGGGCTCTGGCACGCGCTGCCGTACAGGAGGGCGTCTTGGGATCTGGTGAATCCGCAGGCGTGGAGGACGTGAGCGACTCAACTTCACCTCTCAGGCCGGAGCTTTCCCACCGAGACGCTGCGCCCCCACTAGCTGGTTGCGGTAGCACTGGGGGACACAAGCAGTAGCTGCCGTCCATCCTCCGTCCGTGACCAGATACGGATTCGCCATCAAGGCTCTCCCCAAGGGCGGCAAGCCTTTCGGGGAGGAAGACGACGAGAACGAGGAGACCGAGGGCACCGAGGAGGCCCCGCTCGACAAAGCCGGCCCCGGCGTCTCCGACGAACTGACCGAGGATCCGGAGGACGAACTGCCCCAGGACCCCACGGCGGCCCCGGCCGCACCCGAGGAGGATCCCGCCACGCCGGAGGAGCCCCTCGGGGAGGACCCTCCGGCGCCTCCGACCCCGAACGCTCCACCAGAAGGAGAAGGCGGCGGCGACCCCAACACGGCCCCGGAGCAACCTGACGACGACTCCCGCCCCTGGGCAGGGGACGAGTACAACGAGGGCGACGAGACCGACCCCGACGGCCCCGAAGCCTGGTGCGCCTACACCGGTAGCGGCGGCGAACAGGCTTGGCTCGACAAGGCCCCGGACGGCACACTGACCGGATGGGTGCGGGACAGCGACGGCCAAGTGTGGCGCTACACCGACCCAGACGCGTGGTCGACCGACGTTGACGGCGCGCAGATGACGCAGACGCACCACAACGGCGAGGACCGAGCGAATGCGGCAGGAGGCGCGGCCCCGAGCGGCCCGCCCCAGCCCAGCGACCGCGGCGTCCAGGACTCGATGTTCGCGGGCCAGTAAGGAGATCCGACCGTGCCGATCCAGCTCGACCGTCAGACCTTCCAGGACCGGCTCAACGAGGGCAAGGCCGCGTATGCCAACGGAGACCCCTCCGACACCTGCCCGTACAACATGTACGGCAGCGTCGAGGAGCGGTTCGGATACCGCTACTGGACCAAGGGGTGGTCCATGGCCCGATCCCAGGCTGAAACGCAGCCTCGACAGCCCGTAGAGGCCACCGCAGGACAGTAGCTCTACGCGAACGGCACGGTGCCCGGCGGCCCACTGTCCACCGCCGGAGGTTCCCCGCCGTGCCGACCGCTGCTCCACCCGCCAGACCCGCACGTCCCAGCACCACCCAGCGAGGCACCAGCCGGGCAATCTACGCCGTCACCGGCGTGGTCGACGAGGTCAACGACCTCATCATGCCCGGCGCCTTCGCTCGCACCCTCGCCTCACGGTCCGTCAAAACCGTGTGGCACCACGGGTGGAAGAACCCCGTCGGTGTCGTCGTCGAGTGCGAGGAGTGGCTACCCGGCGACTCCCGCTTCCGGAGCATCCCCGAGTGGCCCCCCGAGGCCGGCGCCCTCGTCGCCACCGTCATCTACAACCTGCGCACCCAGCAAGGCCGCGACTGCTACGAGCAGGTCAAGCAGTGGCATGAGCACAAGCAGGCCGCGTTCTCCATCGGCTACCGCGTCCCTGACACGGGCGCGAGCAAGCGCGGTGACGGCGTCCGCATCATCCACGACTTGGACCTTTTCGAGGTCTCGCCCGTTCTGCACGGCGCGCACCCCCTGACGCGCAGCCTCGAGGTGAAGTCCACGACCGGCGGTCACGACGGGCTCGAGTACAAGACCACCTCCTCCCACGTCGAGATAGACGTCGTCGCCGTTCCGAAGGACGACGCCATCAAGGTCGCGGGCCTGGCGGTGAAGGCCGCCGACACCGGCCGCGTGCTGATGATCCAGCGGACCCTCGACGAGGACGATCCCGCGGCGGGCATGTGGGAGATCCCCGGCGGACGCCTCGAGGACGGCGAGGAACCCCTCGCGGCCGCCCTGCGCGAGTGGTCCGAGGAAACCGGCTCGACCCTGCCCGCCACGACCAGCGTCGTCGGCTCCTGGACCGCTCCGAACGGCATCTATCGCGGCTACGTGGCCGTGGTCCCGACCGAGGACTCCGTACGGATCAACGCGCCTCACGACGAGCGCCGCGTCGCCAACCCGGACGACCCCAAGGGCGACGCAACCGAGGTCACCGCCTGGTGGCCGATCACCGTTCTCCCCGACATGGCGCTTCTGCGGCCTGAGTGCCGCGAGACTCCGTGGGAGCTCCTGGCCGGCGCCGCCCTCCCGCAAGGCCTGGCGCCGAAGCCGATCCGCCCCGTCTCCGAGAACGTCCTCGAGGGCATCATCAACGCCACCCGGGACGGCGTGACCTCCACCGAGAAGAAGTCCGCGCGCGCCGCAGTGAAGGCCGCCCGCGCCCTGCCGCGCATCGAGCACAAGTCCGCCCGCTCCATGGTCGCCGAGGCCAAGAGCCGAATTTCCGCCCCGCTGGAGGCCCCCGAGATGTCGCCGAAGCCGCTGCCCGAGTCGCAGGAACAGTTCCGTGCCCGCCTTGCCGACGCCGTCCGCGAGCTCCTCGACCAGGACGGCGGCACCTGGACGTGCATAGAGGGCACCTACCCCGACCGCGTCATCGTTTCCGTGCACAGTGAGGACGAGCGGCGCAGCAGCCACTACGCCATCCCGTACACGGTCACGGCCGGTGAGATCACGCTCGACAAGCCGCAGCCCGTGGAGCTCGCCACCATCGTCGTGCCGGAGGGAACCAGTGCCTCCCGTGCCGCCACCGAGGACGAGGACGTCGACGCACGCGTCGTACAGCCCACCGTCGGGGCGCTCGCCGACGCCACCGCCCGCGTCAGCAGCAGCACCGCCAGCCCGGAGCAGCTCGAGGACGTCCGCGACAAGGTCCAGGAGCTCATCGCCGCACTGTCTGCGAAGGGCCTCGACATCGAGGACGAGGAGCCCCCGGCCGCGAACCGACCGACGGACAGAGCCCCCGGACTGGACCTCTGGGACAACGACACCTTCGGCGACGAGGGCACCGAACCCGAAGACGACGACGAGGAGAACGCCGAGGACAACGAACCGGCCGCGGAGCCGGAGGACACCGTCCGCCTGGACCCCGACGAGGTGAAGGCCACACTCGCCCTGATGCGGAGCTGAGTTACACCCCCGCCCCCGCGCGCTTCCCGCGCCCCCGCACACCGTCGACAACAAAACAGCAGGTCAAACCCCTTGTGCTGCCCACTCTTGACGTCCCGAGCGGACAGCACGCGACGTTAACCCCTCTCCCTCTCTTTCATCACGCCTCGCGTTGAGGCGTCCCGGTGCTGGCCGGGCGAGCGACGCACGTCAGCCGCACCCAGCACAGGGAGAGCACCCCAAATGCCCACCGTCACCACCAGCCGTATTGAGGAGCTGCAGAAGGCGCTCCAGCTCAAGTCCGCCGAGGCCGAGCAGATCAGCCAGTCCTTCAAGGTCGAGGACGGCGGCCAGTTCGTCGTCTCCACCGAGCAGGCGAAGGCCTTCCGCAAGGTGTCCAGCGAGGCGCAGGAGATCAAGGCCCTCATCGACGCCGAACAGGGCCTCACCGAGATCAAGCAGTACCTCGAGGCTCCGGAGTCGACGCCGGCCGCGGCCAGCCACTACGGCCAGCGCCCCATGGGCATCGAGGAGAAGTCGCTCGGCGACCTGTTCGTCGAGTCCGGTTCCTTCCAGAGCGCCACCGCTCAGCAGTTCCGTGACAAGCCGTACATCCGCGCCGACATCGAGGGCAAGAGCATCTTTTCCCTCTCGGCCGGCACGGTGACCCACCAGGTCCTCGGCTCCGCGCAGAACCTGGGCATCGCGGAGAGGCCGTTCCGGAAGTTCCACATCCGGGACCTGTTCCCGAAGTCGACCACCAAGAACGCCGTCCTGTACGGCGCGCGTGAGACCGGCTGGACGAACGCCGCTCGCCAGGTCAAGGAGCGGTACGCCGCCGACGGCGTCTCCCCGGCGACCGGCGCGGACACCGACACCTGGGGCCGGGCCCCGCGGTCGAAGCTGACGCTGACCCCGGTGATGTACCCGGTGGCTGAGGTCGCGCACCTGCTCGACGCGCACAAGAACATTCTCAGCGACGAGCCGCGGCTCAAGACCTTCATCAACACGCGCATGGTGGAGGGCGTCAAGTACGCGGAGGACTGGGACCTCCTGCACAGCGTCGGCGACGGCCAGTCCCTGACCGGCATCTACAACACGCCAGGCGTCCAGCAGTACACCGGTCTCGAGACCGACCAGTACAGCGTCCAGATTCGGCGCAGCATCACGAAGGCCCTGCTCGCCGAGTACGACCCGACCGGCATCGTCCTGTCGCCCACGATGTGGGAGCACGTCGAGGTCGAGGAGGACAAGAACGGCGCCTTCCGCGTCGCCATCGCCGTCGCCATCGGCGCCGAGAAGAAGGTGTGGCGCCTGAACGTGGTCGAGACGACCGCGATGGCCGACAGCGACTTCCTCATCGGTGCGTTCGGTCTCGGCGCGCAGCTCCACGACCGCGAGAACGTCTCCGTCACCGTCTCCTCGGAGAACGCGGACAACTACGAGAAGGGCCTGATCACCTTCCGTGCCGACGAGCGCCTGGCGCTCGAGGTCCCGCGGCCGGAGTCCTTCGTCATCGGCACCTGGACCCAGCCGACCGCCTGATCCGGGCCGGAGTGAGGGGGTGCACCCGGGCCACGGGTGCGCCCCCTCCCACGTACCACCATCAAGACGACGGAGGACGCTGGTGATCGAGAAACAACCCATAGGCCTCGCCCAGGAGTTGGACGCCCTCACGGGCGCCCCCGCCGCTCACCGGGGCCCCCGCTGCAGCGTCGGTGCCCTCCTGGAAGCCGCCGATGCTGACGTAGCCGCATCCCTCCGCACGGTGCTGGACACGACCAGCGTCTCCGCCACAGCCATCGCCGAGACCCTCAGTCGATACGGCGACGCCGTTACGGCCTACACCGTCAATCGGCACCGGCGGCGCGGGAAGCCCAACGGATGCCGGTGCGAGCGATGACCCTGAACAACGACCTGCAGGCCCTCCTCGAGCCTGCCTCCCACGACCAGAGCAGCCCCACCCAGGCGCAGCGCGTCTACCCGGCCGCGCCGCGCGGTTGGGAGTCCGGCGTGCGCTACGAGCCCGGCGGCACGATGGTCGTCACCGCCCCGCCCGCCGACAAGCCGCCCGCGGGAGAGGCCGACTGGCGTGAGCGCGTTGAGGAGATGGGCCTCGCTATCCCGGAGGGCTTCCGCGTCCGGCTCGTCGAGGCAAAGCACGACCCGGCGGCATGGCACCGCCACGCCCAGGGTGACGACGCCGTCACCCGCGCGGTGTGGCGCTGTCGGTACGTCATCGAGCCGGCCGCCCCCGAGTGGCTGTCCGCCGGCGACGTCGACGCCCTCGTCCGCGACGCGATGCGCCGCCGCCGCAAGCCCCGCACGGCCGTCGATACTGTGGAGCGCGCCCTGGTCGTGGTCTACGCCGATGCCCAGGCCGGGAAGGTGGGCCGCGACGGAGGCACACCGGAGCTCATCGCCCGGGTCGCCGACCGGTTCGACCGGCTCGACGACCACATCCGCGACCTCAAGGCCGTCGGGCGGGCCCCGTCCGTCGCCTACTGGGCCGACGCCGGAGACTGCGTCGAGGGCTTTGAGAACACCACGCAGCAGGCGTTCACCAACGACCTGACCCTGACTGAGATGGTCCGCGTCCACCGGCGCATCACCTTTGAGGGCCTGGACCGCCTCGCCGGGAAGTTTGGCCGCGTCGTTGCCGCGACCTGCGGCAGCAACCACGGCCGCGTGCGCCGCGGAAAGGACGCTGTGGGCCCGCCCATCGACGACTGGGGCATCGAGGTCATGTCCCAGGTCGCCGACGCCTACGCCCGCAACGCGGACGCGTATGGGCACGTCTCGTTCGTCCTGCCGGAACGGTGGCGGGACACTGTGTCGCTCGACGTCGCCGGGAAGGTCGTGGGCCTGGGCCATGGCCACCAGTACCCGCGCCCGGACAAGGCGAGTGACTGGTGGCGCGGGCAGACCTTCGGCCGTCAGCCCGTTGCCGACGCCGACATCCTCATCACGGGCCACTTCCATCACTTCCGCGCCCAGCAGATGGGCAACGGCAGGCTCTGGATCCAGGCCCCGACCCTGGACAACGGCAGCGACTGGTATGCCGTCCGCTCGGGCGAGGTCTCGTCCTCCGGCCTGCTCGTGTTCACCGTCGACCCGGACGGCTGGGACGACCTGCGGATCCTCTGAATACGTCGTTGGATTCTTGGCAGAGGATCCCGAGTTCCCAGGACTCTTGGCAGAGGTTAGCGAGTTCCCGTTCGAAGTGGCGGGCAGCGACGATCTGCTGAGGAGACTGGCCTGCCCGACCTGTCCGACCGCCGCGTGGCGACAAGACTACGTCGGCCTCGATGAGTAGTTGGCGGACCGAGCCGAAGCTGCGTCCGGAGATGTCCGCCAGAGTCCGGATGGGGACTCCCTGGACATACGCTCGCCCTATGGCGTCGCCCAGACGCCTTCGGGGCCTGCCTGTGATCCAGGCGTGTTTGCTCAGCATGATGCCCTCCTCCGTCCTGCCCTTCGCGTGAGGATCTTGGCGCATGCGAGGCGGGGGCTACCGCAGGGCGGCATCCCGCGCGATGGCATCACTCGATGAGCGGAGCCAGTGCCGCGCCTGGAAGGAGGGGCTGAGCGCGACGCAAGCCAGCCCGGAACTCCACGGTCCGGGCATGACTGACAAACCACGGTGGCTACTCACCCAGAACAGCGATCTCCGCAGGCAAGGCATCTACAACTGGTCAATCCCGGCGTGGGCCGGGACTCTGCCCGACGGCCGGAAATACAACACCTGTCCCTCGGCTGGGGTCTGCGCCCCCTTGTGTTACGCGCGCCAGGGCAGCTACCGGTTCCCGAACGTCAAGGCCCGCCACGAGGCGAACCTGATGATGATTCTGGACGACCTGCCCGGCTGGGAAGCGCAGATGACCGCCGAGCTCCAGCACAAGCGGTACCAAGGTCGCTGGATCCGGTGCCACGACGCCGGCGACTTCTTCTCCCGGGAGTACACCGAGGCCTGGCTGCGCATCATGCGAGCCTCGCCGGGCGTCCGCTTCTACGCGTACACCAAGAGCGTGTCCCTGTTCCGTGAGGTTGTGGAACCGGATCCGCCGGAGAACTTCAAGTGGGTGTACTCACTCGGCGGCCGCGAGGACCACCTGGTCAACGTGACGATCGAGCGGCACGTCGACATCTTCCCCGACGCGGAGTCCCTCGCCGAGGCCGGATACGCATCCCGCGCCGAGGAGGGGTGCCTGGTGTCGGTACTGGGCCCACAGAAGGTCGGCATCCCAGCGAACAACATCAAGCACCTCCAGAAGAAGCAGGGCGACAAGCGGTTCAGCGAGCTGCAGCGCGCCCAGGATGAGCGTCGCCGCGGTCCCGGCAAGCAGTTCCGGAGCGGACGGCCGTAGCCGCCACGAGGGAGAACCAAGATCATTCTTGCCCAATTGGGCAAGTGCCCCCTTCTCCCGGCAGCGCGCGACCCAAGGCCTCTCTGTTCCTCATCCTGCGTCGACCGTTATCCCTAGGAAGGACAACCGCAACCATGGGCCTCTACAAGGCAGACGGCACCCGGGTCACTAAGGCCGCGTTCCCGGCGAACGCCGTCACCGATCCCGAGAAGGTCGTCACTCAGGACATCTACAACACCCGCCCGTACACCGAGAACGGCGACAAGCAGCCCGAGGGATCGATCAAAACCCTCGCCTACAAGGCGGGTGCCGTACTGCGTCAGTCCGAGATCGACAAGCTGTTCCCGGCCGCGACCATCGCCACGGTGAGCCCGGCCACGGGGCCGACGGCGGGCGGCACGGCCGTCACCATCACCGGCACCAACCTGGACGGGGTGTCGTCGGTCACGTTCGGCGGCACGGCAGGCACGGCCCTGACCATCGTTTCCGCCACGAAGCTGACCGTGACCTCTCCGGCCGGTACTGCCGGGGCGAAGGACGTCGTCCTGGTCGACGACGCCGGCAACGTCACCAAGACCGGCGGCTTCACCTACGCCTGATCCACCTGCCCCGGGCGCCCCTCCGCACCAACCAGGGGCCGCCCGGGTCACTTCGCTCCCACCCGCTCGAGGCAGGGCGCGACACAAGCAGCGTCCGGTGTGCAGGGTGCGCGCCGTCCGGACAAGAACCCCCGAGAGGGAGCCACCCATGGCAGCCACCACCCGTACCCGTAAGACCGCGGCTGCGAAGCCCGCGGAGGCCACCGACGCCACCACCGAGGCCGCGGATTCCACAGCCAGCACCGCGGCGGCGGACGAGCCCGCGACCGCTGGAGACACCAACACCACGGTGGCCGCCGAGGAGACGGCCCCCGTCGTCGAGGATCCGGCCGCAGCCACCGACAGCACTCCGAAGGCGCCCGAGGCTGCGCCGCTCGAGCCCCCGGCCGTCCAGGAGCCCCCGGCGGCCCCCGCCGCGCCCGTGTACGCCACCCCGACCGAGGTCATCCCCGACGAGGAGAACCTCGCCGAGGTCATCGTCGACGACGCCACAAAGGAGCCTCCGGCCGACGTGGACTCCGTGTTCGTCCCTCTCACCCCATACGGCTCCACCCTCGTGTGCACCGTGCGCCTGGTCGAGAAGACGTTCCTCGGGCCGCACCGCAACCCTGTCCACCGCCTGCTGCAGCCCGCGGGCGCCCGCCTCTCCGAGGGCGTCGCCGCGCGCATCAAGGAGCGCCTGCAGGACCAGGCCGCGCGGCTCGCCAGCCAGTCCGAGAAGTAAGGAGCTCGGGGTGTTCGACTACAGGCCCATGTACGGCGGGGCGCAATACGACCCCGAACCGGCCGGAGGGCAGGTCACCAGCGTGTCCCTCTACGACGGTCCGGATCGCACCACCTTCGTTTCGGGCGCTGGACCGGCCACCCGGCTGCGTGCCGGCGTCTACCGGTTCACGTTGCCGGACGTGCCTCCCGGCCGCTACTGGGCCACCGTCTCCTTCACCCCGAGCGAGGGAGCCCAGCCCGTCAAGGACGAGTCCGTACGCCTGGACTTGCCTCTCGGGCTGGGCCTCGTCAGTTCCCCCGAAGCAGTCGCCAAGGAACTCGGCGTTGCCCTCCCGCTCAATGCCGAGCAGCGCGACGACCTGCTCACCGCCATCCGCAAGGCACAGGCCGACGTCGTCTCCTACCTCGGCCAGCCCGTCATCCCCCAGCTCGTCACCCGTACCGCCCTCACCCCGTACTGGCGCCACCACGAGGACCTCGAGGACCCCGACTCGTGGCCGTTCGAGGCCGACGACCTGGTCCAGGTCTCCGCCTACCGCGACCGCGGAGATGGCACCTACGACGTCGACTTCCTCGTCGGATTCGACGGCGCCGCCAACGACCCGGTCGTCCGGTACGTGACCACGCACGCCGCGGAGTCCGAGCGGCTCCGCCCCGGCGGCGTCGGCTCCCAGGGCCGCCGCGTGTCCTCCGTCAGCGCGGAGGGACAGTCGATCTCCTACGAGTCGGCACCGACCACCGGCCAGGCCGGCGCCCTGCCCGAGCTCAGCAGCCTCTCGCGGTGGAAGCGCCGCCTGTTCCAGCCCCTCAACCGGCCCGCACGCCCGCCGTGGCCGTACTCCTCCACCCGCGGCCGCCGCTGACGAAGGGAGCTGCCGACGATGGCCGTTGTGCTGCCGAACGCCATGCTCACGGTGTACGCGCTCGCCCACCCGTGGGCGCGCGACGCTAACGGCGTGCCCGTTCCGCCGAACCCGAACCAGAAGCCAGCCCCGCGCGGCACCTGGCCCGGGTCGGTCCTCGAGCAGCCCGACGGCTCGTGGTCGGTACGGCTCGATCCGCAGGCCTGGCCGGTCAAGGAGGGCGACACCATCTCCGACGAGACCGGCCGGTCCTGGACGTTGTCGAGCACTCGCGAGCATGCGGTCCCCGGCGTCCCGGATGTCGACTACGTCCAGGCCACCGCCACGCTCAACCCGCCCGAGGTGCCGTGATGGCCAGTGCGAAGTTCACCCCAGCGCAGGGCCTGGAGGCGCAGCTCGCCCGCATGCTGGCCCCCGCGGTGCAGCGCATCGCCCGCCAGGTCGAGATCGAGGCGAAGCTCTTGGCCCCGCCCACCAAGCGATGGGTGACCATGGGCGACCACAAGGTCCGCCCCACCCACGTCGCCGCCAACGGGCAGGAAGTCCCCGGGAATCTGCGCTTCGCGATCGACTCCATGCAGTGGGATATGGAACACCGCGGCGTAGGCCCCACGACGTACATGCTCGAGCCGCTCGACGAGAGCTCCCGGGCCGTCGCCAACCTCAAAAACTGCCGCTGCCGCGCGCACAAGGACCCGGAGGGCATCGCCCGGCACATCAACACCGGTCAGCCGGTGGTCGCCGGGAAGCGGGTCACGGTCACCGTCTCGGTCCAGGCCCCCATGGTCGTCGAGGCCGAGGTGGGCACCGTCTACCCGGGCAACCTGCGCGCCGACGGCACACACTTCATGTCCCGCGCGGCCGCCATCGTCGCCGCTCGCCGCTGAGGGCGCGACACAAGCGGCCCACGCCCGCACAGTGCGCGCCATGGCTACGAACTCCACCACCAAGAAGCCCGCTGCGGACACCGCGGCGGAGGAAACCACCGAGGCCGTCACCGAGACCGCCCCGGCCCGCCCCACCCGCAAGGCGGCAGCCCCGGATCCGGACGTCGTCGGCCCCGCACTGCCCGCCGGCGTCGACCCGGTCGCCGTCACTCTGGCGCACCACCACACCATCGACGGCACCGACTACCCGCCGGGCGCCAAGCTCCTCGTCTCCCCGGACTACGCCCACCGGCTTCGCGGCCAGGGCTACGCCAACCAGGTCTGATGAGCGAGCTCACCCTGGCGGACGCGGATCCGGTCTCCGCGATCCTCGCCTGGCTACAGGCACACCCCGAGGTCGCCGACGCGCTCGGCGGCCCGGGCCGTGTGTCCGGAATCCAAGAGGCGCCCTGGCCGCACCTGCGCATCGACCACGGCCCCGGCGGGGACCTGCGGGACCTGAACTGGGCCATCGCCCCGGAGGTGACGCTCGAGGCGTACGGCGACCCGGGCGGATGGCCGGGCAAGGCCGAACTACGGCGGATCCTGCTCCGCTGCGCCACGGCCGCCCAGGAGCTCGTGGAGGCACCCCACGTTCCCGGCCGACCGGTCATCAGCGGCATCAAGCCGTCCGGGCTGCTCGTGTGGTCACCGCTCGTCGACGGCCAACCCAGGTGGGTCATGAACCTCTCCGTCACCCTGCATCCGTGACGACGCGACGTTAACCACCCCGGCTCTCCAAGGTGTCCGCGCCCTAGTACCGGACACCAAGGAGAAGCCCGCCATGGCTGGCGAGACCACGAACAACAACGAGATTCTCATCCCTCAGCTCAGCCGCCTGTGGCTGGCCCCGGTCGGGACCGTCGCCCCGGCCGACGCCACGGTGGCCATGCCCGCAGGGTGGTACACGGTCGGCCTGTTCACCGAGGACAGCCTGAAGTTCAACTCTGAGCCGAACTTCGAACAGGTCCGTTCCGCCCAGTCCTCGTACCCCACCCGAACTTTCCAAACGACCGACGCGGCGACCGTCGAGGTGGACCTGCAGCAGTGGTCCGGCCGGAACTTCCGGGCGGTGTACGGCGGCGGCCGAATCACGGCCGTGACGCCTTCCGGGGGCGGTCCGAAGCATTTCAAGTTCGCCCCGCCCCGCATCGGGGGCCGTACTGAAATCGCCGGGTGCATCGAGGTCATCGACGGCGGCAAGCACTACCGGTACATCATCCCCCGCACGATGCAGATGGAAGGCGTCTCCAAGGACCTCGCCAAGACCAAGGAATCGGTGCTGCCGCTGCGCCTAGCCGTCCAAGGCGGCGACGACACGGATCCCTGGTACGTGCTGACGGACGACCCGGCGTTCCAGCCCCCGGCGCCCACCATCAGCACCGTGACGCCGAGCACCGGCCCGATCGCTGGAGGCACCGTCGTCACGATCGTCGGTACCGACCTCGACAGTGCGACCACCGTGTCCTTCGGCGGTACCAACGGCACCGAGCTGACGGTGGAGAGCGACACCGAGCTGACCGTCACCACCCCGGCCAGCACCAGCGGAGCCAAGGACGTCGTCGTCACGACCGCGGGCGGCAGCATCACCAAGACCGGCGGCTTCACCTACGCGTGACCCAGGCCTGCGGCCGCCCCTCTCCGCCCTCACGAGGCAGGGGGGCCGCACGCCGCGACACAAGCCGCGCAGCGCTGCCACTGTCCGCGCGCTGCCGAAACCGGCACCCAGCTACGCACTCACGAAGAGGTCACGCACATGTCGTCGCACGTCATCGACCTGACCGCCGAACGGCGCGAGGTTCAGTTCCCTCACGGGATTCCGGTCAAGCTCACCGACCACCACGAGGTCGTGTTCCCCGCCGAGTTGCCCGCGGCGGCGCTCGACCCGATCCTGTCCGACGAGCTGGACCTGGTCGGGCTCCTGGCCGACGTCATCAACTCCAGCGACGGCGACGCTGGGATCAAGGAAGTCGTCAACGCCCTGTTCCGCCGCCCGAGCCTGCCGCGGAAGTTCCTCGAGGCGATCCGTGAGACGTACGCGATCCTCCTCGAGGACCAGCACCAGGAGTTCCTCAACGCGAAGCCGTCCGTACCCGACTACGTCCGGCTGACGACCGGCCTGGCCCGCGTCTACGGGGTCGAGTTGGGAAAGCTCTTTCGGTCGGCCGACTCCTCCGAGAGCGATTCTCAGACCTCGAAGCCGACCTCTCCCGCTACCACGGAATCGACGCCCGACGCGTCTGGCTTCGTCCCGGACAACCCGGATTCCTCGGACTCCGCCGGCTGATCTCCCTCGTCGACGGTCTGCCAGACGACTCCCGGGTCCGTTCAGCCCCACTCGGTGGCTGGACCAAGGTCCTCGAGCTCCTGGCGCTCGCTGTCGAGGAGATCGGGCTCCTGGCCGCAGACAAGCGGCGTGAGGAGCCGACCACCATCGTTCGCCCGCCGCGCTCCGGCACCACGACGCGCAGCAGCCCCGGCACACCGCCCCGGCCGCAGCACTCCGTCCCGGAACCGCAGGCACCCCGCATGAGCGGCCACCGCCAGATGCTCGCCGCCGCCACGCAGAGAGGAATGGTCCGACGTGGCTGAGGGCCTGCAGGCCGGCCGCCTCGACGTGCCGGTCGTCGCCGACCTTTCGGGGTTCGCTGAACGGCTGCGCACGGCCGTCGAGACGGCCGCCGAAGGGCT
This sequence comes from Streptomyces lanatus, assembly GCF_014655715.1. Classification (GTDB taxonomy): domain Bacteria; phylum Actinomycetota; class Actinomycetes; order Streptomycetales; family Streptomycetaceae; genus Streptomyces; species Streptomyces lanatus. The sequence continues at coordinate 64,027 of NZ_BNBM01000017.1, read as the reverse complement.
GGCCGCCAAGATCAAGGTCGAGGTCGACTCCAAGGGCCTGAAACGACGGCTCAAGGAAGCGGTCAAGGAGGCGTCCAAGGGCGTCACCGCGAAGATCCGCATCGAGATCGACGAGGAGCGGTTCCGCACCACCCTCGACGGCATCCGGCGCCGCATCGACGACACCGACCTGAACATCCCCGTCCGCCCAGACGGGGACGGCGACAGCGGCCGCGGCGGCGGTCTCCTCGCCCGTCTCCGCGGACTCATCGCCGGCGCCCAGGGCGAGGCTGACCGCAACCCGGTCAACGTCCCCGTCAACATGCGGATGCCGGGCGGCGGCCGCAGGCTGCGGATGCTCGGCATCGGCGCCATCGTCTCCCTACTCCAGCCCGCGGTCGCACTCATCGGCCAGTACGGCGCCGGTCTGACCGCGCTCGTCTCCGCGGCCGCGCCCGCCGTCGGTGTCCTCGGTGCGATCCCGGGCCTGATCGCCGCGGCGGGCACTGCCGCGATCGGTACGAAGATCGCGTTCTCCGGGTTCGGGGAGGCGCTCAAGCAGCAGAGCGCCGCCCAGAAGATGCTCGCCGCGGACGGCAAGGTCACCGAGGCGCAGCAGAAGAAGCTCAAGGCGGCACTGGACAAGCTCTCGCCGTCGGCCCGCGACGCGGTCAAGGCCGTCGGCTCCCTGCAAGGGGCGTGGAGCAAGGTCCGCATGTCGGTCAGCGACCGGCTTTTCTCCAAGGTCGCCGACGACATCAAGCCCCTGGCAAAAACGGTCTTCCCGCTCCTGGAGGACGCCCTCGGCGACTCCGCCGAGCAGATGGGCGACCTGGCGCAGCGCGGCGCCAAGGCCATGCAGACCGGCCCGTTCCGCAAGGACTTCAAGACGATCGCGGCCACGAACCGCACCGTCATCGGGCACCTGACGGACGGCCTGGCCAACATGGGTTCGGCCACCAAGGACTTCCTCGTGGCCAGCGGCCCGTTCGTCGAGCGCGTCGCCCAGGGCGGCGAGCGGATGACCCAGTGGTTCCGCGCGAGCGTGAAGGCTGGCCGGGAGACCGGCAGCCTCGCCAAGTTCCTCGACCATGCAGGGGACAAGGCCTCGCAGCTCGGCCGAACCACCGTCAGCCTGATCAAGGGCCTCGGCGGTGTCGGCAAGGCCGCGATGGACACCGGCAACGCGCTGCTCGACGGCCTCGAGGGCAGCATGCTCCGGTTCCAGCGCTGGACCAACTCCGGCGCCGGCCAGAAGGCGATGAAGCAGTTTTTCTCAGACGCTGCTCCCGCCTTCCACGAGGTCAACCTGCTGTTCGGCGACCTGATGCGCGGACTGGGCAGGTCCATGAAGGACGGCGGGATCACCGACCTCGTACGGCAGATCCGCACCGAACTGATGCCCGCGCTGGGAACGTTCTTCAATGCCCTCGGCCAGACCGTCGGTCCAGCGATCATCAGCGTCATCTCGAACATCGCCACGGCGATCGGGAACTTGGCCGCGGCCGGTAGTGGGCTCGGTGTACTGCTGGTGGCCTTCTCCGGTCTCCTGGAGGTCTTCAACACGCTGATGGGCATCATCCCGGGTGCGAACACCGTTCTGGCCACGTTCCTGGGCACGATGCTCGCCCTCAAGGTGATCAGCGGCGTCGCTGGAATGCTGCGGGGCTTCGGTACCTCCGTCTCGGCCGCGGGGACCTCCGTGCGCGGGCTCGGAACCACGATGCGCGGCAGTCTTGGTCCCGGCGTCATCGGCCCGCAGATCACCATGTGGCAGCGGATGGGACTCGCCTACTCGGGTGCTGCGGCACAAGGGAACCGCTTCACCGGCGCCATGCGCGGGATTGGCGCGGCCAACCGGGTCGCCTCCCGCGCGATCGGCGGTATCACCTCGGCCTTGGGCGGCCCTCTCGGTATTGCGCTTGCTGGCGTCACCATCGGTCTCGGCCTGCTCGCCTCCCGGCAGGAGGAGGCGGCCCGCGCCACCCAGGCTCACAAGGATCGGGTGCAGTCCCTGACGGACGCCCTGGTCGCCTCCGGCGGTGCGATCGATGCCAACGTCCGGGCTCAGGCCGCGCAGCTCCTGCAGGACACGGAGCTCGCCGACGGCAAGGGCAAGTTGGTCGACATGATGCGCAAGGCGGGAGTCAGCCTCGGGGATCTGACGAACGCCTACCTCGGGCAGGGCACCACCCTCGGGGAGCTGCAGAAGCAGCTCCAGCAGACCGCCGACGATCACGAGAAGTGGATCACCACTGCGCAGGGCGCGGCAAAGGGATGGGACGACGAGGGCCTCGCAGCGATCCGCGCGAAGGACGCCCTCGGCACCGTGAAGGGCGAGCTCGACGACGCGGCGAAGAAGCACAAGGAACTCGCCAACGCCATCAACAACTCCGGCACCACCGGTAACTCCGCGTACGACCGTCTCGGCGCCGCCGTGCAGACGTTCGGCGACAAGACGAAGTCCGCGGACGAGCGGGTCGACGCCCTCAAGCGGGCACTGGACGCCCTCAACGGGAACACGCAGTCGTTCCACGACGCAGAAGCCCAACTCAACGCGGTGATGCTCCAGATCGACGACACGATGAAGGGGAACATCCAGCGGGCCGATGGCTGGGGCAAGGCCCTCGTCGGAAACGACCACCTGGTCAAGACCTCGACGAGGAACGGCCAGACCCTCAACACCCAGCTCACGGAACTGCGCGACGGCATGCTGGCCGTGGCCACCCGAGCGAAGGAAGCCGGGGAACAGGGTCTGATGCCCATGTCCGACGCGATGGACCAGGGCCAGGAAGCGATGGAGAAGGCCCGCGCGAAGGCCATCCAACTCGCTACGGACATGGGCATTCCGAAGGCGGAGGCCAAGGCTCTCGCCGATCAGATGGGGTTCGTCCCGGACACCATCACCACCCTCGTCACCGCCCAGGGCATCCCAGAGGCGACGGCCGAGATCCTCAGCCTGCGCAGCAAACTCGAGAGCATCAAGCCGGGCAAGTCGATCACGATCACGGCTCCTACCACGGCGGCCCGTCAGCAGCTCGAGGCCCTCGGCTTCACCGTGCAGCGCGTCCCCGGGAGCAAGAAGGTCACGGTCACCGCTCCGACCGGCGGCGCGCGGGTGAACATCGCCGCCCTGGCCGAGGACATCGCCAACGCGCCGGACAAGAAGAAGGTCACCGTCCAGGCGATCATCCAGAAGGCAGCCGGCGACCTCAAGAGCGTGCAGGACAAGGTCGCGGGTCTACCCAAGGGCAAGTCCATCGACGTCAAGGCCCCGACGAAGACCGCCCAGCAGGCGTTGAAGGATCTCGGATACAAGATCGAGAACGTCGACAAGGGCGGCAAGACGGTAAAGATCACCGCGCCGAACGCCACGCCGCTCGCCCAAGTCCAGCGGATCCAGGACAAGATCAACGGTCTCACTGGGCGGACCGTTCATGTCACCGTCCAGTACAGCGAATCCGGAAAGCCGTCCGTGGTCCGCACACATGCCGACGGCGGGATCGTCCACTACGCCAACGGCGGCATCCGCGCGGCCACCAACCGGATCAAGGCGTTCACGGCCGGTGCCGAACGGCACATCGCACAGATCGGAAAGCCGGGTGAAATACGCATATGGAATGAGCCGGAGACTCAAGGGGAGGCTTACCTCCCTTTGGCGCCCAGCAAGCGCAAGCGCAGCAAGGCAATCCTCGAGAAGGTCGCGGAGATGTTCGGTGGCCAGGTCGTGTACTTCGCCCAGGGCGCCCTCCGCCAGTACGCGTCCGGTGCCGTCCGCACCTCGACCCAAGCCACTGCCCGCACCAGGTCGAGCATCGCGCCGGCCGCGGCCGGCGCGCTCGTCGGCGGAGACCTGAACCTGACCATGACCGGTGCGCCAATGTCGCCGGGCGACGCCCTGAACGACGCCCTGTTCGAACTGCGCCGTATCCGACGAGGAGGCGCGCATGCCACTCCGTGAGGGCGAATGGAACCTCTCCTACAGCGCCAACGGGGTTCACCCGGGCGCGAACTTCACCTTCGGCACGGTCGCGTCCGGCTACTACCTGCTGGAGCCGTACGAGATCACCTATGCCGACGTCGACGCCGGGGACACTCCCATGCCCCACGAGGATGGGGCTCGGTTCGGTGAGGACTTCCGCGGCCAGGCCACGATCACGTTCGAGGTCGGCGTCGACACGGTGGACGATGCCCCAACGCTGCTCGGCCGCCATGACGCCAACCTCGACGCCGTTTCCGTGATGGGCCAGGCATGGGACGGCAAGGCGGTCCGCAAGAGGATGGCGACGCCCGCGGTGCTGCGGACCACGCAGGGTGGCCGGCCGCGCCGCTTCTACGGGCGCCCCCGCAAGTTCGCGCCTGCCTCGTCCAAGCTCACCAGGCAGGGCTACACACCCGTCGCGTGCACCTTCGCCTGCGTCGACTCCACGGCGTACGACGACACCGAGCAGACCATCCCTGTCCACCTCAACCCGCCCCCGCACCGCGGGCTCGTAGGACCATTGACGACGCCTCTGACGATGACCGGCGCGGGAGCAACCAAGATCCCCGGAGAGGTCGTCATCGGAGGCCAGCGACCCACCTGGCCCGTGATCCGGATCTATGGGCCGATCAGCAATCCGGCATGCGAGGTGGTCGGGAGCTGGAAGGCCGCGTTCACCGACCTGACGCTCGCCGCGGGGCAGTACGTGACCATCGACCCTCGGCCGTGGGTGCGAACTGTGCTCCGCAACAGCGGCGCCTCCGCGGCGGGGACCCTAACCAGGTCGTCACCGCGGCTGGCGGACATGCTCCTGCCGGTCGGCCGACATGACTTCGTCCTACGCGGCACGGACACAACCGGCCTGTCCTACATGACGGTGGCCTGGCGCGACGCCTACCCCTACTTGTGACCGGGGCCCCGGCAGGACGCGACGTTAAGCCCTGCCTGGATCCAGCCTCCGCACCCCAGTAACAGCAGCGGAGGGAAGACAGTCATGCCGTGGGATTCCGTGCCCTGGTTCACCGAAGGCGGCGCCGAGCACAGCTCCGAGGTGGCCCGGCTCCTGGCGTACGCCGCGTTCGCCGGTGCCGAGGGCATCATCGGCAACTCTGATCTGCAGGTGAGGGCCCTGAGTACCCCGGGCTCCTCTGTCCAGGTCACAACCGGGGCCTGCGCCATCCTCAACCGGGCCGCGGGCGCCGCGTATCAGGCTTACGCCGCGCGGCTCCCCAGCGCCGACACGGTGAACGTCGCCGCCACCGGGGCCAGCGGGCGCAGTGACCTGGTCATCGCTCGCATCGAGAACCCCTACAGCTTCGGCGAGACGTGGAATCAGCCGGCAGACCCGGCGGTCGGGCCGTACGTCTTCACTCGGATCGTCTCCGGCGTCCCGAACACCACCAAGCGGGTCAAGCAGGTCCGCCCTGGGGACTCGGCGATCACCCTGGCCCGGATCGACATTCCCGCGAACACGTCCACGATCACCCAGAGCATGATCAAGGACCTCCGGGAGATGGCGAACCCCCGCCGGCGGCGGGTTGTTCGCGCACTCCGAGGCACCTGGGAAACCCCCGACGAAGTGGGCAACACCAGGTACCCGAGCTGGGAGGAGTTCCCCAACGGCGCCCGCTGGGACATCGAGGTGCCCGAGTGGGCCACCAGGGCGACGATCATTGCGACCTGGGCAGGACTCGACCAGCGCAACGCCAAGGACTCGTACGGCCACCTCCGGGCCGTTCTGGGGTCCCAAGCCACGGCCATCACGAACTTCAACTGTGACTGGGTCGGCAGCGCCCAGCGGTTCACGTTCATCGGCGGAGGCGACATCAGCATCCCGTCCTCCATGCGCGGCAACGTGTACGACCTTGTGCTCCAGGGCTGCGGCGCTCAGGACACCAGCCTTGGCACCGGCGTACTTGAGGCAGACGGCGGCGCCTCGGTCTTCGCGGACATCGAGTTCGTCGAGGACCCGACGGAGGACGCGATCTGATGGAGGGGTGGCGGTTCATCGCTCAGCGTGCCCTCAGCGAGGACATCGTCGACTGGGAGGTTCCGTTTGCCCTGACGTCGAATCCCAAGCGGGATCTTTCCGGGCCGGGCGCCATGACGGGGACCATCACCCCCGAGTATTCACGCATGATCGGCTCGGACGGGCTGCCGATCCTGCAGGAGTGGGGCACCAAGCTCTATCTGGAGATCGACGGGCACATCCGATGGGGTGGCATCGTCACGAAAACGTCGTTCGACGGGCCCCAATTCACCGTGGCCTGCGAGGGATTCAGCAGCTACCCACACGGCATCCCGTACGAGAGCTACATCATCTCGGGGAAGAAGATCACCCCCAAGGATCCGTACGCAGGCAAGGACAAGAATCACGACGGCTGGGTCGACGGGCAGAAGGGCAAGAAGAAGGTCCCACCCCCGCCAAAGCCGTACGGCGGGCCCCGGATCGACATGTTCGACGGCTTCCGGCACGTCTGGAACCACGTCCAGAGCAAACCCGGCGGCGACATCGGCCTCGTCATCGACAGCCACGACCTCGGCGAGCTGCTCGGCACCTCTGACGGCGAAGACCCGTGGGAACTCGCCTGGTGGGACAACCCCGACTGTGGCCAGGTCCTCGACAACCTGACTGCGCAGACCCCGTTCGACTGGATCGAGACCCACGAGTGGGCGAACTCGACGAGCAACACCATCACCCACCGCATCCGGCTGGGGAAGCCCCGCCTCGGCCGCAAGCGCACCGACTTGCGGTTCATGGACGGCGAGAACATCGCCGCCATCGCCAAGCCCGAGGGGATGGGCGACGACTACGCCAACGAAGCCATCGTCCTGGGCAAGGGCGAGGGCAAGAAGATGAAGCGGGCGCAGGTCTACCGCCCGAGGACGGACGGGCGCCTGCGCCGGGTAGCCACGGTCACCGACAAGACCCTGGCGTCCGACAAATCGCTGCGCACCCGCGGGGAGAAGGAGCTCGCCGGCCGGACCGCGAACCTGCAGATCCCCGCCATCCAGATTTGGAACCACCCGAACGCCCGCTTCGGCTCGTGGTCCCTGGGCGACGACATCCGCGTCCAGGTGCACGTCCCATGGGTCGGCGACGTCGACGTGTGGCACCGCATCATCGGCGACGAGATCAGCGCGGACGGCCGCTGCACCCTCACCTTGAGGCGCTCGGACTCCTTCCACTACTGAGCACGCGACGTTAGTCATGGCCGCCGTTCACCATCCGCGGCCATGGCGAACTTCCTCGACGATCAGACCGATGCGAAGCGCCTGGCGCAGTTGCTCGATGACTACGACCGGCGCCTAAAGGCGCTGGAGCGGACCACCCAGGCCAGTTACACGAGCATCGAGGGCGGCTCCCTCGACATCTACGACGACGAGGGCGTCCTCAAGGGCAGCGTCGGCGTGCAGCCCGATGGCGGTGTCGCTCTGGTCCCGGTTAACACCACCCCGCCCCCGACGCCGACCGCCCCGACTGTCGAGGCCGTACTCGCCGGCCTCCTCGTCGGCTGGGACGGGCTATGGGATGACGCCTACACCACCCCCACGGACTTCTCCCTCGTCCAAGTCCACGTCGGCACGACCGCGGAGTTCACGCCAGACCTGACCACGCATGTCGCCACCATCACAGCCCCGCTCGGTGGCACGGTGACGATCGCCATCGAGGGCTACAGCACCGTGTGGGTACGCCTGGTCGGCCAGAACACCGGCTCCCTCACCGGCCCCCCATCGGTTGCCGTACAAGGCCAGCCCCGGCAGGCCGTGCCCCAAGACCTGGTCGACGGCATCGTGACCGAGGTCAAGCTCGCCCAGGGCGCCGTGACCGCCGCGAAGATCGCTCTGGGAGCTGTTGGCACCACCGCGCTCGCCGACGGCGCGGTCCTCGCCGAGAAGCTGGCCGCGAACTCCGTCACCCAGGCTGCGCTCGCCGCGGGCGCGGTCACGCTGAACGCGCTCGGTGGGCCACTTGGCGACAGCGCCACCCAGCGGTACGTCGACCTATTCCGTGACCCCGCCGCTTGGCAACAGCTTTCCAGCGCTGGCGGTGCCACCTGGCAGATCGCCCTGGACCCCACCGGAACCCCCTCAGGCGGAGGGCTGCTCACCGCAACCGGCGATGTGCACCTCGCGGGTGGAGCTTTGGTCTCTCAGGACGCGGACACCCTGTACCGGGTCATGATCCGTGTACGGGCAACCGCACAGGACAGTGCCGGCCCGGCCACGGTGTACCTCGGCGTGGTCGGAGTTGCCGAGGACGGCGTGACACTCGTCAACCGAGCCGGTGCCGCAGCCACAACGACACAGCACTACTGCGCCAGCAACGGCGGCACACTCAGCGTCAGCGACGGCTGGAAGGTGTACGTCGGCTATATCCAGGGGCACGCCGTCGTAGGTGCCACAGCCCCGGCCGGGCCGAACACCGACCCTCGGCTGCCCGGCAGCACACACGCGAACGTGCGGTTCCTGCGGCCAACGGCCTGGCTCAACTTCGGCCGGTCCACGGCTGCCGTGATGGAGGTCGACGCCTTCGTCATCGAGTCCCTGCGCACCGGTGTCGTCAACTCCACGAACCTGGTCACGGGTTCCGTCACCGCGGCGGCGATTGCGGCGGACGCAGTGATTGCAGGGAAGATCGCTGCGGACGCAGTCACAGGCCGGGAGATCGCGGCCAACTCGGTGACCGCTGCCGAGATCGCGGCCGGAGCCATTACGACGGAGAAGCTGACCGTCGTTGGCGGCTCCAATATCTTGCCCGATCCCTCCTTCGAGGGCGCCTACAGCACGAACTTGGTGTCTGGGAACGCGAACTTCTCGATCGACACCACGGGCAATGGGTCCGCCAAGTCCCTGAAACTCAACGCGGCCGCCGCATCAGAGACAACACGCTCCCTGAAGATCACCACCATTCCGATCCTGGCCGGCGACCAGCTCTATCTGGCTTTCGACTACCTGACCTCCAGCGACTACACCGCCACCGCCATCGTGAAGTTCTACGCCCGGTGGGAGGACTCCGCCGGCGCCACCCTCGGCTGGGGCGTCGCTCAGGCGTCCACGCCCGTGATCGGAGGAAGCACCTGGAACCGCATCACCAACACAGTCACCGCGCCCGCCAACACCGTGCAGGCGTCCATCTGGACTGAGTCCTTCCAGGCGTCGGTCGGCGCCGTGCGGTTCGACAACGCTGCCGTACGCCCCGTCATAGCCGGGGTGCAGATCGCCGACGGGGCGATCACCACACCCAAACTCCTCGCCGGGGCCGTCACCACCGACAAGCTGACCGCGCTCGCAGTGACCGCCGAGAAGATCGCCGCCCTGGCGGTCACCACGGACAAGCTCGACGCCCTGGCCGTGACGGCGGACAAGATCGCTGCGAACGCCATCACCGCGACCAAGATTGCAGCAGGGGTAATCGACGCCACGCACATCGCCGCCGGTGCGATCACGGCCGAGAAGCTCGACGCCAACGCGATCAACGGAAAGACGATCACCGGCGCGACGATTCAGACTGCAGCCTCCGGCCCGCGCGTCGTGATGAACGCCTCGAACCTCACCGGCTATGGCACGGGCGGGAACAAGATCGGCATTGAACCGAACGACGCCTACCCGTTCATCTACTGGACGTCCGACGACGGTACGAACAAGGCGTTCATCAACGTCTCCGGCTCCTCTGCCGCGGATGCCAATATCGGCGTCAACAGCGGCACGTTCAACGATGCGGGCACCATCTACAGATGGCGGACGTTCTTCGGGAACGACTTCTACACGGCCGAGAGGGTCGTCGCGTCGAATGGTTCCCCCGTGGGTGGCCGCCTGTACCTCAGCAAGGACACGGCCAGTCTGAGCGCCGGCAGCACCGGCGCGGCCACCATCACCGGCGCAAGCATCCGCGCGGCCGGGGTCTTCCGCGCGGACAACATCAGCCTCGGGCAAGTCACGATCAACCCCGTGGCGAACATCCCCACCTCGGTCACCCTGTCCGGAGGCAACATCAAGGGCACGAACTTCCGCGCGTTCGCCACGGTCAACACCACCGTGCCCGGCACGCAGGTGACCGGCGTCGGCGTGTCCTCGGTGTCGTCCTCGGGACTCACGATCTGGGTGACTCGCACCAACACCACGAACACCGTCGTCAACTGGATGATCATCGGAGAGGACTAGCCAATGGCAGCACTGGACGACGAAGTGGAACCCGAGGCCGCGATCATGGTGGCGACCTGCCACACCGCTGGTTGCCCGGCCGAGGGAGAACCGTGCGTCGGCACCTACTACGCCAACGCCGAGCCCCCCATCTACCGGGGGATGTGCATGCCGTGCGGCCAGCCGATCACGGATCTCGTGCCGTACGAGGAGTCTGCAACCCAGTAGGACGGTAGGGGCAGTTACCGCGTCCAGGACACAAGCGCAGCGGCCGTGCACTGTTCGGAACGAGGGGAGCCGCATGCCTACTCAGGCCTCGGCTCCCGCGTACCCCAACCTGACGACCGATGACCGAGGAAGCGCTCATGCAGTGGCTCATCTCTCTGGCGCCTGTCCTCAGCCCACTGTTCGGCATGACGGGCGTGCTGGGCGGGGCCTGGATGGTGTACCGCCAGAACAACCGCCGTACCGAGACCGAAGCGGAGACGGCGGAGGCCACCACGTTCGTGACGTCCGTACAGACGGTGACGAACGGTTTCACCCAGCTCCTCGAGCAGCAGCGCGAGACGAACGCTAAGACGCTGGAGCGGGTGACCACGCTTGAGAACCGCGTCGAGCGCCTGGAGGAAGAACAGAGGCAGTGGAGGCGCTGGAAGGCCGCGGCCGTCGACTACATCCACCAGCTCCGCGCCCTGGTCGTCAAGCTCTACGAGCGCCCCGCCCCGGCCCCGCCACGGGAGATCGCCGAGGACCTGGGCGACGACGCGACGTAAGGCGTCGGCCACACGCACAGTCCGCCCATCACGCAAACCCCGCATGAAGGGCAACCCCATGTCAGCAACACTCGAATCCCTGTCCACCGGCGTCCAGGTCGGCGCTGTGCTCCCGCTGCTCACCGCAGTCGTGCAGCGCCCCGCCTGGTCGGCGAGGTACAAGAAGGTCGTCGCGGTCGTGGCCGCGCTCGTCGCCGGCATCGTCGCCGTGGCGGGGGACGGCGGCTGGGACCAGTTCCAGCACGGCAAGCTGACCACGGTCACCGTCCTCGGCGTGCTCGCGGCCTCCCAGACGAGCTACGACCTCGTGTGGAAGCCCAGCAAGCTCGCGCCGATCATCGAGGCCGTCACCAGCAGGAAGGCGTCTCAGCAGGCCGAATAAGGATCATGAGGCACGTCCGGCCCTTGGCCGGCGGGTACCATCTGGAACGAGGTGGCCGTACCGCTGCCGCGAAGAATGCGTTCGAGATTCAGGTTCAGGGTTCAGTGGCGCAAGACCACTTCTGCTCGTGAGAGCTGGGGTGTTCCTCCCGCCCGTTGGTTACCTGGCCAATTCGGATCGAGTAACCGGGTGCGTGTAGAGCACTCGGGGCCGGGGAGTGGTTGCTCCTGCGAGGATCCGGCACACGCATCTCCGCGTCGCGCCCAGTGCGGCCACCTCGCTCTATGCCAGCGGACACCGTCCGAACAACGGCCCGAGAGCACGGGTCACACCCAAAGTGGAGGAACACAGCTATGGCTGATGCGCAGCGCATCGCGGCCGAGATCAAGCGCCTGTCCCAGATGAGCGAAGACGCGTTCATGGGCATGGTCGTCGAGTACGTCATGGGCGGGACCGACAAGCGCGCACCCAGAGAGGTCCAGGGTCCAGCTCTCCACGATCCCCGCCTCGCCCCCCGCACGCTCGAGGCGCTCAAGACGGCCGTTCGCCGAGCGAAGTTCTTCAACCCCATCCAGGAGGGGGAGAGTAAAAAGCGGCAGAAGGCCCGCATCGCGCCGTGGCAGGAGACGATCAAGACCGCGATGCGCCCGGTCGAGGACGTCGTCGACGATCTAGCCCACGAGCATGCGAAGGAGTTGGCGGCCCTCGACGACGACTCCTTCGTCGACCGGTGGACGGGGTTCATCCTCGACGAGCCCGTCCCCGCGCCAACGTCTCCCTGGGTCGAAGCACTCGCCTTCCGCTCACCGAGAGTAGCCGTAAGGGCTGCGGGCATCTGTCGCCAAATGCTCGAGGAGCCGGCCCGCTTCATGCCCGAGCCGCCCCCCGGCGAAAGCGGCAACGCGCAGGAACGACGCATCGACGGCTTCCGCCGCCGGGTGGAGTCGGAGGCCCGTTTCTTGCGCTACGGCGTGCAGTACAGGGAGGCGCGCGAGGGGCGGATGCCAAGCGAGCCGAACGTCCGGCTGCAGGCGCTCAATCTCCTCGGCGAGCGACACCCCGAGGAGCTGATGAAGCTACTGCGGCAGGAGCGCGGAGGGGAGCTCGAGCGAGCTGCCGAGGCACGGAGGCAGCGGCGCGCCCTCCGGCGCGCGGCCAGGCAGGGCCCGCAGTAGGCGCGCAACCGACTGATCGTCCATGACTCGAGGGCGCGCCCGATGGCGCGCCCTTCGTCATGTCCGGGGCGCGCTCGAGGCGCGGCCGCGCGGGACGGGCGCGGTCCTCGGCGCGCGGCCACCCGACCGGCGCGCATCCGCGCGGCCATCCGCGCCGCAGGGCGCGCGCACTCGAGAAGCGATCACCTCGCCGCTGGGCGCGCCACCAGGGCCGCGCGCGTAGTCGACGAGGTCCAGGAGGCCGCGCTCACCGTGACACGCGGGGGCCGGACGGGCAGCGCTCCGGAAATGGGCAGGTCAAAGGCGCGCGCCATGGCGCGCTGCATAGTGCGCGCCTTCACGCGGAGGGCTCGGCGCGGGCGCGCGGTCCGGCCGATCCGGGCGGGCGCGATCTTCCGCAGGCGCGCGCCGCGCGGCGCGGGTGGGGCGCGTACCTGCCCAATGGGCCCGCCTGGGCGCGCGCGGAAGCGCGCTCGGGTCGGCGCGGGGCGCGGTCACGGTGGGCGCGCCCGGTTTCGAAGCGCGCCTGAGCGCGCGTGGATCCGCGCGCCAGGACGGCGCGGGTGCGGGTCGGCGCAGTCGGAACGCGCCGGGGATCGGCGCGCGCGATCACCTGGGCGCGCCTGCAGAGACGGTGAGGCGCGCGAGCGCGCTGGGCTGAGGTGACGTGAGGCGATGAGATCGAGATGGGCGCAGCACGCCGGCGGAGCGCGCCCGACCGGGCCGGGCGCGCATCGACTCACGTCACTTCACTGCCCCGCGGGCACGCCCGCGAAGTACGAGGCGAACCGCTGCTGAATCTGCGGGTCGACGGTCACGTCCCGGTAGTACGCGGCGAGCTCCGTCTGCCCCTCCTGCTCGAGCTGGGCGATGATCGCGGGCCGGTGCTTCTGGAGGTAGTCCCGGAGAACGGTCATGGGCGGGTCGCCCTCCTCGGAGATCGGCCCAAGGTGCTCACCCACAGTCATCATCCTGATCCGGGCCTGGACGTCAGCCTCGGCGTTGAGTGCCTTGAGCGCACGGTCCTCGTTCGGCCTCTTGCGGATCTTCCGGGCCGTGGGCCGGGGGGCAGCGGGGACGTCCTGCGGCTCCTCGGCGGCGCTGGTGTCCTCCGGAGATTCGCCCGGCGGCGGATCCTCGGCCTCCGGGTCCGGTGGCGGGGGCGGTTCGACTTCCGCTTCTTCAGGAGGTTCCAAGGACACCGTTGTATCGCTGTCTTCGAGTGAAGGGTCCGGTTCTTCGTTCTCCTGGTGCCCACGTGCTTGGTCCTGGTGCTCGGGTTCGGCCGACGGGGCAGGGCTCGGGCCGGTCTGCTCAGACGCGCTCCCTTCGGCCTGCTTGCGCTTACTGGCCTCTTCCTTGACGTACTCCAGGGACCTGGTGATCAGGGCGTCCGCGTCCATTTCGCCCCACAACTTGGTCGTGGTGCGGACTTGCGCCAGAGTGCGCTTGCCCCAGTATTCGCGGACGTCGTGCAGGCACGCTTCGGGGTCGCCCTTGCTGGTGAGGGCCTGGTGGATCAGCGCCACGGCTTGTGGTCCCGTCAAGCCAGGCTGCTGCGCGGGAGCGGGCGGGGCTGGCTGCTGCTGGAGGCGCTGTTCGTTGAGGTACGCCCACGGCCGCGACTCAGTCGATTGGCGAGTGGGGGCGGAATTCTCGTAGCCCATCTTCCTCAGCAGGTGGTCGATCCCGGCGAACCGGTACTGTCGGCCCGCCTCCAGCGTGTACTCCATGGTGTGCACGCCCGTGACGTAGCCTTCGCCGATCCCCTGGAGTTCAACGACTGCGTCGACGGCCGCTGAGAGGTTCTTCTCGGCCTTGAGGCGGCGTGTGATGTGCCGGGTTGGTTTGTCGTTCTCGTAGGCGGTGACGACCTCCTGGCGCGCCACCATGACGACCGGGCCAGGGTGCTGGCGCAGGAGCCACAGCACCTCGCCCCATCGGTCTTTTGCGTTGACCCACAGGTCTCGGTCCTCGTCGACGTAGGGGTCATCGAGTCGGGCGGTGCGACGGCCGGTGGCCTGGGCCCGGCGCTCGGCGCGCTTGCGGGAGACCAGAGCGACCTCGTCACTGAGCATGTCCCACAGAGCACTGCTGTCGTCGAAGACGATCATGTTGCGCTTGCCGTTGTGCGGTGGCTGGGTGGACGCCCAGCGAATCGCGTCGCAGATGTCCGCGTGCGATCCGTCGTGCTCCACGATCTCGTAGCGGGCGCCGGGGATACGGCCGTAATAGTCGGCGGTGTTGGACGAGCCACCCACCTGGATCCAGTACGACATGCCGACCAGATCGGATGCCGTGCCCGCTGCTGCCTCGTGGCTGCGACCGCTCTTGTCCGTACCGGCAATGAGGATCATGGGCGGGCTCGGTTTGCCGGTCGGCTTCCGGGATCTGCGGTCATGCAAAGGCGTGGTGGTACCAGGCATCTGGGTGTTCCCTCACTTCGTGGTTCCCCGGGTTGCTCTCCCGCGGAGGATGCAACGGCAGAGGGCTTAACCTCTCGCCGTTGCCATCGGCTTACTATTCTACCCGCCTGGTCGGGTAGCTCAATGCCTGTTCAGCAGATCCGCGACAGGAGTTGAGAGCTCCGGGTCCTGGTCCTCGCGGTGACGGCCGTACCACTCGTCAAGGGCGGCGTGCCCCTCGGCCGCCCGTTCCAGTTCCTTTTCGGACTTGGAGCTCCACTCGGCGACGTCTTCGGCGAACTCCCGCTCCACGGTGCCCGGGTCCCGTCGACCGAGGGCTTCGGCGATCTCCTCCCAGGACGCACCCTCCAGGGCCTCGGCGAGCACGACCAGGTCAACGACCTCATTGGCTACCTGTCGCAAGCGGCGGGCCTTCTCGATGCGCTCCGTCGGGCTGGTGGTCGTCACTGTGTCCGCGAGCAGGAGCCGGGCAAGGTCGGACAGGTCACGGGCAGCACGGGCGGTGGCGATCCGGGCCAGGATCTCCGGTGTCATGTAGAAGGATCCGATCATGCAGGTGGCGGGCACCCCAGGGAGGGGCCCGCCACTTCGGTACGGGTAGGGGCAGGATGCCTTACGGGCTGGCCGGCGTCAGCGCCTGGTTGAACAGGACGAAGACGTCGTCGAGAGTGGCCTTGTCCGGGATGATGATGCCCTTCGTGGCGGCGTAGGTCTCGATGAGCCGGCCGCGGACCTTACGGCCTTCCCCCTGGGACTTACAGAGAACCACCCCGATTGCCCTACCAGTCAGAGGCCCGTTGAACACCTCCCGACGCCCGTTGTCGATAACGTCCTTGATGATCTCGTACAGCTCACCCTCGGTACTCCACTGCGGGATGCCGGCCTGCGTCTGCGGAGGCACGGCGCGCGTGACACCGCGCGGTCTTTTGACGGCTGGTAGAACGGACGAAGTCGGGGGCGTTACCGGGGCGGGCACGGCGGTCAACGCCGGGGACGGAGGCACGGGCGGCTTAGGTGCCGGGGCGAAGACGCCCGTGGGCTCGATGCCCGCCGCACGCAGACCAGCGGGGGCCGTCTCGGCGAGCGGGACGCCGGCGCCGACGAGTCGCAGCGGCAGCAGCGACGCCACAGGTGCCTTCCTGCGCCACGCCCGCCCGAACCGGCCATGGAGCTGCGCCTGGTAGACGATTCGCTCCTGCTCAAGCAGGAGGGCCGTTTCGTACGACCTTTCCTCCCACAACTGCATACGGCGCCAGAGCAGGAAGGTGGGCAGCGGGGAGAGCATCCAGCGGGCCCACCGAACCTTTTCCATCCGGCGACCGCGCCCAGTGGCCGCGCCGATCCGGACGGCGTAGATGTGCGCGGCGATCTCGGAGACGGCGACCCAGAGCAGGGACATGGCACCGTGGGAGACCCTGGACCACAAGGAGTTGCCGGACGCCACGTTCAGCGCGCAGGTGATCAGGCTCAGGGCCCAGGGGACGAGCCGCGCCCACCACAGCGGCATGTCCATGCGGATGAGATAGAGGTACGCCCCGGTAAAGACGGGGATGGCCGAGTCGATGGCGGTGGGCAGGACCCACGGTTCGGTGAAGCCCCAGGACGCGGCCGCCTTGGACACGGCGTCGAACGAGGCGTAGAAGCCGAGGCCTCCGACGGCAGCCCCACCCAGCGCGGTCAGGCCGGCACCGAAGCGCTCCCGACGGCTGAGCGGCGGTATTCCGGACTCGTCGAGAGCCTTCAGCTTCTCGTCCGTGTCGGATCCGGGGGACAGACGTTTCAAGACACCTTTCCTCTCGTTCGGGTTCCCCCGGTCGGCGTATGCTCATAGCCTTCCGGGTCGATTAAACGATATAGCGTCTTTCGCCTCTTGCGCCGCTGTTGACAACTCACGCCCCGTCAGCAACCAGGACATGCAGGGTCATTCGTCCCCCTAGTCACCAGTCCAGTGGCTGCGTCGGCTTCCGCCTGTCCGGACCGACGATCTTCGCCAGGTGTGCCGAGGACTCGAGCCGGGACAGCAATCGCTCCCCCAGGATGTCCACCACGCCCATTGCCTGACTCCCCGGCTGCCTGCGGCTGCGCAGGTTCGTGGTGTATGCCGTGGGTCGTCCGGCCGCGATCCGGGCGTCGATCAGGTCGATGGTCTCCTTCCGAGCGAACTCGGTGGCTGTCACGTCCATTTCGCCGCACAGCTCGTCGAGGACCAGCAGGTCGCACTCGACGAACCTCTTCCGGACCTCCCAGGCCTTCATGTTGTGCGGCGCCGAGTCCGGGCGACGCCACGTCAGGTATGTTGCGTGCTTCACGAACAGGGTCCATAGCCCCCGCTCCGCGGCCTCGTTCCCCAGTGAGATCGCCGCAGCGGTCTTCCCGCTGCCGATGTTCCCCGGGAGGATCATGTTCAGGATCTCCGGCCGGGCGTCCAGCTTCTTCGCCTCGATCAGGGAGTCAAGCCAGCTCTGCAGCGTTTTCGGCTTCTGCGCCTCATCAAGGTGATCGAAGCGGAATGGCACATAGTCATCGTGGGCGGCGTCGATGATGCTGTTGCGCCACATGCTCTGTCGCGCGCGGGCCTGCGGCACGGACACGTCCTCCCATAGTCCGTCTTCCGGTTCCGGCTGGGGCGGCACGCCGAGTTGGGACATGTCCGCGCCGTTGTTCTTCAGCACGCTCAAGAGGTGGGCGCTCAGGTCGCCGAGCGCGTTCATGCCGCGGGCCGGCGCGGTCGTCGGGGTATCCGCGGTGACCGACATCGTGGCGCTCCTTACGGTCGTACGAGGACGCCGAAGGTGGCGTCGTCAGAGTCGTTGGTGCTGCTGGGCGTGGCGGATGACGGGTTCGTGTCGTCGCCCCAGGTGTTCGCGTCGTTGTACGGCACGCCGCGGGTGCCGTTGAACCTGGGCCGGTCGATGTGGACGCCTGCCGCCATGGCGCACGCGTCCTCGAACTGCTGCTGACTCGGGAACGCCCGTTTCGTGGTCTCGAGGGCGGTAGCGATCGTGCCCCGGTCGTATCCCGCCATGAGAGCGTTGCGGACCAGGGTCCTGACGCCGTGGTAGGCGCGGCCCTTGTTGCCGACGAACCGCGGGATCTTCTCCTCGTCGATCAGCTCGTACACGCGGCCCTTCTTGGCCGGCTGCCCGTCCTTCTCCGGGGTTCCCCACCACCATTGCGCCCCGGCCGTCGCTCCGTCGTCGAGAGCGGCCTTCTCCTTGGCTCTCTCGTCGGCGGTGGTCTCCTTCTCCTCCGCCTCGGCCACCTTCTCCTCGGGGGTCTTGCGGGGTTTGCGGGTACGGGCAGGCTTCTCCGGCTGCACGGCCGCGGGCACCTCGTCGACTGTGAGCTTCTCCTCCGGCTCGAACTCCGGGTCGTCCGGGGGTTCCTCGTCGTAGAGTTCGGTCTCGAACCCGTCGCTGCCGCGGCTGCCGTCGGGGTACTCGACGAAGAACGTGCCGTCCTCCTGCTCGACCACCGGGACGGCCGGATCCTTCTGGGTGCTGAATATCTCGTGATCATTGATCCACTGGTCCACGGGAAACTCAGACACCGCCGTGCCCATGACGACCTTGCCGTTGAGCAGTCGGCGCCGCTCGAGGCGGTAGTGGCCCTCAGCGGCAAGCAGGCGCAGCGAGGTCCGTATCGCTTCACGCCCCTCGCGCCCCTCGCCCTTGGAGAGTTGGTCGGACCGGACCTGCCACCCCTCCTTCTGATCAAGAAGGTAGGTCAGTAGCCCGAGCGCGCGGTAGCTCAGGCGCGTGTTGCGGACGGTCGTCGACTCCACATGGACGTAGTAGGGGCGACGCCGGTTGTGACGGACCGCCGTGGGACTGGGCAAGCGGCTCATTCGGCGGCCTCGCTGGTGCTGTCGTCGGTCAGCCGGAAGTAGGTGCGGTGCGTCCGGCGGCCGGTGGTCCGGCTGCGGGCCATGCGCCGCTTCCTCTCCGTCATGCCCGCGGTGCGCAGTTCGGTAAGGGCGCCGCGCACTTCATGGGAATTCAATCCGAGGCTGGTGTAGATGGACGTCACGTCGACCCACTCACCGTCGGGATGCAGGGCGAGTTCGAAGAGGACGCGGTGCGCGCGGTCGGAGAACTTCTGAGCACGGGAAGGCGCGGTGGTGGTCATGGTCTTGGTCCCTGGGAAGCAGGGTCCGGCCGCAGATGGCCGGACCCGGACGGCCGTCGTCACTCGTCGCTCGCACCGGGCTGTCGCGTGGGCAGCAACTCCGGTGTCTTCCGCAGTAGTTCGTTGAGATCACCGCGCCGATACGCCGCCAATAGCACGCTCTTACCGACCGGCTGACCGTTCCGCTTCTTCCAGGTCCAGGTGACGGAGCCGGTGGGCTGCCCACCCGGCACGAACTTGAGTCCCGGAATCTCCTCGCCGTTCCGCGAGTCAAAGATGGTGCCCGTCTCCGGGTTCATCTCGGCATACTTGAGGACCGCGTCCTCCCACGACTTCTTCCGGACGATGACAATGTCGATCTCGTCCCGGCTGTCCGCGAAGGCGTCGAAGGCAGCTTCGTCGGCGACCGCGAACCGGTCCCTCGTGAGGTTGACCTTGTAGCGGCCTACCTCCTGGCCGCCAATCTCCACCACGAGGTCAGTCCGCTTCTCCTCGTCGAAGCCCTTGATGAGCGGCACCTTCGGGGCGTCCTTCTTCGGCTTGATGACGCCCGTCTGATGTTCTTCCATGGCGCGGGCAAGGGCCCCGATCAGCCCGAGAGCCGTCAGAGGGAGCTCGATGGTCTCCTCTGCCTGCGCGTCGTCGGCGACGTCGTTCGACATCTGAGTGTTCCTCTCTGCCCCCGGACGCCGTAGCCCAGGGTGTTGGTTCTCCCGGGCGGGGCGTCTCGGGACGTCGCATGGAGGTACGTCGCCAGCCGATTCTTGTTACACCTAGGCCCGGGTAGCTGGGTTGCTCTCCCAGCCGATCCGAATAGTACACCCAGGCAAATCACTTGGGTAGGACGCGACGTTAACGGTGCGCCCTCCTACCTTCCTTGCGGCTCTGCGGCATTCGGCGACGTCACCGAAAGCGGCAGGGCTCCGGCTTCGCCCCATCCGGAACGAGGGCGGAACCGGCCCGGCGGCGGGTGAGGGTCGGCCATGACGGCATCGCCCTGCTTGCGAGGCGGGGCGCCGCGGTTGAAGTCCGCGGGCTCGCAGCTCTTCCCCGCTGCCGGACACCAACGCATGGGAGAGGACCGCACCAGCCGTGACCGAGACGATCGCCAGCCCCCCGCGCTTCATCACCTACGTGCCACTCACCGACCTGACACCGGCGGCCCGTAACCCCAAGCGGCACGAACTCGAACTCATCATCGCGTCGATCGACATGCACGGCCTGGTGGAGATCCCGGTCGTCGACGAGCGCACCCAGCAGACCCTCCACGGCCACGGCCGCCGTGAGTCCCTGATCGAGATGCAGTCCCGCGGCATGCGCGCGCCGGGCGGCATCGTCATCGACGAGGACGGCGGCTGGCTCGTACCCGTCATGCGCGGCTGGTCGTCGAGGAACGACGCCGAAGCCGAGGCCCTGGCCATCAAGCTGAACAGGCTCCCCGGCGAGGGCGGATGGGATCCGCGCGAACTCGCCGAGGTCCTTGAGGACCTGGCCACGAACGAGGCGGAGCTGTTCGACTCCCTGGCCATCCCCCACGAAGAGATCGACAAGATGCTCGGCCAGGTCGACCCCGAGACCCTGCCCGGCGGCGGCCGCGAGGACGAGACGCCCCTGGTGCACCTGCCCGACGACGGAGAGCGCGGCGACGAACTCAGTCCCGACGACGAGGGCCGTGCCCCGCACACGACCTGCCCGGCCTGCGGGCACATGTTCACGTCCAGTCGCTGACCCTCTCTCCGAGGAACACCATGTCCACCCGACGCAAGGCACGCCGGCCACAAGGCCACAGCGGTCGCCCGCGCCTGCTCTCCGACGAGGTCGAGGCGCGCCTCGTCGGCGCGTCGCGCACGGGCGTTGCTGTCGAGCTGGCCGCCGAGATGGCCGGGGTCTCCCGCTCGAGCTTCCTGGCGTGGATGGCCCGCGGCCGCGCCGAGATCGAGGCCCGCGAGGCAGGCGAGAAGCCGAACCCGGACGAGGAGGAGTACGCGGCCCTGTACGAGAAGGTCCGCACGGCCCGCGCCACGGCGGCCGCGCGCGCCATGATGAACATCCGCCGGGTCGCCGACGGCGGCATCGTCACCAAGGTCACCACCCGACGGTTCCGGGACTCCGTGACGGGCGACATCGTCGAAGAGACCGTGGAGGACCGCACGTCGCCCGACTGGCGCGCCGATGCCTGGTACCTCGAGCGACAGCACCGCGAGCACTACGGCAAGGACGCGATCGTCGCCGTCGAGATCACCGGCCTGGGCGACATCGCGGCCGACCCGGACGCCCAGGCCGTCGACCTGGCCGCGCTCGCCGAGCGCCTGGACCGCAGCCTGTTCTCAGTCGAGTACCCGCCGGAGCTCGAGGACGGCAGCGTCATGGACGCCGAGGTCCTCGACGAGTAGGCCGCAGGGCAGCACGCGACGTTAACCACCCACGCCCTGCACGGTGCCCTCCACTGATCACCCGAAGCGGAGGGCACCACCCCCATGACCACGATCATTTCCCGCGCCACCTGGGGCGCGAAGCCCTGGAACGGCACCCCGGCATCCGTCTCCCTGAGCAAGCGCACCGAGTTCTTCGTGCACTACGACGGCGGGGCACACATCACCCGCACCGGCTACGCGATCATGCGCGCCATCGAGGCGGAACACCTGGGCAACGACTGGAGCGGCGTCGGCTACAACTTCGTCGTCGACCAGGCCGGCAACATCTACGAGGGCCGCGGCTGGGGCCTGCAGGGCGCCCACTGCCCCAACCACAACATCAGCGGCATCGGCGTCCAGATCGCCATCGGCGGCGACCAAGAACCCAGCGCGAAGGCCCTGGCCGCGTGCCGCGCGCTGTACGAGGAGGCGTGCAAGAAGACCGGCCGCACCCTGGCCAAGAAGGGTCACCGCGACGGGTACGCGACCGCCTGCCCCGGCACCAAGCTGTACGCCTGGGTGAAGGCGGGCATGCCCGCAGGCGACTACGCGCCCGCCCCGAACCCTGGCGGCTCCCTCCCCGGCAGCGGCTCGAGCTCCGAGGTCTCCCACGCCCAGGTCACCATCAACGGCCTGGTCTACGGCTACGGCGCCAAGGGCGACCACGTCACCAAGGTCGGCCAGGCCCTGGTGAAGAAGGGGTTCGGCAAGCACTACACCTCGGGCCCCGGCCCCACCTGGACGGACGCCGACACCAAGAACTACCAGGACTTCCAGGAGTCCCTCGGCTACACCGGCGCGGACGCGGACGGCGTCCCCGGCGAGACCTCCCTCAAGGAGCTGCTGGGCACCCTGCCCGGCAAGGTCACCGCGAAGCCCGCCCCGCCGTTCCCCGGCGTCGACAAGTTCGGCCCCGGCAAGAACAACGCGTCCATCACCCTGCTCGGGCAGCAACTCGTCCGGAAGGGCTACGGCAAGCACTACACCTCGGGTCCGGGCCCGAAGTGGTCGGAGGCGGACCGCCTGAACGTGCGCGACTTCCAGCGCGCACACCAGGAGCTCGCGGGCGACGCCGACGGCATCCCCGGCCCGAAGACCTGGACGATCCTGTTCTCCTGACCCTCGGCCGGCCCGCACCCGCGCGGGCCGGCTCCGTCATGAAAGGCCCTGTCCGTGGCAGGCGAGACTGTCATCACCGTCGTCGGGAACCTGGTCGACGACCCCGAACTCCGCTTCACCCCCTCCGGCGCCGCGGTGGCCAAGTTCCGCGTCGCCTCCACGCCCCGCACCTTCGACCGGCAGACCAACGAATGGAAGGACGGCGAGAGCCTGTTCCTGACCTGCGCCGTGTGGCGACAGGCGGCCGAGAACGTCGCCGAGTCCCTGACCCGGGGCATGCGCGTCATCATTCAGGGGCGCCTCAAACAGCGCTCCTACGAGGACCGCGAGGGCGTGAAGCGCACGGCCTACGAGTTGGACGTCGAGGAGGTCGGCGCCAGCCTGCGCAACGCCACCGCGAAGGTCACCAAGACCGGGGCCAACGCGCAGCACCCCGCCGCAGCAGCGCAGGGCCGTCCCGCAGCCGACGACCCATGGGCCGCGCCGCGCGGGGACGAACCGCCGTTCTGACCCGTGCACGTAGAAGGGGGCCCGGACCGATGTCCGGGCCCCCTTCTGTTGGTTCAGGCGGCCGCGACCGTCCAGGCCGAGTCCAGGATCAGCAGGTCGTCCCCGCTCTGTCCCGTGCCCGGGTCCGCGGAATCCGCCGAAGTCGACTCCTCGGCGGCAGCGGAGATGTCTGCGGGCAGCTCCACGGGGGCCGGAGTCTCCTCGACTGGGGCCGTTCCCTCATCGGACGGCGCCGGGCTCTCCGGGGCGGCCGGAGTTTCCTCGACCGGATCAGAGCCCTCGTCGGTCGGGGTCTCCCCCGCAGCCGGGGTCTCCGGGACGCCGGGCGTGTCCTCAACTGGATCGGAGGCCGGTGGCGTCGACGGCTCGGGAGTTGACGTCGCTGGAGGCGTGGTCTGTTCCGGCTCTGTTGAATCGACCGGAGCAGGTGTCGCCGGCGGCTGCTCGGCCTGGGGTGCTTCCGCGACCGGCTCGTCCGCAGGGGCCGGCGACGTCGTAGTCGGCTGGGTCCCTTCGGTGCTCTCGGCTGGCACGGAAGGAGCGTCCCGGTCCTCGATGGGCACCACTGGGGGGTCCATGTGCGGGGTGTGCTCGGGCAGGGACACGACGGGCGGCCGATCGAGGCCTGCGGCGATTGCCACGATGTCGTCGCCGCCGGTGTAGCGCGGTCCGGTCGTTTGGACACCAAGCACTGCTTGCGCGGCCAGGAGAACGGGCTCGTCGACCGACGCGCTTTGCGGTGAGTACAGGATTGCCTCCACGTCCCGCTCGTCCAGCCCCAACGTGCCGAGGGTGAGCGCGGCCAGACGAGACGGGAGCGGCGCGAACGAGCCCATCACGCGCGGGGTCGCCGATGAGGTGGCCTCCGCGGCCTTGAGTAGCTCCGTGTACTCCGACAGCCGCTCCTTGTCCGTGCCCCAGAGCACGTACCGGCCGGAACGGGAGAGGTTGGGGTACAGCTCGGTCGTACCGTCCTGCCGTACCCACGTCTCTGCATAGTCCGCGTCTCCGAAGATCCTCAGCCCTATGCGCTCCGAACCGTACGAGAAGGTAAAGATCGTGCTGTCCGGCCCGGTGGCCGCCTTACTCGACATCACCATGCCGTCCGCGTCCGTGCACTCCGCTTCGAGGGTGGCGATCGGCTTGCAGTCGATCTGCCCAGCATCGGAGAAGCCCATGAACTCCGGGCCGACGAACGGCTTCGCTGCGGACTGCACGGTGGAGCCGGGCGAGGGACTCGCGTCCGGTGCACTCGCGGTAGTTCCTGCCGGGCTGTCGGCGGTGACGTAGCCCAGCGCCCAACTCCCCGCGAGCGCAGGCGCCAGCGCAGCAGCGATTACCCACCGCTTCGCACGCCCGAGCACCCGGGCGGGCTGCAAAGACTCGTCAGGCGTGGGGGTGATGTCCAGGGGCCGAGCTGACTTGACCGTCCCCAGCAGCTCCTCGAAGTCCATGAACTCCGGGTGCTCACGCACCAAGCGCTCGACCTGCTCCAAGGGTAGATCCGGCAGCGCAGAACGCACCTGGCGTACGGCCGAGTCGAAGCTCTGCGGCTTCAGGAACAGGAGGCGCTCGCCTCCAACGTTGACAAGGCCCAGGTCGGTGAGCTCAGCCTCGTCCTCGTCCTTGGGATTGAGGATGTGGATCCGAATACGAGGCTGCGGCTCGGTCACGGCCGCCCCCAGCCGCCGGAGCCCCCAGATATTGCGCTGCTCAACTCTGGCGGTCTCTTTCCTTGCTGTTCAGGATGCGAGCGATGTGGTCGGCCGTCTTCTCTGCCCGCTCCGGGGTGATGTTTTCGATGTCCGTGAGAACGAGCTGACCACCGTCGGGCAGTTCCATCTCCACACGATGGATCTCCGGCTCGTCCAAGCCGTCGCCGGATCCGGCGTCCTCCCGCGTCTCCTGCGGGCTCTGGGTACGCGCGTATTCACGGAGCATCGCCTCTCGGGCGGCGCGCACCCTCGAGGGGCTGCGTTGGTGGCCGGGCTGCAGCGCACCCGCGGCAGCCAGCATCTGGCGGGTGTCCTCATCGTGAGGGATGGGCCCGCCTTCCAGCGCCCCCTCCAAGCGCCCGCTCTGGTCAGCGCGTCGCGACATGCGCCCTCGCCTCTCGTGAATCAACCCGTGTTCCGACAACTCTATG
This sequence comes from Streptomyces lanatus, assembly GCF_014655715.1. Taxonomy (GTDB): domain Bacteria; phylum Actinomycetota; class Actinomycetes; order Streptomycetales; family Streptomycetaceae; genus Streptomyces; species Streptomyces lanatus. The sequence continues at coordinate 38,849 of NZ_BNBM01000017.1, read as the reverse complement.
TCTGCCCGCTGCCGCCGACAGCAGCTCTTCGACCAATTCGGAGGACGACTCGCCCGTCGGCATGACGGCGGCGAGCTTGCGCAGCGCTCGCACCGTGAGGGTACGGACAGCGCCGTCCGACTTCCCCATGATCTGCGCAGTCTGCCCCGGGGTGAGCCCGTCGAAGAACCGCAGGATCAGGACCTGCCGCTGCTCACTGCGCAATTTTTGCAGCTGAGCGGCAACGGCTTGGGCCAGTGCGCGCCGTTCCGCGTGCTCCTGCGGGTTCTGGTCGAAGCGCGGCCGGTCGAGCTCAAGGTGGTCGGCGTACAGCACTTCCGAAGGGCGCCGCTGCACCGAGCGTAGGTAGTCGAGCGCAGTGTTCTTCGTGATCGTGCGCAGCCAGGCCAGCAGACTCGTCCCCGAGCGGTACTTGCTTATGTTCTGGGCGACCTTCAGCCAGACTTCCTGGCACAGGTCCTCCGCGACGTGCCCGTCCCGGATGTAGAACCGCACCCAGTGGTACACGGTGTCATTGAGCTCGTCGTACAGCGCCGCAATGGCGTCAGCCCCGTCGTCTCCGCCTGCTACGGCGCGTGCGACCAAGGCCTCCAAAGTGTCGGTCACGGCGTGATATCCCCCCAAGCCGGTGCTGTGGTCATCAGCTACAGCGCAGCACTCGGAGCAACCTCCATGGTCTCCCCACCAATGGACGATCACGTTCCGATGCGGCACCCGGGCAGCATAACCAATCCTCTGCGGAACGCATCGAACAGATCAGCGATGCCGCGCGCCCTTCGCTGCCACGTGATGCGGGCATGCGCCGCCTGCCACCAACGCCCGCACCACGCGATCAGCGCGCCGCGCTCGCGGTGCACTACCCGACGACCGCCACCACCCAACTGCCTTAATCAGCCTCGCCGTTGACCCGGCCGACCCGACCAGTACCGCCGCCCCATAGCGACCAAAACGCGCTGCACCACCGGTGGGCCTCTCCGAGGTGTAACAGATTTCGCCGACCCGCGTACTTACCGGTGCCGGACTGAACGCAACCGGCTCCATCCGGCCGGATCGGTCCGCCCGGGGGCACCTACGAACGAACAGGGACGGCTATGCCTCGCGGTGGTTCAAATGCATTGCTGAGTTTCGAGACGATTGCCGAGCGAATGGACGTAACAAAGCGCACGGTGCTCGACAACTACAGGAACTGGGACATCCCCATCGTGCGCGTCAGCGACCGCATTCTTCGCGTCCGGGAGCGCGATTTCGAGGCATGGATCGAAGCGCGCACAGAGTGAACTCTGCGCGCCAACGTAGGTGCTATTGCTGCGAATAGAAGGTCCATCACCGCTCGTCCGCCCCTCCGCCCGTCGGGCTTGACCGGCCACGGCTGCGCCTACGTAGAGTCCAACTCCCCTGGCCAGGGAGTTACCCGAGAATCAACCGTGATCACGAAAGGCGTCCCGTGGCACGCAAGCCCACTGTCTACAAAAGGTGCGACTGCCCTGACCAGAACAGGCCGAAGAAGGGCGGGTGCGGCCATAGCTGGTCCTACAACCGCACGACCGACGAAGGCAGCCGCACGCGCGCGACGATCCCCGAATCAGGCGGCCTGACGCAGGCTCAAGCGCAAGCGATCCTCGACGGAATGGCCCCAGGCGCAACCCCTGAGCCCGTCGAAACGAACCTCACCTTCAGGCAGTGGGCAGCCGACTGGCTGGGCAGACGGCGCGCCAAGGAGATCAGCGTCGCCAGCTACGAGTCCGCCGTCCGCGTCCACCTCAACCCCCGCTGGGGAAGCAAGCGCCTTCGCACCATCAGGAAGGCCCAAGTCGAGGCGTGGGTACAGGAGATGGAGGCCAACAAGGACCTCGCAGACTCCACCGCGGAGGGGCACTGGAAGGTCTTCAAGATGATCCTCAAGGACGCCCTCCAGAACGGAAAGATCGCGTCCAACCCCACGTACGAGGTAGACGGGCCCTACGTCGCCGAGTCGACCTTCTACGTCTTCAGCCCGGAGGAGTGCTGGGCGATCTACGACGAATTTCCCGAGCGGTACCGCCTCATACCCATGCTCGGGTTCGCGTGCGGGCTCCGCCAAGCAGAGGCCCTGGCCGTGTGTGAGGACGTCATCGGCACGGACAGCAAGCTGCTCACCGTGCGCCGGCAGATCCTCCGGACCAAGGAGACCCGCTACAGCCCCACGCTCGTCGACAGGCTCAAGACGAGCCCGCGCCTGAACACCAAGGACGTCCCGATGCCGCCGTACCTGGTGGACGCCCTGGAGGAGTTCATGGAGCAGCAGCCGCCGCGGGTCACCCAGAACGTCCTGTGGGAGCACAAGAAGACGCTCGCCGAGTGCAAGCGCGGCACGGCACGCGCCCTGTTCTGGAGCGCACGCAACAACCTCATCTGCCGGAACCACTTCAACGACGACGCGTGGAAGCCCACGCTGCGGAAGCTGGGGATCAAGGACGAGATGGGGAAGCTCCCCACGTTCCATGACTTGCGGCACACCTTCATCTCCACGTGCCTTCAGAACGGAATCCCGGAGCACACCGTGGCGGCGTGGGTCGGCGACTCCGTCGAGGAGCTGCGCCGGACGTACAGCCACCTCCTGCGGGACCACGCGGACACGCACGGAGCCATCGCCGCGGGCCTCACGGCGCGGCCGTCGCGGTCCCCCGAGCCTGTCGCGGCGTGACCTCAGCGCCTCTCCCGGCGCGAACGCAGAACCCTCAGCGGGGCTGAGGCCGATGTCGGCCTCAGCCCCGCTGGCGCGTTTGCGCCCCGCAGAACCGAGGATCTATCCGGGGCAATCAGAGAGGTACAACCTGATCACGCCCCGCCGCGCGATGTTCCGACGGGACGCTCCATCCCATCAAAGGCTCAGGACAGCGGCGTGCTGCCGCAGGTGAAGGGCCGAATCAAGCAGGCTCGTAGACTCCCGTCCCATGGCTACTTTCATGGCTACGTACGTAGCCGTGAACCCCGGTTTGGACGCGTACGGAACGGGTTCTAGCCGAGGGCCTGAATCGACGAAAAAGGGCCTCTGACCAGCTAAAACGCTGATCAGAGCCCCTTAGCGGCAGACGAGTCGGGCTGTACGCCGGGTTCTGTCCCCCGGTCCCTCGCGGGAGCCGGGGTGACGGCCATCCATCTAGGACCGGCGTTGCCGCCGGCCTCCTGCGGTCTACCCGGGAACTCGGGCGGGCAGCCCTCGAACGTCCCCGCAGGAGCGCCGAGGCGCTCCCTCTTGACCTTGCTCCGGGTGGGGTTTACCTAGCTGCCCAGGTCGCCCTGGGCACTGGTGGTCTCTTACACCACCGTTTCACCCTTACCCGGCGCCGAAGCACCGGGCGGTTTGCTTTCTGTGGCACTGTCCCGCGGGTCACCCCGGGTGGCCGTTAGCCATCACCCTGCCCTGTGGAGCCCGGACGTTCCTCGGGAAGCCCCCTAGGGGGACTCCACGCGGCCGTCCGCCCGGCTCGTCTGCCGTGTCGACCATGGTACCGGGCCCTCGTCCTTCGCAGGACCTGCCGCCGTCGCCAGTACCGAGCCCGCCAGGATCAGTGCGAAGGCCACCGCGATCCCCGCCGTCAGGGGCTCGTCCAGGAACAGCGCCCCGGCCGCCACCGCCACCGCCGGATTGACGTACGTGAATACCGTCGCCCGCGTCGGGCCCACCTCCTTGATCAGCTCCAGGAAGGCCACGAAGGCGACCGCCGTGCAGATCACGCCCAGGGCGGCCAGGGCGGCGAGGGTCTCGGCGGAGGGGAGGGACGTCGGGCGGGTCAGGGCCGCCGCGGGGGCGTAGACCAGGGCCGCCAGGGTCAGGCAGGCCGCGGTCAGGTGCAGGGACGGGACGTCCTTGAGCCATCTCGCCGCGATCAACGGGGCCGTCGCGTATCCCAGTACCGTCAGCAGGACCTCTGTCAGGGAGCGGGCGTCGCCCGTCGTCAGATGCGGGAAAGTGAGCGTGGCCACGCCGGCCAGGCCCAGGGCCAGGCCGATGACGCGGCGGATGCCGAGGTGTTCCCGAGTGCCGAAGAAGCGGGACAGGGCGACGCCGACGATCGGGACGCCCGCGATCAGCAGGCCGGCCGTGGAGCTGGAGAGGTGGCGTTCGGCGTCCGTCAGGGTCCACCAGGGGCCGATGATCTCTATGCAGGCGAAGGCCAGCAGGGGGCGCCAGTGCGTTCGTATCGTCCGGGGCAGGCCGCCCTGGCGTAGCGCGAAGGGGAGCAGGAGCGCGGCGGCCAGCGCGCAGCGCGTGAACACCACCGTCGACGGGGAGACCTCCTCCACCGCCACCTTGATCAATAGGTAGGGGATGCCCCAGACCACGCCCATCAGGGCGAACAGGGACCAGCCACGTGCAGTCATGCGGGGAGTCTCGGTCCGCTCAGCGTCCGGTGTCTTGAACGCTGTTGCGGTACGCCGCCGGGGTGACGCCCAGTACTCGGCGGAACCAGCGGGTGAGGTGTGCCTGGTCCGCGAAGCCGACCAGGCCGGCGACCTCGGCCGGGCGCAGGCCGGACTCCAGGAGTGCGCGGGCCCGGGTGACCCGGTGCTGGGCCAGCCAGGCGTACGGCGGTATCCCCATCGTCGTACGGAAGGCGCGCAGGAGCTGGTAGCGGGACAGGCCGAGTTCGGTGGCCAGGGAGGCGAGGGAGGGTGGGGCGGTGAGTTCGTCGGCCAGGCGGTCGCGGACCGTCCGTGCCAGATGGTCCGCGCCGGGCACCGTGTCGTCGGCCGCGCGGGCCGTGGAGTGGCGGCGGGCCAGGGCCGTCAGCAGCCAGGGGATGCGGGACTCGGCTTCCAGGGGGTCTGGGCAGGCGGCCAGTTCGGTGTGGGCTCGGCGCAGGGCGGCGGACAGTTCCGGGTCGTCCAGGAGGGGGTCGCGGAAATACGGGACGGCGGTGCTGCGGGCTCCGTCGGTCAGGAGTGATGTGTCGGCGTACAGGGCTCGGTAGGCGTAGCCCTCGGAGGCGGCCGGAGCGCCCGTGTGCATCTCTCCCGGTGCCAGTACGACGATGGAGCCCGGGCCGGGGCGGATACGGCCGCCCCGGTAGTCGATGATCTCGCTGCCGCCGACGCAGACGCCGATCGTGAACTCGTCATGGGCGTGCGGGGCGTAGACGTGCCGGTCGAAGCGGGCGGTCAGCAGGTCGAGGGGCGGTCCGTCGCGGCCGAGCCGGGCCCTGGTCCACAGTGCCTGTTCGCGCAACCTGTCACCCCCTTTCCCGTACGGGCTCAACACCCGAAGCCCCGTTTCCATGCCCGGCGGTGTCCGCTTGACCCTGCCGTAACGTCAGCGTTTCTACTGGTCCCATGCGGATCGGAGAACTCGCCGCCGCCGTGGGTGTCACCACCCGGACGGTGCGGCACTACCACCATCAGGGGCTGCTGCCCGAACCGGAGCGGCTGCCGAACGGCTATCGGGACTACACGCTGCGGCACGCGGTCGTGCTGGCGCGGATCCGCCGGCTGGCCGAGCTGGGGCTGGGGCTCGCGGAGATCCGGGATGTGCTGGCGGAGGACGCCGGGAAGGATCTCGTCGAGGTGCTCGGCGAGCTGGACGAGGATCTCGCCCGGCAGGAGGCCGCCATCCGGGAGCGGCGGGAGCGGCTGCGGGTGCTGCTGGAGGCGGAGGGCGGGCTGCCCGCGGAAGGGCCGGTGTCGCCTCGGCTGGCCGCGCTGTTCCAGGACACGGCGCATCTCGCCGCCGACTCCCCCATGGCCGCGAAGGACCGCGAGATGCTCGCGCTGATCGAGACCACGGCCGATCCCGAGGGGCGGGAGCAGCTGATGGGCGCGCTGGGGAGCGCCCTCGCCCGGCCGGGTGGCCAGGAGCGGGCCGTGGCCGCCTACGCCCTGCTCGACCAGCTCGTCGACGCCGACCCGGACGACCCGCGGGTGGACGAGGCGGCCCGTGCCCTCGCCGACTGTCTGCCCCGCGACCTGTTCCCGGAGCCGCTGCACATCGACTCCGACAACAGCTTCCTGCGCGCCTTCTACGCCGACTTCGCACCGGCCCAGGCGGAGGCCATCCGCCGCACGCTGCGGCACCTGACCGAGGGGAACGGACCATGATGCTCGCCCTGGTGCGGCACGAGCTGCGCGTCCTCGCCAGTCTCGGGCTGTGGGTGGCCCGGCGCCGGCACGGGATCGGTGACGGCACCGGCTTCGGGTACGCGCGTGGGCAGGGCGCCATGATGATGGGCTTCGGGTTCGTGATCGTCATCGAGTCGATCACCATGTCCGTACTGCTGCGGAACCACCCCGCCGTACAGCGCGCGTGGTTCATGGTGGACGTGTACACCCTCGTGCTGGTCGTCGGGATGCACGCCGCCTCCGTCGTACGGCCGCATGTCCTCGGCGCCGGCTTCCTGCGCGTCCGGCATGCCGCGCACGTCGATCTGCGCATACCGCTGGAGAAGATCGCCCATGTGCGCCGCGAGTCACGCCACACCCATGAGCGGGCCGAGGGCGAACTCAACCTCGCCGTCGGCGCACAGACCACCATCACGCTCGAACTCGCCGAACCCGTCGCCCACTTCACCTTCCTGGGCCGGCGGCGGGACGTCCGGCTCGTGCGCTTCCACGCCGAGGACGCCGACAGCCTCGTATCGGCACTCAGGCAGGCGCGAAACGTACCTTCGCCGCTCCCGGATCCGACTGGGTGAGGCGGACCCGCAGCCGCTCACCGAGCGGAAGCGCGTCCGTCCCCTCGATCCGGCCGATGATCGCCGGGGACTCCAACTGCACGGTCCCGACGGCCGGCCGGCGCTCCTCCACCTCCACCACCCAGCCGTCGAACTCCTCCCCCACCCGGTCCTTCAGCAGCGCCGCCTCCACGATGTCGACGCACTCCCGCTCGACCGTGCCCGCGCGTCGGCTGCCCTCGGCCATCCGGGCCGGCAGCGCGTCGAGGGCGGCCAGCACCCACTCGGGCACCGGTCGCCCGGCGCCAGCCGCCAGGCAGATCTCGGCTGCGTACCGGTCGGCGAGGCGGCGCAGGGGGGCCGTGCAGTGGGCGTAGGGGGCCGCTACGGCGGAGTGGGTGGTGAGGGCGGGCAAGACGCCGTCCCGGAAGACCGTGTACCCGGCGCCGCGCAGCAGCGTCGTGCACTCCTGGAGGAAGGCCGCGTGGTGCGGGCGGTGCGGGTCCAGGGAGCGGACCAGTTCGGCGTACGAGACGTGGTGCGGCCAGTCGATGCGCAGGGCGTGCGCGGTACGGCGGAGTCGGCCGACGGCGCCGTCGGGGGCGGCGGGGAGGGTGCGCAGGATGCCGGTGCCGGCGGCCAGCATCAGCTCCGCGGCGGCCATGCCGGTCAGCAGGGAGATCTGGGCGTTCCAGCGGTCGGCGGGGTGCGGGGCGCGGTAGGCGAGCTCGTAGGTGTGGTCGCGCTCGACGATCTCCTGCTCGGGCACGCTGAGCGAGATGCCGCCGCGTTCCAGTTCCAGCTTCTCCCGCAGCTCGCCGATCTCCTTGAGCAGCGCCAGCGGCTCCTCGGCGGTCCCGTTGTCGATCTGGCGTTGCAAGCCCGCATAGTCCAGTTTGGCCCGGCTGCGGACGAGGGCCCGGCGTACGTCGACGGCGAGGGTACGGCCGTCCCCGTCGAGGTCGATCGTCCAGAGCACCGCGGGCCGGTCCTGGTCCGGGAGCAGGCTCGCCGCGCCCTCGCTGAGCGACTCGGGGTGCAGCGGGACCCGCAGGTCAGGGAAGTAGAGCGTGGTCACCCGCCGGTGGGCCTCCCGGTCGAGCGCGCCGGTCGGTGCGACGAAGGCGGCGACGTCGGCGATGGCGTACCGGACGCGGTAGCCGGTGCCCCGGCGGGAGAGGTGCATCGCCTGGTCGAGGTCGGTGGAGGCGGGCGGGTCGAGAGTGAAGAAAGGGAGGTCGATCGCGTCGCGCGAGGGGAGCATCGGGGCCTTCGCCGACTGCTCGGCTTCCGTCAGTGCCTCGGGCGGGAAGCTCCCGGCGACGCCGAGTTCGGTGCGCAGCTCGGCGAGGGCGGCCCTGAGGGGGGCCTCGGGGGCGCCGGTCACCCGGATGTGGCGGCGGGGCATGAGTCGAGCGTAGGGCGAGGGGCGCCGGGTGGCACGCCGTACGCTGTGGCGGAGTTCGTAGCGAAGGAGTACGTGTGCTTGTCCTGTTGCCGCCGTCCGAAGGCAAGGCCTCGTCCGGGCGGGGTGCGCCGCTGAAGCCGGATTCGCTGTCCCTGCCGGGGCTGGGCGAGGCGCGCGAGGCCGTGCTGCGTGAGCTGGTCGAGCTGTGTGGAGCCGACGAGGACAAGGCGCGGGACGTGCTCGGGCTCAGCGAGGGGCTGCGGGGCGAGGTCGCGAAGAACGCCGGGCTGCTGACCGCGGGGGCGCGGCCGGCCGGGGAGATCTACACCGGGGTGCTGTACGACGCCCTGGACCTGGCGTCGCTGGACGCGGCGGCGAAGCGGCGGGCGACCCGGTCGCTGCTGGTGTTCTCGGGGCTGTGGGGCGCGGTGCGCGTCAACGACCGCATCCCCTCCTACCGCTGCTCGATGGGCGTGAAGCTGCCCGGCCTCGGGGCGCTCGGGGCGCACTGGCGGGCGCCGATGGCACAGGTGCTGCCGGAGGCAGCCGGGGACGGGCTGGTGCTGGACCTGCGCTCGTCGGCGTACGCGGCGGCGTGGAAGCCGAAGGGCGAGGTGGCCGGGCGGACGGCGTCGGTACGGGTGCTGCACGCGCCGACCCGGAAGGTGGTCAGCCACTTCAACAAGGCGACCAAGGGGCGCATCGTACGGAGTCTGCTGACAGAGGGTGCCGCGCCCGAGGGACCGGCGGAGCTGGTGGAGGCGCTGCGGGATCTCGGGTACGAGGTGGAGGTGGCGGCGCCCGGGAAGCCAGGGAAGGCGTGGACCTTGGATGTGCTGGTGACGGAGATCCACTGAGGCGATTGCAGCATGCGCAATGACCTTTGCGCATGCTGCTCGCCCTGGGCAGGATGAGACCATGACCTCCTCCTCAGTCCTGGATCTCGCGCCCGTCGTCCCCGTGGTCGTGGTCGACGACCCCTCCGACGCCGTACCGCTCGCCCGGGCCCTGGTCGCGGGCGGGCTGCCCGCCATCGAGGTGACGCTGCGGACGCCGGGCGCGCTGGAGGCGATCCGCGCGATCGCGGGCGCCGTGCCGGACGCCGTGGTCGGGGCGGGCACGGTGATCACGCCGGAGCAGGTGACGGACGCCGTCAGGGCGGGGGCACGCTTTCTGGTGAGCCCCGGCTGGACGGACGTACTGCTGGACGCCATGCGGGCGTCCGGGGTGCCGTATCTGCCGGGGGTGTCGACCACCTCCGAGGTGGTGGCGCTGCTTGAGCGCGGGGTGCGGGAGATGAAGTTCTTCCCGGCCGAGGCGGCGGGCGGCACCGCGTATCTCAAGTCGCTGAACGGACCGCTGCCGCAGGCCCGGTTCTGCCCCACGGGCGGCATCGGCCCGGCGACGGCGCCCGAATACCTCGCACTGCCCAACGTCGGCTGCGTGGGCGGCAGTTGGATGCTTCCGGCGGACGCGGTGGCGGGGCAGGACTGGAGGCGGATCGAGGCGCTGGCCCGGGCGGCGGCGGGGCTACGGGCGCAGGTGTGAGGTGTCGTTGAGGAGCCGTACGCTCGCGTTGCCGTCGGCGTAGTACGCGACCGCCGAGAGGGAGGCCGCGGAGAGTTCCATGCGGAACAGGGACTCGGGCGGGGCGCCCAGGGCGAGGCGTACGAACGTCTTGATCGGGGTGACGTGGCTGACGAGCAGGACCGTGCGGCCCGCGTACGCCGCGACCAGCTTGTCGCGGGTGGCGGCGATCCGGGTGGCGGTGGCCGCGAAGCTCTCGCCGTCGCCGGTGGGGCGGGCCTCGGGGTCGGCGAGCCAGGTCGTGAGGTCGTCGGGGTGGCGCTCGCGGACCTCGCCGAAGGTGAGGCCCTCCCAGGCGCCGAAGTCGGTCTCGCGCAGACCGTCGTCGACGGCCACGTCGAGTCCGAGGTGGGCGGCGACGATACCGGCGGTCTCCCGGGTGCGGGCGAGCGGCGAGGCCACGATGGCCTGGATGGTGCCGCGCCGGGCGAGGGCGGCACCGACCCGCTCTGCCTGCTCACGGCCGATGTCGGAGAGGGACGGATCCGTGCCTCCGCTGCCGGAGAAACGCTTCTCGGGGGTGAGGGGCGTCTCGCCGTGCCGCAGCAGTACGAAGGTGGCGGGGGCGCCCATGTCGGCGGGACCCCAGCCGGTGGAGGGGGCGGCGACGGTGCGGGCGGCACGGACATCAGCCTCGGCTTTCGCGTCCGCTGCCTCCACCTCGGCCATCGAATCCGCCGCCGACCACTGCTCCCCCCGCTTCCCGGCGTCCATCGCCTCGTTGGCCAGCCGGTCCGCGTGCTTGTTCTGCTCGCGGGGGATCCACTCGTATGTCACCTGGGGCGCGGGGAAGACCTTCGATGCCTCGAACGCCAGGGGCTTCATATCGGGGTGCTTGATCTTCCAGCGGCCCGACATCTGCTCGATGACCAGCTTGGAGTCCATACGGACGTGCACCGTGGCGGACGGGTCGAGCCGGTGCGCCGCCCGCAGCCCCGCCAACAGCCCCCGGTACTCGGCGACGTTGTTCGTGGCGACGCCGATGTACTCGGCCGCCTCGGCCAGCGTCTGGCCCGTCGCCGCGTCGACGACGACCGAACCGTAGCCCGCGGGCCCCGGGTTGCCCCGTGACCCGCCGTCCGCCTCGACGATGAACTCCCGCACGGTTGAGGCTCCTAGAGGCCGGACTCGGACGTACGCACCAGGATCCGGCGGCAGTTCTCGCACCGCACCACGGTGTCCGGCGCCGCCGAACGGATCTCGTTGATGTCGGTGATGGACAGCTCCTGGCGGCAGCCCTGGCAGGTGCGCTGGTACAGCTTGGCCGCGCCGATGCCGCCCTGCTGCTCGCGCAGCTTCTCGTAGAGCTTGAGGAGATCGGCCGGGACCGCGCCCGCGACGACCTCGCGCTCCTTGGTGACCGTGGCCGCCTCGCCGTCGATCTCCTCGTAGGAGGCGTCGCGGCGGGCGGTCGCGTCATCGACCTTGCCCTGCACGGCGCCGACTCGCTCGGTGAGCTCGGCGACCCGCTCCTGCGCGGACTCGCGGCGCTCCATGACCTCCAGGACGACGTCCTCCAGGTCGCCCTGCCGCTTGGCGAGGGAGGCGATCTCGTGCTGGAGGTTCTCCAGGTCCTTCGGGGAGGTGACGGCACCGGAGTCCAGGCGCTGCTGGTCGCGGACGGCGCGCTGGCGCACCTGGTCCACGTCCTGCTCGGCCTTGGTCTGCTCGCGGGCGCAGTCGCTCTCCTCGGTCTGCGCGGCCACGAGCAGGTCGCGCAGCTGGGTGTGGTCCTTGGTCAGCGACTCGATCTCGCTGTGCTCGGGCAGCGACTTCCGCTTGTGCGCGAGCTGCTGGAGGCGGACGTCGAGGGCCTGGACGTCGAGGAGTCGGATCTGGTCGGCCGGCGCGGCGTTCAGTTGGGGGCTCCCGTAGTGCTAGTGGGCTGGTTGGACGCCGCGTGGGCGGTCCAGGGGTCGGTGACCGTGTCGGAGACGTGGACGCGCAGTCCCCATCCGTTGCGGTCGGAGATCTCGTCGAGCTGGGTGGCTGCCAGCTCGCACCAGGGCCATTCGGTGGCCCAGTGCGCCGCGTCGAGCAGCGCGAGAGGAGTGTGGGCGCGGGCCTCGGACGCCGGGTGGTGGCGGAGGTCCGCGGTGAGGAAGGCGTCGACACCGGCGGCGCGTACGTCGTCGAAGAGGCTGTCGCCCGAGCCGCCGCTGACCGCGATCGTACGGACCGTCGCCTCGGGGTCGCCGGCGACGCGGATGCCCTGCGCGGTGGCGGGGAGGCGTTCGGCGGCGCGTGCGGCCAGCTCGCGGACGGTGAGGGGGTGGTCGAGCTCGCAGACACGGCCCAGGCCCCGGCGCCCGCTCGGGTCGGTCGGGTCCGGCACCAGGGGGCGTACGACACGGAGGTCCAGGGCCCCGGCGAGCGCGTCGCTGACTCCGGGGTCGGCGGTGTCGGCGTTGGTGTGCGCGACGTGGAGCGCGATGTCGTTCTTGATGAGGGTGTGCACGACCCGGCCCTTGAAGTGGGAGGCCGCGACCGTCGTCGTACCGCGAAGGTAGAGCGGGTGGTGGGTGACCAGCAGGTCGGCGTCCAGCTTGACCGCCTCGTCCACGATCTCCTGGACCGGGTCGACGGCGAAGAGGACCCGGGAGACCTCCTGGTCGGGGTCGCCCACGACGGTGCCGACCGCGTCCCAGGACTCGGCCCGCGCGGCGGGCCACAGGTTCTCCAGCGCGGCGATGACTTCAGACAGACGGGGCACGAAGGACAGGCTACCTGCCCGTTCCGTACGGCTGTACCGGCTACGGAACAGCCGTATCGCGCCCCCACCGGCCGCTCGGGGCCACCCCTGCTCCGCTCAGCACATCGGCCCCCGTTTCCTCAGGTGAATCGTTCCTGGGCCATCCCTTTGTGTGAAGCGGACGTCACCGGTCCCACGCCTGTGCGTGCGAAAACTAGCGTCGTGACCGGAGGTGACCGGACCATGACGGCCTGTGCGATCGAGCCCGCGGCGGAGCATGAGGACGGCGACGCGCCTGGTGCGGACTGCGCCATCACGGCGGACGGTTCCTACGCCGCCCGCCTCGCCCTGGACGGCGAGAACTGGTTCCCGGAGCGCTGGACCCTGGACGGCCCCGAGCCCTACGCCGTGCCACTGCCCGCCCATCAGCCGGAGGAGCCCGGCACCGAGGTGCAGCCGATGGGCGACGGACGGGTCCTGATCCGCCGCCCCACCGACGGACGGCATGTGTTCTCGCTGCTGTACCCGACCGGTCCCGGCACCGGCGAACTGCCGCTGGGCGCGGTCCAGTGCCCGGAGGAGGGGACCCGGCTGCGGATGCTGCCCCCGGCACCGGGCGGCGCCAAGGCGTACGCCCTCGCGGTGGGCCGGCGCTCCAGCGCGGTCTGGCTCGTGGCGGGGGTCGCCTCCGGGCCGGAGTGCCTCGCGCGGATCCCGGGGCGCTGCTCGGGCGGGGTGTGGCTGGACCGGGAGGGGCGGATGCTGGCCCTGGACCGGCTCGACCCGGAGTCCGGGGGCCGTACGAAGGCCGTCGTGGTCGATCTGGGGCGGGGCGGCGAGGTGTCGCCGCTGCTGCAGATCGCGGACGACAGCGACGACCGGCTGCTGCTCGCCGACCCGGACAGCGGGCTGCTGCTGATCCGCTCGGACGCGCCCTCGCCCGGGCAGGAACGGTTGGGCTGGGGCGTCCTCGGCAGCACCCTTCCGGTGCGCTTCCCGGAGTGCCTGCGCATGCCCGAGTGCACGGTGACGCCGTTCGCGATCCAGCCGGGTCAGGTGCTGACACCGGAGAGCTGCGGGGTGGCGCTGCGCATCGACGGGCCGGTGGGGAGTTGGGTGGGGGTGTGGCGGCCTGCGGAGCGGGATGTGCGTCATCTCGCGGCGCCGGAGGGGTGGTTGAGGGGGGTGGGGTGGTGGACTCGGGAAGGGGTGCTGCGGATGCCTTATGCGTCGGGGGCGGTGCGGTGTGGAGTTGCCTGTTGGGAGGCGCCCCAAAGGGGCGGGGGGCTGGATTCGATCTGCGGCTACCGCCGCGTGGGCGCGACCAGCCACGACGGTGCCGCACGGGCCCTACTGCCTGACGCGGCACCCACAGAGCCCCCGGCCCCCACTCGGATGCGCCCCGTTCCCCTGCAACAAGCCCCATTGGACGGTCTTGTAACGAAGTCGTGGCGGTTGGCGCGGCCGCCTGGATTCGGCCCATGGTCACCCGGTTAGACTCGCCCGGCTGTTAGAAGGATCATGTTGACGGGGTGAGCTGTACCGATGAGCAACGCCAGCACGACGACCCAGCCGTCGTCCGACGTCCAGGAGGACACCGGCCACGGCAGGCACCGGGGCCCGGTCTCGGCCCACGACGGCGAGTCGGCCCCTCCCGGCCGGCACCGCAAGCAGGTCGAGGAGACCGAGTCGGCGGTCTGACGCCACGCACAAACTCGGTGCGACGGCCCTGTTCCCCCTCGGGGAGCAGGGCCGTTCCCGTTCGCTCTCTACGCCCGCTTCAGACCCAGCACCTCCGCCGCCGCGAACGTCTCCTCCTGCGGCCGTTCCGCATAATGCGCACCGAGTACGGCGTCCAACTCCTCGTAGCTGAAGGCCTCCTGCTTGCTGTCGAACTTGGCGGCCACCCGGGGCCGTTCGACGACCGCGACCATGCCGCCGTGGACGACGAGCAGCTGGCCGTTGATCCGGGCGGCGGCCGGGGACGCCAGGTAGCCGACGAGCGGGGCGACATGCTCGGGGGCGAGCGGGTCGAGGCCGTCCTCGGGCTGTGCGAGGCCCGCGAAGACGTCCTCGGTCATCCGGGTACGGGCGCGCGGGCAGATGGCGTTGGCGGTGACGCCGTACTTGGCGAGCGCGAGGGCGCTGGAGGTGGTGAGGCCGACGATGCCGCCCTTGGCGGCCGCGTAGTTGGGCTGCCCGGCGGATCCGGCGAGGAACGCCTCCGAGGAGGTGTTCACGATCCGCCCGTACACCGCCCCGCCCGCCGCCTTGGACCGCTCACGCCAGTGCGCGGCGGCGAACCGGATGGTGTTGAAGTGCCCCTTGAGGTGGACCCGGATCACCGAGTCCCACTCGCCCTCCGCCATGGAGAAGACCATGCGGTCGCGCAGGATGCCCGCGTTGTTGACGAGGATGTCCAGCTTGCCGAACTCGCCGATGGCCAACTCCACCAGTGCGCCCGCCTGTTGGAAGTCGGCGACGTCCCCGGTGTGCGCGAGCGCCGTGCCGCCCGCCGCGCGGATCTCGGCGGCGACCTCCTCGGCGGGGGCGGCGGAGGCGGCGCCGGATCCGTCCCGGCCGGGCTGTCCGTAGTCGTTGACGACGACGGCCGCGCCGAGCCGGGCGAGTTCCAGCGCCTCGGCCCGGCCCAGGCCGCGCCCGGCGCCGGTGACGACGGCGGACAGCCCCTGAAGTGGCAGTGACATCCGTACCGTCCTCAGATCTCGATGCACGTACGCAGGGCCGTCCCGGTACGCATCTGGTCCAGGGCCTCGTTGATCTCGGCCAGTGGCACCCGGTGGGTGATCAGGCCGGCCAGGTCGATGCGGCCCGCGCGCCACAGCGCGATCGTCCGCTCGTAGGAGCGCAGGACGTCGCCGCCGCCGTACATGGACGGCAGGATGCGCTTCTCGTCGAAGAACAGCTCGAACATGTTGAGCTGGAGGAAGTCGTCCATGGCGCCCGCGCCCACGACGACGAGGGTGCCGCCGCGCCGGGTGTTCTCGTAGGCGGTGCGGGCGGTGGCGGACCTGCCGACGACCTCGAAGACGTAGTCGAAGCCCTCGCCGGCGGTGATCTGCTGCTTGGCGTCGGCCAGTTCGTCCGGCGCGATGGCCCTGGTGGCGCCGAACCTCAGCGCGGCCTCGCGACGGGAGGCGACCGGGTCGACGGCGACTATCTCCGCCGCCCCCTTGAGCCGTGCGCCCTGGATCGCCGAGATGCCGACGCCCCCGCAGCCGATGACGACGACCGACGAACCGGCCTCCAGGTCGGCGGTGTTGAGGGCGGCGCCGAGGCCGGTGGTGACGCCGCAGCCGATGAGGGCGGCGATGTCGAAGGGCACGTCGTCGGGGATGGGCACCGCGCAGCCCGCCTCGACCACGACCTCTTCGGTGAAGGTGCCGGTGCCGGCGAAGCCGAAGACATCACCGCCGGGGCGCTTGAAGTTGGGGGTGCCCGCGTTCATGAACCCGGCCAGGCACAGCTCGGTCTGGCCTCGCTTGCACGCGGGGCAGGCTCCGCAGGCGGGCAGCCAGCACAGCACGACCCGGTCGCCGGGCTTCAGATTCCGTACACCCTCCCCGACCTCCAGGATCTCCCCGGCGCCCTCGTGCCCGGGGACGAAGGGCGCGGGCTGGGGCAGTACGCCGTTCATCGCGGACAGGTCCGAGTGGCACAGCCCGGTGGCCCGTACCCGGACCCTCACCTTGCCGGGGCCGAAGCCCACCGCCTCGAAGTCGTCGAGGACCTCGAGTTTGTCCTGGCCGATCTCGTGCAGTACGGCTGCGCGCATGGTGCGGCTCCCCTCAGGTCATGCGGAGTTCAGGAGTGTTCGACGACGGTGTCGGCGAGGACGGGCGCGTCGTCCCGCTCCACCGAGCTCACGGCGACCCGCACGGCCCCGTCCCCGGGCCACATACGGATCCGCAGGGTCTCCCCCGGGTACACGACCCCGGCGAACCGGGTGACATACGACCGCACCCGCGTCACATCCCCGCCGAGCAGCGTGTCGACGACCGCCTTGAGCGTGATCCCGTAGGTGCACAGGCCGTGCAGGATGGGCCGCTCGAAGCCGGCGACCTTGGCGAACTCGGGGTCGGCGTGCAGCGGGTTCCAGTCGCCGGAGAGGCGGTAGAGGAGGGCCTGGTCCTCGCGGATGGGGCGCTCAAGGGTCCGGGCGGGCTCGCCGACGGGAGGTTCGAGGCAGGCGGAGGGGCCCCGGTCGCCGCCGAAGCCGCCCTCTCCCTTGATGAAGATCTGGGAGTCATTGGTCCACAACGGACCGTCGGCATCGGCCACTTCGGTGCGCAGCACCAGGACGGCCGCCTTGCCCTTGTCGTACACGGCGGCGATCCGGTTGGTGGCGGTGGCCGTGCCGGTGGCCGGGATGGGCCGGTGCAGGGTCACGCTCTGGCCGCCGTGCAGAACGCGGGCCAGATCGACCTCGATGCCGGGCATCGACAGTCCGCTGATCACGCCGGGCGATCCGGAACCCGCGACGGTGGCGAAGCTCGGCAGGACGTGCAGCCGGGACTCCAGGGTGTAGCGCAGTTCGTCGGGGTCGGTGGCGGGCAGGCCGGCGCCGATGCCGAGGTGGTACAGCTGGACGTCCTTGGAGTTCCAGGAGATCTCACCGGTCCGGGGCTCGGCGGCGAGGGCCTTGGCTGCGTCGATGGGCATACGGCTCCTGACGGTGGCGGGGTTCTGGTGGCTCTGGCGGGTCAAGACCCCGGTACGGCCGTCCGCACCGTCGGCCGCACCGAGGTCGTCGCGGGCCGTTCTAGAACGCGTTCCAGTCCGGCGCCCTCTGTATAGCCGAGCACTCCACAGTTGTGAAGACTCCTGACGAGGTGTCAGCCCGGCTCGGTCACCCATGACATTTGTCCTGCCGTATCGCGTACGGCCGCCCCTGCCGCGCGGCGCCCCGGATCCGTACCGTCGATGTCATCGGTTCTCACCCGACAGGGGGCAGGGGCATGGCCTGGTTGCGCAAGACCCGCACGAGCTCGTGCGAGACCTTCAGGGACGAGCGGAGCCCCAACGGCTACAGCCTGCTGCCCTGGCTGCTGATGGGCATGGGCGCCTTCTCCAACCTCTTCCAGGGCGAGACCCCGGAGCCATGGATCGGCGGCCTCGGCCTCCTGACCTTCAACTCGCTCTACATCTACGTCTCCTTCCGCTCCTTCTTGAAGGAGACGCGGGAGGCCACCTCGACCCGGGTGGCCCTGGTGCTGCTGGGCCTGGTCACCTGCGCCCTGGCGCTCGCGTACGGCGGCAACTGGCTGCTGTTCTTCCCGCTGCTCGGCCTGGCCACGGGCGCGGTCGTACGAATGCCGCAGCTGCGTCCGACCGGTCTGGTGGTCGGTGTGGTGGCCGGTGTCGTCTCCGTCGCCCACGACGGCTGGGCCGGGCTCGACATCGCCTACGCCACCTGGATCTCCACGATGGTGACGGCGGCGATCCTGTCCCTCTCGGAGGCGGTACGGGAACTGCGCACCGCCCGCGAGGAACTGGCCCGGCGCGCGGTCGAGCAGGAACGCCTCCGCTTCTCCCGCGATCTGCACGACCTGCTCGGACACACCCTGTCGGTGATCGTGGTGAAGTCGGAGGCCGCGCGTCGCCTCGCCGCCGGGGATGTGGCGGCTGCGCAGTCCCAGCTCAACGACATCGAGGCGGTCGGCCGCCAGGCGCTCACGGAGATCCGCGAGGCCGTGACGGGATACCGGCAGGGCAGCCTGAGCACCGAACTCGACCACGCGGTCTCCGCACTACGGGCGGCCGACATCGAACCCTCCATACACCGCTCCGGCCCACCCCTCGTCCCCCAGACCGAGGCCCTGTTGGGCTGGGTGGTACGCGAGGCGGTCACGAATGTCGTGCGGCACAGCGGGGCCGGGCGGTGCGAGATCGTCGTGTCGGGGAGTTCGGGGAGTGGGGAACGGGTGCGGTTGACGGTGACGGATGACGGGGGTGCGGTGGAGGGCCCGGGAGGCGGAAGCGGAGGCGGTAGCGGAGGCACGGGGCTGAAAGGGCTGACGGAGCGACTGGCCGCTGCCGGGGGCACGCTGACCGCGGGGCCGGGGCCGCGTCAGGGGTTCGTGGTGACGGCGGAACTGCCGGTGGAGTCGAGGGAGCCGGTGGTCGAGGCGGTCGCCTTGGCCGTGAGGTAGTGCGGCAGGTCGGGTGAGGGCTCGCCCGGTTTCGGAGGTCCAGCCCCGAGCCCCGGCCAAGGAAGCCGGTGGTCCAGGCGGTCCCCTCGCCGTCGGGTAGTGCGGCGGGCCGGGCGGGCGGCTCGCCCGGCTTCGTAAGCCCAGCGCCGAGCCCGGGTCGCAAGCCCGAGCCCCAAGCCCCAAGCCCCTGGACAACCTACTCTTGGCCCGTGAACGAGATGCCGCGGGACCATCGGCCCGCCAAGTCCATCCGGGTTCTGCTCGCCGAGGACCAGGGCATGATGCGCGGAGCACTCGCTTTACTGCTCGGGATGGAGCCGGACATCCAGGTCGTGGCGCAGGTGTCGGCCGGGGACACCATCGTGGACGCCGCTCTCACCCACCGCCCCGATGTCGCCCTCCTCGACATCGAACTCCCGGGTCTGAGCGGCCTCGACGCCGCGGCCCAGCTGCGTGACGAGGTGCCCGACTGCCGGGTGCTGATCCTGACGACGTTCGGCCGCCCCGGCTATCTGCGGCGGGCCATGGAGGCGGGCGCCGCCGGCTTCCTCGTCAAGGACGGCCCCGTGGAGGAACTCGCCGTCGCCGTCCGCCGGGTGCTCACCGGCGAGACGGTGATCGACCCGGCCCTCGCCGCGGCCGCCCTGAGCGCCGGCCCGAACCCGCTCACCGCCCGTGAACGCGACGTCCTCAACGCCTCCACGGAGGGCGCGACGGTCGCCGACATCGCCACCAAGCTCCACCTCTCCGAGTCCACGGTCCGCAACTACCTCTCCTCCGCCATCGGCAAGACGGGCACCCGCAACCGGATGGAAGCGCTGCGGGAGGCACGGCAGCAAGGGTGGCTGTGAACGGGGGCTAGGCCGCGGGCGAGCTCGCGGCAGGCTTCCTCGGCAGCCACAGCACCATCAGCACCGCCCCCACCAACAACACCGCCGTAGACGTACGGAACACCAGCGCATACCCCTCCGTCAGCGCTCCCGGCGCCCCGCTCCCCGCCGAACGTGCCGCCGCGATCGTCGACATGATCGCCAGCCCCAGGGAACCGCCCATCGTGCGTGAGGTGTTGACCAGCCCGGAGACCAGGCCCGCCTCCTCCGGTCGGGCCCCGGACGTGGCCAGGGACGCGAGTGGTGTCGCCGCCAGGCCCGCGCCCAGCATCATCAGAATCCCCGGCACCATGATCGACGTCAGATACGCACCGTCCACGCTCAGCGTCGACTGCCAGCCGAAGCCGACCGCCGCCACGAGCGACCCCATGACCGCCACGTACCGCGCCCCCATCCGCCGCATCAGCCGCGGTGCGAGCTTGGAGCCGAGGATCACGGCGAGCGAGCTCGGCACCAGGGCGAGTCCGGCCTCCAGGGGTGTGTAGTGGAGCACGTTCTGCGCGTACAGCGTCATGAAGAACCACATGCA
This sequence comes from Streptomyces lanatus, assembly GCF_014655715.1. Lineage (GTDB taxonomy): Bacteria > Actinomycetota > Actinomycetes > Streptomycetales > Streptomycetaceae > Streptomyces > Streptomyces lanatus. The sequence goes on along the minus strand of NZ_BNBM01000017.1, from coordinate 18,923 downwards.
GAACATCGCGGAGCCGCTCAGCAGCATGGCCACGTTCGCCGACGCCACCGCCCGCACCCTGAGCAGTCCGAGCGGCATCAGCGGGGCCGCCGTACGCGACTCGACGGCGAGGAAGGCGCCGAGCAGGGCGAGACCGGCGAGCAGCGGGAGGACCGTGGCCGTCGCCGTCCAGCCCGCGGCCTCCGTCTGGGAGATGCCGTAGGCGAGGGTGCCGAGCCCCGCGGTCACCAGCACCGCGCCCGGCAGATCCAGCCGCCGCCCGTCGCCGGCCCGGCTCTCCGCGAGCCAGAGCGCGGCACCGGCCAGCACCACGGCACCCACCGGCACATTGATCAGCAGCACCCAGCGCCACGACAGGACGTCCACCAGCACCCCGCCGACGAGGCCGCCCGCCGCGCCGCCGCCCGCACCGACGGCGGTCCAGGTCCCTATCGCCCGTGCCCGGGCCGCGCCCTCCGGCACCGCCGCCGTCAGGATCGTCAGCGTCGAGGGCGCCAGCACCGCCGCCCCCAGACCCTGCACGGCCCGCGCCGCCAGCAGCTGCCAGTCCTGCTGGGCCAGCCCGCCGGCCAGCGAGGCCAGGGTGAACAGGCCGAGCCCGACGAGGAACATCCGCTTACGGCCGTACAGATCACCGGCCCGTCCGCCCAGCAGCATGAACCCGGCGAAGGCGATGGCGTAGGCGTTCACCACCCACTGCAGGCCCTGCGCGTCCAGTCCGAGGTCGGCGCGCATCGACGGCAGCGCCACGTTCACGACGGACACGTCGAGCACGACCAGGAACTGCCCCGCGCACGCGAGCGCCACCACCAGCCAGGTGGGAGGAGCCGTACGGCGGGGGGCGCGGGTGACGTCGGTGGCTTCGAGCATGGATGTCATGCTCTCAACGGCCGACGCTCCTGGCATCAGGATTTCGACCTAGGCCCGCTCCTCTTTCCGCCTAGGCCCGCTCCCCCTTCGCCCTAGGCCCGAACCCCAAGAGAAGGTCAAGAATTCGTTAGTGTCTCAAAGCATCGGAATAGTTGCCCAGGCAGACGGAGTTCGAGCTACACATGACACAAACGACGAACGACCAGCCCACCGGCAGAGCGACCGGCCCACTCGTCCCGGTCCTCGCCTTCGCGGGCATCGTTGTCGCGGTGATGCAGACCCTGCTCGTCCCGGTCATCAAGGACCTGCCGCAGCTGCTCAGCACGGAGCCCAGCAACGCCACCTGGGTCCTGACCTCGACGCTCCTCTCGGGCGCCGTCGCGACCCCGATCATGGGCCGCCTCGGCGACCTCTACGGCAAGCGGCGCATGCTGATAGCCAGCCTCGCGGTGATGGTGGTCGGCGCCCTGGTCAGCGCGCTCACCAGCACCCTGCTCCCCATGATCGTCGGCCGTACCCTCCAGGGCTTCGCGATGGGCGCGATCCCCCTCGGCATCGGCCTGATGCGCGACATGCTGCCCCGCGAGAAGCTCGGCTCGGCGATGGCCCTGATGAGCTCCTCGATCGGCGTCGGCGGCGGCCTCGCCCTGCCCGCCGCGGCCCTGGTCGCCCAGAACGCGAACTGGCACGCCCTCTTCTACGGCGCCGCGGGCCTCGGCATCCTCGCCATCGCCCTCACCCTCCTCGTCGTACCGGAGTCCAAAGTCCGCGCGGAAGGCACCTTCGACGCCCTCGGCGCGCTCGGCCTCTCCGTCGGCCTAGTCCTCTTCCTCCTGCCGATCACCAAGGGCAGCGACTGGGGCTGGGCATCGGGTCTCACACTCGGCATGTTCGGCGCCTCGGCGGCCGTGCTCCTCGTCTGGGGCGTCTACGAGCTGCGCACCAAGGCCCCCCTGGTCGACCTGCGCACCACCGCCCGCCCCGCCGTCCTCTTCACCAACCTCGCGTCGATCATGGTCGGGGTCAGCTTCTACGTCGTCTCGCTCGTCCTCCCCCAGCTGCTCCAGCTGCCGAAGGAGACCGGCTACGGCCTGGGCCAGTCGATGGTCGTGGCGGGCCTGCTGGTCGCCCCGCTCGGCCTGACGATGATGTTCACGGCCCCCGTCTACGCCCGTCTCTCCGCGAAGTACGGCCCCAAGACCACCCTCATCCTCGGCATGCTGATCATCGCGATCGGCTACGGCGCCGGCCTCGGCCTGATGAGCGCCCCCTGGCAGAGCCTGGTCATCGCGGTCGTCCTGGGCGCCGGCATCGGCCTGGCCTACTCCTCCCTCCCCGCCCTGATCGTCGGCGCGGTCCCGGCCTCGGAGACGGGCGCGGCGAACGGCCTCAACACGCTGATGCGTTCCATCGGTACGTCCGTGTCGAGCGCCGTGATCGGTATGGTCCTGGCGAACACCGCGAACAACGTCGGCGGCGTCGAGATCCCGACCATGCACGGCTTCCGCGTCTCCTTCCTGATCGCGACCGCCGCGGTCGCCGTGGGCCTGCTCCTGGCCCTCTTCCTCCCCAGGCAGCGCCCGGCCGCCGCCCACACGCAGCTGCGCGCCAGCAGCGAGGAGGACGCCAACCTGGAGCGCGCCGAGGAGGCCCTGCGCGGCTTCCGGGGCCGGGTCGTCGACGCCACCGGCACCCCGGTCGCCCGCGCCAAGGTCACCCTGATCGACCGGCGGGGCCGCCAGGCCGGCGCGACGCTCTCCGAGGATGACGGCAGCTACGCCCTCGCCGTCCCCGCCCAGGGCGCCTACGTCCTGGCCGCCCGCGCCGACGGCCACGGGCCGCTGGCCTCTTCGGCGACGCATGCGGGCGACGACGGAGCGGTGGACGTGGACCTGGCACTGCCCGCCGAGACGGTCACCGCCTGACACACCGGCCACCCGCCCGCACCCCCCGTCGACCACATGACGGGGGGTGTGGTGCACCATGGGCGCCCAAACGCCCGTACGACCGAAAGGGACCCCATGACCCCCGCCCCCAAGCCCGAGATCCTGGCCGCGTTCGAGGCCGCGAAGGGCTTCATGCCGGTGGACGAGGGTCTGGCCCTGTACGCGGCGGCGGTCGAGGCCGGGCGGCTCGGCCTGCCCCTCCTGGAGGTCGGCACGTACTGCGGCCGCTCCACGATCCTGCTCGCCGACGCCGCCCGCGCGTCCGGCGTGACGGCCCTCACGGTCGACCACCACAGGGGCAGCGAGGAGCAGCAGCCGGGCTGGGAGTACCACGACCCGGAGACGGTCGACCCCGAGCTCGGCCTGATGGACACCCTCCCGACCTTCCGCCGGACGCTGCACAAGGCGGGCCTGGAGGACCATGTGATCGCCCTGGTCGGCCGTTCCCCGCAGGTCGCGAAGGTCTGGGGCACCCCCCTCGGCCTGGTCTTCATCGACGGCGGCCACACCGACGAGCACGCGACCGCCGACTACGAGGGCTGGGCCCCGCACGTCGCCGATGACGGCCTCCTGGTCATCCACGACGTGTTCCCGGACCCCGAGGACGAATTCACCGGCCAGGCCCCGTACCGCGTGTACCTGCGGGCCCTCGCGTCCGGGGCGTTCACCGAGGCGTCGGTGACCGGCTCGCTGCGGGTGCTGAAGCGGACGGGGACAGGCAGCTGAACTCCGGTGTGGCTCCGCCGTGGCCTTCCCGCGTCGGCCGCGGTCGGCCCGTAAGGTGTCAGGCGTGTCGTACGTAGGTCCGGACTTCGATCCTCACCAGCCCCGCCGAGGCCGCCGCCCCCGCGCCCTCACCGTCGCCGCCGCCGCGCTCGTGCCGGGGGCACTGCTCGGATGGGTGGTGTACGAGGCGGTGGGCGGCTCGGGCGAGAGCCCCAAGCAGCCGACGGGGGCGTCGTCGGCGTCGGGCGCCCTCACCACCCCCACGGACGGCTCCACCACGGACGACTCCCCCAAGGACCCGGCCGACGTGGACCCGCCCACGCCCACCGCGGACTCCACGTCCGGCTCCCTCAAGGGCAAGGTCGTCGTCATCGACCCGGGCCACAACCCGAACAACTTCCAGCACACGGCCGAGATCAACCGCAAGGTGAACATCGGCACGAACTGGAAGGAGTGCGACACCACGGGCACGTCCACCAACGACGGCTACACCGAGGCCAAGTTCACCCTCGACGTCGCCCACCGCATGCGCACCCTGCTGGAGAAGCAGGGCGCCACGGTCAAGTTCACCCAGGACGGCGACCGTTCATGGGGGCCCTGCGTCGACGAACGGGCCGAGATCGGCAACAAGGCGCACGCCGACGCCGTCGTCTCCATCCACGCCGACGGCGCGGGCGCCGGCCAACGCGGCTTCCACGTCATCCTCCCCGGCAAGGTCGACGAGGGCGCCGCGAACACCGGCCCCATCGTCACCCCCTCCCGCGATCTCGGCGAGCGCGTCGCCGGCTCCTTCGTCCGCGTCACGGGCAGCGCGCCCTCCAACTACGTCGGCGACGGCACCGGTCTCGTCACGCGTGAGGACCTCGGCGGTCTCAATCTGTCAACGGTTCCCAAGGTGTTCATCGAGTGCGGCAACATGCGCGATAGCAAGGACGCGGCGCTGCTCACCAGCGGCGCGTGGCGGCAGAAGACGGCGCAAGGGATCTCTGAGGGAATCGTGAGTTTCCTGCGGGGGTAATGGTCCACGGGCTGATCCCGGCGGACAGCCTCACCGGTCGGAAGATAGGGTCGTCCCTACGATGAGGGGCCACCCCCGCGCTTCACACCGGGGCCTTACGGCGACATGGTGACAGCGACGCCTCCAGCGATGCCGACGAAGACGACTGACGAAGGACCTGAAGTGAATATCCGCTCCCTCACTCGAGGCGACGGCGTGGTGATCGGAGCAGCGGTACTGCTGTTGATCGCGTCGTTCCTCGACCTCTACTCGATCGATGGGGCCCCTGACAGCGCCGAGTTCCCCAACTCCTGGGAGAGCGGCCCCGTCCTGATGGGGGTCGTCCTCGCGGGCATCATCGGGGCCGCGCTCGTCGTTGTCTCCCACGGCCTGCCGCAGGTTCCCAAGGTGGCCGGCCTCGACCTCGGCCAGTTCGGCACCGCCTTCACGGTCTTCGCCGCCTGGGCCGCGCTCGGCAACGTCTTCGACCCGCTGGGCGGTGGGGACAACGGCGACGGCGGTTCGACCATCACGATCGACGCCGGTATCGGTCTGATCCTCGCCCTCATCGCCACCCTGGTCATGGCGGCCGCCGCCATCGCCACCCCGCTCGTCCCCGCCCTCAAGGGTGCCCTCCTCCCGGCCCCCCGCCCTGCGGCCCCGCAGCCCTACGGCGGGCAGCCGCAGGGCGGTTACGGCTACCCGGGCGCCCAGCAGCCGCAGCCCGGCCAGCCCTACGGTGGGCAGCCGCAGCCGGGGCAGCCCTTCGGTGGTGGGCAGCCGCAGGCGCCGGCCCCGACTCCCGCCCCCGCCGGGGACTTCTCGCCGTTCTGGTTCGCCGTGCCCGTGCCGCGGCCGCTGTTCGGGGAGGACGGTTCGCCGACGCCGATCGCCGAACTGGCGCCCGGCACCTGGTACCTGGCCGTCGAGCAGCGTGGCGCCACCCTGGTCGCGCAGACGCAGGACGGTCGTCGTGGTGTGCTCCAGGACACCTCGGGTATTCAGCGCGGCTGAGCCGTGGCACAAGCCGTACGACGGCCCCTCACCCTTCCCGGTGAGGGGCCGTTGTCGTACAGTCGCAGCCGCGGAACTCAGCTGACGTACCGTCAGAAGGAGGCAGGCGCATGCGGCTCGGGCTCGCACTCGGGTACTGGGGGCGCGGCCCCTCCCCGGATCACATACCGCTCGCCCAGGAGGCCGAGCGGCTCGGCTATGACTCCGTCTGGACCGCCGAGTCCTGGGGGTCCGACGCCTTCACGCCCCTGACCTGGATCGCCGCCCAGACGTCGAGGATCCGGCTCGGGACCGCCGTCGCGCAGATGGCCGCCCGTTCGCCCACGACGACCGCCATGCACGCCCTCACCCTCGACCACCTCTCCGGTGGGCGGATGATGCTCGGGCTCGGGCTGTCGGGGCCGCAGGTGGTGGAGGGCTGGTACGGGCGGCCGTTCCCGAAGTCGCCGCTCACCGCGACACGGGAGTACGTGGATGTCGTACGGCAGGTTCTGAGGCGCGAAGCGCCCGTCGAAATCGACGGGCGCTTCCACTCCCACCCCTACCGCGGCCCCGACGGCACCGGCATCGGCAAGGCCCTCAAGTCGATCACCCATCCCCTCCGCCCCGACCTGCCCGTCCTCCTCGGCGCCGAGGGGCCCAAGAACGTCGCCCAGACCGTCCGGATCGCCGATGGCTGGCTGCCGTTGTACTGGTCGCCGAGCAGGCCCGAGGTGTACGGAGTCAGCGATCTTCCCCCCGGCTTCCTCGTCGCGCCCCTCGCCCGGGTCCACGTCTGTGACGACGTCTCCGAAGGGCTGCTCCCCGTCAAGGCCATGCTCGGGTTCTACATCGGGGGTATGGGGCACGCCGCCCGTAACTTCCACGCCGATCTCATGGGGCGCATGGGGTACGAGGCGGAAGCCCGGCGGATTCAGGAGCTGTTTCTCAGCGGTCGTAAGGAGGAGGCCGTGCTCGCCGTGCCGGATGCCTTCGCCGATGAGATCTCCCTGGTCGGGCCGCGTGAACGGATCGCCGAGCGGCTGGAGTTGTGGCGGAAGGGGCCGGTGACGGATCTGCTGGCGTTGGCTCCGGACCGGCGGTCGCTGAGGGTGTTGGCCGAGCTCAACGCGTAACAGGTCTCACCATTGGAAGATCGCCACCGGGTCCAGGGTCAGTTCCTGCGTCCGGTCGTTCCATGAGCGCACCAGGCCCAGACAGGTGGCGGGGAACTTCTCGTCCTCCGAGTAGGTGTCGACCGGGAATCGTCGGCGGACCCAGGGCTGTTCGCAGACGATCTTCACCTGGGCGGCCGTCGCGCCGGTGCCGTAGCGGGCGCGCAGGACGAAGTCGTCGCGGTCGGTGCGCTGGACGGTGAAGAGGCCGGAGACGGAGAGGTAGGTGCCGCCTCTGACGTCCGTCAGGGCGACGCCGTCCGTGGCGGCGGTGTCGCGCAGTTCGTCGGCGAGGGCCGCGGTGAGGGCGATGCGCTCCTTGACGAGGTCGGCGTCGACCACCCGGTCCTGTTCCCACAGCCTGTCCATGATCAGGCTGATGGTCTTCATCGGTGTGTTGACATCCTTGCGCTCCGTCTTGGTGGACGAGCCCGCCGACTGCTCCAGCTTGGCGCCGGCGCCCGGCAGCGTGCCGGTCACGCCCGCGCCGCGCTTGGCATTGACCTCCTCGGAGACCTGCACGTCCGATCTCGGTATGTGGAGGAGGTCGGCGACGTCCTTGACCTCCTCCTCGTCCAGGTAGAAGCACCGGCCGGAGACCGCGTGCCCGGGTCTGTTCCGCCGGCGCCAGGCCTTCACGAGGCGTCCCGCCCCGTACCAGAGCACGACGCCGCAGCAGACCGCCGTCGCGCACCAGAGGAGCACCGCCGGCCAGCGCATGCTCCACCACTGACTGTCAATGACACCCACGGATCTCCTTGAAAGCGTCGGAGAGCGATGACTTGTCGGCGTCGACCATGCGGCCGCCGGTCGCGCGAGCGGCCTTCTCCAGTGCCGCGGCGTCCGCCTCGCCGAAGTGGACGGGGAAGGTCGGCACCTCGCGCACATCCGCGCCCAACTTCTCGCGGCGGCGCAGGAACTCCTCGTAGGAAAGGCCCGCGTTGCTCTCGCCGTCCGTCATCAGCACGATGGAAACGGGTCGTTCGGGCGCCTCGCGGACGGCGTCCGCGGCGATGCGGTAGCCGTGGTCGAGGGCCGACCATACGGCGGTGGAGTCGGCGAAGGAGTCGGCGGCCACGGTCCTGGCGAGGGTCCGGAGGTCGCCGTCGCCGCGGACGGTGACCGTACGTTCCTGTAGGACCCGTCCGCCGAACCGTACGACGGTGAGGTGCTCGCCCCGGTAGAAGCCGGCGAACTTGCCGGTGGACGTGGCGTCGGCGCCGCTGAGGTCGGCGAAGGCGTCGCGCAGCTCGGCGATCCGCTCGCCGCGCATGGAGCCGGAGAAGTCGAGCAGGAACACCACCTGGTCGCTGGTGGGGCTCGCGGGATCGCCGTAGTCGGCGACGAGTCGCTCCACGATGGACAGGCGGTCGGGGAAGGACAGGGCGTTGCCGACCGGCGCGCGCAGGGGTGCGGCGGGGGTGATGTCCGGGTCGACCGGGCGGCGCCAGGTGTGCTGCATGAGCCGGCGCTGTACGTCGCCGCCCAGCAGCCAGTCGACGACCTTGCGGTACGCGGTCCGCTCGTCCGGGTCCAGGAGGAGGAGCGGGAAGTCGGACAGCACCATGCCGTCCTCGGGGTGGACGATCACGAGCGGCTCGCGCAGCTTGTCGCTCGCGTTGAGGGACAGCAGCTCCGACTCATGGGCGATCAGCGCGTCGGCCTCGCCCTGGTGGCCGGTGTAGGCGGCGATGAGGTCCCGTGAGCTGGCGGCGGTGAGGGTCTGGCCGGAGCGGAAGCCGCGCAACCGGTCGCAGGAGACGTCCTGTTCGCGCAGTGCGCTGCCGGTTCCGGCGGCCGCGGTGGCGACGCCGACGAGGGCGGCGCGCCCGGTGTCGCTGCGGCGCGGATCGGCCATCCCGAACCGTACGGTGCCGTCGGCGGCGGCGTCCGCGATGTCCGCCCAGGACAGCCGGCCGTCCGGCGAGGAGGCCCGCAGGGTGCCGGCGGTCTCGGGGGTGAGGCCGACGACCACGGGCGAGCGCATGATCGGCGTGGACTCCGGCCGCGCCGCCCGCTCGCCGCGCTCCTCCAGCCGTAGCAGATAGGAGCGGTCGGAGGCGGGCCAGGCGAGGTCGTACGACGTGCCGCGGGCGCCGGAGAGGTCGGCCGTCGCCCGGTAGTCCATGTCCAGTTCGACCCCGGTGTCGTCCTTGAGGTCGTCCAACAGCGGTTCCAGGTCGGCGAGTTCGGGGCTGGCGAGGACGCGCAGGGTCACCTCCTCGTCCCCCTGGGTGCAGGAGGTGAGGGCGGCGAGGAGGGCCAGAGTGAGGGCGGCGCCGAGATATCGCTTCATGGGGCGTCCAGCACGGGCGGTGGGCAGGAGCCGACGGAGTTGATGATCTCTTGCAGGACGTCCAGGTCGGGTTCGTACACCTTGGTCTCGTCGCGGTTCGGGGTGGGCACCTGGATGCCGTGCTCGCCCAGGTAGGCGTTGAGCTGGTCGCTGGTGCCGTCCTCGCCGGAGAAGCGGACGCGGAAGCCCAGCTCGATGGCGCGCTGGCGCAGCCGGGGGTCGTTCTCGATGACGTCGACCAGGCGGTCGCCCTTGTCGCTGAGGGAGATGAGCTGGGGCTCGGTGAGGGCGTACGGGCTGGGGTAGAGGAGCACGCGGTCGGTGTCCTGGCTGCCGTGCTTCTGCCGGTACTCGATCTGGTGGGCCAGATACTGGTGCTCGTAGATCAGGGAGATGGGCGCAATGCTCTCGCCGAGTGCGGAGAGATAGCTGTCGGCCTGTTCGTCGGCCCACATGCCCTGGAGGTCGATGAGGGGTTTGATCTTCCCGGCGACCTCCCGGGCCTCCTTCATCGCCTTGGTCTTGTCGGTCTGGCCCGCGCCGGGCGTGCTGTCCTCGTTCTTCACGAAGGCGAGGATGCTCAGGTAGGTGCCGGCGGAGTTGGACTCGCAGACGCTGGAGGTGCGGACGAGGACCCGGCCGCTGTTGCTGCGTCCGCCGCGGCGGTCGAAGCCGATGGCGTTCCAGGTGTCGGCGCGTTCCTCCGTCTCGTCCCCGTCCTGGTCACCCATGTCCTGGTCGACGCCGGTCTTTCCGTCGAGCAGGCCGATGAACTTGTGCATGTCGAGGTTGTAGTAGAGCGTCTTGCCGCCGCCGGGCGTGGGCTGCGCGGTGGCCACCCGCATCTTCTCCAGTGTCTCGGCGTAGGCCCGGAACGTGCCGAGCACCAGCGGCGTCACGAAGGGACGCACCGAGCGCACCGAGTGGTCCTGCCGGTCGAGGATCTGCTTGGCGGCGGGCTGGCCGGACGGGAAGACCGCGTCCATGCCCTTGAGGGACTGGGTGGCGATGCCGCGGGAGCCGAGCCGGTGGATGTCGACGCGCAGCCCGTGCTGCAGCAGGAGCCGCCGCACCTCGGGGTCTTTGAAGTAGTCGGACTTGGAGGCCATCCGGGCCTCGATGGTGGTGATGCGGTCGAACGGCCGCAGCGCGTTGCCCGTGACGAGCAGGGAGATCAGCCCGGCCAGGGCGAGGGGAAGGGCGACGAGGACGTGGATCGGTAAGCGTGCGCGGGGGCGGTTCCTGTCGCGGGTACGTAGGCGTGGTTCCTGTGAGACGTGCGGTCTGTCTGCTTCGGACACCGGCTCTCCTGACCCTTTCCGGGAGGAGGATCGTCGGTGACCATCTTGACCACTGAACGACTTTACGGGGAACGCCAGTTGAATGTGACGCCCCGTTCCGGCCCCGATCGCGAGGTTTCGGTCATGCCGCCGGGGCTACTCGCAGGGCATGTCCCCTCGATATCGCAACGGTGCCAATCAGGCCGGCACGGTCATAGCGATCGTCGCCGACGTCATGGCCCTCGTCCTGGGCCTCTGGATCCTGATGTACCTGCTGGACGCCAACCGCGCGAACGAGTTCGTGCAGTTCGTCCATGACGTGGCCCGCTGGCTGGCGGGCTGGTCGCACGATCTCTTCACGTTCGACGAGGAGTGGGCGAGGGTCGTGGCGGGCTATGGCCTGGCCGCGGTCGTGTACCTGTTCGTGGGCCATGCCATCGCCAATCGGGTCCACCGCCACTGACCCGTCTCCCTCAGGGGCAGCAGTCCGGGTCCAGCCCCCTGGGCAGCTGCTCCCCGCCGAACACCGCACAGGTCGCCTCATGCCCGCCCAGCGCCGCGACGGCCAGCAACAGCGACCCGGCGGTCCAGGTGGTCAGCTCCCGCGGCCAGATCGCGTCGTCGTCGAAGACGTACCCGGTCCAGTACAGGCCGCTGTCGGCGTCCCGCAGGTGCTGGATGGACTGGAGGATCTCCAGCGCCCGGTCGGACTCGCCCATCGCCCACAGGGCCAGGGCGAGTTCGGCGGACTCGCCGCCCGTCACCCACGGATTGGGTACGACACACCGCACCCCGAGCCCGGGCACGACGAACCGCTCCCAGCCCTCCTCCATCCGGGCCTTGGCCTCCGCGTCGGTCAACGCCCCGCCAAGCACCGGGTAGTACCAGTCCATGGAGTACCGGTCCTTGTCCAGGAACCGCTCCGGATGCCGCCGGATCGCATGCCGCAGGGCGCCCGCCGCCAACTCCCAGTCGGGCTGCGGCTCTTCCCGCTGCTCGGCGATGGCCAGGGCGCAGCGCAGGGCGTGATGGATGGACGACGAGCCGGTCAGCAGCGCGTCGGCCGTGGCCGTGCCGTCGTCGTCCCGCCGCCAGCCGATCTGCCCGCCCGGCTGCTGGAGTCGGAGCACGAACTCGACGGCCGCGTACACGGACGGCCAGATGCGGTCGAGGAAGGTGTCGTCGCCGGTGGAGAGGTAGTGGTGCCAGACGCCTACGGCTATGTAGGCGACGAAGTTGGTCTCGCGCCCGGTGTCGGTGACGTCGTCGTGGGCGCCGTCCGCGTAGGCCGCGTACCAGGAGCCGTCCTCGTTCTGATGCGTCGCCAGCCAGTCGTACGCCCGCTCGGCGGCGGCGTGTTCACCGGCCGCGTCCAGCGCCATGGCCGCCTCGATGTGGTCCCACGGGTCGAGGTGGTGCCCGCGGAACCACGGGATGGCCCCGTCCTCCCGCTGTACGGCGAGCAGTCCGGCCACGGTCCCGGCAGCCTGCTCGGCGGTGAGGACCCCGGGCAGGACGAGGTGTTCTGTCCGGGGGGTGGTCACCGGGCGTCCACCGCCGGGAGGTGGGGCTTGGTCGCGTAGGCCACGAAGCTCTTGCCGATCAGGGGGTTGAGTGCCTGTTCGGCGACCCTCGTCGCCAGCGGCTTCTTCATGATGTCCCAGACCAGGAGCTTGTGGTACGCCTTCACCGGCAGCGCCTTGTCGTTGTCGACGCCGAACGCGCACTTCAGCCACCAGTACGGGGAGTGCAGGGCGTGGGCGTGATGGGTGCCGTACGGCTTCAGCCCGGCCTCCCTGATCTTCGCCAGCAACTCGTCCGCCTTGTAGATGCGGATGTGGCCGCCCTCGACCTCGTGGTAGGCGTCGGACAGCGCCCAGCACACCTTCTCGGGGCCGTAGCGCGGGACGGTGATGGCGATACGGCCGCCGGGCCTGAGGACCCGCACCATCTCGGCGAGTACGCCCTTGTCGTCCGGGATGTGCTCCATGACCTCGGAGATGATGACGACGTCGAAGGACTCGTCGGGAAAGGGCAGCGCGAGCGCGTCACCCTCCATGGCCGTCGCGGTGGCCCCCTCCGGCGCCTCCCCCGCCTCCTTCATCGCCGCGAACCACTTCGCGACCTCACGGATCTCCTCGCCGTTCTGATCCAGCGCCACGACCTGGGCCCCACGCCGATAACACTCGAACGCGTGCCGCCCGGCACCACAGCCGAGATCCAGCACACGGTCGCCCGGGGCGAGCGGGAACCGGGAGAAGTCGACGGTCAGCACGTGGGCCTGCTTTCGCGGTCGGGGTGGGAGGGGGGAGAGGAGGGAGGGGCGGGGTGGCCGGTAGGGGTGGGACGGGTGGTCACTGGGCGGCCTTGGTCAAGCGGGCGGGCTCGTCGGAGCTGGGCTCGATCACCGTTGCCGTGGCCGCGGGGCGGCCGGGTGGCTGGGGCGCGGAGCGGTTGGTGCTCGGCGCGGAGCGGCCCGGCTTGCCGTCGCCGACCGCGGAGCGGGCGATTGCCTCGCGGTAGCGGGCCACCGTGCCCTCCGCGGCTTTCGCCCAGGTGAAGTTGCGTAGGACGCGGTCACGCCCCGCTGCTCCCAGACGGTCGCGGAGTTCCGCGTCGCCCAGCAGGCGGCTCAGGCCCGCGGCCAGCGCCCCGGGGTCCCCCGGCGGCACCGCCAGGCATGTCTCGCCGTCCCGGCCGGCGACCTCGGGGATCGCCCCGCCGGTCGTGGCGACCAGCGGCGTGCCTGTGGCCATGGCCTCGGCGGCCGGCAGGGAGAAGCCCTCGTAGAGCGACGGCACGCAGGCGACCTCCGCCGAGCGGACCAGGTCGACGAGTTCGGCGTCGGAGATGCCCTTGACGAAGTCGACGGCGCCTTCGAGGCCGTAGCGCTCCATGGCCTGCGCGACCGGGCCCTCCTCGGGCCGCTTGCCGACGACGACGAGGTGGGCGTCGGGGTGCTCGGTGCGGACCTTGGCCAGCGCCTCGACCAGGAACACCAGGCCCTTGAGCGGGACATCGGCGCTGGAGGTCGTGACGATCCGGCCGGGGATCCGCCGTACGGACGGATCCGGCGAGAAAAGGTCCGTGTCGGCGCCGATGTGCACGACGTGGATACGGTCCTGCCGTACGCCGAGATGGTCGACGATCTCCGCGCGGGAGGTGCCCGACACGGTCAGTACCGACGGCAGACGGCGTGCCACCCGCTTCTGCATGCGGGTGAAGGCGTACCAGCGGCGCACCGACATCCGTCGCCGCCGGCCCTCCGCCGCGTCCAGCTCCAACTGCCGGTCGACGGTGATGGGGTGGTGGATGGTGGTGACGAGGGGCGCGCCGACGTCGCCCAACAGCCCGTACCCCAGGGTCTGGTTGTCGTGCACGACGTCGAACTCGCCGCGCCGGGCGCGCAGCAGGCGGCGGGCGCGGAGCGAGAAGGTGAGCGGCTCGGGGAAGCCGCCGGTCCACATGGTCCCCACTTCCAGCGCGTCGATCCAGTCGCGGTACTCGTCGCGTCCGGGTGTGCGGAAGGGGTCGGGCTGGCGGTAGAGGTCGAGGCTGGGGAGCTCGGTGAGGGTGAGCCGGCCCGCGTACTCCGCGTCCTCGTCGAGGACGGGGTAGGGCTGGGAGCCGATCACCTCGACGCGGTGGCCGAGGCGGGCCAGTTCGCGGGAGAGGTGCCTTACATAGACACCTTGGCCGCCGCAGAACGGGTTCCCTTTATAGGTGAGAAGCGCGATGTCGAGCGGTCGCTCGCCGTCGGCGGCAAGGTCCTCGGGGGACCCGGCCTCCCTGGCCCCAGCGGTCACTCCGGACCCCCTTCTCCCTGCTCTTCCCGCGAGACTACGCCGGGACGCTAATCTAGAACAAGTTTCAGACTTGATCGTTCAAGAGGCTCTGAATCTACCGGCAGGTAGCGCCGCTGTGAGCGATGGATCAGGTGATTCACGCCACGGCCGAGGCCCTGGCATGCTCTGTCCGGTCACTCACCCTCACCGACTGTCACGGAACGGGATCCATGCCTGCGGAAGTCAGTAGCGCGAGCCCCGCCTCACCGCCCCTCACGGAGCGACAGGAGGCCCGGCGCCGGCGCATCCTGCACGCCAGCGCGCAGCTCGCCAGCCGGGGCGGCTTCGACGCCGTACAGATGCGGGAGGTCGCGGAGTCCTCGCAGGTGGCGCTGGGCACGCTGTACCGCTACTTCCCGTCCAAGGTGCATCTGCTGGTCGCCACGATGCAGGACCAGTTGGAGCACATGCACGGCACACTCCGGAAGAAGCCGCCGCAGGGGGAGAGCGCGGCCGAGCGGGTCGCGGAGACCCTGATGCGGGCCTTCCGCGCCCTGCAGCGCGAGCCGCACCTGGCCGACGCCATGGTCCGCGCCCTGACCTTCGCCGACCGCAGCGTCTCCCCCGAGGTCGACCAGGTCTCCCGCCAGACCACGGTGATCATCCTGGACGCGATGGGCCTGGAGAACCCGACCCCCGAGCAGCTCTCCGCCGTCCGCGTCATCGAGCACACCTGGCACTCGGCCCTGATCACCTGGCTGTCGGGCCGCGCCTCGATCGCCCAGGTGAAGATCGACATCGAGACGGTGTGCCGGCTCATCGACCTGACGAGCCCGGAGACGCACGAATAGGCACAGGTAGGACCTACGAGACGGGTTCCCTGCGCCGGTATTGTCCGGATCAGGTTATGGGGGTCGCCATCCGGCCCGACTACTGCCTTCTGGCCTCTCAGCCCGGACCGTCGACGTCGGCCCCAGCGGAAGCCGTCTGCTTCTCGCCAGAGTCGGCTACTCCGGTTCGAACTCCCTCACTCGTCCCGTAGGCCGACTTCCAGAATAGAACAGTTAGCCGGAAATGAACCCCCCGGAAGGGTACTTTTCCGGCACTATTCCTCCGGCGGAAACACCGGCTCCCCGCTCCCCAGCAGCGTGATCACGATCGCCTCCACCGGACAGCTCTCCGCCGCCGCGAGGATCCGCTCGTTCGCGTCGGTCTCCGGGTCGGCCGGATGGGACTGACGGCCGCTGTCGAGGTGGAAGTGACCGGCTGCGTGGTGGACACACTGCGCCGAGCCGATGCACACCGACCGGTCGACCTCGACATGCCAGCGGTCACCCATGTCCCCTCACGCCTCCCAGCCGGCCGGCAGATGGATCATCTTGTGCTCCAGATACTCGCCGAAGCCCTCCGGCCCGAACTCCCTCCCCAGCCCCGAGTCCTTGTAGCCGCCGAACGGGCCGAGCATGTCCAGGCTGAAGGTGTTCACCGAGTACGTACCGGTACGGACCTGCCGTGCGACCTCGATGCCGTGCGCGGTGTCGGCCGTCCAGACGCTGCCGCTGAGGCCGTAGTCGGAGTCGTTGGCGATCTTCAGGGCCTCGGACTCGTCGCCGTAGGGGAGGAGGCAGATCACGGGCCCGAAGATCTCCTCGCGGGCGATCCGCATGGAGTTGTCGACGTCCCCGAAGAGCGTCGGCTCGACGTACCAGCCGCGCTCCAGCCCGCGCGGCCGCCCGCCGCCCGTCAGGATCTTCGCGCCCTCCTCCTGTCCGATCCGGATGTAGTCGAGGTTCCTGCGCTGCTGCCGTTCCGCCACCAGCGGCCCCACCTGGGTCGCCGCGTCCAGCGGGTCGCCGACCACCAGCGCACCGGCCGCCGCGGCGAAGGCCTCGGCGAACTCGTCGTAGCGGGAGCGCGGGAGCAGGATGCGGGTCTGGGCCACGCACGCCTGGCCGTTGTTCATCCAGGCCGCCGGGACGACACCGGCGACGGTCGCCTCGACGTCCGCGTCCGGCAGGACGACGGCCGCCGACTTGCCGCCCAACTCCAGTGTCACGCGGGTGAGATTGCGGGCGGCGACCTCCATGACGCGCTTGCCCGCGGCGACGGAACCGGTGAAGGAGACCTTGTCGATGGACGGGTGCCCGACGAGATACTCACTCACCTCACGGTCCGCCGGGAGGATGGAGAGAACCCCCTCCGGCAGCCCCGCGTCCTTCGCTATCTCGGCGAGGAGATAGGCGTCGAGCGGTGACTCCGGGGACGGCTTCAGCACCACCGTGCAGCCGGTGAGCAGGGCGGGTGCGAGTTTGGCGGCGGCGACGAACTGCGGGACGTTCCAGGGGACGACGGCCGCGACGACGCCGACCGGCTCGCGCCGCACGAGGATCTTGCCGAGGACGCCGTCGCGGGTCTCCTCGTAGGTGAAGTTCCGCGCGACCGTGATCGCCGCGTCCCACACCATCATCGCGCCGAGGGCCTGGGCGAGGACGCTCCAGGAGTACGGGGACCCGTTCTCGGAGGAGATGACGCGGGCGATCTCCTCGTGTCGTACGGCGATTCCGTCCTTGATACGGGTGACGACCTCGATGCGCTCGTCGAGGCTCATCCGCGGCCAGGGTCCCTCGTCGAACGCCTTGCGCGCCACCGCGACCGCCCGGTCGACGTCGGCCGGCGAGGCGTGCGGGACGCGTCCGATGACCTCTTCCGTGTGCGGCGAGATCACCTCGATGACGTCCTTGCCCAGGGGGTCGGTCAACTCCCCGCCGATGAACAGCTGTCCGTGTTCCACGAGCTCGGTCATGGCCGACTGCCTCCCCTGAGCATGCTTTCTGACGGTCCATCAGCTTCTTGGCTACACGGAACTGATACCAGTTCCACCCGACGGAGTCCACGGAACGCACATCACTTCGCGCCTACCCTGATCAAGTGAGGATGACGAATGATCACCGCCGACGCCTGCGCGCCTGGGCGGTGTTCGGGACGGCCATGACGACGGCGGCCTGCGGCGCCGCATGGATGGTCTCGGCCTGGGAGGACGTCAGCCGCGGCAACGGGGTGTCCGTTCAGCGGGAGACGAAGAGTCCCGAGGAGATCCGGGAGTACTGGACCTCCGAGCGCGTCCGGCGGGCCGAGCCCGCCGAGATGCCGGTCTGGGTTCCGTGCGAGCACTTCCCGCACTCTCTCGCCCCGCGCTGTTGGTAGATGACTCGGGCTCCCATCGAAACCCGTTCTAGTTATAGTGACGGTGTTCTTCACGGCCGAAGCTTGTCGCGGCGATTGGGGAGTCCATGGCGACGGTGTACGACCACGGCGGCGGCGTGCGGTCCATCCAGGTCCCGATCCCCGACAACCCCCTCGGCCACACCCTGGTGTACGTCGTCGACACCGACCGGGGCCCGGTGCTGGTCGACACCGGCTGGGACGACCCGGCGTCCTGGGACACCCTCGCCGAGGGCCTGGCGGCCTGCGGCACCGCACCCTCCGAGGTCCACGGGGTGGTGATCACCCACCACCACCCCGACCACCACGGCCTGTCGGGCCGGGTCCGTGAGGCCTCCGGCGCCTGGATCGCCATGCACGCGGCGGACGCGGCGATCGTACGGCGCACCCGCTCGACCCGCCCCGAGCGCTGGTTCTCCTACATGGCGGCCAAACTCACGGCGGCCGGCGCCCCCGAGGCCCATATCGCCCCCCTGCGCACGGCCCGCCGCCCCAGCACCCTGCCCGGCTTCACCCCCGCCGACCCCGACCGCGAGATAGTCCCCGGCGAACTCCTCGACCTCCCCGGCCGCCGCCTGCGCGCGATCTGGACCCCCGGTCACACACCGGGTCACGTCTGCCTGCACCTGGAGGAGGACCACCCGGCCCAACTCCCCGGCCAGGGCCGCCTGTTCTCCGGCGACCACCTTCTCCCCGAGATCACCCCGCACATCGGCCTGTACGAGGACCCCGACGACACGACCGTCACCGACCCGCTCGGCGACTACCTCGCCTCCCTCGAACGCGTCGCCCGCCTCACCCCCGCCGAGGTCCTCCCGGCCCACCAGCACACCTTCACCGACGCCCCCGCCCGCGTACGGCAGTTGCTGACCCACCACGAGTCCCGCCTCACCGACCTCCACTCCCTCCTCGCCACTCCACTCACCCCTTGGCAACTGGCCGAACTCATGGAGTGGAACCGCCCCTGGGACCAGATCCCGTACGGCTCCCGGAACATCGCGATCGCCGAGGCGGAGGCCCATCTGCGACGGCTGGTGAAACTGGGGAGGGCGGAGGCGGTGGCGGGGAGCGAGCCGGTGACGTACGTGGCCGTATAAAGATCGCCATGAACTCCGTGGATCCATTGAGTCCCCTCGACCGGCTCCTCGCCGAGCGCGCCTGCGAGCGCGTCGTCCTCGACTTCGTCCACCGTCTCGACCTCGGTGAACCCTCGTCCGTCGCCGAGCTCTTCACCGAGGACGGCATATGGGAGTGGCCGCCTCCGGGGGACGGGCGGCGGTCCGAGGGACGGGAGGCGCTGCGGGCGTACTTCGGCGCCCGGCCGCCGGACAAGCTGTCGCGGCGGATCATGTCCAACATCCGCGTCACGGTGACCGCCCCGGACACGGCCGAGTCCACGTCGTACTTCACGACGTACCGCATCGAGGGCTGGTCGGGCGCCATGGTGCCCGCCGGCCCGCCCGTCCAGGTCGGCCACTACCAGGACACCTTCCGCCGCGTCGACGGCCACTGGCTCCTCACCTCCCGAACCCTGCACCTGCCCTTCGCCGGGCCCACCCCACGGGTCGGCGACTAGGTGTGCAACTGACGGAGGCCTATGACAGTGGGTTCTGGGCTTTCTGCCGGAGTCGTT
>NZ_BNBM01000016.1 GCF_014655715.1 Streptomyces lanatus | reverse complement strand
CACCCTTCCGGGCTTTCCTCCGGGCAGTTTCCCTTCGGTCTTGCGTTTCCGACTCTATCAGTGTTTTTCCGGCCCTCTGACCACCATCCTGCGGGCATGCAGAAGGTGACCCCGAGATAGGATCTGACAAGTTGGGTGCTGCTGGGCAAGGACGCCTAGCTGCGTCACTCAGTCCCAAGCAGGAGTACGACTGTACACGCGGCCGCAGAGCGGGTGCAAATCGGTTTACGCTATGGTCTAGACCACCTTGGAGTGCTCGCGCGGAACCTGCACTTCATGTGACATACCCTGCTGAACAGTGCGCCGTCCTGCACAGGCAGCGACGGCCCATAACGATCTCCACCCCTGGGAGGTTTTCCCATGACCACCGTGACGTCCCCCCTTGCAGGACGCGCCGTCGGACTTGCGTCTGTTCCGGATCCCGTCTTCTCCGGGGCCATGGTCGGCCCGGGTACCGCGATCGACCCCGTGCGTGAGCCCTCCGAGGCGGTGTCGCCCGTGGACGGGGTCATCGTCTCTCTGCATCCGCACGCTTTTGTAGTTGTCGACGAGCAAGGTCATGGGGTGCTCACCCACCTCGGTATCGACACCGTGCAGCTCAACGGCGAGGGTTTCGAACTGCTCGTGAACAAGGGCGACACCGTGACTCGCGGCCAGAGCATCGTGCGCTGGGACCCCGCTGCCGTCGAAGCTGCCGGCAAGTCGCCGGTATGCCCGATCGTCGCTCTCGAGGCCACGGCCGAGGCTCTCTCCGATCTGCGTGACAACGGCGATGTGAAGGCCGGCGACAGTCTCTTCACCTGGAAGTGACGTCAGTGCCGTCCTATAGGACGGCAAGTAGGGACGACAACCACCGCGGCGGCGGGACCCGCCGCACTATCGGAGACGGGTGAGATGGAGACAACGCTGCGAGGCGTCGGCGTGAGCCACGGTGTGGCGATCGGCGAGGTTCGGCACATGGGAACGGCGGTCCTCGAACCGCCTGCCAAGCAGATTCCGGCCGAGGACGCGGAGCGTGAACAGGGGCGCGCCCGCAAGGCGGTGGAGGCTGTGGCAGCCGATCTGATGGCGCGCGGCAATCTGGCGGGGGGCGAAGCCCAGGCGGTGCTTGAAGCGCAGGCCCTGATGGCCCAGGACCCCGAGCTGATGTCGGACGTGGACCGTCGTATCGCCGTGGGCAGCACGGCCGAGCGGGCCGTGTACGACGCCTTCGCCGCGTACCGCGAGCTGCTGGCCGGCGCCGGTGAGTACCTCGCCGGTCGTGTGGCCGACCTCGACGACGTGCGGAATCGTATCGTCGCCCGGCTGCTCGGGGTTCCGATGCCCGGTGTCCCGGACAGCGACGAGCCCTATGTGCTGGTGGCTCGTGACCTCGCTCCGGCCGACACGGCGCTCCTGGATCCTGCGCTCGTTCTCGGCTTCGTCACCGAGGAAGGTGGGCCGACCAGTCACAGCGCGATTCTGGCGAGGGCGCTCGGTGTGCCGGCCGTGGTCGCGCTACCGGGTGCGGGTGAGCTGGCCGAAGGTACGGTCATCGCGGTCGACGGCAGTACCGGTGACATCTTCGTGAACCCCAGCGAGGAGAAGAAGGCCGCGCTTGAGGCCGCTGCCGCCGAGCGCAAGGCCGCGCTCGCGGCATCGACGGGGCCGGGTGCCACCGCCGACGGCCACAAGGTGCCGCTGCTGGCCAATGTCGGCGGGCCGTCGGACGTCCCGGCCGCTGTAGAGGCTGGCGCTGAGGGTGTGGGTCTGTTCCGGACCGAGTTCCTCTTCCTCGACGACAGCAAGAAGGCGCCGTCGGAGGAGAAGCAGGTCGAGGCCTATCGGCAGGTTCTGGAAGCCTTCCCCGAGGGTCGTGTCGTGGTACGTGTCCTGGACGCGGGGGCGGACAAGCCGCTGGACTTCCTGACGCCTGCCGATGAGCCCAACCCGGCGCTGGGTGTGCGCGGTCTGCGGACGCTGCTGGATCACCCCGAGGTTCTGCGGACCCAGCTGACGGCCCTCGCGAAGGCGGCGGAGGGGCTGCCCGTCTACCTCGAGGTCATGGCTCCCATGGTCGCGGACCGTAGCGACGCCAAGGCGTTCGCGGACGCGTGCCGTGAAGCGGGGTTGCAGGCGAAGTTCGGTGCGATGGTGGAGATTCCGTCCGCCGCGCTGCGGGCACGCTCGATCCTTCAAGAGGTCGAGTTCCTGTCTCTGGGCACCAATGACCTCGCGCAGTACACCTTCGCCGCGGACCGTCAGGTGGGTGCGGTGTCCCGGCTGCAGGATCCTTGGCAGCCCGCGCTCCTCGACCTGGTCGCGCTGTCCGCGGAGTCGGCGAAGGCCGAGGGCAAGAGCTGTGGTGTCTGTGGTGAGGCCGCGTCCGACCCGCTGCTGGCCTGTGTGCTAACCGGTCTGGGTGTCACCTCCCTGTCGATGGGTTCGGCTTCGATTCCTTATGTCCGGGCGACGCTGGCGAAGTACACGCTGGCGCAGTGCGAGCGCGCTGCGGCGGCCGCTCGGGCGGCGGACAGTGCCGAGGAAGCGCGCAATGCTGCTCAGGCGGTGCTCTCCGGCGAGTAGTCGGAGGCCGGCGGCCTGATGCCTGGTCTTTGCGGGGCGCTCCACCTGCGGGTGGAGCGCCCCGTCTGCTTTCAGTGCTGGTGGCGGCGTGGTGTCTGGTCAGCGCCGAGGTCCGGTGGGACGCAGTAGTCGACTCCTGACTCCGGGGAGATGAGGTCTCCGGATTCGATGTCGGTGCAGTAGGCGTCGAAGACCTCGCCTGCGGTGAGGGGTTCGAGATCGTCCCCGCGCAGGCGCCATCCGTAGATCCGGTCGGAGGTTCCGGGTGCGCTGGTCCGCATCACGAGTCCGCCGGGGCTCTGGGTGGCGAGGCCGAGGGCGAGGACTGTGGTGAACTCCAGGACTTCGGCCTCGTCGAGGTGTGTGGCGCCCTCCGCGTCCTCGTCGGCGTGCAGGACCGAGGCAAGGGATTCCGGGGTTCCGGTGACGCTGCAGACAAGGTGTCGGGAGCCCGGCTGCGCCGTCTCGAGGATGCGCATGAGGAGGCTGGAGGCATGTGTGTATGCCGCGCGGCCGATGTCCTCGCCGCAGGTGGGGCAGGCGCCGAGGCGTGCCAGGAGGGTGGCGGCGTACTCCCAGGTGGCCTGGCGGACTGCTTCGTCGACCAGGGCCGGGACGAGCTCTGCCAGTGGCCGGCCGTCGTAGGGAAGGGTGGGGCCGGTGGTGCCCAGTTCGGCTGTGAAGCGTGTGCGGCTGGACGGGACGTCGGGGTCGAGGCCTGTTTCCGCGCAGAATTGCGCGTACTCCAGCGGGTCGAAGAGGGCGACCGTCGTATGACTGCCCTGGGAGGCGCGGGTCCTGAGGAGGGCCTCCACCTGTTCCAGGTAGATCTTGTGGTCGTCGAAGGTGAAGCTGCGGTAGCGCCGCATGGCCCGGAAGTCGTGCTCGTCGGTGAGCAGGCCGATCGTGCCGGCGATCTCGCGGCGCAGGACGCGTCGCATCGTCTGGTGGTCTGTGTGCGCCATGTTTCCCCCTTGTGCACAGTCGATCAATGCTCACTCACAGTAACGGGCGGCACTGACAACGGCGTCGGGGTGAGCCGGCCACGGATCCCGGCGGCCCGTATTCGTGCAGGTCGGGCGAGGTTTCCATGGCGATCGGCCTCGGACTTCGCCGTGGGTCGGTAGTCCGAGGCCGGGTGGGGTCAGGCGCGCTTGCGGGCGAGTTCCTCGTAGAAGTGGAGGAGGTCGAGGTTGTCGATGGAACCGGGGTTGACGGCCTTTTCCAGCGGTGTGCCCTGCAGCAGCCGTTTGACCGGGACCTCGATGCGTTTGCCCGTGAGGGTGTGCGGGACGCCGGGGACCTCGATGATCTCGTCGGGGACGTGACGTGGTGAGAGTTGTTCACGGATGGTGGCCTTGATGCGGCTCAGGAGTGCCTCGTCGAGGGTGGCTCCCGGGGCCAGGTGTACGAAGAGGGGCATCCAGTAGCCGCCGTCAGGCAGTTCGATGCCGATGACGAGGGATTCCTTGATCTCGGGGAGACGTTCCACGGCTTCGTAGATGTCCGCGGACCCCATGCGTACGCCCTGACGGTTGAGGGTCGAGTCGGAGCGGCCGTGGATGATGACGGAGCCGCGTGAGGTCACGGTGATCCAGTCGCCGTGGCGCCATACGCCGGGGTAGGTGTCGAAGTAGCTGTCGTGGTAGCGGCTGCCGTCTGGGTCGTTCCAGAAGTAGATCGGCATGGACGGCATGGGGTTGGTCACGACGAGCTCGCCCACCTCGTCGATGACGGGCTTGCCGCTCGGGTCCCAGGACTGGAGATCCGTGCCGAGACCGGGGGCCTGGAGCTCACCGATGTGGACGGGCAGGGTGGGCACGGCTCCCGCGAAGCAGGAGCACACGTCCGTGCCGCCGCTGACGGAGGCGATCCAGAGGTCGTCGCGGACCTCGTCGTGCAGCCAGCGGAACCCGTCGGGCGGTAGGGGTGATCCGGTGGTGGCGACGCAGCGCACCTTTGTGAGGTCGTAGTCGCGCGCGGGGTGCACGTCGGCCTTGCGGCAGGCCATGACGTAGGCGGCCGAGGTGCCGTAGAGGGTGGCTTCCGTGCGTTCGGCGACGCGCCACTGCGCGCCGGTGTCGGGATAGCCCGGGCTGCCGTCGTAGAGGACGATCGTGGTGCCGGTGAGGAGGCCGGAGACGAGGAAGTTCCACATCATCCAGCCGGTCGACGTGTACCAGAAGAAGCGGTCTTCCGGCCCGAGGTCGCAGTGCAGGCCGAGTTGTTTGAGGTGTTCGACGAGGATGCCGCCCTGGGACTGGACGATGGCCTTGGGGAGGCCCGTCGTGCCGGAGGAGTAGAGCACCCAGAGGGGGTGGTCGAAGGGCACCTGCTCGAAGACCGGTTCCTCGTCGCCGGCTGTCAGGGCCGACCACTCCAAGGCTCCCTCGGGGGCCTCGGTGCCGAGGACCGGGATGTGCACCACGGCGCGCAGGGTCGGTAGTTCGCGGCGCAGTTCGGCTACGACGTCACGGCGGTCGTGCTGCTTGCCGCCGTAGCGGTAGCCGTCGACGGTGAACAGCACGACCGGTTCGACCTGCTGGAAGCGGTCCAGGACGCTGCGTGCGCCGAAATCGGGGGCGCAGGAGGTCCAGACTCCGCCGACTGCGGCCGTGGCGAGAAGGGCGACGACAGCCTGCGGGATGTTCGGGAGGTAGCCGCTGACTCGGTCTCCGGGGCGTACGCCGAGGGCGCGCAGCTCGGCGGCGAGCGAGCCGACCTGGCGGCGTAGCTCCGCCCAGGTGACGGGGCGGGGCTCGTGGGATTCGTCGACGTGCAGGAGTGCGGGTTCGTCCGCGCGGGTAGCGGCAGCGCGAAGGGCGTGCTCCGCGTAGTTCAGTGTCGCGCCGGGGAACCACTGGGCGCCGGGCATCGCACGGTCGCCCAGTACGCGCGCGTAGGGGGTGGTGAAGCGTACGTCGAACCACTCCGTGAGGGCTTTCCAGAAGGTGTCGAGTTCGTCGACCGACCAGCGGTGCAGGGCCGGGTAACCGCCGTCCGCGGGGGCACCATGGTTTTCGGCGGCCCAGGCCTGGAACTTGGTGACCTGGGCTCGGGCGATGCGCTGCGGATCTGGCTGCCAGAGCGGCTGCGGGTTCGCGATCGACATGGGGCGGCTCCCGGACTGTGCGCGTGGTGTGCGTCTTCCGCGCACGGCTGGGGTGTGCGCGCGACGCGGATGACACGGACGATGCCATGTGATCGACTTCTGCACCAGGGTGCCCCGCACATAGTCCGTGTCGTGAAGATGTGGTCCCAGCACGGGTGAACGGCAGTTGAACGACACGCATGTGTGGGGCGGTCAATGGCAGGCTGAGCAGCATGGACGGTCGTGACCTGGTGCGTTCGATGAAGGTGGTCGGTTCTGTGGGGGCGGCCCAGAGGTTGCGTACCGTACGAGCGGCGTGGCGCAGGAGGCGTGCGGATGCCGCCGGGTTGCCGCCCCGGGGCGCGGAGCGTGCCCGTGTGCCCGGTCCGGTGCAGGAGGTGCGGCCCGGTCCGGGTGGTGGTGTCATCCGCTTCAGCCGGTCCGAGCTGCGTGTTTCCGTCACGGTGAACGGGGCTGTCTTCTGGGGGTGGGACGGAGCCGCTCCGGAGCCGTCGTACGCGCTTGCCGGCCGCTGTCCGGAACCGGATCCCCGGGCGGTGCTGGAGCCCGACAAGGACGGCGGCTGGCGGGTCGTGGCCGAGCGGGTGACGGTCGTGATCTCGCGGCACGGCGCCGTGGAGGTGCAGACGCCCGGTGGGGTGACACTGCGCCGCGATCTTCCGCCTCGCTGGTGGGAGCCTGTCGCGGGTGGGTCGGCCAGGTGGATGCAGAGGTCGGAGGTCGCCGCTGACGCGCGGTTCTTCGGGCTCGGGGGGAGGGCGTCGGGTCCGCGGCTGCGGGACGGAACGTACCGGCTGTGGAACACCGACCCGGGGCATCCGTTCGGTCCGGGCGACGGCCCTCTGTACATCACCATGCCGGTGCAGTTGGTGGTGGCCGACGCGGCCACGCACCTGGTGTTCCACGACACCTCGTGGGACGGAACCGTGTCGCTCCGGGAGGGCGAGGAAGGCGCCGGTTCAGGTCATGACCGGGCCGGGACCAGCGAGCTGCGGATGGATGGTGGTCCGCTGCGCTGCTGGGTGATGGTGGGCACCCCCGCGCGCGTGCTGCTCGTCTGGGCCTCCCTGACGGGTGCGCCCGCGCTGCCGCCGGCGTGGGCACTGGGCCACCATCACGCGCGGTGGGGATTCGGCAGTGAGCAGGAGGTGCGGCGGATCGTTTCGGGTTACCAGGAGCGGGACCTGCCGCTGGACGCGGTCCATCTGGACATCGATCACTTTGACGAGCACCAGGTGTTCACGGTCGACCAGGAGGGCTTCCCCAAACTGCCGCAACTCGCGGAGGACTTGCGGCGGGACGGGATCCGCCTGGTGTCGATCGTCGATCCGGCGATCAAGGCCGCGCCGGGCAACGCCGTGTACGACAGCGGGACGGCCGAGGACGCGTTCGTGCGGGACGCCTCGGGGGAGCTCGTGCGGGGCGTGGTGTGGCCCGGGGAGGCGGCCTTCCCCGACTTCACGCACGCGCGTGTGCGTGCGTGGTGGGGCGCGCTCTACGAGGAGCGCCTGGCGCAGGGATTCTCCGGTTTCTGGCACGACATGAACGAGCCGACGTCCTTCGCGGCCTTCGGGGAGTCGACGCTGCCGCGTTCGGCCAGGCACTCCCTGGAAGGCCGGGGCGGGGACCACAGGGAAGCGCACAACGTCTACGGCCTGTGCATGGCCCGGGCGGGCTACGAGGGCCTGCGCGAACTGGCCTCCGATGAGCGGCCCTTCGTGTTCTCGCGCTCCGGCTGGGCCGGCATGCAGCGCTACGGGGGGACCTGGTCCGGGGACGTGGCCACGGGCTGGCCCGGGTTGCGGGCATCGCTGTCGCTGGTCATGGGGCTCGGGCTGTGCGGAGTGCCGTACTCGGGGCCGGACGTGGGCGGCTTCGACGGGAGCCCGTCGCCCGAGCTGTATCTGCGGTGGTTCCAATTGGCGGCGTATCTGCCGCTGTTCCGTACGCACGCGAGTCTGCGGGCCGGGCGCAGGGAGCCGTGGGAGTTCGGCCCTGAGGCCTTGGAGCACGCGCGCGTGGCGCTTCTGGAGCGTCGGAGGCTGCTGCCGTACTTCATGACGCTGGCGCATCTTGCTCGTCGTACGGGGGCGCCCTATGTGCGTCCGCTGTGGTGGTCGGCGCCGGAGGACCGCGCGCTGCGCGATTGTGAGGATGCGTTTCTGCTGGGCGACTGTCTGCTGGTGGCGCCGGTGTTGGATCCGGGCGTGGACCACCGTGCGGTGCAGCTGCCGCGCGGGCGTTGGTACGACACGGCGACGGAACGGGCGTATGAAGGGCCGGGGCAGGTTCTGCTCGACGCGCCCCTGTCGCGGATCCCGGTGCTGGTGCGTGCGGGTGCCGTCGTCCCCGTGCGTGGGGACGACGGCGGGCTGGAGCTGGAGGTGTGGGCGCCCGCCCAGGGGCGTACCGGGGGCGGGCTGGTCGTGCCGGACATGGGGGACGGCTGGGACGAACCGGAGATCGAGCGCTACGTCACCCGCTGGGAAGGCAACAGGGTGGCCGTCGAGCTGGAGCATGACGACGGCATGGTCCCATCGCCGCGTCCGGTGCGTGTGCGCGGGCTCGGCGCGCGCTGAGTTCAGACGTAACGGCCCTCGAAGAAGGCGCGTACGGCCAGGGTGTGCAGTGGGAAGGCGAGCTCCTCCGGCCTGCGCAGGAGGTGCCAGCCCTCGGTCTCGTCCGTGGCGGCCGACCTCGGCATGCGGTCGGCGGGACGCTCCGGGAGCAGGCCGAACAGCAGCAGGTGCCCATCGGGTGAGCTCATCGCGTCGGCGAGGCGTACGTCGCGGCCGGCCGCGTCGATGCCGGTCTCTTCCTTGAGTTCGCGGACGACGGCCTGCCGCCAGTCCTCCCGGTCGTCCATGTAGCCGCCGGGCAGGGCTATGCCCCCGCGCGCGGGGGCGATGGTTCGGGTGATGACGACCAGGGCGGTGCCCTGCGTGTCGTACACGGGCTGGAGTGCGATGGCCACGGGCAGCGGGTTGCGGTAGGCCACGGCGCCGCACACCGGGCAGGTGCGCGGCCAGCCGGAGACGCCCTCTCCGTAGGGCGCGCCGCAGCTCGAACAGTGGGAGCCCGCTGCGGAGTTGGGAACGGAGTATTGAGTTTCGGACACGCGGCGGACTGTATCCGATCAGCGGAAGGGCGTCTTCCGGGGGCCGGTCATCAGTGCTTCGTGAGGGATTTCGAGGACACGGGGAAGTCGAAGTAGGTGTCCGGATAGGGCTCCGACTTGTATGTGTAGTGCCACCATTCCTCGGCGAGGTTCACGAAGCCGAGGGCTTCCAGAGTGCTCTTGAGCAGCAGCCGGTTGGCGCGCTGTTCGCCCTGGATGCGCGGGTCGAGGGTGTGCGACAAGGTGTCGAAGCAGTCGAAGCCCGTGCCCATGTCGAGGGAGTTGTCGGGGTAGCGCTCGTCCTGGGGCGCGTAGCAGGGCACCAGAGGCTCGCCCGGTACGTAGGGCCTGGTGGGTTTCGCCGGCAGCCTGACGATGGTCAGGTCCATGGTCGAGCCACGGCTGTGGCCGGATTTCTCAGCGATGTAGCCGTCCAGGAACAGCCGGGTCTTGTCGACGTTCGGGTAGAACTCGTCTTTCATGGCCTGGTCGTCGAGGTCCTTGGCCCAGCGCACGAAGTGGTCGACGGCGCGCTGCGGTCGGTAGCAGTCGTACACCTTGAGCGAGTAACCATGGCGCAGCAGCTGTCTTTGGGCCTTGTGGAGGGCTTCGGCGGCGGGTCGGGTGAGGATGCACAAGGGCTGTCGGTAGCCGTCGATGCGCTCGCCCACGAAGTTGTGCGGGGTGAAGTACCGCATCTCCTGGATGATCGTGGGGTCCACGGTTCTCAGCGCCACGAAGTCTTTCGGCGCCTTGGGGTCGGTCTTCGCCTGGACGGTCGCGGGGGCGGCGGTCACGGCAAGTAGCGCGGCGAGCGTGGTCACCAGTCCCCGTACCGCGATCGAGAGTCGCGTCATGTTCCTGCGTCTATCAGGAGTTGGGGCTGTGGGGGAAGCGGGCGTACGGGGCTGGGGCGGGGCGCTCTGCCGCTTTCCGGTTCCCCGTGGCACACTTCTGACGTTCCGTCAGATCTGGTGCCGGGAGGGGTCATGCCGCGTACGCGCACGCCTGTGGTCGCCGGGTGGTTCGCCGGTGACGGGAAGGACTTCCGGCTCGTCGGCACCCGTTGCTCAGAGTGCACGTCGGTCTTCTTTCCGCGCGAGGACACTCACTGCCGCAACCCGGGCTGCACGGGCGGTGATCTGGAGGAAGTGGCCCTCTCGCGACGCGGACGCGTCTGGTCCTTCACGGACGGCCGATACCGACCTCCGTCACCCTATGTGACGAACCCGGAACTTCCGTGGGAGCCGTACACGTTGATCGCTGTGGAGCTGGCAGCCGAGCGCCTCGTGGTGCTGGGGCAGGCGGCTCCCGGGGTCACCGTCGCCGATCTGACGGTGGGCCAGGAGGTGGAGGTCGTGCCCGGCGTGCTCCATGAGGACGCGGAGACGATCTGGACGACCTGGCAGTGGCGGCCGACGGGGGTGACGGCATGACGGAAGACGTGGCAGTGCTCGGCGCGGGCATGCATCCATGGGGCAAGTGGGGGCACAGCTTCGTCGAGTACGGCGCGGTGGCGGCCCGCGCGGCACTCGCCGACGCCGGGCTGGAGTGGCGGGACATCGGCTCGATCGTCGGCGCGGACACCGTGCGGGGCGGCTATCCGGGCTATGTGGCCGGGGCGACGTTCGCGAAGGCGCTCGGCTGGCAGGGTGCCCGCGTCACGAGCGTGTACGCGGCGTGCGCGTCCGGGGCGCAGGCCGTCAACACCGCGCGGGCGCAGATACTTTCGGGTCTCGCAGACGTGGTGCTCGTGGTGGGTGCCGATGCGGCTCCCAAGGGCTTCTTCCGACCGGCGGGTGGCGACCGGCCCGACGATCCGGACTGGCTGCGCTTCCGGGTTCTCGGTGCGACGAATCCGACCTACTTCGGACTGTACGCGCGTCGGCGGATGGCCGTACATGGGGATACGCCCGAGGACTTCGCGCAGGTCAAGGTGAAGAACTCCGCTCTGGGCGCGCTCAATCCCCATGCGCGCTACCGCAAGGCGGTCACCGCCGAGGAGGTCGCCGCCTCCGCGGTGGTCGCCGACCCCCTGCGGCTGCTGGACATCTGCGCGACGTCGGACGGCGGGGCGGCGCTCGTGCTGTCCTGCATGGAGTTCGCGCGTCGGCACGGGGCAGTGAATCCGGTGCGGATCCGTGCCGTTTCGACCGTGACGCCGCGCTACCCGAACACCGTTCTGGACCTCCCCGACATCGCGACGGACTCGGCGGTGGCGGTGCCTCCGGCGGCGGAGACGTTCCGGGAGTCGATCGCGCACGCGGCCTACGAGGAGGCCGGTCTCGGACCCGAGGACCTCTCGTTCGCGGAGGTCTACGACCTGTCCACGGCGCTGGAGTTGCAGTGGTACGAGGATCTCGGGCTGTGCGGCCGGGGAGAGGCCGTGAAGCTGCTGCGGGAGGGCGTGACGGGGCCCGGTGGACGCATACCCGTGAACGCGAGTGGAGGCCTGGCCTCCTTCGGCGAGGCGGTCCCGGCCCAGGCGATCGCCCAGGTATGCGAACTCACCTGGCAGTTGAGGGGCGATGCGGGTGATCGTCAGGTCGCCGGGGCTCATGTCGGCATCGCCGCGAACCAGGGGTTGTTCGGGCACGGATCGGCGGTCGTCGCGGTGCGATGACGCGAGGGCCTCGCGACGCGCACGCATGTGCTGACGCGCACGCGTGTGCTGTCGTACGTCGTGCCGCGACCGCCGATCGGCCACGATCGGCCCGGGCCGATCAGCATTTATTTACGCTGCGTGAGCAAGCCGGAATCCTGCGTGAACGTCTTATGAACTGGGCTTGGGCGGGTTCCAGCAGCGCCATCATTCTCCCGTGCAGTCCTGGACGGATACTCTCCGCTTCGCCTTCCAACCGGTGGTCAATCTGACGACCGGAGGGGTCGCGGGGCTGGAGATACTGGCCCGCCCGGAGACCGGCGACGTCCTGGCCGAGGCGCGCCGCAATCCCGAACTCGACGGCCAACTCATCGTGTTGGCATTCCGTGCGGCGGCTCGCAAGGAGACACTGCTCCCCCTGTACGTCAACGTGTTCGCCGGTACCCTCGCCGACCTCGGAGGGCTCACCCCGCTGCACGACGCCGTGCGCGCGGCGGGGCGGCTGCCGTGGGAGGTGACGATCGACATCGGTCCGCCGTACACGCACGTGCCTCAGCAGGCGCTGCTGGAGGCGGTCGGCGCACTGCGGGACCAGGGATTCCGGATCAGCGCGGACGGAGTCGGCGACGGGGACGCACCCCTGAGGCTGCTCACGGACATGGCGCCGGAGCTGGTGAAGCTGGACGCGTCCCTGCTGGCGCGACCGGCGGCGATCGGCGCGATGCGCACGCTGTGCGAGCAGTTGGGAGCGCTCCTGTGCGTCGAGGGCGTGGAGACG
This sequence comes from Streptomyces lanatus, assembly GCF_014655715.1. Taxonomy (GTDB): domain Bacteria; phylum Actinomycetota; class Actinomycetes; order Streptomycetales; family Streptomycetaceae; genus Streptomyces; species Streptomyces lanatus. Next base: position 223,660 of record NZ_BNBM01000016.1, on the reverse strand, counting down.
GAGCTGCAGTGCGCGGCGGCGCGGTCGGCGGGTGCGCAGCTGGCCCAGGGCGAGCTGTTCGCTCCGCCCGCCCGGCTGCCGGCGGCGGACGTATACGTTCCGCCGCGCACGCCCGGACTGGCGGTGACGCCTAGATCGGGGCCCTCGGTGCGGGAGTTCGTCCGCCCGGCCGCGCTGCTGCCCGCGACCGCGTCGGCAGGGCAGGTGCGGGCGCTGCTGACCGGATCGCCGGACGTGTCCGGGGTGCTGCTGGTGGACGTGCACGGCGTGCCGGTGCGGTCGGTGCACCGTTCCCGCTTCCTGCTGTCGATGTCCGGCCGCTATGGCCATGCCCTGTACGCCGACCGGCCCGCGGCCAAGCTCGGCGACCCGCCGCGCACGGTGGGCGTCGACGCCACCGCGTGGGAGGTGCTGGAAGTGGTCGCGGACGGCGGCCGCGACCGTACGTCGGACGATGTGGCCGTGGTCGACCGGTACGGCCGGTGCGTGGGCGTCGTTCGGCTCGCGGACCTGGTACGGGCGCTCGCCGAGACCCGGGTCGAGGAGGCCGCCGGGCTCAACCCGCTGACCCGGCTGCCCGGATCTGACGCGATCACGGGTGAAGTGGACCGGCGGATCGCGGACGGGCGGTCGTTCGCGCTGAGCTGGCTGGATGTGGACCATTTCAAGCAGGTCAACGACGGGGCCGGGTTCGCGGCGGGTGACGAGCTGATCCGGTCGGTGGGACGGGCACTTCAGCACGCGGCGTCGGACAGTACCCGTGTGGGGCACATCGGCGGGGACGACTTCCTGGTGCTGGCGGATCCCGAGGGGCTCAGTCCGTTGGCCACCTCCATGCTGGACGCGCCCTGGTCGGCGGGTGGGCGTGCTGTCACGCTCTCCTTGGCCACGGTCCTGTGCGAGCCGGGAACCGTCACCGACCACCGGCAGGCGGCCTCCTGGCTGGCGCCGCTGAAGAAGGCCGCCAAGTCACTGAGCGGGGCGAGCTGGGTGCTGGGCCGTGCGGGTCTGCCCGGGCACGAGATCCTCCGTGGCGTGGCGGCGGCCGCGGCGTCGGCCGGGTGCGCGGTGGCGGAGCCGGGCAGGGGGTGAGACGCTTTCTGCACGAGGTCGGCGGTGGCCGAAGGGTTCCGCAGGCCTCAGTACAGTCACGGCTTTTCGACCCCTGCCGGGTCCAGTGGGCACAGGTCCGCCTGCCGGCCTCAGCAGAGCCTCGGTGTCCCTTCCACTCCGGTGCGGGCGTGTCACGAGCGCGGGCGGCGTGGGTCCGTACCCCGTCGGCACTCCCCGAACCGTTGGCGTCAGCGACCTTGACGCCTTCTGGACGCCGGTGAACACTTCCCGGTGTCAGTCGACATCGCCGTACATTCTCGGCGTATCCACGCACTGCGCCGTGCGGTTCCGCCTGTACGAAGGCCCTTTCCCCCACTGGCGATTCGGCTGCGACGGCACGCTCGTCATGGACGCCGGGCGGGGCGCGGGACCCTCCCTGCCTTCGGCTGAAGTCGCCATGGGAAACGCACCCCGCACGGAGAACCGGGGCCGATCGTCCCGGCCAGGGCCTAGGAGCAGCCATGAGCAACGGAGACATCTTCCTCGGTGAGGTCATCGGTACCGCGATCCTGATCCTCTTCGGGGCCGGCGTGGTCGCCGCCGTCGTCCTGAACTACTCCAAGGCGAAGGACGCGGGCTGGGTCGTCATCGCCTTCGGCTGGGGATTCGGCGTGATGGCCGGCGCGTACACGGCGGCACCGCTGTCCGGCGGGCAGCTCAACCCGGCCGTGACGATCGGGATCGCCATCGACACCGGGAACTGGGACAAGGTCCACATCTACATCGCGGGTCAGATGGTCGGTGCGATCCTCGGAGCCGTGCTGTGCTGGCTGGTCTACTTCGCGCAGTTCCAGGCCAACGCCGACGACAAGATCGCCCAGCCGACCCTCGGGATCTTCTCCACCGCGCCCGCGATCCGCAATGTCGTCGCGAACCTCATCACCGAGATCATCGCGACCGTCGCGCTGGTGCTGCCGATCCTGGCATTCGGCCTGACCAAGGGGCTCGGTGTGTCGGGCACCGCGATTCTGATCGTGTCGTTCCTCGTGGTCGGCATCGGTCTGTCGCTCGGCGGCCCCACGGGATACGCCATCAACCCGGCACGTGACCTGGGACCGCGCATCGTCCACGCCCTGCTCCCGATTCCCAACAAGGGCACCTCGGACTGGAGTTACGCGTGGATCCCGGTGGCTGGACCGCTGATCGGCGGGGCACTGTCCGGGGTCATCTTCAACGCAGCGTTCTGAAGGATCCGACGAAGGGGACGTCATGACGGACAAGTTCGTCGCCGCAATCGACCAGGGCACCACCTCGAGCCGCTGCATCGTCTTCAACCAGGACGGCGCGATCGTCGCCGTCGACCAGCGTGAGCATCGCCAGATCTTCCCCAAACCCGGATGGGTGGAGCACGACGCCACCGAGATCTGGTCCAAGGTGCAGGCGGTGGTCGCCGGTGCGATCGCGAAGGCCGGGTTGCGTGCCGACCAGCTCAGCGCGCTCGGCATCACCAACCAGCGTGAGACGACGGTCCTGTGGGACCGCGCGACGGGCAAGCCGGTGCACAACGCGATCGTGTGGCAGGACACGCGTACGGCGGCGCTGTGCAACCAGCTCGGCGGCGCGGACGGACAGGATCGTTTCCGTGAGCAGACCGGACTGCCGCTGGCCAGCTACTTCTCCGGCCCCAAGGCGGCCTGGTTGCTGGACAACGTGCCGGGGCTGAGGGCCCGTGCCGAGCACGGCGAGATCGCCTTCGGCACCATCGACTCCTGGCTGATCTGGAATCTCACCGGCGGCACCGACGGCGGGCAGCACGTCACCGATGTGACGAACGCCGGACGCACCATGCTGATGAACCTGGAGACCCTGCAGTGGGACTCCTCGATCCTGTCCGCGATGAACGTCCCCGAGGCCGTCCTGCCGGAGATCAGGTCCTCCGCCGAGGTGTACGGGACCGCGGTCGGGCCGGTCGCCGGTGTGCCGGTCGCCTCGGCGCTCGGCGACCAGCAGGCAGCCGTATTCGGACAGGCCTGCTACGACGTGGGCACGGCCAAGAACACATACGGCACAGGCAGCTTCCTGCTGCTCAACACCGGCAACAGGCCGGTGCCGTCGAAGAGCGGGCTGCTGACGACGATGGGCTACAAGATCGGCAGTGAGGCGGCGGTGTACTGCCTGGAGGGCTCGATAGCCATAACGGGCGCGCTGGTCCAATGGTTCCGGGACCAGCTCGGCATCATCCGCAGTGCCGACGAGATCGAGTCGCTGGCGGCGAGCGTCGAGGACAACGGCGGCGCGTACATCGTGCCCGCCTTCTCCGGCCTGTTCGCCCCGTACTGGCGCTCCGACGCGCGCGGTGTCATCACCGGCCTGACGCGGTACGTCACCAAGGCCCACCTCGCCCGCGCGGTGCTGGAGGCGACGAGCTGGCAGACGCGTGAGGTGGTGGACGCCATGTTCCAGGACTCCGGCGTCCAGATCACGACCCTGAAGGTCGACGGAGGCATGACGAAGAACAACCTGCTCATGCAGCACCAGGCGGATGTGCTCGGCGTACCGGTGATCCGGCCCAAGGTCTCCGAGACGACCTGTCTGGGCGCCGCCTACGCGGCAGGGCTGGCGACCGGGGTGTGGAACGACCTGGACGAGCTCAAGGCGCACTGGGCGAAGGACGCCGAGTGGACGCCGTCGATGTCCGGCGAGGAGCGCGACCGCGAGTACCACAACTGGCGCAAGGCGGTGGAGAAGAGCTTCGGCTGGCAGGAGGACGGCGAGAGCTGAGGGAACAGCGGAGCGCGGTCCACGCGCGTGAGTCCCGTGTGAGCCACGCACGCGTGCCCATGGCTCACGGCCCGTACCCCGGTCGGCGGGGGTACGGGCCGTGTTCGTTCCCGAGGCTTCAGGTGGCCACGGTCTGGCGGCGGTCCGCCTGGTAGGCCATGGCGTGCTGGACGACGCCGATGAGGATCTCCTTGACGGACTCGCGGTCGCGAGCGTCGCACAGCACCAGTGGTACGCCCTCGTCGAGGTCCAGGGCCTGCCTGATGTCCTCCGCCGGGTAACGGGCGGCGCCCTCGAAGCAGTTGACGCCGACGAGGAAGGGTATGGAGCGCCGCTCGAAGTAGTCGACGGCCGCGAAGCAGTCCTCCAGGCGGCGAGTGTCGGCGAGGACGACAGCGCCGAGCGCGCCCTCCGAGAGCTCGTCCCACATGAACCAGAACCGCTCCTGACCGGGCGTGCCGAAGAGGTACAGCACCAGGTCCTCGCGCAGGGTGATGCGGCCGAAGTCCATGGCGACGGTGGTGGTGCGCTTGCCCTCGACACCGTTCGTGTCGTCGATGGGGCGTCCGGCCTCGGTGAGCAGTTCCTCGGTGCGCAGCGGCCTGATCTCGCTGACCGCGCCGACGAGGGTGGTCTTGCCCACTCCGAAGCCGCCGGCCACCAGGATCTTGAGCGTGACGGGCTCGACCGGAGGCTTCCCGCGCTCAGAACGCCCGAAGATCATCGATCTCTTCTCCTGCTTGATGGGGGTCGGGCGACGGTGGGCCGTACCCTCCGCCGCCGGGGGTTTCGATGACGAGTACGTCGCCCTTGCCGACGTCGGCGGAGTCGCTTCCGCCGAGTGCGGTGACGGTGCCGTCCGCGTGCTCGACACGGTTGGCGCCCAGCGCGCCGGGCTCGCCGCCCGCCATGCCGTAGGGCGGGACACGGCGGTGCTGGGACAGCGTGGAGACGGTCATGGGCTCGTGGAACCGGATGCGCCGTACGGCGCCGTCTCCGCCGTGCCATCGCCCGGCGCCGCCGCTGCCGTGCCGTACGGCGAACTCGTCGAGCTGTACGGGCAGGCGCCACTCCAGCACTTCGGGGTCGGTGAGCCGTGAGTTGGTCATATGGGTCTGGACGACGGGCGCGCCGGGGAAGCCGTCACCCGCGCCGGAGCCCGAGGCCACGGTCTCGTAGTACTGGTGGCGTTCGTTGCCGAAGGTGACGTTGTTCATGGTGCCGGAGCCCTCGGCCTGGACGCCCAGCGCGGCGTAGAGGGCACCGGTGATCGCCTGGGAGGTCTCCACGTTGCCCGCGACGACCGCGGCCGGGGGTTCGGGGGCGAGCAGCGAACCGGACGGCACGATGATGTCGAGGGGGCGTAGACACCCGTCGTTGAGCGGGATGTCGTCGGCGACCAGGGTGCGGAAGACGTACAGGACGGCCGCGTTGACGACCGAGAAGGGGGCGTTGAAGTTGGTGGCCAGCTGCGGGGACGTGCCCGTGAAGTCGACGGTGGCGGAGCGGTTCGCGCGGTCCACGCGTACGCGTACCCGGATCTCGGCGCCGGAGTCGGTCTCGTAGGCGTATTCGCCGTCGTCCAGGGCGTCGATGACGCGGCGCACCGCTTCCTCGGCGTTGTCCTGGACGTGCTTCATGTACGCCTGGACGACGTCGAGGCCGAAGTTCTCGATCATGCGGGCGACTTCGTCGACGCCCTTCTGGTTGGCCGCGATCTGGGCGCGCAGATCGGCGAGGTTGGTCTTGGGGTTGCGCGAGGGGTACTGCGCCTCGGTGAGGAGACGAAGGGTCTCCTCCTCTCGGAAGCGACCGTTCTCGGCGAGCGGCCAGTTGTCGAAGAGGATTCCCTCTTCCTCGATGGTGCGGCTGTTCGCGGGCATGGAGCCGGGGGCGATGCCGCCGATCTCGGCGTGGTGGCCGCGTGAGGCGACGTAGAAGAGGATCCGCGGATCACTCTCCGTGTTCGATGTGGGTCCGGTGTCGAAGACCGGGGTGATCACGGTGACGTCGGGCAGGTGGGTGCCGCCGTGGTACGGGTCGTTGACGGCGTAGGTGTCGCCGGGGCGCATCCCGGAGCCGCGGCGCAGGATGACCTCCTTGACGCTCGTGCCCATCGAGCCCAGGTGGACGGGGATGTGCGGGGCGTTGGCCACCAGGTTTCCGTCCGGATCGAAGAGCGCGCAGGAGAAGTCCAGGCGTTCCTTGATGTTGACGCTCTGGGCCGTGGACTCGAGGCGAGCGCCCATCTGTTCGGCGATGGACATGAAGAGGTTGTTGAAGACCTCAAGCAGAACCGGATCGGCTTTCGTGTCGAGATCGGAACTCTCCGTAATCGCCGCGCGTTCCATGACCAGATGCCCGTCGTCGGTCGTCGCGGCTTGCCAGTTCTCGTCGACGACGGTCGTCGCGCTGGCTTCGGTGATGATCGCCGGGCCGGTGACGGTTTCGCCGGGAGGGAGGGACTCGCGGCGATGGAGGGGCACGTCACGCCAGGTTCCGCCCGTGTGGAGGCGGACTGTCCGGGTGGCGGCCGGGCTGCCTTCAGGGGTGGCTTCGTAGGGGGCGAGAGCGGAGAGATCGGGGGGTTCGGTGATGCCAGTGGCTTCGACGGAGAGGGCTTCGACGACGATCGGGCGGTCGAGGGCGAAGGAGTACGTGGCGCGATGACGTTCTTCGAAGGCGGGCCGCATCGTGTCGGGCTCGGTGAGCTCGACGGTGAGAGTGGTGTCGGTGCCGTCGTAACGGAGTTGGGCGCGTCGGGTGATCTTGATGCGGTCCGCGGGGACGTCCTCGTCGAGGAGTTCGGCGCGGGCGGCGGATTCGAGATCGTCGGCGGTCTTCAGGACGCCGGGCATCGAGGCGGGCTCCAAAGGCGCCTCGACGGACTGTTCGCGCATGGCTGTGGTGTCGGCGAGGCCGATACCGAGCGCGGACAGCACGCCGGCCATGGGCGGCACGAGGACGGTACGGATGCCGAGCGAGTCGGCGACCATGCACGCGTGCTGGCCGCCCGCACCACCGAAGGTGGTGAGGGCGTAGCGCGTGATGTCATGGCCCTTCTGCACGGAGATGCGCTTCACGGCGTTGGCGATGTTGGCTACCGCGATCTGCAGGTAGCCCTCGGCGACCTGCTCGGGCGTGCGGTCGTCGCCGGTCTGCTCGCGGATCTCGCGCGCGAGGGCGGTGAAGCGGTCACGGACCAGGTCGTCGTCGAGCGGCTGGTCGCCTTCGGGGCCGAACACCTTGGGAAAATGGGCGGGTTGGATGCGGCCGAGCATCACGTTGGCGTCGGTCACGGCGAGCGGTCCGCCGGCCCGGTAACAGGCGGGCCCCGGGTCCGCGCCCGCCGAGTCCGGCCCTACGCGGTAGCGGGACCCGTCGAAGTGAAGGACCGAGCCGCCGCCGGCCGCGACGGTGTGGATGTCCAGCATGGGGGCGCGCAGGCGGACCCCGGCGATCTGGGTGGTGAAGACACGCTCGTACTCGCCCGCGAAGTGCGAGACGTCGGTGGAGGTGCCGCCCATGTCGAAGCCGATGACGCGGTCGAAGCCGGCGAGCTGCGACATGCGCGCCATGCCCACGATGCCGCCTGCGGGCCCGGAGAGGATGGCGTCCTTGCCGCGGAACTGCCCGGCTTCGGCGAGTCCGCCGTTGGACTGCATGAACATCAGCCGTACGCCTTGGAGTTGGTCGGCGACATGCTGGACGTAGCGGCGCAGTACGGGCGAGAGGTAGGCGTCGACGACGGCGGTGTCCCCACGCGGGACGAGTTTCATCAGGGGGCTGACCTCGCTGGACAGCGAGATCTGCGGGAAGCCGATGCGGGCGGCGAGCCGGCCGACCGCCTGTTCGTGGGCCGGGTGGAGGTGGCTGTGCATACAGACCACGGCGACGGCACGGATCCCGTCGTCGTACGCCTCCTGGAGGGGGCCTGCGAGAGCGTCCAGGTCGGGAGGGCTCAGGACGGTGCCGTCGGCGGCGATGCGTTCGCCGACCTCGACGACGCGTTCGTACAGCAGCTCGGGCAGCTCGATGCGGCGGGCGAAGATGTGGGGGCGGTTCTGGTAGGCGATGCGCAGGGCGTCGCGGAAGCCTCGGGTGATGATCAGGAGGGTTCGCTCGCCCTTACGCTCCAGGAGGGCGTTGGTGGCGACCGTCGTTCCCATGCGGACGGCCTCGATGGGGGCCTTGGACCCGTCGAGCAGCTCGTGCACGCCCGCGACGGCCGCGTCGGAGTAGCGAGCGGGGTTCTCCGACAGCAGCTTGTGTGTCAGCAGGCGGCCGTCGGGGCGTCGCGCGACGATGTCCGTGAAGGTGCCGCCACGGTCGACCCAGAACTGCCAGCCTGTCACGTCTTTACCCCGCTTCCGCGCCGCTCACAGCGCCCGCAGGCCGTTGATCACGTCGCGCAGAATACTCTCGTCCACCAGCTCGGCAGGCGGTACCGGCCGGTTCACATGGACGAATTCACCGTCCACGAGGTCACCGATGAGGACTCGTACGACTCCGATCGGCAGATCGAGTTCGGCGGAGAGTTCGGCGACGGACTGCGGGGCGTCACGGCACAGCTCGACGATGTCCACGTGCTCCGGGGACAGCGTCGAGTCGGCGTCCGGGTCGTCGGCCTGTGGTTCGGAGACCACCACCGCGATCAGATCGAGGCGGTGCTGGGCCGCACTGGTGGTGCGGCCGCGCGTCATGGCGTACGGACGGACGACCGGTCCGGCCTCGTCGTCGAACCAGTGGCTTCTTCCCTGACCGTCAGCGCTCATGCCATCCCACTACCCGCCCGAGGACAGATCGGTGCGCGGAGCGGCGCCCAGATGTACGCCGACCCGCTTGACGAGGAGCGTCATCTCGTACGCGACCTGGCCGACGTCGGAGTCGGCGTCCGAGAGCACCGCGAGGCAGCTGCCGTCGCCGGCGGCGGTGACGAACAGGAAGGCGTCGTCGAGCTCGACGACCGTCTGCCGGACGCTGCCCGCCTCGAAGTGGCGGCCCACGCCCTTGGCGAGGCTGTGGAACCCGGACGCGACGGCAGCCAGGTGCTCGCTGTCCTCACGCGTCAGGTCCTTGGACACACCGGTCGGCAGGCCGTCGCCGGAGAGCACTACGGCCTTACGGATGCTGGCGACCCGGTCCACCAGGTCGTCGAGGAGCCAGTTGAGTTCCCCGGACTGGTTGGTCGCGGTGTGGCCGGTCGCCTTCGGTGCGGTCATCGACCGTCCCCCTTAGTCGTTCGTTGTGGTGCTGTGCCGCTGTGGGCGCTGTCGTCCGCGGCGTTCTCCCGGCGGCCGCGCTGCCAGCCGCGCTGGAGTGAGGCCATTCGGCTGCGTACCTCGTCCGCGTCCCGCTCGGCGACCTCCGGTTTCTCCTCGGTGTTCCGTGGGGGACCCTGCCTGAGCTGCGGAGCCAGATTGGCCTGCCGTACGCGCCGGGGCAGCGGCCCGGCACCGGTGTCGGTCTGCTGTTCTGCGGAAGTCGGGTTCGGGACGGAGTCGGGGCCGCTCGCCTCGATCGCGGGGCGGGCGCGCCTGGGGAGCGCCGGCGACTGCGAGGGCTCACCCTCATGCCCCGGGGAGGACGGGGTCTCGGTGCGATCGTCCATCCGGTCCGGCACGCCGGTCACCTCACCACGGGTTCCGGTTCCGCGGCGGCGGGTCGGCAGCGGTGCGAGGCCGTTCGGCTGTGGGCTGCTCGGGCTCGCCGAAGGCTCGGTGTCGCCCTTCTCGCGTCGGGACCGTTGCTCGGTGACGGGGCGTCCGTGCGAGCTGACGAGCTTGGGAGTGCTGCGGCGGGGCAGTGGCACCGGGGCGCTCACCTCGTCGTCGCGATCGGCGTGGTCCGGCCCGCCGTGGGCGCCCGGGATCGGGTGCGCTTCGCCGAGCGGGCTCGTCGTCTCGGGATCCGTCTGGGTGAGGGCGCGACGTGGGCGGAAGAGGCCGCCGTGGTCGCCGTCCTCGTCGTCGAGGGCGTCGGGGAAATCGCTGAGGGCGTCGAGGTCGACGGGGGCCTCCAGCTCGACCGGGCCGTCCAGGAGGGCTGCGGGCAGTCCCGGCAGGCGGGCCGGCACCTGGGAGAGGGCGGTCCGGCGCGATTCCTCCAGCTCCGCCTCCTTCGATGGCGTGGGCCGGTCGAGACGGAAGCCGATGCCGTTGGTGTCGGGCACGTCGTCGGTGAGCAGCGCGTCGGGGATGAAGACGACTGCCGTGGTGCCGCCGTACGGCGACGGCTGGAGCGAGACCCGGACGTTCTGCCGCTGGGCGAGCCGGCTGACCACGAACAGGCCGAGCCGGTCGGTGTCGGACAGTTCGAACTCAGGCGTCTCGGCGAGCCGGAGGTTGGCGTCCAGCAGGGCGTCGGCGGCCATGCCCAGGCCCCGGTCGTGAATCTCCAGGGTGAAGCCGTTGGCGACGCGCTCGCCCAGCACCTGGACGGCGGTGTGCGGCGGGGAGAACACCGTGGCGTTCTCCAGGAGTTCGGCCACGAGGTGGGTGATGTCCGCGACGGCCGGACCGGTGACGGCGACGCGGGGCAGGCGGCGGACCTCGATGCGCTCGTAGTCCTCGACCTCGGCGACGGCGGCACGGACGACGTCCATGAGCTGGACGGGTTTGCGCCACTGTCGGGAGGGGGCGGCGCCGGAGAGGATCACCAGGCCTTCGGCGTGGCGGCGCATACGGGTGGTCAGGTGGTCGAGGCGGAACAGGTCGGCGAGTTCGTCGGTGTCCTCGGTCCGGCGTTCCATGGTGTCGAGCAGGGTGAGCTGCTTGTGGAGGAGGACCTGGCTGCGGCGGGCGAGGTTGACGAAGACCTCGGAGACGCCGGCGCGCAGTTCGGCCTGTTTGACGGCGGCCTCGACGGCGGCGCGCTGGAGGCTGTTGAGGGCCTGGCCGACCTCGCCGATCTCGTTCTTGTCGTACTCCAGGCGCGGGACCTCTGTCTCCACGTCGACCTGCTCGCCGGCGGAGAGGCGGCGCATCACGCTGGGCAGCCGGACGCCGGACGCCTCGTGGGCGTCCAGGCGCAGCTGCCGCAGATCGCGGACGAGGCTGCGGCCGATGCGTACGGACAGGAAGAGCGAGAACAGCAGGGCGAGCAGCCCGAGGACGCCCGCGATGGCCGCCTTGATGATGACGCCCATCGCGACGGGCTGGGCGCGGTCCTGGTAGCGAGTGCCCGCCTCGTCGTTGAGTTTGCTGAGCTCTTCGAGGACGCTGCCCGCCGCGGTGTCCCAGCTCTTGGCGTCGACCGTGCTGGGACGGCCGGGCTGGGCGTAGACGATGGCCTGTTCGGCGACGCGCAGTGGTGCGGTGGAGGCGTTCTTCCAGAACCGCTCGTAGCGCTCGCGCTCGGACGAGGGCAGATCCGTCAGGCTGATGTCGTACATCATCGTGCGCTGGGCGACGAGGTCGGAGACCTCGCGGGTCTCCTCGCGGGTGAGCTTTCCGACCACGAGGGCGGAGCTGAGCAGCGCGTCCTCGCGGGAGAGGAGTTCGCGGGCGCGGGTGACGTTCAGCAGGGCGCGGGCCTGTTTGTCCATCGCGACGCTGTCGATGCCGTCGAGGGCTCCCAGCAGCGCGTAGCAGGGGTCGACGAGCCGGTTGTAGAGATAGAGGGCCTGGGGCCGGGTCACCGTCCCGTCCTCGACGCTGCGGCGCAGGGAGTTGATGCTGTCGAAGGCGTCCAGTACGGCGGTGAGGCTCTCCTCGTCACCCTCGTCCATGCCGTCTCGGACGTCGGAGTCCTTGGCGTTCTTGCGGATCTCGGCGACGGCGGCGTCGGTGGCGCCGCGGGTGACGCGCAGCGCGGTGAGCGCGTCCGAGGCCCGGGGATCGGCCAGATAGACGAGGGCCTGACGGCGTTCCTGTTGGAGGACGCGGACGGCGTCCTCGGTGGAGTAACCGATCTTCTCGACGAGGGACGAGACCGTGAACAGCTGTGCCACACCTCGCCCCGTGAGTACCGTGGCGAAACCCCAGATCGCGGTCAGGGACACCAGCGGCACGAGAAGCAGCGCCATCATCTTCCGGCGGATCGACTTCCCGCGAAAGCGCATGGCCTCCCCCAGCTCAAACCCCCCACCGGTCAGGGGGCACACCTGTGCGTCAACAATCGGCGCGAGCCTACTACCGACGCACAAGTAACTCGAAGAGCCGTCCGGAACATGAACTTCCGCACCGGCGGCGAGACATGGGGAGTTGTCCGGGCATTGCGGGAGATTGCCTCCCGCGAACGCGGCACGGCCCGCTGGAGGGAACCGGCCGGTCTCCTTGGCCAGTTGGCCGGAATTTTATCTTTCTTGGGAATCTTCGGGACGCGTCGTTCGTCCTTCTGTACGGGAAATGGGGGCGGAATGAGTCACAGGAGCCGCATCCCGTCCCCTGGCGGCGTAAAACAGCGCAAGCCGGGCAGCCACTGGGGAGCCAGGTCTTCAGACACGGGCGAGCGGGCTGTCGGCGGTGGGGAGTGACACGGTGATGGGCACGGCGGAGCGGCGCGAGACGCCCGAGGACGGCGCTACGGCGCATGTAGGGACGCGACGCGCCCCCGAAGCGCTGGATCGCGACATTCCGGCGGGCGCACACCGGGAGACGGTGAGCCGCGAGACGCCGGAGGGCGCGGGCGTGGTGACGACGGACGAGGATGGCGTGGTGGCCGACTCCGGGAGCAAGGCGGCGATGGCGGACGAGAGCGGTTCCCCGGCCGCCGGCGACCGGGCGGACCAGGGGTGGTCGGGCTACCGGCCGCTGTGGGTGGAGGAGCCCGCTCGGCGGCGTCGGATGCCCGATCCGGTGCGGACATCGGCGGTGCGGGCCGTGCTGATCATCGCGGTGACGCTGATACAGGCGATGGTGGCCTTCCTGTGCACCCTGGCGGGATCGTGGCTGGCCTTCCCGATGGTGATCAGCAGCGTGGTCAGCACCGTCGTGGCGACCTGGGGTGCCCTCGACGTCTGGGTGACACGCCAGGTGTGGAACCAGCGGAACGGCGTGGTCTCGGCGCCGAGCAGCACGGCCCGCGCACTGCGACGGGAGCGGCGCCGGACACGGCAGCAGGTGCGTGAGGCTGAGCGTGCGCAGGAACGAATACGGCGGAGGGGCGGGACTGGGCAGTTGTCGCACTCCTGAGGCGAGGGCGGGGGCGGGGGCTCATTTCGGCCACTTCACCTCTTGGTCACAGCTCACCGGCCACTGCCCTGTGCCGAGCCAAGGCCGGCCTCGCCCTCAGCGGCACTGAGCCGGAACGTCAGACCAACGGCTGCGCGTGCCTGGTCCACCTCGCGGAGCAACTCGCGCCGCGCTCGCATGAACGGGCGTGGGCGGTCCACGGAGAGGACGGCGGTGGTCCTGCTGCCCCGCTCGTACAGGGCGAGGAAGCCACCCTCGCCCGGAGCGCCGCCGGTGAGTTCGCCCTCGGCGATACGGACGGGGTCCCCTTCAGGAACGGCTCTTCGAGTCGATGTGGTTTTGTGCCGTCCCCCTGTGCCGACCTCGCCAGGCCCGGCGCCCTCCGCGCGGTCAGGTCGGTCGTGAGAGCGTCCTCATCACCCGGACCCGCAAGGGCGACCTGCGCGCCTTCCTGAAAGGTGTGCCGTCGCCGCGGCGCGCACGTCTGTGCATGGAGGAGGCCGGCGAGGTCAGGCGCTCTCCACTGTCGATACCACGCCTGGACGTACGACCTCGACGGCAAGCTGATCGCCGCGCCCAACCTGATCAAGATGCCGGACGTCGACCGCTCCGCGTACGGCCTGATCGATGTGGCCCTGCGCGAATGGCTGGGATACGCCTGGGTGTGCCTGGCCGGCGAGCCACCCTCCCTGGAACTACCTGCTTCTGCAGACAGCCTGGAAGACCGCCCCGGCCGTCGCAGCCGGAAACACCTTCGTGCTGAAGCCGAGCGAACTGACCCCGCACACGGCGATCCACCTGATGCGGCTCCTTCAGGAGGCCGGGTTGCCGCCCGGGGCCGGCAATCTGATCCTCAGCGCCGATCCCGAGGCGGGAGCCCCGGTCGGCGACCACCCCGATGTCGACCTTGTCTCCTTCCCCGGTGGGCTGCAGACCGGCCGTCACCTCATGGCGGCCGCGGTCGGGACGGTGAAGAAGGTCGCGCTCGAACTCGGCGGCAAGAACCCCAACATGGTCTTCGCCGACGCCGACTTCGAGACGGCCGTCGACATGGCGCTGACCGCCGTGTTCCTGCACTCAGGGCAGGTCTGCTCCGCGAGGGCCTGGCTGCTGGTCGAGGACTCGCTGCACGACCGGTTCGTCGACGAGGTCGTGCGCCGGGCCAGGGCCATCCGCCTGGGCGGGCCGTTCGACGAACGTGTGCAGACCGGGCCGCTGATCTCGGCGGGCGCATCTAGCGAAGGTCGAGGAGTATGTGGCCAAGGGGCTGGCGGAGGGCCGCTGTGCTGCGTTGCGGCGGCGCGCGTTTTACGGGGCCCGGCCACGACCGGGGCTTCTACCATCCGCCGACCGTGCTGGACGAGTGCGCCGCAGGGATGTCGGTGGTCCGGGAGGAGTCCTTCGGGCTGGTGCTGACCGTTGAGCGCTTCGGCGGACGCCGGCGCCGTGTGGACGAGCGACGAGGCCAGGGCCGGGCGGGTCGCGGCCCGGCTGCGGCTCGGCTGGATCAACGACTACCACCCCTAGCCCCAGGCCGATTCAAGCAGTCCGGTTTCGGGCGCGAACTGGGGCCCTCGGGGCTCGCCGAATACCGCGAGACGAAGCACATCTGGCGCAACACCGATCCCTCGCCCCAGGGGTGGTTCGCCTGACTTGCGGGTAACAGCACGCACACCACCCGCCTCACTGCCTCCGGCACCCACCCGGGCCGCACCATCGCCATCCCCGGCCGACGAGGAGTCCGCTCATGTCGACAACGGAGCAACCAACCGGTCCACACGGTCATGACGACACCGAACTCGCCGAGTTCGGCTACAAACCCGAGCTCAAGCGCACGCTCGGCAACTTCCACACCTTCGCCGCAGGGATCAGCTACATATCGATCCTGACCGGCACGTTCCAGCTGTTCTACTTCGGCTACGGCAGCGGCGGCCCCGCCTACTGGTGGTCGTGGCCGATGGTGTTCATCGGCCAGTTCATGGTGGCCCTCTGTTTCGCGGAGCTCGCCGCCCGCTATCCCGTGGCGGGCTCGGTCTACAACTGGTCGAAGAAGATAGGCAATCCGCATCTGGGCTGGCTCGCAGGCTGGATGATGCTGGTCGCGTCCATCGTGTCGATCTCGGCCGTGGCGCTGGCCTACCAGTTGACGCTTCCACAGATCTCGTCGGCCTTCCAGCTCGTGGGAGACGGCACCGGCAAGTACGACGTGGCGACCAACGCGGTCATCCTGGCCGCGGTGCTGATCCTGTTCACCACCGTGGTGAACGCCTTCGGCGTCAAGCTGATGGCGAGGATCAACACGGCGGGCGTGTTCATCGAGCTGATCGCCACGGTCGTACTGATCGTCCTGTTCGCCGTCCACATCACCCGTGGCCCGCAGGTCGTCATGGAGACGAACGGCACGGGCGCGGGCTACGGCGCCGGATACCTGGGCGCGTTCCTGGTGGCCTCGCTGGCGTCCGCCTACGTCATGTACGGATTCGACACGGCCTCGTCGCTCGGCGAGGAGTGCCTCGACCCGTCCCGTAACGCGCCGCGCGCCATCATCCGCGCCATCGTGGCCTCGTTCGTCCTTGGTGGTCTGATCCTGCTGCTCGCGCTGATGAGCGTCTCCAGTCTTAAGGGCGAGAAGCTCTCCACGGACGGCTTGCAGTACGTCGTGCTCAACGTGCTCGGCCCGACGGCCGGCAAGGCGATGCTGTGGTGCGTGCTCATCGCCGTCACGGTGTGCGCGCTCGCGGTCCACACCGCGGCCATCCGGCTGGCGTTCGCGATGGCCCGGGACAACAATCTGCCCGCGTCGTCACGGCTGGCCAAGGTCAGCCCCCGCTTCCAGACACCGGTGCTGCCGACCGTGATCATCGGCGTCCTGGCGCTCTCGATCCTCGTGGTCAACATCCGCCAGCCGCAGATCTTCACCGTCGTCACCAGCATCGGCATCATCATGATCTACCTCGCCTACCTCGGTGTCACCGCGCCGATGCTGGTGGCCCGGCTGCGCGGCAGGTGGCAGCCGGCGGGCGACGGCAAGTTCTCGCTGGGCCGGTGGGGGCTGCTGGTCAACAGCGTCGCCGTGGTGTGGGGCGCGGGCATGACGCTCAATCTGATCTGGCCGCGCGCCGCCGTCTACAACGCGGCGGCCCCGTACCACTGGTACCTGCGCTGGGGCGCGGTGCTGTTCGTCGCCGTCATCGCGGGCGGCGGCTTCGCCTACTACTGGTTCGTCCAGCGCCACCGCACGGGCGTCCTCGCCGAGCACAGCCTCGACGGCACCACCACACCGTCCGCCACCGCCGTCAGCACACCGACCGCGGACTGATCGGCGGCGGCTGGAGAACAACGACGCGCCCGGCGAACACCACGGTCACACCGGCTCGCCGAAGCTGCTGATGCCGTCGGGCATCGGGCCGGGCGCGCATGAACGCGGCCCGGCACGGCTACGCCACATCGGAGAACGCGTTCCGTCTCAGACCAAACGTGACGACGACCCCTCGGCCCCGCTGGACGCGCGGCGAGGAGCCCAGGGTCGCGGACGGCTCGGTCATGCCGGATCTGGTCACCGCCAATCCACCTGCTGAAGGAGGACGCTTGATCAACCGGCGGTCGGCGCCGGCCGTTTGAACATCCGCGTCGCCGTGATCTCGCTGTGCACCGCTTCTCCGGCCTGGGGCTGCTCCGGCAGTCCCGGGCGGAGGTGTTCCTCGACGCTGATGTACTTCAGGCCCGCCCTGAGGTCGGCGTCGTTGCGCAGCCGGATGACCAGCGGGAACTCGGCAAGCGCGGTGGTGTCGAACAGGCCGGTGGTGTACAGCAGCTGGACGCCCAGGGCGTCGGACACCGCCCGCTGAAGCTCCAGCAGGTAGGTCGCGTTGGCCCGCCCGATCGGGTTGTCCAGGAACAACGTGCCGGCGTGACGGTGCTTGTCGCGGCCCCGGTCGTTCGAGCGCAGCGCGGCCATGGTGCAGTACAGCGCGATGGCCGCCGTGAGCAGCTGGCCACCGGAGAACACGTCGCCCATCTGGCCGACGGGCACTCGCTCGGCGCGCAGTACGGCGTCCGGCTTGAGGATCTCGACGGCGACGCCCTTGGGCTGGAGTGCCGCGGCGACTCCCCTCAGCAGCAGGGACATTCCGTCGCGCCGCAGGTCGGAGTTCTTCTTCACGGCCGCGCGCGTCGCCTCGTCCACGACCTCGCCGAGGCGCTCGGTCAAGGTCGCCTGGTCGGGCTCCTCGAAGCGGATGCGCAGGAACTCCTGCCCGGACCACTCGCCGAGCCCCTCCGGCAGCCGGGACAGCCGCTGGGCGGACCGCAGGGTCGCCAGCGCCGACTCGACCAGCCCGCGGAGGCGGTCGACGATCGAGTCACGGTTGCGCTCCAACTGGGCCAACTCGTCGGTGAGCACCCGGAGTCGGGGCGCGAAGGCGTCCGCCCACTTCTGGGCGTGCTCCGGCAGCGCGGCGGCGGGCAGCTCGCGGATCTGCTGACGGGCGGGGGTGCGGACCTGCTCGTAGCGCGTGGAGTTGGCATGCCGGACGAGGATGTCGCTCGCCTCGCGTACGGCGGCCTCGGCGGCGGAGAGGTCGGCGGCGCAGCCGCGCAGCGACCGGCGGGCCTCGGCGGCGGACTGCCGGGCCTCCTCGGGGCTGCCGGGGTAGGCCTCCTGCTCGTCCTGTTCCTCGTCGGAGGTGTGCTCGCGCAGCAGGTCGCGGAGCATCGCGGCGATCTCGTCGAAGCCGCCGGCCGCGTCCTCGGCGGAGCGGTGGGCCTGAAGAAGCTCGGCGTGTGCCTCGCGGGCCCCCGTCAACGCCTCGGTGCGGGAGGCGAGTTCGGCGGTGGCCGTGCGCAGCAGGGCCTGCGCGTGCTCGGCGTCGCGGGGCTGGAGTTCCTCGGACAGCTCGGTGTGCGCCTCGCCGTCCTCGGGGGCGAGGCGTTCGGCGTCACCGCGCAGCCGGCCGAGCTGCTCGCTCGCGCTGGACATGCGGGTCTCCAGGAGCTGGACCAGCTCCTCCGCGCGTGCGGCGGCCGCCTGCCGGGACGGTCCGTCGGAGCCGTCGGGCGACTGCAGGAGCTGTTCGGCCCGGGTGCGGACCTTGTTGCTGAGCCGGTCCAGCTCCGCGTGCGCCGCGCTCTCGTCGCTCTCCGCGCGGGCCTGCTCGGCGCGCAGATCAGCGCCGACACCGACCTTCTCGTACACCTGGGACGCGGCCCGGTACGCCTCACGCAGCGCGGGCAGCGACGCCTTCGGTGTGTCGGCGTCCTTGTCCGGTACGTCATCGGGGGCGCCCGCGATCTCGGAGCGCTCGGCGCGCAGGGCACGCGCGGTACGGCGCGCGTCGTCGGCCGCGCGCTGGGCGCCGCGCCGGTCCTCGTCGGCGGCGCGGGCGCGCTCCAGGCAGGTCTGGGCGCGAGCCTCGGACTCGACGGCCTCGTCGGCGAGTTCGCGCAGCTTGACCTGCCAGCCGGACCGCTCGCGCAGCCGGAAGGCGAGCCCGGCCAGGGCGTCTGCGGAGCGCCGCGCCCTCTGTGCCGTCTCCTGCCGCTCGTCGCGGACTTGGGCGGCCTCGGCGGCTGCTTCGTCGGCCTCGGCCCGCACGGTCCGCGCCTCTGCCAGCTCCGCCTCGGACTCCTCCGCGAACGCGCGCGTGTCCCGAGCAGCTTGCGCCAGCTCGACCAGGTGTCCGGCCGGGCAGCCGGTCCGCCACGAGGCGAGCCGCGCCGCCAGCTCACGGTCCTTGCCGAGCCGTGCGGCGAGGCCGCGGATCTCCTCGTCCCGCTCGGACGCCCGCGCGCGCAGCGCCTGCCGCTCCTCGTCGGCGGCGTGCTCGTCGTGCATGGCCGGGTTCGGCGGTACGAGGAATACGTCGGGAGAGGGGCCGCCCGGTGCGTCGTCGGCCGGCGTCGGCGCGAGCAGCGCGGCGGCCGTGCCGACCGCGACGGCGGAGCGAGGCAGCAGGGCCGCCTCGCCCAGGACCTCGCGGGCACGCGCGTGTGTGCCAGGGTCGGTGATGATCACGCCGTCGACCAGTTCGGGCCGGGCGGCCAGCACGCGTGCGTGGTCGGTGGGGTCGACCGCCTGGGCGAGATAGCGCCAGCCGGGCAGCGCGGGGATGCCCTGCTCGCCGAGGAACTCCACGGTGGCCAGCACATCGGGGCCGGGCGGCAGCAGCCCGCCGTCACCGAGGGCGCCCAGGATCCGGGCGTCGTCGGCGGCTGCCGTACGCAGCTCGAAGAGCTGTCGCTCGGCGGTGGAGACGGAGTCGTCGAGCAGTTCCCGCAGCTCGTCGGCGAACCGGTCCAGCTCCTCGGGGGTGAGGGCGCCCTGCGCGGGCACGGTGTCGTCGCCCGCGCGCGGAGCCGGCACGGGCCCGCGCTTCACCTCGGACTCGCCGGTCAGGCTGAGCAGTTCGGCGAGCCGCTCCTCCGCCGCCAGCCCCTCGGCGAGCCGTCGCTCGGCGTCGTACGCCCGCTCGGCCGCGGTCGCCGCGTCCGCCGCGCGGGCCGCCGTCAGCTCGGCGCGGGACTCGGTCGAGGCAGCCTCGCGCGCGTGCTCCGAGGCCCGCCTGGAGGCGTCGCGGGCGGTGTCCCAGGCGGCGACGGCGGTCTTCTCGGCGTCGCTGGCCGCGAGGGCGGCGCGGGCCGGGTCGGCGTCCGGCGCGCTGTCGTCGAGCCAGCCCGCGCGAACGGCCTCGGCGGTCTCCTGCTCGACCTCCGCCAGCCGCTGCTTCAGATGCCCGGCCTCGCTGCGGGCGCGCTGCGCCTCGGTGGCGGCGGCGGTGGAGTCCCGGTACGCGGACTCGCTGACCTCCTGGAGGGCGGCGGAGCGCTCCTCCCCCTCGTTGGCGAGGGCCTCAGCGCTCTCGGCGGCCGAGTGCAGGGCCCGTACGAGATCGACTGCGGCCTTGGCGCGGGCGGCCAGCGCGGGGGCCGCGTCGCGCTCGGCCTCCTGGATGGCGGCGGCCACGCGCGCGACACGGTCGGCGGCGGCGCGGTGCCGCAGGACGGCCTCGGCGGCCTGCCAGGCGGAGTGCAGGGTGCGTGCGTCGGCGAGCTCGCGCTTCTGGGCGGCCGCGGACTTCTCGGCCGCCGCGAGTGCCAGCGAGGCGTGTCGGTAGGCCAGTTCGGCGGAGATCAGCGCGCTGTGCTCGCGGGCCGCCTCCGCGTGGGTGACGGCGTATGCGGCGGCGGTGACCCGCTGGGCGAGGTCGGCGGCCCGCACCCGCTCCTGGACACCTCGCGCGGACAGCCGCCGGGCCAGGGTCCTGGTGCGCCGCTCGGCTCCGGCGTGGATGTCACGCGCGCGTGAGCGCGTCTCGGCGGCCTCCACGATCCGCCCCAGCAGATCGACGGACCCGGCGGTGAAGTCCCGCTCGGCGATCAGCTCGGCCCGCCGGCCCAGCTTGTTGCCGAAGCCGCCGACCAGGTCGGCGAGGCCGTCGGTGTCGCGGGTGTCGGTCACCGCCCGCAGCAGCAGGTCGGTGAAGTCGGAGTCCTTCTTGACCGCGAAGAGACCGGCCGCCTCACCCTCGTCGGCGTTCATCTCCCGCTGGTAGCGGAAGAGTTCGGGGTCCAGGCCGAGGTCGCCGAGGTGCTCGATCCAGCGGTCGTGGATCTCCTCCCAGTGCACCTCCAGATGCGGATATGCCTTGCCCGCCTCGGTGATGGCGTCCCGGAAGCCCTTCATGGTGCGCCTGCGGCCCTGTGCGCCGGACTGGCCCTCGACGGGCGGCCGTACGGCGGTGGCCTCGGCGACCGGCAGGTTGTCCAGGCTGAGCCCGGGTCCGGGGCGGAAGGAGTACCAGGCCTCGGCGAACTTGCGCGGGTCGTTGGAGACCTGGCGTCCGCGCCACTCGCTGACTTTGCCGACCACCACGCACTCGCCGGTGAGCGTGTGCTGCCACTCAAGGGCGACATGTCCGCAGTCGTCGGCGAGCAGGAACTTGCGCAGCACGCCGGAGCTGGCGCCGCCCAGGGTGTTGCGATGGCCCGGGAGCATCACGGAGAAGATCAGCTTGAGCAGGACCGACTTGCCGCCGCCGTTCTCCAGGAAGAGCACACCGGCGGGCGCGGGCCTGCGCGGCGGACCGACGGGCTCCTCCTCGAAGAACTCCGCCTGCATGGGCGCGGGGTCGGGCACGGGCTCGCCGACACCACGCAGGTCCAGCACGGTGTCGGCGTAACGCGCACCGGCCGGTCCGATGGAGTAGAGGCGGACCCGGGACAGTTCGTACATGGCGGACTCTCGTAAGTCTTCTTCGGTGAAGGGAGTTTCGGGGACTCAGGCGGAGTGGAACGGCAGCCCGGCGTCGGCCACCAGCTCCAGGTCTTCCGTGTCCTCGGCGGGCAGCAGGGTCGGTGTGCCGTCGGTGACCGGGACCACGCCCAGCTCCAGCAGCTCGGCCATGGCGGCGCTGCCCGCCATGTCACGCACTTGGAGTTGGTAACGAGCGGTCGTCCGGTATGTGCCGCCGTTGTCGTCACCGGTCCTCTGGAGGAACCCGGATTCGGTCAGGAAGGCCACCGCCTTGCCGATGATGCCGGTCGTGGAACCGGCCAGCCTGCGTGCGTCCTTGGTGGCGCCGGTCGCGCTGCGTCTCACCCAGATCCGCCAGGCGGCCTCCAGGCCGGGCGCGTCCGTGGCCGGGTCGGTGTTCTCCCCCTGCTCGTCGGCGCGCTCCTCCAGCCGGCGGCAGGCCTGCCGGACGAAGGCGTCGACGCCGTTGACAGTGACGCGCCCGATGTAGCCGTCGTCGGCGAGGTCCTCGGGGCGCGGGAACGCCATGGCGGCGACGGCGAGATGGGCCAGCCCGTGCAGGAAGCGGTCGCTGCCGTCGGCCGATGTACGACGCGCGTAGTCACCCATGCGCACGGCGAACACCGAGTCCTCGGCGGCGGTCACCGCCATGCCCGCGCGCGGGGACACCTCAAGGACGATCAGGCCGAGCCCGGTGGCCACGGCGTCCGCGAGCCGTGCGAACGGCGGGTCCTCGCGGTAGCGGCGCAGCAGATCGGCGTACTCCTGGTCGCGGGCGGGCTGCAGCTTGGGCTGCAGGCCGAAGGAGACGAGCCGCGCCGCGTCGGCGGCGTCGGCGGGCGTGACCGCGGCGGGCGCCGACGGGGCGGCGGCCTCCGGCTCACTCCAATCGACGTGCTCGGTCACGGTTTCGGCTCCTCGGTTTGACACTGATGCTGATTCATGGGCGGCTCGGTGCGGCTCATGCCGCCTCCGTTCTGTCGGCCGCCATGCCCGCCGCGTCCAGCAGAGCCGTCCCCACGATCAGGTCGGCGCCGCCGAACTCGTCGTCGTCCAGCTCCGTCCCGTCGTCCACGGCGAACAGCAGCTTCTCCTCGCCCTGCCGATAGGCCGTGCCGACCGCGGGGCTGGCCGCGTGCACCGCGAGCAGCGCGACCAGGTACGGCAGATCGGGGTCCCGCCGCCGCGCCTCGGCCAGTAGTCCCGACAGTCGGCGCGGGGCGTCGGCCGGCAGGTCCAGGAGATCGGTCGCGGCGGCCAACTGCTCCTCGCTGAACCGGCTGTCGTCCGGCGTCGCGATGAGGTCGGGCTCGGGCATCTCGGCGCCCAGGTGCTCCCGTTCGACGGGCGGTGTCAGCAGTATGTCGACGAGATCGCCCACGCGAACGGATACAGGCGTCCGCAGTCCCGTGCCGCGCGCGAAGTAGGCGTCCGTGACCCGGACGGCCTGCTCCAGGGGCAACGGCAGGACCGGGGCGACGAGATGGCCGTAGAGGTCGATCCCGGACGTGGTCATGGGTGTCGCGAAGGCCTGGCGGTCCTGTTCGGCACGGAAGAGCGGTCCGGCCTCCAGCAGGCGTGACTGCAGCTGTGTGTGGCGTCGGATGCAGTCCTTGACGATGTCGACCAGCTCGGCGGCGCGTCGCTTGTGCTCGGGGTCCTCGGTCTCGTCGCGTGCCTTGCGGATGTTGGTCAGGATCGCGTTCTCATGGCGGTACCGGTCGGCGACGTGGTCGAGGGCCTCGGCGATCATGTCCGGTACGGAGCTCAGCCAGTCGACCGCACGGACATTGCGCCGGGTCGCGTCCAGGGCGCGGCGGAGCGTCTCGGAGTACTGCACGGTGCGGTACCGGGCCTGCTCGGCGGCCAGCTGGGCGTCGGCGAGGCGGCCGCGGTTGATCAGCACCTCCAGCTTGACCTCGGCGGCGATCTGGGCGCTGGTGACATCGGTGTCGAGGGCGCCGACGAGGACGTTGACCGCCTCGTCGGTGGTCCGGAGGTAGACGGTGCCGCCCGGCCCGGGGACCTCCTCGATCAGCTTGAAGTCGTAGTCACGGCGGACATAGCTGCCGTCGGGCGCGAAGGTGCCGTACACGGCCCGGAAGCCGCGGTCCACGCTGCCGACGTTGATCAGGTTCTCCAGGACCCAGCGGGCCACCCGCTCGTGCTCGGCGACGGGGCGGCGCGGGGCCTGGGCGGCGATGCGGGGGATGAGGCGGGCGACTATCTGGTCGTGGTCGGCGCCCGTGTCGAAGTCCATGTTGAGTGTGACGAGGTCGATGGCGGCGAGCGCCACCTCCGCCATGCCGTACACCGAGTACTCGCCGGCGAGGTTGGCCTTGCGGGCGTCGAGGTCGTGCAGCGGCGCGGTGCAGGCGAGCGCGCGCAGCCGCCGCGCCAGTCCCTCGTCGGCGGCCGGGCCCGGAGCTGGGCGCGGCCCCGCGCTGAGCTGGGGCGGAACACGGTCCGTCGATGCAG
The DNA here is from genome assembly GCF_014655715.1 of Streptomyces lanatus. Lineage (GTDB taxonomy): Bacteria > Actinomycetota > Actinomycetes > Streptomycetales > Streptomycetaceae > Streptomyces > Streptomyces lanatus. The sequence continues at coordinate 199,963 of NZ_BNBM01000016.1, read as the reverse complement.
GCGAAGTCACGGTGCACAGACTAGGTCCTGGGTCTGACATCGAACCAAACGACGGCGCCCGGCCCGCCCTGCGGGGCGCTCGCCCTCCCCCTACGGGGCGCTCACCCTCCGGCGATAGACGTCGACGACGCGTTCCAGCGAGTCGGCCAGGTAGATCGCGAGCAGCCGCTCGGCCTCGGGCCCGTCCCCCGCCTCCAGCGCCCGCAGGATCTGCTGGTTCCGGGCCAGATACGGCTCATGCAGCTGCTTGGGGTCGTCGACCACGTGGAAGGCCAGGCGCAGCTCGGCGAAGACGCTGCGCATCAGCTCGTCCGTGCGGGCGCTGCCGGCGAGGGAGACCAGTTCCCGGTGGAAGTGGATATTGGCCGTACCCAATCCTTTCCAGTCACCTTCGCGCGCCGCCCGCTGCCCCTCCTCGACCGCCGTGGCGAGCGCGTCCAGGCCGTACGGCGGCTCTCCGAGGCCGCGCACGACGGCGCATTCGACGAGCCCGCGGGTGCGGTAGATGTCCTCGACGTCCTCGACGGTCAGGACCCGTACGAACACGCCCCGGTTCAGCTCGTGGACGAGCAGCCGTTCGTGGGTGAGCAGCCGGAACGCCTCGCGCAGTGTGTTGCGGGACACACCGAGCGCCCCTCCGATGCTGTCCTCCGACAGCCGGGTCCCCGGCGGGAAGAAGCCTTCGGCGATGCGGCTTCTGAGGATGTCCGAGACCCGCTCCGCCGTGCTGGTGCGGCCCAGGAGGGCACGGTCGTCGGCCAGTCCCGCCAGCTGCTCTGCCATGCCCGGAATTCAACCGCAGACACGAGAACGAAACAACACGGGTATTGAAGGATCGTTCAACAATCCTCTACCTTGCTGCTCACCGTTCAGCTCAGTCCCGCACCCTCCGTCCCCTCTCTGCGAGGTGCCCATGAGCACGACCCCTCCACCGCAGGCCCTGACCCACCCCACGACCGATGAACGCGCCGCCGATGACGGCGCGTTCGGCTGGCTGCGCGCCCTGGGTCCACGCGGCCGCCGCGCCTTCGCGGGCGCTTTCGGCGGCTATGCCCTGGATTCGTACGACTACTTCACACTGCCGCTCAGCATGGTGGCACTGGCGGCCTACTTCGGCCTGGACAGCGGTCAGACCGGTCTGTTCACCACCGTCACGCTCGTGGTCTCCGCGGTCGGCGGCGCCCTCGCCGGGGTGCTGGCCGACCGGATCGGCCGGGTCAGGGCGCTGATGATCACGGTGATCACCTACGCGGTCTTCACCGTGGCCTGCGGTTTCGCGCCCAACTACGAGACGCTGCTGGTCTTCCGTGCTCTGCAGGGACTCGGCTTCGGCGGCGAGTGGGCGGTCGGCGCGATCCTGGTCGCGGAGTACGCGAGCGCCAAGCACCGCGGCCGCACGCTCGGCGCGATCCAGAGCTCCTGGGCGGTCGGCTGGGCGCTGGCCGCGATCATGTACACGGTGGTCTTCTCGGTCGCCGACGACGACCTGGCCTGGCGCGTGATGTTCTGGACCGGCGCGCTGCCCGCGCTGCTCGTCATCTGGATGCGGCGCCGCGTGCAGGACGCCCCCGAGGCCGTGGCCGTACGGGAGAAGAGCGCCGAGAAGGGCTCGTTCACGGCGATCTTCAAGCCCGGCCTGCTGCGTACGACGATCTTCGCGGGCCTGCTCTCCACCGGCGTCCAGGGCGGCTACTACACCCTCGCCACCTGGGTGCCGACGTATCTCAAGACCGAGCGGGACCTGTCGGTCGTCGGCACCGGCGGCTATCTGACGTTCCTGATCTCGGGTGCCTTCATCGGCTATCTGACCGGCGGTTACCTCACCGACCGCCTGGGCCGCAAGCGCAACATCTGGCTGTTCGCGCTGCTGTCGGCGGTCTGCATCCTGGCGTACGCGAACATCCCGGACGGCGCCAACACCCTGCTCCTGGTGCTCGGTTTCCCGCTCGGGTTCTGCATGTCGGCCATCTTCAGCGGTTTCGGCTCGTACCTGAGCGAGCTGTACCCGACCGCGGTGCGCGGCACCGGTCAGGGCTTCACGTACAACACCGGCCGCGCGGTGGGCGCCGTCTTCCCGACCACGGTCGGCTTCCTGGCCGACAGCTGGGGCGTGGGCGGGGCGCTGGTCTTCGGCGCGATCGGCTACGGCATCGCCGCGCTGGCCCTGCTCGGACTGCCGGAGACGCGCGGGAAGGAGCTGGTGTGAACCGTACGGAGCACCGTCCGGTCACCGCCGTCGACGAGCACGCGCACGCGTGGAGCCCGAAAGCCGCGCGCGCCCGCTTCCGCGACGGCCTGACGGGCCCCACGGCCGGGGTCGCGGCGGGTCACACCCAGGCCAATCTGATCGCGGTGCCCGCCGACTGGGCGTACGACATGCTGCTGTTCTGCCAGCGCAACCCCAAGCCTTGTCCGGTCCTGGACGTCACGGACGCCGGTGCCTGGACGACTCCGCTGGCCGAGGGCGCCGACCTGCGCACCGATCTGCCGCGCTACCGGGTGTGGCGGGACGGCGAGTTGGTGGACGAGCCCACGGACGTGCGTGATGTGTGGCGGGGCGATCTGGTGTCGTTCCTGATCGGGTGCAGCTTCACCTTCGAGTCGGCGCTGGCCGGGGCGGGCGTCCCGATCCGCCATGTCGAGCAGGGCCGCAACGTCCCGATGTATGTGACCGGCCGCCCGTGCCGTCCGGCGGGGCGGCTGCACGGCCCGATGGTGGTGTCCATGCGCCCGGTGCCTCCGCGGCATGTGGCGGCGGCGCTGCGGGAGACCGGCCTGCTGCCCGCGGTGCACGGCGCCCCCGTGCACTGCGGCGATCCGTCGGCCCTCGGCATCACGGACCTCGGCCGGCCCGACTTCGGCGATCCGGTGGACGTGGCACCGGACGAGATCCCCATGTTCTGGGCCTGCGGAGTGACCCCGCAGGCGGCGGTGATGGCCTCGCGTCCGCCGTTCGCCATCACTCACGCGCCCGGCCAGATGTTCCTGACCGACGCCCGCGACGAGCAGTACCGCATCGTCGCCTGACCAGGGAAACGACTGATCCATGACCTCGATCGATCTCAACGCCGACCTCGGCGAGGGCTTCGGCCGCTGGCGGCTCACCGATGACGAACGGCTGCTGTCGGTCGTCACCAGCGCCAACGTGGCCTGCGGCTTCCACGCCGGGGACGCGGCCACCATGCGCCGGGTGTGCGAGCAGGCCGCCGAGCGCGGGGTGCGGATCGGGGCCCAGGTCTCCTACCGGGACCTCGCGGGGTTCGGGCGGCGTGCGATGGACGTGCCGCCCGCCGAGTTGGCGGCCGAAGTGGCGTACCAGATCGGCGCCCTGGAGGTCTTCGCGCGAGCGGCGGGCACGCGCGTGTCGTACGTCAAGCCGCATGGCGCGCTCTACAACCGCGTGGTGCACGACGAGGAGCAGGCCGGTGCGGTCGTCGACGGCGTGCTCCTGGCCGACGCCACGCTGCCCGTGCTCGGCCTGCCCGGCTCACGGCTGCTGGAACTGGCCGCCAAGGCCGGGCTCCCGGCGGTCACGGAGGCGTTCGCCGACCGCGCGTACACCGAGCGGGGCACGCTGGTCCCGCGCGGCCAGGACGGCGCCTTGGTGACCGACCCGGAGGCCGTCGTGGCGCGCTCGGTAGGCCTGGCCCGCTCGGGCGAGGTCACCTCCCACGCCGGGACACGGGTCGAGGTACGCGCGCGTTCCCTGTGCCTGCACGGCGACACGCCCGGCGCCGTCGAGCTGGCCCATCGCGTGCGGGCACGGTTGGAGGCGTCGGGTGTCCGGGTGGAGGCCTTCGTATGAGGGCGCTGCCCGTCGGTGACGACGCCCTGCTCGTCGAGGTGTCCTCGGGCGAGGAGGCCCAGGCGCTGCACACGGAGTTGCTGCGGCGCCGTGCCGAGGGCACGCTGTCGGTCCGTGAGATCGTCCCCGCGGCCCGCACGGTCCTGCTGGACGGCCTCGCCGACCCGGCCCGCCTCGCCTCCGAACTGACCACGTCCGAAGTGCCGCCCGTTCCCCGACGCGCGCGTGCGGCCGTCGAACTCCCGGTGCGCTACGACGGCCCCGACCTGGCCGATGTCGCCGCGCACTGGGGCGTGTCCCCGCGCGAGGTGGCCCGTATCCACGCGGGCACCGAATTCAGCGTCGCCTTCTGCGGCTTCGCGCCCGGGTTCGGCTATCTCACCGGTCTGCCGCAGCGCTACGACGTCCCGCGCCGGGCCACTCCGCGCACGGCCGTCCCGGCGGGCGCGGTCGCGCTGGCGGGGCCGTACACGGGCGTGTACCCGCGTTCGTCGCCGGGCGGCTGGCAGCTGATCGGCACCACGGACAGCGTGCTGTGGGACCACACGCGCGTGCCGGCCGCGCTGTTGTCACCGGGCACGCGCGTGCGCTTCGTTCCGGTGGGGAGCTCATGACCGACCGCGCGCTGTCCGTCGTCCGCGCGGGCGCGCTGACGACCGTGCAGGACCTCGGCCGTCCCGGCCACGCCCACCTCGGCGTCCCCCGCTCCGGGGCGCTGGACGGGCCCGCGGCGGCCCTGGTGAACCGGCTGGTCGGCAACGCCCCCGAGGCGGCCGTACTGGAGACCACGCTCAACGGCTGCACGGTGCGGCCTCGTTCGACGGTCACCGTGGCGGTCGGCGGAGCGCCCTGCCGGGTCACGGTGGACGGACGCCCCGTCCCCTGGGGCGCTCCGGTGCGCGTGCCCGCGGGTTCGCTCCTCGATGTCGGCGCGGCCGATTCAGGCGTACGCGGCTATGTGGGCGTCTCCGGTGGCGTCGCCGTCGAGCCGGTCCTGGGCAGCAGGTCCACCGATCTGCTGTCCGGCCTCGGCCCACCGCCCCTCACGGACGGCACGGTGCTGCCCCTGGGCACGCCGACGGGGCTCCACGCGCGCGTGGACGTCGCTCCGCAGCCCGCTCCGCCCGCCGAACTCGTCCTGCGCGTGACGCTCGGCCCGCGCGACGACTGGTTCACGCCGCGCGCGGTGCGTGCTTTCACCTCCCGCGTGTACCGCGTCTCACCCGCGAGCAACCGCATCGGTCTGCGCACCGAGGGCCCGGCCCTGGAACGGGCGCTGGCCCGCGAACTCCCCAGCGAGGGCGTGGTCCTGGGCGCGGTCCAGGTGCCGCCCGACGGCCGGCCGGTCGTCTTCCTCGCCGACCACCCGACGACGGGCGGCTACCCGGTGATCGCCGTCGTCCGCGCGGCCGACCTCCCGGCCGCCGCACAGGCGATACCGGGCACTCCGGTGCGCTTCGTGGCCGTACGCCGCCGCTGACACCCGCCTCTGTACCCGCGTTACGCCGCCTCCGGTTCGGGCGAGCGCTGTCCTGGCACGGGCATCGTGAATCCCTCCGGCAGGGTCAGATGCTGGGGCAGCACGATGGGCTGCGGCGCCCGCCGGTACTCCCCCGACCCCACGGACTCAGGCATCCCCAGCGCCGCCAGCGCCCTCGACACCGAGTGTGCCGCTCGCAGATCGAGCCGGTCGCTGGTGCCCCGCGCGCGGTGCCGTATCTCCACGGCGGCGAGACGGACCAGTTGCGGCAGCAGGTCGTTGCACCGCCGGATCACCCAGGCGGTACCCGCGGTCGCCAGCCACAGCACGCTCGCCGACTTGGTGGGCGGCGCGAACTCGGGCTCGGGCGACGGCGCCGCCTCCGTCCCGATCCCCCGGTGCCTCAGCATCGCGTGGAAGCGCAGGGCGATCTGCCGGTGCCCGCGCTCCCCGGGATGCAGCCGGTCCGCGCTCCACATCGCGCGGTCCATGATCCAAGCGTCGTCGACGGCGTGCAGATGCACCGCCCCGTACCGCTCGGACAGTGTGTGGACCACGGTGTTGACGGCCCGTTGCCTGCGGGCCAGCGGATTGCCCAGGATCCCCGGCAGCCCCAGCATGGTGCCCGGATCGGGCAGACAGGCGGTCAGCACGGCCGTGCCCTGCCGGGTGAACGACTCGTACACCTTGTCGAGGCGCTGGGCGATCTTCTCGATGTCGAAGGTGCTGCGCAGGGTGTCATTGACGCCCACCAGGACGGACGCGACGTCGGGGCGCAGCTCCAGCGCGGCCGGCAGCTGCTTCTCCAGCACGTCCCGCGTCTGCGCCCCGCTCACCGCGAGGTTGGTGAACTCGGCGGACGGTTCGGACAGCCCCCCGGCGAGCAGCGCGGCCCAGCCGCGCCACCCGTTCCCCACGGGATCGCCCACCCCCTCGGTCAGGGAGTCACCGAGGGCGACGTAGCGGAGCGGTCTCATGCCGCGCCCTCCGCACGCACGAAGGGACGCGCCGGCAGAGCCGCGTCGTGCGCGGTGAGGAAGGCGTCCACCGCCGTGCCCCAGCCGAAGCACTCCGCACGCGCGCGTGCCGTCTCCCGGCGCTCGCGCTCGGGACGGGCGAGGAGCATCTCCACGGCGTCCGCGAAGGCGTCCCCGTTGTCCGCGGCGGTGGCTCCGGCGGCACCGATCACCTCCGGCAGCGCGGAGGACGCGCTCGCCACCACCGGCGTACCGCAGGCCATGGCCTCCAGCGCGGCGAGCCCGAACGTCTCGGCCGGACCCGGGGCCAGGGCCACGTCCGCTGAGGCCTGGAGCGCACCGAGCAGGCTGCGGTCGGCGACATGCCCGAGGAAGGTCACCGGCAGATCGCGCTCCTGCGCCCGCTTCTCGAGACCCGCGCGCAGCGGCCCGTTCCCGGCGACCACGAGCACGGCGCGCACTCCGCGCCGACGCAGGGCCTCCAGGGCGTCCAGGGCGGTGCCGGGCCGCTTTTCCACGGAGAGCCGGGAGCACATCACTAGCAGCGTCTCGTCGGCACGCGCGTGCGTGCCGCGCAGCGCCGCGTCGCGCAGGGTGGGCCGCCGGTTCATCAGATCGACGCCCAGCGGGGCCCGTACGACATTGCGGGCGCCGATCCGCACGAACTCCCGCTCGGCGAACTCGGTGGTGCACACGACCTTCGAGTACGTGTGGGCGGTACGGACGTTGAGGGCGTCGGCGGCGCGCCGGGACAGGTTCTCCGACAGGCCCCAGGTGCGCAGCACGCCGTCGGCGGTCTCGTGGGAGACCATCACGGCGGGGACCCGGGCCCGCCGCGCCCACCTGCCGGTCCAGCGCAGCGTGGTGCGGTCGGAGACCTCCAGGCGGTCCGGGCCGAGCGCCTCCAGGAGGGTCTGGACCCGCCGCTTGTCGACGAGGACGCGATAGCCGCCGGTGCCGGGCAGCATCGGCCCGGGCAGGGTGATCACACGGCCCTGCTCGGTCTCGCAGTCGCTGTACTTCTCACCGGGCACGATCAGGACGGGCTCGTGCCCGGCCAGCTTGAAGCCCTTGCCCAGCTCGCGCAGTGCGGTCCGCAGCCCTCCTGAGGCGGGTGCGACGAAGTTCGCGAGCCGGACGATCCGCAGGCCGGTCATGCCGCCACCACCGCCCGGCGCGCGGCGAGCACATCGCCGTAGTGCCCGATCAGCTGGTCGCCGATGGCCGCCCAGGTGCGGCCATTGACCGTGTCATGTCCGGCGGCGCCGTACGCGGCCCGGAGCGCCGGGTCGGCGACCAGGGACCGCACGGCGTTCCGTACGGCGTCGGCGTCGCGCGGCGGCACCAGCAGGCCGGTGCGGCCGTGGTCGACCAGGTCGAGCGGACCGCCCGCGGCGGGCGCGACGACGGGCACACCGCTGGCCATGGCCTCCTGCACGGTCTGGCAGAAGGTCTCGAAGGGGCCGGTGTGGGCGAAGATGTCGAAGGAGGCGAAGATCCGGGCGAGGTCGTCGCCACCGCGGCGGCCCAGGAAGACCGCGCCGGGCAGCGCCTCGGCGAGCGCGGGCTGGCTCGGCCCGTCACCGACGATGACGACCTTGACGCCCGCCAGACCGCACACACCGGAGAGCAGCTCGATGTGCTTCTCCGGGGCGAGCCGCCCGACATAGCCGACGATGACCTCGCCGTTCGGGGCGATCTCACGGCGCAGCTTCTCGTCGCGGAGCTCGGGGCGGAAGCGGGCGGTGTCCACGCCGCGTGCCCACAGCTTGAGCCGGGGAACTCCGTGCGCCTCCAGGTCGTTCATGGAAGCGCTGGAGGGGACGAGCGTGAGGTCGGCGGCGGAGTGGACGGACCGTATGCGGCGCCAGGCGGCGGCCTCGCCGGCGCCCATGTAGGTGCGGGCGTATCCGGCCAGGTCGGTCTGGTAGACGGCGACGGCGGGGATGCCGAGCCGGGCGGCGGCGGCCATACCGCGCACGCCGAGGACGAAGGGGCTGGCCAGGTGCACGATGTCGGGCTGGTGCTGGATCAGCGCGGCGGCGAGGCGCCGGCTGGGGAGCGCGACCCTGACCTGGGGATAGCCGGGGAGCGGTAGGGAGGGGACATGGACGACGGGGCAGGGCGCCAGCGAGGCGGCTGCCTTGTTCCCGGGAGCGGGAGCGGGTGCGACGACGAGGGGAGCGTGACCGCGATCGACGAGGTGTCGGGCGGTCTGGAGCGCGCAGTGGGCCACGCCGTTCACATCGGGGGGAAAGGATTCGGTCACGATGACGACACGCATACCGGTGTTGTCGCCGTGCTGGACGTGGCCGCGTCAAAGTGGATCTTTCCGAACGATAAACGTCCCATGAGCGTTCCGCTGCGCACCCGAGCGGGTCAGGTCGCGTCCATGCGCGCCTGACCCGTCGGTCATCCCGTGTTCACCCAGCGGGCGGATCTCCGCGAGATTCACAGGGTGAACACATGTCCCGCGCGGCGCTCAGCCGGCGCTCGCGTCCGGTCCGATCCGGCTGCGTACGGCGGTCTGGACCTCGGCCTCCTCGGCCGGGTCGGCGGCGAGCCGGCGCAGTCGCTCCACGACGCGTGTGTCCCCGGTCTCGGCGTGCCGGGCGGCGATCTCGCGGGTGGTCTCCTCGCAGTCCCACAGGCATTCGACGGCGAATCCGGCCGCGAAGGAGGGGTCGGTGGCGGCGAGGGCGCGGGCGGTGCGGCCGCGCAGATGAGAGGAGGCGGTCTCCCGGTAGACATGGCGCAGCACGGGGGCGGCGCAGGCGATGCCGAGCCGTCCGGTGCCGTCGACGAGGGTCCACAGGGTCGGGGCGTCGGGGCCTTCGCCTCGGACGGCCTCCCGTAGGGCCGCGAGGACGAGGTCCTTGTCCTCGGCTCCGCCCCGGCAGGCGAGCATGCGTCCGGCGGCGGCGCCCAGGGGATCGGGCCGTCGGGCCCAGCCACGCGCGCGGTCGACGGCTGCGATGCTGCGCATCCGCTCGAAGGCGTCGATGGCGGCCTCCACGACCGCCGATGAGCCGGTGATCACGGCCGCCTCGATCAGGTCGAGGGCATCCGGGTCGTTGCTGTCGGCGAGGTAGCGCAGAGCCGTACAGCGGGCTCCGTCGGTGCCGTCCTTGGCGGCGGCGACGATCTCGGGCCGGTCCTCGGGGCCCGCGACGGCCATGAGGCACCGGGCGGCGGGCACATGGAGCGCGACTCCGCGCTCGATGCCCTGCTGGGCCCACTCGAAGACCGCCTGCACGCTCCACCCCGGACGGGGCCCGGTAGGTCGCATCTGGCGTTGCCAGCGGTCGAAACAGCCGGCCTCCTGGGCGGCACGCACACGCGTGGCGATCGATTCGCGCGGATCCTCGGCCCACAGCCGCCATGGCCGTGGCTCAAAAGCGTCGCGTACGGCGGCGGCCAGCTCGGCCTCGCCCTCGGGATCGGCCGGGAAGCGGGCGAGGACGGGCGCGGCGAGGGCACGCAGCCCCGTGTCGTCGTCCCTGAGCGCGAGTTCGTCCAGCGCCCAGGCCCAGTTGGAGCCCGTGGCGGCGTACCTGCGCAGCAGCGCGAGGGCGTCCCGCCTGCCGTAGGAGGCGAGGTGGCCGAGGACGGCGAGGGCCAGCCCGGTGCGTGACTCCTCGGTGTCGAGGGCGTCCTCGACGTCGAAGAGGTGGGCCTCGATCTCGTCCAGCTCACCGCTGAGGTCGAGATAGAGCCGGGCGTAGTACAGGGAGCGGTTCTCCACCTGCCAGTCGTGGCGGGGGTCCCGCAGCACACAGTGATTGAGGGCCGCGAGCGCTTCGGCTCGCGGGGCGGTGAGCGCGTGCAGTGTTCCGTCGCCGCGGCCCCGCTGGAGCAGGCCGAGCAGCGTACCGCTGGGCGCTATGACCGGTTCGAACATGGGAAACAGCCTCACATCAAGCGTCGACGCAACCGGGGTTCCTGCTTCACCTGGCCGCGTGACAACACGTCGGGGCGCCCGCCGTTTCCTGCTTGCTGTAGACCATCTTCCTCTGCCTCTCGTCGGTGGCCCATGCGGGCCGCATCACGGCCCGCGCGGTGCGGCAACACCTGCCCAGCCATCGCGTCCGTGAATCACGAGGTCATGATGACTCGGCACTTCCGTCTGCCGCGACCGAAATTTCGGCGGCCCTGTACCGCCTCCCCCGTTTTTGGTGTTATCGCTGGTCAGAAGGTTCGGATCAGTGTGCGCCGAACTGTTCGAGCAGGTCCGCCTTGCCGAACATACGGGCCGTGTCGACGGCCGAGGGGGTGCCCGCGGCCGGATCGGCGCCGCCGTCGAGAAGGGCCCTGATCACTTCCGTCTCACCCTTGAAGACGGCACCGGCGAGTGGCGTCTGGCCCCGGTCGTTGACGTGGTCGGCCTCGGCGCCCCGCGCGAGCAGGGCACGCACCGCGTCGGCGTGGCCGTGATAGGCGGCGAGCATCACCAGGGAGTCACCCCGGTCGTTGGTGAGGCCGGCCGGAACGCCCGCGTCGACGTATGCCACGAGCGCCTCGGTCTGCCCCTGCCGGGCCAGATCGAAGATCTTGGTCGCCAGCTCCACGACCTCGGGGTCGGGGGCTTCGGTCATCGCCGGACCGCCTCTCACTGCGAATGGGGACTGCGGGGAACTGCGGGGAGCACGGGTACGACCGGCGAGCGGTGCTCGGCCGTACGAGTGATTCGCCAGCGTACTGGCTAGCGCGGCACATGACCCGATGCACCCGAGGCAAAGATCATCGCAGACACGGTCGAACGCGACACCCAAGCCCATCCGGCCAAGGACACTCCGCCACTTGGGGGAAATCTGACGAATTTCACCCAGTTGCACCTTTTATCGTATAGATACATCCTGTGAGCCTGGAAGTACTCATGGTGACTGTCCCCACCAACCAGGAGCACTCACATGATCCTCTCGATCTCAGGCGTCGTTCTGCTCGGCATCGTCGTCTTCATCTTCTTCCGCAAGGACGGGCTGAAGGCGTCGCACGCCCTGATCTCGGCCCTGTTCGGTTTCTATCTGGCCAGCACGGCCATCGCCCCGAGCATCAAGGCCGGCGGCGAGAGCCTCGCGAGCCTGCTGGGCGGCATCCAGTTCTGACGCCGCCCCACCCGCCCGTACGCACCTGTAGGAGACAGCAGTGGCCCGCCGCCCCCTCCCCCGCATCCTGAGCACAGGCAGCGCGCAGTTCGCCCGGAGCCGGGAGCTGGCCCGGACGCAGTTCGCCCGGAGCCGGGAGCTGGCCCGGACGGCGGGCGACAGCGCCTCCGACGTCCTCCATCCACTGATCACGATCACCCGTGGTCTGCGCCGGCTGGCCGCGGCCGGGCGGCGCAGATGGGCCGAGACCCCCAAGGACAGGCGCGGCCCGCTGCTGTTCATGGTGGCCTCGGTGATCCTGGTCGTGGCGCTCATTCCGTACGGGCCGCTGCTCGCCGTCATCACCCTGATGGCGGCGGCAGCCTGGCAGGGCCGGGACCGCAAGCCTGCGGCACCCGAGGGGCCCGACGAGTCCCAGCTGGAGCGGCTGAGGTCGCTGTACGAGGCGCTGGTCCCGTACTTCTCGACGGCCGACGACCCCTCGCCGCTGTACTCCCATGGCGGCGAGTGGCAGAAGGCCTTCCCGGAGTTCGAGTTCGATGCCACGGGACGGATCGGCCGTCTGCTGATCCACTACCCCGCCTACTTCACCGACGGCGAGGCGCAGGCCCGTGCGCGCATCGAGCATCTGCTGACCACGAAGTCGGGCCGCGGCCGGGAGTACCACTTCGACTGGGACGAGGAGGGCAACGAACTCACCGTCACCGTCCTCGCCCCGCTGCCCACCGACATCGCCGCCCAGCGCTTCGTCACGGCCCCCGGCGAGACGGTCCTGGGCTTCACCGACCCCAGCCGCACCCAGCGCACGCTGCCTCTCACCCACGGCGAGGACCAGCGTGACGTGCCCCCGGTCGTCTGGCGCACCGGCATCCGCTCCACCGAGCCGCACCTGCTGGTCATGGGCCAGCCGGGCAGCGGCACCTCGACCCTCCTGCGCTCCATCGCACTCCAGGCCCTTCAGTACGGCGATGTGGTCATCGTCGAGGGCGGCAGCACCGGCGAGTACGCCTGCCTCACCGGCCGGGACGGCGTCCTTGCCGTCGAGTGCGGGCTGGCCGGGGCGATCGCCAGCCTGGAGTGGGCCGCGACGGAGACGGAACGGCGCCTGATCGCCATCAACCGGGCCCGCCAGGCCGGCAACCCACCGCCGGACGACACCAAGCGTCCGCTGTGGGTCCTGCTGGACCGCCCGACGGTCTTCACCCACCTCGCCGCCGGGGACGGCCGCCGAGACCCGCAGTCCCTGCTCCAGGTCCCCCTCCGACACGGCCGCGCGGCAAACGTCACCGTGGTTGTCGCCGAGCAGTGGGACGCTCTGGACGCCCTGTCCGACGCCGTACGACAGCACACACGCGCGCGTGTCGTGCTCGGCCCGGCGACGGCCCGGCAACTGGAGTCGGTCCTGGGCGCTCCCCCGCACACCACCCCGGTCGCCGACGTCCCACCCGGCCGCGGCTACGCCCGCCTCGGCACCGGCCCGGTCCACCGCCTCCAGGTCCCGGCGACCCCGGACCCGTACGACGACGCGACGAGCGACGCGCATAGGCAGGCGGTAGTGGAACTACTGCCGGAGCGGACGACGCCGGTGGAGGCGGAGCCGATGCCGGACTTGGAGACGTTGGAGAAGCCGGAGCCGATGCCGGCGAAGGCTGTGGCGGCGGAGACGTCGTAGCCGTAATCGCCCCAGCTGCGGGCAGTCGTGCCGCTGGGGCGGCGCACATCCCAAAGAGGGCGGCACCCCGCGAGCGCGGGTAAGCCTCCCCACCCCACCGAACCCCTACGGCACTCACGCCACAAACGCCCGCCCAGACTCCCCGTTCCCCGAAACCCCGCTCTCCACCAACCGCCCCGCCGCAGCCAGCCGCACCGCGGCCTCCTCCGCCACCGCACCCCCCACGGTGAACGGCAACCGCACATACCCCTCAAAGGCCCCGTCCACCCCGAACCGAGGCCCCGACGGCACCCGAACCCCCACCCGCTCCCCCACTTCCGCGAGCCGCGACCCCGAAAGCCCCCCGGTCCGCACCCACAACGTCAATCCACCCCGAGGCACCTCGAACTCCCACCCCGGCAACTCCCGCCGCACGGCAGCAACAAGCGCGTCCCGGTTCTCCCGCGCCTGCCCCCGCCGCATGTCCACGGCCTGCTCCCAACCCCCGGTGCCGAACAGCCAGTTCACGGCCAGCTGTTCAAGAACCGGCGTCCCCAGATCGGCGTAGGCGCGCGCGGCGACAAGGCTGCGGATCACATCCGGAGCCGCCCGCACCCACCCGATCCGCATCCCCGCCCAGAAGGCCTTGCTGGCGGACCCGACGGTGATCACGGTCGACCCGGCGGGGTCGAAGGCGCAGACGGGCCGCGGCATTTCGAGGTCCGGATCCAGCCACAGCTCGCTCATCGTCTCGTCGGCGACGAGCACCGTCCCCGCGGAGCGCGCCGTGTCCACCAGCCGCCGCCGCTGGTCCTCGTCGGCCAGCGCCCCGGTCGGATTGTGGAAGTCGGCCACGACATAGGCGATCCGCGGCGCGGCCTCCCGCAGCACCTGCCGCCAGCGGTCCATGTCCCATCCGGCCAGCCCGTCGGCCATGGCGACGGGCACCAGCCGCGCCCCCGCCTCCCGCATCAGCTGAAGGATGTTGGCGTACGACGGCGACTCCACCGCGATCCGCTCACCGCGCCCGGCGAACAGATGGCAGATCGCATCGATCGCGCCCATCGCCCCGGTGGTCACCATGATCTGCTCGGGCATGGTCGGAATCCCGCGCTCCGTGTACCGCTCGGCGATCATCGACCGCAGCGCGGGCAGCCCGGCCGGGTAGTCGCCGTGGGTGTGGGCGTACGGCGGCAGTTCCTCAAGGGCGCCCTGGACGGCACGGGTGAGCCATGGCTCGGGTGCGGGCAGGGCCGCGCAGCCCAGGTCGATGATGGAGCCGAGCGCCTCGGGCGGCAGCGGTTCGAGACCCCGCGCGGGCAGCGGGTTCCCGGCCGGTACGGCGGTCCAGCTGCCGGCTCCGCGCCGGGACTCCAGGAATCCCTCACTGCGCAGCGCCTCATAGGCCGCCGCCACGGTCGTACGGCTCACGGAGAGCGCGAGGGCCAGTTCCCGCTCGGCGGGCAGCCGCGCGGCGACCGGAACGCGGCCCTCCAGGACGAGCAGCCGGATGCCATCGGCCAACGCCCGGTACGCGGGCGGGCGTTTGCTGCCGGGCCCGGCGGGGCGGTCCTGCTGGGAGGTAAGGAGTCGGGCGAGCTGCGCGGCACCCACCGCGGAAGTCCACTGCGGCATGATTTCCAGTCCACCTTCTCCGAATTGGCCATGGAGAGCATTGCATCCCAAGCCACAGGGTGTCATGCATCAGGCCACTACCACCACAGGGGGGCACGTCTTGTCCACGCAGGGGCGTCTCGCACAACGGCTCACGCAGGGGCATCTCATACGGCGGCTGGCACAGCTCTACATCGGGCTCGCGCTCTACGGCGCCAGCTCGGCGATACTCGTCGAGGCGGGCCTCGGCCTGGAGCCCTGGAACGTGCTGCACCAGGGCCTGGCCGAGCTCAGCGGCCTCACGATCGGCGTCGTCTCGATCTTCATCGGCGCGGCCGTACTGCTCCTGTGGATCCCGTTGCGCCAGCGCCCCGGCCTCGGCACCGTCTCCAATGTCTTCGTGGTCGGCATCGCCATGGACGGCACGCTCGCCCTGCTCCCCGAGGCCCACACCCTGGCCGTACGGATCCCGCTCCTCCTGGCGGGCATCGTGCTCAACGGCGTGGCCACGGGGCTCTATATCGCCGCCCGCTTCGGCCCCGGCCCCCGGGACGGCCTGATGACCGGTCTGCACAAGCGCACCGGCCGCTCGATCCGCCTGATGCGCACGGCCGTGGAGATCGCGGTGGTCGTGACTGGCTTCGCCCTGGGCGGCACCGTCGGCATCGGCACCGTCCTCTACGCGGTGTCCATCGGCCCGCTCGCCCAGGTGTTCCTGCGCGTGTTCGCCGTCCCGTCGGCATCGGACGGCAGCACGGTCGTTGCCACGGGGCAACCCCGGGGAGCGATACTGCGTCCGTGAGCACCACGCGCATACGCCATCCGTATCTCGACCACCCGGGCCCGATCCCGTTCGCCCATCGGGGCGGGGCGGCCGACGGCCTGGAGAACACCGTGCTGCAGTTCCGGCGCGCGGTCGACATGGGCTACCGGTACATCGAGACCGACGTCCACTCCACGCGCGACGGCAAGCTGGTCGCCTTCCACGACTCGACGTTGGACCGGGTCACGGACGGGGCGGGCCGGATCGCCGACCTGCTGTGGGACGACGTGAGCCACGCGCGCGTGGCGGGCAACGAGCCGGTGCCCCTCTTCGAGGAGCTCCTGGAGACCTTCCCCGAGGTGCGCTGGAACGTCGACCTCAAGGCGGAGCCGGCCCTGCACCCCTTCCTTGAGCTCATCGAGCGCATGGACGCCTGGGACCGCGTCTGCGTCGGCTCCTTCTCCGAGGCCCGTGTGATCCGCGCCCAGCGCCTGGCCGGACCGCGCCTGGCGACGTCGTACGGCACCCGGGGGGTGCTGAATCTCCGGCTGCGCTCCTGGGGTGTGCCCGCCGCGCTGCGCCGTTCGGCCGTCGCCGCCCAGGTGCCCGAGGCGCAGTCCGGCATCCAGGTGGTGGACCGGCGCTTCGTCCGGGCCGCCCACGCGCGCGGGCTGCAGGTGCACGTGTGGACCATCAATGATCCCGATGTGATGCACCGGCTCCTCGACCTGGGAGTCGATGGCATCATGACCGATCACATCGACACATTGCGCAAGGTCATGGAGGACCGGGGCGTCTGGGTCTGACCCGGTCATCGCCCGCTCCGCCCTCGCGCGGGATCATCACGGGGAAGCGAGGGGCGCGGGGTGGGCACCGACACCGTGCGGACGGAGGCGGCGGACGACGCCGCCGGGCGCCGCCGCGAGCAACGCGGCTGGTATTTCTACGACTGGGCCTGCTCGGTCTACTCGACCAGCGTGCTCACCGTGTTCCTGGGCCCGTATCTGACGTCGGTCGCCGAGGAGGCGGCGGACGCGGACGGGTTCGTCCATCCGCTGGGCATCCCGGTGCGCGCGGGCTCGTTCTTCGCGTATTCGGTGTCGCTGTCGGTCATCGTGGCCGTGCTGGTGATGCCGCTCGTGGGCGCCGCCGCCGACCGCTCCGGCCGCAAGAAGCCGTTGCTCGCGGTCGCCGCCTATGTGGGGGCCACGGCGACCACGGCGATGTTCTTCCTGGGCGGCGACCGCTATCTGCTCGGCGGTCTCCTGCTGATCGTCGCGAACGCGGCCCAGTCGGTCGCGATGATGCTCTACAACTCCTACCTCCCGCAGATCGCCCCGCCCGAGGAACGCGACGCGGTCTCCTCCCGGGGCTGGGCCTTCGGCTATGCGTCGGGCTCGCTGATGCTGATCGTGAACCTGGTCCTGTACCTGGCACACGACTCCTTCGGGCTCACCGAGAGCATGGCCGTACGGATCTGTCTCGCCTCGGCCGGCCTGTGGTGGGGCGCCTTCGCGCTGATCCCGCTGCGACGCCTGCGCGACCGCCGCTCCTCGACCCGGCCGGCGGCGAAGGAACGGACCGCGATGGGCTTCCGCCAGCTCGCGGCGACGGTCCGCGACATGCGCCGCCACCCGCTGACGCTGGCCTTCCTCCTCGCCTATCTGATCTACAACGACGGCATCCAGACGGTCATCTCCCAGGCCTCGATCTACGGCTCCGAGGAACTGGGCCTCGGACAGTCCACGCTCATCGGCGCCGTGCTGCTGGTCCAGGTCCTGGCGGTGGCCGGGGCGCTGGCGATGGGGCGGCTGGCCCGCATCTACGGGGCGAAACGGACGATCCTCGGTTCACTGATCGCCTGGACGGTGACGCTGGCGGTCGGGTACTTCCTGCCGGCCGGGGCGCCCGCGTGGTTCTTCGTGCTGGCGGGCGGAATCGGGCTGGTGCTGGGCGGCAGCCAGGCCCTGTCCCGGTCCCTGTTCTCGCATCTGGTCCCGCCGGGCAAGGAGGCCGAATACTTCTCGGCGTACGAGATGAGCGACCGGGGCATGAGCTGGCTTGGCCCCCTGCTGTTCGGGCTCACCTACCAGCTGACCGGGAGTTATCGGGACGCGATCATCTCGCTCGTGGCGTTCTTCGTCATCGGGTTCGCCCTGCTCGCGAGGGTCCCGGTGCGCCGGGCGATCAGCGACGCGGGCAATCCGGTGCCGACCACGATTTAGCGTTCCGAACGAAAGGGCGGTAGTGTACGCGTTTGGCCTGCCAGGCGTACCGTTACTGCGCGTCAAAGATGCCGAAACGCTGGGTTACATCTGCTAGCAGATGTGACAAACCGGGCGCCGGTGGGTACGACATTGGTCAGCAAGGCTGCGGCTACGACGGCGACGCACGACCCGGAACGTGACGCGGAACGGGAATCTTTACCGCCGACCGGACGTTGACCGGATGACGACGACAGCGACACCTGTCCTGTGGGCGACAAGCCCGGGAGGCACGATTCATGAGTGAGCGAGCTCTTCGCGGCACGCGCCTCGTGGTGACCAGCTACGAGACGGACCGCGGCATCGACCTGGCCCCGCGCCAGGCCGTGGAGTACGCATGCGAGAAGGGGCATCGTTTCGAGATGCCCTTCTCGGTCGAGGCGGAGATCCCGCCGGAGTGGGAGTGCAAGGTCTGCGGAGCCCAGGCACTCCTCGTGGACGGCGACGGCCCTGAGGAGAAGAAGGCCAAGCCCGCGCGTACACATTGGGACATGCTGATGGAGCGGCGGACCCGCGAGGAACTCGAAGAGGTCCTCGAGGAGCGTCTCGCCGTTCTGCGTTCGGGGGCGATGAACATCGCGGTTCACCCCCGGGACAGCCGCAAGTCCGCCTAGCGGGAAGCCGGTAACAAGCGCACCCGATACCGCAGGTGCCGTACGTCAGTGTGACGTACGGCACCTGCGGTTTCGTGCGTTGCCCTGTGATCGTCGCCCTGTGATCAGCGGGTGAGCCCTGCGTGATCAGCGAGTGAGCCCCGCGATCAGCGGGTGAGCGGCGGCCTCGGCTCCTCGGGCTCGTCGCCCGGCTCCTGCCTGATGACCTCGCCCTGTACGACCTTGCCGTCGGGGCGGTGCATCCGGGCCTGCTGGAAGGCGTCACCGAGTGAACCGGGGGTGGCCTCACGCACCTTGCGCTCGAAGGTCCGCTCGGCATAACCGCTCAGGGCCTTCTGGACCGGCGGGATCAGCAGCAGCAGACCCAGCGCGTCCGAGACCAGACCCGGCAGCATGATCAGCAGGCCGCCCAGCATCATCAGCCCGTTGCCACCGCCGCTCGCCGGGGTGCCGCCGCGCTGCAGAGCCTCGTTCAGCGCCTGGAACGCCCGCCGGCCCGCCCGCTTGATCACCACCGAGCCGAGCACCAGACCGGCGACAAGCAGCAGGAACACGACCAGCCCGCTCGTCGCGCCCGCGACCACGGTCAGCAGCCAGATCTCCAGCACCAGCCACGCGGCGATGCCCAGCGGCAGAAAGGTGCGCAGCCGGGAGCGCCGGGGCCGGGCGGGATACGTCGGGGTCGGTGCGCCAGTCGTCATGCGTCCAGTGTGCCTGGGCCCGGCTCAGAGCGGGATAAGCGGCGGCCCTACGGCTTCGACGGCTTGCCGCGCCCCATCAGCTTGCCCACGCGCTCCTGCGCTCCCCATGTGGTGACCCGCCACAGCGCCTCGACCAGGATGTCGCGGCTCATCTTCGAGTCACCCAGTTCGCGCTCGACGAAGGTGATCGGCACCTCGACGACGTGGTACCCGGCCTTGACCGCGCGGCGGGCGAGGTCGACCTGGAAGCAGTAGCCCTGGGAGGCCACGTCGTCCAGGCCGAGGCCCTGAAGGGTCTCGCGGCGGAAGGCGCGGTAGCCGCCGGTGATGTCGCGCAGCGGCAGGTCCAGGGCGACGCGGGAGTACAGGCTGCCGCCGCGGGAGATGAACTCGCGGGACTTGGGCCAGTTCACCACCCGGCCGCCGGGCACCCAGCGGGAGCCGAGGACCAGATCGGCGCCCTTGAGGGCGGTCAGCAGTCGGGGCAGTTCCTCGGGCTGGTGGGAGCCGTCGGCGTCCATCTCGATCAGGACGCCGTAGTCGTGCTCGATGCCCCAGCGGAAGCCCGCGAGGTAGGCGGCGCCGAGGCCCTCCTTGCCCTTGCGGTGCAGGACCTGGACGTGGTCGTCCTCGGCGGCCAGTTCGTCCGCGAGCTTCCCGGTGCCGTCGGGGCTGTTGTCGTCGGCCACCAGCACATGGGCGTCCGGCACCGCCTTGCGGACCCGGCCGACGATGCTCTTGATGTTCTCCGCCTCGTTATAGGTCGGAATGATCACCAACGCCGTGCCGAGCGGCCCGAACCGCTTCCCCCGGTCCTGTGCCGCGAGATCCCCGTCGCCGTCGTTCACTGCTGCCCCTTCACTTCTGTACGCAGACTTCCACCTTAGTGGGCGCTGCCTGCGCTGACGTGACTGCACGTTCGTATGGCGGTGTCGATTCCACAAGAGCGGGGTAAGTGCGGGTTTCGCGTGACCGTACGCCGGTCTGGCCGATGCTGCGGATGGGGGCCCGGCGCCCTTCGGGCCGACCTGGGAACCGCTGGCTGCGGATCGACCGAAAGCCGTTGTCTACTGAGCGCCCGGGCCCCACCCGGGTCACACCTCCCCGATCGGCCGGAAAGTTCCGTCGTCGCCGCGCGAGCGCTGAGCCTGGCTCCCAGTGGCGGTGCCCCGGTGCGGCACACCGTCCCTGACCCAGCGGCGTTGCGACGGGTTTCCCGGAAGTTCCTCGGTTGTCCGGTCGGGCGTCCGGTGGTGGACTCGGCCGAACCTACCGGCCCCGGGCCGCCGCCTGTCAACAGCCGTTTGACCTGCGGGTTTTCCCCTCCTTCGCTGGTCAGCGCAGAGGATGCGCAGGTCGCGCGACGGGGCGCCGCGCGATGATCGAGTTCGCGCCACCCCGGGAGATCACTCGCCCGGCCGTACGAAGACCGTTCGTCCGCCCACCACCGTGCTGAGGCAGACCGGGAGGTCATGGCCCGGGGTCAGGTCGGGCAGGCCGGGGGTGCCGGAGCGCGGGTCGGTGGACCAGCGCGCTACCCGGTCGTCGGGGGCCTGGACCACCAGTTCGTCGGTGCGCCACACGGCGTAGTCGGCGGGCGCGCCCGGCACCAGGATCCCGGCGTCATCCCGCCCCACGGCCCGCCAGCCGCCGCGCGTGTGCGCCGTGAACGCGGCGCGCACCGACACCCGGTGCTCGGGCGTGTGATGGAAGGCGGCGGCGCGGACCGTGCCCCAGGGGTCGAGGGGTGTGACGGGGCTGTCGGATCCGAAGGCCAGCGGGACCCCGGCCCGCAGCAGGGCCGCGAAGGGGTTCAGGGAACGCGCACGCTCGCCGCCGAGGCGCTGGGCGTACATGCCCTCCTCACCGCCCCACAGCGCGTCGAAGGCGGGCTGCACGGACGCCGTGAGGCCCAGCTCCGCGAAGGCCGCGACGGACTCGGGCGTGAGCATCTCGGCGTGCTCGACCCGGTGCCGGGCGGCCCGGACCCGAGCGAGGCCGACCTTCTCTGCGGCGGCGCGCACGCCCTCCACCACGGCGGTCACGGCGGCGTCGCCGATCGCGTGGAAGCCCGCCTGGAGGCCTGCCTCGGTGCAGGCGGCCACATGGGAGGCGACGTCGGCCGCGTCCAGGTAGGCGGTGCCGGTGTGGGCGGCGTCGGCGTACGGCTGGTGCAGACAGGCGGTGTGCGAGCCGAGGGCGCCGTCGACGAAGAGATCACCGGCCGCGCCGACCGCGCCCAACTCCCGCGCCTTGGCCACGTCCTGCTCGGCCCAGTAGCCGACGACCCGCGGGCCGGCCTCCTCGGCGGCCAGCCGGAGCAGCCCGCTGAAGTCGTCCTCGGAGGAGATGTCCGGCCCGCCGCACTCATGGACGGTGCCGATCCCGAGGGAGGCGGCGTGCGCCAGCGCGGCCCGCTGCGCCTCGATGCGCTGGGCGGGCGTGATGGAGGCGAGCGCGGCGGCCCGTACGGCGTGATGGGCATCGGCGACGAGCGGACCGTCGACGGCTCCGAGGTCGCCGGGCACCATGTCCAGCAGGGCGGTGCTGACGACGGCCGAGTGGACGTCGATACGGGACAGGTACAGCGGCCGCCCACCGGTGGCCTCGTCGAGCTCACCGCGCGTCGGCGGACGCCCGCCGGGCCAGCGGGAGGCGTCCCAACCGTGCCCGAGCAGAACCCGGTCGTCCGGCCGGGCGCCGGCGAAGTCCCGTACCAGACCGAGCGCCGCTTCCAGGGTCGGCGCACCGGACAGGTCGAGCCCGGTCAGGGCGAGGCCCGTGGCGGTGGTGTGCACATGCGCGTCGGTGAACGCGGGGGTGACCAGCGCACCGTCCAGATCGACGACCTCGTCCACGCCCTCGGCGAAGGCGTCGGCGGCCCCTTCGGACCCGACCCAGGCGACCTGCCCGCGCTCCACGACCATCGCGGTGGCGAAGGGATCGGCGGGACTGTGGACTTCCCCTCTACGGAGGAGAACGGTCTGCGGCTGGGCGGAGGTGTCACTCATGGGGAACAGTCTCGCGCCTCAGGCCGCGGGCCTCCGGACAGGGGGCACCGATTCAGATCTTCGGCGGCCTGGCCTCATACGGAGTGGACAGAACCACCGTCGTCCGGGTGGAAACCCCCGCCAGCGACCGCACCCGGGCCAGCAACTCCTCCAGCTCGTGCGGTGTGGCCACCCGCACCTTGAGGATGTAGTTCTCGTCACCCGCCACGCTGTGGCACGCCTCGATCTCGGGAACGTCCGCCAGCCGGTCCGCGATGTCGTCCGGCGCGCTGGGATCGAAGGGTTTCACCGAGATGAACGCGGTCATGGGCAGCCCCACCGCCTCGGGGTCCACGACCGCGGCATAGCCGCGAATGACGCCACGCTGCTCCAGCCGCCGCACCCGCTGGTGCACGGCCGACGTGGACAGGCCGGTGGCCTTGCCCAGGTCGGTGTAGCTCATCCGCCCGTCCTTGACGAGCAGCTGCACGATTTGTCGGTCCAGCTCCTCCATGGCGCAAGAACCTACAGTGCGGCTGATCTCATCGGATACCTCAGCAGCCCAGGTCATGCCCGGTTTGTGATGTGGCGGGGCACCGGCTGTGCGCCGCCTGAGGGACAAACCGGCCGCGACGGGCACCTGCGGGAGGCATGTGACGAAGGCCACAGGCCTCGAACAGGCTCCGTGATGTTCCCGTGATTAACGCCGAGATCAGGCGGGAAGTGCTTGCTGTGGTCGAGGCCGCAGTGCCTTCACGGCCCAGCCCGAGGGGGAGAATCCCATGCAGAGTCTTAAGCGCCCTGGTCGTACCACGCCCAAGCGGCAGCAGCCGGTCATCGAGCCCGCTCCGGAGGGTGTCGAACCCGACGCCCTGGAGGACGACGAGCTCGACGCGTACGACACCTTCGAGATGTACCGGGTGATCTGCCCGGACTGCGCACAGCCCATCGCTCTCCTGGCGGACGAGGACGTCCTGCCGGAGCACGCGCTGTGCGCCTCGCCGTGGAACCCGTTCGGCCTCACGGTCTGCGCCGGTACGGGCCGCCGGGCCGCCGAGGCCCGCTCCGCGGACGAGTCGGACGAGCCCCAGGAGCAGGACACCGCCCTGCTGTTGACGCTCCCTCAGGGGCTGGACTGGCGGACCCAGCCCTTCTCGCACGTCGGCGGGCCGGGCTCGCGCCCCATGCGGGTGCCTGAGATGCGCCGTCAGGCCGCCTGAGCCGCCTCGCTCAACTCCAGTAGCTGCCCTGCACCATGGCTCGCAGGCTGCCGTGGTGCAGGATCAGTGTGTCCGGGTCCGCCGGGACGGCGACTTCGCCGAAGTGGGCCTGGCGGTAGGCGATCCGCAGCATGACGACGGCGTGCCGCAGGGCGGCGTACAGCGTGTAGAAGTCCATGTCACGCGGGGTGTGGCCGGTGAGGTCGGCGTAGCGGGCCTCGATCCGGTCGCGGCGCAGGAAGTCCGGCAGCCCGCGCTGTCCGAAGGCGACCGTCAGGTCCTGGAAGAAGCGGTGCAGATACACCGTCCAGCCGAGGTCGACCTCGCGCGGGGCGAGCGCCGCCATCTCCCAGTCCAGGACGGCCACGGGTTCAAAACCGTCGTAGACGATGTTGCCGATCCGCGCGTCGCCCCAGTTCAGCACCGGCGTGCCCGGTTCGCGCGGCCAGAGTTCCTCCAGCCGTGCGAAGGCGTCCTCGATCAGGGGTGAACGCGCGAGTCCGTCAACCACCCATTCGTAGTAAGCGCGTTGGGCCGTGACGTGCCGCCGCAGTGCGTCCCCGTCACCCGGGAGGGCCAGGAACTCGGCCTCTGCCGCCGGAACTTGGTCGTGCAGCCGGGCCAGCAGCCCGACCGTCGCCGCCTCCAGCCGCTCGCGCTCCTCGTCGCGCGCCGTGTGCAGCCAGTTGCCCTCGTAGGTGTACGGCATGACGTCCGGGGGCACGCGGCCCTCGACGCGCTCCATGACGAAGAAGGGCGCCCCCAGCGGGCCGGGGTCCTCCTCCAGCCACAGCACTTTCGGCACGGGGACGTCGGACCGCTCGGCGACCAGCCGCATCGTCCGGTACTGACGCGGCATGTCGTAGACCGGGAAGACGGTGTACGCCGCCGGATCCGCCGCGAGCCGCAACGCGCAGGCCCGCACGGGCGGTTCGGGGTGGTCGATGCCGAAGGGTTCCGGGTGGTCGATTTCGAAGAGCAGGGTCTCGCTGGACAGCCCGTTGGACTCGGGGACGCTGACGCCGACCGCCTTCGCGCCGGGCAGCCGGGTGCCGAGCCACGCGGTGAGGCGGCGGGTGAGTTCCTCGGGGTCGCGGGTGGTGGTGCGGGGGCGGGGTGCCGTCGCTGCCATGTCCCGAACCCCCTACCGTGCGACCGACTTGAAGTCCGCGAAGCCGCTCGGGTCGTGCCGCCCGAACGAGCCGTGCTCGAAGATCCCGTGGCCTATCCGGCCGTCCAGGCGGAACCGCGCCGCGTGGTCGGTGACGCCGTATGCGGCGAGGGGGTGCGCCTCGGTGAGGTCGTAGGTACGGCGGTCGGTCCAGCCGGGGCCGCGCCAGGTGCCGTGCTGCCAGTCGTCGGCGGGCGGGTACCCGGCGCCGAGGGCGAGCGGGGAGGAGGTGAGGACCTCCACCTCCAGTTCCTGCGGTTTGCGCAGGTCGCCGAGGTGGATGAGGGCGCGTTCGGGGTGGCGGGTGCCCTGGCGGTAGGTGATCTCGGCCTGGGGCCAGCCCAGTTGGGTGTCTCGGTGCCCCTCACGGACCATCGTCGCCTCGTTCAGCGAGCGGTGCCCGTCCGCGTCCTCCTGGATGATCACCATCAGGAACCGGTCCTCGAAGCGGACCGGGCACCAGATCCAGTGGAAGCCCTCGGTCGGATGCTCCTCGGCGAGCCGCCCGCCCTCCTCCCCCGGTATGGGCCGCACCCCCCAACTGCGGTCACGGGTCCCGGTCCACTCACTGACCCTGAACTCCTCACCGGCGACGCGTATCGTCCCCTCCACGCTCCCCGCCTGCACGAAGCGCCGCCCCTCCAAGGTGAGCCGGTCGCCACGCCGCTGGACGTGATGGGGTTCCCACAGGGCCGGGAAGCCGGCGGTCCAGGTGAGGTCGTACGACAGTGAGTCGTCGTCACCGATGAGGCGCAGCCGGCGCAGTGGCTCCTCGACCTCGATCCTGAGCGGACCCACCGCGAGCCGCATCCGGTCCTCGCCGAGCGCGTCCGAGGCCCGTACGGCGTGCAGGGTGTCCCCCGTGCGCAGGGTCGCGTAGGCGTCGATCACCCCGAGGTTCGGGTAGACCCCGAGGCCGAGGATGAGCAGGGCGCGCCCTTGGTGGTCGAGGACATGGAAGATGCAGCGGTCGTAGGCGTTCCGGTCGCCGGTCGCCACGTGCTTCATGGAGAGGGGCACCTGGTGCACCGGGTACTCGTCGAGCGGCACCGGTCGGTCGTCGTCGGTCACGGCAAACCTCCCTGGACGCGGGCTGGGCTGACGGTACGTCAGCCGGCCTCGGGTGGCCAGAGAGGGAACCGGACGCGGGTGAACTCACGCCCGATTCCGACCGGCGGTGACTTGTCCCAGCACCTCCGCGTTGCCCTGGTATGCCCCACACCTATTACGGGACCGGGCCCCAGCGCCGCGTCTTCGTTCCCCGGCCCGCAGGAACGCTTCAGCCGCCGGCTCCCCCACAGCCCCAGGATCCGCCGATCTACCGCGATCTCATGCGCATGTGGGCCGACCGGGGCCGCACCCTGCCCGGGCGCCACGACCCGGAGTGGATCCGGCTCGCGGCGCCGACGGTCAAGCACGGTCAGTTCAGCGTCCCTCGGGACCAGCTAGGTGACGGGCGATGACCATCCGCTGGATCTGGTTGGTGCCCTCGACGATCTGGAGGACCTTGGCCTCGCGCATATAGCGCTCGGCCGGGAAGTCCGCGGTGTAGCCGTACCCGCCGAGGATCTGGACGGCGTCGGTGGTGACCTTCATCGCCGTGTCGGTGCAGTGCAGCTTGGCCATCGCCGCCTGCTTGGCGAACGGCCGGCCCGCGTCCCGGAGCCGTGCCGCCGCCAGATACAGGGCGCGGCCCGCCTCGATCTGGGTGGCCATGTCGGCGAGCATGAAGCGCAGGCCCTGGAAGTCGGCGATGGGCTTGCCGAACTGACGGCGCTCGGTCGCGTACGCCACCGCCTCGTCGAGCGCGGCCTGGGCGACGCCGATGGCGCAGGCCGCGATGCCGAGCCGGCCGGAGTCGAGGGCGGACAGGGCGATGGCGAAGCCCTGACCCTCGTCGCCGAGCCGCCGGTCGTCGCCGACCCGGACGCCGTCGAAGTGGACCTGGGCGGTGGGCGATCCCTTCATGCCCATCTTCTTCTCGGGCACCGCCGCGCTCAGCCCGGCCGCGTCACCGGGCACCAGGAAGGCGCTGATCCCGCGCGGGCCGTCCTCGCCGGTGCGGGCCATGACGGTGTAGAAGTCGGCGATGCCGCCGTGGGTGATCCACGCCTTGGTGCCGCTGATCACCCAGTCGTCGCCGTCCCTCAGCGCCTTCGTGCGCAGCGAGGCCGCGTCGGATCCGGAGGCCGGCTCGGAGAGGCAGTACGCGCCGAGCAGCCCGCCGCCGAGCATCGCGGGGAGGTGCTCGACCTGCTGCTGCTTGCTGCCGTAGGTGGCCAGCGCGTAGGAGGCCAGGGTGTGCACGCTGACGCCGAGGCCGACGGTGAGGCGGACCGCGGCGAGCTCTTCGAGGACCTGGAGGTAGACCTCGTACGGCTGGTCGCCGCCGCCGTATTCGGAGTCGTACGGCAGGCCGAGCAGTCCGGATTCGGAGAGCAGGCGGAAGACCTCGCGCGGGAAGCGTCCGGCGTCCTCCTCCTCGGCCGCCTGCGGGGCGATCTCGCGCTGCGCGATGTCGCGGACGAGCGAGATCAGATCCCGGGCCTCGTCCGTGGGCAGTTGACGGTCCACCGGCTGCGGGGCGCGGTCGGGCATGGCGACGATCCTCCCTGTCGGGCACTTCGGCGGACATCCGCCTTGGGTGGGGCGGCTGCGCCGGGTCTCACTGGTGCCGGGCCGATGCTCGCATTCCCGGGTCTCGGAAGCTGCTGACCAGCGGCTGTGCGCTGTGAGTATGCCCGATCGGAGGCATCCAGTCACCAGTTAACGACCGCTCACTTCAAGAAGTGTCCGACACCTCATGGACCCCTTCAAAATTGGTTCGAACCATTGACGCACTGGTCTAGTCCTTCTACGGTGCCGTTCAACGCATCAGCGCGTCCATGCCAATCGGAGCATGATCCCCTCTCCCCCACGAGGAGACACCCGATGCACCTTTCGCACCGCCCGCGCATCCGGCTGCGGGCCCTTGTGTCCGCCGTGTGCGCGGCCGTCCTCGGCGCCGGTCTGATCGCCGTCGCGGACACCGCCATGGCCGATCCCCCCACCAAGCCGAGACCGACCGCCGGCTCCAAGGTCGTCGGCTACTTCACGGAATGGGGCACCTACGACCGCAAGTACTACGTCAAGAACGTCGAGACCTCGGGCTCGGCGGCCAAGCTGACCCACATCAACTACGCCTTCGGCAATGTCACCGGCGGCAAGTGCGCGATGGGCGACTCCTACGCCGCGACCGAACGCACCTACACCGCCGCCGAGTCCGTGGACGGCGTCGCCGACACCTGGGACCAGCCGCTGCGCGGCACCTTCAACCAGCTGCGTGAGCTGAAGAAGAAGCACCCGGGTCTGAAGGTCCTGTACTCCTTCGGCGGCTGGACCTGGTCGACCGGCTTCGGCGAGGCCGCCCGCAACCCGGCGGCGTTCGCCCAGTCCTGCTACGACCTGGTCGAGAACTCCAAGTGGGCGGATGTCTTCGACGGCATCGACATCGACTGGGAGTACCCGAACGCCTGCGGTGCCACCTGTGACACCAGCGGCCGGGACGCCTTCAAGAACCTGATGTCGGCCGTGCGCGCCAAGTTCGGCTCCGGCAACCTGGTCACCGCGGCGATCACGGCCGACGCCACGAGCGGCGGCAAGATCGACGCGGCGGACTACGCGGGCGCGGCGCAGTACGTCGACTGGTACAACCCGATGACGTACGACTTCTTCGGCGCCTGGGACGCGACCGGCCCGACGGCTCCGCACTCGCCGCTGAACTCCTACTCCGGTATCCCGAAGGCGGAGTTCCACACCTCGGCGACCATCGCCAAGCTCAAGGGCCTCGGCATCCCGTCGTCCAAGCTGCTGCTCGGCGTCGGCTTCTACGGCCGCGGCTGGACCGGCGTGACCCAGGCCGGCCCCGGCGGCACGGCGACCGGAGCGGCACCCGGCACCTACGAGGCGGGCATCGAGGACTACAAGGTCCTCAAGACCAAGTGCCCGGCGACGGGGACGGTCGGCGGCACCGCGTACGCCAAGTGCGGGAGCGAGTGGTGGAGTTACGACACCCCCGCGACCATCGGCACGAAGATGGCGTACAAGAACCAGCAGGACCTGGGCGGAACCTTCTTCTGGGAGCTGAGCGGGGACACGGCGAACGGTGAACTGATCAAGGCGATCAACTAGCCGGTCCCACGGGGGGCTTGGGGCGGAGGACCACGAGACCTCCGCCCCATGCGCATGCCAGGGGTCAGTCGTCCCTGCGGGCCGGGTCCGGGGCGCGGTAGGCGGGGTCCAACTCCTCGATGGAGCGCATGGCGCCGCCGAGCATCTTGACCAGGAGTTCGCGCATGGTGTCGCGGGGCAGTTCGGGGCGGGCTATCCAGTCGAGGGTGGCGCCCTCGACGCTGCACACCCAGGCGAGCAGGCCCATGCGGGGCAGGGGGCCGATGTCGGTACGGCCGTAGGCGCCCTCGGCGATGGTGGCGACGATCGCCTCGCGCACGCCGTCCCGGATGGCGTGCACCTCGGTGTCGAAGCCGACGCCACCGCTGACGATGGTGCGGTAGGCGGCCTGGTTGTGCTCGGCGTAGCGCAGATAGCTGTCGATGGTGCGGTGGACCCGGTCCACCGGCTTCATCTCGACGCCACTCGCCGCATACGTGACCAGGTCGGCGACGGAGTCCTGGATGATCGCCAGGTAATAGCCGCGCTTCGACTGGAAGTAGTAGTAGATGAGCCCCTTGGCGACATGGGCCTGCCTGGCGATGTCGTCCATGGAGAGCGCGTCGTACGACGTGTCGGCGAACAGCTTTCGCCCGATGGCGATGAGTTCGGCACGGCGCGCCACCGAGCGTTCGGTGCCGCGGGCCCGGGGACGGGCCGCGTCGCGCTGTTGACTGATATTCAATTTAGACCCTGTTTGTTCAACGGGCGTCGGGACATCCGCAGTATGTCAGACCTTCACCGGCCGCTCGTTCGAAAGTCCGGGCCTCCGGAAGCGTCGGCTCAGAGCAGGCCGAGCTGGGTGATGAGCATCGCGACGACCACGACGAGGGTCCACCCCAGGACATGCTCGACGATCTTCGGGCCGTCTTCCCCGGGCCCGCCGGTGCGGGCCCGGGCGGCGGTGGCTGAGTGCGCGGTCATATGCCCACCTTGCCATCGGATACGGCCTTTGCGGCGGAGACGTTGCTCACAGGACCCCGACGGCCGCGAGGGCCGCGCGCTGGCGCGGGGTCGGACACGCCGGGAAGTAGAGGTAGCAGACGCCGCCGGTGCCGGAGACGACCTTGCCCTGGGCGTTGTACCGCTTGGTCCGCAGCCAGATGTTCTCCCATTCGCGCCGCTTGTAGACGCGCCGCACCGCCGTGTTGGTCGGCGAGTTCGGGTCGTTGGCGATCACATCGCCGTCGGCGGTGAAGCCGATCACCGTCATCAGGTGCCCGGCGGTGCCGTACCCGGCTCCGGTCAGCTCCTCCTTCAGGAAGGACTGGGACGTTATGGCCGGGAGCCCGGCCGCGATCAGCGTCTCCAGGTCGGTGAGCGAGCCGAGCCGGGTGATGACGCCCTGGAGGTCCGGGAAGGTCGCGGCGTAGGCGGCGTTGAACGGCCAGTTCCCGCAGCCGTCGTACTGGTAGTCGAAGCAGAAGCGCGCCGCATGGCAGACCTGCGGATCGGCGAAGGCCGGGTCGACCCAGGCCAGCTGCTCGGGGGTGAGCCGCGCCCCCCAGTACTCGACGATCATCTGCGAGGAGGTGGGGCTGCACCAGGCCTCGCCGCCGTTGTCGTACTCCGGGTACTGGCCGACGTGGGTCTCCTGCGAGTAGCGCGGGACGATCAGCTCGCGGGCGAGACCGGGGGTCGAGGCCGGGACGGTGAAGCGGTCGGGGACGTCGGAGCCCATCGCGCCGACCCGCCAGACCTTGGGGGTGAGGGTGGTGCCGGGCTTGCGGTGGAGGGTCAGGCGCAGTCGGTAGGAGGTGAGGCGCAGCCCGGTGGCCGGGTCGTCGATGGCGAAGGTGTCCGTCCAGATGCTGCTGCGGCCGTCGCTCTGGTCGTCGACGGAGGTCCGGCGGATGTCCTGGTCACCGGACGCCCAGCGGCCCAGCACGTACCAGGGGGTCTCGGTGCCGTCGGAGTAGATCCCGGCGAGCTCGATCTGGAGCCAGGTGCCCTCGGGGGTGTGCGCGTTCCAGGAGGCGATCGCCTCGGTCGCGGGGACGGCGAGCCGGTGGTCGGGGGAGGTCCAGGTCGCGTACTCCCAGGTGGCGGTCAGGCCGGTGTGCGGGTCCGTGTAGTCGGTGGTGCCGGCCGGCGTGGCGATCACGAGGCCGGGGCGCCTGCCCGCCACGGCACGGGTGCCGTTCGCCGTGCCGGAGCACCAGTCGCGGTACGTGGTCCAGGCGTGGTTGTCGACGGTGCGGGCCGGGATGTCGGCGGCGGACTCGGCCCCGTCACCGGCGGCGGCCGCCTGGCCCACGCCTCCTGCGACGGCCGCGGCGACCGCGGCGGCGATGACGCTTCTGCGCGACGGCTGTTCGGCTCTGCTCATGGGCGGAAGACCCCCAGGTGTCCGAGTCGGGCGGATCCTGTGCACGGCTGTTTGCCCACTATGGCTGCGGAGGGCAGTCACTGCCAGCACTTCGGCCTCTGGCGTGGCTACGAATATTGGTATCGACCACTGACACGGGCGAGGCCCGGCCCGCGCCCCAACCCCCTTACGAGCGGGGCGAGATGAGCGAGCCGGGCCCTCGTGCGTGCCGAGATCCGATGACGGATCGTCAGACCAGGTCCATCGCGGCGACCTCGTCGGGACGGCCGTAGCTGACCGGGCCGTGGAAGCGGCGGCGGGCGCTGGTGAACCACCACACCGTGGCCACGCCCAGGACGGCGGCCAGGGCGACCGGCGCGTAGTTGAACGAGTCGACGGTCACCGGCGAGGCCTGCGGCAGCATGAACAGCACGCTGCTGAGCACGATCCAGGTCACCGCGACGATCCCGACCGGCCTGCCCCAGCGGCCCAGATGCCAGGGGCCAGGCTGGAACTCGTCGCCGAGCCGCAGCCTGAGCAGGATCGGGACGGCGTAGGCCAGGAAGAGCCCCACGACATTGACGCTGACGATGGCCGTGAACGCGGTGTGCGACCACCAGCCGGGCACCACCAGCGTCAGCGAGCAGCCGACCGCCAGCCACACCGCCTTGACGGGCGTACGGGTGCGCGGTGAGACCGAGTGCCACCAGCGCGAACCCGGCATCGCGCCGTCCCGGGAGAAGGCGAAGATCTGCCGGGTGTTGCTGGTGAGATTGGCCAGGCCGCAGAAGAGCATCGCGCCGATCACGATCAGCAGCAGCACCTTCGCGGTGCCCACGCCGAGCCCGTCGATCAGGATCTGCACAGGTGGCGCGTTGGCGCCGGCCACCCGGTCGTAGTCACGAATGCTGTAGACCAATGCCAGCATCAGCAGCAGTCCCGCGATTGCCGAGTATCCGATCGCCCGGGTGATCCCCTTCGGCGCGTTCACGGTCGCGCGGACCGTTTCCTCGGACATGTGGAAGCTGCCGTCGAAGCCGGTGAAGGTCCAGCTGGTGACCAGCAGACCGAGCATCCCGCCGTAAAGGGCACTCGTGAAACCGGTGTTGTTCGCGAAATGCGTGACATACGAAGCCGGCTGATGGTGATCGGGAATCACGATCAAGGCGCTCACGATCACCACGATTCCGCTGAGCAGCCACCACACGGAGATCCGGTTCAGTACGGCGACCAGCTGCACCGTGTAGGTGTTGGCGAGGCCCTGCAGCACGATGATCAGGGCCGTGATCAGCACCGTGCGGTGGCCGCTCGCCTCGTACGAGGGCCACTGCAGGGCGATGAAGGCCTGGATGAAGGTCGCGGCGGCGTACCCGGTGGCGGCCGTGCCGCCGACCTGGCCCACGAAGTTCAGCCATCCGGTGTACCAGGACCAGGCACCCTTGTGGCGTTTGGCGAGTTTCCCGGCGGAGAAATACAGCGCACCGCTCGTCGGATAGGCCGAGGCGACCTCCGCCATCGCTGCTCCCACGAAGAGCACCATGATGGAGACGCCGATCCAGCCGAGGACGAGAATGCTCGGGCCGCCCGCGTTGAGACCGAATCCGAAGCCCGAGAAGATTCCCGAGATTATGTTGATGATGGTGAACGAGATGGCGAAATTGTCGAATGCCTGGAAGCGCCGCGTGAGTTTTCTCGGATAACCCATCGCATGCAGGGTGGCGTCGTCGTCGAGCGCGTTCGGATCCGCTCCCCCGTGCGCTCGGGAGCGCGATGGGGTTGTCCGTTGTGACACGGGCCGGACCTTTCTCTCGGTGGGGGGTGGTGGTCCGTCAGACGGCCGGCACGGGCAGTCCGCAGGCGCGGCGCGCCCTGGACAGCTGTTCGGCCGGATCGCCGAAGGCGGACCAGGGCATGCGCGAGGCGTAGGGGCCCATCGCCGTGAAGACGGCACGCGCCTGCGTCTCGCACCGGGCCATGACCAGGGCATGCGCGAGGTAGGCCAGGTCGAGGACCGGAGTGAAGGGGTAGTCGGCCGCCGCGGGCAGCCAGTCGTGGTGGATCTCCAGGGCGGTCGAGCGCCACTGCGGCTGCTCCCAGACGCGGTCGGCGAGCAGTTGGGTGGGGTCGTAGCACTCGACCAGGGCGACCAGCGGCAGCAGCCGCAGCGGTGAGTCGGCGGGGGCCCGCTGGCCGAGGAAGGCGGCGACGTCCCAGGCCGCCGTCACGGAGCCGCCGTAGCGGGGGAAGAAGGAGGCCAGGAAGCGGTGGTGGGCCTCGCGGTGCCAGGGGTCGAGCGAGAGGACGTGCGCGAACAGGCGCCAGGGGCCTGCCGGTGCGGTGAGCAGCCCGCGCGGCGCCTGGTCGCGCAGCCGGTGCAGCCGGGCCATGGCCAGCTTGGCCACCCAGGGCGTGGGGTCGGCCGCGTCCGCCGCCGTCGCCCGGTCGCAGGCGGCCAGCGCTATCCGCTCCAGCGCCTCGGTGCGCGGGTCACGCGCGTCGGCCGCGCGCAGCGCCCGCAGCACGGCCACCCGGGCCCACATCAGCGCGGCCTCGGGCCCTGGCTCCTCCGCCAGCCAGCGCTCGACGAGGTCGGAGTCGGCGGCCTCCGAGGCGAGCACCAGGGAGCGGTGGGCCCGCAGTCCGAAGCGACCGCGAGTTTCGGCCAGGGCGTCACGGGCGCTCAGATAACGCCCCGCCCGGACATCGACGCATACACTCGCCAGCACGCGGTCGTCGGCCGCCGGATGCCACACATACTGCCCTTCGAATAACCCAGCGGCCATGTGTCCCAGCCCATCCCCGTTACGTCATCCCACAGTTGTGCACCAGGCACACTACTCAGCACCGGCCTCAACCGGAACGTGGATTTCACCCTGGTGGCCGGAGTTTTTCGGCGGCATTGCGGACAACCGCCGGCTAGTTCAAAGCGACACCTTTTCCCTTCCGGCGCCGCATCCGCATCGGCATCCGCTTTCGCCCGCTACTAGAATGTTCCAACGAAATATGCCCACCCCCGCTTCTCTTTCAGGAAAAACGATTCACGCACTCGCCACCCGGCTCCGCCGCCTCCCGCCGTCCTGCGGCCCCGTCCGTCTGATCGGCGTCGACGGACACGCCGGCTCCGGAAAGTCCACCTTCGCCGGGCAGTTGGCCCGGGCACTGGACGACACCCCGGTGCTGCACCTCGACGACATCGCCAGCCATGACGAGCTGTTCGAGTGGACCGGCCGTCTGCTGACCCAGGTGATCGAACCGCTCGCCCGGGGCGAGGCCGCCCACTACACCCCCTACGACTGGCGGACCCTCCGCTTCGGACCGCCGCTCCCCATGCCGCCCGCCCCGGTGATCGTCGTCGAGGGCGTCGGCGCGGGCCGCCGGGCGCTGCGTCCGTATCTCGCCCGGCTGCTGTGGATGGAACTGCCGCACGAGGACTCCTGGGCCCGGGGACGCTCACGGGACGGGGAGGAGCAGCGGGAGTTCTGGGACGGATGGGTCGGGGCGGAGAGAAAACACTTCGCCGACGACCCTTCCCGGCCCTTCGCCGACCTCCTGGTTCGACAGGGCGACAAGGGATATGAGGTGATTCCCGGGCCTGCCGGGACAGTTGGACCGGACCAGTCCATCACACAGGGTGACGACCCATCGGCAATGTGCTGAACTTGTGAAGAGGCCTGTCGGTCAAGTTGCCGGAGTGCTTCAACTCGGCTTGACCCAAGGGCCGTACAGGACTTACGTTCTCAATGTGCGGTCAATCAAGACCGCCCGCAGACGCGAAGCCCCCGGTTGTTCCCCCGTGATCGGGGGCTTCGTTCTGCCCTCAGCGCGTTTTCCGGACGCCGAGAGCCGTGATTTGCTCACCCTCGGTCACCGACCGCTCTCCCCCGATCCGCTCCCACCTCGCCAAACGGCCGGTGCGGCACCCTGGGGCGGGCCATGCCCTCGCAGGTACGATGCCCTCGGTGCGACCTACGGACGGCTGCTCTGCGCACCGTTGCAACTCCGGTCCACGGTACGGCCGTTCGATCAATGTGGCCGACGGGCGGGCGGCCGGCCAACCGACGGGGGCACGGTTTGTGGGGGACGTGATGGACTTCGGCACGCAGGGCCCCGAGGCCCCGGCCGACCTCGCCTGGATGCGAGGTGTGGATGCCTACACGATGGGGGCCTATCCGCAGGCGGAGGAGGAGTTCCGCACCGCGGTACGGATCGATCCGGGCATGGCCGACGGCTGGCTCGGGCTGCACGCGCTGCGCGTGGACACGACGACCGCGCTGCTGCGGATGTTCCGGCACCGGGACCGCTTCGGGGAACAGCGCTCCCGGCATCGGCGCACGATCAACTCCTGGTACTGGCTGGGCTGGTGGGTGCAACCCGTCCTGGAGAGCCCACGCGATCTGCTCCTCGCCCACGCCTCGCACTGGCTGGACGGCAGGCATGTCCCCGAGCTGGACCGGGCACTCGCCGGACTCCCGCCCGTGGACACCGACCACCAGGTCCGCTTTCTGCACGCCTGCCGCGCCTATCTGGTCAAGGACTGGGAGCAGCTCGTACGGCACACCGACCCGCTGCTCGACGATCCGCTGCTCGGCATCGAGGCAGGACTGTTCGGCGGCATGGCTCGAGTCCGGCTGGAAACGTACGGTCAGGCCGAGCCGCTGCTGTCGGCCGCGCTGATGCGGTGCCGCAGCGAGCAGCCCCAGCGCAAGGAGCTGCGGTACTGGCTGGCCCGGGCGCACGAGGGCACGGGCCGCTCCGCCGCCGCCCTGCCGCTCTACCGCGCGGTGCACCGTGTCGACCCCGCCTTCATGGACACCTCGGCCCGGCTCGCGGCCATCGCCGAGGGCGACGGGTACGACGACCCCACCGACCTCGCGTCGATCACCCTCACCGGGTTCGGCGGCGACATGGCCGACGGGCTCGACCCGCTGTTCGGCACCGAGGGGCGGGATCTGAAGCTGTCCGACCCCGATCTGCCGCCGACCGGGCCGCTGCCGTCGGTGGTGGATCCGACGGTGCGGGAGAAGACGGCCGTGTCGTCGGTGCCGCTGCCCGCCGGGCCGACCGATCCTCAGTTACTCGAGGAGGCGCTCGCCGAGCTGGAGCGCATGGTGGGTCTTGAGCCCGTCAAACGCCAGGTCAAGGCGCTGTCCGCCCAGTTGAACATGGCGCGGCTGCGGGCCGGTCAGGGCCTGCCGGTGCAGCCGCCGAAACGGCACTTCGTCTTCTCCGGCCCCTCGGGCACCGGCAAGACCACGGTCGCCCGCATTCTGGGCCGCGTCTTCTACGCGCTGGGCCTGCTCGGCGGCGACCATCTCGTGGAGGCCCAGCGCGCCGATCTGGTCGGCGAGTATCTGGGCCAGACGGCCGTGAAGGCCAATGAGCTCATCGACTCCGCGCTCGGCGGGGTCCTCTTCGTGGACGAGGCCTACTCCCTGTCCAACACCGGCTACGGCAAGGGCGATGCCTACGGCGACGAGGCCCTTCAGGTGCTGCTGAAGCGGGCCGAGGACAACCGGGACCACCTGGTGGTGATCCTCGCCGGCTATCCCGAGGGCATGGACCGGCTGCTGGCCGCGAACCCCGGGCTCTCCTCACGCTTCACGAGCCGGGTCGACTTCCCCTCGTACCGCCCCCTCGAACTGACCTCGATCGGCGAGGTGCTCGCCGCCGAGAACGGCGACGTGTGGGACGAGGAGGCGCTGGACGAGCTGCGGTCGATCGCGGGGCATGTGGTCGACCAGGGGTGGATCGACGAGCTGGGCAACGGGCGGTTCCTGCGGACGCTGTACGAGAAGAGCTGCGCGTACCGCGATCTCCGGCTGACGACCTACCCGGGGGCGCTCACCAGGGACGACTTGTCGACACTTCGGCTGCCGGATCTGATGCAGGCGTACGGAGAGGTGCTGTCGGGGCGGGGGCCGCAGGATCCGTCGACGATGTGACGGATCCCGCGACGCCGTAGCCGTGGATCAGCCGGCCAGGGCCCCTTCCGGTTCCCCCGTGCTCATCCGCGGCCCCGTCACCCGCACCTCCGGCAGCTCGCGATGCGCCGGGTCACGTACCTCGCCCACCAGTAGTTCCAGTACGTCCTCCAGGGCGACGAGCCCCAGCACCCGCCCGGAGGCGTCGGCGACCTGGGCCAGATGGGTCGCGGCGCGGCGCATCACCGTCAGGGCGTCGTCCAGGGGGAGCTCGGAGCGCAGGGTCGTCATCGGGTGCCACAGCTGCTGCGGCACGGCCCGTTCCGACTCCTCCAGGTCCAGTACGTCCTTCACATGCAGATAGCCCATGAAGGCGCCGCCGTTCTCCGCCGCCACCGGGAAGCGGGAGTACCCGGTGCGGGCGGTGAGCGCGACGATCTGGCCGGGGGTGACCGAGGGGCTGACGGTGACCAGCGACTCGCGCTTCAGGAGCACGTCCGTCACCGGGCGCGAGCCCAGTTCCAGCGCGTCCCCGAGGCGCTCGAGCTCCTCCGGGTCGAGCAGGCCGGCCTGGCCGGAGTCCTCGACGAGCCGGTTGAGCTGCTCGCTGGTGAACACCGCCTCGACCTCGTCCTTCGGCTCAACGCGGAACAGCCGCAGGATGGCCTGGGCGACGGCGCCGAGGGCCACGGTGATCGGCCGGCAGAAGCGGGCGAAGTAGACCAGCCCCGGGCTGAGCCACAGCGCGACCTTCTCCGGCGCCGCCATCGCGAGGTTCTTCGGCAGCATCTCGCCGATGACGAGATGGAAGAAGACCACCGCGGCGAGGGCGATGACATAGGTGAGCGGGTGGATCATGCCGCTCGGCAGATGGACCCACTCGAACACCGGCTCCAGCAGATGCGCCACCGTCGGCTCGGCGACCGCGCCGAGCGTCAGGGAGCAGACGGTGATCCCGAACTGGGCCGCCGCCATCATCTGCGGCAGCCGCTCCAGGCCGTACAGGACCTGGCGGGCGCGTGCCGTGCCGAGTGGTTCGATCTGGCTGCGGCGGACCGAGACCAGGGCGAACTCGGCGCCGACGAAGAAGCCGTTGGCGAGCACGAGCAGCGCGGCGAAGAGGAGTTGGAGCACGCTCATCGGGCGACCTCCACCACGACACCGGTCCGCACCAGACGGACCCGCTCGGCGCGGTAGTGGCCGACCCGGCGCACCGACAGCCGCCAGCCCGGCAGCTCCGCCTTGTCACCGACGGCCGGGATGCGGCCGAGCAGGTCGGCGACGAGTCCGGCGACCGTCTCGTACGGCCCCTCGGGCACGTCGAGTCCTATGCGCTGGAGGATGTCGACCCGGCAGCTGCCGTCGGCGTCCCAGGCGGGGCGTCCGTCCTCCGGCGGGGCGGCGGCGAGTTCCGGGAGGTCCTGGCCGTCGTGCTCGTCGCGGACCTCGCCGACGATCTCCTCGACGATGTCCTCCAGGGTCACCACTCCCGCGGTGCCGCCGTACTCGTCGACGACGACGGCGATGGGCTGCTCGCTGCGCAGCTGGGCGAGGAGGGGCTGGACCGGCAGGGTCTCCGGGACGAGGAGCGCCGGGCGGGCGATGGCGCCGACCGGGGTGCGCAGCCGCTCACCCGAACGGACCGCCAGCGCGTCCTTCAGATGGACCATGCCGACGATCTCGTCGATCTTCTCCCGGTACACCGGGAATCGGGACAGACCGGTCGCTCGGGTGAGGTTCACCACATCCTCGGCCGTGGCCGACGACTGGAGGGCGCTGACCTTCACCCGCGGCGTCATGACGTGCTGCGCGGTCAGCTCGGCGAGCGACAGGGTCCGTACGAACAGGTCCGCGGTGTCCTGTTCCAGGGCGCCGGCCTGGGCGGAGTGCCGGGCCAGGGAGACGAGTTCGCCGGGGGTGCGGGCGGAGGCCAGCTCCTCGGCGGGCTCTATGCCGAGCGACCGGACGAGCCGGTTGGCCACGGCGTTCAGTGCGGCGATCACCGGGCGGAACAGCCGGGCGAAGACATGCTGCGGGCCGGCGACGAAGCGCGCGACCTGCATCGGCCGGGACACCGCCCAGTTCTTGGGCACGAGCTCGCCGATCACCATCTGCACGGCCGAGGCCAGCAGCATGCCGGTGACCACGGCCACCCCGGACACCGCGCCCTCGGGTATGCCGATCGCGGTGAACGGGCCGTCCAGCAGCTGGGCGAGCGCCGGTTCGGCGAGCATGCCGACGACGAGGGAGGTGATGGTGATGCCGAGCTGGGTGCCGGAGAGCTGGAAGGACAGTTCCTTGAGCGACTCGGCGACCCGTCGGGCCCGTCGGTCGCCCTCCGCGGCGGCCTTCTCGGCGTCCGTCGCCTCGACCGTGACCAGGCCGAACTCGGCGGCCACGAAGAAGCCGTTGGCGAGAATCAGGAGGAACGCGGCTGCGAGAAGCAGCAGGGGGATGCTCATGACGCGGCCGCCCCGGTATGTCGGGAGGGGGCGGCGCAGGTACTACAGGACGATCCGTCCATCGCTGGAGGGAATCACTCCTCGGGTAGCAGGGGGCCTCTGAAGACCGGTCGGAACATCAGTGGCGGAGGCGTCACGAAAAACGCCTCCGCCAACAGATTAATCAAGACATCGCGATTTACGGCAGGGTGAACGCCGCCGAGTCAGCCCTCATGGTCCTCGGGCTGCTTGACGCCATGCGTCTCGGCGAGCGCCCGCAGGGCACGTGCGTCGGCGATGGCGTGCTGCTTGGCGATGCCCGGCTGGATGCCGAGCGCGGGCAGGCTGGTGCCGTCGCTGAGGTTGAGGAACACCCAGGGGTCGCCCGGACGGAGGTTCACCTGGACGATCTCGGCCCAGTCGAGGCGGCGCCTGGTGGCGATGTTCACCACGGTGACGCCGGCCTCGTCGGCGACGACCTTCACACGGGCCAGCATCGCCAGTACGCCGAACATGAGCGCGCCGGTGAGGATGAAGCTGAGGCGCTCTCCGGGGCCGAGCTTCTCCAGGAGCAGTGCGACGGCCGTGATGACCACGAAGATCGCGACGCCCGCGGTGAGCAGGACGGCGCGGGTGCGGCTCGGCCGGAAGGTGACGGGAAGGGCAGGCAGTTCGGACATCTCTGGCTCTCTACAGGCGGCAGGCGTGGATGGCCGTGGTCAGGATGGCCCGGGCGCCGATGTCGTAGAGGTCGTCCATGATGCGCTGGGCCTCCTTGGCCGGGACCATGGCTCGGACGGCGACCCAGCCCTCGTTGTGCAGCGGGGAGACGGTCGGCGACTCCAGGCCCGGGGTGAGGGCGACGGCCTTCTCCAGCTGCTCGACGCGGCAGTCGTAGTCCATCATCACGTAGGTCCGGGCGACCAGGACGCCCTGGAGGCGGCGCAGGAACTGCTGCACCTTGGGGTCCTCGCCGTCCGCGCCGACGCGGCGGATGACGACGGCCTCGGACTTCATGATCGGCTCGCCGACGACCTCCAGACCGGCGTTGCGCAGCGAGGTGCCGGTCTCGACGACGTCCGCGATGACCTGGGCGACACCGAGCTGGATGGCGGTCTCGACGGCGCCGTCGAGGTGGACGACGGAGGCGTCGATGCCGTGGTCGGAGAGGTGCTTGGCGACGATGCCCTCGTAGGAGGTGGCGACCGTCTTGCCCTTGAGGTCCGCCAGGTCGCCGCCGACGGTGCCGGGCTTGGTGGCGAAGCGGAAGGTGGAGCGGGCGAAGCCGAGCGGCAGGATCTCCTCGGCGTCCGCGTCGGAGTCGATCAGCAGATCGCGGCCGGTGATGCCGATGTCGAGCTGGCCGGAGGCGACGTAGATGGCGATGTCGCGGGGGCGGAGGTAGAAGAACTCCACGTCGTTGCCCGGGTCGACGATCCGCAGTTCCTTGGACTCGCGCCGCTGCTGGTAGCCGGCCTCATGCAGCATCTCCGCCGCAGGGCCGGACAGGGAACCCTTGTTGGGGACGGCGATGCGCAGCATGAGGTCGGCTTCCTTTGCTCTGAGGGGTTTGTTGCGGCGAGTGGCTTACAGGTGGGCGTACACGTCGTCCAGGGAGATACCGCGGGCGACCATCATCACCTGGACGTGGTACAGCAGCTGCGAGATCTCCTCGGCGGCGGCTTCCTTGCCCTCGTACTCGGCGGCCATCCAGACCTCTGCGGCCTCCTCGACGACCTTCTTGCCGATGGCATGAACGCCCTTGCCGACGAGTTCGGCGGTACGGGAGGTGGCGGGATCGCCGGTGGCGGCCTTGTGCTGGAGCTCGGTGAAGAGCTCCTCGAACGTCTTCTTGGACATGGTGACGCTCAGCCTATGCCACATACGCCCTTCGTCAGTGCCACGGTTCAGATACTGAGCGGAGGGTCGCCGCCGTGGCCACGGCGGCCGTCACCGCCTCGTGCCCCTTGTCCTCGTTGGAGCCCTCGATGCCGGCCCGGTCCAGGGCCTGCTCCTCGGTGTCACAGGTCAGCACGCCGAAGCCGATGGGGACGCCGGTCTCGACGGAGACCTGGGTGAGGCCCTGGGTCACGCCCTGGCAGACGAACTCGAAGTGCGGGGTGCCACCGCGGATGACGACGCCGAGGGCCACGATCGCGTCGTAGCCGCGGCCCGCGAGGACCTTGGCGACGACCGGGAGCTCCCAGCTGCCGGGGACCCGCAGCAGGGTCGGCTCGTCGATGCCCAGGTCGTGCAGGGCGCGCAGCGCGCCGTCCACCAGTCCGTCCATCACCTTCTCGTGCCACTGTGCCGCGATGACCGCGACCCTCAGGTCGCCCACATTGCGTACGGACAGCTCCGGTGCGCCCTTGCCGCTCACGTTCTTGAGTCTCCTCGGTGTGCTGTTACTGGTTGGTGCAGGTGGACAGGGGGGCCGTGGCCTCGGGGGCCGTGTCCAGCCAGGGCAGGTCGTGGCCCA
Source organism: Streptomyces lanatus (assembly GCF_014655715.1). Classification (GTDB taxonomy): domain Bacteria; phylum Actinomycetota; class Actinomycetes; order Streptomycetales; family Streptomycetaceae; genus Streptomyces; species Streptomyces lanatus. The sequence goes on along the minus strand of NZ_BNBM01000016.1, from coordinate 158,250 downwards.
TCCGGTCCCGCTTGGTCCGCAGGTACGTCAGGTTGTGCTCGCCCGCCTGTACGGGCATCGGCTCCCGCTCGGTGACCTTGAGTCCATGGCCGATCAGGGCGTCGGACTTGTCGGGGTTGTTGGTCAGCAGGCGCACGCTGTGCACGCCGAGGTCGGCGAGGATCCGGGCGCCGGCGCCGTAGTCGCGGGCGTCGGCGGGCAGGCCGAGTTCGAGGTTGGCGTCGAGGGTGTCCCGGCCGCGCTCCTGGAGTTCGTAGGCGCGCAGCTTGGACATCAGGCCGATGCCGCGGCCCTCGTGTCCGCGCAGATAGACGACGACTCCGCGGCCCTCGTCCTGGATGCGCTCCAGGGCGGCCTCCAGCTGGGGGCCGCAGTCGCAGCGCAGGGAGTGGAAGACGTCGCCGGTGAGGCACTCGGAGTGGATGCGGACCACGACGTCCTCGCCGTCGCCGATCTCGCCGTGGACGAGGGCGACGTGCTCGACGCCGTCGACGGTGGAGCGGTAGCCGTACGCCGTGAAGGCGCCGTGGGCGGTGGGGAGATGGACCTCGGCCTCGCGGCGGATCGTGGGCCGGTCCGGGACCGGCTCCCGCCGTACGGGCTCCGGGTGCTCGGCGTCGCGCAGGTAGGTGATCAGGTCCTCGATGGAGATGATCGTCAGGCCGTGCTTGCGGGCGAACGGGATCAGCTCGGGCAGCCGCAGCATCTCGCCGTCCTCGCCGGCGATCTCGACGATGGCGCCGGCCGGGCGCAGGCCCGCGAGCCTGGCGAGGTCGACGGCGGCCTCGGTGTGGCCGTTGCGCACGAGGACACCGCCGGGGCGGGCGCGCAGCGGGAAGATGTGGCCGGGGCGGACGAGGTCCGACGGCTCCGCCTTGCCGCTCGCGAGGAGCTGGAGCGTGGTCGAGCGGTCCGAGGCCGAGATGCCGGTGGTCACGCCGTGCGCGCCCGAGGCGTCCACGGAGACGGTGAACGCGGTCTTCATCGACTCGGTGTTGTCCTGGACCATCTGCGGGAGCTCCAGCCGCTCCAGCTCGTCCGGCTCCATGGGGGCGCAGATCAGGCCGCGGCACTCGCTCATCATGAAGGCGACGATCTCGGGCGTCGCGTGCTCGGCGGCGATGACGAGGTCGCCCTCGTTCTCCCGGTCCTCGTCGTCGACGACCACGATCGGGCGGCCGGCCGCGATGTCGGCGATGGCCTGCGCGATCGGGTCGAGGGTGAGGTCCTCGACGTCCTCGGTGCGGTACAGGGTCGGTGCCGTGGTCATGCCGGCGCTCCTTCCAGGACGGGCCGCGCGTTCTCGCGGGAGCGCAGCCACCAATCGCGCATGCCCCACAGGACGAGTGCGCCGTAGATGACGTAGACGAAGCCGGAGAAGGCGTAGCCGTTGGCGAAGTTCAGGGGGACGCCGACCAGGTCGACGAGGAGCCAGGCGAACCAGAACTCGACCATGCCGCGTGCCTGGGCGTACATGGCGACGATGGTGCCGACGAATATGTAGGCGTCGGGCCAGGGGTCCCAGGACAGGGTCGGGTACGCCTTGAAGAGCAGCGCGACCGCTACGGTGCCGGCGGCGGCCGCGGCGACCATGGCCCCGCGCTCGCGCCAGGTGGCGAACCGGACGCTGATGTGGCCGTCCTCCGTCTGCCCCTTGCCGCGCTGCCACTGCCACCAGCCGTAGAGGGCGACCAGCATGACGACGGCCTGCTTGCCCGCGCTGCCGGTCAGATGGCCGAAGAAGGCGCCGAAGAGGATCAGTCCGGCGAGGAACTGCACGGGCCAGGTCCATATGGAGCGCCGCCAGCCGAGGGCGAGGGCGGCGAGGCCGAAGAGGTTGCCGATCATGTCCGACCAGAGGATGTGCTGGCCGAACAGGACGAACGCCTCGGAGTTCAGCGAGTTCACTTCGCCGTCGCTCCTTCGGAGGAGGCCCGGCCGAAGGCACGGTCGCCCAGCATCCGCTCGACGTACTTGGCGATGACGTCGACCTCGAGGTTGACCGGGTCGCCGGGCTGCTTGAGGCCGAGCGTGGTCAGGGCGAGGGTGGTGGGGATCAGGCTGACGGTGAAGTAGTCGGGGCCCGCGTCGACGACGGTGAGGCTGATGCCGTCGACGGTGATGGAGCCCTTCTCGACCACGTACCGCGAGAGGTCCGCGGGGAGGGAGATCTTCACGATCTCCCAGTTCTCGGAGGGCTTGCGCTCCAGCACCTCGGCGGTGCCGTCGACGTGTCCCTGCACGATGTGGCCGCCGAGGCGCTCGCCCACGGCCATGGGGCGTTCGAGGTTGACGCGGGAGCCCACGGCGAGGACGCCCAGGCTTGAGCGGTCGAGGGTCTCCGCCATGACGTCGGCGGTGAATTCGTCGCCTTCGTGGTCGACGACCGTCAGGCACACGCCGTTGACGGCGATGGAGTCGCCGTGCTTGGCGCCGTCGGTGACGACGGGGCCGCGCAGTCGGAAGCGACAGGCGTCGTCGAGGGTCTCGACGGCGGTGATCTCGCCCAGCTCTTCGACGATTCCGGTGAACACTTCCCGGGTCCTCCTGCCACATCGGGGCACGGACTCCGGGGCTGTCGATGACGACAGAATGTACGAGCGGGGACACCGGGGGCGACGCCGGACGGGACTCGTCCCTCAGGACGAGACCGGATACGGCGGCGCGCATACATGGATGCCCGCCCGCCGCGCACTGCCTCCCATCCGGACTTTAACCGTCGGTCCAGGAATTTCACCTGGTCAACCGGTCGCTGGAGGCGACCGGGTCGCGGACTGTAACCGCCGGTTCGGACTTTCACCGACCCCGGAGTGCGCTGCTTCTGGTACACGGCCAGTGTGCCACGCCCGATCGGTGTCCATACGGGCGAAGGGTGTGGGGTGGCTCACAGGCTGTGTCGCTGGACTTCCGCAGCCGCTCCCCATCCGTCGATCATGAAGCCAACTCCGTTGTATGGAAACGCCATTGAGATTGGTCCATACCTATTGACGCTGTGGTCTAGTCCTTTCTAAGGTGCGGGAACCTCCTGGTCCTCGACCCCCTCTTCCAGTCGAGCCCTCCGCAGACGGCCCGGCGGCGGTGACGACGGCCCTTGCCCGCCGCCGGGTCTCCCAACTCGGGCCAACTGCCGTTCTGGCAGGCTGAGGACATGACGACCGCGAGCGCCGAGGAGTTCGAGACCCACCGCCCCCGGCTGTTCGGTCTCGCCTATCGCATGCTGGGCTCGGCCGAGGAGGCCGAGGACACCGTCCAGGACGCCTATCTGCGCTTCAGCGACATCGACCGCGATCGCATCGAGCATCCGGCGGCCTGGCTCGCCAAGGTCGTCACCAACCTCTGTCTGACCCGGCTGACCTCGGCGCGGGCCCGGCGCGAGCAGTACGTCGGGCCCTGGCTGCCGGAGCCGGTCATCACCTCGGACGGCACGCTCGGGCCGCTGGAGTCCGCCGAGCAGCGGGACGCGGTGTCCCTGGCGATGCTGGTGCTGCTGGAGCGTCTGACGCCGACCGAGCGGGCCGTGTACGTGCTGCGGGAGGCGTTCGCCTACGGCCACCGGGAGATCGCCGAGGCGCTGGAGCTGACCGAGGCCAACTGCCGTCAGCTCTACCGGCGTGCGGTGCGGCGGGTCGAGGAGCGGGAGGCGCGGTTCGAGTCGACTCCGGAGCGGCAGGAGGAACTGGTCAGGTCGTTCCTCATGGCGGCTCGCGACGGTGATCTCGGCGGGCTGGAGAAGCTGCTGGCGGCCGACGTCGTCTGGTTCAGCGACGGTGGGGGCAAGGTCAGGGCGGCGCTGCGGCCGATCGAAGGCCGGGAGAAGGTGTTCCGCTTCCTCGCGGGTGCGTCGCGGACGTTCCTGACCGGCGTGGACTTCACCGTCGTCGAGTCCAACGGGTCGACCGCGGTGGCCGCGTGGGCGGGGGACGAGTTGCTGTCGGTGGTGGCGTTCGAGCTGCGGGACGGGCTGATCACGCAGGCGTGGGCCGTGGTGAACCCGGAAAAGCTGGCCTTCGTCCGCCGTCAGCTCGCGCGGGTGGCGTAGCGGGCTGTCACATTTCGCGTGGGGTACTCGGTCCCAGCTGACGAGGCGCGCTCCGAACGGGAGCGTCGGCGTCCGAAGGGACTGAACAACGATGACCACGATCCTGGTGACCGGCGGCACCGGCACACTCGGCCGGCTCGTCACCGAACGGCTGCGCGCGGACGGGCACGAGGTGCGGGCACTGAGCCGGCACGCCCAGCCGTACGCCGTCGATCTGCGCAAGGGCGGTCCCGCTCTGGACGCCGCGTTGGCGGGCGTGGACACGGTCGTGCACTGCGCGACCTCGACGAACGGCGGGGACGAGGAGGCGGCGCGGAATCTGATCTCCGCGGCGCGTGCGGCCGGGGTACGGCACCTGGTCTACATCTCGATCGTCGGCGTCGACCGCGTCCCGCTCGGCTACTACAAGGCCAAGCTCGCCGTGGAGCGGCAGGTGGAGGAGTCGGGGCTGGACTGGACCGTGCTGCGGGCGACCCAGTTCCACGATCTGGTCGCGCGGGTGCTGGGTGCCATGTCCCGACTACCGATCGTCCTTCTCCCGGCCGGCGTCAAGGACCAGCCCATCGAGGTGGCCGAGGTCGCGGACCGCCTCGCCGAACTGGCCGTGGCGGCTCCGGCCGGGCGGGTGGAGGACCTGGGCGGCCCCGAGGTCCGCACGTTCGACTCCTTGGCCCGCGCCTACCTCAAGGCCACGGGCCGCAAGCGGCTCGTGGTGCGGGTGCCGTTGTGGGGGAAGGCGTATCAGGGGTTCCGCTCGGGCGGGCACCTGGCGGTGGAGCGTGCGGTGGGGAAGGGGACGTTCGAGGAGTATTTGGGGCGGCGGGTCTGACTGGCCCTGGGCGTCACCCTGCCGGGGCACGGGCTGGGGACTGCGGGTTTCGCGGAGCGCTAAGCCGCAGGCGCGGTTCGCGGAGCGCTAGGCCGCGGACAGCAGCCTGCGGCCTGCGGAGCGCGGGGTCGCTGACCTGCGCACTGCGGGCTGCGCACTGCGAGCCAACAGCCGCACCCCGCAGGTCAGCGGTCCGGTGGTGCGAACAGTTCGTCCTGTGCCGCGTCGCGTGCCGTCAGCAGCGCTCCGCGCAGGACGGCTCCGCCGCCCAGGCCGCTGGGCCGTACGACGGTCGTGAGGGGCGACATCCGTCGGATCCGCTCCTCCACCCGCGCGGCGAGCACCTCTCCCCCGGCCTGTCCCACCTCGCCGCCGAGGACCACACAGCCGGGGTCGAGGATGGCGACGACGGAGGCGACGCCGATGGCGAGCCGGTCGGCGAGGGTGGCGAGGAAACGGTCGGCGGCGGCCTGCGTGCCGCGCTCCGGCAGGCCGGCGGCGGCCTCCTGGTTTCCGGCCACCAGCGCGACGGCCTTCCCCACCACCCCCGCGGCGAGCGGCTCGGGCGCTGACTCGTCCTCGACCGGCAGGCCGAACGACCTCGCCAGTTCCACGATCCCCGCCGAGCCGGCCAGCGAGTGGAATCCGCCCTCGCAGTCCACCGCCGACGGCAGCCCCGTCGTCCCGGGCACCGGCAGGAAGCCGATCTCGCCGGTGCCGCCGGAGGCGCCGCGGCGCAGGGCGCCGTCGAGGACGACGGCCGCGCCGGTGCCGTGGCCGAGCCAGAGGAGGACGAAGGTGTCGCGGTCGGCGGCCACTCCGTCGCGCTGTTCCGCGAGGGCCGCGAGGTTGGTCTCGTTCTCGACGCTGACGCGGGCCTCGGGGAGCCGTTCCTGGAGGGCCGCGACGAGGCTGCGGTGCCATTCGGGCAGGCCGGTGGAGTCGCGCAGTTCGCCGGTCGCCGGGTCGATGAGGCCGGGGGCGCCTATGCCCACCGTATGGAGCCGGTCCGCCCCGGCCTCCTTCACGACCCGCTCCACCAGCGCCACCGCCTGCTCAACGGCGGGCCCCGTCCCGGTGTCGCCGCCGATCGGCACCGATGCCTCGGCGAGCACCGCCCCGACCAGGTCGGACACGACCACCGAGACGCCTTCGGTACGGACGTCGAGGGCCGCCAGCTGGGCGCGGTCGGCGACGATGCCGTACAGCTTGGCGTTCGGCCCGCGCCGCTGCTCGCCGGCCTCGCCGACGACCGCGATCAGGCCGGCGGCCGTGAGGCGTTCGACGAGGTCGGCGACGGTCGGCCGGGACAGGCCGGTCAGCTGCTTCAACTGCCCTGCCGTCAGCGGGCCCTCCTGCTGGAGCAGTCGCAGGGCGAGCCGGTCGTTGATGGCCCGGGCGGTGCTCGGGGATGCGGGCATGCCGGGATCCTTCCAGATCGGCGGACGGCCGGAGAGTGACTCTATCTATCAGGCAGGGTTCCTGATAATTTACGCCAGGTCCAGGAACAACCGAAGACCGGGAGGGGTCACACAATGGGTGGGATGGTCTACGACCTGCGCGAAGTGAGGCGGGCCCGGTATGCCGTGGCCGCCGTCTTCGCCGTGCACGGCGCCGTCACCGGCTCGTTCGCGACGCGCGTGCCGTGGATCCAGGACCATGCCGGGGTCAGTGCCGGGCAGTTGGGGCTGGCGCTCGCCTTCCCGGCGCTCGGCGCGTCCGTGGCGATGCCGCTCGCGGGCAGCATCACCCACCGGTTCGGCGCCCGGAACGCCCTGCGCGGACTGATCGCCCTGTGGACGCTCGCGCTGATCCTGCCTTCCCTCGCCCCCAATCTGCTGACGCTGTGTCTGGCACTGTTCGTGTACGGCGCCACGGCGGGCATGGCGGACGTGGCGATGAACGCGCTCGGCGTCGAGGTCGAGACCCGGCTCGGACGTTCGATCATGTCGGGCCTGCACGGCATGTGGAGCGCGGGCGCCCTGGTCGGCTCGGCGGCCGGCACACTCGCCGCCCACCTCGGCTCGGACGCCCGGCTGCACCACGCCCTCGCGGCGGTGACGCTCACGCTGCTCGGTGTGGCGGCGTGCCAGTGGGTGCTGGACCTCCAGCCCGCCGAGGACGAGGAGCCGCCGCCCCGGTTCGCGCTGCCGCCCAAGTCGGCGCTGCTCATCGGCGCGGTCGGGTTCTGCGCGGTGTTCGCGGAGGGCGCGAGCCTGGACTGGTCGGCCGTCTATCTGCGGGACCAGCTGGACACCTCGGCGGGGCTTGCGGCCGCCTGCACGACCGGGTTCACGCTCACCATGGCGGTCGCCCGGCTCGTCGGCGACCGGGTGGTGGACCGCTACGGCTCCGTACGCACGGTCCGGTTCAGCGGTGTCCTCGCCACGCTCGGCGGACTGCTCATCATCGTGTCGGACCGGCCGGCCCTGGCGATGGCCGGGTTCGCGCTGCTGGGGCTCGGCATCGCGGTCGTCGTGCCGCTGTGCTTCGCGGCGGCGGGCCGCAGCGGCCCCAACCCCTCACTGGCCATCGCGGGCGTCGCGACGATCACCTACACCTCCGGGCTCATCGCCCCGAGCGCGATCGGCGGGATCGCCCAGGCGACCAGCCTGATGGTGTCGTTCTGCCTGGTCACGGTCCTGTCCTTCGGAATCGTGGCGTTCGCACGCGTCCTGCGCGCCGGTGACCGTGAGCGCCCGAAGGTCAGTCGGCCGGATGCGGCGGTTCCCGACCCGCGGCCCTGAGGCCAGGAGGGCGGTTGGCCAAGGGCGGACCTGTGCTGTCCACCGTGAGGTGACGCTTCCCGGTCGTGATCTCCGTAGCGTTCACGGCAGTTGGAGCGCATGGCCGTACAACCGCGGTCTGGTGACCTTACGGTCAGCGTGCCAGGTCGTAGGCGTACGACGCCGTGAAGGTCCCCGGGGTGCCCTTGCACCCGTCGGACTCGCCGGGGAGTTTGACCCACAGGTAGGCGTCGATGCGTGACTCGCCCGTGGCGAGCGTCGGCGCCCGGCCCAGCTTGCGGCCGGACGGGTCGCACCACTCGCCGTCGGCAGGAGCCCCGGCGCCGTTGCGGCTGGTGTCGATGACGGCGCCGAGCGAGGCGGGGCCGTCGAGGGCGTCGAGGACCGCGCGGTCGTGGGCGATCTCGTCGGGTGTGGCGTGGAAGTTGGAGACGTTGCTGAAGACGCCGTCGGAGGACGCGGTCGAGGCTGCGCCGGCCTGCCGCAGCCAACTCGCCTGCTTGCCGGGCGCGTTCCAGCCGGAGTGCCCGGCGTCGTAGTAGACGCGCGCCTTGGGGTTGGCCTGCTTCATGGCCCGGCCCGCACGGGCGAGGGAGGCGAAGCGGTCGGCGCGTGCCCCGGCGGAGAGGCACTCGGACTGGGCGATCGAGTCGGGCTCCAGGACGACGATGACATCGCCGGAGCCGAGCCCCGCGGCGAACCTGTCGATCCAGGCGTCGTAGGCATCGAGGCTCGGCGCCCCGCCCTCGGAGTACCCGCCGCAGTCGCGGACCGGTATCGCGTACGGCACGACCACCGGGACGCGCCCGAGCGCCGAACCGCCCGAGGTGACCGCGCGGACCCGGGCGGTGATGGTGTCCGGCGTGAAGTCGGCGAACCACACCGCGGCCGGCTGGGCGGCGATCCGGGACTCGATGACGGCGTGGCGCGGGTCGGCGGGGTTGTCGCGGACCCACTCGAGAACCTGGGAGTCGGGGTGGCGGTACAGGCGGCTGGAGACCACGGCCGTGCTCTGCTTCCTCTCGGCCCGTGTGGGCGTGGGGGTGGCCTTCTCCCGCGTCCGGGTGGGTGAGGCGGACGTCGGTGCGGGGGACCTCGTGACCGACGGGGAGGCGGACGGCAGGAGCGGCAGGGAATCCAGGCTCGGCGAGCGCGTCACCCGGGGCGGCCCGGCCTCGTCGGAGCCCCCGCGGTCGTCGAGCGCGGAGACCATCCCGGTGACCGCGCCGACGGCGACCACGACCGAGGCCGCCACCGCCATGACGCTCCGCCTGACGCCCCTGCGGCGCTCGGCCCGGCGTACGGCCAGTCGCTGGGCGCGTGAGCCTGGCACGGTCCTGCTCCCCCTCCCCCACAGCGAGCGCGTCCCCCGTTCTGGGGAAGCGCCGGGCCCGCCGACACTGCGGCCACCCTAAAGCTGGGACATTGCCCCCATGGCGCAATGCGAACAATTCACCACAGCCGTGGACGCGGTCATCTCCCGTATGCGCTCCCTTGCAGCGATGCTCCCCGAACGCGACGGTGTCGCCGTCTTCAACCGCGTCTACCTCGCCGTCACGGAGGAGGTCGACCGGCACATCGACGGCGGCCGGTTCCCGGACGCGCGGGCGGCGATCACGCTGGACGTGCGGTTCGCGGAGCGGTATCTCGCGGCGGTGGAGTCGTCCGACGACGAACGGCGTCCGCCCGCGTGCTGGCGGCCCCTGTTCCAGATGCGGCGCCATCCGGGCGTACGGCCGTTGCAGTTCGCGCTCGCGGGCATCAATGCGCACATCGGCCACGATCTGGCGCTGGCCGTGGTGGACGCCTGTCGTAGCCTCGGCTGCGAACCGGTCGAGCTGGAGGACGAGTTCGATCGTGTGGGTGACCTCCTCGTCTCGCTGGAGGAGCGCATCCGCGAAGATCTGATGCCGGGTCCCGATCTGCTCCAGATCGCCGACCCGATCACTCATCTGCTCGGCTCCTGGAGCCTGGAGCGCGCGCGGGACGCCACCTGGTCGTCGGCCCGGGCGCTGTGGGCGCTGCGCGGGTACCCGGAGCTCGCCGAGGAGTTCACCGAGCGGCTCGACGCGGCGGTGGGGTTCGCGGGACGCATGCTGCTCACGCCACTGGCGGACTGATCTCGGCCACACCCGCGCGGTACACCTGACCGACGCGGGTACCCGAGTTAAGTTGACGATTGAACCGTCAGTGACAGACCCGAACCGATCTGTGACGGACCGACGCAAAGGAGCGTACAGATGGCCCTTCGGCTGGGGCTCAGCCTCCCTCAAGCACAGCAGTACGACATCGGCCGTGACGTACCGGACGTCGCGCGCACCGCCGAGCGGATCGGCTACGAGAGCCTGTGGGTCTACGAGCGGGCGCTGTTCCCCGAGCCGCAGACCCAGGGCCTGTACGGCATCGAAGGGCTGGCGTGGCCCGACATGTACCGGGGCGTACCGGACCCCCTGGTCACGCTGACCCTGGCGGTGTCGGCGACCGAGCGGGCCCGGCTCGGCACCAGCATCCTGGTGGCGCCGCTGCACAACCCGTTCCAGCTGGCCAAGGCGCTCGCCACGCTGGACGCGGCGAGCGGCGGCCGGGTCGTGGCCGGCTTCGGCACGGGCTGGTCGCTCGACGAGTACGCGGCGGCGGGCGTGGCGCCGTTCGAGGAGCGCGGCAAGGTCCTCGACGAGATGATCGACGTGTGCCGGGCCGTGTGGGGACCGGACCCGGTGTCCTACGAGGGTCCGCACTCCAAGGTCGCCTCGGCCGTGGTGGCGCCCAAGCCCGCCCGGCCGATCCCGATCCTGGTGCCCACCAACAGCAAGAAGGCGATGGCCCGGCTCGTCGACCGCCTCGACGGGTGGATGCCGATCGCCATGGGCGCCGAGCAACTCACCTCGCAGTGGCGGCAGTTGCAGGATCTCGCGGCAGAGCGCGGACGCACCGAGCCGATCCAGGCCGTGGTCCGGATCAACGCCCAGTACAGCGCGAAGGCGTACGACGGCGGGGACCGCGCCGCGTTCCAGGGCAGCGTCGACCAGATCGTGGAGGACCTGGCCGCGCACGCCGCGGACGGGCTCGACGAGTTCTTCTTCGAGCTCCAGGGTCTCGCGCGCGACGCCCAGGAACTCAAGGACGTCGCCGCCGAGGTGTACGAGTCGGTGCGGGCCGCCGGACTCTGACGGCCCCGCCCGGGTCAGTCCTCGGGGAGCTCCACCGGCGCGATCTCGTCGTACACGTCGCCCGGGCCGGGGTTGGTCCCGTCCGTCGTGCCGCCGAGGTGGTGCATCACGCCCCAGACCGCGTTCAGCGCGGTCTGGACGGCGCCCTCGGCCCAGCCCGCCGTCCAGGAGATGTCGTCACCGGCGAGGAAGATGCCCCGCTTGTCCTCGGGCAGCCGGTCCTGCATGAAGTGCGTGAACAGGCGCCGCTGGTAGCGGTAGTGGCCGGGCAGGTTGGCCTTGAACGCGCCCATGAAGTAGGGCTCGTTCTCCCAGGAGACGGTCACCGGGTTGCCGATGATGTGCTTCCGGATGTCGACCTTGGGATAGATCTCGCCGAGCGACTTCAGCATGACCTCCATCCGCTCGTTGGCGGACAGCGGCAGCCACTTCAGGCTGTCGTCGCACCAGGTGTACGACAGGCAGATGGTGGCCGGCTTGTCCGGGCCGTCGTCCAGGAGGTAGGTGCCGCGCGTCATCCGGTCGGTGAGCGTCATCGACATGACGTCCCGGCCGGTCTCCTCGTCCTTGTCGAGCCAGAACGGCCGGTCGACGGGCACGAACAGCTTGCTCGACTCCATGTAGTGGGTGCGCTCGATCGCCGTCCAGTGGTCGATCGGGAAGAGCGAGTCGTCGCAGGCGATCTTCGACAGCAGCATCCAGGACTGGGCGGTGAAGATCGCCGCCGGGTAGGTGCGGATGTCGCCGTTCGCGTCGGTCACGGTGATCCGGTTGCCGGCGGCGCGGTGCAGCCGGGTCACGGCCGGGCGGGGCTTGCCGTCGACGTGCAGGGACTTGAGGGACGTCCCGTAGGCCCAGTGGACGATCTTCTCCGGCTCGCGCTCCCACAGCCGCACCGGCAGCTGCTGGGAGCCGCCGACGATGCCGCGGTGGTGGTCGTCGGCCTCGGTGTAGACGACGCGCAGGATCTCCAGGATGGAGTTGGGGAAGTCGGTGTCCCAGCCGCCGGTGCCGAAGCCGACCTGGCCGAAGATCTCGCGGTGCCGGAAGGACTTGAAGGACTCGGAATCGCAGAGGAAGCCGTAGAAGGTCTGGTTGTCGAGCTTCTCGACGAGCTTCGCCCAGATCTCGCGGATGCGCGGCACGTCCCGCTCGCGCATGGCCTGGTTCATGTCGGAGAAGTCGGCGCCTTCTTCGAGGCACTTGTTCCAGGCCGCGGCGACATCGCGATAGACCTGCGGCAGGTCGTCGATCGTCTCGGCGTAGTGCGACTCGCCCTTGAGGTCGACGACGGTCGAGGGCGTCGCCTCGGCGAGGGGGTTGGGGAACGGGCTGGTCTCCAGGCCCACCAGGTCGATGTAGTGCTGGAGCGCCGTGGAGGACGGCGGGAAGCGCATCGCGCCCATCTCGGCCGTCAGGCCCTCGGTGCTCGGGCCGTCGAAGCCGACGGTGCGCAGGCGGCCGCCGATCTGATCGGCCTCGTACACGACCGGCTTGAGGCCCATCTTCATCAGCTCGTACGCGGCGATGATGCCGGACAGTCCGCCGCCGATGACCGCGATCTCGGTGCCGTGCTCGGTCGCCGGTATCTGGCCGAGCCCCGCCGGGTGGGCGAGGAAGTCGTCATAGGCGTAGGGGAAGTCCGGGCCGAACATGGTGATCGGCGGCTGCTGCGGCTCGTCGGTGTGCTCGACGGCGTTGGGCACCATGGACGTCATGGGGTACGGACTCCTTGCAGATGAAACAGGGCGGGGCGGATTCAGATGAGGGACCCGTACAGACCGGGGCGGCGGTCCTTCAGATACGGGTTCGCCTCGCGGGAGGCGGCGACGAAGGCGGGGTCGACGTCGGCGAGGACGAGGTCCTCTTCACGGCCGGCCCGGGTGCGGGCGACTCCGTCGGGGCCGGCGAGCGTGGAGAGGCCGACGAACTCGAACTCCCCTTCCTGGCCGACCCGGTTGACGTAGGCGACGTACATCTGGTTCTCGAAGGCCCGCACCGGGATCATCGACTCGGCGACGAACTGGAACGGGTGCATCTGCGCCGTCGGGACGAGCAGCAGGTCGGTGCCGGCGAGGGCGTGGGCCCGGACGTTCTCCGGGAACTCGACGTCGTAGCAGATCAGGATGCCGACCCGGACGCCGTCGAGTTCGGCCTGGACGACCTGCTGCTCGCCCGGCGTGAAGTGGTCGCGCTCGAAGCAGCCGAAGAGGTGGGTCTTGCGGTAGTTGGCGAGCCGCGTGCCGTCGGCGGAGATCAGCTGGGCGGAGTTGAAGACGACGTCGCCCTCGCGCTCGGGGTAGCCGTAGACGATCGCCAGGCCGTGCTGGGTGGCGATCTCGGCGATCGCGTCCGCGCAGTCACCGTCGGCGGGCTCGGCGAGGCGGGCGATGTCGTCGCCGATCGCGTACCCCGTCAGGAACATCTCCGGCGCCACCAGCAGCCCGGCCCCCTCGGCGGCGGCACGACCGGCGGCCTCGTCGAGGACCTTGAGGTTCTCGACGGTCGAGCCGGGGCGGCCGGAGCTCTGGAGCAGGGCGGTGCGCATGCGTGTCCTCACCGGGGCGGAAGGGTGATTGTGGGGGCCATCTAGAAGGTACGGGCGGCCGACCGGGCCGGACAAGAAGGAGCCGTTGCGCGCCGGTGAGCGGTTTGTTGCGTCGGCCGTGGGTCCGGCGGCGATTCGTTGCGCGCCCCTTCGTGCGGAGGTCCCGTCCTCCTCGGAGTGGAGGGGCGCACGGGTCTCCCCGCCATGCGGCGGAGGCGGGGTCCCGTCCTCGGTGCGATGTGGTCGGGGCGCGCCGCCGCAACAGTAGTGGCTGTCCGGTTGACCTGCGGAAAGGACCGCCATGAACCGCCGTACGAAGACTGTCGTGCTGTGCTGTGCGCTGCTGCTGCTCACCGCCGGAACGGTCGGTCCCGCCGCCACCGCGACGGACGCGCCGCGGCAACGCGAGGCCGCCGCCCTCACCGGCACCGCCAAGCTGTACCGCTCGGCGGGCGACGACATCACCTTCTCGTTCGACGCGCATCTGGCCGCGAAGGACACCGCCGACCCGACGAAAGCGACCGGCACCTTCGAGTTCAGCCACTACCTGAACGGTGACGGCGCCCGGGCGAAGGCCAAGGTCGACTGTCTCGTCACCGGCGGCAAGGTGGCCGTCGTCTCCGGCGTGATCACCGACTCCGACCTGCCCGGCGCCGAGGGCAAGCGGGTCGGCATCACCGTCCATGACGCCGGCCACCGCGACCGGCTCGGCTACAGCTGGGCCGCCACGGGCAGCCCCGTCGAGACGAAGGAGCTGCCCAAGTGCGTCGGCTCCGCCCCCTTCGAGAAGGTGAAGAAGGGGACGGGCGACTTCACGGTCGTGCCGTGGCGGCCCGACTTCTAGCGAGCGCCAGAGCCGTCACCAGGTAGGGGATCGCCAGCACCGCGAAGACGGTGCTGTGGGCGGCATCCGTGCCGAGCAGGGCGTACCCGGCGAAGGTGACGACCGTCGCCAGCTCGGTGCCCAGGCTCGCCACCGAGGTGAGCGTGGCCCGCCGGGACTCGTCGATACGGTGCTGGAGGCGGACGTCGGCCAGCACCTCCGCCAGCTGGAACCCGGCGAAGGCGAGGCTCACCAGCGCGATCCCAGTCAGGGAACGGGCGGCGGCGCCCACGGCCAGGGCGAGGGCGCTGCCCGCGAGGAGCGCCGCGAGCCCGGTCGTGCCGAGGCGTTCGGCCGGTCCGGTCAGGAGGCTGCCGAGGGTGACGCCGGCCCAGATCAGCATGATCAGGTACGGCACGGTCGCCTCGGCGACGCCGATGTCCCGCACCAGCAGCGGGGTGTACTCGTCGAGCGCGCCCCACACGGCGGCGACGGCCGGGACCAGCAGCAGGGCGCCGCGCACCGAACGGTCCCCGCGGACGTCGGCCAGACCCGTCCGCAGGGTCGTCGCCCAGCCCCCGTCGTCACCGGTCTCCGGGCGCACGCGGTGCTCGGGGAACCGGGTCGCGACGGCGGCGGTCAGCACACAGGCCACGAAGCTCGCGGCACCGACCGCCGCATAGCCGCCCCGGGCGAAGACGGGTGCCGCGAGACCGATGGAGGACACGGTGCCCAGCAGCCGCGCGGCCCGGGCCCGGCCCATGACCCCGGCGTAACGCCCGGCCGCGCCCAGCCGGTCCAGTTCGTCGTACACCAGCGCCTCCAGCGCACCGGAACCGAGCGCTCCACCGGCACCCCACAGGATGAAGCCGACGGCGAAGGCCCAGTACGACGGGACGATCACCCACAGCGCGAAGCCGACGGCGGTGAGCAGCGGGCCGATCCACAGCAGCCGGCGCCGCGACACGGTGTCGGCCCAGGCCCCCGAGGGCACCTCCAGCACCACACCGGTGATCGACCACAGGGCGAACAGGGAGGAGATCTGCCAGAGCGACATCCCGGTGTCGGCGAACAGCAGCGCGTACACCGGGTAGAGCAGGACGAAGTCGTCCAGGAACGAGTAGCCGTACAGCGTGGTCGTCAGGCGTCGGACGCCGGTGGCGGGCACGCGTGCGGGTGTGAGTGTCATGAGGCCTTCCCGGAAGGGCGGTTCGGACGTCGTCGGAACGGCGTCCGAGGTGGCCCTCGGGAGGCACGGCTGGTGGATCAATGTCGCCAGGTCATGTCACCGATGGTAGGCGGATCCGGCTCATACGCGTAGCGAAAATGTGGTGATCACGGCCGCGTGGTCGGAGGGCCAGTCGTTGTGCTCGACATCCGGCCAGGGGCGCGGGTCGCCACTCACATAGGTCTCGGAGTCGACCACGCGCAGCCCCCTGTGCAGCACGTAGTCGATCCGGTCCTGGGGCTCGGGGCGTCCGCTGCCGTCCTCGTGCAGGGAGTGGATCGGCGACCAGGTGTGGCCCGGGTGGGTGGCCGGGTCCGGGTGGGCCTCACGGTAGGAGTCGCGCAGGCCGGCCTCCTCGGCGGCCTTGGTCACCGGCCAATCGACGTCCGGCCAGTCCAGGTGGGAGGGGCTGTTGAAGTCGCCGACGAGAACGGCTGTTTCCTCGATACCGCTCAGGGCGTCCCGCATCTGGGCGAGGCGCACGTCCTCGTGGGCCGCCGGATCACCATCGATCTCATAGGGCCCGTACTGCTTGTAGTCCAGATGGACCGTCCATACGTCGACCTCGACGCCCTCGTGCACACGGACCCGCACACCGGCCGCCCCGTAGAACCCGACGTCCGGGTCCCCGAAGCGGGCCGTGATCGGGTATCGGCTGATGACGCCGAGGTTCTCCCCCGCCCGGTGGTGGTACCAGCCGAGAGCCGCGGCAAGCTCCTCCGCGGCGGTGCCGTACGTCTCCTGGAGGCCGACCACGTCGACGCCGGTCTCGGCGATGACCTTGAGCTGCTTGGCCAGATGGTCGTGGACCTTGGTGCCGCCGTACCAGAGGTTCCAGCTCATGACGCGGAGGCGGTACGGCAGCAGGGTGCGCAGCAGCTGTGGGGTGACGCCCTCCAGGCTGTCGAGCACGGTCCGTCCGGGCGCCGGCTCGATCGGGGCGAGCGAGGGCACCGCGAGCACCGTGCACCCGGCCGCCTCGGCGGAGGCGACGCCGGTCTCGGTGTCCTCGACGGCCACACAGCCGGACGGGTCGACGCCCAGGACCCGGCAGGCGGCCAGATACGGGTCGGGGGCGGGCTTGGTGTGCTCGGTGTCGTCGGCGGTGACGGAGACGGCGAACCGGCTCGCGCCGCCCAGAGCCGCCAGGACGGTGTCGGCGACGGCTCTCGGGGACGCGGTCACCAGAGCCGTGGGGACGCCCTCGCGGGCCAGCGCGTCGAGCAGGTCGAGCGCGCCGGGGCGGGGGACGATGCCGGCGCGGACGCGGTCGGCGAACTCGCGGTGGAGCGTGTCGGCGAGGTCGGCGGCCGACGCGCCCATGGCCGTGGCCAGCCAGTCGGCGGTGTGCTCGACGGCCCGGCCGAGCACCTCCCCCTCGTCCGCCTCCGTCAGAGCACGGCCCGCGACCTGCTCCACCGCCTCCCACCACAGTCGCTCGGTGTCGACGAGCGTGCCGTCCATGTCGAACAGGACGGCTTGGAGCGGGAGTCGAGTCACGGTGGTCTCTTTCTTGCGTGGCGTGGGGTGGATCAGTGGGTCGTACGAGAGTCAGTGTCGGCGTTCGGCCACCAGCACCGGCCGCTCCGGCAGCGACACGCTCACCGCGGCGCCCGCGCCGAGCGCGGCCGTCTCGCGGGCGGGCAGGTCGGCCTTGACCTCGGTGCCGTCGGCGAGCCGTACGGTCAGCCGGGTGGTGGCGCCGAGGAACGCGGTGGCGACCACGCGCGCGTCGGATGCGTCGTCGGCGCGCACGGCCACGGCCTCCGGCCGTACCAGTACGTCGACCTCGGACACCGAGGGCGCGTCGCCGTCGACGGGCAGCCGTCGGCCGAGCACCTCGACACCGCCGTCGACGAGCGTGCCCGGGATCCGGCTCATCGTGCCGACGAACTCGGCGACGAAGGCCGTGGCGGGGCGGCCGTACAACTCGGCGGGCCCGGCGCACTGTTCGAGGCGTCCGGAGCGCATGACGGCGACCCGGTCGGCCATGGACAGGGCCTCCTCCTGGTCGTGGGTGACGAACAGGGTGGTGATGCCGAGCTCCTGCTGGAGCCGTCGGATCTCCTCGCGGAGGGTCAGGCGGACCTTGGCGTCGAGCGCCGACAGCGGCTCGTCGAGCAGCAGGACGCGTGGGCGCAGGGCGAGCGCGCGGGCCAGGGCGATGCGCTGCTGCTGACCGCCGGAGAGCTGGTGCGGGTACCGCTCGCCCTTGTCGGCGAGACCGACCAGCTCCAGCAACTCGGCGGCACGGGCGCGCCGTTCGCCGGTGCGCACCTTGCGCATGCGCAGCCCGAAGGCGACGTTGTCGAGCGCGCTGAGGTGCGGGAACAGGCTGTACGACTGGAAGACCATGCCGGCGTCGCGGCGGTGCGCCGGGACCCGGGTGACGTCCTCGCCGTCCACCAGCACCTCGCCGGAGTCGGGATGCTCGAACCCGGCGAGCATGCGCAGGGCCGTGGTCTTGCCGCAGCCGGACGGGCCGAGGAGGGCGAGGAGTTCACCGGGCCGTACGGCGAGGTCGAGGCCGTCGAGGGCGACGGTGTCGCCGAAGGCGCGGCGCAGGCCCCGGAACTCGACCGTGGCGGCCGTATCGACGGCGGCGGCCTTCGGCTGGGGTGCTGTGAGTGTCATCTTCCGGGTCACCTCTGGGCTCGGATCACTTCTCGGTGGTGGTCGGGGAGGGTGTGCGCCCGCCGGCGGCGGCGATGGCGAGGAGCAGCAGCCAGGTCACGAACAGGCTGAGGACGGACACCGCCACGGACATCTGCGCCTCTGAGCCGCCGATGCCGACGATCCAGACGGCGAAGGGCCGGAACTTCAGGATCTGGGCGACGGTGAACTCGCCGAGCACCAGTGCCAGCGTGAGGAACGAGGCGTTCAGCAGGGCCCCGCGCAGGTTGGGCAGCACCGCCCGGACCAGCGCCTGCGCCCAGCCGGCGCCGCAGTTGCGGGCCGCCTCCACCAGGGTGGGTACGTCGATCGACCGCAGGCCGGCGTCCAGCGCCCGGTACACGAACGGCAGCGCCATCACGGTGTAGGCGAGGACGAGTACGACGGGGAAGTCGGGGTTCTGGACGGCCACGAAGGTCTGGAACAGCGGGGTGGTCGAGAAGTACTCGGGCCCCCACTTCAGCACCGTGGCGATGCCCGCGACGAAGGCGATCGGCGGCAGGACCAGCGGCAGCGCACAGACGATCTCCACGACCGGGCGCAGCCGCCGCGCACCGAGGCGCAGGGCGACCATCGCGGGCACCATCAGCAGCAGGACCAACGCGATGGTGGCGGCGGCCAGTTCGAGGGAGAGCAGCAGGCTGGAGACGAAGCCTTCGGCGCCGAGGATCTGCTCGTAGACGTCGAAGTTCACCCCCTGGCCCGGTACGTCGACCGTGAAGATCACGGAAGCGGCGAGCGGCAGCAGGAAGTAGACCGCGGCGCACAGCAGGACGACACCGCGCCCGGGGCGGACCTTCCCGAAGCCGCGACCGGTCAGGCGAGCCATCGGGCACTCCGTCGTTGCAGGGGCAGGTACACGGCCATCACGAGGCCCGCCACCAGGACCATGTCCAGGCTCAGGGCCAGCGCGACGTTCTCCTGGCCGACCAGGACGTTGCCGGCGAGGGCGTCGGCGATCTGCAGGGTGACCAGCGGGATCGAGCTGCCGACCATGGCGGCCGCGGTGGCGTACGCGGCGAACGCGCTGCCGAAGAGCAGCACGAAGCCGCCGAGCAGCGAGGGGGCGAGCACGGGCAGCGCGACATGCCGCCAGTACTGGGCGTTGGTGGCGCCGTTGTTCCGGGCGGCCTCACGCCACTGGGTCCGCAGTCCTTCGAGCGCCGGGGTGATGGTGAGGACCATCAGCGGGATCAGGAAGTACAGATACGCCAGCGTCAGCCCGGAGAAGCTGTAGAGGCTCCAGCCCTTGTCGGTCAGGTCCAGGCGACGGGTGAGGAAGCCCGAGTTGCCGAGCGTGGCGACGAAGGCGAAGGCCAGCGGGACGCCGCCGAAGTTGGCGAGCACCCCGGAGGCGGTGAGCACGGCCTCACGCAGCACGCGGGAGCGTGAAGTCACCACGGCCTGCGCGAGAAGCAGCCCGCACACCACGCCGATCGCCGCGGAGAAGGCGGAGAGCTTCACGCTGCCGATCAGGGCAGTGAGATACGCGCCCTGCACCGAGGCGGTCACATTGGCCACCCCGTACGAACTGGCCCCCGTGACCGGGTCCTTGACGGTGAAGGCGCCGTCCAGCATGGCCAGGGCGGGGATCCCGAAGGCGAGCGCCACGAAGGCGAGCAGCGGGACGACGGCGAGCCCGCCCCCGACGCGGCGCCGCCGCCCGGAGCGGGCGGCGGGCGCGGCGGCGTCGGGGCCGGGGTGCGCGGAGGTGGCGGGGGTGACGGTCGTGTCGGTCGCGGTCGGGGTCGCGCCGGGCTCGGTCACATCGGTCGCGGCCGCCCCGGCATCCGTCGCATCGGTATCGGCCGTCATCCGGAGACAGCCTTGCCCCAGCCGGCGCCGAGGACTTCCTTGGCCTTGCCCTGCTGGGCCTCGGTCGGGAAGGCCGCCGTGCCCGAGACCTCGGGCAGCTTGGCCGCGGCGGTCTTGTCGAGGGTGCCGGCCTTCTCCATGGCGGGCATGAGGGCCGGGCGGGCGTACCCCTTGAGCCAGAGGTTCTGGCCCTCGGCGCTGTAGAGGTACTCCTGCCAGAGCCGGGCGGCCGCCGGATGCGGGGCGTCCTTGTTGATGGCCTGCGAGTAGTACTGGGAGAACTTGCCGTCGGCGGGGACGGCGACCTTCCAGTCCAGGCCCTTGGACTTGAACTCCTCCGCGTATCCGGCGTTCAGGTAGTCCCAGTCGATGGTGATGGGCGTCTCGCCCTTCTCGACGGTGGCCGGGGTCGACTCGACCGGCGTGAAGTTGCCGTTCTTCTTCAGTTCGGCGAAGAAGTCGATGCCGGGCTGCAGGTCGTCGAACGAGCCGCCGTTCGCCAGGGCCGCCGCCCACACCCCGGCGAAGGCCGAACCCGACTTGGTGGGATTGCCGTTGAGCGCGACCTGGCTCTTGTACTGCGGCTTCAGCAGATCCTTGAAGGTGGCCGGGCACTTCTTGACGCGCTTCGCGTCACAGCCGATGGAGATGTAGCCGCCGTAGTCGTTGTACCAACGGGCCTGCGCGTCCTTCTGCGCCGCCGGAATGTCGCCGAACGACACCACCTTGTAGCTGGCGAACAGTCCCTGCTGGGCCCCGCTCAGCGCGAACGACTGCCCGAGGTCCAGCACGTCGGGCGCACGGTCCTGGCCCTTCAGCGTGGTGACCGCGCTGATCTCCTCCTGGCTGGACCCGTCCGGATTGTCGACCTCGACCTTGATGCCGTACTTCTTCTGGAAGCCGTCGATGAGGGCGCCGTAGTTGGCCCAGTCACGCGGCAGGGCGATCGCGTTGAGCTTGCCCTCCTTCTTGGCCGCCTCGACCAGCTTGTCCATGCCGCCGAGGTCGGCGGCGGAGGTGGCGGTGGCGGCGTTCTTGCCTTCGGCGGTGGTGGACGCGTTGTCGGGGGCGGCGCCACAGGCGCTCAGGGCGAGCGCGGCGACAACGGCGAGGGCACCGCCGAGGGCGGCGTTTCTCGGCACGGAAACGGACACGGTTTCTCCAGGGGACGCGCGAGGGTGCAGGAGGATCTTGCCCAGGAAAGATCTCGAACTTGTCTGAACAAGTTGGCCCCAGTAGGCCCGCCGATGGTGACACGTCGGTTAACACTGGCGAAAGCCTCAGCCCTGAATTTCTGCACACTCCCCACGACACGGATCACTGGACGGTCTCGATTAGGCTGGTCACGCTGTGCACAGCAACCGACTCAGAGGGGAAGCATGACGGCGCGACACGAGGAGATCGCCGACGAGCTGCGCCGGGCGATCGACCGCGAGGAGTACACGGTCGGCTCCCTGCTGCCGGCCGAGACCGACCTCGCGGCCCACTACGGCGTCTCACGCGGCACGGTCCGTCAGGCCGTCGCCACCCTGACCGCCGAGGGCCTCATCGGCTCGCGCCAGGGCGCCCGCCGCGTCGTGCTGGCCAGCCGCCGCAGCCAGAGCTTCGCCGAACTGCGCAGCTTCGCCCAGTGGGCGAACGCGATGGGCCGGGAGGCGACCGGCCACGTGGTCACCCAGGAGTACCGCCCGGCGACGAAGGAGGACGCGATACGCCTCCAACTGACCGCCGGTACCCCGGTGTTGCACGTACTGCGGGTGCGCGGCCTGGACGGCGAACCGGTGCTCCTGGAGCGCACGGTCTACGCGGACTGGATCTCCCCGGCCGTCGAGGCGATAGAGCCCGAGTGCCCGTCCGTCACCCAACGCCTGTACGACGACACGGGGTTGGTCTTCGCCTACGGCGAGCACGTCATCGACGCGGTGTCAGCCGGCGCCCAGGACGCCGAGTTGCTCGGCATCCGCCGCACCAGCCCCCTCCTGCGGGTACGACGCGTGACGACGACGCGCGAGGGCCGCCCCGTGGAGTGGTCGGACGACCGCTACCGCTCGGACGCGGTGAGCTTCAGCGTGCACAACTCGATCGACAACAACGCCCTGGCCCGCAAGACGGCGGACTGAGCCCCTCCCCCGAACGGCTATCGGCCTCCACCTGCCGGAGGAGGCCACGGCACGGACGGCCGGGCGAGACTTCCCCCATGGACGCCACCGAGATCCCGGCCCTGCCGTTCGTCGACGAACACACGACGCTCGTCGAGGCGAACACCGACGCCGTCTGGCACGAACTTGGCGCCTTGATGACCGGCTCCCGGGGCTTCCGCGTGGCGGTGTCGATCCCTGGCAAGGAGCTGGCCTACGTGGGCCGCCATCCGTTCTCGACGTACGCCCTGCTCTTCCACCTGGACAAGACGCCCCGGGGCCGCACTCGTCTTCGGGCGGAGACAAGGGCGAGGTTCCCGGGCCGGGCGGGCACCGTCTACCGAGGGCTCGTCATCGGTACCGGCGCCCATGCACTGGTCGTCCGGCACATGCTGAAGAAGGTCCGCAAGAACGCCGTCCAGGGGCGCGGGGAACTGCGCGACAAGCCCCCACCCAGCCGCAGCCGAAAGACTACGTAGGCGACCCAGAAGAGAACCGCCGCAACAAAGGCGAAAGCACCAGCACGGACTTCGTCCGCTCCACGAACGGCTCCCCGGCGATCCGCTCAAGCACCCGCTCGAAATGCCGCATGTCAGAGGCGAAGACCTGCACCACCGCATCCGCCTCACCGGTGACGGTCGACGCGGCCACAACCTCCTGATACCGCTCGAGCCCCCGCCGAATCGTCTCCGGCGAGGTGTTGTGCCGGCAGTAGATCTCGACGAACCCTTCGGTCTCCCACCCGAGGGCGGAGGGATCCACCCGTACGGTGAACCCGGTGATGGCTCCGGTGGCGCGCAGCCGGTCCACGCGCCGTTTCACGGCGGGCGCGGACAGGCCGACGAGTTGCCCGATGTCCGCGTAGGAGCGGCGGGCGTCCTCGGCGAGGGCGTGCACGATGCGTTCGTCGAGATCGTTCAGCACTGCGGGTGGTTCACTTCACTTCTGGCGTGGCAAGACGGGAACGGCGATAGCCGTACAGGAAGTAGAACACGAGACCGGCGGCCATCCAGCACCCGAAGACCACCCAGGTGACGGTGTCGAGGCTGAACATGTTGTACGCGCAGAACAGGAAGCCCAGCACCGGCAGCACCGGCCCGAACGGCACCCTGAACGTGCGCTCGAGCTCCGGCCGCTTCACGCGCAGCACGATCACCGCGATGTTGACCAGCGCGAAGGCGAACAGCGTGCCGATGCTGGTGGCGTCGACGAGCTTGCCCAGCGGGATGAGGGCCGCGAGGGCGCCGCAGAACACGGACACGATGACGGTGTTGAGGCGGGGCGCGCCGGTCTTCGCGTGGACCTTGCCGAGCGCCTTGGGCACCAGGCCGTCCCGGGACATGGCGAAGAGGATGCGGGTCTGGCCGTAGAGCACGGTCAGGACGACGCTCGCGATGGAGATGACGGCGCCGAGGGCGAGGAGCGTGCCCCAGTAGGACTGGCCGCTGACGTCGTTCATGATCGCGGCGAGGGAGGCCTCGGAGCCCTCGAACTTGGTCCAGTTCCAGGCGCCGACGGCGACGCCAGCGACGAGGACGTACAGCGTGGTCACGATGATCAGCGAGAGCATGATCGCGCGCGGCAGGTCCTTCTTGGGGTTCTTGGCCTCCTCACCGGCGGTAGAGGCGGCGTCGAAGCCGATGTAGGAGAAGAAGAGGGTGGCACCCGCGGCGCTCACACCGGCCATGCCGAGCGGCATGAAGTCCTCGTAGTTGCCGGACTTGAAGCCCATGAAGCCGACCGCGCAGAACAGCACCAGCGCGACGATCTTGACGGCGACCATGATCGTGTTGGCGCGGGCGGACTCACGGACGCCGCCGAGCAGGAACACCATCGCCAGCATGACGACGATCAGCGCGGGCAGGTTGATGATCCCGCCCTCGCCGGGCGCGGAGGACAGCACGGACGGGATGGTGACGCCTATCGTCCCGTCGAGCAGCTCGTTGAGGTACTCGCCCCAGCCGACGGCGACGGCGGCCACCGAGACGCCGTACTCCAGCACCAGACACCAGCCGCAGACCCAGGCGACCAGCTCGCCCATCGTTGCGTACGCATACGAGTACGAGGAGCCCGCGACCGGGATGCTGCCCGCCAGCTCGGCGTAGGAGAGGGCCGAGAAGAGCGCCGTGAGACCGGCGATCACGAAGGCCAGGGTGACCGCGGGACCGGCCTCCGGGACGGCGTCGCCGAGGACGACGAAGATGCCGGTGCCGAGGGTGGCACCGATGCTGATCATGGTGAGCTGCCACAGGCCGAGGGAGCGCCGCAGGGACCCTCCCTCGCCCTGGCCACCCTCCGCGACCAGGTGTTCCACGGGCTTGCGACGCATGAGGCGCGCGCCGACGCCCGGGGACGGTGGGCCTGTCTGGGGGCGGTTCTGCGGGGGTGCGCCTTGGTCGAGCACGCGCTGACTCCTTCGTCGCTGCCTGTGAGGGCGACAGGGACCGGCGGCACCCTGCGACAGCAGGAACCCACCGAGCGGGGTCCCTGCCACGCCACGTACGAGGCGACAGCCTACGAGGAGTGACGTTGCTGGTGAAATGCAGCAACCTTGCGCATGCCCGCAAGATCATTGCGTTCATGGGGGCTGGATGAGTGTTCGTTGCACGACGGCTTTCGACCGTTGCAGGGGCGGGTGCGGGGGCTGGTCACAGACGATCCGCAGCCGCCCGCATACACCCGCCCCCGCCCCCTTCGGCGAACCGGCGTTGACAGTGCGTCAGCTCCAGCTGGCGTGCAGCGGCTTCCCCTCCGCGTAGCCCGCGGCGCTCTGGATGCCGACGACCGCCTTCTCGGCGAACTCCTCCAGGGAGCCGGCGCCCGCGTAGGTGCAGGACGACCGGACGCCCGCGATGATCGAGTCGATCAGGTCCTCCACGCCGGGGCGTGCCGGGTCGAGGAACATGCGGGAGGTGGAGATGCCCTCCTCGAAGAGCGCCTTGCGGGCGCGGTCGTACGACGACTCGTCCGACGTACGGTTGGCCACGGCCCGCGCGGACGCCATGCCGAACGACTCCTTGTACAGCCGCCCACTGGAGTCCTGCTGGAGGTCGCCCGGCGACTCGTAGGTGCCCGCGAACCAGGAGCCGACCATGACGTTGGACGCACCGGCCGCGAGCGCCATGGCGACGTCACGCGGGTGCCGGACGCCACCGTCGGCCCAGACATGCTTGCCGTACTTCTTCGCCTCGGCCGCGCACTCCAGCACCGCCGAGAACTGCGGCCGGCCGACGCCGGTCATCATGCGGGTGGTGCACATCGCGCCGGGTCCGACACCGACCTTGATGATGTCGGCGCCGGCCTCGATCAGATCCCGCACACCCTCCGCGGCGACGATGTTGCCCGCGACGATCGGCACCCGCGGGTCGAGCGCCCGCACGGTCCGGATCGCGGCGATCATCGACTCCTGGTGGCCGTGCGCCGTGTCGATGACGAGGGTGTCGACGCCCGCGTCGAGCAGCTGCTTGGCCTTGCCCGCCACATCGCCGTTGATACCGACGGCGGCCGCTATGCGCAGCTTGCCCTGCGCGTCGACGGCCGGCGTGTACAGCGTGGCGCGCAGGGCGCCCTTGCGGGTCAGGATGCCGGCGAGGCGGCCCTCGGAGTCGACGGCCGGGGCGTAGCGCCGGTTGTGGTGGTCGAGGGTGTTGAAGGCCTCGCGCGGGTCGATGTCGGCGTCGAGGAGCAGCAGGTCACGGGACATGACCACTTCGAGCTGGGTGAAGCGGTCCACACCGGACAGGTCCTCGTCGGTGACCACGCCGATCGGCCGGTGGTTCTCGTCGACGACCACACCGGCGTTGTGGGCGCGCTTGGGCAGCAGGGCCAGCGCGTCGGCGACGGTCTGGTGCGGGGCCAGCACGATCGGGGTGTCGAGGACGTGGTGGCGGCTCTTCACCCAGCTGACGACCTCGGTGATGACGTCGATCGGGATGTCCTGCGGGATGACGACCAGGCCGCCGCGCCGGGCCATCGTCTCGGCCATACGGCGGCCGGCGATGGCGGTCATGTTGGCGACGACCAGCGGGATCGTGGTGCCCGTGCCGTCCGGGGAGCTGAGGTCCACGCCCTGACGTGAGCCGACCGCGCTGCGGCTCGGGACCATGAAGACGTCGTCGTACGTCAGGTCGTACGGGGGCTGGATGTCATTGAGGAAACGCACGTGCTGCACATCCCAGTCGATCAGAGGTGGCCCCCGGACAGGTCAGCCAGGGGGAAGAGCACGTACTTCATTGTCCCATGCTGACCGGAATGCGATGCACGGTCATATCGTCCAAGCAGGTCAGAGGCCCTCTAGGAGGATCCTCCAAGGGCGAGCAGCACGGAGAGCTCCGACCTGCGGTCCACCGCCTCGGAGAAGATCTCCTCGGCGATCCGCCACTCGTCGGGCCGCGCCTTCGCATACGGCCGCCAGTTCCGTACGACGACCCGCATGCCTTGCTCGACGGCGCCTTCCGGCCACACCGTGCGGTCGGAGAGGGAGTCGGCCAGCGCGTCCCAGTTGCGCCCGAACCAGTCGGGCAGCCGCAGATCTCGGGCGCAGCGGTCCATCAGGCCCGCCTTGTCCGTGACCCCGTCGAGGTCGAGCGTGACCACGAGCTCCGTCATCCTGTACCACCCCGTAGCGATCGTCGATGAAGAGATGGAGAAGGGGGCGGCCACGGGAGCCGCCCCCTTCTGAAAGACCGTCAGACCCCATCCGGATCGGCCCTGTTGAGCGCGGGCTTCGGCGTCGGGCCCGCCGTCATCAGATAGTCGGCGGCCGAGGTGTCCGTCACCAGGCTGGTGACGAGCCCGGAGCGCAGCACCGCGTCGATCGCGGCCGCCTTGCGCTGTCCGCCCGCGATCGCGACGACCTCCGGGATACGGCGCAGCTGGTCCGCCTTGACGGTGATGCACCGCTCCCCCAGGTCCCGGCCGACCCGGCGTCCGTCGGAGTCGAAGAGGTGCGCGGACATCTCGGCGGCGACGCCGAGCGAGGCGTAGTGGGCCCGCTCCTCGTCGCTGAGCATGTCGTGCACCGTCGAGATGCCGGGCTCCCAGGAGCCGATGGAGACACAGGCGACGGTGACCTTGTCGAAGTACTCGAAGGCCCGCGCGATCCCGGTCTGGTGGCGCAGTGCCGCCGCGGTGGCCGCGTCCGGCAGCAGCATCGGCGCGTAGATGGGGTGCGCGTCGCCGCCGGAGACCTGCGCGGCCCGCCGTACGGCTTCCACCGAGCCGCGCTCGGCGGTGCCGGCGTCGTAGACACCCGTCAACTGCACGACCGTGCACGGCGGCAGCCGGTCGAGGGCCGCGGCCATGTGAATGGTGGACCGGCCCCAGGCCAGCCCCAGCACATCCCCTTCGTTCACCAGTTCGCCGAGCAGATCGGCGGCCACCTCTCCCAGGTTCTCCGGGTCGGGAGACTCCTCGACCTCGACCGGGGCCTCGACCACGACGGCGTGCCTGAGGCCGTAGCGGGCGCGCAGCGCGTCCGAGCGGTCGGCGTCCAACTCGGCCGGCACCCGGATCTCGATGCGCACCAGATCCCGTTCGAGAGCGGTCTCCAGGACCCGGGCCACCTTGAAGCGGCTGACGCCGAACTCCTCGGCGATCTGGATCTTGGATTTGCCCTCGAGGTAGAAGCGGCGGGCCATGGCCGCCGCCTGCACCAGCTCAGCGGGTCCCATCCGCATGGCTGACCGGCCCGCCGACATACCCGACACGGCGATCTCCTCACTGCTGTTCACATTCTGGATTCGCCGTTCATCCTTGCAGATCCGGCGCTCTTGATCCGCCCTGATGGGCGCCGTTCACGTTCCCTTGGCTCAGTGGTCGCATGCCCAGGCGGCGGACTTCGTCACTCTTTCCGCCTGAGCGCGCAGCGCACGGACCGCTTCGGCGGGGTCGTCCGCCCCGTAGACCGCCGACCCGGCGACGAAGACGTCCGCGCCCGCCTCCGCGCACCGCTCGATCGTCGAGGCCGACACACCGCCGTCGACCTGGAGCCACAGGTCGAGGCCGTGCTTGCTGATCAACTCGCGGGTACGGCGAATCTTCGGAAGCATGATGTCGAGAAACGCCTGACCACCGAAGCCCGGCTCGACCGTCATGATCAGCAGCATGTCGAGCTCGGGCAGCAGATCCTCGTACGGTTCGATCGGTGTGGCGGGCTTGAGCGCCATGGAGGCTCGGGCGCCCTTGGCCCTGATCTCGCGGGCGAGCCGCACCGGTGCCGCGGCGGCCTCGACATGGAAGGTGACGGAGGAGGCCCCCGCTTCCACGTACTGGGGCGCCCACCGATCGGGAGCCTCGATCATCAGATGGCAGTCCAGCGGAGTGTCCGTCGCACGGGCCAGAGACTCTACGACCGGCACGCCGAGCGTGAGGTTCGGGACGAAATGGTTGTCCATGACGTCGACGTGGAGGAAGTCGGCTCCCTCGACCGCCTTCGCCTCGTCCGCGAGGCGGGCGAAGTCGGCGGACAGGATGCTGGGGTTGATCTGCGGGGCCATGCCCCAAGCCTGCCATGCCCTTGGGGGGTGAGCAGCATCGGTCGGGGGAGGAAACGGTCGTATGTTCGCCGCGGACGGTGCGCAGCCGCGCGCGCCCGTGCGACAGAGCCGCACATATCGCCGTTCCGCGCCCCTTACGCGCCGGGGTCCCCCGTGCCACGCTTGGCGGCCAACCGGCTACGGGGGTGGCCATGAACGGGACACGGGGCATCGCGCATCTCGTCTGCGGACGACGCGCCAAGTGGGTCGTGCTCGCGCTGTGGCTGGTGGTGCTGTTCGTGACGGCACCGCTCGCGCAGAAGCTGGCCGACGCCCAGGACAACGACGCGGCCTCGTGGCTGCCGGGGTCGGCGGAATCCACCCAAGTCCTGGAGACGTCCGAGAACTTCAGGCCGGAACAGATTCCCGCGGTCGTGATCTACGCCCGTGACAGCGGCCTCACGGCACAGGACCGGGCCGCGATCACCGAGGACGTGGCCCAGCTCAAGCGGCTGACGGAGCACGGCATTCGGGGCGCGGAGACCCGGGGGCCGGTCTTCGACCGGGAAGTCGACCCGCGCGCCGCCCAGGTCCAGGTTCCGATCACGATGGACGAGCAGGGCTGGGAGCGCATCGGACCCGCGGTCGACTCGATCCGGGACATCGTCGGAGAGAGCGGCGCGGGGCTGGCCGTGCACGTCACGGGGCCCGGTGGCACATCGGCGGACTTCTCGGAAGCCTTCGAGGGCATCGACTCCACCCTCCTGCTGTCGGCGATGGCGGTCGTCATCGTCATGCTCCTGATCACCTACCGCAGTCCCACCCTGATTCTGATCCCCCTGGTAGCCGTGATCGTCGCCCTCTTCACGGCGCAGGCCTTCATCTATCTCCTCGCGGAACACGCGGGCCTCACGGTCAACGGCCAGAGCGCCGGCATCCTCACGGTCCTCGTCTTCGGCGCGGGAACGGACTACGCCCTGCTGCTCGTCGCCCGCTACCGGGAGGAACTGCGCCGTCACGAGGACCGCCACGAGGCGATGGCCCTGGCCCTGCATCGCGCGGGCCCCGCGGTACTGGCCTCGGGCGCCACGGTCGTGCTGAGCATGCTGGTGCTCCTTGCGGCGGAGATGAACTCGACGAGCGGCCTGGGCCCGGTGGCGGCGATCGGCGTGGCGGTGGGCCTCCTGGCGATGGTGACCCTCTTCCCCGCCCTCCTCGTGATCGTCGGCCGCTGGATCTTCTGGCCGGTGATCCCGCACCTCGGCGCGGAGAACCCACACGAGCGCGGCGTCTGGGCCCGCATGGGCCACGGCATCGCCCGCCGCCCCCGCACGACCTGGGCCATCACGGCCGCGGTCCTCGCGATCTGCTCCCTGGGCCTGATCCAGCTGCGCGCGGAGGGCCTGAGCAACGCCGACGCCTTCACCGACAAACCCGACTCCATCACCGGCCAGGAGATCTCCGAGCAGTACTTCCCGGCCGGCAGCGGCGACCCCCTGGTCATCGTCAGCAACCAGGCGCAGGCCCAGCAGGTGGGCCGTGCCGTCGCCGACACCGAGGGCGTCGTTCCGGAATCCCTGGGCCTGCCCCCGGGCACCAAACCGCTCTACGAGGGCAGGGTGCTCTTCGAGGCGACGATGACGGCGCCGGCGGACAGCGAGGCGGCGAAGCAGACCGTCGAACGCGTACGGGACGCCGTCCACGCGGTACCCGACGCCGACGCCCAGGTGGGCGGCGGCACGGCTGCCCTCCTGGACATGGACAAGGCGACGACCCACGACAACTTCTTGATCATCCCACTGGTCCTGATCGTGGTGATGATGATCCTCGCCGGCCTGCTCCGGGCCCTGATCGCCCCACTGCTACTGATAGGAACGGTGATCCTGTCCTTCGCGGCGGCCCTCGGCATCAGTGCCCTGGCCTTCCGCCACCTGTTCGACTACGCGGGCGAGTCGACCGACTTCCCGCTCTTCGTCTTCGTCTTCCTGGTGGCCCTGGGCATCGACTACAACATCTTCCTGACCACCCGCATCCGCGAGGAGGCCGCCCACCAGGGCACCCGCCAGGGCGTCATCACGGGCCTCGCCGCCACCGGCGCCGTCATCACCTCCGCCGGCCTGGTCCTCGCCGGCACCTTCGCCGCCCTCGGCACCCTCCCCATGGTCGCCTTCGCCGAGATCGGCTTCGCGGTGGCTCTGGGCGTGCTCCTGGACACGTTCATCGTCCGCTCGGTCCTGGTGACCTCGCTGTTCCTGGACGTGGGACCGAAGGTCTGGTGGCCCCACCGGCTGTCGCGGGAGGAGGAGCACCCCGCGGTCCGTCCGGCGGTCGAGGACAAGGCCCTGTGAGGGCTCATCCCATGACCGTGGGAGGCCTCACCCCATGACCCTGGGGGAGCTCAGCCCACCCGCCGAATCAACGCCAGATACATCGCGTCCGTCCCATGCACATGAGGCCACAGCTGTACATCAGGCCCCTCCCCCAACTCCGTCACCCCAGGCAGCAGTGGACGCGCGTCGATCAACTCGACCTCGCTGCCCCGCTCCTTCATCACGTCGTCCACGACGGCCCGCGTCTCGGCGAGATGCGGCGAGCACGTGGCGTACCCGACGACACCCCCCACCCGCACGGACTCCAGCGCACTGCGCAACAACGCCCGCTGAAGCGGAGCGAACCCCTCCAGGTCCTCCGGCCGCCGCCGCCACCGAGCCTCCGGCCGCCGCCGCAACGCGCCAAGCCCCGTGCAGGGCACATCCATCAGCACCCGGTCGAAAATCCCGCCCCGCCACGGCGGCCGGGTCCCATCAGCGGCGATGACCTGATACGGCCCCGGATTCCCGGCCAGCGCCTTGGCCACCAGCCCCGCCCGGTGCGGCTGCTTCTCGGAGGCCAGCAGCACGGCCCCCCGCTCGGCGGCGAGCGCACCGAGCAGCGCGGCCTTCCCTCCAGGCCCGGCACACCCGTCGAGCCACCGCTCATCGCTCCCGTCGAGCGGAGCGTTGGCCAGCGCGAGGGCGACCAACTGACTCCCCTCGTCCTGCACTCCCGCCCGCCCGTCCCGCACGGCCTCGATCGCCCCCGGCTCCCCGCCCTCGGCGAGCCGCACGGCATACGGCGACCAACGCCCGGCCACCGCGGCCTCCTCACCGAGCAGTTCCTCGGTCGTGGCCCGCCCCGGCCGCGCGACCAGCGTCACCTCAGGCCGCTCGTTGTCGGCCGCCAGCAACGCCTCGATCCCGGCACGGCCCCCGCCCAGCGAATCCCACAACGCGGAGACGACCCAGCGGGGATGCGAGTGCACGACGGCGAGATGATCCTCCGCGTCCTCCTCGTACGGCGGCGCGACCCGCTGGATCCACCCGTCGAGATCGTCCTGAGCGACCTTGCGCAGCACGGCGTTGACGAACTTGGCCCGCCCGTCGCCCAGCACGACCCGCGCCAGCTCGACGGACGCCGACACCGCGGCATGCGTGGGGATCCGAGTCCCCAGCAACTGATGCACACCCAGGCTGAGCACATCCAGCACGGGCGGGTCGACCTCCCGCAACGGCCGGTCCACACACGCGGCGATGATCGCGTCGTACGTCCCCTGCCGCCGCAGCGTCCCGTACACCAGCTCGGTCGCGAGCGCCGCGTCCCGCCCGTCGAAGTCGCCCTTCTCCCGCGCCTTCCGCAGCAGCGGCGGCAGCACGAGATTGGCGTACGCGTCCCGCTCGTCCACGGCACGCAGCGCGTCGAAGGCGAGGATGCGGACGGGGTCCTTCTGGGGCCGACGGTAGGGCTTGCCGGTCCTGCGGGGCCGACGGGAGGTGTCGCTCACGAAAAGGTGCTCCGGATTACTGGATGAGATGTACGACCAGCCTACGTCGCACCCACCTCCCCGGCGTACGGCCGGTCACGCCCCGAGGCTCTCCCCGTCCCCGATCCGCACGCCCCGCGCCCAGTCCGCGGCCCGCATCGGCTTCTTCCCCTGCGCCTGCACCCACAGCAGCTCGACGGCGTACGACCCGGTCCCGACAAACACGTTGTTCTTCCCCACGGACAGCGCACCGGGGGCGAGATCGTCCCGCCCCGGAACCGGCTGCACCTGGATCAGCTTGAGCCGCTCACCACGGAAGGCGGTCCAGGCACCCGGCGCCGGGGTGCATCCGCGCACCACCCGGTCGACCCGCAGCGAAGGGGCGCTCCAGTCGATGTGTGCGTCCTCGACATTGACCTTCGGGGCCAGCGTGATCCCCTCGGCCGGCTGCGGTACGGCCTTCAGCGTGCCGTCCTCGATGCCGTCCATGGTCGCCGCGAGCAGCCCGGCGCCGGCGAAGGCGAGCCGCGTCAGCAGGTCGCCGCTGGTGTCGGTGGACCGGATCGCCTCGGTGACGGTGCCGTAGACGGGCCCGGAGTCCAGCCCCTCCTCGATGAGGAAGGTGGAGGCCCCGGTGATCTCGTCGCCCGCCATGATGGAGTGCTGCACGGGCGCCGCCCCGCGCCAGGCCGGCAGCAGCGAGAAGTGCAGGTTGACCCAG
Organism: Streptomyces lanatus; assembly: GCF_014655715.1. GTDB lineage: Bacteria > Actinomycetota > Actinomycetes > Streptomycetales > Streptomycetaceae > Streptomyces > Streptomyces lanatus. The sequence continues at coordinate 125,244 of NZ_BNBM01000016.1, read as the reverse complement.
CCGTGGGCCGGCACGTCGAGGGCGACGCGCGGCAGCAGGGCGCCGTAGGCGACGACGGGGCAGCAGTCCGGGGCGATCTCCCGCAGCCGCTCCAGGAACTCGGGGTCGCGCGGCTTGGCCGGCTTCAGCACCTCGATCCCGGCCTCCTCCGCCCGCTCGGCCACCGGGCTCGCCACCAGCCTGCGCCCACGCCCGGCCGGCGCGTCGGGCCGCGTGACGACGGCGGCCACGTCATGCCGCCCGGAGGCGATGAGAGCGTCCAGAGCGGGAACGGCGACCTCGGGGGTACCGGCGAAGACAAGCTTCATGGGTGGGCACGGGCCTCTCGGGCGGGGTTGGTTGGGCAGCACACAAGTCTATTGGGGACGGGGCCGGGGGCTCACGTCGGAGTATTTTCTCGTGCGCGGGTGGGACAGGCACCGAGGCCGAGGACCAAGGCGTACACCCTCGCCAGGGGCGTAGGCATATGCCCACACGCCCCCACAGCGTGACCCGCGGAGCGCTCCCGCGTTGGTCAAGAAAGAGTTGACCACAACGGGCCGCACCCGCCGTACTCGCGGCCCTCTCCTTCAACGCCGGTTCGAGAGGCTTGTTCATGGCCGACCACGCAACCCACGACGCCCAGGCTCGGGCAAGCCTGCACTTGCTGGTGCGGGACATCGAGCGGGTCCGCCGGCAGGTGGACGCACTGCGCACACTCACCGCGCAACTGGGCAACGTCTACCGCCCGCGCCGCTCCGGCCCCTCCACGGGCTTCGTCGTCTACGGACGCGCCCCCGCCCCGACGGTCCGTCTCGCCCAGGAGCTGCGGGACAGTGTCGAAACCCTGGTCACGGCAGCCGTGGACTTCGACCGCTCACTCGGTTTCTCCTGGGACGCGGTGGGTTCCGCACTCGGCGTCACCAAGCAGGCGGTGCACCGTCGCTACGGCGCACGCCGCGCCGCCACCCAGGCCGCGGCCGAGGCCGAGCGCACGACCGAGCCTTCGGGCACCCGGACGGTCAATGTCACCACCGCTCTGCCCACGGTCCCGACGGTCCCCGCGGCACGCTCGATGCCGACGCAGCCGACGGCAGGCAGCCCCGGCCTCCGCGACGAGGCCAGGCCCACGGCATTCCCCGGCCCTCGCAACGGCTGATGCCCCCTTACTCTGCCCTCCCGAAGCGCACGCGGGAGGGCAGAGCTCTGCCGGGCCCTCACCGGATCAGCCCGGCCGGCTCCCTGCGACCGACCGCACCTCACGGCACCTCCGCACCGCTCACCCGATGTCGGGCGGATCGATCCGAACCCGAACCACGGCCGCCTCTACGCCCCCGCGAGCCATCCGAGCCGCCTGCGCGACCTTCAACGCGGCGGCCAACGCCGCCCCGCTCCCCGGCGGAACGCGAATCAGCACCCGGTCCCACTGCTCCCCGGGCGGTGGTGCCCCCACCCGTCGAGGCCGCCCCACCGCGGTGACGGGGACCGGCACCGGCCCCAGCACCTCGGCCTCCGGCGGCAGTTCGGCCGTACGGAGGAACTCGGCGAGCGCGTCCCCGGGCCCGGCCACCGCGGCCATCCGGGACACCGGCGGAAACCCAAGCTCGGCCCGCTCGGAGAGCTCTCGCACCGCGTGCCCGACGGGATCCCATCGCACCAGTGCCTGCACGGGCCGCAGCGTGGGCTCGGCGAGGACGACCACGGTCCCCCCGGCGCCCTGCGGCCGCACCAGCGACGCGGCTGCCATCCACCGCCGCAGCGCGTCCTCGCCCGCCCGCAGATCGGGCCGCCCGAGCATCGCCCAGCCGTCCAGCAGCAACGCGGCCGCATAGCCGCCCTCGGCGACGGGTTCGGCGCCGGGCGTGGTCACGACCAGCGAGGGTGTGCCCGGCACGGTGTCCAGCACATGCTCACGCCCGGAGGTCCGCACCGGAACCGCGGGGAAGGCCCGCCCCAGCTCCTCGGCCGTCCGCCGGGCCCCCACCACCTGGGCCCGCAGCCGGAACCCTCCGCACTCCGGGCAGTGCCAGGCGCCCTCCTCGCGCCCGCACCATCCGCACCGCAGATCGGCGCCGGAGCCCTGCGCCTCCAGCGGCCCGGAGCAGTGCCGGCATCGAGCGGGCGCACGGCAGTTGGCGCAGGCCATCCGCGGCACATATCCGCGCCGGGGCACCTGCACGAGCACCGGCCCGTGCCGCAACCCCTCCCGCACCACCTGCCAGGCAAGGCTCGGCAGGCGGGCGGCCCGCGCGGCCTCGTCCCGCGCGAGATCGCCGTCCCCCACCGTCCGTACGAGCGGAGCCGCGCCCCGTACCTGCTCCCGCCCGGCGACGAGCGGCCGGGCCCAACCGCTCTCCACGAGCTGGGCCGCCTCGACGGTGCAGCTCCAACTCCCCAGCAGAAAGCCGCACTTGTCCTGCGCGGCACGGAGCAACAACACCTCACGTGCATGGGGCTGCGGGGCATGCAGCTCGCTGTGGCTGTCGTCGCCGTCGTCCCAGAGGGCGACCAGCCCGAGATCCCGCACCGGCGCGAACATGGCGGCCCGGGTGCCCACGACGGCCCGTACGCTCCCCCGCCGCACCGCGAGCCACTCCCGGTACCGCTTCTCGGGCCCGGCGTCGGCGGTCAGCACCGCATGCCGTCCCTTGCCCATGAGCGCGGTCAGGGCGGCATCCACGCGAGCGACGGCCCGCCCGTCCGGCAGCACGACCAGCGCCCCCCGCCCGGAGGCCAGCGTCGCGACGACGGCCCGGGCGAGCTCCTCACTCCACTCGGGCCCGGGCAGCGCGTTCCACACGGCCCTCGGCGCACCCCCGGAGGCCAGCGCCTCCAGGAAACCGGCCCCTCGCTCATACCGCCCCCAGGACCCCACCTCGGGCCGGCCGGGCGCCGCGAGCGGCTCCGGTGAAGGCTTCTGCTCGGCCCGCGCACTACGCGGCGGCACGGCCAGCTGCAGCACATCGGCAAGCCCGCCGGCATACCGATCGGCGACGGCCCGAGCCAGCCCCAAAAGCTCCTCGCTCAGCACCCGCTCGGGCGACACGACCTGCGCGAGCGCCGCCAGCGGCCCGGCGTAGTCGGACTCGGCGACCCGCTCGACAAGGAACCCGTCGATCAGCCCCCCGCCCTCACGCCGCCCGTCCCGCACCCGATGCCGCCCGGCCCCGAACCGCACCCGCACCCGCACCCCGGGCTGTGCGTCCGCGTCCAGCTCCTCCGGCACGGCATAGTCGAAGTACCGGTCGAGATGCAGCACACCTTTGTCGACCAGCACCCGGGCCACGGGCAGCTCCTTGGCCAGCGCGGCCCCCCGCCACGTCCGCGGCTTGGCCCGGGGCACATCGGCCTTGCGCACACTCTCCCGAATGAGCGCAAGCTGCTCGGGCGGCGCCCCCTCGGCCCCACCACCCGACTGCCCGTTCCCGCTGCTCACGCTTGCATTCTTACCAAACCCCACTGACAACCGACGCCCACCCGGGTTCCCCCGCGCACCCCGGACACGCCGAAGCCCGGCGTCCCGAAGGGACGCCGGGCCTCGTACAGGCGAGTGGGCCGACTGCTACTGCCCCGCAGCCTTCCGCAGCGCCTCCACCCGGTCCGTCCGCTCCCAGGTGAACTCCGGCAGCTCACGGCCGAAGTGACCGTAGGCGGCCGTCTGGGCGTAGATCGGGCGGAGCAGGTCCAGGTCGCGGATGATCGCGGCCGGGCGCAGGTCGAAGACCTCGTCGATGGCCTTCTCGATCTTCTCGGTGTCGATCTTTTCCGTGCCGAAGGTCTCGACGAACAGGCCGACCGGCTCGGCCTTGCCGATCGCGTAGGCCACCTGGACCTCGCAACGGGAGGCCAGGCCGGCCGCGACGACGTTCTTGGCGACCCAGCGCATCGCGTAGGCCGCGGAACGGTCCACCTTGGACGGGTCCTTGCCGGAGAACGCGCCACCGCCGTGGCGGGCCATGCCGCCGTACGTGTCGATGATGATCTTCCGGCCGGTCAGGCCCGCGTCACCCATCGGACCGCCGATCTCGAAGCGGCCGGTGGGGTTGACCAGGAGGCGGTAGTTCTCGGTGTCCAGCTTGATGCCGTCGTCGAGGAGCGCCTTCAGCTCCGGCTCGACCACGAACTCCCGGATGTCGGGGGCGAGGAGCGAGTCGAGGTCGATGTCGGAGGCGTGCTGCGAGGAGACGACCACCGTGTCCAGACGGACCGCCTTGTCACCGTCGTACTCGATGGTGACCTGCGTCTTGCCGTCGGGGCGCAGGTAGGGGATGGTGCCGTTCTTGCGGACCTCGGAGAGGCGCTTGGACAGGCGGTGCGCCAGGAAGATCGGCAGCGGCATCAGCGTCGGGGTCTCGTCCGTCGCGTAGCCGAACATCAGGCCTTGGTCACCGGCGCCCTGGCGGTCCAGCTCGTCCTCGTCGCCCTCGACGCGGGTCTCGTACGCCGTGTCCACGCCCTGTGCGATGTCGGGCGACTGTGAGCCGATCGAGACGGACACGCCGCAGGAGGCGCCGTCGAAGCCCTTCTTCGAGGAGTCGTAGCCGATCTCGAGGATCTTGTTGCGGACCAGCGTCGCGATGTCCGCGTACGTCTTGGTCGTGACCTCTCCGGCCACATGCACCAGACCGGTCGTGATCAGGGTCTCGACGGCGACCCGGGAACTCGGGTCCTCGCGCAGAAGCGCGTCGAGAATGGTGTCGCTGATCTGGTCAGCGATCTTGTCGGGGTGACCCTCGGTCACGGACTCCGAGGTGAACAGGCGACGGGACACAACGCTCCCTGTGGTTGCAGCGGCTGCTGGCTGATCATTGGCGGACGGGACGGGGGCTGCGCCCGGCGTCGTCCGAGGACAGTTTATCTGTCGTGCTCGGTCACGGACCCCCTTGTCTCGTCTCTCGGAAGGGCTGTGACCTGCGGCACGGGCATTCTGCCCAATGTCACACACCCTTGACCAGGCATGCCACACCCGAATCGAGGAAGCCACCAGAGATGCCCGAGAGCATCGAACATTTCACCCCAACCGTGGCGCCACCAGGTCCCACACGGTTTCGGCCAGGGCTTCCTTGGGGCCGTGCGGTATCGGTGTCTCGCTGCCGTCGGCGCCCAGGACGACCGCCTCGTTCTCCTCCGAGCCGAAGGTCTTGCGCTCCCCCACCTCGTTGACCACGAGGAGGTCGCAGCCCTTGCGCTCCAGCTTCTTACGGCCGTTGGCCAGGACGTCGTCGGTCTCGGCGGCGAAGCCGACGATCACCTGGCCGGGGCGGGCGCGGTCGGTCGAGATCTCCGCGAGGATGTCCGGATTCCGCACCAGGACGATGGGCTCCGGGTCCTCCCCGTCCTTCTTCTTGATCTTTCCGGCGGCGTAGGTCGCGGGGCGGAAGTCGGCGACCGCGGCCGCCATCACCACCGCGTCGGCGTCCGAGGACGCCTTGAGGACGGCCTCCCGCAGCTGTACGGCCGTGCCGACCGGGACGACGTCGACGCCCGCCGGGTCGGGCAGCCCGGTGTTGGCCGCGATCAGCGTCACACGGGCGCCGCGGGCGGCGGCGGTGCGGGCGAGGGCGTACCCCTGCTTGCCGGAGGAGCGGTTGCCGAGGAAGCGGACCGGGTCGAGGGGCTCGCGGGTGCCGCCGGCGCTGACGACGACATGCCGCCCCTTGAGGTCGGGCTCGGTGACGCCGCGGGCCAGCACGCGGCGGCAGACCTCGAAGATCTCGGCCGGGTCGGGCAGCCGGCCCTTGCCGGTGTCCACGCCGGTGAGCCGGCCGACGGCGGGCTCGATGACGACCGCGCCGCGCCGGCGCAGTGTCGCCACGTTCTCCTGGGTGGCCGGGTGCTCCCACATCTCGGTGTGCATGGCGGGGGCGAAGACGACCGGGCAGCGGGCGGTGAGCAGGGTGTTGGTCAGCAGGTCGTCGGCGAGGCCGTGCGCGGCCTTGGCGAGGGTGTCGGCCGTGGCGGGGGCGACGATCACCAGGTCGGCGTGCTGACCGATGCGGACGTGCGGTACCTCGTGGACGTCGTCCCAGACCTCGGTCGAGACGGGGTTGCCGGAGAGGGCGGACCAGGTGGCGGCGCCGACGAAGTGCAGCGCGGAGGCGGTGGGCACGACCCGGACGTCATGTCCGGACTCCGTGAGTCTGCGCAGCAGCTCACAGGCCTTGTATGCGGCGATGCCACCGCTGACCCCCAGAACGACCTTCGGTTTGTCCACCGTCTCTCCCCGGAATCGGCTCATGTGCGCCAGGGATCAGCGCACGACTCCACTACACACCACAGGCCCGGCAGTCGGCCTGCCGGGCCTGTGGAAAAGTCAGCTGCAAGCTGTAAATCGTACTTACTGCGCCGGGCCCTCGACGGCCTCGGACGTCAGCAGACCCGCGTTGATCTCGCGCAGGGCGATCGAGAGCGGCTTCTCGTGCACGTGGGTGTCGACGAGCGGACCGACGTACTCGAGGAGGCCCTCGCCGAGCTGCGAGTAGTACGCGTTGATCTGGCGGGCACGCTTGGCCGCGTAGATCACGAGGCTGTACTTCGAGTCGGTGGCCTCGAGGAGCTCGTCGATCGGCGGGTTGATGATGCCCTCGGGCGCGGAGATGGAAGAGGACACGCTCTACCTTCCGATGGATGGGAAAGATTCAGTGTGAATGGTCAAGCCTTTGGACGATCAGTCGATCAGGCACGATCACACAACGTCCACCAAGGCTAGCAGCTCACGCGCCACGTCCTCGACGGAGGTGTTGACCAAGGTCATGTCGAACTCCGGCTCGGCCGCGAGCTCGACCTTCGCCGCGTCCAGCCGGCGCTCGATCACCTCGGGCGCCTCGGTGCCACGTCCGGTGAGTCTGCGCACGAGCTCCTCCCAGGAGGGAGGGGCCAGGAACACCAGCTGGGCCTCGGCCATGGACTCGCGGACCTGCCGCGCACCCTGGAGGTCGATCTCCAGCAGGACGGGCTCACCCGCCTCCAGCCGCTCCAGCACGGCCGCACGCGGCGTGCCGTAGCGGTTGCCGGCGAACTCGGCCCACTCCAGCAGCTCCCCGTTGGCGATCAGCTTGTCCATCTCGTCGTCGGTGACGAAGAAATAGTGGACACCGTGCTTCTCGCCGGGGCGGGGCTTGCGGGTCGTCGCCGACACCGAGAGCCAGACCTCGGGGTGTTCCTTGCGCATATGGGCGACGACCGTGCTCTTGCCGACCCCGGAGGGGCCGGAGAGCACGGTCAGCCGCGGACGTTCACTCATGCAGCGATTATTCCAGCTATCCCGGAGTGCCCGGGACTCCCTGCCGCAAGTGCCGGGAGTCAGGAGCCGGTGCTGCCGAACTCACGCTCCAGGGAGGCGATCTGGTTCGAGCCGAGGCCACGCACGCGGCGGCTCTCGGAGATGCCGAGTCGCTCCATGATCTGCTTGGCGCGGACCTTGCCCACGCCCGGCAGGGACTCAAGCAGGGCGGAGACCTTCATCTTGCCGATGACGTCGTTCTCCTGGCCCTGCTTGATGACCTCATGCAGGGAGGCGCCGGAGTGCTTGAGTCGATTCTTGACCTCGGCCCGCTCCCGGCGAGCCGCGGCGGCCTTTTCGAGCGCGGCTGCGCGCTGTTCAGGGGTAAGGGGCGGAAGAGCCACGCCTACGTCACCTCGGATGTCGAACTGTCGGATACGGACCGGTGAGGAACCTAGTCGCCCCACACCTGGTGAGCCACGAGCAACACGCTTGCCCGTTCACTCTGCGTCGGAGACTAGCGGGCAAGTCCGCCAGAGTCAGCGAGAACAGCGGAAAAGTCCTGGTCAGCCTCCGTCAGGCCGGACATTTAGGACATAATGCCCTGGATTTGAGGATGTATTCAGACTCAAGTCGGCCGCGGGCCACTCATCGGAGGACTCCCGCGACCGGCTCGAACACCTCTGACGGCGGTCAGCCACCCGACACAGCGCCGGTGATCTCATCGGCGAAGCGTGACGCGGCCTCACGCAGCGCGACGACATCGGGTCCGTGCCGCAGCACACCCCGGCTGACGTTCGGGACCACATTGCGGACCGCGGCACCGAAGACGCGCGGCAGATCCGCCGGCGTGGCGCCCTGGGCCCCGATCCCGGGGGCGAGGAGCGGGCCGTTGATCGAGAGGTCGTACGTCGACAGATCGCCCAGTGTGGCGCCGACGACCGCCCCGAAGGAGCCCAGGGGCTCGTCCCCCTCGTTCTCGGCCGCCAGGTGCGCCAGCATCGTCGCGCCGACGTTGCGACCGTCCGCGCGGATCGCGTGCTGCACCTCGCCGCCCTCGGGGTTCGAGGTCAGCGCGAGCACGAACAGGCCGCTGCCGCTCTCCCGGGCCAGTGCGACGGCCGGCGAGAGCGAGCCGTAGCCGAGGTACGGCGAGACCGTCAGCGCGTCGGAGAACAGCGGGGAGTCCTTGTGCAGGAAGGACTCGGCGTACGCAGCCATGGTCGAGCCGATGTCGCCGCGCTTGGCGTCCATCACGACCAGCGCACCGGCCGCCCGCGCCTCCATGACCGACCTCTCCAGCACGGCGACGCCGCGCGATCCGAAGCGCTCGAAGAACGCGCTCTGCGGCTTGAGCACGGCGACCCGGTCGGCCATCGCCTCCACGACGGTACGGCTGAACCGCTCCAGGCCCGCCACGTCGTCGTTCAGGCCCCATTCGGCGAGCAGGGAGGCATGCGGGTCGATGCCGACACAGAGGGGGCCGCGCTCGTCCATGGAGTGGCGCAGGCGTGCGCCGAAGGACTCAGTCATGCCGTCTTCCTCACGTCGGCGCCGACCGCGTCGGCGAGGGTGGCGTACGGGCTGGTGCGCAGGCGCGCGGCGAGGCCCTTGTGGATGGCTCGGCCCCAGAAGGGCCCCTCGTAGATGAACGCGCTGTATCCCTGTACGAGCGTGGCACCGGCGAGGATGCGCTGCCAGGCGTCCTCGGCGTTCTCGATACCGCCGACGCCCACGAGTGTGATGCGGTCGCCCACCCGCGCGTAGAGACGCCTCAGCACCTCCAGGGAGCGTGCCTTCAGCGGGGCGCCGGAGAGACCGCCGGTCTCCCCGACCAGGGAGGGTTCGGATTCCAGACCGAGCCCCTCGCGCGCGATGGTGGTGTTCGTGGCGATGATCCCGTCCAGACCCAGCTCCACGGCCAGGTCGGCGACGGCGTCCACGTCCTCGTCGGCGAGGTCCGGCGCGATCTTCACCAGGAGCGGGACGCGGCGGGTCGTGACGGTGCGGTCGGCGGCCTCGCGGACGGCGCTCAGGAGCGGTCGCAGGGCCTCTGTGGCCTGGAGGTTGCGCAGGCCGGGCGTGTTGGGCGAGGAGACGTTCACGACCAGGTAGTCGGCGTACGGCGCCAGCCGCTCGGTCGACTTCACGTAGTCGCCGACGGCCTCCTCCTCGGGGACGACCTTGGTCTTGCCGATGTTGACGCCCACGACGGTCCTGAAGACCGGCTCACGGGACGCCAGGCGGGCCGCCACGGCCAGTGAGCCCTCGTTGTTGAAGCCCATGCGGTTGATGAGCGCGCGGTCCGGCACGAGCCGGAACAGCCGCTTCTTGGGGTTGCCCGGCTGCGCTTCCCCGGTCACCGTGCCGATCTCGACGTGGTCGAAGCCCAGCATCGACATCCCGTCGATCGCGACGGCGTTCTTGTCGAAGCCGGCGGCGAGCCCGAAGGGGCCGTGCATGCGCAGCCCGAAGGCCTCCGTGCGCAGCTCCTTGAAGCGGGGCGCGAGCGCGGCGGCGACGAACGTGCGCAGCACCGGGATGCGGGCGGCGAGCCGGATCCAGCGGAAGGCCAGGTGGTGGGCCTGCTCCGGGTCCATCCGCTTGAACACCAGACGGAAGAAAATCTTGTACATCACTGTGTCCTCATGAGGCCTCATGAATGAGGGGGACACCGTCTCCGGTGTCCCCCTCGGGGCTGCTAGTCGCGGGCCGCGGTCAGATGCTCTGCGTGTTCCTGGAGCGAACGCACGCCCACATCACCGTGGTTGAGGGCGTCGATGCCCTGGACGGCGGCGGCGAGCGCCTGGACCGTCGTCAGACAGGGCACGGAGCGCGCCACGGCCGCCGTACGGATGTCATAGCCGTCGAGGCGGCCGCCGGTGCCGTACGGGGTGTTGACGATGAGGTCGACCTCGCCGTCGTGGATGAGCTGGACGATGGTGCGCTCGCCGTTCGGTCCCGTGCCCTCGGACTGCTTGCGCACGACGGTGGCGTTTATGCCGTTGCGCTTGAGGACCTCGGCCGTGCCGGACGTGGCGAGCAGCTCGAAGCCGTGCGCGACCAGTTCGCGCGCGGGGAAGATCATCGACCTCTTGTCGCGGTTGGCGACGGAGATGAAGGCGCGGCCCTTGGTGGGCAGCGGGCCGTAGGCGCCCGCCTGCGACTTGGCGTACGCCGTGCCGAAGACGGAGTCGATGCCCATGACCTCGCCGGTGGAGCGCATCTCCGGGCCGAGGACGGTGTCGACGCCACGGCCGTGGATGTCGCGGAAGCGCGTCCACGGCATGACGGCCTCCTTGACGGAGATCGGCGCGTCGAGCGGCAGTTCACCGCCGTCGCCGGTCGCCGGAAGGAGCCCTTCCGTCCGCAGTTCGGCGATGGTCGCGCCCAGCGAGATCCGGGCGGCGGCCTTAGCCAGCGGCACCGCGGTCGCCTTCGAGGTGAAGGGGACGGTGCGGGACGCGCGGGGGTTGGCCTCCAGGACGTACAGGATGTCGCCGGCCATCGCGAACTGGATGTTGATGAGGCCGCGTACACCGACGCCGCGCGCGATGGCCTCCGTGGACGCCCGCAGGCGCTTGATGTCGAAGCCGCCAAGGGTGATCGGGGGCAGCGCGCACGCCGAGTCGCCGGAGTGGATGCCGGCCTCCTCGATGTGCTCCATGACGCCGCCGAGGTAGAGCTCGGTGCCGTCGTAGAGCGCGTCGACGTCGATCTCGATGGCGTCGTCGAGGAAGCGGTCGACGAGGACCGGCCGGGAAGGGCTGATCTCGGTCGACTCGGCGATGTAGGACTCCAGCCGGGTCTCGTCGTAGACGATCTCCATGCCGCGCCCGCCGAGGACGTACGAGGGCCGTACGAGGACCGGGTAGCCGATCTCGTCGGCGATGGCCTTGGCGCCGGCGAAGGTGGTCGCGGTGCCGTGCTTGGGGGCGGGCAGGCCCGCCTCGGCGAGGACGCGGCCGAAGGCGCCCCGGTCCTCGGCGGCGTGGATGGCCTCCGGGGAGGTGCCGACGATCGGCACGCCGTTGTCCTTGAGCGCCTGCGACAGGCCCAGCGGGGTCTGGCCGCCGAGTTGCACGATGACGCCCGCCACCGGGCCGGCCTGCTGCTCGGCGTGGACGATCTCCAGCACGTCTTCCAGCGTCAGCGGCTCGAAGTACAGGCGGTCGGAGGTGTCGTAGTCCGTGGAGACGGTCTCCGGGTTGCAGTTGACCATCACGGTCTCGTACCCGGCGTCGCTCAGCGCGAAGGAGGCGTGGACGCAGGAGTAGTCGAACTCGATGCCCTGGCCGATGCGGTTGGGCCCGGAGCCCAGGATGATGACGGCCGGCTTCTCACGCGGCGCGACCTCCGTCTCCTCGTCGTAGGACGAGTAGAAGTACGGCGTCTGCGCGGCGAACTCGGCGGCGCAGGTGTCGACCGTCTTGTAGACCGGGCGGATGCCGAGCGCGTGCCGCACCTCGCGCACGACGTCCTCGCGCAGGCCGCGGATCTCGGCGATCTGCTGGTCGGAGAAGCCGTGCCGCTTGGCCTCGGCGAGCAGCTCGGGGGTGAGCTTCGGGGCCTCGGCGATCTCGTCGGCGGTCTCCTTGATCAGGAAGAGCTGGTCGACGAACCAGGGGTCGATCTTCGTGTACTCGAAGACCTCCTCCTGGGTGGCGCCCGCGCGGATGGCCTGCATGACGGCGTTGATCCGGCCGTCGGTCGGGCGGACCGCCTCTTCGAGGAGAAGAACCTTGTCGCCGGGCTCGCCCACGAAGGTGAACTGGCTGCCCTTCTTCTCCAGCGAGCGCAATGCCTTCTGGAAGGCCTCGGTGAAGTTGCGGCCGATGGCCATGGCCTCGCCGACCGACTTCATGGTCGTCGTCAGCGTGGAGTCGGCCTGCGGGAACTTCTCGAAGGCGAACCGGGGGGCCTTGACGACCACGTAGTCGAGCGTCGGCTCGAAGGAGGCCGGGGTCTCCCGTGTGATGTCGTTCGGGATCTCGTCGAGGCTGTAGCCGACGGCCAGCTTGGCGGCGATCTTGGCGATCGGGAAGCCGGTCGCCTTGGAGGCCAGGGCCGACGAACGCGACACGCGCGGGTTCATCTCGATGACGATCACACGACCGTCCTCGGGGTTCACCGCGAACTGGATGTTGCAGCCGCCGGTGTCGACGCCGACCTCGCGGATCACGGCGATGCCGATGTCCCGCAGGATCTGGTACTCGCGGTCGGTGAGCGTCATCGCGGGCGCGACGGTGATGGAGTCGCCGGTGTGCACGCCCATGGGGTCGAAGTTCTCGATGGAGCAGACGACCACGACGTTGTCGTGCTTGTCGCGCATCAGCTCCAGCTCGTACTCCTTCCAGCCGAGGATGGACTCCTCCAGGAGCACCTCGGTGGTCGGCGAGAGCGTGAGGCCCTGCCCGGCGATGCGGCGCAGCTCCTCCTCGTCGTGCGCGAAGCCGGAGCCGGCACCGCCCATGGTGAAGGACGGGCGGACGACGACCGGGTAGCCGCCGAGCGTCTCGACGCCCGCGAGGACGTCGTCCATGGAGTGGCAGATGACCGAGCGGGCGGACTCGCCGTGCCCGATCTTGGCGCGGACGGCCTCGACGACCTCCTTGAAGAGGTCGCGGTCCTCGCCCTTGTTGATGGCCTCGACATTGGCGCCGATCAGTTCGACGCCGTACTTCTCCAGCGTGCCCGCCTCGTGCAGCGAGATCGCGGTGTTCAGGGCCGTCTGGCCGCCCAGGGTGGGCAGCAGCGTGTCGGGCCGCTCCTTGGCGATGATCTTCTCGACGAACTCGGGGGTGATCGGCTCGACGTAGGTGGCGTCGGCGATCTCCGGGTCGGTCATGATCGTCGCCGGGTTGGAGTTCACGAGGATGACGCGCAGGCCCTCGGACTTCAGGACCCGGCAGGCCTGCGTGCCGGAGTAGTCGAACTCGGCGGCCTGGCCGATGACGATCGGGCCGGAGCCGATGACCAGGACGGACTGGATATCGGTGCGCTTAGGCACGCTGGCCCTCCATCGGAACTGTGCTCATCAAAGAGGTGAAGCGGTCGAACAGGTAGGCCGCGTCGTGCGGGCCCGCTGCCGCTTCGGGGTGGTACTGGACGCTGAAGGCCGGCTTGTCGAGGAGGCGGAGGCCCTCCACCACGTTGTCGTTGAGGCAGACGTGGGAGACCTCGACGCGGCCGTACGGCGTGTCGGAGACCTTGTCGGTCGGGGCGTCCACGGCGAAGCCGTGGTTGTGCGCGGTGACCTCGACCTTGCCGGTCGTACGGTCCTGGACCGGCTGGTTGATGCCGCGGTGGCCGTACTTCAGCTTGTAGGTGCCGAAGCCCAGGGCGCGCCCCAGGATCTGGTTGCCGAAGCAGATGCCGAACAGCGGGGTGCCACGTTCCAGCACCGCCTGCATGACGGAGACCGGGTGGTCGGCGGTGGCCGGGTCGCCGGGGCCGTTGGAGAAGAACACGCCGTCGGGGTTGACGGCGTACACGTCCTCGGCGGTCGCCGTGGCCGGCAGCACATGCACCTCGATGCCGCGCTCGGCCATGCGGTGCGGGGTCATGCCCTTGATGCCGAGGTCGATGGCGGCGACGGTGAACTTCTTCTCGCCGATCGCCGGGACGACGTACGCCTCCTTGGTGGCGACCTCGGCGGAGAGGTCGGCGCCCTTCATCTCGGGGGCCTGGCGGACCTCGGCGAGCATGGTGCCCTCGTCGGGCAGGGCGTTGCCGGAGAAGATGCCCACGCGCATGGCGCCGCGCTCACGCAGATGGCGGGTGAGCGCGCGGGTGTCGATGCCGGAGATCCCGACGACACCCTGGTGGCGCAGTTCGTCGTCCAGCGAACGCTTGGCGCGCCAGTTGGACGGCACGCGCGCGGGGTCGCGCACGACGTAGCCGGCGACCCAGATCCGCTTGCTCTCGGGGTCCTCGTCGTTGACGCCGGTGTTGCCGACGTGCGGGGCGGTCATCACAACGACCTGGCGGTGGTACGACGGGTCGGTGAGGGTCTCCTGGTAGCCGGTCATGCCGGTGGAGAACACGGCCTCGCCGAAGGTCACCCCCACGGCCCCGTAGGCGCGGCCGCGGAAGATCCGGCCGTCCTCCAGGACGAGTACCGCGGGAACCTTGTCGGCTCCCCTTGTGGAGGTCGTCATCGTTCGGCGCCTTCCGTGCTGTTGGTGTCGATCATGGAGTTGTCGATCATGGAGTTAATGACGTCGACCCACTCGTTGTGCTCGGCCGCGTGGTCCGAGCGGAACCCGGAGTCGATCAGCCGCTCGCCGTGCGCCCAGGTCACCACGAGCAGTCCGCCCTCGGTGAGGACCTTGCCTGCGATGCCCTTGTCGAGCCGGGCCTCGCGCAGCCGCTCGGCCGGGACGAAGAAGTCGGTCGCACCGGGGCGTACGACGTCCAGTCCCGCGTCCGTCAGGGTGAGCTCGACCCGGCTGCGGGTGCCGAGGCCGTGCGCCACGATGCGGTCCAGCCACTGACCCGCGGTGGTCGAGCCGTGGTAGCGGCCGCTCATGCTCAGTCTCGCCGGGCCGGGGTCGTCCGGCGCGCTGGGCAGCTCGGGCAGGTCGCCCTGGAGGGTGCCGCGCCACTTCCAGCCTTCGCGCATCAGCCAGTAGACGAGCGCGATGAAGAGGGCGAGTCCGACGACCCAGCCGACGCGGGCGGCCCAGTCGGTCACCTCGGCCGACTTCTGGTCTGCGGCAATGGTCAAAAGGGGTGTCACGTGAGCTTCCCGTCGACGAGCGTGGCCTTGCCCCGGAGCCACGTGTGCGTGACACGGCCCGGCAGCTCACGCCCCTCGTACGGAGTGTTGCGGCTGCGCGAGGCGAAGCCCGCGGGGTCCACGGACCCACGGTATTCCGTGTCGACGAGCGTGAGGTTGGCGGGCTCACCAGCCGAGACGGGACGGCCGTGCCCCGTCGCCCGCCCGATCTGCGCGGGCTTGGCGGACATGCGCTCGGCGACCCCGGCCCAGGTGAGGAGCCCGGTGTCCACCATGGTCTGCTGCACCACTGACAACGCGGTCTCCAGGCCCACCATCCCCATGGCGGCGGCGGCCCACTCGCAGTCCTTGTCCTCGTGCGGGTGCGGGGCGTGGTCGGTGGCGACGATGTCGATCGTGCCGTCGGCGAGGGCCTCGCGCAGCGCCATGACATCGCGCTCGGTGCGCAGCGGCGGGTTGACCTTGTAGACCGGGTTGTAGCTGCGCACCAGTTCGTCGGTGAGGAGCAGGTGGTGCGGGGTGACCTCGGCGGTGACGTCGATGCCGCGGGACTTGGCCCAGCGCACGATCTCGACCGAGCCCGCCGTCGAGAGGTGGCAGATGTGGACGCGGGAGCCGACGTGCTCGGCGAGCAGGACGTCCCGGGCGATGATCGATTCCTCGGCAACCGCGGGCCAGCCGCCGAGGCCCAGCTCGGCGGAGACGACGCCCTCGTTCATCTGGGCGCCCTCCGTCAGCCGCGGCTCCTGGGCGTGCTGGGCGACGACCCCGCCGAAGGCCTTCACGTACTCCAGGGCGCGGCGCATGATCACGGCGTCGTCGACGCACTTGCCGTCGTCGGAGAACACGGTGACACCGGCGGCCGACTCGTGCATGGCGCCCAGCTCGGCGAGCTTCTTGCCCTCCAGGCCGACGGTGACGGCGCCGATGGGCTGCACATCGCAGTAGCCGTGCTCCTGGCCGAGCCGGTAGACCTGCTCGACCACTCCGGCGGTGTCGGCGACCGGGAAGGTGTTGGCCATGGCGAACACGGCCGTGAAGCCGCCGGAGGCCGCCGCGCGGGTGCCGGTCAGCACGGTCTCGGAGTCCTCGCGGCCGGGCTCGCGCAGATGGGTGTGCAGGTCGACCAGGCCCGGCAGCAGCACCTTGCCGGCGGCCTCGACGACCTGGGCGCCCTCGTCGGAGAGTCCCGTACCGACGGCCTCGATGACCTCACCATCGATCAGCACGTCCTGCGGCTCGCCGCCGAGCACCTTCGCACCACGGATCAGGATCTTGCTCATGTCTCTTACTTCTCCTCGATACGGGTGTGGCTGACGGCGGGTTCGTTGCCACCCAGCAGCAAGTACAGAACCGCCATCCGGATGGAGACTCCGTTTGCGACCTGCTCGATGGCGGTGCAGCGGTCCGAGTCGGCGACCTCGGCGGTGATCTCCATGCCGCGGACCATCGGGCCGGGGTGCATCACGATGGCGTGCTCGGGCATCCGCGCCATGCGGTCGGCGTCGAGGCCGTAGCGCCGCGAGTACTCGCGCTCGGTCGGGAAGAACGCGGCGTTCATCCGCTCGCGCTGCACGCGCAGCATCATCACCGCGTCGGACTTCGGAAGCGTGCTGTCGAGGTCGTACGACACCTCGCAGGGCCAGGTCTCGACGCCGACCGGCACCAGGGTGGGCGGGGCGACCAGCGTGACCTCGGCGCCGAGGGTGTGCAGCAGGTCGACGTTGGAGCGGGCGACCCGCCCGTGCAGGATGTCGCCGACGATCGTGATGCGCTTGCCTGCCAGGTCCTGCCCTATCCCGGCGTCCCGCCCGACCAGGCGCCGCCGCATGGTGAAGGCGTCCAACAGGGCCTGGGTGGGGTGCTGGTGGGTGCCGTCGCCGGCGTTGATGACGGCCGCGTCGATCCAGCCGGAGTTGGCGAGGCGGTACGGGGCTCCGGAGGCGCCGTGCCGGATGACCACGGCGTCGACGCCCATGGCCTCCAGGGTCTGGGCGGTGTCCTTCAGGGACTCGCCCTTGGAGACGCTCGACCCCTTGGCGGTGAAGTTGATGACGTCCGCGGACAGCCGCTTCTCGGCGGCCTCGAAGGAGATACGCGTGCGCGTGGAGTCCTCGAAGAAGAGGTTCACCACGGTGCGGCCGCGCAGGGTCGGCAACTTCTTGATCGGCCGGTCGGCGACCCGGGCCATCTCCTCGGCGGTGTCGAGGATCAGGACGGCGTCGTCGCGGGTGAGGTCGGCGGCCGAGATGAGATGACGCTGCATCTGTCAGGCTCCGTAAGGCAGTTCATTCGGAAGAACGGGAGATATGGGGCAGACGGGTGCGCGCGAGGGCGCACTGAGCGGGCGTACGGCATCAGCCGCACGCCGTGGGTGCTACTGGGAGGTCTGCTTGGCGCCGAGCAGCACGGTGTCGCGACCGTCCTCCTCGGCGAGCATGACCTTGACCGTCTCCCGCAGCGACGTGGGGATGTTCTTGCCGACGTAGTCGGCGCGGATGGGCAGTTCGCGATGGCCCCGGTCGACGAGGACCGCGAGCTGGACCGCGCGCGGGCGCCCGATGTCGTTCAGGGCGTCCAGGGCGGCGCGGATGGTGCGGCCGGAGAACAGGACGTCGTCCACGAGGATGACGAGGCGGCCGTCGATGCCGTCACCGGGGATCTCGGTGCGGGCCAGCGCACGCGGCGGGTGCATGCGCAGGTCGTCGCGGTACATGGTGATGTCGAGCGAGCCCAGCGAGATCTTGCGCTCGGTGATCTCCTCGAGCTTGGCGGCGAGCCGCTGGGCGAGGAAGACGCCTCGGGTGGGGATGCCGAGGAGCACCACGTCGTCGGCGCCCTTGGCGCGCTCGACGATCTCATGGGCGATGCGGGTCAACACCCGCGCGATGTCAGGGCCTTCGAGAACGGGCCTGGCGTCGGACGCTTGCGTGTCCTGCTGCCTGTCCATACGAAAAGGACCTCCTTCTCCGCCTCACGGGACGGACCTTAAAGGACGTCTGGTTTGCGCCATACACGGTAGCAGGCCGCCGCGGCGCGCCTCATCACCCCCTTGGCTCAATCGGCCACCGATAGCACGGAAGCGTCGGTGTGGACCATTCGGCTTGACGCGCCAGAGTAACGCTGCGTAACCTCACAGTGAGTTACCAACCGCGCGGCATGGAACCCAAGCCAGGTCGCGTCGACACAGTGTCCGGGGAGCTATATGTCCAGCGAATACGCCAAACAGCTCGGGGCCAAACTCCGGGCCATCCGCACCCAGCAGGGCCTTTCCCTCCACGGTGTCGAGGAGAAGTCCCAGGGACGCTGGAAGGCCGTCGTGGTCGGTTCGTACGAGCGCGGTGACCGTGCCGTGACCGTGCAGCGCCTCGCCGAGTTGGCGGATTTCTACGGCGTGCCGGTGCAGGAGCTGCTGCCGGGCACCACGCCGGGCGGGGCCGCCGAGCCGCCGCCGAAGCTGGTCCTGGACCTGGAGCGACTGGCTCATGTGCCGGCCGAGAAGGCGGGCCCCCTGCAGCGCTACGCCGCGACCATCCAGTCGCAGCGCGGTGACTACAACGGCAAGGTGCTCTCGATCCGCCAGGACGACCTGCGCACACTCGCCGTCATCTACGACCAGTCCCCCTCGGTCCTGACCGAGCAGCTGATCAGCTGGGGCGTCCTGGACGCGGACGCGCGCCGCGCGGTCTCCCACGCCGACGAGGGCTGAACGCTCCACGGCTGAGCAGAAACGTACCGCCGGGGTGGCCGAAACCTATCGGGTTGCGGCCACCCCGGCGGCGTTCTACCGCCTCCGGAGACCCCAGGGGCACCCCCGGGCACAGGAAGACGCGGGAGGGCCCGCAGCGCGATGCTGCGGGCCCTCCCACGTCTTCGGAAACCCTTACGCCTCGTCCCGGCGCAGCGAGGGCTTCAGCTCCTTGAGGCGGCCGAGCAGGCCGTTGACGAACGAGGGCGACTCGTCCGTGGAGAACTCCTTGGCCAGCTGCACCATCTCGTCCAGCACGACGGCGTCCGGCGTCTCGTCGACCCAGATCAGCTCATACGCGCCGAGGCGCAGGATGTTGCGGTCCACGACCGGCATCCGGTCGAGCGTCCAGCCGACGGCGTACTGGGCGATCAGCTCGTCGATGCGCCGCGCGTGTGCCGCGTAGCCCTCGACGAGCTGCATCGTGTACTCGCTCACCGGCGGCTGCCGGGTGTCGGTCCGGGAGAGCCGGACCCAGTCCGCGAGGACCGTCAGGACATCGGCGCCGCGCTGGTCGCCCTCGAAGAGGATCTGGAAGGCGCGCTTGCGGGCCGTGTTGCGGGCGGCCAATTTAGCTGTTCACCCGGCCGAGGTAGTCGCTCGTGCGGGTGTCGACCTTGATCTTCTCACCGGTGGTGATGAAGAGCGGGACCTGGATCTGGTGACCGGTCTCCAGGGTGGCGGGCTTGGTGCCACCGGTGGAGCGGTCGCCCTGGACGCCCGGCTCGGTCTCCTGGATGACCAGCTCGACGGCGGCCGGCAGCTCGACGAAGAGCACCTCGCCCTCGTGCTGCGCGACGGTGGCCATGAAGCCCTCGATGAGGAAGTTGGCGGCGTCACCGACGGCCTTGCGGTCGACCATGAGCTGGTCGTAGGTCTCCATGTCCATGAAGACGAAGTACTCGCCGTCCATGTAGGAGAACTGCATGTCCCGCTTGTCGACGGTGGCCGTCTCGACCTTCACGCCGGCGTTGAAGGTCTTGTCGACGACCTTCCCGGAGAGCACGTTCTTGAGCTTGGTGCGCACGAATGCCGGGCCCTTGCCGGGCTTGACGTGCTGGAACTCGACGACGGACCACAGCTGGCCGCCGTCGAGCTTGAGCACCATGCCGTTCTTGAGGTCGTTCGTGGAAGCCACGGTTGCGGAATCTCCTGGACTGACGTGGACGACCCCGGCGCACGCACTTCCTAAAGCGCGAGCAGCTCCTTGGTCGTGATGGTGAGTAGCTCGGGTCCGCCGTCCGCCTCGGGGCGAACGACGAGCGTGTCATCGATCCGGACGCCGCCCCGGCCCGGGAGGTGGACCCCCGGTTCGACGGTGACCGGCACGCAAGCGTCCAGTTTACCCATGGCCGTGGGGGCCAACTGCGGGTCCTCGTCGATTTCGAGTCCCACACCGTGGCCCATCAGCGGCGAAAGGCCTTCCGTATACCCCGCGGAATCCAGCACCTGGCGTGCGGCACGGTCCACATCACGGTACGCGGCGCCGGGCGCCAGGGCCTCCCGTCCGGCGCGCTGGGCGGCGAAGACCAGGTCGTACAGCTCGATCTGCCAGTCGGCGGGGGACGTACCGATGACGAAGGTACGGCCGATCTCGCAGCGGTAGCCACGGTACGTCGCCCCGAGGCAGACGGACAGGAAGTCGCCCTCCTCGACCCGGCGGTCGGTGGGCCGGTGGGCACGTCGGCCGGCGTTCGGGCCGGTGGCGACGGCGGTGGGGAAGGCGGGGCCGTCGGCGCCGTGATCGACGAGGCGTCGTTCGAGCTCCAGGGCGAGATGGCGTTCGGTGCGGCCGACCAGGATGGATTCGAGGAGCTCACCGAGGGCCTGGTCGGCGACCTCGGCGCCGATGCGCAGGCAGGAGATCTCCTCCTCGTCCTTGACCACGCGGAGCTGCTCGACCGCGCCGCCTAGGTCGGTGAGCCTGAGCTGTGGGGCGACCGAGCGGATGGCTCTGTGGCGGGCCACGGTCAGGTGATGTTCCTCCACGGCGAGCACGTCGGCGCCCTGCCCTGCCGCGAGGTCGGCCGCGGCGACCGCCGGGTCGCCTCCGGCGCGGGGGAGGGTGTGGATGCGCAGCGCCTCGTCGGGGCGGCCCTCGGCCGGCCGTTCCTCCGGTGGGCCCGAGCAGACCAGCAGGTCCTCGGTCCTGCCGAGCAGGAGCGCGGCGCCGTTGGGGGCCGCGCCCGCGAGGTAGCGCACGTTGGCGGGGCGGGAGACCAGCGCGGAGTGGCTGCCGCCGGCTTGGCAGCGTTCGCGTAGGCGGGTTCGGCGGGCCTCGTAGACCTCTGACATGAGTCGAGCGTAGGAGGCTCGTCTGTTTTGTGCCGGTTGGAAGGGAGCCGTTCGGAGGAGGGGGTGCCACCTGGGGTTGGGTGCCGGGGTTGGCCGCGCCCACGCGGCGGAGCCGCACATCGATACAGCCTCGCGCCCCCGAGGTCGGCTCAGTCCCCGGTGCTCACCAATTCGGTGGGCTCGCGATCGAGCGGGCCAGTACGTCGTCCAGGACCCTCGCCGTCTGCGGTACGTCCAGCTGGGAATTGTCGATGATCGGCAGGCCCGAGCCGTACCAGCCCGCCATGCGGCCGTGGATGCGGGCGACCTCCTCGTCGGTGAGGCGGCGATTCCCCGAGCGTTCGGCGTTGCGCTCCAGGACTATCTCCAGGCCGGGGAGCAGGACGACCGGCAGGAGGCCAGGGCCCACATGGCGCTTCCAGCCGCCGAGGCCCACGACGGGGCGGTCGGGGAAGACCGCGTCGTCGAGGATGCAGGAGATTCCGTTGGCCAGGAAGTTGCGCGCGGCGAAGCCGCAGGTCCGGCGGGCCAGGCGGTACTGGGCCTCGGAGTTGTCGTTCCAGCCGGACTGGGGGTCGGCGAAGCCCGAGCGGACCCATTCGCGGACATCGTCGAGGCTGATGTGGGCCGTGGGGACGCGGCGGTGGTCCGCCCAGTACTTGGCGACGCTGGTCTTGCCGGCCCCGGCGGGTCCGATGAGCAGCACCGCGATGGTCGTGGTCGCGGCGTCGGGGGTCGCGGCGGCGGGCGGGGCGCTCGGCATGCCGACGGGTCCGCCGGGCGGCAGCGGGACATGGCCCGTGGTCTCGGGTGTCGGCGGGACATGGGTGTGCGGCGGAGTGTGCGCGACCGGCCCGGGGGGTGCGAAGCCCGGTGCCGGGGGCGGCGGGGGTACGGGAGCCGGTCCCTGGTGCGGGGCTGATCCCTGATGCGGGGCGGGTCCCGGGTTCCCGCCCGGGTGGTGCGCACCCGGGTGGTGTCCGGCCGGCGACCAACCGTGCCCCGACTGGGGCGGCGGCAGCGGAGAACCCACTGCATGCTGCATCCGGTGCCACTCCGTCTCGTCTTCCATGGCCATTGGCGCTGGCAGCGGGCACGCGGCCCGCCCCCTACCGAACGGTACCGCCCCCGGCCGCCGTTTGGTGAACGGCCGGGGGCGGTCTGAAGTGCCCATCGCCACAGGCGAATCGGACGGAACGGTGATTCGGTGGACTTACTGGCCGACTTCGCCGTACGCGGCGAGCAGCACGGCCGGGTCCGGTCCCTCCAGCACGGTGGGCTTGGCCAGGCCGTCCAGGACGATGAAGCGCAGCAGGTCGCCGCGGGACTTCTTGTCGACCTTCATCGTCTGCAGCAGCTTGGGCCACTGGTCGTAGCGGTAGTTCAGCGGCAGGCCCACCGATTCGAGGATGGTGCGGTGCCTGTCCGCCGTCGCGTCGTCCAACCGCCCGGCGAGACGGCCGAGTTCGGCGGCGAAGTGCATGCCGACGGCGACCGCGGCGCCGTGCCGCCACTTGTAGCGCTCGTTCTTCTCGATGGCGTGGCCGAGCGTGTGGCCGTAGTTGAGGATCTCCCGCAGACCCGCTTCCTTCAGGTCCGACGAGACGACCTCGGCCTTGACCCGGATAGAGCGCTCGATCAGCTCCGCGGTGTGCGGTCCCGCCGGCGTGCGCGCGGCCTCGGGGTCGGACTCGATCAGCTCCAGGATCGCCGGGTCGGCGATGAAACCGGCCTTGATGATCTCCGCGAGGCCGGAGACGTAGTCGTTGACCGGCAGCGAGTCCAGCGCGGCCAGGTCGCACAGCACGCCGGCCGGCGGGTGGAAGGCACCCACCAGGTTCTTGCCCTCGGCGGTGTTGATGCCGGTCTTGCCGCCGACCGCCGCGTCCACCATGGCCAACACCGTGGTCGGGACCGCGATCCAGCGCACCCCGCGCAGCCAGGTCGCCGCCACGAACCCGGCGAGGTCGGTGGTCGCGCCGCCGCCGACACCGACGATCGCGTCGGAGCGCGTGAAGCCGGACTGGCCGAGCGCCTTCCAGCAGTAGGCGGCCACCTCGGCGGTCTTGGCCTCCTCGGCGTTCGGCACCTGGATGGCGACCGCTTCGAAGCCCTGCTCGGCCAGATCGCCCCGCAGTGCCTCGCCGGTCTCGGCCAGCGCCTCCGGGTGGATCACGGCGACCCGCTTGGTGCGAGCGCCGATCAGCCCGCCCAGCTCGCCCAGGAGCTGACGGCCCACCAGGACCTCGTACGGGTCACTGCCCGCCGTGCCGCCGACCTGAATCCGCGTCACTGCCTCGGTCATGCGTCCTTCAACTCCAGTGCGTCCAGGGCGGCTTGGGTCACTTCTTCGGGCGTACGGCCGTCGGTGGCGACGACCGCCGTGGCGACCCCTTCGTAGAGATGGCGGCGGGCCTCCATCAGTTCCCGCCACTGCTTGCGCGGGTTGACCGCCAGCAGCGGGCGGGCGGCGTTCAGGCCGGTGCGCTTGACCGCCTCCTCGACGTCCATCGAGAGGTAGACGACGCGCTGCCCGGCGAGCAACGCGCGCGTGTCCTCGTCCAGGATCGAGCCGCCGCCGAGGGCCAGGACACCGTCGTGCTCGGCGAGCGCCCGGTGCACGGCCCGCTTCTCGATGGCGCGGAAGGCGGGCTCGCCCTCGTCGACGAAGATCTCGGCGATGGTGCGGCCCTGCTCGGTGACGATATCGTCGTCGGTGTCCCGGTAGCCGACGCCGAGGCGCTCGGCGAGCTGCTGCCCGACCGTGGACTTGCCGACACCCATCGGCCCGACCAGCACCACCACAGGCGCTGCGCTCATCGGATCGAGAGGTTGTCGAGGTACGACCGGACGTTGCGGCGGGTCTCGGTCACCGAGTCGCCGCCGAACTTCTCCGCGACCGCGTCCGCGAGGACGAGCGCCACCATGGCCTCGGCGACGATGCCGGCGGCCGGCACCGCGGAGACGTCGGAGCGCTGGTGGTGGGCCTGCGTGGCCTCACCGGTCGTGACGTCGACCGTCTGCAGGGCCCTCGGCACGGTCGCGATCGGCTTCATCGCGGCCCGCACCCGCAGCAGCTCGCCGGTGGTCAGGCCGCCCTCGGTGCCGCCGGAGCGGCCGGAGACGCGGCGGATGCCCTCGGGCGTGTTCACGATCTCGTCGTGCGCCTTGGAGCCGGGGACGCGGGCAAGCTCGAAGCCGTCGCCGAGCTCGACGCCCTTGATGGCCTGGATGCCCATGAGCGCGCCGGCGAGGCGGGCGTCCAGCTTGCGGTCCCAGTGGACGTGCGAGCCGAGGCCGACGGGCACGCCGTAGGCCAGGATCTCGACCACACCGCCGAGGGTGTCGCCGTCCTTGTGGGCCTGGTCGACCTCCGCGACCATCGCCTTCGACGCGTCGGCGTCGAGGCAGCGAAGCGGGTCGGCGTCGAGCTTCTCGACGTCGGCCGGCGTCGGGTACACACCCTGCGGGGCCTTCACGGAGCACAGCTCGACGACATGGCTGACGATCTCGATGCCGGCCGTCTCCTTGATGTACGACCGGGCCACCGCGCCCAGCGCCACGCGGGCGGCGGTCTCACGGGCCGAGGCGCGCTCCAGGATCGGCCGGGCCTCGTCGAAGCCGTATTTCTGCATGCCCGCGAGGTCGGCGTGGCCGGGGCGGGGGCGGGTCAGCGGGGCGTTGCGGGCGAGGCCGGCGAGGATCTCCGGGTCGACCGGGTCGGCCGCCATGACCTGGTCCCACTTGGGCCACTCGGTGTTGCCCACCATGATCGCGACCGGGGAGCCGAGGGTGAGGCCGTGCCGGACGCCGCCGATGAAGGTGACCTCGTCGCGCTCGAACTTCATGCGCGCACCGCGTCCATAGCCGAGCCGGCGCCGGGCCAGGTGGTCCGCCACCATCTCCGTGGTGATCGGCACGCCGGCGGGAAGGCCCTCCAGCGTCGCCACGAGTGCGGGACCGTGGGACTCCCCCGCGGTCAGCCAGCGCAACCTGCTCAACGGTGCTCCTCAGTGCTCGCGCCCTGGTACTGCCCTGCGTACGCGCGTCCTCGCGTACGTCGACGGCGCGACCAGGTGCGCGGCCCCGGCCCGCCACCTTCGATCCTCCCACGTCCGGCACCGGACCCCGGCCGCCGGTCCACCAGACGGACGGAACCGGACTCAGGCCTGGCCGTTGCCCTGGGGCTGCTGCGGAGCGTACGCGCCGAGGTAATCGGCGCCGCTCGGCCGCTGAGACTGCTGCTGCGGGGCGTACTGGCCCAGGTAATCGGCGCCCTGCCCCTGTCCGTGCTGCGCGGCCGGCTGGACGGTGCCGCCCTGGCGCGCGGCGCGCCGCCGGTCGATCTTGCGCTTCAGCTTGAAGACCCACGACCCGACGACGAGGAGCACGATCAGGACCAGCACCGGGATCTGGATCCAGTCCGGCATGAACTGAAGGATGACCTCGAATATCTCGCTCTTGCCGGACGCCAGCGGCACACCAGTGGACACGTTCTTACTCCCCCCAGATCCATTCCGCCCCCTGCGGAACTCAGCGGATCTTAGCGGTTGGCGAGAGCCCGCTCTCCCGCTTTTCGCATCGCCTCCAGGGGTGCCGGGCGCCCGGTCATCTGCTCCACCTGGAGCACCGCCTGATGCACCAGCAGATCGAGTCCGCTGACGACGGCTCCGCCGAACATGGACCAGCGGGCCGCGAGGGCGGTGGGCCACGGGTCGTAGAGCACGTCGAACAGGGTGGCGGGGCGTTCCGGTACGCCGGCGGCGAGGGCGTCCGTCGTACCGGCCGGGGTGGTCGCGATCACCAGCGGCGCGCGCAGCGCCCGGTCGGCGTCGGCCCAGTCCGCCGTGCGGACGTCGACGTCGAGCCGTTCGCCCCACTGCCGCATCTCGGCGGCCCGCGCCTCGCTGCGGACGTACGCCACGACCTCGCCGGTGCAGATGCGTGCGAGGGCGGCGAGCGCGGAGGAGGCGGTGGCGCCGGCGCCGAGGATCGCGGCCGAGCCGACCTGCTCGATACCGCGTTCGCGCAGCGCGGCGACCATGCCGGGGATGTCGGTGTTGTCGCCGACGCGGCGGCCGTCCTCGGTACGGATGACTGTGTTGACGGCCTCGACCGAGGACGCCGTCTCGCTGATCTCGTCCAGCAGCGGGATGACGGCACGCTTGAGCGGCATGGTCAGCGACAACCCCGCCCACTCCGGCCCGAGTTCTGCCATGAATCCGGGCAACGCCGCCTCGTCGATCTCGAACCGGTCGTACGACCAGTCCGTCAGCCCGAGTTCGTCGTAGGCGGCGCGGTGCAGCACCGGGGAGAGGGAGTGGGCGATGGGCTTGCCGAGAACGGCCGCCCGGCGGGCGTCAGTTGCCCCTGCTCTCATTGAACTTGTCCTTGAGCCTGAGGAATTCATCGTGCGTCTTGGCGAATTCGGTCTTGTTCACACCGTCGGTCGCCACGAAGTAGTACCAGCCCTCGTCAGTCGGGTTCAGCGTCCCCTTCATCGCGCCGTCCCCCGGGTTTCCGATCGGGCCGGGCGGCAGACCCTTGTGGTAGTACGTGTTGTACGGGTCCGGGTTGCTCTTGATCTCCGACTCACTGATGTCGATATTGCTCTGGCCCTTCAGGTAATTGAAGGTCGAGTCGAACTGCAGGGCACCGTAGGTCTCGGGGTTCGCGCGGTCGAGGCGGTTGTACACGACCTCGGCCATCTTCCGGTAGTCGTCATCGGTCTTGCCCTCGGCCTGGACGAGGCTCGCGACCGTGATGACCTGCAACGGACCGTCCAGCTTGAGCGTCTTGGCCTTGGCCTCGAGGCCCAGCGAGTCGTACTTCTCGGCGGCCTGGGTCACCATCGCCTTCAGGACCGCGTCCGGCTTCATACCCTTGGCCGCGGGATAGGTGCCCGGATAGAGGAAGCCCTCCAGCGGGTCCTTGATCTCGCTGTTGTCGTTCGCCCACTTCGGAAGTCCGAGGGTCTTGTATTTCTCCTTGGCGATCTTCTTGGTGGTGCCAGACGACAATTCGAGTTTCGCGTCGATGGCCTTGTAGACGGCGAGATTGCGCTCGCCCGGCTTGACCTGGACATTGTTCTGGCTCTTCGGGTCGAGCATCATTTCGACGGCGCTCGCGGCGGACATCTGCTTCTTCAGCAGATAGGCACCCGCCTGGATCGTGTCACCGTCGGCGTTCTGCTGCTGGGCGACGACGAAGGCGTCGACACTTTTCACGACGCCGGCCGCCTTCAGTCGCCGACCGATCTCGGATCCGGGCGCGCCCTTGGGGATCTCGACGGTCACCGACTCGCTCGTACCGTCCCCGGCGTAGTCCGGCGCTGCGCCGAAACGATCCTGGTAGAACTGGTACCCGAAATATCCGACACCGCCCACGCCTCCGGCGAACACCAGCGCGATCACCAGACAGGCGCAGCCGCTGCGGCGTTTCTTGGGCTTGTCGCCTCGGCCCCGGCGGTCACCGGGCCCCCGACCGCTCTCGTCGTCATCGGAGTCATCATCGTCGCCACCGGCGAAGAACGCGTGTTCGCCCTGGTCAGGGCCGGGATCCCAGTCCGTCTGGGGCGGCTCCGCCTCGGCCTGCCGCCGGCTCGGCGGCTCGGGCGGCGGGTAGGCGTCGGGCGTGCCGTAGTAGTCGGCGTGCTCACCGCCGTAGGCCGCGGCCTGCTGTCCGTAGGGGTCGCCGGGGTCGGGGTACTGGGCCTGCGGATGGGAGCCGGTGGCCCAGCCGTTGTTGTCGTACGACTGCTGCGGCTGGCCGGGGTACTGCTGCTGGCCGTACTGGGACGGGTACTGCTGCGGGTGACCCTGCTGCTGGTACTGCTGCTGCGCCTGACCGTATGCGTCCTGCTGACCGTTGCCCCAGTCGCCGTACTGCTGCGGCTGCTGCGGCTGCTGCGGATACTGCTGCGGCTGGCCGCCGTAGGCAGGCTGGCCCGCGTGGGCCTGCTGCCCTTCCCATCCGCCGTCCCCGTACAACGGGTCCTCCGGATGCCACGGTTCGGAGCCTGGGCCCCGGCCATACTCAGTCATCGATCCCCTAGAGCCGCGAGGCGGCGGTCGCGCGGCTGCTGAAGATCCGGCTCCCGTCCCGCCTCTCTTTGTGCGCCAGCTGTTCGAACACCGGCGCATCGCGCGGAACGTTACCGTATCGCGATCAGATAACCACTTCGACGCTCTCGCCGGGAGCTTTACCTGACACCCGTTCGGATTCCAGCGCCTGCTGCAAGATGATCACAGCGGCTGCCTGGTCGATGACCGACCGGCCCTTCTTCGACTTCACGCCCGAGGCGCGCAGCCCCTGACTGGCCGTCACGGTCGTCATCCGCTCGTCCACGAGCCTGACCGGAACGGGCGAGATCATGCGGGCCAGTTCCTGCGCGAAGCCCCTGACCTTGACGGCGGCCGGGCCCTCGCCGCCCTTGAGGGAGCGGGGCAGACCGACGACGACCTCGATCGGCTCGTACTCCTCGACGAGTTGCTTGAGGCGGCGGTGAGCTGCGGGAACGTCCCGCCCCGGGACGGTCTCCACCGGGGTGGCGAGGATCCCGTCCGGGTCGCACGAGGCGACGCCGATACGGGCGTCGCCGACGTCGATCGCGAGGCGACGGCCGCGGCGCATGCCCCGGCCGTCGCCACCTGCGTGTGTGTCTTCGCTCACTTGGCCGTTTCCGTCACGAGCCGTTCGACAGCGTCGACGGCGTCACCGATGGCGGCCGGGTTCTGACCGCCGCCCTGGGCGACGTCCGGCTTGCCGCCACCGCCGCCGCCGAGCGTCTTGGCGGCGGTGCGGACCAGGTCACCGGCCTTGAGACCGCGCTCACGAGCGGCCTCGTTGGTGGCGATGACCGTCAGCGGCTTGCCGTTGGCAACGGTGAACAGCGCGACCACGGCGGCACGTCCGCCCTGGATACGGCCGCGCACATCGAGGACCAGCTTGCGCAGATCGTCCGGCGTGGTGCCGTCCGGGACCTGACCGGTGACGACGGCGATGCCGCGCACGTCCTTGGCGGACTCGGCGAGACCGGCGGCGGCCTGGAGCACCTTCTCGGCGCGGAACTTCTCGATCTCCTTCTCGGCGTCCTTCAGCTTGCCGAGCATGGCGGAGACCTTCTCCGGGAGCTCCTCCGGACGGCCCTTGATCAGCTCCTGGAGCTGGGCGACGACCGTGTGCTCGCGGGCGAGGAAGTTGTAGGCGTCCACACCGACCAGGGCCTCGATACGGCGCACACCCGAGCCGATGGACGACTCGCCCAGCAGCTTCACCAGGCCGAGCTGGGCGGTGTTGTGCACATGCGTGCCACCGCACAGCTCCTTGGAGAAGTCGCCGATGGTCACGACCCGGACCCGCTCGCCGTACTTCTCGCCGAACTCGGCGATGGCGCCCTGCTTCTTGGCCTCGTCGATGCCCATGACCTCGGCGTGCACATCGAGGTCCCGGGCGAGCACCTCGTTGATCTTCTGCTCGACGTCGGTCATCACGGCCGTAGGAACGGCGGACGGCGAACCGAAGTCGAAGCGGAAGCGGCCGGGCTGGTTCTCGGAACCGGCCTGGGCGGCCGTCGGACCGAGGGCGTCACGCAGGGCCTGGTGGGTGAGGTGGGTGGCCGAGTGGGCGCGGGCGATGGCCCTGCGGCGGAACGAGTCGATGGAGGCGTGGGCCTTGGCACCGACCGTCACCTCGCCGACCTGGACGACACCCTTGTGGACGTAGACCCCCGGGACCGGCTTCTGGCAGTCGCGGATCTCGATCACGGCACCGGTGTCGACCTTGATGCGGCCGGTGTCGCCGATCTGGCCGCCGCCCTCGGCGTAGAACGGGGTGCGGTCGAGGACGATCTCGACCTCGTCGCCCTCGGTGGCGGCCGGGGAGGAGGCGCCGTCGACGAGGATGCCGACGATCGTGGACTCGCCCTCCGTGTCGCCGTAGCCGATGAACTCGGTCGCGCCGACCTTGTCGGCGATCTCCCGGTAGGCGCCGGCGCCGGCGTGGCCGGTCTTCTTGGCCTGGGCGTCGGCCTTGGCCCGCTCCCGCTGCTCCTTCATCAGGCGCCGGAAGCCGTCCTCGTCCACGGAGAGGCCCTGCTCGGCGGCCATCTCCAGGGTGAGGTCGATCGGGAAGCCCCAGGTGTCGTGGAGCAGGAAGGCCTTGTCGCCGGCCAGCACGGTGGAGCCCGAGGCCTTGGTGTCGGAGACGGCCGTGTCGAGGATGTTGGTGCCGGCCTTCAGCGTCTTGAGGAAGGCGTTCTCCTCGGCGACGGCGACCTTCTCGATGCGCTCGCGGTCGGTGATCAGCTCCGGGTACTGCTGGCCCATCATGCCGATGACGACGTCGATGAGGTCCTTGACGACCGGGCCGGTGGCGCCGAGCAGACGCATGTTGCGGATGGCGCGGCGCATGATGCGACGCAGCACGTATCCGCGGCCCTCATTGCCGGGGGTGACGCCGTCGCCGATGAGCATCACGGACGTACGCATGTGGTCGGTGACCACGCGCAGGGAGACGTCCGAGCCATGGGCGTCGCCGTAGGCGACACCGGTCAGCTCGGTGGCCTTCTTGATGACGGCCATGGAGGTGTCGATCTCGTACATGTTCTGCACGCCCTGCAGAATCATGGCGAGTCGCTCCAGGCCGAGGCCCGTGTCGATGTTCTTGCTCGGGAGCTCGCCGAGGATCTCGAAGTTGTCCTTGCCGATGCCCTCGCCGCGCTCGTACTGCATGAAGACGAGGTTCCAGATCTCCACGTACCGCTCGTCGTTGACGGCGGGGCCGCCCTCGACGCCGAACTCCGGGCCGCGGTCGTAGTTGATCTCGGAACAGGGACCACACGGTCCAGGTACGCCCATGGACCAGTAGTTGTCCTTCATGCCGAGCCGCTGGATGCGCTCCTTCGGCACGCCGACGACCTCGTGCCAGATGCGCTCGGCCTCGTCGTCGTCCTTGTAGACGGTGATCCAGAGCTTCTCCGGCTCCAGGCCGTAACCGCCCTTGTCCTGGGGGCTGGTGAGCAGCT
This sequence comes from Streptomyces lanatus, assembly GCF_014655715.1. Taxonomy (GTDB): domain Bacteria; phylum Actinomycetota; class Actinomycetes; order Streptomycetales; family Streptomycetaceae; genus Streptomyces; species Streptomyces lanatus. The sequence continues at coordinate 94,235 of NZ_BNBM01000016.1, read as the reverse complement.
CCCAGGCGTACTTGATGGCGCCTTCCTTGAAGTAGTCGCCGAAGGAGAAGTTGCCGCACATCTGGAAGAAGGTGCCGTGCCGGGTGGTCTTGCCGACCTCTTCGATGTCCGGGGTGCGCACGCACTTCTGGACGCTGGTGGCGCGGTCGAAGGGCGGCTTGACCTCGCCCAGGAAGTAGGGCTTGAAGGGCACCATGCCGGCGGGGACGAGGAGCAGAGTCGGGTCGTCCGCGATGAGCGACGCCGAAGGGACGACGGTGTGCCCGCGCTCCTCGAAGAAGCTCAGCCAGCGGCGGCGAATCTCAGCCGACTCCATCAGTGGTCCTCATTCCGGTTGTACGAGTACGTCGAGTCCTCGATGTACTTCGGGTTGCTGCGGTTGTTCTCGATGGCGGTGTACCGCCGGGGCGCGGGGAGTTCGGGGTTGTCCTCGATCCCGAGCGCGTCCTCCAGCTCGGCCTCCCGCTGGGCCATGCCGTCGCGGACGTCGAGCGCGAAGCCCACCGCGCGGTCCTTGAGGCGGTGACCGGTCTCCAAGGCCTTGTTCGCCGCGGTCGCGGCGAGGCTCTCCGGGGTCAGCTGCCTCAGCTTGCGGTTGACCTTGGTGGTGGCCCACACACCGGCGGCGACGCCCGTGGTGAACCAGAACGTACGACGGAACATCGCTCGGTCTCAGTCCTTACTTCCGCTTGCGTCGTGCGGCGGGGACCGTGCGGCCCACGATCACGTTACGCCGGGGTGCCTTCGCGGGCGCGTCGTCCTTGCGGCCGCCGAGGGCGCGGCGGACGCCGTAGCCGAAGGCCGCGACCTTGACCAGGGGGCCGCCGAAGGTGGAGGCGACGGTGGTCGACAGCGCGGAGGCGTTCGACGTGACCTCCTGGACGTCGGAGGCGATCGCGTCGACGCGGTCGATCTGGGTCTGCGCGGAGCGCACCGCCGTGGACGCCTCTGCCAGGAGCGGGACGGCCTGGTCGGTCACGTCCGCGACGAGCTTGGTGGTCGCCTTGAGCGTCTGGGCCAGCCTCGCCAGCGCGACGGCGAGGAAGGAGACCAGGATCGCCCAGAAGACGGCCACCAGGATCCCGGCAACCTCTCCACCGGACACTGTGTGCACCCGCTCCCTGAAACGTGCCTCTGCATCGGTCTACATCGAAAAAGTCGTGCACCGAGCCTATCGCGCCGGGGGCGTCGCTCTGCACCGGATTACCGCTCGGGCGAGGCCGGGTCGCGAGAAGCGATTGTACGGACCGAACACGCTTCAGTACGCTCCGTATTCCATGCGGGATCAACGGCGCCCCCACTCCCCCGACTCCGGCAATCTGCCCCTGGAACTCAGCACGTTCGTCGGCCGTTCGGCCGAACTCGGCGAGCTGACCGGGGCGCTCACCGACGCACGGCTGGTCACGGTGACCGGGGCCGGCGGCGTCGGCAAGTCACGGCTGGCGGCGCACGCGGCCTCGCGGTGTGCTCCGCGCGACGGGGTGTGGCATGTGGAGCTGACGCCGGTGCGCGATCCGGAGTTCGTCGACTACGCGGTCGTGGAGGCGCTCGGGCTGACGGATCACACGACACGGCTGCCCCGCGAGACGCTGCTCGCGCACCTCGCCGGGCGTGAACTCCTGTTGATCCTGGACGGTTTCGAGCACCTGGTGGACGCCTGCGCGGAGCTGGTGACGGATCTGCTGCGCCGGGTGCCGGGCCTGACGGTGCTCGCCGTGGGGCGCAGGCCGCTGGACGTGGCGGGCGAGCTCCTGTCACCGCTGGCGCCGCTGGGCGAGGACGACGCCGTGGAGCTGCTCGTGGCGCGGGCGGCACAGCACGGGGTGGCGGTGCGGGACGAGGCGGACGTACGGGAGTTGTGCCGGCGTATGGACGGGATCCCGCTGGCCATCGAGCTGGCCGCGGGGCGGCTGCGGACGCTGTCTCCGGGGCAGGTGCTGGAGCGGCTCGCCGACCGGTTCCGGCTGCTGACCGGCGGCGGGCGGGACGGTCCCGAGCGGCATCGGACGCTGCGTACGGCCGTCGGCTGGAGCCATGAACTGTGCACGCCCGAGGAGCGGTTGCTGTGGGCGCGGCTGTCGGTGTTCGCGGGCCGGTTCGACCTGGACGCGGTGGAATACGTGTGCGCCGGCCAGGGCCTGCACGCCGATGACGTCCTCGATGTGCTCTCGGAGCTGCTCGCGCAGTCGGTGCTCGCGCGCGAGGAGACCGAGGCCGGCGTGCGCTATCGCATGCTGGACACGATCCGGGCCTACGGTGCCGAGTGGCTGACGGCGATGGGGGACGCGGCCCGGCTGCGGCGTCGACACCGGGACTGGTATCTGGGGCTGACGACCTGGTGCGAGCTGGAGTGGTTCTCGCCGCGGCAGGGCGAGGTGGCCGCCCGTGTCGAGGCGGAGCTGCCGAATCTGCGCTGTGCCCTGGAGTACTGCCTGGGCGAGCCGGACGAGGCGCATCTGGGCCACTATCTCGCGGGTTCCCTGTGGTTCTACTGGGTCGGCTGCGGCCGGCTGTCGGAGGGGCGGCACTGGCTGGAGCAGGCCGTGGCGCTGGACTCCGGGCGTGAGCGGTCGCGGCTGAAGGCGCTGTGGGTGCTCGGCTATGTGGCGATCCTGCAGGGCGACGCGGTACCGGCCCTCGGGGCGCTGCATGAGTGCCGGGAGGAAGCGGAGCGGGCCGGCGACCCCACGGCGGTGGCGTACGCCGAGCACCGCTTGGGCTGTCTGGCGCTGGTGTCGGACGACATGGAGCGCGCGGAGACGCTGCTGGGCTCGGCGCTCGGCCGCTATCAGGAGATCGGTGAGCTCAACAGCAATGTGCTGATGGGCCAGGTCGAGCTGGCGATGACGCGGGCGTTCCAGGGCGATCTACCGGACGCGGTGCGGCTCTGCGAGGACGTCCGCCGGGTGTGCGAGGACCACGGCGAGCGCTGGGCGCGCTCCTACGCGCTGTATGTCCTGGCGTACGCCGCCTGGGCCGACGGCGACCTGACCGGCGCCCGCGCGCTGCTCGCCGACTGCCTGGCCGCCGCCCACTCCTTCCACGACCTGCTCGGTTCGGTGCTGGCCGTGGAGCTGCTGGCCCTGGTCACGGGCGCGGAGGGCGATGCCGCGGAGGCCGCGGTTCTCCAGGGCGCGGCGGGCGGAATGTGGCCGTCCGTGGGGCTGCCGCTGTTCGGCTCGGCCTGTTTCAACGCCCCGCACGAGCTGTGCGAGACGGCGGCGCGGGAGCGGCTGGGCGACGAGGGGTACGAGGAGTGCTCACGGCGGGGGACGGAACTGGACCGGGAGGCGGCGGTGCGCAGGGCGCTGGGGCAGCGGCCCGTCGATGCCCTGCCTTCGCCCCGGGGCCCGGTCCGGCATACGCAGGCGACCCTGGGCATGCGAAAGCCCGCCGCCTCCCCCACCCGCAAGGGCGGGGAGACGACGGGCTGAGGCGCAGGTGTCCTACGGCCGCTGAAGGATCAACGGGCGTAGTACTCGACGACGAGCTGCTCGTCGCAGATCACCGGGATCTCCTTGCGGTTCGGCTCACGGTCCAGGCGGAACGCCAGGGCCTTGAGGTTCACCTGGAGGTAGCGCGGGGTCTCACCGTCGGGGGCGAAGCCGCCCTCGCGGGCGATGGAGAAGAGGGTCTTCTCGCGGCTGCGCTCGCGGACCATCACGACGTCGTCGGGACGGACGCGGAACGACGGCTTGTCGACCTTGCCGCCGTTGACCTCGATGTGGCCGTGAACGACCATCTGACGGGCCTGGTAGATGGTGCGGGCGATGCCCGAACGCAGGACCAGGGCGTCGAGACGACGCTCGAGCTCGATGATCAGGGCCTCACCGGTCTTGCCCTGAACCTTGGAGGCACGCTCGTAGGCGCGGACGAGCTGACGCTCGGACACGTCGTACTGCGCACGCAGACGCTGCTTCTCCAGCAGACGGACCTTGTAGTCCGAGTTCTGCTTGCGGCCACGGCCGTGCTCACCCGGCGGGTAGGGACGGGCCTCGAAGTACTTGACGGCCTTCGGGGTCAGCGCGATGCCGAGGGCACGCGACTTCTTGACCTTGGGGCGGGACTGGTTCGCCACGATCTCTCATTTCTTGGTGTTCGGCTTGTCAGAGTGTTGAGGGAGGTCGCATCCGCAGCCGGGGAAACCCTCCTCGTCCTTGCGGACGGGGTGGGCAGCCGCTCCCCTGGTCTGGGCACATACGTGCAGCACGCGAGTGGCCCACCGACCGGTCCCGTCGTGCGACGGATGGTGGTGGGCTGCCCGCGACACCATTCGAACGGTGCGCGACGCTCCTGGAACCCCTGGGGGTTCCGGCTGACCGTCCCGATCTGACTGCACGGGACACAGCACTTCGACGAATTCTACAGGCTGCTCAGGACCGCTTGCGACCGAGGTGCTTCCTGGTCCACTCCACGGCGTCCGCGTACCGCGCCTCGGCTCCGTGCCGGGTCGGCGCGTAGTACTCGCGGTCCTTGAGGGCGTCCGGGGCGTACTGCTGCTCGGCGATGCCCTCGGACAGGTCGTGCGGATACACGTACCCCTGCGCGTGCCCGAGCTTGGCGGCGCCCTTGTAGTGGCCGTCTCTGAGATGCGGCGGCACGGGTCCCGCCATCCCCTTGCGTACGTCGTCCATGGCGGCGCCGATCGCCGTCGTCGCGGAGTTGGACTTGGGGGCCAGCGCGAGGGCGATGGTGGCGTGGCTGAGGGTGAGGGCGGCCTCGGGGAAGCCGATCATGGCGACGGCCTGGGCGGCGGCGACGGCCATGGGCAGGGCGTTCGGGTCGGCGAGGCCGATGTCCTCGCTGGCGGAGATCATCAGACGGCGGGCGATGAAGCGCGGGTCCTCGCCGGCCTCGATCATCCGGGCCAGATAGTGCAGGGCGGCGTCGACGTCGGAGCCTCGGATGGACTTGATGAGGGCGCTGGCCACGTCGTAGTGCTGGTCGCCGTCGCGGTCGTACTTCACCGCGGCGCGGTCGACGGTCTGCTCCAGCGTCTGGAGGCTGATCTCGCTCTCGCCCTGGTCCAGGGCGGCCCCCGCGGCGGCCTCCAGGGCGGTGAGCGCCCGGCGGGCGTCGCCGCCCGCGATGCGCAGCAGGTGCTCCTCGGTGTCCTCGGGCAGGGCGACGGCGTCCTTCAGGCCGCGCTCGTCGCTCTGCGCCCGCCGCAGGAGGCCTCTGATGTCGTCGTCGGTGAGGGGTTCGAGGGTGAGCAGGAGGGAGCGGGACAGCAGGGGGGAGATGATCGAGAAGTACGGGTTCTCGGTGGTCGCCGCGATCAGGGTCACCCAGCGGTTCTCGACGGCCGGGAGGAGGGAGTCCTGCTGGGCCTTGCTGAAGCGGTGGATCTCGTCGAGGAAGAGGACGGTCTCCTTGCCGAAGCCGCCGGTGGCGCGGCGGGCGCCGTCGATGACCGCGCGGACCTCCTTGACGCCGGCGGTGATCGCGGAGAGCTCCACGAAACGCTTGTTGGTGGCCTTGGAGACGACGTACGCGAGGGTGGTCTTGCCGGTGCCGGGCGGGCCCCAGAGGATCACCGAGGACGGTCCGGCGGGGCCGCCGCCGGATTCGCCGACGAGCCGGCGCAGCGGCGAGCCCGGTTTCAGCAGATGCTGCTGGCCCACGACCTCGTCCAGGGTGCGCGGGCGCATGCGCACCGCCAGGGGACTCCCCGCGGGGTCCTTCTCCTGGCGTTCTTCTGCGGCGGCGGTGAACAGGTCGGGCTCCACGTCAAGAACCCTAAATCACCGCACTGACAACGCGGGCCGTGAGGTCAGCCGGTCCAGAAATCCCACCAGCGGGTCAGGATCAGCATGCCGATGATGCCGATGTGCAGCACGGGCATGACCCAGGTGAACTCGCCGAAGAAACCCTTGAGCCAGTTCGGCGCGGGCAGGAAGCCATTGCGGACGTTGAACGACGTCACGTACCAGAACATGATGATCGTCGCGACCCAGGCCAGCGAGCACCACAGGCACAGGGCGTTGATGTTGTACAGCGACTGGTACATCAGCCAGGCGCAGAAGACCACGCCGAACAGGGTGCCGGCGTTGAAGGTGAGCCAGTACCAGCGCGGGAAGCGGGCGCGGGCGAGCAGGCTCATGCCGACGCCGATGACGATGCCGTAGGCGACCAGGCCGAGCATCGGGTTGGGGAACCCGAAGACGGCGGCCTGCTTGCTCTCCATGACGCTGCCGCAGGACACGACGGGGTTCAGGCTGCAGCCCGGGGTGAACGTCTTCCCTTCGACCTTGGCCTCGAGCAGCTTGAACTTGTCGATCGTGATGACCCACGCGGCAAGCAGCCCCGCCGCGCCGGTGATCACCAGCATCAGGGCGAGGGCACGGCTTCCGCCCACCGCGCGCGGTGCCGCCTCCGCAGGCTCCGACTCGGGCTCGGTGGAGACGTCTTTGACTGTCGTCTTGCTCATCACGCCGATTCCGTCACTTGAGACTTGGAGTTTCTCCGGACAGGGCACATTGTGCCGTACACGCACGTGTGCCCACCGTTCGCTGCGTATAAGGAAATACGCGCGATCAAGTAGAGGTGCTCAGTTCAGGACACTGATGAAACAGACAGGGCGGGGACCATTCGGTCCCCGCCCTGTTCGCGGAATCAGCCCAAACGGGCTTCCAGCTCCGCCACGATCTCGTTGACGCCGATCGCCGACTGCTCGCCGGACTCCATGTCCTTGAGCTGTACGACGCCCTCGGCGAGGTCCCGCTCACCGGCGACGACCGTGTAGCGGGCGCCGCTGCGGTTGGCGTTCTTCATGGCGCCCTTGAGGCCCTTGGCGCCGTAGGAGAAGTCCGCCGCGATACCGACCTTGCGCAGCTCGGTGACCTTGGCGAACAGCACCCGGCGGGCCTCCTCGCCGAGCGGCACCGCGAACACGCTGGTCGTGGAGGGGAGTTCGAGCTCCACGCCCTCCGCCTCCAGGGCGAGGACCGTGCGGTCGACGCCGAGGGCCCAGCCGACGGACGGCAGCGCGGGGCCGCCGATCATCTCGGACAGCCCGTCGTAGCGGCCGCCGCCGCCCACCGCGGACTGGGAGCCCAGACCGTCGTGGACGAACTCGAAGGTCGTGCGCGTGTAGTAGTCCAGGCCACGGACCAGCTTCGGGTCGTCCTCGAAGGCGACGCCGGCTGCGGTGATCAGCTCGCGGACCTCCTCGTGGTACGCCTTGCAGGCGTCGCACAGGTAGTCGCGCAGCAGCGGGGCGTCCCCGAGCTGCTTCTGGACGGCCTCCCGCTTGTCGTCCAGGACGCGCAGCGGGTTGATCTCGGCGCGGGCCCGCGTGTCCTCGTCGATGTCCAGGCCGCGCAGGAAGTCCTGCAGCGCGGCGCGGTACACCGGGCGGCACTCCTTGTCGCCGAGGCTGTTGAGCAGGATCCGGAAGTTCCTGAGGCCCAGCGAGCGGTAGGCCTGGTCGGCCAGGATGATCAGCTCGGCGTCCAGCGCCGGGTCCTCGGCGCCGATCGCCTCCGCGCCGACCTGGGAGAAGTGCCTGTAGCGGCCCTTCTGGGGGCGCTCGTAACGGTAGTAGGAGCCGGAGTACCAGAGCTTGACGGGGAGGTTGCCCGCCTTGTGCAGGTTGGCCTCCAGAGCCGCGCGCAGGACCGAGGCCGTGCCCTCGGGGCGCAGGGCGAGCCGGTCGCCGCCCTTGGTCTCGAAGGCGTACATCTCCTTGGTCACGATGTCGGTGGACTCACCGACACCGCGCGCGAACAGCTCGACGCTCTCGAAGCCGGGCGTCTCGATGTAGCCGTAGCCGGAGTTGCGCAGGGGGGCGGCGATCGCCTCTCGGACGGCCAGGTACTTGGCGGAGTCCGGCGGGATCAGGTCGTACGTGCCCTTGGGGGCCTTGAAGGTGCTCACGGAAGGTCTCGTCACATTCCTCGTCGGGGAGCTTCCTGGGCTCCCAGGCCGGCGGCCACCTGCCGCAGATAGGGGTTGGTGGCGCGCTCCTGGCCGATGGTCGTCTGGGGGCCGTGGCCGGACAGCACCACGGTCGAGTCGTCGAGCGGCAGGCACACGCGTGCCAGCGAGTCGAGCATCTCGGCCATGTCGCCGCCGGGCATGTCGGTGCGTCCGATGGAGCCGGCGAACAGCAGGTCGCCCGAGAACATGATCGGCGGGATGTCCGCCGCCTCGGGCATATCGAAGGTCACCGACCCCTTGGTATGGCCCGGCGCGTGCGCGACGGAGAGCTCCATCCCCGCCAGCTCCAGCTTCGCGCCGTCCGTCAGCTCCTTGACGTCGTCCGGCTCCCCGATGGTCAGCTCGCCCATCAGCTGCATGCCGATGGAACGGCCGAGCGCCTTCTCGGGGTCGCTCATCATGTACCGGTCCTCGGGGTGGATCCAGGCCGGTACGTCGTGCGCACCGCACACGGGGACGACCGAGGCCACGTGGTCGATGTGGCCGTGGGTGAGGACGACGGCGACGGGCTTGAGCCGATGCTTCTTCAGCGTTTCCTCGACTCCAGGGGCCGCCTCGTGGCCCGGGTCGATGATCACGCACTCCTCACCGGCGGCGGGGGCGACGAGATAACAGTTCGTCCCCCAGGCCCCGGCGGGGAACCCGGCAATGAGCACGATCGTCCTTCGTTTGTATCGACACGAGTGGTTTGTCGGCGGGCTCCGCCTGACGTCAGAGCCTACCGGCGCTGCCGATTCCTCAGCGAACCCATATACGGTACGGGGCACACGCAGGCGGTCGGCTCAATGAACACACGCGTACCGGTCGACACTTACGACGCATGAGGAGAGAACCCGGTGGTCAGCCAGGAACAGCGGCGGCGTCAGCTCGCCCGGGAGAAGTTCTTGCGGCAGCAGGAGCGGCGTACGTCCGCCCGACGCAAGGCGCGCACGCGCAACTCGGTGATCGCGGCATCGCTCGGAGTTGTGATCATCGCCATTCTCGCGCTGACCACGACGGATGTCCTCAAGGGCGGCGACAGCAAGGAGAACGCGGGCGCGGAGGTCACGCCGAGCGCGAGCCCGACCAGCAAGGCCCCGGACCCGTGCGAGAAGCCCGCCGAGGGCAAGGTCCCGACGACGACCTGGAAGAAGGAGCCGGCGCTCACCATCGACAAGTCGGCCAAGTACACGATGAAGCTCGCGACGACGTGCGGTGACATAGACATCGACCTCAAGGCGTCGGCCGCGCCGCACACCGTGAACTCGTTCGCCTTCCTGGCCGGAAAGGGCTACCTCGACCACTCCAAGTGCCACCGGCTGACCGACGCCGGCATCTATGTGCTGCAGTGCGGCGACCCCCAGGGCACCGGGATGGGCGGGCCGGGCTACACCATCCCGGACGAGAACCTCAAGGACAAGAGCCTCAAGGGCGGGGTGTACCCCGCGGGCACGGTCGCGATGGCCAACCAGTACAACGCCCAGACCAAGGAGGGGCGCAACACCGGAGGCAGCCAGTTCTTCCTCGTCTACCAGGACAGTCAACTGCCGGCCGACTACACACCGTTCGGCACGGTGTCCGAGGCGGGCATGAAGGTCCTGAAGAAGATCGCGGCCGCCGGAGCCCAGCCCGCGGATCCCACGACCGGGAACACCGCCCCCAACGCGACGGTCGTGATCAACAAGGCAACCGTCACGAAATCCTGACCCCCAACTGCGAAATTTCGGTCGCGCGGGATGCGGACAGGCAACCCGCCGGTCGCCTATGTTGGCCGTGACGAAACTGTGGACGATGCCCGGGGGAGCACAAGCCCCTCGCAGGCATCATGTGGAGGAGGCGCTGTGAGCAGCGACCCGTGGGGCCGCGTCGACGAGACGGGGACCGTGTACGTGCGTACGGCCGACGGCGAGCAGGTTGTCGGCTCTTGGCAGGCAGGCACTCCTGAAGAGGCGCTGGCCTATTTCGAGCGCAAGTACGAGGGCCTGGTTGTCGAGATCGGCCTCCTCGAGAAGCGAGTGAAGACCACCGACCTGTCGGCGAAGGACGCCCAGACCGCGATCGACCACATCCGTGAGCAGGTCGACGCCCATCACGCGGTCGGTGATCTGGACGCCCTGAAGGTCCGCCTGGACAAGCTGGTCGAGACGGTCGGCAAGCGCCGTGAGGAGCGCAAGCAGCAGCGGGCCAAGCAGTCCGACGAGGCGCGCCACGCCAAGGAGGCGCTGGTCGTCGAGGCCGAGGAGCTGGCGCAGTCCGACCAGTGGCGGGCCGCAGGCGAGCGGCTGCGTTCCCTGGTGGACACCTGGAAGGGTCTGCCGCGCCTCGACCGCAAGTCCGATGACGAGCTGTGGCACCGCTTCTCGCACGCCCGCTCGGCGTTCTCCAAGCGGCGCAAGGCGCACTTCGCGCAGCTGGACGCGCAGCGCGAGGAGGCCCGTAAGACCAAGGAGCGCCTGGTCGCCGAGGCCGAGTCGATGTCCGGTTCGACGGACTGGGGTCCGACGGCCGCGCGCTACCGCGAGCTGATGTCGGAGTGGAAGGCCGCGGGGCGTGCCCAGCGCGAGCACGAGGACGACCTGTGGAACCGCTTCCGCGGTGCCCAGGACATCTTCTTCGCGGCCCGCAGCTCGGTGTTCGCCGAGCGGGACGCCGAGCAGGCCGAGAACCTGAAGCTGAAGGAGGAGCTGGCCGGCGAGGCCGAGAAGCTCCTGCCGATCGGCGACCTGAAGGGCGCGCGCGCCGCCTTCCGCTCGATCAACGAGCGCTGGGAGGCGATCGGCCATGTGCCGCGCGACGCCCGCCCGAAGGTCGAGGGCCGGATGCACGCCGTCGAGCGGGCCCTGCAGGAGGCCGAGGAGTCCGAGTGGCGCCGGACCAACCCGGAGGCACGCGCGCGTGCCGAGGGGCTGACCGGTCAGCTCCAGGCCGCCGTGGACAAGCTGACGGGCCAGATCGAGCAGGCGCGCGCCCAGGGCAACAACGCGAAGGCCGACAAGCTGGAGCGTGAGCTGGAGGGCCGCCAGGCACTGCTGGACCAGGCGCTGAAGGGGCTGCAGGAGTTCGGCGGCTGACGGCAGCCGACACAGATACGACGAGAAGGGCCCCGTACGTCAGGTACGGGGCCCTTCTCGTATGTGGTGCTACGACCGGCTGCGCGCCGATGTCACGCGGTACACGTCGTACACGCCCTCCACTCCCCTGACCGCCTTCAGGACGTGCCCGAGGTGCTTGGGGTCGCCCATCTCGAAGGTGAAGCGGGAGGTGGCGACGCGGTCGCGGGAGGTCTGGACGGCCGCGGAGAGGATGTTGACGTGCTGGTCGGAGAGCACGCGGGTGACGTCCGACAGGAGCCGGGAGCGGTCCAGGGCCTCGACCTGGATGGCGACCAGGAAGACCGAGGACTGGGTCGGCGCCCACTCGACCTCGAGGATGCGCTCGGGCTCACGGGAGAGTGACTCCACGTTGACACAGTCGCTGCGGTGAACCGATACACCACTACCACGCGTGACGAAGCCGATGATGGGGTCGCCGGGCACGGGCGTACAGCAGCGGGCCAGCTTGACCCACACGTCCTCGACGCCCTTGACGATGACACCGGGGTCGGCGCTGGAGCGGCGCTTACGGCTGCGGCTGCGGGTCGGCGGGACCGACTCGTCGATCTCCTCGGTGGCCGCTTCCTCGCCGCCGAGCGCCTGGACCAGCTTCTGCACGATGTTCTGTGCGGAGACATGGCCCTCGCCGATCGCCGCGTACAGCGCGGAGATGTCGGCGTAGCGCATCTCATGGGCGAGCGTGACGAGCGAGTCGCCGGTGAGGATGCGCTGGATCGGCAGGTTCTGCTTGCGCATCGCGCGGACGATGGCGTCCTTGCCCTGCTCGATGGCCTCGTCGCGGCGCTCCTTGGAGAACCAGGCCCGGATCTTGTTGCGGGCGCGGGGCGACTTCACGAAGCCGAGCCAGTCGCGGGAGGGGCCCGCGCCGGGTGCCTTGGAGGTGAAGACCTCCACCAGGTCGCCGTTGTCCAGGGTGGACTCGAGCGGTACGAGGCGGCCGTTGACCCGGGCTCCTATGGTGCGGTGGCCGACCTCGGTGTGGACGGCGTACGCGAAGTCGACTGGGGTGGCCCCGGCCGGGAGTGCTATGACGTCGCCCTTGGGCGTGAAGACGAAGACCTCGTTGCGGGACAGGTCGAAGCGCAGGGACTCCAGGAACTCGCCCGGGTCCTCGGTCTCCTTCTGCCAGTCCAGGAGCTGGCGCAGCCACGCCATGTCGTTGAGGTGGTCGTCCTTCTTGCCGGCCTTGGGCACGTCGGTGCGCACCTTGGAGGCACCGGCGACGGCCTCCTGCTTGTACTTCCAGTGCGCGGCGATGCCGTACTCGGCGCGACGGTGCATGTCGAACGTGCGGATCTGGAGCTCGACGGGCTTGCCGTTGGGGCCGATGACCGTCGTGTGCAGCGACTGGTACATGTTGAACTTGGGCATCGCGATGTAGTCCTTGAACCGGCCGGGGACCGGGTTCCATCGCGCGTGCACGGTGCCGAGGGCGGCGTAGCAGTCGCGGACGGTGTCGACGAGGACACGGATGCCCACCAGGTCGTAGATCTCGGCGAAGTCCCTGCCTCGCACGATCATCTTCTGGTAGACGCTGTAGTAGTGCTTCGGGCGCCCGGTGACGGTCGCCTTGATGCGGGCGGCGCGCAGATCCTGCTGGACCTCGTCGGTCACTATGGCCAGGTACTCGTCACGCTTCGGTGCCCGCTCGGCCACCAGCCGTACGATCTCGTCGTACATCTTGGGGTAGAGGATCGCGAAGGCGAGGTCCTCCAGTTCCCACTTGATGGTGTTCATGCCGAGGCGATGGGCGAGCGGCGCGTAGATCTCCAGGGTCTCGCGCGCCTTCTTCTCCTGCTTCTCGCGCTTGAGGTAACGCATGGTGCGCATGTTGTGCAGACGGTCGGCGAGCTTGATGACCAGGACGCGCGGGTCCTTGGCCATGGCCACGACCATCTTGCGCACGGTCTCGGCCTGCGCGGCCTCGCCGAACTTGACCTTGTCCAGCTTGGTGACGCCGTCGACCAGCAGGGCCACGGAGTCGCCGAAATCGCGGCGGAGCTGGTCGAGGCCGTACTCGGTGTCCTCGACGGTGTCATGCAGCAGGCCCGCCATCAGGGTGGCCGGATCCATACCCAGCTCGGCGAGGATGGTGGTGACGGCGAGCGGGTGCGTGATGTACGGGTCGCCGCTCTTGCGCTTCTGGCCGCGGTGCCAGCGCTCGGCGACCTGGTAGGCCTTCTCGATCTGGCGCAGGGTGGCGGTCTCGATCTTCGGGTCATTGCTGCGGACTATGCGCAGCAGCGGCTCCAGGACCGGGTTGTACGGGTTGGAGCGCTGGACGCCGAGGCGCGCGAGACGGGCGCGGACGCGGTTGGAGGAGCCGGTGCGGGCGGGCTGGCCGGTGTTCGGGCGGACCGCGGGTGTCGAGGGCGTGGGCTTGGGGCGAGGAGGCTCGGCCGGCTTGTCGACGGGCGCGGACTGGGCATGCTCGACCGTCCCGCGCGAGTCGTTCTTCGCGTGCGGCGCGTTGGGCGCGGGCTTGGCCGCGGGCGCCGAGGCGGACTCGGGCTTGGCGGCGGTCAGGTGCTGGGCCTCGTCTGGCAAGAGGACTCCTCGTGCGCGATCCGGGTCCCCCGGTCAGGCTCCGGAGACCCCATGGTAGCGAGCCTGCGGCTCAGGATCGCCTTCAGGCCGATGTGAGGGCCGTCTACGGGAGAAACGCACGGGGCGGGCACCGGATTCCTCCGGGCCCGGCGCGGTCACCCTATGTGGTCATCCACAGAGCGATTTAGCGCCACGTTGAAGCCCTTGACCTTGACGCAGATGCTGGTGCCCCGCTCGACCTTCCACGGGTAGCTGCGGTGATCGCAGCCGCAGACACCATTGTCACAACCCTCGCGGCGATCTTCCGTGAGGTCACTACTTGAAATCATCCCGTTTACGAAATCCCGCTCGCACCCACAAGTGGGCTGGTCAGGCGAGCGGGTGGTCGGGATCGATCTTTCATTTCGGATTCGCTCACGCAATGTGCGCAACAAAGAAGGGCGGGTGCCCGGGAAACCCCGGGCACCCGCCCTCAGTGTGTTCTGCCGGCCTCAGACGGTGATCAGCGTCTCCAGCGGCGCACCGGCCAGAGCGGGCTCGAGCCGCTCCCGGCCGCGGAGGAACCCGAGCTCCATGAGGATCGCGACCCCCGCGACCTCCGCTCCGGCCCGTCGGATGAGCTGGAGGGAGGCCTCGACGGTACCGCCGGTGGCGAGGACGTCGTCGACGACCAGGACGCGGTCCTGCCCGCTCAGGTCCTCGGCGTGCACCTCGATCTCGGCCGAGCCGTACTCCAGGTCGTACGCCTGGCTGAGCGTCGCTCCGGGGAGCTTGCCCGCCTTGCGTACGGGGATGAAGCCGATGCCCGCGCGGACGGCGACGGGGGCGCCGAGGATGAAGCCGCGGGCCTCCAGGCCGACGATCTTCGTGGCGCCGGTGTTCGCCGCGATCTCGGCCAGCGCGTCGGTGAGCGCCGTGAAGGCCGCCGGGTCCGCCAGGAGCGGGGTGATGTCCTTGAACATCACGCCCGGCTCCGGGTAGTCCGCGACATCGCGGATACGGCTCAGCAGGAGTTCCTTGACGTCGGTCATCGGCGCTTCCCCGAGGGACGTCCGCGGCCCCGGCCACGGGACGTGGGCTGGTTGCGCGGGCCGACCACCGCGGGGGCGGCGTCCTCCGGCTCGTCGTCCAGCGGCTCGTCGGTACCGGCGGCGTCCGCGGGGGCGCCCTGGGTGGCGGCCTGGGCGCGCTTGGCGAGGACGCGCTTCCTCAGGGCCTTCATCTGCGGCTCGCGCTCCTTGAGGTCGGCGACGAGCGGCGTGGCGATGAAGATCGAGGAGTACGCACCGGCCGCGAGACCCACGAACAGCGACAGCGAGATGTCGTTGAGCATGCCGGCGCCGAGGAAGCCGCCACCGATGAACAGCAGGCCCGCCACCGGCAGCAGCGCGACCACCGTGGTGTTGATGGAGCGGACCAGGGTGCTGTTGATCGAGCGGTTGGCGACATCGCTGTAGGTCCAGCGGGTCTGCTTGGTGATGTCCTTCGTCTGCTCCTTGAGGCTGTCGAAGACGACGACCGTGTCGTAGAGCGAATAACCGAGGATGGTCAGCAGACCGATCACCGTGCCCGGTGTGACCTCGAAGCCCACGAGGGCGTAGATGCCCACCGTGATGGTGATGTCGTGGATCAGGGCGACGAACGCGGCCAGCGCCATGCGCCATTCGAACGCGATCGCCAGATAGATCACCACGAGGACCAGGAAGATCCCGAGGCCCTGCCAGGCCTTGGTGGCGATCTGTTCACCCCAGCTGGGGCCGACCAGCTCGCCGGTGACCTCGTCCTCGGAGAGCTTCAGGTCCTTGGCCAGTTCCGCCGAGACCCTGTCGGCCTCGTTGGTGCCGATGCCCGCGACCTGGATGCGCAGGCTGCCGTTGCCGAGCTTCTGGACGATGGCGTCGTGGCCGGACGCCTCCTCGGCGTACCGCTCGGCCTGGGACACCGAGGCCTGGGTGTTCTTCGGGGTGTTGAAGACCGCGCCGCCCTGGAATTCGATGCCCATGTTCAGGCCGCGCACCGCCAGGCCGACGATGGCCGTGATGGTGATCAGGATCGAGATGCCGTACCAGATCTTGCGGTTGCCGACGAAGTCGTAGCCGACCTCGCCGCGGTGCAGTCGGGCGCCGAGGGTGCCGAGCTTCGACATCTCACGCCTCCTTCGGGTCGACAGGGGCGGAGGGACGGCGGGTGCGGCGCAGCGGTGGCTTGGCTCCCAGTCGCTTGGGATCGAGGCCGGACCACGGGTGGCCGCTCGCGAAGAACTTGGTGCGGGCCAGGAGCGTCAGCAGCGGCTTGGTGAACAGGAACACGACGACCACGTCGAGCAGGGTGGTCAGGCCGAGCGTGAACGCGAAGCCCTGGACCTTGCCGACGGTGACGATGAAGAGCACCGCGGCGGCGAGGAACGACACGAAGTCGGAGACCAGGATGGTGCGCCGGGCGCGCGGCCAGGCACGCTCGACGGCGGGACGCAGCGAGCGGCCCTCCCGGATCTCGTCCCGGACGCGTTCGAAGTACACGATGAACGAGTCCGCTGTGATGCCGATGGCCACGATGGCACCGCAGACGGCCGGCAGGTTCAGCGCGAAGCCGATGGTCGGGCCGAGCAGCGACATGAGCGTGTACGTCAGGGCCGCGGAGGCCAGCAGCGACAGCAGGGCGATCAGCGACAGGCCGCGGTAGTAGACCAGCAGGTAGATCACGACCAGACCGAGGCCGATCGCACCGGCGATCAGACCGGCCTTCAGCTGCTCGCCGCCGAGCGCGGCGGTCACCGTGGTGACGCTGTCCTCCTGGAAGGACAGCGGCAGGGCGCCGTACGACAGCATGTTGGCGAGGCTCTGGGCCTCCTCCTGGGTGAAGCTGCCGGAGATCTGCGCGTTACCGCCGCCGATGGCGCTCTGGACGAACGGGTGGGAGACGACCTCGTCGTCCAGGACGATCGCGAACTCGTTCTGCGGGGTGGTCTGCTGCGCGAGCTTGGCGGTGATGTCGGCGAACTTCTTGGCACCGGCGGAGTTGAAGGTCATGTCGACCTGCCAGCCCGCGGCACTCTGGGTGTTGAAGCTCGCCTGGGCCTTCTTGATCTCGGTGCCGTCGACGTCGACCGGGCCCAGCAGGAACTTGCTCCACTGGCCGCCGTCCTGGCCGCAGGCCACGGTCGGCTCGCCCTGCTTGGCTCCCTTGCCGGCGGTGGCACGCTGCTTGGGGTCGGCGCAGTTGAGCGCGGCGTACTGCTTCTCCAGATCGCCGGACGCGGAGCCGGAGGTGCTGGTCGGAGACGGGCTGCCGGAGGCCTTGGGGCTGTTGCTCGCGGACGGCGTGGCGTCCGCCTTCAGCGCGTCGGTGACAGCGCGGCCCTGGGAGGTGGCGGTGGCCGACGGGCTGGGGGAGCCGGACGTCGCGGAGTCCTTGGCCTTGTCCGTGCCGGACGCGCTCGGGGAACCGCTCGGGGTGGGCGTCGCCGCCGCGCCGGCGGCGGCCTCCCGCTGCAGGACCGGCCGGAAGTAGAGCTTGGCGGTGGTGCCGACCTGCGCCCGGGCTTCCTTCGCGTTCGTGCCCTTGGGGATGTTGACGATGATGTTCTTGTCGCCCTGGGTCTGTACCTCGGACTCCGAGACACCCAGACCATTGACACGGCGTTCCATGATCTCGACCGCGGTGTCCATGTTGGTCTTGTTGATCGCGGATTCCTGACCGGGCTCGGCGACCGCGCGAAGCGTAATGCTCGTGCCGCCTGCCAGGTCGATGCCGAGTCGCGGAGTGGTGTGTCCCGAGGCGAACATCCCCCCGGTGAGCGCCGCGATGGCGATCAGGATGAGGGCCAGCGAGCGCCCTGGCTTGCTCTGGGCGCCCGCGCTGCGGCCCTTCTTAGGTGCTGCCACCTTCTCGTACTCCCTCTCGGGCCGCCTCGCTCCGGGTCAATGGACGAGCGGCCATGACATGGTGTCGGGATCCCGTGCGAAGTCGGCATGCCCGGGGGCGCGCAGGCATGGCCCGCGCGCCCCGGAACATGGCTACTTCGCGTCGGAGTCGCCGCCGTCGGTCTTCTTCGGCTCGTCGTCCGCCTTGGCGTCGGCGGTCACGGCGTCCGACGGCTCGTCGGCCTCTTCCGTCTCGTCCTTCTTACCGAGGTCGACGGACTTCTCGTCGGAGGCGGCGGCAGCGGCGGGCTCGTCGGTCTCGGTGAGGGAGGAGGCGTCGTCCGGGACGACGTCGGACTTCAGGTCGTGCTCAATGCCGTGCACGATGCGGTTGTACTCGTCGTCGGAGAGGACGGCACCGATCGCGTTCTTGGCGAAGAGAAGCTCCACGCCCGGCCCGGCGTCAACGAGGACGGTGTCGTCGCTGACCTCCTTGACGGTGGCGTACAAGCCCCCGATGGTGCGGATACCGGATCCGGGCTGCATCTGGTTCCGCATGTCGGTGGCCTGCTGCTGCTTCTTCTTGGCCGACCGGGTCATCAGGAACATGGCCCCGATGAGCACGATGAACGGGAGGAGGGTCACGAGACTCACGGGTCGGAACTTCCTTCACACGACCGCGATGGTGAGCGGCCTGATGGTTGGGGGATTTGTCTGCCGCCGACAAGGGCGGCATCGGCGGAGTCTAAGCGAGTCTCCGCGCATGGAACAACGCTCAGCATGGCACCGGGGTTCCTGCCCCGGCCACTGAGCTCGCCGTCACGGATCCATCACGCCCCGAACAGGTCCTGTTGTCCGTTTCCCGCAGCTGACGACCGCGGCGGGGTGAGGCCGAGATGCGCCCATGCCGCGGGAGTGGCGACCCGGCCACGGGGAGTACGGGCGAGCAGGCCCTCCCGGACGAGGAACGGCTCGGCCACCTCTTCCACGGTCTCACGCTCCTCCCCCACGGCGACCGCGAGCGTCGACAGGCCGACCGGACCGCCGCCGAACAGCTTGAGCAGGGCCTCCAGCACACCGCGGTCGAGCCGGTCGAGGCCTCTGGCGTCGACCTCGTACACCGCGAGGGCGGCTCCCGCGATGTCCCGCGTGATGATCCCGTCCGCCTTGACCTGGGCATAGTCGCGGACCCTGCGCAGCAGCCGGTTGGCGATACGGGGTGTGCCGCGGGAGCGGCCGGCGATCTCGGCGGCCCCGTCGGCCTCTATCTCGACGTCGAGGAGGTTGGCGGAGCGGTGGATGACGCGCTCCAGCTCGGCGGGCTCGTAGAACTCCATGTGCGCGGTGAAGCCGAAGCGGTCGCGCAGCGGGGGTGGCAGCAGGCCCGCGCGGGTGGTGGCGCCGACCAGGGTGAAGGGGGGCAGCTCCAACGGGATGGCGGTGGCGCCCGGGCCCTTGCCGACGATCACGTCGACGCGGAAGTCCTCCATCGCCATGTACAGCATCTCCTCGGCGGGCCGGGACATGCGGTGGATCTCGTCGAGGAAGAGGACCTCGCCCTCCTGGAGGGAGGAGAGGATCGCGGCGAGATCGCCGGCATGCTGGATGGCGGGGCCGGAGGTGATGCGGATGGGGGCGCCCATCTCGGCCGCGATGATCATCGAGAGGGTGGTCTTGCCCAGGCCGGGAGCGCCGGAGAGCAGCACATGGTCGGCGGTGGCGCCACGCGCGCGTGCGGCGCGCAGAACGAGGTCGAGCTGTTCGCGGACCTTCTCCTGGCCGATGAACTCGCCCAGGTCCTTCGGGCGCAGCGCGGCCTCGACGGCCTGGTCCTCACGGTCGGCGACAGAGCCCACCAGCCGCTCGGGGGCGGTGCTGTCGGTGGTGTCGTCCCAGTTCATTGGCTGTGCCTCGGGGGTCGCGGTGGATGTCGTGGTCGGGTCGGTCGATCAGCGCGCTCTGTTCAGGGTCTGCAGCGCCGCCTTCAGCAGCTGGCCGACCTGCGGAGTGCCCTCGGCCGCCTCCGCCTGCGGGGCCACGGCGGATACGGCCTCGTCGGCCTCCCTCGTCGCGTAGCCGAGGCCGATCAGGGCGGCGTGCAGCTGGTCGCGCCAGCCCTGGGTCACCGGGGCGCCGATCGCAGGGGCGCCGATGGGCTCGCCCAGGCGGTCCTTGAGCTCCAGGAGCAGCTTCTGGGCGCCCTTCTTGCCGATGCCGGGGACAGCGGTGAGCGACTTCTCGTCGGCGGTGGCGACGGCTCGGCGCAGGGCGTCGGGCGAGTGCACCGCCAGCATCGCCTGGGCAAGCCGGGGGCCGACCCCGCTCGCGGTCTGGAGCAGCTCGAACGTCTGCCGTTCGTCGTCGTCCGCGAAGCCGTACAGGGTGAGGGAGTCCTCGCGGACCACCAGGGAGGTGTGCAGCTTGGCGGGCTTGCCGAGACGCAGCGTGGACAGCGTGTTCGGCGTGCACTGGACGGCCATGCCGACCCCGCCCACCTCGACGACCGCGGCGTCCGGAGCGAGTGCGGCCACTGTGCCGCTGACGAAGGCGATCATGCCGTACGGCCTTTCGGTGCTTTGGCGGTGTGCAGGGCGACGGCCTGCTGGAGTCGGTTCTGCGCGGGCGCGCGCCAGATGTGGCAGATGGCGAGCGCGAGGGCGTCGGCGGCGTCGGCCGGCTTGGGCGGGGCGCTGAGCCGGAGCAGCCGGGTGACCATGGCGCCGACCTGGGCCTTGTCGGCGCGGCCGGAGCCGGTGACGGCGGCCTTGACCTCGCTCGGGGTGTGCAGTGCGACGGGGATGCCGCGGCGGGCCGCGCAGAGCATGGCGACCGCGCTCGCCTGGGCGGTGCCCATGACCGTACGGACGTTGTGCTGGCTGAACACCCGCTCCACGGCGACGAATTCGGGACGGTATTCGTCCAGCCACTGCTCGATGCCCTGCTCGACGGCGACGAGGCGGTGCCCGAGCTCGGCGTCGGCGGGCGTACGGACGACACCGACGCCGAGCATGGTCAGCGGCCGCCCGGCGACGCCTTCGACCACACCGACACCGCATCGCGTCAGCCCCGGGTCCACCCCCAGTACGCGCACCCCCACACCCCTTCTTCGATCGCCTGTTTGTGCAGGCTATCTGCTGCCACCGACAACGGCGGCGGGCCGGTGGGGTGTGTCCCACCGGCCCGCCGAAACCGCTCAGTTCGCGGCAGCGCTACGCGTCGACCTTCTCCATGATCTCGTCGCTGACGTCGAAGTTGGCGAAGACGTTCTGCACGTCGTCGCTGTCCTCGAGCGCGTCGATCAGCCTGAAGATCTTCCTGGCGCCTTCCTCGTCCAGCTCGACCTGCACCGACGGCAGGAAGCTGGAGTCGGCGGAGTCGTAGTCGATGCCCGCGTCCTGGAGGGCGGTGCGGACCGCGACCAGGTCGGTGGCCTCGCTGACGACCTCGAAGGACTCACCGAGGTCGTTGACCTCCTCGGCGCCCGCGTCCAGGACGGCGGTGAGGACGTCGTCCTCGCTCAGCTCGCCCTTGGGGACGATGACGACGCCCTTGCGGCTGAACATGTACGACACCGAGCCGGGGTCGGCCATGTTGCCGCCGTTGCGGGTCATGGCGACGCGGACGTCGGAGGCGGCGCGGTTGCGGTTGTCGGTGAGGCACTCGATGAGCACCGCGACGCCGTTCGGGCCGTAACCTTCGTACATGATCGTCTCGTAGTCGGCGCCACCGGCCTCGAGACCACCGCCGCGCTTGATCGCGGAGTCGATGTTCTTGTTCGGCACCGACTGCTTCTTCGCCTTCTGGACGGCGTCATAGAGCGTCGGATTGCCTTCGAGGTCCACGCCGCCCATGCGCGCCGCGACCTCGATGTTCTTGATGAGCTTCGCGAAGAGCTTGCCGCGCTTGGCGTCGATCACGGCCTTCTTGTGCTTCGTCGTGGCCCATTTAGAGTGGCCGGACATCTGCCTGTCTCCTTCGCGTAACCCATCTCTGAACGAACTCCCCCAGACCTTAAGGCTTTGGGGGGACCTTCAGATCCTACAAGGACTCGGTCGCCCGGTTCGCGCGCACCATGTCGACGAACAGGCCGTGCACCCGGTGGTCACCGGTCAGTTCCGGGTGGAACGACGTGGCGAGCGCGTTGCCCTGGCGGACGGCCACGATGTGGCCGTCGTGCTCGGCGAGCACCTCGGCCGAGGCGCCGACGGACTCGACCCAGGGGGCGCGGATGAAGACGCCCTCCACGGGGTCGCCCGCGATGCCCTTCACGTCGAGGGCGGCCTCGAAGGACTCGTTCTGTCGTCCGAAGGCGTTGCGGCGCACGATCATGTCGATGCCGCCGATCGTCTCCTGGCCCGAGCGCGGGTCGAGGATCTTGTCGGCGAGCATGATCATGCCGGCGCAGGTGCCGTAGACCGGCAGGCCGTCCCGCACGCGCGCGCGTAGCGGCTCCATCACGCCGAAGAGGACGGCCAGCTTGGAGATGGTCGTGGACTCGCCGCCGGGGATGACCAGGCCGTCGATCCCGGCGAGCTCTTCGGGGCGCCGCACCGGCCTGGCCACGGCGTCAGCCGCGGCCAGGGCGATGAGGTGCTCCCGTACGTCGCCCTGGAGTGCGAGGACTCCGACTACGGGAGTGGCCATTACCAGCCTCGGTTGGCGTAGCGCTCGGCCTCGGGGAGGGTGTCGCAGTTGATGCCGACCATGGCCTCGCCGAGGTTGCGGGACGCGTCCGCGATGATCTTCGGGTCGTCGAAGAAGGTGGTCGCCTTGACGATGGCGGCCGCGCGCTTGGCCGGGTCGCCGGACTTGAAGATGCCGGAGCCGACGAAGACGCCCTCGGCACCGAGCTGACGCATCAGCGCGGCGTCGGCCGGGGTGGCGACACCGCCGGCGGAGAACAGGACGACCGGGAGCTTGCCGAGCTCGGAGACTTCCTTGACCAGCTCGTACGGGGCGCGCAGCTCCTTGGCGGCGGCGTACAGCTCGTTGTTGTCGAAGCCGCGCAGCTTGGCTATCTCGTTCTTGATCTGGCGCAGGTGGCGGACCGCCTCGACGACGTTGCCGGTGCCGGCCTCGCCCTTGGAGCGGATCATGGCCGCGCCCTCGGCGATCCGGCGCAGGGCCTCGCCCAGGTTGGTGGCGCCGCAGACGAAGGGGGTCGTGAAGGCCCACTTGTCGGAGTGGTTGACCTCGTCGGCCGGGGTGAGGACCTCGGACTCGTCGATGTAGTCGACGCCGAGGGACTGCAGGACCTGGGCCTCGACGAAGTGGCCGATGCGGGACTTGGCCATGACCGGGATCGAGACGGCCTCGATGATGCCTTCGATCATGTCCGGGTCGGACATACGGGCCACTCCGCCGTCCTTGCGGATGTCGGCGGGGACCCGCTCCAGGGCCATGACGGCGACGGCGCCCGCGTCCTCGGCGATCTTCGCCTGCTCCGGCGTGACGACGTCCATGATCACGCCACCCTTGAGCTGCTCGGCCATGCCGCGCTTCACACGGGCGGTGCCGATCTCGGGGGTCTGGTTTTCGGAGTTGGACACGGGTGACCTCACACGGTGTAAAGAGGGTTACTGCAAGCACCGAGGAAACGTGAACGGACCAGGCCACAGCAAGGGCCAATGGACAGCTGGTGGATCCTTTTCCGGCCCGTTGGCGTGAAGGCGCTGGTCAGGCCGCCCGGTCGACGAGGGCCGCCGGTGGCTCGTCGTCCATCTCGAAGGCCATGGGGAACGGCGCGTGCCCGGCCAGCCGGAACCAGCGGACCTTGCGGTGCCTGCGCAGCGCCCGGGCGGCCCGTACGGCGTCGTTGTGGAAGCGCCGGGCCATCGGTACCCGGCGGACCGCCTCGGTCAGCTCACGGGCCGCCTCCTCGCCCCCGGGCGCCTCCCGTACCGCCTCCACCTGCTGCGGCACGGCGAACACGGCCCGCAGCGCCTGGCTGAGCTCGCTCTCGGCGACCTCCCGCTGCTCCTCCTCGGCCTGCCGGGCGGCGTGCGCGGCCTCGTACAGGACGATCGAGGCGGCCGGATCCAGCACTCCTGAGGTGGCCAGTTCCTGGGCCACCGAGGCGCGGCGCAGCAGCTGTGCGTCGAGCGCGGCGCGTGCCGCGTCGATCCTGGCGTGCAGCCGGTCGAGCCGGCCGGCGGTCCAGCTGAGGTAGAGGCCGATGACGACGAGGGCTACGAGGATCCAGATCAGCGTTGCGGTCACGGGCGGCAGACTAGCTCTGCCGGGTCGGCCGGATTGCGGGCGGTGGTGACCGTCGGGTGGTTCTCACCCCCGCCGCCCCTACCCGTCCCATCCTGAAGGGGCGCTGCCCCTTCGACCCCGCCAGGGGGCGCTGGCCCCTGAACCCCCGCTCCTCAAGCGCCGGAGGGGCTGATTTTCCGGCCGTGTCAGTCCCGCGCCAACCCCAACCGGGCCCGCAGCCCGCTCCCGCCGCCCCCGGCCCGCTCGTCCGCCGCCACCGCCGCCGCGCCCGCCGTCACCGTCTCGTAGACCGACAGGATGTCCGCGCCGACGGTCGACCAGTCGAAGCGGCGTACATGAGCGCTGCCCCGCTCCCTCAGCTGGGCAAGGCGGGCCGGGTCCTCCAGGAGGCGTACCGCCGCCTCGGCGAGGGCGTCCCCGTCCTCGTTGGTGAAGAGTTCGCCGGCCGCGCCCTGGTCGAGGACCTGGGCGAAGGCGTCGAGGTCGGAGGCGAGGACGGGGGCGCCGGCCGACATCGCCTCGACCAGGATGATCCCGAAGCTCTCGCCGCCGGTGTTGGGAGCGACGTACAGGTCGACGCTGCGCAGGAAGCGGGCCTTGTCCTCGTCGCTGATCATGCCGAGGAACTCGACCCGGGAGCGCAGCTCGGCGGGGAGGGACTCCACGGCCTCCTCCTCGTCGCCCCGGCCGGCCACCAGGAGCCGCGTCTGCGGGCGGGCGGCGAGGATCTTGGGCAGGGCCCGCATCAGGACCGGCAGGCCCTTGCGGGGCTCGTCGATGCGGCCCATGAAGCCGATGGTGTCGCCCTGCCACTCGGGGTTGGGCTCGGCCTTGGCGAAGAAGTCGACGTCGACGCCGTTGGGGATGACGACCGCGTCGCCGCCGAGGTGCTCCACGAGGGTGCGGCGGGCGTACTCGCTGACCGCGATCCGGGCGCTGATCTTCTCCAGGGCCGCCTGGAGGATGGCGTACGCGGCGATCATGGCCCGCGAGCGCGGGTTGGAGGTGTGGAAGGTCGCCACGATGGGGCCCTGCGCCGCCCAGCAGGCCAGCAGGCCCAGGGACGGGGACGTCGGCTCATGGATGTGGATGACGTCGAAGCGGCCGTCGTGCAGCCAGCGGCGCACCCGGGCCGCCGAGAGGAAGCCGAAGTTCAGCCGGGCGACCGAGCCGTTGTACGGCACCGGGACGGCGCGGCCCGCGGAGACGACGTACGGCGGGAGCGGGGTGTCGTCGTCGGCGGGGGCGAGGACGGACACCTCGTGGCCGAGCCGGATGAAGTACTCGGCGAGGTCGCGGATGTGGAACTGGACGCCCCCGGGGACGTCCCAGGAGTACGGGCAGACGATGCCGATCCTCACGAGGGTCCCTTCGCGGGGTCGAGGTCGTCGAGCCACAAGCGCTGAAGCATGTGCCAGTCCTCCGGATGTTCGGCGATCCCCGAGGCGAAGGCATCGGCCAGCGCCTGCGTCATGACAGACGTCTTCTCGGCCCGGGTACCTGACTCGGGTACCTCGATCGGGGGATGCACCCGGCCTCGCATGACCGGCGACTCGTCGTACCAGAGCGTCACGGGGAGCAGCAGCGCCCCGGTCTGCTGGGCGAGCAGCGCGGGGCCCGCCGGCATCCGGGCGGTGGCGCCGAAGAAGTCCACCTCGACGCCGGAGGCGGACAGGTCGCGGTCGGAGACCAGGCAGACCAGGCCGCCGTCGCGCAGCCTGCGGGCCAGGGTGCCGAAGGCGGTGCCGCCGCTGTGCGGGAGGACCTCCATGCCGAGGCCCTCGCGGTAGGCGACGAAGCGGTCGTAGAGCGTCTCGGGCTTGAGGCGCTCGGCGACCGTGGTGAACGGTGTCTCCAGCTTGGTGGTGACCCAGGCGCCGGCGAGGTCCCAGTTGCCCAGGTGCGGCAGGGCGAGGATGACGCCCTGGTCGGAGGCCAGACCGTCGGTGAGGTGGTGGACGTCCTTGGGGTCGAAGCCGTTCTTTATGCGCTCCGGGCTCCAGGCGGGCAGCCGGAAGGACTCCATCCAGTAGCGCAGGTACGAGCGCATGCCCGCGCGCGAGAGCTCCGCGAGGCGCTCAGGGCTCGCGTCGGGCACCACGCGCGCGTAGTTGCTCTCCAGGCGCCGCACGCCCTTGCCGCGCTGCTTCCAGGCGAGGTCGGCGATGGTCCGGCCGAGCCGTACGGCGACCGGCTCGGGGAGCTTCTTGACGGTGCCCCAGCCGAGTCCGTACAGCGCGTCGGTGAGCCGGTCCCGGGAACTCACTTGGCGGCCTCGCTGCCATGGGAGGCGTTCTCCGGCGCCGCCGCGGCGGCCTCCGCCTCGGCGGACTCACGGCGGACGGTGACGACGCGCTGGATCAGCGTGACCAGGCTGCCGACCGCGACGATCCACAGGGCGACGGGCAGCAGGTACTGGATGCCGGGCACCCCGAACTTGTGCATGCCCGCGAAACCGGCGGCGACCAGCGAGATCACCAGGCGCTCGGCCCGCTCGACGAGGCCGTTGACGGCGACCGGCAGCCCGATCGACTCACCGCGTGCCTTGGTGTACGACACCACCTGGCCGCTGGCCAGGCAGAAGATCGAGACGGCGCACAGGACGAGGTCGTCGCCGCCACCGGCGTACCAGAGGATGAAGCCACCGAAGATCGCACCGTCGGCGACCCGGTCGAGGGTGGAGTCCAGGAAGGCGCCCCAGCGGCTGGAGCGGCCCAGCTGGCGGGCCATGTTGCCGTCGACGAGGTCGGAGAACACGAAGAGCGTGATCACGACCGTGCCCCAGAAGAACTCGCCCATGGGGTAGAAGACCAGCGCGCCCGCGACCACACCGGCCGTGCCGATGAGCGTGACCGTGTCGGGGCTGACCCCCCGCCGGATCAGAAACGCGGCGAACGGTGTGAGGACACGCGTGAAGAATGCACGCGCGTACTTGTTCAGCATGGCCTTCCCGAGGGTCGGTGTGGCCGGGCGGCCCCTGCTGGCCACCGGCTGGCCCATCGTAGCCACGCGCGCGTGCGTGCGACCGCCGGGCACTCGTACAGCGCTCCGGCGGCCCCGGTCACCGGTCGCGGATGGCGCGATCGCGTCCGCCGTATGGACGCACCGTGACGGGAGTGGAAAGCTCGAAGGACCGCGGGCGTCACCGGAGCCGCCACCGCACGCGGGTCCGCATGTCCGCGCCCACAGTGACCTCACCGTGCACGGGAGGCAGGATCATGGGCGACAAGGCGAACGCACACCCCGGAGCCGCCGGCAGGGCTACAGCGGCCGACCACCCCGCGTCCGTACGGAATGTGGTGCTGGTCGGCCACTCCGGATCGGGCAAGACCACCTTGGTGGAAGCCCTCGCGCTGACCGCGGGGGCAGTGAATCGGGCGGGCCGCGTGGAGGACGGCGGCACGGTCTCCGACTACGACGACATCGAGCACCGGCAGCAACGCTCGGTGCAGCTCTCCCTGGTGCCGGTCGAATGGGACGGCATCAAGGTCAATCTTCTGGACACCCCCGGATACGCCGATTTCGTCGGGGAACTCAGGGCCGGTCTGCGAGCCGCGGACGCGGCCCTTTTCGTCGTCTCGGCCTCGGACGGCGTGGACGGCTCGACCCGCATGGTGTGGGAGGAGTGCGCGGCCGTCGGCATGCCGCGCGCGATCGTCGTCACGCATCTGGAAGCGGCGCGGGCCGACTACGAGGAGATGACGCGGATCTGCGCGGAGGCCTTCGGCGGGGACGACCCCGACGCGGTGCTCCCGCTGTATCTGCCCCTGCACGGCCCCCAGGGCCCGGACGGGCACGCGCCCGTGACCGGTCTGATCGGGCTGCTGTCGCAGAAGCTGTTCGAGTACTCCACCGGGGAGCGCAAGGAGTCCGAGCCGGGCGAGGACCAGCTTCCCGAGATCGACGAGGCCCGCAACCGGCTGATCGAGGGGATCATCGCCGAGAGCGAGGACGAGACCCTCATGGACCGCTATCTCGGCGGTGAGCAGGTCGACGTCAAGACGCTCATCGAGGACCTGGAGCGGGCCGTCGCGCGCGGCACCTTCTTCCCCGTCCTGGCCGCCGCCCCCGCCGTCGACGGAGCCCGCCAGGGCCTCGGCACGGTCGAGGTCCTCGAGCTGATCACGGGCGGCTTCCCGACCCCGCTGGAGCGCGCGGCGCCCCAGGTCACCACGGTCGACGGCAAACCGCGCGAGCTGAAGCTGTGCGATCCGGACGGGCCGCTGGTCGCGGAGGTCGTGAAGACCGCGTCCGACCCCTACGTCGGCCGTGTGTCGATGGTGCGCGTGTTCTCCGGCACCCTGCGCCCCGACGAGACGGTGCACGTCTCCGGGCACGGCCTTGCCGACCGCGGCCACGAGGACCACGACGTCGACGAGCGCATCGGCGCCCTGTCCGCGCCCTTCGGCAAACAGCAGCGCACGCTCAGCCACTGCATCGCCGGTGACCTCGCGTGCGTGGCGAAGCTGAGCCGCGCGGAGACCGGCGACACCCTGTCGGCCAAGGACGATCCGCTGCTGATGGAGCCCTGGCAGATGCCGGACCCGCTGCTGCCGCTGGCCATCCAGGCGCACAGCAAGGCGGACGAGGACAAGCTGTCGCAGGGCCTGTCCCGGCTGGTCGCCGAGGACCCGACGATGCGCCTGGAGCAGAACCAGTCCACCCACCAGGTCGTGCTGTGGGCCCTGGGCGAGGCGCACGCGGACGTCGCCCTGGAACGGCTGCGCAGCCGCTACGGCGTCCAGGTCGACGTCGTACCGCACCGGGTGTCCCTGCGGGAGACGTTCGCGAACAAGTCGGCGGGGCGTGGGCGGCATGTGAAGCAGTCCGGCGGCCACGGGCAGTACGCGATCTGCGAGATCGAGGTGGAGCCGCTGCCGGGCGGCTCGGGCATCGAGTTCGTGGACAAGGTGGTCGGCGGCGCCGTGCCCCGGCAGTTCATCCCGTCGGTCGAGAAGGGCGTCAGGGCCCAGGCGGCCAGGGGCGTCGCGGCCGGTCATCCGCTCGTCGACATCCGGATCACCCTGCTCGACGGCAAGGCGCACTCGGTGGACTCCTCCGACGCCGCCTTCCAGACGGCGGGCGCGCTCGCGCTGCGGGAGGCGGCGGCCGACGCGAAGATCCATCTGCTGGAGCCGGTGGCCGAGGTGTCCGTGCTCGTCGGCGACGACTATGTCGGGGCCGTCATGAGCGACCTGTCCGGGCGACGCGGCCGCGTCCTGGGCACCGAGCAGACCAGCGGTGGCCGCACTCTCATCAAGGCCGAGGTGCCGGAGATCGAGATCGGGCGGTACGCCGTCGATCTGCGGTCGCTGTCGCACGGCACCGCCCGCTTCAACCGTGCGTACGCGCGGCACGAACCGATGCCGCAGCAGATCGCGGAAAGGATTCGTGAAGAGACGCGCGACGCCTCGTAGTTGGCGCCGGGCGCCACCAAGTGACCGTGCCCCGCGCCTCCGAGCGCCCTTGCGGAACGCTCCCCTCCGCGTCGGCGGGCGGCTTCGGCCGTCCGCCGACGATTGTCGGTGGCGGAGGATACTCTGATCATTGATCAACAGGTGTGCGCGGTACGGAAGTCGGGAAGGCCGCAGAAGCGACAGTGCGGCGACTGGGGGCGGGAATGACCGTTGAGGGCGGTTACGCGGACATCTTCGGTCCGCAGGTGCCTCGCACGGCGGGCGAGGGGCAGACGGCGACGTTCGCGCTGGCCTCGGCCGCCTATCGGGACAACGCGTACGAGGACATCAAGAAGGCCGACAACGAATGGCACAAGACCGACGTCAAGGCCGGCCGCAAGTGGGCCAAGATCTTCCGGCCCAACCTGGGTGAGGCCTACTCGCGGGCCGTGGTCGACCGCATGCTCGGCGCCGGCCGCAAGCCCCTGATCCAGTCCTTCGGCACCGAGCCGCAGGTGGTGGTCGAGCACGCCCTGGCCGCCAACAACATCCGCAAGACCCGTGACCGGATGCTCAGCGCGATCATGGTCGTCTGCGGTGTGCTGTTCCTGCCCGGGCTCCTGCTGTGGCTGCTGGTCTTCACACTGCGCACCACCATCGTCAAGCGGGACGCGAAGCGGGGCGGCGCGCTCGCCACCGCGCTGCTCGTCGCGGCGGGCGCGTTCGCCGTGATCTTCCTGCTCCGGATGCCGTTCACCGGTTTCTGGGCCTGGTATTCGCGGGCCTGTGTCCTCATGCCGGTCGTCGGCTGGTTCTGGGCGAAGCAGGTCTGTGAGCGCACCGCGCGGGATCTGCGGGAGCGATGGGACAGCCTGCTGGCCGGCAGCAGCGTCGGCGCGAAGGTGCCGGAGGCGGTGCCGACCAGCCCCACCGAGACCCAGGCCGAGCAGCTGCGCCAGTCGCTCGCCAAGCTCAGCGCCGAGCAGCAGTCCAACTCCGTCTTCTACGCCGGGCCCAAGGGAATACTGGGCATGGGCACCCGTTGGGGCAGCTGGCAGCTCGCCGAGGATCTGGTGGCCGCCGACTCCACCCGGGAGATCCACCCCTTCCGCAGCTGGGACGTGATCCGCGCGATCCACGACCAGCTGCGCATGCTGGAGCGCGGCCCGCTGAACACCGGAGGCTTCCCCAAGCCCTCGATACGGCACTGGGTGGTCACGCCGATCGCCGAGGGCGCCAAGGCGGTGTCCCGGCCGGAGGGCACGGACGTCGAGGCGTACGTGGTCAAGTCGCACGCCATACAGGACATCTGCAACAAGCAGCAGTTCGGCAGCGGTGACCGGCACTACCTGGGCGTGCAATGGACGCTCTGGGACGGGCAGTTGATCATCACCATGCTGATCACCGTGACCGTGCTCCACGAGACGCTGCGCATCGAGGTGACCGGGCACGCCCTCGGCCCGGTGAACGGGCTGTTCCAGGAGAAGCCGGAGGCGCCGACCAAGGAGGTCACCAAGTCGTTCAAGCCGTGGGAGACCCGCAAGGTGAAGCTTCCGCTGGTCAACAGCGACGAGGTGGTACGTCTGGCGGTGCGTGCCCCGATCTCCTGGTATCCCCCGCTGCTGAACTGGCTCGGCGGGACGATCGGTCTCCCCGAGCCGTTCGGCCTGCGGCACGCGTGGGCGGATCAGCCGTGGCGGCACCGCTTCATGGCCGACGACGCGCTGCGCGCCGCGACACCGGTGCTTCGGGTGGTGCACGCGGCGGCGATCAAGGTGCTGGGTGAGAACGGTGTGGACACCGAGAAGTTCGGTGCGAGGTCGTCGTTCCTGAGCACGGCGGTGCAGGATCCGTCGCCCCGGAAGGCGGACCTGTACGACGCGTGACAGTGGTGCCCTCGGCTTTCGAGGGCACCCGACGCATGGCCCTGCCTACGCGGTCGGCCAGACCTCCGCCAGCATCTTCCGCGTGTCCGCCAGGAGCTGCGGCAGCACCCGCGTGTGTCCCACCACCGGCATGAAGTTCGTGTCGCCGCCCCAGCGCGGGACGATGTGCTGGTGCAGATGGGCCGCGATACCGGCGCCGGCGACCGTGCCCTGGTTCATGCCGATGTTGAAGCCATGGGCGCCCGAGGCGGTCCGCAGGGCCGTCATCGCCTGCTTGGTCAGGGCGGCGAGCTCGATCGTCTCCGGCTCGGTGAGGTCGGTGTAGTCGGCGACATGGCGATAGGGCACGACCATCAGGTGGCCGCCGTTGTAGGGGTACAGGTTCAGGACCGCGTACACCTGCTCACCGCGCCTGACGACCAGGCCGTCCTCGTCGGACTTGGCCGGGATGGAGCAGAAGGGGCAGCCGTCGTCGGCACCGGGACCGGTCGGCTTGTTCTCACCCTGGATGTAGGCCATCCGATGGGGCGTCCACAGGCGCTGGAACGCGTCCTGGATCCCCACTCCCCACTGCTGCTCCGGCTCACTCGTCATGCGTGAAGCATATGGCTTCGTCCATTCGCGGCGTGTCGCCGGGGCGACGGGAGAGCGGCCACCGGCCAAGCTGGGCCGGTGGACGACGACAGCCCTTACGCCCGCTGGGAGCAGCGCACGGAGATCCCGCTGTTCCTGGCGTCGCTGATCTTCCTGGCCGCCTATGCCGCCCGTGTGCTCGCGGAGAGCATGCCGTCCTTCTGGCAGGACCTGTGCCTGTTCACGATGCTGGCGATGTGGATGCTGTTCGCCGCGGACTACGTGGTGCGCTGGCGCCTGAGCGGGCAGCGCCTCCCACGCTTTGCCAGGACGCACTTCCTGCACACGGTCGTGGTCATCCTGCCGCTGCTGCGGCCGCTGCGGATCGTGCCGCTCTACGACGCCATCCAGCACCGGCAGGGCGAACCCCGGCTCTCCCTGCACGCGCGCGTGATCGCCTACGCGAGCCTTTCGACCCTGCTCCTCGGATTCGCCGGCGCCCTCGCGGTCTACCAGCAGGAACGCGGTGCGCCCGGCGCCACCATGCGCACCTTCGGGGACGCGGTGTGGTGGGCCGCCGAGACCATCAGCACGGTCGGCTACGGCGACATCACCCCGGTGACCACGGGCGGCCGGGCGATCGCGATGGGGATGATGGCCGGCGGGCTGGCCCTGCTGGGCGCGGTGACGGGGTCGTTCTCCTCCTGGCTGCTGCAGATCTTCTCGCGCGAGAGCGACAAGAAGCCCCCGGCGAGCTGAACTCCCCGGGGGCCCACGACGTGCCGGATCAGACCTGCGCCCGCTCCTCCACGACCTGCGCGATCTTCGCGATGGCGTCGTCGAACGGGATGCCGTTCTCCTGCGAGCCGTCGCGGTAGCGGAAGGAGACGGCGTTGTTGGCCATGTCCTCGTCGCCCGCGATGACCATGAAGGGCACCTTCTGCTTCTGGGCGTTGCGGATCTTCTTCTGCATACGGTCCGAGGACGAGTCGACCTCGACGCGCAGGCCCTTCCTCTTGGCCGCCGCCGCGAACTTCTCCAGGTAGTCCACGTGCCCGTCGCCGATCGGGATGCCGATCGCCTGGACCGGGGCCAGCCACGCCGGGAAGGCGCCCGCGTAGTGCTCCAGGAGCACGGCGAAGAACCGCTCGATGGAACCGAACAGCGCGCGGTGGATCATGACCGGGCGCTGCTTGGAGCCGTCCGCGGAGGTGTACTCCAGGTCGAAGCGCTCCGGCAGGTTGAAGTCGAGCTGGATGGTCGACATCTGCCAGGTACGGCCGATGGCGTCCTTGGTCT
Source organism: Streptomyces lanatus (assembly GCF_014655715.1). GTDB lineage: Bacteria > Actinomycetota > Actinomycetes > Streptomycetales > Streptomycetaceae > Streptomyces > Streptomyces lanatus. The sequence continues at coordinate 61,419 of NZ_BNBM01000016.1, read as the reverse complement.
GGACGGAGATCTTCGGCCCGTAGAAGGCGGCACCGCCAGGGTCGGGCACGAGCGGCAGGCCCTGCTTCTCGGCGACCTGGCGCAGCGTCTCGGTCGCCTCCTCCCAGACCTCGTCGGAGCCGACGAACTTCTCCGGGTCCTTGGTGGACAGCTCCAGGTAGAAGTCGGTCAGACCGTAGTCCCGCAGCAGGCCGAGGACGAAGGTGAGCGTCTTGTCGAGCTCGTCCGACATCTGCTCACGGGTGCAGTAGATGTGCGCGTCGTCCTGCGTGAAGCCACGCGCACGCGTGAGGCCGTGCACCACGCCCGACTTCTCGTACCGGTACACGGTCCCGAACTCGAAGAGGCGCAGCGGCAGTTCACGGTAGGAGCGGCCGCGCGCGTCGAAGATCAGGTTGTGCATCGGGCAGTTCATGGGCTTGAGGTAGTAGTCCACGCCCTCGTCGAGCTGCATGGGCGGGTACATGCCCTCGGCGTACCAGTCCAGGTGCCCGGACGTCTCGAAGAGCTTCCCCTTCGTGGCGTGCGGGGTGTAGACGAACTCGTAGCCCTCCTCCTCGTGCCGACGGCGCGAGTAGTCCTCCATGACCCGGCGGATGATGCCGCCCTTGGGGTGGAAGACGGCGAGGCCGGAGCCGATCTGCTCCGGGATGGAGAACAGGTCGAGTTCGTTGCCCAGCTTGCGGTGGTCGCGCTTCTCGGCCTCGGCGAGGAAGTCGAGGTATGCCTTCAGCTCGTCCTTGGACGGCCAGGCGGTGCCGTAGATGCGCTGGAGCATCGGGTTCTTCTCGCTGCCGCGCCAGTAGGCGGCCGCGTTGCGCATCAGCTTGAACGCCGGGATGTTCCGGGTGGTGGGCAGGTGGGGACCGCGGCAGAGGTCCTTCCAGCACAGGTCGCCGGTCTTGGCGTCGAGGTTGTCGTAGATCGTCAGCTCACCAGCGCCGACCTCGACGTCCGCGCCGTCGTCGGAGGACGCGGAGCCCTTGAGGCCGATCAGCTCCAGCTTGTAGGGCTCGGCGGCGAGCTCCTCGCGGGCGGCCTCGTCGGTGACGACGCGACGGGCGAAGCGCTGCCCCCGCTTCTGGATCTCCTGCATCTTCTTCTCGATGGCCTTGAGATCCTCGGGCGTGAACGGCTTCTCGACATCGAAGTCGTAGTAGAAGCCGTCCTTGACCGGCGGGCCGATGCCCAGCTTGGCCTCGGGGAACAGCTCCTGCACGGCCTGCGCCATGACGTGCGCGGTGGAGTGCCGCAGGATGTTCAGGCCGTCCTCGGAGGAGATCTCGACGCCCTCGACCTCCTCGCCGTCGGCGAGCACGTACGACAGGTCCCTGAGCTCGCCGCCCACGCGCGCGGCGATGATGGAGCGCTCGCCGGCGAAGAGGTCGGCGGCCGTAGTCCCCGTCGTCACCACGCGCTCTTCCCGCTCGGAATCGCGTTGGATGATCACACGGACGTCTGACACCGGTCTCTCCTGACTGAAGGTGGAATGCGGCGCCATACCAGGGACGCGCGCATTACGCGATCGTACCGACCCGGACGGCCCGACCGCGAAACGGTCACCTTCGGTCCCCGACCAGGGAGACGTCAGTCGTCCCGCTCCTCCCCGCCGCACGCCTCCTCGAAGAAGTCCAGGTCCTCCTGGAGCGACTTCATCAGCCGGTCCCGCTCGGCCTCGTCCACCTGTACCGGTACGACCCCGGAGGCCCCGGTGATCTTGCGGAAGCCGCCCCGGCTCTCCAGTCGCCCGTGCACCCGCACTGGCAGCCCGACGAGATGGGCGTGCCCGGCTATGCGGTACGACTCCTCGTCCAGGGTCAGCCGGACGTGCGGCACCTCGGCGCCCGCGATGACGCGCAGCCGTACGGTGCCCTCGCCGCGCGGCCCCGATCGGCGCATCCGGACGACGGCGCCCGTGATCCTGACCGGCACGGACGGCTCCTCGCGCAGATAGCGGGCCCCGGCCTCGCGCAGCACGGGCAGGTCGCCCGGCGAGAACTCGACGGGCTCGACACCGGCCGCGCAGTCGTCGGGCACCCCCGCCGCGGGCGCCCACTCGACGGCGATGCGCGCTCCTTCCGTACCGCGCACCAGGGCGATCAGGGCCTCGGTGAGCTCGCGGCTGACGCCCGCCTCGACGGCGCCGTCGAAGGCGTCCATGCCGCCGGTGGCCCGCTGGTAGTCGATGGCCTCGCGGGCGGCGTACAGGGCCTGGTGGAGCCGTACGGCGAGCGGGCGGCCCGCGCCCACGGGCACGAAGGCGGCGAGGTGGCGGCCACCGGCACCGGAGCCGACGAGGACGCTCTCCAGCATCGCGGCGGCCGAGCGGCGGTGCCGGGCGCCGTAGTAACCGGCACGCGCGCGTGTGGCGAGTGCCGCGGCGAGCAGCATCTGGCGGGCGGCGCCGCGCAGTTCCTCCTCGACGGTCCAGGGCGCGGCCCCGGCGGGACCGCTGGGCGCGTCCCGCCACCAGCGGATCTCGTCGCTGGGCACGGCGAGCCCGACCAGCACCTCGCGGGCGGAGGGCATGCCGCTGCGGGACAGGGCGATGAGCGCCTCGCCGAGCAGGTCGTCGCTGTCGGGGAAGGCGCGGGACTCGGGGACGAGCAGGCTGGTGCCGTTGCCGCCCGGCCCCGGCGGGGTCCAGCGGCCGTAGCGTCCGGCCGCTCCCCCGCGCCGCTGCCAGCCGTGCCGCCGCAGCAGGGCGCTGAGGACGGCGGGGTCGACCTCGCCGGGCTCGGGGGGACGGTCCCAGGACGCGTCGACCGGGTGCGGCCGCACTGGTCGTACCGGCTCCTCCAGGGGGCGATGCGTCATGGTTTGCCTCCCGTCCCGACCCGCGTCATGATCTCGCAGAGCGCCCGGTCGTCGAAGATGCGTGAGGTCGGAATCCGCACGGTGGTGCGGCGCCGCCCGGTGATCGGGTGCCCGGCCAGATTGACCCAGTAGCAGCAGTGCCGCAGGTCGAGCCGGTCGTGGCCGGCGCGCAGCCACTGGTCCTGCGACCGCGGGACGATCATCACGACCATGATCTTGTGCACCGACACCGGGGTGCGCGCGAGCTTCGCCAGATGGTCGTTGTCGAGCGTGAACGAGAAGAAGCGGCCTGGCGGGTTCGGCGCGATCTGGTACGTCGCCTTGAGCTGCACCTTGATGGTGACCTCGTCGTCGACGGTGTGTCCCGGCGCGCTGTGGCTGACGTGCCAGTCGATGCCGTTGTCCGGGAAGGGCTGGGACAGCGAACAGCCGGACGCCGCCGCGACGGCGTGCAGATAGCCCACCTGCAGTGTCTCCATGCAGGCGGTGGTGGCGAGTGAACCGCGATGGGGGCCCGTACGTTCGGGCAGCAGCCCGCCCCGTTCGGGCTGCGCTATCGCCATGACCAACAGCCTTCCACGCAATGTAAATCCCCGTACCGGGCCGCTGAACTGCAAAGACCCGCACTCCTGTTGTGTCCTCCCGGCGTACGCCGCAAACGGCCCGGGTATCACCAAACGGGCAGAAGACGGTACGTCAGCTGCCGTGGGTGAACGAGGGGTTGTGTAGGTATGGCGTGCTGGTATGAGGGCCCGCTGGCGGCATTCGACACGGAGACAACAGGCGTGGACGTCGAGACCGACCGGATCGTCTCGGCGGCCGTCGTCGTCCAGGACGCGCCGGGAACCCGGCCGAGGGTGACCCAATGGCTGGTGAACCCGGGTGTACCCGTGCCGGAAGCGGCGACGGCGGTACACGGACTGACGGAGGATCATCTCCAGCGCAACGGCCGCTGGCCAGCGCCGGTGATGCACGAGATAGTCGAGGAACTGGCCGGACAGGCCGCGGCGGGTCGTCCCATAGTGGTGATGAACGCGCCGTTCGATCTGACGCTGCTGGACCGCGAGTTGCGCCGGCACCGGGCGTCGTCGATGGACCACTGGTTCGAGACGGCGCCGATGCTGGTGCTCGATCCACGCGTCCTGGACAAGCATCTGGACCGCTATCGCAAGGGCCGCCGCACCCTGACCGACCTGTGCGCGCACTACGGCGTCACACTGGACGGGGCGCACGACGCGGCGGCCGACGCACTGGCCTCACTGGAGGTCGTCCGGGCGGTGGGGCGCCGTTTCGCGGCGAGGCTGGAGCGGCTGTCCCCCGCCGAGCTGCACACGCTTCAGGCCGTGTGGCACGCGGCACAGGCGCGTGGCCTGCAGGCGTGGTTCGCGCGCAGCGGCAGCGAGGAGGCGGTGGACCCGGCGTGGCCCCTGCGTCCGGATCTACCGGCGGCGGCCGCGTAGAGCATTGGACCAACGGAAAGGCCGGTCCGCATCAGGCGGACCGGCCTTTTCCCGGTGGGCGATACTGGGTTCGAACCAGTGACCTCTTCGGTGTGAACGAAGCGCTCTCCCACTGAGCTAATCGCCCGGGAACGGACTGAACAATACAGGTCCCCGCGCGTTTCCTTCAAACCGCTTCCAGGTACGCCATCAGCCCTCGCCGTCCGGAGCGCATCATCAGCCAGTGATTGGCGCGGAAGACGGGCCGCCCGGGCACCGCGAACCTCCGCAGCAGCGGCTTGTTGACGTCCACGACCTGGTCGTAGCGCGCCAGGGTCCCACCGCCCCGCGGGCTGAGCGTCCAGCGCGCCCAGCCGTCGAGGTCCCCGGACATGGCGATCTCCAGCACCCCCGCGGCCCGGTCCCGCCGGACCTCGCGCGCGGTGAAGGTCATGGCGTACGGCAGCACGGAACGGATCGTGATCACGCCGCTGGTGTCGTCGATCCGGTTCACCTCGCGCACCTGGGGCCACCAGCGGGGATAGTCCTCGGCCTGTGCCAGCACGTCGTAGACGGCGGCGGGCGGTGCGGGCAGGGCCCACAGACTGCGGAAGCGGTAGTGACTCCAGTCCATGGGGCGAGTGTGCCCGGGTGCGGAGGGTTCCGTCGCACCCGTACGCAGCGGGTTTCCGTCGCATCTGAGTACGTTCTGAGTACGCGCACTCATGCCGGACGACGTGACGCGGACCACACTCCTGCCATGACGCACTTTCCGCCACCGGCCGAGGAGCTGCGGCTCCTCGATCTGGAGCTGCGCCAACTGGACGCCCGCCGCGCCCAGTTGCTGCACCGACGAGCCTGGCTGGTCACAGCTCTGCACACGGCCGCACCGCCGGCCCCGGCCTCCGTCGCGGCCCCGCGCCCCGAGGCCTCCGCACCCCGGGTCCAGAACGTCCTGCTGGTGCTGGGCGGGGTCCTGCTCACCATCGCCGCGATCGCGTTCACCCTGGTCAGCTGGGGGCACATGGGGATCGCCGGGCGGGCGCTGGTGCTCGGCGGGGTCACGGTGGCGGTGCTGGCCGCGCCGGTGCCCCTGTTGAAGCACGGGCTGCGGTCGACGGCCGAGTCGGTGGCCGGAATCGGCCTGGCGCTGACCGTGCTCGACGCGTACGCGCTGCACGAGGTCGGGTTGGCCGACGTGGACGCCACCGGCTACATCGCCGCCGCCTCGGCGGTACTGGCCGCGCTGTGGACGGCGTACGGCCTCCTGCCGCGCACTTCCGCGCTGCGTCTGCCGCTGCCCGCCGCGCTGGTCACCGCCCAACTCCCGCTCACGCTCTGGGCGGTGGCGGCCGACGCCGGACTGTTCGGGGTCACGGCCGCCGTGCTGGCGACGGCCGCGGCCGACACGGGTGTGGCACTCCGGGTGACCACCGGGTCCGTACGGATCACCGCCATGATCGGTGCATACGGCATGGGCGCCTGGGGCGTATGGGCCGCCGGTTGGCTGTCATGGACGGCCACCGGCCCGAGCGCCGCCGCCCGTGCGGCGGCGCTCCTCCTCTTCGCCGCGGCGATCGCGCTGACGGCGGCCTGGCAGGCGGTCGCCACCAAGCAGTCCGGCGGCCTCTCCGCCACCGCCGGTCTCCTCACGGTCGCCGCGCTCGGCGGCACGGCCCGCCCCGTGCTGCCGGACGCGTGGACGGTTCCGGCCTACCTGGTGTGCGGGATCGCACTGCTGGCGGCGCTGCGGGTGAACCGACTGCCGGAGGCGGTACGGGCCGGTCTCGCGCGGGCCTCCGCCGCCGTACAGGGACTCGCTCTCCTCTGGACACTCCCCCTGGTGGTGATCGCGCTGCTGGGTCCGGTCGCGTGGGTGGAGCGGGCGTGGTCCGGGACACCGGCCGACATGCGAGAGGCGACGACGCTCGACACACCGTGGCCGCCCCACTCGGAGACGGTGCCCGTCGTACTCGCGCTGGTCGCCGTCGTACTGCTCCTCGCGGCACGTGACGCGACGTGGCGCCCCCGGGCCCTGACCGCTGTGCTGGGGCTGGCCTGGGCGACGGCGCTGGTACTGCCGACGGTGCTCGAAATGCCGTACGCGATGGGCCTGGTGGCTTACGGAGTCACGACAGCAGGCGCCCTCGCGGCAGCGGCGGCATGGGTACGACCGTCCGAGCACCCGGCGGGCCCCCTCACCGCAACGATCCTGGCCCTGCTCAGCTCCCTCACCCTCGCTTTCCTCTCCCTGACGACCGAGCCCGCGACCCTCTCCACACTCGCCGCCCTGACGGCACTCTTCGCGGCAGCCTCCTGGAAGCAGCACCTGGCCCCGTTCACGGCCCCGACGGCCCTCGTGTACGCCACCGCGCTGGCCTGCGCGACGGGTGCCGCGGCCGGCTGGGAGCCGCAGTACACCGCCCTGCTGGTGCTGGCGGTCCCGGTGGTCGCGGCCCTGCTCGCGGCACGGCTGGATGACGCGCGGACGACGATCCCGGTCGAGGCGACGGGCGCGCTCGCCGCACTGCTCGCCGTCGGAATGACCGCGGTCTCCGCCGACCTGCCGATGCTCGCCCTGGTCCTGGCCCTGTGCGCGGTGATCACGGCCGGCACGGCGATCCGCCCCGACCGCCGCCCCGTCGCCTACGCCTCCGCCGCCCTCTTCGTGCTGGCCACGTGGGTACGCCTGGCGGCCTGGGACATCGGAACGCCGGAGGCGTACACGCTCCCGGTCACGATCCCCGCGCTGCTCGTGGGTGCCCTGCGCAGGCGCCGCGATCCTCAGACGTCCTCGTGGACGGCGTACGGCCCCGGACTCGCCGCCACCCTCGTACCGAGCCTCCTCGCGGCCTGGGGCGACCCGAACTGGACCCGCCCCCTGCTGCTGGGCCTCGCCGCCCTGGCCGTCACCCTGCTGGGCGCCCGCCATCACCTCCAGGCCCCGCTGGTGCTGGGCGGCACGGTCCTCGCCCTGGACGCCCTGCACGAACTGGCCCCGTACATCGTCCAGGTGACGGACGCACTCCCCCGCTGGGTGCCTCCGGCGCTGGCCGGTCTTCTCCTGCTCGCGCTGGGAGCGACGTACGAGCAACGCCTAAAGGACGCGCGAAAGATGCGGGACTTCCTGGCAGGCCTGCACTGAAACGCCTCTGAAAGGGGAACTGCGCGACCAGCCACAACGGTCCCGCAGTTCCCCACCAACCTGTTACGGCATCTTGTCCCCGAGCAACGCCAGATTCTCGATAGCGGCCAGCCCGTAAAGCGCCGTGTCGTTCGTGGACACCCAACTCGCCTCACTACCCGCCACCAACGCCACCGGCCCGCTCAACTCCTCCGTCTTCCAGGCGGCAGCCTCCTTGTAGCCATCGGAGTTGTAGAACTTCTCCCAGGCGCGCTTGGCCAGCGCCGCGTCCCCCGTCCGCACAGCGGCATACGCATCAAGCCGCGAATGCCCCTGGAAAAGCAGCAGAGACCCGAAGTTGGACCCATACCGGGCCGCCTGCTCAGCCTTCGTGGCATTGAAGTACCGGCAGTAATCGAAGTACGCCTCATTGAACTTCGGCATGTCGACGAGGTCGATCAGCTCGGCGCACAACTCATTGAGCCCGAACACCGCGGACAGATGCGACACACTCACCACCGCCTTGTCCGCGACAGCGAACCGGCCCGTGTCGAGGTCGTACAGCCCGCTCCCCTGCACGAACCCGTTCGGCTGCGCGGCGATCGTCTCCATGGTGGACAGCACGCGCGCGCGTGCCTTCTCCCACTTGGGCCCCTTGCGCTCCCACTCCGTCAGCCACGCCGATACGAGCCCGCTCCAGTCCGTGCCGAAGCCGATCGACAGGGCGTGCCGGTCGGGGGTGTACGGCTCGGTGCGGATCTTGCGGATCGGGTCGAGGACGAGGAAGGTCTCGTCGGAGTCGACATTGGCGTGCATGAGGTCGCCGACCCGCTCGTCCGCCGTGAGGAAGTAGTAGTAACGCCGGTACGTGGTGTTGGCGATGCGCTGCTGCTTGGCACTGTCGGCGTAGTGCTGGACGCCGTGCCGGGTGCCGAGGCCCGCCCACTCCCCCAGGTGGTAGACGTCGACCTCGCCGGTGTGCCGGGTCATCGCCTCGGCGAAGCGGAAGATGTCCGCGCGGCCCGAGCGCAGATACGCGAACCACAGCCACAGGTCGGGCGACAGTTCGGAGTTGTCCCAGGCGTAGCCGCCGACGTCGTAGCGCCACTGGTGTCTGACGGTGTCGTAGCTGTGCATGATGTCGCCGTAGTCCCAGAAGCCGTACCAACGGCGCTGCTCCACCTGGTCCTTGTAGTAGGTGAAGAGGAAGTCGAGGTGGTCCTCGATCTTCGCCTTGGCGGGTGTGGAGCGGTCCGGCTCGGAGTACAGCCCCGGCCCGAACACCTGGGCCTTGATGAGCTGCTTGGGCGGGGCGGCGAGCTGCGGCAGCACCCGTACGGCGTCGACCTGTTCGGCCAGCGCCTCCGCCGAAGGCGTGGACTCGTTGGCCCAGAACAGCAGTTCCGACGTGCGGGCGATGCCGTACGGCGTGCCGAACTCCGGCTCGTAGTCCTCGTAGGTGATGTTGAGGCCTTCGAGCTGCTCGGGGTAGGTGTCCTGGCCCATGCCGTCGTGGTAGAAGCGCAGGTCCATGGGCTGTGCCTCGGGCGACCAGAGCCACAGGGTGACCTCGGCGGCGTCGGTGTGGGCGTCGCAGATGTCGAGCTGGGCGGGGAACTTCTCCCAGAAGTCCCGCAGCCCGAAGGAGAGCCCGCCGCTGACGCCACCGACGTACCCGAATCCGGAGGCCCGCCTGCCACCGCCGGCGCCGATCCAGCCGTAGCCCTTCTTGGTGCGCTTGCGCAGGGTGAAGCCGTCGGCGGAGAGCTGGGAGAGGCTGTAGTCGCCCCATTCGGGGATGTACTGGAGCCGGGTCGTCACCCGCTGGTCCCAGGTGGACGGATCCGGCAGCTTCTCCCCCGCGAACTGCGCCGCCTGTACGGCCGCCCCGGGGTCGCGGCGCAGGCCGGTGATGCCCTTGACGGCCTCGCGGAGCAGGCCGGTGCCCTCGCCGCCGATGCGGATGTGGCGGTCGTAGGACTGGTCGCGCATGGGCACGGTGAAGCGCACGCCGATGCCCCGGATGAAGTCGCCGCTCGCCTTGCCGGGCTCCTGGGTGCCGTCGAAGGTGAGGGTGTGCACCATGCGGAAGGAGTCGGCGCCCGCGTAGAAGTAGAGGCGGATCGAGAAGGGGAGCCAGCTGCGGCTGCCCTTGCGGTGCTTGCCGTCGATGCGGACGACCGCGCGGACCGGGCCCTCCTGCTCGACGGTGACGCCGGAGATGGCGCCTTCGAAGCGCTCCGTCTTGACGGCGCCCTGGTCCTCGTCCTCGATCTCGGGCTGGCGGATCAGGACGAGTCGGCCGTTCCTGGCGATCTCGGTGGAGCCACGGGTGACCGACTTGATGAGGGTCGCGCCGGACTTGCCGATCTTCGCGGTGATGACGCCGGTCGATACGTCGATGGTGCCGCCGCTCTTGTCGACGGTGACCTTCTTGGCGGGGGCGGCGGGCCGGCCGGCGGTGAGGGTGAGCTTGCCGTTGCCCGAACTCGCCGCGTGGGCCGTCCACTTGAGGGAGCCGTCCGGCCAGTAGGCGATCGGCCAGGACTGGACGGGTACGGCCTTGCCGTCGGCGTCCGTCAGCGCGAACGTCTGGTCCTCCTGGTAGGCGCCCTTCGGCCAGGGGACGCCGACGGTGGAGCCGGGTGCGGCGCCGAGGCCGCCGTCCTCCAGCCAGTCCAGGGTCACGGGATCCGCGTCGGCGGCCTCGGCTCTCGGCGCGGCCTGCGCGTCCTTGGTCCCTAGCGCCCAGCTGAACTGCGCGGCGGCTCCGGCGACGGCGGCCGCCTTGAGGAGGGACCTGCGGGGGATGGGGGACATGGCCTTTCCTTTCCTTGCGAGTGCAGGGGTGGTCAGGGGCATGACAGAGGAAGCCCAGGGAGCTCCGGGGCACCGCCGGTTCAGCGGTGCCGGTACCGCTTCTCGACGGCGACGGCGGCCGCGACGACGGCCCCGAGCACGGGGACCGCCAGCGGCGCGGAGAACCAGGCGGAGGCGGCCACGACGGCCAGTCCGCCGATGATCAGGAAGGACCCGGCAGGGTCGAGCACGGTACGGCGCCCGGCGCCCCCGAGCAGCGCCCACCAGCCGGCGCCCGGAGTCCAGGAGGCCGCCGCCCGCAGCAGCGCCACGACGGCCCCGAGCAGCGCGAACAGCCCGATCGCCCCGACGAGCGGCCCGCCGGGAATCCCGGCCCGCGCGGCCTGGACGTCGATCCAGACCGCGCCCACCACGGCCCACCCGGCGAGCCCGACGGCCCACCCGCCCCGCACGGCCACCCGGAAGTCGGCGACGAACTCCCGCAGGCCCCCGCCCTCATGGGCGATACGGCGGTGCAGATGGCGCGCGCCCGCGGCAAGAGCGGCGGGAAAGGTGACCAGACCGAGGGAGGCCACCGCGATCCACACCCCCGTGAGCAGGCACTCGGCGAACACGGCGAACCGTTCCGCGAAGACCGATTCCCCGCGCGCCTTCACCCGTGCCCCGGTCGTCGTCACCGCCTCAGCCCTTCAGTCCGGACGTGGCCATACCGTCGATCAGGTAGCGCTGGAAGGCCAGGAAGAAGGCCAGGACCGGCAGCAGCGCGACGAGCGACATGGCGATCATGCCGCCGTAGTTCGCCACGCCCTCCTGGTCGACGAACATCTTCAGGCCGAGGGAGACGGTGTATTTGTCGGGCTCGTTGAGGTAGATCAGCGGGCCCATGAAGTCGTTCCAGGAGTTGATGAAGGTGAAGATCGCGCTGGTGATCAGGGCAGGACGGCACAGCGGCAGCATGATCGACCAGTAGATCCGGAAGTGCCCGCAGCCGTCGAGCCGGGCCGCCTCATCCAGCTCCTTGGGCAGGTTCCGCATGAACTGCACCATCAGGAAGACGAAGAACGCCTCCGTGGCCAGGTACTTCCCCAGCAGCAGCGGGGTGTAGGTGTTGATCATCTCCATGTTGCGGAACAGCACGTACTGCGGGATCAGCAGCACGTGGTACGGCAGCAGGAGGGTGCCGATCATCAGCGTGAACAGCAGATTCCGTCCCGCGAACCTGATCCTCGCGAACGCGTAGGCGGTCAGCGAGCAGGAAACCACGATCCCGATCACCGAGCCGACCGCGAGGAAGAGCGAGTTGAGGAAGAAGGTGGAGATGGAGATGTCGGCGATGCCGTCGGCGAGGCTCGTGTAATTGGAGAAGGTGGGGTCGCCCGGGAAGAGATCCAGGCTGCCGATGATGTCCTCGCTCTTCTTGAAGGAGCCGCCGAGGACCCAGATCACCGGGTAGAGGATCACCGCGAGGATCAGCAGGGACCCGATGTGCCAGGCCAGGGACCCCGGCAGCCTGCGGCGCAGCGCTCCGGCCGTCCGCGCGGTCGACAGATCGTGGGTGCTCATCGGGCGCCCTCCTCGTAGTGCACCCAGCGCTTCTGGGACCAGAACAGCACCGCCGTGACCAGGGCGACCGCGACGAGCAGCATCCACGCCATGGCGGAGGCCAGGCCCATCCGGCTGTTCTCGAAGCCCTGGACGTAGAGATAGCAGGTGTAGACCATCGAGCCGTCGGCCGGACCGCAGGCATTGCCTCCGGCACCGCCGCCGACGATGTACGCCGAGCTGAAGATCTGGAAGGAGTGGATGGTCTCCAGCAGGACGTTGAAGAAGAGAACGGGGGAAATCATCGGCAGCGTGATGTTCCAGAACCGGCGGAACTTGCCCGCCCCGTCGACCTCGGCCGCCTCGTACAGCTCACGCGGGACCTGCTTGAGACCGGCGAGGAAGATGACCATGGGGGCGCCGAACTGCCAGACGGTGAGCGCCACCAGGCTGTAGATGATCAGGTCCGGGTTGCCGGTCCAGCCGCCGACGTCGATCCCGAAGATCTTCTGCGTACGGTCCACGACCGCGTCGTCCGAGAAGATCGCCTTCCACACGATGGCGACGGAGACGCTCGCGCCGATCAGCGACGGGGCGTAGAAGGCGGCCCGGTAGAAGGCCTGCCCGCGCCGCTTCTGGGCGAGGAGCAGGGCCACGCCGAGCGCGGCGAGCAGCTTGAGGGGGGTGCCTACGACGACGTACCAGAGCGTGACCTGCACCGAGTGGCGCCAGCGTGGGTCGCCGAACATCTCGGAGAAGTTGTCGAGGCCGATCCACTTGGGCGCGTCGAAGAGGTTGTAGTCGGTGAAGGCGAAGTAGAGCGAGGCGATCATCGGGCCCGCGGTGAGCAGCAGGAACCCGGCGATCCAGGGGGACATGAAGAGATAGCCGGCCAGGTTCTCCCGGCGGACCCGCCGCTTGAGGGCGGCGGGTCGCTCGGGCTTCACCGGACCGTGCCGCGGCTCGGAGTCCTTGGTCAGGTCCTCCATCGCAGGGGCGTGTGTCACGGTCATTCCCATCAGACGACGAGAGCCGTCTTCGACTCGGAGAAGAACTGCCCGACGGCTTCGTCGACCGAGCGCTTGCCGAGCGCCAGCTCCTCGGCGATGCGCAGGAACGCGGCCTCACAGATGTCCGCGCCGTTCGGGTGCGGGGTGATCGGCTCCAGTACGCCCGCGTCGACGAGGGAGGTCTCGTAGGCGGCGATGCCCTTGTTGACCTCGTCGGTCGGCTGGAACGCGTCGAACTGGGCCTGGGTGGCGGGCACCCCCCGGTCGTAGCCCATGATCTTGGCGACCTCGGGGTCGTGCACCATGAAGTCGATGAACTGGGCGACCTCCTTGGGGTGCTCGGTGCGCTTGGAGGCGCTGAGCATCAGGGAGCCGAGGTACTGGCCGGTCTTCTTGCCGTCCGTCGTCGGGATGGGCGCCAGGCCGTACTCGCTCTTGCCCTCGGAGGTGTAGCGGACGGTGAAGTTGTCCCAGGTGAACTCGCCGCCGGCGAGCTCGGCGGAGACCGCCGACTTGGGCTTGATCTGGGCGACCTTCTTGGCGTCGGCGTAGATGCCCTCCTTGACGCCCTTCTCGGCCTTGGTCCACCAGTCCGTCAGATCCGCCTCGGTGAAGCCGAGTCCGTCCTCGGTGAAGAAGGCCTTGCCGTTCTGGCGGAGGTAGAGGTCGTAGAGATACATGACGCCGTACATGCCGCTGTCGCCCGCACGCCCGGCCCTGTCGCGGATCTTCTTCATCGCCGCGTCGAAGTCGTCCCAGGTCCAGCCCTGTTCCGGCTTGACGCCGGCCTTGGTGTAGACGGGCTTGTCGATGACCAGGGCCATGGAGTTGGAGCCGACCGGGACACCGAGGAGCTTGCCGTCGATCTCGCCGAACTTGTCGAGGCCCGCGCGGAAGCCGTCCATGGAGAGGTTCCCGGCCTTGACCTGCTCACTGAGATCGAGCAGCACATTCTTCGCGTCGTATTTGCGCAGGAATCCAATCGCATTCTGGAACACATCCGGCGGATTCCCCCCGGAGGCCTGGGTGTTGAACTTCTTCCAGAAGTCGGTGTACGGCTGAAAGTCCGTCTTGACCTTGATCTTCGGGTACTTCTTCTCGAAGAGCGCGATGGTCTTGTTGATCCGCTGGGCGCGGTCTTCGGCACCCCACCATGCGTAACGGATCGTCACCGTCCCATCGGCGGAGGCACCCCCGTCGCCCCCGCATCCGGTGGTCGCGGCCAGCCCGAGTGTGGCCGCCGATGCGCCGGCCGCCTTCAGAATCGTGCGCCTGTCGACATTCCTGCTGGTTCCCACAGTCGGGCCCTCCCCGCAGCGTGTACGCCGTCTGCATGAATCGTTTCAAGTAAGCGCTTGCTGGCACAAGTTACGGAGGGCCTCGGGGTGCGTCAATGATTCGGACAGGATTTTCTTGCGGGCCTGCGCGGCGAGTTGACGGCGCGTGAGATCCCGCCGGACCGGAGCGGCGGGATGATGTCGCAGGTGAGGGGCGTACGGTCACACCGTCAGGGCGCCCACGGGACACGGCTCACGCGGCCGCGATCGAGGTGTCCGATGCGGAATGGATACGCAAACGCCGACGGCCCGTCTGCACTTTCGCAGACGGGCCGTCGGATCCGGGTGGGCGATACTGGGTTCGAACCAGTGACCTCTTCGGTGTGAACGAAGCGCTCTCCCACTGAGCTAATCGCCCGGACGCAGGAAGAACATTACCCCATGTCAGGGGGTGCGCATGACCAGCGCGAACGGGCACCGGCGGGCATCCGCACCCCCTCGTGGATCACTGGTCCTTGATCTTCCAGGGCATGACGATGCCGAACTTCCAGACGTAGATCCCGACGAGCACGCCGATGATCACGAGGCCGATCGACGTCAGGATGATGTTGCGGCGGCGCACTCTCGGGTCGAGCGCCTTCTGGGCCGCCTCGGTGACCTTGCGCTTGGTCCAGCGCAGCACCAGCTGGGCCCAGACGAACTCGGTCGCCCAGACCGCCATGCCACCGAAGATCACGACCCAGCCGGGGCCGGGCAACGGCAGCATGATGATGCCGGCGATCACAATCGCCAGACCGATGATGAAGACGCCGACCTGCCAGCTCAGATGCAGTGCCCTGCGCGCCTTGATGAACTCCGGCGCTTTGGAGCCCAGACCCCGCTCGCCGTCGTCCTTCACTCCGTCCACTTCGGTCTCGTCAGCAGCCACGGCAACCTCGCCCGGCTCGTTACTCCCCGTATTCATACGGCCAAACCCTACCGGACAGAAACCAGTCACCGGAATGGGCGTACCTCGCGAACAGGTTCTCGGCCGGAAGAGTTACGTAAACACACGCAAAACACTCAGAGGGGTTTACAACGGCACCGTAGGTGGCATGTCGATTTCGCCGACGTGCGAATCCCCGAGCGCACACTGAGCGAAAGGCCCTGGCGCTTATGAACACCACGGTCAGCTGCGAGCTGCACCTGCGCCTCGTTGTGTCGAGCGAGTCCTCCCTGCCTGTCCCCGCAGGCCTGCGGTACGACACGGCCGACCCCTACGCCGTGCACGCCACCTTCCACACCGGAGCAGAAGAGACCGTCGAGTGGGTGTTCGCCCGTGACCTCCTCGCGGAGGGCCTGCACCGGCCCACCGGCACCGGCGACGTCCGCGTCTGGCCGTCGCGCAGTCATGGTCAGGGCGTCGTCTGCATCGCCCTGAGCTCTCCGGAGGGCGAGGCGCTGCTCGAGGCGCCCGCACGGGCTCTGGAGTCGTTCCTGAAGCGAACGGATGCCGCCGTGCCGCCCGGCACGGAGCATCGGCACTTCGATCTGGATCAGGAGCTCTCTCACATCCTGGCGGAAAGTTAGGGCGAGACCCCACGAAGCCGCCCGGCGCCGTCGACTCGGGGAGACGGCTCGGGCCTAGACAACCGCATACGGCACACAGCAGCGCCGTCTCCGCTCCGCGGAGGCGGCGCTGGTGCGTGTGCGGGGGACGGTGACCGTGGGGCCACAGGGGCGGCGGACAGGGGCGTCCGACGGGAACCGTCGGCGTCGCCGCGGCGTTGTAATCGATGCGGCGTGGGGGCGCGGCCCGTGTGCGGGCTCCGTGAGCCACTACCATCGGCGGGCATCGGCGGGCACCCCGCCCGACCACCAGGCCAGGGAGCGAAACGTGCTGATCACCCATGACACCAGGTGCGCACTCGACGCCGTGGTGGATCTGGTGAACACCGCGCCGGAGGGCGACGAGACACCGGACGCACTACCGGATGTCGCGGCTCTCGCCGATTTCGTACGAAAGCACGAGATCAGCGATGTCGGGGTGCTGTCGGAGTTCGATCTGTCGGCGGTGCGCAAGGTGCGCGGGCGGTTCGCCGCGATCTTCACCGCGCCGGACGCCCGGGTCGCGGCGGGGCTGATCAACGACCTGGTCGCCGCCGCCGGCACCACCCCCCGGCTCACCGACCACGACGGCTACGACTGGCATGTGCACTACTTCGCCCCCGGCGCCTCCGTCGCCGATCATCTGGCGGCGGACTGCGGCATGGCGCTGGCGTTCTTCGTGGTGGCCGGCGAGGAGGAGCGGCTGCGGCGCTGTGAGGCGCCGGACTGCCGGCATGCCTTCGTGGACCTCTCCCGCAACCGTTCACGGCGGTACTGCGACAGCCGTACCTGCGGAAACCGTCTGCACGTGGCCGCCTACCGGGCGCGCCGCAAGGAAGCGGCCGGCTGAGCGGCCCGTGGGGCACGACAGGTGTGTCGACGCGGGCCCCGGCGGGTGGCGCCGGGGGCCGCGGGTACGGCTCAGAGCAGCAGCAGATCGTGCAGCGCAGCCATGAGGAGCAGACACCCGATCACCGCAAGGAAGATCATCAGCGGTGGCTGGGAAAGGGCGAAGAGGCACCCGCGAGGCTCGTCCTGAGACGGCGGTGCCTCGCTCTGTGTCGTGTCCAGCATCTCGCGGCGATGATGACGTAGTTATGCCTCGCCGCGCGATCAACACGCCCGGAATGAGCGGGAGTTCGCTGGATTCCGTGATGTCCGGTTCGAGTCGTGATCACTTACGGACGGGCGGCGACCCACTGTGTCGTTTCAGTCCGCGTGCGAACGTCATATGCCGTGCTTCTTGAGGATGGCCTCGATGTCGCTGAAGTCGTCCCCGGCTCCCGCCTTGGGTGCGGTCGCAGGCCGGGTCGACTGACGGGATCCCGGGCCCAGCGAGGGCGCCGAGGCCGTGGGGGCCACCGCATCGCTCTGTGCGGCGGCGCGAGCCTCCTTGCGCTCCTTGCGGGTGCCGCCACGGCGGCGGTCCACCGCGCGGGTGGTCGCGAACAGCGCCCAGGACAGGCCGAGGACTCCGAAGCCCGCCCAGGCGGTGGGGCTGAAGGCGGTGTCCGCCAGCCAGTCGACGACACCGGTCATCACCAGGCCCAGGGGCACCAATGAATACGCGGCGATGCGCGTGGCCGCGAGGAAACGCTTGCGGTACGCCGTGACCGCCGCGATGCCCAGGCCGGCCGCGGCGACGGCTGAACAGACGGTCTCGGCAATCATCCGGGCCTCCAGGCAGGCTGGGTCGGGACAGGGCACTTCGTCCCTTCCATCCTGCACCGTACCGACCCCGCCAGGCCATGCCTGGGCCCGACATCAGGGACATCTCCGGGTCGCCTCCTCCGCAGGTCCCGGTCATGGACCGACAGCCCGCCACGGCCCCCGGCGAAGCCCCAGGTCGGATTGGGTCGTGCGCGCCGGGGCTGGGAGACTGGGCCCATGAGCGACTCCTCCCCCGACCGTCCCGCCGCCCCCGTCCTCGACGTCTGGTGCGAGCTCCAGTGCCCCGACTGCCGCAGCGCCCTGGACGATCTCCGCGCCCTGCGCGCCCGCTACGGCGACCGGCTGGAGCTGCGGCTGCGGCACTTCCCGCTGGAGAAGCACAAGCACGCCTTCGCCGCCGCGCAGGCCGCCGAGGAGGCCCTCGAACAGGGCCAGGGTTGGCAGTACGTCGAGGCCGTGCTGGGCCGGGTCGAGGAGCTGGACCGTAAGGGGGAACCCTTCCTGGTCGAGGTGGCCCGGGAACTCGGCCTGGACGCCGAGGAGTTCGACACCGCACTGGTCGACGGCCGGCACATCCTGATCGTCGACGCCGACCAGGCCGAGGGCAAGGCGATCGGCGTGACCGGCACACCGACGTACGTCATCGGCGGCGAGCGGCTCGACGGCGGCAAGAGCCAGGAGGGGCTGCGCGAGCGGATCGAGGAGATCGCCGACAGGCTGTTGGCAGCGCCGCGCTAGGTCGTCCGCCCCGCCCCCTCCCCGGCGCTACGCCAAGCCCTTCCCCAAGTGGTACGCGGTCGTCTCGTAGCCGAGCGACTCGTACAACCGCTCCGCCGGAGGGTTGTCCGCGAAGACATGCAGGCCGATCCGGTCCTTTCCGCCCGCCACGGCCTGCACCTCGGCCAGCAGCATCAAGGCCCGCCCGTGACCACGGCCGCGGAACCTTTCGTCGGACTCGACGTCGAGTACATACGCCGTATCGGACCACAGGCCCAGCCACAGCGTGCCGACCGCGTGACCCCCGTGCTCCAGCACGCTGATCAGCACGTTCTCGGTGGCCAGCCCGTCCGGCAGATACTTCGCGTGCCCGGCGTCCGCCTTCCGGTAGGCATCGTGGGCGGGCACGCCCCTCTCGATCAGGTCGTGGGCGAACCCTTCGCGCCCATGAGCCAGCCAAGGGCCGAACTCCGCCTCGGTGAGGGGCCGTGGGGCGCTGCCGGCCGGGAGCTCGGGCGGAGTGCCGTTCAGCCGCTTCGTCATGTTGCGGCTGCGCGGGAGGTACCCGAGGGCCAGGGCGAGCCGCAGCGCGCCCTCGGCATCGCCCGGCACGGAGGCCTCGACGCGCTCGCAGCCCCAGCCGCGCAGGACCTCCTCGGCGGCGAGCGCGGCCACCGTGGCGCGGCCCCGCCTGCGATCCGGCTCCTCGATCCGCAGCTCCGAGACGCAGCCCACGGACGGGCCGAACTCCGCGTGCGTGGCGAGACGTATCCCGCCGACGGGACGGCTGTTCACACACACCTGGTAGCGGCGTGAGCGGGTTCCGTCCGCATTGTGCTGAAGCGGCTCGGTGGGCCGCAGGGTCGTGGTCATCAGGTGTGTTCTACCCAGCCCGGCGCCCGACGGCAGCCCATTTTTTCTCAGGCCCTCACGGATCCAGGTCGTCCCCGGACCGCTCCTCGAAGATCCGCATCGCCTTGGCGGTCACCGGGCCCGGTGCGCCCGGCAGCTCGCGGTCGTCGACGCGGTGCACGGCCTGGACGTCCCGCAGGGTGGAGGTGAGGAACACCTCGTCGGCCCGCTCCAGCACGTCCAGCGGCAGGTCGGTCTCCCTGGCGCCGGTCCAGTCGACCGTGAGCGCGCGGGTGATGCCGGCGAGGCAGCCGGAGGCGACCGGCGGGGTGTGGATCTCGCCGTCCAGGACGACGAAGACGTTCGAGCCGGTGCCCTCGCAGAGTTGGCCGACGGTGTTCGCGAACAGGGCTTCCGTCGCGCCGTGTTCATGGGCGCGGGCGAGTGCGACGACGTTCTCGGCGTACGAGGTGGTCTTCAGGCCGGTGAGGGCGCCGCGTTCGTTGCGGGTCCAGGGGACCGTGATCACGGCCGTGGAGTCGGGCCGACGGGTGGTCTCGCCGAGGGCGACGACGAGGGTCGGGCCGTGGTCGCCGCGGTCGGAGCCGAGGGGGCCGTGGCCGCCGGTGTAGGTGATGCGCAGCCGGCCGAGCGGCATCGGGTTGGCCTCCAGGACCGCGGCGCAGGCGCGGCGGACCTCGTCGTGGTCGGGCTCGGGCAGACCGAGGCCGAGCGCCGAGCGGGTCAGCCGGTCGAGGTGCCGGGTCAGCGCGAACGGACGGCCGTCCACCGCCTTCACGGTCTCGAAGATGCCGTCGCCCACGGTCAGCCCGTGGTCGAAGACGGAGACACGGGCGGACTCGATGTCCTGCAGCCCGCCGTCCAGCCAGATCTTCACGTCGTCAGTCCCTCTCCAGTCACCTCGTACGTGCCCGACGCTACCGCGAGCAGCCGGGACGCCTTGAGCTCGGTCTCCCGCCACTCCCCCTCGGGATCCGAACCCCAGGTGATCCCGGCCCCGGTGCCGAATCGCAGCAGCCCGGCCGCCCGGTCGATCCAGAAGGTACGTATCCCGACGGCCAGCTCTCCGACACCCCGGTCGGCATCGACCCACCCGATGCCACCGCAGTACGGCCCGCGGGGCGCCGTCTCCAACGCGTCGATGATCCGCAGCGCGCTCGACTTGGGCGCACCGGTGACCGAGCCCGGGGGGAAGGTGGCGTCCAGCAGCTCCGGCCAGCCGGCGCCGGCGCGCAGCTCGCCGCGCACGGTGGACACCAGATGCACGAGGCCCGGGTGCTTCTCCACGGTGCACAGATCGGGGACGGTCACGGTCCCGGTGGCGCACACCCGCCCGATGTCGTTGCGCACCAGGTCCACGATCATCACGTTCTCGGCGAAGTCCTTCTCCAGCAGATCCGCCTCGGTGCGCCCGGTGCCCTTGATCGGCCCCGACTCGACGACGTTCCCGTCGCGACGGAGGAAGAGCTCGGGGGAAGCGGTGGCGATCTCGACCCCGTGCTCCGGCAGCCGGATCGTTCCTGCGTACGGAGCCGGGTTGCCGCGTGCCAGCAGCGCGGTCAGGGCGTCCACATCGGCGCCCTGCTCGACGGGCGCGCTCAGCACCCGGCACAGGTTGGCCTGATAGACCTCGCCGGCCGCGATGTGCTCACGGATGCGCCGTACACCCGCCATGTACCCGGCGCGGTCGAGCGACGACATCCAGTCACCGGCCGCCGGC
Source organism: Streptomyces lanatus (assembly GCF_014655715.1). Taxonomy (GTDB): domain Bacteria; phylum Actinomycetota; class Actinomycetes; order Streptomycetales; family Streptomycetaceae; genus Streptomyces; species Streptomyces lanatus. The sequence goes on along the minus strand of NZ_BNBM01000016.1, from coordinate 40,822 downwards.
CCCCGCCACTCCCCCGGCACCGGGGTGGGCACGGGCTCCTCCCGTACGTCCCGGAAGCGGGCGCAGGTCAGGCCGCCCTCGAAATCGGCGCAGACGGCCCAGAACCCGGCGGAGTCCAGGGCCGCGGGATCGCCGGTGACATCGAGGAGGCCGGTGGCGACGCGGTCGCCGAAGCGGGCCAGGGGAGGGAGGTCGAGCACGCATCGAGTCTATGGCGGGTGTCCTGCGGGTGACCTGGCCATGTCCCGTGGGGGAGCCCTGCGGGGTCCCTGACCAGGTGAGGCGCAGCACGCTGCACAAACGCGTTTTTGTGCTGGCCCCGGAATCCGCTAGAGTTCAACACGTCGCCGGGCCGCGGGAGCGGAACGAAACGACAAGCGGACGTAGCTCAGTTGGTAGAGCGCAACCTTGCCAAGGTTGAGGTCGCGAGTTCGAGCCTCGTCGTCCGCTCGATGGAACAGGGGATCTTCCCGAACCCCTACACTCCTGGTGGAGTGGCCGAGAGGCGAGGCAACGGCCTGCAAAGCCGTCTACACGGGTTCAAATCCCGTCTCCACCTCCAAGGACGATTAGCTCAGCGGGAGAGCGCTTCCCTGACACGGAAGAGGTCACTGGTTCAATCCCAGTATCGTCCACTGGATCTTCGGATCCTCCCGCGCGATTAGCTCAGCGGGAGAGCGCTTCCCTGACACGGAAGAGGTCACTGGTTCAATCCCAGTATCGCGCACGCAGCACCTACGACCTGCGGGTCGTGGTCCCGAGGACGATTAGCTCAGCGGGAGAGCGCTTCCCTGACACGGAAGAGGTCACTGGTTCAATCCCAGTATCGTCCACACACTGAAGCCCCCCGGTCGGTGACCGGGGGGCTTCGTCGTGCCGGTGCGGCTCAGCTGGAGAACAGCATGTGGCCGAAGCTCTTGTGGCGCTTGTGGCCGTAGTGACCGCCGTGGTGGCCGCCGTGCGGGGCGCCCCAGGCGGGGGCCTGCGGGGCGGGGTAGGCCTGCGGGGCGGCCGGGGGCGGCGGGGCGGGCTGGGCGTACTGGGACTCCAGGCGGGTCAGCGCCTCCAGCTCGCCGTAGTCGAGAAAGATCCCGCGGCAGCCACTGCACTGCTCGATCTGGACACCATTGCGGTTGTACGTGTGCATCGGTGCGTGGCACTTCGGACACTGCATCGTCAGCTCAACTCCTCGCCGGTCGGTCCTGCTTCATGTATCGCCAGGACAGACTCTGTCCGGCTGCGGTCGGTTGCACCCTACTTCGCCTCTTCATGGACCAACTCCGGGGGGAAGGAAGCCATTCGGTCACTGGCGTCGACGAGAGCCTGCTCGACCTCGTCCAGCGGGCGTCCCTCGGCCTCGGCCTTGGTGATCGCGCGGGCCGCGGTCTGCACGGTGAGGGCACGGGCCGCGACGTCCAGGGCGGGCCAGGGGTCGCCGTCGGCGGGTACCGCGGGGCCGCCCGCGGCGCGGTACGCGGTCAGGAACCGGTGCCATTCGTCGGGCGGCAGCAGCCCACAGGCGAACCAGGCGGCCGGCCGGCCCAGATCCCAGGCCGGGACACCCACGCCGAGATCGTCCACGTCGATCAGCCGCCAGGGACCGTCCGGGGCCGGGTACCGGACGAGCTGGCCGAGGTGGAGGTCGCCGTGGCAGAGGGTGGCGGTGTCGGGCTGCGGGGCCTCGGCGCGGGCCCAGGCGGGGAGGGTGGCCCAGGCGCGCAGGACGGCGTCGGTGGCGGGGCCGCCAGCGGTGGCGGCGCAGAGGCGGGATATGGAGAGCGCGGCTCTGACCGGTCCGCGCATGGGCGGCAGCGGGGCGGGGGCGGGGGTGCGGTGGAGATGGGCGAGCAGGTCCGCCGCCGCCTCCCACGGGGCCGCATCCGGGTCCTCGGGGTCCACGGGTGCGCCGTACGGCCAGAGGCTCACCAGGCGGCCGTGCAGTTCGACGGGTATGGGGGTGAGGGGCGGAAGCAGGAGCTCGGGGAGGCGGGTGGCCGTGAGCAGGCGGGGCGCGAGGTCTGCCGGGGTGAGGTCCGGGGCGTGGGCCTTGGCGACGGTGTCGGCGTGGCGGACCACGGTGGCGTCCGGGCGCTCGGCGAGGGTGACGGTGGCTCCGCAGGGACAGGCGGATGTACGGGAATGGGCCGCGGCTATGGCTCGGGCGGTGAGGTCGGGCAGGAGCGGGTTCGGGGTCACGGGGGTCCCTTGTGTGCGGATGGCTTGGGCCGAGCGTACGTGTGGGACCTCGCCGGATGAGGGGCGCCCGGCGTCGGTGCGGGCCCTCCCGGGGGAGAGGCATGTCGCCCGTCCGCCGGAGGCAAAAGCAATGCCGGCGCAGCTCCCCAGCTGCGCCGGCATTTGTGCCGTCCGCCGCACCCCCGTCCCCACGGGGTTTCATGGGTGGATGTCCCCGCCCGGACCGCTCTTCCGGGCCTGGGGTCGCCGCTCAGCGCCCCAGCATCACGCCCACGGACGACGCCTGTGTGGCCACTGTCTCCCAGCCGTCGAAGACGAGGAGGAGAAGGGCCGCCAGGGGAAGGGCCATGAGCGTCGCCACCAAGGGGTGGCGGCGGCCCTGGCGGCGGGGGCGCAGCAGTGTGCGCTCCTGTATGCGGATCACTGTCCGCGGTGCCGTCTGGGCCATGGTCCCTCTCCTGACCTGTGTCAGTTGTCGTTGGCAGCGGCGGGTGTCTGACCTCGGGGGACGAGTGCTGCACCCGCCGCTTGACCTCAAATCTAGGCGGGCGGCCGCTTCCGCACGTCATGCCCTCGTACCGATTGGCGGGCCTCCCGGAGGATGAGCCATGACCTGCGGAGTACTCCCCTGGGTGGAGACGAGGTCCTAGGTCTCGGGGTCATCCCCGAGGGGACGCCCGGTGTGCCCCGCTTTCTCATGGCTCCGCTCGGAGCCGTCCTCCCTCGGGATGGGCTGCTCGACCAGCGCGAGGACCCGGTTCGCCATGAAGCGGGCCGTACGCACCACGGTTCCGCTTCGGGTGACTTCGCTCACTTCCACGACACCTCGACGCACCGCCGTCTCCACCCTGCGGCCCGCCCTGCTCGCCACCACCTCATACGTGCGCGTCGTGTCTCCCGCGTCCACGACTATCTCCACGCGATCACCCTTCACGGGCTCAATCCCCCTTCTGTGACGGGTGGTTGGGGGCACCTCGCCTGCTAAGTCGCCCTGCTCACCCACCCTCTGACCACCCTTCAAGTCTCCCACCCGCCACTGACAATCCATCGGTCCGAGAGGGCGCGGCCTCTGCGCACGGCGGCCCGTGGAAACGTAAGCTGTGGCTCGTCAGACGGACCGGGCAGCGGGGATGAACATGGCGATGATGCGCCTGAGGCGCGAGGACCCGCGCGTCGTCGGCTCGTTCAGGCTTCACAGACGGCTCGGCGCGGGCGGGATGGGCGTCGTCTACCTGGGCTCCGACAAGAAGGGGCAGCGGGTCGCGCTCAAGGTGATCCGGCCCGATCTGGCGGAGGATCAGGAGTTCCGGTCGCGGTTCGCGCGTGAGGTCTCGGCGGCGCGCCGCATCCGCGGTGGCTGTACGGCCCGGCTCGTGGCCGCCGACCTGGAGGCGGAGCGCCCCTGGTTCGCCACGCAGTATGTGCCAGGACCGTCCCTGCACGATCGGGTCGCCGACGAGGGCGCGCTCGGTGCCGCGGAGGTCGCCGCCGTGGGGGCCGCCCTGAGCGAAGGGCTGGTCGCGGTCCACGAGGCCGGTGTCGTGCACCGGGATCTGAAGCCTTCCAACATCCTGCTGTCCCCCAAGGGGCCGAGGATCATCGACTTCGGCATCGCCTGGGCCACGGGGGCCTCGACCCTGACGCATGTGGGCACGGCGGTCGGCTCGCCCGGCTTCCTCGCCCCGGAGCAGGTGCGCGGCGCCGCCGTCACCCCGGCCACGGACGTCTTCTCCCTCGGCGCCACACTGGCGTACGCGTCGATGGGCGACTCGCCCTTCGGGCACGGCAGTTCAGAGGTGATGCTGTACCGCGTCGTGCATGAGGAGCCCCAGCTGCAGGGCGTCCCGGACGCCCTCGCGCCGCTCGTCCGGGCGTGTCTGGCGAAGGACCCGGAGGACCGGCCCAGCACCCTCCAGCTGTCGCTGCGCCTGAAGGAGATCGCGGCCCGGGAGGCGCAGGGTTTCGCGGACGTACGCCCGCCGGCGCCGCGTTCCGGGGAGGCGGACCGGCCCACCGGGCGGCTCGCCGACACCTACGCCGATCAGCAGCGTGCCCAGCGGCGCGCCCAGGGCGCTCCCCCGCCGCGCGGCACCGGAGTGCCCCGGGGCAACGGCTCGCCGCGCGTGCCCGGTCCGGCCCGTGACGCGGCCCCGTCGAGGGGCGGCGGCGCCCCGCACAGCGGTACGGCGCAGCCCCGGCCCGGGGCCCGGCAGATCCCCGGCGCCCGCGGCACCCAGCGCTCGGGCAACGGCGGCCGGCCCGCTCCGCGCAACGGCAATCGACGCCCGGCGCCCCGGAACACGGGGACGGGACTGCGGCCCGCCAATCCCCGGCTGCTCCGGCAACGGCTGTTCGTGTTCGTCGTGGTCACCCTGCTGGTGGCGCTCGGCATCGCGGCGGCCCAGGGCTGCCAGGGCCCGGACCGTGGGCTCGGCGGCGACGGCGTACGTCCGAGCCAGGAGCAGGTGGAACCGGGGTACACGCCGCTCGACGAGGACGAGATGATGTCCGAGCGGTACGAGACGACGTTCGAGATGCGCGACTAGGCCCGTCCGGCTCCCGGGCGGGAGGGGCTCACAGGGCGGGCAGGATCCGCTCGAAGAACTCCCGGTCGCCGTCGAACAGCGGGTCCAGGGTCAGGAACTCCTCCGGTGTGACCCAGCGGACCTCGCCGACCTCGTCCGGGTCGGGGACCACGTCGCCGGTGTCGGCGGTCGCCGTCCACCAGTGGAGGCGGAAGCGGCCGTCGTCCGTCTCCGACTCCCAGACCTTGGCCAGGGGTACGGCGGTCAGGCCGACCTCTTCGTGGACCTCCCGGACCACGGCGTCCCGCTGGGTCTCCCCGGGCTCGATCTTGCCGCTGACGGGTTGCCAGTAGCCGGGGCGTGCGACGGCGGGGCCGCGGCGGATGGCGAGGAGGCGGTCGGCGCGGAGCAGGACCGCGACGATCGCCTCGCCCCGGTTCATGTACCGAGGGGGCGGCCGGTGGCCACGGCGTAGAAGGCGACCGCGGCCGCCGCGCCGACGTTGAGGGAGTCGACTCCGTGTGCCATCGGGATGCGGACCCATTCGTCGGCGGCCACCAGCGCCTGGGTGGAGAGGCCGTCGCCCTCGGCGCCGAGCATCAGCGCGACCCGGTCCATGCGGTGCGGGGCGGCCTCGTCGAGGGTCTTCGCCTTCTCGTCGGGGGTGAGGGCGAGGAGGGTGAAGCCGGCCTCGCGGACCGATTCGAGACCCTTGGGCCAGGTGTCGAGGCGGGCGTACGGCACCGAGAAGACCGCGCCCATGGAGACCTTGACGCTCCTGCGGTACAGCGGGTCGGCGCAGTCCGGGGAGAGCAGGACCGCGTCCATGCCTAGGGCGGCGGCGGAACGGAAGATGGCGCCGATGTTGGTGTGGTCGTTGACCGACTCCATGACCACCACGCGGCGGGCGGTCTGGAGCAGTTCGGTAGCCGTCGGCAGCGGCTTGCGCTGCATCGACGCGAGCGCGCCGCGGTGCACGTGATAGCCGGTGACCTGCTCGGCGAGGTCCGGGCTGACCGCGTACACCGGGGCGGGGAGCTCGTCGATGACGTCGCGCATGACGTCGACCCACTTGGCGGAGAGCAGCATCGACCGCATCTCGTAGCCGGCTTCCTTCGCCCGTCTGATCACCTTCTCGCCCTCGGCGATGAACAGACCTTCGGCCGGTTCGCGCTTGCGGCGCAGTTCGACGTCGGTCAGGCCCGTGTAGTCGCGCAGGCGGGGATCGGTGGGGTCATCGACGGTGATGAGATCGGCCACAGGGTGATACTGCCTTGTCCTGGGTGTGGTGCCAACGGTTCGGGACGGGTTGGGTTACCCGCGGTTACTCGGAAGGGCTCGGTCCTACGTTCACGACCTCGCCGATGACGATGACCGCCGGCGGCTTCACATCGTGGTCGAGTACGGCCTGACTCGCCGTGGCGAGGGTCGCGTCGACCCGGCGCTGGGCGGCCGTGGTGCCCTCCTGGACCAGGGCGACGGGCGTGTCCGGGGACTTGCCGTGCGCGACGAGAGTCTCGGCTACCTTCCCGATCGTGCCGACGCCCATGAGGATCACCAGCGTGCCGGTCAGCTTGGCGAGGGACGGCCAGTCGACCAGGGAGCGCTCTTCGCCGGGGGCGATATGCCCGCTGACCACGGTGAACTCATGGGCGACGCCCCGGTGGGTGACCGGGATGCCGGCCGCGCCCGGGACCGAGATCGAGCTGGAGATGCCGGGCACCACCGTGCACGGGACGCCCGCCTCGGCCAGCGCCTGGACCTCCTCCATGCCACGGCCGTAGACGAAGGGGTCGCCGCCCTTGAGACGTACGACGGACTTGCCCTGCTTGGCGTGCTCGATCAGCGCGTTGTTGATGGCCTCCTGGGCCATGAACCTGCCGTACGGCAGCTTCGCCGCGTCGATCACCTCGACGCTCGCGGGGAGTTCGGCGAGGAGGTCGCGGGGGCCGAGGTGGTCGGTGATGACGACGTCGGCCTCGGCGAGCAGGCGGCGGCCTCGGACCGTGATCAGGTCCGGGTCGCCGGGGCCGCCGCCGACCAGGGCGACCCCGGGGGTGCGGGTGCGGTGGTGCGGGGCGACGAGGGTGCCGTCGCGCAGGCCCTCGACGACCGCGTCGCGGATGGCGGCGGTGTGGCGGGGGTCGCGGCCACGGGCCTCGGTGGTGAGGACGGCGATGGTGACGCCCTCGCTGTGGCCGGTGGCGGGGGTCCAGGCGGTTGCCCGGTCGGCGTCGTCGGAGCGGACGCACCAGACGCGGTGGCGCTCCGCTTCGGCCGAGGCTCGGGTGTTGGCTTCCTTGTCGCCGGTGGCGATCAGGGCGTACCAGGCGTCCGCGAGGTCGCCGTCCTCGTACGTCCGCTGCTGCCAGGTGATCTCGCCGGCGTCCGCCATCGCCTCGACGGACGGGGTCGCGTCGGGGGACACGAGGACGATGTCGGCGCCCGCTGCGATGAGGGCGGGGAGGCGACGCTGGGCGACCTGGCCGCCGCCGAGGACGACGACCCGGCGGCCGGTGAGGCGGAGGCCTACGGGGTAGGCGGGGTTTTCGGCCATGAGGGGGCGGCTCCTGTTTCGGCGGCGGTGCGATGCCCTGACGTGCGGATTTTACGTGGCGGGTGGGGCTGGCGGCTCGGGTGTCCGGTGGCTGGGCTTCGTTGCCGGGTGCATGGCTGTGGGCGGTTGTGCCCACCCGTTCCGCCGTGCGGAACGCCTGCCCACAATCGCGCGGCGCGATGAGGGGAACCCGGGGTTCCGGACCCGCGGGTTCCCTCCACCGTCCACCTACTTCTCAGTCACGCCCGCCGAATCGAACGTCGCCACCTCGTGCATCGCCCTCGCCGTGCTCTGCACCAGCGGCAGGGCCAGGAGCGCGCCCGTGCCCTCGCCGAGGCGGAGGTCGAGGTCGACCAGGGGGCGCAGGCCCAGTTTGTTGAGGGCGGCCACGTGGCCGGGCTCGGCGCTGCGGTGGCCCGCGATGCAGGCCGCGAGGACCTCGGGGGCGATGGCGCGGGCGACCAGGGCCGCTGCCCCGGCGCTGACGCCGTCCAGGATCACCGGCGTGCGCAGGGACGCGCCACCCAGCAGGAGACCGACCAGCGCGGCGTGTTCGAAGCCGCCGATCGCGGCGAGTACGCCGATGGGGTCGGCGGGGTCCGGCTGGTGGACCTCGATCGCGCGGCGCACCACCTCGGTCTTACGGGCCAGGGTCTCGTCGTTGATGCCGGTGCCGCGGCCGGTGACGTCCGCCGGGTCCGTGCCGGTGAACACCGAGATCAGGGCGGCCGAGGCGGTCGTGTTGGCGATGCCCATCTCGCCCGTCAGCAGCGCCTTGTTGCCGGCCGCCACCAGGTCGCGGGCGGTCTCGATGCCGACCTCGATGGCCTGCTTGGCCTCCTCGCGGGTCATCGCGGGGCCGGTCGTCATGTCGGAGGTGCCCGCGCGGACCTTGCGGGGCAGGAGGCCGGGGGTGGCGGGCAGGTCGGCGGCCACGCCGACGTCCACGACGCACACCTCCGCGCCGACCTGGCCGGCGAAGGCGTTGCAGACCGCGCCGCCGCCGAGGAAGTTGGCGACCATCTGGGCCGTCACCTCCTGGGGCCAAGGGGTCACGCCTTGGGCGTGTACGCCGTGGTCACCGGCGAAGATCGCGACCGCCGCGGGCTCCGGGATGGGCGGCGGGCACTGCCGGGACAGGCCGCTGAGCTGCGCGGAGATGATCTCCAGCATGCCGAGCGCACCGGCCGGCTTCGTCATCCGCTTCTGCCGCTCCCACGCCTCGCCGAGCGCCTTGGCGTCCAGCGGGCGGATCTGAGCGACGGTCTCGGCGAGCAGGTCGTGCGGCTCCTCGCCGGGCAGGGCACGGCGGCCGTACGTCTCCTCGTGGACGACCCACGACAGCGGGCGGCGCTTGGACCAGCCCGCCTGCATCAGCTCGGGCTCGTCCGGGAACTCGTCGACGTACCCGACGCACAGGTAGGCGATGACCTCCAGGTGCTCGGGCAGGCCGAGGGCCCGGACCATCTCGCGCTCGTCGAAGAAGCTGACCCAGCCGACGCCGAGGCCCTCGGCGCGGGCGGCGAGCCAGAGGTTCTCGACGGCGAGCGCGGCGGAGTAGGGCGCCATCTGCGGCTGGGTGTGCCGGCCGAGGGTGTGGCGGCCGCCGCGGGTCGGGTCGGCGGTGACGACGATGTTCACCGGGGTGTCGAGGATGGCCTCGATCTTCAGTTCCTTGAACTGCTTCGCCCGGCCCTTGGGGAGGGACTTGGCGTAGGCGTCGCGCTGGCGCATGGCCAGTTCGTGCATCGTGCGGCGGGTGTCGGCCGAGCGGATGACGACGAAGTCCCAGGGCTGGGAGTGGCCGACGGACGGCGCGGTGTGGGCGGCCTCCAGGACACGGAGCAGGACTTCGTGCGGGATGGGGTCGCTGCGGAAGCCGTTGCGGATGTCGCGGCGCTCACGCATGACCTTGAGGACGGCCTCGCGCTCGGCGTCGTCGTAGGCGGGTGCCGCCGGGCCGGTGGGCTGTCGCGTCTCCTCGACCACGGCCGCGCTCCCTTCTGCCACCTGGTCTGCCGGGTCTTCTTGGTCTTCCTGATCGGCGGCCCGGGTGTCCAGGTCGTCCGCGTGCTGGACGAGTTCGGGCTCGCCCTCGCGCGGGGCGGGGACCGTGGCGATGGGCCCCGGTCCTTCGCCCGGTCCTTCCTCCGCGGGCAGCACGAGCGGCTGCGGCGGGGTGGGGGCGAGGTGCGGAGTGGTGGGCACCGAGCCCTCTACCTGTACGAACTGGCCCATGGGCGGCGGCTCGGGCGTCGCCTCCTCGGTGATGCCGGTCTGCAGGACGACCGCGGGCTCGGGGGCGGGCTCGGCGGCAGCCGGGGCCGGGTTCTCGGCGACCGGCGCGGGCTGTGCCGGGGAGCGGAGCTGGGGGCCGGCGGGCTCGGCGACGAAGGGTTCGGGGGTGTCGGCGGGGGCCGGGTGCGGCTCGGGGGCGTCGGCGAGGACCGGTTGCGGCTCGGGGGCGTCTGCCGGTGGGGCCGTCTCGGGAGCCGGGTGCTGAATGGCGGGCTCGGGGGCCGGGGTCGGCTCGGGCGCGGGAGCGGGGGCGGGGACTTCGGCGAGCGGCTCCGGCTGCGGCTGCGGCTGCGGCTGCGGCTGCGGCTGCGGCTGCGGCTGCGGCGCGACGATCGGTTCGGGCGCGGGGTCCGGGGTCTGGGCCTCGGGGATCGCCGCGGTGGATTCCGCTTCGGCGGCGGGCACGCTTGCGAGCACGGCCTGTGCTGCGAGGTCGGGATCCGCCGGGGCGCCGTCCTGAGCGGGCTGCTCGACCGGGGCAGCGGGCTCGCTCTGCTGCTGGGCGACCGGATCGGCGTCCGTGGGCTGCGCGGGCTCTTCGGCGGCTACGGCCATGGGGGTGCCGTCGGCGGGCTGCGGGGCGTCGGGCTCGGCGGCGGTCGGCTCCGGGGGCTGGACGGCGTCGGGTGCGGGCGGGATGGGTGTGGTCTCCGGGGCCGTCAACGGGGCGGCTTCCGGGAGGGGCTGGGCGACGGCCTCGGGGGCCTGGGGAACCTCGGGAGCCGGGATCGCCTGCGGGGCGAGGGGCTCGGGGGCCTGCGCGACGGCCTCGGGCGCGGTGGCTTCGAGAACCTCGGCGCTCTCATCAGCCGGGACGCCCACGACCTGCGCGGCCTCGGAAACATCGGAAACAGGGGCCTCGGGAAGCGGCGCGGCCTCGGATGCAGGAGCCTCGGGAAGCGGCTCGCCCTCAGGCGCGGGGCCGCCGTCGACAGCCTGCGCGGCCTCGGAGACGGCGGCCTCAGGCATCGGGGCGCTCTCGACATCGGGCGTCTGCGGAGCGGGGTCACCCTCCACCCCAGGCACCTCGACAGGAGCACCGCCCTCAACGCCGCTCTCCGCCACCGGGACCTCGACGGCGGGCGTCACTTCACGCACCACAGCCTGTCCGGCCTCGGCGTCCTGAGCGCCCAGGTCGGCCTCCGGAGTCCCGCCGGCAACCACGGCGGGCCCGGCAGCCGCACCGTCACCGACCGCGGCCTCACTCCCGTCAGAACCAGGAACTCCACCCTGACCAGGCACCATCCCACCGGCACCCGACAGCTCCGGCCCGCCGTACACGCCGACCTCCTGCTCCTGCGGAGCGGACAGCGCACCGGCCTCAACCCCTACCGGGACCTCCGCCACCACGCCGACCGCAGACTGCTCCTGCGGGCCAACCGTTTCGCCGGCCGTCGCCTCGGAGCCGACCGGCACGGGGGCCGGGACCTGGGTCTGGACGGCGGGCTGGGCAGCGGTAGCGGTAGCGGCGGCGGGCCAAGGCGTCGTCGGCTGAGGGGCCGTCGCGTCGAGGTACTCGGGGCCGGGCTGGCGGGCCGGTGTGCCCACGGCGCCGCGGTCGGCGAGGGAGCGCACCGGGCTGGCGGAGGCGTCCGGGATCGGCGGCCCGAGGTGCAGGGGGCGCCGGGGGGTGATCGGCGGGATCGGCGTCGTTGGAGCCGTGGGCACCGAGGGGCCGGGGAGGCGGACGCCGTTGAGGTCGACCGAGCCGCTGTCGCGGCCGGAGATCTCGTGCGGGCCCGGCTCGTGCACGGTCTCGACGACCGGCTCCGGCATGGGCGGGGCGACCTCGTTGCCCCAGGCACCCTGGGTGCCGGGCATCAGCAGGTCTTCGTCCTCGGCAGTGGTCTCGGAGAGGTAGGGGTATGCACCGTGCGCCGCGGGGACGCCCGGCTGCTCCGCCGTGCCTGCGCTCTCCGGCAGTCCCTCGCCCGGGACCTGGCCGGTGTCGGTCATGCGTACCCCTCGCCCATCGGTTAGTGCTTATACGACCAGCTCACCGGGAGCGGCGCACCGACCGCCCCCGCAGTGAAGAACGAGCGTGCCTGCCCAGCGGCACGAACGACCCGCCCCAAAAAGGCGACAAAGCCACTGAGTGGCATTGTCGTGGCCATTCGTCCGTCGCGACAGCTTGATCCGCGACAGGCCGCTGTGGACTGCGCCACGTTGCGCGTCCTCCGGTTTCGCCGTACCACACGCACCCCAAACAGGACGTGTTTTTCCGGACATTGACCGACGAAAAGCCGGGTGACCGAGTGCGGTACAACAGTCGGCCAGCCTACCGCGAGCGGTACGACAAGCGGATCACCGGGACGGGTCGACGGTCACGCCGTGCGATCGGGCAGTACCGCGCTGAGCAGGAACGCGACGCTCCGCTCGCGCTCCGTCCAGGCGCGCGTGTCGAGTTCGACGGACTGAAGGAGGGCGCATTCGACGTCGTATCCGTGCGAGGTGAGGTCGCGGCCGATGAGTTCGGCGGCGTCGCGGGTCGCGGCGTGGGTGACGATGCGCTGCGGGCGGCGGTCGGCGACGGCGGAGACGACGGCCGCTCCCCCGCCGCCGACGCGGACGACGTCCGGTTCGGGGAGGTTCTCCAGGATGTGCGGGGCGGCTCCGTGGACGATCTGGAGCTGGATGCCGAAGGCGCGTGCGTTGGCCTCGGTGCGGGCGCAGGCCTGTGGGTCGCGGTCGACGGCGATGACGGCGGCGCCGGCCCGGGCGGCCTCGGTGGCGAAGGCTCCGCTGGCGCAGCCGATGTCCCAGACGAGGTCGCCGACGCGCGGGCCGAGCCGGGCGAGTTGGGCGGCGCGCAGGGGTTCCAGTTCGCTCTCGCCCATGAGGCCGCCGTAGGCCTCGGCGGGCAGCGTCCAGCCGCGCGGGCCGGCACTGGGGTCGCGGCCGGCGAGCCAGCCCCCGGACTCCGTGGCGCCGGCCGGGCCGCCGATGACGATGACGACGTTCGGGTCGCGCCAGCTGTGGTCGGCGGCCTTGTCGGAGGTGAGGATCGTGACCTGTTCCCGCTCCGTGCCCAGTTCTTCGCAGATGACGAAGGTGCGGTGGACGCCCTCCATCAGCAGGCCGAGTTCCGCGGGTCCTGCTCCTGGCGAGGTGAGGACGGCGACCTTGGTGTGGGCGCGGCACACGTTCACCGCGCGTCGCAGGGTGCGGCGGTGGGCGACGACCACCTGTGCGTCGTCCCAGGGCATGCCGGCGCGGGCGAAGGCGGCGGCGACCGAGGAGACGGCGGGGACGACCTCGACCTCCAGGCCGAAGTCGGGTGCGCGCAGGGTGCGTACGACGCCGAAGAAACCGGGGTCGCCGTCGGCCAGCACGACCGCCGTACCGCGATGGCCGGCGATGCGGCGGGCGGCGAGGGCGACGCTGCCCAGGCGGATGCGCTCGGCGGTGGGCGGCACCTCGGCCAGCGACAGGTGGTGGGCGGCGCCGGCCACGAGCGTGGCGGCACCGAGAGCGGAGCGTGCCGCGGCGGTCAGCGGCGAGCCGTCCCAGCCGATCACCGTGACGCGGTCGGCCATCGTCGTCAGTCTCCCGGGTTGTGCAGGTCGCTTGCGTGGGCTGTCCGTGAGGCGGGCTCCGTGAGGGTACCCGGTGTCAGTTCCAGTCGCCGAACGAGGTGAAACCGTCGGCCGACTGGTCGCCGACGCCCTCCAGGTCCTCGGGCAGCAGGCTCCAGACGATGAGGTCGGTGCGGACGTCGGTCCACTCGCCGCTGTCGGTCCGGGTCCGGGCTATGCAGGCGCCTCTGAGCACGCCCTCGCTGACACAGCCGATCTTCTGCGCCACCTGCTGGGAGGCGGTGTTGTCGGCGGCGGTGCGCAGTTCCAGCCGTTCGAACTTCTGGTCGTGGAACAGCCACGTCGCGGTGGCCAGGGCCGCCTCGGAGGCGTACCCCTCGCCGCGGGCCCAGGGGGCGACGACGTAGGAGATCTCGCTGGAGCGGACCTGCCAGTTGGTGTTCTGCAGGTGCACGATGCCGACGAGGCGCTGGGTGAGGAACTCGTCGACGGCGAAGACGATGCCGCGGCCCTCGGTGCGTTCGGCGGGCGCGAGCCGGGTGATCCAGTCGCGGGCGTGGGCCTCGGTGTAGGGCTGCGGCACGGTGGTCCAGGCGGTGACGAGTTCGTCGTTCATCATCTCCGCGAAGGCCTCGATGTCCAGGTCCTCGAAGGGACGCAGCACCAACCGCTCCGTGCTGATGGAGATGTTGGGGAAGGTGCTAGTCATGCGCCGCTCCGTAACCTTTGAAAATCCGTCAGGGCCTGCTGAACTGCCCAGCATGCAGCATGAAAGCACTGAACTGCACCACGGGGTCCACACCGGGTGAAGGTGTGGACCCCGTGCGTGGCGATACGCCGTATACGTCAGAAAGCGGCGACGACGGCCCCGTCGTACTTGTCCACGATGAACTTCTTCACCTCGGGCGAGGTCAGCAGCTTGGCAAGCTTCTCGACGCGCGGGTCGTCCTCGTTGCCCTTCTTCACGGCGAGGAAGTTGCCGTACGGGTTGTCCTTGGGCGACTCGGCGACCAGGGCGTCCTTGGCCGGGCTGAGGTCGGCCTCCAGCGCGTAGTTGCCGTTGATGACGGCGGCGTCGACGTCGCCGAGGGATCGCGGCAGCTGGGCCGCCTCCAGCTCCTTGAAGTTGAGGTCCTTCGGGTTGGAGGCGATGTCCTTCGGGGTCGCCTCGTAGCCGACGCCCGCCTTGAGCTCGATCACACCGTTGGCTTCGAGCAGCTTCAGCGCGCGGGCCTCGTTGGTGGTGTCGTTCGGCAGGGCGACGGTGGCGCCCTTCTTCAGGTCCGTCAGCTTCTTGACGCCCTGGGAGTACACGCCGAGCGGCTCCAGGTGCACCGTGGCGTTCGGCACGGCGACGATGTCGGTGCCGTTCTTCTTGTTGAAGTCGTCCAGGTACGGCTGGTGCTGGAAGTAGTTGGCGTCGACCTCACCCTGCTGGACGGCCGTGTTGGGCGTCACGTAGTCGGTGAACTCCTTGACCTCGAGTTCGAGGCCGGCCTTCTTCGCGAGGTTGTCCTTGATGTAGGTGAGGATCTCGCCCTGCGGGGTGGGCGTGGCGGCGACCTTCAGCGGGGCGCTCGCGTCGGAGCCGGAGTCCTTGTCCGAGCCGCAGGCGGAGAGCCCGAGGGTGAGGGCTCCGGCGGCGAGGACGGCAGTGGTGATCTTGGCGGTGTTACGCACGAAAAGTGCCTTTCCTGATGGGTGGTGCGACCCCGTGGTGGTGTTACGGGGAGATCTGGGGGTGCTCAGACGGTCTTGCTGGTCGCCGTGGAGGCCTTCAGCAGCCGCAGTTTCGGCGCGGGGCCCGACTGGCCGCCGCGGCGGTGCAGGGAGCGGGCCGCGTAGTCGCCGGCGGACTGGATGAGGGAGATGACGACGGCGAGGATCGCGACGGTGATCCACATCAGCTCGGTCTCGAAGCGCTGGAAGCCATAGCGGATGGCGATGTCACCGAGGCCGCCCGCGCCGACCGTGCCCGCCATTGCGGAGTAGCCGATGAGGGCGACGATCGTCGTCGTGGTGCTGGCGATGACGGACGGCAGGGACTCCGGTACGAGGACCTTGCGCACGACGGTCCAGGTATTGCCGCCCATCGACTGCACGGCCTCAACGAGCCCGCCGTCCACTTCGCGGACAGCCGTCTCGACCAGGCGCGCGAAGAACGGGATGGCGCCGATGGCGAGCGGCACGATGGCGGCCTCGCGGCCGATGGTCGTCCCGGTGACCCAGCGGGTGAAGCTCATCAGCGCGACCATCAGGATGATGAACGGCATCGACCGGGCGACGTTCACGATCTGCCCGATGACCTTGTTGGCCAGCACGTTCTGGAGCAGCCCGCCCCGGTCGGTGAGGACGAGCAGGATGCCGAGCGGCAGGCCGCCGACGACGGCGATGAGGGTGGACCAGCCGACCATGTAGAGGGTGTCCCAACACGCCTGCTCCAGCAGGGGCTGCATTTCGGACCAGGTCACAGCTGGGCACCTTCCTTGAGCAGAACGGGCTCCTGGCCCAGTACGTCGATCTGGAGGCCCTGTTCGCGCAGGAAGCCGATCGGCACGACGTTGTCCTCGTAGCGGCCGGGCAGTTCGATGCGCATCCGGCCGACCTGAAGGCCGCCGACGGTGTCGATGGCGGCGCCGAGGATCGAGATGTCGATGTTGTAGGTGCGCGAGAGCTGGGAGATGACCGGCTGGGTGGCGGCCTCGCCGTGGAAGGTGACGTCGACGACGGTGCGGTCGTCGGCGGAGGTCTCGCCGCTCACCGGGAAGAGCGCGGAGGCCAGTTCGGAGCCGGGGGTCGCGAGCAGCTCGCTGACCGTGCCGGACTCGACGATGCGGCCGTTCTCCATGAGCGCGGCCGAGTCGCAGATCGACTTCACGACGTCCATCTCGTGGGTGATGAGCAGGACGGTCAGGCCCAACTGCCGGTTCAGGTCGCGCAGCAGCTGGAGGATGGAGCGCGTGGTCTCCGGGTCGAGGGCGCTGGTGGCCTCGTCGGAGAGCAGCACCTTGGGGTCGCCGGCGAGGGCGCGGGCGATGCCGACGCGCTGCTTCTGGCCGCCGGAGAGCTGGGCGGGGTACGCCTTGGCCTTGTCGGCGAGGCCGACGAGGTCGAGCAGTTCGAGCGCCTTGCGGGAGCGCTCCTGGCCGGACTTGCCGAGGATCTCCAGCGGCAGCTCGACGTTGTCCTGGACGGTCCGGGAGGACAGCAGGTTGAAGTGCTGGAAGACCATGCCGATACGGCTGCGCGCCTGCCGCAGCTCCTTGCCGGCCCGGGGACCGCGCCCGGCGAGGGCGGTGAGGTCCTGTCCGGCGACGGTGACCGTGCCGGCGGTGGGGCGCTCCAGCAGGTTGACGCAGCGGATGAGCGAGGACTTGCCGGCGCCGGACTGGCCGATGACGCCGTACACCTCGCCTTCGCGGACGTGCAGGTCGACGCCGTCGAGGGCGATGACCTCGCGGCCGCGTGAGCGGTAGACCTTGGTCAGGCCCGATGTGGTGATCACTGGGATTCCGTCACTGTCGAGTACGCGGGCGTGGGTGTGCCCTGGTACGGGAGGGAAGTCATGCGCGGGCAACTCGGTCTCGTACGGCATCAGGCGTACGGACGTGCCACGGCGGCTCGCTTCGGGGCGCGAGGCTCAGGAGTGGTGCGGGGGCCCTCTAGAAGGCGCGCATTCGGCGCATGGGACACATACAACGAGCACCGGGCGTCATGGTCGCCTCGGTCGCAGTGGTGCGGCAGCTCGTCGTGGTCATGCGATCAGTAAATCAGACGTATTGCGTTGACCAAGAACCGCTGTCCGCATTGCGGACAGCGGTGGACAGTCGTCACCGGCGGACGGAGATCTCCACCGCCCCGTCGTTGACCAGCGCGGACAGGGCCGACAAGTCCTTCACGACGAGATCGGCGTCGACCTCGTGGGCCTGGTGGGTTGTGGTCAACGCCACGGTGGTCATGCCGGCGGCGCGACCGGACGCGAGACCGGCGGGGGCGTCCTCGAAGACGACGCAGTCGGCCGGGTCGACGCCCAGTTCCCGGGCGGCGAGGAGGTAGGGCTCGGGGTCGGGCTTGCCGCGGGTGATGTCATCGGCGGTGATCATCGTCTTGGGGAGGATGCCGACGGCGTCCAGCCGGGCCTCGGCGAGACGGCGGGTGGCGGAGGTGACGACGGCCCAGCGGTCGGCGGGCAGCGAGTCGAGGAAGTCCTTGGTGCCGGGCAGCAGGTGCACGCCCCCGTTCGGCACGTCCTCGACCTCCATCGCCTCGATGCGCGCGAGGGCCTCGGGCACGACGTCGGCGGGCAGCAGGTCGGCGACTATCTCGACGGCCGGACGTCCGTGCAGCTCGACCCTGCCGAACTCCTCGGTGATGCCGTACTCCTCGGCCCACCGCGCCCAGCAGCGGTCCACGGAGTCGAGGGAGGAGACGAGGGTGCCGTCGTTGTCGAAAAGGAGGGCCTGTGCACGGATCTTCATGCCCCCGACCCTACGGTGCCGTCCGGGGGCGGCCGCATCAGGTCTTTTGGGCCGTAATAGGCTCGCCGCATGTTTGATGCCCTGACGCTGGTGACCGGGGTCGCCGCGCTGTTGCTCGCCGCGTGGTGCGGCTGGGCGGCCTACCGTGACCAGCCGACGAAGGACTGGCACTTCATCGGGATGGCCGTGGTGACGGTGCTGGCCCTGGTGCAGCTGGTGGTCGGGGTCGTGCAACTGGCGCGGGGCGAGAAGCCGGAGCAGGGCACGACGATCTTCGTCGCCTATCTGCTGGGGTCGTTCGCGTGCATTCCGGCCGCGGGCTTCATGTCGCTGGCCGAACGCTCCAAGTGGGGTTCGGTGACCGTCGCCGCGGGCGGTGTGGTGCTCGCCGTCCTCGAAGTACGGCTCTATGACATCTGGGGAGGCTGAGGTGGCCGTGACCGAGGGCAAGCCGACGCGGCTGATCAGCGGACCCGGGATCCTGCTCGTGTGGCTGTACGGCGTGATGGTCGTCGGGGCCGTGTCCCGCTCGGCGTACCAGATCGCGACGGAGTTCGACCGGGCGCCGCTCGCCTATTCGCTGTCGGCGGTGGCGGGTGTGGTGTACGGCTTCATCACCTACACCTTGGTACGCGGCGGCGAGACGGCCCGCAGGGCGGCGCTGGTGTGCTGCGCCGCCGAGCTCGCGGGCGTACTGATCGTCGGTACCTGGACCCTGGTGGACCCCTCGGCCTTCCCCGACGCGACGGTGTGGTCCGACTACGGCATGGGATATCTGTTCATCCCCGTACTGCTGCCGCTGTCGGCCATCTACTGGCTGCGCCGGGCGCGAACCGTCAAGCCGTAGCTACGAAGGCGCCGGCCATCTTCTCCAGGACGACCATCGGCACGCCGTCCGCACCCTTGGACGTGCCCACCGCCTCATAGCCGACCTTGCGGTAGAGGCGGAGGTTGCCCTCGCTGCGGTGGCCCGCTTCGAGGCGGAACCTCTTGGCTCCACGCTGCTCGGTCAGGGCGGCTTCCGCGGCGCGCAGCAGGCGGGCTCCGATGCCGTGGCCCTGGAGGCGCGGGTGGACGCAGAGCTTGCCGATGGCGGCCGAGCCGTCGTCGGTGACGCTGCCTCGGACGGAGCCGACCACCTCCTCGCCCAGCCGGGCCACGAAGACACAGTCCGCGGCGACCTCCGCGCGAACCGAGTCCAAGGTTTGGACCAGCGGGTCGATGCGGTAATTGCCGTACAGCGCCGCTTCGCTCTGGAAGCACAGGTACTGAAGCCTGAAGATCTGCTCCGCGTCCTGCTCGGTCGCTGCCGAGATGGTCACGCTCATGCCCATGTGCGCACGCCTCCCGCTCACCTGATCACCTGTCGTTCCTCACTCCTATCCCCGCGCACTGCGGGCCGCAACCTCCGGTGTGAGCAATCGGCGCAGACATCCCAGGCATCTGGAACGTTCCGGGCCGAGACTGCCCTGTGAGATACCCAACTCCCCCGCGATTTCCCGGTATGTCAGGTCCTCGGGAGCGAGCAGGGCCTCCATGAGGCGGGGGCAGCGTCCCGGCAGGCGGCGCACCGCGTCACGCAGGGCGCGGCGGCGGGCGGCGGCGAGGGCGAGATGCTCGGGGCCGTCGGCGTTCTCGTCCGCCGGCTCGCTGTCGTACGGCCGCTCGAAGCGGGACGTACGGCGGCTTCGGCGGGCCTCGGAGCGCACGGCCCTGCGCAGCCAGACCGGGGGGTCGGCGGGCGGGCCGTCCGAGTCGAGGCGTTCGAGGAGGCGCAGCCAGACCGCCTGCTCCAGGTCGCCCGGCTCCGCTCCACAGGCGGGTGCCTCGGCGTGGGCCTCGGCGATGAGCAGGGGACGCAGGGCGGCAACCAGGTCGTCCGTCATATGCGGCACGACGCGGCCGCCCGGGCAGGAGGTTGCCCGGGCGGCCGACGGTCACCCCAACCGGGGCGTGGGGCTCAGCCGTTGACGAAGTCCTCGCGGGCCAGGACACCGGTGTCCGGGTTGTCGGTGAAGACACCGTCGATGCCGGTGGCGAAGTACACCTTGTAGGCGCCGAAGACATCGCCGTAGGCGTCCGCGTCGGTGCCCTTGCGGAAGTTCGCCGGCAGGAAGGGGTTCTCGTTGCGCATGGTCCAGGGGTGCAGGACCAGGCCGACCTTGTGCGCGTCGGCGACCAGCGTGGTGGGCGTGGTGAGGTTGCCGTTCGCGTCCTTCGGGATGATCAGGTCCAGGCTGGGGCCGATGCCCTGGGCGTAGGAGGCGATCTCCCTGAGGCCGGCCGGCTTGATCAGGTCGGCGACGGTGCGCGGGTCGCCCGTCTCCACGAAGTCCCAGGGGCGGCTGGTCGGCGGGCCGGAGAGCAGGACCGCCAGCGGGTTGTCGACCAGCTTGTTCAGGCGCTGGATGCTGGTCGGCTCGAAGGACTGGATGATGACGGGCGAGTTCCGCCGGTCCCGGCCGTACTTGTGCAGCACCTTGGCGACCCGCTCCTCCAGGGCGAGGCCCTGCTTGCGGAAGTAGGTGGGGTGCTTGAGCTCGGGGTAGATCCAGACCTGCTTGCCGCGCTTACGGGTCTGCTCGTCCTGCCACCTGAGGACCTCCTCGAAGGTGGGGATCTCCCAGCGGCCGTTGTAGAGGGTGTTGTGCGGGCGGTTGGCCGGGATGCGCTCGGTCGCGCGCAGCGTCTTCAGCTCGGCGAGCGTGAAGTCCTCGGTGAACCAGCCTGTGGTGGCGACACCGTCGAGGGACTTCGTCTTCCTGCGGTCGGCGAACTCGGGGTGGTCCGCGACATCGGTCGTGCCGCCGATCTCCGGCTCATGGCGGCAGACAAGATGGCCGTCCCTGGTGGGCACCAGGTCGCCCGCCTCGACGATGTCGGCGCCCATGTCGAGGGCCAGCTGGTAGGAGCCGAGGGTGTGCTCGGGCCGGTAGCCGCTGGCACCGCGGTGGCCGATGATCGTCGGCTTGGGCAGGTTCTTCATGCCGCCACCTCCATGCCGGGCCTCCGCGGCCTTCGCCGAGCCCGACAGGCCGAGGACCGCGCCGCCCGCGCCGAGCACGGCCGCGCCGAGAAGCATCCGCCGTCCGGTGTCGGCCGTCTGCCCGTTCTCCTGGGTTCCCATGAGCGCCCTTCCTGCCTTCTCCTCATCGATGCTGGCTGATCGTAGGGGCCGGTCCATGACAGCCGGGAGACCTGGGGCGTAACTCGCCGGGGACTGCGGATGTCGTAAAGCCGAGCGTGGGGATCGGGCGCGATGTCCGTCACATCATTGCGGGCGGGTTACGGACGGTCCTCGGCGCGTCACCGCAGGTAAACCCGCGTCAATAGCGAGTAAGACCTCGGTGAAGTCGGCCCACCCGATGTGCGGGACCACCGGAACCGCGAGTATCGTCCTCACCTGCACAGACTTATACGAATCCCTTGACACCGGAGGGCCCGTTGTCCCGCTTCGCGCTCATCAAGGCAGTGCTCGGACCGATCATGCGCCTGATGTTCCGCCCACAGGTGGAGGGCGCGGAGCACATTCCGGGCGACGGTCCGGTCATCCTGGCCGGCAACCACCTCACGTTCATCGACTCGATGATCCTTCCGCTGGTCTGCGACCGTCAGGTCTTCTTCATCGGCAAGGACGAGTACGTCACCGGCAAGGGCCTCAAGGGCCGTCTGATGGCCTGGTTCTTCACCGGCGTCGGCATGATCCCGGTGGACCGGGACGGCGGCCGGGGCGGGGTGGCGGCGCTGATGACGGGGCGCCGGATCCTGGAGGAGGGCAAGGTCTTCGGCATCTACCCCGAGGGCACGCGCTCTCCCGACGGGCGGCTGTACCGGGGCCGTACCGGCATCGCGCGGCTGACGCTGATGACGGGTGCGCCGGTCGTGCCCTTCGCCATGATCGGCACGGACAAGATCCAGCCGGGCGGCGCGGGGATGCCGCGGCCGCGCAAGGTGACGGTGCGGTTCGGTGAGGCGATGGAGTTCTCCCGGTACGAGGGCATGGACCGGGATCGGTACGTCCTGCGGGCGGTGACGGACTCCGTGATGGCGGAGGTCATGCGCCTGTCCGGGCAGGAGTACGTGGACATGTACGCCAGCAAGGCCAAGGAAGCGGCGTAGGCCTGACCGGCTCACACGGCGGGTTGCCCCTTGGGCGGCCCGCCGTTCGTGTGCTCCGCTCCCGGCGCCGGCAGCCACAGCACGAAGGTCGACCCCTCCCCCACCTTCGAGAACAGCCGCACCTGCCCCCCGTGCGACTCCACGATCTGCCTGACGATCGCCAGGCCCAGCCCCGCGTGCCGGTCCCGATGGCCGCCGTTCCCCTTCGCCCGCCAGAAACGGTCGAAGACATGGACCTGGTCGTCGTCGAGGATGCCCGGGCCCTCGTCCCGTACCGCGGCCCACAGCCAGGCGCCTGTGCGACCGGCGGCCACCGTGATGGCCGTACCCGGCGGAGCCAGTCGTACGGCGTTGGAGAGCAGGTTGCCGACGGCCCGGCGCAGGGCGTCGTGGTCGCCGAAGACGGTCAGGCCGGGTGAGAGGCGGCGGCGCAGGGTGAGTCCGCGGTCGGTGGCGAGCGGCGTGAACTCCTCGCAGGCCTCGTCGGCCGCGGCGGCCAGATCGACGTCGGCGTCGGCGAGGGCGGGTGCGTTGCGGCGGGCGGTGGCGAGGAGGTCCTCGACGAGCCGGGTCATCCGGGTGGTCGCACGGTCGACGCTGCGGGCGGCGGTGCGGCGCTCCGCCTCGTCGGACTCCTCGGCGGTCAGTACGGCGTCCAGATTGGCGCGGATGATGGCGAGCGGGCTGCGCAGTTCGTGGGAGGCGTCGTCGATGAGCTGGCGTTGGGCGCGGAAGGCCTCGTCGAGGCGGTCGAGCATGGAGTCGACGGTGTCGGCGAGGTCGCGCAGCTCGTCCTTCGGGCCCTTCAGGTGGATGCGCTGGGAGAGGTCGGTGGCCTGGATCTCGGCGGCGGTGCGGGAGATGGCGCGGACCGGGCGCAGGGCGCGGCCGGAGAGGATCCAGCCGAGGGCGAGGCTGGCGGCGGCGACACCGCCGAGGACGGCGAAGGAGAAGCGGCGCAGATTGGCGAGGGTCTCGTAGTTCACGGCGGCCTCGACCTCGGCGACCTTGACCGCGTCGAACTCGCCCACCTCCTTGCCGTTCACGATCTTGGTGACGGAGAACTGCTTGGTGACGGGGTGCGCCTCGCCGGTGCGCTCGACGGCGAGGTAGGTGCCGCCGAGGACGAGGGCGGTGAGGACGAAGAGGAGGCCGGAGTACAGGACGGTGAGGCGGAAGCGGATGGTGTGGGTGAAGGCGGGGAGCCGGATCCTCGGCGACGGTCGCTTCATGGCGTCTCCTTCAGCCGGTAGCCCTGCCGTATCACCGTCTCGATCAGCGGCTCCTCCTCACCGGTGACCTTCCGGCGCAGCGAGCCGACCGTCACGCGCACCGTGTTGGTGAAGGGGTCGGCGTTCTCGTCCCAGACATGTTCCAGGAGTTCCTCGGCGGGGACGACGCGGCCCGGGCGGGTCATCAGATAGTGCAGTACGGCGAACTCCTTGGGTGTGAGCGGAAGCCGGCGCTCCCCTCGGTGGGCCTCGAAGCGGGCGGTGTCCAGGCGGAGTTCGCCGACCTCGACGACCGCGGTGCCGCCGTCCTCGCGGCGCAGGAGTGCGCGGATGCGGGCGAGGAGTTCGGGCAGGGCGAAGGGTTTGACGAGGTAGTCGTCGGCGCCCTCGTCGAGGCCGCGTACCCGGTCGGCGAGGCGGTCGCGGGCGGTCAGCATCAGGATGCGGGGCCCGCCGGGGGTGGCGCGGATGGCGCGGCAGACCGTGAAGCCGTCGCCGTCGGGGAGGTTCAGGTCCAGCAGGACGAGGTCGTAGTCGTTGACGGCGAGCTTCTCGGTGGCGGTGTCGACGTCCGGGGCGACGTCGACGGCGTAGCCGCCTCTGACCAGGCCGACCTTGAGCGCGACGACCAGGTCCTCCTCGTCCTCGA
Source organism: Streptomyces lanatus (assembly GCF_014655715.1). GTDB lineage: Bacteria > Actinomycetota > Actinomycetes > Streptomycetales > Streptomycetaceae > Streptomyces > Streptomyces lanatus. The sequence continues at coordinate 17,232 of NZ_BNBM01000016.1, read as the reverse complement.
CCACCAGCAGTCGCATGATCTGCCCCCTGTCATCCTCCGTCGATGATGGTGCGGGCGGCGGTCGCCGCGTCGGCCACGGGGATGGCGAAGCCGATGCCGATGGATCCGGCCCTCTGCTGGTCCAACGTCGCGATGGCCGTGTTGATGCCGATGACCCGTCCCTCGTCGTCGACCAGGGGTCCGCCGGAGTTGCCGGGGTTGATCGAGGCGTCGGTCTGGAGGGCGCGGCGCTGGCCGCCGTCGTCGCCGAGACGCACGGAGCGGTCGAGGGCGCTGACGATGCCGGAGGTGACGGTGCCGCTGAGGCCGAGCGGGGAGCCGATCGCGAGGACCGTGTCACCGACGGCGGGCCGGGTATTGGTACCGGTCGCGAGCTCGGCGGCCCGCAGCCCACGCGAGGTCTCCGGTTCCAGTACGGCGACATCGTGCGCGGGGTCATCGCCGACCACCTCCGCGCTGAGCCTGCGGCCGTCCTGCAACTCGACGGACACACGCGAACTCCCCGCCACGACATGGGCGTTGGTAAGAATCCTCCCCCGCTCGTCGAAGACGAACCCGGAACCCTGTCCGTCGTCGGTCCGCACCGAGACCACACTGGGCAGAACCCGCGCGGCCACGGCCTCCAGATCGCCGGAGGCGGCCGGGGCGGCGGGGTTGTCGTCGCCGCCGAGCGCCCCGGCCGCGTATCCGGCGGCTCCGCCCGCCAGGACTGCGGCGAGGATCATGGTGATCAGGGGGCGGGTGGTGGTGCGGGTGGTGCGCGGTGGGCGGGGGCTTGTGGGGCGCGGGTGGGTGGGGGTGGCGGCGGGCGGGGTGGGTGCGGCGTGTTTCTGGGGCGGCGGGGCGAGAGGGCCGGGGCGGCGGCCGGGGAGGAAGGAGGGGCCACGGGGTTGGCCTAGGCCGGGGTGGGAGCCTGCGGTGGAGGGGGTGGGGTGGACTGGGGAGGGGGCTGCGGGGTGGGCAGCGGTAGCAGGGGCGGGGTGGGGCGGCGAGGGGACCGCATCCGGACCGGGATGGTCGTCGTTCGCCAGGGCTGCGGCGTGGTCGGCGGAAGCCGACGCGGGGTGACCCTCGGCAGCAGACACGGTGCGGCTCAGCGAGGGGACCCCGTCCGGGCCACGACGGTTGCCGCCCGAGGGAGCCGCGGAATTGCCAGCGGCAGCCGACGCGGTGCGGGTCGGCGAGGGGACCGCGTCCGGGCCACGACGATCGTCGTCCGAGAGGGCCTCGGAGTTGCCGGCGGCAGCAGCAGCGGGGTGACCCTCGGCAGCGGACGCGGTGCGGGGCGGCGAGGGGGCCGCGTCCGGCCCGGGATGGTCTTCGTCCGGGGGCCTCACGTCCGTCCACTCCGCCCGGCCGTGCGAGTCGGTCGAGGGCGGCGGCGTTCGCGAGCCGGGGTGCTGTGGGTCGGTCACTGTCCTTGCTCCTCGGTCTGTCCGGTCGGTGAGCTCATGGCAGGCGTGAGAACCACAGCAGTGACATCGCGGCCGCGACCAGCGCGGTGACGAGCCCGCCGGCCACGAACCACTGCCAGATCTCGCGTTGCTCGGTGCGGTGGCCGACGGAGCTGCCGATGTCGTCGTACACGGCCTCCAGTTCCGCTCCGGAGGCGGCCTCGTGGTAGTCGCCGCCGGTGCGGTTGGCGAGGTCCTCCAGGGCAGGGCCGTCGACGGGGACGCGCAGGACGTTGCCGCCCGGCAGTTCGACGATGCCGTCCTCGGTGCCGTAGGCGATCGTCGAAACGGGGATGCGGTCGGCGGCGATCTCCTCGGCCGCCGACTCCACCGAACGTCCGGAGGTGTTGGCGCCGTCGGAGAGCAGGACGACATGGGCGGGCGGCGGGTCGGTCTCGGCCTGCCGGTCCAGGCGTCGGATCGCGTCGCGCGAGGCGATGACCGCGTCGCCGATCGCGGTGGCCTGGCCGGGGGTGAGCGTCTCGATGGCCCGGCGCAGCACCTCGCGGTCGGTGGTGGGCGGGACGGCGACGGTCGTGGTGCCGCTGAAGGGGACGAGGCCGACGTTGAAGCGTTCGGGCAGCCGGTCGACGAAGGTCAGGGCGGCACGCTTGGCGGCCTCCATGCGGCTGGGTTCGACGTCGGTGGCCTCCATGGAGCCGGAGACGTCGAAGGCGACCATGATGGTGGCCCGCTCGCGCGGCACCTGGACGTCTGCCGTGGGCCGGGCGAAGCCGACGACCAGCAGCCCGAGGGTGGCGCAGAAGACTCCGGCGGGCAGGTGCCTGCGCCAGCCGGGCCGGGTGGGTGCCACCTTGTCCAGCAGGTCGAGATTGGTGAACCGGACGGCATACCGACCACGCCCGCGCTGCGAAAGGACATACGCCCCGATCAGCACGGCCAGCGGCATCAGGAGCAGCAGCCAACCCGGCGAACGCAGACCCATGACTCCTCCTCTCCCCCACCGAGCAGGTGCCCGCGCCAGCCCGGCCGGCTGGGAGCCACCTCCTCCAGCAGGTCGAGATTGGTGAACCGGACGGCGCACCGGCCACGCCCGCGCTGCGAAAGGACATACGCCCCGATCAGCACGGCCAGCGGCATCAGGAGCAGCAGCCAACCCGGCGAACGCAGACCCATGACTCCTCCTCTCCCCCACCGGCAGGTGTCACGCGGCACCGCCTCCCCCGCGGCGCCGCTGGTCCTCGACGTACCGGACGACGTCCCGGACCCAGTCCCGGTCGGTGCGGAGCCTGAGGTGTGCGGCGCCCGCGCGGCGGATGGACTGCTTGATCAGGGCCCGTTGCTCCAGCGCGGCGGCGGCGTAGCGGTCGCGCAGGCCGCGGACGTGGGTGGGGATCTCGCGCCGACGTCCGGTCTCCGGGTCGACGACCGTGAGCAGGCCGACGTCGGGCAGCTCCAGCTCGCGCGGGTCGACGGTCTCGACGGCGAGGACCTGGTGGCGCTGGGCGACGGTGCGCAGGGGCTGCTCCCAGCCGGTCTCGAGGAAGTCGGAGACGACGGCGACGAGGCCGGGCGCGGGCAGCACCCGCAGCGCACGCAGGGCGTCGGCCAGCGTGTGCTCGGGGACGCCGGGTGCCACCCGCGGCCGGTCGAGGGCGGCGCGCAGGATCGTGAGCAGCTGCCGCCGCCCGGTGCGGGGCGGGATGCGCCGGATGCCGTAGGGCCCGGTGAGCTGCGCGCCGAGCCGGTTCCCGGCGCGCTCGGTGAGGAACGCGACGGCCGCCGCCGCGCCCACCGCGAGGTCCCGTTTCTCCATCCGTGCGGTGCCGAAATCCATGCTCGCGGAGGCGTCCAGCACGATCCAGGTGGTGAGTTCGCGGTCGGCGAGGGTGAGGCGGACGTGCGGGACGGTGGTGCGGGCGGTGGCGTTCCAGTCCATCCGGCGGACGTCGTCGCCGATGACGTACGGCCGGGTCTCCGCGACCTCACCGCCGGGGCCGGGCAGCAGCGAGGAGTGATCGCCCTGGAGGAGGCCGTGCGGGTGCCGGGTGAACAGCAACTCCAGGTGTTTCAGGGCCTGTTCGGGGGTGAGTTCGCTGAGGGTGGGGGTCATGCCACGGCCTCCTCGGCGGCCTGGCGCGGGCTGATCCGGGGCCGCTGCACGGCGGCCAGGACCTCGTCGACGATCTCGCCGGGGGCGATGCCGTCGGCGAGCGCGTCGAAGGAGAGCACCAGGCGGTGTGCGATGACCTCGTGGGCCAGGTCGCCCACGTCCTCGGGGAGCACATAGCCACGGCCGCGCAGCAGCGCGAGCGCGCGGGCGGCGGCGACCAGGCCGAGGGTGGCGCGCGGTCCGGCGCCGTGCGCCAGCCGGCTCTCCGGCCCGGCGAGTTCGCGGGTCGCGAGGACCAGCCGTACGGCGTACTCGGCGACCGCGTGATGCACGAACACCTCGTCCGCGGTGCGCTGGAGGGCGACGAGGCTCTCAGGGGTGAGGATCCGGCGCGGGCTGGGCGGGTCGACGCTCATCCGGTAGAGGATGGCGAGTTCCTCCAGCTCGGTGGGGGCGGGCACCTCCACCTTGAGCAGGAAGCGGTCGCGCTGCGCCTCGGGGAGCCGGTAGACGCCCTCGGACTCGATCGGGTTCTGGGTGGCCAGGACCAGGAAGGGCTCCGGTACGGCGAGGGTCGTACCGCCGATGGAGACCTGGTGCTCGCCCATCACCTCCAGGAGCGCGGACTGCACTTTGGCGGGGGCGCGGTTGATCTCGTCGGCGAGGACGACGTTGGCGATCACCGGGCCCGGCTCGATGTCGAACGCCTCCTGGGAGGGGCGGTAGATCCGGGTGCCGGTGATGTCGGAGGGGACGAGGTCCGGGGTGAACTGCAACCGGGCGAAACGTCCGCCGGCGACCTTCGCGAGGGTCTTCGCGGCGAGCGTCTTGGCGACGCCCGGTACGCCCTCCAGGAGGCAGTGGCCTCTGGCCAGGACCGCGGTGAACATGCGCTCCACCATGCGGTCCTGGCCGACTATGACTCGCTTGACTTCGAAGAGGGCCTCTTCGAGGTGGTTGCCCTCGGGGGGTGCGGGGGTCATGCCCTCAAGGGCATCAGGTGGGGGCGAAAAGGGGCCTAAAGCCGACTGCGAGGGGCCGGCTGCTCAAGAAGCGGCGTTGTCCAGCCGTTGCCCGCGAAGCAGGAACCATGCCGCCACCGCCGCCGCGAGCAGTACGGCCGCCCCGGCTCCCGACGCGATCGCCAGGCCGTCGACGAAGGACCCGCGGGCCGCGTCCAGCATCGCCTCCGACGTCTGCGCCGGCATCCCCGCCGCCGCCTCCACCGCGCCGCCCAGCGACTCGTGGGCCTCCGCCGGAGTACCCACCGGGCCGGTGAAGTCGCGGTACACGCCGGTCACGATCGAGCCGAGCACCGCGATACCGAGCGCCGCGCCGAGTTCGTACGCCGTCTCCGACACCGCGGACGCCGCACCCGCCTGCTCCTTCGGTACGGAGGAGAGGATCACGTCGGACGTGACCGTGAAGGAGAAGCCCGCGCCGATGCCGACGACCAGGAGGGCGGCGCCGAGCAGGGGGTACCCCGTCGAGCGGTCGATCACCGTGAGCACGGCCAGCGCGAGGCCGATCGCCGCGAGACCGCCGGAGACCACGGCCCGTACCGAGAAGCGGCGGGCCACACGACCGGCGATCAGACCGGCCACGACCGCGCCGATCGCGGCGGGCAGTTCGGCGAGACCGGCCTCCAACGGGCCCCTGCCCTGCACGAGTTGCAGGAACTGGGAGAGGAAGAAGACCAGGCCGGACAGGCCGAGGATGGTCAGCAGGTCGGCCAGCACCGCACCGCTGAAGCCGCGCCTGCGGAACAGCCGCATGTCCAGCAGCGGGGTCGGCAGGGTGAGCTGGCGGCGTACGAAGCCGTAGAGCGCGGCCGCGCCCAGCAGGCCCGCGGCGACCGTGACCCAGGTGAAGCCGTGCGAGGCCGCCTCCTTGACGGCGTACACCACGGCGATCATGCCGACCAGCGACAGGGCGACGCTGATCATGTCCCAGGGGCCGGGGTTCGGGTTGCGCGACTCGGGCAGCTGCTTGATGCCGACGAGGACGAGGACCGCCATCACGGGCAGGTTGATCAGGAAGACCGAGCCCCACCAGAAGTGTTCGAGCAGGAAGCCGCCCACGATCGGGCCGACGGCCGTACCGGCGGACGCGGTCGCGCCCCAGATGCCGATGGCGAGGCTGCGTTCGCGCGGGTCGTGGAAGAGGTTGCGGATCAGGGCGAGGGTGGCCGGCATCAGGGTCGCGCCCGCGACACCGAGCAGCGCCCGGGCGACGATCATCATCTCCGGGGTCGTCGCATACGCGTTGAGCACGGACACCGCGCCGAACGCCGTGGCGCCGACCAGCAGGATCCGCTTACGGCCGATGCGGTCGCCGAGGCTGCCCATCGACACGAGCAGACCGGCGATCACGAACGAGTAGACGTCGCCTATCCACAGGAGCTGGGTGCCGGAGGGCTTCAGGTCCTCGCTGATGTAGGGGGTCGCGAGACCGAGGACGGTCGCGTCGACGGCCACCAGCAGCACGGCGAGCACGAGGACGGACAGCGCCAGCCAACGGCCGGGGCGCTTCGTCACCGCCTCGGTCGTGGTCGTCGGCTGCAGGGTGCTGGTCATGATTCCTCTCTCGGTTGTGCGGGATGACGCAGTGCGCCGCCGAGCAGCAGCTCGGCGATCATGTAAGTGAAGTCGTTGCGGGCGACCCGGCCCTCGGAGACCGCCCAGGCCCCGGAGGCGAGCAGGCCGTAGAGGGCCTCGGTGAGCCAGACCGGGCTGAGGTCGATGCGGAACTCACCGCTCTGCTGGCCGCGCCGGAACAGCGCGGCGATGCGCTCGTCGATGCGCGCCCAGCCCGCGTTCTGCTGCTCGCCCTCGAACAGCTGGTTCTCCGTGTAGAGGAACGCGAGCAGCGCGGCCGCGGACTCGATCTCGCGGACCAGCCGGTGCACGGCGTCCCGCGCCGGCCCCTCGTCCAGGCGGGCCGCGTCCAGCGCGGCCTCGCACTCGGCGATACCGAGCGACTCCAGGGCCCGCACCAGCGCGTCGCGCCCGGCGAAGTGCCGGTGCAGCGTGGCGCGGCTGATCCCGGCGGCCTTGGCGACCTCGTCCATGGTCGCGGTGGCTTTGCGGGTCAGCAGGGCCGCGGCGGTGCGCAGCACGTGGTCAGGGTCGACAGCCATGAGACAAGAGTAGCGCATGTGAGACATGATTGTCTCACCCTGGGCGTGCGTGACTCATAGCCGCTGGTCAACGGGGTCTACGTCGTCAGTGCCAGGGCAGCTGCCCGCGCCGCTCCCAGTACGCGCCCGGCTCCTCCACCAGCGCGGCGAGCCGCTCCAGCTGGGCCTCGTCGAGGTCCACGGCGGCGGCGTGCAGATTGGACGCGAGCTGTACGGCCGTCGCGGCGCCGGAGAGGACCACACCGGCCCAGGGCTGACGCAGGACCAGGGCGAGGGCGACGGCGTCGCAGCCGAGCTGTGTCTCCTCGGCCACGGCCTTCAGCGCGTCCGGCGCGTACGGGTCCGCGAGCCGCCCGTTGGCCATGCCCTCCTTGACGATCACGGTGAGCCCGGCGTCATGGGCCTCGGCGAGGGCGGGGGCGGCCGAGGTCTCCAGGGCGTTGTACGTCGACTGGACGGTACGGAAGAGGGGCTCGCCGTCGACGGTCACCGCGAGGGCGGCACGGATCGCCGCCGCTTGGGCGGGGCCGCTGGTGGAGAAGCCGATGGTCGTACCCTGAGCGGCGGCTTCCGCGAGCCTGGCGTGGAGTTCCTTGTCGGTGAGGGCGGGGCTGTCCGGGGTCACCGAGTGGATCTGGTAGAGGTCGAGGCGGTCGCCGAGGAGGGCGTCGGACTCGGCGCGCTGACGTTCGTAGGCCGCGAGGCTGTGGTCCTTGACCTCGTGTTTCTCGGCGTCGGTGGTCCAGCCGGCGGTGTAGGTGTAGCCCCACTTGCTGCCTACGACGATGTCGTCCAGGTCGGGGCGGGCGTTCAGCCAGTCCGCGAGGAACTCCTCGGAGCGGCCGTAGGAGCGGGCGGCGTCGAAGTAGCGGACACCCTGGGCGTAGGCGGCGTCGAGGAGTTCGTGGGTGCGGGTGCGGAGCGCTTCGACGCTGCGGTTCTCTCCGAGGTCTTCGTCTCGGCCCAGGTTGATGTAGCCGGGGCGGGCGATCGCGGCGAGGCCGAGGCCGATGTGGCAGGTGGGGGTTGTCGCTGTTGCCAGTCGGGCGAAGGGCATCTCGGGCTCCGTTCGGTCGGCTCCGTTACGGCTTGCGACCAACGTAACCCGTGATGACCTTCGCCCTAGGGGTTGGGTTGTGCGGTGGTTTGGCGACTTGCGGTCTGTGGGGGTTGCTCGCGCCCACGAGGGCCGCAAATCGATACAGACCCGCGCCCCTTAAGCGCGATTCGCCCACCGGTGTTGAGCCGCCACGTCCGTCTTCACCTCGGCCAGTTGGACCGCGACCGCGCTCGGCGCCGTACCGCCACGGCCGTTCCTGGAAGCCAGCGCACCCGGCACGTTGAGCACCGTCCGCACCTCCGGCGTCAGATGGGCGCTGATCTTCGCGAACTGCTCGTCCGTCAGCTCGTCCAGCTCCTTGCCCTCCCCCTCCGCGACCTTCACGCACTCACCGGCCACCTCGTGCGCCACCCTGAACGGGACGCCCTGCTTGACCAGCCACTCGGCGATGTCGGTGGCGAGGGAGAAGCCGGCCGGGGCCAGTTCCTCCATGCGCTCGCGGTTGACGGTGAGGGTGGCCATCATGCCGGTGAAGGCGGGGAGCAGGACCTCCAGCTGGTCGCAGGAGTCGAAGACCGGCTCCTTGTCCTCCTGGAGGTCGCGGTTGTAGGCCAGCGGGAGGGCCTTGAGCGTGGCCATGAGGCCCGTCAGGTTGCCGATGAGGCGGCCGGACTTGCCGCGCGCCAGCTCCGCGATGTCCGGGTTCTTCTTCTGCGGCATGATCGACGAGCCCGTGGAGAACGCGTCATGCAGGGTCACGAAGGAGAACTCCTTCGTGTTCCAGATGATGATCTCCTCGGCGATCCGGGAGAGGTTGACCCCGATCATCGCCGTGATGAAGGCGAACTCCGCGACGAAGTCACGGGACGCCGTGCCGTCGATCGAGTTGGCGGCCGACCCGTGCTCGAAACCGAGGTCCTTGGCCACCGCCTCCGGGTCCAGACCGAGGCTGCTGCCCGCCAGGGCGCCCGAGCCGTACGGCGACACCGCCGTGCGCTCGTCCCACTGACGCAGCCGCTCGGCGTCCCGGGACAGGGACTGCACATGGGCCAGGACGTGGTGGGCGAAGAGCACCGGCTGGGCGTGCTGGAGGTGGGTGCGGCCGGGCATCGCCACGTCCGGGTGGGCCTCGGCGAGGCCGATCAGCGCGTCCTGGAGGTCGGCGATCAGGCCGCCGACGATGCGGGCGTGGTCCCGGAGGTACATCCGGAACAGGGTGGCCACCTGGTCGTTCCGGGACCGGCCCGCGCGGAGCTTGCCGCCGAGGTCGGGGCCGAGGCGCTCCAGGAGGCCCCGTTCCAGGGCGGTGTGGACGTCCTCGTCGGCGATCGTGCCCACGAAGGAGCCGTCCGCCACATCGGCCTCCAGCTGGTCGAGCCCGCCGATCATGCGCTGGAGTTCGTCCTCGCTGAGCAGCCCCGCCTTGTGCAGCACGCGCGCGTGCGCCCGCGAACCCGCGATGTCGTACGGCGCAAGACGCCAGTCGAAGTGGACGGACGCGGACAGCTTGGCCAGGGCCTCGGCGGGACCGTCGGCGAAACGTCCGCCCCAGAGCCGTACGTCACCGCTGTTGCTGCTCACTCGCTGTGCTCCTCGGGAGGGTCTGGGCATCGACCTGCATGATTATGCAGACCTCTGCATGATTCGTCAATTTGAGCGCCCTTTGAACGCGAGAAAACGCTTTCCCGTACTTCTCGCCGAACGCAAGCGCCGCGTTCATGAACGACGACCACTTAACGACACCCCCGAACCCGAGTGAGGCATCCGCATGTCCAGGGCTCTTCCGAAGTACAACAAGCGCCGCGTCGCATTCATCGGTGGCGCCGCCGCGGTGGCGCTGTCCGGCACGGTGATCGCCGGGTTCGCGCTCGCCGGGGAGACGTCCCAGAAGAGTGCCACCAACGCCCGCACGCTCGCCGGACCCGGCACCATCTCGTGTCCGGACGTCACCGGCCAGCTGCCCGCGATCCCCGCGTCGGCGCAGGCCGAGGTCGACCGCAACCTCGCCCAGCTCCAGACGCAGATCAGCGAGGCCAACCAGCGCCTCGTCGACACGGTCGGCCAGGGCGGCCCGAACTTCGTCCAGAACGCCATCCTCGGCCCCCTCGAAGACAAGCGGGTCGCCGCCCTCAACCGCATCGAGACCGCCATCGGGCGCGCGGCCGCCAAGCCGGAAGGGCTGGAGGCGTTCGCCGCGTGCTCGCTCAACGCCGACGGCGGTGGCACGGAAGCGGGCGCAGGCGCAGGAGCGGAAGCCGGTGCGGGTGCCGGTGCCGGTGAGGAGGCGGAAGCCACGCCGAGCGAGACGGCCGCGGACGAGGCGGGCGGCGCCGCGGGCGAGGAGGCCGGGGACGCCGGGGACGCCGGGAACGCCGCCGGTGACGCGGGCAACGCCGGTGTCGGCGCGATCTCCTGCCCGGACGTCACCGGCCAGCTGCCCGCGATCCCGGCGTCGGCGCAGGCCGAGGTCGACCGCAACCTCGCCCAGCTCCAGACCCAGATCAGCGAGGCCAACCAGCGCCTCGTCGACACCGTGGGCCAGGGCGGCCCCAACTTCGTCCAGAACGCCATCCTCGGCCCCCTGGAGGACAAGCGCGTCGCCGCCCTCAACCGCATCGAGACCGCCATCGGCCGAGCCGCCGCGAAGCCCGAGGGGCTGGAGGCATTCGCCGCCTGCACGCTCACCCAGTGACGTGACAGGCAGCCAGAGCCGCCCCGTTGGCACGCCGGCCGGGGCGGCTCTGGTGACGCCGGACAGCCGCCAAATGGACCCGGCAATTCCTTAGACAGGCGAACGATCGCCGCGCATACTCGGTTGACGTGGGAAAAACTTACGAACGCATAGACGGCAGGCTCCGCGCCTTCATCGAGGAGCAGCCGCTCTTCTTCACCGCGACCGCGCCCCTGTCCGGCGACGGCACGGTCAATCTCTCCCCCAAGGGCCTCAAGGGCTCCTTCGTGATCCTCGACGAACTCACGCTCGCCTACCTCGACTTCGCGGGATCCAACGCCGAGACCATCGCCCATCTGCGGGAGAACGGCCGGATCACCCTCATGTGGTGCGCCTTCCAGGGGCCGCCCAACATCGTCCGGGTGCATGGCCGCGGGGACGCCGTCTTCCGTGACGACCCGCGGTTCGAGGAGCTGCTCGGTCACTTCCCCGACATCGACACCTCCCTGCACGGCCTGCGCGCGATCATCGTGGTGCGGGCCGAACTCGTCCGGGACTCCTGCGGGTACGCGGTGCCCTTCATGACGTACGACGAGGACCGCGATCTGCACGGCAAGCGGTTCGCGCGGGAGGACGACGAGTCGCTCAGCGCCTACTTCGCCAAGAAGGAACACATCGCGACGAGCCTGGATGGCCTACCCGGGCTGCCGTTGCCGTTGCCGCCGTCTAGCGTCTGAGCCATGCGCCCCGGTGTCATCGCCCTCGTGTCCGCGTCCCTTCTCGTCCTCGGTGCCGCGCCCGGCGGCGCGCCGCCGAAGCCGCTGCCCGCGCGGATGGCCGACACCGGGGGCGGCAGCCAGCTGATCACCGCCGTGGCGCCGAGGGCCGGCTCGACGTCGGGGACGGTCACCTGGTGGGACCGGGCGGGCGGGCGGTGGGTGAAGGCCGGTTCGGCGCCGGCACGCTTCGGGGCGAAGGGGCTCGTCGAGGGCACCAAGCGCAGACAGAGCACCAACACGACCCCGGCGGGGCTGTACGGGCTGCCGTACGCCTTCGGCATCGAGAAGGCGCCGCGCGGGACGACGTACAAGTACCGCCGTGTCCACAAGGACTCCTGGTGGTGCCAGGACAACCGCTCCCGGGTCTACAACCGGTGGAGCGAGCCGCGGGCCCGCGACTGCCGGGCCGCCGAGTCCGAGCACCTGGTCTCGTACGGGAAGCTGTACGCGCACGCCCTCGTCATCGGCTTCAACTACCAGCGTCCGGTGAAGGGCCGCGGCGCCGGGATCTTCCTCCATGTGAAGGGGCGCGGGGCGACGGCCGGTTGTGTGTCGGTGTCACGGGACGCGATGCGGCGGATCCTGAAGTGGGCCGAGCCGCGGCGCAGACCGCACATCGCGATCGGCACCGTGAGCGGGGCGACCGCGGTGACCCGGTACTGAACGCACACCACTGAACACACGGACCTCCCCGCACGTATCTCTGGGCCAAGGGACCACGCCACCCCCCTTGCTCCCGTTCCCGGAGGAACCGTGACCACCACGCTCGCGAGCGGCCGTGCCGCTCGACGCCAGACGATGCGCCGCATTCGACCGCGCCGCTCCCCGGCCGTTCCGCTGGTCGTCGCCCTATGGGCGGGCGCGGCGGCGGTGCTGTGGCTGTGGTGGGACAACACGCCGTCCCTCGCGGACAACACCGCCAAGATCCTCGCCGCGGGCCGGATCACCGGTCTGCTGGCCGGCTATCTGATGGCGCTTGTGGTGCTGCAGATGGCGCGGGTGCCCGCGCTGGAGCGGCGGGTGGGCTCGGACCGCGTCGCCCGCTGGCACGCGATGTCCGGCCGGTACACGGTCTGCCTGGTCATCGCCCATGTCTTCCTCACCATGTGGGCGTACGCGCTCCAGGCCGGCAAGACGCTCGGTGACATCGTCCAGCAGACCATCGACTCGGTGAACACCCTCCCCGACATGGGCAAGGCGGCCATCGGCACCGGGCTGCTGTTCCTCATCGCGCTCATCTCGATCGGTGGCGTCCGCCGCCGGATGCCGTACGACACCTGGTACCACGTGCATCTGCTGACGTACGCGGCCGTGTATCTGACGTTCTGGCACCAGATCACCACCGGCAACGAGTTCGCCGTCGAGCCCGCCGCGAAGACCTTCTGGTACGGGCTGTACGGCGCCGTCACGGCCGCGGTGCTCTGGTACCGGGTCATCACGCCGGTCCGCCTCAATCTGCGCCACCGGATGTATGTCGAGGCGGTCATCGAGGAGACGCCGGGCATCGTGTCCGTGCTGATCGGCGGGCGCAAGCTGCACCGCATGGGTGCTCAGGCCGGTCATTTCTTCCGGTGGCGGTTCAAGGCGCCGGGCATGCGGTTCAGCTCGCATCCGTACTCGCTGTCGGCGGCTCCCCGCCCCGACATGCTGCGGATCACGGTCAAGGCGATCGGCGACCACACCTCCCGGCTGCGTGACCTCAGGCCCGGCACCAAGGTGTGGGCCGAGGGCCCCTACGGCGCCATGACCGCCCAGCGCCGCAGCCGCGGCAAGGTGCTGCTGGTGGCGGGCGGGGTGGGCATCACTCCGATGCGGGCACTGTTCGAGACGCTGCCCGGCGCGGCCGGCGACATCACCCTGCTCTACCGGGCCAACAGCACCCAGGACCTGGCGCTGTGGGACGAGCTCGCGGCCATCGCCGACGAGCGCGGTGCCCGGCTGATGTACGCGGTCAACAGCCCGGACGGCGAGCGGCCCGACATCTCCGCGGAACGGCTGAGGCAGAAGCTGCCCGACATCGACGACCACGACGTGTTCATGTGCGGGCCGGCCGGTTTCGCGCAGTCCGTCTACGAAGCACTGCGCGGCGCGGGTGTGCCTGCCCGCCGTATCCATCACGAGTCGTTCGAGATGTGAGCGACGGGACGTCGAGCCCCCGAATCCCTTACTTCCCGACTTCCCGACTTCCCGACTTCCCGACTTCCCGACTTCAAAGACTTCAGGAGCTGTAGAAGCCATGAGGAAGAGTCACCCCATCCGGCGTGTCGTGCTGGCCGGCGCCGCCACCGTCTCCGGGATCGTGCTGCTGCTGTCGCTGAAGCCGGCCTCCGACCCGGGTTCCGCCCAGGCGGCGGGCGTGGGCGCACCGCCGGCGGCCTCGGCCCAGGGTGGCGCCCAGGAGGCCGGGGCCGGCACGGTCACCGGTGACGCGGCGCAGACCCAGTACGGGCCCGTGCAGGTGCGGCTGACCGTGGCCAACGGGAAGATCACCAAGGCGGAGGCCGTCCAGGCGCCCAAGGGCGGCCGGAGCGACCAGGTCACCGCCGACGCCGTACCCAAGCTCAACCAGGCGGTGGTCGCCGAGCAGAACGTCGACATCGACGCGGTCTCCGGGGCCACCTACACCAGCGCCGGCTACAAGAAGTCCCTCCAGTCGGCGATCGACAAGGCGCAGGCGAACGGGGGCTCGCAAGGGTCCGGTTCGCAGGGTTCGGGCGGCGCCGCACAGGCCCGTACCGTGACCGGCGGTGTGGCCCAGACCCAGTACGGGCCGGTCCAGGTCCGTATCACCGTCAGCGGCGGGAAGATCACCAAGGCCGAGGCGGTGCAGACGCCCAAGGGCGGCCAGAGCGACCAGGTCACCGCGAACGCCGTGCCGAGGCTCAACCAGGCTGCCGTGGCGGCGGGCAGCGCCAATATCGACGCGGTGTCCGGGGCCACGTACACCAGCGCCGGCTACAAGGAGTCGTTGCAGTCCGCGCTGGACCAGGCCGGTGGCTGACACGGTGGCGGAACCGACAGAAGCTCCCGCCGCGGCACGTCATGCGGAGGAGGTCATGGGGACGGTCTTCTCCCTCGACGTCCGCGGCGGGGATCCGGATGCGGTGCGGGCGGCCCTCGAAGAGGCGGTCGCCGGGCTGCACCGGGTCGACGAGCTGTTCAGCACCTACCGCGACGACAGCGAGATCTCCCGGCTGGCGCGCGGCGAGCTGACCATCGACGACTGCTCCCCCGAGGTCGCCGAGGTCCTCGACCTGGGCGCCGAGGCGGAGCGGCTCAGCGAGGGCTGGTTCAGCACGACGTACGAGGGCCGCTTCGACCCGACGGGCATCGTCAAGGGCTGGTCGGTGGAGCGCGCGGCCCGCCGACTGGCGGACGTCCCCGGTGTGACGGGCGTCAGCGTGAACGGCGGCGGCGACGTACAGCTGCTGGGCGTACCGGGCTCCCAGCGCCCGTGGCGGGTGGGCGTGTCCGACCCGCTCCGCCCCGGCGGCCTCGCGGCAGTGATCTCGGCGGCGGGGCTGAACGAGCTGGCGGTGGCGACATCCGGTACGGCCGAGCGGGGCGCCCACATCGTCGACCCCCGCACCGGCCGCTCAGCGGTGACGGACCTGGTGGCGGTGACGGTGGTGGCCCCTGAACTGACCTGGGCGGACTGCTGGGCCACGGCGGCTTTCGCGATGGGCTCACGGCAGGGTTTGCGGTGGCTGGAGTCGCTGCCGGGGGTGGAGGCGCTGCTGATCACGGCGGGGGACGAGGTGCGGTGCACCGGGGGGTTGGCGGCGCGGTTGGGCTGAGGCGCGGCGCCGGGCAGGACAACGCCCTAAGGGGCGCGGGGCTGTGTCGATTTGCGGCTCCGCCGCGTGGGCGCGACCAGCCACGACCCACCCGCGGCCGGCCAACAACCCGCGCCACCCCACTCAGTGCCCGTTCTGAGCCAGCCTCAACAAATGATCGGCCAATGCCTGACCCCCCGTAGGATTCCGGCTGATCAACAGCAACGTGTCATCCCCGGCGATCGTCCCCAGAATGTCCTGCAGCTCAGCCTGATCGATCGCCGACGCCAAGAACTGCGCCGCCCCCGGAGGGGTACGCAGGACCACGAGATTCGCAGAGGCCTCGGCAGAGATCAGCAGCTCCTGCGACAGCCGCCGCATCCGCTCTTCCTTCGCCGACTCCCCGAGCGGTGCCCGAGGGGTCCGGAAACCCCCCTCGCTCGGCACCGCGTAGATGAGGTCACCGTCGTTGTTGCGGATCTTGACCGCGTTCAGCTCGTCCAGGTCCCGGCTGAGCGTCGCCTGCGTGACGTTCAGCCCGTCGTCGGCGAGCAGCTTCGCCAGCTGGCTCTGCGACCGCACCGGCTGCCGGTTGAGGATGTCCACGATCCGGCGGTGGCGCGCGGTGCGGGTCTGCGGCACGGCAGGCCCGGCCCCGTTGTGGTCATGGTCCTGCGCCTGACTCATCGTCGTCTCATTCCCCGGATCATCCTTCCCCGTCGGCCACGTCAAGGATGCCGGGAAGCGCCTGGAGAAGCGCCTCCACCTCGTCGTCGGCGAGGTTCAGCGACGGCATGAGCCGTACGACATCGGGGGCGGGCGCGTTCACCAGGAAACCGGCGTCCTGAGCCGCCTGCTGCACCTTGGCGGCGAGTGGCTCGGTGAGCACCATACCCAGGAGCAGACCCGAGCCCCGGACATAATCGATCAACGGGTGGCCAAGACCCTCGATCCCGTCGCGCAACTTCTCGCTCTGCCGCTTGACGTTCTCCAGCAACCCGTCGTTCGCGATCGTGTCGAGCACGGCAAGACCGGCCGCGCACGCGACGGGGTTCCCGCCGAAGGTCGTCCCGTGGTGACCCGGCCGCAGCAGCTCCGCGGCCCGCCCGAAGGCGACCGTCGCGCCCAGCGGCAGCCCGCCGCCGAGCTGCTTGGCGAGGGTGACGACGTCGGGCAGTACGCCCTCGTGGGCCTGGTACTCGAACCAGTGCCCGGTGCGGCCGATGCCGGTCTGCACCTCGTCGAGGACGAGCAGCGCCCCCGTCGAGGCCGTGATGGCCCGCGCCGCCTTCAGATATCCGGCGGGCGGCACCACGACACCGAGCTCGCCCTGGATCGGCTCGATGATGACCAGAGCCGTCTCGTCCGTCACGGCCGCGGCCAGCGCCTGGGCGTCACCGAACGGCACATGAGTGACGTCACCGGGCAGCGGCAGGAACGGCTCGCGCTTGCCGGCCTGGCCGGTCATCGCGAGGGCGCCCATGGTGCGGCCGTGGAAGGCGCCCTCGGTGGCGACGACGTGGGTACGCCCGGTCAGCCGGCCGATCTTGAACGCGGCCTCGTTGGCCTCGGCGCCGGAGTTGCAGAAGAAGACCCTGCCGTCCCGGCCGAAGAGCTCCAGGAGCCGCTCGGCGAGGGCGACGGTGGGCTCGGCCATGAAGAAGTTGGAGATATGGCCGAGGGACGCGATCTGCCGGCTCACGGCGTCGACGATCGCGGGGTGGGCGTGGCCGAGCGCGTTGGTCGCGATGCCGCCGACGAAGTCGAGGTACTGCCTGCCGTCGGCGTCCCAGACCTTCATGCCCTCACCGCGGACGAGAGGGATGCGCGGGGTGCCGTAGTTGTTCATCAGCGAGCCCTGCCACCGCTGGGCGTACTCCTGGTTCCCGGTCATTCCGCGTCCCCCTCCGGCGCGTCCGGCACGACCATCGTGCCGATCCCTTCATCCGTGAAGATCTCCAGCAGGATCGAGTGCTGGACCCGGCCGTCGATGACCCGGGCCGTGGTCACACCGTTGCGCACGGCGTGCAGACAGCCCTCCATCTTCGGCACCATGCCGGAACTGAGCTCCGGCAGCAGCTTCTCCAGCTGCGCGGCCGTCAGCCGGCTGATCACCTCGTCGCTGTTCGGCCAGTCCTCGTAGAGGCCCTCGACGTCCGTGAGGACCATGAGCGTCTCGGCGCCCAGCGCGGCAGCGAGTGCCGCAGCCGCCGTATCGGCATTGACGTTGTAGACATGTCCGTCGTCCTGGCTGCGGGCGATCGAGGAGACGACCGGGA
>NZ_BNBM01000015.1 GCF_014655715.1 Streptomyces lanatus | reverse complement strand
CGCCGCCGAACAAAATTTGAGAGAAAGGCCCACGCCATTTGGCGTGGGCCTTTCTGCGTTTAAGCTCAGTTGTATGCGCTATGACCTGGTCATCTTCGACAATGACGGTGTGCTCGTCGACAGTGAGCCGATCTCTAATCGGCTGCTTGCCGAGTACCTCACCGAGCTGGGGCATCCGACGTCGTACGAGGACTCAATTCGGGATTACATGGGCTCGGCGATGCATCGGATTCATGATCTGTTGCTGGAGCGGACGGGACGGCGGTTGCCCGAGGACTTTGATGAGGTCTTTCATGCGCGTGTGTTCGCCGCGTTCGAGCGGGAGTTGAAGGCCGTGGCCGGTGTGGTGGACGTGCTTGAGATGCTCGTCGGGGACCGGGTTCCGTACTGTGTGGCGTCCTCTGGGAGTCATGAGCGGATTCGGGTGGGGCATCGGACTACGGGGATCGAGCGGTTCTTCGACGAGGGGCGGATCTTCAGCTCGCAGGATGTGGGGCGGGGGAAGCCGGCGCCGGATCTGTTCCTGTATGCGGCTGAGCGGATGGGCGTCGAACCGGGGCGTTGTGTCGTCATCGAGGACAGTCCGCTGGGCGTGCAGGCCGCTGTCGCCGCCGGGATGGATGTCTATGGGTTCACTGCCATGACACCTGCCGAGAGGCTGGGTGGGGCCACTCAACTGTTCTCCGGTATGGGGGAGTTGGCTGACCTGCTCGTGTGACGTGAGCCCTGGTGGGGCGCTGACATTTGTCATGTCGAGGGTTGGACGATCGTTTCTACCGGGCACCCGGCGCCGGCCGCGAAGCTGGGGGCATGACGACGAACACGGGGAACAGCACTGGGAGCGGCACCAGTGGGCGGGGCAAGCTGCGGGACTTCGCGCCGTTGATCATCGATGTCGCGGTGCCGCTCGGGGCGTACTACCTCCTCAAGAACGGCTTCGGGATGAGCACCCTGATGTCGCTCGCGCTGAGCAGTGTCGTGCCGGCCGTACGGACGGGGTGGGGCGTGCTGAAGTCGCGTGAGGTCAATGGGCTGGCCGCTCTCATCCTCTTCGTGAACGTCGTGTCGCTGCTGCTCAGCTTTGTGGCCGGTGACCCGCGGCTGATGATCGCCAAGGACAGTGTGGTCAGCAGCACTATCGGGATCGGGATCATCGTGTCCGTGGTGCTGGGGAAGCCCATGATGACCGCCGGCATGAAGCCTTGGGTCGTGAAGGGGGACGCTGGGCGGGAGGCCGCCTGGGCGAGGCTTCAGGCCGGTTCGGCGCGGTTTCGGCGGGCCGAGCGGGTGTTCTCGCTGGTGTGGGGTGTGGTGCTGCTCGCGGAGTGCGTGGTGCGGGTCGTGGGGGCGTACACCCTGCCGGTGGACACCATGGTGTGGGCGGGCAACGTGATCATGATCGTGGCCATGGGTGTCGGCTTCCTGGCCGGTGGCGCGTTGGGTGCCGGTCCGATGGCTGCGATGGTCGTCGCTGAGGCGACACCCCGACCGCCCCGACCCTCCGCCTCCGCCGCGGAGGCTCTCGTTCCCGCCAACCTCGCGCCGGCCGAGTAAAACTGAGGGAAATTCATCTTTGGCTGGATCTACCCACCAGTACGCCGGGGCCCTACGCTCGCCGCCATGACTGATGTGCTGCGGCGCGGCAGGGCCTCGTTGGCGTTGAGCTTCTTTGCTCAGGGTGTCGCGTTTGCCCTGCTGGTGACCCGGATTCCGGCCATCCAGGACCGGTACGGCGTCTCCGACGCGCTGCTGCCCGCCTTCCTCGCCGCCGTGCCCGTCCTCGCCGGCGTCGGCAGTGTCACCACCGAGCGGTTGGTGAAGCGAATACCGGCGAGCCGGGTGTTGCGCTGGTCCCAACCCGTCGTGCTGCTGGCGCTGCTCGGGGTCGGGGCGGGGGAGCGGATGGTCGAGCTGGGCGTGGCGTTGGCCGCGTTCGGGCTGGCCGTGGGGGCGTTGGACGCCTCGATGAACATGCTCGGGGTGAGCCTGCAGCGGTCGTACGGGCGCAGCATCATGCTCAGCTTTCACGCGGCGTACAGCCTGGGCGGGATCGTGGGGGCCTCGCTGGCCTGGGTGGGGGCGCACTGGGATCTGGCGCTGTTCGTGTCGTATCTGCCGGTCGTCGTGGTGTTGTTGCCGGCCGCGCTGGTGGGGAGTCGGTGGTACGTCGACGGGCGTGGCGACCGTGGTGACGTTGTGGGGGAGGCCTCGGGGGAGCGTGGGCCGCTCGTCTTCAAGGTGCTGTTGCCGCTGTGTCTGGTGATGACCTTCGCGTATATCGGGGACTCGACCGTTTCCAACTGGAGCGCGAAGTATCTGCAGGATGTGCTCGGGAGCTCGGAGCAGATGGCGACCGTGCCGTACAACGTCTACATGGTGACCACGCTGTTGGGGCGGGCCATCGGGGACTTCGGGGTGCGGCGGTTCGGGGCCGTCGTGGTGGTGCGGGGTGGGGCGTTGGTGGCGGCGGCCGGGTTCGCGGTGGTGGCCTCGGCGCCTGGGGCGTGGGTCGGGATGCTCGGGTTCACGCTGGTCGGGGTGGGGTTGTGTGTGCTGGTGCCGCAGACCTTCGCGGCGGCCGGGCGGTTGTTCCCGGGGGCTTCGGATACGGCTGTCGCGCGACTGAATGTCTTCAATTACGTGGGGTTTTTGATCGGGTCGCCGTTGGTGGGGGCCCTCGGGGACGCGTGGAACTACCGGGGGGCCATGCTCGTTCCGATGGTGTTGGTGCTGGTGACGCTTGGGTACGCCCGTTCGTTCGCCGCTCAACCGGACCGATACGGTGACGGGCATGAGCGGCCGCGCACAGCTGATGTGGGACGAGGCAGTAACGGGCTATGACTTCGGTCCGGAGCATCCGATGGATCCGGTCCGGCTTGCCCTGACCCGGAGGCTCGTCGATGCCTTCGGGCTCGATCGGGACATGGAGGTCGTCGCGGCCAAGCCGGCCGGGGAGTCGACGCTGCGGCTCGTCCACCGGGACGACTACATCGAGGCCGTGAAGACGGCTTCGGTCGAGCCGGGGGCGGCGGATCAGTCGTATGGGCTGGGGACGGTGGACGACCCCGCGTTTGCCGGGATGCATGATGTGTCGGCGATGATCGCCGGGCAGTCGGTCGGGGCCGCTGAGGCGGTGTGGCGGGGGGAGGCGTCGCATGCGGTGAACTTCGCCGGGGGGCTGCACCATGCGATGCCGGGTGGCGCGTCCGGCTTCTGCATTTACAACGACGCCTCGCTCGCTATTGCCCGGCTGTTGGAGCTGGGTGCCGAGCGGGTGGCGTACATCGATGTCGACGTGCATCACGGGGACGGGGTCCAGGCGGCGTTCTGGGAGGATCCGCGGGTTCTGACGATTTCGCTGCATGAGCATCCGCGGACATTGTTTCCGCAGACCGGGTGGCCGGAGGAGACCGGTGCGGCGGACGCGGAGGGGTCGGCGGTGAATGTGGCGCTGCCGGCGGGTACCGGGGATGCCGGGTGGCTGCGGGCGTTCCATGCGGTGGTGCCGGAGTTGATCGCGGATTTCCGGCCGCAGGTGCTGGTGACGCAGCACGGTGCCGACACGCACTTCGAGGATCCGCTGGCGCATCTGGCCGTGTCGCTGGACGCGCAACGGGCCGTGCAGGTGGCGTGTCACGACCTGGCGCACGAGTACGCCGACGGGAAGTGGGTCGCGCTGGGTGGGGGCGGTTATGCCGTGGTCGAGGTCGTGCCGCGGTCGTGGACGCATCTGGTGGGGATCGCGGCGGGGCGGCCGATCGAGCCTACGGCGATGATTCCGGAGAGCTGGCGGCAGGAGGTCTTCGCGCGGACGCGGCAGTTGGCGCCGGCGCGGATGACCGATGGGCGGTGGCCGGTGTCCTGGGCGGACTGGGAGGCGGGGTACGACCCTGGGGACCGGTTGGACCAGGCCGTGCTGGCGGCTCGGCGGGCGGCGTTTCCGCTGCGGGGGTTGTTGCCGTAGGGGCGGATGGCTGCGGCCGTGGTGGGACCGGCGTGCTGGCGGGTCGGCGGGGTGCCGCTGCGCCCACCCGTGCCGCCCCAGCGGCACGACTGCCCGCAGCTACGTGGGCGTCCGCGGCTACGCCGTTCGTCGCTCGCCGGGGCCCCGCGTTACGCCAACCGTGCGGTGTTTTCTCCGTTCCGGCCCTGTTCGTTCCGTCCTTCCGTCACCATCGCTCACGTGTTGAGCACCGCAGCCCTGCGCGCCCATCTGCTGGCCGCGCGTCTGGCCGGGCCCGTGGCCACCTCTCGGGAGGAGAGTCTGCGGAGTTATCGGCTGTTCGCCGCTCGTGATCCCCGGGTGCTGCTCGGGCTCGATCCCGAGGGGGAGTGGGAGCTGCCCGAGGTTGTTGCGTTGATGGCGGAGAAGTGTGGGGTTTCGGCCGATCCGTGCCACATTTCAGGCCACGATGTGATCGATCCTGAGCTGACTCTGACCGCTCTGGATGCCTTCGCGGACCGCCTCGCGGCAGCAGTCCAGCGCAGGGCGCCCGTGCTGCTCGGCACCGGACACCCCCACCGACTGCTCGGGTTCTACGCCGCCTTGGCGGACGCGTTGTCGGCGGCGGGGTGTGCCGTACTCACCCCCGCGCATGGTCGTCGTGTCGACATAACGACCCGGTTCGGCCTACGCACGTACAACCTTGCCTACGTACGAGGAGTCGCGTTGGTGCGGGAACCCAGCGCTCCGAGCACCGGGCGTGAGACCGGCGCACACTGCCACTCCCCCCTCCCGGTTCGTACCGCGCTCGCCGCCGCGGCCGAGGTCGGCGGGCCGTTGCCCGAGCTGGTGATCGGGGATCACGGCTGGGTCTGCGGGGCAGGTCAGCTGGGGTTTGAGGCCATTGGTCCGGCCGATACGAATGACCCCGCGCTCTTTGTGGGGGAGGCTGAGGGAGTCGTGTCCGTCGCCGTTCCGGTTGATGACGGTGTGCGGTCTGATTACTACCGGCCGCTTACCCGCTACGTACTCAATCGAGCGTGTCTGTCCCAGTAGGCCGCCGATGGGTGCACCTCTTCCCCACTCGCATCACTGGCACCTACATTGGGGAGTGAGCACGCAGCGACGAAGAGTCACCGGAAGGGGAAGCCGGTGGCCGTCGAGTGCGGAAGGTTCAGGTGTGTCATGGCTGCAGCTGGCGAGAGGCCTCTGAACGAGGTTCAGTTCCTTACCGTGGCGGAAGTCGCCTCGGTGATGCGAGTGTCGAAGATGACCGTGTACCGGCTGGTGCACAGCGGTCATCTGCCCGCGATCCGGGTGGGGCGGTCCTTCCGCGTCCCCGAGCAAGCGGTTCACGAATATCTCCGCGAGAGCTACGTGGGGGTGGAAACCGCCTGACAACGACGGGCGAGGGGGGATCCTCAAAGCTGTTCAGGATTCACCCTCGTCCCCTCGATTACGACCTCAGCGCTCGGGCGGGTAGGCTAGCCCCTCGTAGGTCGTATGGGCCCATGGCGCCCAACGCCGAGTGATGAGAAGTGAGCGAGGGTAGTCGTGGGCTCTGTTATCAAGAAGCGGCGCAAGCGGATGGCTAAGAAGAAGCACCGCAAGCTGCTCAAGCGCACGCGCGTTCAGCGTCGCAACAAGAAGTAAGCACGCGACGCTGCGAAAGCAGCGTGATTGTGGCCCCCCACCACAGCCGGTGGGGGGCCACACGTGTATCGAGATGACGTGCAGTGGGGGAATTCTCGTCACTTCGTGCATTGGGGGGTCATCACAGCGCAACATCGACCCGCTAAGTTGGCCGCACACGGGGAACTCGGCAGGGGTACGAGTGCTGGAAGGAAGGCGCTGATCTTGGGCAAGGTCGTGCTCGTGACCGGAGTGGCCCGTCCCTTGGGGGGCCGTTTCGTACGACGCATCCAGCGTGACCCACAGGTGGACCGGGTGATCGCCGTGGACGCGGTCCCGCCCGAGCACCATCTCGGCGGTGCCGATTTCATCCAGGCCGACATCCGGCAGCCCACCATCGCGCGGGTGCTGGCGGAGAGCGGCGCCGACACCGTCGTCCACATGGACGTGACAGGGACCGCGCTGGGCAGCGGCAGCCGGACCACGGTCAAGGAGACCAACGTCATCGGGACGATGCAGCTGCTCGGCGCCTGCCAGAAGTCGCCGACCGTGAAGCGGCTGGTGGTCAAATCCAGTACCAATGTCTATGGGTCTGCTCCCCGTGATCCCGCCGTCTTCACCGAGACCACCCCGCCCAAGTCCCTGCCCAGCGGTGGCTTCGCCAAGGACGCCGTCGAGGTCGAGGGCTATGTGCGCGGGTTCGCGCGGCGACGGCCGGACGTCGCGGTGTGCGTGCTGCGGTTCGCCAACATCCTCGGGCCGAGCGCGGACACGCCCCTCGCCTCGTACTTCTCGCTGCCGGTGCTGCCGACTGTGTTCGGCTACGACCCCCGGCTGCAGTTCGTCCACGAGGACGACGTGATCGAGGTGCTGCGCATCGCCTCGCACGAGCCGGAGCGGGGCACCCTCAACAGCGGCACCTTCAACATCGCCGGCGACGGCGTCCTGCTGCTCTCGCAGTGCTCCCGGCGGCTGGGCCGCCCCACCGTGCCGCTCCTGCTCCCCGCGGTCACCTGGGCGGGCTCCTTGGTGCGTACGCTGGGTATGTCGGACTTCTCGCCGGAGCAGATCCGGTTGCTCACCCACGGCCGGGTGGTGTCCACGGACCAGATGCGAGAGACCCTCGGATTCAAGCCGAAGTACACGACGGCGGAGACCTTCGCGGAGTTCGCACGCGGCCGCGGACCGGGTCTGCTGCCGCCGGAGGCCCTCGCGGGGGCCGTCGACCGGATCGCCGCGCTGCCCGTGCTGGGCGGCGGCCACCTCCCGACGCAGAGCGCCAACTGAGGAGCGCATCAACGATGGCGGACGCCAAGGTCATTCCGTTCGACGACGACCGGTCCCGTGGGGGCGCCGTGCAGCGGCCGTCGCGGCGCCGGAGCGCGGGGAGCCGGCGCAAGAGCGGTGAATCCGCGCTGGTACGCGAGGTCCAGCCTCTCCCCGGACGGTCCTTCGCGCAGGATGATGTTCCTGTGACACGTGAGGAAGAGCCGACCCCTGCGAAGCCCCAGGACGACGACGGCGGCGGCCTGGAGCGGCGTATCGCGAGCGGTCTGGCCTTCCTGCGCCGCCGGCTCACCGGGGACTACGACGTCGACGACTTCGGCTACGACGAGGAGCTGACCGACCAGGTCCTGATGTCCCTGCTGCGCCCGGTGTACGAGAACTACTTCCGGGTCGAGGTGAAGGGCGTCGAGAACATCCCGTCCGAGGGCGGCGCGCTGATCGTCGCCAACCACTCGGGGACGCTGCCGCTGGACGGCCTGATGATGCAGGTCGCCGTGCACGACCATCACCCGGCGGGCCGGCATCTGCGCCTCCTCGCCGCCGACCTGGTCTTCGTCCTGCCGGTGGTCAACGAGCTCGCCCGCAAGCTGGGCCACACCCTGGCCTGTGCCGAGGACGCCGAGCGGCTGCTGGGGCAGGGCGAGTTGGTCGGGGTGATGCCGGAGGGCTTCAAGGGCATCGGCAAGCCCTTCGGCGAGCGCTACAAGCTCCAGCGCTTCGGCCGCGGCGGCTTCGTCTCCACGGCGCTGCGCAAGGGCACGCCGATCATTCCGTGCTCGATCGTCGGCGCGGAGGAGATCTACCCGATGATCGGCAACGCGAAGACCCTCGCCCGTCTGCTGGGCTTCCCGTACTTCCCGCTGACGCCGACGTTCCCCTGGCTGGGCCCGCTGGGTGCGATCCCGCTGCCCACCAAGTGGACGATCCAGTTCGGCGAGCCGATCCCCACGGACGGCTATCCGCCGGAGGCCGCCGAGGATCCGATGCTGATGTTCAACCTGACGGACCAGGTCAGGGAGCAGATCCAGCACACGCTGTACAAGTTGTTGGTGCAGCGGAGGTCAGTGTTCTTCTGACCTAGGAGTTTTCTGTACGTCGATGGGGGCGCCCTTCTCGTCTTGAGAAGGGCGCCCCCATCGACGTAACGCTCTAGTTCGTGTCCTCGCCCTCGATGCCCAGGCCTGGCAGGAGGCCGGGGAGCAGGGGCGGGAGGGTGACCGCCGGTTCGGTGGTGGGGCTGGGGGTGGAGGTGGAGGAACCCGAGCTGCCGGTGTCCTTCGGGGGGTCCAGGAGGCCGCCGGTGTTGCCGCCGAGGAGGCCTTCGTTCTCGCCGGTGGTGCTCTCGGAGGAGTTGCTCGGGCGGCTGGACCGGTTGCCGTCGGAGGAGCCGCTGCCGCCGGTGCTGGGGCGGGCGGACTTGTCCGAGCCGGAGGTGCCGGTGGACGACGAGCCGGAGCCGCCCTGGTGCTTGCCCTTGCCGCTCTGGGGCGGCTGCTGCGGAAGCAGGGACTCCAGCGGGGCGACCTCTTGGTCTATGGCGTCGAACACCGACGACACCTCGTCACTGACGTCCCCGAGCTGGAGCGGGAGCCGCTCGCGGAGGCTGCCCCAGGCCGCGCGGTGCGAGCGGGAGAAGGTGGAGAGGGCCTGGATGGGGCCCAGGGAATCGGGGTGACGCTCGTATGCCTCGCGCAGCAGGCGGTGGCCCTCCGCGGCGTCGTGCCGCATGCCGTACAGGGCGCGGCGGATCTCGGCCATCGACTCGTGGTCGAGGTGGCCGCCCCGGCCGCGCTCCATCAGCCGCCGTGCCTCGCTCAGCCGGGTGGAGGCCTGGTCGAGATAGCCGCGCCCGCGCTCGTCGTCGCCGTCGGCCAGGATGTTGAGCTTGAAGTCCTCGATGCCGCGCTTGAGGCCGTAGAGGGAGTCGCCGGGCAGGGCGTCGGAACTCGCGGCGGAGACCCCGCCGAAGGCGCCGGCGGCGACACCGACGCTGAGCCCGCCCGCGGTGAGGCCCTTGGCCAGCCGTGAGCGGGGCCGCAACTTGCCGAGCGGGGACGCCCGGTGTGCCCCTCTCGCGTGGTCCGAACGCTGCCCCGGCAGTGCCGGAGAAGCCTCGCCGCCCGCGGTGCCCTCCTGCAGCATGGCCTCCATCGCGGCCACGAGCTGGGCCCGCTGGACCACCTTGACCTCGGGGTCGAGCTCGGGCTTGGGCAGTTCGCCGAGACTCGCGGTGAGGTTCAGCAGACGCCGTTGCTCGGTCTGTTCCGCAGCAGCCGGTGCCGGTGCCGATCCATCGGGCTGCTCGGCCTGCTCGGCCGCCGGGTCCCGGTCGGTCTGCTCGTCCAGGGCCTGGGCGAAGGCGTTCGCCCGCCGGTGTGCCGATACGTTCGCGATCACTGGCGGCACCTCCTCTCGTGATGACGGTCGACTCCCCAGGGGGTCCTGAGGGTTGCACGCCCTGACCACTTGCACACGATCGAGTGATCGAAGTCGGCCAGGGAGTGACCACAGGGAGCCTGCATCCCGCACAACGAGCGGCTTGGCACTTGGGTTACGGACGGAGGATGAACGGACCGCGAAGTCAACAGACTTTCACCGAAGGTGAGTTGGAGGTTGCGGAGAGTGGTGAGTTGGTACCTGTGACGCGCTCAGCGCGCGTCGTCGGGGAGGAGCCGGGCGAGGGTGCGGACGGCCCGGTACTGGAGGGTCTTGATGGCGCCCTCGTTCTTGCCCATGACGCGGGCGGTCTCGGCGACCGAGAGGCCCTGGAGGAAACGGAGGGTGACGCACTCCTGCTGCTGCGGGTTGAGCCGTCGTACGGCGTCGAGGAGTGCTGCGTTGGACAGGGACTCGAGGACGGAGTCCTCGGGGGAGCGCTCGACCTCGTTGGCGTCGAGCATCTCGCCGGTGGTGACCTCCAGCCGGAAGCGGCTGGACTTGAAGTGGTCGGCGACGAGATTGCGGGCGATGGTGACGAGCCAGGCGCCGAAGTCGCGGCCCTGCCAGGTGAAGGTGCCGATACGGCGCAGGGCCCGCAGAAAGGTCTCGCTGGTGAGATCCTCCGCGGTGGCCTTACCTCCCACCCGGTAATAGATGTACCGATAGACGGTGTCGCTGTACTGGTCGTAGAGCCGCCCGAACGCATCGGCCTCGCCGGCCTGGGCACGTTCGACGAGGTCCATCATTCGAGCGCTGTCGCTGTCCGCGGCCGGCCGTCGAGCGGTCGCCGCACCGGTGGAGCGTCCCCGTCTGCTGACGGTGGCGCTGCTGTCGGCGAGCGCGTAGCACGGGCCTACGGGCAGGGTGGTTACGGCGAGGGCGGGGACGGCGTACGCGGTGGGGACGAAGCCGCGCAACAGGTTGTTGACCGTTGCGCGCAGCGTAGCCAGGCCCGAGGCGTCAACCCCGACGTGTGGGTACACGGGACTCCCAGAGGCAGAGCTTCCATCACGTGCAGTGCGGAACCGTTCACCCGTCGTAGCGAAGGTGGAGGTACCGGTTTGCGTCTGAGGAGAATAACGCTTCGTGCAGGCACTGCTACGCCCAGTTGCTCAAATCATCGATTGCGTCGCTTCCGTAACCGATTGACGCCTTATCAAGTGCCGCAGAGTGACCGCTTGTTGATCGATTTCGCCCGTGTTCCGGCTGACTCCGGGGCGTGTTGTGGCCGTGTGCAGCCAAGGGGACTGGACAGGGAGTTTCGCGGGTATGGCATGCCGATTGGCCTGTGCGCCCGGGCGCGCCGGGCGTACAGGCTGAGAAATCAAGCGAACTAGCGGCGGCGCCTGTGCAGTGCGATCGCCGCCGCCGTGCCGCCGGCCACCGCGCCGACCCCTGCCGCTGCCGGGATGCCGACCTTCGCCGCCTTGCGGCCCGTGCGGTAGTCGCGCAGGCGCCAGTCGAGTTGGCGGGCGTGCTTGCGCAGCTTGGAATCGGGGTTGATCGCGTAGGGGTGGCCGACCAGGGAGAGCATCGGGATGTCGTTGTGCGAGTCGCTGTAGGCGGCGCAGCGGGTCAGGTCCAGGCCCTCCGCGGCGGCCAGGGCGCGGACGGCTTCCGCCTTCGCCGGGCCGTGCAGGGGCTCGCCGACCAGCTTGCCGGTGTAGACGCCGTCCACGGATTCGGCCACCGTGCCCAGTGCGCCGGTCAGGCGGAGGCGGCGCGCGATCACCGTGGCGATCTCCACCGGGGCCGCGGTCACCAGCCACACCTTCTGGCCGGCGTCCAGGTGGGCCTGGGCCAGAGCGCGGGTGCCCGGCCAGATCCGCTCGGCCATGTACTCGTCGTAGATCTCCTCGCCGATCGACTGGAGCTCGGCGACGCGGTGGCCCTTCACGATCGACAGAGCGGAATCGCGGGCCTCCTGCATGTGCTCGGGGTCCTCGACCCCGGCCAGCCGGAACCACGCCTGCTGCCAGGCGAACTTGGCGAGGTCGCGGGTCTCGAAGAACTTCCGTTTGTACAGGCCCCGGCCGAAGTGGAAGAGGGCTGCGCCCTGCATCACGGTGTTGTCGAGGTCGAAGAATGCGGCGGCTTTCTCGTCGCCGAGCACGGGGAACTCCGGCTCGGCCTCCGAGGCCTCCGAGGTCGTCGAGACCTCCGTCGCCTCCTGCGACGACTTGCGCGCTGCCTCCGCCGAGGCCTCGCCAGCCAACACGCTCCGCGCCGTGGCGGAGCGCCTACGGGGAGTGAGCCATCCAAGAGCGGCCATGACCGTGAGCATAGCCAGTTTGTTCGGTGCTTCCGGAGTCGAGAGGTTTGAAGGGTGTGAACTCTCCGCGACCGCGCAGTTAAACGGCGTGGCCGGACGGCGGCTGCGCCCCTGGGCACCGGCGCGGGAGAATGGCTGACATGAGCCCCCTCTTCCGTCGTGCCGCGGCCAAGTCCCCCGGGGACCGGCGCGTCACCCTCATCGGCAAACCGGACTGTCATCTGTGTGATGACGCACAGATCGTGGTCGAGCGGGTGTGCGCCGAACTGGGGGTTCCATGGGAGGTGAAGGACATCAACCAGGACCCCCAACTCCACGACCAGTACTGGGAACAGATCCCCGTCGTCCTCGTCGACGGAGACCAGCACACCTTCTGGCGCGTGAACGAGGATCGCCTCCGCAAAGCACTGACCGGGTAGTCCAAAGTCCTCCGGAAACGGCTTAGGATCGACGGCGACTTGGTCTCGGGGGCGGGCATCGTTGAGGAGAGTGTGCGGTTTTGCCCCCAGGAGTTGAGGAACGGTGGTGCGTATGCGCCGGTTCCACACCAGTGCGCCGGGCGTGCGTGAGCCCGGTCACGTTGGGCGGGCAAATCGGACACCATCTTTGTGCACGCGTTCACAAAGACATAGCCTGCATTCGACGGGGCGGTCATGTAGGGACGTGTGACCGCCTACAGCCCCGCTCTACCCGCAGGAGCACCGTGGCAACTGGCCGAACTCACCGACCGGCGACCCGCAGCCGAGGGATTCCCGAGGCCACCGTCGCCAGGCTTCCGCTGTACCTCCGCGCGCTGACCGCACTGTCGGAGCGCTCGGTACCCACGGTCTCCTCCGAGGAGCTCGCGGCCGCGGCGGGAGTCAACTCCGCCAAGCTGCGCAAGGACTTCTCGTACCTCGGGTCCTACGGAACGCGCGGTGTCGGCTACGACGTCGAGTATCTCGTCTACCAGATCTCCCGTGAGCTGGGGCTCACGCAGGACTGGCCGGTTGTGATCGTCGGTATCGGTAACCTCGGTGCCGCCCTCGCCAACTACGGCGGGTTCGCCTCCCGTGGCTTCCGGGTGGCCGCGCTGATCGACGCCGACCCGGCCATGGCGGGCAAGCCCGTCGCCGGGATCCCGGTGCAGCACTCCGACGACCTGGAGAAGATCATCCAGGACAACGGCGTGTCCATCGGTGTCATCGCCACCCCCGCCGGTGCCGCCCAGCCGGTCTGCGACCGGCTCGTGGCCGCCGGCGTCACCTCCATCCTGAACTTCGCGCCGACCGTGCTGACCGTCCCGGACGGCGTCGACGTGCGCAAGGTCGACCTCTCCATCGAGCTGCAGATCCTCGCCTTCCACGAGCAGCGCAAGGCCGGCGAGGAGGCCGCCGCCCACACCGACGGCAGCGGACCGGCCGCCGTCACCCGCCCGGGGTCCGACGACTCCGCCGATCAGGGCCCGGACGGGGACGTACCCGCCGTGATGCCGGCATGAGTCTCCTCGTCGTCGGGCTGAGCCACCGCAGCGCCCCGGTCAGCGTCCTGGAGCGGGCCGCGCTGAGCGCGGACGCCCAGATCAAGCTGCTGCAGGACACGATCGCCGCCGAGCCGGCCACCGAGGCCGCCGTGCTGGCCACCTGCAACCGCATCGAGCTGTACGCCGACGTGGACAAGTTCCACGCCGGTGTCGCCGAGCTGTCCACGCTGCTCGCCCAGCACAGCGGGGTGGGGCTGGACGAGCTCACTCCGTACCTCTACGTCCACTACGAGGACCGGGCCGTCCACCACCTTTTCTCGGTGGCCTGCGGGCTCGACTCCATGGTCGTCGGCGAGGGCCAGATCCTCGGGCAGATCAAGGACTCCCTCGCCAAGGCGCAGGAGCTGCACAGCGCCGGGCGGCTGCTGAACGATCTGTTCCAGCAGGCCCTGCGGGTCGGTAAGCGCGCCCACTCCGAGACCGGGATCGACCGCGCCGGGCAGTCCCTGGTCACCTTCGGGCTTGAGCAGCTGGCCGAGGGGGCGGACGTCACGGCGTGGGCCCGCGGCAAGAAGGCCCTGGTCATCGGCGCGGGGTCGATGTCCTCGCTGGCCGCGGCGACGCTCGCGCGGGCCGGGGTCGCCGAGATCGTCATCGCCAACCGGACGCAGGACCGGGCCGAGCGGCTCGTGGAGATCCTGAACGACGGCACGGACGTGCCGGCCCGCGCGGTACCGATGGAGTCGGTGCCGGTCGAGCTGACACGTGCCGACGTCGCCGTCTCCTGCACAGGCGCGACGGGGCTCGTCCTCACCGCCGAGGAGGTCGCCGCCGCGGTGGAGGGCCGTACCGGGCAGCCGGTCGCCTTCACGGAGGCGGGCACGCCCGCGCCCCGGACGGTCGCCGACTCCACGGACGTACGGCAGACTCCGCTGCCGCCCACCAGCGTCGGCACCGACGAGAACTGCCCGCTCGACATCGCCGCCGTGCAGGGAGGTTTCTCTGTGCTCGGCGAGGAAGCCGTCGCCGGCATGGACGCGGCCACCCTGGAGCAGCACGCGGCGTGGGCCGCGGGCAGTGCCGTCGACCGGCGGGAGGCCGCCCGGCGCAGCCCCGAGGCCGATGCCGAGCTGATCACCGCGCTCGCCGCGACCGTGGCCACCGTCGGCCGCATCCCCGAGCGCCGCAAGCCCGAGCCGGTCGCCGAGGTGCCCCGGCCGACGCCGGTCCTGACGCTCCTCGACCTCGCCATGCCCCGCGACATCGACGCCGCCGTGCACCGGCTGGCCGGGGTGAGTCTGGTCGACATCGAGTCGCTGGCGGAAGCTTCCGCCGACGCTCCGATGGCGTCCGACGTCGACCAGGTCCGCCGTATCGTCTCCGACGAGGTCGCGGCGTTCGGGGCGGCGCTCCGGGCCGCGCACATCACGCCGACCGTCGTGGCGCTGCGGGCGATGGCCGCCGATGTCGTGGCGAACGAGATCGCCCGGCTGGAAGGCCGGCTGCCCGGCCTCGACGACAAGCACCGGGGCGAGATCACGCAGACCGTCAAGCGCGTGGTCGACAAGCTGCTGCACGCCCCGACCGTGCGGGTCAAGCAGCTCGCCGCCGAGCCCGGCGGCGCCGGTTACGCGGATGCCCTGCGGACCCTGTTCGACCTCGATCAGGAGACGGTGGCCTCCGTCTCCCGCGCCGAGGACAGCACCGAGAAGAACCGAGGCCCACGATGACTCAAGCGCCACTACGGCTCGGCACCAGGCGCAGCAAGCTCGCCATGGCCCAGTCCGGGCAGGTCGCCGACGCGGTGAGCCAGGTGACCGGACGGCCCGTCGAGCTGGTCGAGATCACCACGTACGGCGATGTCTCGCGCGAGGCCCTCGCGCAGATCGGCGGCACGGGTGTGTTCGTCACCGCCCTGCGCGACGCCCTCGTCAGGGGCGAGGTCGACTTCGCCGTGCACTCCCTGAAGGACCTGCCGACCACGCAGCCCGAGGAACTGGCCCTGGCGGCCGTACCCGAGCGCGAGGACCCGCGCGATGTGATCGTCGCGCGTGATGCGCTGAAACTCACCGATCTGCCGCGCGGGGCGCGCATCGGTACGGGTTCGCCGCGGCGGATGGCGCAGCTGAACGCGTACGCGCGCAGCCACGGGCTTGATTTCGAGACGGTTGCGATCCGGGGGAATGTGGATACCCGGATCCGGTACGTGCGCGATGGTGAGTTCGACGCGGTGGTGCTGGCTGCTGCCGGGCTGCAGCGCATCGGCCGTATCGACGAAGTGACCGATTTCCTCTCGGTCGACACAGTTTTGCCCGCCCCCGGCCAGGGGGCACTGGCGATCGAGTGCACCGCGGACAACGCGGACCTCGTCGCCGCGCTCGGCGAGCTCGACGACCCGTTCACCCGGGTCGCCGTGACCGCCGAACGCTCACTGCTCGCCGCCCTGGAGGCCGGCTGCTCCGCCCCTGTGGGCGCGCTGGCCGACCTTCTGGCCGACGGGCAGATTGTCAAGGAAATGCGCCTGCGCGGCGTCGTCGGCACGACCGACGGCACGCGGATGGTGCAGCTGTCCACCACCGGTCCCGTGCCCGAGACGCACGACCAAGCGCTGGCGCTCGGTCGCGAACTCGCTACCGAGATGCTTGCCCAGGGCGCGGCCGGTCTGATGGGGGAGCGAGCACAGTGAGCCCCACCACCCTTCCCGCCGGCCTTGAACACGGGCACGTCACCTTCCTCGGTGCCGGACCCGGGGATCCGGGGCTGCTGACTCTGCGCGCCGTCGAGGCGCTGGCGAACGCCGACGTACTCGTCGCCGAGCACGAAGTGCTCGACGTCGTGCGCCAGCACGCCAGAGCGGGCGTAGCCGAAGTGCACACGGACACGGGTCCCGACGCGGACGCCGTCCCTGGCACAGGCACGCCTCAACTAGCGGTTGTTGACGGCGCGTCAACGACCGCTGGGCTACCCGCGGTGCGGGATGCCGCACATCTTGTCATGGAGGCCGCGCGCGGCGGCAGGCGGGTCGTGCGTGCGGTGTCCGGGGATCCCGGGCTCGACACGTACGCCACCGAGGAGATGCTGGCGTGCGCCGCGGCCGGTGTGCCGTTCGAGGTCGTGCCGGGTGTCGCCGCGGCCGTGGGCGTGCCCGCGTATGCCGGTGTGCCGTTGCGGGACGCGCAGGGCGCGGACGTGCGGTTCGTCGACGCGCGGACGGCGTCCGACCGGTGCTGGACCGAGGTGGGTGCCTCGGACGGGACCGTTGTGGTTTCCACGACGCTCGATGGCGTGGGTGCCGCTGCCGGTGAGCTGGTTTCCGCGGGGCGTAAGCCCGATACGCCGTTGACGGTGACCGTTGCCGGTACCACGACGCGGCAGCGGACCTGGACGGCCACGCTCGGGACCATCGCGCAGACTTTGAAGCAGGCCAAGGTGCTGCCCTCGCCCGAGGGCGGGCGGCCGGTGATAGCCGTGGTCGGTGAGCGTTCCGCCGCAGCACAGCGCGACCAGTTGTCGTGGTTCGAGTCCAAGCCGCTCTTCGGGTGGCGGGTGCTCGTGCCGCGTACGAAGGAGCAGGCGGCTTCGCTCTCCGACCAGTTGCGGTCGTACGGGGCCGTGCCGCACGAGGTGCCGACGATCGCCGTCGAGCCGCCGCGGACGCCTCAGCAGATGGAGCGGGCCGTGAAGGGGCTCGTGACCGGGCGGTATGAATGGATCGCCTTCACCTCGGTGAACGCGGTCAAGGCGGTGCGGGAGAAGTTCGAGGAGTACGGGCTCGATGCTCGGGCCTTCGCCGGGATCAAGGTCGCGGCGGTGGGGGAGCAGACCGCCAAGGCGTTGATCGCCTTTGGTGTGAAGCCGGATCTTGTGCCCAGCGGGGAGCAGTCGGCTGCCGGGTTGCTTGAGGACTGGCCTCCCTATGACCCTGTTTTCGACCCGATCGACCGGGTGTTTCTGCCCCGGGCCGACATCGCTACGGAGACGTTGGTGGCCGGGCTCATCGAGCTTGGCTGGGAGGTCGATGACGTCACGGCCTATCGGACCGTGCGGGCCTCGCCGCCGCCGGCGGAGACTCGGGAGGCGATCAAGGGGGGTGGCTTTGATGCCGTTCTCTTTACGTCGTCTTCCACTGTGCGGAATCTGGTGGGGATCGCTGGTAAGCCGCACAACGTGACTGTGATCGCGTGTATCGGGCCTGCTACGGCTAAGACCGCTGAGGAGCATGGGCTTCGGGTGGATGTGATGGCTCCGGAGCCGTCTGTGCACAAGCTGGCTGAGGCGTTGGCCGACTTCGGGTTGCGGCGGAGGGCTGCGGCTGTGGAGGCCGGGGATCCGGTTACTCGGCCGAGTGAGCGGCGGCCGGGGGCTCGGCGGCGGCGGTCTACTACGTAGGGGTTGGGTGGGGGTTTCGCCCCCGCCGCCCCTACCCGTCCCGTCCCTGGGGGCCTGCGGCCCCCAGACCCCCGCTGTCGGCCCTGAACGGGCCTTGCCCTCAAACGCCGGACGGGCTGATTGTGTGGCCGAAGCGCAGCAGGTTTGCCGGGTCGTACTTCGACTTGTCCTTGCGGAGGCGGTCGTAGACCTCTGGGGTCCAGGGGCGGGACCGGTCGGAGGCGTCGCCCGGGGTGCCGTGGATGTTGATCAGGGTGTGGCCCGTGCCGTATGGGGCCATGGCTGTGTGCAGGGCCGTGGTTGCCTGTTCTATGGCCTCGGCTGTGGGTGGGGTCATCATGACGCCCACCGCTGACAGGAGGTAGCCGGCGTCGCGGGCGCAGATGGCGTCCTTCAGGCGGGGTGGGCGGGCGAGGGCGCCGCCCATGTGGCGGATCTCCACCATCAGCAGGGGGCAGTCGGGGGACTCCGGGCCCGCCTGGGACAGGAACGTGGTGATGGCGTCCGGGGGGAGGTCGCGGAGCAGGGTGCACGACTCCCTCGCGGGGAGGGGGTCCTGGGGTTCCATGAAGATGCGGTCCATCGCCGCGTACGGCATCTCTTCCACCGTGTCGACCACCACCGGTGCTGCCGAGCGGATCGGGGCCAGTAGGCGGTCGGCGTCGGGTGGGTTTCCGGTGTAGGCGATCGCCACCCTTGCCCAGAAGCCGCCGCGCAGGGGCTCGGGGATCTGGGGGAGCGGTGGCAGTCGTAGCAGGGTGAAGGCGCTGCACATCTCCTCGGGGATCCGGTGGGTCCAGTCGGTCCAGGTTCTCAGTACCGTCTCCGCGTGCTCGCCCGGGAAGTGGATGCCGCCGCCGTACAGGGTGCTGATGGGGAGCAGGTCGAAGGTCAGGGACGTCACCACGCCCACGTTGCCCTTGCCGCCGCGCAGGGCCCAGAACAGTTCGGGCTCGTGGTCGGGGTCGCTCACGCGGAGGGTGCCGTCGGGGGTGACGACCTGGAACGAGCGGACGGCGTCGGTGGCGTAGCCGTAGGTCCGGCCGAGGACCGGCAGGCCGCCGCCGAGGGTGTAGCCGACCACGCCCGCGTCCGAGGCGGTGCCGCACAGGGGAGCCAGGCCGTGCGGGGCGGCCGCGTCCAGGACGTGGCGCCACTTCGCACCGGCGGCGACCGTGGCCAGGCGCCGGTCGGGGTCTATGAGTACGTCCGTCATGCGGGCCGTGCTGATCAGCAGGCCGTGGTCGATCGGGAAGTTCGCGCCGTGGCCCGTCGCCTGGACCGCGACCGGGGTGCCGGTGGCCGTCGCCCAGCGCAGGGCCGTCACGACGTCGTCGGCGCCCGTCGCGCCCACCACCACCTCGGGCGTGTGCAGCGCGGCCAGGTTGAAGCCGGTGACCTCGTCGGCGTAGCCGTCGTCGCCGGGGCGCAGGACCGGGCCGTGGATCTCGGAGAGGGCGAACAGGTCGGGCATGTCGAGGTGACGGGTGGGTGTCATCGCGGCCTCCGCGGTGTCGGTACGGAGGGTCCTGAATGGGCTCTTCTTCAGGATGGACCCGGGATCGAGGCCCTCGCATGCCGGGGCGGCGTCCCGACGGGACGTTGGTAAAGGTGCCGCGGGGGCGGGCGTAGCGTAGGCGGTATGACGACGTATGGATCCTTCCCCGGTACTCGGCCGCGGCGTCTGCGGACCACGCCCGCGATGCGGCGCATGGTCGCCGAGACCCGGCTGCACCCCGCCGACTTCATCCTTCCTGCCTTCGTGCGCGAGGGCGTCAGTGAGCCGGTGCCGATCGAGGCCATGCCGGGGGTCGTGCAGCACACCCGGGACAGTCTGAAGAAGGCCGCCGCGGAGGCGGTGGCTGCCGGGGTGTCCGGGATCATGCTGTTCGGGGTGCCGGAGGAGTCGAAGAAGGACGCCCTCGGGACGCCCGGGACCGATCCCGACGGGATTCTGCAGGTCGCCCTCCGCGATGTGCGCGCCGAGGTCGGCGACGAGCTGCTCGTCATGTCCGATCTGTGTCTCGATGAGACGGTCGATCATGGGCATTGCGGGGTGCTCGACAGCGAAGGGCGCGTCGACAATGACGCGACCCTGGAGCGGTACGCCGAGATGGCGCAGGTCCAGGCCGACGCCGGGGCCCATGTCGTGGGGCCCAGCGGGATGATGGACGGGCAGATCGGGGTCGTCCGGGACGCCCTCGACCAGATCGGGCGGGAGGACGTCGCCATCCTCGCCTATACGGCCAAGTACGCCTCCGCCTTCTACGGGCCGTTCCGGGAGGCCGTCGGGTCGTCGCTCAAGGGTGATCGGAAGACCTATCAGCAGGACCCCGCCAATGCTCGGGAATCGCTGCGGGAGCTTGCCCTTGATCTGGAGGAGGGGGCCGACATGGTGATGGTCAAGCCCGCCGGGCCCTACCTCGACATCCTGGCGCGGGTCGCCGACGCCGTGGACGTGCCGGTCGCCGCCTATCAGATCTCCGGCGAGTACTCGATGGTCGAGGCCGCCGCCGAGAAGGGCTGGATCGACCGGGACCGGGCGATCCTGGAGACGCTGACCGGCATCAAGCGGGCCGGGGCGCGCAACATCCTCACGTACTGGGCGACGGAGGCCGCACAGAAGCTGGGCCGGTAGTCACGGACTGTCCGACGGGGACGGCGGCTCGGGGGTCGTGGCGGTGGGGCTGGTCGGGGTCGACGGGCCCTCGTCGCGCAGGCCGTGGCCGTCCTCGCACGCGGTGAGCGTGAGCGCGGCGATCGTCACCAGCGTGGCGGCGAGCAGCCGGGCGCGGGGGCGACGGGCTGGGGATGCGGACGCGGGCGCGGACGCGGACATGGGGTGGCCCTCTCCTTGGGTGGGGGGTTGGGGTCGGACCCCAGCCTGCGTGATCATCCCTCCCGGTCGCCACCTTCGGCCGGGAATTCGGGACGCCGGAGTGGCGGGACGGCCGCTGACCTGCGGGGACGTGCTGTCCCGAGGGGGTCGTGTGGGACGCCGGACAAGGGTCGGGCGGATGGTGCCGGGCGGTGGCGTCCGTATCCCGGAAAGTCTCTTGTAGAGGGCATGCAGTTCTCTAGGCTGCCCGGCACGAGCCGTCGCCCGCGTCGCCGTAGCCCTAGGAGCCGTGTCATGACCGTCATCGAGCCCGCGCCCCGCCATGCCCCAGCCGCCGTGCCGTCGCTCGCCGCACGGACCGGGGCCGTCGGTGGTTCTCCCGTGCGGGACATCCTCGCCGTCACCGCCAGGCCCGAGGTGATCAACTTCGCGGGTGGGCTGCCCGCGCCCGAGCTGTTCGACCGGGAGGGCATCGCCGCCGCCTTCCGGGATGTGCTCGCCGAGACGCCGTCGGCGGCCCTGCAGTACTCCACGACCGAGGGGGAGCCCAGCCTGCGCACCGGGCTCGCCGCACGTCTGTCGGCGCGGGGGCTCGGCACCGACGCCGACGACCTCCTCGGCACCACCGGCTCCCAGCAGGGGCTGTCGCTGCTGGCCACGGCGCTGTTGGAGCCCGGCGACACGGTCCTGGTCGAGGACCCCTGCTATCTGGCGGCGCTCCAGGTCTTCGGCCTCGCGGGCGCCCGCGTCGTGGCCGTGCCGGGCGATGCGGACGGGGTGGATCCGGCGGCGCTGGAGGAACTGGTGGCACGGGAGCGGCCGAAGCTCTTCTACACCGTGCCCACCTTCCAGAACCCGACCGGCAGGACGCTGCCCGCCGACCGCAGGGCCGCCGTCGCCGACGTCGCCGCACGGCGCGGGGTGTGGATCGTCGAGGACGACCCGTACGGCGAGCTGCGGTACGACGGCGAGCACGTGCCCTGGATCGCCTCCTACCCCGGCGCCGAGGACCGTACGGTGCTGCTCGGCTCCCTCTCCAAGGTGATGGCCCCCGGCCTGCGGCTGGGCTGGCTGCGCGCACCGGCCGCCCTGCGGCGGGCCTGTGCGGTCGCCAAACAGGCCGCCGACCTGCACACCCCGACCGTCAATCAGCTCGCCGCCGCCCGCTGCCTCGGCGCCCTCGACACCCATGTGGCCCGTGTCAGGGACGTCTACCGCGAGCGCCGCGACGCCATGCTGGCCGGTCTGCCCGCGGCCCTCCCCGAGGGGTCGAGCTGGAACCGGGCCGAGGGCGGCATGTTCCTCTGGGCCCGGCTGCCGGAGTCGTACGACACCACCGAACTGCTGCCGGAGGTCGTGCGGCACGACGTCGCCTACGTCCCCGGGGCGCCCTTCTACGCCGGTGAGCCGGACCGGGCGACGCTGCGGCTGTGCTTCGTGACGCAGACGCCCGAGGAGATCGGGGAGGGGTTGCGCAGGCTGGGGGAGGGGCTGAGGTCAGCCGGGGCCGGGGCCTGACAGGTACTTCTTCAGTCCCACCAGAAGTACCAGGCCGGCTGGTTGAGGAGTTGGTTCTCGGCGTAGGCCGCGATGGTGCTGTCGCTGCTCTGCCAGAGGTTGTCCGGGCAGAACGCGAGGTGCTCGGCGGCCAGGGCCTCCGCCTCGGCGAGGGTCGTGGGCGGGTTGCCGACCGACACCAGCAGGGTGTCGAAGCCGAGCGTCACGACCCGTATGCCGAAGCGGTCCTCCCACGAGCGCAGCACCGCGGACAGCCGGCCGGTGTCGTCCTCGTGGTTCACCGGGCCCGACCAGCCGATCGCCGCCGGGATGTCGGCGCTGCGGCGGGCCGGGACGAGGGCGAGACGGGGGTCCTTCAGGGGGCTGCCGTCGGCGAGGAGGGAGTCCACGATGTCGTCGGCGACGGACTCCGGGTCCTCGGCGGCGCCGGTACCCTCCGCGTCCCCGGCGGCGGCCAGGCCCGGCCAGTCCGCGTCCTCCTGCGCGAGCTCGTCCCAGAGGTCCTCCAGGACCTCCTCGGGGTCGTGATCCCCGGGATACGACATCTCGCCGGGCATCAACTCCCAGAGCTCCGGCCCGTCATGACCCGCCCCGACGTCGATCACGACCGGGATCAGGCCCACGGGCGGTGCCGTGCGCCGGAACTCGGCCCAGCCTTCGGACGTCGCCCGGTCGTCCGCCAGCCACAGCAGCGGCTCGTGCCACGGCCCCTGGTCGGTGGCGGCGACCAGGCCGCCGGGCGGGAGGTGCAGACCGAGGGACGCGAGCCTCGGCAGAGGGTTCGGAAGTGTCGCCATGCCGGTGACTGTAAGGGCAGCCACTGACAACGCGCTTCACTCCGTCACACGGCTGTGGAAACACTCCTCGCCGCCGCCCGCGGCAGGGTGGAAGCAGGCCCGGACGACGGCTCCCGGACGGGTCGCGGTCATGGGGGTGTAGACGTAGTTGGCCGCGTCCACCGCACTCTGGACCTCCGCGTCGCGGACATGACCGCCACCGGCCGCCGACATCTCCAGCCGGTCGCCGATACGCGTCGCCCACATGCGGGCCCAACTCGTGCCGCACTCGGGGCTGTAGCGCAGTTCCAGCCAGGCGCCGGAGGCGGTGCGGTGGGAGGCGAGGGTGTCCGGTGCGCTGCCGCACTTCATGTGCATCGCGCTCTGGCCCTCGCAGCTCTCACCCTGGCAGCGCGGGCCCTGCGCGGCCGGGGGCGGTGACAGTGACGCACGCGGTTCGCCGTCCCCGTGCGGCAGCAGGAGGGCCACCGCGGCGACGCCGCCGACGGCCACGGCGCACACCGACGCGAGCACCGCCATGACGGCCGTACCGCGATGCACGGCGCCGTCGTCGGGGGCGCCCGCCTCGGGCGTCGCTCCGTCCGGAGGATCGGGGGCTTCCTCCTTCGCCCGTCCGCTCCCCGCCGACTCCGCGATCTCCCACAGGGCCACACAGCGCCCCTCCGGCTCCCCGGCGAGCCGGCACAGCTCCTGCACCGCCTCGCGCGGCGGGAGCGTCCGCCCGGTCAGATAGCGGTCCCAGGATGACTTGCTGAACGCGGTCTTCGCCGCGAGCCCGGCCAGGCTCAGACCGGTCCGCCCCTTCAACTCCCGCAGCGCGGCGGCCAGTCGGGCCCGCTCCGGCGGAGGCGACAATGGCGGGGACGGCGGTGGCTTCTTGGTCATCGCCGTAACACCTTCCAGGTGTGCGGCCCGATGATGCCGTCCACGACCAGCCCCGCCCGCTGCTGCGCCTGCTTGACCGCCCGCTCCGTCAACGGGCCGAAGATCCCGTCGACATCGCCCGGCGAGATGCCCGCCCGGCGCAGCAGGCACTGCGCCTCGGCCACCTCCGGCCCCGCGTGGCCGGCGGCCAGGATGGCGTCCGAGCCGCGGCTGATGCCCGCGTACCAGCGGCCGTCGATCCGTTCGGGACGGCAGGTGTACGCCGGTCCCGACCGCGACGCCGAGGCGGACGCCGACGCGGTGGTCGCCGACAGGGACGCCCTGGGCTGTTTCTCCTCCTCGCCGCCCAGTCGTACGACGAGCAGGACGGCCGTGGAGACGGCCAGCACCAGCGCGACCGACCCCGCCACGAGCGCGACGCGCAGCGAACGGCCGGGCGAGCGCGGCGCCGCCCCGATGACGGTGGTCGTGCCGGGGGTCGTGGCCTTGGCCGCGTCGGGGCGGCCCTCCCCCCACGCCTCCTCGGCGATCTCGTGCAGCGCCAGCAGACGCGTCGGATCCTCGCCCACCGTCCGCGCCAGCGCCTCGACGGCCTCCCGGGAGGGCAGCGATCTGCCGCCGAGATACCGCTCCCACGACTTCTGGCTGTAGCCGGTCCGCGCCGCCAGCTGCCGCAGGCTCAGCCCGCTGTGGTCCTTCAGCCGGCGCAGGCGCACGACCAATTGCCGTACGCGCGGATCCAGTTCCGCGGGCAGCGCTGCCCAACGCGACATGTTCCCCCCATACGCGTTCATGATCGGGGCCCATGGTCCGTGGTCGGCGTTCCCGTGCCCCCGCCGCATTCTCCAACAGGAACCACGGACCGCACCGGGAGCCGGTTCCCGCGCGGGTACAGAATCAGCCATCGTCCGTCACTGCCGTCCCGTGGGACCGTCTCGGGCGACGGTGTCCTCGCAGGTCAGCGAGTGGGACATCCCGTGCTGACGTCACTTCCGCGGCAACTGTGGCGGCCGGTGCGACACGCCCCGCATTCTCGATCCGTCAGCCGGCGGCACGTCAGGTGCCGTCCCACGACCCACAGGGGGAAGCATGCGTTCGAACGCGTTGACCAGGACCGTCGTCAGCCTCACCGCCGTCGTCGGGCTCGCCGCCGGAACGGTGGCGGCCGCCGGCACCAGCTTCGCGGCGCCCCATCAGGCCACCAAGCCCGCGGCGAGCGTCCAGGACGTCTCCGTCCTCGCCGTGAACAACCTCGGCCTGACCACCACGCAGGCCGGCTACGTCCAGTGCTGGCTCCAGGACTTCTGGGGCTACACCGGCGCCATCGACGGACAGCTCGGCACCAACAGCTGGAAGGCGATGCAGCGCAACCTCAAGCAGCACTGGGGCTACAACGACAGCATCGACGGAATCGTCGGCAAGAACACCATCAGCGCGCTGCAGCGTTCGATGAAGGCACACCAGGGCTACGACGGCGCGATCGACGGCATCGCCGGACCCAAGACCAAGGCCGCGTTCAAGCGGTTCGCGGCCGACTCCAAGCAGTACTGCTGAGCCGACCCAACGACCGCACAGACCGCACAGACCGCGCGGCCCGTCCTCCCGTCGGGGGAGAGGACGGGCCGCGCGCGCGTCGTCAGGCGCTCACAGCCGCTCGGGCGTCCGGATGCCCAGCAGGGCCATGCCCTGGTGCAGCGTCCGGGCCGTCACGTCGCACAGGAACAGACGGTTCCGCACCTGCTCCGGCGACTCGGCCTTCAGCACCGGGCACTTGTCGTAGAACGACGTGTACAGCGACGCCAGTTGGTACAGGTACGCCGCCAGCTTGTGCGGGGCGTACTCCGCGGCCGCCTCGAAGACCGTGTCCCCGAACGCGTCCAGGTGCAGGCCCAACGCCCGCTCCGCCGCGTGCAGTTCCAGCTCCGGGTGCGCGGCCGGCCGTACGTCTCCCGCCTTGCGGAGGATCGACTGGATACGGGCGTACGCGTACTGGAGATAGACCGAGGTGTCGCCGTTCAGCGAGACCATCTGGTCCAGGTCGAACTTGTAGTCGCGGTTCGGGGACGTCGACAGGTCGGCGTACTTCACCGCGCCGATGCCGACCTGTGCGGCCCGCTCCTGGATCTCGACCTCGGTGAGGTCCTGCGCCTTCTCCCGCACGACCTCCGCGGCCCGCTGCACCGCCTCGTCCAGCAGGTCCTCAAGCCGTACGGTCTCGCCCTCACGCGTCTTGAACGGCTTGCCGTCCGCGCCCAGCACCGTGCCGTAGCCCATGTTGTGCGCGGTGACCTCGTCGGTCAGCCAGCCCGCCCGGCGGGCCGTCTCGAAGACCATCTTGAAGTGCAGGGACTGACGGACGTCCACGACATAGAGCAGCGAC
Source organism: Streptomyces lanatus (assembly GCF_014655715.1). Lineage (GTDB taxonomy): Bacteria > Actinomycetota > Actinomycetes > Streptomycetales > Streptomycetaceae > Streptomyces > Streptomyces lanatus. The sequence continues at coordinate 236,336 of NZ_BNBM01000015.1, read as the reverse complement.
GTGGCGTGCAGGTCCTGGACGCGGTTGCGGATCGCCGTCAGGTCGGAGGCCGCGTATCCGAAGCCGCCGTCGGCCTTCTGCACGATCAGCGGGACCGGCTGGTCGTCCTTGCCGCGGATCTCGTCGAAGAACACCACCAGCGCGCCCTCGGAGCGCACCGCGACGCCCATCTCCTCCAGGAGGCGGGCGGTCTCCGGCATCCCGTCGTTGTACGCGGACTCGCCGACGATCTCGTCGTCGCGGATCTCCATGTCGAGCTTCTCGAAGACCGAGTAGAAGTAGACCTTCGACTCGTCCACGAACTGCTGCCAGAGTTCCAGGGTCTCCTTGTCGCCGGACTGCAGGGCGACGACCCGCTTACGGGCCCGCTCCTTGAACTCCTCGTCCGAGTCGAAGACCGCGCGCGACGCCTTGTACACCCGGTTCAGATTCGACATGGCCTGCTCGCCGTCGACGTCCTCGGCCGGGGCCAGCTCGCCCGGGTGCTCGAACAGGTACTGGATGAGCATGCCGAACTGGGTGCCCCAGTCGCCGATGTGATGCCGGCCGATCGTCTGCTCGCCGGTGAAGTCGAGCATGCCGCGTAGGGCGTCGCCGATGACCGCCGACCGCAGATGGCCGACGTGCATCTCCTTCGCCACGTTCGGCTGGGCGTAGTCGACGACCGTGATGCCCGCCTGCTCCTTCAGGGGCACGCCGAGGCGCTCGCCGTCCGCGTGCCGCGCGGCGAGGTTCCCGGTGATGGCACGGTCGGCGACGGTGATGTTGAGGAAGCCGGGCCCGGAGACCTCGACGTCCTTGATCACATCACCGGTGACGATGTGGCCGACGACCTCCGTCGCCAGCTCCCGAGGGTTCGCCTTGGCCTTCTTGGCGAGGGCCAGGATCCCGTTGGCCTGGAAGTCGGCCCGGTCGCTGCGTCGCAGGAGCGGGTCGGCGTCGGCCTCCGGCCGGGTGGCCGAGATGGCGTTCGCGAGACGCTGCTGGACTTGAGCGGTGAGCGACGTGACCGAGGTCATGGGATGGATGCCGTTCTCCTCGTGGGAATCGATGAGCACGCTCAGTATCCCATGGGGGGTAAAGCGGTTTTCCCGGGCGCGATGCCGTCTGGGAGAATGGTGCGTCAGCCGTTGACCGTACGGCTGCCCTGGAGAAAGAAGGACGTGCCGATCGTGGCTCAGAGCACCGAGACCACCGACTGGGTCTCCCGTTTCGCGGATGAGGTCATCGAGGAGTCGGAGCGTCGGGCCCCGGGCAAACCGGTCGTCGTCGCGTCCGGGCTGTCCCCCTCGGGCCCCATCCACCTGGGCAACCTGCGCGAGGTCATGACCCCGCACCTGGTCGCCGACGAGATCCGGCGCCGCGGACACCAGGTCCGGCACCTGATCTCCTGGGACGACTACGACCGCTACCGCAAGGTGCCCAAGGGCATCGAGGGCGTCTCCGACGAGACCCACCTCCAGCACATCGGCAAGCCGCTGACGTCGGTCCCCGCGCCGGCCGGTTCCGCGTACCCGAACTGGGCCGAGCACTTCAAGGCCGCCATGGTCGAGTCGCTCGCCGAGCTGGGCGTGGAGTTCGACGGGATCAGCCAGACCGCGCAGTACACCTCCGGCGTGTACCGCGAGCAGGTCCTGCACGCCATGAAGCACCGCGGTGACATCGACGCCGTCCTCGCCCAGTACCGCACCAAGCCCAAGGCCGGCGCCAAGAAGTCGCAGAAGCCCCTGGACGAGGCCGAGCTGGAGGCCGCCGAGGGCTCCGGCGCGGCCGGCGAGGACGACGGCAGCTCCTCCGCCGGGTACTTCCCGTACAAGCCCTACTGCGGCAACTGCGAGAAGGACCTCACCACCGTCACCTCGTACGTCGACGACACCACCGAGCTGTCGTACACCTGCGACGAGTGCGGCTTCTCCGAGACCGTCCGGCTCAACGAGTTCAACCGCGGCAAGCTGGTCTGGAAGGTCGACTGGCCCATGCGGTGGGCGTACGAGGGCGTCGTCTTCGAGCCGAGCGGCGTCGACCACTCGTCCCCCGGGTCCTCCTTCCAGGTCGGCGGGCAGATCGTCGGGATCTTCGGCGGCAAGCAGCCCATCGGGCCCATGTACGCCTTCGTCGGCATCAGCGGCATGGCGAAGATGTCCTCCTCGCGCGGCGGGGTGCCCACCCCGGCCGACGCGCTGAAGATCATGGAGCCGCAGATCCTGCGCTGGCTCTACGCCCGCCGCCGCCCCAACCAGTCCTTCAAGATCGCCTTCGACCAGGAGATCCAGCGGCTCTACGACGAGTGGGACAAGCTGGACGGGAAGGTGGCCGACGGCTCCGCGCTGCCCGCCGACGTCGCCGCCCACTCCCGTGCCGTGCGCACGGCGGGCGGGGAGCTGCCGCGCACGGCCCGCCCGCTGCCGTACCGGACGCTCGCGTCCGTCGCCGACATCACCGCCGGGCACCAGGACCAGGCGCTGCGGATCCTCTCCGAGCTGGACCCGGAGAACCCGCTGGGCTCGCTCGACGAGGCCCGGCCCCGGTACGACAAGGCCGAGGCCTGGATCAACACGCAGGTGCCCGCCGACCAGCGGACCATCGTGCGTGACGAGCCCGACGCCGAACTGCTGAAGTCCCTCGACGAGGCCTCCCAGCAATCGCTGCGGCTCCTGCTCGACGGCCTCGCCGAGCACTGGTCGCTGGACGGGCTGACCCACCTCGTCTACGGCGTGCCCAAGGTGCAGGCCGGGTTCCCCGCGGACGCCACGCCCAAGGAACTGCCGGCCGAGATCAAGACCGCCCAGCGGACGTTCTTCGCCCTGCTGTACCACCTGCTGGTCGGACGGGACACCGGGCCGCGACTGCCCACGCTGCTCCTCGCGGTGGGGCAGGAGCGGGTGCGGGCCCTGCTCGGGGAGTAGGACCGGGTAAGGCGTTGAGGGGCCCTCGGTCGAGGGCCCCTCAGTTCTATGCGATGTGGTTCTCTTCCAGCTCGGCGTTGTAGAGCTTCGTGAACCGGTTGACCAGGCGCTTGGCCTCGTCCGGCAGGAGCGTGGTGCCGTACTCCGCCTCGACGTTCTCGCTGAACTCACGCGGGGTCGGGTAGCCCGTGCCGCCGATCGACTTCTTGAAGACCTGGTAGTAGTCGTCCTCGGTCGGATCCGCCGGTTCCGGGGGGCCGCCGCCCTCGCCCAACTGGCGGGTGCGGTTGCCCGTCACCGGGATCGGGAAGGTGCCCGTGTCCTCCGGGGACGGTTCCTGGACCGGGGGCTCCTCCTCGTACTGGTCGCGGTACTGGTCGGCCTGTTGCTGCTCCGAGTACCACTCCTCGAGTTGGTCCTGCGGGTTGTACTGGGAGTCATAGCCGCCCTGGTACTCGACCTGGCGAGGCGTGTTGAACCAGTCCTGCACATACTCCTGTTGCCCGGCGTCGGGAGCGACGACCAGCTCGGGGCGCTGCTGGCCGGGCGGGGCCGAAGCCTGGTCGGGCACGCCCACCGGAGGCGCCGCCTCCGGCACCAGCGCCTGCTTAGGCGCCGGCGGCAGCAGCGCCGGCTCGATCCCCGCCGCCGCGAGACCCGCCGGAGCGGTGTCGGCCAGCGGAACGCCGTACTTCGCCAGCCGCAGCGGCATCAGCGACTCCACCGGAGCCTTCCGGCGCCAGCCACGGCCGAAACGGGAGCGCAGCCGGGCCTGGTAGACCAGCCGCTCCTGCTCCAGCTTGATGACCTGGTCGTAGCGGCGCAGCTCCCACAGCTTCATCCGGCGCCACAACAGGAACGTCGGCACGGGCGAGAGCAGCCAGCGGGTGAGGCGGACGCCCTCCATGTGCTTGTCGGCCGTGATGTCCGCTATTCGGCCGATCGCGTGCCGGGCGGCCTCCACGGCCACCACGAACAGGATCGGGATCACCGCGTGCATGCCGACACCCAGCGGGTCGGGCCACGCCGCCGCGCCGTTGAACGCGATCGTCGCCGCCGTCAGCAGCCAGGCCGTCTGCCGCAGCAGCGGGAACGGTATGCGGATCCAGGTCAGCAGGAGGTCCAGGGCGAGCAGGACACAGATGCCCGCGTCGATGCCGATCGGGAACACATAGCTGAAGTTCCCGAAGCCCTTCTGGATGGCCAGCTCTCGGACGGCCGCGTACGAACCGGCGAAGCCGATGCCGGCGATGATCACGGCGCCGAACACGACCACGCCGATGAGAACGCGGTGCATCCGAGTCAGCTGTGGTGGCGCGGCCACTCGTACTCCCCTCCCCTTACGTGTTGTTGCGCGCAACAGGGTGGCACATCCGTACGGCGTACGTGCTTCCGGTACGCCGCGAGCCCGGCCCCCCAAGGGACCGGGCTCGCACAAGAGGCGCGGCTGAGCTGCGAGTTGTGACGCGGCGCGGGGCCAGGTGTGACGGTCAGCTCTTCTTCGCCGCTGACTTCGACGGGGAACTGGACGCCGACTTCGACGGGCTCTTCGAGGGAGACTTCGAAGCCGACTTCGAAGGGGCGCTGCTCGGCGTGCCCGCATCGCCGCCGCCGTTCTGCTTCGCCACCGCGGCCACGACCTCCTTGGCCGCCTTCTGCGCCAGCTTGTTCAGCGTGTCCGCGCTCGGCGCCTTCTCGCCGGCGAAGCCCGCGCCGTTGTAGTCGAGCGTGACGACCACGTTCTCCGCCCGGGCCACGACCGTCTCCTGCTTGAAGGAGCCCTCCTTCTTCTTCAGGTCGTAGCGCACCGCCGTGGCCTCGTCGCCCACCCCGGCGACCGGCTCCGACTTGGTGTTCTTCGCGCCGGACACCGAACGCGCGTCCTGCACCTGCGTCTCGAAGTAGTCCTGCGCCAGCTTGGCGCCCGAGCCGCGCGTGACATCGGACTCGAAGCGCAGCATGGACACACTCAGCCAGCGGAACTGCGAGCCCTTCACCCCATTGCTGTCGAGGCTGCTCCAGGAGCAGGAGCCACGCGTCGACGCGTCGTCCGAGGTGCCCTTCTTGCCGGACTTGGCCTCCGGGACCAGATCCTCCAGCGTCTTCTTCGCCAGCACCTTGCACGGTTCGGGAAGCGACTTGTACACGGCCGCCTGCACCGTCGGCGACGGGCTCTCGGACGGCGACGCCGACGACTTCGTGCTGCTGTCGGCCGCCTTGTCCTCCGAGCCGGAGTCCGACGAGCACCCCGCGGCGACCAGCATCACGGGCACGGCTGCCGCGCCGACAAGGATGCGGCGCAGGCCCCTCACCCGCAGCTCGCGCTGGTCACGCCGGTCCCTCCCCCACTGCCCGAAAGGCGTGGGAGGGGCCCCCAGGTCTCGCTCTACTGCTCGCTGCATGGTTCCTTCACTCATGGCTGACACTCGTGGTTCCTGCGGTCGGATCGGGTCCGAGGGGCCACGGTACGCGGTGAAGGAGCTGTGTGGTCTCGTTTCGGTTACGTCGCACAAGGGGGTGGAGGTGTGAACGAGCGGCGCTAGTCCGCCAGCTCGTCCGCCAGTTGTGCGGCCAGTTTCTGGGCCCTGTCCTGCATTTCCTCACTGTCCGGAACCACGCCGACGGTGGCCGGCTGCTCCTCGTACTCGATCGTCACGATCACATTGGACGTGCGGAACGCCACAGTCACCTTGCGCTGCTGGGCCGTCGAACCGGAGCCGCCGAGCACATCGTCGAGGAAGGCCTCGTCCCCGAGGTCGTCCAGCACGCGCGGCTGGAGGTCGGCGGAGGGCAGGGCGGACGTGGAAGTGGAGGGGGAGGGCGAACCGGACGACGAGGCGGACGGGGACGCCGAGTTCGACGCCGACGCCGAGGGCGAACCGCTCGGATCGGCGGACGGGGAATCCTCGCCGTCGCCGGTGCCGGCGCTCGCCGGCTCGGGGAGGTCGGCCGCGTCCACCCTGGTCGCGAAGAGCGTCTCCGCCTCGCTGTCGTCGCTGACCGCCGTGTCGTACGACACCACGCGCTCGAAATCGACGAAGAGATGATGCGTGGCGTCGGCCGACTCGACCTTCCAACGGCAGCCGACCTTGCGGTCGGTGTCGTAGGTGAGCGTCGGGGTGCCCTCGTACGCCTTCTCCTGCTGCTCCGCGTCGGTGAGCTGCTGGATGCCGGGCAGCAGCGAGTCGAGGGTGTCCTCGCCGACCACCCCGCACGGCTCGGGCAGGGTGCGGTACCGGCCGGGCTCCGCCGGCGCAGCCGCCGTACCGGAGTCGCCGGGGTTGGAGTCGTCGGTCGTGCCGCCGCTGTCGGAGCTGCCGGTGCAGCCGGCCAGCAGCGCCGCGAGGAGGGCGGCGACGCCGGATACGTACGCCTTCCGCTGCACGGTCAGGCTCCTCTCACGGTGGCTGTGTGGTCGGTCCGATGCCGGTCTCTCAGTGTCCCCGCTGGTTAATCGCTTGCCGTACGGGGGCGCCCACTGGAGACAATGTGTATCGCACGCACTGCCGTGGACGCCGGTCCGTTGTCCCATTTCTTCGACCCTGGCGCCGGTATTGCGATTTAAGACTTCTGTTTGTTTCCGGGGGATTGAGGACGATATGTCGTACGTGGAAATGCCGGGCGCGAAGGTTCCCATCCGCATGTGGGCCGACCCGGCGACGGTCGAGGACGGCGCGCTGCAGCAGCTGCGCAACGTCGCGACTCTGCCGTGGATCAAGGGCCTGGCGGTCATGCCGGACGTCCACTACGGGAAGGGCGCGACGGTCGGGTCCGTCATCGCCATGCACGGGGCCGTGTGTCCTGCGGCGGTGGGGGTGGACATCGGGTGCGGGATGTCGGCCGTCAGGACGTCCCTCACCGCGAATGATCTGCCGGGGGATCTGTCGCGGCTGCGGTCGAAGATCGAGCAGGCGATTCCGGTGGGGCGGGGGATGCATGACAGCCCTGTGGATCCGGGGCGGCTGCACGGGTTCGGTACGGCGGGGTGGGACGACTTCTGGGGGCGGTTCGACGGGATCGCGGAAGCGGTCAAGTTCCGTCAGGAACGTGCCACGAAGCAGATGGGAACGCTCGGGTCCGGCAACCACTTCGTCGAGGTGTGCACGGACACGACCGGTTCCGTCTGGCTGATGCTGCACTCCGGTTCCCGCAACATCGGCAAGGAACTGGCCGAGTTCCACATCGGCGTGGCCCAGAAGCTCCCGCACAACCAGGGCCTGGTCGACCGCGACCTCGCCGTCTTCATCGCGGACACCCCGCAGATGGCGGCGTACCGCAACGACCTGTTCTGGGCGCAGGAGTACGCCAAGTACAACCGCACGCTGATGATGGGGCTCCTGAAGGACGTGATCCGCAAGGAGTTCAAGAAGGCGAAGCCCACCTTCGAGTCCGAGATCAGCGCGCACCACAACTACGTCGCCGAGGAGCGCTACGACGGCATGGACCTGCTCGTGACCCGTAAGGGCGCGATCCGGGCCGGGTCCGGCGAGTACGGCATCATCCCCGGCTCCATGGGCACGGGTTCGTACATCGTGAAGGGTCTCGGCAACGAGAAGGCCTTCAACTCGGCGTCGCACGGCGCGGGTCGGCGCATGAGCCGTAACGCGGCGAAGCGTCGCTTCACGACGAAGGACCTGGCGGAGCAGACGCAGGGCGTGGAGTGCCGTAAGGACTCCGGTGTCGTGGACGAGATCCCGGGCGCGTACAAGCCGATCGAGCACGTCATCGATCAGCAGCGGGACCTCGTGGAGGTCGTGGCGAAGCTGAAGCAGGTCGTCTGTGTGAAGGGCTGACGGACGGGCCCCCGGTGCGAGCCGGGGGCCTTTTCGCTCACTTCGGGGCGTGCGTCACCGCGTAGATCATCACGAACGCCACGATGTGGATGCCGAAGAGGAAGTAGCCGAGCCACCACCACATCTGGCGTTCGTTGTGCGGGTCCTTGCGGGGGGACTTGTCGTCGTCCGGCACTACAGCTCCCTGTGGACCTTGGTGTTGGAGGCCTGGGCGCGTGGGCGCACGACCAGCAGGTCGATGTTGACGTGGCTGGGGCGGGTGACCGCCCAGGTGATGGTGTCGGCCACGTCGGAGGCGGTGAGGGGGTCCGCCACGCCTTCGTAGACCTTGGCCGCCTTGGCCTCGTCGCCCGCGAAGCGGGTCAGGGCGAACTCGTCCGTCCTCACCATGCCGGGGGCGATCTCGATCACGCGGACCGGGCGGCCGACGATCTCCAGGCGGAGGGTTTCGGCGAGGACGTGGGTGCCGTGCTTGGCGGCGACATAGCCACCGCCGCCCTCGTAGGTGCCGAGGCCCGCGGTCGAGGAGACGACGACCACCGTGCCGTCGCCGCTCGCCTCCAGCTTGGGGAGCAGGGCCTGGGTGAGGTTCAGGGTGCCGATGACGTTGGTCTCGTACATCGTGCGCCAGTCGGCCGGGTCGCCGGTCGCCACCGGGTCGGCGCCGAGTGCGCCGCCGGCGTTGTTGACCAGGACGCCGATCGCCTTGAAGGCCGTGGCGAACTCGTCCACCGCCTCGCGGTCCGTCACATCCAGCTGGTAGGGCGTCGCGGAGTGGCCCGCCGTGTTGATCTCCTCCGCCAGGGCCTCGATGCGGTCCTTGCGGCGGGCCGTCAGGACCACCCGGTAGCCCGCCGCCGCGAGCTGACGTGCCGTGGCGGCTCCGATGCCGCTGCTCGCACCGGTCACTACGGCGATGCGGGAGGCGGCGGACGGTGCGGCGCTGGGCATGGCTGCTCCTCGGGAGAATCCGGTCCGGTCGGGTCGGGACCTGTCCGGCCAGGATAGGCGGGCCGCGCGGTGGGACAATGAGACGGGTGATCCCTGGGCAGGAGGTGGATCATGGGACAGGCACGTGAGGTCATGGACCGGCTCACCGTGGCGATCACCACGGCGGACCCCGACGCGATCGCCGGTCTCTACGCCAAGGACGCGGTCGCCGTCACCCCGGACGGCGGGGAGCTCCACGGCCGCGAGGACATCACCGCGTACTGGCGTCAGATGACCAAGGCGGTCCCGGACGGCAACTACGAGTCGGTGCACTCGTACGAGGTCGGCAACACCGCCATCGACGAGGGTGTCTTCACCGGCCGCAACACCGGGCCGATCCAGCTGCCGACCGGCGAGACGCTGCCCGCGACCCAGAAGGAGATCCGGATCCGCGGGGTCGACTTCGCCACGGTCGACGACAGTGGGCAGATCGTCGACTACCGGCTCTACTTCGACGAGATGGAGTTCCTGGGGCAGCTGGGGCTGCTGCCGCCCGAGTGAGTGCGCCCCCGGTCAATCGCCCCGCGGCGCGTACATGATCACCGCCATGCCCGCGAGGCAGATCAGCGCGCCCATGACGTCCCAGCGGTCGGGGCGGTAGCCGTCGGCGACCATGCCCCAGGCCAGTGAACCGGCGACGAAGACACCGCCGTACGCGGCGAGGATGCGGCCGAACTCGGCGTCGGGCTGGAGCGTGGCGATGAAGCCGTAGGCGCCCAGGGCCATGACTCCGGCGCCGATCCACAGCCAGCCGCGGTGCTCGCGCACGCCCTGCCAGACCAGCCAGGCGCCACCGATCTCGAAGAGGGCGGCGACGACGAAGAGGGCGGCGGAGCGGACGATCAGCATGGCGCTCAGCTTGGCATGTCGCCCTCCGGGGCCCTCGTGTCACCTGTTGGACGGCGTCTGCCGGGTGCCGTGCGTGGGATATATCGCTACGACCTGTGGAGTGAGGAGTGGCGGTATGCGGCGGATGCGGGGTGCTGTGGTGGGCGGGGCGGCGGCCGTGGTGACGGCGGCGATCGGCGGGATGACCGCGGCTCCGGCCGCGGGGGCGGTGGGGGCTCCGGTGGCGGGGCTCGCCTATCACGGTTCCGTCGACATGGTGGGCGGCCGGGTCGACGTACGGTTCACGCCGCACAACCACGGGACGGCCGCCGTGCCGGACTCGACGGTGCGGATTCGCTGGTCACAGCCGCTGGCGGACGCGCAGACGCTGCCGGCGGGGTGTGCGCGGGCGGAGGAACGGGCGGTGCTGTGCCGGGTGGGGGCGCTGGGCGCGGACGCGGTGGGGCAGCAGATCGGCTTGCGGGTGTGGCTGCGGGACGCGCCCGCGGAGGAGGTCGTGCTGGAGTTCGACACGGTGTGGAGCGGCGGGGAGGGGGAGGAGAAGAGGGAGGGCCGGGGGAACGATCAGCAGCGGGTGCTGGTGCTGGAGACGGGGGATACGTACTACTTCTAGCTACTTGCCAGCGAGTGCTGGCTACTTCTGGTTTCGCTGTCTGCCCTCCGTCCCTTGTGCGTACGCCCCCGGCGGCACCCCCACCGTCGCGGTGAAGTCCCGTACCAGATGGGCCTGGTCGGCATAGCCGAGGTCGGTGGCGAGGGTCGCCCAGTCGATGTCGGTGTGGGTGCCGGCGTGGTTGAGGGCCTCGTGGATGCGGTAGCGCAGGATGCACCACTTGGGGCTGACGCCGACGTGGGTCGAGAAGAGGCGTTGCAGGGCCCGTATCGACAGGCCATGGGTCTCGGCGAGGTCGCCGACGCGGCGGACCGTGCGGTCGGTGCGGATGTTCCGGACGAGGGCCATGGCGAGGTCGGCCTGGGGGTCGGGGGTGTGGGGGAGGGCCAGGAGGAAGGTGTCGAGGGCGGTCACGCGCGTGTGGTCGTCGGTGGGGGTGACGATCGTGCGGGCGGCGTCGGCCGTCGCCGTGGGGAAGACCTCCTCGGCGGGCAGGGCGCGGCCCGTCCAGCGGGACGTCGGCGTCCCGGGGGTGTAGGGACGGAATCCGCCGGGGCGGAACTTCACTCCGCAGACCCGGCCCCGGCCGGTCAGCTTGCGGGTGTACAGGCCGAGCGCGACGCCGGTGACCTCGGCGTACGGCGGTCCCTCGGCCTCGTCCCACTGGAAGGTGAGGTTCACGGACGGGTGGGGGACGATGTGGGAGGCGTAGGGCTCGGGCAGGTCCCAGTCGATGAGCCAGTACCACTCGACGTACCGGCGCAGCGGCTCGGCGGGCTCGTGGCGGCGGAACCGTACGCGGGTCAGCAGTTCGGACGGGTCGACGATCCCGCGGGTGTCGTGGCGGGGTGCCTCCATGACGGGATCGTATGTCGCGTTTCTTCAAGAAGGGCGGCCGCCGGGGTGCCTACGGTCGGGGCATGGACGCGAACGGTGTGAAGACGTACGGCATCGGTGAGCTGCTGGCGATGGCGCGCGAGCGGGCGGTCGGGGTGGTGCGGGGCATCCGGGACGCGGACCTCGCCGGTCCGACGCCCTGTGCCGAGTACGACGTGAAGGCCCTGGTCAATCACCTCTACCAGGTGATCGTGCAGTTCCAGCGGCTGGCCGCGAAGGAGGCGTCGGACTTCGGCGACACCCCGGACCGGGTCACGGGGAACGCCGAGTGGCGCGAGGAACTCGCCCGGGAGGCGGACCTGCTGGTGGCGGCCTGGTCCGCGCCCGGGGCCGAGGAGGGGAGGACCGGCGGGATGGACATGCCCGCGCGACTGGTCGGCTCGATGGCGCTGCTCGATCTGACGGTGCATGCGTGGGACCTGGCGCGGGCGACCGGTCAGGACTACCCGGGTGCCGACGAGGCGGTCGTCGCGGAGCTCGCCGGCGCGGTGGACACGCTGGCGCCGACGGCCAGGAAGATGGGGGTGTTCGGGGAGCCGGCTCCCGAGCCGGAGGGCGCGTCACCGTTCGAGCGGCTGCTTGCGCGGACCGGGAGGGATTGCCGCTGGGGCTAGGGCCGAGCGGGGGCGATGGGGGTGCGCCCGCGCGAGGTTGTTCGAGCGTGGGGGAGTCGGCGAGTGACGACAACGCGGCTGGGGTCCCCTCACGTCTTTAGGGCGGTGGGGGAGGGCGTGCCAGACCCCGCGACGCCGGCGTGATCCGCCGGACAGGCTCTGGCCACGACGGGCCGGGAATAGTCCGCCCAGGGTCTCCGTTCTCGGGTATAGTTGAACCGTCAACAACCTGGAGGGTGAGCGACCATGCAGTTCGGGATCTTCAGCGTCGGCGATGTGACGCCGGACCCCACCACGGGCCGTACGCCGACCGAGCGCGACCGCATCAAGGCCATGGTCGCCATCGCGCTGAAGGCCGAGGAGGTCGGACTCGACGTCTTCGCGACCGGTGAGCACCACAACCCGCCGTTCGTGCCGTCGTCGCCGACGACGATGCTCGGCTACATCGCGGCGCGGACCGAGCGGCTGGTGCTGTCCACCTCCACCACGCTCATCACCACCAACGACCCGGTGAAGATCGCCGAGGACTTCGCGATGCTCCAGCATCTGGCCGACGGGCGAGTCGACCTGATGATGGGGCGCGGGAACACCGGCCCGGTCTATCCCTGGTTCGGGCAGGACATCCGGCAGGGCATCAACCTCGCCGTCGAGAACTACGCCCTGCTGCACCGGCTCTGGCGCGAGGACGTCGTGGACTGGGAGGGCAAGTTCCGTACGCCGCTCCAGGGCTTCACCTCCACGCCCCGCCCGCTGGACGGCGTCCCGCCCTTCGTCTGGCACGGCTCCATCCGCTCCCCGGAGATCGCCGAGCAGGCCGCGTACTACGGCGACGGCTTCTTCCACAACAACATCTTCTGGCCGGCCGACCACACCAAGCGGATGGTCGAGCTCTACCGGAGCCGCTACGCCCACTACGGGCACGGCACCGCCGAGCAGGCGATCGTCGGGCTCGGGGGCCAGGTCTTCATGCGGAAGAACTCTCAGGACGCGGTGCGCGAGTTCCGGCCCTACTTCGACAACGCGCCGGTCTACGGCCACGGGCCCTCCCTGGAGGACTTCACGGAGCAGACCCCGCTCACCGTCGGCTCCCCGCAGCAGGTGATCGAGAAGACGCTCGCCTTCCGCGACTACGCCGGTGACTACCAGCGCCAGCTGTTCCTGATGGACCACGCCGGGCTGCCCCTCAAGACCGTCCTGGAGCAGCTCGACCTGCTCGGGGAAGAGGTCGTGCCGGTGCTGCGCAAGGAGTTCGCGAACGGCCGTCCGGCCGAGGTGCCCGAGGCGCCCACGCACGCCTCCCTGCTCGCCGCCAAGGAGGTGACCGTCGCATGAGGATCGTCGTCGTGTCCGCGGGGCTGAGTGTCCCGTCCTCCACGCGGCTGCTGGGTGACCGGCTGGCCGCGGCGGTCGGCAGGCACTCGGGCGCCGCCGTCGAGTTCGAGGTCGTCGAGCTGCGCGACCTCGCCGTGGAGATCGCGCACCACCTCACCAACGGGTTTCCGGGGCGGAAGCTGGGCGCGGCGATCGATGCCGTGACCTCGGCGGATGGGCTGATCGTCGTCACGCCCGTCTTCTCCGCGTCGTACAGCGGGTTGTTCAAGTCGTTCTTCGATGTGATCGAGAAGGACGCGCTGGCGGGCATGCCGGTGCTGATCGCCGCGACGGGCGGCACGGCCCGGCACTCGCTGGTCCTTGACCATGCGCTGCGTCCGCTGTTCGCGTATCTGCGGGCCGTGGTCGTCCCGACCGGGGTGTACGCCGCCTCGGAGGACTGGGGTGCGCAGGGCCTGGACGGGCGGATCGAGCAGGCTGCGGGGGAGCTGGTGGGGATGATGGCCGGACGTGCTGCCAGGAGGACGGCTGAGCCCGAGGTGGTGCCGTTCGCGGAGCGGCTGGCGGCGCTTTCGGGATCGTCCGGAGCCTGAGGATCTCTCAGCCCGTCCGGCGTTTGAGGACGAGGCCGTTCAGGCCGAAGCGGGGGTCTGGGGGCGGCAGCCCCCATGGCGGCGGTGTGAGGGTGAGATCCCAGTAAGAAGGGTGATCGTAAGCTCCCTCACACGGCCGAACCGCCGGAGGCCTTGGCACTATGAACCCGTGTCCCAGACTGTTCTCCTCGCCGAAGACGACCGCGCCATCCGCCACGCCCTGGAGCGGGCGCTGACCCTGGAGGGCTACCAGGTCACCGCGGTCGCCGACGGGGTCGAGGCGCTGGCGCAGGCCCATCGCACGCCGCCGGACGTGCTCGTACTGGATGTGATGATGCCCGGCATAGACGGGCTCCAGGTCTGCCGGGTGCTGCGCGCCGAGGGCGACCGCACCCCGATCCTGATGCTTACGGCGCTCGTGGAGACCCAGGACCGCATCGCCGGTCTGGACGCGGGCGCCGATGACTATGTGGTGAAGCCCTTCGATGTGGAGGAGGTCTTCGCCCGGTTGCGTGCCCTGCTGCGCCGTACCAGTGAGACGAACGGCGCTGCCCCCGTCGACGTACCGAAGCAGCCCGCGCCCGAGGTGTCCGGGCGGCTGATCGAGGCGGCGGGGCTGCGGATGGACCCGCAGGCGCGGCGGGCCTGGCGGGACGGGCGGGAGCTGGAGCTGACGCGGACCGAGTTCGAGCTGCTCGAACTGCTGGTGCGCAACTCCGGGATCGTCCTCGACCACTCCACGATCTACGACCGTATCTGGGGCTACGACTTCGGCCCCGGGTCGAAGAACCTCGCGGTCTACGTCGGCTATCTGCGCCGCAAACTCGATGCGCCGGGCGCGCCGCAGCTGATCCACACGGTGCGTGGCGTGGGTTACGTGCTGCGGGAGGACTGAGTGGGCGCCGGCCGGGCGGGACGCCGGTTCGCCCGGCTGCTGACGGGACGGCGGCGGACGGGGCTGGTCTCGCTGCGCTCCACCTTCGCCGTGTCCTTCGCGGCCGTGACCGCCGTGGTCACCGTCCTCGTCGGGCTGCTGTCCTACACCGCCGCCGCCCGGCTGGTGCGGGTCGACCAGGAGTCCGTGTTCGACGAGGTCGTGCAGGACCTGCGGGGCGAGGTGCGGCAGCGGTCGATGAGCCCGCAGGACTTTTCGTCCTCCGCGCCGGGGCATGATCTCGTACGACCCGCCCGTACGGATGTGCAGGTACTGGGCCCCGATGGCGCTGTCGTCGACCCCGGGCGGCCGGGGCTGCCGGTCACGGCCGGGGACCGGCGGATCGCGGGCGACGGTACCGCCGGGACGATGGTCCAGTACCGGGACGTCGGGGTCGGCAGCGATGTGTACCGCGTCGCCACCGTCGCGCTCGGCGGGGGGCGGGGCGCGGTGCAGATCGCCCAGGAGTTCAGCGACACCGAGGATCTGCTGCGGGCGCTCCAGCAGCGGACGCTGCTGCTGATGGCGGCCGTGGTGACGCTCGCGGGGCTGTTCGGGTGGTGGCTGGCCCGGCGGATCACGCGCCGGCTGGTGGTGCTCACCGATGCCGCCGAGGACGTCGCCCGTACGCGGCGGCTGGGCATTCAGGTGCCGGTCACCGGGTACGACGAGGTCGGCCGGCTGGGGCGGGCCTTCGACCGGATGCTGGGGCGGCTGGCCCAGTCCGAGGAGGACCAGCGGCGGCTGGTGCAGGACGCGGGGCATGAGCTTCGTACGCCGCTGACGTCCCTGCGTACGAACATCTCGCTCCTGCGCCGGATCGATGAGCTGCCGCCCGGCACGCGTGAGGAGCTGGTGGCCGATCTGGGGCAGGAGGCCCGTGAACTGACCGATCTCGTCAATGAGTTGGTCGATCTGGCGGCCGGGCAGTCGGATGCCGAGCCTGTGCGACGGGTGGATCTCGCCGAGATCGCGGAGGATGTGGCCGTCGTCGCCCGGCGGCGTACCGGGCGGCGGATTCTTGTGCGTGCGAGTGGTGATACGGCGGTGCAGGGGCGGGCGGGGATGCTTCAGCGGGCGGTCACGAATCTTGTGGAGAACGCGGCGAAGTTCGACCGTGACGGCAGTGCGGCGATCGAGATCAATGTCGCCGGGCCTGCTCGGCCGGGGGTGGTGCGGGTCGAGGTGCTCGACCGGGGGCCCGGGATCGCCGAGGACGATCTGATTCGGGTTTTTGACCGGTTCTATCGGGCTGCTGATGCGCGGTCGCTGCCGGGGTCGGGGCTGGGGCTCTCGATTGTGCGGGAGGTGGCGTTGGCGCATTCGGGGGCGCCGTTCGCGGTGCGGAGGGAGGGTGGGGGGACGGCTATCGGGTTCACGGTGGGTGGGGTGGGCTGAGGGCGGGGGTTTGTGCGCGGGTGTGGGCGTGTGCGGGTGGGTGGGCACGCGGCCTTCGGCCGCGTCGGGTGTTCCCACCCGCACCACCCGCACCGCCCGTGCGAGTTTCGTGGTCGGGTGCGGGTGGCCCTTGTGGGGCCTCTTCGCCGTCGGCGGCTGCGGATGCCTCGTCCGAATGCGGCACCATCTGATCGGGCGTGCTGTGCGTCGCGTCATGTCGGTGGCCGTGGGGAGGAGTGTCATCGTGCTCAGTGATGTCGAGCGGGCCGTGCTCGACGGGATCGATGAAGCCGGTATCGGGCGGGCGCTGCTGGAGTTGATCTCCGTGCCCAGTGTGACCGGTAGTGCGGCCGAGGCGGAGCTTCAGCATCTGCTGGCCGGGCGGCTGGAGCGGCTCGGGCTGGACGTCGATCTGTGGTCCATGGATCTGGACGCGCTGCGCGCGGATCCGGGGTTTCCGGGGGCGGAGGCCGAGCGGGAGGAGGCCTGGGGGCTGGTCGGGGGCATGGGGGACGGTGGGGACGGGCCCGTATTCGTGCTGCAAGGGCATGTGGATGTCGTACCGCCGGGGGATCCTGACGCCTGGGACGGTGATCCGTTCGTGCCGAGGGTCGTCGGGGACGTCGTGCACGGGCGGGGTGCCTGTGACATGAAGGCGGGTCTTGCCGCCCATCTCGCCGTGCTCGGCGCGATACGGGCCGCCGGGGTGCGGCTGCGCGGGCGGGTCGGGGTGCACTTCGTGGTGGGGGAGGAGGACGGCGGGCTGGGTGCCTTCGGCACGCTGTGGCGCGGTCACCGGGGTGACGTGTGCGTGATCGCCGAGCCGACCGGCGGCGACCTCGTCACCGCCAACGCCGGCGCGCTGACCTTCCGGCTCGCCGTGCCGGGCAGGGCGGCGCACGGCAGCGCCCGCGACCAAGGCGTCAGCGCCGTCGACCGCTATCTGCCGCTGCACCGGGCACTGGCCCGGCTCGAGACCGAGCGCAACCGCGACCCACATCCCCTGATGGCCGGGCATCCGATCCCTTACGCCCTGTCCGTGGGCACCGTGCGTGCCGGGGACTGGGCGAGCAGCGTGCCCGATCTGCTGGTCGCCGAGGGGCGGTTGGGGGTGCGGCTCGGGGAGGACCCGGCCGGGGCGCGGGCCGACTTCGAGCGCGTCGTCGCCGAGGCGTGCGCCGCCGACCCCTGGCTCCGGGCGCATCCGGCGACGGTGACCTGGCCGGGCGGGCAGTTCGCCAGCGGGCGGCTGCCGGAGGGGCATCCGCTGCCGGACGTGATCCGGGGCGCCCACGCCGATGCCGGGGGAGTCGCGGAGCCGCGGGAGTGCGGGGCGCCGTACGGGAGCGATCTGCGGCTGTACACCGGGGCCGGGATACCGACCCTGCAGTACGGGCCGGGGGACATCCGGGTGGCGCACAGCGCGCGGGAGCGGGTGGCGGTCCGTGAGGTGGTGGAGGTGGCCCGGACACTGGCGGTCACCGTCCTGCGAACCGTGGGCACCAAGTGAGCCGGGACCTTGAGAGGGTCCTGTGCTCGTCCGTATGAAGTCCCGTGAAAGCGGTCACCGCCGGGCGGGCACTCCGTACACTCCGTGACCGTGTTGACGCTGAAAGCCGGGCACCAGGTCGCCGGCCGCTACCTCCTCAAGGAACCCATCGGCAGAGGCGGGATGGGCGTCGTGTGGCAGGCCTGGGACGAGACGCTGAAGCGGATCGTCGCGGTCAAGTGCGCGCGCCCGGACGACGATCAGGCCGCCAGGAGACTGAAGAAAGAGGCGCAGTACGCCGCACGGCTGCACCACCCGAACATCGTGCCCGTCTTCGACTTCGTCGAGGAGAGGGAGGAGGGAGACGGGGAGGGCAGCGGGAGCGGCGAGGCCACCTGCTGGATCGTCATGGAGTACGTCCCCTCCCGCAGCCTCGCCCAACTCGTCGAGGCCGAGCTGCTGTCGCCCGAGGACGCCGGTTCCGTCGGCTGCCAGATAGCGGCCGCGCTCGCCAAGTCCCATGCCCTCGGCGTGGTGCACGGCGATGTCACCCCGGAGAACATCCTGGTCACCGAGGACGGCGTCGCCCGGCTGACCGACTTCGGCATCGCCCGCGCCCTGTGGAGCGATGTCACGCTGACGCACACGATCACCGCCGGGGTGGTGCGGGGCAAGCCCAAGTACCTCGCGCCCGAGCTGGCCAAGGGGCGGCCCGCGGACGAGAAGGCCGACGTGTTCTCGCTCGGCGCCAGCCTCTTCGCCGCCGTCGAGGGGCACTCGCCGTACGGCCAGGTCGACCACCCGATGGCCTACGTCGCCCGTGCCATCCAGGGCCATCTCGAACCCGCCGAACGCGCCGGCCGGCTCACCGACCCGCTGACCGCCCTGCTGGAGCTGGACGCCCGGCGCCGCCCCGACGCCGCCGAGGCCTACCGGCTGCTGACCCGGGCCGCCCCGCCGCCCCCCGAGGTGCAGAGCCGGCTGGTCGACCACAACACCCTCCACCTCGCCTCGCTCACCCTGCGGCTGCCGCGTGCCGTACGGCGTCGGCGGCGGCCCCTGGGCCTCGCGGCGGGGGCGCTGGCCGCGGCGATCGGGATCACGGCCGGGATCATCGGCCTGACCTGGGGCGACGACAAGGGCGCGGGGCCCGACCCGAAGCCCTCCGCCCCGGCCAGTGCGCACGCCGGCGCGATCGGCGACGTCTTCACGGCCGACCCCTGCGGGCTGCTGGACGCCGCCTCCATGAGCCGGTTCGGGAACACCGAGATCGACCCGGACTACGGCGAACTGGACCGCTGCGATGTGCTCGTGCTGAGCGACGACGGTGACGAACTGGCCGGCGTCGATCTCAACTTCTCCAGCGACGGCCGGCAGTTCGACGCCGGTGTGCCGATCCGGCGGGTCGGTAATGTCGAGGTCGCGAGCCTGACGCGGGCCGGCGACGACTGCGAGCGGTTCATCTCGACGTCCGACGGCCGCGGCATCTTCGTCGTCGGCACCCGGCGGGAGGCCGCCGCGCCCGACCCCTGCGCCCTGGCCGACGCCGCCACCGACCACGCCGTCGCAGTCCTCGACCAGGGCCCGGTGCCCCGGCGCCCCGCTCCCTGGCCCACCACCTCCCTGGCCCGGCTCAACGCCTGCCAGCTGCTCGACACCGCCGCGCTCAAGCGGCTGCCGGGCCTGCGGACACAGCCCTCGGACCACGGTTTCGCCGACTGGGAGTGCGACTGGTCGAGCGTGGACGGCGACCAGGCCTTCGTACAGCTGTCGTTCACCCGCGACAACCAGCTGGAGGACAACGGCGATCCGACGACCATCGCCGGCACCAAGAGCTACGTCTCGCCGGAGGAGGACGGCGAGCGCAGCTGCGCGGTCTACGTACCGCACCGCACCTACACCAACTCCGTCGGCGACGGCACGACCGAGCTGTTCCGGCTGACGGTGAGCGGGGAGCAGCCGACGGAGAAGGCGTGCGCGACGGCCGAGACGCTGTCCGCCATCGCACTGAGGAACATCCGCGACCGACTGCCGGAGGACAAGTGACCGTCGGCCACCGCGCCCAGGGACGCACCCGCCCCGCCCCCGGTGACGGCCGTACTCTCCCGCCCACCCACGGCAGCCTCGCCCGCGGCGCCTCTTCCCCCGTACCCGGCACGCTCTTCGCCCTCGCGCTCGGCGGTGGCATGACGCTGGGCCCGGGGGAGGGCCGTGAGGTGCTGTTCGGGCGCAACCGGCCCGAGGTGCACGTCTGTCTGGGTGAGGACGACCCCCAGGTCAGCCGTCATCACGGCACGCTCACCCATCGCGCCGGGCGCTGGTGGGTGAGCAACAGCGGGCGGCTGCCGATCCGTTGCGCGGCAGGAAGGCTGTTGTTCCGCGGCGAGGAACCACTCCCCCTGGACACCGGCTACACCCCGCTCTTCGCGGGCGGCTCGCGCGGCCGTGAGCATCTGCTGGAGGTCTTCGTCACCGACGCCGAGGGTGGCCAGCGGCGGCCCCGGCACGAGGACGTCACCCGGCCGCCCCGCGTCTGGACCCTCACCGACGCCGAGCGCCTCGCCCTGATCGCCCTCGGCCGCCGCTACCTCCTGCACGAACCCCGCCCCCAGCCCCTGACCTGGCGCCAGACGGCGGCCCAGCTCGCCGAGGTGCGGCCCGACGAGGGCTGGACGGACAAACGCGTCGAGCACCTGGTAAACGCCGTACGCCTACGCCTCTCCCGCGACGGCGTCCCCGGCCTGACCCGGGAGGAGGTCGGCGAGCCGGTCGGCAACTCCCTCAACGACCATCTGATCCGGGCCCTGCTGGCGTCGACGACGCTGGTGCCGATGGACCTGGCCGTGATCGACGGGGCGTGAGCCGCTGGCCGCCCGCTCGCCGGGTTTCCGCCGTCGCCCCCGAGGACCCCGTCGGCCGGGTCTGCGCCGTCGCCCCCGGGAACCCCGTCGGCCGCCCACCAGCCGGGCCTCCGCCGTAGCCCCCGAGGACCCCGCCCGCCGCGTCTCCGCGAACAGCCCCAGGGACCCCTCCCCTCCCGGCCCCCTACCCTCCCCCGCCATGACGACGACCACCTTCCGACGCCGCCTCGCCCCCACGGCCGTGGCGGCGCTGCTCGCGGCCCTGGCCGCCCTGCTGCCGCCCGAGGCAGCTGCCGCGCCGTCGCGGCTGGTCATCACCGAGGGCGGTACCGCCGAGCGCCCCGCCGTGTACCGGGGGCAGGGGCGCACCGTCGACGGCATCACCGTCGAGGCCGACCATGTGATCGTCGAGGGCTACACCGTGGACACGCCCGAGGCCCCCGGCATCGAGGTCACCGGTGACGACATCACCGTTCGCGGCAACACCGTGACCCGTCCGCACGGCGGCGACGGCGACGGGCTGCGCTTCTTCGGCGACGACCTGCGGATCCTGCGCAACACGATCCGGGGCACCTCCAACCGGCATGGCCACGCCGACTGCATGCAGACCTTCGCCGACGACACCCCGTCCAGCCGCCGGGTGCTGATCGAGGGCAACCGGTGCGAGGACATCGACAACATGTGCCTGATGGCCGAGGGCCCGAACGACGGTGAGGGCGACGGGCGGGGCCACACGTACGGCTTCACGATCAGGGACAACTACTGCGAGACCCTCAAGGCGTCGCAGACCCTGATGTTCGAGGACGTCCAGAACGCCACGATCACCGGCAACACCTTCGCCGCCGCCCCCGACCACGCGATCGGCCTCGCCATCGGCTCGACCGGCGCCCATGTCGAGGGGAACGAGGTCGATCCGCGGATCCGCTACGAGGTCGGCATCGACGAGTCCTCGCTGCCGGGCTACGAGGGGCCGGAGCCGGGTGGGGCGCCCTGAGATGACGCCGGGCTCGCCGGGGGTCACATGTGCACCACGGGTGCCGCCAGCAGCTCACCGCCACGGCCGAGACGCTGGCGGCGCTGGTGGTCAACGGGCTGCTGGCGACGGGGCCGGTGCCGCGCTAGCCGGCGTCTCGTGACCCCGCGGCCACCCCGAGGACATCGAGCATCGCCCGCGTCGCCGGGCTGGGGTTGAACCGGCTCCACACCAGGTACTCCAGCCGGTGCGGCCCGTCGAGCACGCGGACCAGGGCGAGTTCGGGGTCGTCGGCGGCCAGCGGGCGGGCGTACGCCGAAGGCAGCAGCGCGATGCCGAGTCCGCGTACGACCAGCCGGGAGATCAGCTCGACGACCCCCGCCTCGTAGGCGACGTCCCGGACCAGACCCGCGGCGGCGAAGGCCCGGTCGGACTGGGCGCGGGCGGGTGTCCCGGCCGCGAAGTCCACGAAGGTCTCCTCGGCGATCTCCCGCAGCGCGATCCGGGTGGCGCCCGCGAGCCGGTGACCGGCCGGCACGATCAGGGCGTGCTCGTCGTGATCGAGGACGAGGGCCTCCACACCGGACGGCCGTTCGCCCTCGGGCAACCCCAGGAAGGCGATGTCCAGTTCGCCGTCCCGGACCGCCGCGGCCAGCTCGTCGCTGCGTCCGGAACGCAGCACGACCCGCACATCCGGGTACCGCTCCCGATACCGCCGCAACAGCTCCGGTACGTCCACCGCGGCCGTGGTCACGATCACGCCCACCGCGAGCCGGCCCCGTACGACTCCGGTCGCGGCGGCGGCGTCGGCGACCGCGCGGTCGGCGGCGGCCAGGCACTCGCGCGCGGCGGCCACGAACGCCACTCCGGCGCTGGTCGCCTCGACGCGGCGGCTGGACCGGGCGAACAGCTTCACCCCGAGCTCCCGTTCCAGCGCGGCGATCCGGTGGCTGAGGGACGACTGCACCACGAAGCAGCGCTCCGCCGCGCGCGTGAAGTTACGGGTTTCGGCCACGGCGACGACGTAGCGCATCTGCTGGAGGTCCACGGATCGATCGTCACCGTTCATGGCTGCGATGACAACCATGTGTTGGAGTCATGGGGCGAGGCTGCGGAGACTGCTTCTCATGCATCCCTCGACCGAGCGGTCACCGGGCCCGCCGCGCAGCTCCCGTGCGCTGCCGCTGGCAACCGTCGCACTCACCGCCCTCGCCCCCGCGGCCTGGGGCACCACCTACGCCGTCACCACCGAACTCCTCCCGCCCGGCCACCCCATGTTCGCCGGGCTCGCCCGCGCCCTGCCCGCCGGACTGCTCGCCCTGGCCATCACCCGACTGCTGCCGCGCGGCGACTGGTGGTGGAAGGCCGGTGTCCTCGGCGCGCTCAACATCGGCACCATGTTCCCCCTGCTGTTCCTGGCCGCCGAACGCCTCCCCGGCGGTGTCGCCGCCACCCTCGGCGCCGCCCAGCCCCTCCTGGTCGCCGGGCTCGCCATCGGGGCGCTCCACGTCCGCCCGACGGTCTGGCGCTGGACCTGGGGCGTGCTCGGCGTGGCCGGGGTCGGACTCGTCGTGCTCGGTCCGGACGCCCGGCTGGACACCGTGGGGGTGCTCGCCGGTCTCGGCGGTACGACGGCCATGGCCTGCGGCACCGTCCTCACCAAGCGCTGGGGGCGACCTGCGGGCGTCGGCCCCCTGACCCTGGCCGGCTGGCAACTCACCTTCGGCGGCGTGCTGTTGCTCCCGCTCACCCTCGTGATCGAGGGGCTGCCGCCGAGTGTCGACACAGGGGCGGCGGCGGGCTACCTATGGCTCGGCAGCGTGGGCGGGCTGATCGCGTACACGCTGTGGTTCCGCGGCATAGGGAAGCTGTCGGTGGGCGCGTCGGCCCCGCTGGTGCTGCTGTCTCCGCTGGTCGCGGCCGTGGTCGGGCTGGGGCTGGGGGAGTCGCTGAGCGTCGTGCAGTGGGTCGGGTTCGCGGTGGCGTTGGCCGCGTTGCTGGCGGCGCAGTGGGAGGGGCGGGCGACGGTACCGGCAGTGGCGCCGGGATCGGGTTCGGGATCGGCGGATGCGGCGGTCGATGTGCCGGTCGTCATAGCTCGGAGGTAGCTGGCGGATCGCCATGCTGGGCGCCCAGGTGTTGTACCCGTAGCTATGGTGGACGGTAAGTGGACAGCAGTCCGGTACCGGGGGTGCCGTAGTGGAGGAGGACCCATGGGGTCGAGGAGCGACGCCCCTCAGCGTTCGGACGCGCAGCGCAACCGCGAGCGGATCCTGGAGGTCGCGCTGGCGGAGCTCTCGCGCTCCCCGGACGCCCCGCTGAGCCTGATCGCCAAGAAGGCGGGGGTGGGGCAGGGCACGTTCTACCGGAACTTCCCCGACCGTGAGGCCCTCGTCCTGGAGGTCCACCGCCAAGAGGTGCGGCAACTCACCGACAGCGCCGCGGAGTTGGTGCGGACGCGGGAACCCGACCGGGCGCTGCGCGAGTGGATGGACCGCCTCGCCGACTTCGCCATGGCCAAGTCCGGCCTGGCCGACGCCCTGCGGCAGGCCACCAGGGCGACGGGCGCCCCGGCCCGGCCGGGCTACGAGTTCGTCGTCGCCGCGATCGACCTCCTGCTCGACGCGTGCCGGGAGGCCGGCGCCATCCGTCCCGACGTCACCGCCGACGACTTCGTCCTCGCTATCGCCGGTATCTGGCAGATCGACCCCGAGGGGGAGTGGCGGGTGCGGTCGACGCGGCTGCTGGACATCGTGATGGACGGATTGCGGGCGGGGGCGAAGGGTGCCCGGGGCTGAGCGCGGCCTTGCTAAGCGGACAGCTGTCCGTTACGTTCTTTCTCGTAGCGGACAGCTGTCCGCTTAACGTGCCCCCTTCGGGAGGAAGCCCAGCATGAAACTGCTCATCCTCGGCGCGACCGGCCCCACCGGCCGCCATCTCACCGACCTGGCCCTGCGATCCGGCGACACCGTCACGGCCCTGGTGCGCAACCCGGCGGGCCTCGGTGACCTCGCCGAACGCGTCACCCCGGTCACCGGCGACGCCACCTCGCACCGCGATGTGTCCGCCGCGGCGGCCGGGCAGGACGTGATCCTCTCCGCGCTCGGCAGGGGCAACTCGGTGCGCGCGGACGGCCTGTTCACGCGGGCCGCGACGGCCGCGATCGACGGCGCCAGGGACGCCGGCGTCGCGCGCCTCGTCTGGCTCTCGTCCTTCGGCGTCGGCCACACCTTCGACTGGTCGAGCACCGCGCAGAAGCTGATCTACGGCACCCTGCTGCGGTCCCTCTACGCCGACAAGGCGATCGCCGACGAGGACATCCGCTCCAGCGGCCTCGACTGGACCGTCGTCCTGCCGACCAAGCTGACCCACGGCCCGGCCAAGGGCACCTTCCTCGCGGACGACCGGCTGCCGATGAAGGGCAACCCGTCGATCAGCAGGGCGGACGTGGCCGCGTTCATGCACCGGGCGGCGCACGGTGACGAGTGGAACCACCGCAGCCCGGTGATCACCGACTGACGGCTCACCGCTTTCCGATCGCCGTCTCGATGAGCGCCCGCAGCTGCTCGGCGGTCCGGTCCAGCGGCTCGGTGCTGCGCTTGGCCCGGCACATGGCCACGGTCCCCTCGACGGCCGCGACGACGAGCGTCGCCAGCTGAGCGGCCTGCTCGGGCTCGGCCCCGTGCTCCCGCAGCGACCCGGCCAGCAGCCCCTCCCACTCCTCGAACACCTCGGCCGCGGCCAGCAGGGCGGCCGGAGTCTCGTCGACGGGCGGTTCCTCGATGGATACGGCGAGGACGGGACACCCGGCCCGGAAGTCGGTGTCGACGACGATCCCGCGCCACAGATCAAGGAAGGCGAGCAGCCCGGCGACGGGCCCTGCCGCGAGCTCCTTGCGCAGACTCCGAGCCACCCACGCACCCGTGAAACGGACGGCCTCGGTGGCCAACTGCTGCTTGCCGTCCGGGAAGTAGTGATACGTCGAGCCGAGCGGCGCCTTGGCGTGCTTGGCCATCTCGCGGATGCTCGTCGCGTTGAGACCACGCCGGCTGATCATGTCGGCCGCACCGGCCACGATCCGCTCACGGGCTGTAGGGCTGGGCTTGCTCACGTACGCGGTCCCTTCCGACCCCACTGGCTATAACGGCCGTCATAGTCTAGCGTGACTGCCGCCTATAACGACTGTCATAGGGCGGAGAGGGGTGTGCCCGGGGTGTGCCCCTCACTGTCATAGATCAGAGAGAGGGGTATGCCCCCATGCCGATGATCCGGCTCACGGCCCCGGCCGGTGCCCTGACCGAACAGGGCCGCGACAGCGTCCAGCGGGACCTCGCCGCCGTACTGCTGCGCTGGGAGGGCGCGCCCGACACGGCGTTCTTCCGCGCCCAGGCCTGGAGCTACCTGGCCGAACTCCCGGCCGGCGCCCAGACCACCGCCGAGGACGACGACCCGCGCTTCCTGGTGGAGGTCACCGTCCCGCAGGGCGCCCTGTCCGAGCGCCGCAGGGCGGGCCTGGTGGAGGAGGCGACGAAGACGGTCCTGTCCGCGACCGGACTGTCCGCCGAGGAGGCCCT
Organism: Streptomyces lanatus; assembly: GCF_014655715.1. GTDB lineage: Bacteria > Actinomycetota > Actinomycetes > Streptomycetales > Streptomycetaceae > Streptomyces > Streptomyces lanatus. The sequence goes on along the minus strand of NZ_BNBM01000015.1, from coordinate 210,520 downwards.
ACGGGTGTGGGTCCTGGTGCACGAACAGCCCGACGGCACATGGGGAGCGGGCGGCTCGGTCATCCGCCACGCCGACCTGGTGGCGCTGGCCGCCGCGGGGACGAAGGGACAGCGGACCGATGCGTGAACTCACCTACGTGGCCCGCCGTACCGTCGAGTGGCGCGAGGCACCGGACCCGAGGCTCCAGTCGGACGGCGAGGCGATAGTCGCCCCGATCGCCGCGACCCCCTGCGACGTGGACTCGGCGATCCTGGCGGGCCACGGCTTCGTGGACCCACCGTTCGCGCTGGGCCACGAGTGCGTGGCAAGGGTGGTGGACGTGGGCGCCACAGTGACCGCGGTCGCCCCCGGCGACCTGGTGGTGGTCCCCTGGTCCATCAACTGCGGCACCTGCGACCGCTGCCGTGCGGGCCTGACCGCGCACTGCTCGACCGTCCCCTACATGGCGATGTACGGCGCCCCGATCGGCGGCACCTGGGGCGGCCTCTTCTCCGACCTGGTCCGAGTCCCGTACGCCGACGCGATGCTCGTCCCGCTCCCCACGGGGTTGGACCCGGTGGCGATGGCCTCGGCAAGCGACAACTGGTCCCTCGCCTGGCGCCTGGTGGCCCCCCACCTGGAGGCCCGCCCCGGCGCCCGGGTCCTGGTCGTGGCCCGCGGCAGTATCGGCCTCTACGTCTCCGACATCGCCCGCGCGCTGGGCGCCTCGGACGTCCTCTACGTCGACCCGGACCCCGAACACCGAGCGCTCGCCCGCGGCTACGGCGCCGCCACCGCCGACTCCCTGGACCCCCTCCCCCAGAACTACGACATCGCCGTCGAGGCCACCGGCCGCGTCGACCAACTCGCCCTCACCGTCAAGTGCCTGACCCCCGAGGCCATCTGCGAAAGCGCCGGCAACCACTTCCGCCCCGGCGAACTCCCCCTCCTCGACATGTACCTCACCGGCACCACCCTGCGCATCGCCCGCGACAACGTCCGCGCCCACATCCCCGACGCCCTGAAACTCGCCGCATCCGGCAAGGTCGCCCCCGAGAAGGTCGTCTCCCACATCATCGACTGGGAGAACCTGCCGACGGCCCTACCGGAGCAACACCTGAAGCCGGTGTTCGTACGCCGCGACGCCTAGCATTCGGCGCTCATCCGCTCCCGACACATGACGAAGGCGGGGTCCGAAAACCCCGCCCGAATCCACGGAAACCCCAGTTCAGCGCCGATCAGAGTCGATCAGGGCCACACCAGGCAATAAGGCTGATGCCCCGCCTCATGCAACCGATGGCTGAAGTCCTGCCACTCATGCAGCAGTTGGTACACATTGAACGCATCCCGGGGCCCACCCCGGTCCGGCACCGTCGACCAGATGAACGCGGCCGCGCCGACCGCTTCCTCTCCTATGCCCCGCAGCGGGTCCACCACCGTCATGGGCAGCTTGACCACCGCGTAGTCGGGGTGCAGGACCACGAGCTCCAGCGGGGGGACCTTGTGCAGTGGTACGCCCTCGATGCCCGTGAGGACCATCGCGGCCATCGTCTCCGGCTTGATCTTGGTGAACATGCCGTTCATGCCGAGCTCGTCGCCGCCCAGCTCCTCGGGGCGCATCGAGATCGGGACGCGGGCCGCGGTGGCGCCGTCCGGCGCGCCGAAGTACTTGTACGTCACCCCCACCCGACCACCATTCCTGCTCACCCTCAGCCGATCGCGTCGGTCGGCCCGCTCTGACTCGTCAGGTACACCCGGCATATCCGGTACTACGTGTTCCTTGCGCGCTTCGTTCGAATCCTCCGCGTCGCGTCGGTGCTTGCCTCGCCGGGCACGTCGAGGACCCAGGTCATCAGTCCCCTCGCCCAGCCCGCCACCGCGATGCATATCTCCACCCGACTGCTTTTCTAGGACGCGTGGCCCCCGCCGCGCAACCCGATCATCGTGTCAGTGACCTCCCCCACGGCCGCCCGCCGAAACGTGCGTTGAAACACCTGTCCGCGGGATCTTTTCAGTCCCCGACCACCACGCCCCGCATGAGCTGTGTGTATCACGTCCAGTCTCGCAGATCCCCGGCGAGGTGACGGGGGGTGAGGGGAGGACGGGAGGGGCGTGAGGGGGCGGGAAAGGGTGGCGGAGGGCGGGGGACGGGGGGTGTCCGGGGCCGGGGGCCGTAGCGGGCCGCTGGCGTCCTCGCCCCCTGGCCTACCCTGAGTAGGTCACTGGCAACCGGAGTCCGAGATCGTCGGAGTAGGTCAGAGAAGGTCGGAGTAGTCGCAGGTCATGAGCGAAGCGCCCTCTAATCAGGCTTCAGGGACGCCCTCCGCGGGAGCCCCTTATCCATACGATGCGCCTGCCTCGCAGGCTCTGTTCGACCGTGCGGCCGCCGTCACCCCCGGCGGCGTGAACTCCCCGGTGCGCGCCTTCCGCGCGGTCGGCGGCACGCCCCGGTTCATGGTGTCCGGCACCGGCCCGTACCTGACCGACGCCGACGGGCGTGAGTACGTCGACCTCGTCTGCTCCTGGGGGCCCATGATCCTCGGGCACTCCCACCCGGAGGTCATCGCCGCGGTCCAGGACGCCGTATCGCGCGGTACATCCTTCGGTACGCCGGGGGAGGGCGAGGTCCTGCTCGCCGAGGAGATCGTCGACCGTATCGAGCCCGTCGACCAGGTGCGGCTCGTCTCCAGCGGTACCGAGGCGACCATGTCGGCCATCCGGCTCGCCCGCGGGTTCACCCAGCGGTCCAAGGTGATCAAGTTCGCCGGGTGCTATCACGGCCATGTCGACTCGCTGCTCGCCGCGGCCGGGTCCGGGGTCGCCACCTTCGCGCTGCCCGACACCCCGGGCGTCACCGGTGCCCAGGCCGGCGACACCCTCGTGCTGCCGTACAACGACCTCGAGTCCGTGCACGAGGCCTTCCACCGCTACCCCGGTGAGATCGCCTGTGTGATCACCGAGGCCTCGCCCGGCAACATGGGCGTCGTCCCGCCGCGGCCCGGCTTCAACGAAGGGCTGAAGGATGCCTGTCAGAAGAACGGCGCCCTCTTCATCTCCGACGAGGTCATGACCGGGTTCCGGACCTCCCGCGCCGGGTGGTACGGCGTCGACGGGGTCAAGCCCGACCTCATGACCTTCGGCAAGGTCATGGGAGGCGGCTTCCCCGCCGCCGCCTTCGGTGGGCGCGCCGATGTCATGGGCCACCTGGCGCCCGCCGGGCCCGTCTACCAGGCCGGCACCCTCTCCGGGAACCCGATCGCCACCGCCGCGGGCCTCGCCCAGCTGCGGCTCCTCGACGAGGCCGCGTACGCCAAGGTCGACTCGGTGTCGGAGACCATCCGGTCCCTCGTCACCGAGGCCCTCACCAAGGAAGGCGTCGCGCACCGGCTGCAGAACGCCTCCAACATGTTCTCCGTCTTCTTCACGGACCGAGAGGTCCGCACCTACGAGGACGCCAAGCGGCAGGAATCCTTCCGCTTCAACGCCTTCTTCCACTCGATGCTGGCCCAGGGCGTCTATCTGCCGCCCTCGTCCTTCGAGTCCTGGTTCGTCTCCACGGCCCACGACGAGCAGGCGATCCAGCGCATCGCCGACGCCCTCCCGGCGGCGGCCCGAGCGGCGGCGGAGGCCACGGCGGAATGAGCAGCGAGATCATCAGTAACAGCAGCAGCGACGTCACTGTTGTCCACGTCATGCGGCACGGTGAGGTCGCCAATCCCGACGGGATTCTCTACGGCCGTCTGCCCGGCTACCACCTCTCCGAGCTCGGCCGGCAGATGGCCGACCGGGTCGCCGAGCATCTCGCCTCCCGTGATGTGACGTACGTCTGCGCCTCCCCGCTGGAGCGGGCGCAGGAGACGGCCACCCCCATCGCCAAGGCGCACGGCCTTGACCTCGCCACCGACGGGCGGCTCATCGAGGCCGGCAACGTCTTCCAGGGCAAGACCTTCGGCGTGGGCGACGGCGCGCTGAAGAAGCCGGCGAACTGGAAGCACCTGGTCAACCCGTTCCGGCCGTCCTGGGGTGAGCCGTACGTCGACCAGGTCGTCCGCATGATGGGGGCGCTCGACGCCGCCAAGGACGCGGCGCGCGGGCATGAGGCCGTGCTGGTCAGCCATCAGCTGCCGATCTGGATCGTGCGCTCCTACGCCGAGAAGCGGCGGCTGTGGCACGACCCGCGCAAGCGGCAGTGCACCCTCGCGTCCCTGACGACCTTCACGTACCAGGGCGACAAGATCGTGTCCGTCGGCTACACCGAGCCCGCCATCGACCTCGTGCCCGCGCATCTGCGGGCCGGCGCCAAGCCGGTGCAGGGGAAGGACAAGGCCTTCGGCGCCTAGGCGTCCAGACGTCCAGGCGTCCGGGACGCGTTACGCATTCGCCCACCTGACGCCCATGACACGTTTGTGACATTTGTTGCGAATCCTCCGTGATCCGGAGGAACCTCCCCGTTCGCCGTGCCCTCTGACTGGGTGACCACCCACAGAAGCACGACGGACGGGGCAGTAATGCGCAACTTCAGCCGAAGGGGAGTTCTCGGACTCGGTGCCGGAGCGGCCGCCGGCCTCGGACTCGCGGGGTGCGGCACGCTCACGTCGTCAGACGGGTCGAACCACTCCGGAGGTTCCACCGACGGCGCGGACAACAAGCCCGGCGCCCAGGCCGACCGCGCCCGCCCCATAGGCGACGGCTCCACGTCGTACACCGGCAAGCAGCCGAACCAGCCGGGCAAGCCCGAGCCGCTGGAGCCGGGACAGGAGCCCCCGCAGTTCGTCGTGTTCTCCTGGGACGGTGCCGGCGAGGTCGGCAACGGCCTCTTCCCGCGCTTCCTCGAACTCGCCAAGGAGAACGAGGCGCACATGACCTTCTTCCTCTCCGGGCTGTATCTGCTGCCCGAGAGCAAGAAGCGGCTCTACGACCCGCCGAACAACCCGCGCGGCGCCTCCGACATCGGCTACCTCACCGACGAGCACATCAAGGCGACGCTGAAGGGCGTGCGCCAGGCCTGGCTCGACGGCCATGAGATAGGCACCCACTTCAACGGCCACTTCTGCGGCGGCACCGGCACCGTCGGCAACTGGACCCCGCAGCAGTGGCGCAGCGAGATCGACCAGGCCAAGTCCTTCGTCAAGGAGTGGCGAACCAACTCAGGCTGGACCGATCTGCCCTCGCTCCCCTTCGACTACGACAAGGAGCTCGTCGGCGGCCGCACGCCCTGCCTCCTCGGCCAGGACAACCTCCTGCCCACCGCCAAGGAACTGGGCTGGCGCTACGACGCCTCCTCGCCGGGCGGGCGTCAGGTGTGGCCCACGAAGAAGCAGGGGGTGTGGGATCTGCCGTTGCAGCAGATACCTTTCCCCGGACGTTCGTTCGAGGTCCTCTCCATGGACTACAACATGCTCGCCAACCAGTCGGTCAACTCCACGAACGCCCCCAGCCACAACTACCCGGGCTGGCGCGAGCAGTCGGCGCAGGCGTACATCCAGGGCTTCAAGCGGGCATACGAGACAAACCGCGCCCCCTTCTTCATAGGCAACCACTTCGAGCAGTGGAACGGCGGCATCTACATGGACGCCGTCGAGGAGGCCCTCAAGCACATCGCACGCGAGAAGGAGAAGGGCGCCGACATCCGCCTCGTCTCCTTCCGGCAGTTCGTGGACTGGATGGACGTACAGAAGCCGGATGTTCTGGACAAGCTCCGCACTCTGGACGTCGGCCAGCAGCCCGCCGGGGGCTGGAAGTCCTTCACCAGGGGCGGCTCTTCCATGAGCACTCAAAACGCTGCCTGAAATGCGGGTTTACGTCCGGGAGGGGGGTGCGCAAGATCCCCGGAACGGGCATGCGAAACTTTTCACATGAGTGCCGCCCGTCGCGCCCGTAGCCGTACCGCCCTGCTCGCCGTCACCAGCACCGCAGCCGCCGCGCTGGCCCTGTCCGCGTGCACCTCGGGCGGTACGTCCGGTGGCGGCGGCGACACCAACTTCGTCACCGGTAACAACGGCATCGACACCGCCACCCAGGGCAAGCGCGCCGCGGCGCCGGACCTGTCCGGCGAGACCATCGACGGCAAGCAACTCGACACCGCCACCTATAAGGGCAAGATCCTCGTCATCAACGTGTGGGGATCGTGGTGCCCGCCCTGCCGCGCCGAGGCGAAGAACTTCCAGACCGTCTACGACGACGTCAAGGACCAGGGCGTCGAGTTCGTCGGCATCAACACTCGTGACACCAGCACCACCCCCGCGAAGGCCTTCGAGAAGGAGTTCGGGGTCACCTACCCGAGCCTGTACGACCCCACGGGCAAGCAGATGCTCCGCTTCGGCAAGGGCACGCTCAACCCGCAGGCGATCCCCTCCACGCTCGTCATCGACCGGGACGGCAAGATCGCCGCACGTGCGCTGCAGCCGCTGAGCGAGGAACGGCTGCGCAGCATGATCAAGCCCGTCCTCGCGGAGAAGTGACGTGAGCGCTGTCACCCTGCTCGCCGACGGGCCGAACCAGACGGTGATGAGCGGCGCCCTGCTGCTCGCGCTGCCGATCGCCCTGCTCGCCGGACTCGTCTCCTTCTTCTCTCCCTGCGTTCTGCCGCTGGTGCCCGGCTATCTCTCCTACGTCACCGGCGTCAGCGGTACCGATCTGGCCGAGGCCCGGCGGGGCCGGATGGTCGCCGGTGCCTCCTTGTTCGTGATCGGGTTCACCGTCGTGTTCGTCTCCGGCGGGGCGCTGTTCGGCTTCTGGGGCGAGACCCTTCAGGCGAACAAGGATGTTCTGACGAAGGTCCTCGGTGTCCTCATGGTCCTCATGGGCCTCTTCTACATGGGCCTGATGCCCTGGCTCACCCAGCGGGAGTTCCGCTTCCACACCAGGCCGGCCACCGGGCTGGTCGGCGCTCCGCTGCTCGGCGCCCTCTTCGGGATCGGCTGGACGCCCTGTCTCGGGCCCACCCTCTCCTCCGTGACGATCCTCGCGGCCAACCAGGGCAGCGCGGGCCGGGGCGCCCTACTCACCGTCGCCTACTGCCTCGGCCTTGGTCTCCCCTTCGTGCTCGCTGCCGTAGCCTTCCGCAAGGCCCTCGGTGCCTTCGCCTGGGTCAAGCGGCACTACGTCTGGGTGATGCGGATCGGCGGCATCATGATGATCGCGACCGGCGCGCTGCTGCTGACCGGCGCCTGGGACCGCATCGTGCAGGAGATGCAGGTCTGGTCCAATGGCTTCACTGTGGGGATCTGATCGATGAGCAACACGACCGACAAGGCCGCCCCCGCCGCCGGTGAGGAGGACCTGGACGCCGCCGGCTCCCAGCTCTCCACCGCCCCCACCGAGGAAGCGCCGGGTCTGCCGTCCCTCGGAGTCATCGGCTGGGCCCGCTGGTTCTGGCGGCAGCTGACCTCGATGCGGGTCGCTCTGCTGCTGCTCCTGCTGCTGTCGCTCGGCGCGATCCCCGGCTCGCTCATCCCGCAGACCGGCATCGACGAGATGAAGGTCGCCGAGTTCCGCAAGGCCCATGAGACCCTCGCGCCGATCTACGACAAGCTCGGCCTCTTCAACGTCTACAGCTCGGTGTGGTTCTCCGCGATCTACATCCTGCTCTTTGTCTCCCTCATCGGCTGTATCGTCCCGCGCACCTGGCAGTTCGTCGGCCAGCTGCGGGGCCGTCCGCCAGGCGCACCCAAGCGGCTGACCCGGCTGCCCGCCTACACCACCTGGCGCACCGAGGCCGAGCCCGAGGAGGTCCGCGCCGCCGCGCTCGCCCTGCTGAAGAAGCGCCGCTTCCGTGCCCACGCCTCCGGCGATGCCGTCGCCGCGGAGAAGGGCTATCTGCGTGAGGTCGGCAACCTCGCCTTCCATATCGCGCTGATCGTGATGCTGATCGCCTTCGCCTGGGGCCAGCTCTTCAAGTCCGAGGGCAACAAGCTGATCGTCGAGGGCGACGGCTTCTCCAACACCCTCACCCAGTACGACGACTTCAAGTCCGGCAGTCTCTTCAGCCAGGACGACCTCGACCCGTTCAGCTTCCAGGTGAAGAATTTCGTCGGCACCTACGAGGCATCCGGCCCCAACCGGGGCACCCCGCGTGTCTACAAGGCGGACGTCACCTACAGCGTGGGCGCCGACGGCAAGGAGCGGAAGTCCACCATCAAGGTCAACGAGCCGCTGGAGATCGGTGACTCGAAGGTCTACCTCGTCAGCCATGGCTACGCTCCCGTCATCACGATCCGCGACGGCAAGGGCACCGTCGTCTACAGCGACGCCGCACCCCTCCTTCCTCTCGACGGAAATGTCACCTCCACCGGTGCGATCAAGGTCATGGACGGCTACCGCAACGCCAAGGGCGAGCGGGAGCAACTCGGCTTCCAGGCCTTCTTCCTGCCCACCTACGTCAAGGGCAACGAACTGGCCTCGCAGTTCCCCGCACTGCTGAACCCGGTGCTGAACCTGGAGGCCTACCACGGCGACCTCGGTGTGGACGCGGGTATCCCACAGAGCGTGTACCAGCTGGACAAGAAGAACCTGAAGGGCTTCAAGGACGCCAAGGGCAAGCAGGTCAGGGAGAACCTGAAACCCGGCGAGACCATGAAGCTCCCGAACGGCGCCGGCACGATCACCTTCGAGAAGGAGATCAAGGAGTGGGCCGGCTTCCAGGTCGCCCGCCAGCCCGGCAGCGGCTGGGCCCTCGCCGGTTCCCTCGCCGCGATCTTCGGTCTCGCCGCCTCCCTGTTCATCCAGCGCCGCCGTGTGTGGGTGCGGGCCACCACCGGCGCCGACGGTGTCACGGTCGTCGAGATGGCCGGCCTCGGCCGCAGCGAGTCCGCCAAGGTGCCCGAGGAGCTCGGTGATCTCGCCGCGATCCTGTACGAGCAGGCGCCGGGGGCAGCCGACCCCGACGACGACCCCGCAGAATCCGAAGCTTCCCCCGACCCTCAAGTCGACCCCCAAGTCGCACCCGCCGAAGGGGCTGAGACCAAGTGACTCTCGCCGCCGCGACCGAGCTGGCCGCCGCCACCAACGAAAACCTCGCGAACATCAGCAACACGCTGATCTACTCGTCGATGGCCGTCTACACCCTGGCCTTCTTCGCCTACATCGCCGAATGGCTCCTCGGCAGCCGCAGCAAGGTCGGCCGCACGGCCGCCGCGCTCACCCCGGCCAAGGCCAAGAAGGCCGAGGCACCCGCCGTCACCGTGAAGAAGGGCGGCTCCACGGCCGTACTGGAACGGCCGAAGGTCGTCGTGCGGGCCACGGCCGGGCAGCGGGACGTGCCGGACGGGCCCGGGGCACACGGGGGTGACGCGCAGGGCGACCTCTACGGGCGTATCGCCATCTCGCTCACCGTCCTCGCCTTCCTGATCGAGTTCGGTGGGGTGCTCACACGGGCCCTGTCGGTCGAGCGGGCGCCGTGGGGCAACATGTACGAGTTCAACATCACCTTCTCCACGGTCGCCGTCGGTGTGTACCTCGCACTGCTGGCCCTGAAGAAGAACGTGCGCTGGCTGGGGCTGTTCCTGGTCACCACGGTCCTCCTCGATCTCGGCCTCGCCGTCACTGTCTTGTACACCGCCAGCGACCAGTTGGTTCCCGCCCTTCACTCGTACTGGCTGTACATCCACGTCTCCACGGCGATCTTCTGCGGCGCGGTGTTCTACGTCGGCGCCGTCTCGACGCTGCTCTACCTCTTCAAGGACAGCTACGAGAACAAGCTCGCGAACGGCGGCACCCCCGGCCGTTTCGCGAACTCCGTCCTGGACCGGCTCCCCGCCTCGGCGTCCCTCGACAAGTTCTCGTACCGCGTCAACGCGGCCGTCTTCCCGCTGTGGACGTTCACGATCATCGCGGGCGCCATCTGGGCGGGCGACGCCTGGGGCCGCTACTGGGGCTGGGACCCCAAGGAGACCTGGTCCTTCATCACCTGGGTCGCCTACGCCTGCTACCTGCACGCCCGCGCCACGGCCGGCTGGAAGGGCCGCAAGGCCGCCTACCTGGCCCTCATCGCCTTCGGCTGCTGGCTGTTCAACTACTACGGCGTGAACATCTTCGTCTCGGGCAAGCACTCGTACGCCGGGGTGTGACCGCCCCGGCCGGTCCGTAAGCGTGTGACAAAGGCCCCGGCCGGGGCCAGGCTGGTGTCATGACCGGTTCCATCGAGCAGGGCACCAGCCAGACCCACGGGAACACGCACATCCTGCATTTCCTGGTGCGGCTTCCCCGCCCCATGGACGCGGTCTGGCCCCGGCTCGCCACCCCGGAGGGCCTCACGGCCTGGTGCACCCCGGTCGACACCCTCGAACCACGCCTCGGGGGCGCGATCGACCTGCGGGACCTCGGCGGCGGGCGGATCACCGCCTGGGACGTGGACCGGGTCGCCGAGTACACGGTGGAGGGCGGCCGGATCCGCTTTCACCTGGAACGGGACGGCGACGACGGGACCGCGCTCCGCTTCACCCATGAGTTCCAGGGCGAGGCGGAGACGGAGCAGCGCTGGCGGGCCCGCTTCGAGCGGCTGATCGAGGTGCTGGAGAGCCCCTGAAGCGGCCCACGGGAGACCTACGCCGTCGAGGCGATGATGTCCCGCAGCCGCTCCACGTACAGCCGCATGTTCTTCTGCGCGACATCGGTGTCCGGGTAGCGCCCCGCGAACCACAGGCCCTCGTGGAGCCTGGTGACCCAGGCGCACAGCTGGTCGCCGTAGGACACCCTGATCAGGCCGCTCGCCTTCTGCCGGACCCAGTGCTCGGAGCCGGGGATGTCGCGGGTGTCCACGTAGGAGACGGTCGAGTAGAGGTCGGGCGAGGTGGGACGGAAGTCCGTGCCGAGCAGTCTGAGGACCCGGGGGAGCGGCATGCGGGCCATGTGGCGGTTGGCGTGCAGCGCGTCACGGGCCGTCCGCAGTGCGGTGGGGAGGTCGCGGGCCTCGGTCATGGGGATCTCGACGGGGGCGCCGCCCACGTACCAGCCCACGGAGTCCGACCACCGTGACTTCACCCGGGTGTGGAAGGGCACGACCGTGCGGTAGACGGGTTGTCCGCCGATCTCGTGGACGATGAGGGCGGTGGCGGCCAGCACCCCGACCGCGCTGCCACCGTAGGGGCGGCAGTAGGCCTCGAAGGCGGCGGCGGCGTCCGGGTCGGTGAGCGGTTCGCACACGAGCTTCTGAGTCGGCAGCGGGCCCTCGGGATCCAGGCCGAGGTCGACCGGAAAGGCCGGCGGCTTCCCGCCGCAGCGGCGGATGAACTCCCGCCAGCGGGCGACGATGTCGTGGCTCTCGTCGATCCGGTCGGCGTCCGTCCGCTCGATCTCGCAGAAGTCGACATAACTGCCGGCCGGCGAGGGCTCCATGTCCCGGCCCGAGGAACCCGCCGCGTACAGCTCGTGGATCGCCGCGGGGATGCGGTAGATGGAGTAGGCGTCGACATTGCTGTGGTCGAAGGCCATGTACACGCTGGTGGAGTCGTCGCGTACGACGGCGGTGTAGATCAGGTTCGGCCAGCGCAGCGCGTCCGCCGTGGCGTCGAAGCGGTCCTGGAGATGCCGCACCAGGTCCTCGGGATCGGTGAAGTCGCCCACCTCGGTGCGCTGCAGGGACACCGCGTCCGCGTCGAGCGTGAACCGGCGCATCCCGTCGCCGCTCTCGCCGGTCCAGCGGAAGCCGCTGCGCAGCGTCTCGTGCCGCAGCGTCCAGCGGCGCAGCGCCTCCTCCAGCGCGTCGAGGTCGGCCCGGCCCGCGATGTCGAAGGCGGCGCCGATCCACGTCGGCGCGAACATGCCGTCGTCCCGCATGGTCCGGGCCGTCCTGAGATGCGACTCCTGGTTGTACGCCGGTGGCCTGGAGTCCTCCGGCAGGCCCGTCGCCGTCGCGATGGTCGCCGAGCTGAGCGTCCATTCGACGAGTCGCCCGGGCCGGACGTCGCAGCGCTGGATGTCAGTGATTCGCACGGGCGGCTCCATTCACGGCAGGGGCACCCGAAAGGGTGGTATCCCGCCCAACGAGGCAACCCATACTCAGAAACGGTTCGCCGATCAGCCGAATCACCGGCCCCCGGCCGGATCAGTCGACGGTGATCGAGTCCAGTTGCCGGCGCAGATACACATGCGAGTCGACCGGTTCGTACGCCACCCGCCCCACCGGCGCGGGCACCGACTCCACGCGCGTGCCGGGAGTGCACTCCCCGAAGTACACCAGTGACATCAGTTCCTCGGCGGGCGCGTCCGCGGGCGGCGGCAGCACCCGGTGCCGTCCCGACCGCCACCGGTCACCGGTCCAGCGGGCCATCAGATCACCGATGTTGATGGTGAAGGCCTCCGGGTCGTAGGGCGCGTCCTCCCAGCCGCCGTCGTCCGTGTAGACCTGCAGCCCGCCCTTGCCGGCCTGCCGGTCGAGGACCGTCACCGTGCCGAAGTCGGTGTGCGGTCCGATACGGAACTGGCCGGGCTCCGGGTCACCGAGGACCTCCCTCGCCGGATACCAGTTGATGTTGAAGCCGTACGTCGGGCGGTCCATGTGCCGGGTGAAGAAGTCGGGTTCGAGGCCGAGGGCCTCGCCGAGCAGGGAGAGCAGCCGGTTCTCCAGCTCGCCCATGCGCGCGAGGTACTCCTCGACCAGCGCCCTCAGCTCGGGCACCTCGCCGGGCCAGACGTTCGGCGCGTACCACTCGGCGTTGACCGCCGGGTCCTCGAAGGGCTCGTGCGTCGCGAAGCTCAGCGACTCCTTGAGGTCGGGCGGGGTCTCGGTGCCCTCCGCGTACCCGTTGGCCTCCGCGCCGGGCCCGAGCCAGCCGCGTCCGCCGACCTTCACCGCGTACGCCTCCTTGGCGTCGGCGGGGAGCGTGAAGAAGGCTCGGGCGGCGGTGCGGATACGGGCGCGCAGGGCGGGGTCCACGCCGTGCCCGGTGACCAGGAGGAAACCGGCGGTCTGCAGGGCCTCGTCGACGGTGCGGGCGATGGCCGCGCGGGTCTCGGCGTCGCCGCTCACCCAGGGGCGGAGGTCGATCGTGGGGATACGGGGTTCAGGCACCGATGTCCTCGTTCCAGAGAGCCGGGTTCTTCTCGATGAAGTCGCGCATCAACGCGACGCACTCGGGGTCGTCCAGGAGCACGATCTCCACACCGTGCTCGGCCAGCCAGTCGTGCCCGCCCCGGAAGGTGACGGCCTCGCCGATCACCACCCGGGAGATGCCGAACTGCCGGACCAGTCCGGAGCAGTACCAGCACGGCGAGAGCGTGGTGACCATCGTCGTGCCGCGGTACGTCCGCTGCCGTCCCGCGGCCCTGAAGGCGGCCGTCTCCGCGTGCATGGAGGGGTCCCCGTCCTGCACCCGCCGATTGCGTCCCCGCCCCAGCGGCACCCCGTCGGCCCCGTACAGCGCGGCGCCGATCGGGATGCCGCCCTCCGCCAGCCCGGCCCTGGCCTCCGCGAGGGCGGTGCCGAGCAGGCCGTGTGCCTCTGTCCGACCCATGCCCTCACTCTCCAGTGACGGGAGTGCCATGGCAACGGCGGACGGGGGTGAGCCGGCTCAGCGGCGGAGCGTGACCAGGCTCTCGCCGTTGAACGGGGCGAAGCAGGTCACCGTGTCCGGGGTGCGCAGGGTGTCGTCCTCGGCGAACAGCCGCCGCGCCTCCTCGTGGGACACCTCGCCGCACACGACGGGGGAGACACGGTCGTACAGCTCACGGGCCGCGTCCGACAGCGGCTGCCCGGGCTCGCCGTCGTCCTCGCCCCAGACGTCCCACAGCAGGGTCTCCACCTTGTTGAGCGCCGCGAGGTCGAGCCGGACGTTGCCCGCGACGAACCGCTCTCCCCAGAACGGCCCCTCCTGCGGCGGATGGAGCCCGAACGCCCTGTGGTCGGCGCCGCCTTCGCGGATCGCCCGCCAGGCCTCGCCCGCGACCAGGAAACGGTCGCGCGGTACGTCCATCGGGTCGAAGTCGACATGCCAGTTCCCGGTGATCGCCGGGTCGGCGAGCTGGGCGTCGGCGAGGAGCCAGGCGCCGCGCTTGTCGTCCCAGTACTCGGTGACGACATGGTCGACATGGAAGTCGTCCGAGCCGTCTTTCCTGAAGTAGTCGGCGAAGCCGGACCGGATACGCGCCGGGACGCCCATGTGGCGCAGGAACGAGCAGTGCAGCAGGGCGAAGTCCCGGCAGACGCCGACGAACCGGTCGCCGGTCGCGCGCCGTCGGCCGAGCGGGGCGTCGTCGCGGTCGACGAGGATCCGCAGGATGTCGTCGACGTAGCGGGTCTCGGCGTCGTTGTGAAGCCGGTCCGTGGGGTGGGTGTGGCCGAACAGCTCGCCCTCTCCGCGATGGATCATCAGATCGCGTACGACACGGGCGAGTCCGGCCGGATCGGCCGGCAGACCGGCGTACCGGGACACCAGGTCGCCGGGGTCGGAGAACGGGCTCTGGGCGACGTAGAAGGCGGAGGCGGGGGGAGGGGCAGGGGTGGCAGTCACGGCTGTACTCCCAGGGGGCATCGACCACGCGTTCGATTGCGGGGCGGTGCACCTCACCGTGTCAAAATTCGCCGCGAATTGTCCAGGGTCCGGCAGTTGACCGGAGCCCTGGTACCGAGGTGACGTCCGGTCAGGGCTCGTCGCGCTTGTTCTTGTCGTCGTCCTCGTCCGTGGACTTGTCGTCGTCGCCCAGGGACTTCAGGAAGTCGGGGTTGTCGTCCGGCGCGACCCACTGCCGGCCCTTGCCGCCGCGGTCCCGTACGCCGGACCAACCCTCCGCCGCGGGGCTGCGCTTCTTGCCCGCGATCAGCCAGGAGATCGAGCCGACCAGCGGGAACACCAGCACGAGGATCGCCCACAGCGGCTTGGGCATGTGGCGGATGTCCTCCTCCTTCGTGCTGATGCAGTCGATGAACGCGTACACGCTCAGCGCCAGTGGCACGAGGAACATCAGCACCCGGAGCATGGGTCCTCTCCAGCGAAACGGTCGTCGGGCCGGGGGCGCGGCCCCCGGGTTCAGGGCCAGGGTAGCCGCTCGGGGATACTTGACCCCATGGCTTACGACGATCTTCGTTCCCTGCTCAGGGCGCTGGAGCGCGAGGGCGACCTCAAGCGTGTCAAGGCTGAGGTCGATCCATATCTGGAGGTCGGGGAGATCGTCGACCGGGTACAGAAGTCCGGCGGTCCCGCGCTGCTCTTCGAAAACGTGAAGGGCTCCTCGATGCCCCTCGCGATGAATGTCTTCGGCACCGACCGACGGCTGCTCAAGGCCCTCGGCCTGAAGTCGTACGGCGACATCTCCGACAAGATCGGCGGGCTGCTCAAGCCCGAGCTGCCGCACGGCTTCGTCGGTGTGCGCGAGGCCTTCGGCAAGCTCGGCGCGATGACGCACGTGCCGCCGAAGAAGGCCAAGGAAGGGCCCGTCCAGGAGGTCGTGCTCACGGGCGACGACGTCGACCTCGACCAGCTGCCCGCCCTCTTCACCTGGCCCAAGGACGGCGGCTCCTTCTTCAACCTGGGGCTCACCCACACCAAGGACCCGGAGACGGGCGTACGGAATCTGGGCCTTTACCGCCTCCAACGCCACGACAAGCGCACCATCGGCATGCACTGGCAGATCCACAAGGACAGCCGGAACCACTACCAGGTGGCGGCGCGGAGGGGCGAGCGGCTGCCGGTCGCGATCGCCTTCGGCTGCCCGCCCGCCGTGACGTACGCCTCCACCGCCCCGCTTCCCGGTGACATCGACGAGTATCTGTTCGCCGGCTTCGTCGCGGGCAAGCGGATCGAGATGGTCGACTGCAAGACCGTCCCGCTCCAGGTGCCGGCGCATGCCGAGGTCGTGCTGGAGGGCTGGCTGGAGCCGGGGGAGATGCTCCCGGAGGGCCCCTTCGGCGACCACACCGGCTTCTACACCCCGCAGGAACCCTTCCCCGCGCTGAAGATCGACTGCGTCACGATGCGCCGCCGACCCCTCCTCCAGTCGATCGTCGTAGGCCGCCCCCCGACGGAGGACGGACCCCTCGGCCGTGCGACGGAACGCTTCTTCCTCCCCCTGCTGAAGATCATCGTCCCGGACATCGTGGACTACCACCTGCCGGAGTCCGGCGGCTTCCACAACTGCGCCATCGTCTCGATCGACAAGAAGTACCCCAAGCACGCCCAGAAGACGATGCACGCGATCTGGGGCGCGCACATGATGTCCCTGACCAAGCTGATCGTCGTCGTCGACTCCGACTGCGACGTCCACGATCTGCACGAGGTCTCCTGGCGGGCCCTCGGCAACACCGACTACGCCCGTGACCTCACGGTCGTCGAAGGCCCCGTCGACCATCTCGACCACGCCTCCTACCAGCAGTTCTGGGGCGGCAAGGCGGGCATCGACGCGACGAAGAAGTGGCCCGAGGAGGGCTACACGCGCGACGGCGGCTGGCCGGACATGGTGGAGTCCGACCCCGAGACGGCGGCGAAGGTCGACCGCCGCTGGAAGGAGTACGGACTGTGAGCAGCGCCTCCGCCGCGATTCCGCAGCCAGGACGCACCAAGGCGTTCCTCCGCCTCGTCATGATCGAGCACTCGGTGTTCGCGCTGCCCTTCGCGTACACCGCCGCGCTGACGGCCATGTTCCAGCTGGACCGGAACATCCACTGGGGCCGGCTGCTCCTGGTGACGATCTGCATGGTCGGCCTGCGGACCTTCGCGATGGCCGTCAACCGGATCATCGACCGCGAGATCGACGCGCGGAACCCCCGGACCGCGCATCGCGAGCTGGTCACCGGCGCGATGTCGGTCCGGCACGCCTGGACGGGCGCCCTGATCGCCCTGGTGATCTTCCTGGGCTCGGCGGCCCTGCTGAACCCCCTGTGCCTGGCCCTCGCCCCCATCGCCGTGATCCCGATGGTGGTGTACCCGTACGGCAAGCGGTTCACGAACTTCCCGCAGGCCATCCTGGGTCTCGCCCAGGCGATGGGCCCGGTCGGCGGCTGGCTGGCCATCACCGGCACCTGGTCCTGGGACGCGGTGATCCTCGGCCTCGCCGTCGGCATCTGGATCGGCGGCTTCGACCTGATCTACGCCTGCCAGGACGTCGACACCGACCGCGAGGTCGGCGTGATGTCGGTGCCGGCCCGCTTCGGCATCCCGGCAGCGATCTGGGGAGCACGGGTCTGCCACGCCGTCACCACGGCCCTGTTCGCCTGGTACGCCCTCGCCACCGACGCGGGCGCCTTCTTCTGGCTGGGCCTGCTGATCGTCGCCGGCGCGTTCGTGTACGAGCACTCGATCGTCCGGCCCCATGACCTGTCCCGCCTCAACAGGGCGTTCTTCAGCGTCAACGGGTTCATCGGGATCGCCCTGTTCGTGTGCGCGCTGCTGGATCTGCTGGTGCGGGGGCTGACGGTTTAGCGGGAGGCCGGCCGCCACGGCGAAGGCCAAGCCGGTAGTGCCGCCCCGGCGGGCGTATGCCTTTCCGGAACCCCAGACACGGACCGGTCCTGAACGTCCCCCCGCCCGCCGGTAGGCTCAGGGTGTGAACGCAGGAGAAACGCAGCGAGTGCCTTGGATCGTGGGGGTTTCCGGGGCGTCCGGTACCCCATACGCCGCCGCCGTGCTGCGTGCGCTCCTTGACGCCGGGGAGAGCGTCGACCTGGTCGTCAGCCGGGCGTCGCGGCTCACCCTGCTGGACGAGACGGGGATCTCCTTCCGGGACGCCCACTGGCAGGACGACCTGCGGGAGTGGCTCGCCCGGGGCGCCGACGGCAAGCCCGGCACCTTCGACGTGGACATCGAGGGCGTCCGGTACTGGAACGCCGGGGACCTCGCGGCCGGGCCGTCCTCGGGGTCGTATCGCACCAAGGGCATGCTGATCGTGCCCGCGTCCACCGCCGGTGTCGCCGGAGTGGCCCTCGGGCTGTCCAAGGACCTGCTGCAGCGGGCGGCGAGCGTGACCCTGAAGGAGGGGCGCCCCCTGGTCGTCGCCGTGCGGGAGACGCCCCTGAACGGGCAGATGCTGCGCCACCTCGTGACACTGGACGACGCGGGCGCGAGCGTCGTACCCGCCTCGCCCGCCTTCTACGCGGGAGCCACCCACATCCAGGACCTGGTGGACTTCGTCGCCGGACGCGTCCTCGACGCGGCGGGCGTCGAGCACCGGCTCTACCGCCGCTGGAAGGGCGAACTGGGCGGAGGCGCCCGGACCGACTGAGCGGCACACCACCGCATCACGCGGCTGCAGTAGCACTCATCACTTCAAGGCTCAGTTCAGCAAGTACGTCAGACCTCTTCAGCGGAAGGCTTTCAATCGCATGGACGCGGTGGACAGGCAGCTCATCCAGGCCCTGAGGGAGAACGGCCGGGCCTCCTACGCGGAGCTGGGACGCCTCGTCGGCCTGTCGGGCCCCAGCGTCACCGACCGCATCAACCGGCTGGAGGCGGCCGGAGTCATCACCGGCTACCGCGCCACCGTCGACGCCGCCTCGCTCGGACTCGGCGTGACCGCGCTGATCGGCATCTCGCTCTCCGACGCCACCGACCACGAGGACGTGGCGAACCGGCTGCGGGACCTGGGCGAGATCGAGGACTGCTGGTTCATCGCGGGCGACGACTCCTACATGCTCAAGGTGCGCGCGGCGGACGTCGACGGACTGGAGAAGATCATCCGGCGGCTCAGCGGGACCACGGGTGTCTCCAGGACCCGTACCACCATCGTGTTGTCCACGAAGTGGGAGAACCGGGTGGGCGGGCTGCCTGAGGAGGTCTGAGGAGCCCAGGGGGACGCCCACAGGGCTGGGCGTACGGTTGACGGAGTCTGATCGAGAGAGGTGCACGCATGGATGTCGGGCTCAAGCGTGAGCTGGAGGACAAGGTCAGGGCGGGTGTTCGTCTGACCCGTGAGGACGGCATCGCGCTGTACGAGTCGGACGACCTGGCGTGGCTCGGCGGCCTCGCCCACGAGGTGCGCACGCGCAAGAACGGCGACGTCGTCCACTTCAACGTCAACCGTCACCTCAACATGACCAACGTGTGCACGGCCTCGTGCGCGTACTGCTCCTTCCAGCGCAAGCCGGGGGAGAAGGACGCGTACACGATGCGCATCGAGGAGGCGGTGAAGCTCGCCAAGGCGATGGAGGGCGAGAACCTCACCGAGCTGCACATCGTCAACGGCCTGCACCCCAACCTGCCGTGGCGCTACTACCCGCGCTCGCTGCGGGAGCTGAAGGCCGCCCTGCCGGACGTCTCGCTGAAGGCCTTCACGGCGACGGAGATCCACCACTTCGAGACGATCTCCGGGCTGTCCGCCTCCGAGATCCTCGACGAGCTGATCGACGCGGGCCTGGAGTCCCTCACCGGCGGCGGTGCGGAGATCTTCGACTGGGAGGTCCGGCAGCACATCGTCGACCACCGCACCCACTGGGAGGACTGGTCGCGCATCCACCGCCTGGCGCACGAGAAGGGCCTCAAAACCCCGTGCACCATGCTCTATGGCCACATCGAGGAGCCGAAGCACCGGGTCGACCATGTGATCAGGCTCCGTGAACTCCAGGACGAGACCGGCGGCTTCCAGGTCTTCATCCCGCTGCGCTACCAGCACGACTTCGTCGACATGAAGGACGGCAAGGTCCGCAACCGCCTTCAGGAGCGCACCCAGATGGCGACCGGCGCGGAGGCCCTGAAGACCTTCGCGGTCTCCCGTCTGCTCTTCGACAATGTCCCGCACGTCAAGGTCTTCTGGGTCATGCACGGCGTCCAGACCGCGCAACTGGCCTTGCAGCACGGCGCGGACGACATGGACGGCTCGGTCGTCGAGTACAAGATCACCCACGACGCGGACAACTACGGCACGCCGAACAAGCTGACCCGTGAGGATCTGCTGGACCTGATCCGGGACGCCGGCTTCCGGCCGGTGGAGCGGAACACCCGGTACGAGATCATCCGGGAGTACGACGGTCCGGACGCGGCGCGCCGGGAGTCGCCGCAACCGATGCGTCTCTGAGTGCGACGGAAGTCTCCCCGTCCGCGGGTCGGTAATAGGTACGATGAGCCGGTGTCCCTTACTTTCACACTCGACCCGGCCGTCACTCCCGCCCTGCGTGACGGCATCCTCGACCTGTGGACCGATGTCTCCAACGCGGGCGGAGCCGTCGGCTTCGTCCCGCCGGTGACACCGGAGGAGATCCGGCCGGAACTGGTGCGCCAGTTCGCCGCGATGGCCGACGGAAGCAGAAGGCTCCTCGTCGGCCACGACGAGGAGGGACGGGTCGCCGCGACCGCGTTCCTCACCTTCAACTCGCACCGGCTGATGACCCACTGGATCTGGCTGTACACAGTGATGGTGCATCCCCGCCACCAGGGCCGGGGCTACGGCCGCGACCTGCTGGCGGCCGCCGAGGAAAGCGCCCGGACCTTCGACGGCGTCGACGCGATCCGGCTCACCTGCCGCGGCGGACTCGGTCTGGAGCGCTTCTACGGCTCCTGCGGCTACAAGGAGGTCGGCCGGATCCCGAACGCCATCCGGGTCGCGCCGGGCGACGACCGCGACGACGTCATCATGTTGCTGCCACTGCACTGAGGCCGGTGCCGCGCACCCCCCTGCAAGATCGGGGGCCGACCGTGCTTCACTGGACAGTGGCCCTTTTTGGAATCGGAAGACTGGATTGAGATGCTCCGCTACACGCTGATGCGCCTCGGGATCTTCGCGGGCTGCCTCGTGGTCGTCTGGGGCCTCGTCTACTCCGGCCTCGCCCCGCGCGGCCTCGGCGACTCCAACGGCATGTGGATCATCATGCTAGCCCTGGTGATCTCGGCCCCGATCAGCTTCGTCGTGCTGCGCAAGGAGCGCGACCGCGCGTCCGTCGGAATCGTCCAGCGCGTCGACCGGATGAAGGCCAACCTGGACGCGAACCGCAGCCAGGAGGACTCCGTCGACGACACCGCCCAGGCGCAGGGCCAGGCCTCTTAGCGTCCGGTCGCTTCCGGATCCCGGCAGTACTACCGCCGGGTAACTGTCAAGGGTGCCCCCCTTACCCTTGTCCGGATCATGTTGTGGGATGACTGGAACCACATCGGCTCGACCGGTGTAACACCAGTAGGACCCACGGCCAACGGGCTGGGGAACACAAGGGGGAACCGTGGCACGAGCGCGAGCCCGCGCGAAGCAGGGCGCACAGCGCGTCGCCGACGCCGTCGTATCCGGTACCGATCCGCGGCAGGCCGCGCGGGACGAACTGCGGCGACAGGCCGGCGGACGCGCGGAGGGCGGCACCGAGTACGACGCCGAGGGCTGGGGCCTGGACCCGGCCGACTTCCCGGCCGCCCGGGAGCAGGGCGGCGGCGCCACCGCCACCGTCATGCGGCAGAAGACGGTGCCGCTGGACGAGGCCGGAGAGGCGCTCGGCCGCAGCGAACAGGTGCGTGAGGGCACCGAGATGGTGCACGCCATCTGCCCGATGGTGATGCCCAAGGGCCGCTCGTTCGTCTCCATGCTGCCGGTGCTGTCACTGCTCGTGCTGGGCGTGATCGGCGCGTCGATCGTGGGCGCCGCCGGAGCCGATGTCCTGACCAACCCGCTGTTCGGCGTGCACTACTGGGTCGTCTCGGTCCTCGCCGTCGGCTTCGTGTGGTGGCGCCAGGGCATGGTCATGGTGCCCGACGGCTGCCAGGCGCTGATCACCAAGTTCGGCAAGCTGGAAAAGGTCGTCGGACCGGGCCGGGTCGTGCTGCTGAGCCCGTGGAAGCGGGTGTCGTACATCGTCAACACCACACGCGAGTACCCGTTCAACGCGCCGGTGCGCGAGGCGCCCACCAAGGGCGGCGTGAAGGCGTCGATCGACCTGTTCATCCAGTTCCGGATCAGCGACCCCACCGAGTTCGTCTACACCCTGGGCGCGGTGCGCGGCTTCGAGGAGAAGCTGAGCAACGCCGTCAGCGAGACCATCCGCAGCCTCATCTACGAGCAGGAGGCCGCCGGAATCTACGACATGGTCGGCGAGGACAGCGGCCGTCTCCTGGAACAGCTCAACCAGCAGTTCCGCCCGGCCGTCGAGCTGACCAACGCCAACATCACCCACGCCGAGCCCTCCGACCAGCGCTACCGCATGGACCTGGCGGCGCCCGAGATGGTGCGGGTGGCCAAGGAGGCGTACACCCACGAGTACGCGCTCCAGCTCCGCAAGGAGCAGGACGAGGGCGACCTCACCCGGGAACTGGCCTCCAGCCAGGAGACGCTCTCCGCGATCCAGGCCGACATCGCCCAGTACCAGGCGCAGATGGACACGGCCGTCGAGCGCGAGACCAACCGCGCCGAGGCCCTCGCCCGGCAGCGCTATGTCCAGGCCGAGTCGGAGGCGAAGGCCAACGCGGCCCTCCTGGAGGCCCAGGCCCTCGACATCCGCGCGGTCACGGCGGCGGAGGCGCCGGAGATCCTGGAGTACCGCTACCAGCAGCAGGTCCTGGACACCCTGGAGCAGGTCGCCGACCATCTGCCGCGCCTGGTGCGCATCGGCGGTGCCTCGGACGGCGGCGTCGCCGGGATCGACTTCCTGGAGCTGGCCCGTGAACTGGTCGGCGAGCGCGGCACGGAGCTGTTCAGCGACGAGGACATGGCCGCCGTACGGGCGCGGCTGAGCGAGGTGTCCGAGCGGATCGCCGCGCGTGAGGCGGAGATCGGCGTGCTGCTCGCCGCCGAGCGGCCCACGGTGCCGCAGGTGCCGGAACAGGCCGTGGCGACCGACGTTTCCACCGCGCCCGCCGCATCCGTCTCGACCGACCCGTCCGAGCCCGCCGAGGAGGCCGACCAGTGAGCAGCGCCCGCACCAACCGACGGTCGGTCATCTCCGAAGCCGTCGCCCCCTGGACCGATATCGCACGGCTGCTGCGCGGCGGCGAGGCCGACACCCTGATCCCGGTCATCATCCCCCGCCACCGGCGCCGAGTGTGGTGGATGCTGCCGCTGTGGCTCGGCGTATACGCCCTGCTGACGGGCCTGGTGCTGTCCCTGGGCGAGGCGGACTCGACCGCCGGGGAGCTCGCCTACGGCACCCTCGCCGCCCTCTGCTTCGCCGGCGGTGCCGTCCTGGTGCTGATCGGCGTCCTGTGGTGGTGGCGTTCCTCGATCGTGGAGATCGAGCAGGGCACCCACGGCGTGCTGACCCGCTACGGCGCCGTCACCCGCACCCTGGACGCTGGCCGCCACTATCTGTGGCACCCCTGGTCCCGGGTCGACTTCGTCGTCGACACCGCCACCGAGATCCCGTACTCCGCACCGGTGATGGCCTGCCCCACCCAGGAGAACGTGCCGCTGCGCTCCATCGAGTTCTTCCTGAAGTTCCGCATCACCGACGCTGTGCTGTTCGTCCGCACCATCGGCGCGGGCAATTTCGACCTGGTGCTCTCCAGCGCCGTACAGGACGCGATCCGCCAGCGGGCCCGGAAGATGCGCACCGAGCGGGCCTACGATCTGCGCGGCTCGGACGTGGCCGATATGCAGGAGCTGCTCAACCGCCAACTGTCCGGCTACGGCGTGCGTATCACCGGCTCCAACATCCCGGATGTCCAGCTGCCGACGCAGTACCAGCAGCACCTGGCCACCAGGGAGCGGATCGCCAAGGAGCGCACCGCCTACGATCAGGAGTGGGGCCTGATCCGTAAGCGCCGGATCGACCAGCTGGGTATGGACATCGAGCGGGCCAAGAAGGTGCGGGACGCCCGGATCGTCGAGGTCAGGGCTGCGCTGAACCGGGCCCGCGAAGAGGTGGCCCAGCTCCTGGAGCAGCAGGAGACCAACGCCCAGCGCGTGCGGTTCGAGATCGAGACGCGGGGCCGCAGCGGCCTGATCGCCGCGGAGAACGAGGCCCGCGCGCAGCGCGCCCTCGCCAAGGCCTACCGCGACAACCGCGCGGTCCTGCAGTACGAACTGGCTCGGCGCCGACTGGAGGTGGGCGCCAAGCTCGCCGGCAGGGCCCCGCAGCCGGTGGTCGTACGGACCGACGGCACCGGCGCCGACACCTCGGCCCTGTCGACCCTCCTCACCGCCCAGCTGCTGCCGAGGCTGACGGCCCTGCCGTCCGCGGCCGTGGACGGGCAGCCGTGGATGGACCGGGTGGCACGACTCGCGGACGATGTGAGCGGCGACGAGTAGGGACGAGAGGGACGAGTAGGCAGGAGTAGCACAGTGGTTGGCCGCGGGCCGGGTGGGATCGCCCTCCCGGCCCGTACGCTAATCGGCATGGGTGCTGTCAAGACCAAGCGGATGCCGCGGGCCGTCCGTGAGCAGCAGATGCTGGATGCCGCCGTGCGGACCTTCGGGCAGCGCGGGTACATGGCCGCGTCGATGGACGAGATCGCCGAACTCGCCGGCGTGTCCAAGCCGTTGGTGTACCTGTATCTGAACTCCAAGGAAGATCTGTTCACCGCCTGCATCCGCCGCGAGGCCGCCGCGCTCACCGCGGCCGTGCGCGCCGGCGTCCGGCGCGAGCTGCCCGCCGACCGCCAACTCTGGGAAGGCCTCGGCGCGTTCTTCGCGCACACCTCGCTGAACCCGGACGGCTGGTCCGTGCTGCACCTCCAGGCCCGCACCCATGGCGAGCCGTTCGCCTCCGAGGCCGCCGCGATGAGGGCGGAGATCGTGGCGTTCGTGACCCAGCTGATCCTCGCCGCCGCCCGCGAGGCGCACCGCGACCCCGACTTCCCCGAGAGCGATGTCGTCGGTCTCGCCGAGGCCCTGGTGGGGGCCGCCGAGGCGCTCGCGGACTGGGCCAACGCCACCCCGGGCGTGACGGCGCGACAGGCGGCGGCCACCTTGATGAACTTCGCGTGGTCCGGGCTGGGCAACCTGATGGACGGACAGCCCTGGACACCGCCGGACGCCGCTCACGAGGCGAGCGGATAGACCTCCCCGGCCACATGCAGCCGGTCCGCGCCGCCCCGCAGCTCGAACCGGCCACCCTCGGCCGCGTAGGTCACCGTCCCCGGCAGCAGCACCGGCGCCCGGAACCGGGCGTCCACCCGGACCCGTTCGGGCACCCCGTGCGCGGCGAGACAGCGGGCCACCGTCCACATGCCGTGCGCGATGGCCCTCGGGAAGCCGAACAGGCGGGCGCTGAGAGGGTGCAGGTGGATGGGGTTGCGGTCGCCGGAGGCGGCGCCGTAGCGGCGGCCGACATCACCGGCGAGGCGCCACTCGGCGACATCGGGCAGCGGCTTGCGCACGTCCTGCGCCGACTCGGAAGCCTCAGCGGCCTCCGCGATCGTGGGGGCCTGGCGTGACGTGCGATGCCGAGCCAGATACGTACTCCTCGACTCCCACACGACCTCGTCACCGGCCCGCAGCTCGGTGATCACGGCGGCTTCCGTGCCGCGCCGATGCGGCGCCAACCCGTCGACCCGCACGGAGAGTTCGTACTCCCCGGTGGCCGGGAGAGCTGTGTGCTGGGTGATCGAGATCGACGTGTGGACGAGCCCGAGCAGCGGCAGCGGGAACTCCCGGCCGCTCATAAGCCGCATCGCCAGCGGAAAGCCCAGCACATGCGGATACGTCACCGGCAGGGCGTCCTCCCCGGTGGGGAAGCCGCACACCCTCTCGTACGAGGACAGCCGGGCGAGGTCGATGCGAAGTCCCGGCAGAACGAGGCGGGTACGCGGGAACTCGGCGTCGGGCCCCGGACGTTTGAAGAGTGACAGCAGGGCGCCCTGCGTGAACAGCGGCGGAAGGGAAGGAGCACGGGTGAGGACGAGATCCATCAGGCCCCCAGAAGGCTCTGGCCGCATACGCGTACGACCTGCCCGTTGACGGCTCCTGAGCCCGGGTCCGCCAGCCACGCGGTCGTCTCGGCGACATCGATCGGCAGCCCGCCCTGCGCCAGCGAGTTCATCCGCCGCCCCGCCTCCCGGATGAACAGCGGGACGGCGGCGGTCATCCTCGTCTCGATGAAGCCCGGCGCGACCGCGTTCACCGTCACCCCGTGCTCAGCCAGAGCACGCGGCGCCAGTGAGCGGACCAGACCGGCGATGCCCGCCTTGCTCGCACCGTAGTTGGTCTGCCCGGCGTTCCCGGCCAGCCCCGCGATCGACGCCGTCGCCACGATCCGGCCGCCCCGCCGGAGCGTCCCGCCGGCCAGCAGCGCGTCCGTCGTGCGCAGCACACTCGCGAGATTGACGTCGAGCACCGAACTCCAGCGCTCGGCGGGCATGTTGACCAGCCGTCGGTCACGGGTGATGCCGGCGTTGTGCACCAGGACGTCCAGTCCGTCCGGCAAGGCGTCCGCGATGCGCGCGCCGGCGTCGGGGGCGGTGATGTCGAGCGCGAGCGCGATGCCGCCGAGCCGGTCGGCCACCCGCCGGGCATCCTGCTCGGCTGACGGCACATCGAGCACGACGACCCGGGCACCGTCCCTGGCCAACGTCTCGGCGACGGCCTCACCGATACCCCGCGCGGCACCGGTGACGAGGGCGATGCGACCGGCGAGGGGGTGCTCGGGGTCGGCGGGGGAGCGGTCGGGGACGCCGGGCACGGCACCGGCGGCGCGCGGCGAACCTGCCTGGGTCGAGCCTGCTTCGGTCGAGCTTGCCTTGGCCAAGCCCGCTTCGGCCAAGCCCGCCCTGGTCGAGTCCGCCTCGGTCGAGCCCGTGTGGGCCGAGCCAACCGCGGCCGTCCCGACCCCGGTCGTGCCCACCTCGATGACCTGCCCACTGACATAAGCCGACTTGGGAGAAAGGAGGAAACGGAGAGTCGACCCGGCGGCGGGTGCGTCCGTCAGGCGGATGAGGTTCACGGTCCTGCCCCGGCCGACCTCCTTGCCGAGCGAGCGCGTGAAGCCCTCCAGGGCCTGCTGGACGGCGGCCTGGTGATGGTCGGCGGGGTCGAGGGGAGCGCCGAGGACGACGATCCGGCCGCTGTCGGCGACCGACCGCAGCACCGGGTGCAGGGCGGCGTGCACCTCGGCGAGCGTCTCGACGTCCCGGACCCCGGTGGCGTCCAGGACGACGGCGGCGGGCTTCTCGGCGGGGGCCGTCAGTTCGGGTCCGGTCGTGGTCAGGGCCAGGTCCGTCGAGGCCAGGTCCAGGTCCGACTTGCCGGCGGTCAGCAGGAGCCGGGCGCCCTCCAGTGCGGGCCTCTGTGGTGACCAGCGTTTGAGGGCCGCGGGTTGCGGCAGTCCGAGCCGGCGGGTGAGGAAGCGGCCGGGCGCTGTGCCCGTGAAGCTCAGATAGCGGTCGGCCATGTGCCACTCCCAGTGCTCCGGTACTGACTCCGGAGTAAGGTTACCCGAGGTAAGTCCATGGTGGAGGTGAGGAGAGGGTGGAGATGAGCTCCCTGTTGGCGCCGGCGGTCCGGCGCGTGGCGGTCATCGGCGGCACCCGTATTCCGTTTGCCCGCTCCGACGGCCCGTACGCCACCGCGTCCAACCAGGACATGCTCACGGCGGTGGTCGACGGCCTGGTCGAGCGGTACGGGCTGGGCGATCCGGGCATGGTCGGTGAGCTGGTCGCCGGGGCGGTGCTGAAGCACAGCCGTGACTTCAATCTCGCCCGCGAGACCGTGCTCGGCTCGAAGCTGGACGCGCGTACGCCCGCGTACGACATCCAGCAGGCCTGTGGCACCGGACTTCAGGCCGTCATCGCCGCCGCGAACAAGATCGCGCTCGGTCAGACCGAGTCGGCGATCGCGGGTGGCGCGGACACGGCGAGCGACGCGCCCCTCGGCGTCAATGACGAGCTGCGTCGCATCCTGCTGGAGGCGCGGCGGGCCAAGTCGCTGGGCGGGCGGGTCAGGGCGCTGGCCCGGGTGCGGCCGTCCCACCTCGTCCCGGACATCCCCCGCAACGCCGAGCCGCGCACCGGGCTCTCCATGGGCGAGCACGCCGCCGTCACGGCCCGTGCCTGGGGCGTTTCCCGGGAGGCGCAGGACGAGTTGGCGGCGACGAGCCATCGGCGGTTGGCTGCGGCGTACGAACGCGGCTTCTTCCAGGACCTGGTCGTGCCCTTCCGGGGTCTGGAGCGGGACCAGAATCTGCGGCCCGGTTCGACACCGGAGAAACTCGCCGGGCTGAAGCCGGTGTTCGGCCTGGACAGGGACGACCCGACGATGACGGCGGGCAATTCGACGCCGCTGACGGACGGGGCGGCGGTGGTGCTGCTGGCGAGCGAGGAGTGGGCGGAGCGCAGAGGGCTGGAGCCGCTGGCCTACCTCACGGCGTACGAGACGGCGGCCGTGGACTTCGTACGGGGTGATGTCGCCGATGGTGAGGACGGGCTGCTGATGGCACCGGCGTACGCTGTCCCGCGCATGCTGGAGCGTGCCGGGCTCGGCCTCGCCGACTTCGAGTTCGTGGAGATCCATGAGGCCTTCGCCTCCCAGGTGCTGGCCACGCTGGCGGCGTGGGAGAAGCGGGGGCTCGACCCCGTGGAGCGGGCTCGGCTGAATGTCACCGGCTCGTCGCTGGCGACCGGTCATCCCTTCGCGGCGACCGGTGCGCGGATCGTGGCGACGCTGGCCAAGACGCTGGCGGAGCAAGGGGGTTCGGGGCGCGGGCTGATCTCGGTGTGCGCGGCCGGCGGGCAGGGGGTGACCGCGATCCTTGAGCGAAGGTAAGGATCAGGTGAGGCGAAGCTGAGTACCCCTCACATAACCCCCGAGGTTGCACATACCCGGCTCCGTACCACCGCCGAACCCGCACAACCCCCACACGCGCGAGCCGTACGATCACCTGCCTAACCAGCGGTAACCCCTTTCCGCAGGCCTCCGCAGGTGAACGCCATGGTGCGCGAGGCACGTACCTCATGCAGCAAGCAGTTTTCTCCGCTGCAAGCCCGTCGCAGGAGCCGCCCGTGTCGACCTCGCTTCCGTCCTTCGCCCCCTCGGCCGCCTACGACGACGCCCCCGGCCCGAACCTCGTACAGCCCGAGACACGGCGGCTGGACGGTGTCGTGCGGGAGGCGTACGTACCGCCGTTCGCGCCGTCGGTGACCCATGGCTCCCTCGGGGATCTGCCGTTCGACAACGCGGCCGCCGCACCCGACGCCGTGGTGCTCAGCCGCAGGGCGGAGGACGGGCGGTGGGTGGATGTGACGGCGGCTCAGTTCGCCGAGCAGGTGCAGGCGGTGGCGAAGGGGTTGATCGCCGAGGGGATGATGCCCGGCGACCGGATCGCGATCATGGCCCGCACGGTCTATGAGTGGACGCTGCTCGACTTCGCGGCATGGGCGGCCGGGCTGGTGACGGTGCCGGTCTACCCCACCTCCTCCGTCTTCCAGACGCGTTGGATCCTCCAGGACTCCGGCGCGGTGGCCCTGGTCACCGAGACCAGTGCCCAGGCGGCCGCCCTCGGCCCCGAGCTGGACCGGGTACCCGATCTGCGGCACATGTGGGTGATGGACAAGGGCCACGTCGAGCGGCTGGGCGAGCTCGGCGCGCAGCAGCCGGACGGGGAGGTGGGCGTCAGGCGGGGCATGCTGGTGCCCGACACGCTGGCGACGCTGATCTACACGTCCGGTACGACGGGCCGCCCCAAGGGCTGCGCCCTGACCCACGGAAATTTCTTCGCCGAGGTGGACAACGCCGTCGAACTGCTCTACCCGATCTTCAAGACCCGGACCAGCGAAGAGGCCTCGGTGCTGCTCTTCCTGCCCATGTCGCATGTCTTCGGACGCATGGTGGCCGTCGCGTGCATTCGGGCCAGGGTGCGCCTCGGCCACGCGCCGAGTCTGAAGGCCGAGGAACTCCTCCCCGACCTGGCGGCATTCCGCCCCACCTGTCTCCTCACCATCCCCTACATGCTGGAGAAGGTCTTCAACAGAGCCCGCGCCAAGGCCGAGACCGGCGGCCGTGTCTCCTCCTTCGACCGCGCGGCATCGGTGGCCGAGCGCTACGGCGAGGCGCTGGAGGCCAAGGCGGGCGGCACGGGATCGGGCCCGGGCGCGGCGCTGAAGACGGCCCGCGCCTTCTACGACCCGTTGGTCTACCGCCGTATCCGCAACGCGATGGGCGGCCGCGTGAAGTACGCGATCTGCGGCGGCTCCCCCCTCGGCCGGCGCCTCGCCGCCTTCTACGCCGGGGCGGGCATCGAGATCTACGAGGGCTACGGCCTGACCGAGACGACGGGCGCGGCCACGGTGACACCGCCGCTCAAGCCCCGCCTGGGCACGGTCGGTTGGCCGCTCCCCGGCACCCGTATCCGTATCGCCGCCGACGGCGAGATCCTCATCGCCGGTGACCAGGTGCTGCGCGGCTACTGGGACCCGGCCGCGGGCGGCGTCGTCCCGGCGGCCGCGGACGGCTGGCTGCCCACGGGAGACATCGGCGCCCTCGACGACGAGGGCTACCTCACCATCACCGGCCGCAAGAAGGAACTGCTGATCACGGCCGGCGGCAAGAGCGTGGCCCCGGCGCCCCTGGAGAACTGGCTGCGCTCGCACCCGCTGATCTCCCAGTGCATGGTCCTCGGCGACCGCCGCCCCTATGTCTCCGCCCTGATCACCCTGGACATGGACGGCGTCACGCACTGGCGCCGGATGAACGGCAAGCACTCCGTCCCCGCCGAACTCCTCGTGGACGACCACGAGTTGAAGGCGATCCTGCAACGCGCCATCGACGAGGCGAACAAGCTGGTGTCCCGCCCGGAGTCGATCCGCCGCTTCACGATCCTGCCGACGGACTTCACCGAGATGGACGGCCATCTGACCCCGTCGATGAAGCTGCGCCGGGAAGCGGTGATGCGGGACTTCGCGGCGGAGGTGGAGGGGTTGTACACGAGCGACACCGACCGTGGATAGCGGCTCGGCCGCCGTCGATCACCACCTCGCGGGCACCGTCGCGGAAAACGGTTGCACTCTCGTTACGACAACCGCTTGACGTGACATGGCGTCCCCGCGTTGGCTACCGCCAACCCGGGTAGCACCGCCGCTCCTCCGCTCGGAAGGCCCAGTAGTGAACGCTCGTACCCCCCACACCTCCCCCGCGCACCGCATAGGCACGGCCCTCCTGGCCTGCGCCTCGGCCCTGTCGCTCACCGCCTGCGGTGTCATCGACGGCATCGGAGGCGGTGACAGCTCGGCAGCGCCGGAGAAGGGGGACGACATCACGGTGGGACTGCTGCTGCCCGACAAGGACACGGCACGTTTCGAGAAGTTCGACTACCCGCTCATCAAGAAGGAAGTCGGCACGCTCACCAAGAACAAGGGCAAGGTCGTCTACGCCAACGCCGAGGCGAGCCCCGAGAAGCAGAGCCGGCAGTTCCAGCAGATGATCTCCGACGAGGTGGACGTCATCCTGGTGGACGCGCTGGACTCCAAGGCCATCGCGTCGGATGTGCAGAAGGCGAAGGACGCCGGCATTCCGGTCATCGCCTACGACCGTCTGGCCCAGGGGCCCATCGACGCCTATGTCTCCCACGACAACGAACTCGTCGGCGAGGTCCAGGGCCGCTCCCTCGTCGAGGACCTCGGCTCCAAGGCCGCGACGAGCAAGGTCGTCATGATGAACGGCGACCCCGCCGACCCGAACACGGGACTGGTCAAGAAGGGCGCCCTCGGCGAGCTCGACGGCCAGGTGAACATCGTCAAGAAGTACGACACCGACAAGTGGTCGCCCGAGGCCGCCCAGGCCAACATGAAGAAGGCGATCGCCTCCGTCGGCATCGGCAACATCGCCGCCGTCTATTCGGCGAGCGACGGCTTGGCGGACGGTGTCATCAAGGCCTTCAAGGAGGCGGGCGCGAGCAAGATCCCGCCGGTGACCGGGCAGGACGCGAACCTGGACGCGGTGCAGCGGGTCGTCTCGGGCGAGCAGTTCATGACCGTGTACAAGTCCTTCCTGCTCGAGGCGACCAACGCCGCGAAGATGGCCGTGTACAAGGTCCAGGGCCGCGACATCGAGTTCGACGCGCTCACCCAGGACTCGGTCGACAGCCCCACCCAGGACGACATCCCGGCACAGCTGGTGTCGGTGGTCGCCCTCACGAAGAACAACATCGAGGAGACGGTGATCCGGGACGGCGTCTACACCGCCGACCAGATCTGCACCCCCGAGTACGCGGCGGACTGCGCGGCGATCGGACTGAAGTAGCCGCTCAGGGCCGGGTGCGACAGCTCTCCACCAGGTCCGCGAAGGCCCGCGCCGGCGGGCTGAGCGCCTCCCAGCGGCGCACGGCCCAGCCGACCGGCAGCGGCCGCAGCCCGGGGACGGGGACGAGCCGCAGATCGCCGTCGCCGGGCACCCGCAGCCCCGGCAGCGCGGGCACCACCGCCCGCCCGACCCCCAGCTCGGCCAGCAGCAGCGCCGTGTCCCAGTCGGCGACGCTCGTGTCGTGCGCGAACCGGACGCCCGACTCGGCGCAGGCGGCGTCCAGATGAGCCGCCGAGGCCGAGTTCGGCGGCAGCCGGATCAGCCGTACGTCCGCCAGATCGGTGCCGGCGTCGACGTACGGCCGCAGGGCCAGCGGATCGTCGGCCCGTACCGCGAGGACCCACGGCAACTCCACCACCGGCCGCTGCTCGATACCGCGCACCGGCGGGCCGAGGGTGATCCAGGCCAGGTCGAGCGTGCCGTCGGCGAGCGCGTCGAAGCTGCCCCGGCCCGAACTGACCGTGCGGAACTCCAGGTTGACCCGGGGATGGCGGCGCCGGTACGCGACGACGGCCTCCGACATGAAGTGCCGTACGGTCGTCGCCCCCGTCGCCACCCGTACGGACCCGCTGTCGCCGTCGAGGAGATCCCGCAGCTGTCGTACCGCGAGGTCCAGCCCGGATATCCCCTCGGCGGCGGCCGCCTCCAGCACCCGCCCCGCCTGCGTGGGCACCACGCCCCGGGGCTGGCGCTCCAGCAGGGCGACGCCGGTCTCCCGCTCCAGCCGTTTCACATGCTGGCTCACCGCGGACTGGGTGCAGCCCAGCTCCCGCGCCACCGCGCTGAGACTTCCGGCCCGGCACACGGCCACGAACACCCGTAGGTCATCGAGGGTCATGACCTCCAAGTTAATGCTTGGGTCCGATGACAAATCCCAAGGATTGACTGGGCTTTGCCCGATGGACGACGATTTCGGAAGGGCCCGGGCGGCAACCCGCTCCTCGCCTCCGCCGGAGTCCGGACCATGGCGGGGGAGGGGGGCGGGTGCCGACCCACCGCGCATGTCGCACGTCAACTGCCGTGCTCCGCGCTTGACTTCACAAGGCATCCGCGTCACATTCGCATTTCTGACACACCCTCAGAAATGCGGAGCCGTCCAGGCGGGAGCTGGCCCATGACCATCAGCGCGCACCCTTCCCGAAGACACGTCCTCGCCGCCGGTGCCGCGGGCACGGTCACGGCCTCCCTCGGGCTCACCGCCGCCCACGCGGCCGACCTGCCCCTGCTCGGCACGTACGACGTCGTGGTCGTCGGCTCCGGGGCCGCCGGCATGACCGCCGCGCTCACCGCCGCCCGGCAGGGCCTGAGCTGTGTGGTGCTGGAGAAGGCGCCCACCTTCGGCGGATCCGCCGCCCGGTCCGGCGCCGGGATCTGGATCCCCAACAACTCCGTGCTGCTCGCGGCGGGCGTACCGGACACCCCAGCGAAGGCCGCCGCCTATCTCGCCGCCGTCGTCGGCCCGGACGTGCCCGCCGACCGGCAGCGGGCCTTCCTCGCCCACGGCCCGGCGATGCTCTCCTTCGTCATGGCGAGCAGCCCCCTGCGCTTCCGCTGGATGGAGGGGTACAGCGACTACTACCCCGAGCTGCCAGGCGGCCTGCCGAACGGTCGCTCCGTCGAGCCCGACCAGCTCGACGGCAACCTCCTGGGCGCCGAACTTGCCCGGCTGAACCCGCCGTACATGGACGTGCCCGCCGGCATGGTCGTCTTCAGCGCCGACTACAAGTGGCTCGCCCTGGCCGCGGTGAACCTCAAGGGGGCCGCGGTGGCCGCGGAGTGCCTCGCGCGGGGCACGGCGGCGGCGCTGCGCGGGGAGAAGCCGCTGACCATGGGGCAGTCGCTGGCGGCCGGGCTGCGACTGGGGCTGCGCTCGGCCGGGGTGCCCGTGTGGCTCGGCACACCGCTGAGCGACCTGTATGTCGAGGGCGGTGCCGTGAGCGGAGCGGTCGTCACCCGGGACGGTGCTCCCGGCCTGGTTCGCGCCCGCCGCGGCGTCATCGTCGGCTCGGGTGGCTTCGAGCACAACGCGGCGATGCGCGCGCAGTACCAGCGCCAGCCCATCGGCACGGACTGGACGGTCGGCGCGAAGGAGAACACCGGCGACGGCATCCGGGCCGGTCAGCGTCTGGGCGCCGCCCTCGGCCTCATGGACGACGCCTGGTGGGGCCCCGCGATCCCGGTTCCCGGCCAGCCGTACTTCTGCCTGGCCGAACGCACCCTCCCCGGCGGCCTGCTGATCGACGCCGGCGGCACCCGCTTCGTCAACGAGGCCGCGCCCTACAGCGACGTCGTCCACACCATGTACGACGTCAACGGCACCGACCCCGCCATCCCGTCCTGGCTGATCGTCGACCAGAACTACCGCAACCGCTACCTCTTCAAGGACGTCCTGCCGGCCCTGCCGCTGCCCGCCGACTGGTACGCCTCGGGCACCGCGCACAAGGCCTGGACCCTGGATGCGCTCGCCGGCTCGATCGGCGTCCCGGCGGCGGCCCTGCGCACCACGGTGGACCGCTTCAACTCGCAGTCCCTGAAAGGGAAGGACCCCGACTTCCATCGGGGCGACAGCGCCTACGACCACTACTACACGGACCCGTCCGTGCTGCCCAACTCCTGCCTCGCCCCGCTCTGGCTGCCCCCGTACCACGCCTTCCGTATCGTCCCCGGCGACCTCGGCACCAAGGGCGGCCTCGTCACGGACGCCCGCGCCCGGGTACTGCGGGAGGACGGCTCCGTCATCCGGGGCCTGTACGCCGCGGGCAACGCGAGCGCGGCCGTCATGGGGCACAGCTATGCGGGCGCGGGCTCGACGATCGGGCCGGCGATGACGTTCGGGTACATCGCGGCGAGGGACCTGGCGGGGAGCCTTTAAGCCGCCGGTTTCCGGGCGATCAGGAACGCCTGCGGGACCGTCTCGTCCAGCGCCGGGTCCGGCTCGCGGACCGTACGGGAGACGAGGGCGAAGCCGGCCCTCGTCAGCAACTCGACCATGTCCTCCGGCCGCCGCCGCTGGAAGGTGAGTGCGACCGGGTGGCCGAAGGGCCGGTCGTGGTGCCGGTGTTCGTCGCCGGCCTGGAAGGCGACGAACAGCGGCGCGCCCGGGGCCAGCACACGGTGGAACTCCGCGAAGAGGGCGGGCAGCCGGTCCACCGGTGTGTGGATGGAGGAGTAGAAGGACAGCGCGCCGGCCAGTGCCCCGTCTTCCAGGTCCAGTTCCATCATCGAGCCCTGCTCGAACCGCAGCCCCGGGTTCTCGCGGCGGGCGATCGCGAGCATCGACTCCGACAGGTCCAGCCCGAACACGGGCAGCCCGAGACCGGCGAGGCGGGCGGTCGTGCGACCGGGGCCGCAGCCGAGGTCGGCGACCGGGCCGTCCCCTTCCACGAGTTCGGCGAACATGGTCAGGAGCGCCCGCTCCAGCGGCCTTCCCACCAGCTCGTCCTGGAAGAGGGTCGCGTAGTCCTCGGCGATGGCGTCGTAGAAGGTGCGGGTGGTGGTCAGGAAGTCTGCGTCGGTCATGGCCGGGGACCCTAGCGAACGCCACTGACAAGGCCGACGACTATGCGCCGTCCTGCTCTTCCGGTTCGCCGCCACCGCCGCGCGCCGCGCTCGCCCCGATCGCGGTGCCGATCGCGAGACCCGTGCACATCCCCAGGGCGAGCCCGAGCCCCAGGTCGAAGACGGTCATCCCCAGGACGAGTCCGATGGCCGTGCCGAAGGAGATGCCCAAGGACATCCCCATCGCCAGCCTGTTGTTGGCGGGGGTGCCGCCGCTTTCCCCGTGATCGTTCTCTTCACCGCTTGTCACCTGGTGATTTTCCCAGCCGGGTCGGCTCAGGCCAAGCCCGCCGCCCGCAGTACCGCCGTGACCCCCGCCGCCCCGAGGACCACCACCGGGAACGGCGCCCTCCGCCACGCCAGCACACCCCCGACCAGCACCCCGGCCGGCCGCGCCCACCCAGCGAAGCCCCCGCCCTCGGTCAGCGCCCCCGTCGCCAGCAGCGCCACGAGCAGCACCACCGCGGCCGCCGCCAGCAGCTCCTGGACCCGCGCGGGCAGTTCCACCCGCCCGTGCAGCGCCGGGCCGACCAGCCGGAAGGCGTACGTCCCGACCGCCAGCGCCAGGATCATGGCGACCGTGGCGTTCACGCCG
Source organism: Streptomyces lanatus (assembly GCF_014655715.1). GTDB lineage: Bacteria > Actinomycetota > Actinomycetes > Streptomycetales > Streptomycetaceae > Streptomyces > Streptomyces lanatus. The sequence continues at coordinate 174,326 of NZ_BNBM01000015.1, read as the reverse complement.
ACGCCTCCTTGCGGCCGTACCGGACCAGCCCCGCCAGCGCCAGCAGCACCGGCACCCCCGCCGGGACGGCCGGTGTCACCGCGAGGGCCACCGCGGCGCCGAGCAGCGCGCAGCGCCGGACGCGGGCGTCGGTGCGCAGGGTCGGCAGGACCAGAGCCACCAGTACGGCAGGGAAGGCGGCGTCGAGTCCGTACGTCGCCGTGTCGCCGAGCGCGGTTCCGGCGAGCGCGCCCACCAGGACCCCGGTGTTCCAGGCGGCGAACAGACCGAGCCCGTTCACCCAGAAGGCCGCCCGGCGTCGTACGGGATCCGGCTGGGCGAGGGTGAAGGCCACCGTCTCGTCGGTGACGAGGTGGGCGCCGAGGAGACGGGCGAGACGGCCGCGGCCACCGAGGACATCGGAGACGGCCAGGCTGAAGGCGGCCGTACGGGTGTTCAGGAGCAGCCCGGTGGCAGCCGCGGCCAGCGGTCCGCCCCCGGCCAGCAGTACGCCGACCGCGCTGAACTGCGCCGACCCCGCGTACACGACCAGCGACATCACCACCGGCACCCAGACCGGCAGCCCGCCCGCGACCGAGATCGCGCCGAAGGAGAGCCCGACGACACCACTGGCCAGCCAGACCAGTGCACTGTCGCGCACCAGGGGTGCCATCATCGGTGTCATCGGTGTTCGGAGAAGCGAACGCATGTTTTCCAGAATGAACGCGAGGGTGCCTGTTCGTCAAGGCGAACGAACGTACCCGCAGAACGAACAGAACGGGAAGTGAGCCGCATGAGCGAGCCCCTCACGTGGATCGCCGCCTCCCTGCGCCGCGAGCGCACCCGGGCCGGACTGTCACTGTCCGAGCTGGCCAAACGGGCGGGGATCGCGAAGTCCACGCTGTCCCAGCTGGAGACGGGCGGTGGGAACCCCAGCGTGGAGACGCTGTGGGCGCTGGGGGTCGCGCTCGGGGTGCCGTTCAGTGTGCTGGTGGAGCCGCCGACACCGGCCGTACAGGTGATCCGGGCGGGCGAGGGGCCCACCGTCGCCTCCGAGCGGGCGGACTATGTGGCGACCCTGCTCTCCGCCAGCCCGCCGGGCGCCCGCCGGGACCTCTACCACCTGCGCGCGGAACCCGGCCCGGCCCGGGTGTCGGAGCCGCACATTCCGGGGAGTGTGGAGCATCTGATCGTCGGCACGGGGCGGGTGAAGGCGGGGCCCCGGGGCGAGGAGGTCGAGCTGGGGCCCGGCGACTACATGGCGTATCGCGGTGATGTGCCGCACTCGTACGAGGCGCTGGCGCCCGGGACGACGTTCGTGCTGGTCATGCAGCACATCTAGCCCGCCAGGCGCAAAAGGCAGGAGCCCCGTCGCCTTGCGGCGCGGGGCTCCTTGGGTACTGCTATCTGTTCCGGATCAAAGCACCAGGCTCCGAGACCGAATGATCAGACGGGGGTGACGTTCTCCGCCTGCGGGCCCTTCGGGCCCTGGGTCACGTCGAAGGAGACCTGCTGGTTCTCCTCCAGCGAACGGAAGCCGCTCGCGTTGATCGCGGAGTAGTGAACGAAGACGTCGGGGCCGCCGCCTTCCTGGGCGATGAAGCCAAAGCCCTTTTCGGCGTTGAACCACTTCACGGTTCCGGTAGCCATAAGCCCTCCTTGGGCCCAAAGGGTTGCCCTGCTCCAGAACCCTGCAAGTGTGAAAACAAAGTCCCGCACAACTGCATACGTCTGAAAACGACGAGAGCCCGCGGTTACATGCTCCGCAGGCTCTGTACTGCAAGGGAAACCAAACTGCAACTTGCGGCGAGCCTAGCACGCGGGCAGCCGAAAGCAATAGAGGTCAAGATCACGTCACTCGGACGTTTGAAGCCCCGTGTCGGGATTGACGGTGAGGTGGTGACCTGGGTGTCACCGGAGAGTCGCCACCCTGAGGGCTGCACGCTACCTCATAGGGTCTAGCCTCGCGATGTGGACAATTCCCGCACTCGGCCGCGCGTAGGCCACATCCAGTTCCTGAACTGCCTGCCCCTGTACTGGGGCCTCGCGAGAACGGGCACCCTGCTCGACTTCGAGCTGACCAAGGACACGCCGGAGAAGCTCAGCGAGCAGCTGGTCCGGGGCGATCTCGACATCGGGCCCATCACCCTCGTCGAATTCCTGCGCAACGCCGACGACCTGGTCGCCTTCCCCGATATCGCGGTCGGCTGCGACGGCCCGGTGATGTCGTGCGTGATCGTCTCCCAGGTTCCGCTGGACGAGCTGGACGGTGCCCGCGTGGCCCTCGGCTCGACCTCGCGCACCTCGGTGCGCCTGGCCCAGCTCCTGCTCGCCGACCGCTACGGCGTACGGCCCGACTACTACACCTGCCCGCCCGACCTCAGCCTGATGATGCAGGAGGCGGAGGCGGCCGTACTCATCGGAGACGCCGCGCTGCGGGCCAACCTCCTCGACGGCCCGCGCTACGGCCTGGAGGTGCACGATCTCGGCTCGCTCTGGAAGGAGTGGACCGGGCTGCCCTTCGTCTTCGCGGTGTGGGCGGCCCGCCGGGACTATCTGGAGCGCGAGCCGGTCATCACCCGCAAGGTCCACGAGGCGTTCCTCGAATCCCGCAACCTCTCCCTGGAGGAGGTCGGCAAGGTCGCCGAGCAGGCGGCCCGCTGGGAGGCCTTCGACGAGCGGGTGCTGGAGCGGTATTTCACGACCCTCGACTTCCGTTTCGGCGGCCCGCAGCTGGCGGCGGTCGCGGAGTTCGCGCGACGGGTGGGGCCGACGACGGGATTTCCGGCGGATGTGAAGGTGGATCTGCTCCAGCGCTGAAGGGTGCGACGCGCGCCCATTAACCTGCTGGGGAAGGGCCGCGAGGCCGTACGGGGGAGGGGTGGACGCCGATGCAGCCGCTCGGAGTGGACGAGCCCACGGTCGTCGGGCCGTACCGGCTGCTCGGCCGGCTCGGCTCCGGCGGCATGGGACGGGTGTACCTGGGCCGCAGCGCGGGCGGCCGTACGGTCGCCGTGAAGATCGTGCATCCGCATCTCGCCCTCGACGAGGAGTTCCGCGCCCGGTTCCGCCGCGAGGTGGAGGCGGCGCGACGGGTCGGCGGCGCCTGGACGGCGCCGGTGCTGGACGCAGGACCGGACGCGGCGGTGCCATGGGTGGCCACGGCGTACGCGGCGGGCCCGTCGCTGTCGTCCGCGGTCGCCGACTCGGGCGCGCTGCCCGCGCATTCGGTACGGGCACTGGGGGCGGGGCTCGCCGAGGCGCTCGCGGCCGTGCATGAACTGGGCCTGGTGCACCGGGACGTGAAGCCGTCGAACGTCCTGCTCACCCTGGACGGTCCGCTCCTCATCGACTTCGGTATCGCACGCGCCATGGACGGCACGGCGTCGCTCACCTCGACGGGCGTGTCGGTGGGCTCGCCCGGCTACATGTCGCCCGAGCAGATCATCGGCAAGGGCGTCAATGGAGCGGCCGACGTCTTCTCGCTGGGCGCGGTCCTGGCGTACGCGGCGACCGGCGAACCGCCGTTCTCCGGGGACTCCTCGGCGGCCCTGCTCTACAAGGTCGTCCACGAGGAGCCCGAACTCGGCTCGCTGGACGGCGAATTGCGGGAACTGGTGGCCGCCTGTCTGGCCAAGGACCCCGCCGCCCGGCCCACACCGGGTGAGGTGGGCCGCCGGCTCGCTCCGGACGGGGCGGCCCGGCTGGTGGCGGGCGGGTGGCTGCCGGGAGCGCTGGTCGAGCAGGTCAGCCGGGGTGCGGTACGGCTGCTGAACCTGGACGTGGCGGAGGAGGCCGCGTCGGGTCCTGTGGCCTTCAGCCGTCCGGCGACGGTGGGGGAGTTCGGGCCGCCGCCGGTGATGCCGGCTTCCCTGCCCCAGGCGCCCGCCGCCGTACCCGAACCCCGTGACGCCGCCCCGCCCCAGGACGCCGTCCCGGCTGCGGACCAGCGCCCCGGCAAGCTCTCCGTGTCCGTCGCGGCGGCCTCCACGCCGGGGGAGGGCGGGCGTGGGCGGAGGCTGAGCTGCACGGTGGCGTTGGCGGTCGCGGGGGCCATGGCGGCGGTGACGGTGGGATCGGTGTTCCTGTTCGACCTGCTGCCGGGGCGGGACCAGGACACCAACGCGGGGGCCGACACCGCCTCGTCCCCGGCGCCCAGCAAGGAGGCCACCACCCCGGCCGGGAACTCGGTGCCCGCCCGCTACCTCGGCACCTGGGAGGGCAAGGCCACCGTCCTCGACGGCGCCCTGTCGGCGGGCACCTTCCGGCTCACCGTGCACAAGGCCGAGGTCGGCGACGAGGTCGGCACCCTCCGCCAGACCGACCTGATCGGCGGTGCCTGCAATGACGTACTCACCCTGAAGCAGGTGACCGCGAAGGAGCTCGTCGTCACCTCCGTGGGCCGCGAGACCAACCACGGCGGCTGCAACCCGAAGCCGCACACCGTCCGGATCATCCCGACCGGCGACGACCTGCTGTACCGCTCGGAGAGCGACGCGGAGGGCAATCCCGAGGCGCGGCTGTCGAAGGTCGAGTAGCGGTGAGCGCCCGGGGCGGTCGGGCCGGCGCCCCCCGCTCAGTCGCCGCCGCCTCCACCACCGTCGCCGCCCCCGCCGTCGCCACCACCGGAATCCCCGCCGTCCCCGCCGTCCGAGCCCCAACCGTCGCTGCCACCGGGCTCGTTGTCGTCGCTGCCCCGGCCGAGGTTGGTGAACCAGGGGCGGTCCCAGCCCTCGTCGGTGGCGATGGGCTCGTCCCTTTCCGCCGGGCGGCGTCGTTGGGAGCGGAAGCGCGCCAGGCCCGTGGTGTCCCCGAGTCCGAAGGCGACGGCGAAGACGTGGGCCATGACGGCGTCCAGCGGGTCGGGGCTCTCGTACCGCACAGGGGACAGCGGCAGCAGGACCGTGCCCGGCTCGGGCACCGGTCGGCGGGCGGGGCGTGTCAGCAGGGCGACCCGGCGTTCGTCGCGCAGCAGCCATGAACTCGTCGCGTCCTCCCGCCGCAGCACCCAGTGCTGCCCGGGCAGCCGCACCTCGACGGAACTCCTGGACTTGCGCAGCTTCTTGACGAGGCTGAGCTGCGCCGTCGCCTCCCCGACGGTCAGCAGCAGGCCCTTGGCCGGCTGCGGGGAGTCACGCTGGAAGCCATGGGGCGCCCGGACCCGTACGACGGGAGCCCCGGACCCCCACACGTCCACGCGGACCAGGCGCCGGTCCACGGCGACGGCGACCGGCCCGGCGGGTCCCGCCGCGAACCGGCGCGCGATCCACAGCGGCACGCCCTCGGCCCGCGCCCGGGCCGCCAGCGCCGCCACCTGCTCGGGCCCACCGCACTGCCGTACCGCCAACTCCCCGAGCCGGCGCGCGAACTCGGCGGCCTGCCGCACCTTCACCGGCGTGGCGGTGCCGGTGACGCGGGTCACCGGGACGACCCCGGCCCCCTCCGGCAGCCGCTGGAGCGGGCGCTCCGCGCCGCCGGCCCCGAGCCAGCACCCGCGCTGGAACGCCTCGGCCATGGCGGCGAGGTTCAGCTCGCCGAGCGGCGTGACCCTGCCGCCGCGCCGCAGCCGGTCCTCGGTCAACTCGACGGTCCGCGCCAGCGGATTCCGCGAACGCTCGCCATAGAGCACCTGGTTCACAACGTCCCCCCATGTGTACGTGGCTCAGCAGAGCACACCCTCACAGACCCGCGGACGAGCCGTACGGTTTCAGGCGGCGGGCCGTGGGTCCGGATTCCGGCGCCGTAGCACCCTGCCCACGATCCCCAGCAAGCCCGCCACCACCCCGAAGACCAGCCCGGACACCAGGACGCCCGGGAACAGGGCCGACCAGAAGTCGGGGCCGAAGAGCGGGACCAGTTCGTCCTCGCGGACAGGGTCCGTCACCGGGTACGGGGCGTCGGCCGTGGTCGGCTCGTCCGAGCGCTCGGTCTTGTCGAGGACGGTGATCAGAGCGGCGAGGCGGCTGCCCATGAGGTGGTCGTCGGCCTGCTCGGCACTCGCGTCACCGACCGTGATGGCATCCGGGATGTCGTAGGCGAGGCTGGAACTGTCCAGCCGCAGGCCGTGGTTGAAGACCTCGATCGAGCCGTGCAGGGGGTCAGCCACGACATAGACCCCGGCCTGGCCCAGCTTGTCGTGGACCGCCGCGGCGAACGCCTCTTCATCGCCCCCGGACTCGTCGTCCGTCAGCTGCGGGACGAGCGAGACGAAGACCGGGCCGCCGCCCTGAGAGCGGGCGAACGCGCCGATGCGGTCATGGAGCCGGTCCAGCTGGGCCGCGTCCAGCACTCGCGGGCTCTCCGGGTCCGCGTACACCGGGTCCTTCGCGAGGCCTTCCGCCACCCGGTCGAGGCGGGCGTTGAGGTCGATCGCCCTGGGCCGGGGCGACCAGCTCGACCGGGTCTGGTCGTAGACGAGGGGGGCGATGACGGCGATCGCGACGGCGGAGGCGAGGGCCAGCACCGCGACGGTCCAGCGGAAGACGGGGCCCGACTTCGGCACCTGGATCTCCTTGGCCTTCTTGCCCTTCTTGCCTTTCTTGGTCCCCTTGCCCTTGCCCCCCTTGGGCTGCGAGGAGAGGCGGTGCCACCAGCGCCGTACATACGGAACCAGCATCAGGATCAGCAGCGGTACGCCCGCCAGCAGGAAGCCCGTGAAGGACGACTGTTCGCTGCGGCCGGTCTCGTCGATGTACATGTCCGATGGCTCGGCGCCGTCGTCGTACTTCGCGCGTGCCGCATCCGCCCGCGCCGCCGCCTTCTTCCCGCCCTGCGCGATGACCTCGGTGAAACGCTCGAAGCGGCGCAGCGGGCCCGCGTCGTAGGGGACTTCGTAGAGGGCGACCGTCGAGGCGTCGTCTGCCGGGACGTCGACCCCGTACGCCACGGCGTCCGTCACCATCGACTCGTCGAGGAGCACATACAGCCCGTCCCGGCCGAGCCGCTCATGGACCGCGTCGAGCAGACCCGGCTCCGCGCCGCTCAGGGTCGGCAGGACGAGGACGTATGTCGGTACGCCGGTGCGCTCGGCCGCCTCGGCGAAGGCGGGGGCCGTGGACCGCGGTATCTCGCGGGGGAGTTGGTCGGTGATGTGGACCGGGTTCGCGCGGAGGCGGTCGGCGAGATGGGCGGCCTGGAGGGTGACGGGGTCGGTGGCCGCCTGCGCGGGGGTGACGCCGATGACGGTCGTGAACAGGGCGGCCAGGGCAAAGAGGGCGAGGAACGCGCGTGTGCGGAGTGTGCGCACGGCGCCCGGTATGTGCTGGATTCCGCCTGTGTCGCCGTATGCGCTGACCGTGGTCACTGACGCCCTTCCCCCGTTTCCCGCCTGCGGTTATCCGCGGCACTCTACTGGGCGCCGCGGAGACGCCACGGATCATAGGATCCCTGTGGGTTCAACAGATCCTCATATCCCTTCCGCTCCCTCCACACCCGACCTCAGGACGCCCGCCATGGCGCGACACCGCACTTCAGGACCGATGGGTGGTACCGCGTGAGTACCGCTTGGCTGGTGCTGGTCGCCGTGTGCTGGGGCGCGGTGGCGGGGGCGCTGCTGCCTCGGGCGGCCTACCGGTTCTCCGTCCCGCCGGGGGAGGCGTGGCGGGAGCGGTGTCCCGGCGGGCACCCGGTGCGGGGGTGGATCGGGCGGGCCCGGTGCCGGGAGTGTGCGGACACGAGGGCGTACGGGCCCGGCGCGGCCCGCCTGGCCACCGCCACCGCCGCCGTCTGCGCCACCCTCGCCGCCGCCACCGACACCCGGCCCGAACTGGGGGTCTGGCTGCTCCTTGCGCCCGCCGGGGTGCTGCTCACGGTCGTCGACCTCCGGGTGCGGCGACTGCCTGACGCCCTGACGCTGCCGTTCGCTCTGGTCTCCCTCGTGCTGCTCGGCCTGGTCGCGCTGGTGCCCGAGCACGCCGGTGACTGGCCGACCGCCCTGTGGGCCGCCCTCGCGCTCGGCGCCCTGTACTTCGTGCTGTGGCTCATCAACCCCGGCGGCATGGGCTTCGGCGATGTGAAGCTGGCGCTCGGCATCGGTGCCGTGCTCGGCTGGTACGGCTGGGCCACCGTCATGCTGGGCACCTTCGCCGGGTTCCTGCTCGGCGGGCTCTACGGCGGTGCCCTCGTCGTGGCGGGGAAGGCGGGGCGCGGGACGGCGATCGCGTTCGGGCCGTTCATGATCGCGGGGGCCTGGGCCGGGCTGCTGATCGGCGCGGGCGCGGCCTGACCTCGGGCGCCCCGGACCCCTGGCGTAGGCTGGTCGAGTCCGTCCGATGCCTGTACGAAAGGGACGCCCCGGTGACCGAGAAGGCCGACCTGCAGTCTGTGCTAGACCGTGCCGCAGCGGGCGGGCGGATCACCCCGGAGGAAGCGCTCGACCTGTACCGCGACGCCCCGCTGCACGCGCTGGGCGCCGCCGCCGACGCCGTACGCCGCCGCAGGTACGCGGGTACCGAGCACATCGCGACGTACATCATCGAGCGCAACATCAACTACACGAACGTCTGTGTGACGGCGTGCAAGTTCTGCGCCTTCTACGCGCCGCCGAAGGACACGAAGAACGGCTGGACCCGCGACCTCGACGACATCCTGCGGCGCTGCGCCGAGACCATCGAGCTCGGCGGTACGCAGATCATGTTCCAGGGCGGGCACCACCCGGACTACGGCGTGGAGTACTACGAGAAGCACTTCAAGGCCATCAAGGACGCGTACCCGCAGCTCGTCATCCACTCCCTCGGTGCCTCCGAGGTCGAGCACATGGCGCGGATCTCCAAGGTCTCGGTCGAGGAGGCCATCACCCGGATCCACGCGGCCGGTCTCGACTCCTTCGCCGGTGCCGGTGCCGAGCTGCTGCCCGAGCGGCCGCGCAAGGCCATCGCCCCGCTGAAGGAGAGCGGCGAGCGCTGGCTGGAGATCATGGAGACCGCGCACGGGCTGGGCGTGGAGTCCACCTCCACCATGCTGATGGGCACCGGTGAGACCAACGCCGAGCGCATCGAGCATCTGCGGATGATCCGTGAGGTGCAGGACCGGACGGGCGGCTTCCGGGCCTTCATCCCGTACCTGTACCAGCCGATGAACAACCACCTCAAGGGCCGTACACAGGCCACGATCTTCGAGTATCTGCGGATGATCGCGATCTCCCGGCTCTTCATGGACAACATCGCCCACATCCAGGGCTCCTGGCTGACCACCGGCCAGGACGCCGGCCAGCTGACGCTGCACTACGGCGCCGACGACCTCGGCTCGGTCATGCTGGAGGAGAACGTCGTCTCGGCGGCCGGTGCCAGGCACCGCTCCAACCTCCAGGAAATGATCGACATGATCCGTACGGCGGGGCGGGTCCCGGCGCAGCGTGCCACGACGTACGAGCACCTGGTCGTGCACGACGACCCGGCGAACGACCCCGTCGACGCGCGGGTCATGTCGCACATCTCGTCCACGGCGATCGAGGGCGGCACCGCCCACCCCGAGCTGAAGATCCTCGCCTCCAACTGACCCGCCCGTGCTGACGATTCACGCCGATTCCAGGGACCACGCGCTCCTCGTCGAGGGCGACTGGATCGCCGACTCCGGGCAGTTGGCGGATCTGGTCGCCGCGCATCCGCGGGCGCGGGTGCGTCAGTGGCCGGGCATCCTGACGCCGGGGCTGATCAATATCCACGGCACCGAGCTGCTGGAGGAGGCCTACCACCCCGATCCGCGCGAGGCCGCCGAACTGGGCACCGAGCCGCTGATGGGGGACGCCCTCGCCGCGCTCCACATGGACGACGCCCGCTGGGGCGCGAGCGCCCGGCGCGGGGTGCAGCGCATGCTGGCGTACGGCACGGTCCGGGCGGCCTGCGAGGAACTGCGCAACCGCGCGGTGCGGGACGCCGTGCGACGCACCGGTCTGGCGGTCATGGGCCGCATCGGGCGCCCCGACGGCGTGCCCTCCCTCGACCCCTGTGCCTCCGGCCGGCCCGTGGTGTTCCCGCCGCCGCGCGAGCGCGGGTGCGCCGCCCGCTTCGCCGTGTTCGACGTGCGGGACGAGGCGGAACTGGCGGAGCGCGGCGCGGGGACGTGTGTGGCGACGGTGGTGGACGGGCGGCTGGTCTACCGGCGACGGTGACGACGGCCGCCGGCGACCGGGCTCAGGGGATGTCGACGTCGGTGCGCAGCGAGTGGTGGTCCGAGTACGGGGTCGGATGGACAGTGTGGCGGAGCGGGGTGATTCCGCGCAGGAAGACGTAGTCGAACTTGCTCTGCCAGTCCGTGGTCACCTCGCAGCTGCCGGTGGAGTCGGGACGGCACTCGGGGTCCGTGTCCGTGGCCAGCGTCCACATGCGGGTCAGTTCGGAGGCGTACGGCACCGCGTTGAAGTCGCCGAGGACGATCGCGCGGTCCTCGCGGGCGACGACCTTGGAGAGCACGTCGATCTGGGCCGCCCGCACCGACTCCTGGCGGCGGTGGGCGAGGTGGGTGTTGAAGACCCGCACAGACCGGCCGTCCACCTCGGTGGTGACCGCCATATAGCCACGGTCCTCCGAGCCGCCGTCGGGATATTCCACGGCGACATGGTCGGTCATCGGTGCCGCCGAGAGGATCGCCTGACCGTACTCACCGGGGTTCCACGGCAGGCCTCCGCAGCGGCCCCAATTGCGCAGTACCGTCCCGTACTCGACGTGGTAGACGAGCCCGTGGAGGTTCTCCAGGTGGTCCCGGATCGCCTCGACGTCCCGGACGCACGCTTCCTGCATGCCGATGACCTGGGGCGCGTATGCGGCGATCTCCGCCGCCCGGTCGGTGTTGGCCGTGTCGCACGGGTTGCAGATGTTCCACGTCATGACCCGGTTCGGCACGATGTCACGGGCGGCCTCGACGGGCGGTGACCCGCCGAAGAGGCCGCCGTTCGGCGCGCTGGGACCGACGAGCACCATGCAGGCCACGACCACGGCGGCCCCGAGCAACCGCGTGCCTCTTCCGAGCACCATCGCCTCCTCACAGTGGATGCACAGGGCATCCGACGTCTTCTCGCACGAGGTTAGGAGACGGACCCGAAATTACGCCGAAAAAGCCTCCGCGAACGCACCGGCCTCCTGATCCACCCCGCTGCAATTGGTCAGCGCGTCATCCGAGGACGAATCGTCCCCGCACGGCTGGTCCCGGAAGGACGCCCACATGGACACCCATCCGATTCCCTTCTCCTCGGCGAACTCCCGCACCTGCGCCGCGTCATCGAGCGAGAACGTCTCGCCGTCGATGTCGTTCACCCCGAGCATCGACGTCAGCGCCATCGCTTTCCACGCGGTCGCGTCGGAAGTGCCGAAGATCTCCTTCAGCTGACTGTGGGCGGCTTTCGCCGATGTCAGCGCGTAATCCCCCATGTCGCCGGTGTACGACTCGCCGTAATTCATCGTCATGATGTTCACGGTGGAGACCTGGACGTCGTGCTGGTTGGCGGACTCCAGCAGCGCCACACCGGCGTCGTCCAGGCCGGACGGCATCACCGGCAGCGTGAAGGACACCTCCAGGTCGCCGCGCTCCTGCTGCAGCAGGGCTATCGCCTGCGAACGCAGGTCCACCGAGTCGGAGTCGGTCAGCTCGTCGCCCTCGATGTCGAAGTCGGCCTGTGCGGAACCGGCCGCGTCCAGGGCCTTTCCGTAGGCCTCCGCCAGCTCGGACGCGCTGTCGCAACTCGCCGCCAGCTCCTTGCCGGAGGCGCCGCCGAAGGAGACGCGGACCGTGGCGCCGCCCTGAGTCAGCTCGGCGATACGGGACTTCACGGCCGAGTCGGACAGGGTGTTGGTGCCGTTCCACTTCGGTGTGCAGTCGCTGCCGTCCGCGATCACGAAGGCCAGGTTGTACGTCGCCGGGGAGCCGGCGGAGTCGAGGTCGGAGGCCTCGGTGACGCTGACGTAGGGGGCGTACGCCGTGCCGGCGGAGGACGTGCCCGACGCGGAGGGCGTGCCCGTCTCCTTCGGCGCGGGGGCGGGGTCGGCCGTACCGCCGGACCCCGCCGAGCATCCCGTGGCCAGCACGAGCAGGCAGACGAGTCCGGTCGCCGATTTCCCTGAGTACGTATGCATGCCGGCAAACCTCTCATCCTTTCCCGGCCCCCGCGGAAAACTCTCAGGCGAAGGACAGACTCAGGCGTTTCTCATATGCGTCTCACATACAGCCCGAGTTCGGGGCACATAAAGGTTCCCTAACGTCCGGGGAATGCAATCCGAGACCACCATCGACAACCGGTCCGACGCGCGGGGCCGCCGCCGCAGGCGCGGCAGGGCCGCCGCCGACGGGCCGGTGTTCGTTGACAACTCCGGACGCCGCTCCAAGCTGCTCAGGCGCCTCGGCCTCCTCCTCGGCGTCGCCTGCCTCGGCTACGCGGTGGTGCTGGGCATGGCCTTCATGGGCTTCGGCACCTCGCTGACCCCGTCCCAGCTGCTGCCCTTCGCGAACGGTCAGGGCGGCCCCGGCCCCGGCAACCAGCCCCAGGGCGGCCGCGGCAACCCGGTCGCCCCGCCCAGCGGCAGCCCGTCGGCGCCGCCCTCGGGCGCCCCCGCCCCGTCCGCGTCCGCCGACACGTCCGCCAACTGACCGGAGCGCAGCCCCACTCATGACCACGACGACGCCCTCACGTCGCCGCCGCCGCGCCCCCACCCGCATCGAGCGGGTGGCCGGCAAGGCCGCGGCCCTGCAAAAACCCCGGGTGATCCTCGCCGGGCTGCTGCTGCTCGCGCTGACCAGCGTCATGCTGCTCGACGGCTATCTGCGCGCCGAGGTCGGCGGCGACCAGCGGGTGCGCACCGGGGCCAGCTCCGGCAAGGTGCCCGACAAGGTCCTCGACGGCGGGCCGATCCTCACCTTCCGGGGCGGTCAGGCCACCACCGTCTCCGTACCGGACAAGACGATCGCGCTCACCTTCGACGACGGCCCGAATCCCACCTGGACGCCGCAGGTCCTGGCGATCCTGAAGAAGTACGACATCCCCGCCACCTTCTTCGTGGTCGGCTCGATGGTCTCGCGCTATCCGTCGATCGTCGGGGACATGGTCGAGCAGGGCAACGAGGTGGGCATCCACACCTTCACCCACGTCGACCTCTCCTACCAGAGCGACGCCCGCGTCAACCGCGAGATGCAGCAGACCCAGCTCGCGCTGGCGGGCGCGGCCGGCATCACCACGACGCTGTTCCGGGCGCCGTACTCGTCGGAGACCGACGCCATCGACAACTACAGCTGGCCCGTCTACAAGAAGCTCGGCGAGGAGGGCTACACCAGCGTCTTCGTCGACACCGACAGCGACGACTGGAAGCGGCCGGGCGTCTCGAAGATCATCAGGTGGGCCACTCCGGAGGATGGGGAGGGCGCGTCCGTCCTCTTCCATGACGCGGGCGGCGAGCGGTCGCAGACGATCAAGGCGCTGCCTACGTACATCGAGAAGATGAAGGCGAAGGGGTACACCTTCACGACGATCAGCGGGGCGCTTCAGAAGGAGGAGGCGGCGAGCGGCCGTGTGCAGCAGGGCCAGGGGGGTGGGCCCGGCGGGCAGGCCGGTGTGGGTGGTGCGGGGGCCGGGGCCTCGAACCTCCAGGCCGCTCACCGTGAGGCCACCGGTGCGACCCTCTACGAGGGCAAGGCCCTGATCGGGGCGGTGGCCGTCGCCGAATGGGCGGTTCCGGTGCTGTCGGTCGGCCTCATGGTCGTCGGCGTCGCCGTCATGGGCCGCTTCGGCATGATGCTGATCCTCGCCCGGCGCCACTACCGGCAGCGCAACAGACGCCGCTTCAGCTGGGGAGCGCCGGTGTACCGACCGGTGAGCGTGATCGTCCCGGCGTACAACGAGAAGGAGTGCATCGCCAACACCCTCGAATCGCTGGCGAAGAGCACGCACCCCATCGAGATCATCGTGGTCGACGACGGCTCCACGGACGGCACCTCCGAGATCGCCCGGAACGCGGCCATGGAACTCGGCATGACCAACGTCCGCGTCATCCGCCAGGAGAACGCCGGCAAACCCGCCGCGCTTAACAACGGTGTGCGCAGCGCCAGTTACGACATCGTCGTGATGATGGACGGCGACACCGTCTTCGAGCCGGACACCGTACGGCAGCTCGTGCAGCCCTTCGCCGACCCCGGGGTCGGCGCGGTCGCCGGCAACGCCAAGGTCGGCAACCGCAACACGGTCATCGGCGCCTGGCAGCACATCGAGTACGTGATGGGCTTCAACCTCGACCGGCGCATGTACGACCTGCTGCGCTGCATGCCGACGATCCCCGGCGCGATCGGCGCGTTCCGGCGGGAAGCGGTGTTGCAGGTCGGGGGCATGAGCGAGGACACCCTCGCTGAGGACACCGACATCACCATCGCGATGCACCGCGCGGGCTGGCGGGTCGTCTACCAGGAGCACGCGCGCGCGTGGACCGAGGCCCCCGGCTCGCTCAAACAGCTGTGGTCACAGCGCTACCGGTGGTCGTACGGCACCATGCAGGCGCTGTGGAAGCACCGCAAGTCGCTCACGGACAAGGGCCCTTCGGGGCGCTTCGGCCGGGTCGGCATGCCGCTGGTGGTGATCTTCCAGATCGTCACGCCGGTCTTCGCGCCGCTCATCGATGTCTTCACCGTCTACTCGATGATCTTCGTCGACTTCACGGCCGCCCTGCTGGCCTGGCTCGCGGTGCTGGCGGTGCAGCTGCTGTGCGCGGCGTACGCCTTCCGGCTGGACCGAGAGAAGTACCGCTATCTGCTGATGATGCCGCTCCAGCAGCTCGCCTACCGCCAGATGATGTACCTCGTCCTGATCCACTCCTGCATCACCGCGATGACGGGCGGCCGGCTGCGCTGGCAGAAGCTGAAGCGCACGGGCGAGGTCGGGACACCGGCGGGGGTGGGCTGATGAGCTGGGAGCAGCAGCCGTATGCGCAGCAGGGGTACGGTCAGGAGTACGGGTACTCGGACTACGCCCAGCAGCCGTATCCGCCGGAGTACGCCGGGTACGGCGAGTACGCGGCGTCCGGGCAGGTGACGGGGCAGGCGACCGCACCACCCCCCGCAGCCGCCGAGGCGGAGGAGGAGAAGCCTCCGCCTCGGCTCCCGGGGCCGAGGTCCAGAAGCTCGCGGGCCGGGAGCCGCGACCGCTACTTCGACACCCTCCGTGCCGTCGCCCTCATCCGCGTCGTCACCTACCACACCTTCGGCTGGGCCTGGGCGGGCATGGTGCTCCCCTCGATGGGGATCATGTTCGCCCTGGCCGGCACGCTCATGGCGAAGTCCCTGGAACGCCCCGCGCTGAAGGTGGTGCGCGGCAGGCTGCGCCGGCTGCTGCCGCCGTTCTGGTTCTGGGGCTTCTGCGTGGTCGTGGCGATGCTGATCCACGACTGGATGCCGGGCTGGCAGATCGTCTACTGGATCGTGCCGCTGGGCGACCCGCCGGGCAACGCGTGGGCCGAGCAGGCCTGGGAGATCCTCTGGTATCTGCGGACGTATCTGTGGTTCGTCCTGTTGTCACCGCTGCTGCTGCGGGTGTTCCGCCTGGCCCCGGTGGCGGTGCTGCTGCTCTCGCTGGTCCCGATCGTCGTCTTCCACTTCGTCTGGGAGCCCCCGGACGACCGGCTCGGCAGCGCGCTGACCGACCTGGCCACCTTCCTGTTCTGCTGGCTCCTCGGCTTCGCGCACCGCGACGGGGTGCTGGCCCGGCTGAAGCCGTTCGCCGTGGCCGTCCTGTCGCTCGCCGCGATCGGCTTCGGCGGCTGGTACGCCTTTACCCACCAGGCCGAGACGGGCTCGTACGACCTGGACGACATCCCGCTCGCGCAGGCCTTCTGGTCGGCGGGGTATGTGACGCTGCTGATGTGGGCGAAGTCGTACTTCGGGATCGACTTCGCCTGGCTGACCCGCTTCCGCCGCACCGACCGTCTCGTCACGATCTTCAACGCCCGCGCCGTGACGATCTACCTCTGGCACGAGATCGCCCTGATCCTCGCCGTCCCGCTGATCGACCGGTTCTGGAACGTGCCCGCGTTCGAGACGTATCTGCCGCTGGAGAGCCAGT
Source organism: Streptomyces lanatus (assembly GCF_014655715.1). Taxonomy (GTDB): domain Bacteria; phylum Actinomycetota; class Actinomycetes; order Streptomycetales; family Streptomycetaceae; genus Streptomyces; species Streptomyces lanatus. The sequence goes on along the minus strand of NZ_BNBM01000015.1, from coordinate 158,320 downwards.
GGTTCATGTTCGGCATCGGCTGGATCCTGATCGCCGCTTTCGTGCTGCTCTGCGGGTGGGTGGAGGACATGGCCGGGAAGAAGAAGCCCAAGCTCGTTCCATGAACGCGTGCTGCAAGAATGAGCACGTGACCCGCGCCTCCCTGAACAAGCAGCCGCACGAAGTCGCCTCGATGTTCGACGACGTGGCGGAACGGTACGACCTGACCAATGACGTGCTGTCGCTCGGCCAGGACCGTGTGTGGCGCAAGGAGGTGGCGAAGGCGGTCGACGCCCGCCCCGCGCAGAAGGTCCTCGACCTGGCGGCCGGCACGGCCACCTCGTCCCTGCCCTTCGCGCGGACCGGCGCGTACGTCGTCCCCTGCGACTTCTCCCTCGGCATGCTCCAGGTCGGCAAGAAGAAGCACCCTTGGCTGCCGCTCACGGCGGGCGACGCGACGAAGCTGCCGTTCCGGGACGACACCTTCGACGCGGTCACCATCTCCTTCGGGCTGCGCAATGTGCAGGACTTCGACGCCGCGCTGCGTGAGATGCACCGGGTGACGAAGCCCGGCGGCCGGGTCGTGATCTGCGAGTTCTCCCACCCGACCTGGGCGCCCTTCCGCACGGTCTACACCGAGTACCTGATGCGCGCCCTGCCGCCGGTCGCGCGCACGGTGTCCTCCAACCCCGACGCCTACGTCTATCTCGCCGAGTCCATCCGCGCCTGGCCCGACCAGCCGGCCCTGGCGGCGCGGCTGCGCGAGGCGGGCTGGTCGAAGGTGGCGTGGCGGAATCTGACGGGCGGCGTCGTGGCCCTGCACCGGGGCTTCAAGCAGAGCTGACCACGGGGTAGGTGTCTTCCCCGGGCTCGTCGAGCTCGCGTTGCAGTCCGCCCGAGGGTGGTCGCGGTATGCGTGGCTCGCGTATGCCTCCGCCGCCCTCTCCCTCGCCGAAGTCGAACCAGATGTAGACCATCGAGTCCCGCGGCACCTCGGCTCCGGGCTGGGGGTACTGGCGCACGACGTAGTCGACGACGGTGAGGTGGAAGTCCGGCCGGTCCGGCGCGTTGAGGTTCAGGCCGTGCGACTTCGCTGCCTCGCGCGCGTCCATGGCCATCAGTCCGACGAGTCTCGGAACCCGCACCTCGGGCTTTTTGGGTGTTATACGCACAGATGTCACCCCCAGCGGTACTGGAAGGGTAACCGCCCGGGGGTAGCGTCCGGAAGCGCCAAGTGCCTTTCTGTAACAGTCGATTACTCAGGGTAATGAATTCGGAATGGCGGACCTCCGGTTTCAGAGTTCGAGCCGGTAGCAGTGCCCCTGCTGCCGGGCATCCGGTGTCGTGAACACCTCGGCCAGCTCCATCCCCAGCCGCCGCGTCACCGCGATCGACCTCTCGTTGCGGGCGTCTACCATCGCCACCACGCTCGTCACCCCGGCCGCCCGCACCCGCTCCAGCGTCAGCAGCGCGGCGGCGGTGACATACCCCTGCCCCCAGAACTCCCGCCCGAGCCGCCAGCCGATCTCCATCTCTCCGGTGGGACCCCACTCCCGCTCCCACGGCTGCGCGCCCGTGAAGCCGATGACCTGGTCGCGTTCGTCGAGCATCGTCCACAGGCAGAAACCCCGCTCGGCGTCGTGTCGGCGCTGGCGAGCGGTGAGCTCCTCGTAGACGGACAGCTCCGCGGCCCTGCCGCCGTGGAACTCCATGACATCCGGGTGGGCGAAGACCCGGTGCCAGGCCACCGCGTCCTCGTCGGTGGGTACACGCAGTCGTACTACGGGGAGAGCTCGGTTCACAGGGCAGCCCTTCAGCCGGGTGATCAATGCCGCTGAATAGACTGCCCATGTCCCGTGCCGGTCGGCACACAGATTTCGAACTTGGGGAGATCCCGCCGTGACCGAGCCCCTCTCCGAAAACACCGCCGATGTCATCGTCGTCGGCGCGGGGCCGGCTGGCTCCACGACGGCCTACCACCTGGCCAAGTCCGGCCTCGATGTACTCCTGCTGGAGAAGACCGAGTTCCCGCGGGAGAAGGTCTGCGGCGACGGCCTCACCCCGCGAGCCACGAAACAGCTCGTGGCCATGGGCATCGACATCTCCGAGGAGGCCGGCTGGCTGCGCAACAAGGGCCTGCGCATCATCGGCGGCGGCGTCCGCCTCCAGCTGGACTGGCCGGATCTCGCCTCCTTCCCCGACTACGGCCTCGTCCGCAAGCGCGACGACTTCGACGAGCAACTCGCCCGCCAGGCCCAGAAGGCCGGCGCCCGGCTCTACGAGCGCTGCAACGTCGGCGCCCCGATCATCGACGACCGCACCGGCCGGATCACCGGCGTCCACGCCAAGCTCGGCGAGGAGAAGCGCGAGGTCACCTTCCACGCGCCCCTGGTGGTGGCCGCCGACGGCAACTCGACGCGGCTGTCGCTGGCGATGGGCCTGCACCGTCGTGAGGACCGCCCGATGGGCGTCGCCGTACGGACGTACTTCGAGTCGCCGCGCCACGACGACGACTACCTGGAGTCCTGGCTGGAACTCTGGGACCGCCGCGGCCCCGAGGACCGGCTGCTGCCCGGCTACGGCTGGATCTTCGGCATGGGCGACGGCACCTCGAACGTCGGCCTGGGCGTCCTCAACACCTCCGACTCCTTCAAGGAACTGGACTGGCGTGAGGTCCTGAAGGCCTGGTGCGCCTCCATGCCGGAGGACTGGGGCTACACGCCGGAGAACATGACCGGCCCGATCCGCGGCGCCGCCCTGCCCATGGCCTTCAACCGCCAGCCCCACTACACGCGCGGGCTGCTGCTCGTCGGTGACGCCGGCGGGCTGGTGAACCCCTTCAACGGCGAGGGCATCGCCTACGCCATGGAGTCCGGCCAGATCGCCGCCGACGTCATCGTCCAGGCCCACGCCCGCCCGACGCCCGCGAGCCGCGAACTCGCCCTCCAGCGCTACCCGCGCGTCCTGAAGGACACCTACGGCGGCTACTACACGCTGGGCCGCGCCTTCGTGAAGCTCATCGGCAACCCGAAGGTCATGAAGATCGCGACCCAGCGCGGTCTGACCCACCCGCTGCTGATGAAGTTCACCCTGAAGATGCTCGCGAACCTCACGGACCCGACCGGCGGCGACGCGATGGACCGCATCATCAACGGGCTGAGCAAGGTGGCGCCGAAGGCGTGAAGACCTGAGCACTCGGGGAGAGTTGGGCTCTTTGGGTGCTTTGAGGTGGTCGAGGCCGGTGGTGTTTGCGGGAATGTGACCCCGCTGTGATGAATCTGTGGACAACGCGGCGGCGTCGGCGCAGGTCGAAGGGGGTGTGCCCGCTCGGGCACCCTCCCATCGACGAGAGAGCACTCGATGACCCTCCAGTCAGTACGGCGGACCTGGCGGCTCAGATCCGTGGGGCTGCTGGCCGCCACGGGGCTGGCCGCCGTCGGTCTCGCGGGCACCGCCCATGCCGTGGACGCGCCGCTGCCCGTGACGATCACCGGTCAGAACCGGGTCGACCTGTCGCTCGACTCCGACAATGGAGACGCCACGGAGCCGCAGGTCCAGCTGCGACTGAACGTCCCGGGTGAGGAGTTCGAGGGCGACGGCGAGATCCCGACCGTGTTCAACGGCGACTACAAGATCCGTATCGACGCCTCCGCGCTCGCGGGCGTCGCCTCCGTGAAGCTGCCCTGCGACGCCGACGGCCTGGTCGCGGTCTGCGACGGCTCCGAGCTGTACGCCGGTCAGACGTACAACCGCGTCGGCGACATCCGGGTCGATGTGGGCGACGACAGCGCGGCCGGCGACTTCGGCACCATCAAGGTCACCGGCGAGGGTGAGGGGCTGGACTTCACGCCGCTCGACATCGACGTGCTGGTGGGCGGCGCCGAGTTCGTCAACCGCGAGCTGTCGCTGCCGAAGGGCCTCGAGGCCGGCGACACCTATGCGGCGCCCGTGGGCCTGCGCAACAAGGGCGCCATGGACTCCGAGGGCGCCGTGCTGCGCTTCCACGGCTCCCGCGGCCTGTCCTTCCCCGACTCGTACGGCAACTGCGCCTACGACGAGGTGACCACCGGACCCCTGCTGGACCAGGGCACGGAGGCGATCTGCACCTTCTCCGACACCATCAAGGCGGGGACGGCGTACGCGCTGACCGGGCCGCTGAAGGTGAAGACCGCCGACTTCGCGCTGTACGACATCTTCAACTACGGCTTCTCCGCGGTCAGCCCGACCGAGGCGAAGAGCCTGCTCGAGTCCGGAAACTACCGGCCCGGCACCGGCCCGGACCTGAAGCTGAAGGAGGTCCCCGGCGCGAACCCGGCGGACTACACCCGCTACGCCGAGCTGGACCTGCCCGCGACGAACAAGTACGACCTGGAGCTGGCCGGCGCCTCCCTCAAGGGCGCGGCGGGCGACACCGTCACGGCGAAGCTCGGCTTCCGCAACAACGGTCCGGCCTGGATCAGCGCCCTGCGCTCCGGCGGCGAGCCGATCGGCTTCACGGTGGAGATCCCCGAGGGGGCGAAGGTCACCAAGGCTCCCGAGTCCTGCATGGCGACGGAGATCGCCGAGGGCACCAAGGGCTACCTCTGCTTCGTGGACACCCCGCTCCTGGAGGACGCGAAGCTGAGCTTCCCGTTCGACCTGCGCATCGACCGGGTCGTGCAGAACGCCAAGGCGAAGGTGGCGCTGCCCGACTGGGACAACCCGTCCGAGTCCGACAAGTCCAACGACTCGGCCTGGATCGTGCTCAACGGCACCGGCGGGTCGGCGGACGGCGGTACCGGCTCGTCCGACGGGGGCACCTCGAACGGCGGCACGACGGGCGGCGGTTCCTCCGCCGGCACGGACGGCGGCTCCGGCTCCTCCACCGGCGGCGGCACGGGCGGTGACATCTCCGGCGGTGACACGGGAACCGACACCGACGGCGGCCTGGCCCTCACCGGTGCCGGCGGTGTGACGCTGATCGCCGGGGGCGCGGTCCTCGCGCTCGGCCTGGGGACGGTCCTGGTGCTGTACCTGCGCCGCCGGGCGGCGCAGGGTGGCGGCATCGCCGCCTGACGTAACCTCGCGCGCTGTCGGGTGCCGCTCCCTCTGGAGCGGCACCCGACATGTGTTTCAGCCCGGCGGCGGGATCAGCCGCTGAGGGCAGCGGCCCTGGCGGCCCGGCGCGCGAACACCTCCTCCCGCCGGTCCGCCACCTGCCGCAGCGCGTCCTTGCGTTCCCGCTTGGAGAGCCGGTCGATGTAGACCTGCCCGCCGCAGTGATCGGACTCGTGCGCCAGGCACCGGGCGAAGTACCCCGTGCCCTCGATCACGATCGGCTCGCCGTCCTTGTCGAACCCGCGCACCACGGCCCGGTCCGGACGCGGTACGTCCATGACGGCACCGGGCACCGACAGGCACCCCTCGCTGTCGTCCAGCAGTCTCCGGTGCGCCGCGTCGAGCGGCTCCAGCACCGGATTGGCGATATGCCCGACATGCCGGACCCCGTCGTCGTCCGGGCAGTCGTACACGAACAGCCGCAGATTCACCCCGACTTGGTTCGCCGCGAGCCCCGCCCCTTCGGCGACGTACATCGTCAGGAACATGTCGTCGATGAGCGCGGCGAGGTCGGGCCCGAACTCCGTCACGTCCCGGCACGGCTTGTGCAACACCTCCTCGCCGACCTCGGTGATCCTGCGCACCGACCCGCGCCGGGCCTCGGGCGCGAGCGGCGGATACGACTCGACGGGCCTGCCCTGAACGAACACGCTCGGCATGGCTGTGCCTCCTTGTATTTGTGAGGATGCTGAGGTGGCCGGGAATCGGACTTCCTACCTTCGAAGCCCCTCCCTACCCTCCGGGATCCATGACAACAGAACACATACGGGAGCCCCAGGAGAAGACAGGTCACACACCGTCCGGCCACTCCCGCAGACGCTTCCTCGCCGGTGCCGGGTCAGTGGCGGGCGCCGTCGCCTTATGGCCCGCCGGCAGCGCGAAGGCAGCCGGTGCCAGACGGGTCGCCGTCCTCGGCGGCGGAGTCTCCGGCCTGAGCGCCGCCCAGGAACTCGCCGAACGCGGCTACGTCGTCACCGTCTACGAGTACTACGACGCCCTCGGCGGCAAGGCCCGCTCGATGCCCGTCCCCGGAACAGCCGCCGGCGGCCGCGCCGACCTCCCCGCCGAGCACGGCTTCCGCTTCTTCCCCGGCTTCTACCGGAACCTGCCGGACACGATGCGCCGCATCCCGGTCCCCGGCAACGCGCACGGCGTCCACGACAACCTCGTCAGCGGCACCGAGGCCCTTTTCGCCCGCTCCGGCGGCCGGCCCGACCTGCACTTCCCGCTGCGCCGCGCGACCACGCCGCCCGGCCCCGGCGATCTCACCCTCGGCTGGATCCGCGACCAGCTCCTGTCGGTCCTCGACCTCGGCACCCGCCTGCCCGCCCACGAGGTCGCGTACTTCGCCGACCGCCTCCTCGTCCACCTCACCAGCTGCGACGCCCGCCGCGAGGAGCACTGGGAGAAGGTGGCCTGGTGGGACTTCATACGCGCCGAGGAGATGAGCGAGGAGTACCGGACGGTCCTAGGCATCGGCCAGACCCGCAACCTGGTCGCCACGCGCGCGGAGGTGGCGTCCACCCGGACCGTGGGGCGCGTCATCATCGAGGCCCTGCTCCTGTGGGGCCTGCTTGGCCGAGGCATGGACGGCGACGCCGACATCGACCGCGTCCTGAACGCCCCAACCAGTGAGGCGTGGATCGACCCCTGGGAGGCCCACCTGCGCTCCCTCGGTGTCCAGTTCGTCCTCGGCACCCAGGTCCACGAGGTCCGCTACGACGGCGGCCGGGTGACCGGCGTCCGCATCTCGGCCCGCGACGGCGGCGACGAACGCACCGTGACCGCCGACCACTACGTCTCCGCGCTCCCCGTCGAGCACGCCCGTCTGACGTGGGGCCCTGCGCTGCGCGCGGCCGACCCGCAGCTCGCACGCTGCGACGCGCTCCAGGCGGACTGGATGACCGGCGTGATGTTCTACCTGCGCACACCCACCCCGGTCGTGCACGGCCACATCAACTGCCTCGACTCACCCTGGTCGGTGACCGCCGTCGGCCAGGCCCAGTTCTGGGCCGGACGGGACTTCCCGCGCGACTACGGCGACGGCCGTGCCCACGACTGTCTCTCCGCCATCATCTCGGAGTGGGACAAGCCGGGCATCCTGTATGGCAAGACGGCCAAGGAGTGCACCAAGGAGGAGGTCGTCGCCGAACTCTGGGCCCAGCTGAAGGACGGCCTGAACGACGCCGGCAAGACCACGCTCCGGGACGAGGACCGCCTCGGCTGGTTCATGGACCCCGCGGTGACGGGTCTGGGCGGCCCCGAGCCGCGCAACCGCGAACAGCTCCTCATCCATCCCACAGGCACGCTCTACAACCGCCCCACGGCCCGCACAAAGGTCCCGAACTTCTTCCTCGCGGGTGACTACGTCCGCACCGACGTCGACCTCGCGACGATGGAGGGCGCCAACGAGTCGGCACGCCTGGCGGTCAACGCGCTCCTGGACGCGGACAATTCGGGCGCCGAGCGCTGTGAGATCTGGGAACTGTACCGGCCCCCGGAGCTGGAGCCGCTCAAGCGGGTCGACGAGGTGCGCTACAAGCTGGGCCTGCCCAACACCTTCGACCTGGGCTGAGCCGTAAGGGTCTTCGGGCGAGACGTCGTGCTCGAACGAGGCGTAAGGGCCGCTGCCCCCGAGCGGCTGCGGCCCTTACGACGATCCCTACCGGCTCAGAGGACGCGCACCGCGCCCGACGCCGGGTACCCGGACAGGTCCTGGATGACGACGCCCTTGGAGGGGTTGGCCGCGTCCAGGTACTGGCCGTTACCGATGTAGACACCCACATGGTAGGCGGAGCCCTTGCCGCCCCAGTAGAGGATGTCGCCGACCTGGATGTCGGAGAGCGGAATGTCGGTGCCGGCCATCGACTGGTCCTGCGAGACCCGCGGCAGGTCGACGCCGACCTGCTTGAACGCGGCCTGGACCAGGCTGGAGCAGTCCCACGCGTTGGGGCCGGTGGCACCCATGACGTAGGCGTCGCCCACCTGCGCCTGGAGGAAGGCGATGACCGTCCCGACGCTGCCGCTCGCGGGAGCGGCCACGTCCGTGCTCGTGGACGCGGAGGCGGACAGGGTGGTGCGCTCGGCGCTGCGGGAGGCGGCCTCCTCGGCGGCGGCCCTGCGGGCCTCCTCGGCCTTCTTCTTCGCCTCGGCCTTCTTCTTGGCCTCCGCGAGGTCCTTCTTGGCTTCCTTGGCGGCCGCGGCGGCGGCCGCGTCACGCTGGGCGTCGAGCTCGTAGTTCGCCGCCGCCAGCTGTGTGGCGTCGGCGGACTGGGCGAGCTGGTCCGCCAGGTCACCCGTGAGGGTGGGCAGTTCGAGGGTCTGCGTCACCGGCTCGGCGGCGTTCGCCGTGGCCGCCGCGCCAGCCGCTGCCATGCTGAGGACGCCACCGGCAACTCCGGCACGCATCGCGATGGTCGTCGTCGCGGTGCGGCGGGGCTTCCGGTGGCTGCGTATGTGAGCGGTGTGGGACATGAGAACAACGGGTATCAGGGGCTCCTCCATACCTTCAAGAAACGTGGGCTGCGCCACAGTTGTTCAATCGGCGGCCCGAAATTCGCCCGCGTCACCCTTTATTGACGCCGTAACGGACATTGCGGGCGCTCGTTTCCTGCCCGTGATCACGGGCTTTCATCATTAAGTCCGAATTGCTCTTCGCCTACCACCTGTTGGGACCGGTGGCCAAGCCCGGTTCTCAGAGGTCTCTCATCGATGTGGCGGAGGTCACGCAACGGTTACGAGTCCGTGCGCGTCCGGTGCGCGATTCGCGACCGCCACCGCTCGTGAACGCGTGCACGCGTCCACATCCGCCCCGACTCTCCCCCTGATGTGTGAACGAGGTCCTCTACCAAGACCCCCGGTCCAGCACCAATTTGCATGCAAGAGAACTCTCTTGATATGGAGACGCCCCCTCCGAGCTGCGCCGACGAGCGAAAATGTCACCTCTGGTGATCACTCGGACGCTTCTTGTACGAAGATCACCGCTCATCCGTGTTCATGATCCTTCGTCAGGTGGTGGAGATCACAAAGCTTGTGTAATACCCCGTGTCGCAGATCACAGAGCGGCGGGCATAAGATGCGAGGCAGTTGGGCTTGTGACCTGCTTCACATGTTCTCGATCTTCGCCGGGACGAGCGGGGCTCGTGGGACCGGTGGGGCGGCTGTGAGCCCAGTGCAACCGCCAGCAGTCAGTGCCGACTGAGAGGAGCGAGGAGCGGTGAACGCTTATGCGCCCATCCTCGTACTGGGAGCCCTCGGGGCAGGCTTTGCGATCTTCTCCGTGGTCATGGCCACGCTGATCGGTCCGAAGCGGTACAACCGGGCCAAGCTCGAGGCCTACGAGTGCGGCATCGAGCCGACCCCCACGCCGGCCGGCGGCGGGCGCTTCCCGATCAAGTACTACCTGACGGCGATGCTCTTCATCATCTTCGATATCGAGATCGTCTTCCTCTACCCCTGGGCCGTCACCTTCGACTCCCTGGGGATTTTCGGGCTCGTGGAGATGCTGCTCTTCGTGCTCACCGTCTTCGTCGCGTACGCGTACGTATGGCGGCGCGGCGGCCTGGAATGGGACTGAGGGGCTTTTAACGACATGGGACTCGAAGAAAAGCTGCCGAGCGGATTCCTGCTGACCACCGTCGAGCAGGCCGCGGGCTGGGTGCGCAAGGCGTCCGTCTTCCCGGCCACCTTCGGCCTCGCCTGCTGTGCCATCGAGATGATGACCACCGGCGCCGGCCGCTACGACCTGGCGCGCTTCGGCATGGAGGTCTTCCGCGGATCCCCGCGCCAGGCCGACCTGATGATCGTCGCCGGCCGGGTCAGCCAGAAGATGGCGCCGGTGCTCCGGCAGGTCTATGACCAGATGCCGAACCCCAAGTGGGTGATCTCCATGGGGGTCTGCGCCTCCTCGGGCGGCATGTTCAACAACTACGCGATCGTGCAGGGCGTCGACCACATCGTCCCGGTCGACATCTATCTGCCGGGCTGCCCGCCACGGCCCGAGATGCTGATGGACGCCATCCTCAAGCTCCACCAGAAGATCCAGTCCTCCAAGCTCGGTGTGAACGCCGAAGAGGCGGCCCGTGAGGCGGAGGAAGCGGCGCTCAAGGCCCTGCCCACGATCGAGATGAAGGGGCTGCTGCGGTGAGCGACGCGAACGGCACCAACGGGGCGAACGGGTCCAACGGGGTCAACCCCGAGAAGGACCTCTCCGCCTCCAACCTCCCGGGCCAGCGCGGCCAGGGCGGCGAGGAGATCCGCGTCCAGCGCGGGATGTTCGGCGCCAACAACGGCGGCGACACCTCCGGCTACGGCGGCCTCGTCCGCTCGGTCCGCCTCCCGGGCCCCGCGAGCCGCCCCTACGGAGGCTGGTTCGACGAAGTCGCCGACGAACTCGAAGGCGCCCTGGAGGAACAGGGACTCCTGCCCGACAACGCCATCGAGAAGACGGTCGTCGACCGGGACGAGATCACCTTCCACATCGAACGCGAGCACCTGCTCCGTGTCGCCCGCACCCTGCGCGACGACCCGGCCCTGCGCTTCGAGCTGTGCACCGGTGTCAGCGGCGTCCACTACCTGCAGGACAAGGGCCGCGAGCTGCACGCCGTCTACCACCTGCGCTCGATCACCCACAACCGGCTGATCCGCCTCGAGGTCAGCGCCCCCGACAGCGACCCGCACATCCCGTCGCTGGTCTCCGTCTATCCCACCAACGACTGGCACGAGCGCGAGACCTACGACTTCTTCGGCATCGTGTTCGACGGTCACCCGGCCCTGACGCGGATCATGATGCCAGACGACTGGCAGGGCCACCCGCAGCGCAAGGACTACCCCCTCGGCGGCATCCCCGTCGAGTACAAGGGCGCCCAGATCCCGGCTCCGGACCAGCGGAGGTCGTACTCGTGAGCACGCAGTCAGCATCCGCCCGTGAGACCACCGAGGGCACCGTATATACGGTCACCGGTGGCGACTGGGACGAGGTCGTCCAGGCCGCGGCCCGCGCCGACGACGAGCGCATCGTCCTCAACATGGGCCCCCAGCACCCCTCCACCCACGGAGTGCTCCGCCTGATCCTGGAGATCGACGGCGAGACGGTCACCGAGGCCCGCTGCGGCATCGGCTACCTCCACACCGGCATCGAGAAGAACCTCGAGTACCGGACCTGGACGCAGGGCACCACGTTCGTGACGCGCATGGACTACCTGACGTCCTTCTTCAACGAGACCGCCTACTGTCTCGCCGTCGAGAAGCTCCTCGGCATCGAGGACCAGATCACCGAGCGCGCCAAGATCATCCGGGTGCTCCTGATGGAGCTGAACCGGCTCTCCTCCCACCTGGTGTGCATCGCCACCGGCGGCATGGAGCTCGGCGCCACCACGATCATGATCTACGGATTCCGCGATCGTGAAATGATTCTCGACATCTACGAGCTGGTCACCGGCCTGCGCATGAACCACGCGTACATCCGGCCCGGCGGACTCGCCCAGGACCTGCCGCCCGGCGCGGTGGACCACATCCGCGAGTTCGTGAAGAAGATGAAGAAGAACCTCCCGGAGTACGACAAGCTCGCCACCGGGAACCCCATCTTCAAGGCCCGCATGCAGGACGTCGGCTATCTCGACCTGGCCGGTTGCATGGCCCTCGGCGCGACGGGCCCGATCCTGCGCTCCACCGGTCTCCCGCACGACCTGCGCAAGACGCAGCCGTACTGCGACTACGAGACCTACGACTTCGAGATCCCGACCGCCGACACCTGCGACTCCTACGGGCGCTTCCTGATCCGCCTGGAGGAGATGCGCCAGTCGCTCGGGATCGTCGAGCAGTGCCTGGACCGGCTCCAGCCCGGCCCGGTCATGGTCGCCGACAAGAAGATCGCCTGGCCCGCCCAGCTCGCCCTGGGTCCCGACGGGCTCGGCAACTCCCTCGACCACATCAAGAAGATCATGGGCACCTCCATGGAGGCCCTGATCCACCACTTCAAGCTGGTCACCGAGGGCTTCCGCGTTCCGCCGGGACAGGCGTACGCGGCTGTCGAGTCACCCAAGGGCGAACTCGGCGTGCACGCTGTGTCCGACGGCGGCACCCGTCCCTTCCGGGTCCACTTCCGCGACCCGTCCTTCACCAACCTGCAGGCCATGGCGGCGATGTGCGAGGGCGGCCAGGTCGCCGACGTCATCGTCGCCGTCGCGTCCATCGACCCCGTGATGGGAGGCGTCGACCGGTGACCACCTCTTCTTCCGAGCGGGGCGTCAGCCTGGGCATGCCCGAACTGCCCGCGCCCGCCTACCCGGACGACGTCCGGGCCCGGCTGGAGACCGACGCGCGCGAGATCATCGCCCGATACCCGGACTCCCGCTCCGCGCTCCTGCCGTTGCTGCACCTCGTGCAGTCGGAGGAGGGCCATGTCACGCGCACCGGGATGCAGTTCTGCGCGGACGTACTGGAGCTGACCACGGCCGAGGTCACCGCGGTCGCGACCTTCTACACCATGTACCGGCGCAGGCCGAGCGGTGACTACCAGGTCGGTGTCTGCACCAACACCCTCTGCGCGGTGATGGGCGGCGACGCGATCTTCGAGGAGCTCCAGGAGCACCTGGGCGTCGGCAACGGCGAGACCACCGCTGACGGCAAGGTCACCCTGGAGCACATCGAGTGCAACGCGGCCTGCGACTTCGCGCCGGTGGTGATGGTCAACTGGGAGTTCTTCGACAACCAGACCCCGGGCAGCGCCAAGCGCCTGGTCGACGACCTGCGCGAGGGCAGGCCGGTGGAGCCGACGCGCGGGGCTCGGCTGTGCACCTTCAAGGAGACCGCGCGGATCCTGGCCGGCTTCCCCGACGAGCGGCCCGGGGCCGTCGAGGAGAGCGGCGGTGCGGGACCGGCGTCGCTGGTGGGCCTCCGCCTGGCCAAGGGAGAGGTCGCACCCGCGCGCGTGGTCCATCCGCGCGATGGCGGCCCGCACGACGAGCCGCAGGGCAAGGCAGTGCACGACCCGTCGCCGGCTGAACACCTCAGCTCGCACGACGCGCCGCAGGAATCGTCCGCGTCCGACCCAGCCCACCCGGCAGGGCCTGTCGCCGAGGAGGGGGAGTGATGACGTTGGCACCAGAGCTGAAGGAAAACAGCCCCGAGAAGCTGCTCGCACCCGTGCTGTCGGCCTTCTGGGACGAGGACAGGTCCTGGACGCTGGACGTCTACCGAAGGCACGAGGGGTACGAGGGGCTGCGCAAGGCACTCGCCATGTCGCCGGACGACCTGATCGCGTACGTCAAGGACTCCGGTCTGCGTGGACGCGGCGGCGCGGGATTCCCGACGGGAATGAAATGGCAGTTCATTCCCCAGGGTGATGGAAAACCGCACTATCTAGTTGTCAACGCCGACGAATCGGAGCCCGGGACGTGCAAGGACATCCCGCTCCTGTTCGCGAACCCGCATAGCCTCATCGAGGGCATTGTCATCGCGTGTTATGCCATCAGGTCTTCGCATGCCTTCATCTATCTGCGTGGTGAAGTCGTCCCCGTTCTGCGGCGGTTGCACGAGGCCGTGCGCGAGGCCTACGCGGCGGGCTTCCTCGGCGAGAACATCCTGGGCAGCGGACTCGACCTCGAACTCACCGTGCACGCCGGCGCCGGCGCGTACATCTGCGGTGAGGAGACCGCGCTGCTCGACTCGCTCGAAGGCCGCCGTGGACAACCGCGGCTTCGTCCCCCCTTCCCTGCGGTGGCAGGTCTCTACGCCTGCCCGACTGTTGTGAACAACGTCGAGTCGATCGCGTCGGTTCCCGCGATTCTGCATCGGGGCAAAGAATGGTTCCGCTCGATGGGCAGCGAGAAGTCCCCGGGCTTCACGCTCTACTCGCTCAGCGGCCATGTCGCCAGCCCCGGCCAGTACGAGGCCCCGCTCGGCATCACCCTGCGCCAGCTCCTCGAGATGAGCGGCGGCATGCGCCCCGGCCATCGCCTGAAGTTCTGGACGCCGGGCGGCTCCTCCACACCGATGTTCACCGACGAGCACCTCGACGTCCCCCTCGACTACGAGGGCGTGGGCGCCGCCGGTTCCATGCTCGGCACCAAGGCCCTGCAGTGCTTCGACGAGACGACCTGCGTCGTACGCGCCGTCACCCGCTGGACCGAGTTCTACGCCCACGAGTCCTGCGGCAAGTGCACGCCCTGCCGTGAAGGCACGTACTGGCTCGTGCAGTTGCTGCGCGACATCGAGGCCGGCAAGGGCGTCATGAGCGACCTCGACAAGCTGAACGACATCGCCGACAACATCAACGGCAAGTCCTTCTGCGCCCTCGGCGACGGCGCCGCCTCGCCGATCTTCTCCTCGCTGAAGTACTTCCGCGAGGAGTACGAGCAGCACATCACGGGCCGTGGCTGCCCCTTCGACCCGGCCAAGTCGACGGCCTGGGCCGATCACCGCACGGAGGTGAACGCATGACCGTGACCACCAATGCTCCCTCGGGAGGGGGAGGGGCGGCGGTCCCGCCGGAAGATCTCGTCTCGCTGACGATCGACGGCGTCGAGATCAGCGTGCCGAAGGGCACCCTGGTCATCCGCGCCGCCGAGCAGCTCGGCATCGAGATCCCCCGCTTCTGCGACCACCCCCTCCTCGACCCGGCCGGCGCCTGCCGCCAGTGCATCGTCGAGGTCGAGGGCCAGCGCAAGCCGATGGCGTCCTGCACGATCACGTGCACGGACGGCATGGTCGTCAAGACGCACCTCACCTCGCCGGTCGCCGAGAAGGCGCAGCACGGTGTGATGGAGCTGCTCCTCATCAACCACCCGCTGGACTGCCCGGTCTGCGACAAGGGCGGTGAGTGCCCGCTGCAGAACCAGGCCATGTCGCACGGCCAGTCCGAGTCCCGCTTCGAGGGCAGGAAGCGGACGTTCGAGAAGCCCGTCCCGATCTCCACACAGGTACTGCTCGACCGAGAGCGGTGCGTGCTGTGCGCGCGCTGCACCCGGTTCTCCAACCAGGTCGCGGGCGACCCGATGATCGAGCTCCTGGAGCGGGGCGCGCTCCAGCAGGTCGGCACCGGTGAGGGCGACCCCTTCGAGTCGTACTTCTCCGGCAACACCATCCAGATCTGCCCGGTCGGCGCGCTCACCTCGGCGGCGTACCGGTTCCGCTCCCGCCCCTTCGACCTCGTGTCGTCCCCGAGCGTCTGCGAGCACTGCTCCGGCGGCTGCGCCACCCGCACCGACCACCGGCGCGGCAAGGTCATGCGCCGCCTCGCGGCCAACGACCCCGAGGTCAACGAGGAGTGGATCTGCGACAAGGGCCGGTTCGGCTTCCGCTACGCCCAGCAGCGCGACCGGCTCCAGACGCCGCTGGTGCGCAACGCGGAGGGTGACCTCGAACCGGCTTCCTGGCCGGAGGCGCTGCAGATCGCCGCGCAGGGCCTGCTCGCCTCGCGCGGCCGCACCGGTGTGCTGACCGGCGGCCGGCTCACCGTCGAGGACGCCTACGCGTACAGCAAGTTCGCGCGCGTGGCGCTCGACACCAACGACATCGACTTCCGCGCGCGCGTGCACAGCGGCGAGGAGGCCGACTTCCTGGCGGCCCGGGTCGCGGGCCGCGGCCGTGACCTCGACGGTACGGGCGGCTCGTACGCCTCTCTGGAGAAGGCACCGGCCGTCCTGCTGGCCGGGTTCGAGGCCGAGGAGGAGGCACCCGGGATCTTCCTGAGGCTGCGCAAGGCATGGCGCAAGCACGGCCAGAAGGTCTTCTCGCTCGCCACGCACGCGACACGCGGCCTGGAGAAGGCGGGCGGCACGCTGCTACCGGCCGCTCCTGGTACCGAGACCGAGTGGCTGGACGCGCTCGCGGGCGGCGTCGGCCTGGACGAGGCCGGCACGCGGGCGTCCGAGGCGTTGCGCACCGAGGGCTCGGTGATCGTCGTCGGCGAGCGGTTGGCCGCCGTCGAGGGCGGGCTCACCGCCGCCGTACGGGCCGCGACCGCGACCGGCGCCGAACTGGTGTGGATCCCGCGCCGGGCCGGTGAGCGCGGTGCCGTAGAGGCGGGCGCGCTGCCGTCGCTGCTGCCTGGCGGACGACCGGCGACCGACCCACGCGCGCGTGAGGAGGTCGCCGCCGTCTGGGGGCTGGCCGAACTCCCGCTGCGCTACGGCCGCGACACCGGCCAGATCGTCGAGGCCGCCGCGACCGGCGAACTCCAGGCCCTGCTGGTCGCGGGCGTAGAGGTCGCCGACCTGCCCGACCCGGCACGCGCGCGTGAGGCGCTCGGCGAGGTCGGCTTCGTGGTGTCGCTGGAACTGCGGCCCGGTGAGGTGACCGAGCTCGCCGACGTCGTGCTGCCGGTCGCCGCGGTCGCCGAGAAGGCCGGCACCTTCCTCAACTGGGAAGGCAGGGTGCGCTTCTTCGAGGCCGCGCTCAAGCCCGACCAGATGACGCGCCGCCTGGCGCCGACCGACGCGCGCGCCCTGCAGATGCTGGCCGACGCCATGGACGTACACCTGGGCCTGCCCGATCTGCGCACCACGCGCGCGGAGATCGACCGGCTTGGGCCCTGGGACGGAACGAGGGCCACCGAGCCCTTCCAGACCGCCGCCCCGTCGCCGCGGCCCGCCGCCGGCGAGGCCGTCCTCGCCGGGCACCGGCTGCTGCTCGACCAGGGCCGTCTCCAGGAGGGCGACGAGGCGCTGGCCGGGACCCGGCACGCCGCCCACGCGCGCGTGTCGGCCGCCACGGCCGCCGAGGCCGGAGTGAAGGACGGCGACGTCCTTGCCGTGACCGGCCCCGCCGGAACCGTCGAACTGCCGCTGCAGATCACGGAGATGCCCGACCGGGTGGTGTGGCTCCCGCTGAACTCGGCGGGTGGCGGCGTCGCCTCCGACACCGGGGCGCTGCCCGGCGCACTCGTCCGCATCGGCCCGGCGACCCTCGCGTCCGAGGCCCCCGAGGAGGTGGAGGCATGAGCCCTTTCCTCGCCGCTGAAGACCTCTCGATGTTCGGCCGCGACCCCTGGTGGCTGGTCGTCATCAAGGCGGTGTTCTGCTTCGCCTTCCTGATGGTGACCGTGCTGTTCTCCATCGTGTGGGAGCGCAAGGTCGTCGCCTGGATGCAGCTGCGCATCGGGCCCAACCGGCACGGCCCCTGGGGCATGCTCCAGTCGCTCGCCGACGGCATCAAGCTGATGCTGAAGGAAGACGTCATCGTCAAACGCGCGGACAAGGTGGTCTACGTCCTCGCACCGATCGTCGCGGCCATCCCGGCCTTCATGGCGATCGCGGTGATCCCCTTCGGCCCGGCCGGCAACGAGATCTCGATCTTCGGCCACCGCACCACGATGCAGCTCACCGACCTGCCGATCGCGATGCTCTACATCCTCGCGGTCGCCTCGGTCGGCATCTACGGCATCGTGCTCGCGGGTTGGAGTTCTGGATCCACCTATCCGCTGCTCGGTGGCCTGCGTTCCTGCGCGCAGATGATCTCCTATGAGATCGCGATGGGCGCCGCCTTCGCCTCGGTGTTCCTCTACTCCGGTTCGATGTCGACCTCGGCGATCGTCGAGGCGCAGCAGGACCGCTGGTACATCGTGCTGCTGCCGGTGTCCTTCCTGATCTACATCGTGACCATGGTCGGTGAGACCAACCGCGCCCCCTTCGACATGCCCGAGTCCGAGGGCGACCTGGTGGGCGGCTTCAACACCGAGTACTCGTCCATCAAGTTCGCGATGTTCATGCTCGCCGAGTACGTGAACATGGTGACGGTCTCGGCCGTGTCGGTGACGCTCTTCCTGGGCGGCTGGCGGGCCCCGTATCCGGTCAGCACCTTCTGGGAGGGCGCCAACCACGGCTGGTGGCCGCTGCTCTGGTTCGTGATCAAGGTCCAGCTGCTGCTGTTCTTCTTCATCTGGCTGCGCGGCACGCTCCCGCGCGTGCGCTACGACCAGCTGATGAAGCTCGGCTGGAAGGTCCTCATCCCGGTCTCCGTCGTCTGGCTGATGCTCGTCGCGACCGTGCGGACCCTGCGCAACGAGAACTACGACTTCGCCGACATCGCCCTCTACGTCGGCGGCGGCGTCCTCGCGCTGCTCCTGCTCTCCTTCATCGCCGACATGTTCCGCGAGAAGGCCAAGGGAGCCGAGGCGGCCGCCGAGGAACCCACCGGCTTCGACGCGATGGCGGGCGGATTCCCCGTACCGCCGCTGCCGGGACAGGAGTTGCCGCCGGTGCCGCGTCGCCGCTCGCACCGTGAGCGGGAGCTGATTGTCAGTGGTGGGCCCGATACTCAGAGTGATGGATCTCTGGGTGGATCTACGGATGGAAAGGAGGCGTCCGATGGCTGAGGAGCCCAAGGAGACCAAGCCCGGTTTCCTGAACCCCGTGGCCGGCTTCGGCGTGACCTTCAAGGCCATGTTCAAGAAGCGGCTGACCGAGCAGTACCCGGAGCAGCAGAAGACCACCGCTCCGCGCTTCCACGGACGGCACCAGCTCAACCGCCATCCGGACGGCCTGGAGAAGTGCGTCGGCTGCGAGCTGTGCGCCTGGGCCTGCCCCGCCGACGCCATCTATGTGGAGGGCGCCGACAACACCGAAGAGGAGCGCTACTCGCCTGGCGAGCGGTACGGGCGCGTGTACCAGATCAACTACGCCCGCTGCATCCTCTGCGGCCTGTGCATCGAGGCGTGCCCCACGCGCGCGCTCACGATGACCAATGAGTTCGAGCTGGCGGACTCCAGCCGCGCCAACCTCATCTACACCAAGGAGCAGCTGCTCGCCGGTCTCGAGGACGGCATGGTCGACACGCCCCACGCCATCTACCCGGGGACCGACGAGCAGGACTACTACCGGGGTCTGGTGACCGAGGCCGCTCCCGGTACGGAGCCCCAGGTCGCCGTCTCCAAGGGCGAGAAGCCTGAAGACGAGGAGGTGGACGCATGAGCGCGCAGCTCGCCGCCTACTCCACCTCCACCGGCGAGGCCTTCCAGTTCTGGGTCCTGGGCACCGTCGCCGTGATCGGCGCCCTGTGCACCGTATTCATGAAGAAGGCCGTGCACAGCGCCCTCTGCCTGGCCGGGACCATGATCATCCTGGCCGTCTTCTACCTCGCCAACGGCGCCTACTTCCTGGGCATCGTGCAGATCGTCGTCTACACCGGCGCGATCATGATGCTGTTCCTGTTCGTGGTGATGCTGGTCGGCGTCACGGCCGCGGACTCCCTGAAGGAGACCATCAAGGGCCAGCGCTGGCTGGCCCTTCTCTGCGGGCTCGGCTTCGGCATCCTGCTGATCGGCGGCATCGGGAACGCCTCCATCACGGAGTTCAACGGCCTCGCCCAGGCGAACGCGAACGGCAATGTGGAGGGCCTCGCCGCTCTCATCTTCACCAAGTACGTCTTCGCCTTCGAGATCACCGGCGCCCTGCTGATCACGGCCGCCATCGGCGCCATGGTGCTCACGCACCGCGAGCGCACCGAGCGCGCCAAGACCCAGCGCGAGCTGTCCGAGGAGCGCATCCGGGAGGGCAAGCACATCCCGCCGCTGCCGGCCCCCGGCGTCTACGCCCGGCACAACGCCGTGGACATCGCGGGCCTGCTGCCCGACGGCACCCCCTCCGACCTCACCGTCAGCAAGACGCTGCGTGAGCGCGGTCAGATCCGTGACGTGTCCACCGAGGCGCTCAACGACCTGAAGGCGCTGGAGCAGCGGGCGGAGGAGCGGCTGGAACGCACCGCGATCGAGCCGTCGACCTTCAAGCGGCCAGAGGAGGCGTCGAAGTGAACCCGGTCAACTACCTCTATCTCGCGGCCCTGTTGTTCTCGATCGGCGCCACCGGCGTACTGATCAGACGCAACGCGATCGTCGTGTTCATGTGCATCGAGCTCATGCTCAACGCCTGCAACCTGACGCTCGTCGCCTTCTCCCGGATGCACGGCAATCTCGACGGCCAGATCATCGCCTTCTTCACGATGGTCGTCGCCGCCGCGGAGGTCGTCGTCGGGCTGGCGATCATCGTGTCGCTGTTCCGTTCCCGCCACTCGGCCTCGGTCGACGACGCCAGCCTGATGAAGCTCTGAGGGGTCGGAAGAAAACGTGGAGAACCTGATTGCGCTGCTGATCGCGGCGCCCCTGCTCGGAGCGGCCGTACTGCTGTGCGGCGGCCGGCGTCTGGACGCCGTCGGCCAGTGGATCGGCACGCTCCTGTCGTTCGCCTCCTTCGCCTTCGGCGTGGTCCTCTTCGCCGACCTGCTGGGCAAGGACCCCGAACAGCGGACCCTCACCCAGCACCTGTTCAGCTGGATCCAGGTCGAGAGCTTCCAGGCGGACGTCGCCTTCCGCCTCGACCAGCTGTCGATGACGTTCGTGCTGCTGATCACCGGCGTCGGCTCGCTGATCCACCTGTACTCGGTCGGGTACATGGAGCACGACGAGCGGCGCCGCCGCTTCTTCGGCTATCTGAACCTGTTCCTCGCGGCGATGCTGCTGCTCGTCCTCGCCGACAACTACCTGCTGCTGTACGTCGGCTGGGAGGGCGTCGGTCTCGCCTCGTACCTGCTGATCGGCTTCTGGCAGCACAAGCCCAGCGCCGCCACCGCCGCGAAGAAGGCCTTCCTGGTCAACCGCGTCGGCGACATGGGCCTGTCCATCGCGATCATGCTGATGTTCCTGTGGTTCGGCACCTTCGCCTTCGGGCCGCTGCTCGGCGGCGAGGGAGAGCCCGGCATGGTCGGGGACGCGAGCGAGGGCAAACTCACCGCGATCGGCCTGATGCTGCTGCTCGCCGCCTGCGGCAAGTCCGCCCAGGTACCGCTGCAGTCCTGGCTCGGGGACGCGATGGAGGGCCCGACCCCGGTCTCGGCCCTCATCCACGCCGCGACGATGGTGACCGCGGGTGTCTACCTGATCGTCCGCTCCGGCGCCATCTTCAACGCGGCGCCCGACGCACAGTTGGTCGTCACGATCGTCGGCGCCGTCACGCTCCTCTTCGGTGCCATCGTCGGTTGCGCGAAGGACGACATCAAGAAGGCGCTCGCCGGATCGACCATGTCGCAGATCGGCTACATGGTCCTCGCCGCCGGCCTCGGCCCGATCGGCTACGTCTTCGCGATCATGCACCTGGTGACGCACGGCTTCTTCAAGGCCGGGCTGTTCCTCGGCGCAGGCTCGGTCATGCACGGCATGAACGACGAGGTCGACATGCGCAAGTACGGCGGCCTGCGCAAGTACATGCCGGTCACCTTTGTGACGTTCGGCCTCGGCTACCTCGCGATCATCGGCTTCCCAGGTCTGTCCGGCTTCTTCTCCAAGGACAAGATCATCGAGGCGGCGTTCGCCAAGGGCGGCACCGAGGGCTGGATCCTCGGCGGCTGCGCGCTGCTGGGCGCCGCGATCACCGCGTTCTACATGACGCGCGTGATGCTGATGACCTTCTTCGGCGAGAAGCGCTGGCAGCCGGACGAGAACGGCAACGAACCGCACCCGCACGAGTCGCCCAAGGTCATGACGATCCCCATGATCGTGCTGGCCGTCGGGTCGGTGGCAGCAGGCTTCCTGTTCAACTGGCAGAGCAGCTTCATCCACTGGCTGGAGCCCATCACCGGTCACGACCACGGCCACGCGCCGCTCAGTGCGGGAGTCATCACCGGCGCCACCGTCGCCTGCATGGTCATCGGCGTCGCCATCGCCTATGGCCAGTACGGCCGCCGCCCGGTCCCGGCCGTCGCCCCGCGCGGGTCGGTGCTCACCCGGGCCGCCCGGCGCGACCTGTACCAGGACGACTTCAACCACGTCGTCCTCGTCCGTGGCGGCGAGCACCTCACGCGGTCCCTGGTGTACGTCGACCACACCCTGGTCGACGGCGTCGTCAACGGCACGGCGGCCTCGGTCGGCGGCCTGTCCGGACGGATGCGCAGGCTCCAGAACGGCTTCGTGCGGTCGTACGCGGTCTCGATGTTCGGAGGTGTGGCGATCCTCATCGCCGCGACCCTGCTGATGAGGGCGGTCTGATACCGATGTCCTTTCCTCTGCTGACAGCCACGGCGGTGCTCCCGGCGATCGGGGCGATCGCCACGGCCGCCGTACCGGCCGCGCAGCGCACCGCCGCCAAATGGCTGGCGCTGCTCGTCTCGCTCGGCACACTCGCCCTCGCGATCACCGTCCTGGTCCGCTTCGACCCGGACGGCGACCGTTATCAGCTCACCGAATCGCACTCCTGGATCGCGGAGTTCGGGGTCCGCTACGAACTCGGCGTGGACGGCATCGCGGTCGCGCTGATCGCGCTGACGGCGCTGCTGATCCCGTTCATCATCCTCGCGGGCTGGCACGACGCCGACCCGCTGGAGACCGGCAGCAAGCGGTGGCGGCCCACCCAGGGCTTCTTCGCCCTGATCCTGGCCGTCGAGGCGATGGTGATCATCTCCTTCGAGGCCACCGACGTCTTCCTCTTCTACATCTTCTTCGAAGCCATGCTCATCCCGATGTACTTCCTCATCGGCGGCTTCGGGGACCGTGCCCATGAGCACGGCGAGAAGGCGGCGTCGACGCAACGGTCGTACGCCGCGGTGAAGTTCCTGCTCTACAACCTGGTCGGCGGTCTGATCATGCTGGCCGCGGTGATCGGCCTGTATGTGGTCGCCGGGAACTTCAGCCTCCAGGCGATCGCCGAGGCCCGTGCCAACGGCACGCTGGACATGGCGACCAACACCGAACGCTGGCTGTTCCTCGGCTTCTTCTTCGCCTTCGCGGTGAAGGCGCCGCTGTGGCCGCTGCACACCTGGCTGCCGAACGCGATGGGGGAGGCCACCGCTCCGGTCGCCGTCCTCATCACCGCGGTCGTCGACAAGGTGGGCACCTTCGCGATGCTCCGCTTCTGCCTCCAGCTGTTCCCGGAGGCCAGCAAGTGGGCGACGCCCGCGATCCTCGTCCTGGCGCTGATCAGCATCGTCTACGGGGCGCTGCTCGCGGTCGGCCAGCGGGACATGAAGCGCCTGATCGCGTACGCGTCGATCTCGCACTTCGGATTCATCATCATGGGCATCTTCGCGATGACCAGCCAGGGCCAGTCCGGCGCGACGCTGTACATGGTCAACCACGGGATCTCGACGGCCGCGTTGATGCTCGTGGCCGGCTTCCTGATCTCCCGGCGCGGCTCGCGGCTCATCGCCGACTACGGCGGTGTGCAGAAGGTCGCCCCGGTGCTCGCCGGCACCTTCCTGATCGGTGGCCTCGCGACGCTGTCGCTGCCGGGACTGGCGCCGTTCGTCAGTGAGTTCCTGGTCCTGGTCGGCACGTTCACGCGCTACCCGGTGATCGGCATCATCGCCACCTTCGGCATCGTGCTCGCCGCGCTCTATGTCCTCGTCCTCTACCAGCGGACGATGACGGGTCCGGTGAAGCCGGAGGTCTCCGCGATGCCCGACCTCAGGGTGCGTGAACTCGTGGTCGTCGCCCCGCTGATCGCACTGCTGATCTTCCTGGGCGTCTACCCGAAGCCCATCACGGACATCGTCAACCCGGCGGTCCAGCAGACCATGTCCGACGTCCATAAGAAGGATCCTCAGCCCGAGGTGGAGGCGGCCAAGTGAGCACATCAGCCGTCCACAGCCTGTGGACAAACGCGGCCGACCCGATCTTGAAGATCGACACGCCGAAGATCGAGTACGGGCAGCTGTCGCCCACCTTGATCGTTGTCGGTGCGGCGATCGTCGGCGTGCTGATCGAGGCGGTCGTGCCGCGCAAGGCGCGCTACTACGCCCAGGTGTTCGTCTCCGTCGTGGCGCTCGTCGCCGCCTTCGCCGCGGTCGTGGCGCTGGCAGCCGGCGGATACGCCACGACCAAGTCGGGCATCGCCGCGATGGGCGCGATCGCCGTCGACGGACCCGCTCTGTTCCTCCAGGGCACGATCCTGCTGGCGGGCCTGGTCGGCCTCTTCACGTTCGCCGAACGGCGGCTCGATCCGGAGGCGCACGGCAACCGGGTCGACTCCTTCGCCGCGCAGGCCGCGTCCGTGCCGGGCAGCGACAGCGAGAAGGCTGCGGTGAAGGCCGGGTTCACCACCACCGAGGTGTTCCCGCTGCTGCTGTTCGCCATCGCGGGCATGCTGATCTTCCCGGCGGCCAACGATCTGCTGACGCTGTTCATCGCCCTGGAAGTCCTCTCGCTCCCGCTGTACCTGATGTGCGCGCTGGCCCGGCGCAAGCGGCTGATGTCGCAGGAGGCCGCGGTCAAGTACTTCCTGCTGGGAGCCTTCGCCTCCGCGTTCACCCTGTTCGGCATCGCCCTGCTGTACGGGTACGCGGGTTCCGTGTCGTACGCGACGATCGCGCAGGTCGTCGACGGCACGGTGCCGGACGTCAGCCCGGCGCTCGCGGACACGATGGGCAACGACGCGCTGCTGCTCGTCGGCGCCGCGATGATCGTGATGGGCCTGCTGTTCAAGGTCGGCGCTGTGCCGTTCCACATGTGGACACCGGACGTCTACCAGGGCGCCCCGACGCCGGTCACCGGCTTCATGGCGGCGGCGACGAAGGTGGCCGCGTTCGGTGCGCTGCTGCGCATCCTGTACGTCGTGCTGCCTGGCCTTCGCTGGGACTGGCGGCCGGTCATGTGGGGCGTCGCGATCGTCACCATGCTGGGCGGTGCGATCGTCGCGATCACGCAGACCGACATCAAGCGGCTGCTGGCGTACTCGTCGATCGCGCACGCGGGATTCATCCTCGCGGGTGTCATCGCGACCACGCCGGACGGGGTGTCGTCCGTCCTCTTCTACCTGGCCGCGTACTCGTTCGTGACGATCGGGGCGTTCGCCGTGGTCACGCTGGTGCGCGATGCCGGTGGCGAGGCGACGCACCTGTCCAAGTGGGCCGGTCTGGGCCGCCGTTCGCCGCTGGTCGCGGCGGTGTTCGCGGTGTTCCTGCTGGCCTTCGCGGGCATTCCGCTGACCTCCGGCTTCGCCGGGAAGTTCGCCGTGTTCAAGGCGGCGGCGGAGGGCGGGGCCGGCCCGCTGGTGGTGGTCGGTGTGATCTCGTCCGCGATCGCGGCGTTCTTCTACATCCGCGTCATCGTCCTGATGTTCTTCAGCGAGCCGAAGCCGGAGGGGCCGACGGTCGCCGTGCCGTCGCCGCTGACGATGACGGCGATCGGGGTGGGCGTGGCGGTCACGCTGGTGCTGGGTGTGGCGCCGCAGTACTTCCTGGATCTGGCGAATCAGGCGGGAGTGTTCGTGCGCTGACGCGACGCTCGTCCGCTCGGCAGCGGCCCGGTTTCCCTCGGAGGGAGGCCGGGCCGCTGTCATGCGGCGGATGAGCCTGTGGATAACTCCGGCGCTGTCGGTCCTGGCCCCTATCGTGGAGGCAGTGGTCGAGGGACGACGTACGGGGGACATGGCGATGGGTGCGACGGGTGGGATCAGGGAGATGCCAGCGGTGACCGAGACGGCGCAGACCGGCGGCAGTGAGGCGCTGGCCGCGCTGCACCGGGTCTTCGGATACGAAGCCTTCCGGGGTGAGCAGGAAGCCGTCATCGAGCATGTGGTGGCGGGCGGCGATGCCGTCGTGCTCATGCCGACCGGTGGTGGAAAGTCGCTGTGCTACCAGATTCCGTCCCTGGTCAGACCGGGTACGGGCATCGTCGTCTCCCCCCTCATCGCGCTGATGCAGGACCAGGTGGACGCGCTGCGGGCGGCGGGTGTGCGTGCCGGGTTCGTCAATTCCACGCAGGACTTCGACGAGCGTCGGATCGTGGAGGCGGAGTTCCTGGCCGGTGAGCTGGATCTGCTCTATCTCGCGCCGGAGCGGCTGCGGCTCGATTCCACGTTGGATCTGCTGTCGCGCGGCAAGATCGCCGTGTTCGCGATCGACGAGGCGCACTGTGTGTCGCAGTGGGGCCATGACTTCCGGCCCGACTACCTCGCCCTGTCGCTGCTCGGCGAGCGCTGGCCGGACGTGCCGAGGATCGCGCTCACGGCGACGGCCACCCGTGCGACGCACCAGGAGATCACCCAGCGGCTCGGTATGCCGACGGCCCGGCATTTCGTGGCGAGCTTCGACCGGCCCAACATCCAGTACCGCATCGTGCCCAAGGCGGACCCGAAGAAGCAGCTGCTGAGCTTCCTGAGGGACGAGCACGCGGGCGACGCGGGCATCGTGTACTGCCTGTCCCGCAAGTCCGTGGAGGCCACGGCCGAGTTCCTGACCCGCAACGGCGTCGAGGCGGTGCCGTACCACGCGGGGCTGGACGCGGGCACGCGCGCGGCGCACCAGTCCCGGTTCCTGCGGGAGGAGGGCCTGGTCGTCGTGGCGACCATCGCCTTCGGGATGGGCATCGACAAGCCGGATGTGCGCTTCGTCGCCCACCTCGATCTGCCCAAGTCGGTCGAGGGCTACTACCAGGAGACCGGCCGCGCGGGACGTGACGGTCTGCCCTCCACGGCCTGGATGGCCTACGGACTCAACGACGTCATACAGCAGCGCAAGCTGATCCAGTCGGGCGAGGGCGACGAGGCGTTCCGGCGCCGGGCCGCCTCCCATCTGGACTCGATGCTGGCGCTGTGCGAGACCGCCCAGTGCCGGCGCGGTCAGCTGCTCGCCTACTTCGGCCAGGACCCCGATCCGGTGGGCTGCGGCAACTGCGACACCTGTCTGACACCGCCGGAGACCATGGATGGCACCGTCGCGGCACAGAAGGTGCTGTCGACCGTGGTGCGGCTCCAGCGGGAGCGCGGGCAGAAGTTCGGCGCGCTGCAGATCGTCGACATCCTGCTGGGCAAGCGCACGGGCAAGGTGATCCAGTTCGACCACGATCAGCTGTCCGTGTTCGGCATCGGCGAGGAGCTGAGCGAGGGCGAATGGCGGGGCGTCATCCGGCAGTTGCTGGCGCAGGGCCTGCTCGCGGTCGAGGGGGAGTACGGCACGCTCGTGCTGACCGAGGCCAGCGGGTCGGTGCTGCGGCGCGAGCGGGAGGTGCCGCTGCGCAAGGAGCCGAAGAAGCCGGCGACCTCACGGTCGGGGTCCGCGGGCTCCGGGCGCGGGGAGCGCAAGGCCAAGGCCGCGGTGGCCGAGCTGCCGGAGGAGCTGGCGCCGGCCTTCGAGGCACTGCGGGCGTGGCGTGCCGAGCAGGCTCGGGAGCAGGGGGTTCCGGCGTATGTGATCTTCCATGACGCGACGTTGCGGGAGATCTTGACGGTGTGGCCCGCGTCCGTGCGGGAGCTCGGGGGCGTCAGCGGGGTCGGGGAGAAGAAGCTGGCCACCTACGGGGAGGGCGTGCTCGAAGTGCTGGCCTCGGTGCGGGGCGGGGCCGATGCCGGGGCGGCGGGCGACGCGGCTCCCGGGGCCGATCAGGGGGCGGACGACTGGCCCGAGATGGAGGCGGAGCCGGAGCCGGAGGACTGGGCCTAGGGCCGGGGGGGCTACGGCGCCGGGACGAGGCTTCTCAGCTCAGCGGACCCGGTCCGGCGGTCACGTCAGGGCCGTCAGTCCGGGGGCGAAGGTGATCAGCAGGGGGAGCAGCGGCACCAGTGTGGCCAGTGTCGTCGTGAGGGCGCGGCGGCGGCGGTCCAGGCGTGGTGGCGGCTGGAGGAGGCGGTTGACGCGTTCGCCCAGGAGGCGGTGGGTGGAGGCGCAGGACAGGACGCCTCGGTGCTGGTTGAGCTCGATCAGGGCCAGGGCCGTCGTCAGGTGACCGCAGCGGCGGGAGGCCGTGTCGTCGGCGGCGAGTTCGACCAGGCGGTGGGTCTGGTCGCAGAAATGGGCGAACAACGGGATGCGGGGGAATCCGGTGGCAAGCGCGGTGGACAGGTGCAGCAGCCAGTCGTGGCGGGCACGGGCATGGCCACGCTCATGGGTGAGGACGGCGTCGAGCTGGTGGTCGGTCAGGCGGTGCAGGGCGCCCGTGGTGACGATCAGCTGCGAAGGGTTGCCCGGCATCCACCAGGCGTCCGGGTACTCGTCCTCCAGCACCAGCAGCGGGCCGCGCCCCGAGCCCAGGCCCGCCGGCAGATCGGGGGCGCGTTCGCGCAGGTGGGCCCTGGCCTGGCCGCGCCGCCGGCGCGCCTCGGAGAGCTCGCGGGCCAGCATCGCGGTCGTCCAGGCGGCACCGCAGGCCAGCAGCAGGGTGAGGGCGGCCGCCCAGGCGGGCGTGGCCGAGAGGTCGTACGCCTCCGTCACCGACGGCGGAGCCGGGGCGAAGAGCTGGGCGCGTACCGTGCCGAAGACGGCGGCGGTGCCCAGGGCCAGCGCCGTCAGGCAGCACAGCAGGACGGTGGCGACCAGGCACTGCCAGACCCAGAGCGCGACCACGGGTTCCCGTTCCGCCCAGGTGGCCCGGGTCAGCGCGCGGGGGACGGGCAGGGCGGCCGTCAGGGCGACGATGCTCAGCAGGAGCAGGCAGACGGTCATGCCATGGTCTCCGGATCCTGGACAGGGCGGGTGCGGGAGTGGCCGTACGGGGCGGTGGGACGCGAACGCCGGTTGGGGCGCGCTTCCCACCGCCAGCCAGTATGACGGTGACGGCCGGATGAGTCAGGGGGAAAGACTCGCCGAATGCCCTGTCGTGGCCGACCTTCTACGCGACTTTCCACGTGACCACGCACGTGGCCCTCGATTTGCCCGGAAACCGCGGCGCATCGCGAACCACCCCGGGAAAGCCGCCAGTTGGCCGGAATCCCGGTGTCACCCGGCCACGATCCGCCCCGTGACCTCGCCCAGTCCGACCCGTACGCCGCCGGGACCCGGTGCCCAGGCGGACAGCGTCACCACATCGCCGTTCTCCAGGAACGTCCGCTTGCCGTCGGGGAGTTCAAGGGCGTCCCGGCCGTTCCAGGTCAGCTCCAGCAGTGAGCCGCGCTCGCGTTCCGTGGGACCGCTGACCGTGCCGGAGCCATACAGATCGCCGGTGCGCAGGGAGGCGCCGTTCACCGTCATATGGGCGAGTTGCTGGGCGGCGGTCCAGTACATGGTGGAGAAGGGCGGCTCGGAGGCCACGTGGCCGTTGACGGCGACCGAGATACGCAGGTCGTAGCCGCCGGGTTCGGTCTCGGAGCCGGAGTCGTCCAGGTACGGCAGCAGGGGGTGCGTGCGCTGCGGCGGTGCCACCCGTGCCTCCTCCAGGGCGTCCAGCGGGGTGATCCACGCCGACACCGACGTGGTGAAGGACTTGCCGAGGAACGGGCCGAGGGGGACGTACTCCCAGGCCTGGATGTCGCGTGCCGACCAGTCGTTGAGCAGGCAGAGCCCGAAAACGTGCTCGCGATAGTCGCCCAGCGCCACCGGCTCGCCCATCCGCGAAGGCGTCCCGACGACGAAGCCGACCTCGGCCTCGATGTCCAGGCGGACCGACGGGCCGAAGACCGGTGCCGGGTCCGTGGGGGCCTTGCGCTGGCCCGACGGGCGTACGACGTCCGTGCCCGACACCACGACCGTGCCGGAGCGGCCGTGGTAACCGATGGGCAGGTGCTTCCAGTTGGGGGTGAGGGAGTCCGCGGCGTCGGGGCGGAAGATCTGGCCGACGTTCCGGGCGTGGTTCTCCGAGGCGTAGAAGTCGACGTAGTCGGCGACCTCGAAGGGGAGGTGCAGCGTCACCGAGGACAGGGGGTGCAGGAGGTCACGGACGGCCTCCTGGTGCGCCGGCACCGTCACCCAGGCCGTCAGCGCGCGCCGGACGTCCGACCAGGTGGTGCGGCCCGCGGCGAGCAGGGGGTTCAGAGAGTCCTGGGCGAGCAGTGGGGCGTACGGCGAGCCGAGCGCGTAGGCCGCCTTGCCCGCGTCGAGGACGTGGTCGCCGAGCCGGACGCCGACCCGTCGTGCGGAGTCCGCGCCGGGAAGGGAGAAGACGCCGTACGGAAGGTTGTGCGTGCCGAAGGGGTCGCCCTCGGGGAGATCGAAGGGGGGCATGGGGTGCTGCCTCACTCTCATCCGCTCCGTATGCCATGTGGTCGGGCCACACGTTACGGGTGAGTCGCCGGTCTTGGGCAGTGCGGAGCCCGAGTGGCCGAGTACGGCGAATCACCAGGTCGGCGAGGGTGGGGTGGGACCGGCGATGGTGACATCACGGCGGGAGAGTCCCCTAGCCCCGCGTGGCGGTGAAATCACAACAAGTGAAAGGAAGTTGTACGCGTGGAGTCAGAAGCGGAACCGGAACAGGTGTCAACAGATGTGAACACAGCAGCCGTCCGGTTCGGGTCGAGTCGATGGGGCGTCCTGTCCGTATTCTCTGATCATGGCCCCACCCATCGCATATTCACTCATCGCCACTGACCTGGACGGGACCCTGCTCCGCGGTGACGACACGCTCTCCGACCGGACCCTCGACGCGCTCGCGCGGGTGGCGGCGGCCGGTGCCCAGCACCTCGTCGTGACGGGCCGGCCGGCGCCCAGAGTGCGGCCGTTGCTCGACGACCTGGGCAGCACGGGGCTCGCGGTGTGCGGACAGGGCGCGCAGTTGTACGACGCCGGCGCGGACCGTCTGCTGTGGTCGGTCACGCTGGACCAGGAGCTGGCGGAGACCGCCCTCGGCAAGATCGAGGCCGAGGTGGGGGAGGTGTACGCGGCCGTCGACCAGGACGGTGTCGACGGGCTCACGCTCATCGAGCCCGGGTATCGGATGCCGCACCCCACGCTGCCCGCCGTGCGCGTGATGCGCCGCGACGACCTGTGGGGCGAGCCGATCAGCAAGGTGCTGCTGCGCCATCCCAGCCTTTCCGACGACGAGTTGGCGGCGACGGCGCGTTCGGTGGTCGGTTCCCTCGCGACGGTCACCATGTCGGGGCCCGGCACCGTCGAACTCCAGCCATGCGGTATCACCAAGGCGACCGGTCTCGCGCTCGCCGCCGAGCATCTCGGGCTCGGTCCGCGCGAGACCATCGCCTTCGGTGACATGCCCAATGACATCCCGATGTTCGACTGGGCCGCCCGAAGTGTGGCGATGGCCAACGCGCATCCCGAACTCAAGGCGATCGCCGACGAGGTCACCCTCTCGAACGAGGACGACGGCATCGCCGTCGTCCTCGAGAGACTGTTCACGGGCAGTCTGGTTGATTCCGCCCAATAGATTCAATAGGTGCTATTTGGGTGGATATGGGCCATAGGTGGGTCGGAGATGGGCCGGAGATCTGCCTAGTACGGGCCGTTCACGTTGTCGATCGAGCCGTAACGCGCGGCCGCGTAGTTGCACGCGGCCACGATGTTCGCGACCGGGTCGAAGGGGTCGTACACCGTCCCCGGCACGTGGTACGTCGCGAAGGTGGGGTCGATGACCTGGAGGAGGCCCTTGGAGGGGGTGCCCGCGGCGGCGTTGGAGTCCCAGTTGTTCATGGCCAGCGGGTTGCCGGAGGACTCGCGCATGATGTTGCGTTGAATGCCCTCGTACGACCCGGGGATTCCGTTCTGCGCCATGATGTCCAGCGCGTTGCGGATCCAGCCGTCGAGGTTGTTCGGGAAGGACTTCACGGAGGCCTGGGTGGCCTTGGCGACGCCGGACTTCTTGGCGGGCGCGGAGGCCTTGTCGGCGGTGCTCGCCTTCTTCGTCGCCCGGACCTCCAGGTCGAGGCCCGGGTGGATCAGCCGCGGGTCGTCGCCGATGGCCTTGCGGTTGTCCTTGTAGAGCTGCTTCCAGCCGCCCTGGGCGTCGTAGCGGTCGGCGATGCCGTAGAGGGTGTCGCCCTTCTTGGTGGTGTACGTGATGGATCCGGACTTGACCGCGGTGGGCTCCGCGGCGCTCGCGGTCGTCGCGCTCAGAAGGGGGAGGGCGAGTGCGGCGGTGCCGGTGCTGGCGATGGCGACGCGGCGGGTGAGCGGGTTGGTGCGGGGGCGGCGGTGCTTGCCTCGGGACATGGCGCTGTTCCTCTCCGGCGCCTGCGAGGTGAGCTGTCGGGTTCGGGCGGGAGATGCCCGGCCGCGCCGTCCTGCGACGGCGCGCCTTCACCCCAAGCCGGTCCGGCGTGCCATCAAGGCAGCGTTCGGTCCGGCGACTTACCTGGGTCCCCCGCTCCTGCCGCGCGTGTGTGAGTTACGTCGGGGATGACTCGGGCGGCGGCAGGATTAGGCGTCCGCCCGACGAGCGGGAACGTATGCGAGAGCACATGTCCGGAACAAGTGCCGTGGGCCGCTGACGTGCCGGTTGACCATGGTCTGAGGCGAATGGGGCGCTTGATCCTTTGCTGTTGCCAAGCCTCAACTCGCGTTCGGCGCAAGGGGAGAAGGGGGTGTGTCCGATCGGTTCCCTGATCGGGCGTAAGTGACCCAATTCACTGGCGATCACAAGAGTGGCAATTCGGGCAATGACTCCAACTCGCCTTTAACTGGCTGTCCGTGGAGTCCGTTTTTCCCGTGTCAGATGGAAATGAGCCTCTTCGTCGCGGGGTGGAACCTCTCATGTGCCGCACGTCGTTGTCATTGCGGTCGCTCATCGAGCGGATCGTGGCGATCTGGAGGGCGCGCATGAGTGGGATCCCCGTCCGGGCGACGGGCCGGGCGCATCGCGTGGCGCGGCCGGTGCGGCACGGGCGTCACGGCGGGCCGGGTGGTGGGCCCGGTCATGGCGGACCCGGTGGCGGCGTAGCGGTCGCGGGCGGCCAGATGGGTGACGGGGGTGGCCGGCTGCCCGGCTCGACACTCGGGCTCGATGGCGACTCCGGTTCGGGAAATAGACCGGCACTTCCCTATAAGGCGATACTTATCCGGCCTTATCAGGTGATCAAAAAAATACCGGTCGTGATCCGATACAGCCCGTGGTGGACGGGTGGGCGGCATCGGTGATCGAAACGTGACCGGATACGCTGACTTGAGTGATGGCAGCGACCTATCGACAAACCGTGTAACCGCCAGTAGACACCAGCAGACAGGAGACCCCTCGTGACCGTCGTCGGGCCGTTCGGGCTGAGCGTGCGGGACCAGGCTCTGGAAGCCGATGTCCAGGCCGGAATGGCGGCTGTCGAGGAGGGATTGCTCGAAGCCACCAAGAGTGAGGTCCCCTTCATCACCGAGGCTGCCCAGCATCTGGTGCGGGCGGGTGGGAAGCGGTTCCGGCCGCTGCTCGTGATGCTCACGGCGCAGTTCGGGGACCCGTACGCGCCGGGGGTCGTCCCGTCGGCGGTGGTGGTCGAGCTCACCCATCTGGCGACGCTGTACCACGACGATGTGATGGACGTGGCGGCCGTACGGCGAGGTGTCGAGAGCGCGAACACCCGCTGGGGGAACTCGGTTGCCGTACTGACCGGCGACTTCCTCTTCGCCCGGGCCTCGCACATACTGGCCGACCTCGGGCCCGAGGCGGTGCGGGTGCAGGCCGAGGCGTTCGAGCGGCTGGTCACCGGGCAGATCCTGGAGACCGCGGGCCCGCAGGACGGGCGGGATCCCGTCGAGCACTACCTGGATGTGCTCAGCGGGAAGACCGGGTCGCTGGTGGCGGTGTCGTGCCGGTTCGGGGCGATGATGTCGGGCGCCGACGAGACGGTCGTCGATGTGCTGACCCAGTACGGGGAGCGGCTCGGGGTCGCCTTCCAGCTGGCGGACGACGTCCTGGACATCGCGAGCGACTCCCATGAGTCCGGGAAGACGCCGGGGACGGACCTGCGGGAAGGCATTCCGACGCTGCCCGTGCTGCGGTTGCGCGAGCGGGCCGAGCGGCTGGGGCTCGCGGAGGACATCGCGCTGTGCGAGCTGCTGGACTCCGATCTGAGTGACGACGCGCGGCTCGCGGAAGCGGTGGCTCAGCTCCGGGTGCATCCGGCGCTGGAGCAGGCCCGGCGGGACACCGTGCGGTATGCGGAGGATGCGCGGGCCGCGCTCGCACCGCTGCCGGACATGGACGCCAAGGCCGCGCTGATGGAGCTGTGCGACGCGGTGGTGCATCGGGCCGGTTAGGCGCCGGGCGACCTGAGACGGTCACACCCACCTTTGTGACGCAGCTCACAAGCCTGGACTGAGTCCAAACTAAGATCCCCTCCGTATTCATGCCCAGAAGCTGACGCAGGGGGCGTCGGCTGCATTACGGGGAGAAAACAGAATCATGGGTATGAAGACGACGTTCTCCAAGCGCCGTAAGAGCCTGATCGTCACCGCTGTCGCGGTGGCCGCCGCCGGTGGTGTCGCCGCCGCGGTGATTCCCGCCTTCGCCGCAGGAGGGGACCGCGCCGACCACGCGGGTCACGCCGGGGGCGACACACAGGGGATCGTGAGCCAGAGCGGTGCCCTCAGCGGCGGCACCGGGGGCACCGTCCTCGCCGCAAGTCTTCGCGGTGCGAACGAGGTGCCCGTCGAGGGCGGACCCGCGGTCGGCGACAAGGACGGTGCCGCCCTGCAGTTCGTGAAGGTCAAGGGCGACAAGGTCTCCGTCGCCGTCACCTGGCGCGGCACCGGCAAGCCGACCGCCCTCCACATCCACCAGGGCGCCAAGGGCACCAACGGCGGCATCAAGGTCGACTTCGGCGGCCTCCTAGGCAAGAGCAAGGGCAGCGGCCACAGCGTCACCGGCAGCGTCAAGGTGAAGGACCCCGCTCTGCTCAACGCCCTGAAGACCGACCCGAGTTCGTTCTACGCCAACCTCCACACCGCCGAGTTCCCGGGCGGTGCGGTGCGAGGCCAGCTCCACAAGGTCACCGTCGCCGAGTTCGACTTCCGGGACGCGCTCGACAACTTCCAGGCGTCCGTCATCAAGGGCAAGCAGATCTACGAGTGCAAGCCGGCCGAGGGCGGCGGGTACGCCTTCGCCCAGCGGGACGTCAGCGCCGTGCTGGGCGGACGTATCGCGCACTCCTTCGTGGCGCCCAACTCCGGTACGCCGCAGTGGATCGCGCGGGACGGCAGCGCCGTGACCGGCTCCGTCATCTCCAAGACCCCGAACGGCGACAAGAACATTCCCGAGCTCGACCTGAAGGCCACTCGGTCCGGCAAGCACCACGGCCTGCTCGCCGACACCGCCGAGATCCTGCGGCTCAACACCGTCGGCGGCGTGGCCCCGGCCGGGTCCTGCACGCCCGGCGCGATCGTCGGAGTGCCGTACCAGGCCGACTACGTGTTCCTCAACGGCTGATCCTCGGCTGATCCACGGCTCGGCACGGCGCACACCGGCGGCGTCTTCCCGCATCGACCCCTACGGGTCGGGGGAGGCGCCGCCGCTCCGTGTCATACCGCAGGTGTACGCGGAGTTGGCTCCGAAGGTTGACGAATCTCGCTGGCCGATTTGGTCAGATGGAGACCACGAGAACACCACTCCTCACCGATTCGGGTGAGAATGGCGGCTACGGGGTGGGCGAGTGCGGGGTCTTAGGACTCGCGGGCGAGGAAAGAGACGAACGGCCGCCGCCGACGACGGAGGTAAGGCACACATGGCACCGTACGAATCCGAGGACAGCACGACCGCAGGGGAGGCCGACGACCTGCGCGCGGGCCGTCGCAAGGCCGCGCGGTACGTCGTTCCGGTCGCGGTCGTGGGCATCGCGGCGGCGACCATCGGGCTCGTCCCGGCGATCGCCGACTCCGGCGACCCCGACCTGCCGGACATCACCGCGCAGCAACTCATCGAGAAGATCGCGAAGTCGGACGTGCAGCAGCTGTCCGGCACCTTCAAGATCACCACGGATCTGGGACTGCCCGACCTGGGCGGTCTCGAGTCGAGCCTCGCCTCCGGCGCCATGCCGTCGGGGTCGGGTGACGGATCGTCCGCCGACCCGTCGGCCAAGCTCACCGAGCTGGCGTCCGGCACACACACGCTGCGCCTCGCCGTCGACGGCGAGAACAAGCAGAAGCTCTCCCTCCTGGAGAACGCCTCCGAGTACAGCCTCATCCACAACGGCAAAGACATCTGGGGCTACGACAGCAAGTCGAACGAGGTCTTCCACGCCACCGGCGACGAGGCGAAGGCCGAGAAGGGCAAGCCCGAAGAGGTTCCGGCCACGCCTAAGGACTTCGCCGAGGAAGCCCTCAAGTCGGTCGACGACACCACGGCCGTCCGTGTCGACGGCACGGCACAGGTCGCGGGCCGGGACGCCTACCGGCTGCTCATCAAGCCGAAGCAGTCCGGGACCACGGTCGGCGCGATCACCGTGGCCGTGGACGCCGAGACCGGTATGCCGCTGAAGTTCACGCTGACACCGTCCAGTGGCGGCGCGGCCGTGATCGACGCGGGCTTCACCCAGGTCAGCTTCGCCAAGCCTTCCGCCTCGACCTTCGACTTCACCCCGCCCAAGGGTGCGAAGGTCACCGAGGAGGGCGCGATGGAGGGCGCCGCCGGGGAGCACGGCTCGGGCTCGGCGAAGTCCGAGGACGAGTTCCGCAAGGAGTTCGAGAAGGAGCTCGGCGGGGCGAAGCCCGAGGGCGGGTCGGGCAAGGCCGCCGAGGGCGGTCCCGAGGTCATAGGCGAGGGCTGGAACTCCGTGGCCGTCTTCGACACCGGCGGCGAGGGCATGCCCTCCGGCTCCGAGGTCGGCGGCGACATGGGCGGCTTCCTCGACTCCCTGGGCGACAAGGTCACCGGCAAGTTCGGTTCGGGCACGGTCTTCAAGACCCGCCTGATCAACGCCCTGATGACGGACGACGGCAAGGTCTACGTGGGCGCCGTCGACAAGGACGCCCTCGTGAAGGCGGCCAACTCCGCGAAGTAACCCGTAGCCGACCGCCGCACCGCACGCACCCGTACGACGAACCGAGGAGCCCGAGAAGCCGATGGAGGAACCGCCCACTGGGGGGACCGACGAGGTCACTCGGGCCGATCGGGGCGTGGCGGACGACGCCGGGGTGGCCGCACAGGCCGCCCCGGCCACCCCCGTCACCCCGACCGCCCACTCCGGGCACGTCGGTGGTGATGACGGCACGGTGATCGCGACCCATGCGCTCACCAAGCGCTACCGCGGTGGGCAGCTCGCTGTGGACGGGCTTGAGCTGAGCGTCCCGGCGGGCAGCGTCTTCGGGTTCCTCGGGCCGAACGGCTCGGGCAAGACCACCACCATCCGCATGTTGATGGGGCTGATCGAGCCCACCTCCGGCACCGCGCGCGTGCTCGGCCGGCCCATGCCCAAGGCTGCGCGCGCCGTCCTGCCGCATGTCGGTGCGCTCATCGAGGGCCCCGCCCTGTACGGCTTCCTCTCCGGCCGCGACAACCTCCTCCGCTACGACGCCGCCGACCCGACCGCCGATCCACGCACCCGGCGCACCCGCGTCGCCGCCGCGCTGGACCGGGTGGGCCTGGCGGCCGCCTCTGGCAAGAAGGCCAAGGCGTACTCGCTCGGCATGAAGCAGCGGCTGGGACTCGCGGCCGCGCTGCTCCAGCCGCGCAGACTGCTGGTGCTCGACGAGCCGACCAACGGTCTCGATCCGCAGGGCATGCGCGAGATCCGGTCCCTGATCCGGGAGTTGGCCTCCGACGGCACGACCGTCTTCCTCTCCTCCCACCTCCTCGACGAGATCGAGCAGGTCTGCACACACGCGGCGGTGATGGCCCAGGGCCGGCTGATCACCCAGGGCGCGGTGGCGGAGCTGGCGGCGGGGACGCGCGGTCGGCTGATCGTGACCACGCCCGACACCGTGGACGCGGCGCGGGTGCTGAAGGAGCAGGGTGCCGGGGATGTCGTCATCACCGAGGACCGGGTGACCGCGGAGCCTCCGGAGCGTGATCTCGCGGACGTCAACGTGGCGTTGGTGACCGCCGGAGTCCGGGTCCGGGGCTTCGGTGTCGAACGGGCCTCTCTGGAGGACGCGTTCGTGGCACTTACGGGGGAGGGGTTCGATGTCGCGGGCTGAGGTCATCCAGCAGGGGGGCGGCCAAATCGGAGGTGGCATCGCGCGGGCCCGGAAGCCCAGCCCCTTGTGGACCTTCGGCCTCTTTCGCAGCGAGCTGCTCACCACCTTCCGGCGCTGGCGCACCCTGGCGCTGCTCGCGGTGCTCGCCGCCGTGCCGATCCTGGTCGGGATCGCCGTGAAGATCGAGACCGGCGACGGCTCGGGTGGCGGCGGTGGCCCGCAGGGTGGCGGTCCCGCGTTCATCTCGCAGATCACCAACAACGGCCTGTTCCTGGTCTTCACCGCGCTGGCCGCGACACTCCCGTTCTTCCTGCCGATGGCGATCGGCGTCATCGCGGGCGACGCGATAGCCGGCGAGGCCAACTCCGGCACCCTGCGCTATCTCCTGGTCGCCCCCGCCGGACGCACCCGCCTGCTCCTCACCAAGTACGCGACCACGATGACCTTCTGCCTGGTCGCCACTCTGGTCGTCGCGGTCTCGGCGCTCACGGTCGGCGCGCTGCTCTTCCCGCTGGGCGATCTGACGACCATCTCCGGCACCCGGATCAGCTTCGCGGAAGGGCTGGGCAGAGCCCTGCTGATCGCCCTGGTCGTCGCCGCGTCACTCATCGGGGTGGCGGCGCTCGGTCTGTTCGTGTCGACGCTGACCAACAGCGGCATCGCGGCGATGGCGACGACGGTGGGCCTGCTGATCACCGTCCAGATCCTCGACCAGATACCCCAGCTCCACGCGCTCCAGCCGTACTTCTTCTCCCACTACTGGCTGTCCTTCGCCGACCTCATGCGCGAACCCGTCTACTGGGACGACCTGATCAAGAACCTCGGCATCCAGGGCCTCTACGCGGCCGTGTTCGGCTCGGCGGCATGGGCGAGGTTCACGGCGAAGGACATCACGGCGTAGGGCAACAGGGCCGCAAGGCCACCGTGCCGTCGGCGTCAGGCCGCCTCGTACGGGAAGCGCGCGAGCGGGGCATCCTGCTCGAAGAATGTCTTCGCCCTGGTCAGGGCCTCGCAGTCGGCCAGTACATCGCCGGGCTTGCTGCCGTTGCCCAGCAGGACCCCGCCGAAGCGCATCCCGAGGTACGCGGCGGAGTTGCTGAGCGTCCCGACCAGCGGGTCGGCGACCTCCTGCTCCTCGTGCGCGAGCGCGGTGACGCCCCACAGGGTGCGCCCGGCCATGGTCGCCTTGAAGTCGGCACCCGGGGTGCGCAGCCAGCCCGACCAGTGGTCGAGGTAGCGCTTGACGTGGGCGGACACCGAGTACCAGTACAGCGGCGAGGCGATCACGACGTCCGTGGCCGCGAGGGTGGCGTCCAGCAGCAGGGCGACGTTCCCCTGCGTCGGGCGCACATGGTCGCTGTCGTGCCGGAGGTCCTCGAAGTCGGGCAGCGGATGCTCGGCCAGGTCGATCCACCGCTGTTCGATGTCCTCGGGCAGCTGCTCGGCGGCTCTGCGGGCGAGCAGTTCGG
Source organism: Streptomyces lanatus (assembly GCF_014655715.1). Classification (GTDB taxonomy): domain Bacteria; phylum Actinomycetota; class Actinomycetes; order Streptomycetales; family Streptomycetaceae; genus Streptomyces; species Streptomyces lanatus. The sequence continues at coordinate 119,078 of NZ_BNBM01000015.1, read as the reverse complement.
TGTTGCCGTCGGGTCGGCTGCTGCCGAGGACGAACAGGAAGCGGCGGGTGGTCATGGATCCCCCAACAGTCGACCGTCACCGGGTGAGCCGAATGGATCGGCGTACGGCAACTAACCACGTGTGCCGGGCCCGATATTCCGCTCCGCCGCCGCGGCCACGGTGAGCAGCAGCGACTCCTCGCCGTGCGCCGCCACCAACTGCAGCCCGACCGGGCAGCCGTCCGGCCCGAAGCCCGCCGGGATGCTGATCGCCGGATGCCCGCTCAGATTGAACGCCCAGGTGAGCGCAGTGGAGTAGCGGTCGCCGGGCCCGTCGTGGCCGTGCGGTGGGGTGGGTGCGGTCGGCGTCAGCAGCAGTCGGGCATCGGCGAAGAGGGCGGCCAGGCGGTCGTCGTTCGTGGCCCGGATGCGGTGGACCGCGGGAGTGGGTTCCGCGTCCGGGGCCGCCCGCAGGGCCAGCCAGGCCGGGGCCGGATCGTCGAGGCGGAGCGGGGCGCGTGGACGCACGGACCGGATCACGCCGGCCTCGGCGAGCCGTGCCGCGGCGGCGTGGGCGACGGCGACGACGTCCGGGTCGGGGGAGTCGAAGCCGAGATCGGGGGACCATACGGCGGCAGGGGGGTCGTAGGGGGCGATGGGCTCACGGTCGCCGTCCGCGTCCGATGCCGTCCCGTCCCCGGCCACCACCCTCCAGTACGCCGCCGCGTCCGCCGCGCACCGAGTGAGCACGCCCGGCGCCATGAGCCCGGTGCGGTCGGTCGTGGGCAACCGTCCATTGCCCACCTTCAGCCCGACGACCCCGCACCACGCGGCGGGAATGCGCACCGAGCCGGCCCCGTCGTTCCCGGTCGCCAGCGGCACCAGGCCCGCCGCCACGGCCGCCGCGGAACCGGCCGAGGAGCCGCCCGGCGTGCGGTCGTGGCGCCAGGGGTTGACCGTGCGGCCGTGTCGGCCGAGTCCCCAGGTCTGCCAGACGGTTCCCGGTCCCGGCACGGACGTCGCCCCCACCGGCACGCATCCCGCCGCGAGCAGGGGGCCCGCGGTGCGCAGCCCTCGCCGACCCTTGACCCCGATCGGCACCCCGGCCAGCGGCAGCCGCTCGCCCGCGCCGACCCGCGCGTCCACGTCGGCGGCCCGCCGCAGGGCCTCCTCCGTCCACACCTCGATGAAGGCGGACAGGGTGGGGTCCGTTCGCTCGATCCGGTCGAGGGCCGCCGCGACGACATCGACGGCGCGGAGGGTCCGGGCGCGTACGGCTGCGGCGATGTCCGCTGCCGAGGGTGTGAGGGGGGCGGGTGTGGTGGTCATGGGGTGATTGTCCGGGGGCCCGCCGTCCCGCTCAGCGAACGAGCCCCGTCAGCCGTGCCAGCGCCGCCGTCTCCTTGGGCGGCCGGCCGGTCAGATCGCCGAGCCGCCAGGCCGGCACCCATGGCACGCGGTACACGTCGATCACCGACTCGATGACCTTGGCGCGCTCGGCGAGCGGTCGCGGCAGGCGGCCCGGGGCGTCCGCGACCAGGACCACGGCGTCGAGATCGAGGCCGTGCGGCGCCTCCCCGCGCCGGAAGACCTCCAGGGCGCCCAGCGCCGCGGCCAGCCCCGCCGCATGAGTGCGGGCCACCAGCAGTACCGACGGTGGATCGGCGGGGCCGGGCCAGTCGCGTCCGCAGTCGTGGCCGCCGTAGACCGAGGCGAGGGTGGAGACCCCGGCCCCGCCGTGCACGCCGACCCAGGAGAAACGCCGGGGTGTGGCGGCGGCCGGGGAGGGCGGCGGCGGTTCCTCCGGAAGGGCGACCGGCCCGCGGATCCAGATCTCCGGGCCCGGCTGCGGCGGCCCCTGCTGTACGTGCATGTCAGTCCGCATGCCCGCACTCCTCCCTCGTCACGCCATCGATCTTCGAGCCAGGCATGAGAACGCTGTGACGTGGCACAAGGTCCTGGAACGAGTCTGTGACGTCACGGTGACGTCCGCACCGCGCGCGGCCGGAGAGACTCGAGAGTACGGGTACGACGTATCTGACCTGTACTACCTGTACCACCTGTATGACTTGCACGACTTGCACGACCTGTACGACCGGGACCTGGACGCCGGGAAGCGGAACCAGTTCCCCGACGCATGCGAGTGAGGGAAGCGATGCCTCGACTGAGCCGCGCGAAGAAGCGGGAACAGAAACATGCCGCCGCCGCGGCCCCCGTGACCGCGCCGATCGACGTGCACGTCCCCGTCGCCGGCCCGGGCGCGGGCGGCGCCTCGATCGGCGGCGTCCCCGTCGCCGCGGCCCCCGGCGAGGAGATCCAGCAGGTCGTCCTGACCCACCTCCAGCGCATCGCCCTCGCCAGCGGCCACGCCGTGCACGCCATGGTCCACGACGAGCGCATCGGCTATGTCGTACCGCTCCTGGTGGAGCAGGACGGATCCAGCCGCTTCACCGCCGACCCCGTACGGACTCCGACGGAGCGGCCCGCCCCGCCCGCGCTCCCGGCCGCGCCCGCCCCCGCACAGGACACGCCGCCCTATCGGGACAGGCCCACCCATGTTTTGCGCCCGCTGCCCGGCCCGGCGGCGGAGCCATCGGCCACCTTCCAGCTGCGCGCGCTGCCCGAGCCGGTGCGGGACGTGCCGCCGGGCACGGTCGCGCCGCCGCTGGGGGAGTTCGGCCCACCGCCCGTCATGGACTCGGCGCCGGAGCCGACGGACGTACCGGAGGACGCCGTACCGCGGGATGCCGTACCGGAGGATGCCGTACCGCAATCCGACCCCCCGCCCCCCGCCGAGCCCACCCCTTTCCCCACCGACCCCACCCCCTTCCCCACCGACCCGATCCCCCTCTCCGCCCCGGCCCCGATCCCCGTCCCCGGCCCCGTCCCGGCCCTCGCGCGGGTCTCCGACGCGGTCCCGGTGTCTGATCCCGACCTCGGTCCCGACCTCGATCCCGACTCCAAGCCCACCCCGCCCCGTGGCTTCGACGCGGTGGCGGAAGCCGTCCTGGGCGACCCCTCGCCCACCGCCACTGCGGACGCGTCCCCCTTCGCGGAGTCGAGCGGGCGGATCAACGAGGCCGTGACGGCGGGACGGACGGCGGAGGCGGCGGAGCTCGCGGAGCGGACCGTGGCGGAGGCGTCGGCCGTGCTGGGGCCGGAGCATCCCGAGGTGCTCAGGATCCGCGAACTCACCGCGTACATCGCCTATTTGGCGGGCGAACCGGAGCGCGCCTTCGCCCTCTCCCTGGACGTGGCGCGCAGGCACCACCGGGCCCGGGACGGGGAGGCGGCGTACGGCAGTCTCCATGGCGCGGCCACGGCCTGGCGTGCCGTGCGGGATCCGGCGCTGGGTCTGCAGCTGGGCCGGGAACTGCTCGGGCTGTGGGGCGAGCTCATGGCGGAGGGCGGTCCGGCCGCCGAGGAGGTCGAGGAGCTGGAGTCGGCCCGTGCGCGCATGGACCGTCTCGCCACCCGAGCCGCCAAGTCGGCCGAACCGCCCGGCAAGTGACTCAGAGGGTCACTCCGACAGCTCCCACACCGCGTATGCGACGGCGTCGCTGTTGCGGTCGAGGGCGGTGTCGTTGATGTTGGACGTGGTGTCGCAGGACGAGTGGTAGCAGCGGTCGAAGGACTGCCCGGCCGTGCCGCCCCACTTGGTGACCTGTGCCGCGGTCTTGGTGCGGCTCGCGCCCGTGAACAGGCCGCCCACCGGCACGCCGGCGCTCTTGAACGGCGCGTGGTCGGAGCGGCCGTCGCCCTCGGTCTCGATCTCGGTCGCGACGCCGAGACCGGCGTAGTAGTCCTTGAAGGTCTTCTCGATCGCCGGGTCGTCGTCGTAGACGAAGTAGCCGGGGTTGGGTGAGCCGATCATGTCGAAGTTCAGATAGCCGCTGATCTTCGAGCGGTCGGTGGAGGAGAGGTTGTTGACGTAGTAGCGGGAGCCGACCAGGCCCAGCTCCTCCGCGCCCCACCAGGCGAACCGCAGATGCTTGGTGGGCTTGTAGGCGGCTCGCGACACGGCGAGCGCGGTCTCCAGGACCGCCGCCGAGCCGGAGCCGTTGTCGTTGATGCCGGCGCCGGAGGAGACGCTGTCGAGGTGGGAGCCGGCCATGACGATCTGATTGGCGTCGCCGCCGGGCCAGTCGGCGATCAGGTTGTAGCCGGTGCGGCCGGAGGACGTGAACTGCTGGATGCTCGTGGTGAACCCGGCGGCGTCCAGCTTGGCCTTCACATAGTCGAGGGAGGCCTTGTAGCCGGGGCGGCCGTGGGCGCGGTTGCCGCCGTTGGCGGTGGCGATGGACTGGAGTTGGGTGAGGTGGGCCTTGACGTTCGCCACGGGGATGTCGGGTGCGGCGGCGGCCTCGACGTCGGCCTTGGTCGCCGCGCCGGCTATGGAACCGCTGGTCAGGAGCATGGCGGCGGCGACTGCCGCGGCCGCGGGCACACTCCAGGAGACGGGGAGCTTCATGTGGGGGGCTCCGAATTCCAGGGGAAACCTGTGGGGTGGCCACAGGAGTTCCACAGTGAATGGGGTGCCTGGATGGTGGAGCTGTGCCTGACTCTCCGTCAAGAGCGCTATTCGGACTCAGGGTTCGGATAGGGATAACCCTGCGTCGTGTCTGTCACTGCACGCAGAATTCGTTCCCTTCCGGGTCGGCCATGACGGTCCATTCCCCGCCCGGCTCCTTCACCTGCCGCAGCACGCTCGCCCCCAGTCCCTCCAGCCGCCCGACCTCGCTCTGGCGCTCCCCGGCGGCGGCGTGCACATCGAGGTGGAGCCGGTTCTTGACGGTCTTCTCCTCCGGCACCCGCTGGAACAGCAGTCGCCGCCCCAGCCCCGTGCCACTGTCCTTGTCGTACGGGTCGTCCGGATGCCGTACGGCCACCAGGTCCCGGAAGGCCAGGCGGGCGTGGAACTCCACGACGGCCTCCTTCGGTACGGCGCCGAGTTCCAGGAGCCGTTCGATGAGGGCGTTGTTGTCCTCGACCTCGTAGTGCAGCGCGGCGGCCCAGAAGGTGGCCTGGGACTGGGGGTTGGCGCAGTCGATGACGAGCTTCCAGTGGAGGGGGGTGGGGCGGGATTCGGCTGGCTGTGTCATGGGACCACTCAAGAGGGTGGGGGAGCGGGCCGCAATCAGAAAACGCCGGTTCCGGTTCCGGTTTTTCCCGCCCGTCCGGTGTCTGAGGACGAGTCCGTTCAGGCCGAAAGCGGGGGCGGGGGCTGGGGGCGGCAGCCCTCAGCTCATACGTCCACTGCGGCAGACGCCGGCTTCTCCGCACTCGGCACGCTTATCGCCGCCACCCTGCTCCTCCGCGCGGAGCGCCACGCGTCCGCCGTGAGCAGCGTCAACGCCAGCCACACCAGCGCGAACCCGGCCCACCGCTCGGCCGGCATCGCCTCATGGAAGTACACGACCCCGATCAGGAACTGGAAGACCGGCGCCAGGTACTGCAGCAGCCCCAGCGTCGACAGCGGCACGCGGATCGCCGCCGCGCCGAAGCAGACCAGCGGCAGCGCGGTCACGGCGCCGGCGGCCGCGAGCAGTGCCGCGTGCCCGACCCCTTCCGTGGTGAACGTCGACTTCCCCTGTGCCGTCAGCCACGCCAGATACCCGACCGCGGGCAGGAACTGGATCGCGGTCTCCGCGGCCAGCGACTCCACACCGCCGAGGTTGACCTTCTTCTTCACGAGCCCGTAGGTGGCGAAGGAGAAGGCGAGGACGAGGGAGATCCACGGCGGCCGGCCGTAGCCGACGGTCAGTACGATCACGGCGGTGAGGCCGACGCCGACCGCCGCCCACTGCACGGGCCGCAGCCGTTCCTTCAGGAGCAGCACGCCCATGGCGATGGTGACGAGCGGATTGATGAAGTACCCGAGCGAGGCCTCGACGACATGGCCCGAGTTCACGGACCAGATGTAGACGCCCCAGTTGACGGTGATCACGGCCGAGGCCACGGCCACCAGCGCCAGCCGCCGCGGCTGCCGGAGCAGCTCACCCGCCCAGGCCCAGCGCCGTACGACGAGCAGTGCGGCCGTCACGAAGACGAGGGACCAGGCCATCCGATGGGCGAGGATCTCGACCGATCCGGCGGGTTCCAGCAGCGGCCAGAACAGCGGGAACAGCCCCCAGATCCCGTACGCCGCGAAGCCGTTCAGCAGACCTATGTGCCGCTCGCCCCTGGACTTCCCGGTCACGGCCCCTCCTTCACACCCTCACCCGGCCGCGTCCCTACGTCGGCCCGCACGAAGGTAACGCCGAAAGCCCCCGCGTGTCATGCCCGTATCGCCATACGGTCATGACACGCGGGGGTGGGTGCCCGGAGGTGCTCTCGGGTCAGCCCTTCAGTGCGGCCGAGATCGCCTCGGAGATCGGCGTCGTGGGGCGGCCGGCCAGACGGGACAGGTCCCCGCTGTCCACGACCAGCTCACCCTTCTCCACGGAGGCGTCCACGCCGGCGAGGATCGCGGCCACGGGCTCCGGCAGTCCGGCGCCGGTCAGGATGCCGGTGAAGGCCTCGACGGAGACGGGGTTCTCGGCGATCTCCTTGCCGGTCTGCCGGCTCAGCTCGGTGGCGTACTCGGCGAAGCTCCAGGCGACGTCGCCGCCCAGTTCGTACGTCTGGTTCTCGTGCCCCTCGCCGGTCAGTACGGCGACGGCGGCGGCCGCGTAGTCGGCGCGCGAGGCGGAGGAGACGCGGCCCGCGCCGGAGGCGTGGGTGACGGCGCTGTACTGAAGGACCGGGGCGAGGTTCTCGGTGTAGTTCTCGTGGTACCAGCCGTTGCGCAGCAGCGTGTAGGGCAGGCCGGACTCCAGCAGTGCCTTCTCGGTGCCTCGGTGGTCGTCGGCGAGCGCGGCCGTGAGGGTGCCGGGGGCGCTGGTGTAGGCGAGCAGGGCGACACCGGCGGCCTTGGCGGCGTCGATGACGGCCTTGTGCTGGCCGACGCGGTCGTTGCCGACCTCGCTGCCGGATATGAGCAGCACCTTGTCGCCGGCCGCGAAGAGCCCGGCGAAGGTCTCGGGGGCGCTGTAGTCGGCCACGGCGAGCTTCACGCCGCGTTCGGCCAGGTCGGCGGCCTTCTCGGGGGTGCGGACGACGGCGGTCACCTGGTCCGCCGGGACCTTCTCCAGTAGCTGCTCCACGACGTGGCGGCCCAGGTTTCCGGTGGCTCCGGTGACGACGATGCTCATGATCAGAACTCCTTGTGGGGTGCGATGGCACTAACCCTAGGAGGTGCGCTAACTATGCGAAAGTACCCACTTTGAAGTAAGGTACTGGCATGGCAGTAAGTGATGTGGTGAGCAGCGTGACGGGACCGACGGGCAAGTACGACACCGGTGAGCAGATGTGCCCGCACCGGATGGTGCTGGAGCATGTCACCAGCCGCTGGGGCGTCCTCGTGCTGATCGAGCTCCTGGAACGCCCGTATCGCTTCAGCGAACTGCGCCGTGCGATCGGCCGCGTCAGCGAGAAGATGCTGACCCAGACCCTCCAGACCCTGGAGCGCGACGGCCTGATCCATCGCGACGCCAAGCCGGTGATCCCCCCGAGGGTCGACTACTCCCTGACCGACCTGGGCCGCGAGGCCGCACAGCAGGTGCGGGGGCTGGCGCTGTGGACCGAGGAGCGGATGGCGGAGGTGCTGAAGGCGCGGGAGGTGTACGACGCGCGCAGGAGCACCTCCTGAGCGGCAGGTTCGTCCTGGCGCCCCCTTTCCGCTTCCCGCGCCCGCTTGCACGCTGGGGTTGAAGCGTTGTCTCTCAGCGGATCGGGGGCGGGGCATGACTGTGTCGAACCGGGAAGAGCGGGTGGCGCCGGTACTGGAGCTGCTCGAACAGGCCGTTCAGCTGATCGGGGGCATGACCGACGCCATCGGCCGGCTGGCGGAGGAGATGCACCGGGCCAATCTGATCCAGCTCCAGGGCTTCCTGCTGGGGCGGCTGGACCGGGCGATCGACGATCCGTCCCTCGCCGACTCCTTGAGCACGTTCACCGATCTGTCCGACGAGAAGCGCCGGCAGATGCTGAACGCCAATGCGCAGTACGCGCTCATCCTGCTGGGCCATCGGGTCGGTGCCCTCGACCGCAGCGAACTCCTCGGCCATCTGAAGGTGCTGCGGCGCAATCCGGTCTTCACGGAGTACTGGCAGCGGTCCGCCCATGGGCGTCAGGACCTGCCTCCGGATTCCTTCGAAGCCCGTGTCGGCAGGGCCGTGGACGCCATCATGGACGAGCGCCTCGACGACCTCGACGAGTGGTGGGTCGTCGGCCCCGACTCCGAGTCGCCGACCCACTGAGGAGGCCGGATCCCATGGATCGGGGAAGTGCTTCGGGTGCGAACTGTCCCGACATCTTCGTTTCCCGATGCGTGACGGCGGTGAGGACATCACCGGCGCGGCTGGTTGTGCGATGCGAAGGGCCCGGGCGCCGCTGTGCGCCCAGGCCCTCGGTTCGTCGTCCGATCGCGTCGGTTATCCGACGACCGTCCAGGTGTCCCCGCCCGCCAGCAACGCCGCCAGGTCCCCCTTGCCGTTCTGCTCGATCGCCGAATCCAGCTGGTCGGCCATCTGCGTGTCGTACACCGGGCGCTCCACCGAACGGAACACACCGATCGGGGTGTGGTGCAGGGTGTCCGGGTCGGCCAGCCGGGACAGGGCGAAGGCCGTGGTCGGGGACGCGGAGCGGGCGTCGTGGACCAGGATCTGCGACTCGTTCTCCGGGGTGACGGTGACCACCTTCAGATCACCGGTCTGCGCGTCCCGTACGACACCGCGCGAGCCGTCCGTGCCGAAGCGGATCGGCTGCCCGTGCTCCAGGCGGATCACCGCCTCCTCGGCCTGCTGCCGGTCCTTGAGGACCTCGAAGGCGCCGTCATTGAAGATGTTGCAGTTCTGGTAGATCTCGATCAGCGCCGTACCCCGGTGCGCCGCCGCCTCGCGCAGCACCTGCGTGAGGTGCTTGCGGTCGGAGTCCACCGTGCGGGCCACGAAGGACGCCTCCGCGCCGATGGCGAGGGACACCGGGTTGAAGGGCGCGTCCAGCGAACCCATCGGCGTCGACTTGGTGATCTTGCCGACCTCCGAGGTCGGGGAGTACTGGCCCTTCGTCAGACCGTAGATCCGGTTGTTGAAGAGAAGGATCTTCAGGTTGACGTTGCGCCGCAGGGCGTGGATCAGATGGTTGCCGCCGATCGACAGCGCGTCACCGTCACCGGTGACGACCCAGACGCTCAGATCCCGCCTGCTGGTGGCCAAGCCCGTCGCGATGGCCGGGGCACGGCCGTGGATGGAGTGCATCCCGTACGTGTTCATGTAGTACGGGAAGCGGGAGGAACAGCCGATGCCCGAGACGAAGACGATGTTCTCCTTGGCCAGGCCCAGCTCCGGCATGAAGCCCTGGACCGCGGCCAGGATCGCGTAGTCACCGCAGCCGGGGCACCAGCGCACTTCCTGATCGGACTTGAAGTCCTTCATGGACTGGCGGGCCTCGGCCTTGGGGACGAGCGAGAGTGCCTCGATCGTGCCCGTGCCTTCCGTGGACGTCTCAGGCATCGATGGCCTCCTTGAGAGCCTTGGCAAGCTGTTCCGCCTTGAACGGCATGCCGTTCACCTGGTTGTACGAGTGTGCGTCCACCAGGTATTTCGCCCTGATCAGGGTGGCGAGCTGGCCGAGGTTCATCTCGGGGATCACCACCTTCTCGTACCGCCCGAGTACCACGCCGAGGTTGCGCGGGAACGGGTTCAGATGACGCAGATGCGCCTGCGCGATCGACTCTCCCGCGGTCCGCAGCCGACGCACCGCCGCCGTGATCGGGCCGTACGTCGATCCCCAGCCCAACACCAGCGTCTTCGCCTCGTGCGGGTCGTCGACCTCCAGGTCCGGCACCTCGATGCCGTCAATCTTGGCCTGGCGGGTGCGCACCATGAAGTCGTGGTTGGCCGGGGCGTACGAGATGTTGCCCGTGCCGTCCTCCTTCTCGATGCCGCCGATGCGGTGCTCCAGGCCCGGCGTGCCCGGGATCGCCCACGGCCGCGCGAGGGTCTGCGGGTCGCGCTTGTACGGCCAGAAGACCTCGCTGCCGTCGTCCAGGGTGTGGTTCGGTCCCTGTGCGAACTGCACCGTCAGATCCGGCAGTTCATCCAGCTCCGGGATCCGCCACGGCTCCGAGCCGTTGGCCAGATAGCCGTCCGACAGCAGCATCACCGGGGTGCGGTACGTCAGCGCGATCCGCGCCGCCTCCAGGGCCGCGTCGAAGCAGTCGGCCGGGGTGCACGGGGCGACGATCGGCACCGGCGCCTCGCCGTTGCGCCCGAACATCGCCTGGAGCAGGTCCGCCTGCTCGGTCTTGGTCGGCAGTCCGGTCGAGGGGCCGCCGCGCTGGATGTCGATCACCAGCAGCGGCAGTTCGAGCGAGACCGCGAGGCCGATGCTCTCCGACTTCAGGGCCACGCCCGGACCGGACGTCGTCGTCACTGCGAGCGAGCCGCCGAAGGCCGCCCCCAGCGCCGCGCCGATGCCGGCGATCTCGTCCTCGGCCTGGAAGGTCCGTACGCCGAAGTTCTTGTGCCGGCTCAGCTCGTGCAGGATGTCCGAGGCCGGGGTGATCGGGTACGAGCCCAGATACAGCGGCAGGTCCGCCTGGCGAGACGCGGCGACCAGTCCGTAGGACAGGGCGAGGTTCCCGGAGATGTTCCGGTAGGTGCCCACCGGGAAGGCCGTCGTCGCCGGGGCGATCTCGTAGGAGACGGCGAAGTCCTCGGTCGTCTCACCGAAGTTCCAGCCCGCGCGGAAGGCGGCGATATTGGCCGCCGCGATGTCGGGCTTCTTGGCGAACTTCGACTTCAGGAACTTCTCGGTGCCCTCGGTCGGCCGGTGGTACATCCAGCTCAGCAGGCCGAGCGCGAACATGTTCTTGCTGCGCTCGGCCTCCTTGCGCGTGAGGTCGAACTCCTTCAGCGCCTCGACCGTCAGCGTCGTCAGCGGCACCGGGTGGAGGCTGTACCCGTCGAGCGAGCCGTCCTCCAGCGGTGAGGTGTCGTAGCCGACCTTCTGCATCGCCCGTTTGGTGAACTCGTCCGTGTTGACGATGATCTCCGCGCCGCGCGGCAGATCGGCGAGGTTGGCCTTCAGGGCCGCCGGGTTCATCGCCACCAGCACGTTCGGCGCGTCGCCCGGGGTCAGGATGTCGTGGTCGGCGAAGTGCAGCTGGAAGGAGGACACGCCCGGCAGGGTTCCGGCAGGGGCGCGGATCTCGGCGGGGAAGTTCGGCAACGTCGACAGGTCGTTGCCGAATGTCGCCGTTTCCGAGGTGAAACGGTCGCCGGTGAGCTGCATACCGTCGCCCGAGTCCCCCGCGAATCGAATGATCACTCGGTCCAGCCGGCGGACATCCTTCGTCGTCCCTGCCGGTTTGCGCTGCTCTCCCACGACGGCTTCGTCGGCCTGCTCCGCTGGGCTACTGACCTGGCTGGTCACTGAACTGGACCTCCTTCGAGGCGGCTGTCTGGGCATGGCCTTCCCGCAAGCCTTCCCAGGATCAACCCTACGTCCGCGGAGGTCGCCCTCCCTGGGCCATTCGCATGACGGACATGGATTTGAGACGGTTCGCCACCCTGACTTGTCATGATTTACACGCCCCCCGGCGCTGCTTGTGAAGACGCTCCCTGCCGTTTGTTCGGTTGCCGTGTTCGCGTCCGTCCGGTGGATGCCGCGGGAGCGGTCACCCACTTCACTGACACGGTGTCGCTCCGTCAGGAGTTCAGGTAGGTGAGGACCGCGAGCACCCGTCGGTGGTCCCCGTCGCTCGGGGACAGCCCGAGCTTGAGGAAGATGTTGCTGACGTGCTTCTCGACCGCGCCGTCGCTCACCACCAGCTGCCGGGCGATCGCGGAGTTGGTCCGCCCCTCGGCCATCAGCCCCAGGACCTCCCGCTCTCGCGGGGTGAGCCCCGCGAGCACGTCCTGCTTACGGCTGCGGCCCAGCAGCTGGGCGACGACCTCCGGGTCGAGGGCCGTACCCCCCTGGGCCACCCGCACCACCGCGTCCACGAACTCACGGACCTCCGCCACGCGGTCCTTCAGCAGATAGCCGACCCCGCGGCTGGAACCGGCCAGCAGCTCCGTGGCGTACCGCTCCTCCACGTACTGCGACAGGACGAGTACCCCGAGTCCGGGGTGTGCCTTGCGCAGCAGCACCGCCGCCCGCACTCCCTCGTCGGTGTGCGTCGGCGGCATCCGCACGTCCGCCACCACCACGTCCGGCAGCTCGCCCTGACCGTCCAGCTCTGTGATGGTCTTGACCAGCGCGTCACCGTCGCCGACCCCCGCCACGACCTCATGCCCACGGTCGGTCAACAGCCGAGTCAGCCCCTCCCTGAGCAGCACCGAATCCTCGGCGATGACCACCCGCACCCTGTCCTCCACGATCCTCGGCCCCCCGAGCCTTGGCGTTCGGCCGAGCATCCCCCCGGCCCTGTCGTCCCTCGCGACCTCAGTATCCCGCGATCGGCTCTTCCTCACCGGGCCTGTGGATAACCCGTCGGCCGCAGTTCGGATCGCGTGGGGAGAAAGGGGGCGTCTTCGGGGCGCATGGCCGCGATATCGCTCGGGGGAGCTTGTGAACACCTCGGGGGTGCTTGCGAACACACGGGAATCCGGCCCCGAACCAACCGGAACCGGAGCCGGATCCCTCACCGGGTGGGCCGACCGGCCCACCCGAACCACACCACCTACACGGTCCGCCAGGGCAGCTCCGCCGTCACCCGGGTCGGCCCCCCGACCGGCGAGTCGACGACCAGGATCCCGTCCACCGCGTCGAGCCGCTCGGCCAGCCCCGACAGGCCCGAGCCGCCGGAGGTGTCCGCGCCGCCGATGCCGTTGTCCACGACCTGCAGCATCAGCCGGTTCTCCACCCGCCACACATCCACGGCCGCCCACGTGGCCCGCGAGTGCTTGCTGATGTTCTGCAGCAGCTCCGACACCGTGAAGTACGCGATCCCCTCGATCGCCGGCACCGGCCGCTCCACCAGGTCCACCTGGACCTCCACCGACACGGTGCAGCGCGAGGCCACCGCCGACAGGGCCGCGTCCAGACCGCGGTCGGTCAGAACCGCCGGATGGATACCGCGGGCCAGATCACGCAGCTCCTGAAGCGCCGTCTTCACCTCGCCGTGCGCCTCGTCCACCATCCGCGCGGCGGCCTGCGGATCCTCGGTCAGCTTCTCCTTCGCCAGGCCCAGATCCATGGCCAGGGCCACCAGGCGGGCCTGCGCGCCGTCGTGCAGATCGCGCTCGATACGGCGCAGGTCGGCGGCGGCCGTATCGACCACGACACCGCGGTCGGACTCCAGCTCCACCACGCGCGTGGCCAGCGGCGACGGGCCGAGCAGGCCGTGCACCATCAGCCGGTCCACCGACGTCAGGGCCCGCACGATCCAGGGCGTGGCCAGCGTGAACAGCAGGCCCACCAGCGCGGTCACCGTGATCTCGAAGGGGTTGTCGAGGTAGATGCTGTGGGTCTCGTCGCCGAAGATCTGAAGGCCGTCCTGACCGGCCCACATCGGGAAGACCCAGAACCACAGCGGATACGTCAGCAGCGCCCAGCCGTACGCCCACACGTTCAGGGCGACGACGAAGGAGAACACCGCCCACGGGAAGTGCAGCACCGCGTACATCAGGGCCCGCCATGACGTGCCGCTCTTCAGTACGGCGCCCATCCACGCCATGAAGCCGCGCCGGCGCATCCGCAGCGGCTCCGGCTCGGCCACGTCCAGCTTCAGCAGCGCACGCGCGCGTGCCCGCTCCAGCATCCCGAAGCCGCGGCAGCCGGCCAGGCCCGCCGCCAGCACCGGGATGCCCAAGAACGTCACCAGCAGGCCGGCGCCCAGCGACACCATGGTGATGGCGTACACGAACAGCATGATGCTGATCGGCAGGCTGAGCAGCACATATCCGAACTCGCGCCAGCTCCGTGCCTCGAACGGCGCCCGCAGCCCGGCCGGCACCCGGTGCCGCCGCTCACCGCCGTGCTCGGGCAGGTCGAGCCCGTGCCCGTATCCCTGCCCGTGCCCGTAGCCCTGTCCGTAATCCGTGGCCATCGGCGTCGTCCGTTCTCCTCGTCCCATCAGCCCCGCAGGGGCTGTGCCGTCGTATCTCCACCCTGCTGCAGCGGGGGTCTGGGGGACATGGAGGTCGTCGGCGTCTTGGGTGGGGGGTTTTCCCTACCCCTGGGGGCGGGCCGGTGGCTGGGGGTGGGTGGGCCTTGGTGTGGGCGGGGCGCTGTCTTGGGGTGGTCTTCGGCCGTGCGGTGGGGCTGTGGGCGGGTGTGGTCTTCGGCCGTGCCTGGGGCCGTGGCCCGGCGTGGGCTTCGGCCGTCGTCGCGTGCCTGGCCGCGTGTGGGTTCCAGTCGTGAGCGGGCCCCTGGCCGGGCATGGACTTCAGCCAGGCGCCGGGGGCTCGTCGAGCCCGGGCTGCAGCCGCGCGCGGGGCCAGCAGAACACCCCGCCCCGCCTCAGCAGCGAGCCACGCCCGCCGCTGCTCAGGCCGAGGGCCGGCTGTGGGGCTTGGCCCTGCCCGGGCCGTGGCTGACTGACTGTGAGGCTGGCCCCGCGCGGGCGCCTGGCTGACCGTGGGGCCCCGCCCTGCGCGCGCCCTGGTTGGCCGCGAGGCAGCCCTCAGCCGCCCCCCCCGCAGACCAGGCCTCAGCCGCGTCCGCCCGACCAGCCCTCAGCCGTCCGCCCGGACGACCAGCCCCCAGCCGTCCCCGCAGACCTACCCCTCCCCAGGAACGCGGTCCCGCCACGGCAGCTCGGCCGTGACCGTCGTCGGGCCGCCGGTCGGTGATTCGATCACGAACAGTCCGTCCACGGCGTCCAGGCGGTCGGCGAGGCCGCGCATGCCCGTGCCGCCGTCGAGGCGGGCGCCGCCACGGCCGTCGTCGGACACCTGGATGAGCAGCCGGTCGTTCGCCCGCCACACATCCACCGACGCCGACCTCGCCCCGCTGTGCTTGCTGACGTTCTGAAGGAGCTCGGAGACGGTGAAGTAGGCGATGCCTTCGATGGCCTGCACCGGTCTGGAGAGCAGATCCACGGTCACCTTCACCCGCACCGTGCAGCGTGAGGCGACGGCCGACAAGGCGGCGTCCAGGCCCCGGTCGGTCAGTACGGCGGGATGGATGCCGCGCGCCAGATCGCGCAGTTCCTGCAGGGCGAGCTTCACCTCGCCGTGCGCCTCCTCGACCATCGAAGCCGCCGTGTCCGGGTCCTCCAGAAGCTTCTCCTTGGCCAGCCCCAGCCCCATGGCGAGGTTGACCAGCCGGGCCTGTGCGCCGTCGTGCAGGTCGCGCTCGATGCGCCGTAGATCGGCCGCCGCCGTGTCAACGACGACGCCCCGGTCCGACTCCAGTTCGGCGATACGGCGCTCCAGCTCATCGGAGGGCGACAGCAGGCCGCGCACCATCGCGCGGTCCGCGTTCGCCAGGCCGCGCGCGATGAACGGCAGCACCGGCCACAGCACGAACAACGAGGTCAACGTGATGACAAAGGTAAGGACGCCCCAGGGCAGCCGAATGAAGTCGTAGAGGATCGTGCGCCAGCCGACCGGGTCCTTCAGCGCCTGCCACAGCTGCGGGAAGAAGCCGTCCTTGCCGCCGCGCAACGGCAGCGGACTCGGCTCCTCCACCTGCACCCCGAGCAGCGCACGCGCGCGTGCCCGCTCCATCTTGCCCAGCTGCCGCGCGCCGATCAGCCCGGCCGCGAGCAGCGGAAGGCCGATCACGGTCAACGTCAGCAGGGCGCCGGTGAACAGCACCACCGCGACGTAGACGAAGCCGAGCAGGGACAGCGGAAGGTTCGCCAGGAGATGCGCGATCTCCTTCCAGGTGTGCCGGTCGTAGGCGAAACGGGCCGGTGGCAGCGGCGGCTGCTCGCGGTCGGACCGCCCGGAGGCGTCACGCGAAGGGCTGGGGCGTTCGGTCATATGGGCTAGCGTGCCGCGCGGTGCGCCGCCGCGCCATGGAGCGGTCCGCCGCGTTCTCCGGGGGAAAACCCCACCCCGACGACCGACGGGCGGGGCACCCCCGCATCTCGACGAGATCTCAACGCGTGACGGGCTGCTTACGGTCTCTTTAGCAGGGCCTAGACTCCCGTGCGTACAGATCGTCGAACGGTGTCGTTTTCACGGGGAACAGCGCTGTTCACGAGGTCACACATGGCAGGACACTGGTCCCAGGGCCCGTTCCTGGGGCATCGGTCACGAGGTCAGGGAGCGAGGGACGGACGTGTCGGAACAGACCGTCGTCGTCGCGGCGGATGCGCACAACGTCGTCGTCTCGGCGGACTACTTCCAGTCCTACTCGGTCGTCGGACTGCTCGCCGTCATCGGCGTGCTGTTCGTCGCCGTCGCGTTCGGGGCGGGCCGCCTGCTGCGCCCCGTGGTCCCCACGCCCGAGAAGCTCATGACGTACGAGTGCGGCGTCGACCCCGTCGGCGAGGGCTGGGCCCACACCCAGGTCCGCTACTACGTGTACGCCTTCCTGTACGTGATCTTCGCCATCGACTCGATCTTCCTGTTCCCCTGGGCGACGGTCTTCGCCGACCCGGGCTACGGCGCGACCACCCTCGTCGAGATGTTCGTCTTCCTCGGCTTCCTCGCCGTGGGCCTGCTCTACGCATACAAGAAGGGCGTTCTGGCATGGACGTGACGCCAGACACCGAAGGGCAGCAGCCCATTCTGCTGCCGGAGCCGAAGCGCCTCGGCGCGCTGGCCCGCCTCGCGCCGGAGCCGATGAAGGTGATCCTCAACTGGGGACGCCGCTACTCCCTCTGGGTCTTCAACTTCGGCCTCGCCTGCTGCGCGATCGAGTTCATCGCCGCGTCGATGGCCCGCCACGACTTCATCCGCCTCGGCGTGATCCCGTTCGCGCCCGGGCCCCGCCAAGCCGACCTGATGGTGGTGTCGGGCACGGTCACGGACAAGATGGCTCCGGCCGTGAAACGCCTCTACGAGCAGATGCCCGAGCCGAAGTACGTCATCTCCTTCGGCGCCTGCTCCAACTGCGGCGGCCCCTACTGGGACTCCTACTCCGTCACCAAGGGCGTCGACCAGATCATCCCCGTCGACGTCTACGTCCCCGGCTGCCCGCCACGCCCCGAGGCGCTGCTCCAGGGAATCCTGAAGCTCCAGGAGAAGATCGCGCGCGAGTCCCTCGGCGAGCGATACGGCGTGAGCGGGACGGCACGACCGTCCACGGCGGCGCTGCAGAGCGGGTTGGTGCGGGGGCCGGAGGCGCCGTCGGCCGGTGGTGCCCATGGTGCCGGTGGTGCGGGTGCTGACGCCGGGGAGGCCGGCCGATGACGACGACCGGCTGGCTGCCCGCCCCCGTCGAGGACCTCTTCGGCCCGGAGGCCACGGCCGAGGAGTCGTACGAGGTCCTGACGGTCGACGTACCCCCGACCTCCTGGATCACGGCGCTGGAGACGGCACGTGACCAGCTGGGCTGCACCTATTTCGACTGGCTGAGCGCGGTCGACGAACCGGGCACCGGCTTCCGCGTCGCTGCCCACGTCGCCGTCCTGTCACCAGTACGGCGCCTGCTGGTCCGTACGACCGTCCCGCACGAGGCGCCCACGCTGCCCTCGGCGGTCGGCGTCTACGCGGGCGCTGCCTGGCACGAACGGGAGACCCACGAGATGTTCGGCGTCGTATTCGCCGACCACCCGTCCCTGGACCACCTCCTCCTCCCGGACACCTTCGAGGGCCACCCCCTCCGCAAGGACTTCGTCCTCGCCGCCCGCGTCGCCAAGGCCTGGCCCGGCGCCAAGGAACCCGGCGAGTCCGAACACGGCGGCCCCAAACGCCGCCAGATGCTCCCACCCGGCGTCCCCGACCCGAACGAATGGGGCCCCCTGAAGGGCCAACTCCCCCCAGCCCCGGCCCGCCCGGCCCGAGGCCCGGCACGGGCAGCCGGGGAGCGCCCGGCCAGGGCCGCGGGGGAGCGACCGGTTCGGCGTGCGCGTACGGCGGCGGAGGGGTCGGCGAGCCAGGCGGAGGCGCCGGCGGACGCCACCGTTCCGCGGCGTGCGCGCACGGCGGCGGAAGGTTCGGCCAGCCAGACGGCCGGGCCGACCGGAGAACCGGAGGGCACCGCTCCGCGCCGTGCCCGTACCGCTGCGGAGGGTTCGGCCAGCCAGACCGCCACTGAAGCGACCGAGCCGCGGAGCCCTGCCGAAGGAGCCGAGGCCACGGGCACGGGTACGCCCCCCGCCCGCCGTGCCCGCAGCGCGAGCGAAGGCTCGGCATCACAACGCCCCGCAACCGGCACCACTCCCGCCGCCCCCCGTCGCTCCCGCAGCGCCTCAGAGGGCTCGGCCAGCCAACTGCCCGCATCCGATGCCGCAGCACCCGACGAATCGGCCCCCGGCACGGCTGCCTCCGACGTGCCGACACCCAAGGCCCCCCGCAGCCCGGACGCCCCGTGGCACCACGCCCGCCCGGCATTCGACGAGCCCAAGCCCGAGCGCGACCAGCCGGAGTCCGGGCGGGACCAGCCCGAGCCCCGGCGCGACCAGTCGGAGTCCGAGCGCGGCGAGCCGGAGGCCAGGCCTGGCCAACTCGAGCCTGAGCACGACGAGTCGGAACCCAGGCACGACGAGTCGGAATCCCGGCACGGCGAGCCGGAGCCCAAGCGCCAGCCCGCGCCCACGCCCGAGCCCAAGCCGCGCCCCGACTCGCCCCCCGCCCAGTCCCCGGAACCCGACGACGACTCCACCGACCGCACCGACCCCACAGGAGGCCCGCAGTGAACGACGCGCTCGACGTCACCCTGCGACTCCTGATCGTCTTCGTCGTCTTCCTGACGTTCCCCCTGATCATCGGCCAGACCGAGCACAAGGTGATGGCCCATATGCAGGGCCGCCTCGGCCCGATGTACGCCGGTGGCTTCCACGGCTGGGCCCAACTCGTCGCCGACGGCGTGAAGTTCGCGCAGAAGGAGGACGTCGTCCCGGCCGGCGCGGATCGCCGTATCTTCCAGCTCGCCCCGGCCGTAGCTCTCCTCCCTTACCTGCTCGTCCTCCTCGCCATCCCCATCGGCCCGAGCGAGGGCGCGGTCGGCGAGGTCATCGACGCGGGCATCTTCTTCGTCCTCGCCGTGATGGGCGTCGGCGTCCTCGGCTCGCTGATGGCCGGCTGGGCCTCCGCCAACAAGTTCTCCCTTCTCGGCGGCCTGCGCACCGCCGCTCAGCTCCTCGCCTACGAACTCCCGATGCTGCTCACCGCCGCCTCCGTGGCGATGGCCGCCGGCACCGTCTCCCTCCCCGGCATCCTCGATGCCTTCGAGTGGTGGTGGCTGCCCTGGCAGATCGTCGGCGCGATCGTCTTCTTCGTCGCCGGACTCGCCGAACTCCAGCGCCCGCCCTTCGATATGCCGGTCGCCGACTCGGAGATCATCTTCGGCGCCTACACCGAGTACACCGGTCTGCGCTTCGCCCTCTTCCTCCTCGCCGAGTACGCCGGAATCGTCGTCCTGTGCGGCCTGACCACCGTCCTCTTCCTGGGCGGCTGGCACGGCCCCTGGGGTGCCGACGGCCTGGGCTGGGTCTGGACCCTGCTGAAGACGGCCGTCCTCGCCTTCATCGTGATCTGGCTCCGCGTCACCTACCCCCGACTGCGCGAGGACCAGTTGCAGAAGCTCTCCTGGACCCTCCTCGTCCCCCTCTCCCTCGCCCAGATCGCCCTCACCGGCGTAGTCAAGGTGGTGATCCAGTAACCATGGCCCCCCTTCCTGGAAGCGGCCTGGCCAAGGGCCTGGCCGTCACCCTCCGCACGATGACTAAGAAGTCCGTCACCGCGCAGTACCCGGACACCCAGCCCGACCTGCCGCCCCGCACGCGCGGAGTGATCGGCCTGTTCGAGGAGAACTGCACGGTCTGCATGCTGTGCGCCCGCGAGTGCCCGGACTGGTGCATCTACATCGACTCCCACAAGGAGACCGTCCCGGCCGCGGCCCCGGGCGGCCGGGAGCGCAGCCGCAACGTCCTCGACCGCTTCGCCATCGACTTCGCCCTGTGCATGTACTGCGGTATCTGCATCGAGGTCTGTCCTTTCGACGCGTTGTTCTGGTCCCCGGAGTTCGAGTACGCCGAGACCGACATCCGCGAGCTCACCCACGAGCGCGACAAGCTCCGCGAGTGGATGTGGACCGTCCCGGCCCCGCCCGCTCTGGACCCCGCCGCGGAGGAGCCCAAGGAGATCGCCGCCGCCCGCAAGACCGCCGAGAAGCTGGCGGCCGCCCGGGCGGAACCGCAGGAGGGAGAGTCGTGAGCCTTGCCGCAGCCGCCGCGACGGCACACGCCACGACCACGATCACGACCACCACCGCAGCGGAAGCACACGGCTTCCTCTCACCCACCGGCGTCGAGATCGCCTTCCTCCTCGTCGGCCTGGTCACCTTCGGCGCCGCCCTGATCACCGTCACCACCCGACAACTGGTGCACGCCGCCCTGTGGCTGGTCGTCGCCCTCGGTGGCCTCGCCGTCGAATACCTCCTCCTCACCGCCGAGTTCATCGCCTGGGTGCAGGTCCTCATCTACGTCGGTTCGGTCGTCGTCCTCCTTCTCTTCGGGCTGATGCTCACCAAGGCTCCCATCGGCCGCTCCCCGGACGCCGACTCCGGCAACCGCTGGGTCGCCCTCACCGTGGCCGTCGTCGCCGCGGCCACCCTGGTCTGGGTGGTCGTCGACGCCTTCCGCACGACCTGGATCGACCTCGACGGCCCCGCCGCCGGCTCCACCCGGGCCACCGGCGAGAGCCTCTTCCAGAATTGGGTCCTCCCCTTTGAGGCCCTCTCCGTCCTCCTCCTCGCCGCACTGGTCGGCGCGATCGTCCTGTCCCGCAAGGCGAAGGCGGAGTCGAGCTCTCCCCCTGTGAACTCCCGTGCAGCGACCGGCAGTTCCCCATCCGTCCCGGATTCCCGCAATCACCCGATCGAGGGGAATGGCCGCGGCGAGGGAACCAGCCCGGCCGAGCAGGAAGGCGCCCGCTGATGCATCTCGCCTATCCCGCCGTACTCTCCGCCCTCCTCTTCTGCACCGGCCTGTACGGCGTCCTCGCCCGCCGCAACGCGATCCTGGTCCTGATGTCGGTCGAGCTGATGCTCAACGCCGTCAACCTCAACCTGGTCGCCTTCGACGTCTGGCTCAGCAGGGCGGCCGAGGAGACCCTGCACTCCGGGCAGGCCCTGACTCTGTTCACCATCACCATCGCCGCCGCCGAGATCGGCATCGGCCTGGCGATCGTGCTCGCCGTCCACCGCAACCGCGGCACCTCGGACATCGACAAGCTCCGCGACACCGCCGAAGGCCCCGAGCCCGAAGGCCCCGAGCCCGACGGCCCCGACCACGACGCCCTCACCGCCGGGCAGGCCGAGAAGGCTGAGGCCACCGCGTGACCACGACCACCCTCGCCGTACTCGTCCCCCTCCTTCCCTTCCTCGGCGCCGCGGCCGGACTGCTCCTCGGCCGCACCGCTCCCGGTTTCGTCCGCCCGCTCGCCGTCCTGCCGACGCTCGCGGCCCTCGTGCTCGCCGTGGTCGTCGCTGTGCGCCAGGGCGGCGATCAGGCGATCAACTCGGCCACCGAGCTCACGCCCACCGGCTCGGTCCCGATCGAACTCGCCCTGCACATCGACGGCTTCGCCGCCCTGGTCGCCGTACTCGTCGGCGTCGTCGCCACCTGTGTGCAGATCTACTCGACGGGCTACCTGCGCGAGGACCCGCGCTACCCGTCCTACGCCGCGCTCGTCTCCCTGTTCACCTCCGCGATGCTCCTCGTCGTCTACTCCGGCGACCTGATGGTGCTGCTGGTCGGCTGGGAGATCATGGGCATCTGCTCGTACTTCCTGGTCGGCCACTACTGGGAGACCCCGGAGGCGCGCGCCGCCTCCATCAAGGCCTTCCTGGTGACCAAGCTCGGTGACGTCCCCTTCCTCATCGGCCTGTTCGCGCTGGCCACCGACGCCGGGTCCTTCCGCATCACCACGATCCTCGACACCGTCGCGGACGGCGGACTCGACAACCCGACCCTGGTCGCCCTGCTGCTCCTAGCGGGCGTGGCAGGCAAGTCGGCGCAGTTCCCGCTGCACACCTGGCTCCCCGACGCGATGGCGGGCCCGACACCCGTCTCCGCGCTGATCCACGCCGCGACGATGGTCGCCGCCGGTGTCTACTTCGTCGCCCGTCTCCTTCCGGTCTTCGAGGCGTCCCAGGCCGCGATGATCGTCCTCGCCGCGATGGCCGCCGTCACGATGATCGGCTCCGGTCTCGCCGCGCTCGCCCAGGACGACATCAAGCGCGTCCTCGCCTACTCGACGATCGGTCAGCTCGGCTATATGACCGGTGCCCTCGCGGTCGCCGACCGCGGTGCCGCCGTCTTTCACCTCCTGTCGCACGGCGCCTTCAAGGCGCTGCTGTTCCTCGCGGCCGGCGTGATCATCCACGCCTCCGGCACCAACTCGCTGGCCGCCATGTCCCGCATGAGCCACCTGCGCGACCGCGTCCCGGACGCCTTCTGGACGATGACCGTGGCGCTCCTCGCGCTCGCCGCGATCCCGCCGTTCAGCGGCTTCTTCTCCAAGGAGTCCGTCCTCGGCGCCGCCGAGCACGTCGCCACCGGCCACACCGAGCACGCCCCCGGCGCCTCGGGCTGGCTTGTCCTCGTCTCCGGCCTGGTCACGGCCCTGCTCACCGCCGCGTACGCGATGCGCCTGTGGCTGCTGGCCTTCCGCGGTCGCGGCGCCGAGGCCCCCGACCACGGCAGGCAGCCGCTGACGATGACCGTCGTGCTGTGGGTGCTCGCCGTGCCGTCCCTCGCCGTCGGCGCGTTCGCGTACCGAGTGCTGCCCGACTGGTTCGACGGCCGCGACCTCACCCCGACCCTCACCACCTCCGTCCTCGGCACGGGTGTGGCCCTGGTCGGCGGCATCGTGACGTACGCGGCCTGGCGGCACACCACCGCAATCGCGGCCCGCGTCCCGCTGGGTGCCGTCGCCGCCCATCCCGAGGGCGACGCCGGACTCGTCGAGGCCGAGGCCATCGCCAGCCACGCGCCCGTGTACGGGGGAGTCGCCTACGCACCGGACCCGGCGGACCCCGGCCGGATGCTGCTCGGCCCCCTGCACCGGCACGCGGCCGTCGGCTTCCACCTCGACGCCGTGTACAGGGCGTTGTTCGTCCGTCCGGTCCAGGGCGGCGCGAGTCTCGTCCGGTTCCTCGACCGCGAGGTCGTCGACACCTACGTACGCGGCGCCGGCGCCCTACCCCGCTGGCTAGGCATCGCCGTACGGCGTGCTCAGACCGGCAATGTGCAGACCTATGTGAGCGCGCTGCTCGCCGGCACCGTCGTCCTCGCGGTCGCCGCCGTCCTCGTCGCCACGGGAGCGTGAGCAGGCGTGATCGATATCAACGAGTCCGTGATGCAGTTCCTTCTGGCGTTCGTCGTCGTCGGCCCGCTTCTCGGCGCGGCCGCCGCTCTCCTGCCCGCCCCGCCCGGGCTGAAGGGGAAGTCGCCCGAGCAGGCCGTGCTCCGGCACGGCGTCACCGTCACCGGCGCGGTTCTCATCGCCGCGATCGTCCTGGCGCTCGGCTTCGACCATGACCAGCCGTCGAAGATGCAGGCCAGCACGGACATCAGCTGGATCCCCGCACTCGACGTGCGCATCCACCTCGGCGTCGACGGCATTTCCCTCCCCCTCGTGGTCCTGACCGCGCTGCTGACCTTCCTCTGCGCGCTCTTCAGCTACTTCAAGATGCCCGCGGGCCCGACCCCGAAGGCGTTCGTCGCACTGCTGCTCGTCCTGGAGTCCGGAACCCTCGCCACCTTCGCCGTCCTCGACCTGCTGCTGTTCTTCCTCGCCTTCGAAATGGTCCTGATCCCGATGTACTTCCTCATCGCCCGCTGGGGCGGCGAGGGCAGGACCGCGGCCGCCTGGAAGTTCATCCTCTACACGCTGCTCGGCTCCGTGGTCATGCTGCTCGGCCTGCTCCTGATCGGAATCAAGGCGGGCACATTCGACATGGTGGCACTCGCCACTGACAACGGCCGGTCGCTGAGCGCATCCGTGCAGGTCATCGCCGTTCTGGCGATCGGAATCGGGCTCGCGGTCAAGACGCCGATGTGGCCGCTGCACAGCTGGCTTCCCGACGCCCACACCGCCGCGCCGACCGTCGGGTCGGTCCTGCTGGCCGGCGTGCTGCTGAAGATGGGTACGTACGGGTTCGTCCGCATCCTGCTGCCGATCACGCCCGACGGCTTCGCCGACTTCGCGCCCTACCTCGCCGCCTTCGCCGTCGTCGGGATCATCTATGGATCCCTGGCCTGCCTGGCCCTCGCCAAGCAGGGCGCGAAGGGCGACCTCAAGCGCCTCATCGCCTACTCGTCCGTCGGCCACATGGGCTTCGTCCTGCTGGGCATCGCCACGATGACCCCGACCGGCGTGAACGGCGCCCTGTTCGCCAACATCGCCCACGGCCTCATCACCGGCCTGCTGTTCTTCCTGGTCGGTGCCCTGAAGGACCGTACGGGCACCACCGACCTCGACGCCCTCGCCGAGCAGACCGGCGCCGCGCTGTACGGCAAGGCCCCGCGCCTGGGCGGCCTGCTCGCCTTCGCCGCGGTCGCCTCGCTCGGACTGCCGGGGCTCGCCGGGTTCTGGGGCGAGATGCTGGCGCTGTTCGGAGCGTTCGAGCCCGCCCCCGAGCTCAGCCGCCCCGCCTTCCTCACCTTCATGGCGATCGGCGCCTTCGGCACCCTGCTCACCGCCGCGTACCTGCTCGTCGTGGTCCGCCGCGTCTGCATGGGCACCGCACCGCAGGACGCCCCGAAACTCGCCGACGTCCAGACCTACGAGTTCGCAGCCTGGACCCCGCTCGTCGCCCTCACCGTCGTCGCCGGACTCTGGCCGAAGACCCTCCTCGGCCTCACCGACCCGGCCGTGCAGCAGCTCCTCGCAGGAGGCACCCGATGAGCTCCCTGGCCCAGCCACTGGCCGCGAACCTCGTCCAGTCCGTCGACTGGGTCGCCATCGCGCCGCCCACCGTCGCGGCGGCCGTCGCCCTCG
Source organism: Streptomyces lanatus (assembly GCF_014655715.1). Lineage (GTDB taxonomy): Bacteria > Actinomycetota > Actinomycetes > Streptomycetales > Streptomycetaceae > Streptomyces > Streptomyces lanatus. Next base: position 93,984 of record NZ_BNBM01000015.1, on the reverse strand, counting down.
TGGTCCTCGTCGCCGACCTGTTCATCGCGGAGCACAAGAAGGCGGTGCTCGGCTGGACCTCCGTGGCGGGCCTGGCCGCCTCCGCGCTTCTGCTGCTGCCCCTCCTGGACGGCGATCGCTCCACCTTCTGCCTGGCCGGCGACGACAGCCTGTGCAGCTACACCGCCGACCGCTTCACCCTCGTCATCCAGTTCCTGGTCCTCGGCGGCGCCCTCCTGGCGGCCCTGCTGTCGGTCACCGCGCTCAAGGACGCCAACAAGGGCCTTCCCGAAGGGGAGTTCTGGTTCCTGCTGCTCTCGTCCGCGGCCGGAGCCGCGCTGCTGCCCGCCTCCCGGGACCTCGCGACCCTCATCGTCGCCCTGGAAGTCGCCTCACTGCCCGCTTTCGCCCTCGTCGGCCTGCGCCACGGCGACCGCAAGTCCTCCGAAGCGGCACTGAAGTTCTTCCTGTCCTCGGTCACCGCGACCGCGGTCAGCCTCATGGGCATCAGCTTCGTGTACGCCTCCACAGGCACCCTCTACCTGACGCAGATCGCCGAGCGGATTCAGGACGTCGACGGACAGCTCCAGACCCTCGTCCAGACCGGAGTCGTCCTCACACTGATCGGCTTCGCCTTCAAGATGGCCGCCGTGCCCTTCCACTTCTGGGTACCGGACACCTACGTAGGCGCGCCCTTGCCGGTCGCCGCCTACTTGTCGGTCGTCGGCAAGGCGGTCGGCTTCACCGGCCTCATCCTCGTCACGGTCATCGCCCTGCCGTCGTACGCCGATGTCTGGGGCCCGGCCATGGCGGCGCTGGCCGCCCTCACCATGACCGTCGGCAATGTCGGCGCCCTGCGACAGCAGGCCACGCGCGCGTACAGCGCGGTACGCCTGCTCGCCTGGTCCTCCGTCGGACAGGCCGGCTACCTGCTGGTGCCGGTCGCCGCCGCCGCGTACTCCGGCGACGCCGAGCGCTCCATCGGCTCCACCGTCGCCTACGCCCTCATGTACGCCGCCGTGAACCTCGGCGCCTTCGCGGTGGCCGCACTCGTCGGCCGTACGAAGACCCTCAACCGCATCAGCGACTACCGCGGCCTGTACGCCCGCAACCCGCTGTCCGCCCTCGTCCTGGCCTTCTTCCTGCTCTGCCTCGCCGGACTCCCGCCGGGCATCATCGGCCTCTTCGCCAAGGTCACCGTCTTCTCCGCCGCCGTCGACGCAGGGCTCGGCTGGCTCGCCGTGATCATGGCCGTCAACGTGGTGATCGCGCTGTTCTACTACCTCCAGTGGACGGCCCTGCTGTTCCGCGCCCCCGAGGGCGAGCCCGTCAGGCATCTCGCCCCCGCGCCGCTCACGGCCGCGATGGCCCTCACCGGAGTCGTCGGCGTCGCCCTCTCAGGCGCCCCCCAGCTGATCCTGCGGTTCGCCGACACCGGGCTCTTCTGAAACCCGGGGCGCAGCCCTGGGGAGCATTCCGTACGCACGCGGGCGCATTCACCCGTACGGCCCACGCCCGCCGCCGTACGCGCAAGGGAACCCGAGACCCTCGCCTGGCGTTGACCAGTACAGAAGGGTCCACTGGACGTGACATCACGGCACCAGTGGCATCGGAGATCGACCAGTAAAGGGTTCCCCTGCCGCACCACTTGGAGGGCGTACCGTGCACCGCCGGCACAACGGGCTCAGGACCGCAGTCCTCCTCGGGGGACTGTCCGCAATCATCATCGTCATCGGCAGTTTCTTCGGCCGCATGGGGCTCGTCATCGCGGTGGTCATCGCGCTGGGCACGAACGCCTACGCGTACTGGAACAGCGACAAGCTGGCGCTACGCGCGATGCGCGCCCGCCCGGTCAGCGAGTTCGAGGCCCCCGGGCTCTACCGCATGGTCCGCGACCTCTCCACCCAGGCTCGCCAGCCGATGCCGCGCCTGTACATCTCGCCGACGGAGGCCCCGAACGCGTTCGCGACGGGCCGCAACCCGCGCAACGCCGCCGTGTGCTGCACCGAAGGAATCCTGCGCATCCTCGACGAGCGGGAACTGCGCGGTGTCATCGGCCACGAGTTGAGCCATGTCTACAACCGCGACATCCTGATCTCATCGGTCGCCGGGGCGCTCGCCTCAGTGATCATGTTCCTGGTCAACTTCGCGTGGCTGATCCCGATCGGCCGCTCCGATGACGATGACGGGCCCGGCCTCCTGGGCATGCTGCTGATCATGATTCTCGGCCCGCTCGCCGCCACCCTCATCCAGCTGGCCATCAGCCGCTCCAGAGAGTACGAGGCCGATGCCTCCGGCGCCCAGCTCACGGGCGACCCGCGCGCCCTCGCCAGCGCCCTGCGCAAGCTGGACGCCGGCACCAAGCAGCTCCCGCTGCCCCCGGAGCCACGTATCGAGACCGCAAGCCACATGATGATCGCGAACCCCTTCCGTCCGGGGCAGGGGTTCTCGAAGATGTTCTCCACACACCCGCCCATGGCGGAACGTATTGCCCGGCTCGAGAAGATGGCAGGCCCCCCACAATGAAGACCATCCTCAACGTCATCTGGCTCGTCCTGAGCGGCTTCTGGCTGTTCCTCGGCTACCTGCTCGCGGGCCTGTTGCTGTGCATCACCATCATCGGCATCCCGTTCGGCATAGCGGCCTTCCGCATCGGCGTCTACGCCCTGTGGCCCTTCGGGTACACGACGGTCGAGCGTCGTGACGCGGGAGCCCCCTCCTGCGTCGGCAATGTGCTGTGGCTGATCCTGGCGGGCTGGTGGCTCGCCCTCGGTCACATCGTCACCGGCCTCGCCCTGTGCATCACGATCATCGGGATCCCGTTCGGCATCGCCAACTTCAAGCTGATCCCGGTGTCACTGTTCCCGCTGGGCCGCGAGATCGTGTCGACGGACAAGCCGTTCGCGTCGGGCTGGTGACCGAGCGGGACGGTGTGGACAGCCGCAGGTTTTCCACAACCGGCCGGTTGTCCACAGGCCGGACCGATTGTCAGTGGCGGCTTGCATCATGAATGCATGACCGAGAACGAGCAGTTGCTGACGAGGGTCGCGGACAAGGCCCGCAACACCCGGCCGTGGGGCTGGACTTCACTCCCCGAGCCCTTGGACGTGGCCGCCGTGGCCCGCGCCGAGACCGCCCTCGGCTTCCGCCTGCCCCCGCTCCTCGCCGACCTCTATCTGCGTATAGGGGACGGCGGATTCGGTCCGGAGTACGGCCTTTTGCCCCTGCTCGACAGCCCGCCGGCCGGCGAGCCCGCCGCCGTCACGCAATACCTCGCCAACCGCGAGAGCGCCCGCAAGGACCCCGACTGGCCCTGGCCCGAGGGCGTCCTGCCGATATCCCACTGGGGCTGCGCCATGTACGCATGCGTGGACTGCCACAGCCCTGAGGCCACCGTCCTGCTCTTCGAACCGAACGCCGACGACGTGGACAACGCCTGGTACGTGGACGCCCCGAGCCTCACGGACTGGCTGCGTGCCTGGGTCGACGGCACAGGTTGGTACGAGGAGACGAACGAGGAGCTGGAACTGGCCCCTTGGGCCGACTTCGGCATACGCACTGCGACGGCACACGCGTCCTGAGAAGGGCGCGATCCGGAGATCGGTGAGCGGGCCGGCCCTGCCCTGACCGGACCGAGAGTTCGGCACCCCGGCGGCCCGACCTGCCACGGGCCCCCACCACCGCGCGACACACCACAACCGCGGCCCAGCGCCGCCGCTTGCCGCCCCCCACCGCCGTCGTCCCGCCACGACACAACACACCGCCACCCCCGCGACACCGGCCCGCGCCCGACTTTCTGCCCCCAGGTGCTCTACCGCCTGCCCCCGGCGCCCTACCGCCCCCGCGCCCCCATCCACCCCCGCACGCCATACGCGACCACACCCACCACCAGCACACCCACACCCACGACAACCGAGACCGCAGGAAGCGAGAACGCCAGGACCACACACCCGAGAAGCCCCACCGCCGGTACGACGCGCGAAGCCGCTGCTGAATCAAGGGTCCAGGCCGATGCGTTGGCCACGGCGTAGTACGCCAGCACACCGGAGGAGGAGAACCCGATCGCGCCCCGGACATCCACCGTGGCGGCCAGGACGGCGACCACCGCGCCCACGGCGAGTTCGGCCCGATGGGGCACCTGGAAACGCGGATGCACGGCCGCCAGGGCGCCGGGCAGATGCCGATCCCGGGCCATGGCCAGCGTCGTCCGTGAGACGCCCAGGATCAGGGCGAGCAGCGAGCCGAGCGCGGCGACGGCGGCACCCACGCGCACCACCGGCACCAGACCCGGCACCCCGGCCGCCCGTACCGCATCGGCCAGCGGTGCGCCCGCCTGCCCGAGCGCCTCCGACCCCAGGACAGAGAGGACAGCCACCGCGACACACGCGTACACAACCAGCGCGATGCCCAGGGCCAAGGGAATGGCCCGGGGGATGGTTCGCGCGGGGTCCCGTACCTCCTCACCGAGGGTGGCGATCCGCGCGTACCCGGCGAACGCGAAGAACAGCAGCCCGGCCGCCTGAAGCACGCCGCCCACACCCCCGGAGGCCCCGATGTCCAGGCGGCCCGCATCGGACTCCCCGGACCCCAGGCACACGACCACCACACAGGCGAGGACAGCGAGGACCACTGCCACGATCACCCGGGTCAGCCAGGCGGACTTCTGGACGCCGCCGTAGTTCACCGCGGTCAGCGCCACCACGGCCGCGACCGCCACCGCATGCGCCTGCCCGGGCCAGACATACGCGCCCACGGTGAGCGCCATCGCCGCACAGGAGGCCGTCTTACCGACCACGAACGACCAGCCCGCGAGATAGCCCCAGAACGGTCCGAGCCGTTCACGCCCGTAGACGTAGGTGCCGCCCGAGGCCGGATACAGGGCGGCCAGGCGTGCCGAGGACGTGGCGTTGCAGTAGGCGACCACGGCTGCGACGGCCAGTCCGAGCAGCAGCCCGGAGCCGGCCGCGCGTGCCGCCGGTCCGAGCGCGGCGAAGATCCCGGCTCCGACCATCGAGCCGAGCCCGATCATCACGGCGTCCCCCACCCCGAGGGTGCGCCGTAGTTCGGGGGAGGCGGAGCTGGACGGTGTCATGGCCGGAACCCTACTGATCGCTGCAACCGAGGGGTGCCGCCGTGACGTCCTGTCCCACAACAGAGCACGAACAAGCGCGCCCGAAATCACAGTGCCGGAACAGTGCAGGCACAGCGCGGAGGGGCAGGTTCAGGGCATGACGATCATCAGCTGGATCATTCTGGGGCTGTTGGCCGGGGCCATCGCCAAGTTCCTGCTGCCGGGCCGCGACCCGGGCGGCTTCATCGGCACGACACTCATCGGTGTGGCGGGCGCGTTCATCGGCGGCTGGATCTCGGCCCGCTGGCTGGACCACCCGATCACCAAGGACTTCTACGACGGCGCGACCTGGGCGTCGGCGATCGGTGGCTCTCTGGTGCTGCTGATCGCCTACCGCCTGTTGTTCGGCCATTCCCGCAGCTGAGCGGGGCAGCACAGGGCGACACCTCCGGACCGCGGCCAGCAGGCGAGAAGGGTGGGCACTCACAGCGGAGCGCCCACCCTTTCTCGTAGATCCGGCTCAGGCGGATCGGTTGCTCACCGGTAGTTCACGAACTGCAGGGCGAAGTCGAAGTCCTTGCCCTTCAGCAGGGCGATGATGGCCTGGAGGTCGTCCCGGCTCTTGGAGCTGACGCGCAGCTCGTCGCCTTGGACCTGGGCCTTCACGCCCTTCGGGCCCTCGTCGCGAATGATCTTCGCGACCTTCTTCGCGTTCTCCTGGGAGATGCCCTCCTCGATCGACGCGAAGATCTTGTACTCCTTGCCCGAGAGCTGGGGCTCGCCCGCGTCCAGGGCCTTCAGGGAGATCCCGCGCTTGATCAGCTTGGACTGGAAGACGTCGAGGACAGCCTTGACCCGGTCCTCGGAGTTCGCCTCCAGCAGGATCTTCTCCCCGGACCACGAGATCGAGGCACCCACGCCCTTGAAGTCGTAGCGCTGCGAGATCTCCTTGGCGGCCTGGTTGAGGGCGTTGTCGACCTCCTGCCGCTCGACCTTCGAGACGATGTCGAAACTGGAGTCGGCCATGTCCTGTGGCTCCTTGTATCGGGGTGCGTGTGAGGTGCGTATCAGCGGGCGTGGGGGTGTCCGCCGAGCCGGGGCAGGCCCCGGACCGCATCCGGACAAGCCTAGCCACCCGGCGTCCCCCGGGAGGCGATCAATCGGGTGGCGAAGCACCCCTCGGCATCGGGTATTGTTTACGTCGTTGCCAGGGAGCACCGCCGAAAGGCGGTTCGAACGGCAGCAAACCCCGGCGGTGTGGCTCAGCCTTCCCAGGTTCGAATCCTGGCGCCGCCACGCTGAGGAAGACCCCCTCTGATCAGGTTACTTACCTGGTCAGAGGGGGTCTTTTCAGTGCGCGCCCCCAGATGCCCCAGGGGAGAGCTTGATCACTCCGGCTCGTTCCGTTCCCGAAGTGCTGCGTTGAACCGGCGACTTGAGCCCTGCCCCGCAGAGGGGTCGCCACGGCCTGGGCGTGGGCGTCATGGGTCAGTGGTGCGGGCTGTTAGTGGATCAGTCGCGTGGGGTAGGGCACCGGTACTTTTTATCCGGCGGGGGGCGACGTGAACGACTTTTTCGGGCTGATCGCATCATTTGGTGTGGTGGCGTCGCTGCTCATGTCGACATGGCAGGCGCGGGAACTCGCTCGGCAAACCGCCATAAACAACGGTATCGCTGGCGCGACTCATATCTACAACGGTTTAGAGCGCATCCAGCATTTCGAAGGATTCATTATCGCGGAACCGTGGCTCCACGCTCACTTCTATGGAGGTGCGGGCATCCCCGCAGATGAGGCCCAGCGTGTCCGCGTTCTCGCGTTGGCTCGCATACTTGCCGACGTGGTTACTTACGGCCTCATGATCGGCTCTCTCAATCCCCAGATGCGGGGGTACGACGGATGGAAGAACTTTGCCCTAGTGGTGCGCGGTACGTCACCGGCGCTGGTCCAGGTCGTGAATGAGAATCCGGAATGGTGGCCTTCTCTCGTGGCGCATTGGGCGGCAAATCCGGAGCCGGTGGGCTGAATGAGGGGTAATGATTTCGGCCTGATCGTCGAAGATCACGGCGCCGTGCGGAGCGGTGCTCGGGGCACACTGGCCCCATGAGCACGCGTCGTAGAAGTTGCCCCGAGTGTCGGCGGGAGATCGCCGTCGTCGCCGGTCGGTTCGCGCGGCACGATCCGGCGGGCGCGCGGGGGAGTGGGGAGCTCGTGTCGTGTCCGGGATCACGGCGTATGGCGGAACTCGGGGCCGCGCAGCCCGCGTTGGACGGGTACGTGGTGCCCGAGTTCCCCGGTCAGCTTCCGTTGTTCTGAGCCCAGACCCTCGCGCTCGTCCTCAGTTTCCCGCTACCGACTTCACTGCCACCGACACCGGAGCCGAGCCGCTGATCAGTTCCAGGGTCAGGCCGGTCGTCGCGGGGGTGTCGAGCAACTCCGCCAGTACGGCGGCCACATCGTCGCGGGGGATCGGGCCGCGGCCGGTGTGGGCCTCCAGGCGGACCTGGCCGGTGCCGGCGTCGTTGGTGAGCATGCCGGGGCGCAGGACCGTCCAGTCCAGGGCGTCCAGGCCGCGGACGTACTCGTCGGCCGCGCCCTTGGCGCGCAGATAGACGTCGAAGATGTCGTCGCCCTCGTGCCGAGGGCTCGCACCCATCGACGACACGATCACGAAGCGCCGTACGCCCGCCCGGACCGCCGCGTCCGCGAAGAGTACGGCCGCGTCCTTGTCCACCGTGTCCTTGCGGGCCGAGCCGCTGCCCGGGCCCGCGCCGGCCGCGAAGACCGCCGCGTCCGCGCCGCGCAGACCGGTCGCGACCTCCTCGACCGAGGCCGACTCCAGGTCCAGCAGGAGGGGTTCGGCACCGGCCTCCCGCAGGTCGTCGCCCTGTTCGGCCTTGCGGATGATTCCCACGACCTCGTTCCCGCGTGCGGCGAGCAGCTTCTCCAGCCGCAGTGCGATCTGACCATGACCACCAGCGATGACAATGCGCATGTTTCCGACCGTACGCCCGGACGACCGCATCCGCCGCACGACTTCAGCCACGCCCCACCGCACCGGGGGCGCGCATCACCGGTCCGCGTCCCGCGCATCTCCGGTCCGCGTCCCGCGACACGCGAGCCGTCGGCGCCCGAGCCCCGCATCCACGCCGACCGCGCGCAGAGGGGCGCTCACCGCAATCGCGCCCGCCGGGTCAAAGGGGCGCGCTCACCGCAATCGCGCCCGCCCGGTCAAAGGGGCGCGCTCACCGCGAACGCGCCCGCGCCCGCCCGGTCAACCCACCTCCGGCGCCCACGCACACCCCTCACGACAGCTCCCCCCGCCCCTGCCGAGGCAACCCCAACTCCGCGGCCACGGCCGAGTTGCAGTACTCCCGCACCGCGCTCGTCCGTGCCACCACACGCCCCCGGTGCACCACGATGCGGCTGTAGGCCAGGGACAGCGCACCCGACAGCCGGTCCCCGCGTACGGCGAGCAGTTCGGCGGGGAAGCCCGCCTCCACCCGTACCTCGGGCAGCCCCAGTGCCGCACGTGCCGACGCGCTCACACAGTCGTACGCGTCCTCGGGGCGCAGGCCGTGGCGGGAGGCGAGGAGGTACGCGGCCTCCAGGGGGTCTCCTCGGCCCACCGGGTTCGACACGTCCCGCAGGGCGCCGCTGCCGGCCGCGACGCGTACGCCGGCCGAGCGCAGCAGCCGTACGGGCGCCGTGGCCCGTCGTTCCACGCCGCCGCAGCCGCCCTGTGGCAGGCAGACCACCGTCACCCCGGCCGCGGCGAGCTGGTCCGCGGTGCGGGAGGCCACCTGGGCGGGCAGGCGGCCGAGGCCGCCACACGGGCCGAGGGTCACGCCGGGGCGCAGTCCGCCGGCCATCGCGGCGAGGCGGGACAGCCGGGCCGGGTCGGTGGCGTCGGTGTGCAGGTCGACGGGGCAGCCGTGCTCGGAGGCGACTTCGAGGACCGCCTCCACATAGCCCGTCGGATCGGGGTCCAGGTCGGGGCAGCCGCCGACCACCGCCGCGCCCATCTTCAGCGCGTCCCTCAGCATCGCGAGCCCGTCAGCCCCGGCCACACCGGTCAGCAGCCGGGGCATCGCCACCGTCGTCAACTCGGTGAGCCCGCGCAGCGAACGGCGGGCCTGGAGTACGGCGGCGAGCGCGTTCAGCTCCTGGATCTCGCCCACGCGCACATGTGCCCGCAGCGCGGTCGCGCCGTGGCCGAGCTGGAGCAGGGCGGCCTCGGTGGCCCGGCGCTGGACGTCATGCGGTTCGTAGGAGACCGGCCCGCCCTCGTCGGCGGAGAGGGCGGTGTCGCCGTGGGCGTGCGGCTCGGCCGGGGCCGGCAGGAGCAGATAGCCGCCGAGGTCCACTCGGGCGCCGCACGCGCGTGTGCCGCCCGCCAGGCTCCCGGCGGTGCCCACCGCCTCGATGCGCCCGCCGTCCAGTCGTACGTCCACGGTCCTGCCGTCGGTGAGCCGGGCCCCGCACAGCAGCAGAGCACCCGGGTCGGCCGGGCCCGACGCGCCGGACGAGGACGACGAATGGGGCGGCTGGGGGTGGCTGTCGGGCATCGCGCTCCAGAGGCAAGATCACGCAGAGTGAGTCCGAGCCTAGGGCGGCCATGGGGCCCTGGCGCGCAGGAGCGCAATAGTCGTACCGGTGTGGTTCACCGGGCGGGAGCCGTGTCCGCGGTACCGCGGTGGCCTGCGAGGCGGCTGTGCGGGCCGCCCGAACAGCCCCGCCCGGGGGCCGCGAAACGGATTTGGGTGAACGGCGGCTGAGCGTGTAATGTCTTCATCGCTCGCCCCAATAGCTCAGTCGGTAGAGCGTCTCCATGGTAAGGAGAAGGTCTACGGTTCGATTCCGTATTGGGGCTCTGGTGTGGGAGGTTCCCGCCGCAAGGCGGGGACTGATCGCATCACAGCGGTGTAGCTCAGTCGGTAGAGCAAGCGGCTCATAATCGCTGTGTCACCGGTTCAAGTCCGGTCACCGCTACTGACAGTAGCCGATTGCGGGGTCGGTCCTTCGATCGGCTACTCTTCTATGCGTTAAACCATCCCATCCGTTCGTCAAGGAGCACTCACGTGGCTGCCACCGACGTCCGCCCGAAGATCACGCTGGCCTGCGTGGAGTGCAAGGAGCGGAACTACATCACCAAGAAGAACCGGCGTAACAACCCGGACCGTCTTGAGATGAAGAAGCACTGCCCGCGTTGCAACGCGCACACCGCGCACCGCGAGACGCGATAAATCAGGCTCGTACGCGAGGCCGTCCCCGATTGTGGGGGCGGCCTCGCGTCGTTTCAGGTCCGGTTACCGGTCGGTTCCGGCCGGCCCAGGCGAACCAGCAGGTCAACCGCAGCAGACAGCAGGAGGTGCCGAGCCATGGCGCTCGACCAGTCCTTCGTGGGGCGGAGCTACCCGCCCACCGAGCCCTATGAGGTGGGCCGGGAGAAGATCCGTGAGTTCGCACAGGCCGTGGGGGACACCAATCCGGCGTACAGCGACCCGGAGGCCGCCAAGGCGCTCGGTCACTCCGATGTGATCGCCCCGCCGACCTTCGTGTTCTCGATCACCTTCAGGGCGGCCGGGCAGGTCATAGAGGACCCGCAGCTCGGCCTGGACTACAGCCGTGTCGTGCATGGTGACCAGAAGTTCGCCTACGCCCGCCCGGTGCGCGCCGGTGACCGGCTGACCGTGACCTCGACCATCGAGGCGATCAAGTCCATGGCGGGCAACGACATCCTGGACATCCGCGGCGAGGTCCACGACGAGGCGGGGGAGCATGTCGTGACCGCCTGGACCAAGCTCGTGGCCCGTGCGGTGGGCGCCGGAGAAGGGGAGGCCTGAGCGGCTATGACGGCGAAGATTGCGTACAGCGACGTCGAGGTCGGCACCGAACTGCCCGCCCAGAGTTTCTCCGTGACCCGTGCCACGCTCGTGCGGTACGCGGGGGCGTCGGGGGACTTCAACCCGATCCACTGGAACGAGAAGTTCGCCAAGGAGGTCGGGCTGCCGGACGTCATCGCGCACGGCATGTTCACCATGGCCGAGGCGATCCGGGTGGTCACCGACTGGACCGGCGACCCGGCGGCGGTCGTCGAGTACGGCGTCCGGTTCACCAAGCCCGTCGTCGTCCCGAACGACGACCAGGGCGCCACGATCGAGGTCAGCGGCAAGGTCGCGGTCAAGCTCGACGACAACAAGGTCCGCGTGGACCTCACGGCGACCAGTGCCGGGCAGAAGGTGCTGGGGATGTCGCGGGCGGTCGTACAGCTGGCCTGACCAGGCGGTTGTGCCCGAGGGGCAGTACCGGGAGTGCGAGGGGGATCGCGCGCCCGGTACTGCCCCTCCGGCGTGTCAGGGGGTGCTGTGCTCGTGCGGGGTCCCCATCCGGAGAGGTCGGGCGGTGTGCGCGGCGCCGCGTCCTTCAGGCACGCCGATCGTGGATTGTGGCCCGTCCCGGCCGCGGCGAAGCTTGGCTGCGTCGATGGAGGACAGCGGGGCCCTGCCGCAGGGCGCCGCGCGCTGAGTCGGGGTGGGCATGGGGGAGACGGACGGTCGGCGGGCAGCGCACTCGGGAGCTGCCGTGGACACGACGGGCGGCTATGTCGCCCAGATCATGTCGGTGCTCGAGACCAATCTGAAGTCCACCGTGCTGAGCCGGCGCGGACAGGATGTGTCCGCCGGGGAATTCGTGGGCGCGGTGGACCGGGTGACGGACGACCTCCGGGCACTCGGAGTGGGCCGCGGGAGTGTGGTCGCGATCCTTGTCGCGCCCAACAGCCCCGAGATGTTCTACGTGCGCTATGCCGCTCACCGGCTCGGCGCCGCCGTGTGCCATCTGCGGACCACCAACCCCGGTTCGTCGGCCCGGATGCTCTCCGCGGACGCCCAGCTGCGGATGCTGATCGACACGTCGGCGTCCGTGCTCCACGCGGACCCGGAGAACGCCGAACGGGCCCGTGAGCTGGCCCGGCGCGCCCCGGACCGCTTCGTCCTCACGGGCTTTCCGGGTGCCGGAATCACCCGCGGTGCCGAGCCGCCGCAGGCCGCCGCCGAGCACGGGCAGCCCGATGTGTGGGATCCGCAGGCGCTGGCCATCATCGCCTTCACCAGCGGAAGCACCGGGCAGCCCAAAGGAATACGGCAGTCGGGGCGGGCCTGGGAGGGCACGGTACGGGCGACGATGACCGCCGTCACCGAACCCGAGCCGCGCATGCTGGTCACCACGCCGCTCAGCCACACCGTGGGGCCGATGGCCGACGCGGTCCTGGCCTGCGGCGGCATGGTGGTCCTGCTGGAGGAGGCCGAGCCCGACGCCACCCTCAGAGCGCTGGAGCGGCACCGCATCACCAGGACGTTCGTGGCCACACAGCACCTGTACCAGCTGCTCGACCACGAGCGGATCGACCGGACCGACCTCTCCGCGCTGCGGCTGCTGATCTACAGCGGCTCCGCCGCGGCACCCGCCAGGATCGCCGAGGCGGTGCGCGTCTTCGGGTTCGCGCTCGTCCAGGGCTACGGGACCAGCGAGGGCGGCCGCATCACCCTGCTCGACCCCGGGGAGCACCAGGACGAGACGCTGCGCTCCACCGTCGGCCGGCCGTTCCCCGAGGTCGAGATCAAGGTGTGCGACCCGGACACCGGGCAGGAGAAGCCGGTCGGGGAGACCGGTGAGGTGTGGATGCGCTCGCCGCACGTCATGGACGGGTACTGGAACGATCCCGGGCTCACGGCCCAGGTGCTGCGCGACGGCTGGTACCGCACCGGCGACCTCGGCAGCCTCGACGACCGCGGCTATCTGAGCCTGCTGGACCGCCTCTCCGATGTCGTCAAGACGCAGGGCGTGAAGGTGTATCCGGCGGTCGTGGAGCGGGAGATCCTCGCCCTCGCGCCGGTCGCACAGGCCGCCGTATTCGGCGTGCGGGACGCGGATGGCGCCGAGCATCTCCATGCCGCGCTGGTGGCCCGCCCCGGCGCACGGCTCGACACCGAGGCGCTGCGCGCCGCGGTCGCCGGGACGCTGTCGCCGCAGCACGCCCCTGAAGTCGTCCATGTGCTCGACGAGTTGCCGCTCAACGCCACCGGCAAACCGGACAAACAACGGCTGCGCGCCCTCGCGCCGGCCAGGACGCGCTGAATCGGGCGCCACCACGAGTGAAGCCGCGCGACCCGCCACGCCGGGTGAGCGCGCTCCTCGGCATGCCGCCCGCGCCCCGCAAGCCCCGCACCACCCCGCCATCTGCCCACGGTCGTGCTCACGGTCGTACGGCCACCACCAGAGAGTGAGTTGACGTCATGAATCAGCATGTGGAGCTCTTCCGCCAGGAGATGGAGGGATTCGCCCCGCATCAGCGGCAGTTCCTGGAGATCGGCCGGCGCGCGGGGCGGTTCCCGAGCGCCGTCGCACGGCAGGGGAGCGAGCGCACGGACGCCGAGATCAGCGTGTGGTGCAGCAACGACTACCTCGGCATGGGCCAGCACCCGTCGGTGCTCTCCGCGATGAAGGAGGCCATCGACACCTACGGCGCCGGCTCCGGAGGCTCCCGCAACATCGGCGGGACCAACCACAACCACGTTCTGCTGGAGAAGGAACTCGCCGCGTTCCACGGCAAGGAGGCCGGGCTGCTGTTCAGCTCCGGCTACACCGCCAACGACGGCGCCCTGTCGGTGCTGGCCGGTCGTCTGCCCGGCACGATCGTCTACTCGGACGCCCTGAACCACGCCTCGATCATCGACGGACTGCGGCACAGCGGCGCCCAGAAGCGCATCTTCCGGCACAACGACACGGCTCACCTCCAGGAGCTGATCGCGGCGGACCCGGCCGACCGGCCGAAGCTGATCGTCCTGGAGTCGGTGTACTCGATGTCCGGTGACGTCGCGCCGCTCGCCGAGATCGCCGACATCGCCGAGCGGTACGGCGCCAGCACCTTCCTCGACGAGGTGCACGCCGTCGGCATGTACGGCCCCGAGGGCGCGGGCATCGCCGCACGCGAGGGCATAGCCGACCGGTTCACCGTGATCATGGGCACCCTGGCCAAGGGCTTCGGCACGGCCGGCGGTTACATCGCCGGTCCCGCGGCTCTCGTGGATGCCGTACGCGCCTTCTCGCGTTCGTTCATCTTCACCACCTCGCTGCCGCCGGCCACCGCGGCGGGCGCCCTCGCCGCGGTGCGCCATCTGCGCTCGTCCGAGGTGGAGCGGGAGCGGCTGGGGGCGAACGCGCGGCTGCTGCACCGGCTGTTCGACGAGCGGGGCATCCCGTACATCTCGCCGATGTCGCACATCGTCTCGGCGTTCGTCGGCGACGACGCACGCTGCCGCGAGGCCTCGGCGCTGCTGCTGGAGCGGCACGGCATCTATGTCCAGGCCATCAACGCGCCCAGCGTCAGGGAGGGCGAGGAGATCCTGCGCATCGCGCCGTCCGCGACGCACACCTCACAGGACGTGGAGAAGTTCGCCGACGCCCTCGACGGCATCTGGCAGGAGCTGGACATTCCGCGGACCTCCTGAGCGGGGCGGTGGCCGGAGCCGTGGGTCGTCTCGGGTCACCGCTCTTTGTCCCTTCCCTTCGTTTACGACAGTTCCGCGGAGGTCTCATGACTCTCTCCGTAGCCTCGGTTCTCGCCGAGTCCGCGTGGCGCAGGCCAGACCATACGGCGCTGGTCCACGGCGCGGAGCGGGTGACGTACGCCGAGCTGTGGCTGCGTGCGCGCCGGTACGCGGCGGCGTTGCGCGGCCGGGGCGTGCGCGCCGGTGACCGGGTCGCCGTGCTGGTGCCCAACGGCCTGGACTTCCCGGCCGTGTACTACGGCGCACTCGCGCTGGGCGCGGTCGTGGTTCCGGTGAACGCGCTGCTCAAGGCACCGGAGATCGAGCAGGTGCTGCGCGACTGCGGCGCCCGGCTGCTGGCCTGCGCCCCTTCGCTGCACGGCACGGGCGGTCCGGCGGCAGGCGCGGCCGGGGTCCCGCTGTTCGAGGTCGGCGAGGCGGGCGTGGCGGGCGTCGAGCCGATCGAGCGGCTGGTGCCGACCCGGCCCGACGACATCGCCCTCGTGCTGTACACCTCGGGGACCACGGGCCGGGCCAAGGGCGCGATGCTCACCCACTTCAACGTGACCATGAACATCCAGACCGGCATGGAGTCGCCGTTCGCCTTCCGGCCGGACGACGTGCTGCTCGGCTGTCTGCCGCTGTTCCACACCTTCGGGCAGATCTGCGGCATGGGCACCTGCTTCCGGGCCGGGGCGACCATGGTGCTGATGGACCGGTTCGAGGGGGCGGGCGCGCTGGACCTGATGGTGCGCCACGGGTGCACCGTCGTGATGGGCGTGCCGACGATGTACCTCGCGCTCCTCGACGCCGCCCGCTCCGACCCCCGGCGACCGGAGCTGAACCGGGCCTACTCCGGGGGCTCCGCGCTGTCCGTGGCGACGCTCGACGAGTTCGAGGCGGTCTTCGGGTGCCCGGTCTACGAGGGGTACGGGCTGACGGAGACCTCCCCTTGCGTCTCGTACAACCAGCCGGGCATGCCGCGCAGGCCGGGCAAGGTGGGCCGGCCCCTGTGGGGTGTGGAGGTGGAGATCGCCCGGCAGGACCTGGAGGGGCGGATCGAGCTGCTGCCCGCGGGGGAGGTGGGCGAGGTGGTGATCCGTGGCCACAACGTGATGGCCGGGTACCTCGGCCGGCCGGAGGCGACCGCGGAGGTGCTGGTCGACGGCTGGTTCCGGTCCGGCGACCTCGGGGCGCTGGACGCCGACGGGGCGCTCACCCTGGTCGGCCGTAAGAAGGAACTGGTGATCCGCGGCGGGTACAACGTGTATCCGCGTGAGGTCGAGGACGTCCTCGCCCACCATCCCGCCGTGGCGCAGGCCGCCGTCATCGGGGTGCCGGACGCCCGGCACGGCGAGGAGGTGTGCGCTGTGGTCCGGGTGCGTGAGGGGTACGTCGCCTCGGACCGCCTCGCCGGTGAGATCCGGGAGTGGGGGCGGGAGCGGCTGGCGGCGTACAAGTACCCGCGGCGCATCGAGTTCGTGACGGACTTCCCCCTCGGCCCCAGCGGCAAGATCCTCAAACGGGAGCTGCTCGGGAGGTATGCGGCGGCGGTGCGGTGAGCGGCCGGACACGACGAGCGGGGCTCCGGGCGCGCAGCGCACCTGGAGCCCCGCCGGGGTGCGGAGCCCGGATCAGCCGGACGCCGCCAACTGTCCGGCCAGGGCCGGGTCCAGGCGGGTCATCGCCTCGATGAAGTCCTCGTGCGCGCCCCGCGTGGGCGGGGCCGGGCTGTACGAGCGCAGCGGCTGGAGGTTCCACTGGAAGTCCTGGAGCTTCTCCACATGCGGCCGTCGGATGCGCTCGTAGTCGTCGACGCGGGTGCCGTCCCCGGTGGTGAGCGTGTCGTGGACGGCGCGGGCCAGTGAGGCGCCGTCCTGGAGCGACTGGTTGAGGCCCTGGCCGCCCAGGGTGTGCAGGCCGTGTGCGCTCTCGCCGAGCACGAGCACCCGGCCGGCCCGCCAGCGGTCGGCCCGCCAGAGGGAGAAGGCGAGCCGGATCAGGGGCGACACCCGGTCCCGCGACCGCTCCAGCCAGTCCGCCAGCTCCGGGTCCACGGAGCGGAGCTGCTCGGCCAGCGCCGCCGGGCCGCCCTGCTCCAGCGCCTCCTCCTGGTCCCGGTCCGGCGACCAGACGACGGCGAGGGACTCGGGCGGGATCGGGATGGTGAACAGCGCGGCCGGGGCCTGGTGCCGGACGAGGAGGACGGGGTCGCGGCCCGGGACGTCGGGCGTGACCACGAGCCACGCGGGGCGGTCGAAGGTACGTACGTCGAGGCCGATGCCGGTCAGCTCGCGCAGCGCCGAGGCCCGGCCGTCCGCGGCGACGGCGTAGGCGGCACGGATGGCGCCGCCGGTGGTGGTCAGCCGTACCCCGTCGTCGTCCTGCGTCAGTGCGGTGACGCTCACGCCGGTGTGGACGCGGACCCCGGGCTCGTCGCGCAGCCGGGCCAGGAGTGCCTGGACGAGGGTGCCGGTGGTGACGGTCAGGCCATGGGGGCGGGCGATGCCGGGGTGGTCGGTGTAGCGCCAGCGGGAGAGCAGGCCCGTGGTGCCGTGGTCGTCCACGCCGAGGACGCGCCGGCCGTCCCGGATCAGCTCCTCCTCCACGCCCTGCTCCGCGAGGAGCTGGAGCGTGGGCGGGGCGAGGAGCGGTGAGATGCCGGCGCCGGCCGGCTCGAACTCCTCCTGCGGCGAGGCCAGCACGACCGTATGGCCGTGGCGGGCGCACAGCAGCGCCGCGAAGAGCGCTGTCGCGCCACTGCCGACCACACAGACGTCGGCCTCGATGTCCGGTCCCGGCGGGGATTGGGTGCTCAACTCGGTTCCTCTCCTCCTGCTCACGCCGACTGGGTCAGCAGCATCCTCGTCGCGGCAGGGCGGACGGGCCGTGCCCGCAGGGACGGCGACTTCCGGCTGCCCACGGGGCCACCCGGCGGGTGGCCGAACGGGCACCCTGAGCGGGGCGGCAGGGGAATTCTCCATTCCGGGAACTACAGAAAAATTACAGTGGCCCCGTGTTGCATGGAACTCGGGCTGGCGCCGAGACTTTTCGATGACGATCAGATTCCGGTCGGCCCGCTGAACGTGAGGGAAAAGGTGGGGGAGGAATTCTCGTGAGAACGACGCTCTGTTTTCCCGGTGCCAAGTAGCCCGTTTCGCCGCCGGTGACCGGCACCCTGACATTGTGGTCGGGCCGGTCCGACGGCCAGTCGTGCGCCGTGGATCTGGATGTCCTGTCGGCCGAGGAGCAACGGAGGTTCTCGGCTTTCCATGATCCGGTGCGCGCCGCGCACTTCGCCGCCGCGCACGCTCAGGTTCGGCGCCACCTAGGCCGGCTCCTCGGCATGGAGCCGTGGGAGATCAGGTTCGCCCGGCATCCTTGTGCCGGCTGCGGCCGGGTCCGCCATGGCCGGCCCTACATCCAGTATCCGGAAACGACCTGGGAGTTCAGCCTGTCCCGATGCGGTCCGCGATGGCTGTGCGCCGCCGCGAACGGAATCCGGGTGGGCGTCGATCTGGAGCGCGTGCGCGCCACGGACCACGGCACGCTCGCGGCCGGGGTACTGAGCGAGCACGAGCGGGAACATCTGCGCGGCGCCGCGCGGGAGAGCCGGAACACCGAGTTCATGCGCTGCTGGACACGGAAGGAAGCCGTGGTCAAGGCGAGTGGGATCGGGGTCGAGGCGGACCTGCGCACGGTGGGCGTACAGCCGTGGTCGCGGATCGCGAAAGTGAATCATCGCGTTCCGGGTCATGACATCGGAGCGTGGCTGGTGCTCGACCTGCCACCTGTCGAAGATTATTGCTCGGCTTTTGCCGTTCAGTCCACACCACAGTCCATACAAGAATTGTCACTTCTTTTTGGGGGAGAAGAAAGTGTTCACCCGACCGGATGAGAGCAGCCTCAAAATAGCGCTGATTCTCGAGAACGAGGTCAGCAGGTACGGCGTCGAGGGCATGCTCCGCCGTCTCGGAAGCGTCCACAGCGTCCTGAGCTTCAACACCGGCGACGAGGCCCTCGCCTCGTGCGGTGCCGATGCCTTCGACCTCGTGGTGGTCTCGGGCGCGGAGCTCGCCGCCACCCAGAACCTGGCCGCCACCGAAGGGCTCAGCGCCCGCGACGTACGGCTGCTGCTTCTCGTCGACGCAGCCGACGGGGTCGATCTGCCGCAGAGCGCGCACTCCTGTGTGCACGCGCTCGTCGACTGGGCGGGTCTGACCCCGGAGGTCTTCGCCGACGCCGTCTCCGACGTCATGGCCGGCAAGTTCTATGTGTCGGCCACCCTGGCCCGCCGGGTGCTGCGGCAGACCGGGCCGGCCGCGGCCGAGGCACGGCCCTGGGGCGCGCCGGGCACCATGCTCACGCCCCGTGAACTGGAGGTGCTGCACCTGGTCGCCGAGGGCCTGAGCAACAAGCAGGCCGCCCGGCGGCTGCAGATCTCCGAGCACGGGGTGAAGCGCCTGGTGGGCAATGTGCTCGCCAAGCTGAACTGCCCCAACCGCACGCTCGCCGTCGTCCGTGCCATGGAGGACGGCCTGCTCACCGGCCTGGGGCGGGCCATGGCCACGCCGCAGTCGGCGACACGTGTTGCCTAACGGGTATAGCCTGGGCTAATGGCTGATACGACCCCGGAAGGCCCGGAAGCCGCCGGCAAGCGCACCGATCCCCGAGTCCTCAGGACCCGGGCACTGCTGCGGGCCGCGGCACTGGAGCTCGCCGCCGAGCGTGAGCTCGCGACCATCACCATCGCCAACGTGGCCGAGCGGGCGACCGTCAACCGCGCCACGGTCTACCAGCACTACCCGGACCTCGACGCGCTGATGCTCGACTCGATGGAGGACCAGCTCGCCAAGCTGGTCGGCCTCGCGGCGGACTGCCCGCTGGTCGTCCTGCCCGACGCGATGCCGGACGAGTTCGTCCAGGTCTTCCGTCATGTGGAGGCGGACGCGACGCTCTACCGGCGCATGCTCGGCCCGTGCGGGTCGGCCCGCTTCGTGAACCGGCTGCGCCAGCTGCTCGCCGAACAGGTCGCGCGACAGCTGGCGCAGGCCGGCGCCGGCAGCCCCGACGACATCGGCGTCGAGCTGCGGGCGCACTGCTCGGCGGGTGCCTTCATCGGCCTGATCTCCTGCTGGCTGCTGCATCCGCGACCGCTGCGCGCCGAGCAGGCGGCCGAGCACGCGTGGGGCGGTCTGCACCTGGTCAGCAGCAGACCGGCACAGGTCTAGCCCCGGCCCACGTCCCGTACATCCCGTCCCGCTCGCCGGGGCGGGATGTTCCGCGTTCCGGGACCTCCCCGTTCCGCCGCCCTGGCCTGCCCGAACGGTCAGCTCGGTGGAGTCTTGGCCGTTCACGCCGCCCCGAGGACCGTGGAGATGCGCACCACCGCGCACCACGGCACGGGGAGAGGGGCCCATGGGGAGCAAGAGTCCGACAGCAGACGCGAGGCCGGACGGAGACGGCGTGGCGCCGGAGGTGCCCGACCGCAACGTCATCGTCGCCCCGCCCTCGCTGGCCGGCGAGCAACTGGCCACCCGTATGGGGATCGAGGTGGTCTCCGCGGAGCCGGAGCGGGTGGTCGCGACCATGCCGGTGAGCGGCAACATGCAGCCCTTCGGCTGGCTGCACGGCGGGGCCAACGCCGTCCTCGCGGAGACCCTCGGCTCGGTCGCGGCCGGCCTGTGGGTGGCGCCGCGAGGAGCCGTCGCGGGACTCGAACTGTCCTGTACGCACCACAGGTCGGCGCGCTCCGGCCGGGTCACCGGCGTCTGCACGCCCCTGCATCTGGGCAGCCGGGTGGCGACGTACCAGATCGAGATCACCGACGACAAAGGGCGGCCCACCTGCACGGCCCGCCTGACGTGTCTTGTCCACAAGCGCTGACGAGCCGAAACGAAAGGCGGATCAATGGTGTCCACGCAGGCGGCACCGCCGGACCCGCGGGCGTTCCGGGAGGCCATGGGCCACTTCCCGACGGGCATCGCCGTGATCACCGTAGGACACGGCGCCGGCACCGAGGCGATGACCGCGAGCTCGATCGCCTCGATCTCTCTCGAACCGACCCTCGTCCTGGTGAGCGTGAACAACGGCGGACGGCTCGTCCCGGCCATCGACGCGGCCGGCGGCTTCGCCGTGAACGTACTGGCCCAGGACCAGGGCGAGTTGTCCCGCCGGTTCGCGGCGCGCGACCGGCCCGGCGGCCTGGTGGCCGAGCGGCTGCTGGGCGGCACCACCGGTCCGGGCGGGCATCTGCTCGTGCCCGACGCGCTGGTGTCCCTGGAGTGCACCACCGCGCACCGGTATCCGGCCGGCGACCATCTGCTCTACCTCGGCCGGGTGGAGACGCTCGGCGTGGCCGAGGAGGTCCGTCCGCCGCTGGTCCACCACCGCGGCTCCTATGCGCGGCTGTCGGCCTGAAGAGGGCCGTGGAGGAAGGGATTAGTGATGACAGATACGGCACGGCAGGCACGCTCGGTCCTCGTCACCGGCGGCAACCGGGGCATCGGACTGGCCGTAGCCCGGGCGTTCGCGGCACAGGGCGACAAGGTCGCGGTGACGCACCGCGGTTCGGGCGCGCCCGAGGGGATGCTCGGCGTCAAGTGCGACGTCACCGACGCCGATCAGGTGGCGCGGGCGTTCGACGAAGTGGAGGCGGCGCAGGGGCCGGTGGACGTACTGGTCTCCAACGCAGGGGTCACCGACGACAAGTTGCTGCCGAGGATGAGCGACCCGCAGTTCTTCCAGGTGCTCGACACCAACCTCGGCGGCGCCTTCCGCACCGCGCGCCGCGCCTCCGCCGGGATGCTGCGCCGGCGCGCGGGACGGATCGTGTTCGTCTCCTCGGTGGCGGCGCTGCGCGGTTCCCTGGGCCAGACCAACTACGCGGCGAGCAAGGCCGGCATCGTCGGTCTCGCCCGGTCCCTGGCCCGCGAACTCGGCTCACGGGGCGTCACCGTCAATGTCGTCGCCCCCGGCCTGGTGGCCACCGACATGACGGCACAGCTGCCCGACCGGACGCGGGCCCGGATGACCGAGGACATCCCCCTGGGCCGGGTCGCGGACCCGGCGGAGGTGGCCTCCGCGGTGCTCTGGCTGGCCTCCCCGGGGGCGTCGTATGTGACCGGTGCGGTGGTGCCGGTGGACGGCGGACTGGGGATGGGTCACTGAGAGGCGCACGAGAAGGGGCCGCCGGGATCTTCCCGGCGGCCCCTTCCTCACCTGTTCACTGCTGCCGCATCGCCGCCAGCGCCCGTGCCGCCTGCTCCGACGTCCAGTCGTAGGAGTCGGTCACGCCCTTCAGCGCGCCCGTGAAGTGGGGTGCCACGAAGCGGGCGAGGTATTCGAAGCTGCGCTTCATGGGCTCGCGGTCGGCCCAGTCCATGACCGTGACCAGCAGATGGCCGAAGCCGCCCGTGATCTCCTGGATGTCGCGGATCGCCTCGACGCACTCCTCGGGCGACCCCACGATCACCCCGCGCCGGTCGATGGCCTCCTCCAACGCCTTCACGGCGTCGGCGCGCGAGTGCACGGGCGGCGCGCCCACCAGGGACCAGTACCCGTTGCGGTAGCGCTGCCAGCCCTCGACGATCTCGTCCAGGGCCCGCCCTCGGCTCTCCGACACATGCACGGCCAGCGTCACCCGCCAGTCGGCCCGGTCGAGCGTACGGCCGTGCTCCTCGGCCGACTCCTGCGCGTGCTGCCACTGGCCGACCAGGTCGCCGATCTGGCTGCCGGGCCGCGGCGGCATCCCGAAGGAGAGCGGCGAGATCCCGTACTGCCCGGCGAGGCGCATCCCGAACGGCGAGGTCGCGCTGGACACGGCGACGGGAAGAGCACCCCGGGGCCGCAACTGCAGCCGCGCGTCGCGCAGTTCGAACCAGTCCGTACGGTGCGTGACCGGCTCGGAGCCCTCCAGCAGGCGCATGATCACGTCCAGGGACTCGGCGGTACGACGCCGGGTGTCGGCCGGGTCGATGCCGAGGAAGTGCATGTCGGAGGGGATCGAACCGGCCCCGACGCCCAGGGTGAAACGGCCCCGCGTCAGGTGGCCCAGCTGCACGGCCCGCGACGCCACCATGAAGGGGTGGTGGTACGGCAGGCTCACCACACCCGTGCCCAGCCGGATGTGCCGGGTCCGCTCGGCCGCGGTGGCGAGGAACAGCTCGGGGGAGCTGACGGTGCCCCAGCCGGCGGAGTGGTGCTCGCCGACCCAGAGTTCGTCGTAGCCGAGGCGGTCGAGCCACTCGGCGAGTTCGAGGTCGCGCCACAGGGACAGCGCGGGGTCCTCGCCGAGCGGGTGGAGGGGGGAGAGGAAGGCGCCAAAGCCCATCCGGTTCACTTGCTGCTCCTCAGGTCGTGGTCGGTGATCAGCTGTACGAGCGGGGCCAGCCAGCCGTACTGCGGCCATGAGCGCGACTTCGGGGCCGCCGTCCCCTCCCCGCCGCGGCGCAGCAGCAGCGCCACCGCCGCGTCGCCGTACGGCAGCGGCCCGAACCCGCCCTGCTCGTCGACCCGTTCGTGGATCCAGTCGACGCGCTCGTTGGCCGCCGTCTCGACGCCGACGACCAGCACCTGGTCCGCGTCGTCCTCCGCCAGCAGCAGATCGGCCAGGGTCAGTGCCTCGGCGGCCGGGTCGGCGCCGGTCGAGATGCAGCTGATCGGTCCGGTGATGCCGTACTGCCTGGCCAGATGGCCGAGGACGGACGTGGTCACCGACTGGAAGAACAGCAGCGGGCTGTGCACCTGGCCGGCCACCAGCCGCTGGGTGGCCACGTCGGATGTCGTGGTGTCGCCGTAGGTCGTGGCGAGCACGATGGCGGTGCGGTCGGCGCGGCCCGTGGTCAGGTCGTGCGGTGAGCCCGGCTCGCCGAGGCAGTCCACGACTACGTCGGCGATCAGCGGGTTGAACCGGGACAGGACGAAGCCCGTCAGACCGGGCAGTTCGGCGGGCGCGGCGCCGGGCAGGCCGTCTGCGGCCGGCCCCCAGGGCACCCGGCAGGCCCCCGCCGCTACGAGTGAGGTGGTCATGCGCCGTCCCTTCGGGAGTTCCCCGGCAGGCTCAGCACGAGCGCCGCGTTCACCCCGCCGAAGGCCGCGTTGAGCGACAGGGCGTGGGTGGCACGGGACGGGCGGGCCTCGCCGGGCACGTAGTCCAGATCGCAGCCGGGGTCCCGCTCGCGGAAGCCGATCGTCGGCGGCAGCACCCCGTCGCGCAGCGCGAGCAGGGTGATGACCGCCTCCACCGCGCCGGTGGCCTCCAGCATGTGGCCGGTGCTGCTCTTGGTGGAGCTCACCGGGACCTGCGGTTCGTGGGCGCCGAAGATCCGGTGCAGGGCCGCGGTCTCCGCGACGTCGTTGAGCGGGGTGCCGGTGCCGTGCGCGTTGACGTAGCCGATCCGCTCGGGGGTGAGACCGGCCCGGCGCAGCGCGGTGTCGGCGGCGCGTGCCAGGCCCGCTCCCCGCGGATGCGGCTTGATGACGTGGTACGCGTCGGCCGCCATGCCCCAGCCCGCCACCTCGGCGAGCGGCTCAGCCCCGCGGGCGCGGGCCCGCCGTGCCGACTCCAGGACGAGCACCGCCCCGCCGTCGCCCTGGAGCAGCCCGGCCCGGCCGGCCGAGAAGGGGCGTACGACGCCCTCCCGGCTCAGTGCCTTGCCGGAGTCGAACTTCGCGAAGACGTCCTCGGTGACGAGGTAGGCGCCGCCGCACACCACGGTGTCGGCGAGGCCGCGCCGGATCAGCGCGGCGCCGTGCGCGATGGCGTTGGTCGAGGCCACACAGGCGTTGACGAACGCCAGCCGCGGCCGGCCCAGACCGAACGCGGTGCCGAGTGTCTCCGCGAGACGGCCCGGCATGCTGTCCAGGGTGCGCGGGTCCTCGGGGCCCCGGCCCTCGGCCTGGTCGGTCCAGAATGAGCGGCTCGCACTGTGGTCGCCGTTGGTGCCGATCAGCACCGGTGCGCCGGCCGCGTCGGTGCCGGCCATGCGCAGTGCCTCGGCCGTGCAGGCGTACAGGACCTCCGCCTGCGTCGGTGTGTAGCCCGGCTTGACCGGGACGCCGGGGATCCGCGGGCCCCCGCCCTCGTACGTCGCCGCCTTCTTCGCGTGGAACGGCGTCACGTCGAAGCGGCTCACCGGCACGAAGCCGGGCCGTCCGCCGAAGACCCCGTCGCGCACGGCGTCCGCGCCGAAGCCGAAGGCGGTGACCACGCCGAAGCCGGTGATCACCACCACGTCGGACGTAGTGCTCTCAGCCACCATGCCGCGCGCCCTCCGTGTCCCGTATCAGCCGGTCGAGGTTGCCGCGCAGCGCGCCGATGGTGTCGCTGGCGGCGAGTTCCTCCTCGTCGTCCGGGCCCACGACGATGCCGTGGCGTTCCTCCAGCAGATGGACGAGCCAGACGAAGGTCAGCGAGTCGAGGCTGAGCTCCGTGTCGGAGTCCCACTCCTCGAGCAGCTGGCCGCTCTCGCGCAGCAGCCCGGCCACCTCGTCGTCCGTGATCACTTGGCCGGGCTCCCCGCCGCGAGGCGCGTACGCCGGTCGACGACCGCCCGCACGAAGGCGCCGAGATCCGGGACGAGTTCGGGCTCCAGCTCCTCCTCGGGCAGCTCGATGCCGTATTCGCCCTCCAACTGGAGGACCAGCTCGATCATGGCCAGCGATTCGAGTCCCAGGCCCTCCTCGCCGAGCGGGAGGGCGTCGTCGACCCGCTCGGGCACCGGGAGATTGATGACGTCCCTGACCACGGTCAGGATGAACTCTCGGGTCTCCTCATGCATGGCGTTCTCCGTGAGTCGTCGTCCGCGCGCTTACGCGGCCGGATGTGCCGGGTGGATGGTCAGGTGGCCGGGACCGGTTCGGCGGCGCCGAGGGCCCCGGCGGGGGCGGACTGTGTGGTGCCGTGCACCACGGCCGAGAGCGTGCGGATGACCGCCGCGGGCGAGCTGCTCTCGAAGAAGTTGCGCCCCACGGCGAGCCCGCTGCACCCGGCCGCGACGGCGCCGCGGGCGTAGGCGGCGAGGCCGGCGTCGCTGCGGCTCGGCCCGCCCGCCACCAGTACCGGGATGGGGCAGCTCTCGACGACGTCCGCCATCCGCTCCAGGGGCTCGGCCCAGGTGGTCTTGGCCAGCGAGGCGCCCAGGTCGGCCGCCACGTTCACGACATGGGAGAGCAGCGCGGGGTTGTGCGGATCGCTGATCCGCGGCCCGCGCGGGTACACCATCGCGAGCAGCGGTACGCCCCAGCGGCGGGCGGTGTCGGCCACCGTGCCGAGGTCCGCCAGCTGCCGGCTCTCGGTGTCGGAGCCGATGTTGACATGGACGCTGACGGCGTCCGCGCCGAGCTGGATCGCCTCCTCGACGTCGCCGACCAGGACCTTCGCGTCGGCGTCGGCGGCGTGGGCGGTGCTGGCGCTCAGATGCACGATGAGCGAGCAGTCGCGCAGCAGGAGCGGATCGACGGTCGCCGCCCGCCCCTTGTGCACGACGATGGCGTCCGCGCCGCCTGTCACGGCCATGCGGACCAGCGTGTTGAACCGCCCGGCGGCGACGATCGGGCCGTCGGCCACCGAGTGGTCCAGCGGCACGAAAAGATGGCGTCCCGCGCGGTGCCGGGACAGCCGTGCCAGGCGGACCGCGAGTCCACCGGACTTTGGTGTCATGACCCACCCCCAGGTGAAAGAGCCGGAATTGCCGGTCAGGAGCGGGTGCGGGGCCCGGGCGGGCCCGCGGTGCCGAACAGCCTGATCCGGTGACCGAGTCTCGCCGGGACCGCGCGGGGAGCGACCCCTCGAACGGACTGCCTCTGCGAGTGCGCCGCGGGGCGCCGGACGAGGTAGCCGGTCGGCCAGCCCGAAGGCCGGGGCCGGGCCCGCCCCTCGGCGTGCCCACCGTGCCGCCCGGCGAGCCGCCCATCGACCAGCCCTTTCGCGGCTGTCGGTGATCCCGGTGCCGCTGCGACGGTGTGATCCGTAGGCGTAGGGCCCACTCGAGGCAGGGATGGTTACTGTGAAGTTCGCCTGGATCGACATCCGTTCCGTCGACGCCGGACAGCGGGAGGGGGTCGTGGACGCCGCGATCCACGCCGGCCTCGCCGGGTTCGTCGACGATCGTCCCGACGTGCTCGCCACGCTGCCGCCGACGGTGCGGAAGGTGCTGGTGGCGGACCCGGACGGCACGGTGGACCCGGAGGTCGCCGACCTCGTGGACGTCGTGCTGACGCCGGTGCGGACCACCGCCGAGCTGGACAAGCTGAGGCTGGTGGCGGCCGAGGACCCGAAGCGGGGCGGCGCCCTCGTCGACGTCGTGGACGACCCGACGCTGCGGCTGGCCTGCGCGGCCGCCCAGGACCTGGAGCACACGGTCGTGTCCTTCCGCGACCCGACCAAGATCCCGCTGGAGATCGTCATCGCGGCGGCCGACAAGACGCCCGGCAAGCTCATCTGCCAGGCCGCCGACCTGGAGGAGGCCGGCATCATCGTCGACGTCCTGGAGAAGGGCTCCGACGGGCTGCTGTTCGCGCCGAAGGACGCCAACGGGGTGTTCGGGCTCAGCGAGTTGCTGCGGACCTCCACCCCCGACCTGGATCTGACCACGCTGACCGTGGAGTCCATCGAGCACAACGGCCTCGGCGACCGCGTCTGCGTCGACACCTGCACCCACTTCGAGAAGGACGAGGGCATCCTGGTCGGCTCCTACGCCCACGGCTTCGTGCTGTGCGTGAGCGAGACCCACCCGCTGCCCTACATGCCGACCCGGCCGTTCCGGGTGAACGCCGGCGCGCTGCACAGTTACGTCCTCGGCGCCGACAACCGCACCAACTACCTGAGCGAGCTGAAGGCGGGCTCCACCGTCCTCGGTGTGACCGCGGACGGCCGCACCCGGCGGATCGTGGTCGGCCGGGTGAAGCTGGAGTCCCGCCCGCTGCTGACGGTCCGGGCCCGCTCGGAGGAGGGCGTCGAGGTGAGCCTCACGCTCCAGGACGACTGGCACGTGCGGATCCTCGGCCCGGGCGCCGCCGTCCTGAACTGCACCGAACTGAAGCCCGGCGACAAGCTGCTCGGCTACATCGCCACCGACAAGCGCCATGTCGGCTGGCCCGTGGGCGAGTTCTGCATCGAGAAGTGACACGGGGGGCGAGCACGATGGATGCACGAACAGAGACGATCGTGGACGGCGACACCGCCCCGGATTTCGCCACGTGGCTCGCCCGGCGACTGGACGGCGACGGGCGGGACGGCGAGCTGTGGGCCCACGGCGAGCGGGAGGTGACGCGCGGCCGGCTGCGTGAGGAGACCGCGCGCGCCGAGTCGCTGCTCGCGGCGCACGGGATGGGCCCGGGCAGCACGGCCGCCGTCCAGCTCCCGCCCAGTTTCACCCTGTTGTGGTCGGTGTTCGCCCTGTGGCGGATGGGCGCGCAGGTCATGCTGCTCGACCCGCGGCTGACCGCGGCGGAGACCAGCCGGCTGATCGAGGTGTGCGAACCGCAGTTCCACCTCACCTCGGGCCAGGAGCCGCTGCGGGTGGCCGGCTTCCGGGACCAGTGCGAGGTGGTGGTGCGCCGACGCCCGTCGGGGCACGCGGCCCGCACGGCGCACCGGCTGCTCCAGTTCAGCTCGGGGTCCACCGGACTGCCGAAGGTGATCGGCCGCACCGGCGAGTCACTGCTCGCCGAGATCGGCCGCTTCGGGCGGCTGGACGGCATGCCCCGGCGGGGCGAGGGTGTGCTGCTGCTCAGTTCGCTGGTGCACTCCTTCGGTCTGATCGGCGGGGTGCTGCACGCTCTGAACGCGGGCTCGGCGCTGCACTTCGCGCGCCGCCCGCATCGGGGCGAGCTGCACCAGCTGCTGACCGAGCGCGGCCTCGCCGCCGTCTTCGGCGTGCCGGCCCACTTCGACCTGCTGAGCCGCAACACCGGCGACGACGTGCCCCACGGGCTGCGGCTCGCGGTCAGCGGCGGCGAGATCATGCCGGCCGAGGTGTACGAGCGGTTCGCCCGGCGCTACGGCGTACGGATCGGGCAGGCGTACGGGATGACGGAGGTCGGGATCATCGCGACCGACCTGGGCGGCACCGTGCCGCCGCCCGCCGTGGGCGTACCCGCGCCCGGCATCCACGTCACCGTCCGGGACGGCACGCTGCGGCTGTCGCTGCCGGAGAACCCGTATGTGTACGGCGAGCACACCGGCCGGTACACGGACGGCTGGCTGGACACGCACGACCTCTGCACGACGGACCCCGGCACCGGAGCGCTCACCATCACCGGCCGGGTGGACTCGGTCGTCGCGGTCGGCGGACTGAAGGTCGATCTGAGCGAGGTCGAGTCGGTCCTGGAGGCGCACCCGGCGGTGACCGAGGCGGTCGTCGTCTACGGCGAGGCCATCGAGGCGCATGTCGTGCTGGAGACCCGCGCGGGCCGGGTCTCCAGCCGGGACCTGGTGGCCTGGTGCCGGGCCCGGCTCAGCCCGTACAAGATCCCGAAGGCCTTCCACTTCCCGGCCGCGCTGCCGCGCACCTCCAACGGCAAGCTGATCCGCAACAGCGAGCTGCTGCACGCGGCCCGGGAACGGGTGGGCCGGCGGAAGGTGGCCACGCTGTGATCGACCGGCGGTTCGCGGGCACCGACCTGGTGCCCTACAGCGTGCCGGTGGAGCGCGACCGGCTGCGGCGCTACGCGGCGGCGGTCGGGCTCCCCGGCCCGGAGTTCACCGACGTGACGGCCGCGCGCGCGGCAGGCCACCGGGACCTCCCGGTGCCGCCCGCGCTGCTGGCGGGCCTGGAACGCGACGAACCCGGCGACTTCCTCGCCGAGATGGGCGTACGGCTCACCGATGTGCGCCATGTCGAGCAGGGGTTCGTCCATCACGCCCAGGTGTACGCGGGGGACGTCCTGCGCTTCGCCCCGCGCATCACGGACGTGCGCAGTCGCGGCGGGATGGAGTTCGTGGCGCGCGACACCCGGGTCACCCGGGACGGCGAACTGGTGGCGGAGCTGCGCCAGATGATCCTCGTGCTGGGAGGCGGCGCGGCATGACCCAGGCCCTTTCCACCGACCTGTTCGCGGTCGGCGCCGACCTGCCCGAGCCGCCGCCGCGGTACGTCGACCGGGACACGCTCGCCGCCTTCGCGGAGGCGTACGGCGACACCAACCCCATCCACCTCGACCCCGAGGCGGCCCGTGCGGCGGGCCTCGACGACGTGATCGCCCACGGCATGCTCTCCATGGCCCTGCTCGGCGGGCTCCTCGCGGGCTGGTTCCCGCCCGGGGACATCCTGACCTTCCGCGCGTCCTTCGTCGCGGCCGTACCGGTCCCGGCACGGCTGCGCTGCACGGCGCGGGTGAAGGCCCTGGAGGAGACCCCCACCGGGCAACCGGCGGCGCGGCTCGCCCTGGCGGTACGCCTGGTGGACGGGCCGCTCGCGGTACGCGGGGAGGCGTTGGTGCGGATATCCCGGCCGGGTGGAGTGTGACGGCTCTGGTCTCCGCCGACTGGCTCCGTCCCTTCCCGGTCCCGGCGTCCGACGCACCGGCCCGGCTCTTCTGTCTGCCGTACGCGGGAGGGAGTTGCGCCGCCTACCGGGACTGGCTCCGGTTGCGGGGCCGGGTGCCCGACCCGCGCGTCGAGGTGATCGCCGTACGGCTGCCCGGGCGCGGCAGCCGGGTCCGGGAGCCGGCCGTCGAGGAGGTCGGGGCGCTGGCGCGGGAGCTGGTGGAGGTGATGGCGCCCCATCTGGACCGGCCGTACGGGATCTACGGGCACAGCATGGGCGGGATCATCGGCCTGGCGCTGGCGGAGGAGATCGCGCGCACGCCGGGGCTGCGGCAGCCGGAGACGCTGTTCACGGGTGCCGCGGTGACCCCGGACGCGGTACGTCCGCAGCCGGAGTGGCGCGGCACGGACGCCGAGCTCACCGAGTGGCTGCGGCGCACGGGCGGTACGCCGGCCTCGGTGCTGTCCTCTCCCGCGCTGCTCTCCGTCCTGCTGCCTGCCCTGCGCGCCGACCTCGCCCTGGTGGCGAGCAGCCGCGGCCGGCCCCTCACCCGACTCGCGGTTCCCGTACGGGGGTTCGCGGGTGCCGACGACCGGCTGACGCCGGCGCGGGTGATGGGCGGCTGGGCGGCTCGTACGTCGGCCGGGTTCACCCTCTCCGAGGTGCCCGGCGGTCATTTCTTCCTGCCGGTCTCCGGCCCTCTCGTGCTCGACACCATCGCCCGCGCACTCTGCGACACGTGAGCTCTATCCAACATCTGTTGTGCAGACGACATGTGTTGTGGAAGCATGGTGTGCGTGACCGACGACGGAGGGAACGAGCAGCCGTGAGTACAGAGCAGGCGCCAACCACGACCGGTGACTCCGGCCGTATCACCTCGGACCTGTGGTGGCTGAGCGGCATCATGGCGCTGGGCGGCTTCGCCAGCCTGCTGGACAGCACCATCATCAACGTCGCCATCGGCCCCCTGGCCACCACGTTCGACTCGCAGATCTCCACGGTGCAGTGGGTGGTCACGGGATATCTGCTGGCCCTCTCGGCCACCATCCCGCTCAGCGGCTGGGCCTCCGCACGCTTCGGCGCCAAGCAGATGGTGCTGGTCTCCCAGGTGCTCTTCCTGATCGGCTCCGTCCTCGCGGGCCTCGCCTGGGACACCACCAGCCTGATCGTGTTCCGGCTGCTCCAGGGCATCGGCGGCGGCATGGCCGTCCCCGTCGGACAGGCGCTGCTCGCGCAGGCGGCGGGGCCGCAGCGACTGGGGCGGCTGATGGGCATCGTGTCGATCCCGGCCATGTTCGCGCCGCTCATCGCCCCCTCACTGGGCGGTGTCCTGGTCGACTACCTCAGCTGGCGCTGGCTGTTCTTCATCAACGT
Organism: Streptomyces lanatus; assembly: GCF_014655715.1. Taxonomy (GTDB): domain Bacteria; phylum Actinomycetota; class Actinomycetes; order Streptomycetales; family Streptomycetaceae; genus Streptomyces; species Streptomyces lanatus. Next base: position 62,520 of record NZ_BNBM01000015.1, on the reverse strand, counting down.
CCCGCTGTGCCTGGCCACCATCGTCCTGGCCATGCTGAAGGTGAAGAACGTCGTGGAGCCCACCAAGGACGCCCGGCTCGACGTGATCGGCCTGATCCTCCTCATGCCCGGCCTGACCGCGTTCCTCTACGGCCTGTCCGAGGCCGGCAACAAGGGCGGCTTCACCGGCGGCAAGACCGTCGCCGGCCTGGTGATCGGCGTCGTCCTGCTGGCCGCCTTCGCCCTCTACACCCTGCGCAGCCGCCTCGAACCCCTGGTGGACCTGCGCCTGTTCACCCGTCCGGCGTTCCGCAACGGCACCCTCGCCAACCTCCTGCTGAGCATCGCGATGTACGGCGTGATGATCCCGCTGCCGATGTACTTCCAGCTGGTGCACGGGGCGACGGTGACCGAGTCCGCGCTACTGCTGCTCCCGCAGAGCATCGGCTACTTCGCCGGCGTGATCCTGATCAACCAGCTCACCGCGGTGCTCGGGGTGCGCAACCTCACCGTCCTCGGCGTCGTCCTCGCCGTCGTGGCGACCGTGCCGTACGGGCTCATCGACGCCGATCCCAACCCCGTGCTGCTCGGCGTCGCGATGATCGTGCGCGGCTTCGGTCTCGGTGTCGCCATGCTGCCGACCATGACCCTCGCCTTCAGCAGCGCGCCGAAGGAACTGGCCCCGATGGCGACCAGCACCTTCAACGTCTTCCAGCGGGTGGCCGCCTCCATCGGCACGGCGGTCCTGGCCGTGGTGCTCCAGCAGCACATCGAGGACCGGCTGCCGGCGGGCGGCCCCGCCGCCGTGACCCAGATCCAGCCGGGCGGCGACTTGGCCAAGGACATCGCCACGTCCTTCGGGCCGCCGTTCTGGTGGGCCCTGGTCTTCACGGCACTGGCCGTGATCCCGTGCCTGCTGCTGCCCCGCAGGACGGCGGCAACGCGACAGGCACCCCGGGAGGAGAAGGAGAGCGAGTCGGTGGTCGGCGCCGGCTGACACCCCCCATATACCGGTCCCCCCGGCTCTTTGGCATACGCCGGCGAGGGCAGCGCCCTGAAGGGGCGCGGGGAACTGCGCGACCAGCCACGACGCTGCCGCAGACGAAGAACAACCCATCACGGCCCTTCCAGCGGAGCGCTTGTCGGGGTGCCCTTTCGAGCAGGGCGGTCGAGCCTGCTCAGGACCGGTGCGGGCCCGCAGAATCGATCCCAGTCCGAGAGCCGGAAACGGCGAGGAACGGGGAGGAAGTCGTGGAGACCGTGGCACTGCCGTGGCGGGAGTACCTGGACCGCATCGGCCACTCGGGCCGGACCGAGCCGACGCTGGAATGCCTGCGCGAGCTGTACACCGCGCATCTGCGGTCCGTCCCCTACGAGATGCTCGACGTCTTCGACGGGACACCGCCGGTCCTCGACCACGAGACCCTGTTCAGGAAGCTGGTCCGGGAGCGGCGCGGCGGCAACTGCCTGGAGTCCACCCCGCTGTTCGGCGAGCTCCTCAGCCGACTCGGCTTCACCGTCCGCCTGGTGCCCGCGCAGATCTGGAAGGTCAGCGGCGAATGGTGGGAGGCCTGGGACCACCTGCTGCTGATCGTCACCGTGGACGGCACGGACTGGCTGGTCGACGTCGGCTTCCTGATGCCGACCTTCGCCCGGCCGCTGGAGATCGCCGACGGCCCCCAGCAGCAGGACGGCTGGACCTACCGGGTGGCCGCACAGGACGGCTACCCGACCGTCTCCCGCCAGGAGCCGGACGGCAGCTGGACGCCGGTCTACCGCTTCCGGGACGAGCCGCAGCGGCAGGACGACTACGCCTGGATCATCGCCTTCCACGAGCAGACCGAGGACTCGCCCCTGGTCGGCACCATGCTCTGCGCCCGCAATGTGCCGGACGGAAAGCTCATCGTGATCGGCGAGAACCTGCTGACCGCCCGGCACGGCCGCGTCACCGCCGAGTTCATCGAGACCGCGGACCGCGCCGAGGAAGTGCTCCGGGAGATCTTCGCCGGCCACGACCACCTCGTGGGCCGCGCCCTGAAGCACTGGGACCACGCCCGCTCGGACCGCACCGAGCGGCGCAACCTGATGGCACGCAAGGGGGATCAGTAATGCCGGACAAGCCGATCGCGCTGGTGACGGGCGCGTCCCGGGGCATAGGCCGCGGTATCGCCGTACGCCTGGCCGCCGAGGGCTACGACGTCGCCTTCTGCTTCCGCTCCGGGAAGGAGGCGGCGGACGAGACCCGCGCGGCGGTGGAGGCGGCCGGCGCCCGCTGCTTCGCCGACCGCTGCGACGTGGCCGACCACGCCGACGTCCAGACCTTCGTCACCGCGGCCGAGGACGCCCTCGGCCCGGTCGACCTCCTCGTCAACAACGCCGGGATCACCCGGGACAACCCGCTGGTCCTGATGCCGCCCGAGGACTGGAACGACGTCATCGCCACCAACCTCACCGGCACCTTCAACTTCTGCCGCCGCGTCGCCTTCGGCCAGATGAAGCGGCGCCGCGGAACGATCGTCAACATCTCGTCCGTCGCCGGGGTGTACGGCAACGCCGCGCAGGCCAACTACGCCGCGTCCAAGGGCGGCATGAACGTCCTCACCAGGTCCCTGTCCCGGGAGCTCGCGCCGTACGGCATCCGCGTCAATGCCGTGGCGCCCGGCTTCATCGAGACCGACATGACCGACGCGCTGCCGGAGAAGTTCCGCGCCAAGGCCCTGAAGACGATCCCGCTGGGCCGGATCGGGACGGTCGACCAGGTCGCGGACCTGGTCTGCTTCCTGGCCTCGGAGCGGGCCGCGTACATCACGGGACAGACGGTCCAGGTGGACGGCGGCTACTCCCAATGACCACGCACACGACCTCGACCCGACGACCACACCACCCGACCGGAGGACAGGCCATGCCCACCACACAGCAGTACCTCGACGAGATCCGCGAGATCGTCGCCGACTCGCTGGAGATCGAGCCGGACGAGATGACCGAGACCAGTTCCTTCGTCGACGACCACGACGGCGACTCCCTGCGGGCCATCGAGATCCTGGCCCGTCTGGAGAAGCGCTACGGCATCGAGATCCCGCAGGCGGAACTGCCGAAGATGGGCAATCTGCGGGCCGTCTACGACGTCGTCGCCGAGCGTGCGGGCTGGAACTCCTGACATGAGGCGCAGGGTCGTCATCACAGGCCTCGGCCCGGTGTCGAGCATCGGCACCGGCGTCGACGCGTTCGCCGACGGACTGGCCAAGGGCATGAGCGGCATCTCGCCGATCTCGTCCTTCGACGCGTCGGGGTTCCCGTACCGGATGGCGGGCGAGGTCCCCGGCTTCGCCCCGGACGAACTGGTGCACCGGCTCAAGATCGAGGAATGGGGGCGCAGCAGCCTGTTCGCGGCGGCGGCCGGACGGCTCGCCGTCGAGGACGCCGGCCTCGACCCGGAGCAGCTCGCGGGCACCTCGGCGGGCTCCTGCATCGGCACCACCGCGGGGGAGGCCTCGGCGATCGAGCGGCTGACCGAGCACGAGGTGGAGAGCGGCTTCGAGAGCTGGCGGGCCGAGCTCGCCACCCAGGTCCCCTCCTCCCGGCTGGCCGCCGCCGTCAACCGCGAACTGGGCCTCACCGGCGAGGCGGTGACCATCTCCACGGCCTGCTCGGCGAGCAACTACGCCCTCGGCTACGCGTACGCCGCCATCGCGTCCGGCGACGCCGACCACATGATCGCGGGCGGCGCGGAAGGCGTGTACCGCTGGGCGCACGCCGGGTTCTACCGCCTCGGCGCGATGGCCGAGCGGCACTGCTCGCCGTTCGACCGGGACCGCGAGGGCATGCTCACCGGCGAGGGCGGGGCCGCGCTGTTCCTGGAGTCACTGGACAGCGCCGAGCGCCGAGGCGCCCGCGTCTACGCCGAGGTGCTGGGCTACGGCATCAACTGCGACGCCGGGCACATGGTCGCGCCGGACTCGGCCAGCATCGCCGAGTGCATGCGCCTCGCCCACAAGAGCGCCGGCATCACCGCGGACCAGGTCGACTACATCTGCGCCCACGGCACCGGCACCCCGGCCAACGACGCGGCGGAGACGCTCGCCGTGCGCGAGGTGTTCGGCGACACACCGCCGCCCATCAGCTCGGTGAAGTCGATGCTCGGCCACACCATGGGCGCCGCGAGCGGCTTCGGCGCGATCGCCTGCGCCCTGGGCATCGCCCGCGGCTTCATACCGCCGACGATCAACTTCCGCACCCTCGACCCGGACATGCCGGGCATCGACCCGGTGCCCAACGAGGCGCGGCCGGCGCGGCTGCGGGTGGTGCAGAACAACGGATTCGCCTTCGGCGGGAACAACGCCATCACGATTCTGGGGGAGGTCGCATGAGCCAGGCCCGACCGGCGGCACCGTCAGCCACCCTTGCGGCGGACGGCGTCTACATCACCGGCTGGGGAGTGGTCTCGCCGCTCGGCATCGGCGCCGACGACTTCGGCGCGGCGCTCGCCGAGGAGCGGGACGCGCTGACCGACGTCACGGGGATGTTCGAGGAGAAGCTGCCCTCCCCGCAGGCGTTCGCCCTGCCGGACTTCCGGGCCCGCGACCACCTGGGCCGCAAGGGCACCCGCTTCTTCGACCGCGCCACGGCCCTCGCCCTGGTCGCCTGCGACCGTGCCCTGGCCGACACTGCCCTGACGGTGACCGACACCAACCGGGGCAAGGTGGGCCTGGTCCTCGGCACCACCAGCGGCAGCGTGAAGTCCACCAGCGACTTCAGCCGCGACACCATCACCCAGCAGCGGCCCTACCTGGTCAACCCGGTGCTCTTCCCGAACGCGGTGATGAACTGCGCCGCGGGCCAGGCCGCCATCTGGTACGGCCTGAAGGGCGTCAACACCACCCTCGCGGCCGGCCGCCTCGCCGGGATCACCGCCCTGCGCTACGCCTCCCGGGGCCTGAGCTGGGGCGACGCCGACGCCCTTCTGGTGGGCGCCGTCGAGGAGTTCAGCCCGCACAACGCCTGGCTGACCCATGCGACCGGCTCGTCGGCGCCGGTCGGCGAGGGCGCCGCGGTCTTCGTCCTGGAGCGCGGCGAGGCCCTGCTGTCCTCCGGCCGCCGCCCCGACGCCGAACTGCTCGCCGTGGCCTCCGCGTACGCAGACCCGACCGCACCCGCCGAGTTCACGGAGGCGTTCGCGGCGTGCGTACGGCAGGCCCTGCACAAGGCGGAGGTGGACCCGGCCGACCTGTGGGCGGTGGCGCCGAGCTCGGCCGACCCGGTGGAGACCGGGGCGCTGGACGCCGCCGGGGCGGGAGCACGGCACCTGCCCGTGACGCGGCTGCTCGGCGAGTGCCGGGCCGCCCAGGGCGCGCTGCAGCTGGCGGCCGTGCTCGCCCACCATCGGCGCGGCACCGCACCGGAGGGCGGGCCCGCGCTCATCACGTCGTTCACGCCCGAGGGCACGATCGGGGCGGCCGTGGTCCGGGGGTGGAGCCGGTGAGCCGCAGGCGGGCCAAGCCGGTGCTGTACTTCTCCTTCCGCAGCCCCTACAGCTGGCTGGCACTGCGGGACCTGGAGCAGCGCCTGCCGGACGCGCCGAGCGCCGTGGAGTACCGGCCGTGGTGGGAGCCGGACGACAGGATGCGCAAGGAACTCCAGGACCGCGGGGCGCCGTTCCCGTACATCCCGATGAGCAAGGCCAAGCACCTCTACATCCTTCAGGACGTCAAACGCCTGGCCACGGCACGCGGAGTGCGGGCCGCCTGGCCCGTCGACACGGACCCGTGGTGGGAGGTGCCCCACCTCGGCTGGATCGCGGCCCGCAGGCTCGGCCGGGACAGGGAACTGCTCGCCGCCCTCTGGGCCGCCCGCTGGGAGCGCGGCGAGAACATCTGCGACCCGGAGGTGCTGCGCCGGGCGGCCGAGGAGGCCGGGGTGGACCCGGAGCCCGTCGTGGGCGCCGCGCACGACCCGGACATCCGCGCGGAGGCTCTCGAATCGCTCGTACAGGTCTACGAGGACGACGCTTTCGGTATTCCCTACTTCAAGGCGGGACGTCACCGTTTCTGGGGAATCGACCGCCTGGACGATTTTCTCCGGGAGCTGTCGTTGGCCGAAGCGCCCACGCTTCCGAAAAATTCCGGCAAAGAACCCGGGGGCGAAAGTTCGGGCTTTCCCGCCCATGTGCTGGAACGCCCGGGTGCCTACGACCACGACACCGCCGGTGGATGCGGGTGAGGCGGCAGCGGCAGCAGTGGCTGCCAGGTTGTTCTGTATAGAAATAAAATTCCCGAAGCTCTCGCGATCTTACCCAAGTAATTCGATGTGCGCAGCACTCACTTTCGGACAGTCCTGCGGAGCGATACCAGAAAGGGGGGTGCCGCTTGCGAGAATTTGAGTGACAGACTCAACGGGGGAAAGTGGAGTCTACGGTGAACAGTTTCAGGATGCTGGGGCCGCTCGAGGTGCTCTCCGGCGCGCCACAGCACTGGAAACCTGTGGAGGTTCCGAAGGTCCGGATCCTCCTCGTGGTGCTTCTCGCCGCTCGCGGCCGGGTGGTGTCGCTGGAGCGGCTGGTGCACGAGCTCTGGTTCGACGGGGGCCAGGAGGCCAAGGACCACCGCAACCTCCTCCATCAGTACGTGATGCGGCTGCGACGCCAGCTCGGCGACCGCCGCCGCACCGTCCTGGTGACCCAGTCGCCCGGCTACCGACTGCTCCTGGAGCCGGAACAGCTCGACGTCAGCCGGTTCGACGAACTGTGCGCCAGAGGCCAGGACCTGTTCGCGGCTGGCCGCTACGACCGTGCCGTCGCGGTGTTCGGCGAGGCGCTGGCGCTGTGGCGCGGGGCGCCGCTGGAGGACGTACCGCCCTCGCCCTCGGTGGTCGCCGAGGCCGAGCGGCTGCGGGAGGCCCGGCTCGCCGCGGCCGAGATGTGCGTCGACGCCAGCCACCGCACCGGCGAGTACGCGGCCACCCTCGCCGAACTGCGCGCGCTCCGCGACGACCACCCCCTGCGCGAGGGGCTCTGGGAGAAGGAGATGACGGCACTGCACGCGTGCGGCCGCCGGGCGGAAGCACTGGAGCTCTACCAGCTGGCCCGCCGCACCTTCCGCACCGAACTGGGCCTGGAACCGGGCGCGAGCCTGCGCACCCTCCAGCGCCGCATCCTGGAGGGCGGCCAGGTGCATCGGCCGTCCGAGCGCACTCGCCAGGGGACCCTTGACGTAGTTAGTGATTGAGTACTAACTTAGCTTTCATGGCCAGGATGAGTGCAGAGGAGAGGCGCGAGAGCGTCATCCGCGCGGCGATGACCGAGTTCGCCCGCGGCGGCTACTACGGCACCTCGACCGAGGCCATCGCCAAGCGGGTCGGTGTCTCGCAGCCGTATCTCTTCCGGCTCTTCCCCGGCAAGAAGGCGATCTTCCTCGCGGCGGCCGAGCGCTGTGTAGAGGACACCATCCGGATGTTCGAGGAGGCCGGCGAAGGGGTGGCGGCCGAAGAGGCCATGCATGCCATGGGTGCCGTCTACCGCAAGGTCGTCTCGGAGGAGCCCGAGCGGCTGATGATGCAGATGCAGATGTATCTCGCCGTGGCGGCCGCCGAGCAGGAGGGTGACCGCGAGTTCGGCGAGGCCGTGCGGGCCGGGTGGATGCGCCTGTGGGACACCATCCATATCCCACTCGGGGCGGACGTCAACGAGACGACGAGCTTCATGGCGTACGGCATGCTCATCAACTGCCTGGTGGCCATGGGTTTCCCGCCCGATCACCGGGTCTGGGCGGGGCTGGACACGGAGGAGCAGCCGGGCGAGGAGCGGCCGTAGGGGCGGGGTGGCGAGTGCTGCCCCGCTTTTTCATGACGACAAAAGTTAGTGATCAATAACTACCCACTACTAACCGTCCATGTCCATGTAGAGGAACACATCACTTCAGGGGGAGCGATGTCACACCACACCGAGCAGCACACCGATCAGCACACGCGCACAGCCGCCCTGCCGGGCGGGGCCGTATGGGCCCTGGTGATCACCAGCGTCGCCGGTTTCATGGCCGCGCTCGACAATCTCGTCGTCACCACCGCGCTGCCCTCCATCCGCGAGGACCTGGGCGGCGGGCTGCACGACCTGGAGTGGACGGTGAGTGCGTACACACTCACCTTCGCCGTCCTGCTGATGTTCGGCGCGGCGCTGGGCGACCGCTTCGGCCGCCGCAGGCTCTTCCTCGTCGGCATCACGATCTTCACCGGAGCGTCCGCCGCCGCGGCCCTCGCGCCCGGCATCGACTCCCTGATCGCCGCCCGCGCGGTGCAGGGCGCCGGTGCGGCGATCATGATGCCGCTGACGCTGACCCTGCTGACGGCGGCCGTGCCCGCGGCCAAGCGCGGGATGGCGTACGGCATCTGGGGCGCCGTCAACGGGCTCGCGATCGCGTCCGGGCCGCTCATCGGCGGCAGCCTCACCGAGCACATCTCCTGGCAGTGGATCTTCTGGCTGAACGTCCCCCTGGGCATCGCCCTGCTGCCGCTCGCCCGACTGCGCCTCGCCGAGTCGTACGGCACCGGTGCCCGCCTCGACATCCCCGGCACCCTGCTCGCCAGCGGCGGCCTCTTCGGGATCGTGTACGGCCTGGTGCGCGGCCCCGCCGACGGCTGGACCGGACGCCTGGTCCTGACCGGCCTGTTCGCGGGAGGCGCTCTGCTGGCCGGCTTCGTCCTCTACAGCACCCGCGCGAAGAACCCGATGCTGCCGATGCGGCTGTTCCGCTCCCGGGCGTTCTCCGGGATCAACGCCGCGAGCATGCTGATGTTCCTCGGCATGTTCGGGTCGATCTTCCTGCTCAGCCAGTACATGCAGGGCGTGCTCGGCTACTCGCCCACCGAGGCGGGCCTGCGGATGCTGCCCTGGACCGGCATGCCGATGCTCGTCGCGCCGATCGCCGGCATCCTCTCCGACCGCATCGGCGGCCGCCCGGTCGTCGCCACCGGCCTGTTCCTCCAGGCCGCCGGCCTCGCCTACCTGGCCTCCGCGGTCACCGTCGACGTCTCCTACGCCGCCCAGCTCCCCGGCCTGATCATCAGCGGCATCGGCATGGCCCTGTTCTTCGCCCCCGCCTCCCACCTGGTCATGTCCAGCGTCCGCGCCTCCGAACAGGGCATCGCCTCCGGCGCCAACAACGCCCTGCGCGAGGTCGGCGGCGCCCTCGGCATCGCCGTCATGGGCTCGATCTTCTCGGCCCAGGGCGGCTACGAGACCGGCCAGACCTTCGTCGACGGGCTGCGGCCCGCGCTGATCACCGGCGCCGCGGTGGTGGCTCTCGCAGGAATCGCGGCCCTGACCATCCCGGGCCGACGGCACAACGAGGCTGCCGCCGGCTTGGCGGAGCCGGCGCCGGAACGCGTGATGGAGCCGGCGTCGCGGTGAGGCCGTGAGGGCGTGCGGGGCGGGGGTGGGCCGGAGTGGGCGGGCACCCCCCGAACCAACCCCACCGCCCCCGCCCCACCCCAGACCCCACCACCCCCGAACCACCCCCAAGGAGCAGCAGCCATGCCCACCCTCCCCTGGACCGTCCCCAACCCCGCCCCGCCCGGCGCCGAAGTCCACGTCTTCGCCTCCCGTTTCGAGACCCGCACCCTCTGGGGAGCGCTCCGTTTCCTCGCCCGCACGCCGGGTGTGTGGCGGCAGGTGAGTCGGGCGCCCGGGGCGTACGGAGCCACCCTGAAAGCCGAGCCCTTCAAGCGGACCTTCTGGACGCTGTCGGCCTGGGAGTCGCCGGCCGCCCTCAAGGACTTCGCCCGCTCCGGCACCCATGCCCCGACCTCAAGGGGCCTGTCGGCCCGGATGCGGGACGCGAAGTTCGCCACCTGGCAGGTGTCGAGCGAGGAACTCCCGCTCGACTGGACGGAGGCCTTCCGGAGGCTGACATGAGCGGATCGGCCCCGGCGCTCCCCATGGGTGCCGGGGCTGTCGGTGCCGTCTCGTAGTCTTGGGCGCGTGCAGGAACTCCACGACGCCCCCCTCGCCCCGTTCACCACCTTCCGGCTGGGCGGCCCCGCCACCCGCCTGGTCACGGCCACCACGGACGCCGAGGTGATCGACGCCGTGCGCGAGGCCGACGCCGAAGGCACCCCGCTGCTGCTCATCGGCGGCGGATCGAACCTGGTCATCGGCGACAAGGGCTTCGCGGGCACCGCACTCGTCATCGCCACCAAGGGCTTCGAACTGGACGGCACCACACTCGAACTCGCCGCCGGCGAGGTCTGGACCGACGCCGTCGCCCGCACAGTCGAGGCCGGTCTCGCCGGGATCGAGTGCCTCGCCGGAATCCCCGGCTCCGCCGGCGCCACCCCGATCCAGAACGTCGGTGCCTACGGCCAGGAGGTCTCCTCGACGATCACCGAGGTGATCGCCTACGACCGCAGGACCGGCGAGACCGTCGTCATCCCGAGCTCCGACTGCGCCTTCTCCTACCGCCACAGCCGCTTCAAGGCCGACCCCGAGCGCCACGTCGTCCTACGCGTCCGCTTCCGCCTGGAGGACGCCGACGGACTCTCCGCCCCCGTCAAGTACGCCGAGACGGCCCGCGCCCTCGGCGTCGAGGTCGGCGACCGCGTGCCCCTGGCGGCGGCCCGCGAGACGGTTCTGAAGCTGCGCAGCGGCAAGGGCATGGTCCTGGACCCCGAGGACCACGACACCTGGTCGGCCGGGTCCTTCTTCACCAACCCGATCCTCACCGACACCGACTTCGCCGCCTTCCACGCGCGCGTGAAGGAGCGCCTGGGCGACGGCATCGAGCCGCCCGCCTATCCAGCAGGCGACGGCCACACCAAGACCTCCGCGGCCTGGCTCATCGACAAGGCCGGCTTCACCAAGGGCTACGGCACCGGCCCCGCCCGCATCTCCACCAAGCACACCCTCGCCCTCACCAACCGCGGCGCTGCCACCACCGAGGACCTCCTCGCGCTCGCCCGCGAGGTCGTCACCGGCGTCCACAAGGCCTTCGGCATCACCCTGGTCAACGAGCCGGTGACAGTCGGAGTCAGCCTCTAGGCCAGGCCCCACGATGGACCGCGTCCGCAATGGACCACGCCCTCAATAGGCCACGCCCACCCCCTGCTTCACCGTCCCCGCATCCCCGATCATCCCCAGCATCGCGTGCGCCACATCCGCCCGCCCGATGAAGCGGCCCCTGGCCGGAAACCCGCCCACGACCGTGCGGTACCTCGCGCTGACCGGCTTGTCCTGCAGTCGAGGGGGCCGTACGACCGTCCAGTCCGTGGCGCTGCGGGCCACGGCCGCCTCCATCTCCCGCAGGTCGGCGTAGATGTCCTTGAGGACGGCCGACACGATGCCGCGCACGGCACGGTCCACCAACCCGTCCCCCTCCGGCTCGGGCCCGACCGGCGCCGCACTCACCACCAGCAGCCGCCGCACCTCCTCGGCCTCCAGGGCCGCCAGCACGGTGCGGGTCAGCTTCACCGCGACCCCCGCGTCCCCCCGGCCCCGGGCACCGAGACCCGACAGCACGGCGTCCCGCCCGGCGACGGCGGCCCGCAGCACGCCGGGATCGCCGAGGTCCGCGCGGAACACCTCCAGACGGTCACCCGTGACAGGCAGCCGCGCGGGATCCCGTACGACGGCCGTGACCTCGTGACCTGCGTCCAGGGCCTGGCGGACGATCTCCTTGCCGATGCCTCCGGTGGCGCCGAAGACGGTGAGTTTCATGAGAGCTCCCGGGTGTGTGAGATGGGCGCGTGAAATAGGTGGGTGAGTATTCACTCACCCCTCGCTCCCACTAGAGTGAGTAAGTACTCACCCACCCGTCAAGGGCGATAGGACATTCCATGGAGAACAAGCCGACCAGGGTCCGCCTCCTCGACGCCGCGCACGACCTGATGCTCACCGTCGGCCTCGCGCGGACCACGACCAAGGAGATCGCTCGGGCGGCCGGCTGCTCCGAGGCGGCGCTGTACAAGCACTTCGCCAGTAAGGAGGAGCTCTTCATCCAAGTGCTCACCGAGCGGCTGCCCCCACTGCGCCCCCTGCTCAGCGGCCTCGCGGCCGAGCCCGGCCGGCACTCCATCCAGGAGAACCTCACCGAGATCGCCCGCCAGGCGGCACTGTTCTACGAGCAGAGCTTCCCGATCGCCGCGTCCCTGTACGCGCAGACCGAGCTCAAGAAACGGCACGACGACGCCGTACGGCAGATGGGCGCGGGCCCGCACGTACCGATCCAGGAGCTCGACACCTATCTCCGGGCCGAACAGGAGATGGGCCGGGTCCGCACGGACGCGGACACCTTCGCCGCGGCCTCACTGCTGATGGGGGCCTGCGCGCAGCGGGCGTTCGCCTACGACGCCACCAGGGAGGCGGTACGGCCCCCGGTGGACGAGTTCGCCGCCCGGCTGGCCCGCACACTGCTCGCCGGAATCGCCGACTAGGCGAGCCAGTCGTCGACCCCGGACAGGAGCTTCGCCTTCACATCCTCCGGCGCCGCCGACGCCCGCACCGACTGCCGGGCCAGTTCGGCCAGTTCCTCGTCGGTGAAGGCGTGATGGCGGCGCGCGATGTCGTACTGTGCGGCGAGGCGCGAGCCGAAGAGCAAGGGGTCATCCGCGCCGAGGGCCATGGGCACACCCGCCTCGTACAGGGTGCGCAGCGGCACGTCCTCGGGTTTCTCGTAGACACCGAGGGCGACGTTCGAGGCGGGGCACACCTCGCAGGTCACGCCCTTGTCGGCGAGGCGCTTCAGCAGCCGCGGGTCCTCCGCCGCGCGCACGCCGTGGCCGAGCCGGTTCGCGTGCAGGTCGTCCAGGCAGTCCCGGACCGAGGACGGGCCGGTCAGCTCGCCGCCGTGCGGGGCCGACAGCAGACCGCCCTCGCGGGCGATGTGGAAGGCCCGGTCGAAGTCCCGCGCCATGCCCCGGCGCTCGTCGTTCGACAGCCCGAAGCCGACCACACCCCGGTCGGCGTACCGCACCGCGAGCCGCGCCAGCGTGCGCGCGTCCAAGGGGTGCTTCATCCGGTTCGCGGCGACCAGGACGCGCATCCCGAGCCCCGTGTCCCGCGACGCCGTCTCCACCGCGTCCAGGATGATCTCCAGCGCCGGGATCAGCCCACCGAGCCGGGGCGCGTACGACGTCGGATCGACCTGGATCTCCAGCCAGCCGGAGCCGTCCTTCAGATCCTCCTGCGCGGCCTCCCTGACCAGCCGCTGGATGTCCTCGGGCCGCCGCAGGCACGAGCGCGCCGCGTCATACATGCGCTGGAAGCGGAACCAGCCCCGCTCGTCCGTGGCCCGCAGCCTCGGCGGCTCCCCGCCGGTCAGCGCGTCCGTCAGCGCCTCGGGCAGCCGCACGCCGTAGTGGTCGGCCAGTTCGAGCAGGGTCGTCGGCCGCATCGAACCAGTGAAGTGCAGGTGCAGATGGGCTTTCGGCAGTTCAGAGACATCACGTACACGCTCCATTCCAGGATCCTGCCGCACGTGTCCGCCGTCCCGGTAGCGGTTTCCCCTTTAGTGGTCTTGCTCGCACAAACAAATGGGGCACATACCAAAGCCGGTATGTGCCCCATCGCCGATACGGAACGTCAGTCCCTGGCCTCCGCCAGCAGCTTCTGGATCCGGCTCACACCCTCGACGAGATCCTCGTCACCGAGCGCGTACGACAGCCGCAGATAGCCCGGCGTACCGAACGCCTCACCGGGGACGACCGCGACCTCGGCCTCCTCCAGGATCAGCGCGGCCAGCTCGACGCTGTTCTGCGGGCGCTTGCCGCGGATCTCCTTGCCGATGAGGGCCTTCACCGACGGGTACGCGTAGAAGGCGCCCTCGGGCTCCGGGCAGAGCACCCTGTCGATCTCGTTCAGCATCCGCACGATCGTCTTACGGCGGCGGTCGAACGCCTCGCGCATCTTCGCGACGGCGTCCAGATCACCGGAGACGGCGGCGAGGGCGGCCACCTGCGCCACGTTCGAGACGTTCGACGTCGCGTGGGACTGGAGGTTGGTCGCGGCCTTCACCACGTCCTTCGGGCCGATGATCCAGCCGACCCGCCAGCCCGTCATGGCGTACGTCTTGGCCACACCGTTGACCACTACGCACTTGTCGCGCAGCTCGGGCAGCACGGCGGGCAGCGACACGGACACCGCGTCGCCGTACACCAGGTGCTCGTAGATCTCGTCCGTCATCACCCACAGGCCGTGCTCCAGGGCCCAGCGGCCGATGGCCTCGGTGTCGGCCTCGCTGTAGACGGCGCCGGTCGGGTTGGACGGCGACACGAAGAGGACGACCTTCGTCTTCTCCGTACGGGCCGCCTCCAGCTGCTCCACGGAGACGCGGTAGCCGGTCGTCTCGTCGGCGACGACCTCGACCGGGACGCCGCCCGCGAGGCGGATCGACTCCGGGTACGTCGTCCAGTACGGCGCCGGGACGATGACCTCGTCGCCCGGGTCGAGGATCGCGGCGAAGGCCTCGTAGATGGCCTGCTTGCCGCCGTTGGTGACGAGGATCTGCGAGACGTCGGGCTCATAGCCGGAGTCGCGCAGCGTCTTCGCGGCGATCGCGGCCTTCAGCTCGGGCAGACCGCCGGCCGGGGTGTAGCGGTGGTACTTCGGGTTCTTGCAGGCCTCGATGGCGGCCTCGACGATGTAGTCCGGGGTCGGGAAGTCGGGCTCGCCGGCGCCGAAGCCGATCACCGGACGCCCGGCGGCCTTGAGGGCCTTGGCCTTGGCGTCCACGGCGAGGGTGGCGGACTCGGAGATCGCGCCGACTCGGGCGGAGACCCGGCGCTCGGTGGGAGGGGTTGCAGCGCTCATGGGGCCATCGTTTCAGACCGGAAACGCGGGCGGCACGCGGGTTTCACGGACTGAACATCGGTTGAACATCCGTCCGGATCGGGCCCACGGCCTGCGCGATCTTGCGTCGTGGCATGGCTCAACACCCGGCGATCTTTCGCCTATCGAGCCTCTATCGGGCACTTTCTGTTCGACGGCGCGCCCAGGACCACGTACACTCTCACCTCGTTGGCCTTCAGCGGCCCGCGGCGAATGGTGCACAGCGAGCACTCGTCCGGATGCGGTACGTTGGGGTGCACACAAAGGGTCGTAGCTCAATTGGTAGAGCACTGGTCTCCAAAACCAGCGGTTGGGGGTTCAAGTCCCTCCGGCCCTGCTACACACACCTTCGCCAGGATGTGTGCGCATGTACGTACAGCAATTGCAACGCCGTGCGGCTCAGACCGGGCGCGGCACGGCCACGACCCGGGATCAGGTGAGGACGGATGGCGGACGCCGTGGGCTCCATCGATACGCCTGACGCCCAGGATGAGGCGCAGGACAAGAAGAAGTCCCGTAAGGGCGGCAAGCGTGCGAAGAAGGGCCCGCTGAAGCGGCTCGCGCTCTTCTACCGCCAGGTGGTCGCGGAACTCCGCAAGGTCGTCTGGCCCACGCGCAATCAGCTGACGTCGTACACCACCGTGGTGATCTTCTTCGTCGCCATCATGATCGCCCTGGTGACCGTGATTGACTATGGGCTCGACCACGCCGCCAAGTACGTCTTCGGCTGAGCCAAGAGCGAAGGGCGCCGCGGTTACCGGCGCCCCTTTTCGCATGTTCCACCCCTATGTATCCAGGAAGAAGCAGCCACCGTGTCTGACCAGAACCTGAACGACGCCATCGAGCCGCTCGGACAGGACGCCGAGTCCATGGAAGACGAGCTCGACATCGTCGAGGGCGCGGACGAGGACCTGGACGAGGTCGAGGCTGCCGACGCCGAGGCGGGCGAGCCGGCCGAGGAGGCCGCACTGCACGTCGAGGACGCCGAGGTCGCAGAGGAAGAGGCCACCGAGGAGGAGGCCGAGCCCGTCGACCCGGTCGCCGCCCTGCGCGAGGAGCTTCGCACGCTGCCCGGCGAGTGGTACGTCATCCACACCTACGCCGGTTACGAGAACCGCGTGAAGACCAACCTGGAGCAGCGCGCCGTCTCGCTGAACGTCGAGGACTACATCTTCCAGGCCGAGGTGCCGCAGGAAGAGGTCGTCCAGATCAAGAACGGCGACCGCAAGACGATCAAGCAGAACAAGCTGCCGGGTTACGTCCTGGTCCGTATGGACCTCACCAACGAGTCCTGGGGTGTCGTCCGCAACACCCCCGGCGTCACCGGCTTCGTGGGCAACGCCTACGACCCGTACCCGCTGACCCTGGACGAGATCGTCAAGATGCTCGCCCCGGAGGCCGAGGAGAAGGCCGCCCGCGAGGCCGCCGAGGCCGAGGGCAAGCCCGCCCCGCAGCGCAAGGTCGAGGTCCAGGTCCTGGACTTCGAGGTCGGCGACTCGGTCACCGTCACCGACGGCCCGTTCGCCACGCTGCAGGCCACGATCAACGAGATCAACGCCGACTCCAAGAAGGTCAAGGGCCTGGTGGAGATCTTCGGCCGGGAGACGCCGGTCGAGCTCTCCTTCGACCAGATCCAGAAGAACTAGCGGTACAGCAGCTCTCACGAAAGGGCCCTCGACCAGCGGTTTCCGCTGGTCGAGGGCCCTTTCGTCGTATGGGCACCTCAAGTTCCCAATAAATGTGTGCTGCACCACAACCATCCGGTGACTCCGCTGGTCTGACTTGATGACCGAAACGCGTGGACAGCGTTCTTCACGGTGATCTCCAACCCTTTATGGCGGTTTGCCATGCGATGTCCGCTGCCCGCGCGCCGACCGAGAAGTGGGGGAACTTCCTCATGCGCACTCGCACCATCCTGGTCGCGGCAGCCGCGTCCGCCTGCGTCCTGCTGCCGGCGACCTCCGCGTTCGCCGGCACCGGACCGGCCCCGTCGCCCGGCAAGCAGAACCTGACCGCCCGTTCGGCCGCCCCGTCCGAGGCCGGCAACCCGCTGAGCACCAAGGCGCAGGCGGCCGGCGTCTGCTCGGACGCCTATCAGATCGGCGCCACCGCGTACATCAACCGGGGCGGCGCGCACGCGGCCTCGGTGAAGCAGTTCTACTCGCCCAGGTGCAAGGCGAACTACGGCTACGTCTGGGTCTGGCAGAGCTTCCGCGACAAGGTCAAGGACTACGACGTCAGCACCGGCGTCTACAGCTACGCCCGTGACGAGATCGTGGGCCAGGACTGGTGGAACGCCACCAACAGCCAGGAGTTCTGGTCCTACCCGGCCGACACGGTCGACGAGTGCACCGCGGCCATCGGTACGCTGCGTGCCCCCGGCGACCCGGTGCCGGGTCAGGCCACCACGTCCAAGCGCTGCTGACCTCGCTCTCGCCCCCTGTGGGCCCCGGCCGACGCGCGGCGGCCGGGGCCGACGTCTGTCCGGGCGTCTGAGCTGCCGGTTTTGGCCCTGACGCGTTACCCGTTATCGTTGTGCGGTATGCCTCCATCCGGATGATCCGGACGTTCACCGTTCCAGGTGGCCAGCGGTACGGATGGTGGCGGAACACCTCTCACTAAGGACCCGGAGAGAGCATGCCTCCCAAGAAGAAGAAGGTCACGGGGCTCATCAAGCTCCAGATCCAGGCCGGTGCGGCCAACCCGGCTCCGCCGGTCGGCCCCGCGCTGGGCCAGCACGGCGTCAACATCATGGAGTTCTGCAAGGCCTACAACGCCGCGACCGAGTCGCAGCGCGGTTGGGTCATCCCGGTGGAGATCACGGTCTACGAGGACCGTTCCTTCACCTTCATCACCAAGACCCCGCCGGCCGCGAAGATGATCCTCAAGGCCGCTGGTGTCGAGAAGGGCTCCGGCGAGCCGCACAAGACCAAGGTCGCCAAGATCACCGAGGCGCAGGTCCGCGAGATCGCCACCACCAAGATGCCCGACCTCAACGCCAATGACCTGGACGCCGCGTCCAAGATCATCGCCGGCACCGCCCGCTCCATGGGCATCACGGTCGAGGGCTGACCTCACCCCCGTAGGTACATCCGTGGCAGGGCCTGCTCGGCCCGCACCACGACTCCTCAGAACACACAGGAGCAGTAGTGAGCAAGCGCAGCAAGTCTCTCCGCGCTGCGGACGCCAAGGTCGACCGGGACAAGCTCTACGCCCCGCTCGAGGCCGTCCGTCTCGCCAAGGAGACGTCCACGACCAAGTTCGACGGCACCGTCGAGGTCGCCTTCCGTCTGGGTGTCGACCCGCGCAAGGCCGACCAGATGGTCCGTGGCACCGTGAACCTTCCGCACGGCACCGGTAAGACCGCCCGGGTCCTGGTCTTCGCGACCGGTGACCGTGCCGAGGCCGCGCGTGCCGCGGGCGCCGACATCGTCGGTGCCGACGAGCTGATCGACGAGGTCTCGAAGGGCCGCCTGGACTTCGACGCCGTCGTCGCCACCCCGGACCTCATGGGCAAGGTCGGCCGCCTCGGCCGTGTCCTCGGCCCGCGTGGTCTGATGCCGAACCCGAAGACCGGCACCGTGACCCCGGACGTGGCCAAGGCCGTGACCGAGATCAAGGGCGGCAAGATCGAGTTCCGCGTCGACAAGCACTCGAACCTGCACTTCATCATCGGCAAGGCGTCCTTCGACGACACCAAGCTGGTGGAGAACTACGGCGCCGCGCTGGAGGAGATCCTCCGTCTGAAGCCGTCCGCCGCCAAGGGTCGCTACATCAAGAAGGCCGCCATCACCACCACGATGGGCCCCGGCATTCCGCTCGACCCGAACCGCACCCGCAACCTCCTCGTCGAAGAGGACCCGGCCGCGGTCTGAGCCACCGGCTCACCAGGCTCGACGACGGGCCCCGCACCCCTTACCGGGTGCGGGGCCCGTTCCCTTGTCTCCCGCCGTTTGTCAGTGGCCTGGGTTAACGTGCATTCACGGGATTCGCGCAGGGGGGACGGATGACGAGCACGAGGGCGCGCCGGACGGCGCTCTGGATCGCGCTGCTGACCGCGCTGACGGCCCTGGCCGCCTGCACCTCCTCAGAGTCCTCCGACTCCTCCGACTCCTCCGGCGAGGAGGACGGCCCGACGCCCTCCCGTGCCGTGACGGCCGCCCTGCGCACCGTCGAGCGGTCCACCGACGCAGCCGACTCCGCCCGCGTACGGTCCACGACCACCGTCGGCTCGACGCTGTCCATGAAGGCCCACGGCACCCTCGCCTGGGGCGACGGCCTCACCGGCACCCTGACGATCACCTACACCGGTGGCACGACGGCCGAGACGATGCGCCGGCTCGGCACCACCTCCATGGAGGCCCGCTACCTCCCCGACGCCTACTACGCCCGCATGGGCGAGACCTTCGCCGAGAAGGCCGACGGCAAGCACTGGATCAAGTACGCCTACGACGACCTCAAGAACCTCGCCGGCAGCTCCGGAGCCGACCTCGCCGACCAGATGCGCGGCAACACCCCGCACACCTCCGTGAAGCTCCTGCTGTCCTCCAGAGACGTACGGAAGGTCGGCGAGGAGACCCTGAGCGGCAGGCGCACCACGCGCTACTCCGGCACCGTGCGGGTCGAGGGCGCCACCACCCAGACCGTCGACATATGGGTCGACGACCGGGACCTGCTGGTCAAGAAGGTCGAGCAGGGACGCACGGCCACGGGCCCGCTGACCCAGACCGCGTACTACAGCGACTACGGCGTGAAGGCCGCGGTCGAGAAGCCTCCGGCGGGGGACACCGCTGACCTCAGGGACCTGCTGCGGCGGGGCGCGATCGGCGGCGCCTCCTGAGGGGAGAGGAGCCGATTTGCCTGACGGCGACCGGGTCCCGTACTCTCCTACAGAAGCCAAAGACCGCTGGTCGTTGCCGTGTGCTCGTACGAGGGCGCGGTGGCCGAAGGATCCGCTGAAATTCGCGGACGACCCGCGCAGGTGACTGTGGAAGTGCTCCCGGAGTTCGCTGCCCAACAGCGTGCGAGTCCCGGTCGAGCTACGCCCCGTGCGCCTGCGCCGGGGCGTTTCGTTTACCCCAGCCCCTTCTGAGCGGTCCTCATCACCCGGAAGGAGGCCGACGCTCTATGCCGACGCCCGACAAGGCTGCCGCGGTAGCCGAGCTCACGGACAAGTTCCGCAGCTCGAACGCCGCCGTGCTGACCGAGTACCGGGGTCTCACCGTGGCCCAGCTCAAGCAGCTGCGCCGTTCGCTCGGTGAGAACTCCGAGTACGCCGTGGTGAAGAACACGCTGACCAAGATCGCGGCCAACGCGGCCGGGATCAACACGCTCGACGACCTGTTCAACGGTCCGACGGCGGTCGCCTTCGTCACCGGTGACCCGGTGGAGTCGGCCAAGGGTCTTCGTGACTTCGCCAAGGACAACCCGAACCTCGTCATCAAGGGCGGTGTCCTTGACGGCAAGGCGCTGTCCGCCGACGAGATCAAGAAGCTTGCGGACCTCGAGTCCCGCGAGGTTCTGCTCGCCAAGCTGGCGGGCGCTCTGAAGGGCAAGCAGACGCAGGCTGCTCAGGTCTTCCAGGCGCTCCCGTCGAAGCTCGTCCGCACCGTGGACGCGCTTCGTGCCAAGCAGGACGAGCAGGGCGGTGCCGAGTAACTCGGCTCGCATCATGATCGCCGCCTGAGGCGGAGGTCGTAGCGGGCCAACGTACGCCCGCCATTCATGTACATCCGGCACCAGCCGAATTAGTGGAAGGAAAGCCATCGTGGCTCTCACCCAGGACGAACTGCTCGCCGAGTTCGAGGGCATGACCCTCATCCAGCTCTCCGAGTTCGTGAAGGCGTTCGAGGAGAAGTTCGACGTCACCGCCGCCGCCGCGGTCGCCGTTGCCGGCCCGGCCGGTCCGGCCGCCGCCGCCGAGGCCCCGGAGGAGAAGGACGAGTTCGACGTCGTCCTCACCGGCGCCGGCGACAAGAAGATCCAGGTCATCAAGGTCGTGCGCGAGCTCACCTCCCTCGGCCTGAAGGAGGCCAAGGACCTGGTCGACGGTGCGCCGAAGCCGGTTCTGGAGAAGGTCAACAAGGAGGCCGCGGACAAGGCCAAGGAGTCCCTCGAGGGCGCCGGCGCCTCCGTCGAGGTCAAGTAAGACCTTCCCGGTCTTGCCGGTCGACCACGACCGCCGCGCTTGCTGAATCCGGCCTTCTGAGGCTGTAACGCAGTCGCACCGAAGAGCGATCATCCATTCGGGTGGTCGCTCTTCGGCGTTCCTGGGGGCGCGGCCACGGTTGCCTTGCGCCCGCTGGAGCGAGGGGTATGGTGATCTTCGTCGTGTCTCCGGGCCGTCCTGGGTTCGGGCATGGGGGCCTTGACGAACCGCACGCAGCGCGCAATTCTCAGGACGCGTCGCCACAAGGATCCGAATCCGAGGCATGGATCGGCGACGAAGAGGGCAGTATCAACGTGCAATGAGGGCAAGCATGCCGAGGGCGTTGAGGACAACGAGGGTCGCGGAAAACCCGCACTGGACATCAGTGTGCCAAGTGGCTACACTGACCCTTTGCGCTGCCTGTTAGCTGTCCCCTGCCCGTCACCAGGGGCATGCCCTCGCTTGAGCACCGATGACCGGACCATCCCTGACCTGGCCATTCTTTGGCTGGAGAAGGAAACCCCTGTCTCTGTGCGCCGGTGAGGGGCCGGTACGCGCGTAGTGAGTCCGAGCCCTCGGAAGGACCCCCTCTTGGCCGCCTCGCGCAACGCCTCGACCGCGAATATGAACAACGGCGCCAGCACCGCCCCGCTGCGCATCTCCTTTGCAAAGATCAAGGAGCCCCTCGAGGTTCCGAACCTGCTCGCGCTGCAGACCGAGAGCTTTGACTGGCTGCTCGGCAACACCGCCTGGCAGAGTCGGGTCGAGGCGGCTCTGGAGTCGGGTCAGGACGTCCCCACCAAGTCCGGACTGGAGGAGATCTTCGAGGAGATCTCTCCGATCGAGGACTTTTCCGGGTCGATGTCGCTGACGTTCCGCGACCACCGCTTCGAGCCGCCGAAGAACTCGATCGACGAGTGCAAGGAGCGCGACTTCACCTACGCCGCCCCGCTCTTCGTGACGGCGGAGTTCACCAACAACGAGACCGGTGAGATCAAGTCCCAGACGGTCTTCATGGGCGACTTCCCGCTCATGACGAACAAGGGCACCTTCGTCATCAACGGCACCGAGCGTGTCGTCGTGTCGCAGCTGGTCCGTTCGCCCGGTGTCTACTTCGACTCCTCCATCGACAAGACGTCCGACAAGGACATCTTCTCGGCCAAGATCATCCCGTCCCGGGGTGCCTGGCTGGAGATGGAGATCGACAAGCGCGACATGGTCGGTGTCCGTATCGACCGCAAGCGCAAGCAGTCCGTGACCGTCCTCCTCAAGGCGCTCGGTTGGACGACCGAGCAGATCCTGGAGGAGTTCGGCGAGTACGAGTCGATGCGCGCCACCCTGGAGAAGGACCACACCCAGGGCCAGGACGACGCGCTGCTCGACATCTACCGCAAGCTGCGTCCGGGCGAGCCCCCCACGCGTGAGGCCGCGCAGACGCTTCTGGAGAACCTCTACTTCAACCCGAAGCGCTACGACCTCGCCAAGGTCGGCCGCTACAAGGTCAACAAGAAGCTGGGTGCGGACGCTCCGCTGGACGCGGGCATCCTGACCGTCGAGGACGTCATTTCGACGATCAAGTACCTGGTCAAGCTGCACGCGGGCGAGACCGAGACGGTCGCCGACAGCGGTCAGACGATCGTTGTCGAGACCGACGACATCGACCACTTCGGCAACCGTCGTCTGCGCAGCGTCGGCGAGCTCATCCAGAACCAGGTCCGCACCGGTCTGGCTCGTATGGAGCGCGTCGTGCGTGAGCGCATGACGACCCAGGACGTCGAGGCGATCACGCCGCAGACCCTGATCAACATCCGGCCGGTCGTCGCCTCCATCAAGGAGTTCTTCGGCACCAGCCAGCTGTCCCAGTTCATGGACCAGAACAACCCGCTGTCGGGTCTGACGCACAAGCGGCGTCTCTCCGCACTCGGCCCGGGTGGTCTCTCCCGTGAGCGGGCCGGCTTCGAGGTCCGTGACGTTCACCCGTCGCACTACGGCCGTATGTGCCCGATCGAGACGCCCGAAGGCCCGAACATCGGTCTGATCGGTTCGCTCGCCTCCTACGGCCGCGTCAACGCGTTCGGCTTCGTGGAGACCCCGTACCGCAAGGTCGAGGGCGGTCAGGTCACCGACGAGGTGGACTACCTGACGGCCGACGAGGAAGACCGCTTCGTCATCGCGCAGGCCAACGCCACGCTCACGGACGACCTGCGGTTCGCCGAGAACCGCGTCCTGGTCCGCCGCCGTGGCGGTGAGGTCGACTACGTCGCCGGTGACGACGTGGACTACATGGACGTCTCGCCGCGCCAGATGGTGTCGGTCGCGACCGCCATGATCCCGTTCCTCGAGCACGACGACGCCAACCGTGCCCTCATGGGCGCGAACATGATGCGTCAGGCCGTACCGCTGATCAAGTCCGAGGCGCCGCTCGTCGGCACCGGCATGGAGTACCGCTCCGCGGTCGACGCCGGCGACGTGGTCAAGGCCGAGAAGGCCGGTGTGGTCCAGGAGGTCTCCGCGGACTACATCACCACCGCCAACGACGACGGCACGTACATCACGTACCGACTGGCCAAGTTCGCCCGCTCCAACCAGGGCACCTCGGTCAACCAGAAGGTCATCGTCCTGGAGGGCGACCGGATCATCGAGGGCCAGGTCCTCGCCGACGGTCCGGCCACCCAGAACGGCGAGATGGCGCTCGGCAAGAACCTGCTCGTGGCGTTCATGCCGTGGGAGGGTCACAACTACGAGGACGCGATCATCCTGTCGCAGCGCCTCGTACAGGACGACGTCCTCTCCTCGATCCACATCGAGGAGCACGAGGTCGACGCCCGTGACACCAAGCTCGGCCCCGAGGAGATCACCCGGGACATCCCGAACGTCTCCGAGGAGGTCCTCGCCGACCTCGACGAGCGCGGCATCATCCGCATCGGTGCCGAGGTCATCGCCGGCGACATCCTCGTCGGCAAGGTGACCCCGAAGGGTGAGACCGAGCTGACGCCGGAGGAGCGCCTGCTGCGCGCGATCTTCGGTGAGAAGGCCCGTGAGGTCCGTGACACCTCGCTGAAGGTGCCGCACGGCGAGACCGGCAAGGTCATCGGCGTCCGCGTCTTCGACCGCGAGGAGGGCGACGAGCTTCCCCCCGGTGTGAACCAGCTGGTGCGCGTGTACGTGGCGCAGAAGCGCAAGATCACCGACGGTGACAAGCTCGCCGGCCGACACGGCAACAAGGGTGTCATCTCGAAGATCCTGCCGATCGAGGACATGCCGTTCCTGGAGGACGGCACCCCGGTCGACATCATCCTCAACCCGCTGGGTGTGCCGTCCCGAATGAACCCGGGACAGGTCCTGGAGATCCACCTCGGCTGGCTCGCCAGCCGCGGCTGGGACGTCTCCGGTCTCGCGGACGAGTGGGCGCAGCGCCTCCAGGCGATCGGCGCCGACTCGGTCCAGCCGGGCACCAACGTCGCGACCCCGGTCTTCGACGGTGCGCGTGAGGACGAGCTGGCCGGTCTGCTGGAGCACACGATCCCGAACCGCGACGGCGAGCGCATGGTGCTCCCGACCGGTAAGGCGCCGCTGTTCGACGGCCGTTCCGGTGAGCCGTTCCCGGAGCCGATCTCGGTCGGCTACATGTACATCCTGAAGCTGCACCACCTGGTCGACGACAAGCTGCACGCCCGCTCGACCGGTCCGTACAGCATGATCACCCAGCAGCCGCTGGGTGGTAAGGCCCAGTTCGGTGGCCAGCGGTTCGGTGAGATGGAGGTGTGGGCGCTGGAGGCATACGGCGCCGCGTACGCCCTCCAGGAGCTGCTGACCATCAAGTCCGACGACGTCACCGGCCGCGTGAAGGTCTACGAGGCCATCGTCAAGGGCGAGAACATCCCCGAGCCCGGCATCCCCGAGTCCTTCAAGGTGCTCATCAAGGAGATGCAGTCGCTCTGCCTGAACGTGGAGGTGCTGTCCAGCGACGGTATGTCCATCGAGATGCGTGACACCGACGAGGACGTCTTCCGCGCAGCGGAGGAGCTCGGCATCGACCTGTCCCGGCGCGAGCCGAGCAGCGTCGAAGAGGTCTGACGGGAGTCCGGCGGGGCCCTCACCCACAGGGCCCCGCCGACCCCCAGGCCCCCGTTTCAGACCCCAAGACTTACAACCCTGAGAGGGATTGACGCATAGTGCTCGACGTCAACTTCTTCGATGAGCTCCGGATCGGTCTGGCCACCGCTGACGACATCCGTCAGTGGAGCCACGGCGAGGTCAAGAAGCCCGAGACCATCAACTACCGCACGCTCAAGCCCGAAAAGGACGGACTCTTCTGCGAGAAGATCTTCGGTCCGACCCGGGACTGGGAGTGCTACTGCGGCAAGTACAAGCGTGTCCGCTTCAAGGGCATCATCTGTGAGCGCTGCGGCGTCGAGGTGACTCGCGCCAAGGTGCGTCGTGAGCGGATGGGCCACATCGAGCTGGCCGCGCCTGTCACGCACATCTGGTACTTCAAGGGTGTTCCTTCGCGCCTCGGCTACCTGCTGGACCTGGCGCCCAAGGACCTCGAGAAGGTCATCTACTTCGCGGCGTACATGATCACGTACGTCGACGAGGAGCGCCGTACCCGTGACCTGCCCTCCCTGGAGGCGCATGTCTCGGTGGAGCGTCAGCAGGTCGAGAACCGCCGGGACGCCGACCTGGAGGCCCGCGCCAAGAAGCTCGAGACCGACCTGGCCGAGCTGGAGGCCGAGGGCGCCAAGGCCGACGTGCGCCGCAAGGTGCGCGAGGGTGCCGAGCGTGAGATGAAGCAGCTGCGCGACCGTGCGCAGCGCGAGATCGACCGTCTCGACGAGGTGTGGACCCGGTTCAAGAACCTCAAGGTCCAGGACCTGGAGGGCGACGAGCTCCTCTACCGCGAGCTGCGTGACCGCTTCGGCACCTACTTCGACGGTTCGATGGGTGCCGCGGCGCTGCAGAAGCGCCTGGAGTCCTTCGACCTCGACGAGGAGGCCGAGAAGCTCCGCGAGATCATCCGTACCGGCAAGGGTCAGAAGAAGACCCGTGCGCTGAAGCGGCTGAAGGTCGTGTCTGCCTTCCTGCAGACCTCCAACAGCCCCAAGGGCATGGTTCTCGACTGCGTCCCGGTCATCCCGCCGGACCTTCGCCCGATGGTGCAGCTGGACGGTGGCCGCTTCGCGACCTCCGACCTGAACGACCTGTACCGCCGTGTGATCAACCGGAACAACCGACTGAAGCGCCTTCTCGACCTCGGTGCGCCCGAGATCATCGTGAACAACGAGAAGCGCATGCTCCAGGAGGCCGTCGACGCGCTGTTCGACAACGGTCGTCGCGGTCGCCCGGTCACCGGTCCCGGTAACCGTCCGCTGAAGTCCCTCAGCGACATGCTGAAGGGTAAGCAGGGTCGATTCCGTCAGAACCTGCTCGGCAAGCGTGTGGACTACTCCGCGCGTTCCGTGATCGTCGTCGGTCCGCAGCTGAAGCTGCACCAGTGCGGTCTGCCCAAGGCGATGGCGCTGGAGCTCTTCAAGCCGTTCGTGATGAAGCGCCTGGTCGACCTGAACCACGCGCAGAACATCAAGAGCGCCAAGCGCATGGTGGAGCGCGGCCGCACGGTCGTGTACGACGTCCTCGAAGAGGTCATCGCCGAGCACCCGGTTCTGCTGAACCGTGCTCCCACCCTGCACCGCCTCGGCATCCAGGCCTTCGAGCCGCAGCTGGTCGAGGGCAAGGCCATCCAGATCCACCCGCTCGTCTGCACCGCGTTCAACGCGGACTTCGACGGTGACCAGATGGCCGTGCACCTGCCGCTGTCCGCGGAGGCGCAGGCCGAGGCCCGCATCCTGATGCTGTCCTCGAACAACATCCTCAAGCCCGCCGACGGTCGTCCGGTGACGATGCCGACCCAGGACATGGTCCTCGGTCTGTTCTTCCTCACCACCGACTCCGAGATGCGGAACGTCAAGGGCGAGGACCGCTCCTTCGCGTCCGTGGCCGAGGCGATCATGGCCTTCGACGCGGGCGAGCTCTCGCTCCAGTCGAAGATCGACATCCGCTTCCCGGTCGGCACCATCCCGCCCCGCGGCTGGATGCCGCCGGCGCAGGAGGAGGGCGAGCCGGAGTGGCAGCAGGGTGACTCGTTCCGGCTGCGGACGACCCTGGGCCGCGCGCTCTTCAACGAGCTGCTGCCCGAGGACTACCCGTTCGTCGACTACGAGGTCGGCAAGAAGCAGCTCTCCGAGATCGTCAACGACCTCGCCGAGCGCTACCCCAAGGTCATCGTGGCGGCGACGCTCGACAACCTGAAGGCATCCGGCTTCTACTGGGCGACCCGTTCCGGTGTCACCGTCGCCATCTCCGACGTCGTCGTTCCCGAGGCGAAGAAGGAGATCGTCAAGGGCTACGAAGCGCAGGACGAGAAGGTCCAGAAGCAGTACGAGCGCGGTCTGATCACCAAGGACGAGCGCACCCAGGAGCTCATCGCGATCTGGACCAAGGCGACCAACGAGGTCGCCGAGGCCATGAACGAGAACTTCCCGAAGACCAACCCGATCTTCATGATGGTGAACTCGGGTGCACGAGGCAACATGATGCAGATGCGTCAGATCGCCGGTATGCGTGGTCTGGTGTCGAACGCGAAGAACGAGACGATCCCGCGTCCGATCAAGGCGTCGTTCCGTGAGGGCCTGTCCGTGCTGGAGTACTTCATCTCCACGCACGGTGCCCGTAAGGGTCTGGCGGACACCGCCCTGCGTACCGCCGACTCGGGTTACCTCACCCGTCGTCTGGTCGACGTCTCCCAGGACGTCATCATCCGCGAGGAGGACTGCGGCACCGAGCGCGGTCTGAAGCTGCGGATCGCCTCGAAGGACGCCAATGGCGTGCTCCAGAAGGCGGAGGACGTCGAGACCAGCGTCTACGCCCGCATGCTCGCCGAGGACGTCGTCATCGACGGCAAGGTGATCGCGCCGGCCAACGTGGACCTGGGCGACGTGCTCATCGACCAGCTGGTGCGCCATGGTGTCGAGGAGGTCAAGACCCGTTCGATCCTGACCTGTGAGTCCCAGGTCGGCACCTGCGCGATGTGCTACGGCCGCTCCCTGGCCACCGGCAAGCTGGTCGACATCGGTGAGGCGGTCGGCATCATCGCCGCCCAGTCCATCGGTGAGCCCGGTACCCAGCTGACGATGCGTACCTTCCACACCGGTGGTGTGGCCGGTGACGACATCACCCAGGGTCTGCCGCGTGTCGTCGAGCTCTTCGAGGCCCGTACCCCGAAGGGTGTCGCCCCGATCTCCGAGGCCACCGGCCGCGTGCGGATCGAGGAGACCGAGAAGACCAAGAAGCTCGTCGTCACCCCGGACGACGGCAGCGACGAGACGGCGTACCCGATCTCGAAGCGTGCCCGACTCCTGGTCAGCGAGGGCGAGCACGTCGAGGTGGGCCAGAAGCTCACCGTGGGTGCCACCAACCCGCACGACGTGCTGCGCATCCTGGGCCAGCGTGCCGTCCAGGTCCACCTGGTCGGCGAGGTCCAGAAGGTCTACAACTCGCAGGGTGTGTCGATCCACGACAAGCACATCGAGATCATCATCCGGCAGATGCTGCGCCGAGTGACGATCATCGAGTCCGGCGACGCCGAGCTGCTGCCCGGCGAGCTGGTCGAGCGCTCGAAGTTCGAGACCGAGAACCGTCGTGTGGTGCAGGAGGGCGGTCACCCGGCCTCCGGTCGTCCGCAGCTCATGGGTATCACCAAGGCCTCGCTGGCCACGGAGTCCTGGCTGTCGGCGGCGTCCTTCCAGGAGACGACGCGAGTCCTCACGGACGCGGCGATCAACGCCAAGTCCGACTCGCTCATCGGCCTCAAGGAGAACGTCATCATCGGTAAGCTCATCCCGGCCGGTACGGGTCTGTCCCGCTACCGCAACATCCGGGTCGAGCCGACCGAGGAGGCCAAGGCCGCGATGTACTCGGCCGTCGGCTACGACGACATCGACTACTCGCCGTTCGGCACCGGCTCCGGCCAGGCCGTTCCGCTGGAGGACTACGACTACGGTCCGTACAACCAGTAAGCGAGCGATCGTATGAAGGGCGGTCACCTCTCGGGGTGGCCGCCCTTCGGCGTTCCCTGAGACCGTCTCCGGGTTTTCTCCGGGTGGACCCCGATGCCTGGAATGCCCGTTCGGCGCATCATGGAGAGACTCCGACCAGTACGGGGGAGGTGCTCTCCATGGGGCAACCGTCGTGGCAGCCGTGGTCCGGGTCGAACGCCCCGGTGATGCTCGCCTCGCACGCCGACCGTGAGCGGGCCGTGGACGTGCTCAGGGCCGGCTATGGCGAGGGGCGGCTCGAGCAGCCCGAGTTCGAGAAGCGGGTCACACGGGCCTACACGGCTCGTACGGTGGGTGAGCTCGCCCTGCTGGTCGCCGACCTGCCCCAGGGCCCGATGCCGCAGTCGGCGCCCGTCACGCCCGTACCGGGCACGTTCCTGGCGTCGCCGCGGCCGCCGACCAACAGCAAGGCCGTCGGTGCGGCGGTCTGCGGGGTGTTGTGTCTGGTGAGCTTCGGGCTGACCGGCATTCCGGCCGTCGTCCTCGGGCATGCGGCGCGTACCGAGATACGCCGCACCGGGCAGGGCGGTGACACGCTGGCGCTGACCGGCCTCGTGCTCGGGTGGCTGTCCACCGCCGGCTGGGCGGTGCTGCTGACGCTGCTGATGGTGGCCGCCGCCGTGTCCGAGTCCGGGGCTGGATGAGCGACACCGGCCTGCCCGAATCGGCGATTCGAAGATCGAACCCGCCGCGCGGTCTTGACATCGGCCGTATGGCGATGCGGGCGAGGCCCATTTGTTTTGACCGTAGCGTTTGAGGTAGGTACGCTCAGACCTTGTGCCTGGGGTGTGCCCTGGCTCTTGTGCGTGCCTTCAGACCGCACAGCGAGCTGTGAGCGGCCACCGCAATCCGTGCTCTTCTCGCCTCACGGCGGAAGTTCGCCGGGTTCGACACACCCGACCGCGTGGGTCGGCGACGTTCCAGGTTAGCTTCACCATTCGGCACACAGAAACCGGAGAAGTAGTGCCTACGATCCAGCAGCTGGTCCGTAAGGGCCGGCAGGACAAGGTCGAGAAGAACAAGACGCCCGCACTCGAGGGTTCCCCTCAGCGTCGTGGCGTCTGCACGCGTGTGTTCACGACCACCCCGAAGAAGCCGAACTCGGCCCTGCGTAAGGTCGCGCGTGTGCGTCTGACCAGCGGGATCGAGGTCACCGCTTACATTCCGGGTGAGGGACACAACCTGCAGGAGCACTCCATCGTGCTCGTGCGCGGCGGCCGTGTGAAGGACCTGCCGGGTGTTCGCTACAAGATCATCCGTGGTTCGCTTGACACCCAGGGTGTCAAGAACCGCAAGCAGGCCCGCAGCCGCTACGGCGCCAAGAAGGAGAAGTAAGAATGCCTCGTAAGGGCCCCGCCCCGAAGCGCCCGGTCATCATCGACCCGGTCTACGGTTCTCCTCTTGTCACGTCGCTCATCAACAAGGTGCTGCTGAACGGCAAGCGCTCCACCGCCGAGCGCATCGTCTACGGCGCCATGGAGGGTCTGCGTGAGAAGACGGGCAACGACCCGATCATCACGCTGAAGCGCGCGCTTGAGAACATCAAGCCGACCCTCGAGGTCAAGTCCCGCCGTGTCGGTGGTGCGACGTACCAGGTTCCGATCGAGGTCAAGCCCGGTCGTGCCAACACGCTCGCGCTGCGCTGGCTGGTCGGTTACTCCCGCGCCCGTCGCGAGAAGACCATGACCGAGCGTCTCCTCAACGAGCTTCTCGACGCCTCGAACGGCCTCGGTGCGGCCGTGAAGAAGCGCGAGGACACCCACAAGATGGCCGAGTCCAACAAGGCCTTCGCGCACTACCGCTGGTAGTCGCAGACCCCATCGAGACCGAGAGAAGACTGAAGCCTTATGGCTACCACTTCACTTGACCTGGCCAAGGTCCGCAACATCGGGATCATGGCCCACATCGACGCGGGCAAGACGACCACCACCGAGCGGATCCTCTTCTACACCGGCGTCAGCTACAAGATCGGTGAAGTCCACGACGGCGCTGCCACCATGGACTGGATGGAGCAGGAGCAGGAGCGTGGCATCACGATCACCTCTGCTGCCACCACCTGTCACTGGCCGCTCGAGGACAACGACTACACGATCAACATCATCGACACCCCGGGCCACGTCGACTTCACGGTCGAGGTGGAGCGCTCGCTGCGCGTCCTGGACGGTGCCGTCACGGTGTTCGACGGTGTCGCCGGTGTGGAGCCGCAGTCCGAGACGGTGTGGCGTCAGGCCGACCGTTACGGCGTGCCGCGCATCTGCTTCGTGAACAAGCTGGACCGCACCGGTGCCGAGTTCCACCGCTGCGTCGACATGATCTCGGACCGCCTCGGTGCGCAGCCGCTGGTCATGCAGCTTCCGATCGGCGCCGAGGCCGACTTCAAGGGCGTCGTGGACCTGGTCCGCATGAAGGCGCTCGTGTGGTCCGCCGAGGCCGCCAAGGGCGAGATGTACGACGTCGTCGACATCCCGGCCACGCACACCGAGGCTGCCGAGGAGTACCGCGGCAAGCTGATCGAGGGCGTCGCCGAGAACGACGAAGAGATCATGGAGCTGTACCTGGAGGGCCAGGAGCCCACCGAGGAGCAGCTGTACGCCGCGATCCGTCGCATCACCATCGCGTCCGGCAAGTCCAGCGACACCACGGTCACCCCGGTGTTCTGTGGCACCGCGTTCAAGAACAAGGGCGTCCAGCCCCTGCTCGACGCGGTCGTGCGCTACCTGCCGACCCCGCTCGACGTCGAGGCCATCGAGGGCCACGACGTGAAGGACCCCGAGCTGGTCGTCAAGCGCAAGCCGTCCGACGACGAGCCGCTGTCCGCGCTGGCGTTCAAGATCATGAGCGACCCGCACCTCGGCAAGCTCACCTTCGTCCGGGTCTACTCGGGCCGCCTGGAGTCCGGCACCGCCGTGCTGAACTCCGTCAAGGGCAAGAAGGAGCGCATCGGCAAGATCTACCGCATGCACGCGAACAAGCGTGAGGAGATCGACTCGGTGGGCGCCGGCGACATCATCGCCGTCATGGGCCTGAAGCAGACCACCACCGGTGAGACGCTGTCCGACGACAAGAACCCGGTGATCCTGGAGTCCATGGACTTCCCGGCGCCGGTCATTCAGGTCGCCATCGAGCCCAAGTCCAAGGGTGACCAGGAGAAGCTGGGTGTCGCCATCCAGCGTCTCGCGGAGGAGGACCCCTCCTTCCAGGTTCACTCGGACGAGGAGACCGGCCAGACCATCATCGGTGGTATGGGCGAGCTGCACCTCGAGGTGCTGGTCGACCGTATGCGCCGTGAGTTCAAGGTCGAGGCCAACGTCGGCAAGCCGCAGGTCGCCTACCGCGAGACGATCCGCAAGGCCGTCGAGCGCGTCGACTACACGCACAAGAAGCAGACTGGTGGTACCGGCCAGTTCGCCAAGGTGCAGATCGCGATCGAGCCGATCGAGGGCGGCGACGCCTCGTACGAGTTCGTGAACAAGGTCACCGGTGGCCGTATCCCGAAGGAGTACATCCCTTCGGTCGACGCCGGTGCGCAGGAGGCCATGCAGTTCGGCATCCTCGCGGGCTACGAGATGACGGGCGTCCGCGTCACGCTCATCGACGGTGGCTACCACGAGGTCGACTCCTCCGAGCTCGCGTTCAAGATCGCCGGTTCGCAGGCCTTCAAGGAGGCCGCGCGCAAGGCCAGCCCTGTGCTCCTTGAGCCGATGATGGCCGTCGAGGTCACCACGCCCGAGGACTACATGGGTGAGGTCATCGGCGACATCAACTCCCGCCGTGGCCAGATCCAGGCCATGGAGGAGCGGGCGGGTGCTCGCGTCGTGAAGGGCCTCGTGCCCCTCTCGGAGATGTTCGGTTACGTCGGCGACCTGCGCAGCAAGACGTCCGGCCGGGCCAGCTACTCCATGCAGTTCGACTCCTACGCCGAGGTTCCGCGGAACGTCGCCGAGGAGATCATCGCGAAGGCCAAGGGCGAGTAACGCACCGCGTTCACACGCTTTAGGCTTGACTCCGGAGCCTTGAGGGGCAAACACCCGCAAACACGGTTGTTTGCCCCGAGGCCCGGGCTTTCCAGCAAAGATCACCTGGCGCCGATGAAGCAAGGCGTTCAGAACCACTCCACAGGAGGACCCCGTGGCGAAGGCGAAGTTCGAGCGGACTAAGCCCCACGTCAACATCGGCACCATCGGTCACATCGACCACGGTAAGACGACCCTTACGGCCGCCATTACCAAGGTGCTGCACGACGCGTACCCGGACCTGAACGAGGCCTCGGCCTTCGACCAGATCGACAAGGCTCCCGAGGAGCGCCAGCGCGGTATCACCATCTCCATCGCGCACGTCGAGTACCAGACCGAGGCGCGTCACTACGCCCACGTCGACTGCCCCGGTCACGCGGACTACATCAAGAACATGATCACCGGTGCCGCTCAGATGGACGGCGCCATCCTCGTGGTCGCCGCCACCGACGGCCCGATGCCGCAGACCAAGGAGCACGTGCTCCTGGCCCGCCAGGTCGGCGTTCCGTACATCGTCGTCGCCCTGAACAAGGCCGACATGGTGGACGACGAGGAGATCCTGGAGCTCGTCGAGCTCGAGGTCCGTGAGCTGCTCTCCGAGTACGAGTTCCCGGGCGACGACCTGCCGGTCGTCAAGGTCTCGGCGCTCAAGGCCCTTGAGGGCGACAAGGAGTGGGGCCAGACCGTCCTCGACCTGATGAAGGCCGTCGACGAGAACATCCCGCAGCCCGAGCGTGACGTCGACAAGCCGTTCCTGATGCCGATCGAGGACGTCTTCACGATCACCGGTCGCGGTACGGTCGTCACCGGCCGTATCGAGCGTGGTGTCCTGAAGGTCAACGAGACCGTCGACATCGTGGGCATCAAGCAGGAGAAGACCACCACCACGGTCACCGGCATCGAGATGTTCCGCAAGCTGCTCGACGAGGGCCAGGCCGGTGAGAACGTCGGTCTGCTGCTCCGTGGCATCAAGCGCGAGGACGTCGAGCGCGGCCAGGTCATCATCAAGCCCGGTTCGGTCACGCCGCACACCGAGTTCGAGGCCCAGGCCTACATCCTGTCCAAGGACGAGGGTGGCCGCCACACGCCGTTCTTCAACAACTACCGTCCGCAGTTCTACTTCCGTACGACGGACGTGACCGGCGTCGTGACCCTCCCCGAGGGCACCGAGATGGTCATGCCGGGTGACAACACCGAGATGAAGGTGGAGCTCATCCAGCCCGTCGCCATGGAAGAGGGCCTGAAGTTCGCCATCCGTGAGGGTGGCCGGACGGTCGGCGCCGGCCAGGTCACCAAGATCAACAAGTAAGTCTTGTTGGTTTGACCTGGTAGCTCCAGCGCGAGCTCGTGAAGGGGCCCGTACGACTTCGGTCGTACGGGCCCCTTTGCTGTGTCTGTGTGCCTCTAGGGCGTCAGGTGTTGCTGCCGTCCGGGACGACGCAGAACGCCACGTGGCTGATGTCGGTGATGGCGTTACCGGGAGGGTTGAGCTGAGCGTGGAGGTCCTCGTCCGCTTCGATCTGGCCGGCCGGCGTGCCCGTGTAGTCGTAGAGGTTGGCTCCTCCCTCGTTTGCCGGACCGCCCTTGACGATGACTCCCACCACGGCGAAGGGGCCGTCGACGCTGAAGCTCAGCAGCTGCCCGTCCGGCTCCTCTGTTCTCTGCGTGACGCCCAGGGTGATCGTTCCCTGCCCGTTGATGTCCAGCTCTTCCCCGTTCGCCGGCGCGTTGTCCGTGTCGAACTCTTCGGAGCCGGCAAACTGATCGAAGTCGTCACAGTCCGGGTTGTCGGCAACCTCTTCGGGCGCTACCTCCGCCCTCAGCTGAGGCCCCGGGGCGGCCGCCGCCGGGCCTGCCGCGAAGGTGACCGCCAGGGCCGTGGTCAGGCCGAGGCCGACGCAGCGCACTCCCCATCTCGCTCGCGCCGACCGCGTGGCCGCTCGACTGGTTACTCGCACGATAAGTGCTCCTTTTGCTCTGAATCTTCCCGATTGCACCCTTTGTGGGCAGTCTGATTCGTTGCACAACCGGATCGGCGTCAGTCCCCGGGGATCCCTTTTCCTGGGCCGTCCGGGGTGCAGGGCACCGGAAAGGGCGAATGTCGGTACGGCGGATGCGCCGGGCAGCCGAGCGCGTCGGCAACACGCCTGTATGTGCTGGTGCTTGCGATGAGGTCATAGTAAATACGCGTAAATGCAGTTTCTCCGCATATTGGGAAGGGTGCCGCCATGTCAGAGACCGCTGCGCCGCCTAGTGGGGGCACCCATGCGGGCCAGGCCCAGCACAGGGCCGTCGTCGAACGTTCCCTGCGGGGTTTCACCGGGGCGGGCTACGACAAGGGGCGGCCCTGGCTGGTCCAGGCTGCGTGGTTCGCCGTACTGCATCTCGTGTTCCGCAAGTGGTGGTTCCCGGCGCGCTGGCGTCCGGTGGTGCTGCGGGCGTTCGGTGCGCGGATCGGGCGGCGGGTGCTGATCCGGCACGGTGTCCGGGTGCACTGGCCCTGGCGGCTGACCGTCGGCGACGACGTGTGGATCGGTGAGGGTGCCTGGTTGCTGAACCTGCAGCCGATCATCATCGGCAGCGATGTGTGTGTCTCGCAGGACGCCTTCCTGTGCACCGGAAGTCACCAACGACGCAGCCCCACCATGGAGTTCGACAACGGACCCATCCGTCTGGAGCCCGGATCCTGGGTCGCGGCCCGGGCCGTCGTGCTGCGCGGCGTGACCGTCGGCCGCAGCGCGGTGGTCGGTGCCTCGGCGGTCGCCCGCCGTGATGTCGGTCCCGGTGAGGTCATCACGCATGGGGCCGCGGCATGAGAGTGGTCCATGTAGTGACGCTCGTCAGCGACGACGGAGCGTACGGCGGTCCGACGAGCGTGGCCGCCGGGCATCTTGAGGAGTGCGCCGCACGTGGCCACGAGGTCACGCTGGTGTCGCTGTGGCGAGGCAGGTCCTCGGCGCCGAAA
This sequence comes from Streptomyces lanatus, assembly GCF_014655715.1. GTDB lineage: Bacteria > Actinomycetota > Actinomycetes > Streptomycetales > Streptomycetaceae > Streptomyces > Streptomyces lanatus. The sequence continues at coordinate 26,495 of NZ_BNBM01000015.1, read as the reverse complement.
CGCCTCGGCTCCGTGCCGCTGCGAACGCGTCCGGCTCGCTCGCTGCTCCCGGGGCGTTTCACCGGGCTCATGCATCCGCTGCTGGTCAGGGACCTGTGGGTGTCGATGGGCAGGGCCGACGTGGTCCATGTGCACGCGGGGCGCGACCTTGTCTCCCTCGCGGCGCTCGCCGTCGCCGCGCTGCGCCGCAAGAAGTTCGTCGCACAGACGCATGGCATGCTGCAGCCCCGGCACGCTGCCGTCGCCAGGCTCTTCGACCGCTTGTACGTGCCGCTGCTGCGGCGGGCGCACGGCTGCCTGGTTCTCACCGAGCACGAGCGCCGGGCCGTTGCCGAGGTCATCGGTGCCGGCGGTCCGCCGCTGATGACCCTGCCCAACGGGGTGTGTCCCGAGCCCGGGGGAGGGGCGGAGCACTCGCGGCGCCACCGCGAGGTGCTCTTCCTCGCCAGACTGCACCCGCGCAAGCGCCCTGAGGCCTTCGTCGAGATGGCCGCCCTGGTGCACCGGCGGATGCCCGACGCCCGGTTCACCGTCCACGGGGCGGACGAGGGGATGCTCCCCACCGTGCGCCGGCTGATCGCCGCCCATGGGCTGCAGGGCATCGTCTCCTACGGCGGGGCGCTGCAGCACCCGGAGGCGGTACGGGCGTATGCGAGGGCGGCGGTCTATGTGCTGCCCAGCGTTGACGAACCGTTCCCGATGACCGTGATGGAGGCCCTCTCGGCGGGCACCCCCGTCGTCTGCACGGACAGTTGCGGCATCGCGAACGAGCTGGCCGGCCGGGGCGCGGCGTTGGTCACCGACGGCAGTCCCGAAGAGCTGGCCGACGCGGTGTGCAGTGTGCTGGCAGACGACGCCAAGCGGGACGCCCTCGTGGCGGCGGGGCATCGCGCCGTCCGGGAGGCGTTCTCGATTCATGCGGTGACGGATCGGCTGGAGGCGATCTATCGGGGTGCCTGTCACTCTCGGGATTAGCTCGCGCGCGGACGACTCCGAGAATTCGGTACGCGGTTGATCCTCCCGCCAGTTGACGCACTAGGTCGAGGTAATGGAATTCTCCAGCACGCTGCAGCAGCTCTCGAAGGTGCAGAAACCCGCTCAGGGGGTTTCCGTCTACGCACGGTTCGTCAACCGGCCTGCCGGGAGACTGCTCGCGGCAGCGGCATACCGTATCGGGCTCTCACCCAACCATGTGACGGGCGTCAGCGCGCTGATCACCTTCGCGGCCGTTGTCGCGATTGCTCTCCGCCCGCCCTCGTACATGTTGGGACAGTGGGTCTCCCTCGCTCTGCTTCTCGGGTTCGCGCTCGATTCCGCGGACGGTCAGCTGGCCAGGCTGCACCGGTCGTCCAGCCTTTGCGGGGAGTGGCTGGACCACATGGTGGACTGCGCGAAAATCCTGGGCATTCACGCGGCGGTGCTGATTTCCTTCTACCGCTTCTTCGGCCTGACGCCGCCGGCGCTGCTGCTCCCGGTCATCTTCCAGTTCGCCGCTGTCCTGCTGTTCTTCGGCGGGATTCTCACGGAACAGCTGAGAAGGCGAAGGGCGAAAACGCCCACCGGACCGGTGCCCCCGCCTTCCAGAGTTCGCGGTATGGCTCTGCTGCCCGTGGACTACGGCCTGTTCTGCCTGAGTTTTCTGTTCCTAGGGAGCCGGAAGCTGTTCCTTGCGTCGTACGTCGCCCTGCTCGTAGCCCATGTCGTGCTGCTTCCGGCGTTCTTCGGCAAGTGGCTCCGGGAGCTCTCCTGACCCGAACCCGGACGGAGGCATCGGGCACCTTGTGATGCGGAAACACGCGGCATATCACATGAAAAGGTGTAAACGGTGATTAATCTGCCAGTCGGATTCCGGCTTTCCAGAAGGAGCTGCCATGAGCAAGCAGGTGGACGTCGTTGTCGCGGGTGGCGGAGGATTCATTGGTGGGCATCTCGCGGCCGACCTCCTGTACCAGGGGCTGACCGTTCGGTGTGTCGATATCAAGCCGCGTGATGAGTGGCAGCAAGTGCACGCCGCCGCCGAGAACGTCGTCGCCGACCTGTCTCTCCTGGCGAACGCCCGCGCCGCCGTCCGGAGTGCCCGTCAGGTGTACATGCTGGCCGCCGACATGGGCGGCATGGGATTCATCGAGAACCACAAGGCCGCCTGCATGATGTCGGTGCTGACCAGCACCCACATGCTCAAGGCCGCGCACGAGGCCGGGGTGGAGCGTTATTTCTACTCCTCGTCCGCCTGTGTGTACGCCGCCGGCAAGCAGCGCGACCCGAGAGTCACCGCCCTCAAGGAGGAGGACGCCTACCCGGCGCAGCCAGAGGACGGCTACGGCTGGGAGAAGCTCTTCTCGGAGCGCATGTGCCGCCACTTCGAGGAGGACTACGGGTTCACCTGCCGCGTCGCGCGCTACCACAATGTCTACGGCCCCGCGGGCACCTGGACCGGAGGGCGCGAGAAGGCCCCGGCGGCCGTGTGCCGCAAGATCGCCGAGGCGGTCATCTCCGGTGAGCACCGGATCGACATCTGGGGCGACGGCCGGCAGACCCGTTCCTTCATGTACATCGACGACTGCCTGTACGGCACGCGGACGGTCATGAACGGCACCAGCAGCGTGCCGGTCAACATCGGCTCCTCCGAGCTGGTCACCATCAACCAACTGGTCGACATCGTCGAGGAGATCGCGGGCATCCGCTGCGAGCGCACCTACCGGCTGGACGCACCGCAGGGCGTACGTGGCCGCAACTCCGACAACGGGCTGATCCGCGAACTGTACGCCTGGGAGCCGTCGATCGCGCTGGCAGACGGGCTCGAGAAGACGTACGCCTGGGTCTACGACCAGGTCAAGCGTGCCTGTTCCTGATCCCTCGAACCGGCCGGGAGCGCAGCACATGAGGATCCTCGTCCACGACTACAGCGGGCACCCGTTCCAGGCCCAGCTCAGCCGTGAACTGGCGTACCGCGGTCATGACGTCGTCCACTCGACCTGCTCGGCTTACGTCTCCGGGAAGGGCAACCTCGCCGAGGGCACCGTAGCCGGTCTGCGGTTCGTCACCATCGGCGACCGCGTCGTGCTGGACAAGGGGGCCTACGTCCGACGCCTCTTCAAGGAGACGCGGCTGGGTCTGGAGCTGGCACGGCAGGTGCGGCGCGAGAAGCCGGACGTGGCGATGCTGGCGAATCTGCCGATCCCGACCCTGGTCGTGGCCGTGTCCGTGCTGAGGACCCTGCGTATCCCCTGGGTACTGTGGCACCAGGACATCACCGCCGTAGCTCTGAAGAGCTTTGCCGCCGCCGGGGTGTCGAGGCTGATGGGCGTCGCCGCCCGCGTCTTCGAGCGGGGCGAGAGGTGGTCGGCGCGACGTGCCTTGGCGATCGTCGTGATCGCGGAGTCCTTCGTGCGGGTCCACCGCGAGTGGGGTACCGCCGACAAGGTCACCGTCATTCCCAACTGGGCGCCGCTGGACGAGATCGTCCCCGTGCCCCGCGTCAACGCGTGGTCGCATGAGCATGGCCTCACCGGCGTCAGGACCGTGCTTTACTCGGGCACGATCGGCCTCAAGCACAACCCCGTCCTGTTGGTGCGGCTGGCCGAGAAGCTGCGCGAGCAGGGCGAAAGGGTCCGCCTCGTGGTCGTCAACGACGGCCCGGCCGTCCCGGTCATCAAGGAGGCCGCCGCCGCCCGCCGCGTCGACCTGACCCTGTTGCCCTTCCAGCCCTACGCGCGGCTGCCCGAGGTGCTGGGCGCGGGCGATGTGCTGGTCGTGCTTCTGACTGCGGACGCGGGAGAGTTCTCGGTCCCCTCCAAGACGCTGTCCTATCTGTGCGCCGGACGCCCGGTGCTTGGCCTGATGCCGGCGGACAACCTGGCGGCGAAGCTGCTCCGGCAGGCCGGCTCGCCGGTGTTCGCCCCCGAGGAGTCCTCGTTGTCCGACGCGGCGACCTGGGTCCGCGGGGTCCTGAACGACCCGGCGCGGGCGGAGTCGCTGGGCAAGGAGAGCCGGGCGCTGGCCGAGCGGGAGTTCGCCCTGGAGAGGTGCGCTTCGCGTTTCGAGGAAATTCTGCGGGCGGCAAGCCGAGCCGCTCCATGATTATTGTGACTTCATAGTCGTTCACGTCATGTGAAACGCCCTCTGAAATGCGAGGGATGGGCCGGGTTATTGAGCTATAAATCTACCGGTGGCGATCCATTCCGTTTGCTCGCTCGATCGGGGGTGCAGGTGCGAGGCGGTGAACAGCGTTCCGTGGCGGCGGTGTGCTGCTGGGCCCTCTTCTTTGTCGTCTTCCTGCCCGCGCTGATTCTGCAGTCCATCGACACGCGTTTCGGGGTGGCGCTCGCCGTGCAATGCGTCGTCGTGGTGCACACGGGAGTGGGGCTGGCCCGGGTGCTCACCGATACGTCGGTGCGCCTGATCGCGTTCGGATTCTGGCTCTTCTCCTACGTATGGCTCGGTCTGGCGCCGCTCGCCATGCTCGCCACCGACACCTATCCGCTCGGCTACCGCACGGGTGAGACGACAGCTTTCGGGGCCGCCGTGCTGACGGAACTCGGGCTCCTCGCCTACACCGCGGGGGCAGCCTTGGCCGCCGGACGCAACGGCGCCAGGTCGGCCGTACTCGAACCACTGCTGTCCCGCACGCTCGCGCCGCTCCCCGTGCTGCTCCTGTGTTGTCTGTCGCTGCTGCTCGCGGTCGTGCTGATCCCCGGGCAGGAAGGCGGTCTGAGGGCCTACTTCACCAGCAGACAGGCTCTGTGGCAGTCGGGCACCCAGTCGGACACCGCGCACGCGCTGCGCGTCTGGGGCCTTGCAGTCCCGGCCTTCTGGTCCATGGTGGCCCTGGTCCACCTGCCCCGCCGGGCCACCGGCGACCGCTTGCTGCGCACGATCCGCAGGCTGCTGCTCCCGGCCCTGCTAGCTCTCAACGTGATCGTCAACAACCCGATCAGCAGGCCGCGCTTCTGGGCCGGCACCGTCCTTCTGGTGCTGCTCTTCTCGTGGCACCGGTTCAACACCCCGCCGGCCTTTCGCCGCACCGCCGTGGCCATCACGGCCGTCGTGCTGTTCGCTTTCCCGTACAGCGACTACTTCCGCTACGACGAACGTGAAGCGCTACAACTCGTGGGACTTGCGGAGCAGTTCAGTACCGCCATGGATTACGACGCATTTCAGCAAATGCAGACCGGCGTCGACTATGTGCAGGAAAACGGCTTCACGCCGTCGTCCCTGCTCGGTGTCATCCTCGTCATGATCCCTCGCACCATGTGGCCCGGAAAGCCGCAGGCCACCGGTATCGAATTCGCCCAGTACGCAGGCTACGACTTCCAAAACCTTTCCGCGCCGCTGTGGATCGAGAGTTACCTGTGGGGCGGTCCGCTGTGCGTCGTCGCGGTCTTCTGTCTGCTGGGCGCGGCCGGACGACGGGTGGACGACATCAGGGCGCGGCTGCGGGGCCGGCAGAGCACGCTGGCGGTTCTGCTGGTCCCCGCCTTCGCCTTCTACCAGTTGATCTTCCTGCGCGGCAGCCTCATGGCGATCGTCGCGCCCCTCCTGCTGCTCCTGATCGTTCCGTTCTTCCTCACCCGCACCGCCGGACGATCCCGTCTCCCGTCACTGGTGCGGTCACCCGCCACCGCGGGCCACGCACTCATCCCCGGCCACAGGAGGCACCCGTGACCAGCCCCGCCGGTTTCGACGATCAGTACGACGACCCCGATGAGCTGCGCGACCAGGTGCGCCTGCTGCTGAGGTACCGCGCGACCATCGTGCTGGGCGTGCTCCTGGGACTGCTCGGCGGGCTGCTCCTGGTCCTGCTGCGCGCAGGCAGCTACACCTCCACAGGTGAAGTCCTTGTCCGCGCCAGGTCCGACCCCTTCAGCACGATCGGAGTGGGCGCCGACAGCCAGGTGAGCATGGGCACGGAGCGGCAGATCGCGCTCAGCGCGACCGTCGCGGCCCGGGCAGCGAAGGAACTGCGCCACCGGCCCGGCGCCGACGCGCTGCCGGCGGACCTGCGCGTGACCAACATCCCGGACACCCAGGTCCTCCGGTTCGAGTACACGGCGGGCACCGCGGAGCGTGCCGCACGGGTCACCAACGCCTTCGCCCGGGCCTATCTCGCCGATCGCCAGGACCGGTCCGAGGCCATGGCTGCCCGGATGGCCGCCGGACTGGAGCGGCAGATCAACGAACTGACCGAGCGGCTCAACACGAAGAAGGGCGACCAGCCCGTCACCGGCGCCGCGGGCCTGCGGGAGCAGGTCGGCATTCTGCGCAAGAAGCTCTCGGACGTCGGGACCTACGACACCTTCGCCGGCGACATCGTCCGCAGGGCCGAACCGGCGGCGCGGCCCTCGGGACCCCGCCCCGGCTGGCTCATCGGGACCGGCCTGCTCGGCGGTCTCATCCTGGGCGTCGTGCTCGCCTGGCTGTGCTCCGCCCTGGAGCCGCGGGCGCGCTCGGTCGGCGAGGTCCAGGAGTCCCTGCACGCACCCGTCCTGGGTATCCTCCCGGCCCCCGGCGCCGAGGGCGAACTGCTGGAGGTCGGCCGGGCGGACGGCAGCCGCGCGGAGGCGTACCGCGCCCTGGCCCAGCGTCTGCGGGGCAGCGACGGCCGTATGGCTGTGGGCAGGCTCATGATCGTGGCGCCTCGACAGCAGCGTGCGGCCGACGCCGTCGCCGTGAACCTCGCCGCCGCCTTCGCCGAGTCCGGTGACGACGTACGGCTGGTGGACGCCGTCGCGCACACGCCCGGTCTGTGGGCACGCCTGCCGCTGGCGGCCGGCGGCCCCGAGCCGGACGACGCACCCGAGGGAGCAGTGATGGTCGACGCCGGCACAGCCGGGCGGTTCACGCTCTGCCCCCACAGTCGCGGCACCACCGGCGACGACGGGCCGGCGGTCCCGGCGGCGCGCGGTGTGCCGGGTGCCGATTCCGGCGGGCCGACGCTCCTCCTGAGCCCGCCTCTGCTGGAACACGGCGATGGCCTGGTGCTTGCTCCATGCGTGGACGGCGTTCTCGTGGCGGGCGCGCTGGACGACATCCGGCGCGACGACCTCAAGCGGGTTCACGAGCTGGTCAGCTGCTTGGGAGGGCACATCGTGGGCGCGGCGCTCCACGACGGCAGCCGGTCCGGCCTGCTCCGCCGGGTCACGGACCGCAACCGGTGGCGTCGGGTCCGGGAGCGGAACGCGTCCACGGCACCGTCCGCGGCGGCCGACGACGCCGTGGCGAGGCCGACCGAGCCGGTGCGGGACGACACGCTCAGCACCTCCCGGTGAGCACCTCCGGTACGACCGTCCCGGCCACCGTCGAGTCCCACGTGCGGTCCGGGGTCGCCGCCACCGCACGCGGCGGATGGTGGGGGTTCCTGGGCTCGACGGTCAACGCGGTCTTCGGCTACGTCCTGGTCGCCCTGGTCACCCGCGGACTGGGGGCGTACGGGGCGGGCGCGGTGTTCACCGGCGTCGCGGCCTTCACCATCCTGTGCAACACCTGCAAGCTCGGCGCCGACACCGGGCTGGTGCGCTTCATCCCCGGTGACCTGGCCATCACCGGCGGCTGCAAGGTGGGCGCACTGCTGCGCAGCGCGGTCGTGCCAGGAGCCCTGGCGAGCACCACGGCCGCCGCACTGCTGTTCCTGTCGCCCCGGACGGCCACCGCGCTGCTGCCGAGTCTCGCCCCGGGCGACGCGGTGACCCTGGTCCGGCTGTTCGCCGTGTTCCTCCCCCTGGCCACGGTCACACTGATCCTGCTGGGTGCCACCCAGGGCTACGGCACCGTGATCCCGTACGTCGGTGTCGAGCAGATCGGGAAGCCGGTGCTGCGTGTCCTGATCGCCGTACCGGTCCTGCTGCTGGCCCCGGGCGTGCTGACGCTGGCCGCCGCCTGGCTGGTGCCCTCCCTGGCCGGCTTCCTCATCGCCTGGCTCGAGCTGCGCCGGTGCCGCCGCAGGAGCACGGGACATGTCTCCGTAGGGGAGACCGCCGCCACCCGGCGCGGGTTCTGGGCGTTCGCCGCCCCCCGGGCCGTCTCGTCCGTCTTCGACATCAGCGCGGTCTGGCTGGGCGTCGTCCTGCTGTCCTCCCTGGCGACGAGCGAAGAGGCGGGCATCTACACCGCCGTGGGCCGGGTGGTCATCGCGGCAACGCTGCTCCAGCTGGCCATCCGGCTGGCCGTCGCTCCCGAGATCAGCCGCCTTCTCGCGCTGGGCGACCTCGGGCAGGCCTCCCATCTGCACCGTGTCTCGACGCGCTGGATCGTGCTGTTCTCCTGGCCGCTGCTGGCCCTGCTCACGAGTTTCCCGGGCACCGTTCTGTCGCTGTTCGGGCCGGAGTTCGAGCAGGGGGAGGGCGCCCTGGTGCTGCTCTGTATCGCCTCGGCGGTCAACGTCGGGGTGGGCAACGCCCAGACGGTGCTGCTCATGGCGGGCAAGAGCACCTGGCATCTGGCGGTCACCGGGGTCGCGTTCGCGGTGCAGCTGACGGTGGGGTTCCTCGCCATTCCCCGTCTCGGCGTCATCGGCGCCGCTCTGTCCTGGGGAGCGGCGACCGTCGTCGAGAACGTCGTCGCAGCCGTGTTGGTGCGGCGGCATCCCGGCTTCGGCTTCATCGACGGCGGATACCTCCTGGCGGCTGCCGTCGCCCTCTGCCTCACCGTGGCGCCGGTCGCCGCCGCGAGGCGGTTGGCAGGTGACACGACCGTAGGACTTGCCGTCGCAATCACCATGGGATTGTGCGCATTTGGTATAGGTTTGTGGCGATTTCGCACACCTTTGGGAGTGCATGAACTCGTCGGTGTGCTGCGCGAGCGCACCCCGTGAGGCCGTCTCGGAATCGCGGCCGCCGGTCCATCTCCCCTTCTTCCACCCGTCCTTGCTGCAACCCGGGATGTTCCATGCGCCTGAGAAAAAGCACGAAGCGGGGGGCCACCGCGGCTTCGGTCGCGGCCCTCCTCGCGGCTGCCTCGCTCATCACCGCTTCGGCCTCGGTGGCCGACAGCGACGAAAAGACCCTGACCGCCGATCCTTTGGCGACCTGGCAGACCGATGGCATCGTCTGGTCGATCGAGTACGCACGCGGTGTCGTGTATGTCGGCGGGACCTTCAACAAGGTCCGTCCTCCGGGCGCCAAGCCTGGCCAGAGGGAGGTCGCGCGCAAGAACTTCGCGGCCTTCGACGCCGTCACCGGCAAACTGCTGTCGTGCGCCCACCGCTTCACCGGCGCTGGAAGCACCGTACGGGCGCTCAAGGCGACCGCGGACGGCAGGATGCTCTACATCGGCGGCTCGTTCGCCAAGGCCGGCAAGGCCAGGGCGTCCCATGCGGTCGCGCTCAACACGGCCTCCTGCTCGCTGCGCAAGGACTTCCGCCCGCGCCTGTCGTCGGATGTGCGGGCCATCGACGTCACGAAGAGCGCGGTCTATCTGGGAGGCGACTTCACGGCCGCCGACGGCCGGGAGAGGGAGCGCATCGCGGCGTTCACCCACAGAGGTGCGCTGCTGCCGTTCAAGGCGGAGATCGAGGCGCCGGTACGCGCCATCGCCGCCGCGCCCGAGTACGGCAAGATCATCATCGGGGGTGACTTCCAGCTGGTCAACGACGACCTGGAGGCATCGCTCGTCGGCCTGCACCCCCGCACGGGGAAGACGGTGGCCCAGTACACGGACTGGCTGCCGGCCCGATCGGCCGTGAAGGCGCTGGTCCGCGACAAGACCAAGTTCTATGTGGCGGCCGAGGGCAACGGGACGGGCATCTTCGACGGCCGTATCGCCGCCAGCCTCCGTACCGGCAAGCTGGTGTGGCGTGACACCTGCCTGGGCGCCACCCAGGCGCTCGCCCTGCACAACGGTGTGCTCTACAGCGGATCCCACGCCCACAACTGCAGGGACACACCGGGCGGTTTCCCCGAGTACGACAACCGCCAGCACTTCCTGGCCCAGTCGACCCGTGACCGCCACATTCTGCACTGGTTCCCCGACACGAACGAAGGGATCGGCGAGCAGAACGGCCCCCGGGCCATGGCGATGGCCGGTGGCATCCTGTGGGCCGGCGGCGAGTTCACCACGGTCAACAACCGGCCGCAGCAGAGCCTGACCCGCTTCGGGGCCGGCCCCGACCGGGGAGCCCCGGAGAACCCGCCCCGGCTCACGGCCTCGGTGGCGCGTGCCGGTCGGGTCACGCTCGCCTGGCGTGCCGCATGGGACCGGGACGACGCGGAGCTGAAGTACCTCATCTACCGGGACGGCCTCCTCGTGGCCACGCGGACAGGCCGGTCCCAGGAGTGGAACCGCCCCAGGATGAAGTACACGGACACCGTCGCCCCCGGCTCGCGCCACCGGTACACGATCGCCGTCACCGACGGCCGCAACACCACGCTCAGGTCGCGGGCACTCACAGTCACCGCTGTCGCCGACAAGGCTTCGAAGACCTCGAAGACTCCGAAGGAACGGCGGCGATGAGGCAACGTCTCGGCTACGCGCCAGGGGTCTTCGACCTCTTCCACGTGGGCCATCTGAACGTCCTGCGCCGGGCCCGCGGGCACTGCGACCGGCTCATCGCCGGCGTGTGTTCCGACGACCTCGTGGTGCGTCTGAAAGGCAGACCGCCCGTCGTACCGCTCGCCGAGCGACTCCAGATCGTCCGCAGCGTGCGCCATGTGGACGAGGCTTTCGTCGCGACCGTGGACGACAAGATCGAGATCTGGAAGGAAGTCGGTTTCGACGTCATCTTCAAGGGTGACGACTGGCTCGGCTCGGACGTCTGGACGACGCTCGAGACCGAATTCGCGAGGGTGGGGGTCGAGGTCGTGTACTTCCCCTATACCGAGCACACCTCAAGCACGCTGCTGCGGGACGCGCTCCACCTGCTCGCTCCGCAGCACCCTTCCGAGCCGCTCACGGGTCAGCTCGCGGGACCCCGCCCGGGAGGAACGGAGAGCTGACGCAGGCGCGGGAGGCCTGAGGCTGTTGTGACTGACGGGTCCGTCGAGGTCTGCGGGCCCGTCATCGCGTCTCCCGGGCCTACGCGTGTCGGGCCTGGGTTTGACCTACGTCACCCTCGGGGTATTCTCTCCGGCTCGATTGGCGGAGCCCCTGCCCCATATGGCAGACTGTCCGAGTTGCTCGGTCGAGTGTTGATGCTGCGCGCCTCCCGCCGGGAGGACCGGAAGCGAGTCCCACAGTACTCGTCGCCCTAACTGCCGTAAGGCAGCGCTGGGGCGGACGTACGGGAATCTTTCGGGAAGTGTGGTGCGGCACTGGCCAGGCACCCGGTGGATCTCTTTCTCAGACAAGGGATGTTCGAACAAGGGACATCTGTGTCAGCGAAAGCGCGACACGCCCGACCGCGTGGGTCGGAGAGTGGGCGCACGGAAGACCGGGTTCCAGAGCTGTATAGAGACAGGACTACTGAGTAGCCATGGCGGGACAGAAGATCCGCATCCGGCTCAAGGCCTACGACCACGAGGTCATCGACTCCTCGGCGAAGAAGATCGTCGAGACGGTGACTCGCACTGGTGCGTCGGTCGCGGGCCCGGTGCCGCTGCCCACTGAGAAGAACGTGTACTGCGTCATCAAGTCGCCGCACAAGTACAAGGACTCGCGCGAGCACTTCGAGATGCGCACGCACAAGCGCCTGATCGACATTCTCGACCCGACGCCCAAGACCGTTGACTCTCTGATGCGACTCGACCTCCCGGCCGGTGTCGACATCGAGATCAAGCTCTGAGGGTCGGTGATCTGAGAATGGCTAAGCAGATCAAGGGCATCCTGGGCGAGAAGCTCGGCATGACGCAGGTGTGGGACGCGAACAACCGTGTTGTTCCGGTCACCGTCGTCAAGGCCGGCCCCAACGTCGTGACCCAGGTTCGTACGAACGACGTCGACGGCTACGAGTCGGTGCAGATCGCCTTCGGCGACATCGACCCGCGCAAGGTGAACAAGCCCCTCAAGGGCCACTTCGCCAAGGCCGACGTCACCCCCCGTCGCCACCTCGTCGAGATCCGCACCGCTGACGCCTCCGAGTACACGCTCGGCCAGGAAGTCACGGCCGAGGTCTTCGAGGCCGGCGTGAAGGTCGACGTCACCGGCAAGAGCAAGGGCAAGGGCTTCGCCGGTGTCATGAAGCGTCACAACTTCAAGGGCCTCGGCGCCGGTCACGGCACCCAGCGCAAGCACCGCTCTCCCGGCTCCATCGGTGGCTGCGCCACCCCGGGCCGTGTGTTCAAGGGCCTCCGCATGGCGGGTCGCATGGGCAACGAGCGGGTCACCACCCAGAACCTGACCGTCCACGCCGTTGACGCGGAGAAGGGTCTGCTGCTCATCAAGGGCGCGGTTCCCGGTCCGAACGGCGGCCTCGTCCTGGTCCGCACCGCGGCCAAGGGGGCCTGAGGTAACCGATGAGCACTGTTGACATCCTTTCGCCTGCCGGCGAGAAGACCGGTAGCGTCGAGCTCCCCGCGGAGATCTTCGGCGTGGAGAAGGTCAGCATCCCGCTGATCCACCAGGTCGTCGTTGCGCAGAACGCGGCTGCCCGTCAGGGCACGCACAAGACCAAGACCCGTGGCGAAGTCCGTGGTGGTGGCAAGAAGCCTTACCGCCAGAAGGGCACCGGCCGCGCCCGTCAGGGCTCGACCCGCGCGCCGCAGTTCGCCGGTGGTGGCGTCGTGCACGGTCCCGTGCCGCGCGACTACTCGCAGCGCACCCCCAAGAAGATGAAGGCTGCCGCTCTGCGTCACGCCCTCACCGACCGGGCCCGCGCGAACCGCATCCACGTCGTCACCGGCGTGATCGAGGGCGAGACCCCCTCCACCAAGGCCGCCAAGGCTCTGTTCGGCAAGATCAGCGAGCGTAAGAACCTCCTGCTGGTCGTCGACCGTGCCGACGAGGCCGCGTGGCTGTCCGCCCGCAACCTGCCCCAGGTGCACATCCTGGAGCCGGGCCAGCTGAACACGTACGACGTGATCGTCTCGGACGACGTGGTCTTCACCCAGGCCGCTCTCGAGTCCTTCGTCGCCGGCCCGAAGGCCAACGACACCGAAGGGACTGAGGTCTGATGGCCGTCCGTCACCCCTCCATCGCCTCCAAGGCGGCCAAGGCCGCCAAGGCCGCGCGCGTCGCCAAGGCGCGTCGTCACGAAGCCGAGGGCAAGAACACCGTCGAGACCCCGATCAGCAAGTCCTTCACGGACCCCCGTGACGTGCTGCTGAAGCCGGTCGTCTCGGAGAAGAGCTACGCGCTTCTCGACGAGGGCAAGTACACGTTCATCGTCGCCCCGAGCGCCAACAAGACCCAGATCAAGCAGGCCGTCCAGGCGGTCTTCGACGTCAAGGTCACCGGGGTCAACACGATCAACCGCGTCGGCAAGCGCAAGCGCACCCGCACGGGCTTCGGCCAGCGGGCCGGCAGCAAGCGAGCGATCGTGACCCTCGCCGAGGGCGACCGTATCGACATCTTCGGCGGTCCGACCGCCTAAGGGCGGTCCGGATCGTCCGATATCGGACGAGGACTGAGAAATGGGAATCCGCAAGTACAAGCCGACTACGCCGGGCCGTCGTGGTTCCAGCGTCGCCGACTTCGTCGAGGTCACGCGGTCCACGCCGGAGAAGTCGCTGGTCCGCCCGCTGCACAGCAAGGGCGGCCGTAACAACGCCGGTCGTGTGACCGTTCGCCACCAGGGTGGCGGACACAAGCGCGCCTACCGAGTGATCGACTTCCGTCGTCACGACAAGGACGGCGTGCCGGCGAAGGTCGCGCACATCGAGTACGACCCCAACCGCACCGCGCGCATCGCGCTGCTGCACTACGCCGACGGCGAGAAGCGCTACATCCTCGCCCCGCGCAACCTGCAGCAGGGTGACCGCGTCGAGAACGGTCCCGGGGCCGACATCAAGCCGGGCAACAACCTGGCCCTCCGCAACATCCCGGTCGGTACCACGATCCACGCGATCGAGCTCCGTCCCGGTGGCGGTGCCAAGTTCGCCCGCTCCGCCGGTGCCTCCGTGCAGCTGCTCGCGAAGGAGGGCCAGATGGCCCACCTCCGCATGCCGTCCGGTGAGATCCGCCTGGTCGACGTGCGCTGCCGCGCCACCGTCGGCGAGGTCGGCAACGCCGAGCAGAGCAACATCAACTGGGGCAAGGCCGGCCGTAAGCGCTGGCTGGGCGTTCGTCCGACCGTTCGCGGTGTGGCGATGAACCCGGTTGACCACCCCCACGGTGGTGGTGAGGGCAAGACCTCCGGTGGTCGCCACCCGGTCAGCCCCTGGGGTCAGAAGGAGGGTCGTACTCGTTCGCCGAAGAAGGCTTCGAACAAGTACATCGTCCGCCGCCGCAAGACGAACAAGAAGCGCTAGGAGCGGGTTTAGATGCCGCGCAGTCTCAAGAAGGGGCCCTTCGTCGACGACCACCTGATCAAGAAGGTGGAAGCCCAGAACGAAGCCGGCACCAAGAACGTCATCAAGACCTGGTCCCGTCGCTCCATGATCGTGCCGGCCATGCTCGGCCACACGCTCGCGGTGCACAACGGCAAGACCCACATCCCGGTGTTCGTCACCGAGTCGATGGTCGGCCACAAGCTCGGCGAGTTCTCGCCGACGCGCACCTTCCGGGGCCACGTCAAGGACGACCGGAAGTCGAAGCGCCGCTAGTAGCGGATCGCATTCAGACACGTAAGTAACTGAGAGGGACAACCATGGAAGCCAGGGCCCAGGCGCGGTACATCCGCGTTACGCCCATGAAGGCCCGCCGCGTGGTGGACCTTATCCGTGGCATGGATGCCACGGAGGCTCAGGCTGTTCTGCGATTCGCTCCGCAGGCAGCCTCCGTGCCCGTCGGCAAGGTGCTCGACAGCGCCATCGCCAACGCCGCGCACAACTACGACCACCCGGACGCCTCCTCGCTGTTCATCAGCGAGGCGTACGTTGACGAGGGTCCGACCCTGAAGCGGTTCCGTCCGCGTGCCCAGGGCCGTGCCTACCGGATCCGCAAGCGGACCAGCCACATCACCGTGGTCGTCAGCAGCAAGGAAGGAACCCGGTAATGGGCCAGAAGGTAAACCCGCATGGGTTCCGGCTCGGTGTCACGACCGACTTCAAGTCGCGTTGGTACGCCGACAAGCTGTACAAGGACTACGTCAAGGAAGACGTCGCCATCCGTCGGATGATGACGTCCGGCATGGAGCGCGCCGGTATCTCGAAGGTTGAGATCGAGCGCACCCGTGACCGTGTCCGCGTGGACATCCACACCGCGCGTCCGGGCATCGTCATCGGCCGCCGTGGCGCCGAGGCCGACCGCATCCGCGGTGACCTCGAGAAGCTCACGGGCAAGCAGGTCCAGCTGAACATCCTCGAGGTCAAGAACCCCGAGACGGACGCTCAGCTGGTTGCTCAGGCCGTTGCCGAGCAGCTCTCCTCCCGCGTCTCCTTCCGCCGCGCCATGCGTAAGAGCATGCAGTCGGCGATGAAGGCCGGCGCCAAGGGCATCAAGATCCAGTGCGGTGGCCGCCTCGGTGGCGCCGAGATGTCCCGCTCGGAGTTCTACCGCGAGGGCCGTGTGCCCCTGCACACGCTCCGTGCGAACGTGGACTACGGCTTCTTCGAGGCCAAGACGACCTTCGGCCGTATCGGTGTGAAGGTCTGGATCTACAAGGGCGACGTCAAGAACATCGCCGAGGTCCGCGCCGAGAACGCCGCTGCCCGTGCGGGTAACCGCCCGGCCCGCGGTGGCGGCTCCGACCGCCCGGCCCGTGGTGGCCGTGGTGGCGAGCGGCGCGGTCGCAAGCCGCAGCAGGCTGCCGGTTCCGAGGCCCCCAAGGCCGAGGCTCCCGCGTCCGCTCCGGCTGAGAGCACCGGAACGGAGGCCTGACCGAAATGCTGATCCCCCGTAGGGTCAAGCACCGCAAGCAGCACCACCCGAAGCGCTCCGGCGCTGCCAAGGGTGGCACGACGGTTGCGTTCGGCGAGTACGGCATCCAGGCGCTCACCCCGGCGTACGTGACGAACCGTCAGATCGAGGCCGCTCGTATCGCCATGACGCGTCACATCAAGCGTGGTGGCAAGGTCTGGATCAACATCTACCCGGACCGTCCCCTCACCAAGAAGCCTGCCGAGACCCGCATGGGTTCCGGTAAGGGTTCGCCGGAGTGGTGGATCGCCAACGTCAAGCCCGGACGCGTGATGTTCGAGCTGTCGTACCCCAACGAGAAGATCGCCCGTGAGGCGCTGACTCGTGCGGCCCACAAGCTGCCGATGAAGTGCCGGATCGTCAAGCGCGAGGCAGGTGAAGCGTGATGTCGGCCGGTACCAAGGCGTCCGAGCTGCGCGAGCTGGGCAACGAGGAGCTTCTTGCGAAGCTTCGCGAGGCCAAGGAAGAGCTGTTCAACCTCCGCTTCCAGGCGGCGACCGGGCAGCTCGAGAACCATGGCCGTCTGAAGGCGGTCCGCAAGGACATCGCGCGGATCTACACCCTGATGCGCGAGCGTGAGCTGGGCATCGAAACGGTGGAGAACGCCTGATGAGCGAGAAGAACGTGACTGAGACTGCAGAGGCGCGCGGCTTCCGCAAGACCCGTGAGGGTCTCGTCGTCAGCGACAAGATGGACAAGACCGTCGTCGTCGCTGTCGAGGACCGCGTCAAGCACGCGCTGTACGGCAAGGTCATCCGCCGTACCAACAAGCTCAAGGCGCACGACGAGCAGAACGCCGCGGGCGTCGGCGACCGTGTCCTCCTCATGGAGACCCGGCCGCTGTCCGCGACGAAGCGCTGGCGCGTCGTCGAGATCCTCGAGAAGGCCAAGTAATTCCTGCGGGCATCCCCGCAGGACAGTTCCGCCAGGCTCCGGGAGCCGCTCACTGAGCGGCTCCCGGGGAACCGGCAGACACACAGGAGATAGACGTGATCCAGCAGGAGTCGCGACTGCGCGTCGCCGACAACACTGGTGCGAAGGAAATCCTTTGCATCCGTGTGCTCGGTGGCTCCGGTCGCCGCTACGCGGGCATCGGTGACGTCATCGTCGCCACCGTCAAGGACGCGATCCCCGGTGGCAACGTGAAGAAGGGTGACGTCGTCAAGGCGGTCATCGTTCGCACCGTCAAGGAGCGCCGCCGTCCGGACGGCTCGTACATCCGCTTCGACGAGAACGCCGCCGTCATTCTGAAGAACGACGGCGACCCTCGCGGCACCCGCATCTTCGGCCCGGTCGGGCGTGAGCTGCGCGAGAAGAAGTTCATGAAGATCATCTCGCTGGCTCCGGAGGTGCTGTAAGCATGAAGATCAAGAAGGGCGACCTGGTCCAGGTCATCACCGGTAAGGACAAGGGCAAGCAGGGCAAGGTCATTGCCGCTTACCCGCGCGAGGAGCGTGTCCTGGTCGAGGGTGTCAACCGGGTCAAGAAGCACACCAAGGCCGGTCCGACCGCTCGCGGTTCGCAGGCCGGCGGCATCGTCACGACCGAGGCGCCGATCCACGTCTCCAACGTCCAGCTGGTCGTTGAGAAGGACGGCAACAAGGTCGTCACGCGTGTCGGCTACCGCTTCGACGACGAAGGCAACAAGATCCGCGTTGCCAAGCGGACGGGTGAGGACATCTGATGACGACCACCACCACTCCGCGTCTGAAGCAGAAGTACCGCGAGGAGATCGCGGGCAAGCTGCGTGACGAGTTCAAGTACGAGAACGTCATGCAGATCCCCGGCCTCGTCAAGATCGTGGTCAACATGGGTGTGGGCGACGCCGCCCGCGACTCCAAGCTGATCGACGGCGCGATTCGCGACCTCACCACGATCACCGGTCAGAAGCCGGCCGTCACCAAGGCCCGCAAGTCCATCGCGCAGTTCAAGCTGCGTGAGGGTCAGCCGATCGGTGCCCACGTCACGCTCCGTGGCGACCGCATGTGGGAGTTCCTGGACCGCACCCTGTCGCTCGCGCTGCCGCGCATCCGCGACTTCCGTGGTCTGTCCCCCAAGCAGTTCGACGGCCGTGGCAACTACACCTTCGGTCTCACGGAGCAGGTCATGTTCCACGAGATCGACCAGGACAAGATCGACCGTACCCGGGGTATGGACATCACCGTGGTCACCACGGCGACCAACGACGCTGAGGGCCGCGCGCTCCTTCGTCACCTCGGCTTCCCGTTCAAGGAGGCGTGAGCGAGATGGCGAAGAAGGCTCTGATTGCCAAGGCTGCTCGCAAGCCCAAGTTCGGTGTGCGTGGCTACACGCGCTGCCAGCGCTGCGGCCGTCCGCACTCCGTGTACCGCAAGTTCGGCCTGTGCCGCGTGTGCCTTCGTGAGATGGCTCACCGTGGCGAGCTGCCGGGCGTGACCAAGAGCTCCTGGTAGTCCCTGTTTTCAGGGGTTCCGGAAGCTCTCGGTAAGTAAAGGGCTCTGTCAGGTGCCCACCTCTCCATGGCTTAGGCTTGGAGGGTTGGGCGCCTGACGCCCATACGACTTACTACGCCGTAGGTCCACCGCGCCGCACCCGTCCCGTCTCGGATCGGGGAGAGGGATGGCGCACCAGGAAACCCCGGCGAGAGAGGCCGAAGGCCAATTCATGACCATGACTGATCCGATCGCAGACATGCTTACGCGTCTGCGGAACGCGAACTCGGCATACCACGACTCCGTGACGATGCCGGCATCGAAGATCAAGTCGCACATCGCGGAGATCCTCCAGCAGGAGGGCTTCATCACGGGCTGGAAGGTCGAGGACGCCGAGGTCGGCAAGAACCTCGTCCTGGAGCTGAAGTTCGGCCCCAACCGTGAGCGCTCCATCGCGGGCATCAAGCGGATCTCCAAGCCCGGTCTCCGGGTTTACGCGAAGTCCACCAACCTGCCGAAGGTGCTCGGCGGCCTCGGCGTGGCGATCATCTCCACGTCCCACGGGCTCCTCACCGACAAGCAGGCCGGCAAGAAGGGCGTGGGTGGGGAAGTCCTCGCCTACGTCTGGTAGCGGAAGGGAACGGAGGAAACAGCTATGTCGCGTATTGGCAAGCTCCCCATCACGGTTCCCGCCGGCGTGGACGTCACCATCGACGGCCGTACGGTCTCGGTCAAGGGCCCCAAGGGCACGCTGACCCACACCGTTGCCGCGCCGATCGACATCGCCAAGGGTGAGGACGGCGTCCTGAACGTCACCCGCCCCAACGACGAGCGTCAGAACAAGGCCCTGCACGGCCTGTCCCGCACGCTGGTGGCGAACATGATCACCGGCGTGACCCAGGGTTACGTGAAGAAGCTCGAGATCAGCGGTGTCGGTTACCGCGTGGCGGCCAAGGGCTCGAACCTCGAGTTCGCGCTCGGCTACAGCCACTCGATCACGGTCGAGGCGCCCGAGGGCATCTCGTTCAAGGTCGAGAACCCGACGCACTTCTCGGTCGAGGGCATCGACAAGCAGAAGGTCGGCGAGGTTGCGGCCAACATCCGCAAGCTGCGCAAGCCCGACCCGTACAAGGCCAAGGGCGTCAAGTACGAGGGCGAAGTCATCCGCCGCAAGGTCGGAAAGGCGGGTAAGTAAGCCATGGCATACGGACAGAAGATCCTTAAGGGCGACGCCTACAAGCGCGCCGCGATCAAGCGCCGCCACATCCGGATCCGTAAGCACATCAACGGAACGGCGGAGCGTCCGCGTCTGGTCGTTACCCGCTCGAACCGCCACATCGTGGCCCAGGTGATCGACGACATCAAGGGTCACACCCTTGCGTCGGCGTCCACCCTGGACACCTCGATCCGCGGTGCCGAGGGCGACAAGTCCGCGCAGGCCAAGCAGGTCGGCGCCCTGGTCGCCGAGCGCGCCAAGGCCGCCGGTGTCGAGGCCGTCGTATTCGACCGCGGTGGTAACCAGTACGCCGGGCGCATCGCTGCCCTGGCGGACGCCGCCCGCGAAGCCGGCTTGAAGTTCTGAGCCGTTCGTAGCTAGCGGAAAAGAGAGAGGTAAATCCAATGGCTGGACCCCAGCGCCGCGGTGGCGGTGCCGGTGGCGGCGAGCGGCGGGACCGGAAGGGCCGTGACGGCGGCGCAGCTGCCGCCGAGAAGACCGCGTACGTTGAGCGCGTTGTCGCGATCAACCGCGTCGCCAAGGTTGTGAAGGGTGGTCGTCGCTTCAGCTTCACCGCGCTGGTCGTGGTGGGCGACGGTGACGGCACCGTGGGTGTCGGTTACGGCAAGGCCAAGGAGGTGCCGGCCGCCATCGCCAAGGGTGTGGAGGAGGCCAAGAAGCACTTCTTCAAGGTCCCCCGTATCCAGGGCACCATCCCGCACCCGATCCAGGGTGAGAAGGCTGCCGGCGTCGTGCTGCTCAAGCCCGCGTCGCCCGGTACCGGTGTTATCGCCGGTGGTCCGGTGCGTGCCGTGCTCGAGTGCGCCGGTATCCACGACATCCTGTCGAAGTCCCTGGGCTCCGACAACGCGATCAACATCGTGCACGCGACCGTGGAGGCCCTCAAGGGCCTGCAGCGTCCCGAGGAGGTCGCGGCCCGCCGCGGTCTGCCGCTCGAGGACGTCGCCCCCGCGGCTCTTCTCCGTGCGCGTGCCGGGGCGGGTGCGTAATCGTGGCGCAGCTCAAGATTACGCAGGTCAAGTCCTACATCGGCAGCAAGCAGAACCACCGTGACACCCTGCGTTCCCTTGGTCTCAAGGGGATCAACACGCAGGTCGTCAAGGAGGACCGCCCCGAGTTCCGCGGCATGGTGCACACCGTCCGCCACCTCGTGACGGTCGAGGAGGTCGACTGATCATGGCGGAGCAGAACCCGCTCAAGATCCACAACCTCCGTCCCGCCCCGGGCGCCAAGACCGCGAAGACCCGTGTCGGTCGTGGTGAGGCGTCGAAGGGTAAGACGGCCGGTCGTGGTACCAAGGGTACGAAGGCCCGTTACCAGGTTCCGGAGCGCTTCGAGGGTGGCCAGATGCCCCTCCACATGCGTCTTCCGAAGCTGAAGGGCTTCAAGAACCCGTTCAAGACCGAGTACCAGGTCGTGAACCTCGACAAGCTGGCGGCGCTGTACCCCGAGGGTGGCGAGGTCACCGTCGAGGGTCTGGTCGCCAAGGGTGCCGTTCGCAAGAACAGCCTCGTCAAGGTCCTCGGCCAGGGCGAGATCTCCGTGGCGCTGCAGGTGACGGTCGACGCCGTCTCCGGCTCCGCCAAGGAGAAGATCACCGCCGCCGGCGGTACCGTCACCGAGCTCGTCTGAACGCATCAGGCGACTCGATGACTTGAGCGATCCCGACCGGGGATACCCCACAAATGGGGTATCCCCGGTTGGTCGTTCCAAGGGGGGCGGTCTCGCCGGTAAGGTGGCCTGCACTGCCCACTTTTACCGAGTGCTTCGTGTGAGGCACTCTGAGCGGCAGTTGACCGTTAGCTAAGTCGTCCCTATTAGTCGAACCTCAAGACCGTCACCCTTGACGCAGTAGCGCGGGGGTCGCAGGAGGCACCGTGCTCACCGCGTTCGCCCGGGCGTTCAAGACGCCCGACCTGCGCAAGAAGCTGCTCTTCACTCTCGCCATCATCGTGGTGTACCGAATCGGTACCCACGTCCCGATCCCAGGCGTCGACTACACGGCTGTCCAGGTCTGTATCGACCAGGCGAACGCCAACCAGGGCCTCTTCGGCCTGGTCAACATGTTCAGCGGCGGCGCTCTGCTCCAGATCACGATCTTCGCGCTCGGCATCATGCCGTACATCACGGCGAGCATCATCCTGCAGCTGCTGACCGTCGTGATCCCGCGCCTGGAAGCCCTCAAGAAGGAGGGCCAGGCCGGTACGGCGAAGATCACGCAGTACACCCGTTACCTGACGGTGGCGCTCGCCATCCTTCAGGGCACCGGCCTGGTGGCCACCGCCCGCAGCGGCGCGCTCTTCCAGGGGTGCCAGGTCGCCGGGCAGATCGTGCCGGACCGCTCGATCTTCACCACCATCGTCATGGTCATCACCATGACCGCCGGTACGGCCGTCGTCATGTGGCTCGGTGAGCTCATCACCGACCGCGGCATCGGCAACGGCATGTCGATCCTGATGTTCATCTCGATCGCCGCGACCTTCCCGTCCGCGCTGTGGGCCATCAAGAAGCAGGGCTCGCTGGCCGGCGGCTGGATCGAGTTCGGCACCGTCATCCTCGTCGGCTTCTTCATGGTCGGTCTGGTCGTCTTCGTCGAGCAGGCCCAGCGCCGTGTCCCGGTGCAGTACGCGAAGCGCATGATCGGCCGCCGTTCCTACGGCGGTACCTCGACGTACATCCCGCTGAAGGTGAACCAGGCGGGTGTGATTCCTGTCATCTTCGCGTCGTCGCTGCTCTACATCCCCGCGCTGATCGCCCAGTTCTCCGGAGGTAACTCCGGCTGGAAGACCTGGATCGAGCAGTACTTCGTCAAGGGAAACCACCCGTACTACCTCACCGCGTACTTCCTGTTGATCGTTTTCTTCGCGTTCTTCTACGTGGCCATCTCGTTCAACCCCGAGGAAGTCGCGGACAACATGAAGAAGTATGGTGGCTTCATCCCGGGCATCCGGGCTGGCCGACCGACCGCTGAGTACCTCTCCTACGTGCTCAACCGGATCACCTGGCCGGGCTCGCTGTACTTGGGTCTGATCGCTCTCGTGCCGACGATGGCGTTGGCTGGTTTCGGGGCAAACCAGAACTTCCCGTTCGGTGGTACCAGCATCCTGATCATCGTGGGTGTCGGACTGGAAACGGTGAAGCAGATCGAGAGCCAGCTCCAGCAGCGCAATTACGAAGGGTTCCTCCGCTGATGCGTATCGTCCTCGTCGGGCCGCCGGGTGCCGGCAAGGGAACGCAGGCCGCGTTCCTCGCCAAGAACCTGTCGATCCCGCACATCTCCACGGGCGACCTGTTCCGCGCCAACATCAGCCAGCAGACGGAGCTCGGGAAGCTCGCGAAGTCCTACATGGACGCGGGCAACCTGGTGCCGGACGAGGTCACCATCGGGATGGCCAAGGACCGCATGGAGAAGCCGGACGCCGAGGGCGGCTTCCTCCTGGACGGCTTCCCGCGCAATGTGTCGCAGGCCGAGGCGCTCGACGAGATGCTCCAGTCCGAGAGCATGAAGCTGGACGCGGTGCTCGACCTCGAGGTCCCCGAGGAAGAGGTCGTCAAGCGGATCGCCGGGCGGCGCATCTGCCGCCGGGACTCCAGCCATGTCTTCCACGTGACGTACAGCCAGCCGAAGAAGGAAGGCGTCTGCGACGCCTGCGGCGGCGAGCTGTACCAGCGCGACGACGACTCCGAGGAAACCGTCCGCACGCGGCTGGAGGTCTACCACACGCAGACCGAGCCGATCATCGACTACTACAAGACGCAGGGGCTGGTCGTCACCATCTCCGCGCTCGGCAAGGTCGAAGAGGTCACGGCGCGCGCCATGGAGGCGCTTCAGCGTGACGAGGACGGCAAGTAGCAGCGTTCTTGGCTCGTAGGCAGCACAGGCCGCGGTTCCCGTTGAGGGGGCCGCGGCTGCTGCGTGGGGCGGGGCACCGAGGCTCCGCCTTTATGGTTGAAGCAGTCCCCGCAGTCCCCGCAGTCCCGTGAAGGAAAGGCGCCCGACCCCATGGTGCAGATCAAGAACCCCGAGCAGATCGCCAAGATGCGTGAGGCGGGGCTGGTCGTCGCCGCCATTCACGCGGCCACGCGCGAGGCCGCGGTGCCCGGGGCCAGCACCAGGGATCTGGACGAGGTCGCCCGCAAGGTCCTCGCCGAGCACAGTGCCAAGTCGAACTTCCTCGGCTACGGCGGCTTCCCCGCGACGATCTGTACCTCCGTGAACGAGGTCGTCGTCCATGGCATCCCGTCCGAGGACGTCGTCCTCAAGGACGGCGACATCATCTCCATCGACTGCGGCGCCATCATCGACGGCTGGCACGGCGACGCGGCCTACACGGCCTTCGTGGGCTCCGGTCACGCTCCGGAGCTGCTGGAGCTCTCCCGGGTGACCGAGGAGTCGATGTGGGCCGGTATCGCCGCGATGAAGCTGGGCAACCGGCTCGTCGACGTCTCCCGCGCCATCGAGACCTACATCCGCCGCCAGCCGAAGCCCGGCGGCGGCCGCTACGGCATCATCGAGGACTACGGCGGCCACGGCATCGGCACCGAGATGCACATGGACCCGCATCTGCTGAACTACGTGGAGCGCCGGCGGGGCAAGGGCCCGAAGCTGGTCCCCGGGTTCTGCCTCGCGATCGAGCCGATGGTCTCGCTCGGGACGCCGAAGACGGAGGTCCTGTCCGACGACTGGACCGTCATCACCACGGACGGCACCTGGTCCTCGCACTGGGAGCACTCGGTCGCACTGACCGAGGAGGGCCCCCTGGTGCTCACCGCCCCCGACGGCGGCAGGGCGAAGCTGGCGGAGCACGGGATCACCGCCGCCCCGGATCCCCTTGCTTAATGATCTGCCGGTTGGGGCAGGCTTCCTCGATTCGTCTTTCCGAGGGCCCTGACGTAGACTGACTCGTCGGCTCTCGTGCACCCGCATGTCCGCATGCGCCTGTAGCTCCAAGAACAGGAAAGCACAGGAGTCGATCAAGGTAGTCGATTCCGAAGGGCGAAGCGTGGCCAAGAAGCAAGGTGCCATCGAGATCGAGGGCACTGTCGTCGAGTCTCTGCCGAACGCCATGTTCAAGGTCGAGCTCCAGAACGGCCACCAGGTCCTGGCACACATCAGCGGCAAGATGCGTATGCACTACATCCGTATCCTCCCTGACGACCGGGTCGTGGTGGAGTTGTCTCCGTACGACCTGACCCGTGGCCGGATCGTCTACCGCTACAAGTAGATCCCTCTGACTCGGAGAACCTCAGTCCCATGAAGGTCAAGCCGAGCGTCAAGAAGATCTGCGACAAGTGCAGGGTGATCCGCCGTCACGGTCGGGTCATGGTCATCTGCGAGAACCCGCGCCACAAGCAGCGCCAGGGCTGACGCACGATCGACCGATCCCTCTGCATCGATATCGCAGAGATTCGCGCGACGCGAGCTGAATATGTTCATACGCAGAACCCAGACGGACGAGCGTCCGCCTGACACCCCCGGTTCGGAGGCCGGGGACTCAGTTCGTACCTGATACGGCGGCTGGGAATCGGTTCTGTGGAAGACCTCCGAAGATCACCAGGAGCCATTGAATGGCACGCGTTTCCGGTGTTGACATCCCGCGCGAAAAGCGCGTGGAGGTCGCGCTCACCTACGTGTTCGGCATTGGCCGGACGCTCTCCCAGCTGACGCTGGCCGAGACCGGTATCGACCCGAACACCCGCGTTCGCGACCTCTCCGAGGAGCAGCTCGTCGCGATTCGTGAGTACGTCGACAACAACATCAAGACCGAGGGTGACCTCCGTCGCGAGATCCAGGCCGACATCCGCCGCAAGGTCGAGATCGGCTGCTACCAGGGTCTCCGTCACCGTCGCGGCCTGCCCGTCCGCGGTCAGCGCACCAGCACGAACGCCCGTACCCGCAAGGGCCCGCGTCGCGCCATCGCCGGCAAGAAGAAGCCGGGCAAGAAGTAGTCCTCAGCGGACAACGCTTCATCAGCGGTCTTCGCTGTAGGACCGACCACCTCCCCGTAGGAGTTACTAGATGCCCCCCAAGGGTCGTCAGGGCGCTGCCAAGAAGGTGCGCCGCAAGGAAAAGAAGAACGTCGCTCACGGGCACGCCCACATCAAGAGCACGTTCAACAACACGATCGTCTCCATCACGGACCCGTCCGGCAACGTGATCTCCTGGGCCTCCGCCGGCCACGTCGGCTTCAAGGGCTCCCGGAAGTCCACGCCGTTCGCCGCGCAGATGGCCGCCGAGTCGGCTGCCCGCCGCGCCCAGGAGCACGGCATGCGCAAGGTCGACGTGTTCGTGAAGGGTCCGGGTTCCGGTCGTGAGACCGCGATCCGTTCGCTCCAGGCCACGGGCCTCGAGGTCGGCTCCATCCAGGACGTCACCCCGACCCCCCACAACGGCTGCCGTCCGCCGAAGCGTCGTCGCGTCTGACGCGTTTCAGCTGCGGTTCCCGGGCGGTACGGCTCCTTTGGGTCGTGCCGCCCGTACCCTTGCAGTACCCGCACTTTTCACCGGGTGCGGTTTCCGTCGGGCGTCAAATAGCGGGCGTCCACGAAAGAAGGATCTGATCCACACATGCTGATCGCTCAGCGTCCCTCGTTGACCGAAGAGGTCGTCGACGAGTTCCGCTCCCGGTTCGTGATCGAGCCGCTGGAGCCGGGCTTCGGTTACACCCTCGGCAACTCCCTGCGTCGGACCCTCCTGTCCTCGATCCCGGGTGCGGCGGTCACGTCCATCCGTATCGACGGCGTGCTGCACGAGTTCACCACCGTGCCGGGCGTCAAGGAGGACGTCACCGACCTGATTCTCAACATCAAGCAGCTGGTCGTGTCGTCCGAGCACGACGAGCCCGTCGTGATGTACCTGCGCAAGCAGGGCCCGGGTCTGGTCACCGCCGCCGACATCGCACCCCCGGCCGGTGTCGAGGTGCACAACCCCGACCTCGTCCTCGCCACGCTCAACGGCAAGG
>NZ_BNBM01000014.1:203100-281063 GCF_014655715.1 Streptomyces lanatus | reverse complement strand
TGCACCTGCCCGGCCAGCACCATCCGTACGACGTCCATGGCGTCCTCGGTGGTCACCCGCAGCCCGGCCTTGAACTCACTCACGATGCCGTGCTTGTCCAGGGCGGCACTGATCTGCGGGCCGCCGCCGTGCACCACCACCGGCTTCAGCCCGGCGTGGTGCAGGAAGACGACGTCCTGAGCGAAGGCGGCCTTCAGCTCCTCGTCGACCATGGCGTTGCCGCCGAACTTGATGACGACCGTCTTGCCGTTGTGCCGCACCAGCCAGGGCAGGGCCTCGATGAGGATCTGCGCCTTGGGGAGCGCGGTGTGCTTTCGCGTAGTACTCATGACGAGTAGGCGCTGTTCTCGTGGACGTAGTCCGCGGTCAGGTCATTGGTCCAGATCGTGGCGGTCTCGGACCCGGCGGCGAGATCGGCGACGATGTGCACCTCGCGGTAGCGCATGTCGACCTTCTCGCGGTCCTCGCCGACGCCGCCGTTCTTGCAGACCCAGACGCCGTTGATGGCGACGTTCAGCTGGTCCGGCTCGAAGGCGGCGGACGTGGTGCCGATCGCGGAGAGGACGCGGCCCCAGTTGGGGTCCTCGCCGTGGATGGCGCACTTGAGGAGATTGTTGCGGGCGATGGAGCGGCCCACCTCGACGGCGTCGTCCTCGGAAGCGGCGTTGATCACCTCGACCTTGATGTCCTTGCTGGCGCCTTCGGCGTCCCGGATGAGCTGCTGGCCGAGGTCGTCGCAGACCTGCCGTACGGCTTCCGCGAACTCCGCCTGGTCCGGGGTGACCTCGGCGGCGCCGGAGGCGAGCAGCAGCACGGTGTCGTTGGTGGACATGCAGCCGTCGGAGTCGACGCGGTCGAAGGTGGTGCGGGTCGCGGCCCGCAGCGCCTTGTCCAGGTCGTCGCTCTCGACGACCGCGTCCGTGGTGAGCACGACCAGCATGGTGGCCAGGCCGGGGGCGAGCATGCCCGCGCCCTTCGCCATGCCGCCGACGGTCCAGCCGTCCTTGGTGACGACGGACGTCTTGTGGACGGTGTCGGTGGTCTTGATGGCGATGGCGGCCTTCTCGCCGCCGTGCTCGTTCAGGGAAGCTGCCGCGGTCTCGACACCGGGCAGCAGCTTGTCCATCGGGAGCAGGACGCCGATCAGACCCGTCGAGCAGACGGCGACCTCGATCGCGCCCCGGCCGAGCACCTCGGCGACCTTCTCGGCGGTGGCGTGGGTGTCCTGGAAGCCCTTCGGCCCCGTACAGGCGTTGGCGCCACCGGAGTTGAGGACGACCGCGGAGACCTGGCCGCTCCCCAGGACCTGCTCGGACCACAGGACCGGCGCGGCCTTGACGCGGTTGGAGGTGAAGACGCCCGCGGCGGCGCGGCGCGGACCGTCGTTGACCACGAGGGCCAGGTCCGGATTGCCGTTCTCCTTGATCCCGGCGGCGATACCCGCCGCCCGGAACCCCTTAGCTGCCGTGACACTCACGGTGCGACTCCGATCGTGGAAAGCCCGGTGTTCTCGTGAAACCCGAGGGCGATGTTCATGCTCTGGACGGCGCCGCCGGCCGTGCCCTTGGTGAGGTTGTCGATGGCGCTGATCGCGATGATGCGGTTCGCGGCGGCGTCGAACGCGACCTGCACCTGAACGGCGTTCGAACCGTAGACGGACGCCGTGGCCGGCCACTGCCCCTCGGGGAGGAGGCGGACGAAGGGCTCGTCGGCGTAGGCCTTCTCGTAGGCGGCGCGGACGGACTCGGCGGTCACACCCGGCTTCGCGGTGGCGCTGCACGTGGCGAGGATGCCGCGGGGCATGGGCGCCAGCGTCGGTGTGAAGGAGACGGAGACCCGCTCCCCGGCCGCCGCGCTGAGGTTCTGGATCATCTCGGGCGTGTGCCGGTGACCGCCGCCGACGCCGTACGGCGTCATGGAGCCCATGACCTCGCTGCCCAGCAGATGCGGCTTGGGCGCCTTGCCCGCACCGGACGTGCCGGAGGCGGCGACGATCACGGCCTCGGGCTCGGCGAGTGCGGCGGCGTAGGCCGGGAAGAGGGCGAGGGAGACGGCGGTGGGGTAGCAACCGGGCACCGCGATGCGCTTGGACCCCTCCAGCGCGGCGCGGCCACCCGGTAGTTCGGGGAGGCCGTACGGCCAGGTGCCGGCGTGCGGGGAGCCGTAGAACGTCTCCCAGTCGCCGGCGTCCATCAGCCGGAAGTCGGCGCCCATGTCGACGACCAGGACATCGGGGCCGAGCTGCTCGGCGACGGCGGCGGACTGGCCGTGCGGCAGCGCGAGGAAGACCACGTCGTGCCCGGCGAGGGCCTCGGGGGTCGTCTCCTGGAGCACTCGGTCGGCGAGGGGCTGCAGATGCGGCTGGAGCGCGCCGAGCCGCTGTCCGGCGTTCGAATTGCCGGTCAGGGCTCCTATCTCGATCTCAGAGTGGGCCAGGAGCAGACGCAGCAGTTCCCCGCCCGCGTATCCGCTCGCTCCGGCCACTGCCGCACGTACCGCCATGGAATCCTCCTCTAGACGGCATGACTATACGTAACGCCGCAGTTTTATGCAAAGTTTTATGCGGTGCGATTCAGCGCCGTACGGATCACAGCACACGGCGGTGGGCCGCTGCCCAAGAAGCAGCGACCCACCGCCGGGACTTCCCGTGTCCCCTCCCCCCGGAAACTACCTCTGCTTGATCCGCAGGAAAGTCACGGAGTTCGCCGGGAAGGTGTAGGTGAACTTCGCGCCGACCCCGCTCAGGGTCGACGTCACCGGTGCGACCGGGGTGTCCGTCTCGGTGTTCACGGCGTCCTGGTCGGCGGCCAGGGTGGTGACCCGGGCCCTGGAGGCGACCTTGGCGCCGCCCAGGTCGATCGCGGTGCGGGCCTCGGCGGACTGGGCGTTGACGACCTTGACGATCAGGTCGCCGGTCGCGGCGTCCTTGGTGACGATCTGGCGGAACGGCTCGGCCGACTTGTCGTCGGTGAAGCTGCCCCACTCCTCGCCGTCCAGGTACAGGGTGACCTGGCGGCCGCGCACCTTGATGTCGATGTCGTAGGCGCGGCCCGTCTCGATGGACCCGGCCTTGGTCATCAGGGTGCCCTTGCCGCCGTCCACGGCCTGCTCGACGGCGGACTGGGTGTTGTTCCAGCCGCCGAGGTTCCACCAGTAGTAGTTGCCGGTGTCCTTGAGGCCGAAGGCGACGAGGAAGCCCTCCTTGCCGGACTTCTTGGTGGCCTTCACATGCAGGTCGTAGTCGTGCCAGGACGGGTCGCCGGCCGAGACCATGGTGTTCTCCGCCGCCGCGTCCGTCTGGACGTACTGCCCGTCCTGGACGCTCCAGCTGCCGGCGCCCGTGTGCTTCCACTTCGAGGCGTCACCGGAGAAATCGTCGCTCAGCAGCGTCGAGCCGTCGGCGGCGGTGACCTTCACATCGTCGTACGCCGCGCTGGTCGCCCAGGTCGAGAGGCCGACGGCGCCGGTGATCGGGCCGCTGACGTTCGGGGTCGTGGTCCCGTTCGACGGGACAACCCGGTCGCCGACGTTGTTCATGAACAGCTTCTGGACCTCGTAGTTCGTCGAGTTCCAGGAGGCGCGGTTGTTGAACCAGACCAGGTCGGGCCGCCACTGGACGTAGTCCTCGTTGGCGAGCAGCGGCGCGTACGAGGCGAGCTTGACGACGTCCGCGTTGCGCTCCAGGCCGGTCATGAACGCGGCTTCGGCCAGGCCGTTCTTCCAGGCGTTGCCCTGGGAGGCGTACTCACCGAGGAAGACCTTCGGGCCGTTCCTGTCATAGGAGTCGTAGCGGTCGTTGTTCTGGAGGAACCAGTTCGGGTTGTTGTAGTAGTGCTCGTCGACCATGTCGACCTTCGCCTCGCGGTTGAGCTTCCAGGCGGTGTCGAAGGTCGTGCCGGAGTCGTCCGGGCCCGAGTTGGAGATGACCGCGATGTCCGGGTACTTCGCCTCGATGGCGGTGCGGAACCGCTGGAAGCGGGCAAAGAACTCGTCGGGCAGGTTCTCCTCGTTGCCGACTTCGAGGTGCGTGAGGTGGAAGGGCCTCGGGTGGCCCATCTGCGCGCGGACCTTGCCCCACTTGGAGGTCGCCGGGCCGTTGGCGAACTCGATGAGGTCGAGGGTGTCCTGGATGTGCCGCTTGAGCAGCGCCTCGTCGTCGACGGCCTTGTTCTGGCCGCAGCCGGTCACCAGGGCCGGGACGACGGGCAGCGGCATGGCGCCGATGTCCTCGGAGAAGCGGAAGTATTCGTAGTAGCCGATGCCGTAACTCTGGTTGTAGCCCCAGAAGTTGGCGTTGGTGGCGCGCTCCTCGACGGGTCCTACGGTGTCCTTCCACTGGTAGCTGCGCTTGCGCTGCCAGCCGCTCGCCTCGCTGTAGTCCTCCATCGAGCCGGTGTTGACCAGACAGCCGCCGGGGAAGCGCACGAAGCCCGGACGCAGGGCGGCGATCTTCTCCGCGAGGTCCTTGCGCAGGCCGTTCGGCTGACCCTTGTAGGTGTCGCGCGGGAACAGCGACACCATGTCGAGGGCCGCCGCGTCCGAGGCGCCGACGGCCAGCCGGCCGCGGTTGCTGGTACGGGTCGCGGTGAAGGTCGCCGTGTACTTGGCCCAGCCGCCCTTGACGGCCACCTGGCGGGCGGTCGCCAGCGCACCGGCGGCGTCCTTGAGGCCGACGCTCAGCGTGCTGCCGCTCTCCGCCCGCGCCCACACCGAGAAGTCGTAGCGCTTGCCCTGCTCGACGCGGACGCCGGTGTTGTAACCGGTGTTCGTGACGGACGAACCGGCGCCCAGGGAGAGGTAGTTGCGGTTGCGCTCGTTGAGTCGCCCGGAGTCGTTCACGACCTCGGCCGTGCCGCCGACCGTCCAGGCGGTCAGCGGGGTGTAGGAGCCGTTGTCGGCGGTGGAGTACTCGAAGGACCGGTTCTGCACGAGCTCTGCGTACAGACCGCCGTCCGCGGCCCGGTTGATGTCCTCGAAGAAGACGCCGTACATCGTGTCGTCGATCTTCGCGCCCTGGGCGGTCGGGTCGACGGTGATCGAGTAGTCGGTGACGTCCTCGGCGTGGGCGGCGGTGGGGATGAGGCCGGCCGCCACCAGGAAGGCGGTGGCGGCTATGCCGTATCTCCAGCGGGTGCGTGGCATGGATACTCCGCGGCTCGGTGTTCGAAACAGGCTCGATGTTCGAAATATCAGACAGCGATCAGCACTTCGAACGGCAAGATAGGGAGGGGGATTTGGGACGTCAACGGGTCGCGCGGTATCCGTGGCATCGAAAGTGTCGGAGGAGGTGGATCGCATGGGCGAGTTCTGGCCAGTACCGGATGCGCTGACATATCTGGCGGGGAGCTGGCGGGCCGAGCGGACCGTGCGGGATCTAGCGAACGGACAGACGGGCGAGTTCTCCGGTACGACGGTTTTCGGCCCGCTGGAGGGTGGTGCGCTGCTGCACCACGAGTTCGGCACGTTCGCCTGGCAGGGGGTGCCCCGGCCCGCCGAGCGCACGCTGCGCTTCCTGCCCGGCGCTTCGCCGGGGACGGCGGACGTACGCTTCGCCGACGGCCGCCCGTTCCACGACCTGGACCTGACGTCCGGCCACCATGCCGCCGACCATCCCTGCTCGGCCGACCTCTACCGCGGCGAGTTCACCGTCCTCGACGCGGACCACTGGCGGACGGTGTGGCGGGTGCGCGGCCCGGCCAAGGACCTGGTCCTCACCACCGACTACGCGCGTGAGCGCTGAGCCGGCGCCCCGTCGAAACGCAGGTTCCAGCGGCCCCCGCGACCGGTGACGGTGGTCGTCGACAGGGGACGTACGTCGATGTTCCAGTACGTCGCCGGCGGCGCCTTCAGCGCGTACACCAGCGCGGCCCGGATCACGGACGGTTCGGCCACGGCGACGATACGATCGCCGTCGCCCACGGGCCGGGTGTCGAGCCAGCTGCCGACGCGGGAGATGAACGCGAGCAGCGACTCGCCGCCGTGCGGGGTGCCCCTCGGGTCGGCCAGCCAGGCGTCCACAGCCTCCGGCTCACGGGCCATCGCCTCGCCGAGCGTGAGCCCACGCCAGCGGCCCATGTCGCAGTCGCGCAGGGCGAGTTGCACCAGGGGCGCGTAGCCCAGGGCGTCGCCGGTCACGCGGCTGCGCGGGGTGGGCGAGCAGTAGCGCAGGTCGGCCGCGGCCAGCGGCAGCAGCTCGTGCGCGACACGCTGGACCTCGGCCCAGCCGGCCTGGTCCAGCGGCCGGTCGTCCTCGAAGCGCTCCGCGAGCAGCGGCGAGCTGCGCGCGGCTGCGACGAACGTGACCCGAAGTGACATGCGGCGATGGTGTGACGCGAAAGTACGCAGGTCAAGAGAGGTTGTGCAGACGTCACCGAGGGTTGACGCATTCTTACTGCGGGGTCGGGATCAGCCGGACAAGTAGCTGAAATCGAGCAGTTGGAAAGTTCAAGCACACCGACCGTCAACGCCTGGAAGCAACAGCTAGACGCAACGGCTCGAAGCAACAGCTAGAAGTACAGCGCCATCCACCGGTCCGGCCGCTCCAGCGGCGCGAACCCGAGCTTCTCGTAGACCCCGTGCGCGTCGTGCGTGGCGAGCAGGATCCGCTTGATCCCGTACGACCGCAACTCCTCGCGCACCGCCCCCACCATCGCCGTCCCGATCCCCTTGCCGCGCACCGACGGATCGACGTACACATCGCACAGCCACCCGAAGGTCGCCCGGTCCGTGACGACCCGGGCATAGGCGACCTGCTCCCCCGAAACCATGTCGTACACCCCGAAGTTCAACGATCCGTCTATCGCCGCGTCCTGCTTGTCGCGGTCCCGTCCGAGCGCCCAGTACGCGTCGGTGGACAGCCACCGGTGCACACGCTCGGCGTCGATGCGCTGGGAGTCGGTCGAGATCTCATAGCCCTCGGCGAGGGGCGGCGGGGTGTCGTTCATGCGGCGAGACTCGCAGGGCGAGGGCGGGGGCGTCGAGCGGTTTTCGCCGGTGGGAGGGCGTTGTCAGTGGCGGGTGCGATGCTTCGGGCATGACGGGGATGACGACTGCCGCGGACTACGCGTGGCTGGAAGAGCGCTACGAGAACCTGATGCAGGCGTACTGCGTCACGCTGGTGCGCGGACCGACACCACAGGAACTGCTGCGGGAGCTGCGGGCCGAGCCCCGGCCGGGGATCACCGGCGTGGACGGGCTAGCCGTCGTACGAGGTGAGCGACGCATACCGGCACTGGTTCGAGGACGGCGACACCTGCCTGCATTTCGAGCCACTGTTCGCCGACGCCCGCGACGGCAGCGACCGGCATACGCCTGACGCCGGAGCTGTTCGCGTCGGCCGAGTTCACCTGCGGCGTGGCCCCGGTGCCGGTGCCCCACGGCTAGAGCACCTCGTCACAAGCCGCCCGCAGCCGCCGTACCCCCTCCGTGATCTCCTGCTCCCCCGCCACCGCCGCGAAGCTCAACCGCATGTGTCCGGCCGGGGGTTCCGCGCTGAAGTACGGGCGGCCGGGGGTGATCGCGACTCCCGCGCGCAGGGCGGCGGAGGTCAGGGCGGACTCTCCCCCAGAGCCGAAAGCCTGGGAGGTGCCCCCAGTGCCGTCGGGCAGGCGCAGCCAGAGGTGGTAGCCGCCGGACGGGATGTGCGGGAGGGAGAGTTCGGGCAGGTGCAGGCGCAGGCATGCCGTCATGGCGTCGCGGCGGGACCTGAGCTCGGCGGACAGGGCCCGCAGATGGCGCGGCCAGGCGGGCGAGCCGACCAGTTCCAGGGCCGCCTCCTGGAGGGGGCGCGGCACGAAGAAGGTGTCGACGATCTGGATGGCCCGCAGGCGTTCGAGGACCGGTCCGCGTGCGGCGAGGGCGCCGACCCGGAAGCTGGGCGAGGTCGCCTTGGTGAGGGAGGAGACATGGACGACGACGCCGTCGGGATCGTCGGCGGCGAGCGGACGCGGCAGCGGACCGGCGTCCTCGTGCGCCAGGCGCCGTACATAGTCGTCCTCCACGACGAAGGCACCGGCCTCGCGCGCGATCCGCAGCACCTCCGGGCGGCGCTCGGGGGCGAGGACCGTGCCGGTGGGGTTCTGGAAGAGCGGCTGGCAGACGAAGACGCGGGCGCCGGTGGCGCGGAACGCGTCGGCGAGCAGGGCCGGTTTCACGCCGCCCGCGTCGACCGGCACGGGCACCGGGCGCAGTCCGGCGGCGCGGGCGATGGCCAGCATGCCGGGGTAGGTGGGCGATTCGACCAGCACCGGGGCGCCGGGCGGGGTCAGCGCTCGCAGTGCGGTGGTCAGCGCGGACTGGCCGCCGGCCGCGATCAGCACCTCGGCGGCGGTGACGGTGCCGCCGATCTCCCGGGCGAACCACTCGCGCAGCTCGGGCAGCCCCTCCAGCGGCGGCCTACCCCAGGCACCGGGACGCCGGCCGGCCCGGGACAGCGCCGCGGCCATGGCCTTCTCCGGCTGGAGCGTGGGGTGGGGGTAGCCGCCGTTGAACTCGATCACGCCCGGCGGCGGGGTGGCCAGACAGATGGTGACGCCGGAGGCGTCCACGGTGCGCGGTACGACATCGCCGGCACCGTCGGCGCTGAGGGCGACCTCCTGCCAGGAGGTGTCGCCGACCGCCGTGAGTGGGGTGCGCGGCCGGGCACGGAAGGCGCCGGCACCGGGCCGGGTCACGACCAGGCCCTCGGCGGCGAGCTGTCCGAGGGCGCGCGAGACGGTCACCGGGCTCACCCGGTACCGCTCGACTAGGGCCCGACTGGAGGGGAGCTTTCCACCCGGAGAGTAGCGGTCGAGTTCCTTCCGCAACTGTTCCGCCAGTTCAGCCACGCTGCTACGCTCTTGCATGAGAACACAGAGTAGCGCTATCGCCCCGACCGGGATAGCGGTCAGCGGCCGGCCCGGTACCTCGTTCGGCATGCTTCAGGCCGCCCTGGGTGTCGCGGCCTTCTCCCTCACCTTCCCCGCCACCGCATGGGGCCTGGAGAGCTTCGGCCCCTGGTCGCTGGTCGCGGTGCGTAGCGTGCTCGCCGCGCTGATCGCGGGTGGCTGTCTGCTGGCCCTGCGCGTCCCGCTGCCCGCCCGCCGTCACTGGGCCGGTCTCGCGGTGGTCGCCGCCGGAGTGGTCCTCGGCTTCCCCCTGCTCACCACGCTCGCCCTGCGGACGTCCACCACCGCGCACGCGGCCGTCGTGGTCGGTCTGCTCCCGCTGACCACCGCCCTGTTCTCAGCCCTGCGGGTCGGCACCCGCCCCTCGCGCACCTTCTGGATCGCGGCTCTCGTCGGCGCCGCCGCGGTGGCCGCCTTCACCGTGCAGCAGAGCGGCGGCGCCCTGACCACCGCCGACCTCTATCTCTTCGCGGCGCTGCTGGTGTGCGCCGCCGGCTACACCGAGGGCGGCCGGCTGGCCCGGGTCATGCCGGGCTGGCAGGTGATCGGCTGGGCCCTGGTGCTGTGTCTGCCGCTCGGCGTGCCGGCCGCCGCGGTGGCGCTGTCGTACGAGCCCGTCCAGCTGACCTGGCACGGGGTGACCGGACTGCTGTGGGTCGCGGCGGGCTCGCAGTTCCTCGGCCTCGTCGTCTGGTACCGGGGCATGGCGGCCATCGGCATTCCGAAGGCCAGCCAGTTGCAGTTGGCCCAGCCCCTGCTCACACTGGTGTGGTCGGTGCTGCTGCTGGGCGAGCACCTGACAGTGGCCGCCCCGCTGACGGCCGCGGCGGTGCTGGTCTGTATCGCCGTGACCCAGCGGGCGCGTGGCTGAGCGGACCCCGACCGACCCACTTCCCACCCCCGCTCCACGCCGTAGACTCAAGGCCACGGACCGCCGCTCCCGCCTGGTGAGGAGGACCGACAGATGCGTGCAACCGTGGGCGACCAGCTTGTCCAGCACGGCAGGGTGGTCGGGCAACACGACAAGGTCGGCGAGATCGTCGAAGTCCTGGGCCAGGAGGGCAATCCCCCGTACCGCGTCCGGTTCACGGACGGGCACGAGGGCGTGTGCTCCCCCGGCCCCGACACCGAGATCCGCCACAAGGACAGGATCAGGTAACCCGGCCGCGGGGCCGGGCGTGCGGATCAGCGCGGGGGAATCGCCGGCTGCCCGTAGTGGTCGGCGACCACCCGCGCCATGGCGCCGATCCTGTCCGCCGCCAGATCCTTGGCCGCGAAGTAGACGTGCCCGCAGACGTCAGGGTGCTCGTTCGCCATGGTGAGATGCCGGGACAGCTCGGCCGGGTCCTGCCAGGCCTCGGGCTGCGCCGGATCGCCGGCCTTGTACAGGGCTTCACCGACGTAGAGGCTCGTCCGGCTGCCCCGCGCCACCTCCGCCCACCACGGCAGGAGCTTCGCGTAGTCCGCCGCGTCGAAGCCGACGTTCCAGTACAGCTGCGGGCAGATGTAGTCGATCCAGCCCTCCCGGACCCATTTACGCGTGTCCGCGTACAGGTCGTCGTACGTCTGCACCCCGCCCCGTGAGTCGGAGCCGAGCGGGTCGGTGGTGGCGTTGCGCCACACGCCGAACGGGCTGATGCCGAAGCGCGTGGTGGGCCTGATCGCGCGGATACCGGCCGCCATCTCCTGCACCAGCTTGTCGATGTTGTCGCGCCGCCAGTCGGCCCGGACGGAGATGCCGCCGCCATGGGCGTCGTACGCCGCGTCGTCGTCGAAGGACTGGCCCGCCACCGGATAGGGGTAGAAGTAGTCGTCGAAGTGGACCGCGTCGACGGGGTACTTCTGCACCGCGTCGAGCATCGCCTGCTGCACGAAGGTGCGGACCTCGGGCAGCCCCGGGTTGTAGTAGAGCTTGCCGCCGTACGCCACCACCCAGTCGGGGCGCAGCCGGGCCGGGTGGGTCTCGGCCAGCCGGTCGAGGTCGGTGTGGTTGGCGATGCGGTACGGGTTGCACCAGGCGTGCAGTTCCAGGCCCCGGGCGTGGGCCTCCTCGACCGCCGTGCCCAGCGGGTCCCAGCCAGGGTCCTGGCCCTGGGTGCCGGTGAGGACCTGCGACCACGGCTCGTACGGCGAGGGCCACAGGGCGTCGGCCGTGGGCCGGATCTGGAGGATCACCGTGTTCAGGTTGAACTTCGTGGCCGTGTCCAGGAGGGCGATCAGCTCGCCGCGCTGCTCGTCGGCGGACAGGCCCGACTGGGACGGCCAGTCCCGGTTGGCGACGGTCGCCACCCATACACCGCGCATCTCCCGCATCGCCCGCCGCCGGTCGCGGTCCGATCCGCTCGCGCTGGCGGAACCGGCCGCCATCGCGCCGCCTGATGCCACGAGTGCCGACAGGGCGGTGGCCGTGAACGCCCGCCGTGACAGCCGTGACTTCCGGTGCACCATCTTCTTCGTACCTCCGTGTGCCGTGGTCAAGGGCCCCACCCCGGGACAGATCCGCGCGTACCGGACCTGGCCCGGCGTCAGCCTTTCATGCGGTACCCGAACGATCGATCAAGCTTCGCCGAAGGTAACGTGCAGGTTTGGAGCAGGCGCCGAACAACGGCGGACCTGCCGCAGTCGTGGATCAGCGAAGGGGACGATGTGACCGGCATCTCCGGAGATATTGCACGCGTCGGCGTGGTGGGCTGCGGCCAGATGGGAGCGGGCATCGCCGAGGTGTGCGCCCGCGCCGGACTGGACGTGAAGGTCGCCGAGACCACCGGCGAGGCCCTGGAGATCGGCCGTACCCGGCTGTTCACCTCCCTGGCCAAGGCCGCCGAGCGCGGCAAGATCAGCGAGGAGGAGCGGGACACCACACAGGCGCGGCTGTCCTTCACCACCGACCTCGGCGAGTTCGCCGACCGCGATCTGGTGATCGAGGCCGTCGTCGAGAACGAGCAGGTGAAGACCGAGATCTTCCAGGTGCTGGACCAGGTCGTGACCCGGCCGGACGCGATCCTCGCCTCCAACACCTCCTCCATCCCGCTGGTGAAGCTGGCGGTCGCCACCTCGCGCCCCGACCAGGTCATCGGCATCCACTTCTTCAACCCGGCCCCGGTGCAGAAGCTGGTCGAGCTGATCCCCGCGCTCACCACCTCCGAGGGCACCATCGCCCGCGCCGAGTCCTTCGCCGAGAAGCTGCTCGGCAAGCACGCCATCCGCGCCCAGGACCGCTCCGGGTTCGTGGTGAACGCCCTGCTGATCCCCTACCTCCTCTCCGCGATCCGGATGTTCGAGTCCGGCATCGCCAGCCGCGAGGACATCGACAACGGCATGGAGCTCGGCTGCGCCCACCCGATGGGCCCGCTGAAGCTGTCCGACCTGATCGGCCTGGACACCGTGGCGTCCGTGGCGCAGAGCATGTACGACGAGTTCAAGGAGCCGCTGTACGCCGCTCCCCCGCTGCTGCAGCGCATGGTCGACGCGGGCCGGCTCGGCCGCAAGACGAATTCCGGCTTCTACACCTACCCCTGACCCCGGAGCACACCTACGGCCGGTTACAGACGGTCAGATTCCGGCCAAGTACACGGGCCCGGCACCGAGAAGGTGCCGGGCCCGTGTCATTCACACACCGTGTGCACGCCGGGCTCGCATATGCCCCTCGCACACTCTCCCCATGCGCCCACCAGGCGAGTTCACTTTCCCTGCGCATGCCAGGGATTCGAGACGACTACGGAAAGGAGCGGCAACGTGACCGCCGATCCCGAGCATCCCGTCGTGAATGGAGAACTCGCAGAGTTACGACGCCGACTCGACGTCGCCTACGCCCGCGTGGAGGGCGGGCTGACTCTGCTCACGCACCGCACCGAGGAGACCGCCAAGGAACTCGACGAGCTGAACACCCGGATCCACACACTGGAACACGCGCGCTGGCCGCTGCCCGCGGTCGCCGCCCTCACCGCCGTGGGTGCTCTCGTCGTGGCGATCTGGCAGGCGGTAGGGCGTTAGCCGAGCCTGAGGTGGTGCAACAGCAGTAACGCGGCCGCCATGTTGGCGGCCGGGACCTCCCCACGGGCGATCATGTCGGGGACGAGCTTCAGCGGAACCCATTCCCTGCGGTCCGACTCGAAGTCGTCCACGGGGTGACCGATGTACTCGCCCTCGTCGGCCCAGTAGATGTGGTGCCGGGCGTCGGTGAGCCCGTTGGAGGGCTCCACGCTCATGAGGTGGTGCAGAGGCCCCGGCCGCCAGCCGGTCTCCTCCTCGAGCTCCCTGGCGGCCGCCAGGGCGATGTCCTCGCCGTCCTCGACGACACCCGCCGCGAGTTCCCATCCCCAACTGTCGGTGATGAAGCGGTGACGCCACAGGAGGAGGACCTCATTGGCCTCGTTGACCACCGTGGCCACGGCGACCGGCCGCAGCCGGATGAGGAAGTGGTCCAGATGCCGGCCGTCGGGCAGCTCCACATCTGCCAGGTTGACGGTGAACCAGCGGTTTTCATACACAGTTTGTTCGTTCTGTTTCGTCCACTGCACGGTTCTGCCACCTTCCGTCGAGTAAGTGGCAATATCGCAGCAGGGACTATGAGATGCGGGAGAGCGAGCACCCGTCTACAGCGGTACGCGCAGTGCTCCGTCGATGAGTTCGGCGGCCTCGGCGGTGCCCGCGCTGCCGCTGCGCACGAGATGTTCGCGGACCGCCCGGAGTCTGTCCCGTAGCCGCTGGGACTCCATCCCCCGGGCCTGCTCGGCCATCTGCACGGCCGTGGCCACCGCCTTGTCGGCGTTGCCCTGACGCAGCTCGATCGTGCTGAGCATGGCCAGCCGGTGCACCCGCCCCCGGTCGTGGGCGGGGTTGTCGACGGCGGCCGCCGCATGCTCCCCCGCGGCGACCAACTCCCCGAGGCTGAGCAGCGCCTCCGCCACCTGGACGTTGACGAGCCCCGGCTGGACATAGCCCGTCTCGTCGGGTTCGTATCCGCGCCGGATCCGTTCGGCGGCCTGCTCGGCACGCCGGATGCAGGACAGGGCGCTCGTGCTGTCGCCGAGGTGGGCGTACGCCTTCGCCTGCATCGCGTACAGATCGGAGGCGAGCGCCGGGGTGATGTGCTTGCCGGCCGCCCGCAGCGCGGCCTCCGCGAAGGCGACGGCCTGCCGGAACTCCCGCATGAACAGCGCCTGGTTGACGAGCAGCGCGATGACGTAGGCGCCCAGCCCTCTGTCCCCACTGGCCTTCGCGAGCCGCAGCGCCTGGTGG
The DNA here is from genome assembly GCF_014655715.1 of Streptomyces lanatus. Classification (GTDB taxonomy): domain Bacteria; phylum Actinomycetota; class Actinomycetes; order Streptomycetales; family Streptomycetaceae; genus Streptomyces; species Streptomyces lanatus. Next base: position 266,937 of record NZ_BNBM01000014.1, on the reverse strand, counting down.
AAGTACCGCTGGGCGAGGCCGTGCGCGTCGGAGTCGTACGCGCAGATCCCGGCGATCGCCACCAACCCGCCCGTGGCCCGGTGCAGTTGACGCCCGGTCGCGTCGGTGTAGCTGCCCCGCAGCAGCGGCGCGGCCTCGGCATTGAGGAATCCGACGATCCGGGTACGGGTCGCTATGCCACCGGCCTTGCGGTACATCTGCTCGTAGTGCGTACGGGCGGCCCGCAGCATGTCGAGATCCCCAGGCGTGACCCGATGCCGCCCCCCACGCGACACATCCACATCCTCGGGCGGGTTCTCCCACTCCCACACCGGCATCACGGCCGGCGTGCCGGTGACCGCGGGTGCGCCCAGGATGTGCGGCCGCTGCTGCTCGTCGGAGCGCCACAGGGCGGTGGCCCGCTCGACGAAGCCGGACAGCGAGCTGGTGTGCGCGGAGTTGGGTTCACCGGGCACGCCGAGACCGATGTCGTCGAGCGTGACGGTACGGTGCAGCCGGCCGGCCAGCACCTCGCAGATCAGGTCGGGCACCTGGCCGCGTGGCCGCTGCCCCTTCAACCACCGTGCGACGGCGGTGTGTTCGTATCTCAGCGCGAGGCCACGCGCCCGCCCCGCCTGGTTCACGTGTGCTGCCAGCCCCGCGTGCGAGATCCCCGCCTCGTCCAGGATCGCGTCGAGCAGAGTGTTGGGCTGCATGGATGCCCCCCGGGTGGCTCGGTGCCGACAGAGTAGTGCGAACCGGTTCACACGGGGTGTGAACGGAGTGCTCGAATCCGCAGTGTGCGCGCGCTGTTGCAGAGAGTTTCCGACCGGTTGACTTAAATGCCTCGCAAGAGGCCGGCCGGGCCGTCGGCTCCCCCTCGTACAGTGCGACGGCCCGCACCCGCCGTCCGCCCAGCTGCCTGCCCGACACTCCGTGGCTGGGCGGATGGCTCCGCCGGCGTGGCGGTGCGACTGATCGCCGTTGGCCTAAAGGTGGTTGGTCGGTTGCGGGTTCATCGTGGCTGGTCGCGCCCCGGCGGCGGAGCCGCCCATGTCACAGCCCCGCGCCCCTAAGGGGTTGCAGTCAACCAGGGTTCGATCGTTCCGTAGGACCAGTAGGGCTATGTCGTCTGCCGGCCTGCCTCTTGAGTGGCGCAGGAGTGCGGTGAAGAGCGTGCGCAGGATGGCTTGAGGAGTGATCGGCGATTCTCGTACGACGCCGACAAGCGCCGCTTGCAGCGAAAAGAACCGGCCCCTTCCATCCCTCGCGTCCTCGACGCCGTCCGTGTACAGGACGAGGGAGTCGCCGGGGAGCAGGGAGCCACAAGGCACCGGTGGCAGTTCCGTCGGTAGGGGGAACAGGCCCAGGGGTGGAAGGGGATCGGCGCGAGCCAGTGGTTCCACGATCGTGCCGCTCAGCAGATACGGCCACGGGTGGCCGCAGTTGAGCGCGGTGATCTCGCCGTCCCGACTGATCTCCAGGAGCAGTACGGTGACGAACTCCTCGGAGCTCGCGTCGTCGCGCAGGTGCCGGGCCAGCGCCCGGTCCAGTCTGCGCAGCACCCGGCCGAGGTCGGGCTCGTCATGGACGGCCTCCCGGAAGGCGCCGAGGACGGCGGCGACCGTGCCGAGGGCGGCGACGCCATGGCCCCGTACGTCGCCCATCACCGCGCGCACGCCGTGCTCGGTGGCGATGACCTCGTACAGGTCACCGCCGACCCACGCACCGCGATCCGCGGAGCGCTGTGCGGCGGCGACGTTCAGCCCGTCGATGCGCGACGGCAGCGGCCGTAGCAGCGCACTCTGTGCGGCACCCGCGACCTCACGCACCTGCCGAAGTTCGCGGACCAGGGCCTGCCGCACATGCAGCACCAGCCCGGTCCCCACGGCGAAGAAGACGGCGCTGGTGACGACCCGGGCACCGAGGCTGTCCTGCTGCGCCAGCGGGCACGCCAACTTGTACGTGATCGCCATCGCACCCCAGGCGGTGGGCAGCCCCAGTGCCAGCACCTTGCGGGGAACCCGAGCCTTGAAGCGGAACATTCCGATGGCCCCCCAATAGGCCCTGACAACGCGGAATCGGACCGACCCCGAAAGGCCGGTCCGATTCTGTCGGGAGATAGTCCGGAAGTACCAGATCACCCGGAGAAGTCACCCTATTGAGTGAGGTGACCACAACGTGCCGAGCTAGCCCCTCAGGACCGCACCCGTACGCTCACCCGCGAGGGCCACCGCAGCGTCCCTGGCCGCCGACGCCTCATCCACGGTCAGCGTCCGGTCACCCGCGCGGAAGCGCAACGCATACGCCAGCGACTTCTTGCCGTCCCCGAGCTGCTCGTCGTTGACGTACACGTCGAACAGCCGGATGCCCTCAAGGAGTTCACCCGCGCCCTCGCGCAGCGCCGCCTCGACCTCCGCGGCCGGCACCGGCTTGTCGACGACGAGCGCGACATCCTGCGTGGCGACAGGGAACGTGGAGATGCTGGGCGCCTGCGGCGCGCCGTCCCCGACCCGCTCCAGGGCGTCGAGGTCCAGCTCCATCGCGCAGGTACGCGACGGCAGCCCCAGGGCCTTCAGCACGCGCGGGTGCAGCTCACCGGCATGCCCCACCACGGACTCCGCACCGTCCACGACGACAACCAGCTCGGCGCACCGCCCCGGGTGCCAAGGCCCGTACTGCCCGGACCGCACGACCAGCTCGGCCCCGGCCTCACCGGCCACGACCCGGGCCGCCTCGATGGCGTCGGCCCAGTCCGCCGGACGACCGGTGCCCCACCAGCCGGCCTGCTCGCGCGCACCGGCGAGGACGACGGCCACATGGCGCGGCTGCTCGGGCAGCACGGCGTCGAGCGCGGCGAGTTCCTCGTCGGTCGGACGGCGGTCGACCGGCAGATGACCGGCGGCACCCCGCTCCTCGCGCGGCTGGAAGACCAGGCCGGTCTCGAAGAGGGCCAGATCGTGCGAGCCCCGCCCGTCGTTGCGCCGCAGCGCACCGAGCAGCCCCGGCAGCAGCGAGGTGCGCAGCGCGGGCTCCTCGTCGTTGAGCGGGTTGACCAGCTTGACGACACGGCGGGCCGGGTCGTCGGCGGCCAGGCCGAGCTGGTCGAAGACCTGCTCGCTGACGAAGGGGTAGTTCGGCGCCTCGACGTAACCGGCCCCGGCCAGTGCGCGGCCGACCCGGCGGTGCAGGCGCTGACGGTGGGTCAGGCCACGGCCGGACGGCGGCTTGGGCAGCGTGGAGGGCAGGTTCTCGTAGCCCTCCAGGCGGATCACCTCTTCGGCCAGGTCGTTCGGCTCCAGCAGGTCGGGCCGCCAGGACGGCACGGTGACGATCAGCTCGTCCTGCCCGTACACGTCGCAGCCGATCTGCTGGAGTCGCCGTACCACGGTCTCGCGGCCGTACTCGACACCGGCGACCTTGTCCGGGTGGTCCGCGGCGGTGGTGATGGTGTGCGGGGCCGACGGCGTGACGACCTCGGTGACACCGCCTTCCGCGGTGCCGCCCGCGAGCAGCACCAGCAGGTCGACCGTGCGCTGGGCCGCAGCCGCTGCCGCCGCCGGGTCCACGCCGCGCTCGAAGCGACGGGACGCCTCCGACGACAGCTTGTGGCGGCGGGCCGTGCGCGCGATGGCGACCTGGTCGAAGTGGGCGGCCTCGATGACGACCTCGGTGGACGCGTTCTCGACGTCCTCGTGGTCGGCGATCTCGGTGTTGGCGCCGCCCATGACACCGGCGAGGCCGATGGGGCCACGCTCGTCGGTGATCACCAGGTCCTCGGAGTGCAGCTTGCGCTCGACGCCGTCGAGGGTGACGAGCTTCTCGCCCTCCCCGGCCCGGCGCACGCCGATGGTGCCCTGGACGAGCCCCCGGTCGTAGGCGTGCAGCGGCTGGCCCAGCTCCATCATCACGTAGTTGGTGACGTCGACGGCGAGCGAGATCGGGCGCATGCCGACCTTCTGCAAGCGCCGCTGGAGCCAGATCGGGGAGCGGGCCTCGGGGCTGAGGCCGGTCACCGTGCGGGCGGTGAAGCGGTCGCAGCCCATCGGGTCCGAGACCTGCACCGGGTAGCCGAAGGCGTTCGGTCCCGGCACGTCGAGGAGCGCCGGGTCGCGCAGCGGGAGGCCGTAGGCGATGGCGGTCTCGCGGGCAACGCCGCGGATGGACAGACAGTCGCCGCGGTTGGCGGTGACGGCGATGTCCAGGACCTCGTCGACCAGCTCCAGGAGCTCGATGGCGTCCTTGCCGACCTCGGTCTCCGGGGGCAGCACGATGATGCCGTGCGTGCCGTCGTCGCCCATGCCCAGCTCGCCGCTGGAGCAGATCATGCCGTGGGAGGTGCGGCCGTAGGTCTTGCGGGCGCTGATCGCGAAGCCGCCGGGCAGCACGGCGCCGGGGAGGACGATCACGACCTTGTCGCCGACGGCGAAGTTACGGGCGCCGCAGATGAGTTCCTGCGGCTCGCCGGTGCCGTTGGCCTGGCCGACGTCGACGGTGCAGAAGCGGATCGGCTTCTTGAACTCCGTCAGCTCCTCGATGGTCAGCACCTGGCCGACGACGAGGGGGCCCTTGAGGCCGTCGCCGAGCTGCTCGACGGTCTCGACCTCCAGACCGGCGGAAATGAGCTTGGCCTGGACGTCGCGCCCGGTCTCCGTCGCCGGCAGGTCGACGTACTCCCGCAGCCAAGAAAGCGGGACCCGCATCAGATCTCCATCCCGAACGGCCGGGTGAACCGGACGTCACCCTCGACCATGTCTCGCATGTCTTCGACGTTGTGGCGGAACATCAGCATCCGCTCGATGCCGAACCCGAAGGCGAAGCCGCTGTACTTCTCCGGGTCGACACCGCAGGCGGTGAGGACGCGCGGGTTGACCATGCCGCAGCCGCCGAGCTCGATCCAGCCCTCGGAGGAGCAGGTACGGCAGGGCCGGTCGGGGTTGCCCACGGACTCGCCCTTGCAGACGTAGCAGAGCATGTCCATCTCGGCGCTGGGCTCGGTGAAGGGGAAGAAGTTCGGCCGCAGCCGGGTCTTCATGCCCTCGCCGAAGAGGGACTGGACCATGTGGTCCAGGGTGCCCTTGAGGTCCGACATGGTCAGGCCCTCGTCCACGGCGAGCAGCTCGACCTGGTGGAAGACCGGGGTGTGGGTGGCGTCCAGCTCGTCCGTGCGGTACACGCGGCCGGGGCAGATCACGTAGACCGGCAGTTCACGGCTGAGCAGCGAGCGGATCTGCACCGGCGAGGTGTGGGTGCGCAGCACGACACCGGACTCGGTGCCGCCGTCCGGGCCCTGCACGAAGAAGGTGTCCGCCTCGCCGCGTGCCGGGTGGTCCGGGCCGATGTTCAGGGCGTCGAAGTTGAACCACTCCGCCTCGACCTGGGGGCCCTCGGCGACCTCGTAGCCCATGGCCACGAAGATGTCCTCGATGCGCTCCGACAGGGTGGTGAGCGGGTGGCGGGCGCCGGCCGGTACGCGGTCGTACGGCAGCGTGACGTCCACCGCCTCTTCGACGAGCACGCGCTGGTCGCGCTCGGCCTCCAGCTCGGTCTGGCGGGCGCCGAGCGCCTTGTTCACCGCTCCCCGGGCCTGGCCGACGCGCTTGCCGGCCTCGGCCTTGGCGTGCGGGGGCAGGGCGCCGATCTCGCGGTTGGCGAGGGACAGCGGGGAGGTGCCGCCGGTGTGGGCGACCTTGGCCTCTTGGAGCGCGTCGAGGGAGTCCGCGGCGGCGAAGGCGGCGAGCGCCTCGTCCCGCATGCGCTCGATCTCTTCCGGTTTCAAGGCCTCGACCTCTACAGGGTCGTACGACTTATTCGGTGCCGACATCTCTTCCCGTGCTTCCGATTGGCTGGCGGATGGTCCCCGTACCGACTCGTGGACAGTTCGTCACGGTTTTTGGGACACAAAGGTGCCAAAGGCCGAGTCTAACGGGGTTGAGGTAGGCGAATGCGCCCGTGGTGCCTCAGGCCATGAAGGCCGGGGCCGCCACGGGCAACGTAAATCGGAACTGCGCGCCGCCGCCGGGGGCGCGGCCGACCTCGATGGCGCCGCCGTGCGCCTCGACGATGCCCTTGACGATGTAGAGCCCGAGGCCCGTGCCGCCGCGCTTGCTGCCCCGCCAGAAGCGGGTGAAGACGCGGTTCATGGACTCCTCCGGGATGCCGGGCCCCTCGTCGCTCACCGTGATCGACGTGCCGACGTCCTCCCCTTCGCGCGGGGACGTCGTGGCCGTGATGTCAATGGTGACCGTTCCGTCGCCGTGCCGCACGGCATTTTCGATGAGGTTGCTGAGCACCTGGTCGATCTTGTCGGGGTCGGCCCACAGGGCGGGCAGCGGCTGCTCGACGCGCAGCAGGAACCGGTCGGCGGGCTGGCCGGCGGCGACGTACGCCTGGATGTGCCGTCCGACAGCGGCACCGATGTCGACGGGCTGCCGTCGCACCTCGAGCCGCCCGCTGTCGATCCGCGAGATGTCGAGCAGCTCGGCGATGAGCCGGGTGACGCGGTCGGCGTCGGCGTCGACGGTCTCCAGCATCAGCCGCTTCTGGTCGTCGGTGAAGCGTTCCCACTTGGCCAGCAGCGTGGCGGTGAAGCCCTTGACTGAGGTGAGCGGCGAGCGCAGCTCGTGGGCCACGGTCGCGATCAGCTCGGCGTGGCTGCGCTCGGTGCGGCGGCGGGCCTCGGTGTCGCGCAGGGAGACGACGACGCGGTGGACGGGCCCGGTCGGCACCGTACGGACGTAGCGCGCCGAGACCAGTACCTCGTGTCCGCCGGGGAGCAGGAGGTTGCGCTCGGGCTGGCTGCGCCTGATGGCGAGCCCTCCGTAGGGGTCGGTCAGCTGCCACCAGCGCCGTCCGTCCAGATCCTCTAACGGCAGGGCCTTCTCCAGCCGCTGCCCGAGGGCGTCGGCGGCACGGACGGCGGTGATGCGCTCGGCGGCGGCGTTGAAGCAGACGACGTGCCCGTGCTCATCGGCGATGACGAGGCCGTCGGGAAGATCGTCGGGATCGAACCCGAGCTCGGCCCAGGACGTGGAGGGCCGCCGCACCTCCCGTGCCCCCGGCGCGCTGCTCGTGCCGACACTCATCCCCGTACCCCACCTCTCCCAACGGCTGAGGGGCCCCCGAGCTGGTCACCCTACTAGCTCTCGGTGACGCTGCGGCACCCTCCGGAGGCGCGCTGTGCACGGGCCGACGCATAGAGACATACGGCGGCGGCGGTGGCGAGGTTCAGGCTCTCGGCCTTCCCGTGGATCGGGACGCGCACGACGGCGTCGGCCAGCGCGCGGGTCTCCTCCGGGAGCCCCCACGCCTCGTTGCCGAACACCCAGGCGGTGGGCCCGCCCATGGTGCCCTTGTCGAGCTCGTCGTCGAGATCGTCGGTCCCGGCACCGTCGGCGGCGAGAATCCGCACCCCGGCGTCCTGGAGTCCGGCGACGGCCCGCTCGACGGTCACGCCGACGGCGACGGGAAGGTGGAACAGGGAGCCGACGGAGGCCCGTACGGCCTTGGGGTTGTAGAGGTCGACGGAGGCGTCGGTGAGGACGACTGCCTCGGCACCGGCGGCGTCGGCACACCGCAGCACGGTCCCGGCGTTCCCCGGGTCACGCACATGCGCGAGCACCGCGACCAGCTTGGGCCGGGCGGCGAGGATCTCCTCGAAGGGGGTGTCGATGAACCGGCAGATCCCGACGAGCCCCTGGGGCGTGACGGTGGTGGAGATGTCGGCGATGACCTCCTCGGAGGCGAGGTGTACTCGGGCGCCGGCGGAGCGGGCCTCACCGATGATGTCGGCGTACCGCTCCGCGGCGTCCAGCGTGGCGAACAGCTCCACCAGGGTGCCCGGGTGCCCGGCCGCCTCCCGCACCGCCTGCGGCCCCTCTGCCAGGAACAGCCGCTCCTTGCCCCGGAAGTTCCGCTTGGCGAGCCGCCGGGCGGCGGAGACGCGAGGGGAACGGGGGGAGATCAGCTCGGGGCTGACGGGGGGCATGGGCTTCACCTTGGAGTTCCGGGATTCACGAACAACAGGACCCGCAGACCTCCTCGGCCTGCGGGTCCCTTCAGTCACGTCGGCTCAGCGCCGTCGTTGCGTCACGCCGCCTTGGGGGCGTTGACGTCGCTCGGCAGCGCCTTCTGCGCGACCTCGACCAGCGCCGCGAAGGCGCCCGCGTCGTTGACGGCCAGCTCGGCGAGGATCTTGCGGTCGACCTCGACGTTGGCGGCCTTCAGGCCCTGGATGAAGCGGTTGTACGTGATGCCGTTGGCGCGGGCAGCGGCGTTGATGCGCTGGATCCACAGCTGACGGAAGTCACCCTTGCGCTTCTTGCGGTCGTTGTAGTTGTAGACCAGCGAATGGGTGACCTGCTCCTTGGCCTTGCGGTACAGGCGCGAACGCTGACCGCGGTAGCCGGAGGCCTGCTCGAGGATCGCCCGGCGCTTCTTGTGGGCGTTCACTGCCCGCTTGACGCGTGCCACTTTTTAACTCCTTGTAGCGGGGCCGTGGTTGGACTCACACGGCCCGGATTCGATTGGGTCCCGGTCCAGACGTTCGGCGCTCAGCCTGAGCGCCGCGTACGTCACTTGCCGAGAAGCTTCTTGATCTTCTTGGCGTCGCCCGGGGCCATCTCGGCGTTGCCGGTGAGGCGACGCGTCAGACGGGACGACTTGTGCTCGAGCAGGTGGCGCTTGCCGGCGCGCTCACGGAGCACCTTGCCGGAGCCGGTGACCTTGAAGCGCTTGCTGGCACCGCTGTGCGACTTGTTCTTCGGCATAGCGCCGTTCTCTCCTCGTAGGTGGCGCTCCGGTGCCCGGTCGTGAAACCGGGCACGGTGGAGCGTCGCTCGTATGTCGTTTACGTCCTGGGGACCGGTGGTCCCCCGGGATCACGCCTCGGCGGAAGCCTCGGCAGGTGCCTCGGTCTCCACGGCGTCCTCGGACTCCGGGGCGTCCTCGGCGGACTCCGCAGCATTCTGCGACTTGCCGGGGTTGGCCTTCGCATCGGCCTTGCGGGCTTCCTGCGCCTGGCGGGCCTCGGCCATCGCCTCGGTCTTCTTCTTGTGCGGACCGAGAACCATGATCATGTTTCGGCCGTCCTGCTTCGGGTTCGACTCCACGAACCCGAGGTCCTCGACGTCCGTCGCGAGACGCTGCAGCAGTCGGTAGCCCAGCTCGGGCCGGGACTGCTCGCGACCACGGAACATGATCGTGATCTTGACCTTGTCGCCCTGCTTGAGGAACCGAACGACGTGACCCTTCTTGGTGTCATAGTCGTGCGGGTCGATCTTCGGCCGGAGCTTCATCTCCTTGATGACCGTGTGCGCCTGGTTCTTGCGCGCCTCACGGGCCTTCATGGCCGACTCGTACTTGAACTTCCCGTAGTCCATGAGCTTGCACACGGGCGGACGGGCGTTCGCCGCGACCTCGACCAGGTCCAGGTCGTACTCCTGCGCAAGCTCCAGTGCCTTGGCCAGCGGGACAATGCCCACCTGCTCGCCACTGGGACCGACAAGTCGCACCTCGGGAACGCGAATCCGGTCGTTGATGCGGGGCTCGGCGCTGATGGATCCTCCTCGGTTAGCACCACACGGCGGTCTGGCGGACAGCCGCGTTATGTCTCTTTTCGATAGACCTAACCGCGCCGAAGCACAAAAAATGCCCCGGACGATCACAGGCGGGGCTCCAAGCACTACCGGAGCACCGCCGCGATGATCGCGGGGCGCGCTCTCGGGCGACTCCATCGTCCGTACGGAACGATGGTGGCCGCCTGACCGGGGTGACCCGCCGTCCCGGGGGACGGTCAGGTGGGAGATCGGAGCCTCCACTTGTGGGCTGAGCACATACATGTCCAGCCGGTCGTCACACAAGGTTAGCAGTAAGCCGGGGGTGGTGCGAACCGGCATGCACCGGGCCCTATCGTGAGGGACATGAGTGACACCCCTCCTGAGTCCCCCGGTTCCCCCCACTTCGACGAGATGACCCGCGACATCGCCGAGGTCCCCGCCGTCGAGGTGATCGTGACGGTCGCCGTCAACCTGATGAGCGCGGCCGCCGTGAAGCTCGGTCTGACCGAGGAGGGCGACAAGTACAAGGACCTGGACGAGGCCCGCAAGCTGGTGCACGCCCTCGCCGGTCTGCTGGACGCGAGCGCGACCGAGATCAGCTCCTTCCACGCGGCCCCGCTGCGCGACGGCCTGAAGTCGCTCCAGCTGGCCTTCCGCGAGGCGTCGGTCGTCCCGGACGAGCCGGGCCAGGGACCGGGCGAGAAGTACACCGGCCCGATCTACGGCTGATTCGTCACCCGCGTACGTACAGGGGCTCGCCCGGAGGCGTCGTCCCGGCCGGCAGCACTGCCAGGTCGAGACCGCGCACCAGGCGGGCCCTCAGCGTCTCATCGGCGGCGAGCCGCTCGGCGACGGCACGGGCGGCCTCGGCGGGTGCGGCGGAGGTGTCCAGTACGAGGGCGAGGGTGCCATCGGCCTGTCCGGGCCCGAGGTGGGCGCTGAGCACGGCCGGCTCAGCGGCCACCGCTGCACGCACCGCCTCCCGGACCGCCGGATCGGCCAGCGGATCGGTCGTCGTACGCCCCTCGGCCAGCGCCAGCAGCGCCCGCCCCGTCAGCTGGTACGGCACCGGACCGGCCATGTCCAGCAGGACGGTGTCCGCCTTCTCGTGCGCCGCGGCCTGCAGCGCCTGGTGCAGCGGTACGGCGACGGGGCGGGCCGCCGGGTCCCAGCGGGCGAGGGCGTCGGTGGAGGTGAAGGCGGGCAGCGCGGTGCGGTTGCCTGCCTTCAGGGTGGGGACGGCCATGTCGCTGGTCTTCTCGTGGCGCAGCCCGTTCTCGTCCTCCTCGACCTCGCCGAGCACGGCCACGACGGGGACCAGCAGCCGGGCGTCCTTGAGTGCCTGGAGGACCGGGCCCTCGGCGGAGCGGTCCTCGGCCCAGGCCGCGAGCGCCGCGGTCAGCCGGGGGTCGGCGGTGCCGTCGTCGTCGGAGAAGGGGGAGTCGGGAATGTTCTTGTTCGCCACGGTCACCGACCCTATCGGGGGGATGCTGCTGCGCCTGTGCGGCCCCGGAAACCCGGTCTTCACACGTTCAGCGCTTTCTCAGGAATCCCTGACACAGATCTAACCCGCGTCTAACGAACGGCACAGTCGGCGGCCCGAGCATCCGGACATGGAGTCTCCCAGAGCCACCCGCCGCACCTCCTTGTACGCCGCTCTCGCCGCCGCGGTCGTCGTGCTGGGCGGGACGGCGGCGGGATCCGTGTATGTGGAGGCGCGGGCGCACTCCGCTCCGGGGGCCGTATCGTCGGCCTCCGAGTCGCCGTCGGCTTCGGCGAGCGGGGAGGCATCGGTGGAAACGGTGGCGCAGCCGGTGGTGGACCACGACGAGCTGCTGGCCAAGGCCATGGCCGGAGTGACCGTCGAAGACGGCGCCGCGGTGTCGGTGGCGGTGCTGGACCTGGAGTCGGGTGAGAGTGCCACGTACGGGGACGGCGCGTTCGACACGGCGAGCATCGTGAAGGTCGACATCCTGGCCGCGCTGCTGCTGCGGGCGCAGGACGAGGGGCGGCAGCTCACGGCGACGGAGAAGTCGTACGCGACCGCGATGATCGAGAACAGCGACAACGCCTCCGCGTCGGCGCTGTGGCGGACGATCGGCGGGGCGGAGGGGCTGGACGCCGCGAACGAGCGGTTCGGGCTCACCGGGACCGAGGGCGGCAACGGGATGCTGTGGGGGCTGACGCAGACCACGGCCGCCGATCAACTCCGGCTGCTGCGGCAGGTGTTCGGGGCGGACTCGGAGCTGAGTGAGGCTTCGCGGGGGTATCTGCGCGGGCTGATGGGGCGGATCGCCGAGGGGCAGCGGTGGGGGGTGTCGGCGGCCGGGGACGGCGAGGGGTGGGCGCTGAAGAACGGCTGGTTGCCGCGTACGGCGACGGGATTGTGGGACATCAACAGCATCGGGCGGGTGACGGTCGACGGGAGGGACCTGCTGCTGGCCGTACTGTCGGACGGCAACTCCACCCAGGCCAAGGGGATTTCGCTGGTGGAGACCGCAGCCGTGGCGGCGGTGTCGGTGTTCGGCGAGGAGGACGCCACCGCTGACGCTTCGGTGTCCGTCACGGCGTCGTCGTAGCCGCGAGCCGCCCGCTAGAAGCCGAAGCGGCCTCGGCGGCCCCGCCACACCACGACCGCCGACACCAGCAGCAGGACGCCGGCGCCGCCCGCGAGCCAGGCGGTCCAGCCCGACGAGTCGCCCTGCGCCGCGGCGGCGTCGGGGCCCGAGCCGAAGTACTCCTCGCCGTATGCCGCCGCCTTCAGGTCCGTCGGCTTCATGCCGGAGGCCTTCTTGATGGCCGCGGCCGGGTCGATGAAGCCGTAGCCGCGGGAGTCGTCGCGGCCGTCGGCGGGGGCGTTGCGGGCCGTGTCCTCCAGGAGCTTCTTGATCTGGGCCGGGGTCAGGCCCGGGTGGGCGGCCTTGACCAGGGCCACCGCGCCGGAGACGAAGGCGGCGGCGGCGCTGGTGCCCCAGCCCTCGTAGTACTTGTGGTCGGGGTCGGCGATGACGACCTTGTCGCCGGGGGCGGCGACCGTGGCGTACCAGCGGCGGGTGGAGAAGGAGGCGCGGGTGCCGTAGCGGTCGACGGCGGTCGCGGCGATGACACCCGGGTAGGCGGCCGGGTAGGAGATGTGGTCGCCCTTCTCGCCGCCGTTGCCCGCCGAGGCGACGACGACGGATCCCTTCTTCAGGGCGTACTGCACGGCCTCGTCCTCGCCGGCCTCGGGGTGCGCGGACTTGGAGTCGTCGCCGAGGGAGAGGTTGATGACGTCGGCGCCGTGGTCGGCGGCCCAGCGGATGCCTTCGGCGAGGGCGTTGCCGCGGGTGCTGCGGGCCTTGGCGCGGGCGGGGTCGCCGTCCTCCAGGATGACGCGGACGGGGAGGATCTTCGCCTCGGGGGCGATGCCCATGACGCCGTCGCCGCGTCCCACGCCGTGTCCGTGACCGGCGATTATCCCGGCCATCGCGGTGCCGTGCCGGGCCCAGGCGCGGTCGCCGCGCTCGGCTCCGAAGCCGACCATGTCCTTGCCTTCGAGGACGTTGCCCGCGAGGTCGGGGTGGTCGGACTCGACGCCGGTGTCGAGGACGGCGACGGTGACGCCCTTGCCCTTGGTGGTCTGCCACGCCTCCTGGGTGTGCATGGCCTCCAGGGCCCACTGCTGGGCACGGATGGAGTCGGCGTGCGCGGTGGTGGGTGGCAGGAGGGCGAGACAGGCACCGAGGAGGACGGCGAGGGGGGCGGTGCGGCGGGGCAGAGAGGTCTTCATGACGACTGCTCCCTGGACGGGCCGACGTTCTTGCGCAGGGCGCGTTCGATGCGGTCGGCGAGGCCCTGTGCCTCATGGCCGAGGCCGGACTGGGCGACGGCCGTGGTGGCGCCGGGGTCCATGGCCTCCTCGGCGGGCTGGGGGTCGTCGACCGTACGGTGGTCGGCCCAGCCGGAGACGGCGAAGACGACGACCGGGGCGTCGGTGAGCACGGAGATGGTCCAGGAGGCGCGCTGCTCGTCGCCGAACGCGGCCGCCTGGGTGCCCTTGGCCGCGTACGGACGCGGCATGAGGTCCGTACGGCGGTCGAGGCCCTCCTTGCCGAACCGGGCGTCGAGCGAGCGCATAGCGGTGGCGTCGGCCTTGGTGAAGAGCAGGCCGACGGTGGTGACGTGGCTCTGGGTGGCGTCGATGTAGGTGGCGCGCAGGACTCGCTCGCAGCCGACGGGGGCGAGGGCCTTGCGCAGGAGCGGGTCGAAGGCGCCCGCGCAGCCGCTGTCGGGTGCGACGGCGATCCGTGTCCAGGTGCGGTCGGCCCCGCCGGGACCGGCGCCCCTCCCGCTCACGGTGGGCGGGAAAAGCTGGTCGACGGGAACGCTGTGCCACAGGGTGCCGGCTGCCGCGAAGGTGTCCTGCGCACTGTCGCCACCGGGCTCGCCGACCAGCCAACTCCCGGTCACGGCACCGCCGATCAGCCCGATCCCGAGCACGACACAGGCGGCGGCCACGGCGATCCGGGGCCGCAACCGCATCCCGAGGGGACGCGGCCGCGCCTGCTCGTCGTACCCCTCGGGCTCCCCGAACGACACGACGGGCCGCCCGGACCCCGGCGCCACCGGGGCGCTCCAGGAGAGGGACGGGTCCGGCGAGAACGCGGGGTCGGACGCTCCATGCCCGTTTCCGGCCGAGGGCGCCGGCATGGGACGCATCGGGGGGAGAGGCGCGGAGCGGACGTGGTGGGTGGGGTCGCCGGGGGCGGCGGTAGCGGGTTGGGCGGGCGCGGCGTCGCGGATCGGGCGGAGGCGGAACGTCGTCTCCGCGGCCGTCTCGGCGGGGGCGCCGGTGCGGCGGGGTGCCGAGGGGCGGTCGGCAGGACGCGCCGGTGTGGCGGCGGGTGCGGTCCGGCCGGTGGGCTCGGGGCGTGGCTGCCCCGTGGGCTCGGGGCGTCGCGTGCCGTTGGTTTCAGGGTCCGGTCGGCCTCCCGTGCCCTGCGGGCCCGGGGCGATGTCCGTACGGCCTGCCATGGGTGGTGTGTCCGGGAAGCGGGCCGAGGCTCGGGGTGGGGGTGGGGAGTCGGGGCCGCCGGTTGCGGGAGACGGGATGCGCACGCTCGGTTGGGGTTCGGTGTCGGAGGGGGGTGGGGGCGTCGTCGAGGGGCGGGCGGTCGGCGGGACGCCCGCCGTGGTGCCGTGTCCGTTCGACGACGGGTCGGTGGAGGCCGGGCGCATGCCGACACCGCCTGGCACCGAACCCTCCGTTCGCCCGCTCTCACCCGTCGTCTCGTCGCGTCCGTCGCCGGTGTGCGGCGGCTCCGCGGGTCTGGGTGGTGTCGTGGGGCGGGGCGGGACGGTGGGCGGAGGGGGCGTGGTGGGGCGTGGGGGGATGGGGGCGCGCCGCGCTTCCGTGCTCATGCACCCCCCGTTTCCTTGTCCCCGGGCCCGTCCTCGTACGCGGGCCGCCGTCCCGTCCTCCGTCTGCGCCCCGCCCGGCGCGGACTCCTCCGATCAGGCACGCATACCCGCACCGAGGGAGCGTCATCCCGGCGCGCGCGTGCGACCGGGGACGTCCTCCCATGCGTGCGCGTCACTCTACGGGTTGAACCTGCGGGAACGGGAACCAGTCCAGGACCTCGCACACATCTGCCCGGAACGTCCCCCTACCCTGCGGTAATCCCGTCTGGCAGGCTGCGTTCATGACTGCGCGCGCCGCTGACCGGGCCCGTTACGACCGGGCCACCGCCCATCTCGAAGCCCCTCTCGCGATCGTGGATCTGAACGCCTTCGACGCCAACGCGGACGATCTCGTCCGGCGGGCCGGAGGGAAGCCGATCCGGGTCGCCAGCAAGTCCGTACGCTGCCGGGCCCTGCTGGAGCGGGTCCTCGCGAGGGACGGCTTCGCGGGCATCATGTCCTTCACGCTCGCCGAGTCGCTGTGGCTGGCGCGCTCCGGGTTCGAAGATGTGCTGCTCGCCTATCCGTCGGCCGACCGCGCCGGGTTCGCGGAGCTGACCGGTGACCCCAAGCTCGCCTCCGCCGTCACCGTGATGATCGACGACCCGGCGCAGCTGCGGCTGATCGACGGGGCGCGGGGCGGTGGCCGGGAAGTGGTCCGGGTCTGCCTGGAGTTGGACACCTCGCTGAAGCTGCTCGGGGGACGGGTACGGGTCGGCGCCCGGCGTTCGCCACTGCACTCCCCCGCCCAGGTCGCCGACCTGGCACGGACCGTCGCCCGGCGGCCGGGGTTCCGGCTCGTCGGGATCATGGCGTACGAGGGGCATATCGCCGGGGTCGGTGACTCGGTGGCGGGACGCCCCCTGCGGTCGCGTGCCGTACGGCTGATGCAGGCCACCGCCCGCCGGGAGCTCGCCGAGCGGCGGGCCGAGGTGGTGCGGGCGGTGCGGGCCGTGGTGCCGGAGCTGGAGTTCGTCAACGGCGGCGGGACCGGCAGTGTGCAGTTCACGGCCGCCGAGGACGCGGTGACCGAGATCGGGGCCGGGTCGGGGCTGTATGTACCGCGACTGTTCGACAACTACACGTCCTTCAGCGGGCGTCCGGCGGCCCTGTTCGCCCAGCCGGTGGTGCGCCGCCCGGGCGTCGGGGCGGTGACCGTCCTCGGCGGCGGCTATCCGGCGTCGGGCGCGCCGGGGCCCGACCGGCTGCCGGTGCCGTATCTGCCGGAGGGGTTGCGGTACGACCCGCAGGAGGGGCCCGGCGAGGTGCAGACGCCGCTGTTGGGCTCCCCCGCCGACGATCTGCTGATCGGCGACAAGGTGTGGTTCCGGCACGCGAAGGCCGGTGAGCTGTGCGAGCGGTTCGAGGCGCTGCATCTCGTCGAGGGCGACGCGGTGACGGCGACGGTGCCGACGTATCGCGGCGAGGGCCATACGTTCCTGTAGCCGGAGCGGCTCAGCGGGTGGACCGGATGCCCTGGGTGAAGCGGTCCATGTCGGCCAGCGGCGGCCCGTCCTCGCCGGCGTCGAAGACATAGCGGACGACGACCGGCGACTCGGTGCCGCCGCCGGCCGGGAAGACGAGCGACTGGACGTAGCCGCCCGGTCCCTCGGCCGTCGTGACCTGCCAGCGCACGAAGTATCCGGCGCGGCCCGCCACCGAGACCGGGCCGGATCCGAGGACCTTGTGGGAGTCGATGCCACCGAAGGGGCGCCGGCCGACGAGGTCGCGGTCGTAGGCGTCGCCCGCCGCGTCCTGGATGTCCGACTTGGCGATGGCCTCGGGGGTCGTCCCGTCGTCCTCGGTGGCCGTGTGCGAGAGGACCTTGCCGTGCCGGCAGGAGCCGAAGTCGGCGGGGCATTCGTAGGTGCCGTCGGTGGTCATGAGGATGTCGGCCTCGGTGAAGGTCTGCGGCCTGACCCAGCCGTCGAGCAGCGGCAGGGTGATGCCGTTGAGCTGGTCGGTCACGACGGCGTCGTCGTCGACGGAGGGCTCGGGCGTCGTCTCCGAAGGGGTGGGGGTGTCGGAGGCCGACTCGCGGTCCACCGGCTCCGTGGCGGCGAGCGTGGGCGCGGTGTCCGGCTCCTCGCCCCCGTCGTCGTTGCCGAGGACGATCACGCCGGTGACGATCGCCGTGAGCAGGACGGCCCCCGCGGCGATCAGGGCGACAACCTTGGTCGCCCGCCCGGAACCACCGCCCGCGGACGGTGGCCCGGGCGTCAACTGCACGGTCGCCGGGGACCCGTGGGCCTGAGGACCGGGCGCGGGCGGAGCCGTGTCCTCGGGTGCACGCCGGTGCTCGGTCCAGGCCGTGCCGTCCCACCAGCGTTCCAGGTGCGGGCCGGACGGGTCGCGGTACCAGCCGGGCGAGGGCGTCATGCTCATTCCGGAAACTGTAGAGCGGCCTACAGCGGCGTGACGTACGCCCCCGAGATTCCGCCGTCGACCAGGAAGTCGGTGGCGTTCACGAAGGAGGAGTCGTCGCTGGCCAGGAACGCGACCGCACTGGCGATCTCCTCGGCCTCGGCGAAGCGACCGACCGGGATGTGCACGAGCCGGCGTGCGGCCCGCTCCGGGTCCTTGGCGAACAGCTCCTGGAGCAGCGGGGTGTTGACCGGTCCCGGGCACAGGGCGTTGACCCGGATGCCGTCGCGGGCGAACTGCACGCCCAGCTCGCGGGACATGGCGAGCACGCCGCCCTTGGAGGCCGTGTACGAGATCTGACTCGTGGCGGCGCCCATCCTCGCCACGAACGACGCCGTGTTGATGATGGAGCCCTTGCCCTGCTGCCGCATGTAGGGGATGGCGGCCTTGCAGCACAGGTAGACGGAGGTGAGGTTGACCTCCTGGACGCGCTTCCAGGCCTCCAGGCCGGTCTCCAGGATGGAGTCGTCGTCGGGCGGTGAGATGCCGGCGTTGTTGAAGGCGATGTCTACGCTGCCGTAGGTGTCGAACGCCGTCTTGAACAGCGCCTCGACCTGCTCGGCGTCGGTGACGTCGACCTTCACGAAGATCCCGCCCACCTCCTCGGCGGCCGCCTTGCCGCGCTGCTCGTCGACGTCGCCGCAGACGACGTGGGCGCCCTCCGAGGCGAGCCGGCGGGCGGTGGCGAGACCGATGCCGCTGCCGGCGCCGGTGATGACGGCCGTACGACCGACGAGTCGACGGCACATGTTCTCTGCGCTCACTGTGCGGGGCCCTCCGTGCTGATGAAGACGTTCTTGGTTTCGGTGAAGGCGGTCAGGGCGTCCGGGCCCAGCTCACGTCCGATGCCGGACTGCTTGAAGCCGCCGAACGGGGTCCAGTAGCGGACGCTGGAGTGGGAGTTGACGGACAGGTTGCCAGCCCGTACGGCCTGGGAGAGGCGCAGGGCGCGGCCGACGTCGCGGGTCCAGATGGAGCCGGAGAGGCCGTAGTCGGTGCCGTTGGCCAGCCGGATCGCGTCGGCCTCGTCCTCGAAGGGGAGGACCACGGCGACGGGGCCGAAGACCTCCTCGACGGCCACGCGCGCGTGCGGGTCGACGCCGGTGAGGACGGTGGGCGGGAACCAGAAGCCGGGGCCCTCGGGAGCCTTGCCGCGGATGCCCGCCAGGTCGTCGCCGACGTACGAACGGACGCGTTCCAGCTGGGACCTGGAGATCAGCGGGCCCATGTCGGTGGTCTCGTCGGCCGGGTCGCCGACCGTGACCGCCTCGATCGCGGGGGCCAGCAGTTCCAGGAACCGGTCGTAGGCGGAGCGCTGGACGAGGATGCGGGTGCGGGCGCAGCAGTCCTGGCCGGAGTTGTCGAGGAAGGACATGGGAGCCGCTGCGGCGGCGGCCTCGATATCCGCGTCGGCGAAGACGATGTTGGGGCTCTTGCCGCCGAGTTCGAGGGTGACGCGCTTGAGGAGCGCCGAGCCCTTCGCCAACACCTGTTTGCCCACGGCGGTTGACCCGGTGAAGACGACCTTCGCGACGCCCGGGTGCTCGACCAGCGCGTTGCCCGCGACGGGTCCGTGGCCGGGGAGCACCTGGAACAGGCCCTCCGGAAGGCCGGCCTCCAACGCCAGCTCCGCCAGTCGCAGAGCCGTCAGCGGGGTCGTCTCGGCGGGCTTGAGGAGAACCGCGTTGCCGGCCGCGAGCGCGGGGGCGGTGCCCCAAGCGGCGATCGGCATCGGGAAGTTCCAGGGGGCGATGACCCCGACCACGCCGAGCGGTTCGAGGATGGTGACGTTCAGGCCGCCGGGGACCGGGATCTGGTGCCCGGTCAGCCGCTCCACTCCCCCGGCCGCGTAGTCGAGCAGATCGCGGACGTTGCCCGCCTCCCAGCGGGCGTTGCCGACGGTGTGCCCGGCCTCGCGGACCTCCAACTGGGCGAGTTCTTCGAGGTGTTCGTCGACGGCGACGGCGAACCGGCGCAGCAGGCGTGCGCGTTCGCCGGGTGCGAGCGCGGCCCACGCCGACTGGGCCTTCGTGGCGCGTACGACGGCGGCGTCCACGTCGGCCGCCGACGCGGCGGGCACGGTGGCGACGACCTCTTCGGTGGCCGGATTCAGTACCTGGAGCTGGTCGGACACTCAGGGCCTCACATGCGTTCGAAGGAGCGGCGCAGCTCCCAGTCGGTCACCGCGGCGTCGAAGGCCTCGAGCTCGACGCGCGCCATGTTGCGGTAGTGGGCGACGACCTCGTCGCCGAAGGCGGCCTTGGCGATGGGGCTGGTCTCCCAGAGTTCGGCGGCCTCGCGCAGGGTCGTCGGGACGTGCTCGAAGTCGGCGGCGTAGGCGTTGCCGGGGCAGGGCTCGGGCAGCTCCAGCTTCTGCTCGATGCCGTAGAGGCCGGCGGCCACCAGACCGGCCACCGCGAGGTGCGGGTTGACGTCGCCGCCGGGGAGCCGGTTCTCGAAGCGCATCGAGCGGCCGTGGCCGACGACGCGCAGGGCGCAGGTGCGGTTGTCGTAACCCCAGGCGACGGCGGTCGGGGCGAAGGAGCCTGGCTGGAACCGCTTGTAGGAGTTGATGTTGGGGGCGTAGAGGAGCGAGAAGTCACGCAGGGCGGCCAGCTGCCCGGCGAGGAAGTGCCGCATGACGTCGGACATGCCGCCTTCCCCCTCCCCCGCCATCGCGTTGTTGCCGGCGGCGTCCGCGAGGGAGAGGTGGATGTGACAGGAGTTGCCCTCGCGCTCGTTGTACTTGGCCATGAAGGTGATCGAGACGCCCTCCTGGGCGGCGATCTCCTTGGTGCCGGTCTTGTAGATGGCGTGCTGGTCGCAGGTGACCAGGGCGTCGTCGTACTTGAAGGCGATCTCGTGCTGACCGGGGTTGCACTCGCCCTTGGCGGACTCGACGGTGAGGCCGGCGCCCGCCATGTCGTTGCGGATACGGCGGAGAAGGGGCTCGATCCGGCCCGTCCCGAGCACCGAGTAGTCGATGTTGTACTGGTTCGCCGGGGTCAGCCCTCGGTAGTTGGCGTCCCACGCCTGCTCGTAGGTGTCCTTGAAGACGATGAACTCCAGCTCGGTGCCGACGTTCGCGGTGTACCCGTGCTCGGCGAGGCGCTCCAGCTGGCGGCGCAGGATCTGGCGCGGGGCGGCGACCACCGGGGAGCCGTCGTTCCAGGCGAGGTCGGCGATCAGCATGGCGGTGCCGTCGTTCCACGGGACGCGGCGCAGGGTGGCCAGGTCGGGGTGCATGGCGAAGTCGCCGTAGCCGCGGTCCCAGGAGGACATGGCGTAGCCCTCGACGGTGTTCATCTCGGTGTCGACGGCGAGGAGGTAGTTGCAGCCCTCGGTGCCGTGATGGAGGACCTCGTCGAGGAAGAAGCGGGCGGCGAACCGCTTGCCCTGGAGCCGCCCTTGCATATCGGGGAACGCCAGGACGACAGTGTCGATCTCACCGCCGGCGACGAGGGCGTGCAGCTCCTCGACGCTCAGCGGGGGTGTGCGGTCTGCCACGGGAGAGCCTCCATTCGGCTACTTCGGTCAGCCGGGAGCCATAAGGTATTGCGCAGGACCATTGATTGGGAAGGGGGTCCGACCATATGTCGCAGACGGGCACGGAGCAGGGGGCGCCCGAGGAGCATGGGACAGCGGGGACGGCGGGGGCGCCGGGGACATCTGGAATGCCGGGGACGCCTGGGATGCCTGGGCCGCCCGGTGCCGATGACGACCGGCTCACCTCGGTGCTGCGGCCGGTGCGGGCCGGCAACGGCTTCGAGGAGGCCCTGGAGCAGATCCTCCAGGTCGTCCGGCTCGGCCTGGTGCCGGGCGGCGAGCGGCTGCCCGCCGAGCGGGAGCTGGCCGACCGGCTGGGGATCAGCCGGGTGACGCTGCGCGAGGTGCTGAAGGTGCTCCAGGACCAGGGCCTGGTGGAGTCGCGGCGCGGCCGCTACGGCGGAACGTTCGTCCTGCCGCGCCCCGTCACCCCCGGCGAGGAGGAGCTGCGCCGCCGCCTGAAGGACGTCGACGTCGAGGACACGCTGCGCTTCCGTGAGGTCCTCGAGGTGGGCGCGGCCGGGCTGTGCGCGGCGCACGGCCTTGACGAGGAGCAGGCGGACCGGCTGCGCGAGGCGCTGGCCCGCACACACGACGCCCCGCTCGCCGAGTACCGCCGCCTGGACACGCTGCTGCATCTGACCCTCGCCGAGCTGTCCGGCTCCCCCTCCCTGACCGCCCAGTACGCGGCCGTACGCGCGACCGTGAACGACCTGCTCGACTGCATCCCGCTCCTGGTCCGCAACCTGGAGCACTCGCAGCGCCAGCACAGCGCGCTGGTGGAGGCCGTGATCGAGGGGAACGCGGAGTGCGCGCGGGAGATCATGCGCGAGCACTGCGGCGGTACGGCGGCGCTGCTGCGGGGCTTCCTCGGCTGAGCGGCGCCCGGTCCCCGGTGCGGGTGGATTTACCGGCGATTAACGCAAGGGTATTGCGTTCCAGCGACCGACCCGGCAAAGGTATGCATCCATTCCATTGAACCGGAGCCCGGTCGACCCACCCCACCGTGCCCGGAACCGCCCGGTGTCCACCGCACGTGGGGAGTTGGCCTTGTCCCTGGAATCCACGAACACACCACCCGCCGCCCCGGAGGCGGACGACTATCTTCAGCGCAGAGCCCTGCGCCGCGGCAGCGCCGGCTGGGTGCTGCTGACCGGACTCGGCGTCGCGTACGTCGTCTCCGGCGACTACTCCGGCTGGAACTTCGGTCTGGCCGAGGGCGGCTTCGGCGGCCTGGCGATCGCCATGGTCCTCATGGGCACCATGTACGCCTGCATGGTCTTCGCCCTGGCCGAGCTGTCCTCGATCCTGCCGACGGCGGGCGGCGGCTACGGCTTCGCCCGCCGCGCCCTCGGCCCGTGGGGCGGCTTCCTCACCGGTACGGCGATCCTCATCGAGTACGTCCTCGCGCCCGCCGCGATCGTCATCTTCATCGGCGACTACGTCGAGTCGCTGGGGCTCTTCGGCCTGGAGTCGGGCTGGCCGGTGTACCTGGTCTGCTTCGTCATCTTCCTCGGCATCCACCTGTGGGGCGTGGGCGAGGCGCTGCGCTTCAGCTTCGTGGTCACCGGCATCGCGGTCGTGGCCCTGATCGTGTTCGCGCTGGCGGCGCTGCCGGAGTTCTCCTTCGGTTCGCTGGACGACATCCCGGTCGACACGTCGGCGGCGGGCTCGAACTCCTGGCTGCCCTTCGGTCTGCTCGGCATCTGGGCGGCGTTCCCCTTCGGCATGTGGTTCTTCCTCGGCGTCGAAGGCGTACCGCTGGCGGCCGAGGAGACCAGGGACCCGGCGCGCACCCTGCCCAAGGCGATCCGCTGGTCGATGGCCGTCCTGGTCGTCCTGGCCGTGGTGACCTTCTTCGCGGCGGCGGGAGCGCGCGGCTCGGCGGCGGTGCAGGAGGCGGGCAACCCGCTGGTGGAGGCGCTCCAGCCGGACGGGAAGGCCACGACCCTGAGCCGGATCGTGAACTACGCGGGCCTCGCGGGCCTGGTGGCGTCGTTCTTCTCCCTGATCTACGCCGGCTCGCGCCAGCTGTTCGCCCTGTCCCGAGCGGGTTACCTGCCCCGCTTCCTCTCCCTCACCAGCAGCCGCAAGGCGCCGTACCTGGGCCTGCTGGTGCCCGGCACGATCGGCTTCGTACTGGCGGCGGCCTCCGGCAACGGCGCGCGGATGCTGAACATCGCCGTCTTCGGCGCGACCATCTCCTACGCCCTGATGTCCCTGTCGCACATCGTGCTGCGCCGCCGGGAGCCGGACCTCGATCGGCCGTACCGCACGCCGGGCGGGGTGCTGACCTCGTCGGTGGCGCTGGTGCTGGCGTGCGCGGCGCTGGTGGCCACGTTCCTGGTGGATGTGACAGCGGCGGTGATCGCGCTGGTGGTGTACGTCGTGGCGATCGCCTACTTCGGCCTCTACAGCCGTAAGCATCTGGTGGCCAAGGCTCCCGAGGAGGAGTTCGCGGCGCTGGCGGCGGCCGAGGCAGAGTTGGCACGGGACTGAACGTTTCGAGAGTGAGGGAGTCGCTGTGGCCAGGCCGCTGATCGGGGTCAGCACCTATCTGGAGTCCGGTGCGCGCTGGGGCGTGTGGGAGCTGGACGCGGCGCTGCTGCCGGCCGGCTATCCGCGGCTGGTGCAGCGGGCGGGCGGCCTGGCCGCGATGCTGCCGCCGGACGACCCGGCCCATGCCGCGGCGGCCGTCGCCCGGCTGGACGGGCTGGTCATCGCCGGCGGCCCCGACGTCGAGCCGGTCCGGTACGGCGCGGAGCGGGAGCCTCGTACGGGGCCTGCGGCGCGGGAGCGGGACGCGTGGGAGCTGGCGCTCATCGACGCGGCACTCGACGCGGGGGTGCCGTTGCTGGGGATCTGCCGGGGGATGCAGCTGCTGAACGTCGCCCTCGGGGGGACGCTCGTTCAGCACATCGACGGGCACGCGGAGGTCGTCGGGGTGTTCGGCAGCCATACCGTGAAGCCGGTGCCGGGGAGTCTGTACGCCGGTCTCGTCCCGGAGGAGTCGTCCGTGCCGACCTATCACCATCAGGCCGTGGACCGGTTGGGTGAGGGGCTCGTCGCGTCGGCGTACGCGGTGGACGGGACCGTGGAGGCGGTGGAACTGCCTTCGGCGGGGTGGGTGTTGGGGGTGCAGTGGCATCCGGAGATGGGGGAGGATTTGCGGGTTGTGCGGGGGTTGGTGCGGGCGGCTGGTGGCTGAGGCCGGGTTTCTCAGCTCGCGACGGCGGGTGAGGCTTTTCAGCCCGTCCGGCGTTTGAGGACGAGGCCCGTTCAGGGCCGATGCGGGGGTCCGGGGGCGGCAGCCCCCGGGGGACGGGAATGGGTAGGGGCGGCGGGGGCGAGAAAAACCAGCCTCACCCCCGCGTCAACGCCAACAGATCCCGCGCAGGCCCCACCGGCCGATGCCCCGTAGGCCACACCGCCCGCAGATCCCGCGCCAGCGACACGTCGGCCAGCGGCACGCTCACCAGCCGCCGCATCGACAGCTCCTCCCCCACCGCCAGCTCACTCAGCACCGCCGGCCCGGCCCCACCCACCGCCGCGGCCTTGACCGCGGTCGTCGAGGACAGCTCGATCAGCGGCCGCGCCAGACCCCCCAGCGCCGAATCCAGCACCTGCCGAGTCCCGGACCCCTCCTCCCGCAGGATCAGCGGCGTGGCCGCCAGCTCCGCCCCCGACAGCGCCCGCCGCCGACGCGCCCACACATGCCCCGGCGCCGTCACCACGATCAGGTTGTCGTGGGCGATGACCACGGAGTCCAGCCCCGTAGGCACCGACACCCCCTCCACGAACCCGAGATCCGCCTCGTCGGCCAGCAACCGCTCCGCCACCGCCGCCGAGTTCCCGGCCAGCAACGACACCGCCGTATCCGGCCGCTGCGCCCGCAGGGCAAGCAGCCAACCCGGCAGCAGATACTCCGCGATCGTCATGCTCGCCGCCACCCGCAGCCGCGAGTCCCGCCGGTCCCGCAGCGCCTGCGCCCCCGCGTCGAACGCCTCCGCCGCCTCCACGATCCGCCGCGCCCAGTCCGTCACCAGCGCCCCGGCGTCCGTCAGCCGCGAACCCCGTGGTGAGCGATCGACCAGCGCCACCCCCAACTGCCGCTCCATCGACCGGATCCGGCTGCTCGCCGCGGGCTGGGTGATCCCCAGCTCACGCGCCGCCCCGCCGAGACTGCCGAGCCGCGCCACCGCGAGCAGCAGTTCCAGCGCGCCGAGCTCCGGGACGCGGTGTGACAAGGACCCCGCGCGAAACTGCCCCTCCGCCACCTCTGTCATAAGTTCAGTTTATGTCGCCATAGAGGCAAACTCCCTGGTGGGAGGGAATCCGCGAAGCGACGCTGGACACATGGTCACCGCAGCCCGTCACCTCGGGCCAACCCGCCGCCTGGGCGTCCGTCACCTCGGACCCAACTGGTACGCCGCCGTCATGGGCACAGCCGCCGTGGCCACCGCCGGCGCCGGACTGCCGCTCCACCTCCCCGGTCTGCGCACCGTCTGCGCCGCCGTGTGGGCCCTGTCCCTCGCCCTGCTCGTCACGCTGCTCGGCGCCCGCGCCGCGCACTGGTCGCACCACCGCGACCAGGCCCGCGCCCACCTCCTCGACCCGGCCATGGCGCCCTTCTACGGCTGTCTGTCCATGGCCCTGCTGGCCGTCGGCGGCGGTGCCCTCGTCGTCGGCAGGGACTGGATCGGGACCTCGGCGGCGGTCGCTCTGGACGCCGTGCTGTTCGCCGCGGGGACGGCCATCGGGCTGGCGGCCGCCGTCGCCGTCCCGTACCTCATGGCCGTACGCCATCGCGTCGAGCCGTCCGAGGCCACGCCCGTCTGGCTGCTGCCGCTGGTCGCGCCCATGGTGTCCGCGGCGCTAGGGCCGCTGCTCGTGCCGCATCTGCCGGCGGGGCAGGCCCGGGAGACGCTGCTGCTGGCCTGTGTCGCGATGTTCGGGCTGAGTCTGCTCGCGACGCTGCTGATGCTGCCCCTGGTGTTCGCCCGGCTGATCACGGGCGGGCCGCTGCCCCTCGTCCTCACCCCGTCGCTGTTTCTCGTGCTGGGGCCGCTCGGCCAGTCCACCACCGCGGTCGGCGTCTTCGCGGACGTCGCGCCGGGCGTGGTCCCGGCGCCGTACAGCGAGGGCTTCGGGATGCTGGCCGTGCTGTACGGCGTCCCCGTCATGGGTTTCGCGCTGCTGTGGTTCGGGCTCGCCACCGCCCATGTCCTGCGGGCCCGCCGGCACGGCATGGGGTTCGCGATGACCTGGTGGGCGTTCACCTTTCCCGTCGGCACCTGTGTCACCGGTGCCACGGCGCTGGCCCGGCACACCGGGCTCGTCGTCTACGAAGGGCTCGCCGTCGGGCTGTACGTCGTCCTCGTCGCGGCCTGGGGTGTCGCCGCCGTACACACCACCCGGGGGCTGTTCAGCGGTGCGCTGCTCGCAGGGCCGCCGTCAGTACCCGTGGTGCCTCGGCAAGTGACGGGCCGTACCACGTCAGGTGCCGCCCGCTGACCAGCGCGCAGGGCAGTCCGGGGAAGGCTTCCGGGCCGTCGTCGGCGGTGAAGCGGTACGGCTCGTCGGGGAGGACGACGAGGTCGGGGGCCGCCTCCCGCAGGTCGTCCAGGGGTATACGGGGGTAGCGGTCCTCGTGCGTGGTGTAGACGTGGTCCACGCCCAGGCGGGCCAGCACGTCGCCCGCGAAGGTGTCGCGGCCCAGCACCATCCACGGGCGGCGCCAGATCGGCACGACGGCTGTCGTACGGCGGTCCGGGGCCGGCGACGACCAGGCGTCCTCCGCCTCGTCCAGCCAGCGCGGGCGTGCGGTCACCCCGCAGGCCTCCAGGACACGCGCGAGTTCACCGAAGGCCTGCGGCACGTCCCGCACCTCCGTCACCAGGACGTCGACGCCGGCCGCGCGCAGGGCGGCGAGGTCGGGCTCGCGGTTCTCCTCCTCGTTGGCGATCACCAGGTCGGGGGCGAGGGCGAGGACGCGGTCCACCTTCGGGTTCTTGGTGCCGCCCACGCGCGTGACGTCCAGGTCGGCCGGGTGGCTGCACCAGTCCGTCGCGCCGACCAGCACACCGAGGTCCGCGACGGCCTCGGTCAACGACGGCACCAGGGAGACGACGCGCATCAGCGCCCAGGCCGGTTCCGGACCGCCTCGATGTGCTCCGCGACCGCGACGACGACCACGCGCGTGTCCGGCACGGTCGCCCGCCAGCGGTGCCGCACCCCGCCGGTGAGGTACAGGGAGTCCCCGCGGCCCAGGCGATAGGCGCGGCCCTCCGCCTCGATCTCCACGGCGCCGTCGGCGACGTACATCAACTGGTCGTTGCGGTACTGGAATTCACGGCCGGCGTCATGGTCGCCGGTGAACTCCGAGGCGTGCATCTGGTGATGACCGCGCACCAGCGAACGCACCCGCGGTTCGGGTCCCAACTCGTTCCCTTCGGCGCGCACCACGTCGACGCTGCATGCCGGGTCGGCGGCGGCGAGAAGCTCCACGGCGGTCGTGCGCAAGGCGTCGGCGACCTTCTCCAGGGAGCTTCGGCTGGGGCGCGCCCGGTCGTTCTCGACCTGGCTCAGGAAGGGCACCGACAGGCCGCTGCGCTCGGCCACGACGGCGAGGGTGAGGTCCAGCGCACGGCGTCGCCGCCGCACGGCCGCACCCACCCGAAGGGGCTGTTCTTTGTGGTCGCCCATCGCTCCGGCTCCCTCCTTCGCTCGTCGGTCCACTGTCCTCGCGCCCGTCGTCCGGCGCACACCTTCTGTTGAGTTCTCTGCACCCTACGCATGTTCGGCAAACCGTTTCATGCGCCCGTCACATCGACGACACCTTGGGGGAAGTGCGACCCACGGGTTCGCGCCAGCGGATCGGCACCCCGCACCCGCAGGGCGCCCCCATGGCGCCCCTGACTGCCGCTCAGTACGCGAGAGCCGCTGTTCTGTTCAATGCTCGGGCGCTCCCCGGTGTTCCCGGCTTCGCTCCTGCGGGCGGGCCTGGTCAGAGTGGTGGCGGGAGCGGGAAGTCGGTGCCGGTCGGGGGGAGTTCGCATGAGGCGGCTCGGGCGGTGGGATAGCGCTGCGTGGTTGGCCGGATCCTTTTCGTAGGCATGCCGGGTGACTATGCGGACATGCCGCGAGGGGCGGGCCATGCCGTACGGAGGGGAAAAACGTACGGCGTGACCCGCCCCTCGGGCGGCGGTCCGGGTCCGTCAGGTCACCCGGCCGCCTGGTTCTTGAGGTCCGACGCGTCGATCGGGGCCCACTTGTCCAGCAGACCGGGGTTCTGCTTCAGCCAGGTGCGGACGGCGTCCTGCTCCTTGCCCTTGCCGGCCTTGGTGATCTGCGACTCCAGGCCGGTGAGCTGCTTCTCGGTCATGGAGAAGTTCTTCAGCCACTGGCCGACCTCGGGGTTGTCGCCGGCGAAGCCCTTGCGGGCGAGGGTGTGCACGCCGTCGCCCTTGCCCCAGGCGCCCTTGGGGTCCTTGAGCTTCTTCAGGTCGTAGTCGCTGTACGCCCAGTGCGGCGACCAGAGCGTGACGACGATGGGCTCCTTCTTGGCGTACGCGCGCTTGAGCTCGGCGAGCATCGCGGGCGTCGAGCCGTCGACGACGTCGTAGGAGCCCTCCAGGCCGTACTCCTTGAGGACCTTGTCCTTGAGCATGCCCATCATCCCGGCGCTCGGCTCGATGCCGACGATCTTGCCCTTGAACTTGGAGGCGTTGCTCTTGAGGTCCTCCAGGGAGTCCACGCCCTTGACGTACGAGGGGACGGAGAGCTCCAGGGAGGTCGGGCCGTACCAGGAGCCGAGGTCCTCCAGCTGCTTGCCGTACTTCTCCCAGTACTCGGCGTGTGTGGTGGGCAGCCAGGAGTCCGTCTCGAAGTCGATCTGGCCGGTGGCGAGGCCCGTATAGAGGGGGCCCGCGGCGTACTGGCTGGTGGTGACCTTGAAGCCGCGCTGCTCCAGCAGTTCCTTCCAGAGGAAGGTGGAGGCGATGCCCTCGTCCCACGGGATGTAGCCGAGCTTGATCTCCTTGCCCTTGCCGACGTCCGTGGCGGAGGCCGCGGCGGTACCGGAGGTGGGGCCGAAGACGCCCATGCCGCCCGCCACGAGGGCCAGGGCGGCCACGCCGGCGACGGCGACGACCGGGCGGGGCCGGTGGCTCCAGACCTTGACGCCGCCGGCGGCACGGGCCTTGGCGGCGGCACGGCGGCCGAGCGGGGAGATCTGCGCGCCGAGCGCGCCGGTGATGCGGTCCAGGTAGATGGCGAGGACGACGATGCCGACGCCCGCCTCGAAGCCGAAGCCGATGTCGAGCTGGCCGATGGCCTCGTTGACCGCGCCGCCGAGGCCGCCGGTGCCGACCATGCCAGCGATGACGACCATGGACAGGCTCAGCATGATCACCTGGTTGATGCCGGCCATGATCGTGGGCAGCGCGAGCGGCAGCTGGACGCGCAGCAGGGTGTCGCGTGGTGTGGTGCCGAACGCCTCGGCGGCCTCGACCAGCTCCGCGTCGACCTGGCGGATGCCCAGCTCGGTCATACGGACACCCGGGGCGAGCGCGAAGATCAGGGTGGCGATGACGCCGGCGGCGGTGCCCAGGCCGAAGAAGAGGATGGCCGGGATGAGCAGCACCATCGACGGCATCGTCTGAAGCAGGTCCAGGACGGGCCGTACGGCCGCGCTGACCGTCTTGGAGCGGGCCGCCCAGATGCCCAGCGGGACCGAGATCACCAGGGCGATGACCGTGGCGACCAGGACGAGGGCCAGCGTCGACATGGCGCGGTCCCACAGGTCGAGGGAGTCGATCAGCGCGAAGCCGCCGAAGGCGAGAACGCCCGGGACCAGGCCGCGCAGCCACCAGGCGAGCACGGCGAGGATGCCGCCGAGGAGCAGGGGCTCGGGTGCCGTCAGGACGGCGTTGACGCCGTCGTACATGCCCTCGACGACCGCCTTGATCGCGTCGAAGAGCCAGCCCATGTGGGCGACGAGCCAGTCCACACCGGAGTCGACCCAGTCACCGAGACGCAGCCTAGGCACGGGCGGTCACCTTCCCCTCGGGGTTGTCGCAGGGCGAGGGATCGGCGCTCTCGTCGCCGAGGAAACCGACGAGCCGCTGCCTCGGCACGACTCCGATGACCTTGTTGTCGTCGTCCACGACGGTGACGCGGTGCGACAGTCGGGCGCTGATCGCGCACAGTTCCACGAAGGTCGTCTCGGTGGTCGCGGTCTCGCAGGTGCACAGGGGGGCGTCGGCGGTGACCGAGGTGTCCATGAGGGAGCCCGCGGTCAGTACGCGGGAGCGGTCGACGTCCTGGATGAAGGAGGCGACGTAGTCGTCGGCGGGGCGCAGGAGGATGTCCTCGGCGGTGCCGGTCTGGACGATACGGCCGTCGCGCATGACGGCGATGCGGTCGCCGAGCCGCATGGCCTCGTTGAGGTCATGGGTGATGAAGACGATGGTCTTCTTCAGGGTCTTCTGGAGCTGGAGCAGCTGGTCCTGCATGTCACGGCGGATCAGCGGGTCGAGCGCGCTGAAGGACTCGTCCATCAGGAGCAGGTCGGCGTCGGTGGCGAGGGCGCGGGCGAGGCCCACGCGCTGCTGCATGCCACCGGACAGCTCGTCGGGCCAGGACTTCTCCCAGCCGCCCAGACCGCACAGCTCGAGTGCCTCGGCGGCGCGCTTCTCGCGCTCGGCGCGGGGCACTCCCTGGACGGCGAGACCGTAGGCGGCGTTCTCCAGGACGCTGCGGTGCGGGAAGAGCGCGAAGTGCTGGAAGACCATGCTGATCTTCTTCGCGCGGACCTCGCGCAGCTCGCGGTCGCCGATCGCGGTCAGGTCCTGGCCGTCGAAGCGGACGTGACCGGCGGTCGGCTCCAGGAGCCCGTTGAGCATGCGCAGCAGGGTGGACTTGCCCGATCCGGACAGGCCCATGACGACGAAGATCTGGCCGGGTTCCACGGTGAAGGAGGCGTCGATCACGGCGGCGGTGGTGCCGTCGGCGCGCAGCTCCTCCCGGTCGGCTCCCTTGCGGAGCCGCTCGACGGCGTCGTTCGGTCGTCTGCCGAACACCTTGTACAGATGGTCGGCCTCAAGCCTGGATGACACGGGTACCTCTTGTCTCGACGGCAAACGAAGGGAGCGACTGGCGCAACAGTTGCGCAGGGGGCGTCGCTCCGGGTGCGCGCCTGCCCTGGTTCCCCGCACACAAACGCACAAGTGGTCCAGGCCACAGCGGTGGTCGTGGACGGCAACGCGCCGCTGACCGAGGGGCCACTGTCAGTGCCGTACGGCATGATGCGTGGCGTGACCGGACGACTGATGCTCCTCGACACCGCCTCGCTCTATTTCCGCGCCTATTTCGGCGTCCCGGACTCCGTGAAGGCCCCGGACGGCACCCCGGTGAACGCCGTGCGCGGGCTCCTCGACTTCATCGACCGCCTGGTCAAGGACCACCGCCCGGACGCGCTGGTGGCCTGCATGGACGCCGACTGGCGGCCCGAGTGGCGGGTCGAGCTGATCCCCTCCTACAAGGCGCACCGGGTCGCCGAGGAGCACGAGGTGGGACCGGACGAGGAGGAGGTGCCGGACACGCTGTCGCCGCAGGTACCGGTCATCGAGGCCGTCCTGGACGCGCTCGGCATCGCGCGCGTGGGCGTCGCGGGGTACGAGGCGGACGACGTGATCGGCACGTTCACGGCGCGCGCGAAGGGCCCGGTCGACATCGTCACCGGCGACCGCGACCTGTACCAGCTGGTGGACGACGAGCGCGGGGTGCGGGTGCTGTACCCCCTCAAGGGCGTCGGCACCCTCCAGCTCACCGACGAGGCGTGGCTGCGTGAGAAGTACGGCGTCGACGGCGGCGGGTACGCGGATCTGGCGCTGCTGCGCGGCGACCCGAGCGACGGCCTGCCGGGCGTGCCGGGGATCGGGGAGAAGACGGCGGCGAAGCTGCTGGCGGAGTTCGGCGACCTGGCCGGGATCATGGCGGCGGTCGACGACCCGAAGGCGAAGCTGACGCCCTCGCAGCGCAAGCGGCTGGACGAGTCCCGCCCGTATGTCGCCGTCGCGCCGAAGGTCGTCCGGGTCGCGCTGGACGTCCCGCTGTCCGACGTCGACACCACACTGCCGCGCGCTCCCCGGGACGCGGCGGGGCTGGACGAGCTGGCGGCGCGCTGGGGGTTGGGCGGGTCGCTTCAGCGGCTGCTGGTGACGCTGGGGGCGTGAGATCGCCGGGGGCGTGAGGGGCGTCACGATCGCGCGCATGGGGCTTGTGACGCGGGGAATTCGTTCCGTGTACGCACGACATGCCCCTTTCTCATGAACGTTCATAGCGGCATTCGCCGGACGGAGGTGCTAACTTAGGTAAACCTAAGCTTGGAACGAGGGAGGCCAGTGATGGCGCTACGCCCTGCCCGCAAGCCGCGGAAGCCCCACTCCGCGCAGGTCGTCCGTACCGAACGGCTGACCCCGCACATGCAGCGTGTGGTGCTGGGCGGTGACGGGCTCGCCGAGTTCGCGGCGGACACCTGCACGGACCATTACGTGAAGATGCTGTTCTCGCCCGCCGGGGTGAGCTACCCCGAGCCGTTCGACCTGGAGCGCATCCGCGAGGAACTGCCGCGTGAGCAGTGGCCGGTGACGCGGACTTACACCGTGCGGGCCTGGGATCCCGAACACCGTGAGCTGACACTGGACTTCGTGCTGCACGGCGACGAGGGCCTGGCCGGACCGTGGGCGATGCGCGCCCAGCCCGGCGAGACCGTGCGCTTCATGGGCCCCGGCGGCGCCTACGCCCCCGACCCGGACGCCGACTGGCATCTGCTGGTCGGCGACGAGAGCGCCCTGCCCGCCATCGCCCGCTCCCTGGAGTCACTGCCCGACGGCGCCACGGCCTACGCCTTCGTGGAGATCGCGGGCCCCGAGGAAGAGCAGAAGATCGACTCCGATGTGGAGGTGATCTGGCTGCACCGCGGTTCCCGCCGGGTCGGCGAGGCACTGCTCGAGGCGGTTCAGACTCTGGAGTTCCCCGAGGGCCGGGTGCACGCCTTCGTGCACGGCGAGGCGCACTTCGTGAAGGAACTACGTCATCTGCTGCGCGTCGAGCGCGGCGTGGCTCGAGAGGACCTGTCCATCTCCGGCTACTGGCGCCTCGGCCACGACGAGGACGGCTGGCAGGCCTCCAAGCGGGACTGGAACGCACGGATCGAGGCGGAGCAGGAGGGGGCGGCGCCGGCGGCGTAGTCCCTGTGGCTCGGGAAGGGGCGGCACCTCATGGGTGCCGCCTCTTTCTCATGCCTCGCCCCGGGTGAGGGCGTAACTCCAGTCATGCATCCGCGATGGACCATGGTCGGAGGAACCGGACCGACGCTCCCCTCTGTCAGTGGGACCGCCGGCCCGGCCTCGGATCACCGGGCGCGCTCAAGGCCCGTCGACATCACATGACATCAGCGGGACGAGACAACCTATTCGGACCACACTCACCAAGATCAGCCGCTAAGTTGACACACACCGGTGCAGGGGCCGACTCAGGAATGGGTGATGGTCGGCGTGAAGCTCCAGTCAGGCCGCAGTCCGCTGGTGGTGATGGCTTCCGGCATGTACTTGGCGACGTCGCTGTAGCGGGCGGCGCCTCGGTGGTAGTCGTAGTTCGCGCGGACAAGGTCCCGGTAACCGTCGATCACATCGCTGGCGTGGGCGAGCACGGTGGGGGTGTAGTCGGCGGCGGCGCGGATCTGGGCGGGGGCCGCATCGCAGGCGGCGAGGAATTGGCGGAGGAGGCTATTGGTAATGGCAGCGACGATGTCCACGGCCTCCTGGGTGGAACAGCCGCGGTGAGTGCGCGCGACAAGAACGGCGTTGTGGAGATAGCCGACCGACTCCTCCTTCTCCACGGAGTAGATGTCGTTGTAGAGACCGGTCCATTCACATGCAAGGTTGCGGGCCTGTTCCATCGCGGGCAGGTCGCGCACCCCCTTGGGCAGTTCGACGTCCCTGACGTACTCCTGCAGGTGGGCGAAAATGAACTCGCAGACTCCGTTGCGGCGGTGGGGCAGGTATTCGTCGATGGTCATGACGCGGCCCGCCCGGCTCGCGCGGGCTTCTGGCAGGAAGGTGTTCAGCCAGCGCACCACGGATTCCCCCAGAACGTTGCGCCAGGCCCTTGTGCGACCTTGGGAGAGGTCGTCGAGGATCTCTTTGAGAGCCCGTCCTTCGTTGGTGACGGGGGTGTTCAGGTTGCGGCAGACGGCGACGAGTTCGTCCAGCAAGTACGTGACGGACTCGATGTGTCCCTCACTGATGCTGTCGTCGAGGTTGTCGTCGAGGATGAAGGCCCAGATCATGAACCGGTTCGGTACCCGCAGATGGGCTTCGTCCGCGCCGGGCAAGTAGATCGCGGTGGCCCACTGCGGTCGAGTACGGGCCAGATGCCGACGCATTGCTTCACCGCGCACAAGCTGATGGGCGGCGGCCCATGCCCACATGTCGGGCTCGACCGCGTCCATCGCGGGTGAGAGACCACTGGACGCGATGGGCATGTCGAATTCGGGTATGCGGAATGGGGACATGACTTCCTCCTGAGGCACGGGGATGCTCGGATGCGGGAGCGTCGGTGCATGAGCGGCCTGGTACATGGCGGAACATCGCACCCTCCTTCTTGACCCCCCGCACGACCTACGTGTTGTGCACGATCTCGCGGCGTTGGTGGTCAGGGGACCCGCACGGTCAAGCGCCTACTCGCAGAAGCCTCGGGCCCGTTGGTGCTGCGAG
Organism: Streptomyces lanatus; assembly: GCF_014655715.1. Taxonomy (GTDB): domain Bacteria; phylum Actinomycetota; class Actinomycetes; order Streptomycetales; family Streptomycetaceae; genus Streptomyces; species Streptomyces lanatus. The sequence goes on along the minus strand of NZ_BNBM01000014.1, from coordinate 232,211 downwards.
CTGGACACACTTGCCGGGTGCGCTCATGACGTCCTCCGGGTAGTGGTGTTCGCGTTCGCCAGTCGGCATGGGCCGGACACGGTCTGCGCACCGCGACAGGACCGAGCAGCTTGCTCGGTTCCGCCTGCGAGGGGGAGCGCACGGACGGGCCGTAGACATGCCGCAGCAAGGTGAACCGTCGAAACCGGCCCACACGGCTCGGACCTTCGCCAGGAAACTCGCTGAATTCGGCCGCCAGTTGGCCATGCCTGTCGGCGGGAAGTGCCTGCAACGTCGCTGGAACGCGCAACGCCGACAACGACTGTCCCGCAGTTGTACTCGCCCACAGGTATCACCCCACGCACCCGGCCTACAGGAGGCTCATACCGCTCCTAGACCGCTTGTACGATCCGGACGAGTTCTATAACTGTGCCAGCCATAAGCCCACGGGGGAAGGCGCCCCCTTCCGCACACTGATGCGTACACGACCAGGACGTGCGCCCCTGAAGGAGATCGCAGCACTCCTGCGGCGGCTGATGCGGGGGCTGGCTCCTGGATCACCTCACGTACAACCGGGGACATCCGCGGAATCCCGACGCTGGGTGTACAAGGAGCGCGCAAGTCCCTTCCGGAGCGCCGCCTCGCCCTTTCGCTGTCAGCGCCCCGGCGTAGGCTTGATCGTGATGAGACGCCGTAGTCCGCCCCCGCCCTCTCCCCTGCCGCAGCGCGAAGGGGTGGATCCGGTACGAGTGCGGTTGCCGGCCGGGGAAGCATGGGCGACCGTGCGGGATCATCTCGTGGCGCGGCTCGCTGCCGGGGCCGAGGTGATCGACGCAATGCTCGACGCGGGGGAGATCGTGGACGTGGCCGGACGTCCGGTGCCGCGGGACATGGCGTACACCCCCGGGATGTACCTGTGGTTCCAGCGGAAGTTGCCTGATGAAGAGCGGGTACCGTTCACGGTCGACGTCGTCTACCAGGACGAACACGTGGTGGTGGCCGACAAGCCGCACTTTCTGGCCACCACCCCGCGCGGTAGTCATGTAGCCGAGACGGCCCTGGCACGGCTGCGGAGGCAGCTCGACGTCCCGACCCTGGGCGCCGCCCACCGTCTGGACCGGCTGACGGCGGGCCTGGTGCTGTTCACCGTGCGGCCGGAGGAACGCGGCGCCTACCAGTCACTCTTCCGCGACAAGCGGGTGACGAAGGAATACGAGGCCGTCGCCCTGTACGACCCCGCACTGGACCTGCCGCGCACCATGCGCAGCCGGATCGTCAAGGAGCGTGGGGTGATGGCAGCCCGCGAGGTCGAGGGCGAGCCCAACGCCGTCAGCCGGGTCGAGTTGCTGGAGCACCTAGAGGGGCGTGCCCGGTACCGGCTCGTACCGCATACCGGGCAGACGCACCAGCTTCGCGTCCATATGAGCGCGTTGGGGATGCCGATCCTCGGCGATCCCCTCTATCCGGTGGTGACCGACCCCGTGGCCTCCGGCGACTTCCGACATCCGCTCCAACTGCTGGCGCGGGTGCTGGAGTTCACCGATCCCATCACGGGGTGCGAGCACCGCTTCGTCAGTCGGCGTGTGCTGGGGGCCTGGGCGTCGTACGACGAGTGGGCCGGGTAGCACCCGTGCCGGCGCGGATCAGTCGCCGCGCCACCAGCGCAGCAGGCGCCGGAACAGGCCCGGTCGGGAAGCCGGTTCCGGCGTCCGGGTCGGGGCCGCGGCCGGAGTGGCCGGCTCCGGAGTCGCTGTCTGCGGTTGCGGCGAACCGACCTGGCCGTTGCTGGGACGCTGCGGCGGCCGTGGGTGCGCGGGTCCCGCCATGGCGTCCTGCTGAGGCTTGGGCGCAAACTTCACCGGCAGCTCCACCAGGTGCCGGTTGAAGATGGACGCCTGCCAGCGCAGTTCGTCCTCCTCGCAGGCGAGTTGGAGATCCGGGAGGCGGCTCAGCAAGGCGTCGACGCCCACATCGGCGATGGCGCGGCCGATGTCCTGGCCCGGACACTCGTGGGGACCGCCACTGAAGGCCAGGTGGGAACGGTTGCCCTTCATGTTGGCCTTGAGGTCGGGACGGACCCGCGGGTCGACGTTGCCCGGCGCGATGCCCAGGATGAGGCCGTCACCCTTACGGATGCGCTGGGCACCCAGCTCGGTGTCCTGCTTGGCGTAGTAGCACAGGACGCTGCTGAGCGGCGGCTCGTCCCACAGGGACTGCTCGACCGCCTGGGGCACCGTCATCTGACCGCCGCTGAGCTGGGCTCGGAACCGCGGGTCGGTGAGCACCACACGCAGAACGTTGGCGAGGAGGTTGGCGGTGGCCTCGTATGCGGCCATCAGGACGACGCGCAGGTGCTGGCCGACCTCGTCGTCAGTGAGCCCGGCCGGGTGGTCGACGAGGCGACTGGCGAAGTCGTCCTTGGATTCGGCCCGGCGGGCCGCGGTGAGCCGCATCAGGACGTCCATGACGTACGCGTTGCTGGCGATTGCGGTCTCGGTGCCCTTGGGCAAGTCGCGGGCGGCCTGCACGAGTCGGTCGTTGTACTCGTCGGGCATACCGAGGATCTCGCACATGACCACCATCGGCAGGTGCTCGGCGAACTGGCTGACCAGATCGGCTCTGCCTGTCTCGCAGAACTTGTTGACGAGGTGCTGGGTCGCGCGGTTGATGTAGCGGCGGACGCCCCGGTGGTCGATGGCTTCCATGGCATCGGTGACCGCCCCACGCAACCGCACATGCTCGTCGCCCTCGGCATGGCAGCAAATGGGTTGCCATGCGATGTGCGGCATGAGCGGGTTGTCGGGCTTCAGGGTGCCGTCCTGCACCGCGGTCCACAACCGACTGTCACGGCAGAACTGCGAGGGCGTGCGCAACATCTGCATGTTCTCGGTGTGGCCGAGCACCACCCAGACCGGCACGTCATCGTGCAACAGGGCGGGAGCCACGGGGCCGTGCTCGGCACGGAGTTCCTCGTACACGGCTCCCAGGTCCTCTGCCTCCTTGCCGTGCAGTCGGCGCAGCCCGTCGGGGCCAATGCCGTGTGCGGGGCAGCCAGGCGGTGGGGTGGCCGTGGGCTCGTCCGTACCGATCGGGGAGAGAGGTTCAGGCGTCACGGTGGTCGCTCCGAAGCTGAAGTGATTCCGGCTGTACAAGAGGTAACGGGATGCCCCGGTTCAGGCGATTCGATCGAAGCCGAGAACCGGGCAGAGGTCGTGCAGACGGGGCGGGCGCCGTCTGCGCACATGTTCAGGACACGTGCGGTGCGACCGGTCTGCAGATCATGCGGGCGCCTTCGCCATGGCCAGCGCGTGCAGGAACTGCAGCAACGTCATCAATACGTCCCGGCTGGAGGCCCGGCGACGTACGTCGCACTCGATGATGGGGATCTCCTCGGGCAGATCGAGTGCCGTCCGGAGTTCGTCGACGGGGTAACGGGGCGCGTCCGGGAAGGTGTTGACGGCCACCACGAACGGCACACCGCGCTCCTCCAGCCGCCCCATGACGTCGAAGCTGACCTCGAGGCGGCGCGTGTCGATCAGCACGACCGCGCCGAGCGCGCCGTCGAACAGGCCGTTCCACAGGAACCAGAAGCGCTCCTGTCCGGGCGTACCGAAGAGATACAGCACCAGTTGCTCGGTGATGCTGATGCGGCCGAAGTCCATCGCGACGGTGGTGGCCGTCTTGGTGTCCGAGCCGAAGTTGTCGTCGACGCCGATACCGGCCTGCGTCATGGTCTCTTCGGTGGTCAGCGGCCTGATCTCGCTGACCGAGCCAACCATGGTCGTCTTTCCGACGCCGAAGCCGCCCACGATCACGATCTTCACGGCGGCCTCGGCCGTGTGCGGCAGCTGGTCCTCGGTCCGCGGACCGGGAACGGTGTCAGAGCCTTTGAAGTCCATGCATCACCGCTTCGAGGATTGAACGGTCGGCGACGGTCTGGCGCACGATCGGGTTGCGTGCCGTCACCAGTCCGGCCGTCAGCATGTCGGTGAGCAGGACCGTCATCATGCTGAACGGCAGGTTGAGGTAGGCCGACAGCTCGGCCACGGACAGAGGGGCGGTACAGAGCCGGAGCAGCGCCGACTGCTCGGGCGTCGGTGACGGCGGGGGGTCGGCGCGCGCCACGATTAAGGTCACGAGGTCGAGGTCGCCGTCGCGCTCGCCGCCGTCCGGTCCGGCCACCACGAAGAGCCGCTCCGGGTTCTTCTGCTTCCCCGTCTGGGGCGGCGGTGGTGCCGGTTTCTCCTTGGGACGTCGCCGCTGGCGTTTCGGAGGAGTCATACGGTCTGCCCATTGCGCCGGGGCGGACTGGTGAGATGGGCACCGATCCGGGCGACGAGGTCGGACATCCGGTTGCTCATCCGACCCGGCTCGGCGAACGTGTCGGAGAGCACGGCGAGATAGGCGTTGGCGCCGGCGGCCATCAGATAGAAGTAGCCGCCATTGATCTCGATGAGGACCATCTTCATCTTGCCGTCGCTGTTGGGGATCTCCGTGGCGACAGCGCTCGCCAGGCTCTGCAGACCGGCGCACGCCGCAGCGACGCGGTCGGCGGTGTCCGGGTCACCGCCGTAGCGGGCGATGCGCAGACCGTCGGCGGAGAGCACCACGATCATCTCGATGCCGGGTACGCCGTCGTGGAGCTCCTTGAGCATCCAGTCGAAGTTGGCGCGCTGCTGGATCACTTGATGTCCCCCTCGTCATCGGCCTCGGGGCGGGCCGGTTGAGTTCGCGGCTGGAGTGTGTAGGGGTCGGGCTTGTCCTTGAGTCCGTTCCAGAACGCCTCGACCCATGCTCCGGGGGCGGGCTCGTCGTCCTTCTCCGGCTCGGGCTCCGGCTCGGGCCTGCGCGTCGACCAGACGGTGGGCCTGCCCTCCCGCTCTGCCTGCTCGATGGCCGCCTGCTCGGCGATGCGCTTGCTGAGCGGGGTCTTCACCCGGCTGCGGCGCTGCGGCAGCCCGCCCGCGGTCCACTCGGTGACCACGGGGACGTCGTCCTCCATGGAGACCGTGGTGGGGATCTTCGGGCTGGTGGGGCGACGCTTCTTGGGGGCACGCTTGGGGCCTTCGAGGGCGTCGGCGTCGGCCTTGGGCGCCGCCGCGGCGCCGACGCCGTGGGCGAGTCCGGGCGCGGGGTCGGTGGTCATCATCTCGCGCGGCACCACGAGAACGGCGCGGACGCCGCCGTACGCCGAGGTTCGCAACGCGACCTGCATGTTGAACGCCGTGCAGAGACGGCCCACGACGGCCAGGCCCAGGCGTGGGGCCTCTCCGAGGTCCTGGAGGTCGGTGCCCTGCTTGGCGCGCTCCAGCATGCCCTCGACCCGGGCGCGGGCCTCCTCGCTGAGGCTGACGCCGGAGTCCTCGATCTCGATCGCGATTCCGGTCTGCACCTCGGTGGCGGTGACGTGCACCTTGGTCTGCGGCGGGGAGTAGCGCGTGGCGTTGTCGAGGAGTTCGGCCGCGGCGTGGATGATCGGCTCGACGGAGATTCCGGCGATGTTGACGTGGACGATGGAGTCCAGGCTGATGCGGCGGTACTCCAGGATCCTGGACATGGCGCCGCGCAGCACGCTGTACAGCGGGACGGGTTCGGGCCACTGGCGGCCGGGCCGGCCGCCGCCGAGCACGGAGATGGAGTCGGCGAGGCGGCCGATCAGCATGGTGCCGTGGTCGATGCGCAGCAGGTCGTCGAAGACCTCGGGGTTGCGGCCGTGGTCCTCCTCCATCTCCCGCAGTTCCACGGCCTGTTGGTGGACGATCGACTGGACACGGCGGGCGATGTTGACGAAGGAGCGCTGGGAGGAGTCGCGGAGGGCTTCCTCGTGGTCGACGATGGCGAGCATCGACTCCACCAACGCGAGCTGTGCCCGGGAGAGATGGGCGTAGGACGGATCGATGTCGGCGAGGTCTCGCATCACCTCATACGCTGAACTGCCGCATTGCAGCCGGTGGATCGCGGCCGGTGTGATCTCCGTGGCGAGCCGGGACATCTCCTCGTCATGGGCGGCGATACGGCGCTCCATGTACGCGGTGTGACGGGCGTGGTCGGCCCGCAGGTCTCTCAGGAGGCGGCCTCGACGCACCGCTTCGGCCGCGGAGGCCATCACCAGCAGAACGGCCACGGCACCGCATACGCCGACGGCCGTCCGGGCCGGCTCCGCCACCACGGCGACGGCGGCTCCGGTCGCCGCGGCCATCACTATGGCCGGCAGCAACAGTACGCGCGCGTACGGGAGTTCACGGCGACTCGGCGGGGATTGAACGCTCACCATGTGGGCCCTCTGAAACGAATCGGTTGGGTGTAGGGGGAGCTTGCAGCGGGGTACGTCATGGGTATGTCGGAATCTTCTGCATGTTTGGGAACAAGCGCACGAATACACCTCAACTCGGTGCGCTGCGGGCGAGCTTAGTCCGACCGGATCATCGCTGTGTCATATTCAGCAAGCACCTGAAATGGGGTGCGAGACAGGAGTACGCTCGGCCCCATTTATACGCTCAGATTACGTTCGAATACACTGCGTCACGGCGCACGCACGTGCGAAAGTCACTCACCGTGACGGGTGAAGATCGGGTTCCGAGCCCGGACCTAGGCAAAAAAGAAGGGCAAGGAGCCACCTGCTCCTCGCCACTCTCAACGTATAGCGCACCGGGGGGCTTGCGGCAAGGCCCCCGTTGTACCGCACAATCACCGGCCTAGGCCGAGGACCTGCGGAAACGGGAGTCGTAGAAGTGCGTGTGCAGTTGAGTGACAGTAGGAGCCAAGCCGAAACCAGCGTGTTCGACCTGCCCGAACGCCTCTCCCCCAAAGCCGAACCGACTCTGATCGCCGGCGACGAGAGGCACTTCGCGGCCATCGCCGACTGCCTGGAGAAGACGATCACCGAGCTGTCCGACCGTCTCGCCGCCGCGCGCAGGGCGCCGGGGGGCCTGGGCCGGGAGGCGATGGACCGGGACAGCGAGATCCACCGGCTCACCGCCCGGCTGCGCACCCTGCGCCGCTTCGGCCTCGACCTGTGCCTCGGGCATGGTCGGCGCAGATGGCACCGAGCCCGTGTACGTCGGACGGCTCGGCCTGACCGACGACACGGGCCGCCGACTGCTCATCGACTGGCGCTCCCCCGCGGCCGAGCCGTTCTTCGGCGCCACCCACGCCAATCCGATGGGCCTGGCCAGCCGCCGCAGGTACCGCTGGACCGGCGGACGGATCAGCGACTACTGGGACGAGGTGTTCACCCAGGACGGCTTCGCCGGGCATGCCGCGCTCGACGACCAGTCCGCGTTCATCGCCGGCCTGGGCGGCAACCGCTCACCTCGGATGCGGGACGTGCTCGCCACCATCCAGGCCGACCAGGACGCCGTCATCCGCGCGGGATCCCGGGGCGCACTCGTCGTCGACGGCGGACCCGGCACGGGCAAGACAGTCGTGGCCCTGCACCGCTCCGCCTATCTGCTCCACTCCGACCCCCGCGTCGACCACCGCCGGGGCGGCGTGCTGTTCGTCGGCCCGCACCGGCCGTATCTGGCGTACGTCTCCGATGTCCTGCCCAGCCTCGGCGAGGAGGGCGTGCAGACCTGCGTGCTCGCGGACCTGGTTCCGGAGGGTGCCACGGCGAAGGCCGAGGCCGATCCGGAGGTGGCCCGTCTGAAGTCGTCCGCGGACCTGGTCGGGGCGATCGAGAAGGCCGTCCGGTTCTACGAGGAGCCGCCCGCGAAGGGTATGACGGTCACGACTCCCTGGTCCGACGTCCGGTTGAGCGGCGTCGACTGGGCCGTGGCGTTCGAGGCGGCCGAACCCGGTACGCCGCACAACGAGGCCCGCGACCAGGTCTGGGAGGAGCTGCTCACGATCCTGGTCGACAGGCACGAGGAGGACGCCTCGGGCGACGACGGCGAGGTCCCGGCCGAGCTGGTCCGCAGGTCGCTCACCCGGAACAGGGAACTGCTGACGGCCTTCAACCGTGCGTGGCCGCTCCTCGATGCCACGGACCTGGTCTCGGACCTGTGGTCGGTGCCCGCGTATCTGCGGATGTGCGCGCCCTGGCTCGGCCGCGAGGAGGTCCAGCGGTTGCAGCGGGCGGACGCGCAGGCCTGGACGGTGTCCGACCTGCCGCTCCTGGACGCGGCCCGGCACCGGCTCGGGGACCCGGACGCGGCCCGGCGCAGACACCGGCAGGAGGGGATCCTCGCCGCGCAGCGCGAGCGGATGACGCAGGTCGTCGACAACCTGATCGAGGCCACCGCCGACTCCGGCGCCGACACCGACGAGGGCGAAGGGCTGGTGATCATGCTGCGGGGCCAGGACGCCCAGGTCAGCCTGGTCGACGAGTCCGAACTGCCGACCGGAGACCTCGACCGGCTCGCCGGCCCGTTCGCGCACATCGTGGTGGACGAGGCGCAGGAACTGACCGACGCCGAGTGGCAGATGCTGCTGCTGCGCTGCCCGTCCCGGAGCTTCACCATCGTGGGCGACCGCGCCCAGGCCCGGCACGGCTTCACCGAGTCCTGGCGCGAACGCCTCGAACGGGTCGGCCTCGACCGGATCGACCTGGCCTCCCTGAACATCAACTACCGCACACCGGAAGAGATCATGGCGGAGGCCGAGCCGGTGATCCGCGCCGCGCTGCCGGACGCCAATGTGCCGACGTCCATCCGCAGCGGAGGGGTGCCGGTCGTGCACGGTTCCGTTTCGGACCTTGCCTCGATCCTGGACACCTGGCTCGCCGAGCATGCGGAGGGAGTCGCCTGCGTCATCGGCGACCCCACGTTCCGCCCGACGGACCGGGTGCGGTCACTGACGCCGGAGCTGTCGAAGGGCCTGGAGTTCGACCTGGTCGTCCTGGTGAACCCGGAGGAGTTCGGCCAGGGCATCGAGGGAGCGGTGGACCGTTATGTGGCGATGACCAGGGCGACCCAGCAACTGGTCATCCTTGCGTGACCGACCTCCACCGGTCGCCGAACGCCTCACCCCACCGAAGAGTAGGCGACAACCCCCCGCAGCAGCCCTTCCACAGCCTTACGCGCATTCTTGGTCACGGTGGAGCCCTCCACCGGAGAAGCCGCAGCGATCTGCCCGAGCACGTCGATCACCTGCTTGCACCACCGCACAAAGTCCCCGGCCGGCATCTCAGCCTCCCGGAGCACCTCGTCCAGCCCCTTGCCACTGGCCCACATGTACGCCGCCCAGGCGAAGCCCAGATCGGGTTCGCGCTGCCCGACGCCCTCGGACTGGGTGATCCGGAAGTCCTCCTCCAGCGCGTCCAACCGGCCCCAGATCCGCACCATCTCCCCGAGCGCGGCCTTGGCCTTGCCCGAGGGCAGCTTCGGCGCCATGGCGTCGTCCCCGACCCGTGCCTCGTACACCAACGCCGAGACACAGGCCGCCAGTTCGGCGGGGCCGAGGCCCTCCCACACCCGCTCGCGCAGGCATTCACTGGCCAGCAGGTCCAGTTCGCCGTAGAGCCTGGCGAGCCGCTTGCCGTGCTCGGTGACCTCGTCGCCGCGCAGATAGTCCAGCTCGGTCAGCAGCGCGACGATGCGGTCGAAGGTGCGCGCGATCGTGTTCGTGCGGCCTTCGATACGGCGCTCCAGCTGCGAGGTGTCACGCATCAGCCGGTGATAGCGCTCGGCCCAACGGGCGTGGTCCTCACGGTCGTCGCAGCCGTGGCAGGGGTGGGCGCGGATCGCCTTGCGCAACCGGGCGATCTCACGGTCGTCGGTCGCCTGCGAGCCGCGCTTGCGGTGCCGGTCGGGCACGATGTGCCCGGCCTTGGAGCGCAGCGCGGACGCCAGGTCCCGACGGGACTGCGGGGAGCGCGGGTTGAAGGACTTCGGGATCCGCATCCGCTCCAACGCCTCGACGGGCACCGGGAAGTCCATCGACGCCAGCCGCTTGACCTGCCGCTCCGAGGTCAGCACCAGCGGGCGCGGCCCGTCGTGGTGCTCGAAGCCGCGGTGGCCGTTGGACCGGCCGGCGGGCAGCCCGGGGTCAAGGACCAGGGCCAGACCGGCGTACTTGCCCGTCGGGACATGGATGACATCGCCGGGCTTGAGCTTCTCCAGCGCGACGGCGGCCTCCGCGCGGCGCTGTGCGACGCCCTGCTTGGCCAACTCGTTCTCGCGGTCCTTCAGTTCGCGGCGCAGGCCCGCGTACTCCTCGAAGTTCCCGAGGTGACAGGTCATGGACTCCTTGTAGCCGGACAGCCCTTCCTCGTTGCGCTGTACCTGGCGCGAGATCCCGACGACCGACTTGTCGGCCTGGAACTGTGCGAAGGACGTCTCCAGCAGTTCGCGCGAGCGGTGCCGGCCGAACTGCTCGACGAGGTTGACCGCCATGTTGTACGACGGCTTGAAGCTGGAGCGCAGCGGATAGGTGCGGGTGCCCGCGAGCCCGGCCAGGTGCTCGGGGCTGATCCCGCGCTGCCACAGCACGACGGCATGGCCCTCGACGTCGATGCCGCGACGGCCCGCCCGGCCCGTCAGCTGGGTGTACTCGCCCGGTGTGATGTCGGCGTGCTGCTCGCCGTTCCACTTGACGAGCTTCTCCAGCACCACCGAGCGCGCCGGCATGTTGATCCCGAGGGCGAGGGTCTCGGTCGCGAACACGGCTTTGACCAGGCCGCGTACGAAGAGTTCCTCCACGACCTCCTTGAAGGTCGGCAGCATGCCCGCGTGGTGAGCGGCTATGCCGCGCTCCAGGCCTTCCAGCCACTCGTAATAGCCGAGGACGTGCAGGTCCTCGGTCGGGATGGACGCGGTGCGCTCCTCGACCAGGGCACGAACCTTTTCCCGTGCCTCGTCGTCGTTCAGCCTGAGGCCCGCGTACAGGCACTGCTGGACCGCGGCCTCGCAGGCGGCGCGGCTGAAGATGAAGGTGATGGCGGGCAACAGCCCCTCGGCGTCGAGGCGTTCGATGACTTCGGGCCGCCCCGGCGTCCACACCCGGGAGCGCTGTCTGCGCTCCCGCTCCCGGTCGGCCTCGCGCATGGCACGGCCACGTCTGCGGTCCTGGAACGAAGGCCGCTGGGCCTCCATGCGGGCCAGCCGCATCAGGTCGGGGTTGACGGCCTTCTTGCTGCCCTCGCCCTCCTCGAACAGGTCGTACATCCGCCGCCCGGCGAGCACATGCTGGAACAGGGGCACGGGCCGGTGCTCGGAGACGATCACCTCGGTGTCGCCGCGGACGGTGTCGAGCCAGTCGCCGAACTCCTCGGCGTTGGACACGGTCGCCGACAGCGAGACGAGGGTGACCGACTCGGGGAGGTGGATGATCACCTCTTCCCATACGGCGCCACGGAAGCGGTCGGAGAGGTAGTGCACCTCGTCCATGACCACATAGCCGAGGCCGAGGAGGGTCTGCGATCCGGCGTACAGCATGTTCCGCAGCACCTCGGTGGTCATCACGACCACCGCGGCGTCCGGGTTGACGCTGTTGTCGCCGGTGAGCAGACCGACCATGCCGTTGCCGTAACGGCGGCACAGGTCGGCGTACTTCTGGTTCGACAGCGCCTTGATGGGTGTCGTGTAGAAGCACTTCTTGCCCTGCATCAGGGCGAGGTGGACGGCGAACTCGCCGACGATCGTCTTGCCGGAGCCGGTGGGCGCGGCCACCAGTACGCCCTTCCCCGTCTCGAGCGCCTGGCACGCCTCGATCTGGAAGGGGTCGAGGCCGAAGTCGTACATCTCGCGGAATGAGGCGAGCGCGGTGGCCTGCTCGGCAGCGCGCCTGCGTGCTGCCGCGTACCGCTCGGCCGGTGAGAGGTCCTCTGTCATCGTGCTTTCGAGCGTACCGGGCCCCACTGACAACAGGACGATCATTATCCGGATCGGCACCGGCAGACCCGGGATCCGCGCAGCTCACGACCACGAGACGCGAGCGGCCGGGTGCGCCCCGTGGGCGTCCCGGCCGCGTTGTCGCGAGATCCGTCTCTCAGATCACGTCAGGTCACGTCGTCGTATCCGTTGACCCGCTCCGTGCTGGCCTGCTCGGGCAGCGCCCGGGGTGCCGGGACCGTCTCGACGTCGCCGATGTCCTCGGGGGTGAGGTCCAGGTCGGAGGCCTCGTCGTCGGCGGGGCCCATGGCCTCGCGGCGTCCCCTGCGCTTGTCGTTGACCAGGGAGAAGAGCACCGCCACGAAGTACAGCACCCAGATCGGTCCGGCGAGCGCCAGCATGCTCAGCGGGTCCGTGCTCGGCGTCGCGACGGCCGCGAACACGGTGATGCCCATGATCATCGCCCGCCACCAGCCGAGCATCCGCTTGCCGGTGATCGCACCGACCAGGTTCAGCATCACCAGCAGCAGTGGCAGTTCGAAGGAGAGACCGAAGACGATCACCATGCGGGTGACGAGCTGGAGGAGATCGTCGAGCGGGAGCAGGTTGTCGATGCTTCCGCTCGGGGTGAAGTCGATGAGCACCTTCGCGGTGGTGGGCAGCACCGAGTACGCGAAGTAGGCGCCGCCGATGAAGAGCGGGGCGCCGGTGAAGACGAAGGCGTAGGCGTACTTCTTCTCGTGCCGGTGCAGACCCGGGGCGACGAAGGCCCACAGCTGGTACAGCCAGATCGGCGAGGCCAGCACGATGCCTGCTGTCAGCGAGACCTGGAGGGCCAGCGTGAAGGGCGCGAGCAGACCGTTGATCGTGATCCGGGCGCACTTCTCGGAGGCCTCGGACGAATTGGCCAGTTGCTCGAAGGTCTGGTCGCAGCCGATCGAGTCCAGGATCGGCTTGGTCAAGAAGTTGATGATGTCGTTGTAGAAGAAAGCGGCGGCGACCGTGATGATCACGATGGCCAGCAGCGCCTTCGCGAGCCGGTTGCGGAGCTCACGAAGGTGTTCCGCGAGGGGCATCCGCCCCTCGGGATCCTTCTCCTCTTTGCGGGCAGACTTCAGCAACCCACGTTCCCATCTCGTGCGGCGGGCCGGAGGTCACCGGCCCTGCGTCAGCGCTTGGTGGTGTCCGTCGGCTCGGTGACCGGGCGCGAGCTGGTCACGTCGCCGGGGGCGGACTGGATGATGCGCTGAGCCGGGGGCTGCTGGTCGTCGCCGGCGGTGGTGTTCGGCGGGTCGGCCGGGGCGGCGGACTTGTCGTCCTTCATCGCCTTGGCCTCGCTCTTCAGGATCCGGGCGGACTTGCCGAGCGAGCGCGCCATGTCCGGAAGCTTCTTCGCGCCGAACAGCAGGATGATGACGACGAGGATGAGAATGATCTCGGGGGCTCCGAGCCTTCCGAACATAAGTCTTTACCTTCTCACCGAGGCGACTGGGGTGGGGTGCTGTCCGATCGGTCGGACATGTGTCCGAACGCTCGTGTTGACAGCGATCGTAACGCTCAGGGGTAAACGTGAGGCAATCCCCGTGCGTACTCCCTGTCCGCGGTCCGGGCCTCGTTCTCCGTCCCGCGACCAGCAGCGTACCCGGCCCGCCTGCCAAGGTGACAGGGCGAAGTGGCCCAAAACGCATGCGGCCCGGGACTCACACCCAATCCTTGGCGCGACTACAGGGAGTCCACAGCCCGCGCCGCGCTCATACTGGCCCGCTCCAGGTCCTCCACCGCCCTGCTGATGCGGCGCGCGGAGTCCGTGACCTGCCGGCCGAGACGCTGCGCCTCCAGGAAGACCCGCACGGCGAGCACACCGAGGACGGCGAGACCCACGAAACCCACAGCTACCGCGAACATCGGCCAGAACATGAGGGCGAGCCTAGACCGTCCTACAGCGTGGAGTGCAGCCGCAGGGTGCTGACCCCGCCGCCCGTGAGCAGCTCGACGATCCGCTCACCGGCCGGCTTGCGCACGGAGACCCCGCACTCGGGGCAGGTGAACGAGTAGAACGTCGTCCGGCTGGACGCGCCGATCGCGAGCCGCAGGGCGCTCGCGGCGAGCTCGAAACGGCCCCGGCAGTCCGGGCAGCCCGCCTTGAACACCACCGGAGCCACGCTTCTCATCCCGGCGAACGCCGACGCCACCGTCATCCCCCGCACCCCGGACGTAGCCGACTCGCTCAAAGCCCTCGCTCCTGCCTGTCGTCCTGCCGCTCCTGAACCGCACCCGCCCCGTGGGACTCCCGCACCTCGACCCCGTCGTACGCGGCCAGGGCGTCGCGGGCCGCATGCCGGGCGCTGTCGGCCAGCTCCGGCGGCGACACGATCCGGCCGTCACGGCCCAGCCGCAGGGCCAGCCGCCGCAGCGACGCGGGGTCGGGTGTGCGCAAAGTGATACGCAGCCCGCCGTCCGCCAGCTCATCCGCGCTGTCATGGGGGTAGTACTCGGCGACCCAGCGCCCGCCAGGACCGACCTCGACGACGACCTCCGGGTCCTCCGCGGCGGGCTGCACCAGCCCCTCGGACAGATCCCGCAGCTCCACCTCGGGCGGCGCGGACGGCTCGTCGAGGATCTTGATCTCGGCGACCCGGTCGAGCCGGAAGGTGCGCCGCGCCTCGGAACGCCGGCACCAGGCCTCGACATAGGTGTGACCGACGCTGACCAGGCGGATGGGGTCGATCTCGCGCTCGGTGAGCTCGTCACGGGCCGGGGAGTAGTAGCGGATCCACAGCCGGCGCCGCTCGGAGATCGCCCGGTCGACGTCGGCGAAGACACCGCCCTCGGACTCGAAGGTGACCGAGAGGCGGGCGCTGGCACCGGCCGCCTCGCCCGACGCGGCCTCCACCTTGGCCGTCGCCCGCAGCAGCGCCTGCCGGTCGCTCTCCCGCAGCCCGGGCAGCGTGGACACGGCACGCGCCGCCACCAGCAGCGCCGTCGCCTCGTCGGCGGCGATACGCAGCGGCTCGGCGACGTCGTCGGGGTTGTGCCACCAGATGCGCTCGCCGTCGGTGTCGATGTCGAGGAGATCGCCGCCGCGGAAGCTGGTGCCGCACATGGGCAGCACATCCAGGTCGGAGACCAGCTCGTCCTCGGAGATCCCGAAGGCACGCGCCACGTCCTCGACGCGCGCGCCGGGACGCTCCCTCAGATACGTCACCAGCGAGAGCATCCGCCGGGTCTGGTCGATGGCGCTCGCGGGCCTGACCGGTTTGCCTGCCACTGTCTCGCTCCGCTCCCCCTCAGCCCTTGGCCACGGCACGCAGCCGGTCCACCACATCGGCCCGCAACTCGGCGGGCTCCAGCACCACCACGTCCGGCCCGAACTCCACCAGCCAGGCATCCAGCCCATGGCCGTACGGAATCGCCAACTCGTCCCAGCCTTCGCCGAGTTCCCGAACCGCCGTGGCCTTCGCCCGAAGGGGGTACCCGGCGTCCGTGCGCAGCCGGATCAGCGCGGAGCGGGTGGCGGTCTCCCCCGCCCAGCTCGCCACGGTCTCCCGCACGGTGACCACATCGGGGACCTCGGCGGTGAAACGGCCACTGCGGCTGCGCACCTTGCCGGTGATCCGGGACAGCCGGAACACCCGCTCCGCACCGCGGTCCCGGTCCCAGCCCGCCAGATACCAGTGCCCGCGCCAGCACTCCAGCGCCCAGGGCTCCACATGACGCTGCTCGGGGCGCGCGGCGGTGGCCTTGCGGTAGTCGAAGACGACCGGACGGCGATCCCGGCAGGCCAGCATCAGCGGCTCGAACGCCGCCTCGTGCACAGGGATACGGGGCTCCAGCGCACCATGCGCCTCATACGGATCGACATCCTCAGGCAGCCCCGCGGCACGCAGCTTCTGCATCGCCCCGCTGGCCGCGCCCGCCAGCCGGGCCTGCTGCCACACCTTGGCCGCCAGCCCCAGCGCGGCGGCCTCCTCGGCGTCGAGGGTGATCGGCGGGAGGCGGTTGCTGTCACGGCGGGCCAGATAGCCGACCTCGCCGTCGAGGTTCTCCACGGTCTCGATGACCAGACCGAGCTCGCGCAGATCGTCCTTGTCGCGCTCGAACATCCGGTTGAAGGAGTCGTCGGAGCCGGCCTCGAGATAGGCCTCGATGGACTCACGCAGCTCGCGCTTGCTCAGCGGCCGCCGCGTCCCGAGCAGACACAGCGCCAGGTTCATGAGCCGCTCGGCCTTGGCAATGGCCATCGACGCCCTTCGCCTTCCCTATGGTGCTTACGGACGATGACCGTACCGCCCCGCAGTGGCGTGGCAAAAGCCGAGGGCCCATGCCCGCACAGGCATGGGCCCCAGGTAGTCGGGTCCGGTCGCGAGCCGATCAGTCGTTCACCGATCGGCCGCGAGGATCAGACACCGAGCAGGTCGACCACGAAGATCAGGGTCTCGCCGGGCTTGATCGCCGGCGTCGGGCTCTGGTTGCCGTAGGCGAGGTGCGCCGGAATGGTCAGCTGACGGCGGCCGCCGACCTTCATGCCCTGCACGCCCTGGTCCCAGCCCTTGATGACCCGGCCGCCGCCGAGCGGGAAACGGAACGGCGTACCGCGGTTCCAGCTGGCGTCGAACTCCTCACCGGTGCTGAAGGACACGCCCACGTAGTGCACGGTGACGGTCTGACCCGCCTGCGCGACCGCGCCGTCGCCCTCCCAGATGTCCTTGATCTCGAGGTCCGCCGGGGGCTCGCCGCCCGGGAAGTCGATCTCGGGCTTGTCGATGCTCACTTCATCACTCCTTGTTGCGTGACCTGAGACGCGGAAGCCTCTCAGAGACACCTCGGTCAGACGACTCCGAGGATATCCACCACGAAGACCAGTGTGTTCTTGGCCAGCTCACTGCTGGGGTTCGCGCCGTAACCGAGCGAGGGCGGAATCACCAGCAGCACCCGGTCACCCACGTTCTTGCCGACGAGGCCCTTGTCCCAGCCCTGCACCACGGAACCGGTGCCGATCTGGAAGGCGGTCGCGCCACCGTGGTCCCAGGAGGAGTCGAACTTCTTGCCGTCCTCCCACTTCACCCCGGTGTACTGGGCGATCAGGCCCTGTCCGGCCTCGACCTTCTTGCCGTCACCCTTGATCAGCACCTGCTGCTCGAGGCCCTTGGGGGCCTTCGCGCCCTTGGGGATGGTGATCGTCGCCGCCTTCTGCGACGGAGCCTTCACCTCGGGCATGCCCTCCGCCGAGGCCGCCTGCTCACCCTTGGCCTCGGCCTTGGCGTCGACACTCGCGGCACCGGACACATCGAGCACCCAGATCAGCACATCCTTCTTGGCGATGCCGGAGGAGGTGTTGAGACCCTCCCCGATCAGATCACCCGCGGTGCCCTGCACCAGGATCCGGCTGCCCGGCTTCTTCCCCTTGACGGCATCGAGGACCTTCGGGGGCAGCTGCTGGCTCTGCTTGCCGATCTGCTCCACGGACTGCGGCCGGGGCGTGCCGGAGCCGGTCGACTGGGTCTGCCAGGTGCCACCGAGCTCCTTGGAGTCGCCCCACTTCTCGACCGTCCAGTCCAGCCGGACGAAGTCGGAGGCCTTGATCGCGGTCCCGTCACCCTCCGAGACCGTCTCGACCACGGTCTTCGAGGACGGCTCGCCGTCCTTGGGGGTGGAGATCTCGGGCTTCTCCCCGGCCTTTCCATCGACCTCGGCGACCGCTCCCGACTGCGCCCCGTCGCTGTCACCGTCCGAACCGCACGCGGCGGAGAACAACAGGGCGGGCACGGCCAGCAGCGCCGCGACGCGGCGTTTCGTCTTGTAGTTCATCAGTCCCACTGGGCTAGGGGGTGGTGGGCAATGGCCGCCACTTTACGACGTACGCCCTTCCGAAACCGGCCACCGCACGACACGCCGCCGACCGGAACGGTGACAAGTCTCACGGCAGAACCACAGGAAAACGCCCGGTGCCCGGAGGTATCCACACCTCCGGGCACCGGGCGTCCAGACGATCCGGTCACATACCGGCGATCAGCTTCTCCACCCGGTCGTCCACCGAACGGAACGGGTCCTTGCACAACACCGTGCGCTGCGCCTGGTCATTGAGCTTCAGATGCACCCAGTCCACGGTGAAGTCCCGGCGCTGCTCCTGGGCCCTGCGGATGAAGTCACCGCGCAGCCGGGCCCGAGTCGTCTGCGGCGGAACGGACTTGCCCTCGAAGATCTTCAAGTCGTTGCAGATACGCGCCGCTTGACCCTTCTTCTCCAGCAGGTAGTACAGACCACGACGCCGATGGATGTCGTGGTACGCGAGGTCTATCTGCGCGACCCGCGGATGCGACATGGTCATGTTGTGCTTGGCCCGGTACCGCTCGATGAGCTTGTACTTCATCACCCAGTCGATCTCGGTGCCGATCCGGTCGAGGTCCTCGGCCTCGATCGCGTCCAGCGTGCGGCCCCACAGCTCCAGGACCTGCTCGACCGTGCCCGTACGGATACCGCGGCGCTCACAGAAGTCCACGGCCTTCTCGTAGTACTCGCGCTGCACCTCAAGCGCCGAGGCCTCCCGGCCACTGGCCAGACGCACCTTGCGCCGGCCCGTGATGTCATGACTGACCTCACGGATCGCCCGGATCGGGTTCTCCAGGGTCAGATCCCGCATCACCGTGCCCGCCTCGATCATGCGCAGCACCAGATCGGTCGCGCCGACCTTCAGCAGCATCGTCGTCTCGGACATGTTCGAGTCGCCCACGATGACATGCAGACGCCGGTAGCGCTCCGCGTCCGCGTGCGGCTCGTCGCGCGTGTTGATGATCGGCCGCGAACGTGTCGTCGCCGACGACACGCCCTCCCAGATGTGCTCCGCCCGCTGACTGACGCAGTACACCGCGCCACGCGGGGTCTGCAGCACCTTGCCGGCACCACAGAGAAGCTGCCTGGTGACCAGGAACGGAATGAGAATGTCCGCGAGCCGGGAGAACTCCCCATGCCGCGCCACGAGATAGTTCTCGTGGCAACCGTAGGAGTTGCCCGCCGAGTCGGTGTTGTTCTTGAAGAGGTAGACGTCGCCCGCGATTCCCTCCTCGTGCAGGCGTCGTTCGGCGTCCACCAGGAGTCCTTCGAGAATGCGCTCGCCGGCCTTGTCGTGGGTGACCAGTTCGGTCACGTTGTCACATTCGGGTGTCGCGTATTCCGGATGCGATCCCACGTCGAGATAAAGCCGGGCGCCGTTTCGCAGAAAGACATTGCTGCTACGGCCCCATGACACGACACGGCGGAAGAGGTACCGCGCCACCTCGTCAGGCGACAGGCGGCGCTGTCCCCTGAACGTGCACGTGACGCCGTACTCGTTCTCCAGCCCGAAAATGCGGCGGTCCATGACTGAACATTACGCCCGATCCCCTGAGCTGAAACGGGGTTCGACAGCACGGTTTGGATCATTTTCCGATGAAGCCGCAACCACCGCACCCCTGCCGGGAGCTGCGAGGACCCGCCCCGTGGCCATCAGGACCAGCAACGACACCGCCCCCGCGCCACCCGGCACGGCGAACCCCCAGAAGGCCCCGCCCGCCTCGACGACCGGCCCCGCCAGCCCCGTTCCCACCGACGCACCCACCGTGAACGTCGTCACAAGCCAGGAGAACGCCTCGGTGACCGTCCCCCGCGGCGCATGCCGGTCCACCAGCACGAACGCACACGCGATACACGGCGCCAGGAACACCCCCGCGAGCACCGCCAGCAGCGTCATCGCGAACGCACCCGGCATCAGCATCAGCGGCAGATAACACACCGCCAGAAGCGCCACCAGCCACCGCAGTCGCCGCGCCGGCTCACCACCCCACTGCCGCGCCCCGTACACCGTGCCACCGACCAGCGCACCTAGCCCCAGGCCAGCCATCAGCCAGCCGTACACCACATCACCGCCGTGATCGTCCGCGTACGACACCGCCGCCACCGCGATCGACCCCATCGCCACCCCCACGAACAGGAACGACGCCAGCAGCGCCAGCAGCCCCGCCGAACGCAGCGCCCCCAGCCAGTGCGCCTCACGCGGCGCCGAACGCCACGCGCGCGAAGGCGGCGACACCACCACCGACAACGCCCCCAGCACCCCGATCACATTCAGCACCAGCAGCGCCGCCTGCGCCGACCACAACGACGCGCACAGCGTCAGCAGCAACGGACCCACGGTGAACATGACTTCCTGCGCCACCGCGTCCATCGCATACGCCGTATGGACCTGGCCCTCCTTGTGCAGCACCGACCCCCACAGCGCCCGCAGACCACCCTCCAGCGGCGGCGTGAACAGACCGGAGGCCGCCACCGCCGCATAGGCGAGCGACAGCGGATCGATACCGACGAACGCGAACACCGCCATCGCCAGCGCCGACGCCACCGCGGCCGGCAACTGCACCCTCGGCTGCCCGTACAGGTCCACCAGACGCCCCAGCAACGGCTGACCAACCGCATTGGCGACCCCGTACACCGCCGCCAGGCCACCGGCCAGGCTGTACGAACCGCCCTCCGCCCGCACGAACAGCACGATCGCCAGCGCCGCCACCGCGTTCGGCAACCGCCCCACCAGCGTGCCGACCAGCAGCCGGGCGGCATGCCTCGCCCTGAGGATCTCCACGTACGCACCGGTCATCGGCCGCGCCGCCCTCCACAAGTTTTACGTATAACTTCCTTCGTCATACGTACCATGTGCGCTGTTCACACGTCCAGACGAAAGAGCAGGCCAACGGTGGCACACGGCAGCACCCGCCCCACCAGCCGGGACGTCGCCCAGGCCGCAGGCGTCTCCCAGGCCGCGGTCTCCCTCGTCCTCGGAGACAAATGGCGCGGCCGCGTCGCCGAAACCACAGCCGAACGCGTACGCCAGGCAGCCCGCGAACTCGGCTACCGACCCAACCTCGCCGCCCGAAACCTGCGCCTCGGCCACACCCGCACCGTACTCCTCGTGGTCCCCGCCCTCACCACCGAATTCTTCGCCGGCGTCTACACCGGCGCCGCCCGCATCGCCGCCCAGCACGGCTTCGGCGTCGTCCTCTACCCCTCCCCCGAAGGCATCGGCCCCGCCCGCGACCCCTTCGCCTCCGCCCAGGCCGCCCTCGACGGCGTCATCGCCTCCTCCATGGCCGCCGACGCCCTCACCGCCATCCACGGCGACCAACTCCCCCTCGTCATGCTCGACAGCGACCCCGAAGGCAGCCTCGGCGCCGCCACCGTCAACCTCGACATCACCGACGGCGTCCGCCAGGTCACCGAACACCTGCTCGGCCTAGGCCACCGCCGCTTCCTCCACCTCGCCGCCGACATCGCCTCATGGACCTTCGAAGTACGCGCACGCGAGCTCGCCACCCGCATCGGCCAAGTACCCGGCACCTCACTGCTCACCGTCCGCGCACCCATCACCATCGAAGACGCCCGCGACGCCGCGGCCACCGCCCTCGCCGCCAAAGGCCCCCGCCCCACCGCGATCATCTGCGACGACGACAAACTCGCCGCCGGCGCCTACAAAGCCGTACGCCGCCTCGGCCTGCGCATCCCCGACGACATCTCCGTCACCGGCCTCGACGACCTCGCCCTCGCCACCGCCATCGACCCCGAACTCACCACCGTACGACTCGACGCCGAACAGTTCGGCGAACGCGGCATGCAAGCCCTCCTGGCCGTCCTGGAAGGCCGCGAACCCACCGCCGGCGACATTCCCGTCCAACTGGTCGTACGAGGCTCCACAGCCCCACCCAGCACGCCCTGAGCCCCCCGAAACGCCCTGTGCCCCGACCGAACACTCGGCCAGGGCACAGAACGGGCGAACAAGATCGAAAAACCCGGGGACTACTCCTCAGAAGCGCCGGACTCCTCCGAGCCCTCCCCGTCATCAGCGCTCTCCGCCTCCGTCGCCGCACCACCGGCCTCCAACAACCGATCGAGCTGACGACCCACGACACGCTTGAACTTCCGCGACTGCGGACGCGTACGATCCAGCACCGCGACCTCCAGCCGCTCAGCCGGAATCTCCCGCTGCGTACCGTTCGACTCACGCGACAGCGCCTGCACAGCCAACTTCAACGCCTCGGCAAGACTCATACCGTCCTGATGACGCTGATCCAGATAATTACTGATCAGTTCCGCATTGCCACCCACAGCGACCGAACCGTGCTCATCCACGATCGACCCGTCATGCGGCAACCGATAGATCTGATCACCCTCAGGCGTCTCACCCACCTCAGCGACCACCAACTCCACCTCATACGGCTTCTCAGCCGCCGAAGAGAAGATCGTGCCCAACGTCTGCGCGTAGACGTTCGCCAGACCCCGCGCGGTCACATCATCCCGGTCGTAGGTGTAACCCCGCAGATCCGCGTACCGCACACCACCGATCCGGAGATTCTCGTACTCGTTGTACTTACCGGCCGCCGCGAAGCCGATCCGGTCATAGATCTCACTGAACTTGTGCAGCGCACGGGACGGGTTCTCGCCGACGAACACGATGCCGTCGGCATACTGCAGCACCACCAGGCTGCGACCACGGGCAATCCCCTTACGGGCATACTCCGCCCGATCGGCCATCGCCTGCTGCGGGGAGACATAGAACGGCGTCGACACCGGTTATCCGTCCCTTTCTGTCGAAATCACAGGATCACCTAGAAAAGACCGAACCCGCCACCTACAGCAGCGCGGCCCGCGGACCGTCAGGCTGCTCCAGACGCCGCTCCAGAATCGAACGAGCGATCTCGGAAGACTCGTCATCGCCCAACCGACGGAAACCGTCCTCGGTGATCACCGTGACGATCGGATAGATCCGGCGGGCGACATCGGGACCACCGGTCGCCGAATCGTCGTCAGCCGCGTCGTAGAGGGCCTGCACCACCAGAGTCGTCGCCTCGGCCTCGGTGAGATCACCACGGAAGAGCTTCTTCATCGCCCCACGCGCGAAGATCGACCCCGAACCGGTCGCAGCGAACCCCTGCTCCTCAGAACGACCACCGGTCACGTCGTAGGAGAAGATCCGCCCCTTGTCCCGGTCCACGTCATACCCGGCGAACAACGGCACCACAGCCAGCCCCTGCATCGCCATGCCCAGATTCGACCGGATCATCGTCGACAGCCGATTCGCCTTACCCTCCAGCGACAGCTGCGCACCCTCGACCTTCTCGAAGTGCTCCAGCTCCAACTGGAACAGCTTCACCATCTCCACGGCGAGACCGGCGGTGCCGGCGATACCGACCGCCGAGTACTCATCAGCCGGGAACACCTTCTCGATATCGCGCTGCGCGATCACATTCCCCATGGTGGCCCGCCGGTCACCAGCGAGGACGACACCCCCGGGGAACGTCACCGCCACGATGGTCGTCCCATGCGGCGCCTCGATCACGCCCTGCGTGGGCGGCAGTTGACGCTTACCGGGCAGCAGCTCCGGCTGATGGTCGGAGAGAAAGTCCATGAACGAGGACGACCCAGGCGTCAGGAAGGCAGCTGGTAGACGCCCGGTGCTACGAGTGTTGGCTTCCACGCGATTCCTTCCAAGTAAGCGGCGGCCCGGCGGACGGCGTCGGGATCGTCGCCCAACTTGCCGATGGCCGAATTGCAGTTGAAGCACAGTACGCCACGGACCCTACCCGTCTTATGGCAGTGATCCACATGCACGGCCGGAGCCTTCAGACAGATCACGCACAGCCCCATCTGAGAGGCGACCATCTCGTCCCGCTCGGCTTCGGTGAGGCCGTATTGGCGCTTCAGATGACGCTCACGCCCCGCATTGGCTCGACACGCCTTGCAGCGAGTCGACAGCCCGTCAGAGGCCGACGCGTTGCGATGCCACTGACTCCACGGCTTGACCTCATCGCACCCCAGGCAGTGCTTGTGCCCCTCGGGTACGTCCACACGACGAACCTTCTTGCCCTGAGCTTCCCGGCGACGCCGGTAGGCCCCTGCCCCGCATTCGCGGCAACGGTCCTGGAGCCTGTCGAGCTTGGACCTGTTGGCCGCGAATGCGCTGGTGGGGAGTGTCCGCTTGCATGCCGAGCATCGCTTCCCGACACTCGATTCGGACATTTGCTATTATTCCCCACCCTTTTGGACAAATGACCTCACGAAATCCTCGGCGTTCTCTTCGAGCACATCATCGATTTCGTCCAGGACGGAGTCCACGTCGTCGCTCAGCTTCTCCTGTCGCTCCTTGAGGTCCTCAGAAGCCTGCGTCTCCGCCGCCTGCTCCTCGACCTCCTCAGTAGAGCGCGTGGCCTTCTGCTGTCCGCCGCCGGTGTCCTTGGTTGCCATATCCCTCACCCCGCTCAGTTCGCCCGACATGGTCGACAGGTCGGCTTTCCTGCCGATCGGTGATGATCAGACCCTACAAGCCGGGTCTGACATCGGCCCCGCAGTTTCTCCAACGTACGGGGGCCACCTCGATGATTCCCGGACGCCGGGTTTTCCACCCTGTTCGGCCGGTGCCTTCCGGGTACCCAGTCAGCCGCCCGAGAGGACCCTGACCAGGTCTTCCGCGGTGCGGCAGCGGTCCAGGAGCTCCTTGACGTGATTTCGCGTTCCGCGAAGCGGTTCGAGGGTTGGAACGCGTTGGAGGGAGTCGCGGCCGGGCAGGTCGAAGATGACCGAGTCCCAGGAGGCCGCGGCTACGTCGTCGGCGTATTGCTCCAGGCAGCGGCCGCGGAAGTAGGCCCGGGTGTCCTCCGGCGGCTTCACCTGCGCCCGCTGCACGGTTTCCTCGTCCAGGAGGCGCTTGATGCGGCCGCGGGCGACGAGGCGGTTGTAGAGGCCCTTCTCGGGGCGTACGTCGGCGTACTGGAGGTCGAGGAGGTGGAGCTTGGCGGCGTCCCAGTCGAGGCCGTCGCGGCGGCGGTAGCCCTCCATGAGTTCTCGTTTGGCGACCCAGTCGAGTTCGCCTGCGAGGCTCATGGGGTCGCTTTCGAGGCGGTTGAGGGTGTCCTCCCACCTGCTCAGGACGTCCTTGGTCTGGTCGTCGGCGTCCGCGCCGAAGCGTTCCTCGACGTATTTGCGGGACAGCTCGTAGTACTCCATCTGGAGCTGTACCGCGGTCAGTGTGCGGCCGCTGCGGAGTGTGATCAGGCGCTTGAGGGTCGGGTCGTGGGAGACCTGGTGGAGGGTGCGTACGGGCTGGTCGACGGCGAGGTCGACGGCGATGAAGCCGTCCTCGATCATGGAGAGGACCAGGGCCGTGGTGCCCAGTTTGAGGTAGGTCGAGATCTCGGAGAGGTTCGCGTCGCCGATGATCACGTGGAGGCGGCGGTATTTCTCGGCGTCCGCGTGCGGCTCGTCGCGGGTGTTGATGATGGGCCGCTTGAGCGTTGTCTCGAGTCCTACCTCGACCTCGAAGTAGTCGGCTCGCTGGCTGAGCTGGAAGCCGTGTTCGTGGCCGTCCTGGCCGATGCCGACGCGGCCGGCGCCGGTGACGACCTGGCGGGAGACGAAGAAGGGCGTGAGGTGGCGCACGATGTCCGAGAAGGGGGTTTCCCGCTTCATCAGGTAGTTCTCGTGTGTGCCGTAGGAGGCGCCCTTGTTGTCGGTGTTGTTCTTGTAGAGGTGGATGGGCTGGGCGCCGGGGAGCTGGGCGGCGCGTTCGGCGGCTTCGGCCATGATGCGTTCGCCGGCCTTGTCCCAGAGGACGGCGTCGCGGGGGTTGGTTACCTCGGGGGCGCTGTATTCGGGGTGGGCATGGTCGACGTAGAGCCGTGCGCCGTTGGTGAGGATGACGTTCGCGAGGCCGATGTCCTCGTCGGTGAGCTGGCTGGCGTCGGCGGCCTCGCGGGCGAGGTCGAAGCCTCGCGCGTCGCGCAGCGGGTTCTCCTCCTCGAAGTCCCAGCGGGCCCGGCGGGCCCGGTGCATCGCCGCCGCGTAGGCGTTGACGATCTGGGATGAGGTGAGCATGGCATTGGCGTTGGGGTGGCCGGGGACGGAGATCCCGTACTCCGTCTCGATGCCCATTACTCGCCGTACGGTCATGCGGCCCTCCTTGCCCGGCGGCACCCTCGGTCGTGGGCGTCGCACAAGTACCGCTGGCGCTCGGTTGCGTGTGCGGTGCCCGTCCCCGCACTGCGCGACTTGGCGGTACGGAAGAGCCTAGAGCGCCTTTGCCCTGGTGGGGAGATCATTTGCGTCATTGCCTTGCACGCCTCGTGTTCCGGTCGTGGCCGGAAAAACAGTGGGCTGCGGGTACCCGGTGAGGGCACCCGCAGCCGCCCTGTTTTTTACAGGTACTGACCGGTGTTGGCCACCGTGTCGATGGAGCGTCCGGTGTCCGCGCCCTGCTTTCCGGTGATGAGGGTGCGGATGTAGACGATCCGCTCGCCCTTCTTGCCGGAGATCCGGGCCCAGTCGTCCGGGTTGGTGGTGTTGGGCAGGTCCTCGTTCTCCTTGAACTCGTCCACACAGGCCTGGAGGAGGTGGGAGACGCGGAGGCCCTTCTGGTTGTGTTCGAGGAAGTCCTTGATCGCCATTTTCTTGGCGCGGCCGACGATGTTTTCGATCATGGCGCCGGAGTTGAAGTCCTTGAAGTAGAGGACTTCCTTGTCGCCGTTGGCGTAGGTCACTTCCAGGAAGCGGTTTTCCTCGGATTCGGCGTACATCTGCTCGACGGCGGTCTGGATCATGCTCTGGACCGTGGTCGCCTTGCTTCCGCCGTGTTCTCCGAGGTCTTCGGAGTGCAGGGGGAGGCGTTCTGTGAGGTACTTGCCGAAGATGTCCTTGGCGGCCTCGGCGTCGGGACGTTCGATCTTGATCTTCACGTCCAGGCGGCCGGGGCGCAGGATGGCGGGGTCGATCATGTCCTCGCGGTTGGAGGCGCCGATCACGACCACGTTCTGGAGGCCTTCGACGCCGTCGATCTCAGCGAGCAGCTGGGGGACGATGGTGTTTTCCACGTCTGAGCTGACGCCGGAGCCGCGGGTGCGGAACAGGGATTCCATCTCGTCGAAGAAGACGATGACGGGTGTGCCTTCCGAAGCCTTCTCACGGGCACGCTGGAAGACGAGGCGGATCTGCCGCTCGGTCTCGCCGACGTACTTGTTGAGGAGTTCGGGGCCCTTGATGTTGAGGAAGAAGCTCTTGCCCGCGGCCACGCCGGTGACTTCGGCGACCTTCTTCGCCAGTGAGTTGGCGACGGCCTTGGCGATGAGTGTCTTGCCGCATCCGGGCGGACCGTAGAGCAGGACGCCCTTGGGCGGGCGCAGTTCGTGCTCCTTGAACAGGTCGGGGTAGAGGTACGGGAGCTCGACCGCGTCGCGGATGGCTTCGATCTGGCCGCCGAGGCCGCCGATCTGCTCGTAGCCGATGTCGGGTACTTCTTCGAGGACGAGTTCTTCGACCTCGCTCTTGGGAACGATCTCGTAGACGTAGCCGGAGCGGGGTTCGAGGAGCAGGGCGTCGCCGGGGCGGATGTTCACGCCGCGCAGTGGTTCGGCGAGCCGTACGACTCGTTCTTCGTCGGTGTGGCCGAGGACGAGGGCGCGCTCGCCGTCCTCGAGGATCTCCTTGAGGGTGACGATGTCGCCGACGCTCTCGAATTCCATGGCCTCGACCACGTTGAGGGCTTCGTTGAGCATCACTTCCTGGCCGCGCCTGAGGTCGTCGAGTTCGACGCTCGGGCTGACGTTCACGCGGAGTTTGCGGCCTCCGGTGAAGATGTCGGCGGTGCCGTCCTCGTTGGCTTGCAGGAAGACACCGAAGCCGGCCGGTGGCTGTGCGAGCCGGTCGACTTCTTCCTTGAGGGCCACGATCTGGTCGCGGGCCTCACGGAGCGTGTTCGCGAGTCGCTCGTTCTGTGCGGATACGCCGGCCAGGTTCGTCTGCAGTTCGACGATCCGCTCTTCGAGAATCCTCGTGTGTCGCGGAGAGTCGGCGAGCTTGCGTCGCAGGACGGCGATCTCCTGCTCAAGGTAGGCGATCTGCCCGGCCGGGTCCTCGGACCCTCGTCCCGGGCGGATGCCGCGGTTCATGTCGTCGTCGTGGGCTGCCACGGTCCTCACCTCCTCCAAGGGGAGCTGGACGCTTCCAGACCCTACCTGGGTGGGTGTCGATTGAAACCCCTAGATCACAAAGACGGTCGGGGTGTGTCCGATCTTCACCCTTGCGCTCTCCCTCACGCCAGGGGAATACCCACCGCACATGATTGGAACCCAGGCGAAGGTAGGGTCGAGGCGTTCAACACCCGTCAGAGCTGGCCGGATTCCCGTTCGGCTCGGGGTAGGAAGCGGTAGGGGAGATGAGTGTGGAGCGGGCGGCCGGGGTCGAGGGTGGGGCGCTGGAGGTCTGGATCGATCAGGATCTCTGTACCGGCGATGGGATCTGTGCCCAGTATGCGCCTGAGGTGTTCGAGCTGGACATTGATGGTCTGGCCTATGTGAAGGGCTCGGAGGAGGAGCTTTTGCAGGCCAGGGGGGCTACAACGCCGGTGCCGTTGCCGCTTCTCACGGATGTGGTGGATTCGGCGCGGGAGTGCCCGGGTGAGTGCATCCATGTGCGTCGGGTTTCGGACAAGGTCGAGGTGTTCGGTCCGGACGCCGAGTGACCTTGCGTTCACGGGGTGTTACGACTGTCTGATTTCTCACAGCGGTCGGTGTCGGGGGTCAGACGCTGCGGGCATCGGAGGGTGTCGTGCGGACGAACGTGCCGTTCTTCCACTGCCACTTCGGGCTTTCCTTCACGTCGGGGCAGCATCGCGGTACGTCGTTCGACGAGTAGCCGAGGAGTTCGGCGTCGATGGTTCCGTCGCTGACGGTGATGTCACTGACGGTGATGCTGTCCTTGGGGTCGACGAGGGTCGCGACGAGGCGGGGTGTGGCGTTGTCCTTGGCGTGGGTGAGGACGTAGACGCCGTCGGGCGGGGTGCCCATCGGGGAGTCGCAGTGCACGACGGCGACGGTTTCGGGGCTGCCGTCGCCGTCGAGGTCTCCGCTGGTCTTTTTCACCACGATCGCTTTGACCGGGCCGCATTCGAGGGGGAAGTCGACGTGTGCGGGGTCGGGGGGCGTGGTGGCCGCGGGGGTGTGCTGTGTTTCGGGGCCGGCTGCCTGGGCCGCTGTCGCCGGGTTGGGCTGGAGGATCGAGGAGAACGCCACGACACCGGCGACCGCTGTGGCGGTGGCGAGCCAGTGGATGGGGCGGGTGTGGGTGTGTGCCAGTTCCGGGACGGCGGATTGCTGCACTAGGAGCGTCTCCTGTGAGGGCTGTGCCGGTGGGGGTGGGTGGCCAGCATCGTGCCACACGTCACAGTGTGGGGGAACGCCGGGGGTGTGGAGTTCCGGTGCCGGATGTCGGCCCGATCGGTGGGGCGTCCGGGGTGTGTGCCGTTTGGATGTGTTGTTCGTCGGCGGCGTGTCAACGAAAAGGCGCTGTGGTGGG
>NZ_BNBM01000014.1:0-203094 GCF_014655715.1 Streptomyces lanatus | reverse complement strand
CCCACCACAGCGCTTGTACGTTGAATGCGGTGTGGGCCTGTTTCAGCGGCCGGTGCCGCCGTCGGCGTTGGGGCCTTCGTAGTCGTCGCCGTAGGCGCCCTTGGCGGGGCGGCGTCGGCGCATGGGCGGCTCCACTCCGTCGGCGAGGCGGCGGGCGGTGAGGAGGAAGCCGGTGTGTCCGATCATCCGGTGGTCGGGGCGGACGGCGAGGCCTTCGATGTGCCAGTTGCGGATCATCGTCTCCCAGGCGGTCGGTTCGTTGAAGGAGCCGATCTCGCGGATGGATTCGACGGTCCGGGCGAGCTGGGTGGTGGTGGCGACGTAGCAGCAGAGGATGCCGCCGGGGACGAGTGCCTTGGAGACGGCTTCGAGGCATTCCCAGGGGGCGAGCATGTCGAGGATGACGCGGTCGACGTCGGTGTCGCTGAGGTTGTCCTGGAGGTCGCCGACGGTGAGCTGCCAGGCGGGGTGGGGGCCGCCGAAGTAGCGCTCGACGTTCTGCTTGGCGATGTCGGCGAAGTCCTCGCGGCGCTCGTAGGAGTGCAGCATGCCCTGGTCGCCGATGGCGCGCAGCAGGAAGCTGCTGAGCGAGCCGGAGCCGACGCCGGCCTCGACGACGCGTGCGCCGGGGAAGATGTCGGCGAAGGAGAGGATCTGCCCCGCGTCCTTGGGGTAGACGACGGCTGCCCCGCGGGGCATGGACAGGACGTAGTCGGGGAGCAGGGGGCGCAGCGCGAGGTAGGCGACGTTCCCGGTGGTGCGGACAACGCTGCCCTCGGGTGCGCCGATCAGTTCGTCGTGCGGGAAGGAACCCTTGTGGGTGTGGAAGTTCTTCCCGGCTTCGAGCGTGAACGTGTAGTGGCGGCCCTTGGGGTCGGTCAGCTGTACCTGGTCCCCGACCTTGAAGGGCCCGCGTCGGCGGGCGGCACCGGTCGGTTCGGACATGTGAACAGACTACCGGGGTTTGTGGGGGTCGCCGACCACGGTGGGGGGGTGCTAGGAGGGGCGGGCCATGGCTTTGACGAAGGCGCGCTCGACGTCCGCGGCGGAGAGGACGCCGTAGATCTCTCCGGTGTCCTCGACGACGAGGTATTCGGTGGCCGGGGTGGCGCGGAGGGTGTCGAGGAGTTCCTCTCCGGCGAGTTCGGCGGAGACGCGCATGCCGTCGGTGAGTTCCTGGGCGAGGCCGCTGACGGCGACCCAGGGGCGGCGGTGTTCGGGTACGCCGACGATGGCGGCTTCGCGGACGAGGGAGAGGGGGTTGCCGTCGGCGTCGACGACGACGAGTGCGCGGGCGCCGGCGGAGTTGGCGCGGCGCAGGGCCTCGGAGAGGGGGGTGTCGGTTTCGACGGGTACGGCGCGGCGGGTGAGGGTGCGGGCGCGGAGTTCGGGGAGGTGTTCTCTGAGGCGGGCCATGCGGAGGCTGTTGCCGGCGCCGGTCCAGATGATCGCGGCGAGGATGGCGGCGAGCAGGGCGTCCATGACGGTGTCCATGCCGACGTTGTCGACGGCGTCGGTGCCGAGGACGCCGGACTGGGTGAGCAGGGGGAGCCCGACGAGGACGGAGACGGCGAGGGCGCGACCGACCCAGGCGGCGGCGATGGTGCCGGTCATGGGCTTGCCGGTGATCTTCCAGACGACGGCGCGGAGCATGCGGCCGCCGTCGAGGGGGAGGCCGGGGAGCAGGTTGAAGGCGGCCACGATGAGGTTGGAGATCATGAGGCCGGCGAGGAGGACGCCGGGGACGGTGCCGGGTTCGACGGGCTGCATGGCGGCGTAGAAGATGCCGGAGAGGACGAGGGAGAGCAGGGGTCCGACGAAGGCGAGGATGAATTCGCGGCCGGGTGTCTCGGCTTCTTTCTCGATCTCGGAGACGCCGCCGAAGAACTGGAGCTGGATGCGGCGGACGGGGAGTTTGAAGCGGAGGGCGGCGACGGTGTGGGCGAGTTCGTGGACGAGGACGGAGGCGTAGAAGGCGACGGCGAAGAAGAGGGAGACGAGGTAGCGGGCGGCGCCGAGTTCGGGCAGGACGCGGTCGAGCTGTCCGCCGAAGACCCAGGTGATCAGTGCTGCGACGAGGAACCAGCTGGGCGCGACGTAGACGGGCACGCCGAAGGGGCGGCCCATGAGGAGTCCGCCTCGGGGGTCGCGGGGGCGCTGGGGTGGCCGGCCCTTGGCGCCGGAGTGGGCGAAGGCGCGGTCGTCGTGGGTGCCGGGGTGGGGGTGCCGGTCGGGGGTGGTGGGGGTGGGGTTCGGCTGGGCTGTGGTGTCTGCCGTGGGGTCTTTCTGGGGCGCGTGGTCGGCAACTGAGTCGGCCCCGGTGTCGTCGGTGGGGCCCTGCGCCGGTGGCTGCCCGGCGGGGCTGTCCCCCGGTTCGTGCTGGTCGCCGGTGTCGCCCGGGTCGTTCTTGGCGTCCGTGGCCTGTGAGTCCTGCTCGGCGTCGGTCGGCCGGGGGCTCGTGGGCTGTTCGTCGGACGGGGTGGGGTCGGGGCGTGTGGGGTCGGTGGCCGGGTTCGTACGGTCCGGCCGGCGTTCGGTCGACTCGTCGGTGCCGGACCGCGGCTGCCCGCTCCCGCCGCTCTCGTCCACGGTGTCCCCTCGTTCGAAGCGTCTTCCGCGCCTGCCGGGCGGAAGGGTCTCGGGTCGATGGTATGCGGCCTGCTTGACGCGTTTCGCCCCGGCACCCCCTGAGTTTCCCCTGACGTACCGGCCGTAACAGCCGGGTGGGGTCACTGTCAGTGGTGGGCCGTAGGGTCTGTGGTCATGGAGACGAGCGCGGAGGGTGCCGCGGATGAGCGCGGCGGTGAGGTCGCGCCGGTGTCAGGGCCGGCGCAGGGCGAGTTCCCGCAGGGGGCGGACGGTACGGCGACGACGGTCGGGGCCTGTGAGGGCGCGGGCATGTCCACGGACGCGTCGATCAACGTCGACTCCCCTGTCCGCCCCGGCATAGCGCCGACCTCGCTGTCGCCTTCCCGTGCCGGCGATTTCATGCAGTGCCCTCTGCTCTACCGGTTCCGGGTGATCGACCGGCTGCCGGAGAAGCCGAGCGCCGCGGCGACCAAGGGGACGCTGGTGCACTCGGTGCTGGAGCGGCTCTTCGACGTGCCGGCGGCCGAGCGGACCGCTCCGCGCGCGAAGTCCCTGATCCCGGGGCAGTGGGACCGGCTGCGGGAGAGCAGGCCTGAGGTGGTGGAGCTGTTCGCGGACGATCCCGAGGGTGAGCGGCTGGCGGCCTGGCTGGGTGAGGCGGAGCAGCTGGTGGAGCGCTGGTTCGGTCTGGAGGATCCGACGCGTCTGGAGCCGGCCGAGCGTGAGCTGTTCGTGGAGGCGGAGCTGGATTCGGGGCTGAGGCTGCGGGGGATCATCGACCGGGTCGATGTGGCGCCGACGGGTGAGGTGCGGATCGTCGACTACAAGACCGGGAAGGCGCCTCGGCCCGAGTACGCGGAGAGCGCGCTGTTCCAGATGAAGTTCTACGCCTTGGTGGTGTGGCGGCTGAAGAAGGTCGTCCCGCGTCGGCTTCAGCTGGTCTATCTGGGCAGTGGTGAGGTGCTGACGTACGACCCGGTGCTCGCCGATCTGGAGCGGGTCGAGCGCAAGCTGCTGGCGCTGTGGGACGCGATCCGGCGGGCGACGGAGTCGGGTGAGTGGCGTCCCCGGCCGACGAAGCTGTGCGGCTGGTGCGACCACCAGGCCCATTGCCCGGAATTCGGGGGCACTCCCCCGCCCTATCCGTTGCCGGTGGTCAGGGCGGGCGAGTCCGGTGTCGGTGCGCAGGGCAGAATGGGGCCGGACTAGCGAAGGAGACTCACGTGGCCATCCGCGTCCTACTGGTCGACGACCAGCCCCTGCTGCGTACCGGCTTCCGGATGATCCTGGAGGCGGAGCAGGACATCGCGGTCGTGGGCGAGGCCGGTGACGGTCTGCAGGCCCTCGATCAGGTGCGGGCCCTGCAGCCCGACGTGGTCCTGATGGACATCCGTATGCCCCGGATGGACGGGGTGGAGGCGACGCGGCAGATCACCGGGCCCGGGCGGGACGGTCCGGCGAAGGTGCTGGTACTGACGACCTTCGATCTCGACGAATATGTGGTGGAGGCGTTGAAGGCGGGGGCCAGTGGCTTCCTGCTGAAGGACGCTCCGGCCAATGAGCTGGTGCAGGCGATCCGTGTGGTGGCGGCCGGTGAGGCGATGCTCGCGCCGAGCATCACGCGTCGGCTGCTGGACAAGTACTCGGCGCATCTGCCGTCGGGTGACGAGCCGGTTCCGGACACCCTGCACACGCTCACGGAGCGCGAGGTGGAGGTGCTGAAGCTGGTGGCGCGGGGGCTGTCCAACGCGGAGATCGCGGCGGATCTGTTCGTGAGCGAGACCACCGTGAAGACGCACGTCGGTCATGTGCTCACCAAGCTGGGGCTGCGCGACCGGGTGCAGGCCGCGGTGTACGCGTACGAGAGCGGGTTGGTGCGTCCCGGCGCGCAGTAGGCGACCGGGTCACGACGACGAGGGCGCCCCTTCCGGAAGGAAGGGGCGCCCTCGGTGTATTGGGCCGTGTGCGGGGGCCGTCAGCCCTTGCTGAGTTCCCAGAAGCGGAAGACGGTGGAGGCGTCGAGGCAGTACTCCAGGCCGTAGACGCTGTCGCGGACGACCGCGTACTGCTTGGCCTGCCAGACCGGCAGTACGGGGAGTTCCTTGGCGACGATGTCCTGGAGCTGGCCGAAGTCGTCGTCGGTCGCGGAGCGGTCGCTCTCGGCCGCGGTGCGCGGGATGAGCGTGCCGGTGATCGAGTTGTTGCTGTAGTTGTTGCTGAGCACGTTGCCCTTGCCGAAGAAGGGCGCGGTGAAGTTGTCGGCGTCCGGGTAGTCCGGGATCCAGCCCTTGACGTACACGCCGTACTTGCCGGCGGCGATGTCCTTCTCGTACTGGTCGAAGGCGACGGACTGCACATCGGCGTCGAACAGGCCGCTGTCGTTGAGCTGCTGGGCGATGGCCTTCAACTCGTCGTCGGTGGCGGGGCCGTAGCGCGAGGGGGTGGACCACAGGGTCAGCTTGACCTTGCCGTCGATGCCTTCGCTCTGGAGCGCGGCGGCGGCCTTGGCCTTGGAGGGGCGGGCGCCGTAGGTGTCGAAGAAGGCGGTGTTGTGGCCGCTGATGCCGGCCGGGATGATCGAGTACAGCGGGGTGGCCGTGCCCTGGTAGACGTCCTTGATGAGGGCGTCGCGGTCGATGAGGTGGGCGATGGCCTTGCGGACGCCGAGCTTTCCGGTGACCGGGTCGTCCATGTTGAAGACCAGGTGCTGGACCTCGGCGCTGCTGCCTTCGACGACCTTGGTGCCCGAGTCGCTGCCGGCCTTCTCGACGTCGGCGATGTCGCTCGCGGTGAGGCCGCGGTAGGCGATGTCGACCGTCTCGTCGCTGAGGGCCTTCTTGAGGGCTTCCTGGTCGCCGTGGAAGAACTTCAGCGTGACGCCGGAGTTCTGCACGTCGGCGGTGCCCTTGTAGTTCTCGTTGACGGAGAAGACGGCTTCGTCGTCGTTGAACTTGTCCAGCTTGTACGGGCCGGAGCCGACCGCCTGGCCGTCCTTGCGGAGGCCGTCGGCGTCGTACTGGTCCTCGTCGACGATGGAGCCGGCGCCCGAGGCGATCTTGCTCGGGAAGGTGGCGTCGGACGAGTTGAGCCGGAAGACGACCGTCTTGTCGTTCGGTGTCTCGACCTTGTCGAGGGTGGGGAACATGACGGCGGGGCCGTCGGGGTCGTTGATCTTCAGCAGGCGGTCGAAGGAGAACTTGACGTCCTTCGAGGTGAGCTCGTCACCGTTGCTGAACTTCAGGCCGTCCTTGAGCGTGCACTCGAAGACCGTGGCTCTGGTGTCGGAGAAGGCGCACTGCTGGGCCGCTTCGGGCTGGGGTTCGGTGGCGCCCTTGGGGAAGCTGAGCAGCGACTGGAAGACGTTGTTGAACAACAGCCAGGAGCCGGGGTCGTAGCCGGAGGCGGGGTCGGTGGCCAGGACGTCGTCGGACATCCCCATGACCACCGAGGTGCCGGTCCCCCCGGCATCGCCCGTCTCCGTGCCGCAGCCGGTCAGCAGGCCGGAGGCCAGCCCTGCCACTACGGGCAGTACCGGCCACTGGTTGCGCATGTTCACGTACGAGTGCCTTGTCGTCGATTGTGAGGAACCCGGGCCGCGTCCCGGATCCCGGGCCAGGCCCGGCGCCCTGGTCGTGCGCGCCGGGCTTGGAGAGACGTCAGCCGCTCACGCCACGGCCGAGCTCCCACAGCTGGAGGGTGGAGGAGGAGTTGAGCGCGAACGCCGTGCCTGTGACGTCGTCGCCGGCGGCGACGTACTGCTTGCCCTGCCACAGCGGCAGCACCGGCACGTCGTCGGCGACGATGTTCTGAATGTCCGTCAGGCTGCCGGAGGCGGACAGCCGGTCGGCGACGCGGCGGGACTCGGGGATGAGGGTGCCGCGGATGGTGCTGTTGGCGTACGGGGAGCCGAGGAAGTTGTCCTTGTCGAGGAAGGGCGCGAGGTAGTTGTCGGCGTCGGGGAAGTCGGGGAACCAGCCCATGCCGTAGACCTCGTACTCGCCCTTCTGCTCGGCGGGGCGGAACGTCGCCCAGGGGGCGCCCTCGATGCGGACGTCGAACAGGCCGCTGGCGTCGAGCTGCTTCTTCAGCAGCTCGAACTCCTTCTTGGTGGCCGAGCCGTAGTGGTCGGTGGTGTAGTGCA
This sequence comes from Streptomyces lanatus, assembly GCF_014655715.1. Taxonomy (GTDB): domain Bacteria; phylum Actinomycetota; class Actinomycetes; order Streptomycetales; family Streptomycetaceae; genus Streptomyces; species Streptomyces lanatus. Next base: position 196,364 of record NZ_BNBM01000014.1, on the reverse strand, counting down.
GGGTCAGCTTCACCGGGGTGGTGATGCCGGCCTTCTCCAGCAGCGTCTTGGCCTTGGTGACGCTGGGGTTGCCGTACTTGTTGAAGAACGAGTTGGAGTGGCCGGTGATGCTGGCGGGGACCAGCGAGTACAGGGGTTCGGCCTGGGAGCCGTAGACCTTGGAGACGAGTTCGCCGCGGTCGATGATCTGGGCCATCGCCTGGCGGACGGCCTTGCTCTTGACGGCGGGGTCGTCGGTGTTGAAGGCGAGGTAGCGGATCTCCAGGCCGGCCAGGTCGACGAGGTCGACGCTGTCGTCGGAGTCGGCGGACAGCTTCTGGATCTGCTCGGGCGACATGGTGCGGGTCATCAGGTCGATGTCGCCCTTCTTGAGGGCGGTGCCCATCTCGTCTGCGTCGGCGAAGTTGCGCAGTTCGACCTTGTCGTTGTTCACCGTCAAGCTCCCCTTGTAGTTGGGGTTCTTGGTGAACACGGCGGAGACGAGCTTTTCGTCGTTCTCGACCTCGGCCTGGAGGGTGTAGGGGCCGGAGCCGTCGACCTGGAAGCCGTCGCGCAGCTTGTCCTTGGCGTAGATGTCCGGGTCGACGATGCCGGCGACCGGGGTGGACAGCTTGAACGGGAAGGTGGCGTCGGCGGTCTTGAGGTGGAAGATGACCTCGCGGTCGCCCTGGGTCTCGACGGTGTCGATGGTGGAGAGCAGGGCGAAGACGCCGCTGGCGGCCTTCAGGGAGCGGGCGCGGTCGATGGAGTACTTGACGTCCTCGGCGGTGACCGCGTCGCCGTCGGCGAACTTGAGGTCCTTGCGCAGGGTGCAGGCGTAGCGCTCGTTGCCGCTGTCGGTGAAGCCGCAGCTCTGGGCGGCCTCGGGCACGGGGTTGCCCTCGCCGCGGGGCTGGATCATCAGGGTCTGCACGGTCTGGCGCAGGATGTTCCAGGTGCCGACGTCGTAGGCGTAGGCCGGGTCGAGCGGGGCGGGAGCGTCCTTCGAGGCAGTGAACGCGTCCGTGGTGCCGACGACGATCGCGTCGCCGCCGTCACTCCCGCTGTCGGTCCCGCCACAGGCGGCGAGAACCGGCGCGAGCAGGCCGATGACGGCCGGCAGCACCAAAGTTTTGCGGTTCATGCTCGGGCTTCTCCAGCTGTCGACTCCGTGTACCCGGCATGCAGGGGTGTCGCGGCGGGTCACGGGGTAAGTGCGATGTTCTCGCGACGAGATTAGTCCGCGCCCGCAGGAGGGTTCGATGCGACCGGAGTTGGGGCTTCATCACGGAGCGGAACCGGACGCGGACGCAAAGAAAGGCTGACCCCGGAAGGATTCGTGCACCCTTCCATCAATCGGGACACATGGGTGCGCTCGAAGCTTTCCCGGGAGGCTGCTCGGCACGGTGCGGGGCGCCTGTCGACCCCGGATTAAGTGGTGAACGTCACAAACTGAACGGTCTACGGATGCGCCGGAATTCAGCCATCCGCCCGCGAACCGACTTCGAACGCACTGCGATCCGACCGCCGAGGGGCGCGCTCGAATTTCTCCGCGGAATTAACGCGTTATCGATGTTGCACGCTGGGTGAACGGCGGGCGCATTTGTGTTGTCAGGCGGCCATGAGGCCGCGCAGAAATGCAAGATCGACCTCTTCGAGGGAGGTCACGACGGTGCGCCGGGCGGCCGGGGCGATGGGGGCGATCGAGGGCACGGCCACCACGTGGCAGCCCGCGGCCTCGGCCGCCGCGACGCCGGTCGCGGTGTCCTCGACGACCGCGCATCTGGCCGGGTCGGCGCCGAGCCCGGCCGCGGCCAGCAGATACGGGTCCGGGTGCGGCTTGGTGCGCGCCACCTCGTCGCCGGCGACGGTCAGCGCGAAGTGCTGCGGGCCGAGCGAGGTCAGCACACGGTCGATGATGCGCCGGTGCGAGGCGGAGACCAGGGCCGTGGGAATGTCGTACGCGGCGAGCTCGGCCAGCAGCCGGGCCGCGCCCGGCATCAGCGGCAGGGCGAGGTCGATACGGTCCTCGAAGCCCTGGTTGAGCAGCCCGGTGAGCTCGGCGAGCGTGATGTCGGCGCCGGTGGCCTCGATCAGGAAGCCGGCGCTGCGGGTCATGGGGCCGCCGACCACGACATGGCGCCAGGAGTCGTCGAGGGTGTGACCGAGGCCGGCGAAGATCTCGACCTCGACGTCCCACCAGAAGCCCTCGGTGTCCACCAGAGTGCCGTCCATGTCGAGGAGAACAGCCTGAAGGGCCGACCCGTCGGCCGTACGGGTTACTGGCGCGGGGACCGTACTGGTCATCCTGGCGCACCTCCTTGAGGGGCGGACAGGCCGGCTCCCACTAAGGGAACCGGCCTGCGGTGGACCGTCCAGTGTACGACGTGCTCAGGCGAAGCGCCTGGTTTGACCGGTGTGCCTCTGGGCACACGGATCACACGCGGGGAGCCGCGTCAGCGTGCGTTGAAGTACTTCGCCTCCGGGTGATGGATGACGATCGCGTCCGTGGACTGCTCGGGGTGCAGCTGGAACTCCTCGGACAGATGGACGCCGATGCGCTCCGGCTGGAGCAGGTCGGCGATCTTGGAGCGGTCCTCCAGGTTGGGGCAGGCGCCGTAGCCCAGCGAGAAGCGGGCGCCGCGGTACTTCAGCGCGAACATGTCCTCGATGTCGGCCGGGTCGTCCCCGGCGAAGCCGAGCTCGGAACGCACGCGCGCGTGCCAGTACTCGGCGAGGGCCTCGGCCAGCTGCACCGACAGGCCGTGCAGTTCGAGGTAGTCGCGGTAGGCGTTCGCCTCGAACATCCGCGCCGTCTCCTCACCGATGCGCGAGCCCACGGTGACGACCTGAAGGCCTACGACATCGGTCTCGCCGGACTCCTGCGGGCGGAAGAAGTCCGCGAGGCACAGGCGGCGGCCACGGCGCTGGCGCGGGAAGGTGAAGCGGGTGCGTTCGTTGCCGTGCTCGTCGAGCAGGATCAGGTCGTCGTCCTTGGAGACGCAGGGGAAGTAGCCGTAGACCACGGCGGCTTCCAGCAGGTTCTCCGTCTGGAGCTTGTCGAGCAGGCCGCGCAGCCGCGGGCGGCCCTCGGTCTCGACGAGTTCCTGGTATGACGGCCCGTCTCCGGCGCGGGTCTCCTTCAGGCCCCACTGGCCCTTGAAGAGGGCGCCCTCGTCGAGCCAGGACGCGTACTCCTTGAGCTGGATGCCCTTGATGACGCGGGTTCCCCAGAACGGCGGCTCGGGGACCGGGTTGTCGATGGCGACGTCGGAGCGGACATGGCCCTCCTCGGGGCGCTCGTCCTCGACCGTCACCGTACTGGCGCGCACCCGGCGCTGCTTGAGGTCGGGCAGCTTGGCGCCGGGCACGCCGCGCTTGACGCCGATGAGGGCGTCCATCAGGCGCAGACCCTCGAACGCGTCGCGGGCGTAGCGGACTTCGCCCTCGTAGATCTCGTGCAGGTCCTGCTCGACGTACGCGCGCGTGAGGGCGGCTCCGCCAAGGATGACGGGGTAGTTCGCCGCCAGGCCGCGCTGGTTGAGCTCCTCCAGGTTCTCCTTCATGATCACCGTGGACTTGACCAGGAGGCCCGACATGCCGATGACGTCGGCCCGGTGCTCCTCGGCGGCCTCCAGGATCGCGGAGACGGGCTGCTTGATGCCCAGGTTGACCACGTTGTAGCCGTTGTTGGACAGGATGATGTCCACGAGGTTCTTGCCGATGTCGTGCACGTCGCCGCGCACGGTGGCCAGCACGATGGTGCCCTTGCCGTCGGCGTCGGACTTCTCCATGTGCGGTTCGAGGTGGGCGACGGCCGCCTTCATGACCTCGGCGGACTGGAGGACGAACGGCAGCTGCATCTGGCCGGAGCCGAACAGCTCGCCGACGACCTTCATGCCGTCCAGGAGGGTCTCGTTGACGATGTCGAGGGCGGGGCGGGTCTGGAGGGCTTCGTCGAGGTCGGCCTCCAGGCCGTTGCGCTCGCCGTCGATGATGCGGCGCTTGAGGCGCTCCTCCAGCGGGAGGGCGGCCAGTTCCTCGGCCTTGCCCGCCTTGAGGGACTTGGCGGTGGCGCCCTCGAAGAGCTGCATCAGCTTCTGGAGGGGGTCGTAGCCCTCGGCGCGGCGGTCGTGGATGAGGTCGAGGGCCGTATGCACCTCTTCCTCGCTGAAGCGGGCGATCGGGAGGATCTTGCTCGCGTGCACGATCGCCGAGTCCAGGCCGGCCTTGACGCATTCGTCGAGGAAGACGGAGTTCAGCAGGATGCGGGCGGCCGGGTTGAGGCCGAAGGAGATGTTGGACAGGCCGAGGGTGGTCTGGACGTCCGGGTGGCGGCGCTTGAGCTCGCGGATCGCCTCGATGGTGGCGACGCCGTCCTTGCGGGACTCCTCCTGACCGGTGCAGATGGTGAAGGTCAGGGTGTCGATGAGGATGTCCGCCTCATGGATGCCCCAGTTGCCGGTGAGGTCGTCGATCAGCCGTTCGGCGATCTCGACCTTCTTCTCCGGGGTGCGGGCCTGGCCCTCCTCGTCGATGGTCAGCGCGATCAGGGCGGCGCCGTGCTCCTGGGCGAGCTTGGTGACCTTCGCGAAGCGGGACTCGGGGCCGTCGCCGTCCTCGTAGTTGACGGAGTTGATGACGGCGCGCCCGCCGAGCTTCTCCAGTCCCGCCTGGATGACGTCGACCTCGGTGGAGTCCAGGACGATCGGCAGGGTGGAGGCGGTGGCGAAGCGGCCGGCGAGTTCCTCCATGTCGGCGACGCCGTCACGGCCGACGTAGTCCACGCACAGGTCGAGCATGTGCGCGCCTTCGCGGATCTGCTCGCGCGCCATCTCCACGCAGTCGTCCCAGCGGGCCTCCAGCATGGCCTCGCGGAACTTCTTGGAGCCGTTGGCGTTGGTGCGCTCGCCGATGGCCAGGTAGGAGGTGTCCTGGCGGAAGGGGACGGTCTGGTAGAGGGAGGCGGCGCCGGGTTCGGGGCGAGGGGTGCGCTCGGTCGGGGTGACGCCCTGCACGCGCTGGACCAGCTGGCGCAGGTGCTCTGGCGTGGTGCCGCAGCAGCCGCCGATCAGGGAGAGGCCGTAGTCCCGTACGAAGGTCTCGTGGGCGTCGGCCAGCTCCGGCGCGGTCAGCGGGTAGGTGGCGCCGTTCTTGCCAAGGACCGGCAGGCCCGCGTTCGGCATGCACGACAGGGGGATGCGCGAGTGCCGGGAGAGGTAGCGCAGGTGCTCGCTCATCTCGGCGGGGCCGGTCGCGCAGTTCATGCCGATCATGTCGATGCCGAGCGGCTCAAGCGCGGTGAGCGCGGCGCCGATCTCGGAGCCCAGCAGCATGGTGCCGGTGGTCTCGACGGTGACGGAAACGATGATCGGCAGGTCGAGGCCGGCGATCTCGCGGGCGCGCTGGGCGCCGATCACGGCGGCCTTGGTCTGGAGCAGGTCCTGGGTGGTCTCCACAATCAGCGCGTCCGCGCCGCCCGCGATCAGGCCCTCGGCGTTCTGCTGGAAGGCGTCACGGATCGTGGTGTACCCGATGTGACCGAGCGTCGGCAGCTTGGTGCCCGGCCCAATGGAGCCGAGGACCCAGCGCTGGCGGCCGTCCCGGGCCCCGAACGCGTCGGCGGTCTCGCGGGCGATACGGGCGCCGGACTCGGATAGTTCGAACACCCGGTCGGCGATGTCGTACTCGGCAGCCGCGGCGTGGTTGGCGCCGAAGGTGTTGGTCTCCACGCAGTCCACGCCGGCGTCGTAGTACGCCTCGTGGACGGAGCGGACGATGTCCGGGCGGGTGATATTCAGGATTTCGTTGCAGCCCTCGAGGTTCTGGAAGTCCTCCAGGGTCGGTTCCTGGGCCTGCAACATGGTGCCCATCGCTCCGTCGGCCACCACCACTCGGGTGGCGAGTGCCTCACGGAGCGCGGACACGCGGGTCCGGCTGTCGGCGGAAGGGGTCGGTGGCAACGAGGCCATGAAAGGGCTCCCTGGAGTGCGACGGCTGTCGGCTTTGCGCCCTTTACGGAAGGGTCCGCGGTGGGCGCACGCCGCCAGGGTAGCCGGGACCGCGGCGAAGTGGTCGGACGGTCCACGACGCGGACGGGGATGACGGCCGGGTCGACCCTCGGCTACGAGTGGGGCAACAGAAGCGGACGGATAACGGCCGACCATTGGCGGGAGGTCGGCAACGACCGGTAGTGTTCGACATTGCCGAACGGCGGCAGCGACGTCGCGAGGTCGACGGTCGAAGGGGACGGAGGCAGCACGGGGATGGCACGGAACATCCAGTCGCTCGAACGGGCGGCCGCGATGCTGCGGCTTCTCGGAGGCGGCGAGCGACGCCTCGGCCTGTCGGACATCGCCTCCTCACTGGGCCTCGCCAAGGGCACCGCGCACGGGATCCTGCGCACCCTCCAGCAGGAGGGCTTCGTGGAGCAGGACGACGCGTCCGGGCGGTATCAGCTGGGCGCCGAGCTGCTGCGCCTGGGCACCACCTATCTGGATGTGCACGAGCTGCGGGCACGCGCCCTGGTGTGGACGGACGACCTGGCCCGTTCCAGCGGGGAGAGCGTCTATCTCGGTGTCCTGCACCAGCAGGGCGTGCTGATCGTCCACCACGTCTTCCGCCCGGACGACAGCCGGCAGGTGCTGGAGATCGGCGCCATGCAGCCGCTGCACTCCACGGCGCTCGGCAAGGTGCTCTCGGCGTACGACCCGGTGGCGCACAGCGAGGCCATCGAGGCGGACCGCAAGGCCTTCACGGATCGCACCGTGTGCGACATGGACGGCTTCGAGCACATCCTCGACATGACACGCGCGCGTGGCTATGCCGCTGACGTCGAGGAGACCTGGGAGGGCGTCGCCTCCGTCGCCGCCGCCATCCACGACCGGCGCCGTATGCCGGTGGGCTCCGTGGGTATCACCGGGGCGGTGGAGCGGCTGTGCCGGGACGGGGAGCTGCGTCCCGAGCTGATCGCGGCGGTGCGGGACTGCGCCCGAGCGGTGTCGCGGGATCTGGGCGCCGGGCGGTTCTGAGGCCCCGCGCAGGCGAGGACGAAGGGGGAGCGACCGCCGGGGCGTCGTAGGACGTCCCGGTCTTCGTCGCGCCCCCACGGCGCACCCACCGCGCATGCACCGCGCCACTGCCGCCGAACTGTCGGCATATCGATAAAGCAACACAACCAACAACGATCGCGCATTCAACGACAGAGGCCTTGACGCATCCCTCACACCGGGGCAAGACTCCCGTCCATCGGTCGGCATTGTCGAACACCTACCGGCAATACGCGCTAGAGTGTGACAGTGCCAAGGGCCGGCATCGCCCTCACCCCCGAGGGCAACGCGAACCACCGGTGGGACCCGGGGTTCGGCTTCCCCTGGACGAAGGACAAAGGAGTCGCGGGTGTCCAGCTCCGACATCTTCATCGGCGAGACCATCGGTACCGCCATACTCATCCTGCTCGGCGGTGGCGTCTGCGCCGCCGTCACGCTGAAGGCCTCCAAGGCTCGCAACGCCGGCTGGCTCGCCATCGCCTTCGGGTGGGGCTTCGCGGTGCTCACGGCGGTCTACACCTCGGCGCCGCTGTCCGGCGCCCATCTGAACCCGGCCGTGACGGTCGCTCTGGCGATCAAGGACAACGACTGGAGCAACGTTCCGACGTATTTCGCCGGTCAGTTCCTCGGCGCCATGATCGGTGCGGCTCTGGTCTGGGTCGCCTACTACGGCCAGTTCCACGCCCACCTCACCGACAAGGAGATCGTCGGCGGTCCGGGTGCGCAGGCCACGGCCGCCAAGGCGGTCGAGGCCCAGGAGAAGGGCGCGGGCCCGGTCCTGGGCATCTTCTCCACCGGTCCCGAGATCCGGCACGCGGTGCAGAACCTCCTCACGGAGATCATCGGCACGATCGTGCTGGTGCTCGCGGTCCTCACGCAGGGCCTGAACGACAGCGGCAAGGGCCTGGGCACCCTGGGCGCCCTGATCACCGCGCTCGTGGTCGTCTCGATCGGCCTGTCGCTGGGCGGCCCGACCGGTTACGCGATCAACCCGGCCCGTGACCTCGGTCCGCGCATCGTGCACGCCCTCCTGCCCCTGCCCAACAAGGGCGGCTCGGACTGGGGCTACGCCTGGATCCCGGTGGTCGGTCCGCTCATCGGCGGCGCCATCGCGGCAGGCATCTACAACGTCGCCTTCGCTTAGGAACAGGGAGCTTCACCCATCCGGGTGAGCTGCACCGAAACTCTCAGCGCGCGCCGTACGTAAAGCCCCATAACCACGGAACTTCCAGGAGCTAACTGTGACCGACGCCCACACCGCCGGCCCCTTCATCGCCGCGATCGACCAGGGCACCACCTCGTCCCGCTGCATCGTCTTCGACCGCGACGGCCGTATCGTCTCCGTCGACCAGAAGGAGCACGAGCAGATCTTCCCGAAGCCGGGCTGGGTCGAGCACAACGCCAACGAGATCTGGACCAACGTCCAGGAAGTCGTCGCCGGAGCCATTCAGAAGGCCGGCATCACCCGTGACGACATCAAGGCCATCGGCATCACCAACCAGCGCGAGACGACCGTGCTGTGGGACAAGAACACCGGTGAGCCCGTCCACAATGCCATCGTCTGGCAGGACACCCGCACCGACGCCCTGTGCAAGGAGCTCGGTCGCAACGTCGGCCAGGACCGCTTCCGCCGCGAGACCGGCCTTCCGCTGGCCTCCTACTTCGCCGGTCCCAAGGCCCGCTGGCTGCTGGACAACGTCGAGGGCCTCAAGGAGCGCGCCGAGGCCGGCGACATCCTCTTCGGCACCATGGACACCTGGGTCATCTGGAACCTGACCGGCGGTGTCGACGGCGGCAAGCACGTCACCGACGTCACCAACGCGTCCCGCACCATGCTGATGAACCTGCACACCATGGAGTGGGACGACAAGATCGCCGAGTCCATCGGCGTGCCGCTGCAGATCCTGCCCGAGATCCGCTCCTCCGCCGAGGTCTACGGCGAGATCACCGGCGGCAAGCTGGGCGACCTGCTCGGCGGCATCCCGGTCGCCTCCGCGCTCGGTGACCAGCAGGCGGCGCTGTTCGGCCAGACCTGTTTCGCCGAGGGCGAGGTCAAGTCGACGTACGGCACCGGCACCTTCATGGTGATGAACACCGGTGACAAGATCATCAACTCGTACGCGGGCCTGCTGACCACGGTCGGCTACAAGATCGGTGAACAGCCGACGGTCTACGCCCTGGAGGGCTCGATCGCGGTCACCGGTTCGCTGGTGCAGTGGATGCGCGACCAGATGGGCCTGATCTCCACCGCCGCCGAGATCGAGACGCTCGCGCTCTCCGTCGAGGACAACGGCGGCGCCTACTTCGTGCCGGCCTTCTCCGGCCTGTTCGCCCCGCACTGGCGTTCCGACGCCCGCGGTGTGATCGCCGGTCTGACCCGGTACGTCACCAAGGCGCACCTCGCGCGTGCCGTTCTGGAGGCCACCGCCTGGCAGACCCGTGAGATCGCCGACGCCATGGTCAAGGACTCCGGCGACGAGCTGGTGGCCCTCAAGGTCGACGGCGGCATGACCTCCAACAACCTGCTGATGCAGACCCTCTCGGACTTCCTGGACGCCCCCGTGGTGCGCCCGATGGTCGCCGAGACCACCTGCCTCGGTGCCGCCTACGCCGCCGGTCTCGCCGTCGGCTTCTGGTCCAGCACGGACGAGCTGCGCGCCAACTGGCGCCGGGCCGCCGAGTGGACCCCCCGCATGGACGCGGACACCCGCGACCGTGAGTACAAGAACTGGCTCAAGGCCGTCGAGCGGACCATGGGCTGGATCGAGGACGACGAGAGCTGAACGGCCCCTCGCCAGCTCTCGAACTCTGATGAGGAGTAAGAACCCGAAATGACCAGTCAGACCACCCTGCAGTCCGTGCCTGCCCTCGGTACGCGCCCGGCCTCCGGCTCCAACCCGAGCCGCGCCGAGACCCGGGAGCAGCTCGCCAAGGCGTCGTACGACCTTCTCGTGATCGGCGGCGGCATCCTGGGCATCTCCACCGCCTGGCACGCCGCGCAGTCCGGCCTCAGGGTGGCTCTGGTCGACGCCGGTGACTTCGCCGGCGCCACCTCCTCCGCCTCCTCCAAGCTGCTCCACGGCGGTCTGCGCTATCTGCAGACCGGCGCGGTGAAGCTGGTGGCGGAGAACCACTTCGAGCGCCGTGCGGTCTCCCGCCAGGTGGCTCCTCACCTGGCGAACCCGCTCACGTTCTACCTCCCCGTGTACAAGGGCGGGCCGCACGGCGCCGCGAAGCTCGGGGCGGGCGTCTTCGCCTACTCCGCGCTCTCCGCGTTCGGTGACGGCGTCGGTCACCTCCTGTCCCCCGCCAAGGCGGCGCAGGACGTGCCCGAGCTGCGCACCGACAACCTCAAGGCCGTGGCCGTGTACGGCGACGACCAGATGAACGACGCGCGCATGGCGCTGATGACGGTCCGCGGGGCCGTCGAGGCGGGCGCGGTCGTGCTGAACCACGCCGAGGTCACCGGCCTGCGCTTCACCAAGGGCCGGGTCACCGGCGCCGAGCTCAAGGACCGCCAGTCCGGCGACGAGTTCGGCGTCAACGCCCGTCTGGTGCTGAACGCGACCGGCCCCTGGGTCGACCACCTGCGCAAGATGGAGGACCCGAACGCCGCCCCGTCGATCCGTCTGTCGAAGGGCGCGCACCTGGTCCTGAAGCGGACGGCGCCCTGGAAGGCGGCGCTCGCCACCCCGATCGACAAGTACCGCATCACGTTCGCCCTGCCCTGGGAGGACATGCTGCTGCTCGGCACCACGGACGAGGAGTTCGAGGGCGACCCGGCGGATGTCGCGGTCACCGAGAAGGACACCGCCCAGATACTCGACGAGGCCGCGTTCTCCATCCGGGACCAGCAGCTCGACCGCGATCTGATCACGTACGCGTTCGCGGGTCTGCGGGTCCTGCCGGGCGGCCCCGGTGACACGGCGAAGGCCAAGCGCGAGACGGTCGTGACCGAGGGCACCGGCGGCATGCTGTCGGTCGCGGGCGGCAAGTGGACGACCTTCCGCCACATCGGCCGCACCATCATGAAGAAGCTGGAGGCGCTGCCCGGCCACCCGCTCGGCGACGACTTCGAGCCCATCTCCTCCCTGCCGAAGAAGCTGCCGCTGCCCGGTATCGCCAACCCGCGCGCGGTCGCCCACCGGCTGCTCACCGACCGCCCGGCGCCGGGTCCGCGCATGGCGGCCGACACCGCGAAGCACCTGGCGACGCACTACGGCTCGCTCGCCTTCGACATCGCCCGCATCGCCAACGAGAACCCTGAGCTGGGCGAGCGCGTCCACCCGGACGCCCCGGAGATCTGGGCCCAGGTCGTCTACGCCCGGGACAACGAGTGGGCGGAGACGCAGGACGACGTGCTGCGCCGCCGTACGACGCTGACGATCCGGGGTCTGGCCACGGACGACGTGCGGGCCAAGGTGCAGGACCTGCTCGACAAGAAGTGACCTCGCAGGCGTCGGACTGAGGTTTTCGCCGGATGAGCCTCTGCCGACGCCGGGTCCGGCCACTCCCCTGACCAGGCCGGACCACACGAGGGCGGCCCCTTCCGCACCGGGGCCGGCCACGCCGGAAGGGGCGGCTCCGCGCCGATGGAGTCGCCCCTTTCGTCTGCGCGTCGCCCGCGAACCGCACCTCCATTGCCCCTCCCCCGCATAATGACCTGAGTGATCGGATGTCTGGCGACGACATCCTGAACGACAGGGAGGGCCGGCCATGGCAGTCACCGACGAGGCGATCGAGAAGATCAAAGGCATGATCGTCTCCGGCGCCCTGCGCCCCGGCGACCGGCTTCCCAAGGAGAGCGAGCTCGCCGCCGAACTCGGACTGTCCCGTAACTCCCTGCGGGAGGCCGTGCGCGCCCTGTCACTGATCAGGATCCTGGACGTGCGGCAGGGCGACGGTACCTATGTCACCAGCCTGGATCCGCAGTTGCTGCTGGAGGCGCTGAGCTTCGTCGTCGACTTCCACCGCGACGACACCGTGCTGGAGTTCCTGGCGGTGCGCCGCATCCTGGAGCCGGCGGCCACCGCGATGGCGGCGTCGCGGATCAGCGAGCAGCAACTGGACGCGCTGACGAACCAGTTGGACAAGCTCGGCGACGATCCGTCGGTGGAGGAACTCGTCGCCTGCGACCTGGAGTTCCACCGGGGGATCGTGCAGAGCTCCGGGAACTCGGTCCTGTGCTCGCTCCTCGACGGTCTGTCCGGGCCGACGACGCGGGCGCGGGTCTGGCGGGGGCTGACGCAGGAGGACGCGGTCAGCCGGACCCTGCACGAACACCGGGCGATCCTGGCGGCCTTGCGGGACCGGGACGCGGAGGCGGCGCGGTCATGGGCGACGGTGCACATCGCGAGCGTGGAGCAGTGGCTGCGGTCCAGCCTGTGAGCCGGTGACAGCTCGGATGACTGCGGGGTGTTCCGAGGTGACGAACGGGGCAGTGATCCGTTCACTCCCCCATGCAAGGGGGCTGCGGACGCCCCCGCCGCACGCCGTAAGGTTGGTTCGTCAGGCGAGGGCACGTCGGAAGGAGGCGCTGGGTGATCGAGCTCGAGGGGGTTCCCGAGCTGATCGACCCGGTCATGGTGGCCGCGTTCGAGGGCTGGAACGATGCCGGCGACGCCGCCTCCACCGCGGTCGCGCATCTGGACAAGGAGTGGAAGGGCGAGGTGTTCGCGGCGCTGGACGCCGAGGACTACTACGACTTCCAGGTGAACCGGCCCACGGTGTGGATGGACGCGGGCGTCCGCAAGATCACCTGGCCGACGACCCGGCTCTCGGTGGTCCGGGTCGGCGGTGAGAAGCCGCGTGATCTCGTACTCGTCCGAGGTATCGAACCATCCATGCGCTGGCGCTCGTTCTGCAACGAGCTCCTCGGCTTCGCGCACGAACTGGGCGTGGAGCTGGTGGTCATCCTGGGCGCCCTGCTCGGCGACACCCCGCACACGCGTCCGGTCCCGATCAGCGGCACCACGTCCGACCCGGACCTGGCGAACCGTATGGATCTGGAGGAGACCAAGTACGAGGGCCCGACGGGCATCGTCGGCATCCTCCAGGAGGCGTGCACGCACGCGGGCGTACCGGCTGTCAGTCTCTGGGCCGCCGTACCGCACTATGTGTCGCAGCCGCCGAACCCGAAGGCGACGCTGGCCCTGCTCAACCGGCTCGAGGACCTGATCGACGTCCGTATCCCGCTGGGCGAGCTGGCCGAGGACGCGCGGGCCTGGCAGGTCGGGGTGGATCAGCTGGCCGCCGAGGACAGCGAGGTCGCGGAGTATGTGCAGTCGCTGGAGGAGGCCCGGGACACCGCTGAGCTGCCGGAGGCGTCGGGTGAGGCCATCGCCCGCGAGTTCGAGCGCTATCTGCGGCGCCGGGACGGCGGCCCGTCGCCCGGCGACCGTACGCGTCCGCCGATGCCCCCGAAGCCGGGTGGCAGGGACGACGACGAGGACGCGTCGGAGGACTGAGATCCCCCGAGTCGCAACAGGTGAGAGGGCGGTGCGCAGTGGGCGCACCGCCCTTCGCCGTCATGCGGGCACGGATATGACGTCGTACGTCGTCTCGGGCGTCGGCGTCGTGGTGAAGCGGGCGTTGGGCAGGTAGAGCCGTCCCTGGTGGGCGGCCGCGGTGGTCGGCACGTCGAACAGCGGGTCGGTGATACGGCGCTGGAAGGCGCCGCTGCGGCCGTCGGCGGTGAGCTTGAACACGTCGATCGCGTTCTGCCGGTTCTGTACGACGTACAGGGTCCGGCCGGTCAGCAGCAGGCCGTCGCCGTTGGTGAGCGGTGCCGCGTCGCCGAGGTCGACGAGTCCGGTGACGCCGGTGCGCGGGTCGACGCGGTGCAGGCCGCCGACGCCGGACTGCACGACGAGCAGGGCGGAGCCGTCGGGGGTGGCGGTGATGCCGTTGGCGTTGACGACCTCGCCGGGGACCTGGCTCCAGTCGCCGCTCAGGGTGAGGGTCACGACCTCGTCCGCGTCCGGCAGTCGGCCGTGCCGGCCGAGCGGCAGGGCGTACAGCGCGGGCTGGAAGGAGTCGGTGAACCAGGCCGTGTGCGGGGTCAGGAACACGTCGTTGGCGAAGCTCGGGGTCGCCGTGGTGAGCCGGTAGGAGGCGAGGATCTTCCCGGTGCGGGCGTCCACGACACGGGCGCCCTCGCCGCGTCCGGCGACGAACAGACGTCCCCGCCGGTCGAGTTTGAGGCCGACCGAGGGGGTGCCGGGTCCGGCGGAGATGATGCCGCCGGCGCCGGTGCGCAGGTCGGCGCGGTAGAGGGAGCCGTCGCCGAGGGAGCCCAGGTAGGCGTACGGTCCGGCGCCGATGGTGATGCCCTCGGGGCGGAAGCCGTTCGGGAGGTGGATCACGGTGGGCCGGGTCTTTTCGGCCGCCGTGGCGGGGGTGGCGGCGACGAGCGCGGCGCCGACGGTGGCGGCGCCGGCCGTGAGGAGTCTCCGGCGGGTGGGCCGAGGTGCGAAGGAGCGGTGTTCGGGGGCCACGGTGCGTCCTTCCGCGAACAGGACCGGCCGATGGCTGGTCCAACGGTCAACTGACTCCCCCACCCCACCACACGCCGGTCGCCTCCGCAGCCGACGACGGCCTCTCGACAGGGTCTGGACAGCAGCTGGCCGGATTGGGGCGTGACATCTCTTTCACGCCGGATTGCACACGTTGCCCAATTCAACTTGTTCTCAAACCAAGTTGACGAAAACGGTCTGGACGGACGGCCCCGCGCGTGCTTGGTTGTCCACCGAAGGCGCGCCGCACCACCCGTACTTGGCAACCCCAGGACCGAAGGGAGCGGCAGACGATGACCGACCAGGCAGAGCCGGCGCAGGGCCCGGGGGCGTCCGGGCCGGGGCCCGACGGAGCGGGATTCACCTATCGAGGAGCCGAGCGGGAACTGATCGTCGTGGCCCGTCCCGAGGCCCGGCTGCGTGCCCAGGCCGAGGGTGTGAGGTCGGTGGCGGGCGCCGATGTGTCGGCCCTCAACATGTTCCTCAGCGATGAACAACTCACGCTGGAGCCGCTGTTCGGCAGCGAGGACCGGCTTCAGCAGGCCACGGGTCTGGCGCAGGCGCCGGATCTCGCACTGTTCTATCGGGTGCGGGGCTCGGAGCGCCGCGCCGAGGAACTGCGGGCCCGTATCGCCGCGTTGCCGGGGATCGAGACGGCGTATGTGAAGCCCGGTGCCGTACCGGCGTCCGTCGGGGAGGCCGGCGGGCGGCTGAAGGAGGGAGCGCCGGTCACGCCCGACTTCAGTGGCCGGCAGGGCTATCTGCGGCCCGCGCCGGAGGGCGTCGACGCGCACTGGGCATGGCAGCGGCCCGGCGGCGACGGCCAGGGCGTGACCGTGATCGATGTGGAGGGTTCCTGGCAGCTGGGGCATGAGGACCTGTCCGGCAAGCTGGCCGGTGTCGTCGTAGGCACCCCGCTGACCGATCTGGCGTGGCGCAACCACGGCACGGCCGTGATCGGGGTGATCGGCGGCGACCGCAACGAGTACGGCGTCACCGGCATCGTGCCGGAGACGGTGACCGCGGCCGCGTCGTTCCGGGACATCGGCACGGCGGCGGCGATCCACGCGGCGGCCGAGCGGCTGGGCCCGGGTGACATCGTGCTCGTCGAGCTCCACCGCCCTGGGCCCCGCTTCGAGTTCGCCGAGCGTGACGACCAGCGTGGCTATGTCGCCCTCGAATGGTGGCCGGACGACTACGCCGCGATCCGCTACGCCACCGCCAAGGGCGTCCTCGTGGTGGCCGCCGCGGGCAACGGAGGCGAGTCTCTCGACGACGCGGTGTACGAGCGTCGCCAGGACGACTTCCCCGAGTGGTGGCGCAACCCGTTCAACCCGTCCAACCCGTCCTCCGGCTCGGTCCTGGTCGGCGCCGGAGCCCCGCCGCCCGGCACCCATGGCCGCGATCACGGCCCGGACCGCTCACGGCTGGCGTTCTCCAACTACGGCGCCCGGGTGGACGCGCAGGGCTGGGGGCGCGAGGTGACGACGACCGGCGGCTTCTGGGACCGGCCCGGTGATCTTCAGGGCGGGCCCGAGGAGATCGCCTGGTACACCGACACGTTCTCGGGGACGTCGTCCGCCTCCCCGGTCGTGGTCGGCGCGCTGGCCGCGCTCCAGGGCATGCTCAAGGCGGCGGGCCAGCCGCCGATGTCCCCGGAGCGTGCGCGTACGGTCCTCAGGGCGACGGGTTCCCCGCAGCAGGACGCGCCGGGCCGGCCCGCCTCCCAGCGGATCGGCAACCGGCCCGACATCAAGGCGGCGGTGACCCAGCTGGTGCCGCAGGCCGTCGGGTCCGGGCGGGCCGAGCGGTACTGGGACGAGTTGCTGCCCTACCCACGCGAACTTCCGCCCAGGCTCCGGCTGTTCGTGGCCGGTGGCTGGCGGAATCTGAACCATCCGTCCCCGGAGATCCGCCAGGCGGTCCACACCGCCTTCGCGGGGGGACGGCCCGATGTCCGAGTGTGGTTCTCGGACGACGAGATCGTCGGCCTGGTGATCACCGGCTGACGCAGCCCATCACATCAAGGGAAGGTGACACCCGTATGAGCACCACCCCGCAGATGAGTCACATGGGACAGCAGTTGGGCCAGCAGTTCCCGAGCACATCGCCGTACCAGCAGCAGCCGTACCAGCAACAGCCGTACGGCATGCAGGGCCAGGGCATGGGCGGCTCGCTGGAGCAGCTCCAGCAGCTCGGCCAGCAGCAGCCGTACCAGCACCTGTTGCAGCAGCTCGGTCAGCCGCAGTCCGAGCAGCAGGTGCTTCAGCTGATGCAGCAGGTCACGCAGGCCGCGGTGCAGGCCGTCGCCCAGGCGGCGCCGCTGTCCGGTGTCGCGGACGGCTACATCGACATCGTCCAGCCGCTGCCGGGCCAGCCGTCGCAGATCTTCCTGCGCATCAACGGCCTGTTCCGGGTCTTCAACAACCCGAACCCGCAGACCCACGACCAGGTCCAGGAGGCCTTCGCCTACGGCCATCAGGTCGTCGGTGTGTGGGACGGCGGCCAGCCGCTGGTCCTGCGGAGCATCCAGATCCGCCGGATCTGACGATCGGCAGGTGAAGCAGAGGGGCGCTTCCTCCACCCGTGGGGAGGAAGCGCCCCTTCCATGCTCAAGGAGCCTTACAGGGCGACGCCGAGCAGCGCGTCCACGGCCCGCGACACCACGCCCGGGGCGCCGATGTCCGTGCCGCCCTCGGTGTCCTGCCGGGCTACCCAGCGGTCGACCGCGGCGAGCGCGGCCGGGGCGTCCAGGTCGTTCGCCAGGGCCTCGCGGATCTCCTCGACGAGCGCCTCGGCGGGCGGCCCGTCGGGGCGGGAGACGGCGGCCCGCCAGCGGTCGAGGCGGGCCAGGGCGTCCTGGAGCACCTGGTCGGTCCACTCCCAGTCGGCCCGGTAGTGGTGGGCGAGCAGGGCGAGCCGGATGGCGGCGGGGTCGACGCCGTCGCGCCGCAGCTGCGACACGAAGACCAGGTTGCCCTTGGACTTGGACATCTTCTCGCCGTGCAGGGCGACCATGCCGGCGTGGACATAGGCCTTGGCCATGGGGAACTCGCCGGTCAGCACCTGGGCGTGCGAGGCGCCCATCTCGTGGTGCGGGAAGGCGAGGTCGGAGCCGCCGCCCTGGACGTCGAAGCCCATGCCGAGGTGGTCCAGGGCGATGGCGACGCACTCGATGTGCCAGCCGGGCCGGCCGCGGCCGAGCGAACCGCCGTCCCAGCTGGGCTCGCCCTCACGGGCCGCCATCCACAGCATCGGGTCGAGCGGGTTCTTCTTGCCGGGCCGGTCGGGGTCGCCGCCGCGCTCGGCGGACAGCAGTCGCATGGCGGCGGTGTCGAGGTTGGACACCTTGCCGAAGTCGGGGTCGGACTCGACGGAGAAGTAGATGTCGCCTTCGAGTTCATAGGCGGCACCGGCGTCGCGCAGGCGCTCGACGAGCGGGACGATCCCGGGTATCGCCTCGACGGCGCCGATGTAGTGCCGCGGGGGCAGCATCCGCAGGGCGGTCATGTCCTCGCGGAAGAGGGCCGTCTCCTTCTCGGCGAGGGCGGCCCAGTCGATGTTGTCGCGCACGGCCCGTTCCAGGAGCGGATCGTCGACGTCGGTGACGTTCTGGACGTAGTGAACCTGCCGCTTGGTGTCGAGCCACACGCGCTGCACGAGGTCGAACGCGTTGTAGGTCGCCGCGTGTCCCAGGTGGGTGGCGTCGTACGGCGTGATGCCGCAGACATAGATACGGGCGACGGGACCGGGGCTCAGGGTGACCTGTCCCCCGGTCGCGGTGTCGTGGATCCTCAGGTCGCGGCCCTCACCGGGCAGGGCGGGGACCTCAGAAGCGGGCCAGGCATGCATGTCATGAGCCTAACCGGACGGATGTTCCGTACACGAACCGGACCGGGCCGGATGGCCGGGGAGGCGCTCTTGCGCGGTTCCCCGGCGGTGTGCTGCTACACGGGCGGCCAGGGAATGGCCGGCCACTCCCCGCTCGGCTCGGGATGCTTCCCGGCGGTGAGCAGCGCCTCGACACGCGCGCGTGTGGCCGCCACCTCGGCGGTGGTGATCAGCCCGGCCAGCCGTACGGCCAGCGCGGCGCCCTCCTTGAGGCCGTCTCGCAGGCCGCCGAGGACCTCGATCGCCTCCTCCGTCAGGGGCTCGCCCGCCCAGCCCCACAGCAGCGTGCGCAGCTTGTTCTCGACGTTGAAGGTCACACCGTGGTCGATGCCGTAGAGCCGGCCCTCGCCGGTGGGCAGCAGATGGCCGCCCTTGCGGTCGGCGTTGTTGATCACGGCGTCCAGGACGGCCATGCGCCGCAGCCGCTCGTCGTCGGCGTGCACGAGCAGGGCGGTCTTTCCGTCGCCCACCTCGGCGAGGGCGATCGCCTTCCAGCCGGGCTCGGGTTCCTCGGCGTCCACCAGGGCGAGGAGTTCGGCCTCGGGGGCCGCGTCGATCCACAGCTGGACCATGCCCTCGCCGTACGGCCCGTCGCGCAGCACGGTGGGCGGTACGAGCCCCCAGCCGGTCGCCTCGGACACCTCGTACGCGGCGACCTCGCGCTCGGCGAGGGTGCCGTCGGGAAAGTCCCACAGCGGCCGCTCACCGGCGACCGGCTTGTACACGCAGGACGCCTCGCGCCCCTCGTGCGCGGCCGTGCAGAACAGTGCGGCGTTGGACGCCTCACGGATACGGCCGCGCACAGTCAGCTCACCCTCGGTGAGCAGTTCCACGGGGGTCACGCTCCGCGGCGGTATCCGTTCTGGCGCGGACATACGTGTCCTTCCGGGTCGAGCGGGAGGCTGCACAGCGGACACGGCGGCCGCCCGGCGTTGACGACGTCCAGGGCGCGCTTGGCGAAGGCCCTGGCCTGCGCGCCGGTGAGCCGGACCCGCAGCATCGGGGGGCCGTTCTCCTCGTCCTGGAGCAGTCGCTCCTCGGCCTCGGCGAGGTCCTCCTCGGAGTCGGCGTCGAGCTCCACGAGGGCCTGCGCCTCGACGATCATGCGCTGTTCCTCGCCGTCCCAGGCCAGGGCCATGGTGCCGACGCGGAACTCCTCCTCGATGGGGGTGTCCAGCGGGTCGGAGTCGGTGATCTCGGAGGGCGCCATGGCGGGGACGGCGGCGCTGCCGCCACTACGCCGTACGACCTCGTCGAGCAGTTCGTCCATGCGCTCGGCGAGGGCGGCGACCTGGGTCTTCTCCAGGGCCACGCTGGTCACCCGGGCGCCTGCGGTGGCCTGGAGGAAGAACGTACGGCGTCCGGGCAGTCCTACCGTGCCGGCCACGAAGCGGTCCGGGGGGTCGAAGAGGAACACCTGACGGGACACGTCCTGTCTCCTGGAGTCGTGGATGGGTGCGGCGCACTTGCGACCGCTTCACCCTACTGCGCCCGACGATCACGGTGCGCCCGCGCCGCCCCCTACCGTCGCGTCGTCGGCCGGCGGTTCCTCACGGGGGGCGAGGGACGCGAAGTCACCGGTGTCCCCGAGCCGTACGAGGAACGGCCTCAGACGTGTGTAACGGATCGCGGTGATGGAACACGGTTCAACGGAAATCCTCTGGAACAGGTCGAGATGAAGACCGAGCGCGTCCGCCACGAGGGACTTGATGACGTCGCCGTGGGAGCACATCAGATACACGGCGTCGGCGCCGTGATCGCGCTCCACGCGCGCGTTCCACTCACGTACGGCCTCGGCGGCGCGGGTCTGCATGGACCGCATCGACTCGCCGCCGGGGAACGCGGCGGCCGAGGGATGGGCCTGGACGACCTGCATCAGCGGTTCGTCCGCCAGCTCGGCGAGCTTGCGGCCGGACCAGTCGCCGTAGTGGCACTCCCCGATCCGTTCCTCGGTGTGCGCGGTGAGTGCGGGCCGGGCGTCCAGGAGCGGCCGGATGGTCTCCTGGCAGCGCTGGAGCGGGCTGGTGACGATCTCGGAGATCGGCAGCGCGGCGAGCCGAGCGGGCAGTGCGGCGGCCTGTTGGGCCCCGCGCTCGTCGAGGGCGACGCCGGGCGTCCAGCCGGCGAGCACTCCCTCGGTGTTGGCGGTGGAACGTCCGTGCCGGACCAGGATCAGCGTGGGCATGCCGCCAAGGGTAGGCATACGACGGGGTGCGCTCGGGGGCGGAGGGCGGGAGAATACGCTCCGTGATCGTCGACTGCGCCATCTACCGTGACGGGCGCCGGACGGAGGGGCCCGCGGACTTCTCCGACGCCCTGGATCTGTGCCGTCTGCAGGACGACGCGTTCGTCTGGATCGGCCTGTACGAGCCGACGGAGAAAGAGTTCGACAAGGTCACGGAGGAGTTCGGGCTGCATCCGCTGGCCGTGGAGGACGCGCTGAACGCGCACCAGCGGCCCAAGCTGGAGGTGTACGACGACTCGCTGTTCATGGTCCTCAAGCCGGTCGGCTACGAGCCGAAGAGCGACATCGTCTCCTCCGGTGAGGTCATGGTCTTCATCGGCGACTCGTTCGTGGTGACCGTCCGGCACGGCGAGGAGGCGCCGCTGGGGGTCGTGCGGGCCCGTCTGGAGCATGAGCCGGAGATGCTGCGGCACGGGCCGACGGCGGTGCTGTACACGATCGCGGACGCGGTGGTCGACCACTACGTGGACGTGGCGGGCGAGTTGGGCACCGACCTGGCGGAGCTGGAGGCGGAGGTGTTCTCGCCGACCGGCGGCGGCTCCCGGCTCACGGCGTCGCGCATCTACGCCTTCAAGCGGCAGATCATGGAGTTCCGCAGGGCCACGGGACCGCTCGCGCAGCCCGTGTCCCGGCTCGCGGGCACCGGTCTCATCGGCGCGCGGGTGCCGTTCGTGCACGACAAGGCGCAGCCCTTCTTCCGCGATGTGAGCGACCACCTCACGCGCGTGAACGAAGCCGTGGAGGGCCTGGACCGGCTGGTCTCCGATGTGCTGTCGGCGCATCTGGCGCAGATGAGCGTGCGGCAGAACGACGACATGCGGAAGATCTCCGCGTGGGCGGCCATGGCCGCGGTCCCCACGATGATCGCGGGGATCTACGGCATGAACTTCGAGCACATGCCGGAGCTGCGCTGGACCGGTTCGTATCCGGTGCTGATCCTGGCCATGGCCGCCGTCGAGGTGCTGCTGTACCGGCTGTTCAAACGCCGGGGCTGGCTGTAGGGCGTCAGGCGAGCTCGGGTGCCGAGGTGGCGGGTCCGCCGAGGGCGTCGCGGCGTTCCGGCATGGTCAGCGACACCATGCGCCGCCAGCCCGCGAGCCGCTCCCAGCGGTACATGGCGTGGATGCCGAGGGCGAGCATGGTCGCCTTCGCTCGCGGCCAGCCGAGGATGCGTCCCATGTGGTCCATGACCGCGAGGCTGACGTCCCGGTAGATGCGGATCTCGGCGAGCGCGCACTCACGCAGCGTGGCCTGGATGAACCGGCCGTGCCCCGCGGCGGCGAACCGCAGCAGTTCCTCATGCGTGTAGGCGAGGTGGTTGTCCTCATCGTTGGAGATCATCCGGACCGCCTTGCCGATCACGGGGTCGTCGGCGAAGAACTTACGGAGCATGATCATCTGGTCGGCGGCGCGCTGCTCGGTGACCCTGCTGTGGGCGAGGTACGTGACGATGTCCTCGACCGTGAGCGGCTCGTCGGCCTTGAGTTTCTCGTGGGCGAGCCCGATGCCGTACTTCTCCAGCAGCATCGTGTAGTCGGTCTCGGGCGGGACGGGCACGGGTTCGAGGCCGCGCTTCTTCAGCAGGGCGTTGAAGATCCGCCCATGTTTGTCCTCGTCCGCGCCATGCCGGGTGATCTTGGGGGCCATGGCACGCTCGCTGTCGGGTACGAGCGCGGCGATACGCGCGTTCTCCCAACCGCCCTGGGACTCACCGCTGGCCGCGATCGAGCAGAACAGGCGGAAGGACTCGTCGTTGTCGAGGATCTCCTGGAACAGACTCTTCGCCGAAAGCATCGTGGGGCACCTCTCTCAGGACGCCGCAGGATTCCCGCAAAGAACGAGTCAAATGCGGTACGAGAGGTGCTGCAACAGCTACGACGGACAACTCCGCCAAAAGAATGACCATCAGGGTCACCACGGGGGCGTAACCGGGTGGGGACGCGCGCGTTGTATCTGCAACGGCCGTGGCGGGGAAGACCCCCGAGCCCCCACCACGGCCGCTGAAATCCCTTCTTCGTACGGCGCCTCGCGTCACGCCAGTCCGGCGCGCTCCAGGGCCTCGGTACCGGCGCGCAGGGAGGCGAGCCGCTCGTCGAGCGTGAAGCCGGCCGGCGCGAGGGACAGGGTGGTGACCCCGGCCGCGGCATAGGCCTTCATCCGGTCGGCGATGCGGTCGACGGAGCCGAGCAGCGCGGTCTGGTCGATCAGGTCCTGCGGTACGGCGGCCGCGGCGCCCTGCTTGTCGCCGGAGAGGTACTTGGTCTGGATCTCGGCGGCTTCCTGCTCGTAGCCCATGCGCTGGGCGAGCTGGTTGTAGAAGTTCTGCTTGGGGCTGCCCATGCCGCCGACGTAGAGCGCGGTGTAGGGGCGGAAGGTGTCGGCGAGCGTGGCCAGGTCCTTGTCGTCGCCGAGGGCGAGCGGCAGGGTCGGGCAGATGTCGAACCCGTCGAGGGTCTTGCCGGCCTTCTCGCGTCCGGCGCGCAGATGCTTGACGGTGGTCTCCTCCAGGTGCTCGGCGGAGGGGAAGATCACCAGGGCGCCGTCGGCGATCTCGCCGGTCTGCTCCAGGTTCTTCGGGCCGATGGCGGCGATGTAGAGCGGGATGTGCTCGCGCTCCGGGTGCACGGTCAGCTTGATCGGCTTGCCGGGGCCGCCGGGCAGCGGCAGCGTCCAGTGCTGGCCCTCGTAGGTCAGGCGCTCGCGCGTCATGGCCTTGCGGACGATCTCGACGTACTCACGCGTGCGTGCCAGCGGCTTGTCGAACTTGACGCCGTACCAGCCCTCGGAGACCTGCGGTCCGGAGACGCCGAGGCCGAGGCGGAAGCGGCCGCCGGAGAGGGAGTCCAGGGTCGCGGCGGTCATCGCGGTCATCGCCGGCTGACGGGCCGGGATCTGGAAGATGGCGGAGCCGACGTCGATGCGCTCGGTCTGGGCGGCGACCCAGCTGAGCACGGTGGCCGCGTCCGAGCCGTACGCCTCGGCGGCCCAGCACACGGCGTAGCCCAGCCGGTCGGCCTCCTGCGCGACGGCGAGATTGTCCGCGTCCATTCCGGCGCCCCAGTAGCCGAGGTTGATCCCGAGCTGCATGGCCGATCCCCTTACCGATCAGTAACGTCCTTGTCGGGCCCGACCTTAGCGCGGGGTGCCGCCCGCGGGGAGGCCGATGTGGCGGGCATCGCCCGACTGACCCGCGCATCCCCGGTGAGGGTCCGGAAAACTGGTTATCCACAGGCCCCCACACGGCAGGTTCTGGCCAGTAATCTCGGCGTTCATGGAGCAGAGGCATCTCGGCCGCACCGGCCTGCGCGTGTCCCGGATCGGACTCGGCACCCTCACCTGGGGCAGGGACACCGACGAGCATGACGCCGCGGACCTCTTGAAGACGTTCTGGGAGGCGGGCGGCACCCTCGTCGACACGGCGGACGTGTACGGCGACGGGGAGGCCGAGTACCTGCTGGGCCGGCTCATGGAGGGGCTGATCCCGCGCCGGGACCTGGTCATCTCCACGAAGGCGGGCAGCGTGCCCGACCCGGACCGCCGTTTCGACGGCTCACGCGGCCATCTGCTCTCGGCGCTGGACGCCTCACTGGCCCGGCTCGGCACGGAGTACGTCGACGTCTGGCACATCCACGCCTTCGACCCGTACACCCCGCTGGAGGAGACCCTCCAGGCCCTCGACCTCGCCGTCAGCAGCGGCCGCGCACGCTATGCGGGTGTCTCCAACTTCTGCGGCTGGCAGCTCGCCAAGGCGGCGACCTGGCAGCTCGCGGCGCCCGGCATACGGACCCGGCTCGCGAGCACACAGCTGGAGTACTCGCTGCTGCAACGCGGGGTGGAACGGGAGGTGCTGCCGGCCGCGCTGGACCTGGGCATCGGCATGCTGCCCTCGTCCCCGCTCGGCCGGGGCGTGCTGACCGGCAAGTACCGCACCGCCACTCCGGCCGACTCGCGCGGTGCCTCGGAGCATCTGGCGCCGTTCGTCGCGCCGTACCTCGACGACACGGCGAGCCGCATCGTGGACGCGGTGCAGACGGCGGCCGACGGTCTTGCCGTCTCCCCGCTCCAGGTCGCCCTCGCCTGGGTCCGCGACCGGCCCGGCGTGACCGCGCCCGTCATAGGCGCGCGCAACTCACAGCAGCTCACGGCGGCGTTGTCAGTGGAGGCCCTTAGTCTTCCTGACGAGATCTGCCGGGCGCTCGACGATGTGTCGGCGCCCGTGCACCGCTATCCCGATCACGACTGGAGCACGCTGTGAGCACGGAGCCACCCGAGACCGCGGAGGACGCCGAGCCGGGGACGCCGGGAGGCGAAGGCGGCGACGGCCCCTCGGAGGCCGGTGAGCAGGCGGGCGGCGACAGTGCCGCGCAGAAGTCCGAGGCCGAGGCCGAGCTCGCCGCCCAGCAGGTCGAGCGGGAGCGGATCGCTCGGCGCAAGGCCGAGAAGCAGGGGCCCATCGACAGCGGGGCCAAGCTGAGCGGCAAGGCCGCCGATCTCCTCGCCGCCGTACGGGCCGTGGAGGGCGGCGCCAAGCCCGCGGCGACCGTCTTCAGCGAGCCGGAACCACCGCGCCGCCCCGCCCCGGAGCCCACCCGCCGACCGCAGCCCGCACCGGCGTCGCCCACGGCCGCGGCGCCCGCCTCGGAGACCGTGGACTCCGTGCGGGGCGTGCTGTCCGAGGGCGGTGCCCCGGAAGCCCTCGCCGCCCAGGCCGCCGCCGTTCTCGGCGAGGGCGCCGCGGACCAGCTGCGGGCGGACCCCTGGCAGTTGCTGCGGCTCGGCGGGGTACGGCCCGAGCAGGCCGACGGGTTCGCGCGGGCGCTGCTCGGTGCGGAGGCCGGACCGGACGACGAGCGGCGGGGGCGCGCGGTCACCGTCTGGCTTCTGGAGCAGGCGGCCGTGGCCGGGCACACGGCGCTGGAACTTCCGGCGCTCACCGCCGCACTGACCCAGCGGGGCGTGCCGGACGCCGACACCGCCGTACAGAACACCCTGGCCGAGGGCGAGGCGCTGGCCTTCCAGGATGCCCTGGACGAGCCCGGTGCCCCGGCCCGGCGGGACGAGGAGACCGAGGAGGACGAGGAGCGGCCGGTCCGGGTCCTGGTCGGTCTGGAGCGGTACGCCCTCGCGGAGGAGAGCCTCGCCGACGGGCTGGGCCGGCTGATCAACTCGGCGCCCAAGCAGGACGGTTCGGCCGACGAGTGGGAGCGGGCGGCGGGCGGCGCCGGTTCCGCCGCCGATCTGATCCGGGCGGTCGCGACGAACGGCCTGGTGCTGCACACCGGCGGTGAGGCCTCCCGCGCCGAACCGGCGGCGCTGCTGCACGCGGCACGTGCCCTCGGGCTGCGGGCATGGGCGGCGACCCACGTTCCGCTGGGCCGACAGCGGTTCTCGGCGCTGCTGAAGGAGTCCGAGGCGCCCGGCGTCGCCACCGTCGCCGGTCTGCTCTCCGGCGCGGAAGGTCCCGGGCGGGACGGGGAAGGGGCGTTCGACCTCGATCTGCTCGTCGTGCTCGACGCGCCGCAGCTGGACGTCGAGACGGCCGCGCTGCTCATCGAGTCGCTGCCGGACGGGGCCCGGCTGGTGCTGTCCGGGGATCCGGGGGTGCTGTGGTCGGCGGGGCCCGGGCGGGTGTTCGCCGATCTGCTGGCGGCGCGCATCTGCCCGCAGATCGCCTCACGGCTGCCGGATCCCGGCCCGCTGGGCGAGTTGGTCTCCGGTATCGGCATCGGCGAGCTGAACCAGGTCGAGGCGCCCGGCAAGGAGGTCGTGATCGTGCCGGTGCGGGACGCGGGCGAGGCCGTGCACCGCACCGTGCAGCTCGTCGCCGACTCGGTGCCGCGGGCGATCGGCATCCCGGCCGAGGAGACCCAGGTGATCACGCCGGGCCACGGCGGAGCGGCCGGCACCCGCGCGCTCAACGCCGCGCTGAAGGAACGGCTGAACCCCGGCCCCGGGCGCTTCGGCGGCTTCGACCCCGGTGACCGCGTCGCGTACTCCCCCGCACCGGGCCGCACGGTCCTGGGCCAGGTCGTGAAGGCCGACGCCGAGGGACTGCACCTGTCCTGCGCGGGCGAGGCCGTCGTCGTACCGAAGGAGCGGGTGGAGCATGCCGTGCGGCACGGCTGGGCCCTGACCGCCCACCAGGCGGCCGGCGGGCGATGGGCGGCTGCGGTCGTGGTCCTGCCGGGCGACGCGGCGCAGGCCCTGAGCAGACCGTGGGTCTACACGGCGTTCGGCCGGGCGGAGCGCCACCTGTCCGTGGTCCACGGGGTGGAGCAGGCACTGCCCCGCGCGGTGGCCGAGGTCCCGGCGAAGCCACGCACGACCCGCCTGCCCATCCTGGTCGGACCACAGGTACCGTCCGGGGCCGACCAGCCGTAACGCCCCAGGGCCCCGCACACAACGACGGCGGCGGCCACGGAATGAATCCGTGGCCGCCGCCGTCGAAACCGCCGCGTCAGCGATCCGCGTCCAGCGGTTCGAGTTCGTCGTCCAGCTCTTCCTCGAGATCCTCGGCGTCCTCGAGGTCGTCGTCGAACACCGTGCTGACGTCGAACCGGCACACCACCCGCTGCGGGTCGACGCCCTCGAAGGGCGCCTCCAGCCATTCACCGGGTTCGGCCTGGTCGTCCGCGGCGGTCACCCAGAGCGTGGAGTCACCCTCCTCCAGTCCGAACTCCTTGTGCCGGGAGGCGATCTCGTCCGCCTCGAACTCGCCGAACAGGATGCCCAGCGCCCCGTGCACCGTGCCGGAGGCGTCCGCGTCCGAGCCGTCGTCGTAGTCCGCAGCCTCGACCCGCTGGGCCTGCGCCATCAGCCGCTGCGGCTCAGCGACGGCGTAGTCACGGCGGATCAGCACGCTCAGCGCGTTCGGTTCCTCGGGCCCTGTGTACGGCGGCAGCGCGTCCTCCGTACCGGGGATCTCGAAGGGTGTGACCTCGTCATAGCGGTCGTAGAGCAGCTCGTCGTAAACCTCGGCGGCTGCGGCCAGCTGGTTGAACGCCTCGTAGACAGCCGGGTCGTCCTCACCCGACCGGCGTTCGACCGCGGCCAGGTGGCGGTCGAGCGCGGTCTTGACCGCCTCGGCGGCGGCGCGTACCTCGGCAGCGGTGGGCTGCACAGCATCAGACATAGTGCAGACGCTATCCGTACCGGGCCCCAGCCCGCACAATAGATGCGATGCCGGAATACGAATTTGTCGACGTGTACGTACCGCGGGGGGTCTCCCGCAAGGACGCCACACGCCTGCTGACGGACCATGCCGAGTACGGACACTGGGAGTTGGACCGCCTGAGCCTGATGCGGGACGGGAGCCGCAGGGTGCGGTTGCGCCGCCGGATCATCCGGCAGGTGCGGGCCACATGGTGAGCTGACGCGACGGACAGAACGAGACGGAGCGGGCCCTGCCGAGGCGGGGCCCGCTCCGTTCGTGCCGGAAGCCGACGCCGGCTACTGCGTGGGCCGTGCCTTGCGGTACAGCACCGCACCCGCGAGCAGCGCCCCCGCGCCGACCGGCAGGACGAGGCCCATCGGCAGGTCGCTGCCCGTCTGGGCGAGCTGGGCGTCGCCCTGGGGCTGGGTCACGAGGTGGGTGCCCGGGTGGTTCGCGTGCGAGGCGCCGCCGCCCGGTGTCACGCCGCCCGCGCTGGGCGGCGTGCTCGGGGAACCGGGGTGGGACGGCTCGACGGGGTTCTCCGGGCTGCCGGGGTTACCGGGGTTCCCAGGGTTGCCGGGATGACCCGGATTCCCCGGATTGCCCGGGTTCCCCGGCGGGTTCTCGTGGCCGCCGCCCGGCGGGGTGTGACCCCCGCCGTCGCCGCCGTTGGCACAGTCGTTGCCCGTGCTGGGGTTGCCGATGCCGATGACGTCGACGCTGTTCCCGCAGACGTTGACCGGCACATGGACGGGCGCCTCGACATGGTTGCCGGAGCCGATGCCCGGCGAGTCACTGGCGTGACCGTCGGCCGACGCGCCGCCCCCGCCGTGCGAGCCGCCGCCCCCATTGGAGCAGCTGTTGCCGATCGCCGGGTTGAGCACGCCGATGACGTCGACGGTGTTGCCGCAGACGTTGACCGGCACGTCCACCGGCGCCTGCACGGTGTTGCCCGACAGCACACCGGGCGAGTTCGAGCTGGAGCCGTGCGCCCCCGCGCCGGTCGCGTGGGCGGTGCCGCCCGCTGCGGCGATGACGCCGGTCGCGGCCGCCACGGTCATCAGACCCTTGCGGGTGATCTGTCGCATTGCTGATTACCTGCCTTCGACCTTGTTCCAAAAGGACGAAGTCGGAGGATCGACCGACCCTCCGACGTTCCGAAAAGGCCGGTCGGCCCCGGAGCGCATGGCACGCACTCCGGGGCCGACGGGCTCAGCCCCTGTTCACGGGGCGAGGCACAACGTCACTTGTTGATGCAGGTGTTGCCGAAGGCGGGGTTCAGCAGCCCGATCACGGAGACCGTGTTGCCGCAGACGTTCACGGGGACGTGAACCGGCGCCTGGACGACGTTGCCGGACAGGATGCCCGGGGAGTGCACCGCGGCACCCTGGGCACCGGAGTCGGCAACGGCCAGGCCCGCGCCCGCGAGAACCAGCCCACCGGTGGCAGCCGCAGCAGCGACGACCTTCTTGATCATTGTTCCTCCTTGTTGGCAATGCGATCACAAGTAGCTGATCGCATCACCTGTAACGAGGAGGAACTAATAGGGCTACGACCTTATGAGCGCGTTCACTCTCGCCAGTCACGCCCAGCACATCTGGACGATTACGGTCTCAGGACGCGTCGATGAAGCGGTCCAGTACGCGGACGCCGAACTGCAGCCCTTCCACCGGTACCCGCTCGTCGACGCCGTGGAACATCCCGGCGAAGTCCAGCTCCGGCGGCAGCTTCAGCGGTGCGAAGCCGAAGCCCCGGATGCCCAGGTCGTCGAAGGACTTGGCGTCCGTGCCGCCGGAGAGCATGTAGGGGATGGCCTTCGCGGCCGGGTCCTCGGCGACCAGCGCGGACTGCATGGCGTCCACCAGAGCCCCGTCGAAGCTGGTCTCGACGGCCTTGTCGGCGTGTACGTCCTCGCGCCTGACCTTGGGTCCGAGGATCTTGTCGAGGTCGGCGAGGAACTCCTCCTCGAAGCCGGGCAGGAAGCGGCCGTCGACATGGGCGGTGGCCTCGCCGGGGATGACGTTGACCTTGTAGCCGGCGCCGAGCTGGGTGGGGTTGGCGGTGTTGCTGAGGGTCGCGCCGATGAGCTTGGCGATGCCGCCGAGCCTGGCGAGGGTGCCCTCCATGTCCTCCGGGTCGAGTTCGGTGCCGAGGGCGTCGCCGAGTTCGTCGAGGAAGGCCCGGGTGGTCTTGGTGACCCGCACCGGGAACTTGTGCCGGCCGAGGCGCGCGACCGCCTCGGACAGTTCGGTGATGGCGTTGTCCCGGTGGATCATCGAGCCGTGCCCGGCGGTGCCGGCCACGGTCAGCTTCATCCAGTGCATGCCCTTCTCGGCGGTCTGGATCAGATAGAGCCGCCGCTGCTCGTTCACCGTGAACGAGAAGCCGCCCACCTCGCTGATCGCCTCGGTGACGCCCTCGAAGAGGTCCGGGTGCTTGTCGACGAGGAAGCGGGCGCCGAACTTGCCGCCGGCCTCCTCGTCGGCGAGGAACGCGAGCACGATGTCCCGCGGGGGCCTGCGGCCGCTGCGCAGCCGGTCACGGACGACCGCGAGGGTCATCGCGTCCATATCCTTCATGTCGACGGCGCCACGCCCCCACACACATCCATCGGCGACCTCGCCGGAGAAGGGGTGGTGGGTCCAGTCGTCGGCGTTGGCCGGTACGACGTCGGTGTGGCCGTGGATGAGCAGCGCGGGGCGGGACGGGTCCTCGCCCTCGATCCGCGCCACGGTGGAGGCGCGCCCCGGGTGCGACTCGAAGATCTTCGGTTCGAGGCCCACCTCGGCGAGCTTCTCGGCGACGTACTCGGCCGCCGCCCGCTCACCGGGTCCGGAGTGGTCGCCGTAGTTGCTGGTGTCGATCCGGATCAGCTCGCGGCAGAGGTCCACGACCTCGTCCTCGCCGGTGACGCCCCTGGTCGTGTCCGTGTCGCTCACGCTGCTTCCCTCCGCGGTCGCTGCTGCTGTTCCCCCTCATCCTCCCTCCGACCACGGCCCCGCCCAAGAGCGGCCACGACCCGTCACACGCCGTTCACGTCGCGACGGGGGGTGATCGGGGGCCCTTCGAAAGCCTGGTAATGTTTCCTCTGTCGCCGCGGGGGAAACCCCGCACGACAGACACCTTGTCCGGGTGGCGGAATGGCAGACGCGCTAGCTTGAGGTGCTAGTGCCCTTTATCGGGCGTGGGGGTTCAAGTCCCCCCTCGGACACCAGCTGAAACCCCTGTCAAGCAGGGGTTTCTTGCTTTTCCGGGCCCGTCGGGGGCCTTCTGCGGCCGTCGGCGGCGAGCAGGGCGATCACTGTGAGTGCCGCGAGCAGGATGATCACCAGGACCACGACCGTCCAGACCGTGGGGTTGTTCCACAGCGCGAACACCAGGGTGATCAGCAGCAGTGCGCCGATGGTGAGCCACTTGCGGTTGGCCTCGGTCCAGGTCCCGGCGCGGCCCGTGGTGAGGCCGTGCGAGTCCGCCCAGCGGGCCGTCGTGTCGGCGCCCTGCTCGGCCCAGCCGCGTAGGGCGCGGGGCAGTCGCCCGGGGCCGACGAGGTAGGCGCCGAGGGCGATGAGCACGCCGAGGACGATCACGGTCCGCAGGGTGACCTTCAGGAAGCGCAGCAGCGTGTCGAACACGGAGGCCGCGGCCGGCTCGGACAGGACGGTCGGCGGCAGATGGTCCAGGTAGTAGCGGCGGGCGATGACCAGGGCGATGGCCACGACGAGACAGCCGAAGGCAGCCCCGAGCGACGCTTTGGCCAGGGCTCGGCGGCGACGGTGGGCCAGCAGGATTCCCGCGGCCCCCAGCAGCACGGTGATGATCGGCATCCAGTAGCCGGCCAGGTCCAGCGCGTGTGCCGCGTCCTGGAACTGGTCGAGCTGGTCGGACTTGAACAGGACGACCTGTTTCTCGACGTCCGGGATCTTGGAAGCGGGCTGTACACCGGCGTCGACCAGTTCCTTCTTGACCTGTTCCACCGCGGTTCCGACGTCGAGGGTCACGGTGCCCTCCTCGACGCCGATCGCCCCGCGTCCCTTGCCCGTGAGGGCGTGCACCACGGCCGAATGGGCGGTGCGGTTCGCCGTGACCCAGAGGTTCTCGAACCGGTCGCTCTCGACGAAGCGCTTCGCGATCCGGTCGGCGGCGGCGTTCGCGGCCTCGTCCACCTGGGGGGCCAGCGCCTTGACGGCATCGGCCGCGCGGGGCGGCAGGCCCTGCGATTTGAGCCAGTTCGCGATGTCGGTGGTGACCTGTTTGCCGTTCACGCGGACGTCCACCGCGTCGACGAGCCGGTGGCGTACGGCGTCCTCGATGTCGCGGTCGGTGGCGAGCGGCTTCATCGTCTTGACGTAGCGGTCGGTGTCGAGGGCGATGTCGTGCACCCACACCGTGATCACGGTGACGGGGACCAGGACGCAGGCGAGGACGATCAGGACCGCCGAGGCCGTGCCGCGCAGGATCCTGCCCGTACGACTGCCCTGTGGTGGGTTCGACATCCGTCCTCCGG
Source organism: Streptomyces lanatus (assembly GCF_014655715.1). Classification (GTDB taxonomy): domain Bacteria; phylum Actinomycetota; class Actinomycetes; order Streptomycetales; family Streptomycetaceae; genus Streptomyces; species Streptomyces lanatus. The sequence goes on along the minus strand of NZ_BNBM01000014.1, from coordinate 164,029 downwards.
CAAGGGCAGGGAAGCACCGTCCGCGGCGCCCGCGGTCTGTGTCCATTGCCGCCGCTGGCAGGGGCCTCGGCATCCCGGAATGGGCCATCCGGACGCTGTGTCCACCGCCCTGTCACGCACTGTGTGGGGGATGTCTCGTTCGGTCGAAGATCACCAGGTCAGCGCAGGTCGCCGGAGTCTGGAGCAGCCTCGAACACGTCCCCCGAGTGGCCGTTCCCCGGCCCCGAACCTAGCGTCGTACTAAAATTTCCGGCTTGTTACGGAGCTGGAGCCGGACAACCCCAGGCAAACCTGCGGGCCCGCCAGCGCCCCGGAGGCATCCGGGTTCGAGACGCGAGGACCGGATGGCAGCGATTCACGAGAGTGATGCTCTCGGCCTGCTCCACGAAGAACTCCGCGAGAAGTTCGGCGACACCGCCCGTTTCTCCGGAGGCCCCGCGGCCTCCCCGCGCACCCTCGTCGACGTCTTCGACGCGTCGGTGCGGTCGTTCCCGGACGAGCCGGCGCTGGACGACGGCACCACCAGCCTGACCTACCGGGCGCTCGCCATCGAGGTGGAGCGGGTGCGGCGGGCGCTCGCCGAGGCCGGTGTCGGGCTCGGGGACCGGGTGGGCGTGCGGGTGCCGTCCGGCACCAACGACCTGTACGTGGCGATCCTGGCCGTGCTCGCGGCCGGTGCCGCCTATGTCCCCGTGGACGCCGAGGACCCGGACGAGCGGGCGGAGCTGGTGTTCGGGGAAGCCGATGTACGGGCCGTCGTCGGGGCCGGGCACGAGCTGACCGTGCACTCGCGCAGTGACGTTCCCGCCGCGCGCCCCGGTGTCGAGCACGACGCGTGGATCATCTTCACCTCCGGCTCGACCGGTAAGCCCAAGGGCGTCGCGGTCTCCCACCGCAGTGCCGCCGCGTTCGTGGACGCCGAGGCCGCGCTGTTCCTCACCGAGGAGCCGATCGGGCCCGGCGACCGGGTCATGGCGGGACTCTCGGTCGCGTTCGACGCGTCCTGCGAGGAGATGTGGCTGGCGTGGCGGTACGGCGCCTGTCTGGTGCCGGTACCGCGTTCGCAGGTCAGGAGCGGGGCCGATCTCGGGCCGTGGCTGGTGGAGCAGGAGATCACGGTCGTGTCGACCGTGCCGACGCTCGCCGCGCTCTGGGAGCCGGAGACCCTCAACGACGTACGGCTGCTGATCTTCGGCGGTGAGGCCTGCCCGCCGGAGCTGACGCAGCGGCTGGTGACCGAGGGCCGCGAGGTGTGGAACACCTACGGGCCCACCGAGGCGACCGTGGTGGCCTGTGCGGCGCTGATGAGCGGCGAGGAGCCGATCCGGATCGGGCTGCCGCTGGACGGCTATGAGCTGGCCGTCGTGGACGAGGCCGGTGAGCCGGTGCCGATGGGCGCCAGCGGGCAGCTGGTGATCGGCGGGGGCGGGCTCGCCCGGTATCTCGACGCCGAGAAGGACGCGGAGAAGTACGCGCCGCTGGAGTCGCTCGGCTGGGAGCGGGCGTACCGCAGTGGTGACCTCGTCAAGGCGGAGCCGGAGGGGCTGGTCTTCCTCGGGCGGGCCGACGAGCAGATCAAGCTCGGCGGGCGGCGGATCGAGCTCGGTGAGGTGGATGCCGCGCTGCAGGCGCTGCCGGGTGTGGCCGGTGCGGCGGCCGCCGTGCGGACCGCGCGCAGTGGGAATCAGTTGCTCGTCGGGTACGTCGTCACGCAGGACGGCTGGGACCAGGCGACGGCGGTGGAGAAGCTGCGGGCCGAGCTGCCGGCCGCGCTGGTGCCGCTGCTGGCGCCCGTGGACGACCTGCCGACCCGGACCAGCGGCAAGGTGGACCGCAACGCCTTGCCGTGGCCCCTGGAGGGCCTGGAGACGGGTGGCCGTTCCGAGCAGTTGTACGGCACCGAGGCGTGGCTGGCGGAGCAGTGGACCGAGGTGCTCGGGATCCCCGTCGGCAGGGCCTCCGACGACTTCTTCGCGATCGGCGGCGGCAGCCTGGCCGCCGCGCAGCTGACGACGCGACTGCGGACCCGCTACCCGAGCGCGGCCGTCCTGGACATCTACCAGCAGCCGGTGCTGCGCAAGCTGGCCCGGCACCTGGAGGAGTCGGCGCACGACGACGGGGCGGAGCGGCTCATCGCTCCGGTGCCCCGGAGCGCCCAGCTGATCCAGGTGCTGCTGCTCGTTCCGCTGTTCACGCTGCTCGGTCTGCGCTGGACGGTCGTGCTGGCCGCGCTCGGCAATGTGCTGCCCGCCTATGGGTGGCTGCCGACGGCGCCCTGGTGGCTGCTCGCGGCCGGGGCCGCGGCGCTGTTCAGCCCGCCCGGGCGGCTCGCGCTGGCGGCCGGCGGGGCGCGGCTGCTGCTCAAGGGTGTGAAGCCGGGCCGGTATCCGCGCGGTGGCAGTGTGCATCTGCGGCTGTGGACGGCCGAGCGGCTGGCCGAGTTCAGCGGGGCGACCTCGCTGACCGGTGCCTGGCTGGAGCGCTACGCGCGGGCGCTGGGCGCCAAGGTCGGGCCCGAGGCGGACCTGCACTCGCTGCCGCCGGTGACCGGGCTGCTGAAGCTGGGGCGCGGTGCCGCCGTCGAGTCCGAGGTGGACCTGTCCGGGTACTGGCTGGACGGGGACCGGCTGGAGATCGGCTCGGTCAAGGTCGGCGCGCACGCCGTCGTCGGCACGCGCAGCATGCTGTTCCCGGGCGCCCGCGTCGGCAAGCGGGCCGAGGTGGCGCCGGGTTCGGCGGTCACCGGGCAGGTGCCGACCGGGCAGCGCTGGGCGGGCGCGCCCGCGGTCAAGCTCGGCAAGGCCAAGCGGAACTGGCCCATGGAGCGGCCGCGGCGCGGCACGTACTGGCGGGTGATGTACGGCCTGACCGGCCTCGCGCTCAGCGCGCTGCCGCTGCTGGCCGGTGTGGCCGCGTTCCTCGTGGCCCGGGTGTTCTTCACGCCGGACGCGCCGCTGACGGGCGCCGCGCTGGCCCTGGTCCCGGCGACGCTGGCCTTCGGGGCGGCGTACGCGCTGCTGATCCTGATCTCCGTGCGGCTGCTGAGCCTCGGTCTGCGGGAGGGCACGCATCCCACGCACAGCCGGGTCGGCTGGCAGGCCTGGACCGTGACGCAGCTGATGGACCGCTCGCGCGAGACGCTGTTCCCGCTGTACGCCGGGCTGGTCACGCCGGTGTGGCTGCGGCTGCTCGGGATGCGCATCGGGCGGGGCGCCGAGGTGTCCACGGTCCTGGCGCTGCCTAGCCTGACGACGGTCGGTGAGGGCGCGTTCCTGGCCGACGACACGCTGACCGCGCCGTACGAGCTCGGTGGCGGCTGGATGCGGATCGGGCGGGCGGAGATCGGGCGGCGGGCGTTCCTCGGGAACTCGGGGATGACCGCGCCGGGACGCTCCGTGCCGGACGGCGGCCTGGTCGGTGTGCTGTCGGCGACGCCGAAGAAGGCGAAGAAGGGCACGTCGTATCTGGGGCTGCCGCCGGTGAAGCTGCCGCGGGCCGCGTCCGACGGCGACCAGAGCCGGACGTACGACCCGCCTTCGCACCTGCTGTGGGCGCGCGGTCTGGTGGAGCTGTGCCGGATCGTGCCGGTGTTCTGCTCGGCCGGGGTCGCGGTGCTGACGATCGCCGCGCTGTGTGCGCTGGGCCCCTGGGCGCCGCTGCTGTCCGGGCTTGTGCTGCTCGCGGCGGGTGCCGCCGCCGGGCTGGTGTCGATCGCCGCGAAGTGGCTGCTGGTGGGGCGGCATCACAGCGGGGAGCATCCGCTGTGGTCGTCCTTCGTGTGGCGCAACGAACTCGCCGACACGTTCGTCGAGGTGCTGGCCGTGCCGTGGTTGGCGGGCTCGGTACCGGGTACGCCGGTGATGACAGCGTGGCTTCGGGGGCTCGGTGCGCGCATCGGCAAGGGCGTGTGGGTGGACAGCTACTGGCTGCCGGAGACGGATCTGGTGACGCTGGAGGACGCGGCAACCGTCAACCGGGGCTGTGTGCTCCAGACACACCTCTTCCACGACCGGATCTTGCGGACGGATACTGTGGTCCTCCGTGAGGGCGCGACGCTGGGTCCTGGCGGGATCGTCCTGCCCGGCAGCGCGATCGGAGCCCGCACGACACTGGGTCCCGCGTCGCTGGTGATGGCGGCGGAGTCGGTCCCCGACGACACCCGGTGGCTCGGCAATCCGATCGAAGCATGGCGTTCCTGAGCGCGGCCCACTCAGGGCCGGAGAGCAACGGGCCGGCACGGAGTGGCAGCGGTACAGCGCAGGGAGCACAGACAGCAGTGGCAGTTCAGCAGACGGCGGGCGTGGACCCGTACTTCCCGGAGCACGGCGATCCCCGCTACCGGGTGCACCGGTACGAGCTGGCGCTGGACTACCGCCCGGGCCCGAACCGGTTGTCGGGGACGGCCCGGATCAACGCCATCGCGGGACGGGCGCCGCTGACCGAGTTCGTGCTGAACCTGGCCGACTTCAAGATCGGGCGGGTCCGGCTCGACGGACGGCAGCCGCACTACACCCACCGCGGCGGCAGACTGCGGGTGCGCCCCGCGAAGCCGATCCGCGCGGGGGCGGCCTTCACGGTCGAGGTGCACTGGTCGGGTAACCCCAAGCCGGTCAACAGCCCCTGGGGCGGGCTCGGTTGGGAGGAGCTGGAGGACGGGGCGCTGGTGGCGAGCCAGCCGATCGGGGCACCGTCGTGGTACCCGTGCAACGACCGGCCGGCCGACAAGGCGTCGTACCAGATCTCGATCACCACACCGTCGGCGTACGCGGTGGTCGCGGGCGGGCGGCTGCTGACCCGGACGACGAAGGCGTCGACCACGACCTGGGTGTACGAGCAGTCGGCGCCGACCTCCAGCTATCTCGTCGGTCTGTCGGTCGGCAAGTACCAGACGGTCCTCCTCGGCGACCCGGGGCTCGGCGGCATACCGCAGCACGGGCACATCCCGGCGCATCTCCTGGCCGACTTCTCGCGGGACTTCGCGCGTCAGCCGCAGATGATGGAGGTCTTCCAGGAGTTGTTCGGGCCGTACCCGTTCGACGAGTACGCGGTCGTGGTGACCGAGGAGGAGCTCGATGTGCCCGTCGAGGCACAGGGGTTGTCGCTGTTCGGCGCCAACCATGTGGACGGGGCGCGGGGTTCGGAGCGGCTCGTGGCGCACGAGCTGGCGCACCAGTGGTTCGGCAACAGCGTGTCCATCGCGGACTGGCGGCACATCTGGCTGAACGAGGGCTTCGCCAAGTACGCGGAGTGGCTGTGGTCGGAGCGCTCGGGCGGACGTACCGCACAGCAACTCGCGGCCATCGCCCACCGGTTGCTGGCGTCTCAGCCGCAGGATCTGCGGCTGTCGGACCCGGGGCGCAAGTCGATGTTCGACGACCGGCTCTACGAACGCGGCGGGCTCGTCCTGCACGCGGTGCGCTGCGCCCTGGGCGACATCGCCTTCTTCCGCATGGTGCGCAGTTGGGCGCAGCTGCACCGCAACGGCACGGTCACCACGGCCGCCTTCGCCGCGCACGTGGCCCGCTTCGCGACCGAGCCGGTGGACGAGCTGGTGCAGGCGTGGGTGTACGGGGCGACGCTGCCTCCGCTGCCCGGGGCCCGGACGCGGGCGGCGGGCTAGCGGGATGGCGACCACCTGCCCTTGCGGGCTGTCCAAGTCCTACGGCGAGTGCTGCGGCCGTTTCCATGCCGGTACGGCCGCCGCGCCGACCGCCGAGGCGCTGATGCGGTCGCGGTACAGCGCGTTCGTGAAGGGCGATGTGGCGTATCTGCTGCGCACCTGGCATCCGCGGACGCGGCCGGCGCTGCTGGAGCTGGATCCGGGGATGCGGTGGACGGGGCTGGAGATCCTCGACACGGGCGACGGATCCGCCTTCCACGCCACGGGGACGGTGACCTTCCGGGCCTCGTACCGGGGCGGGTCGCTGCATGAGCGGAGCCGGTTCGAGCGGGTGGACGGGGCGTGGGTGTACCTCGACGGGGAGTTCCTGGATTAGGGCCTAGGTGTATTGATCACGAGCGTTGTTAACGCTTGCCGGGCTTGATCATGGCGAAGACCTCCGGTGTGGTGGAGCTGTCTAGGACTGCACCGCACGGAGGTCTTCGTGTCCCACCGTAATGCCCGGCTGACCGTTCATGGCAGGCGGCTGCTGGTCGAACGTGTCAGCAGTGGCCGACCCGTCGCGCACGTCGCCGCGGAAATGGGCATCTCGCGCGTCACAGCCCACAAATGGATGCGCCGCTGGCGGGCGGAGGGCGAGCAAGGCCTGCACGACCGCTCCAGCCGCCCCCGCACGACACCCCATCGCACGGCGACAGCGGTGGAGGCCCGGGTGTGCCGGCTGCGCCAGGACCGCAAGCTCGGCCCCGCACGCCTCGGCCCGGTCCTGGGCCTGCCCGCCTCGACCGTGCACCGCATCCTGGTCCGGCACGGCCTGAACCGGCTCGCGTTCATGGACCGGCCCACCGGCCAGCTCATCCGCCGCTACGAACGCGACCGCCCCGGCGAACTGATTCACATCGACGTCAAGAAACTCGGACGCATCCCGGACGGCGGCGGACACAAGACGCTGGGACGCCAGGCCGGCCGGGCCACCCGCGGCCAGATGGGCTTCGACTTCGTCCACTCAGCCGTCGACGACCGCTCCCGCCTCGCCTACAGCGAGATCCACCGCGATGAGAAAGTCGCCACCTGCGCCGGCTTCCTCACCCGCGCAGCCGCCTTCTTCCACGCCCACGGCATCACCCGCATCGAACGCGTGCTGACCGACAACGCCTGGGCCTACCGCAAGGGCCTGGCCTGGAAGCAAGCACTCGCCGAGATCGGCGCCACCGGCAAACTGACCCGCATCTACCGCCCCCAGACCAACGGCAAGGTCGAACGCTTCAACCGCACCCTGCTCGACGAATGGGCCTACCTGCGGCCCTTCGCCAGCAACCACGAGCGCACCGAAGCCCTGACCGACTTCCTCCACGCCTACAACTACCATCGCTGCCACACCGCACTCGGAGGCCAGCCACCCATCACCCGAGTCAACAACCCTGCGGGTCAATACACCTAGGGCGCCAGGATGTCCAGCTCCTGAAGCGCGCCGACCGTGATCTCGCGGGTCAGGTGTTCCGCCCGTACGGCGTCGCCCGCGCGGACCGCCTCCGCGACCTGGACGTGCAGGGTGACCGCGGCCGGGTCGGGGTCCTCGAACATGACCTCGTGGTGGGTGCGGCCGGTGAGGACCTCGGCGACGACGTCGCCCAGGCGCGCGAACATCTCGTTGCCGGAGGCGTTGAGGATGACGCGGTGGAAGGCGACGTCGTGGATGAGGTAGCCCTCCAGCTGGTGGCCGCGTGAGTGGGCGACCATGCCGAGGGCGCACTCGGTGAGTTCGGCGCACTGGTCGGCGGTGGCGTGCTTGGCGGCGAGGCCGGCGGCGACCGGTTCGATCGCCGAGCGCAGGACGGTGAGTGAACGCAGTTGCCCGGGGCGGTCGGCGCCGGCCAGGCGCCAGCGGATGACCTGCGGGTCGTAGACGTTCCACTCGGACTTCTGACGGACCGTGACGCCCACGCGGCGGCGGGACTCGACCAGGTGCATGGACTCCAGGACGCGGACCGCCTCGCGCATCACGGAGCGGGACACCTCGAAGCGCTGCGCCAGTTCGTCGGTGCGCAGCACGCTGCCCGGCGGGTATTCGCCCGCGGTGATGGCGGGGCCGAGGGTTTCGAGTACTTGGCCGTGCAGACCCCGGCCCGGAGTGGTCATGCACTCAGCGTACGCGGTGGATCACGATCCTAAAAAGTCAGACTTATACATCACACACTCTTGAATTCGTCGTACCTATGGGTTTCAGTTGCGTCGACATCACGTGTCGACGAGGACAGCAGACAGTGAGGCAGCGATGAGTACCCCCCATGTCGTCGTGGTCATGGGCGTCGCGGGCACAGGCAAGACCACCATCGGTCCCCTGCTCGCGGCCCGGCTCGGCGTCCCCTACGCCGAGGGCGACGACTTCCACCCGCAGGCCAACATCGACAAGATGTCGGCCGGCACCCCGCTCGACGACGGCGACAGGTGGCCGTGGCTCGATGCCATCGGCGCCTGGGCGCACGGGCGGGCCGGGCTCGGTGGGGTGGTCAGCTGCTCGGCGCTGAAGCGGTCGTACCGTGACCGGCTGCGGGCCGCCGCACCGGGCCTGGTGTTCGTGCACCTCGCGGGTGACCGCGCGGTCATCGAGGACCGGATGTCGCACCGGCAGGGGCACTTCATGCCGACCGCGCTCCTCGACTCCCAGTTCGCCACGCTCCAGCCCCTCCAGGCGGACGAGGCCGGGGTCGTCGTGGATGTGTCCGGCAGCCCCGAGGAGATCACCGGACGGGCCATGTCGGCCCTGACGGCGCTCCCCGAGCCGACCGCCTAGCCACCCCCCGCCCCTCCCCCTCCCCCGTCTCTGCAAGGGAACTCCCGTGACCAGACTCAGCGTCGAGATGCTGGCAGCGGACACCGTCGAGCCCATCACCTCGGCCGGCCACGCTCAGCTGGGCGTCGCCGTTCTGGTGGGCATCGCCGTCATCGTGCTGCTCATCACCCAGTTCAAACTTCACGCCTTCCTGTCACTGACCCTCGGCTCGCTCGCGCTCGGCGCGCTCGCCGGGGCGCCGCTCGACAAGGTCATCGCCAGTTTCACCACCGGGCTCGGCACCACGGTCGCCGGTGTGGGCGTGCTGATCGCGCTCGGTGCGATCCTCGGCAAGATGCTCGCCGACTCCGGTGGCGCCGACCAGATCGTCGACACCATCCTCGCCAAGGCGGGCGGCCGTTCGATGCCGTGGGCGATGGTGCTGATCGCCTCGGTGATCGGTCTGCCGCTGTTCTTCGAGGTCGGCGTCGTACTGCTGATCCCGGTCGTGCTGATGGTCGCCAAGCGCGGCAACTACTCGCTGATGCGGATCGGCATCCCCGCCCTGGCCGGCCTGTCCGTGATGCACGGCCTGGTCCCGCCGCACCCCGGCCCGCTGGTCGCGATCGACGCGGTCGACGCCAACCTGGGCATCACGCTGGCGCTCGGCGTCCTCGTCGCCATACCGACGGTGATCATCGCGGGGCCGGTGTTCTCGCGGTACGCGGCGCGCTGGGTGGACGTACAGGCTCCCGAGCGCATGATCCCGGAGCGCCCCTCGCAGGATCTGGACAAGCGCCCCGGCTTCGGCGCCACCCTGGCCACGATCCTCCTCCCCGTCGTCCTGATGCTCTCCAAGGCGCTGGTCGACATCGTGATCGACGACCCCGAGAACACCGTCCAGCGGGTCTTCGACGTCATCGGCTCGCCGCTGATCGCCCTGCTCGCCTCGGTGCTGGTCGGCATCTTCACCCTGCTCAGGCCCGCGGGCTTCGGCAAGGAGCGCGTCTCGCCGCTGGTCGAGAAGAGCCTCGCGCCCATCGCGGGCATCCTGCTGATCGTCGGTGCGGGCGGTGGCTTCAAGCAGACGCTGATCGACACCGGCGTGGGCCAGATGATCCTGGAGATCTCCGAGGACTGGTCGATTCCCGCGCTGCTGCTGGCCTGGCTGATCGCGGTGGCGATCCGCCTCGCGACGGGCTCGGCGACGGTGGCCACGGTCTCCGCGGCCGGTCTGGTCGCCCCGCTCGCGGCCGACATGTCGACGACCCACACAGCCCTGCTGGTCCTCGCCATCGGCGCCGGCTCGCTGTTCTTCAGCCATGTCAACGACGCCGGTTTCTGGCTGGTCAAGGAGTACTTCGGGCTGAACGTCGGCCAGACCCTCAAGACCTGGTCGGTGATGGAGACGATCATCTCGGTGGTCGCCGGTGGTGTGGTCCTGCTGCTCTCGCTGATCATCTAGGAGTACGGGCATGAGTCACCCTCTCTTCGACATCAGCGGCCGCACGGCCCTGGTCACCGGCTCCAGCCGCGGCATCGGCCTCGCCCTCGCCCGTGGCCTGGCCGAGGCCGGCTGCACGGTCGTCCTCAACGGGCGGGACGGCGAACGCCTCACCGAGGCCGCCGCCGGACTGCCCGGCGACCGGGTCCACACGGCCGTGTTCGATGTGACCGACGGCCCGTCGGTGGCAGCCGGGATCGCGGACGTCGAGGAGCGGGTGGGCCCGCTCGACATCCTGGTCAACAACGCGGGGATGCAACTGCGGGCACCGCTCCTGGAGTTCACCGACTCCGACTGGCACCGCATCCTGAACACCAACCTCACCAGCGCGTTCCTGGTCGGCCGTGAGGCGGCCCGCCGGATGACGGAACGCGGCCACGGAAAGATCGTCAACATCTGCTCGCTGCAGAGCGAGGTGGTCCGCCCGGGCATCGCGCCCTACGCCGCCACCAAGGGCGCGCTGAAGATGCTCACCAAGGGCATGTGCGCCGACTGGGGCCCGTACGGCGTCCAGGTCAACGGCCTCGGCCCCGGCTACATCGAGACCGAACTGACCGAGCCTCTCGTCCGGGACGAGGAGTTCAGCGCCTGGGTGCGCCGCCGCACCCCGGCCGGCCGCTGGGGCCGTACCGAGGACCTGGTGGGCGGGGTGCTGTTCCTCGCCTCCCCGGCCGCGGACTTCATCAGCGGGCAGGTGCTGTACGTCGACGGCGGCATGACCAGCGTGCTGTGAAGGAGGCCCGAGGGATGCTCGGTTGTGTGATCCACGGTCAGGGCGATCTGCGGGTCGAGGAACTGCCGGTACCGGAGCCGGGCCCCGGGCAGGCGCTGGTGGCCGTGCGCTACGGCGGGGTCTGCGGCTCCGACCTGCACTACTGGCGGCACGGCGGGGTCGGCGACTTCCGCCTGCGGGAGCCGATGCTGCTCGGGCACGAGGTGGTCGGGACGGTCGTGGCGTACGGACCCGACGCGTCGGGTCCTTCGCTCGGTACGGCCGTCGCCGTGCACCCCGCCACTCCCTGCGACGTCTGCCCGGAGTGCGCGGACGGGCGCCGGAACATCTGCCGGGACACCCGCTATCTCGGCAGCGCGGCCCGCTTCCCCCATGTACAGGGCGGGTTCGCGGCCCAAGTGGCGGTGCCGGCCGGCCAGTTGCGGCCGGTCCCGGACGGGCTCGATCTGCGGCGGGCGGCGCTCGCCGAGCCGCTGTCGGTGGCGCTGCACGCGGTGCGGCGCGCCGGGGCGGTGGCGGGCAGGCATGTCCTGGTCACCGGCGCCGGGCCGATCGGCTGCCTCGTCGTGGCGGCGGCGAAGGCGGCTGGTGCCGGGTGGGTGACGGTGACGGATCTCCTCCCGGAGGCCCTCGGGTACGCGCGGATCGCCGGCGCCGACACCGTCGTACGGGCGGATGATCCGGAGGATGCCGGGTGGCCCGCCGAGGTGGACGTGGCGATCGAGGCGTCGGGGGTGGCCGCCGGGCTCGACACCTGTCTGCGGCTGGTGCGGCGCGGTGGTGTCGTGGTGCAGCTGGGGATGCTGCCGCCGGGGCGGAGTCAGTTCGCGGGCAACCTCGTGGTGAGCCGGGAGATCGAGCTGCGCGGGGCGTTCCGCTTCGACGCCGAGTTCGACGCGGCGCTGGAACTGCTCGCCGCCGAGCCGTCGTTCGACGGCCTGGTCAGCGCCGTGGTGCCGGTGGGCGAGGCCGAGTCGGCGTTCGCGCTGGCGGCCGACCGGGGCCGGTCCTGCAAGGTGCTGCTGGACTTCGGAGGCCCGGCTTCCATGGTGCCGGGTGTCTGAACTCGCACTGACGATCACCTGAAGCGGCTTCCCCGGGGGCGTGTTCGGCCCGATGATGAGGTGACTCCCGGAGGCTGTCTCAGCCGTCGGGGGCGTGAACTTCGGGGGGCGTCATGGCGGTTTCCCTCGGGATGCGTATCTCGGGGCTGCTCTTCGTGGGGGCGGTGGCGGTGGCCGCCGCGGCCTTCACCGGTGACGTGCGTGGTCGGGCGGACGGCAGGGGTGGCGGGGACACGACCGTGACCGCCGCCCCCACGACCGGCCCCCGCGCCTTCCCCTCGTCGGGCCTGCCGAGCAGCTTCTCCCCTCTGGTACGGCCACGGCCGGAAGGGCACGTCGGGGCGCCCGCGTCCACGGGCACACCGAGCGCGTCCGAGGGCGGCGCCGAGACGAGCGCGCCCGCGAGCCCCTCCCCCAGCCCTTCCGTGACCCGCCAACTCCTCGAAGTTCCCGACTGGCTCCCGCCCGGCCCCGATTCACCGAACGCCGACGGCACGGACGACGCGGCGAGCGTGTACGACCTGTTGCGCGATCCCGGCGAGTGCCGGGCCGCTCTGGCCGTGGTCCCCGGGCTCACAGCGGACGCCGACCGGGCGCTGCTGCGCGGTCTGGCCACCGCGTGTCTGGCCGTGCAGGGCGAGGGCGGCGACTGGGAGCAGGCGGCCCGTGACCATGCCGCCCTGGCGGACGGCGCCGGCTCCTGCAAGGGACGGGCCGCGTACGCCGTACTGGGCGGGCTGCTCGACTTCCATCGGCGCCACCCCGAAGGCACGGTGCGGCTGAAGCCCACGTCGGGCGGCACGCCCGCCTGCGGCTATCGGATCGCCGGGGTGGACACGGGCGGCGACGGTACGGCGAAGCCCGGTGAGGTGATCGGGATCGAGCTGGCGGACGAGTACTTCGACCCTGCCGAGTTGCTGCGGGACGGGATCGTGAGCGTCGGCGGACTGCCGGTTCCCGTGTTGCAGTTGGGGACGGGCGACCGCGCGTCGCTGTCCGTCGTCGTACCGGTGCTGGAGCCCGGCCCCGTGGCGGTGACCGTGCGGTACGGGGGAACCGAGGTCCGGCTGCCGGATGCCTTCGAGGTCGCGGCCTCCGACGTGGTGCCGGACCCGGACACCGGTACACCGGCTGTTCCGGCGACACCGCTGAGCGCCTCAGGGCCGCCAGAGCTTGTGCTCCCGCTCGGCCCAGTCCTGGCTCACCGTCCCGGTGCGCATGCCCCGGCGGGCCTCCGGATCCCCTAGCGCCATGCCGATGTGGCCGGCGAGGACGATGCCGATCGTGAGCGCCAGCCAGTCGTGCACGAAGGTCGCGCTGGTGCGCCACTGCAGGGGCGTGAGATGTGTGAACCACATGATGAGGCCGGTGCCCAGCATCACCAGCGTCGCGCCCGCGATCCAGGCGGCGTAGATCTTCTGCCCGGCGTTGAACTTCCCCGCAGGCCGCGAGGAACGCCGCTTGTCACGCCGTACGGCAGCCCGGAGCCAGACCCTGTCGTGCGGGCCGAAGCGGTTGAGGAAGCCCAGGTCGGCCCGGAACAGCCGGGAGGCGAGGCCGGCCAGCACGGGCACCGGCAGGGCGAGGCCGGCCCACTCGTGGATACGGACCACCAGCTCACGGCGGCCGACGAGTTCGGCGAACTGCGGGATGTAGAGAAAGGCCGCCGTCACCACGCACACGCCCATCAGCCCGGCCGTCGTACGGTGCACCCAGCGGGTGGCCTGGCCGAAGCGCCGGACCTCGGTGGACCGGGCGGGCGCGTCAAGTCGTAGGTGCATCGTCGCGTCCGTTCGAGCGGCCGACCCAGGCGTCTACGTCGTAGCCCCGTTCCTCCCAGTAGCCCGGCTTCACGTCCTTGGTGACGGTGATGCCGGAGAGCCACTTGGCGGACTTGTAGAAGTACATGGGGGCGACATAGAGGCGGACGGGGCCGCCGTGGGCATGGCCGAGGTCCTTGTCCTGCATGCGCAGGGCGACCAGGACGTCCGAGCGGCGGGCCTGGTCGAGGGTGAGGCTCTCGCTGTAGGCGCCGTCGAAGCAGGTGAAGCGGACGGCACCGGCCCCCTCGCGCACACCCGCGGCGTCCAGGAGCCGCGAGAGCCGTACGCCCTCGAAGGGTGTGCCGGGGACGCGCCAGCCGGTGACGCACTGGACGTCGCGCACCATCCGGGTCTGCGGCAGGGCGCGCAGATCGGCCAGGGTGTAGCTGCCGGGGCGGTCGACCATGCCGTCGACGGTGAGGCGGTAGGTGGTGGCGTTCTTGCGCGGTACGGACGAGGTCACCGAGTAGTAGCGGAAGCCGCCGCCGTTGGGCAGCAGACCGGTCAGGCCGGTGGGGTCCTTGTCGGAGGCGCCGGCGAGGAAGGACTCCAGGCCGCGCTGGAGGGTGGGCGCGGTGACCACGCCGAGGGCGCCCAGGCCGAGGGTGCCGAGCAGCACTCGGCGGCCGATCGGTTTACCCCGCGGCTCTTCGGGCTGTTCGTCGTTCACCCATTCATCGAACACCCGCGTCCCCCGTCCGGGCCAGGGAACGCGGATGCCCGTCAGATTTCCGTAACCACTTCTCACGCTACGGCGTGTCAGCCGCCGCCTTCTCCAGCTGGAACGCCTCGTTGCCGAGCCCGATGCGGGCGTGCCGCTCGGGGGCGCGGGAGCGCAGCAGCAGCCCCTGGACCACGCCGACGACCAGGGCCAGGGCGATGACGGCGGGCAGCGCCCAGCTCAGGGAGGAGCCGGGGCCCGCGCCGATCAGGACGTCGAAGTCCTTGACGGTGTAGACGACGATGAAGAGCAGCGCGACGACCGAGAGCGCGGAGGCGGCCAGCCGCCAGAACTGGGCCGCGGCGGCACCCCGCCGCAGGAAGAACACGATCACCGAGACCGAGGCGGCCGCCATCAGCGCGGTGACGCCCAGCGCGCCGAGGCTGCCCATCCAGGTGAACAGATGCAGGACCGGTGCGGTGGGGTCGCCGGTCGGCTTGTCGTCGGCGAACGCGAAGGCGGCGACGACCACGAGCGAGATCCCGGTCTGCAGCAGGGAGCCCGTGCCGGGGGCGCCGCTCGCGCCGCTGGTGCGGCCGAAGGCGGACGGCAGCAGTCCCTCGCGGCCCATGGCGAACGCGTAGCGCGCGACGACGTTGTGGAAGCTGAGCATCGCCGCGAACATGCCGGTCACGAACAGCACGTGCAGGACGTCGGTGAAGGTCTCGCCCAGCAGGTCGGTGGTGAGGAAGAACAGCAGCCCGGCGCTCTGCTTCTCGGCGGTGCCGACGATCGCCGAGGGCCCGGCGGCGACGGTGTACGCCCAGCAGCTGATCGTGTAGAAGACCGCGATGCCGCCGATGGCCAGGTACATCACGCGGGGCACGAGGACGTGCGGGCGGCTGGTCTCCTCGGCGTAGACGGGGGCCTGCTCGAAGCCGAGGAAGGCGGCGACGCAGAAGCAGAGCGCTGTGCCGATGCCCGCGCCGGTGAGGGTGTCGGGGTTGAAGGCGTGCAGCGACAGGCCCTCCTTGCCCGGGTCGGCGATCGCGGCGACGTCGAAGATGACCACGAGGGCGACCTCGATGATCAGCAGGACGCCCAGCACACGCGCGTTGAGGTCGATCTTCAGCCAGCCGAGCGCGCCGACCAGCAGGACGGCGAGGAGGGCCGGTATCCACCAGGCGACCTCCATGTCGAGGTAGGTGGCGAACAGCCCGGAGACCTCGAAGCCGAAGATGCCGTAGATGCCGACCTGGAGGGAGTTGTAGGCGACGAGCGCGACCATCGCGGCACCGGCGCCGGCCGTGCCGCCGAGCCCTCGGGAGATATAGGCGTAGAAGGCGCCGGCGTTGTGGACGTGCCGGCTCATCTCGGCGTACCCGACGCTGAACAGGGCGAGGACGAGGCCGAGGATCACGAAGAGCAGGGGCTGGCCGAGGATCCCCATCACCCCGAAGGTCGTGGGCATGACACCCGCGACGACCATGAGAGGGGCGGTGGCCGCGAGCACGGAGAGCAGCAGCCCCGTGGTGCCGAGCCGGTCGGCGCGCAGGGCGCGGTCCTGCCCCTTGAACGTGCTGATGCCGCCACCGTCCGCGGTGGCCGCTCTGCTTGCGCTGGAACTGCCGGTCGTCATCGGGGACCGTCCTTCTCGGGTCGGAAGTGCTCGGCGGGGTGGGAGGTGCTCTTCACTGGGGGTGCTCATCACTGGGGTGTGCTCTTCAGGAACGTCACGCCGTGCCCAGCGCCGTGTCGCGGGCCGCGCGGAACGTGGCGTACGGATCGAGGTCGGGGTAGGACCACGGTGAGGGGGTGGCGTGTTCGCCGATGCGGTGGAAGAGGGCGGCGGCCTCGGCGCCCCGGCCCTCGCAGACCTTGGCGTGGGCGAGGAAGTTCAGGTCGATCAGCCGGCGCGGATGGCCTTCGTGCTCCCACTCCAGCCACCAGTCGAAGGCGGCCCGCATCACCTGCCGGGCCCGGCGGCCGCTCCAGTGGCCGGAGGCGGCCGCGTCGCGCGGCTCCTGGCCGGACGCCGCGAGGACGCGGTAGCGCTCGGCGTGGGCGACGACCGGGAGGATGGCGAGCGGCGAGTCGGCCGGGGCCCGCTCGGCGGCGGCGTTGGCGAAGTCGTAGACCTCGTGCAGCGGGTCGACGCCGGTCCCGGACCGGTGCTCGGCGAGCCGGGCCGCCATCAGATGGTGGGCGTGGTGATGGTCGGCGTACCGGGCGCGGACCTCGGCGAAGAGGCGGCGCACCTCGGGCTCGGCGCCGAGGGCGCTCTCCAGCATGAGAAGGGCGAGCCAGGGGGTGGGGTCGGCGGGCGCGAGCGCGGCGGCGGTGTGGCAGGACTCGCGGGCGCGGACCGGTTTCTCCTTGCCGCGCAGGGCGCGCCGGACCTGGGCGTGGGCGAGCAGGACGGCGGCGTCGGCGGAGTCGGGTTCGGCGAGCAGCCAGTCGCGGGTCCAGGGGGCGCAGTACGGCTCCTCGGCGAGCACGGTGACGCGGTGCCCCCTGCGGTCCCAGTCGTCGCCGGTCCGGGCGAGCAGCGAGCGGGCCGTCTGCCATCTGCCCTGGGCGAGGGCGGCGCGGGCGGCGGCGAGCTCGGCGTCGTCGAGGGCAGCGTCGAAGGCATGGGCGGCGCGCTTGCGGCCACGGCCGAGGGGTGGCGGAGGTGGGGACACCGTTTCGGGACCTGTTGTGTGCAAAATGTGGACAGTCATCGAGCGATCACTCGCAGCAAACCCCCCGCCAAGGGTTCAAGTCAAGGGCCGCAGAGCCGTTACACGCGTCAACTCCTGTTACAGATGGGGCAGTTGTGGTGCACACCGACCATGTAAATTGCCCGAAATGCTCGATTTATTGAGACTGTGTGGCGTAGGTCATGGCGCCCACGTCATCCGCACCGGAGTATTGGGGAACGCGCACGCCGGGCCAGGGGCCGCTACAGTCGGCCCTTACGCACCCCGTCCAGCCCGGCAGGATTCGAGGTACGCAGCGTGTCGCTCCAGATCCTGATACTCGCCGTGACTGCCGCGTGCTGTCTGGGCTTCGGCTTCGTCCTCCAGCAGAACGCGGCCCAGAAGGCTCCGCTCAGCGACTTCCTCTCGCCGCGGATCCTCCTGGACCTGATGAAGGTGCCGCGCTGGCTCGGCGGCATCGGTCTGATGGTGGTCGGCATGGCACTCGGGGCGATGGCGCTGGGCCAGGGCGAGATCTCCCTGGTGGAGCCCTTGCTCGCGACGAACCTGCTGTTCGCGCTGATGCTCTCCCGCCGCCAGACCAAGCAGTCCCTGGGCCGCCAGGGCTGGACCGGCCTGGCCCTGCTCGCGGGCGGTGTGACGGCCTTCATCATGGCCGGCCAGCCGACCGGCGGCACGGCCACCAGCGACCCCATCCGCCACTGGCTGATCATCGGCGTCATGATCGGAACGGCCCTGCTGCTCACGGCGTACGCCAAACGCTCCCGCCTCAGCTCGGGCCCCGCCCTGCTGGCCACGGCGGCGGGCCTCCTCTACGGCGTGCAGGACGCCCTGACGCGGGTGACCGGGGAGCGGTTCGCCGAGGGCGGCATGATGGAGGTGCTGACCGGCTGGCAGCCGTACGCGGTCGTGGCCCTCGGCCTCACGGGCCTGATCCTGGTCCAGAGCGCCTTCGAGACGGCGTCCCTGCGGATGTCCCTGCCCGCCCTGACCGCCGCCCAGCCGCTGGCCGGAATCCTCTGCGGCGTCGGCTTCCTCGGCGACCGGCTGCGCACCGACGCGGGCGCGCTGGCCTGGGAGGCCGCCGGGCTCGCCGGGATCGTGGTCGGCATCATCCTCCTCGGCACGCACTCGGCGATGCCGTCCGGGGCGATCCACCCCAAGCGCACGCCCGCCCTCCAGACGCCCTGACCGCGTCCGGGCCGCCCCTGCTTGGATGGCCCCATGAGCTCTGCTGACGAAATCCTCGACATCGTCGACGAGAACGACCAGGTCATCGGACAGTCCCCGCGCGGCGAGGCCTATGCCAGGCGCCTGCGCCACCGCTGCGTCTTCATCGAGGCGCGCGACGCCCAGGGCCGACTCTTCGTCCACCGCCGCACACCCACCAAGCTGGTGTTTCCCTCCCAGTACGACATGTTCGTCGGCGGGGTGGTCGGCGCGGGCGAGTCGTACGACGACGCCGCCCTGCGCGAGGCCGAGGAGGAGCTCGGGGTGAGCGGGCTGCCGCGGCCGACATATCTCTTCAAGTTCCTGCACGACGACGGGGCCGGGCACGCCTGGTGGTCGGCGGTGTACGAGGTGCGCTGCGAGCTGCCGGTGAGCCCGCAGGCGGAGGAGGTCGCCTGGTACGACTTCCTGACGGACGCCGAGCTGGAGCGCCGCCTGCCGGAGTGGACCTGGGTGCCGGACGGCATGGCCGCGTACGAGCGGCTGAAGGCCCTGCGCGCCGCACACTGATACGACCCGTCCCTCCCCCCGGCGGACAGGTCCGACGCGGCCCTCGCCCGAGCCCCCGGATAGGGTCGAGCATGTGAGCGAGTTCGTGCGCAACGTCCGGCTGTGGTTCGCCCCCCAGGAGATCCGCCAGGAGGGCGGCACCCCCGACTACCGCTTCTCGCTGGCCAACGAGCGCACCTTCCTGGCCTGGCTGCGCACCGCCCTCGCCCTGATCGGCGGCGGCTTCGCGGTCGACCAGTTCCTGCCGGACCTGCGCTGGGGCTGGCGGGTCGGCCTGGCGCTCGCACTGCTCGCGGCGGGCGTGCTGTGCTCGCTGCGCGCGGTCAATCACTGGGTGCGCTGCGAGCGGGCGATGCGCCGGGGCGAGGACCTGCCGGTGTCGCGTTTCCCGGCGGTGCTGAGCCTCGTGGTCGCCGTCGTGGCCCTCGCCATGGTCTTCGTCGTGCTGGTGGGGTGGGAGGGGTGAGCACCCCGGCCGCCGCGGAGCCCGTACGGGACCCCGGGCTCCAGCCCGAGCGAACCCGCCTGGCATGGCGCCGTACGACGCTCTCCGGCACCGTGGCCGCGGTGCTGGCCATCAAGACCGCGCTGCACGGCGGCATCTCGGTGACCGGGGCCCTGGTAGGCGCCCTGTGCTGTGTCCTGTGGCTGGGCTTCCTGGCCCTCGCACACCGCCGCATCCGCGCCCTGGCCGCCTCCCCCGAGCCCGCGGCACTGGCCCCCCGCCAGGCCACGGTGACGATCCTGCTGACCGTGGCCCTGGCGATGTGCGGGGCGGCCCTGCTGTTCTAGCCCCGGGGACCAGCCCTCTACTCCCCCTCGCCCTCCCACTCCACCCTCACCACGACCTTCCCCCGGCTACGCCCCTCCTGGCTGACCCGATGCGCGTCCGCCGCCCGCTCCAGCGGAAACGTCTCCGACACATGCACCGTCACCACCCCCTCCTCCGCCAGCTCGGCCAGCCGCAGCAGGTCCTCGGCGTCGGGGCGGACGAAGTAGTAGCGGCCGCCGTAGTCGAAGACGTCCGGATCGGCGATCGACACCAGCCGCCCTTCGACGGCCAGCAACTCGGCCGAGGCCTTCAACGCGTCCCCGCCGACCGTGTCGAAGGCCGCGTCCACACCGTCGGGGGCCAGCCCACGCACCCGCTCGGTCAGCCCGTCCCCATACTCGACAGGCTCACCGCCCAGCTCCCGCACGAAGTCGTGGTTCCGCTCACTCGCCGTACCGATCACCCGCGCCCCCAGATGACGAGCGAGCTGGACCGCGATCGACCCGACCCCGCCCGCCGCGGCATGCACCAGCACGGTCTCACCCCGCTCGACCCGCAGCACCCGGGTGAGCACCTGATACGCGGTCAGCCCCACCAGCGGCAGCCCCGCCGCCTGTTCCCACGTCAGATTGCGGGGCTTGCGCGCAAGCGTGCGCACGGGAGCGGCGACGTACTCGGCGAAGGTCCCCCGGGACAGGAAGTCCTCGCGCACATACCCGATGACCTCGTCACCGACGCCGAACTCCGCCACAGAGACGCCCACCTGGACGACGACACCGGAGACGTCCCACCCCGGTACCACCGGGAAGACCGGTTCGAGCATCCGGTCCATGTACCCCTCGCGGCACTTCCAGTCGACCGGGTTGACCGCCGCCGCCCGCACCTTGACCAGCACGGAGTCGGGGCCGACCCGTGGGTCGCGGACGTCTCCGTATGCGAGCGTCTCGGGCCCGCCGTAGCGTGAGTAGCTGATGCCCTTCATGGGTTCGACCCTCCGGGGCGCCAGGACGCCACGCAAGCCGAATAACCCGATATGCGGCGTTCGCGTGGCAGCCTGTGCGACGTCACGAACCACCACCGCTCCTCCGAAGGCGAGCACCATGACCACCCTTCACACGGAACACCCCGCCCACTCGCACACCCACGGCGCCTCCTGCGGGCACACCGCGGTGCCGCACGGCGACCACACCGACTACGCGCACGACGGGCACCTGCACCGCGAGCACGCCGGCCACTGGGACGAGTGCGAGGCGGACGGGCACGTCGCACACGAGGGCCACTCCCATCAGCACGGCGCCGACTGCGGGCACGAGAGTGTTCTGCACGGCGACCATGTCGACTACGTCCACGACGGTCACCGGCACGCGGCGCACGCCGGCCACTGGGACGACCATTAGGCCCGACAGGCTTGGCGCACCGGCCGAGAAGGCGCCCCTGACAGCATCCCGACAGCTCCCCGACGCATCGCGCGGGGAGCTGTCGGCCTATCGTGGCCCTGATCACGTTCCGCTCCCCCACTGGACGACATACCGACTGGTCGGCATCATGAGTCAGGTCCCGTTCATCTGCCTTTAGGAGCGATGTATGAGCCCCGACCATCCGCCAGGTCTCGACCTCGACCGGCTGCACGGCCTGCTCGAGCGCGAGCGGCCCGGTCTGGCGCACGGTCCGCTGACCGGCCGGCTGATCGAGGGCGGACGGTCGAACCTCACCTACGCGGTCTCCGACGGCACCTCGAAGTGGGTCGTACGGCGTCCCCCGCTCGGCCATGTCCTCGCCACGGCGCACGACATGAAGCGCGAGCACCGAGTGATCAGCGCGCTGTACCCGACGGATGTGCCGGTGCCGCGGCCGGTGCTGCTGTGCGAGGACGAGGAGGTGCTCGGGGCGTCGTTCTATGTCATGGAGTTCGTCGAGGGCACCCCGTACCGCACCGCCGACCAGCTGGCCCCGCTCGGCCCGGAGCGCACGCGGGACGCGGTGCTGTCGCTGGTGGACACCCTCGTGGAGCTGCACGCGGTGGACCCGGCGGAGGTGGGACTCGCCGACTTCGGGCGCCCCGAGGGCTTCCTGGACCGGCAACTGCGGCGCTGGGGCAAGCAGTTGGACGCCTCCCGCAACCGTGAGCTGGCCGGCATCGACGAGCTGCACGCGACGCTCGGCCGGCGGCTGCCCGTCTCCCCCACCGCGACGGTCGTGCACGGCGACTACCGTCTCGACAACGTCCTCATCGGCGACGACGACCGCATCAAGGCGATCCTCGACTGGGAGATGTCCACGCTCGGCGACCCGCTGACCGACCTGGGCCTGCTGGTGATGTACAGCATGCCGCTGGGCATGGCGGACTCCCCGGTCTCCACGACCGCCGAGGCCCCCGGGCATCCGTCGCCCGCCGAACTGATCGAGCGTTACGCCGCTCGCTCGGGGCGCGATGTCTCGTCCGTCTCCTGGTACACGGCGTTCGCCTGGTTCAAGCTCGCCGTGATTCTGGAGGGCATCCACTACCGCTACACGCTGGGCCAGACGGTCGGCCGCGGCTTCGACCGCATCGGTGACCTGGTCCCCGTCTTCATCGAGCACGGCCTCACCACCCTTCAGGAAGGCTGATCCGCCATGGACTTCGCGTTCGACGCGCGCACCGAGGAACTGCGCGCCAAGCTGCTCGCCTTCATGGACGAGTACGTCTATCCGGCGGAGGCGGTGGCGGAGGAGCAGCGGGCCGCGCTGGCGTCCCCGTGGGACACGCCGGCCGTGGTGGAGGAGCTCAAGGCGGAGGCCCGCAGGCAGGGCCTGTGGAACCTCTTCCTGCCGGACGCCGAGTACGGCGCCGGTCTCACCAACCTCCAGTACGCCCCGCTCGCCGAGATCACCGGCCGCAGCCCGCAGCTGGCGCCGACGGCGCTGAACTGCGCGGCGCCGGACACCGGGAACATGGAGGTGCTGTCCCAGTTCGGCGACGAGCGGCAGCGGAAGCAGTGGCTGGAGCCGCTGCTGGCCGGTGAGATCCGCTCCGCGTTCGCGATGACCGAGCCGGAGGTGGCCTCCTCGGACGCCACCAACATCACCACGTACATCGAGCGGGACGGCGACGACTACGTCATCACGGGCCGCAAGTGGTACATCTCCGGGGCGATGAACCCGGACTGCAAGATCTTCATCGTGATGGGCAAGACGGACCCGGACGGCGAGGACGTCCGCCGCCAGCAGTCCATGGTCCTGGTCCCCCGGGACACCCCGGGCGTCACGGTCAAGCGCGCGATGCAGGTCTTCGGCTACGAGGACCACTACCACGGCGGTCACGCCGAGGTGGTCTTCGACCACGCGCGTGTGCCTGCGGCCAACCTCATCGGCGAGGAGGGCGGCGGCTTCGCCATCGCCCAGGCCCGGCTCGGCCCCGGCCGGATCCACCACTGCATGCGGCTGATCGGCATGGCCGAGCGGGCCATCGAGCTGATGTGCCGCCGGGCGGTGTCCCGTACGGCGTTCGGCAAGGCGCTGGCCCAGCAGGGCGTGGTGCACAACTGGATCGCCGACGCGCGTGTGACGGTCGAGCAGCTGCGCCTGCTGGTCCTCAAGACCGCCTGGCTGATGGACACCGTCGGCAACAAGGGCGCCCACACCGAGATCCAGTCCATCAAGATCGCCACCCCGCGCGCGGTGGTCGACATCATCGACCGGGCGATCCAGCTGCATGGCGCGGGGGGTGTCAGCCAGGACTTCCCGCTGGCCGAGCTGTACGCCGGGGCGCGGACGCTGATGATCGCGGACGGGCCGGACGAGGTGCATCAGCGGTCGCTGGCGCGGCGGGAGTTGAAGAAGTACCTGTAACACAACGTATGTAAGGGGCGGCCGCTATTGCGGCCGCCCCTTACATGTGACGTCGTATACGCGACTTAGGGACGCAGTGCCCGCAGCAGCAGGTCCGCCAGATGGTCCGCGACCTCCTGCGCGCCCATCGGACCGTCCGGCCGGTACCAGGTCGACAGATGGTGGACCGACCCGAAGTGGTAGTCCACCACCAGGTCGGCCGGGGTCGCGGTGGAGAAGACGCCCGCGGCCTGGCCCTCCTCGATGAGCGCGCGGAAGCGTTCGTGGTAGCGCCGGCGCTCGGCGCGCACCTGTTTGTTCTTCTCCGGGCTCAGGTGGTGCATCGAGCGGAAGAAGATCATCGCGTCGTCGAGGTTCTCGATGGTCGTCACCACGACGTCCGCCGCCGCGCCCCGCAGCCGCTTCTCGATCGGCTCGTCGGCGTCCGCGAAGGCGTCGAGCCGCTCCTGCTGGACGCGCAGCACGCGCGCGTACACCTCGTGCAGCAGGTCGTCCTTGGAGCCGAAGTAGTGGTAGAGCGCTCCCTTGGTGACGCCGGCCGCCTCGACGATCTCCTGCACCGAGGTGCGGTCGTAGCCCTGCTCGGCGAAGAGCCGGGTGGCGGCGGCGAGCAGCCGCTGCGGGACGGGCGTACCGTCTCCGTCCGTCGTCCTGGCCACTGTGCCGCCACCTGCCCTTCCGAGGGGTTCTGCTTGCTGTCTAGCCGTCGTTCGCGTGGGAACGGAGTTCCCGCCGGAGGATCTTCCCACTTGCCGTCTTGGGCAAGTCGGGCAGGATCTCCACCTGACGCGGATATTTGTAAGCGGCCAGTCTCTCCCGGCAGTACGCGGCGAGTGCGTCGGGGTCGGTTTCGGCACCCGGACGGAGGCTGATGTACGCCTTGACGGTCTCGCCGCGATACCCGTCGGGCACCCCGACGACGGCCGCCTCGCGCACCGCCGGGTGGGTGTAGAGCACGTCCTCGACCTCGCGCGGCCACACCTTGAAGCCGGACGCGTTGATCATGTCCTTCTTGCGGTCGACGACGTACAGCCACCCCTCGGCGTCCATGAAGCCGATGTCACCGGTGCGGAGCTCCCCGTCGGGGAAGGTCTCGGCGGTGGCTTCGGGGCGCCGCCAGTAGCCGGGCACGACCTGCGGCCCCCGTACGAGGATCTCGCCCTGCTCACCGAAGGGGACCTCCTGCCCCTGGTCGTCGACGATCCGTACGACGGTCTCGGGTCCCGGCACCCCCACGGCGAGCGTCCAGGAGACGGGGTCGACGGGGGCCTCCAGGCCGGGCGGCACGGAGGCGCAGGGGGCGGTGCACTCGGTCAGGCCGTAGCCGTTGCGGATGTACGGCCCGAAGCCGGCCCGGAACTTCTCCACCAGCGCGGGCGGCAGCGGGGCGCCGCCGGAGGAGATGTTGACGAAGGACGCGAAGTGCTCGCGGCTGACGTCGGGGTGGGCGGCCAGTGCCATGAAGGCGGTCGAGGGGCCGACGGTGTAGTGCGGGGCGTGCTCGGCGAACGCCTCCAGCACGACGCCCGCCTCGAAGCGGTACGCCAGCACGAGCCGGCCCGCGCTGTTGAGGCAGGCGGCGAACTGGGCGACCATCCCGGTGATGTGGAACAGCGGCGCCAGCGCGAAGTACACGGGCGACTCGGGCAGCCCGAGCCCCGTCCGCTGCCGCTCGGCGTTGTACATGATGTTGCCGTGCGTGTTGGTGGCGCCCTTGGGCGTGCCGCTGGTGCCCGAGGTGTAGCTGATCAGCGCGATGTCGGCCGGGCCGGCGTCGCGGCCGTCCGGCGCCTTGTGGCCCGCGCGGGCGACGGCGGCGAGGTCGTCGGCGTCGTCGGCCTGCGGGAGCCGCTCAAAGCTCAGGACCCGCGCGTCGTCCCGGCTCTGGAAGTCCAGCTCGCACCCGGTGAGCACGATCCGCACCGGCGACTCGGCGGCCGTATCGCGCAGATACGTCTCCCAGGCCCGGTCGGAGCAGATCAGCGCGGCCACCTCGCCGTCCCGCAGGACATGGGCGACCTCCCCCGACTTGTACATCGGGTTGACGGGCACGACGACCGCCCCCGCCTTCCAGGCGCCGAGCACGGCGAGCACGAAGTGCGGGGAGTTCTGCAGCAGGACCGCCACCCGGTCACCGCGCTCCAGACCGCGCGCGGCGAGGTGCCCGGCGACGGAGTCGCTGAGCTCGTCGGTCTCGCGGTAGGTCAGACGGCCGTCGAAGTAGGCGAGGAAGTCCCGTTCGGGGGTCTCGGCGGCGGCCCGGCGCAGGGCGTGCACCAGGGAGTCGGCGGGGGTTATCCGGGCGCGCTGGGCGTCGCTGAGCCGGGCCAGCCAGGGCTTGGCCGCGTACCGGGATCCGGTCACCGGGCCTCCTCCCACTTCTGCTGGATGTGGTTCATACCGCTCAGCCAGCGGTCGGGCCCGGCGGCCCGCGCCTCGTAGAAACCGGCGACCTCGGGGTGCGGCAGGATCAGGAAACGGTCCTCCTCCATCCCCTTGAACAGGGCGTCCGCCACGTCCTCCGGCGCGATGGCGGTCGGCTTGAGCACCAGGTCACCGGCGCTGCCGGTGGCGTCCAGCATGTCGGTGCGCACGCCCTGCGGGCAGATGGCGTGCACCTTGATCCCACGATGGCGGTAGGTCAGCGACAGATACTCGGCGAAGGCATAAGCCCCGTGCTTGGTTACGGCGTAGGGCGCGGCCCCGATCATGGTGAGCAGCCCGGCGGCGGAGACGGTGGAGACGAAGCGTCCGCTGCCGCGCTCCAGCCAGGCGGGAAAGAGGGCGTGCGCGGCCCGCACATGAGCCATGACATTGACGTCCCAGGACAGCGACCATGCCTTCTCGTCGCCGAGGTCCTCGAGATCCGGCCCGCCGAAGGCGACCCCGGCGTTGGCGCAGTAGACATCGACGACACCGCCGAGCGCGTCCCGTGCGTCGCCGACGATGGCGGAGGCGTCACCGGGGACGGCGATGCCGCCGATCTCACGGGCGACGGTCTCGGCCTTGCCCGCATCCAGGTCATTGACGACGACGCGAGCGCCCTCGGCCGCGAAGCGCCGGGCAAGAGCCGCCCCGATGCCACCCCCAGCCCCGGTAACGACGACTCCGGCACCTTGAACGGCTTCCACCATCGATCTCCTTCGACTGCGGCTCCCTTGCGAGGCCCAGACTAACCGGTCGGTATGTAGCAGGGAAGGGTAACTGCAACCCCCTCAGGGGCGCGGGGCTGTATCGATATGCGGCTCCGCCGCGTGGGCGCGACAAGCCACGAAGCACCGCCACCTTCCCCCCAAACCTGCGGCAGCAATACCGTGCACCCCATGCGCCTATCCAGACGAGCCCTCCTCGCAGCGACAACGGCAGCAGCATCCCTACCTTCGGCAGCGGCGGCAGCCGAGCGCACCGGAAACCTACGGACCGGCTTCGAGCGGCTCTCCGCCGACGGCTACTCCGTCCTCGACGGCCAAAAAGTCGGCGTCGTCACCAACCCCACCGGCGTGACCAGGAACGTCCGCCACATCGTAGACGTCATGCACGCCGACGAAAGGGTGAACCTGAGGGCCGTCTTCGGCCCCGAACACGGCTTCCGCGGCACCGCCCAGGCAGGCGGCTCCGAAGGGCGCTACGACGACCCCGCGACCGGCCTCCCCGTCTACGACACGTACCTCAAGAGCGGTCAGCCCCTCGCCGACATCTTCACCGCCTCCGGCGTGGACACGATCGTCTTCGACATCCAGGACGTGGGCGCCCGCTTCTACACGTACATCTGGACCCTGTACGACTGCATGGAGGCGGCCCAGCTCGCCGGTAAGCGCTTCGTCGTACTGGACCGGCCGAACCCGGTGACCGGCCGGGCGGCCCAAGGCCCGGTTCTGCACAAGGAATTCGCCACTTTCGTCGGCCGGCAGCCCATCTCGCAGGCGCACGGTATGACGGTCGCTGAGCTGGCGCGGCTGTTCAACGGGGAGTTCCTCAAGGCCCCCGTCCCCTTGGAGACCGTACGGATGACGGGTTGGAAGCGGTCCGCGTTCTACGACGCCTGGGGTCTGCCCTGGGTGCCGCCGAGCCCGAACATGCCGACGCCGGACACCGCACTCGTCTACTCCGGCACCTGTCTCTTCGAGGGCACCAACCTCTCGGAGGGCCGCGGCACCACCCGTCCCTTCGAACTGCTCGGCGCGGAGGGCATCGACGGACGCTGGGCGGCGGCGGTCAATGAACTCGCCCTTCCCGGCGTGCACTTCAGGGAGGCGTACTTCGCGCCGACGTTCTCCAAGTTCCAGGGCAAGACCATCGGCGGCGTACAGCTCCATGTGCACGACCGGGCGGCGTACGACCCCGTCCGCACCGGGATCGCCCTGCTCGTGACCGCCAAGAAGGTCTGGAGCGGCTTCGCCTGGCGCCCCGACAACTGGATCGACAAGCTCACCGGTGACACCCGGGTCCGCACCCTGATCGACGCGGGTGCGGACGCCGACGAGGTGGTGGCGGACTGGCGGCAGGAGCTGTCGGCGTTCCGGCGGATGCGCAAGGAGTACCTGCTGTACAAATGAGCGCCCCCGTCGGGTGCCTCTGATGGGTGAAGACGTATGGCCATTCCCGCCCGGTAGCAGGACGATGCGCCCGTATCGCACCACTTCGGGGGCCGAGGGGGCCTGTCATGGCGGATCCGGCAATGAGCGTGACTCCCTACTGGGAGCTGACCTTCGACGCGGACGGGGACCCGGACGCCGGGAAACGGGACCGGCTGCTGGCCGGGGTGGCCGAGCGGCACGTCCGTGATCTGATCGTCTTCGCGCACGGCTGGAACAACGACCGCTCCGGCGCGACCCGGCTCTACGACGGCTTCTTCGCGTCGATCCCGCGGCTCGCGCCGAAGGCGAGGATCGGGTACGCCGGTGTGGTGTGGCCCTCGATGCGGTTCTCGGACGAGCCGATCCCCGACTTTCCGCGGGCGGTGGCGGCCGAGCAGCCGCGGCGGCCGGTGCTCGACAAGGACACGCGGCACGCGCTGCTGGAGACGTTCCCGGGGCGGGCGACCGTGATCGACCAGATCGCGCGGCTGCTGGACCAGCAGCCGCGCGAGGAGGCCGAGTTGGAGGAGTTCGGGCGGCTGGTGCGGATGCTGGTGGATGTCGTGCCGCCGGGGCCGCAGGCGCTGTTCGCGGCGGACACGCTGTGCGAGGGGATGCCGCAGGACGCGCCGGACATCTTCTCGGGCCCGACCGCGGCCGTGTGCGAGGAGTTCGCGCAGGCGCTGACGCTTCTCGAAGCGCCGGACGAGGCGTCCGGCGGTGTGGCGTCGTTCTCGCTGCCGAATCCGTGGGAGGGCGCGCACGAGTTGCTGCGGCAGGCGACGTACTACGCCATGAAACGGCGCGCGGGGACCGTGGGTGAGCGCGGGCTCGGCCGGGTGGTCGGGCAGCTGGCCGCGCGCTCGCCCGAGGTGCGGGTGCATCTGGTGGGGCACAGTTTCGGGGCGCGGCTGGTGTCGTTCGCGCTGCGGGGGCTGCCGAAGGGGGTGCGGACGGTGAAGTCGGTGACCCTGCTCCAGGGCGCCTTCTCGCACTACGCGTTCGCGTCCCGGCTGCCGCACGACTCCCGCGCGGGCGGTGTCCTGGAGGGCCAGCACAACCGGATCGACGGGCCGCTGGTGTGCTGCTACTCACGGCACGACTCGGCGCTCTCCACGATGTATCCGCTGGCCTCCCGGATGGCGGGGGACGCGCGTGGGGTCGCGGCCCTGGACATCGGGCGGATGCTGGGGGCCAAGTGGGGTGCGATGGGGCACGACGGGGTGCAGGCGGTGCCCGGGACGACGTCGTACAAGCTGGCCGACGCGCTGAAGGCGAAGCTGCCGGCCACGGGGTGTGTCAACGTCGACGCGGCGGGGGTCGTCAAGCGGGGCGGGCCGCCGGCCGGAGCCCACAGCGACGTCGTGCACCGTGAGCTGGCGCAGTTGGTGCTGGCGGCGGGCCGCATCAAGTGACCCGCCGCCACTGACTCGTCACCGGTGTGAGGTGAACTCCACGACCTGCTGGTACGTAGGCCGGTTCTGCCAGCTGATCTTGCCGTGCTTGATGCCGCCCAGGGTGCGCTGGACGATCGAGTCGGCGCACCACTGGTCGCCCGCCGAGCACTGGTCGTCGCCCGGGTACACCTGGGCCGCGGTCTTTCCGGCCGCCTCCTTCAGGGTGCTGATGAGGATGTCCCGGCAGGCGCCGAGGCTGCCGCCGCCGCAGTACTTCCGCGCCAGCGGGCCCTGCACGGACTCGCCCAGGACGGCCCGGATGTCCTTGTCGACGTAGCTCCACCAGCCGTACTGGAAGGAGCTTCCGGCGTGCGAGCCGGTCGGGCCGTGCGCGGCCGACGGGGACTCGTCGATGGGCAGACTCGCGGTCATCGCGGTGTACAGCTCACTGCCGAGGCCGGGTTCGAACTCGGCCTTGACCAGCAGCGGCCACCACGCGTCCAGGATGCGGACGGCATCGGCGTTGGCGTACGTCTTCGAGCCGGCCGATGTCTCGGTGCGCTTGCCGCCCGCCGACAGCCACGTCTGGAGCTTGGTCACCGCCGCGGCGGCTGTGGGGTCGGTCACGGTCGAGCTGTTGACGACCTTGAGCAGGTCCGGCACCACGTCCTCGGCCCGCAGATCGGCGAGGCCCGCCTCGGCCATCGCCTTGACCAGCGAGGCGCGGGTCACACCGCCCGCGGCGACCAGCTTCTTCACCCGGCTCTCCAGCAGGTTGCCGCGGTGCACCGAGCCGTCGCCCCAGGGCGCGGTCGTGTAGTCCTTGGCCTGCTTGTTGTTCCAGGAGATGTAGTAGTCCTGGTCGATGGAGTTGGGGTGGGCCGAGGGCGGGGTGTAGTCCGCCGTGTTCGTCGCCGGGTCCCAGCCCCGCCACTCGTACGCCGGCTGCGCCCACACCGGGAACTCCGCGTCGACGCCGGTCGCGCGGACCGGGTTGTTGCCGCTGTTGTAGTACGCGGTGTGCTCGGAGTCGGCGTAGAACCAGTTGAAG
The DNA here is from genome assembly GCF_014655715.1 of Streptomyces lanatus. Classification (GTDB taxonomy): domain Bacteria; phylum Actinomycetota; class Actinomycetes; order Streptomycetales; family Streptomycetaceae; genus Streptomyces; species Streptomyces lanatus. The sequence goes on along the minus strand of NZ_BNBM01000014.1, from coordinate 133,784 downwards.
GTGTAGTTGATGTGCTGCGCCGCCTTCTGGAAGTCCTCGGGCCCCTTGACGTAGTCGGGGTCGTTCAGCATCTGGAAGCCGATGATCGAGTCGGCCTCGTGCATATAGGAGGAGCGCAGGGTGGTGTAGGCGACCTTCTTGCCGCCGACGGTGGCGCGGTGGGTGACGGGACCGTACTTGGTGCGCCAGACCCGCATCGTGTACGAGCCCGCGGGGGTGCTGTCGGCGGTCGTCGGTTTCCAGGCGTTCTTCTGCTCGACCTTGTCCATCGCCGTGCAGGTGCCGCGGTAGAGGTAGTGGTGGTCGTCCTGGCACAGCTCGACGGCGTAGGTGTCGATGATGTCCTGGCCGGAGGTCGTGGCGCTCCACGAGTAGTCCTGGCCGCGGCCCAGCTCGACGTACATGCTCAGGCCCGCGAAGGAGGCGCCGCGGGCGCTGATGCCCGGGCCCTGGATCTCCTGCAGCAGGAGCAGCTGGGGGGCGAAGTAGCCGGTCTGCGGGCCGAAGACGGCGACCGGGTGGCCGCTGGCGGTGTGCTTGCCGCCGACCACGAGGGCGTTGGACATGCCGCGCTTTGCCGAGGTCATGGCGGTGGCGGCGGCCGTGGTGGAGGCCGTCGTCGCGGTGGTGCCGCTGGCGCTGCCCGTACGGTCGTAGACGAGCTGTTCCTCGCTCACCGAGCCGGCGTCGGGCAGGGCCTCGCCCTGTGGATCGGCGGGCTTGGTGGCGTACGGGAAGCTCTTGTCGTGGACGGTGACGACGGCCTCGGGGTCGTTGCGCTCACGGAACGACTCCCAGACCTCGGTGCCCTCCGCGACGCCGTACTTCTCCTGGGCGGCCAGCAGGGAGAGCGCGTTGCTGACCTCGCCGCTGCCTCCGGAGCCGAACAGGGCGCCGATGACGGAGCCGAGTGCGACCAGGTCGGTCTGCTTGAAGTGCTCGATCGTGCCGGCGTTGGTGATGGAGTCCTTGTGGCCGGTCAGGACGTACTCGCCGGGGAAGTAGCGGCCGCTGTCGGAGGCGTCTATGTAGGCGTTGATGCCGTCGAGATAGGCCTTGGCGTCGTCGAGGGCCAGCTTGCCGCGCTCGCCGTTGGAGGCGACGGCGTTGTCGATCTGGGCCTGGAGATCGGCCTCGGTGTACGGCGCATTGCGCCAGAACTGCTGCTCAAGGCCCTGATTGGAGGGCGCGCCGCCCGCGAAGGCGGTCAGCTGGCCGCGTCCGACGTGGCGGAAAACGTCCATCAGCCACAGCCGGTCCTGGGCGGCGGCATAGCCCGCACCGAACTCCGTGCCGTATCTGGTGGTACCGGTGATGTGCGGCACACCCGTCTTCTTGTCACGGACGATCGTCACATCGCCGCGCCCGGCGGGTTTGACGGTGGAGGCGACTTGATCGGAGGGAACGCCGAACGAGGCGTCGTTGAAGAAGTTGTTGATCGTCGCATTGGTCAGGCCGGAGTATCCGGTGGCCAGGCCGGCGTAGGGCCCGAGCTGGTCCTCGGCGTGCTCGGGCTGGGTACCGAAGGCCTGGTTGAGCAGGATCTGGGCGAGGGTGGCATTGCCGTTCTGGCCCGGCGGCAGGATGTCGGAGCACTGGTTGCCGCAGTGGTCGTTCGCGGCTGCGGCCTCGGCCGCCGCCGCCTGCGGGGCCATGGCCGCCGTGGAAAGGGGCGACAAAAGTCCGGTAATCAGCGCGCATACGGATGCGGCCTTCAGGAACCCGGGGAATCTGCCGGGAGTTCTCAGTCTGTCCAGCGCGTTGCGTGGGGTTCGTCGTGGCATGGCAGCTCCTGCCGATGGGGGTGGGCCGAGAGTGTTACCGGCGGTATCCCCGGGATTGAAGGTGAACATGCGTCACTTTTTCAGCCACTGCAAGCCACTCGTAGCCCGCTGGAAACCACCAGGAGCCGCCACATGGAGGTCATCGGAAATCGGATGGAGTTCGGAGGGAGCCGAATCGCATGTCGATACGTCTATTCGTCAACGCCGCGCGAAGTCCGTGCGGTGACGCCGAAGTGACCGAAGTACAGGTGCAGATGTGACGGAGGTGCAGGGCGATGGCCGGTTTCCGGAGTCTGGCGAGACAGGTGCGAGACCAGAGGTGCGATCTGGCGCTACGGCGCTATTCGCTGCGCAAGTGCCTTGAGCGATTCGCTCCCTACGGGCACAGGGCGACCTGGGACCACTTGTGCTCCCGGGCGGGATTCGGTCCGGAGGACCGGTCCCCCGACCCGGCGCGGCTCGTGGCCGCGTTGGAGGAACTGGAAGAAGCGCGTTCGGTCTGGCTGGCCTACGAGGTCGAGTTCGCCGAGCGACGCAAGAAGGAGAAGCACGACGGACTGCGCAGGCCGGGCACCGTGGACGACTGGCACCGGCTGACCTGGGGCGGTTTCGGAGTCGCCTGGTGCGACGACCCCCGGGTGCACCCGCATGAACCCCTGGCCGAGGTGCTGCGCCGACTGATCTCCGCGCTGGAGCGCGAACCGGGCTCGGAGTGCCCGGTGTGCCGCGGGGGGCGGCTGATCTGGATGTACGACCTGGCCCATGAACCGTCGTCGGGCCCGGTCTGCACGGAGTGCGGGATCGTGGTTCCGCGTCCGGTTCTCACACCCGAGGCCCTGGCGGAGGCCAGGCGCGGACGGCGGATGCTGGTGTCCGCCTAGTACGGCGGGGGTGCGCCGGGGATGCCGCACCCCCTTTGCTGACCTCACTTTGCCGACTTTTCTCCCCCCGGCGTTGTCAGTGGTGACTGGCACCATCGAGACATGATCCAGGTGTGTCTGAACGGGCCCCGAGGGGCGGGCGACGGTGCGGTGGTGCCGCTCTCGCCACAGGCGCTGGCCGACGCCGCGGCCGAGGCCGTCGCGGCCGGGGCCACGGACATCCATGTCCACCCCAAGACCCCCTGCGGCCAGGACAGCCTGTCGCCGCGCGTGCTCGCGCCGACGCTGGAGGCGATACGGGCCCGGGTGTCGGTGCCGGTCGGTGTGACGACGGGCGCGTGGGCGGAGCCGGATCCGCGGGCGCGACTGATGGGGGTGCCCCCGCGCGAGTCTGTTCGAGCGTGGGGGAGCGTCAGGAGCTGGACCGTTCTGCCGGACCACGCCTCGGTCAACTGGCATGAGCCGGGTGCCGAGGACCTGGCGGCGGCGCTGCTGGAGCGGGGCGTGGGCGTGGAGGCGGGCATCTGGTCCGGGACGGAGGGGGCGGCGCGGTTCGCCGTGTCACCGCTGGGGCCGAGGGTGCTGCGTGTGCTCGCGGAGGTGACGGACACCGCGGCGGAGACGGCCGAGGCGACCGCGCGCGCACTGCTCACCGCCCTGGGCCCGGCGTTCGGCCGCCCGGTGCTGCTGCACGGGGAGGACGGGGGCGCGTGGCCGGTGCTGAGGCTGGCGGGGCGGCTGGGGCTGGCGACGCGGATCGGCCTGGAGGACACACTGCTCCTGCCGGATGGTGAACAGGCCCTGTCCAACGCCCAGTTGGTGACGGAGGCGCTGGCTGGCTACGGCCGGGCGTCGCGCCCGTAGCAGGCCCATAGCAGGGGGAAATGCACTCGCTCCATCCCTTTCTCGTACGGACAGTTGGGGGCGATGAAACGAGAACCGAGGACCTGAAGGAGCGCCCTCATGTCGACGCTGCGCGTCACCGCCGAAGTGCTGACCGTTCATGAACATCCGAACGCCGACGCGCTGGAACTGGCCCAGGTGGGGCTGTACCGCGCCGTCGTCGCCAAGGGCATGTACCGCACCGGCGAGGCCGCCGTGTACATCCCCGAGCAGGCCGTCCTCCCGGTCGGGCTGATCGAGGAGCTGGGGCTGACCGGGCGACTGGCGGGCAGCGGCGCCGACCGGGTCAAGGCGGTGCGTCTGCGCGGTGAGCTGTCGCAGGGCATCGTGTGCCGGCCGAGGGCGCTGGCCGACGTGGATCTGACGCGGGCGGCCGCGGACGCGACCGACTTCGCCGAACTGCTCGGGATCACCAAGTGGGTGCCGCCGATCCCGCCGACGATGTCCGGTGAGGTGGAGTCGGCGCCGGATCTGCTGCCGTGGGTCGACATCGAGAACATCCAGCGGTATCCGGACATCTTCACGCCGGGCGAGCCGGTGGTGCTGACGGAGAAGCTGCACGGTTCGGCGTGCCTGCTGACGTATGTCGCCGACGAGGACCGGGTGTTCGTGTCCTCCAAGGGCTTCGGTTCGAAGTCGCTGGCCCTGCGGGAGGAGTCGCGGAACCTGTACTGGCGCGCGGTGCGGGGGCACGGCGTGGCCGAGATTGCGGCCCGGCTGGCCGAGCGGCTCGGGGCGCGACGGGTCGGGATCTTCGGTGAGGTGTTCGGCGCGGGGGTGCAGGACCTGACGTACGGCGCCGACGGGCGGCGGGAGACTCTGGGGTACGCCGCGTTCGACGTGTCCGCGGAGATCGACGGCCGGGTGCGATGGCTGGACGCGGCGGAGGTGCTGGAGGGTGAACTGCCCTTGGCGCCAAGGCTGTTCGAGGGCCCCTTCGACATCGAGCGGGTGCTGGAGGTCGCGAGCGGCCGGGAGACGGTGTCCGGGCGGGAACTGCATCTGCGGGAGGGCGTGGTGATACGGCCGGCCGCGGAGCGGTACAGCGCGGTGACCGGGGGACGGGCGATCGCGAAGGCGGTGAGCCCGGCTTATCTGACGCGGAGGGGTGGGACGGAGTACGAGTGAGGCGGGGGCACCGCAAGCTGGGGGTGGGCCGCACTGCAACGTCCCTAGGGGCGCGGGGAACTGCGCGACCAGCCCCCGCCCGCCCGCAGCCGCCGTCCGGCCCCAAGCCCCGAGCCCGCCCCTAGGCCCCCCGCCCCCGACTCCCGCCGCCCCCTCGCTCCACCATCAGCCGCGACCCCGTGAGCCGGTCGCCGAACACATCGTCCGGGTTGGACAGCACGCAGGTGTCCAACGACAGGCACCCGCAACCGATGCAGTCGGTCAAGTGGTCGCGGAGCCGGTTCAGTTGCTTGATGCGTTCGTCGAGTTCGGAGCGCCAGGCCTCGGACAGGCGGGCCCAGTCCTCATGGGTGGGGGTCCGCTCCTCGGGGAGTTCGGCGAGGGCGTCACGGATGGTGGCCAGGGGGATGCCGACGCGCTGGGCGGCCCGGACGAAGGCGACCCGGCGCAGGGTGTCACGGGAGTAGCGGCGCTGGTTGCCGGCGGTGCGGCGGCTGGTGATCAGGCCCTTGGACTCGTAGAAGTGCAGGGCGGACACGGCGGCGCCGCTCCGGGCGGAGAGCTGGCCGACCGTGAGCTCGTGGATCTTCTCGGGGATCTGGGGCACCCCCCAAACCTACCTACCTCGTCACGGCCCGGGTCCGTTGACAGAGACCCCGGCACCTAGCATGCTAAGCAGTTGCTTAGACATTGGCATACGTGACGCGGGAGGCCGGGACATGGCAGAGCCGAGGATCTTCACCTCCGTCGACGACCTGAAGTCGGCGGTGGGCGAGCAGCTGGGGTACACCGACTGGCTGGAGGTCGACCAGAAGCGGATCGATCTGTTCGCGGACGCGACCGGTGATCACCAGTGGATCCATGTCGACCCCGAGAAGGCCGCCGCCGGACCCTTCGGCACCACCATCGCCCACGGGTATCTCACGCTCTCCCTGCTGCCGCTCTTCGGCCCCCAGCTCATCACGGTCGAGGGCGTGAAGATGGGCGTCAACTACGGGACGAACAAGGTGCGTTTCCCCGCCCCGGTGCCCGTCGGCTCCCGACTGCGCGCCACCGCCGCCATCACCGGCGTCGAGGATGTGGCGGGCGGCGTGCAGGTGTCCGTCGCCTTCACGGTGGAGCGCGAGGGCGGGGACAAGCCGGTCTGCGTCGCCGAGTCCGTCTCGCGCTACTACCTGTAGCAGAGGGGACCGATCAGGCGGAGCCCTACTTCGCTCCCACCATCCGCAGCACGAGGTCGGCGTCCAGCGCGCCGACCTCGTCCGGCGTCCAGGGGCCGTCGACGTTGAACCAGCGGGCCACGTCGATGCACAGCGACATGACGGCGAGGGTCGTGCCCTTCACGTCCAGCACGTCGAAGTCACCGGCGGCCACCCCGTCCTGGATGATCGCGCGCACCTCGGCGTCGCACTGCCGCCGCAGCGCGAGGATCTCGGCGCGGGCGTCCGGGCCGAGCGAGTCCAGCTCGTACTGCACGACCCGCGCGGTGGTGCGCCCCCCGGCGTGCCAGCGCACGAAGGAGCTCACGGCGTCGGCGAGCCGCTCGGCCGGGGTGCCCTCGCGGTGGGCCGCCGTGCGCAGGATGTCGAGGGCCTTCTCGTGGCCGATCCTGCTGATGCGGTGGAGCAGCTCTTCCTTGGTCTTGTAGTGGATGTAGAGCGCGGCCGGGCTCATGCCCGCGCGGCCCGCGATGTCACGGGTCGTCGTGGCGTGGTAGCCGCGCTCGGCGAAGGCCTCCACGGCGGCGATCAGCAGCCGCCGGGCCGCGTCGGGGGTGACCTCGGCCCAGGCCGACGTCTCGCCGCCGGCCGTCTCCTCCGCCGTACTCATCGCTCACTCGCCCCTCTCGAAGACAGAGGAACCACCATACCGCCCAAGGTGAGCGGTCGCTTAGCGTGGCCCGTCAGAGCTTTTCGAAGGGGTGGTACGCGCGCTCCGTCGCCTCCTGCCGGTCCCGGATCACCTTGGCGAGGGTGAAGGCGGAGGTGACGAGGTACAGAACGGCGATGCCGAGGAAGGCACGCACCCAGGCGTCGGCGTTCAGCTTGAAGATGCCGATGGCGGTCGCGGCCATGGCGACCGCGAAGGAGGCCACGGCCTGGCCGTAGAAGGCGGCGGTGTTCTGCTGCTTGCCCGATGCGTCACTCATGGGGAACAGGGTCGGCGATTGTGGCACCCGCCACATCCGCCGAAGTACTCAGACAGGTACTCAGGTCTCGTCTATGGCGGACGACAATACGGCTCAGAACGCCGAAACCCCCGTCAGCGCCCGCCCGATGAGCAGTTTCTGGATCTGGCTCGTGCCCTCGTAGAGGGTCATCACCCGGGCGTCGCGCAGCAGCTTGCCCGCCGGGAACTCGTCGATGTAGCCGTAACCGCCGAAGACCTGGAGGGCGTTGTTGGCGGCGCGTACGGCGGCCTCCGAGGCGAAGAGCTTGGCCTTGGAGGACTCGACGGCGAAGGGCTGCCCGCGGTCGATCAGGTCGGCGACCCGCCAGGTCAGCAGCCGTGCCGCGTCCACGTCGACGGCGATGTCGCTGATGAGTTCCTGGACCAGTTGGTGGCGGGCGATCGGCTTGCCGAACTGCTCGCGCTCGCCCGCGTGACGGACCGCCGCGTCCAGTGCGGCCTGGGCTATGCCGACGCAGCCCGCGGCGACCGACATCCGTCCCTTGGCCAGGGCCGACATGGCGACGGAGAAGCCCTTGCCCTCCTCCCCCAGCATGGCCGACGCGGGCACGCGCACGTCCTGGAGGACCAGCTCGGCGGTGGCCTGGCCGCGCAGGCCGAGCTTGCCGTGGATGGTGCGGCGGGTCAGGCCGGGGGTGTCGGTCGGGACGAGGAAGGCGGTCACACCCTTGTGGCCGGGCGCGTCGGTGGAGCGGGCGAAGAGCAGGACGACGTCCGCCCACGTGCCGTTCGTGATGAACATCTTGGTGCCGTTGAGGACGTAGTCGCCGCCGTCCCGGACCGCGCGCGTGGTGAGGTTGCCGGCGTCGGAGCCGGTGCCCGGTTCGGTGAGGCCGAAGCAGCCGACCAGCTCGCCCGAGGTGAGCCCCGGCAGCCAGCGGCGCCGCTGCTCCTCGCTCCCCCACGCCGCGATGGTCTTGGCGACCAGGCCCAGGGAGACCGACACGATCCCGCGCACCGAGGAGTCACCGCGCCCCAGCTCCTCCGTGACCAGGCAGTACGCGAGGTGGTCGCCGCCGGAGCCGCCGTACTCCTCGTCGATCGTCAGCCCCAGGAAGCCGACCTCGCCGAGCTTCTTGACGATGGACCGGTCCACTTCCTCCTCCCGGTCCCAGGTGACGACGTGCGGGGCGATCTCGCGGTCCACGAAGTCCCGGGCGAGCCGGCGGACGGCGGTCTGCTCCTCGCTGAGCTCCAGGTTCATGCAAAGTCACCCCATTGAAAGCCGCACACTTGAAAGCCGTACATTTAAATTAGCACTGCTAGTTTCCGTTGGGCAGCCCTACTATGTGCGCCATGGCCCGACCGCGCAAGCCCCTGCTCAGCTACGACCGGATCGTCGAGACGGCCCGCGAACTCGTGGACGCGGAGGGCCTGTCGGCCGTCTCCACGCGCCGGCTCGCCGCCGAGCTGGGCGTGAGCGGACCGTCGCTGTACAACCACTTCCGCACCAAGGACGAGATCCTGGAGGCCGTCGCCGACTCGGTGAGCGCCCAGGTCGATCTGTCGATGTTCGAGGACGGCCGGGAGTGGCGGACCGCGCTGCACGACTGGGCCGTCTCCTACCGTGCGGCCCTGCGCGACCACCCCAACATCGTCCCGGTCCTCGCCCGCGGCCCTGGCCGCCGTCCGGCCGCGCTGCGGCTCGCCGACGCCGTCTACGGGGCGATGGTGGCGGCGGGCTGGCCACCGGCGCAGGCCACCTCCATCGGCGCGCTGATGCGGTACTTCATCATGGGCTCGGCGCTCGGCTCGTTCGCCGGGGGTTTCGTGGACGACGCGAGCGCGTACGACCCCGCCGACTACCCGCACCTCGGCCAGGCCCACCTTCTCGCCGAGCAACAGGAGAAGATCGACGAGCGGGCCTTCGAGACGGGGCTGACGGCGCTGCTGGACGGGCTGGCCCGGCAGTACGAGCAGGTCGGGCGCACCCCGTAGCACGCTTCGGCGTCCACCGAAGTGTCCGTGCTCCATGCTGGGAGGCATGACCACCAGGGACCCCCAGGCACCCCAGCTGGCCCGGCTCGCCTCGCTCATCGCCGACGAGACCCGGGCGGCCTGTCTGCTGGCGCTGCTCGACGGGCGGGCGTGGACCGCCGGTGAGCTGGCGCGGCATGCCGGGGTCGCCGCGTCCACGCTGAGCGAGCATCTGAGCAAGCTCGTCGCGGGCGGACTGCTCACCGAGGAGCGGCAGGGACGGCACCGGTACGTCCGGCTGGCCGACGCCCGGGTCGCGCAACTGGTCGAGGAACTGGCCGCCCAGGTGTCGCCGAGCGCCACCGTACGGCCGCGGAACCTGCGGGAGTCCAGCGCCGGGTCCGCCATGGCGCGGGGCCGCACCTGCTACGACCATCTCGCCGGGCGGCTCGGCATCGCGGTCACCGACGCGTTGACCTCGCGCGGGCTGCTGCGCCAGGACACGGGGTTCGCCCTGACGGACGACGGCATCGGCTGGTTCGACAGCACCGGGATCCACCTCGACCGCACCGGCCGCCGCCCACTGGCCCGCGCCTGCCTCGACTGGACGGAACGCCGCCCCCACCTGGCCGGCGTCGCGGGCGCGGCCCTGTGCCGGCATGCGCTGGAGGCGGAGTGGTGCGTGCGGATCGGGTCGGAGCGGGCCGTGAAGGTGACGGCGGCGGGTGAGCGGGCCCTGGCCGAGCTGCTGGGCATCGAGTCGGCGACGTTGCGCTGAGCGCCCCGCACACCCGCGGACGCCGAACGAGCCGTCCGAAATCCGCGAGCTTCCGAATCTCCCTCTCCCTAACCTCTGGAGCATGATGAACGCCTCGCCCGCCCGCCGTCCCGACCTGCTCGCCGCCGGCGCCGCCGCCTTCACCGTCGTGATGTGGGCCTCCGCCTTCGTCTCCATCCGCAGCGCGGGTGCGGAGTACTCGCCGGGCGCGCTGGCGCTGGGGCGGCTGCTCGTCGGTGCCCTGGTGCTGGGGCTCATCTGCGTCGTACGGCGGGAGGGGCTGCCGTCCCGCGCGGCCTGGCCCGGGATCGCCATATCCGGGCTGCTGTGGTTCGGGTTCTACAGCGTCGTGCTGAACTGGGGCGAGCAGCAGGTGGACGCCGGTACGGCGGCTCTCGTGGTGAACATCGGGCCGATCCTCATCGCGCTGCTGGGCGCCCGGCTGCTCGGCGATCCGATGCCGCCGCGGCTGCTGGCGGGCATGGCGGTGTCGTTCGCGGGGGCGGTGGCCGTGGGGCTTTCGATGTCGGGCGAGGGCGGATCCTCGGTGCTCGGCGTGGTGCTGTGCCTGCTCGCCGCGGTCGGCTACGCGGGCGGTGTGGTGGCGCAGAAGCCGGCGCTGGGTCATGCGAGCCCGCTCCAGGTGACGACGTACGGCTGTCTGGTCGGCGCGGTGCTCTGTCTGCCCTTCGCCGGGCAGCTCATCGACGACGCGGCCCACGCCTCGCTGTCCGCGACCCTCAACCTGGTCTATCTGGGCGTCTTCTCGCTGGCGCTCGCCTTCACGACCTGGGCCTACGCCCTCGCCCGCACGACCGCGAGCCGCATGGGCGCGACCACGTACGCGGTGCCCGCGCTGGTCGTGCTGATGTCATGGCTGGCGCTCGGCGAGGTGCCGGGGCTGCTCACGCTGGCGGGTGGCGCGTTGTGCCTGGCCGGTGTCGCCGTGTCGCGGTCCCGGGCGCGGTCCGCCCGGGTCGTGGCGAGCGTGCCGCGACCCGAGCAGACCCGTGAGTCAGCGTGAACGCGCCCTGTCCGCAAGGACCTTGATGGACGCCAGCGCGATCACGGCGAGGCCGATGATGTACGCGGACACCGCCATGGAGGTGCCCGAGGCCTCCAGCAGCAGCACCATCATGAAGGGGGCGAGCCCGCCGCCGAGCACGGCCGCGATCTGGTAGCCGAGGGAGGCTCCGGTGTAGCGCATCTCGGGCGTGAACAGCTCGGCGAACAGGGCCGCCTGGGGGCCGTACATGATGCTGAGGAAGCAGCTGGCGACGAAGGAGCCGACCGCCAGCCACAGCAGTGATCCGGTGTCGATGAGCAGGAACAGCGGTACGGCCCACAGGGCTATGCCCGCCGCCCCGAGCGCGTAGACGCGGATGCGGCCGATCTTGTCGGAGAGCGCGGCGGCGGCCGGGATCAGCACCAGCTGGGTGAGGCTGACGCAGAGCGAGACGGTGAGGACCGCGCTCTTGTCCATGTCGAGTTCGCGGGTCGTGTAGTCGAGGACGCCGGTGATCAGGATGTAGAAGGTCGCGGTGTTGACGGCGAAGGAGCCGCCGGCGAGGAGGACCGTGCCGAGGTGGCCGCGCAGGATCGTGCGCAGTGGGCTGCTCTGCTCCGTCTTCTCCTTCTCCGCGAGCGCCCGCTCGGCCTCCTTGAATTCGGGGGTCTCCTCGACGCGGGTGTGGATGTACCAGGCGAGGGCGAGGACGAACAGGCCGATCAGGAACGGCACCCGCCACCCCCACGCCGCGAACTGCGCGTCGGTGGTGAAGGCCCCGGCGAGCAGGAAGACCGAGTTGGCGGTCACCACGCCTATGGGGACGCCGAGTTGGACGACGCTGCCGTAGACACCGCGCTTGCCCTTGGGGGCGTACTCGGTGGCCATCAACATGGCGCCGCCCCACTGGGCGCCGACGGCGACGCCCTGGGCGATGCGCAGGAGGACGAGCAGGATCGGGGCGGCGACGCCGATGGTCTCGTAGGTCGGGAGCAGGCCGATGCCGGTGGTGGCGATGCCCATGAGGGTGAGCGCGAGGACCAGCATGGGCTTGCGGCCGCGCTTGTCGCCGAGCTGGCCGGCGACGATGCCGCCGATGGGGCGGGCCAGGAAGCCGACGGCGAAGGTGGCGAAGGCGGCGAGCACTCCGGCGGTGGGGCTGCCCGCCGGGAAGTACAGATCGCCGAGCACGAGGGCGGCGGCGATGCCGAAGACGAAGTAGTCGTACCACTCGACGGCGGAGGCGAGCGCCGCCGCGGTGGCCACGCGGCGCCGGTTGGCGACGGCGGGAGCGGTAGGGGTGAGCGGCTGGGCGGAAGGTGCCGTGTCCATGCGTGCACACTCCGGGGGTGCGGGGACGGAACGGGGGGTGGCTCGGGTTCCCGGGAACGTACTGACCGGACGGTATGGACGTCAACGGGTCGCACAGCAGGAGTTTTACCTGTACATGGCACGAATGAGCGGTCGTGGGCACACCGAAGGCCCCGGTCTCGCGAGGAGGCCGGGGCGTGCGGCAGTGGGCGCTAGAAGACGACCAGCGCCCGTCCTCCCTTGCCCGCGAGCATGTTCTCGAAGGCCGCCGGGATCCCCTCCAGCGCGATCCGTTCCGTCACCAGCGCGCCCAGGTCCAGGCGGCCCGCCCGGACGTGCTCGGCGAGGACCGGCACGTCGCGCGCCGGGTCGGAGTTGCCGTAGACGCAGCCGGAGAGGGTGCGGCCCCAGTGGAAGATCTCCAGGGCGTTGAAGGTGACCTGCTGGTCCTTGCCGCCGATGCCGACGACCGTGGTGCGCCCGCCGCGCCGGGTGGAGTCCCAGGCAGTGCGGATCGTCGCCGCGCGGCCCACGCACTCGACGGCCACGTCCACGCCCTGCTTGCCGGTCAGGCCGCGGATCTCACGGGCGGTGTTCTCGGAGGCGACCACGTAGTCGGTGGCCCCGGCCACGCGTGCCAGCTCCTCCTTGGCCGGGGAGACGTCGACGGCGACGATCCTCGCCGCGCCCGCGATCCGGGCCGACTGCAGGGCGGCCAGGCCCACGCCGCCGACACCGAACACCGCGACCGTCTCCCCCGCGCGGACCCGCGCCGAGTGGTGCACGGCGCCATAGCCGGTGAGGACGGCGCAGCCCAGCAGGGCGGCGTCGGTGAGCGGGATGCCGTCCGGGAGGGGCAGCGCGCAGTCGGCCCTGACGACCGTCTCCTCGGCGAACGCGGCGACGTTCAGGCCGGGGTGCAGATCGGTGCCCGAGGCGGTGCGGGCGTAGACGTCGGCGGCGCCGTTCAGGGCGTTGGCGCACAGCCAGACCTCGCCGAGGCCGCAGGCATGGCAACTCCCGCACGACGGGGCCCAGTTGAGGACGACGCCGTCGCCGGGGGCGATGTGCGTGACCCCCTCCCCCACGGCCACGACCGTGCCCGCACCCTCGTGGCCCAGGACCGCGGGCACGGGGACGCGCATGGTGCCGTCGGACAGGGACAGGTCGGAGTGGCAGACGCCGGCCGCGGCGAGCCGGACGCGGACCTGGCCGGGGCCGGGGTCGGGAAGCTCGATGTCCGTGATCTCCAGCGGAGCGCCCACGGCCGGAAGAACAGCAGCGCGAACCATGTGAACGCTCCTCAGAACTGCAGGGACTTGGTCTGGAGGTACTCGGACAGGCCGTGCGAGCCGAGTTCGCGTCCGACGCCGGACTGCTTGTAGCCGCCGAAGGGCGCGAGCGGGTTGAAACGCCCGCCGTTGATGTCGACCTGCCCGGTGTCCATCCGGCGCGCGAAGGCCACCGCCTCCGCCTCCTCGCCCGCCCACACGGCGCCCGCGAGGCCGTAGACGGTGCCGTTGGCGATGCGCAGGGCGTCGTCCTCGTCCTCGTAGCGCAGGATCGACAGGACCGGGCCGAAGATCTCCTCCTGCGCGATCGTCATCTCGGGCGTCACCTCGGCGAAGACCGTCGGGCTGACGAAGTAGCCCTTCTCGTACGGCGCTTCGGTGTCGCCCGCGACCAGCCGCGCCCCCTCGGCGACGCCCTTCCCGACATAGCCGAGCACCCGCTCCTGCTGCTTGGCGCTCACCACCGGGCCGATGCGCTCGCCGTACTTCGCGGCGGCGGCCGCGGCCAGCTCCACGGCCTCGTCGTACTGGTCGCGGTGGACCAGCATCCGCGTCCAGGCGCTGCACGTCTGTCCCGAGTTGGACATGACGTTGGCGACGCCGACGTTGACCGCCTTGGCCAGGTCGGCACTGGGCAGGATGACGTTGGCGGACTTGCCGCCGAGTTCCAGGGCGACCTTCTTGACGGCCGCCCCCGCCACCGCGCCGATCTGCCGTCCCACCGCCGTGGAGCCGGTGAAGGAGACCAGGTCGACGCCCGGGTGCTCGGCGAGCGCCTGGCCGGCGACCGGGCCGAGGCCGGTGACCAGGTTGAAGACGCCCGCGGGCAGGCCCGCCTCGTGGACCGCCTCGGCGAACAGCTGGGCGACCAGCGGGGTGTCCTCGGCGGGCTTCAGTACGACCGTGCAGCCGGCCGCGAGCGCCGGGGCGGCCTTGGCGACGATCTGGTGGAGCGGGTAGTTCCAGGGCGTGATCGCGCCGACCACGCCGATGGGCTCCTGGTACACGGTCGAGTTGCCGACCTTCTCCTCGAAGGCGTACGTCGCCGCCAGCTCGGCGTAGGAGCCCGCGACCGCGATCGGCACGCCCGCGTGCACCCCCTGCGAGAACTTCAGCGGCGAGCCGAGTTCGGCGGTGACGGTCTCGGCGATCTCGTCCTTGCGGGCGTCGAGGACGTCACGCAGGGCGGTGAGCCGCGCGGCCCGCTCGGCCGGCGGTGTCGCGGCCCAGCCCGGGAGGGCGGCGCGGGCGGCGCGTACGGCGGTGTCGACGTCGGCGGCGGTACCGGCCGGGACCCGGCCGATGACCTGCTCGTCGACCGGATTGATCACCTCGATCACGTCCCGGCCCGCGGCGGGCCGCCAGGCACCGTCGATGTACATGCCGTCGTGTGCCTTCATCACGCGTCCTCCCGGGCGGGTCGTCAGGGTCGTCCGGCACACAAACTAGCGGTGATAGTTTTTATGCACCAGCACCCCATGACATCAGAAGTCGACGCGCGCCTCGTCGTCCACCCTCCCCACCGCCTCCTGCCCGAAGGCCTTCTCATAGGCGCGGCGGATCTCCTCGATCCGGCGGTCACTGCCCGGCGCCTGCGCCCGCGGGTAGAGCAGGATCAGTTCGTACGACCGCTCCTTCTCGATCGCCCCGCTCGCGTCCCGCCACTGCCCCCGCCCGGCCTGGATGGTGAGCCCGTCCGGGAAGTCCGGGGTGACCTCCTCGTCGACGAAGGCCATGAACTGCTCGTCGGTGACGGCGGGGCCGCCGTCGGGGCGTGCGGTGCCGAAGAACAACTGGGTCTCGATGTACGGCTCCCCCCGGGACGGAACCGCGACGGCGGTGTCGTCGAGGGTGGCGTACGCGGTCGGCGCCCCGATGGCCAGCAGCAGACCGGCCGCCGCCAGGGAAGCCCGGGTTCGGGTGAGTTGCACATTCATGCACCTATGACTACCGAT
The DNA here is from genome assembly GCF_014655715.1 of Streptomyces lanatus. GTDB lineage: Bacteria > Actinomycetota > Actinomycetes > Streptomycetales > Streptomycetaceae > Streptomyces > Streptomyces lanatus. The sequence continues at coordinate 118,639 of NZ_BNBM01000014.1, read as the reverse complement.
GTCCTCCCTGCGTCATTCCTCCAGATCCGGCAGTCTCGCCGGAGCCGGGCAGATGCGTTCGCCGTGCTGGTCGAAGACGAACAGATGGGCGATGTCGACCAGGAGCGGGACCTGCATTCCGTGCCTGAGTTCGAGGTCGGGCGTGGTGCGGACGATGAGGTCGCCGGGCAGCCGTCCCTCGGGCGGTGCCGGGTCGGCGGCACCGTCGGCCGGGTGCTCCAGCGTCACGACCGGCCCGGCGCGCAGCGCGCCCGCGCGGCTGCGGAGCCGGTCGAGCACCCTGCCGTTGTCCCGGCGCCGGCGCCGCACCGGGGGCGCGGGGCGCGGGGCCTCCAGGTCGGGTACGACGGCGGGCCGGGAGCCGGTGTTGAAGTGGACGAGGACCTCATGGCCCTGGAACTCCACATGCTCGACCAGGCCGGTGATGTGCACCTCGCCGGGGCGAGCGGCGGCGCGCTCGGCGATGCGGACCGCCTCCGAGCGCAGGCCCACGATGACCTCGCGCCCCTGCTGCACGCGCAGCAACTGGTGGTCCAGGCACAGGGGTTCGGGCAGCCGGAGGTACTGCTTGCCCAGGCTGATGGTCATCGCGCCGTCGAGCGGGGCGCGCACGACGCCGCGCAGCAGATTGATGCGCGGGATGCCGATGAAGGCGGCGACGAAGACGTTGCGGGGCAGCGCGTAGACCGAGCGGGGGGTGCCGACCTGCTGCAGGACGCCGCCGCGCAGGACGGCCACCCGGTCGCCGAGCGACATCGCCTCGGCCTGGTCATGGGTGACGTACACCGTGGTGACGCCCAGCTTCCGGGTGAGGCCGGAGATCTCCGCGCGCAGATGGTTGCGGAGCTTGGCGTCGAGGTTGGACAGCGGCTCGTCCATCAGGAACGCGGTGGGGTGGCGGGCGATGGCCCGGCCCATGGCGACGCGCTGGCGTTCGCCGCCGGAGAGCTGGGCGGGGAAGCGGTCGAGGAGGTCCTCGATGCCCAGCATGCGGGCGGTGGCGTCGACCCGGGTGCTGGGGTCCTCGCCCGGTGACTCGATGCGCAGCGGGAAGCCGATGTTGTCGCGGGTGGTCATGCTCGGGTAGAGGGCGAAGTTCTGGAAGACCATCGCCATGCGCCGGTCGGCGGGCAGCAGGTCGTTGGCCCACTCGCCGTCCAGCAGGAGTTCGCCCTCGTCGATCTCCTCCAGCCCGGCGATCATTCTGAGCACGGTGGACTTGCCGCAGCCGGAGGGTCCGAGCAGCACGAGGAATTCCCCGGGCTCGATGTCCAGCGAGAGCCGGTCCACGACGCGGACCCCTCGCGTGTAGGCCTTGCTCACGTCGTGCAGGGAGATGGCGCGTGTCATGACGGATGCCCCCGGGGGGTCATTCAGGCGTGCTCCGCGGTCGAACGCCGCGCGCGGGTCGCACGGGGCGTGTGAGTCACGGAAGTTAACGGAATGTGTGCGGCCGAGGGAAGGGAACGGGCCGAATCGGGCGCGGCTGTTCGCCAGGCGGACAACCGGACGGCCGCGTTCAGCGCCGTCCCGCGCCCTTCTTCGCCTCACGGGTCGCGGTGAGATGGGCGTAGACGACGACGTTGCCGGTGTAGCCGGTCCTGCGGTTGTAGGTGCCGCCGCAGGTGATCAGCCGCAGCTCGGGGCGGGCCCGGGTGCCGTACACGGCGCGGTTGGGGAACTTGTCCTTCTCGTACGTCTTGATGGCGTCGACGGAGTAGACAGCGGTACGTCCGTCGGCACGCCGGATCTCGATGCGTTTGCCGCGCTTGAGTTCCCCGAGGCCGCCGAAGACGGCGGGGCCGGTGTTGGTGTCGAGGTGGCCCACGGCGACGGCCGTCCCCTGCTCGCCGGGCGAGGGCCCGTCCGCGTACCAGCCGACCAGGTTGGGCTCGTCCTCCGGGGGCGCGGGCAGCCGCCGCTGGTTGTCGAGATGCAGGTCCATCAGGGGGGCGTCGACGCTGATGTAGGGGATGACGAGGCGGGTGGCGCGGGAGCGGGGCAGGGTGCGGGGGCCGTGGGGGCGTTTTTTGGTGGCCTTGGGGGTGGGGGTGGCGGGGGGAGGTGACGGGGTGAGCGGGGGTGGGGGCGGGGGGCTGGCGAGAGTGGTGAGGGTGGTGGCCGGCGCGGTTGCCTGGCCGGTGGTCGATGTGACGCTGCTGGGTGTGGGTGCCGGCACCGTGGGGCCGGTGGGTGGTTCGGTGGGTGTGGGTGTGGGTGTGCCGCCCGTGCCGGGGCGGGCGTCGGTGCCCTCTCCGCCGGCACCGGATCGGGTGCCGGCGGCTCGGACCTCGGATGTCTCCGCGGCGCCCGGAGCGGCCGTACCGGCTCCGGGCGCCGCGTGGTTGCACCGGAAGCAGAACACCACCAGCGAGACGGTCAGTACGGCCGTCCTCGCCAGGCGGTAGGCCCGCCTCCGGTACCAGGGCCTGCGTCGCCTTCTACGCGCCATGCGAACGGCGACGGAGCCGGAACCACATCACCCCGCCCACCGCGACCAGGCCCACGGCACCCGCACCCGCGACCGTGGTGAAGGCCTCACCGCGGGCGATGCCACCGCCACCGGCGGGCGGGCCGCCCTGCGGGGCGGGCGAGGGCGTCGACATGGAGGCGCGGCAGTCGACCGTGAAGTTCTTCTCCCTCGGGCCGCCCGTCATGCCGGTGAACGTCCACGTCAGCTGGTACTGCCCGTCGGGCAGATTGAGGTCCTCGGTGTGGCCGATGCCGCCCGCGAGGTTCAGGGTCCCCTGCAGCGTGGCGCCCGCCGGAACCTGGGGCTGGGTCCTGATGTTCCAGGTGACGGCCGTGATGGTCTCGAAGTTGGCCGCGTCGAGGTAGAACCGGCAGACCCTCGGCTCGTCGATCGCGTCCCCGTACGACGTCCGCGCGACCCCGTCCCACGGTGCCGTGTGGATCTTGAGAGTGCCGTTGTCGCCGGGGGCCATCGGGGCGGCTCCCGCCGCCGGCATGCCGGTGATCGGAGTGAGCGCGGCGGTGAGCGCCGTGACGGCGACGATGCGCGCGACGCGGCGTGGAAGAGGCGTGGTGGGCATGCGAGTCCTCCGAGTCAGACGATTTTCGTACAAATCGCTCTTCGTCTGACTCTCTTTCACATGTGCACCGCGAATCGTGGAAGCAGCGCCTAATGGCCCATCAGATACCACTCTTTCGCCGCAAGATCGGCCTGCTCCGGCGTGGCTCACGGGGTTGCCGAGGATCGCCCGCGGGCGCCCGCAGCGCGATCCCCGCCGACAGCAGCAACAGCCCGCCCAGCATCACGAACGGCGCCGCCACCCCCGCGAGCCCTGCGATCAGGCCCGCCGACGCCGGTGCGGCGACCTGGCCGAGCCGGTTGCCGGTCAGGCGCAGGGCGAGGGCGGTGGAGCGGGCGCCGTCCGGGGCCGCCTGGACGACCGTCGTCATGGACAGCGGCTGGCCGACGCCGAGGCAGAAGCCGAGCACCGCCAGCATCACGGCGAGCGCCCACACCGGCACCGGCAGCGCGATGCCCGCGCACAGCAGGGCGGCCAGCAGACAGGTCACCGTCAGCAGCAGGGTGCGGCCGAGCAGCCGCAGCAGGGGCGTCAGGACCAGCCGGCACGCGATGGTGGCGGCGGCGCGCAGGCTGAGCAGGAGGCCGATCACGGACGGCGCGATGCCTCGGTGCTCGCCGACCACCGGCAGATAGGCGGTGAGGATGTCGGTCGCGGACAGCACGGCGAGGCTGATGAAGATGCCGGCGGGCACGCCCCGGGCGCGCAGGATGCGCTGGACGGGCACCCGCCCGCCCTGCTCCTCACGGGACTTGGCCGTCGTACGGCTCTCTATGCGCCACAGCGAGGTGAACGCGACCGCGGCGCCCGCGCCCGCCACCAGCAGGGCGAGCGCGCTGCTGCCGGCCATGTCCCGGCCGCCGATCAGGGCGCCCGCGGCGATCGGGCCGACGAGCTGGCCGAGGGAGGCGCCGATGGTGAAGTGGCCGAAGTTGCGGTCCTGTTCGTGCGGGGCGGACTGGCGGGCGACCAGGGACTGGGCGCCGATCACGAAGCACAGGTGGCCGAGGCCCATCACCCCGCTCCAGATGGCCATCGCCCACAGCGAGTCCGCGAGGCCGCTGAGGGCGCAGCCGCCGGAGATCAGGACCACGCCGACCGGCAGCAGCGGCGCACAGCGGCCGTGGTCGGTACGGCGGCCCAGCGGGACGGCGACGAACAGCGGGAGCAGGGCGTACACCCCCGCGATCACACCGATCGCCCGCTCGTCGGCGCCCAGCGCGAGGGCCCGGTAGGACACGGCGGGCCGGGCCATCGACACCGCCCCCTGCGCGAAGCTGAAGGCGATGACGAGGCGGAGCAGCCAGCCGCGGTTCCCACCGGGCCCCATGAACGAGTCCTCCCTGAACAGTGCTTACGGATCACATGGTTGAAAGGTGAACTCAGATGATTCCGAAGAGGATGCCCGCCGCCAGGATGACCACACAAGTGAGGGCCGCCCACTTCACGACGAACCTGGTGTGGTCGCCGAACTCGACCTTGGCCATGCCGACGAGGACGTACACGGCGGGGACGAGCGGGCTCGACATGTGCAGCGGCTGGCCGACCAGGGAGGCGCGGGCCATCTCCAGCGGGGTGACGCCGTGCGCGGCGCCGGCCTCGGCGAGCACCGGCAGGACGCCGAAGTAGAAGCCGTCGTTGGACATGAAGTAGGTGAGCGGGAGGCTCAGGATGCCGGTGACCAGGGCCATGTGCGGGCCCATGCCCTCGGGGATGACGTCCACCATCCACTTGGCCATGTGGTCGACCATGCCGGTGCCCTGGAGGACACCGGTGAAGACGGCGGCGGCGAAGACCATGCCGGAGACGTTCAGGACGTTGTCGGCGTGGGCGGCGAGGCGGGCCTTCTGGTCCGGGATGTGCGGGAAGTTCACGGTGAGCGCGAGCGCGGCGCCGAGCAGGAACAGCACCGGGATCGGCAGCCACTCCATGATCATGGCGGTCAGCAGGGTGACCGTGAGCAGCGCGTTGAACCAGTAGAGCTTGGGGCGCAGGGTGGGCCGGTCGGGATCCAGGGCCTGGAAGCGCTCGTCGTCCTCGGAGTCGTCATCCGCGTCGGTGCCGGAGCCCGAACCGCCGGTCTTCACCGGGGACTTGGCCGCACCGGAGCCGGAGCCCACGAGAACCGTCTCGGTCTCCTTCTCCTCCACCAGGACCTCGCTCAGCGTCAGCACACCGAGCCGCTTGCGCTCGCGCAGACCGAGGAAGTACGAGAGCGTGACGACGGCCACCAGACCGACGGCGAGCGCCGGGATCATCGGGACGAAGATGTCGCTGGCGTCGACCTTGAGCGCGGTGGCGGCACGGGCGGTCGGGCCGCCCCACGGCAGCGTGTTCATCACGCCGTTGGCCATCGCGGCGACGCCGGTCATCACGACCAGGCTCATCTTCAGGCGCTTGTACAGCGGGTACATCGCCGAGACGGTGATCATGAAGGTGGTGGAGCCGTCGCCGTCGAGCGAGACGATCGCGGCGAGGATCGCGGTGCCGACGACGATCCGCATCGGGTCGGCCTTGCAGAACTTCAGGATGCCCCGAACGATCGGGTCGAAGAGGCCGACATCGATCATCACACCGAAGTAGACGATCGCGAACATGAGCATCGCCGCGGTGGGGGCGAGGCTGGTGACGCCGTCGATGACGTAGTCACCGAGCTTGGCGCCCTTTCCGACGAACACACAGAACAGTGCCGGAATCAGTACGAGCGCCGCGATCGGCGACATCTTCTTCATCATGATCAGGACCAGGAAGGTCGCGATCATGGCGAAGCCGAGGATGGTCAGCATGTGGATACCTAACGTTCGCCCTTGAACATCCCACGAGGGCCGGGGGTGCGACGACGTTAGGTCCCGTCAAGTGACGTTAACAAGACGTTGACATGCGAGCAATAAGCGCAAAACTCCAGGTCAGAGCTTTGCTCAGGTCAGAGCCGTGATCTTTTCGGACACCGGGGACACCTCGATGGGCACTCCGTTGAGCACGGCGTTGCCCGACAGCGGGTCGAGCAGGCTGCCGTCGAGGAGCTGGTTGACGTTGACTCCGGGGTCGATCGCGGCATGGCCGAGCCGGGTGCCGGGGCGGTCGTGGCCCCAGCCGTGCGGCAGGCTCACCACACCCGGGCGCACCGCGTCGGTGACCTCGGCGGGCGCGGTCACCTCTCCCCCGGCGCCCTTGAGGCGTACGGGCGCCCCGTCCCGTACGCCGAGGCGTTCGGCGTCGGCCGGGTGGATGTGCAGGGTGCAGCGGTTGGAACCGCCGGTGAGGGCGGGCACGTTGTGCATCCAACTGTTGTTGGAGCGCAGATGGCGCCGGCCGATCAGGACCAGCCCGTCCGGGCGGTGCCGCAGGGCCTCCCGCAGCCGGGGCAGATCGCCGGCGATGGGCGCCGGCAGCAGCTCCACCTTGCCGCTGACGGTCTTCAGCGGCTGCGGCAGCCGGGACTTCAGCGGCCCGAGGTCGATGCCGTGGGGATGGGCGAGCAGCTTGTCGAGGGTCAGACCGTCCGGCCGTACGCCGAAGCCGTCGCCGTAGGGGCCCAGGCGCAGCATCATGTCGAGCCGCCGCTCGGGGCCGCTCTCGCCGGTGAGCCGCGCGGCGAGTTCCTGCGGGTCGCGGCCGTGGACGGGTGAGTGGGGCTCCTTGACGGCCTTGCCGAGGGTCTGGCCGATGACCAGGTCGTCGACCGCGGACGGGTCGGCGCCGTGCATGCCGGTGGCGGCCAGGATCAGCCGGGCCAGGATCTCGGACTCGGCCATGCGGCCCGGCTCCAGCGGGACGGCGGCACGGGTGTAGCGGACCTGGTTGCGTACGGCGAGGGTGTTGAAGGCGAAGTCGTGGTGCGGGCTCTGCGAGGGCGGGGGCGGCGGCAGCACGACGTCGGCGTGGCGCGAGGTCTCGTTGAGGTAGGGGTCGACGCTGACCATGAAGTCGAGCGAGTCGAGGGCCTTGTCGAGGCGGTCGCCGTCGGGGGCGGACAGGACCGGGTTGGACGCGACGGCGACGAGGGCGCGGATGGGCTCGCCCTCGGCGGTGGCGGTGTCGATCTCCTCGGCGAGCGCGGACAGCGGCAGCTCGCCCTTGGCCTCGGGGTGCCGGCTCACCCGGGAGTGCCAGCGCCCGAGCGCGAAGCCGTGGCCGGGCCCTGCGGGGCGGGGCGTCTTGTCGGTGGCGGCCTGCGGGAAGAGGGCGCCGCCGGGGCGGTCGAGGTTGCCGGTGAGGACGTTGAGTACGTCAACCAGCCAGCTGGCGAGGGTGCCGTGCGGGACGGTGCAGCTGCCGATGCGGCCGTAGACGGCGGCGGTGGGGGCGGCGGCGAGCTCGCGGGCGAGGGCGCGGATGGTGCCGGCGTCCACGTCACAGGCGTCGGCGGCGGCTTCGGGGGTGAAGTCCCTTACCGCGTCCGGGAGTTCGTCGAGTCCCTGGAGATGCGGGGCCAGCTCGCCGGGGTCGACCAGGCCCTCGTCGAAGAGGGTGTACGCCATCGCCGCCAGCAGCAGCGCGTCGGTGCCGGGCCGGATCGCGACGTGCCGGTCGGCGAGTTTGGCGGTGCGGGTACGGCGCGGGTCGATGACGGTGAGGGTGCCGCCGCGGGCCTTGAGCGCCTTGAGCTTGCCCGGGAAGTCGGGGGCGGTGCACAGGCTGCCGTTGGACTCCAGGGGGTTGGCGCCGATCAGGAGGAGGTGGTCGGTGTGGTCGAGGTCCGGGACCGGGATCGCGAGGGCGTCGCCGTACAGCAGTCCGCTGGAGACGTGTTTGGGCATCTGGTCGACCGTGGAGGCGGTGAAGACGCTGCGGGTGCGCAGGCCTGCCATCAGGACCGGCGGGTAGAGCGCGCCGGCGACGGTGTGGACATTGGGGTTGCCGAGGACGATGCCCACCGAGTTCGGCCCGTACCGCTCGACGACCGGGCGGATTCCGGCGGCGATCGCGTCGAAGGCCTCCTCCCAGGTGGCCTCGCGCAGCTCGCCGTCCTTGCGCACCAGCGGGGTGCGCAGCCGGTCGGGGTCGCCGTCGACGGCGCCGAAGGAGGCGCCCTTGGGGCAGATGAACCCCTGGCTGAAGACGTCGTCACGGTCGCCGCGGGCGCCGGTGACCTTGGTCCCCTCGATGGTGAGGGTCAGGCCGCAGGTGGCCTCGCACAGGGGACAGATGCGCAGTGCGGTGCGGGACACGGGTTCCTCCCGGAGGGGCGACGGCAGTGGCGCACGGACTCTCCGGCGAGCATACCGACCGGTATGCACGGAGGGGAGCCCTCTCGGGAATGAGGTCGGAAATCCGCGAGCCGTCTACGGCTGGGGCGTCAGTCCAGCACCCGCGCCAGATACGCCCGCAGCATCTCCCGCGCCTCCTCCAGGATCCGCTCGTCGCCCTCGGGAGTCACCCGGAAGGCCAGGTGGACCAGGGTGTCGGCGGTCTCGACGGCTACCAGGAACGTGCGGCGCAGATCGTCGTCAGGGGCACGGTCGAGATAGCCGGAGAGCAGGTCGGTGAGGCGGTCGGCGACGCGGGTGTTGGGTTCGCCGCGGGTCCCGACCGGGATCTGGTTGCCGAAGTCGACGAGCGAGAAGCCGGGCGCGGTGCGCTTCATGGCGATGTACTCGTCGAGCACGGCGTCCATCGCCACGCGCCAGCCGCCCTCGCCGGTCGCCTCCAGGCGCTCGGTGACACGAGCGGTGTAGCGCTCCAGGTTGCGCTGGGCTAGGGCATCGGCCATCTGGCGCTTGTTGCCGAAGAAGCGGTACACGGAGCCGATGGGGACTCCGGCCCGCTGGGCGACGGCGCGGGTGCTCAGGTCGTCGTAGCCGACCTCGTCGAGGAGGTCGGCGCAGGCGTCGAGGATCCTGGTGAGCCGTTCGGCGCTGCGGCGCTGCACGGGCGCCCGGCGTAGCGTTGCTGGATGGGGCACGGTCTTCATGATGCCTTTCCGGCTCGGTCCGGTGAACATCGACCCCCAGTACGGAGACAAGTACCCGGTGCGCTCAGTGCGGCGGGAGACGGTGTCGCGGTCGTCTCCGCCGCCGACGCCGTGATGTCGGCGGTGCTCTCGACGGGCTGGCCGTCCACGGCCCACACCGTGCCGTCGTCGGCGTACAGCCGCACGGTGACCTGGTGCGTGCCGCGCGGCACGAGGCCGGCCGGGAGGCGGTAGCCGGGGGTGCGGAGTTCGGTGACCGGACGGCCGTCCACGAAGAGGCGGGCCGCCCCGCGCCCGGCCACGGCCTGCGGCTTCGCGCCGGCGGGCGAGAAGCGGAAGTCGCGCAGGGTCAGCCGTACGTCCCACCCGGCGCCGTCGCCCGGATCCGGCTGCACCTCTATGGCGACCTGGGGCGCTTCGCCCTCGCCCACCTCGCGGTAGTGCCGCCCGTCGCCGTCGGTGTCGCCGAGGACCTTGCCCACCGGGGAGGGCGACACGGCGCTCCCCGCGCCGTCCCGGGCATCGCTGGAGCCGCAGCCCACGGATCCGGTCGACAGCAGGACACAGACCGCGAGCACGGCGGGAAGGGTCCGTGTCCACGACATGCCCGGAGACTAGAACACGGGTCCGACAGTCGGATCCCCCTGAAGTCTGGTTCCGGTCGTCACCACTGAGGAGGACCGGTGGATCTCTTGCGCCCGGGCAACCGCAATCCTACGGTGAAGCATAGGAATCAGATCCTTTAAGGAGTGATCATGAGCGGGGACGCGCGGAAGACCGCGGAAGGGCTCACCTACCTCTCCGGTTTCGGCAACGAGCACAGCTCGGAGGCGGTGCCGGGCGCCCTTCCCCAGGGCCGCAACTCACCCCAGCGCGCCCCGCTGGGCCTCTACGCGGAGCAGTTGAGCGGTACGGCGTTCACCGAGCCGAGGGCGCACAACCGCCGCTCATGGCTGTACCGCATCCGCCCGTCGGCCGCCCACCCGGCGTTCACGCGCACGGACAACGGCGCGATCCGTACGGCACCCTTCACGGAGTCGACACCGGACCCGAACCGTCTGCGCTGGAACCCGCTGCCCGAGCCCGCCCCCGGCACCGACTTCCTGGCCGGCCTGTGGACCCTGGGCGGCAACGGCGACGCGACCCAGCGCACCGGCATGGCCGTGCACCTGTATCACGCCAACTCCTCGATGGACCGCGTCTTCAGCGACGCCGACGGCGAGCTGCTGATCGTCCCGGAGCGCGGCGGGCTGCTGCTGCGCACGGAGTTCGGGCTGCTCCATGTGGAGCCGGGACATGTGGCGCTGATCCCCCGTGGGGTGCGCTTCCGTGTGGAGCTGCTGGATGCCTCGGCCCGGGGTTATGTGTGCGAGAACTATGGGGCGCCCTTCCACCTCCCCGACCTCGGCCCGATCGGCGCGAACGGCCTGGCGAACGCCCGGGACTTCATGGCACCGGTGGCCGCGTACGAGGAGGTCGAGGGCCCGGTGGAGGTGGTGAACAAGTTCTGCGGCAACCTCTGGACGGCCATGTACGACCACACACCTCTCGATGTGGTCGCCTGGCACGGCAACCATGTGCCGTACATCTATGACCTGCGCCGTTTCAATGTGATCGGCACCATCTCCTACGACCACCCCGACCCGTCGATCTTCACGGTGCTGACGTCCCCCTCGGACACCCCGGGCCTCGCGGGCGTCGACTTCGTCGTCTTCGCCCCGCGCTGGCTGGTGGGCGAGGACACCTTCCGGCCGCCGTACTTCCACCGGAATGTGATGAGCGAGTACATGGGCCTGATCGAGGGCGCCTACGACGCCAAGGCGGAGGGCTTCGTGCCCGGCGGTGGCTCGCTGCACAACATGATGTCGGCGCACGGCCCGGACCGGGAGACCTTCGACCGCGCGAGCGCCGCCGAGCTGAAGCCGCAGAAGATCGACGACGGTCTGGCGTTCATGTTCGAGACCCGCTGGCCGGTGACGCTCACCACGGCCGCGGCCCGCGCCGATCATCTGCAATCGCATTACGACAACGCCTGGTCAGGCATGGAAAGGCACTTCCGCCCGTTGCACTGAACGATCCGCGAAAGGTACGGATAGCCCGTGACCTCTTTCGCCCCGGACTCCATCGTCCTGAACCGCAAGCTGCCGCTCTGGTACCAGGTGTCGCAGTCGCTGCGCGCCTCGATACTGGGCCGCCGCCCGCAGGACCCGCTGCGGCTGCCCACCGAGGAGCAGTTGGCGGAGCACTACGGCGTGAGCGTACTGACCATGCGGCAGGCGCTGAAGGAGCTGGAGGACGAGGGCCTGATCACGCGGCATCGCAGACGCGGCACGTTCATCGAGCCGGACGTCCGCCGGGGCGCCCCCGTGCGGCTGCTCGGCTCGGTGGACGCGATCGTGGCCCAGCAGTCCGGCATGGCGACGGAACTGCTGGACCACGGCCGGGCGCAGGTGCCCGCCGAACTCGCCGAGTTCTTCCCGGACATCGACGAGGTGGCGACGTACCACCGCCTGCGCAGTGACGAGAAGACCGGCGAGCCCACCAACCACGCCCGCAACTACGTCCGCCCCGAACTGGCCGCGCGCATGGACCGGGACGACCTGGTCCGCTGGCCGATGACCAAGGTGCTGCGGGATGTCGTCGGGGCGGACATCAGCCGCATCACGGACACGGTCGAGGCGCGGCTGGCCGACCCGGAGACGGCGAAACTGCTCCAAGTCCCCCTGCTGAGCCCGATCCTGCACTACACGGGCGTGACGTACGACGCGGACGGACGTGTGCTGGACGTGGCGGTCATCCACTACCGCGGCGACCGCTTCTCCTTCACGGTGACCTTGGAGGCGACCTGACTCCCGTGTCGCACCCAGGCCGTACCATGCCCAGCGTGACGCACGACGACGCTCCGCCGCTGGCGGACCTCATGCCGTGGTCCGTCGCACCGCCGCGGCTCGGCCGGGGGTGGCCGTCGGGCCCCGACGCAGCGACCCTGAAGGCCCGCTGGGACGCCTTCGTGAAGGCCGAGGGCCCGGACCGCGAGACCCTGCTGGAGCCGACCCGCTCCCGCACCCTGCACTCCGCGGTCGGCCAGCTCCCCGGCCAGGACACCGGCACGGAGAAGCTGGCCCGCGCCTCGGGCCCCTGCCCGGACCCGGTGCGCGTCCTGCACGCCCCCTTCGACGAGCAGTGGCTGATCCCCGACCACCGTCTGATCGACGTGGCCCGCCCGGAGCTGTGGCGGGTGCGGGACGAACACCAGGTCTTCGTCCTGGAGACGCCGGAGTCCCGGCTGCTGGCGGCCTCCGCGCTGCCGCTGCTGCGCCCGGGTCGCGTCCGCCCGCTGTACCGCCGCCCCGGCGGCACGGAACCCAACCTCGCCCCCGGTCTCCTGGACCACCTCCGGGACCGGCTCGGCACACCGGTCGAGCCGCTCGACCTCCTCGCCTGGACCCTGGCGGCCGTACGCCCGGACCTCACCGTCCCTCTCACCGCCGACCCCGGACTGTGGGCACGCGGCGTGGAGTCGGGCCACCGCGCCCTGTGGCTGATGCGGCGCAACGGCGACCGTCCGAAGCTGCCGGGAGGCCGCCGCCCGTACGTCCGCGCACCGCTCCCCTCCCGCCCGCTCACCCTGGAGTACGACCGCGAGGAGGAGACCCTGCTCCTGGGCGAGGGCCGCATCTCCCCGGTCCCGCCGGAGGCCTGGGACTACGAGGTGGCCGGCGTGAAGGTCCTGGAGCAGTGGTTCACGGCCCGCGTCACGGAACCCGAGCCGGGCACCCTGGCGGCGATCCGCCCCGCGACCTGGCCGCAGGCGTGGACGTCGGAGCTGCTGGAGTTGATCACGGTGCTGGCGCTGTTGGCGGAACTCCAGCCCCTCGACGAGGAGTTGACGTCACCCGTCACCACGACCGACCTGCGCAGGGCCGGCGTGCTGCCGGTCCCGGGAACAGCCCGCCGACCGGCCTCGGTGCTGGACGGCCACGAGGAGGGGCCGGAGGGTCAACTCACGTTGATCTAACCGCCCTGAAGGGGATCGAACGCATCCAGCACCCGCTCAAGGGCCCGCCGGAACACCCCTTCCAGATCGATCGGCCCGCTGTCCGCCATGAACGCCGCAGCAAGCCGCGGATACTTCCCCGTCGCCACCTGACCCCCGAGATACGCGATCCGGACCGCGTTCTCCTCCTCCTCGGACCACGGCATGGAACGGGTGCGCTCGGCGGTGGCGATCTCGTTCGCGGTGTACGTCGTCACGACACCGTTGAGCAGCGCGACGAGCTCCATCTTCACGCTGTACGGGACGTCGAGCGGTTCGAGACAGGCCAGGCAGTGCTCCAGATAGCGCAGGGTGTTGGGGCTGAAGCCGTACACCCCTGACATCAGCCGCGGCACCCAGGTGTGGCGGTGCATGATGCCGCGCGTCTCCTGCGCGTTGCGGATCATGTCGGCACGCCAGTCGCCCGAGGGCTCCCCGATCTCGTGCTCGGCACCGACCGCGTCGATCATCAGCTCGTGCAGGTCCTCCTTACGGGGGACGTAGTTGTACAGCGACATCGTCCCGCAGCCCAGTTCGGCCGCGACATGCCGCATGGACACGGCATCCAGCCCTCCGGCGTCGGCGATGCGCACCGCCGCGGCCGCGATGTCCGCGCGCGTGAACGCGGGCCTGGGCCCACGCCCCGTCCGCTCCGGACGCGCCCAGATCACTTCGGGTACGGCTGCTCGGCCCGCCATCGATCATCACCTCGGCCACCATCCTAGTTACGTACAGCGTACGTAGTGCGCTATGGTCGACCCATGACTTCTACGTACGCTGTACTTAGTGAAGGTCTGGAGAAGCGATTCGGCCCCAAGGGAGCCGAGGTCCACGCCCTGCGCGGACTCGATCTGGCCGTCGCGCAGGGCACCGTCTGCGGCCTCCTCGGCCCGAACGGCGCGGGCAAGACGACGGCGGTCCGGCTCCTCACCACGCTGCTGCGCCCGGACGCGGGATCGGCCCGGGTCGCCGGTCACGACCTGCTCCGGGACCCGGCGGCGGTGCGCCGCAGCATCGGTGTCACCGGCCAGTACGCCTCGGTCGACGGCGACCTCACCGGCCGCGAGAACCTCCGGCTGTTCGCCCGGCTGCACCGGGTGCGCGGACCGGCCGAGCGGGCCGCCGAGCTCCTGGACCGCTTCGGCCTGACCGAGGCCGCCGACCGGCCGGCGTCCACCTACTCGGGCGGGATGCGCCGCCGCCTCGACCTCGCGGCGAGCCTGGTGCGCCGCCCCGACGTGCTGTTCCTCGACGAGCCCACGACCGGCCTCGACCCTGCCAGCCGCAACCGGATCTGGGAGGCGGTCCGAGAGCTGACCGCCGACGGCACCACGGTGCTGCTGACCACGCAGTATCTGGAGGAGGCCGACCAACTCGCCGACGACATCGCCCTGGTGGACCGGGGACGGGTCGCGCACACGGGCTCACCGGCCCAGTTCAAGGCGACCATCGGCGCCCATGTCGAGGTCGTCGTCACCGAGGCCGACGTGATGGTCAAGGCGGCGGCCGTACTGGATCAACTCACCGGCACGGAACCGTCGTTCGACCATGAGCGGCGAGCCGTCGGCGCGGTCACCCGGGACGCCACACTCACCCTGCCCCGGCTGGTGCGCGAACTGGACGCGGCGGGCGTGCCGTTGCTCGACGCCCGCATCGAACCCCCGACCCTGGACGACGTCTTCCTGCGACTCACCGAGGAGCGTGCCGCATGAGCACCCTGGCCTACGACGGCGGCGCGATGCTGGGCCGGCAGCTGCGGAGGATCCGCAACAACCCCGGGCTGCTGATCCTGACCCAGACCATGCCGATCACCATGCTGCTGTTCTTCGGCTATGTCTTCGGCAGCGCGCTGGCGATGCCGGGCGAGGAGTACCGCTCCTTCCTGGTGCCGGGGCTGCTGGTGGCGACCGCGGCGAACGGGATCATGACCGGTATGTTCCAGGCCGCCCAGGACACCCACCGGGGTGTGATGGACCGGCTGCGGACGCTGCCGATGAGCCGGGCCGCCGTACCGCTCGGGCAGGCCGCCGCGGATCTGGTCGTGACGGCCGCGGGGACGGTGCCGTTCCTGCTGGTCGGGCTCGCGGTGGGGTGGCGGATCGAGGGGTCCGCGCTCGACGCGGCGGGCGCGGTGGCGCTGTTGCTGCTGTTCCGGTTCGCGACGACGTGGATCGGCATCTTCCTCGGGCTGCTCACCCGGAACGAGGAGGCCGCGGGCCAGCTGGGCGGGGCCACCTTCATCCTCCCGCTGCTGTCCAACGCCTACATCCCGACCGAGGGACTGCCGGGCTGGCTACGGACCGTCGCCGAGTGGAACCCGATCAGCGCCGTCACCACGGCCCTGCGGGACCTGTTCGGCAACGCTCCGGTGCCGCAGGACGCCGCCTGGCCGGTCGCGCATCCGATCGCGGGGTCACTGATGTGGTGCGCGGTGCTGATCGCGGTGTTCGGGCCGCTGGCGGTACGGCGGTACGCGCGCGGCGAGCGCTGAGAGAGCAGGCGCCGGGTACGACAACGGCCCCGTCAACATCCGTGCGCGGCAGAGCCGTTGTGCACGGGGACGGGGCCGATGAGCGGGGTGGGGGTGGAGCGGGGGACGAGGCCCGCACCCGGGTCGCACTCCGGGGGCGCCGCCGGGTGCCGTGGGGATGACGGCGGTGACAGCGCGGTGCGGCGCCGGGACGTGTGGGTCGCCGGGCGCGGGCCTGGAAGTCGGTCGAGGAACGCCGGTACTACGTGTTCAGCGTCCGCCGAACAGTGAACGCCGGAGCCGACGCAGCGGGGCGAACAGGGAGACACGGCGAACCCGCGAGCTCCGGTCGCTGCGCTCGTGCGCGACGTCACGCGTGGTCAGCTCGCGCATCAGTGACGTCGCCTCGGCCGCCTCCCGCTGCGGCACGGCGGGGCCCGCCAGCACCGAGAGATGGCGGTCGAGACGCGAACTGGTCGCGCTGCTCCCGCAGGTGATCGCAGGGACCCTTGCCCTGCTGCGCACTGTTATCTGATCCATGTCACTCCCCACCCGTACGAGTCCACCCGGCCCGGGCAGGTTAACCCTATCGCCCCGGTGGGGCACTCGTGTATCGCGGTCACAGGATTCACCTTCCCCGTAAGGGTGTTGACGACTCGCGCCCGATTACTCTCCGAATCCAACCGATTTCAGGGCGAGTTGGACAACGGGCTGGCTGGTGGGTTGCGGTGACCCCCCGTCGGGCTCCACGGTCACAGCCAGTGATGTCGCCGATTTGTCGAGACCGGACGTGACCAAGGGCGTGTCGCCGTCGAAAAGGCCCAGGGAGCGCGGTTGCACATCGGGGCGCATGAGCCAGAGCTGGTGCACCCGGCCGCCGGTCGGCTTGCCGTATCCGCTCAGAGTGACGACCGCGCGCCCCTCGGATGCGGAGGCGACCACTCCGATCGTGCGGCCCTCGGCGTCCTCGCCGGCGGTCGCCCGGGCGTCGGGCGCGCCGAGAACGTTAGCGATCTCACTCGCCTGTGCCCGCTGGGCGTCCAGCTCGTCCTGGGTCCGGTTGGCCTGCACGGCGATCAGGGAGGCGACCACGAGAGCCGCTGCGGCGGTGGCCGTGGCGAAGGGCACGAACAAGGGGCGCGGCCTGGGCGCACGGGTGCGCGGCGGCGGCTGACTGCCCCACACATGGGGCGGCAGCTGCGTGCCACGCGCGTGTGCCGCTTCCCGCCCGGCGGACTGCCCGACGGACTGTCCGGCGGACTCCTGCGGAGTGGCGCGTACGGCGGCCAGGACGCGGTCGCGCATCGCGGCGGGCGGCGCTGCGGCCGTCGACCAGGCGAGGCGTACGGCGTCCTCGGACAGGACGCGTACCTCGGCGGCGCAGATGTCACACGTCCTCAGGTGCTTCTCGAAGCGGTGCCGTTCGCCGGGCTCCAGGGCGTCGAGGGCGTAGGGGGCAGCGAGGGAGTGCAGATCCTCACGCCGGAAGAGACGGCCGACGAAGCTCATGCGACACCTCCCAGGCACTTGCGCAGCTGGGTGAGTCCGTCGCGCATCCGGGTCTTGACCGTGCCCAGCGGCAGGGAGAGCCGCTCGGCCACTTCACGGTACGTGTAGCCGTCGTAATAGGCGAGCGTGACCGACTGGCGCTGGAGGGCGGTGAGGCGTTCGAGACACCGGCGCACCCATTCCCGCTCCAGACCCGCCTCCACCTCCTCGGCGACATGGTCGAAGGCGGGGTGGTTGGCGCGCAGGGCCTCGCGCTGCTCGCGCTCGCCGGCCGCGCGGGCGCTGCGCACCCGGTCGACGGCACGGCGGTGGGCGAGGGTGAGGATCCAGGACAGGGCGCTGCCCCGACCGGGATCGAACTTCGCCGCCGACCGCCACAGTTCGAGCAGCACTTCCTGCGCCACCTCCTCGGACTGGGCGGGGTCGCGCACCACACGCCGTACGAGCCCGAACACCGGCCCGGAGACCAGCCCGTACAACTCCTCGAACGCCTTCTGATCACCGCCCGCCACGAGCACGAGCAGCTCGTCCGCCTCCAACTCGTCTCCCCCTCCAGCCAGACCGCATCTCGGCCGTCTTGTCCCACGAGGTATTCGCAACGAACACACCTCCGGATGGGGTTACGGATCAGCGGACCGAAAACGCGGGTCGGGAAGACGCGAAATTTGTTTTCGAGATCGACCAATCCGGCCCGCCCCCGGCTCCGAATCCCGGTGCGTCAGGCAAGTTGGCACTGAGGACGGACGGCATGACACCTATTTCCAGGAGCGGTGCGGGACGCAGGAGCCTCGCGACCCTCGTATGTGGTGCGCTGGCCGCCGGTGGGCTCGCAGCCGCCGGCATGGCCGCGCTGGAACCGGGGGCGGCCTCCGCCTCCAGCCACCGGGAGGCCCCGCTGATCTCGGGGACACCGCAGTACGACAACACGGACGTGTACGCGTTCGTCAGCCCGGACAAGCCGGACACGACGACGATCATCGCCAACTGGATCCCGTTCGAGGAGCCGGCCGGCGGTCCGAACTTCTTCACGTTCGCGGACGACGCGCAGTACGACATCCACATCGACAACAACGGTGACGCGCAGGGCGAGCTGCTCTACCGCTTCACCTTCGACACCCACGTCAAGAACAAGAAGACGTTCCTGTACAACACGGGTCCGGTCGAGAGCCTCGACGACAAGGACCTCAACATCACGCAGACCTACGACATCGAGCTGATCAAGCTCAAGGACCAGTACCCGGTGTCGAAGACGAAGATCGCCAACGATGTGCCGGTGGCGCCGTCGAACGTCGGCAAGGCGTCGATGCCGGACTACGCCAAGCTGCGCGAGCAGGCGGTCCACGAGGTGCACGGCGGCACCACGACGTTCGCCGGCCAGGCCGATGACCCGTTCTTCCTCGACCTGCGGGTCTTCGACCTCCTGTACGGCGGGAACCTCTCCGAGGTCGGCAACGACACCCTCAAAGGCTACAACGTCAACTCCGTGGCCCTCCAGGTCCCGACGCACATGATCGCCGAGTCCGCGGACCAGCCGATCGTCGGCGTCTGGTCGACCACGCAGCGCCAGAACGCCAAGGGCGAGTACGAGCAGGTCTCGCGCCTGGGCATGCCGCTGGTCAACGAGGTCGTCAACCCGCTCAAGGACAAGGACAAGTTCAACGCGTCCTCGCCGTGGGACGACGCGAAGTTCCTGAAGAACGTCACCAACCCCGAGCTGCCCAAGCTCATCGAGGCGATCTACAAGATCCCGGCGCCCGACGAGCCGCGCAACGACCTGGTCGACGTCTTCCTCAAGGGCGTCAAGGACCTCAACCAGCCGCCGCATGTGACGGCGTCGGAGATGCTGCGCCTCAACACCTCGATCAAGCCCGCGGCCGAACCGAAGCGCCTGGGCGTCCTCGACGGCGACAACGCGGGCTTCCCGAACGGCCGCCGCCTCACCGACGACGTCATCGACGCCTCGCTGCAGGTGGTCGAGGGTGAGCTGCTCGGCGCCAAGAACGACCTCGGCGACGCGGTCGACAAGAACGACAAGGACTTCGAGAAGGCCTTCCCCTACGTCGCTCTCCCGACCGAGGGTTCACGCGGTCCGCTCGCCAAGGGCACCGAAGGCGACACCGACGTCCGCAGCCAGCTCGGCGACGCCCTCCAGCCGGCCGGCGCCTCCGGCGGCACCGACAACATGACCCTGATCGCCGGTTCGGCCGGCGCGGGCGCCCTGGGCATCCTCCTCATCGGCGGCGCCCTGGCCTGGTGGCGCCGCATGCGGGACCGGGCGTACTGACCCCGTCCCACCCCTGAACCGGCGCGGCCCGCGGAGTATCCATCCCCCACGACGCGGGCCGCGCCGCCCCACGCACCAACCGTTCCTGAAACCCGACGGAGGAGAGGGCATGGCCCCGCGCACGAACGACACCCCACCGGAGAACGAGGATCGCGTTGCCGCGGTACGGCGGGTGCGCGGGGTGAAGCGAAGGGACCCGAGCCTCTCGGCACCGGAGCAGGAGATCTCAGCCCGGCCGGAGGCGATCTCAGCCCGGCCGGCGCTTGAGGACAAGGCCCTTTCGGGGCCGGAGCGGGGGTCTGGGGGCGGCAGCCCTCAGGACGGCGGGGTCGAAGGGGCGGAGCCCCTGGAGGAGGGGACGGGTAGGGGCGGCAGAGGCGAGAACACCAAGCCGCGCATCACCGCCGTACGCCGCGCCGCCGCCCACCGCCGCGCCCTGCACCTCGCAGGCTGCGCCGCCCTCCTCGCCGTAGCCCTCACCGCCGGCTCCATAGCCCTCGGCGCCGCCCGCGACAACACCGGCCAGGGCATCGCCCCCGCCTCCGCCGCCGTCTCCCCCGGCCTCCTCACGACCGGGGACCTCGACACAGGCATCGCCTCCCTCCAGTCCCACCTCCGGGACCAGCCAAAGGACTTCAGCAGCTGGGCGACCCTGGGCCTCGCCTACATCGAGCAGGCCCGCACCAAGGGCGACCCCTCCCGCTACCCCCAGGCCGACCAGGCGTTCAAGCAATCCCTCGCGCTCAAGGCCGACAACGACCAGGCCCTCGCCGGCCGCGCCGCCCTCGCCGCGGCCCGCCACGACTTCGAGGACGCCCTGAAGTACGCCGATCAGGCCCTGGACATCAACCCCTACAGCGAACGCGCCCTGTGCACCCGCGTCGACGCCCTGGTCGAACTCGGCCGCTACGAAGAGGCCTCCAAGGCCGCCGACACCGCCGACGACCGCCGCCCGGGCATCCCGGTGTTCACCCGGTACGCGTATGTGCACGAACTGCGCGGCGACGTCCGCACGGCGGAACGCGTCCTCGAACAGGCCCTCTCCTCCGCGAGCGCCCCCGGCGACATCGCCTACGTAGCGGCCCAGCTCGGCCAACTCGCGTGGAACCAGGGCGACTACGACACGGCGCTCACCCACTACGCCCGGGCCCTCGGCGCCGACGAGAACTATGTCCCCGCCCTGGAGGGCCGAGCCCGCGCCCAGGCCGCGAGCGGCGACAAGGCAGGCGCGCTGAAGGGCCTCAAGGACGTCGTCGCCCGCTATCCCCTCCCCGGCCCCCTGGTCGAACTCGGCGAGCTGTACGAGTCGACCGGCGACAAGGTCAAGGCCGACGACCAGTACGCCCTGGTCGACGCCTGGACGGCCCTCGCCCGCGCCAACGGCGTCAACGCCGACCTCGACACCGCCCTCGCGGCGGCCGACCACGGCGACAAGGCCTCCGCCCTGCGCGCCGCCCGCGCCGAGTGGAACCGCCGCCGGACCGTGCACACCGCGGACGCCCTCGCCTGGGCCCTGCACGTCAACGGCAAGGACGAGGAAGCCCTCCCGTACGCCAGGAAGGCCACGGCGACGGGCTACCGCAGCGCCGCGTTCCGCTACCACCGCGGCGTCATCGAGCGCGCCACCGGCCACGACGAGGAAGCCCGCGAGCACCTGAGCGCCGCCCTGAAGCTCAACCCCGGCTTCTCCCCGCTGGGCGCCCGGGAGGCCCGTACGGCGCTCAAGGACCTGGAGGCCGCCAAGTGACCCCCCGCCGTCTGCTCGCCTCCGGCGCCGCCGTCCTCACGGCGGCCTGCGCGCTCGCGCTGTTCCCCGCCACCGGAGCGAGCGCGCACCCTCTCGGCAACTTCACCGTCAACCGCTACGACGGCCTGGTCGCCGCCCCCGGCGAGCTACGCGTCCACCATGTCGAGGACCTGGCCGAGATCCCGGCGACCCAGGCCAAGCCCGACATCGAGAAGGCGGGCATGACTCAGTGGGCCCGGCAGCGGTGCGCGAACGCCGCGCAGGGCAGCGAGGTCACGGTGGACGGCCGCACGGTCGAGCTGACGCTGAACAGCAGCCACGCGCGCGTACGGCCCGGTCAGGCCGGCCTCGACACGCTCCGGGTGGAGTGCCGGCTGACGGCGCCGCTGCCCGAGGACGCCACGGTCGCCCTGGGCTTCCGGAGCGCGGGCGCGCAGTCCGGCCCCGGCTGGCGGGAGATCACGGCACGCGGCGACCGGATGACGCTGAGCACCTCGGACGTACCGAAGCAGTCGGTCTCCGGCGAACTGACCAAGTATCCGGAGGAGTTGCTCTCCTCCCCCGCCGACACCAAGTCCGCGTCGCTGCGGGTACGCCCCGGTGGGCCCGCCCTCGCCGAGTCCGAGCAGGACGCCCCCGCCGCCTCCGTCCTGCCGCGCGGCGCCGACCGCTGGACACGCGCCCTGGACGGCCTGGTCTCCCGCCATGACCTCACCCTCGGGTTCGCCGCGCTCGCGCTGCTCATCGCGGTCTTCCTGGGGGCGATGCACGCGCTCGCCCCGGGCCACGGCAAGACCATCATGGCCGCGGTCGCGACGGCACGCGGCGGCCGGGCCCGGCTGAAGGACGTCATGCCGCTGGCCGCGTCGGTGACGGTCACCCACACCCTGGGCGTGGTCGCCCTGGGCCTGCTGGTCACGGCCGGTTCGGCGGCGGCGCCCTCGGTGATCACCTGGCTGGGCATCGCGAGCGGCGCCCTGGTGATCGCGGCCGGCGCGACCCTCGTACGCCGGGCCTGGCACATCCGCAACCACGGATACGGGCAGCCCCACGACCACGGCCACACCCACGACCATGGCCATGACCACGGCCACCCCCATGACCACACACATGATCACGACGACCACCCCCACCAGCACACCCACGACCACACCCACGAGTCGGAACACGCTCACGAGCGCCAACCGGTCCTGGTCGCCGCACACACCACCCACGCCCACACCACGCCGGAACCCCCCACCCCCATAGCCCCCGACCACACACACCCCCACCCCCAGCCGCACTCCCACCCACACAGCCAGCCCCACAAACATGGTCTGCTCACCCACACCCACGGCGGCTTCACCCATAGCCACCCCACCGCCCCCACCCTCCGCGGCACGATCTTCCTCGGCTTCGCCGGTGGACTCGTGCCCAGTCCGTCCGCGGTCGTCGTGCTCGTCGGCGCGGCGGCGCTCGGCAAGGCGTGGTTCGGGCTGCTGCTCGTCGTGGCGTACGGCGTCGGGCTCGCCCTGACCCTCACGGCGGCCGGGTTCGCCGTCGTCAAGCTGGGAACCGGGGTCACCCGCCTCCTGGACAAGCAGCCCCGCTGGACGACCCACCCGCTCACGACGTTCCTCCGCAGGACCGCCCCCCTGGGGTCCGCGCTCCTCGTGGTGGCTCTCGGGGCCGGATTGGTGTTCCAGGGGGCGGCATCCGTACTCGGCTGAGCTACTTTTGGGAAGAAATCACACGGAGTGGAAATTTCGCACGGCTGCGAATGGGGGACGCCCGTGTCCGAAGAACACGGCAGTGAGCGTGTGATCGCGGGCCGCTACCGCCTCCTGTCCCCGCTCGGCGAGGGCGGCATGGGCACGGTGTGGCGGGCCCGGGACGAGGTGCTGCACCGCGAGGTGGCCGTCAAGGAGGTGCGCGCGCCGGCCGGGCTGCCGACGTCGGAGGTCGAGCGGATGTACGCCCGCCTCGAGCGCGAGGCGTGGGCGGCGGCGCGGGTCGCCAACCGCAATGTCGTCACGGTGTACGACGTGGCGACGCAGGACGGCCGGCCCTGGATCGTGATGGAGCTGGTCCGGGGCATCTCGCTGGCCGAGCTGTTGGACGCCGAGGGTCCGCTGAGTCCGCAGCGCGCCGGGCACATCGGCGCCGAGGTGCTGTCCGCGCTGCGCGCCGCGCACGATGCCGGGGTGCTGCACCGGGATGTGAAACCGGCCAACGTGCTGCTGTCGAACGACGGCCGGGTCGTCCTGACCGACTTCGGTATCGCGATGGTCGAGGGCAGCTCGGCGCTGACGATGACCGGCGAGGTGATCGGCTCCCCCGAGTTCCTGGCCCCGGAGCGGGCGCTGGGCCGCACGCCCGGCCCGGAGTCCGACCTGTGGTCCCTCGGCGTACTGCTCTACGCGGCCGTGGAGGGCAATTCCCCCTTCCGTCAGAACACCCCGCTCAGCACGCTCCGCGCGATCGTCGACGACGAGTTGCCGCCGGCGCACCGGGCCGGTCCGCTCGCGCCCGTCATCGAGGGGCTGTTGCGCAAGGACCCGGCCGAGCGGCTGTCGGCCGAGCGGGCGGAGCAGGATCTGCGGATCGTCGGGGCGGGCGGGACGCCGCGCGCGGACTCCGTGCAGGCGAGCCCGTACGCCCCGACCGTCGCGGCGTTCCCGACGCCGTCGCAGACCGCGCCGACGGCCCCGGTCCCACCGCCCGGGCCCACGACGACCCCCGTCCGCCCCGACCGCAATCGCCGCGCCGCCCTCACCCTCATCGCGGGCATCGCCGTCCTCGCGCTGGCGGTGGCAGGACTGACGTACGCCCTCCTCAACCGTGACGACGGCGGGGGCGACGCGGGCAATCAGGGGACCAACACCCAGAAGGGCGGCGGGACTTCACCGACCGCGACCGCGACCGAGACCGAGACCGGGGACGAGGGCACCGGCGGCGAGAACCCGGAGCCGAGTCCGAGCCGTACGAACACCCCGCCGCAGTCCGTGCAGGTGGCGCTGGCCGGCTCGAACCTGGAGTACTCCGGGGCGTGTCCGCCGCCGAGCGGTCAGGCGCCCGCCTTCACGGCGACGTTCACGGTGGGGCGGCTGCCGGCGCAGGTGACCTATCGCTGGGTGTCCGAGGACGGGGACGTCATGGATCAGGGCTGGAAGACCCTGTCGTTCCCGGAGGGCGGGGGGCGGAGCAAGCAGGACCGGGCGTTCGTGACGACACACGACGACAGCGGGACGTTCGAGAGCGAGATCAGCGTCGAGGTGCGCGACCCGGTGGAGACGAAGTCGGATTCGGTGGCGTTCTCGGTGACCTGTGAGACGGAGACCCCGACGGGCGGGGTCTCGCCTACGCCTACCGAGACGCCGAGCGACTGACGGCCTGAAGCGGTCAGGCCGCGCCGCTGAGCACCGGCAGATAGCCACCCGACTGGCCCGCGGCCGTCGGGTGGTACGACTCGGGGATGTTGAGCCAGCTGACGGCGTGCATCCACGGGCTGCCGGAGCAGAGCTCGTGGCCGGTGAAGGCGGGCCGTACGTCGGCGAAGGTGAAGCCGTGGTCGGCGGCGCGCTTCGCGGTCGCCGCGTCGATGTAGTCGGCGGCGTCGTTGAGCGCCCTGCGCTTGGTCTCGGAGAGGCCGATGCAGCCCGACGCGCCCAGCTTGTAGAAGCGGGGGTAGCCGAGGACGACCACATGGGCGGACGGCGCCCTGGTGCGGATGGCCGTGTAGACGTTGTCGAGGCGGCCGGGGAGCGTCGAGTCGACGAACGCCTTGGCGGTGTTGATGCGGGAGACGCAGGCGCTGTCGCCCTGCAGCACACAGGTCGTCATGATGTCGGCGAATCCGGCGTCGTTGCCGCCGATCGAGATGGACACGAGTGCGGTGGCGGAGCTGAGCGGGCCGAGCTGGCTCGCGGTGACATCACCCGTTTGAGCGCCCGAGCAAGCCGTGAAGTCGAACGACGAGGGTGAGTTGGCGGCGGCCCAGAGGTACGGGTACGCCTTCGTGCTGCGCTTGCAGTCGCCGCTGGAGCCGATGTAGCTCCCCGCGCCGAGGCCCGAGGAGTAGGAGTCGCCGAGCGCCACGTACCCGCCTGTTGCGGCGGTGTCGGCGGCGTGCGCGGTGGCTGCCCCGGTGAGGGCGCTGCCGACGGCGAGGAGGAGTGAGGCGACGTATACGGAAAGTCGGGAACGTCTCATGGAACCTCCCTATAGCAGGATCTCTGCCATAACCGTCGTACCAACTACGCGTGTTGACGGGAAGTGTCCATGCCAAGACTTTTCCGGGCATCGCGACCCTCAACCTATGTGTACCCCATGAGTTTGATTTCGTGTTCATGACAACATTGTTGACAGGTCGTCAACTCTCTTGCCGGTCACGAGTGGACCACAGATCCTTTACCTCGGCTTCGAACCCCCACATGTGCGCGTACCACATTGCGCACGGCCTAGAGGAGGACTCCCTCGTATGGCACCACTGCGTAGCAACAAGCTCCGGCTCGCCGCGATAACCAGCCTGGCGACCGCCGCCCTCGTCGGCGGACTCACCGCCCTCCCCGCCCAGGCCGCCCCGGCCGAGGGCAAGGTCCTTGCCGCCGGCTCCCCCACGGCCGTCAAGGACAGCTACATCGTCACGCTGAAGAAGAGCACGGGCCTCAAGGCCGCCTCGGCCGCGGGCAAGGACGTCGTCGAGGAGTACGGCGGCACGGTGAAGAAGACGTTCACCAAGGCGCTGAACGGCTACTCCGCCACCCTCTCCGCGGCCGAGGCCAGACGACTCGCGGCCGACCCCGCGGTGGCCTCCGTCGAGCAGAACCAGCGTGTCCAGCTCGCCGACACCACTCAGACCAGCGCCCCCTGGGGCCTGGACCGCATCGACCAGGCCGCCCTCCCGCTCTCGGGCACCTACACGTACCCGGACAGCGCGGGCAGCGGCGTGACGGCGTACGTCATCGACACCGGTGTGCGCATCACCCATCAGCAGATCAGCGGTCGGGCCAGCTACGGCTACGACGCGGTCGACGGCGACACCACCGCCTCCGACGGCAATGGTCACGGCACCCATGTGGCCACCACCATCGCGGGCAGCACCTACGGTGTCGCCAAGAAGGCGAACATCGTGGCGGTGCGGGTGCTGGACAACAGCGGCTCCGGCACCACCGCGGGGGTCATCGCGGGCATCGACTGGGTGACCGACAACCACTCCGGCCCCTCGGTCGCCAACATGTCGCTCGGCGGCGGCGCCTCCACCTCGCTGGACACCGCGGTGGCGAACTCCATCGCGAGCGGCGTGACCTACGCGGTCGCGGCAGGCAACAGCAGCGCCAACGCCTCCTCGTACTCCCCGGCCCGTGTCCCCACCGCGATCACGGTCGGCGCGACCACCAGCTCCGACGCCCGCGCCAGCTACTCCAACTACGGCTCGGTCCTGGACATCTTCGCGCCGGGCTCGTCGATCACGGCGGGCTGGAACACCAGCGACAC
Organism: Streptomyces lanatus; assembly: GCF_014655715.1. Lineage (GTDB taxonomy): Bacteria > Actinomycetota > Actinomycetes > Streptomycetales > Streptomycetaceae > Streptomyces > Streptomyces lanatus. The sequence continues at coordinate 92,151 of NZ_BNBM01000014.1, read as the reverse complement.
CGCGACCAACACCATCTCCGGTACATCGATGGCGACCCCGCATGTGGCGGGCGCGGCGGCGGTCTACCTGGCGGGCCACACCTCGGCCACCCCGGCCACGGTGGCCTCCGCGCTCACCGGCGGCGCCACCACCAACGCGGTCACCAGCCCCGGCAGCGGCTCCCCGAACCGCCTGCTGAAGCTCGTGCCGTGACGCACCCCCGCACCATCTGAACCAGCGGTCCCCGCAGGCCTCGCGCCCGCGGGGACCGTTCGCACATGCGTGGGGCATGAACAGATGTCAAGAGGCCGTTCGCATCTTGACGACCGACGCGGCACTGAGCCACATTGAAGCCCGGCATCCGGCGCTTCGGGGGGCAAAGTCGCCAATGCAGACCTTACGTGGCAAGACAGATATCAAGACAGCTTCGTCCAGAGGCGAGGCCGATGACGCCGAGCGTGCGCGGTCAGGGCCGGGGAGGGACCTGACACCGCTGCTCGCGGGCGCCGCGACGACCGTGGGGGTGCTCGGCGCGATCCTCGCGCTGGCCGACTCGGGCTCGCCGCTGCGCGGACCCTTCACGCTGTTCTTCCTGCTCGCGGCACCGGCCGGGGCCATCGCCGCGGCGCTGCGCGGGCTGGAACCGTTCGGCCGGACCGTCGCCGCGGTTGCGGGCGCGGTCGTCCTCAACATGCTGGTGACCCAGGGCATGCTCGCCGTGCACCGGTGGTCGGTGGACGGCGGGATCGTGGCGGTGACCGCGATCAGCGCGCTCATTCTCGTGCTCGTCCTGGTGCGGCGGCTGCGCGGCCGTACGACGCGAAGGCGGACTGACTGACGTGGACATCAGCGTGTACCGCCCCGGGGAGCTCAGCTCCGCCGACCGGGCGGCGTGGACATCGATGCAGTCCAAGGCCCATCTCCAGGGCTCGCCCGAGCTGGGCAACCCCTTCCTGTCGCCCGAGTTCGCGCTCGCCGTCGGCCGCTGCCGGCGCGGGGTGCGGATCGCGGTCGTACGGGAGGGCGGCGAGCCGGCCGCGTTCTTCCCGTTCCAGCGGACGGCGTCCGGCGTGGGCCGGGCCATCGGCCTCGGTGTCTCGGACGCCCAGGGCGTGGTGCACCGGCCCGGGTTCACCTGGGAGGCGCGGGAGCTGCTGAAGGCGTGCGGGCTCGCGGTGTGGGAGTTCGACCACCTGGTGGAGGGGCAGATGGCGTTCGGGGCCGAGGCCTCCGGCACGTTCCCGTCCCCGGTCATGGACGTCGACCAGGGGTACGAGGCGTATCTGGCCCAACTCCGGGAGCAGTCACCGAAGTTCACGCGGACGACGCTCGCCAAGGAGCGCAAGCTCGGCCGGGACCACGACGGCGTGCGGTATGTGCACGACGAGCGGGACCCGGCGGCGCTGCGCACCCTGATGGCCTGGAAGTCGGCGCAGTACCGCAGGACCGGGCGCAGCGACCGCTTCGCGCACGAGTGGATCACCCGTCTCGTGGACCAGCTGTTCCACACCCGCTCGGAGCCGTTCGCGGGGATCCTGTCGGTGCTGTACGCGAACGGCCGTCCGATCGCCGCGCACTTCGGGCTGCGCACCGAGCGGGTGCTGGCCTGCTGGTTCCCGGCGTACGACCCGGCGTTCTCGAAGTACTCGCCGGGCCTGGTGCTGCACTTGCGGATGGCGGAGGCGGCCGCCGCCGACGGGATCGCCTATCTCGATCTCGGCCGGGGCCAGAAGGAGTACAAGGACTCCCTGAAGACACGCGAGTTGACGGTGTCGGAGGGGTGGGTGACCAGGCGTCACCCGGTCGCGTTCGGACACCGGGCACGGCGTGCCCCGGTCCGGGCGCTGCGCAACACCGTGCAGACACGGCCGGAGCTCTTCGAACCGGCGGACCGGCTCCTCAAACGCATGGGGAAGATCCGTTCGGGACAAGGCCAGGGACGCGGCTAACTCCGGTCAAACCAACAAAAATGTGAGGGCTCGTTCCAGCTCTTGCCATACAGGCTCAATCGTCAATACCGTCGTACATCTCACCCGCATCGGACGGTCGCCGCGGCTCTAGGGGAGGGCTCAAGGACCGCGACGGTCCCGGCGCGGGGCGTGGTAGGGGGGTGCTCGGTGAAAGGTGTTCACACTTCGGTGTTCCCGCTTCGGTGTGCGCACCCGCGACCGGGTCGTGCCGCGCGACCGGCTGCCGCTCTTCGGGTGGTCGGCCAGAAATGCCAGCTCACCACACGCGTACGGAGATCCGTTCCTTCGTGCCGTGAGTGAGAAGAACCCCCCTTTCGAACCGGACACATAGCCGGGCCGCCCAGGGGCGGGCGGTCCACCGGACGAGAGGGACCTGACTCATGAGTTCTGTTCTGCGCCCGCCGGTCGCGGACCGCGATCCGTCACCGGCCGGCAAGTACCGGCCCATCTCCTCGCACCTGGCCATCACTCCGCCGGTGAGCGTGGTGATCCCGGCCATGAACGAGGCGGAGAATCTGCCGTACGTCTTCAAGACACTGCCGGACTGGATCCACGAAGTGGTCCTGGTGGACGGCAACTCCACCGACGACACCGTCGAAGTGGCCCGTGAGCTGTGGCCCGAGGTGAAGGTCGTGCGCCAGCGCGGCAGGGGCAAGGGGGATGCCCTGATCACCGGGTTCGAGGCGGCCACCGGCGACATCATCGTGATGGTCGACGCCGACGGCTCGGCCGACGGCCAGGAGATCGTGTCGTATGTGTCCGCCCTGGTCTCGGGCGCGGACTTCGCCAAGGGGTCCCGCTTCGCCAACGGCGGCGGCACCGACGACATGACGCCGATCCGCAAGCTCGGCAACTGGGCGCTGTGCACGGCCGTCAACCGCAAGTTCGGTGCCCGCTACACCGACCTCTGCTACGGATACAACGCGTTCTGGAGGCACTGCCTGGACAAGATCGACCTCGACTGCACCGGCTTCGAGGTGGAGACCCTGATGAACATCCGGGTCGTCAAGGCGGGCCTGAAGGTGCAGGAGATACCCAGCCACGAGTACCTCCGCATCCACGGCACGAGCAATCTGCGGGCCGTGCGGGACGGGCTCAGGGTGCTCAAGGTGATCCTGAAGGAGCGCTCCAACCGGCGTGCCCTGCGCAGCCGCAGGAACCACTCCCAGGTGATCAGCTCGGTCCGGGGAGAGGCGTCTTGAGCGGTCCCGACATCTCCGTCGTGATCTGCGTGTACACCGAGGACCGCTGGGAGGACATCCTCGCGGCGGTCTCCTCGGTGCGGGCGCAGGCGTATCCGGCGCTGGAGACGCTGCTGGTCGTGGACCACAACGCGGCGCTCCTGGACCGGCTGACCAAGGAGTACAAGGAAGCGACCGATGTGCGGGTGCTCGCCAACGCGGGCCCGCGCGGGCTGTCCGCCGGCCGCAACACCGGCATCGCCGCGTCGTACGGCGAGGTCATCGCGTTCCTCGACGACGACGCCGTGGCCGAGCGGGACTGGCTGCGGCACTTCGCCGCCGGGTACGCCGACCCGCGCGTGATGGCCGTCGGCGGGCGCACCGAGCCGATCTGGGCGTCGGGGAGGCGCCCCGACTGGTTCCCGGAGGAGTTCGACTGGGTCGTCGGCTGCACCTACCGGGGCCTGCCGCGCGGCCGGGTCAAGGTGCGCAACGTCCTCGGCGGCAACGCCTCCTTCCGGCGTACGGCGTTCGACTTCGCGGGCGGTTTCGCCACCGGCATCGGCCGCGACGGCGACCGGCTGCCGCTGGGCTGCGAGGAGACGGAGCTGTGCATCCGGCTGACCCGGGCCCGGCCCGACGCCGTACTGCTGATCGACGACCGGGCGGTGATCCACCACCGGGTGCCCGAGGCACGTGAGCACTTCGGCTACTTCCGTACGCGGACGTACGCCGAGGGCCTGTCGAAGGCGCTGGTGGCCCGAAGTGTCGGCGCCGACAAGGGACTCGAGTCCGAGCGCCGGTACGCCACCCGGGTCCTGCCGGCCGGGGTGGCGCGCGGGCTGCGGGATGCCGTACTGGCCCGGCGGGGCGGTGCGGGCCGGGCGGGCGCGATCGTCGCGGGGGTGCTGACGGCCGCCGGTGGGTACGTCGTGGGGAGTGTCCGGGTGCGCCGAGGGGGCGTTGAGTACTCGGTGGTGGGCATCGAGGGGGGAAGCAGATGACCGACGGGCGCGTGCCCATTCTCATGTACCACGCCGTCTCCACCGCGCCGAACGGCGCCACCCGCGATCTGTCGGTGGCGCCGGAGGCGTTCGCGGAGCAGATGGCGCTGATCGGCGATCTCGGCCTGACGCCGGTCCGCACGGCCGATCTCGCGGCACGCTGGCGTTCCGGCAAGCCGCTGCCCGAACGCCCGGTGCTGATCACCTTCGACGACGGCTACGAGGGCGTGCACCGGCATGCCCTGCCCGTGCTCGCCAAGCACGGCTTCGCGGCCACGGTGTTCGTCTCCACGGGCTGGCTGAAGGGCCCGCACGACATGGGCGGCGGCCTGGACACCATGCTCGACTGGGACCAGGTCCGCGAGCTTGCCGGGGCGGACGTCGAGATCGGCGGCCACAGCCACACGCATCCGCAGCTCGACCAGCTCCCGGACGACAGGCTGCGGTCCGAGCTGATCCTGTGCAAGGAGATCATCAGCGATCAACTCGGCACCGTCCCGGCCTCGTTCGCCTATCCGTACGGCTACTCCAGCCGCCGGGTGCGCGAGGCGGTGCGGGAGACGGGGTACGGCCAGGCGCTCGCCGTCAACAACGGCCTCGCGCGGCGCCGGCAGGGGCCGTACGCGCTCACCCGGCTCACCGTGCGCCGCACCACCGGCATCGAGGAGTTCGGGCGGATGGTCGAGGGCCGTGCCATCGCCCGCGCCTTCGCCAGGGACCGCGCCCTCACCAAGGGGTACGCCGTGGTCCGCAGAGCCCGACAGGTACGCCGGAAGGCCATCCGTTCCCGTGTCTGACACGACGACCACGACCGAGCCCGCCTCGACCGACGCGCAGGCGCCCGAGCAGTCGGGGCGCCGCCTTCGCCTGCCCGGCATGGGCGGGTCCTCCGGGGGCAGCCAGCTGTTCCGCAACGCCTACGCCCTGATGCTCAACACCGGCGTCTCCGCCGTGCTCGGGCTCGGTTTCTGGCTGGCCGCCGCCCGCTACTACTCCGAGTCCGCGGTCGGCCAGGGGTCGGCCGCGATCGCCGCGATGAAGTTCCTCGCGGGGCTCACCGCGGTGACCCTGACGGGCGCCCTGGCCCGCTTCATCCCCGTCGGGGGCCGTACGAGCGCTCGCCTGATCTTCCAGACGTATGCGGGCAGTTGTGTGATCGTGGCACTGGCCGCCGGCGTCTTCCTGCTGACGCTGGACCTGTGGGGGCCGTCGTACCGGTTCCTGGACGGGCCGCTGAACGGGCTGTTCTTCGTCCTGGCCGTCGTCGCCTGGAACGTGCTCACGCTCCAGGACGGGGTGCTGACCGGGCTGCGCAGCGCGGTGTGGGTGCCGGTCGGGAACACCGTGTTCTCTGCGGTGAAGCTGGGGCTGCTGGTGGCGTTCGCGGTGGCGATCCCCACCGCCGGTGTCTTCGTGTCCTGGGTCGCGGCGATCGCGGTGTCGGTGCTGCCGCTGGGCTGGCTGGTGTTCCGGCGCCTGGTGCCGCGCCACATGGCGGCGACCGAGGACCATGCCGCTCCCCCGTCGCTGCGAGAGATCGGGCGGTTCCTGGCGGGCGACTACACCGGCTCGCTGTTCTCGCTGGCCGTGGTCTATCTCATCCCCGTGATCGTGGCGGCGCAGGTCTCCTCCGAGGACAACGCGTACTTCTACATCACGGCCACCATCGGCGGCACCGTCAATCTGCTCGCCATCAACATGGGCGCATCCCTCACGGTCGAGGGCGCCCACGATCCCGGCCGGCTGGCCGCCAACACCCGCGCGGCGCTGAAGCGCATGGCGCGGATCATGCTCCCGGTCGCCGCGATCCTGTTCTTCGGGGCGCCCTGGATCCTGGGCGTCTTCGGCCCGGGTTACGCGGACGCGGCGACGCCGCTGCTGCGCTGGTTCGCGGTCGGCGGACTGCTGCGGGTCGTGATGGAGACGTACTTCGCGGTCCTGCGCGCCCAGAGCCGCACCGCCGGACTTGCGTGGCTCCAGGGCCTGTTGTGTGCCCTGGTGCTCGGTCTGACGCTGGTGCTGCTCCCCCGGATGGGCCTGACCGGCGCGGGCGTCGCCGAGATCGCCGCGCTGTCGGTGATCGTCGCGATCGCCGCGCCCAAGCTGTACCGGACCGCGCGGGCGAACTCGGCCGAGATCCCCGAGGACGCGGCACCCGACGGCGACCTCGCCGACCTGGGGGCGCGCGAGGTGCCCGAGGGGGCGCGCAAGCGGGGGCCCGGCTGGGCGCTGGACAGCGACACCCTCGCTCTCGGCATCCATGTGGACTTCGACCACCTGGAGCGGCGGCCGGATGTCCGCCCGGGTCCGGGGACACCGCCCACGGGCACGCCGCCGGTACGTCCGGAACACCGGCCGACCTGGGCACGGACACCGGAGTTCGGGCTTCCGGTGGAGGAGCGGGAGCCGGCCGAGGTGGACGCGCCGTTCGAGGCGGAGTTCGACGCGGGCAAGGGCGCCGGCGAGGAGACGGCCGTACCAGAAGAGCGCGAGGAGGCCGCCGTACCGGAAGAGCCGCCCATGCCCGAAGAGCCCGCGCCGGCCCGGCGTGAGCGGCTGCTGCCGACCCGTCTCGGGGTGATCCTGGGCTGTCTGCTGATCGCCGCGCTGCTGCTGTACTGGGTGCCCGCGCTGCGGCTCGGCGAGTCCGACCTGGACAGCATGGGCGGGCTCGGGCTGATCTCGGTGCTGCCGCCGGCGACGCTGCTCGGGGCGGCGCTGCTGGCGGTGACGTTCGCGTCGCTGCTGTGGCTGGGCCGTGAGCACCGGGCGCTGCTGCTGCTCACGCTGCTCGCGACGGTCGTGTCGCTGCACGCCCTGCCCGCCCTGATCGAGACCGAGCCGCGGTTCGCGACGGCGTGGCAGCACCTCGGCTTCCTCGACTACATCGACCGCACCGGCTCGGCGGTGCCCGACCTGGACGCGCGCTGGAGCTGGCCGGGCTTCTTCGCGGTGGCCGCGTTCACCGCGAAGGCCTGCGGGGTCAACGACCTGACCGAGGTCATCCGCTGGTGGCCGACGGCGATGCAACTGCTGTACCTGGTCCCGATGTTCCTCCTGGTACGCCATATGCGGGCGAGCTGGCGGGCCAAGTGGACCGGCATCTGGGTGTTCGTGCTCAGCGGCTGGGTCGGCCAGGACTACTTCTCCCCGCAGGGCTTCACCTACCTGCTGTATCTCGTCTTCGCGGCGATCCTGCTGGTCTGGTTCCGCGCGCCACGGGTGATCTGGACGAAGCGCCGGCCCGGCGAGCTGGAGGTCGAGCCGACGGACCGCCGTCAGCGGGCCGTACTGCTCATGGTCGTGACCGGCCTGTTCGCGGCGAGCGTCCCGGCCCACCAGCTCACGCCGTTCGTGATGCTGGGCGTGCTCACGGCGCTCGTCCTGATCGGCAGGTCCGAACTGCGCGGTCTGCCCATCCTGTTCGGTGTCATGGTCACCGTCTGGATCGGCTTCATGGCCGAGCCGTACTGGTCCGGCCACTTCGACGAGCTCTTCGGCGGGGTCGGCGGCGTGGGCGGCAATGTGACGTCGTCGGTGTCCGGCCGTATCGAAGGCGGCAGCTCCACGCACAAGCTGGTGCTGTACGTCCGCGTGCTGCTCGCCGGCGGTGTGATGGCCTTCGCCTGCTGGGGCTGGTGGCGCCGCCGCTTCCACCACTACCGCGAACGCTCGCTGCTCGTCCTCACCTTCGTGCCGTTCCTGGGCTTCGGCATGCAGTCGTACGGCGGTGAGATGGCCCTGCGGGTCTTCATGTTCGCCCTGCCCGGCGCGGCCCTCCTCACCGGCCTCGCCTTCTTCCCGCGCACCGGCGTCACCGCCAAGGAACGCGACAAGGACCGGGTGAGCCTCGCCCCGCTGGCGGCGCTGATGGCGGGCCTGGTGCTGATGGGCGGCTTCCTGGTGGCCCGCTGGGGCAACGAGCCGTTCGAGCGGGTCAAGCCCGGCGAGGTCGCCGCCATGGAGTACGTGTACGCCCATGACGACCCGAGCCTCAGACTGCTCTGGCTGAGCAGCGACCCGGTGAACGATGTGACACCGGCGATGCCATGGGGTTCGCGGGACATGGAGAAGGTGTCCTATGTGCCGACGCAGGCTCCGGTCGACCCGGTGCTGGTGTCGGGCCTGGTGAAGGCGCTGAAGGACGCGGGCCCGAACTCGTATCTGATGATCAACCGGGGTCAGGTCACCTATCTCCGGCTGGACGTCGGCTATTCGGCGACCTGGGAGACGAGGCTGCTCCAGAACCTCGACAAGCGGCAGGAGCTGAAGCGGGTCTTCGGCAACGCCGATGTGACGATGTACGCGCTGAAGAAGCAGCCCGCGGGTGCCGTCCCGAAGGCCGATCCCGGGCCGATCGGGCCGCAGGTGACCTGGACGCCGTGGTCGGTGGTCGGCGGCCTTGCGGCGCTCGCGCTGATCGTGCTGCTGATGGCCCGCGAGATCGTCCGGGTGGCTATGGCGCCGGGCGTGCGGCAGTTGCGGTGGCTGCAGAGCAGCTTCTGGTTCTCGTTGCCGCTGCTGGCGGTGTTGCTGGCTTCGTTGGTGCAGCGGTTCCTGACGATCAAGTAACGGAGGTGGGGTGGCTCCTCAGCGTTGGAGCCACCTGACCTCGTAGGCCTGCAGCTCGACCTTCTCGCCGTCGATCTTCGCGGTGGTCTGCCGGTCGAGGGTGTTCACGGCGAGGATCACCTTGTCCGTGGCGAGAACCCGGACGTCGGGCTTGTCCACGGACACCTCCTTGTACCCGGTCCCCGGCCGGAACTCCTTCCCGAACCGCGCGACCAGGTCGTACATCGGCAGCTTCGCACCGCCACGCGAGGCGTCCGTCGGCGTCCACAGACAGCCGGCGCACTCGGTGCCCTTCTCCTCCTCCGGGTTCCAGTAGAAGGCGGAGGTGGCACCTCCCTTGGCCAGCGCCATCATCCCGGCGGCCTGGACGGCGACCCGGCGGGACTCGGACCAGCCCTTGCGGTCGTCGTTGCCGTCGGCGGGCTCGACGTAGTACTCGGCCCACCACAGCGGCAGATCACCGGTCTGCTTCCGCACCCACTCCCCCACGGCCGTGAACTTGTCGGTGGCCGTGAACTCGTCGGGCAGCAGCTCGTCGTCCCGGGTGTAACTGGAGCCGTCCACGACGACGAAGTCGGCGCCCGCCTTGTGCTCGTTCCAGTACGCGAAGGCGTCGACGGTGCGCTGGTCCAGGGCACCCCAGGAGCCGGTCAGGGCCTTCGAGGCCTCCTCCGCGCGCGGGTCGACGCTGTCCATCACGAGGTAGGGCCCGCCGACCATGATGTCGGGGTTGACCTTCTTGAGCGCCTTGTAGATGAGGTTGTAGAGCTTGGTGTAGCCCTCGTAGTCCCAGCGGCCCTCGGCGTCGTTCCAGAAGCCCTTGAACTCGTTCCAGACGATGAAGTGGCGTACGTCCGGGTAGCGCTTGGCGACGGTCACGGCGAGCGCGGCGTAGTCCTCGAAGTGCTCCGGGTCGGGCGCGGTCTCCAGGGCGGCCTGGCTCCAGTCGGTGTTGTCGACGCCCGCCTCGCCGCCCTTCATCCAGTCGGGGGCGCAGCACAGGGTGACGACCGGGGTGCTGCGGGAGGCGCGGACGAAGTCGATACGGCGGTCCATCGCCTCGAAGTCGTAACGCCCCCTGACCGGCTCCGGGTTGTCGGCGCCCCAGCCCATGATGTGCTGGATCTGCGGCAGCCCCCCGGCGTCCGCGAGCCGTCCCTCGACGCGCTTGACGGCGGCGGAGGCGCCTTCGTCGGCGCTGTGCTCGGTGTGCGTGAAGCCCCAGCCGACCTCGGGATTCGTCGCGTCCGGTGTGGCGGTCGGGTTGCCGTGCGGCTTGTCGCCGTCGCGTGAGGTGCCGTCGGTGTTCACACCGTTGCCCGGAAGCGTGTTGAGGAGGGTCACGACCAGCGCCAGAGCGGCCGCGCCCACGCCGAGCAGTGCGGTGAGCCGCCACCGCCGTGCCCCCGAATTCCACCCATGACGTCCCATCAAGGACAACGGTAACGGGGGTGTCGGGCGCTGGGGCAGGTTTCGGAGGTACACAGTCCCGTAACAGGCCGCGGAGGGCGCGGGACGTGCACCGTTGGCGGGACGTGCGGCGGAAACCGGGTGCACGGGGGCGTCGCGTGCCCGATCATGGCGGCATGTCCGTGAACCCGCACGAAGCTCTGCCGATCCGGCTCAACGTCGACGACAGCGACTCGCCGTCCGACGTCGTCGACGCGCTGTTCCTCGGCCGCTTCGCGACGGGCGAGCAGCCGTACTCGCACGCGGCGAACATCGACCGCGTACGGTCCGGGGCGACGCTGCTGCCGCCGGGCGCCCGTGTGCTGCGCACCGCCCGCGACGACGACCGCAGCGCGACGCTGGCCGAGGGCGACGGCTGGACCCTGCTGGTCTCCCGCTGGAACCGGGGCGCCGACGTCACCGTGACGGCGACCAGCGAGGAGCTGGCGGAGCGGGTCCTCGGCGAGGCGACGGACGGCGCGGCCGACGAGCCCGAGCCGCAGCCGGAGAACGTCACCATGGGCTTCTGGTACGTCTCCCCCAGGCGCGGCCCGCACCGCACGACCCGGCAGATCTCGGCGGGCACCTGGGACGAGGTGCGGCCCAACTACACCGCGCCGGTCGCGGACGCCATGGACCGCCTGATGAAGACGACCCCCGAGGACATCGCGGGCCGCCTGCTCCTGCTGCACGGCCCGCCGGGCACCGGCAAGACGTCGGCGCTGCGGACCCTGGCCCGCTCATGGCGGGACTGGTGCCAGGTGGACTGCGTCCTGGACCCGGAGCGCCTCTTCAGCGACGTCGGCTACCTCATGGACATCGCGATCGGCGAGGACGACTCCACGGGCAAGGGCCGCTGGCGGCTGCTGCTCCTGGAGGACTGCGACGAACTGATCCGGGGCGAGGCGAAGCACACGGCGGGCCAAGCCCTGTCCCGGCTGCTGAACCTGACCGACGGCCTGCTCGGCCAGGGCCGCAACGTCCTCGTCGGCGTCACCACCAACGAGGACCTGGAGCGCCTGCACCCCGCCGTCGTCCGCCCCGGCCGCTGTCTGGCCCGCATCGAGGTGGGTCCGCTGACCCGCCGGGAGGCGGTGGGCTGGCTGGGCACGGACGAGGGCGTCGGCCGGGAGGGCGCCACGCTGGCGGAGCTGTACGCCCTGAAGCGGGGGACGTCGCCGACGTCGCTGCCGGATCCTCGGGACGGGGCGGACGCGGGCCTGTATCTGTAGTGCTTTGATGGATTTATGACCCTGTTCGTCGGGACTTCGGGGTGGCAGTACCGGGACTGGCGGGGCGTGTTGTACCCGCCGGACGTCCCTATACGGCTGTGGCTGGAGGAGTACGCCGCACAGTTCGCCACGGTCGAGATCAACAACGCCTTCTACCGGCTGCCGACCAGGGAGAACTTCGAGGCGTGGCGGGACCGGGTGCCGGGTGACTTCGTGGTCGCGGTGAAGGCGAGCCGCTATCTGACCCACATCAAGCGGCTGCGGGATCCCGAGGAGCCGGTGAGCCGTCTGATGTCCCATGCGGAGGGGTTGGGTGCCCGGCTCGGCCCGGTCCTGCTCCAGCTGCCGCCCACGCTACGGGCGGACGCCGGGCTGCTGGACGCCTGTCTGGAGTGCTTCCCCGCCGCGACGCGGGTCGCGGTCGAACCCCGGCACGACAGCTGGTGGACGCCTCGGGTGCGCGAGGTCCTGGAGTCCCGGGGCGCGGCCCTGTGCTGGGCCGACGTCGAGTCCCGCCCGGTGACTCCGCTGTGGCGCACCACCGACTGGGGATACGTCCGCTTCCATGTGGGCCGCGCACATGTGTGGCCGCACTATGGCCGGCAGGCACTGAAGACATGGGTCGAGCGGATCACGGAGACCTGGGCGGAGGACGAGGACGTGTACGCGTACTTCAACAACGACCCGCGCGGGGCGGCGGTGGAGGACGCGGTGACGTTCGCGAAGGCGGCACGCTCGACCGACCTGGTGGTCACCCGCACCCCCTGAACACCCGCGGGTCGCCCTACTCCCCGTAAACCGCCCGCAGGGCATCCCGTACGGCGACGAGGGCATCCGTCTCCGTCAGCCCCAGCCGGCGGGCGCGCTCCACGTACGCCTGGGCAGCCGACGCGAGCTCCCGTTCCGCCGCGGAGCCCGCCTCGGCCACGAACGTGCCGTTGCGCCCCCGCGTCTCGATCACCCCGTCGCTCTCCAGCGCCCGGTACGCCTTGGCGACGGTGTTCGCGGCCAGGCCCAGGGACTCCGCCAGGCCCCGCACGGTCGGCAGGCGGTACCCCACCGGCAGTACGCCCGCCCTCGCCTGCTCCGAGATCTGCGCCCGCACCTGCTCGTACGGCGCGGCACTGTCGTCGATGTGGATCTTCAAGGTCACAGGGCGATTGTCCCGTACCCGCCGGAAAATGAGAGGCATCCGCGCACATCCCCCACGTAGCGTGCGCCACCATGACCGTGACCGTACGCGACCTCCGCCCCGAAGTGCCCGCCGACGTCGAGCGCTTCGCCCGCAGCCGACACCTGGCAATCCCCTACGTCCTGTGGACGCCGGAAGCCATCGTCCATCGCACGACCCGCACCCACCCCGACGCCCACTACCGCTCCCTCGTCGCGGAGGAGGACGGCGAGACGATCGGCACGGCCCAGGTCGGCATCGCCCATGACAGTGGGGAGCCCGGTCAGGGTTATCTCAACATCTATGTGCAGCCGGACCGCACGCGCCGCGGCGCCGGGGACCTCCTCGTGCGCGCCGCGGAGGAGCATCTCACCGCGCTGGGTGCGACGAAGCTGTTCTCCTGGGTCCTGGACGAGCCGGGCAACCGGGCGTTCGCCGAGCGGCACGGCTACCGTGCGAGCCGCTCCGCCCACTTCCTGCGCCTGGACCTGGCGAACGGCGCGCTGCCGCCTCTCCAGGATCTCCCGCCCGGCGTGGAGCTGCGCAGGGCCGCGGACTTCGCGGACGACCCGCGCCCGATGTTCGAGTTGGACGCGGAGACGACGTCGGACGAACCGAGCGATGTCGGGGCCGATCTCACCGACTACGAGGCCTGGATCGAGGAGAGCTGGAAGCACCCACTCCTGGACCTGGACCTGACGTCGGTCGCGGTCGTCGACGGCCGCCCCGTCGCCTTCAGCGCCGCCTACACGGACCGCGCCACCCGCTACTCCACGGCGATGACCGGCACCGCCCGCGCCCACCGCGGCCGGGGCCTGGCCAAGCTCGCCAAGAACGACTCGCTGCACCGCGCCCGCGCCGCCGGCTACAAGGAGGCGTTCACGGGCAACGACGCCGACAATGAACCCATGCTGGCGATCAACCGGTGGTTCGGGTACGAGATCTGCGCGACGGAGGTCCGCCATGTCCGCGAACTCGGCTGACCGGGGCGGACGCCCGCTGGACGTGGTCCTCGTCAAGGGCGGCCGTACGAAGATCCGTTACACGGCGGAGCTGCTCGCCGACGACGGCACCCGTGTCACCGTCCGCGCCCCCTGGTCCGGCGACGGCGTGCGTGACTTCGGCTTCGTCCGGTTCGAGCCGGGCGATGTCTTCACCGAGTACTACTGGCGTGATCGCTGGTACGCGGTGAAGGAGGTCCGCGACGCGGAGGGTGTCCTCAAGGGCTGGTACTGCGACATCACCCGCCCGGCCACGCTGTCGGACGGCGAGCTGGTCGTCGAGGACCTCGACCTGGACCTGTGGCGCTCGGCCGACGGCACGGACGTACGGCGGCTGGACGAGGACGAGTTCGCGGAGAGCGGCCTGGCGGAGTCGGACCCGGAGGCGGCGGCCTCGGCGGTGGCGGCCCTGTACGAGTTGGAGGGGTTCGCCAGGGTCGAGGGCGGCCTGGAGGCACTGCTGGACTAGGCCGTCGCCACCACGGCATACCGCTCGTCTTCCACGGCCCTGCCCCACAGCCGCGGGTCGTCGGACAGGCTCTCCACACGCACCTCCAGGGCGAGCGGGGCGAGGAGGGAAGTGAGCGGTTCCGCCGGGATACCGACCGGCGAGACCGTCCCCCACACACCCTCGATCAGCACGAACCGTCCTCCCGGACGCAGCAGCCCACGCCAGTGCCGCAGCACCCGGCCCGGGTCGGGCAGCGCCCACAGCACATGCCGTACGAGCACCACGTCGAACCGCTCCTCCCCCACCGGCGGCGCCGCAGCGTCGCCCCGCAGGAACACCGCGTCACGCCCGGCGAGCTTGGCGCGGGCGAGGGCGACCATCGCGGCGGATCTGTCCACGCCCGTGACCCGGTGCCCCTGCTCGGCCGCGAGGAGTGACAGGCTGCCTGTGCCGCAGCCGAGATCGAGTACGTCGGACGCGCGCTCGGGCAGCCATGACCGCAGTCTGGCGGCCCATGCCTGGCGCACTTCGGGGTCGCGCAGGCCGTGGTCCGGCTCGTCGTCGAAGGTGGCGGCGGCCTTGTCCCAGTCCGGTTCCGTCCCTGTGAGGGCGTGTTCACCGTTCGTCATGAGGCCAAGAGTGACACCCGCCACTGACAGTCCGATCGTGACACCCGCCACTGACAGGGCCCGCGGCGATGAGGAACTCTCCCCGAAAGGGTCTACCTCCGTGACAACGCGGAACTTGGGTAGGCACTGAAGGAGGCAGCCATGCGCCGCACAACCGTGCAGAAGCCCCTGAAGAGCAAGACGGAAGCCCGCCGCCGGCTCCGGGAGGAGGCGGACGATTCGCCGTCGGGACGACCGGAGGTCCGCAAGGACATCGCCCGGACCTGGTGGCCGGAAGGCTGAAACGCCCCGCCGGGCGGGCGAGACGCGTCAGTCGAGGCGCTTGCGGTAGTGGATGCGGTCGTACGGCCCCTCCACGCGACGCTCGACGACCTCGTACCCGTACTTCGGGTAGATCTTCTGGTTCTCCCACATCAGCGCGTTCGTGTAGAGCCTGACCTCGGGCAGGCCCAGCGCACGCGCGCGTGCGTCCACGAAGTGCAGCAGCCGTCGCCCCACGCCCTGGCCATGGGCATCGGGGTGGACGGCGATGTTGTCGAGGAACAGATGGTCCTCGTGCACTTCCAGGACGACGAGCCCGATCACGGGATCGCCCGTCACGAACACCTTCCCCTCGGCCACGTTCGCCGCGTGGTCCGCGAGCATGGGCACCGGGATCCGCCCGATGCGCTCGATGTAGTGCGTGTAGGCCGCGTCGGTCACGGCTTTGACGTCCGGTGCGTCGGCGGCCGTGGCGGGCCGGATCTCCTCGTTCGTCATGGCATGCACGCTACCTACCTGATCTCAGTCTGAGCACTCCCTTAAGGCGACCCTAAAGATCGCCGCGAACCCCCTGCGACAGGCGAATTCACGGTTTCTTGGATCCGGCACCCATCCGCATCGGTTCCAAGGAGATCCCCCATGCCCGCACGCCGCACGGCCGCCACCGTCGCCGCCCTCGGCCTGACCCCGCTCGCCCTGACCGCCCTCGCCGCCGCGCCCGCCTCGGCGCACGGTTCGATGGGCGATCCGGTCAGCCGGGTCTCGCAGTGCTACGCGGAGGGCCCGGAGAGCCCGAAGTCCGACGCGTGCAAGGCGGCGGTCTCGGCGGGCGGCACCCAGGCCCTCTACGACTGGAACGGCATCCGCATCGGCGACGCGGCGGGCCGGCACCAGGAGCTGATCCCGGACGGCAAGCTGTGCAGCGCGAACAGCGAGGCCTTCAAGGGCCTCGACCTGGCCCGCGCCGACTGGCCGGCGACGAGCGTGAGCAGCGGGTCGTACACCTTCAAGTACCGCGTGACCGCCCCGCACAAGGGCACCTTCAAGGTGTACAT
Organism: Streptomyces lanatus; assembly: GCF_014655715.1. Classification (GTDB taxonomy): domain Bacteria; phylum Actinomycetota; class Actinomycetes; order Streptomycetales; family Streptomycetaceae; genus Streptomyces; species Streptomyces lanatus. The sequence continues at coordinate 76,195 of NZ_BNBM01000014.1, read as the reverse complement.
CACCAAGGCGGGCTACGACCCCTCGAAGCCGCTGGCCTGGGGCGACCTGGATCTGGCGAACCCGGTGGCGACGGTCACCGACCCGGCGGCGTCGGGCGGCTTCTACACGTTCTCCGGCACCCTTCCCGAGCGCTCGGGCAAGCAACTGCTGTACGCGGTCTGGCAGCGTTCGGACAGCCCGGAGGCGTTCTACTCCTGCTCGGACGTCACGTTCGGCGGCGGGACCACCCCTGGCGGCTCCGACAGCGGGCCCGCGCCCGCCCCGAGCGCCTCCGCGCCCTCCGAGGAGCAGATCGAGGACGGCGCCGGCCAGTCCACGATCGAGCACCACGGCCACGGTGACCAGGACGCGAGCACTTCGGCGGAGCCGGTCGCGGCGCCTGAGGACACGCCCGCCAACCAGCCGAAGGCGGCGGGTGCCGGCGAGAACCTCGCCGAGACCGGCGGGGACAGCGGCACGGCGTATCTCGCGATGGGCGGTGCGGCGACCCTGGCGCTGGGTTCGGCGGTTCTGTTCGCGTCGGTGCGCAGGCGGGCGACCGGAGGCGCCCGCCACGGCCGCTGACGGGAAGGGCTCCGGGGCCTGAACGGCGGCTCAGGCCGGTCAGGCCCCGGCGATGTGTTCCGCGCTCATGTGCTCAACCGATCACGGACACGCAGGTGGTGGGGCTGGCGTGGGCCGGGTCGAGCGCGTTGGCCACCTCGTGGAAGGCGATCCGGTCGGTGAGGCCGATGAGCGCGTGCTCGGACAGATCGACCGCGCACAGGTCCTGGATCAGGACGTTCTTGACGTCGGGCCCGTTCAGGAACTGGGTCCGCCACGGCGTGACCACCTCGTCGTACTTGGTGGCTATGACCGTGTAGCGCACCCCGGGGACGGTGTCACCGCCCGCGTTGAGCCTGGTCATGAACTCGGATCCGACGACCTGCTGGGCGAGGGCCGGGGTGGCGGTGCTGAGCAGGTCCTCGGCGCCGGGGAAGTACGGCAGCAGGTTGGCGAGCCCGGACAGGGTGGTGCCGTGGTTGTTGGGCGCGATGCCGACGAGGGCGTTCACCTTGCCGGCACCGCCGAGGAACTTGAGGTAGTAGCGGGGCATCATGCCGCCCTGCGAGTGGCCGACGAGGTCGGCCTCGGCGGCGCCGGTCGCGGCGAGCACCTTGTCGACATAGGCGGAGAGTTGCTCCGCCGACTTGTCGATGGGGCCGAGGGCATGGAAGAACGGCACGCCCGAGAGCTGGCCGTAGTCGAGGGAGAAGACGCAGTAGCCGCGGTTCTTGAGGTAGGGCGCGAGTCCCAGCCAGTTGTCGACGGAGTTCGCGAAGGTGCCGTGCACGAGGACGACGGGGCGGGGGTGCGCGGCGGACGGCTTGCAGGAGTAGTCGTTCCAGCCGCTGCTGGAGGTCGCGGCCGTCTCGGCGGCCTGGGCGGTGGTGGCGGCGGGGACGACGGCGACCGCGGCGGTCAGGAGCAGCGCGGCCAGCGGTCTGAGCACTCGTTTCCAGGGCAGCATCGGGTGATCTCCTTGCGGCTCAAGGGAGGTACGACGGCCTTACGCCCTGTGATCCGGATCACGAGGATGCTGTTCACTCGTCAAGTTACGGGCGAGTAGTAGACGTGTGAAGTTACGCGTCAGTAAAAACTTCCAGTGATAGTCAGAGACGGTTCACAACCACTGATGAACCCTCACCAGGCAGGCCGGATGGGCCCATACGGTGCGATGCGCGCCAATTGCCCGAGCAGCGCCCGCACCTCACCCTCGCCGAGCACATCCCCCCACCCCCGCACGACCTCCGCCGCCGCCTCCTCGGCCGCACGAGTACAGGCCCACCCCCGCTCGGTCAGCACGATCAACCGCGCCCGCGCGTCCCCGGGATGCGGCCGCCGCTCGGCGTACCCCTTGCGCACGATCTCGTCGACGAGCTGGCTCGCCGCCTGCTTGGTCACCCCGAGATGGACGGCGAGGTCGGTGGCGGTGGCGCCGTCCGGGGCGAGCCGGGCGAACGCGAAACCGTGCGCGGGCCGCACCCCCTCGAAACCCCGGGCGACCACGCCCTCATGGATGCGCTGCGTGAGCTCACCGGCGACGGCGAGCAGGGTGGCGGACAGGGCCATGGCTTCGGAGTTCTGCACGCAGGCATTGAAACACCCTTGACGAATCGGTCAAGCAGCTTGACCATAGCCACATATGGTCAAGCTGCTTGACCATCTTTCATCTTCCCTCACCGTCGACAGGAGGCACCCATGCCTGTGATCCGAGCGTCCGAAGCCGTCACCCACGAGATCCACGGCGCCCGATTCGTCTCGTACGCCACCCCTCTGACCGGCAGCAAGGAGCTGTGCGCCTGGCGCGGCGAGATCCCTGCGGGGACCAAGGCACCCGCGCACACCGTCAACCGGGAGGAGATCCTGCATCTGCTCGACGGCGAGCTGCTGATCACGCTCGACGGCCGCACCGACCGGATCGCGGCCGGCGACACCCTGATCATCAACCCCGGCGCGACCCTGACCGTCCAGAACCCGACCGAACGGACCGCCGTCACCTGGGTCACCACATCCATCGGCCTGACCGCCGAACTGGCCGACGGCACGCTCATCACGCCGCCATGGGCCAACTGACGCTACGCGGCCAGCGACCCCGGCATCACAGCGTGCGGCCCGAACTTCGCCCGCGCGCGGTCCGCGACCTCCTCGATACGCCGGGCCTTCTCGTCGAGCGGGTCGAAGGTGAGCTGGTAGGAGGCCTGCTCGGCGGGGTCGAGCCCCTCCGCCCGCAGGGCGACGGCCCGTACCCGGGCGCGCTGGAGGCCGAGGGCCTCGTACATGCCGTACGCCGCCCTGGTCAGCGCCGCCGAGTGGGCCGTCGGTTCCTTCAGGGTGCGGCTGCGGGTCGTCGAGGAGCGGTCGGCGTAGCGGACGGTGAGGGCCAGGGTGCGGCAGACCTTGTCCAGGGCGCGCAGCCGGGCGCCCAGTTCCTCGGCGGCCGAGAGCAGGGCACGGCGGTGCCGGTCGGGGTCCAGCTCGTCGCGGGTGAAGGGCCGTTCGGTGGCCAGCGACCGCGACACACCGTTCGGCACGACCCGGCCCCGGTCGACACCGCCCGCCTTCTCCCGCAGCTCACGGCCGGCCTTCACCCCGACCAGCCGCTGGAGCGTGGACAGCGGCGCGGCGGCGACCAGGCCGAGGGTGTCGAGGCCGTACTCGCACAGGGTGCGGGCGGTCGCGGCGCCGACGCCGGGCAGCGCGGCGACGGGCTTGTCGGCGAGGAACCCCGGGACGGCGTCCTCGGGAACCGCACAGGTCACCCCGGGCCGCGCCTCCCCCAGCGCCACTCGGGCCAGCATCGGCCCGGGCCCGGCGCCGATCACGCAGTCGACCCCGTGATGGGCGAGGGCGCGCACCCGGATCACCGACGCCAGCTCGACCGCGTCGCGCCCGAAGTACCGCTCGGCGCCCCGCAGATCGGCCAGCGCCGCATCCGGTGGCAGCGCCTGGACGACCGGCGTGAAGTCCTCCAGCAGCCCGAGCAGTCCGGGCAGGGCCGCCTCACGCGTCGGCGGCAGCTGAAAACGTACGCAGAGGATGGTCATCCCGCACTCCCCGGACTCTGGTGCCACAACTTCCGTACCTGTGAAGGCTCTTGACCCGCCGGTCGTAGATCGGCCCACGGGTTCATTTCGTATCCGGTGGGCATTTGGATTCGTCGGCCGCGCGCCGGATCCCCGTCGTCCCCGGCCGGTGCCGCCACCGGCTCCGCCAGCCGCGCCGCCACCTCGTCCAGGCCGCCCTCGGCGCGCAGCTCGACCAGCTCGGCGAGGTTCCAGGCGGCGGAGCCCACCACGCTCAAGCTGCGCGGCCCGCGCCGCTGCACGACCCCCCGCACCAGCAGCAGCCAGGAGTGGAAGACGGTGTGGGCGCAGGCGTCGTGCGAGTCGTCGAAGAACGCGAGATCCACCAGGCCCGTCCCGTCGTCCAGGGTGCTGAAGATGACCCGCTTGCCGGACCGGATCGGCGGCGTCTGGGTGGCCGCCTTGGCCCCCGCTACCAGCACGGTCTCGCCGTGCCTGGCCTCCCTCAGCCGCCGCGCCGAGACGACGCCCAACTCGTCCAGGAACGCCCGGTGGTCGTCCATCAGATTCCGCGAGGCATCCATCGACAGCACCCCCAGCTCGGCACTGAGCCGCTCCGCGGAGGTGAGGTCGGGCAGTCCGGCCGCGGCGGTCTTCCGCCCGCCGGCCAGCGGGAGCTGTCCCCCGCCGCCGCCCTTGCCCCGGGCGCCCCGGTGCAGTTCGGTCAGATGCAGTTGCAGATCACGCCGGTTGGCCCCGAAGGCGTCCAGCGCGCCGACCTGCGCGAGCCGCTGGGCCAGCGGACGGCTGGGCCGGCCCCGCTCCCAGAAGTCGAGCAGCGAGGCGTACGGCTGCCCGTCCGCGATCCGGGCCGCCTCGGCCTCGCTGATGCCGTGCACGTCGGAGAGGGCGAGCCGCAGCCCCCAAACCCCTTTCACACCCCGGGATTCAGACACCAGTTCGATACGGTGGGCGACTCCCGACACATTCACGTCCAACGGCAGGATCGGCACCCCACGCCGCCGCGCGTCCGCCAGCAGCAGTCGCTTCGGATACATCCCGGGGTCATGGGTGAGCAGCCCGGCATAGAAGGCGGCCGGGTGATGGGCCTTCAGCCAGGCCGACTGATAGGTCGGCACGGCGAAGGCGACCGCGTGCGCCTTGCAGAAGCCGTACGACCCGAAGGCCTCGACGATCTCCCAGGTCCGCCCGATGGTCTCCGCGTCGTACCCCTTGGCCGCCGCATGCTGCGCGAACCACACCCGGATCCGCCCCTGCGACTCGGGGTCGGACAGCCCGCGCCGCACCCGGTCGGCCTCGTCCCGCCCGCAGCCGGTCATGATGTGCACGATGTCGATGATCTGCTCATGGAAGACGACGACCCCGTACGTCTCCCGCAGCGGCCCCTCCAGATCCGGGTGCGGATAGCGGATGGGCGCCCGCCCGTGCCGCGCCTCGATGAACGGCCGCACCATGTCGGCGGCGACCGGTCCGGGCCGGAAGAGCGAGATGTCGACGACGAGATCGTGGAAGGTGGCCGGCTGGAGCCGCCCGACCAGATCCCGCTGCCCCGGCGACTCGATCTGGAAGCAGCCCAGGGTCTCGGCGGACCGGACGAGCCGATAGGTGGCCGGGTCCCCGTCCTCCACCCGGTCCAGATCGATCCGCTCCCCCGTGGCCCGCTCCACCTCCGCGACGGCGTGCGCCATCGCCGACTGCATCCGCACGCCCAGCACATCGAGCTTGAGCAGCCCGAGGTCCTCGACGTCATCCTTGTCGAACTGCGACATGGGGAAGCCCTCGCCGCTGGTCGGCATGACGGGCGTACGGGAGAGCAGCGAGGCGTCCGAGAGCAGCACCCCGCACGGATGCATGGCGATGCCACGCGGCAAGGCATCAAGCGCCTCGACCAGCTCCCACAGCCTGCCGTACCGCTCCCGCTCCCCGGCCAGTTTCCGCAGCTCGGGCAGTTCCTCGAGGGCCGCGCGGGCGTCGCGCGCCCGGATGTGCGGGAAGAACTTGGCGATCCGGTCGATGTCGGCGGGGTCCATGGACAGGGCCGCGCCCACGTCCCGTACGGCATGCCGCACCCGATAGGTCTCGGGCATGGAGACGGTGGCGACCCGCTCGCTCCCGAACCGTTCGATGATCGCGCGATAGACCTCCAGCCGCCGCGCGGACTCCACGTCGATGTCGATGTCGGGCAGCACCGGCCGCCGCTTGGACAGGAAGCGCTCCATCAGCAGCCCGTGCTCCACGGGGTCGGCGTGCGCGATGCCGAGCAGATGGTTGACGAGCGATCCCGCGCCGGAGCCACGCGCGGCCACCCGGATCCCCATCTTCCGTACGTCATCCACGACTTGGGCGACCGTCAGAAAATAGGAGGCGAACCCGTGGTGGGCGATGATGTCCAGTTCCTGGTGCACCCGCTCCCAGTACGCCCGCCGCCCGTCGTAGCCGCGCAGCACCATGCCCGCCACCGCCCGTGAGGCGAGCGCCCGCTGAGCGGTACGGGCTCCGGCCCCGACGAGGTGCGGCTCGGGAAAGTGGACGGTGCCCATCCCGAGATCGTCCTCGGGATCGACAAGGCACTCGGCGGCGGTCGCCCCGGTCTGCTCCAGCAGCCGGTACGCGGTGTCACGCCGGAAGCCCGCGGCCTCGACGACCCGCTCCGCGACCCGGGCCATGTCACCCGCGCCCTTGAGCCAGGCCTCCCCGGAGTCCAGTTCCTTGCCGGCGCCGATGGGCACGAGCCGTCGCGCGGCGTCCAGTACGTCGGCGACCGGCCCCAGCCCGGGGTCGGCGTAGCGCACCGCGTTGCTCAGCACGGGCCGCACCCGCTGCTCGGCGGCGAAGCCGACGGTACGGGCGGCCAGCCGCAGCGAGCCCGGACCGGTGCCCTTGCGCCCGTGCCAGACGGCCTCCAGTCGCAGGGAGTCGCCGTAGACCTCCCGCCAGGGCACCAGCAGCCGGGCCGCCCGATCGGGACGCCCGGCGGCGAGCGCGCGCCCGACGTCGGAGTCGGCGCCGAGCAGCACGATCAGGCCGTCCCCCCGGTTGTCCTCCCGGGGCAGCATCGGCGGCCCCTCCCCGCCATGCGCGGCCGAAACGATTCGGCAGAGATCGCCCCACCCCCGGGCCCCGTCCCTCCCGAGAAAGGTGACCCGAGGCGTCGAGTCATCGACGAAGGCCCCGCCACGCACCGGAACCCGCCGCCGCCCGCCGGCCTCCTTCACCCCCGAGGGCCCGAACCCCTCCACGGCCAGCTCCACGCCGAACAGCGGCCGCACCCCGGCCCCCGCACAGGCCTTGGCGAACCGAACCGCGCCCCCGAGCGAGTCACGATCGGTGAGCGCCAGGGCGTCCATGCCCCGCTCGGAGGCACGCTCGGCCAGCCGCTCCGGGTGCGAGGCGCCGTATCGCAGGGAGAACCCGGAGGCGGTGTGCAGATGCGCGAAGCCCGACACACGCACCTCCCGCTCCGGCGAGCCCGGGGCCGGTACCCGGACCCCGCACTCGAACATCAGTTCCCAACACCCTCACCCCCACCATAGACCATTTCCGGACCGTTTCTCGAACACTCGTGCGACATCCGTTCGGACGCCTCCCACCTGCGCAAACGCCCGGAGCCCCGGACGGTGGGGGCATGACGCAGACCACCGGCAGCCCCTTCCTCGCCGAGGTGAAGGACGCGGTCACTCCACGGGCCACACTGCTCCTGACCGGCACGGTGATCCTCGCTCTGCTCTTCATCGCCTCCTATGTGGGCGCACTCCACGACCCGAAGCCCAAGAACCTGCCCTTCGGGGTCGTGGCCCCCCAGGTCACCGCCCAGCAGACGGTGACCCGGCTGGAGAACCTGCCCGACGACCCCCTGGACCCCCGCGCCCTGCCCGACGCGGCGACGGCCCGCGCCCAGATCCTGAACCGCGAGATCGACGGCGCCCTGCTGATCGACCCGGCGGGCACCACCGACACCCTGCTGGTCACCACCGGCGGCGGAAGAGCACTGGCCACCGTCCTGGAGAACCTCGTCACCACCCTGGAGAAATCCGAGGCCCGCACCATCCGCACCGTCGACGTGGCCCCCGCCGACCCGCACGACGCCAACGGCCTCACGTCCTTCTATGTGACCGTGGGCTGGTGCGTGGGCGGCTACCTCTGCGCGTCGATCATGACGATCAGCTCGGGCGCCCGCCGCCCCACCCCGAGACGCTCGGTGATCCGCCTCCTCGCCATGGCCCTGGTCGCGGTCGTGGGCGGCCTGGGCGGCGCACTGATCGCCGGCCCGATCCTGGGCGCCCTTCCCGGCAGCATCGCCGCGCTCTGGGGCGTGGGCGCGCTGACCATCTTCGCGGTGGGCGCGGCCACCCTGGCCTTCCAGGCCATTTTCGGCCTGGCCGGAATCGGCCTGGTGATCCTGATCATCGTCATCCTGGGCAACCCCAGCGCGGGCGGCGCCCTCCCACCCCCACTGCTCCCCCCGTTCTGGCGCGACATCGGCCCGGCCCTACCCCCCGGCGCGGGCACCTGGGCAACCCGCTCCATCGCCTACTTCAAGGGCAACGACGTAACCGACTCCCTACTGGTCCTCTCGGCCTGGGCAGCGGCGGGAATCGCGATCACACTCCTGGCGTCGATGCTGCGGGGCAGGGAGCCGGCAACGCCGTAGCGACACCCGCGTACGGCGGCGCGACCTCGACCCACCACACAACCGTTGGCGCTACGCGCACCCCCACCGAACCCGCGCAGGCCGCCGCAGGCATCAACACGAAAGCCCCGCCCCTCGAAACACGAGGGACGGGGCTCCGCGAAGCGGAACGTGTCAGCCGATCTCGGTACCCGTGGCGGACAGCGCCTCGGTCACCGGCTGGAAGAAGGTCTCCCCGCCGGAGGTGCAGTCACCGCTGCCACCCGACGTGAGCCCGACCGCCTTGTCACCGGAGAACAGCGACCCGCCACTGTCACCCGGCTCGGCGCAGACGTCGGTCTGGATCAGCCCGTTGACGATGTCGCCGTTGCCGTAGTTCACGGTGGCGTCCAGGCCGGTCACCTTGCCCTCGTGCACCTGGGTGGTCGACCCGCTGCGGGTGACCGCCATGCCCACGGTCGCCTCCGCGGCCCCGCTGATCGCCTGCGAGGACCCGTTGTAGAGGTTGACCTCGCTCGGGTGGTCGACCTCGGCCGTGTACTTGACCAGCCCGTAGTCGTTGTCCGGGAAGCTGGACGTCTCGTTGGTGCCGATCTCGTTGCCGTCGGAGTCCGACCACGTGGAGATGGACTCGGTGCAGTGCCCGGCAGTCAGGAAGAACGGCTCGCCGCCCTTGACGACGTTGAAGCCGAGCGAGCAGCGCCCGCTGCCACCGGTGATCGCGTCACCGCCGGCGATGAAGGGCTTGAACTCCCCCTTCGACCGCTTGAGTTCGACCGTGGAACCCAGCCCGTCGACGACCTTGTCGAGCTTGGCCAACTCGGCCTTGGAGACCGTACGGTCCGCGGTGACGACGACCTTGTTCGTCGCCGGGTCCGTCACCCAGGCGGTGCCCGGGATGGTCGCGTCCTGCTTGAGGGTGGTACGCGCGCTCTTCAGCTCGGCGAGCGAGTTCTCGACGACCCGCGCCTTGGCGCCGGCGGCCTCGACCGCATCGGCGGCGGCCTGGTCGAGCACGTTCACCACGAGGTTCTTGGTCTGTGCGTCGTAGTACGTGCCGGCGGCGTCACCGCCGAGGTCCTTCGCCAGCGTCGAGGCGAGCTTTCCGGCCGCGGTGATCGACAGCGTCTTCGGCGTGGACGCCTCCGGCGTCTCGCTGGCGTTCGCAGTCTGCAAGGTCACGCCCGCGGCGACCAGTGCGGCGATACCCGCACCTGCCACGGCTGCACGCCGCTTGGGTATGCGTCGGTGCTTCAACTCACGTCCTCCTGTGGGGGGTCGGCCCGAGAGGTTGTGGGGACCTCGCCGGACCGGAAGGCGTACGGCCACGGGGGCGGTGCACAACAAAAGCCGCACCCGCGCCGGTTGAACAACGCTCACTATTGCGAGGGTCACAGGGAGTGCACAAGGTCGACTTCAGGACGCGCGTAGAACGCGTTTCCACGCCCCCGCTGTCTTGACCGTGCACAGTCACACCCGGTGCCTTCGCACAGCAAACACCGCAAGCGAGCATCCCATCACCAACGCGTGAGGTCTACTCCTGTCTTGAAATCGCCCCTCCGGGACCCGATTCCAACCGAGGTTCCCGGGACGGCACTTCCTGCGCGACCGGGCCACCTTTCTCCAGGAACCGCAACAATTCCACCGGAATCGGCAGCACCAGCGTGGAGTTCTTCTCGGCCGCCACCGCCATCACCGTCTGCAGCAGACGCAGCTGAAGGGCCGCGGGAGTATCGGCCATCTGATGAGCGGCCTCGGCCAGCTTCTTGGAGGCCTGAAGTTCCGCGTCGGCGTTGATGACCCGTGCCCGCCGCTCCCGGTCGGCCTCGGCCTGCCGCGCCATCGACCGCTTCATGGTCTCGGGCAGGGAGACGTCCTTGATCTCCACCCGGTCGATCGTCACGCCCCACTCGACGGCCGGACTGTCGATCATCAACTCCAGCCCCTGGTTGAGCTTTTCGCGGCTGGACAGCAGATCATCGAGCTCGCTCTTGCCGATGATGGACCGCAGCGACGTCTGCGCCATCTGCGAGACCGCGAACCGGTAGTCCTCCACCCGTACGACCGCCTCGGCCGGCGCGGTCACCTTGAAGTAGACGACGGCATCGACCCGTACGGTCACATTGTCCCGGGTGATGCCCTCCTGGGCGGGAATGGGCATCGTCACGATCTGCATGTTCACTTTGCGCAGTTTGTCGACGCCCGGCACGATCATCGTGAACCCTGGCCCGCGCACTTGGGGCCGGAGCTTCCCGAGGCGGAACACCACGCCCCGTTCGTACTGCTTGACGACCCGCGCGGCCGCCGCCACATAGACCAGCCCGGCGGACGCGAGCGTCACTCCCGCCGCCACCAGCTCCTCGACCATCACCGACCCCCAGGGTCCGACGTGGGCGCATCACAGCGGAGTACTGCCTGTACGTCGACGGTAACCCCGCCGCCGGAGCAAGGGCGAGCCCCCGCACGGCAGTTGCGTGCGGGGGCTCGTCTGCTGCTGGCTGCTTGCTGTCGATCAGGCCGGACGGAGGTCTCAGTAGACGCTGACGCCGTACGCGCTGAGGGCCTCGGTGACCGGCTGGAAGAAGGTCGTGCCACCGGAGGAGCAGTTGCCGCTGCCGCCGGAGGTCAGACCGTACGCGGTGCCGTTGCTGCCGTAGAGCGAACCGCCGGAGTCGCCGGGCTCGGCGCAGACCGTGGTCTGGATCAGGCCGGAGACGATGTCGCCGCCGCCGTAGTTGACGGTGGCGTTCAGGGCGGTGACCCGGCCGCTGTGCGTACCGGTGGTGGAGCCGTCACGGATGACGGTGGTGCCCACGCTGGGCGTGGCCGCGCGCGTGATGTCCACGCCGTTCGCGGTGCCGGGCCGGCTGACGGAACCGGAGTAGCGCACGATGCCGTAGTCGTTGCCCGGGAAGCTGGAGCCGGCGGTCGAGCCGATGACCGAGGTGTGGCCGGAGTTGGACCACCAGGTGCCCGCACCGTCGGTGCAGTGGCCGGCGGTCAGGAAGTACTGGTTGCCGCTGCTGTCCTGGACGTTGAAGCCGAGCGAGCAGCGCCAGCTACTCGCATAGATGGCGTCGCCGCCCTGGATGAACTTGCTGAACTTGCCGGGGACGCTCTTGATGGTGAGCGCGTCGGCGTTCGCCCCGGCCTGTTCCTTGATCTTGGCTATCTCCGCCTGGGAGACCGTGGAGTCGACGGTCACCGTGACGCGGTTGGTCTTGCTGTCGACGGACCAGGCGGTGCCGGGTACGTCGGCCTTCAGTACGGAGCCGCTGGCGCTCTTGAGCTGGGCGGCGCTGAAGGTGGCGGGAGTCTCCGCGGCGGTCGCGTTGGGGATCGCGATCGCGGCCGCGGCAACGAGGCCGGTGGAAACGGCGATCAGCCGGGTCCGTCTCGTAATGCCGCTGCGGGGGGTGGTGCGCTTGATCCTCACTTTTCGTTCCCTCCAAGGGAAGTCGGGGGCCCGCGTGGGGTCGGGGCCCGGTGTGAGGCGCAGTCAGAGGGCCGTTGTCCGGATTTCGAATACGCCGTGCCCCTGACAAGCGCTGAGGGGAGTATTCGGCCGAACGACCGGTTGGCACAAGGGCGCCTTTCGGCCGTCAACCTTTGAACCATCTGTGCTGGTTGACCGCTCCTGCCCCGGTCAGAGCCGGTCGGCACGGCTTGCGCCGGGCCGACCGCCCTCGGAATCCGCGTCAGCAACCGTCGCAGGGGCAGCAGCAGTCGCAGCCGTCACAGTCGCAGTCACGGCAGCAGCCCTCACGCTTCTTGCGCGACCACGGGCCCTCGTACTCCTTCGCGCAGCACAGCTTGCAGGTGCAGCACAGCAGCCAGAACATCCCGCAGCCGGCCCAGAACCCGCGCCGTCCCTTCGGCGGCTGCGGCGCGGCCCCACCACCGAACCCACCGAAGTCACCACCGCCCCCACCACCAAAGCCCCCGCCACCACCGCCGGGCGCACCCCCACCGCCGGCGTAGGGATTCCCCCCGGCATATGGATTCCCGCCACCGGCATACGGATTCTGCGGCGCCCCATACGGCCCCTGCTGCGGGAGCTGCGGCTGCTGCCCGTAAGGCCCGGGCTGATGCGAGGCATGGGACGAGCACATCGGCACCGTCCCGAACGCCCGGTCCACCGAGCGCCGCAGCTCATGCACCAGCAGCAGATGGGCGAGCCCCGGATCCGTGAACTCGACCTCCCGCAGCGCCAGCCGCACCCCGTGCACGGCGTCATCGGCGAGCCGGCGCGCTTCGGCGAGCGAGGTCCCGGTCGCCGTCAGCGGGTTCCACGCCCCCGCCTCGGCGTCGGCGGCCCGGTCCTCCACGGCGTCCAGGAGGTGCGCGAGCCGTCCGAAGAGGCGCCCGGCCTCGGCGAGCGGCTCGGCGTTGCCGGGCCGTCCGGCCAGGATCGCGGTGTGCGCGAAGGCGGCGGCGGTCGCGGTCTCGGTCGGCTCGGTCACGGTGAGGACCGACGTCCCGATCCCGGCGAGCGCCTCGATGCCGACCTGCCGGTCCACGGCGTCGACCAGTACGGCGGTGTCGAACCCGACGGCCGAGCCGCTCCGGGCACCCGCAGCGCCCCAGCCGGCCGCCACCCGGCGCGCCGCGAGGGCCACCGGCTTGCGGGCCAGCAGTCCGTCGCCGTCGGCCATATGGTCGCGCACCTTGGCCGAGGCGAGCACCAGTGAGACGGCGGCCGCGAGGCGGGCACCCTCACCCTGTGCTACGGAGGCGGTGCGCATCCCGCGCAACGGGCACGGTCCCGCCGTACGCCGAAGTCCGCTGTCCTGCCGCGCCTGAGCTTCCGTCAGTACGGAGATGAGGAGCCCGTCGTAGTTCGTCACGATCCGCGCGAACTGGCCATGGTCGCCCCGCAACGAGAGGCACAGCCCGCACAAATGCGCCATCCACTGTCCCGTGAGATTCTCTCCGAGGCGATGACGACAGGGCCTGACAATTCCGAACACGACGCTCCCCCGAGGTTCTTACGACGTAGCCATGACGCTGAGCTGCCGCATCGTACCGGCCGCCGCGCCGATCGCCAGGGCCGTCTCGTTCACCCGTACGCACCCCGCATCACCCATACGCCGCGAAGAATCATATTTCACTCCCAGTCAGCAGCCGTACGTGGCATGCCCCTTGGGGGACACGGGCTCTCGACGTATTGGCTGTGCACCAGTACCGTCACAAACCCCCCGCGCGGCGTCTATCCACTTGGCGTGACGTCCGCATCATGGATGACCATAGGGATGCGGAAAGCAGAAGAGACCGCTGTGAGAGGAGGCGTCCATGGGATCGGTGCGCAAGGCGAGTGCCTGGCTGGGCCTCGTTGACGACAACGATGACGAGCGTTACTACGACGACGACTACTCCGAAGGGGCCGAGCCCGGGGAGGCCTGGGTCACCGACCCGCGGGTCAAGGTGGCCACGGATGTCGCCGAGGAGAAGGGCCGCCGTATCGGCACGGTCACCCCGGACAGCTTCCGGGACGCCCGCGCCATCGGCGAGCTGTTCCGGGACGGGGTCCCGGTCATCATGAACCTCACGGCCATGGAGCCCGGCGACGCCAAGCGCGTCGTGGACTTCGCCGCGGGGCTCATCTTCGGCCTGCGCGGTTCCATCGACCGCGTGTCCAACCGGGTGTTCCTGCTGAGCCCCGCCGACACGGAGATCGTCAGCGGTGAGCGCGCGTCCCGCCGCGAGGACGGCTTCTACAACCAGAGCTGAGGCAGGGCCGTTCACCGGCCCTGCCCCCTGGTGGGTCAGCGGAAGGCGTCGAGCCCGGTGAGCGCCTTGCCCAGCACGAGCTGGTGCATCTCGACGGTGCCCTCATAGGTGAGCACCGATTCGAGGTTGGTCGCGTGCCGCATGATGGGGTATTCGAGCGAGATCCCGTTGGCACCGAGAATCGTCCGTGACGTACGGCAGATGTCGATGGCCTCGCGGACATTGTTCAGCTTTCCGAAGCTGACCTGTTCCGGACGCAGCCGGCCGGCGTCCATCCGCCGCCCCAGATGGTGGGCGAGCAGGATCCCCTTGTGCAGTTCGAGCGCCATGTCGGCGAGCTTGGCCTGGGTGAGCTGGAAGCCCCCGATCGGCCGGCCGAACTGCTCCCGAGTCTTCGCGTACTCGACAGCGGCCTCGAAACAGGACCGCGCCGCACCCATGGCGCCCCACACGATCCCGTACCGGGCGTGCGAGAGACAGCTGAGCGGCCCCTTGAGCCCGACGACGTCGGGCAGCACGGCATCGCCCGGCAGCCGTACGTCGTCCATCACGAGCTCACTGGTGACGGAGGCGCGCAGCGACAGCTTGTGCTTGATCTCGGGCGCGGAGAACCCAGCACTGTCGGCAGGGACGACAAACCCCCGGATCCCGTCGTCGGTCTGCGCCCACACGACCGCGACCCCCGCCACTGACCCATTGGTGATCCACATCTTCCGCCCGTTGAGGACCCAGTCGGAGCCGTCGCGCTTGGCGTACGTCCGCATGGAGCCGGGGTCGGACCCATGGTCGGGTTCGGTCAGCCCGAAGCAGCCGATCACCTCACCGGAGGCCATCCGCGGCAGCCACTGCTGCTTCTGCTCCTCGCTCCCGAACCGGTGAATGGCGTACATGGCGAGAGATCCCTGCACGGAGACCAGGGACCGGATCCCGGAGTCGGCGGCCTCCAGCTCCAGACAGGCGAGCCCGTACTGCACGGCGGAGGCCCCGGCGCACCCGTACCCGGTGAGCGACATCCCGAGGGCACCGATCTCCCCGAGCTCACGGGCGAGCTCACGGATCCCCGGCAGCTCACCGTTCTCGTACCACTCGGCGACATACGGCACGACCCGATCCGCCGCCCACGCCCGCACGGTGCTCCGGACGGCCAGGTCCTCGGGTTCCAGGAGATCGTCGATGCCGAGGGGGTCGGCGGGATCGAACGGGGGCAACTTCGAGGACGCGGACATGGGAGACCCTCCGGCAGCACGGAAAACTAGCACCGCTAATTACGACTGAGGCCAGACGCTACGACGCAGTGTCCCGCACGTCCAGTACGTACACCGCAAGCCGCCGATGGCGAGAACCCCCACAGGGGAGGTCCACTCCTCAGCCCACTGGAAACCGGTGGTGCGCGGGTGGGAGAAGGCTTTGGTCAAGCGGAGACGCGGGACTCGGCGACTTCCCGAGGCTTGGGCAACTCCACGGCAGGGGCCTCGCACTGCATGGTCCGCGGCAACCGCAACGCCATGGCCGCCCCCAGCAACAACAACCCCGCACTCACGAGCAACGTCACATGCAGCCCGTGCACGAACGCCTCCCGAGCAGCATGATGCAGGGCACCCCCCGCCGACCCGCCCAGCTGCGCAGCGACCTCGTACGCCTCCCCCAACGAGTGGGAAGCCGCCGTAGAGGCCGATGCAGGCACCCCCGACACACCCGAAAGCCCGGGGGCGTACGCCGCGTTCATCACGCTGCCCAGCAACGCGATGCCGATCCCCGCGCCCAGCTGGTACGACGTCTCCCCGATCGCCGCCGCCCCGCCGGCCTGCTCCGGCGGAGCCTCGCTCAGCATCGACTCGTACGCCCCGAAGAGCGTGGTCTCCAGGCCGAAGCCCAGCAGCACGAACCCGAAGAGCAGCAGCCCGGGATCGTCCTCGGCGCCCATCGCGGTCAGCACGATCACCGCGAGGGCGGTCAGACAGAACCCGGCGCACACCATCCGCCGCGGCCCGAACCGCCGTAGCATCCGCGCGCCCGCGAGTCCGGACGCCATCGCCGCGAACGTGAGCGGCAGCAGCCGTAGCCCCGTCTCCAGCGGCGAGAGGCCGAGCACCAGCTGGAGGTACTGCGCCGCGATCAGCTCCAGGCCGACCAGCGCGAGCATCGCCAGCACGATGCACCCGACGGACGTACTGAACGCCGGTCGCGCGAACATCCGCAGGTCCACCAGCGGATACGTCCGCCGCTTCTGCCGGCGTACGAAGAGGACCAGCATCACCGCGCCGGCCACCAGCGGCACCAGGGTGAGCAGGCTGGCCACCGGCTCCCCGCCGCCGAGCCGCTTCACGCCGAGGACGACGCCGAAGAGGCCGGCCGCCGCGAGCAGCGCGCCGATGACGTCCCAGGGGCCCTTGGGGTCGCCCTTGGACTCGGGCAGCAGCAGCCGTCCGACGGGGAGGCTGACCAGCATCAGCGGGATGTTGACGAGGAAGACCGAACCCCACCAGAAGTGTTCGAGGAGGAAGCCGCCGAGCAGCGGTCCGACCGCCGCGCCGACCGCGGCCACGGCGCTCCAGATGCCGATGGCGAGGGCCCGCTCACGCCGGTCGGGGAAGACCTGGCGCAGGATCGACAGGGTCGCGGGCATGATCATCGCGCCGCCGACGCCGAGCAGGGCGCGGGCCAGGATCAGTACCTGTGGGTCGTGCGCGAGGGCCGCGAGACCGGAGGCGAGGCCGAAGAGGCCGTATCCGAGGAGCAGGACGCGTCTGCGGCCGACCCGGTCGCCGAGCGTGCCGAAGAGGATCAGCAGCGAGGCGCAGACGAGCGGATAGATGTCGACGATCCAGAGCAGTTCTATCGCGCCGGGCCGGAGGTCCTCGGTGACGGCGGGCACCGCCACATGCAGCACCGTCGCGTCGACCGCGACGAGCAGCAGGCTGACACAGAGGACGACGAGGACGACCCAGCGGTTGGCACCGGCCCCGGCCGCCCGACGGCGCAGCGCAGCGGCAGCCGTGGTCGTCCCGGACATGTACGTACCTCCCAGATGTTCCCTCGCCCTAGGCGGTACACGGGGTGGGGACTCCCCGCGACTCGGCCGGAGAGGAGCGGTGGTCTCCGACCCGCGCAAACGAGGGCGAGTGACTCGTCAGAGTACGCGAGTCCCTGTCCGCGCCGAGTGGCGGACCTCTCACACATCCGACGCAACGAGTGTGGCATACACCACTCCCGCCCCCTTCGGCCGCGTCCCGGCCGACCTCGCGATTCACGCCCGGCCGATAATCGGGCCCGTGACCGATCTTGCGATGCGCGCGTCCCCGGCCCGCTCCGAGGCGCTGCGCCGGGCCGCCCCGGCGCTCCTCGGGTACGCGGCCGTACGCGCCCTGGGCCTGCTCGCCCTGACCCTGTGGAGCGCGGCGCGCGACAAGGACGCGTACACCTTGCTGACGGCACGCTGGGACGCGCTCTGGTACACCCGGGTCGCCGAGCGGGGCTACGGCTATGAGGTGCGCCTGCCCAACGGGGACGTGCACTCGAATCTCGCGTTCTTCCCGCTGCTGCCCTGGCTGGAGCGGCTGGGCGCGCAGCTGCCCTCGTTGTCGTATGCCGACGCCGGCTTCGTCGTCAGCCTGCTCGCCTCGCTCGCCGCCGCGTGGGGGATCTTCGCGGTGGCGGACCATGTGTACGGCCGTCGTGTCGGGGTGTGTGCCGTGCTGCTGTGGGCGGTGCTGCCGGTCGGGATCGTGCAGTCGATGGCGTACAGCGAGTCGCTGTTCACGGCGCTGGCGGCGTGGTCGCTGTACGCCGTGCTGACCGGCCGCTGGCTCACGGCGGGCACGCTGGCGCTGCTGGCCGGGCTGACCCGTCCGGTGGGTCTCGCCGTGGTCGCGGCGGTGTGGGTGACGGGCATCGCCGCGTTCGTGCGGGAGCGAAGCGCGGGGCCGGCGTCGGGCGTGGACGCCCCGGCACACGCCCCCGGTCCGGCGGTGCGCCGCGTCCTCGGCATGCTGCTCGCCCCGCTCGGCGCCGCCGGATACGTCCTGTGGGTCGGCCATCGCACCGGCAAGGGTCCGCTGGGCTATCTCGACGTCCAGGCGGGCTGGCGCAACGGCTTCGACGGCGGATACGCCTTCGCCCGATTCGTCGGCGAAAAGTTCACGTCGTTCCCTTCGGCCCTGGCGGGCGTCGGGCTGATCGTGGGTGTGGGGCTGCTGATCTGGCTGTATGTCGTCTGTGTACGGCAACGCCAGCCGCTGCCGCTCCTGGTGTACGCGGGCGTCGTGACCGCGCTCGCCCTGTGCGCGTCGAGCTACTTCGGCTCGAAACCGCGCCTGCTGCTGCCCGCGTTCCCGCTGCTGCTGCCGCTCGCCCGGTCCCTGGCCGGGCTGCGTACACGCAGGTCGGCGCTGGTGATGGGGGCGGTGGCCGTGGCGTCGGCGGTGTACGGGGCGTTCTGGCTGAACGGCAGCGGTCCGCCCTGACCTGGGGTGAGCGCCGGTGTGCCCCGAGAGAATTCCAGATTATGCCCGGGTGAACGAACTCAAAAGCGCAATTAACTCCCCATCCGGAATGATCAAAAGAATTGAAGGCCACACTGTCCGGTGATTGTGGATTCACTGGAATTAAACCTCCGGCTGAGAGGAATCCCACATCACATCGTCATCACAAAGCCGTTGAATCGCCCGGGTTCTGAGCTCACTCGCTGTAACGTCGATTGGGTGTGTACCGAACGGAAGCCCACCCGTCTGGACCGGGTGTTCGCCAGGCTGGATCGTGAGCCGGAACGACCGGCTCTGATCAGCGTGCCCGAAATGAGCCGGCACAGGATCGTGCTCCTGGGCGCGACCCTGGCCTTCTACGTGGCGATCGTGTGGGCCGTCGTCATCACCTCCTGGCTGGTCCGGCTGGACTGGCAGGTCATGTTCTTCCGGCCCTACCAGCAGTGGTCGGAGATCCACGCCTTCGTCGACTACTACGTGGTGCTCGGCCAGCGCGGCCCCACCGCCGTGATGGTCGCGGCCTGGCTGGGCTGGCGCTCCTGGCGGCAGCACACGCTGCGGCCGCTGCTCGCGCTCGGTGTCTCGCTGCTCCTGCTGAACATCACCGTGGGTGCCGCGAAGCTCGGCATGGGCCGCCTCGGACCGCACTACGCGACCAGCATCGGCTCGAACGAGATGTGGCTCGGCGGCGATATATTTCCCAGCGGCCACACCGCCAACGCCGTGGTGACCTGGGGAATCCTCGCCTATCTGGCCTCGACGCCGAGAGCGCGCCGCTGGCTGTCGGCCCTGTCGGCGGTGACCTCGCTGGGTGTCGGCCTGTCCACCGTGTACCTCGGTACGCACTGGCTGAGCGATGTGCTGCTCGGCTGGGCCGCGGGCCTGCTGATCCTGCTCGCCCTGCCGTGGTTCGAGCCGCTCATCACCCGCGCCGAGACCTGGATCCTGGACCTGCGCGACCGCGTGCGCGAGCGCCGGACCAGCAGCGTTCCGGTACCGACCGCTCCGGTCGGGGCGCCGGTGCCGCTCAAGCCGCGGCCCGTGCCCGCCGACAAGGAGGTCGCGGCCCGCGAGGCGGCAGCCGCGGCGCACTCCCCCCGGGCGACCGTCCACCAGCCCGCCTATCTGGCTCCGGGCCCGCACACGGCCCGCGCGGAGCGCACCCCGGTCACCCCGGCCGGCAGCCGCCGCCCGCCGCACACGGACCGCATCACCCGCGGCTCGGCCCCGACGGCCCGCCCGCTCGCGGGCGGCTGACCAGCACGGCGGAAGGCCCCGGTTCCCGACGGAACCGGGGCCTTCGCATGTCGTCAGCCCTTCCAGGCCCGCGCCACCTGGCCGTCCTTGACCTCGAAGTTCAGGCGACCGCTCCGGTATTCCATGGTGATGATCGCCCCCGGCGGCAGCGAACGCACCGTCGACCACCCACGGTCACGGGCCAGCCGCTCGGCCCGGTCGGCGTCGAGACCGACATACGCGTCCGGGTTGTCCTCGGGTTCTGCGGGGGGTTTCGGAATGGGTGCCATGCGGCCCACGCTAGGGCCTCCACAAGGCGTCGGGCCAGAGCGGACGGCGATCCTTCCGCGACCCTTCCGCGATCCTTTGTAGCGGCCATCCGAGTCACACGTACCTCTCGGGTCACGCTTTTGTCACAGAATCACGACACGCGTTTCGGTCCATTGGACAAGCCTTAGGCATCGACCGGCCGTCACACGGACGAGGGATTCTCTGGGCCTTGTGCAGGCATTCGATCGTAATTCCCGCGTGTCGCGCGGACCGGTTCGAGAGCCCGGCGGAAAAGTTCCCGAGGAACTGTCCGCTGCGTCTCTTCTTCCCGATTCCACGCGAGCCGCGGGAGGGAGCGCCGCACAGAAAGTACATGGTTCCACCACAGAACCTCCGTACGCCCCCTGTCGGAGCGCGGCCGACGCGAGCATCATGGCGTGAACTCGCGTCGACGGGTGCGACGCGGGCTTCAGCGGGCCCGGGACGCGACGAGCGAAGGGGCGAGCGAGCGATGGGGACGCAGTCCGCGCAGGCGACGGCACGGCCCATGCCGAGCAGACAGCCGGGCGGCCGGGTGGTCGTCGACTGGCTCACCACCACCGACCACAAGAAGATCGGCCATCTCTACCTGATCACGTCGTTCGGGTTCTTCCTGGCCGGCGGTGTGATGGCCCTGCTGATGCGGGCCGAACTGGCCCGGCCCGGGATGCAGTTGCTCAGCAACGAGCAGTTCAACCAGCTGTTCACCATGCACGGCACGATCATGCTGCTGCTGTTCGCGACCCCGAGCTTCGCGGGCTTCGCCAATGAGCTGATGCCGCTGCAGATCGGCGCCCCGGACGTCGCCTTCCCGCGGCTGAACATGTTCTCGTACTGGCTGTTCCTGTTCGGCGGCCTCATCGTGATGGGCTCGCTGATCGTGCCGGACGGACCGGCGGGCTTCGGCTGGTTCGCCTACGCCCCGCTCAACAGCCTGGAACGCTCCCCCGGCATCGGCCCCGACCTGTGGATCATGGGCCTGGCGCTGGCCGGCTTCGGCACCATCCTCGGCGCGGTCAACTTCATCACCACCATCATCGGGATGCGCGCCCCCGGCATGACGATGTTCCGGATGCCGATCTTCGTGTGGAACACGCTGTTCACGTCGATCCTGATCCTGATGGCGTTCCCGGTGCTGGCGGCGGCGCTGCTGGTGCTGGAGGCGGACCGCCGGTTCGGGTCGGTGGTGTTCGACGCGGGCAACGGCGGGGCGCTGCTGTGGCAGCACCTGTTCTGGTTCTTCGGCCATCCCGAGGTGTACATCATCGCGCTGCCGTTCTTCGGCATCATCAGCGAGATCATCCCGGTGTTCTCGCGCAAGCCCATGTTCGGCTATCTGACGCTGGTCGGGGCGACGATGGCGATCACCGGTCTGTCGATCGTGGTGTGGGCGCACCACATGTTCGTCACCGGCGCGGTGCTGCTGCCGTTCTTCTCCTTCATGAGCTTCCTGATCGCCGTGCCGACGGGAGTGAAGTTCTTCAACTGGACCGGGACCATGCTCAAGGGCTCACTGTCCTTCGAGACCCCGATGCTGTGGGCGACGGGCTTCCTGGTGACGTTCCTGTTCGGCGGTCTGACGGGGGTGATCCTCGCCTCCCCGCCGATGGACTTCCATGTCTCCGACTCGTACTTCGTGGTCGCCCACTTCCACTACGTCGTCTTCGGCACGGTCGTCTTCGCGATCTTCGCCGGGTTCCACTTCTGGTGGCCGAAGTTCACCGGGAAGATGCTCGACGAACGGCTCGGCAAGATCCACTTCTGGACGCTGTTCGTCGGCTTCCACACCACGTTCCTGGTGCAGCACTGGCTGGGCGCGGAGGGCATGCCCCGCCGCTACGCCGACTATCTGGCGGCCGACGGCTTCACGGCGCTGAACACGGTCTCGACGATCGGCGCCTTCCTGCTCGGCCTGTCGACACTGCCGTTCCTCTACAACGTCTGGAAGACCGCCAAGTACGGCAAGAAGGTCGAGGTCGACGACCCCTGGGGCTACGGCCGCTCCCTGGAGTGGGCGACATCCTGCCCGCCGCCGCGGCACAACTTCCTCACCCTGCCGAAGATCCGCTCGGAGTCCCCGGCGTTCGATCTGCACCATCCCGAGCATGCGTTGGAGGCTCCGCGGCCCGCGCCAAGCAGCGAGTGAGCAGACCGTGGGCCGCCCTGATCGTCTCGACCAGCTCGGCCGGCTCCACCACCTCGAACTCGAAGCCCATGAGCATCACATGGATCACCATCACATCGAGGCTCCCGGCCCCGGTGCGCAGCAGACAGCTGTCGGGGCCGGCCGCCTCCAGCTGGCCCGCCGTCGGCGAGATGCTCTCCGCCGCCACCTCCAGGGGCACCAGCAGCCGGATCACGGCCTGCGAGGCGTACGCGCGCGTGGAGACGCCCCGGGAGACATACGCGGCGAGATCCTCGGCGGGCGGGGTGCGCGGGGTGAAGCGCGGGCCGTGCGGGGGCTTCGGGGTGACGCGGTCGACGCGGAACGTCCGCCAGGCCTCACGGTCGAGGTCCCAGGCGACCAGGTACCAGCGGCGCTCGCTGCACACCAGGCGGTGCGGTTCGACGCTGCGGCGGGTGGCGGCGCCCTCGTGGTCGCGGTACTCGAAGCGCAGCCGCTCGCCGTCCCGGCAGAGGTGGGCGAGCTCGGTGAGCACGGCCGGGTCGACGGCGGAGGGCTGGGGGCCGCGCAGCATGGGCACGGTGAAGGCGTTCAGGGCGCCGACGCGGCGGCGCAGCCGGTTCGGCAGGACCTGCTCCAGCTTGGCGAGGGCCCGTACCGAGGTCTCGCCGATGCCCTCGATGCCATGGCCGGCGGCGGTGCGCAGGCCGACGGCGACGGCGACGGCCTCGTCGTCGTCCAGCAGCAGGGGCGGGAGTTCGGCGCCGGCGCCGAGCTGGTAGCCGCCTCCCGTGCCGGGGCTGGCGTTGACCGGGTAGCCCAGCTCGCGCAGTCGGTCGACGTCGCGGCGGATGGTGCGCGGGGTGACACCGAGGCGGTCGGCCAGGTCGGCGCCGGACCATTCGCGGTGGGCCTGGAGGAGGGAGAGCAGCCGCAGGAGCCTGGCCGACGTGTCCAACATGGTCCGAGTCTGCCAGTCGCCTAGAAGGTGGCCTCTAAGGGCGTCACCCTGAGCGGCGTCCCCTCATGGCGGCATTCCACGCTGAGGTTGCCACCGCGCGTCTCGTACGGCACCCGGGACGCCGACGGATGCACTTCCATGGCGCCCGGCACCAGCCGGTCCGGGTGTTCGTCCCTGACGCTGGCGTACGCGTCCCAGTGGCCCTCCGGCAGCGGGACACTGCTGGGCAGGGCGGCGCGCAGCCGGCCGGTCGTAGCCGGCGTCAGGGGCAGGGTGACCTCCTCGTCGCCCTCGCGGTGGCGCAGCACGAGATGGGCCTCCGCGGCGGACCCGACGGCGGTGACGTCGAAGGTCAGTCCGCCCGCCGAATCCGCGATGCAGTCGGCGCTCAAGGGTGCGGCCTGCGGCACGGGCGTCATGCGCTGCGGCTCCTCCCTCGGCTCTCGGCTCTGTCGGTTGGACCGGCGATACGGCCTTTTGGTTGCCCGTCACGGCTGGTACGGCAGCTGCGGAACCTCGAAGCAGGTGGTGTTCATGTCGCCCTGGGAGATCCAGCCGCGGCCGTCCTCCCAGCGGGCCACCGACAGACAGGTCCGGCGGCTCTTCGGCGGCTCCGGCAGCCGCTCGAAGGTGACCGGGATCAGCAGGCCGTCGGCGGTGTATCCCTGGCTGCGGTTCATGTGGTCGTCGACGCACGCGCGCGTGACGCCCTGTTCGGCGCAGGCCTTCGCCGCGTCCGTGAACCACATGGCCGCCGCCCAGCCCTCCAGCTGCCACTGCGAGTGGGTCTCCAACCCCTTCGTGGCGTCCCTGAACTCCCGTACGGCGTCCTGGTCCGTGTCCTCGTAGTCGCGGGACGACCCGGTCGCCCACAGGGCGTTGCGGCAGCGCGGGGCGTCCTTGTAGTCCTCGGCGACGGTGGACGTCCAGTTCTGTACGTTCGTGACCTTGGCGGTGACATCGGCGCCGACGTCGTCCATCGCCTCGCACAGCCGGGCGTTGCCATGGGTGTCGATGGCGTCGAAGACGAGGTCGGCGCCCTGTTTCTTCAGGTCGGCGGCGACCGCGCGGAAGTTGGGCAGGGCGAAGTCGACCTGTTCGGTGACCACCTTGTAGCCCTCGGCCTTCAGGCCCCGTTCGACGAGCCGGGCGTAGGCGGCCGACGCGGGCTGGTTGTAGGAGACGACGGCGGCCGTACGGGCACCGTGCTCGCGTTTGAAGTAGCGGTAGACCTCCGTGCCGCCGTACTGCTGGCCGTCCCAGCCGGTGGTGCCGTCGCGGGGCGCGAGGCTGCCATAGATGCCGTACAGGTGCGGATAGGTGTCGTAGGCGGCCCCGATGGGCTGGCCGCCGATGTCGGGCACGCGTGCGCGTGAGACGCGCGCGGCGCCGGCGTAGTCCAGGGCGGTGGTGGCGACGAGGGCGACGACCTTGTCCTCGTCGATCAGCTCGTGCACGCACTCGTTGTTGCCGACGCCGCTGCCGCCGTCGTCGCACAGGCGTACCTCGACGCGGCGGCCGTCGATGCCGCCGCGCGCGTTCAGGCGGTCGAAGTACGCCTTGGCGCCGTCGCGCGGGCCGGTGAAGGCGTTGCCGCCGACCGGGCTGGTGGCGCTGGTGATGATGCCGACGCGGATCGGGCCGCGGTCCGGCTCCGAGGGAGTTCCCCGGTCCCGGTGCTCGAAGTCGCTCTCCGGCAGCCTGCTGCCGCACGCCGTGCTCAGAGTCAGCAGCAGCACGAAGATCGCCGCCTCAGCACCCCGGGATCGATGACCCATTGCCGCTCATCTGGACCAGCGCGCACAGGGTCTTGGCGGACACCTTCCAGGTGCCGTCCTGTTCGATGGCGGTTCCGGCGGCGTTCGGCAGGGCGGTGGCGCCCTTCAGGGTCAGGTCGTAGGTCACGTTGGCCTCGGTCGGCGAGGTGAACTCGACCTTGGAGACCTTCGCCTGGACCTGTCCGCCGCGCTCGTCACCGCTGAACGCCTGCAGGACCGGCGCCATCTGCTCGCCGTTCTCCAGGACGGTCTGTTTGTCCTCCGTGGTGGTCTTCGGGTCGAAGAACTTCTGCCAGTTCTGCCTGATCTCCGTCTCGGCCGCTCCCGCGTCGGCGGGGGCGGAGGCGGCCGGCGACTGCTCGGTCCGCTCGACGGTCGGGGTCGGCGGGGTCTCGCTGCCGCCGCCTCCTTCGTCGTCGCTGCATGCCGCGAGGGCCGGAGCGAGGAGGAGAAGCAGGGCGGCCGCCAGTGCCGTACCCCGTCCCCTGCGCGCGTCGCGCCGCCTGAGGTCGCTCCCGAGAACCATCTGGCTCACCACCGGGTGTCGATCCGGGCCGTGTGCGCCCGGTGCTTTCAGGGTCAGCTTGCAGGAGGCATAGTGCAAGCCATTGGCTGACATGGACAGGCACATGCACGGAAACCCCGTGTGCATGCGTGAGAACCCGACGTGTGGGAGCCGGCGATGCGGACAGCGCGACTGCGGACCGTGCACCCCGTCCTGTGGGCCGGCTGGGCCGCGCTCGCCGCGGGGGCGGTGCTGTGCGTCATCGGCTGGTACGGCGTCTCCGGCGAGCGGTTCGCCGAGCGGCAGCTGCCGTATCTCGCGTCCTGCACGGTGCCCGGCGCCGCGCTGATCATCGCCGGGGCGGTGCTGCTGACCCATGGCCGCAGCGCCCTCGCCGCCGCGCGCGTGGAGGAGCTGTACGCCCTTCTGGTGGCCGCGGAGCCCACCGACGCCGAAGAGTCCGGGCCGGGCGCCACCGCGCCGCTGGCGGTCAGCGGAGACCTCCTCATGGTCCCCGGCGGCACGCTCTGGCACCGGGCGGACTGTCCGCTGGTCGCCGGGAAGGTGGAGGCCGTCCCCGTCGATGCGAAGCTGGTGAGGAGCGGCGAACTGGGCCCGTGCCCGATCTGTGAGCCCGCCGAAGCGGATGACTGATGTCCTCCCTGACGTACGACCTCACCCTGGCCGGTCTGTCGGTCGGCAGCGCCGCCGCGCTCACCGGGATCGGCCTGATCGTGACGTACCGCGCGACGGGCGTGCTGAACTTCGCGCACGGCGCGATCGCGATGGTGTGCGCCTACCTGCTCCGCCAGTGCGTGGTGGAGTGGGGCTGGCCGCTGTGGGCGGGCGCGACGGTGACGCTGCTGCTCGTGGCGCCCGGGATCGGGATGCTGCTGGAACGGTTCGTCTTCCGACCCCTGTCCGTCCTGGGCAGCGACCCGGCGCAGACCCTGGTGGCGTCCATCGGGGTGTTCGTGCTGCTGGTGGGCGGGGCGGCGCTGCTGTGGGGCCAGGGGGCGCGGGACGACGCGCCGGAGCTGGTGTCGGCTGACCCGTGGGGCCAGCTGGCGGTGGCGCTGCTGCTGGCGGCCGGGGTCGGGGCGGTGATCCGCTGGACCCGCTTCGGCCGCGAACTCCGCGCGGTGGTGGACGACCGTCAACTGGCGGTCCTCGGGGGCATCGACGCGGACCGGGTGGCGGCAGCGGGCTGGGCGTTCGGCTCATTCACGGCGGGCCTGACAGGCGTACTACTCGCCCCCTACGTCCGCCTGGACCCGTACGGCATGCCGCTGCTGGTCATGGAGGTCGTGGCGGTGGCAGTGGCCGCGAGGATGCGCAGCCTTCCGGTCGCCGTCGTGACGGCGCTGGCCATCGGCGTGGCCCAGAGCCAGCTGACGCGCCTGCACCCGTCGGGCTGGGGCGCGCCCCTGCTCCAGGCGGTCAGCACCAACCTCTTCGTGGTGGCCCTGCTGATCGCGGCCCTGGCCCTGCCGAGCGTGGGCACGCGCGACGCGCTCCCGCGCACGGCCACCGCGCGCGTGCCGACACCTCCGGGCGCCTGGATCGTGGCGCTCGTCCTCTTCCTGCTCCCGCTCGGCTTCGCGGGCTCGGATCTGCACACGTCGGTGCAGGTGCCGGCGCTGGGCGTCGTCCTGCTCTCCCTGGTCGTCGTCACCGGCCGCGGCGGCCAGATCTCCCTCGGACAGGCGGCCTACGCGGGCCTGGGCGCGCTGTTCACGGCCCTGCTGGCGGCCGGCCGCTTCCCGGGCCTGCCCCGCCTGCCGGAGCTCGCCGCACTGGCGCTGGCGGTCATCCTGGTGGCTCCGCTGGGCCTCCTGACCGGCTGGCCGGCGATCAGCCGCCGCGGCCTGGCGCTGGCCCTGGCCACCTTCGCGGTCGGCGTCGGCGTGAGCCGCTTCGTCTTCGCCCAGCCGTACGCGATCGCGGGCCTGTCGCTCGGCCGCCCGGCGGGCTTCGAGGGCGACCGCGCGTACTACGTCCTGGAACTCACCCTCCTCGCGGCGGCCCTGCTCGCGACCTGGCTGCTGCGCCGGGGCCGCACGGGCCGGGCCCTGGCGGCGATGCGGGACCACGAGTCCGGGGCGTCGGCGGCGGGCGTCCAGGTGCCCTCCCTCAAGCTCCTGGCCTTCGTCTCGGGCGCCGCCCTGGCCGCCCTCGGCGGCGGCATGCTCGGCATGGGCCTGCGCGCCTTCGACCCCGCCGCCTACGACCCGGTCCGCGGCCTCCTCTGGTTCGCCGCGGTGGTCGTCCTCGGCGCCGACAGCACCCTGGGCGCCCTGCTGGCCGCGGCCCTCCTCGTAGGCCTCGACGCGGGCGCCAAGGGCGGCGTGGCGGCGGCCCTGATCGGGGTACTGGCGGTGACGGTGGGGCGCTTCCCCGGGGGACCGTACGAGGCGCTGCGAACGGCGACGGAGACATTCCGGCTCCGGCGGGGGGTGCGGCTCACGGGGCTGGGCGCACGGGTGCGGGGGCGGCTGCGGCCGGCGGGGCGGGGAGTGGGGCCGCAGCCTGCTTTGGCGGGGGTGACGGCGTCCGGATCGGCGGAGACGACTCCCCCCACGAACCCGACACCCGCCGACGGCGCCAAGCCCCCACAAGGGCCACCCACACCCGACGACGATGCCCGCACAGGCGGTGCGGGTGGGAATCCGAACGCGGCCGAAGGCCGCGCGCACCCCCACCCCCCGGCACTCTCCACGCACCACCTGCACGCCCGCTACGACGGCTTCACCGCCCTCTCCGACATCACCCTCACCATCCCACCCGGCCACATAACCGCCATGGTCGGCCCCAACGGCGCAGGCAAATCCACCCTGTTCCACTGCCTGGCAGGCACCCACCACCCCACACACGGCCAAGTCCTCCTCGGCCCCCGGGACATCACCCACCTGTCCGCCCACACCCGCACCCGCCTCGGCATCGCCCGCACCTTCCAGCAACTGTCCGTGTTCCCGACCCTGACCGTCGCGGAGAACGTCCGCGTGGGAGCCGAACAGGGCCACGTCCAGGACCCGTCGGCCGTGGAGCGAACCCTGAGACTCCTGGGCCTGGACGGCCCCGTACGCGCCCTCCCCGCCGCCGACCTCCCCACCGGCACCCTCCGTCGCGTCGAACTCGCCCGAGCCCTCGCCGGCGCCCCGCGCGTCCTCCTGCTCGACGAACCCGCCGCCGGCCTGGACACGGCGGAAGTCACCGCACTCGTCCGCGTCCTCAAGGCCCTCGCCGCCGACGGCATGGCCCTCCTCGTCGTCGAGCACGACCTCGACCTGGTCGCCGACCTCGCCGACACCGTGCACGTCATGGCGGCGGGCCGCATCGTCGCCTCCGGCCCACCCGACCGCATACTGGACGCGGCAGGCACCCAGGAGGCCCCCGCATGACGGCCGTCTCCCTGCGCCACGCGCGCGTGCGCTACGGCCCCCTGGAGGCCCTCCACGGCGTGACGATCGCCGCCGCCGGCCCCGGGCTGACCGTCCTGCTGGGCCGTAACGGATCCGGCCGTACGACCGCCCTGCGCGCCCTGGCCGGCACGGTGCGGCTCTCGGGCGGCGCGGTGGTGTGGGACGGCGTCGACGTGACCCGAGTCCCGGCGTACGAGCGGGCCCGCCGCGGACTGTGCCTGGTCCCCGAGCGGCAGGCGGTGTTCGGCTCCCTCACCGTGCGCGAGAACCTCGAACTGGCGGCCGTGTCGTACGACATCGCCCTCGACGCCTATCCGGCGCTTGAGCCGCTCCTGGCGCGCCGCGCCGGCACCCTGTCCGGCGGTGAGCAGCGCATGCTGGCGCTGTCCCGCGCCCTGCTGGCACGCGCGCGTGTCGTGCTCGTGGACGAGCCCGCGCAGGGCATGTCACCCACGGTCGCCGCGCACACGTACGAGTTGCTGAGCGGACTCGACGCGTGCGTGATCGTCGCCGAACAACGACTGCCGCCCGTGCTGCGGGACCGGGCGGCACTCGTCCACGAACTGCGGCGCGGCGCGGTCGTGTTCAGCGGAGAGGCGTGTGAATTCGCGCGCCGGGCAGCAGCGCGCCCCACCGGTTCAGGCCCTTCGGCCTGAGCAGCAGCGAGCCGGGGGTCAGCCGGTGGTCGGCGGCGACGCCGGGCTTCTCCCACTTCATCCGGCCCTTGAGCCCGTACCGCCGGGAGCAGTGCGGCCAGGCCCCCCAGCCCTGCACGGCCACGACCTTGCGGGCGATGGTGATCTGCTCCTCGCGGGAGGCGAGATCCGCGCGCGGGGCGTACTTCAGCCCGCCGAAGCCCTCCCAGGTCGGCTGCGAGAACTGGAGCCCGCCGAAGTGGCCGTTGCCGGTGTTGATCCGCCAATTGCCGCCGCTCTCGCACTTGGCGACACAGCCCCAGGGCCAATGGTCCTTGGCACAGGCCAGTGCCGCGGGTTTGGGCGGTGGTCCGGCGGCCGGTAGAGGAGGCGCCACCTGGGGCGCGTGTGTGGCGTGTGCGGCCCCCGGCGTGACGGCGGTCAACAGGGCGGTGGCCAGGGCGATCGTGAGCGATGCGTATTTCATATCAGCACGCTAGGCAGCTTATTGCCGCCGGCCGGTGCGGCACGTCGAAGGGCCGCGGGGCCCCACCCGGTCGGCGGACCGGGCGGGGCCCCTGGAGCCTCGCTCAGAGTTCGAGACGCTGTCCGGGCACGATGACATCGGGATCGCCGCCGATGACGGACTTGTTGGCGGCGTAGAGCTGCCGCCAGGTGGTCCCGTGCCGGGCGGCGATGCCGCTCAGCGTGTCGCCCTCGCGGACGGTGTAGTCACCGCGGGAGGCGTCGCGGGTCGTGTGTCCCGACGAACGCTCCGGCGTCCGCGCCGGAGTCGACGGGGCGGCCTTCGCGGAGGACGAAGACGCCTCGGGTGCGCTCCCGTACGCTCCGGCCCGGGCCGAACAGGTGGGCCACGCGCCCCATCCCTGGGCGCGCTGGACCTTGGTGGCCACGGCGATCTGCTGGGCCTTGCCGGCCTGGTCCGCCGTCGGCGCGTAGGCCGTACCGCCGTACGCGCGCCAGGTGGAGGCGGAGAACTGGAGCCCGCCGTAGTAGCCGTTGCCGGTGTTGATGTGCCAGTTGCCGCCGCTCTCGCACTGGGCGATGCGGTCCCACACTCCGCTGTCCGCCGCCGCGGCGTTGCCGGTGGCGGCCAGCAGTCCGAGCGGGGCGAGCAGTGCCGCCCCGGCGAGGACCGCCGTCGTACGCGTGCGACTTCCGTTCGAAGCCTTCGGCGCCTTGCGAGCGTTGTCGTGAGTGTTATCGGCACATTCGGACATGTAGTTCCCTCTCGAAGCACTCGGGGTCCCCCAAGGCGGAACACCGCCGACCACGCCATGGGGCGCGTCGGTGGCGCTCGCCCCGTCCGCCGGAAGGTCGTGCTGCGAGCTGGCTGGTGCGGTCGGCGGACGTACCCGAGCGGTGCTCGTTGCACACGGCGGAGGAATGTAGGGACCCGGAGCGGCCGAGATCAACCAACTCTTTGTCATTCCAGGCCAGTTCGCCGTTACCTCCGGTATCGGCGATTTTCGGCCACCCACTTCATTCGCTGATTTCCGGATTTGTCGACCAGTGGACCTGACGATCTGTGATGCACCCCACGCAACCAACTTCCTTGGATTTCCTAGGACTTGACGGTGAGTGGGCAATTCCGCACGCAAGGTGACCCTGCGCTTCGGATGGTTCGATTCCGTTCGCTGTCGTGCGTGACTCCCGCCACAGATCCTCCGTTGTCTTCTTCATGAGCCCGGGACCCGCCCGGATCACGGGCCGGGAGCCACCCGGCCCCACCCGCACCACATCCCGAGGAGCCACCCGTGCCGCGCATGCTCGACGTCAGCGACGAGGTACGTGCCGAGATCGGCGACGAGGAAGCCGACCGGCTGCTCGCCGGAGAGAACTCCCCCGGCAGTTACGACTGCACGTCCTGCCGCACCCCGGGCGATTCCGAGCAGGAACGCACCAGCACCGTCCTGTTCATCGGGGACGAGACCGCCGTCCTCGCCTTCGCCCACGCCACGTGCCTTCCGTCGCAGGTCGTCCAGGTCACCGAGGAGCAGCTGCAGGGCGCCGTGAAGTCCATCACCGGGGACACGGTCGACCTGGAGCCGGACAAGATCGTGCCCGAGCAGGCCGTGCTCGGGGTGACCAGCGGACTGGTGCTGATCGCCGGGGAGTTGCACCCCGCGCTCGTCGTCGAGCCGACCGGCCCCATCGTGCGGCCCGGCGCGATCGGCGCCGGGGACGACTTCCTGCCGCTGCTCATCGAACAGGGGTTCATGCCGGTGACCGAGCTGGCCGATGTGCCGCCGGTGCTGCACGGCTGGTCGGTGCTGCTGGCCATGGGGCAGCTGCACGCGGTGCTGCAACCGGGGCCGAACGGGGGGCAGCCGGTCGCGTGGTGGCAGGCGCATCAGCCGCTGCTGGTGACCGACGGGTGGCGCGCGGCGGCCAACAAGCACCAGCAGGTACTGATGTTCGCGGCACCCGTGGGCTCCATCGGCCGCCAGCCCAGGGAGGACCTGCTCCGGGAGGCGCTGGACAAGGCCGCGGCGAACGGGAAGCTGGTCGGAGCGGCACTGCCCCTCGCGGGCACGTGATCGCACCCATGCGGCGGAGCGGCACACCGGCGCGGCCCCGCGCCCCTAAAGGCATGCCGCCGAACCGCATCCCATGAAGCCTGACGTCGTTTGGACATACGTGCATGCATACGACGTTCCCCGCCTTCAGGGCGGGCCATCGCCCACGCCGATCTACGACGCGCTCTACGCCGAGTACGTCAAGTCCTTCCGTTCGCTGCCGGGTGATCGCAGTGGTGAGGAGGACCTGGGGTTCATCGCGTTCGGGAACATCCAGCGGAGTACGGGCTCGTACGGCGGCCATCGCCCGGGGTCGTTCAGCAGTTCGTACAGCGCCTACAGCGCGGGGGCGCACAGCGCCCGCAACGGCAGCGGTGGTCAGCAGCCGCAGTGGCAGCGCGTGGGGCACATCGGTCCGCAGGGCACGGGGATGCACCATGTCCCGGCCGCGCTGCCGCCGGCGCGCCGGGGCTGAGCACACACGACGAAGGGGCGGCCCGCCACGGGCCGCCCCTTCGTCGTGTGTCCGTTACTTCTTCTTGCCGCGCTTCTCGCGCACCCGCACCGAGAGATGGATCGGCGTGCCCTCGAAGCCGAACTGCTCGCGCAGCCGGCGTTCGATGAAGCGGCGGTAGCCCGCCTCGATGAAGCCGGAGGCGAAGAGCACGAACCTCGGCGGCTTGGTGCCCGCCTGGGTGCCGAACAGGATGCGGGGCTGCTTGCCGCCGCGGATCGGGTGGGGGTGGGCGGCGACCAGCTCACCGAGGAAGGCGTTCAGCCGGCCGGTGGGGACCCGGGTCTCCCAGCCGGCGAGGGCCGTCTCGATCGCCGGGACCAGCTTCTCCATGTGGCGTCCGGTCTGCGCCGAGACATTCACCCGGGGCGCCCAGGCGACCTGCCCGAACTCGGTCTCGATCTCCCGCTCCAGGTAGTAGCGGCGCTCCTCGTCGAGGGTGTCCCACTTGTTGTAGGCGATGACCATGGCACGGCCGGCCTCGACGGCCATGGTGACGATCCGCTGGTCCTGCACGGAGATGGACTCGGAGGCGTCGATGAGGATGACGGCCACCTCGGCCTTCTCCACGGCGGCCGCGGTGCGCAGCGAGGCGTAGTAGTCGGCACCCTGCTGGAGGTGGACGCGCTTGCGGATGCCCGCGGTGTCGACGAACTTCCAGGTCACGCCGCCCAGTTCGATGAGCTCGTCGACCGGGTCACGGGTGGTGCCGGCCAGTTCGTTGACGACGACGCGCTCCTCCCCCGCCACCTTGTTCAGCAGGGAGGACTTGCCGACGTTCGGGCGGCCGATGAGCGCGATCCGGCGGGGGCCGCCGATCCCGGCGCTGCCGAAGGTCTGCTGGGGCGCCTCCGGCAGCGCCTCCAGGACGGCGTCCAGCATGTCGCCGGTGCCACGGCCGTGCAGCGCGGAGACCGGGTGCGGCTCGCCGAGGCCGAGGGACCACAGGTAGGAGGCGTCCGCCTCGCCGCTGGGGCCGTCGACCTTGTTGGCGCACAGCACCACGGGCTTGCCGGCCTTGCGCAGCAGTCGTACGACCGCCTCGTCGGTGTCGGTGGCGCCCACCTTGGCGTCGACGACGAACACGACGGCGTCGGCGGCCTCGATCGCGAACTCGGCCTGCGCTGCGACGGAGGCGTCGATGCCGAAGACGTCCTGCTCCCAGCCGCCGGTGTCGACGACCTTGAAGCGGCGGCCCGCCCACTCGGCCTCGTAGGTCACGCGGTCGCGGGTGACGCCGGGCTTGTCCTCGACGACGGCCTCGCGGCGCCCGATGATGCGGTTGACGAGAGTCGACTTGCCGACATTGGGCCGCCCGACGACGGCGAGGACGGGCAGCGGGCCGTGGCCTGCCGCCTCGATGGCGCCCTCGACGTCCTCGAGGTCGAAGCCCTCTTCCGCGGCGAGCTCCATGAACTCCGCGTACTCGGCGTCGCCAAGCTCTCCGTGGTCGTGCTCCCCGCCCGAGCCCTCGGAGTGGATGTGGTCGTTCATGAAGTCCGTACCTCGTCGTTCATCGTGGTGATCGGTGGAACGCCCGGTTTCTCCCGGCTGATCCACTACTCAGTGTCGCCTAGCGGCCGGTCAGCCGCCTGGCGTTTTCCAGGTGCTCGGTGAGCTGCTTCTGGATGCGCACGGTCGCCTCGTCCAGCGCCCTGCGCGTGCGCCGCCCGCTGCCGTCGCCCGCGTCGAAAGGCTCGCCGAAGACGACATCGACCCGGTGCCGCAACGGAGGCAGCCCCTTGACCAACCGTCCGCGCTTCTCGGAACTTCCCAGCACCGCGACCGGGACGATCGGGGCGCCGCCGCGCACGGCGAAGTAGGAGAGCCCGGCGCGCAGCGAGGCGAAGTCGCCCTCGCCGCGGGTGCCCTCGGGAAATATGCCGAGGACGCCGCCGTTCTTCAGGACGTCGAGGGCCTGTGTGATGGCGGTGCGGTCGGCGGAGTGCCGGTCCACCTTGAGCTGGCCGATGCCGGTCAGGAAGGGGTCGAGCGGGCCGACGAAGGCTTCCCTCTTGATCAGGAAGTGCACCGGCCGGGGTGCCACGCCCATCACCATCGGCCCGTCGATGTTGTGGCTGTGGTTGACCGCGAGGATCAGCGGCCCGGTCGCGGGCACCTTCCAGGCACCCAGGACCCGCGGCCGCCACAGCCCGTACATCAGGCCGACGCCGATGCGCCGCCCGATGTCGGCACCCCGCTCTGACGGAAGGCTCACTTCGCGGCTCGCTTCTCCTCGACGAGCGTCACGACGCACTCGATGACCTGCGGCAGCGTCAGCGCGGTGGTGTCCACCTCGACCGCGTCGTCCGCCTTGGCGAGCGGCGAGGTCTTGCGGCTGGAGTCGGCCGCGTCACGCTTGATCAGGGCCTCACGGGTGGCGTTGACGTCGGCGCCCTTGAGCTCACCGCTGCGCCGGGCCGCGCGGGCCTCCGCGGAGGCGGTGAGGAAGATCTTCAGGTCGGCGTCGGGCAGCACGGTCGTACCGATGTCGCGGCCCTCGACGACGATGCCGTACTCGGCGGAGGTGGCCAGCGTGCGCTGGAGCTCGGTGATCCGGGCCCGGACCTCGGGCACCGCGCTGACCGCGCTGACCTTGGAGGTGACCTCCTGGGTGCGGATCGGGCCGGCCACATCGGTGCCGTCGACGCTGATCGTGGGGTTCGCCGGGTCGGTGCCGGAGATGATCTCCGGCTTGGCGGCGACGGCCGCGATCGCGGTCGGGTCCTCGATGTCGATGCCGTTGCTCACCATCCACCAGGTGATCGCCCGGTACTGGGCGCCGGTGTCGAGGTAGCTCAGCCCGAGCTGCGCGGCGACGGCCTTCGACGTGCTCGACTTGCCAGTGCCGGAGGGGCCGTCGATGGCGACAATCACGGGCTTGGCGGCACCGTTTTCCACGGGGGGACACCTTCCTGGTGCGGTGAGGCGGGAGTGTGGGGACGCGAGGGCGCCCCGCACAAGGTTACCGGGCTCCCGTCACTCGTCCGGCCGCGCACTGTTCAGGGCCCTACTGCCGGATCGCCCAGCCCCGCTCCCGCAACGACGCCGACAGCACCGGCGCCGCCTTCGGCTCCACCATCAGCTGGACCAGACCGGCCTGCTGCCCCGTGGCGTGCTCGATCCGCACGTCCTCGATGTTGACCCCGGCCCGGCCGGCGTCGGCGAAGATCCGCGCCAGCTGTCCCGGCTGGTCGTCGATGAGTACGGCGACGACCTCGTAGACCCGCGGGGCGGCCCCGTGCTTGCCGGGCACCCGCACCTGGCCGGCGTTCCCGCGCCGCAGCATGTCCTCGATCCCGGCGGTGCCCTCGCCCCGCTTGGCCTCGTCGGACGACTGCAGCGCGCGCAGCGCCCGCACCGTCTCCTCCAGGTCGGCGGCGACATCGCCGAGGAGGTCGGCGACGGGGCCTGGGTTAGCGGAGAGGATGTCGATCCACATCCGGGGGTCGGAGCCGGCGATCCGGGTCACATCGCGAATGCCCTGGCCGCACAGCCGTACGGCCGTCTCCTCGGCGCTCTCCAGCCGCGCGGCGACCATGCTGGCCATCAGATGGGGCATGTGGGACACCAGGGCGACCGCGCGGTCGTGGGCGTCGGCGTCCATGACCACCGGCACGGCACGGCAGTGCGAGACCAGTTCCAGGGCGAGGTTCAGCACCTCGGTGTCGGTGTCGCGGGTGGGGGTGAGCACCCAGGGGCGGCCCTCGAAGAGGTCGCCGCTCGCGGCCAGCGGGCCGGACTTCTCGCGGCCCGACATGGGATGCGTGCCGATGTACGACGACAGGTCGAGCCCGAGCGCCTCCAGTTCGCGGCGCGGTCCGCCCTTGACGCTGGCCACGTCGAGGTAGCCGCGGGCCACGCCCCGGCGCATGGCGTCGGCGAGCACCCCGGCGACGTGCGCGGGCGGGGCGGCGACGATCGCGAGGTCGACGGGCCGCTCGGGCGCCTCGTCGGTGCCGGCGCCGAGCGCGGCCGCCGTACGGGCCTGCTCGGGGTCGTGGTCGGCGAGGTGGACGACGACGCCCCGCTGGGACAGGGCGAGCGCGGCGGACGTACCGATGAGGCCGGTGCCGATGACGAGTGCGGTTCTCACTGGGCGATGTCCTTGCGCAGGGCGGCGGCGGTACCGAGGTAGACATGCGCGATGTCGGCGCGGGGCCGGTCGGACTCGATGTGCGCGAGGACGCGGACCACCCGGGGCATGGCGCCCTGGATGTCGAGTTCCTGGGCGCAGATCAGCGGTACGTCGACGATGCCGAGCTTGCGGGCGGCGGCCGCCGGGAAGTCGCTGTGCAGATCGGGCGTGGCCGTGAACCAGATGCTGATCAGGTCGTCCACGCCCAGGCCGTTGCGCTCCAGGATCGTGGTGAGCAGGGCCCCGACCTGCTCGTCCATGTGGCCGGCCTCGTCCCGCTCCAGTTGGACGGCCCCCCGGACCGCTCGTACCGCCACGACGCTGCTCCTTGCTGATGTACGGATCGGCTCTGCGACTGTCCAGCCTAGTCAGCCCGGGTGCGGGGGACGCGGGTCGCCCGCCCGCTGAGACACCCCGGGCCCCGGACGGTCGGCTTTGGGTCAATGTCACCCGTCCATCCCGATTTCGCTACCGGACCGCGAACGCCACCGTGCGCCTCTGGACGGCGGGCCATGGCTCCGCTCTCATGGGCGTCAAGCTCGCCTCGGGGGAGGCCTCATGAAGCGTCCCGGACCCTTGCTCACCTTGCTCGCGGGACTGTTGGTCGGTGTGTTCATGCTGTCGCTCAACGCGACGACGGGGACGAGAAACGCGTCGTCATCACCGCCGACGACCGCGACCCCGACTCCGACTCCGAAGTCGTCCCCGGCCCCGTCACCGTCGCCCTCGAAGACCCCGATCCCCGACGCCCGCTACACCGGCCGCACCGACGACGACTCCGCCTCCGTGGCCGTGACCCTGCGCGGCGGAAAGGCCCTCGCGTACTACTGCGACGGCCGCGCCGAGGAGGCGTGGCTGAAGGGTGACGTGAACGACGACGGGACCATGCGCCTGACCGCCGAGGACGGCTCCGTGCTGAACGGCGCCCTCAAGGAGGGCAACCGGATTCGCGGCACGGTCGACGTCGGCGGCGGGAGCCAGGCCTTCACCGCCGACCGGACGACGAAGCCGGCCGGTCTGTACCGGGCCACCGCCACCGTCAACGGCACCGAGACCGACGGCGGCTGGATCGTGCAGCCGGACGGCGGTCAGGTCGGCATCCTCACCCGCGACGGCCGCCCCGCACCCGCCCCGCGGCTCGACCCGGGCACCGGCGCGGTGACGGTCGACGGACAGCGCCTCACGGCCCGCCCCGCCACACCTTGACCCCCGGGAGTCGATCATGACCGTCGACCCGAACGCCGTCACCCAGGACTTCCCGTCCCCGGGGCCCGGCCACCGCCGCCCGGGCGCGGCCCGCTATCTGATCCCGGCCCTGGTCGCCGGCGCGGTCGCGGTCGCTCTCGGGGCGTACGGCAAGGTCCATGACCCCGCCGGGACGGTCTTCAACCTCGCCGGGTTCAGCAGCACGATCGCGTTGAAGTCCTGGCTGGCGACGGCGGCGGTGTTCTTCGCGCTGGTCCAGCTGGTCTCGGCGCTGATGCTGTACGGCAGGCTGCCGGGGCCGGCCTGGTCGTCCGCGCTGCACCGCTGGTCGGGCCGTGTGGCGTTCCTGCTCTCCGTCCCGGTGGCGGTGCACTGTCTGTACGCGCTGGGCTACCAGACATACGATTCGCGCGTTTTACTGCACTCCATCCTGGGTTGCTTCTTCTTCGGTGCATTCAGTGCGAAGATGCTGTTGCTCCGCTCGGAGCGACTCCCGGGCTGGCTGCTGCCGATCGTCGGCGGTCTGGTCCTCACCGCACTCACGATCATCTGGCTCACATCCGCCCTCTGGTTCTTCCGCACGTTCGGAGTGACGACATGACCAACCGTCCGACGCGGCGCACGATCCTCATCGCGACGGGCGCGACAGGCGCGGCGGCGCTCGTCGCGGGCTGTGGCGATTCCGGCGGCGACGGCGGCTCGGCCGCCAGCCTCACCCCCGGCCAGCAGCTGGCCACCACCACCGACATCCCGGTGGGCGGCGGCAAGATCTTCGCGGACGAGGAGGTGGTGGTGACCCAGCCGAAGGCCGGCGAGTTCAAGGCGTTCTCCGCCATCTGCACCCATCAGCAGTGCACGGTCTCCACGGTCGAGGACGGCACGATCAACTGCCCCTGCCACGGCAGCAAGTACCACATCGCGGACGGTTCGGTGGCCCACCCTCCGGCGCCGAGGCCGCTGCCGGAGAAGAAGATCACCGTGGACGGAAATTCGATCCGTCTGGCGTGATCCGCCGCGTACGCTCCGGGGCATGCTCCCCGAGACCCTGGTGCGCGACCACACGATCTACGCCTGTGTGATGGGTTCGCGCGCCTTCGGTCTGGCGACGGACGACAGCGACACCGACCGCCGGGGCGTGTTCCTCGCCCCCACGCCCCTCTTCTGGCGCTTCGAGAAGCCGCCGACGCATGTCGAAGGGCCCCTTGAGGAGCAGTTCAGCTGGGAGCTGGAGCGCTTCTGCGAGCTGGCCCTGCGCGCCAACCCGAACATCCTGGAGTGCCTGCACTCCCCCTTCGTGGAGTACGTCGACGACACCGGCCGTGAGCTGCTGGCCCTGCGCGAGGCCTTCCTGTCCCGCCAGGCGTACGAGACGTTCACGCGCTACGCGCTCGGTCAGCGCAAGAAGCTGGAGGCCGACGTCCG
This sequence comes from Streptomyces lanatus, assembly GCF_014655715.1. Lineage (GTDB taxonomy): Bacteria > Actinomycetota > Actinomycetes > Streptomycetales > Streptomycetaceae > Streptomyces > Streptomyces lanatus. The sequence continues at coordinate 36,975 of NZ_BNBM01000014.1, read as the reverse complement.
CGTGCACGGCGCCCCGCGCTGGAAGCACGCGATGCACCTCCTGCGCCTCCTGGCGAGCGCCCGCGACCTGCTGCGCACCGGGCATCTGACGATCGACGTCGGCGACCGGCGCGAGCAACTGCTGGAGGTCAAGCGCGGCGAGGTGCCCTGGCCGGAGGTGGAGTCCCGGATGACCCGCCTGGCGGGCGAGGCGGAGGAGACCGTGCACGCGAGCCCTCTCCCGGCCGAGCCGGACCGGCGCCGCGTGGAGGACTTCCTCGTCCGGGTCCGCCGCGCCTCAGCCCTCCAGCCGGACCCGTACGACGAAGGCGTGCAGGGCGGCATGGGCATCGGGGGCGTCGGGCAGGGCTGAGGCGGCCTGCGCCTCGTCCAGCACGCCGTGCAGCCGCTCCACGTCGGCCGCCACGCGCGCGTGGTCGACATCGGCGGCCCCGTGCTCCCGCTCAGCCTTGGCCACGATCAGCTCCGGCAGATAGCCGGGCGCGTCGACCTCGCCGATCAGCGTGGGCAGATGCGCCTGCACCTCACCGCTGCGCATCAGATGCACCCCGGTGAGCAGCGCCCGGAAGGTGTAGAGCAGCGGCTTGAGTTCGCCGGTCTTCTCGAACAGCCGCCACTGCGTGCCCGCGAATCCTCGATAGTGATGGGCGTGGTGGCCGGTCAGGACACCCGGGGCGAGGCCTGCCAGCTCCCGGTGGGCGTCGGTGGTGTGCACGACGAGCGGGGAGAGCAACTGCTCCAGGACGTAGCCGTTGCGGCGCAGCATCAGCCGTACGAACTTGCGCAGGTCGTGGGTGACCAGGTCCATCTCGACGCCGTCCCGGTCCCACATCCGCGAGCGCGTCTCGTCCGGTTCCCGCAGCCCGACGAGGTCGGCGACCGGCAGCAGATGGACGCCGCGCAGGTCGACGTCCGAGTCGCGCGACGGGAAGCCGTACAGGTGTGCGCCGGAGACTGTCGCGAACAGCAGCGGGTCTGGCTGTTCGGCGACTACGGGCGCGAGGTCGATGTCCAGGGCGTCGATCATCGCTCAAGCGTCCCAGAGCGCCCCGAGGGTCATCAGGTCGCCCTGGTACTCGATCCGGTCCGCCCACTCGGTCGGCCAGGCGTCCGCGCCCAGGCAGGCGCCCGCGAACGCGCCGGCCAGACAGGCGATGGAGTCGGAGTCCCCGGACGTACAGGCGGCCCGGCGCAGGGCCGTCAGCGGCTCGTCGACGAACCACAGGAAGCACAGCAGCCCGCTCGCCATGGCCTCTTCCGCGATCCAGCCCTCGCCGGTCGCCAGGCACGGGTCGGTCTCGGGCGACGCGGTGCGCACGGCCTCCTGGAGGCGGTCCAGGACACCCAGGCACTCGTCCCAGCCGCGCGCGATGAAGTGCTCGGCCGACGGGTCCTGGCTACGGGTCCACAGATCGCCGAGCCAGCGCTCGTGGTAGTGGGTGCGGTTCTCGTAGGCGTACGACCGCAGCAGCCCGACCAGCCCGGTCGGCTCGGCGCCCTGGGCGAGGAGGCGTACGGCGTGTGCGGTCAGGTCGGACGCCGCGAGCGCCGTCGGATGGCCGTGGGTGAGCGCGGACTGCAACTGGGCGGCGCCCGCGCGCTGTTCGTCGCTGAGACCGGGGACGAGCCCGATCGGCGCGACACGCATGTTGGCGCCGCAGCCCTTGGAGTTGATCTGGCTGGCGTCCTGCCAGGGCCGGTTCTCATCCTTGAGCAGATTGCAGGCGACCAGACAGGTCCGGCCCGGCGCGCGGTTGTTCTCCGGTGACTGGTACCAGTCCACGAACTCCTCGCGCACCGGCCGCTCCAGCCGCTTCGGCCCGAGCACACCCCGGTCCATCGCCGTCCTCAGCCCCTTCCCCAGCGCCAGCGTCATCTGGGTGTCGTCGGTGACGATCGCCGGCGTCGGCAGCTCCATCTCGCGCCATGGCCCGCACTTGGCGAGGATCGACGGCACGTCGTTGAACTCGGTCGGGAAGCCGAGCGCGTCCCCGAGGGCGAGGCCGAGCAGGGAGCCGGTGGCGGCGCGCTTGCGGACGGTGGTGGTGGTCATGCGGGGTGTCCTTCCGGGGTCGGCCGGAGCAGGGGCGGGTGGAGGGCGGTGGCGGTACCCGCGCGGTACAGCGCGGCCGGCTTGCCGCGCCCGCCGGTGAGCCGGGCGGCGCCGGGCACGGGTGCCACGAAGCCCGGCGTGGCGAGCACCTTCCGGCGGAAGTTGGGCCGGTCCAGGGCGGTGCCCCACACCACCTCGTACACGTGCTGCAACTCGCCGAGGGTGAACTCGGGCGGGCAGAAGGCGGTGGCGAGACAGGTGTATTCGAGCTTGGCGCCGACCCGTTCCTGCGCGTCGGCCAGGATGCGGTCGTGGTCGAAGGCGAGCGGGCCCGCCTTGTCGTACGGCACCCAGCGGGCCTGTGCGGCGTCGCTGCCGCCGTGCGGTTCGAGCGAAGCGAGGTGGGGGTCCCCCCGGAGGGAGTCTGGGGGAGGGTGGGGCAGCAGGGCGGTGAAGGCGACGGTCACGACCCGCATCCGGGGGTCGCGGCCGGGTTCGCTGTAGGTGCGCAGTTGCTCCAGGTGCAGCCCGGAGACGTCCGACAGGCCGGTCTCCTCGGCGAGTTCGCGCCGGGCGGCCGTCTCCGCCGACTCGTCCGGCTGCACGAAGCCGCCGGGCAGCGCCCAGTGCCCCTTGAAGGGCTCCTGTCCGCGCTCGACGAGCAGGACGTGCAGGACGCCGTCGAGGATCGTGAGGACGGCGAGGTCGGCGGTGACGGCGAAGGGTTCATGGGCGTACTTGTCGTACGCGTACGTCCCGTCCATCTCGGCCATGTGGACCCACCCCCTTAATAGTCACTACGACTATAAAGAAGGTGGGCCCCGGCCACAACCCCTAGGCCCGACGCGGTGCGAACGCCGCCACCGCCGCCCCCACGGCCGCCGCGCCCGCGCTCACCCACAGCGCCGCCCCGGCGCCGTCGATGAACGCCTCCGGTGAGCCATAGCCGCCGTACGTCGTGAACACGGCCGCGGCGATGGCGACCCCGAAGACGCCGCCGAGTTCGCGCAGGGCGTTGTTGACGCCGGCCGCGACACCCGCGTCGCCCAGCGGGACGGACGAGGTCACGGCGTTGGCCACGCTCGGGAAGACCATGGAGATGCCGACGCCCGCGACGATCAGCGGGAGGACGAGGCTGCCGTATCCGACGCCGGGTTCCAGCTGTCCGGCCAGCAGGGCGAGGCCGGTCGCCTGGAGCAGCAGGCCGCCCAGCATGAACGGCCGGTTCCCGAACCGGTCGGCCAGCGCCCCGGCGATCGGTGCGATCAGCAGGGGCGTGGCGTTCCAGACGAGGATCCGGACGCCCGCCTCCAGCGGGGAGTAGCCGAGGCCGAGCTGGAAGAGCTGCGTGATCATGAACAGGGCGCCGAGCAGCGAGGCGAAGAGCAGGAAGGCGGAGGCGTTGGCGGTGGAGAAGCCGCGCCGCCGGAAGTGCGACAGGGGCAGCATCGGATAGCGGGCCCCCTTGCGCTCCCAGCCCAGGAAGGCTGCGACGAACACCACCCCGACCGCCAGCGCGGCCAGCACCTCGGCGCTCCCCCAGCCGACCTCGGGCGCCCGCACCGGCGCCCAGGCGAGGCCGGTCAGGCCCAGGGCCGCCAACGCCAGTCCGATCAGGTCGAGTTGGGGGCGGGTGCCGTAGCTCTCACGCAGCTTGGTCGCGGCGAGCGGCAGCATGGCGAGCCCGATGGGCACGTTCAGCCAGAAGATCCACTGCCAGGACAGCCCTTCGGTGACGGCCCCGCCGAGCACCGGCCCGGCGGCCACCCCGAGTCCGGTGACCCCGCCCCACATCCCGATGGCGACGCCCCGCTTCTCGGCCGGGAACGCCTCGCTGATCAGGGTCAGGGTGAGCGGCAGCAGTACGGCGGCCCCGGCGCCCTGGATGACGCGTGCGCCGATGAGCTGGCCCGGGCCCTGGGCGAGGGCCGCGGCGGCCGAGGCCAGCGTGAAGACGGCGAGGCCCACGACGTACATCCGGCGCCGCCCGAACCGGTCCCCGAGCGCGGCGCCGGTCAGGGTGAGACAGGCGAAGACGAGGTTGTAGGCGTTGATCGTCCATTCCAGCTGGGACAAGCTCGCCCCGAAGTCGGCCCGCAGGGCGGGCAGCGCGGTGGCGACGACCACGACGTCGAGGGAGCACAGCAGCGCGCCGAGCCCGGCGAGGGCGACGGTCCACACGCGGCGTGGCGCATGTTCGGCGGGGGGTGGTGTGCGGAGGGGGGCTTTGAGGGTCTCGGTCATGGTGCTGCCTTCCGTGAGATCACGACGGTCACTCACGGAAGGCAGACCCGGCTCACCCCGGAAAGGAATCGCGGCGGCCCAGGAAGGCCAGCAGCCGCACATCGGCACGCGCGCGTGGCGGCACGTCGACCGGCGCGCCGAACCGCACCCCCCGGTCCTCCTCCGCCACCACACACCGGGCGACGCTCAGCAACTCGGCCGCGAGCGGGACGGGAAGGGGCCTGGGCAGGCCGCAGGCTTGCGCCACGTCCCACCCGTGCACGGCTATCTCCACCGCCCCCACGGCCCCCATCACCCGTACATCCAGCGGCCGTTCGCCCACCAGGGTCGTGTGTGGCGGCCCGGCGGCCCAGGCGCCGAGCACCGCGCACGCGCGCGTACGGAAGCCGCAGACGCGGTCGGCACGCGGGAGCAGATCGATCCGCCCGCCGGTCAGCCCCTCGTAGAGCGCCTCCAGCGAGTCGTCGAGGTGCGCCAGCAGCTCCCCCAGGTCCCACTCGGCGCACGGCGTCGCCCGCCCCGGGCTCGCCGACCCGACCTCGGCGACGCTGCCCAGCGCATAGGCGAGCGAGCGCTCCAGCAGCTCCCCGGAGTTCACGGCAGCTCCTTCGACAGTCCGAACCGGACCAGCACGGCCGGATCGAGGAAGGCCGTGATGCGGGCCAGGGAACCGTCCACCACGGTCAGCACCTGCACGGAGTGCCCCCGGAAGACCCCGTCCTCCTCGCGTACGTACATCGCGACGGCCGGCTGCCCGTTCGCGCGAATGGGCAGCATCCGCAGGGCGCCCGTCTCGTGCACACCTGCGTGCAGGAAGCACAGCACGTCCTTCTTGCCGCGGTACCACTCCAGGAAGGGCGGCATCTCCAGTTCGACGCCGTCCTGGAGGAGGCCGATCAGGGAGTCCAGGTCGGCGTTCTCGAAGGCGGCCACATAGCGGTCGAGCACCTCGCGGTCGGCGGCGCCCTCCGGCTCCTCGACCAGGTCCTCGTCCGGCGCCAGCTCGTCGAGGCGGGCACGCGCGCGTTGGAGGCTGCTCTTCACGGCCGCAGTGGAGGTGCCGAGCAGCGCGGCCACCTCGGTCGCCCGCCACGCCAGCACGTCCCGCAGGATCAGTACGGCCCGCTGCCGCGCGGGCAGATTCTGCAGCGCCGCGACCAGTGCGAGGCGCAGACTGCCCCGCGCTGCGACGACGCTCGCCGGGTCGATCAGCGTGTCGGGCAGCGGCTGGAGCCACGGAACGTCCGTCACAGGGGCCGTCAGCGGCTCCTCGGGCGCCTCTGCGGGCCCGCCGAGCCCCGAGGGCAGCGGACGTCGCGCGCGCCCCTCCAGGGCCGTCAGACACGTGTTGGTGGCGATCCGGTGCAGCCAGGTCCGCAAGGACGCCCGGCCCTCGTAGCCGTCGTAGGACCGCCAGGCCCGCAGATACGTCTCCTGCACCAGATCCTCGGCCTCGTCGACCGAGCCCAGCATCCGGTAGCAGTGCGCGAGCAGCTCCCGCCGGTACGGGTCGGTCAGCCGTACGAACTCGTCGCGGTCCACAGTGGTCGCACCCATCCCCGCTCCCTCCGTCACTCATACAGACTGGCGGAGCGGCGAAAACGAATCGGCCGGCCCCGGAGCGATTCCGGAACCGGCCGAGACAGTCGGGTGTCTACAGATCGACTTCCTGCATCAGCATCCCGACCTCGGTGTTGGACAGCCGGCGCAGCCAGCCCGACTTCTGGTCGCCCAGGGTGATCGGCCCGAAGGAGACGCGCACCAGCTTGTCGACGGGGAACCCGGCCTCGGCGAGCATGCGGCGCACGATGTGCTTGCGGCCCTCGTGCAGGGTGACCTCGACCAGGTAGTTCTTTCCGGTCTGCTCGACGACCCGGAAGTGGTCCGCGCGCGCGTAGCCGTCCTCCAGCTGGATGCCGTCCTTGAGCTTCTTGCCCAGGTCGCGCGGGATCGGGCCGACGATGTGCGCGAGGTAGGTCTTCTTCACGCCGTACTTGGGGTGGGTGAGGCGATGGGCCAGCTCACCGTGGTTGGTGAGCAGGATGACGCCCTCGGTCTCGGTGTCGAGCCGCCCGACGTGGAAGAGCCGGGTCTCACGGTTGGTGACGTAGTCGCCCAGGCACTGCCGCCCCTCGGGATCCTCCATGGTGGAGACGACACCGGCGGGCTTGTTGAGCGAGAAGAACTGGTACGACTGCGTGGCGACGGTCAGCCCGTCGACCTTGATCTCGTCCTTCTCGGGGTCGACGCGCAGCCCCTGCTCCAGCACGATCTCGCCGTTGACCTCGACCCGCGCGTCCTCGATCAGCTCCTCGCAGGCGCGCCGGGAACCGTAACCGGCCCGCGCGAGCACCTTCTGCAGCCGCTCGCCCTCCTGCTCGGCGCCCGGGAAGGTCTTGGGGAGCTTGACGTCCTTCTTGCCGGCGTAGCGCTCGCGGTTGCGCTCCTCGGCCCGCGCGTCGTACTCACGGGAGGTCGCCGGAACCGAACGGCCCCGACCGGTGCCCTGGCCCTGCCGGGGCCCGCCCTTCGCGCCACCGCGCGCCGAGGCACCGCGCCCCGACTTCGGGCCGTCCGGGGAGGCGCCGGGGCCCACGTCGTAGCGGCGCTCCTCGGGGCGGGGCTTCCTCGGTCGGCCGCCCTGCTTGTCGTCGCGGGCATTGCCGGCGCCACGGTAGTTACCGCGGCCCCCACTGCTCCCGCCGCGGCCGCCGCTGTTGCCACCACGGCTCCCGCCGTTGTTTCCGCTGCTGTTCCTGCCGCTGCTGCTTCGCATCAAATTTCCGTCTAGTTGTCGTCTGCGTCCTCGGAATCCGGAGCGTCCGGATCGAACGACGGTACGCCCTCCTGGGTCTCGGCCTCGATCGCCTCCGCCTCCGGGAGGAAGGGCGCGAGCTCCGGGAGCTCGTCCAGACCGCGCAGGCCCATCCGCTCCAGGAAGTAGTTCGTCGTCCTGTACAGGATCGCACCTGTTTCGGGTTCCGTGCCCTCCTCCTCGATCAGCCCGCGCTGAAGGAGGGTGCGCATCACGCCGTCGCAGTTCACTCCGCGCACGGCGGAGACCCGGCTACGGCTGACCGGCTGGCGGTACGCGACGACGGCGAGGGTCTCCAGAGCGGCCTGGGTGAGCCGCGCGGTCTGCCCCTCCAGGACGAGACGCTCCACGGCCGCTGCGTACTCGGGCCGGGTGTAGAAACGCCAGCCACCGGCGACGAACCGAAGCTCGAAGCCACGGCCCTGTGTGAGGTACTCGTCAGCGAGTTCCCTCAGGGCCCTGGCGATCTGCCGCTTGGGCCGCTCCAGGAGCTTCGCGAGGTGCTCCTCGGTCGCGGGCTCGTCCACGACCATCAGCATCGCCTCCAGGGCGGGCTTGAGATCGAGGTCCGCGACGCCGCGCAGCCCGGCCGGAAGCTCGGTGGTCTCCTCACTCACGCCTTCTCCTCCTCCTTCGGCAGCTCGGGCGGCCGGTCGAACTCATCGGTCACCTGGGGCGCGTCATCCCCGTCCCCACCGGTCCACCGCACGACCAGCTCCCCCAGGGCGATCTCCTGGTCGAGGGCCACGGCCTTCTCCCGATACAGCTCCAGCAGCGCCAGGAATCGCGCTACGACGGTGAGGGTGTCGTCGGTGTCCCGGACCAGGTCCCTGAAGCTGGCCTCCCCGAGCTCCTTCAGCCGCGCGACGACGATCCCGGCCTGCTCCTGCACGCTGACCAGCGGCGCGTGGATGTGATCGACGTAGACCTGTGGCTTCGGCTTGGGCTGCATCGCCTTCACCGCGAGCTTGGCGAATCCTTCCGCCCCGATGCTGATGACGACCTCGGGCAACAGCTCGGCATGGTGCGGTTCGAGCCCGACGGTCCGCGGATAGCGCCGCGCCTCGTCGTCGAGCCGCCGGCTGAAGATATCGGCGATCTGCTTGTACGCCCGGTACTGCAGCAGCCGCGCGAACAACAGATCCCGCGCCTCCAGCAACGCGAGGTCCGCCTCGTCCTCCACCTCGGCGGAGGGCAGCAGCCGGGCCGCCTTCAGATCGAGCAGCGTCGCCGCGACGACCAGAAACTCGGTCGTCTCATCCAGATCCCAGTCCGGCCCCATGGCCCGGATGTGCGCCATGAACTCATCGGTCACCTTGGACAACGCGACTTCGGTGACATCGAGCTTGTGCTTGGAGATCAACTGGAGGAGGAGGTCGAAAGGCCCCTCGAAGTTGGAAAGCCGCACTTTGAAGACACCGTCACCGGGGTCTTCGGGGTCGGGGGCGGGGGGCTCGGCAAGGCCCGCTGCGGCTTGCTCGGCGGACAGATCGCCCATGGCCGCCGCTGCCTCCACGACGGACGGATCGGGAACGACCGTCGCGGCCACTTCAGCGAGCGACTCAGCGACACCCGCCACGGCCTCTGCGGCGCGCGGCTCGGCTACCCCTTCGGCGGGCGGTGTGGCCGTCTCTGCGGCAGGTGGCTCGGCTACCCGGTCGGCCGGCGATTCCGCTGACTCCTCTGCCGACGGCCCGGCAACGCCCTCCGACGACTCGCGCTCCGCCTCCGCAGCAGGCGACAGGACCGGCTCGACCCGCGGAGCGCCCGGCCCCCGCCCCAGCACACGCCGACGGCCACCGGAGGCACCGGCGCCGCGGATGGGAACGTCGTTCGAGGTCATAGCCCCCGCAGGCTACCGCTACCGCCCGCGAAGCCGTCGTACCAGGATGCTGGCGTCTCCGCGGCTCTCCAGATCCGCGAGGACCACGGCCACCGCCTCACGCACGATCCGCCCACGGTCGACGGCCAGCCCGTGCTCACCCCGGAGCACCAGACGGGCATGCTCCAGATCCATGAGCTCCTCGGCCGAGACATACACGGTGATCTTCTCGTCGTGCCGTTCGCGGCCACTGGGCCGACGCGAGGCGGACCGACCGCGCTTGCGCGATGCGGCACCGGAATTGGAGGAAGAGGCGGCGGAGGGGGAAGCGCCGGAGGCAGCCGTGGTCGTACCGGCAGAACCTTCCTGCGCCCCTTGACGCCGAGCGGAGCGCTCCGCGGACCGGCTGCGCGACTCACCGGCGTCGGCGGACTCCGCGTCGGCCGCCACATGCTCCGCGCCGTCGCCGTCACCGCCCTGCGCGGGCACCGACTGCGGTGCGTCCTCCGCGGCGGCGGCCGCGTCGCTCTCCCCCGCGGGAGCCGGTACCCGGGCCTCGCCGTTGGCGGGGCGCCGGGGAGTGGACGGCTGGAGCGCCATACCCCCTGTCGTACGGAACAGTTCGTCGGCCCCCGGCAGACTCACTCGGCGTGACACCGGGCGAGCACCTCCCTGGCGAGCTGGCGATAGGCGGCGGCACCGACGGAGTTGGAGGCGTACGTGGTGATCGGCTCACCGGCGACCGTGGTCTCCGGGAAGCGGACCGTGCGCCCGATGACCGTGTGGTAGACGTGATCGTCGAACGCCTCGACCACACGGGCCAGCACCTCGCGGCTGTGGACCGTGCGCGAGTCGTACATCGTGGCGAGGATCCCGTCGAGCTCCAGCTCCGGGTTGAGCCGCTCCTGGACCTTCTCGATGGTCTCGGTCAGCAGCGCCACACCGCGCAGCGCGAAGAACTCGCACTCCAGCGGCACGATCACCTTGTGGGCGGCCGTCAGCGCGTTGACCGTGAGCAGACCGAGCGAGGGCTGACAGTCGATCACGATGAAGTCGTAGTCGGGCAGCAGCGGCTTCAGGGCGCGCTGGAGCGTCGACTCACGCGCGACCTCGGAGACGAGCTGGACCTCCGCGGCCGACAGGTCGATGTTGCTGGGCAGCAGGTCCATGTTGGGGACCGCCGTCTTCAGGAGCACCTCGTCCGCCGACATGCCCCGCTCCATGAGCAGGTTGTAGACGGTGAGGTCGAGCTCCATCGGATTCACGCCGAGGCCGACCGAGAGCGCGCCCTGAGGGTCGAAGTCGACGAGCAGGACCCGGCGTCCGTATTCCGCGAGTGCCGCACCCAGGTTGATGGTCGACGTCGTCTTGCCGACGCCGCCCTTCTGGTTGCACATCGCGATGATCTTCGCGGGGCCGTGGTCGGTGAGTGGACCCGGGATCGGGAAGTACGGCAGCGGACGCCCGGTCGGGCCGACGCGCTCACGGCGCTGCCGGGCAGCGTCGGGCGCGAGCGTGGCCGCGTACTCGGGGTCTGGCTCGTACTCCGCGTCGGGGTCGTAGAAGTGCCCCTCGGGCAGTTCGTCGTAGTCGGCGAGTTGGTTGTGGGGCGCGCCACTTCCGTCGCCGGCCATGGCGTTCACGTGATGGCCATCCATGCTCATGTGTGCTGGCTGAGTCACCCGTGGTGTCAGGTGACTCTGGTGGGCTGCGAAGGTGCGCACCGCGACGGAGCCGACAGCCTCGAATCCCGCGGGACCCTGGCCCCGTACCGGCATTCCTGGTTGACCACCCCCGGGAGAAAATGTCGACTCATTCACAAGTCGTCTTACCTCCTTGGTGACCAGGAAATTTCTAGACAGGTCAGCGTGGCACCATGCCGACAGTCGGCGACTCTATGGCGTGTCGGGCGTTCGCAGCAACACAATCCGCCGGACCGGGCAGATGTGTCGACAATGAAACATCCCGCTGTCAAGGGCGTACGGCCGTCGCACGGCAGGTTTCAAGGGTGTGCGAATCGGTCGAAGGGTTGCGTTCGAGGCGAGTTGACCGAGAGTCGCAAAGTGACCATACACACATCCGGCCGGACCTTTTCGGGCAAGGTCCGGCCGGGTGCGTACGGTTGACGACTGGTGTTGACGTATCGCCTTTATCAGAAAGTGACTTAGCCGATCGACCGTCCGATCGGCCTTGCGAACGGCTCAGTCGAGCAGCGTCGCGAGCTCCACGTGCTCCAGGCCGTGCGCCTCCGCGACCTCGCGGTAAACCACCTTGCCGTCATGCGTGTTGAGGCCCTTGGCCAGCGCTGCGTCACGGCGCAGCGCCTCGACCCAGCCCTTGTTGGCCAGCTCGACGATGTAGGGCAGCGTGGCGTTGGTGAGCGCGTAGGTGGAGGTGTTGGGCACGGCGCCGGGCATGTTGGCGACGCAGTAGAAGACCGAGTTGTGGACCGGGAAGGTCGGCTCGGCGTGGGTCGTCGGACGCGAGTCCTCGAAGCAGCCGCCCTGGTCGATCGCGATGTCGACAAGGACACTTCCCGGCTTCATACGGGAGACCAGCTCGTTGGTGACCAGCTTCGGGGCCTTGGCGCCCGGGATGAGGACGGCGCCGATGACGAGGTCGGCCTCCAGGCAGGCCTTCTCCAGCTCGAAGGCGTTGGAGACGACGGTCTGGATCTTGGTGCCGAAGACCTTGTCGGCTTCCTTGAGCTTGTTGATGTCCTTGTCGAGCAGGGTGACGTGGAAGCCCATGCCGATGGCGATCTGCGCGGCGTTCCAGCCGGAGACGCCGCCGCCGATGACGACGGCCTTGCCGGCCAGCACGCCCGGGACACCGCCGGGCAGCACACCGCGGCCACCGTTGGCGGCCATCAGGTGGTAGGCGCCGACCTGCGGGGCGAGGCGGCCCGCGACCTCGGACATCGGGGCGAGCAGCGGCAGGGCCCGGGAGGGCAGCTCGACGGTCTCGTAGGCGATGGCCGTGGTGCCGGACTCGATGAGGGCGTCCGTGCACTCCTTGGAGGCGGCCAGGTGCAGATAGGTGAAAAGCGTCTGGTCCTTGCGGAGCCGGTGGTACTCCTCGGCGATGGGCTCCTTGACCTTCAGCAGCAGGTCGGCGGTGGCCCACACCTCGTCGGCGGTGCCGAGGATCTGCGCGCCGGCGGCGACGTACTCCTCGTCCGGGATGGACGAGCCGATACCGGCGCCCTGCTCGATGACCACCTGGTGGCCGTGGCGCACCAGCTCGTGCACGCCGGCGGGGGTGATGGCCACCCGGAACTCGTTGTTCTTGACCTCGCGGGGGATGCCGACCTTCACGTCGATCACGGTCCTTGGCTCAGAGGGTGTGGGGGCATTTCCATACATACCCAGGCGTGCAGGGCACACCAGGAGACACCGCAGGAGAAGGTGCGGCAGAGCCAGTCTAATGAAGGTGTTCTCGCTGTCTAGCCTTTCATTGCATCAATCTTCTGGAGATGCGCTACGGATTTCGCAGGCACCAGGGTCTCCCTCCGGCTCGAAACCCTCTTGCTCGGGCCCAGACCCGGCCACATCTGGGCTCTCGGCCTCCTCCCCCAGCATCCGCTCGGCCGCGCCCCGGTGCAGCTGCGCCGCCGCGGGATCACCGAGACGGTCCAGGGTGTCGGCGAGCCGCATGTACAGGGCTCCCTGCAGCCGCGGGTCCTCGGCGCGCCGCGCGCAGTCCACCGCCTCCTGGCAGGTGCGCAGCGACTCCTCGGGCCGCCCGGCGTACTCCTGGACCCGGGCGAGCTCGCTCAACGCCCGCGCATGGCCCGCGACATCGCCGTTCTTGCGGTGCCCGGAGACCGCGGCCCGCCAGTTGCGCAGCGCCTCGCCGTACCGGCCCGCATAGGTGTGGGCCTCGGCGATACGGCCGTACAGCCGGGCGGCGTCGGCCCGCTCGGCCCGGGCCAGCCGCTGGGCGAGGGCGCGGCCGAACCAGTCGGCGGCCCGGTCGTAGTCCCCGAGCTCCAGATGGGCGCCGCCTACGGATTCCATCGCGCGACCGGCCGCGTACGGGTCATTTCCTTCCCGTCCGGCATCCAGCGCAGCCCGAAATCGCACCAATGCCGCCCGGGTGCGCCCCGTCCGGGCGTCGATGTCGCCGAGGTTCAGCAGGGCCGCTGCCTTCTCGCGGGGCAGTTTCCGGCGCTCGGCGACATCGAGGACGAGGCGGTGGATGTCGTACAGGTCGGGGGCGGCGGCCTGGGTGCCGAAGTGCGCGACCATCGCCCTGACCAGCTGGGACATAAGGCGTCTCGCGAGGGTGTCCAGCTCGCCGTCGGCGACCGCCGTGCGGGCCGAGGCCAGCAGGGCGGGCCCCCGGATGCTCAGCCAGTCGGCGGCCGCGCGGGGGTTGGGGAAGCGCAGGGCGCGGGGCATCCCGAGGAGTTTCTGCCGGGTCTCGGGGCTGTCGGTCTCCGTGATCGCCCGGCACGACTGCAGCAGCCGTACGGTGCGCTCCAGCATCCGGGCGCGGGCGAGCTGCAGCTCTCCGGGGCGGTCCTGGGTCTCGGTGAGGGCCTTCAGGAGCGGGTGCAGACAGGCCGGGACCTCGTACTGGGGCAGCGGCGAGTCGACGGCGTGCAGCATGCCGAGGCCGACGAAGTCGTCCAGCGTGGTGTGGGCGCTGTCCACCGAGGAGCCGGCCAGCGCGGAGGCGGTGTGCGGGTCGACGAGGCCGCCGGGAGCGAGGGAGAGCAGCCGCAGTATCCGGGCGGCGGGCGTCGGCAGGCCGGTGTAGGCGAGGCGGAAGACCCGGCTGAGCGGGCTGCCCTCCTCGCCCTCGGCGCGCAGCTGTTTGGCGAGGTCGGCCACGGCGGCCTTGGGCCGGGCGGCGAGCCATCCGCCCGCCAGCATCAGCGCGGCCGGCTGCCCCTGGCACACCTCGACGAGGCCCTCGGCGGCCCGCGGGTCGACCGTGATACGGACCGACCCGGCGTGCCGCGACAGCAGCTCCACGGCCGACTTGGTGTCGAGGCCGCCCAGCGTGCAGGGTCGGACGTCGGAGATGCCGGTGAGCGGTCCGCCGGAGACGGCGACGGCCAGGCACTCGGGGGTGTCCGGCAGCAGCGCGTCGACCTGCCCGGCCTCGGCCGCGTCGTCGAGCAGCAGCAGGACCCGGCGGTCGGCGAGCGCCTCGCGCAGGGCCGCCGTGAGGTCGTCCTCGGCGGCGCCGGGCGGGGTCGGCCGGTCCAGGGCGCCGAGCAGTTCGCGAGCGGTGCGCTCGACGGGGACGGGGGTGCCGTCGGGGTCGGTCAGCCGGGCGCGCAGGACACCGTCGGGGTAGTCGTCCCCGACCTGGCGTGCCAGTTCCTCGGCGAGCGAGGTGCGGCCCGAGCCGGGGCGGCCGGCGATGAGCAGCACACGCGCGCGTGGCGCCTTGCGGCCGGAGAGGGTGTCCAGACCCGCGCGCTCGATGTCGGCGCGCAGCTCCTTCAACTCGCGGGTACGGCCCAGGAATTGGTTCCCGTCGGAGGTCCGTGCCGACACCTGCACGCCGCCTGTGTCCACCACCTGATCCGTCACGGGCCACACTCCCGTCCCACGCACGCGCAAGCCCGCCGGGACTCCGGTTCGGGCGTATATCAGAGCCTAGTTCACGCTCTGCTACGTTCCGGGCGGAGCGAGGCGGGCATGGCGGGACGTCGCCCGATCGGATCAACAGATCGTAGGACTCGGGGTCGAGCGGCGCCGGTGGAAGGGGCGCGGGGCTGTGTCAATATGCGGCTCCGCCGCGGGCGCGACCGGCCACGACGGCGCCGCGCCCGAACAGAGCCCCCGGCCTACACCTCAAACGGCCTCGCAGGCCAAGCCGCCCCCGCCGGACGCAACGCGTCAAGCCCATCACCCGCCCGCGCGGCAACCAAAGACAGCACCCCCACAACAAGGCAGTTGTTATGCAGCTCGCCCGCCAGCACCCCCCGCACCAGCTCGGACACCGGCACCCGCGCGTGCTCCAGGTCCGCCTCCTCGTCCTCCACCTCGAACCGCTCCCCCTCCGCCTCGGACAGATTCCGGGCGAGGAAGATCCGTACGGCCTCGTCGCAGCCGCCCGCGGTGGTGTAGACGTCCGTCAGCACCCGCCAGTCCTCGGCCTTGACGTGCGCCTCCTCGTACAGCTCGCGCTGGGCGGCGTGCAGCGGGTTCTCGCCGGGGACGTCGAGCAGGCCTGCCGGGATCTCCCACAGCTTCTGGCGCACGGGGTGGCGGTACTGCTTGATGAGCAGGACCCGGTCCTGGTCGTCGAGGGCGAGGACGCCGACCGAGCCGGGGTGGACCTGGTAGTCGCGCCGTACGACCGACCCGTCGGGCATGACCACGTCGTCCGTGCGGACGGAGGTCTTGTTGCCCACGAAGGGGGTGTCCGTCGCCCGGATCTCCCACTCCTCCGGGGTGTCCTTGATCGTCATGCCCTGCCCTTCCACGTGCGCAAAGAAAAACCGGGGTGCCAACCTTTGAAGGTTTGCACCCCGGCCACCGTACAACTGTCGTGTTACTTCGAATTCTTGCGCTCGACCGACGCCTTCACCAGGCCGGCGAACAGCGCGTGCGGGCGCGTCGGGCGCGAGCGCAGCTCGGGGTGGGCCTGCGTGGCCACCAGGTAGGGGTGGACCTCGCGCGGGTACTCCACGTACTCGACGAGCTTGCCGTCCGGCGACGTGCCGGAGAACTGGATGCCCGCCTTCTTCTCCAGCTCCGCGCGGTAGGCGTTGTTGACCTCGTAGCGGTGACGGTGCCGCTCCTCGACGTACTCCTTGCCGTCGTACACCTCGCGCACGATGGAGCCCTCGGCCAGCTTGGCCGGGTACATGCCGAGCCGCATGGTGCCGCCCATGTCGCCCTCACCGGCGACGATGTCGAGCTGCTCGGCCATGGTGGAGATGACCGGGTGGGAGGTCGCCGGGTCGAACTCGGTGGAGTTGGCGTCGGAGATGTCGGCGAGGTTGCGGGCCGCCTCGATCACGATGCACTGCAGGCCCAGGCACAGCCCGAGCAGCGGGATCTTGTTCTCGCGGGCGTACTTGATCGCGCCGACCTTGCCGAGCACACCGCGGTCGCCGAAGCCGCCCGGGATGCAGATGCCGTCGACGTCGCCGAGCTGCTGCTTGGCGCCGGCCGGGGTCTTGCAGTCGTCGGAGGTGACCCACTTGATCTTGACGCGGGCCTTGTTGGCGAAGCCGCCCGCGCGCAGCGCCTCGGTGACCGAGAGGTAGGCGTCGGGCAGGTCGATGTACTTGCCGACCAGGGCGAGGGTGATCTCGTGGTCGGGGTTGTGGACGCGGTCGAGCAGGTCGTCCCAGGTCGTCCAGTCCACGTCGCGGAACGGCAGGTCCAGCTTGCGGACGACATAGGCGTCCAGGCCCTCGCCGTGCACGGTCTTCGGGATGTCGTAGATGGACCGGGCGTCGGGACAGGCCACCACGGCGGCCTCGTCGACGTCGCACATCAGGCTGATCTTGCGCTTGATCGCGGTCGGCACCTCGCGGTCGCAGCGCAGCACGATCGCGTCCGGCTGGATACCGATGTTGCGCAGTGCCGCAACCGAGTGCTGGGTCGGCTTCGTCTTCAGCTCTCCCGAGGGGCCGATGTACGGCAGGAGCGAGATGTGGACGACGAAGACGTTGTCACGACCGACCTCGTGACGGACCTGGCGGACGGTCTCCAGGAACGGCAGCGACTCGATGTCGCCGACCGTGCCGCCGACCTCCGTGATCACGACGTCGACCTCGTCGGTCGCCATGCGGCGGATGCGGTGCTTGATCTCGTTGGTGATGTGCGGGATGACCTGCACGGTGTCGCCGAGGTACTCGCCGCGCCGCTCCTTGGCGATCACCGTCGAGTACACCTGGCCGGTGGTGACGTTCGCCGAACCGTCCAGGTCACGGTCGAGGAACCGCTCGTAGTGGCCGATGTCCAGGTCGGTCTCGGCGCCGTCGTTGGTGACGAACACCTCGCCGTGCTGGAAGGGGTTCATCGTGCCAGGGTCGACATTGAGGTACGGGTCGAGCTTCTGCATCACGACGCGCAGACCCCGCGCCTTGAGCAGCATGCCGAGGCTGGAGGCCGTCAGGCCCTTGCCGAGCGAGGAGGCGACACCCCCGGTGACGAAGATGTGCTTGGTCGTCGTGGATTTTGGCATGGCCAAGAGGGGGCTCCCGTGGTCGCGATCTTGAAGTGCGGTTCGGGGGTCTTCACGCCCACCGGTCCACGGGCTACCAGGGTATCAGCGACTAAGACCGATGACTTCCGGCCACGCTCCGCACACGAGCCGGCACGGATCCGCACGCCTCACCGGTTTCCCACCCATCGCTCACCCATTGCTCACCCGTTCGGCGGACCCGGGTTGCCCGGAGCGGCACGCAGATCATCTACGTGCGTCGTATCCTGCTCGGACATTCGCTGCCGAGCCCGGCCGGCAACACGGCACCACCCCTCGCCCGTAACCACCGGAACAACGAGAGCTCGTCAGTTCGTTGAGCAGAGATTGCTGAGCGGAGACCGTCGTTTTGCCTTACGGCCGAGACGACTGCTTTGCTTCAGCGCTCAACGACGCATTACAAAACCCACCCCTTGACCGCACTAAGCGAGAGCCCCCTGTTGCACAAAGGGGGGTGACGTGGCCGTTCGACTGGAGTTGCACGTGGCCGGGCGCATCGAAGACTACGCACTCATCGGAGACATGCAGACCGCCGCACTGGTCTGCCGGGACGGCACAGTGGACTGGCTGTGCCTGCCCCGCTTCGACTCGCATGCCATCTTCGCCGGCCTGCTGGGCACCGAGGAGCACGGTTTCTGGCGGCTCGGCCCCGCGCACGCCTCGGACTCCGAGCCGCCCACCGCGGCCCGGCGCAGCTACCGCGGCGACTCCCTGATCCTGGAGTCCGAGTGGGACACGCCGCGCGGCACGGTCCGAGTGATCGACTTCATGCCGCCGCGTGACGGCGCGCCCCAGCTGATCCGCATCGTGGAGGGCGTCTCGGGCCGCGTGCCGATGCGCTCGACGCTCAGGATGCGTTTCTCCTACGGCCGGGTGGTGCCCTGGGTGCACAAGCACGAGGGCCGTACGGTCGCCGTCGCGGGCCCGGACTCTGTGTGGTTCGACACGGAGGCCGAGACCTACGGCAAGTCGCTGACGACATACTCGGACTTCACGGTCGCCCCGGGTGAGCGGATCGCGTTCACGATCTCCTGGGAGCCCTCGCACAAGCAGCCCCCGGCGCTGCCCGAGCCGGAGCAGTCGCTGGAGGCGACGGAGGACTTCTGGCGCGAGTGGGTCGAGCACTGCACGTACCACGGCCCGTACCGTGAGGCGGTGATCCGCTCCCTGATCACGCTGAAGGCCCTGACCTACGCCCCGACGGGCGGCATCGTCGCGGCCCCGACGACCTCCCTGCCGGAGGACATCGGCGGCGTCCGCAACTGGGACTACCGCTACACCTGGCTTCGCGACGCGGCGATCACCCTCTCCTCCCTCCTGCGCACCGGCTACCGCGAGGAGGCCCGCGCCTGGCGCGAGTGGCTGCTCAGGGCGGTCGCGGGCGACCCGGAGAACCTGCAGATCATGTACGGCATCGCCGGTGAGCGCGAGCTGGGCGAGGCCGAGCTGGACTGGCTGCCCGGCTACGAGAACTCCGCGCCGGTCAGGGTCGGCAACGGCGCCGCGCACCAGCTCCAGCTGGACGTCTACGGCGAGGTCACCGAGGCCCTGCACCTGGCCCATATGACGGGGCTCGCGCGCAACGACTACGCCTCGGTGCTCCAGCTCAAGCTGATCCGCTACCTGGAGGACCACTGGCAGGAGCCGGACGAGGGCATCTGGGAGGTGCGCGGCCCGCGCCGCCACTTCGTGCACTCCAAGGTGATGGCCTGGGTCGCCGTCGACCGCACCATCAAGCTCATCGAGTCCGGGGACGCGGACGGCCCGCTGGAGCGCTGGAAGGAACTGCGCGACGAGATCCACCGGGACGTGTGCGACAAGGGCTACGACAAGGAGCGCAACACCTTCACGCAGTCGTACGGCTCCAAGGAGCTGGACGCCTCCCTGCTGCTGATCCCGCAGATGGGCTTCCTGCCGCCGGACGACAAGCGCGTGATCGGCACCATCGAGGCGATCCAGCGCGAGCTGTCCACCTCGGACGGCTTCATCCTGCGCTACCCCACCGAGGGCGAGAGCAAGGGCGTCGACGGCCTCCCCGGCGACGAGGGCGCCTTCCTGGCCTGCTCGTTCTGGATGGCGGACGACCTGGCGATGATCGGCCGCGTCGACGAGGCCCGCAAGCTGTTCGAGAAGCTGCTGTCGCTGCGCAACGACCTCGGTCTGCTGGCCGAGGAGTGGGATCCGGCCCTGCAGCGCCAGGTCGGCAACTTCCCGCAGGCCTTCAGCCACGTCCCGCTGATCGACACCGCCCTGCGCCTGACGGCGTCGGGGGCCTACGGCGGCTGAACAGGACCGCGAGCCGAAGCCTGCCTACGCTGGAAGCCATCAGCCCCTGTACGGAAGGGGGCGCCCCATGGCCTCCCCATCGAAGGCGGGCGCGGCCCTCGCCGCGCTGCGCGAGGATCTGGTCGGCGACGTGTTCGCCCCGTCGGATCCGGGCTACGACGACGCCCGGGCCGTCTTCAACGCGATGATCGACCGCCGGCCCGCGGTCATCGCCCAGTGCGTGGACGAGGACGACGTCGTACGGGCGGTGCGGTTCGGCAGGGACCTGGACCTCAATATCGCGGTGCGCGGCGGTGGGCACAGTGTGGCGGGCAGTGCCGTCAACGACGGCGGTCTGGTGGTCGACCTGCGGCACATGCGCGCGGTCTCCGTCGATCCCGCGGCCGAGGCGGTGCGGGTCGCGGGCGGGGCCACGATGAGCGATCTGGACCGCGCCTGCCAGCCGCACGCCCTCGCCACGACCGGCGGCCGGGCCTCCACGACCGGCGTCGGCGGCTTCGTCCTCGGCGGCGGCTCCGGCTGGCTGGACCGCTGGTGCGGACTGGCCGTGGACAATCTGCTCGGCGTCGAACTCGTCACCGCGGAGGGCGAGCGGGTGCACGCCAGCGCCGACGAGAACCCGGAGCTGTTCTGGGGCCTGCACGGCGGTGGCGGCAACTTCGGCGTGGCGACCGCGCTGACGCTGAAGCTGCACGAGCTGCCGGAGTTCTCCATCGCGCTGGTGCTGTACCTCCCCGAGTTCGCCCCCGAGGTCACCCGCACCTATCGCGACCTCATCACCACGGCCCCGGACGAGGCGAGCGGCGCGGTGCTGTATCTCACCGGCCCGCCCGAGGAGTTCGTGCCGCCGCACCTGGTCGGCACGCGTCTGTTCGGTGCGCTGCTGACGTACGTCGGGGCCGAGGAGGACATGCGCAAGCTGGCCGAGCCGCTGCTGGCGCTGCCGCACGAGTCCGAGGTCGTCGGGGCGATGCCGTACGCAGACGTCCAGTGCATGCTCGACGATCCGCCGGGGATGCGGAACTACTGGTCGGCGGAGTACCTGACGGGCGCGCCCGACGCCTACGTGGACACGTTCTGCGCCCGCGGCGAGTCCATCCCGTCGCCGACCCCCACCATCCACGTCCTGTTGCCCCTGGGCGGGGCGATCGCCGCCGGCCCGCACGAATACCCCGTGCCCTACCGCGACGCGCCCTGGGCCGTGCACCCCTTCGGGATCTGGGAGGACCCCGCGGACGACGAGCGCTGCATCCAGTGGGTCCGCGACGTCCGCGCCGAGGCCCAGCCATGGAGCACCGGCGCGGTCTACCTCAACTTCATCGGGGACGAGGGCGCCGAACGCGTCGTGGCCGGAGTGGGCACCGGGAACACACGCAGAATGGCCGACCTGAAGCGCCGCTACGACCCCGACAACGTCTTCCGTTTCAACCACAACATCAGGCCGGCCTGAGCGCCGTAAGCGTCCGCTCCCCGCCCGGATCCCCCGCCGTCGCCGGCACCAGGGCGATCTCGTCCAGCCCCGCCTCGGCGTACTCCTCGGCACGCGCGCGTATGGCGTCCTGGTCGCCCACCAGGCCGACCGTGCCGGCCGCGGCGGCGGGCAGGGCCCGCAGGAGGGTGTCGGGGTCGGCTCCGCTGCGGGCCAGTTCGACCGCCTCCCCGAAGCCGGCCGCCTCGAACATGTCGCTGTAGCCGGGGACGGTGAGATACCCGGCGATGCTCCGCAGGACCTGGGCGAGGGAGGCGGGGTCGGGATCGACGGCGACCGGCAGCCAGGCGGCCAGCGTCGGCGTACGGCCCACGCGGTCGGCCGCCGCGTCGAGCTTGCCCCGCAGCATGCGGACCTGGTCCGGCGAGACGATGTCGAGCAGCATCCGGTCGGCGTGCGCGGCGGCCGTGGCGATGGCGCGGTCCCCGAACGCCGCCACGGTGAGGGGCCCGCCCGGCGGCGGGAGGCGGCGCCTGAAGGTGCTGCCGGGGGCTACCGGTTCGCCCGGCTCGCCGTGCAGGAAGCCGCGTACGGCCGCCGCGGAGGCCTCCATCGCCGCCGCGGGCCGCACCCGCGGCACCCCGTGCACCCCCTCGACGACACGCACGCTGGACGTCCCGAGCGCCACCCCCACCGGCCTGCCCACGAGCGCCGCGACCGACGCGGCACCCCGCGCGATCCCGAACGCGTCGCGCACCGACACCGCCACCGGACCGGCCGTCAGCGCGACCCGCTCGGTGGCCCGCCCGATCGCGGTGGCGAGCACGAAGGAGTCCCAGGTCGGCCCCTCCCCCGCCCACACCTCGCGATACCCGAGCCGATCGGCGACCGCCGCCACCCGCAGCGGCTCATCGATCGCACTGTCGTCCTCCCGCGCCACGGCAACCACGCTGTAGTCCATGCCGACGCGGCTACCCCGCCCGGCCCCGCCTACCCACACCTTCGGAGCTGTCGGGACGCCATCCGCACAGGTAGCGTCCGCCTCATGGAGAGCGGGACGAACAGCGGATTCGACACCCAGGGCGCCGGGATCACCGTCCGGCGGGCGCTGGAGCTGCCCGGTCTGCGCAGTGGGCTGCCGGAGATCCTCGCGGGCGCCGACCGGCTGGGACGGACCGTGCGCTGGGTGCACGCGGGCGAGGTGCCCAACATCGCCTCCCTGCTGAAGGGCGGGGAACTGCTGCTGACCACGGGCTACGGCCTCGGCACCCGCCCCGCCGACCAGCGGGCGTTCGTGCGCACCCTGGCCGAGCGCGGCATCGCGGCCCTCGTCATCGAGCTCGGCGCCCGCTTCACCCGGCTGCCCGCCGCCCTGGTCGACACGGCGCGCACGGCGGGCCTCCCGCTGGTGCAGCTGCATCGCCAGGTCCCCTTCGTGACGGTCACCGAGGAGATCCACACCGAGATCGTCAACGGGCACTACGCGCTGCTGCAACGCGCCGAGGAGGTGCACCGCCGCTGCACCGAGGCCCTGCTCGGCGGCGGCGGAGTGCCCCAAGTGCTCGGCATCCTGGCGGACTTCAGCGGCAACCCGGTGTTCCTGGAGACGACGGACGGACGGCTGCTGTACGCCGCGGGGGCCGGCCCCGAGGGCGCCGACCCCTTGCAGGTGTGGGAGGGGCTGCGCGGCCAGCACAAGGACACGCCGCCGCCCGCGGGAGCGGTCCTGGTGGATGTGCCGGGCGGCGGCCAGGGAGCCGGCTCGGTCCGGGCGCGTCTCGCGCTGCTGCCCGTGCTGGGCCCGCTCGCGCCCGTGCACCGGATCGCCGCCGAGCGGGCCGCGGGCATCCTCGCCGTGGTGCTGATGCAGGCGCGCCAGGAGGAGGAGCTGGCGGCGCGCGGGCGCGGCGACTTCCTGACCGACCTCGCGGAGGGCCGTATCGCCGCCGAGGACGCCCCGGCACAGGCGCGCGTACTGGGCTTCAAGCCGGGTGACAGCCCGCTGCTGCCGGTCGTGATGCGGCTCGGGGACGGGCTGTCGCCGGGCGGCGGCTGGGCGGTGCTGGCGCGCGCGGTCGGGGAGGAGCTGGCGTCGGTGGGGGTGCCGGTCCTGCTGGGTGTACGGCCGGTCGAAGGGCGGGTCCCCCTTCTCGTGGGCCTGCGTGCGGAGGCGGAGCGGTCGGCGGTCGCGGACCGGGTCGCGGCGGCGCTGCGGGCGGGCGTGGAGCGGGCCGGGATCCAGCGGCCGGGGGCCCGGCCGCCGGTCGTGGTCGTCGGCGTCGCGGGCGGCTGGGCGGCGGCCTCGGCAGGGCTGCGGCACGCGGCGGAGACGGCCACCGCCGCGCAGGGGCTGTCCGACCGCCCCTGGTACGACGCCCGCCGCCTCGACATCGACCTGCTGCTGTGGCGGCTGCGCGACCACCCCGACCTCGCGGCCTTCGTGGACCGCGCGATCGGCCCCCTGCGCGACCACGACGACCGCTCCAAGCCGTCCCTGCTGCCCACCCTGGAGACGTACTTGGCGCACGCGGGCCGCAAGGCGGAGACGGCCCGCGAACTGCACCTGAACCGGCAGACGCTCTACAACCGCCTCGCCCGCATCGGCGAGTTGCTCGGCACCGACCTCGACGACCCGCAGACGGTACTGGCGTTGAGCCTCGCGCTGCGGGCCCGAAGACACGTCGCCTAGATCATGGGCCGGGGCTGCGTCAACTCGTCGTAGACACTCAGCACTTGGGCCACCGTCTCATCCTCGCTCGGCCAGGTCGCCGCCTGCCGCACCCCCCGCTCCCTCAGGACCTCCTGCCGCCCGGAATCGCCGAGGAGCCTTACGACGGCCTCGGCGAGGGCGTCCGGGTCGCCGTACGGGACGAGTTCGGCGGCGTCACCGACGAGTTCGGGCATGCCGCCGACGTCGGTGGCGACGAGCGGCACCCGCGCGTGGAGGGCTTCCTGGGCGAGGACAGACCGTGACTCCCAACTGCTCGGCAGCAGCGCGATGTCGGCGGCGGCGAGCAGCTCGGCGACGTCGTCACGGCGCCCGATGAGCCGCACGGGCAGCTCCTCGTCCTCGATACGGCGCTGCAGCTCGGCCCGCAGCGCCCCCTCCCCCGCGATCACGACCAACGGCACGGGATCGAGCCGCCGCCACGCGCGCGAGGCGTCCAGCAGTACGTCGTACCCGCGATGCCGCTCCAGCGAGCCGACGGCGATCAGCAACGGCCGCCCGGTCGCGCCGAGTTCGGCCCGCACCTTGGGGCGCAGTTTGTCCGGGTCGTCCCGCTGCACCGCGGGGCGCCGCCCGGGCAGTGCGACGGCGGCGAGCCGCGCGTCCCGCGCACCGGTGCGGCGGGCCCGGTCGACCAGCGCCGACGTGGTGCCGAGAACGACCGCGGCGGCCTTGACGACCCGCCGCTCCAACAGCCGTACGAGATGGGCGCGGGCGCCCTCCGCATGCGCCCGGTCGTGCCACGTCACGACGAGCGGAGTACGCCGTCCGCTCAGCGCCAGCACCGCGCGGAAGGAGGCGTGCAGTCCGTGCGCGTGGACCAGGTCGGCATCCGCGCACACCGCCCGCAGCGCGGCCACGGAGGCGGGATCGCTGCTGCGCGGCACATGCACATGCTCGGCGCCGGCCCCGGTGAAGTCGTAGCGCCGATCGGCCTCGACAGGGGCGCACACCGTGACCCGCACGCCCCGCGCGACCAGCCCCGAGGCCAGCGATCGCACATGCGCGCTGCTGCCGGCGTTGCCGCCGCCCAGCACCTGCACGGTGCGCAGCGACGACTGGCCGTGCGGTGAGTGGCTGCTCACGGGGGTCACGTGGCCGGGGCTCCTGGTGGTGGGATGGGGCGGTCACGAAGAACGTACAGAAGGATCGGGCGGAGGGGGTGTACCGCGAGGATCCCTACGCGTACGACGTGTTTACGCCAAGGATGCCAGCACGCACGGCCGTTCCGGGACCGCCGGGAGGACGCGGGGCGGGCAACGCGGCGACCGGAGTCACCTGCACGAGTGAGTCGGGGTGACGCTGGTGCACGAACACGCGCGCGTGGCGCACCTTTCAGGATCGGCCGCGCCCCAAGGACTCACTCCCCGCTGCTGATTTCACCGCTCCGCGGGCACCCGGATGTGCCTACACGTCCGCCCGAGCCGTCGCCAGCAACTCCTCCGCATGCGCCCGGGCGGTCTCCGAGTCCTCCTGTCCGGCGAGCATCCGCGACAGCTCCCGAACCCTCTCCTCGCCCTCCAGGACCTTCACGCCGGAGCGGGTGACCGACCCGTCGTTGGTCTTCTCGACGAGCAACTGCCGGTCGGCGAAGGCGGCGACCTGCGGCAGGTGGGTCACCACGACCACCTGCGCCGACTTGGCCAGCCGCGCCAGGCGCCGCCCGATCTCCACGGCCGCCTTGCCACCGACGCCGGCGTCGACCTCGTCGAAGAGGTACGTCGGCACCGGATCGGTCCCGGCGAACACGACCTCGACGGCGAGCATCACGCGCGACAGCTCACCGCCGGACGCGCCCTTGGCGATCGGCCGGGGCGGTGCGCCCGGGTGCGGGGCGAGCAGCAGCTCGACCTCGTCGACGCCCGACGGCCCGTAGGCGACGGGACGGCCGCCGACCTCCACACCGTCCGGGTCCTCCGTCTGCCGCAGGGAGAACGACACGCGCGCGTGCGGCATGGCGAGCGAGGCCAGCTCCGCCGTCACGGCCGCGGCGAACCGCTCGGCCGCCTCCGTACGCGCATCGGTCAGCGCCTGCGCCAGCCCGCCGAGCTCGGTCCGCAGCGCGTCCCGCTCGGCCGTCAGCTCGCCGATCCGGTCGTCGTCGCCGTCCAGCTCGGTCAGCCGCGAGCTGCCCTCCTCGGCCCAGGCCAGCACGGTGGCGATGTTCTCGCCGTACTTGCGCGTGAGCGCGTTCAGCGCGGCCCGCCGCTCCTCGACGGCCGCCAGCCGCAGCGGATCGGCGTCCAGGTCGTCGGCGTACCCCGCCAGCTCCCCGGCGACATCGCCGAGCAGGATCCCGATCTCCCCGATCCGGTCGGCCAACGCGGCCAGCGCCGGGTCGTGCGAGCGCACGGCGTCCAGGGCCCGCTGGGCGCCCGCGACGAGCGTGGCCGCGTCGATGCCCTCGGGGTCCTCCGGGTTGCCGGCGAGAGCGGCGTGAGCGGCCGTGGCGGCGGACGACAGCGCCTCGGCGTGCCCGAGCCGCTCCGCCTCCTCCGCGAGCTCCACGTCCTCCCCGGCGCGCGGTTCGACACCGGCGATCTCATCGAGCCCGAACCGCAGCATGTCGGCTTCCTGGGCCCGCTCACGCGCGCGCGTGACGATCTCCTCCAGCTCGACGGAGACCGCCCGCAGCCGCCGGTACGCCTCGCCGTACTTGGCGAACGGCACGGCGACGGCGTCCCCCGCGTACCGGTCGAGCGCCTGCCGCTGCCGGGACAGCTTCAGCAGCCCCTGCTGGTCGGTCTGCCCGTGCACGGCCACCAGTTCGTCGGCGAGCTCGGCCAGCATCCCCACGGGCACACTGCGCCCGCCGAGATGCGCCCGGGACCGCCCTTCGGCGGAAACGGTACGGCTGATGAGCAACGCACCGTCGTCGAGCTCGGCCCCCGCCTCCTCGACCCGTACGACGACCGGCGCGCCCTCGGGCACGGCGATGCGCCCCTCCACGACGGCCTTCTCGGCCCCGATCCGCACGAGCGCCGGGTCCGCCCGCCCGCCGAGCAGCAGCCCCAGGCTGGTGACCACCATGGTCTTGCCCGCACCCGTCTCGCCCGTCACGGCGGTGAACCCCGGCGACAGCTCGACGACCGCGTCGTCGATGACTCCGAGCGACCGTATCCGCATCTCCTCCAACACGGACACGACCTTACGAGGTCAGGGGCCGGGGATGCGACGGCCCCCGGGTCAGTGATGTGAAGGTGCAGGTGACGAATGTGTATCGCCGGCACATTGTCACCCAGGCGAGTGCAACGCGTTAAGGGGCGCGGGGCTGTATCGATTTGCGGCTCCGCCGCGTGGGCGCGAGCAACCACAGACCACCCGCAGCGCCGTGAATCCCCCACAACCCCCTACGAGCCGCTAATGAGGCGCACCTCGCCACCCAGCCACCGGCAACGCGAACTTCGCCACCAACCGATCAGTGAACGAAGCGTGATGCAGTCGAGCCAACCGCACCGGCACAGCCCCCCGCCGAACCTCCACCCGCGCCCCCGGGGGCAACTCCACAGTCCGCCGCCCGTCACACCACAGCACCCCCGGCGGGATATGCGGCAGAACCTCCACGGCGAGCACGGAATCCGGCGAGGTCACCAACGGCTTCGCGAACAACGCGTGCGCACTGATCGGCACCATCAGCAACGCCTCGACCTCGGGCCACACCACAGGCCCACCGGCGGAGAACGCATAAGCGGTCGACCCGGTCGGCGTCGACAGCACGATGCCGTCACATCCGAACCCCGTGACCGGCCGCCCGTCGATCTCCAGCACGACCTCGAGCAGCTTCTCGGCGCCCGCCTTCTGCACGGCGGCCTCATTGAGTGCCCAGTCGGTGTGCACGATGTCGCCGTTCTGATGCACGACGACATCGACGGTCATCCGCTCCTCGACCTCGTACGCCTTGGTGACGACCCGGTCGACGACCTTGTCGAGATCGTCCCGCTCGGCCTCCGCGAGGAACCCGACACGGCCGAGGTTGACCCCCAGCATCGGCACTCCGGACGCCCGGGCGAACTCGGCGCCGCGCAGCAGCGTCCCGTCGCCGCCGAGCACGATGAGCAACTCACACCCGTCGAGGCACTGCGGAGTCGCCTCCTTGATGAGTTCCACCTCGTCCGGCAGGGGCAGGTCCTCCGCCTCCGCCGCCAGCACCCGCACGCCGATCCCCGACCGCAGCAGTCCCTTGACCACCAGTTCGGCGCTGCGAATGGCCGCCGGCCGCCCCGTGTGGGCGAGGAGAAAAACAGTACGAGCTAGGTTCTGCATCAACGCGGCCCCTCCGCCACTGCTCGGTCAACGTCGGCCGGGTCCAGGGCGGGCGCCCCGGCACGCAGCCACAGAAAGTACTCGACATTCCCGGACGGACCGGGCAACGGACTCGCCGTGACCCCGTTCACCCCGAGCCCGAGATCCCACGCCTTCTCGGCGACACCGCGCACGGCCTCCGCCCGCAGTTGCGGACTCCGTACGACTCCCCCGCTGCCCAGCCGTTCCTTCCCCACCTCGAACTGCGGCTTCACCATCATCACCAGATCGGCGTCCGGCTTCACGCACCGCACCAGGGCGGGCAGCACCAGACCGAGCGGGATGAAGGACAGATCCCCCACGACAAGATCCACTGGTTCCCCATCGATCGCTTCGAGCGTCAACTCGCGTACGTTCGTACGGTCCTTGACGGTGACGCGTTCATCGCTTTGGAGAGTCCAGGCGAGTTGTCCGTATCCGACGTCCACGGCGACGACCTGCGCGGCTCCGGCCCGCAGCAGCACATCGGTGAAGCCTCCGGTGGACGCGCCGGCGTCCAGCGCCCGCCGCCCCCGCACCGCGAGTCCCTGGGGCACGAAGACCTCCAGGGCGCCCGCGAGCTTGTGCCCGCCGCGCGAGACGTACTCGGGGTCGCCGCCGTCGCTCTGGACGAGGATCGCCGCCGCGGTCTCCACCTGGGTGGCGGGCTTGGTCGCGACGGTCTTGCCGACGGTCACCCGTCCGGCGGCGATCAGCTGGCTGGCGTGCTCACGCGAACGCGCGAGCTTGCGGCGGACCAGCTCCGCGTCGAGACGGCGGCGTGCGACTCCTGCCACGTTCGGTTCAGCTCCTCATCCCAGGCATCGACGGGGGCGCCGGAGGTCCCGGGCGGGCGTCGAGCGCGGTGAGCGCGTCGCGCAGCCCCCGGTGTACATCCTCGTACACCTCCAGGTGCCCGTCGGTGGCGAGGTGGTCGGCGTCACCGAGGCGCTCCAGCTGGGCGTCGACCTCGGCGTCGCCGGTGGGGGTGCGGGGGATGTTCAGCGGGGCGGGGGCGGAGGGGTCGTGCTCGGCCTCGTCCTGGACCTCGGCCTCGACCGGGGTCTCCCCCTCGGCGTCCTCCACCGGGATCTCCGTCTCCGGAACCGTGTCGCTCATGCCCAGACGCTACCCCGAACCGCTGGGGTACCGTCGATCGCGATGGCCACGATCGAGGAGTGCCGCGCCGCACTCGAAAAGCTCTCGGACAACATGCAGCACGCCGAAGGGGACGCCCGTACGGCCGCGGCCCTGGACCGCTCGGTGAGCTGCCACATCACCGACCTGGACGTGACCTTCGCCGGCCGGATGACGGGCGGCCGGATCCAGGTCCACGAGACGCTCCAGGGCCCGCCCCGCGAGAAGGCCCAGATCAGACTGAGCATGACCGGCGACGACCTGGTCGCCCTGGTCGCCGGCGAGCTGCACTTCGCCAAGGCCTGGGGTTCGGGCCGGGTGAAGCTGCACGCGGGCGTGCGCGACCTGCTGCTGCTCAGGAAGCTTCTGTAGCCGCGACCTTCGCTTCGGTACGTGCCTTGCGCGCCGCCGGCACCACCAGCGGCGTCCCCGTCTCCGGGTCGTCGATGACCTGGCAGCGCAGTCCGAAGACGTCCTCGACCAGGCCGGCGGTGACGATGTCGTTGGGCGCGCCCTCGGCGATGACGGCGCCGTCGCGCAGCGCGATGAGGTGCGTGGCGTAGCGGGCGGCGTGATTGAGGTCGTGCAGCACGGCGACCAGGGTGCGCCCCTGCTCCTCGTGCAGCTGGGCGCACAGGTCGAGGACGTCGATCTGGTGCTGGATGTCGAGGTACGTCGTCGGCTCGTCGAGCAGCAGCAGCGGCGTCTGCTGGGCGAGGGCCATCGCGATCCACACGCGCTGGCGCTGACCACCCGACAGTTCGTCGACATAGCGATCGGCGAGCTCGGCGACGCCGGTCTGCTCCATCGACTCCTGGACGACCCGCTCGTCCTCGGTCGACCACTGGCGCAGGATGCCCTGGTGCGGGTAGCGGCCGCGGCCCACCAGGTCGGCGACGGTGATCCCGTCCGGCGCGATCGACGATTGCGGCAGCAGACCCAGGGTGCGCGCGACCTTCTTCGCGGGCATCGACTGGATGACCTGCCCGTCCAGCAGGACCCGGCCCTGGCTGGGCTTCAGCATCCGTGACAGCGCCCGCAGCAGCGTGGACTTGCCGCATGCGTTGGGGCCGACGATCACGGTGAAGGAGTTGTCGGGTATCTCCACCGACAGCTGCTCGGCGATGACCCGCTGGTCGTAGGCGAGGGTGACGTTGTCGGCGGACAGGCGGTTCACGGTGCTCCTTCGGTTGTTCAGCCCACTGCTGTAGTTGTCGTTGCCGTCGGCCCTCATATCCGGCCCGCCTTGCGCTCGGTCACCAGCAGCCACAGCAGATATACGCC
Source organism: Streptomyces lanatus (assembly GCF_014655715.1). Taxonomy (GTDB): domain Bacteria; phylum Actinomycetota; class Actinomycetes; order Streptomycetales; family Streptomycetaceae; genus Streptomyces; species Streptomyces lanatus. The sequence continues at coordinate 6,715 of NZ_BNBM01000014.1, read as the reverse complement.
GCCGAGCACACCGGTGACCACGCCCACGGGCAGCTGGTCGGCGCCGAAGACCCGCTGGGAGATCCAGTCGGCGGCGACGAGGAGGGCGGCGCCCATGCACAGGGAGGGCAGCAGGTTCGGTCCGGGCGAGCGGGTCAGGCGCCGGGCGAGCTGCGGGGCGGTGAGCGCCACGAAGCTGACCGGCCCTGCGGCGGCGGTGGCGGCCGCGGTGAGCAGCACGGCGGCCAGCATCAGCAGCAGCCGTACGCGTTCGACCCGCACCCCGAGGGCGTACGACACGTCGTCGCCCATCTCCATCATCCTGAGCCCGCGCGCGTTGGCGAGGACCAGCGGCACGAGGACGGCGCAGAGCGCGAGCAGCGGCCAGACCTGGGCCCAGTCCCGGCCGCTGAGGGAACCGGTCATCCACACGAGCGCGCGGGCCGCGTCGACCAGGTCGGCCTTGGTCATCAGATAGCCGTTGACCGCGGTCATGATCGCGGACATGCCGATGCCGACCAGGACCAGTCGATAACCGTGCACGCCCCGCTTCCAGGCGAGCAGATAGATGGCGAGACCCGTCGCGAGTCCGCCCACCAGCGCACCTACGGTGACCTCGCCGGCGCTCCCGGAGAACAGCACGATCATCACGAGCGCCCCGGCCGTGGCGCCCTGTCCGAGGCCGAGGATGTCCGGGCTGCCCAGCGGGTTGCGGGACAGCGCCTGGAACAGCGCGCCGCCGAGCCCGAGCGAGGCCCCGACCAGGAGCCCGACCAGCACGCGCGGCAGCCGCAGCTCGTTGACGATGAACTCCTGCCCGGCGTCGCCCCCACCGAACAGCGTTCTCAGGACGTCGCCCGCCCCGATCGGGAAGTCGCCGGTGCCGATCAGCAGCACACTCGCGGCGAGCCCGGCCAGCAGCAACAACAGGACGACGGTCAGCGCCCGCACGTCCAGTCGGACGGAGAGCCCGCCCGGGGTCCGTACGGCACGGTTGGCACGGGCGGACTTCACCGCACCCGGCACCGCGCCCGGCGCCGTGGTCCCCGCTTCGCTCTTCACTGCGGTCCTCACAGCTGGGCCGTCCTCCGCCGTCGTACGAGAAAGATGAAGACCGGGCCGCCGAGGATCGCGGTGACGATGCCGACCTGGAGCTCGGCGGGCCGGGCCACGATCCGGCCGACGACGTCGGCGCCGAGCAGCAGCACCGGCGACAGGACGGCCGCGTACGGCAGGATCCAGCGCAGGTCGGGCCCGGTGAAGGAGCGCACGGCGTGCGGCACCATCAGGCCGACGAACACGATCGGTCCGCACGCGGCGGTCGCGGCGCCGCACAGCACGGTGGCGGCGAGCATCGACAGCACCCGGGTGCGGTTCAGGTTGGCGCCGAGCGCCTTGGCGGTGTCGTCGCCCATCTCCATGGCGTTGAGCGGCCGGGCGAGGGCGAGCGCGAGGACCATGCCGGCCACGAGGAACGGCAGTACCTGCTTGATGGTCGAGTCCGTCGCCGAGGTCAGCGAACCGACCGTCCAGAACCGCATCTTGTTGAGCGCCGAGTCGTCCGTGATCATCACGGCCTGGAGATAGCCGTAGAGCGCGGCGGTGATCGCCGTACCGGCCAGCGCGAGCCGGACCGGTGTGGCGCCCCGGCTGCCGCCGAGGAACCAGACCAGCGCGCCGACCGCGGCGGCGCCGAGGAAGGCGAACCAGACGTAGACGTTCAGGCTGGTCACACCGAAGAACGTGATGGCGGTGACGACCGCCGCGGACGCGCCCGCGTTGATGCCGAGCAGCCCGGGGTCGGCGAGCGGGTTACGGGTGAGCGCCTGGAGCACGGCCCCGGCGAGACCGAGCCCGGCGCCCGCGAGCAGCCCGAGGAGGGTGCGCGAGATCCGGTCGTCGACCACGACGTCGCCGTAGGTCCCGGAACTCTCGAACAGCCCGTGCCAGACCTCCCCCAGGGACAGCTGTTTCGCCCCGATCGCGATGCTCGCCAACACGACGACCACCAGGATCAGGACAGAGACGAGCAGCCCAACGGCACGTATCGCCCGTCGGGTTGGGGGCACGGACTCGGACTCCGCGCGCTGTTCAGGAGGACTGTCGACCAACACGCAGTTAGGTTAGCCTACCCTCCCATTCAGCCACGATCCCGCTGCATGCCCTCCCTCACCCCGGTGCCCTACGACGACCTCACAACCCCAGTCGCGCCAGCGCCTTCCCCGAGTCCAGCCTGCACGAACCGTCCCCGGCCGCCGTCCAGGCCGCCGCGCACAGCGCCCGCAGCCCGTCCAAGGCCGCACCCTCACCGTCGAGTTCCAGCCGCTCCCCGCGCGCGGCAGCCCGCCAGCCACCGCACCGGAAGCCGTCCCCGTCATCGGCGACCTCCGGCTGCCCGGTGAGCATCCCCCGCAGATCGGCGTCGACATACGTCGGCCGGTGCCGCGGCGGCGCGGCCAGCAGCTGGGCGCCATCGGTCACCCCGGTCAGCACGAGCAGCGAGTCGACCTCCCCGTTGAACGCGCCCTCGATGTCCGTGTCCAGCCGGTCCCCGACCACCAGCGGCCGCTCGGCACCGGTCCGCAGGACCGTCTCCCGGTGCATGGGAGGCAACGGCTTGCCCGCCACCTGCGGCTCGGCACCGGTGGCTATCCGGACGACCTCCACCGCCGCGCCGTTGCCCGGCCCGATCCCGCGCGCACCGGGAATCGTCAGGTCGGTATTCGACGCGAACCAGGGCAACCCGCGCGCGATGGCATAACAGGCCTCCGCGAACCGCCCCCACGCCATCTCGGGCCCGCCGTACCCCTGCACCACGGCCACCGGATCGTCGTCCGCCGACTCGACAGGCTCGAGCCCGCGCTCGCGCAGCGCGACCCGCAGCCCCTCCCCGCCGATCACCAGCACCCGGGAGCCCTCCGGCACCTGCTCACTGATCAGCCGGGCCACCGCCTGCGCCGAGGTGATCACATCGTCCGCGACGGTGGGTATCCCCAGCGCCGTCAGATGCGCGGCCACGACATCCGGCGTCCGCAGAGCGTTGTTAGTGACATACGCGAGATGCATCCCGCCCGCCCGGGCCACGGCGAGCGACTCCACCGCATGCCCGATCGCGTTACCCCCCGCGTACACCACACCGTCGAGGTCGAGCAGCGCCGTGTCGTACGCCTCGCTCAGGGCCTGGCCACAGCCCGCGGGCCTCGTCCTGACGCTCTGGCTCATTCCGCATCGCTCCTCGTTCGACGGCTTTCCCCCGATCATCCCCCATGCCACTGACACCCGTACGATGCCTGGATGAACACAGCAGGTCACCCGGAAGCAACGGCGCGCCGAGGCCTCGAACTCACCCCGTTCAGAGGACTTCGTTACGACCCCGACCGGGTCGGCAGCCTGGCCGCCGTGACTTCACCGCCGTACGACGTCGTGGTCCGCCCCGACGGCCTGCTCCACCTCGAGTCGGCCGACCCGCACAACATCGTCCGTCTGATCCTGCCCCAGGCGGCCACCCCCGCCGCCCGCAACGAACAGGCGGCGAAGACCCTGCGCCGCTGGCTGTCCGAGGGCGTACTGACCGCCGACCCCGAGCCCTGCCTCTACGTCTACGAACAGCGGGACGGCGACGGCATGCTCCAGCGCGGCGTCATCGGCGCCCTGCGCGTCTCGGAGCCGTCCGACGGCCTGGTCCTGCCGCACGAGGACGTCATGCCGCACGTGGTCGCCGACAGAGCGGACCTGATGCGCGCCACCTCCGCGAACCTCGAACCCCTGCTCCTGACCTACCGCGGCAACGGCTCGGCGACCGAGACGACCGGCGTCATCGAGCGCACGGTCGAACAGCAGCCGCTTCTCGCCACCACCACGGAGGACGGTTTCAGCCATCGCCTGTGGTCGATCACCGACCCCGCGGACCTGGCCCGTGTCCAGTCCGACCTGACCCGCCACCAGGCCCTGATCGCCGACGGCCACCACCGCTGGGCGACCTACCGACGTCTACGCGCGGAGCACACCTCCCCCAGCCCCTGGGACTACGGCCTGGTCCTCCTGGTCGACACCGCCCGCTACCCCCTCCGCGTCCGCGCCATCCACCGTCTCCTGCACGACCTGCCGGTGCCGGACGCCCTGGCCGCCCTCGACGGCCTCTTCCGCGTCCGCCGCCTCGAAGTCCCGCTCGCCGAGGCCCTGGAAACCCTGGCCGACGCGGCCTGCGCGGGCAACGCCTTCCTCCTCGCGGGCGACGGCGCCTTCCACCTCCTCGACGAGCCGGACCCGGCCCTGCTCGACCGCACGGTCCCCGCCGACCGCCCCGCCGCCTGGCGCACCCTGGACGCGACGGTCCTGCACGCCACGCTCCTCGCCCACATCTGGCACATCCCCGAGGACGACCCGGCCCGTATCGCCTACATCCACGACACCGCCGCCACCGTCGACAAGGCGGAACGCGACGGCGGTACGGCCGTCCTGATGCACCCCGTCCGCGAGGAAGTCGTACGCGACCTCGCCCGCCTGGGCGTCACCATGCCCCGCAAGTCGACGTCGTTCGGCCCGAAACCGGCCTCGGGCCTGGTCCTGCGCACACTGGACCTCTAGAACGCCGAAGGGGCGGGACCCCGGCCCGGGATCCCGCCCCTCACCTCACGCGCGGCTCACTTCTCGCGGCCGTCGTCACCCTCGTTCTCGGCCTCGTCCTCGTCCTCATCGAAGGCGTCGACGAACTCGACACCGTCCAGCTCGGCAAGCCGGTCGGAGGCATCGGTGCTGCCGTCCTTGTCCGCCTCGACGGCCTTCGCGAACCACTCCCGCGCCTCATCCCGCCGCCCGGCGGCAAACAGCGCGTCCGCGTACGCGTACCGCAGCCGCGCGGTCCACGGCTGTACGGAGCTGGAGGCGAGCTCGGGGCTCTGCAGCGTCACGATGGCCGCGTCGAGCTGGTCCATGTCACGCCGGGCGCCGGCCGCGACGAGCCGCATCTCCACCTGCCCGGCCTTGTCGAGCTTCTGCACCTCGGGAGTGCCGGCCATGTCCAGCGCCTTCTCCGGCCGCCCGAGCCCACGCTCGCAGTCGGCCATCAGCGGCCACAACTCCGCGCCACCGGTCATCCGCCGCGCCGCCCGGAACTCCGCGAGCGCCTCCGAGTACTTCTGGTTGGCATACGCCGCGAACCCGGCCGCCTCCCGTACGGCGGCGACCCTCGACGCCAGCCGCAGCGCCACCTTGGAGTAGCCGTAGGCCCCCTCGGGGTCCTCGTCGATGAGCCGCGCGACCATCACCAGGTTCCTGGCGACATCCTCCGCGAGCGTCTTCGGCAGACTCTGCAGCTCCTGCCGTACGTCCTTGTCGATCTCGTCGCCCGTGACGTCCTCGGGGATCGGCAGCCGCTTGATCGGCTCCCGGTCCCGATCCCGGTCCCGGTCCTCACGGAAGCGCCCGCCACCGCCACCGCGCCGGTCGTCACGGCCACGGAAGCCACCGGGGCGGCCACCCCGGTCGTCCCGACGGTCGTCCCGCCGGGGACCGCGTCCACCACGGTCGTCACGACCACGGAACCCACCGCGGTCACCTCGGCTGTCGTCACGACGGAACCCACCACGGTCGCCGTCCCGACGCTCGCTACGGTCATCACGCCGGTCGTCGCGCCGCTCGTCGCGGCGGAAGGCCGGACGGTCACCACGATCCCCGCGGTCATCACGCCGGAAGCCACCACGGTCACGGTCATCCCGACGCGGCCCACGGTCACGATCATCGCGCTGGAACGACGGACGGGGACCACGATCACGATCGTCGCTGCGATAGCCGCGGTCGCGGTCATCACGCTGGTACGACGGGCGAGGAGCACGGTCACGATCGTCACGCCGCCCGTAGCCACCGCGGTCGGACCCACCACGGTTGTCATCACGACGGAACCCACCGCGGTCACCACGGTCATCGCCGCGTCGGTCGTCACGCCGGTCGTCGCGCCGGAAGGCCGGACGGTCACCACGATCCCCGCGGTCATCACGCCGGAAGCCACCACGGTCACGGTCGTCCCGACGCGGTCCACGGTCACGGTCATCGCGCTGGAACGACGGACGGGGACCACGGTCACGATCGTCACGACGGTCATCGCGCCGGCCGTAACCGCCGCCGCCCCGGTTGTCGTCACGCCGGAAACCACCGCCGCCCCGGTCGTCGCGGCGGCCGTAGCCACCGCGGTCGGACCCACCGCGGTCGGACCCACCGCGGTCGGACCCACCGCGGTCGGACCCACGATTGTCATCACGCCGGCCATCACGACGATCGTCGCGGCGGAAGGCCGGACGGTCGCCGCGGTCACCACGGTCACCTCGACCGCCTCGGTCACCGCGGTCACCACTGTCCCGTCGCCGCTGGTCGCGCTCCGGTCGGTCGTCGGGAGAGTTGGTGGACATCGGTGACTCCTGTCTTCGGTACACAAGCATTGTAAAAACAAAAGGACCCCTGGTCCCAGCTGAACGCTGGGACCAGGGGTCCTTCCAAAGATTGTTCGGCGGCGTCCTACTCTCCCACAGGGTCCCCCCTGCAGTACCATCGGCGCTGTAAGGCTTAGCTTCCGGGTTCGGAATGTAACCGGGCGTTTCCCTCACGCTATAACCACCGAAACCCTAATGGTTTCGAGCGAACAAGCACACTCTTCTGTTATGTGTTCTGCTCAAACCGACAACGGTCGTTGTCTCAGAACCAACACAGTGGACGCGAGCCTCTATGGACAAGCCCTCGGCCT
>NZ_BNBM01000013.1:155853-297686 GCF_014655715.1 Streptomyces lanatus | reverse complement strand
TGCACCTGCCCGGCCAGCACCATCCGTACGACGTCCATGGCGTCCTCGGTGGTCACCCGCAACCCGGCCTTGAACTCACTCACGATGCCGTGCTTGTCCAGCGCGGCACTGATCTGCGGGCCGCCGCCGTGCACCACCACCGGCTTCAGCCCGGCGTGATGCAGGAAGACGACGTCCTGAGCGAAGGCGGCCTTCAGCTCCTCGTCGACCATCGCGTTGCCACCGAACTTGATGACGACCGTCTTGCCGTTGTGCCGCACCAGCCACGGCAACGCCTCGATGAGGATCTGCGCCTTGGGTGAGGCTGTCGCCGCCGCGATGGGCACGGTTTGGCTCCTTCGGTGAAATGGGCAGGATGATTCGGCAGCTGTCGCTGCTCGCTTTTTCTGCCGGAATTCCCGCATTTATTCGCGAGGTGTGTCCGGCGGCATGACACCAATTCGCGGGAGTGTTACTTGCGAGTAGAGTCAGGGCCGGTTACCGGTCATGTCCCGTCGACAGGACAGTGATTCGGTGGTATGTCCCGGATCGGAAAAGGATCAGAAAAGGGGAGAATCCCAAATGTCCGTACAGGTAATGCCGGACCGCGAAACGGAAGGTGAATGGGCGCCCGATGCGGACCGGGACCCGCACGCATGAGGGGTGCATGCGGGTCCCGGCACGGTGGCTCAGGCGCTGATGTCGGCCTTCGCCTGCGACTCCTTGAGCGCGCGCTCTGCAGCGTTGTCGAGGGTGGCGAGCACCCACTCCTCGAAGTCGATGCCCGACTGCTCCGCCGCTTTGTGCCACCACTGCAGCCGGTTGCCGGGCACCGCGAGCTTGCGAGTGGGCTCGGCCGATTCCCCGTCGGTCGTGCCGTTCTCGCAGGCCATGCGGATGGCCCCGCGCAGCTGCTTCGTCGTCCACTTCATCTGTTCGGCGCGGTCGAGCCACCGATCCTGTTCCTCGGTGGGTAAGGAGGCGAGCTCGGCGTGGTGCTGGAAGCTCAGTGCCGGGCGCCTGCGGTCCATCTCGAAGCGCCGCGAGACCCAGGCGTAGTTGCGCAGGGTCTGGTACTGCAGCCCCGCCGCCCGGATGCCGCGCTGATAGCGGTCGCCGTAGTGGTCCTTGCCGTAGACGAGCCAGTCACCCAGCCACCAGGACGAGGAATTGAGGATCCCGGACAGCTGGCGTCCGGCCCGCTCCCAGTCGTCGAAGGTCAGGCCGCCGGGTATCTGCAGGCCCACCTTGGTCGTCAGCACCTGGCTGCGTACCTCGTCGGCGTTGAGCCTTCGGTGCCGTGCCGCAGCGGCCGGTTTCTTGCGGAACTGCACGACCTTGGAGTCGTCGAGGCCGCTGGCCTGATTGGTCATCGTGTCTCCATGTGAACGTACATCGAGCGGACGAGGACATCGCTAGCCGCTCCTGAACAGGCGGAACACCATGTCTCTCGGGGAGTCATGTCCATGGGACGACGGCGTGACCGGCCACATCGCGTGCGGGTGATGTGCCGGTGGATCGGCTCGACTGCCCCCAGTCGGCCGCACCGGGCTCCGCAGCCCTCAGCCGAATCGGTTCGCCGCCGTCGGCGGTCGGAACCCTCGCCCTACGGCATGTCCGCCGGCGCAGCGCTGAGCGCCCCCGGCCGGCACCGGAAGAGATACGTTCGACAACTCGCCCCGTTAGCCTCGACCACTAGTCCCCCTAGTCATGGCAGATGTCACCGTCGAAGTGGCGGAACGATCCGGCTGCTTCGAACGGCGTTTCCTAGTAGAACCCTAGTTTGCTTCCTGGTTCAAGGAGGTGGCGCCATTGGGTGCCAATTTTTGCAATCCATATGGCGCCGTTCCAGGCAGCCCGGAGCAAACCTGCGGAATGCTTTATTCCGCAACTTTGAACGGGTGAATTACCTCTAGGGCGAAAGGGCCTTGTTGGGCGGTAAGGAGAGAGAAATACCCTCAATCGGCGCCATGGCGGCACGAGTCCGACGCCTCGGGTATTCCGGACCGTACGGACCTCAGGCGTGCGCCTGCCGCTCGGGGCCGCGGGTGCGGTCGTCGTACTCGAGCATCGCGGACACCGCCCGGACGAGCCAGGCGTTCACCGATAGTCCGTCCCGGCCGGCGGCCTCCTCGATACGGGCCTTGAGGTGCTCCGGGGGCCGGAAGTTGATGCGGGACGTGGTGCGGTCGTCGCTGCCCACCGCGCCCGGCGTGAGAGGTGCCGGGGGTGGCAGCGGGAGCCGGTGGGCATGCTCGAAGCCGGATTCCGCGGCCGAGTCGGCCGGCGCCGGGGTGACGACGAAATGGGGGTCGAGCCCCCTGAGTCGGATCTCGACCGCGCCGGGTGCGAGCTCCCGGGTGATCTCGTCCGTGGCTGCCGACAGCGCTTCGAGCATGACCAGGCGCGCGGCGGAGGAGAGCGGAGTGACGAGGCGCTCGGCGGCCTCGCGGGCCCTGTCGTCGCCCACATCGGCCGCGACCAGGAGTTTCTGGCGCAATTCCTCGACATACCGCGTGAGTTCCACGGCGCCATCCTCACACTGGGATGGCGCCATGCGCAAGCGATGTCCATCGCCGTGACCTGCGCGACATGGATCGAGTGGCTCCGGAAAGGGGCGCCGCCGGTCACCGCCGGCACCCGCCCGGGGCGGCCGATCTCCCCGGCCATCGTTGCGCCACTATGGCGCAACTGCCGGAGAAGTGCCTCGTCGGAGGGGGTGACGGGGACGCCGATCTCCCTTGGGATTTCTTTCGGTTGAGAGCCACTTGTGTATGGCGCCATCGATGTGCCACGATGGCGCTATGAACTTGACGCCCTACGTCGACAGCCTCCGTCGCGAGTTCCTCGCGGCGGCCGAGGCGGTCGGCATGGAGGTCCTCGGACCCGCGGAGCGTCTGGTGGCGCCACTCGAGGCGTCGGTCCGGCTCACGCTGCTCAGCGCGCTGTCGGCCGCCGCCGACGAGATCTCCAGGGAGCTCGTCCCGGGCGCGGTCGACATCCGGCTGCGCGGCGGCGATCCGGGCTTCGTGGTGCTGGCGGCGCCGGCCGAACCGGAGTTCGGACCACTGTTCGACATCGGTGCCGAACCACCGGCCGGCGACGGCCAGGGCACCCCGGCACGCATCAACTTCCGTCCGCCCGGGCCGCTCAAGGCCCGGATAGAAGAAGCCGCGGGCCGCGAGGGGCTCTCGGTCAACGCATGGCTCGTCAGGGCCGCCACCATCACGCTCGACAGCGGCGCCCGCCGCACCGCGCGGCGCGCACCGTCCGAGCGGCAGAACTACACCGGTTGGGTGCGGTAACCACCGTGCGTCCCACCGACTCACCACGGAGGTCCGGCATGGCCACGTTCGACACCCCGGAACCGATCTCGGCCCGTATCGCTGTCACCACGGGCGAGGTCCTGATCAGCGCGGGCAAGCGCCTCGACACCGTGGTCGAGGTGCGCCCCAGCAACCCCGCCAAGACGGCCGACGTCCGGGCCGCCGAACAGGCCAAGGTCGACTACAGCCGCGGCAAGCTGGTGGTCAAGGGGCCGTCGCTGCGCGGCAGTTCCGGCCTCCCACCGCACGGCGGCTCCATCGACGTGACGATCGAGGTGCCCGCGGGTTCGACCGTGCGCGGCAGCGTGGCCTGGGGCGCCCTGCGCAGCCAGGGCGTGCTCGGCGAGTGCCGTCTGGAGGTCGCCGAGGGCGATCTGCACCTCGACCGGACCGGCCCGGTGCATCTGTCCACGTCCAGCGGTGAGATCACCGTGACCCACGTGGAGGGCGACGCCAAGATCGGCACCGGCTCGGGAGCGATCCATGTCGACGAGATCGACGGCACCGCGACCGTCTCCAACGACATGGGTGAGGTCCGCATCGGCGAGATCACCGGCAGTCTGCGCCTGACCGGGATGCACGCCGACTTCCGCGTGGACCGCCCGCACGACAGCGTCGAGGTCAAGACGGTGCACGGCGCCGTCCGGATCGGCGAGGTCACCCGCGGCTCGGTCGAGATCACGGCCGCCTCCGCACAGATCGACGTCGGCATCTGCGCGGGCACCGCCGCCAAGCTCGACCTCAGCACCGTGTCCGGCAGCGTCCACAACCAACTGCCGGGCGTGGACGGCCCGTCGCACAGCGACCGGATCGTCGAGGTGCGCGCCCGCACCCTCGACGGCGACATCGTCATCCGGCGCGCCCCATGAGCGAGCCGGGCGACGCCGAGTCCTTCCAGACCACGCCGGAACGAGCCACGGCCGCCGTTGGGCGGGGCAACCGAACGGCCCGCCGGCGGCCCGACCGCGGCCCGGAAACCGTACATCCCCCGGCGGTTTCCGGGCCGCACCCCCAGCCACACCCCCGCCACCACCCCAGCCGTACGGCCCGCCGAGGGCCGGGTCCGAAGACGAGGGAACAGCTATGACTACGCGCGACGAGGTCGTCCTCGACGTCGAAGGCCTGCGCATGCGCTACGGCTCGACGGAGGTCCTGAGGGACGTCAACCTACGGGTGCACCACGGCGAAGTGGTCTGCCTGCTCGGACCGAACGGGGCGGGCAAGACCACGACCCTGGAGATCCTTGAGGGCTTCCGCATGCGGTCGGCCGGCCGGATCGAGGTGCTCGGCACCGATCCGGCGCACGCCGATGAACGCTGGCGGGCCCGGGTGGGCGTCGTCCTGCAGTCCTGGCGCGACCACGGCCGCTGGCGGGTGCGCGAGCTCCTCGCCCACCTCGGCCGGTACTACGCCCCCTACTCCACCGACCGGGTGCGCCGGCCCTGGAACGCCGACGAACTCGTCGCGGCCGTCGGACTGACCGCCCACGCCGACAAGAAGGTGCGGATGCTCTCCGGCGGACAGCGCCGCCGTCTCGATGTGGCCGTCGGCCTCGTGGGCCGCCCGGAACTGCTGTTCCTGGACGAGCCCACCGCCGGTCTCGACCCCGTCGCCCGGCGGGAGTTCCACGACCTGGTGGAGAGCCTCGCGGCCCAGCAGGACACCACGATCGTGCTCACCACCCACGATCTGTACGAGGCCGAGAAGCTCTCCGACCGGATCATGATCCTGGACGGCGGACGCATCATCGCGGACGGCACCGCGGAGGAACTGGCCCACCGCATCGCAGGTGAGGACGAGGTCCGCTGGACCCACGAAGGCCGCCACCACCGGCACTCGACCTCCGAATCCACCAAGTTCGTCCATGAGTTGTTCCAGCAGTACGGCGAGGACATAGCGGACCTGGAGGTCCGCCGCGCCTCGCTGGAGGACACCTATCTCTCCCTGGTACGGCAGGCGGAGTCCGGGCAGGACGAGGCCGCGCCGGTGAACGAGTCGCGTGAGGTGCACCGATGAACCCGACCACGACGGCGCTGCGCGCGGGCTGGTCCCGCGGACTGATCGAGCTGCGGCAGTCGCTGACCAACGCGGGCGACCTCCTCAACCACTTCCTGTGGCCCGTGCTGATGCTGATCGTCACCTACTTCGTGCGCGACGTGTCGTTCGGCGACACCGGGTTCGAACTGGGCACCCTCGTCCTGCCGAGCATCCTCGGCATGAACTCCGCGATGGCCATGGTCACCATGAGCCAACTCCTCACCGCGGAAAGGGAGGACGGCACGCTGCTGCGGGCGAAGGCGACCCCGAACGGCATGGCCGGCTACTTCACCGGCAAGATCGTCTTCGTGTCGTTCGGTCTGATCGTCGACCTCGCCATCTTCCTGATCCCCGGTCTGCTCATCGTCCCCGGCCTCTCCGTGGGCAGCGCGGACGCCTGGCTGACCCTGATCTGGGTGCTGGCGCTCGGACTGGTCGCGACCCTGCCGATCGGAGCCGTACTCGGCTCCATCTTCGCCAGCACCCGCAGCCAGGGGCTGATCATGCTGCCGATGATGGCGATGATCGCCACGTCCGGCATCTTCTACCCCGTCACCTCACTGCCGGACTGGGTGCAGTGGTTCGCGCAGATCTTCCCCGTCTACTGGCTCGGCCTCGGCATGCGGTCCGCGCTGTTGCCGGACAGCGCGGTCACCGTCGAGATCGGCGACTCCTGGCGCCATCTGGAGACCATCGGTGTCCTCGGCGCCTGGGCCGTCCTAGGTCTGGTGCTCGCCCCGATCGTGCTGCGCCGCATGGCCCGCCGGGAGTCGGGCTCCACGGTCGCCGAGCGTCGCGAGAAGGCCCTGCAGCGCGTCGGCTGAGCGCACGCGACGGCGATTCCCGCACCCCGCACAGGCCTGTCCCGGTACCGGGACAGGCCTGTTGCCGTGAGGAGGGCACATACGGAATCCGGCCAACGACGAGGGTCGCACCCACCAGGAACACACAAAGTTCGACAGGATCATTGCTTCGCCTGTGTTCACAACCTAGTGTGCGTTCGGTTTCCCAACAGCACCACACAGGAACTGACGCACCTTCGCAGCCGTGCCGCGCACCGTCGTCCCGAGGAAGGCCCTCGTCAATGCCGCTCTCTCCCGCGTCCCCCGCCGGCCCGTCGCGCTCGCCGGGCATGCCGGTCAGTCGCCGCCGCCTGCTGGAGGGGGGAGCCGCCCTGCTCGGCGCGCTCGCCGTCTCCGGATCGACCGCCCCGGCGCACGCGGCCGACGGCGCGGCGGCGAACACCCCGGAGTGGAACGGCCATATCGACGTCTTCAGCATCGGCACCCAGCCCCCGCACACCACCCTCATGCCGTACGCGGACGTCAGACAGGCACTGGACGCCGACCGCACCCGCTCCCCGTATCGCCTGAGCCTCGACGGCAGATGGAAGTTCGCCTACGCCGACCGCCCCGACGACCGGGACGCCGACTTCTACCGCACCGACGTCGACGACCGGGACTGGGACACCATCCCCGTCCCGTCCGTGTGGCAGATGCACGGCTACGACTATCCGATCTACGTCAACATCGACTACCCCTGGTGGGGCCCCAATGGCCTGGGCGAGGAGCCGCAGCCGCCGAACGCCCCCACCCGCTACAACCCCGTCGGCCAGTACAGAAGAACCTTCACGGTCCCGCGGGACTGGAAGGGGCGGCGGACCTTCCTGCACTTCGAAGGCGTCAAGTCCGCCCACTACGTGTGGATCAACGGCGAGTTGGTGGGCTACAAGGAGGACTCCTTCACCCCCGCCGAGTACGACATCACCGAGCACCTCAAGCCCGGCACCAACCAGATCGCCGTCGAGGTCTACCGCTACTCCGACGGCGACTGGCTGGAGGACCAGGACATGATCCGGCTGAGCGGCATCTTCCGCTCGGTCTATCTGTACTCCACCCCGGCCGTGCACCTGCGCGACTTCAAGCTGGACACCCCGCTGAGCGACGGTTACCAGGCGGCCGCCCTGTCGGTCACCGCGAGTGTGCGCGCCTACGGCGGTGGCGACGGCAGACGGTACACGGTCGAGACGCAGTTGTACGACGCGCACGGACACGCGGTCTGGTCCCGCCCCCTGCAACAGCGCGTCGACGTGGGCGCCGTCGGCGAGGACGTGACCGTACAGGCCGAGAAGGCCGTCCCCGCGCCGAAGCTCTGGTCGGCCGAGCACCCGTACCTCTACACGGCCGTCCTCCAACTCCGCGATCCGGCCGGAAAGCTGATCGAGACCCTGTCCCACCGCGTCGGCCTGCGCGAGTTCGCGCTCAAGGACGGCCTGATGCGCATCAACGGCAAGCCCGTCTCCTTCCGCGGCACCAACCGGCACGAGATGCACCCCGACCGCGGCATCGCCCTCACCCGCGCGGACCTGGTCCAGGACATCGAGATCATCAAGCGGATGAACATCAACAGCGTCCGCACGTCGCACTACCCCAACAACCCGCAGTGGCTCGAACTCGCCGACGAGTACGGCCTCTACCTCGTCGACGAGACCAACCTCGAGACCCACGGCATCCGCGGCGAGTACCCGGGCAACCACGCCGACTGGACCAAGGCCTGCGTCGACCGCGCGCAGAACATGGTCCACCGCGACAAGAACCACGCCTCGGTCGTCATCTGGTCGCTCGGCAACGAGGCGGGCGCCGGCAGCACATTCGTCGCCATGCACGACTGGATCAAGTCGTACGACACCACGCGCGTCGTCCAGTACGAGGGCGACGACCGCCCGACGATCAGCGACATCCGCTCGGAGATGTACGACAGCCCCTCGCGCGTCGAGTCCCGGGCCAAGGACACCGCCGACACCCGGCCGTACGTCATGATCGAGTACTCCCACGCGATGGGGAACTCCAACGGCAACTTCAAGAAGTACTGGGACCTCGTGCGCCGCTACGACGTCCTCCAGGGCGGCTGGATCTGGGACTTCATGGACCAGGCCCTGAGCTGGCCCACCCCGACCCGCAAGCAGTTCACGGACGCCGGACCCGCCGGCCTGCGCGGCGAGATCATGGCCCCCAGTGGCTCCTTCGACCGCGCCAAGGGCATCTTCGGCGGCACGGTCTTCGCCCGCGACGCGAGCCTCGACCTCACCGGCTCCCTGACCCTGGAGGCGTGGATCACCCCGCACGTCCTCGGCTACCACCAGCCGATCATCGCCAAGGGCGACACCCAGTACGCCCTGAAGCAGAGCGACAAGAACCTCGAGTTCTTCATCTACGGCGGCGGCCAGTGGATCACCGTGAACTGGGCGCTCCCCGACGGCTGGACCGGCACCGAGCACCATGTCGCGGGCGTCTTCGACGCGGACGCGGGCAGGCTCACCCTCTATGTCGACGGCGAGGCGAAGGCCACCCGCACCACCACCCAGAAGCCCGCCCGCAACACCGCCTCCCTCGCGCTCGCCACCGACATGGACAACCCCAGCCGTGAGTTCAGCGGCACCATCCGGCGAGCACGCGTGTACGCCCGCGCCCTGAGCGTCGGCGAACTGGCCTCCGACGGCCGCGGTCCCGGTGACGACGGCGTGCGGTTCTGGTTCGACGCGGCGACGGTCGCCCTCACCGAGAAGCGGCCGAGCCAGAAGACCTTCTTCGCGTACGGCGGCGACTGGGGCGACAACCCCAACGACTTCAACTTCGTCGCGGACGGCATCATCACCGCCGACCGCCGGCACACCGGCAAGGCCGCCGAGATCAAGCGGATCTACCAGGCGATCAACGCCGCACCGGCCTCCGGCGACCGGCTCGCCCCCGGCGCGGCGGTGAAGCTCATCAAC
This sequence comes from Streptomyces lanatus, assembly GCF_014655715.1. Classification (GTDB taxonomy): domain Bacteria; phylum Actinomycetota; class Actinomycetes; order Streptomycetales; family Streptomycetaceae; genus Streptomyces; species Streptomyces lanatus. The sequence goes on along the minus strand of NZ_BNBM01000013.1, from coordinate 288,572 downwards.
GAGAACCTGTTCACCAACCTCCGTGAGTTCGAGGGGCGTTGGGCCCTCGTCGCCGACGGCGAGGTGGTGCAGCGCGGAAGGCTGAGCCGCACGCAGCTCGATGTCGAGCCGCTGTCCAGCGGGGAGATCACCGTGCCCTTCAAGGTGCCGGGCAGGCCGGCGCCGGGCACGGAGTACTTCCTGGAGCTGTCCTTCGCCACGAAGGAGACGACGAAATGGGCCCGGGTCGGCTTCGAGGTCGCCAAGCAGCAACTCCCCGTCGAGGCGGGCAGCCCGGCGGTGACTCCGGTCCCGCTGGACCGCGTTCCGGCACTGACGTACGAGGAAACCGACGGCGCGGTCTCCGTCTCCGGCCGCGGCTTCGCCGTCACCGTGGACAAGAAGACGGGCGTCATCACCTCCTACAAGGCCGGCGGCGCCCAGCTGATCTCCTCCGGCCCCGCACCGAACTTCTGGCGGGCGCCCACCGACAACGACAAGGGCAACGGCCAGCACACCCGCAACCAGACCTGGCGTGACGCCGGCACCCGGCGCAAGGTCACCGACGTCACCGTCCGCGCGCTGCGGGACAGGGCCGTCGAGATCAAGGTCGGCGGCACCCTGCCGACCACCACCGAGTCGTCGTACACCACCACCTACACGGTCTTCGGCAACGGCGAGATCAAGGTCGACAACACCCTGCACCCGGGCGCGTCCTCCCTGCCCTACATCCCCGAGGTCGGCACCCTGCTCTTCCTGCCCGGCCGCCTGAACCGACTGCACTACTACGGTCGCGGCCCCGAGGAGAACCACTGGGACCGCAACAACGGCACCGACGTGGGCTGTTACTCCGGGACCGTCTCCGGCCAGTGGGAGCCCTATATCCGCCCGCAGGAGAACGGCAACAAGACCGACGTCCGCTGGGCGGCGCTGACCGGCGGCCACGGTGCCGGGCTGCTGGTCTCCGGTGAGCCGCTCCTCGATGTCAGCGCCTCGCACTTCACACCGGAGGACCTGTCGGTGGGCGCGCGGCACGACTACCAGTTGACGCCGCGCGACGAGGTCGTCCTGCGGCTCAGCCACCGGCAGATGGGCGTCGGCGGCGACAACAGCTGGGGCGCCCACACGCACGACGAGTACAAGCTGTTCGCCAACCGCGACTACTCCTACACCTACCGCCTGCGCCCGCTGAGGGACGTGGACGAGGCGATGGCGGCGTCGAGGAGGCCCACGGACGTCGAGTGACGGGACCTTACTTGCCCCAGATTCTCCGGTACGCCTCCCGGTAGCCCTCCGGGTCCCATGTCGTCGCGCCCTCACTGTTGTCGGCCGTGCTGATGTGAACGGGAGCCACATAGCCGCTGGCGGGGAGGCCGGAGAACGCGCGGTTGAACTCGTCCACGATCTGCCAGCCCTGTAGCGACAGCGGCTCGGGGACGGTGGCCGCCTGGTACTGCTCGCTGTTGATGCGCTGGAAGGCGGAGGGGTCGCCGTCGCCCGCGCCGATGTTGAAGGGCGGCCCGGCCCCCTTGCGACCGGCCGCGCGGAAGGCCGGTGCGGCATCGGCGAAGTACAGGTCGTTGATGGCGACGGAATGCGTCCAGCTGTTCTGGAAGCGGGAGAGGAACGAGGAGACCTCACGGGGCGTACGGCTGCTCGCGTCCGGGATCGGGATGTTCGCGTACGCCAGCAGCTCCACGCCCGCGCAGGTGGCGAGTTGCTCCCTGATCAGCTCCGACTTGTTCCTGGCGAACGGGATCGAGGCGTCGGTGAAGACCACGACGCCCGCATTGCCGTGGGACTGTGCGATCACCCATTGCGCGCTGACCCTCGCCACGTCCTCCACATCGGTCGTGACGTTGGTGAACAGCTGGGGGCGTCGGCTGGGTCCCGGTGCGGCGACCGCGTGCCAGCCGATGAGCGGGATACGGGCCGCGTTCGCCCGTGCCACCTGCTGCGAGGTCGAGTTGGGGTCGAAGCCGCCGATGACGATGCCCGCCGGTCTGAGGGCGACGGCCTCGCTCATGGCCGCCTGGATGCCCGCGGGCGTGCCACCGCCGTCGATCACCCGGACGTTCCAGCCGATGACCCGCACGGCGTCCCGCACACCCTCCGCGGCGCCTGCGACCCCGGGATTGGTCATGGTCTGCGCGACATAGACGATGCTCCGGTCGGCGACGGCCCTCGGGCCACTGGTCGGCCCGTTCCACGGGACGTCGCGCCGCTGCGCCCGCCCGACGGCATCCTCCGCCCTGGCATGGGCGGCAGGGCACCCGCTCGGGCCGAAGCTGGAGTCGCCCTGTCCTCCGGACGAGCCACGCTCACAGCCGGCCAGGACGGTTGCCGCGGCCAGCAGGACGGCGGTGAGGTGACTGGCCTTGCGACGGCGGTGCATGGAACCTCCTCACGGGGATGCGGTGGACGGGGCGCCGGCGCGCGTGCGGCGGCGTGACGCGTACCCCGCGAGCCCTACGGCGAGCAGCAGCGTGGCGCCGTGGAACAGGGGGACCGTCCAGAAGTCGGCGCCCATCTGACCGATGCCGGTGAGGCCCACGGCGAGGACGGTGACGGCGACGAGGGTGCCCATGGCATTGGGGCGGCCGGGCTTGATCGCGGTGGAGCCGAGCAGGGCACCGACGAACGCGGGCAGCAGATAGTCGAGGCCGACACTCGGGTTGCCGATCTGCTGCTGGGCCGCAAGCAGCACCCCGGCGAAACCGACGAGCAGCCCCGAGGTGGCGAAGGCGTACACCGTGTACTTGCGGACCGGGACGCCCAGGAGATCGGCGGCGCGCGGGTTCGAACCGACGACGTACAGATAGCGCCCGAGCGGCAGCCGCTCCAGCACCAGCCAGAGGGCGACGGCGAGCGCGAGCACATAGAAGGCGGGGACGGGGAGGCCGAGGAACTTGGAGTTGTAGACGTCGGTGAACGCGGCCGGGAGGCCCTGGGGGCCGGGGACGATGCGGCCGCCGTCGGTGATCCAGCCGGTGACGGCGTACATCATGCTGCCGGTCCCGAGCGTGGCGATGAACGAGTCGATACGGCCGAACTCGACGATGACGCCATTGAGGACGCCGACGACACCGCCCCCGACGATCACCGTGAGACAGGCGAGCGGCCAGGGCCACCCGTTGTTGACGACGAGCTGCATCACCATGACGTGCGCCAGGCCGAGGCCGTAGCCGATGGAGAGGTCGAAGGCGCCGGTGACGATGGGGACCGTGGCGGCGAGCGCGAGCACCGCCGGGATCGACTGGGTGGAGAGGATCGAGTCGAGGGTGTCCAGGGTCGGGAAGGTACGCGGCAGGGTGAGGGAGAAGACCAGGTAGAGCAGGGCGGTGAGGGCGAGAAGGCCGTAGGCACCGAGGAGGTGTGCGGCCGAGCCCCGCAGCCTGCCGGTCACCGCTCGGTCGCTGTTCCGGCCGGAGGCGGCGTCGAGGCCGCCCGGGTCAGTTCGGCGACGGTGAGGGACGGACCGCTCAACTCCGCCGTGACGGACCCGCGCACGAAGACCAGGGCCCGCCGGCAGACGTCCGCGACCTCCTCGAAGTCGGTGGAGACGAGCAGCACCGCGAGACCGGCGGCCAGCGCCTCGTCCAGCAGCCGGTGGATCGCGGCCTTGGCGCCGACGTCGACGCTCGCTGTCGGCTCCTCCAGGACCAGCAGGCGCAGGCCCACCCGCAGCCACCGTCCGATCATGACCTTCTGCTGATTGCCGCCGGACAGGGTGGCGATGGCGGCCTCGGTGTCGCGGGGGCGCACCGAGAAACGGTCGATCAGGGCGGTCGCCTCGGCGCGTTCTCGCCGCGGACCGATCCAGTACGGCGTCGGCGGACCGCCCGCGTGAGGGTTGGCCAGGAGGTTCTCCCGTACCGTCAACTCGGCCAGACAGCCCTCCAGTTGGCGGTCACCCGGAACGAGCGCGACGCCGCGAGCGACCGCCTCGGCGACTGTACGAGGGTGATAGGGGCGATCGCCGAGGAGAGCCGGCCGGTCCAGTTGGGGCCGGGCACCTGCGAGGGCTCGGCCCAGCTCCGTGTGCCCCGCGCCGGTGAGACCGACCAGGCCCACGACCTCACCGGCGCTGAGTTCGAGGTCGACCGGTCCGGCTCCGGCGGTCCGTGCGCCGTCGAGGGTCAGGACGGGCGGGCCTTCGGCGGGCGCCGGGGTGCGGGGGCGGGCCGTCGGTGCGCCGCCGGTGATGTCGTGCACGAGGCGGGCCGGGGTGACGTCCGCCAGCGGGCCCTGGCTGACGACACGGCCGTCGCGCAGGACGACGAAGGTGTCGGCGACCTCGTACACCTCGTCCAGGCGGTGCGTGACGTAGAGGATGCCGTGCCCGCGGTCGCGCAGCGCGTGCAGGGCGCGGAACAGCCGGGCGCAGTCCGCGGCGGGGAGGCGGGCCGTCGGCTCGTCGAGGACGATGAGCCTCGCCCGGGTCGCCAGGGCGCGGGCGATGGCGACCAGGGAACGCTCGGCCGGGGCGAGCCCGGCGATCGGCGCGTCGGGATCGAGCTGTGCCGCGACGGTCCGCAGGGCCTCGGCGCAGTGCTCCCGGGCCCGCCGCCAGGAGATCAGTCCGGCGCGGCGCGGATATCCGGTGCCCAGGGCGATGTTCTCGGCGACCGTCATCCACTCCACCAGACCGAGGTCCTGGTGGATGAAGGACATGGCGCGGGCGGCGTCATGACTGCCGAGCGGGTGCCCGTCGACCGTGACCTGTCCCGCGTCGGCGTGGTGGACGCCCGCCAGCACCTTGATGAGCGTGGACTTGCCGGCTCCGTTGGGACCGAGGAGGGCTAGGACACCGCCGGCCTGGACATCGAGGTCGACTCCGGCCAGCGCGACGGTCCCACCGAACCGCTTGGCGAGCCCACGGACACGGACCAGAGGTTGCACGGCCACGAGGCGATACTAACGGTATGTATATACATATATCGACCATTTGTGCCCGGTGCGTCGGTGGGCGGATCACCCGCCCTGGAGTCCGCATTCCGCCCAGATGACCTTGCCCTCGGAGGTGTAGCGCGTCCCCCAGCTCTGGGACAGCTGCGCGACGAGGAAGAGGCCGCGGCCGCCCTCGTCGGTGGTGGCGGCCCGGCGCAGATGGGGGGCCGTGTCGCTGGTGTCGGCGACCTCGCAGATCAGGGTGCGGTCATGGAGCAGCCGCACCCGGATGGGTCCGGTGCCGTGCCGGATGGCGTTGGTGACCAGCTCGCTGAGCATCAGTTCCGCGGCGAACGCGGCTTCGTCGAGGCCCCAGTCGGCGAGTTGCCGCATGGCCGAGGCGCGGATCTCGCGGACGACGGCCGGGTCGGCGGGGAGTTCCCAGGTGGCGATGCGGTCGGGGGCGAGGGCGTGGGTACGGGCGACGAGGAGGGCGATGTCGTCGTAGCGGCCGAGGGGCGCGACGGTGTCCAGGACCGTCCGGCAGATCTCCTCCGGGGTGCGGTCCGCGTGGGCCAGCGCGTCGCGCAGCTGGTCCAGGACCACGTCGACGTCCCGGGTGCGGTCCTCGATGAGTCCGTCGGTGTAGAGGACCAGCCGGCTGTCCTCGGGGAGGGGGAGGGTGACCGCCTCGAAGGGCAGGCCGCCGAGGCCGAGCGGGGGCCCGGGGGGCAGGTCGGGGAACGACACCGTGCCGTCGGGGCGGACCAGCGCGGGCGGCGGATGGCCGGCGCGGGCCATGGTGCACTGCTGCGAGGTCGGGTCGTAGATGGCGTACAGACAGGTCGCGCCGATGATGCCGCCGCCGTCGGAGGCGGGGTCCTCCCGGTCCAGGCGGCCCACGAGGTTGTCGAGGTGGGTGAGGACGTCGTCCGGCGGGAAGTCGAGCTCGGCGAAGCTCCGTGCGGCGGTGCGCAGCCGGCCCATGGTGGCGGCGGAGAGCATGCCGTGGCCGACGACGTCGCCGACGAAGAGGCCGACGCGGCTGCCCGACAGGGGGATGACGTCGTACCAGTCGCCGCCGACGTCGGATTCGGCGGGCAGGTAGCGATGGGCGACGTCGACGGCGTTCTGGTCGGGCAGACCCTGCGGGAGCAGGTTGTGCTGGAGGGCCAGGGACATGGTCCGCTCGCGGGTGTAGCGCCGGGCGTTGTCGATCGAGAGCGCGGCACGGGCGGCGAGTTCCTGGGCCAGGGAGCGGTCGTCGTCCTCGAAGGGCTCCTCGGCGCGATAGAACGCGGCGACGCCCAGCACGACACCGCGGGCCACCAGGGGCACGGCGATGAGGGAGCGGACCCGGCTCAGCAGCTGTGCGGAGTGCTCGGGGTCCTGGGCGAGCCAGCCCCGGGCGGCACTCAGATCCGGTTCCAGCACGGCCTGCCCGGTGGTCAGGCACCGCAGGTGAGGGGTGGTCGGACCGTACTCGATGCGCTTGCCGACGGGGTGGAAGGGGCAGTCGTCGCGGATGCCGTGGACGACTGTGCGGTGCAGGTCGCCTCGGGGGTCGGTGGACTCCTCGCCGCGCAGTACGGGCTCGGGGAGGTCGATGGTGACGTAGTCGGCCAGTCGCGGTACGGCGATCTCGGCGAGTTCCTGGGCGGTGCGGCGGACGTCGAGGGTGGTGCCGATGCGGGTGCCGGCGTCGGAGAGCAGCTCCAGGCGGCGGCGGGCGGCCAGGGCGTATGTGCCGACGTGGGGTTCGCCGACCAGGAGGAGGCGTCGGGTGGGGGGTGGGGTGGTGTGTCGGTCGGGTTCGGTGCCGGGCTCGGTCTCGGGTTGTGGGGTGTCGGGCAGGTCGAGATCGGTCCTGGATCGTCGGGCGACGCGTCGGCCGGGTTCGGTCCAGGACCGCGCGGCGCCGTGGGCTTCGGGCTGGGTGGCGAGGGCGGGCGTGGGCTCGGGTTCGGGGGAGAGGCCCAGCGGCTCCTCGACCTGGTGCGGGATGGTGCGGGCCACGTCTGGCTCGGGGGCCGGGAGCACGGCCTCGACGGCGAAGCCCTCCACCCCGCCGGCGCCGGTCATCGCACGGCTCACCAGCGTGATCCGCCGGCCGTCGGGCAGCGGCACGTCGACGGCGCCGCGCTGGGCGCGGGAGATCAGCTCGGCGGCCCTCTCCAGCAGCAGGGCCCGCTCGCCCGGGTGCAGGTCCGCGGCCAGTTCGTCCACGCCGACGAAACGGTGCGGGCCCGCCCCGGCCTCCAGGTACGCCCCCAGCAGCGCACGCTCCCGCTCGGAGCTCAGCCCCAGCAGGCGCCGCTCGATGATCGCGGCCGCCTTGCGGATCACGGTGTCCAGAGCCGGGTCCTCGGCGTCACGCGGATAGCCGAAGCACAGCACGCCCTCGATGCGCCCGCTGAGCGGGTCGCGCAGGGGCAGCGCGCGGCAGGCGCTGCGCTGGGAGCGCTCGGCGAAATGCTCGGCACCGTAGACGCGGATGAGCTGTCGCTCCGCCAGCGCGAGACCGATGCCATTGGTGCCGGCGACCCGCTCGGCGAACACGAACCCCGGGACGCTCTGGAACGCCGGAAGGCTCCTGGCCAGCGAATCCTTGCCGAAACGGCGCAGCAGGACCGTGCCGCTCGCATCGGCGACGGAGATGTTCATCTCGCTGCCGTCGAACCTGGACTGCAACCGGTCGAGCACCGGCGCGGCGGCGCGCACGATCCGCCCGTCCGGCTCGAAATCCGCCCGGAACGGAAGGTCGGACTGGTCCGGCGACAGGCCCAGGGCCCGGGATCGCTGCCAGGACCCCAGGATCGACGGACGCACTCCCAGATCTACCGGCTCACCCTGCAGGAAAAGCTCGCGAAAGCGGGCGGGCCCCGTGCCGCCTGCCGCAGGCCCCGTCGACATCGACTCGTCGCCGACACGAACCACGCTTCGCCTCACTCGCACTCGACCATGCGCTTTTCGGAAGAATCTGGCATTGACGAGAATACGGGCAATTGGTGGCGTGAGTCACGGATCGCAAGATTCCTTACGCGCCGTGACCGTCACCCGGCCGCCTCAAGCGTCGGGCGGTGAGCACGGTAAGGCTTAAGGCTTACCTGAGCGCTGGCAAGTAATTAGGTTAGGCTAACCTTTGTCCCGTGTCAGTGGGATCAGCAAGTCAAGAGAGCTCCGCGGCGGTGAGCGCCCGCGGTCATGAACTGTCCGCCACAGGCGTCACCGTCGCCTACGACGGTGTCGACGTCGTGCATGACGCGTCCGTGACCCTGCGGCCGGGCGAGGTGACCGTGCTCGTCGGGCCGAACGGCAGTGGGAAGTCGACGCTCCTGCGGACGCTCGCGCGACTGCAACGGCCCCGGACCGCCACCCTCGTCGTCGACGGCAGCGACGGCCTGGCCCTGACTCCCCGTGAGTTCTCGCGCCGCGTGGCGCTGCTGACACAGGGCCGCCCCACGCCCGGCGGACTGACCGTGCGGGACGTCGTCGAGTTCGGCCGCTACCCGTACCGCGGCCGCTGGGGCAGAGCGGACCCGGACGGCCCCGCCGCCGTGGACCGCGCGCTCGCCATGACCGGCGTCTCCGAACTCGCCGAACGCGGCGCCGAGCACCTCTCGGGGGGCCAGCTCCAGCGGGTCTGGCTGGCCGGCTGCCTCGCCCAGCAGACCGGCGTACTGCTCCTCGACGAACCCACGACCTACCTCGATCTGCGCTACCAGGTCGAGCTCCTCGACCTCGTCCGGGACCTGGCCGACGACCACGGCATCGCGGTCGGCGCGGTCCTGCACGACCTCGACCAGGCCGCGGCCCTCGCCGACCGCATCGTGCTGCTGCACGAAGGGCGGATCGTCGCGGACGGCCTCCCCAAGGACGTACTGACCGCCCAGCGGCTTACCGACGTCTACGGCATCCGCATCGAGGTCGGCACCGACCCCCTGACGGGCCGACTGCGCACCCGCGCGATCGGCCGACACCACTCGCGAAGCGAAAGGCTCGGCACACCCTCATGAGACGCCTGATCATGGCCGCAACCGCAGCGGCACTCGCCCTCACCGCCTGCGGTACCACCGAGCCCGCCGCCGACAGCGGTGGCGACGCGGACAAGAAGGCCGGCCAGGCCATCACCCTCACCGACGCCTCCGGCGCGAAGGTGAAGCTCGACGGCCCGGCCAAGAAGGTCGTCGGAACCGAGTGGCACGAGGTCGAGCTGCTGGTGTCGCTCGGCGTCGACCCGGTCGGTGTCGCCGACGTCAAGGGCTACAAGACCTGGGACAAGGCGGTCCCACTCAAGAACGAGCCCAAGGACATCGGCACCCGCGGCGAGCCCAGCATGGACACCGTCGCGGCCCTCGCCCCCGACCTCATCGTCGCCAGCACCGACCTGCCCCCGGCCGCCGTCAAGCAGCTGCGCAAGGTCGCCCCGGTCGTGGAGGTGCGGTCCGCCGACGCCGCCGACCCGATCGGGCAGATGAACAAGAACCTCGACCTGCTCGCCCAGGCCACCGGCACCACCGAGCGGGCCGCGCGGCTGAAGAAGGACTTCGACACGAAGGTCGCCGAAGGCAGGAAGGCCCTCGCGGACGCCGGTCTCGGCGGCGCCAAGTACGCCTTCGCCGACGGCTACGACATCTCCAACCAGATCTCCATCCGGCCCTTCACCGGCGGCTCCCTCATCGGCGCGGTCAACGAGGAACTCGGCCTGAAGAACGACTGGTCGGTCAAGGGCGACAAGGACTACGGGCTCGGCACCACCGATGTCGAGGGGCTCACCAAGCTCAGTGATGACGTGCGGTTCGCCTACATCGGCAACGACGACGACCAGAGCAGCACCCCCTTCACCGCCGCCCTCACCAAGGACAAGGTGTGGACCTCCCTGCCGTTCGTGAAGCAGGGCCACGTCCACCGACTGCCCGACGGCATCTGGATGTTCGGCGGCCCCGAGTCGATGAACCGGTACATCGACTCCGTAGTCGAGGCGTTGACGAAGTAACCCCATGGCCGTCACCGCGACAACCCCCGACATCCGCCCGCCGGCGACCACGTCCCGGGCGGGCGCGGCCGCGGTGACGGCCGCACTGCTCCTGCTCCTCGCCGCCCTCGCGCTCGTCGACCTCACGCAGGGCACGGCCGCGGTCGGCGCCGGTGAGGTGGGCAAGGCAATCACCGGCCGGGCCGATCCGTCCGACGCCTCCGTCGTCATCGCCTCCCGGCTGCCCAGACTGACCGCCGGGCTCCTGGTCGGCGCCATGCTCGCGACGGCGGGCGCCGCCCTGCAGTCGGTCAGCCGCAACGTCCTCGCCTCGCCCGACACCCTCGCGGTGAACGCGGGCTCCTACCTGGCCCTCGGCCTGGTCGCCGTCACCGGCGTCTCCCTGCCGCTGCTCGCGTCCTCCGGCATCGCGTTCCTCGGAAGCCTCGCCTCGGCGGCCGTAGTGCTCGGCCTGTCAGGACTGGGCACCGGCACCGTCCGGCTGGTGCTCGCCGGCAGCGCCCTCGCCCTCGGTCTGACCGCCGTCACCCAGGGGCTGCTCCTGCTCTTCCCCGAGGAGACCCACGGCCTCTACCAGTGGAACCAGGGCAGCATCTCCCAGAGCGGCTTCGACGGCGTGCTCCAGATGGCGCCCATCGGCCTCGCCGGACTGCTGGGGCTGCTCCTGGTCGCACGCAGGGTCGACGCCCTGGCCCTCGGCGACGACGCCGCCCGCGGCCTCGGCGTCCCGGTCCGCGCCACGCGCATCACGGCGGTCGTGCTCGCCTCGCTGCTCTCCGCGGCGGCCGTCACCCTCGCCGGACCGATCGGCTTCGTCGGCCTGTGCGCCCCCGCCCTCGTGCGCGCCCTCGCCCGCAGATTCCGCCCCTTCGCCCGATCCCGCACGAGCCTGCCCGTCACCGGCCTGACCGGTGCCGCGCTGGTGCTCGGCTCGGACGTACTGCTGCGGGTACTCGTACCGGCCGACCTCGCGGTCTCCGTACCGACGGGCGTCGTCACCAGCCTCGTCGGCGCCGTGTTCCTGATCGTCATGGCCACCCGCCTGAAGGACACGGAGGCGGCCACCGCCCCCGAACGCCTCCGCATCAGAAGCCGGGCCGTGTTCCTCACCACCACGGCCGTACTGGTCGCGCTGCTGATCGGCGTGACGATCGCCGGCGTGCTGCTCGGCGACAGCAAGGTGCTGCTGGGCGATGTCGTCAACTGGGCGCAGGGCCGGGCCGGCCGTACCGTCTCCTTCGTCCTCGACACCCGGGTGCCCCGCGTCCTCGCCGCACTCCTCGCGGGCGCCGCCCTAGCCCTGGCCGGGACGCTCGTCCAGGCCGTGACCCGCAATCCGCTCGCCGAGCCCGGCGTCCTCGGTGTCTCGGGCGGGGCCGCGCTGGGCGCGGTGTTCCTGGTGACGACCGTGCCCCTGGCCGGATCGTGGGGCATGGCCGGCGCGGCGTTCGTGGGCGCCTCGATCAGCTCGCTCATCGTCTTCGGACTGGCCGCGCGGGGCGGGTTCCGGCAGAACAGGCTCGTCCTCGTCGGCATCGGAGTCGCCACCGGCACGACGGCACTGATCAGCCTGCTGATCGTCCTCACCGACCCGTTCAACGCGGTCAAGGCCCTCACCTGGCTGTCCGGCTCCACCTACGGGCGGACCCTGCCCGACGTCGTACCGCTCGCCGTCGTACTGGCCGTGGGCGTGACCGTGGCCATGGTGCGCCGTACGGAGTTGGACCTCGTGTCACTCGACGAGGACACCCCGAGACTCCTGGGCCTCCGCCTCCCACCCGCCCGCCTCGGCTTCCTCGTCCTGAGCGTCCTGCTGAGCGCCACCGCCGTCGCCGCCGCGGGCACGATCGGCTTCGTCGGCCTGGTGGCACCGCACGCGGCCAGGGCCCTGGTGGGCCGACAGCACGTCCGCGTCGTCCCGGTCTCCGTACTCCTCGGCGCCGCACTCGTCGGCACCGCGGACCTGCTGGGCCGGACGGTGATCGCCCCGGCCCAGCTCGGCGCCGGCCTGATGACGGCGGTGATCGGAACGCCGTACTTCCTCCATCTGCTGGTGCGCAGCCGACGGTAGGTCCCTTTACTGGGGCAGCGTGCCGGGGTCCGTCGCCCGCTCGGTGTCCGGCTGCTCCGTGAGCCGGAAGTCGAGCCTGCCACCGGAGAGCGTCAGCCAGGACTGTCGGAGCGCACACCCGTCGAGGCGTACGGCGTCGACGTACATGTGTGTGTCGTCGGCCTCCGGAGCTGTGATCACGACGTCCCTGCTGCCCGGCCGGTCGATCACGGCGGTCGGGAACACCGATGACGGAACAAGGGCCCGGGAGGTCTCCAGGGCCGCGCGCAAGGCTAGGGGGCGGTCGGCCGGAAGGGGAGCGACGGCGGGGTGAACAGTGGCCGGGCTGACGGCTGTCGGGAATCGGTCCGTCCCGCTGTGGCGATGGTCACGAACGCCTTCGAGGCCCGTTGCGTAGTCTGGTGCCGCCCGCATGCGGCGGACACCCGCCCGCCGTAGGGCGCGGGAACAGCCCTTGACCTGCAAGAACGCAGGCAGGGAGCCTAGGTCCAGGAGTGTCTCGATGATGCGTACCATGTTCAAGTCCAAGATCCACCGCGCCACGGTCACCCAGGCCGACCTGCACTATGTGGGATCGGTGACCATCGACGCGGACCTGCTCGACGCCGCCGATCTGCTGCCCGGCGAGCTCGTCCATATCGTCGACATCGCCAACGGCGCTCGCCTGGAGACCTACGTCATCGAGGGTGAGCGCGGCTCGGGGGTCATCGGGATCAACGGGGCCGCGGCCCATCTCGTCCACCCCGGCGACCTCGTGATCATCATCAGCTACGCTCAGCTGACCGACGCCGAGGCGCGGGAGTTCGAGCCGCGGGTCGTGCATGTGGACGGTGCCAACCGGATCGTGGCCCTGGGTGCCGACCCGTCCGAGCCGGTGCCGGGCTCGGACCAGGAGCGCAGTCCGCAGGCCGTGCCGGTGGCCTGACCCCAGTCATCGTCAACGCCAGGACGGCCCCAGAGCCAACGCCGAGACGGACCAGGAGCGTGCCATGAGCGACATCGAGATCCGCGACGACCGGGCGGCGGGCCGCCTGGAGGCCCTCAAGGGCGACGAAGTCACCGGCCGCATCGAGTACTTCGTCCTCGAATCCCCGGCGCGCGCCCTCGTCCCCGTCCACACCATCGTGGAACCGGCCCACGAGGGGAAGGGCATCGCGGGCTCCCTGGCACGCGAGCTGTACGGCATGGCGGCGCGCGAGGGAATCGTCGTCGCGCCGCTGTGCCCGTACGTCGTGAAATGGGCCGAACGCCACCCCGACGAGGCCCCGGCGGCCGACCCGGCACTCCTGGAGGCGGCGAAGGACTGGCTGCGCCGGCACCCCGAGCGCTTCTGACGAGACCTTCGGCATGCCCACTCGGCCGCCCGTATCGACGCGGCCGGGTGACTGGTGGCGCGAGCGCCGGGTACGTGGGGGAGTAGTCCAGAGCCGACGCCACGGACTGGCTGGAGGACGCCATGACGAACCCGTACCCGGACCCGGTCCATCCGGGCCCGACACCAGGCCCGCAGCCACCGCCCCCGGAGCCACCACCCGCCCCGGAGCCACCTGCTCCCGAGCCACCGCCCGCTCCGGAGCCGCCCCCCGTTCCCGGACCGCCCCCGGGACCCCCGCCCACCCCGGGCCCGACACCGCCCCCGCCGTCACCCCCCGGCCCGCCACCGGAACCCTCCCCGTCCCCGATCCCGCCGGGACCGGAGCCGGTGCCGAACCCTGAACCCGGCCCGCCGCTCACCTGAGCCCCACTTATGTGGATCAGTGCCGACATGTACGGAGAGTGAGAATTCCTCCGCCGTCTCGCGAGATGCCCGACAGCGCCATAAAGTCGCGGTGCCGCCCTGACACGACGGGCGGCGCGGTCCTCGCATGCGTACGAAGGAGCCACAGGGACACTGCGGCTCGGACGATTGAGGAGTGCTCATGTCAGGTCAGTTCGAGGCGACGGTGGAAGTCGACCGACCCGTCGAGGCGGTGTTCGACTATCTCGCCGACGGGCGCAACGATCCGCAGTTCAGCCCGCGCGTACTCGGGATCGAGCGCGTCCCCGACGCTCCCACCGCCGTGGGCACGGTCTTCCGCAGCACCGTCAAGGACGCCGGGATGAAGACCGGCAGGGAGTTCCGCATCACCGACCTCCAAGCGCCCTCGAAGCTGCGGTGGGCCGAGGTGTCGAAGAACATCGTGACGGCCCGTGAGGGAGGCTACGACCTGGAACCGCTGGGCGACGGCAGGACCCGGGTCCATATCTTCAACGTCCTGGAGGGCCACGGCCTCGGCAAGCTCCTCGTCGGCCTGGCGCTCACCGCCGCCCGCAAGGACGCCGACGCCTTCGGCGCCCGGATCAAGGCGGCGGCCGAGACGGCGATCGCTCCGCGCTGAGGTGTCCGGCACGGACCTCAGACGTCGTCCGGCGGTACGACGGTGATGACGACGCTGCCGGTCTTCCGGCCGGTCTCGACGTACCGATAGGCGTCGACGATCCGCTCCAGCGGATAGCGCCGGTCGATGACGGGCCTGAACGCCCCGGCCCCCATCAGGTCCCCGATGTGACGCACCATCTCCTGGTTCTCCCGCGGAAAGGGGAACTTCACCCTTCTGCCGCGGAACAGAGGTGTGACGAGCGGCAGGAGGACGTTCTGCCCGTAGGGGCCCAGCTCCGACGACAGATACACGCCGCCGGGCTTGAGCAGGCGCCTGCACCGGCCGAACGTGCTCTTGCCGACCGCGTCGATCACCGCGTCGTAGCGCTGCTCGTCCCTGGTGAAGTCCCGCGCCGTGTAGTCGACGCCCCGATCCGCGCCCAGGCCCTTGACCAGCTCCAGGCGGTCCGTGTCGCACACCGCGGTCACGGTGACCCCCTGGTGCTTCAGCAGCTGCACCGCCGCCGAGCCGATGGCCCCGGTCGCGCCGTACACCAGGACGTCCTGCCCGGCGCGCACTCCGGCGGTCCGCAGGAACGCCAGCGCGTAGTGCGCCCCCTCGGTGCCGGGTGCGGCCTCCTCGAACGTCGTACCGTCCGGCATGGGCGCGACAGCGCCACCCTGGGGAACCGTCAGATACTCGGCGTGGGTACCGAACGCGCCCTCGTTGTAGCCGAAGACACGGTCGCCCACGGCGAAGGACGTGACCCGGCCGCCGACCGCTTCCACCACCCCCGCGTACTCGGTCCCGAGCACGGCACGCCGAGGCCGGGTGAGGCCGGTGAGCGCACGCATGAAGAAGGGCCTCGCGGCCCGGTAAGCACAGTCGGTCCGATTGACCGTGGTCGCATGCACCCGCACCAGAACGTCCAGCTCCCCGACCGAGGGCCTGTCCACCTCGGCGATCCGGACCACCTCGGGCGGCCCGTACCGGTCGTGCACCGCAGCCTTCATGTCCGAACCGTAGCGACAACGCCCCCCGCTTCACAGCAGCCGGAAAATGACAGGATCCCGGCGGACAGGGGTGACAGCATGCGGCCATGCCCCTCCCGCACCCCGACGGCGACTACGCGATCACCGCGATGTACTCCGTACCCGACGACGCCTGGTATCTGGAACTGGACCTCGTCGCCGAGCAGCGGAACGTACTGACCGCGATCGTCCCGGACGAGGACCCCGCCCGCGAGCCCGCCGTGTGCGTCAACCCCCTCGGCCGGTCCTGCGACATCCCGTACGAGGTCATGCGCTGGTTCATGGACCAGGTCACGGAGGAGATCCGCACCGCCCGCGCCTGGATGCGGTTGCGGCCCGAACTCGTCGACGTCATCCACCACTTGCGCCAGGAGTACCTGGGCGTCATCGATGACGACGACTTTCCCCATGCCCTGGCGCAGG
Source organism: Streptomyces lanatus (assembly GCF_014655715.1). Taxonomy (GTDB): domain Bacteria; phylum Actinomycetota; class Actinomycetes; order Streptomycetales; family Streptomycetaceae; genus Streptomyces; species Streptomyces lanatus. The sequence continues at coordinate 272,822 of NZ_BNBM01000013.1, read as the reverse complement.
TACGCGCCGCGGTGCCCGAGGCCGACGTCCCCGCCGTCCTGGAGGCCGCCTTCGGACGCAACCCCGACGGCACGACCATGGACCACGCGCAGGCTCAACGGCCCGGCATACAACCCTGAGGCCGGTTGACTGGTCTCTACCACCGTACGAACCAAACAGACCGTTCGGCACAATTCGGTTCAACGGGGGACCACATGAGCCTGACCAGCAAGCACCGCACCCGCGCCGCCCTCGCGTCCGCCACCCTCCTGATGGCCGCCGCTCTCGGCGCCGCGGGTGCCGGCACCTCCAACGCCACCACCGCGGCACCGCAGAAGCAGCAGATCGCCTCGTCCGTCCTCGGCAGCGACTACAAGATCACGCTCACCGCACTCCGGTCACCGGAGGACGAGTATGCCGCCTCCGTCCGGCTGCAGGTCTACACACAGACCGACGGCAGCTGGAAGGAGTCCGACCGGGTCACCGTGGGCGACGTCGATGGCTGGTTCTGGTACCCGCTCACGGGCAAGGGCGCGGTCTGTGAGTTCGACACGGCGAGCACGGAGCCCGCACCGCTGACCGTGAGCCTCCTCATCACCCCGTCGATCGGCTGCTCCGAGCCGACGCACTACGTGGTGAAGGAGGGCAGGGTGTACGCCGGCTGACGGAGCCGGCGAGGCCGGGTGGGCGGCGTTGAAATCGCCGCCCACCGCAGCGCCCCATCCGGCTAGGCGGACACCTCGGACCGGTCCCCGCCCCACAGCGTGTGGAACGACCCCTCCCGGTCCACCCGCCGATACGTGTGCGCCCCGAAGAAGTCCCGCTGCCCCTGCGTGAGCGCCGCGGGCAGCCGCTCCGCACGCAGCGCGTCGTAGTACGCCAGCGCCGCGGCGAACCCCGGCGTCGGCACACCCTGCCGCGTCGCCGCGACCAGCACCTCGCGCCAGTCGTCCTGCGCGGCCGCGATCTCCTGTGCGAACGTCTCGTCCGACAGCAGGCTCGGCAGATCGGCGCGGGCGTCGTACGCGGCGCGGATGCGGTCCAGGAACGCCGCGCGGATGATGCAGCCACCGCGCCAGATCGCGGAGACCGCGCCCAGGTCGATGTCCCAGTCGTACTCGCCGCGCGCCGCGTCGATCTCGTGGAAGCCCTGCGTGTACGACACGATCTTGGACGCGTACAGCGCCTGCTCGACCCGGTCGGCGAAGGCCGCCGCCTCGGACTCGCTCAGCGGCGTCGCCTTCGGTCCCGCCAGGCCCTGCGAAGCGTCCCGCAGCGCCGCGTGCCCGGACAGGGAGCGCGCGAAGACCGCCTCCGCGATACCGGAGACCGGCACACCCAGGTCGAGGGCGATCTGCACGGTCCAGCGGCCCGTGCCCTTCTGCTCGGCCTGGTCGACCACGACGTCCACGAACGGCTTGCCCGTCGCCTCGTCCACGTGCGACAGCACCTCGGCGGTGATCTCGATCAGGTAGGAGTCCAGCCGGCCCTGGTTCCAGGTCCGGAAGATCTCCGCGATCTGCGCGGGGGAGTACCCGGCGACATCCCGCAGCAGCTGGTACGCCTCACCGATGAGCTGCATGTCGGCGTACTCGATGCCGTTGTGCACCATCTTCACGAAGTGCCCGGCACCATCCGGGCCGACATGGGTCACACAGGGCGCGCCGTCCTTCGCCTTCGCGGAGATCTTCTCCAGCATCGGGCCTAGCGAGTCGTACGACTCCTTCGGGCCGCCCGGCATGATGCTCGGCCCGTGCAGCGCGCCCTCCTCGCCGCCCGAGACGCCCATGCCCACGAAGTGGATGCCCTGCTCGCGCAGGTCACGCTCGCGGCGCCGGGTGTCGGCGAAGTGCGCGTTGCCACCGTCGATGATCATGTCGCCGGGCTCGAGGAGCGGCGCGAACTCCTGGATCACCGCGTCGGTCGGGTCACCGGCCTTCACCATGATGACCAGCCGCCGCGGCCGCTCCAGCGCCGCGACGAACTCCTTGGCGGTCTCGGCCGCGATGAACTCGCCCTCGCTCCCGAACTCCTCCACCAGCGTCCGCGTCCGCGTGGGCGTCCGGTTGTGCACCGCGACCGTGTAGCCGTTGCGGGCGAAGTTCCGGGCGAGGTTGCGGCCCATGACCGCGAGACCGGTGACGCCGATCTGCGCCGAAGTGCTCATGCGTTGGCTCCTAGTGACCTCGATATAGCAGCGGTGATATAGCGGCGGCGCCGGTCCTGCCCGCCGGTTTTCCCCGCCAGTCTTCCCCATCGTCCATCCTGACGTGCTGCTACTCCGCCCGCACATCCGGGGTGGCGTGATGTCGCAGGCACATACGCGCGAAACGCCCCGGCGCACTCAGCCGTCCCGGGTATCGGACAAAGCACGCCCAACGTGCGCCCTTTCCGCGCCACTTGGCGTGAACGAGCGGCTGATTTGCTGTCTTGTCATGGCCTGTTCGCAGCCCTTACTTTTGCCCCTCCTGACGCATGTCAATGGGGGGCTCCTTCATGGCCGTACGCGGCCGGCACCGCCGGTACCAGCCGAACAGGATCAACCGCGCCTCACTCACCGTCACCGCGGGCGGCGCCGGAATGGCGCTCCCCCTCATCAGCACCGGTGTCGCGCACGCGGCCGACGTGGACACCTGGAACAAGGTCGCCGCGTGCGAGTCGACCAACAGGTGGGACGTCAACACCGGCAACGGTTTCTACGGCGGACTGCAGTTCACCCAGTCGACATGGGAGGCGTACGGCGGCTCGCGGTACGCGCCGCGCGCGGATCTGGCCACCAAGGACCAGCAGATAGCCGTCGCCGAGAAGGTGCTGGACGGGCAGGGGCCCGGTGCCTGGCCGGTGTGCTCGGTGCGGGCCGGGCTGACCCGGGGCGGGGACACGCCCGACATCCAGCCGGCCGGCACGACCGGGAAAACCCCGAAGAAGACCCCGAAGACAACGCCCAAGACCTCCGTCCAGGACGTCCAGGCGCACACCACGCCCCAGTCCCGGGCCGGCAAGGCCGAGATGTACACGGTGGTCCACGGCGACACACTCTCGGAGATCGCCGAGTCGGAGAAGGTCAAGGGCGGTTGGCGGGGCCTCTACACCGCGAACCGCAAGGCCATCGGCGCCGACCCCGACCTGATCCTGCCGGGCCAGCGGCTCGCGCTGAGCGGCAAGACCGCCGCCACGAAGACCGCACCGACTCCCGAGAAGACCTCCGCCGACCGGGCGGAGAAGGCCACCACGAGCAGCCGCTCGATGGTCGCCCCGGTCAGCGCGGACACCGGCACGCCGTACCGCAAGGCCGGTGCCCTGTGGTCGAAGGGCTACCACACCGGCGTCGACTTCGCCGTCCCGACCGGCACCTCCGTGAAGTCCGTCGGGGCCGGGCAGGTCGTGAGCGCCGGGTGGGAGGGCTCCTTCGGCTACGAGGTGGTGATCCGGCACGCCGACGGCCGCTACACCCAGTACGCCCATCTCTCGGCGATCTCCGTGAGGGACGGGCAGTCGGTGGGTGCCGGGCAGCGCATCGGCCGGTCCGGGTCCACGGGCAACAGCACGGGCCCTCATCTGCACTTCGAGGTGCGGACGGGGCCCGGTTTCGGCGCCGACATCGACCCGGTGGCCTACCTCCGGGCTGGCGGCGTCAGGATTTGACGCGCATCCGGTGCCGGTCGAGGGCCGGCATCGGGACGTACGGACCGCCGTAGAAGGGGCCGTAGAGGTTCGGGGCGACGGGTCGCTCGGGAAGCGGCTGCTCGGCCTCCTCGTACGGCCCCTGCGCGACCGGGGCGGGGATGAGGATCCCCTCGATGCCGTCCGGTACGACGATGTCCTCGCGCCGCCCCTGCCCGGCCTGCTCCGGGAGCCCGTCGAGCAGCTCCGCGGCGGGCACCGGCGTCTCCTCGACCGGTACCGCCTCCGTGCGTGCGATCCGCTCGGTCGTCAGCAGGATCAGGCCACCCGCTGCCACCACGCCGCAGCCCAGCGCCAGCACGGTGCCGGTGGTGCCGTAGCGGAAGGTTTCGCCGAACATCGTGATGCCGACCGCGGCCGCCACCACCGGGTTCACGACGGTCAGCGTGGCCAGCGGTGCCGCGAGTCCCGCGCCCCGGTAGGCGGCCTGGGACAGCAGCAGCCCGGCTGTGGCGAAGACGCCTATCGTGGCCAGCGCGGGCACATCGGCGAGCGACACCCCGCCGTTCCAGTCCACCGCCACGATCTTGGTGAACACCGAGGACATCCCGAAGGCTATGCCGGACCCGGTCGCCAGCAGCATGCTGCGCACCGCCGGATGCCGGTGGGCCGCCCGGCCCGCCACCATCAGCGTCACCACGATCCCGCCGGTCACCAGCGCCACGGCCGCCCGCTCGGCGGTCTCCAGGGACTGCGACTCCGAACTGCCGACCAGCGACAGCAGCCCGGCGAGACCCACGGTCGCCATGATGGCGCCGCGCCAGGCCGTCGACCCGGCCTTGCGGCCCACGAAGAGCGCCGCCATCGGCAGCGCGAACACGATCGTCAGGGCACCCAGCGGCTGTACCAGGCTCAGCGGACCGAAAGCCAGCGCCACCACGTGCAGCAGACCGCCGAGGCCGTTCAGCGCCACCGCCGCCCACCAGCCCGGCCGACGCATCGGCGCGAACTGCTGCCCCGGCGAGGACACCGCGACACGCTCCTGCACGATCGCCCCGCCGGCGTAGGCCACCGCGGAGACGAGCGACAGAAGCACGGACAACGCGAGGGCGCTCATGAGCTGCTCCTCTGCGTGAGGCGGGGACGGTGACCCCGGCGCGGCGAACGGTCGGCTTTCATAATCAACACGATGCCCCGAAATCCTCTTCCCGTCGTCGTACCAGAGCACGCACTGTGTCGTACTGCCGATGGAGTACGACGACGGTCAAGTCATCCCCAAGGCGGGTGACCCCGGACGGACACCCCCAGGTGAGAACCCCGACAGGCCCTGCTACTACTGCTCTTCGTGGACCTCGACCCCGATCTCGCCCTGCTCCGGCCGCTCGGCGGCTTCTTCGTACTACGCACCGCAGAGGTGCCTCTTCGGCCACTGCCGACCCTGGCGCAGGCGTACGGGCAGGGGGATCCACTGGCGTTCCGGGTCCGGAAGGTCGCGGACGCCCTGCACGCCCCCGAGGCACGCATCGCCGCCTCCATCGCCCAGCAGGGGCTCGCCGCCCGCCTGTGGTCGGTGATGCTCGGCTGCGCCGCCCTGTACGACCAGGTCCCGGACCTCGACCCGGCCCTGCTGCACTGGGACCCCGACGGCAGCGCCCCCGACGACCTCCGGCTCGCCGAGGTACGCCCCCGGCCCGCGGATCCGGCGACCGTCGCGGACCTCGTCCTGCACGGGCACCTCGAACCCCTCAACGCCGCCCTGAGCGCCCGCTACCGCATCGCCCCCGGACTGCTCCGGGGCAACGCGGGCTCCGCCCTCGCGGGAGCCGCCCGGCAACTCGACCAGTGGGCGCGCACCCAAGGCCGTACGGAAGTCACCGCCCGCGCCCTCACCGCCGAGCTCTTCACCCGCCCTCCGCTCGCCGGCACCGGCACGTTCACACACGCCGCCTTCCGGCGCCGCAGCTGCTGCCTCTACTACCGGGTGCCGGGCGGCGGCGTCTGCGGTGACTGTTGCTTCACACGAGCCCCGCGCTCTTCCCCACGCGCCCCATCTGGGTGACCATGAAAGGGCAACCAGCCGCTGAGAACAGGGGGTTCCGGGTGCGAGTGGGACTGCTGACCCGGGAGTACCCGCCGGATGTGTACGGCGGCGCGGGTGTCCATGTCGAGTTCCTCGCCCGGGAGTTGAGGGATCTCGTCGACCTGGAGGTGCACTGCTGGGGCGAGGGCCGCGGGGTGGGCGTACAGCGTCACCGTCCCTGGTCGGCCCTGGACACCGCCAATGACGCGCTGCGCACCTTCTCCGTGGACCTCGCGATGGCGGCGGGTCTCGAAGGCCGCGAACTGGTCCACTCCCACACCTGGTACGCCAACCTCGCCGGCCACCTCGGCAAGCTCCAGTACGGCATCCCGCATGTGATGACCGCCCACTCCCTGGAGCCGCTGCGCCCCTGGAAGGCCGAGCAACTCGGCGGCGGATACGCCCTGTCCAGCTGGGCCGAGCGCACCGCGATCGAGTCCGCCGACGCGGTGATCGCCGTCTCCGGCGCCATGCGCGAGGACATCCTCGGCTGCTATCCGGCACTCGACCCGAGCCGGGTCCACGTGGTGCACAACGGCATCGACACCACCCTCTACCGGCCCGACCGCCGCACCGACGTCCTCACCCGCTTCGGCCTGGACGCCGGCCGCCCCTATGTGCTCTTCGTCGGCCGCATCACCCGCCAGAAGGGCGTGCCCCATCTGCTGCGCGCGATACGGCACATCGACCCGGCCGCCCAGGTCGTGCTGTGCGCCGGCGCCCCCGACACCCCCGAGATCGACCAGGAATTCCGCGATCTCTACCAGGAGCTGAGCCGGGTCCGTGAGGGTGTGCACTGGATCCCGCAGATGCTGCCGCGCCCCGAGGTGATCCAACTCCTCGCCCACGCCGCCGTGTTCGTCTGCCCCTCGGTGTACGAACCCCTCGGCATCGTCAACCTGGAGGCGATGGCCTGCGGCACTCCCGTGGTGGCCTCGCAGGTCGGGGGCATCCCCGAGGTCGTCGAGGACGGCAAGACGGGGCTGCTCGTGCCGCTGGACGACGACTTCGAGGCGGGTCTCGCGCGGGCCCTGGACCAGGTGATCGGCGACCCGGAGACCGCCCGCCGGATGGGCGAGGCCGGACGGGAGCGCGCGGTGGGGGAGTTCGGCTGGGACGCGGTGGCGCGGCGGACGGCGCGGCTCTACCGGGAGATCCTCAAACAGGCTTAGCGCGCGCTGCACAGGGGCAGGCTGGGATCAACCACGGTGAGGGGAGCGGCCATGCGTCGTGGCGGACCTTCGGTGCTCGGAATCGTATTGGCGGGCGGAGAAGGCAAACGCCTGATGCCCCTGACCGCGGACCGCGCGAAGCCAGCGGTCACCTTCGGAGGAACGTATCGCCTGGTCGACTTCGTCCTCTCCAACCTCGTCAACGCCGACATCCTGCGCATCTGCGTCCTCACGCAGTACAAGTCGCACTCCCTGGACCGGCACATCACCACGACCTGGCGGATGTCCAGCCTGCTCGGCAACTACGTCACCCCGGTCCCGGCCCAGCAGCGCCTCGGCCCGCGCTGGTACCTGGGCAGCGCGGACGCCATCCTGCAGTCCCTGAACCTGATCTACGACGAACGCCCCGAGTACGTCGCGGTGTTCGGCGCCGACCACGTGTACCGCATGGACCCGCGCCAGATGCTGGCCCAGCACATCGACAGCGGCGCCGGTGTGACGGTGGCGGGCATCCGGGTACCGAGGGTCGAGTCGTCGTCGTTCGGCGTGATCAGCACCGGCTCGGACGGCCAGACGGTGGACCGCTTCCTGGAGAAGCCCGCCGACCCGCCCGGACTCCCGGACGACCCGGAGACCATCTTCGCGTCGATGGGCAACTACATCTTCACCACCAAGGCCCTCATCGAGGCGCTCCAGCGGGACGCCGAGGACGACCGGTCCGTGCACGACATGGGCGGTTCGATCCTGCCCCAGCTCACCGACCGCGGCGAGGCCCAGCTCTACGACTTCAGCGCCAACCACGTCCCCGGCGAGACCAACCGCGACCGGGGCTACTGGCGGGACGTCGGCACCATGGACGCCTACTACGACGCCCATATGGACCTGATCGCCGAGCGCCCCGCCTTCAATCTCTACAACCGCAGCTGGCCCATCTACACCCACTCCAACCAGCTGTCCCCGGCCCGCTTCAACGCGGGCGGCATCGCCGGTGAGTCCATCATCAGCGCCGGCTGTCTGATCCGCGGCCAGGTCACGCGCTCCGTGCTCTCGCCGGGCGTGGTGGTCGACCCGGGGGCGGTGGTGCAGGGGTCGGTGCTGCACGACAACGTGCACATCGGGCGGGGCGCGGTGGTCCGGGGCGCCGTGCTCGACAAGAACGTGGACGTACCCCCGGGCGCGACGATCGGCGTCAATCCGGAGCGGGACGCCGATCTCTACACCGTGTCCAAGGGCGGGGTGATCGCGCTGGGGAAGGGCCAGCAGGTCTCCTAGCGGCGGGGTCAGCCGCCGCGGGTGAAGACCTCGCCCCGGGTGGCGCCGGTGGAGCAGAGCTTCTTCTCGTCGGCCGTCATCTTGCGGGACTTGACCACGACGGCGCTGTGCTTGCCGTCGGTGCCGTTCGGGGCGGGGCCGGTGATGACGTCGGGCACGAACCAGTAGTAGTGGCCCCACTTGGGGTCGTCGTAGTGGGTCTGCCAGGTGCCGGTGATCCGCTGCATCACCTGGGCACGGGAGATCCAGCCCACCTCGCCGGGCTGGACGTTCACGGTGAAGGTGCTCGTCTCCGTGTGGGAGCTCTGCCAGGTGTAGTTGTACGTCGCGGTCACACTGGCGGTGACGATCCCCTCGATGCCGCCGCCGACGGTGACCGAGCCGCCCACCGAGTGGGAGGAGCCCACGGTGTCGGCCCATGACATGGACTGGGAGGCGGCCGAGGCGGTGCAGTTGAAGAGCAGCTCCGAGACCTGACGGGGCTCACCGAGGTAGGCCTCGCCGATCTCGGGGGAGTTGAAGCTGCACTTGCCTTCGCCCGAGGCGCAGTCGGCCACGATCTGTTCCGCGGTGGGCTGGTCGTCGGCCACAGCGGGCACGGCCGTGGCGATCGTCCCGAACGCCGTCGCCGCCAGAACCAGGGTGCGTCCGCCGTACCGCAATGCGCGATTCCTCGTCATGGGTGTTGCCTCTCGTGGTGGGGGGTGCTCACGAGGCTCACGTAACGGACGGCCGAGCTACACCAAGAAATCGTAAAGTTGTACTTGATTCCTGAATTGATGAACCGTCAAATGACTTTTGCATGGCGCGAGTTGATGGCAATGGAGGCCAGTCGTGGATTGGCATGTACCTGGACGGGTGACGGAATCCGTGCTGTTATGCCAAGTACTGTTCATGACAACGTTGTTATGGAGGCTCAATGCGCACAAAACGCCTCAGAAACAGACTCGTGCTCCTCCTCGTCGGTGTCCTCGGCCTCGCGTGCCTCACCGCGACCCCCGCCCCGGCCGCAGCGGACGACCCCGTTCCGATCCACGGCCTGAAGGGCGAGTACTACACCCAGTCCGCCCCCGGCGCCTTCGACTTCCATGAGCTCAAGGCGACCGCCTTCGACCCCGCCCTCGACTTCGACAACCTGGAGCCGCGCCTGGCCTTCACCACCGGCCGCTCCGACGACGTCAGCGTCCGCTGGACCGGAAAGATCGTGCCGGAGAAGACGGGCGCCCACACCTTCTCGGTCATCGGCGACAACGGCTTCCGCCTCTGGATCGACGGAAAGCTCGCCATCGACCACTGGGTCGACGACTGGGACCGCGAACAGACCGCCGAGCCCGTCCAGTTGACTGCCGGCACCGCCTACGACATCAAGGTCGAGTACTTCGAGCACTACGGCGGCTCCAACCTCCATCTGCGCTGGACCGAGCCCGGCGGCAGCAAGGAGCCCGTCCCGCAGGCCGCGTTCCGCCTCCCCGACGGCTTCGACTACGACGGGGCGATCGCCACCACGGTCCTCGGCGACGGCCGCACCCTCAAGCTCGACTTCGCCCGCGCCCTCGCCGCACCCCCGGCCGCCTTCACCGACCACCTCGACGCGGTGATCGGCGGAGCGACCTGGCCGCTCGGCACCGCCAAGGTCGATCCGGCCGACCCGAAGGCCCTCCTCGTCGGCCTGAAGGAGCCCGTCGTAGGCAACAAGACCGGGACGGCACGCGGCTCGGCCGACGTACGTTACGACGGTGAAGGCGGCCTCTCCGACACCGAAGGCAACGTTGTCAATGGCTTCCTCAGCAGCGGCCCCAACCGCTCCACCCACCAGCTGCGCACCAAGTGGGCCGACGAGGTGGGCCCCGGCAATGCCCACCCGGAGTACCCGCGCCCCCAGCTGACCCGGGACGCCTGGCGCAACCTCAACGGGCGCTGGCAGTTCGCGGCGGCCGAGGCGGGCGAGCGACCCCCGGTCGGCAAGGACCTCGCCGAGCGGATCCTCGTCCCCTACCCGGTCGAGTCCCAGCTCTCCGGCCTCGAACGCCATGAGGACCGGATGTGGTACCGCCGCACCTTCACGGTCCCGGCCGACTGGCACATCGGCTCCGGCAAACGGCTGAAGCTCAACTTCGGAGGCGTCGACTGGCGGTCCGAGGTCTACGTCAACGGCACCAAGGTCACCGAGCACACCGGCGGCTACGACAAATTCGGCGCCGACATCACCGACGCCCTGAAGCCCGGCCGCACCCAGGAGCTGATCGTCGGTGTCTACGACCCGACCGACGCGGCGAACGGCGAGAACCCGCCGATGGGCAAGCAGCGCCTGGATCCGAGCGGCATCTGGTACACCCCGTCGTCCGGCATCTGGCAGACGGTGTGGATGGAGCCGGTCGCCCCCGATCACGCGGACGGCCTCAAGCTCGTCCCCGACGTCGACGCGGGCACCCTGACCGTCGAGGCCCAGGGCGTGCGCAACGGCGTACCCGTCACCGCGACGGCGTACGAGGGACGGCGCAGGGTCGCCACCGCGAGCGGACGCACCGGCCGGCCGCTGACGCTGACCCTTCGCGATCCGCACCTGTGGTCGCCGGAGGACCCCTTCCTGTACGACCTGAAGGTGACCGTCGGGTCCGATCGCGTAGGCAGCTACTTCGGTATGCGTTCCATCGCCGTCGAGAAGGTGAACGGTGTCCCGCGCACCGTCCTCAACGGCGAGCCGATCTTCCTGATGGCCACCCTCGACCAGGGCTTCTGGCCGGACGGCCTGCACACCGCGCCGACCGACGAGGCCCTCGCGTACGACCTGAAGGCGCACAAACGGCTCGGCTTCAATTCCGTGCGCAAGCACATCAAGGTCGAGCCGGACCGGTGGTTCTACTGGGCCGACCGGCTAGGTCTGCTGGTGTGGCAGGACATGCCCGCCATGACCGCGGGGGTGAATCCGAGCACCGAGGCCCGAGCCCAGTACGAACGCGAGATGAAGCAGATGATCGACGAGCACATCAGCAGCCCGTCGGTGATCATGTGGGTCACGTTCAATGAAGGCTGGGGGCAGTACGACATCGGCCGTGTCGCCGAGCAGGCGAAGGCCTGGGACCCCACCCGGCTGGTCAACAACCAGTCAGGCCTGAACCTCGGGGCCGACGGCGGCGCCGGCGACATCATGGACGAGCACGGCTATCCGAGCCCGGCCCTGCCACCGCACCCGGACGGCGAACGGGCGCTGGTCAGCGGCGAGTACGGCGGCCTCGGCCTCGCGGTACCCGGACACGCCTGGTCGGTGCAGCAGTCGTACGTCGATGTCGACCCGGCGACCTACACCGACGACTATCTGGCCAAGCTCGACGAGGTTCGCGCCCTGGTCTGCCGGGGGAGCAACGGCGCCGTGTACACCCAGATCACGGACGTCGAAGGTGAGCTGAACGGGCTGCTGACCTATGACCGCGCGGTGCTGAAACCGGACGTGGCACGGCTGAGGGCCGCACACGAGGCGCTGATCCGTGACGCCTCCCGGGTGACACCCTCGGGATGCCCGGTGCCGCTACCCGTGGTGGAGTGACCTCATATGCACCATGAGTCCCGCCCCTTTCGCGAGGGGCGGGACTTAATCTGCCGTTAACTGAGCGTAGCTTGATCGTACTTGACTGTAATCGCCAGAGGGCGATTGACTGCTGGTCCACCCTTCGTCGACGCGAGGCAAGCCATTGACTTCTGACCTGCTCGCACCTCTCGACCTGGCGTTCTGGAACATCGAGTCCGCGGAACACCCCATGCATCTGGGCGCCCTCGGCGTCTTTGCGGCGCACTCGCCCACCGCCGGTGCCCATGCGGCCGACCTGCTCGCCGCCCGTGCCGCCGCCGTGCCGGGCCTGCGCATGCGCATCCGGGACGCATGGCAGCCGCGCGGACTGCTCCAGCCGTTCTCCTTCGGAGGCGCCACCCGCGAGCCCGCCACGCACTTCGACCCGCTCGACCACGTCCGGCTGCACGCCCCGACCGCCGACTTCCAGGCGGCCGCCGGCCTGCTCATGGAACGCCCGCTGGAGCGCGGCCGGCCGCCATGGGAGGCACATGTGCTGCCGGGCGAGGACGGCGTGTCCTTCGCCGTGCTGTTCAAGTTCCACCACGCCCTCGCCGACGGACTGCGCGCGCTGACGCTCGCCGCCGCCGTCCTGGACCCGATGGACCTGCCGGCCCGCAAGCCCCGCCCCGAAGAGCCCGCGCGCAGCAGGCTGCCCGATGTGCGCCGGCTGCCGGGACTGCTGCGCGGTGCCTTGTCCGACGCGGGCCGGGCCCTGGACATCGGCGCCTCCGTCGCCGTGTCCACCCTCGGCATCCGCTCGTCCGCCGCGCTCACCGCCGAGCCGAGCGGCACCCGCCGTACCGCCGGAGTCGTCCTCGACATCGATGACGTGCACGTGATCCGCAAGGCCGTCGGCGGCACCGTCAACGACGTCCTCATCGCGGTCGTCGCCGGCGCCCTGCGCCGCTGGCTCGACGAGCGCGGCGACGGCAGCGAGGGCGTCGCGCCGCGCGCCCTGATCCCCGTCTCCAAACGCCGCCCGCGCACCGCGCACCCACAGGGCAACCGGCTCTCCGGTTACTTGATACGGCTCCCGGTCGACGATCCCGAGCCGCTGCGCCGCCTCGCCACGGTGCGCACCGCCATGGACCGCAACAAGGACGCGGGCCCCAACCGGGGCGCCGGCGCCGTCGCCCTGCTCGCCGACCACGTCCCGGCACTCGGCCACCGGCTCGGCGGACCGCTGGTCGGCGGCGCCGCCCGGCTCTGGTTCGACATCCTCGTCACCAGCGTGCCCCTGCCCGGCATCCCCCTGAAGCTCGGCGGCCACGCCGTCACCGAGGTGTATCCGTTCGCCCCGCTGGCCCGCGGCCAGTCCCTTGCGATCGCGATCTCGACGTACCGCGGACACGTCCACTACGGACTCGTCGCCGACGCCAAGGCCGTACCGGATCTCGATGTGCTCGCCAGGGCCGTGTCCGAGGAGGTGGAGACGCTCATCACCGCCTGCGCTCCTTGACCTCGCCGGGTTTTGGAGGAGGAGCCCGGCGCTCCGTAGAATTCCCTGTTCGAAAGCGGGCGCGACCGGAGCGCCGCGGGTGATCAGGGAACGGCAGCGGCGATGACGGTGACAGAGGACGGCGCGACGGCGACCACGGCGGACGTCGTGCACGAGCCCGGTGACGAGATCGTGTACGGCCCCGGCATCGACCCCGAGCGGCTCGCCGTCTGCCTCAGTGTGCTCGAGGAACTCGACAAGATCGAGGTCGACCACCCGGACGCCATCGCGGTGCGCCGGGCCACCGCCGGTGTCTACCGGACCGTCAAGCAGCGCCGCCGCCAGGAGCGCCGGGCCGCCAAGACCGCCCACGACAAGGCGGTCACGGAGGCCACGGCGACCGGCTCGGCCCAGCGCATCGACGACGAGACCGAGGGTCTGCTGCCGTCGTCGAACACCGAGGAGGGCAGGATCGCGGGGATACTCCAGCGCCCGCGCTCCTGCTACACCTGCAAGGCCCGGTATGTGGAGGTCGACTACTTCTACCACCAGCTCTGTCCCGACTGCGCCGCCCTGAACCGCGCCAAGCGCGACGCCCGCGCCGACCTCACCGGCAAGCGCGCCCTGCTCACCGGCGGCCGCGCCAAGATCGGCATGTACATCGCGCTGCGACTGCTGCGGGACGGCGCGCACACCACGATCACCACGCGCTTCCCGAAGGACGCCATCCGCCGCTTCAAGGCCATGGACGACTCCGCCGACTGGATGCACCGCCTGGAGGTCGTCGGCATCGACCTGCGCGACCCCGCCCAGGCCGTGGCCCTCGCCGAACAGGTCGCCGAGGCGGGCCCGCTGGACGTGCTCGTGAACAACGCGACGCAGACCGTACGCCGGCTGCCGTCCGCCTACGCCGCCCTGGTCGACGGCGAGAGCGCCCCGCTGCCCGCCGGTGAGCTGCCCGCCCACCATGTCATCGGCGCCTTCAACTCCGGTGCCGTCGACGGCCTCGCGGCACTGCCGCTCGGCACCAGCGGCCTCGACGCCCAGAAGGTCGCCGACCTCGCCCTGGTCGCGGGCAACGCCAGCGTCGAACGGCACCTGGACGGCACCGCCATCGACGCGGGCGGGCTGGTCCCCGACGTGGTCGACTCCAATACCTGGGTGCAGACCATCGACCAGATCTCCCCGGTGGAGCTCCTGGAGACCCAGCTCTGCAACTACACCTCGCCTTTCATCCTGATCAGCGCGCTGCGCCCGGCGATGGCCGACGCCGCGAAGAAGGCGGCGAGCGGACGTGCGTACGTCGTGAACGTCTCCGCGATGGAAGGCGTCTTCGGGCGCGGCTACAAGGGCGCGGGCCATCCGAACACCAACGCCGCCAAGGCCGCGATGAACATGGTCACGCGCACCAGCGCCCAGGAGATGTTCCAGGCCGACGGGATCCTGATGACCTCGGTCGACACCGGCTGGATCACCGATGAGCGCCCCCACTACGACAAGCTGCGCCTCGCCGAGGCCGGCTTCCACGCCCCGCTCGACCTGGTGGACGGTGCGGCCCGCGTCTACGACCCGATCGTGCGGGGCGAGGCGGGGGAGGACGTGTACGGGGTCTTCCTGAAGGACTACGCGCCGGGCAAGTGGTAGCCGTCCGGCATCCACAAAAAGACATCGCATCCCGACTTGCCAGCCAGGAAAGTCGGGGGTAACTTTCCTATTGGGAAAGTGAACTCCTCGGGGAAGGCGATGGCGTGAGCACACCGGTGGATGCCGAACAGGCCTGGCAAGATCTGCAACGCATCCGCGTGCCGCAGGAGCGGGTGTACGACGAGTACGAGCGCGCGGCATCCGGCAGTCGCGGCATGACCTACGGCACGGCCGCACTCATGTGGCTGTTCCTGGCCGGCGTGGGCCTGGACCTGCCTCTGTGGGGCCTCCTGCTGTCCGTCGGCGCGTATGCCGGCCTGTTGGGCGCGCTGATCGTCTGGAGCGGCCGCAGGAACCGGATGCAACTGCACCGCTCCCGCTTCACCGGCCGCACGCTGCTCGCGTTCGCCGCGGGGGGCGTGCTGGTCGGCGGGACGGTCGTACTGGCCAGCCGCCTGACGGAGCCGCTGGAGCCGATATATGCGGGCCTGATCCAGGCCACGGCAGCGGTGGCCGTGTACCTGCTCTCCCTCGGTCCGGCGAACCGTTGGGCGATCGACTCGGTGCGCGGCAGCGGCGAGCCCACCGAGGAGGCCGACCGATGAGCACCCCGGCCGGCTTCGACGAGCTGATCCATCCCTCGACCCGGCTGTCGGTGGTCGCGCTGCTCGCGGCCACCGAGTGGGCGGACTTCGCGTTCATCCGCGACAGCCTCTCGCTCAGCGACTCCGCCCTCTCCAAGCAACTCCACACCCTCCAGGAAGCCGAATACCTGGAGATCCAGAAGGAGGGCGGCGGCCGCAACCGGCGCACCAAGGTGCGGCTTACGGACCGCGGTCGCACCGCCTTCGAGGGCCATGTCGCGGCACTCCGGGCGATCGTCGACAGCGCCGGTCCCGCGACCGGGGCGGCGCGGAAGCAGCCCCGCGCGGAGGCGGGCCGATGACGACCCTCGCGCAGCCCGTGATCCAGGTACGCGATCTGACCATGGCCTACGGCGATGTCGACGTCCTGCGCGGTGTCGACCTGGAGATCCACCGCGGTGAGATCTTCGCCCTGCTCGGGCCCAACGGCGCGGGCAAGACCACCACCGTCGAGATCCTGGAGGGCTTCAGGCGGCGCTCCGGCGGCCAGGTCGACGTCCTCGGTGTGGACCCGGAGCGCGGCGACGACGCCTGGCGCGCCCGCACCGGACTCGTCCTGCAGTCCTGGCGGGACCATCGCCGCTGGCGGGTCGCCGAGTTGCTGAGGCACTTCGCGACGTACTATCCCGACCCGCGCGACCCCGCCGAACTGCTGGACGTGGTCGGCCTCACCGCCCAGGCCGACCAGCAGGTGGACCGGCTCTCCGGGGGCCAGCGCCGACGCCTGGACGTCGCGCTCGGCATCGTCGGCCGCCCCGAGCTGCTCTTCCTGGACGAGCCGACCACCGGCTTCGACCCGGAGGCACGGCACGAGTTCCATGTCCTGGTCGAGAGGCTGGCCCGCGACGAGGGCGTCACCGTCCTGCTCACCACCCATGACCTGGCCGAGGCCGAGCGGCTCGCCGATCAGATCGCCATGCTGGTCAGCGGTCGTATCCGGGCCTGCGGCGCCCCCTCGGAACTGGCCCGCCAGGCCGCCGCGCAGGCCGAGGTCCGCTGGACGGCCGCCGACGGCACACCCCGCCGCGAACGCACCGCCGACGCCTCACGGCTGGTCTGGGAACTCCACCGCGACGCCCACGGCCCGATCGCCGACCTGGAGGTCCGCCGCCCCACGCTGGAGGACACCTATCTGCACATGGTGCACCGGGAGGACGGCGACACGGACGCCGGCACGGACGAGACCGCGAACGGGGAGGCGCAGGCCGCATGAGGGAAACACACCTGACCGACGGGACGGAGAGCGTCCTCGCCCGCCGACGCCTGCGGGCCGGCCTCCAGCGCGGCGGCATCGAGCTGCGGCACCTCCTGCGCAACCCCAAGGAGATGTTCGGCCATCTGACCAACGTGGTCGTCGCGCTGGTGATCGCCGCATACGTCAGCGGCGATGTGCCCGGCACCCCAACCCCCATGGCCCATCTGGTGATCGCCGGCTTCGCCGCCTATCTGCTGTTCCAGATCGGGCTGATCAACCTCCCGCAGCTGCTCGTGACCGAGCGGGAGGAGGGCGTCCTGCTGCGCATGCGCGCCACACCCGGCGGGATCACCGCCTACCTCGTCGCCAAGTGCCTGCTGGTGGTCGCCATGGCGGCCGGCACACTCGCCCTGCTGCTGGGGGCGACAGCGCTGCTGGTCGACGGCCCGCTGCCGCGCGGACCGGGCGGCTGGCTGACGCTGCTGTGGGTCACCACGCTCGGGCTGCTCGCCGTCGTACCGCTGGGTGCGGCCATAGGCGCCGTGCTGCCCAACCCGCGCGAGGCGCTGGCGCTGATCATGCTGCCCACCATGGCCCTGCTGGTGACCTCGGGGGCGGTGTTCCCGATCACCGCGCTGCCCGTCGCCGTCCAGCAGGTGGCCGCGGTGTTCCCGCTCAAGTGGATGGCCCAGGGCCTGCGCTCGGCACTGCTGCCGGACGCCGCACGCGCCGCCGAGGTGGCGGGCTCCTGGGAGCTGCCCAAGGTCGCCCTGGTCCTGACCGCCTGGGCGGTGCTCGGCTTCCTCCTCGCCATACCCCTGCTGCGCCGCGCCGCCCGCCGCGAGTCCGGCTCGCGCATGAGCGCACGCCACCGCAAGGCGGAACAGAGCGGGGCGCTGGCCGCGTAGGCGCTCCGCTGGGAGTGCCGCGATGTCGTGCGTCGTCTGCGGCGCCGTTGTGGCTGGTCGCGCCCACGCGGCGGAGCCGCACATCGATACAGCCCGGCGCCCTTAATTGGCGCTGCCCATCGCCCGACCTGCTTGTGCGCGTGGGGGCCTGTCAGTTGGGTCCACGCGTCCTGTCCCCCCGCACCGGCCCATGTGCCCGCAGGCGTTCATGCACCGCATACGCCCTGTCCGCCCCCGCCGCCGCCCGCACCCGAGTCCCCCCGTCCACCAGCAGATCCGCCCCCGTCACCCACTCCGCGGCGTCCGACACCAGCCACACCACGGCCCGCGCCACATCCTCCGGCTCCCCGATCCGCCCCAGCGGCAGCCCCGCGGCCACCTCCTCCTCGCCCGGCTCCCACACGAACCGCGCCATGTCCGTGCGGATCAGGCCGGGGGAGACGGAGTTGACCCGCACCTTCGGGGCCAGTTCGCCCGCGAGCTGCCGGGTGAGGTGCAGGAGCGCCGCCTTGCTGGTGCCGTAGGCGCCGACGTTGGGGCCGACATGGGTGGCGCCCTCCGTGCAGACGTTGACGACAGCGCCGCCGTGCTCCCGCATCCACGCATGCCAGGCGCACCGCACGAGCCGCAGCGGTGCCTCGACGTTCATGGTGAAGGCCTTGCGCCATGACAGCGGATCGACGTCCATGAGGGGGCCGTACGGCAGATTGGTGGCCGCGTTGTTCACGATCACATCGATCCGGCCGAACTCGCTCAGGGCCAGTTCCACCGCCGACGTCAGATGATCCGGATCGGCCACGCTGCCCGCAGCCCCGACACCGCCCAGCTCGGCGGCCGTGCGCCGTACCTCGTCCGCATCCCGAGCGGTCACACAGACCCGCGCCCCGGCGGCGGCCAGTTGCCGGGCGACGGCGTGCCCGATGCCGCGCGTGGCGCCGGTGACGAGAGCAGCCCTGCCCCGAAGGTCGTACGGCGGCGTCATCGCCGTACGGTCTCATGACGGACCGTCAGTTGACAGCCCCGAGCGGCGAGTTCCTGGCCGCCACCAGCTCCAGCACCGCCCGCCAGTCCTCCAGGACCCCGGCGTCGAACTCCGCGCTGCGGCCCTCCTCGTCGGCCTGGTGCAGGCGGAGCAGATCGTCGTCGGCGCTGTCGCGGGCCCGGCAGTGGTAGCGGACTAGGCGGGAGACCCGTTCGCCGAGGAGGGGTCGCACCGCGTCCGCCGCGGAGTCGGAGTGGACGCTCACATCGCCGGGGCGCAGCAGCGGGCCGATGGCATGAACAAGCCCCGCGACCTGGAGTTCCTTGTCGGCGGGGCGGGATCGGCGCAGTAGTGCGGCCGTCTGCAGGGCGTGTTGGTGGAGATCGACTCGGGTGCTCCCGAGGCCCGGGGCGTCCCGGGTGCCCCGGCAGGCGTACAGCAGATCCATCAGCTCTTCGACACTGCGCAGCTCCATGCGTCAGTCCTCCCGCCGGACAAGCCGTTGCCGTACGGCAGCAGATCATGGCCGCCTTGCGAATCGGCCAACGGGACTTGAACTGCGCTGCGTCCTCCGGTCCCGTGCCGGGCGTCAAGGTGTCGTGTGAGCCGATCGGGTGACTCGTAAACGGCGCATTACATAGGAAAACGGGAGATGGCGGGCCGGTGAAAACCGGTCGACTCCGGATAGTTACACGTTGTTTGCAGCCCCATCGAGCGGGGGGCCGCTCATTTGGTTAATCTATAGCGGACGGGCAGCAGTACAGGGTCCCAACCCACACCCACGGTCCGTCCCGGGACAAGCCGGTGCACAACGGCCTGCTCTCACACCAGTTTCCGGCGCCACCGCGTCCGAGCCGACTTTGAGTAAGACCCGAGCGGGCGTCAGGTGCCGGACCGCAGACTGGGCCGGCCCGCCCCGAGGGTGATCCGACACAGAAGGAGTGCGCGGTGACACCTGAGAAGACGAATCGCGAGCAGCGCCCCAAGGAACGCACGGAGCGCGCGGGCCGCCGGTCCAAGGAGATCGGCAGTCTCGATGTGTGGGCCAGGTCCGCCCCCATCCGTCTGGCGGGGTACGAGGACGACCTCGCCGAGCCTCACATCCTGCCCAGCGTCGACTGACGAGGCACAGCTCTTCGCGATCGCCGAGTCGCATGGGCGTGCGACACTCACGCCCATGCTGATCAGAGAAGCCGCGGCCGACGACTGGCCGCGGATCTGGCCTTTCTGGCACCGGATCGTTGCCGCCGGCGAGACCTACGCCTGGGATCCCGACACCTCCGAGGACGCCGCCCGGGCCCTGTGGATGAACCCGGCGAAGCGGGTCTACGTCGTCGAGGACGACGCCGGAGCCATCGTCGCCTCCGCATACGTCACCCCCAACTACGGGGGACCCGCCGCCCGTATCGCCAACGCCGGTTTCATGGTCGACCCCGATCACGGCGGCCACGGCTACGGCCGCGCCCTCGCCGAGCACATCCTGGCCGCGGCCAAGGCCGACGGCTACCGGGGCATGGTCTTCAACGCCGTCGTCGAGACGAACCCGGCCGTGGGGCTGTGGACGTCCCTCGGCTTCACAGTCCTCGGGACGGTGCCGGACGCGTACGAACATCCACGGCACGGCCGGGTCGGGCTGCACATCATGTACCGAGCGCTTTAGCGGACCGCCTCCACGTCACCCTCGTTTGCCTAATCGCTTTAGGTAGATGCATACTCGCTTTCGGCAAGCGAGAGGATGGCTATGGCACGCGTAGGGCTGACCACGGAACGTCTGGTCCGGGCCGGGGCGGAGCTCGCCGACGAGATCGGCTTCGAGCAGGTGACCGCGTCGGAGCTCGCCCGGCGGTTCGACGTCAAGGTCGCGAGCCTGTACTCGCACATCAAGAACTCCCAGGACCTCAAGACCCGGATCGCCCTGCTCGCGCTGGAGGAACTGGCCGACCGGGCCGCCGACGCCATCGCCGGACGGGCTGGCAAGGACGCCCTGGTCGGCTTCGCGAACGTCTACCGGGACTACGGCCGTGAGCACCCCGGCCGGGCCGCCGCCGCGCGGATGAGGCTCGACCCCGAGACCGCCGCCGCCAGCGCCGGCGTCCGGCATGCCCAGATGACTCGGGCCATCCTGCGCGGCTACGACCTGACCGAACCGGACGCGACCCATGCCGTACGGCTGCTGGGCAGCGTCTTCCACGGGTACTCCAGCCTGGAGCTGGCGGGCGGCTTCAGCCACAGCGCCCCCGACTCCGAGGAGAGCTGGACCCGGATCCTGGACGCCCTCGACGCCCTGCTGCGCAACTGGCCGACCGCGCCCACCCCTTGATCGACAGGCAGAGGACATGGACACCGAGCACGACTGGATCAACACCCCCCTCACCGCCGACCTGTTGCGCGGCGCCCTCGACGTCGAGCACACCGAACGCGGCCTGCTGCCGCACCGGCTGCCCGCCCGGGCACGCGCCCAGAACACCGACGGACAGCTGGCCATGGCCGAGTCCCAGCCCTCCGGCGTACGACTGGCCTTCCGCACCCGCGCCACCGCCGTCGAACTGGACACACTGCCCACCAAGCGCAATTACGTCGGCGCCCCACCCCGCCCGGACGGCGTGTACGACCTGATCGTCGACGGCCGCCTCGCCGGACAGGGCAGTGTGACCGATGGCAATGTCATGGTCGTCGACATGATGGCCGGGACCGCCGAGCACCGCCCCGGCCCGCCCGGCACCGTCCGCTTCACCGGGCTCGCCGACGCCGACAAGGACGTCGAGATCTGGCTCCCGCACAACGAGACCACGGAACTGCTCGCCCTGCGCACCGACGCCCCCGTCGAGCCCGCACGCGATCGGGGCCGCAGGGTGTGGCTGCATCACGGCAGTTCGATCAGCCATGGCTCCGACGCCGCGAGCCCCACCGGCATCTGGCCCGCGCGCGCCGCCACCCTCGGCGGCGTCGAACTGATCAACCTGGGCCTCGGCGGCAGCGCCCTGCTGGACCCGTTCACCGCCCGCACCCTGCGCGACACCCCCGCCCATGTCATCAGCGTCAAGATCGGAATCAACCTGGTCAACGCGGACCTGATGCGGCTGCGCGCCTTCGGCCCCGCCGTCCACGGCTTCCTCGACACCATCCGCGAAGGGCATCCGACGACTCCGCTGCTGGTCGTCTCGCCCATCCTGTGCCCGATCCACGAGGACACGCCCGGCCCCTGCGCCCCGGACTTCAGCGGTATGAGCGAGGGCCGGCTGCGTTTCGTCGCCCTGGGCGACCCGGCGGAACGCGCGAGCGGCAAGCTGACCCTGGGCGTCATCCGGGACGAGCTGTCCCGCATCGTGAAGCAGCGGTCGGCCGGCGACCCCAACCTGCACTACCTCGACGGCCGCGACCTGTACGGCGACACCGACTTCGCCGAACTGCCCCTCCCCGACGACCTCCACCCCGACGCCGCCACCCACCACCGCATCGGCGAACGCTTCGCGCAGCTGGCGTTCACCGCGGACGGGCCCTTCGCCTAGTCCAAGGGCGCCGTCCGCCGCCACGGACGCAGTTCCTCGATCCGCTCCGCCAGCGCCAGCAGCTGGGCCTCCGAGCCAGGGCGGCCGACCAGCTGTACGGCGGTGGGGGCACCGGACGGCAGGGTGCCGCAGGGGATCGCCATCGCAGGCCAGCCGGTGAGGTTCCAGGGTGGGGTGAGCGGCGAGTAGTTGGTGTTCGCCATGACGTTGCGCAGCCAGCCCCGCTCGTGCCACGCCTCGGACTTGGGGGAGCGGCGCGCGAGCGCCGGGGTGAGCAGCACGTCGTGCTCGGCGAAGAACGGCTCCATGCGGCGCCGCAGCTGCTCCCGGCTCTCACCGACCCGCACCCGGTTGACGAAGCGCCTGCCGACCGTGGCATGGACCCGGGTCCGGCGGGTCAGTTGCCGCGGATCGAGGGCCTGGGCGTCCACGGCCGTGCCCGCGGTCCAGTGGGTGAGCGAGGTGACCGCGAGCGACATCGGATACGGCGGATCGGCACGCCGTACCTGGTGACCGGCCTTCATCAGCAGCGCGGCGGCCTCGCGGGCGGCGGCCGTGTACGGCCCGCTGACGGCGACCCCGGCCAGCGGGCTGCGCAGGGACACGGCGATCCGGTGCGTGCCCGGGTCCTCGGGCCATACGACTTCCGTGTCGGCGAGCACCGACAGCATCAGGCGGGCGTCCTCGACCGTCGTGGCCAACGGACCGTTCTCCGACATGCCGAACCAGTCGCCGTCGCCTATCCCGGCCGGGACTACGCCGGTGCCGGGCTTGATGGTGACCAGGCCGCAGTTGGCCGCCGGTATGCGCAGCGAGCCCATGCCGTCGTTGCCGAGGGCGATGGGCACCATGCCCGCGGCGACGGCGGCCGCGCTGCCGCCGGACGAACCGCCCGCCGTGCGCGAGGTGTCCCACGGATTGCGGGCGGTGCCGTGCACGCCCTCGGTGGTGCCGAAGACACACAGCTCCGGCACGTTCGTCAGCCCCACGACCACCGCACCGGCCGCCCGCAGCCGGGCCACGGTGATGTGATCGTGGTCGGCCGGCGTGTCCGGAGTCGCCGCGGAGCCGACGCGGTTGGACTCGCCGCGCACCGCGAGGTTGTCCTTGACGGCCACCGGCACGCCCGCCAGGGGCAGTTCGGCGAGGTCGCCCCGCGAGCCCACCTCGTCGGCCTCCGCGAGCGCGGCCTCGCCCCGCACCACCCGGAACGCGCCGACCCGGCCGTCGAGCCGCTCGATCCGGGCCAGATGCTCGGCCACCACCTCACGGGGCGTGGCCCGCTTCTCCCGTACGGCGGCGGCGATCTCGGCGGCGGTCCGGCCGACCCAGCTGGTCACGGGCGCTCCTCAGGATTACTCGCGAGTATGTACGAGCACTCTGCCGGGCGAGGGCCCCGGCGTCGAGAGGGTTGCGGGCTTGGATATTCGCGGGGCTCTTCTTGGACTTTTCGCGCCGCCCGCCGTTCGCAAGGCCCCGCTGACCTGCGCATCATCCGACCAATGAGCCAACTCGGCCCCCATCGGCTCCCATTGACAGCCCCAGGGGCCCGCTCAATGATCAGACATCCGATGAATGGGGGTGCCCCTATGAGGAGACGCTGGAGAACGGTCGGAGTCCTCGCGGCGCTGACGCTCTTGCTCACGGCACCGCTGCCGGCGGTCGCACAGGAGAAGACGGACCCACCGCTCACGGTGCCCGCCCTGTCCGACTGGACACCGGCATCCGGCACCTACCGCTACGACCGCTCCACCCGCCTCGTGGCCGACGGCGCCGAGGAGCGGCGGGTCGCCGACACCCTCGCCGACGACCTCCGCGACGCCGGACACGGCACACCTCCCGTGGTGCGCGGCGGCTCCCGGCCCGGCGACATCGTCATCGACGTCCAGCCGTCCCGGACCACCCTCGGCGCGGAGGGCTACGAACTCCGCGCCGGCACCCGGCTGTCGGTGACCGCGGCCACCGAGACCGGCGCCTTCTACGGCACCCGCACTCTCCTCCAGCTCCTCGCCCAGGGCGACCGCGTCCCCGCCGGACGCACGGTCGACGTACCGCGCTACAAGGAACGCGGCGTCGGCGTCTGCGCCTGCTACATCCACGTCTCGATGCCCTGGCTGGAGAACCTGGTCCGCGAGATGGCGTACAACAAGCTCAACCAGCTGCTCCTCGAACTGAAGGTGAAGAGCGACGCCCACCCCGAGGCCAACACCTGGGGCTACTACACCAAGGACGAGATCCGCGGCCTGGTCGCCCTCGGCAAGCGGTACCACGTCGAGATCATCCCGGAGATCAACTCCCCGGGCCATATGGACCCGTGGATCGAGAACCGCCCGGACCTCCAACTGACCGACTCGGACGGCAACAAGCAGCCGTCCCGGCTCGACATCACCAGGCCGGAAGCCTTCGCGTACTACACCGGCCTGATCGACGAGTACGCGGACGTCTTCACCTCGACGTCCTGGCACATGGGAGCCGACGAGTACATGCTCGGCTCCGACTTCGCCAAGTACCCGCAGATCCTCAAGTACGCCCAGGGCCGATTCGGCCCCGACGCCACACCCCAGGACGCGTTCATCGACTTCGTCAACCGCGTCCACACCTACGCGGTCGGCAAGGGCAAGCGGCTGCGCATCTGGAACGACGGGCTCACCGGCGCCAACACCGTCCCGGTGACCTCGGGAACGACCGTCGAGCACTGGCTGAACGTGGCGACCAAGCCGAGTCAACTCCGCGCCCAGGGCTATCCGTTGATGAACGCCGCCTACGCCCTCTACCTCGTCCGCGGCGGCTTCCACAGCGACACCAAGGGGCTGTACGAGCAGAGCTGGGACCCGCGCAGCTTCGAGGGCGAGAAACTGGCCACCGCCGAGGGCATCACCGGCGCGAAGATCAGCCTCTGGCCCGACAACGGCCGGGGCGAGACCGAGAACGAGGTCGCCGCCTCCCTGTGGCCCGCGCTACGGCACCTCGCCCAGGCCACCTGGGGTGATCCGCACCCCGACGCCACGTACGCCGACTTCACCGCGCGCGGTACGGCGGTCGGGCACGCGCCGGGGTGGCGGGACCTGACCCGGGTGCCGGTGGCGGACGGCTCGTACACCTTCTCCAGCGGTAGCCGGTCCTTCGACGCCGGGGTGACGCGCACCGCCGACGGCTACGCCACCGTCCGGACGGCGGACGGCTGTCTGGAGATCCGGGGAGGGAAGCTCACGCTCAATGTGCCGCTCCAACCCGGGGTGGAGGCGACACCGCAGACCTGCGACAGCAAGAACACCCTCCAGCGCTGGCAGTTGGAGCCCGCGTCCGGTGGCTACCGCCTCGTCAACGCCATCACCCGTATGCCGCTGGGCGTCACGGACGGCGGGCGGCTCGCGCAGTACCCGCCGGACCAGCGCACCCCCGCCGTATGGCACCTGAGCAGCCGACCCTAGCCAACCCTAGGAGCCTTCCCATGGCCGTTTCCCGACGCGTGTTCGTCGCGACAGCCGCCGTCCTCGCCGTGACCGGTGTCAGCAGACCGGCCATCGCCGGTACCGCGGAGGACCCGGGGTACCGCATCCCCGTCAGCCCCGACGACACCGAGGCCGACCTGGTCCGCAAGGCCTCCCAGGTCCGTCCCACCGCACGGCAGATCGCCTGGCAGAGCCTGGAGCGCACCGCCTTCCTGCACTTCGGCGTCAACACCTTCACCGGCCTGGAGTGGGGCACCGGCGACGAGGACCCCGATGTGTTCCAGCCGGCCGGCCTCGACACCGACCAGTGGGCCCGCGCCCTGCGCGACGGCGGCTTCAAGCTCGCCATCCTCACCGTCAAGCACCACGACGGCTTCGTGCTCCACCAGACCCGCTACACCGCCCACTCGGTGGCGTCGAGCAGTTGGCAGGGCGGCCAGGGCGACGTCCTGCGTTCCTTCGCCGACTCCATGCGCCGGCACGGCATCAAGGTCGGCGTCTACATCTCGCCCGCCGACGAGAACCAGTACCTCCACGGCGTGTACGCCAACGGCAGCGCCCGCACCGACCGCACCATCCCCACCCTCGTCGAGGGTGACGACCGCACACCGCCCCGCTCGTACACCCTCCCGGCCACCGACTACGGCGCCCATATGCTCAACCAGCTGTACGAGGTCCTCACCGAGTACGGCCCGATCGACGAGGTGTGGTTCGACGGGGCGCAGGGGCGTATCCCGCCGGACAAGGTGGAGAAGTACGACTGGGACAGCTGGTACACGCTGGTCCGGTCGCTCGCGCCCGACGCGGTGATCGCCGTGTCCGGACCCGATGTGCGCTGGGTCGGCAACGAGGGCGGGCTGGCGCGGGAGGACGAGTGGAGCGTCGTACCGGTCCAGGAGAAGGACTACGGCCGGACGGACTATGCCCTCGCCTATGACGCGCCCGACATGGGCAGCCGCGCCGCCCTGGTGAAGGCCCGGCCGGTGGCCGACTTCCTCCAGTGGTGGCCGGCCGAGTGCGATGTGTCGATCCGGGACGGCTGGTTCTATCACGCGGATCAACAGCCCAAGAGCGTCGAGCAGTTGACGGACATCTACTTCCGGTCCGTGGGCCGCAACTCGGTGCTGCTGCTCAACATCCCGCCGGACACGGACGGTCTGCTGCCGGCGGCCGACGTGGTGCGGCTCAGGGAGTTCCGCGAGCGGGTGGACCGCGAGCTGCCCGAGGACCTGGCGCGCGACGGGCGTACGACCGCCTCGCCGGGCCGGGTCACCGTCGATCTCGGCCGGGAGCGGGAGGTGGACCGGATCCGGCTTGCGGAGGACATCCGGCACGGGCAGCAGGTGGAGAGCTTCGTGGTGGAGGCGCAGCGCGACGGTGCGTGGACGGAGATGACCCGGGCCGGGGTGATCGGTGCGAGCAGGATTCTGCTGCTGGCGGCGCCGGTGCGGGCGCGGCGGTGGCGGGTGAGGGTGACCGGTTCGCGGGCGGTGGCGCGGGTGGTGGAGTTTGGGCTGTACCGGTCACAGGTCTGAAATTCGGTTGACCTGGGCGGGGCCGGGCGGGCTGGATGGGGCACATGGCCGACATTCAGGGCTCGTACGACAACCTCTTCCTCGCGGTTCCGAACGCGCTGGCAGCCATGCTGGACGCCGGTGACGCGGGCGGCTCCGTCGCCGTCTTCGTGGACGGCGAGCCGGTCGTGGACGTCTGGGGCGGGTACGCGGACGCCGCCCGCACCGTCCCCTGGGAGCGCGACACCATCGTCAACGTCTGGTCCGTGACCAAGACGATGACGGCACTGTGCGCCCTGGTCCTGATCGACCGCGGCGAACTCGACCCGGACGCACCGGTCGCCCGCTACTGGCCGGAGTTCGCGGCGGCGGGCAAGGACAAGGTGCTGGTACGGCATCTGCTCTCGCACACCGCGGGACTGCCCGACTGGGACGGGTCGGTCGAGGACCTCTACGACTGGCCCGCCGCCACCGCCCGGCTCGCGGCGCGGGCACCCCGGTGGGAGCCCGGCACCGCGGCCGGATACCACTCGCTCACCCAGGGTTTCCTGGTCGGCGAGGTCGTGCGCCGGGTCA
The DNA here is from genome assembly GCF_014655715.1 of Streptomyces lanatus. Lineage (GTDB taxonomy): Bacteria > Actinomycetota > Actinomycetes > Streptomycetales > Streptomycetaceae > Streptomyces > Streptomyces lanatus. The sequence continues at coordinate 245,265 of NZ_BNBM01000013.1, read as the reverse complement.
CCGGCCGCAGCGTGGGGGAGTTCCTCGCCGAGGAGGTGACCGGGCCGCTGGGCGCCGACTTCCACATCGGCCTGCCTGCCGAGCACGACCACCGGGTCGCCCCGGCGATTCCCCCGGCGGGGCGGGACGAGGACTACGCGTCGAGCGCACCCGGCAACCCGGCGGGCTCGGAGGCGGGGAACGGCATGCGGGTCCGCGACGGCAACAGCCCGGCCTGGCGCCGCGCGCAGATCCCCGCGGCGAGCGGCTACGGCAACGCCCGCTCGGTCGCGCTGGTGCAGTCGGTCCTGGCCTGCGGGGGAGAGGTGAACGGCGTACGGCTGCTGTCCCGGGCCGGCTGCGACCGCGCCCGCGAGGAGCAGTTCGACGGCGATGACCGGGTGCTGGGGATGCCGACGCGGTGGGGGCTCGGGTACGGCCTGTTCGGCAGCGCGTGCGGCTGGGGCGGCTGGGGCGGATCGCTGGTGATGATCGAGCCCGACAGACGGCTGGTGGTGGCGTATGTGACCCACCAGATGCGTGAGCCCGCCGAGGACACCCGGGGGATGGAGATCGTCACCGCCGCCTACGAAGGGCTTCAAGGACTGCCGTCGTGACGTCCCTCGAACTCGACGACCTTGATCATCTCCGGGAGATCGAACGCCTCGCGGCCCGGGTCCGCGAGGCGGCGTCCGACGAAGGCTGGCTCTGCTATCTGGAGGACCCCGAGGACGCGACCCCGCTCCAGCGCAGTGTGAACGCGCTGGCCCGAGTGCTGCGGCACTACCACTTCGAGGGCGACGGCTGCCTGGAGGACGACGACCGGCCCACGGTCCGCCTCGTCGGGGCCTGTGTGCTGCGACCCGCGGTCATGCCGGCCGGCGTCGAGGAGACGTACGCCGAGGTGTGCGCGCGGATCGGCGTGGAGCCCAGGCCCGAGGGCTGGGCCCTGTGGCACACCTGGAGCGACGGAGACCTGAAGGTGACGATGGTGGTGACCGCCGTCGAGACCACCGAGGGACTGTTCCAGAACTGGTCGTGCGGCAGGGCCGTCGATCCGCTGACCCCACTGCCCTCCCAGATCGCCCTCGTCCGCCACGGCTGGATCGGACCGATCACCTTCTCGCCCCGCGGCGTCAGCCGGACGGGCCTCGGCGGGCAGCCCCTGTCCTAGGCCGACGCAGAGGTCACGCTCCCCGCGCCACCCCCGTACTGCCCCGCTCCACCAACCGCGGCACCGGCACCCGCACCGCCCGCGCAGACCCCCCGTCCAGCAGGGCGGTCAGCTCCCGCGCCGCCGTCCGCCCGAACTCCACACTGTCCCGGGACAGCGCCGACAGCCACGGCTTGACCATGCGGCACAGCGCCGAGTCCTCCCAGGAGACCACCGAGACGTCCGCCGGTACGGCGAAGCCGAGTTCGGTCGCGGCGGCGGCTCCGGCCACCGCCATCACGTCGTTGTCGTAGATCAGCGCGGTCGGCGGAGCGACGCCCTCCAGGACCCGGCGGGTGACCGCCGCGCCCTCGGCGTCGGAGTAGTCGGTGGTCACCGACTTCACCTCGGACAGGCCCCGGCGGCCCGCCTCGGCGCGCAGTGTGCGGATACGGCGCTCGGTGTGGGCCAGCCCCGGCAGGCCCGCGATATGCACGATCCGACGGTGGCCGAGGGCGTACAGGCCGTCCACGACCGACGCCATCGCGCCCGCGTCGTCCGCCCAGACGGTGGACAGACCGGGGTGCCGGTCATCCGGTGCGCCGCCGATCACCACGGCGGGCAGGCCCAGTTCGTCCAGGAGGTCCGGGCGCGGATCATCGGTGCGGGGGTCCACGACCAGGACACCGTCCACGCGGTGCTCGGCCCACCAGCGGCGGTACACCGCGCATTCGTCGGCGACGTCCTCCACCACCTGGAACAGCAGCCCGAGATGGCGCTCCGCCAGCACCTCCTGGATGCCGGAGACGAGCTGGAGGAAGAAGGAGTCCACCCCGAGGGTGTCCGCGGGCCGGGCCAGCACGAAGCCGACCGTCGCCGCGCCCTCCCCGGACAGCGCCCGCGCCGCCGTACTGGGCCGCCAGCCTAGCTCCTCGGCGACCTGCCGCACCCGGTCCCGGGTCTCCTCGGAGACACCCGGACGGCCGTTCAACGCGAAGGAGACCGCGCTCTGGGAGACCCCGGCGTGCCGCGCGATGTCCTTCATCGTCGGCCGCCGGGCCGGTGACCGCCTGCCCGACATCGAGATCCCCCATTCCATCGGCACATTCCCCGAGCAGTATGCACTAATGCGGTTCAGCTCGAAGAGGGCCCCGTGAACCTAATGCGCATTAGTCACTAAAGAAATTAGCTGCGCGAGAGCCATTGACGGGCCCGTGGAGCGGCGTGCAGGGTCTGCCACGTCGACCAACCAGCCCGACTCAACCCGCCAGTAAGGGAGGCCGGTTCACGGTGCCCATATCCCGTAGAGCCCTCGCTGCCGCATTCGCCGTCTGTGTCGCGCTGCCCCTCAGCGCCTGCGGTTCGGGAGGCGACGGCGGCGGCACCGCCGACGCCTCCGGCAAGGTCGAGGGCGACATCACCTTCCAGACCTGGAACCTGCGCGCCAATTTCAAGGACTACTTCGAGGGCGTGATCGCCGACTTCGAGAAGAAGTACCCCGGCACCAAGGTCAAGTGGGTCGACCAGCCCGCCGAGGGCTACGCCGACAAGATCAGCGCCGACGCCGCCGGCGGCACTCTCCCCGACGTCGTCAATGTGTCACCGGACCTTGTCGCTCCACTCGCCAAGGCGGGCCTCGCGCTCGACCTCGACAAGGCCGCCGGGAAGTACAAGAAGGAATACCTGGACGGCGCCTGGGCCAGCCACCAGGTGCCCGGCACACAGGGCACGTACGCCTTCCCCTGGTACCTCAACACCGGCCCGCTCTTCTACAACAAGGCCCTCTTCAAGGAGGCGGGTCTCGACGCGGACCAGCCGCCGAAGACGTACGACGAAGTCTTCGACGCCGCCCTGAAGATGGCGAAGGAAACGGACGGCAAGGTCGCCACCCTCGCCAACGTCCCCACCATCGAGGACTTCGGCCGCTACGGCGTCGAGCTCATGAACAAGCAGGGCAACGGCTTCAGCTTCAATGACGCCAAGGGAGTCGAACTCCTCACCAAATACAAGGAGTTGTACGACGCCAAAGCCCTCGACCCGCAGGCGCTGACCGCCACCCCCGAGTCGTCCGGCAAGAAGTTCCTCACCGGCGCCGTCGCCATGAACCCCGGCAGTGCGCTCGACCTCGGCAACTTCAAGAAGCAGGTGCCGAACCTGTACAAGAACATCGGCATCACCGACCAGATCACCAGCACCGGGCACGTCAACATGTACGTCATGGGCGTGATGGTCAACGCGCAGACCAAGCGCACGCCGGCCGCGGTCGCCTTCGCGCACTACGTCACCGACGCCGAGCACCAGATGTCGTTCGCCAAGCAGGTCGCCATCTTCCCCAGCACCGCAGGATCCCTCGACGACCCGTACTTCACCAAGGAGGACGGCACCGACGAGACGCGGGTGCGGGTCGCCGCCGCCAAGTCGCTGAAGAACGCCGTCAACTACACGCCCGTGCTGTTCAGCGAGCAGATGAAGACCGAGCTGCGCAACGAGGTCGCCAAGGCGTTGCAGGGCAAGGAGAGCCCGAAGGAAGCTCTGGACAACGCTGTCAAGGCCTGCGACACGCTGCTCCAGCAGCAGGGCTAGTACGCGATGGCCACCCCCACCGTCTCCCGGATCCGGCGCCAACTGCCCACCAGTCCCTGGCTGTTCGCCGCCCCGGGCCTGCTGATCATCGGCGCCTTCATCCTGTACCCGTTCCTCTCCACGCTGGTCAACGCCTTCACCGACCGTCGCACCCTGATCCCGGGCGAGTTCGTGGGCCTGGCCAACTTCCGTGAGCTGCTCGGCGACGACATGTTCTGGATCGGCCTGCGCAACAGCACGCTCTACGTCGTCGGAGTCGTGCCCGCGCTGGTGATCCTGCCGCTGCTGCTGGCGATGCTGGTGCAGAAGAACATCCCCGGCATCACCTTCTTCCGGTCCGCCTTCTACACCCCGGTCGTCGCCTCGATCGTGGTGGTCGGGCTGATCTGGGTGTGGCTGCTGGACGAGCGGGGACTGGTGAACTCCCTGCTGGAGACGATCGGCGTCGGCCGGATCGGCTTTCTCAGCGACCAGTGGCTGCTCCTGCTGAGCGCCATGGCCGTGACGGTCTGGAAGGGCCTCGGCTACTACATGATCATTTATCTGGCCGCGCTCGCCAATGTGCCACGCGAACTGCACGAGGCGGCGGCCGTGGACGGAGCGGGGGCGATCCGCCGCTTCGTCACGGTCACCGTGCCCGCCGTCCGCTCCACCATGGTCCTGGTCGGTGCGCTGTCCTCGGTCGCCGCCTTCAAGGTGTTCTCCGAGGTGTATCTGATGGCAGGACCCAGCGGCGGCCCGGCCGGTGAGGACACCACCCTCGTCATGCTCGTCCAGCGCACCGGCACCGGCCTGACCGGCCGCGTCGGCTATGCCTCCGCCATCTCGGTGGTCGTCTTCGTCGTCACCGTCGCCCTGATGCTGCTCGTGCTGCGCGCCGACCGGAGGGACGAGACATGAGCGTCATGGAGAAGGTGAGGCCGAAGGCGCCGGCTCCTGCACGCGAGCCCCGCGTCACCGACGAACACGGCCGCCGGATACGGGTGTGGGAACTCGCCCTGCGCTATCTGCTCCTGCTCGGCGTACTCGCCCTCACCGTAGGCCCGTTCCTCTGGCAGCTGTCGACCTCGCTCAAGGGCCCCACCGAGGATATCTTCAGCTCCCCGCCGAAGTTCCTGCCGGGCGAGCCGACGCTGCACAACTACGAGCGCGTCTCCGAGACCATCCCCGTCTGGGACTACGCCTTCAACTCGTTGAAGGTCGCCACCGCCAACGTCGTCACCAACTGCGTCGGCGCGGCACTCGCCGGTTACGCCCTCGCCCGGCTGCGCTACCGGGGCCGCCGCGCGGCCACCCTCGCCTTCATCCTGGCGATGCTCGTGCCCGTGGAGGGCATCATCATCGCCCAGTTCACCACCATGCGGGAGCTCGGCCTCAACAACACCCTCGTCGGCGTCGTCCTGCCCGGCTCGATCAGCGCCCTGAACGTCCTGCTGATGCGCAACGCCTTCCTCAATCTGCCGTACGAGATCGAGGAGGCGGCCTACGTCGACGGCGCCAACGTCTGGCAGCGGTTCCTGCGCATCGCGCTGCCGTCCGTGAAGGGGACCGTCGCCGTCGTCGCGATCTTCGCGTTCATGGGCGCCTGGGACGACTTCCTGTGGCCGCTGATCGTGCTGAGCGACCCGTCCAAGTTCACGCTGACCATCGGCCTCAACTATCTGCACGGCACCTTCGCCAACGACGAACGCCTCGTCGCCGCGGGCACGATCATCGCCGTCGCCCCGCTGATCGCCCTCTTCGCCTGCCTCCAGCGGTACTTCTTCCGCGGCGTCGGCGAGGGCGCGGTGAAGGGCTGAACCCCCAACCCCCCCCGCCCAGCAAGGACACTGCATGCCTTCTGCCGTGCGCTTCGGCGTCAACTACACCCCGAGCGAAGGGTGGTTCCACCACTGGCTCGACTTCGACCTCGACTCCGTACGCGCCGACCTCGACTCGATCGCCGCACTGGGCCTCGACCACATCCGAGTCTTCCCGCTGTGGCCGTACTTCCAGCCCAATCGCACCCTGATTCGTGAGCGAGCCGTCTCGGATCTCGTACGGCTCACCGACGCCGCCGCCGAACGCGGCCTCGACGTCAATGTGGACGGTCTGCAGGGCCACTTGAGCAGCTTCGACTTCCTCCCGGCCTGGACCCGCACCTGGCACCGCCGCAACCTCTTCACCGACCCGGACGTCCTCGACGGCCAGGCCGCCTACCTGCGCACCCTCGCCGCCGCCCTCGCCGACCGGCCGAACTTCCTCGGCATGACCCTCGGCAACGAGGTCAACCAGTTCTCGGCGGACCCGCATCCCGACCCCGACCGCGCGACCGAGGCCGAGATCGACCGCTGGCTGACGCGGATGCTCGCCGCCTGCGAGGAGGGCGCCCCGGGGCGGCTGCATCTGCACGCCGAGTACGACGCCACCTGGTACCAGGACGACCAGCCGTTCACCCCTGCCCAGGCGGCCCGGCACGGCGCCCTCACGGCCGTGCACTCCTGGGTCTTCAATGGCACCGCCCAACGCCACGGCCGTACCTCCGTGCCGGCCGAACACCACGCCGCGTACCTCGTCGAGCTGAGCAAGGCCTGGGCCGACGACGCGAACCGCCCCGTCTGGCTCCAGGAGGTCGGCGCCCCTGCACCCCTGGTCCCGCCCGAGCACGCCGCCGCCTTCACCGAGGCGACCGTGGCGAACGCCCTGGACTGTCCCGACCTGTGGGGCATCACCTGGTGGTGCTCCCACGACGTGTCCCGTGAGCTGGCCGACTTTCCTCAACTCGAGTATGGGCTGGGCCTGTTGACCAATGACCGCAAGCCGAAGGACATGGCCCATGTCCTGTCCCGTGCCGCGAGCGACCCTCCGCCGGCACCCGTGCCCCGGACCACCGCACTCGCGGTCCCGGCCGACCCCGCCGTCCGCTCGGCCTGCGCGCCCGGCGGTCCCGTGTACGACGCCTACTTCCGGCTCGTCGCCGACGGTGCCCGCCCCACCACCGTCCTCGACACCCGCGCCACCGACCACGACCACCTCACCGCACGCGGCATCACCGAGGTCGTCACTCCCGATCAGGTACTCCCCACCCCACAAGGAGGCACCCGCTCGTGAACCCCACCAGACGCACCGTCCTCATCGCCGCGGCCACGGCCGCGCTCATGCCCCCGCTGTCGGCCGAGGCCGCGCCCAAAGCCGCCGCCGCGACCCAGCCGTACGCCTCCTACTGGTACCCGGACTCCCTGCCCTCCGGCTCCCCGGGCACCGGCATCACCTGGCGCAGTCTGAAGTCCTGGCGCCCGGCCGACGACCCGGACCTCGCCTTCAACGCCTCGACAGTCCCGCTCGCCGCCCGCTTCACCCCGGCCCCGGCGAACTCGACAGCCCGCGCGGGCCAGGCCCGTATCCAGTCCCTGGTGTCCTTCGGCCCCACCTCCAGCAACCCCTCCCAGGGCTCGGCCACCGCCGACTACTACGCCCTCACCCACTGGGCCTACATCGACGAGCTGGTCTTCTGGGGCGGCTCCTCCGGCGAGGGGCTGATCCTGGCGCCGAACGCGCCGATCGTGGACGCCGCCCACCGCCACGGCGTACCGGTCCTCGGCAACATCTTCCTGCCGCCGGTCGCCTATGGCGGGCAGTTGCAGTGGACCCGTGACCTGGTGCAGAAGGACGCGGCCGGTCGGTATCCGCTGGCGGAGCGGCTGGTCGCGGTCGCGGAGGCGTACGGCTTCGACGGATGGTTCGTCAACGCCGAGACGAGCGGCGGGAACTCCGCGCTGGGCGCGGACATGCTGGGCTTCCTGCGCGAGCTGAAGACGCTCGCCAAGGGCAAGGGGCAGCGGGTCACCTGGTACGACTCGATGACCGTCAATGGAAGCGTGAGCTGGCAGGGGGCGCTCAACTCGCAGAACGAGGCCTTCTTCCAGGCCGCCGACGACATGTTCGTGGACTTCCGGTGGACGGCCGCGAAGCTGGCCTCGTCGGGGCAGCGGGCGGGCCAACTGGGCCGTAATCGCTATGAGTTGTGGGCGGGCGTCGACGTCGAGTCCAACGGCTGGAACTCCTCCGTCAACTGGGACGCCATCGTGCCGCGCGACAAGGCCCACGTCGCGTCGGTCGGCTTCTACCGGCCCGAGTGGACCCGCAATCACCTGCCGGCCGACGGGCGGAGCCCGGGCGACTTCCACGCCGCCGACGACCGGTTCTGGACCGGACGGTCACTGGACCCCTCGCGGCCGGACGCCACGGACAGCTGGCGGGCGCCCGCCGTGTCCGTCGCCGACCGGTCGACGGTCTCCTCCGTGCCGTTCGCGAGTGTGTTCAACACCGGGCACGGGCTGCGCTGGTACGAGGACGGGGAGGTGACCTCGGACGCGCCTTGGAACCACATGGGCCTCCAGGACCGGCTGCCCTCCCGGCGCTGGGTCGTGCACACCGACGGCCGGCGCCCTGCCGTGACCTTCGACTTCGCGGACGCTTGGCGGGGCGGGAGCAGTGTGCTCGTGGACGGGCCGGTGGACCGAGCCGTCCTGGACCTGTACGCCACACAGGTGCCGATCACCGCGGACACGGTCATCGAGCTGACCCATCGGACCGACGCGGGCGCCGTCGACGTCGAGCTGGCCGTCGCCGCCGCCGAGCCCACCACGCCAGGGGCGACACCGTCGTACACCTATTTTCCCGTCACCTCGGGCAGCGGCTGGCAGACCGCGACGGTACGGCTCACCGGCCTGACCGGGACCGTGCGTGCGATCGGCGTCAGGCTCACCGGAACCGGACAGGTGAAGTGGCGGCTGGGCGGCATCGCCGTGCGGAACACGGCAGAGACGCCCGCCGCGCCCACCGCGCTGCGGATCACCGGCGCGAGTGGCGGCGACCTGCGCTTCGCCTGGAACCCGGCCCCCGGCGACGTACGCCACCACACCCTCCACCGCCTCCTCCCAGACGGCACCCGGCGCTTCCTCGGCGGCACCTGTCAGCGGGCGTTCTTCGTCGGTGGCCTGCGGCCCGAGCAGGGGGAGCAGGAGGCACGGTTCGAAGTGCGTGCCGTAGGGGAGCTGTACACCACGTCGGACCCCGCGACCGTCACCCACCGCTGGTAACCACCGGCCCGGACAATCACGGAGCACCCCGCATGCATGACGACCGCAACCTGGTCGAAGCCCGCCTCAGGCGCGTCCTCGACGAGCGCATCCGCCCCGCCGTGTACCCCGAGTCCGTGCCGCTGGACGTGGCGGTGTGGCACGCGCCAGGCGAGCCGGTGCCCGTCGCCGAGGGGCTCGCGGCCGAACCCGAGCCGATCGAGGTGGGCGCCCGCTGGGGTGCTCCGTGGGGCACCAGCTGGTTCCGGGTCATCGGGACCGTGCCCGAGGCGTGGGCCGGGAGGACCGTAGAGGCGCTCCTCGACCTCGGGTTCGACGAGAACATGCCCGGGTTCCAGTGCGAGGGGCTGGTCTACCGGCCCGACGGCACACCGGTGAAGGGCCTCAACCCGCGCAACCAGTGGGTGCGGATCGGCGCCCCCGTGGAGGGCGGGGAGCAGGTGCGGCTGCACATCGAGGCCGCCTCCAACCCGGTCATCCTCGACTACCACCCCTTCCTGCCCACGCAGTTGGGCGACAAGGAGACCGCCGGGAGCGAACCCCAGTACAAGCTGGCCCGGATGGATCTCGCCGTCCTCGATGAGGATGTCTGGCAGCTCGTCATCGACCTGGAGGTGCTCGGCGAGCTGATGGCCGAGCTGCCGGTGGAGTCGGCGCGGCGCTGGGACATCCTGCGGGCGGTGGAGCGGGCGCTGGACGCCATCGACCTCCAGGACGTGGGCGGCACGGCGGCCGGGGCGCGCGCCCGCCTCACGGACGTCCTCGCCACCCCCGCCGTGCCGTCGGCCCATCGCATCAGCGCCGTCGGGCACGCGCACATCGACTCGGCGTGGCTGTGGCCGCTGCGGGAGACGGTGCGCAAGGTGGCCCGTACGACGTCCAACATGACCGCGCTCATCGAGGACGAGCCCGACTTCGTCTTCGCCATGTCGCAGGCCCAGCAGTGGGCGTGGGTGAAGGAGCACCGCCCCGAGGTGTGGGCGCGGGTGAAGAAGGCGGTGGCGGAGGGACGGTTCGTGCCCGCCGGCGGGATGTGGGTGGAGTCGGACACCAACATGCCCGGCTCGGAGGCGATGGCCCGTCAGTTCGTGCACGGCAAGCGGTTCTTCCTGGACGAATTCGGCATCGAGAATGATGAAGCGTGGCTGCCGGACACCTTCGGGTTCGCCGCCGGACTGCCCCAGATCATCAAGGCCGCCGGCTCCAAGTGGCTGCTGACGCAGAAGATCTCCTGGTCGCAGACCAACAAGTTCCCGCACCACACCTTCCACTGGGAAGGCATCGACGGCACCCGGATCTTCACCCACTTCCCGCCCGTCGACACCTACAACTGCTCCATGAAGGGCAGCGAGATCGCCCACGCTGCCCGCAACTTCAAGGACAAGGGCCGGGCCCGGCACTCCCTCGCCCCCACCGGCTGGGGTGACGGAGGCGGCGGCACGACCCGCGAGATGATCGCCAAGGCGGCGCGGCTGCGGGACCTGGAGGGTTCGGCGACGGTCGCCTGGGAGACCCCTCAGGCGTTTTTTGAGAAGGCCGAGGCCGAATACCCCGACGCGCCCGTCTGGGTCGGCGAGCTCTACCTCGAACTCCACCGCGCCACCCTCACCAGCCAGGCCAAGACCAAGCAGGGCAACCGCCGCAGCGAACACCTCCTGCGCGAGGCCGAACTATGGGCGGCGACGGCCGCCGTACGGACCGGATTCCCATACCCGTACGAGGAGTTGGACCGGATCTGGAAGACGGTGCTGCTGCACCAGTTCCACGACATCCTCCCCGGTTCGTCTATCGCCTGGGTGCACCGTGAGGCGCGCGCGACCTATGAGCGGCTGGCCGGTGAGCTGACCGCGATCATCGAGTCGGCCCAGCGCGCACTGGCCGGCGAGGGCGAGAGCGAGCTCGTCTTCAACGCGGCTCCGCACACGCGCGCCGGCGTTCCGGCGGGCGGCGCACGCCTCCCGGTGACCGAGGGCCGGACCGCGCTCACCCCACGCGCCGACGGCGGCTTCGTCCTCGACAACGGCCTGCTGCGCATCGAGATCGACGCGCGCGGTCTGGTCGTGTCGGCGTACGACATCGAGGCCGACCGCGAGACCATCGCGCCGGGATCCACTGCCGGCCTCCTCCAACTGCACCCCGACTTCCCGAACATGTGGGACGCCTGGGACGTCGACGAGTTCTACCGGCACACGGTCACCGATCTCACCGACGTGGACGAGATCACGGCCGTCGACGGCGAGGTGCGGATCGTCCGGTCCTTCGGCGAGTCCCGCGTCACCCAGCGGTTGTCGCTGGCGCCCGGGGAGCGGGCGCTGCTGTTCGACACGGAGGTCGACTGGCACGAGACGGAGAAGTTCCTGAAGCTGGCCTTCCCACTCGATGTGCACGCGGAGCGGTACGCGTCCGAGACGCAGTTCGGGCACTTCCACCGGCCCACACACACCAACACCAGCTGGGAGGCGGCGAAGTTCGAGGCCTGCAACCACCGGTTCGTCCATGTGGAGGAGCCGGGCTGGGGCGTCGCCGTCGTCAACGACTCGACGTACGGCCATGACGTGACCCGTACGGTGCGTGCCGACGGCGATCGCGGTACGACCACCACCGTGCGCGTCTCCCTGTTGCGTGCCCCGCGCTTCCCGGACCCCGAGACCGACCAGGGCGTCCACCGGTTCCGGCACGCCCTGGTCCCGGGCGCCGGCATCGGGGACGCGGTGCGCGAGGGATGGCGGATCAATCTGCCGGAGCGGCGAATCCGCGGTGACCGGGAAGTGGCTCCGCTGGTGACGGTGGACCAGGACGCGGTCGTCGTCACCGCCGTCAAGCTGGCCGACGACGGCAGCGGGGATGTGGTCGTGCGCCTCCATGAAGCCCACGGCGGTCGGGCACGGGCCACCCTGACCGCGGACTTCGAGGTCACGGACGTCGCGGCGACGGATCTGCTGGAACGGGCGCTGCCCGACACACCGTCGTACGAGGGCCGTCGGATCGCGCTGCGGCTGCGGCCCTTCGAACTGGTGACGCTACGGCTGCGGCGGGCCGTGTAGCACGGACGGGGGACGGCGACGCGCTTGTCCTGCGAGGGGACGCCAATGACTTGCACACTCAAGGATGCTGGCGTCCCCTTCGCGTCCCGGAGGCACTCATGAAGCTCGTCACCCGCGCCCAGCTCGGCTGGCCCGCGTCCGCCGCACCCGCGCAGGCCTCGGCCAAGGGCGTGAAGGTCCACTACGAAGGCACGAAGGTGAGCGTCAAGCTCCTCGACGACCACGACCTCTGCATCGCCGAATGGAAGGCGATGCGGGCATCCCATCTGGCGAACAAGGAGGAGAACTACTCCGACATCGCCTACAACTACGGCGCCTGCCCGCACGGTCACCTCCTGGAGGGTCGCGGCCTCGGCAAACGCACCGGCGCCAACGGCAACCAGCCGCTCAACCGCGCGCACTACGCGATCGTCGGCCTCGTCGGCGACGAGGGGCTGACCAAGCCGACGGAGGCGATGCTGCGCGCGATCCGCGACGGCATCGAACTGCTGCGCCGCCATGGCGCCGGGCAGGAGATCAAGGGGCACCGGGACGGCTTCGCGACGGAATGCCCGGGCAAGCATCTGTACGCGTGGGTCGAGAAGGGCGCTCCGCGGCCCGGTGGCTCCACGACTGTTCCGGGGCCGCGGCGGGTGGTCGATGTGTCGAAGGTGATCGCCGCGGCCCGGCGTGATCCGGCCGAGGCGGGCACGCCCGTGTCGTACTCCGGGGTGAAGACCGTGGAGAAGGCGCTCGTCTCGGAGGGGCTCCTCGCGGCGGAGCTCGCCGACGGCCACTTCGGCACGACGACCGTCGCGGCGTACGCCGCCTGGCAGCGGCGCTGCGGATTCAGCGGCGACGACGCCAATGGCATTCCTGGGCAGACGTCACTTGAGCGGCTCGGCGACGCCCACGACTTCGACGTACGGCCGTAGCACCACTGTCAGCCGCCGATCTGCGCCCGCAGCCACTCCTCCACCTCGCCCACATGCGCCGCCGCCGCGGCCCGTGCCGCCTCCGGATCGCGGGCCACCAGGGCGCGGTGGATCGCGGCGTGTTCGCGGCGGGTGCGGGTGAAGGCGCCCTCCTCCTGGTAGCCGCGCCAGACTCGGGCGCGGAAGGTGCGTGAGGACAGGCCCTCCAGGATCGCGGCCATGGTGTCGTTGCCGGCGGCGGCCGCGATCTCGCGATGGAAGGCCAGGTCGTGGGCGAGGATCTCCTCCGGGTCCTCCGTGGCGTTCATCGCGGTGAGGTGCTTCTCGACCTCCGCCAGCTGGTCCGGCGTGATCCGCGCCGCCGCCAGCGCGGTCGCCGTCGACTCCAGGATGCGCCGCACCTCCAGGAGCTCCACCAGACGCGGGCCCCGGGACAGATCGGCGACCACACCGAACGTCTCCAGCAGATCGCCCGCCTCCAGCTGGGTGACGAAGATACCCGAACCGTGCCGGGCCTCCAGCACGCCCAGCACCGTCAGCGCGCGGATCGCCTCGCGCATCGAGCTGCGGGAGATCCCGAGCTGCGCCGCCAGATCCCGCTCGGTCGGCAGCCGCTGGCCCGGCTCAAGGCGGCCCTCGGCGATCATCGCCTTGATCCGCTCGATGGCGCGCTGCGTCACGGTGCCCTTCTGAGGGGCTGTCTCGTCCACGTTCACGCCATTCCTCCTGTCACCGGTGCCGCCGCAGTCTAACCAGCGAGGTGGTCCGACCAATACGGTCTCGACACCGGAAAATCTGCCACCGGAGGGTGTTGTTCCCCGGAAGTGGTCTGATAAATATGCGGGCATCTGCTCGAACCAAGTGCTCGAACCCGCTCAATGAGGAGCCGCCAGATGCCCGGCAGAACAGCGCGGAAGCAGAACAGGTCAAGGATCGTCGGCGCGATGGCCCTGGCCGTCGGCGCCTCGCTGGTGCTCGCCGCCTGCGGCAGCACCAAGGACACCGGCGCCTCCGGTACCGGAGGCGGTGGCGGGACCGGCAAGGTCGGGGTGATCCTGCCCCTGCTGACCTCGCCGTTCTGGCAGTCGTACAACGACTATGTGCCGAAGATGGCCGACTCCGAAGGGGTCGACGCGCTCAAGACGGTCAACTCCAACAGCGACCCCTCCCAGCAGATCACCGACATCAACAACCAGCTCAACCAGAGCGTCAAGGGCCTGATCGTGGCCCCGCTGGACAGCGCCGCCATCGAGGCGGGCCTGGACCAGGCCGAGCGCAAGGGCGTGCCGGTCGTCGCCGTGGACGTGGCGCCCGACAAGGGCAAGGTCGCGATGGTGGTGCGCGCCAACAACGTGGCGTACGGCGAGAAGGCCTGCCAGTACCTCGGCGAGCAGATCCCCTCCGGCAAGGTCGTGCAGATCATGGGCGATCTGGCGTCCGTCAACGGCCGTGACCGCTCCGAGGCGTTCCGGGCCTGTGTGAAGAAGAACTTCCCCAAGCTGAAGGTCCTGGAGATCCCCGCCAAGTGGGAGTCCGACACCGCGGCCTCCAAGCTGGACACCCTCCTGAACGCCAACCCCGACATCAAGGGCATCTACATGCAGGCCGGCGGCGTCTACCTCGCGCCGACCATCCAGACCCTGAAGTCCAAGGGCATGCTGAAGAAGGCCGGGCAGGACGGGCACATCACGATCGTCTCCAACGACGGCATCCCGCAGGAGTACGACGCCATCCGCAAGGGCGAGATCGACGCGACCGTCTCCCAGCCCGCCGACCTGTACGCCAAGTACGGCATGTACTACATCAAGGCGGCGATGGAGGGGAAGACCTTCAAGCCCGGCCCGACCGACCACGACTCCACGATCGTCAAGCTGCCCAGCGGCATCCTGGAGGACCAGCTGCCCGCCCCGCTGGTCACCAAGGACAACGTCGACGACCCCAAGCTCTGGGGCAACACGGTCAAATGAGTACGTCCGTGATCACGCCACTCGTTGAGGCGCGGGACATCGTCAAGCGCTACGGCCCCACCACCGCCCTCGCCGACGGACGGCTCACCGTCCTGCCCGGCGAGTCGCACGCCCTCGTCGGCCGGAACGGCGCCGGCAAGTCGACCCTGGTCCAGATCCTCACCGGGCTCCAGGCCGCCGACGAGGGCGAGGTCCGCTTCGACGGCGAGCCCGCGCCCCCGCTGGCCGACCGTGACGCCTGGCGTCGCAAGGTGGCCTGCGTCTACCAGAAGCCCACTGTCGTCCCCGAGCTGACGGTCGCCGAGAACCTGTACATCAACCGGCAGCCGCTCCAACGCGGCTTCATCAGCTGGCGCAAGCTGCGGACCGAGGCCGCCGACCTCCTCGCCACCTGGGACGTGCACGTCGACCCCGAGGCCCGCACCTCCGAACTCAAGGTCGAGGACCGCCAAATGGTGGAGATCGCCCGGGCGTTGAGCTTCGGCGCCCGCTTCATCATCCTCGACGAGCCCACCGCACAGCTCGACAAGCGGGAGATCGAGCGGCTGTTCACGCGGATGCGGACGCTCCAGGACTCCGGTGTCACCTTCCTGTTCATCTCGCACCACCTCCAGGAGGTGTACGAGGTCTGCCAGACCGTCACCGTCCTGCGTGACGCCCGCTGGATCACCACCGCCCCGGTCGCCGAACTCCCGCGCCGGGCCCTGGTGGAGGCCATGGCGGGGGAGTCCCTTGAGGCCATCGCCGAGCAGGCCGTGGACCCGAGGGACGTCGACCATGACGCCCCCGTGCTGCTGGAAGCACGCGGGCTCACCTCACCGGCGTACCAGGACATCGACCTCACCGTCCGCAGCGGCGAGGTCGTCGGGCTCGCCGGGATCAGCGGCAGCGGCAAGGTGGAACTCGCCGAGTCCTTCGCGGGACTGCACACCCCGACCGGCGGGACCGCTCAACTGGGCGGTGCGCGGCTGCCGTTCGGGGATGTGCAGGCGGCTCTGAAAGCGGGCGTGGCCTGCGTGCCCCGCGACCGGCACGACCAGGGCCTGGTCTCCGGTATGAGCATCGGCGACAACGCCACCATGAGCGTCCTGGACCGGCTGGGCCGCTTCGGCTTCGTCGGCACCGAACGCAAGCGTGGCTTCGCGACGGCGTTGATCGAGCGACTCGACATCCACACCGAGGGCCCCGACCAGCCCGTCTCCGACCTGTCCGGCGGCAACGCGCAGAAGGTCGTCATGGCCCGCGCCCTCGCCTCCGAACCCCGGCTCCTGGTGCTGATCAACCCCACGGCCGGGGTCGACGTGAAGTCCAAGGAGTCCCTGCTGGCCCGCGTGGACAGCGCCCGTGAGGACGGCATCGCCGTACTGGTCGTCTCCGACGAACTCGACGACCTGCGCCGCTGCGACCGCGTCCTCGTCCTGTTCCACGGCCGTGTCGTCGCCGAGCACCCGGCGGGCTGGCGCGACCACGAGCTGATCGCCTCCATCGAAGGAGTGGACCACCATGGCTGACACCAAGGCCCCACCGGCCCTGCCCGTGAAGGTGCCGGACGCCCGTGCCGCCAGGACGGTCCTGCTCCGCCGCGCCCGCGAACTCGCCCTGGTCCCCGCCCTGTTGCTGCTCATGGTGCTGGGCGCGGTGGTCAACGACTCGTTCCTCACCGAGCGGAACCTGATCTCGATCCTCGGCGCGTCCGCCGCGCTGGCGATGGTCGTGCTGGCCGAGTCGCTGGTCCTGATCACCGGCAAGTTCGACCTGTCGCTGGAATCGGTCGTCGGCATCGCGCCCGCGGTGGGGGCGCTCCTGGTTCTGCCCGCCGCGCAGTCCGGCTGGGGCACCGAACTCCCCGCCGTATTGTCCCTGCTGGCGATCCTGGTCGTGGGCGCGGCCGTCGGTGCCTTCAACGGCATCCTCGTCGTGAAGTTCAAGCTCAACGCGTTCATCGTGACCCTCGCGATGCTGATCGTGCTGCGCGGACTGCTGGTCGGCGCGACCAAGGGCAAGACGCTGTTCGGGATGCCCGACAGCTTCTACTCCCTCGCCACCACCACCTTCATCGGCGTCCCGATGTCGGTGTGGCTCGCGGCGGCGGCCTTCGCGATCGCCGGGTTCGTGCTCAGGTACCACCGCATCGGGCGCGCCCTGTACGCCATCGGCGGCAACGCGGACGCGGCCCGCGCGGCCGGCATCCGGGTCGAGCGCGTGATGCTCGGCGTGTTCATCGTGGCGGGCACCCTCGCGGCCGTCGGCGGCATCATCCAGACGGGCTATGTCGGCGCGATCAGCGCCAACCAGGGCAACAACATGATCTTCACCGTGTTCGCGGCGGCAGTGATCGGCGGCATCAGCCTGGACGGCGGCCGGGGCACCATGTTCGGCGCCCTGACCGGCGTACTCCTCCTGGGCGTCGTCCAGAACCTGCTCACCCTCGCCCAGGTCCCGTCCTTCTGGATCCAGGCCATCTACGGCGGCATCATCCTGATCGCCCTCATGATCGCCCGTGTCACGACGGGCCGCGCCCAGGACTGACCGTCCCCTGCCCTCGACCGAAAGGCACTCCGTGTCCTCGACGCCCGCCCGCATCACCGCGGTCGACACCTTCGACATCCGCTTCCCCACCTCGCGCGAGCTCGACGGCTCCGACGCGATGAACCCGGACCCCGACTACTCGGCCGCGTACCTCGTGCTGCGCACCGACGCGGCGGACGGGCACGAGGGGCACGGGTTCACCTTCACCATCGGGCGGGGCAACGAGATCCAGGTCGCCGCGATCGAGGCGCTGCGCGGCCATGTCGTGGGCCGGTCCGTCGAGGAGCTGTGCGCCGACCCGGGGACCCTCAACCGCGACCTGATCGGCGACAGCCAGCTGCGCTGGCTCGGCCCCGAGAAGGGCGTGATGCACATGGCCATCGGCGCGGTCATGAACGCCGTGTGGGACATCGCCGCCAAGCGGGCGGACAAACCCCTGTGGCGGCTGCTCGCCGACGCCGACCCGGAGTGGATCGTCCGTCAGATCGACTTCCGGTACCTCACCGACGCCCTCACGCCCGAGGAGGCGCTGGCCCTTCTGCACCGGGGGCGCGAAGGCGCGCAGGAGCGCGTCGCACGGCTCCTTGAGCGCGGCTACCCCGCCTACACCACCTCCGCCGGCTGGCTCGGCTACGACGACGAGAAGCTCACCCGCCTCGCCGCCGAGGCCGTCGCCGACGGCTTCCGGCAGATCAAGCTGAAGGTCGGCGCCGACCTGGAGGACGACGTACGGCGCTGCCGCGTCGCCCGTTCGGTCGTCGGGCCGGACATCCGCATGGCGATCGACGCCAACCAGCGCTGGGACGTGGCCGAGGCCATCCGCTGGACCAAGGCCCTCGCGGAGTTCGACCCGTACTGGATCGAAGAGCCCACCAGCCCCGACGACGTCCTCGGCCACGCCGCCATCCGCGAGGCCGTCGCCCCGGTCAAGGTCGCCACCGGCGAGCACGTACAGAACCGGGTCGTCTTCAAGCAACTCCTCCAGGCCGGCGCCCTCGACATCGTCCAGATCGACGCGGCCCGCGTCGGCGGCGTCAACGAGAACCTCGCCATCCTGCTGCTCGCCGCCAAGTTCGGCGTCCCGGTCTGCCCGCACGCGGGCGGTGTCGGACTGTGCGAACTCGTCCAGCACCTGTCGATGTTCGACTACGTCGCCGTCACCGGCACCACCGAGGACCGGGTCATCGAGTACGTCGACCATCTGCACGACCACTTCGTCGATCCGGTGGTGATCAGGGAAGGTCACTACATGGCACCCACCGCGCCGGGCTTCTCGGCGGCCATGCGGCCCGAGTCGATCGCGCGGTACACGTTCCCGGACGGCGCCTTCTGGGCCGCCGACCTCAAGGCCACCGCAGAGAAGGGGCACGCGGCATGAGCGACTTCGACGGTCTCAAGGCGCTGGTGACGGGAGGCGCCTCCGGCATCGGCCGGGCCACGGCCGAACTCCTCGCCGCACGCGGCGCCCAGGTCGCCGTACTCGACCTGGACCCGTCCTCCGTCGACAAGCCGCTGCTCGCCTTCCGCGCCGACGTCACCGACGACACCTCGGTGCGCGAGGCCGTGGCCGCCGCCGTCGCCGAGCTCGGCGGACTGGACGTCGTGGTCAACAACGCCGGGATCGGCGCCGAGGGCACGGTCGAGGACAACGACGACGCCGAGTGGCACCGGGTCATGGACGTCAATGTCATCGGCATGGTGCGGGTCGCACGGGCCGCGCTGCCCCATCTTCGGGAGTCCTCGCACGCGGCCATCGTCAACACCTGCTCCATCGCCGCGACTGCGGGGCTCCCGCAGCGGGCGCTGTACAGCGCGACCAAGGGCGCCGTGTACTCGCTCACCCTCGCCATGGCCGCCGACCACGTCCGCGAGGGCATCCGCGTCAACTGCGTCAACCCCGGCACGGTCGACACCCCCTGGGTCGGCCGACTGCTGTCCAAGGCTCCCGACCCGGCCGCCGAACGCGCCGCCCTTGAGGCCCGCCAGCCCACCGGCCGACTCGTGTCCGCCGCCGAGGTCGCGGGCGCCGTCGCCTACCTCGCGAGCCCGCTCTCCGGCGCCACCACCGGCACCGCCCTCGCCGTCGACGGCGGTATGCAGGGCCTGCGCCTCAGGCCGGTCGCCCAGTGAACCGGCTCGGCAGCACCGACGTCGAGGTCAGCCCGCTGTCCTTCGGCGGCGCCGCCATCGGCAACCTCTACACCGAGGTCGGCGACCAGCAGTCGTACGAGGCGGTGGACATGGCCTGGCAGCAGGGCATCCGCTACTTCGACACCGCCCCGCACTACGGCCTCGGCCTGTCCGAACGGCGCCTCGGCGAGGCGCTGCGGCAGTACCCGCGCGACGAGTACACGATCTCCACGAAGGTCGGCCGCCGCCTGGAGCCGGTGCCGGACGCGACCGGCGACGACCTGGCCAACGGCTTCGCCGTCCCCGCCGACCACCGCCGCGTCTGGGACTTCAGCGCGGACGGTGTACGGCGCAGCCTGGAGGCGAGCCTGGAGCGCCTCGGCCTCGACCGCGTCGACGTCGTCTACCTCCACGACCCCGACGACCACGCCGAACAGGCCTTCGCCGAGGGCTATCCGGCGCTGGAGAAGCTGCGCTCCGAGGGCGTGGTCGGTGCGATCGGCGCTGGGATGAACCAGGCCGAGATGCTCACCCGCTTCGCCATGGACACCGACGTCGACGTGGTGCTGTGCGCCGGCCGCTACACGCTGCTCGACCAGAGCGCGCTCGACGATCTGCTGCCGGTGGCGGACGAGTGCCACACCTCCGTCGTCGTCGGCGGCGCCTTCAACTCCGGTCTCCTGGCCGATCCGAGGCCGGACGCGACGTACAACTACAGCCGCGCGCCGCAGGAGTTGCTGGACCGCGCCCTGCGCATGAAGTCCCTCGCCGAACGGCACGGCATCACCCTGCGGGCCGCCGCCCTCGCCTTCTGCGCCGCGCACCCGGCCGTCGCGAGTGTCCTCGTGGGCGCCCGGTCGGCCGACGAAGTCCGGGACTGTGCTGAGCAGTTCGCGACAGAGGTGCCGATGGCGTTCTGGGGGGAGCTGCTGGAGTCCGGCCTGCTGTCCTCCGGCAAGGAGTCGTGATGAGAGTCGCCCTGCACACCAAGGTCCGCGCGGACCGCGTCGCCGAGTACGAGGCCGCCCATCGGGAGGTGCCGGTCGAGCTCACGGATGCCATCCGTGCCGCCGGGGCGACCTCCTGGACGATCTGGCGCAGCGGCACCGATCTCTTCCACGTCCTGGAGTGCGAGGACTACGGCCGTCTCCTCGCCGAGCTGGAGAAACTCCCGGTCAACGTGGCCTGGCAGGCCCGGATGGCCGAGCTGCTCGACGTGGTGCACGACTACTCCGGTGAGGGTGCGGACGCGGGCCTCCCCGTCGTATGGGAGCTGCCGTGAGTGTCGTCGACGCCCATCACCACGTCTGGGACCTGTCGGTGCGGGACCAGGACTGGATCCCCGAACACAGCCCGATCCGACGGGACTTCACCGTCGCCGACCTCGAAATCGAGGCCCGCGCGGCCGGAGTCGACCGCACGATCCTCGTCCAGACGATCACCGTGCCGGAGGAGACCCCGGAGTTCCTCGCCCTGGCCGAGGAACACGAACTGATCGCCGGTGTCGTCGGCTGGACCGACCTCACCCGCCCCGACATCGCCGACGAACTGGCCCGGCTGCGGGAGCTGCCCGGCGGGCGGTACCTCAAGGGCATCCGCCACCAGGTGCAGGGCGAGCCCGACCCGGAGTGGCTGCTGCGGGCGGACGTACGGCGCGGGCTCGCGGCCGTCGCGGACGCCGGGCTGGTCTACGACCTGGTCGTGCTGCCGCACCAGCTGCCGGCCTGCGTCAAGGCCGCCGCCGACCACCCCGACCTCACCTTCGTCCTCGACCACCTGGGCAAACCGCCCATCGCCTCCGGTGAGCGGGAACCCTGGGAAACCGCCGTGCGCTCACTCGCCGCTCTCTCCAACACCGTCTGCAAGCTCTCCGGCATGGTCACCGAGGCCGACCCGGGCTCCTGGACGGTCGACGATCTGCGCCCGTACGCCGACGTCGTCCTGGACGCCTTCGGCCCGGGCCGGTTGATGTTCGGCTCGGACTGGCCGGTGTGCACGCTTGCCGCGACGTACGGCCAAGTGCTCGCCACGGCAGGGGAGTTGACTGATCCGGCCGACCGCGCCCAGCTCTTCGCGGGCACGGCCACACGCGTCTACGGTCTCAACCCTGCTCCGGCCCATCGACATTGAAGGTCGATTCACCTCCGGTACCGGCTCGCACGACGATGATGTCGGCGGGCTCGGCCGAAGGGTTGCTCTCTCGGTGCACGGCGCCCTTGGGGACATGGATGAAGTCGCCGGGACCGGCCTCCACCGTGCTCGCACCGTCAGGGCCGAACTCCATGCGCAGCGCGCCGGTGAGGACGTAGATCACCGATTCCCAGTCACCGTGGTGATGCCAGCCCGAGACCATGCCGGGCTCGGTGCGGACGTGTCCCGACCATGTTCCCCGGGTGGCGAACGCCTCCTGCCGGTCCATCCCCGGAGTAGGGGGCCCCGGCCTTCGGTCACGGGGCGTGACGACCCTGACCTGATCCCGCTGACCGTCCATGACGACTCCCTCTGAACCTCTGAACCTCTGTATCTCTGAACCTCATGACCTTTGAGCCACCCCCGCCAACCGCGTGGGCGGCAGATACTCCCGCACATACACCCGCTCCCAGCACGCCCCCGTCTCCCGCAGCTCACGCCACGTCGTGTACCGGTAGCGGAAGAGCCGGGCGCGTACGAAGCGCGGCGGCTCGTCCGGGGGGAAGGGCGAGCGGCGCAGCAGCTTCAGGGTGTCGCGGTCGTTCTCCAGGAGCCGTTCCACCAGGGCGCCGAACCAGGGGCCGGCGTAGGCGGGCGACAGCGCCGCGAACCACATCAGCCAGTCCAGGCGCAGGTGATACGGCGCGAACTGGCGTGGCCAGCGCCGCGGATCGCCCGGCTTGCCCTTGAACTCGTACTCCCGCCAGTCCGACTCCTCGCGCGGCACGTCGTCGGCGGTCCCCTCGACCACCACCTCGTACCGGGTCCTGGAGACGCTGCCGAAGGCGCCGTAGGTGTTGACCAGATGGAGCGGGTCGAAGGAGCGGTTCATGACCTGGCGGCGGGAGATCATGTTGGCGACCGGGCGGTAGCTGAGGAACACGAGCAGCGCGGCGACCGCGAGGACCACGACCTCGAACCACAGCGGGGCGTCGGACACGCGCGGTGGATCACTCGGGAACCGCAGCGCCGACAGGGCCAGCACGATGGTGATCCAGTTCAGCCAGGAGAAATTGCCCGACAGGACCAGCCACAACTGGGTCACGATCATCAGGGCGGCGGCGGCCGACGCGATCGGCTGCGGGGTGAAGAGGAGGATGGGCACGACGAGTTGGGTGAAGTGGTTGGCGGCCACCTCGACCCGGTGCAGGGGCTTCGGAAGGTGGTGGAAGAACCAGCTCAGCGGGCCCGGCATCGGCTGGGTCTCGTGATGGTGGTCCAGGCAGGTGAGCTTCCGCCAGCACTCGTCGCCCCGCATCTTGATCAGGCCCGCGCCGAACTCGACGCGGAACAGGATCCAGCGCAGCAGGAACAGCACCACGACCGGCGGCGCCACCTCGTCGTTGCCGAGGAACACGGCGAGGAAGCCGACCTCCAGGAGCAACGACTCCCAGCCGAACGAGTACCAGGTCTGGCCGACGTTCACGATCGACAGATACAGCGCCCACGGGACCAGCCACAGCAGCATCGCGCCCCACAGCGGCACCATGGAGTCCAGCCCGGCCAGCAGCGCGGCCGACACCGCGCAGCCCGCCCAGGCGCAGAGCGCGAAGAACCGGTCCGAGTAGTGCAGTTGGAACACGCTCGGGGCCGCCCTGAAGCGCACCTGCGCCACGAAGCGCGGCACGGGCAGCATGCCCCGCTCGCCCATCAGCGCCCGGAACTGCAGAGCCGCCGTCAGGAACGCGACGAGGTACACGCCGGCCAGAGCCCGCTGGAAGACCAGCCGGCTCGTCCAGTAGTCCGGTGCGACGAACCAGTCCACGGCCGTACGCCTCCTTTCCTCATTGTCGCGCCACTCGACCCATGTGACTCTCCGTATACCACCTCTCCGCTTGCGTAACCCAAGTGAGTGAAGCAGACAATGGTGACGGTATTCCCGAGGAGCTGCGGGAGGACGTCGTGCGGGACCTGGCGCGGACACCCGTCCCTGCCGTCGTCACGGCCTGCGTGCTCCAGGCGGCGCTGCTCGACGCCGGGTGCGGCGGTCACGGCGACGAGGGTACGGCGACGTGCGGGAGGGCCACCTCCAGCCGGCGGCGGCCCGAGGACCGGATCCCCTCATGGACTCCACCGTGAATGCCGCGGCCCAGTCGACGGCGGTCGCCCGCAGGCCGCGGTCGGGGCGGAGAGTTGTGACGTTCAGCGGCAGATCGACGCACTGGCCTCCGATCCGACCCGACCCGGGCCCGGGTCACCAACCACGGGTACCGCGATGGAACAGGGACCGGCCACCAGTCCGTCCTCCAGGCAGGCACCACCGTCCTCGTCGACCGGCACGGAGTGCCCCGCGTCCGCATCTTCGGCAGCCCCACAGACGTCTTCGACGGCTGACCGGCACCGGCGTGCGGAGCGGGCGGTCCGCGCAGCACGGCCCGTCGCACCGGTCGAAGAATCCGGCGAATCCTGGCAAGGTGGCTCCATGGTTGATCGGGGAGCGAGCGCCCTGTCACTCCCGGACGACTGGCCCGCCCACCCGGACCCGATCCTGGCGCTCAACCAGATGGGCAGCTTCGACTGGGACCTGGACAACGGTGTCTTCCATATGGACGCCCAGGCCCACGAGGT
The DNA here is from genome assembly GCF_014655715.1 of Streptomyces lanatus. Lineage (GTDB taxonomy): Bacteria > Actinomycetota > Actinomycetes > Streptomycetales > Streptomycetaceae > Streptomyces > Streptomyces lanatus. Next base: position 221,127 of record NZ_BNBM01000013.1, on the reverse strand, counting down.
CTTCGACCTGCGCCCCGACGAATACGACGGCAACCCCGCGACCCTGGCGATCCGGGTCCCGCCGCCGGAGGCCTACCGGCTGGACGGCCTGGTCTCCAAGGCGATGAAGGACGGCAGCGAGAACTACGGCGTCTACTTCCGCATCCGCTGCCGCGACGGCACCCTGCGCTGGACCCACACCCAGGGCTACATCCGCCGCGACGAGACGGGCCGCCCGCGCCGCATCATCGGCATCGTCCGGGACGCCACCGAAGAGCTCGCCGAGATCGAGGAGCGGCGCGAGCAGGCCGCCGACGACGAGGCCCGCCGCCAGCAGACCAACGTCGTCCAGCTCACCACGGCCGCCCTCGCCCACGCCCGCACCATCCAGGACGTCATCGACGTCCTCAAGGACACCCATGGCCTGACCCACCTCGGCGCCACCAGCCTCGTCATGGGCCTGGTCGAGGCCGGCCGCATCCGGCTGGTCGCGGAGGGCCCCGCGGGCAGCTTCGTGCCCGGGACCCTGGTCACCCGGATAGACGAGCAGTACCCGATGAGCGAGGTCGTGCGGACCCTCAGCCCGCGCTTCATCGAATCGCCGGAGGAGTTCGCGGAGCGCTACCCCGTCCTCTGGCCGCACATCACCGACCTGAACATCACCGCCGCCGCCTATATGCCACTGATCGCCCAGGCCCGGCCCATCGGCGCCATCGGCCTGCTCTACAGCGACCGGCGCGGCTTCTCCACCGAGGACCGCAACGTACTCGTCGCCCTCGGCAGCAGCATCGCGCAGAGCCTGCAGCGGGCCATGTTCTACGAGCAGGAGAAAGACCTCGCCACCGGCCTCCAGCAGGCCATGCTGCCCCGCACCATCCCCAGCGTGCCCGGCGCCGACGTCGCCGTCCGCTACCGCTCCGCCTCCCTCGGCCGGGACATCGGGGGCGACTGGTACGACCTGATCCCGCTGCCGGGCGGCCGCGTCGGCGCCGTCATCGGCGACGTCCAGGGCCACGACACGCACGCCGCCGCCGTCATGGGCCAGCTGCGCATCGTCCTGCGCGCCTACGCCGCCGAAGGACACACCCCGGCCACGGTGATGGCCCGTGCCTCGGTGTTCCTGCACGAGCTGGACACCGACCGCTTCGCGACCTGCCTGTACGCCGAGGCCGATCTGTCCACCGGGGTCGTGCAGGTGGTGCGGGCGGGCCATATCGACCCCCTGATCCGCGAACCAGGCGGTGCCTGCCGCCGTATCACCGTCGAAGGCGGGCTGCCGCTGGGCCTGTCCGCCGAGTTCGGGCGGCTCGAATACCCCGTCGGCACCATCGAGCTCGACTCCGACCACACCCTGCTGCTGTGCACCGACGGCCTGGTCGAACAGCCCGGCGCCGACCTGGACGACGGCATGCAGACCCTCACCGCGCTCATCGCCACCGGCCCCGACGACGTACGGGACCTCGCGGACCGCCTCATCGACGTCGCCGAGGAACGCGGCGGCGACGACGACGTGGCCCTGCTCCTGCTGCGCCGCCGCGTCCTGGACGCCCCGCAGGCCGGCGGCCGCCTCCAGCAGCATGTCGCCCCCGGCGACCCCGAGGCCCTCACCGCGGCCCGGCACATGATCCGCGCCGCGGTACGCGCGTGGGGCGCGGCCGACCGGGCCGACGAGGTCGAGCTGGTCGCCGACGAGCTGATCACCAACGCCCTGATGCACACCGAGGGCTCGGCCGTGGTGACCCTGCGGGTCCTCGCCGGCTCCGAACGCAGGCTGCGCGTCGAGGTCGAGGACTCCTCCAGCGCCCTGCCCCGGCGCCGCGAGGCGGGGGAGTCGGGCGTCTCGGGGCGGGGTCTGCTCCTGGTCGACCTGCTCACGGACGTGTGGGGCGTGGAGGCGCGGGGCGGCGGCAAGGCCGTGTGGTGCGAGTTCCTGGCGCCGGAGCGGCCCTGACCGCCCGGATGGCAAGCTGGACGTATGCCGGAACTCCCCGAGGTCGAAGCGCTCAAGGACTTCCTCACCGAGAACCTGGTCGGACATGAGGTCGTCCGCGTGCTGCCGGTCGCGATCAGCGTGCTCAAGACGTACGACCCGCCGGTCACCGCCATCGAGGGGCATGAGGTCACCGCCGTGCACCGCCACGGCAAGTTCCTGGACCTGGAGACCGACGCCGGCCCGCATCTGGTGACCCACCTCGCCCGCGCCGGCTGGCTCCACTGGAAGGACCAGCTGCCCAGCGGCATGCCCCGCCCCGGCAAGGGACCCCTCGCCCTGCGCGTCGCCCTGGAGACCGGCGCGGGCTTCGACCTGACGGAGGCGGGCACGCAGAAGCGGCTCGCGGTGTATGTCGTCGCCGACCCGCAGCAGGTACCGGGCGTCGCCCGGCTCGGCCCCGACCCCCTCGCCGACGGCTTCGACGAGGCCCGTCTCGCCGCCCTGCTGAAGGACGAGCGCCGCCAGATCAAGGGGGCCCTGCGCGACCAGAGCCTGATCGCCGGGGTCGGCAACGCCTACAGCGACGAGATCCTGCACGCCGCGAAGATGTCCCCCTTCAAGCTGGCGTCGTCCCTGACCGCCGAGGACACCACGCGGCTGTACGAGGCACTGCGCACGACCCTCACCGAGGCGGTCGAGCGTTCGCGCGGGGTCGCGGCCGGCCGGCTGAAGTCCGAGAAGAAGAGCGGCCTGCGCGTCCACGGCCGCACCGGCGAGCCCTGCCCGGTCTGCGGCGACACCATCCGCGAGGTCTCCTTCAGCGACTCCTCGCTCCAGTACTGCCCGACCTGCCAGACGGGCGGGAAGCCACTGGCGGACCGGCGCATGTCGAGGTTGCTGAAGTAGTCCGGTGCGTCACCAGAGGCCGCGTGCCACGTAGTACGCGACGCCCGCGAGGACGGCCAGGATCAGCGCCGGGATCGCGAAGTACCGCACCAGCGAGGTCAGTGTCGCCGTCAGGCCCGTCATCGCGCTCGTGTAGCGGTCCGGGTGGGCGCGTACGTGGTGCCGTGCGACGGAGTTCAGGACGAGCGCCGCGATGGCGGTGACCGCCGAGACGATGAGGTACACCTCCAGGTTCGTCTGCTCGGCGTAGTGGCGGAGCTTGGGACCCTGTGCTTCGGCCGCCCGGTCGCTCACGGCCTCCGCGGCTTCCACGACGGCCAGGATCACGGTGATCACGGATGCCGAGGCCAGCGCCAGCGCGGCGGTCGCCACAGCGGGCGCACGGCTGGACTTGGAGGGCGCGGGTTCGGCTCTCCTCCTGGCGTCGTCGGGCGGCCGGGACGGGCGTGGCGGGAGGGGGCGCGAGCGATGCGGCTCCCTGCTCCGGACGACCTGTGTGGCGGCCTCGCCGCGCCCCGGCTGCGGGCCCGGGTCCGGACGGGGCGGTGTCGTCGTGACGGCCTGGGTGGGCCGTGCCATGTTCGCGCGCGTCTTCTCCTCGCCCTCACGCCGCTCGCGTTCCTCGGCCTCGCTCCGTGTCTCCACCTCCGCCTCGACATGGACCACGGCTTCGTCCGCGATCCCCTTCAGCACGACGTCACCGGCCAGGGGCCCCTCCGCCGTGGTGTCCACCGTGATGTCCAGGCCGTCCGCGGACTCCGTGACGTCCAGCCAGGGCTCCGTGGCCACCGGTACACAGGCGCGGGCCAGGGGAAGGCCGCCCAGCGCCACCGACCGGTGCGGCGCGGGGGATTCCCGGTTCAGCCGGCCGAAGTCCAGCTGGACCGGTGACGGCTGGAGGCGGATCTCGCGCAGATGCAGGCTCGCCATGTCCGCGACCTGCCGCAGATCGTTGTTCGAGACCTCCTGGAGGGCCTGACGCGCCCCTTCGGCCACCGGCAGGTTCTCGCTCTCCAGGCGGAAGCGCAGCTCCGCGACGGCCCCGAGACGGGTGAAGTGGTTCCTGCTGTTCAGGGCGGTGCGCCAGCTGGCCGGGATCGGCTCCGGCTCGATCTTGATACGGCGGCGCCGGCTGTGTGCCAGATGCAGCTCGCCCTGCATCTCCACCGTCTTGCTCGGCGTCTGGTTGGGGTTCTGCTCCCGGACATGGTCGTAGACGTAGTCGTACAGGTCGTCCAGGGAGACCTCGCCGTCCGCGTCGAGGTCCGCCTCACCGGTCTCCAGGCCCTCCACCACGGCGCCCGTGAACACGGACGGCCGGGCGGCGGTGTCCGCAGTGAGGTCGCCGCCCTCGACGGCGTACTCCATGGAGCTCGACGCGGTGATCACGGCCCAGCCCCGTCCGCCGGGCGGTGGGTCCGCCGCGAACGTGTCGAGGACGTTCACATCGCCGGTGGAGCGCACGCCGGAGGAGCCCCGGGAGAAGGCGCCGCCGTAGCAGCAGTCGAGGAACAGCACGGTCCGGCCCGCGCGGCTGCGGGACATGCACCGCCGGACGAACTGGGCCGGGACCGCGGTGGCCTCAAGGAGCAGGGGCTCGGTGTCGCTGGCGGCGAAGTACAGTTCGCCGGACTCGCTCTTGATCCCGTGGCAGGAGAAGTGCACCACCAGGGTGTCGTCGCGGCGGCGGTCCGAGAAGAAGCGCTCGATGCGCCGGCGCAGTACGTGCGACGGCTCGTTGCTGATCACGTCCACCTCGAAGTCGCCGATCTGGGGGTCGTGCAGCACGTCCGCGAGCGCGTCGGCGTCGTGTGCGGGCGCCTTGAGCTTCTTCAGCGCCCGGTCGTCATAGCGGTCGTTGGCGATGATCAGCGCATGCCGGGTGTCGGTCATGGCCGGGCCTCGGAGGTGGCGGAGTGGCGTTGGAGGAACGCCCCGAGCGCCTGTGCCACCTGCTCGTCGGACGCCTCCGAGATCTCCAGGACGTCGTCGCCCAGCTTCAGCTTCAGGGCGGGACGCGTGTCCTCACGGGTGTTCCGGAACCGGCCGAGCCAGTCCCGGAGCACGCCCACCACCTGGTTCAGCGCGGTGACGGAGCTGCCCAGGGTCACCAGCAGGGTGCCGACCTCGACGACACCCACGACCCGGGCGCCGGGTGGCGGCTCCTCGCCGGGAGCGGCCTTCACGTCGTCCACGTCGAGCTGGAGGAGTTCCTCGCGCAGATAGCGGGTCAGATCCGCCAGGCGCTCGGCCTCCGCGCCTTCCTCGCTGACGAGGATTTGCAATGTGCTGTCCACCGGGTCAGCCCCTTCGGTGGCTTCACGTCCTCGTCTCCAGTCTGTGCTGATCACAGCGGCGCGGCAACTTCGTTGGCCCGGCGCCGACTGACGGTATTTCACCGTTCAACATGCGTGTCACCGGGGCTTGAGCGTCACCAGGTGCTCCCCGTTCGCCGTGCGCACCTCGTAGCGCACGATCTCGTCGGAGTGCATCCCCGACGCGCCGGTCATCGTGTTCTCACGGGCGTCGTGGTGAGCGGCGGACCAACTGGTCACCGTCTCCTCCGAACCGTCCCGGCCGACGGCGACCAGATGGCAGGGGCGCGGGCCCGCGCCGTCCTTCACCTTCAGTTCCACCTGGCTGCCGAACGCCTGGTTCTCGGTCGTGACCTGCGCCCACACCCCGGACCGTTCGTCGGTCGCCTGGACGACCTGTGCGGCCTTCTCGTCGCCGCTCGCCATGATCGCGACGCCGGGTCCGGCGAGGGCGATGACCACCGAGGCGGCCACGGCGTACAGCGTGCGCCGGCGGCGCGCACGGTGGCGGATCGCCACCGCTTCCAGCAGCCGGTTGAGCATCTGCGGGCCCGGCTTGGTCATGGGGTGCACGAATCGGGGCGTGGACCGCCGGTACAGCATCAACTGGCGGGTGATGGGCCCGAACTCGGTCACGTGTGCGGCGCAGCGCGCGCACTCCATGAGGTGGTCCTCGAAGCGGAATGCCTCCGCCTCGTTCAGCACGCCGAGCGCGTACGCGGCGACGTCGCGATGCCTCTCCAGGGACCTCATGCCGAATCCTCGTGCCGTTGGGTGTGGGGTGTGTTACTCCTTGCGCCCACTGGTACGCACCAGGCAGTCGAATCACTCAAGGCCGAAACAGAATCGCAACCAAGGGATTCGGAGCCGTCGGTGCCGAGGATTGGTCCGGGGAGAAAAGAACTTAAAAAAGGTGGATGGCGAGATGCCCGAGCGGCAGCCCCAGCTGCCACGCCGGTGTCCACACCTTCGGTCCCTCGTCCTCCCCGCCCGGCGCACCGCCGCCCGGCACGGCGTTCAGATCGGGCGCGAGCAGCTCGGTCTCCTGCAGCCAGCGCCAGGCCGCCTCGGCGAGTTCCAGGTCGGGCGCGGGCCCGCCGGAGTCGGCCGCCTCGGCTGCCAGGCCCGCCATGCGCTCGCGCACCCAGTCCTGCCACGGCTGGTCGTAGGCCGTCAGCGACAGCCAGGTCTCCAGCTGGGTGACCACCCGGATGCCGGACAGCTCGCCGTCGGTGTCGGACAGGAAGATCGTCAGCGCCAGGGCGTCACGCCCGGCACGGAACTCGAAGGACGTCGGCGGCATCAGGTCGCCGGTGCGGAGCAGCTCGTCGGCGATGTACTCGGCGTACAACCACGCCATGGGGACGGTGAGTTCACCGCCACCGGTGCCGTCCGTGCTCTCCTGACCTCTGTGCAGCATCCCTTCCTGCCTTCCTCCGGTGAGTGCGTCGCCCTACCCCGGGGCCCTGGGCCCTTGCCCAATCCGGAACACGGATGAGGACAGCCGATTACTCAATCGGGGTGTTCAGCAAGGCGCTTTACGGAGGTTTGACTAAGCCTTCGGTTTCACCGCAGGTCGGCCGCGTATCCGGGAAGCACCCGACGCAGTGCGCGCAGTGCGTAGTACGCGCGGGACTTCACCGTACCGGGCGGAATACCAAGGGTTTCCGCGGCCTCCGCAACACTCGCCCCTTGGAAGTACACGAGCACCAGGACTTCACGGTGCTCCGGAGTGAGTGTCTTCACAGCCTCACGGACGTCGAGCATCTCGGCGGCCCGCTCGGCGTGGTCGGAGATGACCCGCGCATTCTCGAGGATCGCGTCCCCGACCTCCGCGGGCCGCGCCTGCCGCGCCCGCCGCGCGTCGATCGCGAGCCGTCGCCCGACCGTCATCAGCCAGGGCCGTACGGAGTCGAAGTCGTCGGCGCGCAGGGCCTCGGGATGCTGCCAGGCCCGCACCAGCGTCTCCTGCACGAGGTCCTCGGCGCGCTGCCGGTCGCCGTCGCAGAGCCGGAGCAGGAGCGCGAAGAGGGGCCGGCCGTGCTCCCGCTGCAGTGCGGCGAGCTCGTGCTCGGCGGTCGTCCCGTTCGTGAGCGTGGTTCCGGCCGTCATGGCCGTATGGCATCGCAGGCGCCCGCCACAGGACAGGGCATGCGCACGGATCTGCGGCGGACGGTCGATCGCGTCGGCGAACGGTTCGGTGAACGGTCGCCTCCGCAAGCCGGGGCGCGCCGGACGGGCTAACGGAAGCGGCCGGATTGTTTGCGGGAGGGCCATATTTCGTACCTATTTTGGTGCGTATATACGACCACAAGGGGTGAGCTGATGATCGCACGCAGTCGGCTTGTGGCCATTGCTGCCGCGGCTGTCCTCGTCGCAGGAGCCGCCTGCCAGGCCCACAACCGCGAGGCCTCGGGACACCCGGCCCCCTCCGCCGGGTCCCGCGACTTCACCCTCGTCGCCTCCGGCGACGTCCTCCCGCACACCTCGATCATCGATCGCGCCCGCTTCGACGCGGGCGGCAAGGGGTACGACTTCCGCCCGATGTTCGCCGGCGTGCGCCCCGTGGTCTCGCGGGCAGATCTGGCGCTGTGTCACATGGAGACCATCTACGGCGAGAACGGCGACTACACGGGCTACCCCCTCTTCAAGTCCCCGCCCGAAGTGGCCCGGGGCCTCGCCGCCACCGGCTACGACGGCTGCTCCACCGCCTCCAACCACAGCCTCGACGACGGCGCCGCCGGCATCCTGCGCACGCTGAACGCCCTCGATCAGGCGAAGGTGCGGCACGCGGGAACGGCCCGCACCGCGGGGGAGGCGCGCAGTGTGACGGTGCTGCGCGCGGGCGGCGCCAAGGTCGCGCATCTCGCGTACACCTATGGCGTCAACGGCTTCCCGCTTCCGCCGGGCCAGCCCTGGGCGGTCAACATGATCGACCGGAAGAAGATCGTGGCCGACGCCCGGGCCGCCCGGAAGGGGGGCGCCGACGTGGTCGTCGTGTCGATGCACTGGGGCACCGAATGGCAGGACGCGCCCGACGAGGACCAGGTGGACCTGGCCCGTGACCTGACCGCCGCCCACTCCGGCAAACGCCCCGACATCGACCTGATCCTCGGCACCCACGCCCATGTCCCGCAGGCCTACGAGAAGGTGAACGGCACCTGGGTGGTCTACGGCATGGGCGACCAGGTCGCCGGCCCGATGTACAACGACCAGGGCGTGCAGGACCCGCGCGGCAACCAGTCCACCCTCGCCCGTTTCACCTTCGCCCCGCCGGAGCGGGCGGGTGAGCGCTGGGAGGTGAAGAAGGCCGAGTTCGTGCCGCAGATGTTCGACATCGACGCGGGGCGGGTGCTCGACCTCAACCGGGCCATCGCCAAGGGCGCCGAACTGCAGGGCGAGCGGGACCGGATCCGGGAGGTCGTGCTGAGCCGGGGCGCGGCGGACGACGGGCTCGTCATGGGGAAGTAGGTCAGTACGGGTCGCCGTGGTCGAAGGTCTTCAGCATCTGCTTCAGCACGCGCACGCACGCCCGGAGCTCGGCCTCGGTCAGCTCGCCGCCGACCTGCCGGTTCAGGGCGTGTTCGCGCGCGAGGATCGCGGTGATGACGGCCTCGCCGTCGCCGGTGATCCGGATCAGCGAGGACCGCTGGTGCGCGGGGTTGGGGATGGCCTCGACCCAGTCCCTCGCCGCCGCGTCATTGACCATGCGCTGCACGAACTGCCGGGTCAGCGCCATCACCCGGGCCATCTGAGGCACCGTCATGGGCCCGTACCTGTGCAGCAGCACCAGCACCGAGCGCACACCGACGGACACCCCCTCGACCGCTTCGGCCTGCTCGAGCTTGCGCAGGCCGCGTCGGTAGAGCGCGCCGATCAGATCGAACACCTCGCTGACCCGGTCGCCGAGATCGTCGGGGGAGAGGGGCTTGTCGGAGTCGTTCACGGGGCCATCATGACACCCTGGTTGCCAAATCTCGCCGAAAATGACACCTTGGTTGTCATGACGACAGCGACGAAAGCTTCGGATCTGTGTTTCTTCGCCTCCGCCGACGGCGACCTCGCCTACCGCGACGCCGGGGCCGGGGACCTTGTGGTCCTGGTCCACCCGGGATGGGTCGACCACCGCTTCTTCGACGACCAGATACCGGCCCTGGTCTCCGCCGGACACCGTGTCATCGCGGTCGACGTGCGCGGCTTCGGCTTCTCCGCCAACGCGAGCCGGCCGTACCGCTGGGCCGACGACCTCGGCGCCCTGCTGCGCCATCTCGACGCCGGACCCGCCGTCCTGGTCGGTGCGTGCATGGGCGCGGCGGTCGCCACCGACACCGCCCTCGAGTACCCCGAGCTGGTGCGCGCGGTGGTCGTGAGCGGCGCCGGGACCAGCGCGTTCGAGTACACCGACCCATGGACCCGGGAGCGGGCCGCGGAGTCGCAACGCCTGCTGGGCGCCGGTGATGTCGCCGGCTGGGTCGAGACCTTCGCCAAGAACGTGTCCGGCCCGCATCGCACCGTGGATCAGGTGGACCCCGAGGCCGTGCGCAGGATGCGGGAGATGGCGACGCACACGGTCGGCAAGCACACCCTCGGCGAGAAGGACTGGCACGTGTGGCTCGCCGACCCCTGGAGCCGGGTGCCGGAGATCGACGTACCCGTACTCGCCATCCATGGCGCGCTCGACGCGGCCGACGGCATCGACATGGCCGAACGGCTCGTCCGCGGCGTACGAAACGGCCGGTCGGTGACCATCGAGGACACCGGACACTTCCCGAGCCTGGAGAAGCCCGAGGCCTTCAACGAACTCCTGCTCGACTTCCTACGGACCCTGTGACGCCGGTGGCTACGGCACCACCGTCACCGGCCACCGCCCCGCCTTCACCAACCGAATCGCCACCGAACCGACGATCCGGTGCCCGGCCTGCTCCGAGGCGCCCACCACCACGGCGTCCGCCTTGAGGTCGTCGGCCGCCTTCACCAGGCCGTTGTAGGGGTCGCCCTGGAAGGTGTGGAACTCCCAGCGGACGTCGAATATCCCCTTCTGCCGCTCGGTGGCGTCCCGGATCTGGGTGATCAGATCCTCGGCGATCTCATTGGTCGTCTCCGCGACCGGCGCCCCGAGCGCCGCGCCCGCCGTCATCACCGGCTGCACGTACACGACGGCGAGCAGAGCCTTCTGCCGTCGCGCCAGGCCACCGGCGTACGCCGCCGCGCGCAATGAGGAGTCGGAGCCGTCCACCCCGACCACGATGACCTTGGGTCCGTCCGTGCCCCGTTCGAACCGGTGCGCGTGCTGTTCCGTCACGGCAGGAGGCTATCGGAAGCCCCAGGTCCGCCCGTCGGCCGGGACGCTCGACGGGCGAGGAGGCGTGGGGCTTCCTACAGTCGGAACATGAGTGCCACCGTGGAGGCCGTACGGGACAAGGACGCCACGGGCCCGGTACGGCCGCCCGGACACGGCCTGATGAGCAGGGTGCCGGAGGGTTTCGCGACCTTCTTCGGCGCCCTCGGACTGCTCTGCGTCCTGCTCGCGTTCATCCCCCCGCTGCGCCGCGGCCTGCGCCCGGTCGTGAACGCCCTCGACGAGACCATCGTTCCCGTCAGCGCCAACCTCGCCTACGCCGTATTCCTGTTCCTGCTCGCCGCCGCGACGGCCGCCCGCAAGAAGATCGCCTGGTGGCTGGTCGTCGTCTATCTGGGCCTGCTCGTCCTGACCGACATCCTCGGCACGGTCGTCGGCGACTACGCCGACTCCGTCCCCTCCCTCATCGTGTGCGCCCTCGCCCTCGCCCTGCTGATCGTGGCCCGCGGCGAGTTCTACGCCGCCTCCCGCCACGGCGCCGTACGAAGAGCCCTCGGTGTCCTCGCCGTCGGCCTCGTCATCGGCATCCTGGCCGGCTGGGGGCTCGTCGAACTGTTCCCCGGCACGCTGCCGCAGAGCCAGCGCCTGGCGTGGGCCGCCGACCGGGTCTGCGGCGGCCTCGTCTCCGGCGCCACCTACGACGGACGGCCGCCGCGCCCCCTGTACTTCCTGCTCGGCCTCTTCGGCGCGCTCGCCCTCCTCAACGCCGCCGCGACCCTCTTCCGCTCACAGCGCATGGAGGCCGCCCTGCACGACGACGAGGAGGCCCGCATCCGCGCGCTGCTGAAGGCCTACGGCGAGGGCGACTCCCTCGGCTACTTCGCCACCCGGCGCGACAAGGCCGTCGTCTTCTCACCCAGCGGCAAGGCCGCCGTCACCTACCGCGTCGAGGCCGGCGTGTGCCTCGCCAGCGGTGACCCGGTCGGCGACCGGGAGGCCTGGCCGCACGCCATCGCCGTCTGGCTGGACCTGGCCCGCCGTTACGCCTGGGTGCCCGCCGCGATGGGCGCCTCCGAGGACGGCGCCACCGCCTACGCACGCTCCGGACTCGGCGCCCTCCAACTCGGCGACGAGGCGATCCTGCGACCGCAGGACTTCGACCTCGACGGCCGCGACATGCGGGTGACCCGGCAGGCCGTCCACCGCGTCCGCCGTACGGGTGCTCATTGCCGTATCCGACGCCATTCCACCCTCAGCGAGGCCGAGATGGAGGAGGTGATCCGCAAGGCCGACGCCTGGCGCGACACCGAGACCGAACGCGGCTTCTCCATGGCCCTGGACCGCCTCGGCGATCCCGCCGACGGCGACTGCCTCCTCGTGGAGGCCCTCGGCGAGGACAATCAGCTGCTCGCCGTGCTGTCCTTCGTGCCCTGGGGCCGGGAGGGCATCTCCCTGGACCTGATGCGCCGTGACCGGGGCGCCCCCAACGGCGTCATGGAGTTCATGGTCGCCGAGGTGTGCGCGGTCGCCCCGAAGCTGGGCATCCGCAGGATCTCGCTGAACTTCGCCGTCTTCCGCTCGGTCTTCGAGGAGGGCGCCCGCATCGGCGCCGGACCCGTGCTGCGGCTGTGGCGGCGCCTGCTGCTGTTCTTCTCCAAGTGGTGGCAGCTGGAGGCCCTCTACCGCTCCAACGCCAAGTACGACCCCCAGTGGTTCCCCCGCTTCATCTGCTACGGCGAGGCCGCCTCCCTCGCCCGTATCGGCATGGCGTCCGGCATCGCCGAGGGATTCGTCTCCGTACCGTCCCTGCACAAGCTCCGCAGAAAGGGGCACCCGAGAACCGGGCCCCGCCCCGCGACCACCGAAGGACTGCCCTCGCTGGCGGCGCTCGGCCTCGAAGGAGGGGACGAGGCCGGGGCGGCCGGGCCGGATGCGGGCCTGCCCGAGCAGGTCCGCATCCGGCACCACACCCTCGACCGACTGCGCACCGAGGGCGTCGACCCCTACCCGGTCGGCATCCCGCCCCGCACCCACACCCTCGCCGACATCCGCGCGGGCGAGCAGGTCACCGTCGCAGGGCGGATCATGCTGGTCCGCGACTTCGGCGGCATCGTCTTCGCCGTCCTGCGCGACTGGACCGGCGACCACCAACTCGCCCTCACCCGGGCCGACTCCGGCCCCGCCCTCGACCGCTTCACCGCCGACACCGACATCGGCGACCTCATCAGCGCCACCGGCAAGGCCGGCGCCAGCGACAAGGGCGAACCCACCGTCTTCGTCACCTCCTGGCAGCTCATCGGCAAATGCCTGCGCCCCCTGCCCGACAAACGCCGCGGCCTCGCCGACCCCGAGGCCAAGGTCCGTATGCGCTATCTCGACCTGATCTCCAGCCCCGCCGCCCGCGACGTCGTCCGCGCCCGCTCCACCGCCGTACAGGCCGTGCGCCAGGGCCTGCTGGAGCGCGGCTTCCTGGAGGTCGAGACACCGGTACTGCAGCAGATCCACGGCGGCGCCAACGCCCGCCCCTTCACCACCCACATCAACGCCTACGACCTCGACCTCTATCTGCGCATCGCCCCCGAGCTGTATCTGAAACGGCTGTGCGTCGGAGGCGTCGAGAAGGTCTTCGAGATGGGCCGCACCTTCCGCAACGAGGGCGTCGACTACAAGCACAACCCCGAGTTCACGATCCTGGAGGCCTACCAGGCGTACGCCGACTACGACGTGATGCTCGACCTCGTCCGCGAACTGATCCAGGGCGCCGCGACCGCCGCCTACGGCTCACCGGTCGCCCACAAGGACGGCGAGGAGTACGACATCTCCGGGCAGTGGCCGGTCAAGACGGTGTACGGCGCGATCTCCGAGGTGCTCGGCGAGGAGATCGACCCCGACACCGAACTGCTCCGGCTGCACCGGCACTGCGACCGCGTGGGCGTGCCGTACGTCGCCGACGACGGCCACGGCGACATCGTCCTGGAGATGTACGAGCGCCTGGTCGAGGAGAAGACCCGGCTGCCCACCTTCTACAAGGACTTCCCGACCGACGTCTCCCCGCTCACCCGCCAGCACCGGGTGGACCCCCGGCTCGCCGAACGCTGGGACCTCGTCGCCTTCGGCACCGAACTGGGCACCGCCTACTCCGAGCTCACCGACCCCGTCGAGCAGCGCCGCCGCCTCACCGCCCAGTCCCTGCTCGCCGCGGGCGGGGACCCCGAGGCCATGGAACTCGACGAGGAATTCCTCGACGCCCTCGAATACGCCATGCCGCCCACCGGCGGCCTCGGCATCGGCGTCGACCGACTGGTCATGTTCCTCACCGGCCTGACGATCCGCGAGACCCTGCCGTTCCCCCTGGTGCGCCGCCGCTGAGCCGCACGGGCGACCTCGGCCGTGCTCCGGGCGAGTGCATTCGTGCGTCCGTTCCGGTGTCGTACTGGTGCGTCGGTCCCTCATCGGGCGACTGATCAGTCATGACGAAGGATCAGTTGCCCGCGCGTCTGTTCACCCGACGCCGCGCGCTGCTCGCCGGTGCCGCGGCCGCCGGAGCCGCCGGTGGCGCCGGCCTGTTCACGTCGTTCACGGGCGACGAGCCGGTCCTGCGGACCCCCGCACCGGCCCCGGCCGCGGGCCCGCAGGCGCGCCCCGCGCGCAAGCCCTCCGCCTACCGCCTCGAACCGCTCATGGGATACGGCCCGCCCAAGGCGGCACCCCGCCGGACCCTGGTACGGCGTGCGCCCCTGCTGCGGGTGTCAGGGCGCGGCCGGCGGATGGTGCTGACCTTCGACGACGGGCCCGACGCCCGCTACACCCCGTACATCCTGGACACCCTGCGCGAGTACGACGTCCGCGCGATGTTCTTCGTGTGCGGCGAGATGGTCGTGGACAACAAGGACCTCCTGGCCAGGATGGCCGACGAGGGCCATGTCGTCGGCAACCACACCTGGTCCCACCCCCTGCTGACCCGGCTCAGCCGCGGCAGGATGCGCAGGGAGATGGAGCGCACCTGCGACATCATCGAGGAGTCCTACGGCGAACGCCCCGCCTGGTTCCGCGCCCCCTACGGCGCCTGGAACCGCACCGCTTTCCAACTCGGCGCCGAACTGGGCATGGATCCGCTCGCCTGGACCATCGACACCCTCGACTGGACCACCCCCGGCACCGGCACCATCGTCGGCCGGGTCCGGGACGGCGCCGCCCCCGGAGTCGTGGTGCTCTCGCACGACGCCGGGGGCGACCGCTCCCAGAGCGTGCGGGCCCTGCGCGCCTATCTGCCGCGGCTGCTGGACGCCGGTTACCACATCACCGTCCCCGAGCGGCATTACGCGTGACGGCTTTCGCCGCCCGGCCGGGGAACGCTCAGCGGACCTCGACCAGGCTGGCGAAAGCGACGACGTTCCCGTCATAACCGGTCTGCTTGGAGAAACCGCCGCCACAGGTGATGACCCGCAATTCGGCGTTTCCCTTCGAGGCGTAGACGCGGTCGCCGGGGAAATTGTCCTTCTGGAACACCTCGATGCCGTACACCTCGAAGACGGCCGTCTTTCCGTCCTTACGGGCGATTTCCACGCGAGTTCCCTTCGTAAGGGAACCGAGCCCGTAGAAAACGGCCGGGCCCTGAAGGTTGTCGACATGGCCGACGACCACCGCGGTGCCCTTCTCGCCGGGGGAGACGGAGCCGGTGAACCAGCCCGCCAGATTGGGGTCCTCCGGCGGCGGCGCACCGACCCAGCCGTCCGTGTCCAGACCGACCGGGATCGCCGGGGCGTCGACCTGGATCGCGGGGATCCTGACCCGGTCCGGCAGGGCGAACGGCAACGGCCGCGCGGCCTGGGTGAGGACGGAGCCGGGCAACTGCCGGTCCGCCGCGGCGGCCGAGGCGGGCTGCGGCGGGCCCTCGTCGAACTCCCCGGAGCCATTGCGGATGAGCGCGAGACCGGTCAGCAGAACCAGCGCTATCACGCCCCAGGGAGCACGTTTCTTCCGCCGCTCCTCCTCTTCGGGCAGCTCGAAACCGGACATTCGACTTCCCCTCTCGACGCGGCCGTCGCCACGTCATTCGCGCATACGAAAACGCTAAGTCCCCCACGTGAAACCGGCGACGGGGCAGAGACGAACGGGTGGCGCCAACCCCTTCGGTGCGCCATCCGAGTTGCCACCCGGCGGAAAATTCTGACGGTGTGTGACCTGCGGCAATTCCTCTGACGGGGTGGTCCTCCGGCGTGTCCTCTCACCAATACGGACCATTGCCGAAATGCGGCCCGGGGCAGCGCAACTGAGGGTCTTTAACGGAGGCGCTTTCTCGCCGATCGATACCGGGGACGGTACCCGGGGCGTCTTCCGCGGAGGATCACATGCGAACCACTCGAACCCTGGCGGCCCTCGCCACCGCGGTAGCCGCCCTCGGCCTGGCCACCCCCGTGGCCACGGCACGCGACGGCATGCCCGTCGGCCCGAGCAACATCGTCGCCCTGCCCAGCGTCATCGCCCGCGGCGGGCAGCTGACCATCACCGTCGACGGCTGCCACCGCGGCGGCACCGCGACCTCGGACGCGTTCCGGCCCACGACGCTCAGCCCCGTCGGCGGCAGCACGGCCAAGGGCACCGCGACGATCGACCGGAAGGCGCGTCCCGGCTCGCACAGCATCACGGTCCACTGCACCGGCTCCAGCCGGCCCCTGACGCATCCGAACGCCTTCTCGGTCATCGGCGGCGTCCGCGGCGGCCTGGGCGGCAGCACCTCCACCGGGGCGACCCCGACCGACATGGCCATCGGAGGAGGGCTGATCGCGGCGGCCGTCATCGGCGGCGGCGTGTTCTGGATGCGTCGGCGGGCCGAGAAGCGGATCTGACCCGCTGCCCATGAAGCACGACCGACGACTCCGAGGAACGCAGAGCTTCGCCCCGGATCCCCCTCACGGGACCGGGGCGAAGCTCTGCGCAGGAAAGAAGGCGGACGGCGGCGCGTCAGGCCGCGCCGTCCTCGTCGGCACGGGGCCGGGAGAGACGGTGCGTCGTCCCGAGCACGGCCGTGATCAGCACGGCCCCCAGGCCGATCTCCTTCAGATCCAGCCCGGCGAAGCTGCCGCCCTCACCGGCGTGCACCCCACGCTGCGGGACATCGGGCCGGTCCGGACGATCCGGTCCGCCGCCGGCGATCGTGAGGTCGACGCTCTGCCAGAAGGTGCCGCAGTAGAACGACACCTCGTACACGGCACCGGGCCTGGCGTCCCGGTCGACCCTGGCCCGGGCCGTCGTCCGCCCCCGGGGGATGGTGACCGTGTCGAAGACCCCCGAGGAGACGGTCACGCTCTGCTCGCAGCCCGTCGCCCGCAGCCGGACCAGCCCGCCGGGCGGGACGGTGGTGGGCCGGACGGTGGCCCAGAAACCGGAGTTGTCGCCCTGCGCCTGGGCGGCCGGAGCAGTCACGGCGAGGGCGCCCACGCCCAGCAGGGCCGCGGTGGCGACGCGTATCGCGCGCATGGTGTTCCTCCAGGTCCCCGAGGAGCAATCGCGGAGCTCTTCCGCTTGCGCCTGACGGCTGCGCCAGAAATGCACCTCGATGACCGAAACGCTAGGAAGGTGCGCACCCCTGCGCGATCGGTGTCGTACGAACGGGTCAACCGTGTGGGCCACCCAGGGGACGGGAGTTCCCGCGTCCCCCGGGTGAGGCCCCGTCAGCCCTTGAGGTGCGGGAAGAGCGCGTAGAACGGCTCGGTCGACGCCGTCACCCCGCGGCTGTACGGATCGTCGAAGTCCCAGATCAGGAACAGCAGGAAGGCGATCAGCGCGGAGAACAGCCCGGCGAGGATCAGCTCGCGGGCCGTGCGCCGGATCTGCAGGGCGAACACCATCCCGATGGTGACGACACCGCCGGCCAGCAGCCCGAACCACACCACGCCCGGCATGGTGTCGCCGGTCGAGTTCGCCCGGGCGTTGCGCGCCTGGTCGGCCGCGGTCACCTGGTCGAGCAGCGGCTGGTAGGCCTGTGCCTGGAAGTCCGACTTGGGCTCGTAGTCGGTGACGTCCTCACGTACGCGCTGCAGGAGCTCGGCGCCGCGCTCGGTGACCGCGCCGTGCTTGGACATGTGATTCCACTCCTTGCTGACGACGTGTCCGACATAGGCGTTGACATCGTCCCGAATACGGTCGCGCGCGTCGGCCGGATAGACCCGGACCCGCTCCGAGACCTCGTGCAGGGCGACGGCCTCCGCCTGGACATGGTCCTGGGCGGCACTGCGCGCCTCCCACACCCCGGCGATGGCCAGGCCCAGCACGATGGCGTAGACCACGCCGATCCACATCGTCATGTACTCGATGACGTCAGGGGTCTCCGAGGGATCCTCGTCCTCGGCGGCCGTGCGATGCCGAACGAGGGTGATGACGACCACGACGGAGCACGCGGCCAGCATCGCGAGGGTGAGAACAAGCCATTCCGGCAAGAGGGGCCTCCAGGATCAGCGTGGACGGAGCGCGGCGACGGCGGCGATGGCGGGCGCCGCGATCAGCAGGACGAAGGTCAGGGGTGACGGGGCGTCGTGCGCCGCCCGTCGGTGCGTTGTGGCGCGGTAGTGCGGGTAGTGCACGGGGGATGCGGACGGGCTCGGGGTGGGGCTGGCCGACGGCTTGGGCTTGGGCTTCGGGGTGGGAGTCGGCGTAGGGGGCGGGGTGGGCGCCGGGCGGGGCGGCGCGGGCTCGGGAGCCGGCCGGGCCGGGGGCGGTGGGGGCGGGGGAGGCGGTGGCTCGGGTTTCGGGGTGTGGGTGGTCTTCGGCGGTGGCGAGGTCGGTGTCGGGTCCGGTGAGGGGGTCGGGGTGGGCGTCGGCGTAGGGGTGGGGGTCGGTGTCGGTGGCGGGCACTGCGGAGGGGTCGGCCAGGTGGCGTTTCCGGCGATCGCGACCACCGCAGCGCCGTCCGGCCCGGTGTCGGCGTACGCGCAGACATCGGCCGTGGCCGCACCGGCGGGTGCCGCGACCAGCAGCCACGTCAGCGTGGCCACCGCCAACACCCTTGCGGTGAGCGTGGGTTGGATCGGTTCGAGTCCATACACGCCGAAGATCTTGGGGGCATTTCGTGCAGTAGCGGGCCAAAGCGCGAGCGGAGCTACCCAAAGGGGTGATTGATGACGCCCGATGGGTTTGATCGGGCCGTACGCACCTGACTCCGGCGTCGCACGACCGTGCGATTCACAGGTTCCGGAAAGAAATTGGTGCGCTCGTTGAACACGACAGTGGCGTTCGCCCGTACCTCTTGTCGTGCGGCGGCGCAGCAGGGCGCTGCAACACCCTTGTGATGATCGGGGAGTTGACGATGAAGACCTCGTGGCGGAGCGCCTCGCTCGTGGTGAGCGCCGTTGCAGTGGCGGCGCTGACGACGGCATGCGGTTCGGAAACCGCCCCGCCGGCGAGCAGCCAGAACGTGGGTGCCACGGCCGCGGCCGGCGACTACGGGAACGGAGCGAGCCTCGGTTCCGGTTACGACGCGGGCGCGGCGGGCGAGGAGAACGCCGCCACGCCGTCCAAGGGCGCCGGAGCCGGTGAGCTGGCCGTGGCGACCAATGAGGAACTGGGCGAGATGCTGACCGACAGCGCCGGGATGACTCTCTACCGCTTCGACAAGGACACCGCCGACCCGGCCAAGTCCAACTGTGACGGCGACTGCGCGGCCAAGTGGCCGCCGGTCTCCGCGGACGACGCCACCGCTGGCGAAGGCATCGACAAGGCGCTGCTCGGCTCGGTCACCCGGTCCGACGGCTCCAAGCAGCTGACGGTCGACGGCTGGCCCGCGTACCACTACGCGAAGGACACCAAGGCCGGCGACGTCAACGGCCAGGGTGTCGGCGGCACTTGGTACGCGCTCGCCCCCAACGGCAAGAAGGCGCAGGGCGGCGCCGGGGCCGAGGCCGGTGACCTGCCGGGCCTGTCCACCCGCAAGGACCCCGAGCTCGGCGAGATCGTCATCGACAAGAACGGCCACACGGTCTACCGCTTCATGAAGGACTCGCCCTGGCCGATGAAGACCGCGTGCCTCAATGACTGCCTGGAGAAGTGGCCGGTCATCGAGCCGGTCGACGCCGCGGACACCAAGGGCATCGACCTGAAGGGCTCCGGTCCCCGCGGCCAGGGCTACGTCGTCTTCGACCGGCCCGACGGAATCAAGCAGCAGACCATCGACTGCGTGCCGATCTACACCTTCGCCGGTGACAAGAAGCCCGGCGACACCAACGGTCAGGGCGTCGGCGGTACTTGGTACGCCATCCGCCCCGACGGCAAGCCGGTCGGCGCGTCGGAGAAGTAGAGATCACACCTCCCCAGGGTTGATCGCCTCACCCAGCCGAGCAGCACCACGGAAGGGAGGGATGACAACGCGAGAGTGCCGGACGAACGGACGGCGCGCCGACCCACCGGTCCACCCCCTGAAGCTCCAGGCGCAGGGGGTGCACCGGTTTGCCTGCATTGACCTGCTTTTCGTAGCGGGCGGGTGAGGCGTCAACACGGCACGTGCCACTGGCAGTGACCGGGAACGGATGGTCAATTTCCGTTTCCGCTCGCTCCTTTGGCGGGCGATCAGTAGCCTCAGCTCGAACACCGGATCGCCTACGCCTTGGAGAGATAGATGGAGCGTCCCGCCTGGGCCCCCCGGAGCATCGACATCTCGGTGCCCAGCGTCTCGCGGATCTACGACTATTACCTGGGCGGTTCGCACAACTTCGAGGTCGACCGGGACGCGGCCCGCAAGGCCATGGACTTCATGCCGGGCCTCCCCAAGATCATGCAGGCCAACCGGGCGTTCATGCGCCGCGCGGTGCGCTTCGCGGCCGACGAGGGCATCACCCAGTTCCTCGACATCGGCTCCGGCATCCCGACGTTCGGCAATGTCCACGAGGTGGCCCAGGCGGCAAGCCCCGGCGCACGCGTGGTGTACGTCGACCACGACCCGGTCGCCGTCGCCCACAGCCAGGCGGTCCTCGCGGGCAACGACGACGCGGACATCGTCGCCGCGGACCTCCGCAAGCCCCAGGACATCCTGGCCAGTTCCGAGATCGAGCGGCTGATCGACCTGAACCGGCCAGTGGCGCTGCTCCTCGTTGCCATACTGCACTTCGTGGAAGACGAGGACGAACCCTACGAGGCGGTGGCCCAGCTGCGCGAGGCGCTCGCGCCGGGCAGCCTGCTGGTGCTCACGCATGCCTCGTACGAGGGAATCCCGCTGCCCGAGGAGCGGGCCAAGGGCACGGTCGACGTATACAAGGACATTCGCAACCCGCTGATCATGCGCTCGCGCGACCACATCGCGCGGTTCTTCGAGGGGTACGACATGGTGGAACCCGGACTGGTGCCGATGCCGCTCTGGCGGCCCGACACCACATCGGAGGACGAGGATCCGTGGGCCTTCTCCGGGTTCGCCGGCGTGGGGCGTACGGCGTGAGGGCGGGGCCGGACGGGCCGGAGGACAGACTGCGCCGGTTCGCGACGATCTGGAGCCGGGCGGTCTTCCCGGTGACCTCGACGTCGTCGACCCGGCCGGAGTTCGAGGACCAACTGCTGCCGCTCGCCCGCCGGTTGAGCGAGGCACTCAGGGCCAGGACCTTCGACGCGAACGAGGGCAGGGCGGTCGGCGCCGCCCTGGTCGCCGCGCACTGCACCGACCCCGAGGCGCTCAGCCGCTCACTGGACTGCGTCGACGCCTACCTCGTGCTGTACTGCGGCGACGGCGGTGACCAGGAGAACCTCCGGGCCCGCTCGGCACGCCTCCAGCACGCCATGGCCGCCGGGTTCGCCCAGGCGCTGCGCGCGCGGACACTGGCCGAGCAGGAGGCGATCTCCGCGGCCGCCCTCAAGGCGCAGGGCGTGGTCGCCCAGGCGCTGCACGCCACCGAGGCCCGGTTCCGCGCGGTGTTCGAAGGCGCGGCCATAGGAATCGGCATCGCCGACCTCGACGGCAACATCATCCAGGTCAACGGCGCCCTGCTGCGGATGTTCGGCAGCTCCGAGAAGGCGCTGCGCACCCGCAACGTCCAGGAGTGGACCCACCCCGAGGACGCACCGCAGACCTGGAAGCTCTACGACGAGCTCGTCCGCGGCGAGCGCGAGCACTACCACGTCGAAAAGGCCTTCTACCGGCCCGACGGAACGGTCCTGTGGACCAACCTCACGGTCTCCCTGCTGCGCGACGCCGACGGCGAACCCCAGTACCAGCTGGCCCTGATGGAGGACACCACCGAGCGCCGGCTGCTCAATCTGCGGCTGCGCTACGAGGCCACCCACGACGCGCTCACCGGCCTGCCCAACCGCACCTTCTTCTTCGAGCGCCTGGAGAAGGCACTGGGCGCCGGGGAAGGCCAGCGGTTCGGGCTGTGCTACCTCGACCTGGACGGCTTCAAGACCGTCAACGACAGCCTCGGCCACGCGGCCGGCGACCGGCTGCTCGTCGAGGTCGCCGACCGCCTGCAGTCCTGCGCCACCGCGCCCGGCGAGATGGTCGCCCGCCTCGGCGGCGACGAGTTCGTGGCGCTGACCACAGGACCCGACACCGAGCGCGAGGTCGACGAACTCGCCGCCCGCATCATGAACGTCCTGGTCGCCCCGATCAGCGTCGACGGCCGTGAGCTGACCGTGCGCGGCAGCATCGGCATCGTCGAGGGCCCGGCCGGGGAACGCGGCCCGGCGGAGGTGCTGCGCAGCGCCGACATCACCATGTACCGGGCCAAGTCGGCTGGCGGCAACCGCTTCGAGCTGGCCGACCCGGAGGCCGACGCCCGCGCCATCACCCGGCACGGACTGACCACGGCACTGCCGACGGCCCTGGACCGGGGCGAGTTCTTCATCGAGTACCAGCCCCTGGTCCATCTCGGCGACGGCAGCGTGCGCGGCGCCGAGGCCCTGGTGCGCTGGCTGCATCCGCAGCACGGCGTCCTCGGCCCGGACCGGTTCATCCCGCTCGCCGAGCACACCGGGCTGATCGTGCCGCTCGGCCGCTGGGTCCTGGAGCAGTCGGTGCGCCAGGCCCGCGAGTGGCGAGAACGCTACGACGACGCCGGGCCCTTCCGCATCAACGTCAACCTCTCGCCGTGCCAGCTCACCCACCCCGGGCTCGTCCAGGACACGGTCGACATCCTGGAGCGCACGGGCATGGCACCCGACGCCCTCTGCCTGGAGGTCACCGAGTCGGCCCTCATCGGCGCCGACGACGACCTGCTCAAGCCGCTGCGCCGGCTGGCCGAGATGGGTGTCGACATCGCCCTGGACGACTTCGGCACCGGCTACTCCAACCTCGCCAATCTGCGCCGGCTGCCGGTGAGCATCCTCAAGCTGGACCGCTCCTTCACCCAGAGCATGCAGCAGTTCCCGGCCGACCCCGTCGACCTCAAGATCGTCGAGGGCATCGTCTCCCTGGCCCACGGCCTGGACCTCTCGGTGACGGTGGAGGGCGTGGAGACCGGCGCCCAGGCCGAGCAGCTGCGGATCCTCGGCTGTGACACGGCCCAGGGCTGGTACTACGCCCGCCCGGGCCCGCCGGAGCGGCTGCACGAGCTGGCGCTGGTGGACGCGACGGGCTGAGGGAGGGCTGGGGCGTACCAGGTGGAGCCGTGGGCCGGACGGGCCGCCGCCGTATAGCGTGAGGCCATGCCCGAACGGCCGATCGACCTGGATCTGCGTAAGCTGCGCTACTTCGTGGCCGTCGCGGAGCGCCGGCACTTCGGCCGGGCCGCCGTCGCCCTGCACGTCACCCAGCCGGCGCTGTCCCGGCAGGTGCGGCAGCTGGAGCACGAGCTGCGGGTCGACCTGTTCACCCGCAGCACGCGCGAGGTCACGCTCACCCCGGCCGGCGAACAGTTCCTGCGCGACGCCAAGGCACTGCTCGCCGCCTCGGAGGCCGCCCAGGAACGGGCCCGGCGCATCGGCTCCGGGGACAACGCGCTGATCGTCGGCTTCATGCTCGGCACGGACGTCGGCCTCGCCCTGAACGCGTTCTCCGCCCGGTTCCCCCGCGTGTCCATCGAGCTGGTCCGGCTGCGCTGGTGGAGCCAGGCGAGGGCCCTGCTGGAAGGCTCCGTCGACGTCGGGTTCGTACGGCCGCCCCTGGAGGCCGACGGGGTCGACCTGCTGCCGCTCTACCCCGAGCACATCGCCGCCGTCCTGCCCGTCGACCATCCCCGGGCCCGCGACGCCAAGGTCGCCCTCGCCGCCCTGACCGGCGAACCCGTCCTGGAGTACGCGGAGGCGGCCGAGGCCTGGTCGGCCGTCTGGAACGCCGATCCGCGCCCCGACGGCACCCGGCCCGGCCACGGCCCCGCCTTCCACGACATGGAGGAACTCCTCGGCTACGTCCGCGGCGGCCGCGGCATCGCCTTCGTGCCGTCCTCCGTCGCGGCGGCGTTCCCGAGGTCCGACATCGCCTACGTCCCGGTCGCCGACGTACCTCCGGGGCAGGTCTCCCTGGCCTGGAACGCCGCACGCCCCTCCCACCTCGTGACGAACTTCGTCGAGACGCTACGGGCCCACGGCACGCGCTAGACCTGCGCCGATGCCGCCTGGGCATCAATCGGGCCGCAACCGGCATTGGACGGGACCAAGGCGGGCTCACAGACTCGGAAGTGCCGGGAATTCACCGGCGTACCGAATCCCCGATCCCCCCTTGGAGCCCGCGATGCGTGCAGCCGTCGCCACCGGAGCGAACCTCCCGCTCACCCTCGACACCCTCGACATCCCCCAGCCCGCCGCCGGCGAGGTCCTCGTCAAGGTCACCACCTGCGGCGTCTGCTTCTCCGACCTGAACCTGCTGCGCGGCCACTACCCCTTCGCCCGGTACCCCGTCGTCCCCGGCCACGAGATCACCGGAGTGGTGACCGCCGTCGGCGAGGGCGTGACCTTCCCGGAGGTCGGCACGGTGGTGGGCGGCCAGTTCCTGTACGACTCCTGCGGGCACTGCGACTACTGCGTGCGCGGCGACCAGATCCTGTGCCCCCGCAAGCGCATCACCGGCATCGTGGCCGACGGCGGATACGCCGAGTACGCCCTGCTCAAGGCCGGTTTCGTCACCCCGCTGCCGGACGGCCTCGACCCCGTGGCCGCGGCACCGCTGATGTGCGCGGGGCTCACCGCCTTCAACGGTCTGCGGCAGGGTGGCGTGAAGGCCGGTTCCCGGGTCGCCGTCGTCGGCCTGGGCGGAGTCGGCGCCCTGGCCGCGCGCTACGCCGTCGCCATGGGCGCCCGTGTCGCCGTGGTGGGCCGCTCCCGGCGCGGCGAGGACCAGGCGAAGGCGCTGGGCGCCGAACTGTTCGTCGCCACCGACGAGTCCGACCCGGCCGACGCCCTCAAGGCCTGGGACGGTGGCGCCAACCTGGTGCTGAACGCCGCCCCGTCCACCGCCGCGGCCACCGCCACCCTGGGCGGCATCGCCCCCGACGGCACCCTGCTGCTCCTCGGCTACGGCTCCGAGCCGCTCACCCTGCCCACGCAGCCCATGATCCTCAACCGGCTGCACGTGGCCGCGTCCCCGTCCGGCTCCCCGCACGACCTGCGCGACACCCTCGCCTTCTCGGCGGCCCACGGCATCCTGCCCGAGGTCACGCCCATCGGCCTGGACCAGGCGCCTTCCGCACTCGACGCCATGGCCGACGGCACCGCCCACGGCCGCAGCGTGATCACCTTCGCCTGACTTTCCCCCAAGGAGTTCCGCCATGCCCTACGTCGCCCTCGTCACCGGTGCCTCCAGCGGCTTCGGCGCCCTGACCGCCCGCGCCCTCGCCGACGCCGGCCACACCGTCTACGCCGGCATACGCCAGACCACCGGCCGCAACGCCCCGGCCGTCGCCGACGCCCAGTCCTACGCCGCCGAGCACGGAGTCGACCTGCGCACCGTCGAACTCGACGTCTCCAGCCAGGAGTCCGTGGACGCCGCGGTCGCCGAGGTGGGCCGGATCGATGTCGTCGTGCACAACGCCGGGCACATGGTGCTCGGCCCGACGGAGTCCTTCACCCCCGAGCAGATCGCCGAGATCTACGACACCAACGTGCTGTCGACGCAGCGCGTCAACCGGGCCGTCCTGCCGCAGATGCGGGACCGCCGCGACGGCCTGCTGCTGTGGGTCGGCTCCTCCAGCACCTACGGCGGCACCCCGCCCTACCTCGGCCCCTACTTCGCCGCCAAGTCGGCCATGGACCACCTCGCCAAGAGCTACGCCGTCGAGCTGACCCGCTTCGGCATCGACACGGCCCTCGTGGTCCCCGGCTCCTTCACCTCCGGCACCAACCACTTCGCCCACGCCATGCACCCCGCCGACACGGGCACGGCTCAGGCGTACGACGCCTTCTACGCCGGTCTGATGGACGACGTCGGCAAGGCCCTCGCCGCCCTGGCACCGGCCGACGCCGACGTGCGGGAGGTCGCCGACGCCATCGTGCGCATCGTCGACACCCCGAAGGGCGAGCGGCCGTTCCGCACCACCATCGACCCGGCGAACGACGGCTCGGAGCGGGTCAGCGACCTCGCCGACGCCGTGCGCGCCGACTTCTACGAGCGCATCGGCATGCCGGACCTGCTGACCCCGCGCTCCTGACGCTCACCGCTCGAGCAGCATCCGCTGCAACTCCCGCGCGGCCCGCGGCGGCGCCACATCGCTGCGGTGGGCCAGCGCGATCGTCCGGTACAGACCGGGCCGGGCCAGCGGGGTGACCCGCAGCCCCCGGCCCGACCTGGCCGCCACCATGCGCGGTACGACGGCCACCCCGAGGCCCGCCCGCACGAACCCCAGCACCGCGTCCATCTCCCCGCCCTCCACCGCGAAGTCCGGCTCGAAGCCCTCGGCACGGCACGCGGCCACGGTCAGTTCCCGCAGGTCGTAGCCGTGCCGGAACATCACAAGACGCTCGCCCTCCAGATCGGCGACGCGCACGCTGCGCCGGCCGCCGCCGGGGTGGGGAGCCTCGGGGGAGGAGACCACGACCAGGTCCTCCCTCAGCAGCTCCACCGTGGTCAGCGCGGGGGAGGGCGTCGGCAGCGGAAGCACGACCAGGGCCAGGTCCAGGGCGCCGCGGGCGAGCTGTCGTACGAGATCGTGCGAGCCGCCCTCCTCGATCAGCAGCTGGATACCGGGATAGCGGTCGTGGAAGGCGCGCAGCACGTCCGGGAGCAGGCCCGTGCACAGGCTCGGCGTCGCACCCAGGCGGACCCGGCCCCGGCGCAGCTGCACCAGCTCCAGCACCTCGTGGCGGGCGGTGTCCGCGTCGGCCAGGATGCGCCGGGCCAGCGGCAGCAGGGCCTCCCCGGCATCCGTGAGCGAGATGTTGCCGCGCGCCCGTAGGAACAGGTCCGCGCCCAACTCCCGCTCCAGCGCCTTGATCTGCTGCGACAGCGAGGGCTGCGCGACATGCACGAGATCGGCGGCCCGGGTGAAGTGCCGGGTCTCGGCGACCGCCACGAAGTACTGGAGCTGCTGGAACTGCATACAGGCATCATAGGCACCGACTATCGAAACGAGCCGGACCATGTCTTGGACCGATAGGGCCGTTCGGCCCTAGCGTCCTGTTCCATGGCTCTGGCAACGCGGACGGATCGACGGCCGTCCATGGCACGCACGGTGTGGGACTCCACCGTCGGCAAGAAGACCGTGATGGCGGTCAGCGGACTGATCATGCTGGCGTACCTGGTCGTCCATATGATCGGCAACCTGAAGATCTACTTCGGGGCGGGCGAGTTCAACCACTACGCCCACTGGCTGCGCACCATCGGCGAGCCCTTCATGCACTACGAGTGGACGCTCTGGCTCGTCCGGATCGTGCTGGTCGTCGCCGTCGTCGCACACGCCACCTCGGCGTACCAGCTCAGCCGCCGCGACATCAGGGCGCGGCCCAGCAAGTACGTGCACAAGAAGCCGCGCGCCTCCTACGCCACGCGCACCATGCGCTGGGGCGGCATCATCCTCGGCCTGTTCATCGTCTGGCACATCCTCGACCTGACGACCGGCACCGTGCATTCCGGCGGCTTCCAGGAGGGCCATCCGTACCAGAACGTCGTGGACACCTTCTCCACCTGGTACGGCAACGTCATCTACATCGTCGCGATGCTCGCGCTCGGCCTGCACATACGGCACGGCTTCTGGAGCGCCGCCCAGACCCTCGGCGCCGGCAGCCGCACCCGCGACCGCGCCCTGAAAGCCACGGCCGACATCCTCGCGCTGCTGCTCACGGTCGGTTTCATCGCCGTACCCGTGGGCGTCATGACCGGATTGGTGAGCTGACATGTCTACCTACGCCGAGTACACGGCCGGTGAACCGGTCCTCGACACCAAAGCCCCTGCCGGCCCCGTCAACGAGCGCTGGGACACCCGTCGTTTCGAGGCCAAGCTCGTCAACCCCGCCAACCGGCGCAAGCACACGGTGATCGTGGTCGGCACCGGCCTGGCCGGCGGCTCCGCCGGGGCCACCCTCGCCGAACAGGGCTACCACGTCGTCCAGTTCTGCTACCAGGACTCCCCGCGGCGCGCCCACTCCATCGCCGCACAGGGCGGCATCAACGCGGCGAAGAACTACCGCAACGACGGCGACTCGGTCCACCGCCTCTTCTACGACACCGTCAAGGGCGGCGACTTCCGCGCGCGGGAGTCCAATGTGCACCGGCTGGCGCAGATCTCCGTCGAGATCATCGACCAGTGCGTGGCACAGGGCGTGCCCTTCGCGCGGGAGTACGGCGGTTTGCTGGACACGCGGTCCTTCGGCGGCGTCCAGGTGTCGCGGACGTTCTACGCCCGCGGTCAGACGGGCCAGCAACTGCTGCTGGGCGCCTATCAGGCGCTGAGCCGACAGATCGCTGCGGGCAACGTCGAGATGCACCCCCGTACCGAGATGCTCGACCTGATCGTCATCGACGGGAAGGCGCGCGGCATCGTGGCCCGGGATCTCATCACCGGCCGCATCGACACGTACTTCGCGGACGCCGTCGTACTCGCCAGCGGCGGCTACGGCAACGTCTTCTACCTGTCGACGAACGCCATGAACTCCAACGCCACCGCGATCTGGCGGGCGCACCGGCGCGGCGCCTACTTCGCCAACCCCTGTTTCACCCAGATCCACCCGACGTGCATCCCGCGCACCGGCGACCACCAGTCCAAGCTGACGCTGATGAGCGAGTCGCTGCGCAACGACGGCCGGATCTGGGTGCCGAAGGCCAGGGGCGACGACCGCCCGGCGAACAAGATCCCCGAGAACGAGCGCGACTACTACCTGGAGCGCATCTACCCGTCCTTCGGCAACCTCGTGCCCCGCGACATCGCCTCCCGCGCCGCGAAGAACGTCTGCGACGAGGGGCGGGGGGTCGGTCCCGGCGGGCAGGGCGTGTACCTCGACTTCACCGATGCCATCAAGCGGATGGGGCGCAAGGCCGTCGAGGCCAAGTACGGCAACCTCTTCGACATGTACCAGCGGATCACCGACGAGGATCCGTACGAGGTGCCGATGCGGATCTACCCCGCCGTGCACTACACGATGGGCGGACTGTGGGTCGACTACGACCTCCAGACCACCGTCCCCGGTCTGTTCGCCATCGGTGAGGCCAACTTCTCCGACCACGGCGCGAACCGGCTCGGCGCGTCGGCGCTCATGCAGGGCCTGGCCGACGGCTACTTCGTGCTCCCGGCCACCATCAACGACTACCTCGCCCGCAACCCGCACCACGAGGCCGTCACCGAGGGACACCCCGCGGTCCAGGAGGTGCTGGCCGAGACCGAGGACCGGCTCAATCTCCTGCTGGCCGTGGACGGCGACCGTACGCCGGACTCCTTCCACCGTGAACTCGGCGAGCTGATGTGGGAGTTCTGCGGCATGGCCCGCACCGACACCGGGCTGCGCAAGGCCCTGGAGCGGATCCCGCAGATCCGGGAGGAGTTCTGGCGGCGGATCAAGGTCCCGGGCACCGGTGAGGAGTTCAACCAGTCGCTGGAGAAGGCCAATCGCGTCGTCGACTATCTGGAGCTCGCCGAGCTGATGTGCCTCGACGCGCTGCACCGCTCCGAGTCCTGCGGCGGCCACTTCCGCGAGGAGTCGCAGACGCCGGACGGCGAGGCGGCCCGCAAGGACGACGAGTTCGGCTACGCGGCGGCCTGGGAGTTCACCGACACGGGTACCGCACCCGTGCTGCACAAGGAAGACCTGGTCTTCGAGTACGTCCACCCCACCCAGCGGAGCTACGCATGAAGCTCACCCTGCGCGTCTGGCGGCAGAAGAACGCCGACGCCGAAGGCACCATGTCCACGTACGAGGTGGACGGCATCTCGGCCGACATGTCCTTCCTGGAGATGCTCGACACCCTCAACGAGGAGCTCATCCTGCGGGGTGAGGACCCCGTGGCCTTCGACCACGACTGCCGTGAGGGCATCTGCGGCGCCTGCTCGCTCGTCATCAACGGCGATGCGCACGGGCCCGAGCGGACGACGACCTGCCAGTTGCACATGCGGTCCTTCAAGGACGGCGACACGATCGACATCGAGCCGTGGCGGGCATCGGCCTTCCCGGTCATCAAGGACCTCGTCGTGGACCGGTCGGCCTTCGACCGGATCATCCAGGCCGGCGGCTACATCACGGCCCCGACGGGCGCGGCACCCGAGGCGCATGCCACGCCGGTGCCGAAGCCGGACGCCGACCTCGCCTTCGAGCACGCCGAGTGCATCGGGTGCGGGGCGTGTGTCGCGGCCTGCCCCAACGGGGCGGCGATGCTGTTCACCTCCGCCAAGATCAACCATCTGAACGTGCTTCCGCAGGGCGCGCCCGAACGCGAGACACGGGTCCTCGACATGGTGGCGCAGATGGACGACGAGGGCTTCGGCGGCTGCACCCTCACCGGCGAATGCGCCACCGCCTGCCCGAAGGGCATCCCGCTGATGTCCATCACGAGCATGAACAAGGAGTGGCTGCGGGCCACGCGGAAGGTGAAGCGGTAGACCGACAGACGTTCGCCGTAAGGTGCGGACGGGCGGGGTCGGGAGGTGCTCCCCGGCCCCGTCTCGCCTTTTCCGCGCCACCCAGATGAACGGCACCGGACCCTCCGGCTGACCGGACGGGCACCGGAATGTGGACGACCGGTACCGGCCCGTGCCGTTCAACATCCGCACATCCGCGCTCCTGGCACAGGTCACGCGTACGCCAACCGGCATAGGAAGAACAGGGGCGGCACATCGCACCGCTCGCAATGTCTCCGCTCGCCGTCCCCGGCCCGTGACCAGGAGTAAGCCATGACCGGCGTACTGACCGTCGACCGTCCCCCGCAGCCCACGGCACCCACCCGTTACACCGTGGGCCTCGCCCGCAACGAAGAGGACGTGCGCGCCGCCCAGCGGCTGCGACACGACGTCTTCGCGGGCGAGATGGGGGCCCTGCTGACCACCCCGCAGCCGGGTCACGACATCGACGCCTTCGACGCGTACTGCGACCACCTGCTCGTCCGTGAGGAAGTGTCCGGACAGGTCGTCGGCACCTACCGGCTGCTGCCCCCGGAGCGGGCCGCGGTCGCGGGCCGACTCTACTCGGAGGGCGAGTTCGACCTCAGCCGGATCGACTCCCTGCGTCCGAATCTGGTCGAGGTCGGCCGCTCCTGCGTCCACCCCGACCACCGCGACGGCGCCGTGATCAGCCTGATCTGGGCCGGAATCGCCCGCTACATGGTCGACCGCGGCCACGAGTGGCTGGCGGGCTGCTGCTCGATCCCGCTGGCCGACGGCGGCACCCTCGCCGCCGCGACCTGGGACCGGGTCCAGGCCAAGCACCTCGCTCCCGAGGAGTACCGGGTACGGCCGCTGCGGCCCTGGCAGCCTACGGCGCCCGTCCCCGCCACCCGCATCGAACTCCCGGCCCTGCTGCGCGGGTACCTCCGCCTCGGCGCCTTCGTCTGCGGCGAGGCCGCGCACGACCCGGAGTTCGGGGTCGCCGACCTGTATGTGCTGCTGTCGATGCGCCGGGTGAACCCGCGCTATCTGCGGCACTTCCTCTCCCTCGTCCCGGCGTGACGGACGTGGCGGCCATGAGCACGTCCGTCACGGCGGGTCACGCTCCCGACAAGGGAGACCTCTGGCGGCCCAGCGCCCCCTGCTCCCCGCGGACCTGCGTCGACCGGGCGGAATCGGCCAGGGCCATACCCCTGGCCGCCGTCCGGATCGTGGCGGTCCTGTTCCTGCTGCTCCTCGGGTTCGCGGCGATGCCGCTCGGTGGGCGCGTCCCCGCCGGGCTCGTCCGGAGCTGGTGCCGCTGGGTCGTACGGACCGCGGGGGTCCGGGTACGGGTCGACGGTGGCGCGGCACCGGACGGCGGGGTGCTGCTCGTCGCCAACCACGTCTCCTGGCTGGACATCCCGCTGCTCGCCGCGGTGCGCCCGGCCCGGATGCTCGCCAAGTCGGAGATCCGGGACTGGCCGGTCGCGGGGTGGCTGACCGCGCGCAGCGGCGCCCTGTTCATCGACCGCGACCGGATCCGCGCCCTGCCCGAGATGGTGGCCCGGATCGCCGGGGCGCTACGGGCGGGGGAGGCGGTGGCCGTCTTCCCCGAGGGCAGCACCTGGTGCGGCCGTGCCAACGGCCAGTTCCGCCGGGCCGCCTTCCAGGCCGCCCTCGATGCGGGCGCCCCGGTGCAGCCGGTACGGCTGAACTACTGGAGCACGGCGGCCGCGTTCGTCGGCGACGACTCACTGCTGGCGTCGGTGTGGCGGGTGGCGAGGGCGCGCGAACTGGTCGCGGAGGTGGAGGTGTTGGAGCCGATCACGCCGGACGGCCGGGCGGACCGACGGTCGCTTGCGCGGGCCGCGGAGATGGCGGTGCTGGTCGGGGTGGAGGAGGCACAGGAGGCCCGGGTCTCTGGTCCGCCGCGCGTCCTGCCGCTCCCGGTGCCGGCCGTGCCTGTCTCGGCGGCCGGGTCTGGCCATGCGGCACCCGCTGTGCCCGTCCCGGCGCCCGGCTCCGGTCACCCGACACCCGCGGTGCCCCGCACGGCACGACCAGGGCGCGTCACGGCATGACCCGCGCGAGATAGCGCGCCGTAGCGCTGCCCGCCGCGTGGGCCACCCGAGCGGGCGGACCCGCCGCCACGATGTGTCCGCCCGCGTCACCGCCGCCCGGCCCCAGGTCGATCACCCAGTCCGCGCCCGCGACGACGGACATGTCGTGCTCGACCACGACGACGGTGTGCCCGGCGTCCACGAGGCCGTGCAGCTGGCGCAGCAGCACCTCGACGTCGGCCGGGTGGAGACCGGTGGTCGGCTCGTCGAGCAGGTAGAGGGTGTGGCCGCGACGGCCGCGCTGCAGCTCGCTCGCCAGCTTGATGCGCTGGGCCTCGCCACCGGACAGCTCGGTGGCGGGCTGGCCGAGGCGCAGGTAGCCGAGGCCCACGTCCAGGAGAGTCGCGAGACTGCGGGCCACCGGCGCGGTGTCCGCGAAGAACTCCGCCGCACTCTCCACCGTCAGGTCCAGGACCTGCGCGATGTTCCGCCCCCGGTACGTCACTTGGAGCGTCTCGGGGTTGTAGCGCGCCCCGCCGCAGTCCGGGCACGGTGCGTAGGTGCTCGGCAGGAACAGCAGCTCGACGCTGACGAACCCCTCGCCCTGACAGGTCTCGCAACGCCCTCCCCCAGAGGGGGTACCCCCAGCGACATTGAAGGAGAAGCGCCCGACGCCGTAACCACGCTCCCGAGCCTCGTCGGTGGCCGCGAACACCTTGCGCACGACGTCGAAGAGGCCGGTGTAGGTGGCGAGATTCGAGCGCGGGGTGCGCCCGATCGGCTTCTGGTCGACCGAGACCAGGCGCCCCACGCCGGTGAGTTCCTCGGTGATCTCGCCGATGAGCGTGGACTTCCCCGAGCCGGACACCCCGGTGACGGCAGTGAAGACACCGAGGGGGAACTCGGCCGTCACCCCGTGAAGGTTGTGCCGGGTGACCGGGCCGACCTTCAACTGGCCAGCGGGGGTGCGCACTTGGCGTACGGCGGCAGGCGAGCCGTCGAACAGGAAGCGTGCCGTCGCCGACTCCGCGATCGACGCCAGCTCCGCCACCGGCCCGCTGTGCAGCACCCGCCCGCCGTGCTCACCGGCCCGCGGCCCCACGTCCACCAGCCAGTCGGCCCCGCGCATCACGTCGAGGTGGTGCTCGACCACGAACACCGAGTTCCCGGCGGCCTTGAGCCGCGCCAGCACCCGCAGCAGCGCCTCCGTGTCCGCAGGGTGCAGTCCCGCGGACGGCTCGTCGAGGACGTACACCACACCGAACAGCCCGGACCTGAGCTGGGTGGCGAGCCGCAGGCGTTGCAGTTCGCCCGCAGAGAGGGTCGGCGTGGCCCGGTCCAGGCTGAGGTAGCCGAGGCCCAGCTCCATGACGGGCCCGATACGGGACGTGAGGTCCTCGGTCAGGACACGGGCCGTCTCCGACGCCGCCGAACCGTCCACCACACCCGCCAGCTCCGTGACCGGCAGCGCCGCCAGCTCCGCGATCGTCCGGCCCGCGAAAGTCACCGCCAGCGCCTCGGGCCGCAGCCTGCTGCCGCCGCACGCCGGGCAGGGCGCGGCGGCCAGGAACCGTTCCGCCCTGGCGCGCAGGGACGGGCTCTTGGAGTCGGAGAACGTCTTCATCACATACCGCCGGGCGCTCATGTACGTGCCCTGGTACGGCCGTTGGATACGGTCGGCGTCGCGCACCGGGTGCACGGTGACGACCGGCTGCTCGTCGGTGAAGAGGATCCACTCCCGCTCGCCGGCCGGGAGGTCGCGCCAGGGCCGGTCCACGTCGTGGCCGAGCGCGTCGAGGATGTCCCGCAGGTTCTTGCCCTGCCAGGCGCCGGGCCAGGCGGCGATCGCGCCCTCCCGGATCGACAGCGCCGGGTCGGGGACCAGCAACTCCTCGGTCGTACGGTGCACCTGGCCGAGTCCGTGACACTCCGGGCACGCCCCGGCCGCCGTGTTCGGCGAGAAGGCGTCCGAGTCGAGCCGCGCCGCGCCCGGCGGGTAGTCACCGGCCCGGGAGTACAGCATCCGCAGCGAGTTGGAGAGGTTGGTGACCGTGCCCACGGAGGAGCGGGACGTCGGCGCCGAGCGGCGCTGCTGGAGGGAGACCGCGGGCGGCAGGCCGGTGATCTCGCCGACCTTCGGCGCGCCGACCTGGTGGATCAGCCGGCGGGCGTACGGCGCGACCGACTCGAAGTAGCGGCGCTGGGCCTCGGCGTAGATCGTGCCGAAGGCGAGCGACGACTTGCCCGACCCGGACACCCCCGTGAACACGGCCAGCACATCGCGCGGAATGTCGACGTCCACGCCCTGGAGGTTGTGCTCACGGGCGCCACGGACACGGACGTACGGGTCGTGCGAGGAGTACATAAGGACCGGATTGTATGCGAACCAGGCGCACGTCTGTCCGAGCCACCTGATGTTCATGGAGCCGTCGGCTCACCCACACCGGCTGCCCTTACCGTCTCGCCAGTCTCTCTTCCTACCGAGGAGTATGCGTGAGCGCTTCCGCTCTGAGCACTCTCACCGCCGCGCTGCTGATGGTCACGGGCGCCGCCGCCCCGCAGCCGGTCCCCGTCTCCGCGCGCGTGGAGACCCCCGCCGTGTACGACGACGAGGCGGGCGGCAACGCCGACGCCGACGACCCGGCTGTCTGGGTCGACCCCCGCCACTCGGGCCGCAGCCTGGTGATCGCCACCCTCAAGGAGGCCGGTCTCGACGTCTACGACCTCGACGGCAGGCGCCTGCAGCGCATCACCGCGCCCGCCGCACCCGGCGAGGACGCAGCGCCGGGTCGCTTCAACAACGTCGATGTCGTCTACGGCTTCGAACTCGGCGGCAAGAAGACCGACCTGGCGCTCGTCAGCGACCGCGGCCGGGACCGCGTGCGCGCCTACGCCATCGACCCGGCGGCCGTGGCCGCGGGCAGGCCCCCGCTGAGGGACGTGACGGCGGCCGACGTAGCGCCGGTGTTCTCCGCGAGCGAGACCGACGTCGACGAACAGCGCACCGCCTACGGCCTGGCCGCCTTCAGCGACGACGACAACGCGTACGTGGCGGTGTCGCGCCGCTCGGAGACCCGCGTACGGCTGCTGAAGCTGGAGGACCGCGACGGCCGCGTCGGCTACCGCACGCGGGACACCCTCGACCTCCCTGGCTCCTTCACCCTGCCGAACGGCAGGAGCTGGACGCCGTGCGCCGACCCCGGCGACCACGCGCAGGTCGAGGGCATGGTCGTCGACCAGGAGAAGCACGTCCTGTACGCCGCCCAGGAGGACGTCGGGCTGTGGCGGGTCGAGCTGGACGACGAGGAGTTCGAGCGGCCCGAGCTGATCGACCGGGTGCGGGAGTACGGCACGCCGTGGACGTATGACGCCGAGGAAGAGGAGTGCGTCATCGACACCGCGAACGACCCGGGCTACGGCGGCAAGCACCTCAGCGCGGACGCCGAGGGCACCACGATCTACCACGCCGCCGACGGCAAGGGCTACCTCCTCGCCTCCAGCCAGGGCGACAACACCTTCGCCGTCTACGAGCGCCAGGGCCGCAACGCCTACCTCGGCTCCTTCACGGTCACCGACAGCGCCGCCACCGACGGGGTGCAGCACTCCGACGGTGCCGCGGTGGTCAACGTCCCGCTCGGCCGGTCCTTCCCGAAGGGCCTGCTGGTCACCCATGACGGCGAGGCCATGCCCGCGGACGGGGACCGGGAGGGCACCAACTTCAAGTTCACGGGCTGGGAGTCGGTGGCCGGGGCGTTCCCGAAGCCGCTGAAGATCGACACCAATTCGTTCGACCCGCGCGACACTGACTGACCCCTCCGCTCGCCCGGATCACCCTTGCGCGATCCGGGCGAGCCCGCGGTACGACTCGAGCAGCGCCGCACGGTCGTACGTACTGGTCGTGACCAGCACCTCCTGCGCCCCCGTCTCCTTCAGCACCGTCTCCAGCTCGTGCGCGACCTGGTCCTCGGTGCCCGCGATGTGCCCGGTGAGGCCGCCCTCGTAGAAGCCACGCTCCTTGCCGGTCATCGGGAGCGCCTCGACGCGCTCGGCGGGCGGCAGCGGCGGGAAGGTGCCGTGCGTGCGCGAGTACGCCATCGACCAGGCCTCCGGCACGAGCAGCCGCCGGGCCTCCTCGGGCGTGGTGGCCACCGCGACGGAACCGGAGATCACGACGTACGGCTCGCTCGCCCACGGGGAGGGCCGGAAATGGGCGCGGTAGTGATCGATACCGCGCCGCATCTTCTCCCTGCTCCTGAGATCACCGATGACCATCGGCAGCCCGGCACGCGCCGCGATGTCCGCGCCCTCGCCCATGGCCAGCACGAACGGCGGCACGGTCAGGCCCTCGGCGGGCCGTGCGTGTACCCCGGTCGGCGAGGTCCCGGCGAACCAGCCGAGCAGCTCCTGGATCTGCGCCGCGAAGTCCTCGGCGTCCCCCTTGTCCCGGCCCAGCGCCCTGCGCACCCCGTCGGTGAAGCCGACGGACCGGCCGAGCCCCATGTCGATACGGCCCGGGAAGAGGGACTCCAGCACCCCGAACTGCTCGGCCACGACCAGCGGTTGATGGTTGGGCAGCATCACTCCGCCGGTGCCGACCCGGATCCGGCTCGTGGCCCCGGCCACGGCGGCGGCCAGCACGGTCGGCGCCGAGCCCGCGACGCCGGGTACGCCGTGGTGCTCCGACACCCAGACGCGGTGGTAGCCCAGGTCCTCCAGCTCCCGCGCCAGCGTCACGGTGTCGCGCAGCGCCTCGGCGTCGGTGTGGCCCTCCCGGGTGCGGGAGCGGTCGAGGACGGAGAATCGGGTCGCCGCGATCACGGAGCTCATATGGGGTTCAACAACGCCGCCGCCGCAGGATTCCTCAGGGCGCGATGTTGTGGTTCAGGCGGAACAGGTTGCCCGGGTCGTAGCGGCGTTTGAGGGCGCGGAGACGGTCGTAGTTCGTGCGGTAGTTGGCCCGTACGCGGTCCTGGTCGTCGGCGTCCATGAAGTTCACATAGCCCCCGCCCATGGAGTACGGCTCCAGCGCCCCGTGGAAGGCGCGCACCCAGTCCTTCTGGGCCTCGCAGTCCTCCCGGGTGGTGAGCGTCGGGCTGAGCGCGATCGCGTAGTCGGCGTCCCGGTAGGAGAAGGCGGTCTCCTCCGGGCCGACGCGGTGGCAGGCGCCGTCGACGGGGAAGACGACCGTCACGCTCTGGATCGAGGGCGTGCGGGCGCCGTACTCGACGAAGGCGTCGACGGCGCCGTTCGGCAGGTCCTGGGTGAAGGCGCCCTTCCAGTAGTGGTAGAGCCCGGCGGGCACCAGGTCGTCGAACAGGGTGTTGATCAACGGATAGGGCATGCGCTCCACATGCCGGCCCAGCACCGGCCCGAGTGCGGCGACCCGGTCCCGGATCCGGTCGTCCTCGTCCCGCGGCCCGGTCCAGCAGGTGACCATGCCGCACACCGGCCGCCCGTGCCAGCGCTCGGGCAGGAACGGCACCGGCGGTCCGAGCCCCACGAGGAACACGGCACCGAGCCGTTCGTCGGCCTCGGCGACCAGCTCCCGGTAGCGGTGGATCACCTCGGCGTCGAGCGGGAAGAAGGTCGGCCCGCCCAGGATGTCGGCGATGGGGTGCAGCCGGTACGCGAAGGACGTGACGACACCGAAGTTCCCGCTGCCCCCGCGCACCGCCCACATCAGGTCGCTGTGGTGGTCGTCGGTGCAGGTCAGGAAGGATCCGTCGGCCGTCACCAGGTCGACCGAGGCGAGGTTGTCGCAGGCCAGACCGCAGCGCCGGGCCAGATGGCCCATGCCGCCGCCGGTGGTGAGTCCGCCCACGCCGGTGGTGGAGACGATCCCGCCCGTGGTGGCCAGCCCGAACGCGTGCGCCGCGTGATTGACGTCGGCCCAGGTGCAGCCGCCCTCGACCCACGCCGTGCGGGTGTCGGGGTCGACGCGGATCCCGCGCATCCGGCCGAGGTCGAGCACGATACCGCCGTCGCAGGTCCCGTAGCCGGGGACGCTGTGGCTGCCGCCGCGCACGGCGAGCGGCAGGCCCTGTTCGCGGGCGAAGTCGACCGTGGCGATGACGTCGCCCGCGTCGACGGCCCGCACGACGATCGCGGGGCGCCGGTCGTGCATGGCGTTGTAGACCTTGCGGGCCTCGTCGTAGTCCGGGTCACCGGGCTCGACGATGTCCCCGCGCACGGCTCCGCGCAGCCGGTCCAGCAGTCCGGCGTCGAAGGTGGGTGTGTAGGTGGCCATGACCCCACCTGCTTTCCGATCCGGTGTCGGGAAGGGGTACCACTCCGGTCTACGCCGGGGCGGCGGCGGGCACATCGCCGAAATCGCCCATGCCCGGTGGCCCGGCATGGGCAGAACGGCCCACGGCCGGATTCAGGTGAGACCGTGCTCGTAGGCGTACGCCGTCGCCGCGGCCCGCGAGGACACGTCGAGCTTGGCGAAGATGTTGTTGAGGTGCCGGGCGACGGTGTGCTCGCTGATCACCAGCTCGGCGCCGACGGCCCGGTTCGTGCGGCCCGCCGCGACCAGCCGCAGCACCTCGATCTCGCGCTCGGTGAGCCCGCCGGGCTGCCGCCGGCGCACCTCGGCGAGCAGGGCCGCCGCCCGGCGCGCGTCGGGTACGGCACCGAGCTGCCGGAAGGTCTGCTCGGCGGCCCGCAGCTCCATCCGCGCACCCTCCTGGTCCCCGGCGGCCCGGTCGGCCGCGGCCAGGGTCATCCGCACCTGCGCCGCCTCGTACGGCACCCGCAGCTCCAGCCAGAGCGTCAGCGCCCGGCGCAGCAGCGGCAGTGCGCGGTCCGGGTCCTGGGCGGCGAAGGCCACCGCGCCGGACGCGGTCGCGGCGTCCGCGTGCAGCAAGGTCTCCTCCGAACCGCACTGCCGCTGCCAGTCGAGGGCCAGGGACCGAAGCTCCGCCGCGGCCGTGCCCGCCTCGGCCGTCCGGCCCAGCGCCAGGCAGATCTCCACCTGGGCCGCCAGCAGCCTGCACCGCTCAAGGCCGCCGGCCGCGGTCGCGAGGGCCGGCCGCAGGGCGGTGGCCGAGGCGTCGGCCTTCCCCTGGGCCAGCCGCAGCAGGGCGAGTCCGGGCTGCGGGTCACGCCCGAGTCCATGGGTGCGGTCGTACGACTCCTCGGCCGCGGCGAGCTCCCCGCGCCGCCGCCGGATCTGGCCGGTCAGATAGACCGCCTCGGCGGCCATCCGCCGCTCGTAGGGCAGCAGTTCCGCGCAGGTCCGCTCGGCCTCGGACAGCGCCTCGGCCCAGCTGCCGCGCAGCTCCAGCACCTCCACCTGGTGCACGCGGCACAGTCCCCGGAAGTTGTTCTCGGCGGGCATCGCCGCGCACCAGCTCATCGCCGCGTCGCTCCATTCGGCGGCGCGTTCCAGGTCGACGCAGGCCATGGACTGCTGGAGGCCCAGGCAGTAGACCCAGCCGGTGAAGAAGGAGCTGAGCTCACCGGCCATGGCCGAGCACATGGCGTCGTCCAGGAGGTCGAGTCCGTCACCGACCCTGCCCTGGGCCACCAGGACGCCCGACTGCGCCTGGACGCTCATCGCGAGCAGATCCGGGCTGTCGCAGCGCCGCGCGATCCCGGCCATGCGCCGGGCCGCCGCCATCGCCTCGTCGAACGCGCCCCGCCGCTGGGCGTCCTCCGTGTCCATCCAGGCGAGGTAGCACTGCTCGACACACTCCGGCTCACCGCGCAGATGCCGCCGTGCCCGGCGCAGCCAGCCGGCGGCCACGGCGGTGCGTCCCGCCAGCTGATGCTCGTAGAAGAGCATCCAGGCCATGTGCCCGGCCTCCCGGGCTGCGTCCCGTGCCACATACCCGGAGTAGGCCCGCATCCGCTGGACGACCGACTCCTCCACCCGGCTCGTCCACCACGCCGCGTCGGCGAAGGCGGCGCAGTCGTCGGGGGTGAGACAGGCGGGGTCCAGGGCGGCCAGCAGCCGGTACGCCTCGGCCCACGCCTCACGCGCGACGGCGTCCCTGGCCTGCCGCAAGGTGTCCGCGGCTGCCCTGTCGATCGTCCGCCCGGTCATCCGCGGCTCCCTTCTCGCGCTCCGCGAGCAGGACGGCCCCTCACCAGAATAGGCAGGCGGGGCGGCGCGGAGTCAGTGAACGGACGCCGGGAGCGGGGCCGGGTGCTCGTGGTCG
Source organism: Streptomyces lanatus (assembly GCF_014655715.1). Lineage (GTDB taxonomy): Bacteria > Actinomycetota > Actinomycetes > Streptomycetales > Streptomycetaceae > Streptomyces > Streptomyces lanatus. The sequence continues at coordinate 180,560 of NZ_BNBM01000013.1, read as the reverse complement.
CAGGTGTCGTCGATGCCGTAGGTGTCCCAGGCGGGGAACGGGCCGTCGGCCGGGACGTCCTCGCCCACGGCCATCAGACAGTCGGCCAGCGCCGCCCGCAGCGCGTCCGCGTCCAGCTCCGTGCCGATGAGGACCAGCTCCTGCGCGTACGGCGCGTCGGGGTCACGCGCCGCGCTGGGCTCGAAGCGGGCGACGGAACCGGCCTGCGACCACAGCCCCGTGACATGCGGCCGGTCGGCGAGGGTGAAGAACCCCTTGGAGCGCAGCACCTTCCCGTATCTGCCGCTGTCGAGGCCCTCCGTCACGAAGGTCCACAACCGGCCGGGGTGGAAAGGCAGTTCGGAGCGGAACACGGTGGACGAGATCCCGTACTCCTCCGTCTCCGGCACATGCTCGCCGTTGAGCTCCCGCACCCAGCCCGGCGCCTGCTGGGCGCGCTCCAGGTCGAACAGCTCGGTGCCGAGCACCGAGCGGAGCGCCACGCGTCCCTGTTCGGCGTCGATGATCCGCGCGGTGGGGTTGAGCCGGCGCAGTGCCGCGCGCAGCCGGTCCGCCGTCGCCCCGTCCACCAGGTCCAGTTTGTTGAGCACGAGGACGTCCGCGAACTCGACCTGGTCGATGAGGAGATCGCTGACGGTGCGCTCGTCGTCCTCGTACTGGTCGAGGCCGCGCTCGGCGAGTTCGTCGCCGCTGTCCAGCTCCGGCAGGAAGTTCGCCGCGTCGACCACCGTGACCATGGTGTCCAGCAGGGCGAGGTCGCCGAGGGTGGCTCCGTCGTCGCGGGCGAAGGCGAAGGTGGCCGCCACCGGCATGGGCTCGGAGATGCCGGACGACTCGATGAGGAGATGGTCGAAGCGGCCCTCGCGGGCCAGCCGGTCGACCTCGACGAGCAGGTCGTCGCGCAGGGTGCAGCAGATGCAGCCGTTGGTCATCTCGACCAGGCGTTCCTCGGTCCGCGACAGCGCGGCCTCGCCGCCCCGCACCAGCGCGGCGTCGATGTTGACCTCGCTCATGTCATTGACGATCACCGCCACCCGCAGTCCTTCGCGGTTCGCCAGGACATGGTTGAGCAGGGTCGTCTTGCCCGCCCCGAGGAAGCCGGACAGGACGGTGACGGGCAGTCGGTGGTCGTACGGCATCCGCGGTCAGCCCTCCGGGCGCAGCAGCCCGCGCTCGTAGGCCCTGACCAGGTGCTGCGGTACGAGATGGCGTACGCCGTCGATCGTCACGGGGACGAGCGACGGCGTGGCGGCCTTCCACTGGGCGCGGCGGTGGCGGGTGTTGCTGCGGGACATCTTCCGCTTGGGGACAGCCATGGGGACCTCCTCGGTGAATGAACACCGAGGACGCTACATGAAAATGGATCCCATTAACAATTGCCCGCCGGGTCCCTCGGAGGGCTCACTCCTTGGCGCCCACCAGCATCCGCACTTCGAAGTCGGCATAGGCGGCGTCCTCCTGGGGGTGCCGCCGTTCGCTCAGCACCGTGCCGAGCCAGCCGAGGAGGAAGCCCGCCGGGATCGAGACGATGCCCGGGTTCTGCAGCGGGAACCAGGCGAAGTCGGACTCCGGGTAGAAGGAGCCCGGCGTCGAGGAGACCACCGGGGAGAACAGCACCAGCAGCACCGAGCAGGCCAGTCCGCCCCAGAGGCTGAGCAGCGCGCCCTGGCCGGTGAAGCGGCGCCAGAAGAGGGTGTACACGATCGTCGGCAGGATCGCGGACGCCGCGATGGCGAAGGCGAGGAAGGCGAGCGTGGCGGTGTTGGCGCCCCAGGAGACCAGGGCGAGCATCATCGCGAGGACGCCGATCACGACCGCGGACAGCCGGGCGACCATCAGCTCCTCGGTCTCGCTCGCGCGTCCCTTGCGGATCACCTCGCCGTACAGGTCGTGGGCGAGGGACGTGGCGGCGGCGAGGGTGAGGCCGGCCGCCACCGCGAGCAGGGTGACGAAGGCGAGGCAGGACAGCAGGGCGGTGAGGATGCCGCCGCCGAGGGCGTTGGCCAGCAGCAGGACGGCGGAGTCGCCCTTGTGGTCCGTGTTCGCGATGGTGTCCCGGCCGACGACGGCGGTGGCGCCGAGGCCGAGGACCCCGGCCGCCAGGCACACCAGGCCGACCAGTCCCACCGCCCAGACGACGGAGGAGCGCAGCACGTCGACCTTGCGCGGGGCGAGCAGGCGCATCAGTACGTGGGGGAGGGCGGCGAGGCCGAGGACGATCGCCAGTTCCAGGCTGAAGAAGTCGATCTTGCTGGTGGTGCTGACGCCGTACCGCAGTCCTGGTTCGAGGAACTGTGTGCCGGTGCCGCTGTGGTTCGCGGCGGCGGACAGCAGGGCGTTCGGGTTCCAGTCGTAGTGGTTGAGCACCATGACCGCGGTGACCGTCACGCCCGCGATCAGCATCACGGCCTTGATGATCTGGATGACCGTGGCGCCGGGCGCGCCGCCGATGGCCGCGTACACGATGACGACGGTGCCGATCACGATCACGCACAGAGTGCGGGTGGCGGCGCCGGGCTCGCCGGTGAACTGGGTCAACAGGGCGATGCTGCCGACCAGTTGGGCGACCAGATAGAGGGTCGTGATGACCAGGGTGCACACGGCGAGGGCGAGCCGGGCCGGTCGTTGCAGCCGGGTCAGGCGCAGGGCGAGGGTGTCGCCGAGGGTGAACCTGCCCGCGCGGCGCAGGGGTTCGGCGATCAGCAGCAGCACCATCATCCAGGCGACCACGGTGCCGCCGAGGTACAGCAGTCCGTCGTACCCGTTGAGCGCCACCAGGCCGGTGCTGCCCAGCAGGGTCGCGGCCGACAGATAGTCCCCGCACATCGCGAGGCCGTTGCGCAGCGGCGACATGGTGCGGTTGCCGAGGTAGAACTCGCTGATCTCGTCGCGCTGAGGGGCCGTCAGCAGCGCCATGAACAGCGTGACCACGACCACCGACAGGAACAGCACGAACGTCAGTTGCAGGCTGAACCTGTCGACGATGCCTGCGGACATGGTCACCACGTGGGGTACCCCCTGGAGCCGTCGTGCGGTGCGGCGGCGCGGGAGCCCGCCTCCTGCTGGTGCATCCGTGAGCCGAGGCCGCGGGCGAGCGGGTCGACCCGGGTGCGCATGTGCCGTACGTAGCACCAGGCGGTCACGCCCATCACGACGAACTGCCCGAGGCCCAGGGCCAGGCCCAGCGTGAACTCGCCGGCCAGGCGCTGGTTCATCAGGCCGGGCACGGAGTGCGAGAGCAGTACGTACAGCAGGAATCCGCCGACCGACAGAAGCGTCGCACGGACACCGAACCTGCGCTGAGCGCGGCGCAGTGAGTGAAATTCCGGGTCTTCAGATATGCGTTTGGGCGGGGCAGGCGCGTTATTCTGCGACCCGTATGTGAGGGAATTGTCGTGCCAAGGTGAAAACTCGGGCACAGGCGCACCTTCTTCGCTGCGTCATGCCGAACACACTGGTGGGTGCGGGCTGGAGGGGACGGGGGGAGGGCGGCGAAAGCCGGAAGCCGGAGTATGTCAGCGCCGTCATTGAACAATCAACCGGCGCAGTGAATTGCGCACCACTGGTGGCGCGTTCATGCCCCTCATGATATATCTACGATCTTCTTTGGCCTGCAGAAATGGGCCCTCCCGGAATTAGTCCGGACCACGGCTTTCGGTTGGTCTGTCTCAAAACCGGGCGCCGATGTCCGCGCCGCCCCGCGGCACCAGGAAGCTCCTCGCCGACGGCAGGGAACCGTCGGCTGTGCGCGGCCCGGTGAGAGGCTCGGGATCGGTGCTCAGCACCGACGACGCGTCCCATGTACCGCCCAGATCCCAGGAGTTGCCGCTGGAGACCGTACCCGCGCCCACGGCCGCCGCGCGTGCGTCGGCGACGGACAGATTGACGGTCAGGCTGGCCGCGCCGCCCGCCGTGTCGGCGTCGAAGCCGGTGCGGGCGTTGGCCCAGGTCGTGTTGCGGGTCAGCTTCAGCGGGCCGGGATTGCCGTTGTCCGTGACGCCGTGCGCCGCGTTCCGGAACGCGATCGTGTTGCGCAGCATGTGCCCCACCGCCGGGGCCGGACTGCCGCCGCCCATCTTGAAGCCATTGCCATCCCCCGCGAAGTCCGGGAAGTTCCAGCGGTTGAAGCCGTTGCCGTACGAGATCGTGTTCTCGATGAGAATCGGCGAGGTGAACTTCCAGGCGTCGAAACCGTCGTCGACGTTGTTCCACAACCGGGCACCGCGCACCACGTTGCCCGTTCCACTGCCCTCCTTGACGGCCAGGCCGTCGGCGCTCTCGCCGTTCTTGCGGGGGTCGCGATTGCCGTAACTGTCCAGATTCAGGATCTGGTTGTCGCTGGATGATCCCTGGAGCTGGAAGCCCGATTCGTAATTGTCGTGTGTGGAAAGCCGGGAGAAGACGTTGCCGTCGCAGCCGTCGCAGTAGATCCCATACGGGCCGCGCACGATCTCCAGCCCGGAGATCCGCCAGTGCGACGCCTCCATGTGGACCGCCCCGCGCTCGGCCCGCGGAATGCTGCCGCCGACCGGCGTATGACTGGCGGGCAGCCCCTCGCCGTCCACCACCACGCGCTCACCCTGATAGGCGCCGAGCGTGATCGGCTGCGCGGCCGTGCCCGAGGTGCTGATGGTGATGTTGTCGGTGAGCGCGTAGGTGCCGCCGCGGACGGCGATCGTGTCGCCGGGCCCCGCCAGGTCCACGGCCCGCTGGATGGTCCGCAGCGGCCGGTCCACGGTCCCCGGCGCCGAGTCGTTCCCGTCCGCCGCCACGACCAGGGTCGTCGCCGCGGACGCCTCACCCGCCGTCCCCAGCACCGCCACCAGCGCCGCGCCCACCGCCACCGCCGTCCATTTCGCCGTACGGCGCACACCGCTCACCGAGTCGTACATCGGGGCCTCCCGCCTCCGCCTGCCTGCCGTGTCGCACAGCAGTGGCCGCCCGACGCGCGGAGGTTGCCGGGTGCGCGGGCCCTTCAGGGCGCCCTTAGGGTGAGAGATGTGACTGACAGCGACAAGCGCCCCGTCGCCGTGTTCGACCTGGACAACACCCTGGCCGACACGGCGCACCGCCAGCGCTTCCTGGAGCGCAAGCCGCGGGACTGGGACGGCTTCTTCGCGGCCGCCCCGCAGGATCCGCCGATCGAGGAGGGGGTCGCGCTGGCGCGGCAGAGCGCCGAGGAGTGCGAGGTCGTCTATCTCACCGGGCGGCCCGAGCGCTGCCGGCGCGACACCCTCGCCTGGCTCTCGACGCACGGCCTGCCCGAAGGGCGGGTGCACATGCGGCGCAACGACGACCGCAGGCCCGCCCGGCGCACCAAGCTGGAGATCCTGCGCCGCCTCGCCCGCACCCGCGAGATCCGGGTCCTGGTGGACGATGACGAACTGGTCTGCGAGGACGCCGAACGGGCCGGCTTCAAAGTCGTACGGGCACGCTGGACCACACCCTCCGCCGCGCTCAAGTCGGCGCAGGAGAGTGAGGGACGGACCTGACCGGCCGGCCCGGCTACTCGGACTCGTCCAGGCGGAAGCCGACCTTCATGGTCACCTGCCAGTGCGCGATGTCACCGTCGTCGAGCTGGCCACGCACCTCGACCACCTCGAACCAGTCCAGGTTCCGCAGGGTCTGCGAGGCTCGCGCGATGCCGTTGCGGATCGCCTGGTCCACGCCCTCGGGCGAGGTGCCGACGATGTCCGTCACACGGTAGGTGTGGTTCGACATGTGGGTGCTCCTCTCACACGCGTCACTCCACCGTGCCCCAAGGCGGGGCATCGCGCGAGCCGTCGGTCAGCGTGCGACGCTCAGTGACAGCGCGAAGCGGCCCTCACCGTCCGTCCACCAGTGCGCCAGGTCGAGCCCGGCCGCCGACAGTTCCGCGCGCACTCCCTCCTCGCGGAACTTCGCCGACACCTCGGTGCGCATCTCCTCGCCCGCCGCGAAGTCCACGGCCAGATCGAGCGCGGGCACCTTCACCGTGTGCGCCGTACGGGAACGCAGCCGCATCTCGATCCACTCGTGGTCCGCGTCCCAGCGGGCAACATGCTCGAAGACGTCCGGATCGAAGTCGGCGCCCAGCTCCCGGTCGATCACGGTCAGCACGTTCTTGTTGAACGCGGCGGTCACCCCGGCCGCGTCGTCGTATGCCTCTACCAGGACCCGCTCGTCCTTCACCAGGTCGGTGCCGAGCAGCAGCGCGTCCCCGGGGGACAGCAGCGCCCGCACCGAGGCGAGGAACGCGGCCCGCTCGACGGGCAGCAGATTGCCGATGGTGCCGCCGAGGAACGCCACCAGCCGCGGACCCGGCGTGTCCGGCAGTTCCATCCCGGCGGTGAAGTCGGCGATCAGCGCGTGCACGTCCAGCCCCGGCCGCTCCTGGACGAGCGCCTCCCCAGCCTGTGTGAGCGCGCTCTCGCTGACGTCGACCGGCACATACGTGTGCAGCCCGGTCAGCGCGTCGATCAGGTGCCGTGTCTTCTCCGAGGACCCGGAGCCCAGTTCGACCAGGGTACGGGCGCCGGTGGCGGCGGCGATGTCGCCGGCCCGGTCGATGAGGATCTCGCGCTCGGCGCGCGTGGGGTAGTACTCCGGCAACTCGGTGATCTTCTCGAAGAGTTCGCTGCCATGGGCGTCGTAGAACCACTTCGGCGGCAGCGTCTTGGGGGTGCTCGTCAGGCCCTTCAGGACGTCGGTGCGCAGGGCCGCGTCGGTGGCGTCCTCGGGCAGGGTGCGGGTGATCAGGAACGGACTCACGTGCTGGGCTCCTTGGATGGTGCGGGGGCCAGGGGGTCGCAGGGTTCCTTGAGCGGCGTGAGCAGTACGTCGGTGCGGCTCGCCGCGAGGAGGGTGCGGTCGGGGACCTGAAGCCAGTGCGGATCGTCGTCGTAGGGCTCGGACGCGACGACGGTGCCGCCGCCGGGCCTGGTGAGATACCAGAGGGTGTCGCCCCAGGCCGTCGCGGCGATCGTCTCGCCGTTGGTGAGCAGGAGGTTGAGCCGCGAGTCGGGGGCCGCCTCGGCGACCTCCAGGACGGTGTCGGCCAGCGCCTGCCCCGCCTCGTCGCCGCCGCGCAGCCGCGCCAGGACCAGGGCCCACACGAACGCCGAGTCGTTGCGGGCCTCAAGGGACAGCACATCCACCGTGGGCGCGAGAGAGGCCATCGAGCCCGGCCAGCCCTTCACCGCGCCGTTGTGGCTGAACAGCCAGGGTCCCGCGGCGAACGGCGCCGCCGCGGCCTCCCCGTCGGCGCCCGCCACCGTCGCGTCCCGTACGGCGGCGAGCAGCGCGGTGCTGCGGACGACCCGGGCGAGATCGGCGAAGGACAGATCCGCCCAGATGGGCCCGGCCCGCCGGTAGCGGGCCGGAACCGGATCGCCCTCGGCGTACCAACCGACCCCGAAACCATCGGCGTTGACCGTCCCGTACCGCTGCTGCCGTGGCGCCCACGACTGGCGGTACAGGCCGTGCGGGGGCTCAACCAGGAGCCCGCCGAGGGGCTCCTCGGGGCCCACGTACGCGAGGTGACGGCACATCAGACGTCCCCCGCGGAGCGGGCCGTGCGGAACCCGGAGAAGATCTGCCGCCGGATCGGATAGTCCCAGTTGCGGAACGTGCCCCGGCAGGCCACCGCGTCCACGGCGAACGAACCGCCGCGCAGCACCTTGTACTCGGGCCCGAAGAACACCTCCGAGTACTCCTTGTACGGGAACGCCTGGAACCCCGGGTACGGTTCGAGGTCGCTCGACGTCCACTCCCAGACGTCACCGATCAACTGTCGTATGCCGAGCGGTGATTCGCCCGCCGGGTAGCTTCCGGCCGGTGCCGGCCGCAGATGGCGCTGGCCCAGGTTCGCGTGCTCCGGCGCGGGATCGGCGTCGCCCCACGGGTAGCGTGTCGAGCGGCCGGTCGCCGGGTCGTGTCGGGCCGCCTTCTCCCACTCGGCCTCGGTGGGCAGCCGTCGGCCGGCCCAGCGGGCGTAGGCGTCGGCCTCGTACCAGCACACATGCAGCACCGGCTCGTCGGGCGGCACGACCTCGGTGACGCCGAAGCGGCGCCGCAGCCACTGTCCGCCGTCCCGGCTCCAGAACAGCGGCGCGTGGATGGAGTGCTGCCGGATGTGCGCCCAGCCCTCCGGCGTCCACCAGCGCTCGGTGTCATAGCCGCCGTCCTCGATGAACGCCTGGTACGCGGCGTTCGTGACCGGCGTGGTGTCCAGGTAGAACGCCGGCAATGAACGCCCGTGCGCCGGGCGTTCATTGTCCAGCGCCCAGGGTTCGGTGGACGTGCCCATCGTGAACGGGCCGCCGGGGACCAGGACTTCGGATGGTCCCGTGAACAGGGGCACCGGGTCCGGGTCCGGGGCGGTCAGGGCCTGCGGGCCCTTGCGGAGCTGATGCGTGATCAGCATCGTCTCGTCGTGCTGCTGCTCATGCTGGGCGATCATCCCGAAGGCGAAGCCCGCCTCGGTCAGCCGCGTCCCGTGGAACGCGGTGCTCTCCAGGATGTCCAGGACCCGGCCGCGCACCTCGGAGGCGTAGTGCCGGGCCTCGGCGGGCGGCAGCAGCGGCAGCGAGGGGCGCGCGGCCCGCGGGTGCTCGAAGGCGTCGTACAGGCCGTCGATCTCGGGCCGCATCGCCTCCCGTCCGGCGACCGCCCGCAGGAGCCACATCTCCTCCTGGTTGCCGATGTGCGCCAGGTCCCACACCAGCGGCGACATCAGCGGCGAGTGCTGGGCGGTGAGGTCCGGGTCCTCGACGCAGGAGGTGAGCAGGGTCGTGCGGGCACGGGCGGTGGTGAGGGTGGTCAGCGCCCGCTCGCGGAGCGATTCGGCGTCGATGTGGAGCGCGTCGGCGTCGATGGCGGGGTCGGTCATGTGCGGATGTCCTTCCCGTGCAGGGTGCGGTCCGTGCCGTACAGCTCGTCCAGCAGATCGTCGGCGGGGCAGCGGCCCCGGGCGACATAGCGGTCCCGGTACGCCGCCACGGCGTCCATGACCCCGGTGGTGGCCCCCAGCCGGGGCAGCGCCTCCAGGGCCGCCGCGAAACAGGTGACCGCCACCTCCCGCAGCTCGGGATCGGCGAGGCCCGAGCGGGCCGCGTCGATCCACAGCGGATTGTGCGGCGCGGGCCGCGACGACGCGCGCTCGGCCAGCGGCTTCACGGCGCGATAGGCGGTCTCGGCGGCCTCCGGGTCGTCGAAGAGCGCGGTCGTCACGGCCAGCGGCACGATCCAGCCGTCCTCGCCGGGCTGTGCGTCGATCATGCGCAGTTCCAGATGGCCACGCGGTCTGACCGGCGGGAACAGGGTGGTGAGGTGGTAGTCGAGATCCTCCTGCGTCGGCGGCCTGGGCGCCCCCGATCTGGTCCACTCCCGGAACGACAGGCCGTCCGGCACGTCCCACGCGCCGCCGTCCTGCCGTACGCACATCACCGGCGCGTCCACGACGTGTCGGGCCCAGGCGGCCCGCGGATCGCCGTCCAGCGGGGGAGCGCCCGCGCGGTCCGCGCCTATCTCCATCCACAGCAGCTGCCGGGTGGAGAGCCAGCCGGTGGGCTCGCGCCCGGCCAGCGGGGAGTTGGCGAACGCGGCGACCAGGACCGCGCCCAGCTGATGCGCCAGCCACCAGCGCCGCCCGTGCCCGAGCGGTCCGGGCTCCTCGTAACCGGCGTCCAGGCACACCTGTACCGAGGCCGAGGTGCACATCATGGCGCGACCGGCGGGGCCCGCCCGGTCCAGATACGCCTCCATCGCGTCGTAACGCGGCTGGCGCAGGAACCGGCGGGGCGAGTGCCAAGGGTCATTGCCGAGGCCGACGAGGCCGAGACCGTGCTCGCGCAGCACCGCGCGGGCGGCGTCGAGGTCGGCGGAGACGGTACCGATGCACTCCATCAGCGAGGTGGCGGGCGGCGAGCTCAGCTCCAGCTGGCCGCCGGGCTCGACGGTGAGCGCCGACCTCAGGGGCACGGTCCGCAGTGCGGCGTAGGCCGCTTCGAGTCGTTCGGGTGAGACGGGGAGCTGCGGGCTGCGCAGCTCGTGGACGAGCCATTCCACTTCGACCCCGAGGGTGCGGGGCGGGCCGGTCTTGAAGCAGATGCCCCGGACCAGGGCCTCCACCTCGGCTTCGGCGACTGCGGTGCGGGGTCGCTCCGTACAGTCACTGACCGAATCGGACATGTCGGGATCCTCCTGAGAGTCCAGGGTGCCACCAGGCCCGGATCTTGTGGGCCGGGTCGGCACACTCGACCCACCCAAGACCTTCGCGTCGCTTCGCACAAGGGTGCGTACCGGCACGTTCCGGGTCGGTAATCTTCGCTCTCCGGGCGTTAGCAGGGGCTTTCCCGGTCGTTCTCGGTCGGCTGCGGGGCCCCGGAATTCTGTTGCGCCGCATCCCCAGCATCGCTCACGATTCCTGGGTGAGCACGACGGGGGAGATCGCGGGCGGCCGGAAGGGCCGCATGATCATGGCGTCCACGGGGGTGGCGCCATGAGCGCGCGACTGCGCGGTATCGCGCGGCAGACGGAAGAGATCGTGGCGGCGGGGACCTATCGCGCGCCGCGCGGCCATGAGGTGGACATCGCCGCGGCGATCGAGGCGGCCCGGGACGGCACGCGCATGTACGGCCCTGAGCCGGTGAAGGTGCCGCAGCTCCCCACCGGGGAGACGTTCTTCGAGGTCACCGGCGAGAGCAGCCTGGAGGCGGCCCGCCGCCTCGGCGCCGGCACTGCCGTACTGAACTTCTCCTCGGCCCGCAACCCGGGCGGCGGCTTCCTGAACGGCGCCCAGGCCCAGGAGGAGGCCCTGTGCCGAGCCTCCGCGCTGTACACCTGCCTGCTCGGGGTCCGCGAGTTCTACGACCACCACCGCGCCCACCGCGACGCGTTCTACACGGACCGTGTCATCCACTCACCCGGCGTGCCCGTCTTCCGCGACGACCGGGGCGGCCTGCTGGACGAGCCCTACACCGTCGGTTTCCTCACCGCCGCGGCCCCCAACGCGGGTGTCGTACGGCGTACGACACCCGAGCGCACCGGCGAGCTGCCGCGGGCCCTCGCCGTCCGCGCCGAGCGAGTGCTGGAGACGGTCGCCGCGCACGGGTACCGGCGGCTGGTGCTGGGCGCTTGGGGGTGCGGCGTGTTCCAGAACGACCCGGTGCAGGTGGCGGGGGCGTTCCGGGAGTTGCTCGGGACCGGCGGACGGTTCGCCGGGGCCTTCGAGCAGGTGACGTTCGGGATCCTGGACCGCACGCCCGACAGCCCGGTGCGAGCCGCGTTCGTACGGGCCTTTCCGTCGCGTCAGGTCCAGCCGTAGCGCTCGTGGAGCCGCTGCCTGACCAGGTTGAACCGCCCCCGGTCCAGCGCGCACGCCTCCCGGCGCATGCCCTGCTCGTGCAGCCGCAGGATGCGGTCCACGTCGACCCAGGAGTCGCGGCCCGACTTGTCCCACGGCCCGCTGCCGATGGCGACCCACTCACGGTCCCCGTCGTGCCGCTTGCTGGACAGCTGCACGGCGAGGAAGGTATCGCCCTTCTCGCGGGCGACGACGAGCACCGGGCGGTCCTTGCCCCGTCCGTCGTTCTCCTCAAAGGGGACCCAGGTCCAGACGATCTCGCCGGGATCGGGGTCGCCGTCGTGCGCGGGGGAGTACTCGGTGCGCACCTTGCCGACGGCGCGCGGGTCGGCCTCGGTGGTGGCGGTGGGGCCGAAGCGGCCCGGGACGTTCTCGTCGGTGTAGGTGCTCACGGGGGCACCTTAGGGGGTGCCCCCGTGAGCACCGTGTGAGGGGCTACTTGTCGTCCATCGGCACTTTCTGGACCAGCCCGTTGAGCTGCGAGCCGTCCTCCGGTGCCTGCCCGTTCTTCTGCATCGACGCCAGCAGCTGACGCGCGAGACCCAGCCCCGTACCGCCCATGGTGAGTGCCTTGGCGAACATGTCCGCCATGCCGTCGGCGCCGTTGAGCACCACCATGTTGTCGACGTTGCCGAACGCGGACGCGCCGGCCTGGACGATCTCTGGCCAGTTCTCGGCGAGTTGCTGGGCGACGACCGCTTCCTGGTTCTCGGCGAGGGCGGCGGCACGGGCCTTGATGGCCTCCGCCTCCGCGAGCCCCTTGGCCTTGGTCGCCTCGGCGTCCGCGAGACCCCTGGCCTGGGCGGCGGCGGCCTCTGCCTCACCGGTGGCACGGGTGGCGGCAGCCGTCGCCGTGCCGCGCGTCTTGGTCGCCTCGGCCTCGGCGCCGGCGGCCGTCTTGACCCGGGTCGCCTCGGCGGCGGCCGCCAGTTCCGTCTCCTTCGCCTTGGCCTGCGCCGCCGAGATCCGCACGTCGCGCTCGGCCTCGGCCAGTGTCCGCTTCTCGTAGGCCTTCGCGTCGGCGGGCTTGCGGACATCGGCCTGGAGCTGCTGCTCACGCCGGTGCGCCTCCAGCTCAGCGACCCGCGTCTCCTGGACGACGACTTCCTGCCGGGCGGCGGCGTCCGCGAGCGGCCCCGCCTGCCGGGACTTGGCACCCGCCTTGTCGCGCTCGGCCTGATAACCGGCCTGGAGGATCTCGCTGTCCCGGGTCGCCTCCGCCATCCGCGCGTACGACTGCTGCTCGGCCTCGGTGGCCAGCCGGTTGGCCTCGGCCTGCGCGATGCGCGCGTCCCGCTGCACGGCCGCCGCATGCGGAGCGGCCAGATTCTGGATGTAACCGGTCGGGTCCTCGATCTCATGGATCTGCAGCGAGTCGACGATGAGCCCGAGCTTCTCCATCTCCGTACCGCACGCGGCCCGGGTCTGCCCGGTGAGTTTGTCCCGGTCGCGGATCATGTCCTCGACCGTCAACCCGCCGACGATGGACCGCAGATGACCGGCGAACACGTTGTGCACCCGCTCCGACATCAGCTTCTGCTGGTCCAGGAAACGGCGGGCGGCATTCGCGATCGACACGAAGTCGTCGCCCACCTTGAAGATGACCACGCCCCGCACCTTGAGCGGAATGCCCTGGTGCGTCACACAGTCCACCTGGAGTTCGGTCTCGTTGAGATCGAGCGACAGCTTGCGCACCGCCTGCACCCCGGGCAGCACCAGCGTGCCGCGCCCGGTGACGATGCGGAAGCCCATCCCCTCCTCCAGGCCCTCGGTGCGGTGCTTGGAACCGGAGATGACCAGTGCCTCATTGGGCTCGGCGACCCGCCACATCATCTTGAACAGACCGATCAGCACGAGGACCGCGACTACGGCCGCCCCCGCAACGACGCCGACAACCATCGGCATTCGCCCCCTTTGCATGGTGCCCTTTCGGCACCGAACGCATGGGAGTGTGCGCCTGTGCGGAGCGCAGGTACAGGCGTTGACGGATCCTTGTCGCAACCTTGACACACGGGTCTCTCACCTGCGGCGCGGCGAGCTCAACTGTCGTATGCCGCCTGGACGTAGACGGTGCGCGGTGGCTGGTACTCCACCACCATCACCACGGTGCCGCGCTCGATCCGCTCGCCGCCGGTGGCCGGATAGGCGAGGAAGTGCTCGGCGCCGCCGCGCACCCGCACGATCACCTCGCCGACGAGACCCGGCCCGACCGTCCCCGTGACCCGCCCCATGAGCCCGACCATCGACGCGTCGTCCATGGTCACAGAGTAGAGCCTGGAGCGCCTCAGGCCACGGGGGCGGTCACCGTCTCGCCCTGCTGCGGCGGCCACAGCTCATGCCACTTGAGCTCCGACTCCAGCTGCGCGGCGAGCGAGATCAGCAGCGGCTCGCTGTTCGCAGGTCCGAGCAACTGCCCGCCCACGGGCAGCCCGTCCACGAATCCGGCGGGCACATTGACGCCCGGCCAGCCCAGCACGTTCCACGGCCAGGCGTAGGGACAGGCGGCGATCATCGCCCGGTCCGTGGCGAACCCGCCGAGGCCGAGCAGCGCGCCGATCCGGGGCGGGGGAGCGGCCGTCGTGGGCGCGAGGACGATGTCGTACGACTCGTAGAACCTGCCGATACGGCGGTGCAGGACCGATTCCGCGCGCCGGGCCGCCCGCAACGGTGCGCCGCCGAGGAGATGGCCGAGTCGGGCGGCGCTGCGGGTGCGCGGGTCGAGCAGGGCGGGGGAGGGCACCTCGTCGGCCCACTCGGCGATTCCGGCCGTCGCGCGCGGGACGAAGGCCAGCCCGATCTGGCCGTACGGCGGATCGGCCTCCTCGACGTGATGCCCCAACGCGCTGAGTTTCTCGGCGAGTTGGACGATCCTCGCCCGCAGCCCGGGATCCAGTCGGGCGGGCAGGGCGGTGAACGGCGGCTTGAGGGAGAGCGCGATGCGCAGTCGGCCGGGTTCGCGGGCGACGGCCTCGGAGGCGTCGATCGCGGGCGGCCGGTGCGGGTCGAGTTCATGGTTGCCGGCGGCGGCGTCCAGCAGGAGGGCGGCGTCGGCGACCGTACGGGCGAGGGTGCCGTTGACGGTGATGCCCTTGAAGGACTCGCCGCGCGGCCAGGTGGAGATGCGGCCGCGCTGCGGCTTGATGCCGATGAGATGGGTCCAGGACGCGGGGATCCGCACCGAGCCTGCGCCGTCCGAGCCCAGCGCGGCGGGGACGAGCCCTGCGGCGACGGCGGCGGCCGAACCGCCGGACGAGCCGCCCGGGGTGTGGTCCCGGTGCCAGGGGTTGCGCGTCGCGCCGAAGGCGGGGCCCTCGGTGAACGGCCACTGCCCCAGCTCGCAGGTGTTGGTCTTGCCGACGATCACCGCCCCGGCCGCGCGCAGTCGCCGTACCGCCTCACCGTCCTCGGCGACCGGCGGGAACTCCCCGCGGCAGCCGAACGCGGTCGGCTCGCCCGCCACGTTCATGTCGTCCTTCACCGCGACCGGCACACCGAGCAGCGGCAGGCGCACCCCGGCCGCGAGCTGCCGGTCCGCGTCCGCCGCCTCGGCGAGGGCGGCTTCCGTACGGACCACCCGGAAGGCGTTGAGGGACTCCTGAGTCGCCTCGATCCGCGCGAGCGCCTCGGTGACGAGGGACTGCGACGTCACCTCCCCGTCGGCCAGCGCACGGGCGGACTCGGCGAGGCCTACGGCACGGTCGGGCGTCATACGGGGCACCTCCGGAACTCCGGGACGACGTTCTCTACCGAACGGTAACCTCAGGTGGGTCGGGGCGGAATGTTTTCGACCGGTGCGGCTCCGAGGTTCACCACAGGTTTCTCCCAGGTCCCTCTTCCTCCTGCGCAAACCATTGACGCACCCAGACCCCACCTCTACCTTCTGATCGAATTTCCGAACCACGTTCGAAATTGCGAACGCAAGGAATGTGGGATTCGGAGTCCCTTGAACCGTAGGGAGAGCCGCACGTGACCCGACGTCACCCCACCCCGTCCCGCCGCACCCTGCTGCGCGCGATGGCCGCCCTGCCGGCCTCGGCACTGATCCTGGGCGAGGCCCCGGGCCTGCTCGGCACCGCGCTGGCCGCCGCACCGCCCAGCGGCTCGGCCACCCGCTACTCGATCGTGCCGTTCCTGAACAGCAACGACGGGACCGTGAACGTCTATCAGTCGGACGACGCCACCGACTTCCGTCTGGTCCAGGCCTCCGCCTACACCCCGCCGAGCAACCGCATCCGCGACGCGGCCATTTTCAAGCACACCAACGGCTACTACTACATCACCTACACGACCCACACCTGGCAGGACACCAGCACCACGATCGGCTTCGCACGCAGCACCGACCGGGTCAACTGGAGCTTCCTGTACGACTACACCGTCCCGATCGCCAATCTGTCCCGCGCCTGGGCGCCGGAGTGGTTCGTCGACAGCGACGGCAGCGTCAATGTGATCGTGTCGTGCTCGACCACCAACGACGAGTGGATCTTCACGCCGTATCTGCTGAAGGCGACCAACTCCGCTCTGACGGCGTGGAGTTCACCGGTCGCCCTGTCCGGCATCGGCGCCAACCACATCGACACGTACATCGTGAGGAACGGCTCGACCTACCACGCCTTCACCAAGAACGAGACGACGAAGTACATCGAGTACGCGACGGCGTCCTCCCTCGCGGGCCCCTACACGATCTCCAGGACCGGCAACTGGGCCGGCTGGGGCAGCTACCGCGAGGGACCGTCCGTGATCCAGCTCGACAACGGCGGCTGGCGGATCTTCTTCGACGGCTACGGCGACGGCACCTACTACTACAGCGACAGCTACGACACCTTCGCCACCTGGTCCGCCCCGGCCGCGCTGCCCGTCGTCTCCGGCACGGCCCGCCACTTCACGGTCATCAAGGAGACCGTCTCGGGCGGCCCGGCCCTGGCGAAGAACGCCACCCGGTCCTTCCAGTCGGGCAACTACACCACCCGCTACTGGCAGAACCAGTCCAACCTGCTCAACCTCCCGGTGGTGAGCGGCTCCAGCACCGCCGCCGACAAGCAGGCCGCCACCTTCACGGTCGTGGCCGGCCTCGCGGACGGCAACGGCTACTCCTCCCGGGACTCGTCCGGCAGGTACCTGCGCCACTGGGACTTCCGGGCCCGCTTCGACACCAACGACGGCACGTCGACCTTCGCCAAGGACGCCACGTTCGTCGCCCGCACGGGCACCCCCAGCGGCTCGATCCGCTTCGAGTCGTACAACTACCCCGGGTACTACCTGCGGCACTACGACTACCAGCTGAGGGTGGACCGCACGGACGGGACGGACCTGTTCCGGCGGGACAGCTCGTTCGTGCCGGTGACGGCCTGGGCCTGAGCTGTCCCCGGGATTCACTGGAACGCGGGGACGACCTCCTTGATGAACAGTTCCAGGGACTTGCGCTTCTCCTCGTGCGGCAGGCTGTTGTCGATCCAGAAGCTGTACTCGTCGACGCCGAGTTCCTGGTAGGCGCGTAGCCGCTCGATGACCTCGACCGGGGTTCCGATCATCGCCGTCCTGTGCAGCGACTCGGGCCGGAACTCCGGCCGGTCCTCGAACTTCGCCTCCGGACTGGGGGCGAGGAAGCCGTTCTGAGGCGTGGCCTTGTTGCCGAACCAGGCGTCGAAGGTCCGGTAGAACCGGTTGATGGCCTCCGCGGCCGGGCGCCAGCCGTCGGGCTCGTCGGGGGAGTGGATGTGCGTGTGCCGGAGCACCATCAGGTCGGGGCGCGGCACCTCGGGATGGTTCGCCACAGCGGTGTCGAACTTCCGCTTGAGGTCGACGACTTCCTCGTCGCCCTTCATCAGCGGCGTGACCATGACGTTGCAGCCCTGGGCCACGGCGAAGTCGTGCGAGGCGGGGTCGCGTGCGGCGATCCACATGGGCGGGGTGGGCCGCTGCACCGGCTTGGGCACACTGGTCGAGGTCGGGAACTGCCAGATCTCGCCGTCATGGGCGTAGTCGCCCTGCCAGAGCGCCCGGACGGCCGGGACGAGCTCGCGCAGGTGCTTGCCTCCGTCGGCGGCCGGCAGGCCGCCCGCCAGCCGGTCGAACTCGAACTGGTAGGCACCGCGGGCGAGTCCGACCTCCATCCGGCCGTTGCTGATCACGTCCAGCAGCGCGCATTCACCGGCGACCCTGAGCGGGTGCCAGAACGGGGCGATGATGGTCCCCGCGCCCAGCCGTACGGTCGAGGTCTTCGCGGCCAGATGGGCGAGAAGGGGCATCGGACTCGGGGAGATCGTGTACTCCATCGCGTGGTGCTCACCGATCCACACGGTGCCGAATCCACCGGCCTCGGCCATCAGGGCCAGCTCGGAGAGGTTCTCGAAGAGCTGGCGGTGGCTGATCTCCTCGTCCCAGCGCTCCATGTGCACGAACAACGAAAACCTCATGACTGCTCCTTGCTTGACGCGATGGTCACGGGGACGGCGAAGGGGAGGGCGACCTGGGGCATGTCAGCTCCGCATCGTGAACGGGTCGGCCACGGGCTCCTCGCTCGTGTTGATCCAGACGCTCTTGAGCCGCGTGTACTCCCGAATCGTCTCGGTGCCGTGTTCCACGCCGACGCCGCTGGTCTTGAAGCCCTGGCGTGGTGACATCGGGGACATGGCCCGGTAGGTGTTGACCCAGACGGTTCCGGCGTCCAGACGGGCCGCCATGCGGTGGGCCCGGGAGAGGCTCGTGGTCCACACACCGGCCGCGAGCCCGTACTCGGTGTCGTTCGCCAGCCGTACGACCTCCTCCTCGCTGTCGAACGGCATGACGGCGAGGACGGGACCGAAGATCTCCTCGCGTACGACGCGCATGTCGTTGTGGACGTCCACGAGGACCGTCGGCTCGTAGAACCAGCCGCCGAGGCCGCCGCCGTCGGTGGCCCGGCCGCCGGTGAGGACCCGGGCGCCCTCGCCACGACCGAGGTCGACATACCCGGCCACCTTCTCGCGCTGGTCCTCGAAGGCCAGCGGACCGAGCTCCGTCTTCTCGTCCAGGGGGTCGCCGATGCGGATGGTCCGGGCGCGCTCGGTGACCCGCTCCAGCAGCTCGTCGTAGACGGACCGGTGCGCGAACACCCGGCTGCCCGCGATACAGGTCTGCCCGGCCGCGGCGAAGATGCCGGCGACGACGCCCATCGCGGCGTTCGGGATGTTCGCGTCGCCGAAGACGATGTTGGGCGACTTGCCGCCGAGTTCGAGCGTGGAGCCGATGAAACGGCCGGCGGTCGCCGAGGCGATGCGCGCACCGGTGGCGGTGCTGCCGGTGAACGAGATCTTCGCGAGGTCGCGATGGTCGACCAGCGCCTGCCCGGCCTCGGCACCGAACCCGGTGACGACGTTCACCGCACCCGGTGGAAAGCCTGCTTCCAGAGCCAGTTCGGCGAGCCTGAGCACCGTCGCCGAGGTGTATTCCGAGGGCTTGATCACGACGGTGTTCCCGGCGCAGAGCGCGGGCGCCAGCTTGCTGCTGGTCAGCGTCAGCGGGGAGTTCCAGGGCGTGATCGCCCCGACCACGCCCAGGGGCTCGCGGGCCGTGTAGTTGAGCACCTGCCGGTCGGAGGTGGGGATGAAGTCGCCGTGGATCTTGTCGGCCAGTCCGGCGTAGTAGTGGTAGTACTCCGGCAGGGTCGCCAGCTGCCCGCGCATCTCGCGCAGCAGCTTGCCGTTGTCCCGTGTCTCCATCCGGGCCAGGTCCTCGGCGTTCTCCGCGATCAGGTCCCCGAGGCGGCGCAGCAGATGTCCGCGGCGCGTCTGGCTGAGGTCCCGCCAGCGCGGGTCCTCGAACGCCTCCCTCGCGGCGGCCACGGCTCGCGCCACGTCGGTGGCGTTGCCGCGTGCCGCCCGGTAGAGCACCTCGCGTGTGGCCGGGTTGGTGCTCTCGACGTACTGGCCCGACGCCGGCTCGACCCATGTTCCGCCGATGAAGTGCTGCCACGTGGTGAGTTCAGACATGTGCGCGCTCTCCGATGAAGGTGGTGAGGGAGTCGACGAACGCCTCGGGGCGCTCGACGGGCAGCATGTGACGTGCCTCGGGGATGATCACCGCCCGGCAGTCGGGAAGGGCCGCGGCGAGCCGGTGGGTCATCTCGGGGGTGGACCCGGGATCGTCCTCGCCCGTCACCGCCAGCGCGGGTACGGCGATGCCGGCCAGCTGCGGCGCGAGTTCCGCGTCCGCAGTGGCGAACACCCGGTAGCAGTTCAGGAACGACCCGACGTCGTTGGCGAGCAACGTCGTCTTGGTACGGGCCACTTGGCGGGGATCGACGTCGGTGCCGGCGTACCACCGCTCCAGGGACGCGGTCGCACTCGCAGTGAAGTCGGCCTCCGCGGTGCGCAGCCGGTCGAGTACGGACGTCCGCTCCCCGGCCGTACGCGCGCACACCGAGCTGACCGAGGTCAGCGTGGCCACCAGCTCCGGGCGGTGCAGCGCGATGTGCTGGGCGACCAGCGCGCCCAGCGAGAACCCGACCAGATGCGAGCCGGCCGGAATCCCGTCGACCAGCCCGGCGGCCAGCTCCGCGAGCGTCACCCCGTCCCGCACCGGCGGCCGGGAACCGTGGCCCGGCAGGTCGGGGGCGAGCACCGTGAATCGATCGGCCAGCAGCGCGGCGGCGGGCTCCCACATGGTGTGGTCGAGCCCGACGCCGTGCAGCAGCACCACGGTGGGCTTGGTCATGGACACCTACTGCTCGGTCGAGAGCGGTGCCAGCCGCTGCTGGGGGCGCCCCTGGGAGGCCGCGGCCAGCGCGATGACGATCTCGTTCGGGTGGGGGGCGTCGCTGATCCGGACCTCGAAGGACTGGTGGTGCGAGCGGATCGTCGCGTCGGTGATGTGCTTCAGGGGGATGTCGAAGACGACGCCGGCGGGTCCGCGCTTCTCGACGGCGGGCAGCAGGGTGGTGGCGTCCGCCGCCTTGCGGAAGTGGTCGCCGAACTTGAGCGTGTGGATCAGGGCCGAGCCGTGCTCGATCTCGCCGTCCA
This sequence comes from Streptomyces lanatus, assembly GCF_014655715.1. Classification (GTDB taxonomy): domain Bacteria; phylum Actinomycetota; class Actinomycetes; order Streptomycetales; family Streptomycetaceae; genus Streptomyces; species Streptomyces lanatus. The sequence continues at coordinate 160,220 of NZ_BNBM01000013.1, read as the reverse complement.
GGCCGACGATCGCCGCCTTGCCGTACGCCTCGGCGGGCTCCTCCAGGGCGTCGAGCACCGCCGGGGCCAGCAGCGCGCCGACATCGGAGGCGTGGGCGTCGATGCCGGGATTGAGGTCCTCCACGAAGCCCTGCCCGGACCACGGGTTCTCGATCACCGCCGCGACGACGGCGACACGGGCGGGGCGATCGACCGTGCGACCACCCTCGCTGCGGATCTCTTCGACAACGGTCACGATCTTGCGGATCTTCATGAGGGAACTGTCTCCAGGGTCTCGGCGGTGACGACGGGGTCGGTCATACGGTCCCCGATGCGGGGGTGCGGACGCGGCCCCGTCGACGCGGCCGCGATGACGACGATCTCGTCCGCACGCGGCGCGTCGGAGACGCGGGCACTGATGGTCTGGTAATGGCTGCGCGTCGATGCCCGGGTCTTGTGCCAGAGCGGCACGATCAGCGTCTCACCGGCCTCGGTACGGGAGTCGGCGAAGCAGATGACCGACTCGCCCTGGAGGAACTCCCGCATCAGATTGCCGAAGTACGGAGTGTGGATGAGGGCACCGGCGTGCTCGATCTCGCCCGCCGTACCGACCATCGCGGCCTTGCCGAACGACTCGATCTCGTCCGCGCCGCCCAGGGAGGCGATGAGCCGGTCGGTCAGCAGCCTCGCGAGCACCGGCGCGACACGGCCCTGCTCCGCCGACAGATCGGCCGAAGGACCCGTACCCACCCAGGGGTTCCGGATGACCGCGGCGACACTGGCCCGCCGCGCGGGCCGAGCGGGTGCCTCGCCCGCCTCGGTGAGGGCGACATCGCGATAGAGCACGAGCTTCCGGAGACCGATGCTCTCGTCGAGGTGATCTATGCGCTCTTGCATGGCACAGGACGATAGGCATCCCACCTGATGACGGTCAAGGGGGTGGGCGGGCAGGCTTTCCCGTGTGCCGCCCAGGTGGGCTGCGGGATGGGTCGTAGGCCTCTGAGCTGTGGATATTGATGGCACCCGGTGCCGGATGTGATTAGACGTGACCGAACTCTTGACGCTCCATCTGTGCCATGCCTTACTGCTGCTTGCATGCCAGGGCGGGTGGCGTGCAGGCCCTGCGGACTCTAGGAGCTACATGTCCAGAAACCTTCGAACCGGTACGGAAGCGACACCGCCGGGCATCGATGAAGAAACCGCGATGAACGGTGAGGCCGAGAGCCGTGGCGGCGGCAGGCTCGGTTCCGTTTTCTGGACCTCGCTCGGTGTCTCCGCCCTCTTCGTGGCCTGGGCGGTGCTCTTCAAGGACAACTTGAACAAGGTCACGACCAACTCGCTGAACTGGGTGACGGCCACCTTCGGCTGGAGCTATCTCGTCGTCACACTCGGCATCCTGATCTTCCTGGTGTTCCTGGCCTTCAGCCCCGCCGGCGACATCCGCCTCGGCAAGGACAGCGACCGCCCCGAGTTCTCCACGCTCAGCTGGTTCGCCATGATCCTCAGCGCGGTCATGGGCATCGGACTGGTCTCGTACGGCGTCGCCGAACCGATCTCGCACCTGGCGACCCCGCCGCACGGGCTCGCCGAGCCGAACACTCCCGCGGCGGCGGTGCGCGCCCTGCAGTACTCCTACTTCGACTGGGGCCTGCAGGCCTGGGCGATCTTCGCCGTCTTCGGTCTGGCCATCGCCTACTCCACCCACCGCAAGGGCCGGCGCACCCTGGTCAGCCAGATGTTCCGGCCGCTGCTCGGTGACCGGGTGGACGGGCCGATCGGCAAGGCGATCGACGTACTGGCCGTGTTCGCGACGCTCTTCGGGACCACGACCTCCCTCGGCCTGGGAGCCCTCCAGGTCAACAACGGCCTCGGCCGGCTGTGGGGGATGCCGGTCAACAATGTGAGCCAGGTGCTCATCATCGCCGCCGTCACCTCGATCTTCACGCTCTCGGCGGTGACCGGGGTCAGCAAGGGCATCAAGTTCCTGAGCCAGGGCAGCACGGTGCTGGCGATCGCGCTGTTCGTGTTCATGCTGATCGTCGGCCCGACCGTGTTCCTCGCGAACCTGTACATCGAGTCCGTGGGCCAGTGGGCCACCGATTTCTTCCGGATGAGCCTGCAGGGCACCGCGTTCGGCGGGCTCGAATGGATGCAGTGGTGGACCTACTTCATGATGGCCTGGTGGGTGTCCTGGGGCGCCTTCGTCGGCGTCTTCCTGGCCCGCATCTCGCGGGGCCGCACCATCCGCGGCTTCATCATGGGCGTCCTGGTCGTTCCCAGCGTGGTGTTCTTCACCTGGTTCACGGTCTTCGGCGGTACGGCGATCCATGTCGACATGTTCGAGAAGGGCGACATCGCCAAGCAGACCGCGGCCGACATCAACAGCGCGTTCTTCGCGACCCTCGACCACTTCCCCCTCGCCGGGCTCACCTCGGCGATCGCGATCATCCTCGTCGTGATGTTCTTCGTCTCCGGCGCGGACGCCAACACCTATGTGCTGTCCATGATGACCTCGGACGGATCGCTCACCCCGCGCCGTTCGGTGCTCATCCTCTGGGGCGTACTCACCGGAATCACCGCGGTCGTGCTCATGCTCGCCGGCGGACTGAACGCCCTGCAGAACACCGTCATCGTGACGTCCCTGCCGTTCCTCGTGATCATCGCCGGCCTTGCGGTGTCCTTCTGGAAGGAACTGAGCGCGGACCGGAAGGAGAAGACCGATGCCGCACACCGACACCCGGCGTGAGCTCATCGAGAAGGTCTGGGACGCGTCCTGGGGCCGGGGCGACGTCGACGCCCTCGGCACCCTGCTGAGCCCGGACTACCTCCGCCACGGCCAGGACCCCCAGCCGCAGGATCTGAACGCCTTCAAGGCGGCGATCGTCTCGACCCGGGCGGCCTTCCCGGACCTGGTCACGGCCATCGACGACCTCGTGATCGAGGGAGACAGGGTCGCGATCCGCTGGCACAGCAGCGGAACCCACGAGAACTCCCTCCTGGGGGTCCCCGCCACCAAGCGGCGCGTCGAGGTCAGCGGCGCCACGTTCGCCCGCTTCGAGGGGGACCGGATCGTGGAGGAGCACGTGACATGGGACCCCCGGGCGCTGCTCTCCGCGCTGGGCATCATCCGCGTGGGACAGGACTGACGATCAAGATGACTAGGAGCACCTCCACGATGGCGCTTGCCTCCAAGCCCGACCTCGACGTGATGAAGCAGGTCAACCGGCAGTTCGTCACCGGTGTCACCGTCGTGACCGCGTTGGATGGGGAGACCCCCAGAGGGCTGGCCGTCAACGCGTTCTCGAGCATCTCCCTGGACCCCGCCACCGTGATGGTGTGCGTCCAGCGCACCTCGTCCACCCATGACTGTCTGTTCCGGGCGAGCCATCTCGCGATCAACATCCTGTCCACGGATCAGCTCGACGTCGTCGGTGTCTTCGCGAGCAAGACCGAGGACAAGTTCAAGGACGTGGACTGGGAGAGCGGCCCGTTCGGCAGCCCGCTGATCGCCCGCAGCAGCGCGCTGATGGAGGTCGAGATCCGCGAGCGGCTCCAGGCCAGCACCCACACCGTGTTCATCTGCCGGGTCGTGCACGCGGCGGTCAGCGAGCTGCCTCCGATGGTGTACGGCGCGGGTAAGTTCTTCGACGGTGGCGCGCTCGCGCCGCTGGGATGACCCGGCCGGCGGCTCGGGAGAGGGAGGAGTGCTCGGTGAATCGCGCGCAGAGCGAACCGGGGAGCAGGTCGATTCAGGCCATGGTGATCGCCGAGATGCGTCGGCGGATCATCAAGGGCGAGATCGATCCCGGCGCCTCGCTCTCGGAGATCGCCCTCGCGGAGGAGTTCGGAGTCAGCCGTACACCGGTACGCGAAGCCCTCAAGCAGCTGCAGACCGAAGGGCTGGTCGAGATCCGGCCCCGCGTCGGCACGTTCGTCACCATCCCCTCCCGCCGTGAGATCACGGAACTCTTCGAGATGAAGGAACTCCTGGAGGGCGCGGCGGCCCGCCTCCTCGCCCGGCGCGGTCGCGTCGCGGAGATCGATCTGCTGGAGCGCAATCTGCGCGAGGCCGACGAAGCGGTCGCCCGGGACGACCGGGGGCGGTACGCGGAGCTGGTCCAGGAGTTCCACGATCTGCTCATCGCCGGGGCCGACAACAACAAGCTGGAGGCCCACTACCGGATGCTGATGAACCAGCTGGCCTACTCCAGGCTGGTGAACACCTCGCTGAGCCAGCCGGGCCGCCCCTTGCAGTCGGACCGTGAGCACCACCGCGTCCTGGAGCTGATCATCGAGAAGGACGGCGACAGCGCCGAGCAAGTGATGCGGGAACACGTCAGGGCCAGCCGGCGCGCGGTGCTGGCGGGGCTGTCCTGACGACGCGGAAG
>NZ_BNBM01000013.1:80568-155838 GCF_014655715.1 Streptomyces lanatus | reverse complement strand
TCGGAGGCGGCACCCGACCCTTCCGCATACGGCGCGGGTCACGGCCTCCCGGGGTTCCCGGTCGGTGTTCCCTCCAGGACGTGATAGTCCGGCATGCCCTCGCCGACCGGCACGGCGACCGTGGCGGTGAGGGTGAAGCCGCTCGCGGTGAGCAGCTCCGCGTACTCGTCGCGGGTACGTTCGCGGCCGCCCGCGAACACCAGGTTGTTGAGGTCGGTGAGACCGTACTCGCTCGACTCGGCCGGAGTGAGCACCGCCGGCATCATCGTCTCCACCAGAAGCAGCCGGGCGGTCGGTGCCATCGCGGCACGGCACCTGCTCAGCAGGGCGGACGCATGCTCGTCGTCCAGGTCCCGGACGATGTTGTTGAGCAGATAGGCGTCCGCGCCCGAGGGCACGGCCCCGCCGAGATCACCCGCGACCGTCTCGCAACGGTCGGCCACACCCGCCGCCTTCAGCGTGGCCGCCGTCGCGTCCAGCGCCTCCGGGAGGTCCTGCAGCACGGCCCGGGTCCCGGGGGCGGCGGCCAGCAGGGCCGCGATCAGGGTGCCGTTGTCCCCGCCGAGATCGGCGATCGTGCCGAACACCGAGAAGTCGTACACCTCGGCCGCCCGGGCCGCGAACTCACCTACGCCCGCCGCCTTCCCGGCCCGCAGCGCCGCCGCCGGACCGGGGTGCCGCAGCAGCGACTCGTGCGCGGTGAGACCGTCGGCGGGGTCACGGAAGACCTTGCCGGTGCGCACGACCTGCGGCAGCGCCCCCCAGGCCCGCCACAGCCCGGGCGCCACGGACAGCCTGATCTCATCGGCCACCGACCCCTCGGTGCCCGACGCCAGCAACCGGCCGGCGTCGGTGAGTTCGAACCGCTCCATGTCGAGCTGGGTCACCATGCCCAGGCCCGCGAGCGCACGCAGCAGCCTGCGCAGCGCGGCCGGATCGGTGCCCGTACGCCCGGCCAGCTCGCCGTAGGAGCGGGGCCCCTCGGCGAGTTCCTCGGCCACGCCCAGGTCCACGGCCGCGTACAGGATCTGCGCCGGCACGAAGCCGAGGACCAGCTGCCGGAGCTGGTTCGCCGGGTCGGTCGCCGCCATCGCGGTCGCCTCCTCCTCGCTCGGTCCGCCGGTCATGAGGTGCGCAGGGGGAGGAGGTTGACGCCGATCATGTCCGGGGTGGGGAAGAACGACGGCGGATTGTCGGGGTTCGTGCGCAGCACCGGGAAGCGATCCAGCAGGGCGTTCAGCGCCACCCGGGCCTCAAGCCGGGCCAGGCCCGCGCCGAGGCAGAAGTGGATGCCGCGGCCGAACCCGAAGTGCGGATTGGGATCACGCGTCGGGTCGTACACGTCCGGGTCGGGGAACCGGGCGGGGTCGCGGTTGGCGGCGGCCAGCCACATCATGACGATCTGGTCCTTCGGGATGGTCGTCCCGCCGATCTCGACGTCCGTGGTGGTGCCCCGGGCGAGCGCGGCCGAGGGGGAGAGCGTGCGCAGCGCCTCCTCGATCGCGCCGGGCACCAGCGACCGGTCCGCGCGCACCCGCGCGAACTGCTCGGGGTTGGAGTCCAGGCACAGCACCGTGTTGCCGAGCGTCATCGTGGTGGTGATGTGCCCGGTGACCAGCAGGATGTTGGCCACGTTCACGATCTCGGTGTCCGTCAGCCGCTCGCCGTCGACCTCGGCCTGCGCCAGATGGCTGAGCAGGTCCTCGCGCGGCCGGGCCCGGCGCTCGGTGAGATGCTCAGCCATGTAGTCCCGCAGCGGCTGCAGCCGCTCGGTGGCGGACTGGACGCTCTGCACGCCCTGTTCGCTGTCGTCGAGGAACGAGAAACCGCTGAAGCTCTCGATCACGTCGTCGGCCCACTTGCGGAACAGCTCGCGGTCGTCCGCCGGGACCCCGAGCAGCTCGGCGATCACGATGACCGGCAGCGGATAGGCGAGGGCCGAGGCCAGCTCGATCTCGGACGCGCCCTCGATCTGGTCGAGCAGCCCGTTGGTGAGGTCGACGACCTGCTCCTCCATCGACGCGACCAGCCGCGGGGTGAAGGCGCCGCTGACGAGGCTGCGGAACTTGCGGTGCAGCGGCGGATCCATCTGCGACATGTCCCCCTCGATGAGGGACTCGTCGACGCCGACGGGCATCAGCCGCGTCAGATCGGAGGAGAACGTCGCGTGGTCACCGAGAATCTCCAGGCACTCGGCGTGACCGTAGACGTTCCACACGCCCTGCGCCTCGTCGAACTGGACCGGGGAGTCGGGACGTTCTCCACGCAGCCAGGGGTGTTCCGGGTGGATGTCCCACCGCTGGACGACCGTAGTCATGGTGCTTCTCCTTGGTGCCGTGACAGGGGTGGGTTCAGCCGGTGAGGACCGGGAGGGTCTCGACGCCGTCGACGTCGATCACCTGGAGGAACGTGGGCGGGGCGGCCGGGTCGGGACGCATGCCGGGGAAGCGGTCCAGCAGGACCTCCACGGCGGCCTTGGCCTCCATACGGGCCAGCTGCCGGCCGATGCAGAAGTGGACGCCGCGGCCGAGGCCGATGTGATTGTTGGGCGTCCGGTCGGCGATGAAGGTGTGCGGGTCCTGGAACTGGCGCTCGTCGCGGTTGGCGGAGCCGGTCCACACGATGAGCAGCTGGTCCTTGGGGATCGTGGTGCCGCCGATCTCCACATCGGCGTTGGTGGCCCGCCCCACGCCGCAGATGGGGCTCAGGAAGCGGAGGGACTCCTCGATCGCGGAAGGCAGGAGCGAGCGGTCCGCGCGGACCTTGGCACCCTCCTCCGGATAGGCGTCCAGACACAGCATGGTGTTGCCGATGAGCATGGCGGTCGTCAGATGACCGTTGACCATCATCCGGTTGCAGATATTGGCTATCTGGCTGTCCGTCAGGCGCTGGCCGTCGATCTCGGCGTCCAGGAGCTCGCTGACGAGGTCGCCGCGCGGCTTCTTCCGGCGCTCGACCGCCATGTCCTTCCAGTAGTCGCGCATCTCCCAGAGCAGTTCGAGTTCCTTCTCCAGCTGCTCCTTCTCCTCCAACTGCTCCTCCGGGGACTTGAGTTCCTCACCCCCCTGGAGCATCTTGTCCATCCACCCGCGCAGGATGCCGCGGTCGCTCGGCGGGACGCCCATGAGATCCGCGATCACGATGAGCGGCAGCGGAGCGGCGAACTCCTTCATGAGGTCGAAGGACGGCTTGCCGTCCACCTGGTCCAGGAGTTCATGGATGATGCCGTGCACCTCGGACTCGAGGCGGCCCAGCAGAGCGGGCTTGAAGGCGTGGTCGACCAGACCGCGCAGCTTGCGGTGCTTCGGCGGGTCGGTGTGGCCGAAGTCGCCGTCGACGAGGGCGTAGTCCACCTGGATGGGTTCCAGGCGCATCATGTCGCTGGAGAAGACCTTCGTGTTGCTGAGAGCCTCGGCGCACTCGGGGTAGCCGTAGATGTTCCACATCTTGATCTCTTCGTCATACGAGACCAGATTCTCGGGGCGCTTTCCGCGAAGCCAGAAATGCCCCGGATGCACATCCCAATCGTCGACGGGCGAAGCCATGGGGGAGTCCTTCCATGAAAGGTATGGGTATGTATCGCGTGGAGATGGATGGGTGAATTCGCCGGCGATCAGCGATCGCGGGCGGACTCCGCCTCGATGACGTTCAGAATCTCCTGGGCGAGGTCGACCAGGTACATGTGACCGCCCGGGAACTCCACGTAGTTGAACTCGCTCGTGGTCGCGTCCCGCCACTGCTGGGCCTCTTCCGCGGTGACCAGCGTGTCGGAGTCGCCCCGGAGGGAGCAGATCGGCACGGACACCGGTTCATCGGTGCTCGGGACGTAGTTCTCGTGCATCTCGCAGTCGGCCTGCAGCATGGGGAGAATCAGTTCACGCAGCTCCGGGTGGTCGAGCGCCTCGTGCCTGAATCCCGCGAACTCCTCGACGCGGGCGAGGAATTCATCGTCCGGCAGCCCCGTCGCCCGCCTCTCGCGCTGGGTCCACGGCCCCGGCGAGCCACTGACGACCAGCCGCTCGACGTGCACATCACGCGTGCTCAGCAGATGCACCAGCTCGTAGGCGAGCACCGCGCCCAGGCTGTGCCCGAACAGCACGGTCCGCGCCCCCGCGCCGAGCTCCGTGACGATGTCGTCGATGGAGTTCTTGGCCGCCTCGACGACGTTCCGGTACGGCGTCTCCAGGAGCCGGCGCTCCCTGCCGGGCAGTTCGACCGGGACCACACGCCACCGGTCGCCGGCCGGCTCGCGCCACGGGTGGAAGAACGAAGGGCCCGCTCCGGCGAACGGCACGCACAACAGCACCGTCTCGTCCCGGTCGTCCCCGGACGTACGGGGTTCCTTCACCCCGACCAACCCCAATCATCAATGCGAAGGTTCGTTTTGATCGTTCTGGAAGCGCGCCCGGCGCTATCGGCTCACCGTGTCCAGGGATTCGATGTACGCGGAAATCGACGCCACCGTCGGATTGAGGAACATCTGGTCTATGGGGACCTCGACGTTCAGCTCGTCGATGAAGGCACCCTGAATCCTGGCCATGATCACGGACTGGCCGCCCAGGGCGAAGAAGTCATCGTCCACCGCGATGTCGTCGCGCTGGAGTTCTCGGCACCATATGGTGCGCACGCTGTCGGCAATCATCACAGTCCTCCCGGTCGTCATCAAGGTCTGTCATGCCGACATACCGCTGTCGGCGAATTCATTCCGGCAGGCGTCGAGCAGCGCCGCCCGGTCCACTTTTCCGTGCGGACTGAGTGGAATCCGCGGGATGTTGAGGAACCTGGCCGGGACCATGTTCCGCGGCAGCGTCCCCAGCAGGCGGGCGCGCACATCGTTCTCGGTGAGTTCGTTCCCGTCCGGGACGAGGAACGCGATCAGCTCGGCCTCGCCGGAGTCGGCGTACGTGATCGCCACGGCCGCCTCGCGGACCCCGGCCAGCCTGCCGAGGGCGCGTTCCACGTCGGCGGGGTCGATCCGCATGCCCCGCACCTTGACCTGCGAGTCCATCCTGCCGACCACCACGAGGTCGCCGGCCGGTGTCACATAGCCGCGGTCGCCCGTGCGGTACAGCCGGAGTGACTCACCGTCGACCTCGATCGTGGTGAACCGCTCGGATTCGGGACCGGTGCCGTTGAGATAGCCCGCGCCGACACTGGCACCGGAGATGCAGATCTCGCCGGACTCCCCGGCCACGACGCCGCGCATCCGCTCGTCGAGGATGTGGAGGTCGGTGTTGTAGGCCGGCTTGCCGACCGGCGGGTTGTCGTGCTCGCCGCTCCAGTACTCGGCGAGGTCGTACGACGACGCCACATCCGTGCACTCGGCGACACCGTACTGGTGGAGAAGCGTGCACGTATTGCCCTCGCGGCGCGCCCAGTCCGCGATTCGCCGGGCCTTCAGCGGCTCCCCGCCGAAGAGCACGTAGTCGAGCCGGGTGAGTGTGTCACCGCCGCGTGCCGTCTCCCAGTCCACCAGCAGATACAGCGTGCTGGAGGCGCAGTGCACGACGCGCACATCGTGCTCGGCCAGCATGCGGTAGGCCATCGCGGCGTCGAAGTTCCGGCTCGCCATCAGATTCTGGGTGGCTCCGCAGAACAGCGGTGCCATCAGGCTGCGTTGGGAGAGGTCGAAGCCGAACGCGCTGACCACCAGGTTGTTCGACCCGGGGTGCAGGCCGTACTCGACCTTCAGCCAGTTCAACAGGTTGAACCAGCCCTCGTGCCGCACCGCGGTCACCTTCGGCGTACCCGTCGACCCGGATGTGAAGACCGCGTAGCACACGTCGTCCCCGGTGACCACGACGTCGGGGGCGGTCGCCGGCAACTGCGCCAACCGGTCGGACAGCTGCTCCAGGTCGATGACCTCGACGGCGGTCGATTCGACCAGCCCGGCCGTCGCGGGGGAGGCCACGATCAGGGCGAGATCGGGCATCTGCCCCAGCAGCAGCGTCAGTCTCGCCGCGGGATAGGACGGGTCGAGCGGTACGTAGGCCGCGCCGGCCTTCAGCGTGCCCAGGATGGCGACGAGCAGGTCGATCGAGTAGTCGAGGCAGAGCCCGACCCGCGCACCCCGGCCGTGTCCGCGCGTGGCGAGGAAATGCGCGAACCGGTTGGCCCTCGCGTCGAGTTCCGCGTACGTCACCCGCTGTCCGGCGCAGAAGACGGCGACGGCGTCGGGAGTGGCCGCCGCGTGTGCCTCGAACTGTTTGTGGACGACGGGCACCGAGGGCAGGGCCACCCGCTTTCCCTGAAGGATCATCAACTGACTCCGATATGAGAGATGTCCGGTGCGGCGCACGGAATTGCCTGGACCGGGATTGTCCGGACCGGGCGAATCCATAATCGTCACGGGGTGCCGCGGAATGCGAAATCGGCGGGGTCCGGTGCGGCTCGCCGTTCGGTGTCGTCCTGTCGACAGGACACCCGGCATCCGCGACCGGCCCGGAATGCTCCGCCACCGTAGGATCCCGGTCACCGGCGCCACAAGGGAGTTAGGATCGCTCAGCGGCCGGTCGTGGTCCTGTCGACGGGACAGACCCCGTTCGGCGCGGTGGAATGGCTCCGGGCTCGTATTCGCTTGACCGTGCAGCCGGCCGGACGCAAGGATATTGACCGCTCCGGAGATCTGGATATTCGTTCCGAATTCCCGAACGGACCTGACCGGTCGGTTGGAATGGACCCCGAGGGCGATGAATGATTCCGCTCTCGGATTTTGATTCCGTGGACTGCCTCGCCGGCCCCTTTGTTTTTCCCTTCCGATCCGCCTGTTCGCGTGGAGTGATGGACGTGCCTGACTCGAAGCAAGACCGGTCGCCGGTGGCTGCCGACGTCACGATCACCGCGCTGTTCGCACGGCAGTCGAGGGCGACGCCCGACGCGATCGCCGTGGAGTGCGACGACCGCACGCTGACCTATGGTCAACTCGCCGAACTGTCCGACCGTTTCGCGGCCGGGCTCATCGAGCGGGGCGTGGGCCCCGAGACCGCCGTGGCGGTCACGCTGCCGCGCTCCGCGGAACTCGTCGCGGTACTGCTCGGCGTGCTCAAGGCCGGCGCCGCCTACCTCCCGATGGACCCGGACTACCCGGCCGAACGCATGGAGTTCATGCTCCGCGACGTACGGCCCGCCCTGCGGATCGGGACCGAAGCCGTACCCGGCGACCCCTGCCCCGTCGTCACGCCCGCCCAGATCACGGCCGACGCCGGCACGCCAGGCACCCGCCCGGCCCCCCGCCCCGAGCAACTCGCCTACGTCATCTACACGTCGGGCTCCACCGGAACCCCCAAGGGCATCGGCATCACCCACCGGGACGTGGCGGACCTCGCGTCGGACAGCCAGTTCGCCGGCGGGGCCCACACCCGCGTGCTGCTGCACTCGCCGCTCGCCTTCGACGCCTCGGTCTACGAGCTGTGGGTCCCGCTGCTGACCGGCGGCCGGGTCGTCGTCGACACCTCGGAGGACCTCACCCCCGGAGTTCTCGCCGGACTCGTCGCCCGCCATGGAGTGACGGCGGTCTGGCTGACGAGCGCCCTGTTCAACGTCCTGGTCGAGGACGAGCCCCGCTGCCTCGCCGGGCTGCGGGAGGTCTGGGCCGGCGGTGACCGGGTGCTGGCGCCGGTCGTGCGGCGGGCCATGGAGGCGTGCCCCGGCACCCGGTTCGTCAACGGCTACGGACCCACCGAGACCACGGTGTTCGCGACCAGCCACCGGGTGGAGCGCGCAGAGGACCTCGGCACCGAGGTACCGATCGGACGCGCCCTGGACACCATGCGGGCCCATGTCCTCGACGAGCGGCTGCGCCCCGTGTCCCCGGGCACGCCCGGCGAGCTGTATGTCGCCGGGGGCGGACTGGCCCGCGGCTATCTGAACCGGCCGTCCCAGAGCGCCGAGCGGTTCGTGGCCTGCCCGTTCGGAGCGCCCGGCGAACGCATGTACCGCACCGGTGACCTGGTGACCGCCACCGAGGACGGCGAACTGACCTACCAGGGGCGGGCCGACCACCAGGTGAAGGTGCGCGGCTTCCGCATCGAACCCGGCGAGGTCGAGGCCGCGCTTCTCTCCCACCCCGAGGTGGCGCACGCAGCGGTGATCGCCCGTCAGGACGACGGCCCCGGTGGCGGCAAGCAGCTCGTCGGGTACGTCGTACCGGCGACCGCCGGCAGCGCGACGGACGGGGAGGAACTGCGGGCCTTCCTCGGCGCACGTCTGCCCGAGTACATGGTGCCCGCCGCTTTCGTCCCGCTCGACGCACTGCCGCTGACCCCCAACGGCAAACTCGACCGGGCGGCCCTCCCCGCACCGGAGTTCACGTCGACGGCGTACCGCCCGCCCGCCACGGACGGCGAGCGGATCCTCGCGGCGGTCTTCTCCGAGGTGCTGGGACGCGAACGGGTCGGCGTCGACGACGACTTCTTCTCCCTCGGCGGCGACAGCATCCAGTCGATCCAGGTGGTGTCCCGCAGCCGGGCACGCGGCCTGTCCGTCAGCTCGCAGGAGATCTTCCGCCGCCGTACGGTGTCCGCCATCGCCGCGGCCGCCGCCGAGGCCCCGACCGACGAACCGCCCGTCCTCGCCGAACCGGAAGGCGGCGGCGTGGGACGGATGCCGCTGATGCCGGTCGCCCACTGGCTCCGCGAGCGCGGGCCGGGCTTCGACCGGCTGTCGCAGGCGGTCGTACTGGAACTCCCGCCGGGCATCGACCGCGCCGGTTTGTCCGCCGTCCTCACCGCGGTCGTCGACCGGCACGACCTGCTGCGTGCCCGGCTCCTGCCCGACGCACTGCTCGTCGGGGAGCCCGGCTCCGTGGACGTCGACCCCCTCGTCCGGCGGGTCGCCCACGAAGGGCCTTGGACCGGGGAGTCCTGGCACCGGCTGCTGACCGGCGAACTCGACGCCGCCGCGGGGAGACTGGACCCGGCCGCCGGCGTGGTCGCCCAGTGCGTGTGGTTCGACCCGCCGTCCGGCCCAGGACGACTGCTGCTCGCCCTGCACCACCTCGTGGTCGACGGAGTCTCCTGGCGCATCCTGATGCCCGACCTCGCGGCCGCCTGGCAGCAGGTCCGCGACGGACGCACCCCCGAACTGCCGCCGGTCGGCACCTCCGTACGGGGCTGGGCCCACGCCCTGGCCGACGAGGCGTCCAGCGAGACCCGGCGCGCCGAGCTCGACACCTGGCGGTCCCTCGTCGACGGCCCCGACCCGGTCCTCGGGACCCGGCGCCTCGACCCGGCCGCCGATGTGCGGAGCACGGTCCAGAAGGTTCGCGTCCAGCTGCCGGCACCGGTCACCCAGGCGCTGCTGACCGCCGTACCGGACGCCTACCGGGGCGGGGTCAACGACGGCCTGCTCGCCGCACTCGCCCTCGCCGTCGCCCGCTGGCGCCGCGACCGGGGCGTCACCGAACCCTCGACGCTGCTCCGCCTGGAGGGCCACGGACGCGAGGAGGAGGCCATCCCGGGGGCCGATCTGGCCCGCACCGTCGGCTGGTTCACCAGCGTCTTCCCGGTACGGCTCGACACCGCGGGCATCGACCTCGACGCCGCCTTCGAGGGCCGGCCGGCCGCCGGAGCCCTGCTCAAGGCGGTGAAGGAACAGCTCCTGGCCGTACCGGACCGGGGCCTGGGCTACGGCCTGCTGCGCCACCTCGACCCCCTGGGCGCCGAGACCCTGGGGACCACGTCCCTCGGGCAGATCGGGTTCAACTATCTGGGCCGCTTCTCCGCCACCGACATGCCGGAACAACTGCGCGGCCTCGGCTGGACGCTGACCGACGACATCACGCGGTACACGGAACTTGCCGAGCTCGACGCGGGCCATGACCCGGCCATGCCCGCCCTGTGCGAGCTGGACATCAACGCCATGGTCACCGACACGCCCGAAGGACCCAGGATCGGCGCCGTGTTCGCCGCCCCAGAGGGCGTGCTGTCCGCCGCCGAAGTGCGTGAGCTGGCCGACCTGTGGTGCGCCGCGCTCGCCGCCCTGGCCGGGCACGCCACGTCGCCGGACGCCGGCGGCCTCACCCCCTCCGACGTACCGCTGGTCGCCGTCGGGCAGCGGGAGATCGAGGCGTGGGAGGGCCGCTACCCGCAGCTCACCGACATCTGGCCGCTGACCCCCTTGCAGTCAGGACTCCTGCACCACTCCCTGCTGGCCGACGACGACGGCGACACCTACCAGGTCCAGCTGGTGTTCGACTTCGAGGGCCCGGTGGACGCGGAACGGATGCGGGCCGCCGGCCAGGCCCTGCTCGACCGGCACGCCGCCCTGCGCACCGCCTATGTGCCGAACGCCGCGGGCGACCTGGTGCAGCTCGTCGTCGACGGCGTCGAACTGCCCTGGCGGGAGCGCACGGTGGCCGCCGACTCGTTCGAGCGGTTCCTCACCGAGGACCGCACCGAACCCTTCGACCCGGCCACACCTCCGCTGCTGCGTCTGACCCTGGTCCACATCGCCGACGCACACACCCGGCTCGTCCTCACCGCCCATCACGTCCTGTTCGACGGCTGGTCCGAGCCCCTCCTGCTGCACGACCTGATCCGGCTCTACGCCGGCACCCCCACGTCGCTGCCCGCCCCACGCTCCTTCAAGGACTTCGTCACCTGGCTGGACCGACAGGACCACGAGCGCTCCGTGCGCGCGCACACCGAGGCACTGGCGGGCCTGACCGGACCGACCCTGGTCGCCACCGGTGCCTCCGCGGAGGGCTTCGGCGTCCGTGACCTCGCGCTCACCCCCGACGAGGCGCAGGCCCTCCTCCGCCGCGCCGCCGACCTGGGCAGCACCCCCAGCAACGTGCTCCAGGCCGCATGGGCGGCGGTGCTCGCCGAGATCACCGGCAGCACCGACGTGGTGTTCGGCACCACCGTCTCCGGCCGTCCGCCGACGCTGCCCGGCGTCGACGACGTCGTCGGACTGTGCATCAACACGCTTCCCGTACGGGTGCGTTGCCGCCCGAGCAGCACACCGGCGCAACTCGTCGCCGATCTCCAGGAGACCCACGCGGCCCTGCTGGAGCACCACCACACCGGCCTGATCGACATCCACGCCGCCACCGGGTTCGACACCCTCTTCGACACCCTGGTCGTCTACCAGTCGTATCCCTTCGACAACGCCGCCATCGCCGAGGCCAGCGCCGTCGCCGGGCTTCCCACGCCCGGGTTCCGGTCCCTCGCCGGATCGCACTACGCGCTCGTCGTGATGGCCGAGCAGGATCCCCTGCCGCGACTGCGGCTGCAGTACGACAACGGCGCCCTCGACCCGGACACCGTGGACCGGATCGCCGACCTCCTGCTGCGCATGGTGCGCGCGTTCGTGGCCGACGCCGGCATCCCCGTCGGAACGGTCGCCGCGGGACGGCCCCGGCCGCGGAAGGGGCCGGCGAGGCCGGCCGGTCCGCTGCTCGCCGCCCGCGTCGCCCGGCACGCCGACGCCGCGCTCGTCGTCGACGACGTGCCGACGACACTCGGTGAGATCGCGGCGGACGCCGAGCGGCTCGCCCGCACCTGCCGGGAGCACGGGCTCGGTCCCGGATCGGTCGTGGCGGTCGGCTGCGCCCACCCCGTGGACCAGCTGACCGGCCTGCTGGCCGTGCTCGGCGCCGGCGCATGCTTCGTAGAGCTCGATCCGAGGGACCCCCTCGCCTGGTCGGAGGCGGTGGCACGGGAAGCCCGCCCGGACGCGGCCATCGTGGACGAACCGACGTCGGGAGGGCCTTGGGGCGAGGTGCCGCGCATCCTCGTCGGACTCGGCGGCCCGGACGCGGGCGACGGGCCGGGTGAGGTCCGGCCCGACCAGCCGGCCTGCCTCGACTTCGTACCGGACGCCACGACGACCCCGTACGGCCTGCTTCTCACCCAGGCCGGACTGGCCGCCGGCGCGGCACGGTTCACCGCAGGCGGCGACGAACCGCTGACGGCGGGGCCCGAGACACGCGCCACCGAACTGCTGCTCGCGCTCTGCGCCGGGCGCCGCGTCGAGATTCGCAAGGGCGCCGCCCCACTGTCCCCGGCTCCCGTCACCGGGGACGAGGTCCGCCTGCTCAGCCCCTCCCTCGCGGCGGTCGCCCCCGGCGGCACGGGCGAGCTGTACCTGGCCGGGGACTTCGCGCACGGCATCCCCGGGCGGCCCGCGGCCACCGCGCAGCGGTTCGTCGCGGATCCGCACGGCGCCCCAGGGAGCCGTCTGTACCGCACCGGAGTCCGACTCCGGCACACCGCGGGGCCCGTGTCCGCGGAAGCCGGGCACGAACCGGAGGCGGCGCGGACCGTGCTCCTGGCCCACCCGCGCGTGGCACAGGCGGCGGTCGTCACGGCGGCACAGGGCCTCGTCGCGTACGTGGTCGCCGCCGAACAGCAGACCGTCGCCCCCGACGAACTGCGGGCCCACGTCGCCCAGCACCTGCCGGCCCGCATGGTCCCCACCACGCTGACGGCCTTGGAAACCCTGCCCGTCACCGCGAGCGGACGGCTGGACGTCCGGCGGCTCCCCGATCCGCCCGGCACCAGCCGCCGTGCGGCACGCACCGGCCACGAGGAAGTGCTGTGCGGGCTGTTCGCGGACGTCCTCGGACGGCAGGAGGTGGGCATCGACGACGACTTCTTCGCACTCGGCGGCAACTCCCTGCTCGCCACCCGATTGATCAGCCGCATCCGCGACCAGCTCGGCACGGAGGTCGCCATCGGCGCCATGTTCCGGCACCGGACCATCGCCGAGCTCACCGCCCGCTGGGACGAGATCACCACCAGGAGCGGCCCCCGGCTGCGGAGACGGAGCAAGGAGTGACCCGCATGGCCCGAACGGCCCGTTCAACCCGACCCGATCAGGAACCGCGCGGGACAACCGCAGCACGGCGAGAGGTGTGCGCATGAGTGTTCAGACATCGGAACTCGTCGCCGAGACGCCGTACATCTGGCGGGCCCGGCGGCCGGAGAGCACCGGGCGGCTGATCTGTCTGCCGCACGCCGGTGCGGGAGCCCTGGCCTACGCCGACTGGGTCCCGCTGCTGCCGCCGGACATCGAACTGGTCGCGGTGCAGCTGCCCGGGCGGCAGAACCGTATCGCCGAGGAGCCGTTCACCTCCGTCGGACCGCTCGTCAGCACACTCACCCACGCCCTGCGCCCGGTCCTGGACCGGCCGTACGCGATCTTCGGCCACTCCTGCGGCGCCGCCCTCGCCTTCGAGCTCGCCAAGGCGCTCCGGGCACGCGGCCGGCGCGGCCCGGACCAGCTCTTCATGTCCGCCCATCCCGCCCCCGGCTTCACCGGCGTACGGCAGTTGAGCGGTCTGCCCGACGACGAGTTCCGCGCCGAGATGCTCGCGCTCGGCGGCATCGACCGCGAGATCCTCGACGACCCGTTCGTGCTGGACTCCCTGCTGCCCGTGCTGCGCACCGACTTCGCGCTCTGGGAAGGGCACCGCCCCGCGCCCTCGGACCCCCTCGACTGCCCGCTCACCGTGCTGTGCGGCGACGACGACCCGCGCACACCCCCGGACTCCGTCGCCGGATGGCAGGCGCACACCAACGCCGAGTTCTACGCCCGGTTCTACCCGGGCGGCCACTTCTACTTCCTGGAGTCCGGCGCGGCCGACGTCGTGTCGTTCCTGTCCCGCAAGATGCAGACGACCATGGGGAGGGCCGCATGAGCCCCGCCGATCCCTTCGGACAGGACACCCTGGAGCGCATCGCCGAGGCGGCCCTGCGGGTCCCCGGAGTGGGCGACGCCACGGCCGTGGTCCGCAGAAGCGTGCGTGCCGCCGCCCCGGCCCCCGCCGGTCCTCCGCAGGCACCCGCCGAGGAGGACACCACCGGCCGCCCGCCCGCCGAGCTCTACGGCGGTGACCTGCGGATACCCGACAACGCCCCGGACACCCTGCAGCAGGCCCTCAGCGACGCGGCCCAACTGGCCCCCGACAAGGGCACCGTCTTCATCCGGCGGGGCCGCAAGGACGAACTGCAGACCTACCCGGAGCTGCTCGCCGAGGCCCAGCGCGTGCTCGGCGGGCTGCGGGCCGCCGGACTGCGCCCGGGCGACGCCGCGCTGTTCCAGTTCGACGACAACCGGGCCTACCTCACCGCCTTCTGGGCCTGTGTGCTCGGCGGATTCGTCCCGACACCGGTCGCGGTCGCCCCCACCTACCGCGCCGCGAACGACACCAACCGGCGGCTGCACAACGTCTGGCACCTCCTCGACCGACCGCCGCTGCTCACCGACGACGCCACCGCGCCCGCCCTCGCCGACGTACGGGAGCTGTGGGCCGAGCCGGAGGTGCGGATCCTCACCCTCGGCGAGCTGCTGGCCGGCCCGCCCGACACCGACTGGTTCCCGGCGACCCCCGACTCGCCGGTGCTGAACCTGCTCACCTCCGGCAGCACCGGCGTACCCAAGTGCGTACAGCACACCAACGCCACCGTTGTCTCCAGGTCCCTGGCCTACGCGCAGGCCAGCGGAATGGGCAGCGACGAGGTCAGCCTGCTGTGGATGCCCTTCGACCACGTCACCGTCGTGCACTGCAACATCCGGGACGTCTTCCTGCGCTGTCTGCACGTCAACGCCAAGATCGAGCACTTCCTCGCCGACCCGCTGCTGTGGCTGGACTGGGCCGACCGGTACCGCGCGACCAACACCTGGGCGCCCAACTTCGCCTTCGCGATGGTCAACGACCACGCCGAGGAGATCCGCACCAAGCGCTCCTGGGACCTGTCCTCCTTCCGCACCCTGCTCAACGGCGGTGAACCGGTCGTCGCCGGGACCAGCCACCGGTTCCTGGAACTCCTCGCGCCGCACGGGCTGCCCGCCGACGCGATGGTCCCGGCCTGGGGCATGGCGGAGACCTGCTCCGGTGTCACCTACGGCCTCCAGCGCCTGGACGACCGCACGGCCGGCACCGTCGCCGTCGACCCCGCCTCGCTCGGCGGCACGGTCCGCGAGGTGGACCCCGCCGATCCCGGGGCCGTGGTGATCTCCACCGTCGGCACCCCGCTCCCGGGCGTGCGGATCCGGGTGCTGGACGACTCCGGGGCGGTGGTCCCGGAGGGCCGCCTCGGCGAACTGTGCATCAGCGGCCGCACGATGATGACCGGCTACTTCAACAACGCCGAAGCCAACGCCTCGTCGTTCGACGACGACGGCTGGTTCCACACCGGCGACCTCGCGTTCGTCCGCGACGGCGACCTGGTGATCGCCGGACGCAAGAAGGACCAGATCGTGGTGCGCGGCATCAACTACCTCGCGCACGAGATCGAGAACGTCGTCGAGCAGGTGGACGGCGTCCGGGTCACCTTCAGCGCCGCGACCGGGGTACGCGAGCCCGGCGAGGGCTCCGACCGGCTGGCGATCTTCTTCGTGCCGCGCAGCTGGGACGACGGTGCCCTCACCCGGACCGTCGACGCCATCAGGGCCGTCCTGGTGCGCGAGGTCGGACTCGCCCCCGATCTCGTCGTCCCGGTGACCGAGACCGAGTTCCCGAAGACCGGCAGCGGCAAGGTGCAGCGCGCCGCGCTCACCGCCGAACTGCGCGCGGGCACCTTCGCCGACCGGGTCATCGGGGCCGGTACAGCGGAACGGCCCGACACCCGGCTGGTCAGGCGCCAGTGGACAGAACTTCCCGCCCCCGGACCCGCACCCGGGTCCGGGAACGGGAAAGCCGGGGCCCGGCTCGTCCTGGCCGAGGACGACGAACTCGTATCCCTCGGCCTCGACGGACCGGTGATCGCCGTACACCACGGCGATCGGCTGCACGCGGAGGCGGCGGACCGCTACCGCGCCGACGCACGCGACCGCGCGCAGCTGACCCGGCTGATCAAGGAAGTGACCGAACGGCACGGATCCATCGACACGGTCGTGTTCGGCCGGACCCTGACCCGTGCAGGCGAGGACCCCGCCGCGCGGCTCGCCGCGGCCACCGCCGAACTGACCGCGCTGCTCGGCGCGCTCGCCGACGCCACGGACGGTGACAGCCCCCTGGTGCTCGTGCTCACCTCGGGGTCCGTGCATGTGCGCTCCGGCGACCGGATCGACCTGGGCACCTGCGCCCTGCCCGGACTGATCCGCACCGCGGTGAGCGAACTGCCCGCACTGACGATCCGTCAACTCGACCTGCCCCAGGACCGCGCGGACTGGGCGGACGCCGTACGGACCGAACTCGCGGACCGCACGCACCAGGGCGTCGTCGCCGCCCGGCAGAACCGGCGATGGCAGCCGCGCCTGAGCCCGGTCCCCGACGACGAGACCGGCGCCCCGCCCATCACCTCGGGCGGCACCTACCTGGTCACGGGCGGGCTCGGCGGCATCGCCCACGACCTCGCCGGCTACCTGGTCGCCACCTACGGAGTGCGCCTGCTGCTCGTCGGCCGCTCTCCCGCGACCGGGGAGACGGGCGAACGGCTGGCCGAGCTGCGCGCCCTGGGCGACGTCCGGCACGAGCAGCTCGACGTCGCCGACGCCGATGCCGTCGAGGCAGCCGTGGCGCGTGCCGAGGCACACTGGGGCGGCCCCCTCGACGGAGTGCTGCACCTGGCCGGGGCCGACCCGACGGACCAGTGGTCCGACCTCGAACGGCACACGCTCGTCAACGAGTCCGCCGACACCTTCGCCCGGCACTACCGCCCCAAGGTCACCGGCACCCTCGCTCTGGCCCAGGTCCTGGAGCGCAGGCCGCAGGCGTCGCTCGTGCTCTTCGGCTCCGTGAACGGGGAGTTCGGCGGGAACTCGTTCGGCGCGTACGCCACCGCCAACAGCTTCCTCACCGGATTCGCCGACCACTGGCACCACGAGCGGCGGCGAGCGGTGCACTGCCTGGCCTGGAGCATGTGGACCGGCATCGGCATGAACCGCGGCAGCTCCACCGCCCCGGCCGCCAGCCGCGGCTTCGGCGCCGTCGACCCCGCCGACGGACTACGGCTGTTCCTCACCGGCATCGCCCGCCCCGACCATCACCTGATCGTCGGCCTCGACCTGGCGCACCCCGCCATCGTCGACGAGCTCGTGCCGGATCATCTGCGGGCCGGTGAGATCGTCGTCGCCCACACCGCCGACGGCGCCGCGCCCGAGGCCGTACGGGAAGCCGTCCAGGCGGCCGCCGGCGACTGCCCCGTGCCGGTGCGCACCCTCGAGGTCGAGCACATCCCGCGGCTGCCGGACGGTGCCGTCGACGCCGCGACGCTGCTGCGGATGACGGCCTCCGACCGCAGGCGCCGGCCCTCGACGCCACCGGCGACACCACTGGAGCAGCAACTCGCCCTCCTGTGGGCCGAGGCCCTCGACCGCCCGGGGATCGGCAGGGACGACTCGTTCTTCGACCTCGGCGGGAACTCCCTGCGGGCGACCCGGCTGCTCGCCCTGGTCGACGACCGGGTCGGCGTCCGGCTCGGCACCCAGGAACTCTTCGAAAACCCGACCGTGGCCGAACTGGCGGCGCTGGTCGCGGACCGCGGCGCGGACTGACCCGGCGCCCGGTCCGCGGCGGCCGGCCCGACTCCCAGAACACCGAGCGAGGAGCGAACGCACCATGATCCCCCTGTCCTACGCACAACGGCGACTTTGGTTCATCGACCGGTTCGAAGGACCGTCGGCGACGTACAACATCCCGTTCGTGCTGCGGCTGCGCGGGGCGATCGACACCGGTGCGCTCGCCTCGGCGGTCCGGGACGTGGTGGTCAGGCACGAGAGCCTGCGCACCCTCTTCGTCGAGGAGACGGACGGCATGCCCGGCCAGTGGGTCATGCCCGAGGACGAGACGCGGCTCCACGTCCCGGTCGTCGACGCGGCACCCGACGACGTGCCCGCACTCCTCGCCGACGCGGCGGCGCACACCTTCGACCTGGCCACGGAGATCCCGCTGCGGGCCACCCTGCTGCGCCGCGGACCCGAGGACCACGTGCTCGTCCTGGTGGTCCACCACGCCGCCGCCGACGGTGAGTCGATGGCCCCGCTGGCCCGGGACCTCGCCACCGCCTACACGGCCCGGGTCCGCGCCACGGCACCGGAGTGGGACGAACTGCCCGTCCAGTACGGCGACTACACGCTGTGGCAGCGTGAACTCCTCGGCGACACCGAGGACCCCGCCAGCGTGCTCGCCACCCAACTGCGCCACTGGCGGACCGAACTGGCCGACGCCCCCCAGCAGACCCGGCTGCCCACCGACCACCCGCGTCCCGCCCGGGCCAGCCACCGCGGCGACGCGGTCGAGTTCACCGTCACCCCTGAACTGACGGCAGCCGTCACGGAGTTGGCCCAGCGGCGTGGCCTGACCCTGTCGATGGCGATGCAAGCCGCGCTCACCGTCCTGCTGCACCGGCTCGGCGCCGGGGACGACATCACCCTCGGCTCCACCATCGCCGGACGCACCGAAGAGGAACTGACGGACCTGGTCGGCTTCTTCGTCAACACCTGGGTGCTGCGCACGGACCTGTCCGGCAATCCACCGCTGGACCAGGTGCTGGACCAGGTGCGGGACAAGGCCATCGGCGCCTACGAGAACCAGGCCGTGCCCTTCGAACGGCTGGTGGAGGCCCTCAGCCCCGAGCGGTCCACCGCCTACCACCCCTTCTTCCAGGTCATGTTCAGCTGGCAGACCGAGGCCCGGATCGACCTCGAACTCCCCGGCGCGACCGCACAGCTGGAGGCCGTACCCACGGCAACCGCCAAGTTCGACCTGGAGTTCAACCTCACCGCCACCGACGGCGGCATCCGCTGCACCCTGGAATACGCCACCGACCTGTTCGAGCGGTCCACCGTCGAGCGGATGGGCCGGCGCTTCATCCGGGTCCTGGAGCGGCTCGTCGCCGGCCCCGCCACCCGCGTCGGCGACGTCGACGTCCTCGAACCCGCCGAGCGCGCACTCCTCGACCGCTACGCCGGCACCTCCGCGCCGACCCCCGGCGTCACCGTGCCCGGCCTCGTCGAGCGGCAGGTCGCCGCGACCCCGGACGCGCTCGCCGTGGTCTTCGGCACCGAGGAACTCACCTACCGGGAACTCGACGCCCGCGCCGACCGCGTCGCCCACGCGCTGGCCCGGCACGGCGCCGCCCCCGAGACCCTGGTCGGCCTGGCGCTGCCCCGGTCCGCCGACCTGGTCGTGGCCCTGCTCGGCATCCTCAAGTCCGGCGCCGCCTACGTCCCGATCGACCCGCGCTATCCCAGCGCCCGCCTCGACCTCATCCTGTCCCAGGCCCGGCCCTGCCTCGTCCTGACCGACCGGGCCACCGCGAGCGTGCTCCCGGACGACGGCACGCCCCGCCTCCACCTGGACGACATCGACCTGGAGGACGGCCCCGGCGGCGCCCCCGACGTCGCGCCGCGACCGGACAACCTCGCCTACGTCATGTACACCTCGGGCTCCACGGGCACCCCGAAGGGCGTCGCCATCACCCACCACGGCGTCGTCAACGGCGTCACCCGGCTGGCACCGGCGGTCGGCCTCGGCCCGGGCGCTCGGATGCTCGCCGGTACGTCGATCAACTTCGACGTGTCGGTGTTCGAGACCATCACCACCCTGAGCACCGGCGGCACCGTCGAGGTCGTCCGCGACGTCCTCACCCTCGGCGAGCGGGGCGGCTGGACCGGCAGCGTCATCAGCACGGTGCCCTCCGTCTTCAGCGAACTGATCGACGACATCGCAGGGAAGACGACGGTCGACACCCTCGTCTTCGCCGGCGAGGCACTGCCCACCTCACTCGTACGGCGGGTGCGGGACGCCTTCCCCGGGGTGCGGGTCATCAACGCCTACGGGCAGAGCGAGAGCTTCTACGCCTCCGTCTGCGACGTCACCGAACCGGCCGTCCCCGACGTCTCCGGCAGCGCCCCGGTCGGTGTGCCGCTGGCCAACATGCGCGCCTACGTCCTCGGCCCGGGGCTCACCCCCGTGCCGCCCGGTGTGGTCGGCGAGCTGTACGTGGCGGGCGCCGTGGGCCGCGGCTACCTCGGCCAGGCCCCGCTGACCGCGGAGCGCTTCGTCGCCGACCCGTTCGGTCCGCCCGGCGAGCGCATGTACCGCACCGGCGACCTCGCCCGCTGGAACGCCGCCGGACAGCTGGAGTTCGCCGGCCGCGACGACCACCAGATGAAGCTGCGCGGCTTCCGGATCGAGCCCGGCGAGGTCGAGGCCGTACTGACCTCCCACCCCGCGGTCGAGCAGGCCGTCGTCGGCATCCATGGCCGCACCGGCAGCCGGCAACTGGTGGCCCACGTGGTGGCCACGGGAGCGAGCGGCGGCACCGTCGAGAGCCTCGGCGACCTGGCCGTCGACCTGACCGCGGGCGTGTCCGCCGCCGAACTGCGCCGCTACGCCGCCGAACGGCTGCCGGAGTTCATGGTGCCGTCCGCCTTCGTGATGCTCGACCACATGCCGCTCGCACCGAACGGCAAGCTGGACCGCTCCGCCCTCCCCGCCCCCGAGATCATCGCCGAGACCTACCGGGCACCGCGTGCCGCCCACGAGCACGCCCTCGCCGATGTCTTCGCCGATGTCCTCGGCCTCGACCGGGTCGGCGTCGACGACGACTTCTTCGCGGTCGGCGGCGACAGCATCCGCTCCATCCAGGTGGTCTCCCGCGCTCGCGCCCGCGGCATCGAGGTGAGCCCCCGCGAGATCTTCGAGCGCCGGACGGTCGCCGGCCTGGCGGAGCTGGTCGAGGGCCGGGCGGGGACCGGGGAACCGACCGTGCTGGCGGAACTGGACGGTGGCGGCGTCGGGCGGATGCCGCTGCTGCCGATCGGCCACTTCCTGCTGGAGCAGGGCGCCGGGATCGACAGCTTCCCGATGAGTTCGGTGCTGGACCTGCCGTCCGGTATGGACGTGGCGGGCCTGGTGGCGACGTTGGGTGCGGTGCTGGACCGCCATGATGTGCTGCGGTCGCGGCTGACCGATGGTGCGCTGGAGGTGCTGCCGCCGGGGTCGGTCGATGTGCGTCCGTTGCTGCGTATCAGGGATGAACAGGTCGATGTGCAGCGGGAGTTGGACGCAGCGGTCAGCAGGTTGGATCCGGCTGCGGGTGTCATGGCGCAGTTCGTGTGGCTCGCGCCCGGCCGGCTGATCATCGCGCTGCATCACCTGGTCGTGGACGGCGTGTCCTGGCGGATCCTGCTGCCGGACCTGGCCGAGGCATGGAGCCGGGTACGGGAGGGCAAGCAGCCCGAGCTCGCTCCGGTGGCGACGTCGGTGCGGCGCTGGGCCCATGCCCTGGCCGACCAGGCGGTGTCGGAGGAACGGGTCGCCGAACTGCCGTACTGGCAGGGAGTGGTGGAGGGACCGGACCCGCTCCTGGGCGCGCGTGCGCTGGATCCCGCCGTCGACGTCCAGGCAACCGTCGACAGCATCTGGGTGCGGCTGCCCGCGACGGTCACGGAGACGCTGCTGACGGCCGTGCCGGCCGCTTTCCGTGGCGGCGTGAACGACGGGCTGCTCGCGGGGCTGGCGCTGGCGGTGGCCCGATGGCGCCGCGACCAGGGCGTGACCGAACCCTCCACCCTGCTCCGTCTGGAGGGCCACGGGCGTGAGGAGGAGGCCGTCCCGGGCGCCGATCTGTCCCGTACGGTCGGCTGGTTCACCACGATGTTCCCGGTACGCCTGGACACCTCGGGCGCCGACCTGGACGAGGCCTTCGCGGGCGGACCGGCGGCCGCCGCCGTGATCAAGGCCGTCAAGGAGCAGATGCTCGCCATCCCCGACAAGGGCCTGGGCTACGGCCTGCTGCGCTACCTCAACGACGAGACCGGACCGGTCCTCGGCGCCCACTCCACGGGGCAGATCGCCTTCAACTACCTCGGGCACTTTTCCTCCGCCGACCTGCCGGAACACCTGCGCGACCTCGGCTGGAGCCGATCGGCGGCGGCCAGCACCATGCCCGCGCTCGACCCGGCGATGCCCGCACTGGCGGTGCTGGACGTCAACGCCCTCGTCGAGGACGCCGAGGACGGACCGCGACTGAACGCCCGCTTCGCCTTCCCCACCGGCATCCTGACCCGTGAGCAGGCGCAGGAACTGGCCGACGCCTGGTGCGAGGCCCTGAGTGCACTCGCCCAGCATGTCGCCACACCCGGTGCGGGCGGCCTGACGCCGTCCGACGTACCACTGGTGACGGTGGGTCAGGGCGAACTGGCCGCGTGGGAGCGGACGTATCCGGGTCTGCGGGACGTCTGGCCGCTGGCGCCGTTGCAGTCGGGTCTGCTGTTCCACGCGTTGATGGCGGACGCTTCGTTCGACGCGTACCACATGCAGATGGTGTACCACCTGTCCGGCGCGGTGGACCCGCAGCGGATGCGGGCGGCCGGGCAGGCGCTGCTGGACCGGTACGCCTCCCTGCGTACCGCGTTCGTGGCCGACGCCACCGGGGACCACGTCCAGCTCGTCCTGGACCGGGTCGAACTGCCCTGGCAGGACATGGACTTGACGGGGACAGGAGACCAGCAGGCGGCAGTGGATCGCTTCCTCACCGAGGACCGTGCCGCCCACTTCGACCCGGCCCGGCCCCCGTTGCTGCGCCTGGCGCTGATCACCCTCGACGAGGACCGGTCCGAACTGGTCCTGACCGCGCACCACATGCTGTTCGACGGCTGGTCCATGCCGCTGCTGCTCCAGGATCTGCTGCGGCTGTACGGTTCCGGCGGCGACGCCTCCGACCTGCCCCCGGTGCGCGGCTACCGAGACTTCCTGGCCTGGCTGTCGGCGCAGGACCGTGCCGCGGCCGCCGACGTCTGGGCCCGTGAGCTCGACGGTCTCGACGAACCCACCCTCCTCGCCCCCGACGCCACGGCGGAACAGGACGCGGAGGTGGGACAGGTCGATGTCTCGCTGACCGCCGACCTCTCCCGTGCCCTGGCCCGGCGCGCCGCCGAACTCGGCATCACCCTCAGCACCCTGGTGCAGGGCACCTGGGCCGTCGTACTCGGGGCGCTCACCGGCCGCCACGAGGTCGTCTTCGGCGCCACCGTGTCCGGACGGCCGCCCGCGGTCCCCGAAGTCGACTCCATGGTCGGCCTGTTCATCAACACCCTGCCCGTACGCGTCCCGGTGTCGCCGCGGGAATCGCTGGGTCAGATGCTGACCGGGCTGCAGGAGCGGCAGGCCGCCCTGCTGGACCATCACCACCACGGACTGGCCGAGATCCAGCAGTCCATCGGACTGACCGCCCTGTTCGACACCGCCGTGGTCTTCGAGTCCTACCCCGTGGACCGCACCGGTCTGACCGAGGCGCATTCGGCGGCCGGCGTGACCGTCACCGGTATCCGGCCCTACACGGGCAGCCACTATCCGCTGGTGGTCACCGCCGACGCCGACCCGCACCTGCGGCTGGCCCTCCAGTACCAGCACCATGTGTTCGACGCCGAGACGGTGACCGCGATCGCCGCCCGCTACCGGCGCGTGCTGGAGCAACTGGCCGCCGACCCCGACCTGTCGGCCGGGCGGGTCGATGTCCTCGACCCCGCCGAGCGGCGGCACATCCTGACGAGTGGCGGCACGACCGACGCGCCGCTCCCGGTGGCCACCCTGCCCGCCCTGTTCGAGGCGCAGGTGGCCGCCCGCCCCGACGCGATCGCCGTCGAGGACGCCCGGACCACCCTCACCTTCCGCGAACTGGACGAGCGCGCCAACCGGCTCGCCCACCATCTGCGGTCGCTCGGCGCCGGCCCGGAGACCAAGGTCGGCCTGTGCGTCCAGCGCGGCGCGGACCTCGTCATCGGTCTGCTGGCCATCACCAAGGCCGGTGCCGCGTACGTCCCGCTCGACCCGGACTACCCGGCCGACCGGCTGGCGTTCATGCTGCGTGACTCGGGCGTCCGCCTGGTGGTCACCGCACCCCGCGCCCGCGACGGGATCGCCGACGGTGACGCCGTGGTCGTGGACCTCGTCGAGGACCGCGAGGCGATCGACGCCCGGCCCGCGACCGTGCCCGAGCCCCGCCCCCGCACCGGCGACCTGGCCTACATCATCTACACCTCCGGCTCCACCGGTCTGCCCAAGGGCGTCCTCGTCCCGCACACCGGCATCGCCAACCTCGCCGCCGCGCTGGCCGAGCGGCTCGACGTCACACCCGGCAGCCGGGTCCTGCAGTTCGCCTCGGCCAGCTTCGACGGCGCCCTGATGGACATCCTGATGGCCCTGCCCGCCGGGGCGACCGTCGTACTGCCCCCGCACGGCCCCCTTGTCGGTGACGCCCTCCACCGCTTCCTGCGCGAACGCCGAGTCACCCACAGCCTGCTGGTGCCGTCCGTCGTCGCCACGCTCCACCCCGAGGGACTGGAGACCTTCCGCGGGCTCGCCGTGGGCGGCGAGGCGTCCTCCGCCGAACTGGTGGCCCGCTGGGCCCCGGGCCGACGCCTCGTCAACGCGTACGGCCCGACCGAGACCACCGTCGTGGCCACCATGAGCGAGCCGCTCAGCGGGGACAGCGCGCCGCCCATCGGGTCGCCGCTGCCCCACACCCGGGTGTACGTCCTGGACGGTGCCCTGCGACCGGTGCCCGACCTGGTCACCGGCGACCTCTACATCGCGGGGCCGCACCTGGCCCGCGGCTACCACGGGCGGTCCGGGCTGACCGCCGAGCGGTTCGTCGCCGATCCGTACGGCCCGCGCGGCAGCCGCATGTACCGCTCCGGCGACCTGGCCCGGCGCCGGCCCGACGGCACACTGGAATACGCCGGACGCGCCGACGACCAGGTCAAGATCCGTGGCTTCCGGATCGAACTCGGCGAGATCGAGAACGTGCTGGGCTCCCACCCGGACGTCGACCGGGCCGTGGTGATCGCCCGCGAGTCGGCCACGGGCGGGCGGCAGCTCGCGGCGTACGTGGTGCCCGCCGGTGAAGGCCATGAGGACCTGGTCCCGGAGCTGCGCGCACGGGCCGAGGAACGGCTGCCGGCCCACATGGTCCCGCCCGCGTTCGTCGTCCTCGACACGCTGCCCGTGACCGCCAACGGCAAGCTGGACCGCGCCGCACTGCCGGAACCCGAGTTCGGCGGCGCCGGGACACGGCAGCCCCGCACCCCGCAGGAGGAGATCCTGTGCGGGCTCGTCGCCGAGGTGCTGGGCCTGGAGACGGTCGGCGTCGACGACGACTTCTTCGCCCTCGGCGGGCACTCCCTGCTGGCCACGCGACTCGTCAGCCGTATCCGTGGTGTCCTCGGCGCCGACGTGCCCATCCGGCATGTCTTCGAGACGCCCACCGTGGCCCGTCTCGCCCTGCGCCTGGACGGCGGCGCCTCCACCCGCCCGGTCCTGAAGCCGGCCGGACAGCGGCCGGAACCGATCCCGCTGTCGTCCGCACAGCGACGGCTGTGGTTCGTGGACCGCTTCGAGGGACCCTCCGCCACCTACAACGTGCCCGTCGTGCTGCGGCTGGAGGGGACCCTGGACGTCGCCGCGCTGCGAGCGGCCCTGCACGATCTGATCGCCCGGCACGAGAGCCTGCGGACCCTGATCGAGGACGGACCCGACGGTGTGCCCTACCAGCGCGTCCTGCCGACCGACGAGGTCACCGCTGACCTGCCCGTCGTCGACACCGACCCCGGCGACCTGGACACCGCCGTGGCCGACGAACTGGCCCGCCCCTTCGGCCTCGGCGGCGACATCCCGGTCCGGGCACGGCTGCTGCGCTGCGGCCCGGACGACCACACCCTGGTGCTGGTGCTGCACCACATCGCCGGTGACGGCGAGTCGGTCGCACCACTGACCCGGGATCTGGCCACCGCCTACGCCGCCCGCACCGAGGGTGCCGCGCCCGCCGTGCCCGCGCTGCCGGTGCAGTACGTGGACTACACGCTGTGGCAGCGCGATCTCCTCGGCGACGAGGACGACCCCGCCAGCCTGGCCGCCCGGCAGTACGCGTACTGGACGACGGAACTGGCGGGGGTGCCGGAGCCACTGCGGCTGCCCACCGACCGCCCCCGGCCGTCGAACCCCAGCCACCGCGGCGACACCGCGGGCTTCCACATCGACGCCGAACTCGCCGAAGCCGTACGGGAGTTGGCGCGCTCGCGCGGCGCGACGACCTCCATGGTCCTTCAGGCCGCGTTCGCCGTGCTGCTGCGCGACCTGGGAGCGGGCGACGATCTCACGATCGGCTCGCCCATCGCCGGCCGCACCGACGAGGCGCTCTCCGACCTGGTGGGCTTCTTCGTCAACACCTGGGTGCTGCGGGTGCGGATGCCGGACCGGCCCACGTTCGGCCAGGTCGTCGACCAGGTACGGGACAAGGCCCTGGCCGCCTACGACCACCAGGACGTCCCGTTCGAGCGGCTGGTGGAGCTGCTGAACCCCGAGCGGTCCACCGCCTACCACCCGCTGTTCCAGGTGATGTTCGGCTGGCAGCACATGGCCGACGACTTCCGGCTGGGCACCGTACGCGCCCTGCCGCGCGTGGCCGCCACCGGTACGTCGAAGTTCGACCTGTTCCTCACCATGGCCGACGCACCCGACCAGGGCGTGACGGGCTTCCTGGAGTACGCCACCGACCTCTTCGACCGCTCCACGGCCGAAGACCTCATCGGCCGGTTCACGGCGACCCTGCGGGAGCTCGTCACCCGCCCCGAGGCACCCCTCGCCGCGCCCGATCCGGTACGTCCGGACAGCGCGCGGGAGACGACGCTCGGCGGGGTCCGGATCGACCTCGACGCGGTCGAGGCAGCCCTGACCGCGCACCCGGACGTGGCCCGCGCCGTGGCGGACACCCGCGCCGGCCGCGGCGCCGGCCGCCGACTGGTCGGCTATGTCCTGCCGACCTCCGACGCGGCAGACCGTATCGCCGTCGCGGAGCTGCGGGCCTTCGTCGCCGACCGGCTGCCCGAGGACCAGGTCCCGTCCCTGTTCGTGCTCCTCGACACCCTTCCCCTCACCCCCGACGGCGAGCCGGACCTGGCCGCGCTGCCCGAGCCGACGTTCACCGGCGGCGACTACCGGGCTCCCGGCACCGACGGGGAACGGGCCCTCGCCGAGGTGTTCGCCGATGTGCTCGGCCTGGAGCGGGTCGGCGTCGACGACGACTACTTCCTCCTCGGCGGCGACAGCATCCGTTCCATCCAGGTGGTCTCCCGTGCCCGCGCCCACGGCATCGAGATCAAGCCCCGTGACGTCTTCGAGCGCCGCACGGTGGCCGGCCTTGCGGAGCTGGTCGCGGGCCGGGCGGGCACCGGGGACCCGTCGTCCGTCCTCACCGAACTGGACGGCGGCGGGGTGGGGAGCATGCCGCTGCTGCCCATCGCCAGATATCTGCTGGGGCAGGGTTCCGGCAGCGACCGCTTCCCGATGAGCACGGTGCTCGACCTGCCGTCCGACATCGACGAGCCGGGCCTGATCGCCACGTTGGGCGCGGTCCTGGACCGCCATGACGTACTGCGGTCGCGGTTGGGCGACGGCGTACTGGAGGTACTGCCGCCCGGCTCGCTCGACGCGGCCGCACTCCTGCGCGTCACCGACGAACAGGCCGATCTCCAGCGGGAGTTGGACGCCGCGGTGAGCAGGCTCGACCCGGCGGCGGGCGTGATGGCGCAGTTCGTGTGGCTCGCGCCCGGCCGGCTGATCATCGCGCTGCATCACCTGGTCGTGGACGGCGTGTCCTGGCGGATTCTGCTGCCGGACCTGGCGGAGGCCTGGAGCCGCGTACGGGAAGGCAAGCAGCCCGAGCTCGCTCCCGTGGCGACGTCGGTACGGCGCTGGGCGCACGCCCTGGCCGACCAGGCGATGTCGGAGGAGAGGCTCGCCGAACTGCCGTACTGGCAAGGGGTCGTGGACGGCCCGGACCCGCTGCTGGGGGCGCGTGCGCTGGATCCCGCCGTGGATGTGCAGGCGGACGTCGATTCCGTGTGGGTGCGGTTGCCCACGACGGTGACGGAGGCGCTGCTGACGGCGGTGCCGGCGGCTTTCCGTGGCGGCGTGAACGACGGGCTGCTCGCGGGGCTGGCGCTGGCGGTGGCTCGCTGGCGGCGTGCGCGGGGTGTGGGGGAGTCCTCGACCCTGCTGCGGCTGGAGGGACACGGGCGCGAGGAGAGCGCCGTGACCGGCGCCGACCTGTCCCGCACCGTCGGCTGGTTCACCACGATGTTCCCGGTACGCCTGGACACCTCGGGCGCCGATCTCGACGACGCCTTCGCGGGCGGCCCGGCTGCGGGCGCGGTCGTGAAGGCGGTGAAGGAGCAGATGCTCGCCATCCCCGACAAGGGCCTGGGCTACGGCCTGCTGCGCTACCTCAACGACGAGACCGGACCGGCCCTCGCCGCCCACTCCACCGGACAGATCTCCTTCAACTACCTCGGGCACTTCTCCTCAGCCGACCTGCCGGAACACCTGCGCGGTCTCGGCTGGAACCAGTCGACGCAGGTCCATGCACTGCCCACGCTCGACCCGGCCCTGCCCGCACTGGCGGTCCTGGACGTGAACGCCCTCGTCGAGGAAGTGGACGGACAGCCGCAGCTGAGCGCGCGGTTCGCATACCCGACGGGTGTGCTGACGAGTGCGGAGGTGCAGGAACTCGCCGATGCCTGGTGCGAGGCCCTGAGCGCACTCGCCCAGCATGTCGCCACACCCGGTGCGGGCGGCCTGACGCCGTCCGACGTACCCCTGGTGACGGTGGGTCAGGGCGAACTGGCCGCGTGGGAGCGGACGTATCCGGGTCTGCGGGATGTGTGGCCGCTGGCGCCGTTGCAGTCGGGTCTGCTGTTCCACGCGTTGATGGCGGACGCTTCGTTCGACGCGTACCACATGCAGATGGTGTACCACCTGTCCGGCGCGGTGGACCCGCAGCGGATGCGGGCGGCCGGGCAGGCGCTGCTGGACCGATATGCCTCGCTGCGGACCGCGTTCGTGGCCGACGCCACCGGGGACCACGTCCAGCTCGTCCTCGACGAAGTCGAACTGCCGTGGCAGGACATGGACTTCACAGAGGTGGGGGAGCAGCGGGAAGCGGTCGATCGTTTCCTGGCCGAGGACCGTGCCGCCCACTTCGACCCGGCCCGGCCCCCGTTGCTGCGCCTGGCGCTGATCACCCTGGACGAGGACCGGTCCGAGCTGGTCCTGACCGCGCACCATGTGCTGTTCGACGGCTGGTCCATGCCGCTCCTGCTCCAGGACCTGCTGCTTCTGTACGGCTCGGGCGGCGACGCCTCCGACCTGCCCGCCGTGCGTGGCTACCGCGACTTCCTGGCCTGGCTCTCGGACCAGGATCCCAGTGCGGCCGCCGACGCCTGGGCCCGTGAGCTCGACGGTCTCGACGAACCCACCCTGCTCGCCCCCGACGCCGAGGCGGGCGGCACCGGGCAGGTCGAGGTCCCGCTGTCCGCGGACGTCGTCGCAGGGCTCGCCCGGTGCGCCGCCGAAGCCGGCGTGACGATGAACACCCTTGTGCAGGGTGCGTGGGCCGTGCTGCTGAGCCAGTTGGCGGGACGCCAGGACGTGGTGTTCGGAGCGACCGTGTCGGGCCGGCCGCCCGCGCTGCCGGGCGCCGACTCGATCGTGGGCCTGTTCATCAACACCCTGCCCGTACGCGTCCGGTTGTCGCCCTGGGAGTCCCTGCGGCAGATGCTGACCGCACTCCAGGAGCGGCAGACCGCCCTGCTGGACCATCACCACCACTCACTGGCCGACATCCAGCGGTCCACGGGGCTGCCCGCCCTCTTCGACACCGCCGTCGTCTTCGAGTCCTACCCCGTGGACCAGGAGGGGCTCAGCGACGCCCGGGACGCCACCGGCTTCGCCATCGACGGGTTCGACTCCACGAGCGGCACCCACTACCCGCTGGGCGTGTCCGCGACGCTCGCCCCGGATCTGCGCGTGGACGTGCACTACCGGCACGGCGCGTTTGACGAGGTCGCGGCGCACGACATCGCGGCCCGTCTCGCCCGCACCCTGGAGCGGTTCGCGGCCGATCCCGACCTGCCGGTCGGACGCCTGGACGCACGGGGGCCGGTCGAGTCCGCGGCTCCCACGGTCACACCCGTGGCCGGTGGCACGGTCGCCGAGCAGTTCGCCCGGCAGGCCGCGGCCACACCGGACGCACCGGCGGTCATCAGTGCCGAGGAGACCCTGACCTACCGCGAACTCGACGCCCGCGCCGGGCGGTTGGCCGGTGAACTCGTCCGGCGTGGCGTCCGGCGCGGCTCCGTGGTGGCCGTGGCGCTGCGGCGGTCGCCCGGCATGGTCGTGGCCCTGCTGGCCGTGCTTCGAGCTGGCGGCGCCTATCTGCCCGTCGACGCCGCCTACCCGGCCGACCGGATCGCCTACATGCTGGACGACTCCGGTGCCCGACTCGCGGTGACCGATGACACGACGGCCCCCGCCCTGTCCGCGGCGGACATCGACACCCTCCGCTACGACACCCTGTCGGCGCCCGCCCCCGAACCGCTCGACGTGCCCGGCACCTTGGACGATCTCGCCTACGTCATCTACACCTCCGGTTCGACGGGCACGCCGAAGGGCGTCGAGGTCACCCACCGGGGCGTGGCGAGCCTGGTCACCGCCCATGTGCGGCGCATGGGGATCACTGCGGGCAGCCGGATGCTGCAACTGGCCTCGCCGAGCTTCGACGTGTCGCTGTGCGAGCTGTTCACGGCGCTGCTGTCGGGCGCGAGCGCGGTCCTCGCCGACACCGAACGGCTGGCCCCCGGCACCCCGCTCGCGGAGACCATCGACGAACACGGCGTGACCCACGTGATGATGACGCCGTCGATGCTCACGACCCTGCCGCACGACGCGCTCACCGGCGTGGAATGCCTGGTGGTCGGCGGCGAGTCGACATCGGCGGAACTGATCGCCCAGTGGTCCGCGGACCGGCGCATGCTGAACGTCTACGGCCCGACCGAGTCGACGGTGTGCGCCACCATGGGCGAACCGCTGACCGGCGACGGCTCCACCCTCACCATCGGCCGGCCCATCGAGAACACCCGCGCCCATGTGCTCGACGCGGCACTGCGCCCGGTCCCGCCCGGTGTGACCGGCGACCTGTACCTCTCCGGTGCGGGCCTGGCCCGTGGCTACGCGGGGCGGCCCGGCATGACCGCCGACCGCTTCGTCGCCTCACCGTTCGGAGGACCGGGCGAGCGGATGTACCGCACGGGCGACCTCGCCGCGTGGACGCAGGACGGCGAGCTGGTGTTCCGCGGGCGTGCCGACGACCAGGTGAAGGTCCGCGGCTTCCGCGTCGAACTCGGCGAGGTCGAGGCCGCGCTGCGCGCCCATCCCGCCGTGGCGCAGGCCGTCGTCGTGGTCGACGGCCGGCGGCTCGCCGCGTATGTCGTGCCGGGCCCGGACGGTGCCGAACCGGACGCGCTGCGCGAGCATCTGCGCGCACGGCTGCCGGAGCACATGATGCCCGCGGTGATCACCCCGATCGAGTCGGTGCCGCTGACCGCCAGCGGCAAGCTGGACCGGGCCGCGCTGCCCGCCCCCGACCGGGCGAGGGCCGCCGTGGGCCGGGCCCCGCGCACCCCGCGCGAGACGATTCTGTGCGGGCTGTTCGCCGAGGTGCTCGGGCTCGGCCGGGTGGGCATCGACGACGGATTCTTCGCCCTGGGCGGGCACTCCCTGCTGGCCGCCCGACTGGCCGGCCGGATCCGCGTGGTGCTCGGCGTGGACCTGCCGCTCCGGCTGCTGTTCGAGGCGCCCACGGTCGCCGAACTCCTCGTGCACATGGACGCGGACGGCGGCCCGGACGAGTCCATCGACCCGTACGCCCCGGTGCTGACCGTCAAGAAGGACGGCGACCGCGAGCCGCTGTGGCTGTTCCACCCCGGCGGCGGCCTGTGCTGGCCGTACTTCGGGTTCGGCCAACTGCTGCCCGAGGACCGCCCGGTGTACGGCATCCAGGCGGCCGGCCTCGACGGCACCACGCCGCTGCCCGGCTCCATGGAGGAGATCGTCACCGACTACACCGACCGGGTGCTGGCCCGCCAGCCGGAGGGGCCCTACCATCTGCTGGGCCACTCCACCGGCGGCACCCTCGCGCACGCCGTGGCGGCCGAACTGCAGCGCCGGGGACACGAGGTGGGGCTGCTCGCCCTGCTGGACAGTGTGCCCAGCGACCATCTCGCGGGGCATGCGGCGCCCGCCGAGAGCGAGGTCCGCGACTACTTCGCCGCGCATCTGGCCGGTGCGCAGGACACCGCGGACCACCGTGGCTTCATCGACCGCGCGGTCGGCGTCGGCCTCAACTTCGTCGCACTCATGAGGCAGTACGCCGCCCCGGTCTACCGCGGCGACGCGCTGTTCTTCAACGCCGTACCGAAACCGGAGGGTTCGTTCGCGGACCTGTGGCAGCCGTACATCCAGGGTGCCGTGCACGGGCACGACATCCACAGCGCCCACGAGGACATGTACCTGCCGCGCCCGGCCACCGAAATCTGCACGCTCATCAGCCAGGACCTGGCCGGAAGTTGAGGGGACAACTCTGTGGACGCCAACTCTGTGGATCACAACTCTGTGGACACCAAGGAATCCGAGCCGCGCGCACCGGAGACGGAGACGTACGACGTGGTCGGCATCGGCTTCGGGCCCTCCAACCTGTCGCTCGCGATCGCGCTGGAGGAGGGACCGGAACCGGTGACGGCCAGGTTCTTCGAGCGCCAGCCGTCGCTGCGCTGGCACCAGGGCATGCTGATGCCGTCCGCGAAGATGCAGGTCTCCTTCCTCAAGGACCTCGCCACCTTCCGGAACCCGACCTCGGCCTTCTCCTTCGTGGCCTATCTGCACGACACCGGCCGGCTGGCGCAGTTCGTCAACAACTGCGACTTCTTCCCGACCCGGCGCGAGTTCCACTCCTACCTGGAGTGGGCCGAGTCCAAGGTGCGCCACCGTGTCTCGTACGGCACGGAGGTCAGCGCCATCGAGCCGGTGACGGACCCCGGCACCGGCGCCGTGGACCGGCTGCGCGTCGTGCTGCGTGACGAGGCCGGCACGCGCCAGGTCGAGGCACGCAACGTCGTCGTCTCCACCGGCCTGGTCCCGAGGATGCCGGTCGGCCTGGAACGCGACGAGCACGTCTGGCACAGCTCGGCCTTCCTGCACAACTTCCGCGCCTGGAAGAAGGGCGGGCTGAAGCGGGTGGCCGTCGTCGGCGCGGGCCAGAGCGCCGCCGAGATCGTCCGGTTCCTGTACGACACGGTGCCCGACGCGACGGTGCACGCCATCCTCCCGTCGTACGGGTACGCCATCGCGGACAACACCCCCTTCGCCAACGAGGTGTTCGACCCGGCGGCCGTCGACGACTTCTACCGCGGCACCCAGCGCGCCAAGGACGCCATCTGGCGCTACCACAAGAACACCAACTACTCGGTCGTGGACGACGAGGTGATCCGCGACCTGTACCGGCGGGCCAGCGACGACGAGACCGAGGGCCGGCAGCGGCTGCGGTTCGCGCGGCTGTCCCGGGTCGTCGACGCCAAACGGGTCGCCCAGCACACCCGTGTCACCGTCCACTCGCTGATCGACGACGACACCTACGACCTCGACGTCGACGTCCTGGTGTGCGCCACCGGATACGACCCGATGGACCCCGCCGGAATCCTGACCGGCCTCGAAGGCCGTCTGAGCCAGGACGACGACGGCCGCTACCGCATCGCCCGCGACTACCGCCTGCTCGGTGCGGACGACCTCACCTGCGGCATCTATCTGCAGGGCGGCGCGGAGCACACCCACGGACTGTCGTCGTCGCTGCTGTCCAACATCGCCGTACGCAGCGGCGAGATCGCGCACTCGATCGTGACCGGGCGCACCGCCGCCCAGGAAAGGGGAGTTCCCGCATGAGCACCAACCCGTTCGACGACGCCGAAGGCCGCTTCCACGTCCTCGTCAACGACGAGGGACAGCACTCGCTGTGGCCCACGTTCGCCGAGGTGCCGGACGGCTGGCGCGTCGTGCTGCGCGACGAGAGCCGCGAGAAGGCCCTCGCCCACGTCGAGGAGAACTGGACCGACATGCGTCCGCGCTCACTGCGCGAGGCGATGGCCGCCGACCAGGCATCGTAAGGAGAACGACCGCAATGACATCTCTCGCCGATCGGTGGGGCATCCACCCGGAGCACTTCTGGCTCTACGGACGTAGACCCGAACAACAGGTCACGTACGACGAGCAGATGGACGCCTACATCGTCTACGGCTACCCGGAGGCCGTCGAGATCCTCAGCGACCCGGGCACCTTCTCGTCCGAGACCTCCAGCCTGGTGCCGATGGGCGTCGACGAGTCGTTCACCGAGGGCGACCTGCTGCAGACCGACCCGCCGGACCACCGTGAGCTGCGCAAGCTGGTCAGCCATGCCTTCACCCCGAAGGTGGTCGCCGACCTCGAACCGCGGATCACCGCACTCACCCACGAACTGCTCGACGCGATCGAGGGGGAGGAGAGGTTCGACCTGATGGCGAGCCTCGCCTATCCGCTGCCGGTGACCGTGGTCGCCGAACTGCTGAGCATCCCCCGCGCCGACCAGCATCTGGTGGAGAAGTGGATGCGGGGCATGACCGAGAGCCTCGGCGATCTGTCGATGTCCGACGACGTCGAGGAACAGGAGCGCGTCTTCGCCGAATCCATGGGCCCGATGCGGGAGATGCTGGAGTACCTGCGCGAGCACACCGCGCAGAGCCGCCTGCGGACCCGCCAGGACGACCTGATGGGACGGCTCATCGAGGCCGAGGTGGGCGGGCAGCGGCTGACGGACAACCACATCGTCAACTTCGGCAAGATGCTGCTGATCGCGGGCTATCTGACGACGACCATGCTGATCGGCAACACCGTGATGTGCCTCGACCACTACGCCGACCAGGCGGTGCGGGTGCGCGGCGACCGCACGCTGGTGCCGAGCCTGCTGGAGGAGTCGATGCGCTACCTCAGCCCCGTCGCCGCCACCTACCGGGCCACCACCCGTGAGGTGGAGGTCGCCGGGCAGCGCATGGAGAAGGGCAAGATGGTGCTGGTCTGGTACGGCTCCGCCAACCGCGACCCGCGCCAGTTCACCGACCCGCACTCCTTCGACGCCGGCCGCACCCCCAACAAGCACCTCGGCTTCGGCCGCGGCATCCACTTCTGCCTGGGCGCGCCACTGGCCCGGATGGAGGGCAGGGTCGCCATGAACCTGCTGTTCGACCGCTACGCGGAGCTGCGCACGGACCCGGACGCCGCGCCCAAGTTCTCGCTCGGCTTCGACACGACGGGGGTGAACAGTCTGCCGGTGCGCGTCGTACCGGCCTGAGACCGGCCGGCTCCCTGGGCCGGTCACGGTAGCGCCGTGATGGCGCAATCGATGACCGGCGGTAGGTGCAGGTCGTGAGGCGGCGCCTTGTGGGTGGCGCCATATGTGTGCCACGATAGCGCCATGAAGTTGACGCCGTATGTCGACAACCTCCGCCGCGAGTTCCTCGCCACGGCGGCGGCGACAGGTGAGGAGCCGCACGCTCTCGCGGAGCGGTTGCTCGCCTCGCTCGACGCGTCCGTCCGGCTGACCCTCCTGGAGGTGCTGTCGGCGGCCACGGACGAGATCTCCCGGGAGTTCGCCCCGGGATCGGTCGACATCCGGCTGCAGGGCCTGGACCCGAGCTTCGTGGTGACTCAGGCACCCGCCGAAGCCGTCCCCGAGGACATGCCTGCCCCGTCCGCCACGGATCCGCAGGGCGAGGGCGTTCCGGCACGCATCAACTTCCGCGTGCCCGGCCCGCTCAAGACCCGGATCGAAGAGGCGGCGAGGCAGAGCGGACTCTCGGTCAACGCCTGGCTCGTACGGGCCGTCAACGACACACTGCACACCGCCCCGAGTCACCCGCAGCGGCGCCCGTCGTCCGGGCAGCGGCATGTCACGGGTTGGGTGCGGTAGGCGGCGCGACCGCACCAGTTGACCAGGGAGCTCCGGCATGGCCACGTACGACACCCCCGAACCGATCTCGGTCCGGATCGAGATCAGCGCGGGCGAGGTGCAGCTCATCGCGGGCAAACGCGTCGACACCGTCGTGGAGATCCGGCCCGCGGACGACGGCAACCCCGCCGACGTACGGGCCGCCGAGCAGACCCGGGTGGACTTCGGCCGCGGCAAGCTGACGGTCAAGGGGCCCTCGCCGCGCCGCGGTTCGGGCGGCCCGCAGTCCGCAGGATCGATCGACGTGACCGTGCAGCTGCCCGCGGGCTCGCAGCTGCGGGGCAGCATCGGCTGGGGGACGGTGCGCTCCACCGGACAGCTCGGCGAATGCCGGTTCAACGCCGCCGAGGGCGACATCCGCCTCGACCGGACGGGGCCGGTGCGCCTGGCCACGTCCCGCGGGGAGATCACCGTGGCCGGCGTCGAGGGCCACGCCAAGATCGCGAACGGCTCCGGTGCGATCCGGGCCGACGAGATCCATGGCACCGCCGAGATCGGCAACGACATGGGGGAGACCTGGATCGGCGAGATCACCGGCAGCGCCAAACTGACCGGCATGACCGGCGACTTCCAGGTCGACCGGGCGCACGACGGCGTCCAGGTCAAGACGGCCCACGGCACCGTCCGGCTCGCCGAGGTCAGGCGTGGCTCGGTGCAGGTCACCGCCGCCTCCGCGGAGATCGAGATCGGTATCCGCGAGGGCAGCGCGGCCAAGCTCGACGTCAGCACCGTGGCCGGCAGTGTGCACAGCCGGCTGGAAGAGGTCGCGGGTCCCGCCGACAACGACGACGTCGTGTCGGTGCGTGCCCGCACCTTCGACGGGGACATCGTCGTCCGTCGCGCCTGGTGACCACCAGGTAGATCCCCGCGGGCTGCCGAGCCGCGGTCCGGAGCGTATCCCCCGGCGCTCTCCGGACCGCACCTCCCATCCGCACGCCCGGACGGGCGTGCGCGTCTGAAGACTGGGGAATCAACCATGACAGCGCGCGAAGAGGCCGTACTCGATGTCGAGGGCTTGCGCATGCGCTACGGCAGCACGGAAGTCCTGCGCGATGTGACCCTGCGGGTGCACCACGGCGAAGTGGTCTGCCTCCTGGGCCCGAACGGCGCCGGCAAGACGACGACCCTGGAGATCCTGGAAGGCTTCCGTATGCGGTCGGCCGGCCGGGTCGAGGTCCTCGGCACCGACCCGGCACACGCCGACGAGCGGTGGCGGGCCCGGATCGGGGTCGTCCTGCAATCGTGGCGCGACCACGGCCGGTGGCGGGTCCGTGAACTGCTCACCCACCTCGGCCGCTACTACGCCCCCTACAGCAGCGGTGAGATCAGCCGCCCCTGGGACGCCGACGAGCTCATCGCGGCCGTCGGCCTGACACCGCACGCCCAGAAGAAGGTACGGATGCTGTCCGGCGGGCAGCGCCGCAGGCTGGACGTGGCCATCGGCCTCGTCGGCCGCCCCGAGCTGCTGTTCCTCGACGAGCCGACCGCCGGCCTCGACCCGGTGGCCCGGCGAGAGTTCCACGAACTGGTGGAGGGCCTCGCCGCCCAGCGGCACACCACGATCGTGCTCACCACCCACGACCTGTCCGAGGCCGAGAAGCTCGCCAACCGCATCATGGTGCTCGACGGCGGCCGCATCATCGCCGACGGCACCGCGGCGGACCTGGCCCGCCGGATCGCCGGCGAGGACCAGGTGCGGTGGACCCTGGAGGGCCGCCGCCACGAGCACACCACCACGGAGTCCACCCGGTTCGTCCGTGAGCTCTTCGAGCGGCACGGCGATGGCATCAGTGATCTCGAAGTCCGCCGGGCCTCACTCGAGGACACCTATCTCACCCTGGTGCGCCGTGCCGAGTCCGGCGAGAGCACCGACGCCCACGCGGCGGAATCCGACAACGAGTCGTACGAGGTGGTCCGATGAGCCCGACCATGAGCGCGCTGCGGGCCGGCTGGTCCAGCGGACTGATCGAACTGCGGCAGTCCCTCACCAACGCCGGTGACCTCCTCAACCACTTCCTGTGGCCCGTACTGATGCTGCTCGTCACCTACTTCGTACGGGACGTCTCCTTCGGCGACACCGGCTTCGACCTCGGCACACTCGTCCTCCCCAGCATTCTCGGCATGAACTCCGCGATGGCCATGATCACCATGAGCCAGCTGCTGACGATGGAACGCGAGGACGGCACCCTGCTGCGCGCGAAGGCCACGCCGAACGGAGTCGCCGGCTATCTCACCGGCAAGATCGTCTTCGTCACGCTGGGGCTGATCGTCGACCTCGCGATCTTCCTGATCCCGGGCCTGCTGATCGTCCCCGGGCTCTCGATCGGCAGCGCGGACGCCTGGCTGACGCTGCTGTGGGTGCTGGCCCTGGGACTGATCGCCACCCTGCCGATCGGGGCGGTGCTGGGCTCGGCGTTCACCAGCACCCGCAGCCAGGGGCTGATCATGATGCCGATGATGGCCATGATCGCCAGTTCCGGCATCTTCTACCCGGTCTCCTCGCTGCCGGACTGGGTGCAGGTGATCGCCCAGATCTTCCCCGTCTACTGGCTCGGCCTCGGCATGCGCTCGGCGCTGCTGCCGGACAGTGCGGTGGCCGTCGAGATCGGCGAGTCCTGGCGCCATCTGGAGACCGTGGCCGTGCTCGGCGCCTGGGCCGTGCTCGGCCTGGCCATCGCCCCGTTCGTGCTGCGCCGTATGGCCCGCCGGGAGTCGGGGTCCACGGTCGCGGAGCGGCGCGAGAAGGCGCTGCAGCGGGTCGGCTGAGCGAGCGGGCCCTGGCGGGGAGCCGGCGGTGGGACCGACCATCGCCCGTTCCCCGTCAGGGCCTTCGGCGTGCGGGCGGACTCACCGCGCGCAGGCACGCTCCACCACGATGTCGCCGATCACCGTCCGGGCCTGGACGTACACGAACGCGTCCACCCGCGTCCAGGCCTCCAGAAGGGAGAGGGCGGTGTAGACGGTGCCCGCGGACGAGTCGAGGGACAGACAGGTGCCGGTGTGCTCGGCGACACCGACCCGGATGCTGCCGAACGTGGTGGCGGCGAGGACGGAGCCCCGCACCACCTCGTCGATGTCTATGCCGCCCTGCGTCGTCAGGGCCTCCACATCGGTATGGGCGCGGCTGATCCTGATGCTGCCCTGCTCGGTGTGGATGCGGGCGACGCCGCGCACTTCCCCCACCGTGGCATTGCCGGCGCCCATCGCCCGGATCGTGGCCCCGCCGTCGACCTGCGCGAGATGGACGTCGCCCCGGTCGGCCGTGGCCTCGACGCCGCCGGCCG
Organism: Streptomyces lanatus; assembly: GCF_014655715.1. GTDB lineage: Bacteria > Actinomycetota > Actinomycetes > Streptomycetales > Streptomycetaceae > Streptomyces > Streptomyces lanatus. The sequence continues at coordinate 116,735 of NZ_BNBM01000013.1, read as the reverse complement.
CACGGCCGACCGTGATGTCACCGAGGGAGGCGGCCAGTTGCAGTGGGCCGGTGCGGTCGAGGGTGATGTGCCCCAGCCCCGTGCTGAGCTGACACTCGCCCAGCTCTCCCACACCGAGGAAGTCCGCGGCCGTACCCCGGCCGTGCAGACTCGATCCCGTGGGCACGGTCACCGCCACGATGACGGCACCGCCGCCCTGGCCGGACTCCGGGACGTTCACCAGCAGTCGGCCCTCGGTGTAGTCGATGTGCAACTGCTCGGCGGCCCGCACGTCGTCGTGGTCGTCACGGTCGCGCGGAAACGCCTCCACCGTCGTCTCGGCGCGGTCGCTCGCGAGGATCCGGACCTGGCCGAACATCACGTTGAGCACCACACGGACCGGTGCGGGAGTGTCGAACGTCGGCATGGCGGGCCGCCTTCGGTATGTCTGCGGCCGTCGATGCGGTGGAGGCGGCAGGCTTCGACCCCGGGGCGCGAGGCGCGGAAGGCACGCCGCTGGGGAACGCACGGATTCTGTCCCACCCCCACGCCGAGCACACATCGCTCACTGTCATGGGCGTGTCGCACGCTGCCGCGGTACGGCGCCGAGTCACCCGATGGAGATGGCCTCGGCGGGGCACAGGCCGGCGGCGTCATGAGCGGCCTCGGAGTCCGGGTCGGTGCGCGGCAGCCGGGTGCGCAACAGCTGGACGAGGCCGTCCTCGTCGTCCTGGTCGAACACCTCGGGCGCGGTCAGGGTGCACATCCCGGCGCCGATGCAGAGCTCCCGGTCGACCCGTACCTCCACCTCCGACTCCGCACCGGATCCGTTCGGTTCGCGGTCCTCGACACCCGCGAGATCTTCCGTGGTCATCGGATCAGGCCTCGTCCCAGGTCACCGGGAGGCTGTGCAGCCCGTGGATGTTCGGGTTGGCGCGGTGCGCGACGTCACCGACGGGCACGGCAAGGCGGAGGGTGGGGAAGCGGTTGAGCAGTGCGGGCAGCGCCACCTGCATCTCCACGCGGGCCAGCTGCTGTCCCAGACACTGGTGGATGCCATGACCGAAGCCCAGCTGGCCGGTGGCCTTGCGGCGCAGGTCGAGGGTGTCCGGGTCGGGGAAGCGCAGCGGATCGCGGTTGGCGGCCTCCGTGGAGATGGTGACGGAGTCCCCGGCCTTGATGAGCTTGCCGTCCAGTTCGACGTCCTCCAGGGCCGCCTTGACGGTGGTGTGAGCGATGGTCAGATAGCGCATCAGCTCCTCCACGGCCTGCGGGGCGAGCTCCGGGTCCGCGCGCAGGGCGGCGAGCTGCTCGGGGTGGCTGAACAGGGCGAACGTACCGAGGGACAGCATGTTCGCCACGGTCTCCAGGCCGGCGGCGAGCAGCAGGACACTGACCCCGGTGAGCTCCTCCTCCGTCAGGTCGGACGCCGTGATGTCACCGAGCAGGTCGTCGGTGGGGTGGGCGCGCTTGGAGGCGACCAGTTCGGCCATGTACGCCTCGAACGCGACCACCGCGTCCTCCTGTGCCTGCTGGTCGGAGAGTTCGCTCGTCATCATCTTCGCCCACTGCTGGAACCTGTCCCGGTCGGCGCTCGGGACGCCCAGCAGCTCGCAGATCATCAGCGAGGGGATCGGCTGGGCGAACGCCTCCACCAGATCGACCGGGCCGCCCTTGCGTTCCATGGCGTCCAGGCAGTCGGTGGTGATCTCCTCGACCCGCTTGGTCAGTTCACGCATCCGGCGGACGGTGAACTTGCTGATCAGCAGCTTCCGGAAGCGGGTGTGCTCGGGGGCGTCGAGCCCGGTCATGTCCCCCACCGGTGCGGGCGGCAACTGGCCGACGTCGGCGAGCGGGTAGTGGACGAGCTCGTGCCGGGCGCTGAATCGCTGGTCGGCGAATATGGACCGTACCGTGGAGTACCCGGTGGCCAGCCAGCCGATGTGGCCATCGGGGTACCGCATCCGCACCAGCGGATCCTTCTCGCGCAACTCGTCCAGCCCGGCGGGGGGATCGAAGGGTTTGCTCGCGGCGCGCCCCATGGGGAGGGTCACCGGCTCACGACGGTCCGCCTCCCCGTCGTTCGTGGGGGAGGTGTGCCCGGCCGGGCAGGTCGTCGGTTCGTTCTGCATGTGACCTCCAGAGCGAATAGCAGGTGGCGAACGTGCGTTGTGGTGCGGAACGATTTCAAGGCGAGAAAGAGGGCAACTCGGCGGCACCGGACTCAATACCGGCCGCGTGACAGGGAAGTGCCGACTTCACACCGTACACGTGGGTGAGACTTATGGTGGAGGCCGGGAGTTTCGCAAATTACTGTCCTGTCGGCGGGACAACCAACGCCCGTCGAGGGGTTCGCGCAGACATCTCTTGCCTTGGCTTTCCCGGGCAATTTACCTTGGCGTCGCGACCGTTCCTGGGCGCTCCGGCGAAAGCCGCACGCAGTCAACGGATTTGTCTTGTCGGTGGAGAGTCGGCGGAGAAAGGAAATACTCGCAATGGAATCGGGACCGCAGGTCCACCAGCGAGGTGGGCACGACGAGACGTCGGAGCGACAGGACGGACCTTCGAGCGCACCGGCACCACTCGTACAGGAGATCTCGGCATTGTGGTCGCAATGCCTGGGCGGTCGTGAGGTCGGGGCGGACGACGACTTCTTCGCGCTCGGCGGCAATTCGCTGATCGGGATCCAGATCATCGACCGGGTGACCGAGGACTACGGCGTCCAGCTCTCCGTGCGGGACTTCTACCTGGCGCTGACCCCGGCCCGGGTCGCCGGGCTCATCGAGCACGGGAGGGCGTTGCGGTGAGGCTGACCCCGGGGGCCGCCCGCGCCATCGACCTCGCCGACGTCGATCTGTTCGACCTGGACCTCTACACCTCGGGCGATCCGCACCCGATCTGGGACGTGATGCGGGCGAAGGCACCCCTGCACCACCAAGTCCTCCCGGACGGCAGGGAGTTCTGGTCGGTCACCCGCTACGACGACGTGTGCCGCGTGCTCGGCGACCACCGGGAGTTCACCTCGGAACGCGGCACCGTGGTCACCCACCTCGGGGTGGACGATGTCGCCGCGGGCGTGCTGATGACGTCCACCGACCCGCCCCGGCACACCGAGGTCCGCAGGTCGATCGGCTCCAAGCTCACCGCGCGGGCCGTGAAGTCCTGGGAGGACACGATCCGGCGGGCGATCGTGCGCTTTCTCGAACCGGCGCTGGACGGCGGCACCTTCGACCTGGCCGAGCAGGCGCTGCGCCTCCCGGCGATGGTCACGGGCCCGCTGCTGGGGATCCCGGAGCGGGACTGGGACGAACTCGTCAAGCTGACCGCGATGGTGACGGCCCCCTCGGATCCGCACTTCCAACTCGGCAGCGAAGCGGCGACGCTGGCCATCTCCCACCACGAACTCGTCACCTACGTCACCCAGTGGGTCAAACAGCGGCGTTCCGACGGCGGTGAGGACGGCAGTCTCCTCGACCACATCATGAGCGTCCTCCCGGGCGGCGCGCCCCTGACCGACGAGGAGATCGCCCTCGACGGCTACAGCATTCTCCTGGGCGCCAATGTGACGACACCGCACACCGTGTCGGGCACGGTGCACGCCCTCATCGAGCGGCCCGAGCAGTTCGAGAAGGCGCAGGCCGACCCGTCGCTGATCCCGAACCTGGTCGAGGAAGGGCTGCGCTGGACATCGGCCGCCTGCAATTTCATGCGCTACGCGGTGAAGGACACCGAGATCGGCGGCGGCACGATTCCGGCCGGCGGGGCGGTCGTGGCGTGGATCGGGTCGGCCAACCGGGACGCGTCACAGTTCGCCGATCCGCACACCTTCGACATCACGCGGAACGGCGCCAAGCGCCAGATCGCGTTCGGGTTCGGGCCGCACTTCTGCATCGGAGCGCCGCTGGCCCGGATGACCCTGCGCGTCTTCTTCGAGGAACTCCTCCAGCGGTTCGGATCGATCGAGCTCGCCGGCGAACCGCAGCACCTGCGGTCGTACTTCATCGCCGGGATGACCCATCTCCCCATCGTCGCCCAGAAACGAAAGACGCCATGACCTCGGGCTCCACCGCCGCCGTGTCGCCGTGGTTCGTCCGGCCGCACACCACCCTTCACCCCGCCCGGATCTTCGGCTTCCCCTTCTCCGGGTCCGGGGCCTCGGCCTTCAGCGCCTGGCCGGCCGCGCTCGACGACGTCGAGGTCTGCCCGGTGCAGTTCCCCGGCCGCGAGAACCGCCTGGGCCATCCCCATTACGGCACCTTCGAGGACCTCGCCGCCGGCCTGGCCGAACCGCTTCAGCCGCTGCTCGACCGGCCGTACGCGTTCTTCGGGCACTGCTCGGGTGCGCTGCCCGCCTACGAGACCGTGCTGCGGCTCGCCGAACTCGGCCTGCCCGGACCCGAATGCCTCATCGTCTCGGGCCAGCCCGCACCGCACGACGCCGCGAGCGACCCGATGCTCGCCATGACCGAGGCCCAACTGCGCGGCGAGGTCGAGTCGTTCGTCCGCAGCCGCGGCATCGAACCGCGGCCGGACATGATCGACATGGGTCTGTCCGTGCTGCTCCGCGATCACGCCGCCGCGCGCGCCTACCGGCGCCCGGAGCCCGTCGCGATCCGGTGCCCCATCGTCGTACTGCACTGGCGGGACGACCCCGACGTGGACCTCGACGCCCTCCAGGGGTGGCGTCAGTACTCGGACTCGGTCGACTTCCGGACGCTCGACGGCGGCCGGTACGACTTCATGGACGCGCCCGACGAACTGCGCAAGTCGCTGACCGACTGGCGACCCCGGTGACCGTCGTGCGATGACACCTGCGTGAGCCCGCTGAGCCGGTGGTAGGTGTACGCGGCGGAGACCAGGGCCATGTGGTGGTACCAGCCCGGCAGCGAGCGCCCTTCGAAGTCCAGCAGCCCGAAGTCCCGCTCCATGCAGCCGATCACGGCCTGCGTCTCGGCGTTCAGCGCGACGATCGAGGCGACCCGCGCCAGGCTGCTGTGGGCGAGGCTGGTGAGCCATACCGGCCCCGGGGCGCCGTCGTCGTCCACTTCGGCGAACAGCCGGTAGGGCGGGCCCTTGCGGACCCCCGGCAGATGGATGAGCGAGGTCTGCAGCCGGGCGACGCGCTGCCGTCCGTCCGACAGGGTGACCACAGTGTCCTCCGGACTCCCCGAGGAGAGCAGCGCCTTGGCACTGCCCGGTGCGGCGCCACCCATGACGCCATCGCCGACGGGAAGCACCGGCAGATGCGGCGGTATCGCGATCACGAAATCGCGCCGGCGCCTGGCGAGGCCGTTCAGGAGGTGCCCCACATCGGGTTCGTCACCCATGTCGGACAGCACGACCGCGGACGACGAATCCGTACGGGCCGACAGCCGGTCGACCAGGCGGAGCGCGTGCGCCCACAGCGGCCGGTACACCTCGGAATCCGGTATGCGGGCCTCCCTGCGCTGGTCACGGTCCTCCGTCCAGGACGGCGACAGATACAGGCACCAGTCGACGGGAACCCGGGCGGTGCCCACACACAGGAACGAGCCCAGTCCCAACTGGCAGTTGACCGTACGGCCCGAGGACAGATCGAAGTAGCGATGCACGCCCACCGACCGGTCACCGCGCTTGGGCAGGATGGCCCGGCCGACGGTCCAGACGGATTCGGTCCGGTGCCGGTGATGCCGGTGGTGCGCCACCCAGTGGGTGAGCTCCTCCATGACCAGGTCGAAGTCCCATGGGCTGAGACTGACGAACCAGCGCAGCGACTGGGCCGCGGTCGGATCCGACGGGATCGTGGCGGCGAGCCGGCGGATCGACTTCTTGCCCTGAGTGACGAGCAGTCCGTTCAGATAGGCGTACGCCCACTTGCGCTGATCGGTCCGGCGCAGACTACTGAAGATCGTTCGACTGAAATGATCGAGATGGAATGCCGAGTTGGCTGCGTCCATGTCGCATGACTCCCCCGAGGTGCGTGGTGCGTTACTGGTTGTAAACCCTAAATCCAGCCATCCCGGTGGCGCCACTCCGTGCGGGTCCGCCGGACGGCGAACTCTGTGAACTCCGCAAAGTATCGTTCGATGGCGCCAAGATCCTTGCACTGGCGCCAGCGTCGAGATCTACTCGGAAGCGAGCCGGTCGGCCACCCTGAATTCCGCAAGAAAGGTGAATAAAAAAGGGGTGAATGCCTGCCGCGTACACATGGACAACCATCATGAACGCGCGCGGTCGCCGCGAGCGTTGACACGGAGGCATGATGATTGATCAGGTCAAAAACCCCAAGACACCTTTGTTCGGCAGAGTGGTCGAGGCACCGCGACGCAATCAGGTCCTCACCACGAACGTGGGGCTGCACATACCCACGGGAATCGCCTTCGACGAGTGGGAGCGGGCCGGGCGTCAGCTCTCCGGGCTGCTCAATTCATCGTCCTGGTGGCTGGGCGACTGGCTCGTATACGGCAAGGACCACTACGCCGACCGATATGAACGCGGAATTCGCGCGGCGGGACTGCGCTATCAGACGCTGCGCAACTACGCCTGGGTGTCCCGGCGGTTCGAGCAGCACAGGCGGCGTTCCGCGCTCAGCTTCCAGCACCACGCCGAACTGGCGTCCCTGCCCGTCGGCGAGCAGGAGACCTGGCTCGACCGCGCCGAGCGCATGAGGTGGACGACCAAGCAGCTGCGCCAGGCCATCCGGGCCGAGCGCGAGGACGCCGCACAGCACACGGGTGCCGTGGCGGCGACGCGCCGGCTCGCCGTGCCCGACAGCAGGCTCCAGTGGTGGCACAAGGCGGCGGACCATGCCGGCACCGAGTTGGGGGAGTGGGTGACGGCCACCCTCGACGCCGCCGCCAGCCAGGTGCTGCGGGACGACGACGACCGGCAACTGCCCTTCGAGTGACCTGATCGCCACCGGCGGGGTCCGCATCCCACGAGGTGGGACCCCGCCCACGGGCAGGTCCGTTACGCCAGACGGTCCATGAGGTCCGCGGTCTGCGCGTGCCGGGTGCAGCCGCGCTCGGCGAACGACCGCACCACCCGCTCACGGACCTCGGGGCTCTGCTCCTGGCTGAGCTTGAACATTCCCTCGGCCCCGGTCACCCGGACCCGGAAAGCGCCCACACCGGGCACTATCTTCCGGAAGTAGTCGACGGACTCGCTCATGTCCCAGTTGAAGCCGAATTCCTTCTCGAATTCCTGCACCGTGGCCTGCACGACGCCCAGCGTCTCCTCCGTGGAATCGATCTTCTCCACCACTCCGTGCACATGCACGGAGGTGAAGTTCCAGGTGGGGGCGGCCGGCGTAATGTCGTACACGGTGGGCGAGACATAGGCATGCGGACCCGTGAACGTCAGCAGGATCACCGATCCCGATTCGAGCGCCTTCCAGTGCGGATTCGCCCGGTTCATATGGCCCAGCAAGGGCAGATCGGTCAGATCCGCGGCGGGTGCTCCGTCCCAGTCCGGGGCCGTGATGACCGGAAGGTGCGTGGCGAACGGTCCGTCAGCGGGCGCGCCATTACTGACCATCAGTGCCAGCGGATTCCCGCGAATCACGTCGACCATCCAGGAAACGTCCGGTTCCCGGTAGTGTTTGGGGACGAACATACGGCACTCACCTTCGTCGTATGACAATCGTGTCCTGTCGACAGGACGGCTTTGTTTTCATCATGGCTCGCCGATGTCGCCGGACGCAATGAAAAGAAGAAGAGCCGAGTTCGGGGCGCGAGAAATTGCCATACGGCAGTGAAGGGAATTCGCGGGAAAGGGGCGGGCGGTCGCCGAAGATCAGGCGGCGAGCGCCCTGGAACGTACAGGGCCGGCCGTCCCGGTAGAGCAGTACCCCCGCCGCGGCCGTTGGCCTCGCCGTTGCCGTCGGACAGACTGACGGCGTCCGGCGTGAGAATGGCTTCGAGGGAAGCGACATCGCCGTTCCGCGCCGCCGACACGAAGGCGTCGAGCAACTGCCGGTGGGCAACGGTGTCCACCGTCTCCCGCTGGTCGGCCCCGAGATGCTTACGGGCCCGGCTCACGATCTTGCGTACGGTCTTCTGCCACCGCAGCCAGACCTCCTGCACCACGTCCAACATGCGTCATCCCGCTGTCTCCGTTCCTCCGGGTGCCGACGCTTCAACTGACCGGCGGCGACCCGTTCTGTGACAGGTCAGCCGAAGTCGTCGGTCTGGTTCCAGGCGCGGAGCTTGTCGGGATTGAGCGTGACCCAGACCTGCACCACCCGTGGGCCGGCGACATCGAGACTGATGACGGCGGCGACCTGACGTCCGTACCGCACCACCAGCCCGGTCCTCCCGTTGACCGAGTGCGTGTCCAACGTGGTCCGCGGATGCCGCGCGAGCAGGGTCATCAGACTCCGGGCCACCCCGACGTCCCCCTGCACCGGCCGGACCAGTGCCCGCACCTTCCCGCCGCCGTCGAAGAACGCCGTCGCGTCGCCCGCGAGCAACGACGCCAACGTCCCCTCGTCCTCGGCCGCACACGCCTCACGCATCGCCCGCACCACCGCGTCGTGCTCCGCGACCGTCGTCGGCCGGCCCCGCCGCTCCCGAAGACTTCGCCGGGCGCGCTCCGCCAACTCCGCGCACCGCGGCTCGCTCTGCCGGACGATGTCGGCGACCGCCCCAGGCGCCATCCCGAACACGTCGTTCAGTACGAACGCGGCCCGCTCCGCCGGGGACAGCGAGTCCAGGGCCTCCAGCAGCACACCACTGACCTCCTCCGTCACCCCCCGCCCCCTAGCGTCCGCGGTTGTGCCCCGTCCGGGCGATGCCAACCGGGCCAGACAGATGCTCCCCACCGCCCGGGCCAGCCACGACCGCGGATCGGCGATCCCGGCCCGCTCCGCGTCCGACATCTCGAACCACTGCCGGTACGCGTCGTCGATCACACGCTCGGCCTCACGGGCACCGCCCACCATCCAGAACGCCACATCCAGCAGATGACGCCGCTCATCCAGCAACTCCACCAGCGACACCGCATCATCCGCACCCGCCACGACCCGACCTCCCTCTCGTGATGCGTCCGCCTGCCAGGTGAGACCGGACAGGCCCGGCACCTGTGACAACGGCCCGGATCACGGCGCACACCGAGGCGGGCCCCCGGCGAGGTGCGGACCGCGGCCGATGGCGGGATGTTGGAGTCAGCCCGCTGTGGAGCCGCTGGCCCACCGAGTCGAGGAGCCGGTCGTGGACATGCAAGGTGTCAAAGCCGGGCCGAGCCGGGAGAGGACCGGTACCACGGCCGTACCGGACGAGGCGACGTCGGTGTTCGTCCAGGCCAGACCCGGGATGCTCAAGATCGCCCATCGGATCGTCGGGGACCCGGGCGAGGCCGAGGACGTCATCCAGGAGGCCTGGCTGCGCTGGCAGCGGCTGGACCGCACGGTCGTACGCAATCCGTCGGCGCTGCTCAGGACGACCACCGCCCGGCTGGCCATCAACCTCGTGCAGTCCGCCTGGAAGCGCCGGGAGTCCTGCGCCGGTCCCTGGCTGCCGGAGCCGGCGGACCTCGACGCCACACCGGAAGCGGTGGCGGAGCGGCACGACGCCGCCGAGGGCGCCGTGCTGCTGCTGATGGAGACGCTGACGCCGAGACAGCGTGCGGCGTACGTGCTGCGGGAGGGCTTCGGCTATCCGTACGGCCGGATCTCCGAGCTGCTCGGCATCGGCGTCGCCAACACCAGACAGCAGGTCGTACGGGCTCAGGAGCGGCTGGCCGGGAACCGTCCCCGGCAGCCCGTGGACTCCGTCGCGCATCGGCGGCTGGTGCAGGCCTTCCTCGCGGCGGCCCAGTACGGGCACCTCGCGCCCCTGGAAGCGGTGCTCTCCACGGACGCGGCGCGCGGAGTGAGCGTATAGCGATTTCCGTCGAACTGAATTTCCCGCGCGAATGAGACGGAATTGATGAATGAGCCAATGAGACGGCCCCCGTCCGCGGACGGGGGCCGTCTCATTGCTTTCTACTGCTGCCGCGCGAGCCAGTCGGACAGCTTGGTGTCCCCGATCTGCGCGTCCGGTCCCGGCAGCAGCGTGGTCTCCTGCAGCTGGGCACCGGAGTACGGGGCCTTCGGGTCCGTGACGACCGTGCGGGGGTCGTTCTTGGCGGCGAGCGTCTCGCGGATCAGCTCGTCCAGCTGGAACACCTCGGGGCCCGCGATCTCCACCAGGCCGTTGACCGGCGTGCCGACCGCGGTACGGCCGACGGCCGCGGCCACGTCGTCGGAGTACATCGGCTGGAACTTGGCCGGGGCCAGGCGCACGGTGTCACCGTCGGTCGAGATGTCCGCGATCCCCTTGATGAACTCGAAGAACTGGGTGGCGTGGACGATCGAGTAGGGCATGCCGGACGCCTTGATCAGCTCTTCCTGCGCCTGCTTGGCCCGGAAGTACCCGCTCTCCTGGAGCCGGTCGGTGCCGACCACGGACAGCGCGACATGGTGCGTCACACCGGCCTCGGCCTCCGCCTTGAGAAGGTTGGTGGTGGAGGTCCGGAAGAAGTCCATGACGGCCTCGTCCTCCCACGACGGGGAGTTGGAGACGTCGACCACGACCGACGCGTCCTTCAGGACCTCGGCGAGGCCCTCGCCCGTCAGGGTGTTGACGCCGGTGTTGGGCGCGGCCGCGACCGCCTCGTGCCCGTGCTCGGCCAGCTTGCCGACCAGCTTCGAGCCGATGAGCCCGGTACCACCGATCACTAGGACCTTCATGACGGATTCCTCTCGGAGATTGCGGAGATTGCGGAGATCAGAGATTCATTCGCTCTGCTTTAGGAGAGACAGGGCAGGGGTGCTGTTTGTGACAGGTCCTATTCGACGAGTTTTCCCTCGGTCGAGACCTCCTGCATCAGAGCGGAGATCTCGTCCGCCACATCCGGGATTTCCTCATGGGTCACTCCGGCCGTCGGGGACCACACCAGATTGACGCGCAGGGCCGGATCCAGGTCCGGGTAATCGCTGCGGTTGTGGCAGCCACGGGTCTCACGGCGCTCCAGGGCCGATTCGAGCGTGGCCCGTGCGGCCAGGGCGGCGGCCTTGAGGTCGAAGGCGTGCGCGAGGTCCTGATAGCCGGCGATGTCCGGGTGCACGCCGACGTCCGCCATCCGCTTCTCGATCACGGCGAGCTCCGCCAGCCCGGCGCGCAGGCCCTCCTCGTCCCGTACGACGCCCGCGTGCTCCGTCATGGTGTTGCGGATGGCGCGTTGCAGCGCGCGTACGTTCTCCGGCCCGTCGGCGGCGAGCAGATCGTCGATCTCCGCGCGGGCCTCGGCGATGGCCGCCGCCGAGCGGTGCTGCGTGGTCAGGGACTGTGAGTAGGCGGCCGCCGCCTGCCCGGTGATACGGCCGAACACCAGCAGCTCGATCAGGCTGTTCCCGCCGAGGCGATTGGCGCCGTGCAGCCCGCTGGACGCCTCACCGATGGCGTACAGGCCCCGTACGTCGGTGCTGTGGTCCTCGGGGCGTACCCATACGCCGCCCATCGAGTAGTGGGCGGTGGGCGCGATCTCGATGGGTTCGCGGGTGATGTCCAGCATCTGCAGGTCGAGCATCGTCTGATAGACGCGGGGGAGGCGGCTCATGATCGTGTGCCGGGGGAGGTGGGAGACATCGAGCCATACGGCGCCCTTGGGGGTGCCCCGCCCCTCCTTGATCTCCGTGTAGGAGGCGAGGGCGACGCGGTCGCGGGTGGACAGCTCCATCCGCTCGGGGTCGTAGCGGGCCATGAACCGTTCCCCGAGGGCGTTGCGCAGGATCCCGCCCTCACCCCGGGCGGCCTCGCTGACCAGGGTTCCGGCGGCGTTCTCCGGCTCGATGATCCCGGAGGGGTGGAACTGGACCAGCTCGGCGTCACGCAGCCGGGCCCCGGCGTCCACGGCCAGTCGGAAGGAGTCGCCGGTGTTCTCGTCGCGGCGTGAGGAGGTGCGCCGCCAGATGCGGGTGTGGCCGCCCGCGGCGAGGATGACTGCGTCCGCCTGGATCAGATAGCGCCGCCCGCTCGCGAGGTCGAAGCCGTAGGCACCGAACACGGCGCCGTCGTGCACCAGCAGCCGGGTGATGTAGACGCCCTCCAGCACCGGGATGTCGAGCTGCTGGGCGCGCCGGATGAGGGTGCGCTGGATCTCCAGCCCCGTGTAGTCCCCGGCGAACGCGGTCCGACGGAACTTGTGCGCCCCGAAGAACCGCTGGGAGATACGGCCGTCCTCCTCACGGGCGAAGTCCATGCCGTACCGCTCCAGGTCGTCGATGCCCCGGGCGGCGCCCTGGGTGACGATCTCGACCGTGCGGGGGTCGGCGAGCAGATAGCTCTCCTTGATCGTGTCCGCGGCGTGCTGCTGCCAGCTGTCCTCGGGATCCATGGTGGCCAGGGCGGCGTTGATGCCTCCGGCGGCGAGTGCCGTATGGGCGTCGTCCTTGGGGCGCTTGCCGACGGCGAGGACGTCCACACCGGCCTCGGCCAGCTCGATCGCCGCGCGCAGCCCGGCACCGCCGGTGCCGATCACCAGCACCATGGTGGAAAGACGTTGTTCGGTGATAGCCACGGTCCACTCCGATCGCCAAGGTTGTCACTCACTACGACAGGGCAGCCGGTGTTTCTGTGACACCCACGGCGTCACGGCAGGACGCGGTCCAGCGGCACGTCAGGGTCGGCCAGCAGCGCGTCGTCGACGTCGGCGCCGGAGAGCACGAGCGCGCGGATCCGGTCGATGACGTCCCACACATTGACGTTCATCCCGGCCAGCACCCGCCGGCCCGCCATCCAGAACGCGACGAAGCGGCGCCCCGCCACGTCTCCCCGGAACACGACGCGGTCGTAGCCGCCCGGCTCCGCGTATCCCGTGTATTCCATGCCGAGGTCGTACTGGTCGGTGTAGAAGTACGGCAGCCGGTCGTAGACGGCGTCCTTGCCGAGCATGCTCTGCGCGGCCACCTCGGGCTGGTTGAGGGCGTTGGCCCAGTGCTCGACCCGGAGATGGCGGCCGAGCAGCGGGTGATAGGCGTTGGCGACGTCGCCGGCGGCGTGGATGTCGGCCACCGAGGTCCGCAGACGCTCGTCGGTGACGATGCCGTCGCGCACCTCGAGCCCCGCGTGCTCGGCGAGCCCCACATTGGGCGTGATGCCGATGCCGACGACCACGGCGTCCGCGGGCAGCTGTCTGCCGTCGGTGAGCCGTACGCCCGTCACCCGGCTGTCGGTCCCGGTCAGCGAGTCCACCCGCACCTCGGGCAGCAGCTCGACGCCGTGGTCGGTGTGCAGCGCGGCGAACACCTCGGCCGCCTCCCGCCCCAGCACCTTCAGCAGCGGCAGCGCGGAGTGTTCGAGGACCGTGACCTCGGCACCGGCCGTCCTGGCGGCCGCCGCGGTTTCGAGCCCGATCCAGCCGGCGCCGATCACGACGATCCTTCGGCCCGCCGCGAAGGCGGACTTGAGCCGCTCGCTGTCCTCCACCCGGCGCAGATACAGCACGTTGTCGAGGTCGGCTCCCGGTACGGTCAGCCGTCGCGGGGAGGAGCCGGTGGCCAGGAGCAGCTTGTCGTAGGAGAGCCGGCTGTCGTCCTCCAGCGCCACCTGCCGTGCGCGCGGGTCGATCGCGCCCGCGCGGGTGCCGAGCAGCAGGTCGACCTCGTGCTCCCGGTACCAGTCGTCGGGGTGCACGAAGATCGAGTCGCGCTCCTCCTTGCCCAGCAGATAGCCCTTGGAGAGCGGCGGCCGCACATATGGCTTCTCCCGCTCGTCCCCGATGATGACGATCCGGCCGCCGTGGCCGTGCTCCCGCAGTGCCTCCGCGGCCTTGCCCGCGGCGAGACCGCCGCCGACGATCACGAAAGTGCTCATGGGGTCCTCGTCTCAGAAGCTCGCGCGGGGCGAGTCGGATGTCCGGGGGTCACCCGTCAGACCGCGCAGCTCCCGCTTCTGTGACACCGCCCCGGCGACGACGCGGGCGCCCGGGACGGACTTCCTTGACGATCTGCCCCTGCGGATCGAACTCCACCGCTGAGATACGCGACGCTGCCCGTCAGGACGCCAGGGTGATGGTCGTCGGCGTCCCCCGCCAGGCCATCCTCGCGTACGGGCACAGCGAGTCGGCCTTCTCCAGCAGTGGGGCGGCGATCTCGGGGTCGATGTCCGGCCACCTGACCACCAGGTCGATGTGCAGCAGATAGCCGCCGTCGTCCGGGTCCCGCCCGAAGGCCACCGTCGCCTCCACGGTGACCGGGGCGGGGTCGAGCTCCTCCTGGCGGGCGACCAGGCTCAGCGCGCCGTGGAAACACGCGGCGAAACCGGCCGCGAACAGCTGCTCGGGGTTCGTCCCCCGGCCGTCGCCGCCCAGTTCGGCGGGCATGCGCAGATCGAGGTCGAGGACTCCGTCCGCCGAGCGCGCCCGGCCCGAGGCCCGTCCGTGACTCGCCGGTCCGCCGCTCACCGTCACCGTGGTGGTGTAGATGGGGGCGAAGGACTCTCCGACGTAGTCCTTCTCGGTGGACAGATCGGGCAACCGGAACGGCTCGCTCATGTTCGATGCACCTTTGCCTCGTAGCGGGGTTCCCGTCGGTCGGGACAACTGGTTGACCGACTAGTCACCGAGGCTGTGACAACCGCCGGCACCGGCATGACCGGCGTCAATCGGTCAGCGACTCCACGTAGGGCTCCAGCTTGGCCGGGTTCATGACCCACATGACGCGTTCGATACCCCGCTCGGACGCGTCGACGCAGAGCAGGGCCACCGGGTTCCCCCCGGCCGACACGAGGACGGCCGGCCTGCCGTTGGCCTCGACCCAGCGGACCTCCGTCGGGGGCCAGAACCGAGGGGCGAAGGCGGCGAGGTACTTGGAGACCCGCAGACGTCCCACGACCGGGATCCTGGACGCCCCGCGGATCCCGCCGCCGTCGGAGTAGCTGACCACGTCCTGCGCGAGGACGTCCTCCAGCACCGAGAGGCTGCCGGTGCGGGCCGCGTCGAGGAAGACCTCGAGCAGGCGCCGGTGCGCGGTGGAGTCAACCGGCTTCCTGCGTTCCGCAGCCAGGTGCTTCCTGGCCCGGGTCACCAGCTGGCGCGTGTGCGCCTCGTTCGTCTCCAGGATCTCCGCGATCCGCCGGTACGGGTAGTCGAAGGCCTCCCGCAGCACATAGGCCGCCCGTTCCACGGGGTTGAGCTTCTCCAGGAGCAGGAGCACCGCCATGTCGAGCGCCTCGGCCCGCTCCGCACCGAGCTGCGGATCGGCACGGGTGTCGACCGGTTCCGGAAGCCAGGGCCCGGTGTACGACTCGCGTCGCATCCTGGCGGACTGGGCGAGGTTGATCGCCAGCCGGGAGGTGACGGTCGTCAGGAAGGCGGCCGTTTCCCTGACCTCGGCGCGGTCGGTGTTCTGCCACCGCAGCCACGCCTCCTGGACGATGTCCTCGGCCTCCACGGCACTGCCGAGGATGCGGTAGGCGATGCCGAAGAGCTGGGGGCGGGCCGCGATGAACAGCTCTGCCGCCCGGTCGAGGGAGCTCGTGTCGTCCTCGGCGCGCATCGACGCTCCCTCCGGTCCTGGGCGACCAGGCTACAAGCGGGCACCCCGGCGCACCCCGCCGGGCCGGTCCGCGCGAGGCGCCCGTCGGGCCCGCCCGAGCCGCACGGCCAGCACGGCGGGATCGGCCCGCTCGGGCAGCGGGACGAACCCGGACCCCGCGAGCTCCCCGGCCACCTCCGCACGGGAGGCCGGCCACATCCAGAACGTCTCGGTGTACTCGCGTAGAACGCCCTTCGCGCCCCGCACCCAGTAGTCGAACCGCGTCCGGATCCGGTCCGCGTCGGCCGACATCACCATGCGCCCTCCGTACACGTGCTCCCCGACCTTCTGGGCCGGCAGGACATGCGTCGACTCGGCACGGGGGAGCCGGTCGGGCGGGAGGTGGACGAGGAGCACCCCGCCGGGCACGAGCGCGCGGGCGACCGCGGACCACAGGGCGCGCCGCGAGGCCGGGGGCAGACAGCCGATGGTGTTGTGGCATATCGCCACGTCGGCCACCGCCCGCAGCGCGGCCTCGTCCAGCCCGTGCGGATGCACGGTGACGCGGGTCCTCATGTCCACGGGCAGCGCCGCCAGCCGCGTCATCAGCAGCGACCGCATGGACCGCGCGGGCTCGACGGCATGCACCGGGGCCCGCGACTCGGCGAGGCTCATCAGCGTGACCCGTCCGGTGCCGGCGCCGACGTCCAGGACGCCCCGGCGGGCGGCGCGGACGTCGCGGCCGTAGAACCGGTGGACCCGGGCCCGGTCCTGGTCCGCCTGGAGGATGTCGTAGAACTCGGCACTGACCTCGTAGGCGTCCCGCGATTCCGGACCCGGAGGGTCAACAGTGACGTCTTGCGGGAAAGGGGGCATATAGATATAGACCGCTCGGACGGTCCGGTTGTGACAGTGGGTTCACCGTGACGGCCACCGGGCGATCGGCAGGGCTACGACAGGCGTTGATAGCGTCGGAGCGTGCCGCGCCCGCCGGTGCGGTGCGCCGACCGACCGAGAGAGATGCCATGTCCCCGACGATCCGCAGGGCTGTGATCCCCGCCGCCGGACTCGGCTCCCGACTGCTGCCCCTGACCAAGGCGACACCGAAGGAGATGCTGCCGGTCGGCGACAAGCCGGTCATCGAGCACACCGTGCGTGAGCTGGTGGACTCGGGCATCACCGACATCACCATCGTGGTGTCCGGCGGCAAGAGCCTCATCCAGGAGCACTTCCGCCCCAACCCCGCCCTCGTCGAACAGCTCCGCGCGGACGGCAAGACGGGCTACGCCGACGCCGTCGAGGAGGTAGCCGAGCTGGCCCGCAAGGGCCACATCACCTACCTCGACCAGTACGGCCCGTACGGCAACGGCACCCCGGTGCTCAACGCAGCCCGCTCCTTCGGTGACGAACCCGTGCTCGTGCTATGGCCCGACGACGTCTTCGTGGCCGAGGTGCCCCGCGCCCAGCAGCTGATCCGCGCCTACGAGCAGACCGGCTGCCCGGTGCTGGCCCTCTTGCCGATGGACCCCACCGAGTCGCAGCGCTACGGCGTGCCGATCGTCAAGGAGGACCTCGGCGACGGCCAGCTGCGCATCACCGGTCTGGTCGAGAAGCCCGAACCCACCGCCGCCCCCTCGTCGTACGCGGCCATCGGCGGCTATGTGATCACCCCGGGCATCGTCGACGAACTGCGCGAGCAGACCCGCCGGTGGTACGAGCACCGCACCGGCGAGGTCTATCTGACCGACGCCATCAACGCCTACGCCGCCACCCGCGCCGTCTACGGCCAGGTCATCAAGGGCCGCTGGTACGACACGGGCAACCCCGCCGACTACCTGGTCGCCCAGATGGCCTCCGCCCTCGCCCACCCCGAGTACGGCCCCCTCCTGCGCGGCCTGGTCGCCGGACTGGACGAGAACGGCGGCTGACCTCGCCGTTCAGGGCGTCGTCGCGTCGTGCCGGGCGCGGATGAGGGAGATCACCGTGTCGGCCGTGCGGTCGAGATGACTGCGCCCGTCGGGCAGCCGCTGCTCCGGGCTGATGTAGCTGCGCGGGCCGAGGTGCGTGGCCGGGTCGAGCCGGTGCACGGTGATCTTCCCGGCGCGCCGGGCGCGGTTCCAGCCGCTGCCGCGGAACAGCCGCCAGCGCTGCGGGAAGATCCAGGTGCCGACCCGCTCGATCCGGTCGTAGGCGCTGGTGAGCTGGTGCACCCGCTCGGCCCGGGAGACGTCGTTGGCGCCGTTGTGGAACCCGCCCAGCGTGAGCACCACGAGCGGGCAGCGCAGCCGGGCGTGCAGTTCGTCGACCGCGCCGGTGGCGACCTGTGCGCCACCGCTGTAGCTGAGCAGCGCGACCGGCACACCGCTGTCGGGCCGATAACCGGCCAGCTGCAACTGTGTGGCGATCTGGGAGCCGACGGCCCGGTTGTACAGCGGGCGGTAGCGGTGGTCGGCGGCGACGAAGACCTGCATGACGTTGTGCAGGAACAGCAGCAGACCGATGTGCCGGCGCAGCCACGCCCACACCGGGCGGTCGGCGAGCGGGTCGGCCAGTGGTGAGTACGGCTGCACCTGGCCGAGGACCCGCAGCTCCGGCGCCCCGGCGAGCACGGCCCTGACCAGCTGGCCGCCGTCCCGGGTGTCACGGACGCGGCGCTTGCCGATGCCGTCCAGATAGACCAGGTAGGCCTCCGGGGGAGCGTCGGCGGCGGCGCCCCGCGCGTAGGGCACACCCTCGGGGAGCTCGGTGACGGGGTGCCGGAATCCGGCGCCGTAGGCCAGCACCTCGTAGCGGGCCAGCAGCCCTTCGGCGAGCAGGACGGGTCCCAGCACGCAGGCCCAGAGCAGGAAGTCGTTCATGACACCGGCTCCGGTGTACGGGGCGTGCTGAGCCGCACGACCAGCCGGCGCACGGCCTCCACGGCGATGCCGAGTCCGGCCCCGGCGGCGGCCACACAGCCGGCGGCGCCCCACCAGCCGAGGTCGGTCGCCGTCGCGAGCGGACCGGCCAGAGAGGCACCGACGCCCACGAACAGCAGCAGATGGAGCAGGGGTCCGAGCAGCGGGAACGCGAGCACGGCGCTCAGCAGCAGCGGCGCGGCCAGGCCCGGCGTCCACTCCAGCCCGTCGCCCGCCGCGGGAGCGGACCCCGCCACCTCGGCCAGCGTCCAGGCGGTCAGCGGCCAGAGCGCGAACACCGCGGCCTCGACCAGCCCGGCCCCGAGCAGCAGCCCGATCACCAGTGTCCGGGGCATACCGGGCCGGCGCGCCAGCAGGGGCAGGATGCGCCCGGCGGCCTCCGACAGCCCGGCGAGCAACAGCAGCACCACGACGAGGGCGGTCATGGCTCAGCCCCGCCGTCCCGGATCGGCGGGCACCGAGGGGCGGGCCCGGCCGGCCGACCGCACATACCCTTCGAGGGCGTCGGCGGCGCCGCGATAGCCGCCCGCGTCGCGCTGGGCCGTCTTCAGGGCGGTCGCGGCGTCCCGGAACCCGGGCTCGTGCAGCAGACGCCGGGCGAGGGCCCGTACGGAGCCCTTGGTCACGTCCTCGGTACGGATCGACAGCCCCGCGCCCAGTTCGACGACGCGCCTCGCGGTCATCGGCTGGTCGGCGCCCTGCGGGACCACCAGCAGCGGGACCCCGGCGTACAGGGCCTCGTTGACACTGTTCATTCCACCGTGGGTGATGAACAGCGCCGCCCGGTCCAGCACCTCCAGCTGCGGTACGAAACGCAGCGGGAGCACATGGGCGGGCAACGGCCCCAGTGCGTCGGGGTCGGTCTGCCCGGTGGAGACGATCACGGTGCCGCCCAGCGGGGCGAGCGCGGTGGCGAACGTACGCAGCACTTGCGGGTCGGCGCCGAATACGGTGCCGAGCGAGGCGTACAGCACCGGATCCTTGAGCCGGTCGGCCTGGAACGACGGATCGGCCGGGCGGGCGCCGATGCTCGGACCGACGAAACGGTAGGACTCCTCGAAGGTCTCCACGGCGGGCTGGAACGCCCGCGACGTGTAGACCAGATTGAGCGGCTGACGGATGTTCAGCAGGTCGAAGAGTGGCAGCCCATGCGCGTCGAACCGCCGGTGCAGCTCACCGCGGGCCTGCAAGTAGTCCAGGAAGGCGCGGGGTTGGCTGCGTGCCGCGGCCAACAGCTCCCACGAGCCGCGGGTGGGGCTGGGGACCTGCCGGTTGAACGCGAACGTGGTGAACGACGATGCCGCCGGCACCCCGAGTTCACGCGCGGCCACCGCGCCCCACAGACAGGAACTGTCGTGCACGATCAGATCGGGCCGGTCCTGGCGCAGATCGCCGAGCACCGAGGGCAGCAGCCGCAGACTGGTGCTCGCCAGCGACTCCAGCAGACCGAGGGGCGTCGGCGGATCGGGCAGCGGCTGCTCGCCGCCGGGGTAGAGACGAACGGTCGCGCCGGTGGCCTCGATCTCCTGACGGAACGCCGGGGAGGTGTGGTACGTGACGGTGTGGCCGCGCCGGACGAGCTCGGCCACGATCGGCAGCGTCGGATTGATGTGCCCGTGCATGCCGATGTTGAGGAACGCGATGGTACTCACAGGCCGGCCTCCATTGCCGAAGGAGAAGTCGATGTCCCGCCGGGACCGGCGGGCGTCGCCGCGGGGTCCTCGGCCCGGTACAGGCCCGGCCCGTCGACGCCCAGTCCGTCGAGGAAGCGCCCCGCGGTCAGCTCCGCGGTGCTGATCAGCCGCCGCGCATGACCGAAGTCCCACGGGGCGGGCCAGGACTCGATGCCGGTGGGGAGCACGACGGTCGGGATGTGCCGGGACACCTCGCGCAGATCGCGCTCGATCTGATGGTGCAGCAACAGCATTCCGGCCCGGGCGGCGACCGCGCCCGCCCGGCGGAGCGGACCGACGGGGCGCAGCGGTGAACTCTCCGGCCCGGTCGCCACCACGACCACGCTCGCCGCCCCGGCCTTCAGGGCGGCGAGGACCGGCACATACGCGATCACTCCGCCGTCGACGAGCGTGCGGCCCTCCCGCTCCACCGGCGGCAGCATGCCCGGGATGGCCGCGCTGGCCAGCAGTGCGGACGCCAGGTCCCCGTGGTCGAGCAGTGCCGGAGCGCCGGTGCCCAGGTCCATGGCCACCGCGGTGAACGGCACCGCCAACTCCTCGATCCGCGACGGCAGTCCGGACCGGGCGATCAGCCGGCGCAGACCGCGATCGGTGAACACACTGGCCCGCGACGGGAGATGGCCGAGCGGATACACCTCACGGCGGCGCAGCCGGCTCCACACCTGGTCCAGCCACGGCGCCGCCCGGTCGGGGTGGGCGGCGGCGATGGCGCCGTTCAGAGCGCCCACCGACGTTCCGATGATCATGTCCGGTACGAATCCGCGCTGCTCCAGCGCGTATCCCACCCCGACATGCGCCGCCCCGAGCACTCCACCGGCGCCGACCACCACGGCGACGGGACGGGGGAGTGCGCGCAACCCCGCCGAGGTGTCACCGCTCGACGGGATCGGCGACAGATGACGTTTCCGGTCGGCACCCGTCATGATCCACCTCTCTCGGCCTGCCGCGTGAAGTACGGCGGGGCGGCGTGGACGTCAGCCGAACTGGCCGGGCTGGTAGTCCCCGGCGGGCTGCTGGTTGATGACGTTGATGCGGTTGTAGGCGTTGATGACGGCGAGCAGGGAGATCAGCGCCACCAACTGCTCCTCGTCGAAGTGCTTGGCGGCATCGGCCCACGCCTCGTCGGTGACCCCACCGGCCGCGTCGGCGATCCGAGTGGCCTGCTCCGCGACCTCCAGGGCGGCACGCTCGGCCTCCGTGAACACCTTGGCCTCCCGCCAGGCCGCGACCAGGTGCAGACGCTGCGCGCTCTCACCGGCGTGGGCGGCGTCCTTGGTGTGCATGTCGGTGCAGAAGCCGCAGCCGTTGATCTGGCTGGCGCGGATCTTCACCAGCTCCTGGACCGTGGCAGGCAGCGTCGAGTCCGAGACGATCTTGCTGGCCGTGTTGATGTGCCGCAGCACCTTTCCCGCGAGGGGGTTGCCGAAGTAGTCGAGACGCGGTTCCACGGTGTTCTCTCCTTGCCGTTGAGACGGGCTACACACCAATGACCGGACGCGACCGAAAGCTGTGACACCAAGGCATATGTGAACCACGTCTCATACGGTTCGGCACCAGGGCGGCGGAGCAGGTTCACAGCGCGTCCGTCTGCGCCCCTCCACCAGGAGGGCCCGCATCATCAGGAAGGACCCGCCCGTGCCCGCGATCCTGATCCATGGCGTCCCCGACACCCACCGCGTCTGGTCCCGCGTCCGCCGCCACCTGACCCGCACCGACGTGGAGGCCTGGGACCTCCCAGGCTTCGGCGGGGACCTGCCGCCCGGCTTCGGATCCACCAAGGAGGAGTACGTCGACTGGCTCGTCGAGCGCCTGGAACACGTCGGCGAGCCCGTGGACCTCGTCGGCCACGACTGGGGCTGCATGCTCACCGCCCGCATCGCATCCCTACGGCCCGACCTGGTGCGCACCTGGGCCGGCGGCAACGGCCCCGTCAGCGCCCGGTACGTCTGGCATCCGCTCGCCAGGATCTGGCAGGACGGGGTCGCGGGGGACCGCTTCATGGCCGAGCTGGAGCCCACGTCCCTCGCCAAGGACCTGGTGACCGGCTTCGACGTACCCGCCGAGGCGGCCGAGGCGATGGCCGGCCATGTGGACGGGCCGATGAAGGACAGCATCCTCAGGCTCTACCGCTCCGCGCTCACGGTCGGGGCGGAATGGGAACCGGCACTGGCGGACGCGACCGCACCCGCCCTGGTGTTCTGGGGAGTGCGCGACCCGGCCGTCCCCACCGAGTTCGGCGAGCGGCTGGGAACCGCGCTGCGGGCGTCCCGGATCCTGAAACTCGACTGCAACCACTGGACGGTGCTGGAGAAGCCAGCCGAGGTGGCCGCGGCACTGGAGGCGCACTGGAGCCGGTCCGCGTAGGCGCCTCACCTGGCAACTCATGTGCAGTGCACCACAGTTGAATGTGACGCCCGTTCATCTTCCTCGCCGCGGACGTCCGGAGCATCCGACGAAGTTGCTCCCGTAGGCCCCCTCTGACCGGCGGCGTGACCCGGGGAGCTGGATTCGCGTTGGCGATCGTGAAGGTGCGAAGGGTTTCAAGTCCCCTGTGCGACCGGTTCGCGTGTGGCCGAAGGGTGCCCCAATGGGTGCCTATCATCAGACAAAAGTCGGTCATTCGGTTTGTGGCTCTCCGTCAACTCCCTTGCGGGCGGGGGCAGTACAGGAGACGCGGTGGCTTTATCCCCCGGCCTGAAGGCGGACGACGAGCCCACGCTCGTAGGCCGAGACCTGGAACTCACTCTGATCCACGAACACCTTCACGGTACGGACGGTGGAAACGCGGTTCTGCTGCGCGGGCCCGCCGGCATCGGCAAGACCCGGCTGATGACGGCGACCCTCGACGAACCGGGCACCGACGCCCGCGTCCTCACCGTCAAGTGCCAGGAGAGCGGCGGCGCCGCCTACGAGGCCGTACGCGGACTCTTCGCCCCGCTCGGCCTCACCGCCGACGACCCCGCACGGCACCCGCTGCTCGGCGGCGGCGCGGTGGCGGCCGGCAGCGCCGCACTCGCCCTGCCCGCCCTGACGACGGACGGCGCCCCCGACGGCGCCCCCGACGGCGGGCCCGTCGACGCCTACGGCGTCATGCACGGCCTGTACTGGCTCACCAACTCGCTCGCCGCCGAACGGCCCCTGATCCTCGCCGTCGACGACCTCCAGTGGTGCGACGAGGCGTCCCTGCGCTGGCTCGCCTTCCTGCTGCGGCGGGCCGAGGGCCTCCCGGTCGCCCTGCTCCTCACCCTGCGCACCGAGGTCGAGCACGCCCACCCCGATGTGCTGGACGAGATGACCGACTCCGCCTCCTGCCTCACCGTCGACGTCGAGCCGCTCACCGACGACGCCGTGCACGACATGCTCGCCGCGGCCCTCCCCGTCACGCCCGACGCCTGCTTCGTCGCCCGCTGCATGGAACTCACCGGCGGCACCCCCTTCCTGGTCCAGCTCGTCCTCCGCGAACTGAGGGAACGCGGCCCGGACGCCGGACTCGACGCCGACGCGCTCCGCGACGGCCTCGGACACGGTGCCGTGGCCCGCTTCCACCTCGACCGGCTCGGCCCCGAACGGCTCGCCGTGGCGACCGCGCTGGCGGTCCTTGAGTCCGACGACATCGAGTCCGTCGCCGCCCTCGCCGGCACCACCCCCGGCCCCGCCGCCGGCGCCGTGGACGCCCTGTGCGCCGCCGGCCTGTTACGCCCCGACTCCCTCGCCTACCGCCACGACCTCATGCGCCAGGCCGTACTCGATGCCACCCCGGCCGAGGAACGCCTCGCCCTGCGCGAGCGCGCCGCACGTCTGCTCAACGACTCCGGGTGCCCCAGCGACCAGGTCGCCGTCCAGCTGATGCATCTCCCCGAGGTACCCGAGCCCTGGATGGTCACCGTCCTCAGATCCGCCGCCCTCGGCGCCGAACAGCGCGGCGCACCCGCCACCGCGGGCCAGTACCTCTCCCGCGCCCTGCGCCACGACCTCGACGACATCGAGCTGCTGTCCGCCTCGGCCCGGGTCCTCGCCCACTCCGACCACCCCACCGCACTCAGCCGGCTGGAACACGCGCTGTCCCTCGTCACCGACCCGCGCCTGCGCTGCCGCCTCGTGCAGCAGTACGTCATCACCTCCCTCGGCGCCCAGAACTCGCTGCGCGCCTTCGAGCTGGTGGGCGAGACACTGCCCCTGGCCGAGTCCGAACTCGGCGACTCCCCGGACGAACAGGCGCTGCGCACCCTCATGGAGGCGATGGCCCTGGTCTCAGGGCTCGACGAGAAGTCCACCGTGCGCCGGGTCAGCGAACGCTTCCGCGACCATGTGCCGCCGCCCGGCGAGACCGCCGAGGAACGCATGCTGCTCGGCATGCTCTGCGCGCTCGGCACCCTGGAGGGCCGCCCCGCCGCCGGACTCGTCCCCGCGGCCGAGCGGGTGCTGCGGTTCGGGGACTTCTCCCTCGGCGGCTGGGGTGCCCTCGGTGCCAGCCTCACCCTCTACCTCGCCGATGTGATCGAGCCCGTCGAGTCCGTCCTCACCGCCCTGCTGGAGCACGCCCAGAACCGTGGCCAGGCCTGGAACAGCGCCCTCGTCTCCACCACCCGCGCCCAGGTGCACATGTGGGCCGGCAACATCGCACAGGCACTGGCGGACGCGCAGCTCGCCTTCGATCTCGTCCACCGCGACCTGCGCGTGAAGAGCGCCGTCGGCCCGCACTGCACCCTCGCGGACGTTCTGGTCCGCCGCGGTGACGCCGTCCGCGCCCAGGAGGTGCTCGACCTGATCCGGCGGCCCCGCGTGGACCAGTTCGCGCTGGAGTCGCACACCTACATGATGAGCCGGGCCCGCACCCGTGCCGCGCTCGGCGACCCCGAGGGAGCCCTCGGCCACCTCCTGCGATGCGGCGACAGCCTCGCCGAGGCGGGCATCGGCAACCCCGTGCTGGCCCCCTGGTGGTACGACGCCGCTCAACTCCTCGCCGAACTGGGCCGGCACGGCGAGGGGCTGGACGTCGTCGACCGCGTCGCACCGGCCGTACGACGGTGGGGCACGCCCCGCGCCCGGGGCATGCTCGCCGTCGCCCGCGGCGTCCTCACCACCTGCGACACCGGCATCGACGAACTGACCGAGGCCACCCGGCTCCTCGACGGCACCCCCGGCCGTCTGGAACACGCGCACGCCGAGTATCTGCTGGGCCGGCGGCTGCTGGAGCGCGGCGACGCCGAGAGCGCGCGGGAACGGCTGCGCCGCGCCATCGACATCGCCGTACTCTGCGGCGACCGGCTCCTCATCGACCGGGCCGTACCCGCGCTCGGCGCGGCCGGGGGCAGACTGCGGCGCGGCACCGGGTCACCGACCGACGCGCTGAGCGGATCGGAACGCCAGGTCGCCGAGCGGGCCGCCGGCGGAGCCACCAACCGGGAGATCGCCGAAGCCCTGTTCCTCACCCAGCGCACCGTGGAATTCCACCTGACGAGCGTGTACCGCAAGCTCGGCATCCGGGGGCGCCGCGAACTCGCGGCCGTCCTCGCCGCGGAACGCGGACCCGCCAGGTGAAACCGTCACGCCGCGGTCAGTCGGAGACGAACTCCGGCCGTACCCGCGGCGGCCACTGGCCGATGGCGAAGACGCCCAGGGAATAGCTCTTCGATATCAGCGCCGGACGGTTGGTCACCTTCATCTTCCGCAGCAGCGAGGAGACGTGGTATTCCACTCCGCCACGGCTGAGGAAGAGCTTCGTGGCGAGCTGGACGGTCGACTCTCCCAATGCGACACCCTCCAGAATGCGGGCGTGCATCGGACTGAACAGTTTGTGCCGGGCATGGGCGAGCTGCGCTTCGGTCCCGGGCTCGTCCGGGTCGACCAGCACCAGGATGCGGTCGACCCGGCCGCCGCCGCTCCGGACGGCGACTCCGGTCAGCTCCGCCTGGAATACGGTGTCATTCGCGCCCAGCGCGATCAAGCGGTCGGCGAACCGGGGACTTTGACCATCCGCCAGACGGATCAACTCGTGCTTCAGCTTTCCCTGGACACTGGGATGCAGCAGTTCGCAGAAGTCCCTGCCCACACCCTGCCCGGGAGCCCAGTCGAATTGACGGGCGAAGGATCGATTGGCCTCCCTTATCCGGAATTCCAGATCGAGATTTGCGATGCAGACAACAGACTGCTCGAAAAGTGCTAAATGGATGATCTCTGCCGAGTCCAGGCCTGCATTGTTCATGGGGGGTGGGCCGCTCTCTCTCAGCGTTCATGACCTTCACCCACGACATTGGCATCGGAAGAAAATGCATGTCAAGACATACAGGGTGCATCGACCCCTATTCACCGCTAAGACTGCGGTGCCCGCCGGCGGTGGTTCGGTCCGCATTGCGGTATGTGCCATGAACTTAATGAACAAAATTCCGCGCAGGTCCGCGGCATGACGCGGAGCCGCCCTGGGCAGACTAGCGGGACTCGTCCATTGCCATGGCTCGGGCGAGTTGTTCCCGGCCGGTAACACGTAATTTACGGTAGGAGCTCGTCAGGTGTCTTTCCACGGCCCGTAGGCTCGTTTCGAGTTCCGTCGCGATCTCCCGGTTGCTCAGACCGCGTGCCGCCCGCTGCGCCACCCTTGTCTCGGCCGGCGTCAGTCCGGCCGCGAGTGCCCGTGCCGAGCGGGCGTTGGTGCCGGTCCCGGCGTCGGCCGACGCGTTGATCAATTCGGCGGCCAGCCGACGACCGCGCCGGAACAGCCGGTCGCCCTCCGGGGCCGACGCCTCCTGAAGCCGTCGGCCCAACTCCATCAGGGCGCGCGCCAATTCGAGGCGGCTGCCCTCCGTCTCGACCACGGCGACGGCCTGCCGCAGCAGTTCGACGCCGCGCGGACCGCCGGTGACGACGCCGAGCAGCCGCAGCGCCCGGCCGAGCGTGCTCGGCGCTCCCCAGATCCGGGCGCGCTCATGGTGGGTCAGGGCCGCGGCGAGGGCCTCCGCGGTGCGGCCCATACGGTGCTGGACCAGCGCGGCCCGCACCTGCCAGTGCGCGAACGCCGGGTTCACCCACCCGGCGCGCTCCAGGACGCGGGCGCAGTCGAGGTAATGGGCGAGCGCCACCGGCAGGTCCCCGCGCGTTTCCGCGAGCATGCCGTTCAGCGCCCCGTACTTGGCGAACAGCCACAGGTCGGTTTGCGGTCGGGCGGGATCGAGCACCCGCTCGGCGATCTCGGTGTCGTCGAGTTCGAGGGCGACACAGCCCAGGACCATGGTGAGCTCCGCCCGGTCCCCGTGCGTCGCGCCCCCGGCCGCCGCGAGGGCACGGACGCCGTACTCCCGGGCCGGGCCGACCTCGCCCCGGGCGATCCGCATGAGCGCGCGCACCGCCTCGATCCGGGACGTCGTCACCCGGTCGTCCTCCTGCGAGGCGTGCAGCCCGGCGGCGTCCAGCCAGGACGTGGCGAGGTGCGGGGTGTCCGTGCAGTAGAGCACCGGCGGCAGCAGTTCGAGCGCCAGCCCGGCCAGCGCGGTGTGCGCGGGCTCCTCCTCCAGGACCTGCCGGGTCGTACCGGCCACGAAGCGATGGTCGACCCGCCCGTCCATGGCGGCCGTGAACACCAGGACCGTACGCAGTTCACGCTCGGCCGCCGAGGCGTCGTGGCCGTGCTCGCCGAGCTCCCGCAGCCGGCCCGCCGCCGAGCGCACCAGGTCCGGGTCCTGGAGACCGGCGTAGCGGGCCCGCGCCTCCAGCCGCATCGCGAGGTATCTGCCCTGCTGATCGTCCTCGCGGGGAGTGCCGACCGCCGCGGCCGTCTCGCGGACCAGCGCGGCGACCTCGGGATCGCCGCGCACGATGCCCATCGGGGCGCTGGAGACGACCTCGGCGCGCCGCCGCAGCCCGGGCATGAGCCGCGCCGCCTGCACGAAGTGGCGCCCCGCGGCCGGGGAGTTGAGATCCAGCTCGGTGACCGCGAGTTCATAGAGCAACTCGGCGCGGACATGGCTGGCGGCGGCCACGTCGACGAGGGCGCGGCCGAGATAGCGCACGGCCGTCTCCGGTGCGCCCCGGCGGCGGGCGGCCGCCGCCGCGGCACGCAGCTGATGGATCTCCCACGCGTCGCCGAGCCGGCCGACGTGCAGCAGCGGGAGGGCCACCTCCTCCGGTCCGGCGCCGGACGCGTCGAGCAGCGCGGAGGCCTGCCGATGGCGGCGCGAACTCTCCTCGTCCCCCATGGCCTGGAGGACGACCGCACATGCCGCGCCGGTGTGCGCGGCCTCGCCCTGGCCGTCGACCGGCGGCCAGCCATGGGCGAGCACCTCACGGGCGTGAGCGCACTGCCCCCGGCTCAGCCCCGCCAGCCGTTCGACGAGGGGCTCGCTGGCCTGCTCGGCGAGCACGGCGGTCGCCTTGAGGAAGACGGCGAGGACGGGCTCACGGCGCAGCAGCGACAACAGCCGCTCGCGGCGCAGCGACTCGCCGAGCTCCCGCAGCCGCTGGGTGCGCCAGTGGGGTGCGCCCAGGCGCCTGAGCCTGGCCCGGTCGCACAGCACCCGCAGGTCCTTGGGCCGGCCTCCGGTGACGTCGTGACAGGTACGGCCGAACTCGTCGGGGCAGTCCGCCCCGAGCTGACGGGCCACCAGCGCCGCCGTGCCGTCGCGGGACAGTCCGCGGACCCGGATCTGATGGGTGGCGGCGGCGGAGATCTCGCGCACCAGCGGGTCATGAACACCGAGTCCGTCCTTGCGGACCACGGCCAGCAGCATGCGCAGACCGGCCAGGCGGGCGGCGAGATGGGCGAGCGCCTCCAGGGAGTCGGCGTCGACCCAGCCCAGGTCGTCGACGGCGAGCACCACCGTCCGCTCGGCGCTCAGACCCGCGAACAGGATGTGCAGCCAGTGCAGCGTGTCGGCCCGGACGGCGGCCCCGGCGGCGCCTTCCGGGCCCGTGTGGCCGCCGCCAGGGGACAGGTGCGGAGCGGAGACGACCAGGTCGGCGGGCAGGTCGCGTTCGGCGACCAGCGGGAGCACGAGCCGGCGCAGCACGCCGAACGGGACGGCGCGTTCACCGGGGGTGCCGGCCGAGCGCAGGACCAGGGCACCGGCCGTGCCGGCCCGGTCGGCCAGCCGGTTCAGCAGCGCCGTGGTGCCGCTGCCGGTGCCGCCCTCGACGAGGACGAGGACACCGCTGCCCGCACGGGCGTCGGCGACCGCGTCGTCCAGGACGGTCAGCTCCCGGTCGCGCTCCAGCAGCATGGATCAGCCGTCCTCCCGCCCGCTGCGCAGCCGGGCGACAAGGGCGGCGCGCCCCTTGACGCCGAGCTTGCGGTAGACGTGCGTGAGCCGCAGCTCGACGGTACGGGTGGCCAGGCCGAGCCGGCGGGCTATCTCACGGTTGGCCAGACCATCGACCACCAGGGCGGTCACCTCGCACTCGGACGGGGTCAGCGGGTCCGGTTCGGGGCCGGATTCCTCGGCGGCGGTCGGGAGGCGGCCGGGGCCTGCGGTCCACGGGATCTCGACGCCGTTTCGGGCCAGTGCCGCAAGGGTGCCGGCGCGCAGCTCCGTGAAGGCACCCACCGTCCCCCAGCGTTCGGCGACACCCAGCTCCTTGGCGAGCAGGTCGTCCGCGGTGGCGGGGGCGCCGAGCAGATGGTGGGCGACGGCCGCGACGCCGCGCCACGGAAGGAGCATGGGGTTGCGCCAGCGCTTGGCCCGCAGCACACGCCCGCACTCCTCAAGAAACAGCAGGGCCCGGGCGGCGTCCCCGTCGATGAGGGCGAGTTCGGCGCGGGCGTACAACAGGAAGGCCGCGGTGACGCTGTGGCCCTCGGGCCGGGTCCCGGCCGCCTCCGCCGAGGCGCGCCGGGCCTCCTCCAGGCGGTCGCAGCGGATCAGCGCGAGGATCTCGGCGGCCGCGAGCCGGGGCGCGAGGAGGCCGTGCCACGAAGCGAGCGGGAGGGCCCGGGTGGCGGCGGTCAGTTCGCGCAGCGCCTCCTCGCCGCGGCCGAGCCGGACCTCCGCCTCGGCGAGGCTCAGCAAAGCCTGGGCCGCCGCCGCGACAGCGTTGTCGCGCCGGGCGTCCGCGGCGACGGCGGCCAGTCGGCCGAGCGCGGCGGGGACATCGTCCGCGCACAGCAGGGCCCGGGCCGCGGCGATACGGCACATGAAAGGCACGGCCGCGGGCTCGTCGAGCGCCGCGCGGGCGAGTTCGAGGGCCCGGGGCCGGTCGTCGCCCCGGGTGGCGAGGGTCCAGGCCAGTACGGCGGACTGGGCGGGGTGACCGGGGCGGTCGGAGTGCGCGGGCGGCGGCGCGACGAGCGGCAGGCCGCCCTTCTCCTTGTGGGCGAGCCTGCCGAGGGCGCGCAGCGGACGCAGCTCGTCGTCGGGGATCGTGGTGAGCGCCCGCTGATGCGCGTCGGCGATCGCCCAGCGGGCCGTCTCCGCGTCGCCGCGGCTGAGCAGCAGATCCGCGGCGTACAGCACATGAGGCCATGTCTCGCGGGTGAGGTGGCGCAGCATCACCTGGCGCAGCCTGCCGTCGGCGGCCTGCGGGGCGGTGACGGCCTCGGCGGCGGCGAGACGGATCAGCCGCCGGGCCCGCTCGGTCTCGGTCCCCGGCTCGCACAGCGCGTTCCGCAGGGATGCCGTGTCGGTGTCCGCTGCCTGCCGCGGGCGTACGGAGCAGGCGGAACCGGACGTGGTCCAGGGGTGGACGAGGCAGGGGACGTCACCGTGCGGCTCGGCGGCGGTGTCGCCGCGGGTGCCCTCCTCGCCGTGCGGTGCCGCCGCGCGGCGGAGCAGACGGTCACGCTCGGGCCCGGTCATGCCCGCCAGGACGTCATCGGCGAACCAGGGATGACGCAGCCGGGGTAAGTCGGTGTCGGTGAGCAGCCCGCAGGCCCGCAGCATGTCCACGGCGTCGGCGAAGGCGACGTCGTCGAGGCCGGCCAGGGCCGCCAGCCGGGTCGGCTCCGAGGGGTGGCCGCCGACGGCCGTGGCGCGCAGCAGGGCCAGGGCACTCTTCGGCAAGCCCTGCACGGTCGTCAGGGCGCGGGTGGACCACGCGGTACGGGCGGCGGCGACGAGCTGCGGCACGGCGTCGGTGTCCAGGGGGCGGCCCAGCGCGGTGATCCGGTCGGCCACGGCGTGCAGGACCGCGGGGGACCAGCCTGCGATGCCGGCCACGGTGAGCACGGTCCGCTCCACCGGGTGGCCCACCCGGGCTTCGACCAGGTCGCGTGCCTCGGCGGTGGTGAGCGGATCGAGGGTCAGGGTGCGCGCCGGATAGGAGTGCTCCGCGACGGCCGCGGCCGCGTCGAAGACCTGACGGACGGGCACGGGGGAGGTGGAGACGGCGAGGACGGCGCCCTGTAGGGCGCGGTGGGCGAGGCCGACGAGCCGGCGCAGTGAGTCGGGGTCGGCGAGATGCAGGTCGTCGACGGCCAGCAGCACGGGTCTGCCGGCCGACAGCGCCAGCAGCGTGTCGCACATACGGGCGACGGTGTCCGTGGGCCGGCTCGTGGGGCCGATGCCGGACGCGAGGGCGCCGATCCGCGACGGGCGGCACAACGTGCCCAGCAGCTGGGTGATGGTGCCGTAGGGGATCCGGGACTCGCGCGGCGAGCAGCGGGCGACCCCGACCGCGAAACCGGCGGCCCTGGCCCGCTCGACGGTCCATTCGAGGACGGCGCTGCGGCCGGAGCCCACCGGGCCGGTGATGACAGCGATGTCGGAGACACCGTCCTCGAGGCGGTGCACGAGTACGTCGAGGGTGTCGAGCACGGCCTGCCGGCCGACGAGTTGAGCGGGGTTCCGCATGCGCACCTCTCGTCCGATGACAGCAGGCGACCGGCTCCACCTTCGAATTGGAGATTAGCGATCCTGCCACCGCCATTACAGGCTCACTCGGGTATCCCTGAGCTTTTTTTGAGGTTACCGAGGAATCAACACGCGTTGATAAGCCGACAAGGCCGTCGACGGGCCCCCCTTCTACCAACCGGCCTGATCAGGCCATGTACTTGGGCGTGGCGAAAAGTCGATTCCCGTGCCGCAGGGCATAGTTGGGCCGATCTCTACCCAGCGTCGGGAAAGGGAATCCAAACGCCACGCGCATAGATCCTGACGCTCTTTCGGTCGACCTCGATTGCAATTTCCCGGACGGCGGCCGCCTCGTCCCCCTGGACGGGGCTCCGTTGGGGCCCCGGGCTGCGGCCGCCCGGAATGTTGAACAAGTGACCTATCGCGCCCTGTGCGAAAAGATGCGCGCTTTGTGACTGTGTGGTGCTCTGGTTGTGGAGGCTATGGCTGACCCCAGAGGAGATGGTGATATGCCTTCCATTGACAAGGCGATCCACGACACGACCAGTGTGCGGACCGACCTCGAGATGGCACTCGACCCCGTAGAACCCGACGGCGTCTTCCGTGACAGCCGCGAGTGCGCCGCCCTGGCGCTGCTCTCCGCGGACACCAAGCTGCTGCTGTCCCCGCCGACCCCTCGCCCGAAGAAGGGCTGAGCGGACCGACGGGAGCGACTGAATGGAGCAGTCAGGCACTTCGGCCCTCTTGCAGGGCGCTGTGCAGGACATCGCATCCGACGTGGTCTCCGCCCTTCGGGGCGGAGACCACGTGCGCATGTCCGGCACGATGGCGGCGGACGACATCGAGGGCGGCCTCGCCCTCGCGGCCGTACGGGTGTTGGGAGCGGACCTCCTGCTTCCGCACGTCCTCTTCCCGACTCCGCCCGCCCCGGAGGTACTTGCCGTCTTCCGCAGGACGGTGGAGGCCTTCCCACTACGGCCCGACGCGGCCCCCACCGTCAGGTGGAGCCACTGGGCCATGCGCCGCACCCTGCTGCGGCTCGACACCCCCCTGAACGGCCCGCCCGGCATGGCGGCGGACCCCGAACCCGACGCCGGCTGGCTCGACGACGCGCCCTGGCAGACACTGACCCACCAACTCGCCGTCCTGACGCCCCTCGCGCTGCCCGGCGAGGACTGTGCCGTGGCCCTCGCGGCCCGGCGCCGCCCGGTCGACGTGGCCCGGGGCTTCGTACGCGCGGTCCGCCGCAGGGACTGGCAGCAGGCGGCGGGAGCCGGACGCTGGCTCACCCTGCTCGACGGGGTGCCGGACACCCTCGGCCTCGAAACGGGCCTGGACTTCGTGGAGTTGATGGGCGGAACCGACCCCCGGGTGGCCCTCCAGGTCCAGGCGGCGCGGGTCGTGCGGGCCGCCGGAGCGCTCGTATGACGGCCATGGGCGTCAAGGAGATCCGTGACGTGGGCGCGGCCGCGTTCGCCTGGCTGTCCGCGCACCGCGCCGACTTCGCCCTGGACGAGGAGGCGTTCACCGCCGACGGCCAGGTGGACGCCACCTGGAAGCCGCTCGGCGAACTCGCCCAGACCTGCCAGAGCGTACGGACCCACCTGGCGCCGTCGGACCCGCTGCACGACCACGCCTCCGACCTGCTGCGGTTCGCCTGGCAGCAGACCGGGCGGGGCGAACTCTTCGTCCGCCTCCAGGGGTTGGAGCCGTTCGCGACGTACCCCCTGGAGGTCTACTCCGTCTTCGCCGCCGCCGGACTGCGCCATCCCGGGTACGAGGCCGCCGCCGCCCTGACGGCCCGCACCCGCGGCTGGCGGCTCACCGAACAGGAACCCACCCGCCGCCTCGGCGTGCTCAAGGCCGAGCGGCGCAGCGGCATCCACCGGCCGGACGAGTCGGCGCAGGTGCTGCGGCGCACCTGGCTGGGCGGGCTGCCGGAACCGTGGACGTTCGAGCGCTCCTCCGGGTACGCGCTCACCCACGTCGTCTTCCACCTCACCGACTGGGGACGCGCACCCGAAGGCGTCCCCACCGACGTGGCCGCCTATCTGGCGCACTGGCTGCCGTCCTGGCTCGACACCTGCCTGGACGCCGGGATGCTGGACCTCGGCTGCGAACTGCTGGTCGTGGCCGCGAGCCTGCCCACGCCGCCGGACCTCGCGACCTTCCAGGGCCCCTGGGCCCGCATCGCGGGGGCGCAGCACGACTCCGGCGCGCTGCCCCAGGAGGACGCCCCGGTGGAGCCGGACTTCCTGTACTGCTACCACTCCACCCTGATGGCCGCCTTCGCCGCGGCACAGACCCTCAAACGCCTCACCGGCGTGACCGACGACGACACCGAGGCGGCCCGCCCCCAAGGAGTGCCCGGATGACCGACACCCGTCTCATGCACACCGTCGGCGTCCGCGCCCTGGAGTGGCTG
The DNA here is from genome assembly GCF_014655715.1 of Streptomyces lanatus. Taxonomy (GTDB): domain Bacteria; phylum Actinomycetota; class Actinomycetes; order Streptomycetales; family Streptomycetaceae; genus Streptomyces; species Streptomyces lanatus. Next base: position 82,452 of record NZ_BNBM01000013.1, on the reverse strand, counting down.
TGGGCCCACCGCGACGGCTTCCGCCTGGAGACCGACGTCGATCCGGAAGTGGGCTTCCTCGAGCGCTTCAAACCGGTCGGCGAACTCGCCCTGATCTGCCGCGTGCTGTTCCGCGAGGGCGTCGCCGGATCCCGGCAGGCCGAGCTCGCCCGCAAGCTCCTCGACCACACCTGGCGGCACACCCTGGACGGCGGTCGCATGCTGGTGCGCGGGCAGCGCATCGAGCCGATGTCGCCCATCCCCTTCGAGGTGTACCTGCCGTACAAGGAACTCGGCTACAGCGAGCCCGAGGTGGAGCGCGCCACCGTCCTCTACCACCGGCTCGAAAGCTGGTCGGCCCTCGAACTGGACCCGACCCGACGCCTCGGCCTTGCCGCGTTCCAGCGCCGCTTCGGCCTCACGCCCCGCCCGCCCGAGGCGGCCCTGGTCGCGCCGACCTGGCTGGCCCGCAGGCCCGAACCCTGGACGGTCGGCGGGCACATCGCCTACGACGTGACGCACACGGTGTTCCACCTCACCGACTGGGGAGAGCACCCCGAGGCCCTGCCGCCGGACATCGCCGACTACCTCGCCACCTGGCTGCCGGTGTGGATCGACGACTGGCTCGACCTGAAGCGCTGGGACCTCCTCGGCGAACTCCTCGTCATCGACGCCTGTCTGCCGCGCCCCACCCTGGACGAACGCGCCTGGGAGGGCTTCGCCGCCGCACAGCAGGCCGACGGGGCGATGCCCGCCGTACGGGGAATGCCGGAGGGCGAGCCGGACGAGGTGTTCGACATGATCTACCACCCCACGCTGGTCGCCGCGTTCGCATCCGTACTGGCCACGTCCCGCGCCCTCAGCGAACTCACCCACGCGGCCCCATGACCGACGACACCGTGCGGGAACGGCTGGCGAGTGCCGTGGCCGCCGTAGACGCCCCCGACGTCGTCTTCGCCGTCTCCCGGTCCGGGCACCGCACCCTGCACTGCGGCGGCACCGCCCCGCCCCCGCGGGTCGACCGGCAGGACCTGCGCTACGAGATCGGCTCGGCCTCGAAGACGTTCACCGCACTGCTGCTGGCCCAGCTCATCCAGCGCGGCCTGCTGACCGGGGGCGAACCGGCCGCCGCCTGTCTGGACCCGGGCCGCCGGACCGACAGGACCCCGGTGACGCTTGCCCACCTCGTCACCCACACGGCGGGACTGCCGACCCTGCCCCCCGGCTTCTATCCGCGCGCCCTGCCCGCCTGGCGGACCAACCCCTACGGGCGCTACGACGCCGAACGGGTGACCGGCGCCTTCCTGCGCCACCGCCCGAGGCACCGGCCAGGCACCCGGTGGCAGTACTCCAACTTCGGCGTCGCCGTGCTCGGCCACGCGCTCGCCGCCGTGTCCGGCACGGCCTGGGAGGAACTGCTCGGCGCACACGTACTGCGTCCGCTCGGCCTGACCGGAACCGCCCTGCGGGCGGAGGACCCGAAGACGGACGCCGTCGGACACGGCAAGGACGGGCGCACACCCACGCTCGCCTTCGACGCCGGAGGCTTCGCCGCGGCGGGCGCCGTCCGCGCCACCCCGCACGATCTGCTCACGTTCCTGGAGGCCCACCTCGACCCGGCCGGCTCCCCGCTGGGCGGGGCACTGCGGTCGGTGCGCACGCCCGTGCTGCGGCGGGGGCTCGGGCACCGGCACGTTCACACGACGGCGTGGTTCCGGCATCCCACGAGCGGCGGACCGATGTACTTCCACAGCGGCGCCACCCTCGGCCAGCAGGCCTTCCTGGGCTTCCGGCCCGACACCGGCACGGCCCTGGCCGCCCTGTGCACCCGCCGCTTCCGCGCCCGCGACGCCTTCATCGCCACCGCGTACGCGTTCCTCGCGGATGACACCGCCGACTGAACGG
>NZ_BNBM01000013.1:0-80554 GCF_014655715.1 Streptomyces lanatus | reverse complement strand
GGGGCCCGTGCCCCGCACCGTCCGCCGGACGGCCGTATCCGCTACATCCGCTGCCACAGAGCCGGCGTCGCACCCGGCGACCACCGGCCCTGCGCCTGGTGGCTCTGCAGGCACTGATAGCGCACGCCCGCGTGGGTCACCGTCGAGCCGGCCTCATAGACGCGGCCCGCGGACCAGGCGGCGGCGGTCCCGTCCGGCGGCGCGGGCGTACCCGGACTCTGGGCCGCCGCGGTCTTCAGGACCAGGCCGAAGTCGCTGAGGATCGGGTTGATCGGCTGGTAGAAGGTGGTCCCGCCGTCCGTGCAGTCACCCGAGCCGCCCGAGGTCACGCCCTGTGCCTGGGAGCCGGAGAGGTACGGGCCGCCGGAGTCGCCCGGCTCGGCGCAGACGGTGGTCTCGGTGACGCCGTCGACGGTGCCCTCGGAGTAGCTGACACTCGTGTCGTGCTGCTGGATGGTCCCGCAGTGCCAGCCGGTGGTGGAGCCGGAGCGGCAGATCGACGCCCCGACGAGCGCCTGGACCGAGCCGGTGACCTGCGTCCGCTGGCCGCCCTCGCCCTCCACGTCCGGCGTCGCGGTCCAGTCGCTGTTCACGCTCACCCAGGACATGTCCTTGCCGGGGAACGTGGAGGCCTCGAAGGTGCCCTGCGCGGCCATGTTGGCCCCGGTGGTCGAGTCGTCGGCGTTGCCGCAGTGGCCCGCCGAGGCGAAGCCCTGCTGGGTGTCCTTGGTGATGGAGAACCCGATGGAGCAGCGGGCGGTGCCCTCGATGTAGTAGGCGTCGCCGCCGACGAGGTCGGCCAGCGGCCGCGGCCGTGCCGCCGACACCTTGACGGTCACGTCCTTGTCCTGGACACCTGCGGCCTTGAGGAAGGTGGTCGCGGCCGACCGCTTGACCGCCTGGACGACGACGCGGTTCGTCGGCACATCGACGTACCACACGGGTGTGTCGCGTGTGTTGGCGCTGGTCGCGGCCTTGTCCAGCTTCTCCTTGACGGCCTTGAGGTCGCTCAGCGGATATTTGACGACGACGGCCTTCGCGCCCTGCGCCTGAATGGCGGACACGTCGTCGGAGTGAGTGGTCGCGACGGCGAGCTCGGCGGAGGTCGCCCCTCGCAGCCAGGCGCCCGCGAAGCGCTTGCCCAGCGAGTTGCGCAGGCGTCCCGCACGGACCCCCGCCTCCGCCTCGTTGACCAGCCGCTCGGCGGCCTGCCCCGGCTTCAGCTTCAGATCGCGCTCCATGGCGCGTACCACCGCGGCCGGCGGCCGGTCGGCACCGAGGGTCTGCGCCGCGGTGGACGCCGGCGCGGGTGGCGGTTCGGCCGCCGCTGCCGTGGTGGCACCGGTGAGAACGAGGGCGCCCAGAGCGGTCAGGGCGGCGCGGCGACCGGCCGCCGTATGTCTGCCGAGCATGCGATGTACCTCCATCGAGTACGAGTGGGATTCCGACCCGATGGAGGCCTTGACGCAAAGACATGAGTCAATGTCAGAAAAGATGATTTTTCGCGCTTTGGGAGGCTCTGGTTGGCTGCCATGTGCGCCAGCGGAGGGACCCGCGGATGGATCACCAGAGTTTCATCATTCGTTTTCTTGAATCATTCGTGTTTAGAGAGGTAGGTTGGCGGCATGACCGCATCCCAGACTCCGACCCCCGCCGAGGAGCTCCGCGGTGCCGGCCTGAGGGTGACCGCGGCGCGTGTCGCGCTGCTCGACACCGTCCGGGCCGGTGACCACCTCGGTGTCGAGGCCATCGCCTCGGGGGTGCGAGATCGCGTAGGTCATGTCTCCCTCCAGGCCGTGTACGAGGGCCTCCACGCACTCACCGCGGCGGGACTGATACGTCGTATCGAACCGGCCGGCAGTCCGGCCAGGTTCGAGGGGCGTGTCGGCGACAACCACCACCACATCGTGTGCCGGTCGTGCGGTGTCGTCGCCGATGTCGACTGCGAGGTCGGCGAGGCGCCCTGTCTGACCGCGTCCGACGACCACGGCTTCGCGATCGACGAGGCCGAGGTCATCTACTGGGGCCTGTGCCCCGACTGTTCCACCGCCAACAGTGCACCCCGAGCACTGTGATTCACCTAGTTCGGAAGGTTTCCCATGGCTGAGAACCCCGATGCGATCGTCACTGACGCGAAGACGGAGGGCACCGGTGGCTGCCCCGTCGCTCACGGTCGCGCCGCGCACCCCACGCAGGGCGGCGGCAACCGTCAGTGGTGGCCGGAACGGCTCAACCTGAAGATCCTCGCGAAGGACCCCGTCGTCGCCAACCCGCTCGGTGCGGAGTTCGACTACGCGGAGGCGTTCCAGGCCCTCGACCTGGCGGCCGTCAAACGGGACATCGCCGAGGTGCTGACCACCTCGCAGGACTGGTGGCCCGCGGACTTCGGCAACTACGGCCCGCTGATGATCCGGATGGCCTGGCACAGCGCCGGCACCTACCGCATCAGCGACGGCCGCGGTGGTGGCGGCCGCGGTCAGCAGCGCTTCGCGCCCCTGAACAGCTGGCCGGACAACGGCAACCTCGACAAGGCCCGCCGTCTGCTGTGGCCGGTCAAGAAGAAGTACGGCCAGTCCATCTCCTGGGCCGACCTCATCATCCTCACCGGTAACGTCGCCCTGGAGCAGATGGGCTTCGAGACCTTCGGCTTCGGCGGCGGCCGCGCCGACGTCTGGGAGGCCGACGAGGACGTCTACTGGGGCCCCGAGACCACCTGGCTCGACGACCAGCGCTACACCGGCGACCGTGAGCTGGAGAACCCGCTCGGCGCCGTCCAGATGGGCCTGATCTACGTCAACCCGGAGGGCCCGAACGGCAACCCGGACCCGATCGCCGCGGCCCGCGACATCCGCGAGACCTTCCGCCGCATGGCGATGAACGACGAGGAGACCGTCGCCCTCATCGCCGGTGGCCACACCTTCGGCAAGACCCACGGCGCCGGCCCGGCCGACGCGGTCGGCAACGACCCCGAGGCCGCCGCCATGGAGCAGCAGGGCCTGGGCTGGAAGTCCACCTACGGCTCCGGCAAGGCCGGCGACGCGATCACCAGTGGTCTGGAGGTCACCTGGACCACCAAGCCCACCCAGTGGAGCAACGACTTCTTCGACATCCTCTTCGGCTACGAGTGGGAGCTGAGCGAGTCCCCGGCCGGCGCCAAGCAGTACGTGGCCAAGAACGCCGAGGCGATCATCCCCGACGCCCACGGCGGCTCGAAGAAGCTGCCCACGATGCTCACCACCGACCTCTCGCTGCGCTTCGACCCGATCTACGGCCCGATCTCCAAGCGCTTCCACGAGAACCCGGCCGAGTTCGCGGACGCCTTCGCCCGCGCCTGGTACAAGCTCACCCACCGTGACCTGGGCCCGAAGTCCCTGTACCTCGGCCCGGAGGTCCCGGCGGAGACCCTGCTGTGGCAGGACCCGCTGCCCGCCGCCGAGGGCGAGGCCATCGACGCCGCCGACGCCACCGCGCTCAAGGCGAAGATCCTCGACTCCGGCCTGACCGTCCCGCAGCTGGTCAAGGCCGCCTGGGCGTCCGCCGCCACGCACCGCGCCAGCGACAAGCGCGGTGGCGCCAACGGCGGCCGTGTCCGCCTGGAGCCGCAGCGCAACTGGGAGGTCAACGACCCGGACGAGCTCGCCCAGGTCCTCCGCGTCCTGGAGACCGTCCAGGGCGAGTTCAACTCGGGCGCCAAGAAGGTCTCCCTGGCCGACCTGATCGTCCTCGGTGGCTCCGCCGCCGTCGAGAAGGCCGCCAAGGACGCCGGTGTCGCCGTCGAGGTGCCGTTCACCGCGGGCCGTGTCGACGCGACCGAGGAGCACACCGACCCCGAGTCGTTCGCGGCGCTCGAGCCGTCGTACGACGGGTTCCGCAACTACCTCGGCAAGGGCAACCGCCTTCCCGCCGAGTACCTGCTGCTTGACCGCGCCAACCTGCTCGCGCTCAGCGCCCCCGAGATGACCGTCCTGGTCGGCGGTCTGCGTGTCCTGGGCGCCAACCACAACGGCACCAAGCACGGCGTGCTCACCGAGACGCCGGGCAAGCTGACCAACGACTTCTTCGTCAACCTGCTCGACCTGGGCACGACCTGGAAGTCCACCTCCGAGGACCAGACCACGTTCGAGGGCCGTGACGCCTCGGGCCAGGTCAAGTGGACCGGCACCCGTGCCGACCTGGTCTTCGGCTCCAACTCCGAGCTGCGCGCCCTCGCCGAGGTCTACGCGAGCGACGACGCGAAGGAGAAGTTCGTCAAGGACTTCGTCGAGGCGTGGGTCAAGGTCATGAACCTGGACCGGTTCGACCTCGTCTGATCAGTCCCGGGCAAGACGTCCAGGCCGGCCCGCACGGGTCGGTCTGGACGTTTTCTTTTGCCCATCGGTGCCACATGGGCCCCACCTTTCACAGAACGCACACCGGGCCCCATCAATTCTTTATGTTTCAAGCGATAGGGTCGCGGACACAGGGGAGTGGCCGACGACGGCCCACCCGTCGCGCCCGCCACTCGCTCCTCCTTCCCCCCCACCAGCACAGGAGACCCGGCGTGCTCGACGGCGACGTAGTGGTGATCGGCGGCGGCTATGCCGGCGTCCGGCTGGCCAAACGACTGGACACGACCGCGCGGGTCACGCTGGTGGACCGCAAGGAGGTCTTCTTCCACCGCATCGCCTCCCTGCGCGCCGGAGTCCGCCCGGACTGGTCGCACAGCCCCTTCATCCCCTACGACCGGCTGCTGCGCAACGGCCGCGTGGCCGTAGGCAAGGCCGTCCGCATCGACACCGCCGAGCGACAGGTGATCCTCGGCACGGGGGAGCGGCTCCGGTACGACGTCCTGGTGATCGCCACCGGCGCCGACTACCCCGAACCGGCCCGCTTCACCGGCACCACCACCGACGAGGCGGTGAAGTCCTTCGTCGCCCACCAGCAGCAGATCGCCACCGCCGAGCACATCCTGGTCGTCGGCGGCGGCCCCTCCGGGGTCGAACTCAGCGCCGAGATCCGCCTCGCCCGGCCGGACGCCCGGATCACCCTCGCCCACTCCGGCACGGAACTGCTGCACTCCACGGGCAGCGCGCGGGCCGGGCGCAAGGCGCGGGCCTGGCTGGAGTCCCATGGCGTGGAGGTGTGGCTGGACGCCTTCATGTCGCCCGGCAACGACTTCGGCACCTACCGCGACGCCGGCGGCAACATCATCGGCGCCGACCTCTCCTTCTGGGCCACCGGCACCACCCCCAACACGCTGTGGCTACGGCTCGCCGGGCACGGCGACTGGCTGAACAGCTCGGGCCACGTCAAGGTCGACGAGGCGCTCCGGATCAGGGGATGGCTGGAGGTGTTCGCGGTCGGCGATGTGAACGACGCCACCGACCTCAAGATCACCCCGGCCGCGCTCGCCCAGGCCGACCTGGCCGCCCACAACATCCGCGCCTACCTCAACAGCACCGGCAAGCACCGCAAGCAGCCCCGCTTCTACCGGCCGGTCCACCGCACCCCGCTCATCGTCCCGTTCGGCCCGGCGGACGGGGTGACCGTGCTGCCGGTGATGGGCGGCGAGACGGCGGTCCTCGGCGGCCGGACCACCACGTTGGCCAAGGCCAGGACGCTGATGACGCCGTACATGAGGCGTCAGCTCGGGTACACCGCGGCCTAGCCGCAGACCGGTACAGCCGCACAGACTAATGTGCGGGAATGATCTCGCAGCAGTATCTCTCCGAACTGTTCTCGCTCGAAGGCCGGGTCGCCGTGGTGACCGGTGGGAGTTCCGGCATCGGCCGGGGCATCACCGAGGCGCTCGCGCGGGCCGGGGCAAGTGTCGTGATCGTGGCGCGCAGGAAGGCGGAGCTGGTCGCGACGGTCGGTGAGATCGAGGCTCACGGCTGTCGGGCCGCGTGGGTGAGTGCCGATCTCGGCACGCGTGACGGCGTGCGCGCGGCGGCCGAGGGGGCCGTCGAAGCGTTCGGGGAGCCCGACATCCTCGTCAACTGCGCCGGGATCAATGTGCGGCCCCCGATGGGTGAGCTCGGCGAGGACGTGTGGGACAGCACGATGGCCGTGAACCTGGACGCGCCCTATCTGCTGGGGCAGCGTTTCGGGCCCGGTATGGCGGAGCGGGGCTTCGGGCGGATCATTCACGTCACCTCGCAGCAGGCGCACCGCGCGTTCGTGCAGAGCGGTGCCTACGGCGTCTCCAAGGGGGCGCTGGAATCGCTGGCCCGTTCCCAGGCGGAGGCGTGGTCGCCGTACGGCGTCACCTGCAACACGCTCGTGCCGGGCTTCGTCATGACGCCGCTCAACGCCCGCCTGTCGTCCGACCCGGAGCGGGTCGCCGCGCTCGCCGCGCGCACGATGGTCGGTCGCAACGGCCTGGCGGAGGACTTCGCCGGGGCCGCGGTCTTCCTCGCGAGCCGCGCCTCCGGCTATGTCACCGGACAGTCGATCTTCGTGGACGGCGGCTTCTCCGTTCACTGAGAGGACTGTCGCAGGTCGAGGCGCATCAGGATCCGGGGATGGCCGGCCAGCACCGAGGTGGTGTCGGCGGCATGGACGAACCCCGCGCGCTCGAAGTTCTTCCGCAGCCCCGCGTACGCCATCGTCAGATCGACCCGGGCGTCGCCGTTGTCGAGCGGGTACGCCTCGACCACCGGCGCGCCCCGGTCGCGGGCGAAGTCCACGGCTCCGGCGATGAGGGCGTGGGTGATGCCCTGCTTGCGGTGGCCGGGGCGGACGCGAACGCACCACAGCGACCACACCGGCAGATCGTCGACGTGCGGGATCTTCCGGTTGCGGGCGAAGGTCGTGGCCGAGCGGGGCGCCACCGCCGCCCAGCCGACCGGTTCGTCACCGTCGTAGGCGAGCACTCCCGGAGGCGGATCGGCGCGGCACAGCTCGGCGACGTACTCACCGCGGGCCGGGCCGCGCAGCTCGTTGTTGAGCTTCGACGGGATCCGGTAGCTCAGGCAGAAACAGACGTTCGCCGTGGGCGACTTGGGGCCGACCACGGCACGGACGTCCTCGAAGACGGATGCCGGGCGGACTTCTATGGCCATGGCACCACGATGTCACGGCGCCCGTGTCGGCTCACGCCGTGGCGTGGAACCCGTGCAGCGTCCGCGTGACCGCCAGGTCGGAGACCGGGGCGAAATCCTCGTACCACTCACCCGTGACATGAAAGCCCGGCGGCTGCTCCAGGCATACGAGGTCGTCGCACTCGGCGCGGACGGAGGCGACGGTGCGGGGGCTGCCGACCGGGACGGCCAGGACCAGGCGGGCGGGGCCGTGCCGGCGCAGGAAGCGCAGCGCCGCGACGGCGGTGAGGCCGGTGGCCAGACCGTCGTCGACGAGGACGACCGTGCGGCCGTCGACCGACGGGGGCGGACGGCGGCCCCGGAAGAGGTATTCGAGACGGTGCAGCTCGTTGCGTTCCCGCACGACGACGTCGCCGAGCCGGTCCTCGGACAGATGCATCATCGCCAGGCTCTGCCGCTCGTACAGCGGCGGATCATCGGCTACGACCGCCCCGATCGGCGTCTCGGGCCGGATCGGGGTGCTGATCTCACCCGCCACCAGCACATCCATCGGCGCGTGCAGCGCACGGGCGACCTCCGCGGCCACCGGTACCCCACCGCGGGGCAGCGCCAACACCAGCACACTCGGCAGCTCACCGGAGCCGGCCCACTCGACCAGCCTCAGGGCGAGCTCCTGTCCGGCGTGGGTACGGTCGCGAAACGGCACGGCGCGCTCCTCCCTCGAATCCCCCGGCCTCGACGCAGCCGCCGAGTGCCCGCGCGGCACCCGCCCAAACGGGGCGGGCCCGCACCATGGCCGGTACGCCGGGCTGCGTTCCGGCCACGCGGAGCGCATGGTGGTGACATGAGCACGCGTCCCCTTGTGGTGGTGCTGCCGCCGGCGTCGGACGGCGGGCGTCAGGTGACGATCCGTGGCGAGCCCACCGGCACCGCGTACAGCCTGTTCGACGTCATGGACCTGGTGCACCGCGCGGGCCTGCCCGCCGAGGACCGGGCCGTCGACGACCCCGAGCTGATCGAATGGCGCGGCGGCGGGCCGTACGACTGGAACAGCCCGGACCCGTCCGACCCGGCGGACGGGGCAACGTCCGAGCCACCCTCGTAATGCGTGATCCCTCGGGTGTCCCGTGCGGGAGGGCGGGGTACGCGGCGACGGACGGAAGGGGAGACCCATGCAGTTCCGTGACCGCGCGGCGGCCGGGCGGGAGCTGGCGGAGCAGTTGCGCATCCGTCAGGACAAGGACCTTCTGCCGCACCCCGTCGTGCTCGCGCTGCCCCGCGGCGGCGTCGCGGTCGCCCAGGAGATCTCCCGGGTGCTCCAAGCCCCACTGGACGTACTCGTCGTACGCAAGATCGGGGCGCCTTTCCACGAGGAGTTCGGCGTCGGCGCGCTCGCGGGCGACGACCCGCCGCTCTTCGACGAGCAGTCGCTGTTCCGGCTGGGGCTGACCGAGGCCGACCTGGCGCCGGTCGTGGAGCGGGAGCGGGAGGAGCTGCGGCGGCGCGAGGAACGCTATCGGCAGGGCCGCCCGGCACCGGAGCTGCGCGGCCGTACCGTCGTCGTGGTCGACGACGGCGTGGCGACCGGCTCCACCGCACGCGTCGCCCTGCGCGCCGTACGCGGCCGGCAACCCGGGCGTCTGGTCCTCGCCGTACCCGTGTGTGCACCGGAAGCGGCCGAGGCCCTGAGCCGGGAGGTCGACGAACTCGTCTGCCTGTATCAGCCGAGGCTGTTCAGCGCGGTCGGCGAGTGGTACGAGGACTTCCGCCAGCTGACCGACGCCGATGTGCTCGCGGCCCTGCGGGGCGACTGAGGGTCAGCCCAGGGCCGCGGGCTTGCGGAGGGTGAGCGCACCGTCCGGGCCCAGCGCGACGTGGACGCCGTAGCCGATCCGGTCGAGGGTGTCGTGCAGCCATGCGCGGTCCTGCTCCGGGGCCGGTTCCAGTCGCATACGGCGGGCGAGCAGGGGTTCCATGCGCAGGTCGGTGAGTTCGCCCGTGTCCGACGACAGCGTGACGAAGTAGGCGATGCGCAGGTCGTCGCGGTAGTTCTCGTATCCCGGGATGCCCTCATAGTCATCGATGAAGTCGCCGCAGCCGTGCAGGATCAGCCGGTTCCGGTAGACCTCGACGGCGCGCGGATGGTGCGAGGAGTGGCCGTGCACGACATCGGCGCCGCCGTCGACCAGGGCGTGCGCGAAGCGCCGCTGCTCACGGGGGACGAGGTAGCCCCAGTTGGAACCCCAGTGCACCGAGACGACGACGATGTCGCCGGGCCGCTTCACCCGCCGTACCCGTCGCACCGCGGCGGCTGCCGTGGCCGGCGTCAGCTCGGGCACATAGGCGACGCCGGACGACTCGGACGTCGCCGCCCAGTCCGCCGGGATGCCGCTGTCGGCGACGCCGAGGGCGAAGACCAGCACCCGGCCGCCGTGGGGGAGCGGCAGTGCCACGGGCGCGTACGCCTCCTCGGCGCCGCGGCCCGCGCCCGCCGTGCGCAGGCCCGCTCCGTGCAGCACGTCGAGCGTCTCCCTCAGACCGTCCCGGCCGAAGTCCCGCACATGGTTGTTGGCCAGCACACAGACATCGGGCCGGGCCACGGTGAGGGCGGGCAGGTTGGCCGGATGCATGCGGTAGTGGACCGCCTTGCCGGGCTCGAAGGCGTCACCGCGGGTCACGGACGTCTCCAGATTGACGATCCGCACATCCGGACCGCTCGCCTCCATCAGCCGCAGCGCCTCGCCCCACGGCCACGCCGGATCGACCGGCGCCGGGATCGGCCCGCTCACCGACTCAGCCATGCTCACATAGGCACGGGCGTCCGTGACGTACCCCTCCCGCAGCACCGGATCACCGGGCCGGGCCAGGATCTGGTCGACGCCGCGTCCGAGCATCACATCACCACAGACGAACAGCGTCACCGTGCCGCCGCCGTTCATGTCTCCGCCGTACCCCTCACACGTCCACCGTCACCGCACACGACCACCCGTACGGATCCGGCCCGATGCGCAGCCCGTGCCAGGTGAGGTCCTTCGGGCTGGCGCCCGTGACCCGCACGTCCGCCAGGTCCGCCAGGGACAGGCGCACATCGACGTCGCCCTCCGTGGCGTCCGCCTCCAGATCGACCGGCACCCGGCCGTCCACGTCGAGGCGTACGACGACCTCGTCCAGGAGCGCGGTCAGCAACTCCTCGTCACTGTCCTCGACCAGCCGCACCCGCTCCACCGACGTCGGCCGTACCGCCGTGACATCGGCGAAGCACTCCACCATCCCCAGCGCGGCCTCCACCAGACAGCGCTCCCGGTTCACGCCCCATGCCTCGATGCGCACATCGGCCGTGTGCGGTACCGCCCGATGGCCGCTCTCGCCGAGCCGTCGCGCCTGGATGTCGTCGTCCGTGTCGCCGACCATGGACACCACCCGATCCGCCGAGTCGTCCCCGAGGAGTGCTACACGGACAGGGGTACCCGGGACCGGGCACCGTGTACCGCCGGGACCGAAGGAGCCGACATGCCGGACATGGAGCAGGACGAGGCCCGCGAGCGGTTCGCCGCGGCATCCGTCGCACGGCTGGCGACGGTGGATCCCGAGGGCCGGCCGCATCTGGTGCCGGTCGTGTTCGCGTCGAGCGGCGACGAGATCGTGACCGCGGTCGACGGCAAACCGAAGCGGACGCGGCGGCTGAAGCGGCTGCACAACATCGCCGTCCGCCCGGCCGTCTGCCTGCTGGCGGATGAGTACGACGAGGACTGGGGCCGTCTGTGGTGGGTCAGGGCGGACGGGGGCGCCCGGATTCTGGCGCCCGACGGGACCGAGTATGACGACGCCGTCGCGCTGCTGTGCCGGAAGTATCCGCAGTACCGCCAGGAGCCCCCGAACGGGCCCGTGGTCGTGATCAGCGTCGTGCACTGGAGCGGCTGGCGGGCCGTGGCGGGTGACGACTGAACCGGTCGCCGCCCGAATCCACATCCGCAGACCCATTGACCTTGACCATCCACGAACATAATCTCCGTCCTCATATGTAGACGACGTCTTCATGTGAGGACCCCATTCAGTGGGGTGAACGTAAGCGGCCGGCGTTCAAAGGAGAACTGACATATGCCGCTCGTGGTGGTCGGGATCAGCGTGCTGGTCCTGCTCGTCCTGATGACCAGGCTCAAACTGAACGGCTTCGCGGCCCTGCTGCTGGTGGCGGTGGGTGTCGGGCTGGTGCAGGGGATCGGGATGGAGAAGATCCCGGACATCCTCGCCGAGGGCATCGGCGACCAGATCGGCGACACCATGCTCACCATCGGGCTCGGCGCCATGGTCGGCCGGGTGATGGGCGACTCCGGTGCCGCCCAGCGAATAGCCGGGAAGCTCCTGGACGTGTGCGGGCCTCGCTGGGTGCAGGTGGCCATGGTGCTGACGGCCATGCTCATCGGCGTGACGATGTTCTACGAGGTGGCCTTCGTCATCATCGTCCCCATCGCCTTCACCCTCGTCCGCGTCACCCGGGCCAACCTGCTGTGGGTGGGGCTGCCCATGTCGATCGCCCTGTCCACCATGCACAGCTTCCTGCCGCCCCACCCGGGACCCACCGCGGTCGCCGCCACCTTCCAGGCGTCCGTCGGACTGACCCTGTTCTACGGCCTGTTCATCGCCGTGCCGATCGGCGCGACCATCGCCCTCCTGTGGCCGCGCCTGCCCTTCGTCCGGGCGATGAACCCCTCCATCCCCAAGGGCCTGGTCAGCGAGCGAGTCTTCGAGGACGACGAGATGCCCGGCATGGGCTGGTCGCTGTCCGTCGCCCTGCTGCCCGTGGTACTGATCGCCGGTGCGGCCGTGGCCGACCTGGCCGGGGCCGGCGACGGCGGTCCGATGCACTTCGTCGCGTTCATCGGCTCCGCGCCGATCGCCCTGCTGCTCACCCTGCTCGTGGCGATCTGGGCGTTCGGCCCGCGCATCGGCCGCAGCCTGGGCGAGGTCAGCGCCTCCTGCAAGGAGGCCGCCCAGGCCATGGCGATGATCCTGCTCGTCATCGGCGCGGGCGGCGCCTTCAAGAACGTCCTCGTCGAAGGCGGTATCTCCGACTACATCAAGGACATCACCGACGGCTGGTCGATCTCCCCGATCGTCCTGGCCTGGCTGATCGCCGCCATCCTCCGCATCGCCCTCGGCTCCGCGACCGTCGCCGTCGTCACCGCCTCCGGTGTGGCCCTGCCCCTGCTCGCGGGCAGCGGCGTCCACTCCGAGGTGATGGTGCTCGCCGTCTCCTGCGGCTCCATCGCCTTCTCCCATGTCAACGACCCGGGCTTCTGGATGTTCAAGGAGTACTTCAACCTGTCCGTCCTCGACGCCATCAAGGCGCGCACCACGTACACGACGGTGCTCGCGATCCTCGGCCTCGGTGGCGTACTGGTCCTGGAACAGGTCCTCGACGCCCTCAGCATCTGAAACCCCCTCACGAGAACGGCACCCGCCCGCCATGAGCCAGCCCGTCGTCACCCGCTTCTCCGTGTACCCGGTCGCCGGCCGGGACGCGATGCTCCTCAACCTCTCCGGCGCCCACGCCCCCTACTTCACCCGCAACGTCGTCGTCCTGGAGGACTCCGAGGGCCGTACGGGACTCGGCGAGGTCCCCGGCGGGGAGAAGATCACCCGGACCCTGAAGGACGCCGAACCCCTGGTCGTCGGTGCCCGCGTGGGCGACTACAAGAACGTCCTGCGCGCCATCGGGGCGACGTTCGCCGACCGGGACACGGGCGGTCGCGGCGCGCAGACCTTCGACCTGCGCACCACCGTGCACGCCGTCACCGCCGTCGAGTCCGCCCTCCTCGACCTGCTCGGCCAGCACCTGGAGGTCCCGGTCGCCGCCCTGCTCGGCGACGGCAAGCAGCGCGACGCCGTACGCGTCCTCGGCTACCTCTTCTACGTCGGCGACCCGGACCGCACCGACCTGGACTACGTCCGCGCACCCGACGCGACCGTCGACTGGTACCGGATCCGCCACGAGGAGGCGCTCACCCCCGAGGCGATCGTCCGCCAGGCCGAGGCCACCTACGACCACTACGGCTTCCGCGACTTCAAGCTCAAGGGCGGCGTCCTGCCGGGCGCCGAGGAGGTCAAGGCCGTACGGGCGCTCAAGGACCGCTTCCCCGAAGCGCGGATCACCCTCGACCCCAATGGCGCATGGTCCCTGCGCGAGGCCGTCGAACTGTGCGCCCCGCTCCTCGGCACCCTCGCCTACGCCGAGGACCCCTGCGGCGCCGAGGACGGCTACTCGGGCCGGGAGATCCTCGCGGAGTTCCGCCGGGCCACCGGACTGCCCACGGCGACCAACATGATCGCCACCGACTGGCGCCAGCTGACCCACGCCCTGGCCCTGCAGTCGGTGTCCATCCCGCTGGCCGACCCGCACTTCTGGACCATGCAGGGCTCGGTCCGCGTCGCCCAGCTGTGCAACGCGATGGGCCTGACCTGGGGCTGCCACTCCAACAACCACTTCGACATCTCCCTGGCGATGATGGCCCACTGCGGGGCCGCCGCGCCCGGCGACTACAACGCCCTCGACACCCACTGGATCTGGCAGGAAGGGCTGGAGCGGCTCACCGTCGCCCCGCCGAGGATCACCGGCGGCGAGGTCGCCGTACCCGACACCGCCGGACTCGGCATCGACCTGGACCTGGACCGGCTCCTCGCGGCGCACGAGCTGTACCAGGAGAAGGCGCTGTCCGGCCGGGACGACGCGGTCGGGATGCGGTACCTGGTGGAGGGCTGGACCTTCGACGCGAAGCGGCCGTGCCTCGTGCGCTGAGCTTTCAGAGGGCGAAGACGCGGCGGGCGTTCCCGTGCAGGAACAGCTCCCGCGTCTCCTCGTCCAGCCCCAGGGCATCGAGGTGCTCAAGGGCCCGACTCGGCGTGATCATGGGGTAGTTGGAGCCGAAGAGGACCTTGTCACGGCCCCGGCCGCGCAGATACTCCACCAACTCCGGCGGATAGCGGCGCACGGTGTAGGCGCTGGTGTCGATGAAGACGTTCTCGTGCTTGTCGGCGACCGCGATCATCTCCGTCGTCCACGGGTAGCCGATGTGCCCGCACACGATCGTCAGCTCGGGGAAGTCGAGGGCCACCTGGTCGACGTAAGGGATGGGCCGCCCGGTCTCCGAAGGGCGCAGCGGGCCGGTGTGCCCGACCTGGGTGCAGAACGGCACACCGAGGTCCACACAGGCCGTGTACAGCGGGTAGTACAGCCGGTCGGTGGGCGGCAGCCCCCACAGCCACGGAACGACGCGCAGTGCCACGAACCCCAACTCCTCGACCGCCCGCCGCAGTTCGCGCACCGCCGCCATGGGCCGGGCGAGGTCGGCCCCCGCGACTCCGCGCAGCCGTCCGCCGGACTGCTCGACGAACGAAGCCGCCTCGTCGTTGTCGATCAGCGGGCCCTGCGGCCCGTACCAGGCGGCGGCGAGGCCGATCTCCACGTCGGCCGCCTCCAGCGCCGCCACCGTGACTTCGACGGGCAGCGGCTTGTCGAGCCGCTCCATGCCGGTCCAGCGGCGCAGCGACTCGAACATCTCGTGGTTGGCGTGGCGCGGGGTCGGGTGCTGCATCCAGGCGTCGATGACGGGCATGGACTCGGCCTCTCCGGCAGGGTCGGGGTTCGTTGCCCACACTATGGTGGGCGCCATGTACTCGACACGGGTCTCCGGGCATGTGAACGCCTCACGCGCCGCCGTCTACCGTGCGCTGCTGGACGCGGACGCCGTGGAGCGCTGGCGGGTGCCGGACGGGATGACCGGGCATGTGCACACCTTCGACGGGCGGGAAGGAGGGGCCTTCCGGGTCTCGCTCACCTACGACCTGCCGACCGGCACCGGCAAGTCGGCCGCGCACACCGACACGTACCACGGCCGCTTCGTACGGCTCGTGCCGGACGAGCAGGTGGTCGAGGAGGTCGAGTTCGAGACCGACGACCCCGCCCTGCGCGGCACGATGACGATGACCACGACCCTCACCGACGCCGCCGGTGGCGGCACCGACATCCTGATCGTGCACGAGGACATCCCCGACGTCGTCCCCGCCGCGGACAACGAGACCGGCACCCGTATGGCCCTGGCCAACCTGGCCCGGCTCGTGGAATCCGCCCCACCGAACATCACCCACCCCTGACCCGCCGGTTACGTGATCTTTGCCTGGGGTTAGCCGCCCGTACGAAAGCAATCGCTTCCATGCGGAAGTATGGACACCGAACTGCTGTCAGGGCTGCGCGTCGACTACACGGATCAGGACGACCCGGTGCTGATCCGGCCGGACGGAAGTCCGGTGGACACCTGGCGTGAGAACTACCCGTACGAGCAGCGCATGGAGCGCCCGGAGTACGAGTGGCACAAGCGGCTCCAGCAGATCGAACTGCTCAAACTCCAGCGCTGGATCAAGGAGACCGGCCGACGGCTCGTCATCGTCTTCGAGGGGCGGGACGCGGCCGGCAAGGGCGGCACGATCAAGCGGTTCACCGAGCATCTGAACCCGCGCGGCGCCCGGGTGGTCGCCCTGGAGAAGCCGTCCGAGCGGGAACGCGGCCAGTGGTACTTCCAGCGGTACGTCGAGCATCTGCCGACCGCCGGCGAGATCGTGCTGTTCGACCGGTCCTGGTACAACCGGGCCGGCGTCGAGCGCGTGATGGACTTCTGCACCGACGACGAGTACCGGCGCTTCATGCGGCAGGCCCCGGGCTTCGAGCGGATGCTGGTGGACGACGGCGTCGACCTGATCAAGTTCTGGTTCTCGGTTTCCCAGGGCGAGCAGCGCACCCGCTTCACCATCCGCCAGGTCGACCCCGTACGGCAGTGGAAGCTCAGCCCCATGGACCTGGCCTCCCTTGACCGCTGGGACGACTACACCGCCGCCAAGGTCGCGATGTTCCGTGAGACCGACACCGAGCACGCGCCCTGGACCGTGGTGAAGAGCAACGACAAGAAGCGGGCCCGCGTCGAGGCCATGCGCAGCGTCCTCGCCCGCTTCGACTACGGCGACAAGGACGAGGAGGTCGTCGGTGCCCCCGATCCCCGGATCATCGGCGCCGCCGCAGGCCTCCTTGAAGCGGGCGAGGACGACACCGGGTCCTAGCCTCCTAGCCCCTCGGCAGCACCGTGACGCGACGGAAGTTGCACTCGTCCCCTGCCGGGCGTCCGGCGGGGGAGGGCGTGCTTCCATGTGCCTTGAGCGCGGCGCTGACCAGGCTCATCAGGAGGTCGACGTCCGTGTCGCAGTCCAGGTGCACCGTCACCCAGCCCGAGCCGGGGACCAGGTGGATCGCGGTCGAGTCCCGCAGATCGTCGTGGAACCGCGCGATGGCCGCCACCGTCAGGTGCAGATCCACATCACGGTCGGAGTGGAAGTGCACGATCTCGCTGTGGACGGAGCGCAGTGCCCGCCCTGCGCCACAACCCGCCGGGCCCGAGGTCAGATCGGGCCAGGCTGACAGTCGTTCCATGGCGCGCTGGGCCAGTGTCATGCACCCATGGTCACCCGATCACCGCGTCGCAACCAGAGGTTGAGCAATTCGTAACCGGTGCGTGAGGTACCTCTCAGCCACCGTGACCTAGTCGGGAGGCGTCGGAGTGTCGTGCGTCCGGTACATCGCCTGCACGTCCAGCTCCAGCTGCACCGTCGGCCCGACCACCGCGATGCCACGGGCCAGCATGCTGCGCCAGTTCAGGGTGAAGTCCTCCCGGTGCAGCTCCGCCTTGGCCAGCGCCGCGCACCGCAGCTCCTCGCCGTAGCCGCCGTTGACCGACCCGAGATAGGTGGTGTCCAGCTCCACCGAGCGGCTGACGCCGTGCATGGTGAGCGAGCCGTGCAGCGTCCACTTCGCGCCGCCCCGGTAGGCGAAGCGGGTGCTGACGAAGTCGATGTACCGGTAGCGCCCGACGTCCAGGAAGTCCGCCGAACGCAGATGGGTGTCCCGGGTGTTGTTGCCCGTCGTGATGCTGGCCGCGTCGATCCGCACCGACACCTGCGACTCCGCCATGTCCGGCGCCACCCGGATACCGCCCGTGAACCGCTCGAAGCGGCCGTGGACATGGGCCATGCCGACATGCTTGGCGATGAACCGGATCGCCGTGTGCGGCGGGTCGAACAGCCAGGTGCCGGGCGCGGGCAGCTCCAGCTGCCGGGCCGACGCAAGCCGCACCTGGACGGCGGGCTGCGGCGGACCGGCGACGACGTCCAGCGGCTCGCGATGCGGGGTCAGGCCCTCGGCGGTGACCATGAGGCTGTAGCGGCCCGGGGGCAGGGCGGCGAAGAAGAGGCCGTACGGGTCCGTCGTACCGGACGCCACGACCTCGTGCGAGTCCAGCGCGGTCACGGTGACGTCGGCGCCGCGCATCGGCAGGCCGAACGGATCGACGACCTCGCGGCCGACGACCCCCGCACCGGCCGGCACGGACAACGGGACACCCGGAGCTCCTCGGGAGCGCCGCCTCCTGAGCAGACCGAGGGGCATGCTGATCACCTTTCCTTCAGGCATGGGGGGAGTTCAAAGAGGGGTGGCTCAGTCGGCGACCGATGCCGGAGGCGCGCCCTCGTAAGCCGCCCGCAGCACGGCGAGTACGCCGTCGAGCGTGACCGGGCGGGGGTTGGCGTAGGCCTGGCCTGCCGTCTGCGCGGCGGCCACCGCCAAGTCGGTCTCCGCGAGGCCCAGTTCAGCGAGGGAACGGGGCGCTCCGAGGCGCCCGGCAAGCTCCCACAGGGCCGTTGGCGCGTCGGCCGCGTCCAGCGCACGGGCCACGGCGGCGGCCGCCTCCGGGGCGGCGGAGGCGTTGTGGGCGAGGGCGTACGGCAGCACCACCGTGTGCGTCTCGGCGTGCGGCAACGAGAAGGTGCCGCCCAGGACATGGCACAGCTTGTGGTGCAGGCCCATCGTGGTGGCGCCCAGACAGGACCCGCACAGCCAGGCCCCGTACAGGGCACGCGCGCGTGCCCCCGTCGACCCCGGTTCCGCGGCCACCGCCGGAAGCGCCTGAGCCATCGCCCGTACGCCCTCCTCGGCCATCAGCGCGATCAGGGGCGAGGTGTCGGGGGCGTACAGGGCCTCCACGGCGTGGGCGATCGCGTTGATGCCGCTGGTCACCGAGAGGGGCACGGGCAGGGAGAGGGTGAGTTCGGGGTCGTAGACGACACTGTTGGGCAGGACCTTCGGATCGCGCCCGGTGCGTTTGACGCCGTGCTCGGTCAGGCCCCACACCGGGGTCATCTCCGAGCCGGAGTACGTGGAGGGCACCGCGATCAGCGGCAGCCCGGTGCGCAGCGCGATCGCCTTGCCCAGCCCGATGGACGAGCCGCCACCCACGGCCACACACCCGTCGGCACCCGCCGCCCGAGCCGCCTGCACGGCCACGTCGGCGACCTCGACGGGCACATGCATCCGGGCCCGGTCGTGCACTCCGACACACACCGGGCCGAGCGCGTCGGCGACCGCCCGCGCGGTGTCGGCTCCCCGCTCCCCGCACACCACAAGGACCCGCCGCAGCCCGAGCCGCTCCACCTCACCGGGCGTCGCCGACACCGCCGCACCGGCCCGGAAGACGACCCGCACGGGCCGGCTCTCGTAGGAGAAGTCGAGGGCGTCTTCCGTCACGACTTCTCCAGTACGAGGTCGAAGCGGGCGTACCGGAAGGGGTTCGCCACGTCGTACTCCCGTGCCGCGGAAGGGTCGTCCACGGGGGCGAAGTCGGTCACGAGTCCGGGCTTGACGGCGAACACCGCGTCCGAGTCCAGGTAGTCGCTGCCGGCCACGAAGATGTGTGTGGTCACCGGCGTGTGCCCCTCGGCGGAGGCGATGAAGTGGATGTGCGCGGGCCGGTACGGATGCCGTGCGGTGGCCCGCAGCAGACCGCCGACCGGCCCGTCCGTCGGGATCGGATACGGGCTCGGCACGCACGTCCGGAACCAGAACCGCCCCTCGTCGTCCGCGGTGAACAGCCCACGCCCGTTGCCCGCGGGCTGTACGTCCGGCTGCTGCACGTCGTAGAAGCCGTTGCTGTCGGCCTGCCACACGTCCACGACCGCGCCCGGCAGCGGTGTGCCGTCCCGGGACAGCACCCGCCCGCTCACCACGCACGGCTCGCCGCCGCCCACCAGGTCGATGTTCGCGCCGAGCGCACGCACCGGCGACTCGGTCATGTGGAACGGGCCCAGGACCGTCGACTCGGTGGCGCCGGGCCCCTGGCTCTCGTTGATCGTCTCCACCAGCATCGACAGGCCGAGCACGTCCGACAGCAGGATGAACTCCTGCCGGGTGTCCGTGCAGGCCTGCCCGGTCGCCGTCAGGAACCCGATCGCCCGCTCCCACTCCTCCTGCGTCAGCCGCGTCTCCCGGGCGAAGGCGTGCAGATGCCGCACCAGCCCGGTCAGCAGCTCGCGCAGCCGTGGATCGCCGGTGTCCCGCAGACTGGCGACGACCTCGTCGGTGACCGCCGGTTCGTCACCCATGTCGGCTCCTTCCTGGACCTACGACTCAACCGTGCCCGAGGATCCGCCGCAGCGCGTCCGTGAGCAACCGATCGGCGTCCTCGGCCGCGTCGGCGTACCGGAACGCCACATACCCGTCGGGGCGTACGAGGAGGGCACCCGCGTCGGAGATCCCGCTCACGGCCACCCAGTCGCCGTAAGGGTCCTCGTACTCCTGGCCCGGTCCGACGACGACCGTCGCGATGTCGAGGGGCTGCGCCTCGGCGGCCCGCAGCCATGCCTCGCCCCCGATGCCGGTGAGCAGCGTGAAGCGGCCCTTGCCGACGGTGTCGAGCGTGGACAGGGTGCGGGTGCCGGAGGTGAGCCAGGCGTGCGGGAGCTTGGCTCCGGGGCGGGAACTGGGCTGATGGTGCAGCTCGGGGTCGCGGGGGAAGCCGGGGTCGGGGGTGCCGTCGGGCACGACCGCCGAGGAGGTGTAGCGCTGGTTGAGGTCGACGCCGTGCGCGTTGAACTCGTACACCTTGAAGGCGATCGCCTCACGCAGCGCCGCCCGCTGCTTGGCGGCGGCCTCGGTGGCGTCCTTGCGGGCGGCGATGTTGGCCCACAGCTGCTCGGGAGTCTGCGGGGACAGCCCGTCGAGTGCCTCGAAGATCGGTGCGGTCTCGGCGATCGACTGGTTGGCGCGGGTCACGATCTGCCGGCCGACCGGCGCGCGCTCGGCGGTGTAGGTGTCGAGCAGCGTCGGCGAGGCGACACCGTCGAGGACGAGCTTCAGCTTCCAGGCCAGGTTGTAGGAGTCCTGGACGGAGGTGTTCGAGCCGAGCCCGTTGGACGGCGGGTGCCGGTGCACGGCGTCACCCGCGCAGAAGACCCGGCCGTTGGCATAGGTCTCGGCGTACATCTCGTTGACCGTCCACGCCGACGACGACTTGATGGTCACCGGTATCTCGTCGTCGCCGACCAACTGCCGTACGACGGACAGGGCGTATTCCTCCGTGAGGTCGGGGGCGCCCGCCGTCACGTCGTAGCCCCACACGATCAGCCACTCGTTCCAGGGCCGCACACAGCGCACCAGGCCCGCGCCGATCCCGCCGACGGTGGCCCCGGGCGCGAGCACCCAGTAGAGGGTGGAGGGCCGGTGCGCGGTGTATTTGCTCAGGTCCGCGTCGAAGACGATGTTGATGCTGCCCGCCACGCCCATCTGGCCGCCCATGGGCAGCCCGGCGTCCTCGGCGACCTGGGAACGGCCGCCGTCGGCGCCGATCAGATACCGGGCGCGGATGGTGTACTCGTCGCCGCGCAGCCGGTCCTCGACGGTGACCGTGACGCCGTGCTCGTCCTGGACGAAGGACTTGTAGACCGTGCTGTACCGGAAGTCGGTGCCGCGCGCGATCGCCGCGTCCACCAGCACGGGCTCCATGAGGTGCTGCGGCATGTCGCACATGCGGGTCGGGCTGGCCAGCTCGTGCGCGGCCTGCACCAGCGGGTCGTTGCCCCAGGAGCGCACCCGGCCGAGCTCCTCACCGGCCAGGCTGGTGCAGAAGGTCGTGTCGCCCATCAGCTGCTGGGGCGTGGCCTTGGCGATCACGTCCTGCTCGACGCCCAGATCGCGCAGCACCTCCATGGTGCGCTGGTTGGTGATGTGCGCGCGGGGCGTGTCGGCGAGGCGGGCGTACCGGGTGACGACCATGTTGCGCACGCCGTAGGTGCTCAGGGCGAGCGCGGCCGACGCGCCCGCGGGGCCGCTGCCCACGATCAGTACATCGGTCTCGACGGTGTGCACGACTTAATGCTCCATTTTGATGAGACGGGAGATGGGAACAGACCCCGACTTTCAAGATCATGGAGCGGTGCGGACGGTTGTGGGTGTCTCAATACGAGACAGCAACCCGGCGTCGCCCTCTGTGTGAGGCCCCGGATACGGTGAGGGACGCCATGACCACCGCGGAACATCCCCTTGCCCTCGCCCCCCTGCGCCAGGCCCGCGAAAGGTTCCTGACGGGGCGCCCCCTTCCGGACGGCGTGCCCGAGGACGTGGTCGCCGCCTGGCGACGCGCCCGCTTCTTCGGCGTACGGCCCGATCTCGACGGCCCGGTACGGGACTCGGCCCACCCCGCCGACTCGCCTCTGCTGGACGCCGCACGCCCCGTGCTCACCCGGATCGTCCCTGCCCTCGACGCCGGACGCTCGGCGCTCGTGCTGACCGACGAGCGGCTGAGGGTGCTGTGGTCCACCGGCAGCGCGCCCGGCGACGACACCTGCCGCGACCTGTCCGAACGGGAGGTCGGCCACAACAGCGCCGCCCTCGCCCTGCGCACCCGGCGCCGCGCCGAGGTGCACGGCCCCGAGCACTTTCTCGACGTATGGCAGGACGTCTCCGCGGTCAGCGTCCCCCTGCTCTCCCCGGAGACGGGACAGCCGCTCGGCACGGTGACGCTCGCCACCGCCCTGCGCACGGGCTGCCGGCCACATCCCGGCGCCGCCCTCGCCGAGGCGGCCGCGGCGGCGGTGGAAGCGGAACTGCGGGCACGCGCGCGTACCGCGCATCGGACGCTGCTCGATGCCTACGAGCGTGCCGCGCGGGGACGCGAACGGGCCGTCGTCGCCCTGGACGGCCGTAACCGCCTGATCAGCGAGGCCGCGGCACGACTCGCCTCGCCGCAGGTCCTGGAGTCGCTGGAGCGCGCCGCGCGGGCCTGGGGGAGGGGGAGCGGCGAGTCGTACGACGTGCGGCTTCCGGAGGACGCCGGGTGCACCGCCGAGGTCACTCCGGTACGGCACGAGGGCCGCGCCCTCGGCCTGGTTGCCGTACTCGAAGCGCGTCCTGTGGTGGCGGCGACTCCACCGAGCTCGACAGGTGCGCTGGCAGGCGGCTCGGTGCCTTGGCGGCACGCGGTCGCGCGGGCGACGGAGCTGTTCTGTACGGCGGGTCCCGTACTGCTCACCGGCGAGCGGGGCACGGGCAAGACCGCTCTCGCCCTTGAGCTGCTCGACGCCCCGTTGATCGTGGACGCCGCCGAGTCACCCGAACTCGGCCTAAGGGACAAGGCTTGGGACGACGGCCGCCCTGTGCTCCTGCGTCATGCCGAACGCCTCTCCCAGCCGGATGTCGCCGCCCTCAACTCCCTCCTGGAGGAACGCCCGGAGGCCCGCCTGGTCGCCACCCACACCCCGGGAACCGCACCGGGCCCCTGTCTCCAACGCCTCCTCGACACCCTCGCCGCCCGCTCGGTGACCCTGCCCGCACTCCGGGAACGCCCGGAGGACATCCGGGAGTTGCTCCCCGCCCTCACTCCCAGGCCCGCCCCGGGCGGCCCACCGCTGACCTGGACCTTGGACGCGCTGCGGGCGCTGGAGCAGCATCCCTGGCCCGGGAACGTGACGGAACTCGCCCACCTCGTACGGGCGTTGGCCGGTCAGCGCCGGGTCTTCGGCCCGGTGCGGCGCGGCGAACTGCCCGATCCCGTCCGTGAAGGACCCGCCGGCCGCGCCCTCAGCCCCATGGAAGTCGCCGAACGGTCCGCGATCCTGGAGGCGTTGCGCCGCCACGGCGGCAACAAGACGCGTGCCGCGGCGGCGCTGGGGATCGGGCGGGCCACTCTGTACCGCAAACTCCGGGAGTATCAGGGGCTCCAGGGAACCTGAACAAGACGCTCAGCGGGCCCCGGTCCAGTTGTGCGCGACATCGACGACGACGCGATCGGTGGCCACCCACACCCGGAACGGCAGCCGCGCCCGCACCCCGAGCCCGATCTGCGTGTCCCCCTCGAAGCTGCCGACGAACCGCGCGTCCCGGAACGTCCGGTAGCCCGTGAGATTCACGCCCGTCAGACGCTGACCGGCCTTCGCGGGATACGTGGGCTTCCCGGTGGCGGGGTCGTACGCGGGCGCGGCCACCCGCACCTCGATGACGGCGCCGCCGCCGACGGCGATCGGGCGGCCCGAGCCGTCCTGGTGGAGTCGGCTGACATACCGGACGGAATAGCCGAGTTCACGGGTGCCCGCGCCGGGGACGTCGACGACCATGCGGTCGAAGCAGGCGTGCCGGCCGGTCCTGATGTTCGTCACCGACTCCGTCGTGGCGGCGGACCGGGTCTCGGCGCCGCTGCCCCAGCCGGTGGGGCAGGCCGTGGCAGGAGTGGCGGTGGTGGCGGAGGTGGCTGAGGCCGGGACCGCCGCCACACCCAGCGTGGCGACCATGAGTGCGGCTGCCGTCGCCCAAGCAGTTCTGTTTCGTACCATTGCGTCCCCCGGGAGGTGATGTGCCTGATATTAGGGGAGACAACCGTCTTGACCCAATGGTTGCACGGTTGCGGAGCTGGGTCGTCCGGACTTCGCGGCGATCGGCGGCTCGTTCGGGAACCCGCACCGGACCTGGGACGTTCTACGAGGGACGGCGATGATCAGCGAGTGCGCCGAAGACTTGTCGGTCGAAGGCTTGTCGGTCGAAGGTTTTTCGTCGAAGGTTTTTTCCAGGGGGCGATGTGACGCGGGTACTGATCGTAGGGGGCGGAATCGCCGGCACAGGTGCGGCGCTGGCGCTGGACAAGGCCGGATGCGATGTCGCCGTGTACGAGGCGCATCCCGACTCCGCCGAGGACATCGGCGCCTTCCTCACCCTCGCGAGCAACGGCATGCGGGCCCTGGCGGAGCTGGACGCCTCGGCGGCGGTCACCTCGATCGGCTTCCCGCTGACGTCGATGCGCGTCCTGGACGACACCGGCGCCGAAGTGGCCCAAGTACCGCTCGGCGAGGCCGGTACACCGCACCTGAGGTACCGCTGCGTGCGCCGCGGCGACCTCAACTCCGCCCTGCAGACCGAGGTCACCCGCCGGGGCATCGGCATCCGGCACAGCATGCGCCTCGTCTCCGTCGACGATGGTCCCGACGGCGTCACCGCCCACTTCGCCGACGGCACCACGGCCACCGCCGATCTGCTCATCGGCGCCGACGGCCTGAGCTCCACCGTCCGCCGGCTCACCGCCCCGGATGTGCGGCCCGTCTACGCGGGACAGTTCGTCTTCTACGGCTATACGCGCGAAGCGCCCGACACGGCCACGGCCGGGACCATCACCATGGTGCGCGGCAGCTCGGCCGCGTTCGGGTACGCGGTGTCGCCCGAGGGGGAGGCCCACTGGTTCGCCCGAGTCTCCGACGAGCCGTTGACCGCGGCCGACATCGAGCAGGGCACCCCGGCCCGCCTGCGCGAGATGCTGCTGCCCCGGCTCCGCAAGGACACCACCCCGGCCGCCGACCTCGTCGCCGCCACCACCGACGACCTCATGGTCACCAACGCCACCGAACTGCCCACCGGCACCCCCTGGCGCTCCGGCCGCACCCTGCTCATCGGCGACGCGGCCCACGCGGCGTCCCCCGCCACCGGACAGGGCGCGTCGATGGCCCTGGAGGACGCCGTCGTCCTCGCCAAGTCCCTGCGGGACGCACCGGACACGGACGCCGCGCTGACCCTCTACGAAACCCTGCGCCGCCCCCGCGTGGAGCAGAACATCACCGTCAGCGGCAAATATCTCCCGAGGCACCCACACCCCGTCGGGGCCCGGCCCCCGGGGCTCCGCCCCGAACCGGCCCGGCGATGACGACCTCATACGGCAGTTGGAGTGGGACAGCGACCTCTGGCGGCCCACGACATAAGTCGATGCAGCGGCCAACCAGTGCAACCCCGCCGTGCACAGGCCCCTCATAGAGGTCGAACCATCTCAGGTTCGCGGAGAGGAGCGCGCGTTGGCCCGCCAGTTGTCCCGCCCGTCCGGCCCGTCCCGGCTGTCCCGTCGACAGTTCGTGGTCTACTCGCTCGCGGCGACCACCCTGACCGTCGCGGCACCGCTCGGCTGCGACGCCGCCACCGCCGAGGGCGCCGAGAAGGCCGCCGGCCCGGACGGCGAGCGCGGCCCGTCCGACGTCCTGGTCACCGGCACCGACGCCGAAATGCTGGTCCTGGAGGTCACCCCGGCCAACAAGGTCGTCGTACGGCTGCCGCGTGTCGAGGTCGGCCAGGGTGTCACCACCGCCGTCGCGATGATGATCGCCGAGGAACTCGACGCCCGGCTCGTCGACGTCGACATCCCGCTCGCGGACGCCCGCAGCAAGGGAAACCAGTTCACCGGCGGTTCCAGCTCGGTCAGTTCGCTGTACGGCCCGGCCCGCCAACTGGCGGCCACCGCCCGCGCCAAGCTCGTGACCGCCGCCGCCCGCCGCTGGCGCGTCCCGGCGCGGACCCTGCGCACCCGGGGCACCCGGGTCTACGGACCGGACGGCCGCTCGGCCACCTTCGGATCCCTGACCCGAAGCGCCGCCCCGATCACCAGGCCCGCCGTGCCGAGCACGCCCAAACCGGCGTCCAAGCACCGGGTGATCGGCCGGCCCACGACCCGTATCGACGCCCGCGACATCATCACCGGCAAGGCCAAGTACACCGGTGACCTCACGGCGGCCGGAGCCAAGCCGACGGTGGTGGCCCGGCCGCCGACGCTCGGTGGCAAGATCGTCTCGGTCGACGACGCCGCCGCCCGCGCGATGCCCGGGGTGCACGCCGTCGTACGGTTCGACGGGGGAGTGGCCGTCGTGGCGGAGACCTTCCACCATGCCTTCCAGGCCCGTGACGCCCTACGCGTGAAGTGGGCCCCGGGACCGCTCGCCAACCTCTCCGACGCACAGATCCGCTCCCGGCTGCGCGCCGCGGTGCCGAAACTGGGCACCCCGCCGCGCGGATCGGCGCAGACCGAGGCCGAGTTCGAGTTCGCCTTCGTCAGCCACGCTCCGATGGAGGTTCTCACCGCGGTGGCGGACGTACGCGACGGGCGGGCCGAGATCTGGTTCTCCTCGCAGACCCCGCAGTCGGCGCGGGAGGAGATCGCCTCGCTGATCGGGGTGCCGGCGGCGAAGGTGCGGGTCCATGTGCTCCGGGGCGGCGGCTCGTTCGGGCGGCGTCTCAACCACGACGCCGCGATCGAGGCGGCCGTGATCTCCAAGAAGGCGCGCCGGCCGGTGAAGCTGATGTGGAGCCGGTCCGACGACATCCGGCACGGCAGAATGCGCCCGGCCTCCCACCACCACATCCGGGCCAGTCACGCCCGGGGGCGGGTGGTGGCCTTCGCCCACGCCACGGCCCAGGTCAGCGAGTCCTCCGGCGAACGCGGCCTGTCCGCCCAGGGCGGCTCGCGCGCCCCCGCCGCGGCCCCGCTTCCCAGTGACAGCGGCCTGTACAACTTCGGCCGCCTCTCCGGCGATTCGGGCTCGATCGACCTCGCGGTCCCCCTCGGCGCCTGGCGCTCGGTGGACTCCGGCACGGTGCGCACCGCCGAGGAGATCGT
Source organism: Streptomyces lanatus (assembly GCF_014655715.1). Lineage (GTDB taxonomy): Bacteria > Actinomycetota > Actinomycetes > Streptomycetales > Streptomycetaceae > Streptomyces > Streptomyces lanatus. The sequence continues at coordinate 53,748 of NZ_BNBM01000013.1, read as the reverse complement.
CGTCGACGAGATCGCCCGCAGCCTCGGCAAGGACCCGGTCGCCTTCCGCCGTACGACCTTGCGGAGCAAGACCGTCAAGGCCGTACTGGACAAGGTCGCGACCGCCGGGAAATGGGGCCGGACCATGCCACGGGGCCATGGGCAGGGCGTCGCGGTGCACGAGGAGTACGGCTCCTGCGTGGCCTGTCTGGTCGAGATCGACGCCGTCGATCCGAAGAACCCCCGGGTGACCAAGGTGGTGATGGCGGCCGACGTCGGAACGGCCGTCAATCCGCGCGGACTTCAGGCCCAGCTCATGGGCACGGCCGTCGACGGCATCTCCACCGTGCTGCTCGCCGGCCTGCACATCGACAAGGGCGCCGTCCGCGAGAGCAGCTTCGCCGACTTCCACTACGCCCGCGGCCGGCACTCCCCGCTCCACTTCGAGGCACACATCATGCCCTCACGGCGCGACCCCGGAGGCGCCGGCGAACTCGGCGTCCCGGCCGCGTCCGGAGCCGTCGCCAACGCCTACGCCCGCGCGACCGGCAGAAAGCCGCGCCGCTTCCCCTTGAACTTCTGACCCACCCAAAACTTCCGTGTCCCCCGAAGAGAAGGCCCCCATGCCCTCCTACACCTTCACCCTCAACGGGAAGCGGGTCACCGTCGAGGCCCCCGCCGACATGCCGCTGCTCTGGGTCCTGCGCGACCTTCTGCACGTCACCGGCCCCAAGTACGGCTGTGGCGTGGGCGCCTGCCGCGCCTGCACCAGCCACCTCGACGGCGACGAGATCCAGCCCTGTGTCGTCCCGGTCGCCGACTGCGCCGACCGCGAGGTCACCACCATCGAGGGCCTGGCCGACGGCGACCGCCTCCACCCCGTCCAACAGGCCTGGCTCGACTGCGACGTCGCCCAGTGCGGCTTCTGCCAGCCGGGCCAGATCATGGCGACCGCCGCCTTGCTGAAGAAGACGCCCCGTCCGACGGACGCCGACATCGACGGCATCGAGAACGTCTGCCGCTGCGGGACGTACGCCCGTATCCGAGAGGCGATCAAGAAGGCGGCCGCCAACAGCTGAGGGCCGTACGCTGAGGCCCGTGCAGAACGAGACCCCGGCTGCCGTGGCGGCGCGCTTCACCGGGCGTCCCGTGAGCGGCGAGCGTCGCCTCTCCGGGACGCTCGCCGAAGTCACCCTCGGCGACGGCCGGACGGTGATGGTCAAGCGGGGGGATGGCGAGAGGGCCGCGTGGGCCGAGGCGGCGGGGCTGCGGTGGCTGGCCGAAGCCGGCACGGTGCGTATCCCGACCGTGCACGGCCGGGACGCGCGGTGGCTGGTCACCGACCGGGTGGCGACCGGAACGCCCAGCGCCGGGGCGGCGGAGCGGTTCGGTCGGGAGCTGGCCGCCCTCCATGCGTCCGGGGCGCGTGCGTTCGGCGCCCCACCGCCCGGCGGCCCCGAGGACGCCTATATCGGGCTCGCCCCGATGCGCAATGTCACCGGGTCCGACTGGCCCCGCTGGTACGCCGAGCACCGGGTGCTGCCGTATCTGCGCAGCGCGGTCGACCAGGGCACGGTCCGCAGGACGGAGGCTCCCGTCATCGAGCGGGTCTGCGAGCGGCTCCCCGAACTGGCAGGGCCCGCCGAGCCGCCCGCCCGGCTGCACGGTGACCTCTGGAACGGCAACGTCCTCTGGGGCGCCGATGGGCACACCTGGCTGATCGACCCTGCCGCGCACGGCGGGCACCGCGAGACCGACCTCGCCATGCTGCACCTCTTCGGCTGCCCCCACCTGGACCGTGTCCTGGACGGCTACCAGGAGGTCGCGCCCCTCGCCGCCGGCCGGCCCGACCGGATCGGCCTCCATCAGCTCTTCCCGCTCCTGGTGCACGCCGTGCTCTTCGGCCGGGGCTACGCGGAACAGGCCCTGGCCGCCGCCGAGTCGGCCCTGAGGATCTGACCGCCGCCGGATCACTGTTGCCGGCGTACAGACCATTGACTGCGCTCCCACCGCTCCCCACACTGGCGTGACTACGTAGTCAACGCGGCCCCGGCACAGCCACTCCCGCATTTGACTACGTAGTCAACGCCGACCCCGACCACCCCGGGAGCCCTTCCATGGCGACGACGATGACCGAGGTCGCCCGCGCCGCCGGTGTCTCCCAGAAGACCGTGTCGCGGGTCGTCAACGGCGAACCGCACGTCAGCCCGGACGTCCGCGACCGCGTGCTCCGGGCCATACGGGAGCTGGACTACCGCCCGAACAACGCGGCACGCGCCCTGCTCCTGGGCCGCTACCGGCGCATCGGCGTCGTCTCCCTCGGCACCGCCTTGTACGGCCCGTCGACCCTGCTCATCGCCCTGGAGAGGGCGATGCAGCGCGCGGGGTACTCCTTCGCCCTGGCCAGCACATTGGAAGGGCAGCAAGTCTCCGTCGCCGTAGAGGCGCTGCTGGAGCAGGGCGTCGACGGGATCGTGCTGTCCGAGCCCATCGACGACGGCGCACCGCTCCGGCTCGGCGCGGACGTCCCGGTGATCAGTCTCGGCGAGGGCGTGGGCGTGGTGGTCGACGCCGACGGGGTCGCCGCCGCCCGTATCGCCACCGAGCATTTGCTCACCCTCGGCCACCGCACCGTCCACCACATCCCCGGTCCCCAGAACTGGTGGGCCGCCCGCGACCGCCTCCGAGGCTGGCGCGAGGCCCTCGCCGCCGCCGGAGCCCCCGAACCGCCCCTCGCCCTGGAGGGCGACTGGACCCCGGCCGCCGGATACGCCGCCGGCCGACAGCTGGCCGAACTCGACGACGTCACCGCCGTGTTCGCCGCCAACGACGACATGGCGATCGGCGCACTGCACGCCTTCGCGGAGGCGGGCCGTGACGTGCCGGGCGACATCAGCCTCGTCGGGTACGACGACATCCCGGCCGCCGCCTATCTCTCCCCGCCCCTGACCACCGTCAGACAGAACTTCACCGCCGTCGCCGACCGCGCCGTCGACCATCTGATCGCCCTGATCGAGGGCCGCCCCGCCCCGGCCGAACACCCTGAACCGGCCGTCGAGTTGACCGTACGGGCCTCCACCGGACCCATGCGCGGCTGAACCCGAGCACACGCACACCCCATACCCGCACCACGTGAGGAGTCACGTGTGTACCCACCACCCCACCCGACCCGCCGCACCCTCCTGCGCGGCGCCCTCGGCCTGAGCACGGCCGCCGCCCTCACCGCCTGCGGAGCAGACAGCACCACCGCCCTGACCTCCGGAGACGTCACCCTCGCCCTGTGGACCCACGACCCGGGCTACGAAGCCTTCTTCGAGAAGGGCATCCCCGAGGCCGACCGGCTCACCGACTTCCGTTACCACCTGAAGGTCACCCGCGCCGGAGCCCCCGACGTGGTCACCAAGCTCCTAGCCCAGGCCGTCGCCGGACGCGGCACCCCCGACCTCATCGGCTTCGAGATCGGCAGCTTCCCGCGCATGCTGCGCGGCGACATAGCCGAACGCCTGCTGTACGACCTCACCGACGACATAGCCGCCGTACCGGGCTTGAAAGACGACCTGCTGCCCGCCCGCACGGCCCCCTTCAGCAAGGACGGCCGGGTCTACGCCTTCGACTCGGACACCCCGATGGTCGTCTACTTCTACCGGGACGACCTCTTCGACCGCTACAACATGCCCAAGAACACGGCGACTTGGGAGGAGTTCGCCGAAGTCGGCGCCCGCGTCCACCGCGACCACGGCGCGTCGATGTGCGTCGTCTCCACGGTCGGCAGCGACGCGGGCCAGGTCGTGCAGTCCTTCCAGATGCTGCTCTACCAGCGCGGCGGCGCCTTCTTCGACGCCGACCAGAACCTCGTCCTCGACTCGCCGGAGGCCGAGGAGGTCCTGCGCTTCCTGTGCGACGGACTGCGCACCGGCTTCGTCATCGACATCTCCGACTACTACGGCGCCGCCATGCAGACCGCCCTGAAACAGGGCAGGGTCATCGGGCTCCCCATGGCCATCTGGTACAAGAACTACGGCCTGATGCCCAACGTGCCCGAGCAGAACGGGAGATGGCGGGTCAAGGCCCTGCCCCGCTTCGAGGGCGGCGGCGCGGTCACGGCCGCCGCGGGCGGCACCGGGTTCGGCGTCATCAAGGACAAGGCCAACACCCGGGCGGCGAGGGACTTCCTGTTCAAGACCTGGCTCACCCACGAGGGCCAGGTCCGCCGCTTCACCGAGACCGGCTACCTCCCCACCCGCCGCTCGGTCTACGACGACCCGCGCCTGAGCGCCGCCCGGGACGACTTCTGCGGCGGCCAGCGCCTCTTCCCCCTCTACCGCGAACTGCTGCCCCAGGTCCCCCCGTTCCACCAGAGCCCCGACCAGTCGATCCTCTACGACGTGCTCGCGGGCAACCTCCTGCGCGCCTACCACGGCGATCTGAGCCCACGTCAGGCCCTGAAACAGACCGCGGCGGACTTCCGCGACCAGGCCGGCCGTTAGGAGGCGCCCACCATGTCCACCACCACGACAGCCGGCCCCCACCGCGCCAGGAGCTCCTGGGCGCCGTACCTCTTCATCTCCCCCTTCTATCTCCTCTACGTCCTGTTCATGCTGGTCCCGATCGCCGTCTCGCTCTGGCTGAGCCTGACCGAGTGGGTCGGCCTCGGCACCCCGCACTGGGTGGGCCTGCGCAACTACCGCCTGCTCGCCACCGACATCAGCTTCCACCGGGCTCTCGGCAACACGGCCGTCTTCGTGCTCGTGGCCGTCTGCGTCGTCGTACCCCTGGCCCTGCTGATCGCCCAGGCCCTCAACACCCGTGGCCTGCGCGTCCGGGACCTGTGGCGCACGGCCTATTTCGTGCCCGTCGTCGTCTCCCCGATCCTCGTCGCCCTCATCTTCGGCCTGGTCTTCGACCGGCAGTTCGGCCTCGCCAACTCGGTGCTGCGCGCCCTGTTCGGCACCGGCGGCGTCGACTGGCTGGGCGATCCGGGCTGGGCCAGGGTGAGCATCGCCCTGGTGATGCTGTGGCGCTGGACCGGCTACCTCACGGTGTTCTTCCTCGCCGGACTCCAGAACGTACCGAGGGAGTTGTACGAGGCCGCGGCCCTGGACGGCGCGGGACGCCTGCGCACCTTCACCACGGTCACCCTGCCGGCACTGAAGCCGGTGACCGCCTTCGTCGTCGTGACGTCCTTCATCGGCGCGGCCCAGATCTTCGAGGAGCCGTACCTGCTGACCGGCGGCGGACCGGCCGAGTCCACCCTCTCGGTGACGATGTTCATCTACCGGGCCGCCTTCCAGCGCCAGCAGTTCGGCTACGCGGCCGCCGCGGCCGTGGTCCTCTTCGTCCTCGTCTTCGGACTGAGTCAGCTCGTCAACCGTCTCCTCGGCATCGGGAGGGCCACCTCATGACACGCGCCCGCCTGCCCCTCTACGCCTTCCTGATCCTGCTGTTCCTGGGCTTCCTCGCCCCGCTGCTGTGGGCGTTGAGCGGCTCCTTCAAACCGCGCGGCGATATCTTCGCCTACCCGCCGAAGCTGCTCCCGTCCCCGTTCACCCTCGACAACTACCGCACCCTGCTCACCGATCAGCCCTTCGGCCGCTGGTTCCTGATGAGCACGGTGGTCGCCGTCGTCGCCACCGCCGTGTCCGTCTTCGTGTGCGCCCTGGCCGGGTACGGCTTCGCCAAGTTCCGGTTCGCGGGCAAGAACCTGCTGTTCGGCGTGATGTTCAGCTCGCTGTCCATCCCGTTCGCGGTGATCCTGGTGCCGCTGTTCGTGATGCTGGTGAAGACCGGCCTCGGCAGCCCGTGGTTCGCGCTGATCGTGCCGTGGGTGGCGCCCGCGTTCGGGATCTTCATGATGCAGCAGTACATCGTGCAGTCCGTTCCGGACAGCGTGCTGGAGGCCGCCCGTATCGACGGCGCGAGCGAGTTCGGCATCTTCCGGCGGATCGTGCTGCCCCTGCTGCGCCCCTCGCTCGGCGCGCTCGCGGTGTGGACCTTCCTGCAGAGCTACAACAGCTTCCTATGGCCGCTGGTGCTGGTCTCCGACAGCTCCCAGTACACCCTGCCGCTCGGCCTGCAGACCCTGTTCGTCTCGGAACAGCGCCAGTACGACCTCGTGCTCGCCGGGGCGGTCCTCGCCGTCCTGCCCGCCGTAGCCCTCTTCGTCGTGCTGCGCAAACAGCTCCTCGAAGGCCTGTCCACGGGCGCCGTCAAGGGCTGACACCCCCCATGGGGCCACCCTCAACCACCGTATGGGAGAAGGATGTTCGAGCTGCCACCCCGCGTCCTGTTCGGCGCCGCCTACTACCACGAGTACCAGCCCTACGAACGCCTCAAGGACGACCTCGACCTGATGGCCGAGGCCCGGTTCACCGTGATCCGGGTCGGCGAGTCCGTCTGGTCGACCTGGGAGCCGGAGAACGGGCGCTTCGACCTCGACTGGCTCCAGCCGGTCCTGGACGGCGCCCATGAGCGGGGCATCGCGGTGATCCTCGGGACACCGACGTACGCCGTGCCGCCGTGGCTGGCCCGGCAGTACCCGGAGATCGCGGGGGAGTACCGCACCGGCAGGCGGCACGGCTGGGGCGCCCGCCAGGAGGTCGACTTCACCCACCCGGCGTTCCGCTTCCACGCCGAGCGGATCATCCGCAGGATCGTGGCCCGGTACGCCGACCACCCGGCCGTCATCGGCTTCCAGGTCGACAACGAACCCGGACTGCACCTCTTCCACAACCACGGCGTCTTCCAGCGCTTCACCGACGACCTGCGGGAACGCTACGGCGACGTCGAGACCCTCAACCGCGAGTGGGGCCTCGTCTACTGGTCGCACCGCCTCTCCACCTGGGCCGACCTCTGGACCCCCGACGGCAACGCCCAGCCCCAGTACGACCTGGCCTGGCGGCGCTTCCAGGCCCGTCTCACCACCGAGTTCATCGCCTGGCAGACCGAGATCGTGCGCGAGTACGCCCGCCCCGGCCAGTTCGTCACCACCTGCATCTCCTACGACCGCCAGGCTGTCGAGGACGACAAGCTGACCGAGCGCCTCGACATGACCGCGGGCAACCCGTACTACACGATGCAGGACGCCCTCGCCCTGCCCGACCGGAACCGCTCCGGCCAGGACTGGACGACCAACGGCACCTGGGCCCTGTACCGCAGCGCCGACCGCATGTACTCCTCACGCCAGGAGCCGTTCCTGGTGACGGAGACCAACGCGCAGGCCATCAGCGGACCGTGGGACAACCGGCCCGCCTACGACGGCCAGTACCGCCAGGCCGCCTGGGCGCTGATCTCGCGCGGCGCCTCGATGATCGAGTACTGGCACTGGCACACCCTGCACTTCGGCACCGAGACCTACTGGGGCGGCATCCTGCCGCACAACGGCCGCCCCGGGCGGGTGTACCGCGAACTCGCCGCGCTGGGCGGGGAGTTGGAGAGGGCGGGCGATCTGGTCGCGGCACTCACCCCGGACGCCGACGTCGCCTTCCTCTACGACGGCCCCAGCAAATGGGCGCTCCAGGCACAGCCCCCGCTGGCCACGCCCGACGGGGACCCGGACAAGCGGTCGTACGAGACCCTCTTCGACGCCTTCTACCGGGGCGCCTTCGACGCCGGCCTCCAGTCCCGCATCCTGCACCCGGGCCAGCTCCCCGACGCCGAACTGCCCCCGGTCCTCGTCGTCCCGGCCTACTACGCCGCCGACGACGCGACCCTGGACCGGCTGAAGGCGTACGCCGAGCAGGGCGGCCACCTCGTCCTCGGCCCCCGCACCGCCTACGGCGACCACGAGGCACGGGCCCGCACCGATGCCCAGCCCGCGCGGCTGGCGGAGGCCGCCGGGGTGACGTACGACGAGTTCAGCAACCTGGACGCCCCACTGCCCGTGACCGGCACGAACGGCCTCGCCCTCCCACCCGAGGCCCACGCCCTGCACTGGGCCGACGGTCTCCAGCCCCAGGGCGCGCAGGAGTTGGCCACCTACGACCACCCCCACTTCGGACGCTGGCCCGCTGCCACCACCCACCCCCACGGCACCGGCCGCATCACCTACGTGGGCACCGTCCCGGACCCCGTATTCGCCCAGGCCCTGCTTCGGTGGGCGGCGGCCCCTGACGGCGACGCGTGGCGCCCGGCCCACCCGAGCGTGACAGCGACGTCGGCCCACTCGCGTGACGGTCGCCGGGTCCGTTTCCTGCACAACTGGTCGTGGGATCCGGTGACCGTACCCGTGCCAGGGGGCGTGCGGGATGTGCTGTCCGGTGAGGTGTGTGGCGGTGAAGTACGCCTGGCCGCATGGGATGTGAGGGTTCTTCAGGAGGAGTGACTCACTGGGCGGCCGGTGAACGCGTCCAGCAGGATCCGGTCGTCGAGCGGGCGGTCCAGTTCGACGGTGACCTTCTTGGACAGGAGCTGCGCCGTGCAAAGCTCGTCGCTCGCGCCGACGACGTAGCCGGACAACACCACACTGCCGTCCGTCTCCAGCACATCCACGGCGGGTCCGTCGTCGCAGGCCCCGTGGTGGGCCAGTACGGTGACGGACCTGCCGTCGGCGGTCACCTCGACCACCTTGTTCAGCTCCCACAACGCGCTGCCGAGCTGCCCGGCCGGTCCGATGGGCGGCTTCGGCGGCTTCGAGGGGTTGAGAGCGACCCGCTTGAGCGGGGTGTCGTAGCCCTCGATCGTGAACAGCCAGGCCGGGACGGTGGCCGGGCCGCGGCTGGTGGCCAGCGTCGTCTCGCCCAGCTTCGCCCCGGTCACCGTGAGGTGGGGCCCGGGGCTGAGGTCGCCGCCGCCCAGCTTCTCGTACGCCGCCCGCGCCCCCAGGAGCGGCAGCGTGAGCGACTCACCGCTCCGCCAGGTCACCTTCGCGTCCGTCTGCGGGGTCTCGGGGAGGTTGCCGCGCAGGACGACGTTCTGGGTGAGGTACGCCTCCTTGTCGGCATCGTCGTGGAAGGCGTCCTCGGGCAGTTGTGCCGGGTCGGCGATCGGGTAGTAGCCGGTGCGCCAGGTGTCGGCTGCCGTCGAACCGTCCCAGGCCTCGGCGACCTTGAGGGCGCGGGGCTCGGTGTTCGGCGCCGGCTCGGATTCGTCGGAGCCGCCGGGCTGAGAGCTGCCGCATCCGGTGGCGAGCAGACCGAGCGCGGTGAGTGACAGGACGGTGCGGTAAGCGGTCGTACGCATGGAAACCCCCCGAACGGACGGCGGTGAGCCGGTCGGGGCGGTGTCGGTACCGCCCGGGACTGTGACGCGGGAAGGGGGTGCGGCGTTCGGTGAGAGCCGCTAAATCACACCGTCGGTGCGCAGGGCCTCGATCTCCTCGCCGCTGCGGCCGAGTTCGGCGAGGATCGCCTCGGTGTGCTCGCCCGCGGCGGGCACCGGGTCCATGCGCACCGGCAGCCCCGCGAGGTCGGCAGGCGGCAGCAGGGCCTGGGCCGTCGCCCCACCGGGGAGTGCCACGTCACGCCAGCGGCCCCGGGCCGCGAGGACCTGGTGGTCCAGGAACGCGGCGACGTCGTTGACCCCGGCGCAGGCGATGTTGATCGCCTCCAGGTCCTTGAGGATGTCCTCGGTGTCGGAGCGGGCGCAGCGCTCGGCGACGACGGCGTTGAGCTCGTCGCGGTGGGCCACCCGCGCGGAACTCGTGGCGAAGCGCGGGTCGTCGGTCAGCTCCGGCCGGCCGAGGAAGTGCGCACACAGCACGGCCCACTCGCGCTCGTTCTGGATGGAGAACAGCACCTCCCGGCCGTCGGCGGCGGTGTAGGCGCCGTACGGGGCGAGGGTGGGGTGCTGGGTGCCCAGGCGCTGAGGCTGGGTGCCGCCGTAGCGGGTGTAGTTCGCGGGCTGCCCCATCCACTCCGCCAGCGCCTCGAACAGGGACACCTCCACCGGGTGCGCGGTGCCCGTGGTGGCGCGGGTGTACAGGGCGGTCAGGACGCCGCTGTACGCGTACATCCCGGCGGCGATGTCGGCGACGGAGATCCCGACCCGCGCGGTCTCCTCGGCGGTACCGGTCAGCGACACCAGCCCGGTCTGGCACTGCACCAGCAGGTCGTACGACTTGCGATCGGCCCACGGCCCCGACGTCCCGTACCCGGAGATCGTGCACGGGATCAGCCGCGGCCACCGCTCGGCGAGCACCTCGGTGCCCAGGCCGAGGCGGTCGACGGCGCCGGGCGCGAGGTTCTGCACGAACACGTCGGCGGTGTCGAGGAGTTGGTGGAGAATCGCCAGTCCCCCCGGCGCTTTGAGATCCAGGGTGAGGGATTCCTTGGACCGGTTGAGCCAGACGAAATAGCTGGACTCCCCGTGCACCGTGGTGTCGTACCGGCGGGCGAAGTCCCCGCCCCCCGGCCGCTCGACCTTGATCACCCGAGCCCCGAGGTCGGCCAGCTGCCGCGTGGCGTACGGGGCGGCCACGGCCTGTTCGAGGCTGACGACGGTGATGCCGGACAGAGGGAGGCGGGGGGTGCTCATAGGGGCCATGTGTACGTCGACCAGGGAGATCGCGTCAACGGCGCAGATCAGGCGGGGACGTGGAGAGTCTCGACCGCGCGGACCAGGGGGACGAGCTCGGGGTTCTCAGCGGCCTGGTCGAGGGCCTCGCGCAAGGCCGTGTCATTGGTCGGCCGCGCCTCTTCCAGGAGCTTCTGCCCGGCCTCGGTGACGTCGGTGTAGATGCCGCGGCGGTCGGTGGGGCAGAGGTAGCGCGAGAGCAGCCCGCGGTCCTCGAGGCGGGTGACGAGGCGGGTGGTGGCGCTCTGGCTCAGTACGACGGCGTCGGCGACCTGCTTCATCTGCAGATGTCCGCCTTCACCGCTGTGCTGGCGGCTGAGGACATCGAGCAGCGAGTACTCGCGCACGCTCAGGTCGTGCTTGGCCTGAAGAGCGCGCTCGATATGCGTCTCGATCCTGCCGTGCAGCAGGGAGAGGGCGCACCAGCCCTGGGCGAGTGCGGTGAGCGCGGGATCCGTCGCTGTCATGAACCTCAGGATAGGGCATCCGCGAAATTTCCAGCGATTGCGTCTATTGCGCGCCTGCAAGCACTACCGGAAACTCCGTCGCGGTCCCCTCCGCGATCCGGCTATCGTCGGCGCCCATGATCAGCCAGCCTCCGACCACCACCCTGTGGCGACCCACCGGCCCCAAGGAACTGGACCTGGTCCGCGAGCTGAACTGGCGGGCCTGGCCGCCACGCCTGCCCGAGCAGCCGATCTTCTACCCGGTGCTCAATGAGGACTACGCGGTACGGATCGCCCGGGACTGGAACGTCAAGCACGATGGCGCCGGTTTCGTCACCCGCTTCGAGGTCGAGTCGGCGTTCCTGAGCCGGTATCCGGTCCAGCAGGCGGGCGGCGGGACGATCCTCGAACTGTGGGTGCCGGCGGAGGAACTGGCCGAGTTCAACGCCCATGTCGTCGGCACGATCGAGGTAGTGCACGAGTTCCGCTGAGGCGAGCTTCTACGTCCGCGTCAGCTGCCGCATCGCCAGCGCCAGCCCCAGCCTGAACCGGCCCTGCGGTGTGCGCAGTGGCCAGCCCAGCAGGTGTTCGGCGTGGGCCAGCCGCTCCTGGAGTGTGGAGTGGTGGACGTTGATCTCGGTCGCCGCCGCGCGCAGGCTCACCGTCGAGGCGACGGCGTGCAGCGTGGCCAGCAGCCAGGGCGCCGCCGCGGCGGCCGCCTCCAGGGCCTGTACGTCGGGCGGCGGCTCGGCACCCGGTGCCACGAGGTCGGCGAGCAGGGCGGTGCCGCCCAGTTCCTCGGCGTGCACGACGCGGGGGCCCGGGTCCTGTGCGGTGCCCTCGGCCGTGAACCGCAGGGCGACGCGGGCCTCGGACCAGGAGCGGGGCAGGTCCGGCACCGGGACGGCGGGCCCCACGCCGACGCGGCCGGCGGGCGCCCCGGCGTCGAGGTGCGCGGGGACGATATGCGGGCGCCCGTCCAGCGGGGCGAGGACGCGGGCCGGTGCGGTGGGGTCCAGGCCCAGACGCCGGGCCGCGTGCAGCCGTGCCGTCTCCGGAGCCGTGCCGTCGAGGACGGTCTCGACGAGCGCCGGGTCATCGGCGGGGGCCCGTCCTCGCGTCCGGTCGAGCACGAGCCGTATGACACCGGCGGCCCGCTCCAGGATCACCGCGTCCACGACGCTCGGCTCGGCCCGCCCGTCCCGCTCCAGCCACAGCGCGGGTGCGCCGCCCGGCGTCAGCGCGGCCGACGGCCACGCGGGATCCGGCGGCAGCTCGCTGTCCCGGCGCGTGCCGTCCGCCTCGACCCGCACATGGACCCGCCGGTCCCCGTCCACCAGCCGTGCCGCGACCCCGGCGAGCACGGCGGCACCGCGCACCAGCGCCTCCAGCCCGGCACGGGACTCGGCCAGCCGATCGAAGTAGGCGATGACCCGAACGGCGGCCCCCGCGTCGGGGTCGAGGGCGGTCAACCGCCCGGCCAGCTCTTTCATAGGCCAATGGTGCGACATGCGGTCAAGAGCCGGTGCCGCCTGGGCCGAAATCCATGGGCGCGAGGCTGTGTCGTCATGCGGCTCCGCCGCGTGGGCGCGACCAGCCACAACAATTCCCGTCACTGCTCCAACAACCGCCGCAACCACCCCACATGAGCCCTCTGACAAGCCTGAGAAACCGCCGCCTGCGGAGCAAATCCGTCGAAGCCGTGAAAGCCACCGGGCCACACATGCAGCTCGGCCACACCCCCCGCCTGCCAGATCCGCGAGGCATAGGCGACGACCTCGTCACGGAAGGTCTCCGCGGAGCCGACATCGAGGAACGCCGGCGGCAGGCCGGACAGATCCTCCGCACGGGCAGGCGCCGCATACGCGGGCACGTCCGCCCCGCCCCGCCGCTCGCCGAGCAGCGCCGTCCACCCGGTCTCGTTCGCCGTGCGGTCCCAGATGCCCAGCCCCGCCATCTGGTACGTGGACGGACTGTCGTTGCGATCGTCCAGCATCGGGCACATCAGCATCTGCCCGATCAGCTCCGGACCCCCGCGGTCCCGGGTGAGCAGCGCCAGCGCCGCCGACAGCCCGCCGCCGGCGCTCGCCCCGGCGACGACGATCCGCCGGGCGTCGCCGCCGAGCTCGGCCGCGTGCTTCGCCGTCCACTCCAGACCCGCGTACACGTCCTCGATCTGCGCCGGGTACGGATGCTCGGGCGCGAGCCGGTACTCCACGGACACCACGACCGCGTCCAGTTCCTTCGCCCAGGACAGGGCGGCCTCGACCCCGACGCGATTGTCGCCGAGGATCAGGCCGCCACCGTGCACGTGGTAGATCACGGGCCGCGGGCCCGCGTCCGCCGCCACGGCCGGCCGGCAGATCAGCAGCGAGATCTCCGGCGCGCCCTCGGGGCCCGGCACCGCCCGGTCCTCGACCTCGAAGAAGCCGTCCATGGTCAGATCCAGCTCGGCCAGCATCTCGATCCCCGGCCCCTGACGGACGTCGGCTATCTCGTCCATCGTGAGGCCGGGCGAGATCACGTCCTTGATGAGCTCCAGCGCGGCGGCGAGCTCGGGGTCGAACGGGGGCGGCGGGGCCTGGGTCATGGCGTCTCCTCACACAGGGGCACGAGCGTGCCCGGCGGCTCTGCGGCCAGCATCCGTGCCCCGGCACCGGGCCGAGGGCCGCCGTTCGGCGGAACCTCCCCGCCGCCCGGCGGGTGGCACGCCCGTGACCTGGAGCTTGCCAGGAGATGACCCGCTGTTCACCCGCCGGGGGTGGATGAACCTGCCGCACGCAGACAACGCTGTCAACGCCCCACCTGCACCAGGAGTAGCACCTGTGAACGTTTCCCTCGCCGTCTGGCTGCTGACCATCGTGGCCCTGTGCGCGCTGGTCGCCGTGGACTTCTTCATCGGCCGCAAACCCCACGACGTCTCCGTCCGGGAAGCGGGCACCTGGACGCTCGTCTGGGTCGTTCTGGCCTGTCTCTTCGGGCTCGGGCTGTACTTCTACGGCGGTGGCGGGCCCACGGGCGAGTTCTTCGCCGGCTACATCACCGAGAAGTCGCTGAGCGTGGACAATCTCTTCGTCTTCGTCCTGATCATGGGGAAGTTCGCGGTCCCCTCCCAGTATCAGCAGCGGGTCCTGATGGTCGGCGTGATCATGGCGCTGGTGCTGCGCGCCGGGTTCATCGCGGCCGGTGCGGCGATCATCTCCACGTTCTCCTGGGTGTTCTACCTCTTCGGCGCCTTCCTGATCTGGACCGCCTACAAGCTCGTCCAGGACGCCCGCAAGGACGAGCACGACGAGGAGTACCAGGAGAACAAGCTGCTCAAGATGGCGGAGGAGCGATTCGGTGTCGCCGACCGCTATCACGGCACCAAGCTGTGGATCGAGCAGAACGGCAAGCGGGTCATGACCCCGATGCTGGTCGTGATGCTCGCGATCGGCTCCACCGACGTGCTGTTCGCCCTGGACTCCATCCCGGCGATCTACGGGCTGACGCAGGACCCGTACATCGTGTTCACCGCCAACGCTTTCGCCCTGATGGGTCTGAGGCAGCTGTACTTCCTCATCGGGGGTCTGCTGAAGAAGCTGGTCCACCTCAGCTACGGCCTGTCGATCATCCTCGGCTTCATCGGCGTGAAGCTGGTGCTGCACGCGCTGCACGAGTCCGGGGTCCATGTCCCCGAGATCAGCATCCCGTTCTCGCTGGGCTTCATCGTGCTCGTCCTGGCTGTGACGACGGTGACCAGTCTGCGCGCCTCGAAGCGTCAGGAGCGGCAGGAACCGGCCGGGGCCGAGCGCGTGGGAGCAGATGGCGCGTGAGTGCCACCGCCGTGAGTGCCGCGACCAGCGCGCACACCCCGATCCACCCGAAGCGGCCGTACGCATGGGCGCCCAGCCAGGAGCCCGCGGTGCCGCCGAGGTAGGAGCAGGTCATGTACGCGGTGTTGAGACGGCTGCGGACATCGGCGCCGAGGCCGTAGATCCGCACCTGGTTGGCGACCATCCCGGACTGCATGCCGACATCGAGGAGCAGGGTGCCGACGACCAGCGCGACCAGTCCGGGTACGCCGCCCAGCGCGCCGAACGCCAGGACCGGCGCCGACACTCCGACCACGAGGAAGCACACGAGGTTGACCGGGTCCGCGCCCCTGCGGTCCACCAGCCGCCCCGCTACCGGCGTCGCCAGCATCGTCCCCGCGTTGACCAGGGCCAGCAGCCCGGCGGCCGTCGTGTCCAGGCCGTACGCCGGGCCCGTGAGGAGCAGCACCACGCCGGTCCACACCGCGGAGAACGCGGCGAACAGCGAGGCCTGGTAGAGGCACGAGCGGCGCAGTTCCGGCTCGGTGCGCAGCAGCCGCAGCGGTGCGGCGAGCAGCGCGGGGTAGGACGTCGCGGTGGCCGGGGGCAGCTGCGGCAGCAGACGGGCCAGCAGGGCCGCGACCACGAGGGACAGCGCCGCGGCGGCGACGTAGGGCGCCCGCCAGCCCAGCCAGTCGCCGAGGGCGCCGCCGAACGCTCGGGACAGCAGCATCCCGGCGAGGCAGCCGCTGAGCAGGGTGCCGCTGACCACGCCGCGTCGCTCGGCGGGCACCAGACCGGCCGCCAGCGGGCCCGCGAGCGGCGCGATCACCGTGGCCGCGCCGACGAGGACGCTCGCGGCGAGCAGCGGCATCAGCGTCCGCGCCGTACTCGCGGCGAGCAGGCCGAGCCCGGTCACCGCGAGCAGGGTGACGAGCAGCCGGCGGGGCCGCAGCCGGTCGCCGAGCGGGACGAGGAAGAAGATGCCGGCCGCGTAGCCGAACTGGGTCGCCGTCACCACCGTGGTGGCCGCGTCGGGCGGGACACCGAGGCCTGCGGCCACCAACGGGCCGAGCGCCTGCGGGAAGTAGACATTGCCCACGGCGACTCCGCAGGCGAAGGCGAGCAGTGCGATCGCGGAGGTAGTCTGCCGGTGGTCGTGATCCGTCATGTGCCGAAGTCCACGCCGGTGACGGCCGGTTGCCAAAGGATTTAGCCCGGGGCTCAATGATCAGCTTCCTGCTCGACGTCGACGACCTCGCGGACACCCGGTTCGCGATCTCGCCGCTGCGCGAGGTCATGGGCAGCCTGCGGGCCCTGCGCGCCCCCGCCCTCTTCCCGCTGCACACCCCGTGGCGCCGCTCGGTGCTCGACCGCCTCGACCCCGCCGACGCCCGGCTGCTGGGCGCCCTGGTCGGACAGACTCTGGTCCTGCCCGACTTCCTCACCCCGCGCCCGACGACGTTCGCGCCCGCGCTGGAGGACCAGCTCGCCGTCGTACGGGCGACGCCACCCGAACTCGTACGCCGCGACCTGCTCGCCACGCACGCCCCGCACCCGCTGCCCGAGGCGCTCCGGCAGACCACCGCTCCCGGCGACGCACATGTGGCGGAGCTGCTGGAGGAACTGTCCGAACTGCTGCTGCGCTACTGGGAGTTGGCCATCGGTCCGGACTGGCCGCGTATGCGGCTCGTGCTGGAGGCCGACATCACCCACCGCGCCCGGCAGCTCGCCATGGGCGGTGCCCAGCTCCTCTTCTCCGATCTGCACCGCAATGTGCGCTGGCGCGACGGTGTGCTGCGGGTCGAGCAGATGATCGGCCGGCACGAGGTCGACGGATCCGGGCGCGGACTGCGCCTGGTGCCGTCCTTGTTCGCGCACAAGCCCGCGCCCCCGGTCAGCGCCGACGAACCCCCGATGCTCGCCTATCCCGGCAGGGGCGCCGCCACCCTGTGGGAACCGCGCCCCGACCCCGGCGACTCCGCCCTCGCCGCCCTGCTCGGCGCACCCCGGACCACGATCCTGCGGTTGCTCGCCGAACCGCTGCCCACGGTCGAGCTGGCCCGCCGCCTCGGCGTGACGCCCGGCGCGGTCTCCCAGCATCTGAGGGTGCTCCACGCCACGGGACTGGTCGGCCGGGCCCGCGACGGCCGGCGCGTGCTGTACCGGCGCACCGCGCTCGGTGACCAACTGGCCGACCGGGCTTGACTTCGAGAGCGCTCGAAGATCTAGCGTCGTCGGTGACGGGGGCCAGGTCGGGGCGAACGGAGACAGGACATGCGGGTCGGCGTGCACATCAACCGGTTCGACCACCCCGGGGGAGGTCCCGCGCTCGGCGGCGAACTCGCCGCCGCGGGCGCCGCCGCCGAGGCGGCCGGAGTGAGCTGGCTGTCGGTGATGGACCACTACTTCCAGATGGAGTTCAACGACCGCGCCGAGGACCCCATGCTGGAGGCGTACACCACCCTCGGCTTCCTCGCCGCACACACTTCCACGGTCCGCCTCGGCGCCCTGGTGACCGGCGTGACCTACCGCCACCCAGGGCTGCTCGCCAAGATCGTCACCACTCTCGATGTGCTGTCCGGGGGCCGGGCCGCCCTCGGTATCGGCGCGGCCTGGTACGACCGCGAGCACGAGGGCCTCGGTGTACCGTTCCCGCCGGTCGCCGAGCGCTTCGAGCGGCTGGAGGAAACCCTGCGGATCTGCCTCCAGATGTGGGACCCGGAGGCGAACGGCCCCTTCGAGGGCAAGCACCACCGGCTCGCCGAGACCCTCTGCGTCCCGGCGCCGGTCAGCGCCCCGCACCCCGAGATCATGATCGGCGGGGGAGGGGAGAAGAAGACCCTGCGGCTGGTGGCCCGGTACGGCGACGCGTGCAATCTGTTCCTCACCTCGCCGGAGGAGGTCAGGCACAAGCTCGACGTGCTGCGCGGCCACTGCGACACCGAGGGGCGCGACTACGACGAGATCCGCAAGACCGTCGTCTACTCGGGCGAGGCCGCCATGACGGGCGACCTCGACGCCTTCACCCGGGACATCTCGGGCTACACCAAGCTCGGCATCGACACGGTGATTCTCGGCCCTCGTACGGGGGAGCCGGCGGCGTTCATCGAGAACTTCGCGGCTCCCGCCGTACAGCGGCTGGCCGGGCTCGACTGAGCCCGGCGGCTCAGCGGCACGGTGTGCCGGACCGGGTGCCGGTGTCGGCGGGGCGGCCGCGCGAGACGATCCGCATCCCGCGGGCGTCGACGACCCTCACCTGCAGCGAACCGCAGCCGCACCGCGTCCACACCGTGCCGCCCGCCGCCGTCATGTGCCGGGAGACGATCTGGAAGGGCTCGGCGCCGTCGGGCCATCCGCAGTGCGGGCAGACGGTGCCGGTCGTGCTGGTCATGGTGACTCCTCGCTCCTCGTGTGACTGATCGATGGTCGCGACACAATCAAGGGTGCGACGAGCTTTCGTACACGTCCAGGTTGACTTTATGGACGTCACCTTGAAGCGTGGACTTCATGATTGACCTGCGCCGACTGCATGTACTGAGGGCCGTGGCGCACTACGGCACGGTCACCGCGGCCGCCCACGCCCTGCACTTCACCCCGTCCGCCGCCTCCCAGCAGATCCGTCAGCTGGCCCGCGACCTGGACGTCGTCCTGCTGGAGCCGCAGGGCCGCGGGGTGCGGCTCACCTCGGCGGCCGAGAGTCTGCTCGCGCACGCCGACGCGATCGCGGCGCGCTGGGAGGAGGCCGAACTCGACCTGCGCGCCGAGTACAGCGCCCCCGCCGGGCAACTGCGCGTCAGCGGCTTCCCCATGTCCGTGCCGGTGCTGCTCGCGCCGATGGCCGTACGACTGCGGGAGCGGCATCCCCGGCTGACCGTGCGGATCCGGGAGACGGGAGCGCCGGAGAGCTTCGACCTGCTCTTCGAGGGTGAGGCCGACCTGGCCGTCGTGGAGGTGACCCCGCACAACCCGACGCTGGGCGATGCGCGCTTCGATCAGCAACCGCTGCTGGACGACCCGTACGACCTCGTCGTCCACGCCGACCATCCGCTGGCCGGACGTGAGCGCGTCGACCTCGCGGAGGCGGCGCACGAGGACTGGATCGCGCCGGTGCTGGGGAGCCCCTGCCGTCCGCGGGTGATGGAGGCGTGCGGCGCGGCCGGCTTCACCCCTGACGTGCTCCATCACGCCCTGGACTGGAATGTCACCGCCCACCTGGTCGCCCACCGGCTCGGCGTCGCCCTCGTGCCACGGCTGGCCCAGCTGACCCCGCACCTGCCGATCGCCCGCGTGCGCTGCACGGGCGACCCGCACCGCAAGGTGCTCACCTGCACCCGCCGTGGCTGCCGGGAACGCCCGGCGGTGGCGGCGGCACTGGCGGAACTGCGCGAACTGGCGCCGAAGGCGGTGGCCTGAGGCGTGCGAAAGGGCCGGAGCGCTCGGCTCCGGCCCTTCTCGGCGACGGGTCAGGCCGCGACGGCCTCGCCCGCGTGCCCGTGGACGCGCGCGATGACTTCGGTCAGCTGCGCGGCGACCTCGGTGTCGTCGACCGGGTGGGTCTCGGCGAAGCGGGTCACGGAACCGGGGATGGAGAGCTTGACGTCCTCCAGCACCTTGCCGCCGGCGATGCCCACGGCCTTGCGGGTCTCGTCCTGCGCCCATACGCCGCCGTACTGGCCGAACGCGGTGCCGACCACGGCGACCGGCTTGCCGCCGAAGGCGCCGGCGCCGAAGGGGCGGGACAGCCAGTCGATGGCGTTCTTCAGCACGGCCGGGATCGTGCCGTTGTACTCGGGGGAGAAGAGCAGGAAGGCGTCGGCGGCCTGCGCGGCCTCACGCAGCTTGGCGGCGGCGGCCGGGACGCCGCCCTCGACGTCGATGTCCTCGTTGTAGAAGGGGATCTCGGCCAGGCCCTCGAAGAGCACGACCTCGGCGCCCTCGGGAGCGAGCTTGACGGCCGCCTCGGCCAGCTGACGGTTGTGCGAACCGGCGCGAAGGCTGCCGACGAGCGCGAGGATGCGAACAGACATGCGAACTCCAAGGGGCTGAAAACACTGCGCTGAAACACTGCCGTTACGATCCGGACCGAGGTCCGTTTAGATGTGTACCACCATAACCGGACCGCGGTCCAGTTTCATTCCCGATGCTTTACTCTGGCTTCATGTCCGCATCCGAGCCGCCCTTCCCGAAGCCGCAGGAGCCACAGGAGCCCCTCGGCGGGCCCCAGTTGCTGGAGGTCGGCTCCGCCCCAGACGAGCCCTGTCTGCGTGCCGACGCCGCCCGCAACCGCGCCCGGCTGCTGGACGCCGCCGCGCGGCTGATCGCGGAGCACGGCGCGGCCGGGGTCACCATGGAGGCCGTGGCCGCGGAGGCGGGCGTGGGCAAAGGGACGGTCTTCCGCCGCTTCGGCGACCGCACCGGCCTGCTGACGGCCCTGCTCGACCACTCCGCGCGCAATCTCCAGGCCGACTTCCTCGGCGGCCCACCGCCGCTCGGCCCGGGCGCCCCGCCCGTCGAGCGGCTGAGGGCGTTCGGCGTGGCGGTCCTCTACCGCGCGGTCGACCGGCTGGACCTGGAACTGGCGGCCCAGCCGGAGCCGACCCGCCGGTACTCCCACCCCTCGGTCCAGGCCCTGCGCACCCATGTCACGGTGCTGCTGCGGCAGATCGACCCCGATGCCGACTGCGACCTCCTCGCCCAGACGCTCCTGGCGTATCTGGACCCCGCCCTGATCAACCACCTGACCAGGCAGTGCGGGATGCCCATGGAGCGCCTGGAGAAGGGTTGGCTCGACCTGGTCGACCGGGTGACGCGCACAGTGGGGTGAACGGGCGGGGGCCCTGGCCGGAGGTCCACGCAGAGCTTCTGCAAAGATGCGGTACGTCATGGTGCAGATACCGAAAACGCCCGCGCCCGCTTTCCCCGCAACGCGCTCGGTACCCACGAGCGCCGATGTGGCCCGCCTGGCCGGCGTCTCGCGCGCGACCGTCTCCTACGTCCTGAACAACACCAGTGCCGTCCGGATCAGTGAACCCACCCGCCGCCGGGTCCACGAGGCCGCGAAGGAACTCGGCTACGTCCCGCACGCCGCGGCCCGCAGCCTGCGCGCCGGGCACAGCCGCATGGTCCTGATGCCCACGCCGAGCTTCGCCGCCGGCCATCTCTACAGCCACTTCCTCAGCGACCTCCAGCTGGCCCTCGGCCGCCTCGACTACACCGTCGTCCAGCACGGCAGCGTCGGCCTGCACGGCGACGAGGCCGCCCGCGCCTGGGCCGAGCTGCGCCCCGTCGCCGTCCTGGTGTCGGGGGCGGGACTCGGCCCGAAGGGCGTCACCGTGCTCAAGCGCTCCGGCGCCCGCGCCGTGGTCACACTCGGCCCCGAATCCGTCGAGGGTGCCCACGCCCTGGTGATGGACTACGAGGCCGTGGGCCACTGCGCCGGCAGCCATCTGTACGACCGCGGCAGGCGCCGTATCGGTGTCGTCGTGCCCGAGGAGGACGGCCTGGAGGCATTCTCGGCGCCCCGCCTCGAAGGCGTGCGCCGCGCCCTGCACGGCACGGACGCCGCCGTGACCACGCTGCCCCTCGCCTACGACGAGGAGTCCGCCGCCCGCCTCGCCGCCCGCTGGCGCGACCTCGGCCTCGACGCGGTGTTCGCCTACAACGACGAGTACGCGATGCTGCTGACGCGCGCCCTGAAGGACGGGGGCGTCCGGATCCCCGCCGAAGTCGCCGTCATCGGTGCCGACGACCTGATGCTCGGACGGCTGCTGCGGCCTAGGCTGAGCACCGTCCACATCGAGCTGCCGTCCGGCCGCGACCTCGCGGAGCTGGTCGACCGCGCGGTGCGCGACCCCGGCGCAGCGCCCGGAACGCACAGGGTGCTGGGGGCGACGGTGGTGCACCGCGACTCCAGCTGAGCCCCGTCGCCGGCAGGCCCCGGCGGCCCGGCCGACGTACCGTCGAAAGCCAGGAGGCGTACGGATGCGCACGACGGTCGGCATCATCGGCGGCGGTCCCGCCGGACTGCTCCTCGCCCGGCTGCTGCACCGCGCGGGTATCGACTGCGTGGTCCTGGAGGCCAGGACCCGGGAGTATGTCGAGCAGCGCCAGCGGGCCGGGATGCTGGAGCAGGGCACGGTCGACGCGCTGCGCGAGGCCGGCGCCGCCGAGCGGCTGGAGCGCGAAGGCCTGGTGCACCAGGGCATCGAGCTGCGCTTCGAGCGGGAACGCCACCACATCGACTTCCCGGCCCTCACCGGCGGCCGTACGGTGACGATCTACGCGCAGACCGAGATCGTGAAGGACCTCGTCGCCCTCCAACTCGCCGACGGGCCACCGCTGTTGTACGAGGCCGAGGCGCTCGCCGTCGAGAAGCCGGAGAGCGCCACGCCCGTCGTACGGTTCCGGCACGAGGGCCGCGAGCGGACGCTGACCTGCGACTGGGTTGCCGGCTGCGACGGCTACCACGGAGTCTCCCGCGACGCCTTCCCCGCCGGAACCGCCCGCTCCTACGCGCACGACTATCCCTACTCCTGGCTCGGCGTCCTCGCCGAAGTCGCCCCGTCCGGCGATGAGTTGATCTACGCGCGCGGCGAGAGGGGCTTCGCCCTGCACAGCATGCGCTCACCGACCGTGTCCCGGCTCTACCTCCAGGTCCCCAACGGCACCGACCCCGACGACTGGCCCGACGACCGCATCTGGGACGAACTCGCCGCGCGCTTCGCGATCGACGGCGACTGGACCCTGCACCGCGGCCCCATCATGTCCAAGTCGGTGACGACGATGCGGAGTTATGTGCATGAACCCATGCGGCACGGCCGCCTTCTGCTCGCCGGGGACGCCGCCCACATCGTCCCGCCGACCGGCGCCAAGGGCCTCAACCTCGCGGTGTCGGACGTACGGGTGCTGGCCCGCGGCCTCACCCGGCTGCATCGCACAGGCGACACACAGCTTCTCGACAGGTACTCGGAGTTGTGCCTTCAGCGTGTGTGGCAGGCCACCCGCTTCTCGGATGACATGACTAAGATGTTGCATGCTCAACCAGACGGGGATGCGTTCGACCACCGGATGCAGCTCGCACGTCTGCGCCGGATCACCGCATCCCGCCACGCCGCCGCCGAACTGGCGACGAACTACGCGGGACTTCCACTCCCCGTGTGAGTCCCGCCCGGTGATCGAACGGAGAGTCGCAATGCCGTTGCTCGACCCCAGGACCTGGCAGCCCCGCACCCTCGCGGGAGGCGAGTACGCCGTCACCGAGCCCGCCACCGGCGACACGCTCGGCAGCGTCACCCTGGCCGGTGCCGAGGACATCGCCACCGCCGCCGAGGCCGCCCGCACCGCCCAGACCGAGTGGGCGCGCGTCCCGCACTTCGTGCGCGCCTCCGTCCTGCGCAAGGCCGGCGACCTGTTCACCGCGCACGCCGACGAACTGCGCGAATGGCTCGTCCGCGAGTCCGGCTCCATCCCCGGCAAGGCCGACTTCGAGCTGCACGTCGCCGCCCAGGAGTGCTACGAGGCCGCCGCCCTCGCCTCCCGCCCTGCCGGACAGGTCCTGCCCAGCGAGGCGCCCCGGCTTTCGTACACACGCCGGGTGCCGGTCGGTGTCGTCGGCGTCATCGCGCCGTTCAACGCCCCGCTGATCCTGTCCATACGTTCCGTGGCCCCCGCCCTCGCGCTCGGCAACGGCGTTGTGCTGAAGCCGGACCCCCGCACGGCGATCTGCGGCGGCCTGTCCCTCGCCGCGGTCTTCGCCGAGGCCGGTCTGCCCGAGGGGCTGCTGCACGTCCTGCCGGGCGGCCCCGAGGCGGGCCAGGCCCTCGTCGCCGACCCGCGGGTGCCGGTCATCTCCTTCACCGGCTCCACCGGCGCGGGCCGGGCCGTCGGCGAGGCCGCCGGACGCCATCTCAAGCGCGCGCATCTGGAGCTGGGCGGCAACTCCGCCCTGATCGTGCTGGAGGACGCCGACATCGAGGCCGTGATCTCCACGGCGGCCTGGGGTTCCTTCTTCCACCAGGGCCAGATCTGCATGACGACCGGCCGCCACCTCGTCCACGAGTCCCTCTACGAGGAGTACGTCGAGCGCCTCGCGGCCAAGGCCGACGCCCTCGCCGTCGGCGACCCGCACCGCGCCCAGGTCCACCTCGGCCCGCTCATCGACGCCGGTCAACTGGGCAAGGTGCACGGCCTGGTGGAGGCCAGCACATCCCGGGGCGCCAAGCTCGCGGCCGGCGGCACCCATGAGCAGCTCTTCTACCGGCCGACCGTGCTCGCCGGTGTCGACGACGACACCCCCGCGTACGCCGAGGAGGTCTTCGGCCCGGTCGCGCCGGTACGCCCCTTCGCCACCGCCGACGAGGCCGCCGCGCTCGCCGCCGCCAGCTCCTACGGCCTCTCCCTCGGCATCGTCACCGGCGACGCCGCCCGCGGCCTGGATCTGGCCGAGCGGATCCCGACCGGGATCGTGCACATCAACGACCAGACCGTGAACGACGAGGCCGTCGCCCCCTTCGGAGGCATCGCCGCTTCCGGCACCGGGGCCCGGTTCGGTGGCGAGGCCAACCTGGAGGCGTTCACCGACGTGCGCTGGACGACGGTGCGCGGCGACGTGGCTGCGTACCCCTTCTAGGCCCTACTGGCCGTCCTGCTCGGCCTCCGCCTGCTGGGCGGCGACGGCCTTGCGGACCTCGTCCATGTCGAGCTTGCGGGCCTGCCCGATGACGTCCGTGAGGGCGGCCTCGGGCAGGGCACCCGGCTGCGCGAACACGGCGACACGGTCGCGGACGATCATCAGCGTCGGGATCGACTGGATACCGAAGGCGGCGGCCAGCTCCGGCTGCGCCTCGGTGTCGACCTTGCCGAACACAAGGTCCGGGTTGTCCTGGGCGGCCTGTTCATAGACCGGAGCGAACTGACGGCACGGCCCGCACCAGGACGCCCAGAAGTCGATCAGGACGAACTCGTTGTCCGTGACCGTCTGGTCGAAGTTCTCCTTGGTGAGCTCCACGGTGCTGCTCATGGCGTTATCCCTCAATCCCTCTTGCTGGTGTACGGGCGAAGCCGTCGGCGACAACACGACCGTACGGTCACGTATTCCGCGCGCGTACCCGTGTGGCCACGTCGCACACCACCCGTAAGACTGAGCGCATGACGGAAACGGATTCCAACGCGTACGACGTCGTGGTGCTCGGAGCCGGGCCGGTGGGCGAGAACGTCGCCGACCGCACCCGGGCGGCCGGACTGGCCACCGCGGTGGTGGAGAGCGAGCTCGTCGGCGGCGAATGCTCGTACTGGGCGTGCATGCCCAGCAAGGCCCTGCTGCGCCCGGTCCTCGCCCAGGCCGACGCCCGCCGCCTGCCGGGCCTCAGTCAGGCCGTACAGGGCCCACTGGACGCGGCCGCGGTCCTCGCCCGGCGCAACGCGTTCACCGGTGACTGGCACGACGACGGCCAGGTCGAGTGGCTGAACAGCATCGGCGCCGACTTCTACCGCGGCCACGGCCGCCTCGCCGGACCCCGCACGGTGGAGGTGACCGGCCCCGACGGCACACGGCATGTCCTGACCGCCCGGCATGCCGTCGCCGTCTGCACCGGCAGCCGGGCCGTGCTGCCCGACCTGCCGGGACTCGACGAGATCAAGCCCTGGACCAGCCGCGAGGCCACCAGCGCCCAGAGTGTGCCCGGGCGGCTGGTCGTGGTCGGCGGGGGAGTGGTCGCCACCGAGATGGCCACGGCCTGGCAGGCCCTCGGCTCGCGCGTCACCCTCCTCGTCCGCGGCAAGGGCCTGCTGAACCGCATGGAGCCCTTCGCCGGCGAAATGATCGCCGACGCGCTCACCGAGGCGGGCGTGGACGTCCGCACCGGGACCTCGGTCCAGTCGGTGACCAGGGAGAACGGCACGGTCGTGGTCGTCACCGACCAGGGCGGCCGGATCGAGGCCGACGAGATCCTCTTCGCCACCGGACGCGCCCCGCGCACCGACGACATCGGCCTGGACACCATCGGCCTGGAGCCCGGCTCCTGGCTGGCGGTCGACGACAGCCTGCGCGTCACCGGCAGCGAGTGGCTGTACGCGGTCGGCGACGCCAACCACCGCGCCCTCCTCACCCACCAGGGCAAGTACCAGGCCCGCATCGCGGGCGCGGCCATCGCCGCCCGCGCCTCCGGGGTCCCCATCCTCGAATCCGACCCCTGGGGAGCCCACACCGCCACCGCCGACCACGCCGCCGTCCCCCAGGTCGTCTTCACCGACCCCGAGGCAGCCGCCGTGGGCCTGTCACTGGCGGAGGCGGAACAGGCCGGCCACCGCGTCCGCGCCGTCGACTACGACCTCGCCTCCGTCTCCGGCGCGTCCCTGTACGGCGACGGCTACCGGGGCCGCGCCCGCATGGTCGTCGACCTGGAACGCGAGATCCTCCTCGGAGTGACCTTCGTCGGCCCCGGCGTCGGCGAACTGATCCACTCGGCGACGATCGCGGTCGTGGGACAGGTGCCGATCAGCAGGCTGTGGCACGCCGTCCCGTCGTACCCGACGATCAGCGAGGTGTGGCTGCGGCTGCTGGAGTCGTACCGGGACAACTGACGTACTCAGCGCGGCAGTTCGAAGCCGAGGGCACCGGCCGCCGCACCCGGGTCCGGCTGCGCCCAGTACTCCGCCATCGCCTGGTTGGAGGACAGTGAGCGCAGCTCGGCCCGGTCCAGATAGAGCATGCCGTCGAGGTGGTCCGTCTCGTGCTGCACGATCCGGGCGGGCCACCCCGAGAACACCTCGTCCACCGCGCTCCCCTGCTCGTCCTCGCAGGTCAGCCGCACCTCGGCGGGCCGCGCCACCACCGCCTGATAGCCCGGGACGCTCAGACAGCCCTCGAAGAACGCGGCACGAGCGGAACCCGCGCCGTCGTACGACGGGTTCACCAGCACCCGGAACGGCTGCGGCACCCGCCCCCGCACCAGGGCCACCTCCTCCGGCACCGGCGCCGGATCCTCGATCACCGCGATCCGCAGCCCCACACCCACCTGCGGCGCGGCGAGGCCGACCCCCGGCGCCGCGTGCATGGTGAGGCGCAGGGCCTCCACGAAGCGGGCCAGCAGCGTGGGCGCCAGCTGCCCCTCGAAGCGCTCGGCGGGACGCCGCAGCACCGGGTCGCCGGCCGCCACGATGGGCAACGGGCCCTCGGTGGCCAGGAGTTGCTCGACCTGCTCGGCCAGCGGAGCGCGATGGTTCGGAAGTGCCATCGCGCCAGGATGCCATGACGGACGTATCACCGGCGGATTCCCTTGTGGCGTACGTCACTTGAGGTGACGGGAACTCGGCGCCTCCTCCTACCGACTACTGGGACGCCACGCCAGAGAACTCCGCACTCCCCACTCCCCATCCCCGGAGAAGCCGCCGATGTCCACCGCTCCCACGACCTCCCCGGCGGAGGCGTCACAACCCGACGCCCTGGCGCCGTCACCCCGCAGATGGGCACCGCTGCGCCCGCTGATCCTGCGCCTGCACTTCTACGCCGGCGTCCTGGTCGCGCCGTTCCTGCTCGTCGCCGCGGCCACCGGCTTCCTGTACGCCGGCGCGTTCCAGGCCGAGAAGTTCGTGTACGCGCACGAGATGTACGTCCCGGTCGGTGACGAGAAACTGCCGATCACCGAACAGGTCGCCGCCGCCCGCAAGGCCCACCCCGAGGGCACCGTGTCGGCGGTACGGCCCTCCCCGGCGGACGACGAGTCCACCCGGGTGCTGCTGTCGGGCGTCAAGGGCGTCGACGCCGACCACAAGCTGGCCGTGTTCGTCGACCCGTACACCGCAGAGGTGCGCGGCGCCCTCGAACAGTACGGCTCGACCGGCGCGCTGCCCCTGCGCACCTGGATCGACGAGTTCCACCGCGACCTGCGTCTCGGTGAGACCGGCCGCCTCTACAGCGAACTCGCGGCCAGCTGGCTGTGGGTGATCGCGGCCGGCGGCCTGGTGCTGTGGTTCTCCCGCCGCCGCGCCCTGCGCAAGGTACGGGGCACCAGCGGACGCCGCCGCACCCTCGGCCTGCACGGCACCGTCGGCGCCTGGGCCGCCCTCGGCTTCCTCTTCCTCTCCGCGACCGGCCTGACCTGGTCGACGTACGCCGGAGCCAACATCGACGAACTGCGCACCTCGCTCCGACAGGCCACCCCGTCCATCTCGGCGTCGACGGGCGGGGAACACGGGGGCCATGGCGGCGCCGCCGCCAGCGGCGGAAGCGGCGAACACGGCGTCGGCCTCGACAAGGTCCTCGCGGCGGCACGCGCCGAGGGCCTCGGCGACCCCGTGGAGATCGTGCCGCCCGCCGACGCCTCGTCCGCGTACGTCGTCAGCCAGGTGCAGCGCAGTTGGCCGACGAAGCAGGACTCGGTCGCGATCGACCCGGCGACCGGCGAGGTCACCGATGTGCTGCGGTTCGCCGACTATCCGGTGCTCGCCAAGCTGACCCGCTGGGGCATCGACCTGCACACCGGGGTCCTGTTCGGCCTGGCCAACCAGATCCTCCTGATGGGCCTCACACTCTCCCTGATCCTGCTGATCGTGTGGGGCTACCGCATGTGGTGGCAGCGCGGCCGGGACTCCGCCTTCGGCCGGCCCATTCCACGCGGCGCCTGGCAGCAGGTGCCGCCGCAGATCCTGGTCCCGTTGGTGGCGGTCGTCGCCGTGATCGGCTACTTCGTGCCGCTGCTGGGCATCTCGCTGGCGGCGTTCGTGGTCGTAGACGTGATCCTGGGAGAGGTGGCGCACCGGCGGGGCCGAGCGGCCAAGCAGCCCAGCAGCTGAACGGCTGAGCAAGGGGAGTGAACGACTTGGGGCCCGGTTCCGGGGGGAACCGGGCCCCAAGCATGCTTCACGGCTACTCGAAGTCGCCCGCCAGCGCCGAGGCGAGGCGCATGTGCGGCTCGGCCTCCTCGTGCCGTCCCTGCCGCTGCAGGGTGCGGCCCAGCATCAGCCGGGCGTACTGCTCGACCGGGTCGCGCTCGACGATGACGCGCAACTCGCCCTCCGCGCGCCCCAGTTGGGCCGAGTGGTAGTAGGAGCGCGCCAGCAGCAGCCGCGGCCCGGTCTGCTCCGGCACCTCCTCGACCAGCTTGCCGAGGACGCGCGCGGCACCCGCGTAGTCCTTGGCGTCGAAGAACAGCTGCGCGCGCTCCCAGCGCTCGGCCGGTGTTCCGTGGTCGTAGTACATCGTCTCCACTCTGACCTCCTTCGCCGCCCTCAACGGAGAAGAGTGGTTCAATATTCCACTACTCGTGGAGCGCGCCCAGAGCCGCGAACTCGGCGTCGGCCCGCTCGGTGATGAGGGTCAGTACCCGTCCGGCGGCGGCGAGATCGTCCGCGGGGATACCTGCGTAGATCCGGGCGGTGATCGGTGCGGTCTCGGCGGAAGTCCGCTCGTACAACTCCCGCCCGGCGTCCGTGATCCGCACCTGCGCCGGCCCCCGAGCGGCCAGAAGTTCCGCGGCGACCAGCTCATCGACGACGGAGCCCGCTTCCGCCGCCGAAATCTTCAACGCGCCGGTCACACCGTCGACGATGCGCTCCCGCTCCACCGGCCCCTCGGCGACGGCGGCCAGCCGGAGGGTGACGGACTGCTGGAAGGTCACGTCGTGGCGAGAGAGCACATGCTCCAGAAGCGCACGGCTGGCGTAGTGGGCCAGGGCGATGACGCGGGGATTGAGCGGAGGAGTGGGGGTGGGAGTACCGGTGGTCGTGCTGGTGGTCATGACTGCTCCTTGGCGGCGGACGGGTCGAGGGGTACGTCGAGCAGGATCGCCAGATCACGCGTGAACTCCCGGGTGCGCGCGCTGTCCAGCCCGCCGAGCGGCTCCAGGAACTGCTGCAGAAGCCCCTGGACGACCTTGATCGCCTGCCTCGTCCGCTCACGCCCCTGCTCGGTCAGCGCGAGCTGCACCGCGCGCGGGTCGCGGGGATCCCGGGTGCGCTCGATGAGGCCGGCGGTCTCCAGGGTTCGCGCCAGTTTGGAGACGTACAGCGGTTCGAGCCCGGTGTGGTCGGCGAGGCGTCGCTGGCTGGGGCGCTCGCCGTGGCGCTGCATGCCGTACAGCGAGGCCAGCAGCGCGTACTGCGCGTGGGTCAGCCCCAGCGGGGTGACGGCTCGGTCGACGGCGACCCGCCACTTCGTCGAAAGGCGCCATACGAGGAACCCGGGGGAGGCGTTCTCGGAATCCTTGCTCATGACGAAATACCATACATGGCGACTATGTACATGGCTACTATTTCTCGAACGCATCGAGCCAGCCGCGGGGTACGGACTGACGAGGCGGCCCCGGCGGGGCTAGGTTGGGCGACATGAGCAATCTTGATCGCGAGGCGGTTCCCGCCGTCTGCGGCGGCCGCGGCTTTGTCGTGGCGGAGCCCGTACGCGAACTCCTCAGCCCTCGCCGGGTCAAGCTCGGCGAATCCACCGAGGTCCGCCGCCTGCTGCCCAACCTGGGCCGGCGCATGGTCGGCGCCTGGTGCTTCGTCGATCACTACGGTCCCGACGACATCGCCGACGAGCCCGGCATGCAGGTGCCGCCGCACCCGCACATGGGCCTGCAGACGGTGAGCTGGCTGCACGAGGGCGAGGTGCTGCACCGCGACTCCACGGGCAGCCTCCAGACGATCCACCCGCGCGAGCTGGGCCTGATGACCTCCGGCCGGGCGATCAGCCACTCCGAGGAGAGCCCGAAGTCGCACGCCCGCCTGCTGCACGGCGCCCAGCTGTGGGTCGCCCTCCCGGACGCCCACCGCCATACCGACCCGCACTTCGAACACCACGCCGAACTGCCGGTCGTCATGGCGCCGGGGCTGCGGGCCACGCTGATCCTGGGCGGCATCGACGGGGCGTCGTCACCCGGCACGACGTACACCCCGATCGTCGGCGCGGACCTCGCCCTGTCACACGGCGCCGACGTACGCCTCCCGCTGGAACCGGACTTCGAGTACGCCGTCCTGTCCATGTCCGGCGAGGCCCACGTGGACGGCGTACCGGTCCTGCCCGGCTCCATGCTCTACCTCGGCTGCGGCCGCACCGAACTCCCGCTGCGCGCCGAGTCGGACGCCGACCTGATGCTCCTCGGCGGTGAGCCGTTCGAGGAGGAACTGGTCATGTTCTGGAACTGGATCGGGCGCACGCAGGAGGAGATCGTCCAGGCGCGGGAGGACTGGATGGCGGGGCGGCGGTTCGGGGAGGTGAAGGGGTACGACGGTGACCCGCTGCCTGCTCCGGAACTGCCGGCGGTGCCGTTGAAGCCGCGGGGGAGGGTGCGCTGACCTGCGGAAACGTGTCAGCGTTGGTGGCCGCAGGATGGAAGGCGGTCGGGTAATTCTCACTGTCTTCCATCTGTTTGCCGGGAGGCGTCCGAACGGCTGGATGGCTCAGGCCGGTGCGGTTGGCGATTCCACGGTGTGGCTGTCTGTGGGCAGCTGTGGCAGGACTCTTGCCGGCGGCGGCGAGGTGGCCGGGCGTTCCCCGGTCGACCGCGGCAAACAGGGCCTGAAACGCTCCGGCATGACGGACGGTTACGGCATTCCACTGGGCCGTGTCCTGGTCGGGGCCAACCGCCACGACTCCCCGCTGCTCGCCCCGCCCCTGGACCGCCTGGAGGACCTCGGACCGTTACCCGACGACATCACCGTCCACCTGGATCCAGGCAAGTCGGAGGTGGCACGTGGAGCGCACCCATGCCTGGCAGAACGCCTTCCACCGCCTCGCCCGCTGCTACGAGCGCCGTGCCACCGTCATCGACGCCCTCTTCGACCTCGCCGACGCCGTCATCACCGTACGTAGCCTGATCCGCCAGGCATGGACGACCCACCGCTGGGACACCCGTCCCCGACGCCGCCCATGACTGATCACCAATCACCAGGGCACGGGCGTCCCGTCCCAGGAGAAGAAGCCACCGGTGGGGCCGTCGTCCGGCAGCAGGGCCAGGCGGAGGGCACCCTGCGCTGCCTCGGCCGGGTCGCCGCCGGCAGCGGCGGCCCGGGGGTTGAGATCGGTGGCCCGCAGGCCGGGGGCGAGCGAGTTGACCTTGAAGCCGTCCTCGGCCAGCGTCTGGGCGTAGAAGACGGTGAGGGCGTTGAGGGCCGCCTTGGACGACCGGTAGGCGGCAGCGCCACCGCTTCCCGGAGTGAATTGGGGGTTGGGGTTTGTGCTCCAGGTCAGCGACGCGGTGCCACTGGAGACGTTGACGATGCGCGGATGCGGGGACCGGCCCAGGGCGGGCAGGAAGGCGTTGGTCACCGCCACCACCCCGAGCACGTTGGTCTCGTACGTGCGTCGGTATTCCTCGACGAGGGTGACGGCCGGCGAGGCGAGTGACGGTGAGATGCCGGCGTTGTTGACCAGCACGTCCAGGCGTTCCACCTGAGCCGCGGCTCGTGCGATGCCGTCCGGATCCGTCACATCGAGGACCAGCAGCCGGGCGCCGGCACCGATCTCCTCAACGGCCCGCTGTCCGCGCCTCAGGTCGCGGGCGCCCACGTACACGGTGAGGCCCTCGGCAGCGAGCAGCCGGGCTATGTGCTTGCCGATGCCCTTGTTGGCACCGGTGACCAGAGCTATGCGATCGTTCATGGAAACTACGGTCCCCTGGCGGTGGGCGCCCTGCCAGGGACAGTCTGTACCAGGCAGTGGGAGGAGGTGGCATGGCGCGGCAGGAGCTGGCCCGCTTCCTGCGGGACCGTCGGGCGGGCCTGCGTCCGCACGAGGCCGGACTGATGACGACGGGCACCGCCCGCCGTACGCCGGGCCTGCGCCGCGAGGAGGTGGCGGAACTCGCCCACATGTCGGTCGACTACTACACGCGGCTGGAGCAGGCCCGGGGGCCGCGGCCATCGCCCCGGATCCTGGACGCGCTGGCCCAGGTCCTGCGACTCACGCCGGCCGAGCGCAGCCACCTGTTCCACCTGGCGGGATCAAGCGTGCCGCCCGGCGTCAGCGCCGTGCGGCGGGTACGCCCGCACGTGGCCCGGATGCTGGAGCGGTTGCCGGAGACCGCTGCCATCGTCACCGACGCGGCGTACGGCGTCGTCGCCTGGAACCCCCTGGCCCAGGCACTGCTCGGCGGCGACCTCGCATGCGGGACAACGAACCTGGCCCGGCGCCGCTTCCTGAGCCAGGGACAGCTGTACGACAGCTCCAGCGCCGAGGAGTTCGGGCACATCGTGGTGGCGCGGCTGCGCCGGGCCGCCGACCGCTACCCGCACGACCCGCAGGTGACCGCCCTGCTGGCCGAACTGCACGCCGGCAGTGAGGAGTTCCGGCAGATCTGGCAGACACGTCCGGTCCACGCACCCGGGCACCGCACCAAGACCCTGGACCACCCCGAAGCCGGCACGCTGCGGTTGAACTGCGACGTCCTGCTCGTGCCCGAGGATGACCAGGAAGTCGTCCTGATCACAGCCGACCCCGGATCACCTGCCGTGCGGGCCCTGCACAGGCTGGCCAGGCAGGCGACCTGAAACGAAAAACGCGGACAGGTCTCTCCAGCGGTCACAGACCGTCGCAACTACATGTTCACTCGCGCCTGTGCCCACCTCGATGCTCGGAACATCTCGAAGCGGACGAACAACGAGCGGCCCGGGACGCCCTCCTCCGGCTGGCACGCACCCTCGAGACATACACCGATGGTGCCGATGGCGATCCGGCTGCAGGCACAGGACTCCCGAAGCTGATCACTGCCCTGCAACAAGCCGAGTCACAGCTCGCAGAAGCTCGGCGGGCCCTCGAAGACGGTCTGCCAGCGATGCCGTCGGAGAGTGACCCCGACGGGCCGGCGTGAAGGAGGAAGACAGCCGCTGTGGTGAGCCCGGCCCCTCCCGGCCCGCGCGCCGCCGCGGCAGACGTGGGGAGACGCCCACCATCCCGGCCGCCGCGGCGGTTCAGGTCACTCGCGCCGACGGTCGCCCCTGCCACCAGCCCGCCGCGGTGCGGCTGGGGAGCCGCACCGCGCCGTTCCGTCACAGGGCGTCGAGCTGCCACTGCTGGTTGGTGCCGGTACCGACCGGCCACTGGATGACGCGGGCGCCGTCGGCCGCCGATCCGCCTTCGACGTCCGCGCACCAGCCATTGCGGACGTTGACGAGCCGGTGGTAGCCGTTGCCCGCGTCGACGAGCTTCCACCGCTGGTTGTCGGCGCCCGTGTCCTGCCACTGGATGAGCTGGGCGCTCTGGCCTGAGCCGCCGGGGTTGTCGAGGACTCTGCCGCTGTGGCGGGCGGCGAGGCGGAAGGAGCCGTCGGCGTTGGGCAGGAACCGCCACTGCTGGTTGACAGCGCCCGAGGATGTGTACTGGATGATCTTCCCGCCGTCGGCAGTGCCTGCGCCGGAGACGTCCAGGACCTTGCCGCTACGCCGGTTGACCAGCCGGAACCAGCCGCTCAGCAGGGACACGGTGATGTCCGTGCGCTGCCCGGCGACCAGCGAGACCTTACGCGCGTGGGTGCCCAGTGAGGAGGAGGCGACGGCCGCCGACGTGGTCACTGCGGTCATGCCCCGGCGGCTGACGAGTGTGACGTCCTGGTTGACGGCGGAGGTGACGGACAGGGTGGCGGTGCGTGCGGACAGGTCCCAGCCGAAGGTGTGGATACGGATGCGGCCGCGTGCCCGTACGCCCGTGATGGAGCCCTTGGGCAGTTGTTCGGGCAGGGCCGGGAGGATCTCCAGGACGCCGGGGCGGGAGTAGATCAGTGCCTCGGCGAGTACGCCGGGCAGGGCGTGCGCGGCGTCGGCGTTGAAGATGTCGAGGTTCGGGTTGTGGGAGGTCATCAGCGACTTGAAGACCATGTTGTTGCCAATGATCTTCTTCAGGTTGTCGTAGACCTTGCCGCCGTCCTTCAGCCGGGCGCCGGCCAGGGCGCGGTGCAGGCTGCCGTGGGCGGAGATGTTCTGGTCGCCGCGGTTCTCCAGGGCCTTGAGCGCCGGTCGGACGAGCGAGGGTTCCTCCTCGGGGTTGATCTCGTGCAGCGGCCAGGCGCCGTACAGGTGCTGGATGTGCCGGTGGTTGTAGCGGTCGGTCAAGGTCGGCCAGGACCATTCGGCGAGCGCGCCGTCGCCGTTGACGCGGTAGTCGGGGATCTTCCGCAGCAGTGCGGTCCAGCGTGCGACTCCCTGGCCGCTGCCCTGTTCCACACCGAGGGTGTCGGCCGCGTCGATGGCGGCCCGCAGGGCGTGCTTGCCGGCCATGATGTCGCCGGTGGCGTTGATCGACAGGCACACGCCGGTGTTGCCGGGGGAGTTCTCCATGGAGAAGGACGGCACGAAGACCGCCTTGCCGGCCGAGTCGGTGCGGGTGAGGAAGTCCTCGTAGAACAGGGCCAGTTCCATCAGGGCCGGCGCCAGCTTGTTCCGGTAGAAGTCGGTGTCGCCGGTGACCTCGTAGTACTCCAGCAGCGGGTAGAGCAGCCAGTCGGCACCGCCGGTCCAGGTGTGGCCCGGGAAGGAGCCGTTGTTGAAGTGCAGCATGTGGCCGTACTCCCCGTCGGTGCGGGACGGGGCGAGGAAGCCGCGGGCGCCGTAGAGGTTGGTGGCGTTGGTGCGCCAGTCGTCGAGCTGGCCCAGGACCAGGTCGAAGTAGCCCTTCATGACGTCGGTGGTGTCGAGGATGTTGCCGCCCGCGACCTGGAGGTTGACGTTGGCGTCGGTGGTGAAGTCGTCGGCCCAGGCACCGTTCCAGGAACCCGTCCAGATGCCGGTGAGCCGGGGCGGCAGGACGCCGCTGGAGCTGATGAAGAGGTAGCGGCCGGAGTCGTAGAGGCGCTCCAGCAGGGCGAGGTCTATGGCGCTCCGGTCCGCGTTCTGGCGGGCTATCAGCTCGCTGACCGAGAGCTTGCGGTCGGTGTCGGAGACTCCCAGGTCGAGGTGGGAGCGGTCGTACAGCCCGCTGTGGATGGCGGTGTGCGCGGAGCGCAGCGCCGCGTAGTCGGCGCCGAGCGCGGCCAACTCGGCGTGCAGCGGCTCGGAGTCCCACGCGGTGGAGGTCTCGTAGCGGTCCAGCTTGGTCAGAAGGACCACTCTGGTCGCCCTGGCCACCACGAGGGTGGAGCCGCTGACGCTGACGGAGGCGCCCGGGCCGGAGGCGACGACCCGGGTGACGCCCTCATAGCCGAAGGCGCCTCTCCCGGAGGGGTAGGTGCCGCGCAGGTTCAGGTAGCCGTTGCCGTTGCTGACGGTGGCGCGGGTGGCGAAGCTCAGGCTGGTGGGCAGCCCGTCGAGCGCGGTGTTGACGCTCAGCGTGGTGTCGACCGTGCGGCCGGGGGCGGGGATCAGCTCGTGGACGATCACGTTGTCGGCGCGGGAGACGAAGGCTCTGCGGGTCCAGGTGCCGTACTGGTCGGTCCAGCTGGAGCTGACCTCGCCGGTGCGGAAGTCATTGACCCGGCCGTAGTCGTTGACCGTGGTCATGCCCGGGGTGTCGATGCGCAGTTCGTACGCGGGGTGGTACGTCTGCGTCCAGCGCAGTGACCACCCGGAGGCGAAGTCTGCGTTGGCGCCGGAGTAGTCCCCGGCGAGTGCCTTGTCGCGTACGCCCTCCAGACGCCCGGATATCACGGGCGGCTTCACGGTGCGCGTGCCGTTCGGCAGCACCAGTCGGTGGTAGTTGAAGACCACCTTCTCCAGCGTGGCCGCTCCGTGGATGATGGCTCCGTACTCGCCGTTGCCGGTGAGGAAGCCGTCGGTCCAGGAGGAGGCGGGGGAGGTGTCGTAGATGCCGCGGTCGGGAACCGTGATCTGCGGCGGTACGGCGGCCGCGGCCTCCCCCGGGAGGAGGCCGCCGGGGAGGGCAGTTGCTCCCGCGGCCAGTGCGGCGGTGGTCAGGAAGCGCCTGCGATCCATGGAGTGGTCCACTGTGAAAAGTCCTCTTTCTGCTGAAGGGGTGCGGAATCCGGGCGGCAGAGGGCCTGCGAGCGGTGGCGGGGATCAGGGGGAGACGCGGCGGGGGCAGTAAGAGCAACAGGAGCTGGTGAAGGCGTCGAACGAGGCCGTGGTCGGCGTCACCTAACCGGTGACGCGGCGGAAGGTCCATCGCTGGTTGGAGCTGCCGACGTCGCGGTACTGGATCAGCGCGGCGCCGTCGGCGGTGCTGCCTGCCTTGACATCGAGCACCTTGCCGCTGTTGCGGTTGACCAGGACGAACTCGCCCCCGGTCTGCGGGCGCAGCTGCCACTGCTGGCTCGTCCGGCCGTCGGCGGTCGCCTGCACGACCGCCGTGCCGTCCGCCGTCGAGGACCCCGCCACGTCGAGCACCTTGCCGCTGCCGACGCAGGTGATGGTGTGGTGGCCGTCCCCCGTGGACTGGAAGGCCCACTGCTGGTTCGGTTTGCCGTTGTCGGGCCACTGGATCACGGCAGCGCCGTCCGCGTTCGACGCGCGGAAGACGTCAACGACCTTGCCGCTGCGCACGCTGACGCATGTGTGGGTCCTGGTGGGTGCGATGGTGTAATGCACCGAGTCGACGTCGACGTGGCCGGTGCCGTTGGGGTTGTAGGTGTAGAGGCCGAGCCGGTCACCGCGGTAGCCGCCCCAGGTGAGCTGGTAAGTGCCGCCGAACGGGGTGAACGTGCTCCCGTCGAGGCTGTAGGAGAACCGGCTGACCCCGTTGACGTCCCAGGAGGTGCGCAGCCACACCGCGTTCTGGATGATCTCCGGCCCGAAGGTCAGGGTGCCGCCCTCGTTGTGGGCGATCGTGGTGGTGGTCCCGGAGCGCCGCACGCCCAGCCCGGCGTAGGTGGCCGCGTAGTGGCACAGTCCGGCGTGCTGGCCGTCGGTGAGGCCGGCCAGTTCGAGGCGGACGGTCACCGTCGCGCCGCCCGCCGTGCGCAGCACGCGTTGGGTGAGGGTGTTCCCGGCCTTGGTCAGGTTGTCGGCCGCCAGCGGTGTGAAGGCCTTCAACCGCAGGTAGCCGGGGCGTTCGGTCAGCGACCAGTGGTCCGCGCGTGGCTGGTAGTGCCACTCCCACTGCGGCTTGAGCCGGGTGTCGGTGAACAGGTCGCTGGTCACCACGGGAGGCAGCGCGTCCACCGGCATGCCGGGCGTGCCGCCGGCGGGGGTCTGGCCGGTCCACACCATGGTGCCGATGCCGTCCGCGCCCACCTCACCGAGGATCGGCCAGCCGTCCACCCAGGTCACCGGCAGCAGGGACAGCACACGCCCCTCCCAGCCGCCGTGGCCGTGATGGGTCACGAAGTACCAGGCCCCGCCCGGAGTCTGCACCAGCCCGCCCTGGTTGGGCTCGCGGTCCACCGAGGTGTTGACGTGCAGCAACTGCCTGGTCTCGAACGGGCCGTGGAGGCTGGAGCCACGGTTCATCATGAGCACCCGGCCCTCGGACTTCACCTCACTGAACAGGTGGTAGTAGACACCGTCGATCTTGTACAGCTTGTTGGCCTCGCTGCGTGACGACTGGTGGATGACCGTGGACGGGCCGACCAGTGACTTCCCGTCCGCGGACAGCTTGAACAAATGTATTTTGTAGCTGTCCGCGTAGTTCGTGGTGACCAGGTAGCCCTGGCCGTCGTCGTCCCAGAACGGGCACACGTCGTTCCAGCCGGAGGTCCGCCACAGCGCGTGCAACGGCTCCCAGGGTCCGGTCGGCGACGGGGCCGACGTCATGAAGAAGCCCTCGTCGGGCGTGTTGAAGTACACCCGGTACCGCCCCGCATGGTGGCGGATGGCCCCGGCCCACACGCCACGCCCGTAGCGGTTCATCCGGTCCCAGTTCAGCGCCGGTCCGATACGGGTGACATCGTCGACCGCGCCGCCGAGCGTCCGCCAGTTGACCAGGTCCTTCGAGTGCAGGACGGCCATGCCGGGCGAGTACCCGAACGTACTGGTGATTCCGTAGTAGTCGCCACCGACCCGGATGCAGTCCCAGTCGCTGAGGTCGGCCGGGATGATCGGATTGAGGTAGGTGCCGTCGCCCTGATCGCCCCACGCACCGGCCGGAGGAACGGCCGCCGCCGCCCGGCTCGGTGGCAGCATGCCGGGCAACACGAGCGCCCCGGCGCCGACCGCGGCGAGCTGCCCGAGCTGTCTTCTGGTGATGTCCACGATCCCGTTCCTTGTCTAGAAACCCGCCAGTCATCACATGTTTGGGCGGCTTCAAGAACGGAAACGTAATGCAATTGGCGTGTAGTGGGTAGGCATCGCGTCGAAACATGGGATGGAAAGCGATTCTTCGTAAGGTCAAGGCCGTGTAGTTCACACGGGACGGGTCGAGGACGCTGGGAACACCGCCTGTCCTACAGCACACACATCGTCCGGCTCGTCAAGCGCGACGACACCCCAGGCAACGGAGGCCGGTATGACGTCACCTGACGGATCTTCTTCGGTCGTCGCCGGCCTCGTATGTGGTGCCGGCCCTCGCCAGGCGGCGGGCTCCCGTACGGACGAGCAGTGCCGTTGCCGTGCCTTGCCGTTCGGCCGGTGCCGCTCCGTGGGCTGAGATCTCATTACGGCCCAGAGGCGGGGAGGGTCTGCGCGCACCAGATCGTCTTGCCGTTGCTGGTGTGCCGCGCGCCAGGAAATTCGCTGTCGATCAGGGAGGTGTCGCGGATCAGCCGGAGCCTGATCGGTGGCTCGACGTCCCAGTCGGCGACGTGGTGGGGATCCAGCGCATGAGTGCGAACGAGCAGCAGGGCCGCGTCGTCGGTGCGCCGGTCGGGGAGCATCGCGTTCATCACCGTGTCGCACAGGGCCTCCAGTGAGGTGGCCGAGGGGTCCAGGGCGCGCTGCAGTTCGGCGGTCCGCTGGTCGGCGTCGCGCTCGCGGCTTTTCAGCAGTCCGTCGGTGTAGAGGGCGAGCAGGCTGCCCTCGGGCAGTTCGAGCTCGGTGGCCTCGAACGGCAGACCACCGATGCCGAGCGGCGGTCCCGGCTGGGCGGGTACCGGGGTACTGGTGCCGTCCGGGGAGATGATCAGCGGCAGGGGATGGCCCGGCTCTCGCCGGCGTCAGGCGCCGGGAGACCGGGTCGTAGACGGCGTACAGGCAGGTGGCCCCGGTTTCGCCGGTCGGCTGGAGCAGGCGTTGCCGAGCCCAGTACTCGGCGCTCATGTCGAATCCCCAGTTGGCGATCGCGCGGACCCTGCCCTCGGCATCCCGGACGGGCCAGAAGCTGGTGGCCCAGGCATTGGCGCAGTTGCTGCCGCGAGGGCGGAAGACGGTGATGAGACGTGTGGCCTCGCCCGTCCTCGCCACCTCGGCCAGCGCGTCGGTGCAGGGCTTGTCGTCCCTTTCGGGAAACAGCGTGCGGTCGAATTCAGGAAGCACCTCGCGGTACTTCTCACCGAGCACTTGCTCCTCGGAGTGCGCGATCACCCGGCCAGAGGAGGCGTTGACAGGAACCGCAGCTCAGGGTCGTAGACGCCCGGAGCGAAGGGAGACTGCTCGAAGGCCCGGTCGGCGACCACCGGGCGGCGTCCCCAACGCTGGACGGTCATCACGTGCCCAGGGCCCGCCTGTCGGGGCCGAACAGCGGGTGAGCCGTCACTACGGCGTCCACCGTGGAGCCGTCCCGGTGGCGCAGGAGGATGAAGCCCGTGGGGTCGGGGCCGGTGCCGTAGCCCTCGGGGAAGCCGGGCGGCGCGTGATCGACCAGCAGATCCGTCACGGGGCGCCCGACCGTGTCCTCCGCCGTCCAGCCCAGCAGCAGCCGGCCCCCCTCGCTCCAGCCGCTCACTGTGCCGTCCGGGTCCACCACGACAACGGCAGTGGGCGCGTCCTGCTTGTCGGCCATCTCCACCCGCCACGCCTCCGTCCGGACCGCCGGGTCCGTCAGTGCTGGTTTCCAGCGGCTGCGTCCAGCCTGGATCGGCCCCCGCTCCACGGCGCTCCGACTGGCGCGATCGGGGGCCGGGTGCCAGAGCGACCGAGGCCGGGGCCTGCGCGTCCTCTCGCAGCAGCGTCCGCAGTGCGTCCGCCGATGCGGGCCGCCTCCATTTGCTGTGCCTCACGGGGAGCTGGTTGGGGTCGGCGGGTCTCGAAGGGCGGGGGCCGACTCGCCCGCGAACGGGTGGCGCGCCGCCCGTCAGGGGCGAGACCACCGCCCCCGGTGCGTGGACGGTCCGTTGCCGGCAAGTGCTAGGAAGCGCTTCGACGCTTGAGCCAACGCAAGGGAGTGTCAGGAGATCAACTTGCTTGCATCAAGCGCGGCATGTGGATGCGATGACGCCGGATGCCGCCTCCGCCTCCTCCGGACCGAGCGGGCATGGCATGCCTCTTGGGCCTCATGGCTGATTGATCCTGCTCGATAGCGATGATTGATGGGATGGATCTTGTCCACCCTTGACCTTGCCGCGCGAGACGAGCTGGGACTTCACTGCAAAGTCGACAGAGGGCTGGACAGCGCCTCGAGATCGGGCCTATAAACATCCCATCTCTGCTGCGCGGCGATACGCAGATGTCGTCGAGGCGAAGCAACTCCCGCTACGGGACCGGCGTGAGGAAGCACCGATGAGACTCAGAACCGCCCTCTGTTCCGTCGTCTCCACCCTGTCAGCTCTGGCGCTGCTCAGTGCCTGCGGCAGCGGCTCCACCACCACGGGGTCATCGAATGGCGTGCCGCTGGTCGGCGTCGACTATCCGCGCTCCGACACCGACTTCTGGAACTCGTACATCAAGTACACGCCCCAGTACGCCAAGGAGCTGGGGCTGGACCTGAAGACCACCAACTCGCAGAACGACGTCGCCAAGCTCACCGCCAACGCGCAGACCTTCATCAGTCAGGGCGTCAAGGGCCTCGCGATGGCACCGCAGGACACCGCCGCCATCGCCCCGACCCTGGCGCAGATGGAGGCGAAGAAGATCCCGGTCGTCACCGTGGACACCCGCCCCGACACGGGCAAGGTGTTCATGGTCGTACGCGCCGACAACCGCGCCTACGGTGAGAAGGCCTGCCAGTACCTCGGGACCAAGCTCGGCGGCAAGGGCAAGGTCGTCATGCTTCAGGGCGGCCTGGACTCCATCAACGGCCGTGACCGCACCGAGGCGTTCAGCGACTGCATGAAGAAGAACTACCCGGACATCAAGGTGTTCGGTGAGGCCACCAACTGGGACGGCGCGGTCGCCGCGCAGAAGCTCCAGACGCGGCTGACCCAGCACCCGGACATCAAGGGCGTCTACATGCAGTCCAGCTTCGCCCTGTCCGGCACGCTGCAAGTCCTGAAGCAGAAGGGGCTGTTGGTGGACCCGAAGGACAAGAAGCACGTCTTCGTCGTGTCCAACGACGGCATCCCCGAGGAGCTGAGGTCCATAGCCGAGGGGAAGATCGACGCCACGGTCTCGCAGCCGGCTGACCTCTACGCCAAGTACGCCCTGTACTACCTGAAGGCCGCGATCGACGGGAAGACGTTCAAGCCCGGCAAGACGGACCATGACAGCACGATCATCAAGGTCCGCGACGGACTGCTCGAGGACCAGCTCTCCGCCCCGCTCGTCACCGCCGACGGCGGCACCTACGGCGGCGTGCCCAGCATCAAGAGCGACGACAAGTCGCTGTGGGGCAACAACCTCGGCTGACATCCCTTCTTCAGAACCCAACGGCTATCCAGCACAAGGCGGTTGAGATGAGCGACGGGGAGCGAACGGCCACCCCCGCGCCCGTCCCGGCGGACAACGGACGGGTCCCCTCGGGCCTGCCCGTCGTCGAGGCGGCGGGCATAGTCAAGCGATTCGGTCCGACGGTGGCCCTGAACGGCGCCCGGATCACCATCAGGCCCGGTGAGACCCACGCGCTCGTCGGCCGCAACGGCGCCGGCAAGTCGACCCTGGTGTCCGTCCTCACCGGCCTCCAGGCCGCCGACGAGGGAACGGTGACCTTCGGCGGCAGCCCCGCACCACGACTCGCCGACCGCGACGCCTGGCGAGAGCGTGTGGCCTGCGTCTACCAGAAGTCGACGATCATCCCCACGCTGACCGTGGCCGAGAACCTCTTCCTGAACCGGCACGGCCGCGGCCGCGGCCGGCTGATCAGCTGGCAGGGTGTGCGCCGGCGGGCACAGGAGTTGCTGTCGACGTGGTCGGTGGACGTGGATCCGCAGAGCCCGGCCGGTGATCTGAGCGTGGAGCAGCGGCAGTTCGTGGAGATCGCCCGGGCGCTGTCCTTCGGCGCCCGGTTCATCATCCTCGACGAGCCGACCGCCCAGCTCGACGGGGCGGCCATCAACCGCCTCTTCGACCGGATCCGCGACCTGCAGCGCCAGGGGGTGACCTTCCTGTTCATCAGCCACCACCTCCAGGAGGTCTACGAGATCTGCGACATGGTGACGGTGTTCCGGGACGCCCGGCACATCGTGACCGCCCCGGTCGCGGAACTGCCCCGCACCGAACTGGTCGCGGCGATGACCGGCGAGGCGGCGGCCGACCGGCTGCAGGAGCGGTCGAGTTCCCTCGCCACCACCGTCACGCCCGCGCTCTCCGTGCGCGCGCTGGACAGTGGCGCCACCTACGGCGATGTCAGCTTCCAGGTGGGTGCCGGGGAGATCGTCGGCCTCGCGGGCGCCGCCGGCAGCGGGCGCACGGAGGTCGCCGAGACCGTCGTAGGACTACGGGCGGCAACGGCGGGCGACGTGGAGATCGCCGGCAACCGGCCCCGGCCCGGCAGCGTGCCCGCCGCGCTCGCCGCCGGCGCCGGATTCGTCCCCCAGGACCGGCACCACCAGGGCTTCGTCCCCGACATGTCGATCGCCGACAACGCCACCCTGTCGGTGCCGGGGCGGCTGGGCCGCAG
This sequence comes from Streptomyces lanatus, assembly GCF_014655715.1. Lineage (GTDB taxonomy): Bacteria > Actinomycetota > Actinomycetes > Streptomycetales > Streptomycetaceae > Streptomyces > Streptomyces lanatus. The sequence goes on along the minus strand of NZ_BNBM01000013.1, from coordinate 10,276 downwards.
CGGGTTCCTGAGCCGCAGCCGACGGGATCTCCTCGCCCAGGGCCTGATCGAGAACCTGGCCATCAAGACTCCCGGACCCGACCTGCCCGTCTCCGCCCTGTCCGGAGGCAACCAGCAGAAGGTCGTCATGGCCCGTGCCCTCGCCGACGACCCGAAGCTCTTGGTCCTGATCAACCCGACCGCGGGCGTGGACGTGCGCTCCAAGGAGTTCCTCCTCGACAAGGTCGAGGAAACCGCGCGGACCGGTACCGGAGTGCTCATCGCCTCCGACGAACTCGACGACCTGCGCATGTGCGACCGGGTCCTGGTGATGTTCCAGGGCCGTGTGACATCGGAGATCGCCCGCGGCTGGCACGACCATGACCTCGTGGCCGCGATGGAAGGAGTGGACCTCGATGCCTGAAACCGCCCTCGCGGACACACCCGCCCATAAGACGGAAGAGGCAGGGCCCAAGCGGACCGCGCTGCTCGGCGGCCGGATACCCCTGGCCCGCCTGCGCGACCTCGCGCTCGTCCCGGCCATCGTGGTCATCGCCGTCGTCGGACAGATCATCAACCCGGTCTTCCTGCAGGCGGACAACCTGATCAATGTCCTGCAGACCATGGCCGAGATAGCCCTGCTGGTCCTCGCCCAGACGATGGTCCTGATCGTCAAGAAGATGGACCTGTCGCTGGAGTCCACCATGGGCCTCGCACCCGGCGTCGCGGCCTGGCTGGTGGTGCCGGTCGGCGCGGGCCACGGACTCGGACTGCTTTCCGGCGCGTGGGCCGTCCCCGTCACCCTCGCCGTGGGCGCGCTCGTCGGCGTGGTCAACGCCCTGCTGATCATCCGGTTCGGGCTCAACGGCTTCATCGTCACCCTCGGCATGCTCATCGTGCTGCGCGGCGTCCTCACCGGCATCTCCGGCGGCCAGACGTTCTTCCAGCTGCCGGAGTCGATGCTCTACCTGGGCACCGCCGAGTGGTTCGGGATGCCCGCGTCGATCTGGATCTGCCTGGTGCTGTTCGCCGTCGCCATCGTGGTGCTCGGCTGGACCAGCTTCGGCCGCTCGCTGTACGCCATCGGCGGCAACGTCGACGCGGCGAAGGCGGCCGGTATCCGCACCGACCGGGTGCTGTGGATCGTCATCGTCACCGGCAGCGTGCTCGCCGCGCTCGCCGGACTGATGCTCTCCGGACGCCTGGCCTCCGTCGCCTCCGCGCAGGGCAACGGCTACATCTTCACCGTCTTCGCTGCCGCCGTCATCGGCGGCATCAGCCTCAACGGCGGCAAGGGCACCATGTTCGGCGCCTTCTGCGGCATCCTGCTGCTGTTCATGATCCAGAACGTGCTCACACTCGGCGGCGTCCCCGCCCAGTGGATCGGCGCCCTCAACGGCCTGATCATCCTGGTCGCCCTCGCCATCTCCCGTATCACCGGCGGCAAGGTCCAGGAGTGACCCGGGCGGCCGTCCCCGACCGCCCGACCTCGGCCGCGTTCACGTCTCGCCGCAAGGGGGCCGATCCCTCCTTGCCCCTCACAGGAGTTGCCGCCATGACCTCCACTGTGCCCTCATCCGCCCGCATCACCGCCCTGGACGTCCTGGACGTGCGGTTCCCCACCTCCGAACACCTCGACGGCTCGGACGCCATGAACCCCGAACCCGACTACTCCGCCGCCTACGTCGTCCTGCGCACCGACGCGGGCGACGGACTGGAAGGCCACGCTCTGGCCTTCACCACCGGCCGCGGCAACGACGTACAGGCCGCCGCCATCGCGGCCCTGGCCCCGCACGTGGTCGGCCTGTCCGTCGAGGAGGTCTGCGCCGACCTGGGCGCGTTCTCCCGCTCCCTCGTGCACGACCCCCAACTGCGCTGGCTGGGACCGGAGAAGGGCGCCATCCACATGGCCACCGGCGCCGTCGTCAACGCCGCCTGGGACCTGGCGGCCAAGCGGGCCGGGAAGCCCGTGTGGCGCTTTCTCGGGGAGATGTCGCCCGAGGAACTGGTCGCACAGGTCGACTTCCGCTGGCTGTCCGACGCCCTCACCCCCGAGGAAGCCCTGGAGATCCTGCGCCACGCCGAGCCCGGCCGCGAGCACCGCATCAGCCGCCTGCTCGAGCGGGGCTACCCCGCCTACACCACCACCCCCGGCTGGCTCGGCTACTCCGACGAGAAGCTGGCCCGCCTGGCCCGCGAGGCCGTCGCCGACGGCTTCACCCAGATCAAGCTGAAGGTCGGCGCGGACCTGGAGGACGACGTACGGCGCATGCGCACCGCCCGCGCGACGGTCGGCGACGGCATCCGCATCGCCGTGGACGCCAACCAGAGATGGGACATCCAGGCGGCGATCGACTGGATGAGCACCCTGGCCCAATACAAGCCGTACTGGATCGAGGAACCCACTTCCCCCGACGACATCCTCGGCCACGCCACCGTCCGCAAGGCGGTCAGTCCCATCAAGGTCGCCACCGGCGAGCACATCGCCAACCGGGTCGTCTTCAAGCAGCTCCTCCAGGCCGGCGCGGTCGACATCGTGCAGATCGACTCCGCCCGGGTCGGCGGCATCAACGAGAACATCGCGATCCTGCTGCTCGCCGCCAAGTTCGCGGTGCCGGTCTGCCCGCACGCCGGCGGGGTCGGCCTGTGCGAGATGGTCCAGCACCTGTCGATGTTCGACTACGTCGCCGTCTCCGGCACGACCGAGGACCGGGTCATCGAGTACGTCGACCATCTGCACGAGCACTTCGTCGACCCGGTGCGCATCGTCGACGGCCACTACCTGGCGCCGACGCTGCCGGGCCTGAGCGCGCAGATGCACGCCGAGTCCCTCAAGGAGTACGCCTACCCCGACGGCCCCGTCTGGACCTCCCGTGTCTGATGCCCAGGGGCTCGTCGACGCCCACCACCACGTGTGGGACCTGCATGTGAGGCCGCAGCCCTGGCTGGACGAGCCGGGCCACGAGCCGATCCGCCGCAGCTTCGGTGCGCACGACCTGCGCTCGGCGGCCACCCGGACGATCGCCGGTCGCCCGCTGACGCGCACGGTCGTCGTCCAGTGCATCGCCTCCCTGCCCGAGACCCGCGACCTCCTAGCCCTGGCCGGCAGCGACCCGCTGATCGGCGCCGTCGTCGGCTGGGCGGACCTGACGTCCCCCGCGATCGGCGACGTGCTCGACGACCTGAGGACCGGGCCCCCAGGCCGCTACCTGCGGGCCGTACGACACGTCGTGCAGGGCGAGTCGGACCCGCACTGGCTCCAACGACCCGACGTCGAGCGCGGGTTGCGGGCGGTCGGGGAGCGCGGGCTGGGATACGACGTGCTGGTCCGCAGCCACCAGCTCCCGCAGGCGATCCGCCTCGCGGAACGGCTCCCCGAGCTGCCGCTCGTCCTGGACCACGCGGGCAAGCCCCCCATCGCGCGGCGGGAACTGACCGACTGGGCACAGCAGTTGCGCACGCTGGCCCGGCACTCCCAGGTCCGCTGCAAGGTCTCGGGTCTCGTCACCGAGGCCGACCACGAGAAGTGGACGGTTGACGACATCCGCCCGGTATGGGACGCCCTGCTCTCCGCCTTCGGCCCCGACCGGCTGATGTTCGGCTCCGACTGGCCGGTCTGCGTCCTCGCCGGCGGCTGGAACCGCTGGGCCGCCACCGTCGAGGAACTCCTGGACGGCTGCTCCGACTCCGAGATCCACGCCGTGCTCGCCGGCACCGCGACCACCTTCTACCGCCTGACCCCCGCCCCCACGAAGGAGGGGACAGCATGCTCCTGACGGAACTGCTCCACCCCGGCATCCTCGAATCCCTGGCCGGAGCCGGCCACGGCGCCCGAGTCCTGCTCGCCGACGGTCACTACCCCGCGAGCACCGCCACCGGCGAGCGCGCCAGGACCGTCCACCTCAACCTGGCCCCCGGCCTGCTGGACGTCACCACCGTCCTCGACGTCCTGCTGCGCGCCCTGCCCGTCGAGGCGGCCCAGGTGATGGTGCCGCCCGAGGACGAACCGGAGCCGCCGGCCATCGCCGAGTACCGCTCGATGCTCGCGCCCCTCCCGGTCGACACGCTGGGGCGCTTCGAGTTCTACGACGCCGCCCGCTCACCCGACCTGGCCCTCGCCATCGTCACCGCCGACACCCGTACCTACGCCAACCTGCTGCTGACCATCGGCGTCCGCGCTGAAGGGACCCTGACGACACGATGACACTGGCCGTCCGTTACACATCCGCCCGCACCCTGGACACGGCTCCCGCCTCGCACTCAGCTCCCGGTCCCGGCGAGGTGGAACTGGCCCCCGCCTTCGTCGGCATCTGCGGCACCGACCTGCACATCTTCCACGGTGACATGGACGCCCGGGTCGCCACACCCGCCGTTCTGGGACACGAGATGTCCGGCCGCGTCGTACGCGTCGGTCCCGACGTGGAGGGGTGGCAGGCCGGCGACGCGGTGACCGTGATGCCGCTGCGCTGGGACGACACCTGCCCGGCCTGCCGCTCCGGGCATCAACACGTCTGCCAGCACCTGGACTTCATCGGCATCGACTCCCCGGGCGCGATGCAGCAGCGCTGGACCGTGCCCGCCTCGACACTGGTCCGGCTGCCCGACTCCCTTCCCCTGGACCGGGCCGCGCTCGTCGAACCGACCGCGGTCGCCGTGCACGACGTGGGCCGGGCCGGGGTCGCGGCGGGGGAGAACGTCGTCGTGGTCGGCGGTGGCCCGGTCGGCATCCTCATCGCGCTGGTCGCGCGGGCCGCGGGCGCCGACGTCCGGGTGGTGGAGCTGAACCCCCACCGCCGGTCGCTCGCCGAGGAGTTGGGGATGGCGACGTGGAACCCGGCGGACGAGGACGTGCCCGCGCTGGTGGGGCAGTGGACCGGGGACGCGGGCGCGGACGTCGCCTTCGAGGTGTCCGGCGCGGCGGGCGGCGTGGACACGGCGGTCGAAGTCCTCGGCGTGCGCGGACGGTTGTGCCTGGTGGCCATCCACCCCCGGCCCCGTGAGGTCAACCTGCACCGCTTCTTCTGGCGCGAACTGACCTTGGTGGGCGCTCGTTTGTACGACCGCTCCGACTTCGAGAAGGCGGTCGCCCTGGTCGCCGACGGCACGATCCCGGCCGACCGGCTGATCAGCAAGGTCGTGCCGCTCACGCAGGCACCCGCCGCCTTCGAGGCCCTGGAGGGCGGCGGTGACGTGATGAAGATCCTCGTGGACTGCACCGACGACACCCAGGGAGCCACCGTATGACCGCCTTCGACCTCACCGGCAAGCTGGCCGTCGTCACCGGTGCCCGTCGCGGCATCGGCCGGGCCATGGCCCGCGCCCTCGCCGAAGCCGGCGCGGACGTCATCGGAGTCAGCGCCTCGTTGGAGGAGTCCGGCAGCGCGGTGGAGAAGGACGTGCTGGCCGCCGGCCGCACGTTCGAGGCGATCCGGACCGACTTCGCCGATGCCGAGGCCGTACGGGCGCTGGGGGCCGAACTCGCCGGGCGCGAACGGCCGGTGGACATCCTGGTCAACAACGCGGGCACGATCCGCCGTGCCCCGGCCGCCGAACACGGCGACGCGGACTGGGAGCTGGTGCTCCAGGTCAACCTCAACGCCCAGTTCGCGCTGACCCGGGCGGTCGGCGCGGCGATGGTGGCCCGCGGCCGGGGGAAGGTCATCTTCACGGCGTCACTGCTCAGTTTCCAGGGCGGCATCACTGTCCCGGGCTACACGGCCGCCAAGCACGGCATCGCCGGCCTGACCAAGGCGCTGGCCAACGAGTGGGCCCCACGCGGGGTGAACGTCAACGCCATCGCCCCCGGCTACATCGCCACCGACAACACCCAGGCGCTGCGGGACGACCCGGTACGCAGCAAGGCGATCCTGGACCGCATACCGGCCGGACGCTGGGGCGACGCCGACGACCTGGCGGGCGCCACGGTGTTTCTCGCCTCCGACGCCGCCGCCTACGTCCACGGAGTCGTCCTGCCCGTCGACGGCGGATGGCTGGGCCGGTGACCGGTACGGACCTGGCCTCCGCACTGGCCGGAGCCCGCGTGCTGCCGGTACTGACGGTGCGGCGCCTCTCGACCGCCCGCCCGCTGGCCGACGCGCTCGCCGGCGGGGGCGCCCGGTGCGCCGAGGTCACCTTCCGCACACCGGACGCCGAGCAGGTGCTCAATGAGATGGCCGCCCACGGTGGCCTGGCCGTCGGCGCCGGCACGGTCCTCACGCCCGAGCAGGCGGAGCGGGCCGTGGCGGCCGGGGCCCGCTTCGTGGTTTCGCCCGGCTTCGAGGAGGAGGTCGTCGCCAAATGCCGCGAGCTCGGGGTGCCCGTGGTGCCCGGCATCGCCACCGCCACCGAGCTGATGCGCGCGCTGAAGGCGGGCCTCGCCACCGTGAAGCTCTTCCCCGCCGAGCCGCTCGGCGGTGTGCCGACGCTGCGAGCGCTCGCGGCGCCCTTCCCCGGGGTGCGCTTCGTGCCGACCGGCGGGATCGACGCCTCCCACCTGGCCGCCTATCTCGCCCACCCGGCGGTCCTCGCCGTCGGCGGCAGCTGGATGGCCACCGCCGACCACCTGGAGCGCGGCGACTACGACGAGATCCGTCGGCTGACCGCCGACGCGGTGGAGAGGAGCATGACGTGACCGACGTGGTGGCCCTGGGTGAGGTGATGCTCCGCTTCGACCCGGGCGAGGGACGCATCCGCACCGCCCGCACCTTCCAGGTGTGGGAGGGCGGCGGCGAGTACAACGTCGTACGCGGGCTGCGGCGCTGCTTCGGTCTGCGGACGGCGGTCGTGACCGCGCTCGCCGACAACGCGGTGGGCCGGCTCGTCGAGGACCTGATCCTCCAGGGCGGCGTCGACACCTCGCTGATCCGCTGGATGCCCGACGACGGCATCGGCCGCGCCGCCCGCAACGGCCTGAACTTCGTCGAACGCGGCTACGGCATCCGTGGTGCGCTGGGCGTCAGCGACCGCGCGCACACCGCCGTGTCCCAGCTGCGCAAAGGGGACGTCGACTGGGACGCCGTGTTCACTGCCGGGGTGCGCTGGTTCCACACCGGCGGCATTTTCGCGGGGCTGTCGGACACCACCGTGGACGTCGCGGACGAGGCCATGGCGGCGGCCCGCCGTCACGGGGTCACCGTCTCCTACGACCCCAACTACCGACCCAGCCTGTGGGCCGGCCGGGGCGGCGCCGACGCCGCCCGCGAGGTCGACCTGCGCCTCGCCCGGCACGCCGACGTCGTGGTGGGCGCGCTGGGCCTGGCCGGGCCGTGTCCGGGCGGCGTGCGAGTCAGTGCCGACGAGGTGCCCGACGCCCTCGCCTCCGTCGCCGCCCTCCTGCCCGAGGTGAGGGTATGGGCGACGGCTCTGCGCGAGGTGCCCTCGGCCGGCGTCAACGATTGGTCCTCGGCCGCCTGGTCCGCCGAAACCGGCTTCGTCACCAGCCCCCGTATGCCCGGCCTGCACGTCCTGGACCGCATCGGCTCCGGCGACGCATTCGCCGCCGGCCTCATCCACGGACTGCTCGGCGGCACCGGCCTGGAGCGCGCCCTCGCTTACGGCACCGCCCACGGCGCGCTCACCATGACCACGCCCGGAGACGTCTCCATGGCCACGCTCGCCGAGGTCGAGGCACTGATCGCGGGCGGCTCGGCCCACGTCAGACGCTGACCGGCGCCCCATCGTCCACAGCCCAGGAGCACGTCGTGCAGCAGCGGAAGATCCACAACAGGTCCGTCTCCCTCACCGAGCTCGGCTTCGGGGCGTCCGTGATCGGCAACCTCTACCAGGTCACGCCGGTGGAGGACGCGACAGCCGCCGTCGACGCGGCCTGGGAAGCCGGCATCCGGTATTTCGACACCGCGCCGCACTACGGCCTCGGCCTCTCCGAACGCCGTCTGGGCGCCGCCCTGCGCGGCCGACCGCGTGACGAGTACGTCATCTCCTCCAAGGTGGGCAGGCTGCTGGTGCCCAACGAGCAGCCGCGCGGCGTCGACACCGAGGGCTTCGTCGTACGGGACGACCTGCGACGACAGTGGGACTTCAGCCGCGACGGCGTGCTCCGCTCCATCGAGGACAGCCTGGAGCGCACCGGCCTGGACCGGCTGGACATCGTCTATCTGCATGATCCTGACGACCACTGGCGGCAGGCGGCCGAGGAGGCCATGCCCACGCTCGCGGAGTTGCGCGACCAGGGCGTGATCGGCGCGATCGGCGCCGGCATGAACCAGTCGGCCATGCTCGCCCGCTTCCTGCGCGAGACGGCCGCCGACGTGGTGATGCTCGCCGGGCGCTACACGCTCCTCGACCAGTCGGCCCTGGACGACGTCCTGCCCGCCGCACGCGAACTCGGCAAGAGCGTGGTGGCGGCAGGCGTGTTCAACTCGGGACTGCTCTCCCTCGACCGGCCCGCCGAGGGCATGAAGTACGACTACCAGAACGCCCCGCCGGACCTGATCGCCCGTGCCCGGGCGATCGCCCAGGTCTGCGAGGCGCACGGGACCACCCTGCCCGCCGCCGCGATCGCCTTCCCGTGGACGCATCCAAGTATCATCAACGTCACCCTCGGCATGCGGACCCCGGAACAGGTCGTACGGAACGCGAAACTCCAAGATCAGTGCGTACCTGACGGTCTCTGGCAAGATCTCCGCGCCCAGGGGCTGATCAGGTCGGATGTGCTTGCGGGGCACGGTGGGGGAGGGAGTCGCGGTGTCTCTGACGGACAAGGCCATCGAGCAGATCCGTGAGCTGATCCGGACCGGTGCCCTGCCGCCGGGCTCGAAGCTGCCGCCGGAGCCGGACCTGGCGGCCCAGCTGGGCCTGTCGCGCAACCTCGCCCGGGAAGCGGTCAAGGCACTGGCCGTCGCGCGGGTCCTGGAAGTCCGGCGAGGCGACGGCACCTATGTGACCAGCCTCCAGCCGAGCCTGCTCCTGGAGGGGCTCGGTGGCGCGGTGGAGCTGCTCCAGGGCGACTCGGCCGCCCTGCAGGACCTCATGGAGGTACGGCGACTCCTCGAACCGGTCGCCACGGCGCTGGCCGCCACTCGGATCTCCGACGCCCAACTGGCCGAGGTCAAGCGACACCTGGACGCCATGCGCGAGGCCCGCGACGACGTGGAACTGCTCAACGCCCACGACGCCGCCTTCCACCGGGCCGTCGTCTCGGCCACGGGCAACGAGAGCCTCCTCACCCTCCTCGAAGGGATCTCCGGCCGGACCCTGCGCGCCCGCATCTGGCGCGGTCTGGTCGACGACAAGGCCGCGGGCCGCACCCTCGCAGAGCACGAGGCGATCTTCAACGCCCTGTCCACTCGCGACGCCGCCCTCAGCCAGGCTGCCGCACTGCTGCACGTGAGCAACACCGAGCAGTGGCTGAGGGAACACCTGCGATCGGGCGAGCCCCCGCTTTTCGGGACATCAGTGCGGAAGTGACGGGCGGGCGCCGCCCGTGCGGAGGACGTCGGCGTCGGTGGGCGTGCAGCAGGCCGGCGAAGAGCATGACCAGGTTGTGCACCACGGCACCCAGGCATCCCCGAGCTCCGGCGAACCCTCACCGCGCCCATGAGTGCGGAGCTCGACAGCGGGTTTGCTCCGTGACGCCGGTTGCCCGCCCACGCGGAGCGGACCAGCGGCAGCGGCCGGTCCTCGCCCGCCGCGCACACACCCTCGACGACCGTGCGGATGGCTTGGGCAGTCTGACGCCTGCCGTCCCACGCGTCGTTCAGCCCGTGGCACGAGCCGGGCTCAGGCCACGGGAGCGGGGGTCATCCGGTGGTCAGAGTGGTCCACTTCTGGTTGGAGCCGCCGTTGCAGTCCCACAGCACGAGCTGTGTGCCGTCGGTCGTGGAGGAGCCCGGTAGGTCGAGGCAGCGGCCGGAGGCGGGGTTGCGGTAGCCGCCGTTGTAGGGCTGCCAGACCTGGTTGGAGCCGCCGTGGCAGGTCCAGGTCTGTATCTTGGTGCCGTTGGCGGTGGCCCCGCCGGCGGTGTCGAGGCACTTGCCCAGGGAGCGCAGGGTGCCGTCGGTGTAGGCGGACCAGTACTGGTTGGCGCTGTCGCCGCAGCTCCATGTCTGGACGGCGGTCCCGTCGGCGGTGTTGGCGCCGTTGACGTCCATGCACTTGCCGGCGATGCCGGACTGCACGCGGGCGGGGGCGGGGGCGGGGTTCTTCAGCCACCCGGCGCTGTCGGCGGACTGGACACCGCGGTGGAAGGCGTCGGCCATCTTCTGGTAGCCGGCGTCGTTGGGATGCAGGGGGTCGGCCAGGTCGGCCGTGGTCAGGCTGCTCATGTCGACGAATGCGA
>NZ_BNBM01000012.1 GCF_014655715.1 Streptomyces lanatus | reverse complement strand
GCTCTGACTCATGGCCACCGAGCCTATCGTTCCCCAACACTCATTTTGTTAGGAGTTTTTACAGCCACTCGCGTACCTTTCGGCGCCCCCGCGAATCTCACGACAGCTTATGGCCTTCGCAGACGCAAGGCGTATCCCGCCCCATGTAGCCCGCATAACGATCTCGTTGAAGACTCATGCCCCGGTGGAGCGGCACCTCCTCGGCACGAACTCCGGCATCCACCCGGCAAGAAGTCGTGAAAGTTCCGCGAAGGAGAAATCCCGGACAGGGCGTCTTGAGCCTGTTGAACCCCGTGTGGCGAGGGCAGACGGCGTGTGCTTACGGGAGACAGGGGGATACCGGCGCTGAACTCGCCCTGGCTACTCTCCTCAGACCGTCGACCGTTGCGACCGCCCATGCCACCAGCCATTCTGCGGGCCACGACACCACGCTGCGTTCCACTCTGCTGCTGGTCCGGTCGGGCGCACCGACGACGCGTGGGACTTCCGCGCCGACTGCGGGGGCCGACTGCCTCGGCGACGCCAGTGAGCATGGCCATCGACAACTACGAGCCTGCGACGTCGCAACCGGTGTCTGCTTTGAGATTGCCGATGAAGGCCGTGAACGGGCCGGTCGGGAGACAAATCAGGCCCTGAGCCGGGGCTTTCGAGTCGCGTATCGCGATTCGAGTGTCGAGGTTCGCTACCTCTACACAGTTGTTGCCGTCGCCGCTGCCTGAGTAGGACAACTTCCGCCAGTTGTCGGGGGCGGTCACGGCGTGCCTCACAGTTCCTTCGCCAGTCCGTGAATGAAGTCACGCGATCGCTCAGGATCGAGAGACACAGCCTCCACTTACGGAAGAGCGTTCGAAACGCACCGAGTTGGGCTTCGGAGTCGATGAAGCCGGCGCCCTGAGGCGCGTCACGTACCGCTGCATCCAGCTTCGGCACGACACCGCCCACGTACATCATCGCGTTTGTGGCTCCTGCGAAGCCGTCCAGGTCGAAGGGGATGACACGAACCGTGATGTGGTCCGCTTCGGACAATTCGAGGATGCGGACGAGTTGAGCCCGCGTGGCGGCACGGTCCCCGACCCGGATGCGTAGTGCCGCTTCGTGGATAACCGCTTCGTACGGGACCGGGGCTGGGCGCTCGATGATCACCTTGCGTGCCATCCGGTGGCGGACCCTCCACTCGAGGTCGTCATCGGGCAGTTCGGGCACTCGATACGTAAAGACGGCGCGGGCGTGATCCTCTGTCTGGAAAAGGCCGGGGACATGCAAGAACTCCACATCCAGCCGGTACGTGCAGTGATGCTCCAACTCGGCTAGGTCCAAAAAAGAGTTGGGGAGCTTGCCTCGGTACTCCTCCCACCAGCCTCGACTCCGATCGGTTGCCATGGCCACCAGGGCGCCAATCAACTCGACGTCGGTGCAGGAGTAGTTGGCCGCAAGCCGACGCACCGTGTCTTCACTCACGCCCCCGACACCGGACTCGATCTGACTCAGCCGGGCGGCGCCAGTGCAGAGCAAGGCAGCGGCCTCACGCCCATTGAGTCCCGCCGCCTCGCGCACTTTCAGGAGCTCGGCGCCCAGTCGCGCCTGCCGCGCGGTGGGTTGCCGTCTCTGCGGCATGAGTGCCTCCTTGGCGCCGACGACCCTGGTTCGGTGACCCGTTCGGAAGTCAGATGCCCGGAAGTGCACCGCTCCGTCCTGCCATGACGGCTGCGGCACCGCCACCGCCCACGCTTCCGGCGAATTCGCCAACTCCCCTGCTCTCGACGAGGAGTTCCGTCATGCCTCAAAACGAGCCTTGGGGGTACTCCCTCTACATCCCGAACGACCCACGCGCCGTCACGTCTGTCGCCGTACTGTCCGCCTGATCCTCACCATGCACGGCTTGATCGGCCTTGTGGACACGACAGAACTCCTCGCGGCAGAGCTGGCCTCCAACGCCGTGCGCCACACCAAGGGACCCGCCACCCTGCGCCTACGGTGGCGCGGTGACGCGCTGCGTATCGACGCCTGGGACACCGACCCCGAACCGCCGGAACCACCATCGCAGCTGACCAACTTGGTCGAGGTGGAGGATGGTCGCGGTCTTGCACTGGTCCGCGCCTGTGCCGACGTATGGGGCTGGCAGCCGGTGACCCGGAACGGCAGCCGAGGCAAATGCGTATGGTGTGAGCTCGTCGTCGCGTAGGTAGGACGGTCAGGTCAGCGGGCGTCAACTACCGACCCGTAGGCACTCGCAGAGGCAGACCGCGCGATGTCAGCTCGCCCCGACGGAAGTCATACCGCATCACTGACGGTTGTCCGTGGGCGTACCCATACACAAGTCCTGCGTCGCTGGGGGCTGCCAAACCAGCCCCCAGGTAAATGGGCCGTGGGCAGAACGCGGAGGCAGTCCGCATCTGGCAGGAAGACGTGATCATTAAGCCGCTCGAGCGGCGGAGGACGAGAGCGCTGCCTCTTCTCCGACCTGGTAGATACCCGCTCCGGCCATTTCGCCGCCCGTACTTGGGCGCCAAAGCCCACACCGCGATCGTGCACCGTGTACCGACAACGGGCTTGCACTGAAGACGATGTCACGGAGCAAGTCGGTCTCGGGCGGATTCACTGCGCCAGCTCACGGCCGGCTGCAACTTGTTCAGCGTGATAGCCGTGCGCCAGGCCACGAAAATCGTCATAAACAACACGAAGTGATACGAACAGCGGTACGAGACACTAGTAGAAGTACGTAATATTCGGTTCCTTCTCCACCAACTCGATGAGCCCGGCCTGCTGTGCCAACGCACTCCGTGAGGCATCAGCTTGCTCGCGTTCGTCGGCGAATTTCGCCCAGTCCGCCGGCTGCATGAACAACATGTCATTGGTACCGGGAACGATCATGACGCCGCCGAAGGGAAGATCACCGGCGACCCAGGCACCGCCGTCCTCTGCGCCCTTGGGCCAGCGACGGACCGTTGAAGCGTCGAGCGCGCGCATCAGCGGTGCGCCGTGTTGACCGCGCGTGGAGACCTTGACAGTGAACACTGTGCCTTGCAACAGCCACTGTTGGCCCTTCTTGGCCACTCGCGTGCGGTACTCGAGGGGATAGGTGCGCAGCACTCTCTCGCAGGCAGCAAGCCGTCGACCGCGGCTGGCCCGAAGGAGCAGGAACAGCAGGACAAAGAACGCGGCAAGGATGGGGAGGGGCGTGAAGAAGGCGTCCGGGACGCCCACTGCATGCAGCACGACAGGCACCGCGATCAGTCCCAGACTGACAGCGATGCGCTCCCTGACATGCCTTTTCCATTTGCTCCTGTTGTGCTTCAGCACCTGCTCGATATCGGGCGTCGCAGTTGGGCTCGTCATGTGACCTCTCCATCAGCCGGACCCGGTACAGCTTCACGATCAGGTTCCCCACTCCAGCGCGCGTCCACAGCTGCCCAGCCAGACCCAGGTCACAGGGACGGTGATCCAGCACGGCCTGCCGGATCGCCTGTTGCTCGACCGCATCGAGAACTTGATGCTCGCCGACCCGAACACCCGCGCGGCTGGGCCACAAGCGCTGCGCCCCCGCCGACTAGCCACTTCGCCCACCAGTTGTCCACCGCCTTGAGCGAACACCGCCGCGACATCCTCGCGAGTCCGGCCCGACACCAACGCCGCCACCACCTGCACCCAAAGGCGTGCTTGCCGTTGTCGAGACCGTCGCTGTTTTCGTCAGCTTGCTGCTGGGCGGGAAGGACTCAAGCACCGCGGATCGTGCCCGTGCCCAAGTCTCTGCCAGACGCGAGGCTCTCCAGGTGCCGCTTCATCTGAAGTCCCGCACGTCTCCGCCCCATCAGAACTGCCAATACGGACGCGCCAGCGAGTGCAACCGTAGCGACTTCACCCACTCCAAAGGTGATCACGACCAGGGCGCCGATAGCGAGTAGGAGCGCCTTCAGGACGGTGGAATTGGCGCTCGCCTCCACGGGAGAAACGGGGTGAAGGGCACGGGGTTCGCCCACTGCTGGGAGTTCTCGGTCCGTTGGGACAAGTGCGCTCACCGGCAGGTCTACTGAAGCGTCCGAAGATTCAAGCCATCCGGCGACGTAACGCTGTCCGTCCAGAATCAGTACGGCATAGCCGACCGAGTCTGCATATGGGAGCTGCCGAGTGGGCCGCCGCCAGTACACGTGGCCACTAACACCCATGAGCGGCAGTGCCAACGGCAGGGGGTCGATGATGTCATCCAGATACAGATACAACTCACCGAACTCCACGCTCGTCAGACAAATGCGGGATTTATGCAGCTTGGTCGCCGATGGAGACACTGGTCGCTCATCGAGGGCAACTCCCACTCCTGTGATGGAGACAGGCAATGCGTAGAGTCTGCCTTGTTGTCGAGAGCGGTGGAGGCCGGCCACGGGATCCGAGCGCCAGCGGCCGAACAGATTCATGAACCAGCAGAAGGCAAAGCACCCCAAGGTCAAGAAGACGGTCCAGTAGTCTGCCCGCCCACCGATCTTCTCCTCAAGCGACTGCCGATCCCCGACAAATACCTCTAGGTCAGGTGACAACGGCGCAAAGAGGACCCAGACCTCTTCTCCTGCCTTCGGCTTATCGCTCGAGGTCATTTCCACTTCAGCGGTTTGGGATCCTTGGTCGAAAGGCACTGATACCAGCACGGTGGAGGTGTAATGCCCGGCGCGCTGACTGCTTACGTACTTCGAGGAGACGACCTTCTCGATCTCGGTCGTACGCATCGCGGAACCTGCGTCAACGATCTCCCACGCTGCAGGGGTTGGAGTCAGCGCCGCATAGGCCACCAGAAACGTGGGCACCGCCCAGGACCAGGCTGCGAATCCGACCCAACCGTTACGTTGCTCCACCCACCAGTGTTTGCCTCCCGCGCCCAAATCATCGGCGGCTCGACGGCGGAGGAAGAGGACTCCGCCGGCCACAGCTGCTGCTGCCACCACGAGGCAAGCGAAAAGGTCCCACCTGGGTGGCCTAGTGGAGGGTTGGATCAGAACAGCGGCGACAGTAGCCGCAATGCTGAGGCCCAGCAGAGCCAAGCAGCGGGCCAGGGTGCTGGACCTTGTCATCATCCGAAATCTTCCTCAAGACTGCGCTGCTTGCGGCCGAACGACGTCTTCGGCTCGTCCGCGCCCTTCTGCTTACCGTCCTCGTCGTCGCTCGCGGCTAGCTCTCCGCCTGCGCCTGCCGCTCCGGCACCTACACCGCCAGCGGGCACTTCAATGGCGAAGTCAGGGTTCTGGCCGCGCTGCCCGTATCGTGACGCATCCCAGCCTTCCGCAACGGGGATGTTATCCCTGTAGTGTCCGGCGCCGCCGACTGTTGCTCCGCCGAGTGCCCCACCGGCCGCGTTGATTAGGGCGTTCTTACCCCACTCTGGGTCTTCGTCTGTCGTGAGAGCGGTATGGCCATCCACGGCAAGCCCACCGGCCACATTGCCGACAACCCCACCGGTGATGTTCTCCGTGAGACTCTTGGCAAGATCACTTGGCGCGCTGGCCATGTCATCCATGATCTTGCCGGCCTTGCCTGCTGCTGCCGCACCCGCTGGGGTGCCGACAGCGGCAGCAAGTCCTCCCTGCCAGGTCGCTTCCCAGACCTTGGCACCGTCGACGTCCTGGCCGGAGAGTCCTGCACCGAGCAACGTTCCACCAGTATTGCCAGCCCAGTTGACGAAGAAGCTGGCAGCCAGCTTGGTCATCTTCCCGGCTTGTTGGTATGCACGGATTGCCGCCGCGATGCGACGGAGCAACGTACCAAGGCGGGCTGAAATGCGGACCGCCTGAGCGGCGAGCCGAGTAACATTCGCCGCGGCGGCACCACCCGCGACGCCGAAGCTCACAAAAGACAAAGCCACGCCAACGCCGATCGAGACACCGATTTCGGCGTAGATTGCGTGAATCTCATCGTTGACTGTCTCGATCTCATCGGCCACTTCATCGAGTTGCTTGGCGATGTCGTCGTACTCTTCGACGCCTTGCTCAACTGCAGCCTTGACCTTACGCCAGTGCTCCCTGAAGGCTTCCGCAGCTTCACCGCGCCAAGCGTGGCCGACTGTTTCTTCGACGTCCCTGTCGAGCGCTTTGAGTAGTCCCTCCGGGCCCGCCACATCGGCCTTGAGTTGTCGCCAGGCCTTGGCCGCCTGCCTCAACTCATCTGGCCGACCACCGGGGTTAACGATCTCGAGTCCGAGTTCGACGAGCTCCTCTGCGCCTGACTCCTTGCCGCTCACTTGCCACCCCCGGAGCCCTTACCGAAGAGGACAGCAGTCTCGTCATCATTCACTTCGGTGTTTTTGTTGACCTTCCTCAGGGCGTCAGCGATGGCATCCAGATGTTCGTGAACTGCCTTCATCGCAGAAGCTGCGGTCGTTGAGTATTCGACGTAGGCGTTTCTGACCTCATCTGATTCCGTGAGAAGCCCAAAACCGTCAGAGATTGCCTCTTCGCCGGTCTCGTTCTCGAACTTCTTCAGATAGGCGCGCAGATCGTATGCCTGGAGCTCAAACTTCTTGGCGAGACCTCTGCCTGCCCCGTCCGCGTAGTACGCCTCATCGTCAGTCATTTATTTCCCCCTTCATTAACGACTCCTCAAAATCGGTGGCGTGAGATGCCTATTACTACGGTGACCATCTCGAGGAACTCGGAACCATTCACCCGCTCATCTACTCTCGCCTCTCATCCACGTGCCCGCCTCACGGATGTGGCGAACTCTTACTGCCCTTGGTATGGAGGCGGCTGTTGCGCGTAGGGGTTGGGGTGCTGTGGAGGGTTTCCTGGAAGCGTGGTGTAGCCCTGATTCGGAGTTTCCAGATACGGCTGCTGAGGCAGGTAACCCATGTTCTGGGGATGAGCTCCGACGCCAGAGCTAATCGGGCCGGTGCCGAAGTTGCGGCGGCTGCGTACTACAGCGAATACAACAACAGCGCCGATTACCGCACCAAGGCCGACAATGCCCACCACAGCGACAACAAAGCCCACTTAGCAGGCTCCCTTCTCATTTTTCGGTTTCTATGTCACTGCAGAATCGCGGGTACGACGAGACAGCGCAGCAGAGTCGTGGCATGAGTCCCCGCCTCCCACCTTTTCAGAGCTCGATTGCCATCGCGGTACCCACGGAGCATGGCCAAGAGACCCGCATATGTGCCGATCAAATTGAGCACTGTCAGCCACAAAGCGTGCCTGACATGACCGACCCAACGAGGAGTAACCAAGGGGCAACGACTGCAAATCCCGAGCAGGGTGCTAGTGAAGTGGCTCCGTGCGCGACGTCATCTCATCAGCAGCGGTTGGGAACTCAGGTCCGGCAGTTCCGGGTTCACAGCCTCTCCGAGAGGGAGTTGTCCCTACTGGCCCTGGTGCGGGGGCTGTTGGGCGTAGGGGTTCTGGTGCTGCGGGGACTGTCCGGGAGGCGCGGGGTACCCCTGGTTCGGAGCCGTGTTGGGGTACTGCTGGTAGCCCGTGCCGTGAGGAGGGGTTCCACCGCCGGAGCCGGGGCCGCCGTTGCTGCGGTTACCTCGGCTGCGCATCACGGCGAAGATGATGCCGCCGATCACGAGTACCGCTGCAATGCCGCCGATGATGAGGGCGATTGGCAGGCGGCTTGAAGAGTCCTGCTCTTTGGCCTGAGTTGAGCCGTCTTCGTTGCCATCGGTGGCACTGCCGGCCTTCGACTCCGTGCTGGACGGGAGTTGCCCCAAGGGGCCTTCCTTGGAGCCCTTGGGGATGTCCATCGTGAGGGCCTTGTTGGGGCGGATGACGCCGTATCCGTATTCGCGATCAGGGGCCTTCAATCCCTTGTGATGAAGGAATGAAGCTGACTTGATGAGGCGGTTGATTACCTGGCCTGCAGTGAGGTCAGGGTACTTGGCCCGGACAAGGGCTGCCGCGGCGGAAACATAAGCCGTGGCGTCCGAAGTTCCGCTGTCCAAGCTATATCCGTCGGACCGATTGGTGTTCGCAGAGACGATCTCAACGCCTGGAGCAACGAGGGTCAGTCCATCCCCAACATTGGATTTGTCCCAGAGGTTTCCCTTGTCATCTACGGCGCCGACAGAGACCACACCCCGCAGAGCTGCCGGCTCATTAACGGTGAACCCTCCATCGTTACCCGCAGCCGCAACGACTACGACGTCGTGTGCTTGGGCATACGCGATTGCCTCGCGGCCACTAGTGGCAGTCCTACTGCCTGTTCCTCCGCTGAGAGAAAGATTGATGACCTTCGCACCGTTGTCCACGGCATATCGCACAGCCTCGGCCCACGTGTCGTCCTCGAAATCATCATCCTCTTTCTGAAGAACGCGCAGCGGAAGAATCTTTGCTTTTGGCGCGAGCCCCACCATGCCCGCGTTGTTTCCCGCGCCATGGCCATGGCCGGCAATCAAGCTCGCCATGCCCGTGCCGTGTCCGGCCACATCCTCCTGAGCATCTCCCCCTCCGGTGAAGTCTTTCCCTTGGAGGACTTGACCAGTCAGATCGGGGTGACTGCCGTCGACACCTGAATCGACGACGGCAACAGTGACTCCCTCACCCTGAGTCAACGCCCAAGTTGCGTCCATCTTGTAGGCATCCAGGACCCACTGCTGGTCCCGAACGTAATCGGCTGAGGCAGTCGGTGCTGAAGTGAGGAGCAAGGCTCCTGTCAACGCCACAACACCTGTCGTGGACCAGACTCGCTTGGCACCCATGTTCCTTGCTCCTCACTCAGCAACGGCTGGTTCCGCCAGCCTTCATACGGGCGAGCCGCACGCTCTCCGTGCGGCTCGCTTCGTCTATCTACTCGATGGTCCGCGGTACGTTGCGGTTGCGGTCTTCTTCCGAGATCCAGGTTTCTTCGTCCTCGACCAGGTAGTCGGGACGGTCGCCGCGACTGTTCTCGTCTTCAGACCGTCGGCCGTTGCGACCGGCCATACCGCCGGCCCCTCCGGCCATAGCACCGCGCTGGGTTCCTCCACGGCTGCCGTGGAGCCCTGCGCCGCCACCGGCGCCCTTGCCAGTAACTCCCTTTGCTGCGCCAACCACGCCGCCACGGGCCTTCGCAAGGGCTCCCCGGCCGCCGGCACCAGCACCGCCTCGGCCAGCCGCACCAGCTCCGGCGCCGCCCATACCGCCCATACCGGATCGACCTCCGGCACCGCGGCCCGCAGCCGCGCCGCCGCCAGCCATGCCTCCGCGACCGCCGGCAATTCCGATACCACCGCGTCCAGCAGTGCCGCCCCTGACTCCGGACGCCCCACCGGGCGCCACGATGCCCGGGCCCTGAGCTCCGCCGGTGCCGATACCGCCGCCACCACCGCTGGATCCACCGATTCCGGTGCTGGGACCGCTTCCGGTCAGGCCGGGGGAGATACCGTCCACCTTGGTCCCAGCCGTCGGAAGCTGTGCACCTCCCGTGATACCCGGGTCCCGGGGCACTGAGGGGGCCGGCTTGATGCTGGTGGTTTGGCCTGCACTCCACGGCTTATTACCCGATACCGAACCGCTTGGACGGGACGCACCTACACCGGGTGAGACGACAGGTGGCGGGTACTCCACTTCACGGTTCGGGTCTTTGATGTGGCCATCTTCGCCTTTTTCGACCTTATTGTTCCTCAGGTTCCGAGTGACCCGCATATAGTTGGCCCCGAGGGTCTCCATTGCCCCGACGGCCTTGAGTTGCACATACCTGCTGGATCCGATATCGCTCTCATATTCGTCGGCGATTTGCTCGGCGCTCTTGTCGCGTCTCGCAAGCGCCGCGTTGGCGTTGGATCCGTCGGTTGTAATCTCGCTCAGGTTATCAAGGCCCTTTTCCAAAGCGCCGGGTTCCTGAAGGTCATCCACGAGATTCTTGGCGATCCGCAACTGCACACTCGCGTCAGCCATCTGGGATCTGTTGAGGTCGGCATACCAAGCCGCATTCCGGATGCTGGTCGAGATCTTGGCGGCCTCCTTCGAAAAGGCCGTTGCTGCATCCCCTCCCCAGTGCTCCAGGACCTCCTTGACCGCCTTGTCGAGCGCACCGGCGATCCCAAGGCTGTCGGTCTTACCGCCGACGAGGATGTCGTGGACCGTTCCCCAGTGCTTACCCGTGGTCTCGACCGTGTCCGGATCGGCGTCAGCGAGCATCGCCTTGAGCTGCACCAGCGAACACTCAATGAAATCCGACTTCGTCTCAGGGCGCCCTGAATAGCACATTCCCTGATCAAGCACCGGCGGCTTCTGCGTCTTGTTGCCATCAGCCATGGCGAACCCTCCCTCAGTCAATGATTCTCGTTCGGGCTACTTACTCGAATGATTCAGTTCCCGAGCCGCCGCCCATCTGCTGCTTGTTCGCGTATTCCTGCTCGGTGTACTTGTCCTTGACCTTGGAGGTGCTCGTGCCGAACCTAGTGATCAGTCCGTGCAGCGCCGCAATGGTGCCTTCGAGGTCGTCTTTCGTTTGCTTGTAAGCAACGAAAAGTTCAGACGCCTCCTGGAAGGGACCAAACGCCTTCATCGGGATATCCGTGCGATACCTCGATGTCTTCCCCGCCTCATCCATGTCGTCCAGCAGCGTCCAAAGGCGCCTGATGACCTCATCAAGCGCGCTCAGATCCACCCGCATGCCGTCACTCATACCCCGTTGTCCTCTCCCCTGTTTCTCAAGTTGTCAGCACCCACTCGGTGCCCGCGCCACGTCATCGCCGTCATCGCCCAGCCCCGCTGACCGGCCGTCGAGCCCGACCGAGCTCACCGGATCGCCGACTACGCCAGTCCCGCACAGCCACCCCACTCCCCGCAACCACAAGAGCGAGCGCAAGTCCCGTACCCAGAACATAGATCGCTACCCGGCGTTCCCGCTCCGCCTCGCTCTCCCCCATCGTCACTGCCATGGGGATGACCCCACCCGCGCCGGCCGCAACCGGCGGATCGGGCTCGGGGGACTCACCCGGCGTGGACTCCTCCGACAATGCGGCGACCGGGTCCACAACACCCCACCCGATGAAGGGGTTGGGCTCGCGTCCCGGGCGCTGGGCGGTCTCTTCAATGCGGGTGGCGATCTGGTTGGCGTCCCAGTCCGGGTATTTGTCCATCAAGAGTGCCGCGACACCGGCGATGTACGGCGCCGCGAAGCTCGTGCCGTCTGCCGTGCACTGGCCGTCGATAGGGACCGTGGACACCATGCTGACGCCCGGTGCCGCGACGTCCACGAACTTGCCCGACTGCGAGAAGGGGGCGCGTTCGTCGTTGCGATCCGATGCAGCCACCGCCAGGACGCCGTCGTAGGACGCGGGGTAGGTGTTGGCCTGCTTGCCGTCCGCCCCCTCGTTGCCGGCCGCCGCGATGATGAGGGCGCCCGAGTTCACGGCCGCCTTGATCGCGTCCCGCAGCTCGTCGTTGTCTTCCCTGTTCGTGGTGTCCGACGAGATGTTGATGATGTCCGCGTTGTCGGCGACGGCCGCGGCGATCGCCTGGGACATCGTCCGGGAGTTGCCCTGCTTCTCGTCGCCGCCCGTGTAGCGGTACGAGAGGATTTCGGCTTCCGGCGCTATGCCCACGAAGCCCGTGCCCTTCAACGGGCGGGCCGCGATGATGCCTGCTACGCGGGTGCCGTGGCCCTCTATGTCCTTGGTCGCGGGGCCGTCGACGAATGTCTTGCCCCCCACGACAGCGCCACTCAACTGCTTGTTCGACTTGTCCACGCCCGTGTCGATCACCGCGACCTTGACGTCCTTGCCCTTCGCCTGGGCCCACAGCTGATCCAGGAGGATCCGCTGGAGCGACCAGGGCGTGGACTTGATCACGTCGCCGCCGAAGACGCATTCCGTGGAGGCCGACAGGCCGAAGTCCACCGCGGGAGGCTTGTGAGATGTGGTGTCCGCCGCCGATGCGGGTGGCGTCAGTGCGAGGCAGACCCCGGTTACCGCGAGCACGCCGAAAGCCCGCTGCAGTGCGCGGGTTCCACGGCCTCGGCCGGTGCGGCTGCGCGAACGGGCTGTCCGGTCCTTCACGTTCAGGCCCTTCACGTCCAGGCCTCTCATGCTCAGGCCCCCAGGGTTTCCTTGCTTCCTTCGAAGCTGGGTCATGTAGATGTCACGCGTGTAGCTGTGAGTGTGAATGTTTGCGGGATTTGCTGTGCGCCATCCCACGCAAGTTGTGTACGGCCCCGAAGCAGAGGTCGGCCCAGCGGTCGCCTTGGCGTCCGCTGGGCCGAATCCCTTCATCTCATGTCCCTCGGGTCGCCGACGGGCTTAGCCCCAGGTCGTGGAGTTGCTCTTCTCAGTGGCCTGGTAGTTCTCGGCCGCGTTCTGCAGCGCGGTGGAGATCTTCAGCAGGGTCGCGTGCAGGTCGGCCGCGGTCTTGTCCCACTCGGCCTGCTTGCGCTGGTAACCCTCCTGCGCCTCACCCTCCCAGGACTGGGCGACGCGCTTGACGGCGGCCTCGAGGTCGTCCAGCTGCTGCTTGATGCGGCCGGCGGTCGACTTCACGTCCGTGGACGCGTTCGTGATCGTTGCGTAATTGACGAGGATCGACATCGTCGTTCCCTTTCAGGAAGTTTTGTAGGAAGTCAGTGGAGATCAGCTGGTGAGCGGCTGGAGCTCGACCAGCCATGGCGAAGCAGCCCGAATCGGCCCGCTCCCACCCGGCTCGATCAGCCGAAGTCCGACATGATCTTGCTGATCTCGGAGTTCTGCTGCTCTTCCGACGCGGAGTAGTTGCTCCGCGTGGAGT
Organism: Streptomyces lanatus; assembly: GCF_014655715.1. Lineage (GTDB taxonomy): Bacteria > Actinomycetota > Actinomycetes > Streptomycetales > Streptomycetaceae > Streptomyces > Streptomyces lanatus. The sequence goes on along the minus strand of NZ_BNBM01000012.1, from coordinate 285,166 downwards.
CCACGGCTTCCTTGATGTCGTTGAGGATGTCGCTCATCCGCTTCGCGTCCGCGTTCCAGCGGTCCTGGAGCTGACGGTAGGACTGGGCCGCCTGGCCCTTCCAGCCGCCGGCGATCTGGTCGATCACTCCATTGAGGCGGCGGATCTCGCCCTGGAGCTGACCGTTCGCGGTATTGATGTCACCGGAGAGCTTGGTGAGTTCGTCCTCTGTTACCCGGAACTGGCCGGCCATGTTGAACCTTCCCCCATGTCGTCGTTGTCCGGGAAACCTGTTCCGGTGCCCGGAGGTGCTTCGCACGTTTGAGCGCTGCAAACACTCTATCGTCAGCCTGCCACTCAGCCACAGGCAAGGCCAATCAGTTACACGCCTCACACACTTGGGCGATCATCCTGTGACTCTCACGCCGTCTTACTCTCAAGTGCGCCTGCACGTACGCCGGTTACCCGGTCACTGACTCTGTTCCTGCGACGCGCTGCCCGTGTCCAGAGTGGGTCCCTTCGGGATGAACGCCGCCCATGTCTGGGGCACGATCGCGGGGCTGGACACGTCCTCGTACCCCAGCCGCGTGCGCGCTTTGTCGGTCTCGCTCGCCCCGCCGTTGGAGGCGTCGCTGCCGCTGCCCTTCGCCGCGCTGTCGTCGCTCTTCGGCAGCGAGTACCGCAGGCCGGTGTCCGTCAGCAGGTACTGCGCGCCGCCGCCTTCCGCCGTACCGGTGACCTCCGTGAAGAGCAGGCCCGAACCGGAGGAGACGTAGGCGCTCAGCGAGTCGGCGACGATCCGCTTCGGGTACGCCGTCCCGGCCCAGGCTCCGAGCTGCGGCTTGTTGCCCTCGCCGATGGTGCCGTCGTAGACGCTGCAGGACGTGTTGCGGGCCTCGGCGGTCGCGGAGGCCGGCGAGTTGGCCTGCTTCGGGACGGTCTCGAACCAGCCCTTGTCCTCGTAGAAGGGGCGCGCCTGCCCCCCGTTCACATCGATGATCTGCGACGTCGAAAGCTTGATGTCGGCGTCCTCGTCCATGCCCCACGCCGCCCTGAGCAAGCTGGCGACGAAGGGCGTGATGGCGGCGACCCGGTCCTGGAGGACGACGTAGTACTGGGCGATCTGCGCGTCCTGTGCCTTGATCACTCGGGCCACCTTGGTGTCGGCGGGGAGCCCCTCGAGCTGGGTCGGCGAGCCGGCTCCGTCGATCTGCGGGAAGGTGATCACCCCGCCGTCGTTGAGGGTGCTCAGCCACTCCGAACTCACCAACTGCGGTTCGGACCCCGCGGCCGTGGTGCCGATGGCGGCGGCGCGCAGCTTCTCCATCGTGGTGGGCTCGAGCGACGGGGTGCCCAGCTGGAACTTGTTGCCCTTACTGTCCACCAGGTAGTCCACCTTGGTGGTGGTGTTGCGGACGTACAGGGCTTCGCGGGGGTCCACCTTCCCCGCCTTGTCGAGTGTCTCGGCGTCCTTGGCGTTCAGCACGAACACCGCCCGGTCGATCGCGCGCGTCGACCCCTCGACCGGCCGCTCGCACACCGCCCAGGTCTTCGCCTTCTCCGCGTCGTCCTTGGCGGGCAGCCGGTCGGGGGCGTACGGGATGCCGAGGGTCGCGCCGTGCGGGATACCGCTCTTGTCGATCTCCTTGCCGGGGACCTCGAGGACGGTGCCCTTGCCCTTGTCGAGGAGGAGCTTGGCGGAGGCGTAGTTCAGGACCGGGTGCAGCGTCTTGTTCTTCTTGCCGCTCGACGTCTTGTCGTTGAGTACGACGTACCGCGTCGTGGAATCGCTGTCCACGATGATGTACTCGCCCGGCGTGTCCCAGCCCTTGGGGGCCGTGGGCTTGATCACGCCCCACGCGATGAAGCCGATCACCAGCACGATGCCCACCGCCAGGCTGGGCATCACCGTACGGACCGGACGCGGCGCGCCTTCCTCCGAGCCCCCGGGCGACGGCGCGAGGAACGCCGCGACGGTGCGCTTGCGAGCGAAGGTGTAGGCGGCGAGCTCATCCCGACGCTGCTTTGCCATGGTCCCCGTTTCTCCCGTTTGTGATGCTCAATCGCGTTTGCTGCGTTACGGCCGAGGTCGATACGAATCCATTCGCTACGACTGCAGTCGATACGGCCGCATGCGATACGACCGTGCTCCAAGGGCCACTTCGGCCGCGCAGGCACCTACTATGCCCTGCGCCACGCGAGGACGATTCATCAGGTGCGCGGCCGCCCCCGCATCTTCACAGAGCTTCACGACAGCGCTCCACCATGCGGGCCCCGCACGTGATTGGCTGGCCACCTGGGGTTTCGGTGTCCCCTGTGTCGCCTCGCGTTCCGCAGCGGGTACCGTGAGCCACTCGCATTGACGATGGATGATTCACGATGTGGGCCCGGCGAACGGCCACTACTTCGCGAAAGGGATGTCCCGGGGGATGACCAGCGCTACGAGCACCCGGCGCGGACGCCGCGCACCGCAGCAACAGGGAGGGCCGGGCGGCAGACGTACGTCGGCCACTCCCACCGCCCCCGCCGCCGCATCGCCCCGCACGCTGCCCCGTCCGGGCGGTCTGGGTCCGGTACGGCTGCAGCAGCTCATCCTGGTGGAGCTCGCGGCCGCCGTGATGCTGGTCGCCTGGGCCGCCGACGCCTCCTGGCTGCTGGCCCCGGCCGGCGCCGTGGCGGCGCTGCTGCTCCTCATGGCCGTGCTGCGCCGTGGTCGGCGGCCGCTGCCCGAGTGGTACGAGACGACGCGGGCGCTGCGGCAGCGCAAGCGTGACGCCAAGACACCCGTGCCGCCCGGCACCGACGCGATGCTGGCGCCGGTCGTGGAGTGCGACCCCGCGCTGCGGACGTACTCCTTCGTCTCCCGTGACGACCGCTCCATCGGCATGATCGGTGACGGCACCTTCCTCACGGCCGTCCTGTTCGTCCAGCCCGGTGACCAGCCGCTGCGTCCCGGGACCGCCGGACGGCAGCTGCCGTTGCGGCTGATCCAGGACGCGCTCGAGGTCGACGGGATCCGGCTGGCCTCCGCGCAGGTCGTGCAGCACACCCAGCCGGCGCCCGCGCCGCACCTGCCCCAGCAGTCACTGGCCGCGCGGTCGTACGGCCCTCTGCAGGCGCAGGCCGGCTCCCCCGCGCTGCGGCTCACCTGGGTCGCCCTCAAGCTCGACCCGGAGCTGTGCTCGGAAGCCGTGCAGGCGCGCGGCGACGGCGTTCCCGGTGCGCAGCGCGCACTGCTGCGGGTGGCCGACCAGTTGGCGAGCCGACTGGCCGGCGCCGGGTTCAACGCGACGATCCTGGACGAGACCGAGCTGGTGCAGGCCCTGGCGACGTCCAGTTGCCTGAACCCGCGCGCCAACGCGCAGCACGGGCAGGACGGGCGCACCCAGCGTCGTACGGTCGAGGCGGTGCGTACTTGGCGGGTCGACGACCGGTGGCACACCACGTACTGGGTCTCCCGCTGGCCGCAGTTGGGCAGTGGCGGGGCGGCGCTGCCGGAGCTGGTGACGCGGTTCACCTCGCTGCCGGTGCTGGCCACGACGTTCAGCATGACCCTGAGCAAGGCCGGGAACCGGGGTGTCTCGCTCACCGGGCACATCCGGGTCACCGCCCGCGGTGACAGTGAACTCGGCCAGGTGGGGCGCGAGTTGGAGCGGGCCGCGAGTGCCTCGAAGGTCGGCCTGGTCCGCCTCGACCGGGAGCAGGTCCCCGGTGCTCTCGCCACTCTGCCGCTCGGAGGTACGTACTGATGTCCCACCCCGCCCAGACGATGCCCCCGGGACAGCCGGGCCGTAACCCCGCGCGTACGCCCGCGCACGTGGCCTCGCCCACCGACACCGGCATGATCCCGATCATCCGGCAGCCGGAGCCGCAGCAGCAGCAACGCCGCATCTTCAGCCCCGGGTTCGGGCTGCGCGGCCCGCGCCGCAACCGTCATGTCGTCACCGCCGACGAACTCGCCGCGATCAATATGCCGCTCGGTGACGACGGCGTGATCATCGGCACCGACCCGGAGTCACATCCGGCGGTGCTCGGGCTGTCCCGTCCGACCCCTTTCGATGTCGTGCTCGTGGGCGGCCTGTGGCTGGCCCAGGTGCTGGCGCTGCGTGCCGCCGCCACGGGAGCGCGCGTGGGTGTCGAGACCGGACGTCCGCAGGCCTGGCAGCAGTTGGCCCAGGCGGCGGGCGGCGGCCAGCAGTGTGTGACCGTGTATCCCGTGGGTCGCGTGCCCGCGCAGGGTCCGTCCGTGTCGAGTCCGGTCGTGCTGTTCCGTGACTGCGGCATCCGCCCGCCTCGCGGCCGTGTGACGTCCGTGCCGTGGCAGTCCGTGGTGACGGTGCTGCCCTTCGTCAGTGAGCACGCGCCGCGCTTGCTGGCGCAGGCCCATCTGGTGGGAATCCAGCGCATTTCGCCCTACGAGACCGAGGCCGTACGGGACACGCTGGGCGTCCCCGAGGATCAGCTCCAGCACCTGCCGACCCTGCACGACGGGGTCGCCCTGTGGTGCACCCGCAAGCACCAGAAGTTCGTGATGACCGAGCCGACCGATGCGGAGACGGGCCTGCTCGGCGTGGCCCGCCGCATGGACTGACGCGTCGTCGTCGCCGGGCGCGGACCTGAACGGGCCCGCGCCCAGGGGGCTTTCCACCGCAGGCCCACGAAGCTCTTCCGTCACCGCATCCCGCGCTATAGCGTCCGCGCCCATGGGGGCTTTTACGGCCCGCCATGCGAGTGATTAGGCTTCTGGTGGTGCGGTGACGATCGCAGTCGCGTGGGACTAGCCACTCGGTCCGCCCGGCCGCGACGACGACCAGCTCAGCAGCAGTGGCTGACCAGGAGGCAAGCAGTGAACAGGGATCGGTCCGAGTACAACGGCGGGAGCCCTTCCTCGGACGGGGACGATCACGAGGTGGATCTCACCGGCGAGTTCGAAATCGTCTACACACCTCCCGCCTGGTACGCCCAAAGCACACAGGGTGGCTCCTCCGGGGACGGACAGCAGGACGCCGCCGGCCAGAACTCGCCACCACCGCCGAGCGGACCACCGATCGGGTCGCCCATGGGGCCGCCCGGCGTTCCCGCGTCCCAGGCGCCCGCGCAGCAGCCGCCCGCACCGGCGCAGCCGCAGGTTCCCGGCGTACCGCAGCAGCAGGCCCCTGGTGTGCCTGCGCAGCAGCCGGGGCAGCCGCCCCAGCACACCCCGGCCCAGGGCACGCCCGCCAACCAGCAGGGCCCGGCCGCGGGTGGCTACGGCTTCCCGCAGCAGCAGCCCGCGCAGCCGCAGGGCGGCACCCCCGTGGCCGGCGGGTACGGCTATCCGCAGCAGGCACCGACCGGCGCACCTCAGCCCGGCCAGGACACCTCGGGTGGCTTCGGCGTGCCTCAGCCGGGCCACGACACGTCCGGCGGCTTCGGCGCTCCCCAGCCGAACCAGGACACTTCGGGTGGTTACGGCTATCCGCAGCAGGGCCAGGACACCTCGGGCGGCTTCGGCGCGCCCCAGCCAGGTCATGACACGTCCGGCGGCTACGGCTATCCCCAGCAGCAGACGCCCGCCCAGCCGCCGACCGCCCCCACACCGCCGCCCGCCGCCCCTGTCGCACCCGTCCAGCAGTCGTCGGCCGCCCCCGCTGCGCCCGGCTTTCCCGTACTGCGCCCGGTCGACGACGACGCCCAGGCCGCGTCCGCCCCTCCTGCCCCGACCGCCACCCCGGCGGCCGGTGTCCCGGTGGCGCCCGCCCCGGCGCAGCCCGAGATCGAGCTCAACCACGCCGCCGCCGACGCGGAAGCGGCACTGCTCTTCGGGGGCGGCGCCGACGACGAGCCGGAGGAGCAGCCGGGCGACGAGCCGGAGCCGGGTGATTCCACCGGGTCCGTATCCGTCCCGGAGAGCAACGAGCCGACCCCGGCCGACGCGGACTCCCCCGCGCAGCCCGGCGCCGAGGCCGCACCCGCGACGCCGGAAGCGGAGCCGGGGGCACCGGCAGCCCCGGTGCCCGCGACCCCGCCGACGGCCCAGGTCCAGGAGCCGCAGCAGCAGCCACAGGCCCAGCCCACCGGCCAGGCTCCCGAGCAGCCCCAGCCGCAGCAGCCTCAGGCACAGCCGCAGGCCCAGCAGCCCGCAGCCCAGGCCCCCCCACCGCCCCAGCAGGGCCAGCCCCTCCCCCCGCTCCCCCAGGGCTTCGCCCCCGCGCAGCAGGCAGGCCACCCGGACCCGCAGGCCGCTGCGGCAGCTGCCGCAGCAGGCCAGGCCCCCGGCTACGGCTACCCCCAGGGACAGCCCCCGGCCCAGCCGCACCCCGACCAGACCGGTCAGCCGGCTCACCAGCCCCCGCCGCAGGGCGCGTTCGGTCCGGCCCAGCCCCAGACCCAGCCCGGGTACCCCTCGCAGACCGCACAGCCCGCGCCGGTCGACCCGCGCCAGGCGGCTCAGCCGCAGCCGCCCGCCCAGCCTCAGGCCGCCGGCTACGGCTATCCCCAGCAGCCGGCCCAGCAGCACCCCGGCCAGCCGCAGCCCCAGCAGGTTCAGCCGCCGCACCAGGCCCAGCAGCCCCATCCCGACGGCTACGGCTACCCCCAACAGCAGCCTCAGCAGCCGCAACCGCAGCCCGGCTACGGCTACCCACCCCAGCAGCAGGGCGGTTACGGCTACCCCCAGCAGCCCGAGCAGCAGGCACCACAGCAACAGCCCCCGGCCCAGCAGCAACCGCAACAGCCCCACCCCCAGCAGCAGGCACCGCAGCAGCCCCCCGCCCAGCAGAACCCCGCTGCCTACGGCAACCAGGGCTGGAGCGCACCGCCCGGCCCGCAGGCGGGACCCGGTGCGCCCCAGCAGCAGCAAGCGGCGCCGGGCACCCCGCTCGGCTACAACGCCGCGGTGGAGCTGTCCTCGGACCGGCTGCTTCGCAACCAGCCCAAGGCACGCAAGAACAACCAGGGCCCGTCACGCTTCAAGCTCGGCGCCAAGAAGGAGCAGGCGGAGCGCGAGCGGAAGCTGGGGCTGATCCGTACGCCGGTGATGTCCTGCTACCGGATCGCGGTCATCAGCCTCAAGGGCGGCGTCGGCAAGACCACGACGACCATGTCACTGGGCGCGACTCTCGCCACTGAGCGGCAGGACAAGATCCTGGCTATCGACGCCAACCCGGACGCCGGCACCCTCGGCCGACGTGTGCGGCGTGAGACGGGCGCGACGATCCGTGACCTGGTGCAGGCGATCCCGCAGCTCAACAGCTACATGGACATCCGCCGCTTCACCTCGCAGGCGCCCTCCGGCCTGGAGATCATCGCCAACGATGTGGACCCCGCGGTGTCCACCACCTTCAACGACCAGGACTACCGCAGTGCGCTGGACGTGCTGGGCCGCCAGTACCCGATCATCCTCACGGACTCCGGTACCGGTCTGCTCTACAGCGCGATGCGCGGTGTGCTGGACCTCGCGGACCAGCTGATCATCATCTCCACCCCGTCGGTGGACGGTGCGAGCAGCGCCTCGACGACGCTCGACTGGCTGTCCGCGAACGGTTTCGCGGATCTCGTCCAGCGGTCGATCACCGTGATCTCCGGGGTTCGTGAGACCGGCAAGATGATCAAGGTCGAGGACATCGTCGCGCACTTCGAGACCCGGTGCCGCGGTGTCGTCGTGATCCCCTTCGACGAGCACCTCTCGGCGGGCGCCGAGGTCGACCTCGACATGATGCGTCCCAAGACGCGCGAGGCCTACTTCGACCTCGCCGCCGTCATCGCCGAGGACATCGCCCGTACTCAGCAGGGCTTCGGCAACCCGAACATGCAGTACCCGCAGCAGGGCTACCCGGCCCAACAGCCGCCGCAGCAGCCCTACGCCCAGCCGCAGCCGGGCGAAGGCTGGGGTCAGCAGGCCCCGCAGCAGCCAGCGCCCGGCCAGGGCTGGCAGCAGCAGGCGCCGCAACAGGATCCCCAGCAGGGCCAGCAGCCCGGTCAGCCACCGGGCTCGGTGCCGCCCGGCTGGACCCAGCAATAGGGGGCGTACGGGCAGACGAAAGGGCCGGCACCCTCAAGGTGCCGGCCCTTCGCCGTCGTAAGTCTCAGTAAGTCCCAGCCCGCAAGCCTCAGCCCGCGTCCCCGATCAGCTCCCGACACCGCTGCACATCCCGCCCCATCGCCTCCAACAGCGCGTCCAGCGACTCGAACTTCTGCTGCCCGCGGACGTAGGCGAGGAAGTCCACCGCCACATGCAGGCCGTAGAGGTCGAGTCCGACGCGGTCGATGGCGTACGCCTCCACCGTGCGCTCCGTGCCGTCGAACTGGGGGTTGGTGCCGACGGAGATCGCGGCCGGCATGGCCTCGCCCTGGGCGTGGAGCCAGCCGGCGTAGACGCCGTCGGCGGGGATGGCGGTGTGGGGCAGGGTCTCGACGTTGGCGGTCGGGAAGCCGAGTTCGCGGCCCCGCTGGGCGCCTCGCACCACGACGCCCTCGACGCGGTGCGGGCGGCCCAGGATCTCGGCGGCGCCCTCGACATCGCCCTCGGCGACCAGGCGCCGGGTGAGGGTGGAGGAGAACGGTTCGCCGCCGCCCGCCTCGCCGGTCACGTACAGGTCGACGACCTCGACCTCGAAGTCGTAGACCTTGCCCTGCTCGGCGAGGAATTCGACGTTGCCCGCCGCGCGGTGTCCGAAGCGGAAGTTCGGGCCCTCGACGACCGCCTTGGCGTGCAGCTTGTCGACCAGGACCTTGACCACGAACTCGGCCGGCGACAGCTTCGAGAACTCGGTGGTGAAGGGGAGGATCAGCACCGCGTCCACGCCGAGCCCGGCCATCAGGTCGGCGCGGCTGTGGTGCGGGGCGAGCAGGGGCGGATGGCTGCCGGGGCGCACGACCTCGCTGGGGTGGGGGTCGAAGGTCACGACGACCGCCGGGACGCCCAGCTCGCGCGCGCGGTCCACGGCGTGCCGGATGATCAGCTGGTGCCCGCGGTGGACTCCGTCATAGGAACCGATGGTGACGACGCTGCGCCCCCAGTCCTGGGGGATGTCCTCCAAGCCACGCCAGCGCTGCACTGTGCCTGCTCCCTGTCGCCCGTCCGCTTGTCACGCTTCTTACGCAGGTCTAAGGGTGCCATGCCGTACGCCCCCGGCCCGCATCGGTGTCTGCCCTGTGACCGGGTGCACGTGACGAGGCCCTGGTCAGGCGGGAACTCGTACGCCGGCCAGGTTCTCGATCATCCGGCGGGTGCTGGGGCCCACCACGGCCGACCACTCCTGCGGGGTGTCGGTCAGCCAGCCGGCGACGCGGGTGGCGAAGCCGGGTACATGGCGGCCCAGGTCGACCAGGCCGCGGTCGAACCGGGCCGCGCCGTCCGGGGTGCGGACGAGCAGCAGTCCGGTGTGGTGGACGAGGCCGCGCAGATCGTCGTCCGCACGGTCACCGGCCCGCTGGACGGTGGCGTGCAGGAAGGCGTCCAGAACGGCGGGGGCGTGTTCATGGCCGAGGAAGAACGCGCGCAGTTCGCGGCGCAGGGGCCGGGAGGCGGCGGTGCCGGAGGTCGCGAGCACGGCGGCCAGGGCGGCCCGCACCGGTTCCGTGCCGCTGTGGAGGAGGTCGGTGACCAGGGGGAGGAGTACGGCGCGGGCGCTCGGGCCGTGGTCGAGGCGCCGGTCGATGTACGCGGCCAGGTCGGCGGCCGTCTCCGGTTGCCGCTCCGCCGCGTCCCGTACGAGGGCGGCGACCCTCCCCGCGAGGGCGGGCGTGGTGACGTCGGCGAGGGTGCGCAGCGCCTCCGCGGCGCCCGGTCGGCTCAGGCGGGTGCGGAAGGCGTCGAGAACCGGTTCGGTGTGGGTGGCCAGGGCGGGGACCAGGGCGTCGGCGGGGAGCTGCGGGTCGGCGGCCGCGAAGTGCGCCAGGGCCTGGGCGAGATGACGGGTACGCGTGCGTGGATCGCGGACGAGGAGGGCGAGCGCGCCGCCGTGCAGGGTGCAGTCGTCGGGGCGGGCGAGCAGGGCGAGGGCGGCGTGGCGCAGCGGTTCGCGATCGGCCTCGGTGCGGGCGTGGGGTGCGACGCGCAGCCCGTACGCCACCGCGGCGACCCGGCGCGCGGGTCGTTCGTCGTGCGCCCAGCGGTCGACGGCCCGGCACAGGACGGACGTCTCCTCCTCGGCCAGCACGGCGAGGAGTTCGTCGGCCTTGCGGTGCGCGCTGTCGACGAGTGTCTCGGTGAGGCTGTCGAGGGCGCGTTGGCGATGGGTGTGCAGCAGGGCCTGTGCGGCGTGGGCGACGGTCGCGTGCGGGGTGGCGGGCAGGGGGCGGTCGTCGTCGAACCAGCGGGTGAGGTGGCGCTGTACGGCCGTGGGGTCGTCGGCGAGCAGCCGGGCGACCGCGTCCAGGTACCGGGTGGGGCTCGGCTCGTCGGTGTCGGCCGGCGGGCCGTCGGCGAGGACGAGGCGGCGCAGCAGGTCGAGGCGCTCGGCGTCCGGGAGCGGCAGCGCGGTCCAGAAGCCGGGGCCGAACTCCCGGGGCACGGACCGCTGGTGCCGGCGCCAGGCCACGATCCGGTCGGTGAGGAGGTGCAGCACGTCCTGGTACGGCATCGCGTCGGGGACTCTCAGCAGGGTCTCGGCGAGCAGCCGGCCGGCCCACCAGGAGTGCCGGTCGGTGTCCAGGGCGTGGATCAACTCCTGTAGGCGTGCTGCCAGTTGACAACCGGACGGGAGCTGCAGGAGGGCCTCGACGACGGGGCCGATGCGGTGGTGCGGCACGGGCAGGGGGTGCGCGGCGTCGGGGTCGGTGCGTCGGCGGTGGACCAGGGCGTGCAGGGCCTCGTCGAGGTCGAGGTGCATGCCCTGGATCCAGTCGGCGAGCTCTTCGTGGGCGAAGCGGTAGCCGTTGCCCGCCGGGACCAGGAGGCCTTCGGTGAGGACGGCGGACGCCCAGCCGGTGCCGCCGCCGAGGGTGGCCGGGGCGGGGCCCCAGGGGAACACGGCCTCGAAGGAGGCGCGGTCCAGCTCGCCCTGGCCCGGTCCGAGACTGCGCCGGGCGGCCTCGTGGACCTGTCCGGAGACCTTCGCGGCGAGGCGGCGTACGGCGGTGCCGCGCAGACCGTTCTCGGCGGCGAGGCGGACGGCGATGCGCAGGCACATCAGGTCGAGGTGGGCGGAGAGGACGTCATCGCGGTCGACGCGGCCCGGGGTGGGCGAGCCGGGCAGGGCGGCGCGCACCTCGGCGAGGAGGCGCAGGGTGAGCGGGTGCCGGGCGTCGGGTTCGGCGAGGGCGCCGTCCGGGATGCCGTAGCGGGCGCGGGCCTGGTGGGCCTCGTCGGGGGCGAGGTCGTGGAGCCGTACGCAGGGCGGGAGGCTCGCAGCGGCCGTCTCCGGTTCAGCGGCGCCGTACAGCACCCCCTCCGGGAACTCCGCCCCCGCGCCCTCCCAGTACTCGGCCCGGCACGCCACCACCAATCGCGCCCCCGTCTCCCGCAGCCACTGCGCGGTGCCGTCGGTCCATTCCGTGAGGCGGTGAGACAGCAACGGAGGCATTTCCTCCGGGCCGTCCAGGAGGAGCAGGAGGGGGCGGCCGGTGCGGTGGGCGAGGTGGGCCAGTCGCTCCGGGGTCGTGTCCCCGAGGGTGGTGAGGCCGGACGAGGCCGCCACGATCCGGGCGGCCCGGGCCAGCGCCCTGCGCGCCGCGTCCGCCACCGAGGCGTCGCCGTCCTTCAGATCGGCCCCGCGCAGCCACAGCGTGGGCGCCTTGCGCCGGGCGGCGAGGGCCGCGAGTTCCGTCGTACGGCCGCTGCCCGGCGCCCCGACCAGGGCGAGCACCGCGGCCCCGCTCGCGGCGAAGGCGTCGAACTCCCTTGCCGTGGCGGCCCGTTCGACCGGGGTGACCGCGCCCGCTCCCCCGGCGTCCGGGCCGTCCTGCCCGATCGAGGTGGCCGTAAGCTCCAGTACGCCCGCGAGGTTCAGGTCGGTGCCGTACGCGGGCACCGTGGCCGCGTTCTCGGCGAGCAGCTCGGCCAGCGGGCCGTGCGGCGGCGGGCGCAGCGGCACCGCGAACCCGGCGTCGCCCCTGCCGCTGCGCAGGGCGGTACCGAGCACGCCTACGACGGTGCCGGTCCCGGCATCGAGCACGGGCCCTCCGGCGGCCCCTCCGCCGAGCCGCAGCGCGTCCCGGCCCGCCGTGCCGATGGCGAGTTCCAGGGCGTCATCGAGGCGATGGACGCGGTCGGTCGCCGTGTACGTCACGGACGCCTCGCCCAGCACCCGCGCCTCACGCCAGCCACCGGCGGGGATCCGCACATAGGCACCGGTCTCGATCCGCTCCCGCGCGCTCACCGGCAGGGGCGCCACCCCCAGTCCCTCGGTGCGCACGAGGGCCAGGTCCAGCGCGGGCAGGGGGGTCACCGCGCTCGCGGGCACCACACAGCTGCGGTCGTCCGCGGCGGCGAGCAACACCAGCCAGGGCAGGCCGTCGACGACCTCATGGCTGGTGACGAGGGTGCCGCGGTGATCGGCGAGGAAGCCGAGGCCACGGGGGCGTCCGGCCAGGTCGTGAATGCGCACCAGGGCCGCGTCTGCGGGCTCGGAGCGGCGCGCGTCCTGCGGGCCGCCCACGCTCCATTCAGCCCCGGCTCCATCGACGAACGCCTCGGACCGGTCCCCGTCGTACCGCGTCCCCTCCGGCGTCCTGCGGGCGCCGCCCGCCCGCGGGCCCCGTCCCGCCATCGTCGAACCTCCCCGCCCCGCGCCCGAACGCTCATCCGCCCGTGTCCTTTTTCCGACGTTAGGCGTGATGTGATCAGCGGGACAGATCGCTTGGCGAACGCGCCCCCTTCCGCTCCCTCGGTTCACTCCGAGCGCCTGCCCGGACGGGTGAACAGGCGAGGGTCGTTGGATACACCCTAGAGGTGGGGGAACCGAGGGGGGACCGTGGAGCGGCGGGCAGAGGACGACCCCGTGACCGCCGCTCCACGGGCAGGCACCCGGATCGGGCCCTGTCAGCCGAAGACGGCGAGGCTCTTGGCCTTGCCCTTGTGCTGCTCCACGAGCGCCAGGAAGCGGCCCTCGGCGTCGAAGACGGCGACGGGACCCGAGCCCGCGTACTCGTCGGGCATGTCGAGGCGGACCCCGTTGCCGAGCAGCCGGGCCCGCCTGGCGTCGATGTCCCAGCGCGGGAAGGCGGCCGCGGCGGCCTCCGCGATCGGCATGACGGTCAGCTCCTGCTGGAGCTGGTCCAGCGTCTTCGCCGAGTCCAGCTTGTACGGCCCGACGCGGGTGCGGCGCAGCGCGGTGAGGTGGCCGCCGACGCCGAGGTCGGCGCCGAGGTCCCGGGCGAGGGCCCTGATGTACGTACCGGAGGAGCAGACCACCGACACGACCAGGTCGAGGACGGCGGTGCCGTCGTCGGCGACGGCGTCCCGGACGTCGTACACGGTGAAGGAGGAGACGGTGACGGGCCGGGCCGGGATCTCGAACTCCTCGCCCTCCCTCGCCCGCTTGTAGGACCGCACCCCGTCGATCTTGATGGCGCTGACCTTGGACGGCACCTGCATGATGTCGCCGCTCAGCTTGGCGATCCCGGCGTCGACGGCGTCCCGGGTGACCTTCGAGGCGTCGGTGGACGCCGTGATCTCGCCCTCGGCATCGTCGGTGAGGGTGGTCTGGCCCAGGCGGATCGTGCCCAGGTACTCCTTCTCGGTCAGGGCCAGATGACCGAGCAGCTTGGTCGCCTTCTCGACGCCGAGGACGAGGACGCCCGTCGCCATCGGGTCGAGCGTGCCGGCATGGCCGACGCGGCGGGTGCGCGCGATGCCGCGCATCTTGGCGACGACGTCGTGCGAGGTGAAGCCCGACGGCTTGTCGACGATGACAAGCCCGTCGGGCGTCTGGTTCTTCTGGGTCATTCGGCGGCGTCGTCCTCGTCCTCGCCCGGCTTCTTGTACGGGTCCGCCTCACCGGCGTAGGCCGCACCTGCCGAGACCTCACGCACCTTCGCGTCGGACTGGCGGGCCTTGTCGAGGAGGTCCTCGATGGTCCGCGCGTTGTCCGGCAGGGCGTCGGCCACGAAGGCCAGCGTCGGCGTGAACTTCACACCGGCCGCGGCACCGACGGCCGAGCGGAGCACGCCCTTGGCGCTCTCCAGGCCGGCCGCCGCGGCGGCCCGCTCCTCTTCGTCCCCGTACACCGTGTAGAAGACGGTCGCCTCCCGCAGGTCACCCGTGACCCGGGTGTCCGTGATGGTGACGTGCGAGCCGAGCCGCGGGTCCTTGATCCCGCGCTGCAGCTTCTGGGCCACCACCTCCCGGATGAGGTCCGCCAGCCTTTTCGCCCGCGCGTTGTCGGCCACTGGTCCGTCTCCTTCATACGTCTCTTGCTGCTTGCTTCTACTCTTCGTCGCTGTGGAGTCTGCGTCGAACCGAGAGCAGTTCCACCTCCGGCCGCCCGGCGACCAGCCGCTCACAGCGGTCCAGTACGTCGGTGAGGTGGCCCGTGTCCCCGGAGACCACCGCGAGCCCTATCTCGGCCCTGCGGTGGAGGTTCTGATTGCCCGTCTCCGCCGCACTCACCGCATACTTGCGCTGGAGTTCGGCCACGATCGGACGGACGATGGAGCGCTTCTCCTTCAGCGAGTGGACGTCGCCGAGGAGCAGGTCGAAGGACAGAGTCCCCACATACATGTGTGTATCCGGATGTCCCGCCGGTTCGGGGTATGGGCGCCACGCGACGCCGATACGGGAACCGTACACGCAACGGCCGGGGCCGATCGACGGAAATTCTGCTCCCGCCGATCGGCCCCGATCGCGTGCTGCACAGGTCAGACGCGCGGCTTCTCGCGCATCTCGTACGTCGCGATGACGTCGTCGACCTTGATGTCGTTGAAGTTGCCGAGGTTGATACCGCCCTCGAACCCTTCGCGGATCTCGGTGACGTCGTCCTTGAAGCGACGCAGACCCTCGATGTTGAGGTTCTCCGCGATGACCTTGCCGTCGCGGACGAGGCGCGCCTTGGTGTTGCGCTTGACCTCGCCGGAGCGGATGAGGACACCCGCGATGTTACCCAGCTTGGACGACTTGAAGACCTCGCGGATCTCCGCCGTACCGAGCTCGACCTCTTCGTACTCCGGCTTGAGCATGCCCTTGAGGGCCGCCTCGATCTCCTCGATCGCCTGGTAGATGACCGAGTAGTACCGGACGTCCACGCCCTCGCGCTCGGCCATCTGCTGCGCACGCCCGGCGGCGCGCACATTGAAGCCGATCACGATGGCGTCGGAGCCCATCGCCAGGTCGATGTCGGACTCCGTGACCGCACCGACGCCGCGGTGCAGGACGCGGATGTCGACCTCTTCGCCGACGTCCAGCTGGAGCAGGGAGGACTCGAGAGCCTCGACGGAACCAGAAGCGTCACCCTTGATGATGAGGTTGAGCTGCTGGACCTCGCCGGCCTTGAGCACCTTGTCCAGGTCCTCGAGCGAGACGCGGCGCGTGCGCTTGGCGAACGCGGCGTTGCGCTCACGGGCGGCGCGCTTCTCGGCGATCTGACGGGCCGTACGGTCCTCGTCGACCACCAGGAAGTTGTCGCCCGCACCCGGGACGTTGGTCAGACCCAGGACCTGAACCGGCGTGGAGGGGCCGGCCTCGGCGACGTTGTTGCCGTTGTCGTCGAGCATGGCGCGGACGCGACCGTAGGCGTCGCCCACGACCATCGTGTCGCCGACCCGCAGGGTGCCTCGCTGAACGAGGACCGTCGCCACGGCACCACGGCCGCGGTCGAGACGGGACTCGATCGAGATGCCCTGCGCGTCCTGGTTCGGGTTGGCCCGCAGGTCGAGCGAGGCGTCCGCGGTGAGGACCACGGCCTCCAGCAGGGAGTCGATGTGCAGACCCTGCTTGGCGGAGATGTCGACGAACATGGTCTCGCCGCCGTACTCCTCGGCCACCAGCCCGTACTCGGTGAGCTGACCGCGCACCTTGGTCGGGTCGGCGCCCTCGACGTCGATCTTGTTGACCGCGACGACGATCGGGACGTCGGCCGCCTTGGCGTGGTTGAGCGCCTCGACCGTCTGCGGCATGACGCCGTCGTTGGCCGCGACGACCAGGATCGCGATGTCCGTCGACCGGGCACCACGGGCACGCATGGCGGTGAACGCCTCGTGACCCGGGGTGTCGATGAAGGTGATCGCGCGGTCCTCGTCGTTGACCTGGGTCGAGACCTGGTAGGCACCGATGTGCTGGGTGATGCCGCCGGCCTCGCCCGCGATGACGTTCGTCTTGCGGATGGCGTCGAGGAGTCGGGTCTTACCGTGGTCGACGTGACCCATGACGGTGACGACCGGCGGGCGGACCACCAGGTCCTCCTCGTCGCCCTCGTCCTCGCCGAACTCGATGTCGAAGGACTCGAGAAGCTCGCGGTCCTCCTCCTCGGGGCTGACGATCTGAACCGTGTAGTTCATCTCGCCGGCCAGGAGCTCCAGCGTCTCGTCGGAGACGGACTGGGTCGCGGTGACCATCTCGCCGAGGTTCATCATGACCGCGACGAGCGACGCCGGGTTGGCGTTGATCTTCTCCGCGAAGTCGGTGAGCGACGCACCGCGCGACAGGCGAATGGACTCGCCGTTGCCGCGAGGCAGCATCACACCGCCGACCGACGGGGCCTGCATGGCCTCGTACTCCTGGCGCCTCTGCCGCTTCGACTTGCGGCCACGACGCGCGGGACCACCGGGACGACCGAAGGCGCCCTGCGTGCCACCACGGCCACCGGGACCACCGGGACGGCCGCCGAAGCCGGGACGGCCACCGCCGCCACCGCCGGGACCACCCGGACGGCCGGCGAAACCGCCGCCACCGCCACCGGGACCACCGGGACGACCGGCGAAGCCGCCACCGCCACCGCCGCCGGGACGACCGGCGAAGCCGCCGCCGCCACCCGGACGACCGCCGCCGCCACCGGGACCGCGACCGCCGCCACCGGGACCACGACCGCCGGGACCGCCGCCACCGGGGCGGGGACCGGCAGCGGGACGCTGCGGCATCATGCCGGGGTTCGGACGGGGGCCGCCGCCGGGACGGGGACCGCCGCCCTGCGGGCGGGGCATGCCGCCCGGGGTGGGACGGGCGCCGCCCGGAGCCTGCGGACGGGGACCGCCCGAGGCGCCCTGGGGACGGGGACCGCCCTGGCCCTGCGGACGCGGGGCGCCGCCGGGACGCTCACCGGGGCCACCAGGGCCGCCGGGGCGCGGGGCACCGCCGGGACGGGGCGCCTGCGGGCGCGCCATGCCGGTGGAGCCACCGGAGGTGAAGGGGTTGTTGCCCGGACGGGGACCGGCCGGACGGGCACCGGGACGCGCGGCGCCGCCACCCGGACGCTGAGCGCCGGGACGGTCACCGCGCTCACCACGGCCCTGGCCACCCTGGCCACCGGGACGCGGAGCGCCGGGACGCGGGGCCTGGCCGGCCGGACGCGGGGCGCCCGGACGCGGGCCGGAGCCCTGGCCCTGAGAGGCGGCCGGGGCGGCGGGAGCCGCCGGCGGTGCCGTGAACTCGGGCGCGGTCGGAGCCGGGGACGCCGGGGCGGGCCGCGGCGCGGGCTTCGGGCCCGGGGTGGGACGGGGGCCGGGAGCGGCCGGCGCGGCCGGCGCCGCGGGCTTCTCGGCGGCCGGCTTGGGGGCCGCGGGGCGCGGCGGAGCCGGACGGGCTCCCTGCGCCGGGGAGGGGGCTGCCGGCCTGGACGGGGCAGCCTTGCGGGCGGGGGCGGACTTGCCGCCTCCGCTGCCCTGCTGGAGGGCGTCCGTGAGTTTACGGACGACGGGCGCTTCGATGGTCGAAGACGCCGAACGGACGAATTCACCGAGTTCTTGGAGCTTGGCCATGACGACCTTGCTCTCAACCCCGAACTCCTTGGCGAGTTCGTATACCCGGACCTTAGCCACTTCGCTCCTTTTAGGTCCGGGTTGCGTCCGGACCGTCGCTACTTCATGGGCGTACTCATCGCGTGCTCATCGAGTGCTCATCGCAATCTCGACCTACTTCCAACTCGCGGGGTACCAGGGCCGCGCGGGGGTTCCGCGCGACGCTTCTTACGGTGTTGCCTGCTCAGCAACTGTTCTCTGCTCGACGTACCGGCGCAACGCCTTTGTGTCGAGCGCTCCCGGGGCGCGCAACGCCCGCGTGAACGCCCGTCGGCGCACCGCCTGGTCGAGACAGACCAGGGCGGGGTGTACATACGCACCCCGGCCGGGCAGCGTACCGCTTGGATCAGGGACGCACTCGTCCTTGATCGCCACGATCCGCAGCAGATCAGCCTTGGCCGCTCGCTCCCGGCACCCCACACAGGTACGTTCAGGGCAGGCGCGGGCGCGTGTCCGGCCAGACACCTTTAAGTCTACCTCCCCGTACCGACCTCACCCCTTTGGGGGAGGATTCGAACAGTTGCCGCTCGGTAACCTGACGTGATCTGAGCGCCCGGCGGTCTGGATCTATTCCCCGGCCTGCTCGGTGTCGGGGCGGATGTCGATCCGCCAGCCGGTGAGCCGGGCGGCAAGCCGGGCATTCTGCCCTTCCTTGCCGATCGCCAGTGACAGCTGGTAATCGGGCACGGTCACGCGCGCGGAGCGGGCCGCCATGTCCACGACCTCCACCTTGGAGACCCGGGCCGGCGAGAGCGCGTTCGCCACCATCTCGGCCGGGTCGTCCGACCAGTCGACGATGTCGATCTTCTCGCCGTTCAGCTCGCCCATGACATTGCGCACCCGGCCGCCCATGGGGCCGATGCAGGCGCCCTTGGCGTTGAGACCGGAGCGGGTGGACCGTACGGCGATCTTCGTGCGGTGCCCGGCCTCGCGGGCGATGGCGGCGATCTCCACCGAACCGTCAGCGATCTCCGGCACCTCCAGGGCGAAGAGCTTCTTCACCAGATTGGGGTGCGTACGGGAGAGGGTCACGGACGGGCCGCGCACGCCCTTCGCCACTCGTACGACGTACGACCGCAGCCGCATCCCGTGCGGATACGTCTCGCCCGGGACCTGCTCCTGCACCGGCAGGATGGCCTCCAGCTTGCCGATGTCCACGAGCACGTTCTTCGGGTCGCGGCCCTGCTGCACGACACCGGTGACGATGTCGCCCTCGCGGCCCGCGTACTCGCCGAGCGTCGCGTCGTCCTCGGCGTCACGCAGGCGCTGCAGGATGACCTGCTTGGCGGTGGTGGCGGCGATCCGGCCGAAGCCGGACGGGGTGTCGTCGAACTCGCGGGCCTCCTGGCCCTCCTCCAGATCCTCGGGATCCTCCTTCGCCCACACGGTCACATGGCCGGTCTCCCGGTTCAGCTCCACGCGCGCGTGGCGGCGGCTTCCCTCGGTGCGGTGGTAGGCGATGAGGAGGGCCGACTCGATCGCCTCGACCAGCAGATCGAAGGAGATCTCCTTCTCCCGAACCAAGCCCCGCAGGGCACTCATGTCGATGTCCACGGCTACGCCTCCTCTTCCTTCTCGTCCTTGCTGTCCTTACGGCTGAACTCGACCTGCACGCGCGCCTTGACGATGTCGGGGAAGGCGAGTCTGCGACTGGTGGGCTTTCTGCCCTTGACGCCGGGCACTTCGAGGTCGAGGCCCTCGTCGTCGGCGTTCAGGATCCGGGCCGTCAGTTCCCCGCCCTCGGCCAGCTGGAACTTGACCAGCCGGTCGACGGCGCGCACATAGTGCCGGTGCTCCGTGAGGGCGCGCTCCGCGCCCGGGGTGCCGACTTCGAGGGTGTACTCCCCCGCGCCCATCGCGTCGGTCTCGTCGAGCTTCGCCGAGAGCGCTCGGCTCACATCGGCGATCCGGTCCAGGTCCGCCCCGGTGTCGGAGTCGACGACGACGCGCAGCACACGCTTGCGTCCGACGGAGTCCACTGCGATCTCTTCGAGATCGAGGCCCTGTGAGCTGACGAGCGGTTCCAGAAGTTCTCGCAGCCTCTCGCTCTGGGTGGTGCTCATCCGGGTGACTCCTCGGCCGCGTGTGCTGTTGTGGGATGGGTCGCGTGTCTGGTCAAAGGGTATCGGGTCGCGGGGAGTGTTGCCGTCCACCTGCGCGTGAGCGGTGCCGGTGAGTGGTACGGGCCGGGTGCGCGGGTACGGTGATCACGGGTCTGCGATCCGTCGATCCCACACCCGCCTTCCGCAAGTGTTTTCGTACCTCCCTCCGCACCACGTTCCGCAACTCCTTCCGCAACTGCTTTCGTACGAGCCCCCGAGGACGTCTGCCGTGCCGTTCCCCTCGCCGCCGCGCACCCCCTCGGGGCCGCGCAGAAGAACCCTGCTCGCCTCGGCCGCCGGGGCCGCCCTGCTGGTGGGCTGCACCGCCAGCTCAGAAGACTCCGACGGCGGCACGAGCGGCAGCCCGTCGCTCGCCGAGCGGGCACGCGCGCGTGCGGCCCGGGACAGCGAGGGGCTGGTGGAGCGGTACGACGCCGTACTCGCCGCCCATCCGGTGCTGGCGGATCTGGTCGGGCCGTTGCGGTCGGAGGCGGCACGGCACGCGGAGGCGTTCGGTGGCGGGGCTGCCTCTCGTACGGCGTCTGCGGCACCGAGCGCCGGCCAGGCGTCGCCCACACCTGCCCCGGGGAGCGAGGGGGATGCCCTCGCCGAGCTCGCCGCCGCCGAGCGGGCGCTCGCGGACCGGCGGGCCAAGGCGCTGCTCGACCTGCCCGGTGAACTGGCACGGCTGCTGGCCTCCGTGGCGGCGGCCGGGGCCGTACACGCGTATCTGCTGACGGAGGGGGCCAAATGAGCGGCGAGTCGAAGAAGGCGACGGTGGCGGCGCTTCAGGCGGCGCTGTCCGCCGAGCACGCGGCGGTGTACGGATACGGCGTGGTCGGGGGCCGGATCGAGGAGGCACGGCGTTCGGAGGCCCGCGCGGGGTACGAAGCACACCGGGCGCGGCGGGACGCGCTGGCGCGTGAGGTGCGCGACCTGGGCGCGAAGCCGGTCGCCGCGAGCGCCGGGTACGCGCTGCCGTTCCCGGTGCCGGACTCCGCCGCGGCCGTGCTGCTCGCCGCCGAGTTGGAGGACCGGGTGGCCGGGGTGTACTCCGACCTGGTGCGGGCAGCCGAGGGTGAGCTGCGGGCCACGGCCGCCGAGGCGCTGCGGGAGGCCGCGGTGCGGGCGGTGCGCTGGCGGGGCGGGAGCGTAGCCTTCCCTGGGCTCGCCGAGCGTGCGGGCACGACGTCCGCCTCGCCGATGCCCTCGGCCTGATCCGCGTCTGAAGGGAATTACTCGCGCATGGCTTTCGAACCGCCGCAGCGTCTGGTCAGGGCGCTCGGTGAGACGGCACCGGACGGTGACGACTGGTTGGAGAAGCTGCCGGAGGCGGCCCACCAGGCCGTCGCGCTACGCGAGTTGACCGTGGAGCGGGTGCAGGTGCCGGGCGGGCGCAGCAGCCTGGTCATGCTGGTGCGGCGCGCCGACGGGACCCCCGCCGTGCTGAAGCTGGCGCCGCCCCGGGCCCGCCCCGAGAGCGAACGGGCGGCGCTGGCGCACTGGGCCGGAACGGGCGCCGTACAGCTCCTCTCCGAGCCGCCCGTCGAGGGTGTGCTCCTTCTCGAACGGCTTCACCCGGATGTGTCGGTGCGGTCGTTGCCGGAGGCGAAGGCGCTGTTGGAGGCGGCGGGGACGCTGCGGCGGCTGTGGGTGGAGCCGCCGGACGAGCATCCCTTCGAGACGGTCGCCGCGCGGACGGAGCGGCAAGCCACGGCAATGCGGGCATCCGGCTTCACCGAGGTGGCCGCGCTGGTCGAGGCCGCGCTCGCCGCCCGTGAGGAGCTGCTGGCCGCGCCACCTGAGCGGCGGTTGCTGCATGGCACGTTCCGGCAGAGCAAGGTGCTGGCCGGGGAGCGGATGCCGTGGCTTGCGGTGGGGCCGGATCCGGTCGTGGGTGAGTGCGCCTTCGATCTGGCGCGGCTGGTGCGGGACCGGGTGGAGGATCTCATCGCCTCGCCGTCGGGGGCGGCGACGACTCGGCGCCGGGTGAAGCGGCTGGCGGAGTCGTTGGATGTGGATCAGGAGCGGTTGCGGGGGTGGACGTTGTTCCGGGCCGTCGAATCCGGGGTGCGGGCGCTTCGGGTGGGGCGGCCGAAGGATGCGGAGCTGTTGTTGGAATTCGCCGGGTGGCTTTAGGGGCGCCTGGTCGATGGGGTGCCTAGGGCTGTTGGGCGACTGCGGGATCGTTGTGGCTGGTCGCGCCCACGCGGCGGAGCCGCACATCGATACAGCCCCGCGCCCCTAAAGGGGCGCTTCACACCGCGTTGGCTTGAAAGTGCGCGCCGGGCAGGCTCACGCCGCCCGGCGCACCTCGCCTTCTACGCCGTCAGGCGGGCGATCGCCTCGTCCACCGTCAGTTCCTCGCGCTCGCCGGTCCTGCGGTCCTTGAGCTCTACGACGCCCTCGGCCGCGCGGCGCCCGGCCACCAGGATCTGCGGTACGCCGATCAGCTCCGAGTCGGTGAACTTGACGCCCGGCGAGACGCCGGCGCGGTCGTCGCACAGGACGCGCAGGCCGGCGGCGGACAGCTTCTCGGAGACGTCGAGGGCGAGTTCGGTCTGCAGGGCCTTGCCCGCGGCGACCACGTGGACGTCGGCCGGGGCGATCTCGGCCGGCCAGCACAGGCCCTTGTCGTCGGCGGTCTGCTCGGCGAGGGCGGCGACGGCGCGGGAGACGCCGATGCCGTAGGAGCCCATGGTGACGCGGACCGGCTTGCCGTTCTGGCCGAGGACGTCCAGCTTCAGCGCGTCCGCGTACTTGCGGCCGAGCTGGAAGATGTGGCCGATCTCGATGGCGCGGTCGAGCTTGAGGCCGGTGCCGCACTTCGGGCAGGGGTCGCCCTCCTGGACGACGACGACGTCGACGTACGCGTCGGCCTCGAAGTCACGGCCCGCGACGACGTTCTTGGCGTGCGTGCCCTCCTTGTTGGCGCCGGTGATCCAGGCCGTGCCGGGGGCCACGCGCGGGTCGGCGATGTACTTGACCTTCTCGCCCAGCCCCTGCGGGCCGACGTAACCGCGGACCAGGTCCGGGCGGCCCGCGAAGTCCGCCTCGGTGACCATCTCCACGACCGCCGGGGCGAAGTGCGCCTCGACCTTGTCCATGTCGACCTCGCGGTCACCGGGGACACCGACGGCGACGATCTCGCCGTCGACCTTCACGAGGAGGTTCTTCAGGGTGTCGGAGGCCTGGACGCCGAGGTGGGCGGCGAGGGTCTCGATGGTGGGGGTGTCCGGGGTCGGGATCTCTTCGAGGGCGGGCACCTCGGTGGCGTCCACCGGCTTCAACTCGTACGTGATCGCTTCGGTGTTGGCCGCGAAGTCGCAGTTGGGACAGTCCGCGAAGGTGTCCTCGCCCGCCTCCGCCGGTGCCAGGAACTCCTCCGACTTCGAGCCGCCCATCGCGCCGGCCGTGGCGGCGCAGATGCGGTAGTCGAGGCCGAGGCGCGCGAAGATCCGCTGGTAGGCCTGGCGGTGCAGGGCGTAGGACTGGGCGAGGCCCTCGTCCTCGGTGTCGAAGGAGTAGGAGTCCTTCATCAGGAACTCACGGCCGCGCAGGATGCCGGCCCGCGGGCGGGCCTCGTCACGGTACTTGTGCTGGATCTGGTAGAGGATGACCGGCAGGTCCTTGTAGGAGGACGCCTGGTCCTTCACCAGCTGGGTGAAGATCTCCTCGTGGGTCGGGCCGAGCAGGTAGTCGCCGCCCCTGCGGTCCTTGAGGCGGAACAGCTCCTGGCCGTACTCGTCCCAGCGGCCCGTCGCGTCGTACGGCTCACGCGGCAGCAGCGCGGGGAGCAGCACCTCCTGGGCGCCGATCGCGTCCATCTCCTCACGGACGACGCGCTCCACATTGGCGAGGACCCGCTTGCCGAGGGGCAGCCAGGACCAGATACCGGCCGCCGTGCGGCGGACGTACCCGGCGCGGACGAGCAGCTTGTGGCTGAGGACCTCGGCGTCAGCCGGGTCGTCGCGCAGCGTCTTCGCCATCAACTGGGACATGCGCTGGACCGGTGCTTTCGCCATGGTTCTTCTGCTCCTGCTGGATGTCGGTTATGGCAGGAGGTTAGCCGGGGGGTGCGGGGCGGTGGAAATCGGTTAACGGCGGCGCAGCGGCAAGGGGGCGCCCATCACGGCGTACGGCTTCGGGGCGCTGGGGAAGAGGACCTGGCGGGCGAGGTCCTGGTAGCCGAGGGAGCGGTACAGGCCGCGGGCCGGGCTTTCGACGTCGATCGCCGAGAGGATCGAGCGGGGTTCGAGGGCGCTGTCGGTGATCGTGGTGATCAGGGAGCGGCCCACGCCGCGGTTCTGGTAGCCGGGGTGGACGTGGAGCTCGGTGATGACGAAGGAGCCGTCGAGCCAGTCGTCGTGGCCCTGGGCCCGGAGGTAGGGCTCCACGACGGTGGACCACCAGTGGCCGCGGTCGTTGGGCATGCCGTAGATGAATCCGACGAGGAGGCCCGCGGCGGTGGCGCCGAGGGCGCGGGCGCCGGGGTAGGTCATGTGGCGCAGGACGATCTGCCGGCGTACGGCGACCTCGTCGGGGCCCAGTCCGAAGGCCACCGCCTGGACGGCCAGCGCCTCGTCGACGTGGGCCGAGAGGTCCAGGGGGCCGATCACGATGTCGTCGGGGTGGCGGCGGTGTGCGTGACCGGGAAGGCGCATGTGGGGAGCGTACAGGGACTGCCGGTAGTCGTTCGGGTGCGGGTTGTTCGTGGCTGATCGCGCAGATCCGCAGGTCCCTCGGAGGGCGAGGTGATCAGAACAGGACGCTCATGAAGGCGCCGACCTCCTGGAAGCCCACCCTCGTGTACGCCCGCCTCGCCGCCGTGTTGAAGTCGTTGACGTAGAGGCTGACGACCGGGGCGATGTCCGCCAGGGCGTAGCGCAGTACTGCCGCCATTCCGGGGGCCGCGAAGCCCCGGCCGCGGTATTCGGGGGCCACCCAGACGCCCTGGATCTGGCAGGCGCGGTCCGTCGCCGCGCCGATCTCCGCCTTGAAGACGACCTTGCCGTCGTGGTCGAGGCGGGCGAAGGAGCGGCCGGAGCCGACGAGTTCGGCGACCCGGGCCTGGTAGAGCAGGCCGCCGTCGCCCGCGAGGGGCGATACGCCGACCTCCTCGGTGAACATCGCCACGCACGCCGGCATGATCGTCTCCATCTCGTCCTTGCGGATGCGGCGGACGTACGGATCCGGGGCGATGTCGGCGGGCATGTGGTCGGTGACCATGAGCGGCTGATGGGAGCGGACCTCGCGGGCCGGGCCCCAGTTGGGCTCCAGCAGCCGCCACAGCTGGGCGGTGGCGTCGGCGGGGCCGACGATGGAGGAGCAGCGACGGCCCGCGCGCCGGGCGCGGTCGGCGAAGGCGCGGATCGCTCGGGGGGTGGCGCAGATCGGGACGAGGTTGGCGCCCGCGTAGCACAGGGACGTCAGCATGCCGTCCTCGTACCAGCCCCACATCTCGCCGCCGAGGCGCCAGGGGTCGAGGCCGGCGATCTGGACGCGGGACGTCACGAAGGCGTTCGCGACCGGCTCGCGGTCGAGGACGGCGAGCGCGGCGTCCAGGTCACTCGGTTCGAGGACCCGTGAGGTGGTCTGGGTCAACACGGTGCGGGGGCCTCACGCTGGGGTTCTGCTGGTCCCCGCACTGTACCTGCGGTTGCTGAGCGGTGCCGCCCCGGTGAAGTTGCCGCCAGTTTTAAGGTGACCGTCGGCTGCCGTACCGTCCCTGGGGGCTGCCACCCCCAGACCCCCGCATCGGCCTGAACGGCCTCGTCCTCAAACGCCGGACGGGCTGAAAAACACGGACCGGCGTCCAAACCGCACCGCGCCGTCAGCCCGCCACCGAGACCGAAGGCTCCCCGCCCTCGACCCCGTCCGCCTCCATCTGCTCGGCGATCTTCATCGCCTCTTCGATCAGCGTCTCCACGATCTTGGACTCGGGGACCGTCTTGATGACCTCGCCCTTGACGAAGATCTGGCCCTTGCCGTTGCCGGAGGCGACGCCGAGGTCGGCCTCGCGGGCCTCGCCGGGGCCGTTGACGACGCAGCCCATGACGGCGACGCGCAGCGGGACCTCCATGCCGGTCAGGCCCGCCGTGACCTCCTCGGCCAGCTTGTAGACGTCGACCTGGGCGCGGCCGCAGGACGGGCAGGAGACGATCTCCAGGCCGCGCTGCCTGAGGTTCAGGGACTCCAGGATCTGGTTGCCGACCTTGACCTCCTCGACCGGCGGGGCCGAGAGGGAGACGCGGATCGTGTCGCCGATGCCCTGGCTCAGCAGCGCTCCGAAGGCCACCGCCGACTTGATCGTGCCCTGGAAGGCGGGACCGGCCTCCGTCACGCCCAGGTGGAGCGGGTAGTCGCAGCTCTCGGCCAGCAGCTGATACGCCCTGACCATCACGACCGGGTCGTTGTGCTTCACCGAGATCTTGATGTCCCGGAAGTCGTGCTCCTCGAAGAGGGAGGCTTCCCAGAGCGCGCTCTCGACCAGCGCCTCGGGCGTCGCCTTGCCGTACTTCTGGAGCAGGCGCCGGTCCAGCGAACCGGCGTTGACACCGATGCGGATCGGGGTGCCGTGGTCCTTGGCGGCCCGCGCGATCTCCTTGACCTTGTCGTCGAACTGCTTGATGTTGCCGGGGTTGACCCGCACCGCGGCGCAGCCGGCCTCGATGGCCGCGAAGACGTACTTGGGCTGGAAGTGGATGTCCGCGATCACCGGGATCTGGGACTTGCGGGCGATCGTGGCCAGGGCGTCCGCGTCGTCCTGTGTGGGGCACGCCACGCGCACGATCTGGCAGCCGGACGCCGTGAGCTCGGCGATCTGCTGGAGGGTCGCGCCGATGTCGGACGTACGCGTCGTCGTCATCGACTGCACCGAGACCGGGGCGTCACCGCCCACTGCCACCGAGCCGACGTGGATCTGCCGCGACACCCGGCGCTCGGCGAGCTTGGTCGGTACGGACGGCATGCCGAGAGAAATCGCAGTCATCTGCTGTGCAACCCCAAGTCGTGGATCAAGGTCCGGTCCCGTCAGCAGCGGGCTCCAGGCTTCGAGATTACGGCACCGTTCCTCACCCCAGCACTCCCCCACCTCGAACCCACTCGGCGGGGGGACCCCCATGGCCCGTAAACCCACTCAATGGAAGGCGGCCCGGGACAGATGATCCCGGGCCGCCTCGAACTCCATGTGACTAGGAGATTCTGACCGGGTTAACGACGTCCGCGACCAGCACCAGCAGCGTGAAGCAGATGAAGATCCCGGCGACCACGTACGCCACCGGCATCAGCTTCGCCACATCGAACGGGCCAGGGTCCGGCCGGCGCAGCACCTTCGCCACGTTGCGGCGCAGCGCCTCCCACAGGGCGCCCGCGATATGGCCGCCGTCGAGCGGCAGCAGCGGGAGCATGTTGAAGAGGAACAGGGAGAGGTTGAAGCCGGCCAGGAGGAACACGAACGTCGCCAGTTGCTGTGACGCCGGGATGTCCAGGGTCGCGATCTCGCCGCTCACCCTCGCCGCGCCGACGATGCCCATCGGGGAGTCCTGCTCGCGCGGGCCGTCGCCGAAGGCCGCGTCCCACAGGGCGGGGATCTTGGCGGGCAGGGCGATGAGGGAGTCGACGGCGTCGCCGACCCGGTCGGTCATCCAGACCATCGAGTCGCCGAAGTCCTGTTTGACCACGCCGGTGGCCGAGCTGAAGCCGAGGAAGCCGGCCCGGACGTAGTCGTCCTGGACATACCCCCCGCTGGCGTCCTTCTTCAGGACCCAGTTGGTGGCGATCTTCGCCTCCAGGGTCACCTGCTCGCCCTTGCGGTCGACGACGATCGGCACTTCCTTGCCGGCGCTGTCGCGGATCAGGTCGGAGAGGGTGTTCCAGTCGTCGGTCCTGACCCCGGCGAAGGAGACGATCTTGTCGCCGGCCTTCATGCCCGCGGCCTCGGCCGGGGACTTGGGGTCGGACGCCTTGCACTCGTCACGCTTCTCGGTCTGGGCGATGACGCACTGGGAGACCGAGCTCACGGTGGTGGTCTGCTGCTGGATGCCGAAGCCCATCAGCACGGTGAGAAACAGGCCGAAGGCGAGGACCAGGTTCATGAACGGGCCCGCGAACATCACGATGACCCGCTTCCACGGCTTGCGCGTGTAGAAGAGGCGGGACTCGTCGCCGGGCTTGAGCTCCTCGAAGGCGGCCGAGCGGGCGTCCTCGATCATGCCGCGCCACGGCGACGTCGAGCGGGCCTCCAGGCGGCCGTCGGCGCCCGGCGGGAACATGCCGATCATGCGGATGTAGCCGCCGAACGGGATCGCCTTGACGCCGTACTCGGTGTCGCCCTTCTTCCGCGACCAGATGGTCGGCCCGAAGCCGACCATGTACTGCGGCACACGGATGCCGAACAGCTTGGCCGTGGACAGATGGCCCAGCTCGTGCCAGGCGATCGAGGCGAGCAGCCCGACCGCGAACAGCACTATGCCGAGGATGAACATCAGGGTCGTCATGCACGGGCCTCCGCCGTGTGTGCCGCCAGTTCCCGGGCCCGGCTGCGGGCCCAGCTCTCCGCTTCGAGGACGTCCGCGACGGTGAGCGAAGTTCCCGTGTCCGGGGTGCCGTGCTCCTCCACCACCCGGGTCACGGTCTCGATGATCCCGTTGAACGGCAGCGCGCCGGCCCGGAAGGCCTCGACGCACTCCTCGTTCGCCGCATTGAACACCGCGGGCGCCGTGCCCGCGAGCTGCCCGACGTGCCGCGCCAGGCCGACCGAGGGGAACGCCTCGTTGTCCAGGGGGAAGAACTCCCAGGTCGAGGCCTTGCTCCAGTCGAAGGTGGGCGCTGCGTCGGGGATGCGCTCGGGCCAGCCGAGGCCGATGGCGATCGGCCCGCGCATATCGGGGGGCGTCGCCTGGGCGATCGTGGATCCGTCGGTGAACTCAACCATCGAGTGAACATACGACTGGGGATGCACGACGACCTCAATGCGGTCGAAGGAAATGTCGTAGAGCAGGTGCGCCTCGATGACCTCCAGGCCCTTGTTGACGAGGGTCGCGGAGTTGATCGTGATCACCGGGCCCATGGCCCAGGTGGGGTGCGCGAGGGCGTCCTCGACGGTCACCCGGGCCAGGTCGGCCTTCGTACGGCCGCGGAAGGGGCCGCCGGAGGCGGTGACGACGAGCTTCCGTACGTCCGCCCTGGTCCCGGACGCGAGCGCCTGGAACAGGGCGGCGTGCTCGGAGTCGACCGGGATGATCTGCCCGGGTTTGGCGAGCGCCTTGACCAGCGGGCCGCCGACGATCAGGGACTCCTTGTTGGCGAGCGCCAGGGTGCGGCCCGCCTCCAGGGCGGCGAGGGTCGGCGCGAGGCCGATGGAGCCGGTGATGCCGTTGAGGACGGTGTGGCAGTCGGAGGCGGCGACCTGGGTGGCCGCGTCCGGTCCGGCGAGGATCTCGGGGAGCGGCTCCCCCGTGCCGTACTGGGCCTGGAGTGCTTCGCGCAGCGCCGGTACGACGTCCTCGCGGGCGACCGCGACGGTCCGCGCCTTCAGCCGGTACGCCTGCTCGGCGAGAAGGGCGACCCGGCCGCCGTTGGCGGACAGCGCGGTGGCCCGGAACCGGTCGGGGTTGCGCAGCACGAGGTCGATGGCCTGGGTGCCGATGGAGCCGGTCGAGCCGAGGATCACCACGTCCTTGGGGCCGTCGCCCGCTACGGGGTCGTAGACGAGGTGGGGGTCGGCGAGGGGGGCTGGGCTGTCGCTCATCCCCCCATTGTGGCCGTAAGGACTGACGGGGAGGACAGGGCGTCCCCATCCGGTGGGTAACAGGATGGTGAGGGGTCGCCGCAGGCGGGCAGTGGCCCCTCACGCATCGCTCACCTGATCGGACGGTGCACGTTCTCCCGCTCGCTCGGGCCCGGTGTCGCGTCCGCGATCCACACCCCGCCGTCGTCGGACGGGTCGACGATGCCCGACTCCAGCCACTCGTAGGTGCCCGACATCACGCCCTTGGCCACCTTGCGGTCGAGGTCGTCGGTGTTGGACCAGAGGCGGCCGAAGAGTTCCTCGACGCGCAGTCGGGACTGGCGGCAGAAGGCGTCGGCGAGCTGGTAGGCCTCGCGGCCGTGGTCGCCGTGTGCGCGCAGGTGCTCGGCGCGTACGCAGGCCGCGCTCATGGCGAAGAGCTCGGCGCCGATGTCGACGACCCGGCCGAGGAAGCCCTGCTTGGTCTCCATGCGGCCCTGCCAGCGGGACATGCCGTAGAAGGTGGAGCGGGCGAGCTTGCGGGAGGTGCGTTCGACGTAGCGGAGATGCGGGGAGAGGTCGATGCCGTGCTTGAACTCGCCGTACGAGTACGGCAGTTGCCCTTGCCCCGCGACCAGTTTGGGCAGCCACTTGGCGTAGAAGGCGCCGGCGTTCGCGCCCGCCTTCGCCTTGTCCTGGAGGGACTTGTCGGGGTCGATGAGGTCGCCGGCGACCGAGAGGTGGGCGTCGACGGCCTCGCGGGCGATCAGCAGGTGCATGATCTCCGTCGAGCCCTCGAAGATGCGGTTGATGCGCAGGTCGCGCAGGACCTGTTCGGCGGGGACGCCGCGCTCGCCGCGGGCCCGGAGCGAGTCGGCCGTCTCGAAACCGCGGCCGCCGCGGATCTGGACGAGTTCGTCGGCGATCGTCCAGGCCATCTCGGAGGCGTACAGCTTGGCGAGGGCGCCTTCGATGCGGATGTCGTTGCGGTCCTCGTCGGCCATCTGGGAGGCGAGGTCGGTGACGGCCTCCAGGGCGAAGGTGGTGGCCGCGATGAAGGAGATCTTGGAGCCGACGGCCTCGTGCTGGGCGAGCGGCTTGCCCCACTGCTCACGCGCCGCCGACCATTCGCGGGCGATCTTCAGGCACCACTTGCCGGCCGCGACACAGGAGGCGGGGAGGGACAGACGTCCGGTGTTGAGCGTGGTCAGGGCGATCTTCAGGCCCGCGCCCTCCGGGCCGATGCGGTTCGCCGCCGGGACCCTGACCTGGTGGAAGCGGGTGACGCCGTTCTCGATGCCGCGCAGACCCATGAAGGAGTTGCGGTTCTCGACGGTGATGCCGGGCGAGTTCGTCTCCACGACGAAGGCGGTGATGCCGCCCTTGTGGCCCTCTGACTTCGGCACCCGTGCCATGACGACGAGGAGGTCGGCGACCACGCCGTTGGTCGTCCAGAGCTTGACCCCGTCGAGGACGTAGTCGTCGCCGTCGGGCACGGCGGAGGTGGCGAGGCGGGCCGGGTCGGAGCCGACGTCGGGTTCGGTGAGGAGGAAGGCGCTGATGTCGGTGCGGGCGCAGCGCGGCAGGAAGGCGTCCTTCTGCTCCTGGGTGCCGAACAACTTCAGCGGCTGCGGTACGCCGATCGACTGATGGGCGGAGAGCAGGACGCCGATCGCCGGGCTGGCCGAGCCGGCCAGGGTGAGGGCCTTGTTGTAGTAGACCTGGGTGAGGCCGAGGCCGCCGTACTTGGTGTCGATCTTCATGCCGAAGGCGCCGAGTTCCTTGAGGCCGTCGATCACGGCGTCGGGGATGCGGGCCTCGCGCTCGATGAGGGCGCCGTCGACCTTCGTCTCGATGAAGTCGCGCAGCTTGGCGAGGAACTCCTCGCCGCGCTGGGTGGCCTCGTCGGTGGGCATCGGGTGGGGGTGGATGAGGTCGAGGCGGAAGCGGCCGAGGAACAGTTCCTTGGCGAAGCTGGGCTTGCGCCAGTCCTGCTGCCGGGCCTCCTCCGCCACTTGGCGGGCCTCACGCTCAGTGACAGTGGGCTTCGTGGGTGCTGCGGACATGAGGCTCACCTCGCCGCGAATCGGGATCATGGACCGTTTCGGCTACCGGCGACCGTTTGGTTACCGACGGGTGCTACCCGATCGTATGTACCCGATTACGGGCGACCCCACCACCCCGCACGCAGCCGTTCAGCCGATCTCGACCGAGTACGCCTTGGTGTCCAGTCGGCCCGTGCCCTTGAAGACCTCGGTGCCGGACTCGATGCCGGAGACGTATTTGTCGTTGCTCAGCAGGCCCCGCCGAACGAGTGCCTGGGTGAAGTCGTCGAGGTCGAGCGTGGCCTTGGTGGTGTTGGCACGGCGGACGAAGGAGTGGACCTTCCAGCCGATGTCGCCCTCGTAGATGTCCCACATCGCGCCGCCGAGGCTGACGCTGCCGTACTTGGTGCCCAGCGGTCCTGCGCCGCCCTGCCGGTTGAGCCAGATCATGATCTCGTCGGTGGGCTGGTCCTGCCAGTCCGCGGTGTTCTTGGTGTGCAGCCAGAGGTCGTAGGCGACGTTCATGGTGCCCGGGTCGGAGCTGACCGAGAAGTCCCAGGTGGTCCGGACCGGCCTGCGGTCGCCTACGCGGATCGGCAGCCCTGTTGTCGCCTTGTCGACCTTCCAGCCCCAGTGCCAGCCGAGGACGGTCGAGGCGTACGACTTCACGTCCTCGCCCTTGCCCGTGGCGCTGTTGGCCAGGCTGTAGCCGGTGCCCCAGGAGATCGTCGAGCCCGAGCGGGAGTTGTCCCAGACGCACTGGGTGCCGGTGTACTTGCCCTCGTTCCACAGGTTGTTGTTGACGTAGTACTTGCCGAGCGTGATCGTGTCGAACGCCGCGCACTTCTTGCTCGACTCGTCCGCCTGGGCGACGGTGACACCGGCGGCGGCCGCGAGGGCGACCGCGGCGGAGGTGAGGGTCTTCGCCTTCTTGGAGAGGCGGGGGCGGCGGTGCCGCATGGGGGACGGTCCTTCCGGGGGCGGATCGTTCACGGCCTTCAGTCGCCGCCGGCCCGGCGGAGGTTGCCGCTCCCACCGTCGCGTGAGAAAAACTGTCGAAGCGCTTCGATAACCTATGGACACCCACGCGCGCCAGAGTTAGTGTCGAACCACCCTCACACCCGCCCATGTTCGCACCGCGCATTGTCGAAGCGCTTCACATAGCTTGGAGAGCGGATGGTCACCCTTGCCGAGGTCGCCCAGCACGCCGGAGTCTCGGCGAGCACGGTGAGCTATGTCCTCAGCGGCAAGCGGTCGATCTCCACCACCACCCGGCAGCGGGTCGAGCAGAGCATCCGCGAGCTCGGCTACCACCCGAACGCGGGCGCGCGCGCCCTGGCCAGCAGCAGGTCGAACATCATCGCGCTGATGATCCCGCTTCGCACCGACATGTATGTGCCGGTGATGATGGAGATAGCCATCGCGGTGGCCACCACGGCCCGGACCCACGGATACGACGTGCTGCTGCTGACGGGTGAGGAGGGGCCGGACGCCGTCCGGCGCGTCACCGGCAGCGGGCTGGCCGACGCGATGATCCTGATGGACGTCGAGCTGGACGACGAGCGGCTGCCGCTGCTGCGCGACTCCCAGCAGCCGTCCGTGCTGATCGGGCTGCCCGCCGAGACCGCCGGGCTGACCTGTGTCGACCTCGACTTCAAGGCGACCGGGGCGCTGTGTGTGGAGCATCTGGCGACGCTGGGGCACCGCGACATCGCTGTCATAGGAGAGGCCCCCGCCGTCTATGAGCGGCACACCGGGTTCGCGGAGCGCACGCTCGACGGACTCCGGCTGCGTTCCCAGGAGTTGGGGATCCGGCTGCTGCACCGGCCGTGCGAGGGCGGGTACGACGCGATGGCCGTCACTCTCGCCCGCATCCTCGACGAACGCCCGGGCACCACGGGGTTCGTCGTGCAGAACGAGTCGGCGGTGGAGCCCCTGCTCGCCCTGCTGCGCCAGCAGGGCCGTGCCGTGCCCGAGGACGTGTCGGTGCTCGCCATCTGCCCCGACCAGGTCGCCACCCAGGCCTCGGTGCGGCTGACGTCGGTCTCCATCCCCGCGCAGGAGATGGGCCGGCATGCCGTGGAGCAGCTCGTCGCCAAGCTGGACGGCCGTGGCAGCGACGAAGTCGTCCTGATCGCCCCTGAGTTGACGGTCCGGGCGAGCACGGGCCCGGCCTCGTCCTGACGCGTCCCTCCCCCACGTGTCGCCCCGCCGGGGCACCCCCTTGCCCGAACTCCTCCAGGAGCACGCCACGTGAATCAGCCTGCTGAAGCCCAGCCCCAGGTGAGCCTGGAGCAGTCCTCCCCCACTGTCGGCACGTTCCGTGAGCGGGACGGCGCCCTGGAGTGGAGCGGCCGCCAGGAGACCGTCCGCGTCGAGCCCTGGGGTCCGGACGCGGTCCGGGTGCGCGCCCGGCTCGGCGGACCGGTCCTCGAAGGGCTGCCGGGTGCCCTTCTCGACG
The DNA here is from genome assembly GCF_014655715.1 of Streptomyces lanatus. GTDB lineage: Bacteria > Actinomycetota > Actinomycetes > Streptomycetales > Streptomycetaceae > Streptomyces > Streptomyces lanatus. The sequence goes on along the minus strand of NZ_BNBM01000012.1, from coordinate 250,978 downwards.
AACCTCCGGCCACGGAGAGCACGGTCAAGATCGGCGACGGTGAAGCGCAGCTGACCGTGGGCGCCCTGACCGTCCATGTCAGCGCCGAGGGCCTGATCCGCTTCCTGCGCACCGAGGACTCCGCCGAGCTCCTCGCCGAGGCCCGCGCCCACTTCTGGTGGCCGGGCCCGCGCCTCTACACCGCCGTCGGCAACGGCCACCACCGCCTGGAGCAGCGCTTCGCCGCCTACGACGACGAGAAGCTGTACGGCCTCGGCCAGCACCAGCACGGCCGGTTCGACCAGAAGGGCCTGGTCCTGGACCTGGTCCAGCGCAATGCCGAGGTCGGCATCCCGGTCCTCGCCTCCAGCCGCGGCTACACCCTGCTGTGGAACAATCCGGCGATCGGCCGCGTGGAGCTGGCGCACAACGGCACGCGCTGGGTCGCCGACTCGGCCCGCCAGCTCGACTACTGGATCACCGCGGGCACCCCGGCCGACGGCCAGCGCCGCTACAGCGCGGTGACGGGCCGTACGCCGATGCTGCCCGAGTGGGCGGCGGGCTTCTGGCAGTGCAAGCTGCGCTATCGCACCCAGGACGAACTCCTCGCCGTGGCCCGGGAGTACAAGCGCCGGGGCCTGCCCGTCTCCGCCATCGTCTGCGACTTCTTCCACTGGACGCACCTCGGCGACTGGAAGTTCGACCCGGCCGAGTGGCCGGACCCGGCGGCGATGGTGCGCGAGCTGGAGGAGCTGGGCATCAAGCTGGTGGTGAGCGTATGGCCGTCGGTGTCCCCGCTGAGCGAGAACCACTCCCTGATGGAGCAGCGCGGCCATTTCATCGGCACCCAGTACGGCCCGATGGCGCATGCCGACTGGCCGGACAAGGAGGTGGCGTCGACGGTCCAGGTGGCCTTCTACGACGCCACCAACCCGGACGCCCGTGACTTCCTCTGGTCGAGGATCAAGCAGAACTACCTCGACCCGTACGGCATCACCGCCTTCTGGCTGGACGCCTGCGAGCCGGAGCTGAAGCCGGGCTTCCAGGAGAACCTGCGCTACTGGACGGGCCCCGGCCTGGAGGTCGGCAACAGCTACCCGGCCGAGAACTCCCGCACCTTCTACGAGGGCCTGCACGCCTCCGGCGAGACCGAGATCGTGACACTCAACCGCTCGGCCTGGGCGGGCAGCCAGCGCTACGGCGCCGCCCTGTGGTCCGGCGACATCGGCACCGACTTCCCGACCCTGCGCCGCCAGATCGCGGCCGGCCTCAACACCGCGCTCTCCGGCATCCCCTGGTGGAACACCGACATCGGCGGCTTCCACGGCGGCGACCCGGACGACCCGGCCTATCGCGAGGTCATGGTCCGCTGGTTCCAGTTCGGCGCGCTGTCCCCGCTGATGCGCCTGCACGGCTTCCGCGACCCGGGCATGCCGCTCGGCCCGGACATGACCGGCGGCCCCAACGAGGTGTGGTCGTACGGCGAGGAGGCCGGCGCGATCCTGGAGAAGTATCTGCGGCTGCGTGAGCGCCTGAAGCCGTATGTGCTCCAGGTCATGCGCGAGGCGCACGAGGACGGGCTCCCGGTGATGCGGCCGCTGTTCCTGGAGTTCCCCGACGACCAGACGGCCTGGTCGGTCGACGACGCCTATCTCTTCGGCCGCGATCTGCTGGTCGTGCCGGTGCTGACGGCGGGCGCGACGGCCCGGACGACGTACCTTCCGGCGGGCGCGGGCTGGACGGACGCGTGGACGGGTGAGACGTACGAGGGCGGTACGACCGTGACGGTCGACGCCCCGCTGGACCGCATCCCGCTGTTTCTGCGGGACGGGGCGCGGCTGCCTGTAGCGGAGTAGCCGTGTCGGGGAGGGGCGGCCGGGGGGTGGAGGTCTTCCGGTCGCCCCAACTCCCCTGTGTCTGAAGCGATTTCGATAGGGTTCTGTCGTGTCCACATCTCCTCTCGCCCTCACCCTCGCCAACCAGCTGCTGCGGCCGGCCTTCGGATCGCGGCGCAACCCCGGGCGGGTCTTCGACCGGATCGTCGGGGAGACGGGAGTGGCGGACGGGGACCGGCAGTTCGTGGACGACTTCCGCGCGCTGCTGGGGTGGTGGGCCGAGGCCGGGAACCTCACGCCGGTCGGCTGGCAGTCCGCGCAGGTCTTCGTGCGGCGGCATCTCGCCAACCGGGCCCGGGTGCGGGGGCTGATCGCCGAGCACCCGGAGATCGAGCGGGAGCCCATCGAGCGGCCCGTGTTCGTGGTGGGCCTGCCGCGCACCGCGACGACGGTGACGCACGCCGTGCTGTCGCTGGCGGAGCAACACCGCGGCCCGCTGCTGTGGGAGCTGCTCACGCCCGGCCTGGAGCCCACGCCCCGCGACCGCCGCAAGGCCGTCACCGCAGGCCGCCGTATGGTCCAGGGCACCAACCTCTTCACGCCCCGCTTCCGCGACATCCACGCGATGGCCGCCGAGGGCCCGGAGGAGTGCACCTTCGCCCTGCCGCACGCGCTGATGCCGCTGTCGCAGGCCAGGATCCCCGAGTACGAGACGTGGTACCGCGAGCGGGACTTCGTCGATGACTACCGGTATCTGAAGCAGGTCTTCCAGGTGCTCCAGTACGGCCGTCCGCGGCGCCGCTGGATTCTCAAGTCACCGCTGCACCTGGGCAATCTGGACGCCCTGCACACCGTGTTCCCGGACGCCACGCTCGTGTGGTGCCACCGCGACCCGATCACGGCAGTGGCGTCGTTCTGCAGCCTGATCGAGCACGGCATGTCCGTCAGTACTCGGCCCCTCGACCTGCACGGCATCGGGGCGACCTGGTTCGGTCTGCTGAGCCGGGCCATGCGGCGCGGACTCGCCGCCCGTGCGGCCATCCCCGGTGAGGCGGTGGTCGACGCCCCGTACTCCTTGCTCGCCGACGATCCCGCCAAGGGCGCGCCCCGGCTCTACGACGCCGTCGGCGCCCGCTGGACCGACGCCGAGGCCGCCCGGCTCGCCGGTGCCGTCGCCCGCCCGAAGGGCACCCGACCGCACCGCTACGACCTGGCCCGCTACGGCCTGACCCACGCCGAGGTCGAGTCGGCGTTCGCGGACTACAACGCGCTGCGGGCCGAGGTCGACCCCGGCTGAGGGGACGGCCTCGGCCCAAAGCGACGTCAGCTGCTGCTGACCGTCAGGTTGTTGGTGTTGAAGTCAAGGCCGCCGGACGACGAGGTGATCTCGTAGCCGAACTGGACGTCACCGATGGTCTCGCTGGTCGACATCCAGCCCTTGGACGCGATCCAGTTGAGGATCGGCTTCATGTCCACGCTGCCGGAGCTGGAATCGGAGGTCCGCAGGAACGAGTACACGTTGTTGGCGCCGTTGCTGCCCCGGTAGACGTTCCAGGTGTGGCCGCCGAGGCTGACGGTGCCCTGCGAGGTGCCGATCGGGCCGACGGCTCCGTTGTAGTTGACCCAGAGCATGATCTCGTGGTCGTAGTCGGTGTCCCAGATGTCGTACGACGTGTTGTACGCGCCGGACGACGGGACGGTGACGTTGTAGTTGCTGGTCAGCGAGCCGAGAGAGGCGATCGTCTTGTTGATCACCTTCTTGGAGTTGGGGTAGGACTTGATGCCGCCGGTGTTGGGGTGGTTGGCCCAGACTCCCCAGTTGGTGCCGGAGTTGGCCCATATGCACTGGCTGCCGGCGCCGGAGCCCCAGATGTTGTTGTAGAGCGTGTAGCCGTTCAGGCCGGTGTTGCCCCACTGGTCGCAGGAGTTCCAGACCGCGGCCGAGGCGGGGGCGGAGGCGAGGCCGACGGTGGCGCCGAGGGCCATCGCCGGGGCCAGCACGGCCATGGTGATCTTGCGTATTGCGGTCTTTGCCATGGTGTCCCTTTCCATGGGTGGGGGGGGGAGGTGGGGGGACTTGCGGGGGTTACCACGCCCCGAGGGTGAGGACATGGTCTTCTCCGGCGACGAGGTCGAGCGGTTGCGCGTCGGCGGCGCCGGGGGAAGTCCGGAGTTCGATGCGGACGGTGCGGGAGGGCTTGAGGACGGCCGTCGCTCCGTCGCGCGTCCAGGTCAGGTCGAGCTCCGCGCCGAACCGGGTGCGGATCCCGCGCAGGCGGCCCTGCGGGAGGCCGGGCGGCAGCGCGGGGAGCAGGACCAGGCGGTCCGGGGTCGACTGCACGAGCATCTCGATCAGTACGGCGGGCAGGGTGTGCGCGGCGTCCGCGTTGTAGACGTCGCGCTTCGGGTAGTGGGCGCTCATCAGGGAGGCGTGGAAGAAGTCACCGCCGAGGACCTGGTCGAGGGCGTGGGCGACGCGCTCGGCGTCCCTGAGACGGGCCGCGATCAGGGCGTGGTGGAGATGGCCGTGCGCGGAGTCGTTCTCGGCGCCGCGCAGTTCGAGGGCGCGGTGGGCGGCCGCCGCGAGGTCGGGAGTGTCGTACGGGGTGATCTCGTCGAGCGGCCAGACGCCGTAGAGGTGGCTGAGGTGGCGGTGGTCGTAGGTGTCGGCCAGGCCGGGCCGGGCCCATTCGGCGAGGGCGCCGTCGCCGTTGACGCGGTGTGGGGGGAGGCGGTCGGCGAGAGCGCGCCAGCGGTCGGCGCTCTCCGGGTGGTACTCGGCGGCCGTGAGCAGCGCGTGCCGGGCGGCCGAGAGGTCCATGGCCGCGTTGACGGTCCCCCAGCTCGCGTTGGCGGGACGGTTCTCGGGCGAGTAGGAGGGGACGATGACGAGATGGCCGTCGTCGTCGGTGCGGGTGAGGAAGTCCTCGTAGAAGGTGGCCACTTCGGCGAGTGCGGCGGCGGTGCGCGGATCGTGTGCGCCCCGGGTCTCGTCGTGGTCGACGAGGGGCTTGAGCAGCCAGTCGGCGCCGGCCGTCCACAGGTGCAGGGGGTACTCGCGGCTGAAGTGGTAGATGTGCCCGGACTCGCCGTCGGTGTGGGCGGGGGCCACGACGCCGCGGGTGCCGAAGATCGCCCGGGCGTTGTCCCGCCAGTGGCCCAACTGGCCCTGGACGAGGGCGGCGTGGGCCTCGGTCACCTCCGGAAGCGCCGCCGCCGCGGCGGAGGCGGTCTGGAGGTTGAGGTTGGCGTCGGTGGTGAAGGCACCGGACCAGGCGGTGTTCCAGTCGCCGGTCCACAGGCCGGTCAGACGGGGCGGCAGCATGCCGGAGGCGGAGAGCAGGTGGTAGCGGCCGGCGGCGAAGAGGCGCTCCAGGAGGGCGGGACTCTTGGGGCGACGGATCAACTCCGAGCCGGGCAGGGCTCGTTCGTCGGGGGCGGCGGCGAGGTCGAGGGTGGCGCGGAGGTAGGCGGGGCGGTGGAGGGTGGTGTGGCGGGTGAGGAGGTGGTCGTACGGGTCCTCGGGGCTCTCGGGGAGCAGGGCGCGCAGGGCTTCCGCCTCCGCCAGGACGTCCAGTTCCCCCGTGTGGCGGCGGACGCGGGTGAGGAGCAGCAGGGTGTGGGCGCCCTCGATGCGGATGCCGGGGAGGGAGGTGTGGGTGCGGCCGCCGGCGACGAGGGCGAGGGTGACGCCCGTGTAGGCGCGGTCACTGCCCGGGTAGCGGACGCGGAGGGTGAGGAGGGCGCCCTCGGGGGTGCGGAGGGCTCCTTCGCCGACCGCCAAGTCGTAAGGCGCGCCTGGCAGTTGGTGGTCCAGGGTCACCTCGGTGGTGAGGCCGGGCCCGGTGACGCGGTGGACGATGACGTCGTCGGCGCGGGAGACGAAGGACTCGCTGAGCCGGTCGCCGCGTCGGGCGGTGATGACGCCGGTGGTGAAGTCGACTTGGCGACGGTAGTCGTCTTCGCCCGTGCCGGGACCTCGTAGCCGAATCTCGAAGGCGGGATGGAACGGCTGCACCCACTGAAGCCCGCGCCCGTCGGTGAAGCTCTCGGCGGCGGTGACATCCCCGGCCAGCAACCGGTCTTGGAGTGAGGCGAGTTCGGTCGCGAGGGCGGGCGGCCGGGCGTGCTCGGCGCCATTCGGACGGACCAGGGTGTGATGGTTGACGATGATCCGGTCGGTGTTCGGATCGCCGAACATCATGATGCCGTGCCGGCCGTTGCCGCTCAGGAAGGCGTCCTCCCAGCGGGCGGCCGGGGCGGCCTCCCAGGTGCCGTGCACGGGTCCGCTCATGCGGCGACCTCCAGGACGGCGACCCCGTACCGGCCGAGCTCGACCGTGTCGATGACCTCGGCGCCGGTCAGCAGGTCACGGTGGCGGCCGGGCACCGGCACGGTGACCCGGTCGCGCCCGTGGTGGAGCAGGAACAGCAGCCCGCCGCGCCGTACGGCCTCCACGCCCGCCGGAAGCCCGGCGAGGGTCGGTCGTACGCCCGCCCCGGCGGCGATGTCGGCGAGCAGCGTGCGCAGGGCGTGCGGCTCGGGGAGCGTGGAGACGTACCAGGCGCGGCCCTTGCGCAGCACGGCCGGCAGCCCGTCCAGCTCGCCGCCCTTGTACGGGGTGACGGCGTCGACGTCGTCGGCGGCCTCGATCTCCTCGGACCACAGGGTGCCGTGGAATCCCTCGGCGTCGACCGTCTCGCCGGCGTCCAGCGGCCACCACTCGTGCAGCGTGCGGATGCCGAACAGTTCGCGCAGCCGCCGGTCCATGCCGCCTTCCCGCACCCGGTCGTCCTCGTCGGCGATGCCGGTCTGGAAGCCGGCGACGAGGGTGCCGCCCTGGTGGACGTAGGCGAGGAGGTTGTCGATCGCCGCGTCCGTCATGAGGTAGAGGTGCGGGACGACGACCAGTTTGTAGGCGGACAGGTCGTGCTCGGGATGCGCGAAGTCGGCGACGGTGTGCGCCTCCCACAGGGCGCGGTGCCAGGCGCGGACGATCTCGGGGCAGTCGGCCTCGGAGGACAGCCGTCCGTCCTGCGCGCTCGCCCACCAGGCGTTCCAGTCGAGGAGTACGGCGATCTCGGGGGCCTCGACCCGGGTGTCCGCCACCTTGTCGCCGAGCAGGGCGAGTTCGGCGCCGAGGCGCTTGGCCTCCTGGAAGGTGCGGCCGTGCTCCCCCGCGTGGCCGACCATCCCGGAGTGGAACTTCTCCGAGCCCTGCCTCGACTGCCGCCACTGGAAGTAGCAGACGGCGTCGGCGCCCCGGGCCACGGCCTGCAAGGACCACAACCGGTTGAGCCCGGCGGGCTTGGGGTGGTTCACACCCCGCCAGTTGACCGGCCCTGCGGCCTGCTCCATGACCATCCAGGGGCCGCCGTGCGCCTGCGAACGGGTCATGTCATGGACCAGCGCCCCGTACTGCGCGCCGAACGGATCCCGTGGATCCGGATAGACGTCGATCGAGACGACGTCCTCCTGCGCGGCCCACTGCCAGGCGTCCAGCCCCTGCCACACCGCCATGAAGTTGGTGGTCACCGGGATGTGCGGGCTGTGCCGGGCGACGATGTCCCGCTCGGCGAGATAGCACTCCAGCAGCGCGTCGGAGGTGAACCGCTTGAAGTCGAGAACCTGGGCCGGGTTCTTCATGTAGTGCGCCCGGCGCGGCGGCAGGACCTCGTACCAGTCGCCGTAGCCCTGGCTCCAGAAGGCGGTGCCCCAGGCCTCGTTGAGGGCGTCGAGCGTGCCGTACTTCGCCTGGAGCCAGCCGCGGAAGGCGTCCTCGGCCTCGTCGCCCCAGTCGTAGGTGCAGTACTCGTTGTTGATGTGCCACATCCGCAGGGCGGGGTGGCCCGAGTAGCGGACGGCGAGGTCCTCGGTGATGGCGGCGGCGTAGCGGCGGTAGACCGCGCTGGAGTGGGAGAAGTGCTGGCGGGAGCCCCACCATTCGGTACGGCCGTCCTCGTCGCGGGGCAGCGTCTCGGGGTGCAGGCGGCCCATCCAGGGCGGCGGTGAGGAGGTGGGCGTGGCGAGGACGACCCCGATGCCGTTGCCGTGCATGAGGTCCATGAGCCGGTCCAGCCAGCCGAACTCCCGCACCCCCGGCTGCGGTTCGAGCCGGGCCCAGGAGAAGACGCCGAGGGTGACGGAGTTGACCCCGGCGTCCCTCATCAGCCGGACGTCGTCGTGCCAGGTCTCCTCGGGCCACTGCTCGGGGTTGTAGTCGCCGCCGAAGAGGATGCGGCCGCGGGTGGCGTCGCCCAGGGAGGGGCTGTGCGGCTCCGGCATCAGACGGGCTCCCCGTACTGCACGCCCCGCCCGTTGGTGGCGAGGTAGACACGGCCGTGGATGCGGGGGTCACCGGTGACCGCGGCGCCGATCCAGCCCCACTGGTGCTGGTCGTCGTTGATCCGCACCCAGGTCTCCGCCTCGTCGTCGGAGCGGTACACGGCGGTGCCGCTGTCGGTGGAGCCGACCAGGTAGACAGCCGGGTAGGAGGCGCCCGGGGCGGCCTTGCCGAAGCCGAGCGTGTACGAGGCCCGGCAGCTGGGGACCTTGGTGAAGGTCGCGCCGCCGTCCGTGGACCGGTACAGCCCGTTCCCCTTGAGGCTCAGCCACAGGTCGCCGGAGCGTCCCGGAGCCACGGCCAGCTGGAACTCCTTGTCCCCCGAGTTCAGCCCGCCGGCCCGCGCGTCGAAGGTCAGACCGCCGTCGGTGCTGGCGTGGAGGGTGCCGGTGGCGGTGTCGAAGGCGTAGAAGGTGGCCGGCTCGACGGGGTCCGCGACCGGGGTGGCCCCCTTCGGGAAGGAGGTGACCTCGGACCAGGTGGCGCCGTTGTCGGCGGAGCGCTGGGCCGGATAGGGGGTGCCGTCCCAGTGCACGAAGGACCAAAGCAGCACGCTGCCGTCCGCGTTGACGGCGATCGGCCCCGGCGCGTCCTTGGCGATGGCGGGCTGCGCGGGGAACGGCGCCCAGGTCTGCCCGCCGTCGTTCGAGTAGGCGCCGTTGCCGTGATCACCCCACCCCGCGCGGACGACGTAGGACGACCTGGCCGCTGCCTGGGCGAGCCCCGTGGCCGTCCCGAACACGGGGTTGGCGGCCATGCCTCGCACCGGGGACGCGGTGAGCGAGTCGTGGTACATCACGCCGATGTCCCCGTTGCCGCTGATCAGATGCGCCTTCCCGGCCGGCGGCGAGATCAGCTGCCGCACGGACGTCTCCTCCAGGCCACGGATCTGCGGGGCCCAGTGCCTGAGGTCGCGGGTGCCGTAGAGGGTGGCCCCGGTGCCGTAGACCAGGTGCCGGGAGTCGTACGGGTCGACGGCGACCGCCTGGATCCACCAGCCGAACTTGGGCTCGTCCTCACCCCACTTGAGGTAGGGCGTCTCGGAGACGTCGAGGACGGCCGTGTCCTTGAGGGACGTCCAGGTGCGGCCGCCGTCGGTGGTCCGGTACAGGGTGTCTATCGCGCTCCACCGGTTGTTGGTCGAGACGACGGCGGTGCCGGGGCGGCGGGCGTCGACGGCGACGCCGCCGTACCCGAAGGTGTCGGTGCCGCCGGGCCGCACCGGCGTGACGTCCGTCCAGGCGCCGGTCGTGGTGCGCAGCTTGTGCACGCTCCCGTCCGACTGGCCGTTGGGCCCCGGCGCGTTCGCGTACGTCACATACAGCTCACGGGTGAGGCAGTCGTACGCGGCGCGGATCGGCACCTTGGCGGCGGTGCCGGTCGGCCGGCCCGGGACGGGCTCCCACGTCGTACCGTCGGCGGTGCGGTAGAGGTTGGGCCGTTCGGCGGTGCCGTCCGAGTCGCCCCAGCCGGCGTAGACGCTGCGGCCTGCGGCGACCAGAAAAGTGATGCCCTGGCCGGTGGCCACGGGGTCGGCCGGGAAATCCGCGGTCCGCCAAGTGGCGCCCCGGTCGGTCGACTTGAGCAGCCCGTCGTGCCGGGTGCCGAGCCACAGGGTGTCACTGTCGCGCGGATCGACGAGCAGCCGCTCACCACATCCACGCCCGTCCTCGTTGGCCCCGAGCTTCACGGTGAGATCGGCCCGCCGCCAGGTGGCACCCCGGTCGTCGGAGCGCAGCACGGCTCCGTTGCCGGCCCAGGACTGGGCGTAGGTGCCGAGGGCGAGATAGACCCGGTTCGGGTGGGCGGGGTCGACGGCGACGGCTTCGACCCCGAGCAGATTCCAGTCGTCCCAGCCGAGGTGGTCGGTGAGCGGGGTCCAGCGGCCGGTCCGGTCGTCCCAGCGGTAGGCGCCGCCGATGTCGGTTCGGGCGTAGGCGAGGCCGCGGACGGAGGGGTGGAAGAGGACGCCGGTGACGAATCCGGTACCGCCCATGACGGCGGTGCGCCAGCGGTACGTCCGGCCGGTGGCGGCGGCCGCGAGGGGCGGGAGGGCGGTGAGCGCGGCGACGGCCGCGGTCCCGGCGAGAACGGCACGTCTGCTGGGTCCGGACGTACGCATGGAGATACCTCGTTCTTGCAAAAGGGGTGCGAACACCTATCTGCGGACAGAAACCGCCGTCAGCCCTTGACGGCGCCCGTGAGCATGCCCTTCTTGAAATGCTTCTGGACGAAGGGGGAAAGCACCGCGACGGGCAGCAGAGCCATCACCATCACGGCCATCTGAACGGCCAGCCCGGAAAGCTGCCCCGTCTTGATGGCCTGCCCGAGGCCGACCGGCGCCTCCTGCTTCTGCACCAGCTGGATCATGACGTTCTGCAGCGGCATCATGTCCTGGTCGTTCAGGTACAGGGAGGCGTTGAACCAGGCACTCCAGTACCCGACCGCGTAGAACAGCGTGATCACCGCGAGCACGGCCCGGGACAACGGCATGACGATCTGCCAGAGAATCCGGAATTCCCCGGCACCGTCGATACGGGCGCTGTCGATGAGTTCCTGCGATATTCCCTGGAAGAACCCGCGCAGGACAAGGATGTTGAACACACTCACCGCACTCGGCAGGATCAGCGCGAGATAGGAATCCGTCAGCCCCAGGGTCTGCACCAGCAGATACGTCGGGATGAGACCGGCGCTGAAGAACATGGTCGCCAGCAGCAGCATCAGGATCCAGCGATGGCCCAGCGAGCCGGTGCGGGACAGCCCGTAGGCGCACAGCACGGACACGGCCATCGAGAACAACGTGCCGACGAGGGTGACGAGGAGGCTGATGATCGTGGCGCGGGTGACCTGGCCGCCGCTGAGGAGTTCCTTGTAGGCGATGAAGGTGATGCCCTTGGGCACCATCACCAGTCCGCCGGCCTCGTCGATGGTCTTGCGCGACGACAGGCTGGTCACTACGACGATCCAGAGGGGGAAGAGGATCGCGAAGCAGGCAAGACCGAGTACGAGCCCCTTGCCCGCCAGCCCCACCTTCGTGGGCTGCTCGTCCCACACCGGCCGAGGCGGCGCGGCCCACCGCTTGCGTACAGGCTTGTCGATCACGGCGGTCACTTCTTGTACACCCCCTGCTCGCCCATCAGGTGGGCCACCTTGTTCGCCGCAAGGACGAGACCGATGCTGATGACGCCCTTGACGAGTCCGGCGGCTGCCGCGTAGCCAAAGTCCTGATTGCGGACGCCGTTCCACCACACGAAGGTGTCGAGCACTTCCGCCGCGCCCGGTCCGACGGCATCGCGTTGAAGCAGGATCTGCTCGAAGCCGACCGTCAGTGCGTCGCCCACCCGCAGGACCAGCAGCAGCGCGATCACCGGCCGCAGCGCGGGCAGGGTGACGTGCCACATGCGGCGCCAGCGGCTCGCGCCGTCCATCGCGGCGGCCTCGTACAGGTCGGGGCTGACCGAGGACAGCGCGGCGAGGAAGACGATGATCCCCCAGCCGGCGTCCTTCCACACGGTCTCGGCGGTGACCAGGAACTTGAAGGTGTTCGGGTCGGTCATGAGGTCGAGCCCGTCGTACCCGTGGCTGCGCAGGAGCTGCGAGAGCAGCCCGGCGCCGCCGAGGATCTGCTGGAACACCGAGATGACCAGCACCCACGAGAAGAAGTGCGGCAGGTAGAGAACAGCCTGCGCGATCGCCCGCACGCGCGGCCTGACCACACTGTTGATGAGCAGTGCGAGCAGGATCGGGATCGGGAAGAACAGCACGAGCTGGAGGAAGAACAGCACCAGCGTGTTCTGCACGGCCTGCCAGAAAGCGGAGTCCTCGAAGATGCGCTGGAAGTTCTCCAACCCCACCCAGGGGCTGTTCAGCATGGACACGACGCCGTTGTCGCTGATGTAGGGGTCGTAGTCCTGGAAGGCCACCACATTGCCGAGGATCGGCACGTAGTTGAAGAGCAGGACCAGGACGATCGCCGGCAGTGTCATCAGGAGCAGGACGCGGTCGCGCCTGAATCTGAGCCACAGGCTCAGCTTCCACGACCGCCGCTTCTCACCGGATCCGGTGGCGCCGCCGGACGCCACCGGGGTCTTCGCCGTCGTGTCGGCCTCGGTTCTGCTCCGAGGCACCGTGCTGTGGGACACGGCCGTTCTCCTTGCCTCGATGCCCGGTCAGTTGGCCGCGGAGCCGTTCTCGTCGAGGATCTGCTTGTACCAGTCGCGCAGCTTGTCGCCGCCCTTGCTCTTCCAGTCGGAGACGGCCTGCTGCATGTCGCTGATCTTCTTGCGGCCGCGGACGATGTCGTCCTCCAGCTGCTCGAAGTCGTTGGACAGGTTGGTGTAGCGGTTCGGCTCGGTGATCTGCATGCCCCAGAAGGAGGACTTCTTGGCGAAGGCGCCCATCCTCTGCTCCCACTCGACCTGGCCCTTGGCGACCTCGGGGAAGTCGGGGTGCGCGATGGTCGCGGCGGGGCTCGCGACCATGGGGTAGGCGTTCATCACGTCGATGTTGCCCTGGTCGGTCTTGGTGGGGACGCCGTCCTTGACGGTGTAGTGGGTTCCTTCGACGCCGTAGTTGGTCATCATGTACTCCTTGGTGCCGTACGGCGCCGCGGTGACGTTGGCGACGGCGAGCACGTCGCGGATGACCGACTCGGAGGCCTTCTTGCTGACGAAGGCGAAGATGCCGGCGGGCTGATCGGCCCACAGGATGGGCTCGCCGCCGTCGTGGCCCCAGATGTCCATGCCCCAGATCTTGAAGTCCGGGTTCTGGACGGCCTGTTCAGTGGTGCGGCTCCACCACTGGGAGATGTTGTTGGGGTAGATCAGGAACTCGCCCGCCGCGAACTTGGGGCCCGGGTCGGGCGCGTTCTTGCCCAGCCCGGAGTCGGGGTGGACGACACCGGCGGCGAAGAGCTTGCGGGACCATTCCAGCGCCTCAAGGAATTCCTCGGTCTCGATGCGGTAGATGAGCTTGCCGTCGACCATGTTCCAGCCGAGCGGCTTCTCGCTGCCGGAGAGCACACCGAAGGCTTGGAAGGCGGTCCACTTCATGTCCAGGCAGGCCCACCGCCTGGCCTTGGCGTTGGTGATCTCCTTGGCCAGGGCCATGAACTCGTCGCAGGACTTCGGGACTTCGTAGCCCTCCTTCTCGAAGATGTCCTGCCGGTACAGGGGCACCATGGAGGGGGCGGACGGCGCCGGCATCGGCAGGCCGCGCAGCTTGCCGCCGAAGATGGAGCGCCGCCAGGCGTCGGTCGGGACCGCCGCGAGGTTCGGGTACTCCTTGACCTTGTCTCCGGACAGGTAGGGACCGAGGTCGGCGAACTTGCTGAGGATGGCGCTGGGTATCTTGCCGCCCATGTTCCACCCGGGGATGACCACCACGTCCGGCACGTCGCTGGAGGCGAGGACCGCGCCGAGCTTCTGGTCGTAGGTGTTGCCGTCCTGGTTCTGCCAGACGACGTCGACGCCGATCAGCTCGTTCATCGCCGTGTAGTAGGCGTTGTTCCCCTTCGGCGGCGAGCCCCAGAACGGCGACATGATGGAGACCTTGCCGCCCTTGCCGAGCTTCTCGGGCACCGAGGTCTTCAGGTCCGCCAGGTCCAGCTTGCCGGTGAAGCCGATCGCCGAGCCGTTCTTGGCCGGGATGTCCGGCGTCACCACATTGCTGGCCACATACGCCGGCAGGATCTTCTTCGCGTCCTTGTCCGAGGTCGTACCGTCACGCGACCCGCTGTCCGAACCGCCGCACGCGGCGAGCAGCGGCATCCCTCCGGCCACCGCTGCGGTGGCGACCGCCGTGGAGGCGAGGAAGCTTCTCCGGCTGGGTCCGGAGGAGGCGGAGGCGGCGTTCGGCGTCATTGCGTCAACCCTTCGCTGAGCTGAAGCGGTCCTCCGACCACTGCAACGGGATCTACAGTCGAAGCGCTTCGATGTTGCAGTGAGGTTAAGTGAACACCCATGGGCGCACAAGGGTCGCTTCCAAGATTCCTCCGAGGTGTAGTAAGGGACCCTTCCTTATGCACTGCTTGAAGTAACGGCGTTGGTCTCTTGACACCCACCCCCGCGTCGAATGAGCATCGAAGCGCTTCGAAAGCGCCGAGCCGCTCCACCGCAAGGGGATCCCCACGTGACCGAACAAACGCCGCCTACGCCGCCTTTCCGCGATCAGCGACTGCCGTTCGCGAAGCGCATCGACGACCTGCTGTCGCGGCTCACCCTCGACGAGAAGATCGGGTTCCTGCACCAGTTCACGCCGGCGGTCGAACGTCTCGGCGTCGACGCGTTCCGCACCGGTCAGGAGGCACTGCACGGGGTGGCGTGGATGGGCCCGGCGACCGTCTTCCCGCAGGCGGTCGGTCTCGGCGCCACCTGGAACACGGATCTCGTCCGCCGGGTCGGGGAGGCCGTGTCCAAGGAGACCCGCGCGATGCGCGCCCGCGACGACCGCGTCGGCCTGAACGTCTGGTCGCCGACGGTGAACCTCCTGCGCCACCCCCTGTGGGGCCGTAACGAAGAGGGCTACTCCGAGGACCCCAAGCTCACCTCGGCCATCGCCACCGCCTACACCCGGGGCCTGCGCGGCGACCACCCCACGTACTGGCGCACCGCGCCCGTGCTGAAGCACTGGCTGGCGCACAACAACGAGACGGGCCGCGACGTCACTTCCTCGTCCGTCCGCCCGCGGGTCCTGCACGAGTACGATCTGCGCGCCTTCCGCGAGACCGTCGAGGCGGGCGCCACGGCCGGGGTGATGCCGGCGTACAACCTGGTCAACGGCCGCCCGAATCATGTCTCGCCGTATCTGCGCGAGCATCTGCGCACCTGGACCGACGACGATCTGCTGGTCTGCTCGGACGCGGGGGCGCCGTCCAACCTGGTCGACTCCGAGCACTACTTCGACACCCACGAGGAGGCGACGGCCGCCGCGCTGCTGGCCGGCGTCGACAGCTTCACCGACCACGGCACGGACAGCTCGAAGATCACCGCGAGGGTACGGGGCGCCCTCGACAAGGGCCTGTTGTCGGAGTCGGACATCGACACGGCCGTACGCCGCCAGCTCTCGGTCCGCTTCCGGCTCGGAGAGTTCGACCCGGAGTACGACCCGCACGCGCCCACCAGGGACTTCGACACCCCGGCCCATCGCGCCCTCGCCCAGGAGGCCGCCGAGCAGGCGGTGGTCCTGCTGAAGAACAGCGCGGGTCTGCTGCCGCTCGCGCCGGACACCCGGATCGCCGTGGTCGGTCTGCTCGCCGACGAGTGCAAGCTCGACTGGTACAGCGGCTCGCTGATCCACCGCTCGACCCCGCTGGAGGGCCTGTACGAGCGGTTCGGCGCGGAGCGCGTGGAGTTCGCGGAGGGCGTGGACCGAGTCCTGCTGAGGACGGGAACCGGCGCCTTCCTGTACGTCCCCGAGGCGGACGCCGCCGACGAGGTGCGCGGCGCCGAGGGCGCCCTGGACCCGGCGCTGCTGGCCGGCCGTACGGACCTTCCCCCGCTCACGACCGACGCCACCGGGACCGAGTTCGCGTTGGTCGACTGGGGCGCGGGCGTTCTCACGCTCCGCGCCCCCGACGGCCGCTACCTCTCCGTGGCCGAGGACGGTCGTGTCCGCGCCTCCGCAGACCAGCCCGGAGGCTGGATCGTCCAGGAGACATTCCACCTGGAACCACATGAGAACGGACACCTCCTTCGGCACATCGGTACGGGTCGCCACGTCTCAGTCGCCGCCGACGACGTCAGGGTTGCCGAAGAGAACCCGGAGATCTTCGAAATCGTCCTCGTGGAGCGCGGCGAGGACGCGGTGGCCCGGGTCGCCGCACAGGCGGACGTGGTCCTGGTCGTCGCGGGCAACGACCCGCACATCAACGGCCGGGAGACCGAGGACCGTACGACACTCGCCCTCCCCGCCCACCAGGAGCGCCTGCTGCGTGCCGCGTCCGCCGCGAACCCGCACACCGTGCTGGCCCTGATCTCGGCGTACCCGTACGCCGTCGATCACGCGTCCCTCCCGGCGATGCTCTGGACGTCCCACGGCGGCCAGTCGGCCGGCACCGCCCTGGCCCGCGTCCTGGCCGGCGACGTCTCCCCCGCGGGCCGCCTCCCGCAGACCTGGTACGCCGACGACGCCGACCTGCCCGACCTCCTCGACTACGACGTGATCGGCAGCCGTCAGACGTACCTGTACTTCGAGGGCACCCCGCTGTTCCCGTTCGGCCACGGCCTGTCCTACGCGTCCTTCTCCTACGCCGGCCTCAAAACCCGTACGGCGGAAGGCGCACTGCACGTCTCCTTCACGGTCACCAACACCGGCGACATGGCGGCCGACGAGGTCGCCCAGCTCTACGCCCGCGCCGTGGACCCGGCGGTGCCGCGCCCGCGCCGCGAGCTGCTGGCGCACCGCCGGGTGCGACTGGCCCCCGGCGAGCGCGCCGAGCTGTCCTTCGAAGTCCCCTTGTCCGCCTTCGGCTTCTGGGACGTGGCACGCTCCGGCTGGCGCCGCGAACCCGGCCCGTACGAGCTGCTGGCCGGCGCCTCCAGCCAGGACGTCCGCCTGCGTACGACGGTGCTCCTGGACGGCGAGGGGTCGGCGCCGCGTCCCGTTCTGCAACGCGGCCTGAGCGCCCCCGACTTCGATGAGCAGAGCGGCATCGCGATCGTCGACCGCACGAGGACGTCGGGTGACGCGGTGACGCCCGCACAGGGCCGGTCGGGCGAACTGGTCTACCGGGACTGCGACTTGGGGGCGGGAGTGACGCGCGTGACGGCGACCGTCTCCGGCGACGGCGCGGTCGAAGTGTCCCTGGACGGGGGCCCGCCGCTGGCCGTGCTCACCGCCGAGGCCCCGGACGGAGACCCGTACGACTACTCGACGCGGTCCGCCGGGATCATCGCCGAGGGCGTCCGCGACGTCCACCTCAGACTGCGCGGCCCGCTGCGGCTCGCGCATGTCGGCTTCTCCGGTTGAGGGTCCGGAACAGGCCGACGCGAAGAAGGGGCCCGGCACCGGAAGGCATCGGTGCCGGACCCCTTCGGGGACTCTATATGAAAACGGTTCCCATGAGCTAGAGCGCGAGCCCGGTGAGGACCATCACCCGCTCGTAGGTGTAGTCGTCCATCGCGAACTTCACGCCCTCCCGGCCGACACCGGACTGCTTGGCGCCGCCGTACGGCATCTGGTCGGCACGGTAGGAAGGAACGTCGCCGATGACGACACCGCCGACCTCCAGGGCCCGGTGGGCGCGGAAGGCGGTCTGCAGGTCATGGGTGAACACACCCGCCTGGAGGCCGTACTTGGACTCGTTGACGGCGGCGAAGGCGGCGGCCTCCCCGTCGACCTTCTGCACGGTGAGGACGGGTCCGAAGACCTCCTCGCAGGCGATCGTGACATCGGCGGGCACATCGGTGAGGACGGTCGGCGCGTAGGAGGCGCCGTCGCGCTTGCCACCGGCGAGGAGGCTGGCACCGGCGGCCACGGCCTCGTCGACCCAGGTCTCGACGCGCTTGGCGGCGTCCTCGCTGACGAGCGGACCGACGTCGGTGGCGTCATCGCTCGGGTCGCCGGTGACCTGGGCCTCGACGGCGGCGACGATGCGCGGCAGGAGGCGGTCGTACACGGAGGCGTCCGCGATCACCCGCTGCACGGAGATGCAGGACTGGCCGCCCTGGTAGTTGGAGAAGGTCGCGATGCGGGACGCGGCCCGGTCGAGGTCCTCGTCGGAGGCGAAGTCGGCGAGCACGACCGCCGCGCCGTTGCCGCCAAGCTCCAGCGTGCAGTGCTTGCGCGGCACCGAGTCCATGATCGCGTAGCCGACCTTCTCGGAGCCGGTGAAGGAGATGACCGGCAGACGCTCGTCCTGGACCAGCGCGGACATCTTGTCGTTCGGCACCGGCAGGATGCTCCACGACCCGGCGGGCAGCTCGGTCTCGGCGAGCAGGTCGCCGATGATCAGCCCGGAGAGCGGGGTGGCCGGGGCGGGCTTCAGGACGATCGGGACGCCGGCCGCGATGGCCGGGGCGATCTTGTGGGCGCACAGGTTGAGCGGGAAGTTGAAGGGCGCGATGCCGAGGACGACACCCTTGGGGAAGCGCCGGGTGAAGGCGAGCCGCCCCTGGCCGCCGAGGTCGGTGTCGAGCCGCTGGGCCTCGCCGCCGTTGAACCGCCGGGCCTCCTCGGCCGCGAACCGGAACACGGACACGGCACGGCCGACCTCGCCGCGGGCCCACTTCATGGGCTTGCCGTTCTCGGCGGAGATCAGCCGGGCGATCTCCTCGGTGCGCTCGGCGAGGCGCCGGCTGACATGGTCCAGAGCGGCGGCACGCACATGGGACGGCGTCGCGGCGAACTCGTCGCGGACGGCGTACGCGGCGGCCACGGCCTCCTCGGTCTGCCCGTCGGTCGGCACGCTGACCTTGCCGACGACCCGCCCGTCCCACGGGGAGGTCACATCAAAGCTGTCCTCGCCGCTGACCTGGCGGCCGGCGAGCCAGAAGGCGTGGGTGGAAGTCATAGTGATCCCGGCCCTTCCGCGTTGGGGGTGTCCTGTGTGTCGTGGTCCACGGTAGGGGCGCGGGGGCGGAGGCGTGTTTGTCCGAGGTGTAGTGATGAAGGCAGGGGGCGCGCCGGATTGGCGGATTCCAGCGCGGGCCGCCCGGACTACGGCGAACGGCGCTGTCGCGTGTCCCGCCCCAGGAACAGCCACAGCCCGACGAGCAGCACCGCGCACAGACACCAGCTGGCGGCGACGTCCAGCGGCCAGTGATAGCCGCGCCGGACGAGTCCGAAACCGACGCCGAGGTTGAGGACGCCGCAGACCGCGAGGAGTGCGCGGCGGGCGGGCGCGGAGCGCAGCCAGGGCAGCAGGAGCAGGGTCGCG
Source organism: Streptomyces lanatus (assembly GCF_014655715.1). Classification (GTDB taxonomy): domain Bacteria; phylum Actinomycetota; class Actinomycetes; order Streptomycetales; family Streptomycetaceae; genus Streptomyces; species Streptomyces lanatus. The sequence continues at coordinate 231,945 of NZ_BNBM01000012.1, read as the reverse complement.
GCACCGTAGGCGATGGCCGCCGTGGCGGTGTGGCCGGACGGGTAGTAGCCGGTGGCGGGCGGTACGGCCGGGGTGCCCGGGCGGTCGGTGAGTTCCTTGAGGGGCACGATCAGGGCCGGGACCAGCGCCATGAGGACGGCGGCCGCGGTGGCCGGCAACCACCAGTGGTGTGTACCAATACGGCGATGCCGCCAGGTGACGTATGCCAGGGCGACGGCGAGCACGGGGAGCGCGACCGGCACATTGCCCAGGTGGGCGAGGAGCTCGGAGAGGCGGTCGGGATGGATGAGGGCCCGGCTGGCCGCCTCGTCGAGGTCGACCAGCGGGCCATCGGCCACGACTTGCCAGGTGATGAGGGTGAAGAGAAGGGCCGGAAGCCCGAGAAAGAGGAAGAAGGAGGTCGGCCGCCCCGGAACAGGGGGGGTGGTTCCGGGGCGGCCGTCCGGATCGGATGGTCGCGCGCCCCGGGGGGTTTGGGGCGAGCGACTGTCCGATCGGTGAGGAGATCCGGAGCCGGAAGCTCCGGGTGTGTGCGCGAGGGCACGACCAGGTCGAAGCTGGGGAGGCCTCGGCCTGAAATCGCCCAGAGTCCCCTCTGGGCGGGGTGTATCTCTCATCTGGTTAGAACCTACGACAGGGCGATGGCGTTCGACAGACGGATTCGCGTCCTGCCATCCACCTCGCACACCTTCTTCACACGCTCTGACGGTAGCCGCCCCAGCCCCGGAATCACGGATGACACCAGGGCTGGGGCGGAAGTGGTTCCCGGGACCGGGATCCGGTCGCTCACCAGTGGTTTTGCTGTGGTCCCAGGTGGCCTCAAGTTGCCTCAGGGAGCCTCAAGGGACCTCAAGGGGCCCCAGACGGCCTCAGATACGCGCGAACGCCTGCTCGATGATGTCGAGGCCCTCGTTCAGCAGGTCCTCGCCGATGACCAGCGGCGGCAGGAAGCGGAGCACATTGCCGTAAGTGCCACAGGTCAGGACCAGCAGGCCCTCGGCGTGGCAGGCCTTGGCGAGCGCGGCGGTCGCCTCCGGGTTCGGCTCCTTGGTGGCGCGGTCCTTGACCAGCTCGATGGCGATCATGGCGCCACGGCCGCGGACGTCGCCGACGATGTCGAACTTCTCGGCCATGGCGTTGAGGCGCGCCTTCATGACCGCCTCGATGTTCTTCGCCTTGGCGTTGAGGTCGAGCTCCTTCATGGTCTCGATGGACCCGAGCGCACCGGCACACGCCACCGGGTTGCCGCCGTACGTCCCGCCCAGGCCGCCCGCGTGCGCGGCGTCCATGATCTCGGCGCGGCCGGTCACTGCGGCGAGCGGGAGGCCACCGGCGATGCCCTTGGCGGTGGTGATCAGATCCGGGACGATGCCCTCGTCCTCACACGCGAACCACTGCCCCGTACGGCAGAAGCCGGACTGGATCTCGTCGGCGACGAAGACGATGCCGTTGTCGGAGGCGAACTTGCTGATGGCCGGCAGGAAGCCCTTGGCGGGCTCGATGAAGCCGCCCTCGCCGAGCACCGGCTCGATGATGATCGCGGCGACGTTCTCCGCGCCGACCTGCTTGCTGATCTGGTCGATGGCCTGCGCGGCGGCCTCGGGCCCGGCGTTCTCCGCACCGGTCGGCCACCGGTAGCCGTAGGCGACGGGGACGCGGTACACCTCGGGCGCGAAGGGCCCGAAGCCGTGCTTGTACGGCATGTTCTTCGCCGTCAGCGCCATCGTGAGGTTGGTCCGGCCGTGGTAGCCGTGGTCGAAGACGACGACGGCCTGGCGCTTGGTGTACGACCGCGCGATCTTGACGGCGTTCTCGACGGCCTCGGCACCGGAGTTGAACAGCGCCGACTTCTTGGCGTGGTCACCGGGGGTGAGCTCGGCGAGGGCCTCGGCGACGGCGACGTACCCCTCGTACGGCGTCACCATGAAACAGGTGTGGGTGAAGTCGGCGAGCTGAGCGGCCGCCCGGCGTACGACGGCCTCGGCGGAGGCGCCGACGGAGGTCACGGCGATGCCGGAACCGAAGTCGATGAGCCGGTTGCCGTCGACGTCCTCGATGATGCCGCCGCCCGCACGCGCGGTGAAGACGGGCAGTACGGAGCCCACGCCCTGCGCGACCGCGGCGGTACGGCGGGCCTGCAGCTCCTGCGACTTCGGACCGGGGATGGCGGTGACGACGCGGCGCTCCTGAGGAAGGTCGCTCATGAGGGGCTCCTGGGGGTTTTGCGGATGCTTGTCTTCTCTTTTCTCGCAGGCTAGGGGCGGGAGCGGGGGGTGGGCATGCTCCATGTGGGCGTTGTCGGCGGCGCCGGTTGTCCGTGGTGGACATGGCGTTCACGAAGACACCCGGCCGTGTGAGCGGTGAACTCCCTGTCGGAGGGCACTAGATTGGCTCGCTGACGGTGAACGGAACGGCTGGTCAGGGGGCAAGGACGATGGACAGCGACGGGACGCAGGACGCGCGGGCGACGCACGCGACGCCTGTGCCGCGAACACGCTCCGCCGTGCCGCCGATGCCTTCTTCGCCGCCCGGCGTCGACGGGTCGGCGTTTCTGGCCTGGCTGAGGGCGCCTCGGCCCCAGGCACAGCCCGGGGTGTGGCGGTTCGGGCATGTGCCCAGGCCGGACGAGGAGCCGGAGCGGATTCCGGCGCGGCAGTTGCTGAGCGGGGCGCTGATCGCGTTCCTGGTCGGGTGGCTGATCTGGTCGCTGCTGTGGAACGGCTATCTGGGCGGCTGGTGGGTGCTCCCGCTGGAGCTGTTCACCCCGGACTCCTGGCGCGAGAACAACGACCGCGTCGGCAACGCCGTCCTCTGGTACACCTACTACACCCTCATCGCCCTCGTGATCATGCTCGCCGTGGGCCGGCTGGGCCGCTGGGGCGAGGTCTGGCGCCGCTTCGGCCCGCCCGCCTGGAACCGCGCCACCCCCACCAGCGAGCGTCCGCCCACCCCCGAGCAGGACCCCGCGACCTGGCCGGGCATGCGCGCCGCCGGGGCCGCCGACGCCGCCGAGCGGCTCGCGCGTGACGCCCGGTCCGGGCAGATGCGGGACGTCGACTACGCCCGTATCACCCGTGCCTGGCAGGGCGTGCACAGTGGCCGGCACGACCTGGCCACCTTCAGCGGAGCCGTGCTCAAGGACGGCGCCGCGGCCTGTCTGCACCCCTCGGGCGAGCGCGATCTGCCCTCCCGCTCCGCCCGGCACGACCTCGTCAGCGGTCAGGTGCGGCTGGGCACAACCGCCGACGACCCGCGCAATCCGTACGCCTATCGCGGCACCGGCCTGGGCCTCGGACCCGATCTGCTCGCCACCTCCCTGCTCGCGGTCGGCCCGGCCGGGTCGGGCAAGACCGGCACCGTGGTGCGGCCGCTCGCCGAGTCGCTGTGTCTGCACGCGCTGGCCGGGCGGGCGGCCGTGGTCGTGGTCGGCGCGGCGGGCGCGGGGCTCGGACCGGCGGACGGGTACGACGTCGTCGTACGGATCGGGAACCCCGACTCGGTCTACGACCTGGACCTGTACGGCGGCACCGGCGACCCCGACGAGGCGGCCGCCGTGCTCGCGGAGGCGCTGGTGGGAGACCTCGCCGATCCGCATCCGGGCAGCGACAGCCGCCGCTCCACGACCGTGCTGGCCCAGCTCCTCGGGCCGTTCCGGGCGGTCCACGACCGCTTCCCGTCCGTGCCGGAGCTACGGCAGCTGCTGGACGGTTCGCCCGGCGCGCTCGATGCGCTGCGCACGGGACTCGAAGGCACGGGGCAGGAGTCGCTCATCCGTGAACTGGACGCCCGGGAACGGCAGTCGGGGCATCCGGGTGATGTGGCGGCGGTGCTCGCGGACCGGGTTGCGCTGCTCGACCGTCCCGCCTTCGCCGGGTTCTTCGACACCTCGGGGCAGTCACGGCCGTTCTCGCTGAAGGCCCTCGACCACCCCGTCCGGGTCCGTATCGATCTGCCCGCGCGCGGGCACGCCGAGGCCTCGCGGATGCTGGCGCGGCTCGTGCTGGCGCAGTTCACGGCGAGTGTGGCGGTACGGGAGGACCGGTCGCTGTTCGCCTGTCTGGTGCTGGACGACGCGACGGGGGTCGTGACGCCGGAGGCCGTACGCGGCATCCAGCGGCTGCGGTCGGGCAACGCGGGCGCGGTGCTGACGCTGCGCACCCTGGACGACGTGCCGAGGCCGCTGCGCGGGCCGCTGCTGGGGTCCGCCGGGTGCCGGATGGCGCTGGCCGGGGTCACGCCCTGGGACGGGCAGGACTTCGCCGAGGTGTGGGGCAAGGAGTGGACCGAGGCGCGGGACGTCACCGACCGGCAGATCATCGCCGAGACCCCGGCCGGGAAGGCGCTGCACGCGGTGCGGCGGGTGATCACCGGCAAGGCGCCGACCGCGCGGGCGGTGACCGTGCGCCAGGTCGAGCGGGAGCGCTGGTCGGCGTCCGAGCTGGCGCACGGGGTGCCGGCCGGGCACGCGGTGCTGTCGCTGACCAGTGTGCAGGGGGAGCACGCGCCGCCGCTGCTGGTGGATCTGCGCGGATGAAGTGACCGGATGACCGTACGGTGAGGCAGAATCGACACAGGTCGTTCATACGCGGCGGCCAAAAGATCACGAAGATCACCTCCCTGTGAAGGCCTCATGCCACCGACGCTCGCCTCGCTCGTCCATCACTCCGCGCTCAAGCTGACCGTGCGGGCCGGCGAGGACCGTCTGGATGTGCCGGTGCGCTGGGCGCATGCCAGCGAGCTGACCGATCCCGTCCCCTATATGGAGGGCGGCGAGCTGCTGCTGATCACGGCGCTGAAGCTGGACGCGGAGAACCCCGAGGCGATGCGGCGTTATGTGCGGCGGCTGGTGGGCGCGGGCGTGGTGGGGCTCGGTTTCGCGGTCGGCGTCCATTACGAGGACATCCCCGAGGCCCTGGTCGACGCGGCGGCCGAGGAGGACCTGCCGCTGCTGGAGGTCCCGCGCCGCACCCCCTTCCTCGCCATCAGCAAGGCCGTGTCGGCGGCCATCGCGGCGGATCAGTACCGGGCGGTGACGGCCGGGTTCGCGGCCCAGCGCGAGCTGACCAAGCAGGCGCTGACCGACGGGCCCGAGGGGCTGCTGACGGCGCTGGCCTCGCAGGTGAACGGCTGGGCGGCGCTGTACGACGCGTCCGGTGCCGTCGTCGCGACCGCGCCGGAGTGGGCGGGGCGGCGGGCGGCGCGGCTCACGGCGGACGTGGAGCGGCTGCGCGAGCGGCCCGCGCCGGCGTCGTCCGTGGTGGGCGGGCCGGAGAACGAGGACCGGGTCGAACTGCACACCCTGGGCACGGGCCGCCGGCCCCGGGCGGCCCTGGCGGTCGGCACGGCGGCCACGCTGGGCACGGCCGAGCGGTACGCCGTCCACTCGGCGATCGCCCTGCTGACGCTGACGACGGAGCGCTCCCGCTCCCTGCAGGCGGCCGAGCAGCGGGTCGGGGCGGCGGTGCTGCGCATGCTGCTGGCCGGACAGCCGGACCATGCGCGGGCCGTGGCCGGGGATCTGTACGGCGGGCTGCTGGACGCGCCCTTCCGGGTGATCGTCGCCGACTCGGCGTCGGTGACGGCGGCGCGGGTCGTGGATTCGGGGACGCACGTGGCGCCCGGCAAGTCGTCCGCCGCGGTCCTGGTCGCCTCCGAGACGAACGGCGACCCCTTGGGCGCCCTCACCGAGATCGTCGAGTCCGCCGCGGCCCGCGCCGGTGAGGCGGTGCTGGTGGTGCCGCAGGGCGAGGGCGGGACGGCACGATTGGTCGTGCTCGCGGCGGACGAGGGCGCGGCGGTGTCGGCGTGCACGGAGTACGCGGCGGCGGTGGAGGCGACGCGGGCGGGCACCGTGGCGGACCGGCCCGCCGAGGACGAACTGGTCGTCGGCCTCTCGGCACCGGCCGGCCCGATCGCCGCGGCGGCGGCCTACAAGCAGGCCGAGCAGGCACTGTCCGTGGCCCGGCGCCGGGGACGGGTGTTCGTGGAGCACGAACAGCTCGCGGCGGGCTCCGTGCTGCCCCTCCTCGCCGACGACGCGGTGAAGGCCTTCGCCGACGGCCTGCTGCGCGCCCTCCACGAACACGACGCGACCGGCCGCGGCGACCTCGTGGCCTCCCTGCGGGCCTGGCTGTCCCGCCACGGCCAGTGGGACGCGGCGGCCGCGGACCTCGGCGTACACCGGCACACCCTCCGGTACCGGATGCGCCGCGTCGAGGAGATCCTTGGCCGCTCGCTGGACGACGCGGATGTGCGGATGGAGCTCTGGCTGGCGTTGAAGGCGACGTCGACGGAGTAGGCCGTCAGCCGAAGTAGCCGTCGAACGTCCGCTGGAACTCCCAGTTCGAGTAGCGGTCCCAGTTGATCGACCACGTCATCAGGCCGCGCAGGGCCGGCCAGGTGCCGTGGGTCGCGTACGAGCCGCAATTGGTCTTCTTCGTCAGGCAGTCGAGGGTCTTGGTGACCTCGGCCGGGGGGACGTGGCCGTTGCCCGCGTTGGTCGACGCCGGCATGCCGATGGCGATCTGGTCGGGGCGCAGGGGTGGGAAGACGTTGCTCGCGTTGCCGGCGACCGGGAAGCCGGTGAGGAGCATGTCGGTCATGGCGATGTGGAAGTCGGCGCCGCCCATGGAGTGGTACTGGTTGTCGAGGCCCATGATCGGGCCCGAGTTGTAGTCCTGGACGTGCAGGAGGGTGAGGTCGTCGCGCAGGGCGTGGATGACCGGGAGGTACGCCCCTGCCCTCGGGTCCTGGCCGCCCCATTGGCCGGTGCCGTAGTACTGGTAGCCGAGCTGGACGAAGAAGGTCTCCGGGGCCATCGTCAGGACGAAGTCGTCGCCGTACTTGGCCTTCAGGGTCTTCAGGGCCGAGATCAGGTTGACGATCACCGGGGTCTTCGGGTTCTTGAAGTCGGTGTCGTCGGCGTTCAGGGAGAGGGAGTGGCCCTCGAAGTCGATGTCCAGGCCGTCGAGGCCGTACTCGTCGATGATCTTCGATACGGAGGACACGAAGGTGTCCCGGGCGGCCGTCGTCGTCAGCTGGACCTGGCCGTTCTGGCCGCCGATGGAGATCAGCACCTTCTTGCCCGCCGCCTGCTTGGCCTTGATCGCCGCCTTGAAGTCGGCGTCGCTCTCGACGTTCGGGCACTCCGTCACCGGGCAGCGGTCGAAGCGGATGTCGCCCGAGGTGACCGAGGTGGGTTCACCGAAGGCCAGGTCGATGACGTCCCAGCTGTCGGGGACGTCGGCCATACGGGTGTAGCCGGAGCCGTTGGCGAAGCTGGCGTGGAGGTAGCCGACCAGGGCGTGGGCAGGGAGGTCCACGGGACCGGTGGGGCTCGCGGTCGTCGTGGCGGTCACCGTGGCCGACCTCGCCGACTCCCCGGCCTCGTTCAGCGCGGTGACCTGGAAGCCGTACGCCGTCGAGGGTGACAGGCCGCCGACGGTGGCTGAAGTGCCGCTCGCCGTCTGGACCTTGGCGCCGTCGCGGTAGACCGCGTAGCCCGTCGCGCCCGCCACCGGCGACCAGGACAGGGCGACGGAGGAGGAAGTGACGGATCCGGTCCTCACACCTGTCGGTGCCGCGGGGGGCTGGCCGGCGTCCACTCCCGGGCCGGTCAGGGAGATGTCGTCGGCGTTGTAGGCGCCCGTGCCGTACCAGCCGTGGGTGTAGACGGTGACGCTGGTCGTGGTCGGGCCCGTGCGGAAGGTCGTCGTGAGCTGTTGCCAGGTGGGGGCCGACTGGGTCCAGGTGGAGACGTCGGTGGTGCCGGTGCCGCTCGCGCCGAGGTAGACGTAGGAGCCCCGGACGTAGCCGGTGAGCGTGTACTGGGAGTCGGGCTTGACGGTCACCGTCTGCGCGCAGCGGGCGTTGTCGGCTCCGGCCGGGGTCGCCTGGAGAGCGGAACTTCCGCTGCGCACGGGCGAGTTGACCGTGGTGCCCGCCGTGCAGCTCCAGCCGTCCAGGCCGGACTCGAAGCCGCCGTTGCGGGCGAGGTCCGCGTCGGCCGCACGGGCGGCCGACGAGAGCGCGGTGAGGCCGGGCAGGGTCAGTGCGGCGGCGAACAGGAAGGCGAGCGGTCTGGTGCGATCCACAAGGGCCTCCGGGCACGGGGGAATTGGAGGGTGGGGCCGCCCATAACTTGGTCCAGACCAATTCTCCTGTCAAGGGTTCCCGCAGGCTACGGCTCCCCCTCCGACGCCAGGCCCGCCGCCGCCTCGTGCATGGCCAGTTCGAGCAGAGCCGGGTCCGTGAGCGTGCCCGTGCCGTCCGGTGGGACCAGCCAGCGGATGCCGCCGGTGGCACGGCCCGGGTACGGCACGACGATCCAGGTGCCGGCCCCGGCCGTGCGGATGCCGGTGCCGAGCCAGCGGGCCGCCGTGCCGGGCGGCACGAGGAAGCCCATGCGTGAGTCGCCGAAGTCGACCAGGACCGGGCCGGGTTGGTCGATGATGCGGGTGAGGACATCAAGGGTCGGATAGCCGAGTTCGGCCGGCAGGATGAGCACGTCCCAGGCCTTGCCGGCGGGCAGCAGCGCGACCCCGAGGGGGTTGCGCTCCCACTCCCAGCGACAGGCCTCGGGATTCGGCGCAACGGATGCCAGCCACTCGACCGCCGTCTTCGCCCCTGTCATGACGGTGACCTCCCTTTTCTGTCGTGAACGCCGATCGCGTCACGAGGGAGAGGGAGGTCACCCGGCGGGCATTACGCGGGTTACCCCGACCAATATCGAGTGACCTGAGTCACATTCAGCTGTCGAAGCCGAGGCCCAGCCGGTCCATCGCCCTGAGCCACAGATTGCGCCGCCCGCCGTGCGCGTCCGCGCGGGCCAGCGACCACTTGGTGAGCGCGATACCGGTCCAGGCGAACGGCTCGGGAGGGAAGGGCAGCGGCTTCTTGCGGACCATTTCGAGCCGGGTGCGCTCGGTCTCCTCCCCCGCCAGCAGGTCCAGCATCACATCCGCGCCGAAGCGGGTCGCGCCGACCCCCAGTCCCGTGAAGCCCGCCGCGTACGCGACCTTGCCCTGATGGGCCGTGCCGAAGAACGCCGAGAAACGCGAGCAGGTGTCGATGGCGCCGCCCCACGCATGTGTGAAGCGCATGCCCTCCAGCTGCGGGAAGCAGGTGAAGAAGTGCCCGGCGAGCTTGGCGTACGTCTCCGGCCGGTCGTCGTACTCGGCCCGTACCCGGCCGCCGTACGGATAGATCGCGTCGTAGCCGCCCCACAGGATGCGGTTGTCGGCGGAGAGCCGGAAGTAGTGGAACTGGTTCGCCGAGTCGCCGAGGCCCTGTCTGTTCTTCCAGCCGATGGAGGACAGTTGCCCGTCGCTCAGCGGCTCGGTCATCAGGGCGTAGTCGTAGACCGGGACGGTGTACGACCGTACGCGCTTGACCAGGTTCGGGAAGATGTTGGTGCCCAGCGCGACCTTGCGGGCGCGGACCGAGCCGTACGGGGTGCGTACGGCCATGCCGGCGCCGTACGGCTTCAGGGTGAGGGCGGGGGTGTGCTCGTAGACGCGGACGCCCAGGTCCAGGCAGGCCCGCTTGAGGCCCCACACCAGCTTGGCGGGGTTGAGCATGGCGACGCCCCGGCGGTCGTAGAGACCGGCCTGGAATGTCGGTGAGTCGACTTGTGACCGCACGGCTTCCCCGTCGAGGAACTCCATGCCGTCGGCGAGGCCCTTGTCCCGCAACTCCTCGTACCATGCGCGCAGTTCCGCGGCCTGGTACGGCTCGGTGGCGACGTCGATCTCGCCGGTGCGCTCGAAGTCGCAGTCCAGGGAGTAGCGGGCGACGGCCTTCTCGATCTCGTCGAGATTGCGGGTGCCCAGCTCTTCCAGTCGCTGGATCTCGTCGGGCCAGCGGGCGAGGCCGTTGGGCAGGCCATGGGTGAGGGAGGCGGCGCAGAAGCCGCCGTTGCGGCCGGAGGCGGCCCAGCCCACCTCACGGCCTTCGACCAGTACGACGTCCCGCTGCGGGTCGCGCTCCTTGGCGATGAGCGCGGTCCACAGTCCGCTGTATCCACCGCCGACGACCAGCAGATCGCAGGTCTCGGCGGTGGTGAGGGCGGGCTCGGGGCGGGGGCGGCCGGGGTCGTCCAGCCAGTACGGGACCGGCTGGGCGTCGGAGAGTGATTTCGTCGCGTGATTGCCAGAACTCATGGCGCTTGGGGCCATGATTTCAACTCCCTACAGGGGCTTATGCCTTTTGCTTGTTTCGGCGGTTGCTGATGACCATGGAGGCCAGGACGAACAGTACGGCGATGACGAACATGGCCGTGCCGATGACATTGATCTGAACGGGCGTTCCGCGCTGGGCCGAGCCCCAGACGAACATCGGGAAGGTGACGGTGGAGCCCGCGTTGAAATTGGTGATGATGAAATCGTCGAAGGAGAGCGCGAAGGCGAGCAGCGCGCCCGCCGCGATTCCGGGGGCGGCGATCGGCAGGGTGACCCGGATGAACGTCTGGACCGGTCCGGCGTACAGATCCTGGGCTGCCTGCTCCAGCCTCGGGTCCATCGACATCACGCGCGCCTTGACGGCGGTGACGACGAAGCTGAGGCAGAACATGATGTGGGCGATGAGGATCGTCCAGAAGCCGAGCTGGGCACCCAGGTTGAGGAAGAGAGTGAGCAGCGAGGCGGCCATGACGACCTCGGGCATCGCCATCGGCAGGAAGATCAGCGAGTTCACGGCGCCGCGTGCGCGGAAGCGGTAGCGGACCAGCGCGAAGGCGATCATCGTGCCGAGGAGCGTGGCGCCGATGGTGGCCCAGAAGGCGAGCTGGAGGCTGACCGACAGCGAGCCGCACATGTCGGAGACTCCGCACGGGTCCTTCCAGGCGGCCGTGGAGAACTCCTGCCATTCGTAGTTGAAACGCCCCTTCGGATTGTTGAAGGAGAAGATCGTCACGATGACATTGGGCAGGAGGAGATACGAAAGCGTCAGCAGTCCCGCGATGACGACGAGATTGCGCTTGAGCCAGTTCACGACGGTCATTTAAACCAGATCCTCCGTGCCGGACCTGCGAATGTAGACCGTCACCATGACGAGGATGGCGGCCATGAGAATGAAGGACAGCGCCGCGGCCGTCGGATAGTCCAGGATGCGCAGGAACTGGGTCTGGATCACGTTTCCGACCATGCGGGTGTCGGTGGAGCCGAGCAGATCCGCGTTGACGTAGTCACCGGCCGCCGGGATGAAGGTCAGCAGCGTGCCGGAGACGACGCCGGGCATCGACAGCGGGAAGGTGACCCGGCGGAAGACGGTGGTCGGCTTGGCGTAGAGGTCGTTCGCCGCCTCGTGCAGCCGTGGGTCGATGCGCTCCAGCGAGGTGTACAGCGGCAGCACCATGAACGGCAGGAAGTTGTACGTCAGACCGCAGACCACCGCGAGCGGCGTGGCCAGCACCCGGTCGCCCTCGGTCATCCCGAGCCAGGTGGTGACGTCCAGGACATGCAGCGTGTTCAGGGCGCCCACGACCGGGCCGCCGTCCGCGAGGATCGTCTTCCAGGCGAGGGTGCGGATCAGGAAGCTGGTGAAGAACGGCGCGATCACCAGGATCATGATCAGGTTCCGCCAGCGTCCCGCGCGGAAGGCGATCAGATACGCCAGCGGATAGCCGAGCAGCAGACACAGGATGGTCGCCGAGCCGGCGTAGAGCACCGAGCGCAGGAACTGCGGGTAGTACTCGGACAGGGCGTCCCAGTAGGTCGCGAAGTGCCAGGTGACCTTGTAGCCCTCCTCCAGGGAGCCCGTCTGCACGGACGTGGAGGCCTGGTAGATCATCGGCATCGCGAAGAAGATCAGCAGCCAGAGGATGCCGGGGAGCAGCAGCCAGTACGGCGTCCAGCGGCCCCTTTTGCGCGGCGGTTTCGGCTGCTCGGGCGCCAGGGGTGGCGCCTCGGTGACCGTCGCCATCAGACCACCGCCTCTTCCTCGGTGCCCGCGTCGATGTCCTGGCTGGCGTCGAGCCCGAAGGTGTGCGCCGGGTTCCAGTGCAGGACGACCTCGGCGCCGGGCACGAGCCGGGTGTCGCGGTCGATGTTCTGGGCGTAGACCTCGAAGTCGGGGCAGACGGGACTGTCGACGACGTACTGCGTGGAGACGCCGATGAACGAGGAGTCGGCGATCCTGCCGGTGATGCGGTTGCGGCCCTCGGGTATCTCCCCGGCTTCCTCGGCGGGGACCAGGGAGATCTTCTCCGGGCGTACGCCGACCAGGACCTTGCCGCCGGTCGTGGTCGGTGCGCTGCAACGCGCCCCGGGCAGCAGCAGCTTGCCGCCGCCCGCCTTCAGTACGACGTCGTCGCCGCTCTTGGAGTCGACCTCGGCCTCGATGAAGTTGGAGGTGCCGAGGAAGTTGGCGACGAACGTGGTGCGCGGGTTCTCGTAGAGGTCGGTCGGGGAGCCGAGCTGCTCGACCCGGCCCGCGTTCATGACGGCGACCGTGTCGGCCATCGTCATGGCCTCCTCCTGGTCGTGCGTGACATGGACGAAGGTGATGCCGACCTCGGTCTGGATGCGCTTGAGTTCGAGCTGCATCTGGCGGCGCAGCTTGAGGTCGAGGGCGCCGAGGGGCTCGTCGAGGAGGAGCACCTTGGGGTGGTTGATGAGCGCGCGTGCCACGGCGACGCGCTGCTGCTGGCCGCCGGAGAGCTGGTGCGGCTTCTTGCGCGCCTGCTCGCCGAGCTGGACGAGGTCCAGCATGTCCCCGACCTGCTTCTTCACACTCTTGATGCCGCGCCGGCGCAGCCCGAAGGCGACGTTCTCGAAGATGTCGAGGTGCGGGAAGAGGGCGTAGGACTGGAAGACGGTATTGACCGGCCGCTTGTAGGGCGGGAGCGCGGTCACGTCCTGGTCGCCGAGGTGGACGGTGCCGGCGGAAGGTTCCTCCAGGCCCGCGATCATGCGCAGGGTGGTGGTCTTGCCGCAGCCGGAGGCGCCGAGCAGGGCGAAGAAGGAGCCCTGCGGGACGGTCAGGTCGAGCGGGTGCACGGCGGTGAAGGAGCCGTAGGTCTTGGCTATGCCGGAGAGGCGGACGTCGCCGCTGGTGTCGTTGGTCATGGTGTCATCACGCCCCTGTGAGCTTCGCGAACTTCTCTTCGTAGGCCGTCTCTTCCTTCGAGCTCAGTGAGCGGAAGGCGCGAGAGGCGGCCTGCATGGCCTTGTCGGGGAGGATCAGCGGGTTGTTCGCCGCGTCCTCGTCGATCTTCGCGAGCTCTTCCTTCACGCCGTCCACGGGACAGACGTAGTTGATGTAGACGGCGAGCTCCGCGGCGGCTTTCGGCTCGTAGTAGAAGTCGATGAGCCGCTCGGCGTTCGTCTTGTGACGGGCCTTGTTGGGGACGAGCATGTTGTCGCTCGACGTCATGTAGCCGCTGTCCGGGATCAGGAAGTCGATGTCCGGGCTGTCGGCCTTGAGCTGTACGACGTCACCGGCCCAGGCGAGACAGGCCGCGAAGTCGCCGCTGCTGAGGTCGGAGGTGTAGTCGTTGCCGGTGAACCGGCGGATCTGCTTGTTGTCGACGGCCTTCTGGAGCCGGGCGACCGCCGCGTCGTAGTCGTCGTCGGTGAACTTCGCCGGGTCCTTGTCCATGTCGAGCAGCGTCATGCCGATGGTGTCGCGCATCTCGGTGAGCAGCCCGACCCGGCCCTTGAGCTTGGGGTTGTCGAGCAGGTCGGAGAGCGACTTCACCTCGACGCCGTCGAGCGCCTTCTTGTTGTAGGCGATGACCGTCGAAATGCCCTGCCAGGGGTACGAGTACGCCCGTCCCGGGTCCCAGTCGGGATCGCGGAACTGCTGGGACAGATTGGCGAAGGCGTGCGGCAGATTGGAGGGGTCCAGTTTCTGGACCCACCCGAGGCGTATCAAGCGGGCGGCCAGCCAGTCGGTGAGGACGATGATGTCCCGGCCGGTGTCCTGGCCCGCGGCGAGCTGCGGCTTGACCTTGCCGAAGAACTCGTTGTTGTCGTTGATGTCCTCGGTGTACTTGACCTTGATGCCGGTCCGCTTCGCGAACTCCTCCAGCGTCGGATGCCGCTTGCCGCTGTCGTCCACGTCGATGTACTCGGTCCAGTTGGAGAAGTTGACCTGCTTCTCCTTGGCCGAGTGGTCCTCGGAGGACGTGCCGCCCTCGGTCTTGCCGGCCGCGGGGATGCCGCAGGCACTGAGCGTCCCCAGCCCGCCCACGGCGAGCGCGCCGCCCGCGGAAGCGCGCAGCAGGGAACGGCGGGTCATCGCGGCCCTGCCGTTACGGAGGCTGCGCCGCATGGCGGCCACCTGGGCCGGGGAGAGGCGGTCGGGCTCGTACTGCTCCATGCGCTTGGTGCCCTTTCGGGAGAGGGGACGGCCGGGCGCGGGTCGGGCGCCCGGCCGTTCCTGCTGATCTGGCTATCGGTCCCCGAAGACGGTGCGGTGCCAGTCCTTCGCGGCGACCGCGGTGTTGTCGAACATGACGTGCTTGAGCTGGGTGTACTCCTCGAAGGAGTACGCGGACATGTCCTTGCCGAAGCCGGACGCCTTGTAGCCGCCGTGCGGCATCTCGCTGATGATCGGGATGTGGTCGTTGACCCACACGCATCCGGCCTTGATCTCGCGCGTGGCCCGGTTCGCCCGGTAGACGTCCCGGCTCCACGCGGAGGCGGCCAGTCCGTACGGGGTGTCGTTGGCCAGCCGGATCCCGTCATCGTCGCTGTCGAACGGCAGCACGACCAGTACCGGGCCGAAGATCTCGGACTGGACGATCTCGGTGTCCTGGGCGGCGTCGGCGATCAGGGTGGGGCGGTAGAAGGCGCCCTTCTCCAGATCGCCCCCGGGCGCCTCGCCGCCGGTCACCACGCGCGCGTAGGAACGCGCACGCTCGACGAACCCGGCGACCCGCTCACGCTGGACGTGCGAGATCAGCGGCCCGAGGTCGGTGCCCGGAGCGAACGGGTCACCGAGCCGGACGCTCTCCATCAGCTCGGCGGTCCGCTCCACGAACGCCTCATAGAGCGGTCGCTGTACGTACGCGCGCGTGGCGGCCGTGCAGTCCTGCCCGGTGTTGATCAGCGAGCCCGCGACGGCGCCGTGGGCGGCGGCTTCGAGATCGGCGTCGTCGAAGACGACGAAGGGGGCCTTGCCGCCGAGTTCGAGATGGATGCGCTTCACGGTGGCAGTGGCGATCTCGGCCACGCGCTTGCCCACGGCGGTGGAGCCCGTGAAGGAGGTCATGGCGACGTCGGGATGCCCGACGAGACGCTCACCGGCCTCCTTGCCCGTCCCGGTGACGATGTTGACGACCCCGTCCGGGATCCCGGCGTCGGTGGCGGCCTGGGCGAAGAGGAGCGAGGTGAGCGGGGTCAGCTCGGCGGGCTTGAGCACGATCGTGTTGCCCGCGGCGATGGCCGGGAGGATCTTCCAGGCGGCCATCTGGAGGGGATAGTTCCAGGGCGCGATCGACCCGACGACACCGATGGGCTCCCGGCGCACGTACGAGGTGTGGTCCCCGGAGTACTCCCCCGCGGACTGCCCCTGGAGATGGCGGGCGGCACCGGCGAAGAAGGCGATGTTGTCGATGGTCCCCGGGACGTCGAACTCACGCGTCAGCTTCAGCGGCTTGCCGCACTGGAGGGACTCCGCACGGGCGAAATCCTCGGCACGCTCGGCGAGGACGGCGGCGAAGCGGTGCAGGGCGTCGGAGCGCTCACCCGGCGTGGCGGCGGCCCAGGCCGGGAAGGCCTCGCGCGCCGCGCCGACCGCGGCATCCACATCATCGGCACCGGCCAGGTCGTACGTGTACACCTCCTCGCCTGTGGCAGGGTCGACGACGGCGTGTGTACGTCCCGAGGTCCCCTTCACCGACCGGCCCGCGATGAACTGCGCGCCGTCCGCGAAGCGGTCCTGGGCCGGGAATCGTGCCGGGGTGGCGGTGCCCGGGTTGTGCATGTCGCTCCCTCCGTGCCCCTTACGGGGTCGGCGTGGCTCAGGCTCGATTTGAGTGCCGATCCTGGCAGAGCAGATGGACTCCAACAAGTGATTCCGTTGTTGCCTTTTGGTTACGCGACGAAATCTGTCGACCAGGTGTCGAGTCGGCATAGAAAACCAAGGACGGAGTGTCGGTGGCGCCTGCAAGACTCGGCCACATGACGAAGATCGATTCTTGGGATGTCCTGATCCAGGAGGTCCGCGCGGGGGCGAGGGTCAAGTACCTCCACTTCTGGGGACACCGTCCGCTGCCCGACGGCAGGGTGGGCGCGAGCTGTCTGAGCCAGTGGTGGCAGGCGCCGTTCGAGGTCGACGGGATCTCCTACGCGACCGCCGAGCACTGGATGATGGCCGAGAAGGCACGGCTGTTCGGGGACGCGGAGGCGGAGCGGCAGGTGCTCGACGCCGGGCATCCCTCGCAGGCCAAGAAGGCCGGGCGGCTGGTGCGTGGCTTCGACGACGCGATGTGGGAGCGGGAGCGCTTCCGGATCGTCGTGGAGGGGTCGGTGCACAAGTTCTCCGCGCATCCGGAGCTGCGGGAGTTTCTGCTGGGCACCGGGGAGCGGGTGCTGGTGGAGGCGAGCCCCGTGGACCGGGTGTGGGGGATCGGGCTGGCGGCCGGGGATCCGGAGCGGTGGCGGGGGCCGAATCTGCTGGGGTTCGCGTTGATGGTGGCTCGGGGGCGGTTGCGGGGCGGGTCGGGCGGGGTCTGAGGGGCCGACCGGCCTGTCGGCCGACCCCCTCGACGTCACCGAGCGCGGAGCCTCACAGCCCGCCCATCACGCTCGCGAAGATGGCGAAGCCCAGCACCGGCAGGATCACGGTGGCCACGATCCCGCAGACCAGGCCCGCGGTCGCCGCCCCCTTGTTGGTGGCCTCGCCCCGGTTGGCCTTGCCCCGGCCGATCGCGCCGAAGATGATCCCCAGGATCCCGAGGATGACGCCGAAGAACCACAGGAAGAAGGTCAGGCTGCACACCAGGCCGATGATCCCCAGGACCAGTCCGGTGGTGCCCATCCCGTTGCTCGGCTGCATCGGCATGCCGTAGCCGGGCCCCGGAGGGTAGGCCCCCGGGTAGGGCGGGCCGGCGGGCGGATAGCCGTACCCCGGGCCGGGCTGCGGGCCCGACGACGGGTAGCCGTACCCCGGGCCCGGCTGCTGCGGTGGCTGCGGCGGCCCGAATCCACCGGCTCCGGGATTGGCGTCGGACATGAACTGCTCTCCCCTCGTTGACAGTCAGGGCATCGTAAGCGCCCTGTACATGCCAGGGATTCAGCGGACCGCCGCGACGGACACCGGGGCCGCCGGGAAGGCGCCGTAGTAGTCCTCGTCGTACTCGTCCGAGTTGATCGCGGCCGTGATGCCGATGGCGATCAGGACGATCACCAGGACGCCGAGGACGAGGCCGATGATGCCCGTGACCAGCCCGGCCTGGGCCTGGCCGTGGTTGTTGGCCTCGCCGCGCTCCGCCTTGCGGCGGCCCTTGATGCCGAAGACCACGGCGAGGATGCCGAGCACGACGGAGACCACGCCGTACAGACAGAAGAGACAGCAGGACAGGATGCCGAGCACCAGCGCAGCGACGCCCATGCCGTTCTGCGGCTGCATCGGCATACCGGGCCAGCCGTAGCCCGGGTAGCCGGGGTAGCCATAGCCGCCCGGGGCGCCGGGGCCGGTGGGGGCGATGGGCGGGGGCGGCACTGCGGCGCCGGGCGGCGGGTAGCCGTAGCCCGGGCCGGGGCCCGCCGGGGGCGTGTCGCCGGGAGCGGCGAAACCGTCGGACGGCATCGAGGCGACCGTGGCCTGGTCGTGGACGGACGGCGGCTGCGGCGTGTCACCGGGCGCCGGGTTCTTGTCCAGCGACGGCCTGTCCTCGGGCGGCGCCCACGGGTCGTGGCCTCCCCCGGCCTCCCCGCCGGGCTGCGCGGTGTCCGTCATGTCATGTCCCCCCTGGGTCGTTCGTGCCGCCATGCTAAGGCCTGGCCACCGGCGCTCCGGCGGCCGGTGTCCCCACCGTCCGCGCCCGCCCTCGCCCCCGCTGCATACGATGGCCCCACATGCGATCAGCCGATCACCCGCGTCCCGCCGAGCCGTCCCACCAGGCCGCGGACGCCGTTCCCGGGGAGGGACCTTGACCGACCGTCTCGTCGACGCACGCGCCCCGCGCGATCTGCACTCCTTCATCGCCGGACTGCCCAAGGCCGAACTGCATGTCCATCACGTCGGCTCCGCCTCCCCCCGTATCGTCGCGGAACTCGCCGCCCGCCACCCCGACTCCAAGGTCCCCACCGACCCCGAGGCCCTGGTCGACTACTTCACGTTCACGGACTTCGCGCACTTCATCGACGTCTATCTGTCGGTCGTGGATCTCATCCGCACCCCGGAGGACGTCCGGCTGCTGACCTACGAGGTGGCCCGCGACCTGGCCCGCCAGCAGGTGCGCTACGCCGAGCTGACCATCACCCCGTTCTCCTCCACCCGCCGCGGTATCGACGAACTCGGCTTCATGGCGGCGATCGAGGACGCCCGCAAGGCGGCCGAGGCCGAGTTCGGGACGGTGCTGCGCTGGTGCTTCGACATCCCCGGCGAGGCCGGGCTCGAATCCGCCGAGGAGACCGTGCGGCTCGCCACCGAGGACCGGGTGCGACCGGAGGGGCTGGTGTCGTTCGGGCTCGGCGGGCCCGAGATCGGCGTACCGAGGCCGCAGTTCAAGCCGTACTTCGACCGCGCGATCGCCGCGGGGCTGCACTCCGTGCCGCACGCCGGTGAGACGACCGGACCGGAGACGGTGTGGGACGCGCTCACCCACCTGCGTGCCGAGCGCATCGGGCACGGCACCAGCTCGGCGCAGGACCCGAAGCTGCTCGCGCACCTCGCCGAGCACCGCATCCCGCTGGAGGTGTGCCCGACCTCCAACATCGCCACCCGCGCGGTCCGCACCATCGACGAGCACCCGATAAAGGAGTTCGTGCGGGCCGGGATCGTCGTCACCATCAACTCCGACGACCCGCCGATGTTCGGCACCGACCTCAACAACGAGTACGCCGTCGCCGCCCGCCTCCTCGACCTCGACGAGCGCGGACTGGCCGGCCTCGCGAAGAACGCCGTCGACGCGTCCTTCCTGGACGACGCGGGCAAGGCCCGGATCAGCGCCGAGATCGACACGTACACCGCCGCCTGGCTCGCGCCCTGACCCACCACAATGTCCCCATGCTGAACGTGACCGCCGTGGCCCACCGCGGCGACCCCTACCGTGTCCGCGAGAACACGCTCGACTCCCTGCGCTCCGCGCTCGCCCTGGGCGCGGACGCCGTGGAGATCGACGTACGGCTCACCAAGGACGGTGTGCCGGTGCTGTTGCACGACGAGACGCTGAAACGGCTATGGGAGCAGGAACGGCCGCTGGCCGCGCTGTCGGCGGCCGAGGTGCGGGGGCTGACGGGCGGCGGGGTGCCGACGCTGGAGGAGGCCCTGGCGGTGTGCGACGGGACCCGGGTGATGCTCGATCTGCCGGGCACGTCGGAGGTGCGCGCGGCGCGTCGGATCGTGGACGTGGTGCGGGCGTGCGGGGCCGAGGACGGCGTGTACTACTGCGCGGACGCCTCCGCCATGCTCGCGGTGCGCGCCGCCGACCCGGCCGCGGAGATCGCCCTGACCTGGACGACGCTGGCGCCGCCGCGCCCCGCGCTGCTCGACGTGGTGCGCCCGCGCTGGCTCAACTACCGCTTCGGCCTGGTCGACCACGCCCTCGCCGAGCGCGTCCACCGGGGCGGCCATCTGCTGTCCGTCTGGACCCCGGACACCCGGCGCTCGATGCGCCGCCTGCTGGACCTCGGCGTCGACTCGATCACCACCAACCGCCTCGAAGTCCTGCTCGCTACACGCGGGACCGCTGAGCCACGGTCGCCGCGTCCGCGGGGGTCTCGCGCGTGACGTACTGCGGTACCGGTGTGTCGTCCTTGCCGGTGTCGCGCACGAGGCCGTAGCGGACCGCGCCGTCGGGCGGGCCCTGGTTGATGTCCTTGTCCGCCTCGTCCCAGTCCGAGGGGAAGACGCTGAGGCCGTAGTCGGCGCCGCGTTCGTTCTGGACGAGGGTGACGCTGCCGTCGAGGTAGAAGTACTCGTTCTGCCACATCTGCTGGGTGCCGGGCGGCGGGACGGCGTAGCCGGTGGTCGAGTTGCCCATGCCGGTGGCGGAGGCGTCGGTGTCGCTGGTCCGGTCGTCCATACGGCGGCCGCCGCCGGAGGCGACGTGGAACAGCTCGCCCTTCAGACCGGTCCAGGCCGGCATGACCAGGCTGCCCGCCCGGTACTGCGGCGAGATCTGCCAGCGGACGAGGACATAGCCCTGGCCGGTGAGGGTCACGCTGTCACCGCGGTGGTTCATCACGGCGTGGTGGCCGCCGGTGCTGGTGATGCCGGACTCGGGGCGGTGCGGCAGGGCGGCGGGCTCGGCGTTCGGGTCGGGGGCCCGGTCGACGGCGTCGACGACGGTGCCGTACAGCTCGACCTTCCGGGTCGGCGAGGGTGACGGTGTCGCCGACGGAGAGACCGTGGGCGAGGGCGGCCGGGCGGTGCTCGCCGCCGTGGGAGTGGTGGCCGCGCGCGGGGGCGGGGCGTCCGGGGTGTCGGTGACGACATAGGCGCCGCCCGCGACGAGGGTCGCGCCGGCCGTGACCGCCACGGCGGGCTGGGTGAGGGCCGCGAGCATCTTGGCGGACCAGCCGACAGAAGTCGCCGCGACCGCCGTCTTGCCGCCGAGGGCCAGGGAGAGGGTGAAGCCGACCGGGATCGGCACCAGCGCGAGGCCGACCAGGAGACGCTCCGCCGGTACGACGGCCTCGCGGGTGTCGCCGCAGTAGCCGCAGCCCCTGATGTGCCGGGCCAGCCGCTTGCGCCAGACCGAGTCGGGGCGGCCGTCGAAGCGGGCGGTCAGCTCGCGCAGATCGGGACAGGCGCCGTCGAGGGCACGCACGATGCCGCGCGCGGTCTCCAGCCGCTCCTTCACCCGCTGGACGCGCACCGCGGCGTGCTGCCGGCTGATCCCGGCCGCGGCGGCCAGCTCGCGCCGGCTCAGCTCACCGGCGACCTCCAGCCACCACAGCGACAGCAACTGCCGGTCCTCGTCGTCCAGCCAGCGCACCGCCTCCGCGACCTCGCGCCGCTGCCCCTCCAACTGGAGCCGGAGCACGGTGAGTTCGGCGAAGTCGGCGGCCTCGTGCGCGGCCGACTCATCCAGGCGCGCGGGCTGCCGGCGCCGCGCCCGGTCCCGTATCTGCCGCATGGCGATGGCGACGAGCCAGGAGCGGAAGCTGTCCGGATCCCGCAGCGAGCCGAGGTTGTCGACGGCGCGCAGCATCGTCTCCTGGACGACGTCGTCGACATCGGCGTGGCCGTTCAGGGCCCGCCCGACCACGTTGTAGACCAGCGGCAGCCAGCCCTCGACCAATTCGTCCAGCGCCTGCCGGTCACCGGCCTGGGCCGCCGCGATGGTGGAACGCCACTGCCGGCCGGCTCGCTCGTCCACGTACGTCCTCTCCCGGCTCATGCGCTGCCCGCACGCACACTCTCGGCCCGACCTGCACAGTTGGCTATGTCGGAGGTCACATTCCGCTTCCGGTACGGGCGGGACATGGGCGCGGCTCCGGGTGTGGGGGATGGGGGGATACGAGTGGAGACGCGGTGAAGGGGGCGGCGATAACACTTTTTTCGACCGCGGCTCCCGTAGGGGCGATCCCTCACAACTCCCTTGTTCCGTATGCCATTTGCTCCGGGCTTCTCCAGGGTCGGGGGCCCTCCTCACTGACGATCCGGTCGGACCCGTCCCACCCCGAGGCTGATCACGGACGAACCTTCCACCCACATCTCCGGAGCAGCTGATGCCCGTACGCCCCCTGCCCGCCCTCCTCACTTCCGCCCTCGCCCTGGCCCTCACCGCACTGCCGCTGGCCGGAACGGCCTCCGCGCGGCCCGCCTCCTCCTGTTCCGCCGAGGCGATCGAGGCCGCCTCGCCCGACGGCCCCGACGTCGAGGCCCTGTGCGCCGCGCTCGCGGGCCTGCCGGACCATGACGCCACGGCCGCGCTGATCCGCGTGGGCGGCAAGGGGAGCTGGCACGGGGCGGCCGGGGTGCGGGACATGAGAACGGGGGCTCGGGCGCTGGAGGACGCCCGCTTCCGGGCCGGTTCGACCACGAAGGTCGTGACGGCGGCGATCGCGCTGCAACTGGCCGCCGAGGGGCGGATATCGCTCGACGGGACCGTGCAGCGGTACCTGCCCGGCCTGCTGACCGACGCCTTCGAGCCCATCACCGTACAGCAGTTGCTGAACTTCACCAGCGGGCTTCAGCCGGGGGCGTCCCTCGGCGACACCACCGCGGAGATGTACCCGCACCGCTTCGAGACCCTGACGCCGGAGGAGGTCGTCGCCGCGTCGGTCGCCAAGGGCCCCGCGTCCCGGCCCGGCGAGCGGCAGGACTACGGCAACATCCACTACACGGTGCTGGCCATGCTGATCGAGAAGGTCACCGGCGACTCCTACGCCCACCAGGCGGCCGTACGGATCTTCCGGCCGCTCGGCATGCGGCACACGTCGTTCCCCGACGGCCCCGACCCCCGGGTCCACGGTCCGCACAACCGCGGTTACGAGTGGCTCGACGGCAAGCTGGTCGACGTGACCGACTGGAACATGTCCGACCGGTGGGCGGCGGGAGACATGATCTCGACGACCGCGGACCTCGAACGGCTGCTGACCGGCGTGTTCCGGGGGCGTGTCGTGCCCGAGCCGCAGCTGACGGAGATGTTCGCGGTGCCGGACGTGCCCGGTGCCACGATGGGCGCACCCTTCTCGCCGTTCAAGCTGAACGGCCGGACGGTCTGGGCCAAGACGGGTTCCCGGCCCGGCTACCACACCGTCCTCGCGGCCACCCGCGATCTGTCGCGCACCGTGGTCTACTCGGTCAACTCGACCGACGCCCGCGGCGACGGCGAGGCCATCGCCCGACGCTTCGCCTTCCCCGCCTTCAACCGCTGACGGGAGCGGGAGCCGCGAGCCCCTCCAGCCGCTTGATCTTCTTCCGCACGACATACAGCGGGATCACCCCGAAGACGCCGAACGACATGTCGATCACCGTCCACCAGAAGGGGATGCCACGGATCGGCCCGCAGATCAGGGCGAGCGGGATGATGCCGACGCAGGCGATCATCCCGAACTCGACGACCCAGATGTTGCGGACGGGGTCGCGGTACGGGCCGTAGAAGGCGACCGCGATGACGAGGTGGGCGAAGGCCAGCCAGTCGGTGCCGTAGAGGAGGAAGGGGTGGTCGGCGTCGGCGGTGTCGAGTCCGTGCCGGACGCGCGCGATCCACTCCATCAGGGCGGGGAGGTGGTCCGGCACGGACAGGGCGCGCAACAGGTCCTCGGTCCAGCGCAGTTCATGGACGAGGGGGAAGGCCGTGGCGCCGCTGAGCACCAGGCAGACGACGAAGAGGGCCAGCCATGTGCGGATGCCCTTGAGCAGGGCGGCTCTGTCACTCGTTGGGTCGCTCATGGGGGCAGCGTACGCCGCGAGTTGAACGCGTTCAAAAGTGGGTGCCCTCGAAGGAGCCCTCATGGCCGACGTGGGCCTACGATGTCGCCGACGAGGGAGGACACATGGGCCTGGACCTGAGCGAGCGGGCCTACCGGGGGCAGCGGT
Organism: Streptomyces lanatus; assembly: GCF_014655715.1. Taxonomy (GTDB): domain Bacteria; phylum Actinomycetota; class Actinomycetes; order Streptomycetales; family Streptomycetaceae; genus Streptomyces; species Streptomyces lanatus. The sequence goes on along the minus strand of NZ_BNBM01000012.1, from coordinate 208,284 downwards.
GGGCGGCGCGTACGGCGCTGGTGGCGGCGGGGCTCGCGGTGCTCGCGCCGCTCGCCTACGGCGGGGTCTACGGCGTGCTGCTGCTGGTGGCCGGCGTGGCGGGCCTGGGACTCAGCGCGGTCGCCGTGTGGTGGACGCTGACTTTGCGCGGACCGCTGCGCTGGGCGGCGGGCGTCGTGGCCGTGGCCGTACCGGCCGCCGTCCTGGCGCTGTTCGCGGCCACCCTGTTCTGGGCGCTGCTCGCGTCCGTGGCGCTGTGGACGGTGGCCGTGTGGAGCGGCCGGTACGCGCTGCGGGGCACGGGCCATCCGCGGGTGCGGGTGATGCGGGGCCGGAAGGCGGCGCCGCCCCGGCGGCCGTACCTGATCATGAATCCCCGCTCGGGCGGCGGGAAGGTGGGCCGCTTCACCCTCAAGGAGAAGGCCGAGCGGCTCGGCGCCCAGGTCATCCTCCTCGACCCCGAGCAGCACGAGGACGTCACCGCCCTGGCCCGCAAGGCCGTGGCCGACGGCGCCGACCTGCTGGGCGTCGCGGGCGGTGACGGTACGCAGGCGCTGGTCGCGGCCATCGCGGTGGCGTACGACATCCCGTTCCTGGTGATCAGCGCGGGCACCCGCAACCACTTCGCCATGGACCTCGGCCTCGACCGCGACGACCCGTCCACCTGCCTCGACGCACTGACCGACGGCGTCGAGCTGCGCGTCGACCTCGGCTACGCGGGCGACCGGCCCTTCGTCAACAACGCGTCCTTCGGGGCGTACGCGGCCATCGTGCAGAGCCCCTCCTACCGCGACGACAAGATCGGCACCAGCCTGGAACTGCTGCCCGACCTGCTCACCCGCCAGCAGGGCGCGCGACTGACGGCGCGGGCGGCGGGGCGGACGCTGGACGCCCCACACGCCGTGCTGGTCAGCAACAACCCCTATCGCACGGGCGACCCCTTCGGGATGGGCCGCCGCGACCGCCTCGACGCGGCCGTGCTCGGGGTCCTCGCCATCAGGGTCGACAGCGCGGCGGAGGCCGCGGCCCTGCTCCTCGATCCGGCGCCGAGCGGCCTCACCATCCTCACCGCACCCGACGTCGTCATCGACGCCGACCGCCCGGAGATCGAGGCCGGCATCGACGGCGAGGCCCACGTCCTACCGGCCCCGGTCCACTGCCGCATCCTCCCCGGCGCCCTACGCGTCCGAGTCCCCCGCAAACGCCCCGGCGTCCCGCAGCGCGGACCCCGACTGGACTGGCGGCGACTGCGGAAACTGGCGGCGATGGTGGGGCGGACGGCTGTGCATCGTCGGGGGGTTGGGGCGTGAGGGAGCGGTGGTGGGGGGCGGGCTCAGCGAGGGCTGGGCTCTGACGGCGCTACGACCGGCCGATGATCCGGCGCTCGGGGCGGGGGACGACGTCGCCCGGGCGGTCGGTACCGAACCCGCCGACGACACCCACCGCAGCCACACCTCCGCCATCCGACCGCGGCCCGCCGCCGACGCCCTTACAACCCCGCGATCGCGTTCCACCGCTTCGCGAACCCCACCCGCTCCTCCGACGTGATGTCCCGCGCGATGACGAGCCGTTCGCGCATCGCCGTGTCCGGGAAGATCAGGGGGTCCTCGGCGAGGGCGGCCGTCTCCTTGTCCTTGGCGGCGGCCAGGACGTCGCGGGCGGCGGGGACGGGGCAGACGTAGTTGACCCAGGCCGCCAGCTCCGCGGCGACCTCGGGCTCGTAGTAGTAGTCGATCAGCCGCTCGGCGTTGGTCTTGTGGCGGGCGAGGTTGGGGACCATCAGGGACTCCGACCAGAGCTCGGCGCCCTCCTCGGGGACGACGAAGCGGATGTCGGGGTCGTCCGCCTGGAGCTGGATGACATCGCCGGAGTACGCCTGGCAGGCCAGGACGTCGCCGCTGGAGAGGTCCTTGATGTAGTCGTTGCCGGTGAAGCGACGGATCTGGCCCCGGCCGACCTGTTTCTCCACCTGGTCGCAGACGGTGTGGAAGTCGTCCGCCGTCCAGCGGGTGATGTCGACGCCGTTGCCCTGCATGAGGAGGGCGAAGGCCTCGTCGAGACCGGAGAGCAGGGTCACCCGGCCCTTCAGGTCGCTCGCCCACAGGTCGGAGACACGGCGGATCTCCCGGCCCAGCCGACGGCGGTTGTAGGCGATGCCGGTGATGCCGGACTGCCACGGCACGGTGAACTTCCGGCCGGGGTCGAAAGCCGGTGAACGCAGCAGCGGGTCCAGGTACTTCGTCACGTTCGGCTGGCGCGAGCGGTTGAGTTCCTGCACCCAGCCCAGCCGTACGAACCGGGCGCACATCCAGTCGCTGATGACGATGAGATCGCGCCCGGTGCGCTGATGGTTCATCAGGGAGGGGCTGATCTTGCCGAAGAACTCGTCGTTGTCGTTGATCTCCTCGACATAGTCGACGGAGATCCCCGTACGCTCCTCGAACCCCTCCAGCGTCGGCCGCCGGCTCTCGTCCTCGTCGTCCGTGTCGATATACAGCGGCCAGTTGGCCCAGGTCAGCCGTTTGTCGGTGCTGGAGACATCGGTGGCGGCCCGGTCGGCGGGCGACACGTACGCGGGCCGCACACCGCATCCGGCGACCCCGCCGGCCAACGCGCCCCCACCGAGGGCGCGCAGCAGATTCCGGCGGGTGAGCGGGGAGTTCATCGCGGGGAGGGCCATTGCCGCAGCATGCCGTCGCGACCAACAGCCGGGCAATGGACGCCCCGTCGAGCAGAAGGGCCCCGACCGGACACCCTGTCGATCACGCCGGGTACAGGTGCGCGGGGCACTGCGCGACCAGCCCCCACGCACCCGCGGGCAAAAGAACTACGCGTCCAGCGAAGTCATCACATGCTTGATCCGCGTGTAGTCATCGAACCCGTACGCCGACAGATCCTTGCCGTACCCGGACTTCTTGAACCCGCCGTGCGGCATCTCAGCCACCAACGGAATGTGCGTGTTGATCCACACGCACCCGAAGTCCAGCGCCTTCGACATCCGCATCGCCCGCCCGTGGTCCTTGGTCCACACGGACGACGCCAGCGCGTACTCCACGCCGTTCGCCCACGCGACGGCCTGGGACTCGTCCGAGAAGGACTGCACGGTGATGACCGGCCCGAAGACCTCCTTCTGGATGATCTCGTCGTCCTGCTTCAGCCCGGACACGACGGTCGGCGCGAAGAAGTACCCCTTCTCACCGACCCGCTTGCCACCGGCCTCCACGCGCGCGTGCGCCGGCAGCCGCTCGATGAAGCCCTCGACCTGCTTGAGCTGGTTGGGGTTGTTCAGCGGGCCGAAGAGCACGTCCTCGTCGTCCGGCTGCCCGGTCTTGGTGTCGGCGGCGGCCTTGGCGAGCGCGGCGACGAACTCGTCGTGGATCGCCTCGTGGACGAGGACGCGGCAGGCGGCCGTACAGTCCTGACCGGCGTTGAAGAAGCCCGCGACGGAGATGTCCTCGACGGCCTTGGCGATGTCGGTGTCCTCGAAGACGACGACCGGCGCCTTGCCGCCCAGCTCCAGGTGGACCCGCTTGAGATCCTTGGACGCCGACTCGGCGACCGACATGCCGGCCCGCACGGAGCCGGTGATGGAGGCCATCGCCGGAGTCGGGTGCTCGACCATCAGCCGGCCGGTGTCACGGTCGCCGGTGACGACGTTGAAGACGCCCTTGGGCACGATCGAGCCGATGATCTCGGCCATCAGGACGGTGGAGGCCGGGGTGGTGTCCGACGGCTTCAGGACGACCGTGTTGCCCGCAGCGAGCGCCGGGGCGAACTTCCATACGGCCATCATCATCGGGTAGTTCCACGGCGCGACCTGCGCGCAGACGCCGACCGGCTCACGGCGCACGATGGAGGTCAGGCCCTCCATGTACTCACCGGCCGAGCGGCCCTCCAGCATCCGCGCGGCGCCCGCGAAGAAGCGGATCTGGTCGACCATCGGCGGGATCTCCTCGGAGCGGGTCAGCCCGATCGGCTTGCCCGTGTTCTCCACCTCGGCCGCGATGAGCTCCTCGGCCCGCTCCTCGAACGCGTCCGCGATCTTCAGCAGGGCCTTCTGGCGCTCGGCGGGGGTCGTGTCACGCCAGGCGGGGAAGGCGCGTGCGGCGGCCTCCATCGCGGCGTCGATGTCCGCCTGCCCGGACAGCGGCGCGGTCGCGTACGCCTCGCCCGTCGCGGGGTTGACCACCTCGGTGGTCCGTCCGTCGGCGGCGTCCCGGAACTCACCGTCGATGTAGTTGCGCAGACGACGCAGCTCGGTGCTCACTGCCGGCCTCCTGTCAGGTGTTCTGAGGGTTCTGGCTGTCCACTCTCTGAGACACCCACCCTAATCGGCAGGCCCACGTTTTCAACACCCCCACTCCCCCCACTTCTGCGAAATCCGCAGCCCTCAGTCACGTAAACAACGAATTTCATCGCCCCGGCCTTGCGGAACTGTCGAGACGTCGTGCACAGTGACGTCGTGGCCAGTCGAAGCGCAGAGCACAGGGACTCCCGCGAGTCCAGGAACGGCGGCGGCCCCACGCTGGACGCCGTCTCCCTCGCCATCATCGAACAACTTCAGGAGGACGGCCGCCGGCCGTACGCCGCCATCGGCAAGGCCGTCGGCCTGTCCGAGGCGGCCGTGCGCCAGCGCGTCCAGAAGCTGCTCGACCAGGGCGTCATGCAGATCGTCGCCGTCACGGACCCGCTCACCGTGGGCTTCCGCCGGCAGGCGATGGTCGGCGTGAACGTGGAGGGCGACGTGGAGTCCGTGGCGGACGCGCTGGCCGCCATGTCCGAATGCGAGTACGTGGTGATGACCGCCGGGTCCTTCGACCTGATGGTGGAGATCGTCTGCGAGGACGACGACCACCTCCTGGACGTCATCAACAAACGCATCCGGGCCGTCCCGGGAGTGCGCTCGACCGAGAGTTTCGTCTACCTCAAGCTCAAGAAGCAGACCTACATGTGGGGAACCCGATAACCGTGAGGACCCGATAACCGTGAGCACCAACACCCCTCAGGACCTCAGCAGGACCGCGTACGACCACCTGTGGATGCACTTCACGCGCATGTCCTCGTACGAGAAGGCGCCCGTCCCGACCATCGTCCGGGGCGAGGGCACCTACATCTACGACGACAAGGGCAAGCGTTACCTCGACGGACTCGCCGGCCTGTTCGTGGTGCAGGCCGGCCACGGCCGTGTCGAGCTGGCCGAGACCGCCTTCAAGCAGGCCCAGGAGCTGGCGTTCTTCCCGGTGTGGTCCTACGCCCACCCGAAGGCGGTCGAGCTGGCGGAGCGGCTGGCCGACGAGGCGCCGGGCGACCTCAACAAGGTCTTCTTCACCACCGGCGGCGGTGAGGCGGTGGAGACCGCCTGGAAGCTCGCCAAGCAGTACTTCAAGCTGGTCGGCAAGCCCACCAAGCACAAGGTGATCTCGCGTGCGGTGGCCTACCACGGCACCCCGCAGGGCGCCCTGTCCATCACCGGCCTGCCGGGCCTGAAGGCCCCCTTCGAGCCGCTGGTCCCGGGCGCGCACAAGGTCCCGAACACCAACATCTACCGCGCCCCGCTCTTCGGCGACGACCCGGAGGCCTTCGGCCGCTGGGCCGCCGACCAGATCGAGCAGCAGATCCTCTTCGAGGGCCCGGACACCGTCGCCGCGGTCTTCCTGGAGCCGGTGCAGAACGCGGGCGGCTGCTTCCCGCCCCCGCCCGGCTACTTCCAGCGGGTCCGCGAGATCTGCGACCAGTACGACGTGCTGCTGGTGTCGGACGAGGTCATCTGCGCCTTCGGCCGCCTGGGCACCACCTTCGCCTGCGACAAGTTCGGCTACGTCCCGGACATGATCACCTGCGCCAAGGGCATGACCTCGGGCTACTCCCCGATCGGCGCCTGCATCATCTCCGACCGTCTGGCCGAGCCGTTCTACAAGGGCGACAACACCTTCCTGCACGGCTACACCTTCGGCGGCCACCCGGTCTCCGCGGCCGTCGGCATCGCCAACCTCGACCTGTTCGAGCGCGAGGGCCTCAACCAGCACGTCCTCGACAACGAGGCCGCGTTCCGCGGGACCCTGGAGAAGCTGTACGACCTTCCGATCGTCGGCGACGTCCGCGGCAACGGCTTCTTCTACGGCATCGAGCTGGTGAAGGACAAGCACACGAAGGAGTCCTTCAACGACGAGGAGACCGAGCGCGTTCTGTACGGCTTCCTCTCCAAGAAGCTGTACGAGAACGGCCTGTACTGCCGTGCCGATGACCGTGGAGACCCGGTCGTCCAGCTCGCACCGCCGCTGATCTCCAACCAGGAGACCTTCGACGAGATCGAGCAGATCCTGCGCGGAACGCTCGCGGAGGCGTGGACCAAGCTGTAGCCCACGGCCCCGAATGTCCCCGGCCCGGGTGCACCCGTACGAGTGAGAACGGTGCACCCGGGCCGCGTGCTGTCCGGCGATCCGCCCCCGGCTCCTTAGCGTGCCCCTGTAACCGATCGGTCCTGCCTTCGTTCCCCCGCAAGGGGGATTGGCAAGAAGAAATGACGATCAGAACCGAGGTGTACGCCCATGGTGGCCCCGCCGGACAACGACGTGCTCTGGGCACGCGCCCTGCACTTCTCGTACGACGACGGTTCGCCCGCGCTCAGCGGGGTCTCGCTCGGTGTCCAGGAGGGCGAGGTCCTCGCCGTCATCGGTCCGCGCGGCAGCGGCAAGACCGCCCTGCTGCGCTGTCTGTCCGGCCTGTCGAAGGCGCGGCGGGGTGAGGTCTGGTTCAACAGCGTGCCGGTGCACACGATGGGTCCGGTGGCCCGCGAACGGCTCCGCCGCGACCGCTTCGCCTGGGTCGACCCCACCCCGGCGCTCGTCCCGGAGCTGAACGTCTGGGAGAACACCGCCCTCCCCCTGATGCTGCGCGGCACCAGCCGCCGCCGGGCCAGGACGGCCGCCCTGGAGTGGCTGGAGCGCCTCGACGTCGGCGAGGCGGCCCGCAAGCGCCCGCACCAGCTCGTCCAGGCCGAACGTCAGCGCGTCTGCATCGCCCGTGCTCTGGCCCCCTCGCCGATGGTCCTGTTCGCCGACGAGCCGACGGCTCCCCTGCACCGCTCCGACCGCACCCAGGTGCTGCGCACCCTGACGACGGCGGCGCGTTCGCACGGCGTCACCGTCGTCCTGGCCAGCCATGACGCGGACACGGCAGTCCTGGCCGACCGCACCGTCGCGCTCCTCGACGGACGCCGAGTGAACACGGTGCACCTGCCCCCCGTCCCCGAGGCGGAAGGCCGGGCCGCGTGCTCGCTCTCCGCCTGACCCGCGGCGGCCGGCCCGCCGTACAGCTGCGCCGCCTGCTCGTGGCCGCGGGGTCGGCCGGCACGGGTTTCCTGCTGCTGTCCGCCCTGGGCTACGCCATGTCCCACCCGGACTCCCCCGCCGCGTCCTCGCTCCGCCTGGCCTGGTGCGTGCCGCCGCTGGCCGCGACGATCCACCTCGCGGTGGCGGTGGCCCGCACGGACCCCGGCACCAAGCCCCGCCCCGGACTGGCGGCGATCGGCCTCGGCCCGGCCCGCCTGATGCTGGTCTCGGCCACCACCACGGCCCTGTCGTGCACCCTCGGCTCGATGCTGGCCCTGCTCGTCTTCCTCCACCTCCGGGGCGACCTCACCGGCATGCCCTTCGACGGCGCGGCCGCCCAGTTCCTGGCAGCGGACAGCCCCCTGCCCCTGCCGGCCGCCCTGACCCTGCTGGCGCTGACGCCGGGGGTGGCATCAGGGGTGGTGGCGGTGACGCTGCGCCCGAAGGGGATCGGGACGTCCGGACCGTACGGCCGCTTCGGGGTCCGGTCGAGTCAGGCGCGGCCCGCGGGCGGTCGTGCCGCTGTGGCGGCGCCCGTCCCGCAGAGAGGCGGCACCCCGCAAGCGCGGGCGGCCGAACCAATCCCCGCTCCAGCCGAAACCGACGGCACCCCGTCCACGCCGGGCCACACAACGGACGGCATGCCCGACCCCCTCACCCCCCGCCCCGCCCCCAGAGCCCTCCCCTGGGGCATCACCCTCCTCACGGCGGGCCTGGCCGTGGAGACCTACGCCAGCCGCGCAGGCGCCGCCCACACCACCCTCACCCTCCCCTCCGCCCTCCCCACCGGTCCCGCCGGAGTCCTCCTCGGCTGGATCCTCACCGCCCTCGGCCTGGCCCTGGCCGCCCCCGGCCTGGTCCACCTCTGCGGCCGCCTCCTCCAGTCCGTACGCCCCGGCCCGCTCCGCCTGCTCGCCGGCCGCGGCCTCATGGCGGAAGCCACCCGCATCGGCCGCCCGCTCGGCGTCGTCTGCGCCGTGGCCTCCGCCGCGTACGCCATGGCCCCGCTCTCCGCCGACCGGGCCTCGGCGACCGTGGGCCCCCTCTCCACCCTCGCCGCCATCGTGATCACCGGCTGCACCGTGGCCACCCTGGTCATCTCCGCGGTGGAGGCCAGACAGGCCCGCGCCGACACCACGGCCGCGCTGCTCCGCCTGGGCGCCCCCACCTCGATGCTGCGCCGGGCGGCGGCCCTGCGCGTCGGCGCCCTGCTGGCCGTCTTCGGCCCGCTGACCCTGATCGTGGCCGAACTGGCCGCGCTGCCCCTGGCGAACTGAGCATCGAGCCCGAGCCCCGAGCGCTGAAGACCCGTACGAAAAAAAATCTCGGTCCCGGCGATGAGTTCCGCCCGACCCCCCGGTCTACCCCACCGAACAGCAACCACCCCGATGGGAGAGACCACGATGAGCGCCCCCGCCTACCAGCAGATGATCTTCGTCAACCTGCCCGTGAACGACCTCGACGCCTCGAAGAAGTTCTTCACGGAGCTGGGCTACTCGATCAACGCCCAGTTCAGCGACGAGAACGCGGCGTCCGTCGTCATCAGCGACACCATCGTCGCGATGCTGCTCAAGCACCCGTTCTACGCGACCTTCACCGACAAGGAGATCGCGGACGCCACGAAGACCAGCGAGGTGCTGATCTGTCTGAGTGCCGAGAGCCGCGCGAAGGTGGACGAGCTGGTCGAGAAGGCCGTCGCCGCCGGCGGCACCGCCTCGCCCAAGACCCAGGACATGGGGTTCATGTACGGCCGCGCCTTCGACGACCTCGACGGCCACACCTGGGAGGTCGTGTGGATGGACCCGTCGGCCATCGAGGGCTGACAACCGCCGCGCGGGACACGGTGCCTAGCATGGGCGGGTGCAGACGATGCCCGCCCATGCGGCCCACCACGACGACCGTGAGATAGAGACCCTGGAGGAGTTCGACGCGACCGTCTCGGCGCGCGGCTCCCTCGCCGGATTCCGTATCCAGGCAGTCGACCTGACGGACCGTACGCGCGAACTGCTCACCGCGGACACGGCCGGCGCCGTCTTCCTCGGCTGTCCGATGCGCGAGGAGGCGGCCGCCAAGATACGCACCGGCGGCGCCCTGGTCTTCCCACCGGTCCCCGACCTCCCCTTCGAGCCGTACCGCGGCCTGGTCTACTCCCCCGACGAACTCTTCGCCTCCCTCGCGGACGGCTACGAGAACACCCCCGACGCCCACGCCTACGCCTGGTTCCAGCGGACCAAGGCCGACCGCGACGTCTACGCCTCCATGCTCCGTGCGATCCACGACGACTCCATCTCGGACGCCCTCGACGAACTCCTCTCCGGCGCCCGGGTGGTGGGCGTCATGGGCGGCCACGCGATGCGGCGCGGCACGCAGGCGTACGAGGGTGCCGCGCGGCTCGGCCGGGAGCTGGCCCGCGCCGGACTCACGGTCGCCACCGGCGGCGGCCCCGGCGCGATGGAGGCGGCCAACCTCGGCGCGTACGCCGCCCCGCTCGACGACGACATGCTCACCGACGCCCTCCGACTCCTCGCCAAGGCACCGGGGTTCACGCCCTCGATCACCGACTGGGCCTCGGCCGCCTTCGAGGTGCGCGCCCGCTGGCCCAAGGGCGGCAGCTCCGTCGGCATCCCCACCTGGTTCTACGGCCATGAGCCGCCGAACCCCTTCGCCTCGCACATCGCCAAGTACTTCGCCAACGCCACCCGCGAGGACGGCCTGCTGGCCCGCTCCAACGCGGGTGTCGTCTTCCTGCCGGGCGCCGCCGGGACCGTACAGGAGATCTTCGACAACGCGACGCCGAACTACTACGAGTCGCGCGGTGAGCCCACCCCCATGGTCCTGGTCGACCGCACGCACTGGACGGAGCGGCTGCCGGCCTGGCCGCTGCTCAAGTCCCTCGCACGGGAGCGGTCGATGGAGGCGCGGATCGCCTTGGTCGACCGGATCGAGGAGGCCCCGGAGGCGCTGAAACGTCTGGGCGGTTAATAAGACGGCAAAGCCAACGCGGGGGTGCTGCATACGCGTTGACAGTGCTTATGCCACGCTTATAAACCTGTGAGTCTCCTGGGGGCGGTGATGCGACATGTCACCGGCTCCTCCGAACCCCCCTCAGTGGTGCAACTCCCGTAAGGACAAACGTGTCCATAAACCGCCGCCGTACCATCGCGCGTTCCGTGCGCGCTCTGGGTGTCGCCTCCGCGTCCGTCGCGCTCGCGCTCTCCGTCTCGGGCACCGCGCTCGCGTGCGACATCAGTGAATTCTCCGCCGAAGCCAAGTGCGACGGCGACAAGGGCATCATCACCGTCACCGACGTGGACCCCAGCGGTGTCCCGGCGACCGTGAGCGTCTTCCTGCAGAACAACGGCGCCGACCTCAAGAAGGTCGGCGAGCAGGAGGTCAAGGGCTCGCGCGAGGGTGTCACCATCACCTTCGCCGAGAACTGGAAGCCGAACGCCGAGTACCGGATCCACGTCAAGGCCGCCGGCTATGTCGACGCGGACATCAAGCCGAACCTGACGACGTCGTCCACGGCCTGCAAGAAGGAGGAGGAGACGCCGCCTCCGGCCTCCGACACCCCGACCCCGTCGGCCCCCGCCTCGACCCCGGCCGAGGAGACCGACTCGCCGACCCCGACCCCGTCGGAGAGCGACAGCACTCCCCCCGTGAGCAGCGTCCCGTCCCCGGCGGCCGGTGACTCCAACCTCGCCGAGACCGGTGCGAACTCCAACACCGGCCTCATCGCCGGCATCGCCGTCGGCCTGGTCGCCCTCGGCGGCGGCGCGGTCTTCTTCGGCCTGCGCCGACGCGGGGCGAGCAGCGACCGCTGACCAACCCCACCCAGCGACACCGACACGGCCCGTCCCCGTCTCCGGGGGCGGGCCTGCGTCGTCCACACCTGGCCGGTCACGCCCCCGGTATCAGCGGCACCACATGGCAGGCGCCCGGCCCGAACCGCGGACGTACGCCCTAGGTGGCAGAAGTACGACGGCCACCCCGACGCTCGGAGCCCCGACCGCCGCCCCGACGCTCGGAGTTACGGCCACCCGCCCCACCGGCGTCGCCCGTGCCTCCCCCGCTCTTCGCCCGTCGACCGGAGCCGCCACGGACGGTCTTGCCGGAGCCGGAGCCGGAAGCGACGCCCGAACGTGAGCCGGAGCCGACGCCGGAACCGGTCGTCGCACCGCCCGCCGATCCGCCGGAAACCGGCCGCCGAGCAGCCCCACGCACACCGTCCGCAGAGGATCCACCCGACCCGGCCGCCCCACCCGCGGCCCGCCGTCCCGAGCCGCGGCCTCCCGCCCTGCTGGAAGAACCAACCGCGGCGGCAGCCTCGCCCCCGCCCCCGTTCCGGCGTCGGCCGCCGGACCGTCGGCCGGACCTGGAGGCGGTCTTCCCCTCCGCGCCGGACGCCGCCGAAGTCACCGGCTGTGGGACCTCGATCGTGACGGCCACGCCGGAAGGCTCGCGCGCGCCGGTGATGGCGGCGAGTTCCGGGTCGCTGGAGGTGATGCGGGAGGTCCGGGGGCGGATGCCCGCGTCCGACATGAGCCGGGTGACGTCCCGCTTCTGGTCGGGCAGGACCAGGGTGGCCACGCTGCCGGTGCCGCCGGCGCGGGCCGTGCGGCCGCCGCGGTGGACGTAGTCCTTGTGGTCCGTGGGGGGATCGACGTTCACGACGAGGTCGAGGTCGTCGATGTGTATGCCCCGGGCCGCGACGTTCGTCGCCACCAGGGCGGTGACATGACCGCTCTTGAACTGTTCCAGGGTGCGATTGCGCTGCGGCTGCGAGCGGCCTCCGTGCAGCGCCGCCGCGCGGACGCCGACGGCCAGCAGCCGCTTGGTCAGCCGGTCGGCGGCACGCTTGGTGTCGATGAAGAGGATGACCCGCCCGTCACGGGCCGCGATGCGCGTGGTGACGGCCTTCTTGTCGGTCTCGTCCTGGACATGGAGGACGTAGTGCTCCATGGTCGTCACCGCTCCCGCCGACGGGTCCACGGAGTGCACCACGGGGTCGGTCAGGAACCGCTGCACGAGCCGGTCGATATTGCGGTCCAGCGTGGCCGAGAACAGCATGCGCTGCCCATCGGGCCGTACCTGCTGGATCAGCTTGGTGATCTGCGGCAGGAAGCCCATGTCGGTCATCTGGTCGGCTTCGTCCAGCACCGTGATGCGCACATCACCGAGCACGCAGTCGCCGCGCTCCAGGAGATCGTTGAGCCGGCCGGGTGTCGCCACGAGCACCTCGGCGCCGCGCCGCAGCGTCGCCGCCTGCTTGGTGATCGACAGCCCGCCGACCACGGTGGCCAGCCGGAGGTTCACGGCCGTCGCGTACGGGGTCAGCGCGTCCGTCACCTGCTGGGCGAGCTCACGGGTGGGCACCAGCACCAGAGCGAGGGGCGCCTTGGGCTGCGCCCGCAGTCCGGCGGTGCGCGCCAGCAGCGCCAGACCGAAGGCGAGCGTCTTGCCGGAGCCGGTACGCCCACGCCCGAGCAGGTCACGGCCCGCGATCGAGTTGGGCAGGGTGGCGCCCTGGATGGGGAAGGGGGTCGTCACGCCCTGCGCGGCGAGCGTCTTCAGCAGCCCCGCCGGCATGTCCAGAGCGGCGAAGTCATCGACGGCGGGAAGTGCGGGTGTCGTGCTTTCCGGCAGCCGGAATTCCCTCGGCGGCGACACGGACGGTGCGGGCGACGAGGCGCGCCGGTTCGACTTCTGGGGCCTGCGGGGCATGCGGCTTTTCTGCCTTCCTGAAACAGCACAAACCGGGGTCCGCACCATGGCGGTGCGGACCCCGGTGAGCGGATACGCGTCCGGCTATCAGGCGGGGACGATGTTCTCCGCCTGCGGGCCCTTCTGGCCCTGCGTGACGTCGAAGGAGACCCGCTGGCCTTCCTGGAGCTCACGGAAGCCCTGGGTCGCGATGTTCGAGTAGTGGGCGAAGACGTCGGGGCCGCCGCCGTCCTGCTCGATGAAGCCGAAGCCCTTTTCAGAGTTGAACCACTTCACGGTTCCCTGTGCCATGACATTCTCCTTGGTGTAGGCAGAGGCCCCATCCGGAGATGCCGGAAAACTAATAATGCGCCCGATGGAAAGCATTCCCGTCAGGCGCACATAGGTTCATGGGTACCACAACTGCAACGCCGAAACCTTAGCATAGCGCCGCCGCCCGCCGCGCTAGAAACTGGCCCGCGCCAGCCAGAACTCCAGCAGCTCCCGCTCGCCGAGCACCTCCACGTCCGGGCTGTCCAGCGGCAGCCGGCGGTAGAAGGCGAGCAGTACGGCGGTGAGCGGCCCCCTCAGCGCGACGGTCGCCTTCTCGTGCCCGCGCCGCCAGACGATGACGTCTCCGGAGACATCGATCAGCCTCCCCCACCCTTCGGGCGGGGGTGCCCCCATCTCGCTTCACTCGGCGTCGAGCACGGCGCTGCCGTCCGTGGCGTGCAGGTGAATGCTCCCCGGCCTGCGCAGATCCCTCGCCGGATCGTACGGCAGCGTCCGCTGGGCCCATTCGATGATCTGGAGCCACTCGTCGATCGCGTCGGCGGCGATGTCGGGCGCGACCTCGTACGGCTGCCCGGCCGTGAGGGCGGCGTCCGCTCGGTGGATGGTGATCTCGTGCGTCATACGGCGGGCCCAGAACCCGGCGGTGTGGCCCCCCGCCCAGCCCCACACCTTGGCATCGGGCCCGGCCTCGCGCAGTGCGGCCACGACCAGCTCACCGGTCTCCGCGAGCCAGGCGTCCAGGGCGGCCGGGTCACCCTGCTCGTCCGGGCCGCCGTGCAGCGGGACCGTCTTCTCCGGGATCTCCTCCTGGGACCGGGTCCGCACCATCAGCTCCACCCAGCGCAGGGCCCCGCCCATGTGCCGGACGAGCTGCTCCAGCGACCAGTCCGGGCAGGTCGGCACGGTGGCCGACAGATCGGCGCCGGAGGTCACCAGGGACCTCAGCAGGCCGACCTGGTGGACGATCTCGTCGCAGTAGCGTTCATGTGCGAGCAGCGTCATGCCCGGCACCCTATGCGCGGGGTGATCAGCCCATCACGACAATTTCGGCCGCGTCGAACTCGACCCCGACCACGTCCCCGACCTCGGGCGCGTCCCGCAGCGCACACGCCGCCTCCAGGCGCGGGGCGCCCTCCGGCTGAAGGTGCACGGCGACATGGGTCCCCTTGAACGTCCGCGCGGCGACCGTGCAGCGCAGGCCCGCGTCGGGGGCCACGAGCCGCACCCCGGCCGGCCGGACCAGCAGCGGCCGCGTGCCCTGCGCGGCGCCCTCGCCGACCGGCAGCTTGCCCCAGGGCGTGTCCGCGGCCTCCCCGGCGACGGTGCCCTCGACCACGTTGTCGAAGCCGAGGAAGCGGGCCACGAACTCGTCCACCGGCCGCTGCCACACCTCCAGCGGCGTCCCGCTCTGGGCGATCCGCCCGTCCCGCATCACCACGACCCGATCGGCGAGCGCGAAGGCCTCGCCCTGGTCGTGCGTCACGGCCAGCACGGTGGTGCCCAACCGCCCGAACAGCTCCCGGAGTTCGACGACGAGCCGCTCCCGCAGCGAGCGGTCGAGCTGCCCGAGCGGCTCGTCCAGCATCAGCAGCCGCGGCCGGGGCGCGAGGGCACGGGCCAGCGCGACCCGCTGCTGCTCACCCCCGGACAGCGAGGCCACGGCACGCCCGGCCGCCCCCGGCAGTCCGACCAGGTCGAGCAACTCCCGTACCCGCTCGCCCTGTTCGGCCCTCGACGCGCCATGCATCCGGGCACCGAAGGCCACATTGCCGCCGACGTCCCGCTGCGGGAACAGCTGATGGTCCTGGAACATCAGCCCGACACCCCGCTTGTGCGCGGGCACCCCGGCCTGGTCATGCCCGTCGAGTGACACCCGCCCGGCATCGAGGGGCTGCAACCCCGCCACGGCCCGCAGCAGCGTCGACTTGCCGCTGCCGCTCGGCCCGAGCACGCACACGATCTCGTGCTCGGCGACATCGAGGTCGACGGCGTCGAGCACGGGCCGCCCGCCGAAACGTACGGTCGCACCCGCCAGGCTCAAAAGACTCTGCGGAGTCTTGGGCATCTAGAACTCCCCCGTCCGATCCGTGCGGAGCCGCTCCAGGACCAGCAGCGCCACCGCGCACACCACCATCAACACCGTCGAAAGGGCCATCGCCTGGCCGTAGTTGAGCTCGCCGGCCCGCCCCAGCAGGCGCGCCACGGCGACGGGCAGCGTCGGGTTGTCGGGCCGCGCGATGAACACGGTCGCCCCGAACTCGCCCAGCGACACGGCGAAGGCGAACCCTGCCGCGATCAGCAGCGCCCGCCGCACCATCGGCAGATCGACCTCGCGCCAGACCCGCCAGGGCGAGGCGCCCAGCACCGACGCCGCCTCGCGCAGCCGCTGGTCCACGGCCCGCAGCACGGGCAGCATGGTCCGTACGACGAAGGGCACCCCGACCAGCGCCTGGGCCAGCGGCACGAGGATCCACGTACTTCTGAGGTCCAGCGGCGGCTCGTCCAGCGCGATCAGGAACCCGAACCCGACCGTCACCGCCGACACCCCGAGCGGCAGCATCAGCAGCGCGTCGAAACCCCGCACGAACCGCCCCGCGTCCCGCCGCGTCAGCGCGGCGGCAGCCAGACCGCCGATCACCACGGCGATCAGGGTGGCGACGACGGCGTACTGGAGCGAATTGCCGATCGCCTCGATCGGCGCGACCAGGAAGACCCCGCCGTCGGCGCTGGTCAGCGCCCGGTAGTAGCCGAAGTCGGGGGCATCGAGCGACCGCTGCACCAGCACGGCGAGCGGCAGCAGCAGGAGTACGGCGATGACGGCAAGGACACCGGCCAGCAGCGCCCACTGACCGGCCCCGCGCGGCCGCCGAGCCGTTACCGCCGCGTCGACCAGCTGCAGGGCGCTCTCCCGCCGCCGTACCGTCCAGGCGTGCACGGCGAGGATCGCGGCCACCGCGAGGAACTGGATGATCGTGAGGACGGCGGCGGTGGACAGGTCGAAGATCTCGGAGGTCTGGCGGTAGATCTCCACTTCGAGGGTGGAGAAGGTCGGTCCGCCGAGGATCTGCACCACACCGAAGGAGGTGAAGGTGAACAGGAAGACCATGAGCGCGGCGGCGGCCACGGCGGGCCCGAGCGCCGGGAGGGTGACGGTTCGCCAGGCCCTGAAGCGGGACGCTCCCAGCATCCGCGCGGCCTCCTCCTGCCGCGGGTCGAGCTGGGACCACAGCCCGCCCACCGTCCGTACGACGACGGCGTAGTTGAAGAAGACATGCGCCAGCAGGATGGCCCACACGGTGGTGTCGAGCCGTACGCCCCACAGCTCGTCGAGCAGCCCGCCCCGGCCGACGAGCGCGAGGAACGCCGTACCGACGACGACCGTCGGCAGCACGAAGGGGACGGTCACCACGGCCCGCAGGACGTTCTTGCCGGGGAAGTCGAAGCGGGCGAAGACATAGGCGCCCGGCAGCGCGATCAGCAGGGTGAGCGCGGTGGAGGCGAGCGCCTGCCAGGTGGTGAACCACAGGACGTGCCGGATGTCGGACTCCCCGAGCACATCCGTGAGGCGCCCGAACTGCCACACCCCGTCGACCTTCAGACCGCGCGCGACGATCGCGGCGACGGGGTAGGCGAAGAAGACCGCGAAGAACGCGACGGGCACGGCGATGAGGCCGAGCCGCACCGCCGCGCGCTTCGTGGCCGCCTTCCGGGGGGCTACTTCAGTACGAGCGAGGTCCACGACTTGACCCAGTCGTCACGGTTGTCGGCGATCTTCGCCGGGTCCATGGTCTCGGGGTTCTTGGCCTGCGGGCCGTACTTCGTGAACTCCGGCGGCACCTGGGCGGCCTCCCGCACCGGGTAGACGAACATGTTCAGCGGCATGTCGTCCTGGAATTCCTTGGTCAGCAGGAAGTCGAGGAGCGCCTTGCCTCCCTCGGCGTTCTTGGCGTTGCTGAGCAGGCCCGCGTACTCGAACTGCCGGAAGCAGGTACCCATCGCGACACCCGTCGGCGCCGTCTTCGGCTTCGGGTCGGCGTAGATCACCTCGGCGGGCGGGGAGGAGGCGTACGACACGACGAGCGGCCGGTCGCCCTTGGCCTTCTTGCCGCCGGCCGAGCCGGAGAACTCCTCGTTGTAGGCCTGCTCCCAGCCGTCGACGACCTTGACGCCGTTGGCCTTCAGCTTCTTCCAGTAGCCCTCCCAGCCCCCGTCGCCGTACTTGGCGGCGGTGCCGAGCAGGAAGCCGAGGCCGGGCGAGGAGGTGGAGGCGTTCTCGGTGACGAGGAGGTTCTTGTACTCGGGCTTGATCAGGTCGTCGTACGTCGCCGGCGGGGTCAGCTTGTGCTCGCTGAAGTAGGCCTTGTCGTAGTTGACGCAGATGTCGCCGGTGTCGATGGGAGTGACCCGGTGCTTGTCCTGGTCGACCCGGTACTCGGGCAGGATCAGGTCGGAGCCCTTGGGGTCGTACGACTGGAACAGCCCGTTGTCGAGCGCCCGGGACAGCAGGGTGTTGTCGACGCCGAAGAAGACGTCGCCCTGCGGGTTGTCCTTGGTCAGGATCGCCTTGTTGACGGCCTGCCCGGCATCGCCGTCCTCCAGGACCTTGACCTTGTACCCGGACTGCTTCTCGAACGCGGCGAGGACGCCCTTGGAGACGGCCCACGAGTTGTGGCTGACGAGCGTGACGGTCTTGGATCCGCCATTGTCGCTGCCCGAGTCGGCGGACCCGCACGCGGACAGCGTGACGAGGCCGAGCCCGACGACGAAGACCGTGGCCTTCCTGGTGATGCTCACTTGATTCCTCCTGGGGTTGACCAGGAAGAGACGCGGCCCTGCCCGGGAGCCCTCTCATCGGCTCCCGGGCAGGGCGCAACAGCTTGAGTGATGACCGAACTTCCTACCCAGAATGACCTGGGCGAGGTTCAGAGGGTCTGCGGCCCGATTGCCGCACTCTCAGCGCTGTGGCGCTCCCCTGTCGGAATATGAAGATGTACCTACGGCGCTCAGACTACCGCTCGGTCGCCGCGAGCTGCCCACACGCCCCGTCGATCTCCTGCCCACGGGTGTCCCGGATGGTCACCGGCACACCGTGCGCGGCGATGGCCTCGACGAACGCCTTCTCGTCCTCGGGCCGGGAGGCCGTCCACTTCGACCCGGGCGTCGGGTTCAGCGGAATCAGGTTCACATGCACGGGCTTGCCCTTGAGCAGCCGCCCGAGCCGGTCACCACGCCAGGCCTGGTCGTTGATGTCGCGGATGAGGGCGTACTCGATGGACAGCCGACGGCCGCTCTTCTCGACGTAGTCGAATCCGGCGTCCAGCACCTCGCGCACCTTCCACCGTGTGTTCACGGGCACGAGGGTGTCGCGCAGCTCGTCGTCGGGGGCGTGCAGCGAGATCGCGAGCCGGCACTTGAAGCCCTCGTCGGCGAACCGGTTGATGGCCGGCACGAGCCCGACGGTCGAGACGGTGATCCCACGCTGCGACAGCCCCAGCCCGTCCGGCTCGGGATCGGTGAGCCGCCGTATCGCACCGACGACCCGGTTGTAGTTGGCGAGCGGCTCGCCCATCCCCATGAAGACGATGTTGGAGAGCCGAGCGGGCCCACCGGGCACGTCCCCGTCCCGCAGCGCACGCATCCCGTCCACGATCTGATGGACGATCTCGGCAGTGGACAGATTCCGGTCAAGACCCGCCTGCCCGGTGGCGCAGAAGGGACAGTTCATCCCGCACCCGGCCTGCGAGCTGATGCACATGGTCACCCGGTCCGGATACCGCATCAGCACCGACTCGACCAGCGTCCCGTCGAACAGCCGCCACAACGTCTTACGGGTGTCGCCCTGGTCGGTCGACAGATGCCGTACGACGGTCATGAGCTCGGGAAACAGCTCCTGGCGCAGCTTGTCCCGCGAACCGGCCGGGATGTCGGTCCACTGCTCGGGGTCGTGCGTGTACCGCGCGAAGTAGTGCTGCGAGAGCTGCTTGGCACGAAACGGCTTCTCCCCGACAGCCGCGACGACGTCCTTACGCTCGGCGGGCGTGAGATCGGCAAGGTGCCGCGGCGGCTTCTTGGCTCCGCGCGGGGCGACGAAAGTGAGTTCTCCGGGTGCAGGCATAACCCGTCCAGTGTCGCAGATCCACTGATGTGGCCCGCTCCACTGTGGACAAGGGTGCTCTCGCCCTCACCGCCGGGCTCCTCACCGGCTGCGACCCGGACGAGACAAAGGACGTCTGTACGTCGTAGCCAGGGCCGCTAGTCGGTCCTGTGCTCCAGGCGGTCCTTGAGGAGTTGCCCGTCGCGCGGGAGCTCCTTGCGGACCTGGGGGCGGACCACGAGCGGCACCAGGAGCTTGCCCAGGCCGTGCCCCTCGAAGTCGATGTCGATCGTCACGCGGGAACGCCGCCCGTCGTCCAGCGGCTCGATCTCACCGTGGGTACGGGGGCGGACGGGGCCGTCGATGCCGTGCAGATCCCAGTTGTGCGGAGGGTCGAGTTCATCGAACTGCACGGTCATCGGAACCTCACGGTTCCCGACCCGCCGGGTGACCCGGACTCGGGAGCCGGGGTGCAGCGGACCCTCGTCCAGTGGTTCGGCCGAGACCGCGCTGAGCTGCCATTCCGGCAGGTGAGCGGGGTCCGTCAGATACGCGTAGACATCGGCCGGGGTTCGATCGACGTCGACGCTCTCTCGGATGATGGCCATGATGACCCCCTTTGGGTGCCTTTGAGGCCGTACACCGAAATCGTCCCACACATCAAGAAGCCCCCGCTCTACAAGAACGGGGGCTCCCAGACAGTGACCGTGCGCTCAGCCCGATCCCACGAACAGCACCAGCAGCAGCCACACCACCGGAGCCGTCGGCAGCAACGAGTCCAGCCGGTCCATGATCCCACCGTGCCCCGGCAGCAGCGTGCCCATGTCCTTGATGCCCAGGTCCCGCTTGATCATCGACTCGCCGAGGTCGCCCAGCGTGGCGCTGCCGGCGACCGCGAGGCCCAGGAGCAGGCCCTGCCACCAGGTGCCGTCGTCGATCAGGAACTCCATGCACAGCGCGCCCGCCACCATCGCGAAGCTCACCGCGCCGAGCAGGCCCTCGCGGGTCTTGCCGGGGCTGATGCGCGGGGCGAGCTTGTGCGTGCCGAAGCGCCAGCCGACGGCGTAGGCACCGGTGTCGCTGACGACCGTGAGCAGCAGGAACGTCAGGACGCGCCAAGGGCCGTCGTCGGCCGTCAGCATCATCGCGACGAACGTGGCCAGGAACGGTACGTAGAACGCGGCGAAGACACCGGCGGTGACGTCCCTGAGGTAGCCCTCCGGCGGTTCGGTCATCCGCCAGACCAGTACCGCCAGCGCGGTCAGCGCCATCGCCACCCAGGCGCCCTCGGCCCCCCGGACGTATCCGGCGACGACCATGGCGGCACCGCCGAGGGCGAGCGGGACGAGCGGCGCCTTGATGCTCTTGCGTTCCTCCAGCCGCTTGGTCAGCTCCCACAGGCCCACGACGACGGCGACCGCAACGACGCCGACGAACACGGCCTTGACGACGAACAGGGAGGCGACGATGACCACGCCCAGCCCGACGCCGACCCCTATGGCCGCACCCAGGTCGCGCCCCGCGCTCTTCTTCTGCGGCGGGGGCGCCGGCTGCGGGGCGTCGTGCATGGGCTCCGGATTCTGCGGCGCCGCTTCTGAGGGCCGCGCCTGCGGCATGTCATGAGGCCGCGACTGCGGCGACCGACCGTGGAACAAGGGGCCACTCAGCCGAGCGGCCCCCCGGTCGTCATCCTGGTCTCCGCCATACGCGGGTACGTCGGGCACGATGGGCATGGGGCGAGTGTGCTGCGCCTGAGGCGCATCGTACGCGGGACCCGCCGGGGCAGCCCCCTGGACAGGTCCACGCTCGGAGGTCCCCCAGTACCCGGCCTGCCCGGCCCCGGGCGGCGCCCCCCAGGAAGAGTCGTTCATCAGACCTCGAGCAGCTCGGCTTCCTTGTGCTTGAGGAGCTCGTCCACCTGAGCGACGTACTTGTGCGTGGTGTCGTCGAGCTCCTTCTCCGCGCGGCGGCCCTCGTCCTCGCCGATCTCGCCGTCCTTGATCAGCTTGTCGATGGCGTCCTTGGCCTTGCGGCGGACGGAGCGGATGGACACCTTGGCGTCCTCGCCCTTGCCCTTGGCGACCTTGATGTAGTCGCGGCGGCGCTCCTCGGTGAGTTCGGGGAACACCACTCGGATGATGTTGCCGTCGTTGCTCGGGTTGACGCCGAGGTCGGAGTCGCGGATCGCCTGCTCGATGTTGCGCAGCGCGCTCTTGTCGAACGGGGTCACGACCGCCATGCGCGGCTCCGGCACGGAGAACGAAGCCAGCTGGTTGATCGGCGTCGGCGCACCGTAGTAGTCGGCCACGATCTTGTTGAACATCGCCGGGTGCGCACGACCGGTGCGGATCGCGGCGAAGTCCTCCTTGGCGACCACGACGGCCTTCTCCATCTTCTCCTCGGCCTCGAGGAGGGTCTCTTCGATCACCACTTGCTCCTGCGTGTCTTGAGTAAGGCCCGGCTGCGGTTCCTCGGTGGGGCGGCGGCCGGCTGCGTCGCGTCTTCTTCCTGCACGGTTCCCGACCGGCAGGACATTGTCCATCCCCCGGTCAGGGTCCGCCCCGTCCGTCCCCCGGACGGGTTCGTTCGTGGAGTTGTCGAAGCGTCAGCTCCGACCGCCCTGCTCACCCACAAGCGTGCCGATCTTCTCACCCTTGACGGCGCGGGCGATATTGCCCTCCGCCAGAAGCTCGAAGACGAGGATCGGCAGCTTGTTGTCGCGGCACAGCGTGACCGCCGTGGCGTCGGCGACCTTCAGATCGCGCGTGATGACCTCGCCGTAGCCGAGGGAGTCGAACTTGACGGCGTCCGGGTTGGTCTTGGGGTCGGAGTCGTAGACCCCGTCGACACCGTTCTTGCCCATGAGCAGCGCCTCGGCGTCGATCTCCAGGGCGCGCTGGGCGGCGGTGGTGTCGGTGGAGAAGTACGGCATGCCCATACCGGCGCCGAAGATGACCACGCGGCCCTTCTCCAGATGCCGTACGGCACGCAGCGGGATGTAGGGCTCGGCGACCTGCCCCATGGTGATGGCGGTCTGCACCCGGGAGTCGATGCCCTCCTTCTCCAGGAAGTCCTGGAGGGCGAGGCAGTTCATGACGGTGCCGAGCATGCCCATGTAGTCGGAGCGGGCCCGGTCCATGCCGCGCTGCTGGAGTTCGGCGCCGCGGAAGAAGTTGCCGCCGCCGATGACGACGGCGACCTGCGCGCCGTCGCGCACGACGGCTGCGATCTCGCGGGCGATCTTGTGCACCACGTCCGGGTCGACGCCGAGGCCCCCGCCACCGGAGAAGGCCTCTCCGGACAGCTTCAGCAGAAACCGGCCGCGTACTTTGCCGTCGTCGCTCTTCTGGGCCTTGGTGGTCATCGAGATCCCGCCTTTGTTACGTGGTGCACATACGAAGAAGGCCACTGCCGGCTCGGGTGAGTTTCACATCCCATGCGCGGCAATGGCCTCCTCGTCAGATCTGCTGTCGTCCGTCGACGACTGCCCCTGACCCTATCGGGACGGGGCGTCGATCGCGGTACGGACTCAGATGCCGACCTTGATGCGCGCGAAGCGCTTCAGGGTGACACCGGCCTCGTCCAGGATCTTCTGGACGGACTTCTTGTTGTCGAGCGCGTACGGCTGGCCGAGCAGCGTGGCGTCCTTGAAGAAGCCGTTGAGGCGACCCTCGACGATCTTCGGCAGGGCGGCCTCGGGCTTGCCCTCGGCGCGGGTGGTCTCCTCGGCGACGCGGCGCTCGGACTCGACGACCTCGGCCGGCACGTCCTCCTTGGAGAGGTACTTCGGCGCGAAGGCGGCGATGTGCTGGGCGATGCCCTTGGCGACCTCGGCGTTGGGCTTGTCGAGCTCGACGAGGACACCGATCTGCGGGGGCAGGTCGGGCATCGTGCGGTGCATGTACGCGAGGACGAAACCGTCGGCGTACTGCGCGAAGCGGTCCAGGACGATCTTCTCGCCGAGGTTGGCGTTGGCCTCGTCCACGAACGCCTGGACGGTCTTGCCGGCCTCGATCTCGGAGGCGAGCAGGGCGTCGAGGTCGGCCGGGGAGGTCGCGGCGACGTGCTGCGCGATCTGGTTGGCGACGGCCTGGAACTTCTCGCCCTTGGCGACGAAGTCCGTCTCGCACTTCAGCTCGACGATGACGCCGGAGGAGTTGTCGTCGGCGATGACGGAGACCACGGCGCCGTTCTCGGCGGAGCGGCCCTCGCGCTTGGCGACGCCCTTCTGGCCCTTGATACGGAGCGCCTCGACGGCCTTCTCGACGTTGCCCTCGGCCTCGTCCAGCGCCTTCTTGCAGTCCATCATGCCGGCGCCGGTGAGCTCGCGGAGCTTCTTGACGTCAGCGGCGGTGTAGTTCGCCATGAGTCTGTGAATCTTTCTCGAAGTCTGGAAGATCGAAGATCTACGGGGTCTACGGACCCTGGAGTAGCCGGGGCCGCCGACCTTCCGTCGACCTACGGGTGAACGGCGGGGGCGGAGTTCATGTCACCGCCCCCGCCGTCAACACTGACGCTGACGGTGTCAGGCCTGCTCGCCCTCGGCGGCGGGGGCCTCAGCGGCAGGAGCCTCGGCAGCCGGGGCCTCGGCAGCGGGGGCCTCAGCAACCGGGGCCTCGGCCTCGGCGGCGGGAGCCTCGGCGGCAGGGGCCTCAGCCGGCTTCTCGGCTGCCTCGTCGGCCTTCTTCTCGCCCTCGAGCAGGTCGCGCTCCCACTCGGCGAGCGGCTCGCCCGCGGCCTTCTCGCCCTTGCCCTCCGTCGCCACGCCGGAACGGGCGATGAGGCCCTCGGCGACGGCGTCGGCGATCACACGGGTGAGCAGGGTGACGGAGCGGATCGCGTCGTCGTTGCCCGGGATCTTGTAGTCGACCTCGTCAGGGTCACAGTTGGTGTCGAGGATGGCGACGACCGGAATGTTGAGCTTCCGGGCCTCGCCGACCGCGATGTGCTCCTTCTTGGTGTCCACGATCCAGACGGCGCTGGGCACCTTCTGCATCTCGCGGATACCACCGAGGGTCTTCTCCAGCTTGGCCTTCTCGCGCGAGAGCACGAGAAGCTCCTTCTTGGTCAGACCCGAGGCCGCGACGTCCTCGAAGTCGATCTGCTCAAGCTCCTTGAGGCGCTGCAGACGCTTGTAGACGGTCGAGAAGTTGGTGAGCATGCCGCCCAGCCAGCGCTGGTTGACGTAGGGCATGCCGACGCGGGTGGCCTGCTCGGCGATGGCCTCCTGCGCCTGCTTCTTCGTGCCGACGAACATGACCGTGCCACCGTGGGCGACGGTCTCCTTGACGAACTCGTAGGCGCGGTCGATGTACGACAGCGACTGGAGCAGGTCGATGATGTAGATGCCGTTGCGCTCGGTGAAGATGAAGCGCTTCATCTTCGGGTTCCAGCGACGGGTCTGGTGACCGAAGTGGACGCCGCTTTCCAGCAGCTCCCGCATCGTGACGACGGCCATGGCCGTATCTCCTTGAATTTCTCGGTTGTGCCGCGGGGACCGGACGGCTCCCGCGCCTGACGCCCACATGCGCCGTGCCACTAGGGACCGAGGGGCGCTGACACGGACCGTTTCCGGTGGTCGTGTCGGGGCGTGCGAAGTCGACCCGGTGACCCGGATCGCCAGAAGAAGTGTACGGGACCCGAGGAGCACCGGGTGACGCCGCTGTCCACAACCTGGGAGTTATCCACAGATACCGGCCATGATCGGCGGGGGTGGGGGACGGTTCTCGCATGCGAGCGAAATGGTGTGTGAGGGCGAGTGGGGTGGCGAGGGCCTTGTGGAGGACAGTGGCGGCATGGCCCGCGGGGCCAGGCGGGCGGTTGTTGGGGCGGCTGGTGTTGCTGCTGCTTCTGACCGCGGCCGCCTTGCTGGCACCGGTCCCGCGACTGATCCCGACCGCCACGAGCGTCCCCGCCGCGCCGGCCCCGGACCCCACCGTCCCCGCGGTCGGCCGGGCATGGCCCGTGGGGGTACGTCCCTCGGTACTGCGCGGCTGGGAGCCCCCGGCGACGACGTACGGCCGCGGCCACCGCGGCGTGGACCTGTCCGCCCCCGCCGGCACACCGGTACGGGCGGTTGCCGCGGGACGGGTCTCCTTCGCGGGCCGGGTGGCGGGGAAGGGGGTCGTGTCGGTGGAGCTGACGGGGACGGGGAATCCGCCGCTGCGGACGACGTACGAGCCGGTGCGGGCGGCCGTGCGGAAGGGGGACGAGGTGGAGGCAGGCGAGGTCGTGGGCACGGTGGAGGCGACCGGGTCCCACTGCGGCACGGGAACATGCGTGCACTGGGGTCTGAGGCGAGGCGAGACCTACCTCGACCCGCTGTCCCTCCTGCCACCGTGGCTACTGCACAGGGGCCCGTCGAGACTGCTGCCGGTACTGGGGGTGCCGCTGCCGTCGTAGCGGGCGCGTCTGTGGCACCGGGGGTCGTCGGAGCTGCCGCATCCGTACCACCCGGCATCGTCCCAGCTGCGGGCAGTCGTGGCGCTGGGGCGGCACGGGTGGGCGCAGCGGCACCCCGCAGCGCCGGGCTGCGCGACCCCCCGGCCTCAGCGTGAACGCCGGGAACCCACCAGCACCGGGTGGCCCGTCAGCCCCGAACGCCCCGCAACGCCATGGCGACCGCCGCCTCCGTGATCGACGAAGGCTCCTCCGCCGCCCCCAGCTCGATCCGCCGCACCGCCGCGTCCACGACGCCCTGCAGCAGCATCGCCGCCAGCCGGGGCTCCGCGTGCCCCATCTCCCCCAGCGCCTCGACGATCATCGCGACGAGCCCACCATGGGCCGCCCGGATCTTCTCCCGGGCACCGGAGTCCAGCTCGCTCGCGGAGATCGCCACCACAGCCCGGTGCCGCCGGTCCCCGACCAGCGCGAGCTGCTGCCGCACATACGCCTCGACCTTGCCGTCGGCCGTGGCCTCCCGCTCCATCGCGGCCGAGACCTCCGCGGCCCACACCGGGAAGTCGACCTCGCACAGCTCCTCGACCACGGCGGCCCGTGACCGGAAGTACTCGTAGACGGACGACCGCGCGAGCCCCGTCCGCTCGGCGAGAGCGGGGAAGGTCAGCGCCTCCGTCCCGCCCTCGGACAACAGGGATCGCGCCGCGTCCAGCAGGGCGGCTCGCTGCATCGACCGGTGCTCGGCCACGGAGGCCGCTCGAATCCTTGGCACATCAACCACTTTACGGAGGCACCCTCGCGAACGGGAGTGTCTCCGCGGAACCCCACACCGTCCGGCCAGGTCAACGACCGAAGCCGGCCAGTTTCGCCCGCAACTGCAGCACCGACTTGGTGTGGATCTGGCTGACCCGGCTCTCGGTCACACCGAGCACGTTCCCGATCTCGGCGAGCGTGAGCCCCTCGTAGTAGTACAAGGTCACCACGGTCTTCTCCCGCTCGGGCAGCGTGTTGATCGCCCGCGCCAGGAACCTCCGCAGCTCCCGGTCCTCGGCCACCTCCACGGGATTGTCCGCGGCGGTGTCCTCCAGCGTGTCCATGACGCTCAGCCCGTCGCCGCCCTCGCCCCCGACGTGCAGCAGCTCCTCCAGCGCCACCACGTTCGCCAGCGACAACTGGCTGAAGACCGAGTGGAGTTCATCCACCGCGATCCCCATCTCGACGGCCACCTCGGCCTCCGTCGGCGTCCGCCGCAGCCGCGCCTCCAGGGTGGCGTACGCCCGCTCGACGTTCCGCGCCTTCTGCCGCACCGAGCGCGGGATCCAGTCCAGCGCTCTGAGCTCGTCGATCATCGCGCCCCGGATCCGCGTGATCGCGTACGTCTCGAACTTGATCTCCCGGTCGATGTCGAACTTCTCGATCGCGTCGATCAGCCCGAACACCCCCGACGACACGAAGTCCGCCTGCTCCACATTGGGTGGCAGACCGACGCTCACCCGGCCCGCCACGTACTTGACGAGCGGCGAGTAGTGCAGGATCAACTGCTCGCGCAGGCGCTCGTCCCCCGTTGTCTTGTACGACCGCCACAGCTCGTCGAGCGTCGAGGGAGCGGGCGGTCGCACGCTGCCACCATCACGGGCGGCTGGGGGGACCGCCGCCCGGTCGGACCCGGAGGTGTGCTGGGGCATTCGTTGCCTTGTGCCGTTCTGCCGTGAAATTGCGGGGTGCTTTGGGGGAGCTGTCGGTCTGATGTCGTGCTGGTGCCGATCTGGGGACCTTCCGGTGTCGAGGGGCCGGTCTGAGCCGGAATCCTCGTGAGCGTAGCGTGACTGAAGTGTCGCGGTGCGCGAAGGGCGGAGCGCAAGCCGTACGCAGATACGTTCCGCTGGACGCCCTGCCAGGTCATGACGATCGCTCTACGTGATCACCCGAACACCCCAACTGGGGGAATTCACAAGGGTGTCCGTGTTCCCCCGTACGGCCGAACACGCTCGGTCAGCATCGCTCGGGACTGGCCCGAACGGAGATCATCGCCTGGCGTGTCAACTTCCAGCTGTCGCCGTGTCGTTCGACGTAGCCAAGTGAGCGGAGTTCGTACAGTCTCGCGATCGCGTCGTCCTCGGTGGTCTGCGCACCGCGCGCGATCTCGTCCGTCCGCGCCGCTCGTCCGCCGGGCAGTGCGGCCAGCACTCGGCGGGCCGCCGGTTCCAGCAGGTCCCGCGGCAGGACGGGCCCGCGCCGCTCGGGTGCCAGCTCTCCCATGTCGCCGACCAGTTCGACGACCTCGGCGGCGTCCGTGACGAGGGTGGCGTCACCGCGCAGCAGTTCGTGGACACCGGCGGATAGGCCGCTGGTGGCCGGGCCGGGGACCCCTATCGTGTGACGGCCCAAGCGCTGTGCCGCGCGGGCGGTGACCAGGGAGCCGCTGCGGTGGGCGGCCTCGACGACGACGGTTCCCCGGGTCAGCGCCGCGATCACGCGGTTGCGCACGATGAATCTGCTGGGTGTGGGATGGTCGCCCGGTGGCAGTTCCCCGATCACGAGTCCCTGTTCCGCGATCCTGTTGATCAGCTGGGTGTGCCCGCGCGGGTAGGGCCAGTCGACGCCGCAGGCGAGCACGGCGACGGTGGCGCCGCCGGCTCCCAGGGCACCGCGATGAGCGGCACCGTCGACGCCGTAGGCGCCCCCGGACACGACCACCCATCCCCGCTCGGCGAGCCCGCCGGCGAGGGTGGCCGCCATATGCGCGCCGTACTCGGTGCAGGCACGGGCGCCGACGACGGCCACGGACCGCAGGGCCCACATCCGCAGACTGGCCCGCCCGCGCACCCACAGCCCCAGGGGCCGGGCGTCCCCCAGATCATCGAGCTGCGCGGGCCACTCCACGTCCCCCGGACACAGAAACCGCACGCCCGCGTCCCGCGCCACGGCAAGATCCCGACCGGGCTCGGCCCGCATACCCCGGGCCCTCAGCCCCTCCCACCGCTTGTGACTCACCCTGGGCAGAGGCTCGGCGCCCTCCCGCAACCGCCGCACCACTTCCCCGACCCCGAACTCCCGCACCCACCGCCCGACAACCTCGTCCCCGGGCTCGACGACCCGGCTGAGGAAGACCCGGCCGAGCAGCAGTTCGCCGGCCGGGTCCCCGCTCTCGGTCACGTCAGCGCCCCGATGGCCATGGGCACGCCGCGCGGCACGCCGGTGCGCAGTTGCAGCGCCAGGGCGACGTCCGTCGCGTCGGGCCGGTCGTGACCGAGGAGGTCGGCGACGGTCCAGGCAACGCGCAGGACCCGGTCGAGTCCGCGGGCGGTCAGTACACCGCGTTCCAGGTTCCGCTCCGCCTCGTCCATGGCGCCGATCGCGGCGTACCAACGGCTGCGCAGTTCCCGTCCGGGGATCTCGCTGTTGGTCCGCCACGGTGTGCCGGCGAGCCGGGCCGAGGCCCGCTCACGAGCCGCGTGCACCCGGTCGGCGACCGTCGCGGTGGACTCGCCCCGGGCCCCGCGCTCGGTCAGTTGGGCGCGGGTGATCCGATCCACCTCCACGCGGAGGTCGACCCGGTCGAGCAGCGGCCCGGAGAGCCGCGCCTGATAGCGCCGGATCGCCGCGGGCGGGCACTCGCAGAAGTCGTCCGCCTGGGAGAAGCGGCCACAGGGGCAGGGGTTGGCCGCCAGGACCATCTGGAACTTCGCCGGGAAACGCACCACGCCCGCGCTGCGCGCG
Source organism: Streptomyces lanatus (assembly GCF_014655715.1). GTDB lineage: Bacteria > Actinomycetota > Actinomycetes > Streptomycetales > Streptomycetaceae > Streptomyces > Streptomyces lanatus. The sequence continues at coordinate 178,743 of NZ_BNBM01000012.1, read as the reverse complement.
ATCACGACATGTCCGGCCTCCAGGGGCTGCCGCAGGGCGTCGAGGGCCTGGCCGCTGAACTCGGGAGTCTCGTCCAGGAAGAGGATGCCCCGATGGGAGAGCGACACCGCGCCGGGCCTGGCGATGCCGGGGCCGCCGCCGACGAGCGACTGCATCGTGGCCGAGTGGTGCGGGGCGCAATAGGGGGCGACGTCGATCAAGGGCTTACCCGGGGGCAGCAGTCCCGCCACCGAGTGCACAGCCGTGACCTCCAGCGAATCCTCCCTGGTCAGTCGCGGCAGGATGGCCGGGAGCCGCTCCGCGAGCATGGTCTTGCCCGCACCGGGAGGCCCTTCCAGGAACAGATGATGTCCGCCCGCCGCGGCGACCTCCACGGCTGTACGCGCAGAAATCTGGCCCACCACGTCGGCGAGATCGTGCCCTTGGTCGTGCTGGGCGGCACCCATGCTGTGCATGCCCGTGGCCGCACCCGTGCCGGGTACCCGCAGTCCCGCGAGCAGCGGGTCCGGGCGACCGTGCTCCTGGGGTTCCTCGTCGGGGACCGGTTCGTCGGCGAGGATGGCGATCAGCTGGCGCAGGCTGCGCACGCCCAGCACGGACACGCCGGGCACCAGCGATGCCTCGGCCGCGGCGCACTCCGGGACGACGACCTGTTCGTACCCGGCCTCCGCCGCGGCCAGCACAGCGGGAAGGATGCCCCGGACGGGGCGCACACGTCCGTCCAGACCGAGTTCGCCGATCATCACGATGTCGGCGAGGACGCGTGGGTCGATCCGTTCGGCGGCGCCGAGGACCGCGCATGCGACGGCCAGGTCGAAGCCGCTGCCCGCCTTGGGCACCGAGGCGGGGCTGAGCCCCACCGTCAGCTTCTTCTGGGGCCACTCGGCCCCCGAGTTCACCACCGCGGCGCGAACCCGCTCCCGGCTCTCGGAGAGGCTCTTGTCCGGCAACCCCACCAAGGTGAACGCCGCCACCCCGGGCTCCAGATCCGCCTGGACCTCCACCACGACGCCCTCGACCCCGACCAGGGCCACCGAGCACGTACGAGCGAACCCCATTCAGGCCACCCCCCGCGCATGCTCCACGACGGGCGCGCCGCGCTCCGGAAGGAGGACGCCGATGAGGTCGATGCGGACGCCTCCCGGTGGGGCGCCTCCGTGGGTGTGGAGCCAGCTTTCCGCGAGGCTCCGCAGGCGGGCCGCCTTCTCGGGGGTCACCGCGGCCATCGGGTGCTCGAAGGCACCCCTCCTGCGTGTCTTGACCTCGCAGACGACCAGGACGTCGCCGTCCCGCGCCACGATGTCGATCTCGCCGTTCCTGCCACAGCGCCAGTTGCGCTCCAGGACCGTCATCCCGGCCTCGCCCAGCCGCCTCGCGGCCAGGGTCTCGCCGTACTTGCCGAGTGCACTCCGTGCGTTCATGTCGGCACCACCTCCGGCGCCAACGATCACGCAATCCGCCCCACCGAGTTGATCTTGGTGGATTACTCAGCGGTTGTGGATATCTCCGTCACCCGGCATGCGGCACTCGTCCCCCGGCACCGGTCACCCGCTCGGCAACTCCAGATCGCTCTTGTTCAGCTCCTCAATGTTCACGTCCTTGAACGTCAACACCCGGACCTGCTTCACGAAGCGAGCCGGCCGATACATGTCCCACACCCACGCATCCGCCATGGACACCTCGAAGAACACCTCACCCTGGACCGAGTGCACCTGCATCTCATAGTCGTTGGTCAGGTAGAAGCGCCGCTCGGTCTCGATCACATACTTGAACAGACCGACGACATCGCGGTACTCCCGATAGAGCTTGAGCTCCATCTCGGTCTCGTACTTTTCGAGGTCCTCGGCGCTCATGGCATGTTCCCCTTCAGCCGTGCGATCCCACCATTGTGCGCCAGTCCCGTCAGCACCTAGACGATTTCGGCGTCTAGGGTCACGGGCCCGGCGGGGGGACCGTCGTCGAGCAGCCTGCGCAGCAGCTCGGCGAGTCTGGTCGGATACACCGTCTCATGCGCTCGGGCAAGTTCCTCACACGTCCACCAGCGTGCACCGGCGACGCTGCGCCGCTCCAGCTCGGTCAGGGCGACAGCCCGTATCGCCGTCTGTGTCGTACGCGCCAGGAAGTACCACTCGTCCTGGTCCCAGCGGAGTCCCGCGAACGGGAAGGAGCACATCCGCCGCCACAGCACGGGCCCGAGTTCGACATCCGTGATGCCGGTCTCCTCGGCGAGCTCCCGCAGCGCGGCCTCCTCGCGCGTCTCGTCGCCCTCCAGTCCCCCGCCGGGCGTGAACCACCAGTCGTCGGCCGGGTCCTCGGGCTCATGGCCGTGCAGGAGCAGGATGCGGTCCTCGGGGTCGAGCAGCACGACCCGGGCGACCTTGCGCAGCCCGCCCTCGTATCGCTCCGCCGCCTCAGCGGACACCCGCGGGCTCCGTCCGCGCCCGGGAGCGGCCGAGCCGCCCGGCGATCGGGCCGTACGCCCCGCCGCCCATGACCAGCACGGCGCCCCCGACGATCATCGCGACGAGGATCCGCAGCGGCCCCTGCTCCGACAGTGCGCCGAGCTGCTGGAACCCCGTGGGGCGCTCCAGCATGCCGTTCATGGGCCATACGACGGCGTCCACGCGGGCCGACACGGCACTGCGCGCCACGGTGCCCTGGGCGGCGTCCGTGAGGTGGGCGGTGGAGTCCAGGGAACCGCTGCGCTCGTCACCGAGCAGGAAGAGCCGGTCCTTGGGGACCGTCACGTTCGGGAAGCTCTTGATCTCGGCCAGGCTGCCCTTGGCCAGATACGGCTCGTCGATCTGCTTGCCGTTGACGGTCAGCTTGCCGTCCGTGCAGCAGGCCACCGTGTCGCCGCCGACGGCGACCACACGCTTGACGACGGGGGCGTTGGTCACCCAGGCCTTGTCGGTGAAGACGACGACGTCACCGCGGTGGATGTCCCCGCCGTCGACGCGCTGGGCCAGCACCCGGTCACCGGCGGCGATCGTCGGCTCCATCGAAGGGGTGGGCACGGTGTACGGCCGGTAGATCACCGCTCCCCAGGCGAATCCGCCCAGGAACAGCACCAGGCCCAGCGCCACGGCCAGCCCGGACAACCGCTGTCCGGTCCGGCTGCCCGCCGGGCCCCTGCTCGCGCCGCTCTCACGCGGCACCGTACGCGTCGTGCTCTCGCCACCCATGGATCCGCACCCTACCCGGCGGTACCGACACCGGGCAGCCCCTCCCGGGGACCCTGGGTCAGCGGCTCGGCAAAGCTTTCCCCACCCGCCGGTCGCTCAGCGCGTCTCCGCCACCTGCATCCGGCGCCGGCGCCACAGCACCAGCGGCACCGCACCCGCCAGGGCGAGCCCCTGCGGGGCCACCGTCAGAGCGGCGGAACCGGCGCTCAGGTTCTGGTCGAAGGTGTCAGGAACCGGCAGGGTGTCCCAGCGGTTGATCGGCCAGGCGATCACGATGGCGCGGCCGACGACCTCGTCGACGGGGACCATGCCGTGGTTCTTGTCGGACTGGTTGTAGCGCGAGTCCCGGGAGTTCTGCCGGTGGTCGCCCATGACCCAGATCTTGCCCTCGGGGACCGTCACCTTGAACTGGCCGCCCTGGTCGTCCACGGTGCACGGCGTGTTGCCGGGGTAGACGTACGGCTCGTTCAGCGCCTTGCCGTTGACCAGCAGCGGGCCGGTCTTCTTGCACTCGATCGTGTCGCCGCCGACGCCGATGACGCGCTTGATGAGGTCCTTCTCCTCCGCGGACGGCATCAGGCCGATCCAGCTGAGGACGGTCTGCAGGGCGTTCGGGTCCGGGGTGGGCTCGCCCGCCAGCCAGTTGTCGGGGTCGTGGAAGACGACGACCTCGCCGCGCTCGGGCTCGGAGCCGAACCACGGGGTGAGCTTGTCGACCAGGACGCGGTCACCCTGCTGGAGGGTGTTCTGCATCGAGTCGGAGGGGATCGAGAACGCCTGCACCAGGAACGTCTTGATCAGCAGCGCGAGAACGAGCGCGATGCCGATCAGAATGGGCAGCTCCTTCCAGAAGGAGCGTTGCTTCTTGGGGCCCGGGGCCGCCCCGGACCCCGGGTCATCGGTCGGCGGCTGCCCGCCCGACCCTCCGTCTTCGGTCGCCCCGGGGTCATTCCCGGAGGTCACGGCGCCGTCCGCGGCCGGGTCGGCTGCTCCCACGGGGTGTCCGCGGTGCTCCTCGCCGTCGTGCCCGGATCGTGCGCCAACCGCCACATCCCCCACGCCAACTCCTTACTCTGTGCCGCTGCCTGCCCCATAGCCGACGCAGGCCCACCACTCCCATAACGAGCGGGAGTTCCGCAGGGGTCGGGAGCTGGATAGTTCCGGTCGAATCGTTGGAAGCAACCCTATGCGACAGCGGAGCAGCCGCGTTCGACCCCGTCGTCCAGTCGGACACGGACGCGTACGTGTTCGGCTCCTCCAGAGCGGTCCAGTGGCCGAGCGGCCAGGCGATCCACATCGCCCGTCCGACCACCTCGTCCTCGGAGACGGTGCCGCCGTAGTCCTGGTCCTGGTGCGCGCGGGAGTCCGCGGAGTTGGCGCGGTGGTCACCCATCACCCACAGCCGGCCCTGCGGGACGGTGATGTCGAACTTCGCCTCGGACGGGGCATTGCCGGGATACAGATAGTCCTCGTTCAGGGGAATCCCGTTGACGGTGACCCGCCCCTGCCCGTCACAGCACTTGACGCGGTCGCCGCCGACACCGACGACCCGCTTGATGAGGTCCTTCTCGTCGTCGGAGGGCAGCAGACCGATGAAGGTCAATGCCTCTTTGACCTGCTTGATGACGACGGGATCCTCCTTCTTCACCGTCGTCTGCTCGTCCTGGAGCCAGCCGCCGGGGTCCTTGAAGACGACGACGTCGCCGCGCTGCGGCTTGGAGCCGAACCAGGGGGTGAGCTTGTCGACCAGGACGCGGTCGCCGATCTGGATCGTCTGCTCCATGGAGCCGGACGGGATCACGAAGGCCTGGACGAGGAATGTCTTCAGGACGAGGGCTATGAGGACGGCGACGCCGACGAGGAGGGGTATCTCCTTGATCGCGGAATGCCTGCGCCGTCGCTTGACCTTGCGCTGCAGTTTGCGCCGCTCCGCGCGCGTGCGGCCACCGGCGGGGCTGGAGGCGCGGCGGGCACCGGTGGGCAGAAGGTTGTCGGCGGGGCTGCTCGGGACGCCGCGCGGTTTGCCACGGTTACCCATGGACCCCCTCCGCTGCGGGCACGCGCGCGTAGGCGTCGGGACGGTGCAGACGGGTCCAGTGCGCGGTCGGCCAGACGATCCAGTCGGCGCGGCCGACCACGTCGTCGACCGGGATCATGCCGCCGCCGGGCGAGCCCAGATGGTCACGGGAGTCGCTGGAGGAACTGCGATGGTCGCCGAGGACGAACAGGGTGCCGTCGGGCACGACGACGTCGAAGCGCACCGTGGACGGGCTGTCGCCGGCGTACAGGAACGTCGACTCGTCGACCGAGCGGCCGTTCACCTGGATCCTCCCCTCCTTGTCACAGCAGACCACGTGGTCTCCCCCCACACCCACAACGCGTTTGATGTAGTCGGCATCCCCGAAATACCCGGTTCCGTCGAACACCACAACATCCCCGCGCCGCGGATCGGCACCGAAACGGTACGCCAACTTATTTACGAGAACGCGGTCCCCGATCCTCAATCCGGACTCCATGGATCCGCTGGGAATCTCGAACGGCCGTACCACGAACGTGTTGAGCAACAGCAGGAACACCAGCAGGACCAGCAGCGTCAGGCTGATCCGCCCGCCCGGCAGCCACTCGGTGATGCGCGCCACCAACGCGAAACGCGACCGTCCCTCCTGGCCCCCCTCGAAGTCGGAAGGGCGGGAGGAGCAGTCGCGCTCCGTCGGCTGTGCTTCGGTGTCCATCGAGGCCAGATGCTATCCGGCCCCGATGTGGACGCCGCATGGGGCGAGCCCCCTCAAAGCGCTCAGTTCTCGCGCTTCTCCTTGATCTTCGCCGCCTTGCCGCGCAGCTCGCGCAGGTAGTACAGCTTGGCGCGGCGGACGTCGCCCTTGGTGACGAGCTCGATCTTCTCGACGATCGGGGTGTGCACCGGGAAGGTGCGCTCGACGCCTACGGAGAAGGAGACCTTGCGGACCGTGAAGGTCTCGCGGACACCGGCGCCCTGGCGGCGGATCACAACGCCCTTGAACTGCTGCACACGGGAGCGGTTGCCCTCGATGACGCGGACGTGGACGTTGACGGTGTCGCCCGGGCGGAAGGCCGGGATGTCGCTGCGCAGCGACGCGGCGTCGACGGTGTCGAGCAGGTGAGCCATTTTGACTGCTTTCTTCGCCCATGCCACAGGTCATGGACGGGAGCTAGGTGTTTCGTGAGGATGCTGTCCGGGTCGGGGCGGGCGTCGTGTCCCCCCGTGGCAGGGGCGCACGCCGGACGACGCACAACAGCTGGCTATTCTTCCACGCCCTCGGTCCTGCGCCAAAATCGGCCGAACCGCTCCCCCTCCGGGTCGGGCATCCAGCCCAGGATGGAGAGCATCTCGCGGTCCTTCTTGTCGAAGGCCTTGGGGTCGCAGCGCTCGATGAGGTCGGGCCGGTTGGCGGTCGTACGCCGCAGGGCCTCGTCCCGTCGCCAGCGGGCGATCTTGCCGTGGTGGCCGCTGAGCAGCACGTCGGGGATGTCCCGGCCGCGCCACTCGGGGGGCTTGGTGTAGACGGGGCCCTCCAGGAGGCTCGCCATCGCGCCGGGCGCGAAGGAGTCGTCCCGGTGGGACTCGGCGTTGCCCAGCACGCCGGGCAGCAGACGGGCCACGGCCTCGGTGATGACCAGGACGGCCGCCTCGCCGCCGGCGAGGACGTAGTCGCCGATGGATACCTCGTGGACGGGCATCCGGGTGGCGTACTCGTCGATGACCCGGCGGTCGATGCCCTCGTAGCGGGCCGGCGTGAAGATCAGCCAGGGCCGCTCGGAGAGCTCGACGGCGAGTTCCTGGGTGAAGGGGCGCCCGCTGGGCGTGGGGACGATCAGGGTGGGCGCGCCCGAGCCGCTCTCGTAGCCCTCCGCCAGGACGGTGTCCAGCGCGTCGCCCCAGGGGTCGGTCTTCATGACCATGCCGGGGCCGCCGCCGTACGGTGTGTCGTCGACCGTGTTGTGGCGGTCGTACGTCCAGCCGCGCAGGTCGTGCACCTGGACGTTCAGCTGTCCACGCGCGCGTGCCTTGCCGACCAGGGAGACGTTCAGGGGCTCCAGGTACTCGGGGAAGATCGTGACGACGTCGAGGCGCATCACGACTCGTCCTTGGTGGACGCGATCTCCGCCTGGTCGTCGATCAGGCCCGGCGGCGGTGTGATGACCGCGCGCTGCTCCTCCAGGTCGATCTCGGCGACGATGTTCTCCACGAAGGGGATCATCACCTCGCTGCCGTCGGGCCGCTCGACGATGAACAGGTCCTGCGAGGGAAGGTGCGAGATCTCGGTGATCCGGCCGACCTCGACGCCGTCGGCGGTCACGACGTCCAGGTCCATGAGCTGGTGGTCGTAGTACTCGTCCTCCTCCTCGGGCAGCTCGTCGGGGTCGACGTCGGCGATGAGGAGGGTGTTGCGCAGCGCCTCGGCGCCGGTGCGGTCGCGTACGCCCTCGAACCGCAGGAGGAGACGGCCGCTGTGGACGCGGCCGGTCTCGATGGTGAGCGGGCCCGTGGAGGCGGGATCGGTGGTGAGTACGGCGCCGGGGGCGAGCCTGAGTTCCGGCTCGTCGGTGCGTACCTCCACGGTGACCTCGCCCTTGATGCCGTGGGCACGGCCGATCCGTGCGACTACCAGCTGCACTGTGCTTGCTCTCCTGTCGGACGACTACGGGCCGGGGACGGCCCAGTGGCCCTCCCCGGCCCGAGCCGGTGCTGTGTGTTCGGCGTCAGCGGACCTGGTCCACGTCGACGAGGTCGACACGGACACCGCGGCCGCCGATGGCGCCCACGACGGTGCGCAGAGCGCGCGCGGTGCGACCGTTACGGCCGATCACCTTGCCGAGGTCGTCGGGGTGGACCCGGACCTCCAGCACGCGCCCGCGGCGCAGGTTGCGGGACGCGACCTGCACATCGTCAGGGTTGTCGACGATGCCCTTCACGAGGTGCTCGAGAGCCTCCTCGAGCATGCTCAGGCCTCGGCCGACTCGGACTCGGCGGCAGCCTCGTCCTTCTTCTCCGCCTTCTTCTTCTGGGTGATCGCCTCACCCTTGCCCTCGTCCTCGCCACTGAGGGCCTCGAACGACGGGCGCGCCTTCTTCGGCTCGGCGACGAGCAGCGGAGCCGGGGCGGGCTCGCCCTTGAACTTCTGCCAGTCGCCGGTCTTCTTCAGAATGGCGAGGACGGGCTCGGTCGGCTGCGCGCCGACACCCAGCCAGTACGCCACACGGTCGGCGTCCACCTCGATGACCGACGGGTGGTAGGTCGGGTGGTACTTGCCGATCTCCTCGATCGCACGGCCGTCACGGCGGGTGCGGGAGTCGGCGACGACGATGCGGTAGTGAGGCGAACGGATCTTGCCCAGACGCTTCAGCTTGATCTTGACTGCCACGGGAGTGGGTTCTCCTGGTTTTGACGTGGTTGGGCACGGCGAGATTTGCCGCGTGGGGTTGCGGTACCCGAGTGCCCGATGGACGCGTCAGCCGGAGGAGAGAGGGGTCCTGTGCGGCTGTCGAGTACAGCTAGCCATTGTGCCATACCCTGCGGGTCGCTCGGACCGACGGCCCCTGGTGCGGGGCATGCCTGGGAGGCGCCGGGCCTTGCGGCCGCCGTAATGGCGTCGCGCGGCCCGGCGCCGCGGGGTGGCGGCTGATACCGGCAGCCACGAGATGCCGGTCTTCAGGGCCCCCCGCGCCGCTACGCCGCTCCCATGACCTCCGGGATCCGGAACGGCTTCCCGCAGCCGCCGCACACGATCGGGGCCTGGGCCAGGACCGACGGGACGACCCGGACGTTGCGACCGCAGTCGCAGACAGCCTTGACGCGGACGCCGCCGCCGGAGGAGCCGTGGCGGGCGGCCGGACCGCGGAAGGTCCTGCTGGTGTTGTCGGCGGAGGTCGCCGCGGTGTGTGCCTTCAGGGCACGCTGGAGGCGTTCGATGGTCGGGCGGTAGCGCCGCTTGGCCTCGGGGTTGAGCGTGACCAGGGAGAAACCGCTGCTCGGGTGCGGTTCCTCGGGGTGGTCCAGGCCCAGCTCCTCGGCGATGGCGAGGAATCTGCGGTTGTGGTACCGGCCGGCGCGGGAGGTGTCGCGGACGCCTCGGGAGGCGGCGATGCCATGGACTGCCTCATGAAGCAGTCGCTCGAAGGAGAGCTCGTGACCGCACGCGGACGACGACTCCCCGATCAGGGACTCTGGCGCGGCGAGATCCGGCAGCTCGGGGTGGTACCGCTGAATGTCGGCCCACGCCTGTGCCAGCTCTGCGGCGAGAACAGGTGGTGTCTGTGTCGTGCTCACGTAATGACAACGAGCCGGAGTGCCGCTGTGTTCCGATTCCAGGGCATCCCAAATAATTTGCACGTACCCGTCAGTTGTGAATGATGCGCCCTGAGGAGGGCGGGTGCGCCGATCTGCGGAGAAGCCTCACAGCTCGTACCAAGCTGGTGCGTAGCCTGACGTACGCCCCGGCGCGTATGCGGCGTCCACACCTCGGGACCCCTGGGGTTCGCGGATGCGCAAGAGGCGTTTCGGTCGCTCTCTTTCCCCACGGGCGTCGTCTCAGTAAGCGCGCGCCACGACGGCGACGTTACCGGGTGCGTCGTCCGAGTCCGGCACCGACCCGTCCTCGGCGACCAGACACCGTACGGTCACCGCCCGCTCGGCCAGTCTGGCCTCGCCTTCTTCGCCGAGCGTGGCCCAGGGGACGCGCGCCCAGCCGCCGGAAGTGGCGGCCTCGGCGGCCTGCTCGATCGTCGAGACGTCCGTCGTACGGCACTCGCGGTGCTCGCGGGACTGCCGCAGCAGCAGCGCCTGGTCCTCCTCCAGGATCGCCGGGAGCAGCGCGGGCAGGGCGTCGAGCGGGACCGGCTCCTTGCCGCCGGGGATCCGCCGCGCCAGCATCACGGTGCCGTTCTCCAGGTCACGGGGCCCGATCTCGATCCGTACCGGCACGCCCTTGAGTTCCCAGTCGACCGCGCGGCGCCCGAAGGGGGTGTCGGTGCGGTCGTCGACATGGACGCGGACACCCGCCGCGGCCAGCCGGTCACCGGTCTCGCGGACCTTGGCCATCTCCCAACGCACCACGTTGGCCCACTGGTTGATCAGCAGCGGCAGGTCGCGGTAGCCCTGCACCCGATGCGGGCGTCCATCTCGGCCTGCATCCGCTCCCACAGCCCGTATCCGTACGGCCGGATGACCATCGTGCCGCGCACCGGGCCGTTGTCGGCGAGCTCGGCCTTGCCGACGACGTCCTGGTACCGGCGCGGGAAGTCATGTGCCCGTGGCGTAAGAACGGGTGCCTTTGCCATGGCCAGATGGTAGGGGCCCATGTTGCCGGAATGTGAATTCCGGCCAGGGACACGACGAACGCGCAAGCCGGGCCCCGCGACCCCTGGACGCGACGCATGGCGCGGAGTTTCCTGGCATACGGGGGAGCGTGAGCGCTTCGTCACGGGGCGCTACGGAATCGGGTACACCGGCAACAACTCTCGTCGGATTGGGGCGCTTTACATGACACCTACGCTCGTGCGGCAGCACCTCCCTCACGCGGGTCCCGCACCCCGCGTGGACCTGTGTGCACGCGCGCGTGACTGGTCCGAGATCCAGGAGCGGATGCTGGCGCCGCTCTACGAGGCCGTCTACGAGCGACTGGAAGTGGGCCCGGGCACCCGGCTGCTGGGCCTCGGCTGCGGCAGCGGACTCGCCCTGGTGATGGCGGCGTCCAGAGGCGCGGCGGTCACCGGTGTCGAGTCCTCCTCCCCCGAACGGCTGGCGCTCGCCCGGCGGCGGCTGCTGCCCGAGGCGTGGGACACGCACGCGCGTGCCGACGTCACACTCATCGACGACTCGCCCCGGGACGCGGACCCCGCGTACACCTTGGTGACCGCGTTCGAGCCCATCGGGTGCCTCGCCGGCGACTCGGAGGGGCTCGGTGAGACGCTCGCGGCCGTGACACCGCTCGCCGGGCGGGGGACGCCGGTGGTGCTCGCCGGCTGGGGTCCGCCGGAGCGCTGCGCCACGTCGTCGGTGCTGCGCGTCGCCACGAAGCTGGCCGATCCGCTGCGCGGCACGGGCAGTTGGCGCCCCGCCCTGCGGGACGACCTGGAGGAGGTCGCCCAGCGCGCGGGGCTCAGGCCCGACGGGTCCGGGCGGGTGGCGTGTCCCTTCGGGTACGCGGACATCGACAGTGCCGTACGGGGGCTGCTGTCGACCGGGCTGTTCGATGCGGCGATCTCCGCGACCGACCAGGTCCAGGTGGACAAGGAGTTGACGGAGGCCCTGCATCCGCATCTGCGGCGGGACGGCACGGTGTGGATGCCGAACGTCTTCCGGTATCTGATCGCGCGGGTCCCCTAGAGAAACCGCCTAGACCTCCGGCTCCTTCTTCAGGCGCGTGATCCCCGCGATCCGGTACGCGTCCGCCTCCTCCAGCGTCTCCTGCTCAAGGAGCGCCTCCGCGAGCGCGTCCAGCTTGCCCCGGTGGTCGCGGAGTTTGCGGCAGGCCTCCTCGTAGCAGGCGTCCACGATCCGGCGCATCTCGGCGTCGATGACGTCCAGGGTCTGCGGGGCGGCGGAGAGGCCGTACGCCTGCTGGGCGTCGCTCGGCAGGGCGGACAGCCGGCCGACGCGTTCGCTCATGCCCCAGCGGGCGACCATGCCGCGCGCGATGTTGGTGACCTGTTCGAGGTCGTTCTCGGCGCCGGTGGTGACGACGCCGTAGACCACGTCCTCGGCGGCCATGCCGCCCAGGGCGCCGATGATCCGGCCGCGCAGATATTCCTCCGAGTGCGCGTACCGCTCCACCTCGGGCGTCGACATCGTCACGCCGAGCGCCCGCCCGCGCGGGACGATGGTGATCTTGCGAACCGGGTCGGCGCCGGGCTGGAGCATGCCGAGCAGGGCGTGTCCGCTCTCGTGGAAGGCGGTGCGGCGGCGGTCCTCCTCGGGCATCACCAGGGTGCGTTCGGCGCCCAGCTGCACCTTCTCCAGGGCCTCGGAGAGGTCCGCGGCGGTCACCTGTTCCTGGTCCCGTTTGACGGCGAGCAGGGCGCCCTCGTTGGCGAGGTTGGCCAGATCCGCACCTGTCATGCCGGGGGTCTTGCGGGCCAGCTGGACCAGGTCCACGTCCTCGGCGAGCGGGATGTCGCGGGTGTGGATCGCCAGGATCGCCTCGCGGCCGCGGCGGTCCGGGGGAGAGACATTGACCACGCGGTCGAATCGTCCTGGCCTGGTCAGCGCCGGGTCCAGGATGTCGGCGCGGTTGGTGGCCGCGATGACGATCACGCCCTCCGAGCCGGAGAAGCCGTCCATCTCGGTGAGGATCTGGTTCAGGGTCTGCTCGCGCTCGTCATGGCCGCTGACCGAGGCGCCGCCGCCGCGCATCCGGCCGATGGTGTCGATCTCGTCGATGAAGATGATCGACGGCGCCACCTTGCGGGCCTCCGCGAACAGTTCACGCACACGTGAGGCGCCGACACCGACGATCATCTCGATGAACTCGGACGCGGAGGCCGAGAAGAACGGCACCCCCGCCTCCCCCGCCACCGCCCGCGCCAGCAGCGTCTTGCCAGTGCCCGGCGAGCCCGCGAGCAGCACGCCGCGCGGCATCTTCGCGCCCATCCTGCGGTAGGCGTCGGGATGTTCCAGGAAGTCGACGACGTCGTCCAGCTCGCCCTTGACCTCGTCGATGCCGGCCACGTCGGCGAACGTCGTACGGTGCTTGCCCGGCAGCAGCTCGACCGGCTTGGGCGGCGCCTTGCGCCCGAACATGCCGCCCGCGCCGCCGCGGCCCCCGGCGAACCGGCGCGCGATGAACAGCCACAGCGCGACGATGATCACGAGCGGCGCCAGCGAGATCAGCAGGTTGACCAGTACGCCGCGCTGTTTCACGACCGGCTGCGCGGTCACCGTCACGTCGTGGCTGCTCAGGTCCTGCCAGAGCTCGTCGTCGGCGAAGGCCGGGCGCTGCGTCTTGAACTTGGTGTACTTGCCGTCGCCCTCGGGATTGTCCCTGGAACTCTTCAGCTCGCCCTGGATGGCGTCGCCCTTGGAGTAGATCTTGGAGACGTTGCCTTCGTCGACCTGCCGGCTGAACTCCGTGTAGGAGATCGTCGGCTCGTTGCCCTGGTCGAGGTACGTCAGTCCGACCCAGGCCAGCAGGAACACGATCACCGCGGTGGCGAGCAGGCTCCACCAGCGGCCGCGCGGTCGCCGGCCGCCCGGCTTCCTGGGCGGCTCGTCAGGGGTGCCCTCGGTGCGCCACGGCTGGTCAGGGGCCTTGCGTGGTGGCGCCGCATTGCTCATATCTGGACGTTACGGCAGACAGCGGGCCCTGGCACGCGCAAAGGGCGCCCCTCCGCGGGAGGGGCGCCCTCTCTGGCGTACGGGACGGGCTCAGCCCATGAACTTCTTGAACTCGTCCGGCAGCTCGAAGTCCTGCCCGGCCTGCTGGCCCGGCAGCCCGAGGGCGCCCCCGGCCTGCGCGGCGGCGGCCCTGCGGGCGGCCTCCTCCTGCTCCTGCTGCTTGCGCTTCATGGGGTTGCCGGAGCGCTGCTTGCCCTTGGCTTTCTTCGGCTGCTTCTTCGAACGGCCCGGGCCGCCGCCCATGCCCGGCATCCCCGGCATCCCCGGCATGCCGCCGCCCTGGGCCATGCGGGACATCATCTTGCGGGCCTCGAAGAACCGCTCGACGAGGTTCTTGACCGCGCTGACCTCGACGCCGGAGCCCTTGGCGATACGGGCGCGCCGCGAGCCGTTGATGATCGTCGGTTCCTGGCGCTCGCCCGGCGTCATCGACTTGATGATCGCGGCGGTGCGGTCGACGTCCCGCTCGTCCAGGTTGTTGATCTGGTCCTTGATCTGACCCATGCCGGGCAGCATGCCGAGCAGCTTGGAGATGGAGCCCATCTTCCTGACCTGCTCCATCTGGGCCAGGAAGTCGTCGAGGGTGAAGTCCTGGCCCTTCTTGGAGGCCAGCTTCTCGGCCATCTTCTGGGCTTCGGCCTGGTCGAAGGTCTTCTCCGCCTGCTCGATCAGGGTGAGCAGGTCACCCATGTCGAGGATGCGGGAGGCCATCCGGTCCGGGTGGAAGGCGTCGAAGTCGTCGAGCTTCTCGCCGTTCGACGCGAACATGATCGGCTTGCCGGTGATCTGCCGGATCGACAGGGCGGCACCACCGCGGGCGTCACCGTCGAGCTTGGAGAGCACCACGCCGTCGAAGCCGACGCCGTCGCGGAAGGCCTCGGCGGTGTTGACCGCGTCCTGACCGATCATCGCGTCGACGACGAACAGGATCTCGTCCGGCGAGACCGCGTCACGGATGTCCGCGGCCTGCTGCATCATCTCCTGGTCGATGCCCAGGCGGCCGGCGGTGTCCACGATCACGATGTCGTGGACCTTGGCCTTGGCGTGCTCGATGGAGTCCTTGGCGACCTTGACCGGGTCACCGACGCCGTTGCCCGGCTCCGGCGCGTACACGGCGACACCGGCGCGCTCGGCGACGACGCTCAGCTGGTTCACGGCGTTCGGGCGCTGGAGGTCACAGGCGACCAGCAGCGGCGAGTGGCCCTGCTCCTTCAGCCAGCGGCCGAGCTTGCCCGCGAGGGTGGTCTTACCGGCACCCTGCAGACCCGCCAGCATGATCACGGTGGGCGACGTCTTGGCGAACCGCAGCCGCCGGGTCTCACCGCCGAGGATCGTGACGAGTTCGTCGTTGACGATCTTCAGGACCTGCTGGGCCGGGTTCAGCGCCTTGGAGACCTCGACGCCCATCGCACGTTCCTTGACGTTCTTGATGAACGTCCGGACGACAGGGAGAGCCACATCCGCTTCGAGGAGCGCGATGCGGATCTCGCGCGCGGTGGCGTCGATGTCCGCCTCGGAGAGCCGTCCCTTGCCGCGCAGGTTCTTGAAAGTCGCTGAGAGGCGATCGGAGAGAGTATCGAACACGGCGCTCGCGGTCCTCGGGGTCGGTGGCAGCTGGGAATCGCCCTCCAGGGTATCCCGGCGGCACAGGTTGCCGGGATCCCTGGGTTCAGAGCCTTTGAACAGGCTCTCAGCCCCGCAAGGTCTCCTCCAGCTTTCGCGCCACGGCGGCCGCCTCCTCACCGGGCAGCGGGGCGCCCTCGGGCCCTGTGACATAGAACGCGTCGACGGCGTTGGCGCCCAGCGTGCTGACATGCGCACTGCGCACCCGCACGCTCGCGTCCTCCAGCGCCCGGCCGATCCGGAACAGCAGCCCCGGGGCGTCCTGCGCCCGCACCTCGATGACCGTGGCCAGCCGGGAGGCGGCCGGATGGACCGACACCCGCGCCGCGGGGGCCACCACGCCCCGGCGCCTCGGGTACGCCGCGTCCCGCTCGGCGAGACGGCCCGCGATGTCCAGGGAGCCGTCCAGGGCGCGTACGAGGTCGGCGCGCAGCCGGGTGGCCTGCGGCAGCGAGCCGTACTCGGCGGCGACCCGCCAGTTCAGCAGCAGCACGGAGCCCTCGACGCCGTCGGGCAGGTCCAGGGCGCTCAGCTCGGCCGTGCGCACGGTCAGACGGTGCATCGCGAGGACACCGGCCACGGCGGGCAGCACACCCGGCTGGTCGGGTACGGCGATGACCAGCTCCACGCCGAGCGGCTCGGGGTCACCCGGGGGCTGGTCCTCGGTCGGCGGCTCGGTCTGGGCGCGCAGGGCCAGTACGGGGCTGCCGGTGGCGACCGCCTCGATGGCGAGCCGCTCCTGTTCGGCGGTGGGCGCGGCGGCCTCGGGCTCGTCCGGGTCGTCCCCGGCGAGCACGGCCGCGACCCGTTTCACCAGGTCGGCAACCAGTGAGCCCCGCCAGGACGACCACGCCGCCGGGCCGGTGGCCAGGGCGTCCGCCTCGGTCAGGGCGTGCAGCAGCTCCAGCGTGCCCTGCGAGCCGACGGCCTCCGCGACCGCGCGCACGGTGGCCGGGTCCTCCAGGTCGCGCCGGGTGGCCGTCTCGACGAGCAGCAGGTGATGACGTACGAGAGTGGAGAGCACGAGGACGTCGTCGCGGTCGAAGCCGATGCGCGCGGCCACGTCCTTGGCGATGATCTCGCCGGCCACGGAGTGGTCACCGGGCCAGCCCTTGCCGATGTCGTGCAGCAGCGCGGCGACAAGGAGCAGGTCGGGGCGGTGGACGCGGCGGGTGAACTCGGAGGCGCGCACGGCCGTCTCGATGAGGTGCCGGTCGACGGTCCAGATGTGCACGGCGTTGCGCTGTGGGCGGCAGCGCACCCGCTCCCAGTCGGGCAGGAAGTGTGTGATCAGCCCCTCGGCCTCCAGCGCCTCCCACACCTCGACGGTCGGCTGCCCGGAACCCAGCAGGGTCACCAGTTGCTCACGGGCCTCGGCGGGCCAGGGCGTGGGCAGCGGGCGCACGTTCGCCGCCATGCGCCGGACGGCGTGCAGGGAGAGCGGGAGTCCGGCCTGAGCGGCGGCGGCAGCGGCGCGCAAGGGAAGTACGGGGTCGCGGTCGGGGCGCGCGGCGCGGGCGAGCACCACCTCGCCGTCCTGCTCCACGACGCCCTCGGCCAGCGGCGACCGCTCCGCCACCGGCTTCCCGCCGCCGCCCAGCATGGCGCGCAGCCGCGGCCGTACGGCGCGCGCCCGCAGTACGCGCCCCACTTCGCGCCAAGTGACGTCACTGGCATAGGAGATGACGCGGGCCGCCTCGTACACCTGCCGCAGCAGCGTGTCCGCGTCGAGCAGGCCGAGCTCGGCGGCGACCTGGTCCTGCTCCTGGAGCGAGAGCCGGTCGGTGGCCCGCCCGGTGGTCAGATGCAGGGCGTCGCGTACGTCGAGCAGTCGGCGCCGGGCGTCGTCGAGGCCCTCGCGCGGGGCGTCGGCCAGCCAGGACGCGGCGACTGCGCGCAGGATCGTGGCGTCCCGCAGACCGCCGCGCGCCTCCTTCAGATCGGGCTCCAGGAGGTACTGCAACTCGCCCTGGCGCTCGGCGCGTTCGGCGGACAGCTCCTGGAGCTCGGGCAGCCGCTTGGGCGCCTGGTTGCGCCAGTCGGCGAGGACCGACGTGCGCAGTCCGGCCGTGAGGCCCAGGTCGCCGGCGATGTGGCGGGCGTCCAGGAGACCGAGTTGGACTTTCAGATCCTCGCCGGCCGTCTTGCGGGCCTCGGCCGGCGTGCGCACGGAGTGGTCGAGGGCGAGGCCGAGGTCCCAGACGGGGTACCAGATGCGGTCGGCGAGCGCGGCGACCGCCTTGCTGTCGCCGCCGTCGTGCAGCAGGAGCAGATCCAGGTCGCTGCGCGGGGACAGCTCACCGCGCCCGTACCCGCCGACGGCGACCAGGGAGACGCCGCGCATCCCCTCGGCGCCGGCCGCGAACAGGCCGGTCAGCCATTCGTCGGTGAGTTCCGCGAGGGCGGAACGGCGCGGCGGCCCGGACCGCGCCCCCTCGGTGAGGAGACGCAGCCGGGCCGCCGCGTAGCCGCTGGGTCCCGAGTCCTCTGTTTCGTTGTGCACGTCCGTACTCGACACCCAGCAGCTCCTGTTCTTCTTCTGTCAGAGCGCGTCGGGTCCGCGCTCGCCGGTCCGGACCCGTACGGCCGTCTCGACCGGCAGGGACCAGACCTTGCCGTCACCGATCTTGCCGGTGCGGGCGGCCTTGACGATGACGTCGATCAGCTGCTCGGCGTCGTCGTCCTCGGCCAGGACCTCGATGCGGATCTTCGGGACCAGGTCGACGGTGTACTCGGCACCGCGGTAGACCTCGGTGTGGCCCCGCTGACGACCGTAGCCGCTCGCCTCGGTGACCGTCAGGCCGTGGACTCCGAAGGCCTGGAGGGCTTCCTTGATCTCGTCGAGCCGGTGCGGCTTGACGACGGCGGTGATGAGCTTCATGCGTCCACCTTCTTGCTCGCGGCTGCCGCGACCGGGGCCGGGGCTGCGGCGGTCCGGGCGGCACCGCCACCGGCGCCGCTGAAGTCGTATGCGGTCTCGGCATGCTCGGCCTGGTCGATGCCGGCGACCTCGTCGTCCTCGGTGACCCGCATGCCGATGGTCTTGTCGAGGATGAAGGCGAGGAGCGCGGAGACGACCAGCGAGTAGGCCAGGACGGCGAAGACACCGGCGCACTGCTTCCAGAACTGGGTCAGGCCGCCGCCGTAGAAGAGGCCCTCGACGTCGGACTGGCCCTTGCCGCTGGCGAAGAAGCCGATCAGCAGGGAGCCGACGACACCGCCGACCAGGTGGACGCCGACGACGTCGAGCGAGTCGTCGTAGCCGAACCTGTACTTCAGGCCGACGGCCATGGCGCACAGCAGACCGGCGATGGCACCGACGGCGATGGCACCGAGCGGGGAGACCGCGCCGCCGGACGGGGTGATGGCGACCAGACCGGCGACCGCGCCGGAGGCGGCACCCAGCGTGGTGAACGCGCCGTGGCGGATCTTCTCGTAGATCAGCCAGGCCAGCATGGCGGCGGCGGTGGCGACCTGCGTGTTGACGAACATCAGCGCGCCGACGCCGTCGTCGTTGCCGAGCCACGAGCCGGCGTTGAAGCCGAACCAGCCGAACCACAGCAGACCGGCGCCGAGCATGACCAGCGGGAGGCTGTGCGGGCGCATCGGGTCCTTCTTGAAGCCGACGCGCTTGCCGATGACGAGGATCACGCCGAGCGCCGCGGCACCGGCGTTGATGTGCACCGCCGTACCACCGGCGAAGTCGATCACACCGAACTCGAAGGCCCAGCCGCCGGCGCCCCACACCCAGTGCGCGACCGGGAAGTAGACGACCGTGGCCCACAGGGCGATGAACAGGGCCCACGCGGAGAACTTCACGCGGTCCGCGAGAGCACCGCTGATCAGGGCGGGCGTGATGATCGCGAACATCAGCTGGAAGACCAGGAAGACGAAGATCGGGATCGTGTAGCCGTCCCAGAGCTGCGTCAGGCCGATGTTGCTGAGGCCGACCCAGTCGGAGTTCCAGCCGATGATGCTGCCGGAGTCGGTGCCGAACGCCATGGAGAAGCCGTACAGCACCCACAGGATGGTGACGATCCCCAGGCTGATGAAGCTCATCATCAGCATGTTCAGGGTGCTCTTGACGCGGACCATGCCTCCGTAGAAGAAGGCCAGTCCCGGGGTCATGAGCATCACCAGGGCGGAACAGATGAGCATGAAACCTGTGTTGGCGGCGGACAGCTCGGGGGCGTCTGCCGCAAGCGTGATGGCTGGTGCCATCGGCGTCTCCTCGTCATGTGTACGGCCCCGTGCGGGCGAAGCCTGAGCGGAATGAGGGGTGGGCCGGTTATGCGCCAAGAGATTGGCGCAGCGCCGTTTCGGTGGAAGCCCCTCGTTGTTTCGCCGCCGTGACGAAGGCGCCCTGTGTGTTACGCGTCGATGAACTGCCGGATGCCGGCCGCGTCGATCGTTATCGTGGCGCAACCTTCAGTGGGGGCGCATGGGCCGGCCGCGGTCGGCCCTCCGATGACCTGGCATGGGGGAGCCGAGTCGGGCAGTTCGGGAGGGCCGGCCGCGGCCGGGGTACTGGGGTGCCGGGGATCGCCCCGGCCTTTCAGACCGCCTCCGCGGTCTCCGGCAGCTCCACCGCGAGCTTGTCCGTCAGGTCCACGACCTCGGCGAGATCACCGAAGTCCCGCACGGCCGTGTCGACCGTCTTTCGGATACGAGTGTTGACGCGCTCGGAGCGCACCTTCTTGGCGACCGCCATGGCCTGCTCGGCATAGACCGCGCTCTGCTCGGGCTCGCCCCGCAGCAGATGGACGGTGGCCACCCCGATGAGGTTCAGCGCGTACGACCGCTGGTGCTCGCCGTCCTTCGCGAACAGGTCCACGGCCTGCCGCATCAGGGGCTCGGCCAGCGAGGCGTACGTCGGGCTGCGGCCGGCGACATAGGCCAGGTCACGGTAGGAGTGGGAGTTCTCGCCGTACAGCTCGGCCTCGGAGAAGAAGCGGATCCAGTCGGGGTCGGGCTCGTCCCAGTCGTCAGCCTCGGCGAAGGTGTCCTCGGCCATCCGGACGGCCCGCTTGCACTTGCCGGGCTGGCCCATGTTGGCGTACGCGCGGGCCTCCATCGCATACAGCATCGACTGGGTGCGCGGACTGGCGCAGTCCCGGCTGCCGTACTGCGCGAGATGGATCAGCTCCAGGGCGTCATCGGGCCGGCCTAGGTGGATCATCTGGCGGCTCATGCTGGACAGGACGTACGAGCCGAGCGGCCGGTCGCCGGCCTCCTTGGCGGCGTGCAGCGCCAAGACGAAGTACTTCTGGGCGCTGGGCTGGAGCCCGACGTCGTACGACATCCAGCCGGCCAGCTCGGCCAGCTCGGCGGCGACCTTGAACAGTCTGCGGGTGGTGGCCTCGGGCTGGGGTTCCTGGAGGAGGTCGGTCACCTCGTGCAGCTGGCCCACGACCGCCTTGCGGCGCAGACCGCCGCCGCACTGGGCGTCCCACTGCCGGAACATCACGGTGGTGGACTCCAGCAGGTCCAGCTCCGGCCTGGAGAGCCGGCCACGCGCGCGGGAGGACGGCACGGGCCGGGAGTCCTGGCGCGGGGCGGGCGGGGCGGGGACCAGCCAGCGCTGCATCGGCTCGATGAGCGCCGGGCCCGCGGACAGGGCGAGCGAGCTCCCCAGGAAGCCGCGCCGCGCCAGCATCAGGTCGCTGCGCGAGAACTCGCTGAGCAGGGCCACCGTCTGCGGGGCGGTCCAGGGCAGGTCGATGCCGGACACGGAGGGTGACTGCCGTGCGGCGCGCAGGCCGAGGTCCTCGACGGAGACGACACAGCCGAACCGCTCCGAGAACAGCTCCGACAGGATGCGCGGGATCGGCTCGCGGGGGTTCTCGCCGTCCAGCCAGCGGCGTACGCGGGAGGTGTCGGTGGAGATGTGGTTGGCGCCCAACTGGCGGGCGCGGCGGTTCACTTGGCGGGCCAGTTCGCCCTTCGACCAGCCGCTGCGCACGAACCAGGAGGCGAGCAGCTCGTTCGGGCGCTTGTCAGCGTGCGATGCGCCACCGGCACTCGTACCGCTTCCGCTGTTGCCGCTCACTGGAACGCCCCCATCCCTTGGACCACTTGTCACCGAGTGCGCCAAGCCCTATCAGAATGCCGGTAAATACGGTTGCCCGTCCGGTAGTTCTCACCCTTCGAACGGAAAGCCGAGTTGCCTCCGGCATACCCACAAGTGCATGTGCCCCGTAGCTCCGTGCACACACGGTAATCCTACGATCACGCCCCCAGCCATGGCGATCCCTGAATCGCCACCATTCGCCACCCCTTCGAATGAACTAACGGTGGCCTCTACGCGATTCACTTGACATAGGACGGCCGGAAGTGGGCGGAGCGAAGCACTCAGGGGCGCGTGTTGCCCGGCCCGCAACCCGGGGCACCTCCAAGCGCCGCGTGCACCGAGCGGGGTGACGGGGTAACCGGTCGCCCAGGAACACAGAGGGTCACATTGCGAATCCGCGTCGTAACCACCGGCGCGCTGGACCCGTTGGAGGGGGCATGGGCTTCACGATCGGCGGCATCCGGGAGATCCGGTCCGGCTCGCGGCGACGCGGCCGTTCCTCGGAGTGCACGACCGTGGCCGAGTTCACCGGGCTGTGGGGCTGGGACACCGTACCCGGCGCGCGCGCCGCGGCGGGCGCCTGTTCGTGCGGCCGCTCGGACTGTGCCGCGCCCGGCGCACACCCCCTCGACTTCGCGCCCCAGGTCCAGGCCGGGGCCACGCTGGACGAGGTCACCAAGACGTGGTCGGAGTTTCCCGGCGCCTCGGTGATGCTGCCGGTCGGGCGGGCGTTCGATGTGATCGAGGTGGCCGAACCCGCCGGAACCCGCGCACTGACCAGGCTCGAACGCATGGGCCTGCCCCTCGGCCCGGTCACCGCCACCCCCGAAGGCCGCACCCACTTCTTCGTCGCCCCCGGCGCTGCCGCCGAGCTCCCTGAGCTGCTCTACCGCATGGGCTGGGACGACCCGACCCACCTCGACCTGCGCGGCCTCGGCCCCGGCGAGCACATCACGGCACCGCCGTCGGACCGGGGCGGGCTCGGGCCGGTGCGCTGGCTGCGGCCGCCCGCATTGGACACGGCCACGAAGCCGCCGGCGGCTCGGTTGCTGCTGGGGACGTTGGCTTACGTGGCGCACCGGTCGCGCGCATAGGGGTCACAGACGTACACAGCGAAGCGCCCGTCCCCCAACTGCACCTTGGGAGGCGGGCGCTTCTTGAGACAGGTACCTGGGTGATCACTCGCCGATAAGGGCGTCAACGAACGCCTCCGGCTCGAACGGCGCCAGGTCGTCGGCGCCCTCCCCCAGCCCGACCAGCTTCACCGGCACGCCCAGCTCGCGCTGCACCGCGACGACGATGCCGCCCTTGGCGGTGCCGTCGAGCTTGGTGAGCACGATGCCGGTGATGTCGACGACCTCGGCGAAGACACGGGCCTGGACCAGGCCGTTCTGCCCGGTCGTGGCGTCCAGCACCAGCAGCACCTCGTCCAGCGGCGCGTGCTTCTCGACGACCCGCTTGACCTTGCCGAGCTCGTCCATGAGGCCGGTCTTGGTGTGCAGCCGCCCGGCGGTGTCGATGAGCACCACGTCGGAGCCCATCTCCTTGCCCTCCTTCACCGCGTCGAAGGCGACGGAGGCGGGGTCGCCGCCCTCCGGACCGCGCACGGTGTAGGCGCCGACGCGCTCGCCCCAGGTCTGGAGCTGGTCGGCGGCGGCGGCACGGAAGGTGTCGGCGGCGCCCAGCACGACGCTGCGGCCGTCGGCCACGAGGACGCGGGCGAGCTTGCCGGTGGTGGTGGTCTTGCCGGTGCCGTTGACGCCGACGACCATCACGATGCCGGGTTTGCTGGTCTCGGGCTCGGTCTTGACCACGCGGTCCATGTCGGTGCCGACCAGCTTGAGGAGCTCCTCGCGCAGCAGGCCGCGCAGCTCGGCGGGGGTGCGGGTGCCGAGGACCTTCACGCGCTCACGCAGGCCCTCGACCAGTTCCTGGGTGGGGGCCACGCCGACGTCGGCGGTGAGCAGGGTGTCCTCGATCTCCTCCCAGGTGTCCTCGTCGAGATGCTCGCGCGACAGGAGCGTGAGCAGCCCCTTGCCTAGGGCGTTCTGGGAGCGGGAGAGCCGGGCGCGCAGCCGGATCAGGCGGCCGGCGGTGGGCTCCGGCACCTCGATCTCGGTCGGCGGGAGCTCTTCGACTACGGGCGGTTCCTCGACGGCGATACCGGTCGAGCCGTCGGGAAGGTCCACCTCCTCTATGGTCCGGCGCTCTTCGTCGCGCGGTGTCTCGGCCTCGTCGCCGACGTGCGGCTCGGCCGGTGGGGCGGTGATGTCGGGCGTGGCGGGCGGCGGCGGGGGCAGCTGCTTCTTGCGACGGCTGCCGACGATGAGCCCGCCGAGCGCGCCGAGCACGACCACGGCGATGACTACAGCAAGGATGACGATGTCCATAACCCGTCCAGTATCGGCCATGGAGTCCGGCGACACCCCTCTGGATGTCTGACACACCGTCAGCTAACGTCCGCCTTCACACCCGCCCGGTGAAGGGAGACCCCCATGCCCGTCACGGTCGTACGCTTCAACCTCGTCGAGCCCGACGCGACCCCCGCCTCGCTCGCCGCCCGCTACCGGGCGGCCCTGGAGATGGCCGCTTACGCCGATGAGCACGGCATCACCACGGTGCAGACGGAGGAGCATCACGGCGCGGACAACAACTGGCTCCCCTCCCCCTTCGCCTTCGCGGCGGCGGTCTTCGGAGCGACGAAGCGCCTGGCGGTCACCGTCTCGGCGATCATCGGCCCGCTGCACGATCCGCTGCGGCTCGCCGAGGAGATCGCGGTCCTGGACCTGCTGAGCGGCGGCCGGCTGGTCACGGTCGCCGGGATCGGATACCGGCCCGAGGAATACGCCCAGTTCGACGTCGAGTGGAAGCGGCGCGGCCGGCTCCAGGACGAGCTGCTGGAGACGCTGCTGAAGGCATGGACCGGCGAGCCCTTCGAGTACCGGGGCCGTACGGTACGGATCACCCCGCGCCCGTTCACCGACCCGCACCCCCTGCTGCTGGTCGGCGGCTCCTCGAAGGCCGCCGCGCGCCGGGCCGCCCGCCTCGGACTGCCGTTCTTCCCCAGCGCGCATCTGCCGGAGCTGGAGGCGTACTACAAGGAGCGGCTGATGGAGTACGGCACCGAGGGCTGGACCATGATGCCGGCCGCCGAGACGCCGCTGCTGCATATCGCCGAGGACCCCGACCGGACCTGGGCCGAGCACGGCCGGCACTTTCTGCACGAGGCCCGCACCTACGCCTCCTGGCAGTCCGGCGAGATCCGCTCGGCGGTGAAGTCGGGGGCGACGACGGTGGAGGAGCTGCGGGCCGAGGGCGTGTACCGGATCGTGACGCCCGAGGAGTGTGTGGCGCTGGGGTTCGACAACTACGTACTGCACCCCCTGTCGGGCGGGATGCCGGTGGAGGAGGGGTGGCGGAGTCTGCGCCTGTTCGCGGAGGAGGTGCTTCCGGCGCTGGGCGGCTGACCGGCCCGGATATTCGATGGCCCGGCCGGGCCGACCGCTGATCCACTGGGAGCATGAGTCTGCTGGTGGAAGTGTTCGTCCGGGAACCGGACGGGAAGAGACGGATACTCGACGTGCCGGACGACGTCTATCACTCCGGCGGTTTCGAGTCCTGGCGTACGACCGTGTGGGGATCGGAGTTGGTGCGCTCGCTGGGTGCCCGCTTCCTCCCCGTGCTGGCCGAGCGGGATCTGGAGGTGGAGCCCGGGCAGGTGCCGGAGTTCCTGCGCGAGGTCGCCCTGCTGCGCGCCCACCTCGACGCGCTCGCTCATGGCACCGAGCATCCACGGACGGTCGAGGAACACCGGGACGGGCTCGACGTGCGCTTGCGGATCATGGAGGAGAGCGCGCTCAAGGCCGTGGAGATCGGCGGTGGCGTCATCGTCTGGTGACCGGTGCGAACGCGCCGCCGCCCCCGGTCCGGGCAGTGGCCGGACCGGGGGCGGCGGCGGGGATACGGGAGGAGGGGCAGCGGGGACTTGGCCCTTCCCCCCGGGTTCGGGGGCCGGTCAGCCCATCTCCTCCAGCGTCTTGCCCTTGGTCTCGGGCACGAACTTGAGGATGAAGGGGATGGAGAGGAAGGCGAACACCGCGTACATGACGTAGGTGAGCGACAGGTTCCAGTCCGACAGGTCCGGGAAGGTGATCGTGATGACCCAGTTGGCGATCCACTGGGCCGAGGCGGCGACGCCCAGCGCGGCGGCGCGGATCTTGTTCGGGAAGACCTCACCGAGCATGACCCAGACGACCACGCCCCAGGACAGGGCGAAGAAGAGCACGAAGGCGTTGGCGGCGATCAGCGCCACGTAACCCTGGGCGGTCGGCAGCGGGTCGCTGCCGTGCTGGAAGGAGAAGGCCCAGGCGGCAGCCGCGAGCGAGATGCCCATGCCGACGGAGCCGATGAGGGCGAGCGGCTTGCGGCCGATGCGGTCCACGAAGATCATCGCGATCACGGTGCCGATGATGTTGATGATCGAGGTCTCGAACGAGTAGAAGAACGAGCTCGACGGGTCGACGCCGACGGACTGCCACAGCAGGTTCGAGTAGTAGAAGATGACGTTGATGCCGACCAGCTGCTGGAAGACGGAGAGGCCGATGCCGATCCAGACGATCGGCAGCAGACCGAACTTGCCGCCCAGCAGGTCCTTGAACGTCGACTTGTGGTCGCTGCGCATGGCCTGGTCGATCTCGGCGACCCGGGCGTCCAGGTCCACGTCACCCTCGACGTCGGCGAGCACCTTCTTCGCGTCCTCGACACGGCCGACGCTGATCAGGAAGCGCGGGGACTCGGGGATGGCGAAGGACAGCAGGCCGTAGACCAGGGCGGGTACGAGCATCACGCCGAGCATCCATTGCCAGGCCTCCAGGCCCGCGATGGTGCCGCGCTCCTCGCCGTCGGCCATGTTCAGCAGGGCCCAGTTGACCAGCTGCGAGATGGCGATGCCGATGACGATGGCGGCCTGCTGGAAGGAGGCCAGGCGGCCTCGGTAGGCGGGCGGGGCGACCTCGGCGATGTAGGCCGGGCCGATGACCGAGGCCATGCCGATGGCGATACCGCCGAGGACACGCCAGGCGGCGAGGTCCCACGCGGCGAACGGCAGTCCGGAACCGACGGCACTCACAGCGAACAGCACCGCCGCGATCTGCATGACGCGGATCCGGCCGATGCGGTCGGCTATGCGGCCGGCGATCGCGGCACCGAGGGCGCTGCCGAGCAGGGCGCTGGCGGCGACGGTACCGGTGACACCGGAACTGAGATCGAACCGGTCCTGGATACCGCCGTTGGCTCCGTTGATGACAGAGCTGTCATAACCGAAGAGGAAGCCGCCCATGGCGGCCGCCGCGGTGATGAAGACGACGTGCCCGAGATGTTCGGGCGGGGCCGTCCTGGCTCCGGACGTGGATGCCTGCGCTGTGCTGGTCACGTGTACTCCTCGGGCGCCGGCAACGCTGCCGGGTGAAGGCAAAAGCAACGTCGATGACCCTATGTCTTCAGATTCCGAAGTCAAGGGGTCGTGGATGTGACATAGAAGCACCCAAGTGAAGGGAATGTGTTCAACTCTTGAACGAAGACAGGTGGAGCGACGTGACGTCAGCGCAGGGCGATGTCAGCGCAGCTTCTGGCTGATGACCTTTGACACACCGTCGCCCTGCATGGAGACGCCGTACAACGCGTCGGCGACCTCCATCGTGCGCTTCTGGTGTGTGATCACGATCAGCTGCGACGCCTCTTGGAGCTCCTGCATGATGCGGATCAGCCGCTGGAGGTTGGTGTCGTCGAGGGCGGCCTCGACCTCGTCCATGACGTAGAACGGGCTCGGGCGGGCCTTGAAGATCGACACCAGCATCGCGACGGCGGTGAGTGAACGCTCACCACCCGAGAGCAGCGACAGCCGCTTGACCTTCTTGCCCGGCGGACGCGCCTCGACATCGACGCCTGTAGTGAGCATGTTGTCGGGATCGGTCAGGATCAGCCGCCCCTCACCACCCGGGAACAGCCGGCTGAAGACACCCTCGAACTGCAGGGCCGTGTCCCGGTAGGCCTCGGTGAAGACCTGCTCGACGCGTTCGTCGACCTCCTTGACGACCTGAAGCAGATCGGCACGCGTCTTCTTCAGGTCTTCGAGCTGCTCGCTGAGGAACTTGTGCCGTTCCTCCAGCGCCGCGAACTCCTCCAGCGCGAGCGGGTTGACCTTGCCGAGCTGCTGGTAGGCCCGCTCGGCGGCCTTGAGCCGCTTCTCCTGCTCGGCCCGCACGAACGGCTTGGGCTGATTCCGCGGGTGCTCGGGGTCCTCGGGAAGCTGCTCGCCCTCGGCGGCCAGGGACGGCGGTACGAGCTGGTGGGGGCCGTACTCGGAGACGAGCCCGGCGGGCTCCACGCCCAGCTCCTCCAGCGCCTTGGTCTCCAGCTGCTCGATCCGCATCCGCTTCTCGGCGCCGAGGACCTCACCTCGGTGCACCGAGTCGGTCAGCTTGTCGAGTTCGGCCTTGAGGTCGCGGCCCTGATTGCGGGCGACGGTCAGTTCCTGCTCGCGACGCGCCTTGGCGGCCTCGGCGGCGGTGCGCTCCTCGTCGGCGCGGGCGACGGAGACCTCGATGTGCAACAGCAGCTGCCGCGCCCCGGAGGCGACGGCTTCCGCGACGGCCGCCTCGTGGCGCAGCCGGGCCCGTCGCTGTTCGGCACGCGCGCGTGCGTCGCGCTCCGCTCGGGCGGCGCGGTCGAGGGAGTCGGCGCGGCCGGCGAGTCCTTTGACGCGTTCTTCGTGCGTACGGACCTGGAGGCGGGCCTCCATCTCGGTCTGGCGGGCGTTGGCCCCGTCGGCCGCGAGCCGGTCCCTTACCGAAGTGTCGGGCTCCTCCTCGACCGGCATCTCCTCTGCCACGGCAAGCCGCTCGGCCAGCTCCTCGACATCTTGGAGGGCCTTCTCGTACGACTCCTGGGCCCGCGCGACGGCGGCAACGGAACGCTCCGCCTCGCCTGCCGCACCCCGTGCCTGGCCTGCGAGGCGGCCGAGCTGCTGGGCCACGGCTGACTTCTCACGGTCCGCTGCCCTGCGGCGCTCGCCCAGCTCCTCTACGTGTGCGGCGGCTTCCTTGCGCTGTTCGGTTGCCGCGTGCTGGGCCTCGGTGAGTTCCTCGCAGCGGACGGCGAGCTCTTCGAGTTCGGCGGCGGCCTCGTCTACGGAGGCCTGGACTTCGAGGAGGCTGGGTGCGCCTGCGGAGCCGCCGTGGGCGAAGTGGGCGCCTAGGAGGTCGCCTTCGGCGGTTACTGCGGTGAGGTGGGGGTGGGTGTAGATGAGGTCTTCGGCGTCTTCGAGGGTGTCGACGATGACGATGTTGTGGAGGAGGCGGCGGATGGCGGGCCGGAGGTCGGAGGGGGCGCGGACGAAATCTGCCGCGAAACGCTCCGCGGGTTGTGGCGCGATCGGGGGTGCCGCGTCATGCCGTCGGGCGTCTGCGGGTTCGTGGGGGCTGGTCGCGCAGTTCCCCGCGCCCCTGAGGGGCGTTGTCGCCCCGGCGTCTTCCGGTGCTCCCGCCAGCAGCAGCGACGCCCGCCCCCCGTCCTGCTTCCGCAGCAACCGGATCGCCTCCGCCGCCGCCGACGGCGACGTCACCGCGATCGCGTCCGCCGCAGCTCCGAAAGCCGCCGCCAGCGGGACCTCGTAGCCCGGCGTCACCGTCAGCAGTTCCGCGGCCGGGCCCAGTAGTCCTGTGCGGCGGTCCTTCGCGCCGAGCAGTGCGCCGGTGCCGTCCTTGCGGCGGAGCCCCAGGGCCAGCGCCTCGTGGCGGGCCCGGGTCGCGGCGCGGCTGCGTTCCGCCGCGGTGGCCGCCTCGCGGGCCGCCGTAAGGGCCGCCTCCGCTTCCCTCAGTCGCTCCTTCGCCGCGTCGTGCTGCTCGCCGAGTTCCGTGTCGCCGGCGTCGAGTTCGTCGACCTCGGCCTTGAGTGCCTCGTACTCCTCCTGCGCGGCGAAGGCCCGCTCCTGGGCCTCGTCCCGGGCGGCGGCCAGTCGCTCTATCTCCGACTGTGCGGCGGCGGCACGCGAACGGGCCGCGTTGACCTGGCCGTTCAGCCGGGCGAGCCCCTCGCGGCGGTCGGCGATGGCGCGGGCGACATCCTTCAGGCGCCGCTCCTCCTGCACCAGCTCCCGCTCCAGTTCGGCGCGGTGGGCGACGGTGTCCTCCAGGGCACGCTCGGCCGCCTCCAGGGCCGCTTCCAGCTCGGCCTCCTGCTCGCGGATGCGGGCGGCCTCGCGCTCCATGTCCTCGGGGTCGCGGCCACGGCGCTCCTCCGGCGGCGCGGTCGTGGCGCTCTTCACGCGGGCGTCGGCCAGCGAGACCGTGCCGCGCACCCGCTCGGCGAGCTGGGACAGTTCGTACCAGGTCTGCTGGGCCCGTTGGAGGCGCGGGGTGAGCCGACGTACCTCGTCCTCAAGGAGTGCCTCGCGCTGGAGCGCCTTCCTCAGCTCCTGCTCGGCGGCCTCCTTGCGCTCCTTCAGCGCGGCCTCGTCGGCGACCTCGGCCTGCAGCGCCTCCCGCATCCGTACGAGATCGTCGGCGAGGAGACGGAGCCGGGCGTCGCGCAGGTCGGCCTGGATGACGGCGGCCCTGCGCGCGACGGCGGCCTGGCGGCCGAGCGGCTTGAGCTGCCGGCGGAGTTCGTCGGTGAGGTCCTGCACGCGCGCGAGGTTGGCCTGCATCGCGTCCAGTTTGCGGAGCGCCTTCTCCTTGCGCTTGCGGTGCTTGAGGACTCCGGCGGCCTCCTCGATGAAGGCGCGACGGCCCATGGGGTCGGCGTGCAGTACGGAGTCGAGCTGGCCCTGGCCGACGATGACGTGCATCTCGCGGCCGATGCCGGAGTCGGAGAGCAGTTCCTGGATGTCGAGGAGACGGCAGGTGTCGCCGTTGATCTGGTACTCGCTGCCGCCGTTGCGGAACATGATCCGCGTGATGGTGACCTCGGCGTACTCGATGGGCAGCGCCCCGTCGGAGTTGTCGATGGTCAGCGACACCTCGGCGCGGCCCAGGGGCGGGCGGCCGGTGGTGCCGGCGAAGATGACGTCCTCCATCTTGCCGCCGCGCAGCGACTTGGCGCCCTGCTCACCCATGACCCAGCTGAGCGCGTCCACGACGTTGGACTTGCCCGAGCCGTTCGGTCCGACGACACATGTGATGCCCGGCTCGAACCGGAGCGTGGTCGCCGACGCGAACGACTTGAACCCTCGGAGGGTCAGGGCCTTGAGGTGCACGCCGGTGGACTCTACCTTCCGGGGAAGTGTCACTCCATGAACGCACGGTTTCACCGATGAACGTGCAGGGCACACCAGACGTTAAAGAGGGTGAAAGGATGCGCGGGGCATTAAGTCGGGGGAAAGAAAGAAGGGACGCCGAAGCGTCCCTTGCAGGGCCTGACGACTGACTGGCCAGTCGTCCGACAACTACATATGACAACTGCTTAGCGGTTGGATACGGGCCGCCCAACCACTGCTGATGCTGTCGTGGAGCGATGCAGTGATCAGGTGAGCGCAGGCTCCGCCTGGTGTGCGTCGATGCTCTCCATGATCCTGTCGTGAGAAGCGGCAGCCGTCAGCGCGTCGTTCTCCGCCTGGATCCGTCCGAGCTCGGATTCCAGGTCCTGGACACGCTGCTGGAGCCGTCGCATCTCGGCGAGGAGTCGAGGGTCGGAGCCGCCGACGTAACCGAGAAGCGCCTTTGCCATGATGGATGGTCCTCCACACTGAGTGACCGACCGATGCGGTGTGGGTCGTGAGGGAATCGCACCCGCGGTTGCTTGGCAGGCCTGGAGTTGTGCTGCCGTTCAGCCACGCCAAACAGCTAAGGTGCGCGGGGCTTTCAGCGTCTCACCAAAAAGTTTGACGGTCAACACGATCACGCCCCGTATTGGCGGGCGAACCCGGGGGCACACGGCCGAGAACGGCGGCGCTGCGACTCCTGCGGGCCCCTGGGGGCGTGACGATCATCCTTCAGTGCGGAGCCTGCCACCGCAATCAGTTATTGGCAACCACCTGCTCATTTCTGCTCGGGGCAGTTGCCGGTGGCAGGTCCCTCCGGTTGCGCCAGGGCCGCTTTACAGAATCGGCTCAGCGGATGGCGAAGCCGTCGTAACCCCCGCGAGGTGTGTCCCAGATCTCGGTGACACCGTCCACACGCCCGGGCGTGTCGTCACCCTGGAGCCAGTCGAGCAGTCCCTCACAGCCATTCCGGGACCCCTCGGCGACCACCTGGACCCGTCCATCGTCCAAATTGAGAGCAAAACCACTCAGGCCGCCGATCTCGAGGGCCTTGGCCCGCGTGAACCAGCGAAAACCCACACCTTGGACGCGTCCACGCACCCAGGCGACCAACCGCACATCCTCGCTCATGAGTGCAACCTAACGGGCCAATGTCTCTCCGGGCACTTCCTCCTCTGGCGCCATGCGGTACCGTCCCCACCCAATGAATCTCATATGAAACTCACTCGATCGTGTGAGTTCTGTGAGGACGTTGAGCCCGCAAGGGCGACAACGGTCCACAAGGACGACGTCGGGTCCGCAGGGACCACGTCAGGTCCGCGGGGACTGTCAGACCGCAGGGACGAGGAAGGCCAGGACATGGGACGCCACCGACGCTCCGCCGCCGGACGCGCCGCCACGGGCCGCGCCACGGGGGTCACACATACGGACGGCTCTTATACGGAGGGCCACGACCCACGGGACTCGTACGCTAGTGACCGGCCTGTGAGAGGCATCGCGCCCTATCTGAACCCGGAGGCGTACGCCGAGGCGTATGCCCGCAGCGACGCGTACCTCTTCGCGACGGACGACGACTTCGACCGGGTCACCGCCACCACGACCTTCCCGGGCGACGAGACGGCCGCCTTCCGCAGTGAGGGCTTCACTCCGGACGCCGGCTCCCGGCGGCCGGGGGGAGGGCACCGCCGCCGCAAGAAGAAGGCCGCGGCACCGGTGAAGACCGGTCTGCTCGGTGTCTCCGCCGCGGTGGCCCTCGGCACGGTCGCGGTCGCCACGGGTGTGGTGCCCGGCATCGACAACTACCAGCTCGGCGGCGGCAACGGCTCGGACCGGGTACAGGCCGCCGACACCCCGACCAACACCCCCGCCGAGCAGGGCGGCACCTCCGGCAGCGCCGACCGCGAGGACAGCGGCGACGCGACCAGCCGCGATGTCGACCGGCCCACGTCACCGGCCCCGTCGACCTCGGCCGCGCCGACGAAGACCCCGTCGAAGAAGCCTTCGGCGACGCCGAGCGAGAAGCCGAAGGAGACGCCTTCCCGCGAGGCCACGAAGGCGCCGGCTCCGCAGAAGACCAAGGAACCGCAGAAGGAGCGGACCAGCGCCCCGGTGCAGGTCTCCGCGGAGGCGTCCGCCGCGGCCGAGGTGCTGCAACTCGTCAACCAGGAGCGCGCCCAGGTCGGCTGCAGTCCGGTCGCCGCCAACAGCTCGCTCACCGGTCTCGCCCAGGCCTTCAGCGAGGACATGGCCGAGCGCGGCTTCTTCGACCACACCTCCCCCGACGGTGCCTCCCCGTGGGACCGCGCCGCGAAGACCGGCATCACCGACCTCGGCGGCGAGAACATAGCCCGCGGCCAGTCCGACGCGGCCGCCGTCATGGAGGCCTGGATGAACAGCCCCGGCCACAAGGCCAACATCCTGAACTGCGACTTCAAGACCCTGGGCGTCGGCGTGCACTTCGGCGCGGGCGGGCCGTGGTGGACGCAGGACTTCGGTTACTAGCAGCGCAAACGTACGGCAAGGGGCTCCCGTCCGGCGGCGGGAGCCCCTTGCCGTACGTCAACGGCTACGCGGCGACCGCAGCACGCCCCCGCGAGAACACCTTCGCCGTCTCCGCCACCCGCCGCCCCAGGTGCTCCGCCGTCGCCACGTCCGCCTTGTGGACGGCGTCCGGGCCCTGGTCGGCGTTGGTCTGGGCGGCGGCTCCGGTGAAGAAGCCGAGGCGGTTGATGTCGTTCTCGGAGCCGGCGGTGTTGTTCCAGCCGGGGAGCAGGCCGAGGTTGACCCAGTGCATGCCGAGCTGGGCGGCGAGGATCTGGAAGAACTGCAGGGTGTGCAGCTTGTCGCCGCTCTTGGAGGCGGAGTTGGTGAAGCCGGCGGCCAGCTTGTCCGTCCAGGCCTGCTCGGCCCAGCGCTTCGAGGTGGCCTCGGCGAAGACGTGGAAGGCGCCGGAGGCCGTGCCCATGTAGGTCGGGGAGCCGAACACGATCGCGTCCGAGCCGTCGAGGACGGTCCACTGCTCGTCCGTGATCTCGTCCACCTTGATCAGGTGCACCTCGGCACCCGCCTCGACGGCACCGGCACGGACGGCCTCGGCGATGACGGTGGTGTGGCCGAAGCCGGAGTGGTAGGCGATGGAAACGACAGGGGTGGTCACGGGACGTACTCCTGAGATAGGCAGCTCACTGGCGATGACGAAAGGAAAGCACTAACCATGAGTTAGTGCAACCTACCGGTTAGCGCTGCGTTCGAGTACGCTTCAGATATGGACACCACCCAGGAGCGCACGGAGGCACAGAGCCTCCCGTTCAACGTGTTCGCCAAGGCCTGCCCCTCGCGCGGCACGCTGGAGCACGTCACGGGCCGCTGGGGCGGGCTCACGCTCAGCGCGCTGTACGAGGGCTCGCTGCGCTTCAACGAGCTGCGCCGCCGGGTCGACGGCGTCAGCGAGAAGATGCTGTCCCAGACGCTGCACGCCCTGGAGCGGGACGGCCTGGTGTACCGGGATGCCCAGCCGACCAATCCCCCACGGGTCGACTACGAGCTGACCCCGCTCGGACGCGGCGTCGCCGAGCGGCTGCTGAGCCTCATCCACTTCGTGGAGGGGCAGATGGACGACGTGCTCACGGCACGCCGGACCTACGACGAGACGCGCGGCGCCCTCTGACACTTCGGGCAGAAGTAGCTGGACCGGTTCATCCAGGGCCGCCTGCGCATCGGCGTACCGCACCGCTTGCACGGCAGCCCTTCACGGCCGTACGCGTCGAGTGAGCGGTCGAAGTAGCCCGACTCTCCATTGACGTTGACGTAGAGGCTGTCGAAGCTGGTGCCGCCGACCGCGAGGGCCGCGTTCATCACGTCCCGCACATGGCCCAGGAGTTCCTGGCTGCGCGGGCGGGTCAGGGTCGCGGTCGGGCGTTCGTAGTGCAGGCGGGCTCGCCAAAGGGCCTCGTCCGCATAGATGTTGCCGACGCCGCTGATCAACGACTGGTCGAGCAGGGCCCGTTTGATGGTCGTCCGCTTGCGGCGCAGGGCCTGGTGGAAGGCCTCGTCGTCGAAGAGCGGGTCGAGCGGGTCGCGGGCGATGTGCGCGATGACGTCGGGCAGACCGTCGGGGGTGTTGTCGTGCAACGACAGGCCGCCGAAGGTGCGTTGGTCGACGAAGCGCAGTTCGGTGTCGAGTGCGTCCGCGAACCGTACGCGGATCCTGAGGTGCTTCTCGTCGGGCGCGGTGTGTGGCTGGACCAGCAACTGACCGCTCATCCCGAGGTGCGCGAGCACCGACTGGTCCGTGTCCTCCAGGGGCAGCCACAGATACTTGCCGCGGCGGCTCGGCATGCCGACGCGGTGGCCCTTGAGGCGGTGCGCGAAGTCGTCCGCGCCGGCGAGATGACGGCGTACGGCACGCGGGTGCAGCACCTCGGTGTCGGCGACGGTGCGATGGGCTACCCAGCGCTCCAGTCCGCGCCGGACCACCTCGACCTCGGGCAACTCGGGCATGACATCCCCCGTACACACTGCGGGTATGGGCCGAGCGCCCGCCCCATGGCGGGACGGGCGCTCGGATCGCGCTGTTCGGTCAGACGGAGGCGGACGACGCGTCGGCGTCGCCCCCGGCGGCGTTCGCGGCCGCCTTCTTGGCGCGCTCGTCCGCGGCGGCCTTGATGGCCCGCCACGCGGATTCCGCCGCCTGCTGCTCCGCCTCCTTCTTGCTGCGGCCGGTGCCGGTGCCGTACGAGACGCCTCCGACGCGGGCGGCAGCAGTGAAGGTCTTCTCGTGGTCGGGGCCGGTCTCCGTGACCAGGTACTCGGGCACGCCGAGCCCCTCGGTCGCGGTGAGCTCCTGGAGACTGGTCTTCCAGTCCAGGCCGGCTCCGAGGTTCGAGGACTTCTCGATCAGGGGGTCGAACAGCCGGTGGACGAGTTCGCCCGCCGCGTCCAGACCCTGGTCGAGATAGACCGCGCCGATCACCGCTTCGAGGGTGTCGGCGAGGATGGACGCCTTGTCCCGGCCGCCCGTGCCCTCTTCACCACGGCCGAGCCGGATGAAGGAGCCCAGGTCGAGCCCACGGCCGACCTCCGCCAGCGCACGAGAGTTGACCACCGCGGCCCGCAGCTTGGCCAGCTGGCCTTCGGGCAGGTCGGGGTGGGTGCGGTACAGCGTGTCCGTGACCACGAGGCCCAGCACGGAGTCCCCGAGGAACTCCAGACGCTCATTGGTCGGCAGACCGCCGTTCTCGTACGCGTAGGAACGGTGGGTCAGCGCACGCACCAGAAGGGCGGACTCGAGCTTGTACCCGAGCCGCCCTTCCAACAGCGTGTGGGACGAGGCCTGGTTGTCCGATGCGTTCTTCTTCGGCGTGGACACAGTGCCTCTCACCAGCCGCTCAGACCTCGAGGACCTGGCGCTTGTTGTAAGTGCCGCAAGACGGGCACGCGATGTGCTGCAGCTTGGGCTCGTGGCAGCGCTCGCACGCAACCAGGGTGGGGACCGCAGCCTTCCACTGCGACCGGCGGTGGCGCGTGTTGCTGCGCGACATCTTCCGCTTCGGAACAGCCACGGCTACTTCTCCTGCTTCTCGTCGACGCCCGCTTCGGCGCCGTTCACCTTGTCGTTCTCGCCGTCTCCGAGTGAACCGGCGAGTCCCTTCAGTGCCGCCCAACGGATGTCGACGGCGGCATGCTGGTGGTCCGGGTCGTCCGCCAGGCGGGCTCCGCATTCGGAGCACAGGCCGGGGCAGTCTTCCTGGCACACCGGCTGCATCGGCAGTGCGAGCACCACCGCATCACGCAGCACGGATTCGAGGTCGAACAAGCCGTCCTCGAGGAAGAGCCTGTCCTCGTCGTCCTCGGCGTCGTCGCCCGGTTCCGCGCGGACGCGGCCCCGGTCATCGGCGTCAGGGTACGAGAACATCTCCTGGAATTCCGCTTCGACGTCGAGCTGAAGCGGCTCCAGACACCTTACGCACTCCCCCTCGGCCTGTGCACGGGCGGTGCCTGTGACAAGCACCCCTTCCATGACCGACTCAAGGCGGAGTTCGAGCTCGACCGGGGCGCCTTCCGGCACCCCCACGACGTCCTGGATACCGAGATCCTTGGGGGCGTCGATCGTGCGGGTCAGGCGCTGCAGCGCACCGGGCCGCCGACCCAGCTCGTGCGTGTCGAACACGAGAGGGTTGCGGTGGTCGAGGCGGGCTGTCACGCCATTCCTGCTTTCGATCTGCTGAGCTCAGAGGGTCACTGCCCCTCGGTGTTCCTGGGCAGCGTAGATCGCGGACGTACACGCGACCGAAGAGCCAGGATACTGGACCTTTCGCTCACGGCCCAATCGGCGGTCCCTTACTGGCCGCGCCCCTGCTCGTACGCCCTCAGCTGCTCCGGGGTGATCATGCCGGTGTCGAAGAGGCTGGTCTCGTCGAGGGCATACGACTGCTGGGCGGGCTGCTGCGGCTGCTGCTGGCCGTAGGCCTGCTGCTGGGCGTCGTAGCCCTGGTAGGCGTAGGGGTCGGCCTGCTGGTAGCCGTACGGGTCCTGCTGGGCGTAGGCCTGCTGCTGCGGATAGCCGCCGTAGGTGTCGTCCTGCTGGTAGCCGTAGGCCGGCTGCACGGTCTGTGGGTCGTACTGCGGCTGTGCCGGTACGGCCGCCGCGGGCTGCTCGGCCGGGGCCGCCGGGGTCGCCGGGCTCTCCCGCTCCGCGAGCGCCGCGAGGTCGGCGAGGTAGTCGGCGTCGCTGGAGTGCTGGACGGTGCTGAGGTCGTCGCCGAGGGCACCGAGGTCGTCGCTGGCGATACGGCCGTGCAGCTTCTGCCGGCCGCGGCCGACGGCCTCCAGGGTCTTGGCGAGGACGGCCTCGAAGGCGCCGAGCTTGATGTCGACGTACTGGTCGGCGTTGCGCCGCAGGGTCTCCGGGTCGCGGCTGCGCTCGGGGGCGTCCTCGTCCTCGTAGCCCTGCTCGTCGAGGCCCGGGCCGGTGCCGAGGAGCTTCTCGCGGCCGCGGCCGACGGAGCCGAGGGTCTTGGTGAGGACCACCTCGAAGTTGGCGAGCTTGGAGTCGACGTAGTCGTCGGCCTCCGCGCGGATGTCCTCGGCCTCCTTGCGGGCCTCGGCGAGGATGCGGTCGCCCTCGGCCTGGGAGCGGCGGGCGACCTCGGTGTCGGAGATCAGCGAGCCGCGCTCGGCGTGCGCCTGCCCGATGATGCGCTCGGCCTCCTGGCGGGCCTGCTCGACCATCTGCTCGCGGCCGCCGATCAGTTCCTGGGCCTGGGCGAGGGAGCCGGGCAGGGCCGCGCGGACCTCTTCGAGCAACGAGAGCAGTTCGGCACGGTTGACCACGCACGAGGCCGACATGGGCATCGAACGGGCACCCGAGACCGATGCGACGATCTCGTCGAGCTTCTTCTGTACGTCCACCGTGTGCTCGCCACTCTCTACAGCTGTGATGGAGACGGACGAGACGACTGTAGCCGCCCGTTCAACCTTGGCGCAGACGCTTGTCGAGTGCCTGGAGGACCAGCGGTGGCACCAGATGCGAGACGTCGCCGCCCCAGGTGGCCACCTCCTTCACCAGGGAGGAGGACAGGAAGCTGTAGGTGGGGTTGGTCGGCACGAAGAGCGTCTCCACGCCGGACAGACCGTTGTTCATCTGCGCCATCTGCAGCTCGTAGTCGAAGTCGCTGACCGCGCGCAGGCCCTTCACGATGGCCGGGATGTCGCGCTGCTTGCAGAAGTCGACGAGGAGGCCGTGGAAGGCCTCGACCCGGACGTTGCCGTACTCGGCGGTGACCTCGCGGATCAACTCGAGCCGCTCGTCCACCTCGAACAGGCCCTTCTTGGCCTTGTTGATCATGACGGCGACATAGACCTCGTCGTACAGCCTGGAGGCGCGGGCAATGATGTCGAGGTGTCCGTTGGTGATCGGGTCGAACGACCCGGGACAGACGGCACGGCGCACTTGTGATCCCTCGCTCTCCGGTCCGGTCATCGTGCGTCTTCGCACGTAGAGGCGTTGCCGCCGAGGGCGGCGGCGCGACCGTACCAAAACGTTCCCTCGCCGTAACGACGGGCCCGGATCGCCTCGAACCCGTCCGGCCACCGGAATTCTCCGCCTCTGGTGCTGCGCTCCACGGTGACGAGGGCCTCCGGCGCTAGCCAGCCCTCCGAGCGGAGTGTGAGCAGAATCTCGCGAAGATCGTGATCTGTGACTCGGTACGGCGGGTCGAGGAAGACGATGTCGTACGGCTCGGTCGGCGCCGGAGTCTGGACGATCTGTTCCGCTTTGCCCGCCCGGACCTCGGCGCCGGGGAGGCCGAGGTTCTTGACGTTCTCGCGGACGACGCGGGCGGCTCTGGCATCGGCCTCGACCAGGAGGGTGTGGCTCGCGCCCCGGGACAGGGCTTCGAGGCCGACCGCGCCCGAGCCGGCGTAGAGGTCGAGGACTCGTTCGCCTCCCAGGGGGCCGCCCAGGAGGGACTGCCAGGTGGAGAAGAGACCTTCGCGTGCGCGGTCCGATGTGGGGCGGGTGCCATTCCCTGGCGGGACAGCCAGGCGACGTCCGCCGGCTGCGCCGGCGATCACGCGGGTCATCTTTGGTCCTTGGTTGTGGGCGGGCTTCGGTATCAGTGTGGCTGGTCGCGCCCGCGCGGCGGTAGCCGCATAGTCCAAACAGCCCCGCGCCCCTTAGGTGGGTCTGCATCACCCCTTTTCCAGGTACTGCTCCCTGTCCTCGTCCAAGAGGGCGTCCAGGGCCGTGCGTAGGCCGGGAAGCCCCGTCAGCTCCGGGTCCGCCGCCACCAACCCCGCCGCCTCCTCCCTCGCCTCCGCGATGATCTCCTCGTCCTCGATCACCGCCAGGACCCTCAGGCTGGACCGGGCGCCCGACTGGGCCTGGCCGAGGACGTCGCCCTCGCGGCGCTGCTCCAGGTCGATGCGGGAGAGCTCGAAGCCGTCGAGGGTGGCGGCGACCGCGTTCAGGCGCTGGCGGGCCGCGCTGGCCTCCGGCATCTCGGTGACGAGGAGGCAGAGGCCCGGCGCCGAGCCACGGCCGACTCGGCCGCGCAGCTGGTGGAGCTGGGAGACACCGAAGCGGTCGGCGTCCATGATCACCATGGCGGTGGCGTTGGGGACGTTCACGCCGACTTCGATGACCGTCGTGGCGACCAGCACGTCCGTCTCCCCGGCGGCGAAGCGGCGCATGACCGCGTCCTTGTCGTCGGGGTGCATCCGGCCGTGCAGGACCTCGACCTTCAGCCCCTGCAGCGGCCCCTTGGCGAGCTGGTCCGCCACATCGAGAACGGCGAGCGGCGGGCGCTTCTCGGCCTCGTCCTCGGGGGACTTCTTCTTGCCGGACTTCTTGGGGTCGTCCTCCTCGTCGCCGATGCGGGGGCAGACGACGTACGCCTGATGGCCGTTGCCCACCTCCTCGCGCACCCGCTCCCAGGCGCGGGCGAGGAAGTGGGGCTTGTCGGCGGCCGGGACGACATGGGAGGCGATGGGTGAGCGGCCGGCGGGGAGCTGGTCGAGGACCGAGGTCTCCAGGTCGCCGAAGACGGTCATCGCGACCGTGCGCGGGATGGGCGTCGCCGTCATGACGAGCAGATGGGGCGGCTGCTTGCCCTTGCCGCGCAACGCGTCGCGCTGTTCCACCCCGAACCGGTGCTGCTCGTCCACCACGACCAGACCTAGGTCGTGGAACTGCACCTTGTCCTCGATCAACGCATGCGTACCGATGACGATCCCGGCCTCACCGGTGACCAGGTCGAGCAGGGCCTGACGACGGGCCGCCGCGCCCATGGAACCGGTGAGCAGCACGACCTTGGTGGCCTGCTCGGCACCGCCCAGCATCCCGCCCTCGGCAAGCTCGCCCATCATCTCCACGATGGAGCGGTGGTGCTGTTGGGCAAGCACTTCGGTGGGCGCGAGCATGGCAGCCTGACCGCCGGCGTCGACCGTGGCGAGCATGGCGCGGAGCGCCACCATCGTGTTGTGGGTGACCGTGAAGTTGTCCGTGACGTATGCGTGGCTCGGATGCGCCACGCTGATGCACTGGACCGGCTTTCGCCCCACGTGCTCGACGGCGCGGATTCCCCGCCGGAAGGTGTTGTATTTCGGCCGTGGCCGGACACGGTCGGCCTTACGGGTCAGCCTGAACGGTGTGTACTCGTCGGGCAACGCGACCGAGACGTTGAAAGCCGCTCGCTTCGGCAGGACGCGGGCAACGCCGCCGAGCGAGCGCACCAGCCAGGCGACATCGTCCGCAAGCCTGCGCGAGGCCGAGCAGAGCGACATGTCCATGCCGTCCGTATTGATCGTGCCATCGGTGTCCAGGAGCCCTTGCAACAGAGCGAGACGGTTCTTGACCGACGTGTTCTTGAACTCGTCCGGAACGAACTTGCCGTGCGACGTCTCGCCCCAGAGGTTCAGATCCCGCAGGGTCTGGATCACCGGGTTGCGTACTCCGCCGGCACGCTGGGAGGGCTGGATCGTGTAGTCGCAGCGAGAGCCCTTCACCGGTACGAGACGGCAGTCCGGCGCCACGGCGGCGGCCACGGCATCGCGGATCTCATCGTCGATCGTGGACAGCCGCAGGTTGTTCCGGAATGAGCCGTCCCCGAGGAGAACACCGAACAGATAGGGGTCCAGTGGCAGCCCCGAGTCGCCTCCGAGGTCGACGGGTGCTGCGGCCGGGATGTACCACTTCGAGGACCCGTTCGCCTTGAACGCATCGAGACGGATCTCCCGCGTCGTCATGACCTTGGGCGCTTGGCCCCGGTGCCACCCACAACTCGTTCCGACGATCCAGAGATGCTCGTCGTCGCACTCCACGGAGCTTCCGTCGGAAAGGACCAGGCGCCACACATCGCGCTCTCCTTGCGGGAAGACGCCGTCGATCAGCGCGATCTCCCCGTTCGGTACGACGACTTCGTCACCGACCCGCATCTCCCCCATCCGACGGAAACCGGCGGGTGTGAGCACGAGCGCGTCGAGGGGTTGGGCCTTCCCCGATCCGACCTCCCCCTGGAGCAGCCGGTGCATCGGATGCTCGGTGGCGAGGTCGTCGAAGATCTCCTTCGAGACCTTCTGCTGGCCCTCGGTGAGGGTGAAGGGGAGGCGGGCGTCGAAGGCGGTGAGGAGGCCGTCGGGGCTGGGGCGGCGGGCTACGGCGGGGAGTTGGGCGTCGGCGAAGCGGCGGCGGGCGAGGGCCACCTGGAGGACGAAGGCCTCGTCCCACTTGAGGCGGGAGCGGGCGTCGTCGATGTCGGCCTTGGTGTGCGGGCGGTGGATCTTGAGGAGGGCCTCGGGGAGGGTGACCAGGCCGCGGCCCTCGCGGAGGGAGTCCGGGAGGGGGTCGATCGCTTCCTGGGCACTGGGCAGGACCGTCTGGATGGCCTTGCCGATCTTCCAGGACTCCAGCTTGGCGGTGGCGGGGTAGAGGGGGATCAGGGCTCCGGCCCAGGTTTCCACGGTCTCGTCCGAGTCGCCTCGCAGCAACTCGTACGCCGGGTGTGCCAGTTGCAGGCGGCGGTTGAAGACCGACACCTTGCCCGCGAACATCGCGCGTGTGCCCGGCAGCAGCTCTTTGTGGGGCTTGTGAACGCCGTTGCCGAAGAAGACCAGTTGGAGTCGGCCACTGCCGTCGGTGATCGTGACTTCGAGGCGCTGGCCCTTGCCCCGGGGTGCCCTGCTGGAGGCGAAGGTGTGCAGACGGGCGTCGGCGACCATGGCGACCACCGTGACGTGTTCGTCCATGGGGAGGTCGGCGAGGTGGGTGAGCTGGCCGCGCTCCTCGTATCTGCGGGGGTAGTGGTGCAGGAGGTCGCCGACCGTGTGCAGGCCGAGATGCTCGGCCATCACCTTCGCGGTGGGAGGGCCGAGCACTTTCTTCAGTGGTTCTTCCAGTGCGGGCACGAGATCCATTCCACACCACGGCACTGACATTGCCGTAGAGGCCGTGGCGGCCGTCCCGGTAAACGTCCCGGAAACCCCTGGTCAGACGGCTCGCTTCGGCCCTAGGATGACGCGCTCCGGCCATCCTTTCGCGGTCACCGCCTCACCGGGACCGCCCGACCCCGCGCCGTCGCCAAGTCCCCCCAACGGCGCCGTGACGATGGACTCCCAGACCTCACAGTCATCCCAGGCACCTCAGCCATCCCAGTCACCTCATACGTTCCAGGTCGACCTGCGCGGTCTGGTGGACCTGCTCTCCCACCATCTCTACTCCAGTCCGAAGGTCTACCTGCGCGAGCTGCTGCAGAACGCCGTCGACGCCATCACCGCCAGACGTGCCGAGGACCCGGACGCGCCCGCGATCGTGCGGCTGTACGCCGTCGAAGGCACCCTGCGGGTCGAGGACTCCGGGGTCGGGCTGACCGAGGCGGATGTGCACGACCTCCTCGCGACCATCGGGCGCAGCTCCAAGCGGGCCGAGGGGCTGCAGGAGGCCCGGTCCGACTTCCTGGGGCAGTTCGGCATCGGTCTGCTGGCCTGTTTCGTGGTCGCCGAGCGGATCCGGGTGGTGAGCCGCAGCGCCCGTACGCCGGACGCGGCACCCGTGGAGTGGACGGCCACGGACGACGGTTCGTACACCGTGCGCACGCTGCCGCACGACGCCAGGACCGAACCCGGGACCACCGTGCACCTGGTGGCGCGGGCCGGTGCCGGCGAGTGGCTGGCCGAGGACCGGGTGCTGGCGCTGGCGCGGGACTTCGGCTCGCTGCTGCCGTACGACGTCCGGGTCGGCGGCGAGGCGGTCACCGACCTTCCGGCGCCCTGGGACCGCTCGTACCCCTCCCCCGCCACCCGGAGGGTGGCCCTGGCCCGGCACTGTCACGAGCTGTTCGGCTTCACACCGCTGGACTCGATCGAGCTGGACGTGCCGCTCGCGGGGATCCGGGGTGTGGCGTACGTCCTTCCGGCCTCGGTCAGTCCGGCCCAGCGGGCGTCCCACCGCGTCCACCTCAAGGGCATGCTGCTGACCGAGCGGGCCGAACAGCTGCTGCCCGACTGGGCGTTCTTCGTGCGGTGCGTGCTGGACACGGACAGCCTGAGGCCCACGGCGTCGCGCGAGTCGCTGTACGAGGACGAGACGCTGGCGGCCGTAAGGGAGGCGCTCGGCGAAAGGATTCGGTCGTGGCTGACCGGGCTCGCCGCCGGTGATCCGGAGCGGCTGGCCGCCTTCCTGTCCGTGCATCACCTGGGTGTGAAGTCCCTGGCGCGGCACGACAAGGAGATGCTGCGCACGATGCTGCCGTGGCTGCCGTTCGAGACGTCGGACGGGCGGCTGTCCTTGGAGGAGTTCGCGCAGCGGCACGCGGTGGTGCACTTCACGCGGACCGTGGAGGAGTACCGGCAGGTCGCGCCGATCGCGTCCGCGCAGGGCGTCGGGGTGATCAACGGCGGTTACACGTACGACAGCGAGCTGGTCGAGGCGCTGCCGTCGGTGCGGCCCGGGACGGTCGTCGCCGAGCTGGACGCGGACACCGTGACCGCGCACCTGGACGCCGTGGACGCGGCCGAGGAGCTGGCCCTGTCGGGCTTCCTGGCGGCCGCGCGGGCGAAGCTCGACCCGCTGGGCTGCGATGTCGTCCTGCGGGCCTTCCATCCGCTGTCGGTGCCCGCGCTGCACCTGGACGACCGGGCGGCCCGGCACGAGCAGGCCCGCGCGGACGCCGAGGAGCAGGCCGACGATCTGTGGGCGGGCATCCTGGGCTCGCTGCGCGGCAGCGCCCCACGCGCGCGACTCGTCCTCAACCACCTCAACCCGCTGATCCGGCGGATCGGTTCGCTGGGCGATCCGGAGCTGATCGGCACCGCCGTCGAGTCCCTCTACGGCCAGGCCCTGCTGATGGCGCAGCGCCCGCTCAGGCCCGCCGACTCGGCGCTGCTGAACCGGTCCTTCATCGGCTTGCTGGAGTGGGCCACGAACGGCGAGGGAGGCCTCCGATGAGCGAGATCACCGACTTCGACGCGCTGCGCCGGGCGATGGCGGAGAACGGCGAGGAGCCGGAGGGTCCCGCCCGCAACGCGCGCGCGGAGCAGCTGCTCGCCGAGGCCGAGAAGCTGAACATCCCGCTGGCCGTGATCGAGGCGCTCGGGCACCAGCTGAAGGTCTACAACTACAGCTCCGAGAAGGCCAAGATGTTCGTCCCCTTCGCGCGTCTGCTGCGCATGTGGGACGAGCGGCCCGAGGACTTCGACGAGTACGAGGTGCACTCGCTGCACTGGGTCTTCAAGTGGATGTCGTCCGGCATGCTCGACCAGCCGCACGTCTCGCTGGCCTCGATCGAGAAGTGGCTCGGCGAGATGGAGCACCGCTACCGGCTCGCCGGGCACTCCGAACGGGCGGTGCGCAGCGCCGAGTTCAGTGTG
Source organism: Streptomyces lanatus (assembly GCF_014655715.1). Classification (GTDB taxonomy): domain Bacteria; phylum Actinomycetota; class Actinomycetes; order Streptomycetales; family Streptomycetaceae; genus Streptomyces; species Streptomyces lanatus. The sequence goes on along the minus strand of NZ_BNBM01000012.1, from coordinate 133,873 downwards.
GCCGCGCATGTCGGGGACGTGGCGCGGGCGGAGCGGGCGTACGGCGCCTGGCTGGCGGCCGACCGGGACACGATGGCCGACTGCCACGCGTGCGAGCTGCACGGGCAGGGCTGGTGGCAGGCGGAGCGCGGCGAGGATGCCGAGGCGCTGCGGCTGTGGGGGCCGGTCCTGGCGGGCGAGTTCACCTGCGCCCACGAGCCGCACACGGTCCTGGCGTCGTCCCTGGCGCCGCTGCTGCGCCTGGGCCGCGTGGACGAGGCCCGCGCCAACCATCTGCGCGGTTTCCGGCTCGTACGGCCGATGGAGAGCATGCGGGGCGCCTACGCGGACCATGTGGAGTTCTGCGTGCTGACCGGCAACGAGGCGCGCGGCCTGGAGCTGCTCGCGGAACGCCCCGCCTACTTCACGGACGACGGGCATCCGCGCAGCAAGCTGGAGTTCATGACGGTGGTGGCCCTGCTGATGGACCGCCTGGACGCGCTGGGGATGGGCGATCAGCAGGTGCCGGGACCCGCCGACCGCACCTGGGCCGCGCGCGAACTCGCCCTCCACGCGCGCGAGGAGGCCCTCGCCATGGCCGCACGCTTCGACGAGCGCAACGGCACGGGGCACATCAGCGAGCGGGCACGCGCGCGTATGGCGCAGGAGCCGTTGGTGGAGCGGCTGCCCCTGGGTGTGCGTACGGCATCGCGGCCCGCGCGGGCCGTGCCGAACCCCCCGGAGGCCGCCCAGCCCGAGCTCCCCGCCCTGATCGCCCGGGCCCGGCGTCTGTCGGACGCCCTCCAGCCCAACGCCGTGGAGGCCTGGGCGGCCGTGTCCCGCGCCGCCGAGGGCGTGGAGCTGGACGCCCTCGACCGCGCGGAGATCGCCGACCACCGGGCGATGGACCTGGGCCCCGAGGGCATCCCCCTGTTCGAGGAGGCCGCTGGGCTGTACGCGGAGGCGGGCGACCCCGGGGAGGCGCTGGCGGCACGCGCGCGTGGAGCGTACGTACGGGCACTGAGCGGCGAGGTCTCCGAGGCCCTGGCGACGATCGCCGGCCTGTACGACCGGGTGCTCGCGCTGTACGCCGACGACGGCACGGGCGTGCGGCAGACGGCGGCCGTGCTGATGAGCCGGGCGCGGATCCTGATGCGGCGGGTGCACGAGGCGACGGCCGCCGTGCCGGAGAACTCTGCTCCGCAGGCCGTCGTGACCGATGCCGAGTCCGCCGCCCGTGAGGTGCTCGCGCTCGTCGACGGACAGGCCGGGGACGACGTACGGCTGGCCTCGCGGATCGCGGAGGCGCAGGCCATGCTCGCGGAGCTGGCGGCGCTCTCGGGGAACGTGGAGGGGGCGGCGGAGCTGTTCGCGCGGGCCTCGGCGGCGTTCGTCGGGGCGGGGCTGCCGTGGTTCGCGGTGGAGTACGAGGCCCGCCTCGCCGGGCTCGCGCACCATCTCGGCGACACCGCGGAGGCCGAGCGGGCGCTGCGGGCGGCCCTGGAGCACGGCGGACCGCACCTGGAGGCCACCGGTCGGGCCCAGCTGCACCTTCAGCTGGCCGAGGTGGTCGGCGGCCGGGGACTGTCCGAGGAGGCCGCCGAGCACGCCCTGGAGGCGGCGCACTGGGCCGACGAGGCGGGCGAGAGCCGCACGCTGGGCGCCTGGGCGCGGCAGCAGCTGGGCGGGTTCCTGCTGCGGCAGGGGCGGTTCGCCGAGGCCGCGGAGGTGCTGGAGTCGGCGCTGCCCGACCTGAGCGCCGAGACGCACGGGGACGGGGCGGTCGTACAGACGCAGTGGTGGCTCGGCGACTGTCTGAGCGAGCTGGGCGAGCACCGCGCGGCGGCCGAACGCCGGTTGCAGGCGGCCGAGATCGCCCGCCACTGGCCCGAGCAGCACGACCACGCCACGCTCGCCCACCTCGCCGCCGAGTCCCTCGGCCAGGCGGGGCTGCACGCCGAGGCCGATCAGGCGTACGCGCGCGCGGGCACGCTGTGGCGCTCCGTCGGCAATGTGCACGGTCTGGTCCGCTCGCTGCGGGCACGCGCGTGGCTGGCGCTGCGCGAGGACGACCCGGAGTTCGGGGCGTCCGAACTGATGGAGAGCGCTGTCGCGGAGTGCCGGGCGGCGCTGCACGCGGCCGACGACGAGGAGGCACGCGTGCGGATCGTCGCCGAACTCGCCCACACCCACCGGCAGTTCAGCGACCTCCTCGCGCGGTCCGCCGCGGAGGACGCCGAGGACGACTCGATCCGGGGCGTGCTGGAGGAGGCCCTGTCCCAGGTGACGCAGGCCGTCGCGGTGTTCGCCGGCCTCGGCGACGACGCCCTGCACGGCCGCACCGGCGCCGAACTCGCCGCGGGCTGGCTGGAGGCCGACCTGAGCCGCCCGGCCGAGGCTGCGGCACGCGCGCGTGCGGTGCTGGCGGCGTACGAGGGTGCCGAGGACGACGACGAGACGGCACTGGAGCGGCGGGCGGAGGCGGAGCAGATGCTTCAGGTGGTGGAGGAGGCCGGGGACTGAAAGCCCGCTCACTCCACGCCGATGAGCAGCAAGGCCCCTTGCCGTCCGCCCCGGTACACCACGGTGTCGACGGCGAGATAGGCCTCACGCACGCGTGCTTCGAGGTGCTCGGCGATCGTCTCGGGTGCCTCGTCGCCGAGGACGAGGGTGACGAGTTCACCGCCGGCCGAGAGCATGCGGTCGAGGACGGTCGCGGCGGTGACGGTGACATCGGTGCCGATCACGGCCACATCGCCGTCGATGAGGCCGAGGACGTCGCCGGCCTGGCAGATGCCTGCCATGGTCCAGGACTGGCGTTCGGCGACGGCGACCTCGGCGTAGCGGGTGGCGCCTGCCGCCGAGGTCATCGAGACGACGTCCTCGTCGAAGCGCCGCTCCGGCTCGTGCACGGCGAGCGCCGCGATGCCCTGGACGGCGGAGCGGGTGGGGATCAGCGCGACGCGGATGCCCTCGGTGCGGGCCTGCTCGGCCGCCGCGGCGGCGGTGTGGCGCAGTTCGGCGTCGTTGGGCAGCAGCACGACCTCGCGCGCGTGGGCCCGCCGTACGGCCTCCACCAGCTCCCCGCTGGCGGGCGGCTCCCCGGGGCGGGCGAGGACGGTGGTCGCGCCGGCCTCGCCGTACAGCCCGGCCAGACCCTCGCCGGGCACGACGGCGACGACGGCCCGCTGGACCCGCTCCCGGGGCAGCCGCTCGCCGGTGGTGTGCGCGTCGCCGGCCCCGAAGTGGGTGATCCGGATCCGGTACGGCCGCCCGGCCTCGACGCCGGCCTCCACGGCGGCCCCGGCGTCGTCGACGTGCACATGGACGTTCCACAGTCCGTCGCCGCCGACGATCACGAGCGAGTCCCCGAGGCCGTCGAGCCGCTCCCGCAGCCGGGCCACGGCCGCGTCGTCGGCCTCCAGGAGGTAGATCACCTCGAAGGCGGGGCCGCCCGTCTCCAGGACGTCGGCGCATTCCTCGGCCTCGGTCTCCACGCGCGCGTACGCCCCGGAGACCACCGGCACCGCCTCTCCCGTGAACGTCTCCACCAGCGCCCCCAGCACCGCCAGCAGCCCCCGCCCCCCGGCGTCGACCACCCCGGCCCGCTCCAGGACCGCCAGCTGCCCCGGGGTCGCGGCGAGCGCCGCACGCGCCCCCTCGTAGGCCGCTCTCGCGACCGCCCCGCAGTCGTCGTCCCCAGCGTCGTGGGCCGCGTCGGCCGCGGCCGAGGCGACCGTGAGGACCGTGCCCTCGACGGGGTGGGCCACGGCCAGCCGGGCGGAATCGGCGGCCCGGCGCAGGGCGAGGCGAAGACCGGGACCGTCGGTGTGAGCCGTCTCACCATCGGCGGCGAGCACCTGGGCCATGCCCCGCAGCAGCTGGGCGAGGATGGTCCCGGAGTTCCCCCGCGCGCCTATGAGAGCGCCGTGCGCCATGGCGCGGGCGGCGTCCGCGAGGGTGGGCTTGCCCACGTCGTACGCGGTGAAGACGGCCTCGACCGCCGCGACCGCCGATTCCACGGTCAGATACAGGTTCGTGCCGGTGTCGCCGTCGGCCACGGGGTAGACGTTGATCGCGTCGATCTCCTCGCGCGCGCGGCCGAGCGACTCCAGCGCGAGGCCGCACCAGGTGCGCACCGCGAGAGCATCGAAGAATGTCTGCGGCACCTGCGCCACCTGCGCCTCCTTGAACGGCCGAACGTGGCACGCAGCGTAGACCCAGGGCCGGTGGGCACCGGAAGAGGGCCGGGAGCGGGCCCCTGATCAGCCATGGTAGTTTCGTTTCACTGGCGCGGTCGTTGTATGCTGCTCCGGTTGCCCGATGAAAATCGGGCCGTCCCCTGGCAACGCCACTCAGATCTCTGATCGTAGATCTCGATCCCGGCCTGCCGGGATTATCCGTAAGAGCATCTGAAGTCTTTGGAGTGACCCGTGGCTGCCAACTGCGACGTCTGCGGCAAGGGGCCGGGCTTCGGCAACAACATCTCGCACTCGCACCGCCGTACGTCCCGTCGCTGGAACCCGAACATCCAGCGCGTCCGTACCGTGGTCGGCGGGACGCCGAAGCGCGTGAACGCCTGCACCTCGTGCATCAAGGCCGGCAAGGTCTCGCGCTGACGCCCACAGCTGAGCGCGCGGCCACTGCTGGTTCGCTGCATCAGCCGGTCCACCTCAGGGTGGGCCGGCTTTTTGCTGTGCTCCCGGGGCGCTCTCAGGGCGTCCTGAAGCGCCATCCATGATCCACCGGGCCGATCCCCGCACCGAGCGCGAATCCGGCCCTGATCGCCCCGGTGACGTACTCCTTGGCGGCCGTCACCGCCTCCGGCACCGGCAGTCCCTTCGCGAGCCCTGAGGCGATCGCGGAGGCGAGCGTGCACCCGGTGCCGTGCGTGTGCCGGTTGTCGTACCGGGGCGCCCGCAGCCAGTGCTCGACCGAGCCGTCCGTCAGCAGATCCACGGCGTCGCCGGGCAGATGACCGCCCTTGATCAGCACCCAGCGCGGCCCGTACGCCAGCACCGCCGCCGCGGCCCGCGCGAGGTCGCCCTCGGTCTCGACCTGGACGCCGGTGAGCTGGGCCACCTCGTCGAGGTTCGGCGTGGCCACGGTCGCCACCGGCAGCAGCTTCGTACGCACCGAGTCCAGCGCGGAGGCGGCGAGCAGTGCGTCGCCGTGCTTGGAGACGCCCACCGGGTCGACGACCGCCGGGGCGTCGGTGCCGCCGATCAACTCGGCCACCGTCTCGACGAGTTCCGCCGACGCCAGCATGCCCGTCTTGACCGCCTGGACGCCGATGTCGTCGACGACGCTGCGGTACTGCGCCCGCACCGCCTCCACCGGCAGCTCCCAGGCGCCTTGGACGCCAAGGGAGTTCTGGGCAGTGACGGCGGTGATCACACTCATGCCGTGCACGCCGAGCGCCAGCATGGTCTTCAGGTCGGCCTGGATGCCCGCGCCGCCGCCGGAGTCGGAGCCGGCCACTGTGAGGACGCGCGGGATCATGACTCGATGTCCCCGCCGAAGTGGTCCCAGCCGCCCTTCTTGGTCCACGGCGCCCCGTCCACCGTGACCTGGGGCAGCGCCGAGGGGTTGAGGACCTCGCCGATGACCTTCCAGCGGGCCGGAAGCTTCACGTCGGGCGGGAAGGTCGCCACGATCGCGTGGTCCTCTCCCCCGGTCAGCACCCACTGCATGGGGTCGACGCCGACGGCCTGACCGATGTCGTTCATCTGTGTCGGGATGTCGATCGCGCCCGAGCGGATGTCGATACGGACCTTGCTGGCCTCGGCGATGTGCCCGAGGTCGGCGATCAGTCCGTCGCTCACGTCGCACATCGCGGTCGCGCCCAGCCCGGCCGCGGCCGGTCCCGCGTGATACGGCGGCTCCGGGCGCCGATGGGCCTCCACGAAGGCGCGCGGTGAGCGGAATCCCCGGGCGAGCACGGCGTATCCGGCGGCGGACCAGCCGAGCCAGCCGGTCACCGCGACGAGGTCGCCGGGCTGTGCGCCGGCCCGTGTCACGGGTTCCTGGTTGCGCAGATCGCCGAGTGCGGTGATCGACACCATGATGGTGTCGCCCCGTACGACATCCCCGCCGACCACGGAGGCACCCGCGACCTGGCACTCGTCGCGCAGCCCGTCCATCAGCTCGCTGGGCCAGGTGACGGGGAGTTCGGCCGGCACGACCAGGCCGAGCAGCAGCGCGGTCGGCACGGCCCCCATGGCGGCGATGTCCGCGAGGTTCTGCGCGGCGGCCTTGCGGCCGACGTCGTAGGCCGTGGACCAGTCGCGGCGGAAGTGCCGTCCCTCCAGCAGGATGTCGGTGCTGGCGACCACCCTGCGGTCGGGCGCGGCCACCACCGCGGCGTCGTCGCCCGGACCGACCCGGACCGCCGGGGTGGTGGTGAGACGGGAGGTGAGCTCCCTGATGAGCCCGAACTCCCCGAGCTCACCAACAGTGCCCTTCATTGCCCTTACGCCCCTTCTGTCCCTGTCCGCACCCGGTCGCGCGTCCCTGCGGTGCTCGCTACGGTCGAGATGTACGTCAACCTCTGTCCCGCGTACGCCGCGGCGCGGGCACCTCGGCCACCGGGGGTCTCCCCGTGACGTGCGGCGACGCGATACCGTGGCGTTCCTTTTCCCCACATGATCCTCGTGGCCGCCCTGGAGGTTCCGTGGTACAGGCGTACATCCTGATCCAGACGGACGTCGGCAAGGCGTCGACCGTCGCCGAGACGATCAGCAAACTCCCTGGAGTGATCCAGGCCGAGGACGTCACCGGACCGTACGACGTCATCGTGCGCGCCCAGGCCGACACAGTCGATGACCTGGGTCGCATGGTGGTCGCGAAAGTCCAGCAAGTGGACGGCATCACCCGCACCCTGACCTGCCCGGTCGTTCATCTGTAGCCCCCGTCTACCCTTGGCCGGTGAACTCTTTCCGTCACCGGCGCATTTCTGTTCTCGGGTTGCCCGCGCTCGTCCTGCTGATCACCGCGGCGGGCTGCTCATCAGCAGACGGCAGTGCGTCGGCGGCGGTTCCCAGCCCGGGTGCGAAGACCGCGAAGCTGTGCCAGAACCTCGACAAAGTACTGCCGGCCAAGGTGGACGGTGCCGACCGTGAGGATCCCTCGCCCGCGTCCACACTGACCGCGGGCTGGGGAGACCCGGCGATCATACTGCGGTGCGGTGTCGTACGGCCGACCAAGATGAGCGACCCCAAGGTGGCCGAGGGCAGGGACGACGACGCGGTGGCCGGTGGCGTGAACGGCGTCAGATGGCTGATGGAGCAGCAGTCGGACGGGAGCTACCGGTTCACCACCGCGCTCCGCCGCGCGTACGTCGAGGTCAGGGTGCCGGAGGGCCGGGACACCTCGAGTGTGCTGATCGATCTGGCGTCGGCCGTCAAGAAGGCGATCCCCGAGGGGATCGCCGACTGAACGGCTCCTACCTGAGGCCGGTGGAGCGCCTGAGCGCCGCCTGGATCAGCCGGTCCACCAGGTCCGGGTAGCTGATCCCGCTGGCCTGCCACATCTGCGGGTACATCGAGATCGGCGTGAAGCCGGGCATGGTGTTGATCTCGTTGATCACGAACTCCCCGTCCTCGGTGAGGAAGAAGTCCGCGCGCACCAGTCCCTCGCAGGAGGCCGCCTCGAAGGCGTCCACGGCCAGGCGCCGCACCTCGGCCGTCTCTTCGGGCGTCAGCGGCGCCGGGACGATGCCGGGCGTGGAGTCGATGTACTTGGCCTCGAAGTCGTAGTACGCGTGCGTGTCCGGCGGCGGGATCTCCGCCGGTACGGAGGCCCGCGGGCCGTCCTCGAACTCCAGCACCCCGCACTCGATCTCCCGGCCGCGCAGGGCCGCCTCGACGAGGATCTTCGGGTCGTGCCGCTGGGCCTCGGCGATGGCGTCGTCCAGCCCTGACAGGTCCTCGACCTTGGTGATGCCGATCGACGAACCCGCGCGCGCGGGCTTCACGAAGAGCGGCCAGCCGTGGTCGCCGGCGAGGTCGATGATCTTCTTACGGGCGGCGGACTCGTCCTGCTCCCACTCGCGCGGCCGGATCACCACGTACGGGCCCACCTTGAGCCCGAAGGAGGTGAACACCCGCTTCATGTACTCCTTGTCCTGGCCGACGGCCGAGGCGAGCACGCCCGAGCCGACGTAGGGCACCCCGGAGAGCTCCAGCAGGCCCTGGAGGGTGCCGTCCTCGCCGTACGGCCCGTGCAGCACCGGGAAGACCACGTCGATCTCGCCGAGCGCCTTGGGCACCGATCCGGGCTCGGCGTAGACGACTTCGCGGTTCGCGGGGTCGACGGGGAGCACCACGCCGCCCTCGCTGGAGTCGGCCAGCTGCTCGACGTTGGGCGTACGGCGCTCGGTGATCGCCATGCGTTCCGGATCGTCGGCGGTGAGCACCCAGCGGCCGCTCTGCGTGATGCCGATCGGCAGGACGTCGTACTTCGTCCGGTCGATCGCGCGCAGTACGGCGCCGGCGGTGACCATGGAGATCCCGTGCTCGGAACTGCGGCCGCCGAACACGACGGCCACACGCGGCTTGCGCTGCGGCTGGTCTGGGCTCTGGGGGAGGTTCTCGGTGCTCATATCGCGTTGAGCGTACCCGCCCGTAGGGTCCGAGTCAGCGTCCGGAGGGTGGCGTTCCCGGGGCGTCGCTCACCGTCGCTCGGGCTTGGCGCTGCGCGACATCAACTCCTTGAGGGCGACGACCGGCGGCTTGCCCTCGTGCACGATGTCGACGACCGTCTCGGTGATCGGCATCTCGACGCCGTGCCGACGGGCCAGATCCGCCACCGACTCGCAGGACTTGACGCCCTCGGCGGTCTGCTTGGTGACCGCGATGGTCTCCTGGAGGGTCATGCCCTTGCCGAGGTTGGTGCCGAAGGTGTGGTTCCGGGACAGCGGCGAGGAGCAGGTGGCCACCAGGTCGCCGAGGCCGGCCAGGCCGGAGAAGGTCAGTGGGTCGGCGCCCAGCGCGACCCCGAGGCGGGTCGTCTCGGCGAGGCCGCGGGTGATGAGCGAGCCCTTGGCATTGTCGCCGAGACCCATGCCGTCCGCGATGCCGACGGCGAGGCCGATGACGTTCTTCACGGCGCCGCCCAGTTCGCAGCCCACCACGTCGGTGTTGGTGTAGGGCCGGAAGTACGGTGTGTGGCAGGCGGCCTGGAGGCGCTGGGCCACGGACTCGTCGGTGCAGGCCACCACGGCCGCGGCGGGCATGCGGGAGGCGATCTCACGGGCCAGGTTGGGGCCGGTGACGACGGCGATGCGGTCGTGGCCGACCTTGGCCACGTCCTCGATGACCTCGCTCATGCGCATGGTGGTGCCGAGTTCGACGCCCTTCATCAGGGACACCAGGACGGTGCCCGGCGCCAGCATCGGGGTCCACTCGGCGAGGTTGGCGCGCAGCGTCTGGGAGGGGACGGACAGCACCGTGAAGTCGGCGCCCGCCATGGCCTCGGCGGGGTCGGTGGTGGCCCGCATGCCCTGCGGGAGCTCGACGCCGGGGAAGTAGTCGGGGTTCGTGCGGGTCGAGTTGATGGCGTCGGCGACCTCGGGGCGGCGCGCCCACAGGGTGACCTCGCAACCGGCGTCGGCCAGCACGATGCCGAAGGCCGTGCCCCACGAACCGGCACTCAGGACTGCCGCCTTGACCGGCTTGCTCACGTGCCCTGCCCCTCTTCCTGCTCGGCCTTCGCCTGCCCGTTGTTCTGCGCGGCCGTCCTGCGGCGCTGCTCGATGCGCTCCTGGCGCGGGTCGTACGTCGTCCCGGGCGCCTTCTCGCCGCGGATCTCCTCCAGCAGGCGGGTGATGGCGGCCATGATGACCTCGGTCGCCTCCTTGAGGAGGTCCGGGGTCATCTCCTTGTCGTAGAAGCCCGCCAGGTCCACGGGCGGTCCCGCGAGCACGTGGTGCGTCTTGCGCGGAAGGAGGTTGAGCTTCTTGGCGTAGGGCGGCAGCAGTTCGTTGGCGCCCCACTGCGCCACGGGGATCACCGGGCACTTGGTCTGCAGGGCCACGCGTGCGGCACCGGTCTTGCCGGTCATGGGCCACTGGTCGGGGTCCCGGGTGATGGTGCCCTCCGGGTAGAAGGCGACGCATTCGCCGCGTTCCACGGCGTCGATCGCGGCGCGGAAGGCGCTCAGCGCGTCCGTGGTCTCCCGGTAGACGGGGATCTGCCCGGTGCCGCGCATCGCGGCGCCGACGAATCCCTTCTTGAAAAGGCCGCTCTTCGCGAGGAATCGCGGAACCCGGCCGGTGTTGTACTGAAAGTGCGCGTAAGCGAAGGGATCGATGTGCGAATTGTGGTTCACCGCGGTGATAAATCCGCCCTCGGCCGGAATGTGCTCCATTCCACGCCAGTCCCGCTTGATCAGAACCACCAGCGGTGGTTTGCAGATCACCGCGGCGAAGCGGTACCAGAAGCCGATTCTGCGGCGGGGCACGCGTGCACCTTCCTCTAGGGAGCAAACGACGTCGGGCCTGGGGGCCGCACAAGTGTCGCCCCAGGCCGCCGGTCTGTCGAGAACACCGTACGCCCGCCCGTCTCCCACCCCCACCCTTGTACGAGCTTCGCACCCCTCCCCGGCCGCGACCGCCAGATGGCCCTGGTGACGGCTGAGTGACAATGACCGCGACTAGAGAGGGACGGAACACCGGTGCAGTGGACCTTGGTCGTACCCCTGAAGCCCTTGGCTCAGGCGAAGAGCAGGCTTTCGGACACCGCGGCGGACGCATTGCGTCCGGGCCTGGCGCTCGCCTTCGCCCTGGACACCGTGGCCGCGGCGCTGGCCTGTCCCGCGGTGAAGGATGTGGCAGTCGTCACGGACGACGCCCTGGCCGGCCTCGAGCTGGGCGCACTTGGCGCGCACATCGTCCCCGACGAGCCTGGCGGCGGCCTCAACGCCGCGCTGGCGCACGCGGCGGCGGTCGTACGCATGTCCCGACCCGAAACCCCGGTCGCCGCCCTCAACGCCGATCTTCCGGCGCTGCGCCCGCTGGAATTGGCCCGGGTCCTGGATGCTGCGGCGGAATTCCCGCGTGCATTTCTTCCCGATGCGGCGGAGATCGGCACGACTCTGCTGGCCGCTTCCCCCGGATATGAATTGCTGCCCGCATTCGGCGAGGATTCCCGGGCCCGGCACCGTGCCTCGGGTGCGGTGGAACTCGGCCTCGACGACGTGGACTCCGTACGCCAGGACGTGGACACCGGCGACGATCTACGGGCCGCGCTGGCTCTGGGCGTGGGCCCGCGTACAGCGGCGGCAGCGGCACGCCTGCTGATCGAGGAACCGTAGCGGCCACGCCCTTCAGGGGCGCGGGACTGTGTCGATATACGGCTCCGCCGCGTGGGCGCGAACGGCCCCACGGCGCCGCACCCGGCACACAACCCGTCGTAGGCTGACGACCATGCAGGCCACCTCGTACACCTACGACGCCGAAACCCGCACCGGCAGCGTCCTCCTGGACGACGGCACCCCCGTCCCCTTCGACGCCGCCGCGTTCGACGCGGGCGCGCTGCGGCTGCTGCGCCCCGGGCAGCGGGTCCGTATCGAGACGGAGGGCGAGGGCGAGAGCCTGCGCATCACCCTGGTGACCTTGCAGACCCTCTGAGAACACGCCGCGGGCCGGACTCCCCGAGGAGTCCGGCCCGGCGCGTGAGTGCCCCTGTGCGGTTGGCCTACCTGCTGCGCGCGGTCCTCTTGGTGGCAGCCTTGCGAGCCGTCGACTTCTTGGCGGGCGCCTTCTTGGCGGTCGCCTTCTTCGCGGGGGCCTTCTTGGCCGTCGCCTTCTTGGCGGTGGTCTTCTTCGCCGCGGTCGTCTTCTTGGCGGCGGCCGTGGTCTTCTTGGCCGTCGTCTTCTTCGCCGTGGTCTTCTTGGCGGCGGCCGTGGTCTTCTTGGCCGTCGTCTTCTTCGCGGTCGTCTTCTTCGCGGCCGCCTTGGTGGCCTTCTTCGCGGCGGCCTTCTTCACCGTCGCCGCGGCACCACCGGTCAGGCTGCCCTTGGGCGCCTTCTTGACGGCGACCTCGCCGCCCCGCGGGAGCTTCTTCGAGCCGCTCACCAGGTCCTTGAAGCCCTGACCCGCGCGGAAGCGCGGAACGGAGGTCTTCTTGACCCGAACCCGCTCGCCGGTCTGAGGGTTACGGGCGTACCGCGCGGGGCGGTCGACCTTCTCGAACGAACCGAAGCCGGTGACGGAGACCCGCTCACCCGAGACGACCGCGCGGACGATCGCGTCCAGTACGTGGTCGACAGCGTCGGCGGCCTGCTGGCGGCCGCCCATCTTGTCGGCAATCGCTTCTACGAGCTGCGCCTTGTTCACGTCTTCCCCTTCGGAGACATCGCCAGAACGAAAGTGTTCAAGCTTTTTCGCACGTTAGGCAGATATATACCGCAAATCAAACACGAAACGGGCTAATCACCCTTGTGCCGCAACAGACTCGACTGTCTCGAAGGTGTTCTCAGCGTTCCTCTTCGGGGAATCGCCCCGCGTCGAGGTCCGCGATGAACCGCTCCAGACGCCTTGTCGCTTCGGCGACGTCGTGTTTGGCCGCGGCCGTAATGACCAGCAGCTTCCGGGTCAGCGCCATCCGTACGCCCTCCGGGACTTGCAGTGCGCGCACCCTTGTGTGCGCTTCCTTCAGTTGGTCCGCGACTGCCGCATAGAGCTCGAGTTGGCCGTCGTGTTCCATGCACAGATTGTGCCATCTGGGGCGAGTTGTCGCCTGCCAGGGGTGCAACTCCGGCCTCAAATGGCCTTCCGGGCACTTGCGGAAGTCACGGTGACACCACTCGCGTACCCCGGCAACAGCCTTCGTAACGTGGGAAGTTGAGCGCGGCGCGACGGCGGGGCAGGGCCGTTCGGGTGCAGACATGGCAGTACCCCCGATCGGGCTGATCGGGGGTACTGAGGGGGTGTTGCGGTGTCCGAAAGTCGCCTTGCGCGCGGGCCCGGGGTCAGACCTGGATCGTGCGCGGCTTGAACGACGGCCGCTTCGCCTCGTAGGCGGCGATGTCATCCTCGTTCTGGAGGGTGATCGAGATGTCGTCGAGGCCGTTCAGCAGCCGCCAGCGGGAGTTCTCGTCCAGCTCGAAGGAGGCGGTGATGCCCTCGGCGCGCACCTCGCGGGCCTCCAGGTCGACGGTGATCTCGGCCTGCGGGTCGTTCTCGGTGAGCTCCTGCAGCGCGTCCACGATCTTCTGCTCCAGAACCACCGTGAGCAGGCCGTTCTTGAGCGAGTTACCGCGGAAGATGTCCGCGAAGCGCGAGGAGATGACGGTCTTGAAACCGTAGTTCTGCAGCGCCCACACGGCGTGCTCACGGGAGGAGCCGGTGCCGAAGTCGGGGCCGGCGACCAGCACCGTGGCGCCCTGCCGCTCGGGCTGGTTGAGGATGAACGTCTCGTCCTTGCGCCAGGCCTCGAACAGCCCGTCCTCGAATCCGTCCCGCGTGACCTTCTTGAGCCAGTGAGCAGGGATGATCTGGTCGGTGTCGACGTTGCTGCGACGCAGCGGGACGGCCCGACCGGTGTGCTTGGTGAATGCTTCCATGACTCTCAGACTCCAGCGGGCACAGGGGCATCGGACAGGTCGGCGGGCGAGGCCAGGTGGCCCAGCACGGCCGTGGCGGCCGCGACCTGCGGCGACACCAGGTGCGTACGACCGCCCTTGCCCTGCCGGCCCTCGAAGTTGCGGTTGGAGGTGGACGCGGAGCGCTCGCCCGGGGCCAGCTGGTCCGGGTTCATGCCGAGGCACATCGAGCAGCCCGCGTGCCGCCACTCGGCGCCGGCGTCCTTGAAGACGACGTCCAGGCCCTCGGAGACGGCCTGCAGACCGACCCGTGCGGAGCCGGGGACGACCAGCATCCGTACGCCGTCGGCGACTTTGCGGCCCTTCACGAGCTCGGCGGCGGCGCGCAGGTCCTCGATGCGGCCGTTGGTGCAGGAGCCTACGAAGACGGTGTCCACCTTGATGGAGCGCAGCGCCTGACCGGCCTCCAACCCCATGTATTCCAGGGCCTTTTCGGCGGCGAGGCGCTCCGAAGCGTCTTCGTACGAAGCCGGATCGGGGACGGACGCCGAAAGCGGTGCGCCCTGGCCGGGGTTGGTGCCCCAGGTGACGAACGGCGACAGTTCGGCGGCCTCGATGACGACCTCGGCGTCGAACTCGGCGTCCGCGTCCGTCTTCAGCGTCTTCCAGTAGGCGACGGCCGCGTCCCAGTCCTCACCGGCGGGCGCGTGCGGGCGGCCCTTGAGGTACTCGAAGGTGGTCTCGTCCGGGGCGATCATGCCCGCGCGGGCGCCGGCCTCGATCGACATGTTGCAGATGGTCATCCGGGCCTCCATCGAGAGCTTCTCGATGGCGGAGCCGCGGTACTCCAGGACATAGCCCTGGCCGCCGCCCGTGCCGATCCGGGCGATGATCGCCAGGATCAGGTCCTTGGCGGTGACGCCGTCCGGCAGCTCGCCGTTGACCGTGATGGCCATGGTCTTCGGGCGGACCAGGGGCAGCGTCTGGGTGGCCAGCACATGCTCCACCTGGGAGGTGCCGATGCCGAACGCCAGACCGCCGAAGGCGCCGTGCGTGGAGGTGTGGGAGTCACCGCAGACCACGGTCATGCCGGGCTGGGTCAGACCCAGCTGCGGGCCCACGACATGGACGACGCCCTGCTCGACGTCGCCCAGCGGGTGCAGACGGACCCCGAAGTCGGCGGCGTTCTTGCGCAGCGTCTCCAGCTGGACCCGGGAGACCGGGTCGGCGATGGGCTTGTCGATGTCGAGGGTGGGGGTGTTGTGGTCCTCGGTGGCGATGGTGAGGTCGAGGCGGCGCACCTTCCGCCCGCTCTTCCGCAGCCCGTCGAAGGCCTGCGGGCTGGTCACCTCGTGCAGCAGATGCAGATCGATGAAGAGGAGGTCGGGCTCGCCCTCGGCGCGCCGGACGACATGGTCGTCCCAGACCTTCTCCGCGAGTGTCCTACCCATCGCTTTCCCTCCGGCCGGCATACGGTCCACCGGCCCAACTAGAGATCTTGAGGAGGCGGCCTCCGCCCGCGCCCCTGGTCACGGGCGCCCGCCGCCAGGCCCGTTTCGTTCGCGGGCCGCGCTGCCTTCGTTCTTCCAGAGTGGCGTGTTCCACGGAAAATTGAACTTGCGTTTCACAGAGTGAGACGCGAGTATCGTTTCATGGACAACAGTAGCGGCGTCGGCGTTCTGGACAAGGCAGCCCTTGTCCTGAGCGCCCTGGAGTCCGGTCCGGCCACCCTCGCAGGGCTCGTCTCGGCCACCGGATTGGCACGACCCACGGCCCATCGGCTGGCCGTGGCCCTTGAACACCACCGCATGGTGGCGCGTGACATGCAGGGCCGTTTCATTCTCGGCCCTCGCCTGGCGGAACTGGCCGCGGCGGCGGGTGAGGACCGTCTCCTCGCCACCGCAGGACCGGTTCTCACCCACCTCCGCGATGTGACCGGCGAGAGCGCACAGCTCTACCGCCGCCAGGGCGACATGCGCATCTGCGTCGCCGCGGCGGAGCGCCTGTCCGGCCTTCGGGACACGGTCCCGGTCGGCTCGACGCTCACCATGAAGGCGGGCTCCTCCGCCCAGATCCTCATGGCCTGGGAGGAGCCGGAGCGCCTGCACCGGGGCCTGCAGGGCGCCCGCTTCACGGCGACGGCCCTGTCGGGCGTACGACGCCGGGGCTGGGCCCAGTCGATCGGCGAGCGCGAGCCGGGCGTCGCGTCCGTCTCGGCGCCGGTACGCGGCCCGTCGAACCGCGTGGTGGCCGCCGTATCCGTCTCCGGCCCCATCGAGCGCCTCACCCGCCACCCCGGCCGCATGCACGCACAGGCGGTCATCGACGCGGCGGCCCGCCTCTCCGAGGCACTGCGCCGCACGGGCTGAGCCGCACACCGGGAAAGGGCGGCCTCAACGCCGCGGCGGCCCTTCTTCCCGCACCCTAGGGAGTCGTCGCGCTCCCCGACCTGTGAGCGAATCGATCCTTCGCATACCGCCCGCGCGCAGCGACCGGCACCTGTCCATGCGCCGCGGCCAGCCCGGTCGCCGGCATGTCCGCGTAGATCGACTCGTACGCCCCCTCGGGCACCACGTACGCCTCGTGCCAGATCCCCACATGCCCGCGCGCCTTCCCGGCCCGCTCCTTGCGGTTGATGATCCCCCACACCTTGTGATGGAACATGTCCGGCGAGGTCGCGTACGCGTAGAGCTTCTCCTTGGACTCCCAGTACTGCACGACGTAGTACGTCCGCGGCGACGCCGTCAGCAGTACCCGCCCCAGCAGCCCCCGGTCGCCGTCCCGCGCAAGCTCCCCCAGCATGCGGAACATCGACAGCATGACCGGGAGCCACTGGTGCACCGCCCAGAAGTGATTGATCCGCATCCCGATGAGCAGCACCACCACATCGCCCTCGGCATCCGCGGTCGTCCGACCCAGCACCGGCTTCGCGAACATGGCGCCCCCGTCTCCCCCATCGGATAGCGGCGCTATCCTCCTGATCGGTGCTTGGATAGTGGCACTCCCCAATGAGAGGCGCAAGACATGCGGCTGGCCGAACTCAGCGAGCGCAGCGGGGTGCCGATCGCGACGATCAAGTACTACCTGCGCGAAGGCCTGTTGGCGCCGGGCCGGCAGCTCAACGCCCGCACCGCCGAGTACGACGAGGACCATCTGCGCCGGCTGCGCCTGGTCCGCGCGATGATCCAGGTCGGCCGGATACCGGTGGCCACGGTCCGGGACGTCCTCGGGCATGTCGACGACGACTCCCTCCCCCGCACGATCCGCATGGGCGCGGCCCTGTGGGCCCTGCCACAGGTGCCCGAGCCGGACGAGGAGGACGAGTACGTCGGGGCCGCGCACCAGGTGGCCGATCAACTGCTGGAGTCCCTGGGCTGGTCGAACGCCCAGGCGCTGGTCACCATCTCGCCGTCGTACCGCTCACTGGTCGTGGCGCTGGCGGCGCTGCGCCGCCTCGGCTACGACTGGGACCCTCAACTGCTGCTGGCGTACGCACGCTTGATGCACGGGGCGGCGGTCCTCGACCTGGACTTCGTGGAGACCCATGGCTCGGAGGCCGAGCGGGTCGAGACGGCGGTCCTGGGGACGGTCCTCGTCCAGCCGATGCTCCAGGCCCTGCACCGGCTGGCGCAGGAGGAGGAGTCGGCACGGCGGTACGGCTTCGAGTAGACCCCGCATACAGCGAAGGCCCTCCGCCAAAGCGGAGGGCCTTCGTCTCGTACCCCCGACCGGATTCGAACCGGCGCTACCGCCTTGAGAGGGCGGCGTGCTAGGCCGCTACACAACGGGGGCGTGGACACTGCGTTTCCGCAGGTCCGAGCTGGTCTACCTGGACTCGAACCAAGACTAACTGAACCAGAATCAGTCGTGCTGCCAATTACACCATAGACCAATGTGGTTTAGACCAGTTCAGTACCCCCGACCGGATTCGAACCGGCGCTACCGCCTTGAGAGGGCGGCGTGCTAGGCCGCTACACAACGGGGGCCCTGGCGATCCCGAATGAACCGAGATCAGTACCCCCGACCGGATTCGAACCGGCGCTACTGCCTTGAGAGGGCAGCGTGCTAGGCCGCTACACAACGGGGGCGATGCAGATGAGCTCTGCGAGCTGGCCTACCTGGACTCGAACCAAGACTAACTGAACCAGAATCAGTCGTGCTGCCAATTACACCATAGGCCACTGGAACGCAAGCCCCGGTGGGGATCTTGTTCTAGTTTTGCTCCGTCGGTTCCGGCCTTTCGGCCCGCTCCCCGGCGGCGCAGGAAGAACATTACCCGAAGGTGGACGGGGCTCCAAAACGGGTATCCGCGCCGAGCAGCGCGGGGAGTTCGGCGAGGGAGGCGATCCGGTGCGGCCGACCGGGGTCGTCGTCGCTGGTGTACGCCCCGTCGCGGTCGATCCACACCGACAGCAGCCCGGCGTCCGCGGCACCCCGCCCGTCGATCTCGGGGTGATCCCCGACATACGCCACCTGGTGCGGGGCGAGCCCGAGGGCGGCGCAGGCGGCGTGGAAGGCGCCGGCCTCCGGCTTGGAGACGCCGAGCTCGGCGGCGCACAGGATCGCCTCGAAGCGGTCATGGACGCCGAGCACCCGCAGCTTGCGGTCCTGGACGGTGAGGCTGGAGTTCGACAGCACCGCGTGCCGGTGGCTGGCGGCGAGGGCGTCCAGGACGGGCAGGACGTCCGGGAAGAGGGCCCAGGCGGCCTCGTAGTGCCCGATGTAGCGCCGGAACCACCGGTCGGCCTCGGCGTCGGTCAGCTCCGCGCCCAGGAAGACCCGTACGCGATCACGCCGCTGCCCCTCGAAGGTCGCCTGCCCCGCGGCGAACCGCGCCCATTGGGCGTCCGTGACCTGGCGCCAACGGTCGAGGGCCTGCTCGACGGTGTCGTACCCGTCGAGCAGGCCCTCGGCCCGCAAGTGCTCCCGCATTCCCGCGCGGTCGGCGGTGGTGTAGTCGAAAATCGTGTCGTCCACGTCCCAGACCACGGCCCGAATCCCCATGATCCGAAGGTAACCCGGACGACCGGGGTCTGTCCGCGCTATGCGGCCAGCTTCGCCAGCGCCGCGTCGATCCGGGCCAGCGTCGTGTCCTTGCCCAGGACCTCCAGGGACTCGAACAGGGGCAGGCCGACGGTGCGGCCGGTGACGGCGACGCGGACCGGGGCCTGGGCCTTGCCGAGCTTGAGGCCGTGCGCCTCACCGGCGGCCAGGACGGCCTCCTTCAGGGACTCCGGGGACGCCCAGTCGGCCGCCTCCAGCTTCTCGCGGGCCGTGCGCAGCAGGGCGTCGGAGCCCTCCTTCATGGCCTTCGTCCAGGACTGCTCGTCGAGGACCGGTTCCGCGAGGAACAGGAAGTCGACGTTGTCCGTGATCTCCGACAGGACCTTCAGGCGGGTCTGCGCGTGCGGGGCGATCGCCTGCCACTTGACCTCGTCGAAGGCCTCGGGGGCCCAGGGGGCGAACGGGGCCTGGAGCCACGGACGGCAGCGCTCGGTGAAGTCCTTCACATCGAGCAGCCGGATGTGGTCGCCGTTGATCGACTCGCACTTCTTGAGGTCGAAGCGGGCCGGGTTGGGCTGGACGTCCGTGACGTCGAAGGCCGCGACCATCTCGTCCATCGTGAAGATGTCCTGGTCGGCCGAGAGCGACCAGCCGAGGAGGGAGAGGTAGTTGAGCAGACCCTCGGGGAGGAAGCCGCGCTCGCGGTAGAGGTTGAGGGACGACTCGGGGTCGCGCTTCGACAGCTTCTTGTTGCCCTCGCCCATCACGTACGGCAGGTGACCGAAGGCGGGGATGCCCTTGGCGATGCCGAGCTCCATCAGCGCCTTGTACAGGGCGATCTGACGGGGCGTCGAGGAGAGCAGGTCCTCGCCGCGCAGGACGTGGGTGATCTCCATCAGGGCGTCGTCGACCGGGTTGACGAGCGTGTAGAGCGGGGCGCCGTTGGCGCGGACGATGCCGTAGTCGGGGACGTTCTCCGGGGTGAACGTCAGCTCGCCGCGGACCAGGTCCGTGAAGGTGATCGTCTCGTCGGGCATCCGGAAGCGGACGATGGGCTCACGGCCCTGCGCCTTGTACTCCTCGACCTGCGCCGCGGTCAGGTCGCGGCAGTGGCCGTCGTAGCCGGAGGGCCTGCCGGCGGCGCGGGCGGCCTCGCGGCGGGCGTCCAGCTCGTCCTGGGAGCAGTAGCAGTGGTAGGCGTGGCCGCCGTCCAGGAGCTGCTGGGCGATCTCCTTGTAGCGGTCCATGCGCTGCGACTGCCGGTACGGCGCGTGCGGGCCGCCGACCTCGGGGCCCTCGTCCCAGTCGAAGCCCAGCCAGCGCATCGAGTCGAGCAGCTGGTCGTAGGACTCCTCGGAGTCGCGGGCCGCGTCGGTGTCCTCGATGCGGAAGACCAAGGTGCCCTGGTGGTGCTTGGCGAACGCCCAGTTGAACAGGGCGGTGCGGACCAGGCCCACATGGGGGTTACCGGTGGGCGACGGGCAGAAACGTACGCGGACGGGTGCGCTAGCCACGCTTGACAACCTTGTTGGTGAGAGTGCCGATGCCTTCGATGGTGACGGCGACCTCGTCGCCGACGCCGAGGGGGCCGACCCCTGCCGGGGTGCCCGTGAGGATCACGTCGCCGGGCAGCAGCGTCATGGCCTCGGAGATGTTGACGATCAGATCCTCGATGGAGTGGATCATCTCGCTGGTCCGGCCGAGCTGACGCTGCTCGCCGTTCACGGTGAGCTGGATGGTGAGGTCGGACGCCTGCCGGAGGTCCAGGTCCGTCTCCACCCAGGGGCCCAGCGGGCAGGAGGTGTCGAAGCCCTTGGCCCGGGCCCATTGCTTCTCGCGCTTCTGCACGTCGCGGGCGGTGATGTCGTTGGCGCAGGTGAAGCCGAAGATCACGTCCTTCACGCGCTCACGCGGGACCTCTCGGCACATACGGCCGATGACGACGGCCAGTTCGGCCTCGTGGTGGAGGTCCTCGGTGAAGGAGGGGTACTGGATCTCGTCGCCGGGGCCGATCACCGAGGTGGAGGGCTTGAAGAAGGCGAACGGGACGTCCGGGACGTCGTTGCCGAGTTCCTTCGCGTGGTCGGCGTAGTTACGGCCGTACGCCACGACCTTGTTGGGGAGCACCGGCGGCAGCAGCCTGACCTTGCTCAGCGGCACCTTCGTGCCGGAGAGCTCGAAGTCCGCGAACGGGATGCCCTTGATGATGTCGAGGACGAGCTCGTCCGGCCTGTCGCCCTCGACCGCGCCGAAGGCGACGTTCCCGTCGATGGAGAATCTGGCGATGCGCACGGGATCTTCGCGCCCCTCACTGAGAACTGGTGTGCGTGTCGGTCGCCCGGACGGCCCGCGAGCCGACGCTGGACGCTCCAGGCTAACCGGTGAGGGGCTCGATCATCGGTCGGCGGGGCGCTCTACTCGGCGGCGGCCGCCGCGCCGACGGGGGCGTCCATCAGGATGGTGCGCCGCGGGTTGGCGGTCTGCGCGGGGAGGTCGACGGAGTGCTCCGGCTGCTGCGGGATCTGCAGTTCGTCGGCGTCCTCGAGGTGCGCCAGCGTCGTGCGCCGCGGGTTGGCTATGGTGCGGAACATCATCGTCGTCTTCACGGTTGTACCGAGTCCTGTCGTGACGAAGCGCCGGGGCGGGCCTGATGACGGCCTGCGGTCCGGCGCGGGTTGGCAGAATCATCCCTCTTGTAAAGCGTCAGGCTAAACATGCGATTCCCGCGAGATGCCGTGAAGACCCGCTGATCGGTATGTGAGTTTGCTCACGGGGCGGCGGATAATTCGGTCAATTCAGACCGGCAATTCAACCCGTCGAAACGGACATTGCACCCCTGAACCAATCATTCCGCTCCTGATCATGGCGACTGGGACACCTCTCGCGCACGAGTCACTCGCGGGCATAAGTCCGTTATGGGCGAGATTAGTTTCCACTCCTGGTAATCTCACCCTCACGTCGCGTCACGTATGTCACGGCTCGACCTCGGGCCTTGTTGGAGATCCTGCACTGTGCTGGAATTCCACGGACCGCCGCAGGATCGAGCCGGCGCACAGGGGGCGCATCGAGCGCCGACGTGGCGGCGAGAAGGGGGAGCCAGCGCCGGTCACTCACGACCATCAGGGAGCGTGTTCAGGACGCTCCCTAATACGCCGACACCGTGTCCGTCCGTTCACGCGGAAGGGCGCCTGGTCCAGAGGTTGCGACGCTAGTGCAGGGACGTTTCAAGAGGGATGGCAGCGCTTCGGCGGAGCCGGAGCACGGCGGGGCCGACCGAGGTCCCTCGCCCCAGCACGCCCAGAACCCGGGCCCGACCCAGTCCGTCGACGGTGGTGAGCGCTCCGGGCGCCCCGCCGTGTCGGCGTCGCCCGGTGCGGCGACCCCCACCCCACCCGCCAAGAAGCCCACGAAGAGCCAGGTCGGTCCGGGCTCGCGAATAGCCCTGCGCAACTGGCGCATCTCCACGCGTCTGGTGGCGCTGCTGACGCTCCCGGTGGTCGCGGCCACCTCGCTGGGCGCCCTGCGCATCAGCGACAACATGGACGACATCCAGCAGCTCGACAACATGCGGCTGCTGACGGACATGACCAAGCGGGCCACCGAGCTCGCCGCGGCGCTCCAGGAGGAGCGCGACCAGTCCGCCGGTCCGCTCGCGCACGGCGCCAAGGCGACCGACTACACGGTCAAGGGCTACCGGGACAAGTCGGACCGGGCGATGAAGAGCTTCATCGAGGCGTCCGAGGAGATCGACAACACCAGCAAGGACGGCAACCTCAAGGGCGTCCGCGACAACCTCGTCCAGCTGGTCGGCGACCTGAGCGACATCGCCAAGATCCGCAACACCGCCTACGAGGCCGAGAGCAACTCCACGCAGACGGTGGAGGCCTACCACCGGCTGATCACCAACCTGCTCGGTCTCTCCCAGGACATGGCGGAGGCCACCAGCAACCCGGAGATGATCCAGAGCACCCGTGCCCTGGCCGCCTTCTCCACCGCCAAGGAGTACGCCTCCATCCAGCGCGCGGTCCTCGCCGCGGCGCTGCCCGCGAACGACCGCTCCGTCGGCGACCTCTCCGAGAACGACCGGCTGTACGCCGAGTCGGCCGTGACGAGCCAGCGCTCGGAGCTGAAGAGCTTCCGCAGCATCTACGGCACCCAGGCCGCCGCCGACCTGCTGAAGTCGATCGAAGAGGGCAACCCGACGATCACGGCGAGCGACAAGTACGCCAACCGCGCCCTCGGCAACCCGAACGCACTGGTCGACCTGGAGAAGCGCTCGTACAAGGACTGGGTGGACGACAGCACCACCAAGATCCAGGGCATGCGCGCCATCGAGACCACGCTGCTGGAGGAGATGGAGCAGAAGGCCCGCGAGCTGCGCAACGAGTCCGAGCGCGAGGCGATCATCTCCGGTGCGCTGATCCTGCTCGTCCTCGGTGTCTCGCTGGTCGGCGCCTTCGTCGTCGCCCGCTCCATGATCCGCTCGCTGCGCCGCCTGGAGGAGACCGCCACCAAGGTCGCCCAGGACCGGCTGCCCGAGCTGGTCAAGCAGCTCTCCGAGTCCGACCCGCAGGACGTCGACACCTCCGTCGAGTCGGTCGGTGTGCACTCCCGGGACGAGATCGGCCAGGTGGCCGCGGCCTTCGACGACGTGCACCGCGAAGCCGTACGACTCGCCGCCGAGCAGGCCCTGCTGCGGGGCAACGTCAACGCGATGTTCACCAACCTCTCGCGCCGCTCCCAGGGCCTCATCCAGCGTCAGCTCTCGCTGATCTCCGAACTGGAGTCGCGCGAGGCCGACCCGGACCAGCTGTCCTCCCTGTTCAAGCTCGACCACCTCGCGACGCGTATGCGCCGTAACGGTGAGAACCTCCTCGTCCTCGCCGGTGAAGAGCCCGGCCGACGCTGGACCCGCCCGGTCCCGCTGGTCGACGTGCTCCGCGCCGCCGCCTCCGAGGTGGAGCAGTACGAGCGCATCGAACTGGCCGCCGTGCCGACCACCGAAGTGGCCGGCCGTGTGGTCAACGACCTCGTGCACCTCCTCGCCGAGCTGCTCGAGAACGCGACCTCCTTCTCCTCGCCGCAGACCAAGGTCAAGGTCACCGGTCACGCGCTGCCCGACGGCCGTGTGCTGATCGAGATCCACGACACCGGTATCGGCCTCTCCCCCGAGGACCTCGCGGCGATCAACGAACGGCTCGCCTCGCCGCCCACCGTGGACGTGTCGGTCTCCCGCCGCATGGGTCTGTTCGTGGTCGGTCGACTCTCGCAGCGGCACGGCATCCGCATCCAGCTGCGCCCGTCCGACTCCGGTGGTACGACCGCGCTGGTCATGCTGCCCGTGGACGTCGCCCAGGGCGGCAAGAAGCCCGCTCCGGGCAAGCCCGGCCAGAACGGCCCGGGTGCCTCCGGCGGTCCGGCCGCCGCGCAGGCCGCCGCCGGTGTGGCCGCCGCGCGTCGTCAGGCCCAGGCCGGTGGCGGCTCCCTCGGCGCGGGTGCGCCGGGTGGCGGTGCTCCCGGCGGTGCGCTCGGTACCGGTGCCTCCGGCGGTGGCCGACTCGGTGCCGGTCAGGGACCGCGGGCCGCGCTGCCCGGACGTGACGGTGGGCCGCAGGGCGGACCGGGTGCGCCGCGTGGACCGCAGGGTCCGGGCGCTCCGTCGCAGGGACGGCCGGCTCCGGCCGGCGCCGGCGCCGGGTACGGTGGCCAGGCTCCCGGTGCCCCGCAGGGCATGCAGGCCGCGGGCATGGGCATGGACGCCTTCGGTGACAGCCAGTTCGGCGGGAGCCGTGGCCCCAGCACTGGGCAGTCCCGCCCGGGCCCGGAGAGGCCGCAGTCGCCGCCTCCCGGCGGTGAGAAGGGCCGTCGTGGCCGCCAGCCGCAGCTGCCGCCGCGCGGTGGTGCGCGTGCCGAGCTGCCGGGCGGCAACCAGCGCCCCAGCTGGAGCGACGAGAACGCAACTCCGCCGGTGCCGCGCGCCTCGCTCGACACCCCGCGCGGGCACGACGAGGACCCGTCGCAGACCTCCCGGATGCCGCGCGTCGACGACCGGCAGGGCCCCGGCTCCACCTCGGAGTTCGCCCGCCCGGACTTCGACGCCGCGTCCCCCGGCAGCTACAACCCGCAGAGCACCGGCCAGTTCGTCCGCTCGGACGTCTTCGGTGCCCCGGGCTCCCAGACCGGCCAGTTCGGCGGACCGCAGGCGTACGACGGCAGCTCCACCGGCCAGCACGCGCTGCCCGACCGCCAGAACCCCGAGTCCACCGGCCAGTTCGAGCGGCCGCAGGTGAACGGCACCTACGGCGGCAACTCCGGCCTCGTCCCCCCGGCGCAGCCCCCGGCCCCGCCGCGTCCGCAGCAGCGGCCCGCGCGTCAGGAGCCCGAGGCCCTGCCGCCCGCGACGGGTCCCGGTGACGGGCGTACCCCGCTGTACGACACGCTGGAGACCAACTGGTTCCACGGCAGTCAGCAGGGACGTCAGCCCGGTTCGAACGGCTCGGCCCCGGCCCCGGCTCCCCGCCAGGAGCCGCAGGCCCCCGCGGAGCGGCCGCAGGCCTCCGCCCCCCAACGTCCCGCGTCGACCGCCTGGCGCAGCTCGCCGAACGACGACCTCGTCCGGCAGGCTGAACGCGCCAGGCAGCCGGCCGCGGGCGGCGTCACCACTTCCGGCCTGCCGCGCCGGGTGCCCAGGGCGAACCTCGTCCCGGGGACGGCTCAGCAGCAACAGCACCAAAGCGGTCCGCAGGTCTCGCGTACGCCTGACGACGTTCGCGGCCGGCTGACCAATCTCCGTCGGGGTATCGCGCAGGGTCGCCAGGCCGGCACCGGCCAGACCGGCAGCTTCCCGAGCCCCACTCACCAGCAGGAGCGTTAGTTGAGCCAGATGAGCCAGGCGGCACAGAACCTCAACTGGTTGATCACCAACTTCGTGGACAACACCCCCGGTGTGTCCCACACCGTCGTCGTGTCCGCCGATGGTCTGCTGCTGGCGATGTCGGAGGGATTCCCGCGCGACCGTGCCGACCAGCTGGCGGCCGTCGCGTCGGGTCTGACGTCGCTGACGGCGGGCGCCTCACGGATCTTCGACGGTGGCAATGTGGCCCAGACCGTGGTGGAAATGGAGCGGGGGTTCCTTTTCCTCATGTCGGTCTCGGACGGTTCGTCCCTCGCCGTCCTGGCACACCCCGAGTGCGACATCGGCCTCGTCGGCTACGAGATGGCGCTGCTGGTCGACCGCGCGGGCGCGGTGCTCACACCCGACCTGCGCGCCGAACTGCAAGGCAGTCTGCTCCACTGATCTCCCCGGATCCAACCCGTCTCACCAAATCACCGTCCGGCCGCCACAATCCCCCCACTGGCCCTCACCCAGACGGCTTGACTGACCGACTTGCTGTCCCAGCCCGGAGGATTCATGACCCCGCCCACCGCCTCTCATGATCCGTACGCGGAGCCGTACGAGGATGAGGGCGACCAGCCGCTGGTACGTCCGTACGCGATGACCGGCGGCCGGACCCGGCCGCGCTACCAGCTGGCCATCGAGGCTCTGATCAGCACCACGGCAGACCCGGCAGCACTCATGGGGCTCCTTCCCGAGCACCAGCGCATCTGCCACCTGTGCCGTGAGGTGAAGTCGGTCGCGGAGGTCTCCGCGCTGCTGTCCATGCCGCTGGGTGTGGCCAGGATCCTCGTCGCGGACCTGGCCGAGGCCGGCCTGGTCGCCATTCACCAGCCGGGCGGCGACGAGAACAACGGCGGCGCTCCGGACGTGACGCTGCTCGAAAGGGTGCTCAGTGGACTTCGCAAGCTCTGAACCAGGCCGGGCGACCACCTCCGCGAAGATCGTGGTGGCTGGTGGCTTCGGCGTGGGCAAGACCACGTTCGTGGGCGCCGTCTCGGAGATCAACCCGCTGCGCACCGAGGCCGTCATGACCTCGGCGAGCGCGGGTATCGACGACCTCACGCACACCGGGGACAAGACCACCACCACGGTGGCCATGGACTTCGGCCGTATCACCCTGGACCAGGACCTGATCCTGTACCTCTTCGGTACGCCCGGCCAGGACCGCTTCTGGTTCATGTGGGACGACCTCGTACGCGGCGCCATCGGCGCCGTCGTGCTGGTGGACACCCGCCGTCTCGCCGACTGCTTCCCCGCCGTCGACTACTTCGAGAACAGCGGCCTGCCCTTCGTCATCGCCCTCAACGGCTTCGACGGGCATCAGCCCTACACGCCGGACGAGGTGCGCGAGGCGCTGCAGATCGGCCCGGACGCGCCGATCATCACGACGGACGCCCGCCACCGGGCCGATGCCAAGAGTGCGCTGATCACCCTGGTCGAGCATGCGCTGATGGCGCGGCTGCGGTAGCGCAAGTCGATAGCGCCATACGGCAGTTGTCGTAGATGTGCCGGAGCCGACTGTGGCCTTTGACACGGTCGGCTCCATTGTTCATAACGTTTCGGCAGAGGAATCGGGTGGTACGGCCACTCGTCGCGGTCAAGCGGTCTCGCTGCGCGTACGAAAGCCCCGTCTTTTGACGGGGCTCGCTCTTTATGACCGTTTTATCTAGGGCTTACATCGCTCGGAATCTTCGTCTTCCACTGTTTGGAAGAGCGCAGGCCGTCGTGCTGGAATGCGAGAACTGCCCAATAGTCAAAGACGTACTCGTGAGTACTGCGTACTACTCGATGGCGAACTGGGCTCTGAGACACTGCGGCACATACGTAGGTGCCGACCCCGCCGGAAGGTTGTTGGTCGAGTGAGGCGAAGCAAGAACAGTCCCGAGCCGTCGGCCCGGGGCAACTTCACCCCGCCGCCGCGCGGAGCGGCGCCCGCCCCTGTGCCCGGATCGGAACCATCGGCGGCGCCCGCCCCGAGCGGCGGCCGTCTCTCGCCGCGCAACTGGCGCGTGCCGACCCGGCTGAACGCGATCCTGCTCATACCCGTGCTGGTCGGCCTCGTCATGGGCGGCTTCCAGGTGAAGAGCTCGATCGACACCTGGCAGGAGGCCGAGGACGCGGAGAACACCGCGCGTCTGGTCGCCGCCGCCTCCGCCTACGGCGACGCCCTGCTGGTCGAGCGCGACACCTCCGCCGCTCCCCTGCTGCAGGGCAAGGGCGAGGACGACCCGACGGTCGTGAAGGTCCGCGCCGCCACCGACAAGGCCGCCGACGCCTTCGACGAGGCCGCCCAGAACATGCCGGACCGGCCCAACCTGGAGCGCCGTCTGTCGCGCTTCCGCGAGGTCGAGCCGGACCTGACCGACCTGCGCGCGGCGGCGTACACCAACAAGCTCAGCGGTGTGCAGACCGAAGAGGGCTACGTCGAGGTCGAGCACCGGCTGCTCGAGTTCTCCAACGAGCTGGGCCTGGGCACCGGAAACATCACCAGCTACGGCCGTACGGTCTACGCCATCTCGCTCACCAAGGGCGCGCTCTCGCTGGAGCGCTCCATCGGTATGCACATGCTGGTCAAGCCCGGCCCCAAGGCCGCGGACCTGGCCAGGCAGCGCGTCGCCCTCTCCTCGTACGCCTACCTGGAGGGCATCGCCATCCAGGAGTACCAGAGCGGTGGCACCGAGGCGGACATCCAGAAGCTGGACGACGCCACCAAGGAGATCAAGGCCGAGGGCGCCGCGATGGCCACGGCGGCCAAGCAGAAGAACCCCGACTACGTGCCGCCGCCGTCCGACCCGGTGAAGATGGTCGGCGCGCTGGCGCAGCTCAGCTCCACGGACACCAGCGAGCGTGCCGCGCTCGCCCAGCAGGGCATCACCGCCGAGAACTGGTGGGCGGTGAACACCCTCAAGTACAACGCCTACCGCGACATCGAGAACGACCTCGCGAACACCGCGGTGAACGAGGCCGCCACGATCTCCGACGACGCCAAGCGCGACGCGCTGATCACCGGTGCGGTCGTCGTGGTCGCCCTGCTCGCCGCGTTCATCCTGGCCGGCATGGTGGCCCGCCAGATGTCCCGCGCGATGCGCCAGCTGCGCAACGCCGCCTTCGGCATCGCCGAGCAGCGCCTGCCGATGCTGGTCGACCAGCTCTCGCGCACCGACCCCGGCCGGGTCGACACCCGGGTCGCCCCGATCCCGATCAACACCCGCGACGAGATCGGCGAAGTCGCCCGTGCCTTCGACCAGGTCCACCGCGAGGCCGTCCGGCTCGCCGCCGAGCAGGCCCTGCTGCGGGGCAACATCAACGCGATCTTCACCAACCTGTCGCGCCGCAACCAGTCGCTGATCGAGGGCCAGCTGACCCTGATCACCGACCTGGAGAACAACGAGGCCGACCCGGACCAGCTGGAGAACCTCTTCAAGCTGGACCACCTCGCGACCCGTATGCGCCGCAACGGCGAGAACCTCCTCGTCCTCGCCGGCGAGGAGCCCGGCCGCCGCTGGGACCAGCCGGTCCCGCTGGTCGACGTGCTGCGCGCCGCCTCCTCCGAGGTGGAGCAGTACGAGCGCATCGAGCTCTCCGGCGTCCCGGAGGCCGAGATCCACGGCCGTGCCGTGACCGACCTCGTGCACCTGCTCGCCGAGCTGCTTGAGAACGCGACGACGTTCTCCTCCCCGCAGACCAAGGTTCGTGTGACCGCCACCCGTCTCCCCGACGGTCGGATCATGATCGAGATCCACGACAAGGGCATCGGCCTGACCGCCGAGGACTTCGCGGACATCAACCACAAGCTGGCCAACCCGCCGACCGTCGACGCCGCGATATCCCAGCGCATGGGCCTCTTCGTGGTCGGCCGGCTGTCCGACCGGCACGGCATCCGCGTCCAGCTGCGCCCCTCCGGCGAGCAGGCCGGCACCACCTCGCTGGTCATGCTCCCCGACGCCATCACGCACGGCGGTGGCGGCGAGCAGCAGCCCGCCCAGGACGAGTTCACCGTCTCGCAGATCATCCCGGAGCAGCAGGGCTTCCAGGGTGAGAACTTCAACCAGCAGCCGCTGCGTACGGCCGCCGAGCTCGGCTTCGACGACAGCCGCTACGAGGTCCCGGACGACATCCGCGACCTGGACCCGGTCGGCCGCTCCCTGATGCGCGAGGAGCGCCGGGCGGCCCTGGAGGCCCAGTCGCACGGCCAGCCGAACCCGGAGACCGCCGAGCTCCAGGCCTACGCCGACGACTTCCCCGGCTCCGGCCAGGGCGGCTACGACAACGGCCCGAACGGCTTCGTCGAGCAGCCCGGTCCCTACGACCGGCAGCCGACGTACGAGGAGCAGCAGCAGACGGCGTACGACGAGCCGCAGGCGCCCGCGTACGACGAGCAGCGCCAGGCGTACGACGACACGTACTACGCGCCGAACGGCGGCCTGCAGCGGAACGACACCTTCTCGTCCGGCGGCGGCTACCCCGAGCCCTCCTATCCGGAGCCGGTCCGCGAGGAGCCCGTGGCCTCCGCCCCGGAGAGCTTCCCGGCCTTCGAGCAGCGGCGTCACCAGGACGACTGGCCGCAGCAGGACGGCTACCGCAACGGCTACCCGGACCAGTACGCTCCGCAAGCGGAATCCGCACCGGCCGATGACGCGAACGATCGTGACCGCGTAGGCTTCGACCGTCCGGGACCGGCCCCCGCCGCAGGTCACACCATGACCGACGCCGGGCTGCCCCGCCGCGGTGCCGTCGGCGGGAACGCCGCCAACGGTTCGCGGCCCGCGCGGCAGGAACCGCCGGCCCCCACGCCGGAGAGCAACGGCGACAGCAGCTGGCGTTCACAGAACGACGACCGCTGGCAGCAGGCGTCGGCGCTCCGCAAGCCCAAGGCGGGCGGGGTCACCTCCTCCGGCCTGCCGCGGCGCGTGCCCAAGGCCAATCTGGTCGAGGGAGCCGCCGCAGCCACCCCCCAGGGCGGCCCACAGGTCTCCCGCGCTCCCGAGGACGTCCGGGGCAGGCTGAGCAACCTGCGCCGGGGTGTCCAGCGGGGCCGCAGTGCGGGAAGTGAAACGACGAACGGTCAGGGCTTCAATCCTGACAGCACCTACAACCAGGAGCGTTAGTGTGAGCCCGATGAGCCAGGCGGCACAGAACCTGAACTGGTTGATCACCAACTTCGTGGACAACACCCCCGGGGTGTCGCACACGGTGGTGGTCTCCGCCGACGGACTCCTTCTGGCGATGTCCGAAGGCTTTCCGCGCGACCGCGCCGACCAGCTCGCGGCCGTCGCCTCCGGTCTGACGTCTCTGACGGCAGGCGCCTCCCGCATCTTCGAGGGTGGCAGCGTGAACCAGACGGTTGTGGAGATGGAGCGGGGATTCCTCTTCATCATGTCCATCTCCGACGGTTCGTCCCTCGCCGTGCTCGCACATCCCGAGGCGGACATCGGCCTCATTGGGTACGAGATGGCGCTTCTGGTCGACCGTGCCGGTACGGTCCTCACGCCGGACCTTCGTGCGGAGCTCCAAGGCAGCCTGCTCAACTAACAGACAGTCGGTGCGTTTTGGCGTCCCGTGGCCGTAAGGTTTCGGGACGCGGCTCCACATGATGGGTGCCAGGCACAGTCGGAGGAGGAGAGAAAGTGGCAACACCCCCAGACGGTTCGTCATCGGGCAACTGGTCGTACGGCCCTGCCCAGGGCCACAACGACGGTTCCCAGAACCGGTACAACTTCCCCTCCCAGCCGAGCCAGCGGCAGCCGTACGCCCCGCAGGGCCCCGGGCCCTCGCCGTACGACCAGCCGCCCGCGCCGCGCATCCAGCCGGTGCAGCCGCAGCGACGCGCCCCTGAGCCGGCGCCCGCCGGGGCGTCGAACAACCCCCTGGTGCGCCCGTACGCCATGACCGGCGGCCGGACGCGCCCGCGCTACCAGCTCGCCATCGAGGCGCTGGTGCACACCACCGCGCAGCCGCACCAGATGCAGGGCCAGCTGCCCGAGCATCAGCGCATCTGCAACCTCTGCCGGGAGATCAAGTCGGTAGCCGAGGTCTCGGCTCTCCTCACGATCCCTCTCGGCGTGGCCAGGATCCTCGTCGCCGACTTGGCGGAGGCGGGACTGGTCGCGATCCATCAGCCCGGCGGCGACGAGAACGCCGGCGGCCAGCCAGACGTGACACTGCTCGAAAGGGTGCTCAGTGGACTTCGCAAGCTCTAGCGGCGGTCCTTCCCGCTCCACCACCTCGGCGAAGATCGTGGTGGCGGGTGGCTTCGGCGTGGGCAAGACCACGTTCGTCGGGGCCGTCTCGGAGATCAACCCGCTGCGTACCGAGGCCGTGATGACTTCCGCTTCGGCGGGTATCGACGACCTCACCCACACCGGGGACAAGACCACCACCACGGTGGCCATGGACTTCGGCCGTATCACCCTGGACCAGGACCTGATCCTGTACCTCTTCGGTACGCCCGGCCAGGACCGCTTCTGGTTCATGTGGGACGACCTCGTACGCGGCGCCATCGGCGCGATCGTGCTGGTGGACACCCGCCGTCTCGCCGACTGCTTCCCCGCCGTCGACTACTTCGAGAACTCGGGTCTCCCCTTCGTCATCGCCCTCAACGGGTTCGACGGGAACCAGCCGTACAACCCGGACGAGGTGCGCGAGGCCCTCCAGATCGGCCCCGACACCCCGATCATCACGACGGACGCCCGCCACCGCGCGGACGCCAAGTCGGCGCTGATCACCCTGGTCGAGCACGCCCTGATGGCCCGCCTGCGCTAGTCGGCACGTTTCGGTTGCGGCCCTCGTTCCTCCTGTGGGAGGGATGGGGGCCGTAAGTCGTTTTCGGGAGGGGCACGGGGATGAGCGCTGAGGTGGCCGCGTTACGGCTGGGGACGACCGTGGCGAGCACAGCCGCGCGGATCTGGCTGGGAGGCAGACGGCGCGAGCAGGAACGCCAGCTGTCCATCGAGGAGTTGGCCCGGGTGCGGGTGCCCGGGGTGAAGTTCTCGCGGAGTGTGAAGCGGCAGTTCGAGCAGATCGCCGACGCGGTCTTCGACCGTCTGGAGCCGTTCCTGGAGCATGAGTTCAGGGCTCTGGAGGAATCTGGCCGGGTGGCGGTCATCGACGCCGTGTGCGACACCTTCGCGGCGGCGGACCTCTCCGACGAGGCACTGCTCGCGGCGGACGCCCAGCCGGCCGAGCTGATCCGCCGGATCACCCGGGCGGTGCGGGCGCCGGTGGGGCTCGGCGAGGCCGAAAGCAGCCTGTACGAGCGGCTGTTCACCGAGTGCGTGGAGTACTACGTCCGGATCGTGCGCGGGCTGCCGGTGTTCGAGGAGCGGGCGGCGGCTGAGCTGCTGGTGCGGACCTCGACGCTGGGCGGCGAGGTGGCCCGCATCCTCGAACGGCTCCCGGACCGCTCCTTGTTCGCCCCCGACGGCACGGACCAGGACACGGCCTTCCGGCGGCGCTATCTGGAGCTGGTCAGCGAGAGCCTGGACGAGGTGGAGCTGTTCCGCCGCGCCTCCGACCGCGCCGCCGCCCAGGTACGGCTTTCGGTGGCGTACGTCAGCCTGCGCGCGACCGGGGACGACGGGACGTGGCGGCGTACGGCGCGCTCGCTGCCCCGGCTGAGGGCCGACATGAGCGACTGGGAGGAAGCGGGCGGCGAGGGCTCCGGGATGCGCGTGGAGGCCGCCCTGCGGGGCTCCTCCCGGGTTCTGCTGCGCGGCGAGGCGGGCTCCGGCAAGACGACCCTGCTGCGCTGGCTGGCGGTCACCGCGGCCCGTGGCGCCTTCTCCGGCGAGCTGACGGACTGGAACGGTCTGACGCCGGTGTTCGTGAAGCTGCGGGAGTACAGCGGCCGCGCGCTGCCCGCGCCGGAGGCCATGCTGGACGGAGTGGCGGCGCCGCTGACCGGAATCATGCCCCGGGGCTGGGTGGAGCGGCAGCTCGACAGCGGGCGGGCGCTGCTGCTGATCGACGGGGTGGACGAACTCCTCGACCGGGAGCGTCGGGCGGTGCGGGACTGGCTGCGGCGGCTGCTGTCGACGTACGCCGATGTGCGGGTGGTGGTCACCTCCCGTCCCGCCGCGGCGGGCGCGGACTGGCTGCGCCGGGAGGAGGTCGCGGCGCTGCACCTGGACCGGATGACTCCCCCGGACCTGGCGGCCTTCGTACGGCAGTGGCATCAGGCGGTACGGGAACTGGGCGACGAGCTGCCGTGCGCCGTGGACGAACTCCCGCAGTACGAGCAGTCGTTGCTGACGAGCCTTAAGGACCGGGCGCATCTGCAGTCTCTCGCCGGGACGCCGCTGCTGGCGGCGATGCTGTGCGCGATGCATCTCAACCGGGGGCGGCAACTGCCCCGGGACCGGATGGAGTTGTACCGCAGCGCACTGCACACGCTGGTCCATGACCGGGACGCGGACCGGAATGTGCCGAGTGCGGTGGACGGCGCGCTGAGCCTGGGCGACAAGCTGATCCTGCTACGTGACCTCGCCTGGCGGCTGTCGGACAACAACCGCAGCGAGATCGCGCTGGAGCAGGCGGCGGTGCATGTGGCCGCGCGGCTGCGGGCGATGCGGCATCTGGAGCCGTTGGACGGCGAGGAGGTGCTGCGGCAGTTGCGCGACCGGGCGGGTCTGCTCCGCTCCCCCGCGCAGGGCCGGCTGGACTTCGTGCACCGGACGTTCCAGGAGTACCTCGCGGCGGAGGAGGCCGCCGAGGAGGACCGGATGGGGAATCTGGTGGGGCGGGCGCATCTGGACCAGTGGCGGGAGACGGTCGTGATGGCGGCGGGGCATGCGAACACGCGCCAGCGGGAGGAACTGCTCGGGGGGATCCTGGACCGGGCGGAGGGGGAGCCTCGATATGGGCGGGTTTTGAGGCTGGTGGCGGCGTCGTGTCAGGAAACCTTGCCTTCGGTGTCGGAGGGGATGGCAGGGCGCCTGGAGGAGGCGATCTCGCGGCTGTTGCCGGCGCGGAGGGAGACGGATCCTCCGGTGTTGGCGGCGGTGGGGCCGAGTCTGTTGCGGTCGCTGTCTCGGTCGGGGGCGGAGCTGACGGAGAAGGCGGCGGTGCAGACGGTGCGGACTGCCGCGCTGATCGGCGGTGTGGAGGCGTTGGACCTGCTGGAGGGGTACACGCGGGATGAGCGCGAGGAGGTGATCAGTGCGCTGATCGACGCCTGGGCCTACTTCGACGCGGACAGCTACGTCGACCGGGTGCTGTCCCGGTTGGCACTCAGCGGCGAGCCCGTAGTGCTCACCCATTCCGCCCAGTGGCCGACTGTGACCCGGCTGAGTTCGCTCACCGATCTGGCCATCGACTATCCCTTCGCGGATTTCGCAGCCGTGACCGAGCTGCCGCCACTGGCCGGTCTGCGCGCCGATGAGCTACGCGGCGAGGTCGACCTTCTGGCGCTGCGAAGCCACCCGGTCCTGAACGTCCTCTCCCTGCTGGGCGACTTCTCGGTGAGCAACCTGCAAGTGCTGGGTGAGCTGGCGGAGTTGAAGTTGCTCTACCTCGACCTCAGCGGCACCCAGCAGGTCGACAGCCTGCCTGTCGGGCCGGAACTCTCCTACCTTGCCCTCTTGGGGCTGGGGGCGGCCACGGACCTCGCCTTCCTCGGCGACTGCTCACAACTGGAGATTCTCCAGTTGTACGCCGACGAGCCATGCATACCCAAGGGCCTGGACGCGGTTGCCGCGATCCCCGGCCTGCGCCTCGGCCTCAACAACATTGATGTCCGCGCCTGGCTGGCGTCCCCGGCATTCACACCCCCCAAGGTCCGTCGGCTCTTCCTCACCGGCTGCGTAATGCCGGACGACCCCGACACCCTGGACTTCCCAGGTACCGAGGTCGTCATCGGCTGAGCTCAGCGCCAGCTGTGCGGCGCCCTGAAGCCCGGCTCGCGCTCCAGGCGGCGCCAGCCGGCCCTCGGGCCGCCGCGGTGGGTCGGCTCGCTGGTCGGCTGGGCGGCGGCGCGGGCCAGGAGGATGGCCGTGATGGCGGCGACTTCCTCGGGCTCGGCGTGGCCCTTCTCGACGCGGATATCAGGGAGGTTCATGGGTGTCAGTCTCCGTGGCTAAGGTTTCCGCAGCGGTACCGGTGGGTTACTGCGGAGGGTTGCCGTGCTTGCGGGACGGCAGGTCCGCGTGCTTGGACTGGAGCATGGCCAGGGAGCGGACCAGGACCTCGCGGGTCTCCGCGGGGTCGATCACGTCGTCCACCAGGCCGCGCTCGGCCGCGTAATACGGGTGCATCAGCTCGGACTTGTACTCCTTGACCATGCGCGCCCGCATGACCTCGGGGTCCTCGGCGTCGGCGATCTGCCGGCGGAAGATGACATTGGCCGCACCCTCCGCGCCCATCACGGCGATCTCGTTCGTCGGCCAGGCATAGGTGAGGTCCGCACCGATGGACTGGCTGTCCATGACGATGTACGCACCTCCGTACGCCTTGCGCAGGATCAGCGAGATCCGCGGCACCGTCGCGTTGCAGTAGGCGTACAGGAGCTTCGCGCCGTGCCTGATGATGCCGCCGTGTTCCTGGTCGACGCCGGGGAGGAAGCCCGGCACGTCCAGGAAGGTGACGATCGGGATGTTAAAAGCGTCACACATCTGGACAAAGCGCGCAGCTTTTTCCGATGCCTCGATGTCCAGGACACCGGCGAGGGACTGGGGCTGGTTGGCCACGATGCCCACCACCTGGCCGTCGAGCCGGGCGAGCGCGCAGATGATGTTCCGCGCCCAGCGCTCGTGGACCTCCAGGTACTCGCCGTCGTCGACGATCTCCTCGATGACCTTGGCCATGTCGTACGGCCGGTTGCCGTCCGCCGGGACCAGGTCCAGCAGGACGTCCGACCGGCGGTCGGCGGCGTCCGTGGACTCCACCCGGGGCGGGTTCTCACGGTTGTTCTGCGGGAGGAGCGAGAGGAGGTAGCGCACCTCGGCGATGCACGTCTCCTCGTCGTCGTAGGCGAAGTGGCAGACGCCGCTCGTCTCGGCGTGCACGTCCGCGCCGCCCAGGCCGTTCTGGGTGATCTCCTCGCCGGTGACAGCCTTGACGACGTCCGGGCCCGTGATGAACATCTGCGAGGTCTCGCGGACCATGAAGACGAAGTCGGTCAGGGCGGGCGAGTAGGCCGCGCCGCCCGCGCACGGGCCCAGCATCACGCTGATCTGCGGGATCACCCCGCTCGCCTTGGTGTTGCGCTGGAAGATGCCGCCGTAGCCGGCGAGCGCCGAGACGCCCTCCTGGATACGGGCGCCGGCGCCGTCGTTGAGCGACACCAGCGGAGCGCCCGCCGCGATGGCCATGTCCATGATCTTGTGGATCTTGGTGGCGTGGGCCTCGCCCAGCGCGCCGCCGAAGATCCGGAAGTCGTGCGCGTACACGAAGACCGTGCGGCCCTCCACCGTGCCCCAGCCGGTGATGACACCGTCGGTGTACGGCTTCTTGGCCTCCAGGCCGAAGCCCTGGGCCCGGTGCCGGCGCAGCTGCTCGACCTCCCGGAAGGTGCCGGGGTCCAGGAGCAGCTCGATGCGCTCCCGGGCGGTCAGCTTGCCCTTGGCGTGCTGCGCCGCGGTCGCCTTCTCGCTCGGGCCGGCCAGCGCCTGCGCACGGATCTCGTGCAGCTCCGCCGTCCGCCCGCGGGCGTCGATCGGCTCACCCGGTGCCTCATCCAAAACGGTCATGTAGCGACCTTACGAAGGACGCGCGGGAAAGCGAGCCGTTGACTCCGTACAGTCCTCGGACCCTTTTCCTGGTACCCCTGAACAGAACCATCACCGGATGCAGCCTTTCCGACTGCTCAGAGGGCTTGCGGGTTGTGGGGGTCGTACAAAGCCGTCAGGCGAGAGCCACCTCACATCGGTGGGTCGCACATACCATCCCCGGAGTGATACGGACCCTCAGCCGGCGTCCGGTCGCGAGGATCTCGACCGAGTCGTCCGCCCGCAGGATCCGGCGTACGGGATGGTCCCAGACGATCTCCAGCGGCTCACCCGTGCGGGGCGGCTCGCTGACGCAGAGCGTAGCGGTACGGCCGTCGCGGCGGAGCAGGACACTCGCCCCGGAGGTGGCGGTGAGCGGGCCCGCCGTGCCGGGCTCCCAGAAGTTGGCGGCCGTCACCCCCAGAGCGGGCACGGCGACGGCCTGGCAGGCGGCGTCGTTGGCCAGGACCGACAGCCACCCCCGGTCGGCGGCGCGGGCGGCCACTTCGGCGCGGCGGGCGCCGGGCATGAGCAGATAGACGTAGGCCGCGTCGGTCGGGTCCGTGCCGTGGTCGAGCCACAGGGTCTGCCAGCGGCGGGTGCGGCGCTCGGTCGTGCTGGTGGTGTTGATGTCGGCCCAGGCGCCGGTGCGGTCCTCGCGCAGGGTGCGCAGTGCGCCGTACGGCACCACCCAGCCGCCATGGCCCTCCAGATGGGCCCAGCGGAGGCCGCGTACGAGGGCCTGGGTGCCGCCCTCCCCCAGGTTGCGGTTGTCGACGACCGTCTCGACGGGGACGCCGTCCGTGCAGGTGATCCCGGCTCCGAGGCAGACGATGGCGTCCTCGGCGCAGAACCACGACTTACGGGCTTCGAGGGTCGAGCCCAGCCCCTTCAGGTGCTGCCCGATCGCCGCGTACTCGCCGTCGGTCGTGCCGCCGACCCAGCGCACGGCGGGCTTGGGCTCGCCCCACTCGCCGCCCGCCTTGTCGGGGAGGCGGCGGGTGGAGACGGTGGTCCCGGGGAGGCGGTACCAGTCGACGGTCGGCCAGTACCAGTCGGTGTACTGGTCCCCCAGGCCGTCCGCCCACCAGGAGAGCATTCCGGCGCCGGTGTGCCAGCCGCGCGGGTTCTCGCCGTTGCCGCACTCGTAGTGGGCGATGCGGTCACTGGCCATGGCGATGCTCGCGACGAAGCGGGGCCGGCGGTGGACGGCCCGGTCCATGGCGGCGAAGAGGTGGTGGCCGGTGGGTTCCGGGGCCGCGGGGACCGACTCCGCCGCCACCGCGTGCAGTCGTGCCAGGTCGGCTGTATCGAACTGACGAGCCGTCAAGATCGGCGTCACCGTGTCCCGTTCGATCCATCCCTTGATCCGGCCGTACCAGCGCTCGCGTTCCGCCGCGCTCGCGCCGCCCGCTGTCGCCAGGAGGGCGATCGCGGCGATGAGGGCCTGGCCGTGGTAGTGGTCGCTGCGCATGACCTGACGGTCGTCGCTCTTGAGGTAACCCCGGCTGATGGCACGGCCGTTGACGGCGTCCATCATCAACCCGTCGTGGATGAGCGGCGCGTAGGCCCGCTCGACGCTGTCCAGGACGATCTGCCTGCCCGGGTCGGTCACCTCCCACTCCGAGCCCGCGAGCAGGGCGAAGAGGCGCCCGAGGCCGTCGAGGAGGACCTGGCCGTAGGTGCCGGAGTAGGCGACCCAGGTGTGCTGGACGAAGGAGCCGTCGGCGTAGAGGCCGTCGCCCTTGGTGACGTACGGGAAGACCGGCGAGAGCGCGTCGCGGGCGAGGGCGATCTTCGCCGGGGCGTGGCCGAGGATGCCGCGCAGGGCGACGCTGCGGCACAGGTCAACGCGGTTGGCGCCGGTGGAGGTGCCGGAGTAGTCGGTGAGCATGGCGTCCGGGATGAAGTGGTCGACGGCGGCGCAGGCGGCTTCCCGTTGGGCCTCGGTGAGGTGGTCGTAGAGGGCGGCCGTGATGTCCATCAGCAGGCGTGGGCTGCCGATCTGCCATTCCCACCAGTTGCCGTAGCGGGTGGTGGAGGGGTTGTAGACGGTGGCGGAGAGGTGGTCGAGGCCGCGCAGCACATCGGCGAGGAGGTCCGGGTCGGCGGTGGATCCGGTGCCCTGCTGGACGTAGGCCTGGGTCATCGTCCACAGCCGGCCGTAGCTCTGGGTGATGCCGGCGGGCGGGTCGAAGGGGTGGCCGGGCCAGAGGGAGGTGGAGGTCGGGGCCATGGTGGCCCGGAAGCCGCGGGCGAGGGTGCCGGTCTCGGCGAGACGGGAGGCGTACGGCTCGGCGGCGGGGTCGTAGCCGGTGCCGAGGACGATGTCGAGCCAGCGGCGGCGGAGGGCGTCGTAGGCGTCGCCGGGCATGGCGTGGGCGGCGGGAGCGGTCGTGGCGAGGAGCGCCGCCGCGAGGAGGACGGCTCGGCGGGTGGGTCGGGTGAGCCCTGTGCGCTGAGTGGTCATGTCCTGGGCATCTACCACCTCACCGTAATCACGCCAACACTTTGGGGATGATGTTGAAAGTCGAACGGAATAGGTCTACGGTCGGTGGCGTTGATGTAGTTCAAGATTCAACATAAGCGGTCGACGTCAGAGATTCGACCTCCGAGACTCGACATCAATCGCTATCGCTATCGCTTCGAAGGAGCACGTCATGGGGAACACCGACCTCTCCGCCCTGACCGGTGACTACACGATCGACACGGCCCACTCCACGATCGGCTTCACCGTCCGGCACGCCATGGTCACCAACGTCAAGGGCAAGTTCGTCGACTTCAGCGGCTCGCTGCACCTGGACGGCAGTGACCCGTCGGCGTCCACGGCCTCCATCGACGTCAAGATGGAGAGCATCGACACCGGCTCGGCGGACCGCGACGGGCACCTCAAGAGCGCGGACTTCTTCAAGATCGAGGAGTTCCCGACGATGACCTTCCGCTCCACCGCGGCGGAGTCCCTCGGCGGTGAGGACTACCGGATCACCGGCGACCTCACGATCCTCGGCACCACCCGGCCGCTCAGCATCGACCTGGAGTTCAACGGCGCCGCGAAGGACCCCTTCGGCAACGAGCGGGTCGGCTTCGAGGGCAAGGCGGAGATCCTGCGCTCCGAGTGGGGCCTGACCTGGAACGCCGCGCTGGAGACGGGCGGCGTGCTGGTCTCCGACAAGATCAAGCTGAACTTCGACATCTCGGCGATCAAGAACGCCTGAGGTATGGGGATTTCCGGGCGCCGGTGAGTTCTGCACTCACCGGCGCTGCGTCAACTCCCGCAGGATCGCGGCGACTTGGCCTTCCCGGGCGCCCGGGGTCCGGGCTTGCAGCAGGCCGAGCATCAGCTGGTAACGCTCCGTCCTGCCGAGCCCCTCGAAGGCCGCCCTGGCACCCGGATCCACCTCCAGCGCCCTCGCCAGCTCACCCGGCACCTCCGCCCTGCTCTGCGACTCGTACGCCGCCTCCCACCGCCCGTCCGCCTTCGCGGCGTCGACCTCGGCGAGGCCCGCAGGACGCATACGGCCCTCGGCGGCCAGTTCCGCCACGCGCCGCACATTGACCATCGACCAGAGGCTGCCGGGCCGGCGCGGGGTGATGCGCTGGGCGTAGTACGTCTCGTCGATCCCCTTGCGCTGCCCGGTGATCCAGCCGTGGCACAGGGCCAGGTCATTGATCTCGGCGGCTGTGACGGAGGGGATACCGGAGCCCTTCTTGGCGACCTTGACCCAAAGGCCGGGGTGCGGGGCGGGGTGGCCGGTCAGCCAGGTGTCGAGGGCGGGGGCGGAGGTGAAGGCGAGGGGCTGGGTGCCGTCGGAGGGGGTCATGGGAGCACGTTAGGCGGGAAAGAGGTCGGATCCTGTCCTAACCGAGCAGGGCTGCCGCCTCGTCACGGGCGTGCGCGATGGGGTCCGGGAAGATGTTCAGGCCGTGGGCGACCAGGGCTCCCTCGTGCAGGAGCAGGAGCGTCCGGCCCAGACGGTCCGCGTCATCCAGGGCGACGGCCCCGGCGAGACGGGTGAACAGGGCCAGCATCCACTCCTTCTGCCCGGCGATGACCGGGAAGGCCGGGTGGGCGGGGTCGCTGATCTCGGCGTGCGCGTTGACCATGCTGCATCCCTTGGAGCCGTGCTCGGCCGACCAGGCGCGGGAGGCGTCGAACACGGCCAGGACGCGTTCACGAGGCGTCATGCCCTCCGCGTCGAGATAGGGCGCGAGGAAGGCCCGCCAGCGTTCGTCGCGGGCGGTCAGGTACTCCACGACGATCCGCTCCTTGGAGCCGAAGCGGT
The DNA here is from genome assembly GCF_014655715.1 of Streptomyces lanatus. Classification (GTDB taxonomy): domain Bacteria; phylum Actinomycetota; class Actinomycetes; order Streptomycetales; family Streptomycetaceae; genus Streptomyces; species Streptomyces lanatus. The sequence continues at coordinate 92,461 of NZ_BNBM01000012.1, read as the reverse complement.
CGTAGAGGGTCTTCTTGGTCACCCCCGCCTCCGCGGCGATGAGGTCCACCCCCACGGCATGGATGCCGCGCTCGTAGAACAGCCGCTCGGCGGCCTCCAGGACGCGTCGGGCGGCGCGCGTCATCATGACCCGCTGCGGCTGCTCCTCGGTGCTCATGACACACGAGTATACCGATCTGTATAGTCTCTGGTACGGAGCCGAGTAGACCGATCTGTTTAGTGGAGATGGTGGGCGTGAACGCTCTGCTGTCGATCGCCTTCGTGCTGTGCTGGAGCTCGGGGTTCATCGGGGCCAAGCTCGGCGCGGGCAGCGCGTCCGCGGTCACGATCCTGATGTGGCGGTTCCTGCCGCTCGCCGTGGTCCTGCTGGTCGTCGCCGCCCTGGTGGGCCGTGCGTCATGGCGGGGTCTCGGCGCGCGGGACGTCGTACGGCAGACCGTGATCGGCGCGCTGTCGCAGAGCGGCTATCTGCTCACCGTCTACTACGCCATCCAGCTCGGCGTCTCCAGCGGCACCACGGCACTGATCGACGGCGTCCAGCCCCTCGTCGCCGGCGCGCTGGCCGGGCCGCTGCTGCGGCAGTACGTCTCACGCCGGCAGTGGCTCGGTCTGTGGCTCGGGGTGGGCGGCGTCGTCATCGTCACCGCGGCCGACGCGACGGCGGCGACCGGCGTCGCCCTGTGGGCCTATCTCGTCCCGTTCCTCGGCATGCTCGCCCTGGTGGCGGCCACCTTCCTGGAGAGCCGCTCCCGGGCACCGGTGCCGCCCGGGGTGGCACTCACCGTCCACTGCGCCACCAGCGCCGTGCTGTTCACGGTGTTCGCCGTGAGCACCGGGGCGGCCGAACCCCCTGCCGAGGCCGCCTTCTGGGGCGCGGTCGTCTGGCTCGTCGCCCTGTCCACCTTCGGTGGGTACGGGCTGTACTGGATCATCCTGCGGCGGTCCGGGATCACCAAGGTCAACGCGCTCATGTTCCTCATGGCGCCGGTGACGGCGGTGTGGGGAGCGCTGATGTTCGGGGAGCCGTTCGGGGTGCAGACCGCTCTGGGGCTGGCTGTGGGGCTGGCCGCCGTCGTGATCGTGCAGCGCGGGGTTCGCGCGACGTCGCCACGGAAAACCGGTGGCTCCGCGTCGCGGGGTGCGCATAGCCTGCCTCCGTGTCCAGCCCCGAGGCCTCCAGACTCCGGCCACCGGCTCTCCGGTGGCTGTTCGTGATGTCGGGCTGATCAGGGCTCGCTCAGGGCTCGTTCCCAACACTCCGCTGCCGGACGGCCGTTCGACGTGCCGTTCTCACTTCGACTTCGGGTTGCGGAGTTTCTTCATGCCATTCGCTCTCTTTCTGCTGGGCGTCGCCGTGTTCGCACAGGGGACGTCCGAGTTCATGCTGTCCGGGCTGGTGCCGGACATCGCGCGGGACCTGGGGGTCTCGGTGCCCGCGGCCGGTGCGCTCACCTCCGCCTTCGCCGCCGGGATGGTGGTCGGGGCGCCGCTCATGGCGGGGCTCGCGAGGCGGTGGTCGCGGCGCGGGGCGCTGCTTGGGTTTCTGGGGGTGTTCCTCGCCGTCCATGTCGTCGGGGCGGTGACCGACAGCTTCGGGGTGCTGGTCGCCACCCGGGTCGTCGGGGCGCTCGCCAACGCCGGTTTTCTGGCCGTCGCGCTCGGCACGGCGGCCGGGATGGTCGCGCCGGAGGCCAAGGGGCGGGCCACGTCCACGCTGCTCGGCGGGGTCACGCTGGCCTGTGTGGTGGGGGTGCCCGCGGGGGCGCTGCTCGGTCAACTCTGGGGGTGGCGTGCGGCGTTCTGGGCCGTGGCGCTGGTGTCGCTGCCCGCGGTCGTGGCCGTGGCGAGGTCCGTGCCCGGCGGCTCGGCCGACTCCGGGCGGCCCGCGCTGCGCGGTGAACTGCGGTCGCTGCGTGACCCTCGGCTGCGGGTCGTGCTGCTGCTGGGCGCGCTGGTCAACGGGGCCACCTTCTGCACCTTCACCTATCTCGCGCCCCTGGTCACGCGGGTGACGGGCCTGGCGAGCGGCTGGGTGCCCATCGTCCTCGCGCTGTTCGGCGCCGGGTCGTTCGTGGGCGTCACCGTGGGCGGGCGTCTCGCCGATCGCCGGCCCGGCGCGGTGCTGGCCGGGGGCGGCGGCGCGCTGTGCCTCGGCTGGGTCGCCCTCGCGCTCGGCGCCGGGCGGCCGGCCGTCGCGCTCGGGCTCGTCCTGCTGCTGGGGGCGCTGTCCTTCGGGGTCGGGTCCACGCTCATCTCCCAGGCGCTGTACGCCGCGCCCGACGCCCCCACGCTGGTCGGCGGATTCGCGACCGCCGCGTTCAACGTGGGCGCGGCACTGGGGCCTTGGCTCGGCGGTACGGCCATCGGGGCGGGCCTCGGCCACCGGTCGCCGGTGTGGGTCAGTGCCGTGCTCGTCGCGCTGGCGCTGGTGACGGCGGGGTTCCGCACGGTGCGCCGTCGCCTCGTACGGGATCGGGACGGGGCGTCCGCGGCGGCCCTTCGGGCCTGAGCCGGCGAGTTCCTGAGCCACCCCGCCCGTGCTCGGCGGGTGGGGTGGCCGGAATCTGCCCCTTGTGGGGGCGCTCCCGCATTCCCATAATCCAGCACAAGAATTGACCGGCGCATGTCAGTAGGCGATCAGCGCGAGCGATCGCCCTTTTGATCTGACATGCCCCCAACATTTCAGCGCTCTCTCCACCTTCGTATGTCCAACCCCCCACGGAAGGCATCACGTTGAAGAAGCTCCTCACCGCGCTCAAGAGATGCGCGGCCCTCGGCGCCGCCGCTCTCGCGATCGTCAGCCTTCAGCCCGTCTCGGCCGCGCAGGCCGCCGACTCGCGTGTCGTCGGCGGAACCCGTGCCACGCAGGGCGAGTTCCCGTTCATGGTCCGGCTCTCCATGGGCTGTGGCGGCGCGCTCTACACCCAGCAGATCGTGCTCACCGCCGCGCACTGTGTGGGCGCGACCGGCGCGAACACCTCCATCACCGCCACCGCGGGCGTCGTGGACCTGCAGTCCACCAGCGGCCGGGTGCAGGTCCGCTCCACGTATGTGTACCGGGCCCCCGGCTACAACGGCGACGGCAAGGACTGGGCGCTCATCAAGCTCGCCCAGCCGATCAACCTGCCGACGCTGAAGATCGCCACGACCACGCAGTACAACACCGGCACCTTCACCGTCGCCGGCTGGGGCGCGGCCACCGAGGGCGGTGGCCAGCAGCGCTACATGCTCAAGGCCAATGTGCCGTTCGTCAGCGACGCCCAGTGCCGTTCCTACAGCGGCTACAGCGGTCTCATCGCGAACGAGGAGATCTGCGCGGGGCTGCCCCAGGGCGGCGTCGACACCTGCCAGGGTGACTCCGGCGGCCCGATGTTCCGCCGCGACGCGAGCAACGCCTGGATCCAGGTCGGCATCGTGAGCTGGGGCATAGGGTGCGCCCGGCCGAACGCGCCGGGTGTCTACACCGAGGTCTCGACGTTCGCGTCGGCGATCGCGTCGGCGGCGTCCTCGCTCTGATGCCTGAGTAACTGTCTCCGGAGTGCCGGGCGCTGCTGCGCCCGGCATTTCGCATTCACCTTCCGGCGTCTGCGAACTCTTTGCGCCACGAGCCGAAGTCGATGTCCGGTGACCCGAACTCCTCCAGCCAGTCCACGAACCGGACCCCGTACTTCCGGCCGCCCTCATCGAGGATCTCGTCCGCCTCCTCCTCGGTGGGCGGGGTCAGGCCGAACGTCTCCTTCAGCCAGGCCACGTATGCCTCGTGTCCGGGACTGTGCTCCTCCTCGGGGTCCGCCTCGCGCTCCTCGTCCCAGGCGGTGAACCACTCGTCGTCCATCGCGAGCAGCCGGAACAGGTCACGCAGCCCCTCGATGACATCGAGGTCGCCCTCGTCGCCGAAGCGGATGACGGGAAGCGTGGCGGGGTCGGTGCGATCGTCGCAGTGCCACAGGGCGTAGAACGAGCCGGAGCCGGTGGCCTGCGCGAAGGGAGTGAGCCGGTCGAGGTGGCCTCGGACCTCCTCTTCCCGTCCCTCCAGGCACAGCCACTCCAGCAGGCCGGCGTCGGGTCGGTCGTAGACGTAGAACTCGAACCCGTCCGAGAAGGCGTCCTCTCCGGGACCGTCGGAGAAGTCCTTGAGCAGGTTCAGTTCGGGTATGGGCGAGTAGGCATCGGTCATAGTGGCTGACGCTATCGCCGGGCACTGACAACGAAGGCCGCCCTCGTCCCTCGCTCAGAAGCCTCCCCCGTCGAACCCGCCCCCACCTCCGAAGTCCCCGCCCCCGAACCCTCCGCCGTCGAAGCCCCCGCCGAAGTCCCCGCTGTCGAAGTCCGCCCCGGAGACGTCGCCGCCCTCGTAGCCCCCGCCGCCGTAGCCGTACCCCGCGCCGTAGTCGGCCGCGTAGGCCGGGCTGGCCATCAGGGAGCCCAGCATCGTGCCGACGAGGAGGCCGGGGAGGAGGCCGCCGCCGAAGTAGCCGCCGGCCCAGGGGCCGTAGGCCGGGCCCGCCTCCCAGTACGGGCGGCGGCCCTGGTCGGTGTCGACCTCGCGGATCACGGGGTCGCGGCCCTCGGACAGACGGGTGCGGTCGGCCGCGCAGACCGGGACCTCGCGGGCGGCGCCGCCGGGTGGCGTCCAGGTCTCGTCGGCCACCGCCGGACCGTGCCGCGGGTCGAAGAAGCAGGGCGGTCGCCGCTCCGGCAGGGGCCGGTGCTCCCGGCGGGCGGCCAGCTGGGTGAGGGAGAACCGGCCGTCCTCCAGGGCTTGGGTGACCGCCTTGACCTCCTCCGGCCTTCGGGCGGAGTCCATCAGGCGTTTCGCCTGGTCGTAGGTGTCCAGGGCACGTTCGTAGTCCGCGCGCATCGCGTCGTCGGCGCCGGGCTCCGCCGGATGGAAGTCCAGGCGGTCGAGTTCCTCGCCGAACGCGGTGATGTCCTCGTCGACGACGACCCGCAGCTTCTCCAGCGCCGCCCGCTGCTCCGCCTCGTGGCGCCGCCGGTTGCGCCGGACCAGCGCGTAGGCGCCCGCGCCGCCCGCCGCCAGCACCGCGCCCGCGGCGATCAGGCCGCTGACATCCACGCCCGAGCCACCGCCGTCGCTCCAGCTGGCCGGCGCCGTGCCGCGCACATTGCGCAGTGCCGAGTCGACGAAGTCATTGAGCTGGGCCTTGGGGTCGCCCGCGCTCTGCACCGAGCCGACCAGGTTGTTCACCGCCCGCTGCGGCATCACCGAGGCGTCGGCCGCCCCGTCGAACCGGTCGCCGACGCGGACGCCGTACAGGCCGGTGACACCGGTCTCGGTACGGAGGTTCAGCAGGAGCTTCTCGGTCGGCTGGTCGGCCGGGAGGACGGCGACGAAGACCGGCTTGTCCGCGTCCTCGATCTTGTCGGCGAGCGCCTCGGCGTCGGCCGACGACAGCTGGTCCGAGGCGGCGGGGTCCACATACACGGGACCGTCGCGCAGCGCCTCGGCGACCTGTGAGAGGTCCGTGGCCGCATGTGCGCCGGGCGCGCCGGCCAGGAGCACCGCCGCGGTCGCGGCGACCGGCACGATCAGCGAGCGCATGAGGCCCCGGACGAGCGGAGTCCTCATACTTCGACGCTACCTGATGGCGCGGGCAAAGGCGCCGGTCGCGGCGGCCGGACCTGACTCATGGTCCATACCTTACTTAGCTCAAGTCTTGAGTTAAGCCTTGACGTGTACACGAGAGCGTCCTTTACTCAGGCCTCGCACGCCCCCAACCCCCACCTCTCAGAAGGGCGTTCCATGAGGAGATCCACTCGGACGCTCGGGCTGCTTCTCTCCGGGCTTCTCATCTCGGCCGGGTTCTCGGCCGCCACCCCCGCCCAGGCCGCGGGCGAGCAGGTCACCGCCTGGCTCACCACGACGGACGACTCCGGCGGGCGCCATGTGACCCGCGGGCTCCAGCCGCAGACGCCGTTCGCCTTCCAGGCGGGCTCGGGCGGCGGCGGCGAGAACATCACCGTGGACGAGAACACCCGCTATCAGTCCTTCACCGGCGGCGGCGCCTCCTTCACGGACACCGCCGCCTGGCTGATGGACGGCAGCGGGGCGCTGACGCAGGCCACGCGGGACGAGGCCATGCGCAAGCTGTTCTCTCCGACGGAGGGCATCGGGTTGTCGTTCCTGCGCAATCCGATGGGCGGGTCCGACCTCGCCCGGTTCGGTTACACGTACGACGACGTGGCCTCCGGACAGACGGACCCCGACCTCTCCGAGTTCTCGATCGGCCATGACCTCCAGGACGTCGTACCGCTGACCAAGCAGGCGCGTCAGCTCAACCCCGGCCTCACGGTGATGGCCTCGCCGTGGACCGCCCCCGCCTGGATGAAGGACAACGGGCAGCTCAACGGGGGCTGGCTGAAGGCGGAGTACTACGGGGCGTACGCCTCGTACTTCGTGAAGTACGTGCAGGCCTACCAGGCCCAGGGCATCCCGATCGCGTACGTCACCGCACAGAACGAGCCGACCTGTTGCTCGGGCTATCCCTCGATGAGCTGGAACGCCGGCGGGCTCGCGTACTTCACCAAGAACGAGCTGCTGCCCAAGCTCCAGGCGGCCGGGCTGTCCACCAAGGTGCTCGCGCACGACTGGAACTGGGACACGTACGACGCGTACGCCGCCCAGACCGTGGACGACGCGGCGGTCCGCAGCCACCCGAACTTCGGCGGGATCGCCTGGCACGGCTACGGCGGTGACGTCGCCAAGCAGACGCAGGTGCACAACCAGTATCCGCAGCTGGACGCCTTCGGCACCGAGCACTCGGGCGGCACCTGGATCGCCAACCAGCAGCGCGAGGACATGATGAACATCATCGACTACACCCGGAACTGGGCGAAGTCGGTGACGAAGTGGTCGCTGGCGCTGGACCAGAACCGGGGGCCGCACAACGGTGGCTGCGGGACCTGCGACGGTCTGATCACCGTCCACAACGGCGACTCCCGGCATGGACAGGTCGACTACACCGTCGAGTACTACACGATGGGCCATCTGACGAAGTTCGTGAAGCCGGGGGCACAGCGGATCGCCTCCACCGCGTCCTCGTCCGTGCCGAACGTGGCGTGGCGCAACCCTGATGGCTCCAAGGCGCTGATCGCCTACAACGACGCGTCGAGCGCGAAGACCGTGACGATCAACTGGGGTTCGCAGCACGCCACTTACTCACTGCCGGGCAAGACGTCGGCGACTTTCACCTGGTCGGGCACCCAGACCGAGGGACCCGCGCAGTCCGGGGCGCTGGTGGGGCTCGCGGGCAAGTGCCTTGACGTGGCGGGGGGTTCGACGGCCAATGGGACGGCGGTGCAGCTCTACGACTGCAACGGTTCGGAGGCGCAGCGGTGGAGTGTGCGGGCCGACGGATCGGTGCGGGCGCTGGGGAAGTGCCTGGACGTCACTGCCGGGGCGGTCGCGGACGGGGCGAAGGTGCAGTTGTACGACTGCAATGGTTCGGGGGCGCAGCAGTGGTCGTACAGCGCGTCCAGTGGGGACGTCGTCAATCGCGCGGCCGACAAGTGCCTCGACGTCACGGACAACTCCTCGGTGAACGGGGCGCGGGCACAGATCTGGAGTTGTACGGGGGCCGCGAACCAGAAGTGGCGTCTTCAGTGACGGATCAGGTGTACGGCTGGCCGACGCCCAGCAGGTTGCCCTCGCTGTCGTGGAACCAGGCGGCGCGCTCCCCGCGGAAGCCCTTGCTCGGGTAGTGCCCCTCGATGTCGGCGATGCCGTCGACGGTGCGCAGGCCGGGCACGTCGACCTCCTCGAACTCGACACCGCGCCGCCTGAGTTCCGTGACCACCGCCTCGACGTCCTCGACCTGCCAGCCCATCTGGGTGAAGGTCCCGGGGGAGGCTCCCGTCGACTGGTACACGGCGAATTCCGTGTCCCCGGCCCGGTACAGCAGTCCGCCGGGCCGTTCGTCGACGGGCTCCAGGCCGAGCTTCTCGGCGTAGAAGCGCCGGGCCCGCTCCAGGTCCTGGGCGGGCAGCCGGGTCGCCGTCCGCCCCAGGGCCAGGAATTTCCTTGCGTCCATGTCCTTGTCGTCCATGGCTCCACTGTGCCGTGGACGACGGCGGCGGGGCGGCGGCGACGTCCGTTCGGCCTACTCCGCCGGCGTCACCCCGGCCCGCAGCAAGCCGTACGTGTACGCGTCCTCCAGCGCCTGCCAGGACGCCGCGATGACGTTCTCGGCCACGCCCACCGTGGACCACTCCCCCGCGCCGTCGGACGTGGAGATCAGGACGCGGGTGGTGGACTGGGTGCCGTGGACGCCCTCCAGGATGCGGACCTTGTAGTCGACGAGGTCGAGCTTGGCGAGCTGGGGGTAGATCTTTTCCAGGGCGACGCGGAGGGAGCGGTCGAGGGCGTTGACGGGGCCGTTGCCCTCGGCCGTGGCGACGATGCGCTCGCCCTTGGCGAAGAGCTTGACCGTGGCCTCGTTGGCGTGGGTGCCGTCGGGGCGGTCCTCGACGATCGCCCGCCAGGACTCGACCTGGAAGTAGCTGAGGGGCTTGCCCTCGACCTCGGCGCGCAGGAGGAGTTCGAAGCTCGCGTCGGCCGCCTCGTAGGTGTAGCCCTTGAGCTCGCGTTCCTTGACGCGTTCCACCACCCGGCCGACCAGCTCGCGGTCGCCGCCGAGGTCGATGCCGAGTTCCTTGCCCTTGAGCTCGATGGAGGCGCGGCCGGCCATGTCGGAGACCAGCATGCGCATGGTGTTGCCGACCTGCTCGGGGTCGATGTGCTGGTACAGGTCCGGGTCGACCTTGATCGCGGAGGCGTGCAGACCGGCCTTGTGCGCGAAGGCGGAGACGCCGACGTAGGGCTGGTGGGTGGAGGGGGTGAGGTTCACGACCTCGGCGATGGCGTGCGAGATGCGGGTCATCTCCGCCAGGTGGCCGTCGGGGAGGACCTTCTTGCCGTACTTCAGCTCCAGGGCCGCGACCACCGGGAACAGGTTGGCGTTGCCCACGCGCTCGCCGTAGCCGTTGGCCGTGCACTGGACGTGGGTCGCGCCCGCGTCGACCGCGGCGAGGGTGTTGGCGACCGCGCAGCCGGTGTCGTCCTGGGCGTGGATGCCGAGGCGGGCGCCGGTGTCGGCGAGGACGGTGGAGACGACGGCCTGGATCTGGGCGGGGAGCATGCCGCCGTTGGTGTCGCAGAGGATGACGACGTCGGCGCCGGCCTCCGAGGCCGTACGGACCACGGATTTCGCGTACTCGGGGTTGGCGCGGTAGCCGTCGAAGAAGTGCTCGCAGTCGACGAAGACCCGGCGGCCCTGCTCACGGAGGTACGACACCGTGTCGCGGACCATTTCCAGGTTCTCGTCCAGGGTGGTGCGCAGGGCCAGCTCGACATGGCGGTCGTGCGACTTCGCGACGAGGGTGATCACCGGGGCGCCGGACGCCAGGAGCGCGTTGACCTGTGGGTCCTCGGCCGCCTTGCCGCCCGCTCGCCGGGTCGCGCCGAAGGCGACCAGCTGGGCGTGCTTGAAGTCGATCTCCTGCTGGGCGCGCGCGAAGAACTCGGTGTCACGCGGGTTGGCACCGGGCCAGCCGCCCTCGATGAAGCCCACACCGAACTCGTCCAGGTGCCGTGCGATGGCCAGCTTGTCCGCGACCGTGAGGTTGATGCCCTCCCGCTGCGCGCCGTCGCGCAGGGTGGTGTCGAAGACGTGGAACGAATCGTCGAGCTCGCTGGTTGCGGTCATGGTGTCAAGGCTCCTGCTGTTGGATCCCGTTGGATCGCGGTCTTTACCGGAATGACCGGCTCCACCGTCCTCCTATGATCCCTCGCGCTCTGCTTCCGGCTGAAGGTGGGCCAGAAAAGCGAAAAACCCCTCGCGGGTGCGAGAGGTCTGCGCGCGGGTCGAGGACGACGGTGTCCACCCGTACCTGGTCGTACGTGGTGGTCACTGCGGACCGGCGCGCCTGCTGCCAATAATCATGGCGAACGAGAGCACGGGGGAAGTCTGGCACAGACCGCCCCCGGGCTCACCGTCCGTCTCAGGATGCGAGCACTGCGTTGATCATCGCAGTCGGCGCAGGAAGCCGTCGCCCACGCCGTTGGTGTCCCCGGGGACCAGGTCGGGCGCGGTCGAGGTGAAGGACAGCAGACGGCCGTCGCGGGTGAAGGCGCTGGGTGCGGCATAGCCCTCGGGCTGCGGTCCGCCGGTGAGGGTGCGGGTGACGAGTTCGGTGCGGTCGGTGCGCAGGTCCCGCACATAGACGTTCTCGATGGTCGGTTCCTCGCCCAGCGGGGTCGTGGTGTGGAAGGCGAGCCTGCGGCCGTCGGGGCTGAGGACGCCGGCGCCGAGCCCGCCCTTGCCCTCGTGGGTCACCCACCGGGTCTTCCCCGTGCGGCGGTCGTAGAGGTACAGCTCCCAGGTGTACGGCGGTGGCCCGGGGACCGTGCTCTCGTCGAAGGAGGAGTACGCGACGAGGCTGCCGTCCGCGGAGAGCGAGGCGCCCACGGGTGAACCGTTGGTGGGGTCGCCCTCGGGTGTGGCGTTCACCAGTTTCTGCTCACCGGTCCGCAGGTCGGCGAGCCACAGCTCGTGGCGTCCGCCGCGCGGGTGGCGCTGCACATAGGCCAGGTGGCTGCCGTCGGCGCTCAGGGCGAGGCTGAAGACGTACCAGTCGGACGGGATGTGGTCGCTGATCCGCTTGACGGCGCCGGTGCGGCGGTCGAGGACGTAGGCGACGTTCTGGTTGTTCGGGTCGCCCTCCATCCGCTGCGAGGAGCCGTCGAAGGCGATGTAGCGGCCGTCCGCGGACATGTCCAGGTTGTCGAACACCCAGGCCGACCCGCCGTCCGGGGCGACGCTCACCCGTTCCGTGCGGCCGGTGCGGCGGTCGTGGACATAGACGTCGCTCGGGTTCCGGGGCGGTTCGGCCCAGTCGACGAGGTTGGTCGCCGAGGAGTCGAAGGCGACATAGCGGCCGTCTGCGCTGATCCGCGCGTAGGAACTGGAGCCGTCCGCCTGCGTCCCGTCCGACGCCACGTTGATCCGTTCGACGGTGCCCCGGCGCAGGTCCCGGACGAACACGTCGGTCCGCTCGTTGGTGTCGCCGGGCACCACCTGGGAGTCCCCGGTGACGAACACGGCATAGCGTCCGTCGGCACTGAGTCCCGGGCCGCCCGTCCCCTTCTGGAGCTGCTCCCCGGTCGAGGAAAGCGTGATGCGCTCGGTCCGCGGCGTCGTCGGCGCCGGGGCCGCGGAGGTCCCCGACAGGATGACCATCGCCCCCGCGAGCACGGCGACGGCTGTCCCCCGCATGGTTGTGAACAAGATTCCCCCTGTTGTTGCGTGTGTTGCGTGTGGTCTGTCCTGGTCCGGCGGGTTCATCGTCCCGTTCGCCGGAAGACGTCGGACACGCCGTTCGTGTCGTCGGGTACGACGTCCGTGTCGGCCGTGGAGTAGACGACCGCACGGCCCTTGTCGGATATCGCCCCTTCGACGGCGCTGCCATGGCCCACGTAGGCCTGGCGTCCGCCGTGGAGGTCGCGCAGCCACAGGTCCTGCTGCCCGTCCTGGAGCAGGACCCGGCGCCCGTCCGGGCTGACGGCCCGTACGTCGGCGTCGGGGAAGTGCTGGACGCGGCCGGTGCGCAGGTCCCGTATGTACGAGCCGTCCGCCGAGTCCATCGCCAGCGTGCGGCCGTTGGCGCTCAGCTGGACGACGGTGGAGCGGGTGTCGTCGTCGGCCTCGGTCTGGGTGCCGGCGGTGCGGTCGGCGACCCACACGTCGCCGCTGCCGTTGTCCTGGTAGGCGATGTATCGGCCGTCGCCGCTGATGGACGGGTCGTCCATGTCCCGTGCGGAATCGGCCGGGCCCGCGCTGACCGTCTCGCGGGTGCCGGTGACCCGGTCGTAGAGGTCGATCCGGGTCGGGAACTGCGGGTGCCCGGACCAGCGGTAGGCGATGTAGCGGCCGTCCGCGCTGATGGCGGGCGCGTAGGTGCTGTCAGCGCCGCTGCCCTCCCCGACCCGGATGCGGTCGCCCGTGCTCAGGTCGGTCAGGAAGACATGGATGTTGCGGCTGCCCCAGTCGATGTACGTGGCGTAGCGGCCGTCGGCGCTGAGTTCGGGCGTGCTGAGCGCTCGCTCGATCTTGGTGAGATGGCCTGTTCTCAGGTCACGGATGTAGGAGTAGGTGCCCGGATGGGTGATGCCCTCGGGCACGAGGTTGGTCGCCGAGGAACGGAAGCCGACGAAGCGGCCGTTCGGCGTGATCATCGCGGCGGTGGAGGCGCCGTCGGCCTGGGTGCCGTCGGCGGCGGTGCTGATCCGTTCGGTGTGCGGGGCGGGCGCGGCGGCCGCGGTCGTCGCGGTGAGCGCGAGCAGCAGCGCCGCGGCTAAGGAAACTCCGGACACCCGTGCGACTTTGGACATGTTCCCCCCTGTGCTCCCCATGGCCCCCCGGCCCGCGCCGAGGGCTCCCCATGAGGCAAACGCACCATCCGCTACAGGGTCAATCCGCAAAATTGCGTACAACCAGGGCGTGGGCTCAGGAGTCCGCGAGGAGGCTGTCGTCCAGGAACTCCCGTACATGGCGCAGAACTTGCGCCCGGTCCGTGCCGCGCAGTCCGATGGCCACATGGATGGAGAAGCCGTCAAGGAGCGCCCGCAGCCGGGCGGCGAAGCGGTCGGGGTCGATCGTGCGGAACTCGCCGTGTGACACCCCCTCCGCCAGCAGCGCGACCAGGTCGCGGTGCCAGGCGCCCTCGATGGCGGCCTGGCGGTCGCGGGCGTCGTCGTCGGCGTTCTGCGAGCGGTTCCAGACCTCCATCCACAGCGTCCAGTGCGGGTCGCGATGGCCCTCGGGGACGTACAGGTCGACGTAGGCGTCGAGCCGCTCGCGGGCGGAGGCGGTGCGGGTCAGCAGCCGGCCGCGCTCGCCGCCGAGCCGGCCCTCGCTCCACTCCAGGGTCCGCAGCAGCAGCTCGTCCTTGGAGTGGAAGTAGTAGAGGAGATGGCCGCTGCTCATCCCGACCTCGCGGCCGAGCGCCGCCATGGTGAGTTTCTCCAGACCGCGCTCGGCGATCATCTCCATGGCGGCGGCGAGGACCTCGTCGCGGGGCGGCGCCTGCCTGCGCCCACCGGCCATCTGTGCTCCTAGATCTTCGGCTGCTGCTGTGTGATGCAGTGGATGCCTCCACCACCCGCGAAGATCGTACGGGCGTCGACGAGCGTCACCGTCCGCTTCGGGAACAGCCGCCGGAAGATACCGGCCGCGATCTCGTCGCGCGGGTCGTCGAAGCCGCAGAGCACGACGCCGCCGTTGCAGAGGTAGTGGTTGATGTAGGAGTAGTCGGCCCAGTGTCCGTCGGCCTCGAGGACGGTGGGCGCCGGGACCTCGACGACCTCCAGGCGGCGGCCCCGCGCGTCGGTCTGCGCCCGCAGCAGTCCGATGACCTCCTTGGTCACCTCGTGGTCGGGGTGGGCGGGGTCGGGCTGAGAGTGGGCCACGACCACGCCGGGGCGGGCGAACGCGGCGACGATGTCGACATGGCCAAGGGTGCCGAAGCCGTACGGCGGATAGTCGCCGGTGAGGCCGCGCGGGAGCCAGATCGCCTTGCGGGTGCCGAGCCTGGCGTGGATCTCGGCCTCGACCTGCTCGCGGGTCCAGCCGGGGTTGCGACCCGCGCCGAGCTGGACGGTGTCGGTGAGAAGCACCGTGCCCTCGCCGTCGACGTGGATCGCGCCGCCCTCGTTGACCAGCGGCGAGGACAGCACCGGTACCCCGGCCAGGTCCGCGACATGGCGGGCGATCTTGGAGTCGTTCTCCCAGCGGGCCCAGCCCTGGGCGCCCCAGCCGTTGAACACCCAGTCCACCGCGGCCAGTTGACGACCGTCGCTGACGAAGGTCGGGCCGATGTCGCGCATCCACGCGTCGTCGAGCTCCCGCTCCGCCAGGTCGATGTCCGGGCCGAGCAGCGCACGCGCCGACTCGCCCTGCCCAGGCCCGTGCACCATCGTCACCGGCTCGAAGCGGCGGACGGCGCGGGCGACGGACGCCCAGGCCAGCCTGGCGGCCATGAGGTCCTCGGCGTCCTCGAAGGTCGCGTTCGGCCCCGGCCAGGCCATCCAGGTGCGCTCGTGCGGGGCCCATTCGGGGGGCATGCGGTAGGTCATCAGCAGTCCTAGAGGAAGTAGAGGCGGTTCAGGGCGACCGAGTCGGCCGGCTGTGAGCGCAGGGGTTCGCCGTCGAGGGTCACCAGGCCGGTGCGCTGGTCGACATCGACCGTTCCGGTACGGGAGTTCAGGCGCAGATCCGCCGGTCCGATGCCGCGCGTGCCGCGCACGGCGACCCTGCGGCGCCGGGTCGGCATGGTGTCGTGGCCCTGGTCGAGGGCGGCCCGGGCCACGAAGGCGACGGAGAGGTCGGCGGGGGTGGCGCCGTACGACCCGAACTGCGGGCCCAGGACGAGGGGTTCGCAGGTGTCGGTGGCGGCGTTCGGGTCGCCGGTCACGCCGTACGCCGGGAAACCGGACTTGAGGACAAGCTGCGGCTTGGCGCCGAAGTACTCCGGCCGCCACAGCACGATGTCGGCGAGCTTGCCGACCTCCAGCGACCCCACCTCGTGGGCGAGGCCGTGGGCGATGGCCGGGTTGAGGGTCAGCTTGGCCATGTAGCGCAGGACGCGCTCGTTGTCGTGGCTGTCGTCCGGGGCGCCGAACTCGGCCTTCATCTTCCCGGCCATCGCGAAGGTGCGGCGCACGGTCTCGCCGGCCCGTCCCATGCCCTGCGCGTCGGACGAGGTGATGCCGATCGCGCCCAGGTCGTGCAGCACGTCCTCGGCGCCCATGGTCCCGGCGCGGATGCGGTCGCGGGCCATGGCGGCGTCGCCGGGCAGGTCGGTCTTCAGGTCGTGGACGGAGACGATCATGCCGTAGTGCTCGGCGACGGCGTCCCGCCCGAAGGGCAGGGTGGGGTTGGTGGAGGAGCCGATGACGTTCGGCACGCCGGCCATCTTCAGCACGTTCGGGACGTGTCCGCCGCCGCAGCCCTCGATGTGGAAGGCGTGGATGGTGCGCCCCTCCAGGACCCGCAAGGTGTCCTCCACCGACAGGCATTCGTTCAGCCCGTCGCTGTGCAGGGCGACCTGGACGTCGTGCTCCTCGGCGACCCGCAGGGCCGTGTCCAGCGCCCGGGTGTGGGCGCCCATGTCCTCGTGCACCTTGAAGCCGGACGCGCCGCCCTCGGCGAGGGCCTCCACCAAGGGGGCCTGGTCGGAGGACGAACCCCGGCCCAGGAAGCCGATGTTGACCGGCCAGGCGTCGAAGGCGTTGAAGGCGTGCCGCAGCGCCCAGGGCGAGTTGACGCCGACGCCCCACACCGGCCCGAACTCCTGCCCGATGATCGTGGTCACCCCGGAGGCGAGCGACGCCTCCATGACGCGCGGCGACAGCAGATGGACGTGGGTGTCGACGGCCCCGGCGGTGGCGATGAGCCCCTCGCCGGACACGATGGACGTGCCCGTGCCGACGACGACGTCGACCCCGTCGAGGGTGTCGGGGTTCCCGGCCCGCCCGATCGAGCAGATCCGGCCCTCCCTGATGCCGATGGAGACCTTGCGGATCCCGAGGGCCGCGTCGATCACCACGACATTGCTGATCACGACGTCACAGGTGTCCCGGACGGCGGCGGCCTTGAGGTGCAGCCCGTCCCGGGCGGTCTTGCCGAACCCGGCGAGGAACTCGTCGCCGTAGCGCTGCGAGTCCTCCTCGACCCGGATCGTCAGCCCGGAGTCGCCGAGCCGGACACGGTCGCCGGCGCGGGGGCCATGGGTGGCGGCGTACTCGTACGGGTTCACTGCTCGACTCCCAGATATCCGCAGGCGGCGGCCCTGCGCAGGGCCTCTTCCTTCACCCCCGGCGCGTCCAGCGCCCCGTCGACGAGACCGGCGAACCCGACGGCGATCCGGTCACCCCCGATCGGTATGAGCCCGACCTCCACGCCCTCCCCCGGCCCGAACCGCACGGACGACCCGGCGGGCACGGCGAGCCGCATCCCGTAGGCCGTCGCGCGGTCGAAGTCGAGTCGCGGGTTGGCCTCGAAGAAGTGGAAGTGCGAGGTGACGGAGACGGGCACGGTGGCGGTGTTGACGACCGTCAGCCTTACGTCCGCCTCCGGCTCGGCGTGCCGCGGGCCCGGCAGCAGCGCGCCAGGGGCCTCGGGGCCGAGCCCGCCGCCGAGCGGATCGGACACGACCGCGAGCCGTGAGCCGTCGTCGAAGACCGCCTCCACATGCACCTCGGTGACGACGTCCGCGACGCCCGGCAGGACATCGTCCGGGCCGAGCACACCGCGCGCCCGCTCGATCGCCTCGGCGAGCCGCGCCCCGTCCCGGGCGGCCTCGCACACGGTGTCCGCGATGACCGCGGTCGCCTCGGGCACGTTCAGCCTGAGCCCTCTGGCCCGGCGTGCCCGGGCCAGTTCGGCGGCTCCGAAGAGCAGCAGCCGGTCACGTTCCGTGGGGGTCAGTCTCACGACGCGGCACCTCCTTGCAGACTCGACTTTAGAGCATCACTCTAAACATGAAATTCCACCGACCGAAAGGTTGACAGCAAACCTGGCGCACCTCAGATTGAACGTCACTCAAACCGAGGCAGCCGAGGGAGCCACCCATGCCGATGGAACAGCGCGGAGTCGACACCATCCCCGAGGAGGAACGCACCAGCGGCCCACGGGACCTCGTCTCGATCCTGCTCGGGTCGAACCTCTGCCTCGGAGTGATCGTCTTCGGCTGGCTGCCGCCGTCCTTCGGCCTGGGCTGGTGGGCGTCGGTGAGCTCGATCGTGGTGGGCACCGTGGTCGGCACGGCCCTCACCGCCCCGCTGGCCCTGATCTCCCTGCGCACGGCGACGAACCTGTCCACGTCATCCGGCGCCCAGTTCGGCGTGCGCGGCCGCCTGGTCGGCTCGGTGGTCGGCCTGCTGCTCGCCCTCGGCTACACCGCCCTGACCGTGTGGATCGGCGGCGATGTGATGGTGGGCGTGCTGGGCCGGCTGTTCGGGATGCCGGCGAGCGGGGTGTCGTACGGCGTGGTGTACGGGCTGCTGGCCGCGGCGACCGTCGCGGGCGCGGTGTACGGCTATCGCGTGCTGCTCGCCATGTCGAGGATCCTCGCGGTCGGCATGACGGCCCTGCTGCTCCTCGGCGTGATCGCCTACGCCCCGCACTTCACGACCGACGCGCTGCCGGAGGCGGGCGGCTATCTGCTGGGCGGGTTCTGGCCGACCTGGCTGCTGGCGGCGGTGGCGGCGGGGCTGTCGGGCCCGATCGCCTTCATCACCCTCCTCGGCGACTACACCCGCTACATCTCACCGGCCCGCCACACCTCCCGCCGGGTACTGCACGCGACCTGGCTCGGCCTGCTGCTGGGGCTGCTGGTCCCCCAGCTCTTCGGCACCTTCACGTCGTACGCGGCACGCGCGGCCCTCGACTACGCCGGTCCCCTGGTCGACGCCTCCCCCGCCTGGTACCTGCTGCCGCTGCTGCTCGCCGCCTCGGCCGGCTCGGTCGGCAACGCGGGTCTGATGCTCTACTCCATGGGCCTCGACCTCGACGCCATCCTGCCGCGCGCCTCCCGCGCCCGCGCCACCTGCACCGTCGCGGTCGTCGCCACGGTCTGTGTCTTCGTCGGCCACTACGCCTCGACCGCTCAGGACGCGATGACGTCCTTCGTGCTGCTGCTGACGGCGATCGGCACCCCATGGGCGGTCATCACCCTGATCGGCTTCGCACGCTGCCATGGCGTCTACGACGCGGACGCCCTCCAGGTCTTCAACCGCCGGGCGCGCGGCGGGATCTACTGGTACCGGGGCGGGTGGAACATCCCGGCGACGGTGGCCTGGGGACTGGGCGCGGCGGTGGGTCTGCTCGCCGTGTCCCTGCCGTCGTACGAGGGGCCGCTGCTGGGGCTGACCGGCGGGGTGGACTGCAGTTTCCTGGTGTCGGGGGTCGTGGGGGGCGTGGTGTACGTGCTGCTGACACTCGGCAAGTCCTCTCAGTCGCACGAAAGGGCCACCACGGACACGGAGTCCGTGGCGGCCCTGACGGTCACGGCCGAGAACTAGCCCAGCTTGTGCATCCACCCGTGCTGGTCGTCGGCCTTGCCCCGCTGAATGTCGAGGAGGGCCTGGCGCAGCTTCAGCGTCACCTCGCCGGGCTCGCCGTCACCCTGGCGCCACTCGGCGCCCGTGCGCTTGACGATGCCGACCGGCGTGATGACGGCGGCCGTACCGCAGGCGAAGACCTCGGTGAGGGTGCCGTTCTCGGAGTCGCGCTGCCACTGGTCGACGGAGACCCGGCCCTCCTCCGCCTCGTAGCCGAGGTCACGGGCGACGGTGAGGAGGGAGTCGCGGGTGACGCCCTCCAGGATGGAGCCGGTGAGGGAGGGGGTGACGATCTTGTCGCCGTACACGAAGTACA
Source organism: Streptomyces lanatus (assembly GCF_014655715.1). GTDB lineage: Bacteria > Actinomycetota > Actinomycetes > Streptomycetales > Streptomycetaceae > Streptomyces > Streptomyces lanatus. The sequence continues at coordinate 74,006 of NZ_BNBM01000012.1, read as the reverse complement.
GGTTCATGCCGCCGAGCTCCTCGACCCACTTGCGCTCGACCGCGTCGAGGTAGCAGACCTGTGCGCAGCCCTCGGCGGCGGCCTCGGCCTGGGCGAGCAGGGACGCGGCGTAGTTGCCGCCCGTCTTGGCGTCGCCCATGCCGCCGGGCACCGCGCGGACGTGGTCCTCGGAGACCCAGATGGAGACCGGCTTCACACCACCGGGGAAGTAGGCGCCGGCCGGGGAGGCGATGACGATGAAGAGGTACTCGCTGGCCGGCTTGACGCCCAGGCCGACCTCGGTGGCGAACATGAAGGGGCGCAGGTAGAGGGACTCCTCGCCGCCGTGCGCCGGCACCCACGCCTCGTCCTGTCCGACCAGCGCGTCGCACGCCTCGATGAACGTCTCGACCGGCAGCTCCGGCATGCCGAGCCGGCGGGCCGACGCCTGGAAGCGCTTGGCGTTCTTCTCGGGGCGGAAGGAGGCGACGGACCCGTCGGGCTGGCGGTAGGCCTTCAGCCCCTCGAAGATCTCCTGCGCGTAGTGCAGGACCATGGTGGCCGGGTCGAGGGAGAGCGGCGCGTACGGCACGAGCTCGCCGTCGTGCCAGCCGCGGCCCTCGGTCCACTTGATCGTCACCATGTGGTCGGTGAAGTGGCGGCCGAACCCCGGGTTGGCCAGTATCGCCTCGCGCTCGGCGGCGGAGAGCGGGCTGGCTGAGGGCTTGAGCTCGATCGTGGGCGTCGTCATGAGTGGATGTCCTTCACCGGTTTTGATTGTGGCGGGCCGCGCTCACGCCAGTACTGCCAGTGGCCAGTGCTAGGACGTCCGAGCATTCCCTGATTCCGCGGCTCCGCGTTCGATTATCGCAAGCGGAAGCCGTGGAAGAAATCGGCCTGATCGGCGTGATCCGGCGTGTATCGCGACCCAAGGGCTGATGGTGCCACCCGGCGGCGGGCATGGGGAAGCCGCCGGGTACGGAGTGACCCGACGGCTTCGAAAGGATTCGAGTGAGCGGTGGGGGTCCCCCCACGCCGTTAAGGCAGTGGGGGAGGGTCAGCCGGCTACTCGTACGGCCAGCGCGTCGCCGATCTCCGACGTCGAGCGGGCGGGCTTGCCGGTGCGCTCGGCGAGGTCCGCGGAGACGGCCTCGTCGATCCGGGCGGCCTCGGCGTCGTAGCCGAGGTGCCGCAGGAGCAGGGCGACGGACAGGACCGTGGCGGTGGGGTCGGCCTTGCCCTGGCCGGCGATGTCGGGCGCGGAGCCGTGGACCGGCTCGAACATCGACGGGAAGTCGCCGCTCGGGTTGATGTTGCCGCTCGCCGCGACGCCGATGCCGCCGGAGACGGCCGCGGCGAGGTCGGTGATGATGTCGCCGAAGAGGTTGTCGGTGACGATGACGTCGAACCGCTCGGGCTGGGTGACCAGGTAGATGGTCGCGGCGTCGACGTGCATGTACTCGGTGGTGACGTCGGGGAATTCCTCGGCCACCTTGTTGAAGACGTTCGTCCACAGGTGACCGGCGAAGGTCAGCACGTTGTTCTTGTGGATCAGCGCCAGCTTCTTGCGCGGCCGGGCCTGGGCGCGGGCGAACGCGTCACGCACCACGCGCTCGACACCGAAGGCCGTGTTCACGGAGACCTCGGTGGCGACCTCGTGCTCGGTGCCCTTGCGGATGGTGCCGCCGTTGCCGGTGTACGGGCCCTCGGTGCCCTCGCGGACGACGATGAAGTCGATCGACGGCTCGCCCGCCAGCGGGGTGGCGACACCCGGGAGCAGCTTCGACGGACGCAGGTTGACGTGGTGGTCGAAGAGGAAGCGGAGCTTCAGCAGGAAGCCGCGCTCCAGGACACCGGACGGCACCGACGGGTCGCCGATGGCGCCGAGCAGGATCGCGTCGTGCTTCTTCAGCGCGTCGACGTCGGCGTCGGTGAGGGTCTCACCGGTGGCGTGGTAGCGCCGGGCGCCGAAGTCGAACTCCTTGGTCTCCAGCTTCACATCCTGCGGGAGGACGGCGGAGAGGACCTTGAGCCCTTCGGCCACGACTTCCTGCCCGATGCCGTCACCGGGAATCACTGCGAGATTGAGGCTGCGAGACATGTCGGCACCCTACTCCTCGTCCCATGGAATGACATGCGGTGTCCGCCATGCGGACGGCCGGACGGGGGACAGCACTTGCGCTTCGACGGGCGTTCACCCGTATGAGGGGCGGGTGTTGGCCTCTACTGAACCTGCGCTGGGAACTTCTCCCCCATGGACATCCCCGACTTCGGCATCCCGCCCCAGCTCGCCCGCCGAATGAGCATGGCGGAGCAGCACGAGTATCTGCGCACCAAGCTGACCCGGCGCCGCACGCTGGTGACCGCGGGCGCGGTGGCGGGCGGGCTGCTGACGGGCTGCTCGGGGTCGGAGAAGCCGGGGGGCACGGCCGGCACGCGGCCCTCGCCGTCCGTCTCCACCAAGGTGCCGGGCTCCGCCGTCGCCCCCTTCGGCCGTCATCTCGCCTTCGGCGCCGACCCGAAGTCGCAGATGCGGATCTCCTGGCAGGTACCGGCCGCGGTGAAGAAGCCGTTCGTCCGGATCGGTCTGCGGCCCGACGACCTGAGCCGCAGGATCGACGCCGAGATCCGCGATCTGTACACCCCCGGGCTGCAGGGCATCCGCGCGGCGCTGGAGCAGTACTACGTCCACGCGGCACTGGACTCCCTGCGCCCCGGCACGACGTACTACTACGGCGTGGGCCATGACGGCTTCGACCCGGCGGCCCCGGCGAACCGCGCCACGATCGCCTCCTTCCGCACGGCTCCCGCGAGCCCGGAGGCCTTCACCTTCACGGCCTTCGGCGACCAGGGCGTCAGCGAGGCGGCCGCCACCAACGACAAGCTCCTGCTGGGCCAGAACCCCGCCTTCCACCTCCACGCCGGCGACATCTGCTACGCCAACGTCAGGGGGTCGGGCGAGAAGTCGGACGGCTACGACCCCGGCTTCTGGGACGGTTACCTCAAGCAGACCGAGTCGGTGGCCAAGTCGGTGCCCTGGATGGTGACGACCGGCAACCACGACATGGAGGCCTGGTACTCGCCGGACGGCTACGGCGGCCAGCTGGCCCGCTGGTCCCTGCCGGACAGCGGCTTCGACGCCCGTACGGCGCCGGGCGTGTACTCCTTCACCTACGGCAACGTCGGCGTCGTGGCGCTGGACGCGAACGACGTGTCGTACGAGATCCCCGCCAACCAGGGGCACACGGACGGCCGTCAGACCAAGTGGCTGGACGAGCGGCTCGGCGAGCTGCGGGCGGCGAAGGGCGTCGACTTCATCGTCGTCTTCTTCCACCACTGCGCCTACTCGACGTCCTCGCACGCGTCCGACGGGGGTGTGCGGGCCGAGTGGGTGCCGCTGTTCGCCCGGCACCAGGTGGACCTGGTGATCAACGGGCACAACCATGTCTACGAGCGGACGGACGCCATCAAGAACGGCGAGGTCGGCGCGCAGGTGCCCATCGGCGCCTCGACGGACCCGACGCGGGACGGCATCGTGTACGTCACGGCGGGCGGGGGCGGCAAGGAGCTGTACGGCTTTCCCTCGGGCGTCGAGGAGAGCTACGAGGGGCATGTCACCGAGCGGGAGTCGGTCGACACCTTCATGTGGACCAAGTCACGGAACTCAAAGGCGGAGACCGTTCAGTGGTCGCGGGTGCGCTATCGGGGCTTCTCGTTCCTCAGCGTGGCGGCGGAGGGTGGCGCGAAGCCCCGGCTCAAGGTGTCGGCACTGGCGCAGAACGGCGAGCGCATCGACCACTTCGAGGTGCGGCGCGGCAGCTGACCGACCCGGGCGGCGCCTACGCCGCCTGGTGGCCGGTGGCCCCGCCGTTGTCCCTGCGGTCGAGGGCGCGCTGGAGGGCGGCCGCGGCGTTCTTGCGGTCGGACTCGCTCGTACGGGAGAGGTGACGGACTCGACGGCGGGCGGTCGTCTCGGCCATGGGAAATCGACTCCTTCGACAATCCGGGAGTGCACAGAGGGGTTTCGAGACTCCCCCACTGCCTTAAAGGCGTGGGAGGTACCCCCACGGTGGGGCGAGGAGCGTGGCCGCAGGGGTTGCCTGCACGGGGCCCGGCTCACGACCGCCATTCGCTTGATCGAGCGAGACGTTCGGCTTCTACAAAGCTAAGGGAGGACGCCGCGTCTGTCTCCACAATTACTCGGACTTCCTACTATCTGAGACGGTGGAGTGGGTCACACACCACTGACCTGCGCCTTTTACCTCAGCCCGGTCACAGCACATCCCCGTCCCGCCAGTCGAAGACCAGCTCGAAGGCGGGGTCGAGCGACCCGGCGAGCGCGGTCCGCACGAAGGTGCTGCCCTCCTCGTCGGGGAGGTGCACCACCCCGTCGAGCCCGAGCGCGCAGACCCGCCCGGGCCACACCTCCCAGCCCCGGGCGGTGTACAGCGCCGCCCCCTCGTCGCCGGCGGACAGCATCCCCGCGTCATAGGCCCGGTCGACGATCCGCTCCAGCTCGGCCATGACGCGCCCGCCCAGCCCACCGCGGCGCGCGTCCGGCCGTACGCCGACCGCCTCGACGTACCCGACCCGCAGCCACCGCTCCCGGTGCCGCACCCGCCGCATGATCACCGATCCGTGGGCGGCGAGCCGCCCTGCGGCGTCGTGGACGAGGGCGTGGATGCCGCCGAGTCCGTGCTCGAAGTCCTCCTCGGAGAAATCGCCGTCGAAGGCCTCGTCCAACAGGGCGCGGATCGCGCGCACTTCGGCGGGGGCGAGGTCCGCGGTGTGTGCGGTGCGCACGGTGAAGGCGGATGCGAGGGTAGTCATCGGACCAGTATCGGACCGGGGCGTGGATCGCCCACTCGGCTGATCCTCCGCGCGGCCCGGGACAGACGGTCATGGTGAGGGGAACGGTGAGGTCATGAACGACACCGCGAAAGTGTTCCTGGAGGGCGGCCCGGACGATCTGCCCGAACGGATCGTCCCCACCCCCTCCCCCGGTCCGGACGTGAAGATCGAGCTCCGGAACGGCTACGAGCACTTCCGGCCGACCGGGCGCCGGGCGAACACCCCGGAGGGCGCGCTCCCCGTCTTCGAGTGGTGGGAGCGGACGGAGATGCCGGGCTAGAGCGGCGGCTCACCTCAGCGCCGTCGCCACCGCCTCCCGGAAGCCCTTCGGGTCCTCCACCCACGGCAGGTGCCCGGCGTCCGGCAGGATCACCCGGTCCGCCCTCGGCAGCGCCCGCTCCAGCGAGTCCACCGCCGAGCGCGGCCGGATGTCCCGGGCGCCGTCGACGATGAGCACGGGCAGGTCGAGGGCCCGGCAGGCGGCGTACAGCCCGGGCCTGCGGCGGTTCTCGGCGTTCAGGGCGACGTTGCACTCGGTGTTGATGCCGAACCACGGGTCGGCCATCCGCCCGGCGTGGTCCAGCGCCCGCGCCCGGTCCTCGAACTCGGCGGACCACTGGAGCACCGCCCGCTCCCGGTCGCCCTCGGGCAACTCCCGCCAGCGGGCCAGCCGTTCGGGGTCCTCACCCAGCCGCGCGACGAGGTTCTCCTCGTATGCCGGGCGCCACTCGTCGACCGGCCCGATACCCGTCCCGGCCACGTACACCAGGGTGCTCACCCGCTCCGGATGCGCCAGCGCGTAGGCGAGCGCGAGTTGCGCCCCCCAGGAGTGCCCGAGCAGCGCCATCCGCTCCAGCCCGAAGTGCTGTCGTACGGCGTCGAGATCGGCCACGAACCGGTCCGTCGTCCACGGGCCCGCGCACCGCTCCGAGCGCCCGCATCCGCGCTGGTCCCAGCGGACCACCGTGGTCAGTTCGCCGAGCATCTCCGCGACGTCCTCGAACATGTCCCACAGGCCGGGCCCGCCGTGGCACAGCACCAGCGGCTCGCCCTGCCCCGATGCGCTCGCCCACAGTCGTACGCCGTCGTCCGCAGTCACCGTCATGGCCGTATTGTCGCAACACGGCAAAGGCCGGGTCCGTCAAGACCCGGCCCTTTGCGCTGAGTTGGCGAGTGTCAGCCCATGTGGGGGTACGTGTAGTCGGTCGGCGGGACCAGCGTCTCCTTGATGGCGCGGGTCAGGGTCCAGCGCATCAGGTTCTGCGGGGCGCCGGCCTTGTCGTTGGTGCCGGAGGCGCGGCCGCCACCGAAGGGCTGCTGGCCGACGACGGCGCCGGTCGACTTGTCGTTGATGTAGAAGTTGCCGGCGGCGTAGCGCAGCTTGTCCATGGTGTGGGCGGCCGCCGCGCGGTCACCGGCGATGACGGAGCCGGTCAGGGCGTAGGCCGACACCGACTCCATCTGCTCCAGCATCTCGTCGTACTTGTCGTCCTCGTAGACGTGCACGGCGAGGAACGGGCCGAAGTACTCGGTCGTGAAGACCTCGTTCGCCGGGTCGGAGCACTCCACGACGGTCGGGCGGACGAAGTAGCCGACGGAGTCGTCGTAGGAGCCGCCCGCGACGATCGTGCAGGTCGGGTCGGACTTGGCGCGGTCGATCGCGGCCTTGTTCTTGGCGAAGGCACGGTCGTCGATGACGGCGCCGACGAAGTTCGACAGGTCGGTGACATCGCCCATGGTGATGTAGTCGACCTCGGCCGCGAACTCCTCCTTGAAGCCGGAGTTCCAGATCGACGCCGGGATGTACGCCCGGGAGGTCGCCGAGCACTTCTGGCCCTGGAACTCGAAGGCACCGCGGGTCAGCGCCGTCTTCAGGATGGCCTTGTCGGCGCTCGGGTGGGCGACGACGAAGTCCTTGCCGCCGGTCTCGCCGACGATGCGCGGGTAGGAGCGGTACTTCTCGATGTTGTTGCCGACCGTCTTCCACAGGTACTGGAAGGTCTTGGTCGAGCCGGTGAAGTGGATACCGGCGAGGTCGCGGTGCTCCAGGGCGACCTTGGAGACCTCGATGCCGTCGCCGGTGACGAGGTTGATGACGCCCTTGGGCAGCCCGGCCTCCTCGAGCAGCTGCATGAGGAGTACGGCGGCGTGGGTCTGCGTCGGGGACGGCTTCCAGACGACGACGTTGCCCATCAGCGCGGGCGCGGTGGGGAGGTTGCCCGCGATCGCCGTGAAGTTGAACGGCGTGATCGCGTAGACGAAGCCCTCCAGCGGGCGGTGGTCGAGACGGTTCCACACACCCGGGGAGTTGGCGACCGGCTGCTCGGCGAGCAGGTCACGGGCGTACTTGACGTTGAAGCGCCAGAAGTCGATCAGCTCACAGGGGCAGTCGATCTCGGCCTGCTGGGCGGTCTTGGACTGCCCCAGCATGGTGGAGGCGGCCAGCGTCTCGCGCCACGGGCCGGACAGCAGCTCGGCCGCGCGCAGGATGATCGCGGCACGGTCGTCGAAGGACATCGCACGCCAGGCCGGCGCGGCGGCGAGGGCCGCGTCGATGGCGTCCTGGGCGTCCTGCTGGGTGGCGTTGCCGTAGGTGCCGAGGCGGGCCTTGTGGTTGTGCGGCTGCACGACATCGAAGCGCTCACCGCCGCCCAGCCGCTTCTCGCCGCCGATGGTCATCGGCAGGTCGATGGGGTTCTCGGCGAGCTCCTTGAGCTTGACCTCAAGACGGGCACGCTCGGGAGAGCCGGGGGCGTAGCCGTGCACCGGCTCGTTGACGGGGGTGGGGACCTGGGTCACAGCGTCCATGAGATCCGTAACTCCTTGAACTTGAGCGGGTGTTGGGGCTCAGCCCTTGCTGAGGATGCTTCGGGCGAAGAAACGCAGGTTCGCCGGCTTCTCCGCGAGCCGCCGCATGAAATATCCGTACCAGTCGGTGCCGTACGCCGTGTAGACGCGCATCCGATGGCCCTCGGCGGCCAGTCGCAGATGTTCGTCGCTCCTGATGCCGTACAGCATCTGGAACTCGTACTCGTCGAGCTTGCGGCCGGCACGCCGGGCGAGTTCCTGGGCGATGGAGATCAGGCGGGGGTCGTGGGAGCCGATCATCGGGTACCCGGCGCCCTCCATCAGAATCCTCAGGACCCGGACGTATGCCTTGTCGATCTCGTGTTTCTGCTGGTAGGCGACCTCGGCGGGCTCCTTGTAGGCGCCCTTGACGATCCGCACCCGGCTGCCGGCGTCGGCGAGGCGGCGGGCGTCGTTCTCGGTGCGGAAGAGGTAGGCCTGGATGACGCAGCCGGTCTGCGGGAAGTCCTTCCGCAGCTCCTCGTGGATGGCGAACATCGAGTCGAGGGTGGTGTGGTCCTCGGCGTCGAGGGTGACGGTGGTGCCGATCTCGGCGGCGGCCTCGACGACGGGCCGGACGTTGGCGAGCGCGAGCTCATGGCCGCCGTCCAGCGCCTGTCCGAACATGGACAGCTTGACGGACATCTCGACGCTGTCGCCCAGGCCGAGCTCACGCAGCCGGTCGATGAGCGCCAGGTAGGCGTCGCGGGCGGCCGCCGCCTGCTCGGGGGTGGTGATGTCCTCGCCGACGACGTCCATCGTCAGCTCCAGGCCCTTGGCCGTGAGCTCCTTGATGATCGGCACGATGTCGCCGACGGTCTCACCGGGGATGAAGCGGTCGACGACCTGCTTGGTCACCGGGGCCGCCGAGATCAGGCGTCGCATCCGGTCGCTGCGCGACGCGGCAAGAATCACGGGACCCAGCACGGGGCACCTCCACAAACCAGCAGATAGAACCACCGTGAAACCTAAGGATCCCCCCGATCCTCGACCATCGACAGCTGTCACGCATCCGTGCCACAGATCTCAGACAGATGTATGAAGGGCCTGCGAAAATGCGGGAGAATGGCGGAGTGACGGCGGACTACAAAGGCGATTACCAGGAGCTGGTCGACGAGATCTCGGAGCTCCTCGGCGCCCCCGCGACCCTGGAGAACCGGGACTTCGAGCTGATCGCCTTCGGTGCCTACGACAGTGAGGGCGACCTCGACGCCTCCTCCCTGGACCCGGTGCGCACCCGCTCGATCCTGACGCGGCGTTCCACGTCCGCCGTCCGCACCTGGTTCGAGGGCTTCGGCATCACCCGCGCGACCGGACCGGTGCGGATCCCGCGCACCCCGGAGGCGGGGGTGTATCGCGGACGAATCTGCCTGCCGGTACGCCATAGGGGTGTCGTGCTGGGCTATGTCTGGCTCCTCGACGACGATCCGGGTCCCACGGACCGGCAGCTGACGGCGGCCATGGAGGTGACCGCCCGGATCGGCGCCCTCCTCGCGGACGAGGCGCAGCACGGCGCGGACCTCAGCCGGGAGCTGCGGGCCGCGCTGACCGCCGAGCGCGGCTGGCAGGGCGACGCGGCGGTCGCCGAGCTGCGCACCGCGCTGGGCGCACGCGCCGACGGCGTCCATACGGTGGTCTGCGTGGCCCCCTGGCCGTCGGCCGACCCGGACGAGGCCCCGTCGGTGCGGACGGTGCCGCACGCCACCGCGCTGTGCACGGTCCCGTGGGGCACGACGGGCCAGAGCCTCGCCGCACTGGTCCGGCTGCGCTCACCCGAGGTGCGTACGGCGGCGCTGGCTGCGGCTACCCGGCTGCTGAAGGAGAGCCCGGCGGGGATTCGGGTGGCCGCCGGACTCGGCGAACCGCGCACCGGCCTCGCCGACCTCGGCACCGGCTGGCGGGAGGCGTCGGCGGCGGCCCGCGCCGCCCTGGCGGAACCGCGGTTCGGCCCGGTGGCCGAGTGGTCCCGCATCGGCCCGTACCGCCTGCTGACCTCCCTGGCCCCGGAGACGGTCCACGACCCGGCGGTCACCCCGCTCCTCGCCCCCGCCCACCGCGATCTCGCCCGCACCGCCGAGGTCTACCTCGACTGCGCGGGCCAGGCGGGCCGCACCGCCGCCGAGCTGGGCATCCACCGCCAGACCCTGTACTACCGCCTGTCCCGGGTCGAGCAGCTCACGGGCCTGGATCTGGACGACGGGGAGGACCGGCTGCTGCTGCACATGGCCTTGAAGGGGGCGCGGCTCTAGTCGCTACCCGGCCGTGGGCTCCGAGCGGTCGGCCCTGCCCTGCCAGTGGGTGACGTTGTCCCGGATGAGGCGCAGGTCCTCGTCGTCGAAGCCCAGGGGCCGCAGATCGTGGTCGAGCAGCCCGGCGTACGCGGCGGCGGCTCCAGCCGCGTCCCCCGCTTTCCCGCGCAGTACGGCGACGAACCAACGGGTGGTGAGGACATCGGGGTCGCCAGGGCCGAGGCGGCGTTCCATCTCCTCCAGCCGCGCCTCGTAGGCGGGGAGGGTGCCGGGGTGGTCGGGGCAGAGCACGGGGTACTGGCTGGTGCGCGCCTCGACGGAAGCGGCGGCGGCGCCCGGCGCGTCCCCCGCCGTCTCGCGCCAATGGGCGAGGCTGTCGCGGGTGGCGAGCGTGGCGGCGTGGTGGGGGCCCAGGGCGCGTTCGTAGTCGGCGCTCAGTTCGGCGAAGGCTGCGGCGGCTCCGTCCACGTCCCCCGACTCCCCCTGCAGCCAGGCGAGTTCGTACCGCGTGTCCAGGACTTCGGGGTCGTCGGGTCCGAAGGCCCGTTCCTGGTCGGCGAGCAGTTCACGGAACGCCGCGATGCCTCCCGCCACATCACCCGACCTCGCCCGGAGCCAGGCGAGGTTGTGCCGGATGCCGAGGGTGCCGCGGTCGTCCGCGCCCGCCACCCGCTCCACGTCGACGAGCAGTTCCTCCAGAACGGCCACAGCTCCGGCGAAGTCCTGCGCCTCGCTCAGCAAGTGGGCGACATGGGCCCGGGCGGAGAGGGTCTCGGCGTCGTCGGCGCCCTTCTCCCGCTCCAGGTCCGCGATCTTCCCCTGCCAGTCGGCCGCGACCGAGGTGAGCACCTCCGGCTGCTTCGCCAACTCGCCGGGCGTCTTCAGAGAGGCGAGCCAGTCCGGCAGGTCCGCGCGCTGGTGGCGGCTCGTCTGTGGCAGGAGGTCCTCGACGAAGTGGACGCGCCAACTGTGGTGGGCCTTGCGGTACAGGACGTCCTCGTCGGTCCACATGAAGGGCCCGTACGAGGGTGCCAGCACCTCTTCGCGCATGCGCTGGACGTAGAACTGGACGAACGGAACGCGCATCGCGGTGGTCATCAGGCGGCTCGCGGCGTCGTCGTCGCCGCGCCGGAACGAGATGTCCGACAGGACCGCGATCGCGGAGTAGTAGGCCTCACAGGCCTCGGTCGCGCGCCGCGCGCTGTGCCAGGCGGTGAGTCCGAGCTGCGCCTTCCACTGAAGGCGCTTCAGGACGCCGAGAATGCCGGTGGGACGCTCGTTCAGCATGAGCCAGGTGCCCAGGAAGTAGTTGAAGCAGCTGGTGAACGTCGCCGCGTCGGCCGTGAGTTCCTCGTTCTCCTCGGCGGAGATCCCCAGCAGGGGGGCGATCTGCTGCGAGAGCAGAGCGGTCGTCGTGCGGTTCTCCGCGGGAAGCAGGTCCCCGTTGTCGATGTGCGCCAGTTCGTGGGCGAGGGCGAAGGCGGTCGCCGCGTCGTAGAAGTCCCGCGGTCCCCGCCCGTGCGACCACTTCCCGGGTCCGGCGGGGTGCGTCATCGCGAGGTTGAGCATGCCCATGGGCACGGGCCCTTCACCGGCGCCTTCCAGGTCACGGATGTACCTGCTGATGCTCAGTGCGAGCGACTCCTGGGCGTGCATCGTGGCCGCCTCCCATCCCTTGGGGAGTGCCTTGGCCATGTAGGGGTGCGCGCCGTTCAGTCCCCAGGCGATCTCGCCGGTCAGCTGGACCGCGATCGGGGAGATGCCGATGAGATACCCGGTGGCCTCTCCGGGGTTCTCGAAGACACGCGACTCCACCGCGGCCGAGGGAAGGGCGAACGCCTCCACGGAGCCCGCCAGCGCTTCCGCCCGCTCGCGCTCCTCCGGCGGGAACGTCCCCAGCAGCCCGTCCAGGACCCGCCGGACCTGGGGTTGGGTGTGGGCGAAGTGCGCTTCCCACGCCCGGTCCGGATCGTCCTCGCCGCTGAGCCTGCGAAGGTAGGAGTAGTCCGCGAACGCCATGCTCATCTCGCGCGCCTCGGCCGCGAGCGCCGGATTCTGATACCGGTCGAAGAGGATGCTGCGCCCCGGGTCACGTCCCTCGTCAGGCATTGCCGGACCCGCCGGTGCCCGCCCCGTCACCGCCCCGTGCCGGGAGGGCGTTGCCGACGATGTCCGCGAGGCCGGCCCCGTCGCGGACGGTCACCTCACCGGACTTGGAGCGCACGACGACCACACCGCGGGGCAGCGCCGGGTCCTGGCGGATGGTCATCTGCCTGCCGATCGCGTCGACGACGACGCCCTTGCTCCACGCCTTGCGCAGGGTGTTGATCAGATAGGCGAGGGCATGCGTCGCCACCGAGCCGATCAGCAGCACGTCCCCGAGCGGAACGGTCCCGCGCGCGTCGACGCCCTTGCCCACACTGTCGGCCGCGGCGAACGCCTCCAGGGCGGCGGCGCGCGACTCGGGATCGCCGGGAGCGAAGACGTTCACCCTGATCCGCTCGGTTTCCACCACGTCCACCCGACCCCCGTTGAGCGCGCGAGCAAAGCCAACTCGACTGTAGCCCGGATCACTTCGGGACGTCCGCCGAGATCGCGGACCCGAGCACACGCGGAGCACACCCGGAGCACACCCAAACCGATTACTGGAAACGATTGTCATCATGCTACGGTCACAGCAACCGCTCTCTTGACCTCCCCTTTACCCGTCCTGTGACCCGGAGGGTCCCGTGCGCCTGCCCGCCCGCCGTCTGCTCCCCGCCACCGCCCTCACCGCGGCCTCCACCCTGCTCACCGGCTGCTTCTCCGGCGCGGAGTCCGCCACGGACGCGGAGGAGGGCGGCAAGCGTGTCCGCGTCGCGATGATGCAGCCCCCGCGCTCCGGGCTGTCCCCGCTCACCGACGACGCGTTCAAGCTGTCCCGCTGGTCCACCGCCGAGACCCTCGTGCGGCTCGACGAGGACGGCGACGCCCGTCCGGCGCTGGCCGCGAAGTGGCAGCAGTCCGGCCGGACCTGGACCTTCGAGATACGCGACGGCGTCACCTTCCACGACGGCACGAAGCTGGACGCCGACGCCGTGGTCCGCTCCCTCACCAAGGCGGCCACGGCCTCCCCCAAGCCCCGCATCCTCGACGGCGTCGACCTGACCGCGAAGGCCGCCGACACCGGCACGGTCACCGTCACCACGGCCACCGAGGACCCCCTGGTCCCGCAGCGCCTCAGCTCCCCCCAGCTGTCGATCCTGGCGGCGAAGGCCTACCAGGGGAAGACGGTGAACCCCGTCGGCGCCGGCACCGGCCCCTTCGAGCTCACGAAGGTCAACGGCACCGCCTCCGCCACCCTCGACCGCTACGAGGCCTACTGGGGCGGCAAGGCCAAGGCCCCCGGCATCGACGTGAAGTTCGTCCCCGACGGCACGGCCCGCGCGGCGGCGCTGCGCAGCGGCGAGGCGGACATCGTGGAGGCGATCCCGGTCTCGCAGGCCGCCGTCCTCGACCAGGACCTGATCACCGAGGTCCCGATGCCGCGCACCAACACGCTGTACCTGAACACCGCGAAGGGCGCCTTCAAGGACGCCTCGCTGCGGGCGGCGGCCCGCGAGGCGATCGACGCCGAGGCGATCGTGAAGGGCGTGTACGAGGGCCGCGCGGATGTCGCCGAGGGGCTGCTCGGCCCGGCGCTGCCGTGGGCGGCGGAGCTGCGCGAGCCGGTCGCACGGAACGCGGAAGCCGGTGACCCGACCGGCAAGGCGATCACCATCGGGACGTACACGGACCGCTCGGAGATGCCGGAGGTCGCGGCGACGCTGCAACAGCAGCTCCAGAAGGCCGGGTTCAAGGTGAAGCTCGACGTCCGCGAGTACAGCAACATCGAGGCGGACGCCCTCGCGGGCCGGTTCGACGCGTTCGTCCTGTCCCGCGCCACCGTCCTCGACTCGGGCGACCCGGCCGCGTACCTCTACAGCGACTTCGCCTCCAACGGCACCTTCAACCTGTCCCAGTTCGCGGACAAGGGCGTGGACGAGGCGCTGCGGAAGGCGGGCGACACCAAGGTCGGCGATGACCGCCGCGCGGCGGTCATCGCGGCCGAGGCCGCCGTACTGGCCACCGACGCGGCCGTGCCCATGCTGCACGAGCGGGTGATCCAGGGCGACGCGACCGGTGTCGTGGACGCCGCGCACGACCCGCGCGAGCGCGAACTCGTCACGGTGGACACGTACGTCAAGTGAAGCTCACCGCACACCGGTCAGCCGCCCTGACCCGGATCGTCAGCCTCGTCGCCGTCGTCGCGACGGTCGGCCTGCTCCCCTGGCTCTCCCACCGCGATCCGGCGCTCACCGTCCTGCGCGCCCGTTCCGCCGAGCGGGAGCCGACCGAGGAGGCCCTGTCCGCGATCAGGGCGGACCTCGGCCTGGACGCCGGCCCCCTCGCCCTTCTTCGCGGCTGGGCCGCAGACCTGCTGCACGGCGACCTCGGCACCTCCTGGGTGTCGGGCACGGACGTGCTGCCGTCCGTCGTCGCCGGGCTCCAGGTGTCGCTGGGCCTGATGGGCGCGGCACTCGGCATCGCGGTCGCGCTGGCGGCCGTACTGGTGGCGCCGGTGCTGGTACGGGGCCGGGGCTCGGCAGGCGCCTTCGCCGCGATGCTGGCCGCCGTACCGGAGTTCCTGCTGGCCACGGTCGCGCTGCTGGTGTGCGGGGTGTGGCTGGGGTGGCTGCCGACGGCGGGCTGGGCGGGCCCGGAGTACCTGGTCCTGCCCGCGCTCGCCCTGGGCGTCCCGGCGGGCGGGCTGCTCGGCCGGCTGGTCGCGGACGCGCTGCCCGCAGTCCTCGACGAACGCTGGGTGGAGCTGTGGCGGGGCGCGGGAGTGCGCCGTACGGCGATCTCGGCGGCCGCCCTGAAGCGCGTACTGCCGCCGCTGGTACCGCAGTTCGGGATGGTCGCCGTCGGCCTGACCGGAGGCGCGGTCGCGGTGGAGATGGTCTTCGCGGTACCCGGCATCGGCCGTACCGCCCTCGGCGCGGCCAAGTCCCAGGACCTGCCCCTGCTCCAGGGCTCGGTGCTGGCCCTTCTGCTGCTCGGCCTGCTCACGGGCGGGGTGGCGGTGGCCGTACGGCATCGCCTGCTGGGCCCCGCCCTGCGCGATGCGGGCCTGACGCTGCCGCCACCACGCCCGGTCCGCGCCCACCCGGCGATCCCCCTGACCCTCGCCGCCGTTCTGGCGCTCACCATCGGCTGGGGCCTGCTGCGCGACCCGTACACGCTGAACACGGCCGCCCGCCTCGCCGCCCCCTCCTGGGCGCACCCGCTCGGCACGGACGCCCTCGGCCGCGATGTGCTGGCCCGCCTCGGCCACGGCGCCGCCTCGACGGTCGGCACGGCCGCCGCCATCTGCGCGCTGAGCCTGCTGCTCGCCCTCGCGCTGGGCTTTCTGCCCGGCGTCGCGGCGGGCGCGGCGGACATCGCCAACGCCCTGCCCCCGGTGATCGTCGGCATCCTGGTCGCCGCGGCGACCGGCCCCGGCACCGGCGGCGCGGCCCTCGCCGTGGCCCTGATCTCCTGGCCTGCCCTGTCCGCCCATGCGGCGGCGCTGGTGCAGGAGGTACGGGCGTCGGCGTTCCTGACGGCCCAACGGGCCATGGGCGCGACCCCGTTCTGGATCCTCACCCGCCACGTCCTCCCCTCGGTCGCCGCCCCGGTCGCCCGCCACGCCCTCCTCCGCCTCCCCGGTATAGCCCTCGCCCTGGCCTCCCTGGGCTTCCTGGGCCTGGGCGCCCAGCCGCCCACCCCCGAGTGGGGCCTGCTGCTCGACGAGTCCCGCGCCTACGTCGAACGCGCCCCCTGGGCGGCCCTCGCCCCAGCGGTCGCACTGGCCCTGCTCGCCGGCCTCGCCGTGTCCGGAGCAGCAGCCGCACAGGGACGACGCCGAACACCGAAGGAGACGACCGTTGCCCTCCGCTGACCCACTCCTCACCGTCCGGAACCTGCGCATCGCCTTCGACGGCATCGAGACGATCCGCGGCCTGTCCTTCGACGTCCGCCCACGCGAAGTCCTGGCGATCGTCGGCGAATCGGGCGCGGGCAAGTCCCTGACCGCGCGGGCCCTGCTGGGCATGGTGCCGCGGGGCGCGACGAGGAGCGGCACGATCGAGCCGGACCTCGCAGCGCAACGGGGCCGGCGCATCTCCCTGGTCCCGCAGGACGCCCTGTCCGCCCTCTCCCCCGTGCACCGGGTCGGCGACCAACTCGCCGCCGCCGTACGGTCCGTGGCCCGGGTCCCCCGCAGGGAGGCCCGGCGCCGGGCGGTCGCCGCGCTGGATCGGGTCGGCATCCCGGACGCCGAGCGGCGGGCGCGGGCGTATCCGCACGAGTACTCCGGCGGCATGCGGCAGCGTGCCGTCATCGCCATGGCGACGATCAACGAACCCGACATCGTCGTCGCCGACGAGCCCACCACGGCCCTGGACGAGGAGCACCGCGACCAGGTGCTCCGGGTGCTCGCCGAGCGCAGTGAGGCCGTCGGTGCCGCGCTGGTGCTGGTCACGCACGACATGGAGGTCGTACGGGCCCACGCGGACCGAGTGCTCGTGATGTACGCCGGCCGCCTCACCGAACTCGGCCCGGCGGACGAGGTACTGACCCGCCCCCGCGCCCCCTACACCGCGGGCCTGCTGGCCTCCCTCCCCGAGCACGCACCCCGGGCCCGCCGCCTCCCCTTCCTGCCCGGCACCCCGCCCGCCCCCGGCACCCTCCCGCCGGGCTGCGCGTTCGCGCCCCGCTGCCCGCTCGCCGCGGGCCCCTGCCACGAGACGGAACCAGAGCCCCAACAGGTCGAGGAACGCACACTGGCCTGCCACCACTGGCCCGAACTCCCCCACCCGGCCACGGAGTTGTTCCATGAGTGACGCCGCCCTGCTCGACGTCCGCGACCTGGTGGTCCGCTATGGCGACACGACCGCCGTGGACCACGTCTCCTTCACACTGGCCCCCGGCGAGACCCTGGCCCTCAACGGCCCGTCGGGCTGCGGCAAGTCCTCGACCGCCCTGGCGGTCCTCCAGCTACGCCGCCCCGACTCCGGCGAAGTCCGCTTCGAGGGGAGGGAGTTGACGACCCTCACCGAGTCCGAACTACGGCCGGTTCGCCCGCGCATGCAACCGGTCTTCCAGGACCCGTACGGCTCCCTCAGCCCCCGCCACCGCATCCGCGACGCGGTGGCGGAACCCCTGCGCATCCAGGGGCAACGCCCCACGCGCACCCAGATCGCCGAACTCCTCGACCGGGTCGGCCTGGACCCGTCGTACGGCGACCGCCGCCCCCACGAACTCTCCGGCGGCCAGTGCCAACGCGTCGGCATCGCCCGCGCGCTGGCCTCGGAGCCCCGCCTGCTGGTCCTGGACGAACCGGTGTCGTCCCTTGACCCGTCGGTCCGGGCCGGCGTGCTGAACCTGCTCGCCGACCTCCAGGACGACCTCGGGCTCGGCTACCTGTTCATCTGCCACGACCGGGCGGTCGTACGGCATTTCGCGCATCGGGTGATCGAGATGCGGGACGGCCGGATCAGCTCCGGTTGACGTCCTCGATGACCCGGCGCAATCCCTCGGTGAGCTGCTCTGCGCCGGGCGCGGTCTTCGGGTCGAAGGTCCACTGGGCGATGAGGCCCGTCATCAGGGTGTTGTAGAGCTGCCCGATGGAGTCCACGTCCTCCTCTGCGACGTCCTCCTCCCGGCCCCCCGAGAACAGCGGGATGATCCCTCGGGCGGCTTCGCGCTGTGCCCGTGCCAAGTGGTCGCGCACATCTGGCAATTGATCACCCATGGCGATGATCTCGACGCTGAGATGCCAGATGGAGCCGGGCTCCCGCATGGTGCGGATGATGCTCGACCAGACCTCATGGAAACGATCGAGCGAACCCGGCGCGGTACCGAAGGCGTCGGACAGTTCCCAGTCGTCGGACACCTCGCCCACCAGGGCGATATAGGCCTCCGCGAGGAGCTTGTCCTTCGAGCCGTAGTGGTAGCCGATCGACGCCAGGTTGGTCCCGGACTCCTTGACGATGTCACGCGCGGTCGTGCGCACGAACCCCTTCGCCAGCAGGCAGCGCTTGGCGCCTTCGAGCAGATCCTCACGGTGTCCCATGACGTCCACCCTACCCCGGATCCATACGGCCGTCCTATACAGCCGTACTAGACAAGCGTTTAATACGTGCGTACATTCACCGCCATGACAACGAACCCGACGAGCAGCACTTCCGGGCCGGCCCGAGCCGGCCGCCGCGAATGGATCGCCCTCGGCGTGCTGATGCTGCCGCTGCTGCTGGTCTCCATGGACGTCTCGGTCCTCTACTTCGCGATCCCGGCGATCAGCGCGGACCTGGAGCCGAGCGGCACGCAGCAGCTGTGGATCTTCGACATCTACGCCTTCGTCCTGGCCGGCCTGCTGATGACGATGGGTTCGCTGGGCGACCGCATCGGCCACCGCAGGCTGCTCCTGATCGGCGCCGCGGCCTTCGGTACGGCGTCACTGGCGGCGGCGTACGCGAACAGCGCCGAGATGCTGATCGCGGCCCGCGCGGTCCTCGGCATCGGCGGCGCGACGCTGATGCCGTCGACGATGGCGATGCTGCGCACGATGTTCACCGACCCGGCCCAGCGCGCGAAGGCGATCGGCATGTGGTCCGGCGTGATGACGGCGGGGATCGCGCTCGGCTCCGTGATGAGCGGGCTGCTGGTCGAGTACTTCTGGTGGGGCTCGGTCTTCCTGGTCAACCTGCCGGCGATGGCACTCCTGCTGGCCCTGGGCCCGGTCATGCTCCCCGAGTCGAAGAACCCCGCGCCCGACCGCTTCGACTGGCTGAGCGTCCCATTGTCGATGGCGGCCGTGCTCCCCGTGATCTACGGCCTGAAGGAGATCCCGTCGAAGGGATGGCACAGCCTCTACATCGTCTCGATCACCGTCGGCCTGCTGTTCGCGGCCCTCTTCGTGCACCGCCAGCGCACGGCGGCGTCACCGATGATCTCCCCGGCCCTCTTCCGGGGCCGCGGCTTCGCCCCCTCGGTCGTCCTGAACCTCGTCTCCGCGTTCGGCATCATGGGCTCGGCCTACTTCACCACGCAGTACCTCCAGTCGGTGCTCGGCAAGAGCGCCCTGGAAGCGGCCCTGTGGGCGCTGCTGCCCTCGGTTCCGATCGGCGCGGCGGCCCCCGTCGCGACGCAGCTGGTGCAGAAGGGCGTCAACCGCGCCTACGTCGTCACCGCTGGCTTCCTGATCGCCGCGTGCGGGTTCGGCGTGCTGTCCCTCGCGGGCACGGACTCGATGGCCCTGGTGCTGGTCGCGGCCGCGCTGCTCGCGGTCGGCGGTGTGGTCGTCATGTCCACGATCATGGACCTGGCGATGGGCACGGCCCCGCTGGAGCGGGCGGGCTCCGCGTCCTCCCTGATGGAGACCGGCGCGGAGTTCGGCGGCGCGCTCGGCATGGCGGTCCTCGGCTCGATCGGCACCGCCATCTACCGCCACGAAATCCCGGCCTCGGCACCCGCCCCGGCCCGCGAGACCCTGGGCGGAGCACTGGCGCTCGCCGACCGGGTGCCGGGCCTGACCACGGTCGCACGGGAGGCGTTCACCAGCGGGATGCAGGGTGCGGCGATCGCGGGGGCCGCGATCCTGGTGGGGGCGGCGGTGCTGGCGGGGGTCATGCTGCGGCGGGTCGAGATGCGGGAGCAGACATGCGAAACGCCGGACGAGCCGAGCAAACTCAGCCCGTCCGGCGTTTGAGGACGAGGCCCGTTCAGGGCCGAAGCGGGGGTCTGGGGGCCGCAGGCCCCCAGGTCACCGGCGACTCAGACCAGGTTCACCGCGCGAGCGGACGTCGCGCCGATCTCCGCCGCGACCTCGGCCAGCACGCCCGCCTGCACCGCGTCATCCACGGTCAGCACGGCCAACGCCTCGCCGCCCGCCGCCGCGCGAGCGACCTGCATGCCGGCGATGTTGATCCCGGCCTCGCCGAGGATGCGGCCGACGGTGCCGACGACACCCGGACGGTCCTCGTACCGCAGCACCACCATGTGGTCGGCCAGCGCCAGGTCCACGTCGTACTCGCCGACCGCGACGATCTTCTGCAGGTGCTTGGGCCCGGCCAGCGTGCCGGAGACCGACACCTCCTCGCCGCCCGAGAGCGTGCCGCGCACGGTGACGACGTTACGGTGGTCGGTCGCCTCCGAGCTGGTCGTCAGCCGCACCTCGACCCCGCGCTCCTGGGCGAACAGCGGGGCGTTGACGTACGACACCGTCTCGTCGACGACGTCCTCGAAGACACCCTTGAGGGCGCTGAGCTCCAGCACCTTCACATCGTGCTGGGTGATCTCGCCGTACACCTCGACGTCCAGCCGTACGGCCACCTCACCGGCGAGCGCCGTGAAGATACGGCCCAGGCGCTCGGCGAGCGGCAGACCCGGCTTGACGTCCTCGGCGATGACACCGCCCTGGACGTTGACCGCGTCGGGCACGAGCTCACCGGCGAGGGCGAGGCGCACCGAGCGGGCGACGGCGATACCGGCCTTCTCCTGCGCCTCGTCGGTGGAGGCACCGAGGTGCGGGGTGGCGACGACCTGGTCGAACTCGAAGAGCGGGGAGTCCGTGCAGGGCTCCTTCGCGTACACGTCGAGACCGGCGCCCGCGACGCGCCCCTCCTTCAGCGCCGAGTACAGCGCCTCCTCGTCGACGATCCCGCCGCGCGCGGCGTTGACGATGCGCACGCTCGGCTTGACCTTGCGCAGCGCCTCGTCGCCGATGAGGCCGACGGTCTCGGGGGTCTTGGGCAGGTGGACGGTGATGAAGTCGGAGACCTCGAGCAGCTCGTCCAGCGACAGGACCTTGACGCCCATCTGCGCGGCGCGCGCGGGCTGGATGTAGGGGTCGTAGGCGACGACCTTCATGCCGAAGCCGGACATGCGCTGCGCGACCAGCGCACCGATACGGCCGAGACCGACGACACCGAGGGTCTTCTCGGCGAGCTCCACACCCGTGTACTTGCTGCGCTTCCACTCGCCGTTCTTCAGCGCGGCGTTGGCCTGCGGGATGTGACGGGCGGTGGCGACCAGCAGACCGCAGGCCAGCTCGGCGGCGGTCACGATGTTCGAGGTGGGGGCGTTGACGACCATCACGCCGGCCTTGGTGGCGGCGGAGACGTCGACATTGTCCAGGCCGACGCCGGCTCGCGCGACGACCTTGAGCTTCTTCGCGGCGGCGATGGCCTCGGCGTCGACCTTGGTGGCGGAGCGGATCAGGATCGCGTCCACGTCGGCGATGGCCGGGAGCAGCTCGCCCCGGTCGGCGCCGTTGCACTGCCGGATCTCGAAGTCCGGGCCAAGCGCGTCCACGGTCGCGGGCGACAGCTCTTCAGCGATGAGTACGACGGGTTTCGAGCTCACGTGAGTCCTCACAAGTCCCATGCATGCGGACGGCCGTCCCGACGGCCGCAGGCGGTGGAGGGGGGCGGCGCCGGGGAGGGTCGGGTGCGTTCCCGCGTCGTTCGGTGCGTGCTCTCGGTGTGCCGGGCGAAGGTCCTCGTAGCGGAGCTACTAGGGCCTTTGACCGGTGCGGCGAGAGTGCGTGCCGGACGGCGTGGGGACGTGCCTGCCCCTCCTCGGTGTCGCTGTGCTAGCCGCGTGGAAGACGCACGACGCTGTGGGCCTGACGCGTATGTAGTACGGCAGTCTAGTGCCGCGACAGAAGCCGTCCTGCGCCTCTGTGGAAGGATCACCCGTCCGTGACGGGACGGGATGGACAACGGGACCGGAGCGACATGCTCCGGTCCCGTCGGCCGAGGCTTACGCCTCTTCGTTCACCCAGCTCATGAGCTTGCGCAGCTCCTTGCCGGTGGTCTCCAGCAGGTGCTCGGAGTCCTGCTTCTTGTATTCGTTGTACTTCTTCAGACCGCCGTGGTACTCGTCCATCCAGGCCTGGGCGAAGGTGCCGTCCTGGATCTCGGCGAGGACCTGCTTCATCTCGGCCTTGGTGGCGTCGGTGATGATCCGGGGGCCGGTGACGTAGTCGCCCCACTCGGCGGTCTCGGAGATCGACCAGCGCATCTTCTCCAGGCCGCCCTCGTACATGAGGTCCACGATCAGCTTCAGCTCGTGCAGGCACTCGAAGTACGCGATCTCCGGCTGGTAGCCGGCCTCGGTCAGCGTCTCGAAACCGGCCTTGACCAGGGCGGCCGTACCACCGCAGAGAACGGCCTGCTCACCGAACAGGTCGGTCTCGGTCTCCTCGGTGAAGGTCGTCTTGATGACGCCGGCGCGGGTGCCACCGATGCCCTTGGCGTACGACAGGGCCAGCGCGAAGGCGTTGCCCGTGGCGTCCTGCTCGACGGCGGCGATACACGGAACGCCGCGGCCCTCCTCGTACTGGCGGCGGACCAGGTGGCCCGGGCCCTTCGGGGCGACCATGCAGACGTCGACGCCGGCCGGGGGCTTGATGAAGCCGTAGCGGATGTTCAGGCCGTGGCCGAAGAACAGGGCGTCGCCGTCGTTCAGGTTCGGGGCGATGTGCTCCTCGTAGACCTGGGCCTGGATCGGGTCCGGCACCAGGATCATGATGACGTCGGCCTCGGCGGCGGCCTCCGACGGCGTCACCACGCGCAGGCCCTGCTCCTCGGCCTTCGCCTTGGACTTGGAGCCCTCGTGCAGACCGACACGCACGTCGACACCCGAGTCACGGAGCGACAGCGCGTGGGCGTGGCCCTGGCTGCCGTAACCGATGACCGCGACCTTGCGGCCCTGGATGATGGACAGGTCGGCGTCGGCGTCGTAGAACAGCTCGGCCACTTTGGGTTCTCTCCTTGTGTGCAGGTGTTGCGTCCCACCGTATGACGGGGGGCGGAAGGGAAGTCTCGGGGTCTCGATATTCGGGCGGCCGGTGTCACCCGGCCGCCCGAATCCGCGCTATGCGGAGCGGTCGAGGGCCCGCAGCGAGCGGTCCGTGATCGAGCGCGCGCCGCGGCCGATCGCGATCGTGCCGGACTGGACGAGTTCCTTGATGCCGAACGGCTCCAGCATCTTCAGCATGGCCTCCAGCTTGTCGCTGGAGCCGGTGGCCTCGATGGTGACGGCCTCCGGGGAGACGTCGACGGTCTTGGCGCGGAACAGCTGGACGATCTCGATGATCTGGGAGCGGGTCTCGTTGTCGGCGCGCACCTTCACCAGAACGAGTTCGCGCTGAACGGCCGAACCGGGCTCCAGCTCGACGATCTTCAGCACGTTGACCAGCTTGTTGAGCTGCTTCGTCACCTGCTCCAGCGGCAGGTCGGCGACGCTCACCACGATGGTGATGCGGGAGATGTCGGGGTGCTCGGTGACACCGACGGCGAGCGAGTCGATGTTGAAGCCCCGGCGCGAGAAGAGGGCGGTGATCCGGGCGAGGACGCCGGGCTTGTTCTCCACCAGGACGGAGAGCGTGTGCTTGGACATGATCTTTACGTCTCTCTCGCTCAGTCGTCTTCGTTGTCGCCGAAGTCGGGGCGGACGTCCCGGGCGGCCATGATCTCGTCGTTGGAGGTGCCGGCGGCGACCATCGGCCACACCATGGCGTCCTCGTGGACGATGAAGTCGACGACGACGGGGCGGTCGTTGATGGAGTTCGCCTCTTCGATGACCTTGTCGAGGTCCTCCGGCCGCTCGCAGCGGATCGCGTAACAGCCCATGGCCTCCGACAGCTTCACGAAGTCGGGGACGCGGGTGCCCCTGGCCTCCGGATTGACGTCGTCGGGCCCGGAGTGCAGCACGGTATTGGAGTAGCGCTGGTTGTAGAAGAGGGTCTGCCACTGGCGGACCATCCCGAGGGCGCCGTTGTTGATGATGGCGACCTTGATCGGGATGTTGTTCAGGGCGCAGGTGGTGAGTTCCTGGTTCGTCATCTGGAAGCAGCCGTCACCGTCGATCGCCCAGACGGTCCGGTCCGGTGCCCCGGCCTTGGCGCCCATGGCCGCGGGGACCGCGTAGCCCATGGTTCCGGCGCCGCCGGAGTTCAGCCACGTGGCCGGCTTCTCGTACTGGATGTAGTGCGCGGCCCACATCTGGTGCTGCCCGACACCCGCCGCGAAGACCGTGTCCTGCGGGGCGAGTTGGCCGATGCGCTCGATGACCTGCTGCGGGGACAGCGAGCCGTCGTCGGGCTGGTCGTAGCCGAGCGGGTAGGTGTCCCGCCACCGGGACAGGTCCTTCCACCAAGCGGTGTAGTCGCCCTGGTGGCCCTCGGCGTGCTCCTTCTGCACGGCCTGGACCAGATCGGCGATGACCTCGCGGGCGTCACCGACGATCGGCACGTCCGCCGCGCGGTTCTTGCCGATCTCGGCCGGGTCGATGTCGGCGTGGACGATCTTGGCGTACGGGGCGAAGCTGTCCAGGTTGCCGGTGACGCGGTCGTCGAAGCGGGCGCCGAGGGCGACGATCAGGTCGGCCTTCTGCAGCGCGGTGACGGCGGTGACCGCACCGTGCATGCCCGGCATTCCCACGTGCAGCGGGTGGCTGTCGGGGAATGCGCCGAGCGCCATCAGGGTGGTGGTGACGGGCGCTCCGGTGAGTTCCGCGAGGACCTTCAGCTCGGCGGTGGCGCCGGCCTTGATGACGCCGCCGCCGACGTAGAGGACGGGTCGCTTGGCGGCGGTGATCAGCTTGGCGGCCTCGCGGATCTGCTTGGCGTGCGGCTTGGTGACGGGCCGGTAGCCGGGCAGGTCCATTGCGGGCGGCCAGGAGAAGGTGGTCTTCGCCTGGAGGATGTCCTTGGGGATGTCGACCAGGACCGGGCCCGGGCGGCCGGTGGAGGCGATGTGGAACGCCTGCGCGATCGCCCGGGGGATGTCCTCCGCCTTGGTGACCAGGAAGCTGTGCTTGGTGATCGGCATGGTGATGCCGACGATGTCCGCCTCCTGGAAGGCGTCCGTGCCGATCGACTTGGAGACGACCTGACCGGTGATCGCCACGAGCGGCACCGAGTCCATCATCGCGTCGGCGATCGGCGTCACCAGGTTGGTGGCACCGGGGCCGCTGGTCGCCATGCAGACACCGACCTTGCCGGTGGCCTGCGCGTAACCGGTGGCCGCGTGGCCGGCACCCTGCTCATGGCGGACCAGCACGTGGCGCACTCGCGTGGAGTCCATCATCGGGTCGTACGCCGGCAGGATGGTGCCGCCCGGAATGCCGAATACCGTGTCGGCGCCGACCTCCTCGAGCGAACGGATGAGGGACTGCGCACCCGTGACGTGCTCGGGGGCGGACTGTCCTCCGGATCGGGGCCGCGGCTGCGGATGATGGGCCCCGGTGGCCTGCTCGGTCATCGGCATTCTCTTCTCGATGCTGAGGGTTTTTGCGAAGTTTGAGCGGAGTTTCGATGCTGCACGACAGGTGCCTGTGCAACAAAAAACCCCTCGTGCCATAAGGCAAGCGAGGGGAGCGCGCCGGTGGTGGTCGCTGGGAGTTCCGGGTCTGTCCGGACGTCACCAGCCTCAGCCGACGCGCTTTCCAAGTACGAGAATTCGGGTGCGCATGGCACTGACCCTCCCCCCGGCGCACACCCGGTGTCAAGTGGGTGGGACGGGAGTCTCATTATGTGAGCGAAGGGCATGGCCGCCTCCGAGAACAGCGGGGACACCACCGGTGTACACCCGCTGTGTCTGTTTTGGCTCGTTCACATCCGGGGCGCCCCGGTCGGTGTCGAGACCACGACCGTGCCCAGCCCTTCGGGCCTCCGCGCGCTCGTGCCCTCGACGCCGACGCACCCCTGCGGTTCTCTCGTGCCCCCACCGGCGAACGCGGGCTCCGCGGGCCCGTGCGGCACCGGATAGTGGCCGGAACTGAGCGCCCGGCGCAGCCGGTACTCGTCCAGTGGTCCGGAGAACGCCATGCCCTGCCCGTGCGTGCACCCCATCGCCCGCAGCGCGACGACCTGCTCGGGCAGGTCCACGCCGTCGGCCACGGACTGGAGCCCGAGGTCGCCGGCGATCCGCAGCAGCCCGCTGGTGATCTTGTGCAGCCGCGCGGACTCGACGACACCCTCGACCAGACCGCGGTCGAGCCTGAGCATGTCGACGGGGAGCCTGCGCAGCGCGGTGATCGCCGCGTAACCGCTGCCGAAGCCGTCCAGGGCGACCCGGACGCCGAGTCTGCGCAGGCCGCTCAGGCGGCGCTCCAGATCGTCCAGCGAGATCCGGGGGTCGAGGTCGGACAGCTCGATGATCAGCGACCCGGACGGCAGCCCGTGCCGGGTCAGCAGCGCCTCGATCGAGCCGAGCGGCATCGACCGGTCGAGCAGCCGGCGTGCACCCATCCGGACCACGACGGGTACGGCGAGCCCGGTCGCGGTGCGCTCGGCGGCCTGCTCGACGGCCTCCTCGAGCATCCAGCGGCCCAGCTCGGCGGTCTTGTCGCTGTCCTCGGCCACCCGCAGGAACTCGGCGGGCGTGAACAGCACCCCTTGCGAGGACCGCCAGCGCGCCTGGGTGGCGACCGATGTGATCCGGCCGTTCTCCAGGCACACCACCGGCTGGTGCAGCAGCGCGAACTCGCCGTCGTGCAGCGCGGCACGCAGGCGCGTGGCCAGCTCCGCCTTGCGTACGACGTCCTGCTGCATCTGCGGCTTGTACAGCTCGACGCGGCCCTTGCCGCCCGCCTTCGCGCGGTACATGGCCAGGTCGGCGTTGCGCAGCAGCTCCCCCGCGCCGAGGCCGGGCTCGGCGAAGGCGACGCCGATGGAGGCGTTGACGCGGACATCGTTGCCGTCGATGAGGTAGGGCTGCGACAGGGTCCCTCTGAGCCGGTCGGCGAGTTCCAGTATGTGCCGCTCGCGGGCGGTGCGGTCGCGGGTGTTGTCCCCGACGATCAGGGCCGCGAACTCGTCGCCGCCCAGCCGGGACGCGGTGTCGCCGCGACGGACCGTGTCCTGGAGTCTGCGGGCGGCCTGGACGAGCAGTTCGTCCCCGGCCTGGTGTCCGATCGTGTCGTTGACGCCCTTGAAGCCGTCGAGGTCGATGAACAGGACGGCGGTGTTGCGCAGGGCGAGGCCTCGGTCGGAGGCACGGCGGCCGGACAGGGCCTGCTGGACCCGCTTGGTGAACAGGGCGCGGTTGGGCAGGTCGGTGAGCGGGTCGTGCTCGGCGTTGTGCTGGAGCTGCGCCTGGAGGCGCACTCTTTCGGTCACGTCCCGGCTGTTGAAGATGAGGCCGCCGTGGTGCCGGTTGACCGTCGACTCGACGTTGAGCCAGTTGTCCTCGCCGGACCGGAAGCGGCACTCGATGCGCGTAGTGGGTTCCTCGAGTGGGCTGGCGGCGAGGAAGCGGCGCACTTCGTGCACCACGCAGCCCAGGTCCTCCGGGTGGATGAGATTGGCCAGTTCCGTGCCCACCAGATCCTCGGCGGAACGGCCGTAGACCCCGGCGGCGGCCGGGGAGACGTACCGGAGGATGCCGTTGGGGGCGGCGATCATGATGACGTCGCTGGAGCCCTGCACCAGGGAGCGGAAGTGGTTCTCCTTCTGCGCCAGTTCCTGGGTGAGGGTGATGTTGTCGAGCAGCATGATGCCCTGGCGCACCACGAGGGCGAGCACCACGGTGCCGCCGGTGATGAGCACCACGCGGTCGACGCTGCGGCCGTTGAGGACGTTGTAGAGGATCCCCAGGGTGCAGACGGCGGCGGCGAGGTACGGCGTGAGCGCGGCCAGGGAGCCGGCGATCGGGCGGTTGGCCAGATACCGGGTGTGATCACCCCCCTGTGCCGGGGTGTGGTGATGGCTCGCGCCCCGCTGTCCGGGCAGGTGCTCGTGCACCACGCGTGTGTGCCCGGCTCTGTCGTGCCGGTCGGCGTCCTCCTGGCCTTGCCGGGGCGCGGCCCAGGGGGCGTACGCCAGCAGCAGTGAGCCGGCGAACCAGCCCGCGTCGAGCAACTGGCCGGAGCGGTAGCTGTTGTGCAGCAGCGGCGAGGTGAACAGGGCGTCGCACATCACGGTCAGGGCGAGCGCGCCGATCGCGGTGTTGACCGCGGTGCGGTTCGCCGAGGAGCGCCTGAAGTGCAGCGCGAGCACCATGCTGACCAGGGCGATGTCGAGCAGCGGGTAGGCCAGCGAGAGCGCGGTGTGCGACACGCTCGCCCCGTCGCCGGACTCGATCTTGGCCGCCTGGGCCAGGGCGAGGCTCCAGGCGAGCGTCAGCAGCGAGCCGCCGATCAGCCAGGCGTCGAGCCCGAGGCAGACCCAACCGGCCTTGGTCACCGGGCGCTTGGCGAGCACCAGGAGTCCCACGATGGCGGGCGGCGCGAAGCACAGGAAGAACCCGTCGGCGTAGGACGGGGTGGGCACGGGGCGTTCCAGGACGACCTCGTACCACCCCCAGACCAGGTTGCCGAGGGCCGCCATGGCCGAGGAGAGCGCGAACAGCAGCCATGCGGGTCGAAAGCGGATACGGCGGCTACGGGCGTAGCGGAAGCAGGACACCGCGGCCGCGCCGGCGGCGGCGGCCAACCCGAAGTCGCCCATGATCAGCGCGAGTTGCGCCGACCCCCAGCCGAGCGCGGAACCGACGGCGTATCCCGCGCACACCAGGGCCAGAGTCACTTGCGGAAACAGTCCCGAGCCGTTTCCGCCCGACGAGGGACGAGGCAGCGTCACAGCCGACGGCCGCTGTGCCCGCAGTGCTCCGTCCAGCGTGGTCGTGGGGGGCGGCGGGGAGCTCACCGGACCCTCCCGGTCCGCGCCGCTCGGGGGTCCCGGTGCGCTGTGTGCGCATGCCGCCTGCGGCTGCTGTTCCTGCGGTGGTGATGGTTGTGACGGCAGCCGTGGATGCCGTGGTGGCCGCGTCTGCGCGCGGCCGTTCGCCAGGGTCGCCGCCGGCGGCCCCGTCGCGTCGGATCGCTCGTCCATAGGCCGTGCATCGCCCGTCGCCCCCCTCACAAATCTGAAATGTCCATCCCCGGCGCCGACCGTGCACGGCGCTGCCCCTCGTCCGGACGATACACCAGTCTCGTCACTCAGGGACATAGCACCTCTACGCTCCGTGACGACCAGCGCATATGCGAGTACGGACCGCTTCCGTGAGGTTGCGGACGGTACTCGAACCGGATTATGGGCCTGTTACGCGCGACACGCGCGGCAACCGCGAGAAGCTCAACCCGTGAGCGTCACACCTGTGTCGCGCCCGTCGTAAGGATCACGTTGCGCAGGGGCTCCCGGTTCACGTAACGACTCAACTGGTCCACCAGGAGCCGCTTGGCGCGCGGCAGGAACGCGGACGTCGGACCGCCCACATGCGGGCTGATGAGCACGCCCGGCGCACGCCACAGGGGATGCTCCCGGGGCAGCGGTTCGGGGTCGGTGACGTCCAGGGCGGCGGTGATCCGCCCGGTCTCCAGCTCGGCCAGCAGCGCCTTGGTGTCCACGACGGGGCCGCGGGCCACGTTGACCAGCAGCGCGCCGTCCTTCATACGGGCCAGGAAGTCCGCGTCGGCCAGGTGCCGGGTGGCGTCCGTCAAGGGCGTGGACAGGATGACGACGTCCGCTTCCGGAAGCAGAGCGGGCAGTTCGGTGAGCGGAAGCACTTCTCCGCGCGCCGTGGTGCGCTCAGAGCGCGCGACGCGCGCCACCCGCGCGAGTTCAAAAGGCGCGAGCCGGTCCTCGATGGCGGCCCCGATCGAGCCGTATCCCACGATGAGGACGTTCTTGTCCGCCAGCGCGGGCCGGAACCCGCCGAGCCACTCCCCCCGGTCCTGCGCCCGCACGAAGTCGGGGACGCCGCGCAGCGAGGCGAGGATCAGCGTGAGGGTGAGCTCACCGGTGCTCGCCTCGTGCACCCCGCGCGCGTTGCACAGCCGTACGCCGGGCCGCAGATGCTTGAGGCCCGGCTCCACGTGGTCGGTGCCGGCGGACAGCGTCTGCACGACCTCCAGGTGGGTCATCCGCGGAAGGGGACGCTGCCCGAGCCCGGCCGGCTTCATGTACGGGACGACGTAGAAGGCGCAGTCGGCCGGGTCCGCGGGGAAGTCCTCGGCGCCGTTCCAGTAGCGGTAGGCGGGGCCCTCCGGGAGGCCCTCGATCTCGTCCGGCGGGATGGGGAGCCACACGTCAGCAGTCATGCACTGGAGGCTATGTCAGGCGAACTGGAGTGCAGAGGTTAGGTTGGGATGCCGGAAGAGGGAGGGTTACGGCCAGGTGGAGCGCAGGACGATCGGCGCGGCGGCACTCGCGGTGGGGGCCATCGGGCTCGGGTGCATGCCGATGAGCTGGGCGTACAGCTCGTCGCGGCAGCGGGGCGAGGAGTCGGTCAGGGCGGTGCACCGGGCGCTCGATCTGGGCTCGACGCTGCTGGACACGGCCGACATGTACGGCCCGTTCACCAACGAGCTGCTGGTGGGGCGGGTGTTGAAGGAGCGCCGCCAGGACGCGTTCGTGTCGACCAAGGTCGGACTGCTGGTCGGTGAGCAGCACATCGTGGCCAACGGCCGCCCCGGCTATGTGAAGCGGGCCTGCGACGCCTCGCTGCGCCGCCTCCAGACGGACGTCATCGACCTCTACCAGCTGCACCGCGCCGATCCCGAGGTCCCCGTCGAGGAGACGTGGGGCGCGATGGCGGAGCTCGTCCAGGCGGGAAAGGTACGGGCGTTGGGGCTGTGCGCGATGGGCGCGCGAGGTGGGCGGCGCCTCGGGACGCGGCTGCACGACGCGACGATCCGCCAGCTGCAGCGGGTGCAGCAGGTCTTTCCGGTGAGCGCGGTGCAGGCCGAGCTGTCGGTGTGGTCGCCCGAGGCGCTGGAGGCGCTGCTGCCGTGGTGCGAGGCGCGTGGCGTCGGCTTCCTCGCGGCGATGCCGCTGGGCAACGGTTTCCTCACCGGCACGCTGACCCCGGGCGAGGGCTTCGAACCGGACGACGTGCGCGCCCGGCATCCACGGTTCACCGCGGAGATGATGGCGTCGAACCAGCCGATCGTCGTCGGCCTGCGCCGCATAGCGGCCCGGCACGGGGATTCGGTCACCCCGGCGCAGGTGGCGCTGGCGTGGGTGCTGGCGCAGGGAAGGCACGTGGTCGCGGTGCCGGGGGCCAAGCGGGAACGCTGGGTGGCGGAGAACGCGGGGGCGGATGCCGTACGGCTCACCGCGGCGGATCTGGCCGAGGTGGCGGAGTTGCCGGGGGCGCGGGGATCCTGGGACTGAGGCCGTGAGGGTTCTGGGCCGGCGCTGATTCAAGATTCATGGATCGGGAACCTGAGAGGCGCGAGCGGTGTAAGAACAGTAGAACCCGCCGCATCGAAGGGACCGTGATCGTGCAACGTCGAGCTGTATCGGCCGTGTTGGCCGCGGCCACACTCCTGCTGACGGCCGGCTGTTCCTCCGACGACGGGGACTCGCCGGCCAAGGGCGGAGACAAGGCACCGGGCAGCACCGCGGCCTCACCCACCGGGCAGGCGGCCGAGAGCCCACCGGCCCAGGGCACCGTCAAGGTGGTGCGCACGGTCGCCGAGGGCCTGAGCAGCCCTTGGGGCCTGGCCCCGCTGCCCGACGGGGACCTGCTGGTCTCCTCCCGCGATGACGCCACGATCACCCGGGTCGACGGCGAGAGTGGCAAGAAGACCGAGCTGGGCGAGGTGCCCGGGGTGGATCCGGCGGGCGAGGGCGGTCTCATGGGCCTGGCGCTGTCGCCGGAGTACGCCTCGGACCACATGGTCTACGCCTACTTCACCTCGGCCACGGACAACCGCATCGTCCGCATGCTGTACGACGAGCAGCAGCCGGCCGGCAGGCAGCTGGGCGCCCCCGACACCCTCTTCAAGGGCATCCCCAAGGGCTTTATCCACAATGGCGGCAGGATCGCCTTCGGCCCGGACAAGATGCTGTACGCGGGCACGGGTGAGAGCGGGAACACCGGTCTGTCCCAGGACAAGAAGTCCCTGGGCGGCAAGATCCTGCGCATGACACCGGAGGGCGAACCGGCTCCGGGGAACCCCTTCCCCGACTCCCCCGTGTACTCCTACGGCCATCGCAATGTGCAGGGCCTGGCCTGGGACTCCGAACAGCGTCTGTTCGCCTCGGAGTTCGGCCAGGACACCTGGGACGAGCTGAACGCGATCAAGCCGGGCGACAACTACGGCTGGCCGGAGGCCGAGGGCAAGTCCGACGACGACCGGTACCACAACCCGCTGGCCCAGTGGGGCACCGATGACGCCTCCCCCAGCGGTGTCGCCCATGCCGAGGGCTCCCTCTGGATGGCGGGCCTGAAGGGCCAGCGACTGTGGCGCATCCCGCTGAACGGCACCGAGGCCTCGGCGGATCCGCAGGCCTTCCTGGAGGGTGAGTACGGCAGACTGCGGACGGTCGTCGCGGCGGGCGGCGACAAGCTGTGGCTGGTGACCAGCAACACGGACGGGCGGGGCGAGCCGAAGGAGGGGGACGACCGGATTCTGGAGCTTCAGGTGACGTGACCTGGGCTCTGCGGGCCCTAGTCCTCGTCGCCGTCCTCCGCCGGCGGCTCGGGGGGCCGTACGACCACTTTCCCGGACGACAGATCTATCGGCCCGCGCCCTGGGTCGCCGTCCCCGACGTCCTCACGGGTCAGTTCCAGACGGTTCTGTTCGTCGCGGGTGTGCTTGCGGCCGGGGGCGAAGAGTTCCTCGAACGCGTTGAACACTGGGCCTCCCTGGGCCGACGTCCCTTACAGCGTAAACCTCAGGTTCCCGCCCGGGGCGTGAGGGTTTCGGCCGGATACAACCCCAGCCGATGCGCCACGGCCGCCGCCTCGCCCCGTCCCGAGACGCCGAGCTTGCCCAGGATGTTCGAGACATGGACGCTGGCGGTCTTCGGGGAGATGAAGAGCTGCTCGGCGATCTGGCGGTTGGTCTGGCCTGCGGAGACCAGGCGCAGGACGTCGCGTTCGCGGGTGGTGAGGCCGAGGGCGTCGGCGGGGTCGGCCATGGCCCGGGGCGGGGCCGTCGTGAGGGTGAGGCGGGCTCGCTGGGCCAGGCGGGTCGTGGCGTCGGCGAGCGGGCGGGCGCCCAGGTGGGCGGCGGTGGCACGGGTCAGGCGGAGCAGCTCGGTGGCGCGGGCGCGCTCGTCGTCGCCGCCGAGCGCGAGAAGGGCCTCGGCGAGACGGTGGCGGACCTGGGCGAGGTCATAGGGGCGCTCCAGGGCTTCGAAGGCGGTGACCACGTCCGACCAGGTGTCGGGGGTGGTGCGGCCGTGGGCGCGGTCGAGTTCGGCTCGGGTCCACTTCTCGTACGCGAGCCACAGGGGTGCGCCGGTGGTGAGGGTGCGGACGACTTCGAAGAGCCGCTCCAGGAAGGCGGCGCGGCCCTCCTGGGCGGCGGGCAGCGCATGGGCGCGGGCGTCGGATTCGGCGACGGCGGCGGCCAGCAGGAGGGGCCAGGCGTAGCGCTGGGTGCCGGGTGGGAAGCCGTCACCCAGGGCCCGGTCGGTCTCCGCGCGGGCGTCCAGGAGTCGGCCCTCGGCGGCGGCTATGCCGAGGGCGAGGAAGGACATCGGGAGGTTGTTCTGGGGCATGGGGTCATGGGTGCCGTAGGAGGTGCGGGCGGCTTCGAGGTGGCGGGTGGCCTCGGCGACCTCGCCGCGTGCGAGCGCGAGGTGGGCGAGGCGGTTGGAGGCTCCGCCGCCCGGCTTGGCGGACTGCCCGTTGCGCTGGGCGTGCAGCGCGGCCTCGGCGGCCTCGTCCCAGCGGCCCAGGGAGATCAGCGACTCGGAGAGGTTCGTCCAGATCCATGCCTCGGAGTCGCGCAGTCCCCACTCCTGGGTCAGGCGCAGCCCCTCACGCAGGATGCCGACGGCTTCCTGCGAGCGGCCGACGCCTTCGAGCACGGACGGGAGGTTCACATGGCTGCGGCCCACGACCGCGGTGAGGCCACGGGTCAGTACCTCGTCCTTGACCTCGTACATCTGGGTCAGTCCGGCGTCGATGTCACCGGCCTCGACCATGAGGCCGCCGAGGGTGAGGCGGGCGTTGAGTTCGATGTCCTCGGCGCCCACCATGCGGGCGTACTCGACGGCCCGTTCGGCGGCCGACATGGCGTCGGGGCCGGGGGCGCGCAGCATCGACCAGTTGGCGGCGGCGGAGAGTACCTCGGCGTGCACCTCGGACGGGGGCAGGCCGCGCACGAGTTCCTGTGCGATGCCCAGTTCCTTCCAGCCGTCGCCGCGGGCCAGGGCCTGCACCAGCCGGGAGCGCTGGACCCAGAACCATGCGGCGCGCAGGGGTTCGCCGTCTTCCTCCAGCAGGTCCAGGGCCCGCTTGGTGATCTTCAGGGCGCGTTCGCGTTCCGCGCAGCGCCGGCCGGCGACGGCGGCCTCGGCCATCAGATCGAGATAGCGCAGGGGTGTGGTGGCGGGGTCGCAGCCGCAGGGAGGATAGACCTCGGTGTAGTCGACGGGGCGCAGGGTGGCGCGGATCTCCTCGGGGGCGGTGTCCCAGAGCTCCATCGCGCGTTCCAGGAGCCGCAGTTGCTCGGAGTGGGCGTGCCGGCGGCGGGCGGTGACGGAGGCGTCCAGGACGGCGGGCAGGGCCTTGGCCGGGTCGTGGGCGTGGTACCAGTAGCTGGCCAGCCGCATGACGCGCTCGGCGGCCGGGACGAGCGTCGGGTCGGCCTCCAGGGCCTCGGCGTAGCGGCGGTTGAGGCGGGAGCGCTCGCCGGGCAGCAGGTCGTCGCCGACGGCCTCGCGGACCAGGGAGTGCCGGAAGCGGTAGCCGTCGCCACCGGGCGCGGCGATCAGGATGTTGGCGCCCACGGCGGCCCGCAGCGCCTCGATGAGGTCGTCCTCGGCGAGCCGGGCGACGGCGGCGAGCAGCCGGTACTCGACGGTGGAGCCGCCCTCGGCGACGATCCGGGCCACGCGCTGGGCGCTCTCCGGCAGGCGCTCCACCCGGACCAGCAGCAGATCGCGCAGGGAGTCGGTGAGGCCGGTGCAGCTGCCCTCGTGGGCGGCGACGGCGAGTTCCTCGACGAAGAAGGCGTTGCCGTCGGAGCGTTCGAAGATGGCGTCGACCTGGGCCGGGTCGGGTTCGCAGGCGAGGATCCCGGCGATCTGGCGGCCGACCTCGGCGCGGTTGAAGCGGCCGAGTTCGAGGCGGCGGACGGTGCGCAGCCGGTCGAGTTCGGCGAGGAGCGGACGCAGCGGGTGGCGGCGGTGGATGTCGTCGGAGCGGTAGGTGGCGAGGACGGCGAGGCGGCCGGTGCGCAGGGTGCGGAAGAGATAGGCGAGGAGGTGGCGGGTGGAGGCGTCGGACCAGTGCAGGTCCTCCAGGGCGACGACGACCGTGCGGCCGGCGGCGACGCGTTCCAGGAGGCGGGCGGTGAGCTCGAAGAGACGGGCCATGCCCTCCTCGTCGGAGCGGTCGGCTCCACGGGGTTGTGCCGTCTCGCCCAACTCGGGCAGCAGCCGGGCCAGTTCCTCCTCCTGGCCGGCGGCGGCCGCCGTCAGCTCCTCGGGCAGTTCCCGGCGCAGGGCGCGCAGCGCGGTGGAGAACGGTGCGAAGGGAAGTCCGTCCGCGCCGATCTCGACACAGCCCCCGAGCACGACGACGGCGCCCTCGCGGGCGGCGGCGGTGGCGAACTCCTCGACGAGGCGGGTCTTGCCCACCCCCGCCTCACCGCCGATCAGCAAGGCCTGCGGTTCGCCTGCGGCGGCTCGGGCGAGGGCGTCGTTGAGCGTCTCCAATTCGGCTGCGCGACCTACGAACACGGGGCTTACAGACCGGCTCTCCACGAGGGCGAGCATGCCACGCCCCTCGAAGGACCCGGCACCGCTTTTTCCGGGGGCGGGCGTCAGGGGCCCGCCCCCGGAACCCCCCGTCACGCCGTCCGTGGACGCCGATGCCGGCGGAGGCGGGGCGTATGCGCCTCCTTCTCCTCGCTGCTCCGCTTGGCGCGTTCCTCACGGCGGCCCCGGAGTGCCTCGCGGACCAGGCGCTGGTGCTCGGCCTGGCGGATCAGTTCGGCGGAACGGAGGTTGTGAAGCTCGAACTCATACATGGTCGGACCCTCGTTTTCCCTGGTGAGAGGTGGTTTTCCGCGTCGCTTTCGGCGATGTCTCAACCTTCCTCCCCCAGGCGGGTCCGCCACATCGGGAGAGTTCCGCATCTTCGGCCTCATGCGGGGCCTTAGACGCGCGTGAGGGGCCTTAGGAACTCCTAAGACCCCTCAGGAACTGCGGTGATTCGACCGGCTCAACCCACTGAGGGCAGGCCGAGCAGTACGTCGGTGTACTTGAGGACCGCGAGGAGCAGGCCGATGACGCCGAGCGAGACACCCGCCCAGGAGACCGACTTGATCCAGACCGGCTGCGGCTTGCCCGGGACGCCGAACGCCGGCCGGGCAAGCACCGCGACGCCGACGAGCAGCGCGACCAGCGCGAAGACCCCGCCCCACAGCGCGGTGGCCTGCCAGGCGTCGCCGTAGACCGCCTGGAGCTGGGTGGCGACGCCCGCGTTCTGCGAGGCCTGCATCTCCAGCTGGCCGGTGATCTCCTCGCGCGCCGAGGCCACCGTGCCGACCCAGCTGCCGGTCAGCGAGACCAGGCCGAGCACGGCGGAGACCACGGCGGCCGCGCCCTGGCCCACTCCGGTCGGCTCCTTCACCTGGGCCTCGGGCAGCTCGTCCGCGTCGTCGGCGGAGTCGTCCTCAGCGGACGCGGTCTCGGTCGGCTCGCCCTCGGTCGTCTCCTCCTCGACCTGGGTCACACCTGCCTTTTCCTCGTCGTTCTTGGTCTCGGCGCCCGTCTCGGCGCCGGTTTCCTCAGCTGTCTTGGTTCCCATGTCGCGCACCGTACGGATCCTGTCTGAGAAGTCTCTTAATGGTCGCTGTGTGCGGCACGCGCGCGTGCTTCACGCCACTCCGGGGCGAGGATCGACCACACCTCGAGGTCGTGCCGCACCCCACCATAGGGGTGGGCCTGGCGTCGTACGCCGTCGCGGGTCATGCCGAGTCGCCGGGCGACGTTCAGGCTGGGCGTGTTGCCGGACGCCGCGACCCATTCGACGCGGTGGATGCCGCGTTCCTCGACCGCCCAGTCGATGAGCACCCGCATCGCCCGGGTGATGAGCCCGCGTCCGGTCGCGGCGGGCTCCAGCCAGCAGCCGACCTCGCAGTTGCCGGTCGCCGCGTCGAAGTTCAGGGTGAGGACGCCGCCGACGAGTTTTCCGTCCAGCCAGATGCCGTGGTACGACGCCGTGTCCGCGGCGCGCAGGTCGGCGTATCGCTGGAGCGTCTCGCGTGCCGACGCCGGGTCTATGGCCTTCGAGCCGAACGGGATGTACTGCCCGATGAACTCCCGGCCGCGGTCCAGGTGCGCGAGGAACTCCTCGGCGTGCCACGGCTCCAGGGGCCTCAGCTCGGCTCCGTCGTCACCCAGCGATATCGCGTACATCGCCCCGCTGCTCCTTCTCCAGTTCCGCCACGACATCGGTGAGCCTCTCATGGGCGGCGCGGGACTCGGGCGGTTCGATGCTGATGCGGGGCATGCGCTTGTCGAGCCAGCGGGGCAGCCACCAGTTGGCGCCGCCGAGCATGTGCATCAGGGCGGGGACGAGGAGGGTGCGCAGCACGAAGGCGTCCAGGGCGACGGCGGCGGCCAGCGCGATGCCGAACATGGCGATGACGCGGTCGCCGCTGAGGACGAAGGCGAGGAAGACGGAGATCATGATGACCGCGGCGGAGTTGATCACCCGGCTGGTCTCGGCGAGGCCGATGCGGACGGCCCGCCGGTTGTCGCCGGTCTCCAGCCACTCCTCGTACATCCGGCTGACCAGGAAGACCTGGTAGTCCATGGAGAGCCCGAAGAGCACCGACACCATGATCACGGGGAGGAAGGGCTCGATGGGCCCGGCCCTGCCCAGGCCCAGCAGCTCGCTCCCCCAGCCCCACTGGAAGATCGCGACGACGACCCCGAAGGCGGCGGCGACGGCGGCGACGTTCATCGCGGCGGCCTTCAGGGGGATCCCGACGGACCGGAATGCGAGCAGGAGCAGCAGACAGCCGAGGCCGATGACGACGCCGACGAACAGCGGCAGCTTGCCGACGATCACCTCGGCGAAGTCGTCGTACCCGGCGGTCATGCCGCCGACCTGCAGATCGAGGGAGGTGCCGGTCTCGGCGCGGTGCAGGACCTCGTCGCGCAGCCGGTCGACGAGTTCGCTGGTCTGCCGGGACTGCGGGGAGGACTCCGGTACGACGGTGAGGTACGCGGTGTCACCGCCCGCGTTGTACGTCACCGGTGTCACCGACGCGACGCCCTCGGTGCCGCGCAGGGTGGCGTCGAGGTTGTCGAGGGCGAGTTTGTCGTCGCCGCCGTCGACCTCGGTGACGAGGGTGAGCGGGCCGTTCACGCCGGGTCCGAAGCCGTCGGCCATGAGGTCGTAGGCCTGGCGGGTGGTGGACGTCTCGGGGTCGTTGCCCTGGTCGGAGGTGCCCAGGCGCAGGCCGAGGGTGGGCAGGGCGAGGATGGTGATGACGGCCAGGGCGATGGCGCCGAGCGCCTTGGGGTGGCGTTCGACGAACGCCGACCAGCGGGCGGCGAACCCGGTGGGCAGCTCGGGTTCGGGGCCGTGCTCGGCGAGCCGGCGTCGCTCGCGGCGGCTGAGGGCGCGCATGCCGATGAAGGACAGCAGGGCGGGGAGGAGGGTGATGGACGCGGCGACCGTGAGGATCACGGTCAGCGAGGCGGCGATCGCGACGCCGTTGAGGAAGCTGAGCTGGAGGATCAGCATGCCGAGCAGGGCGATGCACACGGTCGCGCCCGCGAAGACGACGGCGCGTCCCGTGGTGGCCACGGCGTTGGTGATCGACTCGGCGACGGGCAGTCCGCGTTTCAGGCCACGCCGGTGTCTGGTGACGATGAACAGGGCGTAGTCGATCCCGACGCCGAGCCCGATGAGCATCCCGAGCATCGGCGCGAAGTCGGCCACGGTCATGGCGTGCCCGAGGAGCGCGATCCCGGCGTACGCGGTGCCGACGCCGACGAGGGCGGTCGCGATGGGCAGCAGGGAGGCGGCGAGCGAGCCGAAGGCGAGGAACAGCACGACGGCGGCTACGGCCACCCCGACGATCTCGGCGAGATGCCCGCCCGTCGACTCGGTGAGCGCGACGGCACTGCCGCCCAGCTCCACCTGGAGCCCCTCGGCCTCGGCGTCCTTGGCAGCGCTCACGACGGCCTGCGCCTCGCCGGTGTCGAGGTTCTCGGCGCTGTCGTCGAAGGTGACGGTGGCGTACGCCGTGTGCCCGTCCTCGCTGATCTGGCCCGCGCCCTGCTTGTCGTAGGGGCTGCCGACGGCGGCGACGCCGGGCAGTTCGGCGATCTCGTCCAGGGTGCGCGTCATCGTCTGTTCGACGTCGGAGGCGCGGACGGTGCCGGTGGCGGTGTGCCAGACAACGGTGTCACTGTCGCCGCCGAGGCCGGGGAAGCCGTCCTGGAGGAGTTCGGTGGCGCGGCCCGATTCGGTGCCGGGGACGTGGTAGTCGTTCGAGTACGCGGTGCCCGTGGCGACGGCGGCCGCGCTCACCCCGCCGAAGGCGAGCAGCCAGAGCAGTACGGCGACGAGGCGGCGTTGGACACACCAGCGTGCAAGAGCTGCCACGAACGTGCTCCCGGGGGGCGATTTATGGATCTTTGACCGGGTCAGTCGTTCAGAAAAGTGAACAGCCCGCAAAGAACGCATGAGCGATGTGAAGCAAACTCTCGCAGGCGGGGGAGATCGTTTGCCGCGTTCGTGGGTTTATTCACAGGAGTGGGAGGCAGATCACAGGACAGTAACGGTCACTCTGTCATTGCCGAGTGGAGTCGGTCACATCAATCGAACTGGTCCCCGAAAGCCATCACCATCACACCGACCACCAGGAGCCACAACGCCCGCCGGGTGCGCCCCCGCGACCCGAGGAACGCGGCGAGCAGACAGACACCCGCGCCGAAGGCGTAGGCGGCCGGGACGAGCGCCGGGGCGGACCGCGCACCGCGCAGCGCCGCGGCCGCCAGCCCCGCGAGCGCCAGCAGCGCTCCGGTCGCCGCCGCGGTCCAGCGGGCCCGCCGGGCCACGTACGCCGGGTCGTCGACCTCCTCGAAGTCGTCGACGTCCTCGGGCGTCCCGGTCCGGTCCTCCCCCGTCTCGGATATCTCGGAATCACCGCGTCCACTCATGGCGGGCGAGCGTAGCGCGTCGCCCTGAGGGTTTGAGCGTCCCACCGCGCTCCTCCGTATCCCTTTCCGCCTTCCCGGACTCAAGGAGCCGTCCCACCGATGCCGGACATCACCCCGGGGGCCTCTCAGGAGGACCTCGCCCAGCGGCTGACCCATGCCCGCTATCCCCGCAGCAACGGCTACGACCCCCGCTGGGTCGTCGAGAACCAGATGGGCCCGAACGCACTCTGGCTGCTGGAGTGGCTGGCCCCCGCCCTCGGCCTGAACACGCTTCGCCCCTGCGCCCGCGTCCTAGACCTGGGCTGCGGCCGGGCGATGACCTCCGTCTTCCTGGCCAGGGAGTACGACGCCCAGGTCACCGCCGCCGACCTGTGGATCGGACCCGACGACAACGCCCGGCGCGTCGCCGAGGCCGGTTTCGCCGACCGGGTGCTGCCGGTGCGGGTCGAGGCGCACGACCTGGCGTTCGCCGAGGGCAGCTTCGACGCGATCGTGAGCATCGACGCGTACCAGTACTTCGGCACGAACGATCTCTATCTGCCCACGCTCACCCGGCTGTTGAAGCCGGGCGGGCGCATCGGTGTGGTCGTCCCGGCGCTGCGTGAGGAGCCGGACGGCGTCGAGCCGCCGGAGCATCTCAAGCCCCACTGGGAGCCCGACTACTGGTGTTTCCACTCCGCCAACTGGTGGCGGCGCCACTGGACCCGGGGCGGGGCCGTGGAGGTCGAGGCCGCCGACTGGCTGGACGACGGCTGGCGGGACTGGCTGCGGTGGTGCGAGGTGGTCGCCGAGGAGAGCCCGGAGGAGTTCCATCGCACGATGGCCCGCCAGGTCGCAGAGATGCTGCGGGTGGACGAGGGGCGCGCGCTGGGTTTCGTACGGCTGGTGGGCCGCCGTATCTGACGAACGGCCGCCGTATCCGATGACACACCGAGGGGGACGCACCACGGTCGATGCGTCCCCCTCGGCGGGTTGCTCAGCCCTCGCTGACGCCCAGCTTCTCCAGGATCAGCTCCTTGACGCGCGCGGCGTCGGCCTGACCCCGGGTGGCCTTCATGACCGCGCCGACCAGGGCGCCGGCCGCGGCGACCTTGCCGGAGCGGATCTTGTCGGCGATGCCCGGGTTGCCGGCGATGGCCTCGTCGACGGCGGTGCCCAGGGCACCCTCGTCGGAGACGACCTTCAGACCGCGCTTGTCGACGACCTCGTCCGGGGTGCCCTCGCCCGCGAGGACGCCCTCGATGACCTGGCGGGCCAGCTTGTCGTTCAGGTCGCCCTTCGAGACCAGCTCGGTGACGCGCGCGACCTGCGCCGGCGTGATGGCCAGCTCGTCCAGCGACTTGCCCGACTCGTTGGCGCTGCGGGCCAGTTCGCCCATCCACCACTTGCGGGCGGAGGCCGCGTCGGCACCGGCGTCGATCGTGGCGACGATCGGCTCCAGCGCGCCGGCGTTGAGGATCGCCTGCATGTCGAGGGCCGTGATACCCCACTCGTCGAGGAGCCGGGTACGACGGGCCAGCGGCAGCTCGGGCAGGGCCGCCCGGATCTCCTCGACCCATTCACGGGACGGGGCGACCGGGACGAGGTCCGGCTCGGGGAAGTACCGGTAGTCCTCGGCCTCTTCCTTCACCCGTCCCGAGGTCGTGGACCCCGTGTCCTCGTGGAAGTGCCGGGTCTCCTGGATGATCGTCCCGCCGGACGACAGTACGGCGGCGTGCCGCTGGATCTCGAAGCGGGCCGCGCGCTCCACGGAACGCAGCGAGTTGACGTTCTTCGTCTCGGAACGCGTACCGAACTTCTCGGTGCCGTTCGGGCGCAGCGACAGGTTCACGTCGCAGCGCATCTGGCCCATCTCCATGCGGGCTTCCGACACACCGAGCGCCTTGATGAGCTCGCGCAGCTCACGGACGTACGCCTTCGCCACCTCGGGAGCACGCTCGCCCGCGCCCTCGATCGGCTTGGTGACGATCTCGATGAGGGGGATGCCGGCGCGGTTGTAGTCGAGCAGCGAGTGCGAGGCGCCATGGATACGGCCCGTCGCGCCGCCGACGTGCGTCGACTTGCCGGTGTCCTCCTCCATGTGGGCGCGCTCGATCTCCACACGGAAGGTCTCGCCGTCCTCCAGCTGTACGTCGAGGTAGCCGTTGAAGGCGATCGGCTCGTCGTACTGGGAGGTCTGGAAGTTCTTCGGCATGTCCGGATAGAAGTAGTTCTTCCGGGCGAAACGGCACCACTCGGCGATCTCGCAGTTCAGCGCGAGACCGATCTTGATCGCCGACTCGACGCCGGTCGCGTTGACGACCGGGAGCGCGCCGGGCAGGCCGAGGCAGGTGGGGCAGGTCTGCGTGTTGGCGTCCTGACCGAGCTCGGTCGAACAGCCGCAGAACATCTTGGTCTTGGTGCCGAGTTCGACATGGACCTCAAGGCCCATGACGGGGTCGTACGACGCGAGAGCGTCCTCGTACGACACCAGGTCGGTCGTGGTGGTCACGGTGAAACTTCCCTCTCAGCCCAGCAGGACGTCGTCGTCGCCCAGCCGCTTCAGCTCGCGGTAGAGGATGGCGAGGCCGGTGACGATGGCGGCGGCGGACACGGCGGCGTCGACGAGCCGCAGCGTGTCGCTCTCCAGGCGGGCCTTCTTGGCCTGCTTGGCGACACTGACCGCACCGAACGCGGTGGTGGCCATGGACAGGTACAGACCGGACTTGGACTTCTTGAAGTCCTTGGCCTTCGACAGCTTGCTCACAGCGACGGTGCCTCCTCCAGAAGCGGGTGCCCCCACTTTTCCACGAAGGCCGCCTCGACGGCCGCCCCGACCTTGTAAAGACGGTCGTCCTTCAGCGCCGGGGCGATGATCTGCAGGCCGACCGGGAGGTTGTCCTCCGGGGCCAGACCGCAGGGCAGCGACATGGCCGCGTTGCCCGCGAGGTTGGTCGGGATGGTGCACAGGTCGGCGAGGTACATCGCCATCGGGTCGTCGGCACGCTCGCCGATCGGGAAGGCGGTGGTCGGCGTGGTCGGCGAGACGATGACGTCGACCTGCTCGAAGGCCTTCTCGAAGTCGCGCGTGATGAGCGTGCGGACCTTCTGGGCGCTGCCGTAGTAGGCGTCGTAGTAGCCGCTGCTCAGCGCGTATGTGCCGAGCATGATGCGGCGCTTCACCTCGGGGCCGAAGCCCGCCTCGCGGGTGAGGGAGGTGACCTCCTCGGCGGAGTGGCTGCCGTCGTCGCCGGTACGGCGGCCGTAGCGCAGGCCGTCGAAGCGGGCGAGGTTGGAGGAGCACTCGGAGGGCGCGATCAGGTAGTACGCGGAGAGCGCGAGGTCGAAGGACGGGCAGTCCAGCTCGACGATCTCGGCCCCGAGGTCCTTCAGCAGGGCCACGGACTCGTCGAAGCGCTGGATGACGCCGGCCTGGTAGCCCTCGCCGCGGAACTGCTTGACGACGCCGACGCGCATCCCGGCGACGCTGCCGTTGCGGGCGGCCTCGACGACCGGCGGGACGGGCGCGTCGATCGACGTGGAGTCCAGCGGGTCGTGCCCGGCGATGACCTCGTGCAGCAACGCCGCGTCCAGGACCGTACGGGCGCAGGGCCCGCCCTGGTCGAGGGAGGAGGAGAAGGCGACCATGCCGTAGCGGGAGACGGCCCCGTACGTCG
Source organism: Streptomyces lanatus (assembly GCF_014655715.1). GTDB lineage: Bacteria > Actinomycetota > Actinomycetes > Streptomycetales > Streptomycetaceae > Streptomyces > Streptomyces lanatus. The sequence goes on along the minus strand of NZ_BNBM01000012.1, from coordinate 30,261 downwards.
GCTTCACGCCCACCGTGCCGGTGACGGCGGCCGGCTGGCGGATGGAGCCGCCGGTGTCGGTGCCGATGGCGAGGGGCGCCTGGAAGGAGGCGAGGGCCGCGGACGACCCACCACCGGAACCACCGGGGATCTTGGTGAGGTCCCACGGGTTGCCGGTCGGCCCGTAGGCGCTGTTCTCGGTGCTGGACCCCATGGCGAACTCGTCCATGTTGGTCTTGCCGAGGATGACGACGTCAGCGGCCTTGAGGCGCTTGGTGAGGGTGGCGTCGTACGGCGGAATCCACCCCTCCAGGATCTTCGAACCGACGGTCGTCGGAACGCCCTCGGTGGTGAAGATGTCCTTCAGCGCGAGCGGGACGCCGGCGAGGGGACCGAGCTTCTCGCCCTTGGCCCGCTTCTCGTCGACGGCACGCGCCTGCGCCAGGGCGCCCTCGCGGTCGACGTGCAGGAAGGCGTGCACCTTCTCGTCGACGGCCTCGATGCGGGCGAGGTGGGCCTCGGTGACCTGCACGGCCGTGAGCTCGCCGGAGGCGATCTTCTCGGCGGTCTCGGCGGCGGTGAGCTTGATGATGTCCGTCATGACTTCTTAGTCCTCCCCCAGGATCTGCGGCACCTTGAAACGCTGCTGCTCCTGGGCCGGGGCGCCGGAGAGCGCCTGCTCGGGGGTGAGCGACGGACGGACCTCGTCCGCCCGCATGACGTTCGTCAGCGGGAGCGGGTGCGAGGTCGGCGGTACGTCTTGGTCGGCGACCTCGCTGACGCGTGCGACCGCGCCGATGATGTCGTCCAGCTGTCCCGCGAAGTGCTCGAGCTCTTCGGGCTTCAGCTCCAGACGCGCCAGCCGTGCGAGGTGGGCGACCTCCTCGCGCGTGATGCCAGGCATGCAGCGATCCTCTGGGGTGAGTGTGTGTGGTTTGGGGCCAATCCTATGGGGCGGGGAGCAGTGGCCGTGAAACGGTTTCCCCCGCCCCGGTCGGGGTCACCCGCGGCGCCCCTCCCAGACCTCGCTCCTCATGAAGTGGTTGTCGTACAGCTCCTGCACCTCCAGCAGGCTCTCGGCGGTGGCCTCGCCGAGGGCGATGCGCTGGAGGTGGCGGAAGTACTCGAAGCGTTCGACGCCCGGGGTGATGACGATGAGCAGGTCGGCGTCGGCGCCCGGGACGGCGGAGAAGGCGTGGGGTTTGCCGGGCGGGACGACGACCAGGTCGCCGGGTCCGGCCGTGACGACGTCGTCGCCGGAGAGGATCTCGGCGGCGCCGTCGAGCAGGAAGAACATCTCGGCGGAGTTGTCGTGCCAGTGCGGTTTGGCGCCGTCGGCGCCCGAGGTGAGGGTGACGCGCTGGGTGGACAGCGCGCCGCCGGTCCGGCTGCTGTCGGCGAGCAGACGGACGGTGGTGGGCGCCCGGCCGACGACTTCGGCCTCCGCCTCGCGGACGATCACGGACTCGTCGAACTTCGGAACGAACAGCGACATGTCTCGAACCCCCGGTGCGAGATCGGTGTGGGCGTGCTCAGACGAGGAACAGCAGGACGGCGCTGATGAGGACGACGACCGCCGTGGCGAAGTGGATCCCGAAGGCCGTCGCCTTCGTACCGCCGTTGCGCAGCACTATCAGTGTGTCGAAGAGCGGCACGAGTGCCACGGCGAGCATGAACCAGGCCTCGGCGCGGGCGCCGACGAAGAACAGCAGCGCCAGGCCCACCACGCCGAAGGTGCCGTCCCGCAGGCCCTTCACGGAGAGATAGGCGCCGGCGTCGCCCTCCGGCCGGGCCGGGACGCCGTAGCCGGTGGCGGCGGAGGCGGGCTGGAGCAGGAACTGGTAGCCGAGGAACAGGCAGAACAGGTTGAGGACGACGGCCAGGGTGTACGCGGTCACGGTCATGACTTGACTCCTCGCTAGCACTGCTAGGGACAAGAGCGAAGCTAGCAGAGCATCGACAGCTGCGCTAGCACTGCTAGAATTTCTGGCATGTCGATCCAGACGCGCAAGGAGCGCGAACGAGCGGAACGCGAGCGGCTGATCATCACGGCGGCCCGGGAACTCGCGGAGTCGGAGGGCTGGGACGCGGTCACGACCCGCCGCCTGGCGGCGGAGATCGAGTACAGCCAGCCGGTCCTCTACAGCCACTTCAAGGGCAAGGACGCGATCATGGCCGCGGTGGCGGTGCAGGGGTGCGCGGAGATGGCGGCCGAACTGCGCACGGCCCGTACGGCGGCGAAGGGCGCGCGTGCGGCGCTGGCGGCGGTGGGCGAGGCGTACACGTCGTTCGGCCGACGGCGACCGGCGCTGTACGACGCGATGTTCACGCACGCCGTGGATCTGCCGTTCGCCACGGAGGAGGCACCGGCACCGCTGAAGGAGGCGTTCGGGGAACTCCTGGCGGCGGTCGCGCCCATCGCGGCCGAGGGCGACGACACAGGGCTGCTGACGGAGACGTACTGGGCCGGGCTACACGGCCTGGTCACGCTGATGCGCAGCGGCCGACTCCCGGAGGGCGCTCATGAACAGCGGTTGGCCCTGCTGATCGGCCACTTCACCGCGACGTCCTGACGAACTACTCGGCGGCCGGCAGCGCGGCCCGTGGTCGCTGCCACCCCCGCGACCCCCGCGCCCGCAACCACGCCGTCGTCTCCTCCGGCGGCATCGCGGCGGCCACCAGCCACCCCTGTACGGCGTCACAGCCGAGGTCACGCAGCCGTTCCCAGGTCTCGTCGTCCTCGACGCCCTCGGCGACCACGAGCAGGCCCAGCGAATGCGCCAGATCCACGGTGCAGCGGACGATCTCGGCGTCCTCGGTGTCCACCGCGAGCCGTGCCACGAAGGACCGGTCGATCTTCAGCTCGCTCACCGGGAGGCGTCTGAGGTGCACGAGGGACGAGTAGCCCGTGCCGAAGTCGTCCAGGGACATCTTCACGCCGTGCCCGGTCAGCCCGGCCAGAGTGTCCGCGGCCCGCTGGGGGTCCTCCAGGAGGACGTGTTCCGTTATCTCCAGTTGGAGCGCTCCCGCCGGGACTCCGTGCCGGGCCAGGCGCGCGGCGACGGAGCCGGCGAACCCGGGGGTGTGGACATCGCGCGGGGAGACATTGACCGCGACCGGCACGAACAGCCCCTGCGACCGCCACCGGGCCACCTGCCCGAGCGCCGTCTCCAGCACATACTCCGTCAGATGCGGCATCAGCCCCGACGACTCGGCGATCGCTATGAACTCGTCCGGCGGCACCTTCCCGCGCTCCGGGTGCACCCAGCGGACCAGGGCCTCAAGACCCGCGACCTGTCCGTCGAAGCGGACCTTCGGCTGGTAGTGCAGCTCGACCTCGTGCGCGTCGAGGGCGCGGCGCAGGTCGCCCAGCAGGCCCAACCGGTCAGGGGTGTTCGAGTCACGCTTGGACTCGTAGACCTCCACGCCCGTGCGGTCCCGCTTGGCCTGGTACATCGCCACGTCCGCGCGCCGCAGCAGTCCCTCGGCGTCGAGGGCGTGGTCCGGGAAGACCGCGACACCCGCGCTGGCCTCCAGGACCAGGGTGAGTCCGTCAAGGTCGAGGGGGGAGCTGAGGGCGGTGACAAGACTGCGGGCGACCCGGGTCGCGGACGTCGTGGAGTCGGCGACCGGCAGTAAGACGGCGAACTCGTCACCGCCGAGCCGCGCGGCCTCCGCTCCGCGCGGCAGGGCGAGGCGCAGCCGGTCCGCTATCTGCAACAGCAGGCGGTCACCGGCCAGATGACCGAGCGTGTCATTGACCGAACGGAACCGGTCGAGGTCGATCAGCATCAGGGCGGACCGGGCGCCGATGCGCTCGGCGTCGTCGAGCGCGGTCCAGATGCGCTCCAGCAGCCACTGCCGGTTGGGCAGTCCGGTCAGCGGATCGCGCAGCTGCTCCTCGGCACGGGCCCGGGCGATCCACAGGGTGGAGTCGAGGGCGATGAGGGGGATGGCGAACAGCGGCAGCAGCAGGGGCTTGGCTATGGCGACGACGCACACCAGCGGCGCGATACCGAGCAGGGCGACGGCGACCAGGCCGTGTCTGACCAGGGCGGTGCGCTCGACGGTGGGCAGGCCGCCGCGCGGGGTGTGCAGGTACCACAGCAGGACCCGGGTGACCGCGAGATAGGCGGCGGCGACCAGGACCACGCCGGGCGCGGTGTAGAGCGTCCAGGAGTCCGGATCCCACGGGTTCTCGACGGTGGGCACCCGGCCGAAGGCGGCCAGCACGAGGGCCCCCGAGGCGATGCCGAGGATGTCCACCGCGCCGTGCAGGACGCCCTGACGCCAGCGGTTGCGGCGGGCGACGCCGACCAGGACGACGACGGTGAGGCTGACCATGCCGGCCGGCACCCAGCCGTACAGCATCAGCACGGCGAGGGTGAGGGCGGCGCCGGAGCCGGTGCCGCCCCACCAGCGGGCGCGGCCGAGCGCGACCAGGTGGCCGACGATGATGCCGGTCAGCACGGCCAGCGACCAGCCGACGGTGCCGGCCGGGAAGAGGGCGTGGTTGTCGGTGAACGCCCGGTAGAACCCGGCGCCGAGGACGAACCCGGCCGCCGCGACGACCGCCGCGGGCAGCGCGGGCCAGGACAGATGCCGTTCATGGTCGGGGTGGTCGGAGGCGAGCGGCATGGTGGGGTGGCCGTCCATCACGGTGCGCGGTGCGGCGGCTCGCCCGGCGGCGCCGTCCGTGTCCGGACGCACCGCTGTCCGCGCCGTCCACGTCCGCCATGCGCCGGCCAACCGGCGCAGCCGTGAGTGCGGGGCGGCGCTCTCGGTCGGTTCCATTCCCGTCCCTCTCACAGCCGGCGGTGCCCACGCCACGCGGCCCGATGCCCGACAACCAACTTCAACGGCGCCGCGTTGGAAAGCCCTTCCCCCCGCCCTTCGCAGCTCTGCAAGAGCAAGGGGATGCCCCGACCGCAGCTGGGCACGGCAGGCGCACATCTCAACAGTAGGCCGCAGAAGGCTTCCACGGGCAGCGGTCGTCGACGGTTGCCCGAATGCGCCCCACCCACCCGTATGCATCTGGTATGCGCCGATCGGGCCGCCTTCAACCGCTACTCCTCCACAGGGAGCGCAACTTCGGCCGCCGCGTCGGGCCCCTGCTCCAATAGGACATTGAAGCCATCCTCGTTCAGAACAGACACCTTCAGCTGCATGGCCTTGTCATATTTGGACCCGGGGCTGTCACCTACGACAACAAAAGATGTCTTCTTCGAAACGGAACCGGTGACCTTCGCGCCGCGGCTCTGGAGCGCGTCCTTCGCGCCGTCGCGCGTGAAGTGCTCCAACGTGCCGGTGACCACCACCGTGAGCCCCTCCAGCGGACGCGGCCCCTCGTCCTCGCCGGAGCCCTCCTCCTCCATGCGGACGCCGGCCGCCTTCCACTTGCGGAGGATCTCCTGGTGCCACTCCTCGGCGAACCACTCCTTGAGCGAGGCGGCGATGATCGAGCCGACGCCCTCGGTGTTCGCCAGCTCCTCCTCGCTCGCCTGCTCGATCCGGTCGATGGAGCGGAACGAGCGGGCCAGCGCCTCGGCGGCGACCGGGCCGACATGCCGGATCGAAAGGCCGGTGAGGACACGGGCCAGCGGGCGCTCCTTTGCGGCGGCGATGAACTCCAGCATCGAGACCGCGTTCTTCTTGAGCTCGCCCTGCTGGTTGGCGAAGACCGTGGCGATCTTCTCCTCGCCGGTCTTCGGGTCGCGCTTGGGCAGTCCGCTGTCCTGGTCGAGGACGTACGCCTTGATGGGCAGCAGCTGCTCGGGCGTCAGGTCGAACAGGTCGCCCTCGTCGACGAGCGGCGGGTCGGCCGGCTCCAGCGGCTTGGTGAGCGCGGCGGCGGCGACATAGCCGAAGTGCTCGATGTCCAGCGCCTTGCGGCCCGCGAGGTAGAACAGGCGCTCACGCAACTGGGCCGGGCAGGTGCGGGCGTTCGGGCAGCGCAGATCGACGTCGCCCTCCTTCATGGGCCGCAGCGCCGTACCGCACTCCGGGCACTCGGACGGCATCACGAACTCGCGCTCGCTGCCGTCACGCAGGTCGACGACAGGACCGAGGATCTCCGGGATGACATCGCCGGCCTTGCGCAGCACCACGGTGTCGCCGATGAGGACGCCCTTCAGCTTGACGACGTCCTGGTTGTGCAGGGTGGCGAACTCGACCTCCGAGCCTGCGACCGTGACCGGCTCGACCTGGGCGTACGGCGTGACCCGGCCGGTGCGACCGACGCCCACACGGATGTTGATCAGCTTGGTGTTGACCTCCTCCGGCGCGTACTTGTACGCGATGGCCCAGCGAGGGGCGCGCGAGGTGGAGCCGAGGCGACCCTGGAGCGGGATCTCGTCGAGCTTGACGACGACGCCGTCGATCTCGTGCGCCACGGAGTGCCGGTTCTCGCCGTAGTAGGCGATGAACGCCCGCACCGAGTCGAGGTCGTTGACCACCTTGTTGTGGGGGGAGGTGGGCAGCCCCCAGGTCTTGAGCAGGCCGTACGCCTCGGACAGCCGGGTGAGGCCCTCGAAGCCCTCCAGGGCGCCGATGCCATGGACGACCATGTGCAGAGGGCGGGTGGCGGTGACGCGCGGGTCTTTCTGGCGGAGCGAACCGGCGGCGGCGTTGCGCGGGTTGGCGAAGGGCTTGTCGCCGGCCTCGACCAGGCGGGCGTTGAGCTCCTCGAACTTCTCCATCGGGAAGTAGACCTCGCCGCGGATCTCCACCAGATCCGGGACGCGGTCACCCTTCAGTCGGTCCGGAATGTCCGCGATCGTACGGACATTGGGGGTGATGTCCTCGCCGGTTCGACCGTCGCCGCGCGTGGCGGCGCGAGTGAGGCGCCCGTGTTCGTACGTGAGGTTGACGGCGAGGCCGTCGACTTTGAGCTCGCACAAGAAGTGATGCACGGAGGAACCGACGTCCTTGTGGACGCGCTCGGCCCAGGCAGCCAGCTCCAGATCATCGAAGGCATTGTCGAGCGAGAGCATGCGCTCCCGGTGCTGGACGGCCGTGAACTCCGTCTCGTACGCACCCGCCACCTTCTGGGTCGGCGAGTCCGGGGTGCGCAGCTCCGGATACTTCTCCTCCAGCGCCTCCAGCGAGCGCAGGAGCTTGTCGAAGTCCGCGTCGCTGATGACCGGAGCGTCGTTCACGTAGTACCGGAAGCGGTGCTCCTCGATCTGCTCAGCGAGCTTCGCGTGCTGCTCCCGTGCCTCGGCGGGCACCGTCGTCTCCGCTTGCTTGTCGCCGGCCACCGTATTGTCCTCCCGTTACTCTGGGTTGTCCGCGAGGGATCTCGCCGCCCGGACGCAGTGGGCGAGAGCCCCCCGTGCGTACTGCGGGGAGGCCCCCGCGAGTCCGCACGACGGCGTGACCGTGACCGCCTCCGCGAGAAGCCCCGGTGACAGCCCCAGCCTGCGCCACAACGTCCTGACACCCATGACGCTACCGGCAGGGTCTGACAATGGGCCGTCCGTGCCCGGCACGACACCGGCGAAGAGCCGGGTGCCGCCTTCCACCGCCTCGCCGATCGCGTCGTCGTCACGCTCGGTGAGAAGGGAGAAGTCGAAGGAGATCGCCGCCGCGCCCGCCCGGCGCAGCAGGGCGAACGGGACGTCCGGTGCGCATGAGTGGACCACGACGGGGCCGTCGCCGTGAACCCCGACGACATCGCGGAGGGTGGCCTCGACGAGCTGCCGGTCGAAGGCGCGGTGGGTCCGGTATCCGCTCGCCGTCTTCACCTGGCCGCGGAGTACGGCGACGAGGGAGGGCTCGTCGAGCTGGAGGACGAGGCGGGCGCCGGGGATGCGGCGCCGCACCTCCGCGAGGTGCTGGCGCAGGCCTTCGGCGAGGGAGGCGGCGAGGTCGCGGCAGGCGCCGGGGTCGGAGAGGGCGGCTTCGCCGTTCTTCAGCTCGAGCGCGGCGGCGAGGGTCCACGGGCCGACGGCCTGTACCTTCACCAGCCCCTCGTAGTCCTGGGTGAACTCCTCCAGCGCGTCGAGGTCCTCCCCCAGCCATGACCTCGCCCGCTTGGTGTCCCTCCCCGGGCGGTCGCCGATTCGCCAGCCGCTGGGTTCCACGCGGGCGTACAGCTCGACGAGCATCCCTGCGGTTCGCCCGATCATGTCCGCGCCGGGGCCTCGGGCGGGGAGTTCTGCGAGGTGGGGGAAGTCCTCGAAGGAGCCCGTGACGGTTTTGGCCGTCTCGCGGGCGTCGCCGCCGGGCATGGAGCCGATGCCGGTGGCGGGGGCGAAGGTTGGGTTTGCGTTCACGCCCAGAAGCCTATGTTTCTTCGCCCCCGCCGCCCCTACCCGTCCCATCCCCGGGGCTGCCGCCCCCGGACCCCCGCTGTCGGCCCTGAACGGGCCTCGTCCTCAAACGCCGGACGGGCTGAAAAACCCAGCGGGGTCGAAAAGACCTAACGACCCGGCCGCACCGTCAGGTCGTTCACCTCCGCGTCCCTCGGCAGATCCAAGGCCATCACCAACGCCGTCGCCACCGACTCCGGGTCGATCCACCTCGCCGCGTCGTACTCCTTGCCCTCCTGCTGGTGGACCTTCGCCTGCATGGGGCTGGCCGTGCGGCCGGGGTAGATGGTGGTGACCCGGACGCCGTTGCCGTGTTCCTCGTGGCGGAGGGAGTCCGCCAGGGCCTTGAGGCCGTGCTTGGACGCGGCGTACGCGGACCAGTCGGCGTGGGCACTGAGCCCGGCGCCCGAGTTGACGAAGATCACGTGGCCGCGGGCGGCGCGCAGCTGCGGCAGGAAGTGGCGGGTCAGTTCGGCCGGTGAGATCAGGTTGACGTTGAGCTGGTGACGCCAGGTCTTCGGGGTCAGGTCGCCCACCGGGCCGAGGTCCACGACGCCGGCGATGTGCAGCAGGGAGTCCACCCGGTCGGGGAGCGACTGGTGGGAGAACGCCCAGGACAGCTTGTCCGGGTCGGCCAGGTCGCCGACCAGCGTCCGCGCGCCGGGAAACTCCGCCGCCAGCTCCTTCGCACGGCCCGCGTCACGCGCGTGGAGCACGAGTTCGTCCCCGCGCGCGTGCAGGCGGCGGGCGACGGCCGCGCCGATGCCGGAACCGGCTCCGGTGATCACATGTGTAGCCATGCCCGCCATGCTCGCATCAGTGGGACGTCACTCCACTCCCCGGCTCTCCTCCAGGTAGGCGAGCGCCCCCACCGGCTCCTCCGCGAAGAACACCAGGTCGGTCAGCGGACGGGGCAGGAAGCCCTCCACCTCCATACGGCGGAACTGCTCCTTCAGGCCGTCGTAGAAGCCCGCGGTGTTGAGCAGCACCACCGGCTTGTCGGTGTGGCCGTGCTTCTTCAGCTCCAGGATCTCGGTGGCCTCGTCCAGCGTGCCCGTGCCGCCGACCATGACGACCACGGCGTCCGCCTTCTCGAGCAGCAGCTTCTTGCGCTCCGCCAGGTCCTTCGCGATGACCATCTCGTCGACGCCGGGGCGGGCCTTGGCGGCCAGGAACTCCACGGACACCCCGACCAGCCGCCCGCCCGCCTCCTGCACCCCGTCGGCGACCACCTTCATCAGACCCACGTCGGACCCACCCCACACGAGCGTGTGCCCGCCCTTGCCCATCAGTTTCGCGAACTCGCGCGCGGGGCGCGTGTAACGGTCGTCGAGGTCGGCGGCGGAGAGAAAGACGCAGATTCGCATGCGGCCACCGTACGCGGGAAGAACCCGGCGCCCGCGAGCGCTTTCCGGATATGGCTGATGGACACACGATCACGATCGAGCAGGGCACGCGACGCGTACGGGCCGTTCACGGCGGTCAGGTCCTGGCGGAGAGCGACCGGCCCCTGGTGCTGCGCGAGACCGGCTGTCCCGTGCGGTACTACCTCCCCGCCGAGGACGTACGGCTGGACCTGCTGACGCCCTCCGAGACCCACACCTACTGCCCCTTCAAGGGAACGGCCTCCTACTGGTCGTTGCCGGACGCCGCCGACCTCGTCTGGGCGTACCCGGACCCGAAGCCGGACGTGGCCGAGATCAAGGACCACCTCTGCTTCTACGAAGTCGAAGTGTCGTAAGCGATTAGTTCGGGTGCCGTACGGCAGTCTCCACAGGCATGGACAAGAAGACCATTTCCGCGGACGGCACCTCCATCGCCTACGAGATCTCCGGGGACGGTCCCGCGGTGATCCTCGTCAGTGGGGCGATGTCCACCGGGGGCACCGTGGCGCCGCTCGCCGTGCCCCTGTCGGAGCGTTTCAGGGTCGTCGCGTACGACAGGCGCGGGCGGGGTGAGAGCGGCGACACCCGGCCGTACTCGGTGGAGCGGGAGGTCGAGGATCTCGCCGCGCTGATCGACTCGGTGGGCGGCGAGGCGCTGCTGTACGGGATCTCGTCGGGCGCCGCGCTGGTGCTGGAGGCGGCGGCGAGCGGGCTGCCGGTGCGGCGGGTCGCGGTGTACGAGGTGCCGTTCGCCGTCTACGAGGGGGGCGCCGAGGAGCGTGCGGAGTACACCGCGCGGCTCACGGAAGCACTCGGTCAGGGGCGCCGTGGGGACGCCGTCGAGCTGTTCCTGCGGCTGGCCGGGATGGCCGAGCAGATGATCCAGGGCGCCCGGCAGTCCCCCATGTGGGCCGGTATGGAGACCATCGCGCCGAGCCTGGCCTACGACAACGCCGTGATGGGCGACGGGCTGGTGCCGCGGGACCGGTTGGCGGCGATCACCGTGCCGGTGCTGGCCATTGCGGGCAGCGCGAGTCCCGCGTGGATGCACGAGGCCGCGCGGGCCGTCGCGGAGAGCGTGCCGGGTGGGTCGTATCGGAGCCTGGAGGGGCAGACCCACATGGTGGAGCCGGATGTGCTCGCACCAGTCCTGGCGGAGTTCTTCGCGAGTTAATGCGGGCTCTCACACTGTCGACGGCGTCGCCCGCACCGTGGACGCGATCGTCGCCGAGCCCACCACGCGCGTGTCGTCGTACAGGACGATCGCCTGGCCGGGGGCGACGCCGCGGACCGGCTCGGTGAAGGTGACCTCCAGGGAGCCGTCGATCAGTTCGGCGGTCACCTCGGTCTCGCCGCCGTGGGCGCGCAGCTGGGCGGTGTAGGTGCCGGGGCCGGTCGGGGCGGTGCCGCACCAGCGGGGCTTGATCGCGGTCAGGGCGGTCACGTCCAGGGCGTCGGCCGGGCCGACCGTCACCGTGTTGTTCACCGGCGAGATGTCGAGGACGTAGCGCGGCTTGCCGTCGGCGGCCGGGGTGCCGATGCGCAGGCCCTTGCGCTGGCCGATGGTGAAGCCAAACGCGCCCTCATGGGTGCCGAGCTTGGCTCCCGACTCGTCGACGATGTCGCCCTCCGCCTTGCCGAGGCGGTCGGCGAGGAAGCCCTGGGTGTCGCCGTCGGCGATGAAGCAGATGTCGTGCGAGTCGGGCTTCTTGGCGACGGCGAGGCCACGGCGCTCGGCCTCCGCGCGGATCTCGTCCTTGGTCGTCAGGGTGTCGCCGAGCGGGAACATCGCGTGCGCGAGCTGCTTCTCGTCCAGGACGCCGAGGACGTAGGACTGGTCCTTGGCCATGTCGGAGGCTCGGTGCAGTTCGCGGGTGCCGTCGTCGTTGAGGACGACCGTGGCGTAGTGGCCGGTGCAGACCGCGTCGAAGCCGAGGGCCAGGGCCTTGTCGAGCAGGGCCGCGAACTTGATCTTCTCGTTGCAGCGCAGGCACGGGTTGGGGGTGCGGCCGGCCTCGTACTCGGCGATGAAGTCCTCGACGACGTCCTCACGGAATCGGTCGGCGAGGTCCCAGACGTAGAACGGGATGCCGATGACGTCGGCGGCGCGGCGGGCGTCGCGGGAGTCCTCGATGGTGCAACAGCCACGCGCGCCCGTGCGGAAGGATTGCGGGTTCGCCGAGAGGGCCAGGTGGACGCCGGTGACGTCGTGGCCCGCTTCAGCCGCGCGGGCGGCGGCGACGGCGGAGTCGACCCCGCCGGACATGGCGGCGAGGACGCGGAGGGGGCGGGAGGGCTGCGCGGTGTCAGTCATAACCCTTCCAGGGTAAGGGGGCGCGGGAACCAGGGCCCGCGAGTATCCGTTGACGATCACATGGGAGAGCGGAAGGCTTCGAAGGACGGCGACCGGAAGGTCGGGCGTCGTGCGTTGCTCATCGGCGGGACGGCGGCCGCGGTGGGCTCGGCCGTGCTGGCCCGGGACGAGCTGGCGCGGCTGTGGTGGCGGGTGCCGGGCGTGGAGAAGCCGCGCGAGGAGGGCGAGGTCGACTTCACGGGCGCGCGCTGGGTGGCGGCGTCGGACGCGAACTGGCGGCGCGCGGACCGGCCCGACGACTACGGCATCGACATGGTGATCATCCATGTCACCCAGGGCAGTTTCGACAGCGCGGTGAAGGTGTTCCAGGACCCTGAGCACGGGGCGGCGGCGCACTACATCGTCCGCAAGGACGGCCACATCACCCAGATGATCCGCGAGCTGGACGTGGCGTATCACGCGGGCAACCGCGACTACAACGAGCGCAGTGTCGGCATCGAGCACGAGGGTTTCGTGGACCGGCCGCAGGACCTCACGGACGACATGTACGAGGCGTCCGCGCGGCTCACGGCCCGGATATGCGCGCGCTACGACATACCCGTCGACCGCGAGCACATCATCGGGCATGTGGAGGTGCCGGGGACCGACCACACGGATCCCGGGGAGCACTGGGACTGGGACCGATACATGAAGCTCGTGCGGGCGGCGCGCACGGCGCCCGCCTGACGGCTCAGGTGAGCCCGGCCGCCCGTGCGCGTTCCACCGCCGGGCCGATCGCCTTGGCGACCGCCTCGACGTCGGCCTCGGTCGAGGTGTGGCCGAGGGAGAAGCGCAGGGTGCCGCGGGCCAGGTCGGGGTCGGTGCCGGTGGCCAGCAGGACGTGGCTGGGCTGGGCGACGCCCGCGGTGCAGGCGGAGCCCGTGGAGCACTCGATGCCCTGGGCGTCCAGGAGGAGCAGCAGGGAGTCGCCCTCGCAGCCGGGGAAGGTGAAGTGGGCGTTGGCGGGGAGGCGGCCTTCGGGTGCCGGGTCGCCGCCGAGGATCGCGTCCGGGACGGCCGTACGGACGGCGTCGACGAGCGAGTCGCGCAGGGCGCCGATCTCGTTCGCGAACCATTCCCTCTGCTCGGCGGCGAGGCGGCCGGCGACGGCGAAGGAGGCGATGGCGGGGACGTCGAGGGTGCCGGAGCGGACGTGGCGTTCCTGGCCGCCGCCGTGCAGGACGGGGACGGGGGTCTGGTCGCGGCCGAGGAGCAGGGCGCCGATGCCGTAGGGGCCGCCGATCTTGTGGCCGGAGACGGTCATCGCGGCGAGGCCGGAGGAGGCGAAGTCGACGGGGACCTGACCGAAGGCCTGGACGGCGTCGGCGTGCAGGGGGACGTCGAACTCCCTTGCCACGTCGGCCAGTTCACGGACCGGCATCAGGGTGCCGATCTCGTTGTTGGCCCACATCACGGTGGCCAGGGCGATGTCGTCGGGGTCGCGGGCGATGGCTTCGCGCAGGGCGTCGGGGTGGACGCGTCCGTGGGGGTCGACGGGGAGGTACTCGACGTTCGCGCCCTCGTGCTCGGCGAGCCAGTGGACGGCGTCGAGGACGGCGTGGTGTTCGACGGGGCTGGCGAGGACGCGGGTCCGCGCCGGGTCCGCGTCGCGGCGGGACCAGTACAGGCCCTTGACCGCGAGGTTGTCGGCCTCGGTGCCGCCGGAGGTGAAGACGACCTCGCTGGGGCGGGCGCCGAGCGCTTCCGCGAGGGTCTCGCGGGCCTCCTCGACGGTGCGCCTCGCTCGGCGGCCGGATGCGTGGAGAGAGGACGCGTTGCCCGTGACGCTCAGCTGGGCGGTCAGCGCCTCTGCCGCCTCCGGGAGCATGGGGGTGGTCGCGGCGTGGTCGAGGTAAGCCATGGTGGCGACGATTCTACGGGGCCACCGCGTTGGGCTTGAGCCGGTGGCGCCTTGCCGGGGTTGCCCTCGACGTCGGTGGCGAGGTGCCCGCGGTGGCGGCCAGGCCCGGAGCTTCTAGAAGCTCCAGGACACCGAGCTGTCCATCTGTACGAACGCCAGCAGGACCAGCAGGTCGGCCACGCCCAGCCCCATGCCCAGGTATGCCCGCCCCTTGCGCTTGGTGCCGCGCCAGAGGGACACCGTCGCCAGGACGATGGCGGTCGGGCCGAGGAAGAGGTTGAAGACGAGGAGGCCGAGGAGGCCGAGGATGAAGGACGCCACCGCCATGCCGTCGGCGTCGCGGGTGCGCGGGCGGGTGCCGGGGCGGGTGGTTGCCGGTGCGGTGAGTTGCATGGGTGTCAGCTCCTGATGAGTCGGTTCGGTCCGGGTGACGGAGTCAGTTGCGGCGGGCGTGACGCTCGCGGGCGGCGAAGACGGCCAGCCATACGGCGATCACGGCGGCGGTGACGGCGGTGAAGGCGAGCGGCGCGTGGGCCACGGCGCCCAGCAGCACGCCCAGCAGCAGGAGCGCGGCGACGAGGAACAGCATGGGTCGGATCCCCCTCCGAGATCTCTTGTGGCGATCTCTCTCGTTACGTTTCGGTGAACAGTTGTAGTAACAGTTGTTCACTGACTCCTAAGTCTAGCGCGCCGTACGGCTTTTCAATTCCAGAGAACAGTTGTTAACTGCATGGCATGAGTCACACCCTCGGCCTTCGGCAGGCCCAGAAACAGAAGACCCGACAGGCGCTCCTGGACGCCGCGTTGGGACTGCTGGAGGACCAGAGCCTGAGCAGTCTCGGCCTGCGTGAGGTCACCCGCGCCGTCGGCGTCGCCCCGACCGCCTTCTACCGGCACTTCCGCTCCACCGCCGACCTCGGCGTCGCCCTCGTCGAGGAGGCCCTGGGCAGCCTGCACCCGATGATCCGCACGATCGTCTCCTCGGCCGGCGACAGCGACCAACGCATAGAGCGGGCCGTCGAGTTGATCGACCGGCACGTCCAGACGCACCCGGCCCACGTCCGCTTCATCGCCCGCGAGCGGCACGGCGGTGTGCAGTCCGTCCGGGAGGCGATCCAGGGCCAACTGGCCCGTTTCGCCGAGGAGGTGACGGACGCGCTCGCCAAGGACCCGGTCTCCGAAGGCTGGGACGACGAGGACCTCCTCATGCTCGCCAACCTCTACGTCGACCAGATGCTGATCACGGCCTCCCTGTTCCTGGACGTCCTGGAGGCGCCCGAGGAGCAGCGGCACCGCGTCGCCCAGGCCGCGACCCGGCGTATGCGGCTGATCAGCATCGGCCGTGAGCACTGGCTGGAGGGCTGAACACCGGCCGAGCCCAGGCACGCCAAGGGGCGGCACCCCCGTTCACCGGTGCCGCCCCTGTCGTACGACGTCCCGCGTCAGCTCTTGGTCGCCGAGGCCGCCACGCTCGGCGCACCGCTCGGCGCACCACTGGGAGCCGCCCCACCACCCTGGCCACCCCCACCGGGACCGCCACAGCCACCGCCCTGCCCGCCACCGGGACCACCCTGGCCGCCGCCCTGCGCCCCACCGGGAGCACCACTCGGCGCGCCACTGGGAGCACCGCTCGGAGCCCCCGACGGCACCCCGGACGCCCCGGACGCCCCGGCCGACGGCGCCCCGCCAGGCATCCCCGAAGGCGCCCCACTCGGCGCCCCCGACGGCTGCTGACACGACGACTGCTGCTGACCGGAGTTGCCGCCGTTCGAGTCCGACGAGGAGTCGCCGGAGCCGCAGGCCGCCAGGGCAAAGGGCGAGAGCGCCAGCAGGGCCACGGCGGGAAGAAGACGCGCACGCTTCATGAGAGACAGCTCCAAGGGAGATGAGAAGGTCCTGGGAACTGGAACTCAACCAACGCCCGCTGGGCCTACCTTGAGGCCCTGCTGTTGATCACCTGTGTACCGGGCAAAGCACGCCCAAAGGTCCCCTCCGATGACCGGGCGTCAGCCCAGCCGCACCCGCGCCAACTGCCGCGACTGCGCCACCAGTCGGTCCGCGCTGTCCCAGACCTCCGCGTCCTCCTCCAGGAACCCGCCCGCGAGGTTGCGCGTGGTGATCGACACCCGCAGCGGGCCCGGGGCCGGGCGGCACCGGATGTGGACGGTGAGTTCGACCGTGGGGACCCAGCCGGAGATGCCGATCTCGAAGGCGGTCGGCGGCAGCGCGTCGACCGCGAGGAGCAGCGAGAGCGGGTCGGCGTCGCGGCCGTCGGCCAGTCCGAACCAGGCCCTCATCTCGCCCTTGCCCGAGGGCTGGCCGAGTGCCCAGCCCAGCGTCGAGGGGTCGAGCTTGAGCATCAGGCGGTCGGCGATCGCCGAGCTGCCGGACACGGGTGCTGGTCCGTCCTCGGGGCCGAAGCAGTGCTCCATGGGCGGGATCGCGGGCGGCTCGGCCGTCGTACGGACGTCGTCGGGGAGGGAGTCGAGGTCGCCGTAGGAGGCGAGGACGCGGATGCGCTCGACCTCGCGGCCCTCGTCGTCGTACTGGAGGAGGGATGCCTGGCCGGTCGACAGGGTCCGTCCCGTGCGCACCACGTCCGTGCGGACGACCGCCGGGCCCGGCTGGGACGCGGTCAGGTAGTGCGCGGAGATCGTGAACGGGTCGTCGTGCGACAGGGCGTCCGCGAGGGCGCGGCCGAGGACGGCCAGCAGATAGCCGCCGTTGACGGCGCTGATGATGGTCCAGCCGGCGGAGAGGTCGATGTCGTAGACGCCGGGCTCGCGGAGGGTGAGCGCGGTGTCGCGGTCGAACTCGCTGTCGCCGATCGTGGCCCGCAGGGCCGTCGGGGCCATCGGGGCAGTGGCTGCTTCTGGCATGGGTGAACGGTACAACAACAAACTACTAAGCGGTAGCTTTTCTCCTGTCGCCGAAAGCAACGAATCCGATGAGACTCGGGCAACTTTTCGGTAAGTGTCCGGCTCGCCCGAAACCCGGGGCCCGATCTGTCCCTCTATCAGGACATGAGTCTCACCGGGACCCCGTTCCTCTACACGCTCGTCGTGCTGTGCGTCGTCGCCGTGGTGCTGCCGCTCGTCCTCTGGTCACGGGTGCGCGGGCCCAAGGTCGTGCGGGGCGCCGTCCGGATGCTGATGCTGGCGTTCGCCCAGGGCACCGCCGTCGCCCTGGTCTTCACGCTGGTCAACAACTCCAACCAGCTGTACGACAACTGGGGCGACCTGCTCGGCACCAGTGACCATGTGCAGCAGGCGGCCGACCTCGGGGCGAGCGGTACCGGCGGGATCGCCCTGGAGAAGCTGCCCAAGGTCAAGCAGGTCTTCAAGCCGGGCCGGGGTCCCGGTATGCGCGCCGAGGGCGGCGTGCTCACCACCCAGCTCAAGGGCCGGGTGTCCGGGGTGCACGCCGAGGTCAACGTCTGGCTGCCGCCGCAGTACCACGAGCCCGCCTACCGCAACCACCGCTTCCCCGTCGTCGAGGTGCTGCCGGGCTATCCGGGCTCGTCGAAGGCCTGGTACGGCACGATGGACGCGCCCGAGCAGCTCGCGCCGCTGATGCGCAGCGGGCAGATCGAGCCGTTCATCATCGTCTCGGCGCGCACCACACTGCTGCCCGGCAAGGACACCGGCTGCGCGAACATACCGGGCAAGGTGAACGCCGACAGCTGGCTCAGCATCGATGTGCCGAAGATGGTCATGGACAACTTCCGCGCCCAGGCAGCGCCGGACGGCTGGGCCGTCGCCGGATACTCGGCGGGTGCGCACTGCGCGGCGAAGCTGGCGGTGGCCCACCCCGACCGCTATCGGGCCGCGGTCAGCATGTCGGGCTACAACGACCCCATCGCCGTACCCCAGTCGCTGGCCGGGAAGACCCCGGCGCTGCGGGACGCGAACAACCCGTATGTGCTCCTGAGGGACTCCCGGGTCCCGCCGCGCGTCGCGCTGTACCTGTCCGGTCAGCCGAAGGACGGGTACGAGGCGGCGATGGCGCTGAAGCGGATCGCGAAGGCGCCGACGACCGTGAACGTCGTGTTCGTCCCGGCCGACGCCGGCGGCCACACCATGGCGCTGTGGAAGCCCCAGGTCGTGCCCGCGTTCCGCTGGCTGACCGAGGTGATGGGCGGCGGCGAGCACCGGGCCTGTACGGGGCCGGGGGCTACTCCTCTCGCACCGTCGACCGGCGGTTCCAGGCACGCGGAGCTCGCCAGTGGAAGCGCATCGCCAGCAACCGGAGCACGAAGGCCGTGACGGCCGCGAGGGTGCTCGTGAGCGGGGTCAGGGCGTCGTAGTGGATGCACAGGACCGTCATCGTGGCGCCGACGATCGCCGGGACCGCGTACAGGTCGCGGTCCCAGCGCAGCAGTGACGGCACCTCGTTGGCGAGGACGTCGCGCAGCACACCGCCGCCCACGGCGGTCGCGAGGCCGAGGGTGGCCGAGGCGGTGAGGTTGAGGCCGTAGTCGTACGCCTTCGCCGTCCCGGCGACGCAGAACAGGCCGA
Source organism: Streptomyces lanatus (assembly GCF_014655715.1). Lineage (GTDB taxonomy): Bacteria > Actinomycetota > Actinomycetes > Streptomycetales > Streptomycetaceae > Streptomyces > Streptomyces lanatus. The sequence continues at coordinate 11,854 of NZ_BNBM01000012.1, read as the reverse complement.
GGCCCGCCGCGTCGAAGACGTTCACGCCGGTCTGGATGCGCTCCACGTGCGGGTGCAGGAAGACGACGAGGACCGCGGCGAGCAGGGGCGTGAAGAAGTACCCCAGGTCCGTGAAGGCGGCCGGGGGCACGGCGCCGATGATCACGTCCCGGAACAGCCCGCCGCCCAGGGCGGTGACCTCGGCGAGCACGGCGATGCCGAAGACGTCGAAGTTCTTGCGGACGGCCAGCAGGGCGCCGGAGATCGCGAAGACGAAGATGCCGATCAGGTCGAGCGTGTGCTGGACGGACGGGCTGAACAATTGCTGGAGCACCCGTACATTCTGACCCAGTACAAGGCCCCCGCCTTACAAAGGAAGGCGGGGGCCGTGGCTTGCTTACTTGTTGTCGCCGTCCGTGACGTCTTCGGAAGCCGGAGCCTCGGCGTCGTCCTCGGCGGCCGCGGCCTCGGAGGCGTCCTCGGCGACCGGAGCCTCGGCGGCTTCGGAGACCTCCGCCGCCACCGCCGCCACTGCCGCCGACGTCTCCGCCGACTCGGCGAGCACCTCGTCGGCCACCAGCTCCGCGGCCTCCTTGGCCACCGACAGCAGCACGGTGTCCTGCGGCTGCTGGTCCTGGAAGTTCTCCGGGTGGTGGCACGCCACCCGCTGGCCGGGCTTCAGCTCCAGCAGCGGCGGCTCCGTCGTACGGCAGACCTCCGTCGCCTTCCAGCACCGGGTGTGGAAGCGGCAGCCGCTCGGCGGGGCGATCGGCGAGGGCACATCGCCGCGGAGCAGGATGCGCTCGCTCTTGACGCCCCGCCGCTTCGGGTCCGGGATCGGCACCGCCGACATCAGGGCCTTGGTGTACGGGTGCATCGGCGCCGTGTACAGCGACTCGCGGTCGGCGAGCTCGACGATCTTGCCGAGGTACATCACCGCGATACGGTCCGAGACATGCCGTACGACGGACAGGTCGTGGGCGATGATCACGTACGTGAGGCCGAGCTCCTCCTGGAGGTCGTCCAGCAGGTTCACGACCTGGGCCTGGATCGACACGTCGAGGGCGGAGACGGGCTCGTCGGCCACGACCAGCTTGGGGTTGAGCGCGAGGGCGCGGGCGATGCCGATGCGCTGGCGCTGGCCGCCGGAGAACTCGTGCGGATAGCGGTTGTAGTGCTCGGGGTTGAGACCGACCACCGAGAGCAGCCGCTGGACCTCCTTCTTGACACCGCCCTCGGGCTGGACGCCCTGGAGCTTGAAGGGGGCGCCGACGATGGTGCCGATGGTGTGCCGGGGGTTCAGCGAGGAGTACGGGTCCTGGAAGATCATCTGCACATCGCGGCGCATCGGGCGCATCTGCCCGACCCCGAGGTGTGTGATGTCCCGGCCCTCGAACTCCACGGTGCCGCCGGTCGGTTCGAGCAGCCGGGTGATCAGCCGCCCCATCGTCGACTTGCCGCAGCCGGACTCACCGACGACGCCCAGCGTCTCGCCCTTGCGCACCTCGAAGTCGATGCCGTCGACCGCGCGTACCGCACCGGTCTGCCGCTGGAGCAGGCCCTTGCGGATCGGGAAGTGCTTCTTCAGGCCGGAGACCCTCAGCAGGACCTCGCCGTCGCCGGCGCTGTCCTCGGTGAGGGTGGAGCCTGCCTGTTTCGGGATGCTCACCGCTTTTTCGTCGCTCACAGCTTCGGCGCAATCTCTTCGGTCCAGATCCGCTCCCGCTGCTCCTGGTCCATGTGGCAGGCGGCCCAGTGCTCGCTGCCGACCTCGGTCAGCTCGGGGCGGACCGTGCGGGTGACGTTGTCCTTCGGGATGTCGGCGTACGGGCAGCGCGGGTTGAAGGCGCAGCCGGACGGGACGTTGATCAGGGAGGGCGGGGCCCCCTTGATCGGGATGAGGCGGTCGGTCTCCTCGCGATCCAGGCGCGGCATCGAGCCGAGCAGGCCCCAGGTGTAGGGGTGGCGGGGCTCGGAGAAGACGGACTCGGCGGGGCCGCGCTCCACGGGCCGGCCCGCGTACATCACCAGCAGGTCGTCGGCCATCTCGGCGACCACGCCCAGATCGTGCGTGATCATGATGACCGCGGAGCCGAACTCCTTCTGCAGATCCCGGATCAGGTCGAGGATCTGCGCCTGCACGGTGACGTCCAGGGCGGTGGTCGGCTCGTCCGCGATGAGCAGCTCGGGGTTGTTCACCAGCGCCATGGCGATCATGGCGCGCTGGCGCATACCGCCGGAGAACTCGTGCGGATAGCCGTCGACGCGCTTGTCCGGCTCGGGGATGCCCACCCGGTCCAGCATCTCGACGGCCCGCTTGCGGGCCTCCTTCTTGCTGACCTTGTGGTGGACCCGGTACGCCTCGATGATCTGCTGGCCCACCGTGTAGTACGGGTGCATCGCGGACAGCGGATCCTGGAAGATCATCGCCATCTTGCGGCCGCGCAGCCGGCGTACGTCGTCGGGGTCGGCGCCGACCAGCTCCTGGCCGTCCAGCCAGACCTCGCCGGAGACCTTGGCGTTGGCCGAGCGGTGCAGGCCCATCACGCCGAGCGAGGTGACTGACTTGCCGGAGCCGGACTCGCCGACGATGCCGAGAGTCCGGCCGCGCTTCACATCGAAGCTGACGCCGTCCACCGACTTGACCAGGCCGTCGTCGGTGTTGAAGTGGATGCGCAGATCCCGTACGGAAAGGAACGCGTCGTCCGAGTCGGACGGGGCGGCGACGGCGGGTTCGCCGAGCGCCGCTTTCTCGATCTTGCTCACGAGTACCTCACCCTGGGGTCGATGGCTGCGTACACCAGGTCGACGACGAGATTGCAGAAGACGATGAAGAACGCGGCGACCAGGGTAACGCCCATCACGATGGGCAGGTCGTTGTCCTTGATGGACTGGACCGCGTAGGCACCGATGCCCTGCAGGGAGAAGACGGTCTCGGTGAGCACCGCAGTGCCGACGAGGGTGCCGAAGTCCATACCGAAGATGGTGACGATGGGCGTCAGCGCGGCACGCAGGCCGTGCTTGGTGACCACCGTCGTCTCCTTGAGGCCCTTGGCTCTGGCCGTGCGGATGTAGTCCTCGCCCATCGTCTCCAGCATGCCCGCCCGGGTGAGTCGGGCGTAGAGCGCCGAGAAGAGGAACGCGAGGCTGACCCACGGCAGGATCAGATGCCAGGCCCAGTCGGCCGGGTTCTGGGTGAACGGGACGTACTCGATGCTGTCCCAGATGGGGACTTCGTAGACGAACAGCGCGTTCAGCAGCTGGCCGGTGAAGAAGATCGGCAGGGAGACGCCGGCGAGCGCGATGAACATCGCGATGCGGTCGACCGGACGGCCCTTGCGCAGCGCGGAGACGACACCGATGGTGACACCGGAGATCACCCAGATCACGGCGGCACCGATGGCCAGCGAGAAGGAGACCGGGATCCGCTCCGTCAGCTGGGGCCACACCTCGACATGGCTCTTGAAGGAGTAGCCGAAGCAGGGGGCTCCGCAGTGGGTGGCCTCGGGACCGAACTTGTAGTCGGCGCCCACCACGAGACCCTTGATGTAGTCCCAGTACTGGACGGCGATGGGCTGGTCGAGACCCAGGTTCTGCTTGACGGCGGCAATGGAGTCGGGATTGGCGTCCTTGCCGACGTACTGCGTGGCCAGCTGGTCGGCGGTCTGGCCACCGAGCCGTGGCACGAGGAAGAAGATCGCGAAGGTGACTGCGCTGACCACCAGCAGCAACAGCACCGCGCCGAAGACGCGTCGGATGATGTACGCAGCCACAGCTGTACGGCTCCGGGTGACCGCGGCGGTTTGTGACCGCCGCGGCCACCCGGTGCCTTCACCTGCCTTTCAGGGGATCCGGCCTGCGGGTTACTACTTTGCGGAGCTCATCAGCACGTAGTCGTACATGCCGAGGTAGGCCTGCGTGACCGTGACGTTGGCCGCGGACTTGGGCCGCAGCAGCAGGTTCTTGCGGTAGACGACCGGGACGACCGAGGCGTTGTCGAGGACCATCTTGTCGATGTCGCCCCAGGCCTTGGTGCGGGCCGCGTCGTCGGTGTTGGCGATCGCGTCCGTCAGGGCCTTGTTGATCTTCGGGTCGTTCAGCTCCATCAGGTTCGTGCCGCCCGAGGGCTTGATGGCGGAACCGTTGACGACCTGGTCCAGGAAGCCGTAGCCGGTCGGCCAGTCGGCACCCCACGCCATGGAGAGCATGCCGAGCTTGTGCTCGTGGACGTAGGTCGGGACACCGGCGAAGTTCGTGAAGTACTTGCCGGAGGGGAACTGCTTGATCTCGATGTTGACGCCGATCTTCTTCAGCGACTCCTGGACGGCCGTCGCCTGCGCCACCTCGGCCGGGCGGTCGGAGCGAGCGGTCAGGATCGTGTTGAAGCCGTTCGGCTTGCCGCACTGCTTCAGCTCGTCCTTGGCCTTGGCCACGTTGCCCTTGTGGCCCTCGGTCGCGTAGGTGTCGAACTTGGAGTAGCCGTTGACCGACGGCGGCAGCAGCGTGGTCGCCACGTCACCCTTCGGCGAGCCGCCCATCGCGTCGAGCACCGACTGCTTGTCGAGACCCCACTGGATCGCCTTGCGGCAGTGGACGTTGTCGAACGGAGCCACGTTCACGTTCAGCGCGATGTACTGCGTCGCACCGGCGTAGGAGATGTCGGTCTGGCCGGCGTTCTTGCCCTGCAGGACCTTCGGCTGCGTCTGCGGCTGGACACCGGTGCCCGCCGCGTCGGCCGTGATCTTGTCGGAGAGCAGGTCGTTGTCGACCGTCACCGGGTTGACCTTGAACTTGATCGTGACCTTGTCCGGCAGCGCCTTGCGGATCGGGTCCGTCTTGGCGTCCCAGTTCTTGTTGCGCACGAGGGTGGCGCCACGGCCCTCCTCGTAGGACTCGAACTGGTACGGGCCCGAGGACACGATGTTCTGCACGTACTTCGCGCCGGTGTCCTTGGCCTGCGGCACCGGAGCGGTCTGCGAGAACGTCGCCAGGTAGTCGAAGTCCGCGAACGGCTGCTTCAACTTGAAGACGATCGTCGTGTCGTCCGGCGTCTCGATGGACTTGATGCCGTCCGCGGACTTGTCCTTGTAGGGACCCTTGTACTTGTCGCCGCCCTCAAGGTACGCCTTGAAGTAGGTCGGGCCGTTGGACAGTGCCTCGGGCGCGAAGTTGGAGCGCTCGATGGCGTACTTGACGTCCTTGGACGTGATCGGCGTGCCGTCCTGGTACTTCAGGCCCTTGCGCAGCGTGTACGTCCAGGTCTTGGCGTCGGCGCTGGGCTTGCCCAGGGACTCGGCCAGGTCGGGGACGACCTCCAGGCCCTCCTTGCCGGCAGCCGGCTTGAAGCTGGTGAGCGCACGCGCGTAGAGGCGGGAGAAGTTCTGCACCCAGCCGTAGTACGTGTTGCCCGGGTCCAGGGAGTCCGGCACGTCCGAGTGCTCGTACGAGACCGTGCCCCCCTTCTTCGTCGACGCGTTGACGATGGAGGACAGCGCGGCGTCCTTCTTGCCGTTGCCTCCGCCGTTGCCGTCATCATCCCCGCCGCCGCATGCGGCAGCACCCAGCGAGAGCGCCAGGACCGACGCGATGGCGGCGGTCACCCTTCTCGTCTTCACGTGAGGAAAGCCCCCTCTATCGATGGATCACTTGCTGCGAGGGTCGAGGGCGTCACGCAGCCCGTCACCCAGCAGGTTGAAGGCCAGGACGGTGATGAAGATCGCCAATCCGGGCACGAACATGTACTGCGGATCCGCGGTGTACAGATCGACAGCGTTGCTGAGCATCCCGCCCCAGGAGGCCTGCGGCGGTGCGATACCGACTCCGAGGAAGCTCAGCGCGGCCTCGAAGAGGATGTTCGTCGGGATGATCAGCGTCGAGTAGACGAGGATCGGCGCGACGAGATTGGGGAGCAGTTCGCGGAACAGGATGTACGGGCCGCGGGCGCCCAGGCTCGTGGAGGCCTCGATGAACTCCCGCCTGCGCAGGGTCATCGTCTGCGCGCGCACGATGCGGCCGATGTACGGCCAGCTGAAGAAGCCGATCACGAAGATCAGCACGCAGATGCGCAGCGGAAGGCCTTCGAGCCCGAAGAAACCGTCCTGCACGGACGCCGAGATCGAGATCGCGAACAACAGCAGCGGGAACGCCAGGAAGGTGTCCATCAGCCTGCTGATCACGCTGTCGATCCAGCCGCCGTAGTACCCGGCGATCACACCGAGCACGGTGCCGATGCACACGGACAGGAGCGTGGCGCCGCCCGCGACCAGCAGCGACACCCAGGACCCGTCGATGATGCGGGCCAGCATGTCACGGCCGTACTGCGGGTCGATGCCCAGCGGGTGGTCCCAACTCATTCCGCCCCAGCCGCCCTTGGGGGCGAGCAGGGCCGGGTCGATCAGGTCCTGGTTGAACTTGTTGGGGTCGAGGTCGAACGCCCAGAGGATCGGCTTGGACAGCACCGCCATCAGCACGAGACAGACGACAACGATGCCTCCGGCCATCGCCACCTTGTCCCGCTTGAAGCGCATCCAGGCGATCTGGGTGAGCGAACGCCCCTCGATCTGGCTCTTCTTGACGCCGGAGAGCACGGCCTCGGGCTGTGCTTCGGCCGCCGCTCCCGTTGTCTCGATCGGTGCGGTCACAGTGAGATTGACCCCTCTCGGCCGGCGGTTGCCGACCCCCCTGGTTGCCGCTGTAGCGGTTGAGTGAACTCGTACACAGGACCGACCGGCCCGTGTCTTGCGGGGAGTCTTCAACGCCATGGCGATCTGTTGCCAGAGTTGGCGGGGAAAGTATGCGCAACCGTGATGCTGTCTGGGGAGTTCCGTTATCCGAACAGCAGGTAACGACCGGCGGACGCGAGTCACTTGGGGCGTATGAGGGCGGACCGGGACCTTCCGATCGCATCTACGCGCGGAGATACGCCTATGAAAGCGATGTCAGCGACCGTGTGCACCTACGAAGCCAGGTCGCCGACTGAACGGTAGGTTAGCCGACCGGTGATCAGTAACGGCCCTGTGCCGGTGGGTAACCGTAACCACCGGCGGGGGCCTGCGCGGGGGCGGCGTGCGCCTCGCGGTCGTAGAAGGGGCGGGCGCCGGCCCGCATCCACATGGCGACCGGATCGTCGTCGTCGGACATCGCCACCGTCGACACCGGCAGCCCGTCCGGGACCGCGCCGATCGACTGGGACATCATCGAGCGCACCGAGTCCACCGCGGGCGGGCTGGTGTCGTACACATCGAGCCCGATGGCGAGATACGGCGCCCCGAGCGCCGGCTGCACCCAGGCGCGGCGCAGGGAGCGGACGGCGGGGGTGCGGTGGGCGTTCTGCGCGAGCAGGGCGTAGAACTGCGGGATCTCGATGCCGGGCTCCGAGAGCCGCAGCGGTCCCGCGGGCTGGCGGTCCAGCCCGGTGGCGATACGGCGCAGATCGAGCCAGGGGATGCCGACGCCGCCGCCGGGGGCGTGCGGGTTGAGCCACAGGCCGTAATGATCCGGGTAGAGCGTGCGGGCGACGTCGACCCCGTCCACGACCTCATAGCTGCGGTTCCAGCCGCTGGCCGACAGCTCCTGGGCGGAGGTCACGCACGGGGCGTAGCCGTAGCCCTCGACCTCCATGTTCCCGTACTGGGCGTCCGGGGAGCCGGCCTGGCCGTGCCAGAGCAGCATCCAGACCTGGCCGGTGTTCGGGGTGGCGAGCGCGCGCAGGAGGGCCTCGTAGGCGTCGTAGCGCCCGGGGGTCACCTGGCGCAGCATGTGCTCGACCTGCGCGGTCGAGGTGGTGCCGCTCGCGCTCACGATTTACCGCCCCTTCGGGATGTACGGGTTTCGCACCCAGCTTAGGCGCTCTGCTGGTCGAGCTGGTGAGAGCTCGGGACTTGCGGATTGTCTTGTGTCCGCGGGGCGGTGGGGCTGGTCGCGCCCGCGCGGCGGAGCCGCAGATCGAAACAGCCCCGCGCCCCTTGAGGACGTCGCCGCTGACCGGCGTTCAGGAATCCCGCTGGTAGAACGGGCGGACCCGCTGCCGCATCCACTCGATCACCGGATCCTGCGCCACGTCCATCAGGACCAGGTTGACCGGCCACGGGACCGGTGCGCGGCCCAGGGCTCGGGCCAGGGCGTCCATGGGGGCCGCGCGTAGGTCGCCGTCGCCCCAGTGGGAGAGTTCCACGCCGATGAACATCATCGGGGTGCCCGTCTCGATCGCCGCGAGGCAGCGGCGGGCCGTCGCCACGACGCCGGTCTCGGCGAACTCGGCGGTCGCCGCCGTCAGGAAGTCGACCGGGTCGTCCTGCCAGTCGGGCTCGTAGAGCTTGACGCGGCCGCCGGAGGCGAGGCCGTCGAGGGGGGTGCGGCCGGCCCGGCAGAGCTCGGCGACCGCCGCCGGGGGCAGCGGGACGCCGACCACGCCGTCCGGGTTCAGGGCGATGCCCACCTGCGGCGGAAGGCCGCGGGCGAATTCCACGGCCGGGGCGATGGTGTACGACATATGGACGCCGACGACCTGGCGGAACTGCTCCTCGGAGCTGAAGACCGGCACATACCCCTGGCCGTCGATCTCCACCGTCGGCAGGTCCAGCGGGCCGCTGTGCGGGCCACCGCCGTTGGGCAGCGGCACCCACACGAAGCTGCGGCCCAGCACCTCGATGAGCCGGCCGCCCGCCGAGGGCATGCCGAGGGAGGCGGAGAGCACCTCCTCCAGCTCGTTGCCGGGCCAGCCGCCGTGCGGATGGGGGTGTGCCTGTGCCGGGAAGTCCGCGGGAAGATCCGCTGGGAAGTCCATCTGTCTGACCGCCTGCTGTGAACCACGTCTGTGGCTCAGAAGGCTATCCGGTGTCCGGGCCGTCGTGGACTGCGGCCGCTCACCCCGCGAAGCCGATCCTGCGCAGGGTGTCCGCCGCCTCCCTGTCGATCAGTACCGCCGAGTCGCAGCCGTGGGGCAGGCGCCCCTTCTCGACCGAGTGCAGCAGGCGGGCGGCGGCCCTGCGGTGGCGCAGGAAGGCGTAGCGCGAGACACCGCGGCCGCGCTCGCGCTGGCCCTCCAGGGCGGTGCCGGGTGTCACGTCGAGCAGCAGCAGATGGAGGGTGCCGCCGCGGCGGCGGGCCTCGCGGGCCAGCCAGTCGCGCACCCAGGCCTGTGTGCCGCAGTCGTGCACGACGACGCCCTCGCCGCCGCGCAGCGCTCGGCGCAGCCCGGCGTAGTGCGCGAGGCGGACCAGGGGACGGTAGACGGCGTAGGGGAGGAAGCGGGGCATGCGGGCGTCCCAGCGGTCCCGGGTGTCCTGGGAGTCGATGCGGACGCCCTTCACCGTCCGCCTCATCAGCGTGGACTTGCCGCTGCCGGGCAGGCCGGTGATCACTACGAGGTCGTTGGGGGCGAAGAGCAGGGCGTGCGGGCTGTGGCCGGAGCGCTCGCGCAGATCGCGGACCACGGGCGCGGGGCACAGGGCGTGGGCTTCGACAGCGGGGGCCGTGGGCTGCTTGGGCAGCGCCAGGCCCGAGGTCGTGGCGTACGCCGTGGTGCGGTTCACCGTCATCGTCCTCCTCCGGGGTCAGGAGTCCCCATCCCCACTGAGCGTAAAGAGAAGGTAATAGAGGATCATTCGTTTTTTCGTTCGCTTCCTGCCACAAGCCGGTTACAGACATGGCCCTGCCGTCGACGGGCCCGGCATGCAATGATGGCGGCGCCAACTGCATACCGGCCGTTTGAATCCGCGCGGGAGAGTCCCCAGCAGCAGTGCATCGCTGGGGCGCCGAAGGAGCAAGTCCCTCCCTTGAATCTCTCAGGCCCCGTTACCGCGCGGGCGAGGCACATCTGAAAAGCGGGTCACCCCTGTGCGGTGGCTCCACCCAAGGTGCAAGTCCTGATCGTCCCCGTGGCGGTCGTGGCGAACCTCTCAGGTTCCGATGACAGATGGGGAGGATCGACCTCGCCCGTCATGCCTTGGGAGACAAACGTCCGATGAGCAGCACCGCACCCCGTCATACCGCGCTCGATGCCCTGCATCGCTCGCTCGGCGCGACGATGACCGACTTCGCCGGCTGGGACATGCCCCTGCGCTACGCCTCCGAGCGCGACGAGCACAACGCCGTACGCACGAAGGCCGGGCTCTTCGATCTCTCCCACATGGGTGAGATCACCGTGACCGGTACCCAGGCCGCCGCCCTCCTCAACCACGCCCTCGTCGGCAACATCGCCTCCGTCGGGGTCGGCCGTGCCCGCTACACCATGATCTGCCAGGCCGACGGCGGCATCCTGGACGACCTGATCGTCTACCGGCTCGCCGAGACCGAGTACATGGTCGTGGCCAACGCCTCCAACGCCGAGGTGGTCCTTGACGCCCTGGTGGAACGATCCGCCGGATTCGACGCCGAGGTCCGTGACGACCGGGACGCCTACGCGCTGATCGCCGTCCAGGGCCCCGAGTCCCCGGGGATCCTGAAGTCCCTCACCGACGCCGACCTCGACGGGCTCAAGTACTACGCCGGTCTGCCCGGTACCGTCGCCGGCGTCCCCGCGCTCATCGCCCGCACGGGCTACACCGGCGAGGACGGCTTCGAGCTGTTCGTGAAGCCGGAGCACGCCGTGGAGCTGTGGCAGGCGCTGACCAAGGCCGGCGAGGGCGTCGGCCTGGTCCCGTGCGGGCTGTCCTGCCGGGACACGCTGCGCCTGGAGGCGGGCATGCCGCTGTACGGCCATGAGCTGACGACCTCCCTGACGCCCTTCGACGCCGGGCTCGGCCGGGTGGTGAAGTTCGAGAAGGAGGGCGATTTCGTGGGCCGCGAGGCGCTCGCCGAGGCCGCCGAGCGCGCCGCCGAGAACCCGCCGCGCGTCCTGGTCGGCCTGATCGCCGAGGGGCGTCGTGTGCCGCGGGCCGGGTACCCGGTCGTGGCCGGCGGCGAGGTCATCGGCGAGGTCACCTCCGGTGCGCCCTCCCCCACCCTGGGCAGGCCGATCGCCATGGCGTACGTCGACGCGGCGCACTCGGCGCCGGGCACGGCGGGCGTCGGTGTGGACATCCGCGGCAGCCATGAGCCGTACGAGGTCGTGGCGCTGCCCTTCTACAAGCGGCAGAAGTAGCGCCGCGAGAAGAGACTGACAGCGGTGCCCGCGTGAGCCCGCGCACATCTCCGCTGATCACACACGTATCCAGCAGTCCCCCCTTCATCACCACTCCCGCGCGTACAGGAGAATTCAGGCCATGAGCAACCCCCAGCAGCTGCGCTACAGCAAGGAGCACGAGTGGCTGTCGACCGCCGAGGACGGCGTCTCGACGGTCGGCATCACGGAGTTCGCGGCCAACGCGCTCGGCGATGTCGTCTACGCCCAGCTCCCCGAGGTCGGCTCGACCGTGACCGCGGGTGAGACCTGCGGTGAGCTGGAGTCGACCAAGTCGGTGTCCGATCTGTACTCCCCGGTCAACGGCGAGGTCACCGAGATCAACGAGGACGTGGTGAACGACCCGGCGCTGGTGAACTCCGCCCCCTTCGAGGGTGGCTGGCTGTTCAAGGTACGTGTCACGGACGAGCCGGCCGACCTGCTCTCCGCCGACGAGTACACCGCCTTTTCCGCCGGCTGAGGAGTCGTATCCACTTATGTCCAAGTCGCTTCTGAACACGCCCCTGCATGAGCTCGACCCGGCCATCGCGGCCGCGCTCGATGCCGAGCTGGAGCGTCAGCAGTCCACCCTGGAGATGATCGCCTCCGAGAACTTCGCGCCCATCGCGGTGATGGAGGCGCAGGGCTCGGTCGCCACCAACAAGTACGCCGAGGGCTACCCCGGTAGGCGCTACTACGGCGGCTGCGAGCACGTCGATGTCGCCGAGCAGATCGCGATCGACCGGGTCAAGGAGCTGTTCGGCGCCGAGTACG
>NZ_BNBM01000011.1 GCF_014655715.1 Streptomyces lanatus | reverse complement strand
TCGACAAGCTGATCGTCGACGTCGAGACCAAGCAGGCGATGCGTCCGCGTGACGCCATGGCGTCGGCTGGTAAGACGCTGGTCGAGCTGTTCGGGCTTGCCCGTGAGCTCAACATCGACGCCGAGGGCATCGACATGGGCCCGTCCCCGACGGACGCAGCCCTTGCCGCTGATCTGGCACTGCCGATCGAGGAGCTGGAGCTCACCGTTCGGTCGTACAACTGCCTCAAGCGTGAGGGCGTCCACTCCGTGGGTGAGCTTCTGGCGCGTTCCGAAGCGGACCTGCTGGACATCCGCAACTTCGGTGCGAAGTCCATCGACGAGGTCAAGGCGAAGCTGGCCGGCCTGGGCCTGGGCCTGAAGGACAGCCCGCCCGGGTTCGACCCGACCGCCGCTGCCTTCGGCGCGGACGACAACGCGGACGCGGGCTTCGTGGAGACCGAGCAGTACTGAACGCTGCGCTCCTGGGGGCTGGCGGGGGTTCGGCATGGCCGGTAACCGACTGAGCGGATCAAGATCCCGAACATACGCGCCGGCGCTCCAGTGCGCTGTCCACTGCGGTGGAGGAGCCTGTGAAGGTCAGTCGCCCCCACTGCCACCCCCACCGCCGTCCCCACCCCCACCGGAATCCCCGCCGTGACGTTCGCCGTGCTCTCGATCGAGGGCGGCATCCTGCTCGCCCTGGGCAGCAGCATCCCCATCAGCCCCTACGTCACGACGGTCTCGTTCGTCATCTACGTCATAGGCAGGCTGTCGGGCGACGACGTACCCGCCACTGGGGCGCCCGACGCACGACCCCACAACCCGCCTGACGCCACCGCGCGAGCCGGCACTCCCGCCCGAGCGGCATGGAGAACAGTCAAGTCGCCGGGTACCACCCCTGCGCGGCGTTGGAGTCGCATGCGCTGGAGCCTCGCGCTACAGCGATTCGGCCAGGCCGCTGCGGTGGGCGAAGACGACGAGTTGGGCACGGTCGCGGGCGCCGACCTTGACCATGGCTCGGTTGACGTGGGTCTTGACGGTGGCGGGGCTGAGGACGAGTTGCGCGGCGATCTCGTCGTTGGACAGACCGGTCGCCACGAGTGTGGTGATCTGCCGTTCGCGCCCGGTGAGCGCGTCCAGACCGCGACGGGCCGCCTCGTCCAGGGGCTGCGGTGCGGCGGGAGTGGCGAGGAAGCGGCTGATGAGGGTTCTGGTCGCGGCGGGAGACAGCAGTGCGTCGCCGCGGCTGACCGTGCGGACCGCCTGGAGGAGCTCCTCCGCGTCGGCGCTCTTGCCCAGGAAGCCGCTGGCCCCGGCCCGCAGTGCTTCGAAGACGTACTCGTCGATCTCGAAGGTGGTCAGGATCAGGACCTTCACCCCGGCGAGGTCCTCGTCCCCGGTGATCAGGCGGGTCGCCGCGAGGCCGTCCAGGACCGGCATGCGGATGTCCATCAGCACCAGGTCCGCCTGCGCGGCTTTGGCCAGTCGCACCGCCTCGCGTCCGTCACCGGCCTCACCGACCACCTCCAGGTCCGGCGCCGGCTCGATCAGGGCCTTGAAACCGGTGCGCACGAGGGGCTGGTCGTCGGCGATGACTACACGGATGGTCACGGCGCGGGCTCCGGGGCGAGGTCGAGGGGCTGGTAGGGCAGGTCCGCCATCACCTGGAACGCTCCGCCCGGGCGCGGGCCGGCGGTGAAGTGCCCGCCGAGTGCCAGGACCCGTTCGCGCATGCCGGCGATGCCGTGCCGACCGGCCGGCACCGGGCGGGCGGCGTCGGCATGCCCGTCGGCGGTGCGCTCGCCTCCCGGGTCGTCGACGCTGATGCGCAGTTCGTGCCGGTCGTAGCTGAGCGTCAGGCGTGCCTGCTGTCGGCTGGAGTGCTTGTAGACGTTGGTCAGTGACTCCTGGATCACGCGGTACGCGGTGAGATCGGCCGCGGGTGCCAGGGGTACCGCCTTGCCGTCGACGCGCAGGTCGATGCCCAGGCCGGAGGTGCGCAGCGAGGCGAGGAGTTCGTCGAGGCCGTCCAGTCCTGGCGCGGGGATCGCGGTGGGGGCGGCGGGGTCTCCGGGCTGTCGTAGCAGGCTGACGGTGTCGCGCAGTTCCCCGAGGGCCTTGCGGCTGGCGGCCTTCACATGGGCGATGGCCTCGCCCGCCGCCGCCGTATCGCTGGCGAGGGCCTGCCCGGCGACGTTGGACTGCACACTGATGAGCGCGAGTTGGTGCCCCACGGCGTCGTGCAGGTCGCGGGCGATGCGCAGCCGCTCCTCGGCGATCCGGCGCCGCGCGTCCAGCTCGCGCTCCCGTTCCGCGCGCTCGGCGCGCCGCTCGACCTCGGCGAGGTAGGCACGGCGGTTGCGAGAGGAGTCTCCGGCCGCGATCGCCAGGCCGCCGAGCGCGATGAACGCGAGGTTCTGCGGGCCGAGCAACGCCGGCTTGTGCACGACGTGGAGGAGGGCGAGCGCTGCCACCGCTGCGCTGCCCAGGATCAGACCGGGGCGGCGTTCGACCAGATCGGCGACGGTGTAGAGGGCGATCAACGGGGCGAGCAGGATCAGTACCCCGCTGTTGCCGCCGCTCTCGGCGAGGAAGACTTCCGCGGCCGCCGCGCTGACCCCCAGGGCGACCAGCGGGCGCCGTCGCCTCCCGATCAGCACGCCGCAGCCGAGCGCGGCGGCGACGATCGCCGCGGTGCTGTGGCCCCCGGCCGCCGCAGAACGCCCCGCGAAGGCGGTGAGCAGGGTGGCGGCGAAGACAGCCAGGGCGATCGCCGCGTCCGCCAGGTGCGCATGCCGACGGCCGGCCTGACGCAGGTGGGCGAGGGGGTTCATGCCTTCACGATAGGCGGCCTCCCACGGACCGCCGTCGGTCTTGCGCGGCAGCCGGACGTACCGCGGGCGCGGTAGCCGTCCTCGTGATCACCGCGTCCGCGGTAGCCGCGCTTACCGTGCCGACCCGACGACGCGCGACGCCGGGCCCGGGAGGGTGATGTCGGCGCCCGATGCCGGGCGCCGAGAGCAAGTCATTGGCACCTGGGAAGGGAAGACCTTCGATGTACGCGACCATTCCACCGATCCCGTGCCGGCGGACGCGATGAGCGGCGGCATCACGATCGACGGCCTGACCAAGCGGTATGGCACGGTGACCGCGGTCGACGACCTGACCTTCGACGTCGAGCCCGGAGTCGTGACCGGGTTCCTCGGTCCGAACGGGGCCGGCAAGACCACCACACTGCGCATGCTCCTGGGCCTGGTGACGCCCACCGCGGGCCGGGCCCTGATCGACGGCCGCCGATACGCCGAGCTGACGGAGCCGAGGCGGGCCGTCGGCGCGGTCCTCGAGGCCACCGGTTTCCACCCCGGCCGCAGCGGCCGCGATCACCTGCGGATCCTCGCCCTGGCCGGAGGCATCCCGGGCTCGCGGGTCGAGGAGGTGCTGGACCGGGTCGGCCTGGCCGATTCCGGGCACCGACGCGTGGGCGGCTACTCGCTGGGGATGCGCCAGCGGCTGGGACTGGCCGCGGCCCTGCTCGGCGAACCGAAGGTGCTCGTCCTGGACGAGCCCGCCAACGGGCTGGACCCGGCCGGCATGGCCGATCTGCGGGATCTGCTGCGCGACCTGGCCGATGAGGGCCACACGGTGCTGATGTCCAGCCATGTACTGAGCGAGGTGGCACAGACCGTCGACCGCGTGGTCATCCTCGCCGGCGGCACGCTGCGTTACGCGGGACCGCTGACCGAGCTGACCGCGAAGGGGGAGACGCTCGAAGCCGCGTTCCTCCGGCTGACGTCGGCCCCGGACACCGACCCCGCGACCGGCGCCACGACGGCACCGGCCCACCGCTGAGCGCGAGGAACGAACGACATGCACACCCTGATCCGCACCGAAGCACTGAAGCTGCGCACGGTCCGCAGCCCCTGGCTCCTCCTGGCCGCATCTCCCTTGCTGATGATCGCCGGTGTCAGCGGCCTGGTGGTCTCCACCGGCACCGACAAAGCGCTCGACACGGCCGCGCAGAGCGGCGCGCTCGCGCACGTGGGCGTGACCTCGATCCTCACGCTGGTCTTCGGGATCCTCGCGGTCGCCGGGGAGTACCGGCACAAGACGATCACCGACACCTATCTGAGCACTCCCGCACGCGGCCGCGTCATCGGCGCCAAGCTCGTCGTCCACGGCGTCCTCGGCGCGGTGTCCGGCGTGCTGAGCAGCCTCGTCGGTCTCGGCGTCGCCGCCGCCTGGTGGGCGGACAAGGGAGTGTCCTTCGAGTGGTCGGACTCGTCGATGTGGACCACGATCGGCGGCGGCATCTCCTGGAACGCGGCGTTCGCCGCGATCGGGGTGGGGGTCGGCGCGCTCGTCCGCAGCCTCGTCGGCGCGGTCGCCGTCGCACTGGCGTGGGTCGCCCTCGTCGAAGGCATCGTCGGCCAGCTGATCGGCGACCTCGCCCGCTGGCTGCCGTTCAACGCCGGGCGGGCGCTCGGCGCCGGGACCGAGGCCATGACGACCGCGGACCTGCTGCCGCGCTGGGGCGGCGGCGCCGTCCTCGCCGTCTACACCGTCGTTTTCGCGGTACTCGCCGTCACCACGAGCGTACGCCGCGACGTGTCCTGACCCAGCAGTTCAGAGCCGCTGCGGGATGCGCGCGAATGCCGGACGTCGAAACGGCGGGAAAGCGCCGCGTCTGCCCTTCCCGGCGGGAGCCGGATCGTAAGGAAGACGGCCGCATTCGTCCACCGTGGCCCGGACGAACCAGCGCAGATGCTGCTCGTCGCCCGCGCCCTGTGCACCGTCGAGGACAAGGCACGGGCTCGCGGCCCACGGCGCGCTTCCTACGCCATGACGACCGCGAACCGGCCGATCTCGGCGCGCCGTTCGAGACCGTCCTGGACTGCGGCCTCTCCCACTTGTGGCCGTCGGCATCGCCGCACCGGCGGGTCCGACTGGCGCGCTGCTCTTCGCGCCACGCCGGACGGGCTGGGTCTCGGGGAGTTGTTATGGCCGCGGTCGCCGTGAAACTCGAGCGGCCCTGACCCTATGGGGCCGCCACACGCACGGCTGGAGCCGCCGACCGGCCGCATGACCGACCCCGCTCCGTGCCCTCAGCCGCGGGAGGTCGGGCAGGAACAGTTCGCCGACCGAGCTTCGCCGAGATACGAGGCCAGGGCCTGGAGCAGGGCGACAGCCGCCATACGCGTCAGGGGATGATCGGCCCCTCTGCACAGTGCGGCCCAGGAGGCCGCTGGTTCTTCCTGCGTTCCCCGACGGCCGGACGGCGTCGGCCATCGCATCATCGTCGGATCCCTTCGAGGGCTAGGCGTCCGCCGCCCCGGCGGGACAGCGGACGCCGTGGTGTGGTTGCTTCCGTACCGCTTACGGCGGCGTTCCCCTACTTGACGCCCATCCGCTCTTCCGCCTGCGGCTGGGGCTGCGCTGCCGCGACGGACCTCTCGGTGCGCATGGCCAGGAGGGTGACGATTCCGCCGACAGCCGCGATGATCGCGGCGTCGAGGAACGCGGCGCTGAATCCGTTCGTCAGCGCGGGCATTGAAGGGGGGTGACCGGGCCGGGGCCGGGTGACACCCGGCACGGTCAGGGGTTCACGCGGGCACGCGGCCCGCGAAGTCGTAGCCCGCCTCGTCGACGGTCGCGGCGATCAGCGCGTCGAACGCCTCACCGGCCTCGGCGGCAGTCGTCACGGTGACCAGCCCGGTCCCGATCTCGAGCTCCACGGCCGTGACGCCATCGAAAGCACGCACGGCATCGGTGACGACACACGACACCCTGGCAGTGCGCGCTGCCGATGCCCTCGACCTTGTAGACGACCTCGGCGGCGGTGCGGGTGGGGCAGCTTCCGTTCGGGGTGCAGCAACCGGACATGGGCTCCAGACCCGACGGCGAGAAGCTGCTCGGCCCGGCACTCGCGCTGATCCGTGTTGGTCTGCCAGCCGCCTCTGATCCGGCCGCGAAGAGGCCAACGGGGTGTTCCCCGGCAGTGTCAGGCGGCAGGCGGGTGAGTGTTCAGTCATGCTGGGGCAGGGCGTCACCCCTTCTTGCGGCAAGGAGCACCGTATGACCACGGACCCGGTCGGACGATTCCTGGCAGCCCTGGACCCCAAGTCGCGCGAGGCCATCGGCGCCAAACCGCGCCAGGAGCAAGAACGCCTTGCGGCGGCCTGGGAACGGGAACTGGAAGCGGATGATGAGCTCGACACCCTGGACGAACTGTCACCGCCGGCAGCAGAGGCCGAAGCGGCCCGCCGCGTCCTGGACCGCGGGACTGACTAGGCCGTGTATCGGAAGTGAATCTTGCACATAGGGTGTCGGCATGTCACTGAGCCACATAGCCCTCTCGTCTGGATGTTCGATCGAACTCACCGAGCTGCGAATGTCTTGGACCTACGGAGGGATGCTGGAGGGCTACCCGTGCAAGCCCGTCAATGACATGAAGGTCAGGCGTCTCCAGCGGCAGGCTGAACGTGCGTTCCCCTCCACGCCGGTCCATGCGGTTCCCCCCTCCCGCGAGTACCCGGACCAGGCTGCCGGCGCCTTCGGTCCCGTTGAGGTGCTGCGAATGAGGCCACCACTCGCTCATGAGTCCGTGCGAGTACTCCGCAGGTGCGCCGGCACGGCCCACCACTGGTCCGGGCGGTCCACGACCGGGGCGTCGGGGCCGCTCTCGCCGTACCGGGCGAGGCGCAGGAGGTAGGCCGCGATGCCTGCCGCGCCCTGCATCCACGTCGTCTGGGGCGGCAGCAGCGGCGGGTCCTCGCGGTGTTCCAGAAAGCGCCAACGGGCGCCCGAATCATCCCTGATGACCCGGTCGACCAGCGCATCGCCCATCCGGTGCGCGGCCCGCAGCAGGGTCTGCCTCCGCTGCGGCGCCCGGCAGTCCTGGGCGGCGTCTAGCAGGACGTCTCCGACGCCTGCCGTTCCGCAGCAGCGGCCGTCGTTGTCCCAGAAGCCGGGACGGAGGCGTTGCGGCAGGCCCGAGGTGAGGATCGAGGTCATACAGCGGTGCCGTAGTTCGTCGACGTCATGGCCCGCCACCTCGACGACCCCTGCGTGCGCCAGTGCGGTGAACAGGTGCGAGGTGCCCGCCGGGCCGTGGCACCACGTGTACGTCACTGGTTCCACCTCCCGTTTCGACGGCGGGATCGTGTGCGGGACGACGAAACCGGCGTCCTCCAAGGACCCCACCGAGAGGACGTGCCGGGCGCCTTCCACCGCGGCCTCGATGAAGTCCTGACGGTCCAGGGCGGTGCCCGCGACCGCCAGTGCGGCCGCGATGCCGGCGGTTCCGTGCGAGTAGTTCGGTGCCCTCGACGGTCTCCCCGGCGTCATGCCCCAGTCGAGGCCCGCTTCCGTACGGTCCGCCGCCCGCAGCAGCGCCTCGCCTCCCGTGGTCGCGATCGCCTCTGCGAACTCGCTCTTCGCCCAGACCGCCGTCATCACGACGCCCGCGGTCCCCATGATGACGTCGGTGAGGGGCGCGTCGGAGCCCGGTTCGAAATCGAGGGTGGTCTTCCATCCGTCGCCGGTCGTCAGGGCGGCCAGCCGCCGCATTGCCACCGCTTCCTCGCCCGGGGCGAGCAGTCTGAGCGCCGTTGCGTCGCCTGCGAGGCCGTCGTACAGCGAGGGTTCCGTTCGCTGCCCGGCCTGTGCCGACAGCCTGGTCACGATGCCGGTCGCCAGTGCCGCTTCCCGCGCGCTCAGCTCCCGGTACTGCGCGATCTCGGCCAGCACCGGGGCCAAGCCGGCGATCCCCGCGTACAGCGAATCGCGGTCCTGTGGCGGCGACACGGTTTCCGGACCGCCCTCCACCACCGCCTGCACGAGCCATGGGCCCTCGGCCTCGCGCACGTGGTCCAGCACCCACGACCAGGCGGCCTCGCCCACGTCCCGATATACGTCGCTCCTCATCCGGTCACGCTACAACCCCCCGGATGAGCAGCCCGTTCGGCGGGGTGTCGCCGGTCTGTCGGTTCCGGCGGTCCTGAGTACCGGCTTCCGCGGCCGCCTTCAGGTCACGCAGCCCTGCTTCGAGGCCGTCGCGCGACGGGTGCCGATCACAGCCACTCGTTGATAGCAGCGATCAGGACGGTCGCCTCGTAGCGGACCGCCAGCTTGTCGTAGCGCGTGGCGACGGCGCGGTGCCTCTTGAGGCGGTTGATCCCGCACTCGACCGCGTGGCGCTTGCGGTAGTCGGCCGGGTCGAAACGTGGTGGTCGGCCGCCGCGGGAGCCGAGCTTCTGGCGGTTGCGTGCCTGGTCGGCCTTGTCGGGGATGGTGCAGCGGATTCCGCGGCGCCGCAGGTAAGCGCGGTTTCTGCGGGAGGCGTACGCCTTGTCGGCGCGGACCCGACGGGGACGGACACGTGGCCGGCCCGGCCCTATGCGGGGCGCGCGGACTTTCTCCAGTACGGGTTCGAACTGCGGCGAGTCCCCGCGTTGCCCGGCCGTGATCACGATCGACATGGGCTTTTGGCCCTGTTCGACGGCGAGGTGCAGCTTGGTGGTGAACCCGCCGCGTGAGCGTCCCAGTCCGTGGTCTCCGGGCTCGGCGAAGACACCGCCCGGTGGTTCCTTCTGCAGGCCACCCTGCCTTCGGGCTCCGGCCGCGTGCTGGTGGGCGCGGCAGACCGTGGAGTCGACGGTCAGGTCCCACGTGATCGCACCCTTCGCGTCGGCCAGGGACTGGAGCCGGGTAAGGATCTGCTGCCAGGTTCCGTTCCGCTGCCACCTGCGGAAGAGGTCGTAGACCCGGCCCCACGGTCCGTACTCGACGGGGACGTCCCGCCACGGAACCCTGGTCCGAACTCGGAAGCGTATGCCGTCGATCAACTGCCGCCGGGACCGGACGGGCGGCCGCCCCGCCCTCATACCCTTCGGTAGCAACGGCTCCAACACCGCCCACTGCTCGTCCGTGAGATCACCCCGACCCATGAACTGTGATCATTCACAGTCCAAGATCCACTTTCGATACACGGCCTGGATCGGTCCGCCGCGCCAATCCTTCGCAGCCCCGCGAACGCCGGGCCGCTGACGCTCGCCCTGACCGGCATGCCGCATGCCGCGTCGATCCCGCTGGCCTGGGCCCACCGGCCAAGGCAGGGCCCCGTTCCGCGGACGAGCCACCTGTTTCCCCGGCCACTACGGACGGCCTGGCAAGCATCCCAACACGCCCGCATCCCACCACGCCTGACATTCCATCAGAACGAGCCCGCACAAGGTCCGTGACGGACGCTTCTACGAGATGAACTACCTGATCGACGCCCAGGCCATACGACAACCCGGAATGTGACGCCCGCAACCGACCCTCGCCCCACCCGGAGTCACCGCACCTCCGAGAGCCCGACCGGCGGCCGGGTTCTCGTCGGGTGTCGGCTGTGTCGCGACTCGGATCTCGCCCGTGTCCCCGGAGGGGTACCGCCTACAGGCGCTCGCCGCCAGTGGCGTCGATGATTTGGCCCGTGATCCACCGGGCGTCGTGGGAGGCGAGAAGGGCGACGACGTCGCCGACGTCGGCGGGTCCTCCCATGCGGCGGAGCGCGCGCAGCCCGACGATGTTGGCGACAGCCTCGGAGTTACCGCGCAACCAGTCGGCGTTCATGTCGGTGTCGGTGGTGCCGGGGCGGATGGCGTTGACGGTGATGCCGCGTGGGCCGAGGTGCTGGGCGAGCGGGAGGGTGAGAGCTTCGAGGGCTCCCTTGGACATGGTGTATCCGATGATGCCGGGTATGGGGATGCGGGTGGCGCCCGTGGAGACGTTCACCACGCGTCCGCCGTCGGCCAGGCGCGGCAGGGCGGCCTTGATGATCAGGAACGGCGCGGTGGTGTTGATCTGCTGCAGGCGGATGAAGTCCTCGGCGGAGGTCTCCTCGATGACACCGTTCACGACGATCCCGGCGTTGTTCACCAGCACCCGCACGGGCACGTCGCGCAGCGCGCCCGCTGCCGCGTCGTAGGCAGCCCAGAAGGCGGTGCCGGTGTCGGGTTCGGCCAGGTCGGCGGCGAAGGAGAACGCCGTGCCACCGGCCGCGATGATCTTCCCGACGACGTCGGCCGCGGCAGCCTCGTCCTGGCGGTAGTGGACTGCGACTGTGTACCCGTCGGCGCCGAGACGGCTGGCGATCGCCGCCCCGATGCCGCGGCTGGCGCCGGTGACAACAGCGATGCCGTCGGACTTACGGGCGTCGAGCGCTTCGATGTCGCGCAGGTCGGTGTCAGACATGATGCCTTTCCTTCGCCCTGGATCGGGCGGTGATAGGTACTGATGACGTGGGAGGCTCCCGCGCTCTCGTCGGGGCAGCTGCCTCGAAGGGGGAACCTCGACTCTGAGACTTCTATTCCGAGTGGAATAGAAGTTGTCACCTGAGCGACGCGGGCCGTGCCGCACGCAGCCCCGGGAAACCACCGACAGCAGGTGCTCCCGCGTGACCGACCGGCCGACCTCCGCGTCACCCCGAACCGCGGAGTACGTGCACTCGGACGGCGATCGACCTGCGATGACGCCTTCCACGAACCTCCGTGACGACTGCCGCCGGGAGGAGGAGCCGAGGGCACAAGATTCCATTCCAATCGGTACGGAATTCGGTACCGATCGCTGCTCAGGGGGTGGAGTACGCTGCAGAGATGGCTGGTTCACGGAGCGTCGTCATGGGTCGGCCTCGGGAATTCGATATCGACGAGGCGCTCGAGCGCGCCATGCAGGTGTTCTGGGAACGGGGATACGAGGGGGTCAGCCTCACCTGTCTGGCCAAGGCCATGGGCATCACGAAGCCAAGCCTGTACGCAGCCTTTGGCGACAAGAAGGAACTGTTCCGCAGAGCTCTGGAGCGCTACACCGAGGGCCCGGCCGACTACGGGATGCGCGCCCTGGAGGAGCCGACCGCGCGAGCTGTGGCCGAGGCGATTCTCCGCGGGGCGGTTCGGACCACGACGCGCCCCGGCGGCCCCGAGGGATGCCTGGGCGTGCAGGGCGCGCTGGCGTCGAGCGAAGTGGGGCGGCCGGCGCACGACATGCTGGTCGAGTGGCGGAACAGTTCGGCTCTACGCGTTGAGGAGCGTTTCCAGCGGGCCGTCGACGAGGGCGATCTGCCGCGCGACGCCGACCCCCGACGGCTCGCCCGATACATCATGACGGTGGCGTTCGGCATCGCCGTCCAGGCCGCCAGCGGTCTCGGCCGCGACGAACTCCAGGACATCGCCGACACGGCACTGGAATGCTGGCTGCCAAATCGGACGCGCGACTGACGCACACAGGGCGTTCCAGCTAGTCGGGTGCGGCCTGGCTTTCGGGTGGCCGACATGTCGATGGCCACGTGGGTGATGTACTCGCGCCAAGTCAGCTCGGTGGTGGTCCTGTTCCCACTTCGTGTGTCCCCGGTGGGTCTCCTCGATGCCCAGCACCCGCACCTCGAGCAGCGGCGCCACGGGCACGAGGGATGTGCGGGAGCAGGCACGGACTTGGCGAGTGTTCATGCGACTTCGACACTCCCATGATCCGCGAGAGGGTGCCCGTACCGCCTTCGCCCCTACCCGAACAGGGACACTCCGCCTGGGTTCTTGTCACCCCACGGCGGGTCGACGCCGGCCGCCAGGGTCTCCGCGAAGCCGGCCAAGAACATTTACTGTTCCGGTCGCGGCCGGGTCGCTGCCTTCAGGTTGCGGACGAGTTCCTCGCGGCCCTGTCCCCCCTCCCTCGTACCATCGGCACGGCGCCACGCGGGGGTACCGGGGCCGAACCGCCAGGACTCGCTCAACGGGCCGCTGTCGACGATGTCGTACCCGAACTGGTCGTTGAGCCGGGTCACCAGCTCGACCGCCTCGGGGAAGTCGCTCGAGACCGGCAGCGCCAGGCGGTCCGGGGCCCCGGCGGGCCGGCTCCTGTGCAGCAGGATCGTGGCCCGGATGCGTGGCCTGCTCCGATGATTCCGATCGTGGTCATGCGAGTTCCTTGTGCGAGGTGGTCGGGGAGGGCATGGCTGCAGAGGCCAGTAGCTTCAACTTGTCCGCGTCGCTGGATCCGGGTTCCGGGTGGAACACGACAAGCATCATGCCCTCGGCACCGGCGATGCTCATGCGCTCCCGGTTGAGCGCGAGGTCCCCGCCCTGTGGGTGGTCGAAACGTACGACGCCCCCGGTCTGCCCCCGCACTTCATGCTTGGCCCAGAGCTGACGGAACCGGGGGCTGGCCGGTGTGAGCTCTCCGGTGAGTTCCCGGAGCTGGTTGCCACCGACGGTCAGACGGGGGTCGACGGCTCGGGCCAGGGCGTTGGACGCCAGTACGTCGAAGTACCGGTTCTCGATGTACGCGGGCTGGACGAGGGA
Organism: Streptomyces lanatus; assembly: GCF_014655715.1. Classification (GTDB taxonomy): domain Bacteria; phylum Actinomycetota; class Actinomycetes; order Streptomycetales; family Streptomycetaceae; genus Streptomyces; species Streptomyces lanatus. Next base: position 302,839 of record NZ_BNBM01000011.1, on the reverse strand, counting down.
AGCCAACAGCTTCAGCGCGCCCGGCGGCGGAGTCCGCTGACGCGGTCGGCGCCTGCGCCGGCGGGGAACGTCCGTGACGAGCGTGAGCATATGGGCAAGGGCCTCGTCGTCGAGGTGCAGGACGCGAGCGATCGACTCGAGCACCTGGGGTGACGGGTTACGGTCGCGGCCCCGTTCCAGTTGCAGGTAGTAGTCCGCACTGACGCCGGCGAGCATGGCCACTTCCTCGACCGGCCGCCGAGAGCCTGTCCGGGATCGACAGTGGTGGCTTCGCCGTGCTGCTGCTCGTCTTCGGCATCGCTCTCTTCCTCGGCACAGCTCTCAGCGGCCCCCTGGCCGACCGTGCGCCCCCGAGTGGGCGTGCTCCTGTTCCCGGGAGTAGTCGGCGTCGGGATGCTCCTCATGTTCGTTGCCAGCAGTTCGATGGGCGGCCTGTTCACCGCGGCAGCGGTATGGGTTTCGGGTTCGGCGGTGTGCCGACCACGTTGATGAGCTGGGGATCCCGGACCCGGCCGACACAGCTGGAGCAGATCGGCGGGGTCCTTGTGACCGCCTCCAACCTCGGCAGCACCCTCGGCGCGGTCGTCGGCGGCATTGTCGTCGACCTCGCCACGGACAGCACGCCACTGCTCATCGGCGGTATCGCGGCGATCGCGGGCGCCGCACTGCTCTCGGCCTTGTGCCGGTGACGGTCACCCTCATGAGGCGATGGTGAACGTCACCTGCACGGCCGGACTCGCTGACGCGCCCGGTTCCGAAGCTTCCGCCACCAAGCAGGACGTTCCTCAGGGGGTGCCCTGTCACCCCCCGGGCTCAAGAGGACTCTGGGCGGCCACCATCGCCGTTCCTAACGTCAGCGGTGAGTCGAGCGGGGCACCAGTCCCCGCGGCTTCCCGACGGCCCCCTCGCGGGACCGACGACCCAAAAGGAGAACCTGATGACCGACCCGGCCCTCAAGGAGTGGTACCTGCGCTACGTGGCGGCGCTCAACGCCACGAGCTCGCCGGCATGGACGAGTTCATCGCCGACGACGTCATCCCGGTCCTGAAGCACGAAATCGACGCCGTTCCAGACCTCGACCGGGAGGTCAAGGAGCTGCTGTTCGACCGGGACCGGATCGCCGTGCGCGCGACCAACACCGGCACCCCGGTGAAGGAGTGGCTCGGCGTTCCGCCCTCCGGCGCCTCTTTCGAGATCGTCGAATACGCCATGTGAGCCATGCCCTCAGGATGGAACGTACGCCGGCTCACAAGGAGGGCTATCGGGGACTCTCGAATCTCTGACGCTCACCACCCGAACCAACGTGCCGCACGCCGCGTCGATATGGCTGTCCCGGGATCCCGCGTTCCGTCGGGACGCAGGGGCCCCTTTAGCAGAAGAGCCACCCATTTTCCCCGCCGCCACAGGTCGCCCGACCAGCACTCCAACACGCCTGACACCCCATCAGAACGAGCGTCATATGAGCGTCACGAGCGTCATTTCAGCGTCAAGATATCGCCCGTAACGCCCACACCGCACATAATGCGCGCGAGCAAAACCGCAGGTCAGGAGCCCTTAGCCACCGGTTCAAGGATCGCGACGCACTCCACATGATGCGTCATCGGAAACAAGTCCATTGAGTGGCACCGGATCCAACCCGTGGCTGCCACGTTGCATCAGCCCGCTCCGCAAAGGACACACCGGACGGTACTTGTGAGTGCGCTCGAAACTCTCCGCCCCTGCCGCCCTCCACCTTCCAACCACCCTTACATCCACAGAGCGCCCGAAATGACCTTCCTATCCCCGACAGTTGGGGCGCGGCAGACGATACGCGAGAGTGAATTCGACCCGGAATCGACCTGAAGCGTTTACTTCATCGCGAAGCATGGCCCTGACCTGCATGAATATGGAGCGGTAGACAAGTCAGGCCATACGCCGGGCACTAGGCGAGGTGTCGGTGCAGCCGGGTACGTCAGGCGGCGCGGCGCATGCGCCACACGTTGTCGTACCGGAAGCCTTCCTCGCCGTCGGGGGACCTGTGCGGGCTGCGCACGGCCTCCAGCGTCTCCACGGTCCAATCCGCCTCCGGCAGCGCGAGTTCGTCGAGGACGCTCTGCAACGTCGGGAACTCCGCATCGAAGGGCGGCTCGGTCTGCCAGGACGGCCAGCCCCCGTGCATGACGACCAGCAGGGTGCCGCCCGCCGCGACGGCGTCGGCGGCCTGCCGCAGGACCCGCTGCTGGTCCAGCTCGACCGGCGACTGCAGGAACTGTGCGCTGACCAGGTCGAACGGGCCCACGGGGAACGTCTCGCCCAGGACGTGGCGTTCCCAGACCGTACGGTCGCCGACGCCGGCCTCGGCGGCATGCAGAGCGGCGCGCTCCAGTGCCGTGTGGGAGATGTCGACGCCGGTGACCCGCCAGCCGCGCGAGGCGAGCCACACCGCGTCGGCCCCTTCGCCGCATCCGAGGTCGAGGGCCCGGCCGGGCGGGAGGTCGCTGACCTCGCGCACGAGCAGCGAATTGGGCCGACCGCTCCACAACCGACCGCCGTCGCGGTAGCGGGCCTCCCAGAAGTCGGCGGCCGTCTGGGGATGGGTCTCGGTCATGTCGCCTCCGGATGCGCAGGTGCGTGGACGGGACTCGGGCGGCAGCCCGGTCCCCTGCTCATGAAGCCTGCGGGACACTTCGACAGACGACAAAGAGGATTGCCATTTCGGCAAATCCTGGCGTGAGTGAGGCCTCAGGAGTACGACCTTGGTGCCGGTCCATCCGGGTCCGCCGCCCGATCCACCGGGTCGCGCCCCCGCATAGCGTCGGACCATGCGTATAGGAATTCTCGGCACCGGCAATGTCGCACGAGCGCTGGCCCACGGCTGGCGGACCGCAGGGCACGATGTGCTGCTCGGTTCGCGTGAACCGAAGGAACGGACCGGCCTCGGCCTGCCGGTGGCGGGCCTCGGCGAGACGGCGACCCACGCGGAGGTACTGGTCAACGCCACCCCGGGGACCGTCTCGGTGGAGGTGCTGCGCTCCATCGGGGAAACGGTGCTCGCGGGCAAGCTCCTGATCGACGTGGGCGTCGGTCTCTCCGACGACTACACCGAGCTCTCGCACCCCAACAGCAGCCTGGGCGAACAGATCCAGGAGGCATTTCCCCTCACCCCCGTCGTCAAGACACTGTGCACGATGGACTCCACGGTCATGATCGCCCCGGACAGCCTCGACGGCCCCAGCACCGTCTTCCTCTCCGGCGACGACCCCGAGGCCAAGCGCACCACCGGCCGCCTGCTCACCGACCTGGGCTGGCCAACGTCGTCCCAGCTCGACATCGGGGGCATCACCACGGCACGCGGGCAGGAGCACTTCGCGCTGCTCTTTATGGGCATCGCGGGTGGTCTGGGCGCACACGCGTTCAACATCAACGTGGTGACGCGCACCGCCGGCTAAGCCCACGCGGCCGCCACCCCCGCTGTCTGGCTCACCCCTCCGGCGCCTCCAGCCAGAACCCCGCGCGAGTCCGCCACAGGTCGAGCAGTGCCTCGTCGCCCTTGATCTCCATGGCGGGTGCGGGGCGCTTGTAGAAGTAGAGGAGCAGATCCGTCGCCGGGCCGCGTGCGGTGGCGGTGGCCTCGTCGGATCCCGGGCGCCAGACGGGCCGTTCGCCGGTGAGGTCGACGAGCCACTGTCCGGCGTCGGCGGCGTCGAAGTGCAGTGTGCGGTCGGGGCCGAGCAGGTCGGGCAGGTCCGGTCGGTGCTCGAACGCCTCGGGGAAGGTGGAGTACTCCAGCCACTCCTCCACCGCTTCGACGGCGAGATCGTCGTCGAGCACGAACACGGCCCCGGCCGCCAGCGCCGCGTCCGCGCGGTGCACGACGGTCTCGTACGTCATGCGCCGCGCCCAGAACGCCACCGGCGCCGACCCCTCCTCGGAGGGGTTCCATGCCCGGGCGTCGGGTCCGGCGGCGCGGAGGGTGGCGCTGAGGCGGGCCGCGCCCTCGGTGAGCCACGGGATCAGGACGGCGGCGTCCTCGTCGGTGTAGGCGGTGAGGTCGTTGACCAGGCCGTCGGGGACCGGCCCGGTGGACCGGGTCCGGACGATCTCCTCCGCCCAGCGGTGGTCACCGCCCACGTGCCGCAGCAGCTGGCCGAGGTTCCAGCCGGGGCAGGTGCGCACCGGGGCCTTCATGTCCGCGTCGCGCACGTGCGCGGTGAGCTGTTCGGTCTGGGAGACGATCTCGTCGCAGTGGCGCTCGAAGGTCAGCGAGGTCATCGCCTCATGATGCCGCAGGGCCCGGTCGGCGCTGTCAGTGGTCTCGGATACTGTGTGCCGCCTGAGCAAGATCGGGAGGGGAGCGGGAAAGATGCTGGTGGGGGCGGGATCCGTACGACGTCGGCTGGCCCAGGTGGCTTTGCTGGCCGTGGTGCTGACGGGTTGTTCGGGGGCGGCGGAGGACGACGCGAGGACGTCGGCGTCGGCCGACGCGGCCGCGGACGGCACATCGGATGCGGGCGATACGGCGGTGAAGAGCGGGGGCACGATCGGCGCGGCCGGTTCGGCGTGCCCGCTTCCCGTGACGTTCGACATCGCCGAGGACTGGGAGGCGGAGGCCATCGACACCGGGGAGGAGGGTTCCACGGAGGGCGGGGGCGAGGCGGCCCAGGAGGTGCTAGACGCGATCCTGCGCCAGGACCCGGTCGTCGCCGCCTGCGAGGTCGACGCCAAGCCGGCGGGGAACATCGGCTTCATCCGTGTCTGGAAGGGCAAGGCGGGTGACGACGACGCCCGAGCCGTGCTGGAGGCATTCCTCACAGCGGAGAAGGGCGTGAGCAAGGCCAAGTACAGCGCGTTCGAGGCGGGCGGGCTCACCGGTACCGAGGTGAAGTACCTGGTCACGAGCGAGCTCCTGGAGGAGACGAAGGAGGAGTCCGCGCTGGCCGTCACCACGAAGCAGGGCCCGGTCGTCATCCACCTCGGCGGGATGGACACCGACGAGCACCGGGCGATGCTGCCGGCGTACGAGCTCGCCAAGCGGACGCTGCGCACCGCCTGAACGAGGTCGGCAGTCCGGCGCGGGCGCCCGCGCCGGACTCCGAACCCATCCGGAACCGGTCAGGACGCCGTGCAGGAACCGACCGCCGGGGCCGCGCTGTTGCCGTTCTTCATGACGGTGAAGCCGCCGATGGCCGAACTCCCGGCGGTGATGGTGACCTTGCCGTTGAAGCGGTCACTCCACTCCTCGGCCTTGCTGTACGTCGCCGTACAGGCGCCGCTGGGAGCCGCCGAGTGCGCTCAGCACCGCGCCGTACGCGGGCTTCTTGGCGTAGTTGCCGTCGAACAGCAGCGGTGTGCCGCTCGCGCGCCAGGAGTACTTGTCGGTGACGCCCCAGACGGTGATGCCGGTGCAGCGCGAGACGGCGAGGCAGGCCCGCACCACATTGCCGTAGTTGTTGGCCTGGGCCGTGCCCGAGCCCTCGATGTCCAGCTCGGTGATCTGTACGTCGACGCCGAGAGCGGCGAAGCGCTGGAGGTTGGCCTGGTAGTCGGACGGAACGGGTGAGGCGCTGTTGAAGTGGGACTGGAAGCCCACGCAGTCGATCGGCACGCCACGGGACTTGAAGTCCCTGACCAGGTTGTAGACGGCATTGCTCTTCGCGTTGACGCCGTCGGTGTTGTAGTCGTTGTAGCAGAGCTTGGCGGCCGGGTCCGCGGCGCGGGCGGTGCGGAACGCCTCCTCGATGAAGCCGTTGCCGAGCTTGTCCTGGAAGGGCGAGCTGCGGCGGGCGCCGCTGTTGCCGTCCTGGAATGCCTCGTTGACGACGTCCCAGGAGTGGATCTTGCCCTTGTAGCGCTGCATGACCTGGGTGATGTGGTTGTTCATCGCCGATCTGAGGTCGGCGGTACCGAGTCCCGCGACCCAGCTCGGTAACTGCGAGTGCCAGACGAGTGTGTGGCCGCGGACCTTCATGCCCCGGCTCTGGGCATGGTTCACGATCTGGTCGGCGGAGCCGAAGGTGAAGCTGCCGCGGGTGCGCTCGGTGGCGTCCCACTTCATCTCGTTCTCCGGCGTCACCGAGTTGAACTCGGTGTTGAGCGTCGAGGCGTACGGCGCCTCTCCCAGGTGGTTGGCGGCGACGGCCGCGCCGAAGTAGCGGCCCTTCTCGGCGGCCGCCGCGCCAAGGGTGCTCGCGGCCTCGGCGGTGCCCGTGAGGGCGGTGACACCGGCCGAGGCCAGCAGGCCGGCCATACCGAGAGCGAGTGCGGTGCGGGTGCGCGAACGCCGGGGCCGGCGCTCAGGAGGCGGCTCGATGGATGTGGGGGTTGCCATCATGTCCCCTTCTGCTTCTTCTACCCTGCTTCAAAAGTTTCGGACGGATTTCCGAATGTCGCGGCAGAACAGAGAAGCGGCATCCTCAGCCGTCAACAGGCCGCACAACCACCGACAGGAGTCGACTGGAGAGGCAGTGGTTCCAACGGCGACGGTCAACGCTTCTCGCGTCGGCCGCGGATGCTCAGGGCGATGACGGAGACCAGGAACCAGAAGGCGCCGAACGCCGAGTATCCGGCCACGGTGGACAGGTTGCTCGTCGCCGAGGCGGACGTGGCGGCGATGGTGGCACCGGCGAGGACGGACTGTCCGCCGCTGATGGCCATCGGCCACTGGGCACCGACGGTGCGCCGGCGCCGTATCGCCACGACGAGCTGCAGGGCTCCGGACAGGAGGGCCCAGACGCCGAACACGAGCAGAGCCGTCCCGATGGTCGAGACGACGGCGACGATCATTCCGGCGGTGGTGGCGAGGCCGAGGCCAATGTTGACGGTACTGACGCGGCTCGTGGAGCCGGTGCCGGCCAGGCGACGCTCCAGGACCGTGGCGATCACGTCCCACAGGGGGTAGACGACGAGCAGCACGGCCGCGATCGCCGTGGGACTGTCCGTCGACACGAGCGAGGCGGAGGTCGCGAAGACCAGTGCCACCCAGATCAGGGAGAAGACGACCCGGATCAGGTGGAGCGACGGGAGCCCGGAGGGCGTCGTCGTGGCCGAGGCTGTCGGAGTTGTCGCGGTGGACTGCGTCATCGGGTCTCCCGTTGTGAGCGTGACGGTGTGAGGCGGGTGCCTCGCCGATGAGTCTCAGCGGCATCGGGAGGGGCCGCGTACTTCGAACGAAGTACGCGGCCGAAGAATCCGTGAACGAGAATCGGGTCATGGCCAAGGCGCACAACGATCAGGACGGGCGACCCGCGGCACCACTGTGGGTCCGCCACCCCGAGGTGCTGCACCGGGTCGCCTATGCGGTGGCAGGGCTGGTGTTCACCGGGCAGATCGTGGCGGCGATGGTGAGGGGGGCGGACTGGCCGACGGCTCTGTCCGTGCTCCTCGCCGGTGGTGGTGTCGCCCTCTCGTGGTGGAGGCCGTGGGCAGGGCTGGTCGTGACGAGTGCGGCGTCCTTCGCCGTCACGGCGGTGGGCCACGACCCCCTGTCGGTGTGGATGATGGCGGTGCTCGTACTGTTCTCGGTCACCCTCGGGGGAAAGCAGCCGCTGGTCGCGACCGGCATCGTGGCGGCGTCCTTCCTGGGGGCGTTCATGACGGTCGGAGGGTTCCGTGGCGGTGCCGTCGTGGGAGCCGCCGCCCTGTTCTCGGCCATGGCGGGAGGTGCGACGGGGGCCGCGCTCCGCATCCATCGGGAGCACTGGTGGACCCTGGAGGAACGGGCCGAGATCGCCATCGCCACCCGCGAGATCGAAGCCACCCGACGAGTGACCGAGGAACGTCTCCGTATCGCCCGGGACCTCCACGATGTCATCGGCCACCAGGTCGCGATGCTGAGCGTGCACCTCGGTGTGGCGGAGATGGGGCTGCCCGAGGACGCCGAGTCCTCCCGGCAAGCCCTCGTCTCGGCCAGGTCCAGCGCCCGTACCGTCGTCGTCGAGACGCAGCGCATCCTCGCGCTCCTCCGCCTCGGCGACGACGTCTCCGGCGACGAGGCGCTCCGGCCGACCCCGGCGCTGAGCGGCCTGGAAGGACTCATCGCCTCCTTCGAGAGCATCGGCCTCGACGTCCGGCCCTCCATCGACATCCCGGCCGGCTTCGTGGAGCCGAGCGTCGGCGTGACGGTCTACCGGGTCGTCCAGGAAGCGCTCACAAATGCCTACCGGCACGGGGAGGGGACGGCCACGGTGGATGTCCGCGAGCACGACGGCAGGATCCGCGTCACCGTGGAGAACCGCGTCGGTCACTCACCCCACGGCTCCGACCCGGGCAGCGGACTCGGACTCGTGGGGATGCGCGAACGCGTCGAGTCCTCCAGCGGACGGCTGACGATCGACAGTCACGACGGGCGATTCCGGGTCCACGCGGAGTTCAGCCCGCTGGGAGAGGTCGTCCGATGACACGGATTCTGATCGTCGACGACCAGGACGAGATCAGGGCCGGGATCCGGGCGATGCTCCGGCTCGACCCGAGTCTCGTCGTGGCGGGGGATCTCTCCGACGGGCTCCAGGTCGTCCCCTTCCTCCGGGAGTATCCCGTCGACCTGGTGCTGATGGACATCCGGATGCCCGGCATCGACGGTGTGGAAGCCACCCGCCGGATCCGCGCGGAGCATCCGCCCGAGAAGACGCGGGTGATCGTGCTGACCACTTTCGACCAGGACGACATCGTCCTCGCCGCCTTGCGCGCGGGCGCCAACGGCTTCCTGAGCAAGACCATGAGCCCCGCTGAACTCGTCGCCGGAATCACCGAGGTCGTGGGTGGTGGCGGTGCGCTGTCGGCCGCCGCGACGGCCGCGCTCATTGGTCACATGACCGACAGTCCGCCCCCGCTGATCGACAAGGAACTGCTGCGCCGCTTCAGTGCTCTGACCCCCAGGGAGCGGGACGTGGTCGTTCTGGTCGCGAGCGGTCTCGGCAACGACGAGATCGCGGCCCAGATGTCCGTGTCACCGTTCACCGTGAAGACGCATGCGGTCCGAGCCATGACGAAAGTCGGCGCCCGGGACCGAGCCCAGCTGGTCTCCTTCGCCTTCCGGGCCGGCCTCTACCCCTGAATCGCCTTCCGACTCATTCGCCTAGGACGCGGCGCCGGTATAGGCCGCGATCGTCGCCGCCGTGGTGGCCGTCACGACCTCCTCGGCGGCCCCCGAGGCCGCGTAGGCCTCGCCCCACAGCTCACCCGACCGCGTCGCGAACGCCTTCCCTTCGTCCGAGAGCTGCCACGCCTGGCCCTCCTCCTGGGTCATCCCGCCCCCGGCGAGGTGCATGCCGAGCCCTAGGAGCCCTTGGTCCCAGCCGACACCCACCGCTCCCGGCCCGAACTGCCCCCAGAACTCGTCCGGCACCACCGCGACATGCTCCAGCTCCAGCACCGTGCGCTCCTCGCCCTCCGCCGTGAGCCGCACCTCCACCTCGCTGAACCCCGGGTCGGGCCCGTACAGCCAGCTCACCCGCAGTCTGCTCGGCTCCTGGCAGTCGAGGATCTCGCCACCGGCGTTGCCCTCCAGCTGGTAGCGCCCGCCGACCTTGAACTCCCCGCTGACGGGCAGGAACCAGCGGCTGATCCGCTCCGGCGACGTCACCGCGTCCCACACGTCGGCGACATCGGCGTCGTAGGTGCGCCGCAGCAGCACCGTGCGGGCCTCGCCCGCCTCGACCTGCCGTACACCGACCTGTCGGTGCAGACGGTTCAGCTCGTCGACGATCTCACTCATCCTCGTTCGCTTCCTTTCTGAGTCTGCGTTCGCGCTTGCCCCGCGCGAGTTCCGTTCCGAGGGCATCGAGCCGCTGTTCCCAGAAACCGCGGAATCTCTCCAGCCATGCGTCCACCTCCCGCAGCGGCGCGGCGTCGACGGCGTACAGCCGCCGGGTGCCCTCCGCGCGCACGGACGCGAAGCCGCTCTCGCGCAGCACCCGCAGGTGCTGCGAGACGGCCGGCTGAGAGATCCCGAACTCGTCCTGGATCACGGCACTGATGTCGCCCGATGCCTGCTCGCCTGCCGCGAGCAGCTCCAATATCCGGCGTCGCACCGGATCACCCAGCACATCGAAGGCGTGCACGGTCCTCACTATGCCAGCCTCCACTTATATAAGGCAACGCTTAAATAAGGACCATGGACCGAGGCCCGGTCGCGGTGTCTGTCGAGCTAGGCGGTGAGGAACCGGTCCAGTGCCGTCGTCAGTTCGGCGGGCTTCTCCAGCGGCAGTTCATGGCCCGCGTCCAGGACGCGGACCACCGCGTCCGGGTAGGCCTTGGCCATGCGCAGCATCTGGGCCAGGGGCAGCTGGATGTCGTGGTAGCCGTGCACCATGAGGGTCGGGGCCTGTATCTGTCCGACCTTGTCCAGGACGTCGAAGGCGCGCATGGCGCCGTAGAGCGTCATGACGACTTCGCGCGGGGTGCCGGCGGAGGCGCGGATGTATTCGCGGATCTCCTCGCGCGGGTAGCCGGGGGCGAAGGCGCGCTGGATGTTGGTGGCGACGAACAGTTTGAAGGGGACGAGGGTCGAGGCGGACATCAGCAGGGCGCGGCCGCGGTTGTAGGCCATCTTCCCGATGGAGTTCACCAGCACCATGCGCTCGACCCGCTCCGGGTGGGCGAGCGCGATGGTCTGGGCGATCATGCCGCCCATGGAATGGCCGATGATCACGAACCGCTCGATCTTGAGGTGATCGAGGAGGGCCAGCACGTCCTCGGCCAGGTCGTCGACCCTGCGCGCACCCGCCCCGGTGCTCTCCCCGTGGCCCCGCAGATCGAGCCGGACGACGCGCCGCTTCTCGGCGAAGTGCGTCACCTGGTGGTCCCAGCGGTGCCGGTTCGCCGTCCAGCCGTGCACGAACACCAGGGGCACACCCTCGCCGTCGCGGGGGCCCTCGTCGTCGTACGTCAGTGTCGCGCCGTCGACTTCGAGCTGCGGCATGGTCGCCTCCTGGCATGCGCTGCGGTTACTGACCGGTACGGTATCCGGCCAGGTGGGCCGTAGTCACCGGCGTTCGCCCAGGAAATCGAGAATGTGTCCGAACACATCCAGGGCGGCTCCCCTGCCGAGGAACGTGTCCAGGTGGCCGTAGCCGGGGATCTCGGTGTACGTCACGTCCAGCTGGGGCTGGCGGCGGGCGAGGACGTCGTGGCACAGCTGCTGGGAGTCGAGCCACAGGCCGTTCTCGCTGCCGGCCAGGAGCAGCACGGGGGTGTCGATGGTGGCGGCCGCGTCGAGGGCGTTCTGCGGGAGGGCCCGGTAGCGGTGGTCGGTGTCGTGCCAGCGGACGACGGTGCGGGCCAGTTCGATACGGCGCAGGTGCGGCAGGATCCACAGCGGGGCGGGGCCGAGGAGTTCGGCGAGCCTGCCGTGGGTGGTGTCGGTCAGGTGCTCGTGGACGAAGAGGGAGGCGCCGGTCCCCCAGGCCGAGTTGTGGAGGATCTGGCAGGTGGGGTCGGGGCAGTCGGCCTTGCGGGAGGCCAGGGCGAACAGCGGGGTGTACTTCGACCACAGGCCGACCTTGCGGAAGTCGACGGGGATGTGGTCGATGCGGGACTTGAGGAGTTCCCCGGCGAGGGTCATGCGCAGCGAGGTGCGGCCCGCGAGCTTCGGGGTGAGGAAGACGCCCTGGGAGGCGACGCCCGCCAGTCCGGGGACCAGGCCCGCCGTCATGCTCAGGGAGAGCGTGAGGGAGCCGATGCAGTGGGCGACGGCGAAGAGGGGGCGGTCGCCGATGCGGGTGCGGATGTGGGCGACGGCCTCGGGGATGTCGTACAGGGCGACGTCGTCATAGGTGTAGCGGCGGCCGGTCTCGTTGTACGGCAGTCGGCAGCTGCCGCGCCAGTCGAGGAGCCAGGGCTCGTAGCCCTCGTCGAGGAGGACGTCGACCAGGTTGCGGGTCTCGGGCAGCAGGAACATGTCGGCCGAGGCGGTGTGGCCGTGCAGGAGCAGCACGGCGGGGTGGCCCCGCTCACCGGGGTCGATGCGGGTGAGGCCGAGGCGTACGCCGTCGCTCGCCGTGAACGGGATCTCCTCGACCTTCGTCGGGTCGAGGCGGTGACGGAGGGGGCGCGGGGCCGTGGTGGTCCTGACCTTGCGCAGGGTGGGCCTCGGCGAAGTGGTCCGGAAGATCATCGGTGGTGCTCCGTGGGGGTCTGGGTGCGGCGCAGGTCGAGCAGGTCCGCGGCGGCCCGGGCGAAGGGGCCGAGCAGTCCGCGGCCCATTTCGAGGCCGAACCAGGCGAGCCAGGTGAGCTTGGCGGCGCGCTTCTCCTGGCTGGTGAGGCGGGGGTCGACCTTGATGCCGTCGATCTGGTCGCGTACGTAGGAATTGGCGGGGACGACGACCTCGCCCGTGAGACTCGCCGGTTCGCCCTCGCGGCCGAGTTCCACGGTGAGGGCGCGGGTCTGGCGCCAGACGTCGCGGCGGGCGCGGGCGTACTTGTGGCCCTCCAGCCACCAGCGTCCGCCGTCGGCGTCCGTCAACTCCAGGCGGTAGCGAAGGAGTTGGTGGCGCAGGCCGTGCTGGTGCGGGATGCCTTCGTCGGGGCGGATCCAGATGTCGCCGCGTGCCACGGTCAGGGGCTCGTGGTGCAGGGCCGGGCAGGTGACCTCGCCGCGGACGTCGACCCTGCGCTCCGACACCAGCTGGTGCATGCTCGCGATGGAGAGGGTGAGGGCCATCGAGCAGGGGGTGTCGGGGGTGCCCGCGACGGGGCCGACGCCGCCCGTGGTGGTCTCGGTGAACCACAGGTAGGGCTGGTCGTCCTTCTGCGGGAGGCGGGCCAGGCCGTCGTGGGCGAGGGCCTCGAAGGTCTTCACCTGGGCCCGGGCGTCGTAGCGGGCGGCGGGCGGCAGGCCGAGGGCCTCGACCAGTGTGTTGGTGCGCTCGGCCACGGCGGCCGGGCCCTTCAGGGTCGCCTCGCACAGCTTCAGGGCGGTCGGGCTCTGCAACACCCGGCTGAGGAAGGCCAGTTCGGGAATCGGGTCGGCCTCCAGGCGGGCCAGGGCGTCGGTGCGCCACTCGTCCCAGTCCTGGACGCGGACGTGCATACCGCCGAAGGCCATGTCCCGTACGACGTCGTCGAGGGTGTTGGGCACGCCGGTGAGGTTGTAGTCGAACCCCCACGCGTCGGGCTCGCAGATGGCGGCTACGGCGACACGGCTGACCCAGTCGACGGGTGCCGCGTTGAGGTAGCGGAAGGCAGGGACCGTACGGAAGCGGCCGAAGGCCGAGATGAGGCCGCTGCTGAGGTCCTGGGGGTTGTAGGCACCGGTCCTGCTGTGGCCGCCGATGCCGCCCGGCCGCAGCGCGGTCACCACCAGGCCGTGGTCCCGGGCGCGGCGCAGGGCGACCTCCGCGGCCCACTTGGTCTGGTCGTAACCGGCGACGAGCCGGTCGATGTGCGCGAGGGGGTCGTCCTCGCCCATGGAGGGGATGCCGACCTCGTTGAAGACGGCGATGGAGGAGATGTGGTGCAGCGGCTTGGGGCGGCCGGTCGCGGCGAGTTCGGCGAGGGTGAGGGCGCCGAGGACGTTGCTGGTGCGCAGCGACTGGTAGCCGCGCAGGAAGTCCACGGCGGCGGCGACCGAGACGACGCTGTCGAGTTCGTGGGCGAGGGTGTGCCAGGTGTCGTCCGACAGGCCCAGGTGCGGGTGGCGGATGTCGCCGGGCAGCACCGTGATACGGCGGCGGACCTCCGACGACCAGGGCAGCGAGTAGCTCTTGAGCGCCTCGCCGAGCCGGGTCGTGGCCGCCTCCTCGTCCGCCGCCCGGACCAGGCAGTACACATGGGCGTCGCTGTGCCGCAGCAGGTCAAGCAGCATATGGCTGCCGAGGAAACCAGTGGCGCCGGTCAGCAGGACGCGGCGGGGCGGGAGCGGCTCGGGCGAGGCGGTGAAGGGGAGCCGGTCGGCGAGGGCCAGATCGGCGAGGATCTGGGTGAGGTCCTCGGGGCGGGCCGTGGAGTCCGGCGGGGTGGTGACCGGCGCGGCGGCGACCGGCGGAGGCTGAACCGCCTCCGTTTCCGGTACGGCGATGGCGGCTCCCGTGCTCGCCAGGTGCCGCTTGGCCAAGGCGACCGGCCTGGCGTCGGCGAACACCTCGTCCAGGTCGACCGCGACGCCCAGCTCGCCCTCCAGCGCCGAGACGAGCTCGACGGCGTTGACGGAGGTGCCCCCGGCGTCGAAGAAGTCGGCATCGAGTGCCAGTCGGCCCGCCGGGACGTAGCGGCCGGCCACGGCTGCGACGGCGGTGGCGAGTTCGGTGAGATCACGAGGTCCCGGCGATGGGGCCCGGTGGGCCGGCGAAGGCGGGGCCACGGCCTCGGCCACCCCCTTGACCTGGACCTTGGCCAGCAGTTCGGACACCGTCAGCCCGACACCGCCGCCCCGCTCGATCGCCTCCTCGGTGGCCCGTCGGCCGGCGGCTGCCGACATGTTCTCGTTCATCTCACGCATGAGAGCCCTTCACGGTGTTGCCCTGCCCTTTCCTCGCTGCCGTCCGCACGCACGTCATGCGCGCCGCCAGGAGCGGAACGTCCTCAGGTGTTCCGGCGTGACCACGACGTCCAGTCGGTCGTCGTCGGGGTCGGCCCCGCCCAGCGCCGCCAGCAGTCGGCGGGCCGGAGTGTTGCGCTCGGTGCGTTCCGCGGTCAGGCGGACCTTGGCGCAGCGCAGTTCGTCGGCACGGTCGGCGAGCCATTGCAGGAGCCGTTCCTCGACGCCCCGGCCGAGTGCGCGGCAGCTCATCAGCCAGGCCAAGACGTCGAGTTGGTCGCCCTCATGGCGCAGGGCGAGGAGGCCGATCTGGCCGTAGTCGCCGAAGCGGTCGCGGGCGGACGCCGTCCAGATCTCGCCGTGTTCGCGCCAGCGGGCGACATCACCGCCGTCTGCGGAGCGGGCGCGGAGGGTGAACTGGTTGGTGCGGCGCACGAGTTGCTCGGCCCGCTGCACATCGGCATCGGACAGCGCCCGGACCTCGACCTCCAGCTCCAACTGCTCCAGGAACTCCTCGAATCCGGCCTGTTCCCTGGCCGCGTCCCGCTCCCGCTCCTGCTCGTAGAACCGGGCCCGCAGCGCGTCCTCGGCAGTGGCGGCAGCCGGAACTAGCGGCCACAACCGGCCAAGGAACTCCGGTAGTTCGGCCACCGGCGGGCAGGTCAGTGACAGAACCTGCGGCAGCGCGGCCCGCATCTTGGCGATCTCGGCGGGGTTGTCGTCGAGGAACAGGAAGCTGTCCGGACCGAGGTTGAGGGTGCGGGCCGCCTCGGCGAGACGGGTCGGCTTCGGGCCCCACTCCGCGGAGAGCAGACTGAAGTGGTCCGCCTTCAACACACTGTCCGGGCGGTCCAGTACGGCACGGACGGTGTCCTCGTCGTTGTTGCTGACCAGCACCAGCAGCGCGCCCGCCGAGCGCCACTGCAGCAGCCGGTGCCCCAACCGCTCCCGCGGGCCGGTCAGATCCACGGCCTCGGGGCCGATCTCGCCGGCCACGCCGCCCCACAGGGTCTCGTCGCCGTCGACGGCGATCACCTTCGGCGCGGGGCGTCGTACGGCCCGGACGACCTCGGCGAGACGCAGGGCCACGGCCGCCTGGAACTGCGGGGTGAAGGGGAGGTGGGCCAGGTGTTCGGTGCGCTCGTCGAAGGGTTCCTCGACCCGGTGGTGGCGGGTCCAGTCGTCGGGGCCGAGGACGGCGATGCCGGGTGTGTCGGCCAGTTCGGCGGCGACCTCCCGTTCCCAACGCTCCAGGCGTTCCTCGCGCTGTGCGGTGGGCAGGAGGCCGACGATCAGCGGCCTGCGGGTGCGCTCGGCGACCGCGCGCAGTGCGGCCGGGTAGGCGGTGCGCAGCTCGGCGAGCAGGGTGTCGTCGATCGGGCCGAAGCGTTGCAGGTCGGTCGCCCGCAACAGGACGACGCCGACGGTCGTGGCCGGGTCGGCGAAGACGCCGGACGGGTCGCGCAGGGCGGCCAGGACGTGGTGGTACGGCGCCTCCGCGACGGAAGTGACACCATCGCCGATCGCCGTCTCGCACATCTGGGGCAGATTGCCGAGGGCGAAGGAGGCGGCGAGGGCGAGCGTGGCAGGCTCGGCGGCGGTCGACGTCGTAGTCGTAGGCACCGACGGATCATCCGTGGCGGCCATCTCCGTACGCACCGGCCCCGACGCATCCTCAGCAGCCTCCGCGAGCAGCCCCAGCAGCTCCTCCCCCAGCTCGGCCACGGCCCCCGCGTCCAGGATGTCGAGGTTGTGGTCGAGGCGGATCCGCCCCGCGTCCGGCGTCATGGTGATCATCAGGTCGAGGTCGGAGTGGCCCGTCCCCGCCGGCAGCACCTCAAGCCCGGTCAACCTCCGTGCAGCGCGCACATAGTTGAAGTACACCTCCACCAGCGGCGCGTTCGCCCGGTACAGCCCCTCTCCGGCCAGCACCGGCAGCACGTCGGAGAACATGGCGCCCTTGGTCAGCACCCGCTCAAGGCGGCCGTCCGTGCGGCGCAGCACCTCCTCGATCCGCTCCCCCTCGCCCGCCTCGGCGGGGAAGGGCACCGGCACACCGAAGAAGCCCACCGCGTCGTAGGCGTCGGCGTGTATGCGGGTGTCCACGGGCACGGCGAGGACGAAGCGTTCACGCTCGCGCTTCCTGGCCAGCAGGACGGTGAGGGTGCCGAGGCAGAACGCGGCGGGCGTCACGGCGAGGCGGCTCGCGGCGGCCGAGATCCGATCCGTGAGCCCGTCCGGGATGGCCACGGTCACGCTGCCCGCGCGGTAGGAGCGGGTCTGCGGACGTGGCCGGCTCAGGGTGAGGTCGAGGCGTTCGCTGCCCTGGAACGCCTCGCGCCAGTCGCCCGCGTCGGCGCGCCCGACCGCCTTCTCGTCGTGCCGCTGGGCCTGGATCAGGAGCTGGATGTCGCGGTTGGTGACGGTGTCGCCGAGCTGCTCGCCGGAGAGTTCGGCGTCGATCTCACCCGCCACCAGAAGCAGCGACTGCAGATCGCTGACCGCGTGGTGGGCGCCGTACACCAGGATCTGGCCGCGCTCACCGCCGTCGAGCAGCTCGAATCGCCACAGGGGCGGGGCGGCGAGGTCGAACGGCGGTTCCAGGAGTGCGCGCAGGCGGTCGGCCGCGTCGAGGGCGGTGTCGTCGGGAACGACCGTCCACCGCAGCGGGGGTTCCCGGAGTTCGCGGTCGACCTGGAGCAGGCGTCCGCCCTCGGGGGCGGTGACGATGGCCGTGCGCAGGGCCGCGTGGCGTGCGGTGAGGCGGGTGACGAGGGCGGTGAGTGTCTCGCGGGTGGTGGGTGTGGTGAGGCGGACCGCGAGGCCGACGGCGTGGGCGGCGTCGGGCATGCCGGGCTGGGCGCTGCGGAGCAGCCGTACGACGTCGCGGGTCGCGGGGTGCGTCTCGGTCTCCGGGACTTCGATCGCGTGCTCCGGCACGTCCTGCGCCGTCGTCTTCCGTTCGGGGAGGGCCGTGGTGAGGGCCTCGGCGAGGCCTCGGATGTCGGCGGCGGAGAAGACGGTGGCGGCGGGGAGTTCGACGCCTAGTTCCCGGGCGAAGGCGTTGCGCAGGCGCACGAGCATGAGGGAGTCGAGGCCGAGTTCCTTCAGGGCTGTGGTCGCGGACACCTGGACCGCACCGCCGGAGACCTCGCCGATCCTGGCGCGGACGTATGCCTCCAGTCGTACGGCCCGCTCGGTGTCGGTCGTCGCCGCGAGGACCTTGGTGACGAGGTCGTCCGCGCCGGAGGCGGCCGTGGGGACGGTGACCAGGTCGGCCAGGATCGGGCGGGTGCGGGCCGCGTCGGGGTCGAGGGCCAGCATCTCCCAGTCCAGGGCGAGCGGGGCGAGCTGGCGGCGGGCGGTGCCCAGTACGCGCTCGAACAGTTCGCCGCCGTCCTGCGCGGAGAAGGCGACCAGGCCCGAACGGGCCGTCTCGGCCTCGCGGGTGCCGGATTCGGACACCATGCCGACCCCGGACCAGGCTCCCCAGTCCAGGCTCAGCGCCCGTCGATCGGCGCGGGAGAGGTGGTGGGCCCAGGCGTCGAGGAAGGCGTTGGCCGCCGAGTACGGGCTCTGTCCGGCCGAGCCGAGCAGACCGGCAACGGATGCGAAGAGTACGAAGTCCGCAGCGTCCGGGGTGAGTTCGGTGAGCAGTGCGGTGCCGAGGACCTTGGGGCCGAGGACGCGCAGGACACGCTCGTCGGTCAGGTTGGCAATCGTGGCGTCGTCCAGGACACCGGCCGCGTGTACGACTCCGGTGATCGGGCCGAGCGCGTGGCGTACGGCGTCCAGGGCGGCCGTCAGCCCGTCGCGGTCGGCGACGTCCGCACGCGCCAACTGCACGGTCACACCACGCTGTTCGAGCGTGCGGATCCACGCCAGGGCCTCCTGGCCGGGCGCACTACGGCTCATCAGGGCCAGCCGTCGAGCGCCGCGTCCGACGAGCCGCTCGGCGATGACTCGCCCGAGGCCGCCCAGACCACCGGTGATCAGATACACACCGTCGGAGGTGACGGTGCCCTGTCCGCTGTCGTCGGGACGGGTGCGGGTCAAGCGGGGCACCAGACGTCCAGACCCACGCAGCGCGACTAGCCGTTCGTCGTCGGCGTGCCGCAGCTGGGCCCACAGGGCGTCGGCGCCATCCGTCGGCGGGAGGTCGACCAGGGTGGTCCGCAGCTCCGGGTACTCCTGCGCCACCGCGAGCCCGAAGCCCCAGGCGAGCGCCTGCTGAGGGTGCGCCACCTGGGTGCTGTCACCGGCGGCCTGACTGCCCCGGGCGACGACGAAGAGACGGGGCGGCGTGCCCTGCGCGCGGTCGGCGAGTGTGCGGACGAGGTGCAGGGTGCTCAGGCAGCACAGCCGGGCCGCCTCCTCCGCCGTCTCCGCGTCCTCGATCGCCGGGGCGTCGAGGGCGGACAACTGGACGATGCGCGCGGGTGGTTGATCGGCGAAGGCCTCGTCCAGCAGTCGGGCCAGGTGCTGGGGGTCGGCGGGGTCGAGGACGTAGCGGCCGGGGCCTTCGACGGCGTACGAACGCCCCCTGCGGGCGACCACATACGGCGCCTCGGAACCCAGCCGCTCCACGAGTTCGGCCGCCGTGCCCGACTCGTCGGCCAGGATCAGCCAGCTGCCGCGTGCAGGCGCTTCGGCGGCGGTCGGGCGGGGCTGCCAGCGGGTCTCGAAGAGCGCTCCGTCGAGAGGTGAGAGCGCGGCCAGTTCGAACTCCTCGGCGGCGAGGACTAGTTGGTCGTCGGCGTCGTACAGGCGGAGATCCAGTGTCGCGGTGTCGCCGGACACGGACCGCAGCTCGCAGGTGACCCAGGTGGGTGTGGTGCGCAGTCCGGTGTGGTGGAGCCGGCCGACTCCGGCGGGCACGAAGGCCCTTCCCTGCGGCGCGTCGGCGGGCAGCGCGGCCGTGTGGAAGGCGGCGTCCAGGACGGCCGGATGGAGCAGGTGGCCGGCGGCGGGCTGATCGGCGAGTCGGGCGACGGCGGCGGAGTGGGTGCGGTGGCCGGACTCCAGGCCTCGGAAGGCGGGGCCGTACTCGATGCCGAGGGCGGCGAGACCGCCGTAGATGGATGCCAGGTCGACCTGTTCGGTGCAGCGTTCCCGGAGTGCGGCGATTTCGGCTTCAACTGAGGCGCCGTTGGTAGCCATGCGTCCGGCGACATGGCGTTCCCAGCTCGCTCGCCGCTCGCCGCCGCCGGGCGCCGAGGCGATCGTGAAGTCCCGGAAGCCGTCGACGGCGGGGCTCAGGACGAGCTGGAGTCGGGACGCCCGGGTCTCGTCCAGACGCAGCGGCGTCAGGAACCTCACGTCCACGAGCCGTACATCCTCTTGCACCGTGCGCGCGGCCTCCATCGCCATGTCGAGGAAGGCGGCGCCGGGCAGCCACACCTCGCCGGTGACGCGGTGGTCGGTCAGATAGGCGAAGCGGCTGTCGCGCAGGTCCACCTCGCTCTGGAAGAGGTGCCGGTCGGCTTCGTCGCTGGCCTCGACATGGGTGCCGAGGAGCGGTGAGGCGCCGGACGCGGTGGCCGGGGCGGGGGCGAGCCAGTGGCGTTCGCGGGCGAAGGCGTAGGTGGGCAGGTCGACGCGGCGGCCCGCCGAGAACAGTGCCGACCAGTCGGGCGCGTGCCCGGCCGTGTACAGCTCCCCCAGCCTGCCGAGCAGCGCGTCCTGTCCGCCGTGCTGGCGGCGCAGCGAGCCGACGCTCACCGCGTCGATCCCGGCCTCGGCAGCGACGGCCTCGATGGAAGGGCGGAGTGAGGGGTGCGGGCTCAGTTCCACGAAGTAGCGGTAGCCGTCGTCCAGCATGCGACGGATCGTTTCCGCGAAGCGGACGGGCTCGCTGAGGTTGGCGTACCAGTACTCGGGGTCCAGGCGGTCGCCGGGCACGGGTTCGGCGAGCACCGTCGAGTACAGCGGGGTGCCCGTCTGTGTACCCCGTACGCCGGAGAGGCGGTCGAGCAGCTCGTCGCGCAGCGCGCCCATCAGCGGGGTGTGCGAGGCGAACGGCGTCGACAGCGACCGGGCCTCGATGCCCTGCTCGTCGAGGCTACGGCGCAGCTCGGCCAAGGCGTCGGCGGCGCCGGATACGGCCGTGGAGTGCGGGCTGTTGACGGCCGCGACGAAGAGCCGGTCGGCGTAGGGCGCGAGGAGTTCCTCGACGCGGGGACGCGGCAGGTCCAGGGAGAGCATGCCGCCCTTGCCCGCGACGGGTACGACGGTCTGGGCCCGCCCCGTCACCACGGCCACGGCGTCGTCCAGGGTGAGGGCGCCCGCGCCGTACGCGGCGGCGATCTCGCCCAGGCTGTGCCCGGTCACGGCGTCCGGGGCGATGCCCAGCTCGCGCCAGGCGGCCGTCAGCGCCGCGTTCACCGCGAACAGCGTCGGCTGCAGATACTCGGTCCGCTCCAGCGGCGAGAACTCCTCCGGTGCCCGCAGCGCGTTGAGCACCGACCACCCGGCGTGCCGCTGCACCGCCGCGTCGATCCGCGTCAGCTCCGCACGGAACGCCTCAGAATCCCGCATCAGGTCGAGCCCCATACCGGGCCACTGACCACCGTGCCCGGAGTAGACGAAGGCGACCTTGCCGGCCTGCTCCTCGCGGAGCGGGGGGAGCGGGATCTGCCCGGACGCCAACTCGCCCAGCACGGAACGCAGTTCGTCCCGGTCTTCGGCCACGACGACGGTGCGCCGCTCGAAGTGGGTGCGGTGGTGGGCCAGGGTGTGGGCGATGTCCGGCAGAGCGGCGGAGTCGTCGGCGGCGAGGTGGTGCGCGAGTCCGGCGGCCTGTCCACGGAGACCCGTCTCGCCGCGGCCGGACAGGACGAACAGGCGCTTGCCGACGGGAGGTTCGTCGGCGGAGTCGCGTACAATGGGAGGTGCGTTCCCGGAATCACGTACGACCACGGGCGCCTCCTCCACGATCACATGGGCGTTGGTGCCGCTGATACCGAAGGCGCTGATGCCCGCCCGCCGCACCCGCTGGGCCGACGCGGGCCAGGCGACGGCCTCCCGCAGCAGATGCAGTCCGCTGTCGGCCCACTCGACGTGCCGGCTGGGTGTGTCGGCGTGCAGGGTGCGCGGCAGGGTCTCGTGGTGCAGCGACTGCACGACCTTGATGAGCCCGACGACGCCCGAAGCGGCCTGGGTGTGGCCGACGTTGGACTTGAGCGAGCCCAGGTACAGGGGGCGCCCCTCGGTGCGGGAGGCGCCGAAGACCTCGGTGAGGGCGTTCGCCTCGATCGGGTCGCCCAGGGTGGTGCCGGTGCCGTGTGCCTCGATGTAGTCGATGTCGACGGCCCGCAATCCGGACTGTTCCAGGGCGCGGCGGATGACCTGCTCCTGCGCGGGGCCGTTGGGTGCGGACAGGCCCTGGCTGCGGCCGTCCTGGTTGACGGCGGTGCCGCGCAGGACGGCGAGGACACGGTCGCCGTCCCGACGGGCGTCGCTCAGTCGCTTCAGTACGACCATCCCGGCGCCCTCGGCCCAGATGGCACCGTCGGCGGCGTCGGAGAAGGAGCGGCAGCGGCCGGTCGGCGACAGTCCGCGCAGTCGGCTGAACTCGACGAAGGTCTGCGGCGTGACCATCAGGGTGACGCCACCCGCGAGCGCCAGATCGCACTCGCCCGCGCGCAGCGCCTGTGCCGCCAGATGCACGGAGACGAGGGACGACGAGCACGCGGTGTCGACGGTCAGCGCGGGCCCGTTCAGCCCCAACGTGTAGGCGAGGCGTCCGGAGGCCACGCTGAGGGCGGACCCGGTGCCGACGTATCCGTCGAGTTGGTCGAGCCGGGTGCCGGACAGATAGTCGCTGCCGAACATGCCGACGTACACGCCGGTGGTGCTGCCCGCCAGGTCGCCGGGCACGATTCCGGCGCGCTCCAGCGACTCCCAGGCCGTTTCGAGGAGCAGCCGCTGCTGCGGGTCCATGGCGGCGGCCTCCTTCGGGGTGATGCCGAAGAACCCGGCGTCGAAGGACTCGATGTCGTCGAGGAATCCGCCTTCGCGGGCGTAGGACTTGCCGGGCGCGTCCGGGTCGGGGTCGTAGAGCGACTCGACGTCCCAACGCCCCGCCGGGAAGGGTCCGACCGCGTCCCGTCCCTCCGCGACCAGGCGCCACAGGGCATCCGGGTCGCCGACTCCGCCGGGAAGCCGGCAGGCCATGGCGACGAGGGCGACGGGCTCGTCCGCGTCGCGTACGGGCGCGGCCGCCTGGGGGCGTGGAAGCGAGGTCTTCAGAACGCCGGTCAGGATGTGGGCGCTCAGTCGGGCCGGTGTGGGGTGGTCGAAGAGGAGCGTCGCGGGGAGCTTGGTGCCGATGCGGGCGCTGATGCGGTTGCGCAGGTCGACCGCCGTCACCGAGTCCATGCCGAGGTCGCGCAGCGGCTGGTCGGGGCGGACGGACTCCGCCGAACGCAGCCCGAGCGCCAGGGCGGCCTCCTCACGGACCAGGGCGAGGACACGGGCGGCGCGTTCGGGCTCATCCAGCCGGGCCAGACGGTCGGCCAGCGTACGGCTGCCCGTCCGCGCCGCCGGAAGCAGGGTGCGCCACAGGGCGTCTGCGGGGGCGGCGGCCCTCAGCCGGGGCAGGTCCAGGGCCGAGGCGACCAGGTGGGGGGTGTCGCGACGCAGGGCGAGTTCGGTGAGTTCGCGACCCTGTTCGGGGGTGAGGGCGCGGTGGCCGAGCCGGGCCATCCGCTCCAGGTCGGCGTGCTGGGCGGCGAGCCCCTCCCCCGCCCAGGCGCCGTAGGAGATCGAGACGCCGGGCAGGCCCAACGCGCGGCGGTGATGGGCGAGTTGATCGAGGAAGACATTGGCGGCGGCGTAGTTGGCCTGGCCCGCGTTGCCGATGACTCCGGCTGCCGACGACACCAGCAGGAACAGGTCGAGAGGCTGATCGGCGGTGAGCCGGTGCAGGTGGGCGGCGCCGTCGACCTTCGGGCGCAGCACCTCGGCGAGGCGCTCGGCGCTCAGCTCGGCGACCACGCCGTCGGCGAGTACTCCGGCGCAGTGCACGACGCCGCGCAGGGGAACCTCGGTGCGCTCAAGTACGGCTGCCACGGCCGCCGCGTCCGCGACGTCGCACGCGGCGATCTCCACCTCGGCGCCGAGCGCGGTGAGTTCGGCGGTGACGTCGGCCGCGCGGGGGTCGTCGGCGCCTTGACGGGACGTCAGCAGGAGGCGCGGGACACCGTTCTCGGCGAGCATGCGGGCGAGGTGACGGCCGACCGCGCCGAGGCCGCCGGTGATCAGTACGGTTCCGTCGGTGGGGATACGCCCGGGGCTCGGTGCGGGGCGAGCCCGTATCAGACGCGGGGCCAGCAACTGGCCATCCCGCAGGGAGAGTTCAGGCTCATCGGCGGGCAGCGGCGGCGGTTCCTCCTCGCCCTCAAGGTCGAGGAGGATCAGCCCGAGGTCGGGGTGTTCGGCGCGGGCACTGCGGGCCAGGCCCCAGAGCACCGACTGGGCGAGCCTGGGAACCGTGTCACCGTCCGCCGCCGCGACGGCTCCGCGGGTCACCCAGAGGGTGCGGGCCGGCGCCTCGTCCGGCGGGAGGGCGATGAGCGCCTGCAGCTCGGCGAGGGCGGTGGTGGCCAACTCATATGCCGCAGAGGCGTGTTCCGACGGGTTCGGCCAATGCCGTACGACGGTGTCGGCCTGGGTGGGCGTCTCCGCCACCGCCGTCCACGCCACCTCGTACAGATGCCGCCCGTTCTCCGATCCGTTGTTCAGGTCGGCCGGACTCGCGGCCCGCAGCCGTACGCCCTCCAGACGCCCGGCCGGGAATCCGTCGGCGTCCCACAGAGTGACGTCCAGGGTGACGTCGGTGTCGGAGCCGCCGGTCCGGCGTACGGCCGCGGTCAGCTCGGTCGCCCCGCCGGGCGGCAGGACGCAGCGGGCCACGGCGACCGGGAGCAGAACCCGCCGGTCGTCGAAGGCTGCGGCCACCTGGAGGGCTGCGTCAAGGAGCGCCGGGTGCACCGGGTAGGGGTCGGCCGTGTCACGGGCCACGGGCGGCAGCGCGAGGCGGGCCAGCAGGGTGCCGTCGCCGGTCGCGGCTGCCTGGCGTACGCCCTGGAAGGCGGGGCCGTAGCCGAGGCCGAGTTCGGACAGGCGGGCGTAGGTGTCGTCGTGCCAGGCCGGTTCGGCGGTTTCGGGCCAGGTCGGGGGCTCGTCGGCCGGCGTGGGGGCTGGGTCGTCGGCCGCGGACGCTGTGGCGTGCAGGGTCCAGTCCACGGCGTCCTGACCGCGCGGGCGGCTGTGAACCGTGATCTCCGGCACGGCCCCGGCGGTGACCACCTCGACGGACACCTCGACCGTGCCGCTGGCGGACAGGGTCAGGGGGGCCAGGAGGAGCAGGTCGGTGACATCGGCGGCGGAGTCGGGGCGGGCCACGGACACGGCGGCGCGGCAGAGTTCCAGCACGGTGGTGCCCGAGACGACGGTCCGGCCGAAGACGCTGTGGTCGGGCAGCCATTCGGCAGTGGCCGGGGACCACTCGTTGCGGAAGGTCCAGCGGGTCTCGTCCGCCGATTGGAGCTGGATGCCTAGCAATGGGTGCGCGGCGCGGTCGAAGAGGCCGGGGGCGGCGGCCGTGCCGACAGGCTCGATCCAGTGGCGCTGCTCGTCCCAGGCGTACGTCGGAAGGTCCGCCGGAGTCGTCGGCGGGACGAGGCGGCGCCAGTCGATCCGTCGTCCGTGGACGTGGAGTTCGGCAGCGGCGCGGTCCAGGCAGGCGGGGCCGTCCTCATCGCGGCGCAGGGAGCCGACCGCGACCAGGTCCTCGTCGATGGTGCGCAGGGCGGTGAGCAGGGACGGGTGCGGGGCGAGCTCCACGAAGTGGCGGTAGCCGTCGGCGACCATGCGCTCGACGGTGGGCGCGAAGCGGACGGGCTCGCGCAGGTTGGTGTACCAGTACTCGGCTTCGAGTTCGTCGGTGACGGGCTCGCCGGTGACGGTGGAGTACCAGGCGACGGACGTCGGGTAGGTGGTGACGCCGTCGAGTTCGTCGCGGATCGTGGGGCGGAGCGGCTCGACCTGGGCGCTGTGGGAGGCGTAGTCGACGTCGAGGCGGCGGACGAAGATCTGCTGTCGGTCGAGGTCGGCGAGCAGGGCTTCGACGGCGTCCACGGCGCCGGCGATGACGGTCGAGCGGCCGCTGTTGACGGCAGCGATGCTGATCTCACCATCGCCCTCGGCGAGTTGAGCCTCGACCTCGGTGGCCGGCAGAGCGACGACGGCCATCGTCCCGGTGCCTGACAGTTCGGTCAGAGCCTGACTGCGCAGGGCGACCACGGCCGCGGCGTCGTTGAGGCTGAGCGCCCCGGCGACGCACGCCGCGGCGACCTCGCCCTGGCTGTGTCCGACGACAGCGTCCGGCCTTACGCCGCGCGCCCGCCACACGGCGGCCAGCGACACCATGACGGCGAAGAGCACCGGCTGGACGACGTCCACGCGGTCCAGGCCCGGGGCACCCGCGTCACCGCGCAGCACCGAGGTCACCGACCAGTCGGTGAACGGGCGCAGGGCGGCGTCGCAGCGGTCGAGTTCGTCGGCGAACACCGGGTCGCGGTCGAGCAGATCGCGTGCCATGCCGGGCCACTGGGATCCCTGGCCGGGGAAGACGAATGCCACCTTGCCCGCGGGGAGGGCCTGTTCGGGGCCGACGGTGAGGTCGGTGTCCGGGCGGTCCTCGGTGAGGGCGTGCAGGGCGGTGAGGAGTTCCTCGCGGTCGCCGGCCTGGAGGACGGCTCGGTGCTCGAAGTGGGTGCGGTGGTGGGCGAGCGCTGCCGCGACTGCGGGGAGCGGCAGCTCGGGGTGCTGCTCAAGGGTCTGGCGAAGGCGGTCGGCCTGGCCCTGGAGGGCGGGCAGGGTGCGGGCCGAGAGCGGGAAGAGGGTCGGCGCGGGTAGGTCGCCGGGAGGCTGATCCTGGTCCTCGGGCGCTTCCTCCAGCACCACATGTGCATTGGTCCCGCTGATCCCGAAGGCGCTCACCCCCGCCCGCCGTACCCGCTCCGGATCCCGCGACCAGTCCTGACCCTCGCTCAGCAGCCGTAGCCCGCTGTGCGCCCAGTCGATGTGCTCGGTCGGGGTCCCGGCGTGCAGGGACGCCGGTATGCGTTCATGCCCCAGCGCCAGTACCGACTTGATGACGCCGGCGATGCCCGCGGCGGCCTGGGTGTGGCCGATGTGGGACTTGAGGGAGCCGACGCCGAGGGGTCGGTCGGCGGGGCGGTCGGGGCCGAAGACGGCGGCCAGGGCGCGGCCCTCGATGGGGTCGCCGAGGCGGGTGCCGGTGCCGTGGGCCTCGATGTGGTCCAGGTCGGCCGGCCGGAGCCCGGCGGCGTCGAGCGCGGCGCGCAGTACCCGCTCCTGGGCGGGGCCGTTGGGCGCGCTGAGCCCCTGGCTGCGGCCGTCCTGGTTGATGGCCGAGCCCTTGACGACCGCGAGGATCCGGTCGCCGTCACGGCGTGCGTCGGCGAGCCGTTTGAGCAGCAGCACTCCACAGCCCTCGCCCCACACGACACCGTCGGCGTCCGCCGAGAAGGGGCTGCATCGCCCGGACGGCGAAAGCCCGCGCAGCCTGCTGAACTCGACGTGCCCACGCGGCGTCACCAGCAACGTCGCGCCGCCCGCCAGCGCCAGGTCGCACTCCCCGGCCGCCAGCGCCCGTGCCGCCAGGTGCAGGGCGACCAGGGACGACGAGCAAGCGGTGTCGACGGTGACGGCGGGGCCCTGGAGGCCGAGGGTGTAGGCGATGCGCCCGGAGGCCACACTGGACGCGGAGCCGGTGCCGACGTGCCCGTCGAGCTGGTCGAGGGCGGCGGACGCCAGGTATCCGCTGTCGTAGAGGCCGATGTAGACGCCGGTGGAGCTGCCGTTGAGCGTCTCGGGGACGATGCCGGCCCGTTCGATCGCCTCCCAGCCGGTCTGCAGGAGCAGCCGCTGCTGGGGGTCCATGGCGGCGGCCTCGCGCGGGGAGATCCCGAAGAAGGCCGCGTCGAAGCGGTCGATGCCGGAGAGGTAGCCGCCGTACAGGGAGTACGCCTTGCCGGTGGCCTCCGGGTCGGGGTCGTGCAGCCCGTGGGTGTCCCAACGGCCCGCCGGTACCTCGGTGATGGCGTCCTCGCCCTGGGCCAGCAGCCGCCACAGCGCCTCGGGATTGTCGGCGTCCCCCGGGAAACGACAGGCCATGGAGATGATGGCGATGTCGTCGCCGACCGGCACGGGACCCGCCACCGGATGCGGAGTCGGTGCGGGCGTGTCGTCGAACACCGCTTGCGCGAGCGCCGCGATCGTGGGGTGGTTGAAGACGAGGGACGGATCCAGGCCGCGGCCCGTCAAGGCGGACAGCTCCGCCGCCAGGGTCACCAACTGCCGTGATCCCAAGCCGAATTCGGCGATCGGCCGGTCCGGGTCGACGGTCGGCGGTTCGAGCCCGGCCGCCTCGGCGACGGCCGACTCCAGCCAGACCCGCACGTCCTCCTCGGTGGTGAGGGTCGGCTCGGGGGACTGCTTCGGGGACTCGTGCGCAGGCATGGGAGAGGTGTCCTCGTGGATGCGGGCAAGGGGCGGGCGGCCGTACGACGGCGCGGGCTCCGTCGGTCGTACGGCTAGGTCTCGTCGGCGTACGACGAAGGGGCTGGCGGTCAGATCGCCGCGAGGGTGCCGTCGAGGTAGGCGGCGCGGGAGGCGCGGCGCTGGATCTTGCCGCTGGAGGTCTTCGGGATGGTGCCCGGCCGGACCAGGACGACGTCGCGCACGGACACTCCGTGGGCGTCGCCGATTCCGCTGCGGACGACGTCGATGATTTTCTCGGCCTCGGAGGCAGCGTCGGGGGCGATCTCGGCGACGAGGACGGCCTGTTCGCCGCCCGCTCCCTCGTCACCGGCTTCGACGGAGAACGCGGCGGTGCAGCCGGGGCGCAGTGCCGGGTGGGCCATCTCGGCGGTGAGTTCCAGGTCCTGGGGGTAGTGGTTGCGTCCGTCGATGACGATGAGGTCCTTGAGGCGGCCGGTGACGAAGAGTTCGCCGTCGCGCAGGAATCCGAGGTCGCCGGTGCGCAGGAAGCGGCCTTCGTGGCCGGTCAGGGTGGCGCGGAAGGTCTCGCGGGTGGCGAGGGCGTTGCGCCAGTAGCCCTTGGCGACGCTCGCGCCGCGCACCCAGATCTCGCCGGTCTCGCCGTCGGGGAGTTCCTCGGCCCGTTCGGGGTCGGCGATGGCGACGGTGACGTCGGGGCCGGGGCGGCCGGAGCTGACGGCCGCGGCGTCGGACTGGCCTGCGTGCGGGCCGGTTTCGGGGGCGGCGAGCAGGGTGGGCGGGGTGTGGACCGTGCTGCCGGTGACCATCAGGGTGGCCTCGGCGAGTCCGTAGCAGGGGTAGAGGGCCTCGCGGCGGAAGCCGGCCGGGGCGAAGGTGTCGGCGAAGCGACGCAGGGTGGCGGCGCGTACCGGTTCGGCTCCGTTGAAGGCGACTTTCCAGCTGCTGAGGTCGAGTTCGTCGAGGAGCCTGGGGGTGGCGTGCTTGAGGCACAGCTCGTAGGCGAAGTTGGGTCCGCCGCTGGTGTGCGGGCGGTAGCGGCTGATTGCGGTCAGCCAGCGTTCGGGCCGCTGGAGGAAATGCAGCGGTGAGAAGAGGGTGGCGGTGACGCCGAGGTGGATGGTGTTGAGGACGGGGCCTATGAGGCCCATGTCGTGGTACACGGGCAGCCAGCTGACGAACATCTCGTGGCCGTACTCGGCGATGACATCGGGCGTGTGCCCCATGCGTTCGGTGATGACCCGCTCGTTGTCGAGGAGGTTGCCGTGGGTGACGACCACGCCGCGCGGGGCGGAGGTGGAGCCGGAGGTGTACTGGAGGAAGGCGACCGAGTCGGCGGTGAGTTCGGGCTCGCGCCAGGAGGCGGCGGCCTCGTCGGGGATGTCCTCGGTGGCGACACAGGTGACATCCGCGAGCTCGGGCAGATGCTCGGCCATCGTGGACAGGGCCGTGATCACCTCGCGTCCGCCCAGGATCACCTTGGCGTCGGCGTCGGCGATCAGCCGCTTCATCCGGGTCAGGGCACGGTGGTTCTGCGCACGGCCCTGCGGCGGGACGCCCGGTACGGCGACGACGCCGGCCGCGAGGCAGCCGAGGTAGCCCTGGATGAACTCCAGGCCTGGCGGGTACAGCAGCATGGCGCGGGATCCGGCGAGGCCGCGTTCCTGGAGCCAGGCGGCGACGGCCCGGGACCGGGTGGCGAGCCGGCCGTAGGTCATCTCCTGGATCTCGCCGTCGCAGTCGCCGGTGACGAGGTAGCGGTAGGCGGTTCGGTCGGGGTGGTGGGCGGCGTGCTGGGAGAGCAGATCGACCAGGGATCGAACCATGTTGCGAGTCTCACCTGTCTGCATCGTTGAATGACGAACTGGAGTTCGAGGATCAGATGCGGGTCGTCGGCCGCGAAAATCGCGTGCTGACCGCTCGATCGGCCCGGCCCCCTTGCCCGACCCCCCGCCGAGGAGTCATGGCGCTGACGCACCAACTCCCGGCATCCCCCGTCCAGTTTGCTACCGGCGAGTAGCACCATAGCAACCCCACCGGTTCGACAGCCCGAACGAATGTAAACCCTACGTGTCCATTGCGGGGCGACGAAGCAGGGGTCCGGCAGCCGGCACCCCATTTCAGACAGTTGACGCAGAAGCGAGCAGAGTCCCTTCACTTTCGAAGCGAACTGTCCGTCGACCGTGCGAGATCGGTCGATGACGGTGTGTACTGTGCTGCGAGCGGCCCGCCGACCGGCGCCTCGACGGCCCTCGGAGCCAGCTCTGCCCGACCGCCCCGAACCGACCTCTGGAAACCGATTCGATGATCGAATTACCGGACCTGGCCACCGGCGGTCTCGCCGTCGGCATGGTGTCCGCACTGGCGTTGGGAGCCGGACTGCTGCGCGCACAGCGGCAACAGGCGCGCCAGCGGGCCGAGATCGCCGCGCTGCGTCGGCAACTCGACGGCGCGGCACGGGGGTTCACCGCCGAGATCGAGCATCTCGCGGCCCGGCGGATCCCGGCCGCCGCCCAGCAGATGACGCATTCCCATGTGACCGTTCCGGGCCCGCTGAGTCCCCGGATCGCGGAGTCGCCGCTGGGCCCGGCGCTGGAGCAGGTGCTGAACGGGATGCGCGTCGAACTGGCCGCGCAGCGCACCCGGATCGACGCCGCCGCACAGGCGGGCATGCGCGGGGCGACCCGCGAGATCCAGGCGGCCCTGTACCGGCTCCAGGACGCCTTGCGCGGGCTCCAACAGAAGTACGACGACCCGGAGTTGACGCAGACGCTGTTCCGGCTCGACCACGAGAACGAGCAGTCGCTGCGTCGGGCGCAGGTCGCCGCCGTGGTGTGCGGGGCCTGGGTGGGGCTCGCCCGTGAGGAGTCGCACCTGGTGGACGCGGTGACCGGCGGCCAGGCGCGGCTCGCCGGCTACCACCGGATCCGGATCCACAACCACCTCACGGCGGGCACCGCGCTGGTGTCCCACGCCGTCGAGCCGGTCGCGATCATCGTCGCCGAGCTCCTCGACAACGCGCTGCGGCACTCCGCGCCCGACACCGACGTCGTGGTGAATCTGGAGCACGTCCATCACGGGGTCTGCGTCACGGTGGACGACGCGGGACTGGGCATGACCCAGGAGGAACGCGCCCGCGCACAGCGGCTGGTGGCGGGATCCGAGCCGATTCTCCTGACCGAGCTGGGCGATCCGCCGCGCATGGGGCTCGCCGCGATCGGGCAGCTGACCCGGCAGTTCGATCTGGGCGTCGACCTGTCCTCGCCGTCGCCGTACGGCGGGGTGCGGGCGGTGCTGCGGGTCGACAGCCAGTTGCTGAGCCGTATCGACCCGGAGGAGCGACCGCCGGCGGCGAGCGCGGCGCGTTCCACGCGTCCGGCCGACCGGGACGACCGAGCCTCTCGGAAGGAGGGGTCCGGCGAGGCCGGCACCGAGTCCCCCGGCGCATCTCCCACCGCCCACGGATACGGCGCCGAGCACGACGACGCCTCCGACACCGCGTCCGGACATCACGCCCCGCCCGACACCGGCGGTCTGCCGCAGCGTCGGCGTCGGCCACGGCCCACCGCGACGCCCGCCACGCCCGCCGAGCCCGAGCCGATTCCCGAGGACCGCCGTCCGGAGCGGGCCGCCGCCGCGCTTGGTGCGTTGCAGGCCGGTACCGCCGCGGCCCGCTCGGCGGCCGACGGGGGCGACGTGAGCATCGACGCCCTCGGCGCCGTATCGGATGGTGTGCGGGAGACCGATCACACCGACCATGATCACGACCATGAAGGGGGAACGGCTCGATGACCAGCCGCGACACGGGAGACACGGCCTGGGTGCTCGAACCGATCCTGCAAGTGCCGCATGTGGTGGCCGCCGTGCTGCTCACGCGGGACGGGCTGGTGACCGGGTACACGGACGCGCTGACCCGGCCCTCGGCCGAGCGGGTCGCGGCGATCACCAGCACCGTGCAGGCGGCGTGCCGTACGGCGGCGGCCGCGTTCGCCGACCGGGAGCGGGCCGAGGTGCGCCAGGTCGTCATCGAGTCGGACCACGGGTACGTACTGATCGTGCCCACGGACCACGGCACTTGTGTGGCCGCGTACGGGGACGAGGAAGTCCGTCTGGATCTGCTGGCGCACCGGGTGCACTCGCAGGTGGCGCGGCTGGGCGAGAAGGCGATGGTCGCCGCGCCCCGAGGCGGCGACGGCGGCGCGTCGGCATGACCGGCCGCCGTGGCGGCCGCCCCCTGGTTCCCGCGTATCTGTCGACCGGCGGCGTGGCCCGGCCCAGTCGGCCCCAGCTGGAGCGGCTGTCGGTGCTCAGGAGCACCGGCGCACCCGCTCCGACCGGTCTTCCGGCGGCCCAACTCGCCCTGCTGGACGCCCTGGACGACGGTTCGCTCACGGTCGTGGAGGCGGCGGCGCTGCTGCGGTTGCCGGTGTCCGCCGTACGGGTCCTGGCGGGCGAGCTCATCGACCGGGACCTGGCGGCGTCCAGAGCGCCGATCCCGACCGCCGACCGCTTCGACCCCGACCTGCTGAAGAGAGTGGCCGATGGCCTTCGCGCCCTCAAGCACCCCCGGTGACACCGCGACCGCGACCGTGGACGTCCACCTGCCCGACACCGCCCGCGACCTGGTCAAGATCCTCGTCGCCGGCCCGTTCGGCGTGGGCAAGACGACCCTGATCGGCTCCGTCTCCGAGATCCGTCCGCTGCACACCGAGGAACCGATCAGCGAGGCGTCCGCCCCGCTGGACGATCTGGCCGGGGTACGGGACAAGGCGACGACGACCGTCGCCGTCGACTTCGGCCGGATCAGCCTGCCGGGCGGGGTCGTGCTGTATCTGTTCGGCACACCCGGGCAGGAGCGGTTCCGGGCGCTGTGGGACGACATCGCCTACGGCGCGCTCGGGGCGCTCGTGCTGGTCGACAGCCGACGTATCGACGCCTCGTTCGACGTTCTGGGGCTGGTGGAGGAGTCGGGGCTGCCGTACGCGGTCGCCTTCAACGCGTTTCCGGACGCGCCCCGGCATCACACCGAGGCGCAGTTGCGCGCCGCCCTGGACCTGGAGGCGGGCACCCCGATGGTGACGTGTGACGCGCGGGACGCGGACTCGTCCGTCGACGCGCTGCTCGCGCTGGTCCAGCATCTGATTGACCGTCAGACTCCTGAGAACCGAGGGCCGGTGACCGGATGACCACCCACTCCCGAGAAGCGAGGCAGGACTTCTCCCGCACGGCGCCCGTACGTCTGTGGGAGGACGGCTTCGCCCTCGACCCGTTCCCCTACTACGACACCCTGCGCGCCCAAGGGCCTGTCGGCTGGGCGGAGTTGGCGCCTGGCGTGCCGGCGTATGTCGTCACCGACCGGCGGGCGGCGCTGGATCTGCTGCACGACACCGACTCCTTCTCGCACGACCCGCGGCCGTGGGAGGCCACGGTCGCCGACGACTCGCCGGTCCTGGGCATGATGCGCTGGCGACCCAACACGCTGTTCGCCGACGGCGCGGCCCATGTCCGGTACCGCACCACGCTGATCGACACCTTCGACCGGATCGAACCGCACGACCTGCGGGCGCGGGTGCACCGGGCGGTGCGGGTGCTGGTGGACCGGATCCGGCCGAAGGGCGAGGCCGATCTGGTCTCCGAGTTCGCCCGGCCGCTGATGGCGCTGGTGTTCAACAGCCTGTTCGGGCTGCCGGACAGCCAGAGCGACCGGCTGAACTCCGCGCTGGGCAAGATGATGGAGGGCGGCGCCGAGGCGGCCGAGGGCGAGGCCGAGTTCGGCGGCTATGTGCTGGAGCTGATCGCGGCCAAGACCGAGCAGCGGGGCGACGACCTGCCGAGCCGGCTCCTCGACCACCCGGCCGGGCTCACCCCCGAGGAGGTCACCTGGCAGGTGTTCCTCACCCTGGGCGCCGGGCACGAGCCGACCGCCAACCTGGTGTCGAACGCCCTGTCCCGCATCCTCGGCAACCCGCTGTACTACTCCACTCTCACCAGCGGCGCCCGCCCCGTGACGGACGCGGTGGTGGAGGTGCTGCACCACGAGACGCCGCTGGCGAACTACGGCATCCACTACGCGCGCGGCCCGGTGTCCTTCCACGGCACCTGGATCAGGGCGGCGGTGCCGGTGGTGATCTCGTACGGGGCGCTGGCGCACTTCGCGGAGAAGGAGGTCACCGGCGGCCGGCATCCCCGGGACGCCTCGCATCTGTCCTGGTCGGCCGGCCCGCACGCCTGCCCGGTGCGCCAGCACACGCTGCTGATCGTCACCGAGGCGATCGAGCGGCTCACCCAGTGGCTGCCCGACCTGGAGCCGATGCTGCCCCGGGCGAGCCTGACCTGGCGGCCCGGCCCCTTCCACCGCTCGCTGACCTCGCTGCCCGTCCGGTTCAGCTCCAGCACCCCCGACCAGCCAGGAGTTCCCTCGTGACCGTGTCCGACCGCACCGACCGCTTCGCCCTCGACCCGTTCGGCGCCGACATCCCCGGCGAGAGCGCCCGACTGCGCGCCGCCGGCCCGATCGTGCCCGTGGACCTGCCGGGCGGCATCCCCGCGTGGGCGCCCACGGACTACGACACGCTCAAGAACCTGATCCTCGATCCCCGGGTCAGCAAGGATCCGCGGCAGCACTGGCGGCTGTGGCCCGAGATCGGCGAACACCCCTCGTGGGGCTGGATCCTGGGCTGGGTCGGCGTGGTCAATATGCTCTCGACGTACGGCCCCGACCACACCCGGCTGCGCAAGCTGGTCGCGCCGAGCTTCACCCAGCGGCGCACGGAGCTGATGCGGCCACGGGTGGAGGCGATCACCGCGGAGCTGCTCGACGCCCTCGACCGGGGCGAGTCCAAGGTCGATCTGAAGGCCGGTCTCGCCCATCCCCTGCCGATGCGGATGATCTGCGAACTGTTCGGTGTGCCCGAGGAGTTGCGGGAGGCGACCGGGACCCTCATCGCCGCGATCATGGACACCTCCGACCCGAGTCCGGAGCACGCGGCGTTCGTGCAGCAACAGATCGGCACGGTGCTGCCGGCCCTGATCGCGCACCGTGCCGAGCATCCCGGGGACGATCTGACCACCGAGCTGATCCGGGTGCGGGACGAGGACGGCGACCGGCTCAGCGACGAGGAGTTGCTGTACACCCTGCTGCTGGTGATCGGCGCCGGGTTCGAGACGACCGTCAATCTCATCGGCAACGCGGTCGTGGCCCTGCTGAGCCACCCCGAGCAGCTGGCCGCCGTACGGTCCGGGGAGATCGGCTGGGACGCGGTGATCGACGAGACGCTGCGGGTGCATCCGTCGATCGCGGCGCTGCCGCTGCGGTTCGCCGTCAGCGACATCGAGGTCGGTGGCGTGACGATCGCGGCCGGTGACGCCATCATCACGACGTTCGCAGCGGCGGGGGTGGATCCCGCCCACTACGGGCCCGACGCGGACACCTTCGACGCGTCGCGCGGGGCGGACGACCATCTTGCCTTCGGCATCGGGGTGCACCGGTGCATCGGCGCGCCGCTGGCCCGCGTCGAGGCCCTGACCGCGCTGCCCGCCCTCTTCGACCGCTTCCCCGAGCTGCGGCTGGCCGCCGGCGCGGAGGAGCTGCGTCAGGTGCCGTCTTTCATCGCGTTCGGCTGGCAGGAGATCCCGGTACTGCTGCGCGGCTGACCACACACGGCGCGGGGACCCGACCGGTCCCCCGTTCCGGTCGTGTCCCCGCGGAGAGTCGAATTTACGTCTGCGACACGGGCCTTGGGTATCGCGTCGATGCCCACTGTGGCGCCGAGAGCACTCACCCGTGCACAGGTGAGTCCGGATGGCCCGGTTTCGCCCGGTGCAGCGCGGGCTCGTCCAGATCACCGAGGGCGAGATGGGCCAGGACGACCTCGTACAGATCGCTGCCGCCGGCCAGGAGCTGGCGTTCGAGGACGGGTTCCGCGCTGCGGACGTGTTCGCGGACGGTCTGGGCGTGGACGCCGAGGGTCTGCGCCGTCCGTTCGGCGTTGCCGCCCTCGGCGATCCAGGTCCGCAGGGTGCGGCGCAGGTCCCGGGTGTCCTGGTCGAGGCGGGCGAGGACGTCCCGCGCCCAGGTGCGCATGGCGGGCCCGGCGATCAGCTCCCGCAGCGGCACGGCCGCCGGGTGCGTAGGACCGCTGTCGGCGGATGTGCCGGCCAGGCTCACCTGGATGTTGAGCGCGAGGTGCACCACGGCTCGGGCGGTCAGGTCGGTGAAGTCCGTGCCGAGGAGGGTTTCGACGCGTTCCATGCGAGCGCGGACGGTGTTGCGGCTGACGCCGAGGACCTTGGCGGCGCTGACCGCGGTGAACTCCAGGCCGAGGCGGGTGGTGGCGAGCAGTTCGGCGCGGGTGTGGTGCGGCAGGGTGTCGAGGGGGCGCAGCAGCCGGTCGGTCCACTCGCGTAGAGCTTTGGGGTCGATGAGCCGCTCGGGGTGGGTGCGTTCGGCGTACACCGCGGCCTTGTCGGGCCGGAAGTGGGCGACGGCGAGGGCGCTGAC
The DNA here is from genome assembly GCF_014655715.1 of Streptomyces lanatus. Taxonomy (GTDB): domain Bacteria; phylum Actinomycetota; class Actinomycetes; order Streptomycetales; family Streptomycetaceae; genus Streptomyces; species Streptomyces lanatus. Next base: position 266,334 of record NZ_BNBM01000011.1, on the reverse strand, counting down.
GGCCTGTCCGTAGGCGGTGGCGGTGCGGGCCAGGCTGTGGCGGGCGCTGCCGCCGATGAAGGTGCGGGGGCGCCGGCCTATGAGGGTCCTGAGTTCCCGGGCCTCCATCTCGCCGGGCGTCACGACGATGACGTGTTCGTCCACCGCCGGGCAGAGCACGACCAGCGCCCGCTCGCCGGTGACGTCGATGCATTCCCCGGCCAGCCGGTCGCGTTCCTCGGCGTTGCCCTCGACGACATGGACCCAGGCGCTGTCGGTATCGAGCAGGCCCGGCCACAGTCCCGCGGCGACGCGGCGTGCCGAGACGGTGTCCTCCACCATGAGCAGTTGCAGGATCGCCAGCCGCAGATCGGAGGTGGCCTGTTCGAGCCGGAGTCCGGCGGCGGTCGTCTCGCCCGCCTTCAGCAGGAGTTCGATGACCTGGACGGTGTGCGTGACGATGTCGGAGGCGCGCCGGTCGAAGGGCGTCTCGCGCGACACCGCGAGGACCCCCGCCGCGGCGGGGTTCGCATACGACACCCGCACCAGGCGCAGATGGCGGCCCCCGCCCTCCCAGGCGGCGGAGGCGATACGGCCCGCGGCGACTCCCGCGACGAGATGGTCGTCCAGCGGTGGCCGAGTGCCGGCGAGGAGTCTGCCCGTGTCGTCCTGGAGCGAGACGATGCCCTGCACGGCGTCCGCGAGCCAGGCGACGACCCGGCGGACGTCCCGCCCGTTCGGCCGTAGGTGATCCAGCAACTCCTGCGCCCAGTCCGAGCCGTCGGCGCCGCCCACCCCGGCCTGACGGTTGCCGTCCTCTCTGCCAGCCACTTCGGCGTTCACCTCGTCCTGCACTTATTCACAGCGTACCGACCGGGGACGTTACCTCACGAGTCCATGAGTCACGGGGTGGGCGAACGCCGGCCCGGGTGTGCAGGGCATAGGCTCGGCGAATGGCGAAGTACTTCGACGTGCACCCCGACAACCCTCAGCCGCGCACCATCGCCCAGGTCGCCGAGAGCGTCCGCTCGGGTGCGCTGATCGCGTATCCGACGGACTCCTGCTATGCGCTGGGCTGCCGGCTGGGCAGCCGTGACGGCATCGACCGGATCCGGACCATTCGCCGTCTGGACGACCGGCATCACTTCACCCTCGTCTGCCAGGACTTCGCGCAGCTCGGCCAGTTCGTGCGGATCGACAACGACGTGTTCCGGGCGATCAAGGCGTCGACACCCGGCAGCTACACGTTCATCCTGCCCGCGACGAGGGAGGTGCCGCGCATGCTGCAGCATCCGAAGAAGAAGACGGTCGGTGTGCGCATCCCCGACCATGTCGTCACCCAGGCCCTGCTCACGGAGCTCGGCGAGCCGCTGCTTTCCAGCACTCTCCTGCTGCCGGACGAGGAGGAGCCGATGACCCAGGGCTGGGAGATCAAGGACCGTCTCGATCATGTGCTGGACGCGGTGGTGGATTCCGGCGACTGCGGCACCGAGCCCACGACGGTGATCGACTTCTCGTCCGGGGAGGCCGAGGTCGTGCGCGAGGGGGCGGGCGACACGTCCCGGTTCGAGTAAAGCGGACCCCAAGCGCAAGGGGGTGCCGGGGCACGTTGGTTGGTGCATGAAAGCATGTGCGCGGACCCGGTTCCGCCGGGTCCGCGAGACCTGTTCGCCGTGGACCGCGCAGAGAGGCACCCCCCATGACCTCCGTACAGGGAACAGACGTCGACATCCCCACCGAGGACGGTGTCGCGGACGCGTACCTGGCCCGGCCGGACGACGGCCGGCCCCGGCCGGGTGTCCTTCTCTACCAGGACGCCTTCGGTCTGCGTCCGCACCTGCGGTCGATGGCCGACCGGCTCGCGGCAGCCGGCTACACGGTCCTGGTGCCGAACGTCTTCTACCGTCAAGGGCGCAGCCCGGTCTTCGAACTGCCCGAGTTCATCGACCCCGCCGCGCGCCCGGAGCTGTTCGAGAGCATCGTCCCGGCCATACAGGCCCTGACGCCGGAGCTCGTGGTGCGGGACGCCGGTGCCTATCTGCGCTGGATGGCCGAGCGGCCCGAGATCGCGGACGGTCCGGTCGCCCTCACCGGCTACTGCATGGGCACCCGGCTCGCGCTGCGCACCGCCGGCGCCTACCCGGACCGGGTGGCCGCCGCGGCCGGCTTCCACGGCGGTCAGCTGGCCACGGACGCGCCGGACAGCCCGCACCTGGTCGCCGAACACATCACCGCGGAGCTGTACTTCGGGCACGCCGACGCCGACCAGTCGATGCCGCCGGAGCAGATGGAGCGTCTCGCCGCCGCCCTCACCGCGGCCGGGGTGCGCCATCGGTACGAGGTGTACGAGGGCGCCCAGCACGGTTACACGCAGGCCGACACCTCGGCGTACGACGAGGCCGCGGCCGAGCGGCACTGGGCGGCGCTGCTGGATCTGCTGAAGCGGACCTTCTGAGCGCGGCGCCGGCGGTCGGCACGGGTTCGCGGCAGGGGCTCAGGGGCGCACCATGAACACGTCCACCGGGTCCTCGTTCTCGACCGTGAACCCGTGCCGTTCGTACAGCCGTCGAGCCGGGCTGCCCTGCAGCACGTTCAACCGGACGGGGACGCCGCCGCGCTCGCAACGCGCCAGCAGTTCGCGCAGCACGGCCGTGCCGATGCCGCTGCCCTGGAGATGGGGTGCCAGGTAGAAGTGCTCCAGCCAGTGGCCGTCCTCGGCCGGGCGCAGGGCGACGCAGCCCGCGAAGGTGCCGTTCACCTTGATCACCCAGGTGTGCGCCGGGTCGAATCCGTCGCGCAGCCGCTGCCGCACGCGCTGTGCGTCGTACCGTCCGAGCCGTTCCAGGTCCGCGCGCAGGACCACGGCGCGCAGCTCGGCCACCGCGTCCACGTCCGTCGACGAGGCCGGGCGTATGTCCCAGGAATCCACGATCGGCACGCTACCTCGCCGGTGTGGATGCGATGATCGAATCGTGACCGAGATACTGACGCCCCAGGACATCGCCCGCCGCACCGCCGCCGCTGCCGAGGCGGCCGTCGCGGCGGGGCGGGAGCTCGGGCTCACCGTGACCGATGCCCGGGTGCTGTACGAGCTGTTCTCCGTCGTCGTCCATCTCGCGCCCTCGCCGGTGGTGGCCCGGATCCCCACCGTGCTGTCGCGGCATGTGAGCCTCGACTCCCTGGCGCACCGTCAGCGGGCGGAGCTGGACGTGGCGCGGTGGCTCGCGGGTCAGGGTGTTCCGGTGATCCCGCCGAGCCCGCTCGTGCCGGCGGAGCCGGTTCGGCGTGACGGGTTCTCGATGACGTTCTGGCAGTTCGTCGAGGAGGACCGGGACAAGCGGACGGACTACGCGGCGAACGCGGCGATCACCGCCGATCTGCACGCGGCGCTGCGCACCTACCCGGGTGAGCTGTCGTTCCTGTCCGCGGTCGAGCCGGAGTTCATCGAGGAAGGCCTGGCCACGCTCGCGGAGAGTCCCGATCTCGTCGATCCGGCGGACCTGGACCGCGCACGCCGAGAGTGGCAGGTCCTGGCGCCGCTGGTGCGCTCACGCGCGACCTTCGAGGAACGGTTCCCGCACATCGACCTCCAGCCCATCCACGGCGACTCGCCGCCCGCGAACGTCTTCTCCGGCGTGGACGGGGACCTCTACTCCGACTTCGAGCTGGTCACGCTGGGGCCCGTCGAGTGGGACCTGGCGCAGCTCGGGCCCGAGCTCGAAGCCGCCTACGACCAGCAGGCTCGCGCAAATGGCATGAGGCCGCTGGACGAGGACGTCCTGAGGTTCGTGAACGCGGTGGGAATGCTGCGGATCATCGCCGCCCTGACGCTCGTACCTCAACTGCCCGCGCTGCGGGGGTACTTGACGCCGACCATCGAGCAGTGGAGGACGACCGCGTTCGCCGGAGGACTGGCCGGCTGACCCAAAGAGGGGCCGGCCTCACGCGCTTCCCGTGTCCGGTGCCGTCCCGCGGTGTGTCTCGCCGGACGTCGGTGGAAGCAGTGCGTCGAGCGCGCGGGCCGTGGCCGAGCCGGGCTCGGCGTGATAGATCGCAAGGATCTGGCCGCCCGAGTCGGTGATGGGGAGTTTCTCGCGGCGCAGTTCCAGCATGCCGACCTTCGGGTGGTTCACCCGCATCGTGCCTCCGGCGAGTGCGCTGACGTCGTGCCTGGCCCACAGTCGCCGGAAGGTGTCGCTGGCCAGCGACAGCTCGCCGACGAGCTGGACGATCCTCGGGTCGTCGACGTCGCTGCCCACGGACGTACGGAACCCGGCGACCAGGGCCCGTACCGCCTGCTCCCAGTCCGGGTAGAGGTCCCGCGCGGCGGGGTCGAGGAAGATCGAGTGCAGCCGGTTGATCCCGGGCCTGATACTGGGTGACACGGCGGTGGCCAGCGGGTTCGCGGCGAGCACGGTGAACATGCGGTTCTCCACGAACGCCGGCAGGCCGATCGCGTCGAGAAGCTGTCGGATGCCCACCGGCACCACCTCGCGGCGCGGCCTCCGAGCCGGGGCCGGGCGGGCCGTGGACAGGCTCAACAGGTGCTGTGTGGCGGCCTCGTCCAGCCGGAACACCCGGGCCAGCGCCTCCAGCACCTGCGGGGACGGGTTGCGGTCCCGGCCCTGCTCCAGGCGCAGGTAGTAGTCGGCGCTGACACCGGCGAGGGTCGCGACCTCCTCGCGGCGCAGCCCCGGTGTGCGGCGTACGCCCACCACCGGGAGCCCCACGTCCGCCGGGTCGGTCAGCTCACGGCGGGCCCGCAGATACTCCCCCAGCGCGTTCGGCCTGCTCATGTCGTCGATGCTACGAGCCGGCGGCGTGGCGTGCCTGGTCCTGTCGCCCCCAGGATGACCGGGGCCCACGCTGTCTCCGCCCGGTCTGCCTAGCGTCGGAGCTGCTCCCGGACACACCGGCGAGCGGAAGGGAACCATGACAGGCAACGAGCTTCCCGGCGGCACCTACCGCATGGGCGACCTCGCCCTCCCCCGGTTCGGCTACGGCGCCATGCAGCTGGCCGGGCCGGGCGTCTTCGGCCCGCCCGAGGACCGCGCGGCCGCCGTCGCCGTACTGCGCACGGCCGTGGAGTCGGGTGTGCGGCACATCGACACCTCCGACTTCTACGGTCCGTACGTCACCAACGAGATCATCCGTGAGGCGCTCGCGCCGTATCCGGAGGGCCTGCACATCGTCACCAAGGTCGGTGCCCGTCGCGACGAGCGGGGCGGGTGGCTGCCGGCACGTACCCCGGCCGAACTCGTGCAGCAGGTCCACGACAATCTGGGGCGGCTCGGTCTCGACACGCTGGACGTGGTGAATCTGCGCGTCGGCGGCTTCGACTCGCCGGAACCGGGCTCCATCGCGGAGCAGTTCGGTGCGCTGGCCGAGCTGCGCGAGCAGGGGCTGATCCGCCATCTCGGGCTGAGCACGGTCGACGCGGACCAGCTCGCCGAGGCCCAGGCCATCGCTCCCGTCGTGTGCGTCCAGAACTTCTACAACATCGCCAACCGCCAGGACGACGCGCTGCTCGACAGCACGGCGCGGCAGGGCATCGCCTATGTGCCGTACTGGCCGCTGGGCGGCATGTCGCCCCTGCAGTCGGACGCCCTGGACAAGGTCGCCGCGCGGCTGGACACCACGCCGATGTCCGTGGCCCTCGCCTGGCTGCTGCAGCGCTCACCGAACCTGCTGCTCATCCCGGGCACGTCCTCGGTGCGGCACCTGCGCGAGAACATCGCGGGCGCCGCGCTGGAGCTGCCCGAGGACGCGGTCGCCGAGCTGGACGGGATCGGGGGGCGTGGAGTGACGGCGCGTCCGTGAGGCCGACGTGTCCTGCCATCGACCGGCTGCGGTCAGGCTCACGGAGCGGCCCTCTCCCGACATGCCGCCACGCCCATGACCGCCACCGCCGCCAGGGCGAGACCGGCGCCGACGTGGAGGGGTGCGGTGTAGCCGAGGCCCGTGGTGAGGGCCGTGCCGCCGAGCCAGGCGCCGAGGGCGTTGCCGATGTTGGACGCGGAGACGTTGGCGCCGGCGGCCAGGGCGGCTCCGTGGGCGGCGTCCGTGACGCGGGTGATGAGGCCGGGTACGGCGGCGAAGCCGGTGACGCCCATCAGGAACGTCAGGGCCACCGACGCGACGGCGTTGTGGGCCAGCAGTCCGAACGCGGCCAGGACGAGGGCGAGTCCGAGGAGGGAGAGGACGAGGGCGCGGTCGCGGTCGTGGTCGGCCGCGCGTCCGCCGATCGCGTTGCCGACGACGAGGCCCATGCCGTACACCATCAGCAACCAGGGGACGTCCGTCGCAGAGAAGCCGCCGACCTCGGTGAATGTGTAGGCGATGTAGGTGAAGGCGCCGAACATGCCGCCGTAGCCGAGCGCGGTGGCCGTCAGTGTGAGCCAGACCTGGGTGGAGCGGAACGTGCGGAGCTGGGCCCGTACGCCACTCGGCGGCGACGCCGGCAACCGCGTCGGGCCGGGGACGAGGGCGACGATTCCCGCCAGCGCCAGCACCCCGATCGCGGTGACCGCCCAGAACGCCGCCCGCCAGCCCCAGCGCTCGCCGACCCACGCGCCGAACGGCACGCCCAGCACATTGGCGACGGTCAGCCCGGCGAACATGACGGCCACCGCGCGGGACTTGCGCTCCGGGGCGACGAGGGAGCGCGCGACCAGCGAGCCGATGCCGAAGAACGAGCCGTGGCACAGCGCCGCGACGATCCGGCCCAGCATCATCACCGCATAGCCGGGGGCGACGGCGGACAGCAGGTTGCCGATGACGAACAGCGCCAGCAGGCCGACCAGGGTCACCTTGTGGGGCAGGCGTGTCGTCGCCGCGGTCAGGGCGATGGCGCCGATCGCGACGCTCAGCGCGTAGCCGGAGATCAGCCGGCCGGCCGCCGCCTCGGACACCGCGAAGCTCCTCGCCACCTGTGGCAGCAGCCCGGCGATCAGGAACTCGGTCAGCCCGATGCCGAAGCCGCCGAGGGCGAGCGCGATCAGACCGGCCGGTGTCCGTCGCCGTTCGGGTGGGTACTCGCGGGCGGGGAAGTCCGTGTCGCGCGCGCCGATTTCGCTCATGGGTCCACAGTCACTCGCGGCCGTGCACCGGGCCCATGGACAAAGACCGGCGACGCTTGGACGAACCGCGCCGGGTCGCCCATGTGCGGCCCTGGAGCGGTGGGCGCAAGCTTGTAGGCGTGTCCTGACCGCCCGCCGGCAGCACCAGACCGTAGGGAGCATTCGGATGACTTCGATGGAGAACCTGCCGGACGTGGTGTCGCGCGAGGAGTGGCGGGCCGCCCGCAGGGAACTCCTGGCCAAGGAGAAGGAGGTCACCCGGGCACGCGACCGGGTCAACGCCGAGCGGCGGCGGCTGCCGATGGTCCGCGTCGACAAGCCGTACACCTTCGAGGGGCCGGACGGGCGGGTCTCGCTGCCCGACCTGTTCGAGGGGCGCCCGCAGCTCGTGATGCACCACTTCATGTGGACGTACGACATCGACGACGACGGCACCGAGCATCCCCGTGACACGGGCTGCCCCAGTTGCTCGTCGGCGGCCGACCAGATCCCGGTGAGGCTGCGCCAGCTGCATGCCCGCAACACGTCCCTGGTCGCGGTGACCCGGGCGCCGTACGCGAAGCTCGCGGCGTACCGCGAGCGCATGGGCTGGACGTTCCCCTGGTACTCCTCGGCCGGCAGCGACTTCAACTACGACTTCCACGCCACCGTCGACGAACGTGTCGCCCCCGTCGAGATCGACCAGCGCAGTGCGGAGGAACTGGCCGAGGTCGGGACGCCGTGGGAGGAGTGGATGCGCGGCGACTATCCGGGGATCAGCGCGTTCCTGCGGGTCGGGGACGACGTCTTCCACACGTACTCCACGTACGGGCGCGGGATCGAGGAGTTCCACAACGGCTATCCGTATCTCGATCTCACCGCGCTGGGCCGTCAGGAGGCGTGGGAGGAGCCGAAGGGCCGGGCGCGTCCGCTGGGCCTGAATGTCGGCGGGCCCGGGATGCGGCTGCCCGACGAGTACGACGTCTGACGGTGGTTGGGCGGAACCGCGCGGGAGGGGCGGTCGACGGGTGGCGAGCGTGTCTGCTCGCGGGGGCGGTGTTCGCCGTGTGCATGGCCGGCACCACGCTGCCGACTCCGCTGTACGGCCACTACCAGGACAAGTTCGGGTTCTCCGAGCTGACGGTCACAGTGGTGTACGCCGTCTACGCCTTCGCGGTCATCGCTGTGCTGCTGCTCACGGGCAACGCCTCGGACACCGTGGGCCGGCGGCCGGTGGTCCTGTCGGCGCTGGGCTTCGCGGCCGCGAGCGCCGTCTGCTTCCTGGGCGCGACGGCGCTCGGTTGGCTGTATGTGGGGCGGCTGCTGTCGGGGCTGTCGGCGGGGCTGATCACGGGGGCGGCCACGGCGTATGTCATGGAGCTGGCGCCGCGTGGTGGTGCCGCCCGGGCCACGTTCGTGGCGACCGCCGCCAACATGGGCGGCCTGGGGTGTGGGCCGCTGCTCGCCGGGGTGCTGGCGCAGTACGCTCCCTGGCCGCTGTATCTGCCGTTCGTGGTGCATCTGGCCCTGGTGGCCTGCTCGGTCGCGGTGGTGCTGTGGCTCCCGGAGACCGTGCGGGAGCGGCGGCCGGCGGGCAGCGTGCGGCCGCAGAGGCCCAGCCTGCCGCCGCAGGTGCGGTCCGTGTTCGGGCCGGCGGCGACCGCCTCGTTCGTGGGGTTCGCCCTGTTCGGTGTGTTCACCTCGGTCAGCCCGGCATTCCTCGCGGAGTCCCTGGACGAACGCAACCACGCCGTCAGCGGCCTGGTCGTCGCGCTGGCCTTCTTCGCCTCGACCGCCGGGCAACTGGCCGTCGGACGGGTCGGGGTGAGCCGGTCGCTGCCGCTGGGCTGCGCGGCGCTCCTCGTCGGCCTGGCGCTGCTCGCCGGTGCGCTGTGGTGGGATCTGCTGGCGCTGGTGGTGGCGAGCGCGGTCGTCGGCGGGAGCGGTCAGGGGCTGTCGTTCCGCGCGGCGCTGTCCGCGGTGGCCGAGGCGTCCCCCGCGGACCAGCGGGCGGCCGTGATCTCGACGCTGTTCGTGGTGGCGTACGGCGGGATCTCCCTGCCGGTCGTCGGGGTCGGGGTGCTGACTGGTCCGATCGGTCTGGAGGGGGCGGGGCTGGTGTTCATAGCCTGTATGACGGTCCTGGTCCTGACGGCCGCCGGGTATCTGCTCCGGCGGCCGGTGCCGGTGCGGGCGTGACCGCGGCTATACGGCTCCTGGCAGCGCGGCGAGCCACTCCGTGAGCAGTCGGTTGGTGTCCTGGGGGCGTTCCTGCTGGATCCAGTGGCCGCAGCCGTCGAGGATGTGCGAGGAGCGCAGGCCGGGCAGGGTCGTCGGGTAGGCCTCGATCGCGTCGGACAGCCATGTGGTGGAGGCGTCGAGGGCGCCGCCGAGGAAGAGCGACGGCTGGGTGAGGGGGACGCCGGTGTGGTCGGCCAGGTCGGCCCAGTCGCGGTCCATGTTCCGGTAGCGGTTGAGGGCCCCGGTCATTCCGGTGCGTTCGAACTCCCCCGCGTAGACGTCCAGGTCGGCCTCGTCGAGCCAGCCGGGCAGCCGGCCGGCGGGGAACCGGTCGCGCAGTGTGCCGCCGGGGGTGACGAAGTGCGGGTCGGGGGCGTCGGCGTCCGGCATGGTATCGGCGGACAGGGCGGCGTAGAAGCCCGCGAGCCAGCCCCTGACGTCGGGCTCGATCTCGGCCTCGGCCCGGCCGGGCCGCTGGAAGTAGGGGACGTAGAACTCCTCCGGGCCGCCCATGCCCGCGAACACCTCGCTCGGTTTCGGCCCGCCGGGCGGGGTGTAGGGCACGCTCAGCAGTCCGACCGCGCGGAACACGTCGGGACGCAGCAGTGCCGAGGTGGCGGCGATGTTCGCGCCCCAGTCGTGGCCCACGACGACCGCGGACCGTTCGCCGAGGGCGTCCACGACGGCCACGTTGTCCGCGACCAGCTCCAGCATCCGGTACGAGTCGAGCGCGTCGGGCCTGGAGGAGCGGCCGTATCCGCGCACGTCGATGGCGACGGCGCGGTATCCGGCCGCCGCGAGGGCGGGGAGCTGGTGGCGCCATGAGTACCAGCACTCGGGGAAACCGTGCACGAGGAGGACCAGGGGGCCGGTGCCCTGTTCGGCGAGGTGGAGTCGGCCGGCGGGGGTGGGGACCAGGCGGTGGATGACCTCGGTGTACGGCATGTTTCCCTCCGTGATTGCGCGGGTTTCGTCATCCTGCGTTGGCCGGGAGAGGGGTCGCGAGCTTCTTTGCCAGTTCGGCAAAGGCCGCTGGGACCGTCTCCTCAAGATCCCGCCAGCGCCCGCCGCAGACACTCCGCAAGCTGCCCCGCGATCCTGCCGTCGGGGTCGAGCCGCGGGTTGAAGATCGTGACGTCAAACCCCACAGCCCCCGGCTCCCCCAGTGCCGTGACCAGCACACTCTCCAGCTCCCCCCAGCTCAGCCCACCCGGCTGCCGATAGTCCACGGCCGGCATGACGGCGTCGTCCAGGACATCGACGTCAAGGTGCACCCAGAACCCGTCGCTCGCACCGGCGGTCAGCCGCTCGAGGGCCCGGCGTGCGGCCGTGTCCGCTCCGGCCGCGCGCACGCCGTCGAGGTCGATCGCGTGCAGCGCGGTCGGCAGGGGCTGCATTCCGGCCTCGGTCGATTCGTCCGTGTCGCGGAAGCCGAGGGCCACGACGTCCTCGTCCCGCAGCAGGGGGCCGCGGCCCTCCAGGTCGGTGAGCAGCCGAGGGCCGCGCCCGGTGGCCAGGGCGAGTTCCATGGAGGCCGCTTCACCATTCGGTTCGGCCGAGGGCTGGTAGAAGTCGGTGTGGCCGTCGAGGAACAGCAGACCGGGGCGGCCGCGGCGGCGCAGGGCGAGGAGGTTGCCGAGCAGGATCGTGCAGTCGCCGCCGAGGACGACCGGGAAGCGTCCGCCGTCGAGGACGTCGCCGACGACGTCGGCCAGCCGGACGGAGTACTCCGCGATGCCGTGCGGGTTGAGAACACCGCTGGTGGCGTCGCGTGTCGCGTCATACGGTGGGGGCTCGATGCGGCCGGCCCGTACCGCGTCGAGACCTTCGAGCAGCCCTGCCTCCAGCAGAGCCCGGGGCAGCTCCTCGACCCCGGACGGCCGCAGACCGAGCACGGACGGCGCCTCGATGACCGCGAGCTGCCGCATGTCCGGCCCCTTTCCACCACCACTGTCCATGTATGCCACATCCACCGGGCCGACACCACTCGTGCCCTTAGCACGCCCACCCGCCCCCGGTCCCCCTCTGGCCGAATCTCACCCCTCCCTGACCGGAGCCGACTCCCCGTAATACAGACTTCAACGGCTACCGGCGGTAAACGCTTGCTTTACGCTCTCTTGCCCCGTACACCTTGCTCGACAACTGGCCATGACTCTGGGGGGAGTTGGCATATGCAAGGGACGGTTGACGGGTTCCGCTATGGTGCGGTGACCCCGCTGGCGGCCTATCTGATGGCCTGCCTGGGAGGGGCGTTGGGGCTGCGGTGCATCGTGCGCTCGCTGCCCGGCGGACAGTCGTGGAAGCCGGGCTGGCTGGCGCTCGGCGCCGCGTCGATCGGCTGCGGCATCTGGACGATGCACTTCATCGCCATGATCGGATTCCAGGTCGAGGAGACCCGGATCCGGTACGACACGGGGCTGACCGTCCTCAGTCTCGCCGTGGCGATCGTCGTGGTCGGCATCGGCGTGTTCATCGTCGGCTATCGCGGCGCCGGACGGGGCGCGCTGACCTGCGCGGGCGTCATCACCGGCCTAGGGGTGGCGGCGATGCACTACCTGGGGATGGCGGCGCTGCGCCTCGACGGCGAAATCGAGTACGACGTGCTCACCGTGGGGCTGTCCGTACTGATCGCGATCGTCGCCGCGACGGCCGCGCTGTGGGCGGCGGTGACCATCCGCGGTTTCCTGACCAGCCTCGGTGCGAGTCTGATCATGGGGGTGGCGGTCTCCGGGATGCACTACACGGGCATGGCGGCCGTCAGTGTCCATCTGCACGGCGCGACGGGCGCCTCGTGGGCCGGCGACTCGCCCAGCTCACTGCTGCTGCCGATGCTGCTGGGGCCGGTCATCTTCCTGGTACTGGCCGGAGTGGTCGTGATGTTCGACCCGCTCCTCGTCCTCGGCGACGTCGAGCGGCGTGGAGAGACCGAACCGGGACCGGGCGGCGTCCCGGCCCAACAGCCCCACCCCGACTCGGAGTTCGGGGCACAGCCGCCACGCCGCAAGACATACGCTCGCAGGCGGTGACCGGAAGAGGGGGCGGGGGTGCGCCGACGCGCCGTACTCCCGCACCCCCTCTCGGCGTTCTCTAGATCATTGTTACGGTGCACAAGTGTCTGACTCCTCACGCGATACCGCCGAAGGCGCCGGCTGGGGCGCCGCCGAACTCGGCAGCTACAAAGGGCTGATGCCGAGCAAGGTCGAGAAGATCTCCTGGCTCGACCCCCGGATGCTGTGGGCCGCGCGCAATGGTGTGCTGGCGGGCTGGTTCGGGGACCCCACGGGCCGCACCCGAAGCCGCTGGGTCGCTCAGCGCACGGCCGCCGGCGCCCCCGCCGACAAGGTGATCCGGCGCGAGGACCCCGACCGGTTCTCGTTCCTGGTCATCGGCGACACCGGCGAGGGCGACGACCCTCAGTACTCCGTCGTGCCGGGCCTTTTGAAGACAGGCCAGGACACCAGCTTCGCCGTCCTCGCCAGCGATGTGATCTATCCGGTGGGCAGCGCCGACGACTACGGCAGCAAGTTCTTCCGCCCGTACCAGGACTATCGGGCGCCCATATACGCGATACCGGGCAACCACGACTGGTACGAGGATCTCGGCGCGTTCATGCGCGTCTTCTGCGACGACGCCCCGCCCCTCGCACCGGAGCCCGCGCCACGCGTCCTCAGCCGGGCCTGGCTGCGGCAGCTGCTGTGGCACCGGCCGCGCAAGGGTGACGGACAACGTCTGGACCAGGCACGGCAGTTGAGGTCGACCGCCGCCCAACAGACCGTCCAGCCGGGACCGTACTGGGCGATCGACGCCGGGCCGGTGCGGATCATAGGCATCGACACCGGACTGCTCGGCACCATCGACGCCGAACAAGGCGCATGGCTGCGCGAGGTCTCGCAGAACCCGCGCCCGAAGATCCTCATCACCGGCTCGCCCCTCTACGTCGACGGCGAGCACCACCCCTGCACCATCGAGGGCGGCGGCACCGTCGACGAGATAGTCCGCGACCCGGCGCACCACTACGTCGCGGCGATAGGCGGCGACATCCACAACTACCAGCGCTACCCGGTCCAGGTCGACGGCCGCACCATCCAGTACGTGGTCTCGGGCGGCGGCGGTGCCTTCATGCACGCCACCCACACCATCCCCCGGGTCGACATCGCGAACGTCACCGAGAAGGAGTTCCGCTGCTATCCGCTGCGCGGCGACTCCCTGGCCTTCTACAGCAAGCTCTACGGCCGCCGACTGTGGCTGCGCCGCTTCTTCACCCTCAGCGAGGCCGAGGCGACGGCCGTGATCGCCGAGCGGCTGCAGTACCAGCCGGGCCGTGCCGCGCCCCAGGACGCCCGCATCACCTGGCGCACCCGCCTGGTCGCGGGCCTGCTGGGCACCGGCCGCCGCCCCGACCGGGCCAAGCGCTTCCGGCTCCCGGTGCGCAAGATCTACACCTCGCTCTTCTCCCCGAGCTCGGCGACGTACAGTCCGCCGTTCTTCAAGCAGTTCCTCCGCCTGGACGTCACCCCGGAGACGGTCCGCCTGCGCTGCTACGCCGCGACGGGTAGCCGTGCCCAGGAACTGGACCCGCCGGTGGAGGACGAGGTGACGATCCCCTTGAAGTGAACGTGGGCGGGGGTGGGGGTGGGGAACACCTCGGGCCGTGATCGAGTTGGCACCAGGACAGGCCCATTGAAAGTTCAACGATGGAGAGTCCATGTCGCCGACCTCACGCCCGCTGCGCAAGCTGGGATTCCTCACCATCGGCCTCTTCGACGAGGCGGATCCACGCCGGGGCCACGAGTCCACGCTGGAGATCATCGAACTGGGCGAACGCCTCGGCTTCGACAGCGCGTGGCTCCGCCACCGTCATCTGCAGTACGGCATCTCCTCCCCCGTAGCCGTCCTGGCCGCGGCCTCGCAGCGCACCAGCCGTATCGAATTCGGCACCGCGGTCATCCCGCTCGGCTGGGAGAACCCACTGCGCCTCGCGGAGGACCTGGCGACGGTCGACCTGCTGTCCGGCGGCCGTCTCAACCCGGGCGTGAGCGTGGGCCCGCCGATGCACTACGACCGCGTCAAGGAGGCCCTCTACCCCGACACTGCCGACGTCGAGGACTTCGGTTACGAGCGGGTGCGGCGACTCCTCGACCTCGTACGGGGCAAGCCGGCCACGGACTTCAGCGGGGTCGAGGGCTTTGAAGTGTTCTCGGACCGGGTGCAGCCGCACTCCCCCGGCCTGGGCGGCCGTATGTGGTACGGCGGCGGCAGCCTGGCCTCCGCCCGGTGGGCCGGTGAGCACGGGATGAACTTCCTGACCAGCAGCGTCGTCAAGGCGGAAGGGTCTGATGAGGTGGCTGTGGACTTCGCGCAGGTCCAGCTCTCCCACATCCGCGCCTTCCGCGACCGTCACCCCGACGGCGAGAACGCCCGGGTCTCCCAGGGCCTCGTCGTCATCCCCACGGACTCCGCGACGCCCGAACAGCGCGCGAAGTACGAGGAGTACGCCGCCAAGCGCACCCCGCGCACCCTGTCACCGCAGGGTCCGGCAAGGCTGATGTTCGCGCCGGACCTCGTCGGCACCTCGGCGGAGATCGCCGAACGCCTCCACGCCCACGCCGCGTTCCGCGAGGTGGACGAGGTGGCGTTCGCGCTGCCGTTCACGTTTGAGCACGAGGACTATGTGCAGATCCTCACCGACATCGCGGCCCGTCTGGGTCCGGCGCTGGGGTGGCGTTCGGCGGCCTGAGCGGCAGCCCGTCGCGGTCGGTGAGGACGCGGTCGAGCAGGTGGAGCGGTGCGGGTCGCACCCCCGCCGCTTCGGCCACGTCCCAGTGCGCGAGGGCTCGGGGCAGGTCCACCAGGCCGTGGATCAGGGGTAGTTCGGGCGTGTTGATGTGCGCGTGGAGCAGTGACTCCAGTCGGCACGAGGCCATGGTGCCCTCGATACCGGGCCGCAGGGCGAAGCCCGCGCTCGCCGCGGCCGGCAGGTCCTCAGCGAGGCGGGTCCTGGTGGAGCCGAGGGCCAGCAGGCCGCCCCCGACGACCAGGACGTCCTGGTGGCTGCCCATCCGGTCCAGGGCGCGGGCGGTGTCGAAGCAGTGCGGGAAGGAGTCGTCGACCACGATCGTGCCGGGGCGCAGCCGGTCGATGTCCAGCAGATTCGTCGCACCGCTGACGGCGGTGACGATCACGTCGGCGGCGTAGACGGCGGCGGGCAGCGTACGCCCCGACTCGACGACCTGAACCCGTATCCCGGGGTGCTCCGCCGCCTGTGCTTCGAGGCGCCCGGTGCTGCCGGGCAGGTCGCACAGCAGCAGTTCGGCAGGTGGGCCGGGGGACGTCGCCAGCAGCAGCCGTAGCGACGAGGTGCCGATCGAGCCGCAGCCGACGACGGCGAGGGACAGGTCCTCGAGACGGCGGCCGGTCGCGGTGAGCGCCGCCTGCACGGTCTTCACCACGGCGACGGTCGTCGACGCGTGTCCGGTGGTGATCGCCGCTCCGGTCGTGGTCTCGCGCAGGACGTCATAGCCGTAGCCGGTCAGCGACGGGATCATGCCCGCGAGCGAGACGCAGCGCGCGCCCAGTGCGGCGCCGTGCTCGACGGCGCGGGCGGTGCGGGCCGCCAGGTCGACGGCCGGGGCGAGTTCGTCGGCGAAGAGCGGGAGGGCGACGAAGCCGGAGTTCCCGAGCGGGGTGTCGGTCTCTTCGAGCAGCCTGGCGCGGCCGTCCGGGAAGAGCAGCGCACGGATCTCCTCGCGGCCGAGGCCGGGCGTGTCGTGCGGGAGCCCGGCGAGGGCGGCGAGGTGCTGGGGCGCGGGCAGGTATCCGACAAGCGCGGCGTCGAGCTGCGGGCGCCGACGGCGGCCGGGACCGCGTACGGCATCGCCCAGCTGCCTCCGCATGTCCTCGGCGAACCCGGTCACCTCATCGGCGGTGAGCGCAGCCGCCGAGGCCCGGACAGTGACGCGCAGGCCCTTACCGTCCGCCGACGGCCGTACGGCCAGGAACACATCCGTACCCAACGGTGGCGGAGCGAGGGAGGAGTCGTCGGCGTGCAGGGACAGACCGCCGACCGTCTCGGAGCCCAGGGAGGTGAAGTCGAGGAAGGTGAAGAAGAACTGCGCGTGACACGGCAGTCCGGCCGCCGTACGTACATCGGTGGGGCCTTCGGCCCTGGCCAGATCCACCTCGGCGGCCAGCCGCCGCAAGTCGTCATCGAAGGCCACGCCGTCCGGCGCAGTGAGACGCAACGTCACCGCCTCCGCGAACGGGCCGAACACCCGAGGCGCGTCCACCGTCGACTCCTCGCGTCCGGTGACGGCGAGCCCGAGCATCAGGTCGCGCTGCCCGGTGAGTTCGGCGAGGGCGCGGTAGTAGGCGGTGAGCAGGGGGGCGTACAGGGTGCGGTGCGCCGCACGGGCGAGGGCGCGCAACCCGCCGGTCGTGGCGGCGTCCAGGGTGAACCCGGCGGTGTGGAAACCCGGCTGCCCGGTGGCCGGGCGACGCAGCACGGGCGGCGTGTAGGGCGCGCCCAGGCGGGTGCGGTACTCCTCGGCCTCGGGGCCGTGCGGGCGTGGCCGTACGGCGGACTGGGTGACGTGGTCCCGGAACGTGCCGTCGAGCGGGGACAGGCCGTGGGGCAGACCTCGGTCGAGGTGGTCGTAGGCGGTGAGCAGTTCCCTGGTGAGGAGGGCGGCGCTGTAGCCGTCGCCGATGAGGTGGTGGGCGTGCACGACGAGGACGTGCTCGGCGGGCGCCAGGGTGAACACCCGTAGCCGGAGCAACGGCCAGGCCCAGGGCTCCAGTTGGCGCCGCGCCTCCTCGGCGATGCGCTGCTCCAGTAGGCCGGGGTCGGCGAGGGTCTCCGTCTGTACGGGCAGGCGCAAGGTGTCCGGCAGCTCCTGTTGCACGGGCGGCCGGGCGCCCGCGGGGAAGACGGTGCGCAGCATCGGATGCCGGGCCACGAGCACGTCGACAGCCCGCTGGAGGACGTCGAGGCGCAGCGGCCCGGTCAGACGGAACCGGGCGAGCCAACCGGAGCCCGCGCCGGGGTCGATGGTCTCGGCGAGCAGGAAGCCCCGTTGGGAGGGGGTGAGGGGGTAGGGGTCCGCGGAACGCATCGGGACCGCTTGTGGTGCGGGGGTCACGACGGCTGTGTCGAGCGCCGCCGCGAGCGCGCGGAGGGTGGAGTGGGTGTAGACGGTGGTCGGGCGTGGGACTGCGGGCAGTTCCTCGCGCAGGCGGGCGAAGAGTTCGAGTACGAGGATGGAGTCGCCGCCGAGTGCGAAGAAGTCGTCGTCGCGGGCGATGTCGGGCGTGTCCAGCAGGGCCGACCAGATGCGGGCCACGATGTGCTCGGTCGAGGTGGCGGGTTCGGGGGCAGGCCGCTCCGGTGCCTCGCCATCGGCTGCCGTCTCCTGTGCCAGCCGGTTGCGGTCGATCTTGCCTGTGCCGGTAAGGGGGATGGACGGGAGGGTGCGGATGCGTCCGGGCAGCATGTACGGCGGCAGCACGCGGGACAGGAAGGCCCGGATCTCGCGCGTGTCCGGCTCGGCCGCTCCGGTCCGGGGCTCGACGTACGCGACCAGGCGGCCGTCGACGAGCAGTACTGCGGCACGGGCGACGTCGGGGTGGGTGAGGAGCGCGGCCTCGACCTCGCCGAGTTCCACTCGGTGGCCGCGGACCTTGACCTGGTCGTCGAGGCGGCCGAGGAACTCCAGTACGCCGTCCGGGGTTCGACGGACCCGGTCACCGCTGCGGTACCAGCGGCGGCCGTCGCGTTCGAGGAAGGCCTCGGCGGTGAGGCGGGGTTCGCCGAGGTAGCCCGGGGTCAACCCCGTTCCGGCGATGAGCAGTTCACCGGCCTCGCCGGGAGCGCAGGTGCGTCCGTCCTCGGTGACGACGGCGAGTTCGGTACCGGCGATGGGTCGGCCTATGGGCAGGTGTCGTACGTCGTCGGCGGGGCGGGTGTGGATGATGTGGCAGGTCGCGTTGATGGTGGCCTCGGTCGGCCCGTACAGGTTGGAGATCCTGTGCTCCGCCGCTCCCCCGCAGGCGTCGAGCAGGTCGAACCAACGGCGCACGTGCGCGGCGGGCAGCGCCTCACCGCCGACGTGCACCCAGCGCAGGGCCGACAGGTCGGGCGGTGTCGCCCGGGTTTCGGCGGCGGTCAGCAGCCGCTCCCACAGCGTCGGCACCGAACTCCACACCGTGATCCGGTCGTTGACGATCCTGTCCAGGAGTGCGTCCGGGTCGCGTAGTAGGTCCCGGGTGAGGGTGTGGACGGTGGCGCCGGCCAGCAGGGGTGCCAGCAGCTGGCGTACGGAGGCGTCGAAGCAGACGGACGCGGTCTGTACGAGGCGGTCTCCAGGGCGGTAACCGAAGGTGCTGAGTGACCAGTCGAGGTAGTTGAGCATGGAGCGGTGGGTGATGGGGACGGCCTTGGGGCGGCCGGTGGAACCCGAGGTGAAGATGACGTAGGCGGTGGCGTCGGGGGACGGGTGCTCGGCCGGGGTCGGTGCGGCCGGGGAGCTGTCGTCGGCCATGACCGATGTGGTGCCGTCCAGCGCGGTGGCGGTTTCGTGGGTCGGCGTGTGGCAGACCACGACGCGGACGCCGGTGCGGGTCACCTGGTCGCGCAGCCGGGGCACGGGGTGGGTCGGGTCCATCGGTACCCAGCCGGCGCCGGACCGCAGGATGCCCACCACGCCTACGACCGTGTCCGCGCCGGGATCGGTGAGCAGGCCGACCAGATCGCCTGGGCGTACACCGCTCGCGCGCAGGCGGGCCGCCAGGGCGGCGGAGGCGGTGTCGAGCTCGGCGTACGTGACAGTGGTGTGGTCGGTGTGGACGGCGATGGCGGCCGGGGTCGCGCGGAAGCGGGCGGTCAGGCGGGCGACGATGCCCTCGTCGCCGTCATGTGCCCGTGCGGGAGGATCGGACTCCCCGACCGCCGCCCGCAGTTCTCGCACGTACTCCCCCGCGAGGCGCTCGACGGTCTCGGGGCGGAAGAGGTGCGCGGGGTGGTTCCAGGAGAAGTGCAGGGCGTCGTCCGACTCCCAGCACAGCAGCCCGAGCCTGGTCGCCGCGGAGGCGGTGGCCGCCGCGGTCGGGGTCACGCTGACCGGCCAGTCCCTGCCGTGGCTCACGGGGAAGCGGGCGAAGCTGAACCCGGCCGGGGCGACAGTGCGCGGCGCCGGGCCGGTGGCGGGCAGCAGCGCGGCGATGTCGGGGCTGGTGAGCGTGGCGTGGGACTCGGCCTCGCGCCAGATGTGCCGCAGCCGCTGGGCGAGGGCGGTCACGGGTTCGTCCGGGTCGACGGTGACGAACACGGGGAGCGTGTCGGCGAGCGGACCGACGAGCCGGTCGATGCCGGGCAGCGGTGCCTCACGCCGGGCCCGTGCGACGTTCACGGCGACGTCCCGCTGTCCGCCCCAGCGGGCGAGGCAGCGGCCGTACACGGCGAGGAGCAGATGGAAGAGGGAGACTTCGTGCCGGGCGGCCAGCTCCCGCAGCGTGGCGGTGAGCGAGGCGTCGAGGGTCGACTGACGGTGGGTGAGCGGCGGCGTCGGGAGGGCCTGCGGGTCGCCGTCGTACGGCAGTGGCGCGGGCCTGCGCCCGGCGACGCGGTCGCGCCAGTACCGCTGGTCCCGGGTGAAGGCCGGGGACCGGCGCTCGGCCGTGAGGTGATGCGCGTAGTGGGCGAACTCGGTGCGCGGGGGCGGGAGTTCGTCGGGGCGGCTATGGGCGAGGGCCGTATAGAGCGACCAGAGTTCCTCGCACAGCACCTTGAGGCTGAAGCCGTCGGCCGCGCTGTGGTGGACGACGAGGAGGAGGTGGGCGTCTTCGAGGTTGCGGACCAGGACGGCGCGGATCGGATCCTCGGCGGTCAGGTCGAACGGGCGGTTGTACAGCCGCTGTTCCAGGTCGGAGAGGGATGGGGCGGTCTCGTCCGGCTCATGCACCTCGAACCAGCTGGGCGCGGTGCCGGTCGGCCCGGCGGGGGCCGTGTATTGGTGCGCGGGCGTGGCGTCGTCGGTGATCCGCAGGCGCAGCATGGGGTGGCGGGCGGCCAGTTGGGCGAGGGCGCGGCCGAGGAGGTCCGGGTCGAGGGGGCCGCGGATGGTCTGGCGTAGGTAGCCGTAGGCGGTGATGCCTTCGTGGAGGGCTTCGGTGGTGAGGAAGGCGAGTTGGAGGGGGGTGAGGAGGGTCTGGTGAGCTGGGCTCGTGAGGGGTGCCGGAGTGCTGCTCTGGGTTCCGAGGTGGGCGGCCAGTTCGCCGACCGTGCGGTACTCGAAGAGCAGCGTGGCGGGGAGCGGGAGCCCGACTTCCGACTCCAGGCGGCGTGCGAGGTCGACGGCGGTGAGGGAGTCCAGGCCGAGGCTGAGGAATTGCTCGTCGTCGCCGATGGTCTTCGGTGCGCGGTGGAGGGCTTCGGCGAGGAGGCGGCGTATGAGCTCGGTGGTGTGGGAGGGGGCGGGCGCGGTGTGTCGGGTGACCGGGTGGGCGGCCGTGTCCGGCGTGGTCACGAGCAGGTGGGCGGCTCCGGTGGCGACGGCCGTCCGCAGTGCCTCGATGGCGTCCCGCGTCGTCATGGGGCCGGTCGCATGCAGTCGTGCCCCAGCGGCCATCCCCGCGTCGGCCACGGGTCCGAACCCGATCGCCTGCCAGGGCCGGCCCGCCGCGCGTTCTGCGGCGGCGAAGGCGTCCAGGAAGGCGTTGGCCGCCGCGTAGTCGCCGAGGGCGCCCGCGAGGCCGGGCAGGACCGAGGAGACGGAGGAGAAGGCGACACACACGGCCGGTTCCTGGCCGTGCCGCCGCAGCGCCTCCGCGAGCAGCAGCGTGCCGCGTACCTTCGGGGCGAGCACCTGCTCGATCTCCGCGTCGCTCTTGGCGCGGAGCGTGCCGGGCCGGACCTTGCCGGCGGCGTGGAAGAGCCCGTCCAGCGGGGGCAGTTCGGCGAACAGCGCGTCGACGGCGGCCTCGTCGGACACGTCGGCCGCGTGGTAGACGGCTCGCGCGCCCCGGGCACGGAGTTCGGCGAGCAGTGCGTCGGGCACGGTCGCGGAGCGTCCGGTCAGGATCAGCTCGCACGCGCCGCGCCCGGCGAGGTCCCGGGCGAGTGCGGAACCGAGCCCTCCGGCACCGCCGGTGATCAGGTAGGTGCCGTCCGGCGGCAGTTCGGCGAGCGCCGCCGGGGCCTCCGCAGGCGTACGGCTGAGCCTGCGCCCGGACCGCCGAGCGACGACGCCGGGGTCGTGAGCCGCGTACAACTCCCCTTCCAGGGCGTCGACTTGGACCGCGAGCGTGTCGCCGCCCGACAGGTCGACGGCGCGGGCGGCGAGCCCGGGGTGCTCCTCGCCGAGCGCCAGGGTGAATCCGTGCAGGAGTGCCTGCGCCGGGTTCGTCCGCTCCGGCGGTGTGCCGGTGACGTAGGCGTCCTCGGTGACGACCAGCAGGCGGGAGCAGTCGGCGGGGAGCAGGTCGAGGGTGTGGCGCAGGGCGGTGACTGTGGCCTTCGTGGCGGCGATGGGGTCCTGCGGGACCTCGTCTCCGGCCAGCCACACCACGGTGTCCGCGGACCGTCCATCGGCGGTGTCGTCGGTCAGGACCGTCACTCCACGGACGGCGAGCCGCTCGGCCAGCGCCCGCCCGAGCGCCCGGTCGCCGCCTAGCAGCCGCACCACGCCGGGCCCGTCGCCGGTCGTCAGAGGCGTGTCCCGCCAGTCGAGCCGCCGCACCATCGCGCCCGTGCCGCCCGGCCAGTACCGGGTCCGCCGATAGGGGTACGTCGGCACCGGCACCCTCGGCCGCCCGGCGGCCGGGGCCGTACGGTCCAGGGCCGTTCCGCGTACCCAGAGCCGCCCGGCCGTCTCCAGCAGGGCACGGGAAGCCGTGTCAGGCCCTGCCGCCGAGGAGAGTCCCGTCGACAGCACCGCTACATCGGGGGCGCCGTGCCCGCCGGCCACCGCGCGAACCGCGCCGCTCAGGGTGTTTCCCGGTCCGAGCTCGACGAACGTGTCGTAGCCGTCGTCGAGGAGCCGCATCATCACCGCCCCGAACCGCACCGGTTCGACCGCGTGCCGTCGCCAGTGGCCGGGCGTGAGATCGGGCTGCCAGTCGGCCGTGACCGTGCTGAGCAGCGGTACGGACGCCGGTTTCACGGTGAGTGTCTTCGCGGCGTCCGCCAGCGGGGCGAGGACCGGCTCCAGCAGCGGCGAGTGGAAGGCGTGGGAGACCCGCAGCCGGCGCGTGGCCACACCGCGTGCCGTCAGTTCCGCGAGAGCGTGCTCGACGGCGTCCTCGGTGCCCGAGATCACCACCTGCCGGGGCCCGTTGACGGCGGCGACGCTCACCGCGCCGGCGAAGTCGGCGACGGTGTCCTCGTCCCCGCTCACCGCGGCCATCGCTCCGGGCGGCGCCAGCTCCCCCACCAGCCGCCCACGCTCCGCGGCGAACCCGACCGCCTCGGCCAGACTCAGCGAACCGGCGACACAGGCCGCCGCGATCTCCCCCACACTGTGCCCGGCGACCGCGTCGGCGGACACACCCCACTGCGCCAACTGCCGGGCCAGGCCGACCCCGAACGCGACGAGCAGCGGCTGGGCCACCTCCGTCCTCGCCAACTCACCTGGATCCACACGGGGATCGAGGCACCACTCGGCGAGCGAGCGCCCGAGCACGGGCCCCGTCAGCGACGACGCCTCATCCAGGACCTCGCGGAACACCGGAGCCGACCGGTACAGGGCGCGCCCTTGGCCGGGTCGCTGGGCGCCCTGGCCCGG
Source organism: Streptomyces lanatus (assembly GCF_014655715.1). Lineage (GTDB taxonomy): Bacteria > Actinomycetota > Actinomycetes > Streptomycetales > Streptomycetaceae > Streptomyces > Streptomyces lanatus. Next base: position 243,281 of record NZ_BNBM01000011.1, on the reverse strand, counting down.
CAACAGGAACACCGTGCGGGGCCGGGACCGGGCCACCGTGAGGTCCGCGGCGTGGAGGCGGTCCGCGAGGTCTCCGTCGGCGACCACGGCGAGGCGGTGACGTCCGTCGTCCCGGGCGGTGTTGACGGTGGCGCAGAGGTCCGCCTCCGTCAGCTCCGGGTGTGCGCGCACATGGGCGGCGAGGTCGGCCGCGGCGGCGCGCAGGGCGTCGGCGCTGTGCGCGGAGAGCGTGAGCAGGTGCGGGCCTTCGGCGGCCGGCGCCGGGGAGACCGTTGGTCCGGGTGTCTCCTGGAGGACGGCGTGTGCGTTGGTGCCGCCGAAGCCGAAGGCGTTGACGCCCGCGGTCAGGGGTCCTGGGGTCCGCCATGTCTGCTGCTCGGTGACGAGTCGGAAGCCGGGGGCGACGCGTTCCAGGTAGGGCGCGGGCGGGGTGGTGTGCGGGGAGGGCGGGAGCTGCCGGTGCTGGAGCGCCAGGACCGTCTTGACCAGGCCCGGCATGCCGGCGGCGTTGAGCAGGTGGCCGATGTTGGCCTTGACCGAGCCGAGGAGGCGTGGCCGCCCGTCCGTGCGGGGCGGGAAGGCGTGCCCGAGCGACTGGGCCTCGATGGGGTCGCCGACCGGGGTGCCGGTTCCGTGCGCCTCGACGTACGACACCGTGTCGGGGTCGATGCCGCACTCGCCGTAGGCCCTGGTGATGACCTCGCGCTGGGTGCGCGGGTTGGGGGCGAGCAGGCTCAGCGAACGCCCGTCGTTGTTGACGGCCGTGCCCCGAACGACGGCGAGTACCGGATCGTCGTCCCGCTGTGCGTCGTCGAGGCGGGCCAGGACGAGGGCCGCTCCGCCCTCGCCGGGGACGATTCCGTCGGCGGTGGCGCCGAAGGGACGGCCGGCGCCCGTCGGGGAGAGTGCGCCGGCACGGGCGAGGAGGCGGTGGCCGGTCGGGGTGAGGGCGAGCTGGACGCCGCCGACCACGGCGATGTCGCACTCGCCGCTGTGCAGGCTCTGCCGTGCCAGGTGGAGGGCGACGAGCGCCGAGGAGCAGGCGGTGTCCACGGCGAGGGCGGGGCCGTTGAGGTCGAGTGTCTGGGAGAGGCGGGCGGCGATCAGGTTGGGCAGGTTGCCGGTGAGGGCGCCGGGGTGGGCGGCCAGGTCGCCGTCGGTGGCCGAGGCCAGGATCTCGCGGTATCCGCTGTCGCCGACGGCGGCGAACACTCCGACCCTGCGGCCGCCGCGGCGCGCCCCCGCGTATCCGGCGCGCTCCAGGGCCTCGTGGGCGAGCTCCAGGAAGATCCTTGCCTGCGGATCGGTGGCGCGGGCCTCCTCGTCGTCCATGCCGAAGGGGGCGGGGTCGAAGTCCGCGGGGTCGGGGAGGAAGGACCCGAAGAGGCCGTGGCCGTCCTCCCATCGGTTTTCCGGTACGGCCGTCACCGTGTCGCGTCCGGAGACGAGCAGGTCCCAGAAGGCCTCGGGGGTCTCGGCGCCGGGGAAGCGGCAGGCCATGCCGAGAACGGCCACCGGCCCATGAGCGGGTGCCGGGGCACCCTCTCCCTCGCGGTCCGACGCTCCGCCGGCATCGCCGAGCAGGGCCAGCACATGCCCGGCCAGCGCGGCCACCGTGTCGTGGTCGCGCAGCACCCGCGGCTCCACGGTGACGGAGAAGGCGTCCTCGATCCCGCCCAGCACCGCCATCGCCTTCAGCGAGGAGCCGCCGAGGGCGAAGAACCGGTCGTCCCGTTGGATGGCCTGCGGGGAGAGGTCAAGTGCCCTGGCCCAGGCCCCCCGGATCGTGTCCTCGATGTACCGTCGCGCAGGCGGCGCCTCCCCCTGCGGACGCCGCCGTTCCCGCCGGGCGGTCGCCGCCCGTTCCTCGACGGCCGCGTAGGCGCCCGCCTCGAACCGCTCGCGCATCAGCGCACGCCGCAGCTTGCCGCTGGTGGTCCGGGGAAACGCGCCGGGCGGCAGGGGCAGCACCCGTACGTCGTCGTGCCCCAACGCCTCGCGGACCCGGGCCGCCGCCGCGTCCAGCACCGCGACCGCGGTGGCGAGGGCTGGCCGCGCCCACTGTACGAAGATCACCACCCGGTCGCTGCCGGTGTCGGGGTCAGTGGACCCGATGGCCGCCACCGTCCCCTTGGGCAGCCCCGGCGTCGCGGCGGCGGTCTCCTCCAAGTCGGCTGCGTGGAAGGTACGGCCGCCGACGAACACGACGTCCTTGTGCCGGCCGGAGACACACAGCCGGCCCTCGCTGAGGAAGCCCAGGTCGCCGGTGCGCAGCCATCCTTCGGCGAACGTGGCCGATTCCGGGGTGCGGTGATAGCCGCGGGCCAGTTGAGGACCGCGTACCTCGACATGGCCGACCCGCCGGTCGCGGAGCGGCTCGCCGGAGGTGCCGGTGATCCTGATCTCGCAGTCGGGGACGGGACGGCCCAGGTCCATGAACTCGACGGCGTCCGGGCCGGGTTCGGCGGCGACGGCCCGGCCTCGGCTCAGCGCCCCGCGGTCCAGGCACAGGGGCGCGGCGACCTCCCCGAGCGGTGGCACGGTCACCGCGAGGGTGGCCTCGGCCAGTCCGTACACGGGAAGCATGGCGGTGGCGTCGAGCCCGGCCGGTGCCGCCTTCGCGGTGAACTCCCGCCACACGCGCGGGGCGATGGGCTCGGCGCCGACCAACATCAGGCGTACGCGGCTGAGGTCGAGGCCGGTCCAGGTGCTGTCCGGCACGCGCCGTACCGCGAGGGCGAGCGCGAAGTTCGCGGCGGACAGCAGGGTCGCCCCGTGCCGTGCCACCGACTCCAGCCACAGGGCGGGGCGCTTGGCGAAGCTGAGGGGTTCCAGCCGTATCTGCTTCAGTCCGGCGGCCATGGGGACCAGATGGGTGCCTATCAGGCCCATGTCGTGGAAGTACGGCATCCAGGTGGCCACGACGTCGTCGGACGTGATGGCCATCGCGGCGCGGATCTGGCGGAGGTTGGCGAGGACGGCCTCGTGGGTGAGTTCCACGCCCTTGGGGTCGCCGGTGCTGCCGGAGGAGAACTGCACGAACGCCAGATCCTGTGGCGCCCGGCGGAGCGGCGCGGGCAACGGGCGGGCCGTCCGCAACTCGCCCAGCCGCAGGGCCCGTACCGCTTCCGGGAGTTCGCGGAGGAGTTCCTCGGTGGCGTCGTCGACGAGGACGGCGGGCCTGCCGAGGAACTCCCACACCGGTGCCACCCGGCGTGCCTCGGGGGCCAGCGGCACGGGCACCAGACCTGCCGCGAGCGCTCCCCAGAACATCGGCTGGAAGTCCTCGCCGAGAGCCGCGAGGACGGGGACAGGGGTGCCGGGCCGAAGTCCCGCCGCGTGCAGGCCGCCCGCCACGCGCAGGGCGTCGTCACGCAGTTCGGCGAAGGTCACCGGGTGCTCGCCGCCGTCGCCCCGGACATGGACGACGACCTGGCCGGGGGTGTCCTCGGCCGCGTGGAGCAGTAGGTCGAGGAGCGTGTCGGCGGTACGGGGCCCGGCAGTCGGCATGTGCTTCCTTCCTCGTCGCACGCGGCGAGGGGCTCGCGGGCGCGCCCTGCCGACGTCGGGTACCCGGCAGGAGCGTTGTCGATCATTCACCTGTACGACGACGAGTCTCGTCCATGGGTTCACTGGTGAGGAGACCGGTCGGCCAGGTGTTCGTGGTCCGTGATCCGGTCAGTGCCCTGCTGGATGCACCGCCAGGTGGGCCGAGACCGGTCCCAGGGTGAGCAATCCGCTTCCCGCGCCCGCCAGTTCGTGCGCCGCGGGGAGGAGGGCGGTGTAGGCGCGTTCCATGGTCCGCCGGTCGCCGAGGGCCGTCGCCGCTCGGGCGGTCAGACACCACAGGGCTTCGTGGAGGAGGTCGCGGGGTGGTTCGGGCGTCGTGTGGAGGGCGTCGAGGGCCTCGCTCCGGCGGCTCTGGTCGAGCAGGAGCAGGGGGCGTGCCCAAGGGGCGTACGGGCCCCAGTCGGTGGGGGCGTCGAAGTCGAGGGGCCGGGCGTGCCGGACACGCAGGCACAGCAGGGCGAGCGGCGGCAGGCCGTGGGCGAGGCCGGGCATGCCCGCGCCGTCGAGCAGAGCGGCGGCGTCGCGGTAGGCCGCCTCCACCTCGGTCACGGGTGCCCGGCCGGCGGCGTCCAGCCGTAGCGCGGCGTACCAGCCGGTGAACACGCCCACGAGCGGGCGTTCGTGCCGTGCGGCGAGTGCGTCGGCGGCGACCGCGTGGTGGTCGGCGGTGGTGAAGTCGCCGAGGGCGCTGCGGGCCTGGAGGCGGACGAGGTGGCCGAGGATCTCGAACGTGGACAGGCCGTGCCGGGCGGCGAGCGCGATCAGCTCGGCACCGATCGCGTCCCGGCGCGGGGCCAGCCCGGTGCGGTGGAAGCACTGCATGAAGGACGCGTTGAGGGCGAACGCGAGCAGCGCCGGATCGTCCAGGCGGCGGGCGATCTCCTCGGCGAGGCGGGCGGCCTGCGGGCCCCGGGCGAGCCGGGTGCCGCGCGACTCCAGGGCGATGGTGGCGAGCAGCCGGGCCCGGTCCGCGTCGTGGCCCTCGCCGGGCAGGGCGGCAAGGGTGCGCTCGGCCGCCGCGACGACCTGCGCGGTCTGTTCCGGGTCGTCGAGGCGGGTCCAGATCGCGGGGACGTCGTAGGCGCCGATCACCCGGGCGGTCAGTGCGGGATCGCCCAGTTCCTCGGCGGCCGCCACGGCGGCGACCCGGTGCTCGCGGGCGGCGGGCAGTCCGCTGCCGCCGGTCAGCGCGAGGTTGCGCAGCAGTCCGGTCGTGGACTCCAGGCGGGCGCGGGCGTCGGGGGCGACGGCGCGGTCGTAGGCGGCTGCGACCTGCTCCCAGACCCGGCCGGCGGGGTGGGCGGGCGTGCGGGCGAGGTGGTCGGACTGCTGGAGGATGTCCCCCTCCAGGGCGCGCAGGCCGGGTCCGGGGTCGATGCCGAGCCGGTCGGCCAGCAGCGTCCGCGCACGGCGCAGCACCTCCAGCGCGTCGGCCTGCCGACCCGTGCGGTACAGGGCGAGGGCAAGCAGACGCCAGGCGTTCTCACGCCACGGGTGCTCGGCCGCGTGGGCCTCCAGGTCGGCCGCCGCGCGCTCGGCCAGGTCAAGGTCGAGCAGGGCCTCGGCGCGCAGTTCCACGGCGTGCAGGCGCAGCTCGGCCAGGCGGCGGCTCTCGGCGCGGGCCCACGGCTGCTCCGCGAACTCCGCGTAGGCGGGGCCGCGCCACAGCCCGAGCGCCTCCTCCAGCCGTACGGTCGCCTCCTTCGGCGGCAGCGTCGCGGCGTCGGCGACCGTCCGCTCGAACCGCCAGGCGTCGACCGCGTCCGGCGTGGCACGCAGGGCGTAGCCCGGGCCCTCGGTGACCAGCAGCCGGGCCGGGGTGCGGGGCGGCCGTTCGGGTTCCAGGGCGCGACGCAGGGCGGCAACGAAGGTGCGCACCGCGCCCACGGCGTCGGCGGGCGGGTCCGACCAGAGGTCGTCGACCAGGCGCGAGACGGGTACGACGCGGCCCCGGGCGACGATCAGCCGGGCCAGCACCGAGCGGTGTCGCGGCCCTTTGAGGGCGATCGGGTCGCCGTCCGCGTCCCAGGCCGTCACCGGCCCGAGCACCCCGAAGCCAGGGCTCATGTCTGTCACCGCCCTCCACCGTCGCGGGTCAACCGCCACCGACGGAATGCGCGGTCCGCGGTGATTCACGATAGTCCGCCGCGCCGCCGACCGATCATGTGGTCGACCCACCAGCAGCCGTCGCCCGCTCGGCCCCGCCGACCGGCTGGCGGCGGCCGGCCACGAGGCCGCCGGCCGCTCCCAGGGCGACCAAACCCATGCCGGCCGCGGTCGCGATGCCCTTGGCACCGTCCATGGCGAAGTACGAGGCCACCGCCACGGCGCCGTTGAACAGGAACAGGAACCACAGCACCGGCCGCGTCGACAGAAACGCCTTGATCCTCGGCTTCTTAGTGATGCGCGCGCCGGTCACCAGCGCGACGGCGACACCGGCGAACGTCGCCGCGTTCTTCTCCGTGCCGTCCAGGACCGCACCGGCCCCCATGCTCGCGGCCAGGCCGGCGGCGAAGAACGACCAGAGCAGCAGACCGGCGACGAACGACTTCACGATGGCCAGAGGCGATTTCGACGTCATGAGGATTCCTTCGGTACGGGGAGCTCGACGGCTCTCGTGATCTCCGCCGTCCACGATCCCGTCGCCCGTACGGCGTCACGAGGGAGCGCACTCCCGAACCGATGGTGGAGCAAGCTACACCCGCGTTCGGGAGTGTGCTCCCTCGTGGCGGAAGGGCCGTTGACGGGATCGTTGGCGGCAGGAAGTTCACCGCTTCCCTGCGGGGCTGGGCATACCGCCCAGGTCGCCCATCTCGGCGTATGACCTGCGTCACGTCAGGTTGCTGTCAGGGTGCTGGCCCGAAGTTGTCAGCCCGCTCCGCTTCCCTGCTGGTGGTCGAGCGTTTCGACCGCCGTGTCTCCGGACCCCCACCTCATCGAGGAGATGCCATGTCCGATGCCTTGTCCTGCCCTGTCACCGGCGCGACCGAGCCGCTGCCGGAGTATCCGCTGCCGCGGGCGGCCGGGTGCCCGCTGGCCCCCGCCCCCACCGCGCAGGCGCTGCGCGCCGGGAAACCGATCACGAAGGTGAAGATCTGGAACGGCAGCACCCCCTGGCTCATCACCCGCCACGCCGACCAGCGTGCCCTGCTGCCCGACTCCCGGGTCAGCGACGACGACCTCAACCCCGGCTTCCCGTATGTGAACGCGCACCGCGCGGAGATCGCGCCGGTGACCCCGCGGCTGATCACCAACACGGACGCGCCGGAGCACACGCGGCTGCGGCGGACCGTGAACGGGCCGTTCGTCGTCAAGCGGATCGAGAAGATGCGGGCGCCGATCCAGAAGATCGTCGACGACCTGATCGACGAGATGCTGGCCGGTCCCAACCCGACCGATCTGCTCAAGGCGTTCGCGCTGCCGGTGCCGTCGCTGGTGATCGCCGAGCTGCTCGGCGTGCCGTACGACGACCACGACTTCTTCCAGCGCAGCAGCAGCCTGGTGCTGGACGGCTCGGCGGCGCCGGAGGATGCCCGGAGGGCCAGCGGTGAACTGGTCGCGTACCTGGACAACCTGATCCGGCAGAAGACGGCCACCCCCGGCAAGGACGTGCTGTCGGAGATGGCCGGACGGGTCCAGGCCGGCGAGATGACGCACGCCGAGGCCGTCTCCATGGGCGTGGCGATGCTGATCGCCGGCCATGAGACCACCGCCACGATGATCAGCCTCGGCACCCTCGCCCTGCTCCAACACCCCGACCAGTTGGCCCTGTTGCGCGAGACCGACGACCCGAAGGTCATCGCCAACGCTGTGGACGAGGTGCTGCGCTACCTGACCATCGTGCAGACCGGGGTGCGCCGGGTCGCCAAGGACGACATCGAGATCGGCGACGTCGTCATCCGCAAGGGCGACGGCATGATCTTCGACCTGCATGCCGCGAACTGGGACCCCGAGGTGTTCCCCGAGGCCGAACGCCTCGACCTCACCCGCCCGGCCCGGATCCACCAGGCGTTCGGCTACGGCCCCCACCAGTGCCTCGGCCAGAACCTGGCCCGCCTCGAACTCCAGGTCGTCTACGGCACCCTCTACCGCCGTATCCCCACGCTGCGCCTGGACGCGGCGATCGAGGACCTGGAGTTCGACCACACCGGCACCACCTACGGCGTGCACGGCATGCCCGTGGCCTGGTGACCCACGCCCCCCACGAAGAGAACCGAGGTAATGGTGATGAGCATGCGTGTGGAACTGGACGTACCGAAGTGCGTGGCATCGGGGCAGTGCGTGATGGCCGCCCCTGATGTCTTCGACCAGCGGGACGACGACGGCGTGGCGATCCTCCTGGAGGAGCACCCCGGCGACGAACTGCTCGACGAAGTGCGCGAGGCGGTGGCCATCTGCCCGGCCGCGGCGATCCGGCTGGTCGACCAGTGAGGCGCATCGTGGTCGTGGGTGCCTCGGCCGCCGGACTCGCGGCGGCCGAGACCCTGCGCCGGGAGGGCTACGACGGCACGCTCACCCTCGTCGGAGACGAGCCGCACGCGCCATACGACCGTCCTCCGCTGTCGAAGCAGATCCTTTCCGGCGAGTGGAGCACCCAGCAACTGCCCCTGCGCGCCTACGCGGACCTCGACGCCCTCAACCTCGATCTGCGGCTGGGGCTCGCGGCGACCGGGCTGGACGTGACGGACCGTACGGTACGTCTGGCCAATGGCTCGGGGGTGCCGTACGACGGGCTGATCCTGGCCACCGGGGTACGACCGCGTCGGCTGCCCGGGGAGGGTGCGCACGTCCTGCGCAGCCTGGACGACGCGCTCGCCCTGCGCGACCGGCTGAGTCCGGGCAGACGCCTGGTCGTGGTGGGCGCCGGGTTCCTCGGGGCCGAGGCCGCCGCCGTGGCCTGGCGCCTGGGCTGCGAGGTGACCCTGCTCGAACCGGCGCCCGTCCCGCTGGCCCACGCCGTCGGCACCGAGGTCGGCCGGGTGCTGTCCCAGGCCCACCTCGACCACGGGGTGAACCTGCGTACCGGGGTCACCGTCGCCGAGGTGACGGAGGACGGGGTGCGGCTGGCCGACGGCGAGTTGGTGGAGGCCGACGAGATCCTGGTCGCCATCGGTTCGCTCCCCAACACCGAGTGGCTGACGGACAGCGGGCTCGCGGTGGGCGACGGGGTGGTCTGCGACCAGTACTGCGAGGTCGCCCAGGGCGTGTACGCGGCCGGTGACGTCGCCCGCTGGCACAACCCGTTGTTCGGGGTGGCGATGCGGATCGAGCACCGTACGAACGCCGCCGAGCAGGGCATGGCGGCCGCCCGCAACCTGCTCGCCGCGCCGGAGGCCCGCAGGCCGTTCGCGCCGGTGCCGTACTTCTGGTCGGACCAGTACGACATGAAGGTCCAGGCGTACGGCTATCTGCGCGGCCACGACGAAGTCGCCGTGGTGGAGGGCGACTTGGCGGATCGCCGGTTCCTCGCCGCGTACCGCACCGGTCAGCGGCTGACCGGTGTCCTCTCCGTCGGCATGCCGCCCAAGGCGATCCGTGCCTGGCGGCAGGCCATCGCCGGCGGGGCGACCTGGCGGGAAGCGGTGCGGCCCGAGAACACGGCCACCGAGGTGGCCTGACCCCGAGTCGATCACAAGGAGGTTGTTCATGCAGAACCGTACGGACGACGCGCGTGACGTGGTCGTCGTCACCGGCGCCGGCGGCATGGGGACCGCGGTGGCGCGGCGGCTGGGCAGCGGGCGGACCCTGATCCTCGCCGACGCCTTCCGTGAGCCGCTCGACCGTGCCGTCGAAGCGTTGCGCGCCGAGGGATATGACGCGCGCGGCGTGCCGACCGATGTCTCCGACCGCGCGTCGGTCGAGGAGCTGGCCCGCACCGCGGCCGACGCGGGACGTCTCACCGCCGTAGTGCACACCGCGGGCGTGTCCGCGGCGACGGCGTCGGTGCGCACGATCCTCGACGTCGATCTGCTCGGCACGGTGTATGTGATCGAGGCGTTCGAGAAGGTGGCCGTCCGCGGCACCTCGCTGGTCTGCGTCGCCAGCGTGGCCGGCCACATGGCGCGGATCGGCCCCGAGGACGAGGCCGCGTTCGCGTCGGCTCCCGCGGAGGAACTGCTCGGCCTGACGGCGGTCGCCGCCCTCGGGGACGACTCCATCGCCGCGTACATGCTCGCCAAACGCGCCAACCTGGTGCGGGTCCAGGCCGCCGCACTCGCCTGGAACGAGCGCGGGGCCCGCGTCAACTCCATCAGCCCGGGCGTCATCGCCACCGCCATGGCCAAGGCGGAGGCCGACGGCGCCTCCGGCGACCACATGCTCCAGATGCTCGACGCCTGCGGGGCGGAGCGCCCCGGCACACCGGGCGAGATCGCCGACGCGGCGGCGTTCCTGACGGGGCCGCAGGCGCAGTACATCACCGGAACGGATCTGCTGGTGGATGGCGGTCAGGCGGCGTGGATCAGGCGGCATATGCGGCGTGGGTGAGGTGGTGATCGCGGCTGCGGGTTGTGAAGGGCCGCCCGCTGCAGTGCCCTTCTTTCAGGGGCGCGGGGAACTGCGCGACCAGCCCCCACTCACCCGCAGCCGCCAACGGTCATGTCAGCTCGTCACACGAAACGTGGCATCCCCACGCCCCGCCTCCGTCGTGATCGGATCCAGCCGCAGCTGAAACCCGTAGTGCCTGATGTACCGATCCGGGAAGTTGTACGGCTGGAACGACGACCACGCCGAGTCAGCGAGCCCAGCCACCTTACGGAAACTCGCGTCCGCGGCGAACTGACCGGTGCCGTCGTTGTGGACGAGCTGGAGGTCGAATCCGGCGTGCCGCAGGAAGTACCCGGGGAAGTTGACCGACTCGAAGGAGACGGTGCCGGAGCCGGCCAGGCCGGTCCGCAGCCGGAATCCCGAGTCCTCGGCCGGGCTGACACCCGGATCGATGCGCACGTCGAAATTGGCGTGCCGCACATACCGGTCCTGGAAGTTGTACGACTGGAGCCGGTTGACCACGGTGCCCGGCCAGCGCGCCAGCACCCGGCTCTCCTCGGCGGCCGTCAGGTTGAGGATCCAGCCGTGGCGCTTCTTGGTGCCGCCCATGTCGTAACTGCCCGCCGTCTGCTTCCGGTAGGCGGCGGGATCGGACGGGTCGGTGGTCAGGACCGGCATGTAGCCGCCGCCGGAGGCGTACTGGTCGAGGTAGAGGGCCCATTCGTCACGGCCGTTGAACTTCATCCACATCGGGCCCTCGACCTGCGAGCCGGTGAGGCCGATGCCGGAGAGGTCGCCGAGGCGGGTCCACGTCCCCAGGATCGAGTCGCTGCCTTCGAGCGTGATCTGCCCGTCGCCGGAGGCCCGGACATAGCGGTAGTCGGAGACGCCGGCCGGCGTCTCGATGATCTGGGTGTCGATGATGCCCTGGGTGCCGGGGCGGTCTATGTACAGCTGCGGGGTGGTGACCGTGCGGAAGTCGGACGTACGCGCGTAGTAGATGCGGTGCTTCAGCACGCCGTCGAGGGTCGCGTTCGTCGCCCAGTACAGGACGTAGTCCTTCGTCGCCGGGTCCCAGATCGCCTCGGGCGCCCACGCGTTGCGCCCGTCGGGGATGTCGCCCGCGACGTTCAGCAGCCACGGCTGGGACCAGGTGACCAGGTCCGTGGACTCCCACACCACCAGATTGCGGCTGCCGTTGTTCTGGGCGTCGCCCCAGGACTGTCCGCAACCGATGCACAGGTCGGTCGCGACGATCCAGTACTTGCCGCCCTCCGGGGCACGGACGAGGGCGGGGTCACGCACCCCGCGTGTGCCCACCGTGGAGCGCAGGACCATGCCGCCGCCGTCGAGGTCGTTCCAGTGCACGCCGTCCTGGCTGTGCGAGAGGTACATCTGCTGGTTGGTCGACCCCTCCCCGGTGAAGTGCACCATCAGATAGCCCGGCTCGGCGGCAGCGGCCGGTTGAGGCGTGGCCAGGACTTGGGAGGTGAAGAGCAGGCAGGCGGCGGCGCATATCGCCGCCAGCCGCGAGAGAAGCGCGGGCATGTGCGGGTTCCTGTCTGTTCGAAATACAGGACGGCGTTCGCAAATTCGACCAGACGTTAGAAGGGGTGTGAGGGGGTGTCAAGAGGAACGGCCCCGACCCGCCGCTCATCCACTGCTCATCCGCGCCCTGGAGGATCGAGGCGTTGCCCCAACCCCCCGACGAACATCCAAGGAGCGGAGCCATGCCTCCCGTCATCCCCGGCTTCGATCACCACAGCGTCCCGGTCGCCGACGGCGTGTCACTGCACGCGGCCGTCGGCGGTTCGGGCTCGCCCGTCGTGCTGTTGCACGGTTTCCCGCAGACCCATCTGATGTGGCGCCATGTGGCCGTCGATCTCGCCGCCGACCACACGGTGATCTGCCCGGACCTGCGCGGCTACGGCGCCAGCGACAAGCCCGCCGAGACCGATGGCGCCGTGTACGCCAAGCGGACCATGGCCGCGGACATCGTGGCCCTGGCCGGTGCGCTCGGCCATGAGCGCTTCGCCCTCGCCGGGCACGACCGCGGGGCCCTGGTGGCGTTCCGGGCCGCGCTCGACCATCCCGACGCGGTGACGCACCTGGCGTGTCTGGACGTCCTGCCGACCCTCGACATGTGGGACGTGATGCGGGGCGTCACGGCCTCGGTCGGCTTCCACCTCTATCTGATGGCGCAGCCGCCCGGCCTGCCGGAACGCATGATCAGTGCCGCGCCGGACGCGTTCTTCGGCCATTTCCTCGACATCTGGACGACCGACCGGGAGGCCGTCCCGGACGAGGTCCGCGCGGCCTACCTGGCGGCCTGCCGCGAGGCGGTGCCCTCGATCGTCGCCGACTACCGGGCCTCCGCCGGCATCGACATCGAGCACGACCGGGCCGACCGGGACGCGGGGCGCACGCTGCGGATGCCGGTCGGTGTGCTCCAGCAGGACTGGGGCGCGGCCCTCGGCTTCGACGCGGCGGCGCTGTGGGGTGCCTGGGCGCCCGATCTCCGGCACACCACGGTGACCTGCGGCCACTTCATGGCCGAGGAGGCGCCGGACGACATCGCGAAGGCGCTGCGGGAACTGCTGGCCCGCTGAGCTCCGTTCCTATCAGCGCCCCGGCTCGCTCCCGACGATCACCTCCGACGCCTTGCCGTCCATCCCCACCGGCACGTCCCCGGCGAGCATCACCCGGTGCATGGTCCGGGGGAAGTCGAGATGGGCGGTGTCGGCGGGGGCGAGGTGGATGGTGGCCCGGTTGCCCCAGAAGGCGACGCTCCCGGGCTCCCAGCGGAAGCGGACCGTGCACTCGGGGCGCACGGCCTGCGTCAACAGCATCTCCGGGATCGCCGCGCTTTCGGCCCGCGCGAGGTCGGCGATCCGCCCTGGAGTCCTAGCTCAGACACCAGCCGCAAAGTAGGTCGCGGTAGCCGGACGAGCCTCGTTTCCCCGTCTTGAACGTCGCCGTTGGTCTGATCGAGTGATCGAGGTCAAAGGGGCGGGCGTGCGGCAAGAGTGGTCGCCAGAAGAGCTGTTGGCGAACTGGACGCTGGTAGACGGCGACTGGGACCTGGTGGCGAACAAGAGCGGGACGATCCGGCTCGGCTTCAGCCTCTTGGCGAAGTTCTTCGAGCTGGAAGGCCGGTTCCCCGATGTGCTGGAGGAGGTCCCGCCGGCCGCGGTGGAGTACGTCGCCGATCTGGTGAAGGTCCCGGCCACCGACTTCACGAAGTACACGCTGGTCGGCCGGACTGCCGAGTACCACCGCGAGCAGATCCGTGAGGCCCTGGGCTTCCGGCCCTCGACGGTCGCGGACGAGACGGCGCTGGCCGAGTGACTGGCCGTGGAGGTCTGTCCGGTCGAGCTGGTGCAGGACCGGCAGCGAGAGGCACTGCTGGTCGAGTGCCGGGCCCGGAAGATCGAGCCGCCGGGCCGGACCCGGGTCGAGAAGGTCCTCGTCGCGGCGCGGCAAGTGGGAGAAGACGTTCTGCGCCCGCACGATCGGCCGCCTCGGCCGGGCGGGTACGGCTCGGCTGCTGTCCCTGGTGGCCGAGGACAACCAGGCGGGTACCGCCCTGCTGGCCGCGCTCAAGCGCGACCCGGGCACGGTCGGCTTGGACTCCCTGTTGACGGAGATCACCAAGCTCAATGACGTGCGCGACCTCGGGCTTGCCGACGGGCTGTTCACGGACTGCTCGGAGAAGCTGGTGGCCGCCTGGCGGGCACGGGCGATCAAGATGTATCCCACTGACGCCCTGGTCGACCTGCTGGTCGCTCTGGTCCACAAGATCAACGCACGCGCCGAGCGGCGGGTGGAGAACCAGCTCACCGCCGAGTTGAAGAAGGTCCGCGGCAAAGAGGGCATCCTCTTCAAGCTGGCGCCGGCCGCCGTCGACAAGCCCGACGAGGTCGTACGCCGGGCCGTGTTCCCGGTGGTCGGGGAGAAGACGCTGCGCGAGCTGGTGGCCGAGGCGAAGGCGAACGAGAAGGTTTTCAAGGCCAAGGTCCGCACCACGCTCCGGTCGTCGTACAGCTCGTACTACCGGCAGATGCTGCCGCCGCTGCTGAACACCCTGGGCTTCAAGTGCAACAACACCGCCTACCGGCCGGTGATGGACGCGATGAAGCTGCTGAAGGGACTTCCGGACTTCATCGATCGGGCGCCCGGCCCCCAGCCGGCCTCACAATGAACCTGCCATATTGTGACCCGTGTCACACCTAGTTCCTGTCAGCAATCGGGGTGCTGTTCCGCTCAAGTCACCAAGAGGAAGCGAACAGACAGGAGCAACACATGAGGCACCGCATCGTCGTCCTCGGCGCCGGCTACGCCGGGTCCTACACGGCCGGGATCCTGGCCCGCCGACTGTCCCCTGCGGACACCGAGATCACCGTGGTCAACGCCGTACCGGACTTCGTCCAGCGCATGCGGCTGCACCAGCTCGCGGCCGGCCGGGAGATCGAGGCTCCGAAGCTTGCCGACGTCTTCGCGGGCACGGGGATACGGCTGCGCCTGGCCCGTGTCACCGCCGTCGATCCCGAGAACCGGGTCGTCGCCGTGGCCGACCCCGACGGCGGCGGTGAACTCGGCTACGACACGCTGGTCTACGCGCTCGGCAGCCACGGCGACGTCCGCGGCGTTCCCGGGGCGGCCGAGTACGCCTTCGATGTCGCCTCCCGGCCCTCGGCGCTGCGCCTGCGCGAGCGCCTGGACAGCCTTGACAACCCCGGCGCAGGCGGGAATGTGCTGGTTGTCGGCGACGGGTTGACCGGCATCGAATCCGCCACCGAGATCGCCGAAGCCAGGCCCGGCCTGTCGGTTGCACTGATCGCCCGGGGCGAGCTGGGCGCCCGGCTCTCCGCCGGCGCCCGCGGCCACCTGCGCCGGGCCTGCGACCGGCTGGGCATCACCGTCCTGGAGCACACCACCGTCGAAGCCGTCGAAGCGGGGCGGGTGCTGTGCGCCGACGGCACCGCCCTGGCGTCCGACGCAACCGTGTGGACGGCCGGATTCGCGGTCAACCCCATCGCCGCCACCGCCGGCCTGGAGGTCACCGAGAACGGCCGAATCGTCGTCGACCGCACCATGCGATCGGTCTCGCACCCGGACATCTACGCCATCGGCGACAGCGCCCACGCCGTCCGCGACAACGGCCGGCCGATGCCGATGTCCTGCGGTTCGTGCGGCGACACCGGCCGGCAGGCCGTCGAGGCGATATTGGGACGCCTGACCGGCCGCAAGATCGCGCGCACCAAGCTGGTCTACACGCACAACTACATCACCCTCGGGCGGCGGGACGCGATCCTGCAGAAGGTCGACGACGAAGGGCAGGCAAAGCCGACGTACAAGGGCGGCCGGAAGCCTGCGTGGATCAAGGAGCGACTCACCAGGGGCGGGCTGTGGGGCGCCCAGCACCCCACCGTCGGCCTGCCCAGGCGCAAGCACCGCCTGGCCGCCGCGCCTGACGGGTCCGCCGCGAAGGCGCCTCGCGTGGCCGCCTAGGGTGGTCCGCGTGGACAGCACCGCCACTGATCGCTTCGACATCAGTCGGTTCGAGGCCAGCCGGAACCGGCTGGCCTCGCTGGCGTACCGGCTGCTGGGCTCGGCCGCCGACGCCGAAGACGCCGTGCAGGACGCGTTCCTGCACTGGCAGGCCGCCGACCGGCAGCTCATCAGGGCGCCGGAGGCATGGCTGACCAAGGTCGTCACCAACCTGTGCCTGGACCGGCTCCGCTCGGCACAGGCCCGCCGCGAACGCGCCGTCGGCGCCTGGCTGCCCGAACCGCTCCTCGACGGCGACCCGATGCTCGGCCCGGCCGACACGTTCGAGCAGCGCGAATCGGTCTCCCTGGCCGTGCTGACGCTCATGGAGCGCCTGTCACCAATCGAGCGGGCCGTCTACGTCCTGCGCGAGGCGTTCTCCCACAGCCACGCCGAGATCGCCGAGATCCTCGACATCACCGAGCCCGCAAGCCAGCAGCACCTCCACCGGGCCCGGCACCGCATCACCACCGCACGCCGCCGCGGCGGGGAGGTCGACCCGGCATCCGCCCGCAGGATCGTCGAGGAGTTCCTCACCGCCGCCGCCTCGGGCCGCACCGAACGGCTGGTGGCACTGCTCACCGACGACGCGACCGCGATCTCCGACGGCGCCGGCCTGACCGAGAAGCTGCTGCAGTACGACACCCCGCAGCGCATCGCCGCCATCGCACGGGCCGGCTTCAAACCCACAACCGCGAAACGGCGCTTCGCCGGCGGCACGATGACCGCCCACTACGCGCTCGTCAACGGCGCCCCCGCCATCCTCTTCATGGTCGGCGACCAGGTCGTCGGCGCCGTGACGTTCGACATGACCAACGGCAAGATCGTGACCGTGCGCGGCATCGCCGCCCCCACCCGCCTCACCCGCCTCACCGAAGCCTGGCGGCAGTACGAACCGGAAACGCCGCTCATCACCCAGTGGTGATGCGCGCGCGTTTCATAGGTGGTCGCTCGTGAAACACCCGGCCGCGCAGCCGTCCACCTGTGGCGATCATGTTTCATGAGTTGTCGCAAACGACTGGAGGTCTGAAACACCCTCATGAAACAGTCCAGGGTTGTGAGCGGCCACTTCAAGCGCGTGGAATCGCAGAACCTCCCGCCCAGTTCCAGCCGGTCGGCGGTCGTCTCGACCTCGGGGAAGTCCACCGGGGAGGCACTCCCGCGCTTGCGCAGCACCACCGGCTCGCCGAACCGACGCGCGAACGCCACATGCCCGGCATGATCCAGCCGCTGCCCCCGGAAGAACGCCACCTTCCAGCGCGGCACCGCCGCCCGGATCGCGGCGACCACGGCGTCGTCCAGCTCGCCTGCCAGGTCGACGCCCGTGATCTCCGCCCCGATGTGCCCGGCGACTGGCTTCACCTCGATCCCCGCGACCCGCTCGACACCGTCCGCCCTGTCCGTCGTCATGTCCGCTCCGGCTCCGGTCCGAGCCGGTCCCAGAAAGATCGTGACAGTGCTCGGCAGCCGTGGCGACAGGGCCTCAGACCGTGAACTCCCGTATCACCGTGTTCCGGAACACCGCCGTACCGCCGATCGTGAACAGCGCGAGCCCAGTGTCGGCCGGATCCGGGAAGACCTCGGTCGAGTGCACGTACCGGCCGTCGTCCACGAACATCTCGATGGACGTGCGGTCGATCAGAATCCGCAGCCGTACCGTGCCGGCGGACGTGTCGAAGGGGCTCCTGCTCTCCTGCCACCGGCCGGTGCTGTCGGGGCTCACGGTGTAGCCGCGGTTGACGAAGGCGTAGTCGCCGTAGATTCCGGCGTCGATGTGGCGTCCGCCGTCGGAGGAGCGCCGCAACTGGAGCCCGGCGCCGGTCAGTTGGTCCCAGGTGATCTCCGTGGACAACTCGTACGCGGTGCCCGTGTAGTCGAGCAGGAGGGTCCCGTCGACCGCCAGGTCGCCGAGGTCGACCGTGCGGGAGACGTGGGCGTCGAGAGCGGCGACCGGCTGGGAGGCGAGATAGTACGTGCCGTTCGCGGCCCGCTTCAGGGTGACCTCGCGGACGATGGAGTCGGTGCCGTTGAAGCCGTCGCACTCGAGGGTGGGCGTGGTGTTGGCGTAGTCCCAGTGGTTCAGCCAGCCGATCGCGTACCGTGCCGCCGGGTCGAGCGTGCCGTCCGCCGCCCGCTTCTCGAAGGTGACGGCGGCGTACCAGTCCCACCCATGGTCCAGCCACTGCGGATCGGCGGCATCGGCGGTGAAGTCGGTGCCGTCGAAGGACCCCGTCCAGTAGGCGTAGGTGCTCGGCAGCCCGGATCCCTTCCCGTTGGCGCTCACGCCCAGCACCCACTTCCAGGTGCCGTCCGCCGCCCGGATGCGGAACAGGTCGGGGCATTCCAGGACACCGATGCCCCCCTTGATGAAGCCGCCGACGTACGCCCACGACTTCAGGTCGGCCGAGTGGTAGAAGCCCACCTTGTCGTTCTCCGCGAGCGCCATCACCCAGCGTCCGCGCTCCTCGTCGCGGATCACCTTGGGGTCGCGGAAGTCCCGTACGCCGGGGTTCGGCAGGACCGGTCCAGTGCCATACGGCGTGAACGTACGGCCGCCGTCGGTCGAGTAGTACAGGTACTGCGCCTGTGTGACATCGTCCGGCGCCATCGTCGCGAGGACGATCACCGCGCCCGCACCGAAGCCCGCCGTGTTGTCGGTGTCGATCACCGCCGAGCCGGACCAGACGTCACCGTTGGGGGTGGTGTCCTTGGGGACGGCGATCCCACGGTCGGTGAAGGAGACCAGGTCGGTGCTGGTGGCCAGGCGCCAGGCGGTGCCGGCGGTCGTGCCGCCCGTCGTGTAGTCGGGGTTGTAGAGGTAGTAGTAGTGGTACTCGCCGTCGATCCACACCGGGCGCTGCGGGTCGTTCATCCACTGGTCGGGGACGGTGAAGTGGTACTCGGCACGGTAGCTGCCCGTACACGCGGCGGCCGTCTCCGAGGCCGCCACCGCCGGCCGCGAACCGACCACCGCTAATGCGCCGGCCGAGGCCGCCAACAGCGATCTGCGGGATATTGCGGACCTGCCCAATGCGCCACGCACGATGGGACTCCTTTCCCCGACGCCGTCGTCGGGATGCGGCTCGTGGACCAGGACTCTGGGACCTAACTCGTTAAAGGTCAAGTGGTTCCGGACTATTGACAGGGTCGTGACGGGCTTCCCATCATCTGGGGCATCACTACTCGACTAACACGAGTTAGGCCCGCTGCATGACCGACTCGCAACCCACCCGCCGCACCTTGCTGCGGTACGGCGCCTATGGCGCGGGAGCCGCCGCGCTCGCCGGTACCGCCGCCAGCTGGGACCGGCTCACCGGAGCCGACATCCCCGGCCGTGACGACGGCTCCCTCGTCGTCGCCACCCTCGGCCCCGCCTATGGCCCCGAGGCGATCCGCACCCTCACCGAGGGCTTCAAAAAGGTCCACCCCGACATCAAGCTTCGGATCAACGCCGTACAGGCCGTCGACTGGTCCGACTTCTTCGCGAAGATCCTCACCCAGATCGCGGCGGGCACGGCGCCCGATCTGGTGTACGTCGCCACCGAGGGCGTCCAGCTGTTCGCGCAGCGCCTCGGAGTCCCGCTGGACGACTGGGTGAAGCGGGACGCCGAGGAGTTGCGCGAGTACTTCGCCGACGTCCACCCGTCGCTGGTGGAGTCGATGATGTACGAGGGCTCCCTCTACCAGCTGCCGGTCGAGTTCAACGCGGCCGACATGTACCTCAACGACCAGGTGCTGAAGCGGGCGGGCGCCGACTTCCCGGCCGCCGACTGGACTCGCGACGACTTCACCGCGCTGCTGCGGGACATGAAGAAGTCCAGCGGCTCCCAGTTCACCCCGTACTTCTGGACCAACCGTCTCTGGGGCGGCGTCGTGCCGTGGCTGTTCGCCAACGACACCAATCTGCTCACCGAGTCCAAGGCGCCGGGCGGGTCCTGGCTGTGGGACTCCTTCTATCCGGCCGCCGTGCGCGAGGGGCGCGGGGGCGGCTTCCGCTGGACGACCCCGCAGGCCACGCACGAGCGCGTGGAGGAGGCGTACGACTATCTCGCCTCCCTCGTCCAGGAGGGCCTGTGCACCCGGCCCGAGGGCGGCAACGGCCAGAACCTCATCGGCGTGTTCTCGACCGGCCGGGTCGGCGTCACTCCCGCCGGCGGCTTCTGGGCGGGCGGTCTGCATCTGGCCGGGATGAAGGCGGGCTCCTTCGACGCGCAGTACTTCCCGCGCTGGCGCACCCAGCGCATGCAGTTCGGCGCCGCCGGCTACGCGCTGCTGCGCACCTCGAAGCGGCAGCAGGAGGCCTGGGAGTTCATCAAGTACGCGGCGCGCAGGGACACCCTGATGCGACTGTTCGAGACCAACCAGACCACCCCCGCCCGCCGCTCGATGCTCACCGCCGACCGCTACCGGGAGACCGGCCCGAACCACTGGCAGGTCTTCTACGACACCCTCGACAAGTTCCCCGACACCGGGCCGATCCCGGCTCCGCCGCAGGTCGCCGAGGTCGAGCAGGTGCTGCTCAAGCACACCGGTACGGCTCTGGCCTCGCGACGCTCGGTGGCCCCCGCGCTGCGCCGGATGCAGAGCGACCTGGAGAAGGCCATGGAGCGTGACGTATGACGAACACCCAGGTTTCCGCCGTACGGCCGAAGCAGCCCACCGCTCCTCCGGCCGCCACGCCCCGGACCTCCGTCCGTGACCGTGGTGCCCGGCTGCTGGCCACCTTCTTCCTGGCGCCGACGATCGTGGGGATCGTCGTCTTCACGGTCGTCCCGATCGTCGGCTCCGTGGTGCTCAGCCTGTTCCACTGGAACGTCATCGACGACCCGACGTTCGCCGGGGGCGCCAACTACCGTGAGGTCTTCACCGATTCGACGGTGCTGGTGTCCTTCGGCAACACGCTGGTGTTCATGGTGTTCGCGGTGGCGCTGCAACTGCTGATCGCGCTCGTGCTCGCCCTGGCGGTGAACGGGCGGATGCCGGTGTGGCTGCGATCGGTGTTCCGGTCGGCGTTCTTCTTCCCGCTGGTGCTGTCCGCCGCGTCGATCTCGGTGGTGATGAAGTACCTGTTCAACCAGGACTTCGGAGTCGTGAACTGGGGGCTCGGTCTGGTCGGTGTCGCTCCGGTGCCCTGGCTGACGTCGGAGAACGCGGCGATGGCGACCGTGGTCCTGGTCTATGTCTGGCAGCAGTTCGGGTTCTCGTTCCTGCTCTTCGTGGGCGGTCTGAACAACATCCCCAAGGAGATCCACGAGGCCGCCTCGCTCGACGGCGCGACCGGGCTGCGCAAGCACCTGAACATCACGCTGCCGCTGCTGTCCCCCACGCTGCTGGTGGCGTCGGTGGTCGGCATCATCAACGCGCTCCAGGTCTTCGAGCAGCCGTACGTCCTCACCAACGGCGGGCCCGGTGACGCCACTCGCACGGTCGTGATGGTCATCTACGAGAGCGCGTTCGAGCAGCTCCGGTTCGGTGAGGCCTCGGCGGTGGGTGTGCTGCTGTTCGTGCTGATCATGGCGGTCACCGCCCTCCAGTTCCGGCTCAGCCGGCGTTTCGTCCACTACCAGTGAGCCGGTGACCCACTCATGAGCCAAGCGACACTCTCCCTCAGCCGTACCCGGCACTCCCTCGCACCATGGGCCCGCATCGCCGCGCTGGCCGTGTGCGCGCTGCTGACCCTGGGTCCGGTCATCTGGACCGTCTCCACCTCGCTGCGCACGCCCGCCGAGGCCTTCGACCTGCCACCGAGCATCATCCCGACGAACCCGTCGACGGAGGCGTACCGCGGGGTCTTCGACCAGCTCGACGTCTGGCTGCTCGCCCTCAACTCCACCCTGGTGACGGCGCTGATCGCGGTGGGCCAGATGATCACGGCCGGTCTCGCCGGGTACGCCTTCGCGCGCCTCGAATTCCGGTTCAAGAAGCCGCTGTTCGGGCTGGTCCTGGCGACCATGATGGTGCCGCTGCAGGTCACCATCGTGCCGGTGTTCCTGGTGCTGAAGTCGATGGGCCTGACCGACACCCTGCTCGGTCTGATCATCCCCGCCTTCCCGACCGCCTTCGGGACCTTCCTGATGCGCCAGTACTTCCTGGGCATGCCCAAGGACCTGGGCGAGGCGGCGATGCTGGACGGCTGCGGGCCCTGGCGGATCTTCCGGTCCGTGTACGCCCCGCTGGCCGCGCCCGGCCTGGCGATCGTCGGCGTGCTGGCCTTCAACTACCACTGGAACGAGTTCTTCCGGCCCCTGATCCTGGAGACCTCCGGCCAGAACTACACGTTGCCGCTGGGCCTGGTCTCCCTCCAGGGCAACCTCGGCACCGGCTCCATCTCGGTGGTGCTCGCCGGTGTCGTCCTCTCCATGATCCCCGCCGTCGCCGTGTTCGTCGTCGGTCAGCGCCCTCTGCGTGAGGGCATCACGTCCGCAGGAGTCAACCGTTGAGCCTCGCCGCTCAGTCGACGGACCCGAACGCCCCGCGCTTTAGGGTCCGTCCGCCCGCCAACTGGATCAACGACCCGAACGGCCCGTTCCGTTGGCGGGGCCGCCACCACCTCTTCTACCAGCACAATCCCGACGCTCCCGTGCACACGAACGTCCACTGGGGTCATGTCTCCAGCGCCGATCTCGTCACCTGGGAGCACCATCCGCTCGCGCTCACCCCGACACCCGGCGGCCCCGACGAGGCGGGCTGCTGGTCGGGGTGTGTGGTGGACGACAACGGTGTGCCCACGGCCGTCTACACCGGCGTCGACCGGGGGCACACCGGTCTCGGCTCGATCTGCCTGGCCCGGGCGCTGATGCCGGAGGACGAGACGCTCACCGACTGGCGTCCGCTGCCCACCCCGGTGGTGACCGGCCCGCCCGCCGAACTGGACGTGGTGATGTTCCGCGACCCGTTCGTGTTCAGGAGCGGCGGCCGGCGCTGGGCACTGGTCGGTGCGGGGCACGCGGACGGGACCGCGTCGGTGCTGCTGTACGACTGCGACGACCTGGCCGACTGGCGGTTCGCCGGGGTGTTCCTCGACGGCAACGACCCGGTCGCGATGGACGTGTTCGGCGACAAGGCGGTGGGCTGGGAGTGCCCGCAGCTGTACGTGACGCCGGGCGGCGGTGACTGGGTGCTGGTGGTGTCGCTGTGGGACGGGGACCCAAGCTCCACCGGATATCTGACGGGGCGTCTGGAGCCCTACGGCGAGGGAGGGTTGCGCTTCTCGCCCCGCACCGGCGGACAGCTGGACCATGGGCGGGACTTCTACGCGCCCGCCGTGTTGCAGGAGCCGGACCGGGCGTTGATGTGGGGCTGGTCCTGGGAGGCACGGGAGCAGAGCGAGGTCGATCGCGCCGGATGGGCCGGGGTTCTGACCGCGCCGCGCGTGGTGGACGTCCATGCCGACGGCGCGCTTCGGGTCGTACCGGCTCCGGAGCTGGAACTGCTGCGCGCGGCCGAGCCGTTCGTCACGGCGGCGGGTCGTGGAGCCCTGCTGCCGGAGGCGTACGACCTGAATGTCACCGCGTCCGGCCGCACGACCGTGAGTCTGCTGCGGTCCGCCTCGGGCGCGGAGCTGACGGTGCTGCTGGACCCGGACGAGGGCACCGTCACGCTCGACCGGGGTGACTGGCCCCGGACAGGGCCCGAGGGATCGGCGCCGATCGTCGTGCGGGCGCCGGCCGGTGAGGTGCGGATCCTGGTCGACGGCTCGCTGTTGGAGCTGTTCGTCGACGATCGGGCGACGGTCACCGAGCGGGTCTACCGGCGGCCGGGCGATGTGCCCGAGCTGGCCGTCACCGGTTCAGCGACGGCCGTCACCGGCTGGGAGCTGGTCCCACCGACGCACGACTGATCACCGGACAGGCCAGACGCCGTACCGTCGCGGGCGGCGTCCGGCCGGTCTCGATCGCGTCGAGGAGGAGCCTCGCCGCCGCGTCGCCCATCGCCCGGTGCGGCAGCGCGACGCTGGTCAGGGGCGGAGTCAGGAACTCGGCCATGTGTTCCTGATCGTCGTAGCCGACCACCGACAACTCGGCGGGGACGGTGATGCCGAGTCGGGTCGCGGCGTGCAGGGTGCCCGCGGCGACCCGGTCGTTGTAGCAGAAGAGCCCGGTGGGGCGCTGGTCGGCGGGGACGCCTTCGAGGATGCGCATCGCGCCCTCGTATCCGCCGCTGATCTCGCCGCCGCTTCTGACGACCCACTCCTTGGGGACGGTGATCCCCTCGGCGCGCAGCGCGTCCCTGAAGCCGCGGAGCCGGTCGACGGAGGCGATGTCGTCCTGGCCGCCGACCATGGCGACCCTGCGGTGCCCCTCCTCCAGCAACAGCCGGGCCGCCGTACGGCCGCCCGCGCGCTCGGCGGGGATGACGGCGGGCAGGGAGTCGTCCTCGGGGAGGCAGTTGGCGAGGACGGAGTGGGTGCGGTGCAGGCCCTCGGGGACGCGGACGCGGCGGAGTGACATGGCGGCGTAGATGATGCCGTCGACGCGCCGGTCGAGGAGCTCGGCGACGGCCGCGTCCTCCTTGGCCGCGTCACCGCCCGAGTCGATGGTCAGGACGAGGTGCTCGCTGTCCCAGGCGGTCTCCATGGCGCCGCGCAGCAACCGGCCCGCGAAGGGCGAGGAGGCGATCTCGTCGGTGACCAGGCCGATCACGGCCGTACGGCGGCGGCGCAGGCCGCGGGCGACGGGGTCGGGGCGGTAGCCGAGCTCGGCGGCGGCGCGGCGGATGCGTTCCTGGGTGGCGGGCGAGAGGTTGCCCTCGGCGCGGCCGTTGAAGACGAAGGAGACGGCGGTGTGGGACACCCCGGCGAGCCGGGCGACGTCCCGTGACGTCGGACGCCCGGACCCCGACGCCTGCTTCTCCTCGGTGCCGCCCATCTGGTCGCCCACCCTCGTCCCCGCCCGTCCGGTTGATCAATCCTCACCCTATCCGTGACGCTGGGTGTACGGCACAGTCGAGGGAAGGTCCGACAGTGATCAGCATTCCGCTGCACACGCTCAATGACGGTACGACGATCCCCGGCATCGGTCTGGGCACCTGGCCGATGGACGACGCACAGGCGGAACAGGCGGTGGCCGACGCCCTCGCGCTGGGCTACCGCCTGGTCGACACCGCGACGAACTACCGCAACGAGACGGGGGTCGGCCGGGGCATCGCCGCGAGCGGCGTCCCGCGCGAGGAGGTGGTGGTGACGACGAAGCTCCCGGGCCGGCACCACGGCTACGAGGAGACCCTCGCCTCCTTCGAGGAGTCCCGGCGGCGCCTGGACGTCGCGTACGTCGACCTGTATCTGATCCACTGGCCGCTCCCCCGCGTCGACAAGTTCGTCGACTCCTGGCGGGCCATGATCAAGCTCCGTGAGGACGGTCTGGTCCGTTCGATCGGCGTCTCCAACTTCACGCCGACGCACATCGAGCGGCTGCAGCGGGAGACGGGCGTGCTGCCCTCCGTCAACCAGATCGAGCTGCATCCGTTGTTCCCGCAGGACGAGCTGCGTGCCTTCCACGCCGACAAGGGCATCGTCACCGAGAGCTGGAGCCCGCTCGGGCGCGGCAGCAGCCTCCTGGACGACCCCGTGATCAAGGGCATCGCCGACACACTGAAGGTGACTCCCGGCCAGGTCGTCCTGCGCTGGCACACCCAGCTGGGCGCCCTGCCCATCCCGAAGTCGGCGGACCCGGAGCGACAGCGCGCCAACCTCGACATCTTCGGCTTCACCCTGGACGCCACTCAGATGGCCGCGATCGCCGACCGGGCCCCTCGGCGGCTCGGCGGGGACCCGGAGGTGCACGAGGAGTTCTGAGGCGGCGGGGCGCACACGGGCAGCGGATGTTGTGGTTCCGGCCTCAACTACCCGTCTCTGCCTCTATGTTCACGGCGACGATTGTTTCCGCCTCAGGAGGCTCCTCGTATGCGTCCCGTGCTCCGCATCGCCGTCACCGGCGCCGTGGCCGCCGCCACCGTCCTCGTCGCCGGGCCCGCCGCCCAGGCCACTCCGCCCGGGCCGGGTGTCAGTGGCCGGACGATCAGCCAGAAGACCGTAGGTGACACCGACTACATCATCCGGGAGATCACCATCCCGCCGGGTCAGGCCACCGGCTGGCACTACCACGACGGGCCGCTGTACGCCTTCACGCAGCAGGGCACACTGAGCCACTACGACTCCACCTGCGCCTCGGACGGCGTGTATCCGAAGGGCAGTTTCATCCAGGAGCCGGCCGGGCCGGGCAATGTGCACATAGGCCGCAACGAGGGGGACACTCCGGTCGTCCTCGATGTGCTCTACGTCCTGCCGCACGGCTCGCCGTTCTCCGAGGACGCGCCGAACCCCGGCTGCCCGTTCGAGTGATCACACCGGTGGCAGCGGCTGTTCCGCCCAGATCGTCTTGCCGCTGCCGCCGGTCTGCCGGCTGCCCCAGCGCTGGGTGAGCTGGGCCACGAGGAGCAGTCCGCGGCCGCCCTCGTCGTAGGCGTGGGCGCGGCGCAGATGCGGCGAGGTGGAGCTGCCGTCGGAGACCTCGCAGATGAGGGTGCGATCGCGGATGAGGCGTAGCTGGATGGGCGGGGCGCCGTACCGGATGGCGTTGGTGACGAGTTCGCTGACGACGAGTTCGGTGACGAAGGCCGCCTCGTCCAGTCCCCATGCGGTCAGCTGGTCCGTGGCCGCCTGCCGGGTGGCCGCCACCTGCTCGGGATCGGGCTGTACGTCCCAGGTGGCTATGCGGTCCGCGCCGAGGGCCCGGGTGCGGGCGAGGAGCAGGGCCACGTCGTCGCTGGGGTCCTCCGGCAGTACGGCCTTGAGCACGCTGTCGCACAGCGCGTCGAGGGATTCGGCGGGCGCGGTCAGGGCTCGGCACAGCTCGGCGGTGGCGTGGTCGATATCGCGGTCGCGGTCCTCGATCAGACCGTCCGTGTACAGGGCGACCAGGGCACCCTCGGGCAGCTGCACCTCCATCGCCTCGAAGGGCAGCCCGCCGACGCCGAGCGGAGGTCCCGCGTTCATCTCGACGACCTGGGTGCTGCCGTCGGGCAGGACGAGGACCGGTGGCGGGTGCCCGGCGGCGGCCAGGGTGAGGCAGCGCGAGACGGGGTCGTAGACGGAGTAGAGGCAGGTGGCGCCGAGTTCGGCGACCTCGTCGGAGTCGTCACCGGCCAGGTGCGTGACCAGGTCGTCGAGGTGGGTGAGGAGTTCGTCCGGCGGCAGGTCGACGTCGGCGAGGGTGCGTACGGCCGTGCAGAGGCGGCCCATCGTGGCCGAGGACGGGATGCCGTGTCCGACGACGTCACCGACGACGAGGGCGACCCGGCTGCCGGACAGCGGGATCACATCGAACCAGTCGCCGCCGATGCCGGCCTGGGAGCCGGAGGGCCGGTAGCGGTGGGCCACCTCGACGGCCGCCTGTCCGGACAGTCCCCGGGGCAGCAGGTTGTGCTGGAGGGCGAGCGCCGTGGTGCGTTCGCGAGCGAAGCGGCGGGCGTTGTCGATGCAGACGGCGGCCCGGCTGGCGAGTTCCTCGGCGAACACGGCGTCGTCGGCGCCGTAGTCGTCGGACTGCCGGATGCGCACGGCGACGGCGACGCCGAGCGTGGTGCCGCGGGCCCGCAGCGGTACGGCCATCATCGAGTGGGCGCCGACGCGGTGCCGGCGGCCGGCCGGGGCACGGGCGTTGCGTTCGGCGACCCACCGCATGAACGCCGGTTCGCCCGCCTGGCCCTGCATCACGCGGCTGTCGAGGATCGCGCGGGCCGGCGGGGAGAACGGCGGGTAGTAGTCCACCTCGCCCAGGTGGACGGCCGCCTCCGGGGTGCCCTCGGTGCCGGAGGCGTGGGCGACGCGGCGCAGGGCGATGTCCGTGCCGGCCAGCGCGGGCGGTTCCTCGGAGCCCAGGACCCAGTCGAACAGGTCGACGCTGGCGAAGTCGGCGAACCGGGGCACCACGATGCCGACCAGTTCCTCGGCGGTGCGCACCACGTCCAGGGTGGTGCCGATGGCAGCGGCGGCCTCGTTCAGCAGGGCGAGGCGCTGGCGCGCCCAGTACTGGTCGGAGCTGTCGAACGCCGCGAGGGCGGTGCCCACGACATCGCCGCCGACGCCCCGCACCGGCCACATCTCGATGCTCCAGGCGTGCTCCCGGTTCAGGGCCGGGGCGCCGGTGAAGCTCTCGTAACGGCTCGGTCGGCCGGTCTCGGCGACCTGGCGCAGATGCCAGTGGAAGCCGCGGCTGTGCTCGGCGTCCTCGACGGTCTCCGGGAAGTGCCGGCCGATCAGGACGTCCTCGGGTACGCCCATCACCTGGCAGGCGACGTCGTTGACCCGTACATAGCGCTGCTGGGTGTCGAAGACGGACATCGACATGGACGCCTGCTGGAAGGCCCGCTCGCCCAGGTCGGACTGCGGTCCTGCCGGTGCTTCGCCGGTGACCGTGTAGCCGTCGGGGGTGCCGTCGGCGCCGAGCAGGGCGTGCGCCCGCAGGACCAGGGGTACCGGTGAGCCGTCGCGGTGGCGCAGGACGGCGGTGCCGGTCAGGGCGGCCACGGCCCCGGGTGGGGGTTCCTCGGCGAGCAGGTCCCGCGCGGGCCGTCCCACGACCTCCTCGGCGGTGCGGCCCGTCAGTCGCCGGGCACCCTCGGTCCACCCCTTGACCACACCCTGGGCATCGAGGATCGCCACGGCCAAGACGCGCTCCATGACGTCCAGCATGAGTCCTCGGCCGCACCGCATCAACCGCGACGCCGGGAAGCCGGGGCGGTTGCCCCGGTGCCGCTTATTTGCGCAGCGCGGCGAGGGCCCGGTCGGCGTGGGTGTTCATCCGCAGTTCGCTGCGGACGACCTCCAGGACGGTACGGTCCTGGCCGATGACGAAGGTGGCCCGCTTGGTGGGGGCCAGCGAGAAGCCGCGTGCCACCCCGAACAGCTCCCGTACGGCCCCGTCGGCGTCGGACAGCAGCGGCATGCCGAGGGTGTGACGGTCGGCGAACTGCTGCTGCCGTTCGACCGCGTCCCCGCTGATGCCGACGGGCCGGGCGCCGACGGCGGCGAACTCGGCGGCGAGATCACGGAAGTGGCAGGCCTCCGCGGTGCAGCCGGGGCTGAGGGCGGCCGGGTAGAAGAACAGCACCACCGGCCCCTCGGCGAGCAGCTCGGTGAGGCTGCGGTCGGTGCCGGTCTCGTCCGGCAGCGTGAAGTCCTCGATCTTGTCGCCGACCTGCACAGTCGCGCTCATGCCCGGCCCTCCGTGCTCTTGGCGACGCCGCGTGCCCACAGCACGAGCGGGATCTGCAACGGCAGCCGCCCGAAGGCCGCGGCCTTCTGCGGGGCGGGCCGGTCGCGCCAGTCGAGGGCCATCTTCACGTTCGCGGGGAACACCCCGACGAAGAAAGCGGCCGCGGCGAGCGCGGCGGCCTTGCGGGTACGCGGCAGAGCCACCCCGGCCGCCAGCGCCAGCTCGGCGACACCGCTGGCGTACGTCCATGTCCGGGGCGATCCCGGCAGGGAGCTCGGCACCAGCGCGTCGTACTGGCGTGGGGAGGCGAAGTGAGTGATGCCCGCGGTGGCCAGGAGGCCGGCGAGCAGCAAGGGCGAGCGTTGGGACCGGGGCACAGATCCTCCTTGGATGGCCTGCCGCCGGATGCTACCGGAGGGTAGATCCCCGGGTGCACCCGCCCCTTCCCCGCTCATCGGCGGCTCTACGTACGGCGGTTGTGGGTTCCCGGCGTGTACCCGAAGGAGCGGCGGAACACGTCGATGAAGGCGCTCGCGGAGGACCAGCCGCAGCGGTGGGCGACGGTCGTGACGGGGACGTCCTCGGCCAGCAGACGCAGCGCGTGATAGAGGCGCGACTGGGTGCGCCACTGCGGGAAGGTCATGCCGAACTCACTCCGGAACAGCCGACTGAGAGTGCGCTCACCGACGCCGGTCGCGGCGCCCAGTGAGGCGAGGGTGCGCGGGTCGGCGGGATCGGCGTGGACGAGCGCGCAGACCTCGGCCAGCCGGGGATCCGTGGCGGTGGGCAGCCGCAGGGGCTGCTGGGGCGAGGCCCGCAGCTGGTCGCGCAGGACGGCGAGCAGCCGCAGCCGCTCGGGGCTGTCGTCGTCGGGGTCCCGGGTGTAGGCGAGGATCAGCTCGCGCAGGAGCGGGCCGACGGCGAGGACGGTGGGGGCGTCCAGCCCGAGGGGGTTGTCGTCGGCGGGCAGACCGACGAGGTACAGATCGAGATGACCGTGGGCGCGGTGCGCAT
This sequence comes from Streptomyces lanatus, assembly GCF_014655715.1. Classification (GTDB taxonomy): domain Bacteria; phylum Actinomycetota; class Actinomycetes; order Streptomycetales; family Streptomycetaceae; genus Streptomyces; species Streptomyces lanatus. The sequence continues at coordinate 213,447 of NZ_BNBM01000011.1, read as the reverse complement.
GCGCCGTTCCCGCCGGGACCCAGATGGCGCGGTTGCCGGGCGCGAACCAGGTCCCCGCGTCCGTGGTGACGGCGAGGACGCCGGAACCGGCGTAGACGATCTGGTGGTCGTCGTGCCGGTGCGCGTCGATGCGTTCCCCGGCGGCCAGGACCTTGGCGCGAGTGGGCGCGGTGGGCGCATGGCGGATGTTCGACATACATCGGCAGATTATCGGAAGCGAGCCAAGGACGCGGGCGGGGACGATCGCCGAGTGTCCGAGAAACGCAATCGAGCCATCCCGCTGATGTCCCTGGGCCACGCCTGCGTGGACGTGTACCAGGGCGCCGTCGCCGCCCTCGTCCCCTTCTTCGTCGCCGAGCGCGCCTGCACCTACGCCGCCGCCTCCGGCGTCGTCCTCGCCGCGTCCCTGCTGTCATCGGTGGTGCAGCCGCTGTTCGGTGCGCTCACCGACCGCTGGGCCATGCCGTGGCTGCTCCCGCTGAGCGCGTTGACGGGCGGCGCGGGGGTGGCGCTGAGCGGCGTGACGGGTTCCTACGCGCTCACGCTGGCGGTGGTGGCGGTGTCCGGGATCGGGGTCGCCGCGTACCACCCGGAGGCAGCCCGTACGGCCCGCGTCGCCTCGCGGGGCAGCCATACGGCGATGGGCTGGTTCGCCTTGGGCGGCAACGTCGGTTTCGCCCTGGCCCCGCTGCTGGTGGCGGCGGTGATCGCGACCGGGGGCCTGGGGGCCTCTCCCCTGCTGTTCGTTCCGGCCGTCGTCGGGGCGGCCCTGTGCGCGGCGGCGGTGCGCGCGACGGCGGGCGGCGGCACGACGGCGGAGAGGGGCTCGGAAGCTCTCGGCTCCGACGACTGGCCGTCGTTCCTACGGCTGTCCGGCGCGATCATGTGCCGCTCGATCGTGTTCGTCGGCCTGAGCGCCTTCGTCTCGCTGTACGTGCGTGAGCGGGCCGGCGGTGGAGAGGTGGCCGGCACGGTCGCGTTGTGCGTGCTCTACGCGGGCGGCGCGGTCGGCACCGTGGCCGGGGGCCGGCTCGCCGAACGGTACGGGCGGCTCACGGTCGTACGGCAGGCGTATGCGCTGTCGGTGCCTGCGGTGGCCGGGGTGGTGCTGGTTCCCGGGCCCGCGGTGTATCTGTTCGTCGCGCTGACGTCGGCCGGCCTGTACGTCCCCTTCTCCCTGCACGTCACGCTCGGCCAGGACTATCTGCCTCGGCGGGTGGGCACGGCGAGCGGGGTGACGCTGGGGTTGGCGGTGAGCGTGGGGGGTCTGGCGGCACCGGCGATCGGGGCGCTGGCCGACGCGACGTCGCTGCGGACGGCGCTGGTGCCGCTGATCGCGCTGCCGGTGGTGGGGCGGCTGCTGCTGTGTGGTCTACGGGAGCCGATCACACCTCAGCCTGTACACGCCGGTGTCGGCAGCGCCGTCTAGGGGCGCGGGGCATTGCGCGACCAGCCACAACGGCCCCGCAGCCATACAACGACCTAGGTCACAGCCTGCCTCGCCGGCTCACCGTCATCGTCGATCGCATGGGCCAGGAAGTCATCCACCATGCGATGAAACAGCGTGGCCAACTGCCCCAACTCCTCCGGCTTCCAGTCGGCCAAGGCAAGCTGCATCCCCCGAGCACCCGCATCCCGCACCCGAGCGATCGCCTCCTGCCCGGCCGAGGTCAGCTCGATGCGCTGAGCGCGACGGTCCTGCGGGTCCGGGACCCGGGTCACATACCCGGACCGCTGAAGCTGCTGCACCGTACGCGTGACGTGCGACGCCTCCACACCCAACCGCGCCGCCAGTTCCCCGGGCCGCAGCGGCTCCGAGTCGGCGATCTGCCGCAGCAGCGCCACGGCCGCCCGGTCCAGCGGCACACCGGCAAGCGCCATCAGCCGTTCGTGCTGCCGGGCGCGCGTGCTCAGATAGGTGATGCGGGTGAGCGCGCGCTCGATCTCGACCACTTCCGGGGACGCGGGCGTGGCGGGGAGTTCGGGGAGCGGTGGTGTGGACATGCAGGCCACTTTACCGTCTCATTGCGTAACTCAACTAATTTGCGGAGTCTGCCCGGCCCAGCCAGTACCCGAAGCCACGGCGGGTGTGGATCAGCACCGGGGTCTCCCGGTCCACCTTGCGGCGCAGACGCGAGACGAGTTGCTCGATGGCGTTGTCACAGCGATGGTCGCCCCAGACATAGCGGCCGATCTGCTCCTTGGACAGCACGCGGTGCGCGTTGACCAGGAGATGGCGCAGTAACCGGTACTCGGCGGGCGTGAGGTCGAGGGGCCGCGCCCCACGTCGGACCCGGCACACGGTGTCGTCCAGGACGAGGTCGCCGTAGTGCATCGGGTCGCTGCGGGACGGGCCGGGACGGGTGTCGCGGAGCAGGACCTGGATCCTGGCGAGCACCTCGGCCACCCGGAAGGGCTTGGTGACGTAGTCCCGCTTCCCCAGGCCGAGTTCGGGCACGAGCCGGGGCAGGGAGTCGCACTCGGTGAGCAGCAGGACGGGCGGGCGGTACGGGAGTTCGGGGCGGCGGTCCCGGCCGAAGTCGGCCTGGTCGGGGATGTCGGTGTCGTAGACGACCAGGTCGATGCGGCGACTCACGACCTGGGCGAGGGCGTCGGTGCCGGAGGGGGTGAGGCTGATGCGGTAGCCGGCCAGCTCCAGGGTGGTGGAGAGGAGTTCGGTGAGGATTGGCTCCGCTGCGACGAGGAGGATGTGCTGGCCGGCGCCCCTGGCGAGGCGGGCCGCCTTGAGTGCCGGGGTCGGCTGCCATGTGCTCATAACCGCCCTCGTCCGCCGAATGCCGCTTTCACAGTGGCCCTCCTTCACGCACTCACCGGTGCCAGCCACATGCCGATCACCGCATCCGTCAGGCCCGTGGCAGCCGCGTCCCACGTGGACCGTGGCGTCGGTGTGTGCTCGGCGAGAGCCCGCTCCCGCTCCGCCGCCACATGGACGATCAGATGGCGGACCATCTCGCCGCGCTCGACACGAACCTCGGCCGGAAGATCCGGCAGGCAGCGGTTCAGGCCGTCGATGATCGTCTGGAGGGAGGGGGAGGTGAGGGCCTCCTCGACCATGATCCGGTGCAGCGCGGGATCGGCCACGACCTGGGCGCAGAAGCGTGCGTACCAGGTGGGGCTGCCGAGTGCGGCGAGGTGTTCGAGGGAGGGGCGGACCAGGCAGTCCACCCAGCCGCGTACGTCGTCCGGGTCCGCGAGGTCGGCGACCAGGCGGGCGCGGATCTCCTCGATGCGGGTCGAGTGCCTGCGGACGATGGCGCGTACGAGGTCGGTCTTGGTGCCGAAGTGATAGCCGACCGCGGTGTTGTTGCCCTGGCCCGCGGCTTCGCTGACCTGGCGGTTGGACACCGCGTACACGCCGTGTTCGGCGAAGAGCCGCTCGGCCGCGGTCAGGAGCAGCTCCCGGGTCGCGCCGGACTGTTCCTCGCGCAGCGTCCTGCTTGCCATGTTCACCACCGCACCGGGACCTCACACCGCGCGTCGGCGGCCGGTCCCGTCGAGCCGCCACGGCTTCACGTCCCTACAATCTAAGTCACTTGATTGAACAGGACGTAGGGCGGGACGTGCGCATGGTGGAGCGGGCTACACCCGCACCCCGGGTGCCCGCACCCCCGCGCGCCGGGCTCGGGGCGCCTAGCGTGAGGGGCATGCGGGCGACGATGGGCAGGGCCGGACGCGCGACGGTGCATCTGCTGCTCGCCGCCGCGATGGCCTTCTTGCTCTACCTCTTCATCACGGTGCTGCTGATCACGGCGGTCGGCACGGTCACGGTCGTCGGCTGCTGGCTGCTGCCGGAGACGGTGATCCTCGTCCGGCGTATCGCCGGGGCGAAGCGGCGGCTGACCACCGCGTGGACCGGGCGCGAGATCCCCGAGGCGTACCGGACCATCGACGGGACGCTGACCGAGCGGCTGCGCACGGCGGTGCGCGATCCTGGGACGCTGCTGGATCTGCGCTGGATGGCCGCCTATTACGTGTACGGCGCGCTGGTGTTCCTCGCCCTGCCGCTGTGGCCGATCGGGCTGGTCGTGGACGGCGTGGGGTGCGGGCTGCTGCGCCGGCGGGCCGTCGTCCTGCCCTGGATCGTGCGGTTGGCGGATCTGGAGGCCGGCTGGTCGACGGCGCTGCTCAGGCCGTCGCCGAACGCGCTGCTGACCGCGCGGGTCGAGCAGCTGACCGCGACCCGGGCCGACGCGATCGCCGCGCACGGCGCCGAGCTGCGCCGGATCGAGCGGGACCTGCACGACGGGGCGCAGGCCCGGCTGGTGTCGCTGTCGATGCGGATCGGGCTGGCCAAGCGTGCCTACGACCGTGATCCGGACGCCGCCCGCAAGCTGCTGGACGACGCCCAGGCGCAGGCCGAGGAGGCGCTGGTCGAGCTGCGGCAGGTGGTGCGCGGCATCCATCCGCCGATCCTGACCGACCGGGGTCTGACAGGTGCGGTGCGGGCACTGACGGCGGGCAGCGGACTGCGGGTCACGGTGGATGTGGACGGGCTGGCGGAGGACGGTCCGCGGGCGCCCGCCGCGGTGGAGGCGGCCGGCTACTTCGTGGTGGCCGAGGCGCTCACCAATGCGGCCAAGCACAGCGGCTCCCCGACGGCCACCGTCCGGCTCGCGCGCACCAGGCGTGGGCTGCGGGTCACCGTCGCCGACGAGGGCCGGGGCGGGGTGGACGAGTCGGGCGGGTCGGGCCTGCTCGGGGTGCGGCGGCGGGTCGCGGCGCTCGACGGGACCGTACGGGTGTCGAGCCCGGCCGGTGGGCCGACGGTGATCGAGGTGGACCTGCCGTGCGTGTGGTGAGCGCCGGGCCCCCACTCCCCCTGGGGGATGACCTGCCGCATCGGACGTACTGCGTACCGAGTAGCGGCTTGTCGGCGGAGGCATGACGACATCGCCGGCCGTTCCCTGGAAGCTGTAGCCGACCGTCCCGGAACCGGAAGAACCCCGCTCATGACCATCCGTGTACTGCTCGCCGACGACCAGGCCCTGCTGCGGGCCACCTTCCGGATCCTGATCGACTCCTGCCCGGACATGGAGGTGGTCGCCGAGGCCACCGACGGCGCCGAGACCGTCGACCTCGCCCGGACCCACCGCCCCGATCTGGTGCTGATGGACATCCGTATGCCCGGCACCGACGGCCTCGCCGCCACGTCGGCGATCGTCGCCGATTCGGAGCTCACTGCGGTGCGGGTGCTGATACTGACGACGTTCGAGATCGACGAGTATGTGGCGCAGGCGCTGCGGGCCGGGGCGAGCGGCTTCCTCGGCAAGGACGTCACGGCGGATGTCCTGCTGGACGGCATCCGTACCGTGGCCGCCGGTGAGTCGCTGCTCTCCCCCACCGCGACCCGCACCCTGATCACCCGGTTCCTGGCGTCCCCCGCCGAGAGCTCGCAGTCCCCTGCGCCGGAGCACCTCGCCGCCCTCACCGCCCGGGAGCGGGAGGTCATGGCGTGGGTCGCCGAGGGCCACTCGAACGAGGAGATCGCCGAGAAGCTGTACGTCAGCCCGCTGACCGTGCGCACCCATGTGCACCGCGCCATGACGAAGCTGGGCGCCCGTGACCGTGCCCAACTGGTGGTGATGGCCTATCAGTCGGGCCTGGTGCGGGCCGTGCCGCCGGGTGGGGAGCAGTGAGGTCCGGGCCTCCGTTCAGGGGAAATCGGGCGTAAGGGCGCGTGGCGACGGGCGGGGCCGTCGAAGACTGACCCGTGAGTCTGCCGCTGATCCCCCCGATGCTCGCCACGCCCGGCGCCCTGCCGCCCGCCGCTCAGGACGCGCGCTGGGCGTACGAGACCAAGCAGGACGGCCAGCGCGCGGTGGTCTATCTGGCGGGCGACGGCACCCTGCTGCTGCGCGCCCGCTCCGGCGAGGACATCACGGCCGCCTACCCCGAACTGGGGCCGCTCGGCGAGGCGCTCGGCGCCACCGCCGCCGTACTGGACGGGGAGATCCTGGCCCTGGACGAACGGGGGCGTGCCGACTTCCAGTTGCTCCAGTCCCGTATGGGTCTGGCGCACGCGCCCGCGAAGGCCGCCCGGATGGCCGCTCAGACCCCGGTCCATCTGGTGCTGTTCGACGTGATGCATCTCGCCGGCCGCTCCCTTCTCAAGGTCCCCTACTCCCGGCGGCGCGGGCGGCTGGAGGAGCTGGGCCTGGAGGGGCCGTTCTGGTCGACGCCACGCGCCCTGGTGGGACGCGGCGCGGAGGCGCTGGCAGCGACTCGGGAGCACGGCCTTGAGGGGCTGGTGTGCAAGCGGCTGGACTCGCTGTACGAGCCCGGGGTGCGCTCCCGTTCCTGGATCAAGATCCGCAATATGCACAGCGAGGACGTGATCGTCGGCGGCTGGCTGCCCGGCAAGGGACGGCTCACGGGGCTGCCGGGCGCGCTGCTGGTCGGGCAGTTCGCGGCCGACCGGCGGCTGCGGTACGTCGGCGGTGTGGGCACCGGCTGGAGCGAGGCCGAGCGCACGGAACTGGCCGAACTGCTGCGGGCGGCGGCGACGGACGCGTGCCCCTTCGAGCCCGTCCCTCAAGTGGCGGGCGCGCACTGGGTGCTGCCCCGCCTGGTCGGCGAGGTCCGCTACAGCGTCCGCACCCGCTCCGGCCTCCTGCGCCAACCGTCCTGGCTGCGGCTCAGGCCGGACCTGACACCGCACGACTCGGCGGCCCAACTCCCTGACGACGTCTGACGCACAGCTCCGGCGGAAATTGTTGCGCTGCGCTTCACCATTGGTACGCCCGTGACTCTTGGCGCGTAAGTGAATTCCCGGGATCCTGAACTCCCCTTCCCCCACACAGCCGTTGGGCTGCGCCAGGATCCCTGAGGAGACGCTGTGCCGTCACAGACGTTCCGCACGCACCGCAACCGATGGCTCACCGGTCTGGCCGGTGCCGCCGCGCTCGTCATCGCCTTCCCCAGCGTCGCCCTCGCCGCCCCGCCCGGGGCGCTGCCCGCCAACGCCGAGTCCGGCGAGCAGACGTACCAGCCGGCCTACGACTACGACACCGACGGCTGCTACTCCACCCCGGCCATCGGCCCGGACGGCACCGTCAACGGCGGCCTGAACCCGACCGGCGCCCTGAACGGCAACTGCCGTGACGCGTCGGACCTGGACAACACCAACGGGTACTCGCGCTACAAGTGCAACAACGGCTGGTGCGCCTATATGTACGGCCTGTACTTCGAGAAGGACCAGGCGATCGCGGGCAGCAGCATCGGCGGGCACCGGCACGACTGGGAGCACGTCGTGGTGTGGGTGCAGAACAACGCGGTGCAGTACGTGTCGACGTCCAACCACGGTTCGTTCACCGTCAGCCCGGCGTCCTCGGTCCGCTTCGACGGCACCCACGCCAAGATCGTGTACCACAAGGACGGCGTCAGCACGCACTGCTTCCGGCTCGCGGGCTCCAATGACGAGCCGCCGGAGAACCACAAGGGCACCTGGCAGTACCCGCCGCTGGTCGGCTGGAACGGCTACCCGGCCGGCATCCGCGACAAGCTCGTCGCCTACGACTTCGGCAGCGCCAACTTCGGTCTGAAGGACGGCAACTTCGCGTCCCACCTGGCGTCGGCGAAGCCGTCCGGCATCTCCTTCGACCCGAACGCCTGATCCCTCCGGCGTCAGTCGGCCCTGGGCGCGGCGCCCTCCCGTGCGAGGGCGTCCCCCAGGGCCGTTCGCGTGTAAAGGACGTAATGGCCCTGGCGCCGTGACTCCAGCAGGCCGGACTCCCGCAGGACCGAGAGGTGGGCGGACACGGTCGAGGGTGCCAGGGCGTGGCGGCGGGCCAGTTCCGTGGTCGAGGCGGGCGCGGTGAGACCGGTGAGGACGGCCGCGCGCTGGTGGCCGACGAGGCGGGCGAGTGCCTGTGGCGGGCGCGGGGCGGCGTGCAGCCGGCCCATGCCCCGGGCGGGGTAGATGACGGTCGGCTGCCAGGGCCGGGCGAACCCGCTCACCACGTCCGGCCACACGAACACGCTCGGCATCAGCAACACGCCCCGGCCATCGGGCGGTTGGGCATCCGGGGCGTCGGCGTACCGGCGCAGGACGAGGGTGTGGTCGGCCCAGTCGACCGCCGGGTGCAGGCCGGTGAGCAGGGCGTCGAGGCCGCCGTCGGCCGCCCGGCGCGAGCGGTGCGCGATGTCGGCCTCCAGTACGGCGCGGTGGCGCGGCCAGTCCGGGACGAGCAGCGCGTGCCAGGCCCGTTCGGTGAGGTCGGCCAGGCGTCGGACGGTGGCGGCGGGGTCGTCGAGCGCGGCACGCCCCCGGGGTGACTCGGCGAGGCCCGGGGTGCAGGACAGGGAGCGGGTCATCTCCGTGTGGGCCAGCGCGGGGTCGGTGGCGCGCATCCGGGCCAGCTCGTCCTCGATGGACGGATACGGCTCCTGCGGGGGCGGGCCCAGGAAGTCCGGGGTGTAACCGCCGGACGGCGGGATGAACAGCCACAAAAGCCCCAGATCGAGCCCGGCGACCGTACGGCGTACGCGGCGCAGCCAGCCCTGGTGGTAGCCGTGCCGGGCGGGCCGGCGGAGCATCCGCAGCGCCTCGTGCGTCTGGCACAGCGGCGAGATCGCGAACCGGCACCGCGTGAGGTCGTCGGTGCCGAGGTGCAGGGCGAGCGGCATGGCGCCCCCGTCGTGAGCGGTGATTCGTCCTGGACCGAAAGAGTAGAGCCCCGCCGTCCTCGACCAGCAGCCTTGCCCTCAAATCTCCCTTGCGGAAAGGCGCTTGGATGGGCAGCGATGGTCCGGCACTCTGGCGGCGCGGCTGCGTCGTCGCGGCGCTCATGCTGGCGGCGTTCACCTTCAACACCACCGAGAACCTGCCGGTCGGCCTGCTCGCACTGATGGCGGACGATCTGCGGGTGTCCCTCACAGCCGTGGGCGCCCTGGTCACCGGGTACGGCCTGACGGTGGCCGTCGCGTCACTGCCCCTCGCCCATGGCACCCGCTCGGTGCCGCGCCGGTATCTGCTCACGGGCATCCTGGGGCTGCTCGCCGTGGCCAGCTGGGTGTCGGCGCTGGGCGGGGTGTCGTACGGGGTGCTGCTGGCGGCGCGGGTGGCGACGGCGCTGGGGCAGGCCTTGTTCTGGGCGGTCATGGGGCCGGTCGCGGTCGGGCTGTTCCCGCCGGAGCGCCGGGGGCGGATCATCGGGCTGCTGTCCGTGGGCGGTTCCCTGGCCACGGTGGCCGGGGTCCCCGCCGGGACCTGGCTGGGCGCGCACACCGGCTGGCGCACGCCCTTCGCCCTGCTCGGACTTCTGGCCCTGCTCTCCCTCGCGACCATCGCCGTCCTGCTGCCGTCGTCCCGTCCACAGGACGGCCATTCCGCCTACGGCGCCACCCCCGACCGGCGTGCGTTCCGCGTCGTGCTCACGGTGACCGTGCTGTCGGTGACCGGTGCCTTCGCCGGGTTCACCTATGTCGTCGCCTTCCTCGACGAGGTCAGCGGGTTCGGCGAGGACGCGGTGGGTGCCGTACTGCTCGCGTTCGGCGGGGCGGCGCTCGCGGGGGTCACCGTGGCCGGGCCGCTCCTCGACCGCTTCCCGCGTGCCACGCTGACCGTGCCGGTGGCGGGCCAGGCGGTGGCGCTGCTCGGGCTCTGGGCGACAGGGCATGTCCCGGTGGCGAGCGTCGCGCTGCTGATGCTGCTGGGCGCGTCGGTCGCGACCGCGTTCATGGCGACGCAGAGCCGGGTGCTCCAGGTGGCGCCGGGCCGCACCGAGACCGCCCTCGCGGCCAACTCGGCCGCCTACAACGTGGGCATCGCCGCCGGGGCGCTGCTCGGGGGCGCGCTGCTGCCCGTGGTCGGGGTGCGTGGGACGTTCCTGGTCGGAGGCCTGTTCACGGTCGGCGCGCTGATGGTACTGACCTGGTCGGTGCGCACACCGGGCATCGTGGGAATCGGGCGGTGGCGTGCGAAGGCGCGGTTGTGACGGTCTATCGTGTCCGCATGTCCGTGCCTGAACTGATCCGTATCGTCTCCCGCGACTCGCCGATGGCGCTCGCCCAGGTGGAGCGTGTCCGCGCCGAGTTGGCGGAGCTGTACCCCGGTGTGCGCACCGAGGTCGTGCCGGTGAAGACGACCGGTGACAAGTGGATGGGCGATCTGTCCCAGGTCGAGGGCAAGGGCGCGTTCACCAAGGAGGTCGACGCGGCGCTGCTGGCGGGCGAGGCCGATCTCGCCGTGCACTGCGTGAAGGACATCCCGGCCGACCGGCCGCTGCCCGCGGGGACCACGTTCGCCGCGTTCCTGAAGCGGGACGACATCCGCGACGCCCTGGTGCACCCGGGCGGGCTCACGCTGGACGAGCTGCCGGCCGGTACCCGGATCGGCACCTCCTCGGTGCGCCGCGTCGCCCAGCTGGCCGCGACCCACCCGCACCTTCAGTGCGTGCCGTTCCGCGGCAACGCCAACCGGCGCCTCGCGAAGCTGGAGGCCGGTGAGGCGGACGCGCTGCTGCTGGCCGTGGCCGGTCTGGAGCGCATCGGGCGCGCCGATGTGATCAGCGAGATCCTCTCCCCCGAGACGCTGATGCCGCCCATCGGCGCGGGCATCCTCGCGCTGCAGTGCCGGGAGGGCGACAGCGAGCTCATCGACGCCGTCAGCGGCCTCGGCGACCCGGACACCTACCGTGAGGCCACCGCCGAGCGGATGTTCCTGCATGTGCTCCAGGGGCACTGCAACAGCCCGATCGCCGGGTACGCACGCGTGGATGGCAGTGGCGAACTGTCGCTGCGGGCGTGTGTGTTCACCCCGGACGGCAAGACGCGGCTCAACGCCCATGAGTGGGCGGGACGGCTGGACCCGGCGACGCTGGGTACGTCCGTCGCCGTGGCGCTGCTGCGTCAGGGGGCGCGGGAGATCATCGACGGCATCCCGCACTGAGGGCGACGCGCCTCAGGCAGTGCCCTCTTCGGCCTGTTCCCGCAGGAAGTTGCTGACCTGGAGGGCGAGGCCGTCGCGCAGGGTGGCGGCATGGGCGCCGACGGAGGCGTCGTGCAGACCCAGGCCGCCGGTCCACAGGCGGCGGTCGGCCCACTCCTCCTCGACCCGCAGCTGGATCTGCACGTCGACCTGGCTCAGGCTCGCCTCCGGGCCCGCCGCGTACAACACGGCGGTGGCCCGGCGCAGCGGGTAGACGTCGAAGCCCTCGATGAACTGTGAGTTGCGCCAGTCGATGAACGCGGCCTCGCCGTCGCCGCCGATCCGCACATCGATCTGGCCGTCCTCCAGATGGATGCCGAGGTGCCGCTCGCCGCGGTTCTCGACGGTGACGCGGACCCTGAAGTACGTCAGCCCCTCGGCGGCGTCGTCGCGTCCGCGCGGCGGCTCGGCGGCCTCCAGACGGTGGACGCGGACACGCAGACCGGCATGCTCGTCGTACTCGTGCCAGTCCCCGACCACGTTCGGCTCGTACACAGTCCACCTCTCGACCCAGAGAGCTGCTTCCTATCTTTGCGTTCAGTGCACTGTCAAATGAGCAGAATGCGCTGTGGCCAGCCCATTCGCCCCCTTGATCACCGATCAAGCCGTGGGCAGCGGGAATCCGCCGCAGGGCCGCGCGGCCCTGTTCACCCACGTGCCGCACATCACGTTCCCCGCCAAGATCAGCGGGCCAGCCGGCCCAGCACGGAGGAGGCCGCGGTGATGCCGAGGGCGGCGGCCACGAGCAGGACGGCGAAGTCGAGCGCGAGGTGGGCGGGGGTGCCGAGGAGGAGGCCGCGCAGGGCGTCGACCTGATAGCTCAGCGGGTTGGCCTTGCTGACCGCCTGGAGCCAGCCCGGCATCACGGACAGCGGGTACAGGGCGTTGGAGCCGAAGAACAGCGGCATGGTGATGGCCTGTCCGAAGCCCATCAGCCGGTCCCGGTTGAGGACGATGCCGGCGATGGTCATCGACAGACAGGCGAAGAAGGCGGAGCCGAGGACGACGACCGCTCCGACCCCGAGCAGCTTCAGCGGGTTCCAGGTCAGGGCGACGCCGAGCAGTGCGGCGATGACGATCACGACGACGGCCTGGATCAGGGACTTCACCCCGGCCGCGAACGCCTTGCCCGTGATGAGGGCCGAGCGTGGGGTGGGGGTGACCAGCAGTTTGTTGAGGACGCCGGCGTCGCGCTCCCAGATGATCTGGATGCCGTAGAAGATGGCGATGAACATCGCGGACTGGGCGATGATGCCGGGCGCCAGATAGTCGATGTAGGGGATGCCGTCGGTGGGGATCGCCTTGAGCCGGGTGAAGGTCTGGCCGAAGATCAGCAGCCAGAGGGCGGGCTGGACGGCGCGGGTGTACAGCTCGGTACGGTCGTGGCGCAGCTTCTGGAGTTCGACGGCGCACATGGCCACCACGCGGGCGGGCAGCAGCCGCCAGCCGGCGCGGGGCTCGGGCGGCCGCAGCAGCAGGTCGATGCCGTCGGGGTGGGGCCGCTCAGCCGACGCGGCGGGCGGTGCGGCGGGTGCTTCGGACATCGCGGAAGTCTCCTGAACTCGTCTCGAGTCCACTGCCGGCGATGTCGCGGAAGACGTCCTCCAGCGTGGGCAGCGGGTCCGTAGCCTCGGCGCCCCGGCGTTCGGAGAGCCCCTGGCGCAGCTCGGCCGGGGTTCCGAGGGCGCGGATACGGCCGTGGTGCATCAGGCCGACCCGGTCGCAGTACTGGTCGGCCTCGTCCATGTAGTGGGTGGTGACCAGGACCGTCATGCCCGTGGCCGCGCGGACGGCACCGATGTGCTCCCACACTCCGGTGCGGGCGATCGGGTCCAGGCCGATGGTCGGCTCGTCGAGGATCAGCAGCCGGGGCGCGCTGACCAGGGCCTGGGCGAGTTCGAGCCGGCGCACCATGCCGCCGGAGTAGGTGCCGGCGAGCCGGTCGGCGGCGTCGGTGAGGCCGACGGCGCCGAGGGCCTGGCCGACGCGTGCGGCGCGTTCACGGCGGGGCACGTCGAAGACGCGGGCGAACAGGGAGACGTTCTCGCGGCCGGTGAGGCTCGCGTCGGCGGACAGCTGCTGCGGGACGTAGCCGAGCAGACGGCGTACGGCCATACGGTCGCCCGCGGCGTCCTGCCCGAAGACGCGGACCATGCCGGCGGGCACCGGCAGCAGGGTGGTGATGCAGCGGATGGCCGTGGTCTTCCCGGCGCCGTTGGGGCCGAGCAGCCCGAAGACCTCACCCTCGCGCACCGTCAGATCGAGGCCGTCGACCGCGTTGGTCTCGCCGAAGGCGTAGGCGAGCCCGGTGCAGGCCACGGCGTCGCCGGTGTCCCGTGTCGTGGCCGTCATGGTCGCCCCGCCTCCTCGCGCAGTGAGTCCGCCAGCCGGCGCAGCGCCGGGACCGCCGCGAGCAGCGTCTCGCGGTCCGCCTCGTCGAGGCCGGACACCTGGTGCCGTACGAGATCGGCGCGTCGTCTGCGCCATTCGCCGAGGCGGGCCCCGGCCGCGGGGGTGGGCAGCAGCCGGGCGGCGCGCCGGTCGGCCGGGTCGGTCTCGCGGACCAGATAGCCCTGCCGGGCCAGTTGGTTGACCAGCGTCGACACCGAATTGCCCGCCAGATACAGCTCCTTGGCCGCCTCCGAGATCCCGATACCGGGCCGCTCCACGACCAGCCGCAGCAGCTCCACCTCGGCGCTGCGCAGTGGCGGGACGGGCATCTCCCGGCGCAGCCTGCGCCGGATCAGCCGCTGGACGCCGACCAGCGCGTCGGCCAGCTCCTCCGGAAGGGTCTCCTGTTCCACAACGTCGACATTACCTCTGTAGCAGAGGTAATGAACCAAGACAGGGTCAAGGCCCTGCCACTGCGACCGCCGGACCAGCACGGCGTTTCGGGTCCTGTTTACCCGGGAATACGCTCTTATGTGCTTCGGACCGGAGGCACGTCCGTGGGAACCCGAGCACCTGCTTGAGGGAGGTGCACACGGATGTGTGCCACCGCCAGAACGAAGCAGCACCCGCATGACGACGCCCCCGACACGGCCGAGGCCTTCGACCGGCTCGTGGATCTCCCCGAGGGGCCGGAGCGCAAGGCGCTCAAGGACGAACTGGTTCAGGCCTGGCTGCCGATGGCCGAGCGGATCGCCGTACGGTTCAAGGGCCGCGGCGAGTCCCTTGAGGACCTGTATCAGGTGGCCGCGCTGGGCCTGGTGAAGGCCGTCGACCACTACGACCCGGACCGCGGCCATGCCTTCGAGGCGTATGCGGTGCCCACCATCACCGGCGAGATCAAGCGGCACTTCCGCGACCACATGTGGACGCTGCATGTGCCGCGCCGGGTCCAGGACCTGCGCAACCGGGTGCGCAACTCCTCCAAGGAGCTGGCGCAGCGCACCCCGGGACGCGCCCCGACGATTGCCGAGATAGCCGAGCACGCCCAGCTCAGCGAGGCCGAGGTGCGCACCGGGATGGAGGCCCTGGAGTGTTTCTCCGCGCTGTCGCTGGAGGCGGAGATGCCCGGCACGGACGGCTACGCCCTGGGCGACGCGATCGGCGATCCGGATCCGGCGTACGAAGTCGTCGTCGACCGGGTGTCCGTCACCCCGTGCCTTCAACGACTCCCGGAACGGGAGCGCACGATCCTGTACCTCCGCTTCTTCGGCGGGATGACGCAGAGCCGCATCGCACGTCAGCTGGGGATCTCGCAGATGCATGTGTCACGGCTGCTGAGTGGCTGCTTCGCCCAGCTGCGCGAGGAGCTGCTCGCCGAGGTGCACTGAGCCCCGGCTCGGAGCGAGTGGCTTGGGGTGGGTGGCTCACTCCCCCTGTGCCGACCCCGGGATCTGCGTCGGCCCGTGCCGTTCGAGGGCTTCCTCGAGTTCGGCGCTGATCTCGGGCGGCATCTCGCCCTCCCTGCCCCAGATGACGATCAGCTCCGCGACCCGGCGGAGCTTGATGTTGGTGTGCTGGGAGACGTCCTTCAGCACCGCCCATCCCGCGTCCGGGGCCACCCGGCCGAGCGCCACGACCATGCCGATCGCCTGGTCCACGACGGCGTGCGAGACCACCGCCTCCTTGAGCTGGTCGATCTCTTCCTCCAGCTCGAGAATCCGGTCGGTCTCGTCGGCGGGCTCGCTCGGCACCGGTACCACGCCTCCATCGTCGTCTCTTCGCCCGTCGGGTGCCAGTGAACGCGTGGACGGACATCGGCCGTTTCGGCACTCCGGCGGGGGTACTCGACAGGCCCGGACGCGGTTCGGGCCGGACACTGGGAGCAGACCGGTGGCCGCCGGTGGGGCGAGATCAGGACGCGACTGCCATGAACGACACGAAAACTCCCAGGAGCACGGCCGACGTGGTGTCCACACACTCCGTGTTCGGCGCACCCTGCTGGGTGAGCCTGACCAGCCGCGATCTGGAGGCCACCCAGGCGTTCTACACGGCCGTGCTGGGGTGGCGCTGGCGGCCGGCCAAGCTGGGCGACCGCTTCCGTGTCGCGCTGGTGCAGAACGTGCCGGTGGCCGGGATCGCCGCGGTCGCCTCGATGTGGCAGATGGCCGTGGCCTGGACTCCGTACTTCGCCGTGCCGAGCGCGGACGAGGCCGTCGCCCGGGTCCAGGAACGCGGCGGCACCGCCGCGGTCGGGCCGCTGTCGCTGCCGCCGGGGCGGGCGGCGCTGCTGGCGGACCGTGACGGTGCGACGTTCGGCATCTGGGAGGGGGAGCTCATCTCCAACTGGGAGACCTGGCGGCGGGCCACGCCGACCTTCATCCGGCTGCACACCCGCGACGCGTTCGACGCCGCCATGTTCTACGGCGAGGTCCTCGACTGGGCCACCGAGGGGCCCGGTTACATCGAGGTCCAGTACGAGGGCGGCGAGGTCGTGCTGCGCAGCGGGGGTGATGTCGTGGCGCGCATCGAGTCGGGGGCGCTGGGGGCGGCGCCGGATCCCACGATCCGGCCGCACTGGCAGGTGCACTTCGCTGTCGCGGACGTGGCGGAGTGTGCGCGGGCCGCGGAGGTCAATGGGGGGAGTGTGCTGTCGAAGGTCAGCGATGAGGCGGTGTTGCGGGATCCGGACGGGGCGCAGTTCACGGTGACGTCGCGCCGTGAGAGGTGACGGTTCTTCAGGGGCGTTTGCGCGAGGGTCTCGACAGGAGGACCAGGCTTCGGCGTTCGATCAGCAGTGCCGTGCCCGCCTTGTGCTCCACCTCGTCCGGGGGGCTCTGCTGCTCTGACGTGTCGATCAGCGTCGTCCAGCGTTCGCCGTACGTCCCGTCCGGCAGCTGGAACTCCACCGGCTCCCAGTAGCTGTTGAGCAGCATCAGGAACGAGTCGTCCACGACGGGCCGCCCGCACCAGTCCGGTTCGGCGATCGCGTCGCCGTTCAGGAACGCGGCGACCGAGTGGGCGTCGGCGCGGCGCCAGTCGTCCGGGGCCATCTCGCGGCCGTCTGGGAGGAACCAGACCAGGTCGGGCAGCGGCTGGTCGGGGTGGGTGGGAGTCTCGCCCTGGAAGAAGCGGCGGCGGCGCAGGACGGGGTGGGCGGCGCGCAGCGCGATGACGTAGCGGGTGAAGTCGGCGAGGGCGTCCTGGTCGTCGGTGAGCCGCCAGTCGATCCAGGAGACTTCGTTGTCCTGGCAGTAGGCGTTGTTGTTGCCGCCCTGGGTGCGGCCGAGTTCATCGCCGTGGCAGAGCATCGGGATGCCCTGGGACAGCAGCAGGGTGGCGAGGAGGTTGCGCTGCTGGCGGGAGCGCAGCGCGAGCACGGCGGGGTCGTCGGTCTCGCCCTCGGTGCCGCAGTTCCAGGAGCGGTTGTGGCTCTCGCCGTCGCGGTTGTTCTCGCCGTTGGCCTCGTTGTGCTTGTCGTTGTAGGAGACGAGGTCGCGCAGGGTGAAACCGTCGTGCGCGGTCACGAAGTTGACGCTGGCGCGCGGGCGGCGCCGACTGTGCGCGTACAGGTCGGAGGAGCCGGTCAGCCGGGAGGCGAACTCGGCGAGCGAACCGGGCTCGGCGCGCCAGAAGTCCCGTACTGCGTCCCGGTACTTGCCGTTCCACTCCGACCACAGCGGCGGGAAGTTGCCGACCTGGTAGCCGCCCTCCCCCACGTCCCAGGGCTCGGCGATCAGCTTGACACGGCTGATCACCGGGTCCTGCTGGATCAGGTCGAAGAACGCCGAGAGGCGGTCCACCTCGTGGAACTGGCGGGCCAGGGTGGCCGCGAGGTCGAAGCGGAAGCCGTCGACATGCATCTCGGTGACCCAGTAGCGCAGCGAGTCCATGATCAGCTGGAGCACGTACGGGTGACGCATCAGCAGGCTGTTGCCTGTGCCGGTGGTGTCGTAGTAGTGCGCCCAGTCGCCGTCCACCAGGCGGTAGTACGAGGCGTTGTCGATGCCGCGGAAGGACAGGGTCGGGCCGCGTTCGTTGCCCTCGGCGGTGTGGTTGTAGACCACGTCCAGGATCACTTCGAGGCCGGCCGCGTGCAGGGCCTTCACCATCGCCTTGAACTCGTCGACCTGCTGACCGCGGGTGCCGTGGGCGGCGTAGGAGTTGTGCGGCGCGAAGAAGCCGATGGTGTTGTAGCCCCAGTAGTTGGACAGGCCGCGGTCGAGCAGGACGCCGTCCTGGACGTACTGGTGCACCGGCATCAGCTCCACGGCGGTCACGCCGAGGGAGGTGAGGTGCTCGACGATCGCGGGGTGGGCGAGTCCGGCGTAGGTGCCGCGCAGCTCCGGAGGGATGTCGGGGTGGCTGCGGGTGAGGCCGCGTACGTGGGCCTCGTAGATGACGGTGTCGGCGTACGGCCGTCTGAGGGGCTGGTCGTCGCCCCAGTCGAAGTACGGCTCGGTCACCACGCCGAGCATGGTGTGGCCGGCGCTGTCCGACGGGGACGGGGCGCCGGGGGTGCGCTCGAACAGGGAGGTGTGGTTGTCCACCTGGCCGTCGACGGCCCGGCTGTACGGGTCCAGCAGCAGCTTCGCCGGATTGCACCGGTGGCCGAGGCCGGGGTCCCAGGGGCCGTGCACCCGGTAGCCGTAGCGTTGTCCGGGGCCGACGCCGGGCAGATAGCCGTGCCAGACGAAGCCGTCGACCTCGGTCAGCGCGACGGCCCGGTGCCGTCCCTTGTCGTCGACCAGCACGAGCTCGACGCGTTCGGCGACCTCGCTGAACAGGGCGAAGTTGGTGCCCTGTCCGTCGAAGGCGGCTCCCAATGGATAGGGGTGCCCGCTCCAGGCGAGCACCCCTTTGTCGCGCTTTCGCGCTGTCACAGGGCCTCCTGGAGGACGCCGTCCCGGATGCCCGCCGCGTCGGCGACGGCCGTGGCCGGCAGCTCGCGGGGCACCTGAAGCGCCTCGCGGAGGTGGGGCGCGGGAGCGATCGGCACGAGCGGGGCACGTTCGCCCGCGCGGGCGCGCTGCGAGAACCAGATGACTTTGCTACCGGACTCCGTGGCACAGCAGCCCCAGCCGTCGCTCGTCGCGGCGAGATGCTGAAGGCAGGCGCGCAGCTGATGGTCGGGGCGCAGGGCGCGGTCGTTGTCGCCGACGGCCGTGATGAGGTGCTGGCCGTTCCACCACATCTCGATGGAGGTGTTCTTGTCCGTCGCATGCTCGTCGATGGCCCGCAGCAGCATCTCCGTGCCGTGGCGGACGGGTTCGACAAGGGTCTCCAGGTCCCAGTACCGGAGGTGGGCGGCCAGAATTCGGCTGACCTGACCCACCCGTTCGGGGCTGACTTCCACGTCGAGGTGGTAGTAGCAGGGCACTGCGGTCTTCACCGTCGTTACCTCCTCACCGCGAAAGCTCCCGCCCTCCTCGCCCCTGCGGGACGGGCCCCGAGCACGGAGCGTGAGCGCTGATCGCTTCTGAGTCACTCCAGGGTGGGGGCGGTACGCCATTCGTGCAACAGGAGCAGACACCTGAGGTGGTTGAAGATCCAACAGGACGGAGAGTCGCCGACCGTGCACCATGTGTGAAGACCTCGATGCCCGTAACGGAACCCGTGCGTATGCGCGCACGCGTTTCCGCCCGACGGTCGGGAAACGCTCATCGAGCCCGGAAGGTGAACGGGGCCCATGCTGCTACCGGCCAAAGCCGAAGTCGCCCGGCAACTGCGGCGCTACCGGGCCTGGGAACGAGCCATGCTCGCGGCCCCGGCCGACCTCACCGTGCGCGCGACCTTCGAGAACACCGGTTACACCCTCTGTGTGCTGATGGGGAAGCGCTGCGCCCGTGAGGCCGCGGACGCCGCCGAGCGCTACTTGCGGATCACCCCGGCCGCCTATCTCCGGGAGCAGGACGAACGGCCCCGCACGGCGAGCGTCTCCGCACGGCGGGGACCGC
This sequence comes from Streptomyces lanatus, assembly GCF_014655715.1. Lineage (GTDB taxonomy): Bacteria > Actinomycetota > Actinomycetes > Streptomycetales > Streptomycetaceae > Streptomyces > Streptomyces lanatus. The sequence goes on along the minus strand of NZ_BNBM01000011.1, from coordinate 194,154 downwards.
CGAGATCGCGGCGGCGACGTTTCCATGCCGGGAGGTAGCCAGCTCCCGGCGCAGATCGAATCCCCGGCCGGGCCTGGTGCCCGGCCTCGAGCACGGTGGAGGTGAACCATGGGCAGGACCAAGAGCAGGACCGGCGCCGGTGCCGGTGCCGGGACCATCGGCCGCATCCCGGTACGGGACGTACAGCCGGCCGTGGAGTGCGGCAGGCATCCGGCGAAGGCCGTCACGGGTGAGACCTTCGAGGTCACCGCCACCGTGTTCCGCGAGGGCCATGACGCCGTGGCCGCCAATGTCGTGCTGACCGACCCGGACGGCCGTCCGGGCCCGTGGACGCCGATGCACGAACTGTCCCCCGGCACCGACCGCTGGGGCGCCAAGGTGACACCGTCCGCGGTGGGCCGCTGGACGTTCCATGTGGAGGCCTGGAGCGACCCGGTGGCCACCTGGCGCCACACGGCCCGCATCAAGGTGCCGGCCGGGATCGACGTCGGGCTGGTCCTGGAGGAGGGCGGCGAACTGTACGAGCGCGCCGCCGCCGGTGTCCCCGACGAGACGGAGCGGGCGACCGTGCTGGCCGCCTCGGAGGCGTTGCGGGACGACTCACTGCCACCCGTGTCACGGCTCGCGGCGGCGTTCGCGGCAAATGTCGACGCGGTGCTGGGGCGGTATCCGCTACGGGATCTGGTCACCGCCTCGGACCCGCTGCCGCTGCTGGTCGAGCGGGAACGGGCCCTGTACGGCTCCTGGTACGAGTTCTTCCCCCGCAGCGAGGGCACGGCCGACCGGCCGCACGGCACGTTCGAGACGGCCGCGCTGCGGCTGCCCGGGATCGCCGCGATGGGCTTCGACGTGGTCTACCTCCCGCCGATCCACCCGATCGGCACCACCTTCCGCAAGGGCCGCAACAACACCCTCTCCGCCGGCCCGCAGGACGTCGGGGTCCCGTGGGCGATCGGCTCCCCCGAGGGCGGCCACGACGCCGTCCACCCCGACCTGGGCACGATCGAGGACTTCGACCGCTTCGTCGCACGCGCCGGTGAGCTGGGCCTGGAGGTGGCCCTCGACTTCGCCCTGCAGTGCTCCCCCGACCACCCCTGGGTGGACAAGCACCCCGAGTGGTTCCACCACCGGACCGACGGGACGATCGCCTACGCGGAGAACCCGCCGAAGAAGTACCAGGACATCTACCCCATCGCCTTCGACGCCGACATGGACGGCCTGATCGCCGAGACGCTGCGGGTGCTGCGGCACTGGATGGACCACGGGGTGCGGATCTTCCGGGTCGACAACCCGCACACCAAGCCGGTGCTGTTCTGGCAGAAGGTGATCGCGGACATCAACCGCACCGACCCCGACGTGATCTTCCTCGCCGAGGCCTTCACCCGCCCCGCGATGATGCACACCCTGGCCCAGACCGGCTTCCAGCAGTCCTACACCTACTTCACCTGGCGCAACACCAAGCAGGAGCTGACCGAGTACCTGACGGAACTGTCGGGCGAGGCGGCGGCCTACATGCGGCCGAACTTCTTCGCCAACACCCCCGACATCCTCCACGAATTCCTCCAGCACGGCGGCCGCCCCGCCTTCGAGGTCCGCGCCGTCCTCGCCGCCACCCTCTCCCCCACCTGGGGCATCTACAGCGGCTACGAACTCTGCGAGAACACACCCCTGCGCCCCGGCAGCGAGGAATACCTCGACTCGGAGAAGTACCAGATCCGCACCCGCGACTGGGACACCCCCGACACCATCGCCCCCCTCATCACCCGCCTCAACGCGATCCGCAGGTGCCACCCGGCGCTGCACCGGCTGCGTAACCTCCGCTTCCACCACACCGACAACGACGCGCTCATCGCGTACAGCAAACGGACTGGTCCGGACACGGTTCTGGTGGTCGCCAACCTTGATCCGCACCACACCCAGGAGGCCACGGTCTCGTTGGACATGCCGCAACTCGGCCTGGACCGGGACGCCTCTCTGTCCGTGCATGACGAACTGACGGGTGAGTCCTACCGCTGGGGCAGGACCAACTACGTACGCCTCGAACCCGGCACGGCGCCCGCGCACGTGTTCCACGTCCAGGCATCGCCACCGCAGATCGGAGGGTCCTGAGCGTCATGACCGTCAACGAACCCGTGCTGGACACGTTCGAGGACACTCCTGCCAAGGACCGTGACCCGGACTGGTTCAAACGCGCCGTCTTCTACGAGGTCCTGGTCCGCTCCTTCCAGGACTCCAACGGCGACGGCGTCGGCGACCTCAAAGGCCTGACCGCCAAACTCGACTATCTGCAATGGCTCGGCGTCGACTGTCTGTGGCTGCCGCCCTTCTTCAAATCACCCCTGCGCGACGGCGGCTACGACGTATCCGACTACACCTCGGTCCTTCCCGAATTCGGTGACCTCGCCGACTTCGTGGAATTCGTCGACTCCGCCCACCAGCGCGGCATGCGCGTCATCATCGACTTCGTCATGAACCACACGAGTGATCAGCACCCGTGGTTCCAGGAGTCGAGGAAGGACCCGGACGGCCCGTACGGCGACTACTACATGTGGGCCGACGACGACAAGCAGTACGCCGACGCCCGCATCATCTTCGTCGACACGGAGCCCTCCAACTGGACCTACGACCCGGTCCGGGGGCAGTACTTCTTCCATCGCTTCTTCTCCCACCAGCCGGACCTGAACTATGAGAACCCGGCCGTGCAGGAGGAGATCCTGGCCGCCCTGCGTTTCTGGCTGGACCTGGGAATCGACGGCTATCGTCTCGACGCCGTGCCCTATCTGTACGCGGAGGAGGGCACGAACTGCGAGAACCTTCCCGCCGCGCATGAGTTCCTCAAGCGGGTCCGCCGGGAGATCGACGCGATGTATCCGGACACGGTGCTGCTGGCGGAGGCGAACCAGTGGCCGGAGGACGTCGTCGACTACTTCGGTGACTACGCCTCGGGTGGCGACGAGTGCCATATGGCGTTCCATTTTCCGGTCATGCCGAGGATCTTCATGGCCGTACGGCGGGAATCCCGTTATCCCGTCTCCGAAATCCTCGCGAAGACCCCGGCGATTCCCTCCGGCTGCCAGTGGGGCGTCTTCCTGCGCAACCACGACGAGCTGACCCTGGAGATGGTCACCGACGAGGAACGCGACTACATGTGGGCGGAGTACGCCAAGGACCCCCGCATGCGCGCCAATATCGGCATCCGCCGCAGGCTGGCACCCCTGTTGGACAACGACCGGCACTCGATCGAACTCTTCACCGCCCTGCTTCTCGCCCTCCCCGGCTCGCCGATCCTCTACTACGGCGACGAGATCGGCATGGGCGACAACATCTGGCTCGGCGACCGCGACGCCGTCCGCACGCCCATGCAGTGGACCCCGGACCGTAATGCCGGCTTCTCCACCTGCGACCCCGGACGGCTCTGCCTGCCGACCATCATGGACCCGGTCTACGGCTATCAGGTGACGAATGTCGAGGCGTCCATGGCCTCACCATCGTCGCTGCTGCACTGGACCCGCCGAATGATCGAGATCCGTAAGCAGAACCCGGCGTTCGGACTCGGCACCTACACCGAACTCCAGTCGTCGAATCCGGCGGTCCTCGCCTTTCTGCGCGAATACGAGGACGACCTGGTGCTGTGCGTGAACAACTTCGCGCGTTTCGCGCAGCCCACCGAACTCGACCTGCGCGAGTTCAGCGGACGCCACCCGGTCGAGCTGTTCGGCGGGGTGCGCTTCCCGGCCATCGGCGAACTGCCGTATCTGCTGACCCTCGGGGGCCACGGCTTCTACTGGTTCCGGCTCACCCGAGTCGCATCCCGCATCGGCAGACGACTTTGAGCGTGAGCTTCGAGCGTGTGCCGAGGAAAGGACGCGTCACCATGCAGAAGACCGCATCTCCCCGACCCACCCGTACGGTCGACGCCGGCCTGATGGCCTCGCTGGCCGGGCTGCTGCGCGAGTGGCTGCCACGGCAGCGCTGGTTCGCGGGCAAGGACCGGCCCGTCACCGACCTCGCGCTGCTGTCGATGACGGAGCTGTTCCCGGGCTGTCTGCATCTGCTGGTGCACGCCGGTCACTCGGCGGTGCCCTCGCCCGGCGGCGCGCCCCCGGCCGGCGACTGCTACCAGCTCCTGCTCGGTGTACGGCAGCATCTGTCGCCGCGTCTCGGCAAGGCGCTCATCGGCCGTGCGGAGGAAGGTCCGCTGGCCGGTCTGACGGTCTTCGACGCCCTTCAGGACCCGCGTTCGGCCCAGCTGCTCCTGGACCGGCTGCGGCACCCGGGCACGGCGGGGCCGCTGCGCTTCGAGGCGGATCCGTCCGTGTCGCTGCCGGCCGGTCTGGTGCCCCGGCTCCTCGACGCGGAGCAGTCCAACTCCTCGCTGGTGTACGGCGACGCGTTCATCCTGAAGCTGTTCCGGCGCATCCAGCCCGGCGTCAATCCCGATCTGGAGCTGTCCGGCGCGCTGGCCCGGCAGGGCTGCGGCCGGGTGCCGGCACCGGTGGCCTGGTTCCGTACGATGCATCCCTGGGAGGCGACGCTGGGCGTGCTCCAGCCGTTCCTGCGGGACGCCTCCGACGGCTGGACACTGGCGCTGGACGCGCTGGCCTCCGGTGACGACTTCACCGCTCAGGCCCATCAGCTGGGTATGGCGACGGCGGAGGTGCATCTGGCGCTGGCGTCGGCCTTCCCGTCCGGCGCCCACGCCGAGAACGGCCGTACGGCGGCGGCGATGACCGAACGCCTGGAGCTCGCCGCGCACTTCGTCCCCGCGCTCCAGCCGCATGTCCCGGGGCTGCGCACCGCCTTCGGCACCCTCGCCGCCTGCGATCCCGGGCCGCCCGCCCAGCGCATCCACGGCGATCTGCACCTGGGTCAGGTGCTGCGGGCAGGCCGGGAGTGGTTCGTGATCGACTTCGAGGGCGAGCCGTCCCGTCCGCTGGCCGAGCGGCGCGGTGTGCACTCGCCGGTGCGGGACATCGCCGGCATGCTGCGCTCCTTCGACTACGCCGCCCGGCAGCGCCGTCCATGGCGCCCGGAGTGGGCGCGCCGCTGCCGGGAGGCCTACTGCGCGGGCTATGCCCTGCGCGCCGGGTGGGACCCGCGCAAGAAGCACGGGCTGCTCCGTGCCTATGAGACCGACCGCGCCGTGTACGAGGTGCTGTACGAGGCCCGGCACCGACCCGACTGGTTGCCCGTACCGATGGCGGCGATCGAACGCCTCGCCGTGAGAGGAGCCTGACCCCATGGCCCTGCACGAGACCTCGCGGCCCGAGTCGGCCGGACCCGGCCGGCTCGCCACCGCTCCCGCCCTCGATCCGGCCGAGCGTGAGCGCCTGCTGTCGGGCGCCCACCACGATCCGCACGCACTGCTGGGGGCGCATCCGGTCCCCGGCGGGATCGCGGTGCGGGCGCTGCGCCCGTTCGCGCGCGCGGTGAGCGTCGTGGTCGGCGGCGAGCGCACCGCGCTGGTCTCGGAGGGCGGCGGTCTGTTCTCCGCCGTGCTGCCGCTGGACGCGATCCCCGCGTACACGCTGCTGGTGTCGTACGCCGAGGACGGGTCGGACGAGCGTGAGGTCCATGACCCGTACCGCTTCCTGCCCGCCCTCGGCGAGTTCGATCTGCACCTGATCCGCGAGGGCCGGCACGAGGAGCTGTGGAAGGCGCTCGGGGCCGAGCCGATGATCCATGAGGGCGTGGCCGGCACCCGGTTCACGGTGTGGGCGCCCAACGCGCGGGGTGTGCGGGTCGCCGGGGACTTCACCTGCTGGGACGGGACGGCGTTCCCGATGCGCTCGCTCGGGGCGTCCGGGGTGTGGGAGCTGTTCCTGCCCGGCATCGGCGAGGGCACCCGGTACAAGTTCGAGATCACCTCCCGGCACGGCCACCGCTTCCTCAAGGCGGACCCGATGGCACGCCGGTCGGAGGTCCCGCCGGACACGGCGTCGATCGTGCACGCCTCGCACTACGAGTGGGGCGACGAGCACTGGATGGCGCACCGGGGTGACGTCCCCGTGCACCGGGCCCCCTTCTCGGTCTACGAGGTCCATCTTCCGTCCTGGCGCCCGGGGCTGACGTACCGTCAACTCGCCGAGGAGCTGCCCGCCTACGTCAATGAACTCGGCTTCACCCACGTCGAGCTGATGCCGGTCGCCCAGCATCCCTTCGCCGGTTCCTGGGGCTACCAGGTCACCGGTTTCTACGCGCCGACCTCGCGGCTCGGGACACCCGACGACTTCAAGTACCTGGTGGACGCCCTGCACCGGGCCGGTGTCGGGGTGATCGTGGACTGGGTGCCGGCGCATTTCCCCAAGGACGACTGGGCGCTGGCCCGGTTCGACGGGGAGCCGCTGTACGAGCCCGGGGACTCGCGGCGGGCCGAGCATCCGGACTGGGGCACGTTCGAGTTCGACTACGGGCGTACCGAGGTGCGCAACTTCCTTGTCGCCAACGCCACTTACTGGTGCGAGGAGTTCCACATCGACGGGCTGCGGGTGGACGCCGTCGCCTCCATGCTCTATCTCGACTACTCGCGGGACTCCGGGCAGTGGGCGCCGAATGTGTTCGGCGGGCGGGAGGACCTGGAGGCGATGCGGTTCCTCCAGGAGATGAACGCGACCGTCTACCGGCGCAACCCGGGGGTCGTCACCATCGCGGAGGAGTCGACCGCATGGGACGGGGTGACGAAGCCGACCGACAGTGGCGGCCTGGGGTTCGGTCTGAAGTGGAACATGGGGTGGATGCACGACTCGCTGGAATACATCGCCAAGGAGCCGGTGCATCGCAAGTACCACCACAACGAGATGACGTTCTCGATGGTGTACGCCTACAGCGAGAACTACGTGCTCCCCATCTCGCACGACGAGGTCGTGCACGGCAAGCAGGCGCTGGTGTCGAAGATGCCGGGCGACTGGTGGCAGCGACGCGCCAACCACCGTGCCTACCTGGGCTTCATGTGGGCCCACCCGGGCAAGCAGCTCCTCTTCATGGGGCAGGAGTTCGCGCAGGGCGCCGAGTGGTCGCAGGAGCATGGTCCGGAGTGGTGGCTGCTAGATGCCGGGTACGCGTCGGCGGGCGACCATCGGGGGGTGCAGGACCTGGTCGGTGATCTCAACATGCTGTACCGGGCGACCCCGGCCCTGTGGGAGCGGGACACCGACCCGGGCGGATTCAGGTGGGTGCTGGGGGACGCGGCCGACGACAACGTATTCGCGTTCCTGCGGTTCGGCGCCGACGGCACCCCGCTGCTCGCCGTCAGCAACTTCTCACCGGTGGTCCGCCATGACTACCGCCTCGCCGTGCCGGACTCGGTGATCGCCTGGCAGGAGGCCCTCAACACCGATGCGGCGCGCTACGGCGGCAGCGACGTCACCAACCATGACGCGGTGAAACCGGAGGACGGGCACATCCGGCTGACGCTGCCTCCGCTGGCGACGGTCTGGCTGCTGCCGTACGGGATGTGACCTCTATGTGACTGACGAGTTCTCCGTTCCGGACACCATCCGGTCCCAGCTGGGCTAGATTCGGGCAGCGCCGATAACGGAACTCATCGGTGACGTCACACCCGGTACACATCTGGAGCAGCGCATGCGCGACCTCGGCCTCGCTCCCCCGACCGTCACGCCCCTGATCGGCGGCCTCGCCGACAGCGTCTTCGAAACGGCGGCGATCAACCCCACTCTGCCGATGCTCGCGCGCCGTCCGGAACCCTCCTCCCCCATCTGGGAGGAGGTCACCGCCGTCGAAGTGCGCGACGAAGTGACCGATCTCGCCAAGGGACTGATCGCTTCCGGTATCTCACCGGGGCACCGCGTGGCCATCATGGCGCGCACCCGGTACGAGTGGACGGTGCTCAGCTACGCGCTGTGGGCGGTGGGCGCCGAGGTGGTGCCGATCTATCCGACGTCGTCGCGCGACCAGGTCGAGTGGATCCTGCGGGACGCCGAGTGCGTGGCCGTGGTGGTCGAGGACGAGCAGGCGATCATGACCGTCGGCTCGGTGTGCGGATCGCTGCCGCGGCTGCGCAATGTCTGGCAGCTCGACACGGGCGGGCTCCAGCAGCTCGTGGAGCGCGGCGAGTTCGTGCCGCTGGCCACGGTCGAGTCGCTGCGCCGGATCGTGCTGCCGGACTCCACCGCGGTGGTCGCCTACACCTCCGGCACGACGGGCCGGCCCCTGGGCTGCGCGCTGAGCCACCGGAATCTGGCGAGCCCCTGCGACACGATGCTCGCCGGCTGGGGTCACAAGGTGGTGCCGCCGGGAGGGCAGGCGTCCGTCCTCGCCTTCCTGCCGTTCTCCCATGTGTACGGCCTTCTGGTGCAGACCCTGTGCATCCGCGGCGGCATCCTCATGGGCCACGAGGCCGAGTTGCAGGCGGAGGCGCTGGCGAGTGCCGTGCAGACCTTCAAGCCCACCTATTTCTGCGCCGTACCGTCGATCTTCGAGAAGATCTACAAGAACGCCCTGCGCACGGCCCAGCAGGCCGGCCGGGGTGCGCTGTTCGAGCGGGCCGCCGACACCGCGCGGGACTTCGCGGCGGCCCTGGAACGGCATCGGCTGGGCGGCGGTCCCGGGCCCGGTTTCGATCTGCGGCTGCAACACGCCCTGTACGAGCGGACGGTGTACCGCAGGTTCCGGGCCGCGCTGGGCGGCAGGGTGCTGCTGGCGTCGTCCGGCGGCTCGTCCCTCAACCGTGAGCTCGCCCTGTTCTACGAGGGCGTCGGCATCTTCGTGCACGACGGGTACGGGCTCACGGAGACCAGCGGCGGTGTCACGGCGCAGCCGCTGGGGCGGGAGATGTCGGGGACGGTCGGGCAGGCGCTGCCCGGCATGGACATCCGGGTCGCGGACGACGGGGAGATCCTGGTGCGCGGGCCGTCGGTGTTCCAGGGATACGTCAACGACGATGCCTCGACGCGGGCCGCGCTGCGCGGCGGCTGGCTCGCCACCGGGGATCTGGGGCGGCTGGACTCCGACGGCTATCTGACGATCACGGGGCGCAAGAAGGACGTCATCGTCACCAGCAGCGGCAAGAACGTCTCACCGGCGCTCCTGGAGCAGCGGCTGCGGATGCATCCGCTGGTGCATCAGGCGGTGGTGGTGGGTGACAACCGGCCCTGTGTCGGGGCGCTGATCACCCTGGACCCCGATTTCCTGGCGTTCTGGCGGGACTCGATCGCCGCGCGCAGCGATGCGCGGATGCGGTTGGCGCGGGAGGAGAACACGCTGCGGGAGGAGATCGCCCGGGCCGTGGCCGCCGCCAACAGCGCGGTGTCGCGCGCGGAGTCGATCCGGGTGTTCCGGGTGCTGCCGGAGCCGTTCGACGTGGCCAGCGGTCTGCTGACGCCGTCGATGAAGCTGCGGCGGGACGCGATCGTGCGGCACTACGCGCTGCAGATCGACGCGATGTACCAGGCCCGCTCGCGCGCCCCCCGGGAGCAGTTGTCGGACGAGTTCGCGCACTGGGACGACGCGGACAACGTCTTCCGCTGAGCGCGGCTATGCGCCCGAGGTGAGCCTTACGACGTTCGAGCGCTCCCCGAGGACGAAGGCGCGGACGCGGTAGGCGGCGTGCGCTTCCTCGGGCAGCGGGGCGAAGTCGGTGGCCTCGGTGTCCGGGGCGAGGACCGCGACGGGGTCGTAGCGGTCGCCGTCCCGCTTGCGCAGTTCGAGCAGGAAGCCGTCCTCGTCGGAGGAGGTGTCCCTCCAGGTGAGGTGGATGCCGTCGGCGCGGGCGGTCCGGTGGGGGCGGACGGTGGGGCCCCGGTAGGACGTGAGGCGGTAGTAGAAGGTGGTGTGCGGCATGAGGTCGGGGTGGCGGTAGCTCGTCACCTGCGGTGCGAGGTATTGCAGGACGGTGTACGGGCCGTCCTCCTCGGTCGCGAACTCCAGGACGTGGCCCGCGATCCCGGGCCGCGTGTCCCGCCAGTCGAGGTCGATGTCGGTGGGTGTCGTCAGGACACCGCGCAGTGGCCGCTCCGGCTCGGCCGAGCAGGCCGGCAGCGCCAGGATCAGCGCCGCCGACGCCGCGATGAGCGCCTTTCCTCGCATACGGCGGCCGCTACTTGCGCCAGAAGCGGACGTTGCTCCACTCCACGGTGGCCGTGCCGTTGCCGCTGTTGGTGCGGTAGGCGCCGAACTTGTCGTAGAAGCTGCCGCCGGGGCTGTCGTAGGTGTGCTTGAGCGAACCGTTGATGTAGGTGCGGTGCTCGTTGCCGACCTGGTGGACGGTGTTGACGCGGACGGTCGCGCCGACGGTCCCGGCGTTGGAGAGGGTGGTGCCGCCGTGCACCGCGTAGAGCCTGCCGCCGCGCTCTACGGCGAGCATGAAGTACGGTCCCGAACCCGATTCGTGGAAGGTCTGCTTGAGGCTGATCCTGGTGCCGCTGAGGCCGGTGATGCGGAAGTAGCCCTCGAACTGGCGGGTTCCGCCGGTGTAGGTGGCATAGCGGCGTTCAGCCCGTTGGTCGCCGCTGGCGGTGGAGCAGGTGAGCCGGAAGGTCAGGCCGTCGATCTGGCCGCAGCCGCGCTCCTGCTCGGTGAAGCTGGGCGACACCGACTGCCAGCCGCCTGGCTCGACTTCGGCGAACGCGTTCGGGGCGGCGAGCAGGGATGTGGCGCACAGCGCCGTGGTGACGGTGGTGAGGGTGCGCAGGCGTGGGAGCATCCTGCCTCCTGTCGGGTGTGGGGGAACCGTGGTGATTCATATCCATGAACTGTGGACTCTTACATGGATGAGCTTTACGGAAGTTAGGTCCGGACCAATGACCCGTCAAGAGATCGCGCGGACATCTCTTTCACTCCCGAACCGGTGTGCCCCCGCGCAGGTTGGGGCAGGGTGGCTCTCGTCGGGTTCAGCTGCCTGCCGCACCCGGCTGGCGGAACGACCGGCGCCGGGGTGGGATCGAGGCAGAACCGCCCGGAGCCGCAGAAGGGATGATCACCGTGACACGACCCAGGATCCTGGTGGTTGGCGCAGGCTTCGCCGGAGTCGGCTGTGTGCGCCGGCTGGAGCGCAGGCTCTCGCCCGACGAGGCCGAGATCACCTTGGTGACGCCGTCCTCCTACCAGCTCTATCTGCCGCTTCTGCCCCAGGTCGCCTCCGGCGTCCTCACCCCGCAGTCGATCGCCGTGTCCCTGCGCCGCAGCCGCAGGTACCGCACCCGGATCATCCCGGGCGGTGCCATCGGCGTGGACCTCGCGGCCAAGGTCTGCGTCGTCCGCACCATCACCGACCGCACCGTCAACGAGCCGTACGACTACATCGTGCTGGCCCCCGGCAGCGTCACCCGCACCTTCGACATCCCGGGGCTGACCGACAACGCGTTCGGCATGAAGACGCTCGCGGAGGCCGCGTATCTGCGCGACCACGTCATCTCCCAGCTGGACCTGGCCGACGCCAGCCAGGACCCCGACGAGCGCGCGGCACGGCTGCAGTTCGTGGTGGTCGGCGGCGGCTACGCGGGCACCGAGACCGCAGCGTGTCTGCAGATGCTGACGCACAACGCGGTCAAGCGCTATCCGCGGCTCGACCCGCGTCTGATCAAGTGGCATCTGATCGACATCGCGCCGAGGCTGATGCCCGAGCTGGGCGAGAAGCTGGGCTCGGACGCCCAGAAGATCCTGGGCCGGCGCGGTATCGAGATCTCGCTCGGGGTGTCCATCGCGAAGGCGGGACCCGAGGAGGTCACCTTCACCGACGGCCGGGTCGTCCCGACCCGCACCCTGATCTGGACGGCCGGCGTGGTCGCCAGTCCGCTGATCGGCACCCTGGGCGCGGAGACGGTGCGGGGGCGGCTCGCGGTCAACGCGGAGATGAACCTGCCCGGGCACGACGGGGTGTTCGCGCTCGGCGACGCCGCCGCGGTGCCCGATGTGGCCAAGGACGAGGAGGGCGCCGTCTGTCCGCCCACCGCCCAGCACGCGATGCGCCAGGGCAAGGTCGTCGCCGACAACGTCATCGCCGCGCTGCGCGAGCAGCCGCTGCGGCCGTACAAGCACAAGGACCTCGGCCTGGTCGTCGACCTCGGCGGACGCGACGCCGTGTCCAAGCCCATCGGCATCGAGCTGAAGGGCCTGCCCGCGATGGCCGTCGCCCGCGGCTACCACTGGTCGGCGCTGCGCACCAACGTCGCCAAGACCCGCGTCATGACGAACTGGCTGCTCAACGCGGTCGCCGGGGACGACTTCGTACGTACCGGCTTCCAGTCCCGCAGCCCGGCCAAGCTCAAGGACTCCGAGTTCGTGCACGCGTATCTGACGCCGGAGCAGCTGCGTGCCCAGGTGGGCGCGGCGGCCGAGGGGGACGGCTGAGGGGTGACGGTCGCGGCGCGGAGCACGGGGAGAGCGCGGGAGCGTGAGCGCAGCGGGAGGTCCGGTCCGCGCAAGGTTGCGTGACCGTGTCGCGGCCTCGGACCCGGGGCTGCTGAGGCTGTCGGCCGGGCTGCGCACGGCGGGCTCGATCGCCCTCGCGGTCGCCCTGCTCGCTCTGCTGGGGACCGATGTGCGCCACCTGGTGGCGGGGGCCCTCGCGGCGATGGTCGCCACCTTCGCCATCCGGGAGAAGCAGCGCGGGCCGCAGGCGGTCACGCTCGCGCTGGGTCTGCCGGTGGCGCTGGCGTCGATGTCGCTGGCGGCGGTTCTGCACAGCAGTGTCGTGGCGGGCGACGTGTTCTTCGTCGCGCTGATCTTCGGTGCCGTCTACGGCCGCCGGTTCGGTGACCGGGGCACCGCGCTCGGTCTCATCGGCTTTCAGATCTACTTCGTCTCCCTCTTCGTCGGCGCCTCGGTCGGCGAACTGCCCGAACTGTGCGGCGTGGTGGCCGTGGGCTTCGGGTGCAGCGCGCTGATGCGGTTCGTCCTCGTCCCCGAGACTCCGACGGGAGTGCTGCAGCGGCTGCGCGACGCCTTCCGCGCCCGGCTGGCCCAGTTGTTGTCCGCGCAGATCGATCTGCTCGACGCCGGTCCCGAGGACGCGGACCGGGCGCTGGAGCATGTGCGGGAGGGTACGGCGCGGCTGCACGAGACGGCGCTGCTGATCCAGGGCCGGCTGGAGGAGGGCACGGCGGACGAAGCGGTGGCCGGGCTCGTCCAGCGGCGGGTGGCGGACGCCGAGATCGCCGCCGAACGTCTGGGGCTGTCGTTGCTGCGCGCCCGCGGCGCCGAGCGGGTCGACACGCTGGCCCTGCATCTGCCGGGCGCACCCGTCCCCTCCGGCGGGCGGCAACCCGTGCGGGACGCGGCGACCGACACCCTGCGCCGGGATCTGGAGGCGCTGCGCCTGCTGGTGCTGCGGCCCGTCGAGCAGGCCGCCGGAAGCTCCGTGTCCCATCTGCGCAACCGGCTCCTCGGGTACCGCGACGAGGAGAACCTGCCGGTGGCGTCTCCCGCCGTGCAGGACGTCTTCCGTGCCGTCGGCGAGGCCGCCCGTGCCGTACTGGGGCTGCGGATCGCGCTGGGCGGGGCCCAGGACGAGTCGGACGACTCCCCGGCCACGGCCAGGTCCCGCGAGGAGCTTGACGCCGAGGACGCCGTGCTCGACGCCGAGGAGGAGGCGCCCGCGGAGGCGGAGACCGGGCTGCGGCGGCCCACCACGCGTGCCGCCGTGCAGGTGGCCGTGGGGTCGGCGCTGGCCATGGTCGGCGGTGAGCTGCTGTCCCGCGACCGCTGGTACTGGGCGGTGCTGACCTGCTGGATCGTGTTCCTCAACACCGCTTCCACGGGCGAGATCCTGGTCAAGGGCTACCGCCGGCTGCTGGGCACCGTCCTCGGTGTCCTGGCCGGCATCGTGCTGGCGGGCGCGGTCGGGCAGCACACCTGGACGGCGTTCGCGCTGGTGCTGCTGTTCGTGTTCGCGATGTTCTACTCGGCGCCGCTGTCCTACACGCTGATGTCCTTCTTCGTCACCGCGGCGCTCGGGCTGCTCTACACCCTGCTGCACACCTACAGCCTCTCGGTGCTCGTCCTGCGCATCGAGGAGACCGCGCTCGGCGCGGCCTGCGGGGTGATCGCGGCCGCGTTCGTGCTGCCGGTGCGCACGGACCGCCGTACGAACGAACTCCTCGTCACCGTGCTGGAGCGGCTCGGCGGCGTCACCCGCAGTGCCGTCGACCAGCTCAGCGGCGGACCGCCCGTGGATCTGATGGACGAGGCGCGCGACCTGGACCAGGCGCTGGCCGACCTGCGCGCCGCCGTCCAGCCCCTCACGCATCCGGTGACGCCGCTACGGGCCCGGCGGGAGACCGCGCGCTATGTCGTCGCGCTGCTGGAGACCTGCGCGTACCACGCGCGTTCGCTGGCCGCGACCGCCGAGCTGCTGCCCACGCATCCCTCGATCGCGGCGGACCCGCGGCTGCGCCGGGCCGCCGCGCGCATCGACCACAACATCGGGGCGATAGCCGCCCGGGTGAGCGACGAACACGCCGCGGTCGAGATCGAGACCGGGCCGAGCATCGCCTCGCTGCTCGGCCCGGCCGTCCCCGGCACCTCGCGCTACGGCCGGGTCACCGACCGTGTCCTGCGGCATCTGCAGCGTCTGGACGAGGGGGTGTCCGGTCTGGCCCGTCCGTTGGGCGTGCCCGTGAAGGCGCCGGAACGGTGACGGCTCATCCCGTGGATACCGGGTACGCGGACCTCATGACCGATGTCGTGGACTCAGACGAACTGCTGCGGCGGATGCAGCGTGCCAGGACCTGTGCCCGGCAGGAGGAGCGGACGTGGCGGGCACGGAGCGAGAGGCTGCGGTCGACCGACCCCGAGGGGGCGCGGGAGGCCGCCGTACGGACGCTGGCGTACGAGAGCGTGCTCACGGTGCTGGACGAGATCCTGACCCCGGGCAGGCATGCCACCGACAGGTCCGAACCGATCTGAAACCTGGATCGAAGTGAAACCGGTCACGTAGCAGGGTTCTGATTTCGCACCATCCCCCAAAATGGTTTACGGTTCATACATACGTGGTCACGGGGTGGACAGATCTCGTCCTCCGTGCGCCACCGCATACGGCCCTGGCTGGTCTCCCCCGTCCAGCCAGGGCTTTTTCATGCCCTCGTCGACCGGCCGCCCGGGATTCCCCGCCGAAACCGCCCTCCGCCGAGGTGCTCAGCGCGGCGGCAGCGGCTGAAATGGACGCAGGGAAAGCACCGGAACCTCAGTCCTCGGCGAGGAGCCCAGTGTCATGACCAAAGCGATCAAACTGCTGACCGCCCTTCCGCCGCCTCAGCGTCAGCGCCTGATGTCGCTGGCCCGGGAGGTCGCCTTCCCGGAGGACGCCCGGATCTTCGAGGCGGGCGGCACGGCCGACCGCTTCTGGGTGATCCGCTCGGGCGCCGTCTCCCTCGACCAGCGCGTGACGTCCGTGCAGCGGGTCACCGTCGCCAGCCTCGGCTCCGGCGATCTGCTCGGCTGGTCCTGGCTGTTCCCGCCGTACCAGTGGGACTTCGGCGCGGAGGCCTTCAGCCCGGTGCGCGCCTACGAGTTCGAGGCGGAGCCGGTGCTGCGGCTGTGCGAGGAGGACACGCAGCTCGGGATGCTGCTGGTGCGGTACGTCGCCGAGATCCTCGCGCACCGGCTGGAGATGACCCGGGGCAAGCTGATGGAGCAGTACGGGCAGCACCGGCGCAGCGTGCTCTGAGCCTCAGACGCGGTAGCGGCGCAGGGCGGGCAGCGCGGCGGCCAGGCCCAGCATCAGGACGACTACCAGCAGGCCGCCGCCCACGGTGGCCGTGCGGGCGCCGAAGGCCGAGCCGGCCGTGCCGTGCAGGACGTCGGCGAGGCGCGGGCCGCCCGCGACGACGACCGTGAACACACCCTGCATCCGGCCGCGCATCTCGTCGCTGGCGGCGGACAGCAGGATCGCCCCGCGGAAGACCATCGAGACCATGTCGGCGACCCCGGCCAGCACCAGGAACAGCACCGCGAGCCACAGACTGCCGCTCAGCCCGAAAGCGGTGATGGCGGCGCCCCAGGCGACGACCGCGCCGATCACCATCCAGCCGTGCCGACGGGCCCGGGAGAACGTGCCGGAGAACAGCCCGCCGGCCACCGCGCCGATCGGGATCGCCGCGAACAGCAGGCCGAGGGCGAGCCCTTCGCCGTACGACCCGTAGGTCTGGCTCGACAGTTGGGGGAACAGCGCGCGGGGCATGCCGAAGACCATCGCGATGATGTCGGCCAGGAACGACAGCAACAGCACCTTGTGCAGGGCGATATAGCGGAAGCCCTCCGCGATCTCCCGTACGCCCGCGCGGCGTTCGGCCGCGGCCTTCACCGGCGGCAGCGCGGGCAGCCGTACGACGGCCCACACCGTGACGCACAGGGCGACGGCGTCGAGGAGATACAGCTCGGCCAGGCCGATGACCGGTATCAGCACGCCGGCCAGCAGCGGTCCCACCACCTGGCCGATCTGCATGACGGTCGAGCCGAGGGCGTTCGCGGCGGGCAGTTCATCGGCCGGGACGAGACGGGCGATGGAGGCGTTGCGGGCGGGGGCGTTGAGTCCCCAGAAGGCCTGCTGCACGGCGAGCAGCACCATGAGCGCGGCCACCGAGTCGAGGCCGGTGAGGGCCTGGAGCCAGAACAGCACCGAGGTGACGGCTATGCCGATGTTGGTGATCAGCAGCAGCTTGCGGCGGTCCATGCTGTCGGCGATCGCCCCGCCCCACAGCGCGAACACCACCAGCGGCAGCAGTCCGGCGACACTGGCCACGCCCACCCAGGCCGAGGACCCGGTGATGTCGAAGATCTGCTTGGGCACGGCGACCGCAGTGAGCTGGCTGCCGACGGCCGTGACGGCGGTCGAGGACCACAGGCGACGGTAGGCGGGGCGGCGCAGCGGCCGGGTGTCCATGGCCCAGCGCCGCCAGCCGCGCCGCGCGGGCGGCACCGGGGAGGGGTCCTTCTCCTGGGGTTCGGTACTGCTCTCGCTGGTGTCCACGCGATCCCTGGATGCTCGTTACATCTTTCTCGTCCGGAGATCACTATGGCAGCACCGGCCGGGTGTTCGGACGGGCGTCTCAGCTTCCGGCTATCAGGGAGGCGCCGAGGGCGATCATCGTCGCGGCGATCACCCCGTCCAGTACCCGCCAGGCGACCGGCTTGGCGAGGTGGCGGCTCAGCAGCCGCGCGCCGAAGCCGAGCGCGGCGAACCAGCACAGGCTGGCGAGGGCGGCACCGATGCCGAACGTCCAGCGCAGCGGGCCCCGGTCGGCGGCGATCGTGCCGAGCAGGAAGACGGTGTCGAGGTAGACGTGCGGATTGAGCCAGGTCATCGCGAGACAGGTCAGCACCGCCCGCCGCCGTGACCCCGCCACGTCGCCCTCGGTCAGCAGGGCGCCGCCCGGCTTGAACACCCGGCGGGCGGCGAGCGCGCCGTAACCGAGCAGGAACGCCCCGCCGACCCACGCCACCGCCGTCAGCACCCCCGGCCACGCCACGACCACCGCGCCGACACCGGCCACGCCCAGGGTGATCAGCAGCGCGTCCGACAGGGCGCAGATGCCGACGACGGCGAGGACGGCGTCGCGGCGGATCCCCTGGCGCAGGACGAAGGCGTTCTGGGCGCCGATCGCGACGATCAGCGAGAGGCCGGTGCCGAAGCCGGCGGCGGCCGTGGTCAAGGCGGTTGTCATGCCATTGACGCTAGGGAAGCGATCTCCTGGCGTACAGCTAAAGATTCTTACGTATCTTTAGCAGATATGAAGACCGAGCTGACCGAGCTTCCCCTCGACCAGGTGCGGACGCTGCTCGCGGTGGTGGACGAGGGCACCTTCGACGCCGCCGCCGCGGCCCTGCATGTGACGCCGCCCGCGGTGAGCCAGCGGGTGAAGGCGCTGGAGCAGCGCACGGGGCGGGTGCTGCTCGTGCGGACCAAACCGGTACGGCCCACCGAGTCCGGCGAGGTCGTCGTGCGGTTCGCCCGGCAGCTGGCCCGGCTGGAGCTGGACGCGCGGGCCGAGCTGGGGATGAGCGCGGCCGGGGAGCCTACCCGGGTGTCGATCGCCGTCAACGCGGACTCGCTGGCGACGTGGTTCCTGGGGGCGCTCACGCGGGTGCCCGCGGAGGCTCGGATGTGCTTCGAGCTGCGGCGGGAGGACGAGAGCCGTACGGCTTCGCTGCTGCGGGAGGGGGCGGTGATGGCCGCGGTGACGTCGTCCTCCGATGCCGTGGCGGGGTGTTCCGTGCGGGCGTTGGGGCGGATGCGGTATGTGGCTGCGGCGAGTCCGGGGTTTGTCGAGCGGTATCTCGGGGGGCCGTTGGGGGATGGGCTCGGGCGGGCGCCGGTGATGTCGTTCGACCGGAGCGATGATCTGCAGGACCGGTTCGTGCGGGGGCTGCGGCGTGGTTCGGCCGGGGCGGTGCGGCACTATGTGCCGACGTCCGAGGGGTTCTTGTCCTGTGTGGTGGCCGGGCTGGGGTGGGGGCTGATTCCCGAGGCGCAGGCGGGGCCGCTGCTGAGGGAGGGCCGGCTTGCGTCGTTGGCTCCGGATCGGCCGGTTGATGTTCCGTTGTACTGGCAGCAGTGGAAGTTGGATTCGCCGGCTTTGGTGGTGGTGACGGAGGCGGTGGTGGGTGCGGCGGGGGAAGCGTTGCGCCTATGAGAGGGGGGCGATCGGCCCATTGGCGGGTGCGGGTTCGTTGTGGCTGGTCGCGCAGTTCCCCGCGCCCCTGAGGGGCACGTCCAGGTACCGGCATGCACTGTCCAGCAGCATCTCCAGTGCCGTCGGATATGCGCTCGTCACCATCCGGGTCGCCAGCAGTGGGGCCGCCTCGGCGATCCGTGGATAGGTCGCCATCGGGAGCCTTGCGTACGTCTTGCGCCACATCTCCTCGTCGGCCTGTAGCGCCGCGCTCGGCAACGCCAACGACGCCGCGTCCAGCGCCGCGAACGCCAGCGTCTGGTCGATGAAGGCGTGGTAGATGCGGACGATGTCCGCGAGCGGGAAGCCAGCCCCGCGCAGGATCTCCAGCACCGTCTCGTCGGCGGCCAGTTCATTCGCCCGGCCCGTGACCCTGCTCGTGGTCAGGACGGCCGCCTGAGGGTGAGCCACATACGCGGCGTGGATGCGCAGGCCGACCGTGCGCAGGTCCTCGCACCACTCCCCCGTCGGCGTCCAGCCCTCCAGTGCCTGGCCGATCAGTGCGTCGCCGATGGCGAGGGTCAGGTCGTCCATGCCGCGGAAGTAGCGGTAGAGCGTGCTCGGGTCGGCGTCGAGGGCGAGGCCGAGGCGGCGGGCGGTGAGGCCGGCGCTGCCGTGTTCGCGGAGCAGGCGTAGCGCCGCGTCGACGATCAGCCGCTCCGACAGCACCGTGCCGCTTTTCGTGGGGCGTCGTCGGCGCCGCTTCTCCTCCGGTATGACCGGTTTCGGCACGAGATCCTCCATCCTTATGCCAACGCCATTGACCTTAAGGGACCGGGCCGCGTTGTATCTCCGGCGGGGCCCCACCACGTCGTAGACCTTCAGTCGAGGGAGTCTTGCCATGCGTGTACTGCTCGTGGGTGCCGGCGGGGTGGGTACCGCCATCACCCGGATCGCGGCCCGCCGTCCGTTCTTCGAGGCGATGGTGGTCGCCGACTACGACCCCGCCCGCGCCGAGGCGGCCGTGGCGGCGCTCGGCGGTGACGCACGGTTCAGGGCCGAGCGTGTCGACGCCAGTGACGAGGCGGCCGTCACCGCGCTGCTGGAGCGGCACGCGTGCGATGTGCTGCTCAATGCCACCGACCCGCGTTTCGTGATGCCGCTGTTCCGGGCGGCGCGCGCCGCCGGGGCCACCTATGTCGACATGGCGATGTCGCTGTCGCACCCGCACCCTGAGCGGCCGTACGAGGAGTGCGGGGTCAAGCTGGGCGACGCGCAGTTCGAGCAGGCGGACGAGTGGGAGAAGGCCGGGGCGCTGGCCCTTGTCGGGATGGGTGTGGAGCCGGGGCTGTCGGACGTGTTCGCCCGGTACGCGGCCGACGAGCTCTTCGACGAGATCGAGGAGATCGGGGTCCGCGACGGCGCGAATCTCACCGTCGACGGCTATGACTTCGCCCCGTCCTTCAGCATCTGGACGACGATCGAGGAGTGCCTCAACCCGCCGGTCGTCTATGAGAACGACCGCGGCTGGTTCACCACCGAGCCGTTCAGTGAGCCCGAGGTGTTCGACTTCCCCGAGGGCATCGGCCCGGTCGAGTGCGTGAACGTGGAGCACGAGGAGGTGCTGCTGATGCCGCGCTGGGTGGACGCGCACCGGGTCACCTTCAAGTACGGCCTGGGCGAGGAGTTCATCGGCACGCTGAAGACTCTGCACCTGCTGGGCCTGGACCGCACGGAGCCGGTGACCGTGCCGGGTGCCGACGGGCCGGTGCGGGTCTCGCCCCGGGACGTCGTCGCCGCGTGTCTGCCCGACCCGGCGACGCTGGGCGAGCGGATGCACGGCAAGACCTGTGCGGGCACCTGGGTGCGGGGCGTGAAGGACGGCGAGCCGCGCGAGGTGTATCTGTACCACGTGGTCGACAACCAGTGGTCCATGAAGGAGTACGGCTCCCAGGCCGTGGTGTGGCAGACCGCCGTCAACCCGGTCGTCGCCCTCGAACTCCTCGCCGGCGGCGCCTGGTCGGGCTCCGGCGTGCTCGGCCCGGAGGCGTTCCCGGCCCGGCCCTTCCTGGATCTGCTGACCGAGTACGGCTCCCCGTGGGGCATGCGCGAACAGTGACCGGATCCGCCGGGATCCGACCGGGTTTCACTTGCGCATCGACAGGCGACTCGAAAACGAGTAAATGCAACCACCGAGGGCACGTTCGACGATCGCAGGTGACTTTGATGGACGACTGGCGAGAGAGCGCCGCCTGCCGCCATGAGGACCCCGACCTCTTCTACCCGATCGGCACATCCGGACCGACCGTGCTGCAGACGGAGCAGGCGAAGGCCGTCTGCCGGCGCTGCTCGGTCCGGGAGCAGTGTCTGCGCTGGGCCCTGGAGATGGACCAGTACATCGGGATCTGGGGCGGCACGAGCGAGGCCGAGCGAAGGGCGTTGCGGCAGCGGGCCGGGTGACCGACGGGCCGGCGTCACTCCGGTGCCGAGGCCGCGGGCAGTCGCAAGGTGAACACCGATCCGGCGCCGGGCTCGCTCGCCGCCTCCGCCGTACCGCCGTGCGCGGCGACGAGATGCCGGACGATCGGCAGGCCGAGCCCGCTGCCTCCGGTCCGTCGGCTGCGGGACTTCTCGGCCCGCCAGAACCGGTCGAAGACGTACGGCAGATCCTCGGGCGCGATGCCGGTCCCGGTGTCGGTGACCGTGAGGACGACGTCGTCGCCGTCGCGCCGGGCGGCGAGGGTGACGGTGCCGTCGGCCGGTGTGTGCCGCAGGGCGTTGGAGACGAGGTTGCCGAGTGCCTGACGCATGCGCACGGGGTCGGCGTCGAGCCACGGGGTGCCGTCGGCCGTGGTGTGCAGGGTGACGCCGGCCGTGTCGGCGGCGACGCGGTGGGCGGCGGCGACCTGGTCGAGCAGCTCGTCGACGGGGATCGGCTCGCGGTGCAGGCGCAGGGTGCCCGCGTCGGCGGCGGCGAGGTCCTGGAGGTCGTCGATGACGCGCTGGAGGACGAGGGACTCGTCGTGCAGGGAGGCGAGCAGGGCCGGGTCGGGGTCGACGACGCCGTCGCGGGTGACCTCCAGCCAGCCGCGGATGTTGGTGAGCGGGGTGCGCAGCTCATGGGCGACATCGCTGACCATCGCCTTGCGCTGGGCCTCCAGCCGCTCGCGGCGCTCGGCGAGTTCGTTGAAGGCCGCGGCGAGGATGCCGGTCTCGTCCCGGGTGGTGACGGGGACTCGCGCATGCAGCTCGGGCGGCTGCTGGGCGGCCTCGGTCAGCGCCCGCAGCGGCCGTACGAGCCGGGTGGCGACGGCCGCCGTCACGGCCACCGTGACCGCGAGGACGAGTCCGGCGACGCCGACGACCTTGGCCTTGTTCGCCGGGGACATGTCGAAGCGGACGGCGGTCGTGTCGCCGCCGCCCAGGAAGAGTTCGGCCACGGGGGCGACGTACGGATCGAGTTGGGCGCGTCGAGCGTCGTCGACGCAGCGGTCCGCGTCCCGCAGGGCCGTGCGGTCGTCGATCCCCTCGGCCTTCCCCAGGAGGTAGCGGGTGCCGAGCCGCTTCTCGGTCACGTCGACCGTGCCGAAAGGCTGCGAACCGGGGTTCAGTCCGCGCCGGTCGAGACACTTCCCGGCCCGCTCCGACAGGTCGGCCAGCGCCTTGTTCTCGGTCGGTGTCGTGGTGTTGAGCAGGCCGTCGGCGCACTCGTCGGGCACGACCCCGCCCGCTACGGGCCCGTCGTGGTCGGTGACGACCGGCCGGCCGCTCGGCGTCTGCACGACGACGGCGTCGTAGCCGTTGCGGGCGAAGCACCGCTGCCGCGTCGAGGCGAGCTTCTCCAGCTTGGCGCGCTCCTCGTCGGTCACCCGGTACGGCCCGACGACCCGGGGGTCGACGCCGCCGCGCTGCGCTCCGCGCTCCGTGTAGGTGTCGATGTGCAGGGGGTCGACGGTGGCGGCGGCGCGTGGCGGCAGGGAGGTGCCGGGCGGGGCCGAGTCGGCGATGGTCCGGCGGTCGGTGGTGGTGAGGGCGATACGGCGGCCGGTGCGCGCGGACAGCTCGCGAACCGTCTTCTCGACGCCCCGCCAGTCCGGGTGGGTCGCGGCGTATCCGCTGAGCCGGGCGAGGACGTCCATGTCCTCGGCGAGGACCTGGCCCTGTTCCTCGCGCAGCGCCCGGGTGGTGGTCTCCACCGCAAGCCAGGCCGTCGCCGCCACCGAGCACACGGCGATCAGCACCGAGGCGATCAGCAGCCGGACCAGCAGGCGCTTGCGCAGGGGTATCCGCCGGGTCATCCGCGTCCTCCGCTGAGCTTGTAGCCGACGCCGAACACGGTCAGGAGCCGGGCGGGGCTGCGCGGATCGGCCTCGATCTTCTTGCGCAGGTTCATGATGTGGACGTCGACGGCCCGCTCGGTGGACGCCCGGTCGGTGCCCCGGGTGCACTCCAGCAACTGCCGCCGGGAGAAGACCCGTTCGGGCTCGGCCACCATGGCGAGGAGGATCTCGAACTCGGCCGGTGTGCACTCCACCGCCGCCCCGTCGCACCGCACCTCGTGCCGCTCGGGGTCGACGGCGATCCCGGCGGCCCGTACGACGGGGTCCTCGCGTCGGGCATCGGCGCGCCCGCTGCGCCGCAGCACCGTGCGGATACGGGCCATCAGCTCGCGCGGACTGTACGGCTTGGTCATGTAGTCGTCCGCGCCGAGTTCCAGGCCGAGCAGGACGTCGTCCTCGGCGGACCGGGCCGTCAGCATCAGCACCGGGATGTCGTCGTCCCGGCGCAGCACGCGGCAGACCCCGAAGCCGTCGATCACGGGGAGCATCAGGTCCAGGACGACCAGGTCGGGACGTCGCCGCAGGACCGCGTCGAGAGCGGCCGGGCCGTCGTGCACGACGGTCGCCGTATGGCCCTCTGCCAGCAGGGAGCGGCGTATGAGTTCGGCCTGCATCTCGTCGTCCTCGGCGACCAGCACATGTGCGCACACGCGGCGGATCCTAAGCGGTCGGGGGGATTTCAGCGGGCGAGCGACTTGGCGTCGCCCATGACGACGACGGGATGCAGGTCGGGGTCGAGTGTGCGCAGCAGTTTCCTCATGTGCTCGCGTGCGACGCTGACGCAGCCCTGCGTGGGTCCGCCATGGTCCACGTGCAGCCATATGCCGCCGCCGCGTCCGGCGCCGAGCGGGCGGGTCCAGTCCAGCGGGGTGGTACCGGGCTGCCGGTTGTAGTTGATGGCGATGACGTAGTCGAAGGAGCCCGCGAGGGGCTCGCCCTCGAAGCCGGTGCCGTTGACGGTGAATCCGGAGCCTTGGTCGTACGGCAGTCGGGTGCCGGGGTCGCGGAGCAGGCCCCCGGCGTCCGTGAGCGTGAAGACCCCGATGGGTGAGCGCAGGTCACCGGCCCGGTGATGGTCGCTCCAGCCGCGCAGCGCGTTGTGCGCGGGCCACTCGGCGCGTGCCTCCCAGCCGATGTCGCTGCGCTCGTACAGGACGACCGTGGACCGCGAGGAGTTCCTGCCGTTCCCGGTGACGACGACGGCCTGCCGGGCCTCGTCGGGCACCTTCGCCCAGGTCTCGGGGCCGAGTCCGGGCAGTTGCTGCGGGGCCACCTCAAGGGCGACGTCGGGCAGCGGCGTGCTGGTCGGTGTCCTGGTCGCGGCGGGCTGGTGGTCCGGCGCCGCCTCGGCACCGCCGCCGCAGCCGGTCAGCAGCAGGGCGGCGCCGAGCAGGGCGACACGGGACTTGTACGTGATCATGCGTCGACCTTGACCGACACTTGTGAGGAACTCGTCAGGTCCGTCACGTCCATCACGTCTACCGGAAAGGCCCGGCCATGAGCGTCCGCATCCGTCGTGTCTATGAAGCACCCGAGCCCGAGGACGGTGTGCGTGTCCTGGTCGACCGGCTCTGGCCGCGCGGCCTGTCGAAGGACGCGGCCCGCGTGGACGAGTGGCCCAAGGGGCTCACTCCGTCCACGGAGCTGCGGCGCTGGTATCACGC
Source organism: Streptomyces lanatus (assembly GCF_014655715.1). GTDB lineage: Bacteria > Actinomycetota > Actinomycetes > Streptomycetales > Streptomycetaceae > Streptomyces > Streptomyces lanatus. Next base: position 169,584 of record NZ_BNBM01000011.1, on the reverse strand, counting down.
GGGCGAGGGCTCCCACGAGGAGTTCGCCGAGCGTTACGAGGCGGAGCTGGCCGCCCCGGAGGCGGCCGAACTCCTCGATCAGGTGAGGGAGTTGGCGGGCAAGGGTGCGGTGACCCTGCTGACCGCGTCGAAGACCCCCGCTGAGAGTCACGCCGCGGTGCTGGCCCGCCTCCTCCAATCCTGAAGCTTTTAAAAATCAGGCGATCTGCCGTGCCGCCGCCCGTCCCGCCGCCCGCCCCGAGAAGAGGCAGCCGCCGAGGAAGGTGCCCTCCAGGGCGTTGTAGCCATGGACGCCGCCACCGCCGAAGCCGGCGACCTCGCCGGCCGCGTACAGGCCGTCGATGGGGGTGCCGTCGGTGCCGAGGGCACGGGAGTCGAGGTCGGTCTGGATGCCGCCGAGGGTCTTGCGGGTCAGGACGTGCAGCTTGACGCCGATGAGGGGGCCGGCCGCGGGGTCGAGGATGCGGTGCGGGGTGGCGACGCGGCCGAGGCGGTCGCCGATGTAGCGGCGGGCGTTGCGGATGCCCTGGACCTGGGCGTCCTTGCTGTAGGGGTTGGCGATCTGGAGGTCGCGGGCCTCGATCTGGCGTCGGATGCCGTCCACGTCGAGGAGTGGCTTGTCCGTCAACTGGTTCATCTTCTCGACCAGTTGCTCCAGGTTGGGCGCGGTCACGAAGTCCGCGCCGTTGCGCAGGAACGCCGCGACCGGTCCCGGGGCGCCCTTGCCGAGCACGCGCTCCTTCAGGAACCCGGTGCGGTCCTTGGCGGTGATGTCGGGGTTCTGCTCGGAGCCAGAGAGCGCGAACTCCTTCTCGATGATCTTCTGGGTGAGGATGAACCAGCAGTGGTCGTGGCCGGCGATGTCGGCGTCGGTGCGCAGATGCTTGAGGGTGCCGAGGGTGTCGTAGCCGGGCAGGCAGGGGTCGGGCAGGCGGCGGCCGAGGGCGTCGAACCACATGGAGGACGGGCCAGGGAGGATGCGGATGCCGTGGCCTGGCCAGATGGGGTCCCAGTTCTGCAGGCCCTCGGTGTAGTGCCACATGCGGTCGCGGTTGACCAGGCGTACGCCGGCCTCGGCGCTGATGTCGAGCATGCGTCCGTCGACGTAGGCGGGGACGCCGGTGACCATCTCGGTGGGCGGGGTGCCGAGCCGCTCGGGCCAGTAGCGGCGGACGATGTCGTGGTTGGCGCCGATGCCACCGCTGGTGACTATGACGGCCTGCGCGGTCAGTTCGAACTCACCGACACGGTCCCGGTTGGAGGAGACACCGCGGGGCGAGTGGTCGTCGGCGAGCACGGTCCCGCGTACGCCGCGCGCGGAGCCGTCCTCGATGACCAGTTCGTCCACCTGGTACCGGTGGTAGAAGGTCAGCAGCCCGTCGCGCGCCGCCTGCTTGACATACCGGACGAACGGCTCCACGACCCCCGTACCGGTGCCCCAGGCGATGTGGAAGCGGGGCACGGAGTTGCCGTGGCCGTCGGCGCGCAGGTCGCCGCGCTCGGCCCAGCCCACGGTGGGCAGGAACTTGATGCCGTGCGTGTCCAGCCAGGACCGCTTCTCGCCGGCCGCGAACTCGACGTACGCGCGCGCCCAGCGCACCGCCCAGGAGTCCTCGTCGTCCACCCGGTCGAACCCGGCGCTGCCCTGCCAGTCGTTCCAGGCCAGGTCGAGGGAGTCCTTGATGCCCAGGCGCCGCTGCTCCGGGGAGTCCACGAGGAACAGCCCGCCGAAGGACCAGAACGCCTGCCCGCCGAGGTTGGCGGCGTTCTCCTGGTCGACCAGCGCGACCCTGCGGCCCCGGCTGGTCAGTTCGCTCGCGGCGACCAGGCCCGCGAGTCCCGCTCCGACGACGATGACGTCGGCATCCATGGCGACCGTCCCCTCTTCATCCGGTGCTGTCGCTGCCGTCGGTCAGCAGCGCGGTGAGCAGTTGTTTCAGCCAGGCACGGGCGTGCTCCACGTCCTTGTCCAGCAGCAGTTGGGTGGTGACGCCGTCATACGCGGCGACCACGGCGTGCGCGGCGCCTTCGATGTCGCCGAGCACGGCGGGCAGCGTGGCGCGGCCCCGTGCGCGGGCGAGCCGTTCGGCGATCGCGCCGCGCAGCCGGGCGCGGTGCTCCAGCAGGGTCTGGGCGACGGCCTGGTCGCGGGCGGCGTGCACCAGGAAGTCCGTCTTCACCAGCAGCCAGTCGCGGTCCAGGAGCAGCGCCTCGGTCACCCGGTCCACGGCGGCGGGCACGTCCAGGTCCGGTCCGTCGAGCGCGAGCGCCCCGGCGACCTGGTCGGCGATGAGGTCCGCGCGCTCCCGATAGAGCGCGAAGAACAGCTCGTCCAGGCTGTCGAAGTTGGAGTAGAAGGCGCCCCTGCTGTAGCCGGCGGCCTCGCAGACCTCCTCGATGGAGACCCGCCCGAAGCCTTTGGCCGCGAAGACCATGAAGGCGGCGTCCAGGAGATTGGCGCGCGTACGGACCCGGCGCTTGGTGACGCGCTTGGTCGTTCCGTGGACCGCCATGTCAGGACCTCCGTTCGATGCAGGAATGTATCGGATACGTCGATGTATCGAAAGAGCCCCATCGAAGAGGCATTCGAGGAGGCCACCGAAGAGGCCGTCGAAGAGACCAAACCAGAATGGGAACAGATATTCGATTAAGGAGTACGCTGGCTCCATGAGCACGCACCACCTCCAGGGCTCCCTCTTCGACCAGACCGACCAGCTGCGGCTCGGCTCCCTCGCCGGGATCCACCGGACCGCGCTCGGCCTCGGCGCCTGGATCGACGTCCTGCCCGGCTGGCTGACGGGCTCCGACGCGCTGTTCGAAGAGCTCGCCGCCGAGGTGCCCTGGCGCGCGGAGCGACGCAAGATGTACGACCAGGTCGTCGACGTACCCCGACTGCTCGCGTTCTTCGGCCGGGACGACGCGCTGCCGCACCCGGTGCTGTCCGAGGCCCGCGAGGCGCTCAGCGCGCACTACGCCGAGGAGCTGGGCGAACCGTTCACCACGGCGGGGCTCTGCTACTACCGCGACGGCCGGGACAGCGTCGCCTGGCACGGGGACCGGATCGGGCGGGGGGCACGCGAGGACACGATGGTCGCGATCCTCTCCGTGGGCGCGCCCCGGGATCTGCTGCTGCGCCCGATGCGGGGCGGCGGCGAGACGGTGCGGCGTCCGCTGGGGCACGGCGATCTGATCGTGATGGGCGGTTCCTGTCAGCGGACCTGGGAGCACGCGATACCGAAGACCACTCGCGCGACGGGACCGCGCATCAGCGTGCAGTTCCGTCCGGACGGCGTGCACTGAGGCGGAGAGGCGGCCGCTTTTGGTGTGCGCGGGGGCTGCCTCCGGCGGACGGTGCCGGAGGCAGCCCTTCCTCTGGGCGAAGCCCTGCGGGGCCGCCACACTGAGGCGGATGAGCGCTCAGGCACCGGCCACGGCTCCTCCCCGGCGCGGCGAACTCGACGCGCTGCGCGTCCTCGTGGTCCTCGGTCTGGTCTTCTTCCACGCGGCCCTGGTCTTCGCCACGGAGGGCGACTACTACGTCCAGAACACGGAGACCACCGAGGCGATCACGATCCTCGCGGGGTGCGCGGTGGTCTGGGCGATGCCCGTGCTGTTCCTCGTCGCCGGGCTAGGCGCCCGGTACTCCGTGAGCCGCCGCGGCGCCGGCCGTTTCGCCCGAGAACGCCTGGTGCGCCTGGGAGTTCCCCTGGTCTTCACCATGGTCGTGCTGAACCCGCTCCCCCAGTGGCTGCGGCTGCGCGCCGCCGACCCGGAGTACCACGAGTCGTACTGGCGCTTCCTGCCCCGCTATTTCACCGTCCACCTCGACCTCGCCGACTTCCCGTTCTTCGTGGACGGGGAGCACTTCGAGTCCGGCCATCTGTGGTTCGTGCTCCTGCTGCTCGCGTTCTGCCTGCTGCTGGCCCCGGTCGCGGAACGCCTCGCGGCCGGCGGCGACCGTGCAGCGGAGATCGTCGCCCGCCGCCCCGCCCTGCTTCTGCTGCCCGTGCTGCCGCTCGCGCTGATCAATGTGCCGCTGGGCATGGAGGAGAACTACGCGGCCTGGCACCACTGGGCCTACCTCGTGTTCTTCCTCTACGGCTTCGCACTCGCCGGGGACGAGCGGATCCGTGCCGTCATGCGCCGGCTCGCCCGGCCGCTCGGCCTGGCGGGGGTGGTCCTGTTCGCCGCGTGCAGTCCCGGTTTCATGACGCTGGACGATCCGTTCACCGACCGCACTCCGCTGGCGCTGGTCACCCGCGCTCTGTTCAGCGCGGCGGGTTGGTGCCTGGTGGTGGCGATCCTCGGGCTGCTGGACCGGCCGCGCGCACCGGCCGGCCCGGTCATGCGATACCTGGGCGTCGCCGCCCTGCCGGTGTACGTCCTGCACCAGCCGGTCGTGGTCGCGCTGGCGTACGGCGTGGTGGGCTGGTCGGCGCCGATCGTGGTCGAGTACGCGGTGATCGTGGCCGGTTCGCTGGTGGTGATTTTCGCCCTGTACGAGGGCCTGGTGCGCAGGACGCGGCTGACGCGGTTCCTGTTCGGGATGCGTACGGCCCCGACGAACGCGCTTTCACCTTGATCTGCTTTGCTGTGTCCGTCGGGCACGGACCTCACCACGCGGGACGATCATGCGGGCAGAAGTGCAGCAAGTCGCGGACGGCACCTATCTGGTGCACGGCAGCAACACCAACTGGGTGATCCTGACCGAGGGGGACGCGGTCACGCTGATCGACACCGGCTACCCCGGGGACCGGCAGAAGCTCCTCGCCTCGCTGGCGGAGGTGGGCAGTGCCCCGGAGGCGGTGAAGGCCGTACTGATCACACACGCGCACACCGACCATCTGGGCAACGCCGAGTATCTGCGCACCACGTACGGCACGCCGATATATCTGCACGAGGCCGAAGTGCCGCACGCCCGCCGGGAGTTCCTGCACCAGGTCAGCGTCGGGACGGTGCTGAGGAACGGCTGGCGGCCCGGTGTCCTGCCCTGGGCGATCCACGCCATCCGCTCCGGCGGCACCGCCCACGTCCCCGTCGACTCCCCCGAGGCGTTCCCGGCGCCGGGCCCGCTGGACCTGCCCGGCCGCCCCCTCCCGGTGCACACGCCCGGCCACACCGACGGGCACTGCTCCTACCATCTGCCGGACGCCGGTGTGGTGATCGCGGGCGACGCCCTGGTCAGCGGGCACCCGACTTCGCGGGTCAAGGGGCCGCAGCTGCTGCCGGACATGTTCCACCGTGAGCGTGCGCAGGCCGTGTCGTCGCTGGCCGCGCTCGAGAGCCTCAAGGGCGATGTGCTGCTGCCGGGGCATGGCCCGCTGCACCGGGGTTCGGTGCGGGAAGCAGCTCTTCAGGCCCGCGAGCGGGCCCTTTAGGCTGAGCTGACGATCACCGCGAGGCGAGGACGAACGGCCCATGGCACTCCAGATCAGCGCGACGAATCCGGAGCACCCCGCGCTCCTGCTGGAGCTGCCCTGGCAGCTGCCCCTGGAGCAGTGGCCGGAGGAGGTCCTGGTGCCGCTGCCGCGCGGTATCTCCCGCCACATCGTGCGCTACGCCCGGGCAGGCAGCGAGGTGATCGCCGTCAAGGAACTCGCCGAGCGCCCGGCCCTGCGCGAGTACGAGCTGCTGCGCGACCTGGACCGGCTCGGCATCCCGGCGGTGGACCCGCTGGCCGTGGTCACCGGCCGCACCGACGCCGCCGGCGCCCCGCTGGAGTCGGTGCTGGTCACCCGGCATCTGCGCGGCTCCCAGCCGTACCGCTCGATGTTCGAGACGACGATGCGCCCGGCGACCATGCACCGGCTGATGGACGCCCTGGCCGTGCTGCTGGTCCGGCTCCACCTGGCCGGGTTCGCGTGGGGTGACTGCTCGCTGTCCAACACGCTGTTCCGGCGCGACGCCGGGGCCTACGCCGCGTATCTGGTGGACGCCGAGACCGGCGATCTGCATCCGCAGCTCAGCGACGGCCAGCGCGACTACGACCTGGACCTCGCCCGGGTCAACATCAGCGGGGAGCTGCTGGACCTGGAGGCGTCCGGGGCGCTGCACCCCTCCGTCGACCCGATCGAGTTCGGCACCGAGATCTGCGCCCGCTACGGCAGCCTGTGGCAGGAGCTGACCCGCACCTCGGTGTACCCGGCGGGCAAGTACCACTACATAGAACGCCGGATACGTCGTCTCAACGACCTCGGTTTCGATGTGGCCGAGATGCAGATCGAGCACGCCACCAACGGCGACACGGTCACCTTCGTACCGAAGGTCGTCGACGCCGGCCACCATCAGCGCCAGCTGCTGCGCCTGACGGGCCTGGACGCCGAGGAGAACCAGGCCCGAAGGCTGCTGAACGACCTGGAGAGCTGGATGGCCACCCAGGACGACTACGAACCGGGCGACCCGCTCGGCGCCAGCCCGGAGGTGCTCGCGCACCGCTGGGTGCGCGATGTCTTCCGGCCCACCGTGCGAGCCGTGCCGCGGGAGCTGCGCGGTTCCATGGACGCGGCCGAGATCTACCACGAGCTGCTCGAACACCGCTGGTACCTGTCCGAGCGGGCACAGCACGACATAGGCCTGGACACGGCGGTCGAGGACTACATCAGCAACATCCTGCCCACGGCCCGCGAGACACTGCGCCCGACCGCGTCCGACTGACCCGACCGCCTCAGTTGTGCGGCACGACCGCGACCGGGCAGTCCGCGTGGTGCAGGACGCCGTGCGCCACCGAGCCGATCCGAGCGCCCACGGCGGTACGGCGCGCGCGGCGGCCCACGACCATCAGCTGGGCCCGCCCGGAGACCGACAGCAGCACCTGCCCGGCGCTGCCCATCTCGACATGCTCGACGACATGGACGTCCGGGAACCGCTCCCGCCACGGCCGCAGCGCGTCACCCAGGGCCTTCTTCTCGTACGGCTCCAGTCCCCCGGCCTCGTCGAGAAGCTTGAGGGAGCCCGGGCTGTAGGCGAACAGGGGCGGCAGGGTCCACGCCCGTACGGCGCGCACGGTCGCGCCGCGCGCCGCGGCGGTCTCGAAGGCGAACCGCAGCAGTGCGGCGCTGTCCTCCTCGTCGCCGTGCTGGCCGACGACGATCTCCCGCCCGGCGGCCTCGGCGGACGGCTGGTCCCCGGACCGTACGAGGACGACGGTGCTCGCGGCGCCGGCGATCACCTGCTGGCCCACGGAACCCAGCAGGAACCCGACGACCGCGGGGCGGCCCCGGGATCCGAGGACCAGCATCTCGGACTCGGCCGCGGCGGCGGTCAGCGTCTCGGCGGGCCCGCCGTCGAGGACGTCGGTGGCGACCTCCAGGCCCGGGTGCCGTTCGGTGACGGACCGGGTGGCCTCGGCCAGCCCTTCGCGCGCCCACTGGGCCTGGGTGTCCGGGTCCCCCGCGTCGATGGCGTCGTGCGGCTGGAACCGCCAGGCGTGCACCACCCGCAGCGCGAGCCCCCGGCGGACGGCCTCACGGGCGGCCCAGGCCAGCCCCGCGAGGCTCTCCTGCGAACCGTCCACCCCTGCGGTGATCGGGCGCGTCATTCCGGCTGCCTCCTCGTGTCACGATCACATCCGTGGGACCAGTCTTCACTACGCTGCGGCCATGGCATTGCAGTGGGAACAGGTGATCGTGGACGCGGCCGATCCCGGGGCCCTGGGACGCTGGTGGGCCGAGGCCCTCGGCTGGGTCGTGCTGAACGACTCGGCCGACGAATACGAGATCCGCCCAGAGAAGGACCGGCTGCCGGGACTGCTCTTCGTGCCGGTGCCGGAGCGCAAGACGATCAAGAACCGTCTCCATCTCGACTTCCGCCCCGACGACCGGGACGCGGAGGTCGACCGCCTCCTCGCGCTCGGCGCACGCCGCGCCGACGTGGGGCAGGGCGACCAGCCGTGGGTGGTCCTCATGGATCCCGAGGGCAATGAGTTCTGTGTGCTCGGGGCGCGCCGAGGCTGACACCGGCAGGGTCAGGCATACCCGCGCGAAGCAGGGCGATCGAACATACGATGGGCGGGACCGGGCCGGTGACGACGGGGATGCCGTGCCCTGACATCGGACTCTCGGGGTGGGAGACGTATGACACAGGCCGCCGAAGCAGCGCGGACCGTCATCCTGACCGTGGACGACGACCCGGGAGTCTCCCGGGCGGTCGCCCGCGATCTGCGGCGGCGCTACGGCGCGTCGCACCGGATCGTGCGGGCGGAGTCCGGCGCGTCCGCGCTGGAGGCGCTGCGTGAGCTGAAGCTGCGCGGTGATCTCGTGGCGGTGATCCTGGCCGATTACCGCATGCCGCAGATGAACGGCATCGAGTTCCTGGAACAGGCCCTGGACGTGTACCCGGGTGCGCGGCGGGTGCTGCTGACCGCGTACGCGGACACGAGCGCGGCGATCGACGCGATCAATGTCGTGGACCTTGACCACTACCTCCTCAAGCCGTGGGATCCGCCGGAGGAGAAGCTCTATCCGGTCCTGGACGATCTCCTTGAGGCGTGGCGGCGCAGCGACTACCGACCGGTGCCCAGCACCAAGGTGGTCGGACACCGCTGGTCGGCGCGGTCGTCGGACGTCCGGGAGTTCCTGGCCCGCAACCAGGTGCCGTACCGCTGGTACTCGGCCGACGAACCCGAGGGACAGCGGCTGCTGGCCGCGGCGGAGCAGGACGGGCAGCGGCTGCCGCTGGTGATCACCCCGGACGGGACGCCCCTCATCGCTCCCGAGGCACCCGAGCTGGCCGCGAAGGTCGGCCTTGCGACGACGCCGACCGCCGACTTCTACGACCTGGTCGTCATCGGCGGCGGCCCGGCCGGCCTCGGCGCGGCCGTGTACGGGGCGTCGGAGGGGCTGCGGACCGTGCTGGTGGAGCGGTCGGCGACCGGTGGGCAGGCAGGGCAGAGCTCCCGTATCGAGAACTACCTGGGCTTCCCGGACGGTGTGTCGGGCGGCCAGCTCACCGACCGGGCCCGGCGGCAGGCGGCGAAGTTCGGTGCCGAGATCCTCACCGCGCGCGAGGTGACGGGTCTCGAGGTCTGCGGCGCCGCACGGATCGTACGGTTCTCGGACGGCTCCGCGGTCGCCGCGCACAGCGTGATCCTGGCGACCGGCGTGTCGTACCGGCAGCTTCAGGCGCCGGGCTGTGACGACCTGACCGGATGCGGGGTGTACTACGGATCGGCGCTCACCGAGGCGCCCGCCTGCCAGGGGCAGGACGTGTACATCGTCGGCGGCGCCAACTCCGCGGGGCAGGCGGCGATGTATCTGTCCCGGGGCGCGAAGTCCGTCACGCTGCTGGTGCGCGGCGAGTCGCTGTCGACGTCCATGTCGCACTATCTGATCCAGCAGATCGAGGAGGCACCGAACATCTCGGTGCGCGCCCGCACGGTCGTCGAGTCCGCGCACGGCTCCGACCACCTGGAGCAGCTGACGCTGCGCGACATCGACAGCGAGCGCACCGAACTCGTCGACGCGCAGTGGATGTTCGTGTTCATCGGCGCGGCCCCACTGACCGACTGGCTCGACGAGACGGTGCTGCGGGACGGGCGCGGGTTCATCCTGGCCGGGCCCGACCTGACCGCCGACGGGCGGCCACCGGCCGGGTGGGAGCTGGACCGGCCGCCGTACCACCTGGAGACCAATGTGCCCGGCGTGTTCGTGGCGGGCGACGCCCGCGCCGAGTCCGCCAAGCGTGTCGCGTCCGCCGTTGGAGAGGGAGCCATGGCCGTGATGCTCGTCCACCGCTACCTGGAGCAGTCATGAGCGGCCGGTTGATGCCGTGCGAGCCCGCCGAGATCGGGTCGCTGTTCCTGTTCGAGAAGCTCACCCCCGAGCAGCTGGGCCGGCTGTGCAGCGAGGGCCGGGTGGAGAAGTTCGAGCCCGGCCCGGTCTACACCGAGGGCGACCCGGCGACCTGCTTCTACGTCATGGTCGAGGGCACCGTCGTGCTGTCCCGGCGGGTCGGCGAGGACGACGTGGAGGTCAATCGCACCTCCCAGCGCGGGGTGTACTCCGGGGCCTGGCAGGCCTATCTCGGGGACCGGGTGCCGCAGGTCTACAACAGCTCGATGCGGGTCACGGAACCGACGCGGTTCTTCGTGCTGCCCGCCGAGACGTTCGCGGCCGTCATCCAGGAGTGGTTCCCGATGGCCCTGCATCTGCTGGAGGGCCTCTTCTTCGGGCAGAAGAGCACCCAGCTGGCCATCAACCAGCGTGAGCGGCTGCTGGCGCTGGGCTCGCTGTCCGCCGGACTCACCCACGAACTCAACAACCCGGCCGCGGCGGCCGTACGGGCCACCTCGACGCTGCGCGAGCGGGTCGGCAAGATGCGGCACAAGCTGGCCATCATCGCCCAGGGCTCCTACTCCCCCGAGGTCATGGCCAACCTCATCGACATCCAGGAGCGCACTGCGGAACGGGTCGCGAAGGCGCCGACGCTCAGCCCGCTGGAGGCCGCCGACCGGGAGGACACGGTCACCGACTGGCTCGACGACCACGACATCCAGGAAGGCTGGCGGATCGCGCCCACCTTCGTACAGGCCGGACTCGACGTGGACTGGCTCGACCAGGTCGCCACGGCGGTGGACGAGGAGATCCTGCCGAACGCGATCGGATGGCTCAACTACACCGTCGAGACCGAGCTGTTGATGGACGAGATCAACGACTCCACCACCCGCATCTCCCATCTGGTCGACGCCGCCAAGCAGTACTCCCAGCTCGACCGCGCGCCCTTCCAGAACGCCGACGTGCACGAACTCCTCGACAGCACCCTGCTGATGCTCTCCAGCAAGATCGGGCCGCAGATCAAGGTCGTCAAGGAATACGACCGCTCGCTGCCGCGGATCCCGGCGTACCCGGCGGAGCTCAACCAGGTGTGGACGAACCTCATCGACAACGCGGTCTCCGCGATCAACAGCGCGGGCGGCGAAGGGACGTTGGCCGTGCGGACCGCCGCCGATCACGACCGGCTGCTGGTGGAGTTCCGCGACACCGGGATCGGCATTCCGGCGGCGGACCGGGGGCGGATCTTCGACCCCTTCTTCACCACCAAACCCGTGGGCGAGGGCACCGGGCTCGGTCTCGACATCTCCTGGCGGATCGTGGTCAACAAGCACCACGGCACGATCCAGGTGGAGTCCGAGCCGGGCGACACACGGTTCCAGGTGCTGCTGCCCTTCACCTCCGAGGAGGCCTCATGACCGACATCGACGGTATCGACCCCAGCGTGCCGCCGAGCGGAAGCGGGTGTGCGTCCTGCGACGCGGTCGGTGGGTGGTGGTTCCATCTGCGGCGGTGTGCGCAGTGCGGGAATGTGGGGTGCTGTGACAGTTCGCCCGCCAAGCATGCGACGGCGCATTTCCGGGAGACCGGGCATCCGTTGGTGCAGAGCTTCGAGCCGGGTGAGGAGTGGTACTGGAACTACGCGACGAGCGAGTTGTTCGAGGCCGGTCCTGAGTTGGCTGCGCCTGTCAGTCATCCTGCGGATCAGCCTGCGCCGGGGCCTGCGGGGCGGGTGCCGGATGATTGGGCGAAGGTCTTGCGTGCGTAATAGCTCGGGGGCTGAGGTCGCGGAGTGACAGGATGTTCGAATGTCGCAGGCCTCCTTTAGTGCTCCGTTGATCGGGCGGGATGTTGAACTCGCTCGGCTCTCTGCTGTGTTGAAGAGTGCCCGAAGTGGGGACGCTCGGGCCGTCTTGCTCGCCGGGGACGCAGGCGTCGGTAAGACCCGCGTGCTCGATGAAGTCGCCGGGCGGGCCGCCGGCGACGGGATGGTCGTGCTGGTCGGGCACTGTGTTGATCTCGGGGATGTGGGGCTGCCGTATCTGCCGTTCACCGAGGTGCTGGGCGTGCTCGCCGGTGACGAGAGGTTCGCCGGTGTCATCGCCGCGCACCCTGTCGTCGAGCGGCTCCTGGGTGGCGGCACGGACGGGGTCAGTGATCGGCTGCGGTTGTTCGAGGGAATCGCGGGGGTGTTGGCCGAGGTCTCGGCCGTCGCGCCGGTGCTGCTTGTCCTGGAGGACTTGCACTGGGCCGATCAGTCGTCTCGGGATCTGCTGCGGTTCCTGCTGAGTCGGGGGGTTCTGCAGCGGTCGGTCGCGGGGGCGCCCGCACATCGGGTCGCGGTGTTCGCGTCGTATCGGGCCGACGATCTGCATCGGCGTCATCCGCTGCGGCCCCTGCTCGCCGAGCTGGTGCGGCTGCCCGCCGTGGAGCGGCTGGAGTTGCGGCCGTTGCCCGATGCCGAGGTGGCGAGGCTGGTGCGGGCCGTGCAGGAGCGGCCGTTGTCGGACGGCACGGTGCGGCGGATCGTGGAGCGGGCCGAGGGCAATGCCTTCTACGCCGAGGAGCTGGTCGCGGCCACGGATGCCGAGGCCGGTGGGGTGCCCAGCGGGCTGGCCGATGTGCTGCTCATCCGGTTCGAGCAGCTGTCCGACACCGGCCAGCAGGTGCTGCGTACGGCCGCTGTCGCGGGGCGGCGTGTCGAGCATGAGCTGCTGCGGGGTGCCGTGGGCATCCCGGAGGACGAGTTGGAGTCGGCGCTGCGTGAGGCCGTGGGGCGGCAGCTGCTGGTGCCCGGCGACCGGGACACGTACGCGTTCCGGCACGCGCTCGCCCGTGAGGCGGTGTACGCCGATCTGCTGCCCGGTGAACGGGCCCGGCTGCACGGGACGTTCGCGCGGCTGCTCGCCGGGCGTGACCGTCCGGACGAGACGGCGGCCGAGCGGGCCCACCACTACCGCGCGAGCCATGATCTGCCCGAGGCGCTGGCCGCCTCGCTGGAGGCCGCCGGGCATGCGCACGGGATGGGTGCGCCCGCCGAGGAGCTACGTCATCTGGAGGCCGCTCTCGACCTGTGGTCGTCGGTGGAGCCGTCGGCGCGTCCCTCGGGCGAGGGCCACGACCGGGTCACCCTCACCCTGCGCGCGTCGGCGGCGGCCGCCCACGCCGGTGAGTCGCATCGCGCGGTCTCGCTCACCCGCTCAGCGCTCGCGGGCGTCGGCCAGGACACCGACGCCGAACTCGCCGCCCGGGTGCGCTACACCCTCGCCGGCAATCTGCTCGACGTGGACAGCCTGACGGCGGCCTACACCTACAGCAGCGAGGCGCTGGCCCTGATCCCGGCCGAGCCGCCCTCACGGACCTGGGTGTGGGCGGCGGCCACGCATGTCCTCGCGGCACGTCAGGTCGGGGAGAACGACACGGCGTTGCGCGTCGCGCGCGAGGCGCTGCGCATCGCCGAACAGCTCCAGCTGACGGACGCCCGGGCCGACCTGCTGATCTCGCTGGCCGTGTTCGAAGGCGGCGGCCGACGCACGCCGGAGGGGCGGGAACGGCTTCACGAGGCGCGGGAGCTGGCGCGGAGTTCGGGGAACGCGCCGGTGGAGATGCGCGCCCTGTTCCATCTCGCCCTCGGCTGCTTCGAGTCCGGTGACCTGGAGGAGTGTGTGCCCTGGCTGGCGGAGGGGCTGGAGCGCGCCCGGCGCGCGGGACTGCTGTCCGCGCCCTATCCGCTGGCGATGCGGCATCTTCAGCTGCTGGTGCTGTACACGCTGGGCCGCTGGGACGAGTGCCTGAGCGCCGCGGCGGCCGATGCCGAGGTGCTGCCCGCGGCGGGCGGCTACACGGCCGGTCCCGCGCTGTACGTGGCGCTCGCGCGCGGTGACTTCCGGGCCGCCGAGCGGGCCGGTGCCCTGCTCGACGGGCCCTTCGACTGGATGGGCACGCTCGTCGCGGGCATCGCGCTCACCGACGCCGCCGCGCTGCGCGGTGACGCGGAGGCGGCCGTGGAGCGGATGCGGTCCACCGTCGCCGCGCTCACCGACGACGCGGGGACGCTGCCCGACGCCACCGTGCGGCTCGCCGCCCTCGCGCTGTCCGCGGTCGCCGACCGGGCCGTCGAGCTGCGCCTGGCCGGTGACGAAGCGGGGGCGGGCCGCTGGGCGGACACGGCGACCGAACTGGTCGAGCTCGCGCGGGCCACGGCCCTGCGCGGTGAGGACGGTACGCCGCAGGGCCCGGAGGGCATGGCGTGGCTGGCCCGTGCGGAGGCTGAGTGGACGCGGGCCGTCGCCGGGCCGGACGTCGCCGCCGCGTGGGCGAAGGCGGTGGCCGCGTTCGACTACGGCGACGACTACGAGCGGGCCCGGTGCCGGTTGCGGCACGCCGAGGCCCTCTTGGCGGCGGACGACCGTGAGGCCGCGGCCGTCGAGGCCCGCGCCGCCCGGGAGACGGCGGCCCGGCTCGGTGCCGCACCGCTGCTGGAGCGGGTGGACGACCTGATCCGGCGCGGTCGGCTCGGGGGCGGCGGCGCCGACCGGTCCGCCCTGCTCACCGCCCGGGAGCAGGAGGTCCTGCGGCTCCTCGCCCTCGGCCGCAGCAACCGGCAGATCGGCGAGGAGCTGTACATCACCGGCAAGACGGCGAGCGTGCATGTCTCCAACATCCTCGCCAAGCTGAGCGCGGCGAGCCGTACGGAGGCGGTGGCGATCGCCTATCGGGAGGGTCTGATCAGCCACGGGGAGACGGTGAGTTGACCCCGATGGTGTCGCAGTCGAGGGCGTTCAGGTCGACGGCGTCCGCCATCGCCTGCATGCCCTTGTCGTTGGGGTGTATGTGGTCGCCGCCGTCGAGAGCGGGGAGCATCCGCGCCCGGTCGTAGGGGCTGCGCAGGATGCGGTCGAAGTCGGTGACGGCGTCGAACTCGCCGCTTGTGCGGATGAAGGAGTTGACCTCCTGGCGCACGGCCTCACCGGCCTCGTCCCATTCGTGCCAGCCCTTGAAGGGACCGATGGTCGCGCCGACGACGCACTTGCCGGCCGCGTGCGCCCGGTCGATGATCTCGCGGTAGCCCTCGATCAGGTTGTCGGCGGTGACTCCCGTATGGGCCTTGATGTCGTTGACGCCCTGGAAGAGGAACACCGTCCGCACACCGGGCTGGGACAGGACGTCCCGCTCAAGCCGGTTGAGCGCGCTCTGCCCGGGGCCGTCGGCGAGAACCTTGTTGCCCGAGATCCCTTCGTTGGCGACGCCCTTCACCTCCGTGTCCGCCGTGCTCAGACGACGGGCCAAGTAGTCCGGCCAGCGGCGGTTCAGGTCGGAGGTGGACTGCCAGCCGTCGGTGATGGAGTCGCCGAGGGCGACCACCGCGCCGGTGTGCTTGGGGGCGTGCACGGAGACGGCGTCGAGGTAGAACCAGGAGCCGGTCGGGATGGTCCAGGCTGTGCCGCTCTCCTCGGCGGCGTGGTCGCCCTGGGTGGCGTACGACGTCTGCATGGCCATCCAGTGGCCGCTCGCCGGGCCGCCCGCGTCCGGGCTGTGCAGGCTCACGACCAGGTTGGTGGCGGCGGGCAGTCTGCCGGGCAGGGGGTCGCTCCACACGGTGTGGCCCGGCGGCAGGGTGACTGTGGGCTTTCCGCCGAAGGCCAGGCGCCGGTTGCTGCCGGGCCGCAGCTCGGCGCCCTGCTTCTGGAGTCCGGCGTAGACGCTGTCGAGGGTCAGCGGCCGGTCTCCGAAGGCGTTGGAGAGGCGGACCCGGACGCCGGTGCCGCCGACGCTGGTGTGCACGACGAGCCGGTAGCTGCGGCCCGCCACGCCTTCGGCCATACGGTCGGCGCTCGCCGCCCAGGTGACGACGCCGCCCGCCTCGCTCGTCGCCTCGGCGGGCGCGGACTGGCAGGCGGCGACCGTCAGCAGCAGCGCCGCAACCGGCAGGACGGCCCTCACCGCCCTCACCGGGAGAAGTCCTTCAGCGTGACGGAGGCACCGGGCCGCAGCGTGACGGTTCGGGACACTTCGCCGTACGCGATCGTCGTGGTGCGGCCGCCGACGCTGCGGATCCGGGCCTCGGTCGGCTTGCCGTCCCGCCAGCGCAGGTCGACCTCGAAGCCGCCGCGCGCGGGGACTCCCCGGATGTGGCCGGAGGCGGCCCAGGCGTCGGGGAGGGCGGGAAGGAGTTCGATGTGTCCGGGCCGGGAGTACAGCAGCATCTCCACCATGGCGGCGGGGGTGCCGAAGTTGGCGTCGATCTGGAAGATGCCCCGGCCGCGCTCCACCTCGTAGATGTCGAAGAGGTTGAAGGCCGTGCCGTTGCTGCCGTCGACGGAGGGGCGGAGGTTGTTGACGACCAGTTGGTAAGCGTTGTCGGCATTCTTCAGGCGGGCCCAGCACAGGCTGCGCCAGGCGTTGGCCCAGCCGAAGCTCTCCATGCCGCGTGCGGTGAGCAGGGCGGTGGCGCCGGCGACGAGGTCGGCCGGGGTGGAGCCGTCGGGGCGGATGCGGTCGCCGGGGAAGAGGTTGATCAGCGGGGAGAGATGGCGGTGCGTGGTCTCACCCAGGTTGTCCGGCGACATCCACTCCTCCAGCCAGCCGGTGGTCGGGCTGACCTGCGGCAGGTACAGCTTTCTGCGCAGTGACGCGATCGTATCCGCGTAGTCGGTGTCCCGCCCGAGTTCGGCGGCCGCGGTGCAGTAGTTCCCGAACAGCATCCACACGACTTCCTGAGCATAGGTGATGCCCTTGGCGTCCTGTGGGCCGTGTTCCGGGGACCAGTCCTTGTCGTCGACGAGCACCTCCTTGGAGGTGCCGGGGAGGGTGATGGTGAGCAGTCGCGCCTCCCAGAATTCGCAGGCGCCCTTGAGGAGCGGGTAGATCTTCTTCAGGTGCTCGCGTGACCCGGTGTACTCGTAGTGCTCCCACAGGGTGGTGCACAGCCAGGCGTTGCCCGCCGGGTGCCACCACCAGCCGCTGCCGCCGTAGGGGTTGGTGGAGAAGGCGACGGCCCAGCCGGCGTTCTTTCCGCTGGAATTGCGGTAGCGGTTGCGCGGGTCATTGAACAGGCGGCGGGTGAGGTCGTTCCAGGACGGGAGCTGGGCGACGCAGTAGTCGGTGAACGCGTCGAAGCACGGGGACAGGCCCGTGCGGTCGGCCATCCAGTAGTTCATCTGGATGTTGATGTCGGTGTGGTAGTCGCCCATCCAGTCCGGGTCGTTGCCGTCCAGCCACAGGCCCTGAAGGGCCACGGGCAGGCTGTCGCGGGAGCCGCAGATCATCAGGTAGCGGCCGAATTGGAGGTAGGCGGCCTCCAGTTCGGGGTCGGGCTCGGGGTCTCGGCTGCGGGCGTGCAGGCGCTCCCAGGTGTCCAGTTCGCGCTGCTCGGCCGTTGACGTGCCGAGGGAGAGGTCGAGTCGTCCGTACAGGGCGCGGTAGTCGGCGACGTGGGTGCGGCGCAGGGCGTCGGTGGACTCCGCGGCGGCAGCGCGGACCTTCGTGCGGGCGAGTCGCTCGGGCTCGAGTGCGGGGTCGCGGAAGCCGGAGTCGGCGTCGGGCGCGTAGTTGGTCCCGGCGGTGATCACGACGGTGAGGTCCTTGCAGCCCGCGAAGTCGATACGGGTGCCGTTGACCGTGACCTTGCCGCCGGTGCCGCGAGCTTTGACGGCGGCGCCGTAGCGCAGGCCGTTGGGGAGGGTCGCGCCGAACGACTCGGCGGCGGTGGGGTGTTCGCCGTGGGTGCCGGTCAGCGTGATGGAGCCGGTGTGGCGGCCGCCGCCGCTCTGGGTGAAGCGCAGGACGATGACGTCGTCGGGCCGGCTGGCGTACATCTCGCGCCGGTAGGTGACGCCGGAGCGGACGTAGGAGCTGGTGACCAGGCCCTGGGCGAGGTCGAGGGTGCGGCGGTAGCCGTTGACTCCGCCGAGGTCGTGGTCGGGGATGTCGACGGTGAGCTTGGCCAGCAGGGTGAACGAGCCGAAGTCGGAGCGGCCGTAGGGGAACTGGCCGTCCTGGTCGAGGGTGTCGTTGAGACCGCCGGTCCACATGGTGGCGTCGGTGATCAGGAGAAGTTCGCGGCCGGGGTCGTTGCTCGCGAGGGCGCCGATACGGCCGTTGCCGATGGGCAGGCCCTGTTCGATGAGCGAGCCCTCGTCGCCGGGGGCCTGCCACCACAGTTGGTGACGGTCGGCGGGCGGTGGGACCTCTCCGGGGCGGGCGGGTGCGGCAGAGGCTTTGAAGACGGGAAGGGCGGCGAGGGCGGCGGTGAGGCCCGCGGTGGTGAGGACGGTTCTTCTGCTCGGCTCGCTCGGTCTGGTGTCCATGTGCGGCTCCGGGTACGTCCGGGCCGGGGCCCGGCGCACGGCCGGGCCCCGACGGAGGGAGATCAGAGGGACTTCGGTACGTCGATCCGGTCGATGTCCGGCGCATAGCCGGTGCCGCTGTCGAAGGTGACGGTGTTGGCCCCGGCCTTGAGCTTCACCGGCACGTAGACGCTGTTGACGGTCCCCCAGTCGCCGGTGGAGGCGAACTTGTGCGAGGTGCCGCCGCCTCCGTTGGCGGAGACGAGGATCGATCGGGCGTCACCGCTGACGTAGGAGACCTTGATCATGTAGGTGCCGGCCTCGGCGACCACGACGTCGTCGACGGTGACCTTGCCGCCCGTGTAGAGGTTGCCGACCTTGCGGCCGTCGGAGCAGGCGGAGCAGTCGGCGACGGAGGCGTTGCCGCTCAGGGTGCCCGCTTCGGCCTCGTGGGCTGTCCACGCGAGGGTGGTGCCGCGCGGGGTGACGGTGAAGAGGCGGGAGCCGTGCGCGGGGAGGGCCTGGGTGATCTTGTCGGTGCGGTTGCCGAGGTTCTCCTTGTTCCACACGTCGCGCACCGAGGCCTTGCCCTTGAAGCCGAGGGCCTGCCAGTTGGCGGTGACCGAGGCGGGGGCGTCGGCGAGGTTGAACAGGGCGACCGTGTAGGTGCCGTCGGGGTTCTTCGCGGCCCACACCTGCTGCGGGTCGGAGGCGGTGACGGGCTCGGCGGGCGGGGCGCTGCTCTGGTTGATGCCGATGACCTCGCGGTTGGTCAGCAGCGACAGGCCGTAGGAGTCGAGCTTGGTGATGTCGTCGCCGGTGAAGAGGGGGGACTTGGCGATGGCCCACAGGGTGGCGTAGCTCTGCCGTTCGGCCTTGGTGAGGCCGTCCATCTCGCCGTTGCCGACGTTGAGGGAGTC
This sequence comes from Streptomyces lanatus, assembly GCF_014655715.1. GTDB lineage: Bacteria > Actinomycetota > Actinomycetes > Streptomycetales > Streptomycetaceae > Streptomyces > Streptomyces lanatus. Next base: position 150,609 of record NZ_BNBM01000011.1, on the reverse strand, counting down.
GAGGTCGTTCCAGCCGCCGGGACCCGCGTGGTCGGTCCAGGCGGGGGCGTCGTCCCAGCGGTCGTCGACCGAGTTCTCCCAGGTGACCAGGGTGTTGCAGTAGCACTCGACGTCGGTGTCGATGCGCCAGCCGTTGGAGTACTTCTTCCAGTCCGCGACGTGCCCGTAGTCCAGGGACCAGGACAGTTCCAGGTGGATCGGGCGGCCTGCGGTGTCGATGGCCTTCTGCCAGGCGGCGACGTCGGGGACGTTGTCGTAGTTGTCGCCGGTCTTGAAGGAGCCGGGGCCGACACCGTCGAGCTTGAGGAAGTCGTAGCCCCAGTCGGCGAACATCTGGGCCTGGGAGTCGATGTACTTCTGGGCGCAGGGGTTCGAGAAATCGATCTTGTACGCGCTGTCCCAGCCGTTCGTGGTGCGCAGGTCGGCGTGGACGATGTCGCCGGTCGTGCACCCCTCGGCGTTCCAGATCGGCGTCTTGCCGTCGCCGTAGGCACCCTTCTCCAGGCCGACCGGGAGGTAGATGCCGGCCTTGAGGCCCTTGGCGTGGATGCGGTCGGCGACGGCCTTCATGCCGCTGGGGAAGCGCACCGGGTCGGCCTTCTGCCGGCCGTACTGGTCGTACTGCGACTTCCAGGACCAGTCCATCCACCAGCCGGCGTCTATGTTGACGTATTCGTAGCCGTACTTCTTCAGCTTGGCGGCCATGGCGTCGGTCTGCTTGAGGACGTTCGCCTCGGAGAGGTAGCTGTAGTCGCCCTTCGGGTTGAGGCCCGGGTACTTCGACGACTGCATGGTCCAGCTGGTCCAGCCCATATAGGGCTTGGCGGCCACGGGGGCGGGGGCGGCCGGGGGTGTGGTGGTCTCGGCCCGGGCGCTGGGGACAGCGGCGGTGACACCGGCGGTGAGGGCCAGGACCACCAGGGCTCTCAGGGCGCGTGCGGGCATGACGGAGTACGGGGATGACCGCATGGGTCGTACCTCCACGGGGTTGGTTCAGCGGTTCTGGTGCTGGTGCTGCTGGTCGTCGGCTCGGATGAAGGACTGGATGGCGGTGGCCGCCGCTCCGCGCGCCCACTCCTCGAAGGGCAGCGGGCGGGTCTGTACGTCGCACCGGTCGGCGGAGCCGAACGCGGCCGCGGCGAAGGCGTCGCGGATCTGCTCGGCGAACAGGTCGTGGGCGGCGAGGCCCTCGCCGGAGATGATCACCCGCTCGGGGCCGAGCAGATTGGCCACGGTGGCGATGCCCCGGCCGATCGCCTCGCCGGCGCGGGCGTAGGCCTCCCGGGCTCCGGCGTTGCCCTGGTGGGCCAGCGCCACGGCCTCGGCGGTGTCGGCGACCTCGACGCCGGTGGTCTCGCGGATCCGCCGGACGATCGCGGCGTCCCCGGCGATGGCCTCCACGCAGCCGCGGTTGCCGCAGTGGCAGCGCGGTCCCGCCGGGTCGACGGTGACATGGCCGATCTCCCCGGCCACGCCGTGCGCCCCGGCGACGACCCGGCCGTGCACCACAAGGCCGCAGCCGATGCCGGCGCCGACGGTGACCACGGCGAAGTCGGACAGCCCGACGCCGGCGCCGAACCACTGCTCGGCGACGGTGAGGGCCCGCACATCGTTGTCGACGGTGACCGGCAGCCCGGTGGTCGCGGCGGCGAGTTCGGCGAGGGGCACGTCCCGCCACTCCAGGAACGGCGAGTAGCGGACGACGCCCGCGCCACGGTCCACGTCTCCGGAGACGGCGATGCCGAGCCCGAGGACGGGTACGCCCAGGTCGGCCGCCTCGGTGAGCAATTCGCCGGTCAGTTCGGCGACCGAGGTGAGCACGGCCTTCGGCTCCCGGTCCGGGAGCGGGGTGTGGCGGGCGACACGGATACGGCAGCACAGGTCGGTGAGCACGCCGATGATCTCGTCGCCGGTCACCTTCACGCCGATGAACAGCGCCCGTCCCCCGTCGACGCGCACCGGGTTGGCCGGGCGGCCGAGCGCGGGGCGGGCCGGCTCGTCCACGTCCTCCACCAGATAGCCGGCCTCGATCAGGGGCCGTACCGCCTTGGTCACGGCGGCCGGGGACAGTCCTGCGCGCCGGGCAACCTCTAGACGGGTGAGGGGCCCATGGCTGAGGACCGTGGTGAAGATCTGCGAGGCGGCCGGCGTGTTCGCCGGGAACGTCTCGGCGGGGTGGATCGAGGACATGCCCGGAACCTAGATGGCTTATTTTCCGCCGTCAATAAAAGAAGCAGGATTCGTTCCGGAAGGCCCCGGACGACGATCCAGGACTCCTACCCGGTGATCATTTCTTGTCCAACTGTGCGTCGCCTGTGGCGATCTGACGGGATGCGAGAAGGTTGCCCCGCACGAAACAGGACAGATCACGACGGAAGGACCCGGATGGCCTCAGCAACGGTGGTCAGGGGTACGGCGGCAGCGGCAGCCCTCGCGCTGCTCCTGGCGGTGCCCGCCCATGCCACGCCCCACGAATCCCCCGCGACCGGCGCGGACGCCGCACCGCGCGCCCTGCCCGCCCCCGACATGACGGGGGTGTGGAACGTCCTGCGCACGGTGCGCAGACAGGGAGCGCCCGGTGCGATCGCGCGGATCGACGACCGCAACACGGCCCACTGGGCGGCCCTGGGTGTCGCCGACCGCAGGACCGGGCGGGCCATCAGCAACGCCGACCGGTTCCGCATCGGCAGCGTCACCAAGACCTTCTCGGCCGTCGTCCTGCTGCAACTGGCCGACGAGAAGAAGCTGAAGCTGGACGCGCCGGTCAACCGCTATCTGCCGGGGCTGCTGCCCGACAACCGCATCACGGTGCGCCATGTGCTCAGCCACCGCAGCGGCCTGTACGACTACACCAACGACATGTTCGCGCGGACGGTTCCCGGCTTCGAGGCGGTCCGCGGCAAGGTCTTCACCTACCGCCAGCTGGTGAACCGGTCCCTGAGCAAGCCGCGCACCACGAAGGCGGGCGGCGCGTACTCGTACTCCAACACCAACTTCGTGGTCGCCGGCATGCTCATCGAGAAGCTGACCGGGCACTCGGTGCGGACCGAATTCCGCAACCGGATCTTCAAGCCGCTGAATCTGCGCGACACGTTCTATGTGCACCCCGGCAAGAAGATCCCCGGCCGGTTCGCCCGCGGCTATCTCACCCCCGACAAGGCGGGCGCGGCGTTCGTCGACGCCACCGAGCAGACGGTGTCCTGGGCGCAGAGCGCGGGCGCGGTCATCTCCACCACACAGGACCTCAACACCTTCCTGTCGGCGCTGCTGGGCGGCAAGCTGACCTCCCGGGCGCAGCTCGCGCAGATGCAGCGCTGGGTGCCGGCGGGCGGCGTGCAGTCGTACGGGCTCGGGCTGCGGCGGCGTGATCTGTCGTGCGGTGTCTCGGTGTACGGCCACACGGGTGCCGTCCAGGGCTACTACACCTACGCGTTCACGTCCAAGGACGGCAGGCGCAGCCTCGCGGCGCTGGCCAACACCTCCAACAACGGGACGGTCCTCACCTCGATGCGGGGCACCCTGGAGTCCGCGTTCTGCGGCAAGAAGGCCAAGGCCCGGCATCGTGCCGAGCGCGTCGAGCGGTACGAGGACGTCGCACCGGCGGTGCCCGTGCACCGGAACCGCGACTGAGGGGCGCCGGGCGGGAACCCGAGAGATCCGGTGGACGTTTTCCTGGCATCCGCGCCGGACATCCCCACCGGATCTCGAACCACCCACCAGGACGGCCCGATGAGCGAGTTGGTACCCGGGGGCAATCTGCCCCTCCCGGGCGGCAGCGTGACCGTCCGGGTGCCCGGCCCCTTCGATGTGTCGGCGCTCATCACCGACGACAGCGGCAAGGTCCGTGGCGACGCCGACTTCGTGTTCTACAACCAGCCCTCCGCGCCGGGCGCCCGTCTGCACGGCGACACACTCACCGTCGACCCGCCGCGTCTGCGCTCCGGGGCGACCCGGGTCACGGTGGTCGTCAGCCCCGCCGACCCCGGCACTCCCCTGGGCCGGCTGCCCGCGCCGGTGCTCCAGGTCACCGACCAGGGCGGGCGCCCGATCGCCCGGTTCACCCCGCCGCGTCCGGGGCCGGAGACGGTGCTGCTGCTCGCCGAGGTCTACCGGCGTGGCGCCGGCTGGAAGGTGCGGGCCCTGGGGCAGGGGTACGCGGACGGACTGGCGGGGATCGCGCGCGACTTCGGGGTGGACGTCATCGAGGACGCGACGCCCTCACCGGACCGGCGGACAGCCGCCCCGCCCATGCCCAGCGCCCCGCCGATGCCGACGACCCGGCCCACGATGCAGACGCTGGCAGCCGTGAACGTCCCGCACTCCCCCGCCCCTGACGGCTTCGTGGGCCTGGTCAACTCGGCCCGTGCGGGCGCCGGTTCACCGCCCGTCACTCTCGACGCCCGTCTCGCCTCCGCCGCCCAGGCCCACGCCGCCGCCATGGCCGCCTCGGGCACGCTCGGCGTCGAGGGCCGTGACGGCGTCTCCGTGTACCAGCGCATCACCGCCGCCGGGTACACGTATGTCACCGTCGGCGAGCACCTGGTCTCCGGTCCCCGCACACCCGACGAGTTCGTCGCGTACTGCCTGCGCACCGAACTCGCCCGCCGCACCCTGCGGGACCCGGCCTTCACCCATGCCGCCGTGGCCCACGTCAGCGGCGGCCGCTCAGGGGATACGTTTTGGACGGCTCTGTGGGCCAGGCCCCTCACACCGGGCGACCTGTCCCGCACCGCGACCGAGGTGGTCGACCTGACCAACCGGGAGCGGACCCGGGCCGGGCTGCGCCCCCTGTCCGCCGACCCCACGCTCACCACGGCCGCACAGGCCTACAGCACCGACATGGCGACCCGCGCCTTCTACTCCCACACCTCCCCCGAGGGAACCCAGCCCTGGGACCGGGCGGCCGCCGCGGGCTCCCGGATGCGGGCGATCGGAGAGAACATCGCGTGCGGCCAGCGCTCGGCGGCCGAGGTCGTGGAGGGCTGGATGAACAGCCCGGGACACCGCGCAAACATCCTCAAGCCCGACTTCACCCACATAGGCATCGGCTTCGCGGGCGGCGGCCCGGCGGGCACGTACTGGACGCAGCTCTTCGGCGGCTGACCGGATCCGTCCCGTCGGGGGGCCGGTGTGAGAGCGGGGACCGGGGTCGAAGTCACGACACGCCGCGATCTAGGCGGAACGGGACCGTCCGGGACAGGATGCCCGCATGAAGGGTGACCTCTTTTCCAGTGAGCACATGGTCCAGCCGGCCGCGGCGCCGGGTATGACGATCGAGAACGCCAAGTGCATCAAGTACGCGGTGAACGGCGAGATGCACGCCCGGCAGGGCGCCATGGTCGCCTACCGCGGCAACCTCCAGTTCGAGCGCAAGGGCCAGGGCGTGGGCGGCATGCTCAAGCGGGCCGTGACCGGTGAGGGGCTGCCGCTGATGGCGGTGCGCGGACAGGGCGAGGCCTGGTTCGCGCACGAGGCGCAGAACTGCTTCATCGTCGACGTCGACCCCGGCGACGAGTTCACGGTCAACGGCCGCAACGTGCTGTGTTTCGACGCCTCGTTGTCGTACCGGATAGCGACGGTGAAGGGGGCGGGCATCACCGGCGGCGGTCTGTTCAACAGCGTCTTCACGGGGCAGGGCAGGCTGGGGCTGATCTGCGACGGCAACCCCCTGGTCATCCCGGTCTCGCCGCAGTACCCGGTGTACGTCGACACGGATGCGGTGGTCGGCTGGACCGCGGGGCTGCAGACCTCGCTGCATCGCTCGCAGTCGCTCGGCTCGATGCTGCGCGGCGGCTCCGGGGAGGCCGTGCAGCTGATGCTGCAGGGTCAGGGCCATGTCGTCGTGCGGCCTAGTGAGGCGACACCGCAGAAGCCGCAGCAGCACTGAACCGACCCCGCGAGGTGATCTGCGCCTCACGAGCAACCCTCTCCGCCCTGCCGACGTCTTGATCGACAACAAGTGAAGCCCCGGCCGAGCTTTCGGCCGGGGCTGGTTCTCAACGCTCTATACACGCCATGTATACCGATGACGTATACGCAGGATGTATACACTTCATGCATACCCACAGAGTAGACACGGCGTGTATATCGATCGAAAGGCATCGATGTACGGCAAGGCATTCGCCCCGGAGTACCAGGGCGCCCTCACCACCCTGTCCGTGAACTCGTCGCTCACCGACGTACTGGCCGCCGGCACCGAGCAGTTGAGAGCGGCCGAGGAGACCGGGCAGCACGGCGAGGCGGCGCGTTCCGGGCTCGCGGTCGCCGAGGCGCACCGCAGGCTGGGGCAGGTCGGGGACGCGGACCGGGCGTGGAAGGCCAGCTACCGTGCCGCCCGGGAGGCCGGTGACACCGGGGCGATGGCCTGGGCGCTGTGGAGCGGCGGCACACTGGCCCGCCAGCGTGGCGCGTTCCCGCTGGCCTGGCGGCTGCTCCAGCTCGCGGCCGACCTCGGCGAACGCGGCGGCGACATCGTCGTACGCGGCTATTCGCTGGCCGGGCTGGCGGAGACCGGCCGGATCCAGGGCGACTACGAGGCCGTCCACGAGCTGCACGAGCAGCTGCTGGCCGAGGCCCGGCGGCGCGGCGAGGCGCGGCACACCGTGTGGGCGCTGGAGGGCATCGCCCAGATCCATCGCAACACCGGCTCCTACGACAAGGCGTACGACCTGTTCGAGGAGGCGGCCGGCATCGCCGCGCGCGCCGACGACCGGCGGGGGCACGCCTGGGCGCTGCGCGGTCTCGCCGACGTCGTCTCCGTGCGCGACGGCGACGTGGAGCGGGCGCTGACGCTGCTGAGCGAAGCGGAGACCGGCTGCCGTGCGATGAAGCTGTCCAGCGCGCTGGCCTACAACCACAAGATGCGCGGCAACGTCCTCTACCGCGCGGGGCGTTACGCCGAGGCGCGCGAGATGTACGAGCAGGCGCTCGCGGAGTTCCGCGCCATGAGCGAGCCGCGCGGGGAGGCGCTGTCCCGGCTGGGGCTGGCGAAGTCGCGGGCCCGGCTGGGGCGCGACCGTGCCGAGACCGCCGCGGAACTGGCCGAGCTGGCCGGGGTGCTGGAGCGGATCGGGCTGCGGCACGCGCGGGCGATGGTGGCTCGGGCGCAGGAGGAGTTCGGCGTCGACGCGCAGGCCATGGCGGGGGTCGGACGGTGACGGCGCTCCCTTCGGCGGTCCGCGTCCCCGTCGCGCCGGACGCGCTTCAAGTCCTTGACCGATGCCGGGCGTTGGTGCGGCCCGCGCTGCGGGAGGCGGTGGGGCGGACGCACCCCTGGGTCGGTGAGATGGCCGCCTACTCCTTCGGCTGGTGCGAGGTGGGCGGTGCCCCGGCCGTCGCCTCCGGCGGGAAGGGCGTACGGCAGGCGCTGGCGGTGCTCGCCGCGGAGGCGGCCGGTGCGCCCGGGCCGGTCGCGGTGCCCGGGGCGGTCGCGGTGGAGCTGGTGCACGCCTTCTCCCTGCTGCACGACGACATCATGGACGGCGACGAGGCACGGCGCCGCCGCCCCACGGTGTGGAAGGCGTACGGCACGGGCCCCGCCGTTCTCGCGGGCGACGCCCTGTTCGCGCTGGCCGTCGAGACGCTCGCCGTCGCGCCGGCGGGGCCTCGGGGGGTGCGACTGCTGTCGGTGGCGTTGCAGGACCTGGTGCGCGGACAGGCGGACGATCTGCTGTTCGCCACTCGTCCTTGGACGGGGCCGGAGCGGGTGCGGCCGGACGAGTACCGGACGATGACCGAGCTCAAGACGGGCGCCCTGCTGGGCTGTGCCGCCGCGCTGGGCGCCCTGCTCGGCGGTGCGCCGCCCGCGACCGTCGCCGCGCTGGACCGCGCGGGCCGGCATCTGGGCGTCGCCTTCCAGATCGTGGACGATCTGCTGGGCATCTGGGGCGACCCGGCCGTCACCGGCAAGCCGGTCCACGGCGATCTGCGGGAGCGCAAGAAGACCTTCCCGGTGCTGGCCGCGCTCGACTCCCCCACCGCCGGCCGGCTCGCCACGCTGCTGGAGTCGCCCGCCGACCTCGGCGAGGTGGCGGCGTCGATCGAGGAGGCGGGCGGTCGCTCGGCCGCGCTCACGGAGGCACGGCGTCATGTCGCCGCAGTGGAGAGGGCACTGGAGGACGTACCGCTCGCGGCGGGGCCCGCCGACGAGCTGCGGGCGCTGCTGGACTTCCTCGTGCGGCGCGATCTGTGAGAGCGCGCAGGCCGTCGGGTTGACCGGTGACGTCCGGCCACGTCAGGGTGCAGTTCCCGCCCCGCACCGGAAAGGTGACCGCCTTGATCGGGATCTCGGACGTCGAAGCCGCGGCCGGCCTCATCGCCGGACATGTCGTGCACACCCCGACCGTGCCCAGCCCCGGTCTGTCGGCCCTGCTCGGCGTCCCGGTCACCGCCAAGCTCGAACTCCTCCAGCGCACGGGGTCGTTCAAGGCGCGCGGGGCGACGGCGAAGCTGCTGTCGCTGAGCGACGACCAGCGGGCCGCCGGGGTCGTGGCGGTCAGCGGGGGCAACCACGGCATCGCCCTGGCGATGACGGCGGCTGTCCATCATGTGAAGGCCACCGTCGTCATGCCGCGTTCGGCGCCCGCGCACGCCGTCCGGATCGCCGGGGACGCCGGGGCGTCGGTGCGGCTGACGGACGACATGGACGGCGCGTTCTCGCTGGTCACGCGACTGCGGGACGAGGGGCTCACCCTCGTCCACCCCTTCGACGACCCGCTGGTGATCGCCGGTCAGGGCACCGTGGGGCTGGAGCTGGCCGAGGACGCGGGCGACCTCACGGACGTGATCGTCAGTGTCGGGGGCGGCGGCCTCATCGCCGGCGTCGCTGCGGCGCTGCGGGCCCGCCGTCCTGATGTGCGGATCTGGGGCGTGGAGACCGAGGGCGCCGAGGCCATGTCCCGGGCACTGGCGGCGGGCGGTCCTGTGCCGGTGCCGCTGTCGTCGATCGTGTCGACGCTCAGCGCGCCGTCCGTCTCGCAGCTGACGTATGACCATGTGTCCGCCCTGGTCGACGAGGTGCTCGTGGTCCCGGACCGGGAAGCCGTACGGGGTGTGCTCGACCTCGCCGAACACGCCAAGCTGTGGACCGAGCCGGCCGCCGGCTGTCTGCTGCCCGCGGCCCGGCGGGTCCTGGAGCGGGTCGGGGACGGCGCCCGGCTCGGTCTTGTCGTCTGCGGGGGCAACGCGACGACCTCGGACGTGCTGCGCTGGGCGGCCGATTTCGGCCTTCGCTGAAGCATTCAGACTCAATTTCCCGGTTGTTTTCCGAAGCTTACTGATGCGTAAGAAAGCAAAGGAAAAGAAGCGGCCTTTGGTTGAGGTTTTCGTTGAACGCTTCCCGTCATGTCCCCCGTACTTCCTGTGAGAAATCAGAGCCCGGGGTTCAGCGAGGGATGACCATGGTCAAGGCGCGTGTCACCACAGCCGAGTTGGTCGCCGGAAGGTATCGGCTCGTAGATGTCGTCCAGCGCGAGACGAATCGCGTCGGCTACTACGGCGAGGACATGGAAACCGAACGCCCGTGCCTCCTCACCCAGATCGGGCTCCCGGACGATCCGAGCCCCGACGACCGGCGCCGGACCACGTCCCGCATCCTGCGCACCTCGGAACGGATGGGGCTGCTGCGCCCGGGCCGGGTCGCCACCGTCCTGAACGCCGTCGAGGAGTCGGGGACCCTGTGGATCGTCACCGAGTGGATCGACGGCACCACACCCCTGGGCGAACTCATCGCCCAGCAGGGCATGTTCAACCATGTGCGGGCCGCGCGCATCGGCCTCGAACTGCTCGACGTGCTGGAGGCCGCGCATGTCGCGGGCATCACGCACGGCGAACTGAGCCCCGGACAGGTGTTCGTGGGCGGCGACGGGTCCGTCATGGTCACCGGCTTCGGACTGGCCGGCGCGACCCTCGCACCCCGGGTCGCGGCACCGTCGTACGCCTCGCCGGAGCAGGCCCGGGACGAGCGCATCGGGCCGGCCTCCGACCTGTGGGCGCTCGGCGCGATCCTCTACACGATGCTCGAGGGCCGACCGCCCTACCGTGAACGTGACCGGCCCGAGGCCACTTTGAAGGGGGTCGACCGGCTTCCGCTGCGTGCCCCGGTGCGCGCCGGGCCGCTCACCCAGTCGGTGCAGGGGCTGCTGCGCAAGGACTCCCGGGAGCGGCTGAGCCGGCCGGTGGTCCGCGATGCCTTCGTACGGGTCCTCAGCGAGGATCCCGAGGCGGCCACGGAGCCGCTGCGGCACCCCCGAGTGCGTGGCCGGTTCCCGGTGGGACCCACCTGGGGCAGACGGGCCATGGTCGCCGGCACGGCCCTGGCCGTGGTCACCGTCGCGGCCGCCGTCCTGGTCGTGACCAACAGCCGGTCGGACGACTCCGGTCCCTCGTCGGCGGGTTCGGCACCCTCCCCGTCCGCCTCCGCCGGCCCGCCGACCGGCCAGGCGCCCACGGCCACGCCCAGTACGCCGCCCTCCGCGGAGGCGACGACCCCGACACCGACGGGCTCGGCGCCCCCCACCGCGTCCCCGTCGGGCACGGCCCTGCCGCCCGGCTACCGCACATACACCTCACCGGACGGCTTCTCCGTCGCCCTGCCCAAGGGCTGGGAGGCGGTGGCCACCAGCCGTGCCGGGGACGTGGCGTACCGCTCCTTCTTCAGCGCCGACGGCGATCCGCGCAAGCTGACGGTCACCTACAGCGAGGCCCTGGGCCCGGACCCCGTCGCCGTGTGGCGCGACGACGTCCAGCCCGATCTGGAGGAGCGGACCGGCTTCCGGCGCATCGGCGACATCAAGGCGACCACGTACCAGGGATACGAGGCCGCCGACATGGAGTGGGTCTCCGACAAGGACGGCACCCGGCTGCGCACCTTCGGCCGCGGCTTCCTCATCGCCGAGCACCGCGGCTACTCCCTGCGCTGGACGACCCCGGAGGACGACTGGGACGACCCGGAGAACCAGGAGGCGCTGGATGTGATCCTGCGGACCTTCCGGGTGCCCGAGGACTGATCAGCCCGACGCCCGGGGTGCGCGCATCGCCCGCAGCGGCATGGTGTGCAGCGGGTCGGTGCGCCAACGGGCCGTGAACGTCCGGTCCTTCAGGGAGCACGTCACCTCCAGGTGGTGCGGGGTCTCCAGGAAGGCGATGTCCGCGACGAGGGTGCCGGCGTCTCGCCGGCCGCCGCTCACCGCGGTGGGCACGGGTCCCTCGGTGACGGTCCATCCGGCGTCCCCGAGGCGTACGTCGAGCCGGTGGCCGTCCTCGGTGAGCGTCAGCGTCCAGCCGGTCGCGTCCGGTGCGAGGTCGATCGCCGTCAGCTTGGGCAGGGCCACGCAGACGCCTCCGTCCGGGGTGAACGCGGCGGCGGACCAGGCGTCGGCCTCCTCGGGCGGCAGCGGCTCGCCCGCGGCGGGCGGCAGCGCCATGCCGGCCAGCCGCTGTGCCAGCTCGGCGTCCGCCTGCTCGCCGCCCGCCACGGGCGTCGGTCCGAACGCGGGCAGCAGATGTTCCCAGACCAGGTTCAGCAGGGCCTGCATCTCCCGGGTGTCCGCGGTGGTCGCGATCACGGCGTCGTGCTCGGGCAGCACGATGCAGAACTGCCCGAAGGCGCCGTCGCCGCGATAGCCGTGCCGGGACATCCAGAACTTGAAGCCATAACCCTGCTGCCAGTCGTCGCCGGGCATCAGACCGGCGTTCGGGACCTGCGTGCGCGTGGCCTCGGCCACCCACCACTCGGGCAGCAGCCGCTCGCCCTCCCAGACGCCGCCGTTCAGATACAGCTGGCCGAGCCGGGCGATGGCGTCGGTGGTGGCGTGCAGCCCGCTGAAGCCGAACTCACGGCCGCCGCGGTCGGTGAGCCAGGCGATGTCGCCGATGCCGAGCGGATCCAGCAGCCGCGGCCGCAGATACTCGGTCAGCGACTGGCCGCTGGCGCGCTGCACGATGGCGGAGAGCGTGAAGGTGGCCGGCTGGTTGTAGGCGAAGACCGTGCCCGGATCACGCTGCGGGGGCACCAGGAGGAAGCCGCGCACGAGGTCCTGGCCGTCGCGTTCGTACGCCTGGAAGACGGTGTCGCTCTCGTGCCCGCTGGCCATGGACGCCACGTGCCGCACGAGCATGGCGCGGCTGCGCGGGTCGGTGATGTCGGCGTCGAACTCGGGGAAGTACGAGATCACCGGGTCGTCGAGCCGTATCAGCCCCTCGCCGGCGGCTATCCCGGCGGCGGTCGAGGTGAAGCTCTTGCTGATCGAGTAGAGCAGCTGCGGGCGTTCGGGGGTGTACGGCGCCCACCAGCCGGAGGCGACCAGGTGGCCGTGGCGCAGGATCATCAGGCTGTGGGGCTCGATCGCGGGGGCGGCGTCGAGGGCGTCGAGGAAGGCGAGGACACCGGCGGCGTCGACGCCCTGGGCGGTGGGGGTGCTCGAAGGCAGCGGGCGAACAGGCATGCGGGCATCCTCTCCCGGCGCCGGGGCGAGGGCCGACACATTTACCGGGCAGGATCCGTGTGCGCGGGTGCCATAGGCTGCCGGTCGGCACTTTTGCCTTCCGAACAGCCTGTACAGGAGAGTCATCCGTGAGCCTGGCGATCGTCCCGTCCGAGACGTCCCCCGCGCCCCTGTCCGACCTCGTCGCCCGGGACGCGCGCGAGTTCGGGGTCTACGCGCGGACCGGTGGGTGGGCCTTCGGCCTGATGGTGGCGCGCAGTGTGCGGCCCGGCGGGCAGGGCGCGGACGAGACGCCCAAGGTCTCCGCGAAGGAGTTCGCCGAGCTGGCCGGATGTTCGGCGGAGCGTGTCATGCGCTACTACAAGGCGTGGGACCGGGCCGCCGACGACGGTCTCGTGCCGCACTTCGAGGCGCTGGCACCGGGCCAGGAGGTGGAGCTGCCGGACTCCGACGTCTGGCTCAGCTACTACGTCTCCCGCAACAGCGCCACCTCCGAGCGCGGCACCGCCATCGCCGAGGCCGCCGAGGCCGAGGGGATCCGCCCGACGAAGGCGCTGGAGGTCGCCGAGAACCCCACCGCGCTGCGCGCCGCGATCCTCGCCGACCCCTCGACCGCCCGCGCCGCCCGCCAGGCCCTCCTCGACCGGGTCCGCGAGGACCCCGACCTGCAGGCCGAGCTGGCGCGGGACGTCGTACGCACCGACGATCTGAAGAAGGCGGTCGCGACCGAGAGCCGCTCCGCCGACCGGATCGGATACGTCCGTCAGATCGCCGAGTCCGGGCAGATCAAGACGCCCGCCGGGCAGACCGTGGACGCGCCGGTGGATGTGCGGCAGGAGGCCGAGCGTCATCTGTCGCTCATCGACGAGCTGGAGGAGGACGAGGACACCGGCGAGTGGGCCACGGACGCCTACGACACCATGAAGTCCCTCGTCGCCGAGGCCGTGGAGGCCGATCCCGAGCTGCGGGTGCAGGAGCGGCGGACGAAGTTCTACAACAGCCTGCAGCGGGCGACGAAGGTCTTCGAGGAGCTGACCTTCGACGACGTCCAGGAGTTCGTCGAGGACGACATGGTGCAGCAGCTGGAGGAGCTCCAGCAGGCCATCGCCACCTGCATCTCGGCTCTGCGCGCGGCGCGGTAGCCCCGTCCTGGGGGCCGGTCCGCCGCCGCTCACTCCGTGGCGCGGCGGCGTGCCCACAGCGGGAGCACGAACCAGCACAGCACGTACCAGACGACGATGCCCGCGACCAGCCAGACCACGAAGTCGTCGTGGGTGGCGACCCGCAGGATCAGCAGCAGCGAGCCGGCCATGGTGCACAGCAGCAGGAGCAGGCCGACGAAGGTCATCTTGGAGGCCCACTCCACCGCCTGCGGCTTGATGCGCCGCCCGGCGACGAGCCTGTGCAGTGCCACGGGGCCGATCAGCGCGCCGGTGGCGGCGGCGCCCACGATCACCGTCGCGATGTAGATGTTCTGGTCGGTGTCGGCGAGGCTGTCGTACTTCGTGGTGAAGACGACGGTGAGCAGGAAGCCGAACAGGATCTGGACGCCCATCTGGGTCACCCGGACCTCTTGGAGGAGCTCGCCCCATCTGCGGTCGGCTCGCTCCTCCTCGCTCTCGTCACGGCCGGTCCGTCTTTCCTGCTCGGTCATGCCGGTACGGGTAACCCCGCCGCGCCTCTCTCAAACGGGGCGGCGGGGCCACCGGCGCTTCTACCAGCGGTTTTCCACCTGGTCCTTGATCCGCCTGTCGTACAGCTCCCGGATCGCGGTGAGGGTGTCGCCGGACAGCTCCGGCAGTGCGGCGGCGGCCGCGTTGGCGCGGGCCTGCTCGGGCGAGCGGGCGCCGGGGATGACGGTGGTCACGCCGGGCTGCTGGATGATCCAGCGCAGCGCCAGCTGGGCCGGTGTGACGCCCTGCGGGGCGAGGGCGGCGAACTCCACGGCCGCCTCGACACCGGATGCGTAGTCGACGCCGGAGAAGGTCTCGCCCTGGTCGAAGGACTCGCCGTGCCGGTTGTAGGTGCGGTGGTCGTTCGCGGGGAAGACGGTGTCCTTGGTGTACTTGCCGGACAGCAGGCCGGAGGCCAGCGGGACGCGGGCGATGATGCCGACGCCCGCCTCCTGCGCGGCGGGCAGCACCTCCAGCAGGGGCTTCATACGGAACGCGTTGAGGATGATCTGCACGCTGGCGACGCCGGGCCGGGCGATCGCGGTGAGCGCCTCGGCGCAGGTCTCCACGCTGACGCCGTAGTGGGCGATGCGCTCCTCCTCGACCAGGGTGTCCAGGGCGTCGAACACCTCGTCGGTCGAGTAGACGGGCGTCGGCGGGCAGTGCAGCTGGACCAGGTCGAGGCGGTCCACGCCGAGGTTGCGCCGGGAACGGTCGTTCCAGGCGCGGAAGTTGTCGAGAACGTAGTTCTCGGGGATCTGGTCGACACGGCGGCCCATCTTGGTCGCCACGAAGATGTCCAGCTCGGGCCGCTCCCGCAGGAACGCGGCGATGGTCTGCTCGCTGCGCCCGTCGCCGTACACATCGGCCGTGTCGAAGAAGGTCACCCCCGACTCGACCGCCGCCTCCAGTACCGAAAGGGCTTCCTTGTCGTCGACGTCTCCCCAGTCGGCACCCAGCTGCCAGGTGCCGAGACCGACGACGGATGCCCGCTGACCCGACCTACCGATTACACGCTCGTCCATGGCGTCAGTCTGCCATTTGGTCGTGCGCCTGCGCGGAGCGGGCCCCTCCGCTCCGTCACCTGTGAATCCTTCACTCACAAGAGTGAATCCGTTCGGTGGGCAAGCGGTTACCCCCGGGCACGTCCCTAGCTTGACCCTGTGATCGACAAGTTCACCCGCAGGGGCTTCCTCCGTGCCGCCGCGCTGGGCGCCGTACCGACGTTCCTCCCGGCGGATCCGGCCGTCGCGGCGCAGGAGTTGCCGGACTTTCCGCCGGGCGTGGCGCTGGGCCGCTCGGCGTACCGCAACTGGGTCGCGGAGATCACCGCCGACGGGCTGTGGGCCTGCGCCCCGGCCGGCCCGGAGCAGGTGGTCGAGGTCGTCAACTGGGCCTGGCGGCACGGCTGGAGAGTGCGCGCCCGGGGTTCCTCGCACGGCTGGTCGCCGCTGACGATCACCCGGGGCACCCCGCCGGACGCGCCGGTCCTCCTCGTCGACACGGCGACCCACCTCACCGGCCTGGCCCTTCAGTCCCCGACCTCGGTGCGCGTCGGCACTGGCGTCACGCTGGAGGCCCTGCTGACCCATCTGGAGGGCCACGGCCTCGGCGTCACCGCCGCACCCGCGCCCGGCAACCTCACCCTGGGCGGCGCCCTGGCCATCGACGCGCACGGCACCGCCGTACCGGCGCGGGGCGAACAGCGGCTGCCCGGCCACACCTACGGCTCGCTGAGCAATCTCGTGCTGTCGCTCACGGCGGTCGTCTGGGACGAGGAGACTGGCGCGTACGGCTTGCGGACCTACGCCCGGGACGAGGCGGACTGCGCCGCGCTGCTCACCCATCTCGGCCGCTCCTTCGTCACCGAGGTCGTGCTGCGGGTGGGCGCGAACAGCGATCTGCGGTGCGTCAGCCGCACGGACATCCCGGCCGGGGAGTTGTTCGCCGCGCCCGGCGGCGGTGGCGGGGGACGCACCTTCGCGAGCTTCCTGGACCGGGCCGGGCGGGTCGAGGCGATCTGGTTCGCCTTCACCGAGCATCCGTGGCTGAAGGTGTGGAGCGTCTCCCCCACCCGGCCGCCGGGTTCGCGGCGGGTGCGGACGCCGTACAACTATCCGTTCTCCGACAGCGTCCCGGGCCCGGTCGCGGACCTGGTCGGGCACATCATGGCGGACGGGGCCTGGTATCTGGCGCCGCTGCTCGGCGCAGCGCAGTACGACGTGGCCGCGCTCGGGCTGGTGGCGACGGGGTCGGCGGACATCTGGGGGCCGTCCAAGAACACGCTGCTGTATCTGCGGCCGACGACGCTGAGGATCGCCACGAACGGATACGCGGTGCTGACCGGCCGGGATCAGGTGCAGCGCGTGGTCGCCGAGTTCACCGCCTTCTACCGCGAGCGGCTCACCGCCTACGCCGACCGGGGACGTTTCCCGGTGAACGGTTCGGTGGAGATCCGGGTGACGGGCCTCGACGATCCGGGGGACGTCGGGGCGGCCGGGGCGCGGACCCCGCTGCTGTCGGCGCTCCGGCCGCCCGAGGACCGCCCCGAGTGGGACACCGCGGTGTGGCTGAACATCCTGACGCTGCCGGGGACGCCGTACGCGGAGGAGTTCTGCAGCCAGTTGGAGCGGTTCCTGCTGCGCACCTTCGACGGTGAGCACGCGATGACGAGGGTCGAGTGGTCGAAGGGCTGGGCCTATACCCGCGACGCCGCCTGGAGCGACGGCGAGGTGCTGGGGCATGTGGTGCCGGGCAGCTTCGGGGAGGAGGCGTGGGGGCAGGCCACCGAGGTGCTGGACCGGCTGGATCCGCACCGGGTGTTCGGCAACGCCTTCCTGGACCGGCTGCTGCGGTGAGGTGCGGCTACTCGCGGGGCGCCCTGGCCTGCGCGGTGCGCGCCAGCTTCGGGCCGAGCCAGCGCTTGAACCGGCGCATCGCCTCCAGCCGCCCGGCCGCCCGGTCGATCCGGTAGTACAGCCGCGGCGGCACATGGGGCAGCAGGGGTGAGTGGCGCTGGCCGAGCAGGGCGAACATCTGCTGCGGGGGCAGGTGGATGTAGCGGGGCAGATCCTCGTACCACCGGGCGCTGTGGCCGGCCGCGCTCTGGAGGGTCAGCAGGGCCTGCTTGCGCCGCTGTTCGTAGCGGGTCAGGGCCTGCGGGAGGGTGGGCCGCTCGTGCAGTGCGCCGGACAGGGCGATGGCGTCCTCCAGGGCGAGGGTCGTGCCGGCGCCGATGGAGTAGTGGGTGGTGTGGGCGGCGTCGCCGATGAGGACGAGGTTGCCGCGGTGCCAGGTGCGGTTGGTGACGGTGCGGAAGTTCAGCCACGGGGCCTGCGCGGACGGGCGGCCGATGAGGGGGTGGCCGTCGAGGACGTCCGCGAAGAGCTTCTCCAACAGGACCAGCCCGTCGGGTTCGGGCGCGGTGTCGAGGCCGAGGCCGGTCCAGGTCTCCGGGGCGCACTCGACGACGCAGGTGCTCGCCTCGGGGCCGTAGCCATAGCCGTAGCACCAGATCCAGCCGTGGTCGGTCTCGACGAACGCGAAGGTGAAGGCGTCGAAGACCTTGGTCGTGCCGAGCCAGGTGTAGCGGTTGCGGCCGGTGTCGATCCGCGTTCCGAAGTGGTCCGTGTGCCGGGTGCGCAGGGCGCTGTGCACGCCGTCGGCCGCCACGAGCAGGTCGGCGGCGGGCAGGTCGTCCGGCGTGATCAGGCTCTCGAACTCCAGCCGTACGCCCAGTGAGCGGGCCCGCTCGGCGAGGATCCGCAGCAGCCGGTGGCGGCCGATGCCGTGTCCCTCGTCGCCGGGCTGGCGGGTCGTCAGGTCCCGTACGTGGGCGACTCCCTCGCTCCAGCGGACCGAGCTCGCCTCGATGGCGCGGGCGGTCTCGGGGTCGTGCGCGTGGAGCTGGTCGAGCAGTCCGCGCCAGTAGGTGACGCCCCAGCCGTAGGTGGAGCCCTCCGCGTCGCGTTCATGGACGGTGAGGTCGTGGGACGGGTCGCGCAGCTTGAGCAGGATCGCGAGGTACAGGCCGGCGGGCCCGCCTCCGACGCAGACGATCTTCACGCGCACCACCATCACGGATCCCGCCAGTTTCTACGGGTGAGACACGCCACTGCCGCCACGCCCGTCCGCGAAGGATCACCGGGAACGCGATCTCCAGGGGAAGGAATTCCCCGTTCCGGGGAGCCCGGCCACCTCTCACGGCAAGATCACCTTCGTTCAACCTTGCATGACATGTAGGCAATTGTCCGGATCGCAGCCAACCACTCGCGACCGATTTCTCCCGCTCTCATCCGGCCCGATAGGCATGCGGGGTCCACATCCGAACGCATCACCGAACCACACCCAGGAGATCCGCATGCCGGAACTCAGTCGTCGTCATGCCCTCACCGTCGCGGCCGCCCTCGCCACCGCGGCCGGTGCCGGGGTGGCCGCCTCCCCCACCACGTCCGCCGCCGACGGGCACGATCACCATTCCCCGGCGTCCTTCGACGAGGTCTACAAGGGCCGCCGGATACAGGGCCGCCCCGCCTCGGGCGGCGCCCATCAGCATCACGGCGGCGGCTACGCCGTGTTCGTCGACGGCGTCGAGCTGCATGTGATGCGCAACGCCGACGGCACCTGGATCAGCGTCGTCAGCCACTACGACCCGGTGCCCACCCCACGCGCCGCGGCCCGCGCCGCCGTGGATGAGCTCCAGGGCGCCGTACTGCTGCCCTTCCCCGCCAACTGACCCACCCCACCAGCACTTCGGAGCACCCGCGACCATGACCGTCCGCAAGAACCAGGCCACCCTTTCCGCCGACGAGAAGCGCCGATTCGTCGCCGCCCTCCTTGAGTTGAAGCGCCTCGGCCGCTACGACTCGTTCGTCACCACGCACAACGCCTTCATCGTCGGCGACACCGACAACGGCGAGCGCACCGGCCACCGTTCACCGTCGTTCCTGCCCTGGCACCGCAGATTCCTGCTCGACTTCGAACGCGCCTTGCAGGAGGTGGACGCCTCGGTCTCGCTGCCGTACTGGGACTGGGGCACCGACCGCTCGATACGGTCCTCACTGTGGGCGCCCGACTTCCTCGGCGGCACCGGGCGCAGCCGCGACGGACAGGTGATGGACGGGCCGTTCGCCGCCTCGGCCGGCAACTGGCCGATCAACGTGCGCGTCGACGGCCGCACGTATCTGCGCCGCTCGCTCGGCACCGCCGTACGGGAGCTGCCGACCCGGGCCGAGGTGGAGTCGGTGCTGGCCATGCCGACGTACGACATGGCGCCGTGGAACAGCGCGTCGGACGGTTTCCGCAACCACCTCGAAGGCTGGCGCGGCGTCAATCTCCACAACCGGGTGCATGTGTGGGTGGGCGGGCACATGGCGACCGGCATGTCACCCAACGACCCGGTGTTCTGGCTGCACCACGCCTACATCGACAAGCTGTGGGCCGACTGGCAGAGACGGCACCCCGGCTCCGGGTATGTGCCGGTGGCCGGGACGCCGAATGTGATCGATCTGGGCGACACGATGAAGCCGTGGAACGACGTGCGCCCCGCGGATCTGCTGGACCACACCGCGCATTACACGTTCGACGCGGCCTGAGCGCCTGTTGCCGATGCGGCCATGCCCGGTCGCACTCCGGCTGACCCCCACTGCGGCCTCACCTCGGCGGTACCCCCATGGGCGGCGGTGGCAGCCGTGCTGGCCTTCACTGTCTCCACGGCGGACGCTTCTGCCCTCGAGGGGCGGGACGCGGCACGGTCGGGGTGCAGCAACGGCACCTTCACCGGATTCGCCTCGTGGGAAGGCAACAGCGGGAACATCGACGGCACGCTCACCGGGGACCTCAACCCCCCGACCAGCCAGGCCACCTGGGTCGCCCACCGGGAGTAGGGCTGCCCGGCCCAGTCGGTGCCCGTGCCGCCGATTCCTCAGAAGCAGTTCGAGGAAATCACCTCGTCGTCAGGCCTCGGCGGTACGGCAGTCCGGGTGGCCCCAGCCCTGGGCGTTCTTGGCGATCGGCTCGCCCGCCGCATAGCCGCGGCCGCACACGCACCGGCCGGGGAACTTGGCCTTGATGGTGCGCGAGGAGCTGCCGTTCTTCCGGGACGCCGCCGCCTTGCGGCGCGGGGCCTTGGTCTGCGGGGTGTCCGGGGAGGGCGGGGGCTCCGGTGAGCCGAGCTCGGTGCCCGCGGACTCCTGCACGACGGCGGCCTGGCTGGCGGCACGGTCGGCGAAGTCGTTGAGCGGGTCGCCGTCGACCTGGTGGGCGGGTACGTAGCGGAACTCGACCTTGCGGCCGTCGAGCAGTTCGTCGATGCGTACGACCAGGTCCTGGTTGGCCACGGGCTTGCCGGCGGCCGTCTTCCAGCCGTTGCGCTTCCAGCCGGGAAGCCAGGTGGTGACGGCCTTCATGGCGTACTGCGAGTCCATGCGGATCTCCAGCGGTACGCCGGGGTCGGTCGCGGCGAGCAGGCGCTCGAGGGCGGTGAGTTCCGCGACGTTGTTGGTGGCCTTGCCGAGTGCTCCCGCCTCCCAGCGCACGGGGGTCTCCGACTCGTCCGCCACCACCCAGGCCCAGCCCGCCGGCCCGGGGTTTCCCTTGGAAGCCCCGTCGCACGCGGCCACAACTCGTTCAAGCATGTGCCCGATCATGCCATGGGCCGGCGGGCGGTCCGCCCGCCGCTGCCTATACCTCCGTCGTCTTCGGCATCTCGCCCTCGGTGGTGGTGACGTCGATCACCGAGAAGTTGGCGCCCTGTGGGTCGCTGAGCGCGGCGAACCGGCCGAACGGCGAGGTCATCGGGCCGAAGCGCAGGATGGCGCCCTGCTTGGTGGCGCGGGCCACGGCGTCGTCGCAGTTCTCGACGGAGAAGTAGAGGTTGATGTAGGAGGGGACCTCGGGCGGGAACTCGTCGGTCATCTGCATCCGGCCGAGCACCATGTCCTCGCCGATCGAGTAGATCCGGAAGTCGACCGCGTCGTCCTCCATCTGCTTCGAGCGGTAGCCGAAGACCGCCGGGAAGAAGGTGTCCGCCTTCTCCCGCTCGCGGGTGAAGACCTCGCCCCAGCAGTAGGCGCCCGGCTCCTCCGCCGGCGCCTCGAAGCCCTCGTGGGTGCCGGCCTGCCACAGGCCGAAGACGGCTCCGCTGGGCTCGCGGGCCAGGCACATGCTGCCGAAGTCGCCGACCGCCATCGGCTCCATCAGGATCTCGCCACCGTTCTCACGGATCTTGGCGGCGGTGGCGTTCACGTCGGCGGTGGCGAGGTAGAGGCACCACTGCGACTGACCCTCCTGGCCCGGCATGGGCGGGACGACCGCGGCGGCGGCCTTGTCGTTCGCGTAGGCCTGCGTGTAGTTGCCGTACTCCGACGCCTGCTCGCCGAACGTCCAGCCCAGGACGTCTCCGTAGAAGTTCTTGGCCCCCTCGATGTCGCTGAACATCGCGTCGGCCCAGATCGGGGTTCCCTCAGGTTTCACGGCCATGACTGCGGCCCTCTCCCGGATCGGTGAGTTGTCCGGATTCTTACGCTAGTCACCGGGCCGTCGGGTCGCGCGCCGAATGCCGGGTTCCGTTCCAGACTGGGAAGGCGGGGGCCGGACGGCGGACGGGGCTCGGGATGGCGGACGGGACGATGCGGGCGTGGTCGGTGGCCGGGGCGGGGGCGCTGCGGCTGGTGGACAGGCCGGTGCCGGTGCCCGCGGACGACGAGCTGCTGGTGCGGGTGCGGGCGTGCGGGGTGTGCCGTACGGATCTGCATGTCGTCGAGGGGGATCTGCCGGTGCACCGGGCGGGGGTGACGCCGGGGCACGAGGTGGTCGGGGAGGTGGCCGGGGTCGGGGCGGCGGTGCGTGGCTTCGGCGGCGGGGAGCGGGTGGGGGTGGCGTGGCTGCGGTGGACCGACGGGACGTGCCGCTACTGCGTGCGTGGGTCGGAGAACCTGTGCCCCGGCTCGTCGTACACCGGCTGGGACGCCGACGGCGGGTACGCCGAGTACACGACCGTGCCGGCCGCGTTCGCCTACCGGCTGCCTGACGGGCCGGACGACGTGTCGCTCGCGCCGCTGCTGTGCGCCGGGATCATCGGGTATCGCGCGCTGCGCCGCTCGGCACTGCCCGCGGGCGGACGGCTCGGGCTGTACGGGTTCGGCGGCAGCGCTCATCTGTGCGCGCAGGTGGCGCTGGCCGAGGGTGCCACCGTGCACGTCCTCACACGCGGGGCGGCGGCGCGGAAGCTGGCGCTCGATCTGGGGGCGGCCTCGGCGCGGGACGCGTACGACTTGCCGCCGGAGCCGCTGGACAGCGCGATCCTGTTCGCGCCGGCCGGGGAGCTGGTGCCGGTCGCGCTGCGGGCGCTCGACCGGGGCGGCACGCTGGCCATCGCCGGCATCCACCTCAGCGACGTCCCGGCGCTGACGTACGAGAGCGACCTCTTCTATGAGAAGCAGGTGCGCAGCGTCACCTCCAACACCCGCGAGGACGGGCGTGAGTTCCTGGCGCTCGCCGCCGAGCACTCCGTACACGCCACCACGCACACTTATCCGCTGTCGCGGGCGGACGAGGCGCTGCGGGATCTCGCGGCGGGGCGCTTCGACGGGGCTGCGGTGCTGGTGAACGACCTGTCCTGACCCGCGTAGGGCTGGGGCGCGCACGATACCGACTCACGCCCGCCCGTCCCGGCGATCACCACCGGCGTGAAAGATCGGCTCCGTGCGCCGTCCGCCCCCGGCGAGGGTTTGCACCACCCATGTGAAGAAACCGCCCCCTTCACGCCGTACCGGGCAAACCACCGGCGCTGTTTGGCTTGTCCCTGCGACGCGTACGGCCCATCCGTGCCACAGAGCCGCCGTCATCGCGCCCAGAGGCTGCCGTCGTCACCGACCACTCCGCTCACCCCTGACCACCCTCCAGGAGGGGATAGTGACCGTACCCGAGAGTGCAACCGGACCCGCCGCCGACGACCCCGCCCCCACACCCGACGCACTCACGAGTCTCAGCACCCAGGCCGCGCGCCAGCTCACCACCACCACCAAGTCCGAACCCCAGATGCAGGCCATCTCCTCGCGATGGCTGCTGAAGATGCTGCCGTGGGTGGATGTCAAGGGCGGCACCTACCGCGTCAACCGGCGTCTGCAGCTGCGCGTGGGCCGCGGCCGGGTGCAGTTCGACCAGAACGGCGCGGACGACATCAGGGTCATCCCCCAGACGCTCACCGAACTGCCGGCGCTGCGCGGCTACTCCGACCTGGACGTCCTGAAAGAGGTCGCCACCCGGTTCCGGGTGCGTGAGATCCGCGCCGGCCAGGTGCTCGTCGAGGCCGGGCAGCCGGTCCAGGAGGCCTATCTCGTCGTACACGGCCGGTTCACCCGCTTCACCGAGGGCAAGTACGGCGAGGAGGAGATCCTCGGCGTCGTCACCGACGGCGACCAGATCGGCGACGAGGCCATCGGCCAGCCCGACCCGCTGTGGCTGAGCTCGGTGCGGGCCGAGACCTCCGGTGTGCTCCTTGTGCTGCCCTGGACCGTGGTCCAGGAGTTCACCGACCGGTCGCCGTCGCTCGCCGCGCATCTGGCGGCCTACGCCGAACAGCAGCGGCTGCCCATGAACCGCAAGGGCGAGGCCGATGTCCCGGTGCAGGCGGGCCATGTCGGGGAGCCGACCATCGACGGCGGGTTCGTCGACTACGAACTCTCCCCGCGCGAGTACGAGTTGTCGCTCACCCAGACCGTGCTGCGGGTCCACACCAGGGTCGCGGACCTCTACAACAACCCGATGAACCAGACCGAGCAGCAGTTGCGGCTGACGGTCGAGGAGATCCGCGAGCGCCAGGAGTGGGAGCTGGTCAACAACCGGGAGTTCGGGCTGCTGCACAGCGCCGACTACGGGCAGCGGATCAGCACCTTCACCGGGCCGCCGACCCCGGACGACATGGACGAGCTGCTGTCGATGCGGCGCAAGACCAAGCTGTTCATCGCCCATCCGAAGGCGATCGCCGCGTTCTTCCGGCAGTGCAACCGGCGTGGCCTGGTGCCCGGCACGGCGAGCGTCGACGGGCATGAGATCCCCGCCTGGCGCGGTGTCCCGATCTTCCCGTGCAACAAGATCCCGGTCAGCCCGCAGCACACCTCCAGCATCATCGCGCTGCGCACCGGTGAGGGCGACCAGGGCGCCATCGGGCTGTATCAGACCGGCATCCCGGACGAGCACCAGCCGGGTCTGAACGTGCGGTTCATGGGCATCGACGCCAACTCGATCATCCGCTATCTCGTCACCGCCTACTACTCGATGGCGATCCTCGTCCCCGACGCGGTGGGGATCCTCGAGAACGCCCAGATCGGCCGGACCCCTGAGTGATCGCGCGGTGTCTGAGATGAGTACGACCCCCTCCTCGCCGTCCCTGCCCGGACCGCCGAACCTCGCCCGCAGTCTCAAGGCCCGGCGCGGCGGTGCGATCCCGGGGCTCAAGTACCGGCAGGTCGCCCCCGCCGACCCCGAGAAGGCCGCGGAGGTCGACCGCAGGCTGGAGGAGTGGGCCCGCGACCTGGATCTGTTCCCGCCGGCCTGGTCGGGGGACTTCTCCGGGTTCCAGTTCGGCCGGGCGGTGGTGCTCCAGCATCCGGCCGGGGCCGACCTGGAGCGTCTGACGGCGGCCGGGAAGCTGCTGCTGGCCGAGAACATCGTGGACTCCTGCTACTGCGAGGAGGACGAGGGCCGGGGCGCCTCGCGCAGCGGCCTGGGCGGGCGGCTGATCATGGCCCAGTCGGCCCTCGACCCGTTCCACGGCCCACCGGAGTACCAGGAGCAGTGGGCGCACGGCATGCAGGGGGACGGCCCGCTGCGCTCGTACCACTGGGCGCTGAAGGACTACGCCGCCGTCGCCACGCCCAGCCAGACCGACCGCCTGGTGCACGACCTGGCCCGGCTGCACCTGGGCTATCTCGCCGAGGGTGCCTGGAGCGAGACCCGGTACGTCCCGCACGTCTGGGAGTACCTGGTGATGCGGCAGTTCAACAACTTCCGGCCCTGTCTGTCGATCGTGGACGCCATCGACGGCTACGAACTGCCCGAGGCGCTGTACGCCCGCCCCGAGATCCAGCGGATCACGGCGCTCGCCTGCAACGCCACCACGATCGTCAACGACCTGTACTCCTTCACCAAGGAACTGGCCGGCGACCCCGACCATCTGAACCTGCCGCAGGTCATCGCCCGCAACGAGCGCTGTGGTCTCAAGGCCGCCTATCTGAAGGCCGTCGAGATCCACAACCGGATCATGGAGGCGTTCGAGGAGGAGTCCGCGCTGCTCGCCGCCACCTCACCGCTCATCGAGCGCTACGCCCAGGGTCTGTCCGACTGGGTGGCCGGCAACCACGAGTGGCACGCCACCAACACCCACCGCTATCACCTGCCCAACTACTGGTAGAGCGCCGTCGAATGACAGAACGTCACACGCACCAACCCGAGGAGTCACCGTTGACCATCGCCCCCGAAGCCGGCACCGCCGAAGTGTCGCTGCCGACCCAGTCCACGTACCAGACCCGCGTCGCGGACTACTGGAACGCCGAGGAGAACCCGGTCAACCTCGAACTCGGAAAGCTCGACGACCTGTACCACCATCACTACGGCATCGGGGCCGCCGACCGCTCCGTGCTCGATGAGCCCGACGCCGAGCTGCGCCGGGAGCGGATCACCACCGAACTGCACCGGCTGGAGCACGCCCAGGCCGAGTTCCTCGCCGAGCGGCTCGGTCCGCTCTCCCCCGCCGACCGGGTCTTCGACGCCGGCTGCGGGCGCGGCGGCGGCAGTGTCGTGGCCAATCTGCGCTACGGCTGCCACGCCGACGGGGTCACCATCTCCGAGAAGCAGGCCGAGTTCGCCAACGCGCAGGCCCGTAAGCGGGGCATCGACGACCGGGTGCGCTACCACCATCGGAACATGCTGGACACCGGCCTTGAGTCCGGGGCGTACGCCGCCTCCTGGAACAACGAGTCCACCATGTACGTCGAGCTGGACCTGCTGTTCGCCGAGCACGCCCGGCTGCTGCGCCGCGGCGGTCGCTATGTGACGATCACCGGCTGCTACAACGACACCTACGGGCAGGCCTCGCGCGAGGTGTCCCTCATCAACGCGCACTACATCTGCGACATCCACCCGCGCTCGGAGTACTTCCGCGCCATGGCCCGCAACCGGCTGGTCCCGGTGCACGTCGAGGACCTGACCGAGGCGACCATCCCCTACTGGGAGTTGCGCCGCGAGGCCGATCACCTGGTGACGGGCATCGAGGACACGTTCCTGAACGCGTACCGCAACGGCAGTTTCCAGTATCTGCTGATCGCGGCGGACCGCGTCTGACCAATCGTCAAGTCGGCGTCGGCCATGGGCATTCCGTGGCCGACGCGGGTCTTCCGCCCTGCGCCCGGGCGTGCTTGCCTGGGGAGCCGTTTTCGGTCTCCGGGGCGGGAGTCGCCGTATGCGCAAGCCGTGGTTCGTGGGAGTACTGCTGGCCGTCGTGCTGCTCGGCGCGTGCGGGGATCCGGCGTCCGGGCCGGAGGTCGCGCCGCCTCCGGAGGTGCCGCGCGCCTCGGTCACCACGCAGCAGAAGGCGCCGGCATCGGCCCCACCGAAGGCGCCCCGCGTGCTGTATCTGGGTGACTCGCTCGCGATGGAGGCGCAGAAGGTGCTCGGCCAGGAGACGCGCCGGGAGCTGGGGGCGACGTACACCAGCGCCCCGTACTCGGGCACGACGCTGTGCGACTACCTGGAGGGCACGCGCGAGCGGTCCCTGGTCCCGGACGGGGACAAGGCGGCCGCCCTGGTGCGTGAGGTGCGCCCCGACTTCGTGGTGCTGCAGTTCTGGGGCAACGCGTGGGGTTACACGCCGTGCA
Organism: Streptomyces lanatus; assembly: GCF_014655715.1. Classification (GTDB taxonomy): domain Bacteria; phylum Actinomycetota; class Actinomycetes; order Streptomycetales; family Streptomycetaceae; genus Streptomyces; species Streptomyces lanatus. The sequence continues at coordinate 123,618 of NZ_BNBM01000011.1, read as the reverse complement.
TGGACGGCATCACGTACGACGCCGCCCCGGAGAAGTACTTCAAGCGGTACGCGGCCGACATGAAGCGGCTCGCGGACCAGATCGCGGCGGCCGGGGACGCTCGGATCGTCTGGGTGCTCCAGGGCCCTGACCCGATCACCCCGGACCGGGTCCGACGGGTGAACGCCCTCTACGAGGAGCGGGCCGCCGCCTCTGGTGATCTGGTCGCCGATGCGGGCAGGGCGGTGAGCGCGGACGGGGCCCGCTACTCCTGGGTGCAGTACCTGCCGTGCACGGCGTACGAGCGCGCGCACGACGCGTACTGCACCCAGCCCGGCCGGGACCGTACGGCCCTGCACCGCGACGACGACTATCTGCACTTCTGTCTGGCGCCGACCACCTCGACGCCGAAGCCCTGCCCGGCCCGCTCCCCCGGGATCCTGCGGATCGCCCTGGAGATCACCCGGGTGATCCGGGAGAACCCGTAGAACGGGGGCTCACTCCCCCGCGTACGCCCTCTCCAGGGCGGCGATGTCGAACTTGTGCATCGCCATGAACGCCTTGGTCACGCGGGCCGCCTTCACCGGGTCGGGGTCGGTGACCATCGCGTCGAGCCGGTCCGGGACGACCTGCCAGGACACGCCGAACCTGTCCTTGAGCCAGCCGCAGGGGCCGGGCTCGCCGCCGTTCTCGGTGAGCTTGGTCCAGTAGTAGTCGATCTCCTCCTGGTTCTCGCAGAACAGCATGAAGGAGGTCGCCTCGGTGAACTTGAACTGGGGCCCGCCGTTGAGCCCGAGGAACTTGTGGCCGTTGGCCGTGAACTCGACCGTCATCACACTGCCGGCGGGCTGCATCGCGCCCTCCGGGTAGCGTGCGATCTTGCCGACGCTGGAGTTCTTGAAGACGGAGACGTAGAAATGGGCGGCGTCCTCGGCCTGCCCGTCGAACCAGAGACAGGTGGTGAAACCGTCGGTTGCCATGAGTTCCTCCTGGAGCGTGGAGCGGGGATCCGCTGTCATGTGTGTCGACTGGCGCGCGCCGCGAAACTCATCGGTCGGGAGGGCTCTGCCGTCAGCTGATCTGCCACGGGCAGAGAAATCGGTCGTCGGCGCCGTCCGGGGCCGAGGGTGGAGTCATCGGCATTCCGACCACCACGAGGAGACCTGATGACTGCACTCGCCGCGTTCGCGCCCCGGGCCGAGGAGGGGGATGCCTCACCGACCCGGTTCGACGACCATCTCGCCGCCCAACTGCTCGGCCAGCGCATCGTGCTGCTCGGCACTGAGGTCACCGAGGCCTCCGCGAACCGGGTCTGCGCCCAGCTGCTCCTGCTGTCGGCGGAAGACCCGCGTACCGACATCAGCCTGTACATCAACAGCCCCGGCGGGTCCGTGTACGCCGGTCTCGCGATCTACGACACGATGCGACTCGTCCCGAACGACGTCTCCACGCTCGCCATGGGTTTCGCGGCCAGCATGGGCCAGTTCCTGCTCTGCGGCGGCGCGCCCGGCAAGCGGTACGCCCTGCCGAACGCGCGGATCATGATGCACCAGGGGTCGGCGGGCATCGGGGGCACTGCCGCCGACATCGAGATCCAGGCGGAGAACCTGGACCACAGCAAGCGGACCATGGAGCGGCTCCTCGCCGAGAACACCGGCCAGACCCCGGAGACCATCTCCCGGGACGGTGACCGCGACCGCTGGTTCACGGCCGAGGAGGCCAGGGAGTACGGCATGGTGGACCAGGTCGTCCAGTCCCTCGCGGACGTCCGCCCGGCCACCTCCAAGCGACGGATGGGGCTGTGACATGGGGAACTACACGATTCCGTACGTCGTGGAGCGGACCGCACACGGCGAGCGGTCCTCGGACGTCTTCAGTCGCTTGCTGTCGGAGCGCATCATCTTCCTCGGCACCGAGATCGACGACGGCGTCGCCAACGTCGTCATCGCGCAGCTGCTCCATCTGGAGTCCGCGGCGCCGGAGAACGAGATCGCGATCTACATCAACTCCCCCGGCGGCTCGTTCACTTCGCTCATGGCGATCTACGACACCATGACGTATGTGCAGGCGCCGATCTCCACGTTCTGTGTCGGGCAGGCGGCATCGACGGCCGCCGTGCTGCTGGCCGGAGGGGATCCGGGGCGGCGGTTCGTACTGGAGCACGCGCGTGTGCTGCTCGGTCAGCCCGCCGCGGGCGGCAGCCGGGGCATGATCTCCGACCTCGCCGTCCAGGCCAAGGAGATGGTCCGGATCCGCGCGCAGGTCGAAGAGGTGCTGGCCAGGCACACCCAACACGACCTCGCGACACTGCGGGCCGACATGGACCGCGACAAGGTGTTCACCGCACCGGAGGCGGTGGCGTACGGGCTGGCCGACGAGGTGGTGAGCCGGCGCCTCGTGCGGGTCTGAGGCGCCGGCGCAGCCTCATGCGGCCAGGCACAGCCCGTCGTACGGCGCCCTTGTCCTGACTGGGCGGGAGGCGTGCCGCACGAGCTCGCCCTGTGCCAGCGACAGCAGGTCGCCGAGGCCGAGTCCCAGGGCGTGGGCGGCGGCCGCGAGAACCTCCGAGGAGGCCTCCTTGCGGCCGCGCTCCACCTCCGAGAGATACGGCATGGAGATCCGCGCGGCGTCGGCCACGTCCTTGAGCGTGCGCTCCTGGGCGAGCCGCTCACGGCGCAGGACGTCGCCGACCAGGTCGCGCCAGAGGGGTTCCTTGGGGGCGGGGGGCCGGGGTGGGGCGGGGGCAGGGCGTTCGGACGTGGGGCGGGTCGTTCCCGGGCGCAGGGGAATGACGCGGGCTTCTTTCGACGCTTGTTCGGTCACCTTCCCAGCCTAGGAACATGGGGCGGGAGGGGAAGGCATCGGCGTTCCGCCCTGGGGGAAATCCCCGGCTGTCACTGCCCCACCCGGCCGTCGATCCGCTCCCGCAGGAAGTCGGCGTGGCCGTTGTGCCGGGCGTACTCCTCGATCATGTGGACCAGCAGTTCGCGCAGGGCGATCGGCTCGTCGGCGCCGTTGCCGATGATGTCGAGGCTCGGTGCCTCGTCCACGAAGCGTTCCGCGAAGGCGACTTCGGACCGCCAGGTCGCCCAGGCCTCGGCGACGACCGCGGGGTCGGGCACGGCGCCGTCGAAGTCGCCGTTGGGGTCGGCCTCGGTGCGGTAGTGCCGGGGGACGTCCTGTCCGGCCATGACACGGCGGAACCAGCCCTGTTCGACACCGGCCAGATGGCGCAGCAGGCCCAGCAGGGAGAGGTTGGACGGGGGGACCGAGCGGCGGGCCATGGCCTCGGCGTCCAGGTCGGCGCACTTCATCTCGAAGGTGAGGCGCTGGTCGCTCAGGTAGCCGACGAGGGTCGCGAGTTCACCGACGTAGCCGCCGTCGCTGCGGGGGTCCTCCGCGGGGCCGACCCACATGTCCCACCAGCCGAAGCTGCGTTCGGGCAGCGCGTCGTCCGACTCCGTCACATCGGTCATACGGGCGAGCATGGGCGGTCGGCATCGGGACCGCCACCCGATTTCCGGCCGTGGCGGGACGCCGTCACTCCTCGTCGAGCCGCAGCAGGGCCCGCACCCGCTTGCCGACGGGCACCCGCTCCACCGCGACCTCGGTCGCGAGGGCGTGCACTATCTCCAGGCCGTGCCGGCCGACCCGCTCCGGGTCCCGGGGGTAGCGGCGGGGCAGGGCGGAGCTACTGTCGTACACGCAGACCGTCACCGCGTCGTCGGTGCCCTCCAGGTCCAGGATGTACGGGCCGTTGCTGTGCCGGTCGGCGTTGGTGACCAGCTCGCTGACCACCAGGAGCACCTTGTCCTCGGCGGGCGCGCCGATCGTGGCGCACCACTCGGTCCTGAGCCGGCCGAGGAACAGCGCGGCGAAGGTCCGCGCCTCGGCGATGCATCCCGGTTCACCGCTGTAGTGCGCCGCCCGCCGCAGCGGTTCGACGGGCACGTCGAAACCAGTCGTAATCACTGCACCGTCCACGTGCTCGGTCATGCGTTTCTCTCTCGGAAGCCGGAACTGGCCGGACGCTGTTGCACCAGTCCTCGTACCCAGAGCGGAGCCGCGCAGTCACCGTGCAGGTGGCGCCGTACGTCACAGCGACGGCGAGAGCGACGGGGCCGACTGTGACGTGGTGGTCGTCTCCTCCTCCGGCGGGGAGAGCGCGCTGGAGGTATCGGGCGACTCGGGCTCGCTCGTCGGGGGTTCCGACGGTGTGCTCGGCGTGGATGTCTCCGGCTCGGAGGTCTCCGGTGTCGACGTGGGCGGGCTCGTCGGGGAGGTCGGTGACGTCGGCGTGGACATGCTGACCGACGGGGAGGGCCGGGCCGGCGGGCGGGTCCTGCGGTCCTTGTCGCCGTCGTCGCCGCGGTGGCGGGCGACCCACTCGTCGCCGTCGGCGTCGTAGATGACGAAGACGTCGACGACGGTCGTCGAGGGCGCGATCACCACGACATCGGAAGCGCGGAACGACGGCCAGGAGTCGCCGGTGTGCTTGATCGTGCCCTGCTGGGCGATCGGCCGGGTCAGCGGGTTGCCGCAGGCGCATCGCACCCGGGGCTCCCCGCGGTCGTCGACGAGGACGGCGGTGCCCGTCTGGAGGACGGCCTGGTAGCTGGTGGCGGCGCCGTCGACGTAGCCGTGGTTGGTGACGCGGGTGTCCAGACGCAGCTGGACGGGGGTGAGGGAGCGCAGGTAGGCGGGGACGCCGGAGGGCTCGACCCGGGCCACGGAGGCGAACGCGTCGTTCTTGTCCGGGGCCGCCTGGAGGTACTTGATCTGCTTCTCGACGTCGCAGGCGGCGACCTTGCGGCTGCCGCCGTAGAGGCCGGGCGAGCCGCCGTCCACGCCGCGCACCACGTTCGACGTCGCCGTCCCGGTGGGGGAGGACGGGGTGGCGGGCGCGGCGGAAGTGTCCGTCGCGGTGGATTCGGTGAACGGGTCGGGGCCCGACTTGTCCGCCGCCTGGAGGAAGAGTTCCCCGCTCTGACCGCCGCCTCCGCCACCACCGCCGCCGCGGGAGAAGACGACGGCGAGGACCACGGCGGCCACGACCGCGGTGGTGAGCACCGCGATCCTGGGTGCGGACCGCCACCAGGGCCGCCCGGGTTCGGGGCCTGGACTCGCCGGGCCGCCGCCGGTCGGGGGTGACGGGGGCGGGCCGGACGGCGGTTCGGAGGGGCCCGACAGGGGGCCGGAGGGCGGTCCTGTGGGGCGGCCCGACGACGGAGGTTCGACGCTCACGAGGCCTTCTTCCCGGCGCGGCTTTCGCACCGTTCGCGGCATTTCGCAACGCTCCCATTCTGTGTTCCGAGCCCTCGCCGCCCGCAAGCCGACGCGGACGGACCTCCCGGCGAGCGCGCCGCTGAAGTGCTGCTTAGCGTGGGCAGGGTGAGTGTGCCGACCCCCTCCCGTCCGGCTGTGGCCGCCCATGGCTGGGTGCAGGCCCTCGCCACGGTGCTGGCCGGGCTGGCCGCGATGGGGGTGGTCGCCGCGCTCGGGCTGTGGGCGGCCGGCGCGGGCGATCTCCCGGACGGCGCCTTCCCCCGGGTCGTCGCGGCGACCGTGATCACGGCGGTCGGCGGCACGGTCGAGCTGTCGGGGAGCGCCGGGGATCTGGCCGAGTCCGATGTCGGTCTGACGGTGATCCCGCTGTCGGTCACGCTCACCGGTGCGCTGGTGCTGGCGGCCGGTTTCCTGTGGCCGCTGCGGCACCGGGCGGTCGCGGGCGCCGGGGAGCTGGCGGGGTGGGCCGTGAGGATCGCCGTGCTGTGGCTGGCCGGACTGCTGGGGCTGGCCTTCTCCGCCCGCCAGAACTTCTCCCTCTCGCTCAGTGACCTCGGGCAGGACGAGCTCGGTGACCTCGGCGATCTGCTGGACATCTCGCCCGAGGTCGGATTCGCCACGGACGTGGTGGCGAGCGTGTTCTTCGGCCTGCTGTGGCTGGCCGGTGTGCTGGTGCTGGCCCTGCTGGTCTCGCGCGGGGCCCCGCTGCCGGGGCGGCTGCTGCGCTTCCAGGAGTCGGTGCGGCCGGCGGCGTACGCGATGGTGGCGCTGCTGCTCGGGTATGTCGGGCTGGGTGTGGTCATCGGCCTGGTCGTCGCGGCGACCCGCGGTCATGTGGCGGAGACCTTCGCGGTGATCCTGCTCGGGCTGCCGAACCTGGTGTGGCTGGCCCTGACGATCGGGCTGGGCGCGACCTGGAACGGCCGGGTGGACGGGCCGTTCGGGCTGCCGATGCCGCATGTGCTGGACGAGGTGCTGCGCGGCAAGCAGACCGCCGAGCTCAATCTGGGCACGCTCGCCGAGCACGACGGGCGGGTGTGGTGGCTGGTGGCCGTGGACGCGGCCGCGCTGCTGGCCGCCGCGTTCGTCATGGCGAGGCGTTCACCGGCCCGGATGCGCGCCTGGCAGCACGGCGTGCACATGGCGGTGGCGCTGGCGCTGACGGTGCTGATGATCTGCCTCGTCGGCCGGATCTCCGCGCACTACGGCCTGTCGGTCCTGGGCATCGGCGACCTGGGCGGTGATCTGGGCGGCGAGCTCTTCCTGAGACCCGAGGTGTGGTCGGCCATGGGGCTCGCGCTGCTGTGGGGCCTGGTCACCGGGTTCCTCGGCGGGCTGCTGGCGCGACGGGTGCGGCATCGGGGCGAGGTCGTGGCGGGGGCGGGGGGCTGAGGGGTCGTGTCATGTGCGTGGGGCCTGTTCAGTGGCGGGATGCGGGCGCGGCTCGTGCGGCATCGGGGCGTGGCCTTGGCAGGGGCCCGCCGCTGAGCGCGTCATGCCCCGGACCTGCTCCGGGACGGGCTAAGGGCACAGCCGCACCGGCATCGAGCCGAGGCCAAGACCTGCCCCCTGGCACCTCCAAGACCCTACGGAAACACCGGCGCGGCCCAACTCGGAGGTGGCTTCGGCCCGTCCTCGCCCGGCTTCTTCGCCGGTTCTACAACCCTGTGATCGACCGACGGGCGCGGGCACAGCCGCGCCAGCATCGCGCCGAGGCCATGACAGGCCCCCGCGCCTCCCACCCCAAGACCTGCCCCCTACGGAAACACCGGCGCGGCCCATCCCGGCGGTGGCTTCGGCCCGTCCTCACCCGGCTTCGTCCCCGGTTCCATAACCCTGTGATCGACCTCCGTCGGCGCGTGCCCGCTCGTCGCGCCGCCGGCCATCGCGGCGCGCAGGTCGGCGACGAAGGCGAGGCAGGAGTCCTGGCGGTGGTCGGGGCTCTTGGCCAGCGCCTGGGCGAATACGGCGTCGACCGGCGGGGCGAGGTCGGGACGGGCCTCGGTCAGTGGCGGTGGCTCGTCGAACTGGTGGGCCCACAGCAGGGCCATGTCATCGTCGCGGCGGAACGGAGGGTGGCCCGCCAGGCACTCGTAGACCACGCAGGCGAACCCGTAGACATCGCACCGGGCGTCGACCGGCTTGCCGGAGATCTGCTCGGGCGAGACGTAGTCGAGGGTGCCGACGAACTGGCCGACGGTGGTGAACCCGGTCAAGGACAGCGACTTCTTCGTCAGGCCGAAGTCGGTGAGATAGACGTGCTCGGGGTGGTCGCTGTCGGTGCCGCGCGCCACGAGGATGTTGCCGGGTTTCACGTCCCGGTGGACCAGGCCGTGCTCATGGGCCGCGTCGAGGGCGGAGGCGACCTGGGCGGCGATGCGCAGCGCGGTCCCCGGCGGCAGGGGGCCCTGTCGGTCGAGGAGGGAACGCAGGTCACGTCCGGCGACGTAGCGCATGGCGATGTACAGCACGCCGTCCGTCTCGCCCGCCTCGAAGACCGGCACGATGTGCGGGTGGTCGATCGCTGCGGCGGTGCGGGACTCATGGGTGAAGCGCCGACGGAAGGTGTCGTTGCGGGCGAGCTCGGGCGCGAGGAGCTTCAGCGCGACGGTTCGGTCCAGGCGCAGATCCCGGGCCCGGTAGACCACGGCCATCCCGCCCCGGCCGATCTCGCTCTCGATGCGGTAGTCGGCGACCTGGCGGCCGATCAGCTCGGAGGGCCGGCCCGAGAACAGGCTGGTGTCACGGGCCATCGGGGGTCACGACCCGGGTCGAGGTGTGCCGGGGCTCCGCTTCGGCGTGGGGCCCGTCGTCCGTGGCGTAGGTGCTCAGCCGTGTTCCGTCGGCGTACACCCACCGCCCGTGGTCGGCGTCGTACAGCCACACGGACTCGCCGTCGACGACCACCCCGAGCCGCAGTCCCCGGGTGCGAGCGCGGAAGGCCTCGCCGCCGAGGCCGCCGGCCGCGAAGTCCTCGACCGAGGCCCGGTAGTCGGACAGGGCCCGCTCGGCGCGGGCGAGGAGCGGGCGGGGGTCGGCGGTGCGGGCGAGCGGGCCGGCGTCGGTGGTGGGCGGGTCCTGCGGTACGGCGACCAGGAAGCGGCCGTCGACCCAGGCGGACCAGCCGTTGGCGCACAGGACGCGCCCCCAGTCGCCGCGGCGTTCGACGAGCTGGACCGGCAGGAACGCGTCCAGGGGCACGGTGGGCCGGGCGGGGTCGGGGGCCTGCCAGGCGGGCATGCCGTCCCCGGGGACGACATGCGTGGGCCGGAAGCCGGGGGTGGCCATCGCCTTGCGCCTACTTCCGCATCACTACGGGTTCGCGGCGGCGCAGCAGCCAGGAGACGAGGAAGCCGAAGATCACCGAGAGCACGACCAGTACGGCCAGGTTCAACAGCCACACCCCGGCCGAGTGCTCGAACAGCGGATCGGCGGTCAGGTCGCCGGGCGCGATCCGGGACAGTTCGACGGTGCCGGCCATCGCGGCGAACGCCCAGCGCGAGGGCACCAGCCAGGACAGCTGCTCCAGCACGACGACGCCGTCGAGCTTGAGCAGGGCGCCGCAGAAGACCACCTGGACGATGGCGACCAGCACCAGCAGCGGCATGGTCACCTCTTCCTTGCTGACCAGCGCGGAGATGACCAGCCCGAGCATCATCGCCGTGAAGGCGAGCAGCGCGACGGCGATGGTGATCTCGACCAGGGGCGGCATCAGCACACCTTCGCCGCCGGGGGCCTTGAGGTCGACGCCGAGCAGCGCCACCAGGGTCAGCACGATCGCCTGGAGCACGGTGATCGTCCCGAGGACCACCACCTTGGACAGCACGTACGCCGATCTGGACAGGCCTACGGCGCGTTCGCGCTGGTAGATGACCCGTTCCTTGACGAGTTCGCGTACGGCGTTCGCCGCGCCCGTGAGGACTCCGCCGACGCACAGGATGAGCAGCGCGGCCGTCGCCTTGTCCTGGGTCAGACTGCCGCCGGACAGGGCGCGGGTCATCGCCCCCATCACGAACGGCAGGGCGATCATGATGACGATGAAGGTGCGGTCGGCGCTGAGCGCCGCGATGTAGCGGCGGATCAGGGTGTTCAGCTGGGCGCCGCGGGTGCGGGGCCGGGGCGGGCGGCTGATGGCGACGGGCGCGGAGTCGGGTCTGCGCGGCTGGGCGGTCGCGTCGGCGACGTACTGCTGCTGGAAGAGCGAGGTCCGGTAGTGGGTCGCCCAGTCCCGGTCCTGGTCGCGTTCGAATGCCTCGAACGCCTCGGGCCAGTTCTCGAAGCCGAAGTAGGTCAGGGCCTCCTCGGGCGGTCCGTAGTAGGCGATACGGCCGCCGGGGGCGAGGACGAGTAGGCGGTCGCAGATGTCGAGGCTGAGCACGCTGTGGGTGACGACGATGACGGTGCGGCCGTCGTCGGCGAGGCCGCGCAGCATGTGCATCACCGAGCGGTCCATGCCGGGGTCGAGGCCGGAGGTCGGCTCGTCGAGGAACAGCAGCGACGGCTTGGTCAGCAGCTCCAGGGCGACGCTGACCCGCTTGCGCTGCCCGCCCGACAGGCTGTGCACGGGCTGTTCGGCGCGTTGCTGAAGGCCCAGCTCGCGGATGACCTCGTCGACCCGGGCCAGGCGCTCGGCCTTGGCGGTGTCCTGGGGGAAGCGCAGCTCGGCGGCGTAGGACAGGGCGCTGCGGACGGTGAGTTGGGCGTGCAGGATGTCGTCCTGCGGGACGAGGCCGATGCGCTGGCGCAGCTCGGCGTAGTCGCGGTAGAGGTCGCGGCCGTCGTAGAGCACGGTGCCGTGGTCGGCGGGGCGCTGGCCGGTGAGGGCGTTGAGGAGGGTGGACTTGCCGGCGCCGCTCGGGCCGACGACGGCGAGCAGGCACTTCTCCCCCACCGGGAAGGACACATGGTCGAGGAGGGTCTTGGCGCCGTGGTCGACGGTGACGGCGAGGTCCTGCACCTCCAGGGAGATCTCGCCGGTGTCGACGTACTCCTGGAGCTGGTCCCCGACCAGGCAGAACGCGGAGTGGCCGATGCCGACGATGTCGCCGGGGCCGATCGGTGCGGTGGTGACCGGGCCGCCGTTGAGATAGGTGCCGTTGTGGCTGCCGAGGTCGGCGATCTCGTAGGTGCCGTCGGGCAGGGCGTGCAGCTCGGCGTGGTGGCGGGAGACGATCAGGTCGTCGATGACCAGGTCGTTGTCGGCGGCGCGGCCGATGCGCACGGTGCGGGTGGTCAGCGCGCGGACGTTGGTGGGCTGCCGGAAGGTGCCGGTGCGGCCGGGCATGGAGACCGACGAGGGGCGTTCCGGCGCCGGGGCCGGGGCGCGGCGGTCCAGGAGGATCGCGCGGGGGCCGTCGGAGGGGTTGCCGAAGCGGATCACGGTGCCGGGGCCGACGTCCCACTCGTGGATGCGATGGCCGTCGGTGTAGGTGCCGTTCGTGCTGTGCTCGTCCGCCAGGGTCCAGTGGTCGGCGACGGGGTGGAGCACCGCGTGATGCCAGGAGACTCGGGCGTCGTCGATGACGATGTCGCTGAGCGGGTCGCGGCCGACGTGGTAGTCACGGCCCGGGGTCATCACGGTCGAGCCCGCCGAGGTCTCCATGACCAGGACGGGTGCAGTCGGTGCGACAGAACGCTCCGCCATGCCGAAATTCTATCGATCTGTGTACATATGCGCCGCTTGGGGGCGGGCCGTAGGTCGCTCGGCGCCGGGGTCAGGCGACCGGTACGACCAGCCCGGGGATGGTCCGCTGCATCCGCAGGGCGTCCACCGACTCGGCGAGCAGCTCGTACTCGGTGGTCTCGTCGCTCACGGCGATCCGGACCAGGTGCCCGGCCGCCAACTCATCGGCGACCAGCTCCTGTTGGTCGACGTCGCCGCACCAGGAGCGCAGGACGGCGGGGACGTCGGGGACGGTGTCGGCGACCGGGACGAGCGCGCTCGGCGGGAAGTGCTCGGCCTCCGGTCGCGGGTCTAATCGCTCGGCCATCCAGGACGCCCGGTCCCGTAACCACCACAGCGCGAGGGCCAGGGTGGGTGCCCGGTAGGTTCCCAGGGGTACCCCGATACGCCGTCCGCCGCAGACGCCGTAAGCGGTGACATGGCAAAGGAACTCGTCGTGCACGCAGCCTCCCCCGTGGTGCCGTGTTCGCCTGTCGGCGGACCTCGCTTTCCGTGCGGCTCATGAGCGGTGCGTAAGGGCGCCGTCGCCCCATGTGATGCGCCCACGCAGTTGAGTATGTTCACTACTGAAACACTGTCACCACGGATTTCCGGCCACTCTCCTGGCATATTCACACCCGCTGCTGGCCGAAACCCGGCGGGTACACGTCAAACCAAGGAAATACCGGGGAAAAGTCGCAGGCGAGCGTGAGCGATGAGTTCCACGCCCCGCAGCGGTCTGAACCTGTGAAGCCGGGAGAGACCGCTGCGAAACGGAGACGATCATGACCACGAGCGCCCATGTGGACGCGGAGTTCACCGCCGTCCTGCGCAAGAGCCCGAGCACGGGCGGCTGGACCTACGTCGTATGGCCGGAGTCCGTCGACTACTTCGGTACCCGTGGACTGGTCAAGATCCGCGGGACGGTCGACGGACATCCGTTCCAGAGTTCGTTCATGGCCCTCGGCGACGGCACCCACAAGCTTCCCGTCAAGGCCGACATCCGCAAGGCCATCGGGAAGCAGGAGGGCGACTCCGTGACCGTTCACCTCACGGAGCGGCTCAACCCTTGAGGATGGCGTCGATCCGGGCCAGTTCCTCCGCGTCGAAGTCCAGGTTGCGCGTCGCGGCGACGCTGTCCTCGATCTGCTGCGCGCTGCTCGCGCCGACCAGCGCGGAGGTCACCCGGCCGCCGCGCAGCACCCAGGCCAGGGCCAGCTGGGCCAGGGTCTGGCCGCGGGATTCGGCGATGTCGTTGAGGGCGCGCAGCTTGGCAAGGAGCTCGTCGGTGATCGCGTCGGCGTTCAGGAAGGGGCTGCCGCTCGCGGCCCGCGAGTCCTGCGGGATGCCGTCGAGATAGCGGGAGGTCAGCTGGCCCTGCGCCAGCGGGGAGAAGACGATCGAGCCGACCTGGAGCTCGTCCAGGGCGTCGAGGAGACCCTCCTCCTCGGGGCGCCGGTTCAGCATCGAGTAGGCGGGCTGGTGGATGAGCAGCGGGGTGCCCAGCTCGCGCAGGATGCGGGCGGCCTCGCGGGTCTGCTCGGGCGAGTAGTTGGAGACGCCGACATAGAGCGCCTTGCCCTGCTGCACCGCCGAGTGCAGGGCGCCCATCGTCTCCTCCAGCGGAGTCTCCGGGTCGGGGCGGTGCGAGTAGAAGATGTCGACGTAGTCCAGGCCCATCCGCTTCAGGCTCTGGTCGAGCGAGGACAGTACGTACTTGCGCGAGCCCCACTCGCCGTACGGGCCGGGCCACATCAGATAGCCGGCCTTGGTGGAGATGATCATCTCGTCGCGGTACGGCGCGAAGTCCGCCTTGAGGGCCTCGCCGAACGCCGATTCGGCGGCGCCGGGCGGCGGGCCGTAGTTGTTGGCCAGGTCGAAGTGGGTGACGCCGAGGTCGAAGGCGCGGCGCAGGATGGCCCGCTGGTGCTCGACGGAGCGGTCCGCCGGGCCGAAGTTGTGCCACAGGCCGAGGGACAGCGCGGGGAGCTTGAGGCCGCTGCGTCCGGTGCGGCGGTAGGGCATGTCCGCGTAGCGGTCGGGGTGTGCGGTGTACAACGCGACTCCAGAGGGGTTGGCACAGCCGGGATTCCAGTCACCGCCCATGCTGTCGCGACCTGCGGGCAGTGGTCCAACAGGTAAATCAGATGGGATTCAGCGGCTAGGCTGCTCAATCATGGAACTGCGCCATCTCCAGCATTTCGTCGCGGTCGCCGAGGACCAGCACTTCACCCGCGCGGCCGAGCGCCTGCTCGTGTCCCAGTCGGGCCTGTCGGCCTCGATCCGGGCGCTGGAGCGAGAGTTGCAGACCCCGCTGTTCGTGCGGACGACCCGCAGGGTGACCCTGACTCCGGCGGGCCGTGCCCTGCTGTGCGAGGCGGAGCGGATCCTGGCGCAGGTGCGGGCCGCCCATGAGGCGGTGGCGGCGGTGCAGGGCGTGCTGCGCGGGATGCTGGCCCTCGGGTCGGAGCAGTGCATCGCCGGGGTGCATGTGGCGGGGCTGCTGGCGGCGTTCCGGCGGGAGCATCCGGACGTGGAGATCTGTCTGCGGCAGGCCGGTTCGGGCGCGCTGGCGGAGGAGGTCGCGGCCGGGCGCCTGGATCTGGCGTTCGCCGTACGGACCGCGCAGGAGGACACCGACCAGCTCCGGGTCGTACCGCTGACCAGCGAGCCGATGACCGTCCTGTGCCATCCGAGCCACCGGCTCGCGACGGCAGGCGCCCCGGTCACCCCGGAGGAACTGGGCGGGGAGGTGTTCGTCGACTTCCACCCGGACTGGGGGCCGCGCCGCGCCACCGACGCCGTCTTCGCCGCGGCGGGCGTACGGCGGACCGTGTCCCTGGAGGTCAACGACGTGCACAGCCTCCTCGACCTGGTGGACGAGGATCTCGGCATCGCCGTGGTGCCGCGCCACTTCCGGCACAAGCGGCCGGCCCTGACCGCCCTGCCGGTGAAGGGCACCGGCGACACGGTCTACGAGACGGTCGCCCTGCTGCCACCAGCTCAGGCCACGAGCCCGGCGGCCCGGGCGCTGATGGCGCTGCTGGAAACGGAAGGCGCCTGAGAGCCGGTTGCGCGATGGTGGAGCCATGCATGCGAAGGACATCCTCATCGACGGGTACAACCGCATCCAGGAAGAAGTCCACGCCGCCGTCGAGGGCCTCGGCCCCGACGAGCTCAGCGCCCGCCCCTCCCCCGACGCCAACTCCGTCGCCTGGCTGATCTGGCATCTCACCCGGGTCCAGGACGACCACATCGCCGACGCCTTCGGCCTCGACCAGGTGTGGCTCACGCAGGACTGGCAGAAGACCTTCGGCCTCGACCTGCCCCGCCACGACACCGGCTACGGCCACAGCCCGGTGAAGGTCGCCAAGGTCCGGGTCGACTCCGGTGACCTGCTGACCGGCTACTACGACGCGGTGCACGAGCAGAGCCTCGGCCAGTTGCGTGAGGTCGCCGCCAAGGATCTCGAACGGATCGTGGACGACCGCTGGGATCCCCCGGTCACCCTGGGCGTAAGGCTGGTCAGCGTCCTGTCCGACGATCTACAGCACGTCGGACAGGCCGCCTACGTCCGCGGGCTGCTTCAGAGCGCGTAACCCGGGAGGACGACGTCCTCGATGAGGGCCTTGCGCTCGTCGAACGGGATGAACGCGCTCTTGAGGGCGTTCACCGTGACGGTGCGCAGGTCCTCGACGGTCCAGCCGGCGTCCTCGACCAGCAGCGACATCTCCCGGGTCATCGTCGTCCCCGACACCAGACGGTTGTCGGTGTTGAGGGTGATCCGGAAGCCGAGGTCCTTCAGGGCGGTGATGGGGTGCTCGGCTATGGAGGTGGCGGCGCCGGTCTGGAGGTTGGACGTCGGGCACATCTCCAGCGCGATACGGCGGTCGCGGACCCAGCCGGCCAGTCGGCCGAGCTTGCCGTCCACGATGTCGTCCGTGATGCGGACGCCGTGGCCGATGCGCTGGGCGCCGCAGATCTGCAGGGCCTGGTGGATGCTGGACAGGCCGTCGGCCTCACCGGCATGGATGGTGAACGGCACGCTCTCGCGACGCAGGTGCTCGAAGGCGTCCAGGTGGTCGGCGGCCGGGAAACCGGCCTCGGCGCCGGCGATGTCGAAGCCGACGACACCGGCGTCCCGGAAGGCGACGGCCAGGTCGGCGGCCTCACGCACCCGGTCGAACATCCGCATCCCGCACAGCAGGGTGCCGACCCGCACCGGAGTCCCTGCGGCAGCGGCCTTCGCCATACCGGCCGCGAGCCCCTCCTGGACGGTCTCGACGACCTCGGCGAGGCTCAGCTCGCCGTTGGTGTTCAGCTCAGGGGCATAGCGCACCTCGCCGTAGACGACACCGTCGGCGGCCAGGTCGAGGACGTACTCCTCGGCGGTCCGCAGCAGGCCCTCGCGGGTCTGCATCACGGCGAGGGTGTGCTCGAAGGTGGCGATGTAGCGGACCAGGTCGCCGGAGTTCGCGGCCTCGAAGTACCAGGCGGCGAGCTCGTCGGGGTCGGTGGTCGGCAGGGTGTGGCCGACCTCGGCCGCCAGCTCCACGACGGTGGCGGGGCGCAGGCCGCCGTCGAGGTGGTCATGCAGGACGGCCTTGGGGAGGCGGCGGATCACATCGGCGTCTACGCGCGTAGCGGTCATGGTGCGGTCTTTTCTCGGTCGAGGCTGTTCAAAAGGGAGAAGGGGTCAGCCGGCGGGCTGGAGCAGGTCCCAGCGGTTGCCGTACAGATCCTGGAAGACGGCGACCGAGCCGTACGGCTCATGTCGGGGCTCCTCCAGGAAGGTCACGCCGGCGGCGAGCATCCGGGCGTGATCGCGGGCGAAGTCGTCGGTGTGCAGGAAGAACCCGACGCGCCCGCCCGTCTGGTCACCGACCCGGGCGCCCTGCTCGTCGCCCTTGGCACGGGCCAGCACCAGCCCGGTGCCCTGGTCGCCCGGCCGCACCACGACCCAGCGGGAACCGTCCGGTCGCGGGGCGTCCTCGACCAGCCGGAAGCCGAGGGCTTCGGTGTAGAAGCGGATCGCCTCGTCGTAGTCGTCGACGACAAGGGTGACCAGGGCGATGTGTCGCATCGGGGCCTTCCGGGGCAGTCGGTTGACGGGAGAGGTTATACGTAAAACTACGTCGGCGCCAGTCACGACCGGGACCGTGGTCCTACGCCTACCGCCCGAGGCGCGAGAGGCGGCAGGCCACTAGCGTTCCCAGCCATGACGATCATGGAAGCGCCACGCAGCCCCGAACGCCGCAAGCAGGATGTGCTGGACCGGCTGGAACGGGAGTCGGACATCTGGGTGGCCTCGGCGGACCCCGAAGGTGTGCCGTGTCTGGTCGCGCTGTGGTTCGTGTGGGACGGCGAGGCGCTCTGGATGGCGACGCGGCCCGGCAACCCCACGGGCCGCAACCTCCACACCGGCCGCCGGACCCGGCTGGCGTTCGGTGACACTCAGGACGTGGTCCTCATCGACGGCGACGTGGAGAGCTACGACCGCGACGAGGTGCCGGACTCGGCGGCAGAGGCGTTCCACGCGAAGACGGGCTGGGATCCGCGCGGCGACTCCGCGCCGTACGCCTTCTACCGGGTACTTCCGCGTGCGGTGCAGGCCTGGCGCGAGGTGCGCGAACTGCCGCAGCGGCATCTGATGCGAAACGGAATGTGGCTTGTCTGAACAAGTTTCCTGCGTATGTCCGCTCGCCATCGAATTCCCGCACAAGTGTTACCTAGGAGTAATCCCTGATGGTTTGATGTGCGGCGCCACTCAACCCCCTTCACCCACAGGGAGATCCAGTGACGCTCTTCGCACATCGCCGTGCACAGGGCTCGGCCGTACTCGCACTGTCGCTCGCGACCGCCACGCTCGCCGGTACGGCGCCCACCGCGTCGGCCGCCGAGCAGACACCGCCGCTCAAGGTGCTGACGTACAACGTGTTCCTCTTCAGCAAGACCCTGTACCCGAACTGGGGCCAGGACCACCGCGCCGCCGAGATAGCCAAGGCGCCCTTCACTCACGGCAACGACGTCGTCGTGTTCCAGGAGGCGTTCGACAACTCCTCCTCGGACGCGCTGAAGAGCTCGCTCGCCGACCGCTACCCGTACCAGACGCCGGTGGTCGGACGCACCAAGAGCGGCTGGGACGCGACCGGCGGCGCCTACTCGGCGACGACGCCCGAGGACGGCGGGGTCACGGTCCTGAGCAAGTGGCCGATCCTGCGCAAGGAGCAGTGGGTCTACAAGGACGCGTGCGGCGCGGACTGGTGGTCCAACAAGGGCTTCGCATATGTGGTGTTGAACGTGAACGGCACGAAGGTGCATGTCATCGGCACGCACGCGCAGTCCACGGACCCGGGCTGCGACGCCGGTGAGGCGG
Source organism: Streptomyces lanatus (assembly GCF_014655715.1). Lineage (GTDB taxonomy): Bacteria > Actinomycetota > Actinomycetes > Streptomycetales > Streptomycetaceae > Streptomyces > Streptomyces lanatus. Next base: position 106,315 of record NZ_BNBM01000011.1, on the reverse strand, counting down.
CCGCGATGCGCAGCCGCCAGTTCAAGGCGATCGACTCGTTCCTGGACGCCAAGAACATCCCGGCGGGCGAGCAGGTGCTGCTCGCCGGTGACCTGAACGTCGACTCCCGCACACCCGAGTACGCCTCGATGCTCGCGGATGCCGGACTGGTGGGGGCCGACGCCCGCAACGGGCACCCGTACTCCTTCGACACCCAGGACAACTCCATCGCCCGCGACCGCTACCCCGACGACCCGCGCGAGGACCTGGACTACGTCCTGCACCGCGCGGGCCACGCCCGGCCCACGGTCTGGAAGAACGAGGTCGTCAAGGAGCAGAGCGCGCCCTGGACGGTGTCGAGCTGGGGGACTGACTACACGTACACGAATCTGTCGGACCACTACCCGGTGACCGGTACGCGGGCTGAGTGATCCAGGCGATCCGGCTCAACCGGCTTGCTGTCGCGCCGCGTTGAGCCGGGCCAGCTCGTCCGCCGTGAGGCGCAGGGCACCCGCGGCCACGTTCTCGGCCAGGTGGTCGGGGTTGCCGGTGCCGGGGATGGCGAGAACGTGCGGCCCTTGGTGCAGGGTCCAGGCGAGGCGCACCTGGGCGGGGCTCGCGTCGTGCGCCCGGGCCACGGCGAGCACTTCGGCGTCGTGGGCGGCGGTCGCGCCCTGCTCCGCCGCCTCTCCGGCCACGGCGTAGAACGGCACGAAGGCAAGGCCGTGCTCGCCGCACAGCCGCAGCAGTTCGTCGGCCTCGGGGTCCGGCCGGTCGAGCGCGTACCGGTTCTGCACGGACACCACGGGCGCGATGGCCCGCGCTTCGGCGAGGTGCCGTGGCTGTACGGCGGAGATGCCGAGGTGCCGGATCAGGCCCGCCTCCCGCAGCTCGGCCAACGCGCCGAAGTGCTCGGCGATGGAGTCCTGCCGCATGCGGCGCAGATACACGAGGTCCAGGTGGTCGCGGCCGAGCTGACGCAGGTTCTCCTCGACATGGCCGCGCAGTTGGTCGGGGCGCGCCGAGCTGCCCCAGTCACCGTGGTAGTCGCGGTACGGGCCGACCTTGGTGGCGATGACCAGGCGGTCGGGGTACGGGGCCAGCGCGGTGTTGATCAGTTCGTTGGCGGAGCGGGTGGCGGAGAAGTAGAAGGCGGCGGTGTCGATGTGGTCGACGCCGAGCTCGATCGCTTTGCGCAGTACGGCGATCGAGCGCTGACGGTCGCTCGGCGTGCCGTGGTGGAAGGCGGCGCTGCCCGTGAGCCGCATCGCGCCGAAGCCGACGCGACTGACGGGCAGGTCGCCGAGTTCCCAGGTGCCCGCGGCGTCCGCGGTGATCGTTTCCGAGGTCATCGGCGGAGTGTCGCACGAGCCGTGGGCACCCGGGGTGTGTCAGCAGTAAAGGTTGCCGCCCGGCGAGACGCCGAGGACCGAGGTGAAGCGGTTGTAGGCGTCGACGCGGCTCTGTACCTGTGCCGGGTTCTTGCCGTCGCACTCCAGGGAGCCGTTGATGGAGCGGATGGTCTGACCGAAGCCGGCCTGGTTCACCATGGCGTTGTGGGGGGTCATGGTGCCGGGGCCGGTCTGGGTGTTCCAGTACCAGAGGCCGGTCTTCCAGGCGACGGCCGACTCGTTCTGCACCCGCCAGGGGTTGTTGAGCAGGTCGATGCCGAGGGCGTCGCCCGCCGCCTTGTAGTTGAAGTTCCACGACAGCTGGATCGGACCCCGGCCGTAATAGGCGTCCTGGCCCGCCGGGCAGCCGTAGGGCTGGCTGCGGTCGCAGTAGTGGGGGTAGTTGGCGGTGTTCTGCTCGACGATGTGGACCAGGCCGCCGGTCTCGTGGTTGACGTTGGCGAGGAACGCCGCCGCCTCCTGCTTCTTCACGGTGTCGCTGCCGGTGTTCGCGAAGCCCGGGTAGGCGCTGAGGGCATCGGTCAGGCCGCTGTACGTGTAGAAGGGATTCCGGTTCGGGAACATCTGGTTGAACTGGGCCTCGCTGACGACGAAGCCGGCGGCGGACGCGGTCGGGGCCGGCTGGAGCACCAGTGCGGCGCTACCCAGGGCCAGCGCGGAGACCAGTGCGGCTATGCGGCGCCTCTTCACAGCATCAACTCCTTTGCGGAGCACGGCCGCACCCGGACAAGGGCAGGGGACATCAGCACCTTGTGCGCACGCACCGACGGAGTCGGTCACGGCGTGGGGGCGGCCGTGGTGGGGGGTGTGGGGACACACTCAACCCCTTTGGTCTGTACCAGTCAAGGGTGTAGACCAGACAAGGTATAGACCAAAGCTGACCGGTGACGTCAACGTGCCGCGCGCCCCGCGTACGCACGCACATCGATGTCGGGGTCGTCCACCGCCGTGGCCAGTGCAGCACGGGCTTCGACGTGCGCCGAGTGCCGCAACAGGCCGAGCACCGCTGCCTTCCGCACATCGGCGTCGGTGTCGCGCAACAGCCCGGCGAGTGCCGGAACACCGTGCTCCGGCGCCGCCCCGCCGAACGCCTTCGCGGCTCCCGCGCGCACCTGCCAGGCCCGGTCGCCGAGCGCCGCCGTCACGGTGGCCTGGAGTTCCTCGGGACAGCCGAGGACGCCCAGGGTCTTGTGCGAAGTGCGGCGCCAGGGCGGCGAATCCGCGCGCGACGGCGACACGTACCTCGCGCGCGGTGTCCTCGGCCGCCCGGGCCAGGGCGTCGGCCGCGTCCACCGAGACCAACGCGCGTACGGCGGTCAGGCGCACCTCGATGTCCTGGTCGGCCAGCGGACCGGCGAACAGGGCCGCGTCACCCAGACGCAGGGCTCGCAGCACGTCCAGGGCCACGGCGCGCGCCACAGGGTCGGCCGCCGTCAGGGCGGAGATCAGCGGCGCCCGCAACTCCGGCTCGGCGGGAAGGACTTCGGCCAGTTCACGCAGCGAGGCGGCGGCAGCGGCCGACACGTCGCCGCCGCCGTCGAGCATGGCGTGGGCCAGCGCGGGACCCGCTCCGGCGGGAGCTGTCTCGGTGAGCGCCGTGACGGCGCGGTTCTCCAGGTCGGCGCCGATGAGTTCGCCGCCGATGTCGGGGGGCAGATAGGTGAGGTCGAGGGAGAGCGGCAGGCCGTTCAGCTTGCGGAGCCGCTCGATGTAGTGCACCTCGGTGCCGCTGCGCAGCCGCAGTCGCTCGGCCACGGGTGCGGGCGCGGCGACGGGGCGCCCATGGTGCGCACCTCGTTGGTGACCCGGCCCTGCTCTCGCAGGGTTTCCGCGAGTCCCATCAGCCGGTCGAGACCGTGCGAGTGCTTCTCGGCGACAACGACGGTGCCGACACCGGGCAGCCGCTCGACGAGCTGCTCCGCGCGCAGCCGCCTACGGCGGGCGGCGGCGAGCGGCGCGGTGTGCTCGCGGGTTCGTTCTGCCGGCATGCGGTGACCATACCGACGGTGTCCGCACAGTGGTGTTGCTGAGTCATTGCGCCACCTGAGTGCCCTTCAAGCGGGCTCTGACCTGCGGTTTCTCCTATGGCCGAGGCACTTGCGCCACGGTTCACCCACTGACTTCGCTACGCCGACGCTCGAGATACGCACGCTCCGCCGGGTTCTGCGACAGCTCGATGGCGCTCCCGTACGCCCGCACGGCCTCCGTGTCTAGGCCGAGGCGGCGCAGCAGGTCGGCGCGGACGGCGTGGAGCACGTGGTAGCCGTCGAGGTCCAGGGCGTCCACCAGGCCGAGGGCCTCGGCAGGACCGTCGGTCTCGGCCACGGCGACCGCCCGGTTGAGGGCCACGACCGGGCTCGGAGCGAGGGCCATGAGGTGGTCGTAGAGCCGCCGGATCTGCCCCCAGTCCGTGGCCTGCGCGGTGGGTGCGTCGCTGTGCACGGCCTGGATGGCGGCCTGGAGTTGATACGGCCCCGGCCTGTTCCGGCGCAGGCAGCGGCGGACCAGCGACTGCCCCTCGGCGATCAGTTCGCGGTCCCAGAGCTCCCGGTCCTGCTGCGGCAGCGGCACAAGCACACCGTGTTCGTCCTGCCGGGCCGGCCGGCGGGACTCGACGAGCAGCATCAGCGCGAGCAGCCCGGTCACCTCGGGCTCGTCCGGCATGAGTTCGCCCAGCAGCCGGCCGAGCCGTACCGCCTCCGCACACAGCTCCGCCTCGCCGTCGTACCCCTGATTGAAGATCAGGTAGAGGACGGCCAGCACCCCCGTGAGCCGGTCCGGCAGGTCGGCGTCCCGGGGCACGCGGTACGGGATCCCGGCGTTGCGGATCTTCGCCTTGGCCCGCACCAGGCGCTGGGCCATCGTCGGCTCGGGCACCAGGAAGGCGCGCGCGATCTGCGCGGTGGTCAGCCCGCCGAGCAGGCGCAGGGTGAGGGCGACCCTTGCCTGCACGGCGAGGGCGGGGTGGCAGCAGGTGAAGACGAGCCGGAGCCGTTCGTCGCGCACGGGGCCCTCCTCGCGGGGTGCGTCGGGGGTGTGCAACAGGGCTGCCTGGGCGTGGCGTTCGTCCCGGCCGGCCTCGCGGCGCAGCCGGTCCACGGCGCGGTTGCGGGCGGTCGTGATGATCCAGCCGGCCGGGCTCGGCGGCACACCGGTCTGCGGCCAGCGCCGTACGGCGATGGTGAACGCGTCCTGGACCGCTTCCTCGGCGAGGTCGATGTCGCCGAGGAAGCGGACGAGGACGGCGACCGCACGGCCGTACTCGGCGCGGAAGACGGCCTCGACGTCCGGGCTCGTCATCAGTCCTCAGTCCTCGGCTTCGCCCATGAACGGCCGCACCTCGATGGGCAGGGTGGTGGCCAGGGCCAGTTTGCGTCCCCATTCCAGGGCCGCGTCCAGGTCGGGCGCCTTGATGAGGCTGATGCCGCCGAGCATCTCCTTGCCCTCGGCGTAGGGGCCGTCGGTGACCAGAACGTCGCCGTCGCGGGGTCGCAGCACGGTGGAGGACTCCGGGCCGTGCAGCCCGCCGGCGAACACCCAGGCGCCCGCCGCGCGCAGCTCGCGGTTGAGGGCGTCGAGGTTCTTCTCGATCTCGCCGAGGACGTCCGGCGCGGGCGGGTCGCCGACCGGCTGCATCACATTGAGCAGGTAGTACTTCATGACGGCCTCCTGGGGCGTCGTGGTGGTGTCTCACCTCCTACACGAACGGCACGGGCCGGTATCGACACCCACGGCCCGACCCCACGCGGTTTTTCCGGAGACTCACTCCCCTTACATCGTCATGAACCCGTCGACCTCTACACATAAAGAAGAAATAAGCGCAGAATGACCGTAGGCGGCGCCAACCGCACACCGCATCAGACGCGGTCAGGCCTGCGAGTCAAAGGAGACGAGTCATGGCCAACGTCTCGCCCACCAGAGGTGACATGACCAGCCACCCCGATGTATCCGAAATGCGGGACCGCTACGCCCGTATGCTCGGGGGTCGTGATGTGACACTGCTGGACGGACCGGTGTTCCTGCTCGGTCTGTACTGCGCCGTGTCCCCTTGGATACTCCACTACACGACGAGCCAGCCGGCGCTCGTGACCCACAACCTGGTCGTGGGTATCGCGATCGGCCTCCTGGCCCTCGGATTCACCCGGGCTCCTGAACGCATGTACGGCCTGAGCTGGGCCTTCTGCGCGATAGGCGTCTGGATGATCATCGCGCCGTGGGTCGTCGGGGACAGCCCGGACGCAGGTGTCGTGGTGAACAACATCATCATCGGCGCGCTGGCCGTGATCCTGGGGCTGATGTGCGCCGGCACGGCGGCGAAGAGCGCCCCGAGGTCGTGACGGCACCCGGAGAGGAGCCCACCGAGGCCGGTCCGCACACCACGGACCGGCCTTCTCGCGCCCCCACCTCAGCGGGCCCGGTCAGCGCGTCGGCATGAGCCAGGGCTCCTGGGGCAGCACATGGCCGGTCTCCAGGAGCGACTTGAGGTTGGACAGCACGGCGGGCCAGCCGGACGACACGTCGGCACGCGCACTCTCGTCCGCCAGGTCCTCGTGGGTCACGGTGAGCCGAACGATCTCGGCGTGCCGCTGGATGTCGAAGGTGACCCTGGAGTACTTGTCCTCCTGCCCCTCCTCGTCCGGCGCCGCCCAGGTGGTGACCAGCCGGGTCGGACGCTCGCTCTCCACTACGGTGCCGACCACGTCGGCGATGCCCGAGCCGTCCGTACGGACATGTTCCCAGCGGGATCCGGGCCGCCAGTCCGAGACATTGCTGTGGCCCCAGTAGGCGGCGGTCAGGTCCGCGTCGGTGAGGGCGTCCCAGACCTTCTCGGGCGTGCTCTCGATATAGGTGACGTAGACGAATGTGGGCTTGTCGGTCATGGCTTCCTCGGCTCGTCGTTTCACTGCCCCGAGCATCCGCAGGCGCGGGCGCTCGAACTTGTCGATCCACCGCTCCTGGATCTCATGGAGCGGGACCGGATTGAGGTAGTGCAGCTTCTCCCTCCCCCGCCGCACCGTGCTGACCAGGTTGGCGGCCTCCAGGACGCCCAGATGCTGGGTCACCGACTGACGCGCCATGTCGATACGCGCGCACAGCTCCCCCAGCGTCTGCCCGTTGTCCTCGTGCAGCCGGTCCAGGAGCCGTCTGCGCGTCTCGTCGGCCAGCGCCTTGAAGACCTTGTCCATCGCGGGGTCGCCGCTCTCTGATCGCACACTCCACGTTATGCAGGTAATTACCTGCATGTCAACGCCGGACGCTTTGTGCCTGTTTATCCATGATGAGAAGCATGCGTCGAATGGTTGTTACATGACGTACGGGAACCCTTGATGGTCGGTCCGTAGCGTCGAACACGACCGAACGAACCCCACCGAAGGAACGACCCACTGATGCGTGCACCCCGCGCCCTGCGCACCGCCCTCGTCACCGCCGGTGTCACCACCACGCTGGCCGTCTCGGCCGCCGGCGCCTTCGCCGCGCCGTCCTCCGCCGACGTCACATCCACGACCCGTCACACGGAGGCGAAGCGTGTGTACGTGAAGACGGTGCAACTCGCGGACAAGGTCAGCCGCGCGAAGGTCCACAAGACGGGCAAGGACCGCTACGAGGCGGAGATCTGGGCCGATGACGTGAAGTACGGGACCCTCTACACCCAGGGCATGCCCACGCACGCCCAGCACAACGGCCTGCACATCACCCTCGAACCGAGCGGACGGGTCACCTCCTGGGTCGACGGGGCCAAGCCCGGGCCCGAACCCGTCGTCGAGCGCGTCCTGATCGGCACGTCGACCCTGGCGGACGGGTCGACGACGGCCAAGATCTACCGGGTCACGGACGACCACTACGAGGCCGATGTCTTCGCGAACGGCGTGCACTTGGACACCCTCGTCGCCGACGGCCGGGCGGCGTACGGCGAGAACAACGGACTGCACATCGCCCTCCACCCCGACGGCAAGTTGACCTCCTGGGTGGACCGCCCCTGACCCGGGGCGTCAGTGCAGGAACATCCCCAGCTCACGCCGGTGTTGAGCCGTCCAGGCATACGCGTCCCGCACCTCGTCCACGGCTCCGCACTCCATCAGCCGCACCATGGCCGGCTCGCCACGCTCGGCACCGGCCTCGATGCCCTCACGGCACCGGTCCTGCCACCAAAGGATCACGTCGACGACCCCCTCCCCGTCGCCGTACGGCCCGTAGGCGTCGCAGATCAGCGCGATCCGCCGGGCCGCCTCGCCCACATCGGTGATGCCCGGTCCTAGGTCCAGGTACTGCCAGCACACATGGGCGAGGTCATGGACGCGGTCGCCGGGCGCGGCGAGATCCCAGTCGAGCAGGGCGGTCGGCCACCAGTCGGCGCCTTCCACGGTGTACACGGTGTTCTTGGGGGCGAGGTCGTTGTGGCACACGACGTCGCGGTCGCCGGCCAGAGGTGTCCCGTGGGTCATGTCGTGGACGGCGCGGACGAGTTGGGCCACCCGTACGAGTCCAGCGTCCGTGCATGCCGCGGCCCGTTCGTGAGGGGTGACGGCCGCCCGCCCCTCCACGTAGCCGAACACCTCCCGGCCCTGCTCGTCGGTCCCGATGTGGCGCGGGGCCCCTTCCCACCCGCGTGACTCGAACAGCGCGAGCAACTCCCGTACATACCCGGACCGTTCGCTCGGCGTACGCCGCACCGTCGTACCGATCCGCACGACCTGGTTCACGGCTCCGCCACCGAGTACCCGCTCGGCCATTCGCACCTCCACGTCTCAGCAGGGGAAAATCTGTCGCCAAGCATGCCCGCACCCGGGCAGGCTGGCCTGATGGACCAGCCTGAGGTACTGCTGATCGGGGGACGGGCCGGGGTCGGCAAGACCACGGTCGGCTGGGAGGTCTCGGCGCGGCTGCGGGCCGGGCGCATCGCGCACGCGGTGATCGACGGTGACTTCATGGGCGCCGTCCATCCGGCGCCGCCCGACGACACGCACCGGTCCGGCATCACGGCACGGAACCTGGCCGCGGTGTGGCGGAACTACGCCGAGCTCGGGCATCGGCGTCTCGTCTACACCAACACCGCGAGCGTGCTGGACACGGCCGCGCCCATCTTCCGCGGGGCCATGGGGGACGACGTACGCCTGATCCGGGTGCTGCTGACCGCCACCGACGCCACGGCCGAACAGCGGCTCACCGGGCGTGAACTCGGCTCCGAGCTGGAGCACGAGGTGCGGAGCAGCGCGCGCAAGGCCCGGCTGCTGGACGAACACGCGCCTGCCGACGTGCTGCGTGTGGTGACCGATGGCCGCACCGTCATCGACATCGCCGCGGAAGTGGTGGCCGCGACCGGGTGGGTCGGGGACGTGGCGGTCGGGGCGGCGAACGATCAGGCGTCGGGCACCGGTTGAAGCGGAACGGACTGTCCCTCTCTCCGCAGGGAACCCGTATTACCGCGGGGACTGGAGGAAGAGGGGCGAAATGGAGATCTCGGGCATCATCAGTGCCATAGTGATCGGCATCATCATCGGTGTACTCGGACGTCTCGTGGTCCCGGGCCGCCAGCGCATCGGCGTCCTGTGGACGATCCTCGTAGGCATCGTGGCGGCGCTGCTCGGCTCCGCGATCGCGGCCGGCCTCGACGTGGCCGACACCGACGGTGTCGACTGGATCGAGTGGCTCATCCAGATCGGCCTCGCCGCGGTGGGCGTGGTCGCACTGGACCGGACGAAGGCGCGCCGCTGACGCCGCGACCGACAGGACGGCGGGCCGTTCAGGTGAGTGCCCCGGCGGCCCGCATCGCGGCGAGGCCGTCGCGGGCCGCCGGGTGGACGGGCGTCCAGCCGATTTCCCGCTCCGCCTTCGCCGTGGACACACGCAGCGTCGTCGACATCACCGTGTGCGCGTACGACATGGGCCGCATCAGCCACAGCGGTACGGTCATCGGCTTCGGCAGCCCGAACTCCTCGGCCACGCATCGGGTATACGCCCCGAACCCCAGCGGAGTCCGGTCGGCGATGTTGTACGCCTGCCCGGGCCGCCCCCGTTCGACGGCGGCGACGACCGCCCGGGCCGCGTCGGTGAGCTCGATCCAGGGCAGGACCCGGCCATGGTCGGCGGGGACGGGGAGTTGCCGCTTGCGCAGCATCGGCAGCAGACCGTCGGTGCCGCCGGGGCCGTAGAACAGGCCGAAGCGGAGTGCGATGCCCTCCAACCCCGGGGTGCCGAAGGTGAGTTGCTCCTTGGTGCGCATCCCGGCGATATGCCCTTCCAGCTCCCGGGAGCGGCCGTGCGGGCCGAAGGGATCGTCCTCGGTGATCACCCGCTCGCCGTGGTCGCCGTAGCCGTATCCGAAGACCATCGACTCCGCCACCAGCCGTCGGGCGCCGGTGGCCCGCGCGGCCTCGACGAGGTGGGCGGTGCCGGCGATGCGCAGCGCGTTGGTGGCATGCATGTCGCGGTGGCGCATGGGCGGCCTGCTCAGTGCGGTCGCGGCGTGGATCACCGTGTCGAAGCGGTGTCCGTCGACGGCGCGCAGCAGGGCGTCGCGATCCATGAGGTCGGCCTGGATGTCGTTGCGCGGGCCGCGTCCGAGGCCGGTGACCTGGTGGCCCGCCTCGGTCAGGGCGCGGGTGATGTGCCGGCCGAGGACACCGCCCGCGCCCGCGAGGAGGACTGTCCGGCTCTGACTGTTGCCTTCGCTGTGGTTCGTCGTCATATATGTGCGACGAATCGGCGGGGCGCGGATGTGACATCCGGGCCGGGGTGAAGTCCGGGCGATCGAGCGGCTCGGTGTTTCAGGGCCTACGGCGTGTACACGTAAGGCGTGGTGGTGGTCAGCGGTTCGAAGCCGAGCCGTTCCAGGATGGGGCGGCTGGTGCTCATGGCGTCGACCTGGAGATACCGGTAGCCGCGGGCCACGGCGGCACGGCCGCGGTGGGCGACCAGTGCCCGGTAGATGCCCCGGCCCCGCCAGCCCTCGACGGTCCCGCCTCCCCACAGCCCCGCGAACCGCGTCCCCGGCACGAGCTCCATCCGGGCCGCGCTCACCGGGGTGTCCCCGGCCAGGGCGATGACCGCGACCACGGTGTCCGCGTCGGGCGTGAGCTGGGCGAGCAATTGGTGCCGGAGCCGGGAGCCATCGGTGCCGAAGGCCTTCTCGTGCACCTCGGCGACGAGGTCGACACCGGCCCGGTCGGTCACGGGGAGGACGCGGATGCCGTCCGGCGGCTCGGCGTCCAGGTCGAGGGCGGCGGCCTCCCCGATCATCAGGGTCTCCTCGGGCTGTGACGTGAAGCCCGCTCGCCCGAGCCGCTGTCCGAGGTCCACCGGGAGGTCATGGCCGTAGAGCTTCCACTCGAATGCGAGGCCGAGCCCGGAGAAGTGGGCGATCTGTGCGGCGATCGCCGCGTCCGCGCTCGACTCGTCCAGGTCGGACCACACGACGCCGTTCCAGCCCTGCGCGGACGACACCTGGCGGACGACCCCGCCCACCCGCTCGACCCGCGCGCCGGGGCCGTCCGGCCGGGCGCCTTCCCGCATGTCCCGGTCGAAGAGGGCGAGCACTCCGGCATGATCCATGCGCTCACTCCAGCACCGCGCCACCGCCACGGCAAGCCCTTTTCGTCCCGGGCGGTGATAAGTCGGCGAAGATGGGACGCGCTGAGAGATCCACGCCGCGAGGAGGGCCGTACGCCATGGTCGTGAAGGACACCGAACTGCCGCACCTGCGTCGCTGTGTCGCGCTCGCGGCCGAGGCGCTGGAGGCCGGGGACGAGCCGTTCGGTTCGGTGCTGGTGGGGGCGGACGGCGAGGTGCTCGCCGAGGACCACAACCGCGTGGCCTCCGGCGACCGCACCCGGCACCCCGAGTTCGAGCTGGCACGCTGGTCCGCCGCCCATATGTCACCCGAGGAGCGGGCCGCCGCGACCGTCTACACCTCCGGCGAGCACTGCCCGATGTGCGCGGCCGCGCACGCGTGGGTGGGCCTGGGCCGCATCGTGTACGTCGCCTCGTCGGATCAACTGGGCGGCTGGCTGGCCGAGTTGGGCGTACCCGCCCCGCCGGTGCGCACGCTGTCGGTCCAGGAGGTCGCACCGGGCGTGGCCGTGGAGGGCCCGGTGCCCGAGCTGACCGAGGACATCCGGGCGCTGCACTTCCGGTTCCACCGGCGAAACGGCTAGCCCAGTTCCAAGGTCGTGACGCCGAAGACCCGCTCCCGCGCGAACGGCCGCACCGGGCCCGTGTACATGCGGGCCGTCTCGAAGGAGGGCGAGAAGCCGGCCTCCTCCGCCAGGGCGACGCCCGCGGGGTTGTTCTCGGGCACGTCGATGGCGACCTCACGGCCGGCCACTTCGGCGGTCAGGGCGGCGAAGACGGCCCGCGCGTCCTCGGGGGTGTCCGCGAAGAGGGGGCCGATGCGCGGGCAGTCGTGTCCGGGGCGGATCACCCCGTAGCCGGTGACGCGGTCACCGACGCGGCGTACGACGGCCTCGTGTCCGGGGCCGGTCAGCCACTGCGCGAGGAAGCGGGGCCGGTCGGCCGGCGTACAGGCACCGTCGTAGGCGATGACGTCCTCGACGTCCTCGGGGCGTAGGGCGCGGACGTCCGCCGGGGCCGAAGCGGAAGGCGCGGTCCCGATGTACCGAAACGTGCGGTGCGCGAGCTCGAAGCCGGAGCGGCGGTAGTTGTCCTGCTGCGCGACGACCCCGTCGAGCCCCACCGTGCGGTTCTCCGCGTGCGCCAGCGCCGTCTTCCAGGTGGTGAGGCCGAAGCCGCGGCCGCGCAGGTCGGGGCGGACCAGGTACCAGCCCAGGAACGCGTAGTCGGAGCCGTAGGTGACGACGGAGATCGCCGAGACGGGCTCGCCGTCGATCCGGCCGATGAAGAAGCCCTCGGGGTCCTGGGCGAAGAAGGCCGCACTGTCCGCGAGCCCCGGATTCCAGCCCTCGTCGACGGCCCAGCCACGGACGACCGGCCAGTCGTCGACACCGGCCTGCGTGATGACGAGGTCCTCGGGGGCCGATGAGGCCATGAACGCGCTCCGTTCCATTGAGGGTGTCGGTACGCGCGGTGATCGACCGCGCACGCAGCATCCTCGCGGATCTTCAAGGTGGGCGTCACGACATGATCAAGCCTTTGCCGCGGGACACAGGTGACTCGCGGAACGAATGTTCCGACGCCGTACGACAAAGGCCCCACCGCTCGACTCCCCGGTGGGGCCTGCCGTACCGCTCGTACGACGCGGGTCAGCGCACCGCCTTCGGGCGGAAGCGGCGGTACAGGACGGCCCCGCCCAGGACGAGGGCCGTGGCGCCCGCGGCGGCGGGGGTGGTCAGGTCCGCGCCGGTGTGGGCGAGGGCGAACCCGGGGCCGTGCGGCACATGGGCGGGCGGCACCGGCCGCGGGTGGTGGGCCCGGGGCACCGAGGGCTTGGGGGCGGGCCTGGTGCGGGGCGGCTGCTTGCCGGGGCCGTTCACCGACTCGTTGCCGATCGCCGCGTTGCCTGCGCCGACCACGTTCACGCTGTTGCCGCTGACGTTGACCGGGACGTGGACGGGCAGCTCCAGGACATTGCCGGACCCCACGCCCGGCGAATCCTTTCCGCTCCCCTTGGCCGAGGCACCGCTGCGCGACGAGGTGCCCGGCTTGGCCCCACCGTCCTCATTGGTGCACTTGTTTCCCACGGCCGGGTTGAGCAGCCCCACCACGTTCACGGTGTTCCCGCACACGTTCACCGGGACGTGCACCGGGATCTGAAGGGTGTTCCCGGCCAGCAGCCCCGGAGAGTCGGCCGCGGCGCCGTCCGCCGCGGAGGCAGCATCTGCCGCAAAAGCGGCGGACACCGGCACCGTCACAGCCATCGCCCCGGACGCGGCGAAGGCGATCACACCGTTTCGGGTAACCCGTCTCATAGGTTCCCTGCCTTCCAGACTTGGTCACGGGCAGTCGCCCGCATCGGATAAAACGCAGACGAACCATGAGAGTTATGGCTTATCGGCCTTTCACCCCATCGAGTGGCACGCTTGTCGAACTAGTGGCAAAAACGCCCGATAAGAACGCAAGCGCGCAGGGTACGGCAGCTGGGGCGATGCCGCTCGCCGGGAGGCGTGCCCTCCGGGGCCCGCTTATCGTGATCGAGGACGCCGTTTCCCGGTCCGCGACGGGCGTCCTGGAGGCATCCATGCTGGCCAAGCTGTCCACGCGGTCCATGCTGCGACGCTGCGCGGTCATCGGCTCGGTCGGTCTCGCCCTGCTCGGCACGGGCCTGACCGCGGCCACGGACGACCCGGAGCCCGACCTGACCCGCTTCTACCAGCAGAAGGTCACCTGGGCGAAGTGTCCGGGCGAAGGACTGCCGAAGGATCTCCAGTGCGGCAAGGTCACCGTCCCCCTCGACTACGCCCACCCGCGCGCGGGCAAGCTCGATCTCGCGCTCGCCCGCTTCCGGGCCACCGGCGACAAGCACGGCTCGGTGCTGCTGAACTTCGGCGGACCGGGCGGCTCCGGCGTCCCCGAGTTCATGGCCGGCGGCAAGGAGTTCATGGGGCTGACGGACAACTACGACATCGTGACGTTCGATCCGCGTGGCGTCGGCAGGTCCTCCCCGGTCAGCTGCGGCGACGGCGAGGAGGAGATCGACCTGCCGGACGACAGCTCGGAACTGGGCCGGGATCCGCAGGCCGTGCTGGCCCAGCTGAGGAAGGCGGCTGCCATCTGCGCCCGCCACTCCGGGCCCGTGCTGCCCCACATAGGCACGGTCAACGCCTCGCGCGACATGGATGTGATGCGTCAGGCCCTCGGCGACGACAAGCTCAACTACCTGGGCTTCTCGTACGGAACGCGGCTGGGCGCGGTGTACGCCGCCCAGTTCCCCGAGAAGGTCGGCCGGTTCGTGCTGGACGGCGTGGACACCCTGACTGAGCCGCTGACCGAGCAGGGCGCGGTGAGCGCACGAGGGCAGCAGCAGGCACTGGACGAGTTCGTCAACTGGTGCGTGAACGACATCGCCTGTCCGTTCGGGACGGACGCGCGTGAGGCCCGCAAGCAGGTCGTGCGGCTCGTCGACGCGCTGGACGCGGATCCCGTGCCGTCGGCCTTCGGTGAGCCCTTCACCGGGCAGGACCTGGTCAGCGCCATGGGACAGGCCCTCTACAGCCAGGAGTTGTGGCCCTCCCTGGAGCGCGCCCTGGCCTCGCTCGTCGAGGACGGCGACACCAACGCCATCGAGACCTTCGCGTCCGGCGGGGCGGCGCCCGCGCGGCGCGAGGAGACCGACGACCCCGACGGCGGCCTGGTGGACCAGGAGGACGTCCCCCTCGACAACATGCCCGCCGCCCTGATGGCGATCAACTGCGCCGACGACCCCGACCGCCCGACGGGACGGCAGATCGTCGACAACCTCGACCGGCTGAGCGCCAAGTACAAGCAGGCCTCACCCGTCTTCGGGCCGTACCAGCTCAGCGGAGTGCTGACGTGCTACGGCCGCCCCAGGGGCACGGACTTCATCCGCGACGAGGTCAAGGACGTGTCCACGCCGAAGATGCTTCTCGTGGGCACCCGCGGCGACCCGGCGACGCCGTACCGCTGGACCGTGGAGACGGCACGGCGGCTCGGCTCCTCGGCCGTGGTGCTCGACAACAAGGGCAACGGCCATACCGGTTACGCCTCTTCCAAGTGTGTGCACAACAAGGTCGACACATTCCTGCTGTACGGCACGCTGCCTCCCGACGGCAGTTCCTGCGGGCCTGAGGACGACTCCGAGTAGGGCGGGGTCCGGGTGCGGGGATCGCGGATGGGATTGCCCCTAATGCCCGATCGGTGAAACGGCCCTATCGTGCTCTTATGGAGCACGCACTCAGTCCCACAACGCTGATCGAGCTGCGGCGCCCGCGCCCGTATCCGGCCGTGTCCGTGCTGACGCCGACGCATCGCCGAGAGCCCTACCGGGCCCAGGACCAGGTCCGGCTGCGCAATGTCGTGGCCGAGGCCAAGAAGCAGCTGGAGGCCGATCCCTCGGTCACCCGCGAGCGACGGACGGACGTCGAGCGCCAGCTCGACCAGGCCCTCGCCGAGGTCGATCTCACCTATGCCGAGGACGGCCTGGTGATCTTCGCCGCGCCCGGTGAGCACCAGGTGTGGTCGCTCGCCCGTTCCGTGCCCGAGCGCGTGGTGCTCTCGGACACCTTCCTCACCCGCAACCTGGTCTCCGCGCACGCCGCCGAGCGGCCCTACTGGGTCCTGTCGGTCTCCGCCGACCGCGTCGCCCTGTGGAACGGCAATCTGGACCGCATCACCGAGGCGCGCCTGGGCGGCTTCCCGCTGACCCGGACCGTGGAGAACTTCGACGCCGAGCGCCGGGAGCAGATCGGCGACACTCCGAGCACGTTCCGCGACGAGGGCACCCGCCACTTCCTCAAGGACGCCGACTCGGCCATGAGCACGATCCTGCGGCGCGAACCGCGGCCGCTCTACATCACCGGCGAGCAGGCGGCGCTGTCCCTGCTGAGCGAGATCGGCGGCGCCACCAAGGCCGGGGTGCACATCCCGCACGGCGGGCTCGCGCACGGCACCCGCGAGGCGGTGTGGCAGGCGATCCGGCCGCGGATCACCGCCGAGATCCGCAGGAGCACCGACGATGTCCTGCGCGAACTCGAATCCGCCCACGGGCACAAGGCGTACGCGGCCGGGGTCGACGAGGTCTGGCACAGCGCCCGCGAGGGCCGGATCCGGCTGCTGGCCGTGGAGGAGAACTACCGGATCACGGTGCGCGGCGAGGAGGGCGACCATCTGATCCCGGCCGTGAGCGGCGAACTCGACGCCCGCGAGGACATCGTGGACGAGATCGTCGAGCAGTGCCTGGAGACCGGCGCCGAGGTCCGCTTCGTACCGGACGGCAGCCTGAGCGATTCACAAGGGATCGCCGGAGTGCTGCGGTACTGACCCCGGTCGGGTGAGGAGGAGGCACAGCGGCGGGCTCGGCCGCCTCCTCACACGCCGCCGAAGAGCGCGCTCAGCCCGCGCTCCACGACCGCCTCCAGATCCTCCTCACCGGCCGCGACCACGGCGTAGGTGCGCAGCAGGAAACGGTTCAGGGCCGCGGTGTCGAACTGGAGCAGGGCCATGCCGTACGGCGAGTGCAGTTCCACGACCGTCCGGTCCTGGCCGCACGGCCAGATGTGCACGTCCCCGTCACCGGCCGGGCCGCGCAGCCCCGCCTCCAGCAGTCCGCGCGCGAAGGTCCAGGTGGCGCCCTGACCGTCGAGGGAGACATCGCCCGGGAAGTCGACATACACCGCCAGCGGGTCCGTCGAGGCGTACCGCAGCGTGGCGGGCACCGGGACCTCCCGCTCCTCACCGGTGATGAGCCGGGCGCGGACGGGCTGCTGGAGGGCGATGTCCATGGGCGGTCTCCCCTGCGGGTCGGCGGTCGGACGGTTTTTGCCGCTGTGCTTTTACGACTCCGCAGACGCCCTTCGCATTACACCGAGAGGCACATGAATTTTGTGAGCTGCGTCACTCCCCATGACGGGGCCCGGACAACCCACGGCCACCGCCGCTCCACACCTTGAACATGCGGCCGTCGAACATGCGCATGAGGGCCGTACGATCGCCCCACAGACCCATCAAATCCCGTACGCCACCTACGACTTGACCCCGTCGGCGACGTACGCCGTTCGCACCACACGAGCCCTTTGAGGAGACTCTGGCATATGCCGGGCGCACCACCGAATCGGGTGTTGCCAAATCCCTTACAGGGCGTCGCGGGCTGTGCAACAGTCGTAACGGTCCTTCCGTCAGCCTTGGTCGTACCGTCCCCGCCTCGGAGTGCGTCATGCCGCCCCATCTCTCTGCGGACCACCCCGCCGCTCAGCCGCCCGGACGCGGCTCGGTCGATGCGCTCATATCGCAGACGCGACGCCTCAAGGGCGACGTCGACGCCGTACGCCGGGACGCCCGGAGCGACGGTTCGGATCCGCGGGAGCGGTGGCAGCGGGCGCTGTACGACCTCGCGCTGCACCAGCTGAACGACCTCGACGAGCACCTCGGGCAGCTGCGCGACGGGCCGGCACCCGCGCCCCGGAGCGACTCACTGCTCAGCCGGGTCGGCAGCGCGGAGTGGAACCTCCTCACGGACGAGGCCGGTTGGTCCGGCGAGCTCTACCAGATCCTGGGGCGCGACCCCGCGACGGCACCGCTCACCCTCGACGAGCTGCCCTCCGTGGTGCTCGACGAGGACCGGCCGAAGCTGACGGCGATGGTCACCGACTGCCTGGTCGACGCCAAGCCCATCGACGGCGAGTTCCGGATCGTACGGCCGGACGGCGAGGTCCGTACGGTGCACATGATGGGCGAACCCGTGCTCGACGCCGACGGCAGCACCGCCTCGATGTGGGCCGTGCTGCGGGACGTCAGTGAACTGCGCCGGAGTCAGCGCGCCGTGAGCGAGACCCGTGACTCGCTCCAGCGCGACCGGCACCGGGCGCAGACCGAGCACCGGCTCGCGGTCGAGCTGCAGGAGGCCGTGCTGCCGCCGTGGCGTGGCTCCCTGCGGCTCCCGCACCGGGGCCCCGAGACTCTGGACCTGGCGGCCCACCACCTCCCCTCGTCGACGAGCGCGCTGATCGGCGGCGACTGGTACGACGCGCTCGAACTGGCCGACGGCGAGACGCTGTTGAGCGTCGGCGACCTCACCGGCCACGGAGTCGCCGTGGCATCCGGCATGGCGACCCTGCTGGGCGCCGTACGCGGCATGGCGATGGCCGGCACCCAGCCGGGGCAACTGATGTCCTGGCTCAACCAGTTACTCGACGCCACCGTCCAGCCGGCCCTCGGCAGCGCCGTCTGCTGTCGCTACCGCCCCGACACCCGCACCCTCAGCTGGGCGCGGGCCGGACACCCCGCCCCGCTGCTGTTCCGCGACGGGACGGGGCGCAGGCTGAACGCGCCGGACGGCGTCCTGCTCGGAGCCACCTCGGGGGCCGTGTACGCACAGGCGGAGGAGACCCTCGAGGTGGGCGACCTGCTGCTGCTGCACACCGACGGACTGGTGCCGGGGCACAGCGGAGCGGACTCCGTGAACCTCATCCTCGCCCTGGGCCCCCGCCTCGGCGAGGCGGGCACGGCACAGGACTGTGTACAGCTGGTCGTGGACGAGTTCGGTGCGAGTGAGCGCGAGGACGACGCCTGCGTGCTGATGGCAAGGGTGACGTCCTAGCACCCGAGAGGTTCGACCGGGCGCGCAGGCCCCCTATGCCTGCGCGCTGCCGCCACCGGGCTTCTTCACCCTGGGCAGCGCCAACCGGATCTCCTCCCGCAGCTCATGGATCCTCGGGTAACTGGCGTACTCGGCGGTGAGCCGGTACATCTGCCGGAGCCGGTCCCAGGTGCGGCCGGACGAGTTGGAACCCATGGACATCAGGGCCAGCCGTGCGTAGCGGTCGGCCTGTTCGGGGTCGTCCGCGATGAAGCAGGCGGACGCCATGGACAGGTTGTCGAAGATCCTTGAGCGTTCCTGTGCGTCGACGCGGAGCGCCAGGGCCTTCTCGGCGTAGTGCTGGGCGTGTGCCGCCGCGCCCGGCTCGTACTCCGCCAGGGTCCGGTAGGACAGGGCCTGCATGCCGTACAGATCCGCCTCGTTGAACAGCTGCATCCAGCTCGGCGGCGGCACATCGCCCCTGTCGGAGACGAACAGGTCCTCCGCCTGCCCGAGGGTTCGGCGCATGGCCTGGCCCTTGCCCTTGGATGCCTGCGCCCACGCCTCGATGGTGTGGAACATGGCCCTGGTGCGCGGCAGCACCTCCTCGCCGGAGCCGGAATGGGCGAGTTTCATCAGGTCGAGTGCGTCGTCGGGCCGGCCCAGGTGCACCATCTGGCGAGCCGCTCGGGAGAGCGCCTCCGACGCACGGGGCCGGTCGCCGCCCTCTCGGGCCGCATGGGCGGCGATGACGAAGTACTTCTGGGCCGTGGGTTCGAGGCCGACGTCATGCGACATCCAGCCCGCGAGGACGGCGAGGTTGGCGGCGACGCCCCACAGGCGCCGCTGGAGATGTTCGGGGTGTCGGTAGGCGAGCATGCCGCCCACCTCGTTGAGCTGGCCCACGACTGCCTTGCGTTGCAACCCGCCGCCGCGGGCCGCGTCCCAGGCCCGGAACACCTCTACCGAGCGCTCCAGTTCCTCGATCTCCTGCGACCCGATCGGGGCCGCCTCGTACCGGTCGAAACCGGCGGGGTCGGCATGCAGGGGGTCGTCGAACTGGGGGGCATCGGCCTTGAGGGCCGGGTCGGAGTGCAGCCAGTCGTGCATGGCGCTGCTGAGTGCGGATCCCGCGGCGAGCGCGGCACCCGCGCCCACCAAGCCGCGTCGGTTGAGCATGAGGTCCATTCCCGTGAATTCGGTGAGGACCGCGGCGGTCCGTTCGGGCGCCCACGGCACACCATCGGGATGCTCCACACTCCCGGGGTCCTGCCGCTTCCCACCACGCCCGTGCCGGACCAGACCTAGGTCCTCAATGGTCACGACACGGCCGAGACGCTCGGTGAACAGAGCTGCCAGCACCCGCGGCACCGGATCGCGCGGGATCTCTCCCATGTCGATCCACCGCCGCACCCGCGAGGTGTCGGTCGCCAGCTGGGGGTGGCCCATGGCCGCCGCCTGCCGGTTGACCAGCCTCGCGAGCTCGCCCTTGGACCAGCCGGCCAGGCCGAACAGGTCCGATAGGCGGGTGTTGGGTTCTCCGCTCACGTCAAGCCCCCAGGTTCTCGGCTGAGTTGACAGTAGCCCCGGGAGAGTTGCCTCGGGACTATTCGCCAGGGTTCGCCAGGGTCCGCCAGATGGTGTGCCACTGCGCATCGGGTGTCAGGTAGGAACGCGCCACCCCGACCCGGTCGCCTTTTGAGTACGAGGGAGCATTCCCCAGGGTGCACCCGGGCGGCCGGATCGGGCAGCGCTTTGACTTCGCAGGCACACGAAGGGATCTGTTTCTCCCATGTACGCAGCATCGTCCTCCGTGTCCGCACCGCCCCGGTCGCTGCGTGCCCGCCCGGCGGGCAGCGGCCCCTATCTCGCCCCCGCCCGGTCGGCACCCGCCCCCGTGCTCGGTGCGGGCCGGCCGCCGCGCGCCGCGGGGCTCGGCACCCAACCGCTCAGCGGGAGACTCGACTTGTCCGGCCCCCAGGGCGCCCAGCTGCGTTCGGCGATCGCGTCGGTGCACCGGATCTGCCCGGAGTTCGCGCCGGTCCAGGTGCTGCGCCGCAGCGGGCGGTCCGTACTCCTGGTCGGCACGACCGGGCGCAGCACGGCCGTCGCCAAGTGTTTACTTGACCACTCGCCGGCCTGGGCCGAGCGGATCCGGCACGAGATAGCGGCATACCGCGCGTTCGTCCGGCACCGCCCCCCGGTGCGTGTGCCGAGACTGATCGCGGCGGATCCGGACAACTGCACCCTCGTCATCGAGCGGATGCCGGGACGAGTGGCGGCCCTTCAGCGGCACCCGGCAGAGGTACCGCCGCGTGCGGACATCAGGGCGGCACTCGGCGCGATCTGCCGGCTCAACGCCTGGCGGCCGCCGGCGGGCACGTTCGACGCTCCGCTCGAGTACGCGTCCAAGATCTCCCGGTACCACGAGCTGGGTCTGCTCACCGACCGGGACATGGGCGATCTGCAGAAGCTGCTGCACGGCATCGCGGCGGGCGCGGGCCGGCAGGGCATGGGCCAGTTCTGCCACGGCGACGCGCTGCTGTCGAACATCCTGCTCTCACCGGCCGGTCCAGTGCTGGTGGACTGGGAGCACGCGGGCTGGTACCTGCCGGGCTACGACCTGGCCACGCTGTGGTCGGTGCTCGGGGACGCACCGGTGGCCCGACGGCAGATCAGCCAGATCGCGCAGTCGGCGGGTCCGGCTTCCCGGGACGCGTTCCTGGTGAACCTGATGCTGGTGCTGACCCGCGAGATCCGTACGTATGAGACGGCCGTGCAGCGTTCGATGCACGACTCGACCCCGGCGGCATCGGGAGTGGCCCACCCGGGTGCTGCGCCGTCCGGCGAGGAACAGCGGCTGCTGTTGAGGCGGCTGCACGACGACTGCCAGCTGGCCCGGCGGGCCGTGCGTGCGGCGGTCGGCACTCGCTGACGGGGACGATGGTCCGCGGTACGCCCTGGAGACAGCGGCGGACCGCGGACTTTCGTATGCCCGGCCGGACGGCCGAACACCCGGTCGGCGTAGCGGAAACACCCGGGAGGCCTCGTTGACAAGGCAATTCTCCCGCCTCTTGGCATGATTGACGGATCGTCGGACAGCGGGTACCACAGACCCACACCCGGCCCGTACGGCTCAGCGCGCCCGACCGTCCCAGGAGGCTGCTTTGCGAGGATCCGTCACCGCCCTGGCCGCTGCGACCCTGCTGTTCCCCCTGCTCGGCGCGGCCCCGTCCGACGCCCGGCGCTCGGAGCACGGCCTGCAGTCGGCCTTCACCTCCGCCGCCGCCGAGTACCACGTGCCGCAGAGCGTCCTGCTCGGTGTCTCCTATCTGCAGTCCCGCTGGGACGCGCACGCCGGGGCGCCCAGCGTGACCGGCGGCTACGGCCCGATGCATCTCACCGACGCCCGCACCGCCCTCGCCGAGTCCGCGACCGCGACCCACCACGGCGACGGCACGGAGGACGCCCGCGGCGACAGTGCCCGCCCGGCCCTCACCCCCGAGACGAAACCGCCGAAGTCCACCAAGATCCCGGCCCGCCTCAGGACGCTCCCGAAGGCGGCCGAACTGACCGGGCTGAGCCCGAAGGAGCTGCGTACGGATCCGGCCGCCAATGTGGCCGGCGGCGCCGCGCTGCTCGCCGCCGCGCAGAAGGAGCTGGGCGGACCGCTCAGCTCCGACCCGGCGGACTGGTACGGCGCGGTGGCCCGCTTCTCCGGCGCCGATGACACCGCGACGGCCACGGCGTACGCGAACGACGTCTATGACGTGCTGCGCACCGGGCAGGAGCGGGAGACGGACTCGGGCCAGCTGGTGGCGCTGGCCGCCCAGCCGCGGTTGTCGCCCGACGCCGGGCAGTTGCGGCGGGCGGGGCTGCGCACGCTCGACACCACGGAGACCGAGTGCCCGCCGACGGTGTCCTGCGAGTGGGTCCCGGCACCGTACGAGGAGTTCGGGGAGGACGACTACGGCAACCACGACCTGGGCGACCGTCCGGCCTCCCAGCGCATCGAGTACATCGTCATCCATGACACGGAGGGCGCCTGGGAGGGCGTCCTCAATATGGTGCAGGACCCCACCTATGTGTCCTGGCAATACACACTGCGCTCCACGGATGGGCATATCGCCCAGCATGTGAAGGCCAAGGATGTGGCCTGGCACGCGGGCAACTGGGCCATCAACGCCAAGTCGATCGGTCTGGAGCACGAGGGCTTCCTGGCCCGGCCGGACGCCTGGTACACGGAGGCGATGTACCGCTCCTCGGCCCGCCTGGTGTCCTACCTCTCCAAGCGGTACGGCATCCCGCTGGACCGGCAGCACATCCTCGGCCATGACACCGTGCCGGGTGCGACCACGTCGACGATCAGCGGTATGCACACCGACCCGGGCCCGTACTGGGACTGGCGGCACTACTTCGAACTGCTCGGCCGCCCCATCGTGCCCACCGCGGGTCCGTACGGCGGCCTGGTGACGATCCGCCCCGACTACGCCACCAATCGGCCGGAGTACACCGGCTGTGTCACCGCGGGCGAGCCCTGCGCGGACCACGGTTCGAGCGCGGTGCGGCTGTACTCCGGGCCCGGTGAGTCGTATCCGCTGCTCAAGGACATCGGTCTGGGCTCCACCCCCACCAAGGGCGTGAACGACCTGTCCTCGCGGGTCTCGACCGGACAGCAGTACGCGGTCGCAGGGCGGGAGGGCGACTGGACGGCGATCTGGTTCCGGGGCGAGAAGGCGTGGTTCAGGAACCCGAGGTCGAACCCGACCGCGGTGCACGCGGCCGGGCCGGTGGTGATGCCGAGGGAGGGCCTGACGAGCGTCCCGGTGTACGGGCGCCCCTACCCCGAGGCCTCCGCCTATCCGGCGGACGTCCCGGTCCAGACGGTGTCGGAGCTGCCGTACACCTTGCCGGCCGGCCAGCAGTATGTGGTCGGCGGCAAGATGCCGGGCGAGTACTACTACGCGGTGGACTTCGACGAGGCCTCGCACCAGGTGGTGACCGGCAAGGATCAGTACTACGAGATCCAGTTCGGTCACCGGGTGGGGTATGTGCGGGCGGCGGATGTGCGGGTGGTGCCTTCGGGCACCTACGTCCCCCAGACGTAGCGGCGCCCGGCGACCGCTCTGAGCGTCAGTCGCCCGCCCTCGAACAGGTCGCTCCGAAGGGTGAGTTCACGGGTTCGGGTCGCCCTCAGGGCGATGCGGGTGACCCGTCCGTCCGCCCAGTCGACGTCGAGCGTGGCGCCGCCGCGGGCGCGCAGGCCGTGCACCGAGCCGGTCGGCCAAGCGGCGGGTAGGGCGGGCAATACCTCGATGATGTCGTGCTGGCTCTGCAGAAGCATCTCCACAATGCCCGAGGTGGCGCCGAAGTTGCCGTCGATCTGGAACGGCGGGTGGGTGTCCCAGAGGTTGGGCAGGGTGGAGGACTTGAGCTGTTCGCCGAGCATCTTGTGGGCGTGGTCGCCGTCGTGCAACCTCGCCCAGAAGTTGATCTTCCAGGCCTTGGACCAGCCGGTGCCGCCGTCGCCGCGTGCGGTCAGGGAGACCTTGGCTGCCTCGGCCCAGCGGCTGCCGGGTTCGATCTGCCGCCCGGGGTGCAGGGCGAACAGGTGCGAGACATGCCGGTGGGTGTCGGCGGCGTCGTCCAAGTCGGCCTTCCATTCCTGGAGTTGGCCCCACGATCCGATGCGCAGGCCGGGGTCGAGCCGTGCCAGCGCCTCCTCGACTCGGTGGCGGAAGTCGGGTGTGTCGCCCAGGATCCGGGACGCTTCGAGGGTGTTGGTGAGCAGGTCGTGGACGATCTGCTGCGACATGGCGGCGCCGGCGGTGAAGTCGCCGTGCTCGGGTGAGTAGCTGGGGGTGACGACGAGGGTGCCGTCGCGCGGGTCGGTGCGCAGGTTGTCGAGCCAGAACTCGGTGGCCTCCTTCATCACGGGGTACGCGGTGGAGCGCAGATAGTCGGTGGAGCCACCGAATCTGTAGTGCTCGTACATCTGCTGGGTGAGCCAGGCCGCGGCCTCGGGGAACCAGAAGGCGGTCGCCCAGTCGTGCACGCCGGTGAATCCGTAGGGATTGGTCTCGTTGTGCACGACCCAGCCGCGCGAGCCGAACATCTCCTGTGCCGTCCGGCGTCCCGGCGCACGGAGGGCCTCGACGAAACGGTCGTAGGGCACCGTCGTCTCGGCGAGGTTCGCGGCCTCGGCGGGCCAGTAGTTCATCTGGATGTTGATGTTGGTGTGGTAGTCCGCCGACCACGGGGGTGTGGTGCTGTTGTTCCAGACGCCCTGGAGGTTGGCGGGCAGGGAGCCGGGGCGCGAGGAGGCGATGAGCAGGTAGCGGCCGTACTGGAAGTAGAGGGCTTCCAGGGCGCGGTCGGCCGCGCTGGTCCCGCCGGTGTACGAGGCCAGGAGGCGGTCGGTGGGGACGTCCGCGGGGAGTGACTGGCCGATGTCGAGGCGCACGCGGCCGAAGAGGGCTCGGTGGTCGCGGACGTGTCTGACCAGCAGGGACTGGTATCGGTCGCCCGCTTCTCGCAGGGCGCGGCTGACGGCGGTGTGCGGGTCCGGGCCTCGGTAGTCCGGGTAGGTGTCGGCGTAGTCCGTCCCGGCGGACAGGACGAACCAGGCGCTGTCGGCGCCGGTCACGCTGATGGTGCCGTCGACGCCCGAGGTCACGGTGCCGCCCTGGGCGCGGACCCGGACCTGGGCCTCGAAACGGAGGCCGTTGTCGGCGAGCGCGCCTCGCACGGTCAGGGTGCCGGCGGTGGCTGTGGCGGTGAAGTCGGTGCGGGGCGAGGTGTGGCGCAGGGTGAAGGTGACGCTGCCGGGCCGGTCGGCGGTGAGCCGTCCGACGATCACGCCGTCGGGGTGGGAGGCGAAGAAGTCCCTTTGGTGGCGGACGCCTTGGTGGGTGTAGACGACGGAGGCGACGGCGTTGTCGAGGTCGAGTTCACGGCGGTAGTCCGCCGGGGGCGTCGTCGGCGCGTCGGGCAGGTCGAGGTGGAGGTCGCCGAAGGTCTGATGGGCGCCGTAGCCGACCCTCGGCTGGCCGAGCCGGTCGGCCACCGCTTCCGGGTCGAGGGTGGTGTGCGCGTCGAGGTCGTCCTGTACGGCGGTGATCGCGTCGGGGCGGGGTGCGCGCCAGTTGCCGTGGTCGTAGCCCTGGGTGGAGCCGGGGCCGCCGGTCCAGAGGGTCTTCTCGTTGAACTGGAGCCGTTCGGAGGCGAGGGTGCCGAACACCATGGCGCCGAGGGCGCCGTTGCCGATAGGCAGGGCCTCGCGCTCCCAGTCGGCGGCCGGGGTGGCGTACCAGAGCACCGACGACCCACCCGATACATCGGATGAATCAGCGGCGACGGCCTCCGTGGCACCGGCTCCCAGGGCGAGCGCTCCGACACCGACGGCTGCGGCCTTCAAGGTCACTCTTCGGGAGACCCTGTGGGGCTCAGGGGATTCACACGACTCGTGGGGCTCATGCGACGCATGCGGCTCAAACGACATGACCCCTGACGCTAGAGGTCCGATGACTCTGCGACAAGGGCCATGACAACACGTCCGGAACCCCGAACAGCGGGGTCGTGGGCGGGATGCCTCAGCTCTGCTGGAAGAGCTCCGCCGGCAGCGGCTTCAGGAGGGCGTACAGATCGTCGGTGATGGGGCGGTCCCAGGCGGCGATGGTGACCAGCACATTGTCACTGCGGTCGAACTGGACGCAGGAGATCCGGCTCTCGGAGAGCTTCAGCCGGCGCACGATCAGGAGGTTGTCGCCCTGCATCACAGGCACGTCCTCGCTGCCGACGACGGTGACCTCCTCCTCGTTCTCCAGCGCCAGCAGCAGCTGTGCGACCTCGAACGGGATCTCGCCCTCCACCACCTCGCGGGCCGGGGACCCCTCGGGCAGATTGCCGATGATCATCGCCGGGCCCCGGCCGCCGAACAGGTCGTAGCGCAGGAAGACACCCTGGCAGCTGCCGTCCGGGGCGGGCAGCAGCCCGGCGCCCAGATTGCCGGGCCAGTCGCCCGGGTCCATGGCCAGTACGTCGAAGTCGGGCCCGGCGGGCGTGGCGCTGCGGCGGCGGAGGAACGACATGCCGCCATGGTACGTGGCCGGGACCGTTCCGTGACGTGAGGGCAGGGGATCGAGGCCTGCTCCCGACGTGACGAACCCGGGGCCTGAGGGCCGGGCGGCCGGAGGCTGACCCGGTTCCTCGGCTGCGAGCCGGCCATGATCGACGGCCGGACTCGCGTACACGCCGCCGCGCCTGTACAGCGGCCCCCCCCCCTTTGGCACCCACGGGAGTTGGCCGCGCCCGTGGTCTCACTGCTCCGGCGGTGCGGGCGGCACCACCGCCACCGGGCTCGCGGCGTGGAGCAGGACCGCCTGGGTGACCGAGCCCATCATGCGGGCGGGGGCCAGTAGACGGCGCCGGTGACGGCCCACGACGACCAGGGCCGCGTCCCTGGAGGCGGCGACGAGGTGGCCCGCCGCGTCGCCCGGGGCCACGTAGGGCTCGGCGGGGACGTCCGGGTGGCGTTCGCGGTGAGGGGCGAGGCAGCCCTGCGCGAGGGTGCGGGTCTCGGCCTCGACGGCGTCCTGGTCGCCCCATGGCGGCACGACCTGGGCTGTGGTCGCCGTCCACAGGTGCAGGGGCCATGTATAGGCGGCGACGACCTGGAGCCGGGCACCGCGCCGGGCGGCTTCCCCGAAGGCGAAGGACAGGGTGGCGTCGTCGGGGCTGTCGACCTGAAGGCCGACGACGACCCGGGGTCCCGGTTCGATCGGCATGTCGTCGTGGACCTGGCGCCCGGGCTTGGGCACCACGACGACGGGGCACTCGGCGTCACGTGCGGCGACCATGCCGTTGGAGCCGAGCAGCAGGCTCGCGAAGCCGCCGCGGCCACGGCTGCCCAGGACCAACAGCTGGGCGGTGGAACTCAGTTGGGGCAACGTCGCACCGGGCGTTCCCTCCAGGGCCTGGTACTCCGTCTCAGGTCGCTCGTCGCGCCCCCGCAGGTACTGGCGCACCGCCTGGAGGACGGGATCGTCCTCGGTCGCCGGCTGTCCCGCTGGGAGGATCTCGGGCCCGGCCCAGGCGGCGAACTGCTGTACATGCACCACCCGCAACGGCACCCCGCGCAGCAGGGCGGCCCCGAAGGCCCAGTCCAGGGCGACCAGGCTGTCGTCCGAACCGTCGACCGCCGCGATGACCGGCAGGGTGCTCATGGGTTCCTCGCCTCCGGATGACGACCTTGTCCGCCATGGGCCAGCCTGGCTCAGGCATCGGCCCACGCGGGGTTACCGAGGTCGCGTGTCCGGAAAAACGGGCGGAACACACCCGGACAGGCCCTGAGGCGGCCGACGCGCACGACGACCGCCCGCCGACCCACCTCCAGTGCCACCGTCAGGTCAGATCGAACTCGCCCTCCCTCGCACCCGACACGAACGCACCCCATTCAGCGGGTGTGAAGATCAGGGAAGGGCTCTCCGGGCGGCCGCTGTTGCGCATCGCGATGAACCCCTCGACAAAGGCGATCTGGACATCCCCCACGCCACGGCTGCTCGAGTGCCAGTCGGCGTTGCTGAGGTCCAGCTCCGGCTTGTCCCAGCCCGTGAGCGGCTGCTGCTGGATGGTGGTGCTCTCGGCCACGTCCGTGCTCCTCCCGATTCGCGTCGTCCGCGGGTCAGCCTAGCGATCGGTCCCGGGTGCCAACAGGCCACGTGAGGGGGACCTTTGCGGAGGCGTCTCCACCGGCGTCCGGGAGCCCGCTCAGGCGTCCGGGGGCTCGGCGCCCACGAGCCACATCGAGAAGAACTGCGACCCTCCGCCGTAGGCGTGTCCGAGTGCCTTGCGGGCCCCGTCCACCTGGTGTTCCCCGGCCTGGCCGCGCACCTGGAGGGCCGCCTCCGCGAAGCGGATCATGCCGGAGGCGCCGATGGGGTTGGTGGACAGGACACCGCCCGACATGTTGACGGGCAGATCGCCGTCCAGCTCGGTCACCCCGGCCTCGGTGAGCTTCCAGCCCTCGCCCTCGGCGGCGAAGCCCAGGTTCTCCAGCCACATGGGCTCGTACCAGGAGAACGGCACGTACATCTCGACCGCGTCGATCTCGCGGCGCGGGTCGGCGATGCCCGCCTGCCGGTAAACATCAGCGGCGCAGTCCTTGCCGGCCTGCGGCGACACGGCGTCCTTGCCGGCGAAGAGGGTCGGCTCACTGCGCATCGCGCCGCCGAGCATCCAGGCGGGCGGCCGGGGCGCGCGGGCGGCCCCGGCGCGGTTGGTCAGCACCATCGCGCACGCCCCGTCGGACGACGGACAGGTCTCCGAATACCGGATCGGGTCCCACAGCATGGGCGAGGCCTGGACCTTCTCCAGCGTGATGTCGTGCTCGTGCAGATGGGCGTACGGGTTCTTCAGCGCGTTGCGCCGGTCCTTGTACGCCACGAGTGAGCCGACCGTGTCGGGCGCGCCGCTGCGTCGCATGTACGCGCGCACGTGCGGCGCGAAGAACCCGCCGGCCCCGGCGAGCAGGGGCTGCTGGAAGGGGATCGGCAGGGAGAGTCCCCACATGGCGTTGGACTCGGACTGCTTCTCGAAGGCGAGCGTCAGCACGGTGCCGTGGACACGGGCCGCGACCAGGTTGGCGGCGACCAGGGCGGTGGATCCGCCGACCGAGCCGGCGGTGTGCACCCGGAGCATGGGCTTGCCCACCGCGCCGAGGGCGTCGGCGAGATACAGCTCGGGCATCATCACGCCCTCGAAGAAGTCGGGCGCCTTGCCGATGACGACCGCGTCGATGTCGGCCCACGTCAACTCGGCGTCCTCCAGCGCCCTTTGCGCGGCCTCCCGGACGAGCCCGGCGATCGACACGTCCCGGCGCGCGGCGACGTGCTTGGTCTGTCCGATGCCTATGACGGCCACGGGCTCCTTGCTCATCGCGGATCCCCTTCGAGTACGGCGACCAGGTTCTGTTGGAGGCACGGGCCGGACGTGGCGTGCGCGAGGGCGCGGTCGGACTCGCCCCGGTGGACCCGGGCGGCGGCCTCGCCGATGCGGATCAGCCCGGCGGCCATGACGGGGTTCGCGGCGAGCGCCCCGCCGGACGGGTTGACGCGCACACCGTCGCCGAGCTTCAGCGCCTTGCGCAGGACGACCTCCTGGGAGGTGAAGGGCGCGTGCAACTCGGCGGTGTCGACGGGCCGTTGGAACGCGCCCGCCTTCTCCGCGGCGAAGCGGGTGGAGGGCGAGTCGGTCAGGTCGCGCACACCGAGGCTGTGAGCCTCGATGCGGTGATCGATGCCGCGGATCCAGGCGGGCCGGTCGCACAGCTCACGGGCCCGCTCCCCCGCCGCGAGGATCACTGCGGCGGCCCCGTCCCCGATGGGCGGGCAGTCTCCGGTACGGAGCGGTCGTACGACGTAGTCCCCCTGCGGCACCGAACCCCGCAGCTGGGCATGGGAGTTGGCGGTGGCGTCGGTGCGGCTGCGGGCGGCGACCGAGGCGAGGGCGGGTTCGTCGGTGTCGCCCGCGTCGATGAGGGCCTGGGCCTGGAGGGCGGCCAGGGCGACGGAGTCGGGCCAGAGCGGGGCGACGTAGTACGGGTCGAGCTGGCGGGTGAGGACGTCGCGCAGGGAACCGGGTGAGGACTTGCCGTAGGAGTAGACGAGCGCTGTGTCGGCATCCCCGGTGAGCAGCTTGGTCCAGGCCTCGTACAGCGCCCAGGCGCCGTCCATCTCGACATGTGACTCGGCGATCGGCGGCCAGGCGCCCACGCCGTCGAGGGCGAGGGTGAAGGAGAAGGCACGGCCGGCGAGGTAGTCGCTGGAGCCGGAGCAGGTGAAACCGATGTCGGACGTCTTCAGGCCGGTCCGCGCGAGCACCTCGTGCAGGACGGGCATGAGCATCTCCACCTCGGAGAGCTCCTCGCTGGTGCGCCGGTGGTCGGTCTGCGCGAAGGCGACGACGGCGATCTCGCGGTTCACAGCAGCTCCCTGTAGGTGTCGTAGTCCGCGTCGGCCTCGCCCGTGGGCCGGTAGTGGTCGGGGTAACGGGCGCCTTCCGTCCACACGGGTTCGACGCGCAGGCCCATGCGGACCTGGTCGTAGGGGATGCCGCCGATCCGGCCGTGCAGGGCGAGGCCGGCGCCGTCGAGGGCGATATGGGCGTAGACGTACGGCACCTCGATGTCGAGATTCTTCGCCTTGATGTTGACGATGCAGAACGTGGTGACTGTGCCGTGGGGACCCACTTCGACTTGTTCCACTGTGGCGAGACCACATGTGGGGCACGCACCCCTCGGCGGGACGTACACCTTGCGGCAGGACGGGCAGCGCTCGCCGACGTTGCGGTGTTCGGCCAGGGCGTTGATGTAGGCGGTCTGGGCGCGGCCGGGTGAGTAGGTGTAGTCGAGTCGGGCGGGGGCGACTATGCCGGTGACCGGGTTCGTGAACACGCCACTGTGGCCCGCCGCTTGCACTGGATCACCGTCGTGGGGCTCGAAGCAGGCGATGTCCGTGATCGCGCCGCTGCGTTCCTCCGCCCAGCGGATCCGGACCCGCATGCCGGTGTGCACGGCGTCGGGGCCGGGGGCGTCGAGGGCGTGCAGGAGGGCGGTGTCGGCGCCGTCGAGGCGGACCAGGACCCAGGCGAAGGGGGTGTCGAGGGGCTGGTCGCGGCGGGGGGCGTGGTTCCAGGCCCAGGTGGTGACCGTGCCCGTGGGGGCGACCTCGACCAGGTCGTGGATCTCCTCGGCGGTGACGGGGTCGTACTCGACGGGTGGGACGAGGGTGCGTCCGTGGCCGGTGCGCACGCCGAGCACGACGCGTTCGCGTAGGCCGGTGAGGAAGGCGCTCTGGACGGGGCCTAGGGAGCGGGTGAAGGGGAACTCAACGGTCAACGGGGCCTTGAGGACTTCGGGCATCGGGGGCGTGCCTCCTCCGGAGAGCGGGATGCGAGAGCGCCCCGTAAGGGGCGCGGGGAACTGCGCGACCAGCCACGACGGTCCCGCGGTGCCCCACGGCCTTCTCGGCCGAAGCCAAGCGCAGCGGCTACGCACGCTTGTAGTGGGGTGACCGCTTCTCCGCGAAGGCACGGGCGCCTTCCTTGGCGTCGGCCGTGTCGAAGACGGGCCAGCCGCGCTTGAGTTCGGCGGCGAGGCCGTCGGTCTCGGTCATCTCGGCGGTGTCGTAGACGGACGCCTTGACGGCCTCTACGGCGAGCGGGCCGCAGGCGTTGATCTGTTCGGCGATCTCCAGGGCCTTGTCCAGTGCCGTGCCGTCGGGGACGACATGCCCGATCAGGCCGATGCCGGCGGCCTCACGGGCGCTGTACGGGCGTCCGGTGAGGAGCATCTCCAGGGCGTGGGTGCGCGGGATCTGCCGTTGCAGCCGGACCGTGGAGCCGCCGATCGGGAACAGCCCGCGCTTCACTTCGAACAGCCCGAAGGTGGCCGACTCGCCCGCGACGCGGATGTCGGTGCCCTGGAGCATCTCGGTGCCCCCGGCGACGCAGTACCCCTCGACGGCGGCGATCACCGGTTTGCGGGGCCGGTGGTGGCGCAGCATCGCCTTCCAGTGCAGGTCGGGATCGGCCTTGAGCCGGTCGCGGTACCGCTCCCCCTCCATGCCCTGGCCGGCCAGCGCCTTGAGGTCCATGCCCGCGCAGAACGAGCCGCCCGCACCTGTGAACACGACCGAGCGGACCGTGTCGTCGGCGTCGGCTTCGAGCCAGCCGTCGTAGAGGCCGACGAGCATGGCCAACGAGAGCGCGTTCTTGGCTTCCGGCCTGTTCAGCGTGAGCACCAGTGTGGCGCCTTCACGTCGCACGGTGAGGTGTTCCGTCCCACCCATCGCCCATCTCCCCTCTGAAAGAACGAGAACAGGTTGCAGGAGGCGCCTGGGCACTTCAAGGGTTTTCTGACAGGTAGTCAGATTTCTTGTGCGCGGACCCTTCACAGTTGTGCCGCCCTTTGCTCTGATGACCGGCACCGGTGGAGAGCGAGGGCAGGAGGAACGGTGGAGTACAACCTTGCCGACCTGTTCGAGTCGGTCGTCGACGCGGTTCCGGACCGCGAGGCGCTCGTGTACATCGATCATCCGGGCACGGGTGCGGAGCGCCGATTGACGTACGCCGAATTGGACGCGGCCGCCAACCGGATCGGTCACCATCTGCTCGACAGCGGGATCCGCCCCGGCGAGCACCTCGGGCTCCATCTCTACAACGGCATCGAGTACCTGCAGACGGTGCTGGGCTGCCTGAAGGCACGGATCGTCCCGGTCAATGTCAACTACCGCTATGTGGAAGAGGAGTTGGTGTACCTCTACCGGGACGCCGATCTGGTGGCCCTGGTCTTCGAGGCGGAGTTCACGGAGCGGGTGGCGGCGGCGCTGCCGCGGGTGGCGGGGTTGCGGCATCTGGTGCGGGTGGGGGCTGCCGAAGGCGGTCCGGTCGTGCCCGCCCTGTCCTTCACGGACGCCGAGGCCGCCGGGTCGCCGGAGCGGGGGTTCCCGGGGCGGTCGGGCGACGACCAGTTCATCATCTACACCGGCGGGACGACCGGGATGCCCAAGGGTGTGATGTGGCGCCAGGAGGACCTGTTCTTCTCCGGTCTCGGCGGCGGCGCCCCGACCGGCGAACCGGTGCAGAAGCCGGAGGAACTCGCCGAGCGCGTGGCGGCGGGCGGTGACGGCATCACCTTCTTCCCCACGGCCCCGCTGATGCACGGGACGTCCACGCTGACCGCCTTCATCGGCTTCAACTTCGGCCAGCGCATCGTGATCCACCGCAAGTTCGCGCCGGAAGACGTCCTGCGCACGATCGAGAAGGAGAAGGTCACCAGCGTGTCCCTGGTCGGCGACGCGATGCTGCGGCCGCTGGTGGACGCGCTGAGCGGGCCCCTCAAAGGCACCGACTGCTCCTCGATGTTCAGCGTGTCGTCGTCCGGGGCGATCATGTCGGACACGGTGCGCCGGCAGTTCCAGGAACTCGTCCCGAACGTCATGCTGCTGAACAACTTCGGGTCCTCGGAGTCCGGCTTCAACGGCACGGCCACCGAGGACTCCGGCCCCGAGCGCGGCTTCCGTATCCGCGTCAACTCCCGTACGCAGGTCGTGGACCCGGCGACCCATGAGCCGGTCGCCGTCGGCGAGGTGGGACGGGTGGCCCAGTGCGGCCACGTCCCGCTCGGCTACTACAACGATGCGGGGAAAACGGCCGAGACCTTCTTCGAGAGGGACGGCCAGCGGTGGGTACTCCTCGGCGACATGGCCACGGTCGACGGGGACGGCGTGGTCACCGTGCTCGGACGCGGCTCGCAGTGCATCAACACCGGGGGCGAGAAGGTGTACCCGGAGGAGGTCGAGCAGGCGCTGAAGTCCCACCCCGATGTGTACGACGCGCTGGTGGCCGGGGTGCCGGACGCGAAGTGGGGGCACCATGTGGCTGCGGTGGTGCAATTGCGGGCGGGTGCGGGGCGGCCGTCCCTTGCCGACATTCAGACGCACTGCCGCTCCCACCTCGCGGGTTACAAGATCCCCCGCCAACTGGTGATCGCCGACTCCATCCGGCGCTCGCCCAGCGGGAAGGCGGACTACCGGTGGGCGCGGGAGGTCGCGGTGGCGGCGGACGGGTGAATTCCGGGCAGGCCTGATTGAACCTAAGGTGACGTGCGGACGTACTCGTGGTGGCAGGCTCGGTCATCGGGCGCTGTTCGCCATGCCATCGCACGACCGCACGGGAGGTCCTCCGGGTGTCACAGGAGGCAACGCAGGCTGCAACACGGGAGTCGGAAGAAGCGGGGACGACAGAGGCGTCGGAGGCGACGCGGGAGGTCGGGACGGCCGAGGCCGGGGACGGTGCCGGTGAGTCTGAGGCTGTCGCGGCGACCGAGGCCGGGGAGGATGCCGGTGAGTCCGGGACGGCCGAGCCCGCCGAGCCTTCCGGTTCCTCGACCAAGCCCGGCTGGTTCGGCTGGCGGCGGCGTTACCCCCGTACGGCACGCGGTGTCACCGTAGGCACGACCGTACTGGCCGCCGCGCTCCTGCTCTTCGCGCTGCTCGTGCCGAACCGTCTCGAACGGCTCGGTCCCGACGCGTTCTTCCGTCTGCCCGCCGAGGGCATCCTGCTGGCGGGCCTGCTGCTTGCGGTGCCGCCGCGGTCACGGCGGCTGATGACGGTGGCGTCGGGTGTGTTCCTCGGTCTGCTCACCGTCCTGAAGTTCATCGACATGGGCTTCTACTCGGTGCTGGCCCGCCCCTTCGACCTGGTCCTGGACTGGATCCTGCTGGACGACGCGGCTGAGTTCGTCCGGGAGTCCTTCGGCCGCACCGGGCAGGTGCTCGCGGTGGTCGGAGTGCTGGTCCTGTTCATCGCGGTGCTCGTCCTGATGACGCTCGCGATGGTGCGGGTGACGAACCTGATGGTCGGCCATCGTCACATCGCCACCCGTACGACGCTGGTCCTCGGCACCGCATGGATCACCTGTATGACCCTGGGCATCCAGATCGCCGGTGTCCCGATCGCCACCAAGGGCAACGCCGACTTCGTCAACAACCGTATCGAGCAGGTGCAGGCGGGCCTCAAGGACGGACGGATCTTCCAGAAGCAGGCAGCGGTCGACGCCTTCGCGAAGACCCCGCCGGACCAACTGCTGACGGGGCTGCGCGGCAAGGACGTGCTGTTCACGTTCATCGAGAGCTACGGCCGGGTCGCGATCGACGACCCCGCGATGGCGCCGCAGATCGACGCGACGCTCAAGGAGGGGACGAACACCCTCAAGGCGGCCGGGTTCCAGTCGCGCAGCGCATGGCTGAAGTCGCCGGTGACGGGGGCGGGCAGCTGGCTCGCGCACTCCACGTTCCTCTCCGGTCTCTGGATCAAGAACCAGCAGCGGTACCGGAGCCTCACCACCAGCGATCGCGCGACCCTGGGCAGCTACTTCAGGAAGACCGACGCATGGCGGACGGTCGGTGTCGTGCCGGGGGTGCGGCGGGCCTGGCCGGAGGGCAAGTTCTTCGCGCTCGACCACATCTACGACTCCGAGCACCTCGGCTACCACGGCCCGTACTTCAGCTGGACGCCGGTGCCCGACCAGTTCAGCCTGGAGGCGTTCCAGCGCCTTGAGCACGGCAAGAAGAACCGAGACCCGATCATGGCGGAGATCATCCTGGCCTCCAGCCACAATCCCTGGTCCCCCATCGCCCGCATGGTCGACTGGAACGACCTGGGCGACGGCTCGGTCTTCCACCAGATCAAGAAGGAGGGCACCGACCCCAAGGAGGTCTGGCAGGACCCCGAGCGCGTCCGCACCGAGTACCGCCGCGCCATCGAGTACTCCCTGCACAGCCTCACCGAGTGGGTCCAGCGCTACGGCACCGACGACACGGTCCTCGTCTTCCTCGGCGACCACCAGCCCGTCCCCACGGTCACCGCGGGCAGTACCAGCAAGGACGTCCCCGTCACCGTCGTCGCCCGCGACCCGAAGGTCCTCGACCGGATCGCCGACTGGCACTGGACGGACGGCCTCAAGCCCGCCGAGAACGCGCCGACCTGGGGCATGGACCGCTTCAGGGACCGCTTCATGACGGCGTACGGTCCGCAGGGCGGCTGAGCGGCGAGGACTGAAGGGACGGCAAGGGCGGCACCGGGGAGGTCGATGGGCCGTCCGGGTGACGCGGGAGTGACGGAGCTCGTCCGGCGTAGCAGCAGGCGACGGTGCACGGGTGGCGTACCTACGGTCGCAATAGAGGTCGTCGAGAACTCGGGACCTCGGAACCTCGGGACCGAAAGGCAACGCCCGTGAAAAGACGCGTCCACGCGATATGCACGACCGCGATCACCGTTCTCGCCCTCGCCGGCCCGACGGCCCCCGCGGCATACGCCCGCGGCGACCTGGACTGCCGCGACTTCACCTTCCAGGAGGACGCGCAGGCCGAGTTCGACCGCGGCTTCAGCGACCCCGACCGTTCGGGCCGGGACCAGGGGAGGAACAACGGCATCGCCTGCGCACACCTTCCGCACCGCGGCTCGATCGTCACGCCGTTGCCGACACTGGCGCCGCTTCCCACACGTTCGGCCGTCCCCACCCAGGGGGTGCGGGGCGGGCTGGGCGGCAGCTCCGGGCCGGCGGACGTCGAGGTGGCCCTCGGAGCCGGCCTGGCCGTCGGCGCGCTGGCGCTGACCGCCGGTTTCTTCGTGTATCGGCGTCGCCTCAACCGCTGAGCGGGCGTGTACGCGGGAGGCCGACAGCATCGGGGCCTGACTCAGCCCGTTCCAAGGCCGGTCCCGTCCAGGAAGGCGGCAACACGGCGTACGAACCACTCCGGGCCGTCCAGCCATGGATGGTGCCCGGCGCCGGGCTGCACGGCGATCTCGGCGTTCGGGAAGACGTCGGCGGTGCGGCGGGCGAGGTCCGGATCGGGGGATCCGTCGAGTTCGCCCGCGAGGACGAGAGTCGGCGCGGTCAGGCGGGAGAGTTCTGTGCTGGTCCTCGGTGGATCGAAGGCGCCGGCGGAGCCATAGATGCCGGAGGCCTCGTCGTTGTACTCGGCGTCGCCACGCGCGTCATGCTGCTTTGCCGCGTCGTCCCAGCGCCCGTAGAAGAAGGGCGCGAACACGGGGTCGAAGTCGCCCGCTCCGGTCAGCCACGCCTCGAACGCCGCCAACGCCTCCGCGAACCACGGCTCGCCCTTCCGCAACCGGGCGGCTGCCAACCGGTCCTCGACCGTGGGCAGCATCCCCAACGCCCACGGCGTCGCGGTCACCAGCACCAGCCGCGCCACCCGCTCCGGATACCGAGCCGCGTACAGCATGGCCAAGCTGCCGCCCGCCGAGTGTCCGAACACATCCATATGGGCCCGCCCCATATGGGCCCGCAATATCTCGACGTCGTCCACCATGTGGTCGCAGCGGTAGGTGGCCGGGTCCTCCGGCTCGGCCGAGTCCCCGGTGCCGCGCAGATCGAGCAGCACCAGCTGCCGGTGCGCGGCGAGTCCGCCGAGGTCTCCCAGATAGCCCGAGGCCCGCATCGGCCCGCCGGGGAGGACCAGCAGCGGTTCACCCTCCCCTCGCAGGTGGTAGGCGATCTCGGTCCCGTCGGCGGCGCGGAAGGTCGGCATGGCGCCGATCCTGCTCCGAGTCGGCCACCAGGGGCAACGGAGATTGTCCGCGCCCCCCGACCCCAGAAAGTGCGCCCCACCCCCTTGCCTGATCATTCTCCTGCTGAATTACTGATCCCGAACACCCAGACCGAATGATCGGTCGCCCGGAATGGCGCGGTTGGCGAGGGAGAGCTTCCCCATGGCGGATGCGACGGAACTGCTGGACTCGGGGGAACGGCTCGCCCCGGAGGCGCTGCGGGAGTTGCAGCTGGAGCGGTTGCGGAGATCGCTGCGGCACGCGTACGACAACGTGCCGTTCTACCGGGAGTCCTTCGACAAGGCCGGCGTGCACCCCGACGACTGCCGCTCACTCGGCGACCTGGCCCGCTTCCCGTTCACCACCAAGGCCGACCTGCGCCAGAACTACCCGTACGGCATGTTCGCCGTGCCTCAGGACCGTATCCGCCGTATCCATGCCTCCAGCGGCACCACCGGACGCCCCACGGTCGTCGGCTACACCGATGCCGACCTCTCCCTGTGGTCCGACATGGTGGCCCGATCCATCCGGGCGGCGGGCGGACGCCCCGGGGACAAGGTTCATGTGGCCTACGGATATGGGCTGTTCACCGGTGGGCTCGGCGCACACTACGGGGCCGAAAGACTGGGATGCACGGTCATCCCCGCGTCCGGCGGGATGACGGCCCGGCAGGTCCAGCTGATCCAGGACCTCAGGCCCGAGATCATCATGGTGACACCGTCGTACATGCTCACTCTTCTCGACGAGTTCGAGCGCCAGGGCGTCGATCCGCGCGGTACGTCCCTGCGTGTGGGCATCTTCGGTGCCGAACCCTGGACCGAGCGGATGCGCCGCGAGATCGAGGAGCGGTTCGCCATCGACGCCGTCGACATATACGGACTGTCCGAGGTGATCGGGCCCGGTGTCGCGCAGGAGTGTGTGGAGACCAAGGACGGGCTCCATGTGTGGGAGGACCACTTCTTCCCCGAGATCGTGGATCCGATCACCGGTGAGGTGCTGCCGGAGGGCGAGGAGGGCGAACTGGTCTTCACCTCGCTCACCAAGGAGGCGATGCCCGTCATCCGGTACCGTACACGGGACTTGACTCGGTTGCTGCCGGGGACCGCCCGGGTGTTCCGGCGGATGGAGAAGATCACCGGGCGCAGTGACGACATGGTCATCCTGCGCGGAGTCAATCTCTTCCCCACGCAGATCGAGGAGATCGTGCTGCGGATCCCGGGTGTGGCGCCCCACTTCCAGTTGCGTCTGACCCGGGAGGGCCGTCTCGACGCCCTCACCGTGCGGGCGGAGGCCCGTCCCGACGCGTCCCAGGAGACCCGGGACGCCGCCGCGCAGGCCATCGCGGCGGCGGTGAAGGACGGCATCGGGGTGTCGGTCGCGGTGGAGATCGTGGAACCGGAGTCGCTGGAACGGTCGGTGGGCAAGATCCGGCGCATCGAGGATCTGCGCCCCCGCTGACCACGGATCACTGATCACCTAGTTGTCGGCGAATCGGTCCCGCAGCTCCCGCTTGAGAATCTTCCCGCTCGCGTTGCGCGGCAGCTCGTCCACGAACACGACCCGCTTCGGTGCCTTGAAGTGGGCCAGCTTCTCGCGCGCGTGCTCGATCAGTTCGGCCTCGCCCACCTCGCCGCGCGGCACGACGACTGCCGTGACGGCCTCGATCCACCGCTCGTCGGGCAGACCGATCACGGCGACCTCGGCGACGCCCTCATGGGTGTACAGCGCGTCCTCGACCTGCCGGGAGG
Source organism: Streptomyces lanatus (assembly GCF_014655715.1). Taxonomy (GTDB): domain Bacteria; phylum Actinomycetota; class Actinomycetes; order Streptomycetales; family Streptomycetaceae; genus Streptomyces; species Streptomyces lanatus. The sequence goes on along the minus strand of NZ_BNBM01000011.1, from coordinate 66,881 downwards.
CGACCAGTACGCCACCGGAGTTGATGACGTCCTTCACCCGGTCGACGATGGTGAAGTAGCCATGTGCGTCCCGCACAGCGAGGTCGCCGGAGCGGAACCAGCCGTCCCGGAAGGCCTCGGCGGTCTCCTCGGGCTTGTCCCAGTAGCCCTCGCACAGCTGCGGGGACCGGTAGACGATCTCGCCGGAGGTGCCGTCGGGCACCTCCACGCCCTGTTCGTCGACCACACGGGCGTCGACGAAGAGGACGGTGCGCCCGCAGGAGTCCATCCGGCCCTTGTGTTCGTCCGGGGCCAGCACCGTGGCCAGCGGGCCGATCTCGCTCTGCCCGAAGCAGTTGTAGAAGCCGAGCTTCGGGAGCCGTTCACGCAGCCGCTCCAGGACCGGGACGGGCATGATCGACGCGCCGTAGTACGCCTTGCGCAGCCCGCCGAGGTCGCGCTCGGCGAAGTCGGGGCGGCCCGCGAGGCCGATCCACACGGTGGGCGGGGCGAACAGGCTGTCCACCCGGCCGGCCTCGATGAGGTCGAAGAGCCGGTCGCCGTCGGGGGCGTCGAGGATGATGTTCGTGGCGCCGACCGCGAGGTAGGGCAGCAGGAACACATGCATCTGCGCCGAGTGGTAGAGCGGCAGGGAGTGCACGGGGCGGTCGCCGGCGCTGAGGTCGAGGGCCGTGATGGCGCTCAGATACTCGTGGACCAGGGCGCGGTGCGTCATCATCGCGCCCTTGGGCAGGGCCGTCGTACCGGACGTGTAGAGCAGCTGGACGAGGTCCTCGGAGCGCGGCTCGGGGCCGTCGTACTCGGGAGCCGTCGCGAGGCGGGCCAGGAGGGAGTCCTCGGCGTCGCGCAAGGGCAGCGTACGGACGTCCTCGGACAGTCGGCCGGCCAGGTCGGGGTCGGTGAGGACCAGGGCGGCGCCGGACTGGCCGACGATGTAGGCGAGGTCGTCGCCGGTCAGGTTCTGGTTGACGGGGACATGGACGAGGCCCGCGCGGGCGCAGGCCAGGAAGCCGATCAGATACGCGTCCGAGTTGTGGCCGTAGGAGCCGACCCGGTCCCCGGGTGCGAGGCCCTGGTCGAGCAGGACGCTCGCCGCGCGGGAGACGGCCTGGTCGAGTTCCTCGTACGTCCATGTGCGGTCGCCGTACTCCACGGCGGTCCGCGCCGGTGTCCGCCGCGCGCTGCGCCGCAGCACCCCGTCAACCGTGCTGCCCTGTCCCTGCGTCATGACTCATGATCCTCGGTGTGTGACCGAGGCGGGTCAAGCACCCGACAGGTGCGGTCGGACCCGTGGCACGCTCAACCGCTCCTTCCCTCACTGACGTTGGGAGGCACAGATGCGCACCACCCGCTTGAGACGACTGGTCGTCGGGGCCGTCGCCCTGCTGACCGCCTCGGCCGCGTTACCGGCCGGCGCGGCCGAACGGCCGGGCCATCAGGAACGGCCCTCGCACGGTGGTCTGTCCGCCGTGATCCGTTATACCGAGTACGGCATTCCGCACATCGTCGCCAAGGACTACAAGTCCCTCGGCTTCGGCACCGGTTGGGCCCAGGCCGCCGACCAGGTGTGCACCCTGGCCGACGGATTCGTGACCGTACGAGGCGAGCGTTCGCGTTTCTTCGGACCGGACGCGGCGAGCGACTCCGCGCTGTCCTCGGCGACCAGCAATCTCGCCGGCGACCTGTACTTCCGTGGCCTACGCCAGACCCGCACGGTGGAGAAGCTGCTCGCCGAACCGGCGCCGCGCGGCCCCAGCCGTCAGGTCAAGGATCTGATGGGAGGCTTCGCCGCCGGGTACAACGCGTGGCTGCGCCACAAGCAGATCACCGACCCTGTGTGCCGGGGAGCCATGTGGGTCCGGCCCATCACCTCGCTGGATGTGGCCATCCGCTTCTACGCCCTCTCCGTGCTCGGCGGCCAGGGCGGCGCCGTGGACGAGATCACATCCGCCCGGCCGCCCACCGAAACCGCCCCCGGGGCCAAGGACACCGCTCCGGACGCCGAGGCCCTGATCCGCGCCGTGCGCAAGCGGACCGCCGACGCGGCGATGGGGTCCAACGCGGTCGCCTTCCGCGGCGACACCACGGCGAACGGCCGCGGTCTGCTGCTGGGCAATCCGCACTACCCGTGGCAGGGCGGACGCCGCTTCTGGCAGGCACAGCAGACGATTCCCGGCGAGCTCGACGTCGCCGGCGCCGCGCTGCTCGGGGCACCGACGATCGCCATCGGTTACAACTCCCATGTGGCGTGGAGCCACACGGTGTCGACCGGTGTGCCGTTCAGTCTGCACCAGCTGACCCTGGATCCGGCCGACCCCACCGTCTATCTCGTGGACGGCGGGCGGGAGCGGATGACGAAGCGGACGGTGACCGTCGCGGTCAAGGACGGCGCACCGGTGACGCGCACCCAGTGGTGGACCCGGTACGGGCCCGTCGCCGCCTCGGTCGGGGGCGAACTCCCGCTGCCCTGGACCGCGTCGACGGCGTATGCCTTCAACGACCCCAACGCGGCCAATCTGCGGTTCGCCGACACCTCGCTCGGTTTCGGCAAGGCGCGGGGAACGGCCGACATCGTCAGGTCCCTCACCCGGAACCAGGGCCTGCCCTGGGTGAACACCATCGCCGCGGACTCCTCGGGGCACTCGCTGTACACCCAGTCGCAGGTGCTGCCCCGGATCACCGACGATCTCGCGGCGCGGTGCTTCACCGGCCTGGGCAGGACCACCTACCCCGCGGCGGGCATCGCCGTCCTCGACGGCTCCCGCGGCGAATGCGCGCTCGGCAGTGACGCCGACGCCCTGCAGGGCGGGATCTTCGGGCCCGCGCGCATGCCGACGCTGAAGGACGCGCCGTATGTGGAGAACTCCAACGACAGCGCGTGGCTCACCAACGCCGACCGGCCGCTGACCGGTTACGAGCGGGTCTTCGGCAGCATCGGCACCCAGCGCTCCCTGCGCACCCGCGGTGCGATCGAGGACGTCACGGCGATGGCCGAGCGGGGCGGGCTGACCGTGCGGGACCTGGAGCGTCAGCAGTTCGCGAACCGGGTGCCGGCGGGCGACCTGGTGGCCGCCGACGCGGCGAAGGCGTGTGCGGCGCTGCCGGGCGGCACGGCGACGGGCAGTGACGGCAAGGCCGTTGATGTGTCCGGGGCGTGCCCGGTGCTGGCTGCCTGGGATCGCACCATGGACACCGGTAGCCGGGGCGCCCTGCTCTTCGACCGGTTCTGGCGGAAGCTGAGCGCGAAGGTGCCGGCCGCGCAGCGGTGGAAGGTGCCGTTCTCGGCGGCGGATCCGGTGGGCACCCCGAACACGCTCAACACCGGCGCTCCCGGTTTCGCCACGGCCCTCGCGGACGCGGTGGCCGAGCTGCGGGCGGCGGGCATCGCACTGGACTCACGCCTGGGCGAGCACCAGGTCGTCGTACGGAACGGTCAGCGCATCCCCGTGCACGGCGGCACGGAGGGGATGGGCGTATGGAACAAGATCGAACCGGAGTGGGACCAGGCGCGGGGCGGCTACACGGAGGTGACGTCCGGCTCCAGCCATATCCAGGCGGTGGGCTGGGACGGCAGCCGCTGCCCGGTGGCCCGTACGTTGCTGACGTACTCACAGTCGTCGAGCACCCGATCACCCCACTTCAGCGACCAGACCCGGTTGTTCTCCGGTGAGAAGTGGGTGACGGCGCGGTTCTGTGAGAAGGACGTCCTGTCGTCCCCGGTGTTGCGTGTGGTGCGGGTGAGCGAACACGGGTAACAGGGATGCGGTCCCGCCCCTTCTTCTGGGTGGGGCCGCATTTCTGCTTCTCAAGGACGACCCTGCCGAATGGTTTCTTTGCTTCGCTGTGCACCTGTGCGCCCCCATGAAGAAAGGATTCACGAAAGCGGCAGCTGGTTGAACTGGGCAGGACATGACTCAAGCGTCAACTCGGTGGAACATTCACCGACTTCCGCGTGGCGATTGAGACTGGGGGTTTGCGATGAGTCGTATCGTGCCTGATTCCGGACACACCTGGAGGGTGGGGGTTGCGCCAGGCATATTCCCCACCGTAGCCCACGGTATCGCTTTGTTTCGGCGGCCGCTGGATTTTCTGAATTCCTTACCCGCTCACGGGGATCTGGTCGAGGTGCGCCTGGGTCCGCTGCGCGCCTGGGTGGTGTGCCACCCGGAGCTGGTCCATCAGGTACTCATGGACGCGCGCACCTTCGACAAGGGGGGTCCGCTCTACGACAGGCTGCGGACGCTGTTGGGTGACGGCGTCGGCACATGCCCTCATCAGGCCCATCGGCGGCAGCGCAGGCTTCTCCAGCCCGGCTTCCGCAAGGCCCGTGTCGCCGATCAGACGGAACTGATGGGCGAGGAAGTGGAGTCGGTGTGCCGCGAGTGGCGGGCGGGGCAGGAGGTCGACGTCAGCGCGGCCATGCTGACGCTGTCGGCGCGGGTGATCGGCCGCGTCCTGTTCTCCGACTCGCTGGACGCCACGACGGCCGCCGAGGTGCACAGTTGCCTCGTCACCATCGTGCGCGGCCTGTTCCTGCGGACGGTGGTGCCGGTCGATGCGCTGTTCCGGGTTCCCACGCCCGCGAACCGGCGTTTCCGGGACGCTTCCGAGCGGCTGCGCGCGATCGTCGACACGGCCATCGCCGAGCGCCTACGAGGTACTCCCCCGAGTGACCGGGACGACTTGTTGGACGTACTGCTGTCGGCCGCGCGGAGTGAAGGCGAGGCGGCGGCGATCACCGAACAGGAAGTCCGCAGTCAGGCGCTCACGCTGATATTCGCCGGAGCCGAGACCACCGCCCTGTGTCTCGCCTCCGCCTTCGATCTCCTGGCCCGGCATCCCGAGGACGAACGCCGCCTGCACTCCGAGGTCGACACCGTGCTCGCCGACGGACGGCCGCCCGGCCGCGACGAGTTGCCGCGGCTCGTCCACACGCGGCGCGTCGTCACCGAGACGCTTCGCCACCGCCCGCCGGGCTGGCTCTTCACCCGGGTCACCACCAAGGAGACGGCTCTCGCCGGGCAACGTCTTCCGCGGGGCGCCACCGTCCTGTACAGCCCGTATCTCCTCCACCATGACCCCGCCTCGTTCCCCGACCCCGACCGCTTCCTCCCCGACCGCTGGCGTCCGGAGCGGGCCGTCGCGGTCCCGCCCGGCGCGATGATCCCGTTCGCGGCCGGCACCCGGAACTGCATCGGCGAGACGTTCGCCATGGCGGAGGCCACGGTGGCCGTCGCGTTCATCGCCCGCCACTGGCGGCTGCGCCACCTGCCCGGACACGTCGCACGGCTGCGCCCCGCGGCGTCCTTGGGGCCGCGGGGTCTGGTGATGGTCTGCGAACCGCGAGCACAACGGCCGCCGGCCACACCGCCTCGGGCGACCTCTCTCGCACCCCGGGCCACGGTGACCCCCGTCGTCCACGACCCCGGAACGGCAGGTGGCGACGGTGTCCACGACGCATGAGGAAATCGCGGTCGCCGCACCGCGCGGAATTCCCGCCCTCAATCTGCGGGAACTGATCGACACGAACCTCTACATGCCCTTCCCGTTCCAGAGCAATCCCCACGCTTCCGAAGCGGCGGTGGGCGTCGAGAATTGGCTGAGGACCTGGGGGCTCACCGACGATCCGGCGGTGGCGGCCATGATCTCCTATACCCGCCCCGCCGAACTCGCGGCCTACAACAGCCCGGCCGTGGATTCCGGTCTCCTGCAGATCATGGCCAACCAGATTGCGTACCAGTTCATCTTCGACGACCAGGCGGAAGACATAGGTCTGCAGCGGCCCGGCCGGCTGCTGCCCATGCTGTCCGAGAGCGTGAGGATCCTGCGGGACGGCCAACCGCCCGACACCGCGCTCGGGGCCGCCCTGGCGGATCTCCAACGGCAGGTCCAGGAGCGGTGCACACCCGCTCAGGCCGCGCGTTGGGCCTGGAACAGCCGTGAGTACGTGCACGGTCTGCTGCACGAAGCGGTGGCCCAGAGCCACTCCGCCCCGCTGGGGAGCGGGCTGTGCCGGTCCATACGCTCCCTCATCGCGGGCATCGAGCCGTTCCACCCGCTGTGCGAGGCCGCGCAGCCCTACGAGCTGGCCCCGGAGGTACTCCGGCATCCCGTCGTCCGGCGCCTGGGGCGTCTGTCGGTCGACGCGGCGGTGTGGATAGCCGACCTGTTCTCCGCCGTGAAGGAGCAGCGGGCCGGCGGCGTGATCAATCTGGCCCTGGACTACCAGCGCGCGCACCAGTGCTCCCTGCCGGAGGCGGTCAGGCTGGCCATCCGGCGCATCAACAGCACGATCGGCGAGTACGAGGAGCTCTACGATGAGATCAGGCCGGAGTTGAGCCCCAGCGGCGTCGGCTATGTGGACGGCATGGGCGGCTGGATCCCCGGTTGCTACTTCTGGTCCCGTACCGTGCCACGCTACGCGGACACGATGGCGGCATCCGCCGTGCCCTGAGCCCCTGCCCGGCCGGTCGCCCGCAGCGCGGTTCCCGTTCGGGAGCGCGAAATTTTACCCAAAGCGCCGGGATTTGAACGCCGGCTGCGGGAAAGTTCACCCTTCCCTGTCGACCTCCTGTTCCACCCCGTCCAAGGGGTGTCCATGAGGGCGTACGCTCGCCCCCGTCCCGCGGGGAGCAACGACAGGAAGCGGTGGACCACATGGCCCATGGGCTGCGGCAACCAACCACCGAACACCGGCCTCTACTCGAACGCGACCGGGAACTGAAGGCGATCGACTCCGCGTTGTCCGGCCTCCGTGACGCCGTCGACGGCGTGTCCCGGGCGCCGCGCGGCGGATTGCTCGCCTTCACCGGCGCGGCCGGTCTGGGCAAGACCACACTCATCGCGGCGACGCGCGCCCGCGCCGCCGCACTCGGGCTCACGGTGATCTCGGGCACGGGCGGCGAGAAGGAGCAGGGCCTGGCGTTCCGCGTCGTCCGCCAGGTCCTGCAGCCCACCCTGGCCACGATGGGCGAGACGGAACGCCGGGAATTCCTGGGCAGTTGGTACGGCATCGTCGGAGCCGCGCTCGGCCTGGAGGCGACGGACAGCACGCAGATGCCGGACCCGACGGGCGTGCGCGACGGCCTGGACTGGGTGATGACGCGCCTCACGGTGATGAACGCGCCCGTCGTTCTGCTCCTGGACGACCTGCACTGGGCCGACGCCGAATCCCTCGACTGGCTCGCCTCCTTCGCGCCCCGCGTCGCGGACCTCCCGCTCCTGATGGTCGCCGCCTACCGACCCGACGACCTCCCGCCCGACGCGACCTCCTTCCGCACCCTCGTCGAACGCCACGAGGAGCGCCCTCACGCGCTGTCTCCGCTGGGCAGGGACGGTGTGGCGCGGATCGTCAGGAACGAAGTGGGTGAGGAAGCCGAGGACGTGTTCTGCGGCGAGTGCTGGACGGCCACCGGCGGCAGCCCCTTCGAGGCCGTCGAACTGGCCATCAGGCTCCGCGAACGCCGGGTGAAGGGCACCCAGGACGAGCTGCCCGTGATCGGCGACCTGGCCGCGGCGGTCAAGGGCCCGGGACTGATCGAGCGCCTTCACCGGCTCGGCACGAGCACCGTCCGCTTCGCGTGGGCCGCCGCCGTACTGGGTGGGTCCTTCTCCCCCGAACTCGCCGCCGGCATCGCGGTGGTCGGCAACGAGGACGCCGCCGAGGCGACCCGGAAACTGCGCGCCTCCCGCATCCTCGCGGACGGCGAAGGACCCGGCCGCAGCCTGGCGTTCGTCCACCCGTCGATCGCCACGACGATCTACCACGACATCCCCTCCGGTCTGCGGGTCGGCATGCACAACGCGGCCGCCGACGCCGCCCAGGCGGCGGGGTTCGGCCCCACGGCCGCCGCCCGGCACCTGCTGGAGGTGCCCTGCGACGGCCGGCCCGAAGCGGTCCTGGTCCTGCGTGCCGCCGCGCGTGAGTATCTCCGCGCCGGTGCCCCGGAGGCCGCGCGTCGCGTGCTGACCCGGGCGCTGCGGGAACCGCCGCCCGCGGAGGACCGCGCAGCTCTCCTGCACGAACTCGCCTGCTCGACCTTCCTGATCGAGCCCACGGCGACGGTCAGCCACCTCCAGGAGGCGCTGGCGGAGCCCGGAATCGACCCCGAGCTCCGCGCCTCCATCGTCTACCGGCTGGCCCAGGCGCTGGCCAACACCGACCGGCTGACCGAGGCCGCGGCCGTGGCCGCCGACGAGGCGCGGCGGGCCCCGAATCCGCGTATCAAACTGCGTATGCAGGCCGATCACTTCGTGTGGAGCGCGTTCCGCGCGGACGAACCCGACTCGTCCGCCCGCTCGCGCCGACTGGCGCGCCTTGCCGACAAGCTGACCGGCCGCGGCCTGGAGGAGCGCTACATCCTGGGCCTGCGGGCGTGGGACGCCCTGGTGCGCGGCGAACCGCGGCAGACCGCCCTCCGGCATGCCGAGGAGGCGCTGCGCGGCGGGATGAGCTGGACCGATGAGAACCGCGGCTTCGAGGTGCCCGTCGCGGTCGCCCTGCTCTTCATGTACTGCGACCAGCCATGGCGGGCCGAGGACCTGTTCACCAAGGGCATGGCCGAATGCGAGCACAAGGGCTGGAGCGGCTCCCATCTGGCGCAGGGGCAGACCCTCTCCGGCTACATCCGCTACCGTCGCGGCTGTCTCTCCGAGGCGGAGGAGTTCGTACGGGCCGGGCTGCACACCGCCGAGCGCGTCGAAGGCGCGGTACCCGCCCAGTGGTTCGCCATCGGCATCCTCATCCAGATCCTGCTGGCCCGCGGGCGGACCGAGGACGCGCGTGAGCTCGCCGACGCCCATCACTACGGCGATGTGGTCCCGAACGCCGTGATCTTCCCCGATCCCCGCACGGTGTACGCCGAACTGCTCCTGGCCGAGGAGCGGTACGCGGAGGCGGCACGGCTGTTGTCCGCCGTCGGGGACTGGCTGGAGTCACGGAACTGGCGCAACCCGGCGTGGTGTCCGTGGCAGCTGGACCTGGCCTCCGCTCTCGCCCGCACCGCCCCCGAGAAGGCGGTCCGGCACGCTCAGGACGCCGTCAAGCGGGCGCGGGACTTCGGTGCGGCCTCCGCGATCGGGCAGGCGCTCTCCGTCGAGGCCGAGGTGACCGGCGGTCCGGCCGCGCTCGATCTGCACGCCGAGGCCGTCGAGTACCTGGAGCGCTCCCCCGCGTCGTACGAATTGGCGCGTGCGCTCGTGGGGCACGGCGCCGCGCTGTCGCGCAACGGACGGGTGCAGGAGGCCGCCCACCGGCTCTACCAGGGGCTGGAGAGCGCGGTTCACTGTGGTGCCGAGGGCCTGGCCGTCCGGGCCAGGCAGGAACTCTCGGCGGCCGGGCTGCGACCGCTGCCGCTGCGCTACGCACAGACGGACACCCTCACCACTCGGGAACGCCAGACGGCCGAACTGACCGTTCAGGGCCAGCCGGAGGCGGTGATCGCGAAGGAGCTGCGTCTCACCGAGCAGGGTGTGCGGCAGCTGCTGTCCTGCGTCTATCGCAAGATCGGCACCGACGCGGCGGGCCTCGCCCAGGCTCTGGAGACCTTCCCGTGCCCTCGGACATGACCCGCTGACGCCCCGCGCCCACGATCACACCGGCCGGGTGCGCCCCTCCCAGTACGGATCGCGCAGCCGCCGCTTGTACAGCTTGCCGTTGGGATCGCGCGGCATCTCGGTGATGAAGTCGACGCTCTTGGGCCGCTTGTAGCCGGCGAGCTGTCCCGCGCAGTGGTCGAGTACGGCGGCGGCGAGGTCGGGGCCGGGTTCATGTCCGGGGGCCGGCTCGACGACGGCCTTGACCTCCTCGCCCCAGTCGTCATGGGGGATGCCGAATGCGGCGGCGTCGGCGACGGCCGGGTGGGCGAGCAGGACGGACTCGATCTCGGCCGGGTAGATGTTGACCCCACCGGAGATGATCATGTCGATCTTGCGGTCGCGGAGGAAGAGATAGCCGTCCTCGTCGAGATAGCCGAGGTCGCCGACCGTGAAGAAGTCCCCGATGCGGTTCTTCTTCGTCTTCGCCTCGTCCTTGTGGTAGGCGAAGCCGCCGGTGTTCATCTTGAGGTAGACGGTGCCGAGTTCACCCGGCGGGAGCCGGTTGCCGTCGTCGTCGAAGACGGCGAGTTCGCTGATCGGCCAGGCCTTGCCCACCGTGCCGGGCTTCTTCAGCCAGTCCTCGGCGGTCGCGAAGGCACCACCGCCCTCGCTCGCGGCGTAGTACTCCTCCACACAGGGGCCCCACCAGTCGAGCATGGCCCGCTTCACATGGTCCGGGCAGGGGGCGGCGCCATGGATGGCGTGCCGCATGGAGGAGACGTCGTAGCTGGCCCGTATCCCCTCCGGGAGGGCGAGCAGACGGTGGAACTGGGTCGGGACCATATGGGTGTGGGTGCACTTGTGTGTGTCGATGACACGGAGCATCTCTTCGGGCGTCCACTTGTCCATCAGCACCAGGCGGTGCCCTATGTGGAGGGATGCGCCCGCGAACTGGAGCACTGCTGTGTGGTACAGCGGTGAGCAGACGAGGTGCACATTGTCGTCGAACGGTTTGATGCCGAAGATGCCGAGGAAGCCGCCCAGGTAGGCCTCTTCGGGGAGTTTGCCGGACAGCGGGCGGCGGATGCCGCGGGGGCGCCCTGTGGTGCCGGAGGTGTAGTTCATGACCCAGCCGAGGGTGCGGTCGTCGGGCGCCGACTCCGGTTGTCCTTCGAGGAGTTCGGCGTACGGCCGGAAGCCCTCGACCTCGCCGACCGCGTACCGGTGGTCGGCCGGAAGGCCCGCTTCCTCGGCGGCCTGGCGGGCGGGCTCGGCGTAGCGCTCATGGGCGATGAGCACCTTGGCGCCGGAGTCGGCGACGATCCAGGCGATCTCGGGGCCTACGAAGTGATGGTTGACGGGGACCAGGTAGAAGCCGGCCTGGGACGCGGCCAGGTAGGCCGTGAAGAACTCGACGCCGTTGGGGAGGACGACCGCGAAGGCGTCGCCGCGCCGCAGGCCCGCCGTGCGCAGGCCGTGCACTAGGCGGTTGGTGGCCTCGTGCAGGCGTCCTGCGGTCCAGGCCTCTCCGTCGGGCGCGACGAGGACCGTGCGGTCGGGGTCGGCGGTGGCCTGGGCCCAGAAGCCCACGGGCGGGGTGCTGACGGCGTGTGCGGCGGAGGTGCTGGTCACTGGCCGCTCCTTCCGGCGATGCGGTTGATGCGGTCGACGGCCTGCTCGAAGCCCCGGGTGAGGTCGTCGACGACGGCCTGGACGGTGCGTTCGCTGTTCATACGGCCGACGATCTGGCCGACGGGTGTGCCGAGCAGCGGTGCGACCTCGTACTTCTGGATCCGGGAGACGGCGTCGGCCACGAGGAGTCCCTGGAGGGGCATGGGGAGGGTGCCGGGTCCGTTCGGGTCGTCCCAGGCGTCGGTCCACTCGGTGCGCAGCTGGCGTGCGGGCTTCCCGGTCAGGGCCCGGGAGCGGACGGTGTCGCCGGAGCCGGCGGCGAGCAGCTTCGCCGTCAGGCCGGGTGAGTGCATATCGGCTTCTGTGGTGGTCAGCCATATGGAGCCCAACCACACACCCTGGGCGCCGAGACTGAGCGCGGCAGCCACCTGTTGGCCGCTGCCGATGCCCCCGGCCGCGAGCACGGGCAGCGGGTCGACCGCTTCCACCACTTCGGGGGTGAGCACCATGGAGGCGATCTCACCGGTGTGGCCGCCGGCCTCGTATCCCTGGGCGACGACGATGTCGATGCCCGCCTCCTTGTGCTTGCGGGCATGCCGGGCGCTGCCCGCGAGCGCGGCGACGAGGACACCGCGGTCATGGGCGCGCTCCACGACGTCAGCGGGCGGTGAGCCGAGGGCGTTGGCGAGCAGCTTGATGGGGTAGTCGAAGGCGACGTCGAGCTGGGTGCGGGCGACCTGCTCCATCCAGCCGGTGATACGCCAGCCGGAGGCCTCCCCCTCGGCGAGTTCGGGCACGCCGTACTTGGCGAGAGTGTCCTGGACGAACTGCCGGTGCCCCTCAGGGATCATCGCCTCCACGTCGGCCTCGGTGACGCCCTCCACCTTCTTCGCCGGCATGACGACGTCCAGGCCGTAGGGCCGCCCGTCGACATGTGCCTCGATCCAGTCGAGGTCGCGTTTGAGGTCGTCGGGGGCGGTGTAGCGGACCGCGCCGAGCACTCCGAAACCGCCGGCCCGGCTGATGGCCGCGGCGACGGCGGGGAACGGCGTGAAGCCGAAAAGGGCGTGCTCGATTCCCAGTTTGTTGCTCAGCTCCGTCTGCATGGGCGCAGGATGCCGGAGTCCTCCGGAGGAGGGAAGGGGCTTTCTGATGCTCCGTCAGTTTTCTGCCGCCCCTGGGACGGGGCACGCACGCCTCATTGACACGGCCACCCCCCGACAGCAAGGTTTCACGATGACCGATGAGGTGATCCCGAGACTTACCCGCCGTCAGCTGGGAACCCTGGCCCTGGGCGGCGCCCTGGCCATCGCCCCCTTACCCGCAGGACCGGCGGCCGCCACCGAGAACGCCCGCCGTACCACCTTGCGCCACGGCTCCCCCGAACGTGCAGGCCTCCTCCCCTCTCACCTCCGCCAACTCGTCACCGACGCTGAGGCGTTCCTGGGCCCCTCCCCCAAGTACCCCTGGTACGCGGGCGCCGTGCTGCTCGCCGGCCGTGGCGGCACCGTGGCGCTGCACGAGCCGATCGGCATGGCGGTGCGCTATGCGGCGTACGACGAGAAGACCGACACCGGCGTCGAGTTCCCGGCCGACCAGCAGCTGCCCATGTCTCAGGACACCGTCTTCGATCTGGCCTCGGTCTCCAAGCTGTTCACCTCGATCCTCGCCGTACAGCAGATCGAGCGGGGCAACCTGGGGCTGGAGGCGAAGGTCGCCTCGTACCTCCCCGACTTCGGTCGCGCGGGCAAGCAGGACATCACGATCCGTCAGCTCCTCACCCACACCTCGGGGTTCCGCCCCTGGATCCCGCTGTACGCAGCGCCGACGTACGAGGAAAAGCTCCAGCTCATCTGGAACGAGGCGCCGCTGAACCCGCCGGGGACCGCGTACCTCTACTCGGACCTGAACCTGATCTCCCTCCAGCTGGTCCTGGAGGAGATCACCGGCCGCAGCCTGGACACGCTCCTCCACGAGGACATCACCGGCCCGCTCGGCATGCGCCGCACCCGCTACAACCCGCCCGCCGCCTGGAAGCCGAGGATCGCCGCCACCGAGGACGCCCGCAAACCCTGGTCAGGCCTTGACCGGGGTCTCGTCTGGGGCGATGTGCACGACGAGAACGCCTTCAGCCTCGGCGGGGTCGCGGGCCACGCGGGCGTGTTCTCGAACGCGTGGGACCTCGCGGTCCTCGGCAGGACGCTGCTCAACGGCGGTGCCTACGGCCGCTCCCGCATCCTCGAGCCGGAGTCGGTCGACCTGATGTTCACCGACTTCAACACCAACTTCCCCGGCGACGAGCACGGCCTCGGTTTCGAGCTCTACCAGCACTGGTACATGGGCGCGATGGCGACCCCGCGCACCGCCGGACACACCGGCTTCACCGGCACCTCGCTCGTCCTCGACCCCACGACCGACTCGTTCCTGATCGTGCTGGGCAACTCGGTCCACCCGGTGCGCAGTTGGCGGACCGGCTCGGCGCCCCGGGTCGCCGCCGCCAACAACATGGCGCGCGCCGTGCCCGTACGCCCACGACACGGTCGTACGGCATGGTTCTCGGGCATGGCGACCGCCACGACCGCGACCCTCGCGCTCCCCGCGCTCGACACGTTCGGTGGCGACGCGCGGCTGTGCTGCGCACTTTGGTGGGACACCGAACCCCAAGCGGACGGGCTCACCCTGGAGGCGACGACCGACGGCACCACCTGGCAACCGCTGCCGTTCACGACGAGCCGCCACGGCGAGCCGCCGCAGGCCCACCCGACCGGCACGGTCACCGGCTGGTCCGGCCGCGTTTGGCACCGGCTCACGGCACGGCTGCCCGAGCATCGGCAGCTGACGCTCCGCTGGAGGTACAGCACCGACCGGCTGTACGTGGGCCGGGGCGGGTACGTCGACGGGCTGCGCGTGGAGAGAGCGGACACCGTCCTCTTCGACGAGGCCCGGCCGGCGGACGCGGCGCGGATCAGCGCGAGTGGCTGGACGGCGTCGGCGGACTGACGGCTCAGCTCTGTTCCGCCTCCAGCACCGCCATCGCCGCGTTGTGTCCGGGCACCCCGCTCACCCCTCCTCCGCGCACCGCGCCGGCCCCGCACAGCAGCACGTTCGCGTGCGGGGTCTCCACGCCCCAACGGCCCGTGCCTTCCTGGGCGTACGGCCAGGCGAGGTCGCGGTGGAAGATGTTGCCACCGGGCAGGCGCAGGTCGCGCTCCAGGTCGAGCGGGGTCTTCGCCTCGATGCAAGGCCGGCCGTCGGCGTCGGTCGCCAGGCAGTCGGCGATCGGCTCGGCGAGGTGGGCGTCGAGCTGGGCGAGGGTCGACTTCAGGAGTTCCTCGCGTACGGCGTCGTTGTCGTGCGCGAAGAGCCTCGCCGGGGTGTGCAGGCCGAAGAGGGTGAGGGTCTGGTAGCCCTGTTCGACCAGGTCGGGGGCGAGGATGGTCGGGTCGGTCAGCGAGTGGCAGTAGATCTCGGACGGGGGCGCGGCGGGGAGTTCGCCGGCGGCGGCCTGGGCGTGGGCGGCGGCCAGCTGGTCATAGCCCTCGGCGATGTGGAAGGTGCCGGAGAACGCCTCGCGCGGGTCGACGGAGCTGTCGCGCAATCGGGGCAGGCGCTTGAGCAGCATGTTCACCTTGAGCTGGGCGCCCTCGGCCGGGGCCGGGGGCGTGTCGCCGGTGAGGGCGGCCAGGTCCTGCGGGGAGGCGTTCACCAGGACGTGCCGGGCGGCGGCGACGCCCTCGCCGTCCGCCGTACGGAAGCTGACCTCCGCCGTACGGCCGTCGGTGTCGATCCGTACCGCCTCGTGCCCGGTGACGATCACGGCCCCCGCGTCGCGCGCGGCCGTGGCGAGGGCGTCGGTGAGGGCGCCCATGCCGCCGACGGGGACGTCCCAGTCGCCGGTGCCACCGCCGATCACGTGGTACAGGAAGCAACGGTTCTGCTTGAGCGAGGTGTCATGGGCGTCGGCGAAGGTGCCGATCAGGGCGTCCGTGAGGACCACGCCCCGCACCAGGTCGTCGGTGAAGCGGTCCTCGATCGCGACGCCGATCGGCTCCTCGAAGAGGATGCGCCAGGCGTCCTCGTCGTCCACCCGGCGGCGCAGTTCCTCGCGGCTGGGCAGGGGTTCGGTGAGCGTCGGGAAGACTCGGCGGGCGACCTCGCCTGTCATGCCGTAGAAGCGCTGCCAGGCCGCGTACTCGCGCTCGCCGCCGGTCAGTCGTTCGAAGGCCTCCCGGGTACGCCGTTCGCCGCCGCCCACCAGTAGTCCGGTTGAGTGCCCGTCGCGTTCCACGGGCGTGTAGGAGGACACATCGCGGGTGCGGATCCGGAAATCCAGGCCGAGGTCCCGGACGATCTTCTTCGGCAGCAGGCTGACCAGGTAGGAGTAACGGGACAGCCGTGCGTCGATCCCGGCGAACGGCCGGGTGGAGACGGCGGCACCGCCCGTGTGGTCCAGCCGCTCAAGCACCAGCACGGACCGCCCGGCCCGGGCCAGGTAGGCGGCGGCGACCAGGCCGTTGTGCCCTCCGCCGACGATGACGGCGTCGTACGTACGGTGTCCCGGGGTTCCCTCGTGTGCAGGCATGGTTCTTCGTAACACGTGATGATCTAGGTGGGCCAGAGATGCGCGCGCGTCCGGAGTCAGGGGCCGCCCGTCGCCCGCTGCTGCCGCAGCACCGCCACCCTCCGGTACAGCTCGACCGCCTCCGCCTCCCGCCCCAGCTGCTGGAGGCAGTGGGCCTCGTCGTTGCGGCTGGCGAGGGTGTCGGGGTGGTCGGCGCCGAGGACGCGTTCGCGGGCGGCGGCCACCGTGCGGTACTCGGTGAGCGCGTCGGGCCAGCGGCCCAGCCAGCCGAGGCTCACGGCGACCTCGCGGCGGCTGACCAGGGTGTCCGGGTGGTCGGCGCCCAGTACTCGCTCACGGATCGCGCACACGTCGCGGGACTCGGCGAGGGCCTCCTCCCAGCGGCCGAGGCGGCCGAGGTTGACGCCGAGGCCGTGGCGGGCGCGCAGGGTCTCGGGGTGGGCGGTGCCGTGGACACGGGTCCGGTCGTCGACGAGGTCGCGGTAGAGCCGGAGCGCCTCCGCGCTGCGGCCCAGGCGGCCGAGGCTGATGCCGACCTCGTAGCGGGCGGCGAGCGTGTCCGGGTGATCGGGGCCGAGGGCCTGGGCACGGGCCTCGGCGACCTCGCCGTAGGTCTGCAGGGCTTCCGCCCAGCGGCCCAACTGGCCGAGCGCGTAGGCGACTTCGTAGCGCGTGACCAGCGTGTCGGGATGGTGCGGGCCGAGGATGCGGGCGCGGGCCACCGCTACCTCGTCGGCCATACGGTACGAGTCCTCCAGGCGGCCCAGCCTGCTGAGGTTGAAGGCGAGGTTGTGGCGGCAGCGGAGGGTGTCGGGGTGGTCGGCGCCCATGGCGCGCTCGCGAGCCACGAGCACCGATGTGTAGACCTGGTGCGCGTCGAAGTGGCGGCCCAACTGGCCCAGTACGTACGCCATTTCCTGGCGGGCGGCGAGTGTGTCGGGGTGGTCGGGGCCGAGGGCGAGGCTGCGGGCGCGGGCGACGTGCTTGTACTCGCGCAGGGCGTCGGCGGCGCGGCCGGTGCGGCTGAGCGTGAAGGCGAGCTCGTAGCGGCTGGCGAGGGTGTCGGGGTGGTCCGGGCCGAGCAGGTGCTCGCGCTCGGCGGCGACGGCCCGGTGCACCTCGCCCGCCTCCGTCCAGCGGCCGAGCCGGCCGAGGCTGAGCCCGGCGTTGTGGCGGGCGGCGAGCGCGGTGAGCGTCGCCGCGGACGGCGCGGGCGGCTCCTCGGATACGGCTCTCTCGTCGCGGCGTCCGGTGGCGGACCGCGGGATCCACTCGCCGGTCAGGCCGGCTCCGGCGTCCGGGGGTGTGGTGCGCAGTCCGGCGCCGGTGGCCTTGTGGCCGGTGGTCATGCCACGGGTCCAGGACGGCATGCGGGGCTGGCGGGCCACGGGTTCGGCGGGTGTCAGGGCCGGCTGCGGGGTGACGACGGTGGGCACGTACTCCGGTGTCGTACGGCCCGCCCCGATCCGGCGGCCCAACTCGCGTCCGTCGTGCGGGCGTTCCTCGGGGCGTTTGGCCAGCAGGTCGAGGATGACCTGCTCGAAGTAGGCGGGCAGTTCGGCGCGGTGGCTGCGTGGCGGGCGGGGCGGGGTGTCGCGGTGGCCGACGAGGATCGCCCAGGGGTCGTCGAGATCGAACGGCGGTACCCCGGTGGCGATCTCGTACAGCACGCAGCCCAGCGAGTAGAGGTCGCTGCGCTGGTCCACCTCCTCGCCGCCGATCTGTTCCGGTGACATGTAGTGCGGTGTGCCCATGGCGATGCCGGTGCCGGTCAGCCGGGAGGTGAAGCCGATGTCGTGGGCGAGGCGCGCTATGCCGAAGTCGCAGATCTTCACGGTGCCGTCGGGGAGCCGCATGATGTTCGCCGGCTTCAGGTCGCGGTGCACGATGCCCTGCTGGTGGGTGTAGGCGAGGGCGGCGGCGACCTGGTCGGCGATCTCGACGACGTCCGGGACGGGCAGCGGGTGGTGTTTGTTGTCCTCCAGGAGCTGGCTGAGGTTGCGGCCCTGGAGCAGCTCCATGACCAGGAAGAGGATGCCGTCGGACTCGCCGAAGTCATGGACGACGGTCACTCCGCGGTGCTGGAGGGCGGCGGCCACCCGGGCCTCGCGGCGAAACCGTTCCCGCAGGACACGGGTGAAGGAGTGGTCGTGGTGGGGCCCCAGCGGTTTGAGGCACTTGACGGCGACATGCCGGCCCAGTGACTCGTCGCGCGCACGCCACACCTCGCCCATACCGCCGCGCCCGATCAGTTCGAGCAGCCGGTACCGGCCCTGGATCAGCCTGCTGTCCCCCATCTCCCGCGCTCGCCCCCCGTGATGGTCCGCCCGCCCTCCCCCGGCTCGTCCAGTATGGCGAGCTATCGTCCGAGTTTGTACGGTGCCGGGCGCGAGCCGGGGCCGAGTCGTGCCATGGCGCGCAGGATGTGTTTGGGCGGGAGTTGCCAGCGCAGACGTGCGGGAACACCGCGCAGCAGGGTGCCCGTGACACGCAATTGACGGGTGACGGTGGCGGGTTTCGGGGCCGGTCTGCCGTACAGCTCGTGGGCGTACGGCGGCAGAGCGGCGTACGCCAGGTGCGCCACGCGCCGCCACAGCACCTCACGCGCCGGGACGAGAAGGGGATGCGTCGGCGGACGGAGCAGGAAGTCGTCCACGGCGCGTGCCCCGGGTCCGCAGGCCAGCTCGGGGCGGACCTTCTCGAAGTACGCCGCCATCTCGGCCTGGTTCGCCGGTACGGCGTCGGGGTCGAGGCCCACCAGGCGGGCGCTGACCCGCTGTTCGGCTATGTAGCGGTCGGCGAGCTCGTCGGTGAGACGGAGGCCGGAGCGGCGTGCGACATGGAGGTAGGAGTCGATCTCGGCGCAGTGCACCCACAGCAGCAGCTCGGGTTCGTCCACTCCGTATCGCTCCCCCGTGTCCGGGTCGGTGGCGCCCAGCATGCTGTGGATCTTGCGGACCCGGGCCCCGGCCTTCTCGGCGGCCTCGGTGGTGCCGTAGGTGATGGTGCCGACGAAGTTGGCGGTGCGCAGCAGCCGGCCCCAGGCGTCCTTGCGGAAGTCGGAGTTCTGCATGACGCCGCGCACCGCGCGCGGGTGCAGTGCCTGGAGGTAGAGCGCGCGGATTCCGGCGACCCACATCATGGGGTCGCCGTGCATCTGCCAGGTCACCGAGTTCGGGGTGAACAGCCCGGGATCTCCCATGCCCGCAGGCTAACGCCGTACCCGCGGCATCCCCAGACCGATCCACGAGATGATCTCCCGCTGGATCTCGTTGTTGCCGCCGCCGAAGGTGAAGATGACGGCCGAGCGGTAGCCGCGCTCCAGCTCACCGTGTAGCACGGCGCCCGCCGAGCCCTCCTTGAGCGCCCCCGGTGCGGCGACGATCTCCATCAGCCAGGCGTAGGCGTCCCGGCGCGCCTCGGAGCCGTAGACCTTGACGGCTGAGGCGTCCTGCGGGGTGAGGGTGCCGTCCTGGACGGCGCCGACCATCTGCCAGTTGAGGAGCTTGAGGGCGTCGAGCTTGGTGTGGGTCTGGGCGAGGCGGCGGCGTACCCAGGGCAGGTCGATCACCCGGCGGCCGTCGGCGAGCTTGGTCTCCATGGCCCAGCGCTGGACGTCGTGCAGGGCGCGGATGGCCATGGTGCCGTGGGCGGCGAGGGTGACGCGCTCGTGGTTGAGCTGGTTGGTGATCAGCCGCCAGCCCTGATTCTCGGCGCCGACTCGGCGGGAGACGGGGACGCGGATGTTCTCGTAGTAGCTGGCGGTGGTGTCATGGGAGGCGAGGGTGTTGATGAGGGTGCAGGAGTAACCAGGGTCGGTCGTGGGGACGAGGAGCATGGTGATGCCCTTGTGGGGCGGGGCGTCGGGGTCGGTGCGGGTGGCCAGCCAGACCCAGTCGGCGGTGTCGCCGTTGGTGGTCCAGATCTTCTGGCCGTTGACGACGTATTCGTCGCCGTCGCGTACCGCGCGCGTCTTGAGGGACGCGAGGTCGGTGCCCGCTTCGGGCTCGCTGTAGCCGATCGCGAAGTCGATCTCGCCGGAGAGGATCCTCGGCAGGAAGTACGCCTTCTGCTCGTCCGTGCCGTACTGCATGATCGTCGGGCCGACGGTGTTGAGCGCCATCAGGGGCAGCGGTACGCCCGCCTGGGCGGCCTCGTCGAAGAAGAGGAACTGTTCCATCGCGGTCAGGCCGCGTCCGCCGTACTCCTTGGGCCAGCCCACGCCGAGCCAGCCGTCGGTGCCGAGCCGTCGGATGGTCTTGCGGTAGTGGCGTTTCTGGGCTGCCGGGTCGGTGAAACGGGTCTGGGCGAGGTCCGGCACCAGTTCGGCGAAGTAGTCGCGCAGTTCGCTGCGCAGTCGCTGTTGCTCGGGCGTGTATTCGAGATGCACGGCGCCTCCAGGCTCCCCAAGGGCGGTCCTGACGGCGCACACCGTAGAACGTGTTCCAGAAATTGGGAACGGTCAGGCGAGGGTCCCGATGAAGTCGGTGCACGCCCGGGCGCACCGCCAGCACGCCTCGGCGGCCTTCTCACCACCGGAATGGCCGTCGAAGGTGTGCGCGCACTCCATGCACACCGACCGGCACCACTCCAGCTGGGCGCGGATCGCGGCCTCGTCGAGGAGGTTCTGCTCGGACAGCACCTGGCAGGTCGCGTCGCAGACCTCCGCGCACATGATGCCCCTGCGCCGAAGGATCTCCTGTTCCATCGCCCCGTCCGGATCCACCAGGCTCGCGCGCAGGGCGCAGGCGCGGGCGCAGTCGGTACAGGCCTGGGCGCAGGCGAAGCGGTCCTCCAGGAACTGGACGAGCTGCTGCTGGGAAGTCGTCGCTGTCACAAGGTGCGGGTAGCCGGAGCCGACGGTGTCAAACCCCGTACTGCCGGACATTGCGGCTACGTGGTGGGACCACACTCGCCGGCGAACCTCCGCGCGAGATCCCGATGGTGCTCCGCCACCTGGCTCATCTGAGCGCCGGTGATGACGGTGCCCGGCATGGATCCGAGCCGCTCGATCTGCTCGGCGAGGCCGAGGTGCTGGGTGCGGCCGTGCTCGCGGCAGGTCAGGCAGGTGACGCTCTCCGGCCGTCCCGAGGTCATCGCGTACGGCACGCTGAGCCCGCAGCCGGTGGTGACCGTCCCGGGCAGGTCCCCGACCAGGCCGAACGTGCCGGCCAGCAGGTTGCGCACACGAGCGTCGTCGCGGGTCACACTCTGTTCGACGTGGATATGTGGGTCGGCACCGTCCATGGGCCCATCCTGCCCATTTCCGGGTCGTGGGTCGATGTCCGGGGTGCGCCGCTCGTCGCCCGTCGCTACGGTGCAGTTCTGGTGTTCCGGTGTTCGGGTGCGGTTGCGGGAGGCGGCATGGCCGGCGACAAGGCGGCGAAGCTGCCGCGCAAGGCGTACGAGAAGGAACTGCTGCGCCTCCAGACGGAACTGGTGCGGCTTCAGGAGTGGGTGCGTGCGTCGAGCGCCCGGCTGGTCGTGGTCTTCGAGGGACGGGACGCGGCGGGCAAGGGCGGCACCATCAAGCGGGTCACGGAGCACCTCAACCCGCGCGTGGCCCGGATCGCGGCCCTGCCCAAACCGACCGAGCGCCAGCGCACCCAGTGGTACTTCCAGCGGTACGTCGAGCATCTGCCGGCCGCCGGGGAGATCGTGCTGTTCGACCGCAGCTGGTACAACCGGGCCGGCGTCGAGCATGTCATGGGCTTCTGCACCAAGGAGGAGTACCAGCGCTTCCTGCGGCAGTGCCCCCTCTTCGAGCGGATGCTGGTGGAGGACGGGATCCTGCTGCGCAAGTACTGGTTCTCGGTGAGCGACGAGGAACAGCAGGACCGTTTCCGTCGCCGTCTGGAGGACCCGCTGCGCCGCTGGAAGCTGTCCCCGATGGACCTGGAGTCGATCACCCACTGGGAGGACTACTCCCGGGCGAAGGACGAGATGATGGTGCACACCGACATCACCGAGGCGCCCTGGTACGTGGTCGAGAGCGACGACAAGCGCCGGGCCCGGCTGAACATGATCGCCCATCTGCTCGGCTCCGTGTCCTACCAGGACACGGAGCCGCCGGTCCTCGAGCTGCCGGAACGGCCGGATTCGACCGGCTACCGGCGGCCGCCGCGCGAGCTGCAGAACTACGTCCCGGACCACGCGGCGAGCCTGTGAGCCTCAGCTCTCCCCGGTCCGCACCACGGCGACCGGGCACTCGGCGTGATGCAGCACCGCCTGGCTGACCGAGCCCAGGAGCAGCCCCGCGAAGCCGCCCCGACCGCGCGCCCCGACCACCACGAGCCCGGCGTCGGCGCTGGCCTCGATGAGGGAGTGCCGGACCCTGCCGCGCACCAGCACGCGGTCCACGGTGACGTCGGGATACCGGTCGCGCAGCCCGCCCAGCGCCTCGGCCATCACCCGCTCCTCCTCGTCGCGCAGCCGCCCCTCGTCGTACGTCACGAAGGGCGGGTCGGCGGGAGCCTCGTAGGCCCGTTCGCTGCGGGTGCTCCAGGCGTGCAGTGCCTGGAGGCGCACTCCGTGCAGGGAGGCGTGGGCGAAGGCGAACTCGACGGCACCGCGCGCCGCGGGCGAGCCGTCCACGGCGAGGAGGACGGGGCCGGCCGGGTTGGGCCTGCCCCGCACCACCAGCACCGGGCAGGCGGCGTGGGCGGCGAGGTGGCCCGCGGTGGAGCCCAGCAGCATGGCGCCGAACCGGCTCAGGCCCCGGCTGCCGACCACGGCCATGGACGCGGTGCGCGACTCGATCTCCAGCACCGTCACCGGTTCACCGACGACGACCTCGCGCGTCACCTCGACACCCGGGGCGGTGTCGTGGGCGCGCCGCTCGGCCTCGGTGAGGGTGCCGTCGAGGAGCTGGCGCACCCCGGCGCTGCTCGTCTCCCACGGCCGCCCGCCGGGCGGTATGTGCGCGGCCGGCCAGCCGAACGCGTGCACCAGCCGGAGCCCCACGCCCCGCAGCCCCGCCTCGCGCGCGGCGACCTCCACGGCCGCCATGCTCGACGGCGAACCGTCCACCCCTACGACCACCGGGCCCGTCATCGCGTTCCCCTTTCCGGGCAGGATCCGCGAGCGCGCTGCTGCTGGGCTCCACCGCGGTGCCCCTTGTCCTCCCAGCCTCCCTCCACCGGCCCCGTTCCGCACCGGACCGGCCCGAACCAGGTCAGTCCGGCAGGACCAGCCGCCCCTTCTCCCCCGGCTGGAGGGTCACCTCGTGCTCGGGGAGCCGTACGTCGATCGGTGAGGCGTCGGAGGAGGGGACCTCGATCTCCAGCAGTCCCCGCTCCAGGCGCAGCCGTACGCCCCAGTTCTCCTGGTAGCGCAGGGCGAACCCGTACGTGGACAGTTCGGGCAGGGGCACCGGGTCGAGCCAGAGCGCGCCGCCCCGGGTCTCCAGGCCGGTCAGTCCGCGCTGGACGAGGTCGAGGGTGCCGGCCATGGCGCCCAGGTGGATGCCCTCGCCGGTGGTGCCGCCCTGGACGTCGGCGATGTCGCCCTGGAGCGCCTCCTGGACGAACGTCCACGCCTCGCTGCGTCGGCAGCGGGCCAGCACCCAGCCGTGGACCAGGCCGCTGAGGGTGGAGCCGTGGCTGGTGCGGTGCATGTAGTACTCGACGGTGCGCCGCCACATGTCCTCGTCGAGGCGGTGGCCCAACCGGCGGAACAGTCCGCCGAGTTCGGCCGGGGCGAACAGGTAGCCGAGCATCAGGACATCGGCCTGCTTGGAGGCCTTGTAGCGGTTGACGGTGTCGCCCTCCGCCTCCAGGATCCGGTCGAGGCGCCGGATGTCGCCGTACCGCTCGCGGTAGCCGTGCCAGTCGAGCTCGGCGAGGTCGCCGTAGCCCGCGAACTGGCTGATGACGTCGTCGTGGAAGGGCACGTGCAGCGTGTGCGAGACGTCCTCCCACAGCTCGAGCTCGCCGCTGTCCAGACCGGTGCGTTCGACGAGTTCGCGTCGGCGGGGCTCGGGCAGGGTGTCAAGGAGCTCCAGTGTGCGCGCCAGCACCCAGGCCGCGGTGACGTTGGTGTAGGCGTTGTCGTCCAGGCCCGGCTCGGCGGCGTCCGGGTACGCCTCGTGGTACTCGTCGGGGCCGACGACGCCCTTGATGCGGTGCCGGCCCAGGCTGTCGTCGTGGACGGCCTTGTCGGCCCAGAAGCGGGCGATCTGCAACAGCGTCTCGGCGCCCTTGGTGTGCCGGAACTCCATGTCGCCGCTCGCCTCGCAGTACTGCCACACGTTGTAGGCGATGGCCGAACCGACGTGGTGCTGGAGGTGGGAGTGGTCGGGCAGCCAGCGTCCCGAGCGTGGATTGAGGTGGAGCTGCTGGGTCTCCTCGCGGCCGTCGCTGCCGCTCTGCCAGGGGTACATCGCGCCCCGTCGGCCGGCCGCCGCGGCGGTGGTGCGGGCCTGTTCGAGGCGGCGGTGGCGGTAGCGGATCAGGGCGCGGGAGACCTCCGGGAAGTGCAGGTTGAGGTAGGGCAGGACGAACAGTTCGTCCCAGAAGACATGGCCGCGGTAGGCCTCGCCGTGCAGTCCCCTGGCGGGCACGCCGACGTCGAGGTCGGCGGTGTGCGGGGAGAGGGTCTGCAGTACGTGGAAGAGGTGCAGGCGCAGGATCCGGCCCGACTCTCCGGGGACGTCGAGTTCGGCACGGCGCCAGAGCTGGCCCCAGGCCGCGCGGTGCGACGCGGCGAGCGCGTCGAAGTCCGGGGACCGGCCGACCCGGTCGACGGCGGCGTGCAGGGGGTCGCTGATCGCCGGGTCGCGGGAGGTGTGCAGGGCGACGGTCTTGTCGACGGTGGCGGTGCGGCCGGGGGCCAGGTCGAGCCGCAACCGCTGGATGACGTACGGCAGTTCATGGCGGACCGTCGAGGGCGCCTCGGTGGTGAGCCGGGCCGCGAGGCCGATCCGGATGTCGGAGGTGCGGGTGCGGCAGCGCAGCCAGACCGTGTCCGGGGCGGAGGTACCGGTGTGGATGTGGGTGAGATGACGGCCGTCCAGGTCCCGGTAGCGCGCCACACCGGAGTTGGTGACACCACCGTCCAGGGCCGCCTCCACCTCCAGCGGTCCCTCGAAACCCTCGGAGGTGAACTCGGTGCGTAGCGCGGCCATATGTGGGTCGGCCATATGCACCATCCGCAGCTGGCGTACCGCCAACACACGGTCATCGCCCAGGTCGTAGCGCGTGCGACGCTCCATCAGCCCGTCGGCCAGGTGCAGCAGCTGCCGGTGTTCGAGCACGGTCGTGGTGTCGGGGTCGATCCAGTGCCCCTCGGGGAGGCGGAAGCGCAGGGGCAGCCAGTTGGGGACGTTGACGATGTCCTCGTTCTCCACACTGCGGCCCGCGACATTGGAGGTGAGCCGGTTGTAGATGCCGGCCACATAGGTCCCCGGATAGTGGATCTCGTCGGCCGCGCACTCGGGGAGCGCGCCCCGGGTCGCGAAGTAGCCGTTGCCCAGGGTGCACAACGACTCCCTGAGCCGCTCGTCGGCGGGCGTGTAGCCCTCGTACTCCCAGCTCCAGCCCGCGGCCTCGGCCTCCGGGCTCAGGTCGTCCGTCACTGCGGCCCTCCTCCCCTGCAGAGTTCTCCGAGATCTCGTACGACGATGTCGGCGCCGTGTCGCAGCAGCCGCTCCCCGGTGTCCGCACCGGCGGCCCGGTCCACGCCGACGACGAGGGCGAATCCACCGCGCCGGCCCGCCTCCACGCCCGCGAGGGCGTCCTCGACGACCGCGGCCCGGTCCGCAGGCACACCGAGTCGGCGCACGGCCTCCAGGAACAGGTCGGGCGCCGGCTTGCCCGCGAGCCCCAGCCGGGCCGCCTCACCGCCGTCCACCAGGGCGTCGAACAGTTCGAGCACTCCGGCCCTGCTGAGCAGCTCGCCCGCGTGCCGGGACGCGGAGGCCGCCGCGCGGGGCACTCCCGCGGCACGCAGTACCTCGACCAGCCGTACCGTGCCCGGGTAGGCGTCGACGCCCTGCTCGCGAAGCCGCTCCGTGAAGAGCCGCTCCTTGTCCGCGGCCACGGCACGCACCGTCTCGGGCGACGACTCGATGCCGCGTGCCGCGAGGAAGGCCGCCGCTCCGTCGAGGCGGGACTTGCCGTCCACGTGGCGCAGATAGTCGTCCCGCACGTCGAAGGGGCGCCGCTGATCCGGGTCCTCGGGTGGGTGGGCACGCAGGAAATCGTCGAAGGCCACCTTCCAGGCGGCGGCGTGCACCCTGGCAGAGTCGGTGATCACTCCGTCGGTGTCGAAGACGACGGCGCGCACATCGCGCAGGGCCGGGGCGAGGGAGTCCTCGGGCTGTGGCATGGTCACAGCCGCCAGGTCGGGTGATGCGCGGGGCCGGGTCGTGTGCTTACGGCATCCAGGGGACATCCGTCCTGGCCGGGACTCCGGTACATGAACCGCACGGGCCTCCTCACCTCCGTTCGGGCCTCGTCCCGCGACCGGCGGGATCCGCTCATGGGTACCCGCAGGGCCCGCCTTGTCACCTACGTGAGCTTTTGAGGGGCCGACCGGCCCTGGCGCTGTCGCCACGCTCGTGGTGTGCTGGAGGTGACGGGAAGGACCCGGGAAGACGCGGAGAAGCGGCTCACAGCCGCGCACCGCGCAATCAGGATCCGCGAGAAGTGGATGGGGCCCTTCCCGCCCTGTGTGCCGACCGAGCGCCGACCGGGCGCAGGCGGATGGATGACCCAGGCGTATGGATGCCTGGTCTACGCGTTTCGCGCAAGCATCAGCTCATTCATCACGGTCATGAGGCGGGAGCACACCCGTCCAGCGCCCGGAGCGCCTCCTCGGCCACCGCGCGGGTGTCCGCCTTCGAGGCGTCCGAGGCGAGGGCGGTGAGCCGGGCGCGCAGTCGTAGTTCGTCCCCCGGCCGGGTGCCGGTGGTCACCAGCCAGTGGGCCAGGCCCTCCGCGGCATGGTGGCGCACCGTTTCGTCCGGGTCGTCCAGGGCGCGGACGAAGCGCGGCAGGTCCTGAGGGGTGTGTTCGTCGGTGGCGCTGTGCGTGTCGAGAAGCGAGAGCGCGGCGGCCCGCACTTCGGCGGAAGGCGTACGGTCCACGATCCGCCGCAGCCCGGGCAGGGCTTCCTCCAGGCCGATGAGCGCGTCGTGCGTCAGCCAGACCGTGTTCGGATCGGCGGCGAGATGGGCCACCAACGCCCGGGCCACGGAACGGCGTTCCCAGAGCCACAGCCCGTCGGTCACCCGCGCGTCCAGTCCCTCCACCGCGCCCGCGCGCACATCACCGTCGGGGTCGTCCAGCAGCTGGAGCAGCAGCCATACGGCGTCCCAACGCCCCGCCTCCCCCATGGCCTTCGCGGCGGCCGCGCGCGTACTACCGGGAAGCGAACCGTCGGTGACGGCCGTACGCAGCGCCTGGGCGGCGCCCCGTGTCCCCGCGGCTCCCAGCGCGGCCGCGGCCGCCGCACCGGCGTAGGCGTCGCCCAGCCAGCGCGTTGCCGGACCGGTCACCCGCTCGTCGCCCCGCCGGCCGAGCCGCCACAGCAACGACTCCGCGACCTCGGCGTCCTGCTCGGCCTCCAGGGCGTGTGCCAGGGCTTCCTGACCCCGCGCGTCCTCCACGTCGATCAGCCGGGCGGCCGCTGTGATCCGCACCTGGGCGGACTCCGCCCGCAGCCCGGCCACGAGCGCATCAAGGATGGGTTCCGTCCAGAGATTCGGGAGCAGTTCGATTGCCTGCACACGAGCTTCCGGTGTGCCCCGCTCCGCCGTACGGACGAGTTCCGCGCCGACGGCGGGGTCGTCCCGGAAGTCGTACACCAGGCTGCGGGCACGTCCCCACACGGCCCAGTCCGGGTCGCCCAGCAGTGCCATGAGCCCTCGCCGGTCGCCCGGCACGCCCAGGGCCCGTAGGCCGTCCAGGGCGTTGATGCGCAGGTGGTAGTCGGGGTCGCCCAGCAGACGCGAGAAGGCGTCCACGACCTCGGGGCTGTCGAGCCCGAGCCGGATCGCGGCGCGCGAGGCCCGGCGCCGTACCCATGGATCCTCGTCGCCCATGAGGGCGGTCAGGACCGCGTGCCCCGCCTCGGGCACGCCGAGCCGCCCCAGCCCCGAGGCCGCGGCCTCACGCACCTCGGGGGCCGGATCGTCCACCGCTCCGGCGAGCACCCACGCGTGCTCGTCCCGCCCGATCCGGCCCAGCCCCTTCGCCGCGGCCGCGCGCCGCCAGGTGTCGCCTTCCGCCAACTCCCGCAGGAAGAAGGCGATCTGTTGTTGCGATCCCATGAACACCCCGGTGAGTCAGACCAGTGAGTCGACGGGAGGTTGTACGTCAGGAGTCGCTCGATGCCGGCTCATTAAGGGTGATCGCCCCGGAGGGGCAGACGCCGGCGGCCATCCTCGCGGCCGCGCGCTGGGCGGTGGGTGGCTCGGCGTGCAGCAGGAGCACACGACCGTCCTCGGGGTCCTGGTCGAAGACCTCGGGGGCGGTCAGCGCGCACATCCCGGCGCCGATGCAGCGCTCACGGTCGACCCGCAGGTGTGTCGTCGTCACGACCCCGCCTTGTCCCAGGTGACGGGGAGGCTCTTGACCCCGTAGATGTCCGCGGTCTCCGGGCGCAGGTCGACCTCCTCGGCGGGTACGGCCAGTCGCAGTGTGGGGAAGCGCTCGATCAGCGCGGGCAGCGCGGCCCGCAGTTCGACGCGGGCCAGTTGCTGGCCCAGGCACTGGTGGATGCCGTGGCCGAAGGCCAGGTGCCCGACGCCCTGCCTCGTGATGTCGAGCGTATGCGGGTCGGCGAAACGCTCGGGGTCGCGGTTGGCGGTGTGGTACGACAGGACGACCGTCGTGCCGGCCTCGATGATCTGGCCGCCCAGCTCGACGTCCTCCAGCGCCGTCCTCATGAACGACTTGGCGACGCTCAGATACCGCAGCAGCTCCTCCACGGCTCGGTCGGCGAGCGCGGGATCGGCGCGCAGCGCGGCCAGTTGTGCCGGGTTCCGCAGCAGCGCGAAGGTGCCGAGGGACAGCATGTTCGCCGTGGTGTCGAGTCCGGCCGCCAGCAGGATGAGGCCGATCCCCTGGAGTTCCTCGTCGCTCAGATCGCTGTCGACGAGTTCACTGAGCACATCGTCGGTGGGGTGCGCGCGCTTGGCGGCCACCAGCTGTGCGACATAGTCCTGGGTCGCGGTGTAGGCCTCTATCAGGTCCTCGTCGCTCGTCTCCCCGTTCATGAACTTCTCGATCTGTTCCTGGAAGGAGTCCCGGTCGTCGTACGGCACTCCGAGCAGCTCACAGATGATGATCGCGGGAATGGGCCTGGCGAACGAGCCGACCAGGTCCGTCGGCGGTCCGGCCTTCTCCATGGCGTCCAGGCAAGCGGCGGTGATCTGCTCGACCCGTTCGGTGAGCAGGCGCATCCGGCGCACAGTGAACTTGCCCACCAGCGGCTTCCGGTAGCGCCCGTGCTGCGGCTCGTCCATGAGCAGGAACTCGCCGGGCGGGGCAGGGGGAAGCTCGAAGTCGACCACGTTCAGCAGGTCCTTGCGCGAGCTGAACCGCGGGTCGGCCAGGACCGACCTCACCAGGTCATATCCGGTGATCAGCCAGCCGGGTTTGCCGCCGGGGTGGGTGAAGCGACTGATGGGGCCGTGCCGACGGGCCTCGATCAGCTCTTTCGGCGGGTCGAAGGGACAGCCGGGCTGACGCGTCGTCGGCAGCGTCGCGACGGTGTGGAGGGACTCGGTCATGACCATTCCTCATCTCGCGATAGTACGTGTTTGAATCGAGATGAAAGCTACGTTGCGTTCATGATTTGGTCAATCGAATGAAGGACGTTCTCCCAGGTGGACAACGGTAAATCGGTGCAATGACGCCTGGATCAAATGCAACGGAGCGTTGCAATGAGCGATGGTGAAGGCAATACCGGCGATGCGTCGGGGACGCAGCTCACGCACGTGACCTTCGCCGCCACAAGGTCGATACTGCTCATGAGCCCATCCGCCGGCCCCACCAGGAGGCACCCATGAAGATGCTGATCAACGTCGCGGAGACCGTGGTCGCGGACGCGCTGCGCGGAATGGCCGCCGCGCACCCCGAGCTGGTCGTCGATGTGGACCATCGGGTGATCGTCCGGCGTGACGCCCCCGTGGAAGGGAAGGTCGCCCTGATCTCCGGTGGCGGGTCGGGGCACGAGCCGTTGCACGGCGGGTTCGTGGGTCCGGGGATGCTGTCGGCGGCCTGTCCCGGTGAGGTGTTCACATCGCCGGTGCCCGACCAGATGGCGCGGGCCGCAGCCGCCGCCGTGGACAGCGGGGCCGGGGTGCTGTTCATCGTGAAGAACTACACGGGTGACGTGCTGAACTTCGACATGGCCGCCGAGCTCGCCGAGGACGAGGGCATCCAGGTCGCGAAGGTGCTGGTCAACGACGACGTGGCGGTGACCGACAGCCTCTACACGGCCGGACGGCGCGGCACGGGCGCGACCCTGTTCGTGGAGAAGATCGCGGGCGCCGCGGCGGACGAGGGGCAGCCGCTGGGGCAGGTGGAGGCGATCGGGCGGCAGGTCAACGAGAACTCCCGCAGCTTCGGCGTGGCCCTCAGCGCCTGCACCACGCCCGCCAAGGGCAGCCCCACCTTCGATCTGCCGCCCGGCGAGCTGGAGTTGGGCATCGGCATCCACGGCGAGCCCGGCCGCGAGCGGCGGGCGATGATGACTTCGGGCGAGATCGCCGACTTCTCGGTGGGCGCCATCCTGGACGACATGACGCCGCGCAACCCCGTCCTCGTCCTGGTCAACAGCATGGGCGGAACACCGCTGTTGGAGCTGTACGGCTTCAACGCCGAGGTCCAGCGGGTGCTCTCCGAGCGTGGTGTCGCCGTGGCCCGCACCCTGGTCGGCAACTACGTCACCTCACTCGACATGGCCGGCGCCTCCGTCACCCTGTGCCAGGTCGATGAGGAGCTGCTGCGGTTGTGGGACGCGCCGGTGAAGACGCCCGGGCTGCGGTGGGGAATGTGATCCGGAGTCGCATCGACCCAACTGACCTGACACGCAAGGAGATCCAGTGCTCGACGCCGCATTCTTCCGCCGTTGGATGACGGCCACCGCCGCCTCCGTCGACCGTGAGGCGGAGCGGCTCACCGCTCTCGACTCCCCCATCGGGGACGCCGACCACGGCAGCAACCTCCAACGCGGCTTCCACGCCGTCACCGCGGAACTGGAGAAGGAGGACCCGCAGACGCCCGGCGCGGTCCTGACACTCGCGGGCAGGCATCTGA
Source organism: Streptomyces lanatus (assembly GCF_014655715.1). Lineage (GTDB taxonomy): Bacteria > Actinomycetota > Actinomycetes > Streptomycetales > Streptomycetaceae > Streptomyces > Streptomyces lanatus. Next base: position 35,864 of record NZ_BNBM01000011.1, on the reverse strand, counting down.
TTTCGACGGTCGGCGGGGCGTCCGGGCCGCTGTACGGGACGTTGCTGCGCCGTACCGGTAAGGCGCTCGGGGATGCCGGTGAGGTGAGCGAGGCCGAGTTCGCCCAGGCGCTGCGGGCGGGGGTGGACGCGGTGATGACCCTCGGCGGCGCGGCGCCGGGTGACAAGACCATGATCGACTCGCTGGTGCCGGCCGTGGACGCGCTCAGTGACGGGTTTACGGCAGCGCGGGCCGCCGCCGAGGAGGGCGCCCTGGCGACGACGCCGTTGCAGGCCCGCAAGGGGCGGGCGAGCTATCTCGGGGAACGCAGCATCGGGCACCAGGATCCCGGCGCCACGTCCTCGGCACTGCTGATCGCGGCCCTCACGGAGGCTGCCGGTGAGTGACGACAAGGGCGAGCGACTCGTCGGCATCGTGCTGGTCTCGCACAGCGCTCAGGTGGCGGCGTCGGTGGCCGAGCTGGCCCGAGGGCTCGCGGGCGGCGCCACGGCGGTGCCGGTGGCCCCGGCGGGCGGCACCGAGGGCGGCGAGCTCGGCACCAGCGCCGAACTGATCGCGGCGGCGGCCGCGTCCGTGGACCGCGGGGCCGGGGTCGCGGTGCTCACCGACCTGGGCAGCGCGGTCCTCACGGTCAAGGCGCTGCTCGCCGAGGGCGATGAACTCCCGGACAACACACGCCTGGTGGACGCGCCGTTCGTCGAGGGCGCGGTGGCCGCGGTGGTCACCGCGGCGGCGGGCGCCGATCTGGCGGCGGTGGAGGCGGCGGCCTCGGAGGCGTATACGTACCGGAAGGTGTGAGGGTGCCGGGGTAGGCGTCGTCGCCCTCGCCATGGCTCCTCGGCCCGCATATAGCGCCTCCGCACATAGGGCCCCCACACACGTGGGGGCCCCACCCCTCCCCAGCCCGCCCCTACACAACCCCCTCCGCCACCACTCCCAACGCCACACGCAGTGTCGCCGTCAGTTCCGCCTGTGCCGTCGCCCGGTCGGGGCTGGTGTCGGCGGTGTGCCACGCATAGTGCTCGACCGCCGCGCGCAGGGCCGCGTTGAAGGTCGCCGCCTGGATCGTCGGGCGCAGGTCGTCGGCGGGCAGGCCGGCGCGTTCGGCGAGGACGCGGGCGAACGCCGGTTCGGCCTCGTCATAGGTCTGGAGCCAGATCGCGCGCAGGCCGGGCTCGGTGCGGGTCAGCCGTACCAGTGCGCCGACGGTCGCGCGGTCTGGCCCGGCGAGAGCGAGTTCGTCGTTCGCGAGCTCCTGGTCGAAGAGCTCCTCAAGGGGCTGCTCGGGGCGCCAACGTCGCAGAAAGTCGGCGATCAGATCGATTCCCGCCGAGAACAGCGGCCGTACACAGCTCTCCTTGCTCGGGAAGTAGCGCCAGACGGTCCGCGCGGAGACGCCGACCGCCTCTCCGATCTGCTCGCCCGTCGTCGCCGCCACGCCCTGCGTGACGAACAGGTCCACCGCGGCCCGCGCGATCCCCAGCCGGATCTCGGCCTTGCGTTCCTCGGTCAGGGGCGGTCGGCCCGTAGGGCGGCTCGTACGTCCACGGGCTGCGGTCATGTGCCCCTCCGGTCGGTGGTGATCACTCTCCCGGAATTCTCTCCCAGGACTTTATGTCACTCAGAGACATTAAGTCGTAGGGTGAGGCTCCCCGGGCGCGTTCGACACGCCGCCCCACTCACACATGGATAGGAGAACCACATGGCCGGCGGACTGGACGGACGCAGTGTCATCGTCACCGGAGCGGGCTCGGGCATCGGGCGCGCGGCAGCCCTGGCCTTTGCGGCACAGGGCGACAGAGTGGTGGTGGCGGACCTCAACGCCGAGGGCGCGAAGAAGGTCGTCGAGGAGATCGAGGAGGCGGGCGGCGCCGCTGTCGCGGTGGTGGGCGACCTGAGTGACCAGGCGGTCGTCGACCAGGTCGTCGGGACCGCCGTCGAGCGCTTCGGCGGAGTGGACGTCCTGGTGAACAACGCCGGGATCATGGACCGTATGTCGGCTCTGGCGGACGTCACGGACGCCGAGTGGGAGCGGGTCGTCCGGGTCAATCTGACCGCCCCGTTCCTGCTCACGCGCGCGGTGCTGCCGCACATGCTGAAGGCAGGCGGAGGAGCCGTCGTGAACACGGCGTCGGAGGCGGGTCTGCGCGGCAGCGCGGCGGGTGCGGCCTACACGGCGTCGAAGCACGGCGTGGTGGGGCTGACGAAGTCCCTCGCGGTGATGTACCGCAAGCAGGGCATCCGCGCGAACGCGATAGCACCCGGCGGCACCCAGACGGGGATCGTGGTGGACGCCGCACAGGACGCGCACGGGCCCGCGGTGCTGGGCCCGCACTTCGTCAACCTCGGCCGGGTGGCACAGCCGGAGGAGCAGGCCGCCGCGATCGTGTTCCTCGCCTCGGACGCGGCGAGCAACATCAACGGCGCGATCCTGCCGGTCGACGACGGCTGGGCGGCGGTCTGACGCCGGGACACACGCCTGGACACATGCGTCTGGACACGCGTCTACCCGCCCGCCCTGTCCGCGAATTGAGGCTCTCAGCCGCCCTTCACGAACTTCCTCGCCGCCTCCTCCCCGGCCGTCACCGCGGCCGCGGTGTCCTCGATCGGCGTGACCCGTGTGTCCTTGAAGACGATGTAGGTGACGCCGGAGGCCGTGCCGCCGGTCCGGGGGTCGGGCGGGATGCCGAGGGCCTCGGCGGTGGCGTACGAGGCCTCGCCGATGATGTCCTGCGGGCCGACGTCGCCGACGACGGCGTACCGCACGCGGTCCTGGTACACGACGGCCGCGAGCGTGCCGCCACGGATGCCGTGGGCGGCGTAGTCCCAGATGTCGCTGGGGGTGGGCACGACGATGTACGGCAGGTGTTCGGCGCTCAGGTGCCTGCCGTCGGACTGTTGGAAGGCCGTCGTCTCGGAGAAGTACGGATCCGTGTCGCGGTTGCAGTGATCGGTGGGCTGTCCGTCGCAGTCGATGTCCATGTCGGCCTTCCAGAACACGGCATCGCCGGTCCCGCACACCGGGATCGTCGCGGGCAGCCCGCCGTCGCTGCGATAGCGGCCCTGCGACACGGGGGTGCAGTCGCGGACCCTGGACAGCAGGTCGGCCGCGCCGACATCGTCCTCCCGGCGCACCTCGGGCCAGTCCTGGACCGTGGGTGGAGCGGGGGGCGGCAGCGTCGGGGCGAGCAGCGCGGCGCCTGCCGCGGCCAGCGTCAGCGACTGGAAACGCACGATGAGGAACCCTCCGCCGGGGACGCCGACAGACACACGGCGGGGCACCGATGAACACTCGGCCCGATCTGTTGGCGTGCGGATCATGCTGCCACCGCGGGGCCCGTACGCCGCACACCCCGGCGACACGAAATCGGCGCCCGAACTGTCCGCCAGGGACCGGGGACCCGGGCCCGCGACGGGCTCCGGCCCCCGGCCACCCGCGTCCGGCGCCGGATCAGCGACGACAGCGGCCTGCGCCGGGCGGCATGAACTCCCCATCCCCCATGGAGAGTTCGGCCGCGAGGGGCTTCAGCATACGTAATCTCCGGGGCGGGTCACCAACGGGCGGCGCTGCACCGGGGACCGGCGGGTTCACCGACCGACGCCCTCTGACCGACGCCCTCTTGATGTGATCGCGTCAGCCGAGTCATATTGGTCCGTACCATCGCCGCGAGGCCGCCCCCGGGAGGCAGAGTCGTGCGTCGCGTTCTCGTACTCGTATCCGCCGTCTGCACGGCGCTCGCGCTGCTCTCCTCCTGTGCGTGGGGCGAGCCGGACGGAGACGGCGGCGGACGGCTGCCCGGGGCGCCGACGGGGGTCACCGCCGACGCGGGCAGCGCGACCAGCGTGCACGTCATGTGGAACGCGGTCTCGGCGGATCGCGGCATCCGGCACTACGAGGTGTATCGCGGCCCCACAAAGGTCAAGGAAGTGCCAGGGGCGGAGCACATGGTGGATGTCACCATGCTCAAGCCGTCCACCCCCTATGCGTTCACCGTGCGGGCCCGTGACACGGACGGGCGTCTCGGGCCGCCGAGCAAGGTGGTCCGGGCGACCACTCCGTCGGCCGTGGCAACCGACGACAAGGCGCCGACGCGGCCGGGGAAGGCCACGGGACGGGCAGTGGGCAGCCGGGCGGTTCAGCTGTCGTGGTCGGGTGCGACGGACGACCGGGATGTGGTGTCGTACGACATCTATCAGGGCGACACGAAGATCCACAGTGTGGGCGGGAACCAGACGGCGACCGTGGTCACCGGGCTCAGGCCCGGCACCCGATACTCCTTCAGCGTCCGGGCCCGCGACGCGGCCGACAATCTCTCCCCGGCCACGGCGGCCGTACGCATCACCACGCCGGGCACCGATGACGGCCGCGGCACCGCTCCGACCGGCTTCCAGGTCACGACCCATCGCGCGGACGGGGCTTACTACCTCGATCTGAGCTGGGTGCCACCGCGCGCCGACGGGGTCGTCACGGAGTATCAGATCCAGCTCGACGGACGTGCGGCGACCTCGCTGGTGTACGGCGGGAGCGCACCCAGGGACAAGGCCACGTACAGCTTCTATCTCACCCCGGAGAGCGGAGTGAGCCATCGGGTGCGGATCCGAGGGCGGCTGCCGGACGGCACCTGGGGCGGCTTCTCGACGGAGCGGACGGTGACGACGGGACCTCGGGCGTGACGACCGGAGCGCAGGAGTGAAGGGCGGGGCACGGGGCTGAGAGCCGGCCCGTTTTCCCCCGGATGCGGCGGCACATCACCTGTCCGGGGGACGCCCGCATGCGGGCCGGTCCTGGGGCGCGTTGGCTGCCGTTGAGGCAGCACGGGTGTTCCCGACCCTCGGCGGCGCAACGGACGTACCGCCGACCGTGCCGCCGGAGGGAACCCACATGCGCAACTCATCGCTCTTCCTCCGCTCGGGCCTGACCGTGGCAGCCGCCTCACTTCCCCTCTTCGTGGCCGCCGGACCGGCCGCCGCGGTGTCGGGGATCTCCGTGAGCACCACCGGGTCCACGGTCTCCGTCACGACCAGCACCTGCACGAACGTCAACGGCAGCTGGGGCACCGCCTCGCTGCTCAACAGCCGGCAGGCGAACTTCGCCCAGGGCCGCCAGGTCTCCCTGTCGGGGTCGGAAAAGCTGCAGTCGGCCGCCTGGGCGAACGTGAGCCCCGGCACCTATACCGTCATCGTCGTGTGCTCCAACGGCGCGACGGCGGGCACGCAGTCCGTGGTCGTGGCGGGCGCCACCCCCACCCGTACGATCTCCGCCACGGCCTCGCCGTCACGCGGTGTCATGGGCGGTGTCGGAGGTTCCTCGACGGACTTCGGCCCCCTGACCCTGGTGGGCGGCGGCGTGTTGGTGGGTACGGCTGCCGTGGGCACGGTCATGTATCTGCGCCGCAAGTCGAGTCCGCACCGGCTCTGAGGACGTCCGAGCGGCCGTCGGCTCACACCGTTTCGAACTCCTCCAGTGCGTGCGTGAGCCACTGGATCCAGAAGGTCTCCAGATCGATGCCCGCGCGCAGCACCAGATGCCGCAGCCGGTCCTGTGAGCTGTCCTTGCCGGGCGGAAAGTCGCGCTTGTCGATCTCCTCGTACTCGGCCAGCTGCCGCTGGTGCAGGTCGAGATGGCGGCGCAGATCCGCCTCGATGCCCTCGGTCCCCACGACGGCCGCGGCGCGCATCCGCAGTAGCAGCGTGTCGCGGTGCGGCCTCGGGTCCTGGGACGTGCCGGTCCAGCGGGCCAGTTCGGCGCGGCCCGCGGGCAGGACCTCGTAGCTCTTCTTCTGCCCACGGGCCGGCTGCTGCGACGGCAGCGTCCGGATGAACCCCTCGGCCTCCAGTTTTCCCAGCTCGCGATAGATCTGCTGATGCGTCGCCGACCAGAAGTAGCCGATCGACTTGTCGAAGCGACGGGTCAGCTCCAGCCCCGAGGACGGCTTTTCGAGCAGGGCGGTGAGAATCGCGTAGGGGAGGGACATGGGCTCATCCTAGGGACGCGCTCGGGTGCCCCTAGAGGCTCGCCGCCAGCTCGGTGCCCTGCTTGATGGCCCGCTTGGCGTCCAGTTCGGCGGCCACGTCGGCGCCGCCGATGAGGTGCGCGCTGCGCCCGGCGGCGATCAGCTCCTCGTACAGCCCGCGACGCGGCTCCTGGCCGGTGCACAGCACGACGGTGTCGACGGGGAGGACCGTGCTCTCCTCACCGGCGGTGACATGCAGTCCGGCGTCGTCGATACGGTCGTAGCGCACGCCCGGGACCATGGTGACGCCCCGGTGCTTGAGCTCGGTGCGGTGGATCCAACCGGTGGTCTTGCCGAGGCCCGCGCCGACCTTGGTGGTCTTGCGCTGGAGCAGGTAGACGGTGCGCGGCGGGGCGGGGCGCTCGGGGGCGGCGAGGCCGCCGGGTGCCGTGTAGTCCATGTCGACGCCCCAGTTCCGGAAGTACGTCTCGGGATCCTCGCTCGCCTTGTCGCCGCCGTCGGTGAGGAACTCGGCGACGTCGAAGCCGATGCCGCCCGCGCCGAGGACGGCGACGCGGTCGCCGACGGGTGCGCCGTCGCGGAGCACGTCGAGGTAGCCCACCACGCTCGGGTGGTCGATGCCGGGGATCTCCGGGGTGCGCGGGGTGACGCCGGTGGCGACGACAACCTCGTCGTAGGCGGCGAGGTCCTCGGCCGACACCCAGGTGTTCAGGCGTATGTCGACGCCCTGCCAGTCGAGTTGGTGGCGGAAGTAGCGCAGGGTCTCGTCGAACTCCTGCTTGCCGGGGACCTTGCGGGCGACGTTCAGCTGGCCGCCGATCTCGCCGGCGGCGTCGAACAGCGTGACGTCATGGCCGCGTTCGGCGGCGCTGACGGCGCAGGCGAGGCCGGCGGGCCCGGCGCCGACGACCGCGACGCGCTTGCGCAGCCGGGTCGGGGACAGCGTCAGCTCGGTCTCGTGGCAGGCGCGCGGGTTGACCAGACAGGAGGTGATCTTGCCGCTGAAGGTGTGGTCGAGGCAGGCCTGGTTGCAGCCGATGCAGGTGTTGATGGCCTCGGGCTTCCCCGCGGCGGCCTTGGCGACGAAGTCGGGGTCGGCGAGCATCGGGCGGGCCATCGAGACCATGTCCGCGGAGCCGCCCGCCAGCAACTCCTCGGCCAGCTCGGGGGTGTTGATCCGGTTGGTGGTGACGAGCGGGACCGACACCTCGCCCATCAGCCGCTTGGTGACCCAGGTGTAGGCGCCGCGCGGCACGGACGTGGCGATGGTCGGGATGCGCGCCTCGTGCCAGCCGATGCCGGTGTTGATGATGGTCGCGCCGGCGGCCTCGACGGCCTTCGCCAGCGTGATCACCTCGTCCAGCGTGGAGCCGCCCGGGACGAGGTCCAGCATCGACAGCCGGTAGACGATGATGAAGTCCTCGCCGACGGCCTCGCGGACCCGCCGCACGATCTCCACCGGGAAGCGCATGCGGTTCTCGTACGAGCCGCCCCAGCGGTCGGTGCGGTGGTTGGTCTGGGTGGCGATGAACTCGTTGATGAGGTAGCCCTCGGAGCCCATGATCTCCACGCCGTCGTACCCGGCCTGCCGGGCGAGGCGGGCGGCACGCGCGTAGTCGTCGATGGTCCGCTCGACCTCGGCGTCGGTGAGCTCGCGGGGCGGGAAGGGGCTGATCGGCGCCTGGAGCGGGCTCGGGGCTACGAGGTCCTGGTGATAGGCGTACCGCCCGAAGTGCAGGATCTGCATCGCGATCCGCCCGCCCTCGCGGTGCACGGCGTCGGTGATGACCCGGTGCTGCTCGGCCTCCGCGTCGGTGGTGAGCTTGGCGCCACCCTCGTAGGGTCGCCCCTCGTCGTTGGGCGCGATGCCCCCGGTAACGATGAGCCCCACTCCCCCGCGGGCCCGCTCGGCATAGAAGGCGGCCATGCGCTCGAAGCCGTGCTCGGCCTCCTCCAGACCGACGTGCATGGAGCCCATGAGGACGCGGTTGGGCAGCGTGGTGAAGCCCAGGTCCAGCGGGCTCAGCAGGTGCGGGTATCGGCTCATCGGGGGCCCTCCGTGCGGTGTCGTGCCTGACGTAGTTGTAGAGGACCCGGTCGGCTTTATGCAACTAGTTGCACAAGGAGGGTGGGGTGAGACGGGCCACGGAGGCCTCCGGCGAGTGGGCGGGTGCGGGTGAGTGGGGGCTGGTGAGCGGGTGCGGGTGCGTGGGGGCTGGTGAGCGAGTGCGGGTGCGTGGGGCTGGTGAGCGGGTGCGGGTGCGTGGGGGCGGGTCGCGCAGTTCCCCGCGCCCCTTGGGTACATCCGCTGCACGCCCGCTTTGGGGGCGCGGGACCGGCGGCTACGGGGGGGGCGAGGCAGCGAGGTCGTGGACGGCTGGCTGCACGGCCGGGCCCATGACCTGCGCGGCGGGCTCGCGATGCTGTTCTACGTCGATGAGCACATGGGTGGCTTCGGCAGGGCCCGTGCCTGGCCGACCTGGAGGCGGCCCGCCCGGCCGGGTGATGATCGGCTACCCGGGGCTCGGCGAGGTCGTGGTCGACGGCCGGGGTTTGTGGCGGGCCACGGTCGCGGTGTACGCGGCCTTCGGGTCACTCGGGGTCCCCGGCGGCGCCGCCGGGCCGTCTCCCGCGCGGCTGGTCCGTGAGGGCCGCCTGGCCGCCGTATCGGCTCGGAGAGCAGGGGCAGCCCGCGGCGGCGCTGCTGGCGGGCGGGGGGCATCCCCGCGACGGCGGGCTTTCGGAAGGGAGCCGTACCCGGGCTGCACGGCGTGGACGAGCAGGCCTGTCACGCTGACCCGCTCGCCGTCCACGCCGCCGATCCGCGCGCCGTACTCACCCCGCTGGGCTCGTCACAACCGAGCGACCCAGCCCCCCGCCCTTGCCCGAATCGACTCGGCCGTCAGAGCCCAGGTCGGCTCTCCAGCACCACGTGCAGTTCCCGTTCCTGGTCGCCCGAGGCCGAGGTGAGGTCGTGGACCGTGAACAGGGAGTCCAGGGTCGTACGGAGCCGTTCGATGGCCCAGTAGCCGCCCTGTGCGTCGGCTTCGACGGACGCCGAGAGCCGGGCGGGTGCCGGGCACTCATGCGCGTCCGTCACCTCGAACGTGCCGAGCCACACCATCGGGCGGGTCTCGTGGAGCTGCTGCGGCACGTCTTCGGGGCTCCGGTCGGACTCGAAGCACGTGCACAGTGCGTCGAACACGATCCGGGCGTCTTCCTTGCTGCATCCGCTGATCTCGACGGACACGGGCTCCTCGTGCAGTCGTACACGATCCATCGTGATCGCTCCTCTCGTGGCCGAGTGGCCGAGTGGCCGCACCGCGGAACCACGAGTAGCCCGCGGAACCGGACCCCAACCCAAGAAAAGCACCACCCGTGCCGGAGCACTACCGGCGGAGCCGTTCGGTCCGCCCCCCCCTCAGCCCCGCGTGAACTTGTACGTCTTGCTGTCCGTCAGCACACAGAAGCCGGGCGAGATCACGATCACGCGCAACGTGCCGCTACGGCGGTCGTAGTCGATCCCCTCCGTCTCGAACTCGCCGGAGCAGCCGCTGCGCAGCGGGAGCTGGCGCAGGGCTGTGACATGGCCGGTCACGTCGGTCGCGCCGGGCTCGGCGGACAGGTCGATCTGGAGCAGCGGCTTCGTCATGCCGAAGAGGGTGCCGGCAGGGTCGTCGGAGGAGCAGAGCAGCGTCGTCGCGCTGAGGAAGTCGCAGCCCTGTACGTCCCGTACGGCGTGGTCGAGCCGGATGCTGGAGGTCCAGGGGAGGTTCGCCGAGGGGGAGGTGCTCGGGTTGACGCCGGGAGTCGGGTGGACCAGCAGACGGGTCATCGTGCCCCACTCGCCGGAGACCATCCACTGGCCGGCGGGGGCGATGGCTACGAAGGAGTTGTTGAGAGCCTCGCCTGAGCCCAGCGTGTGCACGTATTCCGACCAGGTCCCGTTCGGTGCCTGCACCCGGAACATCTTCGCGGTGCCGGAGTCCGCCTGGTACGGCTCGATGTAGTAGCCGTTGTACGAGGCGTCGGGGTCGCCCACATGGTTCCAGCCCCGGCTGGAGACCGAGACGGGGATGGTGCCGATGCCGGTGTAGCGGTTGGGGCTGTTCGCCGGGACCTCGACGGAGGTCAGACCCTGGCTCTCGGTCAGCGGGTCGGCGCGGTCGGAGCCCGTCTCCGTCCAGGTGTCGGCGGCCTGCGCGGGCGCCGCGGTGGACAGCACGGCGGCGGAGGCGAGGGCGACGAGGCCGGTGAGAGCGGCATGACAACGTTGCCGGGCGCGCAGGGCCATGGGAGGGCTCCTCGGGGGGTGGGGGCGTGTCGGCGCACAGTCTGGCGGGGTCAGGTGGTCATGTACAGACCAAGCAGACGAACCTCCGCTGTCTGATCGGCCACAGTCACGTGCCCCGGTCCTGACTTCGGCGGACGCCCGCCGTCGTGTTGAGGGATGGTGGAGGTGAACGACCGAGGGGGCCGGGAGACGGTTGAACGCGGTAGAACAAGGGGAGTCGGCACGGGGGAACGGCGTGCCGCGAGGAAGGGCGAAGGCGGTGCGTGGCATGTCTCCAGCCGAATCCCCCGTCGCCGGGGGCGACGAGCCGGTGCGCGGGCCCGTGGGTCCGAGCGGGCTCCTCGATGTGCTCGGCGTGGCCTCGGTCGTGCTGGACGTCGAGGGGCGCATCGTGCTGTGGAGCCCCCAGGCCGAGGAACTGTTCGGCTATTCGGCGCAGGAGGCGCTGGGCGAGTACGCCGCCCGGATCATGGTCCACGAGCAGCATCTGGACCTGGTCGTGAAGCTGTTCTCCGACGTCATGGAGACCGGTGAGGGCTGGGCGGGCGCGTTCCCCATCCGGCGCAAGGACGGCAGTACGCGCCTGGTGGAGTTCCGCAACATGCGCCTCCTCGACGACCAGGGCGATGTCTACGCGCTGGGCCTGTGCGCCGACCAGACGACGGTCCGCCGCCTTGAGCGGGACGTCGCCCTGTCCACGCGTACGATCGCGCAGGCCCCGGTGGGCCTCGCCGTCCTCGACACCGAGCTGCGCTATGTCTCGGCCAACCCGGCGCTGGCCCGGCTCAACGGCATCCCCGCCGAGGACCACATCGGCCACACCCCGCGCGAACTGCTGCCGGGCATGGACGCCGACGGCATCGAGGCGGCCCTGCGCACGGTGCTGGGGACGGGGGAGCCGATCGTCAACCAGCGCATCGTGGGCCGTACGCCGGCCGACCCGGACCAGGAGCACTTCTGGTCCATCTCGCTCTACCGCCTTGAGGACACGGCCGGGACGGTACTGGGCGTGGCCGGGATGGCCGTGGACATCACCGATCAGCACCGGGCCGCGATCGAGGCCGAGACGGCACGGCGCCGCCTGGCACTCATCGCCGACGCCTCCGCGCGGATCGGCACCACGCTGGAGCTGGAGATCACGGCGCACGAGCTGGCCGACGTCGCCGTGCCGGAGCTCGCCGATATCGCGGCCGTGGACCTGCTGGAGGCGGTGGTGGAGGGCAGACGCAGCACCCTCGGCCCCGCCGAGCCCGCGGTGCTGCGCTCCCTGGCCGTCCAGGCCGACCATGTCACGGTGGCGCTGGCCGCCGCCGACCAGCCCGGCGAGGTCGCCCGCTACGGCCCGGACCGCCTGGTCACCGAGTGCGTACGCACCGGCAGCCCCGTCCTGGTCGCCCGGGTCGAGGAGAAGGACCTGCCCCGTATCGCCCGCTCCCCCGAGGCCGCCGTGCAGCTGGGCCGCGCGGGCGTGCACTCCTATCTGGCGGTGCCGCTGATCGCGCGCGGCGAGGTGCTCGGCGCCCTCGACCTCAAGCGCACCCGCAATCCGCTGCCGTTCAGCGACGACGACCTGCTGCTCGCCCGGGAGCTGGCCGCGCGGGCGGCCGTGCAGATCGACAACGCCCGCTGGTACCAGAACGCCCGTGACACCGCCCTCACCCTCCAGCGCAGCCTGCTGCCCAGCCATCCCGCGGTGACCGGCGGCCTGGAGGTCGCCTCCCGCTACCAACCGGCGGGCGCCAGCGCCGAGGTCGGCGGCGACTGGTTCGACGTGATCCCGCTGGAGGACGGCAAGACCGCGCTCGTCGTCGGCGACGTCATGGGCAGCGGCATCGACGCCGCCACCACGATGGGCCGACTGCGCACCGCGACACACACCCTGGCCTCCCTCGACCTGGAACCGACGCGGCTCCTGGAACACCTCGACAAGATCACCGAGGGCCTCGACCACTCCATCGCCACCTGCGTCTACGCCGTGCACGACCCCAAGCTGCGGCAGGTCCGGATCGCCAACGCCGGCCATCTGCCGCCCGTCCGCGTCCGCCATGGCGTCAGCCCGGAACTCCTCGAACTGCCCACAGGAGCGCCCCTGGGCGTGGGCGGCGTCGCCTTCTCGACGACGACCCTCGACCTCGAACCCGGTGACCAGCTCGTCTTCTACACCGACGGGCTCGTCGAGACCCGCCAACACCCGCTCGACGAACGCCTCGACGCGCTCCTCGAACTCCTCGACGACCCCGACCGCCCCCTGGAGGAGTGCTGCGACCTCCTCCTGCGCACCCTTCACCAGCCCGACAACTCCGACGACGTGGCGCTGCTCATCGCGCGTGTGCTGCCGCCGGGTTGACCATGCGAGGGGCGTCCGTTTTTCACAGGAACTGATTACTCGCTCTTTACTGCCCGCAACCCACAATCACAGCAAGGCATGGCAGGCGGATGCCCGGTGCCGTGACCGATGGGAGCGAGCGGTGACACACGATCCGGATCACACACATGACACCGACAGCGACTTCGAGGTCCTGACCGGGCGGCGGCCCGTCCGCGCCCGGACCGTGACCGTGGTGGCAACGGCCGCCGTCCTGGCCCTCGGCGGTACGGTCGCCTACGCCGCGACGTCATCGGGCTCCGGCGGCGGAGCCTCGCCCGCGGCCTCCGGGTCGCCTTTGCCGGACACCCCCGGTGAACGGCATGGGCCCGGCCCGCGATTCGGCCTCGGCGGTGGCGGGGTGCACGGCGAGTCGACCGTCAAGGACCCGGACAGCGGCAAGTGGGTCGTACGGATCTGGCAGCGCGGCACCATCGAGAAGGTGGACGGCGACCAGGTCACGGTCAGGAGCGAGGACGGCGCCGAGTGGACCTGGACCGTCGGCTCGGACACCACCGTCCGGCATGAGGGCGACAAGAGTTCCGGTACCGAGGCCCTCAAGAAGGGCGAGGACATCTTCGTAGTCGGCACGCGGTCCGACGACGACACCAGGACTGCCTCCCGGGTGCTGGCGGGCGACTGGCAGGAATGGAAGAAGGGGAAGGGCAGGGACGGGGGGCCGGGCGAGTGGCGGGACAAGTTCGGCGGGCCGCGCCACTGGGACTGGCGGAACCCCGACCCCTCCGAGAGCCCTTCAAAGAGCGGCGCGGCGACCTGATCAGAGCCGGTTGAGGACCCGCCCGACCACGACCGTCGCGTACAGCTCCTCGGAGCGCGCCAGACGGGCCGACAGCCCACTGGCGGAGAAGGCTTCCAGGGCCGTGGGCGCCTGGCGTTCGCTCGTCTCGACGAGCAGGCAGCCGCCCGGCACCAGCCAGCCGGGCGCCTCGGCGGCGACCCGGCGCAGCAGGTCCAGGCCGTCCGAGCCGCCGTCGAGGGCGACACGGGGTTCGTGGTCACGGGCCTCCGCGGGCAGGAGTCCGACCTCGTCGGTGGGTACGTACGGCACGTTCGCCGCGAGGATGCCGACACGTCCGCGCAGGCTGCCGGGGAGCGCCTCGAACAGATCGCCCGCGTGCACCCGGCCGCCGTAGGGCGCCACGTTGCGGCGAGCGCAGCGCACCGCCGCCGGGTCGATGTCGGCGGCGTGCAGCTCGACCCGCCCTGGTGCGCCGAGTCCGGCGGCCAGTGCCGCGCCGACCGCGCCCGAGCCGCAGCACAAGTCCACGACCACGGAGGCGTCTGGCGCGAGGGCCAGGGCCTGTTCGACCAGGAATTCGGTACGGCGGCGGGGCACGAAGACGCCCGGCTCGACGGATATGCGCAGCCCGCGGAACTCGGCCCAGCCGAGGACGAGTTCGAGGGGCACGCCTGTGACGCGCCGGTCCACCATGGCGGCCAGTTCGTCCGGGGTGCGGGCGGTGGCCAGGATCAGCCGGGCCTCGTCCTCGGCGAAGACACAGCCGGCGGCGCGAAGCGCGGCCACGACGGCGTCCCGTGAGAGCGGCGGTGGGGAGGACGGCGAGGGAGGAGACAGAGGGGGCATGGAAGCCGAGAGCCTTTCGGAATCCGAAGGGTGCTCTCGCGGTCGCCTACTGGCGGTGATCCGCGCCGATCCGAGGAGCGAGCACCCGACCTGACACAGCGGTAATGGGTCTCACCTCCCTGGTCTCCGCAGCACCGGGACTGTCCCGGCCGGACGGCCAACCTTACCCCAATGATCACGGCGCCCCCTGGACGGCCGACGCCACCGGAACGCGTACGGTTGTACGAAGCACGTACCGATCACGCTCGACCGCGGGCCGTCGCTCACCACGGCCTGGAGGCACCTCCCGCATGAATGTCACCCGAGGCTTCACCGGACGCCCACGTGTCCGGAACGCCGCGCTGCCGCCCGGTCAGTACGACGCGGGCGACGACTGGCCCGTCCTGTCCGCCGAGGTCACGCCCGAGCTGACGCTCGCCGAGTGGTCGTTCCGCATCGACGGGCTGGTCGAGGAGCCGCGCGGCTGGAGCTGGGACGAGGCGCACGAGCTGCCCGCGTCGGTGTACGAGGGCGACATCCACTGTGTGACGAGCTGGTCGAAGTTCGGGGTCCGTTTCGGTGGCGTGTCGCTGGACGCCTTTCTCCATATGGTCCGGCCCCATGTGTCCGCCACACATGTCGTCGCCTACTCGCACAGCGGATACACCACCAACCTTCCGCTCGCCGACCTGACCGGGGGCCGGGCCTGGATCGCCTGGGAGTACGACGGGCGGCCGCTCGCGCCGGAGCACGGTGGCCCGGCACGGCTGCTGGTGCCGCATCTGTACTTCTGGAAGAGCGCCAAGTGGATCGCCGGTCTGCGGATCCTCGACCACGACGAGCCGGGGTTCTGGGAGCGGAACGGCTACCACGCGCGGGGCAATCCGTGGGAGGAGCAGAGGTACTCCGGTGACTGAGGTGACCGAACGATTCACTCCGCCGACGCGGTTCGCCGTGCCCGGGCGGATCGCGGTCGGCGAGCAGGCCGCCGCGGTGTGGCAGCCGGCCACGATCACCGAGGTCCGCCGTGAGACCCCGCTCGCCGCCACCTTCCGGCTGGCGGTGCCCGGCTGGGTGGGCCATCTGCCCGGCCAGCACCTGATGCTGCGGCTGACGGCGGCGGACGGCTATGTGGCCCAGCGCCACTACTCGATCGCGTCCGCGCCGGACGACTCCGGGCACATCGAGCTCACCCTGGACCATGTCGAGGGCGGCGAGGTGTCGGGCTGGTTCCACACCGTCGCCCGGCCCGGTGACACCGTGGAGGTGCGCGGACCGGTCAGCGGCTTCTTCGCCTGGCCCGGGGACCGGCCGGCGCTGCTGGTCGGCGCCGGTTCCGGTGTCGTGCCGCTGATGTCGATGGTGCGGCACCACCGGGCGCGGGGCCTGGACGTGCCGCTGCGGCTGCTGGTGTCGGCGCGCGGCCCCGAGGAGCTGATCTACGCGCGGGAGTACGGCGCCGAGACGACGCCCGTGTTCACGCGGAGGGCGCCGCAGGGTGTGCCGGTGGGACGTATGGCCGCCGCACATGTGGCGCCGCTACTGGCCGAGCAGCCTCCCGGTGGGTGGGAGGCCTATGTGTGCGGCTCCAACGGGTTCGCCGAGCATGCCTCGCGGTTGCTCGTGGCGGCGGGGCAGCCCGTGGACCGCATCCGGATCGAGCGCTTCGGCTGACCTGCGGTCCCTGCTCGGCTCAGGGGTACCTCCACGCTCACCGCCGAATCGGAAGGCCGGCTTCAGGCACGGTGTCCGATTTGCGGGGTACCTGGACGCCATGCGAAATCGGGTGCGTTACCGGCGCCCGCGGCCGAGTCCGCTGCGGCGCCGGTCGGATGTCGTGGAGATGTGGACGATGCTGGCGGTGGCCGTCCTGCTGTTCGTGGTCGCTCCGTCGGTCGGGGTGATGGCAGCCTGGTGGGCCCATGACGACGCCCTCGACACGGTCCAAGAGCAGCGCGCCGATCGCCGTCATATACGGGCCGAGGTGGTCGGCGGCACCTCCGGCACGGCTCCCTTGACGCCGACCGGACGACAGCCGTCCACCGAGGTGACGGTCCGCTGGAATGATCCGCTGCACGGCCCACGCACGACGACGGCACACGTCCCCGCCGACACCCGGACCGGCGAGACGATCGACATCTGGCTCAACTCCCGGAACCGCAGCGTCCCTCCCCCACCGGACGACACAGCGGTCTGGCAGCACACGGTCATCAGCGGCATGTGCGCGACGGGCGGCACGGTCGCTCTCATCCTGCTCGGCCATGGCGTCGTACGGCATTCGGCGATGCGGCGTCGGCTCGCCGAGTGGGACCGGGAGTGGGCGCGCACGGAGCCGCAGTGGACGGGCCGTCGGGCCTGAAACGCGGCGTCTCGTGGGGCTGCGGACCGACGCCGGGCGGAGCGGGCAGCGGCAGGCGGGTGTGGTGCGCCGTGCGCGGTGCTCCGGCAATCAACCCAGGGACGACAGACGGTCGTCGTCAACCTCGTCGATGCGCACGGGTGCGCCCGTCGTGACCGATCGGACCGCGGCGAGAGCGATGGACAGTGCGGCGCGGGCGTCCTGGCCGGTGGCGTGCGGGGTGCGTCCGGTGCGGACGCTGTCGGCGAAGTCGGCCAGTTCAGCGATGTAGGCGTCGCGGAAGAGGTCCTGGTCGTAGGTGGTGGCCTCGGCGTGGATGCCGTCGGGGCCGTATGAGGTCAGATGGGTGCGGCGGATGTCTCCCATGGTGAGCATGCCGTTGGAGCCGAAGACCTCCGCGCGGACGTCGTAGCCGTATACGGCCTGGAAGTTGGCCTCGGCGGTGGCCAGGGCGCCGTTGTCGAAGCGGACGGTGACCACGGCGGTGTCGAGCAGGCCCTGGTCCTTGAAGTCGGGGCGGACCAGGGCGTCGGCCATGGCGAAGACCTCGACGGGTTCAGCGCCGGGATTGAGGTAGCGCAGGGCGTCGAAGTCATGGATGAGGGTCTCCAGGAAAATCGTCCAGGGCGGGATGCGCGAGGGGTCGGCCAGCTTGGGGTCACGGGTGAGCGAGCGCAGCAGCTGAGGGGTGCCTATACCGCCGGCGGCGATCTTGTCGTGGGCTGTGCGGAATGCGCTGTCGTAGCGGCGGTTGAAGCCCACCTGGAGCGGCACACCCGCTTTCCGGGCGGCGGTGATGGCCCGGTCGGCGTCGGCGAGAGTGATCGCCATGGGCTTCTCGCAGTAGACCGCCTTGCCCGCCCGGGCCGCGGCTTGCACCAGGTCCGCGTGGGTGCGGGCCGGGGTCGCGATGACGACCGCGTCGATGTGCGGATCGGCGAGGAGATCGGCGACGTCGGTGTAAGCGATGGGGCAGCCGAGCCGGTCACCGAGAGCCCGGGCGGCACCCGGGGCCGGGTCGGCGAGGGCGCCGAGGCGGACGCCGGGCAGTCGGCGGGCGAGGGTCTCGGCGTGGAAGGAGCCCATCCGGCCGGTTCCGATCAGGCCGATGGTCACGGGGCGCGAGGTGGTCATTCGGGTTCTCCGTACCGATGGTCGGGGGCGAAAAGTGAGGGTCAGAGGGTGAAGGCGGCGCGGAAGCGGTCCAGTGCGCTGTCGCTGTCCTTGGAGGCCCATGCCTCCATGGCGACGGTGCCGTCGTAGCCGAGATCGGCGAGGGCGCGGGCGATGGCCGGGTGGTTGATCTCTCCGGTGCCGGGTTCGCAGCGGCCCGGCACGTCGGCGACCTGGATCTCGCCGATCAGCCCCTGACCGTGGGCCCGGCGGACGAGTTCGATCAGGTTCCCCTCGCCGATCTGGGCGTGGTAGAGGTCCAGGTTCATCCGCAGGCCAGGCCGGTCCACGGCGGCGGCGACGAGGGCCAGGGTGTCGGCCGCCTTCGCGAACGGCACCCCGGGGTGGTCGACGGCCGTGTTGAGGTTTTCCAGGGTGAAGGTGACCTGGGCGTTCTCGCCCAGCTCCGCGATGCGGCCGAGCGTGTCGCGGGCGGCGGCCCACATCTCCCGCGTGGGCTCGCCCTTCACCGGCGCCACCGGGAGGCCGTCCCCGTCCAGACCGGTGCCGTGCAGGTTGAGCCGGGGACAGCCGAGCCGGTCGGCCGCGTCGATCGACACTCTGGCGGTGCGCAGCAGTTCGGCAACCCCGTCCGGGTCGGTGAGGTCGCCGCGGACGTAGCCGGTCATCGAGGAGAACTCGGCCGGGGTACGGGCCAGGGCGTCGAGATCGTGCCGGGTCCAGTCCCAGATCTCGACCTGGAAGCCCTCGTCATGCAGGCGTCGTGCCCGCTCGTCGATGGACAGGTCACGGAAGACCATTTCGGCGCAGACCGCCAGTGTGAACATCGTCGTCCGCCCTTCTCGGGTACTAGAACGTTCTAGAAGCACGCCGTCAGTACGCCAGGCCTCGGCCCCGCATGTCAAGACATCCGGGCTAGAACGTTGCAGTAGGTCTGACCTGAGAGTTCATCCCTCGACTACGATCGTCGGCGGACAGCACACTCGATGAGCAGGGAGGGCCGCCGTGCCACCGACCCCCGCGGTTCCCGACGGCCGGAGGGCGACCCTCGCCGATGTCGCCGCGCAGGCCGGCGTCTCGGTCGCGCTGGTCTCCATCGTGATGCGCGGCGCCAAGGGCGCGAGCCCCGCCACCCGCGAACGCGTCCTGGAGGCCGCCCGCGCGATCGGCTACCGCCCCGACTCCCGGGCCAGAATGCTGCGCAGCAACCGCACCCACCTGCTCGGCGTGCAGTTCGAGATCCAGGAGCCGTTCCACACCGATCTGGTGGAACACCTCTACGCCGCCGCCGAATCCGTCGGCTACCAGATCGCCCTCAGCGCCGTCGCCGCCAGCCGCAGTGAGCGCCAGGCCGTCGAATCACTTCTCGGCGACCGCTGCGAAGCCCTGATCCTGCTCGGCCCTCAGGCACCCGCCGCTCGCCTCGCGGAACTCGCCGCACTTCTGCCCGTCGTATCCGTGGCCCGGCGACTGCGACCGCCCGTCCCCGGCGTCCACGTCATCCGCACGGCCGACGACGAAGGCGCCCGCCAGGCCGTCGACCACCTCGTGTCCCTCGGCCACCGCGACATCGCCCATATCGACGGCGGCAAGGCGCCCGGCGCCGCCGACCGGCGCCGCGGCTACCGCACCGCCATGAACCGCCATGGCCTGGCCGACAGAATCCGCGTCCTGCCCGGAGGACTCACCGCACAGGACGGCGCCACGGCAGCCGACGCCCTCCTTGCCGCCGGCGCCCGGCCCAGTGCGGTCCTGGCGTTCAACGACGCCTGCGCCACCGGTGCCCTCAGCACCCTCTTCCGCTCTCGTGTATCGGTTCCCGAGGAGATCTCCGTGGTCGGCTTCGACGACAGCCGCCTGGCCCGCCTCCCCCACGTCGACCTCACCACCATGGCCCAGGACATCGCCCGCATGGCCGAACTCGCCGTCACCCGCGTCACCGAACGCCTGGAAGCAAGCGACACCCCGACCGGACAGGACATCGTCGCGCCTCACCTCGTCATCAGGGGAACCACAACCGCGGCGACGGCGGGCTGACGATCGCCCATTCCGCGGTCACCGAGTATCGAGGTACCAGGACAAGCCCAGGCCTCGGCTACGCGTCCCGCTGCATCCGGCGAGCGATCCCGCCATGCACCCGCAAGGCATCCGCAAGGGCGCTAAGCCGCGGCTCCCCGCGATCGACCAGCACCCGCCCCCCGACCACCGTCGTCCACGCCCGGGCGGGCCCGCAGCGCAGCCACGCCTCCACCAGGTCGCTGAACGCCCCCGCGAGCGCGACCTCGTGCTGGTCCCAGACGACCAGGTCTGCGCAGGCGCCGGGCCGTAGATGGCCCAGTTCGTCGTCCCGGCCGAGGCAGCGTGCCGAGCCTCGGGTGGCGATGTCGAGGGCGTCGCGGGCGGTCATGGCGCCGGGGCCGCCCCGGTAGCGGCCGAGCAGCAGCGCGGTCCTGGTCTCCAGCCAGAGGGAGGCGTGGTCGGTGGACGCGGAACCGTCGCAGCCGATACCGACGGGCAGTCCCAGCTCACGCATCTCCTTCACGCGCGCGGTGCCGCCGCCGATCAGCATGTTGGAGCTCGGGCAGTGCGCCACGCCGACGCCCGCGGCGGCCAGGCGGCGCAACTCGTCGCCGGTCGGGTAGATGCAGTGCGCGACCCAACTGCGGTCGCTCATCCACCCCGTCGCCTCGAAGTACTCGACGGGACGACAGCCGTAGGTCTCCAGGCAGTACGTGTCCTCGTCGTGGTCCTCGGCGAGATGCGTATGCAGACGTACGTCATGGCGCTCGGCGAGTTCGGCGGTGGCCGTCATCAGCGACTTGGTCACCGAGAACGGCGAGCAGGGGGCGAGGGCGACGCGCACGAGCGCGCCCGGCGAGGGGTCGTGATGGGCCCTGATCAGCCGTTCGCTGTCGGCGAGGACCTCGTCCTCGGTCTGTGTGACGCTCCTCGGCGGCAGCCCTCCGTCCTCCACCGAGCGGGTCATCGATCCCCGCGTGGCATGGAAGCGGAAGCCGATGTCGCGGGCGGCGCGGATCTCGGCGTCGACCAGGTGCGGGCGGGGGTGGACGTAGAGGTGGTCGGAGGAGGTGGTGCAGCCGCCCATGAGCAGTTCGGCCATGCCGACGTACGCCGACACATAGGCGGCTTCCTCGTCCAGGCGCGCCCAGAGCGGGTAGAGAGTGGTGAGCCAGTCGAACAGGGAGCCGTTCACGGCAGGCGCGTAGGAGCGGGTGAGGTTCTGGTAAATGTGATGGTGGGTGTTGATCAGGCCGGGGGTGACCAGTCGCCCGGCCGCCGAGAGGGTGGTACGGGCCTCCGGCTCGCTCCCCGCGGCGCCGACACCGGTCACCCGACCACCGCTGACGGCCAGCCAGCCGCCCGGGATCTCCCGCTCTCCGTCCACGACCAGCAGTTCGGCGTCCCTGACCAGCAGCTCCGCGGGCCCGGTCGGGGGTTCGACGGCAGTCGTCATGGCGCCATCGTAGGTGCTCGGCACGGCGGGGATCTGGCGAGTGCTCCGATCATCCACGTACGGTGTGATCATCCGCGGTCACTCATCGCAAAGGCGGTTCTCCATGGCCCTGTTCGACCTTCCGCTTGACGAACTGCGCGAGTACCACAGCGAGTCCGTCGAGCCCGAGGACTTCGACTCGTTCTGGTCCAAGACCCTTGAGGAAGCGCGCGGGCACGACCTGGACGCCCGTTTCGAGCCGGTCGACACGGGCCTGTCCACGGTCGAGGTGTACGACGTGACGTTCGCCGGGTTCGGCGGGCACCCGGTGAAGGGCTGGCTGCGGCTGCCGGCCGGGGCCACGGAGCCGCTGCCGCTGGTCGTGGAGTTCATCGGCTACGGCGGCGGGCGCGGCCTGCCGCATGAGAACCTGTTGTGGGCCTCCACGGGCCGGGCGCACTTCATGATGGACACGCGCGGCCAGGGCAGCGCTTGGGGCGGTGGCGGTGGGACGCCGGACCCGGTGGGCGCCGCGCCCGCGTTCCCGGGGTTCATGACGCGCGGCGTCGACGCACCCGAGAACTACTACTACCGCCGGGTGTTCACGGACGCCGTACGGGCCGTCGAGGCCGCCCGCTCGCACCCCCTGACCGACGCCTCGCGCACGGTCGCCCTGGGCGCGAGTCAGGGCGGCGGCATCACCATCGCGGTCGGCGGCCTGGTGCCCGACCTCGCGGCGATCGCACCGGACGTACCGTTCCTGCTCGACTACCCGCGCGCGGCCACCCTCACGGACCGTCACCCGTACCGCGAGATCGGCCTCTACCTCAAGACGCACCGGGGCCGCTCCGAGGACGTCCTGCGCACCCTGTCCTACTTCGACGGTGTCCACTTCGCGTCCCGTGGCCGTGCGCCCGCCCTCTTCTCGGCGGCCCTGGAGGACCAGACCTGCCCGCCGTCCACGGTCTTCGCGGCCTTCAACGCCTGGTCCCACGACGACAAGGCCATCGAGGTGTACGACTTCAACGACCACGAGGGCGGCGGCCCGTACCACGAGGCGACCAAGCTGGACTGGCTGCGCACGCGCGCCTGAGGGGCGATGCGGATGGAGACGCGTGCGGCCGCGGAGCGGTTCGTCCGTGTGTGGCAGCGAGCCTGGGCGGAGCATGACGTGGACGCGTTGCTGGAGCTGTACGCCGAGGACTGCATCCACCGCTCGATGCCGTTCCGCGAGCCGCATCGGGGGCGTGCCGAGTTGGCCGCGTATCTGCGCTGGTCGTTCGCCGACGAGCGGGTGACCGATGTGCGTTTCTCGGCCCCGGTCGTCGGCGCGGACGGTGTGGCCGTGGCCGAGTTCCGGGTTCTGACGGAGGAGGAAGGCGTACCGGCCACGCTCGCCGGATGTGTCTTCGCCCGGTTCGGCGCGGCGGGGCTGGCCGTGGAGACGCGGGACTACTGGCACACGGTCGAGGGGCACCGGGAGCCGGAGGGCGCGCTGTTCTTCATCTGAGCGCTTTCCGTTGGGCACCTTTCGCCCAGTCCGACCAGTCGGTACGTTCAGGGAGCCCGGGCCGGGCGAGAACGCGGCCCGGGTTTCCGGCGGACGACGACCAGGGGTGGGCCATGGCAGAGCACGAGGCACAGGTGCACGGGCAGTGCGATCCGCGGTTCGCGGCGGTGCGGACGGCGTTCGAGGCGAACTTCCGGGAGCGCGGGGAACTGGGCGCCGCGGTCGCCGTCACCGTGGACGGCAGGACGGTGGTGGACCTGTGGGGCGGCTGGGCCGACGCGGCACGCACCCGCCCGTGGGAGCACGACACGCCGGTCAACCTGTGGTCGACGACCAAGGGCCCGACGGCACTGTGCGCGCACATCCTCGCCGACCGGGGGCTGCTCGACCTCGACGCCCCGGTGGCCACGTACTGGCCGGAGTTCGCCGCTGCGGGCAAGGAGCAGATACTCGTACGGCATCTGCTCTCGCACCGGGCAGGGCTGTCCGGGCTGCGCGAGCCGCACACCTTCCAGCAGCTCTGCGACTGGGAGTTGACAACCCAGCGGCTGGCGGCGATGGAGCCGTGGTGGGCGCCGGGGACGCGGTCCGGGTACCACGCGTTCACCTATGGCTTTCTGGTCGGGGAGGTCGTGCGGCGGGTGTCGGGACTGCTGCCGGGGGCGTTCCTGGAGCGGGAGGTGACCGGGCCGCTCGGGATCGACTTCTCGATCGGGTTGCCGGAGAAGGATTCGGGGAGGGTGGCCGAGCTGGTGCAGCCGCCGGTCGAGCGGACCAGTGAACAGGCGGCGATCTTCAGCCAGTTGGCGCCCGCCGCCCTCGCCGCGCTGACCAACCCGGTCCTCGGCGCGGCCCAGGCCAACTCGCCCGAGTGGCAGGCCGCCGAGATCCCGGCCGCCAATGGGCATGGCACGGCGCATGCGGTGGCGGCGCTGTACGGGATCTTCGCCGGGCGTGGGTCGTACGACGGTCATCGCGTCCTGTCGCCGGAGGCGGCCGAGCGGGTGCGCGAGGGGCAGGGCAGCTGCCGCGATCTGGTGCTCGGGGCCGGGTTCGAGAACGAGACCGAGGTCGCCCTCGGCCTGTGGCTCAGCGGGCCGAACGGGTCGTACGGGCCCAACCCGCGGGCTTTCGGACACGACGGCTTCGGTGGCTCGTGCGGTCTGGCGGACCCGGAGGCCGGGGTGTCGCTGGGCTATGCGATGAACCGGATGGGGCCTCATATCGCGGACGACCCGCGGAAGATGGCGCTGATCGACGCCCTGTACCGCGCCTTGTGAGGCACTGATCGGCGCGCACTGTTTCGGCCGAACTGACAGACCACCCTTCCCTGCTGGTTTAGACCAATGCTAGATCTGGTGACGCAAAAGAACCCGCACGACTACGACACGTCACCACAGGAGGCGCGGCATGGCCCGCACCACCCCGCACGACCGCCCGCTCACCGAAGGGCAGCCGCTGTACTGGAGGATCGCCACCCAGTTGCTCGACGAGCTGCGCGACGGGACCGTGCCGCCCGGTGAACGGCTGCCGGGGGAACGGCAGTTGGCGGAGCACTTCGGGGTCAGCAGGGAGACGGTACGGCAGGCGCTGGAGGTTCTGCGGCGCAGCGGTCTGGTCGCCACCGACCGGCGGGGCAGTCATGCCACGCTGCCCGGTCTGCCGGTCGAGACGGCCGCGTCGCTCACCTTCCCGGTCGGCGCCCGGAGCGCCGGCCCGGACGCCGCGGACCGGGCCACGGTCGCCTGGGAGGCTCCCCCGCCGGAGCACGCCGAGGCCCTGGGACTCGCCCCGCACCGGCAGACCCTGGTGCACCGCTACGAGTCGGCGGGCGCGGACGGCGGCGGCCGGCGTACGGCGGTGACCTCCTTCTCCGCGGTGGCCCTCAGCGAGGTCGCGGAACTGGCCCGCTATCGCGACCGCACCGACGGCACGGGCTCGGCCCAACTGCGCCGCGCCTACGACTGGATGCGCAAGGCGGGCCTCACCCTGCACCACCGCGACGCCATCACCCGGGTCCCGGGGGCGTCCACGGTGCGGGTGACCCGCTGGGTCCGCGACCAGTACGCCCGCCCCCTGGAGGTCACGGACCTGGTCGTGGACGCCCAACAGGACGCCCTGGTCTACGAGTTCACGCTCCCGGCAGCGGGCTGAGCACACGCGTCACCCGCGACGGCCGGACCCGCCCGCCTGGTCCGGCCGTCGCGCCACGACCATCCGCACCCGCGGGCTCCCGTCGCTCCGCAGCCCGAACTCGGGCAGGGCCTGGTGTCCCACCTCGAACCCGGCACGGTCCAGTTCGGCGCGTACCTCCCCCAGCCGGAAGGCCCGGTAGTACATGACGAACGGCGGGCGCCACACGGCGTTGCGCACCCGCATGACCGTGTCGAAGCCCAGCAGCATCCAGTAGGCGAGGTCCGTCGGCCGCGGCGGCGCCACGACCGGGAACGCGAAGCACCCGCCGGGCCGGAGCACGGAGTGGACCTGGGCGAACAGGCCCGGCAGCTCGCGGGGCAGGAAGTGCCCGAACGCCCCGAAGCTCACGACGAGATCGAAGGCGGGCGCGAAGGGCAGCGCTCGGGCATCCGCGCGGACCCATGCGACGCGCGGCTCCCCCGCCGGAGCCCGCCGCCGGGCGACGTCCAGCATCCCGGCGCTGAAGTCGACGCCCGTGACGCTGCGCCGGCACACCTTCGCCAGCACCTCCACACCCGCCCCCGTGCCACAGCACAGGTCGAGCCCGTCGTCATACGGGCCGGTCCGGGCGAGCGCCGCCGCGACCGCGTGGAGCACCGAGTCCGGCGTACGGAAGGGCGTGTGGTCGAACTTGGGGGCGAGCAGGTCGTAGCCGCGCTCGACGGACGACAGGGCCTGTACGGCGAGTTCGCGCAAGGAGGGGCCTTCGGGGCTGAACATCCGGATCACCCCTGGGCGACGCGCTGCTTCAGCACGGTCAGGACGCGCTCGCACCAGCGCAGGATCTCCTCCTCGAAGGAGATTCCGGCCAGCAGCGTCAGATACGGCCCGACACGGTCGGCCTCCCGCAGGTACTCGTCCTCGGTCCGGCCGTCGAGCAGGCGCTCACGAACACGTTCGTAGCGGCCGAGTTTGCCTCGCGCCCAGGTCACGCGCTCCTCGATCAGGGCGCGGGTGGCCTCGGGGTCCTCCATCGCCTGGAGCTTGATCAGGAGTTCGTCACGGATGGCGGTGGGCCGCCTGGGCGGCTCGGCGGCGAAGGCACGCAGGTCCTCGCGTCCAGCTGCGGTGAGCGTGAACATCCGCTTGTTGGGCCGTCGTTCCTGCTGTACGAACCGGGCCTCGACGAGGCCGTCCTGTGCGAGGCGCTCCAGCTCCCGGTAGAGCTGCTGCGGGGTCGCGGGCCAGAAGTTGGCGAACGAGATGTCGAAGACCTTGGACAACTCGTAGCCCGAGGCCTCGCCCTCCAGGAGTGCGGCGAGGACAGCGTACTTGAGGGACATGTGGACACGGTAACAGCAGGTGATTATTCTCATCCACACCTACTCAACTAATTGACTATGAGGTGATCCGATGCGCGCGTTCCGCGAGGCAGTCGAGGCAGGCGACGCCGATGCCATCGAGGCGCTGCTGGCCGAGGACGTCGTCTTCACCAGCCCGGCCGTGTTCAAGCCGTACGCCGGGAAGGCCATCACCGCGGCGATCCTGCGCGCGGTCGTGCGGGTCTTCGAGGACTTCCGCTATGTGCGCGAGATCAACGACCCGGGCGGCCGTGATCACGCGCTCGTCTTCACCGCACGGGTGGGCGACCGGCAGATCACCGGCTGCGACTTCCTGCGGCTGAACGAGGACGGCCTGATCGAGGACTTCATGGTGATGGTCCGGCCGCTGTCGGGCCTGCAAGCGCTGGCGGAGGCGATGGGGGCGCAGTTCGAGCGGATCGCGAAGGAGGCGGAGGCACGGTCGGTGTGACGACCGCGGGTTCAACCGCCCAGGCGGAGCCCGGCGAGCCAGACGTCCGGTGTGGTGGGTTCGTCGCCGGGGGCGGACGGCGTTCGGCGGGCCCACACCAGCGAGGCGAAGAGCTGGTGCAGTCGGCGGCGCGTGAGGGTGTTCGTGGCCATCGGGGCCTCCGGTGTCGTAGGGGCGTGTTTGGCGTGTTCACCCCACCGACGAACGGCCGCTACGCGGATCGACACTCCGCGAGCCGCCTTTCGAGAAACCTCCGTTCCGCGTCGTTCTCCACCAGCTCCAGTGCCCGCCGGTAGGCCTCGGCGGCCTCCTTCGTACGGCCGCTGCGGCGCAGCAGGTCGGCGCGGGTGGCCGCCAGCAGGTGGTACCCGGCCAGCTCGCCCTCGTCCTCCAGTTCCGCCACCAGGGCGAGGCCCGCGTCCGTACCCTCGGCCTTGCCGACGGCCACCGCGCGGTTGAGGCGGACCACCGCGGAGGGCACGAGACGGGCCAACTCGCCGTACAGGGCGGCGATGTCGGCCCAGTCGGTGTCCTCGGCGCTGGAAGCCTCGGTGTGACAGGCGGCGATGGCGGCCTGGATCTGGTACGGCCCGGGGCGACCGCGCCGCAGAGCGGTCTGAAGGAGGGCACTGCCCTCTTCGGCCTCCCCTCTGTCCCAGGCCGTGCGGTCCTGTTCCTCCAGGGTGACCAGCTCTCCCGCCGCGTCGACCCGGGTGGCCCGGCGGGCGTCGTGCAGCAGCAGAAGCGCGAGCAGGCCGAGGACTTCGGGCTCGTCGGGCATCAGGCGGGCCAGGACGCGGGCCAGCCGGATCGCCTCGGCACAGAGGCCGGTGCGGACGAGATCGGCGCCCGCGGTGGCCGCGTACCCCTCGTTGAACAGCAGGTAGATCACGCCGAGCACCCCCGTGGTGCGCTCGGGCAGAAGGTGCGCGGGCGGTACCCGGTACGGGATTCCGGCGTTGCGGATCTTCCGCTTGGCCCGCACCAGACGCTGCGCCATCGTCGTCTCGGGGACGAGGAAGGCGCGGGCGATCTCCGGTGTGGTCAGGCCCGCGAGGGTGCGCAGGGTGAGCGCGACCCTGGCCTCGATGGGCAGCGCGGGATGGCAGCAGGTGAAGATCAGCCGCAGCCGGTCGTCCTGGACGCCGCTGTCGTCCTCGGAGTCGTACGACGGTTCGTCGCGGGTCCGCACGGCCACCTCCCGGAGCTTCGCCGCCCCCACCGCCTCCCGGCGCAGTACGTCCAGGGCGCGGTTGCGGGCGGTCGTGGTCAGCCAGGCGCCGGGGCGGCGCGGCACTCCGTCGCGCCGCCACCGGTCGAGGGCCTGGGCGAAGGCGTCCTGGGCGCACTCCTCGGCGAGGTCCCAGTCGCCGGTCACCCGGATGAGGGTGGCGACGACTTGGCCCCATTCGGCGCGGAAGGCGGCTGCGACGGCCTCCTCGACGCCCTGCACGTCGTTCACTTCGTTCACTCCCAGACCGGCCGCACCTCCACCGAGCCACCGGCCAGCGCGGCCGGATGCCGGGAGGCGAGCGCGATGGCCTCGTCGAGGTCGGCGACCTCGATGATGTCGATGCCGGCGACGTACTCCTTGGACTCCACGAACGGCCCGTCGCTGAGCAGGACTTCATCGCCCTGGACGCGGACGGTGGTGGCGTCGGTGTAGGGCCGCAGCCGGGCCCCGCCCTTGACGATGTCGCGGCTGCGGACCTCTTCGATGTACGCGGTGAAGCGCGGGTCGGCGGCGATCTCCTCGGGGCTGAGCTCCTCGCCGTCGACGGGGGTGCAGATGAACAGGGCGTACTTCATGACCGCTCCTCGGTGTCGGATGAGGTGGCAGAAGAGACGTGCTCGTGGGCGATCAGCCAGCGCAGGCCGATGTTGCGGTAGCCGCGGGTGATGTGCAACAGGTTGTCCGAACCGGTGACGCGTACGAGGGCGTGGCCGAAGGCGATGCTCTCGTCGACCTGGACCTGGAAGTCCGGCACCTCGCGGGTGACGGGGCCGGTGACATCGCTGAGCCGCTTGCGCAGGGCGCTGACGCCTCGGTGTTCACGGCCGTTGACGAAGACCGCCGCGTCCGGGGCGTAGCAGGCCACCATCCGGTCGATGTCCCCCTCGGCCGCTGCCGCCGTCAGTTCCGCGTCGAGCGCGCGGATCTCCCCCTCGGCGTCCTCGTCCTCGTAGAACGGCCGTACCTCCATGGCCCCGATGGCGGCCACGGGATGCCGGGCCGCCGCCTCGATCGCCTCCTCCAGGCTGTCGCACTCGAGGATGTCGAACCCCGCGACATACTCCTTCGTCTCCGCGAACGGACCGTCGCTGCGCAGCACCTCGCCGTCGCGCACCCGCACGGTGACAGCCTGGGCGGGGAGCGCCAGCCGGTGGCCGTGCAGGCGTACCCGGCGGTCGTCGAGGTCCGTCACCCACGGCTCGACGGGGGCCATGCCCGAGGCGTCGGCTGTGTCGTCGCCGCAGACCAACAGCATGTACTTCATCGGTTCCTCCCGGTCGTCCTGAGCTTCCTACACTCCACCGACGAACAGGACCGGCCGGACTCGACACCCGGGACGCACGGAATAGTGGAAGCCCCGGGCGCGTTCCCCCTACCGAGAGACCACTCGCCACGCGCCGAATCGCCGTGGTACGGTCCCGTCAGCACTTGTGTACGCCCCTTCCGGGGCGCCGGTGCCAGTTCTCCTTCAGTTCGCCGGTCGTCGCACCGGCTTCTCCTCACCACCTCGTGACCAGCGGTTTCGCCGTACCCGAGGTGCTGTTTCCCGCCGCCCGAAGGCGTTCTGTCGGCCTTCCCGATGTCCGCGGCACTCCCCTTCCTTCCGCATGTCTCATGCCTTCCGTCCTTGAAAGGACCCAGCACCATGACCACCACACTCGAACATCCCACAGCCCAGCAGCAGCCCCCGGTCCGCGCCGTCACCGGTGTCCTCGACATCGACGCGAACGGAAAGGGGCACCTGCGCGCCGAGAACCTGCTGCCCTCGCCCACCGACCTTCAGGTCTCCCCCGCGCTGATCCGCAGCCACGGCCTGCGCAAGGGCGACCTGGTCGACGGCGTACGCGGCACCCAGCGCGCCCTCACCGAAGTGGCCCGCGTCAACGGCCGCAATCCCGACCGGAACCGGCGCCGCTTCGGCGATCTGACGCCGCTTCACCCGCGTGAGCGCATCCGGCTCGAACACCCGGCGTCCGGTCTGACCGGCCGGGTCGCCGATCTGATCGCACCCGTCGGCAAGGGGCAGCGGGGTCTGATCGTGGCGCCGCCCAAGACCGGCAAGACGGTCCTGCTGCAGCAGATCGCGGCCGCCGTCGCCGGCAACCACCCCGAGTGCCGCCTGATGGTGGTGCTCCTCGACGAACGCCCCGAGGAAGTGACCGACATGCGGCGCTCGGTGCGCGGCGAGGTGTACGCCTCGACCTTCGACCGGGCGCCCAGGCAGCACATCGCGCTGGCCGAGCTCGTCATCGAACGGGCCAAGCGGCTCGTCGAGGCGGGCGAGGACGTCGTGATCCTGCTCGACTCCCTGACCCGGCTGTGCCGGGCCCACAACAACGCGGCCGCGTCCGGTGGCCGCACCCTCAGCGGCGGCGTCGACGCGGCCGCGCTGCACGGGCCGAAGCGGTTCTTCGGCGCCGCGCGCCTGGCCGAGGAGGGCGGTTCGCTCACCATCCTCGCCACGGCTCTGGTGGAGACCGGCTCCCGCGCCGACGACTTCTACTTCGAGGAGCTCAAGAGCACCGGCAACATGGAGCTGCGGCTGAACCGGGAACTGGCCTCCCGCCGAGTGTTCCCGGCCGTCGACATCAACCCTTCCGGCACCCGCCGCGAGGAACTCCTGCTGCCCCCGGCCGAGTTGACCACCGTACGCGGCCTGCGCCGGGCCCTGCAGACCCGGGACGGCCAGACCAACCTGGAAACCCTGCTGGAGCGGATGCGCGAGACACCGGACAACGCCACCTTCCTCCGACGCATCCAGCCGACGCTGCCCGGCGAGTGACACGCCGGGGCATCGCCCGTACGGGTGCCGACGCGCCCCGAACGGCCCGGCCGGCGTGGCCCGGGGCGGGTCCGTTCCTACGTTGGCGATATGAAGATCGGATCTACTTCCCGGGCCCTTGTGTCCGTCTGCGCGCTCTGCGCGACCGGGCTGCTGGCGATCGCGCCCGCCGCCGCGGCCGTCCGCACCGGGCACGACCCCGCACCGCCCGGCGAACCACGGGCGGCGGCGACCCCACGGCCCTCGCTGCTGTACCGGTCCGGCCTCCAGGTTCGGCCGCACTCCGGGGCGCCCCGGATTCCGCGGCTCTCCGCACTGTCGTGGCTGGTGGCGGACGCCGACTCGGGTGAGGTCCTCGCCGCGTACGACGCGCACCGCAGACTGCCGCCCGCCAGCACCCTGAAGACGCTGTTCGCCCTCACCCTGCTGCCGTCGCTGCCCGCCGGCGTCCCGCACACCGTGCGCGCGCAGGACCTGGCCGGGATCGGGCCCGGCAGCAGCATGGTCGGCGTCGCCGAGGGACGGACGTACCGGATCGCCGATCTGTGGCGCGGGGTGTTCCTCAGTTCCGGCAACGACGCCGTGCGGGTGCTGGCCACGCTCAACGGCGGCTGGCGTGCCACGGCCGAGCGTATGCAGACCAAGGCGCGTGCGCTGGGCGCCCTCGACACGCGTGTCCTGTCGCCGGACGGCTACGACACGCCCGGCCAGGTGTCGTCGGCGTACGACCTGGCGGTGTTCGGCCGGGCGGGGCTGCGCAACGCGGAGTTCGCCCGGTACTGCGGCACGGCCGAGGCGATGTTCCCGGGCGGGGGCGGCTGGCAGTACGAGATCCGCAACACCAACCGGCTGCTGACCGGTGCGGACGGCGTGACGCCTTATCCGGGGCTGATCGGCGTCAAGAACGGCTACACCAGCGAGGCCGGCAACACCCTGGTCGCCGCCGCCCGCCGGGGTGGTCGCACCCTCGTGGTGACGGTGCTCAACCCCCAGGCGGGCGGGTTCGCCGTCTACGAGGAGGCCGGGGAGCTGCTCGACTGGGGGTTCGGGGCGGCCGGGCGGGTGGATCCAGTGGGGTCGCTCGACGGTTTGCGGGCCAGGCCCAAGCCGGGGCCCGCGGCGGTACCGGTGGCGGCTGCGGTCGCGCCCGAGGGCGAGGTCGGCTGGGCGGCAGCCTGCGCGATCGCGGGTGCCGCGGGGGTGGGGGCCGGTGCGGTGTCGCTGGTGACCCGGGGCAGGACCGAGCCGTCGGAGTCCGACTGACCGACCGGCAGCCACAGCAGCAGACCGAGCGTGATCCAGGCGTAGATGTTGCTGCCGAGGAAGCCGTCGACGCCGGAGGCATCGTCGAACCACAGCCACACCACACTGGTGCACAGCACCGCGTACAGAGCGGCGGCGACGCGGCGGTGTCCGCGACGGACCAGGACGGCGAAGGACGGCAGCAGCCACACCAGATGGTGGACCCAGGTGATCGGGCTGACCAGGCAGGCGGTCAGCCCGGTCAGTGCGAACGCCGCCGTCCAGTCCCCCGCGACGACCGCACGGCGGGTGCGCGCCACCCAGACACCCAGCACGACAAGGACCACGACCGCCCAGACGGCCCGGCTGGTCACGTCGAGGCGGGCGAGGATGCCCTGCAGGGACTGGTTGGAGACATAGTCGAGGCGGCCCACCCGGGTGGTGTCCCACATCGCGTGCGTCCAGTAGAACCGGGACGCGTCCGGCGCCACCCAGGCCGCCACCGCGGTCGCCGCTGCGGCCACGGCCGTCGCCACACCGGCGGCACGCCAGCGCCGGGCCACCAGCAGCAGGCCGATGAACGCGGCCGGGGTCAGCTTGATCGCGGCGGCGAGGCCGATGCCCACACCGGCCCAGCGTTCCCGCCCCGTGCTCAGCAGCCAGCAGTCGAGCAGCACCAGGGCCAGCAGCAGGATGTTCACCTGCCCGAAGCTGAAGGTGTCCCGCAGCGGTTCGAACAGGGCAAGCCCGCAGACGGCGAGCGCACAGCCGTACCAGCCGTACCGCCGCCAGGCCTGCCCGGCCAGCACCCGCAGCGCGAAGGCCAGCGCCGCCACATTGAGCAGCAGCGCGAGCGCGATGGCGACATGCAGGTCCACCAGCGCCATGGGCAGCATGACGACGGCGGCGAAGGGCGGGTAGGTGAAGCCGTAGGTCGTGCCGGGCACGTGGTAGTCGTAGATACGGCCGTCGTGGTGGATCCAGCTGTCGATGGTGCCGTAGTAGACGCGCAGGTCGAACCAGTCGCGCAGCAGCGGCACGGTGGCGGTGAAGACGGTCACGGCGGCGGCGAGGACGAGGACCAGTGCCAGCCGGCCGCGGTCGGTGCGGGGAAGCCTCATGCCGTGCGCTCCATCGCCGGGGCCTGCGCCGCCAGATGCGCCTGCCACAGGACGACCACCGCGAGCACGCCACCGGATACCGCCAGCACCAACTGCCCGACGTCGGCGGAGCTGCCGCTGGGCAGCACGGCCAGCGCGAGCACTCCCGTCAGGGCGGCCACACGGTGCCGTACCGAGGTGCTGGGGGCAGCGGCGGCGATCAGGAACAGGCCCCACAGGGCGTACCAGGGGCGGATCGCCGGTCCGAAGGCGGCCACGGCCGCGAGGCTCAGGCCGAGCGCGTACACGGGGCGCGGACGCCAGCGCCACCATATGAGGGCCACCAGGACCGCCGTGAGCACAAGGCCGAAGGTGTGCCACACCGGGACCGCCAGCGGCGCCAGATCGCTGCCGGCCCGCTCCAGCATCGAGGCGGTGGCCCGGCCCAGCAGGCTGGTGAGCGCCCAGTTCTGCGCGGAGACCGGTGTGTCCAGGGCGCCTATCCAGCCGTATCCCGTGCCCGCCACGGCCGTGGCGGCGACCGTGGTGGCGGCGGACGCGGCGGCCGTGCTCAGGACCGCCTTCGCCGGGTGGTGGCCGGCGCGCATCTGAAGCAGGACGACGGCGACGAGGCCCAGCGCGGCGGGCGCCTTGACCAGCGCGGCCAGCGTGACCAGTACGGCCCCCAGCATGGGCCACCGGCCGAGTGCCGCCACCAGGCCCGCGCCCAGCAGACCCAGCATGATGGCGTCGTTGTGGGCACCCGCGACCAGGTGCAGCAGCACGAGCGGGTTCAGGGCGCCCAGCCACAGCGCGGCGGACGGGTCGGCTCCGCTGTGCCGTGCCAGGCGCGGCAGCGCGGCCGCCATCAGCGCCACCCCAAGTAGCGCTATCAGCCGCATGCCGAGGAGCCCGGCGGGCAGTTCGCCGCGTGTCGCGCCGGACAGCACGGAGGCGACACCGAGGAACACAGGGCCGTACGGGGCCGCCGTGTGCCGCCAGAGCGGGGCGACCTCGTCCGCGAGCGGGCCGCCGAGGTGGGAGGGGCCGTACGCGTACACGTCGATGTGTGCGTCGACCATGGCGCCCTGCGCGAGGTAGCTGTACACGTCCCGGCTGAACAGCGGCGGCGCGATCAGCAGCGGGGTGGCCCAGACGGCCAGCACCAGCAGCAGGGCACGCGGGGACGGCGGGTCGGCGCTGCGCACGAGCCGGCCCAGCAGCAGCCACGCCGCTATCAGCAGGACGACGCCGAAGTACACGCCGACCAGGCCGAGGGCGGCGTGCACCGAGCTCGGAGCCAGGAGTTCCCGGACCGGCAGCGCGCCGGATGTCTCACCGCCCAGGGCGAGAAAGGCGGTACCGGCCAGACCGAGAATCTGACAGCGGCGGAGATCGACGGGGAAAGCCATGGCCAACACTCGGTCAGCGTGTCAACGACGGGTGGCCGTCAGTTGACGGCCGTCTCTCTGAGGGGGGTCCTTGGTGTGTCCGGCGCGTGATCGACTGCGTGCCCTTCAAGGCACCTCAACGCCCCCATCTAGAACACTGACAGGCCCGTCAACGTCGTAAATCGGTCCAGGGCCGCCACCCCTGCCACCGAATTGCCCCGTTCATCCAAACCCGGACTCCATACGCACAGCGTGCACCGCCCCGGTACCACCGCGATGATTCCGCCGCCCACCCCGCTCTTACCTGGCAGACCCACCCGATACGCGAAGTCGCCCGCCGCGTCGTACGTCCCGCAGGTCAGCATCACCGCGTTGATCTGTTTGGCCTGGCTTCTGGTGAGGAGGCGGGTGCCGTCGGCTCGGACGCCGTGGCGGGCCAGGAAGGAGGTGGCCAGGGCGAGGTCGGCGCAGGATGCCGTGAGGGAGCACTGGCGGAAGTACTGGTCGAGCAGGGCCGGCACGGGGTTGTCGATGTTGCCGTAGGACGCCATGAAATGGGCGAGGGCGGCGTTGCGGTCGCCGTGTGCCGACTCGGAGGCGGCGATGTCCTGGTCGAAGTCCAGGGTCGGGTTGCCGCTCTCCGCGCGGAGGAAGGCCAGCAGTTCCCCGGCCGCGTCTCCGGTACGGGTCTGGAGGCGGTCGGTGACGACGAGGGCGCCCGCGTTGATGAACGGGTTGCGCGGGATGCCGTTCTCGTACTCCAGCTGGATCAGGGAGTTGAAGGGGTTGCCGGAGGGCTCGCGGCCCACGTGCTCCCAGAGTGCGTCGCCCTCGCGGGCCAGGTCGAGCGCGAGGGTGAAGACCTTGGTGATGGACTGCGTGGAGAACGGCTCGCGCCAGTCCCCCACGCCGTACACCGTGCCGTCGAGTTCCGCGACGGCCATGCCGAAGGCCCGAGGGTCGCGGGCCGCGAGCGCCGGGATGTAGTCGGCGGGCCGGCCACGGCCGGGGGTCCGCCCGATCTCCTCCGCGATGCGCTCCAGGATCGGCTGGAAGGTCAGTGACGACGTCGGCGCTGCCATGATCACCATTGTGCCTCCCGGCCGGTCCCGGTGCGCTTCAGGGATGTGGGGGACGGATCAGGCCAGTGCCTGGCCGCTGCCCGCGACGACCTCGGG
The DNA here is from genome assembly GCF_014655715.1 of Streptomyces lanatus. Taxonomy (GTDB): domain Bacteria; phylum Actinomycetota; class Actinomycetes; order Streptomycetales; family Streptomycetaceae; genus Streptomyces; species Streptomyces lanatus. The sequence goes on along the minus strand of NZ_BNBM01000011.1, from coordinate 313 downwards.
CCGCAGCAGGTCGGCGAGGGCCTCGGCGGGCAACAGGCCCTTCTCCAGGACCAGTTCGGCCACGCCCCGGCCGCTGGAGAGTGCCTCCTTGGCGATGTCGGTGGCGGCCTCGTACCCGATGTGCGGGTTGAGGGCGGTGACGAGGCCGATGGAGTTCTCCACGGTCCGGCGCAGCGCCTCGGTGTTGGCGGTGATGCCGACCACGCAGCGCTCGGCGAGGGTCACACAGGCGTTGCGCAGATGCGTGATGCTCTCCGAGAGGGAGTGCAGGATGATCGGCTCGAAGGCGTTGAGCTGGAGCTGTCCGGCCTCG
>NZ_BNBM01000010.1:38799-331393 GCF_014655715.1 Streptomyces lanatus | reverse complement strand
TCGACAAGCTGATCGTCGACGTCGAGACCAAGCAGGCGATGCGTCCGCGTGACGCCATGGCCTCCGCCGGTAAGACGCTGGTCGAGCTCTTCGGGCTTGCCCGTGAGCTCAACATCGACGCCGAGGGCATCGACATGGGCCCGTCCCCCACGGACGCCGCCCTTGCCGCCGATCTGGCGCTGCCGATCGAGGAGCTGGAGCTCACCGTTCGGTCTTACAACTGCCTCAAGCGTGAGGGCATCCACTCCGTGGGTGAGCTGGTCGCGCGCTCCGAGGCCGACCTCCTGGACATCCGCAACTTCGGTGCGAAGTCCATCGACGAGGTCAAGGCGAAGCTGGCCGGCATGGGCCTGGCCCTCAAGGACAGCCCGCCCGGATTCGACCCGACCGCCGCCGCCGACGCCTTTGGCGCCGACGACGACGCGGACGCCGGGTTCGTGGAGACCGAGCAGTACTGATCGGTCGTAGCCGGTGAGCAGCCGCTCATCGGGTTCCTGACCCCGGTACCTGACACGGCCGGGGCAGACACACAGGAGAAACAAAATGCCGAAGCCCACCAAGGGTGCCCGTCTGGGCGGCAGTGCCGCGCACGAGAAGCTGCTCCTCGCGAACCTCGCGAAGGCGCTCTTCGAGCACGGCCGTATCACCACCACCGAGGCGAAGGCCCGCCGTCTGCGGCCGTACGCCGAGCGTCTGGTGACCAAGGCGAAGAAGGGCGACCTTCACAACCGCCGCCAGGTGCTCCAGGTCATCACGGACAAGAGCGTCGTCCACACGCTCTTCACCGAGATCGGCCCGCGGTACGAGAACCGTCCGGGTGGCTACACCCGTATCACCAAGATCGGTAACCGCCGTGGCGACAACGCGCCCATGGCTGTCATCGAGCTGGTGGAGGCGCTGACGGTCGCGCAGCAGGCTACGGGTGAGGCCGAGGCCGCCACCAAGCGCGCTGCCAAGGACGCCGACGTTGCTGCTGAGGCCACGGTCGATGTGACCAAGGCCGAGGACGAGGCTGCGGCTGAGGAGTCCAAGGACGCCTGAGCGTCTATGGGCGGGTCCGTTCCTTTCGAGGGGCGGGCCCGCTTTTTTGTTGCTGAGAGGATCTCCTTGTGAGTGATGAAGTCGCGGCCGGGTTTGTTCGTGTTCGGCTTGATCTGTCCTATGACGGGACCGAGTTCTCCGGGTGGGCCAAGCAGGCCGGGGGGCGGCGGACCGTGCAGGGGGAGGTCGAGGATGCCCTGCGGACCGTTACGCGGTCCGGGGGGACCACGTATGAACTGACCGTCGCCGGGCGTACCGATGCCGGGGTGCATGCTCGGGGGCAGGTCGCTCATGTGGATCTGCCTGAGGCTGTTTGGCGTGAGCATCAGGAGAAGTTGCTGAAGCGGCTTGCCGGACGGTTGCCGAAGGATGTGCGGGTGTGGGCGCTGCGGGAGGCGCCCAGTGGGTTCAATGCTCGGTTCTCCGCTGTTTGGCGGCGGTACGCCTATCGCGTCACCGACAATCCCGGTGGGGTCGATCCGCTGCTGCGCGGTCATGTGCTCTGGCATGACTGGCCGCTTGACGTCGACGCCATGAACGAGGCCGCTCGGCGGCTGATCGGGGAGCACGACTTCGCCGCCTACTGCAAGAAGCGGGAGGGGGCCACGACCATCCGGACCTTGCAGGAGCTGAGTCTTGAGCGGGGGAGTGATGGGGTCATCACCGCTACCGTCCGGGCCGATGCCTTCTGCCACAACATGGTGCGGTCGTTGATCGGTGCCCTGCTGTTCGTGGGCGACGGGCATCGGGGCGTCGAGTGGCCGGGGAAGGTGCTGGCCGCCCGGGTCAGGGACTCCGCCGTGCATGTCGTACGGCCGCATGGGCTGACGCTCGAAGAGGTCGGGTATCCGGCCGATGAGTTGCTCGCGGCCCGGAACAAAGAGGCGCGGAACAAGCGGTCGTTGCCGGGGCAGGCCGGGTGCTGCTGAAGGTCAGTCGTCCGACCATGTGGTGAGTACGTCGATCAAGGCGTCCTCCGTCTCGTCGGCGTCCCGGCCGTCGCGGGCGTCGGGGGCCAGCTCCACATGCAGGAAGCCGGCGTGGTGGCGCTCGGCGGATCTGCCCTGGACGTTCGTGGTGCCCTCCAGGGGGCAGCGCGCCTGCCAGCCCCGGCAGACCCGTAGGCCGTCCGAGTCCAGGCGGTCGGCGAGGGCCGTGGCCTCGCCGGACGCCGTCTGTCCCGCGCCGCCGGAGACGATGGCGTCGTAAGGGCGTTCGGAGGACTCGGCGAAGCCGTGGAGCTGGAGGCCGGGCACCCCGCGCTTCTGGAGTTCCACGACGACGGTGTGGAAGGCGCTGTCCTCGCGGTGGGCGACGTCCCCGCGGTCCCCGCGGCCGGCGCGGCGATGGGCGCCGGCGACGACGAGGGAGCCCGAGGGGGCGTCCTCCAGGAGCCGTACGCCGAGGGCTTCGGTGTCTCGGTCGGAGACCGGGTGGGGCACCTGGACGTTCCAGCGGATCGCGGAATCCGCGGTCAGGTAGAGGCGGCCCCAGCGGGCGGCCTTGCCGTCCTTGCGGAGGGCGGCGATCTCGTCGTATCGGCGGCCCGAGTCGGTGTCGGTGAGGCGGGTGACGCCCAGGCCGAGGGGGGCGAGGATGCGCTCCGCCTCCGCTGCGTCGCCGTCCAGGAGGCTTCCGACGCCGGCTGCGATGTCTTCGCGCTCGTCGGCGTCGGGCGGCATGTAGGGGTCGTCGGGGGCGAAGTCGGCCGTGTAGTCGAGGATCCGGCTGCGGAGGTCCACCAGTTCCCGGGCCTGTGGAACCGAATGTTCCGAATCTGTCGGTGATGTCGTGTCGCAACCGGCCACTGCCAGGATCAAAACCGTTTGGGCCAGAATGCGAGCGAAACGTGACCGTCCTGTGACTGGAGAGACGGGTTGGCTTGTGAGGCGCGTGTGAATATGTCGCGGTGACATTTCGTAAGTCTCTCCGTATAGGTCGCTCGGTGGCGGTTCTGGGGGCTCTGGCCGGCCTCGTCGCCGCCTGTACCTCCGAGCCGTCCGGGGCGCAGGTGAAGGCGGGTGGCCGTTCGTTCACCGTCGCCGCCGCGGGTGATGTGCTCATCCACCCCGAGTTGGTCGAACAGGCGGCCAAGGACGCCAAGAAGACCGGCGAGGGGCAGGCCGGGCTGGACTTCGGACCGCTCATGGCCGGGGTGAAGCCGGTCATCAGCAAGGCCGATCTGGCCATCTGTCACATGGAGACGCCGGTCAGTACGCCCAAGGGCCCCTTCGAGGGGTACCCGGAGTTCCTCGTCCCGCCGCAGATCCTCACGACGCTCAAGGACGTGGGCTACGACACCTGCTCGACGGCCTCCAATCACACCTACGACCATGGTCTCAAGGCCGTGAAGCGCACCCTGGACGCGATGGACAAGGTCGGCCTCGGGCACACCGGGTCCGCGCGTACGCCCGACGAAGCAGAGCAGATCAACATCCGGGACGTCAACGGCGTCAAGGTCGCCCACCTCTCCTATTCCTGGGAGTCCTTCCTCAACCCCACTCCGGAGAAGGAGAAGTGGGCCTTCAACCGGATCGGCTTCGACGCCGTGAAGAAGGCCGAGGCGAAGGCCCGCAAGAAGGGCGCCGAGGTGGTGATCCTCTCGGTGCACTGGGGTCTTGAGCACTACAACGAGCCGAGCGTGCCGCAGCTGCAGCTGGCGGACCGGCTCACCAAGGAGACCGGGATCAATCTGGTGATCGGCCATCACTCCCATGTGGTGCAGCCCATCCAGAAGGTCAACGGCACCTGGATCGCCTACAGCCTCGGCAACCAGGTCGCCCGGCATTCCTCGCCGACCGGCCTCACCGAGGAGGGCGCGATCGGCTGGTTCGAGTTCAAGGAGACGGTCGACGGCTGGGACGTCAGCGCCCGGTACCGGACCACGCTGGTCGATGTCCCGCCGGAGGTCGAGGCCGGGCAGAAGGCGCCCGAGGGCGCGGTCGTGGACCACCGCGTGGTCGATGTGCAGGAGGCGCTCGACCACCCCGGCGATCTGTCCGAGGACCGGCTCGCCCGCTACCGGCTGGCCCAGGACCGGACCCGCGGCTTCCTCTACAACCGCGGCGCCCCCGGCGGCGACGGCCTCGAGCAGCTCTCCCTGGGGACGTGACGAGCGACACAGGCAGCTGTTACGCGCCGGAACCCAACCCCGGCGCGTGTCGACGGTCTTTTAAAGCGACGGCGTCTCATACCCGCGTCAGCGGTGGCTCCTGCGAGCGCCTGAGACGGAAGAGGCGAAGGAAACACCGGTGACTTCAACCCAAGGCGCATCGCGTCCCGCACGGGGCGGGCGGCGCCGCATGCGCAGACGCGCGGACATGCCGCTGCTCGGCGGCATCCGGCCGCCGATCGCGCTGCTGTGCCTGCTGATCCTCGCCCTGGCCGGGCTGACCGCCAAGGTGCTCGGTCCCGCCGGGGAACCGGCCGTGCCGAAGGCGGTGCTGGGCTCCCAGCAGTACTTCGCGCAGGACGGCGCGATCGCCCTACGCGCGTCGATCGACGAGCGGGTCACCGACCTGAACCGCACCGCGGCCGCGCTGGACGCGGCGAAGTCCGCGGATCCCGAGCGGGTGCTGTCGGACCTGAGCAGGACGTACCAGAAGTGGACCGGCACGACCGTGCTGGACCTGGAGAGCGGCAAGGTGCTGGCCGCACGGGGTGAAACGATTCCCCTCGGCTGGCTGGACAAGGACGTCCTCACCGGCGAGCACGCCCTGACGCCCCGTATGGTGCGGCTCAAGACCGGCGACGTACGGCTGATGACCATGGCCCTCCTCGACTGGAAGGACCGTCCGCAGCAGCTGCTGGTCGCCTCCAACAGCCTCTCGGTGCCCGCGATCAACCTGGGCCCGTTCCGCTCCATGGCGGTCGTGGCCCGCGGCGGCGAGGTCCTCGCCACGGCCGGGTTCGAGCAGGCCGAGGCGCTGAACTCGGACGCCGAGCGCAGCGAGCTGAACTTCCTGCACAAGCAGATGACCTCGCTGTCCGAGCAGGCGGCCAAGGAGACCGAGCAGGACCCCGTCAGCGCCCGCGAGCCCGGCTCCCGCGGCTACCCGGGCGTCAGCGGCACCCTGCTGGGCGACGCCTACAACGGCCGTATCGCCACCGTCGGATACGCCTCTCTCGCCTCCGCCGACCCCGAGCAGCGCGAGAGCGTCGGCGCGGGCCTCGGGCTGACGGTCGTGGCGATGCTGCCCGTGGTGCAGGAGCAGGCCGTCGGGCAGGAACGGGAGCTGTACGGGCTGATCGCGGCCGGAGTCCTGGTGGTGTTCGGTCTGGTGGCGGCGGCCCTGCTGTGGCGGGCGGTGCAGCGGCCCCTGCTGACGCTCTTCCTGGAGTCCCGCCGGCTGGCCCGCGGCGATCTGACCCGTCCCGTCGCCGTGCCCCGCTGGGGCGAGACCGCCCGCGTCGGCGCCGCCCTGGAGCGGCTGCGGGCGCAGCTGTCCGGTGGGGACGCGGAATCCCACGGCAAGGGCCGCAGGGGCCGGCTCGGGCTGCGGGTGCCGCTGGCGCTGACGGCCGTACTGCTGTTGCTGTGGTGTGTGCCGGTCGGGCTGCTGCTCAATCGCACCGACGCCTCGGTGAGCGTGCCCAGCACCATGGTCAACGATCAGCGCGACCGCACCGACCTGGTCGCCGACCGGGTCCGCCGGGCCCTCAACGAGGCGCAGGCCGACCTCGTCTCCATCACCCGGCTGATCGACGCAGACGACCCCGACGCCACCACGGGTGTACTCGACGACGCCCTGCGCAAGCACAGCCGCTACGGCTCCCTGTACGTCGTCGACAAGGGCGGCGACGTCCTGGCCCGCGCCGGGGACGAGCCGCACGCCGACTGGAGCGGGGACGACCTCATCCGGGTCGCCGGTGAGGGCGGCAAGAAGCCGGTCATCCAGGCCGGGGCCGCCGTACCGGAGCACAAGGGTCTGACGCTGGTCGGCGAGATACGGGTGGAGTTCCTCAACTCCCTTCTCGACCGGCCCGGGCTCGGCGAGGTCCGCGTGGTCGACACCAAGGCGCGCACCCTCGCCGCCAGCGACGGCTTCCTCGCCTTCGAGGGACTGCCGCGCGAGTCGCTCACCGAGCTGGTGCGGGCGGGCAGCGTGCACGTCGGGGCGGGTCCCGTGGAGAACGGGCTGCTCATCCGCGAGGGGCGCTCGGTCACGGTCGCCGCCGCGGCTCCCTTCTCCGGCGGCGGTGTCGCGGCCGACGTCGGCTGGACCGTCGTCAGCTGGCAGAACGCCAAGCACTTCGAGATCGCCCCGTACGAGCGCGAGGACCGCAGCGTGCTCGCCGGGATGCTCGGGCTCGCGCTGATCGTGGTCTGCCTGGGCTGGATCCATCTGGTCGTGGTCCGGCCGCTGCGGGCGCTGGCGAGCAGCGCCGAGAAGCTGGCCGACGGCGACCTCAAGACCGTGCTGTACCCCCGCTACCACGACGAGGTCGGGGCCGTCGTCCGCAGCCTCGAACTGGTCCGCCAGCAGTTGCAGGCCCGCAGACAGAACCAGGCGCGCCGGAGTGCCGAGCCCCGGCTCGGCGCCGGAGGAAGGTGACCGGCCGTGCTCTATCTCTACTTCGTGCTGCTGATCGGCTCGGTGTTCCTGCTGATCGCGGGCATCATCGAGCAGCGCAGGCACTACGCCGCCCTGCACACCATCCCCTCCCGGGTGCTGGTCAACGGCATCCGCGGCAAGTCCTCCATCACCCGGCTGTGCGCGGGCGCGCTGCGCGGCGGTGACCTGGTCACCGTGGCCAAGACGACGGGCACCGCGGCGCGCTTCATCCACCCGGACGCCACCGAGGAGCCGGTCTACCGCAAGTTCGGCATCGCCAACGTGGTCGAGCAGATCGGCATCGTCCGCCGCGCCGCCACCTACCGCCCCGACGCCCTCGTCATCGAGTGCATGGCGGTCATGCCGGCCCTCCAGGAGGTCAACCAGAGCAAGCTGATCCGCTCCACGATCGGCGTGCTCTGCAACGTCCGCGAGGACCACCTCGCCGAGATGGGGCCGACCCTGAACGACGTCGCGCGCTCGCTGTGCCGCTCCATGCCGGAGGACGGCATCTGCGTCACCGCCGAGAAGGAGCGGTTCCACATCCTCCAGGAGGAGGCGGACGCCCGTAACTGCAAGCTGATCTACGCCGATCCCGACACCGTCACCGACGAGGAGCTGCGCGGCTTCAGCTGGTTCACCTTCAAGGAGAACGTCGCCATCGCGCTGGTCGTCGCCGACCTCCTCGGCGTCGGGCGCGAGGTCGCGCTGCAGGGCATGTACGACGCCCCGCCGGACCCGGGTGTGCTGTCCGTGGAGAAGTACGTCGCCCCCGACGGCAAGCGGCTCGCCTTCGCCAACGTCTTCGCGGCCAACGACCCCGAGTCGACGCTGATGAACATCAACCAGCTGCTCGACCTCGGCGCGATCCGCCGCCCCCTGAACGTCGTGATCAACTGCCGCCCGGACCGGGTGGAGCGCAACGGGCAGATGGGCGAGATCATCCCCGACCTCAAGCCCGACAACGTCTTCGTCATCGGGCACCCCGCGAAGAGCGCCATCGACGCCATCCCGGCCGACTGGCGCGACCGTGCCGTCGACCTGGGCGGCGAGCGCCGCTCGGCGGACGAGTTCATGCCGACGCTGCTCGGGCGGATGTCCGACGGCTCTTCGCTGGTCGCCATCGGCAACATCCACGGGCAGGGCGAGGAACTCCTGGAGTACCTCGCCGAGCTCCCGGCCGACGAGAGCGAGCCGGAGGTGGCGGCCGGTGACGCGGTCGCCGCGGCGCCGCATCAGCCGCAGCGCCTGGATCCGTACGCCTCGTACCCCACCGCCTACGAGGAGCGGTACCAGGCGTCGCAGACGCAGGAGATCCCGGTGATCACCATCCCGGCCCCGGCCCAGGCGCCGCAGCACTACGCCGAGGTGCCCCAGCAGTACCCCGGGAACCAGCAGTACGCCGAGGCACAGCAGTACGCCGAGGCACAGCAGTACGGCCAGGCGCACGGGGCAGGGCAGGCGGAGGTCTCGGCCTGGTTCCGCACCGCGCGGCCCGCGGCGCAGTCGTACGGCGAGGACCCCTTCGGCCGGCCGACGGACGACGACGGAGGGGGACACCCGCCGCGCGCCTGACCCGCCCGCCGGCCCTCGCCCGCCCCGCCGCCCGCACCCGTATCCCTTCGTCCGGAGACCCCGTTGACCACCGCCGCCCTGACCCCCGAGATGGCTGCCCTCGGCATCGCCATAGGCCTGTTCTTCTCGCTGCTCTGCTATCTCACGACCAACCTGTCGCCCGGCGGCATGATCACGCCCGGCTGGCTCGCGCTCACCCTCATCGAGGACCTCCAGCGCGCGGCCATGGTCGTGGGCGTGACGGCGCTGACCTACGGCGGCACCAAGATCATGCAGCGGCTGGTGATCCTGTACGGCAAGCGGCTGTTCGCCGCGGTGGTGCTGCTGGGCGTGCTGCTCCAGGCCACGGTGATGATCGTGCTGTCGATCGAGTTCCCGCTGCTGTACGGCAACCAGACGCTCGGCTTCATCGTGCCGGGCCTGATCGCCTACCAGATGGTGCGCCAGCCCAAGGGGGCCACGCTGCTGGCCACCGGCACCGTCTCCCTCATGGCCTACATCGTCGTCGCCGCCGGCCTGCTGCTCGGCGTCATGCCGACCGTCTGAGAACCGAGGAGCTAACGATGGCAGGGAAGAAGAAGTCGAGGCCCGTAGTCACCGGCCTGGTGCTGCTGGCGCTCGTCGGTACCTCCGGCTACCTCACGATCGAACTGCGCAAGCAGGACGAGCAGGGCGTCACCGAGGTGCGCAACGTCGGTGTCCTGGAGGGCGGCCGCAGCACCGGCGCCGCCACGGAGAGCGGCAAGGAGACCTGGTCGCGCCTCGAGAACCCGGCGCGGTCCGTGCTGCGCGGCTCCGACGGCCAGATCAAGGCCGTCTTCACGGACGGCGCCCGCACCGCGACCCTGAGCGGTCCGGCCCGCACCTTCCAGGAGCCCACCTCGACCGCGTCCAAGGTCAGCACCACGGACTGGGTGCGGCTGATGCCGGAGGCCTGGAAGAAGGGCGCCGAGTCGAAGAAGTGGTTCAAGGACTGGTACGCCGAGTTCAAGGACAGCAAGAAGGACGACATCTTCGCGTACGCCTTCCAGTACGTGGCGGGCGCGCCGGTGAAGAAGGACGCGCAGGGGGTCGCCTACGCCGGTGACGCGAACTTCGGTCCGCTGAACACGACCGGCGCCGAGGGCGGCGACCTGCGCCTGGAGCAGTCCGACTTCTACGACTACCTCGGCATGCAGTACCCGTTCCGGGACGGCGTCATCGGACAGCCGGAGAGCGCGAAGGCCCGCTCGATCGACTGCTCGGGCTTCATGCGCATGGTGCTGGGCTATCGGGCCCGCTACCCCCTGATGTCCTCGGACACCTCCGGCGACGGACTGCCCCGTACCGCCAATGGCATGGCCCGCTCCAAGGCGGGCGTCGACATCCTGCCGCTGGCCGGTATCACCGCGAAGGACCGGCCCTCCGCGATCGACCAGCTCCAGCCGGGCGACCTCGTCTTCTTCAAGCTCGACACACGGACGGGCGAGCGCCTGGACCACGTCGGCATGGTCCTCGGCCATGACACCGAGGGACACCTGATCTTCGTGTCGAGCCGCGAGGAGGTCAACGGGCCGACGATCGGCGATGTGGGCGGCGTATCGCGGCTGGACGGCAACGGGTACTACGCGAAGACGCTGAGGAGCGCGAAGCGACTGTGAGCCCGTGAGGCTGTGAGTGCCTCGGGGCCGACCGGTGGTCGGTCGGCCCCGGCCGGTGCTACTCGCTCGCCGCCGCCGAAGCCTGCGCCTCGCCCCGCCTGCGGATCTGCTGGAAGGCGAACTCGGCCAGGTCGTCGCCGGTCCGGAAGACCTTCGTGTCCTTCTCCGTCACATCCCGGTCGGTGGTGAAGCCGGAGATGGTGAAGTAGGCGTAACGGCCGTAGGAGTTCGAGGTCATCAGGCAGACCGTGGAGTTGCAGAAGTCCTTGATGCCCTTGCCGGACAGCGACCGGATGAAGTCCTCTTGGGTGTTCACCTGGCTCTTGACCTTCGTGGCCTGCGCCGCGGTGTCGAAGACGGCCACGCCGACCGTCGCCGCGATGCCGTCCTTGATGTAGGAGGCGCGCAGGAACCGGGTGCAGTCATTGGCAGTGAGGATCTTCGGGAGCCCGCCCTTGGTGGCCGCGGAACAGCTCTTCGTGTCGTCCGTCGCGCCCTTCTTGTACACCGTCTCGCCCACGGGCTGCTGGGTGCCGGGGAAGAGGATCTGCGCGCCGAGCGGGGCGGTGTCCTTGCTCTTGCTGGAGATGAAGTCCTTCGGGTCCAGCGGCGGCGGAGCGCTCGTCGGCGCGAACGACGGGGCCGAGGTCGTCTCGCCCGGCAGCTCCGAAGTCGGCTTGTTCGAGGCGGAGTTGCTGTCGTTCGCGGACACCACGGCCATGGCGACGGCGGCACCGATGGCGACGGTGGCCAGCGCGCCACCGCCGATGAACAGCAGCCGGCGCCGCTTGTTGCGGGTCTCGGAAGCCTCGGCGAGCGCGGCCCAGTCGGGAGTCTGATCGGCGCCGTCGTTCCACGGCTGCTGGGAATGCGGTGTCCAGGGATCCCACTGGGACTGGGGTCCCCCCTGCTGCCCATAGCTCATGGGGCGCATCTTAGACGGCCCACGGGTGTGCCGGTCCGCCCCAAGAGGCGCATGGGCACCTAGCGTTCACGTGGTGAGCGAGCGCAAAAGCGACATCTCCGGGTGGTTGGTACGACGCGCCACGTGGCATCTGTGGGTGGTGCTCGGGGTCGTACTGGGCGCCCTCGTGACGCGTACGGCCCGGGTGACCTCGGACGGAGGGATGGACAACGCCATCGTCGTGCGGGCGGCGAGGGTGTGGCTGGCCGGAGGGTCGCCGTATGACGACCCCCACTTTCTCTATTTGCCGAGCGCGGTGCTGGCGGCGGCTCCGCAGGCGATGGTGCCGCGGGGTGTGCTGAGCGTGGTGGTGCCGGTCGCGGTGGTCGGGTGTCTGGTGGGCGGCTGGGTGTGCGCGCTACGGCTGCACGGTGTGGGGCTGCGCACTCGTTTCGCGGCGCTGGGGCTGATCGGCCTCGCGGTGGGGTTCGCTCCCTTCGCCCACCTCGTCCTGCTGGGGAACTGGACGGCGACGGCGGCGCTCGCCCTGCCGCTCGCGCTGTTGCTGGCGGGGCGGGGGCGGTGGGTGGCCGCGGGGGTGGTGTGCGGGGCGGCGATCGCGCTGAAGCCGTTGCTGGCGCCGATGGGGCTGCTGTTCGTGTTCGCGGGCCGGTGGCGGGGGCTGGGGGCGCTGGTGGGGGTGCCGGTGGTGGCGTCGGTGGGAGCGGGGCTGCTGATGCCGGACCCTGCGGGGTTCTTCACGCGGACCCTGCCGTTTCTGCTGCGCGGGGACGACGGGTTCGTACGGCTCTATGAGGCGTCGCCGGGGGCGGTGCTGGCGCGGGTGGGGGCGCCGGGGGTGGTGGCCGCGGTGGTCGGGTTCGGGATGGCGGGGGTAGGGGTGGGGTGTGCTTATCGGCGGTGGCGGGGTGGGGAGGGTGAGGACGGTGGCGCGGGGGCGTCGCGGATCGTGGAGACGGCGGTGATGTTGATGCTGTCCGCGTTTCTGGTGTCCCGGCCGTCGTACGACCACTATCTGCTGGTGGTGGTGCCGCTGCTGGTGGCGGGAGCGGTCGGGCGGGGGCCGTGGTTGTGGATGGCGATGGTGCCGCAGTTGCCGGGGGTGGTGTGGCCCGGGCTGGAGGCGGTGGAGCGGCGGGCGTTTCGGGACGCGGTGACCTTGTGTGGGGTGGCGGTCACGGTCGCGGTGCGCTGCTGGCGGGCCGGCGGGAGTTTCTCGCCCCCGCCGCCCCTACCCGTCCCGTCCTCCAGGGGCTCCGCCCCCTGGACCCCCGCTCCTCAAACGCCGGAGGGGCTGAATCGGGCAGACCCGTTTTGACCCGGCCGTGGCGCCGCAGGTATCCTGCGTGTTCGTTGTGTATTGGCCTGCTCATTCTCACGGGAGTGGCCTCTACCTAGGTTCCCTGGAGCAGTTACCAGTGGGCGGCATACGGGCAGCGTCCCCGGCATTGTCGTCCCCAGCTGCACGATCGCTTCAGTGATGCCATGTGTCAGCACCCATCCACTGAAGAAGAAGGCTGCGAAGTGCGTACGTACAGCCCCAAGCCCGGCGATGTGACTCGCCAGTGGCACGTCATTGACGCTCAGGACGTCGTCCTGGGCCGTCTCGCCACCACCGCCGCGTCCCTTCTCCGCGGCAAGCACAAGCCGATCTACGCGCCCCACGTCGACACCGGTGACTTCGTCATCATCATCAACGCCGACAAGGTGCACCTGTCCGGCAACAAGCGGACCCAGAAGATGGCGTACCGCCACTCCGGCTACCCGGGTGGTCTGCGCTCCGTCCGTTACGACGAGCTGCTGGACAAGAACCCCGAGAAGGCCATCGAGAAGGCCGTCAAGGGCATGCTCCCCAAGAACTCCCTGGGCCGTCAGATGCTCTCGAAGCTGAAGGTCTACAAGGGTGACCAGCACCCGCACGGCGCGCAGCAGCCGCAGCCGTACGAGATCACCCAGGTCGCGCAGTAAGTCCGGCCACCCCCTAAGACTGAAGAGAATCTGAGGAGAATCGTGGCCGAGACCACTGCCGAGCAGCCGCTCGACGAGAACGTCGAGAACATCGACATCGACAGCTACACCACCGAGTCCGAGGTTCCGGTGGAGGGTGAGTACACCTCCGAGTCCCTCGCCTCGCGCTTCGGTGAGCCCCAGCCGGCCGCCGGCCTGGGCCGCCGTAAGAACGCCATCGCGCGCGTTCGCATCGTGCCGGGCACCGGCAAGTGGAAGATCAACGGGCGTACGCTCGAGGACTACTTCCCGAACAAGGTGCACCAGCAGGAGGTCAACGAGCCGTTCAAGGTTCTTGAGCTCGAGGGTCGCTACGACGTCATCGCCCGCATCGCCGGTGGCGGTGTCTCCGGCCAGGCCGGTGCGCTCCGTCTCGGTGTCGCCCGCGCCCTGAACGAGGCCGACGTCGACAACAACCGCGGCCCGCTGAAGAAGGCCGGCTTCCTCAAGCGCGACGACCGTGCGGTCGAGCGCAAGAAGGCCGGTCTCAAGAAGGCCCGCAAGGCCCCGCAGTACAGCAAGCGCTAAGCGCAGGCTGCCTCTGCTCGTACTCCGGTACGCCCGAGTACTCCGAACGCCCCGGCGGCACGCCACTGTGCCGCCGGGGCGTTCGTCTTATCCATGGGCTCGGGCGTATAACGGCACAAGACGTTCTAAGGCTTGTGTGATCCGATGCCCAGGCATGGAATGCCTGGAAGCGGCCGGCTCCGCTTCCGGAGTTGCTTCCGGAGTCACTTCCGGAATTGAAGTTTCCTCAGGAGGACAAGTGGGACGACTCTTCGGCACGGACGGCGTGCGGGGTGTCGCCAACGCGGATCTGACGGCCGAGATGGCGCTCGGTCTCTCCGTGGCGGCGGCGCACGTACTGGCCGAGGCGGGCACCTTCGAGGGCCACCGGCCGACCGCGGTGGTCGGACGGGACCCGCGCGCGTCCGGGGAGTTCCTGGAGGCCGCCGTGGTGGCGGGCCTGGCCAGCGCGGGTGTCGATGTGCTGCTCGTCGGTGTGCTGCCGACGCCCGCCGTGGCGTATCTCACCGGCTCGCTCGGCGCCGACCTCGGCGTCATGCTCTCCGCCAGCCACAACGCCATGCCCGACAACGGCGTCAAGTTCTTCGCCCGCGGCGGCCACAAGCTCGCCGATGAGCTGGAGGACCGGATCGAGGCCGTGTACGAGGCCCACCGGCACGGCGAGCCGTGGGAGCGGCCGACCGGTTCCGGGGTCGGGCGGGTGCGGTCGTACGACCAGGGCTTCGACGAATACGTCGGTCATGTCGTCGGCGTCCTGCCGAACCGGCTGGACGGGCTGAAGATCGTCCTCGACGAGGCGCACGGTGCGGCGGCGGGCGCGTCGCCGGAGGCGTTCACGCGGGCCGGGGCCGAGATCGTCACCATCGGCGCCGAGCCGGACGGGCTCAACATCAACGACGGCTGCGGGTCCACGCACATGGACAAGCTCAAGGCCGCGGTCATCGAGCACGGCGCCGACTTCGGCGTCGCGCACGACGGGGACGCCGACCGGTGCCTCGCCGTGGACCACACCGGTGAGGAAGTGGACGGCGACCAGATCCTCGCCGTGCTCGCGCTCGCCATGCGGGAGCGGGGCGTGCTGCGGTCGGAGACCGTCGTGGCGACCGTGATGTCCAACCTCGGCTTCAAGCTGGCGCTGGAGCGCGAGGGGCTGAAGCTGGTGCAGACGGCCGTCGGTGACCGTTATGTGCTGGAGGAGATGAAGGAGCACGGCTACGCCCTCGGCGGCGAGCAGTCCGGGCATGTCATCATCCTCGACCACGCGACGACGGGCGACGGCACGCTGACCGGGCTGCTGCTGGCGGCGCGGGTCGCGCAGACCGGCCGTACGCTGCGGGATCTCGCGGCCGTCATGGAGCGGTTGCCGCAGGTGCTGATCAATGTGCCGGACGTCGACAGGTCGCGGGTGAAGACGTCCGCGGAGCTGGCGTCGGCGGTGGCGGAGGCCGAGCGGGAACTCGGGGCCACGGGACGGGTGTTGCTCAGGCCGTCGGGTACCGAGCCGTTGGTGCGGGTGATGGTCGAGGCCGCGGACATCGACCAGGCGCGGTCGGTGGCCGGGCGGTTGGCGGATGTGGTGAAGTCCGCGCTCGGGTAGTTGGTTGTGCCGGGTAGGGGGTTGAGGGGTTCTGCCTCGTCGCGGGCTGCGGGTTCGTTGTGGCTTGTCGCGCCCGCGCGGCAGTAGCCGCAGGTTGGTACAGCCCCGCGCCCCTTACGGGGCGCTGCCCTGGCCGGCGCTCGTGTGTCCGCGTTGCTTCGACCACAGCCACTTCTGGGCCAGCAGGGTGAGCGTCCCCGCGAGGACGATGCCCAGCAGGTTCAGCAGGAGCTGTTCCGTGGAGCCCCAGGTCTGCTTCGTGTCGCCGTAGCTCAGGGCCACGGCCGCGTTGGCGGCGGCCGGGACCGTGGTGACCGAGATGGCCACCCCGACCAGGGCGCCGGACTTGGCGGAGGTCAGGGAGAGGGTGCCGGCGATGCCGGCCAGGACCGCCACGATGAACGAGAAGGCGTCGGGGGCATAGACGAACGCGGTGTTGGGGCGGTCGCCTTCCAGCTGTTCCTCGGAGAACTGACCCAGTGCGTCCATGAACCAGCTGAAGCCGACCGTCACCGCCATGGCGACGGCGAACCCGGCGACCAGCGCGATCAGGGAGCGCAGCGCGAGGCGGGGGGCCCGCTGGATCAGGGCCGTACTGAGCCCGGCCAGCGGGCCGAACTCCGGGCCCACCGCCATCGCGCCCACGATCAGGATCGCGTTGTCCAGTACGACGCCGCAGGCAGCGATCATCGTGGCGAGCGTGATGAAGGCGAGGTAGGTGACGGAGAGCGTCGACTCCTCGTGCGTCGCGTCCGTCAGGTGCTCCCACAGCACCGCGTCCGCGCCCTCGCCGGGCGCCTCCTCCTCGGCCTTGTCGGCCCGCTTGGACAGCGACAGGTCGATGTTCTCGACGGCGATCGAGCCGGTGTCCTCGATGCCCAACTCCTGTAGCCCGGTGAGGAGTTCGTCGCCCGCCTCGCGCGCGACGTCGCACAGCACCACGTCCCCCACGGGGTTACGGGCGGCGCCGGCCAGGACGGCGAGGTGGGCCGTGCCGACCGTGTTCTCGATCAGGCGGACCACGTCGTCGGTCCGGTCGGCCGGGGTGATCAGACGCAGATGCAGCATGACGCCTTTTTAACAGGCGTCCGTAACGCACCTACAGCTTGCGCAGGCTCAACCGGCGCACCTTGTGGTCCGGGCCCTTGCGGAGGATGAGGGTGGCGCGGCCGCGGGTCGGGGCGATGTTCTCCACCAGGTTGGGTTTGTTGATGGTGCGCCAGAGGGTGCGGGCGTAGTCGAGGGCCTCGTCCTCGGAGACCTGGGTGTACTTGCGGAAGTACGAGTTCTGCTTCTGGAAGGCGGTCTGGCGCAGCTTCTTGAAGCGGTTGAGGTACCAGCGCTCGATGTCCTCGGCGCTCGCGTCGACGTACACGCTGAAGTCGAAGTAGTCGGCGAGGCCGACGCGGGTGCGGCCGTCCTTGCCGGGGAGGGCGGGCTGCAGGACGTTCAGCCCCTCGACGATCAGGATGTCGGGGCGGCGGACGGTGAGCCGCTGGTCCGGGACGATGTCGTAGATGAGATGGGAGTAGACGGGCGCCGTGACCTCGTCCTTGCCGGCCTTGATGTCGGCGACGAAGCGGGTCAGCGCACGGCGGTCGTAGGACTCGGGGAAGCCCTTCCGCGACATCAGGCCGCGGGCCTGGAGCTCCTTGGTGGGCAGCAGGAAGCCGTCCGTGGTGACCAGCTCGACGCGCGGGTGCTCGGGCCAGCGGGAGAGCAGGGCCTGGAGGAGGCGGGCGACGGTGGATTTGCCCACGGCGACGGAGCCGGCGACCCCTATCACGAACGGTGTGCCGGACTGGGAGCCCTGCTCACCGAGGAAGGTGTTGAGCGCCCCTCTGAGGCCGTCGGTGGCACCGATGTAGAGGTTGAGGAGCCGGGACAGCGGGAGGTAGATGTCCCGCACCTCGTCGAGGTCGATGACATCGCCCAGGCCGCGCAGCTTCTCGACCTCCTCCGCGGTGAGGGGGAGCGGCGTCTTGTCACGCAGGGCGCTCCACTCGGCGCGGGTGAGGTCGACGTAGGGAGTCGCCTCCGGGCGGGGCCGGTGGGCGCTCCGGGGCATCGAGGAGACCGGAGAGATCACAGTCCATTGTTACGGGAGTGCGAACGGATGGTGGGGTGGGATCCGTCACGCGGAGCTGATTGGAGCTGATCGGGGCTGATTGGGGCTGATCGGGGCTTGTTTTCGGGCGAACCGGGACAAGGTGGGGAATGTCAGTGGCGTGCGTCACAGTTGTGGGAGAGGTGGGCTCGGGCCGGGGTCCATGAACGCCGAGGGGTGACCCATGACGACGTATGCGATAGAGGCGGAAGGCCTGGTCAAGCGGTTCAGGGAGACCGAGGCGCTGGCCGGGGTCGACCTGGCGGCCAGAAAGGGCTCGGTGCTCGGGCTGCTGGGCCCCAACGGCGCGGGGAAGACGACCGCCGTACGGATCTTCGCGACACTGCTGCGGCCCGACGGGGGCCGGGCCCGGGTGGCCGGGCACGACGTGGTCCGCGAGGCCGGGGTCGTACGGGCCATGGTGGGACTGACCGGGCAGTACGCGGCGGTCGACGAGAACCTGACCGGCACGGAGAATCTGCTGCTCATCGGGCGTCTGCTGGGGCTGCCTCGGCGGGAGGCGCGGGCGCGGGCCGCCGAGCTGCTGGAGCGGTTCCAGCTGTCGGATGCGGCGGGGCGGGCCACGAAGACGTACTCCGGGGGTATGCGCAGGCGCCTGGACCTGGCGGCCAGCCTGGTGGGCCGGCCCAGCATTCTCTTCCTCGACGAGCCCACCACCGGCCTCGACCCGCACAGCCGCGGTGAGCTGTGGGACCTGCTGCGGGGGCTGGTCGCGGACGGGGCGACGGCCCTGCTGACCACGCAGTATCTGAACGAGGCCGATGTGCTCGCCGATGACATCGTGGTGATCGACAAGGGGAGGGTGATCGCCGAGGGCACGCCGGATCAGCTGAAGTCGCAGGTCGGCGGGCAGGTGCTGGAGCTGCGGCCGGTGCTGGCGGACGATCTCACGCGGGTGCACGCGCTGGTGGCCGAGGCGGCGGGACCGCAGACCCAGATCGAGGGCGAGACGATCACCGCGCCGGTGAAGGACCCCGAGCTGATGCCGACCGTCGTGCGCACGCTCGACCGCGAGGGGATAGCGGTGGGGGAGCTGGCGCTGCGGCGCTCCTCGCTGGACGAGGTGTTCCTGGCGCTGACGGGGCACCGGGCGGAGCCGGACGGCGACGGCGATGTCGCGGCCGTCAGGGACGGTGAGGGTGAGAGTGAGGGCGAGCGGGAGAAGGCGGTGAGCCGGTCATGACCGCCACCGCCACGACCGTCACGGCGCCGATCTCCAGGTCGGGCCGGGTGCGCCCGCTGGACGGGCTGCGGCAGACCTTCACCATGGCGTGGCGGAGCCTGGTGGCGGTCAAGCACAACCCGCTGGAGCTGGTGGACTACAGCATCACGCCGATCATGTTCGTGTTCCTGTTCACCTACGTTCTGGGCGGGCAGATGGCCGGATCGCCCGAGGCGTATCTGAAGTAAGCGTTGCCGGGGATCATCGTCCAGAACACGCTGTTCATGACGATGTACACGGCGATGGCCCTGAACACCGACCTCACCAAGGGCGTCTTCGACCGCCTGCGCAGCCTGCCGATCGCCCGCTCCGCCCCGCTCATCGGCCGCATCACCGCGGACCTCGCCAAGCATCTGTGGGCCCTGCTCCTGATGATCGGCCTGGGGCTGCTGCTCGGCTTCCGGATCACCGGGGGAGTGGACGGGTTCCTGCTCGGGACGCTGCTGGTGATCGTGTTCGCGGCGGCGGTGTCCTGGAGCGCGGTGCTGATCGGGATGCTGGCGGGCGACGCGGAGAAGGTGCAGGCCTTCGCTTTCACCATCATCTTCCCGATCACCTTCACCAGCAGCGCGTTCGTGATGGTGGACACGATGCCGGGGTGGTTGCAGGCATGGAGCGATGTGAACCCGGTGACGCATCTGTCGGACGCGTTCCGGGGGTTGCTGCTGGGCGGGCCGGTGGCCGAGCCGGTGCTGTGGTCGTTGGTCTGGGCCGTGGGGATCGCGGTGGTGTTCTATCCGCTGGCCATGCGGGCGTACCGGGCGAAGACGTGAGGAAGGCTTCAGCGGCGGCCGGGACGGCGGCTGGGTCCTCTCCCGTCGCACTCACATGGACGACCGTTTCGCCTTTGAACAGGATGACGACACCGAGGTGAGCCCTGCTGCCGTCCCGCTCGACCACGGCCCCTGAAGCCGTCGGCACAGGCTTCGACCGCTTCACTCAGGGCTTCCAGGGCGGCCGGCGCCGCTGCCTCGTCGTACGACACGAGCACCACCGTCACGGGCGCCGACCGGCCGCCTGCCGTACCTGTGTGCCGGACGGCTTGCCGACGGCGGTGCCCGCGAGGGCGTACGCCACCGGGGCGCAGGCCGCGTCGGACGGCCGTACGTCGCCCTGGCGGATGGTCACTTCCGCGTCCGGAGCCGTCACCGAGAACCCGGCCACGTCTGTCGACGCCAGTGCCAGCTCGCCGAGGCCCGTAGCGGCCGTCCCGCCCGGGCTGGCCTCCATCCCCGCCTTCAGGCCGAGTTCCGACGATCCACCCCCTCCGCTCCTCTCCGTGCAGCCGGAGAGGACCGCCGTCAGGCACAGCGTGAATGCCGCACTCAGCCGTCCAGGGGTCGCTGTGGCTTCGCGTGCTCCTGGCATCAGCCCACCGCATTCTTGGCGTTCCAGCCGTTGCTCACCAGTGGTGTAGGCGCCGACGGCGGAGGTGCCGCCCTGATCTCGGCTTGCTCGTGGAGGCGGTCACCGCGTGGCGGGAAGGTGTGCCGTTTGACGAGTTGGCGTCGAGATTCGAGTTCCTGGAGCTCGATGAATTCGCCGGGGCGCTCGAAAGGGGAGAACCCACCGCTTCGCAGTGGTCCGGCCTTCTGGCCTCCGGCTTTCACGGGAGGCAACGGAACCTGCTGAGTCGCCTCCATGTGAATGAGATGCTGCGGCACATGTTCCCAACGATCACGCACGGTGCTGTTCGCCTGTGTGTGGATCTGTTCGACGGAACGAGCCGTCAGGTCCTTGTGCAGGAGCTGGACGGAGATCGCTACGAGGCCACTCGCCCCGGGATGCCCGGTGCCGACTGGGTCGAGGTGCCGACCGGCGATCTGATCGCCTACCTGCGAGCCGCCTTGAGTGAACGGTGATCTCGGCAGATCGATGAAGTCGAAACCCCGCCAGTCACCCTGGCGGGGTTTCCTCGCTCGATCCGCGCCAGGACCCCTTCACCATCCAGTGGGCTTCGTACCCTGGTGGGAATTTCCGAATTCGGGCACGCTACGGCCCTTTCGGGCGCCGTTTCGGTCGTAGGCTGCCGCGCATGTGCGGAATCGTGGGATACGTGGGGTCGCAGTCGGCGCTGGAGATTGTTACCGCTGGGCTGAAGCGGCTGGAGTACCGGGGGTACGACTCGGCGGGGGTTGCCGTGCTGGCGGATGGAGGGCTGGCGGCTGCCAAGAAGGCGGGGAAGCTCGTCAATCTGGAGAAGGAGCTCAAAGAGCGGCCCCTGCCGACCGGGAGTACCGCTATCGGGCATACGCGGTGGGCCACGCACGGCGGGCCGACCGATGCCAATGCTCATCCGCATCTCGACAACGCCGGGCGCGTTGCCGTCGTGCACAACGGGATCATCGAGAACTTCGCCGCGCTGCGCGCCGAGTTGGAGGAGCGGGGGCATGAGCTCGGCTCCGAGACCGACACCGAGGTCGTCGCGCATTTGATTGCGGAGGAGTTCTCCGGGTGTGCCGATCTCGCCGAGGCGATGCGGCTGGTGTGCCGGCGGTTGGAAGGAGCCTTCACGCTGGTCGCCGTGCATGCCGATGAGCCTGATGTGGTGGTGGGGGCGCGGCGGAACTCGCCGCTTGTGGTGGGGGTGGGGGAAGGGGAGGCCTTTCTTGCCTCCGATGTCGCCGCGTTCATCGACCACACTCGGGCTGCCATTGAGCTGGGGCAGGATCAGGTTGTGGAGTTGCGGCGGGATGGTGTGTCCGTCACCGGGTTCGACGGGCGGCCGGCCGATGTGCGGTCGTATCGCGTCGACTGGGATGCCGCCGCCGCGGAAAAGGGCGGCTACGACTACTTCATGCTCAAGGAGATCGCCGAGCAGCCGAAGGCTGTCGCCGATACGTTGCTCGGACGTATCGATGCCAGCGGTTCACTGACGCTGGACGAGGTTCGGATCAGTGCCTCCGCGCTGCGGGAAGTCGACAAAGTGGTGATTGTGGCGTGCGGTACGGCTTTTCACGCCGGGTTGATCGCCAAGTACGCCATCGAGCACTGGACTCGGATTCCTTGTGAGGTGGAGCTCGCGAGTGAGTTCCGGTACCGGGATCCGATTCTCGATCAGCAGACCCTCGTCATCGCCATCTCGCAGTCCGGGGAGACCATGGACACGCTGATGGCGCTACGGCATGCCCGTGAGCAGGGGGCTCGGGTGCTGGCGATCTGCAATACGAATGGGTCCACCATTCCTCGGGAGTCGGATGCCGTGCTTTACACGCATGCCGGGCCTGAGGTTGCGGTTGCCTCGACCAAGGCGTTTCTGACTCAGCTGGTTGCCTGCTATCTGGTCGCCCTGTATCTGGGGCAGGTCCGTGGGACCAAGTGGGGTGATGAGATCGGGGCCGTCATCCGGGAGCTGTCGCGGATCTCGTGTGAGGTCGAGCGGGTTCTGGAGACCATGGAGCCGGTACGGGAGCTGGCGCGGTCGTTGGCCTCGAAGAACACGGTGCTCTTTCTTGGGCGGCATGTGGGGTATCCCGTTGCCCTTGAGGGGGCGCTGAAGCTGAAGGAACTCGCCTATATGCATGCCGAGGGGTTTGCGGCGGGGGAGTTGAAGCATGGGCCGATCGCGCTGATCGAGGACGATCTGCCGGTGGTCGTGGTGGTGCCTTCGCCTCGGGGGCGGTCCGTGCTGCACGACAAGATCGTGTCCAACATGCAGGAGATTCGGGCGCGGGGGGCTCGGACGATCGTGATCGCGGAGGAGGGGGACGAGGCGGTGGTGCCGTATGCGGATCATCTGATTCGGATTCCGGCTACGCCGACCCTGCTTCAGCCGCTTGTGGCCACGGTGCCGCTGCAGGTGTTCGCGTGTGAGCTGGCCACCGCCCGGGGTAACGAGGTGGATCAGCCTCGGAACCTGGCCAAGTCGGTGACCGTGGAATGAGCTGACCTCGATGGGGTGAACGTTTACTCGCTGCTCGAAAGGGTGAACGTATCCAGATCTTCTGGATCTTCGGTCCAATGGGCCATCAAGGTTGCGCACATGGTCACATCAGCTCACGAGG
Organism: Streptomyces lanatus; assembly: GCF_014655715.1. Taxonomy (GTDB): domain Bacteria; phylum Actinomycetota; class Actinomycetes; order Streptomycetales; family Streptomycetaceae; genus Streptomyces; species Streptomyces lanatus. Next base: position 309,171 of record NZ_BNBM01000010.1, on the reverse strand, counting down.
GCATGCACCGCATCTTTCAGGAGCGGCCCGAGATTCTGGCGCCCGTGTTCGGGGTGTTGGGGGTTCCCTTATCCGCGAAGGCGACCGTGGATGCCGTCACCACGGACGTGACGGAGACCCGGCCGCTGGAGCGGCGCGTGGACACGGTGCTGCGCGTCGGGCCGTCCGACGGCGAGGACTTCCTGCTCGCGGTTGAGGCGCAGTCGGGCAAGGTCCCGGGCAAGGAGGCGAGTTGGGCGTACTACATCGCCTATCTCCAGGCGAAGTTCGGGTTGCCCGTGTTGCTGCTCGTGGTCTGTCAGGACAGGGCCACGGCCAAATGGGCTGCAGGCCCCTTCGACTGCGGCACGCGCGGTTGGACGGCTCTGCGGACACACCCGCTGGTCGCCAGCCCGGAGAACCTGCCGGTGATCACCGATGCGCGGACCGCGGCCAAGAACCTCGACCCTGGGTAAGACTCCAGCCGGAGAGAAATGGAAGGACATCATGTCGTTCGTCAGCTACTTCCCCGGCCGGGGGGGCGGTGCGTGAGGCGGCCTACCTGGAAGGCAAGGCTGAGGGCAAGGCTGAGGTGATCCTGTCCGTGCTGGAGGTGCGCGGCGTCCCCGTACCGGACAGTGTGCGTGAGCGCATCTCCTCCTGTAACGACCTCGACCGCATGGACGCCTGGCTGAAGCGTTCCCGTACGGTCGAGCGGGCCGAGGATCTCTTCGCCGAGGACCCGGAGGTTCCGGGTACCAGCCCTGATGGGCGTGAGCGTTGACGAACCTGCAGCAGCGCTTGACCCCGGAGCTGCAAGAGGAAGTCTCAGGCATCGCCACCTCGCTCATGGTGGGCGTCGCCTTGGGGCTCGAACCAGGGAAGGCCAGAGCCGAACTCCATGGAAGGTACAAGGAGATCCTCAAGCGGGAGGGGCCGTGCTGGAGGTGCGGGGAATCCCCGTATCGGACAGCGCGTGTGAGTGCATCACCTCGTGCACTGATCTCGACGTCCTCAACCTCTGGCTCGACCGATCTCTGACGGCCGCGGCGGTCGAGGACCTGTTCGCAGGCCCGGCTCCTAGCCCCGTACCCCCACTCCCCACGCCGACGCCTGCGGCATAAACCTGTGCGCAGCCGCGTACGCCGCCATACGGGCATTCCGCTCCTCCGCCTCCGGGCCGTCCGGCAAATGGAACTCGCTGCCCGCTTGTGCGGAACGGGACTGCATGCTCGTGGCGCCCGCCAGCCGGCGGCGGACGTAGCGGTCCAGGGCGTCGGGTACCCCGGCCGGTGTCCCGCCCGTCAGGACATCGCCCAGTACCGCCGCATCCAGAATCGCCTGCGCAGCCCCCTGTGCCTGGAACGGGACCATCGCGTGGGCGCTGTCGCCCAGGAGGGTGACGCGGCCGAGGTTCCAGTGGGTGAGGGGCGTGCGGGTGTAGATGCCGTAGCGGTACACCTCACCGGCGCGTTCGAGGGCGCTGCGCACCCGGGGGTCCCAGCCGGTGAACTCGCGTAGTTGTTCGCCGGGGTCCGCCTTCGCCGTCCATGACTCCTGGGCCAACTCGCCCGTGCTGAACACCGCCACGACGTTGAGCAGTTCGCCGCGCCGCACCCAGTAGTGGACGAAGTGGCGGTCGGGGCCGAGCCAGACGGCGAGTGGGGGCAGGCCCAGGTCCTTCACCTCGGACGATGGCAGCAGGGCACGGTATGCGGCCGTTCCCGAGAACACCGCCTCGTCCTTGCCGAAGAGCCACTGGCGGGCCGAGGAGCGGATTCCGTCCGCCGCCACCACGAGGTCCGCGGTGAGGCGCTCACCCGTCGCCGTCATCACCTGGGCGTAGTCGTCGTGCTGGCCGATGGCGACGACCGGTGTGTTCAGGTGGAGTGATTCCGGGGGTACCGCTGCCGCCAGTGCGCTGTGCAGGTCCGCTCGGTGGAGCAGCAGGTACGGGGCGCCGAACTCCTCCTCCGCCTCCCTGCCCAGCGCGTAGCGGCAGATCTCCGAGCCGTCCGACCAGGTGTGGAAGCTGACGTGGGCCGGGTGGGCCGCCCGTGCCGCCACCGTGTCCAGGACGTCCAGGCGGCGTAGCTCCCGGGTGGCGTTGGGGGCGAGTTGGATTCCGGCGCCCACGTCCGTGAAGCGCGGTGTCTGTTCGAGCAGCGTCACCTGGACGCCCGCGCGGCGCAGGCTCAGCGTCGCCGCCAGGCCTCCGATGCCGGCTCCTACCACGATCGCCCTCATGTGGCGCTGCCCTGCAACGCAGAACCGTCAGCCCCGTACATCCCGCCAAGCCCCCGGAATCCCCTCGGCCACATCATGCGCCCCCACCGGCGCCCCGTCCGCCGCGAATCTCGCCGAGAGACCATGGAGATACGCCGCCACGCTCGCAGCGTCCAACGCCGGGAGCCCCGCCGCCAGCAGCGATCCCGCCAATCCCGACAGCACATCACCGCTGCCTGCCGTGGCCAGCCAGCCGGTTCCGGTCGGGTTGACCCGTACCGCGCCTGTGCCGCCCGCCCCTGCCACCAGCGTCGTCGAACCCTTCAGCAGCACCGTCGCCGCATATCGCCCCGCCAACTCCCGTACCGAAGCCAGCCGGGCCCCCTCGACCTCCTCCCGGGAGATGCCGAGCAGGGCCGCGGCCTCGCCGGCGTGCGGGGTCATCAGAGTGGGTGCCGTACGGCCACGTACCGCATCCGCGTGCGCCAGGCGCAGCCCGTCCGCGTCCAGCAGCACCGGTACGTCCGCCGCCAGCACCTCCGCCACCGTCGCCGCGTCGTCCCCGGCGCCCGGGCCGACCACCCAGGCCTGGACGCGCCCGGCCTTCTTCGGGCCCCCGTCCGACACCAGCGTCTCGGGGAACCGGGCGATCACCGCGTCCCCGGCCGGACCGACGTAGCGAACGGCCCCCGCCCCGCCTCGCAGCGCTCCTGCCACCGCCAGTACCGCCGCGCCCGGGTAGCGGGCCGAGCCCGCCGCGATGCCCACCACGCCCCGCCGGTACTTGTCCGTCTCCGGTGAGGGGAGTGGCAACAGCCTTGCCACGTCGGCGTGTTGGAGCGCCTCCAGCTCCGTCGCGTCCGCCGGCGGCGCCAGTCCGATGTCCACCAACCGCACCACACCGGCGTACTCCCGTGCCGGGTCGATCAGCAGGCCCGGCTTGTGCGTGCCGAAGGTGACGGTGAGGTCGGCGCGCAGAGCCGCACCGCGTACCTCGCCCGTCTCGACGTCCACGCCGCTCGGCAGGTCCACGGCGACCACGGCCGCACGGGACCGCTCGGCCGCCTCGGCCAGCGGTACCGCCTCCGGACGCAGGCCGCCCTTGCCGCCGATCCCGACGATGCCGTCGACGACGAGATCCGCGCGCTCGATCAACTCCTCGGCGCCGGCCACCCCCACCGACCGGCCGCCCGCCCGCCGCAGCGCCGCCAGGCCCCCCGCGTGCGCCCTTTCCGGCGACAGCAGCACCGCGGTGACACCCGCTCCGCGCCTCGCCAGCCGGGCCCCGGCGTACAGGGCGTCACCGCCGTTGTCGCCGCTGCCGGTCAGCAGCACGACCCGGCTGCCGTACACCCGGCCCAGCAGGTCCGCGCAGGCCGCGGCGAGTCCGGCCGCCGCCCGCTGCATCAGCGCGCCGTCCGGAAGCCGTGCCATCAGCTCCCGTTCGGCCGCCCTTACCGTCTCCACGCCGTACGCAGTCCGCATACGGTCGAGTCTCCCGCACGCCTGCCCCGGAAGCCGTGGATTCAGCCCTCCGCCACCACCATCGCCGGCGCGAGGCCGGGGTCGTGGCTCAGCGGCACATGGGGTGGACGCATGCTGAGTTCGGCCGTTCGTGGCGCATACGGTCGGGTCTCCCGCACGCCTGCCCCGGAAGCCGTGGATTCAGCCCTCCGCCACCACTACCGCCGACGCCACGCCGGCGTCATGGCTCAGCGACACATGCCACGAACGCACGCCCAGTTCGGCTGCCCGTGCCGCCACCGTCCCCGTCACCCGCAGTCGCGGCTGCCCGCTGTCCTCGACGCAGACCTCGGCGTCGGTCCACAGCAGGCCGGCCGGTGCGCCCAGCGCCTTGGCGAGGGCCTCCTTCGCGGCGAAGCGTGCGGCGAGCGAGGCGATGCCCCGGCGGTCGCCGCTGGGCAGCAGCAACTCGCGCTCCAGGAACAGCCGTTCGGCCATCCCCGGGGTGCGCGCCAGCGCCGCCTCGAACCGGTCGATCTCGGCCACGTCGATGCCGACGCCGATGATGCTCATGCCGAGCACCCTATGGGGCCCCGGAAAGATGGTCCTCAAACGAGTGACCCCGCCGCGCGGCGTCCCCGCGCGGGCGGGCCCTCACGCTTCCCTGTGCGCATGATCAGCAGACGTATCGCATGCCGCAGCGTCGCCGTGCTGCTCGCCGGGGCGGTGCTGTTGCCAGTCCCCGCCGGCAGCGCCACGGCGGACTCCGTGGATTCTGTGGACTCCGTGGACGCGGTGAACTCGGTGGATTCCGTGGACGCCGAGGGTTCGGCGGGCTCGATGGACTCCGTGGACGCGACCGGCTCGGTGGACGCGACCGGCTCTATGGACTCCGTAGACGCGACAGGACCCATGGACTCCGTGGACGCGACTGGCTCCAAGGACTCCGTGGACGCGACTGGCTCCATGGACCCCGTGGACGCGACCGGCCCCATGGATCCCGTCCCCCCGGCCCCCGGCCCGCAGGCCGTCGAGCTCGTGCCCGGGCTGCCCTTGCACCTGCTTCCGCCCCGGCAGATGGACACGCCCGACCAGTCGTTGCCGCCGAAGGTGTACAAGCCGAGCAAGAAGGAGGACGCCGTCGAGCCCAAGGACGCGCCGAAGAGCGCGTACGACCTCGTGGAGTACGTCGATCCCATCGACGCCTTGGGTGGCGTGACGTGCAGCGAGGAGGACGGGCTGCGGCAGCGGGAGATCGAGCGGTGGCTGAAGCGGCCGGTCGACGGGGAGCAGTCGAAGGGCGACTGCAAGGCCATCCGTGCCTTTCAGAAGAAGTACGGCATCAAGCCCGCCATCGGCTACGCCGGTCCCGTGACGTGGGCCACCATGCAGTTGGTCGCCGCCCGCAAGAACCCGAACGCCGACAAGAAGTGCCCCGTGCGCAAGTACCGGGTCGCCTGTGTGGACCTCGACCAGCAGCTGGCCTGGGTGCAGGACGGCAAGCGCGTCGTGTTCGCGCCCGTGCCCATCCGGAGCGGACGCGAGGGATACGGGACGCGCAACGGCTGGCACGCGGTCTACTGGCGGCACAAGAACCATGTGTCGACGCTGTACAAGAGCCCCATGCCGTACTCCCAGTTCTTCAGCGGGGGCCAGGCCTTCCACGGCGTCTACGGCAACATCTTCACCGCCGTCGGCTCCCGGGGCTGCGTCAACATGACGCTGAGGGACGCCCGGAAGCTGTGGGGGCTGCTGAAGAAGGGCGACCGGGTGTACGTGTGGGGACACCGGCGCGAGGACTTCTAGGCGGCGTTGTCGGACCCCTCTGAGACACTGGGGGCGCGATGACAGAGACAACAGCCCTGCGGACCGCGCCCCTGCGGGCCCGCGCCGAGATCGATCTGGCCGCCCTGCGGGCCAATGTGCGGACCCTGCGTGCCCTCGCGCCGGGCGCGGCCCTGATGGCCGTCGTCAAGTCGGACGCGTACGGCCACGGGGCGGTGCCGTGTGCCCGCGCGGCCGTCGAGGCGGGCGCGACCTGGCTGGGTACGGCGACGCCGGAGGAGGCCCTCGTGCTGCGGGCCGCCGGGCTGCGCGGTATGCGGATCATGTGCTGGCTGTGGACGCCGGGCGGGCCCTGGCGGGAGGCGATCGAGGCCGACCTCGACGTCTCCGTCAGCGGGATGTGGGCCCTGCGCGAGGTCACCGCGGCCGCCAGGCAGGCCGGCGCCCCCGCTCGCGTGCACCTCAAGGCCGACACCGGGCTCGGCCGCGGCGGCTGCCAGCCGGGTGACGACTGGGCCGAGCTGATCCGTGAGGCCCTGCGCGCCGAGGCCGAGGGGCTGATCCGGATCACCGGGCTCTGGTCGCACTTCGCCTGCGCCGACGAGCCCGGGCATCCCTCCATCGCCGCCCAGCTCACCTGCTTCCAGGGGATGGTGGCCTACGCCGAGGAGCGCGGCGCCCGGCCCGAGGTGCGGCACGTTGCCAACTCGCCGGCCACGCTCACCCTCCCGCAGAGCCACTTCGACCTGGTGCGCACCGGCATCGCGACCTACGGCATCTCACCCAGCCCCGAGCTGGGCGGCCCCGCCGACTTCGGGCTGCGGCCCGTGATGACGCTCTCGGCGTCGATCGCCCTGGTCAAGCAGGTGCCGGGCGGCCATGGCGTGAGCTACGGCCATCGGTACATCACCCCGGGCGAGACCACCCTCGGCCTCGTCCCCCTCGGCTACGCGGACGGCATCCCGCGGCACGCCTCCGGCGCGGGGCCCGTGCTGGTCGGCGGCAAGTGGCGGACGGTCGCCGGGCGGATCGCGATGGACCAGTTCGTCGTCGACCTGGGCGGGGACGAGCCGGAGGCGGGCGCGCAGGCCGTGCTGTTCGGGCCCGGCGACCACGGTGAGCCCACCGCCGAGGACTGGGCACAGGCGGCGGGGACGATCGCGTACGAAATCGTCACCCGGATCGGAACGCGCGTTCCACGCGTCTACGTCCATGAGAGTGCCTCGGTGTGATGTGGCCCGTGCATGTGATGCGTCTTCGTGACGTGGCCATGTGACGCGGGCAATGTGATGTGTTCGTCCGCATGCGGTTATGTGAATGAGGAACGAGACGGGTAACCGGTAGCGGGGCACCTCCGGACCCATGGCACCACCCAGCGAAGAGGAGCGGTACGTGAGCGAGAGCAGTGCGGAGGCCGTCGCGGCCGTCGCCTCCGCCACGGGGGCGGCCGCGAACTGGCGCAGGGCGACCGGCATCGCCGGTGCGGCGATAGGCGTGATCGCGGCGGGCGCGGCCGCGGGCGTCGCCATAGAGCGGATGACAGTGGGCCGCGGCATGCGGCAGAAGGCCAGACTCGCCCTCGACTCGGCGGGACCGTACGGCTCGTTGCGCGGCACTCCCGGCAAGGCGTACTCCGACGACGGCACCGAGCTGTACTACGAGGTCGACGACATCGACCCCGAGGCCGCTCCCGCCCTCACCCCGCGCCGGCGACGGCTCTTCGGCCGCAAGGCGCCGGCCCCCGTCACCGTCGTCTTCAGCCATGGCTACTGCCTGAGCCAGGACTCCTGGCACTTCCAGCGGGCGGCCCTGCGGGGCGTCGTACGCACCGTGCACTGGGACCAGCGCAGCCACGGCCGCTCGGGGCGCGGCGTCGCCCAGACGGAGGAAGGCAAGCATGTCGACATCGAGCAGCTCGGGCGGGATCTGAAGGCCGTCATCGACGCGGCGGCTCCCGAGGGGCCGCTCGCGCTGGTCGGGCACTCCATGGGCGGGATGACCGTGATGGCGCTGGCCGACCAGTTCCCGGACCTGATCCGCGACCGGGTCGTCGCCACCGCCTTCGTCGGTACGTCGTCCGGGAAGCTCGGCGAGGTCAACTTCGGGCTGCCCGTCGCGGGAGTGAACGCGGTGCGGCGGGTGCTGCCGGGCGTGCTCAAGGCGCTGGGGCAGCGGGCCGAGCTGGTGGAGAAGGGGCGGCGGGCCACCGCCGATCTGTTCGCCGGGATCATCAAGCGGTACTCGTTCTCGTCCCGGGACGTCGACCCGGCCGTCGCCCGGTTCGCCGAGCGGATGATCGAGGGGACGCCGATCGACGTGGTCGCGGAGTTCTACCCGGCCTTCGCCGACCACGACAAGACCGAGGCGCTCGCCCTCTTCACTGACATGCCGGTGCTCGTCCTGGCCGGTGTGGGCGACCTGGTCACGCCGAGTGAGCACAGCGAGGCCATCGCCGACCTGCTGCCGGACGCCGAGCTGGTGCTCGTGCCGGACGCCGGGCACCTGGTGATGCTGGAGCATCCGGAGGTCGTCACCGACCGTATGGCCGACCTCCTCACCCGGGCGGGTGCCGTGCCCGCAGGAGCTACGGTTAGTGGCTATGGAAGCACCAGCAGCACCGCACAACGCGGGTGACCTTCAGCTGACCGTCACCTCTCCCGACCAGATGCGGGAGCTGGGCCGCCGACTCGCCAAGCTGCTGCGCGCGGGCGACCTGGTGATGCTCAGCGGGGAGCTCGGCGCGGGCAAGACGACCCTGACGCGCGGGCTCGGCGAGGGGCTGGGGGTCAGGGGCGCGGTCACCTCCCCCACCTTCGTGATCGCCCGTGTCCACCCGTCCCTCGGTGACGGCCCGCCGCTCGTCCACGTCGACGCCTACCGGCTGTCCGGCGGCCTCGACGAGATGGAGGACCTCGACCTCGATGTCTCGCTGCCCGAATCGGTGATCGTCGTGGAGTGGGGCGAGGGCAAGGTCGAGGAGCTGACCGAGGAGCGGTTGCAGCTCGTCATCCACCGGGCCGTCGGGGACACGACGGACGAGGTACGGCATGTCACCGTGAGCGGGCTCGGGGAGCGTTGGGAGACGGCCGACCTCACCGTGCTTTCGGCCTGAACATTCCGACAAGGCGTCGGGAAGATATTGCGTTCGCGGTGTCGTGCGTGGTCACATGGTACCCAGTCCGTAGTTAGGTCTACCTAACTACGCCCGCCCCCGGCTCCCAGGAGGCGTCCATGTCGGCATCGGAGCACACACAGAACCCTGTCCAGCCGCGGCCCCGAGCGGTCGCCGGGGTGTCCATGCGGGATCTCCTGGCGGCCGGTGCCGCCGCGAAGGCGATCTCGACGCCGCCGCGCGAGCCGGAAGCCGAGCGGCCGGTGACGAGGCACCGCGAAGCCGCCTAGCGGATCACGATCACCGGACGGCCGACCGTCGCGAAGTCCCACATCGCGTTGCCGTTCGCACTCGACTCGCGGATGCCGCCCGTCTTCACGGTCGGGTCGGGGTTCGCCGTGGCGCCCTTGACTGCGGTGCTGAAGCCGATGGTGACGCCGTCCACCGTGGCGAAGCGGACGACATGCTCGACGGGCATGCCGTCGGTGCCGGTGACCGCGTTGGACCGGGACGAGACCGCGTACGCGCCCGGCAGGGGGTCGACCGATCCGGGGGAGACGCGGTACGTCCGCTTGACCTCGCCGTCCGTGTCGACCAGCCACACCCGGTCGTCGTCCAGGGAGTACACGACCCGTCGCCCGGTGCCGGACCCGGAGGGCAGCGCGTCCGGGTCCTTCTTGTCGCGGGGCGCCTTGGACGTACTCACCGCGGGTGAGCGGTCGGCGCGCGGCTTGCTCAGCTCGGCCGGGACGGTCGCCGAGGCCTGGAAGGCGAGGAAGCCCACGGTCGCGAGGGCGGCCGTGGTCAGCCCCACCACGATCCCGGAGCTGCTGCCTGCCACCGTCGTCCACCTCAGCGTTCGCGTCGTACCTGGTGATCCAGTGCGACCGTAGCAGCCGTCGGGCGCCGGGCCGGGGCGGCGCTTCCCGGGGCGCGGGCGCCGTAGGCTGTTTGCGTGCTCTTGCTCGCTCTGGATACCGCCACCCCCGCCGTCACCGTCGCGCTGCACGACGGCACGGACGTCATCGCCTCCTCGAGCCAGGTGGACGCGCGCCGGCACGGCGAGCTGCTGCTGCCGGCCGTCGACCGCGTCCTCGCCGAGGCCGGACTCGAACTCGACGCCGTCACCGGCATCGTCGTGGGCATCGGACCCGGCCCCTACACCGGGCTGCGCGTCGGCCTGATGACCGCCGACACCTTCGGACTCGCCCTCGGCATCCCCGTGCACGGCCTGTGCACGCTGGACGGCCTCGCCTACGCGGCCGACATCGAGAAGGGCCCGTTCGTCGTCGCGACCGACGCCCGGCGCAAGGAGGTCTACTGGGCGCGGTACGCCGACTCCCGCACCCGGCTGACCGACCCGGCCGTGGACCGGCCCGCCGACATCGCCGACCGGGTCGCCGGACTGCCGGCCGTCGGCGCGGGCGCGCTGCTCTACCCCGAGACCTTCCCCAGAGCCCATGAGCCCGAGCACGTGTCGGCGGCGGCGCTCGCGGCACTGGCCGCCGAGAAGCTGGCGGCGGGCGAGGAACTCCCGGCCCCCCGGCCGCTGTATCTGCGCCGCCCCGACGCCCAGGTCCCCAAGAACTACAAGGTGGTCACCCCCAAGTGACACAGCCGACCGTGGTGCTGCGCGAGATGCGCTGGTGGGACATCGACCGCGTGCTGGAGCTGGAGAAGGACCTGTTCCCCGAGGACGCCTGGTCCCGGGGCATGTTCTGGTCCGAGCTGGCCCACGCGCGCGGGCCCGAGGCGACCCGGCGCTATGTCGTCGCCGAGGGGCCCGAGCGGGTCGTGGGCTACGCCGGCCTCGCCTCCGCCGGGGACCTCGCCGACATCCAGACCATCGCCGTCGCCCGCGACCACTGGGGCACGGGGCTCGGCGCCCGTCTCCTCACCGAACTGCTGCGCGCCGCGACCGACTTCGAGTGCGCCGAGGTGATGCTGGAGTGCCGTGTGGACAACGTCCGCGCGCAGAAGCTCTACGAGCGCTTCGGCTTCGAGGCCATCGGCTTCCGGCGCGGCTACTACCAGCCGGGGAACGTGGACGCCCTGGTGATGCGACTGACCACCCCCGAGAACTCCGTACAAGGAACCGAGATCAATGGCTGACTCGCGCGACGAACCCCTCGTCCTCGGCATCGAGACCTCCTGTGACGAGACCGGTGTCGGCATCGTCCGCGGCACCACCCTGCTCGCCGACGCCGTCGCCTCCAGCGTCGACGAGCACGCCCGCTTCGGCGGCGTCGTGCCGGAGGTCGCCTCCCGGGCCCACCTGGAGGCGATGGTCCCGACCATCGACCGCGCGCTGAAGGAGGCGGGGGTGAGTGCGAGGGACCTGGACGGGATCGCCGTCACCGCCGGTCCCGGGCTCGCCGGTGCCCTCCTGGTGGGCGTATCGGCGGCGAAGGCATACGCCTACGCGCTGGGCAAGCCGCTCTACGGCGTCAACCACCTCGCCTCCCACATCTGCGTGGACCAGCTGGAGCACGGCGCGCTGCCGGAGCCGACGATGGCGCTGCTGGTGTCCGGCGGCCACTCGTCGCTGCTCCTGTCCACGGACATCACCTCGGACGTACGACCGCTCGGCGCCACCATCGACGACGCGGCCGGCGAGGCCTTCGACAAGATCGCCCGTGTGCTGAACCTCGGATTCCCCGGCGGCCCGGTCATCGACCGCTACGCCCGCGAGGGCGACCCGGACGCGATCGCCTTCCCCCGCGGACTGACGGGCCCGCGCGACCCGGCGTACGACTTCTCCTTCTCGGGCCTGAAGACGTCGGTGGCCCGCTGGATCGAGGCCAAGCGGGCCGCGGGCGAGGAGGTACCGGTGCGTGATGTGGCGGCCTCCTTCCAGGAGGCGGTCGTGGATGTCCTGACCCGCAAGGCCGTCCGCGCCTGCAAGGACGAGGGCGTCGACCACCTGATGATCGGCGGCGGAGTGGCCGCGAACACCCGCCTCCGGGCCATGGCCCAGGAGCGCTGCGAGGCGGCCGGCATCCGACTCCGCGTACCCCGCCCGAAGTTGTGCACCGACAACGGCGCGATGGTGGCGGCCCTGGGCGCCGAGATGGTCGCCCGCAACCGCGCCGCGTCCAGCTGGGACCTGTCGGCCGACTCCTCCCTGCCGGTGACGGACCCCCATGTGCCGGGCACCGACCACTCCCACGACCATGTGCACGAGGTCAGCAAGGAGAACCTGTACTCGTGACGATCGCGTTGATGTGGGAGGCACGGGCGGTTCCGGGCCGGGGCGAGGAACTCCTCGCGTGGGCCCGGGGGCAGGAGTTGGCGGTACGGCCGCTGCGCCGGGAGACGTTGCGGGCTGCGGGGGACCGGGTGCTGGTGATCACGTGGTGGGATGCGGAGCTCGACGCCGAACTGCCGGAACTGCCCGAACCGGAGGGGGAGTTGGTCACTCGGGCGGTGCATCGGTGGCGGTTCGAGTCGGTGGGGATCGAGGGGGCTTGAGCGGCGTGAGGTAGTCAGCCCGACGACGCCCGCACCTCCGACTCGCACCGCAGTCGCCGGTCCACGCCCAACTCCCGTACAGCACCGGTGAGTTCCAGCCGCGCGGCGTGCCGTACGTCCGCGCTGGACGCGCCCAACCGCAGCTCCAGCACCCCGGGTTCGACCACCTTCCGCCCCGAGCGGTCCGTGAACCCCGACAGGTCCGCATGGAAGCGGAACGTCACCTGTCGCGCCTCGCCCGCTTCCAGCTCCACCCGCTGATAGCCGATCAGGCGGACGTCCGGCCGGGTCACCGACGCCACCGGGTCGTGCAGGTACAGCTGGACGACCTCCGCGCCCGCCCGCTCGCCCGTGTTGCGGACGGTGAGGGAGAGGTCGTACGTGCCCTCTGTCGTGATCTTCGGTGCCGTGCCCTGGAAGTCGGTCCAGGTGAACTTCGTGTACGACCGCCCGTGGCCGAATGCGTACAACGGCGTCGGGTCCAGATTGCTGACCTCGCCCGCCAGGCCCAGCGGCGGCTGAAGGTACGTCCATGGCTGGCCGCCCGGCACCCGCGGCACGCTCACCGGTAGTCGGCCCGACGGGTTCACGCGGCCCGACAGCACTCCCGCCACCGCCGGGCCGCCCTCCTCGCCGGGGAAGAACGCCTGAACGGCCGCCGCCAGCCGTCCCTGCCAGCGGCCCAGGGCGTAGGGGCGGCCGGTCAGCAACACCAGGACCACCGGGACGCCCGTCGCCACCAGCGCGTCCAGCAGGTCGGCCTGGGCGCCGGGCAGGCGGAGGTCCGTGACGTCGCAGCCCTCGCCCGAGGTGCCACGGCCGAACAGGCCCGCACGGTCGCCCAGTACCGCCAGGCAGACGTCCGCCTCCGACGCCCGAGCCACCGCCTCATCGAAGCCGGACGTGTCGGGGTCCAGGACGTCGCAGCCCTCCGCGAAGGTCACCTTGGCGTCGGGGAGTTCGGCGCGCAGGGACTCCAGGATCGTGGGGATCTCGATGCCCATCGGCACCTCTGGGTGGTGCGTGAGGACGTGGGACGGGAAGGAGTAGCAGCCGAGCATCGCCAGGGCGTCCGCCGCGCGCGGGCCCACCACGGCGATGCGGGCGTCGGGGGGCAGGGGAAGCGTGTCGGCCTGGTTGTCCAGCAGCACCACCGACTCCTCGGCCACCCTGCGGGCCAGCACGCGGTTCGCCGGGGAGTCCAGGTCGATCCGAGACCCGGTCGGCGGCTCCGGGGTCCAGTCCTCGTCCAGGAGGCCCAGTTCGCACTTCTGGCGCAGGACTCGGCTGGTCGCCCGGTCCACCAGGTCCTCCGGGATCTCGCCTGCCCGGACGGCTTCGACCAGCGGTTTTCCGTAGCACTTGATGGTGGGGAGCTCTACGTCGATGCCCGCCGCCAGTGCCACATGCGCCGCCTGTGCCGGGCTGCCCGCCACCCGGTGCAGGGTCTCCAGGAAGCCGATGCCGAAGTAGTCGGCGACCACCGTGCCCGTGAAACCCCACTCCGTGCGCAGGAGTTCGGTCAGCAGGGCCGGGTCCGCCGACGCCGGTACCCCGTCCGTCTCGTTGTACGCCGCCATCACCGACCGCGCCCCGCCCTCGCGCAGCGCCATCTCGAAGGGAGGCAGCGTCACGTCCGCGAGCTCCCGGACACCGGCCCGTACCGGTGCCAGGTTCCGTGCGCCCGCCGAGGACGCGTACCCGGCGAAGTGCTTGAGCGTCGCGATGACGCCGGCCGACTCCAGGCCCCGTACGTACGCCGTGCCGATCGTGCCGGTCAGGTACGGGTCCTCGCCGATGGTCTCCTCGACGCGGCCCCAGCGCGGATCGCGTACGACGTCCAGGACGGGGGCCAGGCCCTGGTGGATGCCGGCCGAGCGCAGGTCCTCGCCGATGCGGTGGGCCATCTCCTCGATGAGCCCGGGGTCGAAGGTGGCTCCCCAGGCCAGCGGGACCGGGTAGGCCGTGGCCTGCCACGCCGTGAAGCCCGCCAGGCACTCCTCATGGGCCACTGCCGGGATGCCGAAGCGGCCCGCCTCCGCGATACGGCGCTGGGCGCGGGCCAGTGCCTGCGCGCCCAGCGCCGGGTCGACGGGGGCGGTGCCGAAGGAGCGGGTGAGCTGGCCGAGGCCGAGGGTGATCAGCTCGTTCCAGTCGTAGTCGGCGGTCATGTCGTGCTGGTGCGGGGCGACTCCGTCGGTCCGTGCCTCGCCCTCCGTGGCGGCGCCCACCCATACGCCGTACAGCTGGGCGGTCTTCTCCTCCAAGGTCATCCGGGAGAGGAGGTCGTCGACGCGGGCGGCGGCGGGCAGGGAGGGGTCGCGCCAGGGGGCGGTGGTCATGAAACTCCTGTCGGAAGCTCCTGTCGGGGCGATGGCCCACTCGACTCGCGAATGTTTCGTTGTTCACCTCGAATGTTCCGGAACCTAGGTGTGGTGAGAAGGGTTCGTCAAGAGGTCGCGCAGGGATACGATCGCCGCCATGACTGCCCGTGAACCCGCTGAAACCCGGACGTCGCCGGGTGAAACCCGGAAGACACAGTCGGAAACCCGGACGACCACGACTACGGCGCCGACGGCCGGCCGGTCCACCCAGACCGCGACGCTCGCCGAGATCGCCCGCGAGGCCGGTGTTTCGGCGCCGACTGTTTCGAAGGTCCTGAACGGACGTGCCGATGTCGCCCCGGCCACCCGCAGCCGGGTCGAGGAACTGCTGCGCGCCCACGGCTACCGCCGACGGCGGGCCGAGGCCAGCCGTTCGCCCCTGATCGACCTGGTCTTCCACGAGCTGGAGAGCGCGTGGGCGATGGAGGTCATCCGGGGTGTGGAGAACGTCGCCCGGGACTCGGGGCTGAGTGTGGTGCTGAGCGAGAGCGCGGGGCGGCTGACCCCCGGGCGGACCTGGGCCGACCAGGTCGCCGCCCGGCGTCCGCACGGCGTGGTCCTCGTACTGTCCGGCCTCGACGAGTCCCAGCGCGCCCTGCTCACCAGCCGTTCGATCCCGTTCGTGGTGATGGACCCGGCGGGCGACCCGGGCGCCGACGTGCCGTCCATCGGCGCGACCAACTGGCAGGGCGGGCTCGCAGCCACCCGGCATCTGGTCGAGCTCGGCCACCGCAGGATCGGCGCGATCACCGGGCCGTCCCGGATGATGTGCAGCCGCGCCCGCATCGACGGCTATCGAGCGGCACTGGAGACGGCCGGGCTGCCGGTCGACCCCGGGCTGATCCGGCCCGGCGACTTCCATCACGAGACCGGGTACCGGCAGGGCCTCGAGCTGCTGCGCCGCCCGGACCGGCCGACCGCCGTCTTCGCCGGCAACGACCTCCAGGCGCTCGGGCTGTACGAGGCCGCGCGCGAGCTGGGGCTGCGGATCCCGGAGGACGTGAGCGTGGTCGGCTTCGACGATCTGCCGATCGCGCGCTGGGTGGGGCCGCCGCTGACGACCGTGCGGCAGCCGCTGACGGAGATGGCGGAGGCGGCGGCGAAGCTGGTGCTCGATCTGGCGCGGGAGGAGGGGGCGCCGGTGGCGACGCGGGTGGAGCTGGCGACGAGTCTGGTGGTGCGCAGCAGTACCGGGGTGCCTCCGGCGGTTTAGCGGGAGAGGGCTGTTGCTGTATTGACGGGTGTTGCGTGCCGCTTCACACTGCACCGAAGCCAGTCGGATGTTCGACCGAAACTTTCGGAGGCGCCCGCACATGAGAACGCTGAGATCTCTGAGAACCGGCTTATCCCTGGCTGTACTTGGCACCTGCGTGGCGGCGCTGTTCACCGCGCCCGCGGTGTACGCCGCCGACCCGCCGCTGCGCGACCTCGCCGCCGCCAAGGGCAAGGTCATGGGCACGGCCGTCACCGGATCCAAGCTCACCGGCACCTACGGCGACATCACGGCACGGGAGTTCAGCGCGCTGACCCCCGGCAACGCCATGAAATGGGGCTCGGTCGAGCCCACACGCGGCAGCTTCAACTGGGCCGAGGCCGACCAGATCGTCGCCTTCGCCGAGGCGCACGGCCAGCAGGTGCGCGGCCACACCCTGGTCTGGCACAGCCAGAACCCGGGATGGCTGACGAACGGCAACTGGACGCCGGCCGAGCTGGGCGGGCTGATGAACGACCACATCGCGCTCGAAGTCGGCCGTTACAAGGGCCGGCTGGCGACCTGGGACGTGGTGAACGAACCCTTCAATGAGGACGGCACCTACCGCCAGACCCTCTGGTACAACGGCCTCGGCGCCGACTACATCGCCCAGGCCCTGACCGCGGCCCGCACCGCCGACCCGAGCGCCAAGCTGTACATCAACGACTACAACGTCGAGGGCGTGAACGCGAAGAGCACCGCCCTGTACAACCTGGTCAAGTCGCTGAAGGAGCGGGGCGTACCGATCGACGGGGTGGGGCTCCAGGCCCACCTCATCCTCGGCCAGGTCCCGTCGAGCATGCAGCAGAACATCCAGCGGTTCGCCGATCTCGGCGTCGACGTGGCGATCACCGAGCTGGACATCCGTATGCAACTGCCCTCGGACAGAGCGAAGCTGACCCAGCAGGCCGCCGACTACAAGGCCGTCATGAACGCCTGCCTGGCCGTGTCCCGGTGCGCCGGAGTCACGGTCTGGGGCTTCACCGACTCCGACTCCTGGATTCCGTCCACCTTCCCGGGGCAGGGCGCGGCGACGCCGTACGACGAGAACTACGCGCCGAAACCGGCGTACCACGCGATCGCCGAGTCGCTGGGCGGCGGCACGACCACCCCGCCGCCCACGGACGCGTGCACGGCGGCCTACAGCGTCACCAGCGAGTGGAACACCGGCTTCACCGGGCAGGTCCGGGTCTCCTGCTCGGGCGCGGCACTGTCGTCCTGGAAGGTGGGCTGGACCTTCGGTGCCGGTCAGCGGATCACCCAGGCATGGAACGCGAGTTGTACACAGTCGGGGGCGGCTGTCATCTGTTCCAACGCCTCGTACAACGGGACAGTTCCCGACGGCGGTTCGGTGACCTTTGGGTTCAACGGGTCGTGGAGCGGGAGCAATCCGGTGCCCGTGGTGGCCCTGGGGTGAGGCGTCGGCCGGGAAGTCTGAGAATTTCCGAAGAAAAGCGGTTCCGGCGTCCTCGCCCGTAATGATTCGGACGTACGTTCCTGCCTGTGACGGGACTTGGCGAGAACGGACGGGACACGGACGGGGACGACGGCAGACACCCGGGCCGGCGGCCGACAGCGCTCAAGGCCGCCGGCCTCGTCCTCGCGGCCACCCTGGCCCTGGCCGTCGCCGCGGCGGGCTGGGTCTACTGGCATCTCAACGACAACATCAAGAGCGTCGACATCGACAGCGCGCTCGGCGACAACCGCCCGCCCAGGGCGATGACCACCCCGTCGCCCTCGGCATCCCCCCTGCCCACGGGCTCGCTCAACATCCTGGTCCTGGGCTCGGACTCGCGCGCCGGCGAGGAGAACCACGAGCTGGGCGGCGGCAGCGCCGGGGGCGGGGCCCGCTCGGACACCGCGATGGTGGTGCACATCGACGCCGGCCGCACCGGGGCGACGTTCGTCAGCATCCCGCGCGACACCCTGGTCACCCGCCCGTCCTGCCCGCTGCCGTCGGGCGGTTCGACCGGGGTGTCGTACAGCTCGATGTTCAACAGCGCGTACGCGGTCGGCGGCCCCGTGTGCGCGGTCAAGACCGTCGAGTCCATGACCGGCATCCGTATGGACCACTACATCGAGATCGACTTCTCCGGCTTCGCCCAGCTGGTCGACGCTCTCGGCGGCGTCACCGTCACGACGGACGAGGACATAGACGACGAGGACAGCCACCTCACCCTCGCCGCCGGCACCCACCACCTCGACGGCGAGCAGGCCCTCGCCCTGGCCCGCACCCGGCACGGCATCGGCGACGGCAGCGACCTGGGCCGCATAGGCCTCCAGCAGAAACTGGTGAAGGCCCTGCTGGACCAGGTCGCCGCCACGTCCCTCCTCACCGACCCCGCCCGGCTCTACCGGGTCGCCGACGCGATGACGGCCGGTCTGACCACCGACACCGGCCTGGACTCGCTGAGCGAGCTGATGGGCCTGGGCCGCAGCCTGCGGGGGCTGTCGGCGGAGGCGGTGCGGACGGTGACGCTGCCGGTGGTGCCTGCGGCGTCGGACCGCAACCGGGTGGTGGCCCAGGAGCCGGAGGCGGGGAAGCTGTGGGCGTCGTTGCGGTGAGGAAGAAGTCCGCGAAAAAAAACCGGGGCGCGTGTCGATCCGGCGGTCCGCCGTTCGACGCAGTGGTGAGAGGCCGGGAACGACCCGGTCGCCGAACCACAGGAGTCACCATGCCGCGCTATCTCTCCATGATCCGCGTAGACGAGTCCGCCGCCGCCCAGGGACCCAGCGAGGCGCTGATGCAGCGGATGGGCGAGCTGATCGAGGAGATGACGAAGGCGGGCGTCCTGCTCGACACCGCCGGACTGACCCCGACAGCCGAGGGCTCCCGGGTGCACTACGAGGGCGGGCAGCTGTCCGTGACCGACGGGCCGTTCACCGAGGCCAAGGAGGTCATCGGCGGCTATGCGCTGCTGCAGTGCAAGGACCGGGCCGAGGCGATCGAGTGGACCAAGCGGTTCCTCAAGATCCATGAGGAGCACTGGACCATGACCTGCGAGGTGCGGGAGATCGTGGCGGGCTGAGCCGGTTCCTTGGCTCCATCGCCGTACGGGTGTCTGATGGTGGGTTGTGGAACCACAGCCCACCGCCGACCCACGGCCCACCACCGACCCGCGCGGAACCGTCGAGACCGTCTTCCGGATCGAGTCCCCGCGCGTCATCGCCACCGTCACCCGCATCGTCCGCGACGTCGGCATCGCCGAGGAGCTCGCGCAGGACGCGCTGGTCGCCGCGCTGGAGCAGTGGCCCCGAGACGGTGTCCCGGACAACCCCGGGGCCTGGCTCATGGCCGCCGCCAAGCACCGTGCCGTGGACCTGGTCCGGCGTCGCGAGAACTACGCCCGCAAGCTCGCGGAGATCGGCCGCGACCTGGAGACGACGGCACCGCCGGAGGAGCCGTCCGACCCCGAGGACATCGACGACGACCTGCTCCGCCTGGTCTTCACCACCTGCCATCCGGTCCTGTCGCCGCAGGCCCGCATCGCCCTCACCCTGCGTCTCCTCGGCGGCCTCGCGACCCCGGAGATCGCCCGGGCCTTCCTCGTCCCGGAAGCCACGGTCGCCCAGCGCATCGTCCGAGCCAAGCGCACCCTCGCGACCAAGAACGTCGCCTTCGAGGTCCCGTACGGCCCCGACCGCGAGGCCCGCCTCGGCTCGGTCCTGGACGTCATCTACCTGATCTTCAACGAAGGTTACGCGGCGACGGCGGGCGACGACCTGCTGCGCCCGGCGCTGTGCGAGGACGCGCTGCGCCTGGCCCGCCTCCTCTCGGGCCTGATGCCGAAGGAGCCGGAGGTGCACGGCCTCGCCTCCCTCCTCGAGTTCCAGGCGTCCCGCACGGCCGCCCGCACCGGCCCGTCCGGCGAACAGGTGCTCCTGAAGGACCAGAACCGCAGCCGCTGGAATCGCATGCTCATCGCCCGCGGCATCACGGCCCTGTCCCGCGCGGACGCCACGGCCACGGGCGCCCCCGGCCCGTACGTCCTCCAGGCCGCGATCGCCGCCTGCCACGCGCACGCGTACACCTACGAGGAGACCGACTGGAAGGCCATCGCGACGCTGTACGGCCTCCTCGCCGCCCGAGCCCCTTCCCCGGTCGTCGAGTTGAACCGCGCGGTCGCCGTGTCGATGGCCGACGGCCCGGAGCCCGCCCTGGAGATCGTGGACGCGATCGCCGCCGAACCGGCCCTGCGGGACTACCACTTGCTGCCGAGCGTGCGCGGCGATCTACTGCTGCGTCTCGGCCGTACGGTGGAGGCGCGGGCGGAGTTCGAGCGCGCGGCGGGGCTGACCCGTAACGAGCGGGAGCGGGAGATGCTGCTCAAGAGGGCGGACGGGGCGATGTGATGACTACGCGGGCCGCCCGACCAGCATCGTCGGCGCCCCCGCCACCCGGGTCAGGAACACCGTCGACGACCCCGGCCCCTGCGGCTTGACCTTCTTCCGCAGCTCCTCCGGCTCGACGGCCGAGCCGCGCTTCTTGACGGTGAGGACACCCACCTCCCGCTGCCGAAGCAGCGCCTTCAACTTTTTGATGTTGAACGGGAGCTGATCGGTGATCTCGTACGCGCTGGCGTACGGCGTGTTGTGCAGTTCGTCGGCGGTGACGTAGGCGATGGTCGGGTCGATCAGTCCGCCCTCCAGCTCCTCGGCGACCTGGGCGACCAGGTGGGCGCGGATGACGGCGCCGTCCGGCTCGTACAAGTACCGCCCGACCGGACGGACCTCGGGGTCCGGGAGCATGGTGGCGGGGGTGACGTAGATGCCGGCCTCGGCGGGCAGCAGGGTCGCCCGCCGCGCGCCCGGCGTCTCGTTCGGGCCGAACCACAGCATGGCTTCCTTGACGTCCCCGCCGTCCGAGACCCACTCGGCCGTCGCCTCCTCGGGGATCGCCTCGTGCGGGATGCCGGGCGCGATCTTCAGCACGCCGAGCGGGGCGCTGCGCGCGGCGGAGACGGCCCAGGACAGGGGCGGGGAGTAGGCCTCCGGGTCGAAGATCCGGCCGCGCCTGGAGGAACGCCTGGCCGGGTCGACGAACACGGCGTCGTACCCGGCCGTGTCGACCTCCGTCACATCCGCCTCGCGCACCTCGATCAGGTCGGCGAGCCCGAGCGCCTCGGCGTTGGCGCGGGCCACCGCGCAGGTCAGCGGGTCCCGGTCGACGGCCAGTACCCGGATCCCGGCGCGGGCCATGGCGATCGCGTCGCCGCCGATCCCGCAGCACAGGTCGGCGACGGACCGCACCCCGAGCGCCTCGAAGCACTCGGCGCGATGCGTCGCCACGCTCGCCCGCGTCGACTGCTCCACCCCGTTCGGCGTGAAGAACATCCGCCCCGCGTCCGCCGCCCCGAACTTCGCCACCGCCCGCTGCCGCAGCCGCGCCTGCCCGAGGGCCGCCGACACCAGCTCGGCGGGGTGCTCGCGGCGCAGCCGGGTGGCGACGGCGAGTTCGTCGGCGGGGTCGGTGTCGCGGACCGTTTCGAGGAGGGCGCTGCCCTCGGCGGTGCGGAGGGCGGCGAATGCGGCGAGGTGGTCGTTCACCGGGTCATTGTCGGCCAGTCGGTGGATGGTTCGCGTCCTGCGGCGGTGTCGGCGCGGGTTCAGGTCGGGAGCCTGCCAGGATCCGGCTCCATGCGACTAGTAGTACAAAATGACAAAAGTCCCCGATATGGGGCAGTGGTCGTGGGGTGCCATCCTCCGACGGCCCGCTACGCGCGCGTGCACGGCGTCATCGCCGTACTCGCCGCGGCCGCCGTCACCTCCGGCTGTGCGCAGCCCGGGTCGGCGGGGGCCGCGAGCGGCTCCGGGGTCGGCGGCGGGCCCGAGGCCTCGGGCTCCACCTCGATCCGTCAGCCCCTGGAAGCACCGCCCCCGACGGCCACTCCGCAGCCACCGGGCAGGAAGTTCCAGTCGGCCCAGGAGGCCCGCACCGCCCGTATCGCCGCCGCCCGGCGCTGGCGCCTGGAGAGCGTCCCGCTCACGCCCCCGAAGCCCCCCGCCCAGAGGCCGAGGATCACCACCCGCGAGGGCTTCGAGGTCGACGGCCACGAGGAACTCGGCCTCCCGCCCGTCTTCACCACCGTCCCGACCAAACAGCGGGTCGTCTTCCTCACCATCGACGACGGCGCCGAGAAGGACCCGACGTTCCTGCGGATGATGGACGACTTGCAGGTGCCGTACACCGCCTTCCTCAGCAACTACCTGATCAAGGAGGACTACGGCTACTTCAAGCGGATGCAGGGCGCCGGAGTGGTCTTGAACAACCACACCCTGCACCACCCGTACCTCCCGGCCCTGTCCTACCGCCGCCAGCAGCACGAGATCTGCGGCATGCAGGAGGTCATCGAGGAGCACTACGGCAAGCGCCCGCTGCTCTTCCGGCCGCCCTTCGGCAACTACGACCGGGCCAGCCTGCGCGCCGCGAAGTCCTGCGGCATCAAGTACGTCCCGCTGTGGAACGAGGAGGTCTTCGTCGACCACTGGGAGTACCGCGAATGGGACCGGAAGATCCGACCGGGTGACATCGTGCTCACTCATTTCCGGGGCCGGGACGACTGGAAGGGCACAATGCCCGACATGATCCGCCGGTTCCTGAACAAGGTGACGTCCGAGGGGTACGCGGTGGCCCGGCTGGAGGACTACCTGTGAGGCCGACGCCGGGAGCGCGGGCGTTCGCGGCCGTGGTCCTGGCGTCCGCCCTTCTCACCGGCTGTGCGACCGGTCCGGCCGACCCGCGCGAGCAGCGGGCGCGGTCGGCGAAGAACCCGACGCACACGACCCAGCCGTACCGCCAGTGGGGCCTGACCGCCCCGCTGCCCGCGCCCCCGACCGTGCGCAGGTCGGCTCGCCCGGCGGGCGGCCTGCCGCCCGTCGTGCACCGGGTCGCCACCCGCCACAAGGTCGTCTTCCTCACCTACGACGACGGCGCCGAGAAGGACCCCCGCTTCGTCGACATGGTCCGTGAACTACGGCTGCCCGTCAGCATGTTCCTCACGGACAGCGTGGTCGGCCCGGGCTACGGCCACTTCGCCCGGCTGCGCGCGGTCGGCGCGTCGATCCAGAACCACACCCTCGACCACGCCGCCCTGCGCGGACTGCCGTACGCCGGGCAGCGCGCCGAGATCTGCGGCCAGCAGAACAAGCTCCGCGCCCGCTTCGGCATCCGCCCCCGGCTCTTCCGCCCGCCCTACGGGACGTACGACACCACGACGCTCCGCGCGGCGGCCGACTGCGGGGTGACGGCGGTCGTGCTGTGGCGCGCGGCGATGGAGGGCGACGGCGGGCTGACGTACGCCAAGGGACCGGCCCGGCTGCGGGCCGGTGACATCGTGTCCGTCCCCTCTGCCGAACCGGCCGGGCTGAGTCTGAAGGAGCGGACGACGCGGCTGCTGCGGGAGATCCAGCGGAGGGGGCTGACGGTGGCGCGTCTGGAGGACTACCTGTAGCGCCGCGGTGTAGTGAATTAGCAGTCCGCTTGACCGAGTGCTAATCGCGGTCATAGTCTCGGGTCTGGCACTCCCCACTGGAGAGTGCCAACTACGCGACGGGCAGGTCCGGCACCCGCGACGACGGATCCACCTGGTCGCCACCTCAGACAGTTAACCCCGTGAGATCTCCGAAGGGGGAGGTCGGATCGTGACGACCACCAGCTCCAAGGTTGCCATCAAGCCGCTTGAGGACCGCATCGTGGTCCAGCCGCTCGACGCCGAGCAGACCACCGCCTCTGGCCTGGTCATCCCGGACACCGCGAAGGAGAAGCCCCAGGAGGGCGTCATCCTCGCCGTGGGTCCGGGCCGCTTCGAGAACGGCGAGCGTCTGCCGCTCGACGTGAAGGTCGGCGACATCGTGCTGTACAGCAAGTACGGCGGCACCGAGGTGAAGTACAACGGCGAGGAGTACCTCGTCCTCTCGTCCCGCGACGTGCTCGCGATCATCGAGAAGTAAGCACCACCTCAGAGTTTCCAGCTGCGCCCCTGGCCCCCGCGACCACTTAAAGAAGCCGGGCGCCCGGGGCGCAGTGTCTTTTTTAACCCCCAGATTCCGAGAGGGCTCCCGCTGTCATGGCGAAGATCCTGAAGTTCGACGAGGACGCCCGTCGCGCCCTCGAGCGCGGCGTCAACAAGCTGGCCGACACGGTCAAGGTGACGATCGGCCCCAAGGGCCGCAATGTCGTCATCGACAAGAAGTTCGGCGCGCCCACCATCACCAACGACGGTGTCACCATCGCCCGCGAGGTCGAGGTCGAGGACCCGTACGAGAACCTCGGCGCCCAGCTGGTGAAGGAGGTGGCGACCAAGACCAACGACATCGCGGGTGACGGTACGACCACCGCCACCGTGCTCGCCCAGGCGCTGGTCCGCGAGGGCCTGAAGAACGTCGCCGCGGGTGCCTCCCCGGCCGCCCTGAAGAAGGGCATCGACGCGGCCGTCGCCGCTGTCTCCGAGGACCTGCTCGCGTCGGCCCGCCCGATCGAGGAGAAGTCCGACATCGCCGCCGTCGCCGCGCTGTCCGCCCAGGACCAGCAGGTCGGCGAGCTCATCGCCGAGGCGATGGACAAGGTCGGCAAGGACGGTGTCATCACCGTCGAGGAGTCCAACACCTTCGGCCTTGAGCTGGACTTCACCGAGGGCATGGCCTTCGACAAGGGCTACCTGTCGCCGTACATGGTGTCCGACCAGGAGCGTATGGAGGCCGTCCTCGACGACCCGTACATCCTGATCAACCAGGGCAAGATCGCCTCCATCGCGGACCTGCTGCCGCTGCTGGAGAAGGTCATCCAGGCCGGCTCCTCCAAGCCGCTGCTGATCATCGCCGAGGACGTCGAGGGCGAGGCCCTGTCGACCCTGGTCGTCAACAAGATCCGCGGCACCTTCAACGCGGTCGCGGTCAAGGCCCCCGGCTTCGGTGACCGCCGCAAGGCGATGCTCCAGGACATGGCGACCCTCACCGGTGCCACGGTCATCTCCGAGGAGGTCGGCCTCAAGCTCGACCAGGTCGGCCTGGACGTGCTGGGCTCCGCCCGCCGCATCACGGTCACCAAGGACGACACGACCATCGTGGACGGCGCCGGCAAGTCCGAGGACGTCCAGGGCCGTGTCGCCCAGATCAAGGCCGAGATCGAGAACACCGACTCCGACTGGGACCGCGAGAAGCTCCAGGAGCGCCTCGCGAAGCTGGCCGGCGGCGTGTGCGTGATCAAGGTCGGCGCCGCCACCGAGGTGGAGCTGAAGGAGAAGAAGCACCGTCTGGAGGACGCCATCTCCGCGACCCGCGCCGCGGTCGAGGAGGGCATCGTCTCCGGTGGTGGCTCGGCCCTCGTCCACGCCGCGAAGGTCCTCGAAGGCGGTCTGGGCAAGACCGGCGACGAGGCCACCGGTGTCGCCGTGGTCCGCCGCGCCGTCGTCGAGCCGCTGCGCTGGATCGCCGAGAACGCCGGCCTGGAGGGCTACGTCATCACCTCCAAGGTCGCCGAGCTCGACAAGGGCCAGGGCTTCAACGCCGCGACCGGCGAGTACGGCGACCTGGTCAAGGCCGGCGTCATCGACCCGGTCAAGGTCACCCGCTCCGCCCTGGAGAACGCCGCCTCCATCGCCTCCCTGCTCCTGACGACCGAGACCCTGGTCGTCGAGAAGAAGGAAGAGGAAGAGCCGGCGGCGGCCGGTGGCCACGGCCACGGGCACGCCCACTAGGCACTGAGGCACGCCTCACCCGAAGAAGCCCCCGCTGCCATGGCAGCGGGGGCTTCTCCCTTCGCGGGCGTCACTGACCGAGTACCCCGAGCTGCTCCAGCAACCCGGCCCGGTCGTACATCCAGTGTCCCTCGCAGATCCGGCCGTCCCGGAACCGCTGCCAGGTCATGCCCTGCATGGTCACGTCCTGCCCGGTCGCCGGGATCCCCAGGAACTCACCGGTGTGCCGGGCGCTCCATGTCCACCGCGTGCACACCTGGTCGTCCTGGGCCAGCTGGTCGTCGATCCGGAACGCGAAGTCGAAGGCGGCACGCCACCCGGCGTACTGCTCCCGGATCCCGGCGACACCGTGCACCGGCTCCGGATACGACGGGTCGTGATCCACGTAGTCATCGGTGAGATGCCCGCCGATGGCCTCCGGCGCCATCCTCCCCATGTCCTCGAAGAAGCTCCGCGCGGCCAGGCAGTTCAGCTGCTCGTCCCGCACGACGTCGAGATCGGTGAACGTCGGCGTCTCGTCGCAGAGCGCGACCATCTCCTGGAAGATCCGGTCGGTCTCGGGCAGGTTCGAGTTGCGCATCGCGTCCTCGTACGACGCGAACTCCACGATCTCGATGAAGTGCCCCGAGTCGGACCGGTCCTTCCCGATGATGTCGTGCGTCGCCGTCCGTTTCCCCCGGGTCTGCTCGACCCACCTGTCCATCAGCCGGTTCATCTCGTCGAAGCGGCTGGTCCTGCAATCGATGAGCTGCACGAAGGTCATGGCGTCGCCTCCCGGTGGGGCTGGACACAACCATTGTCCCCACTGGCGCGGCACCGTGCCTGTCGGCGCTTTGGCATCATGAGCGCATGCGCTGGTGGGGGAAGCAGCGGTCGGTGGCCGCGGGACAGGACATCGGGGTCGTCGTCACCGGCGATCACAACCGCATCCTGCTCGCCTCGCCGGTGCGCTCGGCCTACTGGGAGCAGGTGCGGCGGATCGCCCCGCCCCAACTGGTCGGCAGGGACGACGAGTCGGCGGAACTCACCGACTTCTGCACCGCGGAATCCGGCCCGGTGTACGCCTGGTGGCGGGCACCGGCATGGGCGGGCAAGACGGCGCTGATGTCGCGGTTCGCACTGAACCCGCCGCCAGGGGTCCGAGTCGTCCCCTTCTTCGTCACGGCCCGCCTCGGCGCACAGAACGACGTCGTGGCGTACGTCGATGTCGTACTGGAACAGCTGGCGGAGCTGGCCGGCGAGGACCTCCCCGCCCATCTGACCGAGGCGACCCGCGAAGCCCACCTCCTGCATCTGTACGTGGCGGCGGCACGGGCCTGCGCCGCGCACGGCGAGCGCCTGGTCCTGCTGGTCGACGGCCTCGACGAGGACCGCGGCGTCACCACGGGACCCGACGCCCACAGCATCGCCGCCCTGCTGCCGGCCCGCCCCGACGCGGGCATGCGCGTCCTGGTCGCGGGCCGCCTGAACCCGCCGCTCCCGGGCGACGTACCCGACGACCATCCGCTGCGCGACCCCGCGATCGTGCGCACCCTGTCACCGTCGCCGTACGCCCGCGCGGTCCGCACCGAGGCGGAACGGGAACTGAAGCGGCTGATCGAGGCCGGCGGTCTGGAGTACGACCTGCTGGCGCTGGTGACGGCGGCGGGCGGCGGCCTGACCGCCGAGGACCTGGCCGCGCTGACCGGCGCCGTGCCCTATGACGTACGGGATGTGCTGCGCACCCGGGCGGGGCGCACCTTCGGTGTCCGGGCGAGCGTCTATCTGCTGGGCCATGAGGAACTCCAGTCCCAGGCCGAGGAGATGCTGGGTGCGCGGGAACTCGACCGGTACCGGGACGAGCTGCACGCGTGGGCCGAGGGGTGGCGGGCGCGGGGCTGGCCGGCGGACACACCGGAGTATCTGCTGCGCGGATACTTCCGGATGCTGCGGGGCCGGCGGGATCTGCGGCGCATGGTCGGCTGCGCGGGGGACGAGACACGGCACGACCGCATGCTCGAAGCCACCGGAGGCGACGCGGCGGCGCTGATCGAGATCCGGACCACCGAGGATCTGCTGGTCGAGTCGGGGACGCCTGATCTGCTGGACGTCACCCGGCTCGCCCTGCGGCGTGAGGAGCTGGACAGCCGCAACGACCTCCTGACCAGGGCCCTGCCCCGGGCGTGGGCGGCGCTCGGGCGCACCCGTCGGGCGGAGGCGCTCGCGCGCAGCATTCCGGATCTCAAGGAGAGGATGCACACGCTGGTCGTTGTCGCCGGGGAACTCGCGGACCACGGTGACCCGGAAGACGCCGTGCGGCTCCTGGAGGAGGCGGAGGCCGAGGCCGGGCCGGGCGGCCGGGTCGAGGAGCGGGACCGGCTGTGGATACTGATGGACACGTTCCGCGGTTGGCTCCACCTCGGACTGACCGACCGCGCCGACGACCTCTTCCATGCCGAGCCCGAGGCGTTCTCCCTCCCTCGTGCCAATTTCGTGTTCGAACTGGCCCTGTCCTGGGCGCGGTCCGGAGAGCTCGACCGGGCCGAGGCCCTGTGTCTGGCGCAGGAGAAGATCAGCGCCCGCGCCCTGGGCGCCGCCGGCGTGGCCTCCCTCTGGGTACGGATGGACCGCCTCGACCGGGCCGAGGCACTGGCCCGCGCCGCCGGACCCGAGGCCGAACCCCTGGTGCTGATCTGGACCGCCCAGGCACTGCGGCTGACCGGCCGGGAGGACGAAGCCCGACGGTGCTTCGCGCGCGTGGACGAGACCCTGAACGCGTCGCCCGCGCTGTGGTACATCGTCCGGCACCTCGTGGACGTGGGGGAGTACGACCGGGCCGAGACGGCGGCGTCGCTCGTGGAGGACGACAAGGACCGCGCCTGGAGCACATGCCATGTGGCGACGGCATGGGCCGCCGCCGGTGAGACCGACCGGGCGCGGGCGCTCGTCGAGCGCATCGAGCGGCCCGCACCGGGGTCCTTCGACCGGGACGTCAGGGCCGCGGCGCTGGTTGGTGTGGCGAGGGGCCTCGCGGAATCGGGAGCGTACGAGGAACTGGAGAGCCTGGTCCGGGACCACCCCGACCGGCCGGAACGGGCGAGGGCGGGCGCCGCTCTGATCGAGGTGCTGACCGCGGCCGGCGACCTCGACCGGGCCGAGGCCCTGGCGCGCGAGGCACCTAACCAGATGTTCGACGGCTATCCCCTGCACGGCGTCATCGAGGCACGGGCCCTGGCGGGGGACTTCGACCGGGCACTGGAGCTGGCGCGTCTGTTCTTCGCCATGCGCGAGCGCCGTGAGGCCGTGCAGGGCTACGAGGCGTTCCTGCGCGGTGCCGTGGCGGCCGCGACGAACGACGCCGCCGTCGCCGAGCGCGTGACGCGCCTGATCGCCGGGGTGGAGGCGGAACTGCGCAGGCCGAGCCGGGGCGGCAGCCTCGACGCGGCGCTCTCGGTGCCGGTCCTCGGACAGCAGGGCGAGGCCGAAGCGGCCGAGGCCTTGGCGGCCCAGATCGAGATGCCCGAGATCCCCGGACCCGACAGCGACGAGGGCACGGGGGACAGGGACCTGGAGTTCCGGGTGGCCGATGTGGTGCGCGCACTGGCCTGGACGGGGCGGTTCGAGGAGGCCGAGGACGTGGTGCGCAGGTTCCGCGCCGCTCCCAGGGACCGTTCCAGGGGCGCCTACTTCCACATGGAGGAGATCCTCGTCGAACCGCTCTGTGCGCGCGGGCAGTTCGACCGGGCGGCGGAGCTGACGACGGGGACGTACGGCGAGAACCGCGACCGTATGCGCACGACGATCGCCGAGAGCGCGCTCGGCGCGGGCGACGTGGCGCGGGCCCGCGCACTCATCGCCGGGATGGACCCCGGTCAGCATCGTGCCCGTGCCTGGGCCCTGCTCGTGCTGCACCTGGTGGCCTCGGGGGACGAAGAGGGCGCCGCGCGGGTCCATGCGGAAGCCGTGCCCGACTTCGAGCGGGGAATCTACGGGGCGGCGGTCGAAGACGTGCTGCGCGCGTACGTCGCGGTGGGGCAGGACGCGGCCGGTGAGCGGCTGCTGGGCCGCGTGATCGACCGCCCCCGGCACGACCCGGCGGACATCTATGCCGTTCTTCGGGGGATGGTGGCCATGAAGCAGTACGACCGCGCTCTGGAACTGGTGGAGGCCCGGGCACGCGACGAGGAGTACGGAAGCCGTCCGTATCTGTTGCGCGCGCTGATCGGAGCCCTCGTGAGCGCCGGTCAGTACACCCGGGCCGAGGAACTGGTCCGCACGGCAGGGCAGTCCGGCGCCGACCAGGCCCACCTCTGGCAGCTCCTCGCCCCCGCCGCGGACCCGGCCCGCGGCCGCCTGTTCCTCGCCCGGGCCCTGCAGCACCTGCCGCTCAAGGACGTGCTCCCCACCCTGATTCGGGTCGAGCCCGGCACCGTCCCGCTGATCGTCGACGCGCTGTCCGGCCGGGCGGCGGCCGGCAACCCGCCTACTGGGGCCCGTACTTCCGCCCGGTCCGCGAACTGATCCCGCCCAGCATCCCCCGGGGCACCAGCTTCGCCGCCCCCAGCAGCACCTTGTACCGGGGATCCGGGATCGACACGGCCTTCCCCCGCGCCAGATCATCCAGCCCCGACGCCACCAGCTTGTCCGCGTCCAGCCACATCCACCCCGGAATGTTGTCCGTCCCCATCCCGGCCCGCTCGTGGAACTCGGTCCGCACGAACCCGGGGCACAGCGCCATGAGCCGCACCCCGCTCCCGGCCAGATCCCGCGCCGCCCCCTGCGTGAACTGCACGACCCACGCCTTGGACGCGCCGTACGTCCCGCGCGGCACGAACGCCGCGACCGAGGCGACGTTGACGACACCGCCGCGCCCTCGCTCCCGCATCGCCTCCGCCGCGGCCGACGTGAGCCGCAGCACCGCCTCGCAGTGCACCTTGAGCATCTTCAGCTCGTCGGCCATGGAGACGTCGAGATAGCGGCCCTTGTTGCCGAAGCCGGCGTTGTTGATCAGCAGGTCGACGGGGTTGCGGCGGTCGCCGAGGCGGGTGGCGACCGACTCGATGCCGGTGTCCTCGGCGAGGTCGGCGATCAGCACCTCGGCCTCGATGCCGTGCCGGTCGTGCAGTTCGGTCGCCTGCTCGCGCAGCCGCTTGGCGTCCCGGGCCACCAGGACGAGGTCGTGCCCGTCGGCGGCCAGCCGCCGTGCGAACGCGGCGCCGATACCCGCGGTCGATCCCGTAATCAATGCCGTTGTCATGGCGCAAGATTAGTGACCCGGACCGGGTGCGTCCGCTTGCTGCACAGGCCCTCCCGATCGGTGAAGCCCCGGCGAAGACGTGCGCCGTGAGCGCCTATCAGCTTTCGTGCCGCGCCACGTACTTCCGCGCCGCCTCCCGCGCCTCCGGATGCAGCGCGTCCCCGGCCGCCAGCAACCGCGGCAGCAGAGCACGCTCCGTCGTCACCGCCCGGAACTGCAGCGCCACCGTCACATCGTGATCGGGCCGGTGAACGATCTCCACTGCGTCGCCCGCCCGGATCTCACCGGGCTCGATCACCCGGAGATACGCGCCCGGCGCACCCCGCTCCGTGAACCGCTTCACCCACCGCTGCTCACCCACATGGCCCTGGAAGGTACGACAGGGAATCCGGCCGCTGGTCACCTCCAGCACCACCTGGGACCCGATCCGCCAGCGCTCGCCGATCAGCGCGCCGGACACATCGAGGCCGAGGGTCGTGAGGTTCTCGCCGAAGCCGCCGTTCGCCAGCGGGCGCCCCAGCTCGCGCTCCCAGTCGTCGAGGTCCTCGCGCGCCACCGCGTACACGGCCTGGTCGTCGCCGCCGTGATGGCGCAGGCTGCACACGTCGTCCCCGGCCACGCCGCTTCCCCCGACCCCCTTGGGCCCGGGCGCCGCCAGCCGCACCGGCCCCTCGACCGGCCGTTTGTCGATCCCGGTCACGCCTTCGGGGTGATCGGTGTACTGCACGTACTTCCGACGGCCCAGGTTCACAGACAGAAGCTTCATGACGGCACGGTAGGCGAGCAGTGGTCAAAGCGTCCACGCACTATCCGGTGCCGTGCCCAAGGTTCGCTTATGCTCGACGGGTGATCGAGGCCCGTCATCTCCGTGTGCTGCGCGCCGTCGCCGCCACCGGATCCTTCTCCGCGGCGGGGCGTGAGCTGGGCTGCACCCAGCCCGCCGTCAGCCAGCAGATGAAGGCCCTGGAGGCATCCGTCGGCACCCCGCTGCTGGTCCGCAGCGGGCGCGAGATGCGGCTGACCCAGGCCGGTGAGTCGCTGGTGCGGCATGCCGCCGGGATCCTCGCCGGACTCACCGCCGCCGAGGAGGAGGTCGCCGCCATCGCCGGCCTGCGCGCCGGACGGGTACGCCTCGTCTCCTTCCCCAGCGGCAGCTCCACCCTCGTCCCGACCGCCCTCGCGGCCCTGCGCGCCGCGCACCCGGGCACCCGTGTCTCCCTGGAGGAGGCCGAGCCGCCGAAGTCGGTCGAACTGCTGCGCGAGGGCGACTGCGATGTGGCGCTCGCCTTCCGGTACGAGGGCGCGGCCCAGGACGGGGAGTGGGACGACCTCGTCGTACGCCCCCTGCTGACGGACCGTCTCGTCGGCCTCGTACCGGAACGGCACCGGCTCGCCCGCTCCGGGTCCGTCGCCATCGGGGAACTCGCCGCCGAGCCCTGGATCGCCGGGTGCCCGCGCTGCCGGGGACAGCTGGTCGAGGTGTGCGAGGGCGCAGGCTTCACGCCCCGCATCGACTTCGCCACCGACGACTATCCGGCGGTGGTCGGCCTGGTCGGCGCCGGCCTGGGCGTGGCCGTCCTGCCCCAGCTGGCCGTGGAGTCCGTACGGCCACGAGGTGCCCGCATGCTGACGCTGGAACCGGCGGTCCGCCGGGAGATCGTCGCGCTCACGCTGCCCGACCTGGCGCAGGTGCCGGCCGTCGCGGCGACGCTGGAGCAGCTGGCGCGGGCCGCCGGTCGCTAGCAGGGCGCGCAGAAGGAAGGGCACGCACGCGCGTGCCCTGCTGTGAAGAAACGTTCCTTCAGGAGTTCGGACCGGTGTCGCCGCTGGTTGTCGACGCCGACACCAGACGGTTGCGGGCCCGCCCCATGAGTTCCTCGCGCTCGTCCTCGGTCAGGCCGCCCCACACGCCGTACGGTTCGCGGACCGCCAGCGCGTGCGCCGCGCACTGCGCGCGCACCGGGCACCTCATGCAGACCTCCTTGGCCGAGTTCTCTCGAGCGCTCCGAGCCGCACCGCGCTCGCCCTCCGGATGAAAGAAGAGGGAGCTGTCCACCCCGCGACATGCAGCCAGCAGCTGCCAGTCCCACAGGTCCGCGTTCGGTCCGGGAAGGCGGGAGAAATCTGCCATTGCGTGACCCCTTGTAGCCGTTCTGGGCGGATACGGTGTCTACGACCGTACATCTACGATCTAAGGAGATGAAAATATGACTCATTGCGAATCTAGCTCCAAACGCCAAGAAACGGGAGCAAAAAGGTCTGAATGGGGCATGGGTTGTGATGAAACATTGAGGGTCCGCCCCGCATGTCTGCCCCGTGTCCGTCCCCTCACGTAGAGTGCCGAAGACGGCACATGCCCCCGTAACTCTTTCGAGTGACCGTCGTTGAGAGGGCGGAGGCGGTTGAAGCAACAAGCGCTCGGGCACGCGTCCGAGACGGTCGACCGCACAGGTGACGATTTCGTACCAGCCTGGAGGCTCAAGGTGACGTGCATCAGCTGCGGAGGGCGGCCATGACATCCGTCCTCGTCTGCGACGACTCCCCGCTTGCCCGAGAGGCGCTCCGCCGCGCGGTCGCGACCGTGCCCGGCGTCGAGCGCGTGACGACGGCGGCCAACGGCGAGGAAGTCCTCCGCCGCTGGGGCGCCGACCGCTCGGACCTGATCCTGATGGACGTACGCATGCCCGGTCTGGGCGGCGTCGAGACCGTGCGGCGGCTTTTGTCCGCCGACCCCGGTGCGCGGATCATCATGCTGACGGTCGCCGAGGACCTGGACGGCGTGGCCCTCGCGGTCGCCGCGGGTGCCCGTGGCTATCTGCACAAGGACGCCTCGCGCGCGGAGTTGCGGGCGACGGTCACGCAGGCGCTGGCCGACCCGACTTGGCGTCTTGCCCCGCGGCGGCTGCGGTCCGCCGAGATGGGCGCGGCGCCCACGCTCACCGCGCGTGAGATCCAGGTGCTCGAAGGTATGAGCCATGGGCGTTCCAACGCGGAGATCGGGCGGGAGCTGTTCCTGTCCGAGGACACCGTGAAGACGCACGCCCGGCGACTGTTCAAGAAGCTCGGTGCCTCGGACCGGGCACATGCCGTGGCGCTCGGCTTCCGGTGGGGTCTGGTTCGTTAATCGCCGCACCGTGGGTGCCGCGTTGTGTCGTATTGCGGCCGCGGGTTCGTCGTGGCTGGTCGCGCAGTTCCCCGCGCCCCTTTCGGGGCGCGGATGCGAGGCCCGTCAAGAGGTGCTGACGGTGCCCGCTGCTCGTTTCGGCGCGGATGCCGCATCCTTGAGATGTGGAGTCTCTCGGGGACGAGTCGGTAGAGCGGAAGGGGAGGGCGCAGGGGATGAGTTCCGGCGCACCTGCTCATAACGCTTCGGTGCACAACATCGGGCGCGATGCCACGGAGCAATCGGCCGCAAGGCACCATGGACCGATGCGCGACGACGAGGCGGCCAAAGCCGCAGGGGCGATCGGTGCACTCGTCCATCGCGCCGTGGACGGGGACGAGCAGGCCACGCACGATCTGCTCGCGCATGTCCACCCCCTGGCCCTGCGCTACTGCCGTACCAGGCTGTCGCGCCTTCCGGGCGATGCCCGCCACTTCGTCGAGGACCTCGCCCAGGAGGTCTGCGTCGCCGTCCTGCTCGCGCTGCCGCGCTACCGGGACACCGGCAGGCCCTTCGAGGCGTTCGTCTTCGCCATCGCCGCGCACAAGGTCGCGGACCTCCAGCGGGCGGCGATGCGGCACCCCGGTTCGACCGCGGTGCCCTCGGACGAGATGCCCGAGCGCCCGGACGACTCCCTCGGTCCGGAGGAGCGGGCGCTGCTCAGCAGCGACGCCGAGTGGGCCAAGAAACTGCTGGCCAACCTGCCCGAGAACCAGCGGGAGCTGCTGCTGCTGAGGATCGCGGTGGGGTTGACCGCGGAGGAGACGGGTCAGATGTTGGGAATGTCACCCGGAGCGGTCCGGGTGGCGCAGCACAGGGCGCTCAGCCGGCTGCGAGCGCTGGCCGAGCAGTAGCGCTCCCTTGGGTGCGCCCCGGATGAACAGGCTTCGCCTCGATTCCGTACGAACATACGAAGCCCTCAGCGATCGAGAACCGTGGAATTTGCTGGCTGTGCTTCCCGTTAGCATGGACATCCGCACCGATCAAGGCCATTTGGGGAAGGTGTCATGACTGCCAACGTCGACGGAGTGCCCGGAAAATTCGCGACTCTCGGGCTGACCTACGACGACGTGCTGCTGCTGCCTGGCGCGTCGGACATGGCACCGGACGAGATCGACACCGCCTCGTACGTCTCGAAGAACGTGCGGGTCAACATCCCGCTCCTGTCCGCCGCCATGGACAAGGTCACCGAGTCGCGCATGGCGATCGCGATGGCCCGCCAGGGCGGCGTCGGCGTACTGCACCGCAATCTCTCCATCGAGGACCAGGCCAACCAGGTCGACCTGGTGAAGCGGTCTGAGTCCGGCATGGTGGCCAACCCGATCACCATCCACCCGGACGCCACCCTCGCCGAGGCCGACGCCCTGTGCGGCAAGTTCCGCATCAGCGGCGTCCCGGTCACCGACGGCGCCGGCAAGCTGCTCGGCATCGTCACCAACCGCGACATGGCCTTCGAGACCGACCGCACGCGCCGGGTCCGCGAGGTCATGACCCCGATGCCGCTGGTCACCGGCAAGGTCGGCATCTCCGGTGTGGACGCCATGGAGCTGCTGCGCCGCCACAAGATCGAGAAGCTTCCGCTGGTCGACGACGAGGGTGTCCTCAAGGGCCTGATCACCGTCAAGGACTTCGTCAAGGCGGAGAAGTACCCGAACGCCGCCAAGGACGCCAAGGGCCGCCTCCTGGTCGGCGCCGCGGTCGGCGTCGCCGGTGACTCCTACGAGCGCGCCCAGGCCCTCATCGAGGCGGGCGTCGACTTCATCGTCGTCGACACCGCGCACGGCCACTCCCGCCTGGTCGGCGACATGGTCGCCAAGATCAAGTCGAACTCCTCCGGTGTCGACGTCATCGGCGGCAACATCGCCACCCGCGACGGCGCCCAGGCCCTCATCGACTCCGGCGTGGACGGCATCAAGGTCGGCGTCGGCCCCGGCTCCATCTGTACGACCCGAGTGGTCGCCGGTATCGGTGTCCCGCAGGTCACCGCCATCTACGAGGCCGCGCTCGCCGCCAAGGCGGCCGGCATCCCGGTCATCGGCGACGGCGGCCTGCAGTACTCCGGCGACATCGCCAAGGCGCTCGTCGCGGGCGCCGACACCGTGATGCTCGGCTCGCTGCTCGCGGGCTGCGAGGAGTCCCCGGGCGAGCTGCTCTTCATCAACGGCAAGCAGTTCAAGTCGTACCGCGGCATGGGCTCGCTCGGCGCCATGCAGACCCGCGGCGAGCGCAAGTCGTTCTCCAAGGACCGCTACTTCCAGGAGGGCGTCGCCTCCGACGAGCAGCTGATCCCCGAGGGCATCGAGGGCCAGGTGCCCTACCGCGGCCCGCTGTCCTCCGTCGTACACCAGCTGGTCGGCGGTCTGCGCCAGTCGATGTTCTACGTCGGCGGCAGCACCGTGCCCGAGCTCCAGGACAAGGGCCAGTTCGTCCGGATCACCTCGGCGGGCCTCAAGGAGAGCCACCCGCACGACATCCAGATGACGGTCGAGGCGCCGAACTACAGCCGCAACAAGTAGACGCCAGGCTTCCCGAGGGCGGTCCCGGAACCTCCGGGGCCGCCCTTGTCGTACCCGTCGGCGATACTGGAAGACGCTGAACGCATCAGGGAAAGGCCACAGACGTGACTGAGATCGAGATCGGGCGCGGCAAGCGCGGCCGCCGGGCGTACGCCTTCGACGACATCGCCGTCGTCCCCAGCCGCCGTACGCGGGACCCGAAGGAGGTCTCGATCGCCTGGCAGATCGACGCCTACCGCTTCGAGCTGCCCTTCCTGGCCGCCCCCATGGACTCGGTCGTCTCCCCGGCCACCGCGATCCGCATCGGCGAGCTCGGCGGCCTCGGCGTGCTGAACCTCGAAGGACTGTGGACGCGGTACGAGGACCCGCAGCCGCTCCTCGACGAGATCGCCGAGCTGCCCACCGAGGCCGCCACGCGCCGCCTCCAGGAGATCTACGCCGCTCCCATCAAGGAGGAGCTGATCGGGCAGCGCATCAAGGAGGTGCGCGACTCGG
The DNA here is from genome assembly GCF_014655715.1 of Streptomyces lanatus. Classification (GTDB taxonomy): domain Bacteria; phylum Actinomycetota; class Actinomycetes; order Streptomycetales; family Streptomycetaceae; genus Streptomyces; species Streptomyces lanatus. The sequence goes on along the minus strand of NZ_BNBM01000010.1, from coordinate 272,393 downwards.
GCGTGGTCACGGCCGCCGCGCTCTCCCCGCAGCGCACGGCCCAGTTCTCCAAGGCGGTCGTCGACGCGGGCGTGGACATCTTCGTCATCCGTGGCACGACGGTCTCGGCGGAGCATGTCTCGTCCTCGCACGAGCCGCTGAACCTGAAGCAGTTCATCTACGAGCTCGACGTCCCGGTGATCGTCGGCGGCTGCGCCACGTACACGGCGGCCCTGCACCTGATGCGGACGGGTGCCGCGGGTGTCCTGGTCGGCTTCGGTGGCGGCGCGGCCCACACCACGCGCAATGTGCTGGGCATCCGGGTGCCGATGGCGACGGCGGTGGCCGATGTGGCCGCGGCCCGCCGGGACTACATGGACGAGTCCGGCGGCCGATACGTCCACGTGATCGCGGACGGTGGCGTGGGCTGGTCCGGCGACCTTCCGAAGGCGATCGCCTGCGGTGCGGACGCCGTGATGATGGGCTCCCCGCTCGCGCGTGCCACGGACGCACCGGGCAAGGGGTACCACTGGGGCATGGAGGCCGTGAACGAGGAGCTGCCGCGCGGCAAGAAGGTGCACCTGGGAATGGTGGGCACGATCGAGGAGGTGCTCACCGGGCCGTCCCACACGCCGGACGGTTCGATGAACTTCTTCGGGGCGCTGCGGCGGGCCATGGCCACGACCGGGTACAGCGAGCTCAAGGAGTTCCAGCGGGTTGAGGTGACGGTGGCGGACTCGCAGCACATGCGGTAGCCATCTCATAGGCGTCAGGGAAGGGCCGGTCACTCCGGGTGGGGTGACCGGCCCTCTTTGTGTCCAAGTGGGGGTGGGTGGGGGCGCGTTGGGCGGGAGGGGGCGCGTGGTTGCGTTTGGGGGGGAATGTGGGCTGAATGGGCGAGCGAAGTCGGTAATGTCGGTGATCGGCGACCCGTTCTCTTGGGTCGCCCCCTTCCAAGGAGATGTTCCGGACCCCGGCCCTCGGGGCCCGGCCCGAGCTCCAGACGGACCGCCTACCGGGCCACTGGGCGGCATCGTGGAAGGGGGCGCGCCCATGGGCCGTCACCGCAAGCCCACCCGCTGGGATCGCACCTGGCTTCGGCTGGTGAAGTTCCGGAGGAGGTGCATCTTGTGGTACTACGGACGGTGAGCGGCCGCCCCTATGAGAACTAGGGGCGGACACCCGTAATCCGTTCGGAGCCCATCGCAGTGGCCACTGTGGTGGGCTCCACCTGTTCCATACGGTACCGGCGCAGCATGTCCCACGCCACCAACCCCGGAGGCTCACGCACCCCACGCGCCCCCCTTCACAACCGATGCGCCGCCCCCGTAGGCGCCGCCCCCCGCGTATCCAGCAACAGCTGTGCCTTCACCGACAGGCCCTGCAAGTCGTACGTCCGATGCTGCTGAAGCAGAATCGTCAGATCCGCCTCCGCCACAGCCTCGTACAGGGCGTCCGCGCGCGGCACCGGCCGGTCCAGGACGCTCCAGGAGGCGACGTAGGGGTCGTGGTAGCTGATGCAGGCGCCCAGTTCCAGCAGGCGGGTCGCGACCTCCTGGGCGGGGGTGGACTGCTGGTCGGCGAGGTCGGGCTTGTAGGTGACGCCGAGGAGGAGGATGCGGGCGGCGCGCACGGATTTGCCGTGCTCGTTGAGGAGGGTGGCGGCGCGCTGGACGACGTAGCGCGGCATCTGGCTGTTGACCTGCTCGGCCAGTTCGACCATGCGCAGGGTGCGGCCGGCGGGGCCGTTGAGATCCTGCGGGACGGCGTGGCCGCCGACGCCGGGGCCGGGGCGGAAGGCCTGGAAGCCGAACGGCTTGGTCTCGGCGCAGCGGATGACGTCCCAGAGGTCGACGCCCAAGTCGTGGCAGAGGACGGCCATTTCGTTGACGAGGGCGATGTTGACGTGCCGGAAGTTGGTCTCCAGGACCTGCACGGTCTCCGCCTCGCGCGGGCCACGCGCGCGTACCACCTTGTCGGTGAGACGGCCGTAGAAGGCGGCCGCCGACTCGGTGCATGCGGGCGTGAGGCCGCCGATCACCTTGGGGGTGTTGGCGGGCGTGAAGTGGCGGTTGCCGGGGTCGACACGGCTGGGGGAGTAGGCCAGGTGGAAGTCGCGGCCGGCGCGCATGCCGGAGCCCTCTTCGAGGAGCGGGCGCAGGACGTTCTCGGTGGCGCCGGGGGGTACGGGCGACTCCAGGATGACGGTGGTGTGCGGGCGCAAATGCGCGGCCAGGGTGCGGGCGGCCGTCTCCAGCTGGCTCAGGTCGAGGCCGCCGTCCGCGCCGCGCGGGGTGGGCGGGCAGATGACGGCGGTGCGTACGCGGCCGAGCTCGGCGGGGTTGGAGGCGTGCCGGAAGCCCCCCGCGCGCATCCGGCGCAGTTCGGCGGGGCTGAGGGAGTCGGCCTCGGGCCCGGTCCGGTAGCCGAGTGTGGGGATGCCGACGGCGATGGCGGCCTTGGCCAGGGGCAGGCCGTACGGGCCTAGTCCGATGACGGCGAGATCTGCGGGCATGGCGTGGGCCGTCCTTCCCAGTAACCGAAGCGGGGCAGGTGCGCAACCCCTGTGGACAGGACGAGGGAGCGCAATGTCAGACTAGGAGTAAATATGACCGATTTGCGGCATTTAATGATCGCGTTTCCGTGAGTGTTGTCCACAGGCTGAGGGTGAGTGGTGGCTGAAGTCGGGCAACCCGGTCAGAATTTTGGGCATGGGGGGTTCGAACCGGGCTTCGCCGACGGGTGCGGCCTGACCGACCGATGAGCGGGAGGCAGCGGTGAGGACAGCGACACTGGGACCGGCGGAGCGCGCCGAGTCACTGGCGGCAATGGCCGAGCGCGAGCTGGACCTACTGGTCGTGGGCGGCGGCGTCGTGGGCGCGGGCACGGCGCTCGACGCGGTCACGCGCGGACTGTCCACCGGCCTGGTCGAGGCCCGCGACTGGGCCTCGGGCACGTCGAGCAGGTCCAGCAAGCTGATCCATGGCGGCCTGCGCTATCTGGAGATGCTCGACTTCGCACTCGTACGGGAGGCGTTGAAGGAGCGTGGGCTGCTCCTTGAGCGGCTCGCCCCGCACCTGGTCAAGCCGGTGCCGTTCCTGTATCCGCTTCAGTACAAGGGCTGGGAGCGGCTGTACGCCGGGGCCGGCGTCATGCTCTACGACGTCATGTCGATGGCGCGTACCCATGGCCGGGGCCTGCCCATGCACCGCCACCTCAGCCGCCGCAACGCCCTGCGCATCGCCCCGGCACTGAAGCGGGAGGCCCTGGTCGGCGGGCTGCAGTACTACGACGCCCAGATGGACGACGCCCGCTATGTGGCCACCCTCGTGCGCACGGCGGCGGCCTACGGTGCGACAGTCGCCAACCGCGCGCGCGTGACCGCGTTTCTGCGTGAGGGCGAGCGTGTCGTCGGGGCCCGGGTGCAGGACGTCGAGGCGGGCGGGGAGTACGAGATCCGCGCCAAGCAGATCGTCAACGCGACCGGGGTGTGGACCGACGACACCCAGTCGATGGTGGGCGAGCGCGGGCAGTTCCATGTGCGCGCCTCCAAGGGCATCCACCTCGTCGTCCCCAAGGACCGCATCCACTCCTCGACAGGGCTGATCCTGCGCACCGAGAAGTCCGTGCTGTTCGTCATCCCCTGGGGCCGGCACTGGATCGTCGGCACCACCGACACCGACTGGGACCTCGACAAGGCCCACCCCGCCGCGTCCAGCGCGGACATCGACTACCTGCTGGAACATGTGAACTCGGTGCTCGCGGTGCCGCTGACACGCGACGACGTGGAGGGCGTGTACGCCGGACTGCGGCCCCTGCTCGCGGGGGAGTCGGACGCCACCAGCAAGCTGTCCCGCGAGCACACCGTGGCGCATCCCGTGCCGGGGCTCGTCGTGGTCGCGGGCGGCAAGTACACGACGTACCGGGTGATGGCCAAGGACGCGGTGGACGCGGCGGTGCACGCGCTCGACATGCGGGTCGCCGAATGCGTGACGGAGGACATCCCGCTGGTGGGCGCGGAGGGATACCGGGCGCTGTGGAACGCGCGAGCGCGGATCGCGGCGCGGACCGGGCTTCATGTGGTCCGTGTCGAGCACCTGTTGAACCGGTTCGGCGCGCTCGCGGAGGAGGTGCTCGAACTCATCACCGCGGACCCCGCGCTGGGCGAGCCCCTGCAGTCCGCCGACGACTATCTGCGTGCCGAGATCGTGTACGCCGCCTCGCACGAGGGGGCACGGCATCTGGACGACGCGCTGACCCGGCGGACCCGCATCTCCATCGAGACGTTCGACCGCGGCACGGGGTGTGCGCGTGAGGCGGCCGAGCTGATGGCGCCGGTGCTGGGCTGGGACAAGGACCACATCGAGCGCGAGATCGAGCACTACCAGAAGCGGGTGGAGGCCGAACGGGAGTCGCAGCGCCAGCCGGACGACCTGACGGCGGACGCGGCGCGGTTGGGGGCGCCGGACATCGTGCCGTTGTAGGAGCCGGGGGGGCCGGGAGCCAGGGGCCAAGGACCAAGGACCAAGGGCCAGGGGTCAGGCGCGCCGGCCGCGTCACGGGCGGAGAACGTCACCCGAACGGGTGGTCGAGGTCGGGATCTCTGCTCGAACCCCGGCCGTTCTACCGGGTGCGAGGGCAGAACTCGGCGGCGAGCAGCCGGGGTTCGAGGCCGGGATCTGCGATCGCCGTCGTGTTCACCCGGAAGGTCAGGACACGACGACCGCCGACGGTGGCCGCGGAGCGCACGTAGCTGCCGGAGATGCGCCCGTTGTGCCCCCATACGACGGTGCCGCAGCGCAGTTTCACGGGGATGAGCCCCATGCCGTACGAGCCGTGTGCGGCACGGGTGTCGAGCATCTCGCGCAGCCAGTGCGAGGGCAGCAACCGGCCGCCCAGCAGCGCGGCGTAGAAGCGGTCGAGGTCGGCGAGCGTGGTCACCAGCTCGCCGGCCGCGCCCGCCACCCGGGGGTCGAGTTCGGTGACATCAGTCCCGTCGGTGGCGTAGGCGCGGCCGTGCGGGGTGGGCAGCGAGGTGCGGGATCCAGGGAAGGAGGTGCCGGTCAGACCCAGCGGAGCGATGATGCGCCGCTCGGCCTCCACGGCGTACGAGCGGCCGGTGACCCGCTCGATGACCAGGCCGAGCAGCACGTAGTTGGTGTTCGAGTAGGAGAAGCCGCCGATGTCGGCAGGAGGGTGGGTGAGCGCGATGCGTACGGCCTGAAGCGGGGTGACGGGGACGGTGCCCCCGGTCGTCGCGGTGAAGTCGTACAGGCCGCTGGTGTGGGTCAGCAGGGAACGAAGGGTCAGCGCGCGCCCGTCGTTGCCCGCCCCGCGCACCAGGCCCGGCAGGTGCCGCTCCACCGTGTCCGACAGGGACAGCCGTCGCTCGGCGGCCAGTTGGAGCACGACCGTCGCGATGAAGGTCTTCGTCATGCTGCCGGCGCGGAAGTGGTCGGCGCGGGCGATGCCCTGGCCGGCCCGGACGTAACGGGTGCCTGTTCTCTCGCGGGTCAGCAAGGCCGCTGCGGGGGCCTTGCCCCGGGTGACGAGCCGTGCGAGGAGGGCGTTTGTCGCGGGGGGCTGCCTGGAGGGCGACGAGGCGGTGAGGGCCGACCAGTCGGTGAGGGACACGCCGAGGACCGCCGGGGACACGAGGCCGAGAATCGTCAGGAGCACAGGAACGGCCAGTAGGGTCCGAAGCGGTGGCATCGACGGTCGGGCCATACGGGTTCCTCCCTTGTCGCGGCTCATCATGCCGGGTGGCGGAAGGCGCGATGCGACGGGCCCCGGGTGCTTCGGGAGCGAGATGCCCGGGTCGTGCGGTCGGGTGGCGGTGCCAGGGGCACCCTGGGCGCCGGGCACTTGTCGGGTGAGAGACAATGGAGGCTCTGTCAGGGCGGGTTGTATGAGGGGACGCATGTCGGAGGCGGAGCGGGCGGGGACATCCCGTCAGGACACTCGTCAGGACGACCGTGAGCGTCTCCTCGCGGGTCGGTACCGGCTCGGAGGAGTGCTCGGCCGGGGCGGCATGGGCACGGTCTGGCGTGCCATCGACGAGACGCTGGGGCGGACCGTCGCCGTCAAGGAGCTTCGATTCCCGTCGAACATCGACGAGGAGGAGAAGCGGCGGCTGATCACGCGCACCCTGCGTGAGGCCAAGGCGATCGCGCGGATCCGCAACAACAGCGCGGTGACCGTGTTCGACGTGGTCGACGAGGACGACCGGCCGTGGATCGTGATGGAACTCGTCGAGGGCAAGTCGCTCGCCGAGGTCATCCGGGAGGACGGCCTGCTGGAGCCCAAGCGGGCGGCGCAGGTGGGTCTGGCCGTGCTGGACGTGCTGCGTTCCGCGCACCGTGAGGGCATCCTGCACCGCGACGTGAAACCGTCGAACGTCCTGCTGGAGTCCGACACCGACCGGGTCGTGCTCACCGACTTCGGCATCGCCCAGGTCGAGGGCGACCCGTCCATCACCTCGACCGGCATGCTCGTCGGCGCGCCCTCCTACATCTCCCCGGAGCGGGCCCGCGGTCACAAGCCGGGTCGCGCGGCCGATCTGTGGTCGCTCGGCGGGTTGTTGTACGCGTCGGTCGAGGGTGTGCCGCCGTACGACAAGGGCTCCGCGATCGCCACGCTCACCGCGGTGATGACCGAGCCGCTGGAGGAGCCGAAGAACGCCGGACCGCTGAAGGACGTCATCTACGGCCTGCTCACCAAGGACCCCGAGAAGCGGCTGGACGACGCCGGTGCGCGGGCGATGCTCAACGCCGTCATCCATGCGCCCGAGCCGAAGGACGAGCCGGAGCCGGTGGACGCGACCAAGGTCGTGCCGTTGCCGCCGCAGCCGGACAGGACCAAGGGCAAGGGGCGTTCGGGCTCGGATGCCGGGTCCGGGGCTGGGTCCGGGGAAGCGGGGAAGCGGGGCGAGGAGGCCGGGGAGCGGTTGCGCGGGGCGTTGCGTTCCGTGCGGAAGGCCGCGGTGAGTGCGGGGGCGGCCGGGGCTGCCGTGCGTGGCAGGTCCGGGAGTGAGAAGGCGGTTTCCCAGTCCCAATCCCAGTCCGAGTCCGACGGTGGCGCGGCCGCTGGGGCGTCCACGGGGGCCGGGAGTTCGGAGCCGGGTTCCGGGGCTTCCGGTTCCGCCGTGGGTGCCGAGGCCGGTGCCGGAGCCGGTTCTGGTGAGCGGGAGGCGAAGGCGGGGAACGGGCAGAGCGGGGGGCGGAGTTCGGGATGGCCCGTGATGCCGCCACCGGATCTGCCGCCGCGGCCCGCGCCGAGAGCGCCGCTGACCGATGTGGTGCCCAGGCGGACCCTGGTGATCATCGCGGTGGTCGTGGCGCTCGCCGTGATCGGTGTGGTGCTGGCCATCGCGCTGCGCGACGGCGGTGACTCCACCGGGGCTTCCGGCGGGGGCGGGGCCAAGGCCTCCGCCAAGGCGAGCGCGAGTGCGGACACCAAGAAGGACCAGGACGACGGTACGCGTACGGACGGCGACAAGTCCGGTAGCGATGGCTCCGGGTCGGGTTCCGACGCGGACGCCGGGAAGACGCCGAGTGCCGAGGCCAGCGCGACCGGTGGCAGCGGCGCCGAGGCGGGGTCCGGTGGGGACAGCGGGGCCGCCTCGACGCACAAGGGCGGTCAGGGGTACTCGATCGGGCTGCCCGAGGCATGGAAGTTCCAGTCCTCGGGGTCGGCGGGCGACCGGTTCACCGGGCCCGACGGGCAGAAGCTGCTCATCGCCTGGACGTCCACGCCGCAGGACGACCCGGTGGCGGATTGGAAGAACCAGGAGCAGTACATGGGCCGCTCGCAGTACGACAGGATCCGTATAGAGGCGGTGGAGTACCGCGGCTGGAACACCGCCGACTGGGAGTTCACCTATGCCGAGGGCGGTACGAAGTACCGGACGATCGACCGTGGGTTCGTCGTGAACGACCATCAGGGCTATGCGCTGATGTACAGCGCGAAGGCCGCCGACTGGGACAGCGAGCTGCGCAAGGACACATGGAACACCCTGACCGGTTCGTTCAAGCCGAAATCGTGAGGTGAGCGGTAGGCGTTTCGGCTTGTGAAGTTGGGGTTTGAACGGTGAGATCCGGCAACCCCTCTTTGTGGGTTGCCTCCGGCACGTATCGTGAAAGCTTGCGGACCGTGCGCATTCAGTCGGGCGTCCGGAACGCGACGCAAGGCGAACGGAATTGACCAACCGGGCGGCCGGGGGAGGCAACGTGGAGGACTACGCGGGTCGCGTACTCGCCGACCGCTACCGCCTGCCGCTGCCGCCCTCCGACGAGTACGAACTCACCGAGACCCGGGCCTTCGACACCTACAGCGGGCAGGAAGTCCTGGTCCGGCAGGTGCCGTTGCCCGAAGTCGTCGAGGCTGAGGTGCTCGACGCCGAGGGGCTGCCCGACGGCTTCACCCCTCGGGACACCAGGGAGCGCGGGGCGGGGCGACGGCCCTCGGCGCCTTCGAGTCCGCGCCGGCCCAGCGACCCCGCCGTACGGCGGGCGGTCGAGGCCGCGCAGGCCACGGCGCGGATCCCCGACCATCCGCGGCTCGACCAGGTCTTCGACGTGTTCGCCGAGGGCGGCTCGTTGTGGATAGTGAGTGAGTTGGTGGCCGCCCGTCCGCTGGCCGCGCTGCTCGCCGAGAAGCCCCTGACTCCGTATCGGGCGGCCGAGGTCGCCTCCGATGTGCTCATGGCGCTGCGGGTACTGCATGCGCATGGCTGGGTCCACCGCAACATCACCGCCCGCACGGTGCTCGTCTGCGACGACGGCCGGGTCATGCTGACCGGGCTCGCGGTCGGGGCCGCGGAGGAGGCACTGTGCGGGTATGACCCGGTGCCGGCCGAGGACGGGGGCGGGGGCGAGACCGGGGGCGGTACCGCACCGGGTGCCGGGCCGGTTCCGGGCGGTGGACCGGCTACCGGCGGGGGCTTCGGTGCCCCTGGGCCTTCCGGTGCCACGGATCCCGAGGCCGCTCGGCGAGCTGCCATCGAGGCGCGGGCGGCCGGTGGGCTGCCGGTGCCCGGAGCCGACGCGAGCGCCGACGCGGATGGTTCGGCGGAGTCGCGCGGTGCGCTGGAGGCCGGTGGGGACATCAGGGCCGCGCGTGCCGGGGCGATCGCCGCGTATCGGGCCGGCGCCCGTGCCGCTGCCCGGGTGCAGGAGGGCGGGCAGAACGGACGCGTCGCGTTGCCCGGGGCCCGCACGATGCCCGAAGTGGGCCCGTCACCCCAGACCAACGGCGCGGCGCAGCAGCCGTACCCCTCCGGCAACGGCGCGACGACGCCCCCGGGGCAGATCGCCGACCCGTACGGTGTACAGGCCACGCCCTGGCACGGCGCCGCGCCGCGCATAGGCGCCGGTGGCACACCGACCGACGACAGCACCGGGCGGGTGGCCCTGCCCTCGGCGGGCCCGGACACCGGCGCTTTCCCGGCCCAGGGCCTCCCGACTCCCGCTAACCCCTCCGGGCCAGGTCTCCCGGCCCCCGGCACCCCCACCCCACTCACCAAGCCCGGCACCCCCGCGCCCACCCCCACCTCCACGCCCACTCCACCCCCCACCCGCTGGAACGACCTCGTCACCCCCACCCCCACCCCCCGCGGCACCCGAGGTCCCGCCACCGCGCTCGCCGCGGAGCGGGCGCGGCAGGCTCGGATGGCTGTCGTGGGGCCCGTGACCGAGCGATGGGCGCCGGAGCAGGCGGGGCCGGTGCATGAGAACTGGCAGTTGGCCGCGCCGATCGGGCCCGCGACGGATCTCTGGGCTTTGGGGGCGTTGCTGTTCCGGGCGGTGCAGGGGCATGCGCCGTATCCGGAGGAGTCGACGGCCGAGTTGGTGCAGATGGTGTGCGCGGAGCCGCCCGCGTACGCCGAGGAGTGCGGTTCGCTCAGGCCCGTCGTGGAGTCGCTGCTGCGTCAGGACCCCACCGAGCGCCTGGACTTCGAGGAGTTGCGGGGCTGGCTGCGTTCGCTGGTGCGGTCCGCGCCGGAGCCGGAGGCCGGTGCGCATGTCGTCGCCGCGCCGCCGGTCGATCCGAACCGGCTGCCCATCGTGCGGCGCCGCGGTGAGCTGGTGCGCAGGCGCCGGGCCGGGCTGCCCGCGCATCACGGGCGGCACAAGCGGGCCAAGCGGGAGGCGGAGCATTCGCCCCGCAGGCTCGGGCGGACGCTGCTGGTGCTGGTGCTGCTCGGCATGGCCGCGGCGATCGCGTACGCCATGATGTTCATGCCGAAGGCCGATCAGGGCGAAGGCGCCACGGCCGACGCCGGTCGCACCGGCGCCGCGGGCCAGGTCGGCGACGCGGAGCCCGACGGTTCGGCCGACGCCAGCAGCGAGCCGCGGCCCGACCAGACCACTCCGGAGTCCGGCAACGGCCCCTCGGAGTCGGCCGGTTCCGACGAGACGCAGAGCAACGACCCCGACGTCCCCGATGGCTTCACGCTGCGTAAGGACGACGCGGGATTCCAGGTCGCGGTGGCCAATGGATGGAACCGCGCGCCGAAGAACGGAAGCGGGCAGATCGTGTACTCGCACGGCGACTTCGACCTCGTCCTCGTGCCGGGGCGGGACACCGCGGAGCAGTACGGCAGCGACCCGATGGTCTACCAGCGGGAGCACGAGCGGGAGTTGCAGCCCTACCGTGACTCCAGCTGGGCCTCCTCCGGTGGGCTGAAGACCATTCAGGTCGGCGAGCGGATCATGGCCGAGGGGCAGTTCACCTGGACCGATGGCCAGGGGCGCGAGCTGTTCGTGCGCAATCTCGCGATACTGGTCGACGGGCGGTACCACGTGGTGCAGCTGCGTGGCCCGGACGCCGAGCGGGACGAAGTGACGCGGCTGTTCGAGCAGGCCTCGGCGACGTATCAGGTCACCGGATGACGTGGTGCGCGGACGCAGGGTGATGGTTGCTTCCAGATGTCGAAAGCGACAACCATCACAGTGCGGTCTCCTTGGCACCCCCGTGGTTCCGGTCGCGTCGGCCGGTCCTTAACCTGACCCTGTCAAGAGCAATGCGGGGCAACGTGAATCAGATGCAGGGCCAGCTCGTTTCGGGTCGCTACCGGCTCGCCGACGCGATCGGCAGCGGCGGTATGGGCCGGGTCTGGCGTGCGCACGATGAGGTGCTGCATCGGGCCGTCGCCATCAAGGAGCTGACCGCCGCGCTCTACGTCTCCGAGAGTGACCAGGAGCGCTTGCTGGCCCGTACCCGGGCCGAGGCGCGGGCCGCCGCGCGGATCAATCACTCGGCCGTCGTCACCGTGCACGATGTGCTGGAGCACGACGGTCGGCCGTGGATCGTGATGGAGCTGGTCGAGGGCCACTCGCTGGCCGACGCCGTCAAGGAGCAGGGACGCGTCGAGCCGGCCGAGGCCGCCCGGATCGGCCTGTGGGTGCTGCGGGCGCTGCGCGCCGCGCACTCCGCCGGGGTGCTGCACCGCGACGTCAAGCCCGGCAACGTACTGCTCTCCGCCGACGACGGCCGCGTCCTGCTGACCGACTTCGGTATCGCCCAGATCGAGGGCGACACCACCATCACCCGCACCGGAGAGGTGGTCGGCTCGGTCGACTACCTCGCCCCCGAGCGGGTCCGCGGCCATGACCCCGGCCCCTCCTCTGACCTGTGGGCGCTCGGCGCGACGCTGTACACGGCCGTCGAGGGCCGCTCGCCGTTCCGCCGTACCTCTCCGCTGGGCACCATGCAGGCGGTCGTCGAGGAGGAGGCGGCCGATCCGCAGTACGCGGGACCGCTCGCGCCCGTGATCACCGCCCTGCTGCGCAAGGATCCGGCCACCCGCCCCGACGCGGCAGAGGCCGAGCAGATGCTGGCCGAGGCGGCGGAGGGGCGCCGGCCGCATGCGGCGCAGGTGTATGTGCCGACCCAGCACAACCGGTACGAGCCGGAGGCGCACAGCGGCGGATACCACAGCGCGGGGTACCCGCCGGAGGCGCACACGGGCTCCCCGCACGCCGGGACGCCCTCGCACGCCGGGATGCCCCCGCACGCTCCCACCGGGCCCGCGACCCCGGCCACCAGCACGCCGTACCCCCCGATGGGCCGGCCGACGACGATCGGACGGCCGTACGACACCTCGGGCACCGGAGCCCCGCACGGTCCGTCCGCCCACCCGCCCCGCAAGCGCCGCCGGCTGCGCACGCTCGCCCTCGTCATCGCGCTCGCCGCGATCATCGGCGGCGGTACCGCGGTGGTGCTCCAGAAGTGGGGGCTGCCGGGCGGCGGCGGTACGCCGGCCTCGTCATCGTCCACTCAGGGTCCCACCGAGGGTGAGTCGGTGGGGCCGGAGGGCGGCGTTCCGTCGTCCTGGGTCCAGTACAAGGACCCCCTCGGCTTCAGCCTCTATCTGCCCAAGGGCTGGGAGCGGGAGGTCGTCGGCAAGGAGTACGAGGGCCTCCAGCAGGTCGACTACACGCCGGACGGCGGTGAGCACTTCGTGCGGATCGCCGTGGACACCTCGCCCGACTTCGCGAAGGCCTACGACCACATGGCCGACCTGGAGCAGCAGGTGAGCCGGCGGCTGGTCGGCTATCAGCGGGTGTCCCTGAAGGAGAACCTCTACCGCGACCGCGACGGCGCCCTGTGGGACTACACCTGGACCGCGCAGCCCAAGGACACGCCCTTCCCGGGGCCGCGCCGCGCCATCGACCAGGCGTACATCGACCGGGACGGCACGGAGTACGCGATCTACATCTCCTCGCCGGTGAAGGACTGGGAGCCGACTCGGAAGCAGTTCTCGGCGGTCCTCAAGGGCTGGCAGGCGAGCAGTTCCTGAGACCCCCGGCGGGGTGGCCGATCCGGGTCGCAGGGCGGCTTTTGAAGTCGTTTGCTCCTTTGCATAGTTGGCCGATCGGCACCCCGGAGTCGATCCGTCCGGTGCGGCATGATGGGGCGCATGGGGACCGAGTGGGCCAACTTCCGTGTGATCGCGGGGCGTTACCGCCTGGAGGCGAGGCTCGGTAGCGGCGGCATGGGCGTCGTATGGCGGGCCACCGACCAGTTGCTCGGGCGCAGGGTGGCCGTCAAGGAGCTGCCCCTCGACGAGACGCTCTCCGCGGCCGACGCCCGGCGGCAGCGTGAGCGCACCTTGCGCGAGGCCCAGGCGCTGGCCCAGCTGAGCCATCCGCATGTCATCGTCGTCCATGACGTGGTCCAGGATGTCGTGGAGGGCGACGAACGGCCGTACATCGTCATGGAGTTGATCGACGGCCGCACCCTCGCCGACCGGATCGCCGCCGCCGGGCCCGTCGACCCTCGGGAGGCCGCCCGGATCGGCGCCGATCTGCTGAGCGCGTTGCGCGCGGCGCACGAGGCCGGGGTGCTGCACCGGGACATCAAACCGGCCAACGTCCTCATCGAGAACGGTACCGACCGTGTCGTGCTGAGCGACTTCGGCATCGCCCAGGTGCCGGGCGCTTCGTCCACGCTCACCGAGTCCGGCTCGTTCGTCGGCTCGCCCGAGTACACCGCACCCGAGCGGATGTCCGGGGGCGGCACCGGTCCCGCCTCCGATCTGTGGTCGGTGGGTGCGCTGCTGTGCGCGGCGCTCAGCGGTGAGTCACCGTTCCGGCGGGACTCGCTGAGCGGCGTCGTGCTCGCCGTGGTGTCCGACGAGATACGTCCGCCCGCGCAGGCGGCGCCGATCCTGCCGGTCGTGCAAGGGCTGCTGGAGCGGGATCCGGGGCTGCGGCTGGACGCCGTGGGCGCGGAGCGGATGCTGCGGGAGTTCCTGGATACGGGGCTCACCGCTTTGCCGAAACGGTTCAGCAGTGTGGGGCGCCCGTACTCGCCGCGCAGCGTTCTGGCCACCGTCATGCTGGTCGCCGCGATGGCGGTGGCAGGGGTGTCGGCGGCGGCGCTGCTGGTGAACGGGGGTGGTGGGGACGGGGGCGTCGTGCCGAGCGGTTCGACGCCGGGTACGTCCGTGTCGACGGGGCACTCCAGCTCGCCCGGGAGGTCGCCTTCGCCGAGCCCGACCCCCTCGTCGAGTACGTCGACTCCCGTACCCACCAGATCCCCCGTCCCCACCAAGTCCCCCGTCCCCACCAAATCCGAATAAAGGCGAGATAAGTGACGCGCTGAGTCACGGCTCTGTGACTGGAAAGCATTCCAACTGGCTACCTGCGAGCCGGCCGCGATACGAATGGAGCCATGAGCAGCAACGGGGGAGCCCCTTACCGGTCCGACGAGCCGACGAGTTTTGAACTGCAACCGCCGAGGGCGCCGCAGTCGAACCCGTCCGCGCCCGTCCCGCACCCGGACAACCCGTACGCGGCGCCCGCTCAGGCCGCCGCCCCTGCCGCCCCCGCTGCCACCCCCGACCCCGACCCCGGCACCGGACGTCTGATAGCCGGTCGTTACCGGCTGCTCGCCAAGCTCGGGCACGGCGGCATGGGGACGGTCTGGCGGGCCAAGGACGAGACGGTGGACCGCGAGGTCGCCGTCAAGGAGCCCCGCGTACCGGATCACCTTCCCGAACGCGAACGCGCCAACGCGTATGAGCGGATGCGCCGCGAGGCACGCGCCGCGGCCAGGCTCGATCACCCCGCGGTCGTGAACGTGCATGACGTGGCCGTCGTGGACGGCAGGCCGTGGATCGTGATGGAGCTGGTGCAGGGCCGTTCGCTGGGCGCCGCGCTGCAGGAGGGCACGCTCGGCGCCCGGGACGCGGCGAGGATCGGCCTCGAAGTGCTCGGCGCGCTGGAGGCCGCGCACGCGGCGGGCATCCTGCACCGCGACGTCAAGCCGGACAATGTCCTCCTCGGCCGCCATGACCGCGTCGTGCTCACCGACTTCGGCATCGCCCAGATCGAGGGCGAGACCAACCTCACCGACACCGGCGGCTTCGTCGGCTCGCCCGAGTACATCGCGCCCGAGCGGGTGCTGGGCCAGCGGCCCGGACCGGCCAGCGACCTCTGGTCCCTCGGCGTCGTCCTCTACGCGGCGACGGAGGGCGTCTCGCCGTTCCGGCGCAGCAACACCCCCGCGACCCTCCAGTCCGTCCTCAACGCCGTGCCCGCGGCGCCCGCCTCCGCGCAGGGCCCGCTCGCCGAGGCCATCAACGGCCTCCTCCAGAAGGACGCGGCACGCCGCCCCAACGCCGCGCAGACGCGTGCGTTGCTGGAGCAGGCGGCCAATCCGCCGGTGCAGGCCGCCACCCAGGTCGTACGGATCCCGGAGAGCGTCAAGCGCGGCATCCGGCTCGGCCCCAAGGCGCTGCTCGGTATCGCCGCGGCGGTGGTCGCGGGCGCGGTGGCGGCGTATCTGGTGATCGCCGATCCGTTCGCGGGGCCGTTGCCGGACCACTGGAAGGTGCGTGAGGAGAAGGCCCTCGGCGCCTCCGTCGCGGTGCCCGACGGCTACAAGCGGACCGTGCCCGACAAGACGGAAGACGACCACTGGGTCACGTACACCGACGAGAGCGGCGCCATCTGGATCGGCCTGAGGCTCGACAAGAAGGCCGAGGACACCGGCAGCAGCATCGCCGACTCCGCCGCCGCCGAGATGTACGACGACAACAGCGACTTCAAGGACGGCAGCGCCTACGACCTCGGCATCTCCAGCGCGGGCGCGAAGACCAAGCCCGAGGGCGAGATCACGTACCAGGGCAAGAAGGCCGCCGAGAACACCGTCGTCTACACCACCAGCGACAGCCAGAACCCGCGCCCGCGCGAGATGAGGGTCTTCTACTACAAGACCTCCGCGGGAGACATGTACAAACTCACCGTCAACTACCCCGGCAGGGGCGACTTCACCGACCGCGGACGTGAAGTCGCGCGGACGACCATCGCGAACCTGGACATCGAGCAGCACTGAACTGGCGAACCGCCCACCCCGCAAGGTAGGCATGGGACATGAGCGATGACGGTGGCCGCACCGGACCCAACGGGCGTGTGATCGGCGGGCGTTACCGCCTCGTCGAGCGCATCGGCTCGGGCGGCATGGGCACCGTCTGGCGGGCGCTGGACGAACTGGTGGACCGTGAAGTCGCCGTCAAGCAGCCGAGGTTGCCCGGCGATCCGGAGGACGCCGCGCATCAGCGCGCCGCCAACCGGTTGTACCGCGAGGCCCGCGCCGCCGCCCGCGTCG
Organism: Streptomyces lanatus; assembly: GCF_014655715.1. GTDB lineage: Bacteria > Actinomycetota > Actinomycetes > Streptomycetales > Streptomycetaceae > Streptomyces > Streptomyces lanatus. The sequence goes on along the minus strand of NZ_BNBM01000010.1, from coordinate 256,298 downwards.
ACCATCCGGCCGCCGTCTCCATCCATGACGTGGTCGTGGACGAGGACGGACTGCCCTGGATCGTCATGGAGCTGGTCCGCGGCGAGTCCCTGCACGAGGTCCTCCAGCGCGGCCCCGTCGAGGCGACCGAGGCCGCCCGTATCGGCATCGCCGTCCTCGGCGCCCTGCGTGCCGCGCACACCGTCGGCATCGTCCACCGCGACGTCAAGCCCGCCAACGTGCTGCTGGGCGCGCACCGCCGCGTCGTCCTCACCGACTTCGGCATCGCGCACATCCAGGGCGAGGAATCCCTCACCGTCAGCGGCGAGTTCGTCGGCTCCCTGGAGTTCATCGCGCCCGAGCGGATGTCCGGCCGTGGCGCGGGACCCGCCTCCGACCTGTGGTCGCTCGGCGTCCTCCTCTACGCCGCCGTGGAGGGCTGGTCGCCCTTTCGCCGTACGACCCTGGAGTCCACGCTCGCCGCGATCCTCGCCGCCGATCCGCCCGAGCCGAAACAGGCGGGCCCGCTCGGGTCGCTGATCGTGCGGCTGCTGGTGAAGGACCCCGAGCAGCGGCCCGACGCGGACGAGGTCGGGGCGGCGCTGGAAGCGGTCGTCAAGGGCTGGCCGGTGCCGGGGCCCGCGGCCTCGGGACCTCAGGACGCCTCCGGTTTACGGGAGTTCGCGGAGGACGCCGGGACCGTACGGCTGGTGGGTGAGCCGGTGTCCGGGCCCGCACCCGAACCGGCGACGGCCCCCGCACCCGAGCCGGCGACCGCCACCGCCTCGAAACCCCCGCGCCGCCCGCGCCTGCTGCGCCCCCTCCCCGTGACCCTCCTCGCTCTGCTCCTCGTCGCCGGCACCTGGTTCACGGCCTCCGTCCTCGCCGACAAGGACAAGGGGAAGGGAAGGGACGACCAGGCCAAGGAGCTGACCCCCACCCACAGCTCGCCCCCGACGAACACCCCCGGTACGTGGACCGAGCACCGGGAGAAGGACATGGGCGCCGTCCTCTACCTCCCCGCCGAGTACAAGGAGATGGCGCGCGAGGGCAGTGCCAACGACCAGCCCCGCCTCGTCGTCTACGACATCGGCCTGGTCCAGGTCCGCCTCACCAAGTGGGACAAGTCGCCCCGCCCTCTCCTCGACCAGGCGCAGGAGGCGCACGACACCTGGGACAGCTACAACCACGACGCCAGCACCCAGTCCACCCGCACCACCTTCAAGGGCTACGACGCCGTCCTCTCCGACACCACCTACGACATGGAGGAGTCCCCTAGCCGCGTCATGCAGCTGATCGTCGTCACCGGCGACGACCGCATGTACGAGCTGCGCGTCGACATGCCCAAGGGCACGCCCACGGAGAAGAAGGGCACCGCGGTCTTCAAGGGCGCCCGTGACCGACTCGTCATCGAGTGATCCGGCACCGACTCGGCAACGCCCTGATCAGCGCGTTTGTTGCCAGTGGACACTGGCGTCATGTGAGCACTCGGTGAATCCCCGTTACCGACGGGTACACAAAGGCTCCGTGCCGGAATACCCTGCGCCTCATGACGGACGCGCAGGCCCCGGCCAAGACCGGCACCAACCCTCTCGCCCCCGCCCCGCAGGGCGCCCGTACCGCCGCCGACGTGGTGACGCCGGAGCTGGTGGCCCAGCTCACCAAGGGCGTGGTCGGCTCAGGACGTACCGCGAACCACACGCCGTTCACCGGCGAGAAGCTGGCCGACCTGCCGGAATCCACGCCGGAGGATGTGGAGAAGGCCTTCGAGGCGGCCCGCGCGGCGCAGGCCGTCTGGGCGCAGGTCCCGGTGCGGCAGCGTGCCGCCGTCCTGCTCCGCTTCCATGACCTGATGCTGGAGCGCCAGGCGGAGGTCCTCGACCTCGTCCAGCTGGAGACCGGCAAGGCCCGTCTGCACGCCCACGAGGAGGTGCAGGCCGTCGCCGTCGCGGCCCGCCATTACGGCCGTAAGGCACCCGCGTACCTCAAGCCCAAGCGGCACGCGGGCGCCATGCCGACGCTGACGAAGGTCACCGAACTGCGTCACCCGCGCGGTGTCGTAGGCCAGATCGCCCCCTGGAACTACCCCCTGGAGCTGTCCGTCGGCGACGCGCTCCCGGCGTTCGTGGCGGGCAACGCGGTCGTCATGAAGCCGGACACCGAGACCTGCCTCACCGCCCTCTGGGCCCGTGACCTGCTCATCGAGGCCGGTCTGCCCGCCGACGTCTTCCAGGTCGTCCTCGGCGAGGGCCCCGTCGTCGGCCCCGAGGTCGTCAAGCACGCCGACTATGTCTCCTTCACCGGCTCCACCCGCACCGGCCGCGAGGTCGCCCAGGGCGCCGCGGCCCGTCTGGTCGGCGTCTCCCTCGAACTCGGCGGCAAGAACGCGATGCTGGTCCTGGCGGACGCGGATGTGGAGAAGGCCGCCGCGGGCGCCGTCCGCGCCTGCTTCTCCTCCGCCGGGCAGCTGTGCATCTCCATCGAGCGGCTCTACGTCCACGAGTCCATCGCCGACGCCTTCGTCGAGCGCTTCGCCGCCCGCACCAAGGCGATGCGGCTCGGCACGTCCCTCGCCTACGGCGCCGACATGGGCTCCCTGGTCGGCGAACGCCAGCTGGAGACGGTCACCCGGCACGTCGAGGAGGCCGTGGCCAAGGGCGCGAAGCTGGTCGCGGGCGGCGTGGCCCGTCCCGACGTCGGCCCGTACTTCTTCGAGCCGACGATCCTCGACGGCGTCGTACCGGACATGACCGTCTGCTCCGAGGAGACCTTCGGCCCGGTCGTCTCCATCTACCGCTTCAAGACCGAGGACGAGGCGGTCGAGCACGCCAACTCCACCCCGTACGGCCTCAACTCGTCGGTCTGGACGAAGGACGGCGGCCGGGGCCGCGCCGTCGCCGCCCGCCTGCGCACCGGCACCGTCAACGTCAACGACGGCTACGCCCCCGCCTACGGCAGCGTCCAGTCGCCCATGGGCGGCATGAAGGACTCCGGCCTCGGCCGCCGCCACGGCTCCGAGGGCATCCTCAAGTACACGGAGGCCCAGACGGTGGCCCAGCAGAGGCTGCTGCCGATGGCGCCGTCGCTGGGGATGGACGACGAGAAGTACGCGCAGTTCATGAGCCGCAGCCTGCGCCTGATGAAGGCCCTGCGCTTCAAATAGCAACCCGTTCAAGAGCCCCGTTCTCAACGAGGAGAGCACGTGCCACAGGACACCTACGACTACGACGTGATCGTCGTCGGCTCCGGCTTCGGCGGCTCCGTCACCGCCCTTCGCCTCACCGAGAAGGGCTACCGCGTAGGAGTCCTGGAGGCCGGCCGCCGCTGGACCCGAGAGGCCCTGCCCAGGAACTCCTGGGACCTCAAGAACTACCTCTGGGCCCCGAAACTCGGCATGTACGGCATCCAGCGCATCCACCTGCTGGGCAACGTCATGGTCCTGGCCGGCGCGGGCGTCGGCGGCGGCTCCCTCAACTACGCCAACACCCTCTACGTACCGCCGAAGGCGTTCTTCGACGACCCCCAGTGGCGGGACATCACGGACTGGCAGGAGGAGCTGAAGCCGTACTACGACCAGGCGCAGCGCATGCTCGGCGTACGGCTCAACCCGACGATGACCCCCTCCGACGTCCATCTGAAGGCGGCCGCCGAGAAGATGGGCGTCGGCGACAGCTTCCACATGGCGCCGGTCGGCGTGTTCTTCGGGGACGGCGAGGACGCCGAGGGCGAGTCCCGGGTGAAGCCGGGGCAGGAGGCAGCCGACCCGTACTTCGGCGGGGCGGGCCCGGCGCGCAAGGCGTGCACCGAGTGCGGCGAGTGCATGACGGGCTGCCGGCACGGCGCGAAGAACACCCTCAACGAGAACTACCTCTACCTCGCCGAGAAGGCGGGCGCGGTCGTCCACCCCATGACGACGGTCGTCTCGATCACCGACGACTCACAGGGCGGCTACGCCGTGGCGACCCTGCCGACCGACGGCAAGAAGAAGGGCGAGGGCAGACTGTTCAAGGCCCGCCGCGTGGTGATCGCGGCCGGTACCTACGGCACCCAGACCCTCCTGCACCGTATGAAGGCGGGCGGCCAGCTCCCGTACCTCTCCCCGAAGCTGGGCGAGCTGACCCGCACCAACTCCGAGGCCCTCGTCGGCGCGCAGACCGACAACCGGCGCTACCGCAAGGCGACGGGCGAGCAGAAGGTCGACTTCACCCGAGGAGTCGCCATCACGTCCTCGATCCACCCGGACGACAACACCCACATCGAGCCGGTGCGCTACGGCAAGGGCTCCAACTCGATGGGCGGCCTGTCGATCCTCCAGGTCCCCTACGCGGAGGGCTCCTCGCGGGTGGCGGCCTGGCTGGCGAACGCGGCCCGCCATCCCCTCCTGGTCCTGCGTTCCCTCTCCAACCGCCGCTGGTCGGAGCGGACCATCATCGGCCTGGTCATGCAGTCGCTGGACAACTCCCTGACGACGTATCTGAAGCCGGACGGCGTCGGCAAGGGCCTGCTGACCGCACGCCAGGGCCATGGCGCCCCCAACCCCAAGCAGATCAAGGCCGCTTCCCAGGCCGCGTCCGCGATTGCCACCGACATCAACGGCTTCGCCGGCTCCAACGTCGGCGAGCTGATGGGCACCCCCCTCACCGCACACTTCCTCGGCGGCTGCCCGATCGGCGACTCGCCGGAGACCGGTGTCATCGACCCGTACCACCGCCTCTACGGCCACCCCGGCATCTCGGTCGTGGACGGGGCGGCGGTGTCCGCCAACCTCGGGGTGAACCCCTCCCTGACGATCACGGCACAGGCCGAGCGGGCGATGTCGTACTGGCCCAACAACGGCGAGGCCGACCCGCGTCCCGCGCAGGGAACCGCGTACGAACGCCTCAAGCCGGTCGAGCCGCAGTCCCCGGCGGTCCCGGCGGAGGCGTTCGGCGCGCTGAAGCTGCCGTTCCTGGGGATACCGGCGGTGCCACCGAAGAAGTAGAGACCTCTGAAGCAGAGACCTCTATAGAAAAACCGAGAAGGACCTGCACCCCCCTCCGAGCGCAGGTCCTTCTCTGTTTCTTGCGTGTAGCTCTGCCGAGGCTTACGCCTCCGCGCCCACCTTGCGGCGCTTCATCGCGAACACGACACCGGCACCGGCGACGATGGCGATACCACCGATGGTGCCGATGACCGGGAGGTTGGAGCTGGAGCCGGTCTCGGCGAGGTTGCCGGTGACCTCCGGCGTGTTGCTGCTCGGCTCCTTGTCCGTGACGGGGGCCTTGCCGCCTTCCTGCGGCTTGGTGCCGTCCGTGTCGGTGCCGGCGGCCACGATCTGGAACTTGTACGCGACATCGCCGAAGCCGACGCAGTCGCCGTCGGCGTCGCCGTAGATCGTCGCGCCGAGCGTGAAGCCGGCGCCGGCCGGGGCGCTGGACTTCACGTTGATCCGCATCGGGATGTTGACCTCGTAGTCGGGCTTGAGGTCATCGGTGTAACCGACGTAGCCGACCGCGTAACCGTCCTCGCTGAGGGCCACCCAGACCTTGTTCTGCGGGTCCCAGGCCTGGAGCTCGACCTGCTTGCTCCGGAACAGCTCCATGCCGTCCGCGTCGGAGGAGGCCCCGGCGAAGAAGTCGAGGCGCTGGAGGTCCGAGTCGGAGGTGTTGAGCACGTTCAGCGAGAACTTGTGCCAACCGCTGCCCGCGGCGATCTTGCCGGGCAGACCGCTGTAGCTGACGTCGACCTTGGAGTCCTCGCAGGCCGCCGGGTCCTCGGGGTCCTCGGGGTCCGAGGTCTCCGACTCCTCCGGCGCGGGGGTGCTCTCCTCGGGCGCGGGAGTGCTCTCCTCCGGGGCGGGGGTGCTCTCCTCGGGGGCGGGGGTCGACTCCTCCGGAGCGGGGGTGCTCTCCTCGGGGGCGGGGGTCGACTCCTCCGGCGCGGGGGTGCTCTCCTCGGGCGCGGGAGTGCTCTCCTCCGCGGCCGGAGTGCTCTCCGACGCCGTCGGCGCCGGGGTGGTCTCGTCCGTGGCGAACGCGGCCGGTGCCGACAGCAGCGCGATCGGCGCTATGACGGCCGTCGCCGCCGCGGCGGCCATTGCACGGCGAAGCTTCATGAAGACCTCGGAAAGTCCGGCGTGCCGCGACATCGCGGCACGCGCAAATAGGGAGGCCTCCGCGTGTGGGGCGCGGGAGTGGCCCTTGATACGCAGAGTTTGATCAGTGACGGCTGTGGATGGTTGTGCTTGAACTAACAGATTTTTTATGTGACCTGGGTCACGAACAAAGTCCTCGTCTCGGCGGCCCGGAGCTGACGTACGCTCAGCCGGCTGGCATGCACAGCCCATCGAGAGGAAGCGCACACCGCCGTGACCGACAAGCCGTCCGAAGGCTCGTCCATATCGGACGAGGACTGGGAGAAGTTCATCCAGGACGCCGAGCGCGACCGGGATTCTGCTCCGAAGGAACCCTCCGCCCGGGCCCGCATGGTCACCGAGCGGCTTCGGCAGCAGGAGGCCCGTGGGGAGTTGCCCGAAGGGTGGCGCACCGGTCCCGCCTGGCAGGAGATGAACGGCCGGGCCGCCCGGCGCCGTCGGTGGTGGGCGATCGTTGGCGTACCGCTAGCCGTCGCGGTGGCCGTCGTGGCGATACGGCCCTCGCTGATACCCGGCGATCCCTTCGGCACCGGCGACTCGTCACCGCAGGGCGTGGCCGCCTCGCCCCTCCCCGCGGAGACCGCCGCCCCGACGGCCGCGCCGAGCGCCGCCGATCCCGCGGTACCCACCCTGGCCAGGCCGTTCGCCGGTTCGCCGGCCGAGCGCTGGGCCGACGGCGAGGCCGGCATCGTAGTGCCGAAGGCCACCGCGGTCGGCTCGCTGTCCAAGGCGCAGGTGGAGCAGGCGCTGCAGCGGACCAGGAAGCTCCTCATCGACGCCAACCTCGACCCGGCCACCCTGCGCGGCGAACGCCCGGAGACCGCCCTCGGCGTCCTCGATCCCCTCCAGCCGAAGCTGCTCGATCAGCTGACCACCTCGCTGCGCAAGCCGGACAAGGACAACGACCCCTTGCGCATGTTCAGCCGCTTCGACCCCGACGAGGTGCGGCCCGCCGGTGACGTCGTCAAGACGCGCGGGCGCATGACGTTCAAGGCGGGCGAGCACGCCTCCGTCGTCGTGCACGCCGACTACACCTTCGTCTACCCGCTCGTCCCCGAGGGCGCGGCCGGGGACTCCGCCGAGGTGGCCCGCACGATCATCCGCCGCGTCATCGACGTCGAACTCTCCGACCCGGCCCGGTACCAGGTCACCCCGGGGAAGATCGCCGTCGTGCGCTACGACCAGGAGATCGGCAACTCGGCCTGCGACGTCTACGACGGCTATCTGCACCCGCACTTCGACTCGTCGGCACCCACCGGCGCCCCTCCCACCGGCCCCACCACGGACCCGTACGACCGCAGCAAGGACATCGACGCCGACCCGGCGGAAGGGTGCGGTGTCGTCTCCCGCACCTGACACAGGAGATGGCACCGGAGATGACACATGAGAAGGGCCCCGCAGGGCTGAGCCGCGGGGCCCTTCTTTGGTCAGCACCGACGTCAGGGCAGCGTCGGTGCCTGGGAGCGGCGCCGGGGGGTTGCGCCGCTGGCTTCGGGGGTTGTGCTGTGCATCGTGCTGGAAGGGCGAGGCCTCCGCAACCGTTCGGCCCGGCCTTGTACTCCGTCTCGCCGATCCCGCCGGTCGGCCCCGGGCGTCCCCGGAGCCGACCTTCACTGGGTGACCGGGCTGCTGTCCCCTGCCGTCCGGTCACTTGTCTGGAGCGAGGTCCCACGGCGTACGGAGTGATCCGTACGCCTCATCGCTCCAGCGAGCCACGCGTGGTTCTCTCGGGCCCGCCCCTGGCTGGCACGGACACCGGTACCAACGAAGCGGTGCGGGAGGCGTCACGCGCCGTACGGGTGAGGAGCGGGCCGAACTCAGATGCGACCCCGGCACAGTTCGAGGAGCGTCATCGCCAGGGACGTGCCCGGCTTGCCCAGCGCCTCGCTGTAGTGGCTGAGGATCTCCATCTCGCGCGAGAGGTTCACCCGCCGGCCGCCGGAGGTGATCCGCGCCTCCTGGACGACGGCCGAGACGGCCATCCGTTCCTGGATCAGGCCGATGATCCGGTCGTCGAGCGCGTCGATGCGCTCACGGGCACCGGTGATCACGTCGGCGGCCTCGGGGGTGCGGGCGCCGGTCACGTCGATGGCGGTCATTTCGGGGCTCCTCGTGGAAGGGGGTCGGTGCCCCGGAGCGACAGGACCCGGAAACGCCAGACGCCCCGGGCCTTGTCGGCCCGGGGCGCCTGGGAAGTCGCTTGTCAGTTGCTCAAGCAGCACGACCATGGCAGCCGGCGGGCCGGTTGCCATAGGTAAAGAGGAAGGTCGGGTGCGTGAGCATGAGGTCAGTATGCCGCGCCTCGCGCAGCCGTCCAAGACGGTTCGCATCCTGAGACGGGCCTTGCCCCGGAGGGGGCCCCGACGATCCCGGTAGACTCGGCCCCACACACACCTCGCTCACCGCCGGAAGGCAACCCGTGTCATCAGCGAACCCCGCCGCCGCCCCCGACACCGTCCTGGTCGTCGACTTCGGTGCGCAGTACGCCCAGCTCATCGCCCGTCGCGTCCGCGAGGCCCGGGTCTACAGCGAGATCGTGCCGAGCACCATGCCGGTCCAGGAGATGCTCGCCAAGAACCCGGCGGCGATCATCCTCTCCGGCGGCCCCTCGTCCGTGTACGAGGAGGGCGCACCCGGCCTCGACCGCGAGATCTTCGAGGCCGGCGTCCCCGTGTTCGGCATGTGCTACGGCTTCCAGCTGATGGCGCGCTCCCTCGGCGGCACGGTCGACAACACCGGGGCGCGCGAGTACGGCCGTACGGATCTCCATGTCTCCCGGTCGTCCTCCACCCTCTTCGAGGGCACCCCGGACGAGCAGCATGTGTGGATGTCGCACGGCGACGCCTGCTCCGCCGCCCCCGCGGGCTTCACCGTCACCGCGTCCACGGATGTCGTCCCGGTCGCCGCCTTCGAGAACGACGAGAAGAAGCTCTACGGCGTCCAGTACCACCCCGAGGTCATGCACTCCACGCACGGGCAGCAGGTGCTGGAGCACTTCCTGTACCGGGGCGCGGGGCTGGCCCCGAACTGGACCACGGGCAATGTGATCGAGGAGCAGGTCGAGGCGATCCGCTCGCTCGTCGGCGACAGGCGGGCCATCTGCGGTCTGTCCGGCGGCGTCGACTCGGCCGTCGCGGCCGCACTCGTCGCCCGCGCCATCGGCGACCAGCTGACCTGCGTCTATGTCGACCACGGTCTGATGCGCAAGGGCGAGACCGAGCAGGTCGAGAAGGACTTCGTCGCCGCGACCGGCGTCAAGCTGGTCGTCGTGGACGCGGAGGAGCGCTTCCTCACCGCACTCAAGGGCGTCTCCGACCCCGAGGAGAAGCGGAAGATCATCGGCCGCGAGTTCATCCGGGTCTTCGAGCAGGCCCAGGCCGAGATCATCGCGGACGAGGGCCCGGCGGTGGAGTTCCTGGTGCAGGGCACTCTCTACCCGGATGTCGTCGAGTCCGGCGGCGGCACCGGCACCGCGAACATCAAGTCCCACCACAACGTCGGCGGGCTGCCGGAAGACCTCGAATTCAAGCTGATCGAGCCGCTGCGCAAGCTGTTCAAGGACGAGGTGCGGATGGTCGGCCAGGAGCTCGGGCTCCCCGACGAGATCGTCCAGCGCCAGCCCTTCCCCGGCCCCGGCCTCGGCATCCGGATCGTCGGCGAGGTGACCAAGGACCGGCTCGACCTGCTGCGCGAGGCCGACGCCATCGCCCGCGAGGAGCTCACCGCGGCCGGCCTCGACCGGGACATCTGGCAGTGCCCGGTGGTCCTGCTCGCGGACGTCCGCAGCGTGGGCGTGCAGGGCGACGGCCGGACCTACGGCCACCCGATCGTCCTGCGGCCCGTCTCGTCCGAGGACGCGATGACCGCCGACTGGTCGCGACTGCCGTACGACGTCCTGGCGAAGATCTCGACGCGGATCACGAACGAGGTGAGGGACGTCAACCGGGTCGTCCTCGACGTGACCAGCAAGCCGCCGGGCACCATCGAGTGGGAGTAGGCCCTAGGTACGTTTGATCGTGCGTACGGGCTCGCCGGGCTTCCAGATCTGGACGACGAGGTACTTCTCGTCCTCGACGTAGGTCCGCACGACCTCCGTCAGCTCGGTGCGGAAGAGGTGGAACGGCTCGGGTGACTCCGGGGGTTCCACCTCTTCGGTGTATACGGCCCTCAGTGCCGGGTCCTCGACCTCGATTGCCCGCCCCGAGATCCGTACGTCACCGCCGCCCAACGACTGCCCCTCCCCGGGGTTCGCCTGGAGCGCGAAGCGCGGGTCGCGGCGCAGGTCGAGGGCCTTGAGCGAGTTCGGCATCATGCCGAGCCACAGCTCGCCGCGCAGGAAACGGACCTCCAGGCCGGTCGTGCGCGGGGAGCCGTCCTTGCGGAGGGTGGCCAGGGTGTGGTGGGTGAAGGCGCCGAAGCGTTCCTCGGTGGTGCGGGCGAGGTCGGGTTCGGCCTCGGCGAAGGAGGCCCAGTTCACTGTCATACGGCGAGTGTCGCGCCGATACCCGACATCCGCTGTCCGGATTCCCTCCCGCTTCCGGGTGCGGTGGGCGTCGGATCTTTACAGAACATGTCTGTTCTCCTGCGCTGACCGAGGGTAACTTCCGCCACGTAAGCCACCCAGTGCTGGAGGACACATGCACGGGACGCCCCTCGGGCCCACACCGCCCTCACCGCTGCCGACCGATCAGCTGCGGTTCGCGATGCCGCCGATGCACGAGTCCCTCGACGACGAGCGCCGGCACCGCAAGGAGCGGCTCGCGGGCGCGCTGCGGATCTTCGGGCGGCTCGGGTTCGAGGACGGGGTCTCGGGGCACATCACCGCGCGCGATCCCGAGTTCAGCGACTGCTTCTGGGTCAACCCGTTCGGGATGCCGTTCAAGCACGTCACCGTCAGTGACCTGGTCCTCGCCAACTCCGAAGGACAGGTGATCGAGGGCCGCTACCACGTCAACCAGGCGGCGTTCACCGTGCACTCCCAGGTCCACGCCGCCCGCCCCGACGTCGTCGCCGTCGCCCACTGCCACTCGGTGCACGGACGCGCCCTCGCGGCCCTCGGCGAACTGCTCGACCCGATCACCCAGGAGAGCTGCGCCTTCTACGAGGACCACGCGCTCTACGACGCCTACTCCGGCGTCGCCGTCGACGCCCTGGAAGGCCGCCGGATCGCGAACGCCCTCGACTCCCACAAGGCGCTCGTCCTGCGCAACCACGGCCTGCTCACCGTCGGCGACTCCGTCGACGCGGCGGCCTGGTGGTTCCTGTCCATGGAACGCTCCTGCCAGGTGCAGCTGACCGCCAGGGCGGCGGGGCGGCCGGTGCTGATCGAGCACCGGCAGGCCGTGGCCACGCGGGAGCAGCTCGGCGGGGATCTGGTGGCGTGGATCAACTATCAGCCGCTGTGGCAGGACGTGAGCCGCAGCGAGCCGGATCTGTTGAGTTGAGCCGAGGGTGCTTCTTGAGGGGGCTGGAAGCCCCATAGAGCGGGCTAGAAGCCCCGTAGAACGACCGCCTTCGTCCTCGCGAACTCCTCGTCCGTGAGGACGCCGTCGCGATGCAGCTCGCCCAGCTCGCGGAGTCTGCGTAGCAGTACGTCATGGTGGTCAGCCGGGGGCGGGAGGGCCGCGGTCGTTGGTCCGGGGCCGTGGGTCCGGTCGATTTCGGTACGGGTGGACGGGTGCGGCAGACGGGCGGTGACCGCGGTGGCGACCAGCGCGGTGAGCAGGTCGCGGCGGACGCTGCCCCAAAGGTCCAGGGCGTACGGGTCCTTCTCCGGCGGCAGTTTCGAGAACACCGTCTCCCGGGTCACGAAGCGCAGGAAACCGTCCTCCTGGCCCGAGTTGGGCAGCCACTCCACCTGGGCGAGGTCGCCCACGTGGATGATCCGCGGGCCGGTCGCCCGTTTGACCCGGTCGGAGGTATCGGACCAGTCGATCCGCACCTGGGTGCCGTCGAAGGAGACCACGCCGTCGGAGGAGCGGACGGAGACCGGGACCGGTGGGCCGGGCAGGAGGTACGTCTTCGTCGGCTCCTTGGGGATCTGGTCGAGCAGCAGCGCGTGGCGGATCTCCTCGGCGACGTACTCGGCGACCCCGGCCCGGTCGACGTCCACCGTCAGCCGGTACGGATCCGCCGCCTCCGGCAGCCTGCCGCCGGTCGCCTGGAGCAGCGGGTCGGCGCCCTCACGCAGCCGCATCCGCAGTCTGCCGCGCCTGCGCTCGGGTTCGAAGACGACGCTCGCGACGGCTTCGAGGGGTACCGCGATCTCTCCGTACGTCTGCCGGAACAGCGGCACGGAGCGGTGGAGTCCCGGCGTGATCCGGACCGTTGTGCCGTCGAAGGCCCAGGTCCCGTCGCGCTGGATGATCTCGGCCATGGAGAAATTCTCGCAGCCGGGTCAACACGGGGGGACTCTCCTCACCCGCGCCGCACGGACCTGCCGGACGCGGGTCGCGGCTACTGCGGCACAATTCGCTTGCGCCGCAGGGGAGTTGTGCGTCGCGCCGCGCGTGCTCGGGCGATGGCCGGAATCCGTGGTGGCCGGTATGTGAGATACGGCTGCCGGGAGTGGGGCTGTGGGCTATAAGGCCATGAGGTCACTTGGCCGTCTTGTCATGGGCGGCGGCGTGGGGTCGCGAGGGTTGTCGAGGCCTGAGGGTGTGGAGCCCTGGAGGTCGTGAGTTCTGAGGAAGGCGGGCGTCGGGCGTGGCGGTGCAGGAGGCTGGGCGGGGCGGCGCGGTGATGGGCGCGCATGAGGGCGGCTGCACCTGTGGGGACTGTCCGCACGGGGCACGTGCGGGGCATCGGCGGGCGGTCGCCGAATTCCTGCTGAAGCGGGACGAGTTCGCGGCCGGGCAGGGGCTGCCGGCGGCGGTGGCGCACTCGGCGTCGGCCTCGCGGCAGTGGGTCTCCGAGGAGCTGACGCAGTCGGCGGAGGCCGTCGCCGAACGCGGGCGGGCCGAGGGCGACGCGTGGCTCGGCCGGCTGTGGTGGCGTACGACCTGCGTGGTCTGGGGTCTGGTGGTCGCGCTGCTGCTGGTGCAGGCGCTCACGGCGATCGGCGCGGGGTGGACGGCGGCGCGTACGGCAGGGCTGCTGGCGGCTGTCGTGACGGCCGGGGCGCTCACCGCGGCGTCGTACTTCCACCGGGCGCGCGGCGGTGCGCTGGCGCCGGTCATCGGTGAGGACAACCGGCTCTCCACGTCACGTGCGGTCGCCGGGGCGTGGGTGCTGTTCGTGGCGTATGCCGTGCTTGTGCTGGTGGGGCGGCTGGCGGCGGCCTCCGGGCACGCCGAGCGGGATGCGCTGATCGCCGGGCTCGAACTCGGGCGGGGCGCGGGTGTGGTGACCGTGCTCGCCGTGGTGTGCGCGATCGCGGTCCTGGTGCGGCGGGTCGTGGGAGTACGGGTGCTCGGGCAGCGGCTGCAGAAGGTACGGGCGCATCGGCCCCGGGCCGCCGATCTGCTGACGGACGACGCGGGGCGGGGGACCTTCGCCGACATCCAGTACGTCGTGATCGGCGGGGTCGCGCTGCTGTTCGCCGCGGTGCGGCTGGGGCGGCGGCCGGATCAGCTGCCGGATCTGCCGTGGGGGCTGGCGGTGGTGGTGCTGGTGTCGGCGGCCACGTATCTGGCCGGGAAGTACGCGGAGGGGGGCCGGCCGGTCATCCTTTCCGTGGTGCGGGCGCGGGAGGCCGGTGCCCTGGACGCGCCGATCCGGACCGGGGACGACATCGAGATCCGCGGCGCCGGGTTCGTGCCGCCGGGGGCACAGGGGGCCGACCGGCTGTCACGGATGGTGGTGCGGATCGGGGCGGTGCATGTGCATGTGCCGCTCGTGCCGGTGGCCGGTGGGTTCAGCAATCCGACGGACGCGGTGCTGACGGTGCCTGTGCCCGCGGATGTGGAGCCGGGGCGGGTGGAGGTGCAGGTGGTCACCGCGGTGGGGGTGGAGACGAATCGGTACATGATCGACGTGACCGAGTGAGGCGGGGAGGGGGTGGGGGAGCGTCTCAGGCCATCGCGGCGCGGTCGGACTCGCTGCGCAGCACGCAGAACTCATTGCCCTCGGGGTCGGCGAGGACGGCCCACCCCGCGCCATCGGGCTCCCTGAGGTCGGTGACCAGGGTGGCTCCGAGCTTCAGCAGCCGGTCGACCTCCTCCTCGCGCGTGGTCGTCGGGCGGAGGCACAGATGGATCCGGTTCTTGATCGTCTTCGGTTCCGGCACCTGGTTGAAGTACAGCAGTGGGCCCTCCGCGAGCATCACCTGAGTCTCCCGGTCGCCCGGTTCGACCTCCGGGTGCAGCGGGCAACCGGTCACCTCACTCCAGAAACGCGCCAGCGCATAGGCATCCGCGCAGTCGATCGCCACGTTCTGCACCACTGAGACCATGCAGGTCAGCCTGCCTGAGCGTGATCGGGCCCGCCACCGAAATCCGTGAACTGAGGGGGCGTGAGACTTTGGTGAGGTTGGTGGGGGACGCGGGGTTTCCAGCGGGGCGGGGGCGGCGGAGAATACGGGCGGCATGATTGAGCGGCGCGGCGATTGCGTACGTATCGTCGTTCGAGGGGTCACGGCACGGCGGGCGAGAGGCGGCTACGGGCGATGACTCACGGTATGCACACGGACACGCACCCCCCTTATCTCGACGGCGACCGGAGCTGGCGGGACACCGCCACCCGTTACGCCCTGCTTCCGCTCCGCGTCTTCCTCGGTGTCACCTTTATCTACGCCGGGCTGGACAAGCTCACGGACAGCGCCTTCATGAAGGACTCCGGGGCGGGCTCGATCGGCGACATGATGCGGGCCGTCAAGGACTCGGCGGCCATCCCGGCCTTGGTGGACATGGCCTTGAACAACCCGGTGGCCTTCGGCTACGCCATCGCCTTCGGCGAACTCGCCGTCGGGATCGGCACCCTCATCGGGCTGTTCGCCCGTCTGGCGGCGCTCGGCGGGGCGCTCATCTCGCTGAGCCTGTGGTTGACGGTGAGCTGGGCCTCCGATCCTTACTACTACGGCAATGACCTGGCCTATCTGATGGCCTGGCTGCCGCTGGTGCTCGCGGGCGCCCCTCTGCTGTCGTTGGACGCGGCCCTTCGGGCACGGCGACGGCAGCGGGTGGGGGGTTATCGGTAGGTCTTGCCGCAACCCGGTTACGGGCGTTGGCGGCTGTCGGGCTCGGTCAGGGGTGCGGTGGGGTGTGGGGTGACGTCGGTGTGCGTCGGCGTCTGCGTATCGCCCGGGTCAGGAGCCCTGCCGTGCCCGCCAGGAACAGGCCGCCGACGACCAGGGGGATCACCGCGAACCACGGTGTCTCCCAGGCGTCGTTCGCGTCACCGATGTAGATGATGCCCGCGACGGTCAGGAAGGCTCCGGCGACCAGCCTCCCGGGCTGGAACTCATGACGTAGCACGGCTCACCTCCGCCTGTCCGACGCCGACGCTCAGATCGAGGTCCAGCGTGCCCGCACTCTTCGTGCCCGTCGGCGGGTTCAGGGTCAGCTCCTTGTGTTTGCCCGGTGCCACGTCCACGTCCTGCTCGTCGTCACCCGGCAACTGGATGTCTCCCACCCCCACGTCGATGCTCACCTTCACGGTCGCGTCCTTCGGGACGATCACCTTGAGCCGGCCTACGCCCACATCGGCCCTCGTCGTCACCGCCCGGTCCTTCGAGAGGTCGAGGCGGGTCAGATCGAGGGTGCCGACGCCGGTTCCCAGGTCGTACTGGTTCTGTACGTCCGTCACCGCCGCCGGGCGCCAGTCCTTCTCGATCCAGTGGGTGCTGATGTCCTTGGGCAGGGCGGCCGACGCGGCCAGCAGGCCCGCGGTGATGATCGCCAGGAAGACCGAGCCCGCTCCAGTACGGCCCAGGAACGCGCTGACCGCCATGCCCAGGCCTATGACCAGCAGCGCGCAGGCCAGGCCCGTCTGGAGGCTGGTGCCGAGGGCGTGGTCCTCCCAGGTGCCGCCCGTGCCGAGGGCGCCCGCGAGAAGGGCCAGCAGGAACACCCAGCCGCCTATCCAGCGGGGGCCGCGCGGCTTGGGCTGCGGGGAGCGCCGCGTCTGTATGTCCCGGCGGCTGGTCCAGGTACCGCCGAGGCCGATGCTGACCGCCGCCGCGATGTCACGGTCGCGGGAGTCGCGCGGGCCCCAGAGATAGCCCGTGCCGCCCTCGTGGGTGCCGTCCTTGACGATGGGGTCGCGCCACCAGGAGGAGTAGGCGGCGGGGACCGGCGGCGCCTGGGCCTCCGGTGGGGCGTCGGCGACGGCCTGGGCGGCGAGCGGGTCCGGGTCGGGGGTGCTGCGGTGCCGTGACCAGTAGCCCGCGCCGGCGAGGAGGAGGGAGAGGACGACGGCGAAGGCCAGCACGCCGCCGTTGCTCAGCAGCGTCAGGAACACACCGCAGCCGACCAGCGCGAACAGCACCGCCGTCAGTGCCTGTCCGTCGACGCGGCCGGTCAGCAGCTTGCGCACCTCGTTCTCGTCCTCGTCGTCGTACGGGACGAAGAGCCAGGCGAAGCCGTAGAAGATGAGGCCTATTCCGCCGGTCGCGGAGAGTACGGCGAGGGTGATCCGGAAGATCACCGGGTCCATGTCGCACTGCCGCCCGAGCCCGGCACACACGCCGGCCAGCATCTTGCCGCGGCGGTCGCGGCGGAAGCGGTGGGGTGGGGCGAGGGCGGGTGCCGGTGTTTCCGGCGGTTGCCCTGGGCCCGCTGTGCCCGCCGTGCTTGCCGTATCCGCCCCATCAGTCGTGTCCGTTGTTTCCGCGCCCGCGGGTGCGCGCGGTTCCTCACCCGCGGCGCTCGCGGGTGCCGGGCCGGACGGGGTGCCCGCGGTGGGCACGTCGTCCGGCCCGGGCACGGAGTCCGCGGCGTGCTGGTGATCAGTCATGTGTCCATGGTGACGGGCGGGTCGGTCGGATGGGAGTCGGAATGACCCTGGTCGGACCCTGATATCGGCCCTGAGGCGGGGGAGGGGGAAGCGTTCGAGGCAGCGGCCCTCGAAGATCAGGGGAGTCTAGGGGGTCGACCCTGATGCCCCGCTGGGCCGGGCGTGTGAACATCGATGGCATGCCGGAAGCCGCAGCAGCGCCACTCGCCGAACCGCGGCCGCCGCGCAAGCTCTACCGCAGCAGTGACGGTCGCTGGCTCGGGGGCGTGGCGCGGGGGCTCGCCGGGCATCTCGGCCTGCCCGTCATCTGGGTGCGGCTCGTCTTCGTCGGCCTGTTCATGGCGGACGGCCTCGGCGCTCTGCTGTATGCCGCGTTCTGGTTCTTCGTGCCGCTCGGCGTCGGCGGGGTCGACGCGCAGCGCCCGTCCCCCTTCTCCACCGAGACAGCGCCCGACGGCCGCCGCAGACTCGTCGCCCGCAAGCCCGACAAGGGACAGATCGTCGCGCTGCTGCTCATGGTGGCCGTGGCGATGGTCTTCGTCGGCAGCGTCGATCTGGGGAACGGCGCCAAGGCCTATCTCCTGCCCGCCGTCCTCGTCGGCGCCGGCGTCGCCCTGGTCTGGCGCCAGGCCGACAATGCCCGGCGGGCCCGCTGGATGGAGGTCGGACGGCGCCGGCGGACCCTCAGCCTGCTGCGCGCCGCGGGCGGCGTCGTCCTCGTCACGACCGGCGTCTCCGGCATCTTCGTCCTCCAGGGCTCGGCGGCCCACCTCGGCTCCGTCCTCCAGGCTGCGCTCGCGGTCCTCGTCGGCATAACGCTCCTCGCGGGGCCCTACCTCGTCCGGATGACCCAGGATCTCTCCGAGGAACGCCTGATGCGCATCCGCGCCCAGGAGCGCGCCGAGGTCGCCGCGCACGTCCATGACTCGGTGCTGCACACCCTGACCCTGATACAGCGCAACGCGGAGAACGCGAACGAGGTCCGGCGCCTCGCCCGAGCCCAGGAGCGCGATCTGCGCACCTGGCTGTACAAGCCCGAGGGCACCGGCAAGGACGAGGCCGACGAACCCGCCAACCTCGCCGACGCGGTGCGGCGCAATGCCGCGGAGGTGGAGGACAAGCACGGCGTCCCGATAGAGGTCGTGGTCGTCGGCGACTGCCCCCTCGACGAGAGGATCGCCGCACAGATGCAGGCCGCGCGCGAGGCGATGGTGAACGCCGCGAAGTACGGTGGCGAGGGCGGCGCCGTGCAGGTCTACGCCGAGGTGGAGGGAAAGACCGTCTTCGTGTCGGTCCGGGACCGCGGTCCCGGCTTCGACCTCGATTCGATACCCGCCGACCGCATGGGTGTCAGAGAATCGATCATCGGCCGCATGGAGCGCAACGGCGGTACGGCCCGGCTGCGGGCGGTGCCCGACGGCGGCACGGAGGTCGAGCTGGAGATGGAGAGGGCGGAGAAGACGTCATGAGCGACCCGACCGAGGCGAACGAGCCGGCGGAACCGACCGGCGGAAGCGCGGACGAGCGGCGTGTACGCGTGGTGCTCGTCGACGACCACCGCATGTTCCGTACGGGAGTCCAGGCCGAGATCGGCCGGACCGAGCAGACCGGCGTCGAGGTCGTCGGAGAGGCCGCGGACGTCGACCAGGCGGTCACGGTGATCACCGCGACCCGGCCCGAGGTCGTCCTCCTCGACGTGCACCTCCCGGGCGGCGGCGGGGTCGAAGTGCTGCGCCGCTGCGCCCCGTTGATGGCGGACGCCGAGCAGCCCGTCCGCTTCCTCGCGCTGTCCGTGTCGGACGCGGCGGAGGACGTCATCGGTGTGATCCGGGGCGGTGCGCGCGGCTATGTGACGAAGACGATCACCGGCACGGA
This sequence comes from Streptomyces lanatus, assembly GCF_014655715.1. GTDB lineage: Bacteria > Actinomycetota > Actinomycetes > Streptomycetales > Streptomycetaceae > Streptomyces > Streptomyces lanatus. Next base: position 237,418 of record NZ_BNBM01000010.1, on the reverse strand, counting down.
CCTGGTCGACTCCATCTTCCGGGTCCAGGACGGCGACGCGGTGTTCTCGCCGCGCCTCGCCGGCTTCGTCCTGGACGCCTTCGCCTCGACGGACGCGCCGCCGGTCGACGAGGACCTCGACCGGCTCACCCAGCGCGAGCGGGAGGTGCTGCGGCTGATCGCGCGGGGCTATGCGTACAAGGAGATCGCCAAGCAGCTGTTCATCTCCGTCAAGACGGTCGAGTCGCATGTGTCGGCGGTGTTGAGGAAGCTCCAGTTGTCGAACCGGCATGAGCTGACGCGGTGGGCGACGGCGCGGCGACTGGTGTGACCGTCCGGTAGGTGCGTGCGCGATCACCCGGTTACGCTGTGCGCGACGAGAGGAGGGCAGCATGCTGCTGAGATTTCGCGCGGCGAACGTGCGATCGCTGCGGGACGAGCAAGAGCTGTCCTTCGTGGTCCCGCAGGGCGATGAATCGGACGCGGCGCGCACGCTGACGCTCTCCGACGGGAAGTCGCTCCAGGTCTACCCGGTGCTCGGCATCTTCGGCGCCAACGCATCGGGCAAGTCGAACGTCATCACCGCCCTCATGAAGATGAAGGAAGCGGTCCTCGGATCGTATGGGGGGTGGACTTCTTACCAGGGGATTCCCAGGGAGGAGTTCGCGCTCGATCCCAAGTCGACCGCTGAAAGCACCTTCTATGAAGCCGACTTCGTCCTCGAAGACGGGGTTCGGTGGACTTACGGGTTCGAACTCGGTTCGACGAGGGTGGAATCCGAGTGGCTTCACTCGTATCCCAAGGGGCGACGTCAGGTGTGGCTGGATCGCGACGCCACGCGCGGCAGCGTCTTCGAGTTCCCGGGTGACCGCATTCAGGACCGTGCCCTCCTGGCCCGTAGCACCCGCCCCAACGCTCTCTTGCTCAGTAGAGCCGCCAACGACAACCACCCTCAACTCACCAGGATCTACCAGTGGTTCAACCAGAACCTCTGGGATATCACCCCGGAGACCGAGCGCAGCCAGCGCGAAGCCTTTACTGCTCGTGAGCTCCTGAACGAGACGTCCCGCGACCGTATCGAGGAACTGCTCCGTGTAGCCGACCTCGGCATCAAAGGCGCTGAAGTCGAGCATCAGCCGGGACAGAGCCCACGGGTTCGTCTTCTCCACGGAAGTGACGCAGGTGAGCCTGTGGCCTTCGACTGGCAGCGGGAGTCGTTCGGCACACGCTCGTGGTTCGCGCTGATCGGGCCTCTGCTGCTGGCTCTGGACCGAGGTGCTGTCCTGCTCATCGATGAACTGGATGCGAGCCTCCATCCCCGTTTCGCGGCCGAAGTCGTTCGGCTCTTCCAGGCTCCCTGGGTCAACACCAAGGGCGCACAGCTCGTCTTCACCTCACACGACCCCTCGCTGCTCAAGAGCCCACGAGGCGGTCGCCCATTGGAACCGGGGCAGATCTGGCTGACGGAGAAGGACGATAGCGGAGCCACGGAGCTGTATCCGCTCAGCGATGTCGATCCCGGGCCTGAAGAAGACCTGAGCGACTCCTACCTCGCGGGCGCCTTCGGCGCGGTACCGCGTGTGACTCAAGGACAGATCGGCCGGAGGGTGCTGACAGCACTGGCAGGGGAGGCAGAGCGTTCCTGATGGCGAGGGTCAAGGGGCGGGACGGCGTAAGCCGCGGCAAGAAGCCACGAGCCGGTGACCGGCCTCGTGAGGTGTACGTCTTCACGGAGGGCGAGGTCACCGAGCCGGAGTTCGTCGAGTACGTGATGGAGCACGGGACCCGCGCGCAGCAGGGTCGCAGGATCAATCACTACATCGAGAACGCCGCAGCTTCGTCGAGCCGCCGCAAGCCCCTGCCCCTCGTGGAAGACGCCATCGACAAGCTGACCGAAGTGCGGAGGGCTGCCAAGAGGGCAGGCCTGAAACCTGAGGACTGGAACTGGCCCCAGGTCTGGTGCCTTTTCGACCGGGATCAGCACAAGGACATCCCAACGGCCTTCTCACGGGCGAAGAAGGCAGGGGTCCACATCGCTTACTCCCACCCCTGCTTCGAGCTGTGGCGCCTGCTCCACTACCAGAACTACACGAGCACCTTCGGCGGCGTCTGCGACGACGTCGCCGGCCGCCTCAAGCGGCAGCCTGGCCTTCTTCAGACATACGGCGCCAACAGCCAGACTGTGTCACCGGAGGACGCCAAACGGATCAAGCCGGGGCAGCTGGCGCGCAACTACAAGAAGGCTCGCCAGTACGCGCAGCAGATCAACGCCGTGCACACAGGCCCTGACCAGAATCACTGGGACCCCTACACCGACGTGTGGCGCTTCGTCGAAGAAGGCCTGGGCGTGGTCGACTACTGAGCCAACTGTCTCCGTGTGTGGTGGGGGGCGCCGCGCAGTGGGAGATGCGAGATTGGGGGGAAGGCGTGGCTTTGAACTTCACCGTGCCGAATGACGTGGAGCGTGTTCTTCGTAACGCGATGGAAGCGGTGCCCCGCGTTGTCAGTGACCCGCGGGAGCGGCGGGATCTGGCCCTCGCGATGCTCTTTTTGCAGCACGCGCTCGACGAGTTCGACGAGGCGCTATCACCTGAGTTCCGGGCCTTCGTGGCCGCAGCGCAGGAGGGGCGGGCCGCCGGTGTGCTGCCCAGCATCCTCGAAGGCCAGGCACTCGCTGTGCAAGACGCGAACAGGGCAGACGGGGATCCGCGAACGCTGATCGCTGCGCTCCTGCGCCGGGCGGCCTCTGTCACGATGCGCTTGGACCGTGCTGCTCAAGAGGGGTTGATCGAGGCGTTCCGAGGGATCCGAGGGAGACGCTTCGGCTTCGAAGCCCTGGCTTACCCGGAGATGCTCGGAGATGCCGTGGAGGCCTTTCTGAAGGCGACCGAGGCGTCCATGCGATATTCGGGAGAACACTACACGCCGCGCGAGTTGGTCCACCTGCTGACCGAAATCGCTCAGCCCCAGGTGGGCACGCGGATCTATGACCCTTTCTGCGGGACCGGGGGCATGCTCCTGCGCGCCAAACAGTACGTGGATGAGCAAGGGGGAAATCCTCAACCGTTGGCGCTCGCCGGTCAGGACCTCAACTCCGCGACAGCTGAACTGGCAGGGCTCAACCTGTACTTTCACGGGATCAAGGACGCTGCCCTTGAATGCGGTGATTCTCTGTCGCCGGCACCCGAGGCGGTAGATGAGTTCGACCTTGTTCTCAGCGTTCCACCGTTTGGTTTGACCCTCGGGGCGGACCAGGCACAGGCACTGGGACAGCACGCACTGTACGGACCGGTCTCCGAAAGGGGTCCGGCGGACTGGGCCTTGCTCCAGTACATGCTCGGCCTGGTGAGCCGGCGCGGCGGATCGGTCTGCACTGTGGTGACGCATAGCCCGCTGTTCCGTGGTGGGCGAGACCAGGCCACGCGCTCGGCGCTGCTGGACGCCGACGTGGTCGAGGCTGTCATCGGTCTCGCGCCGAACCTCTTCTCGTCGACCGCAGTCGCGCCCTGCGTGCTGCTGCTGCGGGCTCCCGGACAGAAGAGGCCGGAGCGGCGCGGCAAGGTGCTGTTCATCGATGCCTCTCGTGAATACGAACGTGGGCTCGCGCAGAACCTGATGCGATCGGAACACGTCGAGAAGATCGCTTCCGCAGTTCGAGGTTTTGAAGACGTCCATCGGTTCGCTCGAGTCGTGGACCGGTCGTATCTCTCCGAGAACGAGGACAGTCTCAACATCCGCAGGTACGTGGACAGCACCCCGCTACCGGAACCGCAGGACATTCAGGCCCACATGAGCGGTGGCATGCCTGTATCCGAGATCAATGACAAGAATGCGTTGCTGGGAGCCTACGGGATCACGCCACGGCAACTCTTCACCGCGCGGTACGGAGATCCGGCCTACATGGATTTCCTGCCTCCTCCCGAGCGGCCGGATGCTCGAGTACTGGCTGAACTGGCCCAGGACCGTGAGCAGCGCCTGCTCGCTGCCTTCGGTGAGTGGTGGAAGGTGGCGGAGAGGGACATTGCAGGGCTTGTACCGGCACCGAGTGGTCATGAGACGCCCAACAACCGGATGGATGACTTGAGGCTCGAACTGCTCAAGGTGTGCCGAGAGTTGATGGGAGCGCCGAGCATCCTGGCTACTCATGCCCTCTCCGGAGCATTCGCGGACTGGTGGCGTGAGATCGGACCCCATGTCAGGACGCTGGCTCGGCGCGGCCGTCTGCTGCCGCCGGTCGAGGACCTGTCCGCACTTCGGGAAGGTCTGACGACCAGGATCGACGCCCTCGTCGCGTCGAGGCGAAGCGAGCTGGTCGAGACGTACGAGAAGTGGCAGGAGAAGTACGGGCTGTCGTTCCGTGAGATCGAGTCCCAGCTGACCGGCCCGAGCGCCGGATTCCTCCAGAACAACCCGTGGTCTCAGCAGAGCGCGTGGGACCTCTCCTCGCTGACCGGCGGGGATGTGGCGGACAGACGGCGCCAGACGGCACAGCGAATCCATGCCCTGACAGACACGGAGAAGACCGTCGAAGGGGCCCTGGACAAGTTGGACGTGGACGAGCTGATGATTCTGCTACCGGTACTCGACGCCGCGTCCGAGGTTGAAGGCCGAGTCGATCGCTGCACTCTCGGAGACGTCATCAAGACCGCCAGGACCGGAACGTCCGGTCGCCTGGGTGAGGAGACGAATGGTATTCCCGCAGTGGAGGCTCGTCACCTCACTGAGCGGGGATTCGTGGCGGCTGGGCTCCGTTACCGGCGTGCAGACTCCCCTCCCAGACTGTCTGAGATGCTGGTCGCGGGCGACGTCTTGCTCACGGCTCGTGTCATGGCAGGCCGGGGGTACCGTGCGATCGTGTGGAGGGAGCAACTTCCCAGCGCCACGTACGGCGGAAGCGTCGTCAGGCTCTCGCCGGACACCACACGCATCCTGCCGGGATATCTGGCGGCCTGGCTCTCACACCGCTCGGTGCACCCCCGTCTCTACGCGCAGGCGCGTGAAAGCCGCGACGCGCTGTATGACCTGCCTGCCGGCCGACTGCTGAATGTGGAGATCGAATTGCCGAGTCTCCAGGAACAGCAGCGCATCGTCGATGCGGTGACCGCACTGGCCGAGCAGCGTGAACTGCGGCACGCCCAGCTGGCCAAGATCGACCTGATCAAGCGGACCCTGATGAAAGACCTCGAGTCCGACCAGACCTCGATCGGTTTCGCGAGCTGACCCGGTGCCCGTTGACGAACGTGAGCAAGCATCTCGTGATTACGGAAAGGCATATCCGGTCACAATGTGTGCTTGACGGCACGTGGTGATCCCTGGAGCGCGCGAAGCCGTAGGCTTCCCGATGCAACCGGACAAGCCAGTCACCTCAGGGAGTGCCGTACGTGGCCAAGCTCACGCTCGCGCAACTGGAACGCCATCTCTTCGCGGCGGCGGACATCCTGCGCGGCACGATGGACGCCGCCGAGTACCGCGACTTCATCTTCGTACTCCTCTTCCTCAAGAGGGTGAACGACGAGTTCGAGGCCGCCCGAGAAGCGGTCATCAAGGAGCGGCTGGCGGCCGGTGACAGCCCAGAGGACGCCAAGGACGAGGCCGAGCAGTACGAGTGGTACGTCCCGCGCGGAGTCATCTTCGTGCCCGAGGAGGCCCGCTGGGAGAAGCTCGCCGGGGCCGTGGACAATGTGGCCACGGAGTACCTCCAGCCCGCCCTCGACGCGCTGGAGCGGCAGAAGGGCAACAGCGAGCTGCGCGGCCTGTTCGCGCACGTCAACTTCAACCGCATCGGCGGTGGAGGCAGCGGCAAGGGTTCAGCCGCCGCCCTGGCCGACAACCGGCTTCGGTCACTCATCGAGCATTTCGGCAGCATCCGGCTGCGTGGTGAGGACTTCGAGTTCCCCGACATGATCGGTGCCGCGTACGAGTACCTGATCAAGGACTTCGCGGACTCGGCCGGCAGCAAGGGCGGCGAGTTCTACACTCCGCGTGCGGTCGTCCGCATGATGGTCGAGCTGGCGCGCCCGCACGGTGGCATGCGGATCTACGACCCGTGCGTGGGGTCCGGCGGCATGCTCATCCACGCCATGGAGTACGTCGACGAGCACGGTGAGGACTCCAAGGACCTGAGGCTGGCCGGGCAGGACGCCAACAGCGGCTCCTGGGTCATGGCGACGATGAACATGCTCTTCCACGGGGCCAAGCACTTCTCCCTCAAGACGGGAGACACGCTCACCAACCCACTCCACCCCGAGCGCGACTTCGACCTGGTCCAGCAACCCGCCCTTCTCCATGGACTACAAGCAGTCCGAGGTGCCGAACCTGCTGAGCCGGATGCCGCACGGCCAGACCTCTGAGCGCGGCAAAGCCGACCTGATGTTCCTCCAGCACATGCTGGACATGGTGAAGCAGCGAGGCGGCTCGGTCTTCACCGTCATGCCGCACGGCGTCCTCTTCCGCGGCGGCGAGGAACAGAAAATCCGTGCCAAGCTCCTGAAAGCCGACCTGATCGAAGCGGTCATCGGACTCGCGCCGAACCTCTTCTACGGGACCGGCATCCCGGCCTGCGTGATCGCACTGCGCCCGCCGGCCCAGAAGCGCCCGGACCGCCGCAACAAGGTGCTCTTCATCAACGCGGACCGTGAGTTCCACGCGGAGCGCGCCCAGAACGTGCTGCTCCCCGAGCACATCGAGAAGATCGTCTCCACCTTCCGCGCGTTCCAGGACGACGAGACGTTCGAGGACGTCGAGGGCTTCGCGCGCGCTGTGCGCCGCGAGGAGCTGGCGGACAACGACTACAACCTCAACATCCGCCGCTACGTCGACAACACCCCGCCGCCCGAGCCGCAGGACGTGCGGGCACACCTGGTGGGTGGCGTCCCGGTCGCCGAGATCGAGGCGAAGAAGGAACTCCTGGACGCCTACGAGATCAAGATGTCGGACCTGTTCGCCGTACGGGACGACGATCCCGAATACGTCGACTTCCTGCCCGAGAGTGAACGACCGGACGCGTCCCGCCTGGCCGAGCTGGCGAGTGGGCGGGAGCAGAAGCTGTGGGCCGGGTTCGAGGAGTGGTGGAAGGCCGAGGCGGACCAGATCGCGAACCTGGAGCCGGTCGAGGGCGACGAACGCACGGAGCACGAACGCAAGGCCCAACTCGCTGGTCTGCGCGCTGACTTGATCGATTCTTTCCGCGAACGGCTTCTCGCGGTCGGCTTGCTGGACCGGTACGCGCTCGCAGGCGCGGTCGCCGGTTGGTGGCACGACGGTAAGAACGACCTCAAGGCGCTGTCGGTCAACGGCTTCGGTGGCGTCGTGGACGGCTGGGTCGAGAACGTTCTGACGATGCTCGCTCCCGAGCCGGATCCGCGCACGGGCGGCGCACGCGAGCGTACGGCGGCGGAGCGGCGGCAGGCCTACGACCACAAGGTCGTCGCGGCCATCGCCCCTGACTTCCTGGAGGATCTGGCCTCCAAGGAGCGCACGCACGCGGACTTGGACGCCAAGGTGAAGGCAGCGCAGGAGGCGGAGGCCGCGCTGGCGGAGGCGCGGGCCGCGGCGGAGTCGCCGGACGCCGACGAGGAGGGGCCTGCCGAGATCGATCCCGCGTTGGCCGACGCCGTGCTCAGCAAAGCCGAGATGCGGGAGCTGACGAAGAAGCGGGCCGAGGCGAAGAAGGCCATCGAGGAGTTGGAGGACGACTTCTGGCCGGTGGCGGCGGTTCAGCGGAAGAAGGCTGAGCAGCGGGAGAAGGCCAAGAAGAAGGTGGGGGATGGTCGTTCGGGGGGTGCCGCGAAGGGGCGGCGGGCTCTGGCTGCGGAGGAGGCTGGGCAGGGGGCGTTGTTGGAGATTCCGGTACCAGTTCCGGTTGAGGGTACGGATGCGGGGGGCGGCGACGGGGACGGCCCTGATGAGGGTGGTGCCGTGAAGGAGGCGCGCCTCATGCGGGCCAGGAAGAAGCTGGCCAAGGCCGCGGGGGAGCGGGACGTGGTCCTCGGGATTCTGCGGGATGACCTGGCGGGGAAGCTGGGTGGGCATGTGGTGCGTCGGCAGCGGGAGTTGGGGGAGGCATATCGGGTTTGGGAGGGGAAGTACGCGGTTTCTTTGCAGGATATTGAGGGGCGGCGGGAGAAGGCTACGAAGGCATTGGATGGATTCCTGAAGGAGCTCGGCTATGTCGCGTGACGCGTGGGAAGAGGACTGTCTGGGAAGTCGACTTCTCCGAGTCGAGACCGGGCGCAGTCCGAGCCTCACAGACTCCCCGGCATCGCCTGGGCAGTGGGGGGTGCTGAAAGTGAGCGCCGTCCACTCGTTGGGCTACCGTCCCTCGGAGAACAAAGCCGTCGACGACCCAGGGCTCATCAATGAGCGCTTTGAGGTAAAGCCAGGCGATCTGTTGTTCTCTCGGGCGAACACCCCGGAACTTGTTGCTCCGCTTGTATCGCGACGCCCAGCCAGGAACGACTGATGCTGTCCGACAAGACGCTGAGGCTTGTCGTGGATCAGCGCACAGCGGACACGCAGTTCGTCAATCTGAGCCTTGCGAGTCCTGCTGTCCGGAAGCAGATCGCTGTCGCGGCATCAGGCAGCAGCCTCAGTATGCAGAACATCTCGCAGGCTGCGGTTGAGGGCCTCAGGGTTGTATGGCCCCCGCTGGCCGATCAGCGGCGTATCGTTGAACTGCTCGCCGCGCTCGCTGAGGAAGAGCGAGCCATCGAGGCGTCGATCGCCAAGGGACGTCTCATCCGCGGTGAAATCATGCGGAAGAGGTTGCATGATCGAGAGGGAGACTGGGTTGCAGTAGGCGACGTAGCTGTCGTCTCGTCGGGCAGTACGCCATCGCGTTCGCGCAAGGAGTATTGGTCTGGCGGCACCGTTCCATGGGTGAGGACCGCAGAGATCAACTTCTCAGTGATCAACGAAAGCGGAGAATACGTGACTCGCAAGGCTGTTGCTGATACGGGTCTGCGTGTATACCCGCCAGGGACGGTTCTTCTGGCGATGTACGGCGAAGGCGTCACGCGTGGCAGGACTGCGATCTTGGGAGTTGAAGCCACGGTTAACCAGGCTGCAGCGGCTATCGTCTGTGACCCCTTGCGCCTCAACTATAGGTATCTTTATTACTGGCTAGAGAACAGCTACGACGAGATTCGCAAGATCGGCCAGGGATCTAACCAGACTAACCTCAATGGTGCATTGGTCGGCTCCATTCGTTTGCCGCTTCCAACGGTCGAGGTGCAGCAGGACCTGGTTGCACCGATCCAGGCGTTCGACAGGAAGCTGGCGGCAGACGCAGAGGAGTTGGTCAAGCTCAGGATGTTCAAGCAGGCCCTGACCGGCGACCTGTTGTCCGGGCGGGTGCGTATGCCAGCCGCAGCGTAGGACTTGCGCTTGGCGGCGGGGCGTTCCTTCCGATATGCCCTACGCCTTCCTGCGCCTCGTCATCGCCGGCCCTCCGAGGCGTCAGCGGGCTTGTGCGAGAGCTCGAACCAGACAGTCTTGCCGATCCCGTGCGGTCTGGGGTCCGCGCCCCAGGCGTCCGCCAGCGCGGTCACCAATGTGAGGCCGCGGCCGGCTTCGTCATCCGGCCGTGCTTCCCGTGGCATCGGCAGCGTGTCGTTCGCATCCGTCACGGCGACGCGGAGGCGGTCGCCCGCCACGAGGCAGCGGGCCCAGATCTCGCGCCCCGGGGAGACCTTCGCATGGCGGTACGCGTTCGTCATCAGCTCGCTGAGTAGAAGTACCGCCGTCTCCGTCACCTCGTCCGGCAGCTTCCATGAAGTGGCCTGCTCTCGGAGGAGGTTTCGGGCTCTGCCCATGCTGCGGGCGTGGCGGGGCAGGCGCCACTCGATGTCCTGGGGGACGGCATTGGGGGAGTGGTGGGGAGCGGGGCCTGTGGGCGGCGTTGGCATGCGTGCTTCGTTCCTTGGGGGTGAGTCTTCGCCATTTGCAGTGATCAGGCTGCTGATTGGCGCGTAGCCTCGGGAGTAGCGGAACGGGTACACAGCGTGCTTGTACACGGTGTGTCTACGGGAGGCGGGTGGGTCCGTGGCTTCGGGGGAGTCCCAGCAGGCGCAGCAGAACTGGCGGTATTGCGGAGGGCAGATCAAGCTCTGGCGGGAGGAAACCGGGGTCAGTCGCCAGGCGCTGGCGGACGAAGCCGGCTACGACTACGAGTACGTCAAGTCGATGGAGTGCGGGAGGCGGAGGCCGACGCTCCGGCTGTTGCAGGTCGCGGATCAGATGTGCGGGGCGCGAGGGAAGTTGTTGGTTGGGCAGGAGTTCCTGAAGCCCGACCCCTTCCCGGCGCGGTCCCAGGAATACATGGCGATCGAGGCCGAGGCAATCACATGCAGTGGTACGAGCCGATGCTGATTCCAGGGCTGCTGCAGACGGGGGAGTACGCGCAGGAGTTGATCGGCAACGACTGCCCGCCGCTTGACGCGGAGACAGTGGCTGAGCGAGTTGCTGCCAGGCTCAGACGGCAGGAGAAGCTGACCAGTAAGCCGCTCGCGCTGTTCAGCTTCGTGCTTCACGAGGCCGCGCTGCGTGCTGTGGTCGGTAGCGAAGGCGTGATGAGGGGACAGCTTGAGCGACTTCTGGAGGCGGGGCAGCAGCGCAATGTCTCGATCCAGGTGTTGCCATTCCAGGGCGCTCCAGCGGCAGCGCTCAGTGGTCCTATCGTGTTGGTGGAGACGGCCGATCACGAGCAGTATGCATTCGCCGACGGTCAGGAGACGGGTGCGCTGTACGGCAGCGGGAACAAACTCAGCACCCTCATGCAACGGCATGGCCTGATCCGCATGCAGGCGCTTAGCGTTGAGGAGTCTGCCCGGTTCATCAGGAAGTTGGCGGAGGAGCTATGAGCGCCGAACTGGCGTGGTTCAAGTCGAGCTACAGCGATTCCTCGGGCAGCGCCTGCCTCGAAGTCGCCTACACCTGGCGCAAGTCCAGCCACAGCGGCGACTTCGACAACGCCTGCGTAGAAATCGCCGCCTGCCCCCACACCATCCACGTCCGCGACTCGAAGCTCGGCGCTCGAAGCCCCCGCTTCTCCGTCCCGGCCGATGCCTGGGTCACGTTCATCGCGTACGCCACCACCGGCGCCTGAGCCCCGGGCTTCGGACCCCGAGATCCGAGCCCTGTTTGTATGGAATGGGCGGTTGTTTCAACCCACCCTCCCGCCCTCCCTGCGCTTCAACCCCCGTGGTCGCCAGCCGACATGACTATTCGTGGTCGGCTTGCGACGCCGCGTCGTCACCCTCTAGCGTTCGCGACAACAAACAACCCCGGTCGGGTGCTACCAACACCCGCCGGGGTCTCACCCCAAGATCGAAACGAGCGATCTCGTGGCTTACGAAAACTCTAGCGTTGCCCTGCCCACACCCGCAGCGCATCCCATGGCCAAGCCCGGTTACGGCAAGCGTTCCGCCCCGGACCAGGAACCCCCGCGGCGAGGCGACTTCGACCATCTCCCCGCCCGCGAGGCCTACCTCGCCGCACTCCTCGACCGGCTCTGTGAGAACGCTGCCATGGACGCCAAGACCATCGCCAAGACGCAGCCCCTCTACGGTCAGCAGAGTGTCCGCAGCGCGCTCAACGAGCTGTCGCGGGCCGGACACCTGCGCCGCGTGCGACGCCGGGCCGAGACCGAACCCGACGGCGACACCGGAACGCGATGGGTGTTCCACACCTACTGGTCCCGCACCGCACGTGACAGCGAATGGTGGGCCCGGTACCTCGACGGTGACGTACCGATCGTGCCCGAGACGCCGACTCTCACCCCGTCCGCCTCCGGCCCCCAGGGCGCCGCCAGCGACGTACAGCCTCCCGCACCAGACCACGATGCATCACCGCAGCTCAAGCCCAAGCCGCAGCGTCACGCCAACCTCCGCCTCCACCCCGACTCTCACCCGCCCCGCCCCTCCACCGCCTACGACGCCCTCGCCCGCCTCGGCCTCCACGACCCCCGCCTCGCCCTCTCCTCCGCCGACTGCGCCGCCCTGGAGGAGCTGGCCGCCGACTGGCTCGTGCGCGGCGTGACCGTCGACCACCTCGTACGCACCCTGACGGCCGGGCTTCCCGAGCAGGTCCACTCGCCCAGGGCCTTCGTCCGCCGCAGGCTTGTCGACAAGCTGCCGCCCGAGCGACCTGCCGCCGCCGATGTCCAGCCTCCCCGCCCGGCGCCCCGCACGCTGATGGAGTGCACCGACTGCGGCGTACCCGGACGCCCGGAAGCCCTGCCCGGCGGCCTTTGCCGGGCCTGCCGCACCGGAACGGCCGCCGGGACTCCTGACCCGCCCGCGATCCCCACCCCCTCCACCACCCAACCGCCCGCGCCGCTCTCCCTCACCGACGTCCATCGAAACGCCGCACACCTGCGCCGTACCCTCGCTGCCCGGCACGATCCGCCACAGTCACGCCCCCAGCCGCAGACTCGGCTCCAGCCTCCCTGCTTGGCCGGAACTCGCCTGAACTGTCCAACTCCGCCCTCCCCTTAGCCCCACCTGCCGCAAAATAGAACAACGGCCAGCACAACCAGCCGGACGGTCAGTAGAGCCAGGGCCCGACCGAGGCCATGGCCTCGCGGAGCGCGCGGCACGCGGAACGGGGAAAGGCGCGAGCACATGGCACGGAGCAGGGTCGAGCTGGACGAGGTCGAGCAGCCGATCATCGACCAGCTGACGTCGATGGGGTGGCAGCACGTTCACGGGCCTGATCTCGCCGATCCGGACGGCGACGGCCGTGACTACGGCGACGTACTGCTCGTCAAACGCCTCAGCTCTGCCGTCCGACGGCTCAATCGCGTCACGGGCAGCGGCGAGACCTGGATGGACACGGCGGATGCCGACAGTGCCGTGGCCGCCTTGCGCCGGGCGGCTCGCAACGTCGCCACGGAGAAGCTGAAGGACGTCAACAGCGATGTGACCAGCCTGCTCCTGAGCGGAACTCCCTCCACCGGACACGAAGTTCACCACCAGGGCAAGACCGTTCATGTCCAATACATCGACTGGGAGTTGGAAGGGCTCAGCGACGACGAGATTCTGCGGAGGAACGAGTACCTCGTCGTCGACCAGCTGCGGGTGCGGACGGTCGACGGTGTGGACGTCGTCCTCGACCTCGTCCTGTTCGTCAACGGGATTCCCGTTGCCGTCATCGAATGCAAGAACCCGGACCGACTGGACCCCGTCGGTTCCGCGATCCGGGATCTGCGCGCCTACGCGGGCGTTCCATTGGACGACGACACCCGTGAGCTCCATGAACGACCGGGCGGCGTGCCGGAGCTCTTCGCGTCCGTGCAGCTTCTTGTCGCGGCGAGCGGAAGCGACGCCGCTCTCGGCACGATCACGTCGAGCGAGGAGCACTTTGCCGCCTGGCGCAGTGTGACGCCGGATTACACGGACGACGAGGCGCTGGCCCGCGCTCTGCAGAGGGCCAGGAGGGCGGATGGGAAACGGCGGCTGCTGGAGGAGGGGCAGGAGCCGACCGACCAGCACAAGCTCGTCGCCATCGTGCTCAAGCCGCGGAATCTGCTCAACATCATGCGGCACTACGTCTTCGAGCTTCCCGTCAAGACGAAGGAAGGCGAGCCGCCGATCACTGTCAAGGCAGTCTGTCGGCACCAGCAGTACCGGGCCGTCGAGAAGATCGTGCACAAGCTGCGGACCGGACGCACGCCTGAGGACCCCGCCGCCGAGGTCGACGAGCGTGGCGGCGTCATCTGGCACACCCAGGGGTCCGGGAAGAGCCTCACGATGGCCTTTCTCGCCCGCAGACTCCACACGAGCCGGGATCCGCGGCTGAATCGGTTCACCATCCTCGTCGTGACCGACCGCAAGCAACTGGAGCGGCAGCTCTCGGCGGCGGTGCGGATCAGCGGCAGCCCCGTACGGATCGCGAAGTCCCAGGCGGACGCGGAAGGGATGCTGTCGCGGGCCGGGAAACCGGGCGGGCGCGCGGTCATCTTCACGATGATTCAGAAGTTTCTCGGGCGGATCCCCGGTGTCGTGGGGGAGACGGCCGCCGACGACGACCGGGACCCGGCAGCCGAGTTCGCGGCGGCCCAGGTGCGCATGGATGAGGGCGGTGACGCGGAAGCGGCAGCCGACCCGGCCCCGGACGTGGAGGCCGTCGAGGGCGTGCGGCGCCGGTTCACCGAGTGCAGCGCGTCGAGGCATGTGCTGGTGCTCGTCGATGAGGCACACCGGTCGCACACGTCCGTGCTGCACGCGTGCCTGCGGGATGCCGTTCCGAATGCCGCGCGGATCGGGTTCACGGGAACGCCGATCATGAAGGGCCGGCTGACCGACACCGGACGGATCTTCGGGCTTGAACCGGATGACAGATTCCTCGATTCCTACCTGATGGACGAGGCGGAGAGGGACAAGGTCGTCGTGCCCGTCCGGTACGAGGGGCGCACGGGATCGGCCGAGGTGAGGGAGAAGGACGACCTCAACGCCAAGTTCGACGACCTCGTCGCGGGGCTGAGGGAAGAGGACAAGGGCAGGTTCCGCAACGGGCTGAAGCCCACCAGCCGCGATGTGGCCGAGTCCCTGCCGCTGATCCGCCGCAAGGCCATGGACATGCTGGAGCACTACGTCACCGGACCGCTGACCGGTGGGTTCAAGGCACAGGTGGCGGCAGTCAGCCGGCATGCCGTTGTCCTCTACCGGCACATGCTGAACGACGCGCGGGCCGAACTCCTCGCCAAGGTCAGGGAGTTCGATCCGGCGAGCTTGCGGCACAAGGATCTGAAGGACTACTCGTGGGACGAACTGGTGCTGCTGCGCGCGTGGCAGTACCAGGAGTTGCTGCGGCGTATCGACTTCATCCCGGTCATCTCGGCGGGCAGTGAGCAGAAGCAGGGACTGTGGCGGGAGTGGACCGACCCACAGCGGCAGCAGGAGCACATCGAACGGTTCCTGGAGCCCTTCCCGGAGCTGCCCCCGGACAATCCGTGGGTGATCGAGCACGTGCCCGAGCCCGACCCCATGCCCGGTGGCGGGATCAGGATGAACCCCTGGAGTGAGCCCGAGCCGTCCGCCGCATCCGGCACAAATCCCTGGAGCAGCACACGACCACGGCGGGCCGCATCCGCGTCGGACACGAACCCGTGGAGTGGGACGGAACAGCCGCCGATCGCCTTCCTTATCGTGAAGTCCATGCTCCTGACAGGGTTCGACGCCCCGATCGAGCAGGCCTTGTACCTTGACCGGCCGATCCAGGATGCCGAACTGCTGCAGGCCATCGCCCGCGTGAACCGGCCCCGCCAGGGCAAGCACGAGGGGCGAGTCGTGGACTACTACGGCGTGCTGAACGACCTCGCGGTCACCCTGCCCGCCTACAAGGGCGACGGATCCACCCTCCGTACTGTGCGGAGCCTCGCGAGTGAAGTCCCCGACCTGCGGAAGGCCGCTGGGGAGGTCGAGCGATTCCTGTCGGGCATGGGAATCAGCGACCTCGACTCGCCCGGAGGCATCACAGGCGGGATGCGCGCTCTGGGTAACGAGGACGTACGCGCCGTGTTCGACGAGAAGCTCGCCGATTTCTTCGACGCGCTGGAGCGTGTACTGCCCCATCAGGGGGCCCTGGAGCAGGTGCCGAACGCCCGGCGCTGGGCGCTTCTGCAGAAGCGTGTGCGCAGGCACTACCGGGATGCGCCGGGTGGTGAGTTCTCGATGAGGGCGTACGGCCGGAAGGTGCGGGCCATGGTCGCCGATCACCTTGAGCTGCCGGAGATCCAGCAGGTGATCGCGCCCGTGTCCATCCTCGCTCCGGACTTCGACGAGGCCGTGGGGCGGATCTCCGACGTGGAGGAGTCAGCGGCGGAGCAGGTTCAGGCACTCCGCTATCACCTCGAGGAACGCCGCGAGACGGAGGACCGGCCCGTCTACCGCACGCTGGCCGAGGAGCTCGAGAAGATCCTTGAGGAGTTCGACGGACGGTGGGACGAGATCAAGGTACGCATCGGTCCGATGATCGAGCGGGCCAGGAAAGCGGAGGAAGCCGATCCCGCCGTTGCCGATCTCAGCTCGGTCGAGCAGCAGCTGTACACGAAACTGTCGGAGAGGCTGGCCGAGGACCAGGCCTTCGACCAGCCCGGACAGGACTTCCTGCGGCAGCTGACGATCGATCTCACCTCGCTCATCTCCCGGCACGTCGCCAGCGCCGCATGGTCGGGTACCGAGTCGAGCCTGGACGAGCTGCAGAGCGCGATCTGGCGACAGTTGCGAGACGCCGGTTTGAAGCCGAGGGAGCGTGACAGGAAGCCGTTGCGAGACCTGTCCGAATCACTGACGGGGCACGCACAGAGGCACGCCGCCGCGTTCCGTGCGTTGAGGCGGGAGCGGTAAACGGAGGGACTGGCGGAAGCGGTGGACAATGGGCGGCGTGTCAGCCTCCGATCCACCCTCCAGTGACAACGGCAGTGACCGTTCGCCGCTCGTCGACGGCCAGACGCTCGTGACGGACGGCCGGGAATTCGCGGTGAGCGTGAGCGCCCGGCGTAAGCGACTGGGCCTGACGGTCGAACGGGACGGCTCGCTGACCATGCGTGTGCCCCAAGACTGTGAGATCCGGAGGGCCGAGGCTTTCGCCCGGAAGAGTCGGTCCTGGATCGAGGCCAAGCTGCGGCTGCGTGAGCAGCATCGCCCGGCGCACCCGGTGCGTGCGTTCCGAGAAGGTGAGACATTCCGCTACCTCGGGCGGGAGTACCGGCTTCTTCTCGTGGACGAGGGAGGCGCGCCGGTTCGACTGGTTTCCGGGCGCCTCGTTCTGGACAAGGCCGTTGCGGTGGAGCCGCGCCTGGCTCGGCGGGAACTTGTCGCCTGGTATCGCAAGTCCGGGCTGCGGTGGGCACAGGGGCGGCTCCAGCCGTGGGCGGCACGTATGGAGGTGCCTGAGCCCGCTGTGACCGTCCGGGACGTGGGTAACCGATGGGGGACCTACCGGCAGGGTGAAGGGGAGAACGGCAGGGTGGCACTCCACTGGGCCGTCTTCCAGCTGCCCTCGCATCTCGTCGACTACGTGATCGCTCACGAGCTCGCCCACATCAAGATCGCCGGACACGGTCCGGACTACTGGATGCTGCTCAGGCGCGCCATCCCCGACTGCGAGTCACGCAAAGAGGAGCTCGACGACCTGGGACGGCGGCTGTGGCTCGGCAAGATCGTGAGCGCGGGCGACGGCTGAACTCACGCAACCCGCGTCGCCCCCGCGAACGGCATCTCGTCCAGCGGGGCCACCCGGACCGGTGCCGAGGGGTTCGGGGCGTGGATCATCTGGCCGTCGCCGATGTACAGGCCCACGTGGCTGATGCCGGAGTAGAAGAACACCAGGTCGCCGGGGAGCAGTTCGGAGCGGGAGACACGGCGGCCGGCGTCGATCTGGGAGTAGGTCGTGCGGGGCAGGGAGATGCCCGCGGAGCGGTAGGCGGCCTGGGTGAGGCCGGAGCAGTCGAAGGCGTCGGGGCCGGTCGCGCCCCAGACGTAGGGGCTGCCGATTTTGGTGCGGGCGTAGGAAATGGCGGCTGCCGCACGGGAGTTGGGGGCCTGGGCGCCGAGAGGGACTCGGGCGTCTGCTGACGATCGGGTGGCGCGGTCCGTGAGGCGGGCCTGTTCTTCGGCGGTGAGTCGGCTGAGCAGGGTGCGGGCGGTGTCCAGCTTGCCGGTGATCGTCTTCGTGTGGCGTTTCAGTTCGGCCTGGCGGGACTTCAGCGAGGTCAGTTCGACGTGGGCGGCGCCGCGTAGCTGCTCGATCTCGCGCAGCTGCCTGCGGACGCTCGCGACGGACGAGGCCTGTCGGTTGCCGGCGCGTTCGGCGAACTCCGCGCCGTCGAGATAGCGGTCGGGGTCCTCGGAGAGGGCGAGCCGCAGGGCCGGGTCGACGCCGCCGTCGCGGTACTGTGCCGCAGCCATCGAACCGAGGGCGTCCCGCGCCGAGTTGAGCTTGTCCGTCTTGCGTGCTGCCTCGTCCTGAAGCGTCCTGATCCGCCGCTCGGCCGTGTCCGCCTCCTCCTTGGCGCCGTTGTACTTCTCGGTGGCGACCTCCGCTTCCTGGTACAGCTTGTCCACCTTCGCCTTGACCTGCGCCGGTGTCAGCTGGGGCTCGGCCTGCGCGGTCCCGTCGAAGCCGGTCGCTGTCGCCGCGCCCGCCAGCGCAATCGTCCATGCCGTGCGGGCCGTACTGCCGCCGATGCCTCCGATGCCGCCGGCCGAGCGCCGACGGGGCTTTCGGTGCGCTGCCACGTGGACTGCACGTCCTTTCGTACGACCGCCTCGCGCCCCGTATGCCCGCCGAGGCGGCGGGCGGTGGGCGTACCCCCGCCCCGGAGGAACGGCGGGCCCACGACCGCCTGGGGGGAGCGGACGTACGACCGCGCGGGGCGGGTTACGCGTCCGGCGGCGGCCCGCACAGGGGGAGCGGGCCGCCGCCGGACCTTTCTCGGCGGTGGTGTCCGACTGCCGCCCCTGGCCCGGGCGGCGGTGGGGAGCCGGTCACCTGGTGAAGGACGCTAAACCTCGCTGTGCCGGGTCGGTGACGGGTTGTGCGGAAGTGCTGGGAGCGGACCATGGGTGACCGTAAGTGAGCGTGATCCCGGGATGGGGGCGTCGAGTTCACGCTGTGTGCTGACCGATGTGGCGGTTCGGTGGGTGCGTGGGGGTGGCCGGGTGCTATGGCGCGCATATATGCGCTCCAGGGCCGGGCAGAGGGATAGCCCAGGGATCCGCGCGGGGCGGTGTCGGGTGGGTTTTCCGTGGTGGTTAGGCTCCGGCTCCATGGACGTACTCATCCATCTGTTCGTCGGACTGCACATCATCGGTATCGCCGCGCTGCTCGGTGGTTTCTTCACCCAGATGAAGGCGATGGGGCAGGGCACCGCCCGTTTCGTCCCCGCGATGCTGCACGGCGCGCTGACCATGCTGGTCACCGGGGTGATCCTCGTCGGCCTCAATCAGGCGGACGACCAGTCCGTCGACAACATCAAGATCGGCGTGAAGCTGGCGCTGCTGATCGTGATCCTCGGGCTCGTCTATGTGAAGCGGGACGAGGAGACGGTGGACAAGCGGCTCTTCGGGCTGGTGGGGCTGCTGACCATGGTGAACGTCTTCATCGCCGTGTTGTGGACGTGACGTCGGACCCGGGCCCGCTCCTGGACGCGGCGCCCCGGTAACTCTCCAGGGCGGCCGCCGCGACCGCCAGCCATGCCGCCAGCGAGACCCACATCAGTGCCTCGCCGGGAGTGTCGAGCCACGGGACGTCCACGGCGGTCGCGACGGAGAGGGTCGCCGCGGCCGTCATGCCCATCGGGAACACGGTCGCCCAGCGGCGCTCGTCGTAGCGCGGACGCGGCCAGACGAACTCTGCGACGAGCAGCACGGCGTACCAGATCAGGTCGAGGACGAGCACGGCGACG
This sequence comes from Streptomyces lanatus, assembly GCF_014655715.1. GTDB lineage: Bacteria > Actinomycetota > Actinomycetes > Streptomycetales > Streptomycetaceae > Streptomyces > Streptomyces lanatus. The sequence goes on along the minus strand of NZ_BNBM01000010.1, from coordinate 218,031 downwards.
GTCACCGTGCGCAGGACACCGGCGTCGTCGTTGTTCCAGAGGTACAGGTCGGGGCCGTCGGCGTCGAGCAGTTTCGAGCCGGCCAGGGCGGAGATGGCCAGGGCGCCGCCCGCGATCCAGTGGTCGCCCGCGCCCCGGGCGATCTGGCGCAGGTCGAAGCGGAACAGGGCGACGGTGTACAGCACCAGGCCGAGCCAGAACAGCGCGAGTGCCGTGTGCGCCAGCCAGGCCGTCCTCTGAGTCGCGGCGAGGGTCGCGCCCAGGACGACCAGACCCTGTGTGGCCACACAGCCGAGGAAGACCGCGCCGGGCATGTGATGCCGCCAGTGGCGTACGACGGTGAGCAGCAGGCCGGGCCAGAGCAGCGCCGCGAGAGCCAGGAGGGCCTCGGCGAGGACCTCCCAGCCGAGGGCGGTGAAGCGGGCGCCGAGGACGGTCGTCGCGGCGACGGCGGTCAGCGCGGCCGGGGTGGCCGCCTCCTTCCGCCATCGAGGGCGGTCCCACAGCAGCCGCGCGGCGAAGTCACCGGCCAGGGCGAGCCAGGCCGCGCAGGCAAGGGCCAGGAAGACTCCGGACAGGGTTTCGTAGCCCGTCTGATGCTGGGCCACCGAGAGGATGCCGGTGGCCATGACGGCGGCGCCGGCTGTGGGGGGTCGCTGCGACCACCAGGTGCGGAGGGGGGAGGCCTGGGTGGTGGTGGCGGGCATGAGGCCGATGCTATGGCCGGGGTGGCCGTATGCGGGGGCGTGCCGTCGGCGTGCCGTACGCGGCTGCGGCGCCGTGGGGGTGCGTCGCAGCCGCGTACGCGTGTGCGTGCCCGGCTGTGGTGCGCCACGCGTGCGCGTGCCGGGCTGTGGTGCCGTGTGTCACGCGCGCGTGTCCCGGTGAAGGCCACGCGCGCGTGGCGGGCGTCAGGCCGGGCGGACCACGCTGTGGATCGCCGACTCCCCGTCGTAGTAGATCGACTCCTCGCGGACGTACGCGCCGGGCTTCGGGGCGTGGATCATCATGCCGTTGCCGATGTAGATGCCCACATGGGTGACGTCGTCGTAGAAGAAGACCAGGTCGCCGGGCTTGGCGTTGGCCAGGGAGACCGTGGTGCCCGCGTTGACCTGGTCGTAGGTGACGCGCGGGATGTCCACCCCGGCGGCCTTCCAGGCGGCCTGGGTGAGGCCTGAGCAGTCGTAGGAGTCGGGGCCGGTGGCGCCCCAGACGTACGGCTTGCCGATCTGGGAGCGGGCGAACGCCAGGGTCTTCTCGGCCTTCGTGGCGTACGAGGAGTCCGACGACGAGTCCGAGCTGCCGGAGTCGGCCGGGGGCTGGGTGCTCTCCTGCTGCTGGGCGGCCTCGGCCTCCTGGCGCTGACGCTCCGCCTCCGCCTGCTGGCGGGCCAGCTCGGCCGCCTTGCGGGCCGCCTCCTCCTGCTTGCGCTTCTCGATCGCGGCGAGGCGGGCCTTTTCCTGCGCCGTCAGCTTGGAGAGAAGTTCGCGTGCGTCGGACAGTTTCGTCTGGACGGTCGCCTTTGCGGTCCGCAGGTCGTTCTGCGAGTCCGTGAGCGTCTCGAGGCTGTCGGTGGCCTCCTGGCGCTTCTTCATCGTCGCGGACTGCTGGGTGAAGTACTCGTCGACCGATTCCTTCTGACGGTCCGTCATGCGGCCCATCAGCTGGCTCTGGTCGAAGTAGTCCTGGGGGGTATCCGCCAGCAGGAAGGTCGCCGTGTCGGGGGCGGAGGCCCCGGTGCGGTACTGGGCGGCCGCGGAGCGCCCGAGCTCCTCGCGCGCCTCGTTGAGCTCCTGGGTGCGCTTGGCGACGTCGTCAAGGAGGGTGTCGACGCGCTTGCGCTGCTTGGTGGTCTTCTCTTTGGCCGAGTTGTACTTCTCGGTCGCCGTCTCCGCCTGGCGGTAGAGGTCGTCGACCTTCTTCTCGACCTCTTCCAGGCTCGGCTTGTCGTCCGTGGACGGGCTCGCGTTGGCCGTCTGGGACAGCAGGGCCACGGATGTGAGGGCAGCCGTGGCGAGGGCGGGGGTGCGTATGCCGGCTACGCGCGTGCCCGCGGGGCGGGACTTGCGGTGCGACGCCAAGGGAGGCGACTCCTTCCATGCTCCGCCTACCGAGTTAGCTGTCGGGTTCGGGCGGGTGGTTCGGAAGGGTTGCCCTACGGCCGTTCCCGGGAGGGGAGTTCGGCCGATTCACCCCAAGTTCGGTGGGTCCCCGGCTCCGGTCGCCATGGCGTACCGGACTCAGCGGAGGCCGTGCGGCCCGGCGTCGTTCGCCGGAGGGGGTCGTACGGCCTGTCCGGCACCGTAGCCAACTCGTGTGGCCCCTGTGAAGGTTGATGTTCGATATGCCCGATACATTTCCGTGACCTTGTGGTTGAGGGGTGTCGAATGCGGGCGGTCCGGGACTGTGTGCGGCGGTGCGGGCGATTCGTGACGGGTGTTCGGTTCCGCCGCGTATGACGGCTGTATGGATGGGCCGGTATGGATCGTGATGTCGTGGTCACGGAGGGTGGGGAGGTTTCACGGCGGGCCCGGAGTGGAAGATCATCCGGTTCCGGACCGGGTGATGTTCTCGGGGTGGCCGCGGGCTGTCAGTGGGGCGGCCTAGACTCGGAGAGCGATGAGCAGCCTCTTTGACGACAGCTTCCTGGCGGACCTCCAGGCCCCTCGGGCCCATGGGGAAGAGCCCCCGCCACCGCCCGAGGACGATCACGCTCCGGAACCGGTTCCGGACGATCTGTTCGGCGGGAAGTTCGACGTGCCACCGGACCGGGACGGCCCCGGCGGGGACGGCTACTACCGCGACGGCGCCCCACGCCCCGCCATCGACGCCGCTGCGCTCCTGGAGGGGCTGAACGACAACCAGCGCGCGGCCGTCGTCCACTCCGGCACCCCGCTGCTCATCGTGGCCGGGGCGGGCTCCGGCAAGACCCGGGTGCTCACCCACCGCATCGCCCACCTCCTCGCCGAGCGGAGCGTGCACCCGGGGCAGATCCTCGCGATCACCTTCACCAACAAGGCCGCGGGCGAGATGAAGGAGCGCGTCGAGCAGCTCGTCGGCCCGCGCGCGAACGCGATGTGGGTGATGACCTTCCACAGCGCCTGTGTGCGCATCCTGCGCCGGGAGAGCAAGAAGCTCGGGTTCACCTCGTCCTTCTCGATCTACGATGCCGCCGACAGCAAGCGGCTCATGGCGCTCGTCTGCCGTGATCTGGATCTCGATCCCAAGCGTTTCCCGCCCAAGTCCTTCAGCGCCAAGATCAGCAACCTGAAGAACGAGCTGATCGACGAGGAGGACTTCGCCGCCCAGGCCACGGACGGCTTCGAGAAGACCCTCGCGCAGGCGTACGCCATGTACCAGTCGCGGCTGCGGGAGGCCAACGCCCTCGACTTCGACGACCTGATCATGACGACGGTCAATCTGCTGCGCGCCTTCCCGGACGTCGCCGAGCACTACCGCCGCCGCTTCCGCCATGTGCTGGTGGACGAGTACCAGGACACCAACCACGCCCAGTACGCCCTGGTGCGCGAGCTCGTCGGGACCGGCGAGCACCCTGTCGACGTGCCGCCCAGCGAGCATGACGTCCCGCCCGCCGAGCTGTGCGTGGTGGGTGACGCCGACCAGTCGATCTACGCCTTCCGCGGCGCCACCATCCGCAACATCCTCCAGTTCGAGGAGGACTACCCGGACGCGACGACGATCCTGCTGGAGCAGAACTACCGCTCCACCCAGACGATCCTGACCGCCGCCAACGCCGTCATCGAGCGCAATGAGTCCCGCCGCCCCAAGAACCTGTGGACCAACGCGGGCGCGGGCGCGCGCATCACCGGCTATGTCGCGGACACCGAGCACGACGAGGCGCAGTTCGTCGCCGACGAGATAGACCGACTGACGGACTCGGGCGACGCGAAGGCCGGCGATGTCGCCGTCTTCTACCGGACGAACGCCCAGTCCCGAGTCTTCGAGGAAGTCTTCATCCGCGTCGGCCTGCCCTACAAGGTCGTCGGCGGGGTCCGCTTCTACGAGCGCAAGGAGGTCCGGGACGTCCTGGCCTACCTGCGGGTGCTGGCCAACCCCGAGGACTCCGTGCCGCTCAGGCGCATCCTGAACGTGCCCAAGCGCGGCATCGGTGACCGCGCCGAGGCGATGATCGACGCCCTGTCGCAGCGCGAGAAGATCAGCTTCCCGCAGGCCCTGAAGCGCGTCGACGAGGCGTACGGCATGGCCGCGCGGTCCACCAACGCGGTCAAGCGGTTCAACACGCTGATGGAGGAGCTCCGTACGGTCGTCGAGTCGGGGGTCGGACCGGCGACCGTCCTGGAGGCGGTCCTCAACCAGACCGGGTATCTCGCCGAGTTGCAGAACTCCACCGATCCGCAGGACGAGACCCGCGTCGAGAACCTCCAGGAACTGGCCTCCGTCGCCCTGGAGTTCGAGCAGGAGTCGGGCGAGGGCGAGGCCCCCGGCGGGCTCTCGGACTTCCTGGAGCGGGTCGCCCTGGTCGCCGACTCCGACCAGATCCCGGACGAGGAGGAGGACGGCTCCGGTGTCATCACCCTGATGACCCTCCACACCGCCAAGGGCCTGGAGTTCCCGGTCGTCTTCCTCACCGGCATGGAGGACGGCGTCTTCCCGCACATGCGCGCCCTCGGCCAGACCAAGGAGCTGGAGGAGGAGCGACGGCTCGCGTACGTCGGCATCACGCGCGCGCGTGAGCGGCTGTATCTGACCCGCTCGTCCCTGCGCAGCGCGTGGGGGCAGCCGTCGTACAACCCGCCGTCCCGCTTCCTGGAGGAGATCCCGGCGGCGCACGTCGACTGGAAGCGCACCGGGGCGACCGCGCCGGTTCCCTCCGGGCCCGCGTCCGGAGTCGCCGCCTCGCTGTCCTCGTCCCGCTCACGCTCCTCCGCCTCCGGCGCCTCCGGCTTCGCCACGCGCCGCACCTCCGAGAAGCCGGTCGTCCAGCTCGCCGTCGGCGACCGTGTCACGCACGACCAGTTCGGACTCGGCACCGTGACCGGGGTGAAGGGCACCGGCGCGAACGCCGAGGCGACGATCGACTTCGGGGACACCAAGCCGAAGCGGCTGCTGCTGCGGTACGCGCCGGTGGAGAAGCTGTAGCACCGACAAGTGCGCCCCCGCTGCCGCTTTCGGCGGGCGGGGGCGCGTAGCAGGCGAGCGGTGTCGCTTACGAGGGGTCGAGGCCGTGGCTGCGCAGCCAGGACAGCGGGTCTATCGCCGAGCCGCCGCCCGGGCGGACCTCGAAGTGCAGGTGCGGGCCGGTCGAGTTGCCCGAGTTGCCGGAGTACGCGATCGGGTCGCCGGCCTTGACCGTCGTACCGGAGGCGACGCGGTAGCTGGAGAGGTGGCAGTACCACGTCTCCGTGCCGTCCTTCGCGGTCACGATCATCATGTTGCCGTAGGCGCTGTTCCACTGTGTGCGGACGGTGCCGTCGGTCGCGGACATCACCGTGGTGCCGTACGAGACCGGGAAGTCGATACCGGTGTGCACGGACATCCAGTTGATGCCGGACTGACCGAAGTAGGCGCTGAGCCCGTGCTGGGCGACGGGGACCGCGAACTTCGGGCGCAGCCGCTCCTTGCGGGCAGCCTCCTCGGCGGCCTTGCGCTTCTCGGCCGCCTGCTGCGCCTTGAGGTCGATGCGCTCCTGCGTACGGCTGGCCCGGTCGGCGAAGTCGTCGGCGCCGGCGGAGAGGCTCTCCAGCTGGGTGTCCAGCTTGTTGTTCGCCGTGGACGGCTTCACGGCCTCGCCCTCGGAGGCCAGCGTGGACGCGTCCTTGTCGTCGGTCAGACCGCCGACGGAGGCGGCGGCGATCCCGGCGACGCCCATCACACACGCCGAGGGCACGGCGATCGTCAGCAGCGCGGAGCGCTTGGGGGGCGTACGGCGGCGGGAGCGCGACCCGCTGCGGGAGGCGGCGCGCGGGGAGGGAGCCGGGGCGGACTCCTCCTGGCCGTCGAGGAGCGGGGCGGGCGTCTCGGCGGGGTAGTCGCCGGTGCCGGTCAACTCGGCTTCGTGCTGGCCCGGGTTGTCGTAGTCGGCGGGACCGGCGTAGGCCGTCGGGTCGTCGTAGCCCGCCGGGTCGTCGTAGGCCGCGGGGTTGCCGTGCTCGATCTGCTCGAAGTGCGCGGTCGCCTGCTGGTCGAAGGATTCTGCTGACTGCTCGTAGTCGCCGGTCGTGTGCGCGGTGCCGCCGTCGGAGTTCCACTGCGTGGCGTCGTAGGCCCCGGTGTCGAAGGCCTGCGTGCCCCATTCCCAGTGCTGGGTCTGGTCAGTCGGCACCCCGGACTGGTCCGGCTGGAGCCAGGCGTTCGCGTCCCACTGCCCGGAGGCGTCATGGCCGTTGGCCTGCTGCGGGACGAAGGCGAGTCGCTCGTGGTCACCGGTCCAGGCCGTGGTGTCGTACGCGCCGCTGTCGTACCCGGCGTGGTGCTGGGCCGCGTACGCGTCGTAGTTCACGGTCTGGTGACTGCCCGTCGACCACTGCGTGGAGTCGTACGCGCCGGTGCTCTGCCCGGGGAGGCTCCCGAAGAGGGGGTCCGCGTCGAAGGTCGGCGCGGCGTGGTCGACATGCCCGGCGGTGGCAAAACCGTTGGCGTCGTAGGCGGCGTACGTGGTGGAGTCACCGTAGTGGGCTTCCTGAGTGCCGTACGACGCGTAGTGCGCCGAGGCGGCGTCGGAAGCCGGGGTCGGAGACGTCATGGTCCCCGACGGGTGACGATCGTTCACCAACTTCTCTCTCGCCTCGACAACAGGGGCTGCCAGAGCAGTGCGGTGACTGTACCCGGCGGTACGCGGGCACGACAATCTTCGGCAGGTTTCGCGCCCGAAGGAAACGGGCATTCGGCCGTGTTTTGGCGGACTGCGGGCGCGACTTTGGCCTTGTGTTCGAAGATTGTTCGATGCTGAACGACGTCGGGCGACGTCGTCCGGCTGTCCGGGCGCTGTGTGTCGAGTGTGCGCGGTCGAGTGCGGGCGGGGGTGTTACGCCACTGTCAGGCCGTCGGCCTTGGCGGCGGTCCCGGCCGCGGGCTCGGCTCCCGTGCCGGTGGCGTCGAGGGCCTGCCGTATTCCGGTGGCCACGGCGGGGTGGACCGGCAGGGCGAGATGGCCGACGCCGCTCACGCGGACGTTCTGCGCCAACAGGTCGGGGTGGTCGATACAGGCCGTCTCCAGCGGGTCCATCAGATGGTCGAGATCGCTCCAGAAGCTCACGAAGTGCGTACGGCAGCCGGGTGCGGGGCGGGACAGCTCCTCCAGGATCGGTGAGCCCGGGCGCATCTGGCGCACGATGGGGTGCGCGTTGGCCAGCGGGACGACTCGGGTGCCGGAGTGCGGTGTGCCGAGCGTGACAAGGGTGCGGACCCTGAGGTCGCCGCCGAGGCGCTGCACGTAATAGCGCGCTATCAGCCCGCCGAGGCTGTGTCCGACGATGTCGACCTGGGTGCTGCCGGTGCGCTCGCAGATCCCCTCGATGTGCCGGCCCAGCAGCTCGGCGGCGGTGCGGATGTCGCAGGTCAGCGGCGAGTAGTTGAGCGACTCGACCTGGTGCCTGCCGTGCTGGGCGAGGCTGCGGCGCAGCAGGACGAAGACCGAGCGGTTGTCGATGAAGCCGTGCAGCAGGACGACGGGGGGTTTGGTCTCCGTCGGCAGCCGGGCGGCGTCCGGCGGGGGGAGCGCGGGGGTGGTCCGGCGCTCCTGGGTGATGCCGGAGGGGTAGAGGAGCAGGTGTCCGGCCAGGATCGCGAGCTCCAGGGCGGTCGCCTTCAGCAGGGCCAGGGAGAGGCCGGCGAGCCTGCTCGGGAGCAGACGCCGGTAGAGAGGGAGAAAGGGGAGTGCTGCCCCGGTGACCTTCATGGCCGACCTCCTTGTGGCACGCGGGAGGACGGCTCCGGCCCCCGTGTGCCCTCGTGGGAGGTCGCGGCCGAGGTATCGGCGGGGGCATGAGGAGGGCGCGTGGGGCGGGCGAGGCGCGCGGTGTGTGAACCGGCCCTGGTGGCCGAGGTGCGCCGATGACCTGACGGGGCTCCCTGCCGGTGTGGCGACGAGGCTTCCCCGCTGTCGTGCCTTACCTGCCCTACGTGCCCTTCGTGCCACCGTCGATGCGCCGCACCTCCCCGTCGCGCGGCCCGGCGGCGCGGTGGTGCGGCGACCTCGTTGCGGCTCCCGTTGCGCTTGGTCCCGCTGCGACGCGTGCACCGCAGACTTCTGCGGCCCGTGTGCCGCAGTGATGTGGAACGGTGCGCGGCGAACGTGTCCCACCGTGTGATTTCCCCCTCGCTCTGCACCGCGAAACTGCCGGTTGCGGGATGCTGGCGATAACGTTCGTTCACTTCTCCGGGCGGCGTGGCCCGGGGCGTCCGTGCCGCGACGGCCCGTCCGGTGCGATGAGCAGCGGAGAGTGCGATACACGCACCATGTATGACATGTGCCGTGACTGCGGCATAACTCATAAATGAGCGGTGCTTTTCGGTACGGATGGATCTAGTCGCTTCATGGAGGCAGTGATGGGTGTGGCAGCCGGTCCGATCCGCGTGGTGGTGGCCAAGCCGGGACTCGACGGCCACGATCGCGGGGCCAAGGTGATCGCGCGGGCGCTGCGCGACGCCGGTATGGAGGTCATCTACACCGGCCTCCATCAGACTCCCGAGCAGATCGTCGACACCGCGATCCAGGAGGACGCCGACGCGATCGGCCTGTCCATCCTCTCCGGGGCCCACAACACCCTCTTCGCCGCGGTGATCGACCTCCTCAAGGAACGCGACGCGGAGGACATCCTCGTCTTCGGCGGCGGGATCATCCCCGAGGACGACATCGCCCCGCTGAAGGAGAAGGGCGTCGCGGAGATCTTCACGCCGGGGGCCACCACGCAGTCGATCGTGGACTGGGTGCGGGAGAACGTGCGTCAGCCGGCGGGGGCCTAGGTCGTTGTTAGGTGCGGGTGGGTGTCGTCGGCCTGTGTGGGGGCGGCTGATTCCAGTTCGCTGAGCATGGCCGCCCGCAGGCGCAGTGTCGTCACCAGCCGTTGGAACGCCTCCGCCCAGTACCCGCCCGCGCCGGGCGAGGCGTCCTCCGGCTCGTCCGGTACCGCGAGCAGTCCGTCGAGGCGGCTCGCCTCCGCCGGGTCGAGACAGCGCTCGGCCAGGCCCATCACTCCGCTGAAACTCCATGGATAACTCCCCGCGTCCCGCGCGATGTTGAGCGCGTCCACCACCGCCCGCCCGAGCGGCGCGGCCCACGGCACCGCGCACACTCCGAGCAGCTGAAACGCCTCCGACAGACCGTGTGTCGCGATGAACCCGGCGACCCACTCGGCCCGCTCGGCCGAGCCCAGCGTGCCCAGGAGCTTCGCCCGCTCGGCCAGCGACACCGCTCCCGGACCACCGGCCTCCGGGGCCGAGGGCGAACCGAGCAGTGCCCTGGCCCACTCGGCGTCCCGCTGCCGTACCGCCGCACGGCACCACGCGGCATGCAGCTCGGCCTGCCAGTCGTCCCTCACCGGCAACGCCACGATCTCCCGAGGCGTACGCCCGCCCAGCCGCCCCGGCCAGCTGCCGAGCGGTGCCGCCTCCACCAACTGGCCGAACCACCACGACCGTTCACCCCGACCCGCCGGAGCCTTGGCCACCACACCGTCGCGCTCCATGGGCGCGTCGCACTCGTGCGGTGCCTCGACGCCGATGGCCGGTCCGTCCCCCGTGTGATCCAGCGCCACACAGGCCCCGGCCCGCACCGCCATCCGCGCCGCCAGCGCCGAACCCGGCAGCGCCGACAGCAGCTCCGCCGCCGTCGCCCGGACATTGCGGCTCCGGTCGGCCAGCGCCTGCTCCAGGAACTGCTCGTCCCGCGGGCCGAGCCCCATGCGTAGCGAGTCGAGGAACATCAGCCGGTCCTCGGCACGCTCCGTCGCCCAGGTCGTGCTCAGCAGCTCGCGCGCGGCTTCGGGCTCACGCGCGCGTATCGCGGCGAGCAGGGCGACCCGCTCCGCGAACAGGCCCTCCTGCCACAGCTGTTGGATCTCGGCCGGGTCGTCGAGATGCGGCAGTGCCGCGCCGCCGCCCGGGGTCGCGCGCAGGGCGAAGCGCCAGTCCGGGTTCAGCCGGGCGAGCCACACCGCACGCGGGCCCGCGAACGTCAGCGCCGCCGGGCGCAGATCCGTACGCCCCCGCGCCGCGTCCAGCAGGGCGGGCAGTGCCTCGGGAGGTGGCGCGAAACCCCGGTCGTTCGCCCTCGCGAGCCACTCGGGCAACAGCTCCACGAGGTCGGGTGAGGTGCCCCTGCGGGCGCCGCCGGCCATGCCCGGACGGTCGGCCAGCAGCATCGCCATCCGCCGGGCCGCCGCCAGGGGCAGCGCCGGTCGCGTGTCTTCCGGGGCCGGCTCCGGACGCTGCGCCGCCAGCGCCGGACGCAGCCCGGCCCGCCGCCGTACGGTCTCCACGGCCGCCGCGTCCAGCAACGCCGCCGGCGCCTCCCGGCCCGGCGCGGAGCCCGGGGGTGTACGGCGGTCCGTCCCCAGCAGCGCCGCTGTGACGAGTTCCTCCCAGGCGTCCTGCGCCGGTGGATCCACGGGAACGGAGGGACTGTTCATGGGGTCGTTCCTCTCTGTTCTGTCTTCGTGCGGGGGGGGGGGGCTGGGGCGAGGCGAAGCTGGTCAATGCAGCGGCTGCTCAATACAGCGGCTGCTCAATACAGCTGTACGGCCTCGCCCGTGCCCCGCGGCCAGGCCGTCAGCGGCGTGAAGCCGCGGTGGCCGCATTCGCCGAACACCTTCACCGGTGCGCCGCCCGACAGGGCGACCAGACGCCACAGGCCCGGACGGGCGCGGGCGGCCGGGGTGAGCGGCAGGGCCGTGTCCGTGTCGGTGTCCGCGAGCTGCCATGAGTCGCCGTCCGGGGTGGGTATGACCCGGTCCAGGGTCACCGGGACGGAGTCCAGCCATGGATCGTCGCGGAGGGCCTCGCCGTAGCGGGCGGTCGCCTCGGTCGTCGTTATGCCCGGTGGGCGTATCGCCGCCGGAGCGGGCGGTGCGAACTGTTCGCCCAGGGACGCGCGCAATTGGCCAGCGCCCGGGTATGCCGTCAGCTCCGCCTCAAGGGCCAGGCCCACCGGTAGCGTCAGCTCGGGAGCGCGGCCCGCGGCGCCGTAGGAGAGGAGCAGCGCGGTGCGGCCCGAGTCGGCGCCGTGCAGCCAGATCCGGCGGGTCGTCAGTTTCACGTCGGCCGTGTCGTACTGGGCGAGGACCAGCCAGCGGTCCCGCAGGGGCGGGCCGTCCGCCGAGGCGGGCAGGCCGATGCGGGAGCGGACCGTGTCCGCCAGGCCGTCGGGCAGTGCCTCGCGGCGCAGCCAGCCCTGGTCGAGGAGATGGAGCAGGGCGCACTCCTCCAGCAGGCGCAGCGGCCAGCCGGGTCCGGAGGCCGGAATCGCCCCCAACTCCTGTACCCGCGCGGCCAGTCCGGGGGCCTGGGCGTCGACCATGCGGGCCGCCGTCTCCTCCCACAGTCCGTACCCCGCCTGTTCCGCACCGGCCAGACCGCCGCGCAGCAGGTCCGTCAGACGCTGCTCCAGCTCCGTGGCCCCCGCGGTGACCCGCACCGCCCGGCGCTCGGCCCTGCGCCGTGCCGCCTCCGGATCGGCGGAGCCCGGCGCGGAACCGGACGCGCCCGCCGTCCGCTTCTCCTCGGCGCGCTGCCTTCTCCCCTTTATCCACTGCTCCGCCCAGTCCGGCGGCTGCCCCGGCGGCACCGCGCCGTCGCCGCCGGCCCAGAGCAGCAGCAGCCCGAGCGCGTGTTTGCACGGGAACTTACGGCTGGGGCAACTGCACTTGTACGCGGGCCCGGCCGCGTCCGCGATGTCGATGACCGTCTGATACGGCTTGCTGCCACTTCCCTTGCACAGCCCCCACACCGTCCCTTCGTCCGCACTCCCCGACTCGGACCACGGCCCCGCCGCACCGAGTTTGCTTCCCGCTTTGCGTGACGCTGCGTCAGGCGCCAGTGCCAGCACCTGATCCGCAGTCCAGCGCACCCCCTGCTGAGTCATGTCATCGAAGGTAGATCCCACCACTGACAATCGGTCCGGCGAGCGGTCCCGTTTTGCCGTTTGCGCAGGTCGGAACGCGTTGTCAGTGGCGTGGTGCACGGTTGGTGCCAGATCCGAAACGGCTGAACCGGCCGAGCTGGAGGGGGACTTTGCCATGTCTGTTTCCGTAGCACCGAAGCCCGTCGAGACGGACGGGACGGAATCGACCGAGGCGTTGCGGCCGCATGCCGAGGACGCCTTCGCCGAGGAACTCGCGGCGCTGGCGGCGCAGGACGACCGGCCGCGACCGGCCCGCTGGAAGCTGTCGCCGTGGGCCGTGGCCACCTATCTGCTCGGCGGCACGCTGCCGGACGGCACGGTGATCACACCGAAGTACGTGGGCCCGCGCCGCATCGTCGAGGTCGCCGTCACCACGCTCGCCACCGACCGCGCCCTGCTTCTGCTGGGAGTGCCCGGCACCGCCAAGACCTGGGTGTCCGAGCATCTGGCCGCAGCGGTCAGCGGCGACTCGACGCTGCTGGTGCAGGGCACCGCCGGCACACCGGAGGAGGCGATCCGGTACGGCTGGAACTACGCGCAATTGCTGGCCAACGGCCCGAGCCGGGACGCCCTGGTGCCCAGCCCGGTCATGCGGGCCATGGCGGAGGGAATGACGGCGCGGGTGGAGGAGCTGACCCGTATCCCGGCGGACGTGCAGGACACGCTGATCACGATCCTGTCGGAGAAGACGCTGCCGATACCGGAGTTGGGGCAGGAGGTGCAGGCGGTCCGGGGGTTCAACCTCATCGCCACGGCCAACGACCGCGACCGGGGTGTCAACGATCTCTCCAGCGCTCTGCGCCGCCGCTTCAACACGGTCGTGCTGCCGCTGCCGGCGAGTGTCGAGGCCGAGGTGGACATCGTCTCCCGCCGCGTCGACCAGATCGGCCGCTCCCTCGACCTGCCTGCCGTTCCGGAGGGCATCGACGAGATCCGCCGGGTCGTCACCGTCTTCCGTGAGCTGCGCGACGGGGTCACCTCCGACGGCCGTACGAAGCTGAAGTCGCCGAGCGGCACGCTGTCGACGGCGGAGGCGATCTCCGTGGTCACCAGCGGCCTCGCGCTGGCCGCCCACTTCGGCGACGGAGTGCTGCGGCCCGGCGACATCGCCGCGGGCATCCTCGGCGCCGTCGTCCGCGACCCGGCGGCCGACCGCGTCGTCTGGCAGGAGTACCTGGAGGCGGTCGTGCGCGAGCGGGACGGCTGGACGGACTTCTACCGCGCCTGCCGAGAGGTGAGCGCGTGAACGACGAGGACGACCTGGGGTGGGGCCGCCCGAGCGGTGGATCGAAGTCCGGTGGCTCTGTGGTCGAGGCGCCATGACCTCGGGGTGAGGGCGGCGGCGTGATCGACGGTGGCAGCGGACGGTCGGGATCGAAACAGTCGGGATCGGGTCAGTCGGGATCGGGTCAGTCGGGTTCGAGGGGGACGGTGGTCGGGGTGACGGGGATGGACAGGACGGGGAGCGGCGGCCCGGAGGCGGGCGTCCAGGTGGCGGGCGAGGGGCCCGCGGAGGGGACGGACAGCGTGATCGCATCCGCATCCGCATCCGCATCCGCATCCGCATCCGTACCCGCACCGGCGGTGCGGGCCTCGGGGCCGCTGCTGCTCGGCGTGCGGCACCACGGGCCCGGGTCGGCGCGGGCCGTGCGGGCGGCGTTGGACTCGGCCAGGCCGCGGACCGTGCTGATCGAGGGGCCGCCCGAGGCCGATGCCCTGGTCCCGCTCGCCGGTGACGAGGCCATGCGGCCACCGGTCGCCCTCCTCGCCCACGCCGTGGACGAGCCCGGCCGCTCGGCCTTCTGGCCGCTGGCCGAGTTCTCCCCGGAATGGGTCGCGATCCGCTGGGCCGTGGAACACCACGTCCCGGCCCGCTTCATCGACCTGCCTGCCACGCACACGCTGGCCTGGGGGAAGGAGGACGAGGGCCGGCTCGATGCGGGTGGGGCCGAGGCGAGTGGGTCGCCTGTCGATGTCCGGGTCGATCCCCTCGCCGTCCTTGCCGAGGTCGCCGGTTATGACGATCCCGAGCGGTGGTGGGAGGACGTCGTCGAGCACCGGGGAGTGGGAGACGGGGACGCGTTCGCGCCGTTTCTCGGGCTCGAAGAGGCCATGGGGGCGCTGCGGGAGGCGTATGGCAGCGGGGGACATGAGCGGGATCTCGTCCGTGAGGCCCATATGAGGCTTCAGGTGCGGGCCGCGCAGCGGGAGTTCGGCGACGAGGTGGCCGTGGTGTGCGGGGCGTGGCATGTGCCCGCGCTGCGGCAGAAGAGCACCGTGGCCGCCGACAAGGCGCTGCTGAAGGGGCTGGCCAAGGTCAAGGCCGACATGACCTGGGTGCCATGGACGCATCGCAGGCTGGCGCGGGTCAGCGGGTACGGGGCGGGGATCGACTCGCCGGGGTGGTACGGGCATCTGTTCGGCGCGCCGGACCGGCCCGTCGAGCGGTGGCTGACCAAGGTGGCCGGGCTGCTGCGGGACGAGGACCGGATCGTGTCCTCGGCGCATGTCATCGAGGCGGTACGGCTGGCGGAGACGCTCGCGGCGATGCGCGGGCGCCCGTTGCCGGGGCTGAGCGAGACGACCGACGCGGTGCGGGCGGTGATGTGCGACGGCTCGGACGTGCCGTTGGCGCTCGTGCACGACCGGCTGGTCGTCGGGGACGTACTGGGGGAGGTGCCGCGGTCGGCGCCGGCGGTGCCGTTGCAGCGGGACCTCGACCGGATCCAGCGTCGGCTGCGGATCAAACCGGAGGCGCTGGAGCGGGAGTTGGAGCTCGATCTGCGCAAGGAGAACGACGCCGAGCGGAGCAGGCTGCTGCACCGGCTGCGGCTGCTCCGCGTGGAGTGGGGCGAGCCGGTCGCGTCGCGGGGGAGCACGGGCACGTTCCGGGAGACATGGCGGCTGCGGTGGGAGCCCGAGCTGTCCGTGCGGGTCGCGGAGGCCGGGGTGTGGGGGACCACCGTGTACGCGGCGGCGACCGCCAAGGCGGAGGGGGACGCCGTGGCCGCGCAGGGCCTCTCCGACGTCACCGCCCTCGCCGAGCGCTGCCTGCTCGCCGAACTGCCGGACGCCCTGCCCACGGTGATGCGGATCCTCGCCGACCGGGCCGCCCTCGACGCCGACGTCGGCCACCTCGCCCAGGCACTGCCCGCGCTGGTCCGCTCCCAGCGGTACGGCGATGTGCGCGGCACGGACATCGGGGCGCTCGCGGAGGTCGCCGCGGGGCTCGCCGAGCGCGTCTTCGTCGGCCTGCCCCCGGCCTGTGCCTCGCTAGACGCGGACGCGGCGGACGAGATGCGGCGCCATGTGGACGCGGTGCACGGGGCGGTGGGGATGCTGGGCGAGGCGGTGGATACGGGGGCCGCACCCGGGCAGGACGCCCCCGGAAACCCCGCCGCCACACCCGGGCACGGTGATCTGCGTGAGCGTTGGCACGGGGTGCTTCGGGTGTTGTCCGTGCGGGACCGCGTGCCCGGTGTCATCAGGGGCCGGGGCGTGCGGCTGCTGCTGGACGACGGGGAGGCGGCGCAGGACGAGGCGGCGCGGCTGATGGGGCTCGCGTTGTCGCCGGGCACGCCTCCGGCGGACGCGGCCGCGTGGATCGAGGGGTTCGTCGGGGGCGGATCGGGCGGCGGGATGCTGCTCGTGCACGACGAGCGGCTGCTCGGGTTGGTCGACGCATGGCTGACGGGGGTGTCGGCGGAGGCGTTCACGGATGTGCTGCCGCTGCTGCGGCGGACCTTCTCGGCGTATGAGCCGGGGGTGCGGCGGACCCTGGGGGAACTGGTCCGGCGTGGGCCGGGGGAGCGGGGCGGCGCGGGGATCGGGGGATCCGGGATACCCGGATTCGCGGCCGAGTTCGATGTCGGGCGGGCGGACGCCGTGGTGCCGGTGGTGCGGCTGCTGCTGGGGCTGGACCAGGTGGAGACGGGCGGGGGCGCCGACGGCGGCCCCGGGGACAACGACCTTGTGGGGGCGACGGGATGACGACCGATGTGGTGACGGAGCCGGGGGAGCGGGCAGTGGCGGTGGGCTGCGGGAGGCAGCAGCCGTACGGGTTCGCGGCGGCGCAGGGCGGCCGGCCGCTGACGACGACCGTGCCGGTGCTGCCGCTGTGGGAGCGGCCTCGCGAAGGAGTGTGCCGATGACGACCGAGGCGATGGACCAGGCCGGGGAGCGGCTGCGGCGCTGGCGGATGGTGCTGGGCGGGGAAGACGCCGACGGCACCGGGTGCGCGCTCTCCGGGAAGGACGCGGCGATGGACGGGGCGTTGACCTCGCTGTACGGAAAGGGGGACAAGTCGCGGTCGGGCAAGGACCGTTCGGCGGGACTCGGGGCCTCGGCGCCGTCCGTTGCGCGGTGGCTCGGGGACATCCGGACGTACTTCCCGTCCTCCGTCGTCCAGGTCATGCAGCGGGACGCCATCGACCGGCTCGGGCTGAACACGCTGTTGCTGGAGCCGGAGATGCTGGAGGCCGTGGAAGCGGACGTCCATCTCGTCGGCACACTGCTCTCGCTCAACAAGGCGATGCCGGAGGGCACGAAGGAGACGGCGCGTGCCGTCGTGCGCAAGGTCGTCGAGGACCTGGAGAAGCGGCTCGCCACCCGCACCCGGGCCACCCTCACCGGCGCCCTCGACCGCAGTGCCCGGATCAACCGGCCGCGCCACCACGACATCGACTGGAACCGCACCATCGCGGCCAACCTCAAGCACTATCTGCCGGAGTACCGCACGATCGTGCCGGAGCGGCTCATCGGGTACGGGCGGGCCTCGCAGTCGGTGAAGAAGGAAGTCGTCCTCTGCATCGACCAGTCGGGGTCGATGGCGGCGTCGGTGGTGTACGCGTCGGTGTTCGGGGCCGTGCTGGCGTCCATGCGGTCCATCGACACACGGCTCGTCGTCTTCGACACATCGGTCGTCGATCTCACCGACCAGCTCGACGATCCGGTCGACGTCCTGTTCGGCACACAGCTCGGCGGCGGCACGGACATCAATCGGGCGCTCGCCTACTGCCAGTCGCAGATCACCCGGCCCGCGGAGACGGTGGTCGTGCTGATCAGCGACCTGTACGAGGGAGGGATACGGAACGAGATGCTCAAGCGGGTGGCCGCGATGAAGGCATCGGGGGTGCAGTTCGTGGCGCTGCTGGCGCTGTCGGACGAGGGGGCGCCGGCGTACGACCGGGACCATGCCGCCGCGCTCGCCGCGCTGGGGGCACCGGCCTTCGCCTGTACGCCCGATCTGTTCCCGGAGGTGATGGCGGCGGCCATCGAGAAGCGGCCGATTCCGGTGCCGGACGCGGGGTGAGGGGCCGTGCGAATGGCGAGGAAATACCGGTGATTTGTCGACGTGGTGACGACCGACTTCGGCCAGCAAAACGGACATGAGTGCCCATCGGTAGCGGGGGGCTTGCGCGACCGCAGGAGGGGCGTGCAAGGATCGAACTCTCCTCAGCGGTGCGCCGTGGCGCCGCCCATCCGTACCGCGTTCGTCTGCTTCTTCGCCCACCTCGTTCCGTCGCACGGGAGGACCACTCCGTCTTGACCTGGCCAGCCACCTTGCCCGGTGCCGCCGTGCGCGTCCTGCGCGTCGCGGCTGGGCGGCGTGCGCTGCGACTGGCGCTGGTGGTGGGTGGTCTCTTCGCGATCGGGTTGCTCTGCGGGGAGCGGGCGTATGCGGCGGACGGGTTGTCGGTGGGGTCGTCCGTGGGATCGGTGGAGTCGGCGGGGGCTTCGGCCGCGACCGGCGCGACCGAGGGCGCGGAGCGTACGGAGGGTGTGGTCGAGGGGCTGCTGAGCCCGCGCACCAAGCCCGCCACGCAGGCCAAGCCCGCCACGCCCGTTGAGCACGCTCCCACGCCCGTTAAGCCCACCACGCCCGTTGAGCCCGCCAAGCCGGTCAAGCCCGGTGTGCGCGATGAGTCGGGGGTGCCGTCTGTCGAGGCGACGGTTCCTCAGGGCTCGGATCGTCGGCATCCCGTGGCGGATGACAGGGAGCCCCGGCATCCTCAACCCCTCACCCCCGTCGGTGCCCAAGTGGTGCGGCCGGTCGGTGATGTGGTGCGGACGGTGACCCAGGGGCTCGCCGAGGGGCTGGCCGATGTGCGGGCGAAGGTGCCGCCGCTGGCGGTGTTGCCTGTGCTGCCGGCAGCGCCCGAGTCGCCGAGTTGGCCGGGCTGGCCGGGGTTCGAGCTGCCCGCTCTTCCTGACGTCCCGGACCTTCCGGGGGCCGGGCTCCCGGTGCTGCCGGGGAATACGTTGCCGGCTCCCGTCACCGGGACGCCGCAGCCGGGGTCGGACACGCCCGGGGCCAGTGACGGACCCGCCGCCAAGGGACGTACCGGCAAGGAAATACCTCTCGGATACGGCCCCCACCTCGGCGCCGACGTCGCCGTGGCCCATGCCCCGGCGGTCGCCGTTGGGCACGGTATGGGGCCGTCCGGTCATGCCCCCGTTCACCAGGCGCCGGCCGATCACCCGGGTGGTGTGCTGGGCAGTCATGCGGCGGGTGACAGTGGTTCGCCGCGGCACGGGGACGCGCAGGCGGTCTCGTTGAGCCGGAGGGTGGCGTTGGGGCTGACGCCCGGTGCCGCCGTGCGAGTCGAAGCGGACGAGATCAAGGACAGGCACCGGGACATTCCGGTTTCCCCCGCATAGGGCAGTAGGCCTTCGGCCAACAGGTCTGCCCGTCCGTCCGGACACTCCCCAATTCCCGGATGTCCCTGGTGTCCCCGGACATCGGACATCCCCCGGATGGAAGCCACGGGGCCGTTTCCCGGCCCGCGGTCCTCAACTCCCCGGACCGCGACCGGAACGGCGCCGGAATGTCCCCAAACCGTCCGAAGCCCCGGAGTTTTCCTTCTCCGATACTCCGGGGGTCTTCGGAGCCCCAAGATCTAGGGATCCGACGCACGTATGAACAAGAACATCCGCCGTTCGATCGTCATAGCCGCCGGTGTCACCGGCGCGTGGGCGCTCGGTTCGGCCGCCGCCAGCGCGGACGAACTGCCCGCCTCCACCCTCTCCGCACCCGACCAGGCCACCGACACGGCCGACAGCGCCGATGCCTCCGGCCTGCTCGGCGGCGTCACCGACACCGTCAACGGCGTCGTCTCCGGGGTGACGGACACCGTCTCCGGAGCCACCGCAGGTGCCACGGCCGAGGCCGACGACACGGTCACCGACACCGCCGGTACGGCTCAGTCGGCGCCCGTGACGACCGTCGACCAGGCCCGCCGCTACGTCGACGCCAAGGTCACCGTCCCCTCCGCCACCCAGGCCATCCAGGGCGCGAAGGCCGCCCGCGCGGACAAGGTCGTGGCCCATGCCGGGGCCGACGTCAGGCACACGACTCGGCACGTCGAGAACGCCCCGGGTGTCCCGGGTGCCGTGGACGCTCATGACACCCCCCGCGCCCCGGAGCGTCCCGACCCCGTCGACTACCTCTTCGGCCCCCTCGCCGCATTCGCCCCCGAACTGGAGCAGGCGCTCGCCGCCGCGCAGACCAAGTTGCAGGGGACGCAGGCCGCGGCGCGCTCGCAGGTGCAGGGCGTCGAGGGCGTCGTGCGGACGAAGGCGCAGTACGCCGTGGCCGGTGCGGGGCGTACCGGGGCGGGTGTGGGGGATGTCGCGCACGGCGCCGTCGCCCACGTCGACGGCAGGACCGCGCACACGGCGACGAACGCCCAGGCCCTCGCCACCGGCCGGGCCACCGCCGTCACCGCGGCCGCCGAGGCCTCCGTCGCCGCCGTCCCGAGCCACGTCACCGGCACGGTGGGCGGCGTGGAGCAGCGGGTCGTCGGCACGGTCGGCACGATCCCCGGCACAGTCACCCCGGTCGTCGAGCAGACCGCCGACGCGGTCGTCCCGCCGGTCGCCACCGAGGCCGTGCACGGCGTGACCCCGGTCGCCGGCCGGGCCGTCGGGGGCGTCGTCCCCGCCGCCACCGGCACCGTGGGCGGGGTGACCCCGGTCGCCGGGAACGCCGTGGACAGCGTCCAGTCGGTGGCCGGCGGTGCCGTGGCCGGTGTCCAGCCTGTCGTCGGGCAGACGGTGGATGGCGTGATTCCGGTCGCCCAGGGTGCGGTGGACGGCGTGGTCCCGGTCGCCCAGGGTGCCGTGGGCGGGGTCGCCCAGACCGCCGGCTACACGGTCGGCGCCGCGAGCGCGCTGGCGTACGGCGTCGTCGCCGAGGCCCAGCCGGTGGCCTCCGGCGCCGTCGCGGGGGTTCAGCCGGTCGCCGGTGGAGCCGTCCAGGGCGTTCACTGGACCGCGCACAGCGCTGTCGCCGACGTACATGGAACCGCGTACAGCGCTGTCGCCGACGTGGACCACGCGGCCCACGGCACCTTCGCCGACGTGGACCACGCGGCCCACGGCACCGTCGCCCAAGTCCTGCCCGTCGCCTCGGGTGCTGTCGCTGACGTGCCGCCGTACGCCACGGGCCTCGTCGGCCATGTCGGCGCGGATGGGACCGGATCCGTCCTGCCGCCCGTCGCGGACGCGGCCGTGCACGGTGTCGTGCCGGTTGCCGGGCAGGCGGTCGGGGACGCGGGTGGGCTGGCGTATGGCGTGGTCGGCGATGTCCAGCCGTTCGCGGGGGGTGTCGTCGGTGAGGTCGGCCCCCTGGCGCACGGGGTGCCCGGGCAGGCCGTTCCCTTCGCCGAGGGTGTCGCCGAGCAGGTGCCGCCGTTCGCCTACGGGGTCACCGGTGCGGTGTGGCCCGTCGTCGACGAGGTCGTGGACACCGTCCGGCCGGTCGTGGACGGCGTCGGAGGCAGCGCCACCCATCTGGCGTACGGCGTCACGGATGACGTCCGGCCGTTCGCGGGCGGTGTCGTCGGTGAGGTCGGTCCCTTCGCGTACGGGGTGGCCGGGCAGGTCGCGCCCTTCGCCGACGACCTGAACGGAACAGTCCAGGGCTCGGCCGGTCCGCTGGCCGGCCACGCCGTCACCGGCGTTCACGACGTCGCCGGGTCGGTCACCCCGGGTTACGCGCAGGACCTGCACCAGGACCTGCAGCAGGACTGGCGGGGCGGCGCGTACCGCGTCTGATCCGCCACCGACGACTCCGCAGGGCAGACGCCCCCGGACGGCCGAAAACCGTCGGTCCGTCCGGACGGAACCCCGCGGACGGGCCGGTGCTCCCCATTGGGGTGGGGAGCACCGGCCCATGGCCCACAGGGGCGGCCCATTCGTGCCCCTTCGGGCTGTTCAAGGGACCTCACCGGGTCAACCCCAGCCCGGTGAGGTCCTGTCCCGACAGGTTCCCGGAACCTCACATTCGGCACCCCGTGCCAGTGATCCCCCCAGTTCCCGGCATCATGTGACAGGTATCACCGCTCAGGTGTGACCCGCGATTTAGAGGCCCCCCGCAAGCAGCGATAGCCTGCGATACGGACATGCCGCGCGCTCGGACACCGTGTGCGCCTCCCCTGTGACAGACGGCGGACGTCACGTTGCCCTCGCGGCACGCCCACGCATCCAACGAACCGCGAGATCACTGATAGGGACGGAAGCGCGTGGACCTGTTCGAGTACCAGGCGAGGGACCTCTTCGCCAAGCACGATGTACCGGTGCTGGCCGGTGAAGTCATCGACACGCCTGAGGCGGCCCGCGCAGCCACTGAGCGCCTCGGTGGCAAGTCCGTCGTCAAGGCCCAGGTGAAGGTCGGCGGCCGTGGCAAGGCCGGTGGCGTGAAGCTCGCCGCGACCGCGGACGAGGCGGTCGCCCGGGCGACCGACATCCTCGGCATGGACATCAAGGGCCACACGGTCCACAAGGTGATGATCGCCGAGACGGCCCCGGAGATCCTGGAGGAGTACTACGTCTCCTTCCTCCTCGACCGCGCCAACCGCACCTTCCTCTCCATCGCCTCCGTCGAGGGCGGCATGGAGATCGAGGAGGTGGCGGCCACCCGCCCGGACGCCGTCGCGAAGATCGCGATCGACGCGATCGACGGTGTGGACGAGGCCAAGGCCCGCGAGATCGTCGAGGCCGCGAAGTTCCCGGCCGAGGTCGCCGACAGGGTCGTGAACGTCCTTGTCACGCTGTGGGACACCTTCATCAAGTCGGACGCCCTCCTCGTCGAGGTCAACCCGCTCGCGAAGGTCGCCTCCGGTGACGTCATCGCCCTGGACGGCAAGGTGTCGCTCGACGACAACGCCGAGTTCCGTCACGACTGGGACGAGCTGCACGACAAGGCCGCGGCCAACCCGCTCGAGGCCGCCGCCAAGGAGAAGAACCTCAACTACGTCAAGCTCGACGGTGAGGTCGGCATCATCGGTAACGGTGCCGGTCTGGTCATGTCGACCCTCGACGTCGTCGCCTACGCCGGTGAGAACCACGGTGGCGTCAAGCCGGCCAACTTCCTGGACATCGGCGGTGGCGCCTCCGCCCAGGTGATGGCCAACGGCCTGGAGATCATCCTCGGCGACCCGGACGTCAAGTCCGTCTTCGTCAACGTCTTCGGTGGCATCACCGCCTGCGACGAGGTCGCCAACGGCATCGTCCAGGCCCTGCAGCTGCTTGAGGACCGTGGCGAGAACGTCTCGAAGCCGCTCGTCGTCCGCCTCGACGGCAACAACGCCGAGCTCGGCCGGCAGATCCTCACCGACGCCAACCACCCGCTGGTCCAGCGCGTCGACACCATGGACGGCGCGGCCGACAAGGCCGCCGAACTGGCTCACGCCGCCAAGTAAGCACTCAGGACGAGGACACAACACACCATGGCTATCTGGCTCAACAAGGACAGCAAGGTCATCGTCCAGGGCATGACCGGCGCCACGGGCATGAAGCACACCAAGCTCATGCTCGGTGACGGCACCGAGGTCGTGGGCGGCGTGAACCCGCGCAAGGCGGGGCAGACCGTGGACTTCGACGGCACCGAGGTACCCGTTTTCGGGACCGTCAAGGAGGCCATCGAGAAGACCGGCGCCAACGTCTCCGTCATCTTCGTGCCGGAGAAGTTCACCAAGGACGCGGTCATCGAGGCCATCGACGCCGAGATCCCGCTGGCCGTCGTGATCACCGAGGGCATCGCGGTGCACGACTCCGCGAACTTCTGGGCGTACGCGGGCAAGAAGGGCAACAAGACCCGCATCATCGGCCCGAACTGCCCCGGCATCATCACCCCGGGCCAGTCGAACGTCGGCATCATCCCGGGCGACATCACCAAGCCGGGCCGTATCGGTCTGGTCTCGAAGTCCGGCACGCTGACGTACCAGATGATGTACGAGCTGCGTGACATCGGCTTCTCGACCGCCGTCGGCATCGGTGGTGACCCGATCATCGGCACCACGCACATCGACGCGCTCGCCGCGTTCCAGGCCGACCCCGACACCGACCTGATCGTGATGATCGGTGAGATCGGTGGCGACGCCGAGGAGCGGGCCGCGGCCTTCATCAAGGAGAACGTGACGAAGCCGGTCGTCGGCTATGTCGCGGGCTTCACCGCGCCCGAGGGCAAGACCATGGGCCACGCCGGCGCCATCGTCTCCGGTTCGTCCGGCACCGCCCAGGCGAAGAAGGAGGCCCTTGAGGCCGCCGGCGTCAAGGTCGGCAAGACGCCGACCGAGACGGCGAAGCTCGCCCGCGAGATCCTGGGCGGCTGAAGGTACGCCGTTAAGGCACCTGGCTGAACCTTGGTGGGCCCGTTCCCTGCGTGGGGGCGGGCCCTCCGGCATTACGTGGACTGGGGCGCCAGTCGCTCCGGGCCCGCCTGTAGCTGTGAGCGCAGTTTCTCCCTCAGTTCCAGTTCCTTCTCCGACAACGGCCCCGGCGCCATCCTCGGCGGCACCCCGCGCACCGTCGCCCCCGGCGGCACCGGAGGCTCGTAGCGGGTGGGGGCGGTTCGCAGTGTCAGGGCCGTCGTGCCGATGAGGGTCACCGTGAAGGCGATCGCGGCCCGGGTCCAGAAGCGTGCCCGGCGTTCGCTGCCGCTGCGCACCGTCAGGGGTTTGGGGGCCCGCAGGCGCTCCGTGGAGGCCAGTTCCGCCAGTCGGCGGTGCAGTTCCGTGGGGTCGGAGAGGTCCGGGAGGCGGGCGGCGACCGCGGTGCGGGCGTGCAGCAGTCGGTTGGCGGTGGCCGGAGTGCTCGCCTCCGTCTCGGCCGCCGTCTCGGGCAGGTCGAGGCCCACACCGTCGTAGAGGACGAGCGTGCGGCGCTGAGGCGGCGGCAGTTGGAGGAGTACGTCCAGCAGGGCGCGGTCGAACGCGTCCGAGGGCGGCGGTTCGGGGTGCCGGTAGCGGGGGCGGAACCGGTGCCAGGGGGAGAGCGCGAAGTCGTACGCCGTCGCCCGCACCCAGCCCGCCGGATCCCGGTCCCTGGCCACTTCCGGCCAGCGCTGCCAGGCGGCCTGGAAGGCCCGCTCGACCGATTCGCGGGCGAGTTCGCGGCGCCCGCTGAGCAGATAGGTCTGCCGTACGAGGGCGGGGGCGCAGAAGGCGTAGAGCGCGTCGAAGGCCTGGGCCGGGGTCAAGGGCTGATGTGCCTGATGTGCCGTCACCTCATGCACTTCCTCGGGTTTCTGAAGCTCCGTCTGCTCACCGGGTATGCACTCCTACGTACTCTTACGCACTCCTTCGTACGAAAAAGTACATAAACATATATTGAGCGACACGTCCTGGGTTCGCCTGTTACGGGGCAAAAGCGCGTGTCGTTGGGACCATGGCGGGCGTGATCGAGATGACCGCTCGTCGAACGCCCCTGCTCACGCGCCTGCGCCGGCGCACGCCCGGCCTGGGCGCCAGCCTCTTCAGCGGTGCGGTGGCGGCCGGGCTGGGGCTCGGTGTGTTCGCCGTGGTGGTGATCGCGCTGTGGATCAGCTCGCCGTATCCGGACGGCGGTCCGGGCAGCGCGCTGCGGATCGCCTCCGTGCTGTGGCTGCTGGCGCACGGCGCCGAACTGGTCCGCACCGACACGCTCTCCGGCGTCCCCGTGCCGGTCGGGGTCACCCCGCTGCTGCTGCTCGCGCTGCCGGTGTGGCTGGTGCACCGGGCGGCGCGGGACGCGGCGGCGGACGGGGGCGAGGGGGTGCCGCTGGCGTCGATCGGTACGGCGTGGGCGGGCGTCGTACTCGGCTATCTCGGGGTCGGCACGGCCGCCGCGATCTACGCGACCGGCGGTGAACTGCGGCCGTCGTGGCTGTGGACGGTGATGTGGTTGCCGCTGGTCGTGACGGGCGCGGCCGGGGTGGGGGTGTGGGCGGCGTGCGAACGGCGGCCCGAAGTGGTGGACGGCCTGCTGCTGGTACTCCCGGCGCGGGTACGGCGGCTGGTGCCCGGCGCGGCGGGGCGCGCCCGCGTCGGTGCGGCGGCGCGGGCGGCGGGGGCCGGGGTGGCGGTGCTCGCCGGGGGCGGGGCGTTGCTGGTGGCCGGGTCGCTGGTGTGGCACGGCGGGGCGGTACGGACGTCCTTCCTGGACCTGACCCAGGGGTGGTCGGGGCGGTTCGGGGTGCTGCTGCTGTGCATGGCGCTCGTGCCGAACGCGGCGATGTGGGCGGCGTCCTACGCCCTCGGCCCCGGCTTCGTATTCGGCGCGGGCCATGTCGTGGGGCCACTGTCCGCGGCCCCGGCGCCCCTGCTGCCGCCGTTCCCGCTGCTGGAGGCCGTGCCGGAGGCGGGGGTCGAGGGGCCGTTGCGGTGGGTGGTGGGACTGCTGCCTGTGGTGGTGGGGATGGTGGTGGGGTCGTTCGCGGCGAGGTGGAGGGACGGGGCGGGGAGCGGGGAGGCGTCCACGGTCGGGCGGGCCCGGCAGCAGGAGCCGGCGCCTGCCCTGACCTGGTCACCCGGGCTGACGGCCCTGACCGCCGTGCTGGCCGCCGTGTTCTGCGCGGTCCTCGTCGCCGTGCTGACCACGCTGTCCGGGGGGCCGTTGGGGGTGGGCGTGCTCGCGCGGTTCGGGCCGGTGTGGTGGCAGACCGGGGCGGCGACGCTGGGGTGGGTCGCGTGTGTCGCGGTCCCCGTGGCGGTGGTGGTGCGGGGAGTGCGGTGCTGGGTGAGCGGGCGTCGGGGGGAGCCGGTGAGTGATACGCAGGGGGCGCGGATCGGCAAGCCCCGGGCGGCGGAGGTGGGTGACGGTGGGTCGACGGACTCGAAGGCGAAGCTCCCGGTGCAGACCGAGGAGGCGCCGGTCGAAGCGACGGCCGAGGCGCCCGTGCCCGACCAGGCCGTTCCGTACCCGACCTTCGACCACGACACGACCTTCGAGCCGGACGACTTCCAGCCCGCGGAACCGCTCCCGAACGAGCCGAGCGAACCGAGTCAGCCGAAGGAACAGAGCGAACAGAGCGAGCCGAGCGACCCCACCGAGCCGACCCAGCCGAACGCCCCGGACCCCCTAAGCCCGAACGCCCCCCAGAACCCCTGACCCCCTCCTACTCCCCAGCCCCCAGCACCCCCCGCAACTCCTCCGGCAGATGCCGCTCGCAGGACTGCTTGGCCGCGTTGGTCAACGCGTCGTCGCGGCACGTGTAGTACTCGCTGTAGACCATCTGCGCCGCGAACCCGGCGGCGACCACCGCGATGGCGAGGGACGCCGTGACCAGCCCGCTCACCGCCGCCGTCGTCTGGGGGCGGCCGGAGTTCTGCGGGGCCGGGTTGTCGGGGTCGGGGGTGCGGGGCTTGGTGCGGAGGCTGCTGATGCCCCAGTAGAGGGCCAGCGCGCCGAGCAGCAGAGCCACGTACGGCCAGCTGAAGAGGGCGAAGAAGAAGGCCCACATGCCGGACAGCAGGGCGTAGCGCGCCCGGCGTTGGGCGGGGTCGGTCGGGTCCCAGCGCATGCCCGAGCCGGAGCCGCCGGTCCCGGGACCCTCCTGGCCGCCGCCCCGGGGATTGTCACCGAAGCCGCCGCCCGAGCGGCCCGGCTGGCGGTCGCTCCACTGGTTGCCCCACGGGGTCTGGTCGCCGCCCTGGTCGGAATCCTGGGAGCTGTCGTCGCCCGACGACGGGCGCCGGGGCTGCCACGGGCGGTCGGGGGTGCCCTCCGGCGGCGGGGCGAAGGGGTTGTCCTGCTGGTCGCCGTCCTGCCCGCCCGAGGGGGCGTCCGGCGGTGACGCGGGGCGTTCCCGCAGCAGCACGCCGCTGTGCTCCCCTCCCCGCAGGGACTGCACGGACTGCTGGGGGAGTGTGAGGAGTCGCAAGCTGCGGTCCGACATCAAGTGAGCGTCTTTCCCCTTGGTTGTACGGGCTGGTTGGACGGGCTTGGGCAATGAACTGTCACTTCAAGAACGTGTCGCACAGCAACCGCGTTCCCGAGTCCGCCCGCCCAGACGCTACCTCCCGGCCACGCCCCCGTCCCGTGGGGGCCTTCCGAAGTGCCGGTATCGTTGCTGACGGTCGGCCGCTTCGTAGACTTCCCCGTATCCGGGGGCGCGAAGCATTCGTACGACCATACAAACGCAACCCCGAGAAAGGCCCCGCCGTGGCCGCTAAGCCCGTGGCCCCCATCAAGCGCCTCGTCGTGCTGGTCTCCGGATCCGGCACCAACCTCCAGGCGCTCCTCGACGAGATCGCCGCCGTCGGTGCCGAGGCGTACGGCGCCGAGATCGTGGCCGTGGGCGCCGACCGCGAGCACATCGAGGGGCTGGCGCGGGCCGAGCGCGCCGGGCTGCCGACCTTCGTGCGGAAGGTCAAGGACTACGACAGCCGGGACGAGTGGGACGCCGCCCTCGCCGAGACCGTGTCCGCCCATGAGCCGGACCTCGTCGTCTCCGCGGGGTTCATGAAGATCGTCGGGAAGGAATTCCTGTCCCGGTTCGGCGGGCGGTTCGTGAACACCCACCCCGCCCTGCTCCCCAGTTTTCCCGGCGCCCATGGCGTCCGTGACGCCCTCGCGTACGGCGCCAAGGTCACCGGCTGCACCGTCCACTTCGTTGACGACGGCGTCGACACCGGGCCGATCATCGCGCAGGGCGTGGTCGAGGTCCGGGACGAGGACGACGAGAGCGCTCTGCACGAGCGCATCAAGGAAATCGAGCGAAGGCTGCTCGTGGAAGTCGTGGGGCGGATCGCCCGTAGCGGCTATCGCATTGAGGGACGAAAGGTAGTTATCCAGTGACCGCCGAGAGCAACGCCAAGCGGGCCATCCGCCGTGCGCTTGTCAGCGTCTACGACAAGACCGGACTGGAGGAGCTGGCCCGCGGGCTGCACGAAGCCGGTGTGGAACTCGTCTCCACCGGCTCCACGGCCGGCCGTATCGCCGCCGCCGGCGTCCCCGTCACCAAGGTCGAGGAGCTCACCGGCTTCCCCGAGTGCCTGGACGGCCGCGTGAAGACGCTGCACCCGCGCGTGCACGCCGGAATCCTCGCCGACCTGCGGCTCCCCGACCACCAGCGCCAGCTGGAAGAGCTCGGTGTCGAGCCCTTCGACCTCGTCGTCGTCAACCTCTACCCGTTCCGCGAGACCGTCGCCTCCGGCGCCACCCCCGACGAGTGCGTGGAGCAGATCGACATCGGCGGCCCGTCCATGGTGCGCGCCGCCGCCAAGAACCACCCGTCCGTGGCGGTCGTCACCAGCCCGGCCCGTTACGCCGATGTCCTCGGGGCGGTCCGCGACGGCGGCTTCGACCTCACCACCCGCAAGCGGCTCGCGGCGGAGGCCTTCCAGCACACGGCGGCGTACGACGTGGCGGTCGCCAGCTGGTTCGCGAGTTCGTACGCCCCGGTCGACGACTCCCAGTTCCCCGACTTCCTCGGCGCCACCTGGGAGCGCGAGAACACCCTCCGCTACGGCGAGAACCCGCACCAGCCCGCCGCGCTCTACGTCGACGGCAGCGGGAGCGGTCTCGCGCAGGCCGAGCAGCTGCACGGCAAGGAGATGTCGTACAACAACTACACGGACACGGACGCCGCCCGCCGTGCCGCGTACGACCACGACGGGCCGGCCGTCGCGATCATCAAGCACGCCAACCCCTGCGGCATCGCGACCGGCGCGGACGTCGCCGAGGCGCACCGCAAGGCACACGCGTGTGACCCGCTGTCGGCGTTCGGCGGTGTGATCGCCGTGAACCGGCCGGTCAGCAAGGAGATGGCGGAGCAGGTCGCCGAGATCTTCACCGAGGTCATCGTCGCGCCGGACTACGAGGACGGCGCGCTGGAGGCCCTGGCCAAGAAGAAGAACATCCGCGTCCTCAAGGCGCCCGCCGCGCCCGCCAACCCCGTCGAGATCAAGCCCATCGACGGCGGCGCCCTCCTCCAGGTCACCGACCGCCTCCAGGCCGACGGCGACGACCCCGCCAACTGGACCCTGGCGACCGGCGAGGCGCTCTCCGCCGAGGAGCTGGCCGAGCTCGCCTTCGCCTGGAAGGCCTGCCGGGCCGTCAAGTCCAACGCGATCCTGCTCGCCAAGGACGGCGCCTCGGTGGGCGTCGGCATGGGCCAGGTCAACCGGGTCGACTCCTGCAAGCTCGCCGTGGAGCGGGCCGGCGAGGAGCGCGCGCGGGGCTCGTACGTCGCCTCGGACGCCTTCTTCCCGTTCCCGGACAACATCGACGTCCTGAGCGAGGCCGGGGTCAAGGCGATCGTCCAGCCCGGCGGTTCGGTCCGTGACGAGCTGGTGGTCGAGGCGGCGAAGAAGGCCGGCGTGACGATGTACTTCACCGGGACGCGGCACTTCTTCCACTGACACTGATGACACCGAGCCTCAGCAGTTCTTGCTCTTGACGTCCTTCCAGGTCTGACCCGAGCCCGTGTACTTCTTGCCGTTGAAGTGCACGGGCTTTCGGTCGCTCTGGCCGGGGACGCCGTTCGCCTTGTACCGCTGCTCGTAGTGCAGATGCGCCCAGTCGCCGCTGTTGCTGCCGGTGGCGCCGATGTGG
The DNA here is from genome assembly GCF_014655715.1 of Streptomyces lanatus. Taxonomy (GTDB): domain Bacteria; phylum Actinomycetota; class Actinomycetes; order Streptomycetales; family Streptomycetaceae; genus Streptomyces; species Streptomyces lanatus. The sequence goes on along the minus strand of NZ_BNBM01000010.1, from coordinate 188,114 downwards.
CCGATCAGGGTCTTGGCGGTGACGCGGTCGCCCTTCTGGACGTACTTGTCGTGCTTCTCCTTGAGGTGGTAGTACGCCGTGTACCAGCCGCCGCCGTGGCCGATGACGATGACGTTCCCGGCTCCCCGGTCCCAGAAGGTCTGGGCGACCTTGCCCTTGTAGCCCGGGTAGACCGAACGGCCGCTGGACCCGGGGTTGTTCTTCACCACCATGTCCACCGCAGGGCTGTGGCCCCAGGTGTCGATGCGCCAGTGCGTGTCGCACTTGAACGGCATCTGGAACCGGGGCTTTGCGGCCGCCGCAACGTCGTCCCCCGAGGCGTACGACGTTCCTGTGCCGAGGCTGACCCCGATCGCCAGCGCGGTGGCCGCGAACGCACGTGTCTTCATGATGGATTCCCCCGTGTGCTGTTCGTATACGGACACATCGAGCATCCGCCTGACCACGAGGCACGGGAACCTCTCAACTTGTAGGGCGTCAGCAGTCCGGCACCCAGTTGTGGGAGCGGACGGGCAGGCCGGCGTCGGAGAAGTCGACCGTCTTGTTGGCCTGGATGCAGCCGATCGGTTTCCGCTTGCCGGTGTTGGCGAAGAGCTGGACGTCGTCGAGTGGATCGCCGTCGTAGCCGTTGTTGAAGGCGGACTTCGGCGTCGTGCCCTTCGCCCAGTCGCAGGTGATGATCCCGCCGAGCCAGTCGTCGTCGTACTCGTACCACGCACACATCTCGCCCTGTCCGCCCGCCTCCGTGAAGAAGCAGACGTCACCGCGGTCGCAGCGGGCGTACCCCTGGGGCGCGGGTTCGCGCAGGGCGAGGACGCCCGCCGTGGCCAGCGCCCCGGCCGCGACGGCGGCGAGGGAGCCGAGGGCGACCGGATGCGGGCCGCGCCGAGGCTTCAGGCGGGGGAGCCGGGGTGAGCGGGTCTTGCCCGCCGCCTTCTCGACGCGGCGCAGCAGGGACCGGGCCGTGTGCGGGGCGCGGGCCGTGTGGGTCGGGGCGAGGCAGTCGGTGAGGATCTGGCGCCAGGGGGCCGGGAGTCCGGGTGAGAGGCGCAGGTCCGCGCGGCCGTCGGCGTAGCGCAGTGCCGCGTCCCGGCGGGCGCCGACCGTGGCGCCGGGCAGGGGTGGGGCGCCGGTCAGGACGAGGTGGGCGAGGACCCCGAAGGCCCAGATGTCGGCGGTGGGCCGGATGCAGTGGCCCTGCTCGCCGACCTCGGCCCACAGCAGTTCCGGCGGGGAGTAGTCGGTGCTCGCGAACGCGGGTGCGTAGGCGTGGGTGCCCTGCAGTTCGGAGGCCATGTTGAAGTCGGCGAGCCGGACCGAACCGTCCGCCATCAGCAGGACGTTGGCCGGTTTGAGGTCGCCGTGGATCCACCCGGCGTGATGGAGATGGGCGATGCCCTCGCAGATCTGAGCCAGAAGCGAGGGTCCGCCCGGTACCGCTGCGGCCCGCCGCCCGCCCTGCCGTTCCAGCAGCTGCTCCAGGGATCCCTCGGCACGCTCCAGTACGAGGACGGTGGCGCCGTCGAGGTGGGGACGGTCCGGGTCGTCCACGGTGAGGGTGTCGTACATGCGGATGAGGCGCGGGCGTCGCAGGCGGCGCAGCAACTCGGTCTCGCGTCGGCAGAGTTCCTGGAGGTGGCGGAGCTGGCGCGGGGTGCGGGTGCCGGTCGGCAGGAACTTCAGGGCGGCCTCCGCGGGAGAACCCCCCACCCGCCGCGCGGCGTACACGCTCGCGAAGGAGCCGCAGGCGAGGGGCTCGCGCACCTCCCAGTCGCCGACCCGGTACCCCTTCGGCACGGCGACGGTGAACGGCGTGGCGGCGTCCGCGGTCATCGCCCGGCACCTTCCTTCAGCAGCGCCAGGTCGTCCTCGCGCACCAGGTCGAAGCGCAGGGCGAGCGAGACGAGCCGTTCCTTGCGGCCGTTGAGGCGGGTGGCGCCGTCGGCGGCCACGGTGTCCGGGGCAGGCTTCAGGCGCAGCTTGACCGACAGGTAGTCGATGTTCCACTGCACCGAAGTGCACGACACAGACGCCCAGTTGGGGCGCAGCATGGCCGTCAGTTCCTCGGCGGTGGGCAGCGGGGCGTGCGGTTCGCCGCGCAGCCGGGTGGCGCACAGGGCGACCAGGACCTGGAAGTACCGCTTGTCCCGGTCGAGCGGGAACGCCGACGCGGTGGGCGGACCGGCCAGCGGGCCCGGCCGCTCGGCGTAGTCGTGACGCGGCGCCCATACGTCGAAGCTGATCAGGTCGCCCCCGGCGGGCAGCACGACCCGCGAGAACTCGAACGGAATCGGCGCGTCGAGCCGCCCCGGCGCGACCTTGACGTGCTCGCCGGCGCCTTCCGGGTTCTCCACGACGTACGTCTGTGTGCCGCTGAGGTTGCTGAGGGTCCAGTGCGCCTCTACGGCGGTGATCTGTCCGGCGTCGCGGGAGACGCCGTCGTGGGTGATGGTCAGGCCGCTGTGGTCATGGCGGCCGAAGGACAGGGTCTCGCCGGGCGCGAGATGGAACTGGTCACCCGGACAGGAGCCGCCGCCGGGCACGACGATGATGCTGTGCATGTGTGTCATTCCTCCCCCGTGGACGAACTAGCCGCAGGCTAGGAGGAATCGGGGCGGGCCCCGGGCACATTGCGCGAGAACGCAAGGAGGTCCGCTACTTCGCCCGGCGCAGCGCCGTCCACGTCATGGGCCCCACCTGGCCGTCCACCTCAAGCCCCTTCGCCCGCTGGAACTTCTTCACGGCCGTCTCCGTGGCCTCGCCGAACTGCCCGTCCACGCCCGAGGCGCCGACGCCGAAGCCGCGCTTGGTGAGCATGCACTGCACCTGGACGACGCGCTGGCCCCTGTCGCCGCGGACGGTGAGTTCGTTGCCGGAGTAGTAGGTGCACTGGGAGATCCAGGGCGGGGTGGTCTTGGTGGGCGTGGGGGTCGGGGTGGGCGTGGGCGAGGCCGTAGGGGTGGGGGTGGGCGTCGGTGTCGGTGTCGGGGTAGGAGTCGGGTCCGAGGTCTGGGTCGGCGGCTTGGTGTCCGACGCGCTGGGGGAGGGCTCCTTCTCCTTCTTGCTGGAGGTGGGCGAGGGCGAGGGTGAGGAAGGCGCGTCGTCGGTGCCGTTGTCGCCGCTGCTCGCGGATGCCGTGGGCGTCGCCGAGGCCGTCTCGTCCAGCGGCGGGCGGGTGAGGAAGAAGGCACCCGCGGCGACGGTGCACACGGCGAGACCGGCGGCGACGGCGAGGTAGACCTTCCGCCTGCTACGGACCGGCACGGGGGCCGTGACCGGGGCCGGCGTCGGCTGCTGCCAGGACGGCGGTGCGGGCGGCGTGAACGCCGGACCGGAGGGCGCGGGCGGCGCGGGCGCCACCGCGCGCAGCTGGACGGTCTCCTGGACGGCGACCTGTTCCAGCGCGTCGCAGGCCTGGCGCCGGGTGAGCAGATACGCCCCCAGCGGCTCGTGCCAGGTCACCGCCTGCCCTTGGCGGTATCCGGCGGCCGTGGCGGCCTCCAGGAGCTGTCGCGGGGTGGGCCGCCCGGCGGGGTCCTTGGACAGGCAGGCCCCGAGCAGCGAGGCCAACGCCTGGTCCATGGCCGCGAGTTCGGCCATGATCTCCTGCTTGGGCTCCTCGAAGGCGACCCGGTGCATCACATCGACGCCCGTGCCGTCGCCGAACGGGGCGTGCCCTGTGGCCGCGTAGATCAGGCTCCCGGCGAGCGAGAAGACGTCGGAGGCGGTGTCGCAGGTGCCCTCGCGCAGATACTCGGGCGCCATGTAGGCGGGCGTGCCGACGCGGCTGCCGGTCGAGGTGATCGCGCTGCCGTCGGCGGCCTGGGCGATGCCGAAGTCGATGACGTGCACGCCCTGGAGGGACAGGATCACGTTGGACGGCTTGAGATCGCGGTGTACGACATCGGCGGCGGCCAGCGCGGACAGGGCCTGCCCCAGTTCGGCGACCAGCCGCCACACCCCGGCGCGCTCCAGCCTGCCGCACTCGCGGACCGCCTCGGCGAGGTTCAGCCCCGGCAGGTACTGCGTCGCCATCCACAGCAGCGAGTCGTCGAACCCGGTGCCGAGCAGATCCGGCGTACGCGGCGTGTGCACCCTGCCGTGCACCGACGCCTCCCGCTCGAAGCGCCGCCGGAAACGGGCGTCCTCGGCGTACTCGGGCCGGATCACCTTGACGGCCGCGAGACCCCGGCTGCCGTCGGCGGGGCGGGCGAGATAGACGTGGCCCATACCGCCGCTGCCGAGGAGGCCGAGCGGGGCGTACGGTCCCATACGCCCAGGATCACTCGGCCTCAGCGGTTGCGCACCGGCCTGCCGCAGGACGGCGTCAGCGTCTGTCATCGATCCCCCGAGGGCAGCTCTTCCCAACGGTCGCTTGAGTCACGACGGTTGGAGCGAGGCTATCGCGTGGGCCTGGGGGAGCTGCCCGAGGCTGGTGGGACCGTTCAGGTGTTCTTCGGGTACACGGTGTGCGCGTCACAGTCGGCACATGACTTGACCAGCGCCTTGTCGAACTTGCCGTGAGGGCTGTTGAGGGTGACCTGGTGCTTGTCGTGGTGCCAGTCTCCCCAGCCGTTCCCGTGGACCCGCACCCATACGTGGCCCTGGCAGCCGGTGTTGTACTTGATGCCGGTGGCCTTGACGGTGCTGAGGTCGAGAGAGTAGACGGACCCGCACGAGCGGGTGAACATGAGCCATCCCTTCTCCTTTTCGAGGATCGAGTCCGCGGCGGAGGCGGGGGTGGTGGCGAGCATGAAAGCCGCGGCGATCGTGCCGAGGACGGTGAAGGTGCGCTTGCCCATGAGGGTTCCTCCCGTTGTCGAAGCAGTCAGCAGTGTCGGACGGCCGGGGGCCACGCGGTACCTCGAACGTTTCAGGGTCCGGACAGCTCGCACCACACCGTCTTGCCCGCCGGCGTCAGCCACACCCCCCAGCGCCGCGCCACCGCGTCGAGCAGCAGCAGGCCGCGGCCGCTCTCGTCGTCGGCGTCGGGCCTACGGGCGATCAGCCAGGCGTGCGGGTCGGGATCGGTGACCTCCAGTCGGATACGGCCGTCCGGGGTGCGGAAGAGGCGGACGGTGACCGGGGTGGCCTCGCCGACGTGGGCGATGACATTGGTCAGTAACTCGCTCGCGCACAGCTGCGCCTCGGGGCACGGCGTGCCCAAGTAGTCGCGCACCGCCTGACGTACCTCCGGTACGGCCTTGGGGAGCGCGAGCAGTTCCAGGACGAGGGCTGGTCGACTCACCGTTCGGCCGCCCTGCGGAGCGCGTCGGTCAGCGCCTCGGCCGTGGCGAGATTGCAGTTCCCGAGCGCGATGAGGGGGCGTGCGGGCAGCGCGGTGCAGGAGGGCAGGTCGACACCGAGGGAGGGGAGGGTGATGCCGTTCGCTGCGAGGGCGGTGCGGAGTTCTTCGAGGTGGGTGTCGGGCATGGGGGGGGGAGCCTCCGTGTGCGGTGTGTGAGGAATCGCTCACAGAGTGACGTTGAGTTGCGTACCGTGAAAGGGGTTTCGGCTGTGCATGAGCAAGTGAGAAACGGCGGTGGTGGGTTGTGCCCGCGAAGAAGGACCCGGACGCGTCGACGAGTGTTCCCTGCTTCTACGGCGCCGAGTTGCGCTGGAAGAGGGAGCAAGCGGGGCTGACGCTGGAGCAGTTGGTGGAGGGAAGCTTCCGGGGGATCTCGTTCCTGAGTCAGATCGAGCGGGGTGAGCGCGGGATGCCGCTGGACTTCGCCCGGCATGCGGATGAGCGGCTGGGGACGGACGGGTTTTTCCAGCGGCGGTGTGAAGACGCGGCCAAGGCGCGGCGGGCGGGGCACGACTGGTACTCCGCAGACATTCCGGATCTGGAGAAGCAGGCGCAGACACTGGAAGAGTGGGCGCCCGTGAACGTCCCGGGGCTTCTGCAGACCGCAGCGTACTTCCGAGGACAGATTCAGTACGGGGATCCGGAGACGCAGCAGGAGGAGATCGAACAGCGTATCCGCGCACGGTTGGCACGTGCGGAGTTGTGGAAACGCGAGGACCGGCCCACCTACTGGGGGATCCTGAGCGAGTCGGTCATCCGGAGAACGCCGCTTCCCCCGGCGGTGCTGGCCGACCAGGTGGAGCACATCCTCAACGTGATCCGGTCCACACGGAGCGTTCTTCAGATCGTTCCGGAAACAACCCCCTGGCACACGCTCAGGAATGGCATGGCCAAGATCATGACCTTCGCCGACGCCCCACCGCTGGTGTACACCGAGGGTGATTTCACCGGGCAGATCGTCGACTATCCGGCCCGAGTGCAGCAGTACCGTCGTAGATACGATTTGCTGAGGGCCGTCGCGCTGTCACCCGAGGCGTCCCTGGCCTTGATGGACGAGCTGGCAAGGACCTACAGAGATGAAGCGCAGCAAGGGGATTGACCTGGACTCCGCCGCCTGGCGCAGGAGCAGTTACAGCAACTCCCAGGCTGGCGAGTGCGTCGAAGTAGCCCACCTCCCCGGCGCTGCCGTCCCCGTCCGAGACTCCAAAAACCCCGACGGCCCCGCCCTCCTGTTCCCCACCCCCGCATGGGACGCCTTCATCCGGTCCCTATAACTGTCGAGGTACCGCTGCCGCGCCCGCCCCCTAAGACTCATCGGCGTAACGACCCACGAGTCAAAGGGGGAAGCACATGCGCTCGCGCATCCTGGCACGGACCCTCGTCAGTGCCGTCACCGTCCTCGGTATCGCCGCAGGGACCGCCGGTACCAGCATCGCCGCGTCCGAGCCGGTCGCGAAGCCGGCGGGTTCCGGGGAGATCAGCCTGCTCGCGACGCAGAACTTCGGCCTGAGCTCCGCGCAGGCGAAGAACGTCCAGCGCTGGCTGAAGGAGCACTGGAACTACAACGCCGGTATCGACGGCCAGCTCGGCACCAACAGCTGGAAGGCGTACCAGCGTTGCCTCCAGAAGTACTGGGGGTACGAGGGCAACATCGACGGTGACCCCGGGACCGGCACGGTGAAGGCGCTGCAGAGGCAGCTGAAGGCGACCAGCGGCTACGACGGCGAGATCGACGGTGACGCCGGACCCAAGACCCGGGCCGCATTCAAGCGGTTCGCCGACGCGCACGCGTAATGCGCGTGAGCTGACCGCAGCCGAGTGGCGCGTCCCTGGGGGGAGTCGCGTCACTCGGCTGTCGGTCAGCCGTCACACCTCGTACTGCCCCACCTCGATGAAGTACCGCAGTTCCTCCGGCGTCCCGTCGATCACGGCCTCCGCTGCGGCCCGCAGCGCCTCGCTGATCGTCGGGTCGGCGAGGATGCGGGCCACGCGTACGCGGTCGTCCTCGGCGACGGCGAGGCGGTAGCCGGTCTCCAGGAAGGCGCGCAGGGCTTCCGGGGTGTCGGCGTCGAGGGTCTCGTTCACCTCTCGGATGACCGCCTTGTCGGTCTTCGGGTCGGCCGTGGCGAGGATGCGGAAGATACGGACGCGGTCGTCCTCGGCGACGGCGAGGCGGTAGCCGGTCTTCAGGAAGGCACGTAGCGCTTCCGGGGTGTTGGCGTCGAGGGCCTCGTTGGCCTCTCGGATGACCGCCTTGTCGGTCTTCGGATCGGCGGCGGCGAGGATGCGGGCGATCGCGACGCGGAGGTCGTCGTCGGACATGTCAGCCGTCGACGTGGTCGACACGGTGGTCGCGGCCGACGCGGCGACCGCCGGGGTCGTCAGCAGCAGCGCCGGGGCCAGGGCGGTGGCCACGAGGGCCAGGACGACACGGGTGGGTCTCACAGGCGAACCTCTCATCCCAGGTCTATCGGTGTACGTATGTTCCCTTATCTTGCACCGGAGTTCATTGCCGAGAGTAAGCAGTTTTCAACCGCCTGTTGCTGCCTGGGTGTTGCCGGCCGGTGCTGGCGTCCTCGCGATCATCTGCGGAAACCTCGGCCAAGTTCTTGACATGCACAGATATGGCGTAAGTAAAGTGCCTCCACTTTGATCAGCTTGTGACTCCCGGGTGGGGACTTCGTGGAGTCGGGGGAGGCATTGGGATGAGCATGTCTGCGTGGCGTCACAGTGCCGGCAAGGCATTCGCGGCCGCGGTCACGGCGGCGGTCATGGGGGGCGTGCTGCCGTCCACGGCTGCGGCTCACGCCGTAACTGCCGACGCCGCAGCCGCATCGCCCGCTGCGCAGGCTGCAAATGCCATTCCCGCAGAGGCCGAAGCCGCGTCCACGCTTGCTGCCCAGGCCGGGGAGCCGGTGGAGGTGCTGTTCGAGCGCACCGAGTACTCCGAGGTGTTCGCTCAGCCGGACGGCAGTTTCAAGCTGACGCAGTCGACCACGCCGCAGCGGGCCAGGGCATCCGACGGGTCGTGGAAGCAGGTTGATGTCAAGCTGGCCAAGCGGGCCGATGGTCGCATCGCGCCGAAGGGCGCTGTGGTGGACCTTTCCTTCTCCGGCAAGGGCACCGGTGCCGACCTGATCCGGATCGGGGACCGGAACGGCCACGCACTCACCCTGGGATGGGGCCGTTCATTGCCCGAGCCGGTTCTGGAAGGTGACACGGCCACCTACCGCGAGGTGCTTCCTGGTGTTGATCTGCGCCTGACCGCCACGGCGGAGTCCTATCGCGAGGTTCTTGTGGTCAAGACTCCTCAGGCGGCTGCCAGCCCGGAGTTGGACAAGGTGCTCTTCAGCGTCGACAGCGACGGCCTGGAGGTCAGTCCCACCACCAACGGCGGCCTGGTGGCGGCGAACGACGACGGGGTGGAGATATTCACCGGACCGCCCGGTCGGATGTGGGACTCCGCAGGCGAGGTCCAGGCTTCGGGCGCCCAGCCCATGGTTGCGCTCACCGCTGAAGACGAGACTCAGAGTGCGGCCGGGGGAGGGGCCGAGGAGACCGACCCGGCCGCCGGCCCCGGCGACGGCGACGCCTCTGCGGTGATGCCCGTACAGGTTGCCGACGACAGCATCGCCGTCGTGCCGGACACCGAGGTGCTGGAAGGCGACGCGACGGTCTACCCGGTCTACATCGACCCCGCAGTCGGGATCGGGCACACGTACCGCACGGTGCTGTCGTCCGACGGTGACGACTTCTGGATGTTCGACGGGGCCGGGTACGGCATCGGCCGGTGCGGCTACAACTCTCAGGGCGCCTGTACCACCGGCTCCTGGTACACGAACCGGATGTACTTCCAGTTCAACTCCGCCAGTGCCCTGCGCGGCAAGTACGTGATCGACGCGACCTTCCGGGCCTATGAGACATGGTCGTTCGACTGCAATCCGGCGTGGGTGGATCTGGAGCGCACGGATGGGATCTCGTCGGGCAGCAAGTGGCCTGGTCCGGGCGGACCCAAAGCGGACAACAGCTGGGACCAGATGGGTGACCGCTACGTCTCGGCGGGCCGGGGCACCGCGTGCTCTCCGGAGCAGCCGAATGCGTGGATCGAGTTCAACGACAACCCGGACGAGCCGGACGAGAACTTGAAGTCCACGGTGCGGAACTTCGCCGACGGCAAGATCGACAATCTGACGCTGATGCTGAAGGCGAAGGACGAGTCGGATGTCACCGCCTGGAAGCGTTTCGACGACAACGCCGAATTGCAGGTGGACTTCGCCTACCAGCCCGGGGTGCCGACCCGTTATGGCCTGTGGCCGGGCAACCCCGGCGGCGACCCGGACGATGTGCAGTGCGCCACCTCGTCATCGAATCCCATCATCGTGACCCGGGCTGAGCCATGGGTGCAGGCGTCGGTGCAGACCAAGGTCGAGCACAGCGCGGGAGCATCTGAAGGGTCGCTTCAGGCCGAGTGGGTGATGGAGCGCCGGCAGTCCGACGGCACCTGGGTGGGTAGCTGGACCGATTACAAGCCCGACTCCGGCTGGGACCCCGACGGCACCGTGGAGACGGCGAAGGTCTCACCGAGAACCGACAAGACGCTGTACCGGGTCAAGGCACGTACCCAGTCGCACTGGACCTACGACGGTAAGTCCGGGGACCTGTTCTCCTCCTACACGCCCTGGTGCTACTTCAAGGTCGACCTCGAGCGGCCGAAGCCACCCGTGGTCACCGCCGTGACGGGCGGCATCTACACCCTGTGCGTCACTGAGGACTGCGCCGCGCAGGGAGGGCCCGGCATCAAGGGCACGTTGCATTTCGCGCAGAACGCTGCGGACACCGACGTCGTCAAGTACGAGTGGCTCCTGCCCGGCATGACCAAAACCGACTTCGCCACCGGGGCGAGTGTGGATGAACCGGTCACTCCCTTGGTAGCGGGCCGCCAGACCCTGCAGGTCCGCGGCTGGGACTCGGGCGGCTCAGGCGAATGGGCCTACGTCAAAGTGAAGGTGGCAGCCGGGCAGGGCGCGCTCGGGCGGTGGCACTTCGACGACTCTCCCGCTGGGTCGACGGAAAAGCTCGCACGGGACACCGCGGTCGAAGGCACCCTGCGGCACAACGCGACCATGTACACCGATGGGACCGGGTTTTCCTCGCTGGCCCGCCGCGGCGATGCCGACCAGTCGCTGTGGCTCGACAGCACCGACCCGGCCAAGCAGCAAGGCTACGCAGCCACGTCCACACCGCCGATCAACACCAGCGACTCCTTCACCGTCTCGACGTGGGCGTATCTCACCGACACCTCCGTCAACCGAGTGGTCCTGGCCCAGCCCGGCAGCAACGCCAACGCGTTCGCCCTCTACTACTCGACTGCCTACAACGCCTGGGTGTTCAACCGAACCGACCAGGACAAGGCCAGCCCGGTGTTCATCCGCTCCACGGCCGAGCAGAAACCTCAGCTGAAGGTCTGGACGCACCTGGCCGGCGTATTCAAAACCGAAGGCGATGACGGCCTTCCGGACACCGATCCGACCAACGACACCATTCAGCTCTTCGTCAACGGCCGGCCCCAGGGCCAGCCGGTCAATCTGGCGAGTGCCGCTTCCACCTACCAGCCCTGGTCAGCAACCGGAGGCTTGCAGTGGGCCCGTTCGGTCAAGTCCGGTGTCGGAGGGGAGTTCTTCCGCGGACGGCTCGATGAGACAGCCGTATGGCAGCGGGCGTTGACCGAGCCCGAGATACGCATCGAAGGCGAACTGAAGGAGAACGAGGCCGCCGCCACCGAGCTGATGGCGGGCTGGGACGCCTCCACCTCCACAGGCAGCACGCTGACGGAGACGTCCGGTTACCCCTTTGCCGGAATGGCCCTGGCCGCAGACGCGAAACTCGCAGAGACGCCACAGGTGCTCACGCTCAAGGGCACCGCCACCAGTTACGCCTCCACCAGCGGTCCGGCCATCGACGAGACCGGTTCGTTCACCGTCAGCGCCCTGGCCCGTGTGGACTCGGCCCAGCTGGTCGGCAAGGCAGACGGCCACACCGTGACGGTCGCCAAGCAGAGGATCGGCAATGAGGCCTCCTGGGCCCTGAAACTGGTCAAGCTGGCCGATGACATAGACGGCGACAACAAACCGGAATGTCTGTGGCGCTTCGAACGCACCAGGGTCGATGGAGCCGGCAACAAGGTTTCCACGACACAGGTCTCGGCCATTGCGGTGGCGGTGCTGGACGAACTGGTGCACATCACCGGCGTGTACAACGCCGCGGATCCATTTCCCGACGGCGATGCGACCCGGTTCGGCAAGCTGCACCTGTTCGTCGGCGCGGATGAGCAAGCAGATGACGCCACCGAGCCCAACTTCGCCGATCCACAGCAGGGCACCGGTGAGCTCGCCATCGGCCGCGGTCACACCAACGGGGCGCCCGGCGAGTACCTGCCCGGCGCCGTACAGCAACTGCGGATCTGGGCCGGTGCGATGGAAAGCCGCCAGATCGCCGAGCGGGTTCTCGGCGAAGCGGCCGGCTAGCCGGAGATTCAGGGGCGAACGCCGAGGCCGGCACGTCGCCCACGTCAGCAAGCAGGGCAACGACGCGGATTCAGAGCTGCACCGTGGTGCGGGTCAGACGATGACGATGGGCGGAAAAAGGCCATGAGGGCTGCACACCGAGCAGGGCGGCGACGCTGGATAGGGCGGGCGGCTGCGGTACTGGCGCTGGCCATGGTGCCCAGCCTGCTGGGGCCCACCGAGTTCAAAGCTGAGGCCAAGGACAAGGCGCTCGGCCGGCCCGAACTGCCCGCGCCGCGCGAAGCCGATCTGCGCCCCTTCAAGGCCGAGCCGGACAAGAAGAGCGCTGCGGCCTTGAAGAAGGCGGAGGCCGCCGACAAGGCCGCGGCACGGCGAGCCCGTGAGGAGCAGGCCGCCAGGCCAGTGTGGCCCAAGCCGGGCTCCGCCACGGTGGACGTGCCCGCCACCGGCACGGCCCGTGCCACGGCAGGTTCCCTGCCGGTCACCATCGCAGCCCCCAAGACGAAGCGTGCCAAGGCAGCCGACGAGGTAACCGTCACCGTCCTGGACCGCAAGAAAGCCAAGGCAGTTGGCGTCGACGGGGTGCTGCTCACCGTCACCGGCAACGATACGGGCCGCGTCCAACTGGCCGTGGACTACCGCAAGTTCGCGGTCGGTGGCGCAGACTTCGCCGGTCGGCTCCGCCTGGTCGAACTGCCCGCCTGCGCCCTCACCACGCCCCACAAGCCCACCTGCCGCAAGCAGAGGGAACTGCCCTCCACGAACAACCGTCGTGCTGCCGAGGTGACCGGCGACATCGCACTGCCCAAGCCGACCGCCCCCGCCGCCCCGAGTGCACCGGCGCTTCAGATGACCTTGCTGGCCGTTACCGCGGGCGCCAGCTCCGGTCTGGGCAACTACGAGGCCACTCCGCTCGCGGCATCATCCACGTGGCAGGCCGGCGGCTCCTCCGGCTCGTTCTCCTGGAGCTACCCGCTCACTGTCCCTGCCCCCGCGGCCGGCCCGGCGCCGGATCTGGCCATCTCCTACGACTCCGGCAGCGTGGACGGGCGGACCGCCAACACCAACAACCAAGGCTCCATGGTCGGTGAAGGCTTCGACATCACCTCCTCGTACATCGAGCGCAAATACCACTCCTGTGACGACGACGGTCAGAGCGGCAAGTACGACCTGTGCTGGAAGTACACCAACGCCTCCCTCGTGCTCAACGGCCAAGCCTCGGAACTGGTCAAGGACGACACCAGCGGCGAATGGCGGCTGAAGAACGACGACGCCTCCAAGGTCGAGCACCTGACTGACACCAGCCTCGGCAACGGCGACAGCAGCGGCGAGTACTGGCGCGTGACGACCGGTGACGGCACCGCCTACACCTTTGGCCTGCACAAGCTGCCCGGTGCCCCGACCGGCGAACGTACCAACTCGGTGTGGACCGTGCCCGTCTTCGGCGACGACGAGGACGAGCCCGGCTATTCCGGCGGCACAAGCTTCGCCGACCGGTGGGACATCCAGGCGTGGCGATGGAACCTCGACATGGTCGAGGACACCCACGGCAACGCAATGACCTACTGGTACGCCCAGGAGAAGAACCGGTATGCCAAGAACGGCGTCGACACCCCCGGCACGGAATATGTCCGCGGCGGCTACCTGAAGGAAATCCGCTACGGCCAGCGCGCCGACGCCCTGTTCACCGGCACTCCGGCGGCCTCGAACAAGGTCACCTTCAACGTCGCCGAACGCTGCCTGGCCGCCTCACCCGGCTGCGACACCCTGGACGAGGCGCACCGCACCAACTGGCCCGACGTGCCCTATGACGCCATCTGCAAGGACGGCGACGCCTGCACCGGCCAGTCCAGTCCCACCTTCTTCACCCGCAAGCGACTCACCAGCGTCGACACCTACTTCTGGAACACCAAACTCACCACCGCCGCTTTCGACCAGGTCGACTCCTACCGGCTCAAGCACCTCTACCTCGACCCCGGTGAGGTCGGCGACTCCTCGGACCAGTCGCTGTGGCTGGACGAACTGCAGCGTGTCGGCACCTACGGCACCGACATCACGCTCCCGGCCATGAAGTTCGGCCACCAGATGTTCACCAACCGCGTCGATGGCACGGCAGACAACATCCTGCCGCTGGGCAGGCCACGCCTGTCCACCATCGTCTCCGAGACTGGCCAGCAGACCACCATCAACTATCTGCCGGCCGAGTGCACCGCCGGCATGACCAAACCGGCCGAGGACAACAACACCAAGCGCTGCTACCCGATCTACTGGTCCCCCAACGGCGGCTCCGTCCCTCAGCTCGACTGGTTCCAGAAGTACCCCGTCTCCGACGTCCGCCTTACCTCCGCCTATGGCGGCACCCTGGCCGTCAACCACCACTACGACTACTCCGGCGGCGGCGCCTGGCACTACAACGACGACCCCATGACGCCGCAGAAGGAACGCACATGGTCCATCTGGCGCGGTTATGGAGAGGTCACCCACACCGTCGGCGACGACACCGGACCCAAGTCCAAGGACGTCACCGTCTATCTGCGTGGCATGCACGCCGACAGACAGAAGGACGGCTCCACACGCACGGTCGAGGTCCCGGGGATCAAGGCCGCACCGATCACCGACCTCGATCAGTACGCCGGCTTCACCCGTGAACAGGCCACCTACAACGGTGCCGACGAAATCTCCGGAAAGATCAACGACCCCTGGTCGAAGAAGACCGCCACGCAGCACAAGTCGTACGCCGACACCGAGGCCTACTACGTCCGCACCGAAGCCGGCCACACCCGCACCCGGGTGACCTCCGGTATCAGCGCCACCGACAAAACCCGCACCACCAAGACGACGTACGACGACTACGGCATGCCCGTGACGGTGGAGGACTCCGGCACCGAGGCCTCGGGCGACGAGGTCTGCACCCGCACCTGGTACGCCCGCAACACCACCGCCGGACTTACCGCCCTGGTCTCCCGCCAGCAGGTCGTCGCAAAGAAATGCAGCGTGCCGACCGACCAGCTGGATCTGCCGGCCAACGACGTCCGCCCCGGGGACGTGATCGGCGACACCGCCACCGCCTACGACACGGCCACCTGGTCGGCGGGTCAGGTGCCGACCAAGGGCGCGGTCCGCTGGATCGGCCGCGCCAACGGTTACGACGCCTCTGACAACCCGATCTGGCAGAAGGTCACCCAGACCACGTACGACACCCTCGGGCGCGCAACCGCTGTCTCGAACAACAGCGGCCAAACCACCAGCACCACGTACACACCAGCTGCCGCCGGCCCGTTGACGCAGATGGACGTCACCAACGCCAAGAGCCACAAGACCGTCACGGTCATGGACGCCGGCCGCGGCCTCCCCCTGAAGACCACCGACCCCAACAACAGGATCACTGAACAGGCCTACGACAGCCTCGGCCGACTGACCGAGGTCTGGCTGGCCAACCGCTCCCGCGTCCTGGGCCAGGGCGGCAACTACAAGTTCGGCTACAGCATCTCCAAGACCGCACCCTCGTGGATCTCCACCTCGGTCCTCGGCAAGACCCAGTACAACACCAGCTACGAGATCTACGACGCACTCCAGCGACCACGCCAGACACAGGCGCCATCCCCACGCGGCGGCCGGATCGTCAACGAGACCCTCTACGACGACCGCGGCCTGGCGGTCGAGTCCAACGCGGACCTGTGGGAGAGCGCCACCGCCCCCTCCGGCACGCTGGTCGCAACCGCGGGCGGCTCCGCCCCGCTGCACACTGCCACCAGCTACGACGCGATCGGCCGCCCGACCCAGGTGGTGACCAAGACCTACAGCACCACCCGCTGGACCACGACCACCAGCTACACCGGAGACTCCGTAACCACCACCGCGCCCGCCGGCGGCAAGGCCGTCACCCTCGTGAGCAACCTCCTCGGACAGGTCACCGAGCGCCGCGAGTACCCCAACCCCACACCGACCGGCACACCGGCCGTCACCGCCTTCGCCTACGCTCCCGGCGGCCAGACCAAGACCATCACCGGCCCGGACAACGAGCAGTGGTCCTACGACTACGACCTCCAGGGCCGCCGCATCGCCGCCGACGACCCAGACAGTGGCACGACCACGTCGACCTACACCAGCCTGGACCAACTGGACACGACCACCGACGCCGAGAACAGGAAACTGCTCTACGGCTACGACGACCTCGGCCGTAAAACGGGCCTATGGCAGACGGACAGGACCGACGCCAACAAACTGGCTGCCTGGACCTTTGACACGGTAGCCAATGGCAAGGGCTACCTGGACGCCGCCACCCGCTATGCCGGGGGCGTGGCCGGCAAGGCCTACACCCAGAAGGTCACCTCCTACAACAGCCTCTACCAGCCCCTGTCCACCCAGCTGCAGCTGCCCGCATCCGCCGACGAACCACTCGTCGCCGCCGGCGTGCCGCAGACCCTGAACTTCTCCACGGCCTACAACGTCGACGGCACCATCCAGTACAGCCGGGAACCCGCCGTCGCAGGACTGCCCGCCACCGGCACCCAGACCTACGAGCAGATCGACTACACCTACAACCCCCTGGGCATGCTCAACACGGCCAAGGGCGCCACCGGTTACCTGCTCGGCACCACATACACCCCGGTCGGACTCCTGGAGCAGCAGACTCTCGGCAGTGACTCCGCCGGCAAGAAGGTGTACGTCGCGAATCAGTACGAAGACGGCACTCGCCGCCTGAAAGAGTCGGACGTAACCACCGACACCCACAGCTACATGCTGCAGGACCTCAAGTACACCTACGACGACGCCGGCAACATCACCGCCATCTCCGACGCGGCCACCTGGCAGAGCACCTCCCAGGCCGACCACCAGTGCTTCGCCTACGACGGCCACCGCCGCCTCACTGAAGCCTGGACCCCCAAGACCGCGGACTGCTCCATCACCGGCCGAACCATGTCCAACCTGGGCGGCGCCGCCCCGTACTGGTACAGCTACACCTACAACAGCGCCGGTCAGCGCAAGACCCAGACCCAGCACGGTGCTTCCGGAAACACCGACGTCACCTACACCCACGGCACGACGACCGGACAACCACATCCGCTGACCAAGACCGAGACGACCGTCCCGGGAAGCTCAACACCGACCACCGCTACTTACGCGTATGACAAGGCCGGCAACACCACCACCCGGCCCGGTACCCAAGCCACCCAGACACTGAGCTGGAACAGCGAAGGCAAACTCGCCCAAGCCGACGAGCCCGCCGCCGGCACCAAGCCCGCCACCAAGACGCAGTACGTCTACGGCGCGGACGGAGAGCTTCTGATCCGCCGAGCCGCCACCATCGACGGTGAGACCGTCCTGTATCTCGGCAGCACCGAGGTGAGACTCACCGTCTCCAACAGCGGTGCGAACAAAGCCCTCTCGGGCACCCGCTACTACGCGGGCGGCGCTGTACGAACGGCCGAGGCCGGAACCAGCAGCCTCTCCTTCCAGGCCGGCGACCACCACGGCACCATGAGCCTGACCGTCAAGGACAACACGGCCCAGGCCGCCACCCGCCGCTACCTCAGCCCCTTCGGGGCACCTCGCGGCAGCGAACCGTCCACCTGGCCCGACGACAAGGCATTCCTTGGAATGCCCGCCGACGACACAACCGGACTGACCCACATAGGGGCCCGCGAATACGACCCTGCCACCGGACAGTTCGTCAGCGTCGACCCCGTCCTCGACACCAACAACGCACTGTCGCTCAACGGCTACAGCTACGCCAACAACAGTCCCGTCACACACTCCGACCCGACAGGGCTCTTCTGCGACGGCTGCAGCCTGAACAACCCTGACAGCGTCTGGACAGCGGACAACGGACCGGGCTGCACGCATTACAACTGCTACGACAAAGACGGCAACGTCGAATCCGTGGTCACCGAAAGCAGCTGGTCCAGCAGCAACAACAGCAACAGCAGCAACAAAAGCGGCGCGGGTAGCACAAAGCAGCCCGAGATCGTTCCCGGCGTGGAGATCCCCAGCGAGGAATCCCTCCGCAACCGCGGTTACGACCCGTTCGGCAACCAGACCTACACCCAGCTCCTCGTCCAGTGGGCCGAAAACCTGTGCATGCAGGGACCAGGAAGCCCGGAGTGCGACGCAGCCCACCAACTCGGCTGGATCAGGCCTTCAGGCGACTTCCTCGAACTCATCGGCGTGCGCGATGCCATTCGGTGCGCGAAGGGGAGCGTCAGCGGTTGTGTATGGACGGTGGCCGGACTCCTGCCACTAGGGAAACTCAGCAAAGCGGCAAACCTTATCAAGAAAGGCGACAAGGAGGCCGCCCGAGCGCTGGCCTGCCTCAGACCGAGTAGCTTCCTCCCAGGCACCCAGGTACTCATGGCCGACGGCACCGCCAAAGACATTGAGGACCTGAGAGTCGGTGATGAGGTCCTGGCGACAGATCCCTGGACCGGGAAAACATCACTGCAGAAGGTGACCGCTGAAATCCTCAGCGAGGGCTTCAAAAACCTAGTAAGGATCACTGTTCAGGAAGGGGCGGACGGCAAGGAGACGCTTACCTCCACAGACAACCATCCCTTCTGGGTCGCTAACGCGGGCCAGTGGGTCGACGCTGGTGACCTGAAGGTCGGACAGTGGCTTCGCACCTCAGCCGGCACCCTTGTCCAGATCAAGGCCGTCCAACGCTGGACCCAGAGCGCCCGCGTACACAACTTGACCATCACTGGCCCGCATACGTACCACGTACTCGTGGGGTCCCACCCCGTCCTGGTACACAATGCAGGAAGCGTTGGGGCCTGCCCGGCTACAGGAATTGACCACGGAGGTCTGGGGGCGTTTGCGACGGCGGACAGGCTGGCTGCCGAGGGATACCAAAACATCACAAAAGAGGTGCGATTCCTTGACAGTAATAACGATGTCTTCATCGCTGACTTCATTGCAAGGCGACCGGACGGCGCGTGGGTAGCGATCGAGGTAAAGACCAATACCGGTCCGCTCACGCCCAACCAAGCGACCGGATACCCCGAACTTACGACTACCGGTGCAGTGCTCCAGTCGAGCAAGTTGAAGCCATACGGCTTCAAGAAGGGTGATACGGTCCGGATGGAAACCGTGGAAATCGATCATTGGCTCTGCCCGGACTGCTGATGAGTCGTGTGCCCTGCGGATGTGCGTCGAAGAGATGGCGAGAGAGGTTGACGGATGGGCTCGAAGGTATCGGTACTTGCTTTCGCCCGCCAGGCGCCCCGCGAGATGCTTCACCCCGAACTCGTTGACGATGCACCGTCCTCGCGGCGTCTAGTTGAACGCATCCTGCCGGACCAGGGCATGGAACCAGTGGGGCCGGTGACCCTCGATGAGGCGCTTTGGCCCCTCCCGGGAATTGCTTGCGCTGGCAGTTTCGAGG
The DNA here is from genome assembly GCF_014655715.1 of Streptomyces lanatus. Lineage (GTDB taxonomy): Bacteria > Actinomycetota > Actinomycetes > Streptomycetales > Streptomycetaceae > Streptomyces > Streptomyces lanatus. The sequence goes on along the minus strand of NZ_BNBM01000010.1, from coordinate 168,901 downwards.
GCCTAGAGCTCATCACCTCACTGGATCTCCGTGAGCGTCGGCCCAGCGACTTGTCCGAGGGCATACACAGATGGGGAGTCGACCGCAACGCCTTCGCTGTTTTCATGGACAGCATCGTGGGATGGGCGGCCTTCGCGATGTGGGACCGCGGCCGCCTGAGGAGATCTGTGAGTATCTCGCTTGAGGAAGGGGTCATCGAGGATGAAGGCGTGCGATTCGAATTTGAGCATGCTTATTGGAGCCGCCCCGTGGGTGCCGGTCTCGGATTTCATCCAATAGAGCTCGGAAACGAGGCTCTTCGGGAATTCTTTGGATTTGTTCTGGAAGGTCGCTGGGATCAACACTGCATCGATCCGGAGGAGATTTCGGTAACCCAGTACAGTGCCCAGAATGCGGCATATCGTCAAGAACTCATGCGAGAGCGGGCAACTCGGATGATTCGGCGGGTGTGACCCTCAAAATGGCTACTTCAGCTTCCCCAAAGCAGCTGACTGCGCCAGCCGTGTTGCGTGCTGCGACGCAGCTGGGTGTTGTCCCTTCCGGGGCTGACGTATCACGGCGGGGCGAGGTGCGCTGGCAGGCTGAGGGGCTGGCGTACCTCGGGTGGATCTCCAAGGATGCTGCAGGAATGCTGGCCTGGCACCTGAACGTAGGCGACGCCAAGTTTGGCTCGGCGCTGGAGAAATACGGGCGTATGTCTGTTCCTGTTCGCAGCGCTACCAACGAGATGTCATGGCCTCAGGCCGTTGATGACTCGCTGGAAGAGTTCCTCCGGGAGGGGCTGGGGCGAGCGGCGCATTTCGTAGCCGACCGCACCGACCTATGTGAACTGCTTTCTTCATCTGAAGATGTGCACCAGGGTAATCTCTATGCATGGCTTCCTGTAGCCAACTATCCAGCTCGTCTGGTGCAGTCTTTGGTGCTGGCGCGCGATACCGGCTCATCTGCGCTGGAATCCAGGATTCGTGGGCAACTGGCACAAGAACCGATTCGTTTGTCGAACGGAAGGTTCATGGACGTTATGGTCGGCCAAGGGGTGGGCGAGTCGATATTCAAAAGCGCTAGGGTTTGACATTCCGATCTAATCGATCAGGTGGAGAAGGTAGAAGCCGCCCTCGAAGCGGCTCCCGTCTCCTGACCGAGAACCTCGGCTCAGACCTCCCCCGCCTTCCGCAACGCGCTCCACGTCCCCGCCCCCACCACCCCGTTCGCCTTCAGCCCCGCCCGCTTCTGGAACTTGACCACGGCGTCGTGCGTCAGCGGGCCGAAGATGCCGTCCGCCTCGCCGACTTCCGTGATGCCGTGCAGATGGCGCAGCAGGCACTGCGCCTCGCGGACCTGGCTGCCGCCCTCGCCCTGTTTGATGGTGAAGTCCCAGGTGCCGTTCCAACCGGCGGTGTAGCCGCGGCCGTACTCCTCGTCCTCGAAGATCGTCGGCTTCTCGCAGGTGGGCGGTGCCGTGTTGGTGGGGGGTTCCGAGTCACGCAGTGCGTAAGTCACGGCCGTACTGCCGCCGAGCACCGCCAGCGCCGTGATCGCCGCGATCAGGACCGGACGCCGCCACCGTCGCGGCCGTAGCCTCGGCAGCCGGGCCGAGCGGGAGGCGCCCGCCGCCTCCTCCACCCGGCGCAGGAGCGACGCCGTGTCGTGTGTGACGCGGTCGGGGTGGGTGGGGGAGAGGCAGTCGGTCACGATCTGCCGCCAGGGCTCGGGGAGTCCGGGGGACAGGCGGAGTTCCTCGGTGCCCCTGGCGTAGCGCATCGCGGCGTCCACGCGGGCCTGCGTCGAGCTGCCCGGGAGGGGGAAGGTGCCCGCGAGGACGACGTGGGCGAGGACGCCGAAGGCCCAGATGTCGGCGGTCGGGCGGATCCGTGTGCCCCGCTCGTCGACCTCCGGCCACAGCAGCTCCGGCGGGGTGTAGTCGGGCGTGGCGAAGGCGGGGGCGTAGGCGTGCGTGCCCTCCAGCTCCGCGGCCATGTTGAAGTCGGCCAGCCGTACCGAACCGTCCGCCATCAGCAGCACATTGGCCGGTTTGAGATCGCCGTGCACCCAGCCCGCGTGGTGCAGCTGGTGCAGGCCCTCGCAGATCTGGGCGAGGAGGGCGGGACCGGCGGTCGGCCTCGGGTCGAGTTCCAGCGCGGTGTCCAGGGAGCCCTCGGCCCGTTCGAGGACGAGGACGGTGGCGCCGTCGAGTTCGGGGTGGTCGGGGTCGTCGACCGTGAGGGTCTCGTACATCCGGATCAGGCGCGGGGCGCGGAGCCGGCTCAGCAACTCCGTCTCCCGCTCGGCCAGATCGCGCAGGTGGTGCAGCTGGCGGGGAGTGCGGGTGCCGGTGGCCAGGAACTTGAGCGCGGCCGTGCGGGGCTGGCCGTCGCCGCGCCGGGCCGCGTAGACCGTGGCGAAGGCGCCGGAACCGAGCGGGTCGCGCACCTCCCACGGGCCGATCCGGTAGCCCTTCGGGACGGGGACGGCGTACGGCGTGCGCGCGGTCACCGCACTGCCTCGCCCGCCGTCGCCGCCAGCACGGTCAGGTCGTCCTCGCGGACCAGGTCGAAGCGGAGCGCGAACGAGACCAGCGACTCCTTCTTGCCGTTGACGCGCAGACCGGGCTCGGCGGTGTCCGGGCCGGGGCGCAGCCGGAGTTTGAGGGCCAGGTAGTCGATGTTCCAGTAGACGGACGAGCGGCTGACCGTCGGCCAGACCGGGCGCAGCCGCTCCACCAGTTGCTCCACCGCTGGCAGCGGGGCGTGCGGTTCGCCGCGCAGGCGGGGCTCGCACAGGGCGGCCAGTACCGCGAAGTAGCGGCTGGTGCGGTCCAGGGCGAACGCCGGGGTCGTGGCGGGGCCGGGCAGTCCCTGGCGGGCCGCGCTGCGGAAGGCGTGGCGCGGGGCCCAGACGTCGAAGGTGAGCAGATCCCCCGCGGCGGGCAGCACCACCCGCGCGAACTCGAAGGGCACCGGCGCCTCCAGACGGCCCGGCGCGATCTTGAGGTGTTCGCCCGCGCCCTCCGGGTTCTCCACCACATAGGTCTGGTCCTCGCTGAAGTTGCTCAGCAGCCAGAAGGAGCGGTGCGCCGTGATCTCCCCGGCGGAACGGGGCACTCCTTCATGGGCGATGGTCAGTTCGTTCCTCCCCGCGTCCCTGCCGAAGGAGAGCCGCTCACCGGCGGCGATCCGCACCTGGTCGTTGACATTGCCGCAGGTCGGCGGCACGACGATGACGCTGTACATGGTCCGTCCCCCTGTTCCCTCAAGAGAATGGTAAGGAAGCCCTTACTACGGCTTCGAGGCTTTGCCGCCCGAGGGCGCGTCGCCGCGGTACCTCAGAAGTCTCAGGGTCACTTCTTCTCCGGCGGCGTGTACTCCTTGAGGTAGTGGGCGACGCGGGCGGCGTAGTCGCGGTACTTCGGGGGAACTCCGCCCGCGTTGTTCACGACCTTGGTCGAGGTGCGGTAGGCGGCCGCCAGCAGCACCTGGCGGTCACCGGAAAGCCCCTGCTCCAGCAGGCGCGGCTCCATGTAGCAGAGGTAGCGGCTCACGGCCGGGATGGAGTCGGCCGGTGTGATGGGCGGCTTCGGCGTCTCCTTGGCGGGGACACCGTCGGCGCGGATCCACCAGCGCAGCAGGCTCGGCGTCCAGCGGGCGATGCCGTACTCGCCCTCCTTGCCCACGGAAGGGTCGGAGAGGTCCGGGTCGAAGTTGCTCTCCGACTTCAGCAGGGCGGCGATCAGCGCGGGCGTGACCTCCCGCTGCACACAGTTGTGCGCGGAGTCGACGATGAGGCGGCGGTAGGCCACCGGGATGCCCTTGTCGGTACGCAGCTCGGCGGCGCCGTAGTTCGCGGGCGTCACCTTCTCGGTCCCGCCGCCCTCGCCACGCGTGTCGACCCAGCTGCTGATGCCGTAGCCGAGCGCCGACACCGCCACCACGGCGGCCACGGTGGCCGCGATCGCCGTACGGCGGGAGCGGCGGCGGGGCAGCAGCGCCCGCGGCAGCCGCGGCGAACGGCCCGTCCCCGCCGCGGCCTCCACCCGGCGCAGCAGATCCTGGGTGCCGACACGGTCCGCGTGCGTGCGGGTCAGACAGTCCCGGACGATCTCCCGCCAGACGTCCGGGAGTTCGGGCGACAGCCGCAGCTCGTCGGTGCCGCGGGCGTAGGCGGCGGCCGCGTCACGACGGGCCGTCGATGTGGCGCCGGGCAGCGGGAAGGAGCCGCTCAGCAGCAGATGCGCGAGCACCCCGAACGCCCACACGTCCGCCGACGGGCGGATACGGCGCCCCCGTTCACCGATCTCCGACCACAGCAGCTCCGGCGGGGTGTAGTCGGGCGTGGAGAACGCGGGCGTGTACGCGTGTGTGCCCTCCAGCTCCGCCGCCATGTTGAAGTCCGCCAGCCGCGCCGAACCGTCCGCCATCAGCAGCACATTGGCCGGTTTGAGATCGCCGTGCACCCAGCCCGAGTGATGCAACTGGGCCAGCCCCTCGCAGATCTGCGCGAGCAGGGCGGGCCCGGCGTCGGGGCGCGGATCCGCCGCCAGCAGCTTGGCGAGCGACCCCTCCGCCTTCTCCAGCACCAGGACGGTGGCGCCGTCGAGCTCGGGATGGGCCGGGTCGTCGACGACGACGGTGTCGTACATCCGGATCAGCCGCGGCTGCTTCAGCCGGCGGTGCAACTCCACCTCGCGCTCGATGAGTTCGCGCAGGTGCGTGAGCTGGCGGGGGGTTCCGGTGCCGGTGGGCAGGAACTTCAGGGCGGCGGTCCTCGGAGAGCCCTCGCCGCCGCGTCTGGCCTCGTACACACTCCCGAACGCCCCCGTGGCGATCGGCTCCCGCACCTCCCAGACGCCCACCCGGTACCCCTTGGGCACCGGCACGGCGTAGGGCTCGGTCACCGGGTCACCCGGCCGGGGGCCGACTCCCGGAGCACGAACAGATCGTCCTCCCGTACGAGATCGAACCGCAGCGCCAGCGACACCAGCGACTCCTTCTTGCCGTTCAGGCGCGGGCCGGTGTCGGCCGTCTCAGGGCCGGGCTTGAGGCGCAGCTTCACGGCGAGGTAGTCGATGTTCCACTGCACCGAAGTGCGCGAGGCGGCGGGCCAGTTGGGGCGCAGCCGGTCCACGACCTGGTCGACGGTCGGCAGTGCGGCGTGCGGCTCACCGCGCAGCCGGGGCTCGCACAGCGCGGCGAGGACCGCGAAGTACCGCTTCGTACGGTCCACCGAGAAGGCCGGCGCGGTGGTCGCCCCGTCCAGGCCCCCCTCGGAACTGAGGTAGTCATGGCGCGGCGCCCACACCTCGATCGCCAGCAGATCGCCGGCCGCGGGCAGCACGATCCGCGAGAACTCGAACGGGATCGGCGCGTCCAGCCGCCCCGGCCCCACCTTGATGTGCTCGCCCGCCCCCTCCGGGTTCTCGACGACGTACGTCTGCTCCCGGCTGAGGTTGCTCAATATCCAGAAGGCGCCCTGCGCGGTGATCTCACCGGCTCTGCGGGACACCCCGTCGTGCACGATCGCGAGGTCGTTGTCGGAAACGGATCGCCCGAAGCCCAGCCGCTCGCCCGGCGCGAGCCGGTGCTGGACGGGCTGGTTGGGCTGGTTCTCGTCCTCCGTGGTCGGCGGAGGTACCACGATGATGCTGTACAAGGTGCGTCTCCCCGTGCCTGACGGCTACCCACGTCAGAGTAGGGCGACGCAGCCGGGCCGTGCCCCCCTCGAACAGGTGAGACACGGCCCTCGGCTGTTATTGGCGTGAACCGAACCCTGACTGCGCGTACCCCTGAGGGTCAGGCGTGCGTCAGTAGCGCGGGCGGTTGAACCAGGCGGACGCCGCGCCGTTCACCATCGAGGCGAGGATGATGCCGGCGATGGCGAGGGAGATCAGACCGCCGAAGGTGGCCGAGCCGTTGGCGCCGTTCACCATGTTCACGATGCCGCCGAGGATCATCAGCGACGCGTACACGATCGTCGTGATGCGGATGCCGCTGCCGCCGTTCTTGAACTTCACGCCCAGGAAGATCGACAGCGCGCCCAGGGCCAGGAAGAGACCCGCGACCAGGAAGCCGATACCGGCCAGGGTGCCGGTGTCGTCACCGGAACCGATGCCGTTGGACGCGTCCTGGAGGGCGCCGATGGCGATACCGGCGATGAGGCCGCCCAGGATCTGGAAGCCGGCGAGGATGAAGAGGAAGACGCGAGCGGTCTTCATCAGGCCGGGCATCTGCATCGGCATCATGTTGCCGCCCGGGTAACCGGGGTAGGCGGGCTGGCCCTGCGGGTAGCTGTAGCCGGGCTGGCCCGGAGGCTGCTGCGGGGCGCCCTGCGGGTAGCCGTAACCGGGCTGGCCGGGCGGCTGCTGGGGCGGGTAGCCGGGCTGGCCCTGGGGAGGGGGGCCGTAGGGGTTGTTCGGGTCGCCGAAACTCATGGCGGTCTTTCCTCCGTTGTCCGAGTGCGGGGACGCGCGGCACGGTGCGGAGGAGATTGACTGATGCGGTTGTCCCCCCGGTACTGCCCGCGGCACTGCCGTCACATGGTTCTTTAATCGGCTCTTACTTGTCCAGCCGCATTCCCTATGTGTTGTGCAAGTGCAACATCCCTGATCATGGTCGGATACGGGCGGAGATGGGGAGGGGGCGGCAGTTGTGGACCCGGATTGGAACCGTGAGGGCGTCATCCAGGAAGATGGGGACCATGACCGCCCAGATTCTCGATGGCAAGGCCACCGCAGCCGCGATCAAGTCCGACCTGACCGCCCGCGTGGCGGCCCTGAAGGAGAAGGGCGTCACGCCCGGCCTCGGCACCGTCCTCGTCGGGGACGACCCCGGCAGCCAGAAGTACGTCGCCGGCAAGCACCGCGACTGCGCCCAGGTGGGCATCGCCTCCATCCAGCGCGAACTGCCCGCCACCGCGACCCAGGAGGAGATCGAGGCCGTCGTCCGCGAGCTGAACGCCGACCCGGCCTGCACCGGCTACATCGTCCAGCTGCCGCTGCCCAAGGGCATCGACGAGAACCGCATCCTGGAACTGATGGACCCGGACAAGGACGCGGACGGCCTGCACCCGATGAACCTCGGGCGGCTGGTGCTCAACGAGCCCGCCCCGCTGCCCTGCACCCCCAACGGCGTCCTCACCCTGCTCCGCCGCTACGGCGTCGAGATCAAGGGCGCCGAGGTCGTCGTCGTCGGCCGCGGTGTCACCATCGGCCGGCCGATGCCGCTGCTGCTGACCCGGCGCAGCGAGAACGCGACGGTCACGCAGTGCCACACCGGCACCCGCGACCTCGCCTCGCATCTGCGCCGCGCCGACATCATCGTCGCCGCCGCGGGCTCCGCCCATCTGGTCCGCCCCGAGGACGTGAAGCCGGGCGCCGCCGTCCTCGACGTCGGTGTCTCGCGCGGCGCCGACGGCAAGATCGTGGGCGACGTCCACCCCGGCGTCGCCGAGGTGGCCGGCTTCATCTCCCCGAACCCCGGCGGCGTGGGCCCGATGACCCGGGCGCAGCTGCTGGTCAACGTGGTCGAGGCGGCGGAGCGCAGTGTCGGCTGAGGGGAGCGCCGTGTCGGCTGAGGAGAAGGACGAGCAGGGCGAGAGGGACGAGATGGAGGTCCGGGATCCGGTGAGCGCGCCGGACTCGGAGGGGGTGCCCCGGCGCACCACCCGCCGCTTCCCGCTGTTCACCCGGGACACGGCCCGCCCCGAGGGCGGCGGCCGCGCGGCGTCCGGCGACCTTCCGGCGCCCGCCCGGCAGTGGCCGGTTCTCGTGGTCCTCGGGCTGGTCGGGGTCGGGCTGCTGATCACCGCGCTCGACGAGTTCCGCGTCGGCACCCTGTTCATCGGCGGTGCCCTGCTGGCCGGTGCGGTGATGCGCTGGATGCGGCCGAGCGTCGGCATGCTCGCGGTGCGCTCCCGCTTCACCGACATCGTGACGTACGGCGTGCTGGGCCTCACGATCGTGCTGCTGGCGCTGATGGCACAGCCGAAGCCGTGGCTGCAGGTGCCGTTCCTGAAGGACGCGCTGCACTTCACGGTGGAGAACTAGTCGTACACGGCATGACGGCGGGCCGTCCTCTCCCCCGAGGAAGGACGGACCGCCGCCCGCGTCAAGCCTCGGGCACGCCGAAGGCACCCTTCAACGGCTGTCCGTGCGCTGTGGCACGGAAGTGACCGTTCCGCTACGTCCCGTCCGTCGGGGAACCAACGCGCCCCGTCAGGTCGTCACCCGATCGGGTTCGGTTCGGAGGTGAGCGATGAGTGCGTGGCAGCCACTGCCCGACGATCTGCCGCCGGAGGTGCGGCACTTCGTGGAGCAGTTGCGGCAGCTCAAGGACCGTACGGGCCTGAGCCTGGTCTCCCTGGGGGCGCGCACCGCGTACAGCAAGTCCTCCTGGCAGCGGTACCTCAACGCCACCCAGCCCCCGCCCCGGCAGGCGGTCATCGCCCTGTGCCGGGTCGCGGAGGTCGAGAAGGAGGAGGCCGAGCGGTTCGGGGTGCGGTGGGAACTGGCGGTGGGGGTGTGGCCGAAGGCGGTGGCGGGGTCGGGCTCCGGGAGTGGGTCGGGGTCGGGGCCGTCCGAGGCCGAGGCCGAGGTCGTCGGTGACGAGTACGAGGACGATCCGACGTTGCCCTGGTGGGACGCGCCGCCCGGGAAGTCCGGGCCGTCCACGGGGCGGTTGCTGGTCGTCGCCGTGGCGCTGGCCACCGTACTGGCGGTGGCCGTGGTGATCGGGGCCGTTGTGCTGGGTTGAGCGCGACGGGGAGGAAGTGTCCGAGTCGCCCGAATGCGGTGTGTGTGATCTGAGTTTCGTTCTATGTGCGTTCTGTGTGTCGATGTGTTGACAAGTTCGCGGAATTGCAAGGAAGTCATTCGGTAAGCGGGCTAGCGTGGTCGATCGGGGCGTCCGGGGCGTCCCGCTTTTCTGTAAGGGCTTACTGCCAGGGTTGTGTCGGCTGTGGAGGGAAGCTGGTGGAACACTGGACGCGGCCTCGATGCTCCCGTGCGCCCCCACCCCGGGAACTGAGATCCTTATGTGGCGCATCCCTGTGGGTAGCCACATCGGGGACTCGGCAGAGGGCACCACGCGCGGGGAACGCGAGAAACACCAGCACCAACCGGGGGGAAGAGGGGGGAAGCAATGCCTCGTTGGAGGGCCTTGCCGGATGAACTCGATCCGCAGGTCAGGGAGTTCGCGAGCCAGTTGCGTCGGCTCGTGGACCGCAGCGGCCTGAGCGTCGCGGCGCTGGCCGACCGCACGGGATACAGCAAGACGTCCTGGGAGCGGTATCTGAACGGGCGGCTGCTCGCGCCCAAGGGTGCGATCGTCGCGCTCGCGGAGGTCACGGGCACCAATCCGGTCCACCTGACGACCATGTGGGAGCTCGCCGAACGTGCCTGGAGCCGTTCGGAGATGCGCCACGACATGACCATGGAGGCGATCCGGATCTCGCAGGCCCGCGCGGCCCTGAGCGAGTTCGGCGCGCCGCCGGCCAATGCCAAGGGGAACGGCGCGAACGGTGCGAAGGCGGGCAAGTCCTCGCGGCGCGGCGGAAGCGCCACGGCGGCGCCGACGCCCGGTGTCGCGGGGCCGGCGGGTGTGGCACCGACCGTGCCGCCGTCTGTGCCGGTCCAGCCGACTGCGCCCGAGGTACGGGACTCGGTGCAGGACGCTCCGGTGCGGGGGGTCGGTGCCGGTGCGGGTGATGTGCGGGACAGTGGGGCGGCCGAGGGCAACTCGTGGGGGCTGGCCGGGTATCGGGGGCCTTCGCAGTCGGCGGGGCGGACGGGAGGTACGCCGCCTGGTGGGGTTGCGCGTGCGTCCGGTGCGTCTGGTGCGTCCGGTGTTTCCGCGCCTTCCGGGGCGCAGTCGGGGGCGACGTGGTCGCCCGGGACGCCGAATCCGTACGGGGAGCCTCCGCAGGGGGGTCGGCCGGGTGCCGGTGTCGGTGGTGGCGGTGGGAAGCGGCGGCTGACGATGTTCCTCGCGGGGGTCGTCGGTGTGCTCGTCGTCATCGCGGCGGTGTTCTTCCTCACCGATCGCGGTAACGGCAAGAAGGGCGAGGACGCCGTCAAGTCGCCCTCGCCGACCGCGTCCGCCGACACCGATCTGCCGCCCGGTGTGAAGTGCAGCGGTGACTCCTGCACCGGCAAGGACGCGGAGGCCATGGGGTGCAGTGGTGACCTCGTGACGACTGCCGCGACCGCGACCGTCGGTACCGCGGTGGTCGAGGTGCGGTACAGCGAGACCTGTGGGGCCGCGTGGGGGCGTGTCACGCAGGCCGCGCAGGGGGACGAGGTCGTCGTGACGGTCGGGAAGACCAAGGAGTCCGGGTCGATCACCGCGGCCGGTGACACCATCGCCTACACGCCGATGGTGGCCGTGAAGGACGCGGGCGATGCCGTCGCGTGCGCGACGCTGGGTACGGGTGTGGAGGGGTGCACGAAGTAGGCCGACGGTGGCCGAGGGGGTGACGCCCCCTCGGCCCCCCGGTTTCCTCGCGGGGGCGAGGAGAAGCATGGACCCGAGCGCCGGACGGGCCGAGAGATTGCGGGCCGGTGTTGAGGAGCGACCGGTCGTCGAAAGAAATTCGGGCCGTAGGCATGGGGCGCCCCAAAGTGGGCACGCGCACCGTACCCCCACGGGAGTCCGGCATCGGTACCCCCACCCGGCGGCCGCCCAGTTCCCCTCTCCCGGACCGGGCGGCCGCCCCTTTTGAGGGCTGTGGGGTGGGCCACAGGGGGGCTGGCCGTGCGAGATCCCGGATGCGCGATAGCCTGACCGGTGGATCTCTCGACGCCAAGAGATCGATCATCTCTAGGCTGACAGGGCCTAGGTCCCGCACCCCGGGGGCATCGAACGCCCCACCGCCAGCTGTCATACGGAGAACGCCATGACCCGCACTCCCGTGAACGTCACCGTCACCGGCGCGGCCGGCCAGATCGGTTACGCCCTGCTCTTCCGCATCGCCTCCGGCCAGCTGCTCGGCGCGGACGTGCCGGTCAAGCTGCGTCTCCTGGAGATCACGCCGGCGCTGAAGGCCGCCGAGGGTACGGCCATGGAGCTGGACGACTGCGCGTTCCCGCTGCTCCAGGGCATCGACATCTCCGATGACCCGAACGTCGCCTTCGACGGTGCCAACGTCGCGCTGCTCGTCGGCGCCCGCCCCCGTACCAAGGGCATGGAGCGCGGTGACCTCCTGGAGGCCAACGGCGGCATCTTCAAGCCGCAGGGCCAGGCCATCAACGCCCACGCCGCCGACGACATCAAGGTCCTCGTCGTCGGCAACCCGGCCAATACCAACGCCCTCATCGCCCAGGCCGCCGCGCCCGACGTACCGGCCGCGCGCTTCACCGCGATGACCCGCCTCGACCACAACCGCGCGCTGACCCAGCTCGCGAAGAAGACCGGGTCGGCCGTCGCCGACATCAAGCGGCTGACCATCTGGGGCAACCACTCCGCCACCCAGTACCCGGACATCTTCCACGCCACCGTCGCCGGCAAGAACGCCGCCGAGGTCGTCAACGACGAGAAGTGGCTCGCCGAGGACTTCATCCCGACCGTCGCCAAGCGCGGCGCGGCGATCATCGAGGCCCGCGGCGCCTCCTCCGCGGCCTCCGCCGCCAACGCCGCCATCGACCACGTCCACACCTGGGTCAACGGCACCGCCGATGGTGACTGGGTGTCCATGGGCATTCCGTCCGACGGGTCGTACGGGGTTCCCGAGGGGCTCATCTCCTCCTTCCCCGTCACCACCAAGGACGGCCAGTACGAGATCGTCCAGGGGCTCGACATCAACGAGTTCTCCCGTGCCCGTATCGACGCCTCCGTCAAGGAGCTCGAAGAGGAGCGCGAGGCGGTGCGCTCGCTCGGCCTCATCTGAGCCGGCGCCCACAGCACGTACGTCAGCGACGGGCCCCGCACCGGTTTCCTTCGGTGCGGGGCCCGCGGTGTGTCAATTCTCGGCCGTGCCGGGTTCCCCGCTGATGGATTCCTGGTAGACGTCCGCGTAGGTGGGAGAGTCCTTGATCAGGCCGTCGCAGAACGCGGCGACGTCGCTGCCGATGAGTTCCAGGACGCCCTTGCCCGTGGCGGCTCCCTCCTCGAAGAAGTCGACGATGCCGGGGAGCAGTGGGCCGTCGGGCAGGTCGATCGGTCCGACCTTGAACAGGTACCTCTGCATCTCCTTGTAGACGATCTGGTAGTCCGGCGGGAGTGCCTTGACCCGGGCCTTGTGTGCCCGCCACTGCTTCTTGCCCTCGATGATGTCGTGGATGCTCACGTCAGCCTCCCAGCCGGCTCAGTTTCCTCGCGACGTTCCTGTTCAACTGCTCGCGCCAACGGTCGCGGTAAGTTCGCGCCCCTTCTCCGCCGGCCAGCGCGCTGCAGAAGCCTCGGATGTCGTCGCCGAGCACCTCGTGCACGCTCTGCCCGTCCGCCGCGGCTTCTTCGAGCAGCCCGAGGGCCGCGTCGAGGATCGGCATCAGGTTGCGGCCGGTGAAGTCCCCGTACGGGAAGAGGTGGGTGACGATCTGTCCCCACGCCGTCCGGTAGTCGTCGTCCGGCAGGGCCTCCGCCCGGGCTTCGAACGCCTTCCATTCCCTGGTGAGATCGCTGCCCGTGATGGTTTGCCAGAAGTTCATCCCCGGCCCTCCTTGAGCCTGTCGATGCGTGATGAGACGTACTGCCATTTCGCCCAGAACTTCGCGAGTTCCTCGCGTCCGGCTTCGTTGAGTTCGTAGAACTTGCGTGGCGGGCCGACGCCGGACGGCCGCTTCGTCACCTGGACGAGCCCGTTCCGCTCCAGCCGCAGCAGGATGGTGTACACCGTCCCCTCGATGACGTCGGCGAAGCCGAGGTCGTTGAGCCGGCGGGTGATGGCGTATCCGTAGGTTTCCTCGCTGCCGATGATTTCGAGCACACACCCTTCGAGCGTGCCCTTCAGCATCTCCGTCAGGTCGTCCATCGCGGTTCCTTCCCAGCCCCCAAGCGGTACTGTGTGATACCGAGTACCACTATACGGTATCACCGAGTAGTAGGGTCGCGCCGGTGCCCGCTCCCTGCGCGGGCTCGCTCACCCGCTGCGCATGCAGTTGCTGGACGCCCTGCTCACGGACTCGAATCCGGACGTACGTGGGACGGCCGAGGCGTACCTTCACGAGGTCGCGACCACTCAGACGCGGGATCTGTCGACCTGGCTCGGCAACCGCCACGCATGGCCGGAAGAGTGGAACCGCACCTGGGACATGAGCAGTGCGACGTTGCGGCTGACGCCCGAACTCACCCGAGAACTCGTAGAGAAGATGCACGCGCTGGTCGACACCTACCGCGACCGGGCCACCGACGAGGACGACGCCGAAACCGCGCAGGTGCGCATCCACACCCACGCGTTCCCCCTCACCACGGAATGAGAGGCCCCGGCCCGATGCACCCCGAGACCCACCTCGCCCTGCATCACCTCCGCGCCGCCGACCTCCGTGCCGAAGCCGACGCGTACCGCCTCGCCGCCGCGGCCCGACGCCCCCGGGACCTCCGTGCCCGTCTCGGCTGCGTTCGGGGAGCCCTGGCCCGCGCCTGCCTACCTAGTCGGTTTGCAGGGCGGCGAGGAGCCTGGTTCGCAGTAGCTGTACGGCTGGGGAGTGCTGGCCTCGGCGGGTGATCAGTCCGAGCCGGGCGGGCGTCGCGGCGTCGGTGAGCGGGACGGTTCGCAGGCCCGTGCCCTGTGTGGAGGACGTACTGAGGACGGCGGCGCCGGCGCCGCGCTCGGCGAGGCGGAGCAGGGTGGCCGGGGAACTGGCGTCGATGTCCACGCGTGGGTGGAGGCCGATCCGGTGGCAGGAGTCCTCGTAGGCGGCGCGAATGCCGGTACCCGGGGAGAGGCAGAGGATCTTCTCGCCCACGAGGTCGGCGAGGCGCAGTTCCGCCCGGTCGAGAGGGTGCCCGGCCGGGACGACGGCGGTGATCGGCTCGTCGACCACGATGCCCACCTCCAGGCCCGGGGCGACGTCGCCCGCGTAGCCGATCAGAGCCAGGTCGAGAGAGCCGGCGAGGACTTGGGCCTGGAGGTCGTCGGAGTAGCCCTCGTGAAGGCTGAGTTCGATGCCGGGGTGGGTGCGTCCCAGGTCGGCGACGGTGTCGAGGAAAGCCGGGATCGAGCAGCCCATGATCATGCCGAGCCGGACCCGGCCGCGCACGGCGTCGGCGAACTCGGCGACGGTGTGCTGGATTGCCTCGATGGTGGCGAGGGCGTTCTTCGCCAGAGGGAGAACTGCCTCGCTGACCGAGGTGAGGCGGATCTGACGGCCGGAGCGGTCGAGCAGTTGCTGGCCCAGTTCCAACTCCAGCTTGGCCACTTGGGTGCTGATGCCGGATTGACTGACGTGCAGGCGATGGGCGGCGGCGGTGAAGGTGCCCTCGTCCATGATCGCGGCGAAGTAGCGCAGCTGGTGTAGCTCCATACTCACTGATGATAGATGCCATCTTATCTATCTGTTGGACGGATGGGTGAGGTGGTTGGAGGGTGGAGGCATGACGACGACGAAGACTGCGCGAGAGCTTGCCGAGACCTACTTCACCGCCTGGGAGGCGGGCGACTTCGAGGCCCTACGGGGATTGCTGGCCGACGATGTCGACTTCGTCGGAGCGCTGGGAACGGCGTCGGGGGTGGAGGAGGCGCTCGCCGGGCTGCAGGGGCTCGGTCAGGTGCTGGAGAAGATCGACGTGAAGGTGCGGGTGGCGGAAGGCGATGACGTGATCACCTGGTTCGACCTGCACACAAGCGTCGCGCCGCCTGCGCCGACGGCGAACTGGATGCACGTGGAGGACGGGAAGGTCTCCCGGATCCGGGTGACCTTCGATCCTCGCGGACTGCTGGCGGGATTCGAGAGCCGGAACTGACTTGGGGCGAGGATGAGCCCGTCGAGCTCGATGAGCGGCAGTTGGAGCTGAAACGGCTCTGGGATGCCGAGGAGGAGCGGCGGCGGGCCGTGCTTCGTAAGCGAGGAAAATGAGGGGCTCGGCGGTTGCGATTCGTGGCCTTCCGCCGCCACACCAACCCCTCACCTTGCCGCCACCACCCCATCACCTCCCTCGGCACCCAAACCCGAGTTCTCGCCAACTCTCCCTCCCTCGGCCGGATCCGGCGGGGGAGGGGTGGGCCACTCCGGTGGTGTGGCTGACCTCACCCTCGATCCTCGGCGTGTGCGTGTGGTGCAGACCACTGGGGCCGGTCAGCGGGGGTGGGTGAGAGTGGGCACCTGGCCACCAACCTGGCAATCCGTAACTACCGGCCAGTACCCCTGGTATGGCGCAATCCGCTCGGCGCGGACCTTCGCCCTGTCACCATCGACACCCATCGAAAATCCAGGCGTCCGGACTGCGGCGGGGGACCGGCCATGGGGCTGCTCGGAAATGAGCTGGCGTTCGCGCACACTCTGACTCCCCAGGAACACGAGAGCGTCATGGCCCTCGGCAATCGGAAGAGCTATCCGGCCGATGCCCATCTGCTCACCGAGGGAGACCGCTCCAGTCACGTCGTGATCATCATTCAGGGGTGGGTGACCGTTTCCGTGGTGACCGACCGTGGGGCGACGCGGCTGATACTCGGCCTGCGCGGTCCCGGCGAACTGCTCGGCGAGATGGCCGCGCTGGACCAGCATCCGCGCAGCGCCACCGTGCGCGCACTGGGTTCCATAGAGGCCCAGGTCATATCCGGGGACGCGTTCCGCCGCTATCTCGCCCTGCATCCCCGGGTGAGCGGTCTGGTGATACGCCAGCTCACCTTCCGGCTCCGCAGCGCCGACCAGGAGCGGTCCGCGCTCGCCTCGCTCACCGTGCTCCAACGCCTGGCCGGCCGCCTCGTCGAACTCTCCGGCCTCGACCCCTCCGTGCCCTACGCCTCCGGCCCCGTCGTCCATCTCGCCCAGGACGAACTCGCCGCCACGATAGGGGCCACCCGCGAAGCCGTGGCGAAAGCCCTACGGCTGCTGCGTACCCAGAACATCGTGCGCACCGGCAACCGGATGGTGGAGATCCTCGACCCCGGACTGCTCACCCTCCTCGCGGACGGGCATCAGGAGTAGACCCATGCCCCGCCGTGTGTAAACGGCTACAGACGTCCCTCGCCCAGGGCCCGAACCTGGGGGGACCAGCACCAGCACCTTCTCCGGGTGGTCGGGCATTCCCTCGAACCGCCTCTTCAGCAGCGAACAGAACACGCAGGGGGCACGGGTGAACCAACACGCGGCGGACGACGCGGCGGAACTCGCCGAAGCGCACTACGAGTTGGTGATCAGCGTCGACGCCAGACGTTCCGGCGAGTACGGCGACGTCGACAAGCCGCGCATGCGGGCCCGGATATATCGGGTGCTGGAGTCGGCGTTCAGCCACGCCAAGGTCCCCCGGGACGCCGTACATCTGGAGGACCGCGGCGACGGCGTGCTGGTGTCGGTCGCGGGACGGGTCGCCGTGACGCGGCTGCTCGGGCTGTGGATGGTCGAGGTGCACGAGAACCTGCGGGACGAGAACCGTGACCTCGCCGTCCCCCTCGGGCTGCGCATCGGCATGCACGTCGGACCCGTCCGGCACGACGCGCGGGGCATCAGCGGACGTGCCGTCGACCTCGCCTGCCGGCTCGCCGACTCCTCCGTCGCCCGCCGGCTCCTCGACACCGAGAAGGCCGACCTCGTGCTGGTGACCTCGCAGTCCTTGTACGAGGACGTGGTCGACGCGGGCGGCAAGTTCATCGAGCCCGCGCACTACGCGCCGGCCCGGCTGGAGCTCAAGGAGGGCGAGGTGACGGCCTGGTTCCGGCTGCCGGGGCGGCCCGCGCCGGAGATCGCGGGGGACGGGGCGGTGGCGGCGCCCGTCGGTGACGGTTTCGGCGGCGAGGGCGGCGAGGGCGACGAAGCCGATGACAACGACGAGTTCGAGGTCGTCGGCGATCAGATGTCCGGCCATCGGCCCGCCCACGGCGGGATTCATTACAACGTCATCGGCGACCTGTCCCATAACCACCACAACGACTACCGGGGTGACGTGCACATCGGCCGGAACACCGACCGCGACGCCGAGAAGGGAAGGGGCTGAGCCGGGTGAGCGACGACGAGCAGGCGGGCGGCGACGGCCCCGACGAGCCGCGTGGGGGACGGTCGTCCGACGACGGTCCGAAGGGCGCGGACGAGAGGAAGGCCGAGGGCGGCAAAGAGGACCGGGACGACCGGGAGCGCGACGACGAGAAGGAGCCGGGCGACGAGAAGGCCGACGAGGACGAGGAGGCGGACGAGCGGGAGAAGGAACGCGAGCGCGCCGCCGGGCGGTTCAAGGCCTACACCCGCGACCCCCTCGCTGAGGACGAGGGCGACGACTCGACCACCGACCTCGCCGCCGCCGCCCGCACCCGGCGGGCCACCCGGCTGCTGTTCGACGTCGGCGGGGACCTCAACCGCTTCGACCGCACCTACTTCAACCGCGCCCACATCGGCGACAACATCAACCTCCTGCTGGGCGCCCGCCGCCCCGGCGCCGGTATGCGCAGCGGGCCGGTGCCCGAGGAGGAACTGCGCAGGCTGCGCCGGGCGCATGTGGCGCCGGAGGGGTATGTACGGCTGCGCAACGCGCTGCGTGCCCGGCGGCTGCTGGTGCTGGGCGCCGCGCCCGGCACGGGACGTACGAGTACGGCGCTCTCGCTGCTCGACGAGGTCACCACCGCCGTGGCCGACGGCACCGGCACCGAGCCCGCCGCGCGGATCCGCCGGGTCGACTCGGACGGCGGGGTCCGGCAGCTCGCCGAGAGGCTGGACGGTGAGGGCGGTCAGGAGTGGCGGGGGGCCGGTCTGCTGCTGGAGCTGTCCCTGGACCGGGCCGACGCGTTGCCCCCGGACGAGATGGACCTCGATGAACTCGCCGCGGCCCTCGCCCGCCGCGAGGCCTTCGCGGTGATCGTCGTCACCGTCGGGTCGGCCGCGAACCCGCTGCTCGCCGGGCGCTACGGCATGCTCTGCCCGCCCGCGCCCACCGAGGAACTGCTCACCACCCGGCTGCGTGAGCGGCTGGAGGAACGTGCCGCGGAGGCACGGGAGGGCGATGCTCCCCTGGCCGAGTTGCTGGCCCGCGCCGAGGAACTCGCGGGCGGGTCCGAGGTCACGGACGCGGTCGGGCTCGACGATCTGCGGCCCGCCGAGGCCGAGTTGCTCGCCTCGCTGCTGGCCGGGCACGTCCTGGGCGACGTCTCCCGCGACGATCTGCTCTCCGGGTGCCGGAGCATCGCCGCCGAGCAGGCGCACGAATGGTTCGCCGGCGTGGACCGGGCGCTGACCGCGCTCACGGCCCGGCCGGACGCGGCCGAGCGGGGCGCGGTGCGGTCGGGGACGGCCACGCTGTTCCACCCCGTCGCCTTCCGGATCGCGCTCGCCGTCCTCGGCGGTGCCTCGCACAGTGCCGTGGCCGCCGCCGCGCACCTGCTGACCTGGGAACTGTCGGTGCAGTCCGACCCGGACCACACCCCGGCCCGCCCCCTGTTCTGCGACGACCCGGAAGCCGATGTGGCGCTCTCCCGCGCCGAGTTCACCGACGGCAAGGTCGAGGTCGACGGGCACGACGTGCCCGCGCGGCTGATCTACTACCGCGGCAGCGCCCTGCCCTCCGCCGTGCTGACCGAGCTGTGGGAACGGCACTTCCCCGTGCGGGCACCGGTGGTGCGCTGGCTGCGGCTGCTCGCCGACGACCCGCGCGACCAGGTGTGGATGCGCGCCGCGGTCGCCGCCGGGGAGCTGTGCGTACGGGACTTCGACCACGGTTACACCGAACTGATCCGCCCGCTCGCCGAGGCGACCACACACCGCCGGCTGCTCTTCGCCGCGACCACCCTCGACCAGGCCGCCGGTCATGACTCCCACCGCAAGGCGGTGCACCGGCTGATCGGCGACTGGAGCCGCAAGGGCACCCTGTCGCAGCGCTGGACCGCGGCCTGGGCGCTGGGCTACGGCAACGCCGCGGCCAGCACCGACGACACCCTGGACGCGCTGGCCCGCATCGGAGTCCGCGACGACGACGAAGGGCTCGGCAAGGTCGCCGCCTCCCACAACGCCGTACGGCTGCTGGCGCGGCCTGACGCGGCGGAGGTGCTGGCGCGGATGGCCGACTGGACCCACCACAAGCGTGAGCCGTACCAGGACCTGGGGCTCGCGGCGACGGTACGGCTCGCCGCGACGACGGTGGACGAGCTGCTGACGGACGATCCCGACGCGTTCCTCGACGGCGCCGACTCGCCGTGGGGTGACCGCGGCGACTGGCCGGTGGCGCTGGCGCTCGCCGCCGTCCGGCCCGAACTCGTCGAACCCATGGCCGACTTGATGTGGACCGCGCAGAACACGGCCCGCTCCAAGGACGTGGCGATGGACTCGCTGGAGGACCTGCTGCGCTCCGTCGAGCGCAAGAACGGCGACGAATGGACCCGGCCGGGGCTGGCGGCGCTGCTGCCCGCGCTGGCCACCGAGGAGCACGACCGGCGACGGCTGGACTGGCTGCTGCGCCGCATGATGAACGACCCCGAGAAGCCGCTCCCCGAGCCGAAGGCGCGCCAACTGTGGTGGCTCGCCGTCGAGCCGGAGGACAGGTCGCGCCGGTCAGGGCCGCGTCGGGTACGCACGCGCGAGGAGGAGAGGCATGGCTGAGAACGACGACGAGGCGGCGGGCGCGGAGGGCTCGGAGGGCGCGGAGGAGCAGTCCGAGCAGGAGCAGCCGGCGGGCGCCGAGTCGGACGCCCCCGCGGGGCCGTTCGTACGGGACTTCAACCCGATGACGGACGGGTATCCGCGGGTGAGTCCCCGTTCCGCGATGGTGCAGTTCTACCGGAACGGCGGCTATACGGTGACGCGGGCCACCGGGGTCCAGCACGTCGACAAGCCGATGCTGGCCCGGGCGCACAGCATCTGCGAGATCGCGCTGGGTACGTATGTCACCCCGCTCCAGATGGAGTTGCCCGCCGCCGGTGGCACGACCTTCTTCAAGGCCGAGGTGGACATCCAGTGGACCGTGACCGACCCGCACCTGGCGGCCCTGGAGGTCGTCACCGACGTCGCCAATAGGCTCACCGCGCCCGTCCTGGAGCGGCTGCGCGAGGTCACGACGACCTATCGGGTGACCGAGGCGGAGCAGGCGAACCGTGCCATCACGCGTGACTGCAGCGGGGGGCGGTGGGCCGACCTCGGCTCCGAACTCGGGCTGCGGGTACGGCTGTACGTGCGGCTGCGGGTGGACGACCGGACCATCGAGCACGCCGACGAGGAACGGGACGCGCACGCCCAGGCCAAGGTGATCCGGCTGCGGCAGGAGTCGTACCGGCGCATGCTCCAGGGCGGGGAACTGGAACAGCTCAGCTTCATGCTGGCGGCGGACCCCGAGGGCGCCAAGGACTTCCTGGAGAAGATCCGGCAGGAGGGCCGCCAGGACGAGAAGGAGCGCGTCGCCCGCCTCTTCGCCATGGCCGCACGCGGCGAACTCGCCACGGTGGATGTCGAGACCCAGGTCCTCAACCTCCTCAACCAGGGCGACGGCCGCCCCATGGTCGGCCCCATCGGCACGATCCCGGCCCGCCGCCCAAGTGAGCTGAGCGCGGGATCGGGCGCCGGCTTCAACCCGGACTGGGCATCGGACGAACCGCCTCGACGGCCGTCGCGGAGGGGGGAGAGGGCTCGGGGGGAGTCCGGGCGACGGGGGGAGCCGTACCCGGGGGACGACGCCGACTACGACGAGCCCCGCGCCCGTCGGCGGACGTATCGCTCGGATCATGACGATGAACCGCCGCGCCCTCGCGACGGACGTCGGGCGCACCGTCCGGAGTTGGATGCCTCGGGGTCGCCGGGGGCGTACCCGGATCGGGATCCGGAGCCGGATCCCGATGGCGAACCGCGCTCCCGTGACCGGCGGGAGGGGTTCGGCTCCTCGGGACCGGTCCCGGGTGGGGAGCGTGAGGATGGGGTTCGCTCCGGGGACCGGCCCCGGACCTACCGGCCGGAGCCGTACCACCCGGATGACGAGCGGGAGCGTCCGCGGCGTCGTAGACGGGGTGGGGACGAGGGCTGGTCCTGGGCGGAGGAGGACCGATGAGCGCCGATGGCGCGGCACGGACTTCCCCCGACCCGGTCGTTCCTGTGCCGGACGGGGGTCGGCACGACGATGACCGGGCGGGGGAGCGCATCGTCGCCGAGAGGTTGCTGGCGACGGTGCGGGAGGATCTCGGGCGCGCCGACTCCAAGGCGGCGGTACTGCTGTCGGGGACGCTCGCGCTGCCCGCGTTCCTCGCCGGATGGCGCGGCGCGCCCGGCTGGGACGGGCTCGCCGATGTGACGCTCGTACCGGCCGGGTTGCTGTGGGCCGTCGCGGTCGCCGCACTGGTCGCGGCGCTGATGCCGCGCACCGGCACGGTCCGCGGCGGGGACGGGGTGACGTACTTCGGTGACCTGGTGGCCTCCCACGACCTGGAGCGGCTGACCGCCCGGGTCGTGGAGGCCGGGCGCGACCCGGCCACATGGCTGCTGATCCAGGCCGTGGACGTCAGCTCGATCCTGTCCGCCAAGTACCGGGCCATCCGCTGGGGGGTGGGTTCGCTCGCCCCGTCCGCGGTGCTGGCCGTCGTCTGGGGTCTGACCTCGGGCTGATCCCGGACCGGCGCACGCGACATCGGCGTACCACCGCACACACGCCAACGCACCACCGCACAGCACAGGCGCACGCACCAGGCAGAACGCGGATGCGTCACCACCTACACGCCACACGCGCAGCAGCAACCTCAGGCACGCATGTCGAACACCAAGAAGACCAAGGGGACGGCCGTGGGACGAGTCACGGGAAGACGGCAGACAGGAAGGCCCCGGGTGCGCCGCGCCGTGGCCTCGGCCCTGGGCGGCGCCGCGGTGTTCGTGTCCCTGCTGGCACCGGCCGGTCAGGATCCGGTGCCCGCGGCGGACTCCGCACCCGCGTTCCCGGCCGTCAACTACGCGGTGGCCGTGGACGAGTCGGCCAGTCTCGCGCCCGCCGACATGAAGGCGGAGAAGGCCGCCGCCAAGCGGATCGCGCTCGGCGACGTCTCCTCGGCCTCGCACGTCACGGTGTTCGGCTTCGCCGCAGCCGAGGCCGACGACCAGCGCGCGGTGGATCCCGTGTGCCCGCGCACCACGCTGGACCGGGCAGGACGGGAGACCGTCGGCGACTGCGTCGACAAGCTGCGCAGCCGCAAGGAGAGCCAGGGCACCGGGACCGATCTGCCGAGCGCCATCCGGCAGGGCGTCCACGACCTGACCGATGGGTCGGATCCGTCGGAGCCCCGGGTGCTGTTCCTGCTGACCGACGGGAAGATGGACGTCGAGGACAGCCCCAAGTACGGCGATCCGGCGCACCGCAAGGCCGAGGGCGAGAAGCAGCTGAAGGAGGCGCTGAAGGACGCCGCCGCGCAGAACGTGCAGATCTGGCCGCTCGGCTTCGGTCCCGACCCGGACAAGCGGCAGCTCGACCAGATCGCCGCCGGCGGGTTCAGGAAGGGCTGTGTCGCACTGCCTTCCGCGACACCCCGGGCGCACAAGGTCTCCGGCGCCGACGACGTCGGCACCACGCTGGAGAAGATCTTCGCCGCCGCCCATTGTCTGCGGCATGAGGAGGGCCCGAGCAAGCGGCCCCCCGCCACCCTGGAGATCGGCATCTCCCCGCTCGCGACCGTCGGCAGCATCGTCGTCGACAAGGGCGACCCCGAGGTGAAGATCACCTACATCGACCCCAGCGGGGATGAAATCCCCGACACCTACGGGACGTTCAAGAAGTCCCGCTTCGAGCTCGCGGGCGGCTCCGGCACCGTCGAGGCGCTGAAGATCGTCGACCCGCTGCCCGGCGTCTGGAAGGTCAAGGCCGAGGCCCCGGAGGGCCATCGCTCGCTGCCCGTCGCCGTCAGCGTGCTGTGGCAGGGCGAACTGCGCGGCGCCCTCACCATGGACCCGCCCTCGCCGCAGGCCGGCGAGAAGGTCACGGTCACCATGCGGCTGCAGACCCGCGAGGGCTACGAGATCAAGGACCCCAGCGACTATGCGGGGCTGCGGGTGCGTGGCGAGCTGGCCGGGGACGGCTTCTCGCCGCTGCCCATCGATCTCGCCGACCGTGGCAAGGGCGCCGACCCCGAGGCCGGCGACGGCTCCTTCACCGGCACCGTCGAGGTCCCCGAGGACGCCGACGGGGCGCTCAAGGCCAGCGCCACGCTGACCGCTTCGGGCCTGCGCGCCGACACCCGCGACGAGGACGGCGTCGTGGCGCCCGGCGAACTGCCCGTCACCGCCGCCCTCGACCTGCCGGACGCTGACACCAACCCCGGCGACACGGTCACCGGCAGCCTCGCCGTCCACAACACCACCGACAGCGAGCACAAGCTGCGGCTGTCCCTCGCCGACGTCAAGGACGGGCTGCTGTCCGTCGAGCCCCACGAGATCACGCTGAAGCCGGGCGAGTCCGGCACCCGCGAGGTGAAGGTCCAGGTCGCGGCCGACGGCGCCTTCGGCGACCGGCTCGGCGACGACGGGCTCGACCTCGCCGGGACCGTCACCGTCACCGACACCACCGACGACGACCGCGCCCTCGAACGGGAGCCGCTGTCGGTGCGGGTCACGCCGGAGCCCGGTCTCTGGGAGAAGTACTGGTGGGTGGTCGTCGCCGCCGCCGTCGTGCTGGTGCTGGCCGGCGCGGCATTCGTCGCCTGGCGGCGGCTGCGGAACAAGCGCAAGGACCCGTACGGCCTGATGCTCCAGCTGCTCTCGGAGGACGGCCGCGTCGTCAACGAACATCCGGCCGGACACGGCAACAACAAGCAGTGGTACGAGTTCACCGTCGTCGAGGCCCATCGCAGCCCGCGCATCGAACGCCGCCCGCACGGCCAGTACGCCGTCCAGCGCAGCCGCGAGGGCGGGGCGGTGCTGCGCAGGAAGGGCAGCGGCCGTACACCGCTGGTCGCCGGTGGCCAGGTCCAGCTGACCGAGACCCTGAGCCTCGCCCTGGGCGAGGACACCAGGCCGAGCCGCAACAGCCGTGGCACCCGCCCCAGGCCGACGACCGTCGGCGCCGGCCCCGGTGACAGCGGCAACGACAGCCCCTTCACCCCATACCTGTGACGCACGAACCTGCGGCCGCCGCGGCCGTGTAGCGGGGAGGAACCCATGAAGATCTTCCAGCCGATGCTCTTCGTCGGCCTGGGCGGCACCGGCGGACTGGTCGGTGCCGAGCTGGAACGCAGACTGCGCGCCGAACTGTGCGGCCCGGACGGCATGGCGCTGCACCGGCAGAACGGACAGGCCCCGTTCCAGCTGCCCGACTGTTTGCAGTTCGTGTACGCGGACTACAGCGAGAGCGATCTGCAGCGGCTGCCGCAGTTCAACGTGGACCCGTCGCTGCGGGCGGCGTACGCCCGCACCTCCCGGGCCACCCACAATCTGCTGCCGAACTTCGACGCCTCCCCCGAGGTGACGAAGATGCTGCGGGCGGTGCTGCGCGACGAGGTCGCCGACTGGCTGCCGCCGCGCATCGACGAACCGAAGGTCACCCCGCTGCACACCGGCGCCGGCCAACTGCCCACCGTGGGACGCGCGGCACTGTTCGCCACGCTCCGGCACGGCCTCGCCCCCGTCCTGGAACCGCTGCTCCAGGCGATCGACGCCATCGCCAAGTCGGCCGGTGAGCTGAGCGAGCTGGGCGGCGGCAAGGTCAACGGCTGTGATGTGTTCGTCGCCTTCTCGGTGGCGGGCGGCACCGGCGCCGGGATCTTCCTGGACTACCTCCACCTCATCAACCACGCCTTCCAGCTGCGCCGCTTCGACGGCGTGAAGATCTACCCGCTGGTCGTCATGCCGTCGTCGTTCTCCGCGGCGACCGGCGGCGGACGCGAGGCGGAGCTCAACGCGGCCCGCTCCCTGGTCGACCTGTTCCGGCTGGTCGACACGCAGAACGCGCCCTCCGAGGGCCATGAGATCGGCGACCTCGACCAGGAGCTCGGGCTCGGCGTCCGCTACCCGGGCACCACCCCGATCCGGCTGCGCACCGGCATCCTGCCCACCGCGTTCCTGTTCAGCCCGACCGCCGGCATCCGCCCCGACGACCTGCGCCGCTCCATCGTCTCCCTGGTGATGTCGCTGATCGGCACCGAACTGGGCGACGGCGGCTCCCGGGGCCGGAAGATGGCCGCCGACGACGACTTCCAGACCTTCGCGGCCAGTTTCATCAACCGGGGTGTGCAACGCAGCGCCGTGTCCCCGACCGGCATCGGCCGCCAGGGAGTCTCCACCAGCCTCGTCGCCTCCATGACCGCGCCCATGGACCAACTGGCCGACCTGGTCGCCGGACGGCTGCTGCGGCTCGCGGTCACCGATCTGGTGGAGGCGCCCCGGGTGGCGCTGCGGGACG
Organism: Streptomyces lanatus; assembly: GCF_014655715.1. Taxonomy (GTDB): domain Bacteria; phylum Actinomycetota; class Actinomycetes; order Streptomycetales; family Streptomycetaceae; genus Streptomyces; species Streptomyces lanatus. The sequence goes on along the minus strand of NZ_BNBM01000010.1, from coordinate 143,480 downwards.
AGGCGGTGCCGATGATCCGGCAGCTGTTCGCCGACTCCCACCTCGAAGAGCTGTGGGAACGCAGGCAGTTGCCGGTACCCGAGCCCGATCCGCTGCCGCGCGGCGGCCGCAGCATCGAGCAGGCGCTCGGCGAGCGCATCGCCGACATGCAGCGGCTGCTGTCCGATCTGCGGGCCGAGGCCGAGCGCGCGGTCATCGCGATGGCCGACCGGTTCGCGCCGCGTCCCGCCATCGACAAACTGCTCCAGACCGTGGACCCCTTCCTCGCCGAACGCGTCGTCAGGGGCGTCCCCGACAGCGAGGAACCCATCGCCCGGCTCGGCTTCCTCGGCATGCTGGACCATCGTGCCCGCACCCCGCAGCGCCCGCCCGGGGTGACCGAGCTGCCGCCCAGGATCCCGCGCATCAAGGGCCAGTTGGGCGGTCTGGCGCCGGCCCGCTGGGGCGACGACGACGTACAGGCGGCCATCCAGGAGCAGGACGCCTGGTACCAGTGGCGCTGCCGGACGGTGTGGCACGAGGCCTGGCGCGAACAGCAGATGCACTGGCAGCCGCAGGCCGACGCCGCCGGAACCGACCTCGCGCGGCTGGTGGGCGCCTTCCGCCGGCACAGCGACCAGGAGAGCAAGACCGCCCAGCAGAAGGCGCACGAACTGTACGAGGACCGCACCGGAATCTCGTACCTGCTGCCGCCGCAGCGCACCCTCAACCATTTCTACGAGGACGTCGTCAACCGGCTGATCCGCCGCGAGGGCCTGCGCGACAACGACGACGAGGCGGCGCTGCTGCTCAAGCTGGTCGACGGTGACACCTGGCGCGGCGTCCACGCGCAGAGCCGGCGTGACCCGGAGGGCTCGGTCGCCCGGGTCAAGGGCCGGCTGGAGGCCCGTATCACCCGTCTGTTCGCGGAGAGCGGGGCACACCTGGAGGAGCGGCCGCTGCTGCCGTCCATGGGCACGCTGCTGGCCGCCGCGGCGGGCGACGGGGACGCCAAGGACCAGGTCAGCAAGGAGGCCCTCGACCTGTTCAGCCGCAAGCTGACCGGGCTGCTGCCGGTCGGGTTCACGCCGGAGGGCACGGGCCTGCTGCGCGTCCTGGTCACGCACCCCCGGGTGCAGGCCGTGGAGGAGGTGCAGGAATTCCTCGGCAAGACGCTGCGCCTGCCCGCCGACGCGAAGAACTCCGTCGAGTACCGGGGCGTGGAGAGCGACTCCATCACCGTCGTCCTCTTCCGCAGCGAGATGAGCCTCACCCAGGTGCCCGAGGCCCGCAAGGTGCTCCGCCAGTGGGCCCGCGCGAAGGACTCCGAGCAGGCCCAGGACGTACTGCGCTGGCGGCAGCGGCTCGGCTACCGGGACAGCTGGATGGTCAGCGGCGAGGAGGACCGGCGCGTCATCCTGCACCGACTGCTGTGCTGCATGTGGAACGGCCAGGTCGACATCGTGGACGGCGACCCGGCCTCCCCGGACCGCATCCGGCTGCGCCTGCACCCCGAGAAGGGCCCGAACGTGCCCGGCGTACGGCTGCGGCTCGGGGACTTCCCCGGGGGCGTGTCCAGCTGGGCCGAGCTGCTGCGGTCGTACGAACGCTGGACGGTCCTGGACGACGAGCGGATCGTCGAGGACTACTGCCGCGAACTGATGGGCGCCCAGCCGGAGGGCCTCGCCCGCGCCGGCAGCGAACCGCACCCGCTCTTCGTCGACCTCGTCGAGAAGGTCGCCCCACGCCAGCTGGAACTCCTCGCCGAACGCAGGCAACAGGGCGGCGAGCGCGTCGAGGGCTGGGTGCGCCCGCTCTGGGAGTTCTGGGCGGAGACCCTGCCCGCCGCCCTGGACACCGAGTTCGGCGACCAGCGCGCCATCCAGCCGACCCTGCGCACCCTGCTGGAACACATCCGAGGCGGCACCCCCACCGCCCCCCGCACCCGCGACGACTTCAGCCCGCCCCGCCGCCCGGCACCGGACGAGGACGACTGGGGGACGGCACCGGTGACACCGCGGGCGCGCGACGACGCGTACGAGAGGCCGTACGGCGACGAGCGTGGGGGGAGTGCGGCCGGGAGGCGTGAGGACTACGACGACTACGGCTCCGGCGGTCGGCGCGGTGACTACGACGACCACGTCGATCCCGACGCGGACGGCAACGGCGGTCGGCCGCGGGTGCCCTGGGACGGTGACGTGCAGTGAGCAGGGGTGAGTCCTTCGGGACCGTCATTCGGCTGGATCTGCGGGCCGGGGCCGCGGCGTTGCATGATGGGGCCGCTCTGCGGGGGCGGGTCGCGCAGGAGTTGGGGCGGGCCGGGTTGCCGGATCCGGATGATCCGCTGTTTCTCGTGGTCGACACCCCGGCGGGGCTCAACGACCACCAGACGCAGTACGAACTGCTCACCGGTTACCGGGCGGTGGGCGAGGTCAGGGTGCTGGTGCTGCTGGTGGGCAGCGCGCCGGGGGCGTTCGCCGGTGAGGAGGGGGACTTCCAGCCCGACCGCCGGCTGCTGCGGCCGTCCGTGCTGCGGGGCACCGGCACCGGGCTGCTGTGGGCCGGCGATCTGCGGTCCGCCCGCACCGCGCTGGAGCAGCCCGCGCCCGACGACCCGGACGCGCTGGCCGTCCTGGTGGACGTGCTGTCGGTCCCGGACGTCTACCTCAGCGTGCTGGACACCGTCCAGGCGCTGCCCGGGTCCGTCGCCGCGCCCGGCGTGCGGCTGCTGGAGCAGGACCTGCCGGCGGAGGTGCGCGACCGGGCCTGGCGCGACGCGCTCACCCGGTTCGCGGGCGCGGACGACGAGCTGGCGCCGGACGTGGTGCTGACCGCCTCCTCCGGCGCCGATCTGCCGGAGCCGCTGCGCGGGTTGGTGGCGGGCCGGTCCGGCCGGGACCTCGGGCACCGCGAGCCCGGCGGCATCGCCGACGACGCCTACCGTGCCTGCGCGAACGCCCTCGACTACGCCGACGACGCGATGACCGGGCTGCGCACCCTGCCCGGTCTGCTGCGGCCCTCCCGCCGGGAGGCGTTCGAGGCGGAGGTCGAGCAGGCACGCGAGTCGCTCGACGAGTACCGGGACCTCGTCGCCACCGCCCTGCGCAGCGGCGGCGGCACCGCACCGTCCGCCGCCGAGTCGGCGACCCGGCTCGCGGCCCTCGGACTGCGGGTGCCCTCGGCGGAGGGCATGGGGGAGCGGATCGGGGAGGGGCTGCGGGAGTTCGCCCTGAAGCTGTTGGGCCAGGGGCTCGCCCTCCGGTCCGTCGCCCAGCGTTTCACCGGGCTCGCCGGGCGGGTGGAGCCCGTGCCGGGTACGGCGTTGCAGCGCAGACTCGCCCCCTACTCCGCCGAGTCCGTGGCCCGGCAGACGGCGGGCGCGGCGGACGCCGAGGTGCCCGGGCTGCCGGTGACCGGACCGCTGGCGGCGGCCGGGGCGGGGCTGCTGGGCGCGCTCTGGTCGGGCCCGTTCCTCGCCCTCGGGCTGCTCGTGCCGCTGCTGTTCGTCGGCATGGCGGCGCTCGGCGCGGCCCGGCTGCGGGGCGCGGGACGCCCCGGCCGCTGGGCCGTGGCCCCGAGGGTCGCGGCGTTCTGCGGCGCCGCCGTGGGGGCGGGCGTGGGGTATGCGACCGACTCGCCGGTCTGGGCGGGCACGGTCTGTCTGCTGGTCGGCCTGGGGATCGCCGTCGAGACGGTACGCCGGCTGTGGCGGGCGGCGGCCGCGTCCTGGGCGCCGGGCCACACCATCGCCGTACTGCGTCAGGCACTTGAGGGTCTGGACGCCCTGCTGGCCGAGGCGGTGCGTGAGCACTGGGCCGTCGAGGAGCGGCTGTACTGCGCCGACGCCGCCCGTTCCGTCGCCGGCATGCTGCGGGCGACGGCGCACGCGGCGGAGGCGGAGGCCCTGCCCGAGCCCGCGCGGCTCGCGACGCCCGGGGCGGCGGTCGACGCCGAGGACGACTGGCTCTCCAGCGACCCGGACCTGGAGTCCGACGACGGCCACGCCGGGTCCGACGACTCGGAGAGCGACTGGGCGAGCGTGTACGCCTGGGAGGACGGCGACGGCTGGGACGAGCCCGCCGAGGAGAAGGTCCGTGAGCCGGAGCGCGCCGGGAGTGCTTCGGCGAACCGGCCCAAGGCCGTGCCGCGCTGGCTGGAGCGGGAGAACGGTGAGGGCGGGCCCGAGCTGGTCGCCACCCTGTCCGCCGATCTGACGGACGCCGCCCTCGAAGCCATGAAGCACTACTGGGGCGCCGTCGAGCGCGGCCAGGCCGGCGCGCGTGCCGTCCGCCGCACCGAGGAGCGGGTCCACGAGCTGCTGTCCGCGGCCCGGCATCACCTCCAGCACAACGGAGTTCTGGCCCCGCCGCCCTTCGCCGCCCCGCACCGCCTCCGCGCCACCTCGGCGAACCTCCTCGGCACCGACCCTTACGGACTGGCCGAACTGGTCGGGGCGGACGCCGACCGGCAGGCCGTGGTGCAGTTGTCCACACCCGAGCAGGGCACGCTGCTCAGCCGCGACCCGGCGGCCGCGGTGTGGCTCAGGTTCGCGCCCAGGGCCGTACGCGATGAGGTCGAGAAGTCCTGGCGGGCGAGCGGTTCGGTCCACCCGGACGAGGTCCTGTGGACCTCCACGGGCCGCTATGCCGGGCTGGTGCGGCTCACCCCGCTGCGGATGGGCGTGGTCCACACGATCCGGGCCCGGCACGGCTCCGAGTCCGGGTTCGAGGGCGCGGACGCGATCGCGTACGACCGGGCCGACGCCGACGACTGGGCGGCCTCCGACTACCGGGCGGACGGCGACCGCTGGTGATGGGCACCTGCCGTACGGGCTCGCCGCACAAGTACGAACGAAAGGACCGCCGGTGACCAGCACCACGCACTCCCGTCCGCCGGGGCCGGGCGGGCCGGGCCCGGACAAGCTCGCCTTCACCGTGCCGTCGGGGCGGCGGCGCGTCACCCCGGTGCGGTTCGGCCGGGAGTTCCGGCGCGACAAGCTGCTGCCCCAACTGCTGCGCAAGGCCGTGCTCGACGACGAGGGACAGCAGTGCGTCCAGGTCCGGCTGGGCGCCAAGGACGCGGCGAACCCGGCGGCCCGCGCCCTGCTGGACACCGAGGCCGGCACCGCCGTACACCTGAACCAGGTGCTCGGGGACACGGAGTACGCCGCGCTGTTCCCCCGCCTCATCGGCTACGAACTCGACACGGCCGAGCCGTTCCTGCTGTACGACCCGCCGCGCGGCACCGCCGTCTCCCGCATCCATGTGATGGGCGCCGCCGACCAGGAGATCTTCACCCGGGATCTGATGCAGGCCCTGTGCGTGCTCCAGGGGCAGGGCCTGGTGCCGCGCGGCATCTCGCCCGGGACCGTGCTCTGGGACGGTGCCCGGGTCCAGCTGTGGGGTCTTGAGTCGATGACCCGGATCGGCCGGCCGAGGCGCCCCTGGGGCCGGTCCCCCTACTGCCCGCCAGAACAGCGCGGCGGCGAGGGGCTCACCGATCCCCGGGACGCGGTGTGGAGCGCCGCGCAGGTGCTGTACCGGCTGGCGACCGGACGGCCCGGCCCCGCCGACCGGCCGCCCCCGGATCTGGGTGAACACCGCAAGCTGGACCAGACGTTGCGCGACGCCTTCGCCCCGGAAGCGGCCGGTCGGCCCACGCCCGCGCAGGTGCTCGACCTGGTCGCGCCGGGTGCCGCCCGCCGTGTCCGCCTCGCCGTGCCGCCCGACGAGACCCGCCCGCACCACGAGGCCTTCGAGGAGGCGCTGCGGCTCAAACGGCAGGCACCGGCCGGGACCCGGGCCGAGCAGACGGACGGCGGGGTGCTCTGCCCGTACTGCCTGGAGACGATCCAGCTCGACCTCTCCAAGCTGTTCGTCACCGACAGCCGTATGCAGTACAAGTCGCTCGACGTGGGCGGCATCAACAACCCGGTGCGCCGCGCCGACGTCATGCGCGGCGCCGTCCAGCGGTGCACGGCGGACCCGGAGTTCCCCGCGCACCACATCCCGGTGCCCTATCTGACGTACGGCCGCCCGCTGACCGTGGCGATGGTCGGTCAGTCCTCCACCGGCAAGAGCCATCTGCTGACCCAGATGATCGCGGCGATCACCGACGGCGGTCTGGAGCCGTACGGTCTGAAGTGGCAGTCCGTCAATCCCGAGCAGCACGCGCGGTTCGTACGGGACCGGGTGCAGCCGCTGCGGGGCGGCAAGGTCCTCGACCACACGGCGGCGCTGGGCATGGACGACTTCGCGCGTTTCGTGGAGTCGCTGCTGATCACCGACGCACGGGGGCAGGTGCGGCCGGTCGCCTTCTTCGACCTCGGCGGCGAGGACCTGGTGCGGACCGATGCCGCGCTGCGGTTCCTGCTCGGTGTCGACGCCCTGGTGTTCGTCGTCGATCCGGCGCTGGCCCTGCCGCTGCCGCAGCTCGACCACGCCAGGCAGCGCTGGGGCGTGGAGGTGAACCGGGACGGCGACCTCGCCTTCGGCACGGTCCTCGACCGGCTGCCGAAGAACGGCGGCTATCTGGACGTGCCGGCCGCGATGGTGCTCGGCAAGGCCGACCTCCTGCGCTTCCAGCCGCCCGTCGACCGCTGGCTGACCCGGCCGCCGTCCGCCGCCCCGGACCCGGCGCTGACCCGCGAGGAGAGCCGGGACGTGTACGGGCTGCTGCGCCGGCACGCGGGCCAGGCATGGCTGCGGCCCTTCGACGCGATCCGCCGCTGCACCCTGCACATCGCGTCCGCCACCGGCGGCCAGGAGGACCAGGGCCGCTACCCGGCGGGTGCGGGACCCCGAAGGGTCCTGGAGCCGCTGCTGTCGCTGTTCGCCATGCACGGGCTGATCGAAGTGCCGGGCGGCGCCGACGCGTTGGCGCTGGGGGAGGCGCCCGCGCTGGAGGCGGTGCCGTGGAGCGGGGACGAGGAATTCGTCGGGCCGGAAGGGGCCGAGGAGCCCGAGGAAGCCGAGGGAGGGGAAGTCCGGTGAACGACTTCGAGAGCCGGGGACCGGTGCAGCAGGTCGTCTACCGCTGGGACGGCAACCACGGCCGCCAGGGCACCGGCATGAACGCGGTCGCCCACTCCTGCGACGCCGAACGCGCCGAGGAGATCGGCCGGGAGCTGGGCCCGCTGCTGTGGGTGTCGGGCGCGGCGGCCGCCCGCCCGAGCGTCGTGCGCACACTGTCCCGCGACGGCGACGTCCTGCTCGTCCAGCGCTGGCCCACCGTCGACCGGGGCGGGCGGCCCAGCACCGTCAGCCATGTCCTGGTCGGGAACCGGGCCACGCTGAAGGTCCGGCAGTGCCTCGGGCTCGCCGACGGCGGCTGGCGCCGGCAGGAGAAGGCCGAGCAGGCGTCGGGGCGGCTGCCCGAGTTCGACGGCGCGTTCCTCGACGAGCTGGCGTACGACCGGCTGCCCGGCATGCTGGACCGGCTGCCGCAGGTCGAGCACGCGCTGATCCTCGCCACGGCGGAGCTGCTCCGCGATCCGACACAGCGGGTGTCCCTCCTCCTGGAGGACGAGGCCCCGCGCGACTGGCCCGACCGGGACGCGGTGCCGGTGGTCTACCTCGGGCTGTTCCTGCTCTTCGGTGACTGGCTGGGCCAGGAGTGGACCTTCGCCACCTGCGACACCCTCGACACCCATCCGCTGCGGCTGATGGCCGTGCCGCGCTGGGAACCGGACACGGGCGGCTCCGGCCCACTGGCCCGGGTCATGGGCCGCAGGCAGGCCCGCCCCCGGTTCGAGCACCGAGCGGCGGCCCAACTGGTCAAGCACCTCCTCGCCCACCGCAAGGCCCGCCCCGGAGTACCGCAACTGACCGAGGCCCTCCCCGGCGGAGCGACCCTGGACTGGGAGCACCGCCGGGCCCTCCTCCAGCAGACCCTCGGCACGGACCGGACACCTCCGGCGGGGACGCGGCTGCCGGATGCCGGGATCGGCCCGATGGACGCGGGGGTGACTGCCGGGCGGGACGCGGAGCCCGAGCCCGAACCGGCCCGTACGGCGGTGACCTCGGAGCCGTATCCGGCGGCGCATACGGACCCGTACCCGGAGCGCCACGGAAGCCCCCCGCCCCCTCCGCGCCCCCTCTTCGCGCCTCCCCAGCAACAACCCACCCCCGCCCTGCACCAGCACCTCCGTGGTCACCGGCGCGGTGACGTCATGGGGCAGAGCGTTCTGCTGGCGGAGTTGCGCAGACAGCCCGACGAACTGCTGCTGCGGGAGCTGCGGTCGGGTGAACTCCCGGCGGAGGCGCTGGAGTTGCTGCTGGACGAGTTGGGGTCAGCGCACCGGGTCCAGGTGCGTTCGCCGGAGGTGCGGCATGAGTTGTGTGCGGAGGTGTTGCGCAACGACCTGTACTTCACGCCGCACGGACCGGGCGTCGACGGCCGCTCGGGAGCCGACCGTGCCTCGCGTGCGGCACGCCTGTTCACCTGGGCCGTCGCGCCGCTGGCCCGGGACGAGCGTCATCAGCTCCAACTCCAGGAACTGCTGTACCGGATGAGCCGCGACCCCCACCCCACCACCGGCAACTGGCTCCGGCAGAGCATCATCGAGCCGCCGAACGGCCAGGTCCCCGACCTGCCCCCGGTGGTGTGGAGCCGGCTGCTGGCGAACGCGCTGGTGGGGAACGGCAAGCCGACGCAACCCCAGACCACCCAGCCGACGCCTCACAGCACCCCGGCCACTCCCCAGGTCCTGCCGAGGCCCCACACCTCCCCGGCCCCCATGACATCGCCCCCGCCGAGGTCGTTCGCGGCGAGGCTCACCGGCCGGCACGGCGCCGCGGGCTGTCTGCTCGCGGGAGGCCTCGGCTTCTGTGTCGTCGTCATGGGCATCGTGATCGTGTGGTTCGTCAGCTGACGGGGCGGTCCCCCCGGGGCGCCAGCCGCTTCTCGAACCAGTGGCTGGCGTAGACGTTGTCCTCGTACGCCGGGATGGCGGTGTATCCGCAGGCCCGGTACATCGCCTGTGCCTCGGTGAGGACGGCGTGCGTGTCGAGGCGTACGACGGTCAGGTCGCGGGCGAGGGCCTCCTGTTCGAGCGCGGCGAGGAGCCGTCGGGCCAGGCCGAGGCGGCGGGCGGCAGGGTGCACCCAGACATGGCGGATCTCGCCGACGCCGTCCGCCAGGCGCCGCAGCGCGCCACAGCCCACCGGGCGCCCCTCCTCGTACGCGACGAAGAACGCGCCGGCCTCGCCGGACACCTCCCTCGGCCGCACCAGGTCGGCCTTGTCGAACCCCTCGGGGAACCGCTCGTCGATGTCGGCCGCGTAGGCGTCGAGACAGGCGCGGGCGTCCGGTGCGGCGCCGTCGACGAGGTCGACGGTGATGCCCGCGAGGCGCAGCAGGCGGTGCGCGGTGGCCATCGCGCCGGTCAGTTCGGCGCGCTGCGGCTCGCTGAGGCCGTCGAGGACGTCGGACACGACGACGTTCGCCCGCCGGTTCTGCTCCTCGACCTCCGCCCGTCCGGCCGGGGTCAGCCCGATCATGCGCAGCCGGTTGTCCCGCGGGTGCGCGCTCAGCCGGACCAGGCCCTGGGCCTGGAGCGCCTTGGCCATCCGGCTCAGATACCCGGCGTCGAGACCGAGCCGGCTCCTGAGCTCACGCAGGGACGCGCCGTCCCCGACCTCGAACAGCAGCCGTGCCTCACCGAGCGGGCGGTCCTGGCCGAGGTAGTGGTCGTCCAGGACGCCGATACGGCGGGTGAAGTAGCGGTTGAAGCGACGGAAGGCACTGACATGGTCCTGCTGGTCGGTCGATACCTGCTCCATAATCTTTGACTTTAGTCAAAGGTGTCGGGGGAGTCCATGGTTCCGGCCGCCCCTGCCAGCCGTCTCCCCAGCGCCAGCGCGGCGTCCCGCAGCTCCGGTGGTCCGACGATGCGGAACGGTGCCCGGATCGCCGTGAGCCGCTCGGCGTACCAGTCGGGTTCGTCGGTGGTGGCGAGCAGCCGGGTGGTGCGGTCGTCGATCGGTTCGGGGCGGCCGAGGCTGCGGGGGAGCCACTCGGTCACCTGCGAGACGGGCGCGTCGATCACGATCTCCACCTCGTGGCTCCAGCCCTGGGAGAGGTGCTCCTCAAGGGTCTCCAGGGGGCGCAGTCCGTTCGGCGGCTCGAAGGTGTCGGCGAGCACCGCCACCGTCGTGACCCGGTCCACGCGCAGGACCCGGCGTGCGTCGCGGGTGTGCGACCAGCACAGCAGATACCAGCGGCCGTGGTGGACGACGACCGCCCACGGGTCGACCTCCATGGTGCGTTCGCCGCGCGGGCCGAGCCGGTACCCGAGGCGCAGCCTCCGGCGCTCGGCGGCGGCCTGGACGAGGGTGGCCGTGGTGTCGGGGTCGGGGCGCGCGGCGTCGCCGGGTCCGCCGCGGGCGCTGACCCTGCGCACCGCCTCGGCGGGATGGGCGACCGGTTCGGGCAGGGCGCGCAGCAGCTTGCCGAGCGCGCCGCCGACCGGGCCGGACGGGTCGGCCGCGTCGTGATGGCCGTCCAGTACGGCCATGACCAGGCCCAGCGCCTCGGTCGGTGTGAACATCAGCGGCGGCAGGCGCAGCCCCCGGCCGATGCGGTAGCCGCCGTACGGACCCCGGGTGGACTCCACCGGGATGCCGGCCTCGCGCAGGATGCCGACGTAACGGCGGGCGGCCCGCTCGGAGACGCCGAGGCGACCGGCCAGGCGCTCGGCGGTGATGCCGGGGCTGCCCTGGAGCAGCTCCAGGAGCAGGAGGGCGCGGGCGGTGGGGCTCTCGTCGTGCCGCTTCATGGACGCACCGCACCTTCGGCTCCGTATTCCGGAAGCAGATCGACCGGAATGGTTCCTAGTCTGCCGCCATGACTGACGACATCGAAGAGCCGGTCCCCACCGAGCCACCCGTCGCGGGCAGCGAGGTCGACACCCTCGTCGGCTCGCTGGAGCGGCAGCGCAGGATCTTCGCCTGGAAGTGCGAGGGGCTGGACGCGGTGGGCCTGGGCGCGCGGCTCGCGCCGTCCGCGCTCACGCTCGGCGGCCTGCTCAACCATCTGGCCCTCGTCGAGGACGAGTACCTCACCCGGCGGCTGCTCGGGTTTGAGTTGCCGCCGCCGTGGGACGTGGTGGACTGGGATGCCGACCCCGACTGGGAGTGGCGGTCGGTTGCGGGGAACGAGCCGGAGCAGTTGTACGCACAGTGGAAGGAGTCCGTGGCCCGCTCCCGGGCGAATCTGCGGAAGGCGCTGTCCGAGGGAGGTGTGGACCAGCCCGTCCGCCTGACCTGGCCCGATGGCCGGACGCCCAGTGTGCGGCGCGTCCTGATCGACCTCGTGGAGGAGTACGCCCGCCATGCCGGGCAGGCCGACCTGATCCGCGAGTCCATCGACGGCCGGGTGGGCGAGGATCCGCCGGCCGATTTCCGAACCCCCTGATCCCTCCCCGTAGTCGTGACCGTTCCGTCCGGTTTGTTCGCATGTTCAGTGACACAGCCCACTTTCGGCCATGGATCGCGCATGCATCCGCAGGCCGGGGGCAGGCGCACTCGGTCCCCTGGGTGACACACGTGTGACACAGGGGCTCTGAACAGGAACGGAAGGCAACACCGATCATGGCGGAAAGTACGGAACTCAAGGCGCGCGGCACCATCCACGTGGGAGGGGAATGGCGGGCGGCCGTCTCCGGCGCGACGCGTGAAATCCTCGACCCCGCGGACGCGGCGCCGTTCGTCGTGGTCGCCGAGGGTGACGAGAAGGACACCGATCTGGCCGTCGAGGCCGCCCGCCGTGCCTTCGACGGCGGCCAGGGCGAGTGGCCCCGCACCCCCGTCGCCGAGCGCGCCGCCCTGCTGCGCCGTGTCGCCGATCTGCTGGTGCGCGACCGCGAGGAACTCGGCCTGCTGGAGAGCCGCGACGCAGGCAAGACCCTCGAAGAGGGCCGCGTCGACATCGACTGCGTCGCCGACGCCTTCCGCTACTTCGCCGACCTCGTCGCCGCCGAGGCCCCGGGCCGGGTCGTCGATGCCGGGTCGACCGACATCCACAGCGTCGTCGTCCATGAGCCGGTCGGCGTGTGCGCGCTGATCACCCCCTGGAACTACCCCCTCCTCCAGGCCAGTTGGAAGATCGCGCCCGCGCTCGCCGCCGGCAACACCTTCGTCGTCAAGCCCAGCGAGATCACCCCGCTGACGACCATCGCGCTCATCGACCTGCTCGTCGAGGCGGGCCTGCCGGCCGGCGTCGCCAATATCGTCACCGGCCCCGGCCACTCCGTGGGCGCCCGTCTCTCCGAGCACCCCGACGTCGACCTCGTCTCCTTCACCGGCGGTCTGATCAGCGGCACCAAGGTCGCCCAGGCCGCCGCGCCCACCGTGAAGAAGGTCGCCCTCGAACTCGGCGGCAAGAACCCCAACGTCGTCTTCGCCGACGCCTGCGCCACCGACGAGGCCTTCGACACCGCCGTCGACCAGGCCCTCAACGCCGCCTTCATCCACAGCGGGCAGGTCTGCTCGGCGGGCGGCCGCCTGATCATCGAGGAGTCGGTCAGGGACCGTTTCGTCGCCGAACTGTCGCGCCGGGCCTCCCGCATCAGCCTGGGCCGCGGCACCGAGGACGGCGTCGAATGCGGGCCGCTCGTCTCCGAGCAGCAGCGCGCCAAGGTCGAGGCGTACGTCGAGTCCGCGCTCAAGGAGGGCGCGGTGCTGCGCTCCGGCGGCAAGCGCCCCGAGGCCGACCGCACCCGGCCCGCCACCGGCTACTTCTACGAGCCGACGGTCCTCGACCACTGCCACCGCGAGATGCGCGTCGTACGGGAAGAGGTCTTCGGGCCGGTCCTCACCGTCGAGACCTTCCGCACCGAGGACGAGGCGATCGCCCTCGCCAACGACACCGAGTACGGCCTCGCAGGCGCCGTCTGGACCGCCGACGCGGGCCGCGCCCGCCGCGTCGCCGGCCGGCTGCGGCACGGCACCGTCTGGATCAACGACTTCCACCCCTACCTCCCCCAGGCGGAGTGGGGCGGCTTCGGCAAGAGCGGCGTGGGCCGCGAACTCGGGCCCGCCGGCCTCGCCGAATACCGCGAGGCCAAGCACGTCTACCAGAACCTCGCACCGAAGCCGGTGCGCTGGTTCACCGGCTGATCCGGCTCCCCAGCCCCTCTCTCGCAAGACTTTCCCTGGAGTACCTCCCCATGTCCCAGAACCCCCCTGTCTACGACTACGTCGTCATCGGCGGCGGCACCGCGGGCTCCGTCATCGCCTCCCGGCTGACGGAGAACCCCGACACCACGGTCGCCGTCATCGAGGGCGGCCCCAGCGACGTCGGACGCGACGACGTCCTCACCCTGCGCCGCTGGATGGGCCTGCTCGGCGGCGAGCTGGACTACGACTACCCGACCACCGAACAGCCCCGCGGCAACTCCCACATCCGGCACAGCCGCGCCCGGGTCCTCGGCGGGTGTTCGAGCCACAACACGCTCATCGCCTTCAAGCCGCTGCCGTCCGACTGGGACGAGTGGGAGGACGCGGGCGCCAAGGGCTGGGGCCCGGTGCCGATGGAGGCGTATTACGCACGCCTGAAGAACAACATCGTCCCGGTCGACGAGAAGGACCGGAACGCCATCGCCCGCGACTTCGTCGACGCCGCGCAGGAGGCGCTCGACGTCCCGCGCGTCGACGGCTTCAACAAGCAGCCCTTCACCGAGGGCGTCGGCTTCTTCGACCTCGCCTACCACCCCGAGAACAACAAGCGCTCCTCGGCGTCGGTGGCGTATCTGCACCCCGTGATGGACGAGCGCGAGAACCTCACGATCCTGCTGGAGACCTGGGCGTACCGGCTGGAGCTGAACGGCACCCGCGCCGAGGGCGTGCACGTGCGCACCAAGGACGGCGAGGAGATCCTGATCCGCGCCCGGCGCGAGGTCGTCCTGTGCGCGGGCGCCGTCGACTCGCCCCGCCTGCTGATGCACTCCGGCGTCGGTCCCAAGGCCGACCTGGAGGCCCTCGGCATCCCGGTCGTGCACGATCTGCCGGGCGTCGGCGAGAACCTCCTCGACCACCCCGAGTCGGTGATCGTCTGGGAGACCGACGGCCCGATCCCCGACAACTCCGCGATGGACTCGGACGCCGGTCTCTTCGTGCGCCGGGACCCCGAACACCAGGGCCCGGACCTGATGTTCCACTTCTACCAGATCCCCTTCACGGACAATCCGGAGCGACTGGGCTACGAACGCCCGGAGTTCGGCGTCTCCATGACCCCGAACATCCCCAAGCCGAAGAGCCGCGGCCGGCTGTACCTGACCAGCGCCGACCCGTCCGTGAAGCCGGCGCTGGACTTCCGCTACTTCACCGACGAGGACGACTACGACGGCCGCACCCTCGTCGACGGCATCCGCATCGCCCGCGAGATCGCCAAGGCCGAACCGCTCGCGGGCTGGCTCAAGCGCGAGGTGTGCCCCGGCCCCGAAGTCACCGGTGACGAGGAGCTCGGCGAGTACGCGCGCAAGGTCGCGCACACCGTGTACCACCCGGCGGGCACCTGCCGTATGGGTGCCGCCGACGACGAACTGGCCGTGGTGGACCCGCAGCTGCGGATCCGCGGCCTGCAAGGAATTCGCATCGCCGACGCCTCCGTCTTCCCGACGATGACCGCCGTGAACCCGATGATCGGGGTGCTCATGGTCGGTGAGAAGGCCGTCGACCTTATTGGAGGTGAGGCGTGATGAGCACGACGACCAGCACCGCGACCCCTGAGACCCGCAAGCCGCCGACCGAGAACCCGGTCTTCTCCGTCGAGAACCTGTGGAAGGTCTTCGGCCCCAAGGCGCACACCGTCCCCGCCGACCCGGACCTGGCCGCCCTCGACCCCGCCGGGCTGCGTGAGCGCACCGGCTGCACGGCCGCCGTCCGCGACGTCTCCTTCGACGTCCGCAAGGGCGAGGTCTTCGTGGTGATGGGCCTGTCCGGCTCGGGCAAGTCCACCCTGGTCCGCTGTCTGACCCGCCTCATCGAGCCGACCGCCGGCACCATCGCCATCGACGGCGAGGACGTCCGCGCCATGGACAAGACCCGGCTGCGCGAACTGCGCCGGCACCGCGCCGCGATGGTCTTCCAGCACTTCGGCCTGCTCCCGCACCGCACGGTCCTCGACAACGTGGCGTACGGCCTGGAGATCCAGGGCGTCGGCAAGGCGGAGCGCCGTGAGCGGGCCGCCGAAGTGGTGGCCAAGGTCGGCCTGGAGGGCATGGAGCACCGCAGGCCGGGCCAGCTCTCCGGCGGCCAGCGCCAGCGCGTCGGCCTGGCCCGCGCCCTGGCGGTGGACCCGGAGGTCCTCCTCTTCGACGAGCCGTTCAGCGCGCTCGACCCGCTGATCCGGCGGGACATGCAGGAGGAGGTCGTGCGCCTGCACCACGAGGAGGGCCGCACGATGGTCTTCATCACCCATGACCTCAGCGAGGCGCTGAAGCTCGGCGACCGTATCGCCCTGATGCGCGACGGCGCCGTCGTCCAGCTCGGCACCCCCGAGGAGATCGTCGGCTCCCCGGCCGACGACTACGTCCGCGAGTTCGTCCGCGACGTCCCCCGCGAACAGGTCCTCACCGTCCGTACGGCCATGCGCACCGCGTCGGCCGACGAGGCGGGCAGCGGGCCGGCGCTGGCGCCGGAGGCGACCGTCTCCGAGGCCATCGAGGCGGTGGCGCGCAGTGGTGCCCCGGCCCGGGTCATGGAGAACGGACGCTGCCTGGGCGTGGTCGACCACGAGCGGCTCATCGGCGTCGTGGCGGGGACGGAGCGGCCCGTCGCAGCGGGGACGGAGCAGGCCAAGGAGGTCGTGTGATGGCCACCGTCACCGCTGCCGCCCCGCGCACGGTCGTGCCCGGCTTCCTCAAACGCCCGGGCGCGCGCAAGCTCCTTGCGCTCGCCCTGTTCGCCGCGATCCTCGTCCCCCTGGCCGACGCCCACTGGGCCAGCGGCACCTGGCCGGGCGCCCTCACCGTCGACGTCTCCGAGCCGCTGACCAAGGTCAGCGACTGGATCATCGACAACCGCGACAGCCACCCGCTGTTCCTGTACTTCTTCGGGCACATCAGCAACGCGGTCGTGCTCTGCGTACGCGCCGTGTACCTGGTGCTGCTCGCGGCCGGATGGGCGGGCGTCACCGCCGCCGCGTCCCTGGTCGCCTGGCGCGTCGCGGGCTGGAGACTGGCCGCCGGTACCGGCGTCGCGTTCCTCGCCTGCGGGCTCCTCGGCATGTGGGTGCCGACGATGCAGACCCTCGCGCTCATGGTCGTGGCGGTGCTCGCCTCGGTCGTCGTCGGCGCCCTGCTGGGTCTCGCCGCCGGCCTGTCCGACCGTATGGACCGGATACTGCGCCCCGTACTCGACACCATGCAGGTGCTCCCGGCCTTCGCCTACCTGCTGCCCGTCGTGCTGGTCTTCGGCATCGGCGTGCCCGCGGCCGTCCTCGCCACCGTCGTCTACGCCGCCCCGCCGATGGCCCGCCTCACCGCCCTCGGACTGCGCGGCGCCGACAAGGAGGTGCTGGAGGCCGTCGAGTCGCTCGGCACCACGGCACGGCAGCGCCTGCTGACCGCCCGTATCCCGCTGGCCCGCAAGGAACTCCTCCTCGGCCTCAACCAGACGATCATGATGGCGCTGTCCATGGCCGTGATCGCGTCGGTCATCGGCGCCGGCGGCCTCGGTGACCGCGTCTACCAGGCGCTCGCCTCGGTCGACGTCGGCGCGGCCCTCGCGGCCGGCATCCCGATCGTGCTGCTCGCCGTCGTACTGGACCGGGTGACCGGCGCGGCGGGGGAGAAGCTCGGCGAGGAACCGCAGCCGAACAACCGGACGCTGTGGCTGTACGCCCTCGGCGGCACCGTCGCCGTGGCCGTCGCCGGACGTCTCGCGGGCCGCCTCGACTGGCCCGACGCCTGGACCGTGAACTTCGCCGAGCCGGTCAACCGCGGCGTCGACTGGATGACCGACCACCTCTACTCCGGCGTCCCCGTCGTGGGCGGCACCGCCGACTGGGCGGGCCACTTCACCACCTGGGTCCTCGACCCCCTGCGCGACGGCCTGCAGTGGCTGCCCTGGTGGTCGGTGCTGCTGATCGTGGCCACCCTGGCGTGGCTGATCGGCACCTGGCGCACGGCCCTGACCGCCGTACTGGCGATGGCGGCGATCGGCGTACTCGGTGTCTGGAAGCCGTCCCTCGACACCCTCTCCCAGGTCCTGGCGGCCGTCGCCGTCACCCTGGTCCTGGGCTTCGCGACGGGCATCGCCGCCGCGCGCAGCGACCGCGTCGAACGCCTGCTCCGCCCCGTCCTGGACGTCTTCCAGACGATGCCGCAGTTCGTGTACCTCATCCCGGTCGTGGCGCTGTTCGGCGTCGGCCGTGCCCCGGCCGCCGCGGCAGCCGTGGTCTACGCCCTGCCCGCCGTCGTCCGCATCACCACCCAGGGCCTGCGCCAGGTCGACCCGGCGGCCCTGGAGTCGTCCCGCTCGCTCGGCGCGACCCCCTTCCAGCAGCTGCGGCAGGTCCAACTCCCGCTCGCCCGCCCGGCGTTGCTGCTCGCCGTCAACCAGGGCGTCGTCCTGGTCCTCGCCGTCGTCATCATCGGCGGCCTGGTCGGCGGTGGCGCGCTCGGCTACGACGTCGTCGCCGGCCTCGCGCGCGGCGACCTGGCCACCGGTCTGGTCGCGGGTGCCGCGATCGTCTGCCTCGGCCTGATGCTGGACCGGGTGACGCAGCCGACGGAACGCCGTACGAAGAAGGGAGCGTGACATGCGTATCCGCACCACCACCGCTGTAGTGGCCGGCGTGTCCTCCCTGGCCCTGCTGACCGGCTGCGGCGCGGCCGACATGACCAAGCAGTCCTCGCCGTTCGCCAACGCGCAGGGCGCCAAGACCGTGACGCTCTCCATCCAGTCCTGGGTCGGCGCCCAGGCCAACGTCGCCGTCGCCCAGTACCTCCTGGAGCACGAGCTCGGCTACCGCGTCGACACCGTCCAGGTCGACGAGATCCCCGCCTGGGACGCGCTCAGCCAGGGCCGGGTCGACGCGATCATGGAGGACTGGGGCCACCCCGACCAGGAGCAGCGCTACGTCAAGGACAAGAAGACGATCGTGGCGGGCGGCGACCTCGGGGTCACCGGGCACATCGGCTGGTACGTCCCGACGTACTTCGCCAAGGCCCACCCCGACGTCACCGACTGGAAGAACCTCAACAAGTACGCCGACCAGCTCCGCACCGCGGAGAGCGGCGGCAAGGGCCAGCTGATGGACGGCTCGCCGTCCTACGTCACCAACGACAAGGCGCTGGTGACCAATCTGGACCTGGACTACCAGGTGGTGTTCGCCGGTTCGGAGGCCGCGCAGATCACGCAGATCAAACAGTTCGCCAAGGAGAAGAAGCCCTTCCTGACGTACTGGTACGAGCCGCAGTGGCTGTTCAAGAAGGTCCCCATGACCGAGGTGAAACTGCCCGCCTACAAGGAGGGCTGCGACGCGGACCCCGAAAAGGTCGCCTGCGCCTACCCCCACACCCCCCTCCAGAAGTACCTCAACGCCGACTTCGCACGCAGCGGCGGCGAGGCGGCCTCCCTGCTGAAGAACTTCAAGTGGACGACCGAGGACCAGAACGAGGTCTCCCTGATGATCGCCGAACAGCGGATGGCGCCGGAGGAGGCCGCGAAGAAGTGGGCCGACAGCCACGAGTCGACGTGGAAGGCGTGGCTGTCGTGACCCCTTAGTTCAGGTGGGCGGCGATCTCCCGCAGCGCCTCGGTGGCCCTGCGCTGGAGTCCCGGCCCGAACGTGATCCGGGTGGCCCCGAGCCCGCCGAGCGCGGTGGGCGAGGGGTCCCCGGTGACGGTGCCGTGCATGTTGATCGGACCTTGGATGCCGGACCGCAGCAGGGGCAGTACGTCGACGGGGGCGCCGATCGGGTACACACAGTCGGCGCCCGCGGCGACGTACAGCGCGGCCCGCTCGATGGCCCGTCCGGGGTCGGGGACGCCGCGGACGAACGTGTCGACGCGGGCGTTGACGAAGAGCTGGTCCCCGGCCGCGTACCGCACCTCGGCGAGCCAGTCGGCGTGACGGCGCGGATCCGTGAGCACCCCGGCCTCGGAGTCCTCCAGGTTGCAGCCCACGGCCCCCGTCTCCAGGAGCCGCTCGACGAGTTCCTTCGGCGCCAGCCCGTAGCCGCCCTCGATGTCCGCCGACACCGGCACGTCCACGGCACGCGCGATCCGTGCCACCGCCGCGAACATCTCGTCGGCCGGCGTCCGCCCGTCCTCGTACCCCAGCGCCGCGGCCACCCCAGCGCTGGGCGTGGCGAGCGCCGGGAACCCGGCTTCCTCCAGCACCCGCGCACTGGCCGCGTCCCAAGGACCGGGGAGGACGAGGGGATCGTCGGGGGAAGGCCTCCGGTGCAGGGTCCGGAATGTCTGGATCTTGCTCATGGTGTGTAACCCCCCGGCGGGATCCGGCGGCCGACCATCACCCGGTTCCAGTTGTTGATGGCGACGATCAGCCCGATGAGATGGGCGAGTCGCGTCGCGTCGAAGTGCGCGGCGGCACGGTCGTACACGTCGTCGGGCACGAACCCGTCCGTGAGTACGGTGACGGCCTCGGTCAGCGCGAGCGCGGCCCGCTCCCGCTCGTCGAAGACCTCCTCGGCCTCCTCCCAGGCGGCCAGCAGATCGAGCCGACGTTCGTCCACCCCGTGGCCGCGGGCGATGCCGAGATGCATGTCGAGGCAGAACGCGCAGTGGTTGAGCTGCGAGGCCCGGATCACCACCAGCTCGGCGAGCGCCGGATCGCCGAGCCCCTTCTTCGCGGCGGCGCTGACCGCCGACATGGCCCGCGCGACGGCCGGGTCGAGCAGCCGGGTCCGCACGGTCACAGATGCCGCCCCGGCTGGTAGTGCCCCGGCGTCCGCCGACACGTCACCCCGAACCTGTTCCACGCGTTGATCACGCTGATCGCGGCGATCAGCTGCGCCAGCTCGGCCTCCTCGAACTGCCCGGCGGCCCGCTCGTACACCTCGTCCGGCACGAAACCGTCGGTCAGCACGGTCACCGCGTCCGTCAGCTCCAGCGCCGCCAGCTCCCTCTCGGTGTAGAAATGCCGCGACTCCTCCCACGCGCTCAGCTGCACGATCCGCTCCACGCTCTCCCCCGCCGCGAGCGCGTCCTTGGTGTGCATGTCGAGGCAGAACGCGCAGTGGTTGAGCTGCGAGGCCCGTATCCTCACCAGCTCACGCAACGCCGGATCGAGCCCTCGCCCGGCCGCCGCGTCGAGCCGGACCATGGCCTTGAAGACATCGGGGGCGAGGGCGGCCCAGTCCAGGCGCGGGGTCGGTTCGGTCGCGTAGGTCACGGTCGTCGCCGTGCTCTCTTCGGTGGTCGTCATGAGCTCGACCCTAGAAGCGAAGCAGCCCAGGGGTATGGTCCACTCCCATGGCAAAACCCTGGGCCACTTTCGCCGTCGACCTCCATCTCGAACCGGCCGGACCGGGCCTGCGCCGGGGCCTGACCGACGCCCTGCGCGAGGCGGTGCGCACCGGACGCCTCGCCCCCGGCACCCGACTGCCGTCCTCCCGCTCCCTCGCCGCCGACCTGGGCATCGCCCGCAACACGGTCGCCGAGGCCTACGCCGAACTCGTCGCCGAGGGCTGGCTCACCGCCCGCCAGGGCTCCGGCACCCGGGTCGCCGACCGCATGGTGACCCCGCCGAAGGGCCGAGCCCCCACCCCGCCCCTGGAGCGCCCCCGCCCCGTCCACGACCTGGTCCCCGGCACCCCCGACCTCGCCGCCTTCCCCCGCGCGGAGTGGCTCAAGGCGGCCCGCCGCGCCTTCCTCGCCGCCCCGAACCAGGCCCTCGGCTACGGCGACCCGCGCGGCCACGCCGCCCTGCGCACCGCCCTCGCCGGCTACCTCGCCCGCGCCCGGGGCGTGCGCGCCGACCCCGAGCGCGTGGTGGTGTGCGCGGGCTTCGTACACGGCCTTCAACTCCTGGCCAGGGTGCTGCGGGCGCGCGGCACACGCACGGTGGCGGTGGAGTCGTACGGCCTGAGACCGCACTGGCACCAACTGACGGCGGCGGGCCTGACCACCGAGCCCCTCCCCTTCGACGAACTGGGCACGAACCCCGCGGAGTTGACCACCCAGGGAGCCGTCCTCCTCACCCCCGCCCACCAGTTCCCCATGGGCGTGCCCCTGCACCGCGACCGCCGGGCCACGGTGGTGGACTGGGCCCGCCGCACCGGGGGACTGGTCCTGGAGGACGACTACGACGGCGAGTTCCGCTACGACCGCCAGCCCGTCGGCGCGCTCCAGGGCCTGGACCCCGACAACGTCGTCCACCTCGGCACCGCCAGCAAGTCCCTCGCCCCCGGCCTGCGCCTGGCCTGGATGGTCCTCCCCCCGACGCTGGTCGACGAGGTCACGGAGGCCAAGGGCGGCTCCGACACCTGCAGCGTCCTGGACCAGCTGACCCTGGCGGAATTCCTCTCCTCCGGCGCCTACGACCGCCACGTCCGCGCCGCCCGCCTGCGCTACCGGCGCCGCCGGGACGCCCTGGTCCACGCCGTGTCCACCCACGCCCCCCACCTCCAGGTCACCGGCATCGCCGCAGGCCTCCACGCGGTCCTACGCCTCCCACCCGACACGGAACACTCAGTACTCCACGCAGCGACCTGGCAGGGCCTGGCCCTGCACGGCCTCACCTCCTACCGCCACGAGAAGGCGACGACGGATCCACTGGACGCCCTGGTCGTGGGGTACGGGACACCGGCGGACCATGCTTGGGCGGGGGCGTTGGAGGCGCTTTGCAGGGTGTTGCCGTGAGGGGGCCTTTCAGCCCGTCCGGCGTTTGAGGACAAGGCCCGTTCAGGGCCGGCAGCGGGAGTCCGGGGGCGCAGCCCCCGGGGACGGGACGGGTAGGGGCGGCGGGGGCGACCTCCCCCCACCTCAGCCACGACGAACCCTCACCCACCCTCCCCACCCGGCGCCTCCCCGAACCGAGCCAACGCCAACGCCCCCGCCACCGAAACCACAAACCCCAGCACCGCCAACCACGCCAACCCCTCCCGCGTACGGTCCCCCAACCACACCACCCCCACCACCGCAGGCCCCACCGTCTCCCCGATCACCATCGCCGCGGTGGCCACCGTCACCGACCCCCGCTGCAACGCCGAAGTCAACGCCAGAAACGCCGCCCCACCCCCCACCAGCAACGCATACGTCGCCGGATTCCCCAACAACGACGTCACACCCACCGAATCGATCAGCCGAACCGCCACCTCCACCACCCCGAACCCCAACCCCGCGGCCAGCCCGAGCATCAGCCCCCGCCCCCGCTCCGGCAACCGCCCACCCGCCAGCCCCACCCCCAGCACAACCACCGCCACCCCGAGCATCGAGAACTTCAACGCGTCCGACCCCCCGGTGTCCCCCTCCGTCCCCGCCGAGACCCCGAGCATCGCCAACCCGGCGCACACCACCCCCACCGCGCCCCACTCCCGCCGCCGCAACCGCACCCCCAGCAGCCGCGCCGCGACCACCGCGGTCACCGCGAGACTGGACGCCAACGCCGCTCCCACGGCGTAGATGGGAATCGACCGCAGGGCGAGCACCTGGAACACGAACCCCAGCCCGTCCAGCCCCAGTCCGGCGAGATACCGCCACTGCCGCAACGCCCGCAGCAGCACCCCCGCCTCACCACCCCGTCCCCCCTGCGCACCCGCCGCCCGCGCGGCCATCGCCTGCAACACGGTCGCCGCACCGAAACAGACCGCCGCACCCAGCGCACACAACATCCCAAACAACACAAAGCGACTGTAGGTGAGCGGAGGGACACCGGCCCCGCCGACAACCGCACTCACACCGATCTCTAGGCTGGGCGCCTGACGAACCACGGACAATCAGCTCACCGGAACCACCAGTTTCAACGGGGGAGACACAGAATGGCGGCGCCCGAAACCCGACGCAGGCTGCGCTCGAGCACGGTCGTGCTCGGCGGCATGGGAGTCATCGCCGCCGCCCTGACCTCGTGCAGCTCCGACCCCGACCGCCGCTGCGTCGACCGCGACAGCTACACCTACGAGGGCTACAAGATCATCGCGGACAAGAACTGCAAGTCCGGCAGCAGCACCGGCTCCTCGTACGGCGGCTCCTCCTACGGCAAGGGCGGCAAGAAGAAGACCAGCGGCTCCGACGCCGCCTGGTACTACGACGCCGACACCGACGACGGCCGCGCCGACTACGGCACCTTCACCCGCAGCGAGGCCGTCGACCGGGGCGGCTTCGGCTGCTCGGGCTCCGGCAGCAGCGGCGGCTGAACGGGACCGTAGGACATGGAGCGCCACACGATCGACCCCCGCCCCGGCTGGCAGCAGACCGTCGAGGAGCAGGGGCTCATCTACCCCCTCACCCGCTATCCCGACGACTCCCTGCGCCCCTACTGGGACGAGAGCGCGTACTACGCCTTCTCGCTCCCGGAGGTCGAGGCCCTGGAGGAGGTCGTCGAGGAACTCCACGCCATGTGTCTGACGGCGGCCGAGCACATCGTCACCGCCGACCGCTTCGCCGACCTCGGCATCACCGACCCGCGCATCGCGAAGGCCGTCGCCGAGGCGTGGCACCGCCGCGCCGAACTCCCCTCCGTCTACGGCCGCTTCGACCTGCGCTACGACGGCACCGGCCCTGCCAAGCTCCTCGAATACAACGCCGACACCCCCACCTCCCTCGTCGAGGCCGCCTCCCCCCAGTGGTTCTGGATGGAGGAACGCTTCCCGGGCGCCGACCAGTGGAACTCCCTCCACGAACGCCTCGTCGCCGCCTGGAAGAAGCAGTCCGCCCTGCTCCCGCCCGGCAGTCCCCTCTACTTCGCCTACTCCTCGGCCGACGAACTCGGCGAGGACCTCATGACCGTCGCCTACCTTCAGGAGACGGCCGACCAGGCGGGCCTGGACACCGCCTGGATCTCCATGGAGGAGATCGGCTGGGACCGCCTCTCCGGCCGCTTCGTCGACACCCAACTCCGCTTCATCCGCAGCTGCTTCAAGCTCTACCCCTGGGAGTGGCTGACCACCGACCGCTTCGCCGACCACGTCCTGGCCACCCTCGACAACGGCGGCGGCACGGGAACGACCCTGTGGATCGAACCCGCCTGGAAGATGCTCCTCAGCAACAAGGCCCTCCTCGCCATCCTCTGGGAGCTCTACCCGGACCACCCGAACCTCCTCCCCGTCCACCTCGACGGCCCACGGGAACTCGCGGACACGACCGGCTATGTCGCCAAGCCCCTGCTGGGCCGCGAGGGCGCGGGCGTGACCGTCCACGAGAAGGGCACCGCCGCCGTCGTACGCGACGAGCCCTGCTGCTACCAGCAGCTGGCCCCCCTCCCCACGTTCGACGGCAACCACGTCGTCCTCGGCGCATGGGTCGTCGAGGACGAGTCGGCGGGCCTCGGCATCCGAGAGTCGTCCGGCCTGATCACCGACGAGTACGCACGCTTCGTACCGCACGTGATCCTTTAACGGCTGTACGGCTGTACGGCTGTACGGCTGTACGGCGAAGGGGAGTCGGCGAGCCCTGTCGGCTCACACCCCGAGCACACCCCGCAACTGGGCGAGCCCCCAGTCCAGATCCTCCTTCCCGATCACCAGGGGCGGCGCCATACGGATCGTCGCCCTGGAGACGCCGCCCGAGCCCCTGAGGCTGTGGGGGAGGGTGTCCTTCACCAGCACACCCCGGTCCATCAACTGCTCGGCCACCTCCCGCCCTGTGCCGTACGCCCGCGCGATGTCGACCCCGGCCCACAGCCCACGCCCCCGCACCTCCGTCACCCGCCCGGTCCCGGCCAACTGCCCCAGCTCCCGGTGCAGATGCTCGCCCAGCTGCGCCGCCCGCTCCTGGAACTCGCCCGTCCGCAGCATCGCCATCACCTCCAGCGCCACCGCACACGCCAGCGGATTCCCCCCGAACGTCGACCCGTGCTCCCCGGGCCGGAACACCCCGAGCACCTCGGCCGACGACACCACCGCCGACACCGGCACGATCCCGCCCCCGAGCGACTTGCCCAGGATGTACATGTCCGGCACCACACCCTCGTGCTCGCACGCGAAGGTGCGCCCCGTACGGCCGAGCCCCGACTGGATCTCGTCCGCCACGAACAGCACGTCCCGCTCCCGCGTCAGCTCCCGCACCGCCGGCAGATAGCCCGCCGGAGGAACGAGCACCCCCGCCTCGCCCTGGATCGGCTCCAGCAGCACGGCCACCGTGTTCTCCGTCAACGCCTCCCGCATCGCCGTCAGATCCCCGTACGGCACGATCGCGAAGCCCGGTGTGTACGGCCCGAAGTCCGCCCGCGCCTCCGGGTCGGTGGAGAAACTGATGACCGTCGTCGTACGGCCGTGGAAGTTGTTGCCGGCCACCACGATCTTCGCCATCTCCGCCGGGACGCCCTTGACCCGGTACCCCCACTTCCGGGCCGTCTTCACGGCCGTCTCCACCGCCTCCGTCCCCGTGTTCATCGGCAGCACCATCTCCATCCCGCACAGCTCCGCCAGCTGCGCGCAGAACGCCGCGAACCGGTCGTGATGAAACGCCCGTGACGTCAGCGTCACCCGCTCCAGCTGCGCCTTCGCCGCCGCCAGGAGCCGCCGGTTGCCGTGCCCGAAATTGAGCGCCGAATACCCGGCCAGCAGATCCAGATACCGCCGCCCCTCCACGTCCGTCATCCAGGCCCCGTCCGCCGTCGCCACCACGACCGGCAACGGGTGATAGTTGTGCGCGCTGTGCGCGTCGATCGCGGCGATCAGGGATTTGTTGGTGCTCGACGTACTCACGGGGCTCTCCGTTTCCGCCACCGCGAGGGCTCGTGTCCGGGCGGTCACGAGGCTCACGGCCACTGTCCATTTCCTGCCTCACGCGTGCGGTACCGCCTCCTCCTATCGTGGCTCGCATGGTGGACGCACGGCCATGGCGGGCCGACCTGCCCGGTAGGCTGATCGACGGGCCGTGACTGGCGCGCTGGGATGGACGAACCATCGGGGAGCGGCCCCTGGACCGAGTCCAGACCGAGTGCCGTGCGCCTGGGCCGTACCGTGATCGCTGCACACGACGTCCGGAGGTCCCCATGTCAGCCGAGCCCCTCTCCACCGAGTCCACCGCCTTCCGTTCCGCCCTCGACGTGATCCGCGCCGTCGAGCCGCGCGTGGCCGATGCCATCGGCCAGGAGGTCGCCGACCAGCGCGAGATGCTCAAACTGATCGCCTCCGAGAACTACGCCTCCCCGGCCACCCTCCTCGCGATGGGCAACTGGTTCAGCGACAAGTACGCCGAGGGCACCATCGGCCGCCGCTTCTACGCCGGCTGCCGCAATGTCGACACCGTCGAGTCCCTCGCCGCCGAGCACGCCCGCGAGCTCTTCGGCGCCCGCCACGCCTACGTCCAGCCCCACTCCGGCATCGACGCCAACCTCGTCGCCTTCTGGGCCGTCCTCGCCCAGCGCGTCGAGGCCCCCGCCCTGGAGAAGGCCGGTGTCCGCCAGGTCAACGACCTCTCCGAGGCCGACTGGGCCGAGCTGCGCCGCGCCTTCGGCAACCAGCGCATGCTCGGCATGTCCCTGGACGCCGGCGGCCACCTCACCCACGGCTTCCGCCCGAACATCTCCGGCAAGATGTTCGACCAGCGCTCCTACGGCACCGACCCCACCACGGGCCTCATCGACTACGAGGCGCTGCGCGCCTCCGCCCGCGAGTTCAAGCCGCTGATCATCGTCGCCGGCTACTCCGCCTACCCCCGTCTCGTGAACTTCCGGATCATGCGCGAGATCGCCGACGAGGTCGGCGCCACGCTCATGGTCGACATGGCCCACTTCGCGGGTCTCGTCGCCGGCAAGGTCCTCACCGGCGACTTCGACCCGGTCCCGCACGCCCAGATCGTCACCACCACCACCCATAAGTCGCTGCGCGGCCCGCGCGGCGGCATGGTCCTGTGCGACGACTCCCTCAAGGACCAGGTCGACCGCGGCTGCCCGATGGTCCTCGGCGGCCCGCTCCCGCACGTCATGGCCGCCAAGGCCGTCGCCCTGGCCGAGGCCCGGCAGCCCTCCTTCCAGGACTACGCCCAGCGCATCGTCGACAACTCCCGCGCGCTGGCCGAGGGCCTGATGCGCCGGGGCGCGACCCTGGTGACCGGCGGTACCGACAACCACCTCAACCTGATCGACGTCGCCTCCTCCTACGGCCTCACCGGCCGCCAGGCCGAGGCCGCGCTCCTCGACTCCGGCATCGTCACCAACCGCAACGCCATCCCCGCCGACCCCAACGGCGCCTGGTACACCTCCGGCATCCGCATCGGCACCCCCGCCCTGACCACCCGTGGCCTGGGCACCGCCGAGATGGACGAGGTCGCCGCCCTCATGGACCGCGTCCTCACCACCACCGAGCCCGGCACGACCAAGTCGGGGGCCCCGTCCAAGGCCGCTCACGTCCTCGACCCGAAGGTCGCCGACGAGATCTCCCACCGCGCCACCGACCTCGTCGCCGGCTTCCCGCTGTACCCGGAGATCGACCTGGGCTGACGCCCACCACGATCGCCAAGGGCCTCACCGGTCCAGATCGATCAACTCCTGTCGTGGCTCCTCCCGCGGCGGTCCGGCTTCCGGCCGGGCCGCCGCGCGGCGTATCCACAGCGTCCCGCCCACCCCGGCCGCGACCCCGACGGCCAGCCCCGCCAACGCCCACCCGGCATCACCCGGCACCGAGCCGGACCAGGCGCCCCCGGCTGCCCTGTTCCCGGCGCCCTCGGTGAGCTGATCCTCCGCATCACCGAGCAGCCCAGCCTGGTCCAGCCGCTCGAAGACCGCGCGCGGGGCCCGATGCCAGCGGATGTCGTCGTCCACCACGTCCGGCGCCAGATCCGAACGCACCCAGGGTGTGCCGTCCTCGGCCACGAAGAGCTGGTCCTGCCGCTGGACGGCCACATCCCCTCCCGGCGCCCGATGTGTCTGTGGCCAGCCGCCGACTCCCGTCAGTCCCCAGATCACGGTGATCCGTATCGGCGGATGGCGCCCCTCGACCCAGTCCTCCGGCACCCGCTGCGTCCCCACGTACATCGGCTCCAGCAGCTGCCAGAGCCCGGCGAAGGCCGTCTCGCCGGAGCGCAGTGTCCTCGTCTGCCCCGTGCCGCCCGCGATGACCATCGCCACGTCGGGGACGTCCCGCTGCTGCGCCGGGACGGCCGCGGCCGTCGTGGCCGAGCCCCACAGAGCCAGCGTCGCCGAGATCACGACCGCCACCGACGCGAGCAGGGTGAGCCGCAGTCGTCCACCCAGGTCAGCCGTCATACGTCCCGCAGCTCCTGCCTCGGTCCCGGCTCGCCCCGCAGACGGTCAATCGGCAGTCGCGCGGCGAAGGGGCGCAGCACCAGTGCGAGCACCGCTCCGGCCGCCGCGCCGGGCAGCGCCCACCACCAGTCGGTGCCGTCATCCGACCCTGACCCCGGCCGGGCCGGGGATGCCTCCTGCGCATCGTCGTCCGATCCGGCCACCTCGTCCGAGGGCGGGAAGATCGCCGCATGCCCCTCGGACGATGCCTTGCCCATCAGGCCCAGCTTCGTGAGCAGAGCGCGCAGACGGGTGGGGTGCTCGCTGCGGTGCCAGGTGCCGTTCGTCGTGCTGTCCAGGTGCGCCGCCGTGTGTATCCAGACGTCCTTCCCGTCGTCCATCGGGTAGACCTGGTCCAGGCGCCACGGCGACACGTCATGGACCATCCAAGTGACATTGATCTGCCGGGCCGCGGTCAGGCCGGCCTCGGGCGGCTTGGTGCGGGTGCCGCTGCCCGGTGTGCCGAGCAGCCGATCCAGCTCGCCGTACTCCTTGTCGGAGTAGTACAGCGAAGCTGTCTCCGTGCTCTCCGGGGAGACCAGGAGCACGCTCGTCGGGCCGCCGGCCGACGCGGGTGCTGCCGCGCCCCACAGCAACAGGGCCAGCGCCGCCGTCAACGCCCCGGTCAGCGCCGTGAGTTCACGACACCGGCCCCTCCAACCGCGCCGCCCGTCTCCCCAGCGGCCGATCTCATGTCCGCACATCCGAACCCCCAACCCGAACGATCCCCGTGCGGCCCGTCCCCGAGCCGCTTGTCACTTCTGGTACACCGCTCGACCCACCTGGGTTCCCATCCCGATCCCACGAATTTCCGGTCTCTGCCGACTACCGCGACAGCGCCCCGGAAGCCCCCTCGACCGACCGCGCGACATCCATCGCCCGCTCCTTGGACGCCACCCCTTCCAAACGCAGCGTGACGGTCTCGCCCTGCTCCGTTCTGTGCGTCCACAGCAGCGTGGGACCGGCTGTCCGCTCCTCGCGGGTGTAGCGGTCTCCGTTCCCGTCCACCAGCCAGAACGTCAGCAGGTGGGGTCGGGCGAACCACAGGGCCGGGTCGGAGGTGGCGCCGCCCGCCGCGTCGGGGCCCGGCGAGATCCACTCCGGTGGTTCGCGCACCGTCTTGGCGAAGCCGATGTCGAGGCTCGCCCGGCGCTCGTCCAGCCGTATCGTGCGCCCGTCCTCGCGCCAGCACAGGCTGACCACGGACCGTCCCTGTGGCTCACCCGTCACCGCCACGGTGTCCGGTGCACCGAGCTCCCGCGGGACCAGTGGTTCGAAGCGGGCCCGGCGCTCGGCCTGGGCGAGCGACATCGAGTGGCCGCAGCCGGGGACCTCGGCACCCGGTGACGGCACCGCCGACGGGTCGTACCGCACCTCGACCCCGGCGAAGTCGAACCAGTCGAAGACCGCCGCCCGCACCGGGGGCGTGAGCACGAGCACCGTCAACAGGCCGCACAGCGCAGCCGTCAGCGAACGCCACCGGACCCGTGTCCAGCGCCGCACCGCCCGTAGTCGCTCGGCCGCACCCGGCGGCTCGGCCACCGGTACGGGCACCTGCTCGGCGAGAAGCCGGCCCAGCACCCGCTCGACCATCGTCTCGGCGCCGTCCGCCGCGTGCGCCGCATCCGGCGTGTCGAGGGAGCGCCCGAGCGCCCGCAGCTCCTCGGCCAGCCCTGCCGGATCGCCACGTCGCCCCTGATCACCGGCGCGTCCGCCGCCGACGCGCCCACCTTGCCGATCGGTGCCTTCGCCGCCCCCGGCGCGCTCACGCCCGTACGCCTGCGGTCCGTCGCTCTCGTACGCCCCCCGGCCGTCATCGTCGTAGGGCTGGTGTCCGTCACTCACGCTCATCACCCCCTTCCCGAGGCTCGAAGTCCGGCAGCAGTCGGCCCAGCTTCCGCAGGGCGCGGTTCAGCCGGGATTTCACCGTGCCCCGGGGCCAGCCCAGGGCCTGGGCCGTCTCGGACTCGTCCATTTCCAGGAGATAGCGGTAGGTGACGACCAGGCGGTGCTCCTCGCTCAGCTTCTCCAGGGCGGCCTGGAGCGCGGCACGGCGCTCTATCTCCAGCGCGGCCACCGCCGGGTCCGCCGATTCCGGTATCAGCGGCTCGGCCTCCACGAACGCCGCCTCGCGCCCGGCGAGGGTGCGCTGGCGGGCCGCCGTACGCACTGTGTTCCTCGTCTCATTGGTCACGATCGCCAGCAGCCATGGCTTGAACGCCGAGCCGTCCTTGAACCGGCCCAGCGAGCAGTACGCCTTGACGAAGGCCTGCTGCACCACGTCCTCCGCGTCCGCACCCGCCCCGAGCGCGGTGGCCGCCCTGAGTGCGATGCCCGTATGGGCCCGCACCAGCTGCGCATACGCCTCCGGCTCCCCGGCGCGTACGCGTGCGATCACCGCGGCCTCATCGACGATGCGGCCCCCCTCCCGCGTTCTCACACTCTTGTTACACCGCGGAAGACGGATCGGTTCCCATCTGTTTCCCACCAGTTCCGGACCGGACCCCGAGACCTGAGAGAATGGTGAGCATGGCCTCTGACCGACCCCGCGTGCTCTCCGGAATCCAGCCCACCGCAGGCTCGTTCCACCTCGGCAACTACCTCGGCGCCGTCCGCCAGTGGGTGGCTCTGCAGGAGACCCACGACGCGTTCTACATGGTCGTCGACCTGCACGCGATCACGATCCCGCAGGACCCGGCCGAGCTGCGCGCCAACACCCGGCTCGCCGCCGCCCAGCTCCTCGCCGCCGGTCTCGACCCCGAGCGCTGCACGCTCTTCGTCCAGAGCCATGTCCCCGAGCACGCCCAGCTCGCCTGGATCATGAACTGCCTCACCGGCTTCGGCGAGGCCTCCCGCATGACCCAGTTCAAGGACAAGTCCGCCAAGCAGGGTGCCGACCGGGCCTCCGTCGGCCTGTTCACGTACCCGATCCTCCAGGTCGCGGACATCCTGCTGTACCAGGCCAACGAGGTCCCGGTCGGCGAGGACCAGCGCCAGCACATCGAGCTCACCCGCGACCTCGCCGAGCGCTTCAACGGCCGTTTCGGCCAGACCTTCACCGTCCCGAAGCCGTACATCCTCAAGGAGACGGCGAAGATCTACGACCTTCAGGACCCGTCGATCAAGATGAGCAAGTCGGCGTCCACGCCGAAGGGCCTCATCAACCTCCTCGACGAGCCCAAGGCCACGGCCAAGAAGGTCAAGAGCGCGGTCACCGACACCGACACCGTCATCCGCTACGACGCCGCGGAGAAGCCGGGCGTCAGCAACCTGCTCACCATCTACTCGACCCTCACGGGGACGGGAATCGCGGAACTGGAGCAGAAGTACGACGGCAAGGGCTACGGTGCGCTCAAGACGGACCTCGCCGAGGTCATGGTCGAGTTCGTGACGCCGTTCCGGGAGCGCACCCAGCAGTATCTGGACGATCCGGAGACGTTGGACTCGATCCTGGCCAAGGGCGCGGAGAAGGCGCGCGCGGTCGCGGCGGAAACGCTCTCCCAGGCGTACGACAAGGTGGGCTTCCTGCCCGCCAAGCACTGAGCCCGTACAGCGCTGCATATCACTACGGTTGCGCCTGCCCGCAGCCCGGCCGTAGCCGTACAGTCGATAGCCGAGTGGCTGCCACGGCGGCCACTCATGCTCACCAACAGACGACAGGAGACGACGTGGGGACCGTAACGATCGGCGTGTCGATCGCGGTCCCGGAGCCTCACGGCAGCCTGCTCCAGGAGCGGCGCGCGGGCTTCGGCGACGCCGCGGCTCACGGCATCCCCACGCATGTCACGCTGCTGCCGCCGACCGAGGTCGACTCCTCGCTGCTGCCCGCGATCGAGGCGCATCTCGTGGAGGTCGCGGCCGCCGGGCGGCCCTTCCCGATGCGGCTGTCCGGCACGGGCACCTTCCGGCCGCTGTCGCCGGTCGTCTTCGTGCAGGTCGTCGAGGGTGCCGAGGCGTGCACCTGGTTGCAGAAGCAGGTGCGGGACGCCTCGGGGCCCGTCGCTCGTGAGCTGCAGTTCCCGTACCACCCGCATGTCACGGTCGCCCATGGCATCGACGAGGAGTCGATGGACCGTGCCTTCGAGGAGCTCGCCGATTATGAGGCGGGCTGGCCCTGCACCGGGTTCGCTCTGTATGAGCAGGGCGCGGACGGGGTGTGGCGCAGGTTGCGGGACTTCGCGTTCGGGGGATCGGTGGTGCCGCCGCAGGGCGGTCATGTGGAGCGTTGGGGCGCGGCCACAGAAGTGCCGTAGGGCGCTGCCCGCGGTCCCTGGACCGTCCTTAGACCGGCAGGCGTCGGAACACACTCCTCGGTACGTGGCGCAGGGCTGACATCACCAGCCTGAGCCTGCCCGGGACCCACACCGTCTCCGAGCGGCGGCGCAGGCCGAGCTCGATCGCCGTCGCCACTGCCTCCGGGGTGGTCGCCAGCGGAGCCTCTTCCAGGTCGGTGGTCATTTTGGAGCGTACGAATCCGGGGCGTACGACCATGACGTGGACGCCGGTGCCGTGCAGGGCGTCGCCGAGGCCCTGGGTGAAGGTGTCGAGGCCGGCCTTGCTGGAGCCGTAGATGAAGTTGGCGCGGCGGGCCCGCTCGCCGGCGACCGAGGAGAGGACCACCAGGGAGCCATGGCCCTGGGACTGGAGTGCGCCGGCGCCGACCAGGGCGGCGGACACGGCGCCCGTGTAGTTGGTCTGCGCGACCCGTACCGCGTTCAGGGGCTCGCGCTCGTCGCGCGCCTGGTCGCCGAGGATGCCGAAGGCGAGCAGCACCATGTCGATGTCGCCCTCCGCGAAGACCTTGCCGAGCACCGTCTCGTGGGACTCGGGGTCGAGCGCGTCGAAGGCCACCGTACGTACGTCGGCCCCCAGGGCGCGCAGGTCGGCCGCCGACTGCTCCAGGGCGGGCGACGGGCGGCCCGCCAGCCAGACCGTGCGGGTGCGGCGCGCGATCAGGCGGCGTGCGGTGGCCAGCGCGATCTCGGACGTACCGCCGAGGACGAGCAGGGACTGGGGGATGCCGAAGGCGTCCTTCACGACAGCTCCTAGAGACGTGGCTGGTGGGTCAGAGGGAGAGACGGCGGGCCAGGTCCGACACGAACACCCCGCGCGGGTCGACCTCCGCGCGCAGGGCGCGGAACTCCTCCAGACGCGGGTACATCGCGGCGAGCAGTTCGGGCCGCAGCCGGGAGTCCTTGGCGAGGTAGACGCGTCCGCCCGCGGTGGCCACGTCCTCGTCGAGCGCGTCCAGGAAGGCACCGAGACCGGGCAGGGCGGCGGGGATGTCCAGGGCCAGCGTCCAGCCGGGCACGGGGAAGGACAGCCAGCCCGGGTCGGCGTCACCGAAGCGCTTGAGGACCGCCAGGAAGGACGGGCAGCGGTGCTCGGAGACGCGCCGCACGATCCGGCGCAGGGTCTCCTCCTGGCCGTGTCCGACGACGAACTGGTACTGCACGAAGCCGCCCCGGCCGTAGATCCGGTTCCAGTGCGGCACGCCGTCCAGCGGGTGGAAGAAGGCGGCGAGCCGCTGGAGTTCGCCGGTACGCGCGCGTGGGGCCTTGCGGTACCAGAGCTCGTTGAACAGGGCCACGCCACGGCGGTTCAGGAGCCTTTCCGGGAGGAAGGAGGGCGGGGCGGGCAGGCGGGAGGGGTGGAAGGCGAACGGGTCCCTACGCGCGCGTGTGCCCTCGCGCAGCGCCTCCAGTGGTGTGTGGTCGCCTCGGGTGAGTACGGCCCGCCCGGTCGCCGTGCCGCGCGCAAGCAGGTCGATCCACGCGACCGAGTAGCGGTAGTGGTCGTCCGTGGCGGTCAGGCGGGCCATGAGGTCGTCCAGGTCCCGCGCGCGCTCCGTGTCGACCGTCATCAGCGAGGTCTCCACCGGCTGGAGCTGGAGCGTCGCGGTGAGGATCACTCCGGTCAGGCCCATGCCGCCGGTGGTCGCGTCGAACAGGGGCGTGTCACGGCCCACGGTGTGGATCTCACCGTCGGCGGTGAGGAGTTCGAGCGACAGCACATGGCGGGAGAACGAGCCCGACACATGGTGGTTCTTGCCGTGGATGTCGGCGCCGATCGCGCCGCCGACCGTCACCTGGCGGGTGCCGGGTGTGACCGGTACGAACCAGCCGAGCGGGAGCAGCACCTCGATCAGCCGGTGCAGGGAGACGCCCGCGTCGCACAGCACGATGCCGTTGTCGGCGTCGATCGCGTGCACACGGTCCAGGCCCGTCATGTCCAGCACCGTGCCGCCGGCGTTCTGCGCCGCGTCCCCGTAGGCCCGCCCCAGGCCCCTCGGGATGCTCCCGCGGGTCCCGCAGCCCCGGACGGCCGTCACGGCTTCCTCGTACGTCCTGGGGCGGATCAGACGGGCGTTGGTGGGGGCGGTGCGGCCCCATCCCGAGACGGAGACGGTGTCGGCAGACATGTCGGCGACCGTAGCGCCCCTGTGCGGGCGATCAGTTATGAAACATCACCGCTCTCCCCGAAATGGGTGATTAATGGGATGTCGCCCAATATTGTCGTAGTTCTGGCTGTGTCGGCGTGAACAGTGAGTCCACATGGACCACCTCGACGACATGGACCATCGACGGCTCAGGGGCGCGGATCGTCGCATCCTCTCGGTGGTGCACGCGCGTGGCCGTGATCCACGCGTCGCCACCGCCGCGCGCGCCCTGTCCCGGGCGGGCGAGCACGGTGCGCTGTGGCTGGCGGCGGGCCTCGCCGGGGCCGCCGTGGACGGTGCGCGACGAGGTGCCTGGTTGCGCGGCACGGCGCTCACGGCGGGTGCGCACCTCGCCAGCATGGGTGTGAAGAGGGTGGTGCGCCGCCCGCGCCCGGCGCATGTCGAGCCCCTGGTGTGCACCCTCGGCCGGCACTCCTTCCCCAGCTCCCACGCGGCCTCCGCGGCGGCCGCCGCCGTCGCCTACGGCGCGCTCGGCGCGTACGCGATCACGCCGCTCGCCACCGCGATGTGCCTGTCCCGTCTGGTCGTCGGGGTGCACTACCCCTCGGACGTGGCGGCGGGCGCGGCGCTCGGGGCGCTCACCGCGCGCGTCGGGACGGGCTGGATGCGAGAAGGGGGCGCCCATGCCTGAGGCCGCGCCCCTCACCAGCGCCGCGCGCACCAGGGAAGCGGCGCTCCACGGGCAGCGCACGCCCCCGCGAGCTCCCGCACCACTGCCCCGCAAGCGCGGTCTCCGCGCGCTGCTGCGAGGCATCGTCACGACCGCGCGTCCCAAGCAGTGGGTCAAGAACATCCTGGTCATCGCCGCCCCGGCCGCCGCCGGACGGCTCTTCTCGATCCACGCCCTGCTCCAACTCGCCCTCGTCTTCGCGCTGTTCACCGCCTGCGCCGCCGCCGTCTATCTCATCAACGACGCCCGCGACGTCGAGGCGGACCGGGCCCACCCGACCAAGCGGCACCGACCGGTCGCCGCCGGGCAGGTCCCCGTGCCCGTCGCGTACGGCGTCGGAGGCGTCCTGGCCGTCCTCGCGCCGGTCGTCGCGGCCTGGCTCACCTCACCCCTCGTCGCGGCCCTGCTCACGGCGTACATCGGCATGCAACTGGCGTACTGCGTCTGCCTCAAGCACGTCCTGGTCGTCGACCTCGCCGTCGTCACCACGGGATTCCTGATGCGGGCCATGGCCGGCGGGCTCGCGCTCGGCATCCCGCTCTCGCGCTGGTTCCTGATCACGACCGGGTTCGGGGCGCTGTTCATGGTCTCGGCCAAGCGCTACTCCGAGGCCGTGCAGATGGCGGGGAAAGCGGGCGCCACGCGCGCGTTGCTCACCGAGTACACGACCGGCTATCTGCGCTTCGTCTGGCAGCTGGCGGCCGGGGTCGCCGTCCTCGGCTACTGCCTGTGGGCACTGGAGGAGGGCAGCGCTCCGCACACCGGCCTGCTGCCCTGGCGCCAACTCTCCGTGGTCGCCTTCATCCTCGCGATCCTGCGCTACGCCGTCTTCGCCGACCGCGGCACGGCGGGCGAGCCGGAGGACGTCGTACTGCGCGACCGCGCGCTCGCCGTCATCGGGATGGTGTGGCTGGCGATGTACGGGTTGGCGGTGGCCAATTGGTAGCCACACGGAGCGACCCCGCCACCCCGAGACCCACCCCCCAAGAACTCCTCGCCTTCGCCACCGTCGGCCTCCTCGCCTACGCCGTCGACCTCGCCCTGTTCACCTGGCTGCGCGGCCCCGCCGCACTCGGCCCCCTCACCGCCAAGGCCCTCTCCTTCGCCGCCGGCTGCACGGTCGCCTACGCCGGCAACGCCCTCGGGACCTACCGCCGCACCCGGCCGAGCGGCCTGCGCCCGTACGCCGTGTTCCTCGTCGTCAACGTCGTCGGAGCCGTCGTACAGCTGCTCTGCCTCGCCGTGAGCCACTACGGCCTCGGGTTCACCTCGCAGCGCG
This sequence comes from Streptomyces lanatus, assembly GCF_014655715.1. GTDB lineage: Bacteria > Actinomycetota > Actinomycetes > Streptomycetales > Streptomycetaceae > Streptomyces > Streptomyces lanatus. Next base: position 106,713 of record NZ_BNBM01000010.1, on the reverse strand, counting down.
CGGACACCATCTCCGGGGCCGGAATCGGTATGGCGCTGGCTACCGTCCTGCGGTTTTGGGGCACTCGGACATTGGTCTTCCGTGTGGAGGGCAGAGTCGGATCATGGACTGGCTGAAAAAAATCCCCGTCGTCGGGTCCGCGGTGGCCTGGCTGATGACCACGCACGCGTGGCGGTCGTACGAGCGCATGGACCGCGTGAAGTGGACACGGCTGGCCGCAGCGATGACGTTCACCAGTTTCATCGCGCTGTTCCCGCTGCTCACCCTGGCCGCTGCGATCGCCGCCGCGACGCTCAGCAAGGAGCAGCAGAACAAGCTGGAGGACAAGATCGCCGACCAGGTGCCCGGCATCGCCGATGAGCTGAACATCGGCACCCTGGTCCAGAACGCCGGCACCGTGGGTCTCATCGCCGGCGCCCTCCTGCTGTTCACCGGCATCGGCTGGGTGACCTCCATGCGCGAGTGCCTGCGGGCCGTGTGGGAGCTGCCCGACCCGGAGGAGAACCCGGTCCTGCGCAAGGCCAAGGACGCCGGTGTCCTGGTCGGCTTCGGCGGCGCCGTCCTGGTGACGCTCGCCGCCTCCACGGTCGCCTCCGCCCTGGTCGGCTGGATCACCCGGCAGATGGGCATCGACGAGGGCGGCTGGGGCGGGATCCTGCTCCAGATCGCCGCGTTCCTCGTGGCCGTGTTCGCCGACTTCCTGCTGCTGCTCTACGTCCTGACCCTGCTGCCCGGCGTCGAACCGCCCCGGCGCCGGCTGATGGAGGCCGCGCTGATCGGCGCGATCGGGTTCGAACTGCTGAAGCTGCTGCTCAGCGGCTATATGCAGGGCGTGGCCACGAAGAGCATGTACGGCGCGTTCGGGGTGCCCGTCGCCCTGCTGCTGTGGATCAACTTCACCGCGAAGCTGGTGGTGTTCTGCGCCGCCTGGACGGCGACGCAGAGCAAGGAGGACACCGTCGAGCCCGTCAGGAACGGCCCCGACGCCGCACCAGGTCCGGCAGCGGCCAGCGGCGGTTGATCAGGAACGCGCCCGCCGCCAGCAGCACCAGCACCCCGCCCGTGATCCCGATCGCCACCCCGACGCCGCTCGAACCACCCGCGGCCGCGGCACCCACGGCCGCCTTGGAGGACTTCCCGGAGTCCCCGGCGCCCCCGGCCTCCCCGGAGTCGTTCGCACCCGGCTGGGAGCTGGCCTGCGCCGCGCTCCTCGGCGGCACCAGCTCACCCACCGGCTGCACCTTGCCGGCCGCCTGGAAGCCCCAGTCGAAGAGCCGAGCGGTCTCCTTGTAGACCTCGTTGTGCTCGCTCTTCTCCGGATTCATGACCGTGACGAGCAGCACCTTGCCGTTCCGCTCGGCCACTCCGGTGAAGGTGGCTCCGGCGTTCGTGGTGTTGCCGTTCTTGACGCCCGCGATGCCCTGGTAGACGGGGATGTCGCTGTCACCGGCCAGCAGCCGGTTGGTGTTCTGGATCTCGAAGGAGTCGCGGACCGACTTGCCCTTCTTGTTCTTCGCCGTCGCACCCGGGAATTTCGCCGTCACGGTCGAGCAGTACTCGCGGAAGTCCTTCTTCTGCAGCCCCGAACGGGCGATCAGCGTCAGGTCGTACGCCGACGACACCTGGTGCGGAGCGTCGTAGCCGTCCGGCGACACCACGTTCGTGTCGAGGGCCTGGAGCTCCTCGGCGTGCTCGTTCATCTCCTTGACCGTGTTGTCGATGCCGTCGTTCATCTTCGACAGCACATGCACGGCGTCGTTGCCGGAGCGAAGGAAGACCCCCAGCCACAGGTCGTGGACCGAGTAGGTCTCGCCCTCCTTTATCCCGACCAGGCTGGAGCCGGACCCGACGTCCGCCAGGTCGGACGGCACGACCTTGTGCTTCGTGCTCTTCGGGAACTTCGGCAGCACGGTGTCGGCGAACAGCATCTTCATGGTGCTCGCGGGCGGTAGCCGCCAGTGCGCGTTGTGCGCGGCGAGCACATCGCCGGACTCGGCGTCGGCGACGATCCAGGAACGGGCGGTCAGATCCTTGGGCAGCACCGGGACGCCGCTCGCGAGGTTCGCCTGGGTGCCGGCCTGCCCCAGCCGCTCGCCGCCCACGGTCGACATGTTCGCCGGGGGAGTGGCCGACGGGCTCGTGCTCGGTGTCGGCTTGGGGGCCGCGTGGGAGACGGGCACGGTCAGCGCGAGGGACGACACGACGGCGGAAGCGACCAGCAGGGCTCGCCTGGAGGTCTTCTTGGGTGCGGGCACGACGGAGAACGTACATGCCGTTGCCATGGAAGTCCCGCTTCTGTCCCCACCCCGCCCGGAGGACCGGATACGCGACGGCGATACTGAACTCATGAAGCTCAGCCGCCCCGTCTCCTGGTTCCTGCTCGCCTTCGGGGTGTGGAGCTGGGTCATCTGGGTCACTTTCGTCAAAAACCTGATCAAGGACAGCAGCGGGCTCGCGTTCGACGACGGCCACCCCACGGCGTACTTCTGGGTGCACCTGCTGCTCGCCGTCGTCTCCTTCGTATTGGGGACGGTCGTCGGCGTCATCGGGTTGCGTTCAGTGCGCGCACTGCGCCGGACGTCATAGGAACTCGGCCAGGTCCCGGGACGTTCACTCGTCACGCAAGGGAAAGGGAACGTCCGCGTGGTCATCGTCTTCGCGCTCGTCGCGCTGCTCGTGCTGTCCGTCGTGGTGGCGGGCAACTGGTGGGTGTGGCGCCGTCTGTTCCGCGACACGACCCGCGGTCCTGGGTTCGTGCGCCGCGCGGGCGTGGTGGTGATCGCCGGTGGCTGGGCGCTGACGGTCGGCGCCCTCGTCGCCGAGCGCTCGGGCGCGCCGTTCTGGCTCCAGCAGGTCCTGGCCTGGCCGGGCTTCCTGTGGCTCGCGCTCGCGCTGTACCTGCTGCTGGGAGTGCTGGCAGGTGAGCTCGTACGGCCCCTGCTGCGCCGGTGGCTCGACCGGCGGGCGGGCGCCCAGGAGACCGTGGCCGAACCGGAGCCAGAGCCGGAGCTGATGTCGGCGGGAGTGACACCCGCCACATCACCGGCACCGACGACCGCCGGGCCGACGACGACCACCCCGGACTCCGCACCCCCCACGCCCCCCGAGCGCCCCCTCGCCACCCCCACCCGCCGTCTCTTCGTCTCCAGAGTCCTCGCCGGCGGCGCCGCCGCTGCCGCCGTGGGGACCGTCGGCTACGGCACCTACGGCGTGCTGAACGGGCCGACGGTGAAGCGAGTCACCGTCCCGCTGGCCAAGCTCCCGCGCGCGGCGCACGGCTACCGGATCGCGGTCGTCAGCGACATCCATCTGGGCCCGGTTCTCGGCCGCAGCTTCGCGCAGAAGGTCGTCGACACCATCAACGGCACCCAGCCCGACCTCATCGCCGTGGTCGGCGACCTGGTGGACGGCAGCGTGAAGGATCTCGGCCCGGCGGCGGCCCCGCTCGCCGGGCTCCGCGCACGGCACGGCGCGTACTTCGTCACCGGCAACCACGAGTACTTCTCGGGCGCCGAGCAGTGGGTCGAGGAGGTGCGCCGCCTGGGCCTGCGCCCGCTGGAGAACGCCCGCACCGAACTGCCCCACTTCGACCTCGCCGGTGTCAACGACGTCTCGGGCGAGAGCGAGGGCCAGGGCCCCGACTTCGGCAAGGCCCTCGGCGACCGGGACAAGGCACGCGCGTGCGTGCTCCTCGCCCACCAGCCGGTCCAGATCCACGACGCCGTCGACCACGGCGTCGACCTCCAGCTCTCCGGCCACACCCACGGCGGCCAGCTCTGGCCCGGCAACCTCGTCGCCGGCCTGGCGAACCCCACCGTGGCCGGTCTGGAGCGGTACGGCGACACGCAGCTGTACGTCAGCCGGGGCGCGGGCGCCTGGGGCCCGCCCACGCGCGTGGGCGCGGAGTCCGACATCACGGTGATAGAGCTGGCGTCCCGTCAGGCCTGAGAGCGTGCCCCCCGACTCTGTGAACGGCCTGTGAAACCTGCCGGAAACACCCGTAGGTAAGTTCTTTCCCATGTCGCCAGAATCCTCTTCCCCCTGATGAAACCCGTGTGATTAGGTGTGGCCGCCACTTAGGGGAGTGGCGGAAAACCAATGGGAAAAATCCATTGCTCATGCGGGGGCCCTTCGCGGGCCTGGGGAGAGGGCACACCCATGCGTTCGGTTCGCATGCGGATTCTCGCGACGCTGCTGGTGCTGGCGGCCGTGGGAGTGGGCGGCTGGCAGCTGTTGCCGTCGCAGCAGGACGACGACAGCACCATCACGGTCGGCACGACGGACGCCGTGACATCGCTCGATCCGGCGGGCGCCTATGACGCCGGTTCCTGGGCGTTGTTCAACAATGTCTTCCAGTCGCTGATGACCTTCGAGCCGGGCGGCGTCACACCGGTGCCCGACGCGGCGCAGAACTGTGGCTTCGACGGCACCGATCTGCGCACCTACCGCTGCGAGTTGCGGGAGGGACTCGCCTTCCCCAGCGGGCGCGCCATGACCGCCCAGGATGTGAAGTTCTCCTTCGACCGGGTCAAGCGGATCAAGTCGGACGTCGGCCCGTCCGCTCTGCTGGACACCCTCGCCTCGGTGAGCGCGAGCGGCCGGACGGTCACGTTCCATCTGACGTCGGCGGACGCCACGTTCCCGCTGAAGGTCGCCACCGGGGCGGGCGCCATCGTGGACCGGGAGAAATATCCGGCCAATGCCCTGCGGTCCGACAACGCTGTCGATGGCACCGGCCCGTACACCCTGACCTCGTACACGAAGGACGAGAAGGCGGTCCTCGCCCCCAACCCGCAGTACAAGGGGGCCGTGGGCACCGGTCATCCCGTCGAACTGCGGTACTACGGCGACGCGGACGCCCTCGACGAGGCCTGGAAGGCGAAGCGGATCGATGTCGCCACCCGTACGCTGCCGCCCGAGGTCCTCGCCGGTCTGAACGCCGCCGACCCGGGCCAGCGCGTCTCCGAGGCCGACAGCTCCGAGATCCGCAATCTGTACTTCGACACCCGCGCGAACTCGCCGCTGCACGACGTCCGGGTCCGGCAGGCCATGGCCTGGCTGATCGACCGCGAGAGGCTGGCCGCCACCGTGTACAAGGGCACGGTCGACCCGCTGTATTCGCTGATCCCGACCGGCATCACCGGCCACACCACGTCGTTCTTCGACGCGTACCCCAAGCTGAGCGCCGCCAAGGCCCGCGTCCTGCTCTCCGAGGCCGGTGTGAGCCTGCCCGTCCGCTTCACCTACGGCTATGGCACCGGACGAGGCGCCGCGGCCGCCGAGGAGGCCACGGAGCTCAAGCGGCAACTGGAGGCGAGCGGCCTGTTCAAGGTCACCGTCAAGGGCTACGAATGGACCGACTTCCAGAAGCGCTGGGCCGGCGGCAAGCTCGACGCGTACGCCGTCGGCTGGGTCGCCGACTTCCCCGACCCGGACACCTACGGCGGCCCTCTGGTCGGGAAGGGCGCCACCATGAACACCGGGTACAGCGACAAGGCCGTGGACCAACTGATCACCTCCAGCCAGCAGTACGCCGACCGCAGCCAGGCCACGAAGGACTTCCGCTCGCTTCAGGCGGCCGTCGCCCGCGATGTGCCGGTGATCCCGTTGTGGCAGGCCAAGGAGTACGTCGTCGCCAGCGAGGCGGTGGGCGGTGGGCAGTACCTCTCCGACGGCACCGGTGTCTTCCGCCTCTGGCGCCTCACCCGTATCTGACGCGATCTCGCGGCCTTGACAATCCCCCTGGTGATGCAAGGGGGGCGCCCCGCGCTGCACCATGTGACGGAGGTGTGCGTGGGGTGAGGAGCAAACGTGTTGAGACGCAACGCCTTCCGGCTGCCCCGGCATCCGGCGTCGGTCGGGCTCGCCCGGCGCCGGGTCCGGGACCACCTGGCCGACTGGGGGCACGGGCCACGGGATGCGGCGCTTCAGGACGCGGTGCTGCTCGTCTCCGAGCTGGCCACCAACGTCGTACGCCACGGCCCGCTGCTGGAGCGTGAGTTCGAGGTCGCCGTGACCGCGCTCGCCGACGGCTCCTGTCTGATCGAGGTGTCGGACGAGGGCCAACTGGAGCCGCGGCTACGGGTGGTGGGGGAGTGGGAGGAGGCCGGGCGGGGTCTGCATCTGGTGGAGAACCTGGCCGCCGCTTGGGGGGTGTGGAGCAGGGGACGGCACGGGAAGACGGTGTGGGTACTGGTGCTCGCCGAGGCCTGAGAGGGGGCCCGGCCGTTACGACCGTGAAGCCGTAGGCAGCGTCACCGTCACCGCCAGCCCCTCACCCGGCGCGGTCCGCACCGCCACCTCCCCGCCGTGCGCCTCCACCACCCCCTGCACGATCGCCATCCCCAGCCCGCTGCCCGCACCCCCGCCGGCCCGGAAGAACCGGTCGAAGACCCGCCCCGCGTCCTCCTCGCACAGCCCCGGCCCCTTGTCCTCGACCCACAGCCGTACGGCAGCGTCGACCCGCTCCACGCCCAGCCGCACCGGCACATCGGCGGGGGTGTGGGTGCGGACGTTGCTCAGCAGATTGCCCAGCACCTGGCGCAGCCCCGACTCGTCGGCGCGCACGAGCAGGGTGCCCTCGGCGCCGACCGTGAGGGGCCGCTCCGGCTGCTGCACCCGAAGATCCTCGGCGGCGTCGCGCACCAGCCGGCTCAGGTCGACGTTGCGGAAACGCAGTTCGGGCCGCTGGTCGAGCCGGGCCAGGGTGAGCAGCTCGTCGACGAGGCGCCCCATGCGGTCGACCTCGCCGTTCATCCGGTCCCAGGCCCGCTTGCGCTCGGCGGGCTCCGTCAGCATCCCCCGTTCGTACAGCTGGAGATAGCCGCGTATCGCGGCCAGTGGGGTGCGCAGTTCGTGCGAGGCGTCGCCGACGAAGCGGCGCAGCTGGGACGCGCTGCGCTCGCGCGTGCGGTGCGCCGACTCCACCTGGTGGAGCATGGTGTTGAGGGCGACCCGGAGCTGTTCCACCTCAAGGGTCGAGTCGCGGCTGAACGGGATCCGCCGGGTCAGATCGCCGTCGGCGATGGCCGACGAGGTCTCCACCATGTCCTCCAGCGGCCGCATCCAGCGGAGCACACTGATCATGGTCAGACAGGCGAGCAGCGCCAGCAGCAGGGTGCCGACGGCCAGGTCCATCTTGAGCGCCTTGCCCATGCCCTCGTGCAGCCCCTCGGTCGGCACGGCGATCAGCACGATGGTGCCGTCCGACAACTGCGCGCCGACCATGCGGTAGCGGTCGCCCTCGACCCGTACGTCCCTCGGGTCCTCGGCCGCCGCGAGGGCCACCGGGTCCTTCGCGGCGGCGGCCAGGGCGTGCTGGCGGGGTGTCGGCGTCAGCGGGCCCAGGGCCACCGGCTGCCCGGCGGAGTCGACCGCGACGTACACCATGCTCGGGCTCGGCAGCGGATCGGTGTCGCGGGCGCCGCCGTCGGTGAACTTGTCCAGCGCGACGCCCAGTTCGCTCAGCGACTCGATCTGGCGCAGGGTGAAGCCCGCGTGCCCCAGGGTGGAGCGCGCGCTCTTCAATTCGCTGTCGACCTTGTCGAGCAGATAGAACCGCGCGGTCATCAGGCTGACCGCGGTCGCCACGACGATGCCCAGGGCCAGCAGCGCCACGTTCGCCAGGGTCAGCTTGCCGCGCAGGGAGTGGATGCCACGGCGGCGGCCGACGCGGGAGAGCCAGGGGAGCCTCATGCCAGCCCGTATCCGACGCCGCGCCGCGTGGTGATCACCGGCGGCCCCAGGGCGTCCAGCTTGCGCCGCAGATAGCTGATGTAGGTCTCCACGACGGTCGACTCGGGCGGTGTGTGCTCGTACTGCCAGACATGGCGCAGGAGTTGCTCCTTGGGCACGATCCGGCCGCCGTTGCGCACCAGGAAGCGCAGCAGGGCGTACTCGGTGGGGGTGAGCTCGACGGTGCGGCCCGCGCGGCGCACCGAATACGTCGTCTCGTCCAGCTCCAGGTCGCCGTAGCTGAGCGGCGGTCGCTGTGTCAGTACGTCGGCGGGGCGCGTGCGGCGCAGGACGGCCGTCAGCCGGGCGATGACCACGTCGACGTCGAACGGCTTGGTGATGTAGTCGTCGCCGAAGCCGAGGGCGCCGACGATCTCGGCGGGCGCGTCGCGTGCGGTGAGGAAGACCAGCGCCAGATCCGGGCGGCGCTCGCGCAGTTCACGCCCGAGGGCGCGGCCGTCGCCGTCCGGGAGCATGACGTCGAGCAGCGCCGCGTCCGGGCGTGTGCGCTCAGCCAGGGAGAGCGCCTCGCGGACGGTGCCCGCCGTCATGACCTCGAACCGGTGGTAGCGCAGGGCGATGGAGAGGACGTCGGCGATGCTCTCCTCGTCCTCCACGACCAGCACGGTGCCAGAACCCGTCGTCATGCCCCCAGTATCGGCGGGCCCACTGACAACGGGGTGGGCCCGCGCTTTGGAGTTCCTTGAGAGTCATGGCCCGCGCATGCCCACGCGTGCGTGCCGACGCCAATGCTGTTGCCCAGGACCTGGGGGACCATCCGAACCGAATAAGGAGCGTTGAGCGTGGCGGCATTGGCACGGTGGTGCTATCGGCACCGGCTGGTGGTCCTGTTGCTGTGGTTGGGGGCACTGTTCGGCCTGGGCGCGGCGAGTTCGAGCGCCGGGACGAACTACGCGAACGACTTCTCCCTCCCGGACACCGACTCGGCCACCGCGTACGCCCTGATGGAGAAGGCCTTCCCGGAGCGCGCGGGCGACACCGACATGGTGGTGTGGAAGGTGGACGAGGGGTCCGTACGGGACGACTCCGTGCGGACCCGGATCGAGCCCGCCCTGCGGGAGATCGGGCGGATGAAGGGGGTCGGTGAGGTCACCGACCCGTACGCGGCACAAGGGGCCGCGCAGATCAGCCGGGACGGGCGGATCGCGTACGCCCAGGTCACGTTCACCGAGCAGGCGAACGCGATCCCCAAGGAACTGATCGAGGACGTCGTCGACAGGGCGCAGGCCGCGGAACAGGGCGGACTCCAGGTCGAGCTGGGCGGCCAGGCCGTCGCGCGCACCCAGGAGCCGCCGCAGGGCATCGCGGAGGCGGTCGGCATCCTCGCGGCGGCGGTCGTGCTGTTCCTCGCGTTCGGGTCGCTGTTCGCGATGCTGCTGCCGATCGTCGTGGCGATCGCGGGCGTCGGCACCGGCATGATCGCGACGATGCTGATGAGCCATGTCACCGACGTGCCCGAAGTGGCCCCGTTGCTCGGCTCACTGATCGGCCTCGGCGTCGGCATCGACTACGCCCTGTTCATCGTCACCCGGCATCGGCGCGGCATCCTGCGCGGGATGAAGCCGGAGGAGGCGGCCGTGACCGCCCTCAACACCTCGGGGCGCGCGGTGCTGTTCGCGGGCGGCACGGTGTGCATCGCCCTCGCCGGCATGCTGGTGATGAACATGCGGTTCCTGGACGGCGTGGTCGTCGCCACCTCGCTCACCGTCGTCCTCAGCGTGCTGGCCGCGATCACCCTGCTGCCGGCCCTCCTCGGCCTGCTCGGGATGCGGGTGCTCAGCCGCCGGCAGCGGCACCGGCTCGCCGTGGCGGGACCGGAACCGGCGGAGGCGAGCGGGCTCGCGGCGCGCTGGTCGTCGTACGTCCAAAGGCGCCCGCGTCCGGTCGCGGCGCTGGCCGTCGTCGTCATGGCGATCCTCGCGATCCCCGTGCTGTCGCTGCGCCTGGGCGCCACCGACCAGGGCAACCACCAGGAGTCGACCACCACCCGCCAGGCCTACGACCTGCTCGCCGAGGGCTTCGGGCCCGGCTTCAACGGGCCCCTCCAGGTTGTCGTGGAGGGCGACGCGCCCGCCGGTCTGGTCGACGGCATCCGGACGACCGAGGGTGTCGCCCAGGCGGTCGCCCTGCCGCCCGCCAACGACGTCACGGTCATCCAGGTCGTCCCGACGACCTCACCCCAGTCCGAACAGACCGACCAGCTCATCGACCGGCTGCGCGACGACGTGATCCCGCGGGCCGGGGCCGCCGAGGCCCATGTCGGCGGAGTGACGGCCGTCTTCAAGGACTTCGCGGCGGTGACGGCGGACCGGCTGCCGTACTTCGTCGCGACGATCATCGCCCTCGGCTTCCTGCTGCTGATGGTGGCCTTCCGCTCGCTGGTGGTGCCGCTGACGGCCGCCCTGATGAACCTCATCGCGGCCGCCGCGTCCTTCGGTGTCCTGGTGGCGATCTTCCAGTGGGGCTGGGGCACGGAGCTGATCGGCGTCGGCAAGGAGGGCCCGATCACCTCCTTCCTGCCGGTCATCATGCTGTCCCTGCTGTTCGGCCTCTCCATGGACTACCAGGTGTTCCTGGTCAGCCGGATGCACGAGGAATGGGTGCACACGAAGGACAACGCGCGCGCGGTGCGCGTCGGCCTCGCCGAGACCAGCCGGGTCATCAACTCCGCCGCCCTGATCATGATCTGCGTGTTCAGCGCGTTCGTGCTGAGCGGCGACATGGAGGGCGCGATGGCGGGCATCGGACTCGCGGCGGCCGTCGCCCTGGACGCCTTCATCCTGCGTACGGCACTGGTGCCGGCCGCGATGCACATGCTCGGCAGGTCCAACTGGTGGCTGCCGGACTGGCTGGAGAAGCGGCTGCCGCATCTCGCGGTCGAGCCGAAGGAGGAGGCGCCGGCGGCCGAGGAGGAACCGGTCGGCGAGGGCCGCTCCTCCGTCGTCCACGGCTTCATCCGCACCCCCGACGGCGAACCGGTCGAGGGCGCCGCCGTAACGCTGCTGACGCAGGGCGGGCGCCGCCTCGACGGGGTGTCGTCCCTGGCCGACGGCTCGTACATCGTCTCGGTGCCGGCGCCGGGCACCTATCTGCTGGCGACGAGCGCCGAGTCGTACGGGTCCCGGGCCGGGCAGGTGGTGGTGACGGACGGGCCGCTGGTGCACGACGTGGAGCTGGCCGAGGGAGAGGTGGACGCCGTCAACTGAAGGGCGCCGGAGGCGGTTTCAGGGGCGCTCGTCCTCGGCGGACGCCCCCTTGCCGGAAGGCCCCTTCTTCTTGGCCGGGTCCGGGATGGCGTTCGTCATCCCCGGCAGGAAGTCCGTGAACAGCTCATGCACCTCGCGCACCAGGGGCCGCAGCACCCGGAACCGTGCCAGGGACACGCCCCGCGCGGTCAGCCGGGCGCCCCGCTCGGCGAGCCGGTAGCTGCGCTCGCGGCCCTCGGTGCGGTCGAAGACCCAGTACAGGACGAGGCCCATCTGGGAGAGCCACATCAGCTCGGGCAGGACGTCCCGCAGTTCCTCGGGCACCTTGGTCTTCGTCGCTCCTGCCAGCACCTCCCGGTGGATGGCGATGGCCTCCACGCGCGCGTGCTCCGACTCGGCGGAGAAGGGGCTGAGCGGGCTGTCGGGATCGGCGGCGTTCTTGAAGAACTGCACCGCGAACTCGTGGTACGGCGTGGCGATGTCCAGCCACACCTTCAGCACACCCGCGAGGCGTGCCTCCAGGTCGGTCTCCCTGGCCAGGACGCCCCGGATCGCCGCCCGGTGCTCGGCGGCGATCCGGTCGTAGAAGCCCTGGATCAGATGTTCCTTGCCCGCGAAGTAGTAGTACGCGTTGCCGACCGAGACCCCGGCCTCCTGGGCGATCGCCCGCATGGTCGTCTTGTCGTAGCCCCGTTCCTGGAACAGCCGCATGGCTGTCTCCAGGATCAGGGCACGGGTCTGCTCGGACTTGGTGGGCGCGTCGCCCTGTTCAGGGCGGTCGTTCTTCGAGGACACGGAACGAGAGCCTAACGAGTGCCGTTTCGGCCGACCGTCAGGAGGCCTGTGCCGTCTGGTACAGGTTCTGGGCGTCGGCCCCGAAGTACGGGCCGTACATCCGGGTCGGCAGGAAGTTGTACTTGAAGCTGTTCACCGAGGACAGCAGGCCCTTGCCCGTGGCCTCGTCGAACTGCGTGAACCAGGGGCCGCCGCTGGCGCCGCCCGTCATGTCGCAGTTCATGCCGTGGTCGTTCGACAGCAGGAAGTCCCGGTCGGTGGTGCCGCTGCAGTAGATGAACTTCTCGCCGTCGTACGGGTCGGCGGCCGGGAAGCCGAAGGAGTACATCCGCAGGTTGTAGCCGGTGTTGAAGGCCAGCCCCTGCCCGCCCACGACGTCCGTCAGGAGCTTGCCGTCCAGCGGGGCGACGACGGCCGCGCCGACGTCGTAGTTAATGTCCTCGCTCGCCGTCCACTGAGGTGTGGACAGGGTCTTCGACGCGGTCCAGCGGCCGTGGGGGGCCTGTCCGTCGTGGTAGCCGGGCACGAAGACCCAGTTGGTGTGCCAGGCGCCCTCCAGCTTCACACAGTGCCCTGCCGTGATGACGGTGCTCTTGTTGTTGCTGGTGACGGCATTGCCGGAGCAGGACGCCGTACGGCCCTGGTAGGTGAAGAAGACGCGGCCCGCCGTGGAGACGACCGCGCCGCCGCCGGTCCACTGGCCGCCGCCGTTCGGGAAGGCCGTCGGGCCGATCTCGGTCGGCGTGGTCGGCGCGACCTTGGTCGCCTGCCCCTTGAGGGGCGCCGCACCGCCGTCGAAGTGGCCGTCGACGGTGACCAGGTCGAGCGGAGTCGCCGCGCGCATCCGCTCCGCGGTCCAGAAGTCACGGGCCTGCTGCTGTGCGCCGGCCGGGACCGAGCTGACGCCGGTGGAGGTGCCGGGCTGCGGCGCGGCGCCCGCGGGGGTGGCGAGGGCGCCTGTGGTGAGCAGTGCGGTGACGCCGACCAGGGCGCCGAGGACGGAGCGGGGTATGCGGGGTATGCGGGGTATGCCTCTCACGCGGACTCCTTCTGCGATGGGGGGACCGGGCGACCGGACGGCCGCCCGGCAGCCGACAGCCGGTGCGAGTGCGCAGGGTGAACCTGGGGCAGCGTGCCAATCCCAGCGGGGTTTTGGAAGGGCGCGTCCGGGACGGAGTCCGAAAGGGAGCCGTCCGCGCCCGGCCTCACCGTGTGGTCGTACAGGTACCGTCCCCACAGCCAGGCGGGTTGTACGCCCAGCCCCAACTCGGGTCGTACGACCATCCGTCCTGCGCCCGATAGGACCGACCGCCCCTCTGACCGCCGCGCCAGTTCGCGGCGGCGAGCACGGCCCCCTTGGCGACCAGTGCCCCGGCCGGAGTGCTGAGGCGATGCGCGAGTCCCCTGTGCTCGCGCAGCGCCCACAGCGTGACGATCCAGGCCGCGCTGCCCCTGTAGACCTGCCCGGCGTCGCCGACGACGGTGATCTCGTCGAGGGTGGCGCCGTGGTCGAGCCCGGGGTAGCGCCGCCGGGCCTCCTCCGACCCGGCGGGCACCATCTCCAGGGGCACCAACTGGGGCTGCTTCACGAGCCAGTCCCGCAGGAAGGTGCACAAGGAGCACTGGGCGTCGTAGAGGACGGTGAGCCCGCGCACCGCGTACCCGGCGGTCATGTCGGCTCAGGCCCCGGCCGACGGAGCGGCCCAGCCCTGCGGCGGGACCGGCGGCACCTGCTCGCGCTCCATCGCCCCGCGCCGCCGGATCTTGTTGAGCACATAGACGTTGCCCAGGTGCATCACGCCGAGCACCAGCAGCACCACGCCGAGCTTGGTCGACAGGGCCTCGAAGACGCCTCGGGTGTCGAGGACGGTGTCGTCGTCGCTCAGATACAGCGCGACGAAGCCGAGGTTGACGAGGTAGAAGCCGACCACCAGCAGGTGGTTCACGGCTTCGGCGAGCTTCTCGTTGCCGCGCAGCACATCGGCGAGGAAGATGCGCCCGTTGTGGCTGAGTGTGCGGGCCACCCAGACGGTGAGCGCGATGCTGACGACCAGGTAGATGACGTAGGCGATGACCGTGCGGTCCATGGCCTCCCCCTTCTTGAACACGTTCAAAACGCTGACAGGGAAGACTGTAGACCCTGTCTTTGAACATGTTCAACTCAATGAGGGCGAGGTCCGGTGAGGCCTGCGTCACGTCCGGGGCGGCACTCCGGTCACGGTCTGCGTCCGAGCTCCGGCCGTTTGGAGTAGTCCGTGAATCCGACGATGTTGCCCCAGGGGTCGGCGATCTCGACGGTCCAGCCGGTGGCCACGGAGAAGGGTGGGTCGAGCGTCTCGATCCCCGCGTCACCCAGCTTCCGCGCCGCCGCCCGCGCGTCCGGCACCTCCAGCCACAGGCGGGGCGAGGGCCACGGCGGCGGCCGGTGCCCCAACTCGTCCTCCTGGCGCAGCAGGAGGCCCGGCGTCTCGCCGCCGACCTTCAGCAGGGCGATCCCGGCCTCGTCGAGCCGGAACCCGACCGTGAACCCGGCCCGCTCGTAGAACAGGACGGCCTCGGCCAGGTCGCCGACCGGCAGCAGCACGTTGTCGAACCCGAGCAGTTCGTACGACTCGTCATCTGACATACCGTCAGAGTAAGGCGATGATCGGCCGGATCCGGTGATTGTCAGTGCCGGATCGTACTGTCGTTGGCATGGGAATCGTGAGGTTCGTCGACGAGACGACGAGTGGGCGCCGCAGCGACGGCTGGGGGCTGGAGATCGCCGAGGAGCGGCTCACCGTGCGTGAGCTGATCCGCCGCCGCGTGTTCCAGGAGGTCGCCGAGTACAACGCGCGCACACCGGAGGTCTTCCAGGGCCTCGTGCAGCCGAAGGACGCCGAGCGCGTGCTGAACGGATACGCGATGCGCGAGGCCCGCCGCATAGACCCCGAGGCGCAGACTCAGCAGGCGCTGAAGGCCTTCGCGGGCAACGGCTTCCTGGTGCTCGTGGGGGACCGTCAGGTCACCGACCTCGACGACGAGATCGAGCTCGCACTCGGCACCGAGATCACCTTCCTCAAGCTCGTCGCCCTGGTGGGTGGCTGATGGCACTCTCGACTCCGGAGTACCTCCAGCTGGTCGACGACGCCCTCGGCCTGGTCGCCGCCGAGGACGCCGAGCGGCTCGTCCCCGAACTCCTCGCGCTGATGGCGACGACCGACGGCAAGTGGCGCCGCGAGGGCCACCAGGTCGCCCAGGCGGTCGTCGCCGCGGACGAAGCCTTTCAGGCGCGGCTCCTGCACGCCCTGGCCACGCGCTACGACGAACTGGAGCGCGGCACCGCCGGGCGCCGCCATGTCGTGAATCTGCTCAACAGCTTCCGGCTGATGCGGGCGGCCGTCGAGGGACAGCCCCCCGACACCCGCACCGCGCTGATCGGAGTGATCGCGGACCAGGACGTCCACCATGACACGAGCGGGCTCATCCGGCTCGCCGATCAGGAACTCGCCGACGGGCGGGAGCTGTCCGCCGAGTTCGTCGCCGTGATCCGCCGCTCGTATCTCACGGTGTACAACGGCAAGAAGCTGCTGGGGGAGCTGGTCGCGAGGCTCGACGGCCCCGCAGTGAACCCCGGTGAGGCATGGTCCGACCGCGCCCTCGCCGACGCGGACGAACTCGGCGACGACTGGCGGCGGCTGCTCGCCCACGCGGCCACCGCGACCTCCGCCCGCCCGTCCGCCAAGTGGGACCGGACAGGACGCGCGCTGATCGTGCCGCTCGACGCCGACGAAGTGCGCGAACGGCTGCTGTCCTGGCTGCGCCTGGCGGGCCGGCCGCGCACCCGCGACCTGCTCGTACCGGCCTACGGCCCGAATCCCAACGCCACCTTCGACCCTTACAACGCCGACGCCCTGCGCGGACTGACCTGGCTGCTCTCCCTGCTGCCCGCGCACCCCGAGACCGCCCGCACCCTGGGCGCCCTCGCCGAGACCTCCCTGCGCAAGGTCGCGGGCCTCGGCCCCGTCAACCCCAAGGTCGCCAACGCCGCGGTCATCTCACTGGCCCGCATCGACGCCGAGGCGGCCCTCGCCGAACTCGCCCGCCTGGTCACCCGAGTCACCTTCAAAGGCACCCTGAAGGTCCTCAACACCGAACTGGACGCCCGCGCCCAGGCGCTGGGCCTCGCCCGCGAGGAGGTCGAGGAACTGGCCGTACCGGCCTACGGCCTGACCGAGGTGGGCCGCGCCGAGCACCGGCTCGGCGAGGTCACCGCCCTGCTCGAAGTCCATGGCGCCAAGGCGGTGCTGAGCTGGCGCAATGCGAGCGGCAAGGCGGTCAGGAGTGCCCCCGCCGCCGTACGACGCGACCACTCCGAGGAGCTGAAGGAGCTCAAGGCCGCGGTCAAGGACATCGACAAGATGCTCTCGGCACAGAGCGAGCGCCTGGACCGCCAGTTCCTGGCCCGCCGCACCTGGCCGTACGCCGCGTGGCGCGAGCGCTACCTCGACCACCCGCTGGTCGGCACCCTGGCCCGCCGTCTGCTGTGGACGGTCGACGGTACGGCGGTCGGGTACGCGGACGGTGAGCTGCGGACGCTGGCCGACACACCGGTGACCGACGGCACGCACATCGCGCTCTGGCACCCCGTCGGCCAGGAGCCCGCCGAGACCGTCGCCTGGCGGGACTGGCTGGAGCGGCACGGCATCACCCAGCCCTTCAAGCAGGCCCACCGCGAGGTGTACCTGCTCACGGACGCCGAGCGCGCGACGGGGACGTACTCCAACCGCTTCGCGGCGCACATCCTGCGCCAGCACCAGTTCCACTCGCTGGCGGCGATCCGGGGCTGGCACAACAAGCTGCGCCTGGCCGTGGACGACGAGGCGCCGCCCGCCGTCCGGGAGCTGCCGCAGTGGGGCCTGCGCGCCGAGTACTGGATCGCGGGGGACAGCGGCGAGAACTACGAGGACATCACCGAGTCCGGCAGCTTCCTGCGGCTGCGCACCGACCAGGTCCGCTTCTACCCGATCGACGCCCCGCAGAACTCGGCGCACTGCTCCGGCGGCGAGTACCGCATGTGGCTGCGCGCCGGCGAGACCCCGGTCGAGCCGCTGTCCCTGACGGACATCCCGCCCCTGGTCCTCTCCGAAGTCCTGCGCGACGTCGACCTGTTCGTCGGCGTGGGCAGCGTCGGCAATGACCCGACCTGGCAGGACGGCGGCCCCGAAGGCCGCTACCGCGAGTACTGGACGTCGTACGGCTTCGGCGAACTCGGCGCGAGCGCACAGACCCGCCGGGGCCTGCTCGAACGCCTGATACCGCGGCTGGCGATCGCCGACCGCTGCACCATCGAGGGCCGCTTCCTACAGGTGAAGGGCGACCGCCACACGTACCGGATCCACCTCGGCTCGGGCAACATCCTCAGGACACCGCACGACCAGTACGTGTGCATCGTCCCCAGGTCCAGCCCGGCCGCGACCCCGCAGACGGGCTATCTGCCGTACGAGGGCGACCGGATGCTCGCGGTGATCCTGAGCAAGGCGATGATGCTGGCCGACGACCTGAAGATCACGGATCCGACGATCCTCAGCCAGCTATGAGCAGGACACCCGCCGCGTACTCACCGCGATGTCGTCCATCCGGATGTCGTACGACAACGGCGAAGGGTCGGCCTGGTACAGCTGCCAGCCCAGCTTCAGTTTGTCGAATGTCGGGAAGATGAAGGGATCCGATGTGCCACCGTGCTGGTTCGTGGAGACGGTCAGGTCGGGCTGCTCGACGCCGTCGAAGTAGACCGTGACGCGATTGTCGGCGGCGTCCAGGTGGAACTCCACGCAACTCCACTTGCCCGCCTTGGCCGGCGCGGAGGTCTTCCAGGACGTCCAGTCGCCCGTGGGCCCGAGATCGGAGCCGACGCCCCAGAAGTTGCCCTTGTCGGTGGGGGCGTACTGGCCGCCCAGGGGACGCACGAGGGTCGGAGAGTCCGAGCCGGACGCCTCGGCGATCGTCCAGTGCGCCCAGTCGGGGGCGGTGGGGAAGGCGTCGACGCGCAGGCGCATCCGGGCCCAGTAGCTGTTGCCGGGAGCGGCCAGGCCGGGGAAGACCAGGAAGGCCCGGCCGTTGCTCTCGGTGTGGAGGCGGAGTTCGCGGCCCTTGGCGTTGGCGGCGACGGTCAGGGTGCCGTTGGAGGTGTCGGTGCTCCAGCCGGGGCCTTCCGTCACCGGGCCCAGGGGGAGGCGGTCGAAGTTCTCCCTGGCGAGCATCCCGTAGGAGGCGGGGGCCGCCGAGGCGGTGGGGGGTATCGCGAGCAGTACGGCTGCCGTGGCCGACAGAGCCGCGGCCGCTCTTCTCAGGAGTGCCATGAGCGGAGTCTGACTTGAAGTCTCAACTACCTCAACTGCCTTTCAGGCCACAGGCGTTGAGGACGGCGTGAAGCGGGGGGAGGTGAGACAGCGAGGGCCCCGTTTCCCGGTCATGAATCCGGAGAACGGGGCCACATCACCGTAGAGGAACCGTGCTCAGAAGCGGCGCGTGATCAGCGCCTTCTTGACCTCGGCGATCGCCTTGGTGACCTCGATACCGCGCGGGCAGGCGTCCGTGCAGTTGAACGTCGTGCGGCAGCGCCACACGCCGTCCTTGTCGTTGAGGATCTCCAGGCGCTGCTCGCCGGCCTCGTCACGCGAGTCGAAGATGAAGCGGTGCGCGTTGACGATGGCGGCCGGGCCGAAGTACTGGCCGTCGTTCCAGAAGACCGGGCACGAGGAGGTGCAGGCGGCGCAGAGGATGCACTTCGTCGTGTCGTCGAAGCGCTCACGGTCCTCGGCGGTCTGGAAACGCTCGCGCGTCGGCTCGTTGGTGTCCTTCGTGATGAGGAAGGGCATCACATCGCGGTACGCCTGGAAGAACGGCTCCATGTCGACCACGAGGTCCTTCAGGACCGTGAGGCCCTTGATGGGCTCGACCGTGATCGGCTTCTCAGGGTTGATGTCCTTGATCAGCGTCTTGCACGCGAGGCGGTTCTTGCCGTTGATCCGCATCGCGTCGGAGCCGCAGATGCCATGGGCGCACGAGCGGCGGAAGGTCAGCGTGCCGTCCAGGTCCCACTTGATCTTGTGGAGACCGTCGAGGACGCGCTCCTTGGGGTCGATCTCCAGCTGGAAGTCTTCCCAGGTGGCCTCGGCCGAGACTTCCGGGTTGAAGCGGCGGACCCGGAAGGTGACCGTGATGTAGGGAGACGCGGCGGACTCGGCCTCCACCTTGTCCATTACGGGGGTAGCCATCAGTACTTACGCTCCATCGGCTGGTAGCGGGTCTGGACGACCGGCTTGTAGTCGAGACGAATGGACTCCGTGCCGTCGTCGCCGACCTCGCGGTACGCCATGGTGTGGCGCATGAAGTTGACGTCGTCGCGGTTCGGGTAGTCCTCGCGGTAGTGACCACCGCGGGACTCCTTGCGGGCGAGCGCGGACACGGCCATGACCTCGGCGAGGTCGAGCAGGTTGCCCAGCTCGATGGCCTCGAGCAGGTCCGTGTTGAACCGCTTGCCCTTGTCCTGGATCGAGACGTTCTTGTAGCGCTCGCGCAGCTCCGCGATCTTCTCGACCGCCGTCTTGATCGTCTGCTCCGTGCGGAACACCATGACATTGGCGTCCATGGTCTCCTGGAGCTCCTTGCGGAGCACGGCCACCCGCTCGGTGCCCGTCGACGTGCGCAGGCGCTCGACCTGGTCGATCACCAGCTGCGCCGGGTCCTCGGGCAGCTCGACGTACTCCGCCTTCTGGCTGTACTCCGCCGCCGCGATGCCGGCCCGGCGGCCGAACACGTTGATGTCCAGCAGGGAGTTGGTGCCGAGACGGTTGGCGCCGTGCACCGACACACAGGCGACCTCGCCGGCCGCGTACAGACCCGGGACCACCGTGGTGTTGTCGCTGAGGACCTCACCCTCGACGTTCGTAGGGATGCCGCCCATGGCGTAGTGCGCGGTGGGCTGGATCGGGATCGGGTCCGTGTAGGGCTCGATACCGAGGTAGGTACGGGCGAACTCCGTGATGTCGGGCAGCTTGGCGTCCAGCTGCTCCGGCGGGAGGTGCGTGAGGTCCAGGTAGACGTGGTCGCCCTCGGGACCGCAGCCGCGGCCCTCACGGATCTCCGTGTAGATGGAGCGGGACACGACGTCACGGGACGCGAGGTCCTTCATGACCGGCGCGTACTTCTCCATGAAGCGCTCGCCGTCCTTGTTGCGGAGGATGCCGCCCTCACCACGGGCGCCCTCCGTCAGCAGGATGCCCATGCGCCAGATGCCGGTCGGGTGGAACTGGAAGAACTCCATGTCCTCCAGCGGCAGACCCCGGCGGTACACGGCCGCCTGGCCGTCACCGGTCAGCGTGTGTGCGTTGGACGTCACCTTGAAGAACTTGCCGGTGCCGCCGGACGCGTAGATCACGGCCTTCGCCTGGAAGACATGGATCTCGCCGGTGGCCAGCTCGTACGCCACCACACCGGCCGACCGCTTCACGCCGTCGACCTCGGTGATCAGCTGGTCCAGGACGTAGAACTCGTTGAAGAACTCCACGCCGTGCTTGACGCAGTTCTGGTACAGCGTCTGGAGGATCATGTGGCCGGTGCGGTCGGCCGCGTAGCAGGACCGGCGGACCGGCGCCTCGCCGTGGTTGCGGCTGTGACCGCCGAAGCGGCGCTGGTCGATGGTGCCGTCCGGGGTGCGGTTGAACGGCAGGCCCATCTTCTCCAGGTCGAGGACGGAGTCGATGGCCTCCTTCGCCAGGATCTCGGCGGCGTCCTGGTCGACCAGGTAGTCACCGCCCTTGACCGTGTCGAAGGTGTGCCACTCCCAGTTGTCCTCCTCCACGTTGGCGAGCGCGGCGGCCATACCGCCCTGCGCGGCACCCGTGTGGGAGCGGGTGGGGTACAGCTTGGTCAGCACGGCGGTGCGGCTGCGCTTCGTGGACTCGATGGCCGCGCGCATGCCCGCGCCACCGGCGCCGACGATGACGGTGTCGTACTTGTGGATCTTCATGGTGGTTGCCTCAGCCCCGTGCCTAGCGGATGTTCGGGTCGAAGGTGAAGATCACCAGCGTGCCCAGCAGGATGGTGAACACCGTGGCGGTGTAGAGCAGGCCCTTCAGCCACAGCCGGGTGTTCGCGCGCTCCGCGTAGTCGTTGATGACCGTGCGCAGGCCGTTGGCGCCGTGCAGCATGGCGAGCCACAGCATCAGCAGGTCCCAGACCTGCCAGAACGGGGACGCCCAGCGGCCGGCCACGAAGGCGAAGCCGATCTTGGAGACGCCGCCGTCCAGCACCAGCTGGATCAGCAGGTGGCCGATGACGAGGACGACCAGCACGATGCCGGACAGGCGCATGAACAGCCAGGCGGCCATCTCGAAGTTGCCCCGGGTGGACTTCGGGGTCTTCTTGGTGCGCTTGCGCGGGGCCTCGATGTACGGGGCCGGGTTGTCGACGTTGTAGAGGGACTCGCCCTCGACCGGGCCGATACCGGCGGCGGTCTTCTCAGTGGTGGACATTCGCGTCAGCTCCCGAACAGTTCCTGAGCGGCGTGGCCGAGGACGGGGTAGATCGCCCCGAGCATCAGCACCAGCCAGAGGCCGACGACGGACCAGAGCAGCTGCTTCTGGTAGCGCGGGCCCTTCGACCAGAAGTCGACGGCGATGACGCGCAGGCCGTTGAGCGCGTGGAACAGGATGGCGGCGACGAGGCCGTACTCCAGCAGCGCGACGATCGGCGTCTTGTACGTGGCTACGACCTTGTCGTAGTCCTCTGGGGAGACACGGACGAGAGCGGTGTCCAGCACGTGAACGAACAGGAAGAAGAAAATGAGGACGCCGGTGACTCGATGAGCCACCCAGGACCACATTCCTTCCCGGCCGCGGTACAGCGTTCCAGCCGGCACGGAAGTTCCTCCGGGAGCGGGGATTGGGGCCGCGCCGGCTTGTGCTGTCGGTCGGGCCCGGCCGGGTACGGTCCACCGGCCCTCAGCATCGTATCCATGGGGCGGCGGGCGGCTTACCGGGGGCTGGGGTATGTGATCAAACTGGCACGCGGATGGGGTATTGGCGGCTAAAGGGGTGGGGTGTTCGGTTATTTGCCGGATGTCGCGCCGTTGGGGCTGGTCGCGCAGTTCCCCACGCCCCTTAGAGCCTTCACCAGACGTCCCCTTGCCAGGCGCCGTAGTTCCTCTGCCGCCACCACCCGCTCGTCCTCCGGATCGTTTGCCAAACGTGATCGGATTCCCGCCAGTACCTGATCCAGGCTCTCCGCATGGGACAGGCCGTCCAGGCAGATAATGAAGGCGTGTCCGAATTTGGCCTCATACGCGGCGTATGCGGCGCTCAGTGCCGTATGGGCTGCGGAGTACGCGCCCTTGGGCAGTACAGGCAACGTTTCTTCCGCCAGGGCCTCCGCCAGATCGCGCGGCGCCAGGTCGTAGGCCGCCTCGTCGGAGGCCGCGAGGAGGGCGTCGACATCGGGGTAGGGGCGGTGGGCCGTCAGGCGTTCGGCCCAACGCGGGCTGTGCAGACAGTCGAGAAGGAGCGCGCGGGCGTCGTCGGCAGGCGCGATGTTGAAGGCGTCCATGACGGTGGGCAAGGACGGTATGGCCACTCGGCCGGGAAAGTGTGTGGGCGTCACGTGGGTTTCGGCAGGGGAAATTGGGGGAGGAGTGGCGCCACGTTACCGAGTGTGGGCATGACGTGTCCGACGGATGCCCGAATTTCAGTCGAACGGGAGAGTTTCGGAACGTGTGGTGGACGGCCTACGGCGCTCGCAGGGCCTAGGTTGGCGCCGTGAGCAGGCACAGGCGCCGGGCACCGGCGAAGAGGGCGCTGAAGCAGACGTGGGTGCTGATCGTCGCGGTGGTCGTCGTGACGGTCGCGGCCGGGGTGAGCCTCGGGCTCCTGGCCAGTGGGGACGACGGAGAGTCGTCCGGTTCGGAGCAGCAGGGGTCCGCGGCGACCACGTCGCAGGCCGCCTCCCCGACCGGGCCGCGCGGCAATCCGACCCCGTCGCCCACCCGGTCGTATCCGCTCTCCAAGGCGCCGCAGATCATTCCGGCCGTGGACTCCCACACCGCCGCCCGCGGGCCCGGCTGGCGTCCCGCGCGCGGGGAGCGGGTCGTCGTCAGCGACACGGAGCTCGCCGACGAGGGGAAGCTCATCGCCGGTGAGCTGGGGCTGACGTACGCCGGGCGGAAGAACGACGTGCGGGCCGGGGATGTGCGGCTGGCGCTCGGTGACGGCGAGGGCGGGAATCCCGAGTCGTACTCCATGACCGTGCGCGGCGGGCGGGTCGCGATCAGCGGGCCCGGTGAGGCGGGCGTCTTCTACGGGACCCGGACCCTGAAGCAGGCGGTGCACGACGGGCGTACGGCGCCGGAGGGCGTCGTGCGGGACGGGCCCGCCAAGCCGGTGCGCGGGTTCATGCTCGACATCGCCCGCAAGTACTTCACCGCGGGCTGGATCGAGGACCGGGTGCGCGAGCTCGGTGACCTGAAGTTCAACCAGCTGGGGCTGCACTTCTCCGACGACCAGGGGTTCCGCATCGCGTCCTCCTCGCACCCCGAGATCGTCTCGCAGCAGCATCTGACCAAGGCGCAGGTGCGGAAGATCGTCAAGCTGGCGCAGAGCCGGCACATCCAGGTCGTGCCCGAGATCGACTCGCCGGGGCATCTGGGCGCCGTCATCGCCGCGCACCCCGATCTTCAGCTGCGCAATGTCAACGGTGCCGCGACCCGGGGCGCCATCGACATCTCCAAGCCCGAGTCCGCCGAGATCGTCGACGATCTGCTCAACGAGTACGCGGGGCTCTTCCCCGGCGACCAGTGGCACCTCGGCGGCGACGAGTACCAGGCGCTGGTCGTCTCCAGCCCCGAGGCGTCCTACCCGCAGCTCGCCACCGCCGCCCGCGAGGCCTACGGCGCCGGCGCCACCGTCGCCGACCTCGCCACCGGGTGGCTCAACGACCGCGCCGCCACCGTCCGCACCCACGACCGCACACCGCGCGCCTGGAACGACGGGTTCTTCCGGAACACCAAGGTCCAGCCCGACAAGGACATCCAGGTGGCCTACTGGACCGGCAAGGAGATCGGGGCCCGGGCGCCGGTGGAGTATCTGAGCACGGGCCGCAAGGTCATCAACTACAACGACGAGTTCCTCTACTACGTGCTCGGGGAGCCGCAGACCTTCGTCTATCCGACCGGCGAGCGGATCTACGAGCAGTGGACGCCGCGGGTCCTGCGGGGGACGACGGCCGTGCCCGCCAAGTACGACAGCCAGATCCTCGGCGGGTCCTTCGCCGTGTGGTGCGATCTGGCGAACTCCCAGACCCAGGCGCAGGTCGCGGCGGGCATCCGGATGCCGCTGCGGGCGACGGTGCAGAAGCTGTGGGACGCGGGTAAGCCGCAATTGACCTGGGCCGAGTTCAAGGCGCTCGCGGACCGGCTGGACTGAGCTGTGGATTGGGCTGTGGATTGACCCAACCGGCTGCGAACCCCTGTGCGAATGTGGTGTATTCGGCCCAAGCCAACCGATCAAGCTGGGGGAACACGGGATGGGCTACTGGGGGTACTTCGTCGTGGGGCGCGGGACGCGGCCACTGGCGGAGCTGGACGCGCTGGCGGGCGCCGAGGGGATGACCCTGCGCGAGGAGGCGCCGGGCGGATGGCAGGTGTGGGAGTACCCGAGCAGCGGCGGTGACGTCGGGAGCATGAACACCCTGGCCGAGGAGACGGGCGCGCCCGCGCTCTTCGGGTACGTCATGGACAGCGACTGTGTGGTCGTGGAGGCGGCGGCGCCGGAGAGCGGGGCGTGGACGACCTGTCTGGCGCGGGCCGCCATGGCCGGGTATCTCGGCGGCTCCGACGAAGGGCTCACGCTGGAGGACTACTTCCTCGAACCGCCCGACGCCGCCGAGCGGGCCGCCACCTGGGCCGCCGAGGCCGGGCACGAGGTGAACGCCGAGTCGCTGATCGACGTACTCACCGCTGAAGCGGACCCTTTGGCCGAAAACCTCTTCTTCCGGCTGCTCGACAGGCTCGGGGTCGTCCCGCTGTGACACTCCCGGGTCGTCGCACGCAGTAAGGGGAGGTGTGGCCTCCGTAAGGGACAGGGCCTGCCAGGGGCCTGTGCGGGGGCCCCGACCCTCACAGAAGACCCGCTTAGGGAGGCTTGGATGAGCCTGGTGGAACTGATCGCTCAGGCTGATGAACGCGGACTGGCCGCCAGCGGGTTGGCTTGTTTGGATCGCTGCGTGCCCTTGCTGGGCGGGGACGACGAGGTACTGCGCCCGCTGTGGGCGAACCTCGCGTCCGGCGGGGAACCCGCCGAGTGGGGCGAGCTGCTCGATCAGGTGCGCGGCAAGCTGGGCATCGCCGAGGTCATGGACGACGAGGACGTGGAGGACGAGGCCGCGCTGCTCGCCCGGCGGATGCTGGCCGCCGCCCCCGCCGTACGGTCCGCCGGTGAGGCGCGGATCTGGGCCGACGCCTGCTCGGTCGCCTCGCTCCAGATACACCGGCTGCTCGACCCGGCCGAGGACGACACACCGGCCGAGGAACTGAGCTCCGTCCGCGCGGTCGGGGCGCCCGTCGCGGGGCGCCAGGAGGGCATGTCGCCGCTCGTCGCCGCCGAACTGCGCCGCCAGGTCAGCGTCCTGGAACTGCTCGCCGGGCATGGCGCGGGCGGACTGCGCCGGGCGCTGGAGGTCTCCACGGAGGGGCGGCGGGTGCTGCGGGCCGTGGTGTCGAGGCGGGCCCGGGGGAGGGGCTGACGTCCGGCGCGGTCAGGTCATCAGCCATTTCACCACCGCGTCCCCGTAGTCGGCCGTCTGCTCGTAGAACGCGGTGAGGTCGCGGTGCGTCGCCGCGAACAGGCCGCGCGCCTCGGGCTCGGTGTCCGACATGCCGTACGGGCGCAGCAGATGGGTGCGGGTGCCGCGCCACAGGTCGTCGAAGTCGGCGCCCCTGAGGAACTCGGCGACCCCGGTCACCTGGGACGCGGTGAGCAGCAGGAACGGCGGCTGGGCCGGGTCGTTGTGGAAGATCGGGCGGCCGCCGAGGACGACTTGGGTGCGGGGGCCGTCCGAGGTGTGGTTCGGGGGGATGCCGCAGTAGAGGATCTCGACGTCGCCGTACAGCTTGTCGAGCACCTCCTCGCGATGGCGGCCTATCCGCTCCCGCACGGTGTCCCAGTCGTCCTCGAACAGACGCTGGAACCAGGTGGCGCTGTTGCGCAGGGCCGAGGGCGGCACCGCGCGCAGATGGAAGTACATGCTCATCAGTGACTGGAGCGCACGGAAGCGGCAAAGCGTCACTCCCGCGTAAACCTGGTTGTCGGGGGAAGTCCTGTGACTGTCGTGGGCGCGGTGGGGCGGTCCTGCGCCGGTCCGGGAAAGCCCCCGGATCCCGAGTGACGATTCGCAGGTCGGGCGCGCTCTTCGGGATGTGACGACTCAAGCGGAGACCAGGCCCGCAGCCGCGACCAAGCCGGTGCGGTGGGCGGCGGACGCGGTGGCGACGATGCGCGAGGGGGCCCGGCTGCGGCTCGACTACTCGGCGCAGAGCCTGTGGCGGGTCGACCGCATGATCGAGAGCCTGCGCCAGGAAGGGACGCCGTACCCCGCCGTGGAGAACACGCTGCGCGGTTTCGGCGCGTACGCCGGTGAGGTGATCGCCCGTCAGACCGGCGCCGAGTGGTGGGCGTCGGGCGGCGACCACTGGATACGCACGCCCGACGGGCGGCTGTGGGACCCGATCGACGAGGCGCGGCGGTGTTTCACGGGCGACGGGTCACTCAGGTTGCTGTGCCGGGACGCGACGAGGTCGTAGGCGACTCGGCCGGGACCCCGTGAATGGGCGGGGTCCCGGCCGGATTTCGTGCCTTACGGGGTGAGCGTCTGGCCCAAGTGGGCGTCCGTCGGCGTGCCCAGGGCGGTCTTGCTGTGGATGACCGCCTGGGTGTACCCGAGGCCCGTGCTGTTGCTCGGGATGTACATGACGATGCCGTCGGTGCCGTCCTCGCCCTCCGCGCCGAGCGTCAGGTCGGCGCGGCCGTAGCCCGACAGGTCCGTCAGCGAGACGGCCGAGCCGAACAGGTCGGCGCTCTCCGCGGTGCCGGGGACGCCGGTCGTGTCCTGCGAGACACGGATCGAGCCGGTGCCTGTCAGGCCGGAGGCGCTGCCCCTGACCAGCAGTACGTCACCGGCGTTGGACTGGTTGACGCCGCCGCGCGGGAAGTCCTCGTTGGGGACGCCGGCCAGGGCGTCGGCGTAGCCGTCGGCGTTGAAGTCGCCGACCGAGACCGAGGCGCCGAGCAGGTCGCCGGACTCGTTGCCGCCCGCGACGTTCGCCGAGTCCTGGTGGATCGTCGTCATGCCGGTCGTCGTGAAGCCGGTCGAGGTGCCCGGGACCATGGTGATCTGGCCGCCGGAGAGGCCGCCCGACTCCGACGCCACGGGCTGGCCGATGACGATGTCGTCGTAGCCGTTGTTGTTGATGTCGCCCGCGGCGATGGAGCGGCCGCCCTTGACGGAGATGACCCCGACCTTGCTCAGGCCGGTCGCCGAGCCCGCGAAGCGGACCACGCGGCCGATGCCGCCGGTGTCGCGGTAGTTGAGGGCGACGTCCGCGTAGCCGTCCCGGTTGAAGTCGCCGGTCGCGGCGTCCAGGTAGGCGACGGAGCCGGTGGCCGTGGTGAGCGTGCCGGTGGCCGTCGCGCCGCCGGTGAGGCGGGCGTTCCAGTTGCCGCCCTTGCCGGTGCCAGCCGCGAACACGTCCGCCTTGCCGTCGCCGTTGAAGTCGCCGACGGTGACCGTGGAGCCGAGCTTGGCGCCGGTCGCCGTGACGCTGCCGGACGTGGTGTACGAGAAGCCGGAGGTCAGCGCCGGGCCGTACATGACGACGACCTGGCCGCGGTCCGCGTGGCCGCTGGTGTCGTCCTCGCCGGGCGCGCCGATCGCGAGGTCGGCATAGCCGTCGCCGTTGACATCGCCCCACGCGGTGGCGGCGCCGAAGTTGTCGCCGGACTCGTGGGAGCCGGGGACGCCGGTGCTGTTCTGGGTGAGGGTCCGCCGGGAGGCGGGGACCGGGCCGTCGAGGCCGCCCGGTACGACGGTGACGGTGCCGCCGTTGCTCAGCGCGCGGGGCGTGCCGGCGACCAGGTCGGCGATGCCGTCACGGTTGAAGTCCGAGGTGGCCAGGGCGTGTGAGATGCCCGGGGTCTTGGCGACCTGGGCGATCCGGGTGAGCTGCGGGTAGAGGGCGGCGCCGGGGCAGGCCGTGGAGTTGGTGTCCCGGTGGCCGAAGACGCGAGGGAGGGTGACCGAGGTGCCCTCCGGGATCTTGTTGCCGCTGTAGCCCTGCGGGACGCCGGACGTCAGCGTCACCTTGCCGGTCGGGTCGATGCCGTACATCCCGAACTTCCAGGCGACGATCCGCGCGATGGCGTCCATGCCGGCCCGGCTGGGCTTGGCCTTCTCGAAGTTGCCGATGTACGAGATGCCGACCGTGTTGGTGTTGAACCCGGCGTCGTGCGCGCCGATCACCGGCAGGTCCATGCCGCCGCTGCGGCCCTCGAAGATCTGGCCGCACTTGTCGACGACGAAGTTGTAGCCGATGTCGAAGTAGCCCTGGCTGATGTGGCCCTGCTGGATCGTGCGCATCCGGGCCCGGGACTCGGCGCAGGACAGGGTGTTGTCGCTGTCGACGCCGGTGTGGTGGACGACGGCGGCCTTGATCTCGGTGCCGTACTCGGGGGTGCCGTCGTAGTCGGTGGAGGCGCCCCATTCGGCCTGGGTGATGATCGGCGGTTTGACGACCGTGGAGGGGCGGGGTGCGGGGACGGTGGGGGTCGGGTCCGGGGTGGCCGTCTCGGTCGGGGTGGGCGAGACCGTGTCCGTCGGCGTCGGCGTCGGCGTCGGTGTCGGTGTCGGTGTCGGGGTCGGCGTCTCGGTCGCCGGTGCCGTCGTCTCCTCCGCCACGAACGCGGCCGGGCGTATCCCGCCCTTCGGGTCGGTGCCGGGGTCGAGCAGCTTGACGTCCATGCCGGCGGGCTGGCCCGCGGCCTCGGCGCCGTCCGCGTTCACGACCCGCACCTCGATGCCGTCGGAGTCGCCGGTCCACACCGACTCCGTACCGCCGCGCAGGGCGATCCGCGCGCCCTCCTCGCCGTCGGCCTGGTTCGGCTCCACCGTGACCTTCTGCCAGCCGGACCACTCGCCGGTCTCGACGTCCCGGGTGCGTACCTCGGGGGTGCCGTTGGCCTTCGCCTCGGGGTCGTTCCAGGTCAGCACGACCGCGCTGAAGCGCTCGGTGCCCTGCTGGGCGAGTCCCTTGCGGCCGGCGCCGCGGTCCTTGAGCTTGACCGTGTGGACGGACGGCCTACGGCTCTCCCGTTTGCCGTCGGCCGGCGCGGCCGGGTCGGCGATGGCGTACGTCGCGACACCGGCGCCGCTCAGTACGACGGCTCCCAACGTCAGCCAGGCCCGTCTCTTCAGGCTGAGCGGTTTGTACGCACGCGTCCTACGAGGACTCAACTGTCCCACCCCTGTAAATGGTCACGATCACCTCACCTGTCACACAGGTGGCATTTACAGACAGCGCACAAGTGACCGGAACCGTCACTGCGAACAAGCACGGGGGGCCGCGCCCTCGACGGACGCGGCCCCGCTGTCGCAGAGGGGCGTCAGCTCGCCCAGACCTCCGCCTCGTCGGCCGGGACGGTGGTGGCCAGGCCCAGCTCCTTGCGCGCGGCGACCGACTTCTCCGGGTCGATGCCGGAGAACGCGGAGTCGTAGGCGATGTAGAACGCGTTGGCGTCGGCGGCGTTCGCGGCCTTCTTCCAGTGCTCGGCCGTCTTCGACAACTGCTCGCGGAGCTTGCCGACCTCCGTGCCGTCGATGCCCTTCAGGCCGGTGAGATGCGTGTCGAGGGCGGCCGCGACGGCCTTGGCCTGCGCCTTGTAACCGGGCAGGTCCTCCTCGACGGAGTCCTTCTCCGGCTGGGTCGTCCAGAACGCGTCGTAGACGCCGTTCGAGCCCTTGAGGTAGGCGGTCTGCTCGGACTTCAGGGTCTTCGCGGAGTTCAGCGTGCCGCTGAAGGTGCCCGATTCCTTGGTGTAGGTGCAGCTCACGGCGCGGTCGCCGGTCGCCCAGCTCTCCTTGGTCGGGGTGTAGTAGAAGACCGCGACGCCCTTGGGCAGCGCCCAGGTGTCCGGGGCGAACTTGGCCGCCTCGACCGGGCAGCGCTTGTCGGCGATCGCCGAGACCGCCTCGTCGCCGGGGTAGGACTTCTCCTCGGTGATCGAGAACTCGCCAGCCACCTGCCCCTCGTGCGCCTCCTCGCAGGGCACGATCTCGACGGTGTACGCCTCGCCCTCGGCCGCGCCGTTCGGGTTGTAGCAGTCCCCCAGGTCCAGCGAGAACACCGAGCGCTGGCGGGCGACCTTCTTGGCACCGTCCTTCGCGCCGTCCACGGCGTCCGAGACCTCCGAACACCCGACCGCACCGATCGCGAGCAGGGCGACGACGGCGGATATGCCGCGAAGGGATCGGTACGGGGCACCCTTAGTCATGACGTGTACATCCTCTTATTTGATCTTTATTTGGGGGGCGCGCGCATCGTATGCCATCCCGGTGTCCGATCTGACTCGCGGTGGGGTGTGGGGGTTGTACGCCGGGCTGTGACATTTCCGTGTGGCCGGGCGCTGATGTGCGTGGAGGGACGTGGGCAAGGGTGGCCGCATCGCGAGGTGCGGATTCGCCACGAACCGGTACGGACAAGGACAGTTCTTGGGCCAGGGACGGGAACCCCGCCGCGTGCGCGCGCACGACGGGGAATTGGGCGCGGCCGTCGCACGGGCTCAGGAAGGTGACGAGGCCGCGTTCGCGGTCGCGTACCGGCTGGTGCAGCCCGCGCTCCTCGGGTTCCTGCGCGGGCTGGTCGGCGAGGACGCGGAGGACGTGGCCTCCGACGCCTGGCTGGAGATCGCCCGGGACCTCGGCCGGTTCAAGGGCGACGGGGCCGGGTTCCGGGGCTGGACCGCGACCATCGCCCGGCACCGGGCGCTGGACCATCTGCGTCGGCAGAAGGTACGGCCCCGGGCGTCGGCGCTGGATCAGGACGTACTGCTGGACCTGCCGGGTCCGCAGAGCACGTACGACCAGGCGCTGGAGTCGATCTCCACGGAGGCGGCCCTGGACCTGGTCCGCGGGCTGCCGCGGGACCAGGCCGAGGCGGTGCTGTTGCGGGTGGTCGTCGGCCTCGACGCCCCGGCGGCGGCCCGTGTCCTCGGCAAGCGCCCGGGCGCGGTGCGGACCGCCGCGTACCGGGGGCTGAAGCGTCTGGCGAAGCAGCTGGGCGTCCAAGGTGTGACGGATGACGGCCCCCGGACGCTGGGGGAATCGAAATGAACAGTGAGAGTGATGGCGGCGACGGAGACGGCACGTCGGCGCTTCGCTGAGGCGAAGCGGTGGGTGCGTTGAGTCGTACGGGACGTGGGGGACGTAAGCCCCTACGGACTCGTGAGTCACAGCTGTCACACAGGCCCCTGGCGTTGTCGTCGGGGTGCGGTCGGAACGAGCAGGTCGGACAGGAACGGAAACGGACATGGGTGAACAGCGGAGCGGCGGTGGGTCCCCCGGCCGTCGGCGTGCGCACCCTGACGGCGTGACGGCCGGCCCGGCCCTCGTACTCGACGACGCCGAACTGGAGGCGCTGCTCTCCGCCGCGGTACTGCGCGGGCACCACCGGGACGCCGACGGTGAGCAGCGGGCCGTGGCCGCGTTCGTGGCGGCCCGGGACGCGGGGGCGCACAAGGCCCGCACCCGCCGCCGGGACGACTGGCGGCCCCGTGCACACCGGCGCCTGGCGCTGTCGCTGCGCACCACGATCTCCCTCTTCCTCGCCAGCCTCACGCTGGGCGGCGTCGCGTTCGCCGCGATCGGCACCGCCGGTTCCTCGGACGACTCCGCCGACGACAAGGACAGGCCCACCCCGTCCCACAGCGCTCCCGGCCGCCCGGCCACCGAGCCGTCCGCGGCGACGTCCGGCACCGCCTCCGACCGGCCGAACCACCCGGCCGAGGCCAAGGACATCGAGGCCAAGTGCCGTGCCTACGACCAGGTCGGGGGCCACGGCAAGGCCCTGGACGCCACGGCCTGGCAACGCCTGGTCGAGGCGGCGGGGGGTGCGGACAAGGTGGCCGCGTACTGCGCCGAGCGACTGGCGACGGCGCCGGCGGCGGCAACGGCGAGGGCGACGGCGAGCGGGGGGAACGGGAACGGCGGCGAGAGCGGCGCCGACAACAGCAGCGGTGCCGACAACGGCAGCGGTGCCGAAACCGGCAGCGGTGCCGAAACCGGCAACGGCGGCACCGGGCAGGGCGAGGGCGGCGACGGCAACTCCAGCAAGGGCGCCCCGAAGAAGGACTGACCCCGCGGGCCGCTCAGCTCGGGGCGCTACCCTGTGCCCCCTGTGCCGGGAGTGCCCATTGGTGCCGGGGAGTTGGGAAGCGTGTCGTCGATACCGGTGAACGTCGGGGAGCCCGGGGCCCACGGATTCGTCGGTGGCTATGCGGTCCTCGGCAAGCTCGGCAGCGGCGGCATGGGAGTCGTCTACCTCGGACGATCGCCCTCGGGGCGGCAGGTCGCGCTCAAGGTCGTGCACGCGCAATACGCGCAGGACGAGGAGTTCCGTACCCGATTCCGCCAGGAGGTCGCCGCCGCCCGCCGGGTCAGTGGGGCGTTCACCGCGCCCGTCGTGGACGCCGACCCCGACGCGGAGCAGCCATGGATGGCGACGCTCTATGTGCCGGGCCGTACGCTCGGCAGCGCCGTGGCCGAAGGGGGGCCGCTGGCCGGGCGGGAGCTGCGGCTGCTGGCCCTTGGCCTGGTCGAGGCGCTGCGGGACATCCACCGGGCGGGCGTGGTGCACCGTGACCTCAAGCCCGGCAATGTCCTGATGGCCGAGGACGGGCCGCGCGTCATCGACTTCGGCATCTCGCACGCGGCCGATCACCAGGCCCTCACGGTGACCGGCCGACTGATGGGCACGCCGCCCTTCATGTCGCCGGAGCAGTTCGCCTCGCCCCGCGATGTCACCGCCGCGTCCGATGTGTTCTCGCTGGGGTCGCTGCTGGTGTACGCGGCCACCGGTGAAGGCCCCTTCGACAGCGACAGCCCGTATCTGACGGGCTATCGGATCGTGCACGAGCAGCCCGCTCTGGGCCGTACCCCGCAGCCGCTGCGCTCCATCGTCGAGCGCTGCCTGGACAAGGACCCGCACCGGCGGCCGGGACTCGGCGAGCTCCAGGGGCTGTTCTCGGCGATGCCGGACACCGCCGCGCCGCTGCCTCCGGCCGAGACGCCCACCGAATCCCGCCCGGCGGGTCAGGACACGGCGGACGCATGGGGCAACCGCGTGGCGGCCGGCGGGCGTGCGAGGACGCGGTCCGCCGGGAAGCGCCGCCGACCGGGTCGGCTCGTCCTCGCCGCCGGTGCCCTGGCGGCCGTCGTCGTCGCGGGCGCCACGACGTACCACTTCGCGTCGGACGGTGACGGGACCGACGGCAAGGAGGAAGCCGCGTCGGGTGCCGCCGCCGCTCCGGCGCTGCCCGCCGGCTGGCGGTCCTGGCGGACCGGGCTGACCCAGGCGGTCAAGGAGGAATCGACCGCAGTCAACGTGGACACGGTGGACTCCGGTTGCGTGGCCGCCGGGACCTCCGTGTACTGCGCGGGGACCGGCTTCACCGTCGCGCGGATCGATGCCGCGACCGGCCGGGTGCGGTGGCGGTTCGGTGACAACAGCCAGGCGGCCGAGCGGCCCCTCGGCGTCCGCAAGGGACTCGTGTACGTGGCGCTGCCGCCGGACGAGGACGCGCTCTACGCGCCCCAGCGACTGGTCGCCCTCGACGCCGACACAGGCAAGAAGGTCTGGACCCGCACCGTCGACGCGGGCCATCCCGCGGCCCTGTTCAGCGGCGGTGTCCTGGCGATGCCGGAGGGCGGGAGCGAGTTCGTCGCCCTCGACGCCGCGACCGGCAAGGATCTGTGGCGTACGCCGGCGAAGTCGACGCAGGGCACCGGCTGCTCCCCGCTGGCGCAGGCCGACGCCCCCTACGCCCTGTGCACGGACGCGAACGACCCCTTCCGGGGCAAGATCGGCTTCCTGCGCCTCGACCCCGCCGACGGCACCCCACGCGAACTCGATCCGCTGCCCCAGACGGCGCAACCGCTCGGCTCCGTCGCGGGCCGGCCGCTGTTCGCCGCGCTCACGACCCCGGACGCCGCCGACGACAACCGACTCGACGCCCCGTACTCGGCCCTCCTCACCATGGACCCGGACACCGGAACCCTCACCCGAGTGCCCCTGAAGAGCACGGTCCAGGGCACCCCCCATCTCCTCGACGGCACCGTGTACTTCGTCCGCCCCGACGGCACGGTCACCGCGATCGACGCCGCCGACGGCGACCGGCTGTGGCAGAAGAGCACCCAGGTCGAGAACCTCTCGGCACCCACCAGGTCCACGACCTACGACACCCTCTACTTCGCCAACCGCTACGGCCGGCTGCTGTCCCTCGACCGCGCCACCGGCGCCGTCCGCTGGACCACGGACAAGCTGGACGACCCCGGGTCCTCGGCGGAGAAGCGACTGCCGAGCGTCGTCCTGGTCAAGGACGCGATCGTGGCCGTGGCGGGCGACACGGCGTTCTCGGTACGGCCCGATCAGCCCCGGCCGCCCAAGGCGGGATAGTCGAGCGTCGGGTACCACTCGCCCCGGCCCGCGCGGGTCAGGTCGAGGAGGTGCCACACGGGGGTGAGCAGGTCGATGCCGCGCTCGTCGATGTCGTCGGCCATACGAGGGTGCACGGAGTAGGAGTGGCGCACCGAGCCGTCGGCGTCACGGGTGAACACGGACACCGTCGAGTCCTGGTTGCCGTCGGTGTCCTCGCTGCTCAGGTCGTACTTGAAGGTGCCGGCCCCGGCGCTGAGCAGGCGCAGGCTGCTCCACCCACGGCTGCGGGCGTGTGCGCGGAGGGCGGGCGGGTCGGCGGCGGCGACGATCACGAAGTCGACGTTCTGGGCGATGTGGTGGGCCACGCCGTTGAACCCGTCGCACCACATCGTGCACATCGGACACGGCTCGGTGTCCTTCTTGCCGTACATCAGGTGGTAGACGACCAGCTCACGGCCGGGCCCGGTGAACAGTTCGCTCAGCCGCACGGTCCGCACCGGTGCGTCACCGGCGTCCAGATCGGCAGGGCCCTCCTCGAACACGTAGTCCTCGACGACAGGGCCCCGCGGCAGCCGGCGCCGCAGATCCGCGACGCGTTCCCGGTGACGCATCAGCTCGACCTCGGCCTGGCGCAGCTCCTCGCGGGCGCCGACGTATTCAGCGGACTCCGCGGTGAGGTTGGTGGGACTGGTGGGGCTGGTGGGACGCATCGCTACCTCCGGGCCGGGAGGGCATTGTGACGGCCATCACACTCACTCTAATCCTCGTCATCTCCTCAGGCGGGCAGCTTCGTGTCGATGACGAAGCTGATCTCGACGACCTGGCCGGGGAAGGTCAGTTCGGTGACGCCGAGGACCGTGCTGGCCGGGCGATGGCCGCCGAAGTACGCCCGATTGCCCTCGGCCGTCGCGGGGGCGTTGTGTCGCAGGTCCACCACGTACAGCACCTGCGAGACCACCTGGTTCCGGGTGGCTCCGAAGTGGTCCAGGATCCTGTCCGTGTTGGCGTACGTCAGCTGGAGCTGGCCGGCGAAGTCGTCCGTGTGGCGGAACTCGCCCGACTCGTCGAGCGCGAGCTGCCCGGAGACATGGATCAGCTCGCCGGATTTGATCGCCTGCGAGTAGCCGAAGTCGTCCTCGGCCGGCACGTCGTGGTGGAAGACGTCGATGGTGGTCATGGTGCCCGTCCTTCCGGTGCGCTCTTCGAAGGTGTGCTCTTCGATGTGCTCTCTTGTGGTGACTCGGAAACCATAGGAGAGTGAAGGCTGACCTGGAAGAACGCACTTTTCGGAAACCGAGGAACCAGATGGTGACCAAGCAGCAGCTCAACGATCTGCCGCCGGACGCCGACCTGCGGCGGGTCGACTCCCTGGCGCGGGAGATCTTCTCGGACGTCGCCAACAAATGGGCGCTTCTGATCATCGAGGCACTCGGCGAGGGCACCCTGCGCTTCAGCGAGCTGCGCGGTGAGGTCGAGGGCATCAGCCACAAGATGCTCACCCAGAACCTGCGCATGCTGGAGCGCAACGGCCTGGTCGACCGGACGGTGTACCCCACCGTGCCGCCGAGGGTCGAGTACACCCTCACCGAACCGGGCCGCGCGCTGCGCGCCACCGTCGACGCGATCTGCGAATGGACCCAGCAGTACCTGGGCCGTATCGAGGATGCGCGCGGCCGCTTCGACGGCTGACCGGAGCGCCGGACGCGTGGCCGGTCAGGCGGCCGGGGCGAGGTAGGGGAAGGCTCCGGTCGGGCGGGCGGTGACGCTGTCCTTGGTCAGGCCGATGTCGACGGGCGTGTTGGTGACGAGGCTGAACATCACGTCGGCCACGTTGTCGGTCGGTGTGCCCCAGCAGCTCCTCGTCGGGGACCTCCAGGACGAGGGAGTGCACCGTCTGCCCGGCGAACAGGTACCCGGAAGTTGACCCCGGACACCGCCGGTTGTCGTCCTTCCGGTGACACCGGCGACGCGCGAGGTGGTTCTCAGGGCGCAGGGGCGGATCCCTCTCCGGAGCGACGCGGTCTCGCACCCCGGTCGGGGAGGCTGCTGTGCAGGCCGGCAGGGAGGGGAAGGTCCGTGGACCGCATGGAAGCGATCAAGGCGCCCGACTGGAGCATCGTGGGGATCCTGGGTGCCGCCCGGGGCGCGCGAGGGGATGCCGAGGGGGCCATCGGCACCGAGCATCTCCTGGCCGGCATCACCACGACCAAGGGTCCGGCGCGTGAGGCGCTCGCGGCGGAGGGGGCGACCAGGACCGTCCTGCTGACGCTGCTGCGGGACCGGATGCACAGGGATGGCGCGTGGAGCGCCGACGACGACGCGGAGGACAGCGTCGCCTCGGAGGACCTCCTGGGCGACGACGGTGATCAGCGCATCCGCTTCACGGGTGCCGCCGCCCGAGCGCTGACCGCCGCGATGAGGCACGCCGAGCGGGAGGACACGGCGAAGTTCGGCGCCGGGCAGCTGCTGCGGGGACTGCTGGCGGAGGACAACCGCGCCGTGGAGCTGCTGGGCGACTGCGGCATCTCACCGCATGCTGTGAGCGCACGCCTCGACGGTGGCTCCGGGAGCGGGGAGGACGACCTCGACCCTCTGCTGCACGCCACCCGCGACGTGCTCCTCGGCCGCAGCCACTACCGGCTGAAGCCCTTCTGGATGCGATGGCTGATCAGATCCAGCGGGGTCAACTGGGCTTCGCTGCCCGCCGGCTGGGTCGGACGGGAGACCTACGAGCAGGCACGTCGGCTCGGTGACGGCACGGTGGGCACCGAGCACGTCCTGCTCGCGATCCTGGCCACCCACGAGGTCGCGCTCCGGTGCCCGCATCTGAGGGGAGAGAGCACCCCCGGCCCGGACACCCGTTACGCGGCCGGCGAGCGACTGGCCCGCCTGGGCATCGACTACGCCTCGGTCCACCGCGCGCTGACCGCCGGTGATCGCGTCCACCTCGTGCCCGACCTCCGGCCCGTCGAGCAGTACGTCGGCGAGTCCACGGTTCCGAACCTGGAGCGTACGACCGACCCGGGCACCGGCCCCCTGGTGGAGGCCCTCCTGAGCGAGGACACCCGGGCCCGGCAGCTGATCGAGGCGCTGACCGGCCCTTCCGGCGACTGAGCCGCTGGTAGGAGGGCCCGCTTGGAGGCCGAGGAGTACGTCCTGCAGGGCGGGGTGCGTGTGATCGAGTTCCGCTTCAATGTCTAGCCGGTGCGTGCCGTGCGGCGGGGGCGGCAAGGCCCCACGGGATGGCCGCTTCCGCCGGTCGCCGGCATCAGCTGCTGCGCGAGCGAAACGTGCGCGGGGCGGGCGGGGTATCGAGCAGGTTGCCGGGCGGCGGCCGTACGCCCGTGGGTCCTGCACCAGCGTGTCGCCTGCCAGAGGTTGCTCGAAGGTGTCGATACCGCGCCGCGCGGCGAGCTCGTAAGGTTGAGGCGCGAAGCGACAAAAGCCCCATATTCTGGCAAGTAATGTGAAACTCGATCATCCGGAATTGTATGCGGCGGCAAAAGGGACCTGCCAAACAACCTCCCGGCTGTGAGCGTCGGTCGTGACATCGCCGCACGTCGTACAACCGGAGCACACCATGCCCACCAGCGTCCTCATCGCGGTCGCCTTGTCCGTCCTTCTCGGATTCCTGGTGCTCATGCTGGGGTCCCGGGACACCGACACATCCGTCTCGACGGCGGCGGACCATGTGACGATCAACGCCGGGACCGTCGCCGGCAAGAAACACGTCGACTTCCCACAGGTCCGCTGGGGCATGAACCGCGGCTCGGGCGCCTATCTGGCCATGCTCGACCAGCTGCGGAACCTCGCCGAGACCTCGGCCCAGAGTTTCGCCGACATTGTGATCAGCAGCGGCAACCACACCCCGGCGGTGCATGCGATCGTGCGGCTCAGCGACTTCTGCGTCGTGCGGTTCTTCTCCAGCGACACCCCGCACGACTTCGTCCTGAACCTCGCCTCCGACGCCCCCGACAAGGAGGACGCCACCGACGACAACTGGTTCCTCGGCAAGGAGGGCTACGACGCTCTCGCCCGCGTCGCGGACCAGTCACTGACCGCCGTCGACCTGAGCGAGTCCAGCCTTGAGAAGAGCCTCAGGGACCTCGGCATCCGCGGCACCGACCGCACCGCGCAGGCGCGCGGCATGCTGCGCTACATCATCGCCATCACCGAGGCCTCCCGGTTCCGCCCCATCGCCAACCGCATCGCGAACGGCATGGACAACGGGTCCAACGTCTTCGTCACCGCACAGCAGGTCGGCCTGATGCGCCACTAGACCGGCCCTCGCGCTGACCCCCTCTCCACGGGGACAGCCGGCGCGAACACGAGTCCCGGCTGGGGCGGCCGCTTTCATGATCCACGGAGCCGGTCAGGGGCAGACCCGCCGGTACGGCCGGTCCGGAACATAGGTGCGCCACTGCGCCCGGGTCAGCTCCGTGTTCCCGGCACGCGAGCAGACGAGGGATACCGCTCGGTCCGGATCCACGACGTACCGCTGGAGCGGGACGTGCTCGCCGCCCGCGTACAGCATGGTGCTGTCCGGGCTGAAGACGAGGGTGTCGACGCTCTCACCGGGGGTGGGCAGAGGAGGACCGAGAGGTTGCTGGGTTGCGATGTCCCAGAGCTGGACGGTGCCCGCGTTGCCGCCCACGGCGAGCGTGCTGCCGTCCGGACTGAACGCGAGAGCCGTGATCGCCTCGGCTGAGTCGGAGGACGGATCGACGGGCGCCGGAAAGACGTTCCTCAGGATGCCCGCCCGGTGCCGGAGGTCGCCGTCCCAGATGGCCACCCGCCCGGTCCCGTCGCCGGCCGCCAGGCGGGAGCCGTCGGGGGCGAAGGCGAATTCTTCGATGCCGTCGTGCTGGACGAGGTCCTGGACGTGGGACCGGCCCGCTCGGACGACGCGGTTGTCGGTCACGAGGAGTTCGCCGTCCCGGCTGACGGCCAGAGTGCGCCCGCCCGGGCCGGGGAGGAGCGCCGTCCTGCGCTGCCGCGCGGTGTCCCATGTCTCGTTGAAGTAGCCCTCTTCGGTCAAACGCGCGGTGAGGAGCGTACGACCGCCCGGTCCCAAGGCGATCGCGTCCGTGGACGTCGTGGACGCCGTCGCCAGGTCCACAGTGGTCCTCGCGTGTCCGGCGGCCACGTCCCACACCGTCAGACGCTGAGGCGCCGTGTCCCAGGGGGCGGAGATTCCGTACGCGAACGTGCCTCCGTCGGGGCTGAAGGACAGCAAAGGCTCGGTGACTTCCCCGGGGACCGTCCGCTTGCCGGGGCGGAAGAAGGAACGTGACGGGGACGGCAGGGTGCGCAGCAGACGGCCGTCGCGCGTGTTCCGCAGCTGGAAGACGTAGCGGTCACCGATACGTTCGGCGGTGGCGAGCGTCCTGCCGTCGGGGCTGAGCCGGACCCCGGCGAGCGGAGACTTGCGCCAGGCGCGGGTGAGCGTCGTGGTGAGGTCGAGGGTGTGGACCGTGCCTCCTTCGAGGTACCGCAGCAGGGGCCGCGAGGAGTCCCAGGCGAGACCGGAGAGCGACTCGTTGTCCAAGGAGTGCCGG
The DNA here is from genome assembly GCF_014655715.1 of Streptomyces lanatus. Lineage (GTDB taxonomy): Bacteria > Actinomycetota > Actinomycetes > Streptomycetales > Streptomycetaceae > Streptomyces > Streptomyces lanatus. The sequence goes on along the minus strand of NZ_BNBM01000010.1, from coordinate 66,664 downwards.
AAAACGGGGGCGCCGCCCTTGGACAGACGCCACACTCTGATCTCCTGGCCGCCGCCGGTCGCCAGAAATGAGCCGTCCGCGCTCACGACGGCCGAAAGGGCACCCGGGTGGGCGACGTCGGCGAGCTCTCGTCCCGACGTGGTGTCCCATACCCGCACCCGGCCCCCGGTGAGAGCGATGAGCCGGCCGCCGGTGAGGCTGAGGAAGGTGTCGTCACCACAGACGCCGCGAGCGCTCGTCCAGGCACCGGACCGGACCCTGCGCGCGGAGGTGTCCCAGACCTGCGGGGCCCGGCCGGGCGGGCAGACGGCCAGCAGCCGGTCGTCGTCGGCCGCCGCGGCGGCGCGCTCCCCGCTGCCGGCCGAGGGGGTCCGGAAGACCAGATGGCCGTCGGTGAGGGAGTAGAGCCCAGCCCGGTCGTCGAACATGCTCGTCACCAGGTAATTGCGGCCACTCGCCCCGAAGCGCACGGTGTCTCCGAGCGACAGGGGACCCCCGATCCAGCGCCCCGCTCTGGTGTCCCACAGCCGCTGGGTCCTGTTGGAGGCCGAGATGAGGAGCACCCGGCCGCCCGGACCCGCGCCGAGTATCGCCCCGTGAGGGACCGGCCCCGAGGCGATACGGCGGTGAGTGCCCACATCCCACCTCCGCCAGGTGGTGTTGTCGCTGGTGCTGAGCAGAGTGCGCCCGGAGGCGTCGAGGAACCGCGCCGGGGTGTCACCGGGCGCCGGGTCGGTGAAGTTGTCCAGTTCGGGCTGGGCCAGCGCGCCCAGCAGGGCTCGGCGGGACTCCGGCAGCTCAGAGATGCGCCATGCGGCGACGCCGAGCAGCATCGCGGTGCGCGGGTCGGTGGTACGCAGCGCGTCGGCGACCGCGGCCACCCGGCGGGCCGCCGTGTCGGTGGTCTGCTTCTCGCTGTCCTGACGCAGTCGTACGGCGGTCAGGCCGACGACCAGGGCCACCGCCAGCACGGCGCAGAGCGAGGCCGTGAGCGTGCGGCTCCGGCGCCGGGCCCGGGTGGCGGCCCGCTCCTCCTCCGCCCGCTGCTCCGCGGCGGTGATGAGGAAGGCCGATTCCTCGGACGTCAGACCGTCGTAGCCGCGGTCCTCGCCCGCGAACAGTTCCTCGGCCCGCGCCAGGCGGGTGCCCCGGTAGAGCGTGCCCGGGTCGCGGTCGTGCTCCAGCCAGGTGCGGGCGGCGTCGGTCAGCTGCCGGTGGTGGCGCAGCCGCTCCCGGTCCGCGTCGATCCACTCGCGCAGCCGCGGCCAGCAGCTGATGAGCGCCTCGTGGGCGAGCTGCACTCCGTCGTCGTCGCTGGTCAGCAGCCGGGCCCGGGTCAGCCGCCCGGCGACGGCCCGCACTTCGGGGTCCTCCCACCCGGCCATTTCCTCCCAGCCGAGCGGGCGGCGCGTGTCGGCGTTGCCCTGGCCGGGCTCGACCATCCGCAGGAGCAGGTGCCGGGCGGCGTGCGCCTGCGCCGGTGAGAGTTCCCCGTACGCCTCCTCGGCGCTCGCCGCGATCGCGCCGCGCACCCCGCCGGCCGCTTCGTACGCGGCCAGGGTCAGCATCCGTCCCTTGCGCCGCCGCCAGGTCTCCAGCAGGGCGTGGGACAGCATCGGCAGTCCGCCGGGCTCGTCGAGCACGTCCTCGACGATCCGCGCGGTCAGTGTCCGCTCCACGATGAGCCCGGCCGCCTGCGCGGGACCGATCACCGCCTCGCGCAGTTCGTCGGCGGTCATCGGCCTGACCAGGAGCCCGCTCCCGTGCAGCGCCTCCGCCAGTCGCGGGTGCTCGGCGCACCGCGCATAGAAGTCGGACCGTACGGCGATGAGCACGCGCAGTCGGCTGCCCGGGTCACGCGCGGCGAGCAGAAGGTCGAGGAAGCGGTCACGCTCGGCGCGCTCGCGGCAGAGGGTGAAGACCTCCTCGAACTGATCGACCACCACCCAGCTCTCCGGTTCGTCGGCCTCGGGCGTCAGCAGATGGCCGTAGGTGGTGGCGGGCCGGGCTCCCGGAGTGAGGATGCGAAGCACCGCCGTACGCCCCTGCTGCGCGATCTTCTCCCGCAGCAGGGGAATCAGACCGGCCCGCAGCAGGGAGGACTTGCCGCTGCCCGACGCCCCGAACACCACGGCGAACGGGGACCCGGACCCCAGCTCGCTCAGCTCGTCGATCAGCCGGTCCCGGCCGAAGAACAGCTCACGGTCGTCCGGCTCGAAACGCGCGAGGCCACGGTAGGGCGGGGCGGCGTCGGCATCCTCCTGCCTCTCCTCCCCGGCCAGCGCCTCGGCCTCCGCCCACCGTGCCTCCCAGGGACCGGGGTCGGCGCCGCATGCCTGGACATACGCCTGGAGCACGGCCAGCGACGGCAGCCGCTCGCCGCTCGCGGCTTTCGCCAGGGTCGTCACCGAGAAGCCGGCCTTCTTCGCCATGGTCCGGTACGACACGCCACCCGCCGAGCGGCGCAGCTCCCGAAGATCGTGGGCGAGTCGCTGCACGGGACCGGCCGCCGGGTCGACCGGTAGTTCGGGACGTCCCACCGCGAAGCCTCTTTCGCACACAAGAAGAACATGCTGATCAGCGGTCCAAGGTACTTTTCGCCCTTCTCGGGCGAGAACCCTTTCCGACTGTGATGTTCGCCAGTGGGCTCGCTGAGGCGGCAACGACCAGCGGCTCCGGCTTCCGCACTGTGTGACCGCGAACGAAGCCCGGCGGACAGCACATGAAGTGTCTGACCCGCTGGTCACGCGCTGGTCGCGGAATCCACGCAAAGCACCGGCTCAGAGGCGGTGAACCGCGGAGACGACCGGGGCCGCCACCCCCCACAGGAGAGGCCCCGGCCGTCGCGCGGCACGGGCCGCGCGGCGGCCCGTACTCTCTACAGCGCCATGACTGCGTTTTCTGTCACACCCGCGCGGAGCTCTTACCGGATTCCAGGTAGTTGCACGTTGTACGGACATGGACGAGCAGCGCTTTCAGGCCGTAACGTGCCTTTCGCGCCGGACGCGGAGGGTGTATGACCACCGCAACGACCTGCGGTCTCGGAACCGCAACCACCAATTGAGGTAGCAGTGCTGGGGGACGACGCGGAGCTGACCGCCGCGGTGCTTGCGGCACAGGACGGGGACGAGACCGCGTTCCGGACTGTGTACCGCTCCGTGCACCCGCGGCTGCTCGGGTACGTGCGGACGCTGGTCGGCGACCCGGACGCCGAGGACGTCGCCTCGGAGGCATGGCTGCAGATAGCGCGTGACCTGGAGCGCTTCAGCGGGGACGCGGACCGCTTCCGGGGGTGGGCGGCGCGAATAGCCCGTAACCGGGCGCTGGATCACATACGGATGCGCGGGCGTCGTCCCGCGATCGGCGGCGACGAGACGGAGCTGACCGGGAAGGCCGCCGAGTCCGACACCGCGGGCGAGGCCATGGAGGCCCTGGCCACCGACGGCACCCTCTCCCTCATCGCGCGGCTCCCGCAGGACCAGGCCGAGGCCGTCGTGCTGCGCGTGGTCGTGGGGCTCGACGCGAAGACGGCCGCGGAGACGCTCGGCAAGCGGCCGGGTGCCGTACGGACCGCCGCGCACCGCGGTCTGAAGCGGCTCGCCGAACTGCTCGGCGACGATCCGGAATCCACCGGGGTCCTCGATGCCCTGCCTCCCCAGCGAGAACCGCACGGCCGTGCGGTGACGTCCGCGAGTGTGACGCATATGCGCTCGCGGACGCAGAAGGATGTGTGATGGCCGACGAGCTGTACGGGTGGCTGGACCGCGAAACGGCGGAGCGTTTGCTGAGCGGAGAGTCACTGGAGGCTGTCGACGCCGCCGATCGCGACCAGGCCGACCGGCTCGCCAAGACACTTGAGGCACTGACCGCCGAACCCGCGCTGACCAGCGACGAACTCCCCGGAGAGGCTGCCGCGCTGGCCGCCTTCCGCGCCGCGCGCACGGACCGTCAGGACGCCTCGGCACTCATGGCCGACCGCCCTGGACCGCCCGCCTCCGACGCCCCCGACGTCGGCCTCGTCCACATCGGCGGCCCCGCCCGCGCGACCCGCCGCCCCCGCTGGGCCCGTCCCGTACGGCTCGGTCTCGCCGCCGCGCTGGCCGTCGGCATGGTCGGCGGTGTCGCGGTCGCGGCCGGAACCGGAGTCCTGCCCACGCCGTTCGACCGTGACCAGCCGGCCCGCCCGGCCGCCACCGTCTCGGCGCCGGCGCCCACGGAACAGCCGCTCATCTCGCCGTCCCCCGAGATCGGCGGGCAGGACGAGCCCACACCCGAGGGCGGCTCAAAAGCACCGGACGACCCCGGCACCTCCCCGGACCCGGCGGACCCCGGCGGCCCCGCCGCGCAGCGCGACTCCACCTCCGGGGACCGCGACGAGTCCCGCGGCTGGCGCAAAGCCGTCACCTCCTACTGCCGTGACGTCCGCGACGGCAGATCGCTGCCCGGCGACCGCCGCCGCACCCTGGAGAACGCGGCCGGCAGCTCCACGCGCGTGTGGAGGTACTGCAAGAACCTCCTGGCCGCCGCCGGTGAGAGCACCCGGTCCCAGCGCGACGGCGACGGCGACGAGGACGAGGGCCGGGACAAGGGCCGCGGCAAGGACGACGACGACCAGGACAAGGACAGAGGCAGGCACAAGGACAAGGGCCGCGGTGACGACGAGGACAGCTCCCGCCGTCACCACGGCCGCGACGGCCGCCGTACCGAAGGCGCCGCGCGGCTCCCGTCCACCGTGCCCGGCTCCCTGGCCCTCCTCGCGGCCCCGGTCCTGTCGCACAGCGCCGCCCGCTGAGCTGCGCGTACGGCCGCGAGCTCTCCCGGCGCACGCCCCTGACCTGCGGTTTTATAACTCGAGGAAAATTCCTCGCCCGGGTGAGTGACGTTTTCGGCCGCACCGGCGCTGATGAGAGTGAGCCGACTGGTCATCGGCCGTCGCACAGAGCCGGGGTTCCCCCCGTACCTGCGGCTCGTGCATCGGCGCGGGCGGGACACGTTCCCCCGGTCCCGCCCGCGCCCCATATCCAGACGTCACATCCGCGCCTCACCAGTGGACGACGACCTTGTCGCCGTTCCGCACCTGGGCGAACATCTCCGCGATCGCCCGCTCGTCCGCCACATTGACGCAGCCGTGCGAGGCACCCGCGTAGCCCCTGGCCGCGAAGTCGGACGAGAAGTGCACCGCCTGGCCGCCGCTGAAGAACATGGCGTACGGCATGGGTGAGTCATAGAGCGTCGACACATGGTGCCGTGACTTCCAGTAGACGCTGAACACACCTTCCCGGGTCGGTGTGTACTCCGACCCGAACCGCACCGGCACGGTCAGGACCGTCCGCCCGTCGACCATCCAGCGCAGGGTCCGGCTCTCCTTGCTGATGCACAGGGCCCGCCCGGTCAGACACCGCGCGTCCGGCGGGTCGGCGGGCTGCCCGCCCATCAGATACAGGTCCCACTTGCCCGGCTCGCGCGTCATCTTCAGCAGCCGCTGCCAGGTGACCTCGTCGGTCCGGCCCGTCCTCGGCAGCCCGCGCTTGCCCTGGAAGCCCTCGACCGCCTGCTCGGTCAGGTCGTCGTACGTCCCGGTCGGCCCGTCGAAGAGCCAGGCGATCTGCCGCAGCCGGGCCTGCAGCTCACGGATGTCACGGCCGGTGTCGCCGCGCTCCCACAGCACGGCGGGCGCCGGGGCCCGGGTCGTCGCGCCCGGCTTGTCGTCGGGCGGCGCCGACTTCGGCGACGGTGTGCCGTCCGGGAGCTCTATCCGGATCGGCGAGTGCCGCTCACCGTCCGAGCCCTGCACCGTGCACCCGCACAGCACCGCGAGCACGGCGCCCGAGGCGCACACCGCAGCCGTTCTCCTCATGCCCCTGATACGCATCCCCGCCCCCCGGCGTCTCACCCCGACCACACCGATGTCACCTGAGATGTTCCCCGGGCGTGACCGGTCGCGAACTACACGGCATGGTGGGACCCAGGAGGGAACGGTCCATGGGAGGCACACCATGACGCGCGAGTCGGAGTCCGGACTGCCCATCGAGCCGGTCTACGGGCCGGAGACCCTCGCCGACTGGGACCCGGCCGAGAAGCTGGGCGACCCGGGCGCGTACCCCTTCACCCGTGGTGTGTACCCCTCCATGTACACCGGCCGTCCCTGGACGATGCGCCAGTACGCCGGCTTCGGCACGGCGACCGAGTCCAACACCCGCTACCGGCAGCTCATCGCCCATGGCACCACCGGACTGTCGGTCGCCTTCGACCTGCCCACCCAGATGGGCCATGACTCCGACGCCCCGCTCGCGCACGGCGAGGTCGGCAAGGTGGGCGTGGCCATCGACTCGATCGACGACATGCGGGTGCTGTTCGACGGGATCCCGCTGGACAAGGTGTCGACGTCGATGACGATCAACGCCCCCGCGGCCCTGCTGCTGCTCCTCTACCAGCTGGTCGCGGAGGAGCAGGGCGTGAGCGCGGATCGCCTGACGGGCACGATCCAGAACGACGTGCTGAAGGAGTACATCGCGCGCGGCACGTACATCTTCCCGCCCAAGCCCTCGCTCCGGCTGATCGCCGACATCTTCAAGTACTGCCGGGCCGAGATCCCGAAGTGGAACACCATCTCGATCTCCGGCTACCACATGGCCGAGGCGGGCGCGTCCCCCGCACAGGAGATCGCCTTCACCCTCGCCGACGGCATCGAGTACGTCCGCACGGCGGTGGCGGCGGGCATGGACGTGGACGACTTCGCGCCCCGCCTGTCCTTCTTCTTCGTGGCCCGTACGACCCTCCTGGAGGAGGTCGCCAAGTTCCGTGCGGCGCGCAGGATCTGGGCACGGGTGATGCGGGAGGAGTTCGACGCGCGGAACCCCAAGTCGCTGATGCTGCGCTTCCACACCCAGACCGCCGGGGTGCAGCTGACCGCCCAGCAGCCCGAGGTGAACCTGGTACGGGTCGCGGTCCAGGGCCTTGCGGCGGTCCTCGGCGGCACCCAGTCCCTGCACACCAACTCCTTCGACGAGGCGATCGCGCTCCCCACCGACAAGAGCGCGCGGCTGGCGCTGCGCACCCAGCAGGTGCTGGCCTACGAGACCGACGTGACCGCGACCGTCGACCCCTTCGCCGGCTCCTACGTCATCGAGCGGATGACGGACGACGTAGAGGCGGCGGCCGTCGCGCTGATGCGGCGGGTCGAGGACCTCGGCGGGGCGGTGGCGGCCATCGAGCACGGCTTCCAGAAGAACGAGATCGAGCACAGCGCCTACCGGATCGCCCAGGAGACCGACTCCGGCGAGCGCGTCGTCGTCGGCGTCAACCGCTTCCAGCTGGACGCCGAGGAACCCTACGAACCCCTCCGCGTCGACCCCGCCATCGAGGCCCAGCAGTGCCGGCGCCTCGCGAACCTCCGCGCCGAGCGCGACCGTCGGACGGTGGACGCGGCCCTGACGGCCCTGAGGAAGGCCGCCGAGGGCGAGGACAACGTGCTGTACCCGATGAAGGAGGCCCTGCGGGCGCGGGCGACCGTGGGCGAGGTGTGCGACGCGCTGCGGGAGGTTTGGGGGACGTACGTCCCGTCCGACGTCTTCTGAACAGCGGGTTCAGCACCACCGGAGTGGAGTGTCAGTGCCGCGTGCGACACTCCTTCTCATGCTCGGTGTCATCGATCTCCCCACCTATCTGGCCGGACTTGTCCTGATCGTCCTGCTGCCCGGCCCCAACTCGCTGTATGTGCTGTCCGTTGCCGCCCGGCGCGGCGTCCGGTCCGGGTACACCGCGGCGGCCGGCGTGTGGTGCGGGGACACCGTGCTGATGACGCTGTCCGCGGCCGGGGTCGCCTCGCTGCTCCAGGCGAACGCCGTGCTGTTCGGGATCGTGAAGTACGCGGGCGCCGGCTATCTGACCTGGCTGGCGATAGGCATGATGCGGGCCGCCTGGGCGATGTGGCGGACCCGGCGTGAGCAGGCGGCCGAGGCGGCCGGTGAGCCCGTCGCCGACGAGCGGCCCTATCGCCGTGCCTTCGTCATCAGTCTCCTCAACCCCAAGGCGATCCTGTTCTTCGTCGCCTTCTTCGTGCAGTTCGTCGACCCCGGGTACGCCTATCCCGCGCTGTCGTTCGTCGTCCTCGGGGCGTTCGCACAGCTCGCCAGCTTCCTGTATCTCACCGCCCTGATATTCAGCGGCACCCGGCTGGCCAGTGCCTTCCGGCGCCGCAAGCGGCTGTCGGCGGGGGCGACCTCGGCGGCGGGAGCGCTGTTCCTCGGCTTCGCGGTGAAGCTGTCGCTGGCCGGTTCCTGACTAGAGTCCGGCGCGCGCGAGATACCCCGGTAGCCCGTCGCCCGTGTCACCGGCCCAGCCCACGTAGCCGTCCGGCCGCACCAGGAACAGCCCCGCCCCGTACGACTCCTGCACCGCTCCGCCGACCACGCGAACCGACTCGGGCAGCTCCGGCGCCGCAACACCGACGGCGAGCAACGTCCAATGCGGCCCCCGAAACGCGTCAAACAGCCGTACGCCGTCCAGCACACCGTCCGGCGCCCGGTCCCCGGCCCGTACCGCACCCGGCGCCCGCCGGGTCTCCGCCGTCAGGCTCGACTCCCGGTACCCGAGGCCCAGCTGGCGAGTCGCCTCCCCGCGCCGCACCTCGCCCCGGTGCACGCTCGTCGACAGCCCGAGCATGCTCGCGGCGATGGGCCGCCGCTCCTCCTCGTACGTCTCCAGCAGGGCCTCGTCCACCCCGTCCCGCAGGACCGCGCCGAGCTTCCACCCCAGGTTGTAGGCGTCCTGCACGCTGGTGTTGAGCCCCTGCCCGCCGGCCGGTGAGTGGACGTGCGCGGCGTCCCCCGCGAGGAACACCCGCCCGTCCCGGAACCGGTCCGCGAGGGCGGCCCGAGGCATGAAGTTCGAGGCCCACCGCACCTCGGTGACATCCCGCGGTGCGAGATGGGAGCGCGCGGCGATGACCTCGCGCACACCCTCCAGGGAGAGGTCGACCGGTGTGCCCTCCGGGAAGCGGGCCGCGACCTGGAAGTCCTCGGTGCCCGCGAGGGGGCAGATCGCGAGGAAGTCGTCGTGCCCGTCGCGGGGCGGGAAGATGTGCCAGTTGTCCCGGTCCAGGCCGGTGATCCTGACGTCCGCCACCAGCGTCGGGTACGGGTCGACGGTCTCCCCGGTCATGCCGATGCCGAGGGCCCGCCGCACGGCCGAGCGGCCGCCGTCCGCGGCGACGACGTACCGCGCGCGGACGCTCCCGCCGTCCGCGAAGTCCACGTCCACCCCGTCCGCGTCCTGGGTGAACCCCACGGCCTCCCGGCCGAAGGCCACCTTCCCGCCCAGTTCCTCGAGACGTGCGAAGAGGATCCGCTGCGTCCGCCACTGGGGGACCATCCACGGCTCGGAGTACGGCGAGTCCTCGGTCACCTCGGCCGGGTCGAACATCTGGTGCTCGCCGACCCGCTGCCCGTCCTGCCAGATCATTCCGACCGGATAGCCGCCGCCGGCCGCGCGGATCGCGTCGAGCACACCCAGGTCGTCGAAGACCTCCATCGTGCGCGGCTGGATCCCCTTGCCGCGTGAGCCGGGGAACAGTCCCTCGGCCCGCTCCACGACCAGCGCGTCCACCCCGCGCCGGGCGAGGTCGACACCGAGCGCGAGACCGGTCGGACCCGCGCCCACGATCAGTACGTCCGTGTACATAGCAGCCGTATCCATGGCATTTCTCCTTAACGCTGTTAAGTGCCTTCGATGACGAGAGTGCCCTTAACGGCGTTAAGCTGTCAAGCGTGACCACGGAACGACGAGCACCCCTCGACCGCGGCCGCGTCGCGGACACGGCCCTGCGGCTCCTGAACGACGTCGGCCTCGACGGCCTCACCCTGCGCGCCATCGCCCGGGAACTGGACGTCAAGGCACCGGCCCTGTACTGGCACTTCAAGGACAAGCAGGCCCTGCTCGACGAGATGGCGACCGAGATGTACCGCCGGATGATCGCCGGGACGCCCCTCGACCCGGACGACACCTGGCGGGAGCGGCTGCTGAAGTCCAATCGCGGACTGCGCGCGGCCCTGCTCGGCTACCGCGACGGCGCCAAGGTGTTCAGCGGCTCACGCTTCACCGGCATCGTGCACGCCGAGCAGATGGAGGACACCCTGCGCGTCTTCACCGCCGCCGGCTTCACCCTCGCCCAGGCGGTCCGCGCGACCTCGACGACGTACTTCTACACCCTCGGCTTCGTCACCGAGGAACAGGGCGTGCAGCCCATGGCCGGTGAGCGCCGGGAGGGCTACGACATGGCCGAACGCGCCCGGATGATGGCCGACTTCCCCTTGTCGGCCCGGGCCGGCGCGGAGATCTTCGCCGACTACGAGGCACACTTCGAGGAAGGGCTGGCGCTGGTGGTCGCCGGGATCGGAACGCAGTACGAAATCAGGTGACCGTTACTTTTCGTTCACCTGGTGGTTGGCGGGGAGTTGATGTCCGGCGTCGAACGTCTCCTACGGTCGCAGGGATCCGTCCCGGAGAGAGCCCAGGTGTACGCGTGACCAACCGCCCCCCGTCACTGTCCGTGATCGTCCCCTGCTACAACATCGAGTCGTATGTACCCGAGACCGTGACCAGCCTGGTCAACAACGAACGGGACGACTTCGAGTTCATCTTCGTCGAGGACCGGTCCACCAAGGACAAGACATATGAAGCGCTGCTGACGCTGACGAAGAGACTCAGGAACAGCCGGGTGATACGGCACGAGCAGAACGGCGGACTGGCCACCGCGCGCAACACCGGCATCGACGCCTCGGAAGGCCGCTACCTCACCTTCCTCGACGGCGACGACTGGCTGGCCCCGGGCTATCTCGCGGATCTGGTCGACGCCATCGAGAAGTTCGACGTCGATTTCGTACGCACCGACCACGTCCAGGTCACCGGAATCGAACGCGCCGTGCACCGCGCCCCCGAGGGCCGCCGGCACACCCCGCTCGACCCGCGCACCTCGATCCTCCCCGTCGACGACACCACCATGGTCGACTACCCCTACGCCTGGGCCGGCGTCTACCACCGCCGCCTCCTCGACAAGGGCATGCTGCGCTTCCACGACGGACTGAAGACCGCCGAGGACCGCCCCTGGATCTGGGACCTGCACCGCAGGGCCGACTCCTACGCCGTCGCCAGCCTGCGCGGTGTCTTCTACCGCCGGGGCGTGGCCAGCTCGCTCACCCAGATCGGCGACGTCCGCCAGCTGGACTTCTTCCGCTCCTTCGACCTGGTCCTCGCCGAACTCGCCGACGACCCCGAGGTGGGCAAGCTCCGCAAGAAGGCGCTGCGCAACTACTGCGTCGTCATCGCCCACCAGCTGCTCAGCCGGGGCCGGTTCGAACGCAGCATCGCCGCCAGACTGAAGCAGATGGCCGCCGAGGCACTGGGCAGGATGTCGGAGGACGAGCTGGAAGAGGCCCTCGTCGGGATGGGCGAGGAGCGCGTGTACATGCTGCGCCGGATACGGGGTGGCATGAAGGGAGTGGCGGCATGATCCAGATCTTCTTCTCGGCCACGCAGTACGCGGCCGCGACCATCACCGCCGCCATACGGGCCGGCCAGTTCGGCCCCCGCGATGGCGTCCGCCGCATCCTCGTCGTCAGCAACACCGCCGCCATCCCCGAGGTCGGCACCCCGCTGGACAAGATGGCCGGCTTCGAGAAGCTGCGCCCCGAGTTCGACGAGGTGCGCTCCTGGAACGAGTTCATCTCCCCGCACCACCCGGCCGGCTGGTCGCCCCGGGGCCAGGACACCCTGCTGTGGGAGAAGGCCGTACGCCTCGCCTGGAACCTGGGCGACGAGCCGGTCGAGATCGCCTGTGAGTCCATCCAGGCCAACCCCTCCCGCGCGGTCGCCGACATCTTCGCGGACAGCCCGATCCATGTGTACGCGGACGGCCTGATGAGCTACGGCCCCACCCGCAACCGCATCCCGCACGGCATGAGCAGCCGTATCAAGCGCGTCCTGCACCTGGACCTGGTGCCGGGTCTTGAGCCCATGCTCCTCGCCGAGTACGGCGTGCCGCCCGAGGCAGTCCCGAACGACGCGATCGTCGATGTCCTAGCCCAGATAGGCGAGTCCGGCGCCGGCATCCTCGCCGAGCGCCTCCCGGCGGACAACGCGCCCACCGCCGTCCTCCTCGGCCAGTACCTCTCGGCCATCGACCTGATCACCCAGGACGAGGAGGAGCAGCTGCACATCCGCTTCCTCCGCGCCGCCGCCCGGGCCGGTCACCGTGACGTGCTGTTCAAGCCGCACCCGAGCGCACCGGCCGTCTTCAACGAGTCCCTGGAGGCGGTGGCGAAGGAACTCGACGTCCGGCTCACGGTGCTCAACGAGCCCGTCCTCGCCGAGACCGTCTTCGCCTACCTCAAGCCGAAGCTGGTCGTCGGCTGCTTCTCCACGGCGCTGATGACCGCCGCCGCCTTCTACGGCATCCCCGTCGCCCGCGTCGGCACCGACCTGCTCCTCGAACGCATCACGCCGTACGAGAACAGCAACCGCATCCCGCTGACCATCATCGACGCGGCCCTGCCCGACGCAGAGAACGCCGAGCTGGGCTCCCCGCTCGAACTGACCGGCATGGCCGAGGACCTGGCCCCGCTGGTGCGCAGCGTCGGCTTCTGCATGCAGTCCCGCAAGCACCACGCCCTGCGCGACGAGGTCACCGCCTGGCTCGGCGCCAACCTGGCCCAGTACCAGCGCTACTTCAAGCGCCGCCGCCTGACCAGCCTGCGCCTGCCCGGCGGCAGCCCGGTCCGCGCCGAGGCGCTGCGCAGGCACCCGGCTGTCCGCAAGGCCGTACGGCAGCTGCGGCAGACGACGCGGAAGTAACGAGCGGCACGGAAAAAGCAGTTGGGGCGCCCCGGGTCACGGGGCGCCCCAACTGCTTCCAGGCCTCAGAACCGTACGGCAGGCAGCGCCCGCTTCAGCTTCGGCCCGAACGGCTTCTCCACGAACCGGTGCATCAGCCAGGCCAGCGCCAGCAGGCTCAGTATCGACAGCGCCAACGTCTCGTAGGAGCCCAGGCCCAGACCCCGGTGCAGCACTCGGATGAAGAACCAGCCCAGGTGCTCATGGATCAGATAGAAGGGGTACGTCAGCGCCCCGGCCACCGTCAGCCAGTTCCAGTTGGCCCAGCGCGTCCAGCCCAGCGCCACCACCGCGACGGCGGCGAAGGCGAGGAAGACGATGCCCTGGATGACGTACGGGTTGCGATGGAACTCGCCCTGCGCGCCCGGGTGCCACAGGGCCATCACCGAGTAGCGCTGGCCCAGCAGGAAGGACATGCCGACGATGCCCCACAGCAGCAGGTCGCTGCCGAACCGGTGGATCAGGTAGAGGGCCAGGCCGCCGATGAAGAAGGGGGCGTGGTCGCGCATCACCAGCTCGTCGGTGAGCGGGTTGTCGGCGACCCGGGCGAATGCACTGGCCAGCGTCCACAGGATGCAGAAGGTGACGACCCGTTTGTAGGTGACGCCCTTCCAGATCACGAACAGGGCGAACAGCACGTAGAACTTCAGCTCCACCCACAGCGTCCAGCACACGCCCAGGACCCGCGGCACACCCAGGGGTTGCTGCATCATCGTGAGGTTGACCAGGAACTCGTCCGGGCGGACCGGGTGGACGACGACCGGGAGCAGCACCGCGGCGCCGGTGACCATGACGATGGCCACCCAGTACGCCGGGTAGAGGCGGGAGATCCGGGACCGGAAGAAGTCGCCGAGGCTGCGGCCCCAGCTGCTCATGCAGATCACGAACCCGCTGATGACGAAGAAGAACTGGACCCCGAGGCTGCCGTAGGTGGAGAACTGCGACAGCGTCGGGAACATCACGCCGGGGGACTGGTCCCAGGACTCGGCGACCTGGCCGTTCTTCCCGCTGAAGTGGTACAGGCACACCATCAGCGCCGCCACCAGCCGCAGTCCGTCCAGTGCACGCAGCCGGCTGGCCGCCCGCGGCCGCACGGGAGGCCGCTCGGCGAGGACCTGCTCGAGCGGGGGTGCCGCTGGTGCCGGCGGGGCCGTGGCCTGGTCAGCCGCGCTCATCCTGGGGCCCTTCTCCTGGGAGTCTCGAGGTGCGTTCAGTCGTACGTGATGGGCGATGCCATTTCATACGACGACCGAACGGTATGTCCCTCGGACGGGTGAAAGGTGAGTGACGGCTGACGCTCAGGGAGCGCGAAGGTGTCACACGGATGAACGACCACCCCTTCTTGGTTACTTTCGGCCGGCCACCTGCTTCAGCGCCCGCGCCCGGCGCGCCAGTCGGCGTACCGTCGCGTTCCGCGGGATGAAGGAGAGCTGGGCCGGTACGGCCCCGGGCAGGGCCAGCGCGGTCAGGCGCTTGCGCTTGAAGTAGCGCCAGGTGTGCGGGTTCAGCTGCTTGGACAGGTAGGCCTCGGCGGCACCGCGCAGGCCCGGGTAGATCTTCGGCTGCATCGCGAACCCGACCGCCGCGAGCAGCGCGGCCAGTTCATCCACCCGCTCCCGCGAGGGCATCGTCCAGCCACTGACCGCGGCGGCGTCCGTGATGTCCGGCAACAGTGCGTCGACGATGGTCAGCGGCACGCGGTTGCTGTTCTGGTACGGCGTGAGCCGGGCCAGCACGGTGTCGGTGCCGACCCGCGCGACCGGGAGGCCGTACAGACCGGCGGCGGTGAACAGCGCGGTCGAGAAGCAGCCGACGACCAGCGCGGGCCGCAGCTTCTGGAAGGCGACCTCGGCGAGCACGGGACGGTCCAGCAGGGTGAGTTCGGCGCCGAGCTGCTTCGCCTCGTCCTCCAGGAGCCGCGTCCAGCGGGCCGGTGCGACGGGGTGCGGCTTGAACACCAGCTTGCGATGGCCGCGCGCGACGGCGCCGCGCACCATCTGCAGATGCAGGTCCTCCTCCTCGGCGTCGGTGAGGATGCCGAGCGCGGAGAGGTACTGGCCGAGGAGCAGCGCCGGCTGGTCGCCCCCGGACGGCGCGGGCAGTTCGGCCTCCGCCTCGGTGAGTTCGCCGAGCACCTTCAGGAACACCTCGGACGGCACCAGTTCGGACGGGACGCCGAACTCGGTGAGCAGCAGCGGGGTGAGGCCCGGGACGAGATCGAGATGCAGCAGCCGGCCGACACGGGTGCCGACCAGCGGGTCGATCTTGTCGCGCGTGGGGCCATAGCTTATGAGGCCGTCCGCGTAGACGTCGACGGGAGCGCCGGTGAACAGCTGACACAGCGCCAGGGCCGGATTGACCTGCACGGACTCCACGGCCAGCTGGATCTCGTCGTCGCCGAGGTTCCACAGCAGCCGTACGTACCGCTCCCACATGGGGACGTCGTCCGCTCGGGGGGACCAACCGCTCGGGTGGAACGGGGCGATGGTCTCGTTCCAGGACAGCACCTCGTCGAAGCGCCCGCGCAGCAGGTCGAAGCCCGGCATCGCGTCGACGGACGGGGTGATCTCGGGGCACGTCGCGTTGTTGGTGACCAGCAGCAGCCTGCGGTCGGCCGGTTCGAAGAGACCGGCGTCCAGGGCGGCGGCGAGCGTCGCCGCGCCGTACAGGGTCGAGGCGCAGAAGATCTGGGTGGTGCGAGGCATCAGGCGGCCACCGTCCGGGAGCCCATGGCCCTGCGGCGCACCCGCCGCAGCCGGGCCGCGCGCGTCGCGTCCATCGAGTCCATTACCTCCGCGAGCACGTCCTGCGGCATTCTTTTCAGGGCGGCGGCGCTCATCGAGCGCAGTTTTCGAGCCACGGCGGGTTCGAACCTCTCGATTTGTCCGAGATGATGAGCCATGATCGCGCAATAGGTGCGCACGGCTTTCGGAAGCAGTTTATCTGCCTGCGCGTCACGCGCCGTTTCCTCGATTACCTGGTCGAACGCGCGAATGAAATCGAGCTGTCGGACATCCCCGATCTGGGTGAGCGATGACGCCACTCCGCGCCGGTAGTAGACACCGAGCAGCCCCACCGCGGCGAAGGATTCCGCCTCCCGGTGGAGTTTCCAGATCCACGGCCGGTCCTCGGCGGTGCGCAGCCCATGGGTGAACTGCAGGATTCCGCGGTCGACCAGACGGCGGTGGTAGATGCCGGCCCACGCGTACGCGTAGTCCACGGACGTCGACCGGTCGGCGGGCAGGATCGCCTCGCGCGGGTTCATCACCGTCCAGCGCCGGCCGTGCGGCACCCGGTGGATGCTGCGCGCCCGCCCCGTGGACTGCACATGGTCGGTGCGCACGAAGTCGCACCCCAACTCCTGGATGGCGGAAAGGAGCTGCGGGAAGTAGCCGGGAGCGAGCCAGTCGTCGCCGTCCAGGAACGTCAGGTACTCACCGCGCGCCTTTTCGATTCCGGTGTTCCGCGCGGTGGCCAGCCCTCCGTTCTGCTCGTGTCTGACGAGCACGGCGCCCGGCAGCTCGCGCTCCGCGCGCGCGAGGACGTCGGGTGTCCCGTCCGTCGAGCAGTCGTCGACGAGGATGAACTCGAAGTCCTCACGTGTGTTCGCACGCAGGCTTTTCAGGGTGTCTGGCGCGTATTGCTGCACGTTGTAGAACGGCACGATGACGGAGAGCTTGACCACGTGAGGGACGTTAGGGGTCGGTCCGGCATCCGTCTTTACTCGCAGCTTGATGTCAGGTGAACGACACGTGGCGATGCAGTGAACCAGGCTTTTTTTCAACGACCTCAGGCCTCGCTTCGTCGTTAGTCGATGTGCTGTTAACCGTTTGTTGCATTCTGGTTGGGGAGAACCTTGAAATCGCTTCCTAGCGTCAACGACGTGCCAGCAAGTGTGATGAAGACCCGACGAGTGGCCGTACTCGCGGATTCCGACACCCGGTGGAAATGGGGCGCGCTCACCGCGAACCGTATCGCTCCGGAGGATTCGGACATCCGTCTGGACGGCTACCTCCTGCGTGGCCGGGCCACCCCCACGCCGCGCCAGCTCCAGGAAGTCGGCGTCCACGCCGACTCCCTCAGCGAGGTGTCCGCCGTCGAGTTCCTGCGCACCATGGCGCAGGAGCAGTACGACGTCCTGGTCCTCGCCCTCGTCGGTGGTGGAGTACAGGCCATACTGCACGGCCTGAAGCGGGTCTGGGAGGGCCGCTCCGACCGGCCCGTCGTCGTCACCGGCTATGTCGGCGTCGTCTACGAGAAGCTCGCCGACGGACTCCTGCTGCGGCACGGCGCCGACCTGGTCCTCGCCAACTCCCGCCAGGACGCCGAGCGCTTCCGCGCGGTGTACGACGGCGTCGGCGCCGACTCCTCGTCGGTGACCGAGGTCGCCCTGCCCTTCCTCGGCGGAGAGCCCTACACCGGCGAGCACGACCCGTACACGGTCGTCTTCGCCGCCCAGCCCTCGGTGCCGGACACCCGCAAGGACCGTACGTACCTGCTGAACCGTCTCATCCAGCACGCCCGCAAGCACCCCGAGCGCGAGGTGCTGCTCAAGCTGCGCTCCAAGCCGGGCGAGCACACCACGCACATCGAGGAACTGCCGTACCAGAAGCTGGTCCAGCGGCTCGAACCGCCGGCCAACTTCAAACTGGTGTACGGCAACATGGGCGAGGTCCTCGACCGCACCGACCTGCTGGTCACCATCAGCTCCACGGCGGCCCTGGAGTCGCTGCACCGCCGTATCCCCACCGTCGTCCTCACCGACCTCGGTGTGCGGGAGATGCACGGCAACCACCACTTCGTGGGCTCCGGCTGCCTCGCCTCCTGGGACCAGCTGGACGAGGGACACCGGCCGAGCCCCGACGAGGAGTGGGTGTCCCGCCAGGGCGTGTGCGCCGACGGCACCTACGCCCACGCGTTCGACCCGACCCGCGAGCGCATCGCCAAGCTGCTCGGGCGGCCCGGCGGACTGCCCGCCCTCACGCCGTACTACACGCCGGCCACCGCGCCCGGCTATCTGCCCGGCATCCTCGCCCGCCACCACCTCGGCGTCGACGGCAGCCCGCTGCCCGGCGCCCCCGCCCATGACAGGGAGCCCGGCCCCGTCCGCCAGATAGTGCGCCGGGCGGCACGCGGCGCCTACCGGCACGGCGTGCAGCGCGTGGCGCCCGTCATCCGGCGGATGGGGGAGCTGTGAGCGACCAGACGACCGACACGGGGACCGGGGCGCCGGGACGCGCCGCGAAGCCTCTGCAAGGAGCCCAAGGAGTGATGCCCATGTCCAACTCGGAAGCAGGCAAAGGCGGTTCAGTACCCCGCGTGCTCGCCGTGATTCCCGCGCGCGGCGGCTCCAAGGGCGTGCCCGCGAAGAACCTGATGCCCGTCGGCGGTGTGCCGCTGGTGGCCCGCGCGGTGCGCGAGTGCCGGGCCTCGCGTCTCGTGACGGACGTCGTGGTCTCCACCGACGACCAGGGCATCGCGGCCGCCGCCCGGCAGGCCGGCGCCGAGGTGGTGCTGCGCCCCGCCGCCATCGCCGGTGACACCGCCACCTCCGAGGCGGCCGTACTGCACGCCATGGACGCGCACGAGGCGCTGCACGGCGCGAAGGTCGACGTGGTCCTCCTGGTGCAGTGCACCAGCCCGTTCATCATCCGCGAGGACCTCGACGGCGTCGTCAAGGCGATCGTCGCGAACAACGCCGACACGGCCCTGACCGTCGCCCCCTTCCACGGCTTCGTCTGGCGCCACGGCGACGACGAGCCGACGGAGGCCGAACGCGCCGCGTCCGGTGGCGGCTACGGCGTCAACCACGACAAGTCCTTCCGCCCGCGCCGCCAGGACCGCCCCCAGGACTTCCTGGAGACCGGCGCCGCCTACGCGATGGCCGCCGACGGCTTCCGCGAGCACAAGCACCGCTTCTTCGGCCGCACCGAACTCGTGCGCACCGACCCCGCCCGGGTCCTGGAGATCGACGATCCCCACGACCTGGCCCGCGCCCGCGCGCTGGCCCCGCTGTTCGACGCGGACCGGCCCGGCGCCCTCCCGACCACGGACGACATCGACGCGGTCGTACTGGACTTCGACGGCACCCAGACGGACGACAGGGTGCTGATCGATGCCGATGGAAAGGAGTTCGTCTCCGTGCACCGCGGGGACGGACTCGGCATCGCAGCCCTGCGCAAGACCGGCCTCAAGATGCTGATCCTCTCCTCGGAGCAGAACCCGGTGGTCGCCGCCCGCGCACGGAAGCTGAAGCTCCCCGTGCTGCACGGCATCGACCGGAAGGACCTCGCCCTCAAGCAATGGTGCGAGGAGCAGGGCATCGCGCCTGAGCGCGTGCTCTACGTCGGCAACGACGTCAACGACCTCCCGTGCTTCGCCCTCGTGGGCTGGCCCGTGGCGGTCGCGAGCGCCCACGACGTCGTGCGCGGCGCCGCACGCGCGGTCACGGCCACACCCGGCGGTGACGGCGCCATCCGAGAGATCGCCAGCTGGATCCTCGGCCCCTCTCTCGACTCCCTCACCAAGTAAGGACATCTTTCGCCATGAGCACCAACTCCCGTCTGCGTTCGTTCGGCTCCCGCGAGGTCGGCCCGGGCAAGCCCGTCTACATCTGCGGCGAGATCGGCATCAACCACAACGGTGAGCTGGAGAACGCCTTCAAGCTCATCGACGTGGCCGCCGAGGCCGGCTGTGACGCCGTCAAGTTCCAGAAGCGCACCCCGGAGATCTGCACCCCGCGCGACCAGTGGGACATCGAGCGCGACACCCCCTGGGGCCGGATGACCTACATCGACTACCGCCACCGGGTGGAGTTCGGTGAGGACGAGTACCGCCAGATCGACGAGCACTGCAAGAAGCGCGGCATCGACTGGTTCGCCTCCCCGTGGGACACCGAGGCCGTCGCCTTCCTGGAGAAGTTCGACGTCCCGGCGCACAAGGTGGCTTCGGCCTCCCTGACGGACGACGAGCTCCTGCGCGCCCTCCGCGCCACGGGCCGCGCGGTGATCCTGTCCACCGGCATGTCGACCCCGAAGCAGATCCGCCACGCGGTCGAGGTCCTCGGCTCGGACAACATCCTCATGTGCCACGCCACCTCCACCTACCCCGCGAAGGCCGAGGAGCTCAACCTCCGCGCGATCAACACGCTGGAGAAGGAGTTCCCGAACGTCCCGATCGGCTACTCGGGCCACGAGACGGGCCTCCAGACGACGCTGGCGGCGGTCGCGCTGGGCGCGACCTTCGTGGAGCGCCACATCACCCTGGACCGCGCGATGTGGGGTTCGGACCAGGCCGCGTCGGTCGAGCCGCAGGGCCTGACCCGCCTCGTCCGCGACATCCGCACCATCGAGGAGTCCCTCGGTGACGGCGTCAAGAAGGTCTACGACTCCGAGCTCGGCCCGATGAAGAAGCTGCGCCGTGTCGCCGGTGTGGTCGCCGAGGCGGAGATCGCCGCGGCGGCGGGCGAGCCGGTTCAGGTCTGACGCCGGTTCAGGTCTGACCCGAACACGCCGATTTCCAGTAGTGCACCGAGTCCGAGTGCCCCTCCGCGGGGCGCTCGGACTCGGCGGCCCTCAGTGCTCCGTCCCACACGAGCTGAATAACGAGCGCCCGCATGAGCGCCTTACGACGGGTAGGTCGTACGTCGATGAGCCACCGCGCCGGCAACACCGGCCCCCACACTCTCGCCTTCGTCGAGAGCCCGGTACAGCTCCTGAACGTGCTGGAGTGGGCCCACGCCCACGAGCACACCGGCGGCGCGGGCCTGACCCTCGTCGTCCTCTCCCCGATCGACCCCATGACCCGCGGCCAGCTCCGCCGAATGGCCGAACTGGCCCGCGAGGACGGCCACGAGGTCCGCTGGGAGGAGGCACGGGGCGGCACGGCGGCCCCGTTCCAGACGATCGGCGGCCTGACGGGCCTGCTCCGCCGCGCGGACAGGGTGGTGTTGGGCGACCCCTTCTCCCGCTACGTCCAACTCCTGCTGACGATCACTCGCGCCCGCGAGCTGGTCGTCGTGGACGACGGCACGGCGACGATGGAGTTCGTGGCGCAACTGGCCAAGGGCGAGCGGCTGGTCCGCTGGCACCGCAAGGGCGGCCGGCCGGGCCCCCGCGACCTGGTCTTCGCACCGGTGTCGTCGGCGGCGCGTCGGCGTCTGACCCCTTCCGACCGCCGTACGGTCGAGATCTTCTCCTCCATGCCGATGGAGGAGACCCCGGACGGGATCAAGGTCACCCCCAACACCTTCGCCTGGACCCGCGACCGCTTCGGCCCGCCCCGCATCACGAAGGGCGCGGACATGGTGGGTACGTCCCTGGTCGAGACCGGCGTCGTCGACGGCGACCGCTACCTGGAGGCGGTCCGCTCCCTGGCCAAGGCCCACGGCGCCACGCGCTACTTCGCCCACCGCCGCGAGAGCACGGAGAAGCTGCATCGGCTGGCGGTGGAGACGGGGCTGGAGATCGTACGGCCCGACTTGCCGCTGGAGCTGATCGCTCGCCGCGGGCCGATCGGCAGGACGATTCTGAGCTTCCCGTCGACCGTGGTGCACACCTTGCCCCTGGCCCTGTCAGGCACTGAGGTCCGGGTCGCGGTGTGCGACATCGATCCGGCGTGGCTGACGGAGAACGCTTCGCCTCGGGCGCAGGGGTTTTTGTCCGGGGTTACGGGGACGGCTCGGGATGTGCATCGGCTCCAGGCGGTGGGTCCGGTCCAGCCGGCCTAGCGGCTGGACCGCGGGGAGTTCTGCGCCTCGGATACGGTCGCTGCGGGGCGGGGGCGTCGGCGCAGGTGGTCCAGGAGGCCATCGTCGTCGGGATAGGGGCATTCCCGGGGCAGGAGCTGCCTCGCGGTATCGAGGTCCTCTTCCCGCACACGGCTGTGGACTTCGTGGGCAAGCTCGGTCACGTCACGGATGCCGACCGTCCATGTGTCGGCGTAACGTCGCACGGCATCATCGGCAAGTCCGAGTTGCAGAGAACGGTAGGGCAGCGGCTGCAGCCGCAGATCACGTTCGGGATCCCATTGCACGCGTACCGCCGCCTGCTTCAGCTGGCGTTTCCAGGTGGCACGGTCCGAGTGCAGCCCTCGCTCGTAGTGCGTCAGAGAGGCGTGCGCCAGCGCCCACTCAAAGCCTTCGCGGAGGATCTCGACGGCCAGAATCGTCTCCTGCCCCTCCTTGGTGCCCCAACCGGACCGGTACATCATCCAGAGGAACGACGGCTTGATCCATGTCATGCGGTCCCGTCGCCAGTCCACGGGGAAGCGGCCGTCACGAGCTGCGGGCAGACCGATTTCCGGCCGGTATGCCTGGTAGACGGTCACCGTTGAGGCCGTATACAGGGCTCGGATCTGATGCGTAGTTTCTGTCATGTCAACCATGCTTGCTAGCGGGTCTCGCTCCTCCGGGCCAGCACGAACGCCCGGGGGCGCTTCTCCTCGTCCTGTGGTTCGCGCAGGATGCGGGCCTGGAGTTGCAGGCCGGCCTTGGTCAGGGTGTCGGTGACGGTGTCTGTGGTGCGCCAGTAGTAGTCGAGGGCGATCTCCCGGCCGAAGCGTTCGGTGAGGTGGAGGTGGTCCTCGGTGTCGCCGGACTGGAAGGCCAGGAGGAGCGGGGCGCCGGGGCGCAGGACTCGATGGAACTCGGCGAACGTCGTGAGCAGGTGGTCGTCCGGGACGTGGATGATCGAGTACAGCGCGATGATTCCGCCGAGTGTCTCGTCCGGCAGGTCCAGGGACGTCATCGAGCCCACGTGGAAACGGAGTTCGGGGTGCGCCCGGCGGGCCAGGGCCACCATCCGCGGTGAGATGTCGACACCGAACACCGGCAGGCCGAGGGCGTGGAGGTGGGCGGTGATCGAGCCGGGGCCACTGCCGATGTCGGCGACGGGAGCCGGGGCGAGTTCACGGGCCAACTCGGCGAAGGCGGCGACCAGGGAACGGTCCAGGGCATTGCTGTCGGCCGGCCAGTCGGAGAAGGCCTCTGTGTAGGCGGGGGCGATGGCGTCGTAGGAAGCCCTGGTGGTTTCCAGGAAGTCGGGGTGCTTGGCGTTCTCGGCGGTCACGGGGCGCACCCTAGTGCGGGCCGTGGACGGACGTCCGGGAGTTCACCGGGGTTGCGTCAAGTGTTCCCGGCCGGACCTCAGCGCCGCGATGAAGTGGGTGAAGGCGCCCGTCGGGAAGGTGAGGGTGGCCCGGGTCGGGGTTTTTGAGTCGCGGACGGCTATGTGGGTGCGGCGGTCGGAGACTTCCACGCAGGCATTGCCGTCGCCGCCGCCGGAGTAGGACGACTTGCGCCAGCTTTCGGGGGTGTTCACAGCGTGCCTCACAAGTCTTTGGCCAGGTTGTGGATCAGTTCGCGCGACTGCCCGGGATCGAGAGACGTAGCTTCTACACTACGGAAAAGTGTTCGAAAGGCCCCGAGTTGAGCACCCTCACCAGCGGTCACTCTCGCGTGAATCTGAGATGTGTGAGGTTGCCTGCAGCGCCGCGATGAAGTGGGTGAAGGCGCCGGTCGGGAAGGTGAGGGTGGCCCGGGTCGGGGTTTTTGAGTCGCGGATGGCTATGTGGGTGCGGCGGTCTGAGACTTCCACGCAGGAGTTGCCATCGCCGCCGCCGGAGTAGGACGACTTCCGCCAGTTGTCGAGGGTGTCCATGGGGGTGCCTCATAGTTCCTTCGCCAGCTTGTGGATCAGCTCACGCGACCGTTCGGGGCCCAGTGAAGCAGTTTCTACTCTACGGAAGAGAGTTCGAAAGACGCCGAGTTGGGCCTCGGAGTCGATGAACATCGCGCCGTGAGGGCCATCGCGCACCACGGTGTCCAGCCTGGGTACCGTGCCGCCGGCCAGCATCATGGCTGTCCAGGACCCGCCGAAGCCGTCCAGGTCGAAGGGGATGACCCGCACGGTGATGTGCTCCGTCTCGGAGGCGTCGAGGAGTGCGGAGAGCTGGGTCCGGGAGGCAGGGCGGTCACCGATGCGGATATGCAGTGCTGCCTCGTGGATGACCGCTTCGTAAGGTGCGGGATCCGGGCCTTCGAGGATCGCCTTGCGCTGCATACGATGACGCACCCGCAACTCGAGCTCGCTGCTGAGGAGTTCCGGAATACGGTCGGAGAAGATCGACCGGGCGTAGCCCTCCGTCTGGAGCGGGCCAGGGATGTACAGGAACTGGACCTCTTGCAGGAACGTGGCGTGGTGCTCCAGCTCCGCCAGGTCCAGGAACGGGGTCGGCAACGACCCTCGGTAGTCCTCCCACCAGCCTTTGGTCCGGCTTGTCGCCATGCCTACCAGCGCCGAGATCAGTTCCTCGCTGGTGCAGGCGTAGTTGGCGGCCAGGCGGCGCAGGCGTTCCTCGCTCACGCCGGTGAGGCCTGACTCGATGTGGTTGATCTGGGAGGAGTTGACTCCAAGCGATGCTGCCGCTTCCCGGCCCGTGAGGCCTGCCGCGTCACGGAGCCTGCGCAGTTCGACACCCAGGCGAAGCTGACGTGCTGTTGGTTCCTGCCTCAACCCCGCCATGGACCGCTCCCCAGTTCAACGCGCCTATAGACACGACTCGTTCAGGGGCAGATTACGCGATCGGCTTGCTGGACATACAAATTTAGGTCTACCGTCGGTGACGCGACGCACACGCTGCGGCACGCATCCCTCTCCCTCCGAACGGAGATCACCCATGCCTGAAACCGGAACCGAACCCTGGGAGTACACCCTCCACATCCCGAACGACGTCCGAGCCGTCACCGTCTCCCGTCGCACCCTCCGGCTGATCCTCGCCATGCACGGGCTCATCGGACTCGTGGACACGGCGGAGCTGCTTGCCGCCGAGCTGGTCGCCAATGCCGTGACGCATACCAAGGGGCCCGCGGCGCTGCGGGTGGGATGGTCGGCCGGGGTGTTGCGGATCGGGGCCTGGGATGCGGATCCCGAGCCGCCTCGGCTGCGGGCGGAGCTGCTCGGGGAGGCGGAGGAGGGGTGGGGGCTGGTGTTGGTGCGGGACTGTGCGGATGTGTGGGGGTGGCAGCCGATGGCCGGGCGTGGCAATCGGGGGAAGTTTGTGTGGTGTGAGCTGGCCGCGGCCTAGGGGCGGCCAGTCGTCCCGGTCCCGACAGGTGAACACAACCGACGGTTCTGTTCGTGGCGTGGTATCCGTGGAGTGTGGGTGGTCGGATTCGTCACTCTCCGTTGTCGGTGAGTTCATGATCGACGCGGCGGGAAAATCGGCGAGTTTACCCACCCAAACCGATACCTATGCGTCGGGCGGCCAGGTTTTCTTCCTCAAACGGGTTGAACTTTTGTTGATCGAGGGTCAGTTGGCCACCTCGGCGTCCTACCCTTTAGAGGGTGAACCAACTGATGTCCCGAGAGTCCGAAGCCGATCAACCCGGGGAAGCGGTTCTTCCCGGCACCCTGCCGGAGGCGCTCCGTGCCGAACTCGTGGAGTTCCGGCGCGACTTGCACATGCACCCCGAGCTCGGCAACCAGGAGTTCCGTACCACCGCCGCGATCAAGGCCCGGCTCGAGAAGGCCGGCCTGAAGCCCCGCGTGCTCGCGATCGGAACCGGGCTCATCTGTGACATCGGGGAGCCGGAGGACGGGCGGCCCATGCTTGCCCTGCGGGCCGATATCGACGCCCTGCCCATCCCGGACACGAAGAGTGAGTGTTCGTACCAGTCCACCGTCCCTGATCGGGCGCATGCGTGCGGGCATGACGTGCATACGACCGTCGTGCTGGGGGCCGGGCTCGTGCTGGCTGAACTGCGTCGGCTCGGGCAGCTGCCCCGGGCTGTGCGGCTGGTCTTCCAGCCCGCCGAGGAAGTGCTCCCTGGCGGCGCCGCCGATGTCGTCGAATGCGGGGTGCTGGACGGGGTCGGGCGGATTCTCGCTGTGCACTGTGACCCCAAGGTCGACGCCGGGAAGATCGGGCTGCGGGAAGGGCCGATCACGTCCGCCTGCGATCGGCTGGAAATCTCGCTAGATGGCCCCGGGGGGCACACCGCTCGCCCTCATCTGACGACCGACCTCGTCACCGCCGCCGCGCGCGTCGTCACCGACGTGCCCGCGCTCGTCGCCCGGCGTACCGACGCCCGCAGCGGGCTCGCCGTGACCTGGGGGCGTATCGACTCCGGGCACGCGCCCAACGTCATCCCCCAGCACGCCGAGCTCTCCGGGACCGTGCGCTGCCTGGACCTGGACACCTGGCGGCAGGCGCCCGACCTTGTCGTCGCCGCTATCGATGAGGTCGCCAACCTTCATCGTGCCAAGTCGGAGATCAACTACATCCGTGGCGTTCCGCCCGTCGTCAATGACCCGGACGCGACCGAGCTGCTGCGTACCGCCATGGCCGCCCGCCGTGGTGCCGACTCCGTCGAGGGGACCGAGCAGAGTCTGGGGGGCGAGGACTTCTCCTGGTACCTGGAGCATGTTCCCGGCGCCATGGCTCGGCTGGGGGTGCGGGCGCCGGGGGACCGGGCCGGACGGGACCTCCATCAGGGTGACTTCGATGTGGACGAGTCCGCCATCGAGGTGGGCGTGGAGATGTTCACCGCCGCCGCGCTGCTCGATGCCATGGGGTGATCCTTTCGCCGTAGGGGTGCGGTTGCCGGGCGGTCGCGGGCTCGTTGCGGCTGGTCGTACGGTTCACCGCGCCCCCAGGCGGGTTCCGGTTGCGGTCGGTTCACAGGCGGGGGAGTCTGGCCCCATGCCGGGCGGTCCTGGGTGCCATCGCGGAGGTGGTGCGGCCCTGGTTCACAAGGCCGTAACCGGCCATCGGCACGAATGGATAACAGCACGGGGAAACCCCGTTCCCAGGAGTGTCTACGCGCGTTAATGTGCGCCGAACTCAGCACCCACTGCGGGGCTTGGAGAATGGGGACTCACGATGCGTCGGACATCCAAACTGACCCGTGTCGCGGTGGGGGTCGCGTCGATCGCGCTCGCTGCCACGGCGTGCGGTGGTACCAGCAGCGACAGCGGCAGTGAAAGCGACGGCAGCGGCGACACCAAGGGTCTCGCCATCGCGTACGACGTCGGCGGCAAGGGCGACCAGTCCTTCAACGACGCCGCGTACGCCGGTCTGCAGAAGGCCGAGAAGGAATTCGGCTACAAGACCGCCGACATCGAGCCGACCGAGGGTGAGACGGACGCCGACAAGGAGCAGCGTCTGGCCTCCCTCGCCAAGCAGGGCTACAACCCGGTGGTCGGCGTCGGCTTCGCCTACGGCCCCGCCATGGAGGCCGTGGCCAAGAAGTACCCGAAGACCACCTTCGGCATCGTCGACTCCGTGGTCGAGGGCGAGAACGTCGCCTCCCTCGTCTTCGCCGAGCAGGAGGCCTCCTACCTCGCCGGTGTCGCGGCCGCCAAGGCCACCAAGACCAACACGGTCGGCTTCGTCGGCGGCGTGGACGTTCCGCTGATCCACAAGTTCGAGGCCGGCTACAAGCAGGGTGTCCAGGACACCAGCGGTGGCAAGGTCAAGGTTCTCTCGCAGTACCTGACGCAGACCGCGGAGGAGGGCGGCTTCTCCAGCCCCGACAAGGGCAAGGCCGCCGCCGAGGGCCAGATCGAGAAGAACGCCGACGTCATCTACCAGGCGGCCGGTCTGTCCGGGCAGGGTGTCATCGAGGCTGCCGCGAAGGCCAAGGTCTGGGCGATCGGCGTCGACTCCGACCAGTACGAGCAGGCGGCGCTCGCCAACTACAAGCAGTACATCCTGACCTCCGCCCTCAAGGACGTCGGCGGCGCGGTCTACACGCTGGCCAAGTCCGTCCACGACGGCAAGCCGCTGACCGGCACCCAGACCTTCGACCTCAAGGTCGGCGGCGTGGGCCTGTCCGAGTCCAACCCGGAGTTCGCCAAGATCCCCGGGCTCTCCGATGCCGTGGCCAAGGCCAAGGCCGGCATCATCGACGGCACCATCAAGGTCAAGACCGAGTAGTCACGGTCGTACGGTTGTATACGGCTGTGAGAAGCGGGGG
>NZ_BNBM01000010.1:0-38793 GCF_014655715.1 Streptomyces lanatus | reverse complement strand
TGCCCGCCCGCTTCGTCGTCCATTCGGCGGAGCCAAGCACCGACCGGCGGTCTCAGTGCCTCACACAGGGCGAGCGTGGTTGAGGGCCTGCCCGCCATCGACCGGAAACCGTGCCCACCTTGGCCGGCGAACACGGTGGGTGCCGGTCCGGGCGCGGATCAAGGTGAGGTCCGTGTGGAGTTGAACACGGGCGGATAACAAGGTGGACAGAAGGGGTTTCCTGGCCGGTCTACGCGCGTTACTCTGCGGCGAAAGCCAGCGCCGTAGCTGTGAACCTGTACCTGTCCACCTGTGTACGTGAAGCAGTACCGTCCCGGCGCTCGTACGACAGGAGTCTCCACACATGCGCCGGATTTCCCGGATCACGGTCGCAGGCGCAGCGACCGCCTCTCTGGCCCTCGCGCTCTCCGCCTGTGGCGGCACTTCGACCTCGGCGTCGTCCGACTCGAAGGGCAACAAGGGCCTCGCCATCGCGTACGACGTCGGCGGCAAGGGCGACCAGTCCTTCAATGACGCCGCGTTCGCGGGTCTGGAGCAGGCGAAGAAGGAGTTCCGGTACGACACCGCCGATGTCGAGCCGACCGAGGGTGAGACGGACGCCGACAAGGAGCAGCGACTGGTGTCGCTGGCCAAGCAGGGCTACAACCCGGTCGTCGGTGTCGGCTACGCGTACGCCGCCGCCGTGAAGGCCGCCGCGGCGAAGTTCCCGGACACCACCTTCGGCATCGTGGACGACTCCACCGTCGAGTCGAAGAACGTCGCCGACCTGGTCTTCTCCGAGGAGCAGGCCTCGTACCTGGCCGGTGTCGCCGCCGCCAAGAGCACCAAGTCCAATGTCGTCGGCTTCGTGGGCGGTGTGGACATCCCGCTGATCCACAAGTTCCAGGCCGGCTTCGAGCAGGGCGTTGAGGACACCAACCCCAAGGCCAAGGTCCTCTCCCAGTACCTCACGCAGACCGCGGAGGAGGGCGGCTTCTCCAGCCCCGACAAGGGCAAGTCGGCCGCCGAGGGTCAGATCGAGAAGAAGGCCGACGTCGTCTACGCCGCCGCCGGTCTGTCCGGTCAGGGTGTCATCGAGGCCGCCGCCGCCAACAAGGTGTGGGCCATCGGTGTCGACTCCGACCAGTACAGCCAGGAAGCCCTTGCCAAGTACAAGGACTACATCCTGACCTCGGCGATGAAGGACGTCGCCAAGGCGGTGTACAACCTGGCGAAGTCGGTCGAGGACGGCAAGCCCGAGACCGGTATCGTTCGTGGCGATCTGAAGTCGGGCGAGGTGAGCCTGTCGAACTCCAACCCGAAGTTCGCGGACGACGCCGACGTCCAGGCGGCGATCAAGACGGCCAAGGAGAAGATCATCAGCGGCGAGATCAAGGTCGAGACCAGCTGACTGCAGTAACACCCTGAGCAGCGGTAACCCCGGGGTTACGGCCGCGTGACGGGGTACGGGGAGACTCTCCCGGCGGGAGTCGTCCCCGTACCCCGTTGTTCGCGGTGCGTCGACCCCTTTCAGGCCATAGGGGCGCTACGCGCGTAGACGACCCCCGTCCCCAGGAGAGTGCGCCATCAAAGCGTCCAGCAGCCCTCCGGCCGGCGCGGCGGTCAACGGTCAGGTGACCGCCGTCGAACTCGCCGGGATCACTAAGCGTTTCCCGGGCGTCGTGGCCAACCACGACATCCACCTCACCGTCCGCAAGGGCACCGTCCACGCCCTCGTCGGCGAGAACGGCGCCGGCAAGTCGACGCTGATGAAGATCCTCTACGGCATGCAGAAGCCGGACGAGGGCACCATCGCGATCGACGGCGAGAAGGTCAGCTTCTCGTCGCCCGCCGACGCCATCGTCCGCGGCATCGGCATGGTCCACCAGCACTTCATGCTCGCGGACAACCTGACGGTCCTGGAGAACGTCGTGCTCGGCAGCGAGAAGCTGTACGGCATCGGCGGCAAGGCCCGTCGCAAGATCAAGGAGATCTCCGAGCGCTACGGCCTCGGCGTGCAGCCCGACCGCCTCGTCGAGGAGCTCGGCGTCGCCGCCCGCCAGCGGGTGGAGATCCTCAAGGTCCTCTACCGCGGCGCCACCACCCTCATCCTCGACGAGCCGACCGCCGTGCTCGTGCCGCAGGAGGTCGACGCGCTCTTCGACAACCTGCGCGAGCTGAAGGCCGAGGGACTGTCGGTCATCTTCATCTCCCACAAGCTGGGCGAGGTGCTCTCCGTCGCCGACGAGATCACCGTCATCCGCAGGGGTACGACGGTCGGTACGGCCGTTCCCTCCGAGACGACGCCTCGTCAGCTCGCCGAGATGATGGTCGGCAGCGAACTGCCCACGCCGGAGACCGCCGAGTCCACGGTCACCGACCGCCCCGTCATCACGGTGGACAAGCTGCGTCTGGAGGCGGCCGGCGGCAAGGCCCTCCTCGACGACATCACCTTCACCATCCACGCGGGCGAGGTCCTGGGCATCGCCGGCGTCGAGGGCAACGGCCAGACCGAGCTGGTCGACGCGCTCATCGGCCTCAAGGGCGCCGACTCCGGCACGATCACCCTCGTCGACGAGGACATGACCGGCTGGACCACCCGCAAGCGCCGCGAGCAGGGCATCGGCTACATCCCCGAGGACCGCCACCGGCACGGTCTGCTCCTGGAGGCCCCCCTCTGGGAGAACCGCATCCTCGGCCATGTCACCGAGAAGCCCCTCGCCAAGGGCGTCTGGCTGGACCCGAAGGCGGCCCAGGAGGACACCCGGCGGATCGTGACGGAGTACGACGTCCGCACCCCGGGCATCGACGTCACCGCCGCCTCCCTGTCCGGCGGCAACCAGCAGAAGCTGATCGTCGGCCGCGAGATGAGCCACAAGCCGCGCTTCCTGATCGCCGCGCACCCCACCCGCGGTGTGGACGTCGGCGCGCAGGCCGCGATCTGGGACCACATCCGCGAGGCCCGCCGCGAGGGCCTGGCCGTCCTGCTGATCTCCGCCGACCTGGACGAGCTGATCGGCCTGTCCGACACCCTCCGGGTGATCTACAACGGCAAGCTGGTCGCGGACGCCGACCCGGCCACCATCACCCCGGAGGAGCTCGGTTCGGCGATGACCGGTGCCGCGACCGGTCACCTGGAACACGACGAGACCCCCGAGACCCCCGAGACTCCTGACCTGAGCAAGTCGCCCGAGTCCGGCGAAGACGAGGCCCGCTGATGAAGAAGTTCGACAAGGAGCGTGTGCTCCTCGCGGTGGCCGGACCGGTCATCGCGCTCGCCGTGGCCTTCGTGCTCAGCGCGATCGTCCTTCTCGCCTCGGGCAAGAGTCCGGTCGAGCCGTACACCCTGATGTTCGAGCAGATCGGCTACTCGGACATCCAGGTGCTGGTCATCAACCAGGCCTCGATGTACTACATCGCGGCCCTGGCGGTCGCCATCGGCTTCCGGATGAACCTCTTCAACATCGGCGTCGACGGCCAGTACCAGCTCGCCGCCATGATGGCCGCCGTCGTCGGCGCCCACGCCAACCTGCCGGCCGTCCTCCAAGTGCCGCTGCTGCTCCTCACCGCCGTCTGCACCGGCGCCTTCTGGTCCGGCATCGCCGGTGTCCTCAAGGTCACCCGAGGCGTCAGCGAGGTCGTCGCGACCATCATGCTGAACGCCATCGCCACCTCGGTCATCGGCTACCTGTGGCTGCCCAACGTCTTCGGCGTCAAGGTCGGCAACAACAACACCACCGGCGAGATGCACGAGTCCGGCTGGGTCCCCGGCATCAACATGGGCGACGCCGGCGAGATCTACGGCCTGGTCTTCCTCGCCGTACTCCTCGGCATCGGCTACTGGGTCGTCCTCAACCGCACCCGCTTCGGCTTCGACCTGCGCGCCTCCGGCGCCTCCGAGTCCGCCGCCGCGGCCTCCGGCGTCGACCCCAAGCGCATGGTGCTCACCGCCATGCTGCTCTCCGGCGGTATCGCGGGCCTCGCCGGGCTGCCGATCCTGCTCGGTGACACCCACACCTACAGCCTCAACTTCCCCACCGGCATCGGCTTCCTCGGCATCGGCATCGCCCTGCTCGGCCGTAACAGCCCCGTCGGTATCGCGTTCGCCGCCCTGCTGTGGGCCTGGCTCGACAAGGCCTCGCCCGAGCTGGACTTCCACGGCTACGACAAGGAGATCGCGGTCATCATGCAGGGCCTGATCGTGCTCTCCGTCGTCGTCTCCTACGAGGCCGTCCGCGAGTGGGGCCTGCGTCGCCAGCAGCGCCGGGTCGGCGCCGAACTGGCCGCCGGTCACGTCCTCGGCGCCAACAACAACACCACGAAGGAGGTGGCTGGCCGATGACCGCCCCGACCTCAGCGGTTGATGTCAACCAGCCCACGCTGCAGCCCGCGGCTCCCACCGGCCGCCGCCTGTCGTGGCCCGTCCTGCTGCTGGTCATCGCCGGAGCCCTGGCGCTGACCTCCATCGTCCGCATCATCACCGGCGCCGACGGCATCACCAACGTCAGCCAGATGTCCACCGCGCTCCAGCTCGCCGTGCCGATCGGGCTCGCCGGTCTCGGCGGTCTGTGGGCCGAGCGGGCGGGCGTCGTCAACATCGGCCTCGAAGGCATGATGATCCTCGGCACCTGGTTCGGCGCCTGGGCCGGCTTCCAGTGGGGCCCGTGGACCGGTGTCGTCGTCGGCATCATCGGCGGCTGCATCGGCGGCATCCTGCACGCCATCGCCACCGTCACCTTCCGCGTCAACCACATCGTCTCCGGTGTGGCGATCAACATCCTCGCCCTCGGCATCACCCGCTACCTCGCGCCCCTCGCCTTCGAGGGCCACGCGGGCGGCTCCGCCAAGCAGTCCCCGGCGATCGACACCCTCGGTCACTTCACCGTGCCGGGCCTGTCCGACGGACTGCGGGACCTCAACAACCAGGGCTGGTTCTTCATCTCCGACATCGCCGGACTGCTCGGCGGACTCGTCACCAACGTCTCCTGGCTGACCCTGATCGCCGTCGCGCTCATCCCGGCGACCTGGTGGATCCTGTGGCGCACCGCCTTCGGACTGCGCCTGCGCTCCTGCGGTGAGAACCCGATCGCGGCCGAGTCGCTCGGTGTGAACGTCTACAAGTACAAGTACATCGCCGTGATCATCTCCGGTGGTCTGGCCGGTCTGGGTGGTGTCTTCCTCTCCATCGTCGCCAACCCCTTCTACCTGGAGGGCCAGGTCTCCGGCCGCGGTTACATCGGCCTCGCCGCGATGATCTTCGGCAACTGGATGCCGGGCGGCCTCGCCCTCGGCGCCGGGCTCTTCGGCTACACCGACAGCCTCAACCTGCGCGGCGGCTCCACCAACGTGCACGCCCTGCTGCTGCTCGGAGCGCTGCTGCTGATCATCGGCGCCTGCTGGATGGTGATCCGCAAGAAGTACGCCCCGTCGATGATCACCGCCGTGGTCGGCGCCCTGGTCCTCGCCTGGTACCTCGGCACCAACGAGGTGCCCAACCAGGTCGTCTCCGCCACGCCGTACGTCATCACCCTCGTCGTCCTCACCCTGTCCGCGCAGCGCCTGCGGATGCCGAAGGCGGACGGACTGCCGTACAAGAAGGGGCAGGGCAAGTGACCTCCGTTGACTGGGATCGCCTTCGCGCGGCGGCCCGGGACGCCATGTCCCGCGCGTACGCCCCGTACTCCGGCTTCCCGGTCGGCGTCGCGGCCTTGGTCGACGACGGCCGCACGATCACCGGCTGCAATGTCGAGAACGCCTCGTACGGGCTCGCGCTGTGCGCCGAGTGCGGGCTCGTGTCGGAGCTGCAGAACTCCGGGGGCGGCCGGCTGACGCACTTCACGTGCGTGGACGGCAAGGGCGATGTCCTCGTGCCGTGCGGCCGCTGCCGTCAGCTGCTGTTCGAGTTCGGCGGGCCGGAGCTGCTGCTGGAGACCCCCGCGGGGATCCTGCCGCTGTCCGAGATGCTGCCCCAGGCCTTCGGGCCGGGACACCTGCGCAAGTAATTCCCGTACGGCCCCTCCGAGTCGCGTCGTGTGACCGGTTCGGAGGGGCCGTATCACTTCTGGAACTTCTGGAACCTTCGGAAGGAATGCCAAGCCATGGCCATGGACGCCATCTCCGTCATCCGCACCAAGCGGGACCGCGGTGAGCTCAGCGACGAGCAGATCGACTGGGTCATCGACGCGTACACCCGCGGGGAGGTCGCCGACGAGCAGATGTCCGCGCTCGCCATGGCGATCCTGCTCAACGGCATGAACCGCCGTGAGATCGCCCGCTGGACCGCCGCGATGATCGCCTCCGGCGAGCGCATGGACTTCTCGTCCCTGTCCCGCCCGACGGCCGACAAGCACTCCACGGGCGGCGTGGGCGACAAGATCACACTGCCGCTGGCGCCGTTGGTGGCGGCGTGCGGTGCCGCGGTCCCGCAGCTGTCGGGCCGGGGCCTCGGCCACACGGGCGGCACGCTGGACAAGCTGGAGTCGATCCCGGGCTGGCGCGCGCTGCTGTCCAACGAGCAGATGCTGTCCGTCCTGGACGGCACCGGCGCGGTGATCTGCGCGGCGGGCGACGGACTGG
Source organism: Streptomyces lanatus (assembly GCF_014655715.1). Taxonomy (GTDB): domain Bacteria; phylum Actinomycetota; class Actinomycetes; order Streptomycetales; family Streptomycetaceae; genus Streptomyces; species Streptomyces lanatus. The sequence goes on along the minus strand of NZ_BNBM01000010.1, from coordinate 32,238 downwards.
CCCCCGCGGACAAGAAGCTGTACGCGCTGCGGGATGTGACGGGGACGGTCGAGGCGATCCCGCTCATCGCGTCCTCGATCATGTCGAAGAAGATCGCGGAGGGTACGGGTTCGCTCGTCCTGGACGTGAAGGTCGGCACCGGCGCGTTCATGAAGACCATCGAGGACGCGCGGGAGTTGGCGTCCACGATGGTGGGCCTCGGTACCGACCACGGCGTGAAGACGGTCGCGCTCCTGACGGACATGGCGACGCCGCTCGGCCTCACGGCGGGCAACGCGCTGGAGGTCCGTGAGTCGGTGGAGGTCCTGGCGGGCGGTGGCCCGGCGGACGTGGTGGAGCTGACGCTGGCCCTGGCCAGGGAAATGCTGGAGGCGGCCGGTGTGCGTGACGCCGACCCGGCCAAGGCCCTGGCCGACGGCTCGGCCATGGACGTCTGGCGGCGCATGATCGCGGCGCAGGGCGGTGACCCGGACGCGGAGTTGCCGGTGGCGCGCGAGCAGCACGTGGTGAAGGCGGGCGCCTCGGGCGTCCTGACCCGCCTCGACGCCTACGACATCGGCGTCGCCGCCTGGCGCCTCGGCGCGGGGCGTGCCCGCAAGGAGGACCCGGTGCAGGCGGGCGCGGGCGTGGAACTCCACGCCAAGCCGGGGGATGCGGTGGTGGCGGGCCAGCCCCTGCTGACGCTGCACACGGACACCCCCGAGCGGTTCGAGTACGCGTTGCAGGCGGTGGAGGGCTCGTACGACATCGCGGCGCCGGGGACGGAGTTCGCGGCTTCGGCGGTTGTGCTGGAGCGGATCGCCTGACCAGGCGGTTTCCCTTTCGGGTGAACGGGATCGGTGGACCGGCGCCGGTCCCGTTCGGCATGTTGAGTGGCCTCGTGCGTGTGATCGAGGGCGACTACATCGCCGCTGACGACGAGTGGGACGAAGCCGCCTGGGTCTGGCGGCAGACCGAGGCCCGCTGCCGTCCGTGGCGCACAGCAGTGTTGTGGAGCGCGTGCAGTGCCGCCTGTACGACGTGATCCCCGACGACTGACCCCTTCGTCCCTGCCGGTGAGGCCGAACTCGTCGTGGAGATCACCTCGAAGACCACCGCACGGAACGACCGCATCCATAAGGCCGCCTGGCGGTCCCACCATCACGCTGTACGGCGAACCCGAGGGCGACGTCTTCCGGGTCCTGCGGGCCTGCGCGCACGGCGCGCCGATCTCGCTGCCCGTGCCGTTCGGCATCACCTTCGAGACCGGCTACTTCCCTCAGCCCAGCACCGCCGCCACCAGGACCAGCACCGGTACCGAGATCACCGTCGACAGCAGGATCGAGTCCCGGGCCAGTCGCTCGCCCACCCGGTAACTCGACGCGTAGGTGTAGAGGTTCTGCGCGGCGGGGAGCGCCGACGTCACCACCACGTCCAGCAGAGGGGCGCCGCGCAGGCCGAAGACGCCGGCCGCCAGGGCCCAGGCCGCGGCCGGCTGGCCGACCGACTTGAGTGCGACGGACAGGAACACCGGGTGCCGGTCCGGGCCCCGGCCGGGCATCGTGCTGCCGCACAGGGAGATGCCGAAGGCCAGCAGGACCGCGGGGACCGACATGCCGCCGATCAGGGTGAGGGGGTCCAGGACGGGGGCCGGGATCCGCAGACCCGTCGCCGATACCGCCACGCCCGCCAGGGAGCCGAGCGCGATCGGGTTGCGCAGCGGGGTCAGGAGGCGGTGCCACATCGGGCCCTTCTCCGTGCCGTCGCCGGACAGGTCGAGGATGGTCAGGGCGATCGGGGTGACGCCGACGAGCTGGAACAGCAGCACGGGCGCCACGAGCGACGCGTCGCCCAGGACGTACACCGCGATCGGGATGCCGAGGTTGCCGGAGTTGACGTAACTGGAGCACAGCGCGCCGATCGTCGTACGGCCCACGCTCCAGCGGCGTACGACGCCGACCGCGACGAAGACCCCGGCCGCCGCGGCCGTGCTCAGGGCAGTGACCAGGAGGCGGCTGGAGAAGATCACCGACAGGTCGGTCTGCGCGAGCGTGGTGAACAGCAGAGCCGGGGACGCCACATGGAAGGCCAGCTTGGTGAGGACCTCGCGGCCCTGGTCGCCGAGGTAGCCGCGGCGGCCGATCACATATCCCACGCCGATGACGACCGCGATCACCGCGAATCCCGTCAACACCCCCTGCACGGGGCCTCCTTGGCGGGGAGGAGGGCGTGCGGTATTCGAGGCGGCGCTGATGGGTGGGGCATACAGGTAACCCTCCGGGACGGGAGGGGAGCGGGTCAATGTGATCCCGGTCCGCGGACATCGGGACATCGCCCGGCGGCCGCGATGAGTTATTCGCCCCCGCCCGGTCTACCGATCGTGGACGCCATGACACCCGCTGTACTCGTGCTGGCCGGCCCCGTCACCCGGGACGAGGTGGCGGGGCTGTGCGACGCCGTCACGGCCCGGCTGGAGGCCGGGTCAGGTGGGGCGGCGAGAGTCGTGGTGTGTGACGTCGGCGGGCTCGGGCCGCCCGGCCTCGGCGTCGTGGATCTGCTGGCCCGGCTCCAGCTCACCGCGCGGCGGGCCGGGGGCCGGATCAGGCTGCGTGACGCCGATCCCGCGCTACACGCCCTCCTCGACCTGGTCGGTCTCCGCTTCGAGGTGGAGGGGCAGGCCGAAGAGCGGGAACCAGCGCTTCGTGTCGAGGAAGCAGTGGAACCCGGTGATCCGGCCGTCTGAGATCTCCAGCACCTGCACGGCCCACGGCGCGAAACCGCCCGCCTCCGGGTCCGGCTTGTACTGGGCGAATCCCGGCAGCCCATTGACCTGCACCGGAACCAGACGCGAACCCGCGCAGGGAGCGCCGAGCGTCGTCATGAAGCCGGTGATGTCCTTGACGCCGGTCAGCCACAGGTCGAACGGCGGCATCGTCATGATGGCGTCCTCGTGCAGCAGGGCCGTCAGCGCCGTCATGTCATAGCCCTCGAAGGCCGCCACATACCGGTCCAGGAGCTTTTGCTGCTCCTCGTCCAGCGGGTCGGAGACGGCCGCCTCGACGCCCGGTTGCTGCTGCTCCGCGAGGGTCGCGCGGGCCCGCTGCAGCGCGCTGTTCACCGAAGCGACCGTGGTGCCCAGCAGCTCGGCGACCTCGCTCGCCTTCCAGGCCAGCACCTCGCGCAGGATCAGCACCGCCCGCTGCTTGGGCGGCAGCTGCTGCAGGGTGGCCATGAAGGCGAGCCGCACCGACTCCTTGGCGACCGCTGCCTCCGCCGGGTCCTCGGTGGTGGGCAGCACCCGGCTGTCCGGCATCGGCTCCAGCCAGGTGTTGTCCGGGCGGGGCGAGAGCGCCGCCCGGGCCAGCGGAGTCGACTCCGTCAGGTCCATGGGCCTCGCCCGCTTGTTGCCCGCCGTCAGCATGTCCAGGCATACGTTCGTCGCGATGCGGTACAGCCACGACCGGAGGCTGGAGCGCCCCTCGAACTTGTCGTAACTCCGCCAGGCCCGCACCATCGTGTCCTGCACCGCGTCCTCCGCCTCGAAGGACGAGCCGAGCATGCGGTAGCAGTACCCGGTCAGTTCGACCCGGTGTTTCTCCAGCCTGACGTCCAGGTCCGTTGTCGTAGTCGCCGTGCCGTCGCTCATCGTCCACCCACCCCTGTGGCCGTATCCCGTCAGCGCTTCGTCGCGCCAACACTTCGGAAGCTACCGCAGCCCACTGACAATGGCCCCCGGAGCGCACAAATGCGCAGGTCAAAGCCCTCCTCAGACCAGCTGCCGCACGGACATGAGCAGATGCCGGTGCCGAACCGGACCGTCGCCCTCGCCGTCGAGCGCGCTCAGCAGAACCCGCTGCCCGGTGCCCAGCAGCTCCAGGCGCAGCCGGGGCGCCTCGAAAGAGTTCAGCGCGTCCAGCAGATACGCCGGGTTGAAGGCCACGGTGACCTCCTCCGCGCCACTCAGCACGGCCGGCAGCCGCTGCGCCGCCACGTCGTCGCCGTACCCGGCCCGCAGCAGCACGGACCCGTCGCCGGAGAAGTCCATCCGCACCGGACCGCTCGCCTCCGCCACCACGGCCACCCGCCGCGCCGCCTCCGCCAGCGCCCCGCACTCCACCTCGGCGACCGCCGCCCCCGCCACGTCGAACAGCGCCCCGTAAGCCGGCAGCCGCCCGTCCAGCAGCCGTACGACGCTCCGCAGCCCTCCGCCCTCGAACCCGACGAGACCGCCGCTCTCCGCCGCCTCCAGACCGAGCCGCACCACCCCGCACCGGGCCAGCGACCGCGCGGCGTCGAGCAGCCGCCGCGCGGGCACCAGCGCCTCCACGGCACCGCCCGCGTCCCCCTCCGGCTTCCACCCCACCTGCCGCACGGCATACCGGTACCGGTCCGAGGCCGCCAGCGTCATCGAGTCGCCGTCCAGGCGCAGTTGTACGCCGGTCAGCACCGGCAGCGTCTCGTCCCGCCCGGCCGCCACGGCGATCTGGCCGACGGCGGTCGCGAAGGCGGCGGCGTCCACACTGCCGTACACCGACGGCTGAGGCGGCAGCGCGGGGTACTCCTCGCGCGGCAGCGTCGACATCCCGAACTCGGTGCCGCCCGCCGCCACCGTGAACCGCGTCCCCTCCAGGGCACAGCTCACCGGTCCGTCCGGCAGCACCCGGCAGATGTCCAGCAGCCGCCGCCCCGGCACGAGCACCTCCCCGGCCGCCCCGGTCTCGGCGTCCACCTCGACGCGCGCCGCGGCCTCGAAGTCGAACCCGGAGACCGTGAGTCGCCCCGCCCCCGCCGCCAGCAGCAGCCCACCCAGCACCGGCACCGGCGTACGGGAGGGCAGGGCACGCCCCGCCCACCCGACGGCCTCGGCGAAGGTGCCCCGCTCGATACGGAAGTCCATGAAAAATCCCCCTGGTCAGGCCCAGTCGTCAGTGATCGCGGAGGCTATCCGCAGCCACTGACAACCGGCCCTGACCAGGGGGAACGGGCCCTACACAGGACTGATCCCCCTGACCGGCCGACCCCGGTCAGGGGGAAATCCGTACGTGCGACTCAGGCCGTCACGAGCCGCTGCTGGGCCCGAGCCGCACGCGTTCCGAGGACGGTGATCGTCACGACACCGCACACCGCCAGCAGGCCGACCCCGACCGTGCCGCCCCAGCCGCCCGCGTGGAAGGCGATCGCGCCCACCGTGCTGCCCGCGCTGGAACCGACGTAGTAGGCCGACTGGTACAGCGCGGCGGCCTGGGCGCGGCCGGCCGTGGCCGTCTTGCTGACCGCCGAGGACGCCACCGCGTGGCCCGCGAAGAAGCCGCCGGTGATCAGGACCAGGCCGAGGAGGACGAGCGGGAGCGAGTCCGCCAGGGAGACGAGCAGGCCCGTCGCCGTCGTCGCGCCCGCCGCGTACAGGGCGCCCCGGCGGCCCAACCGGCCCACCAGGCGGCCCGCCGTCGACGCCGAGACCGTGCCGACCAGGTAGACCAGGAAGATCGAGCCGATGATGCCCTGCGGGAGCGAGAACGGGCCCTCCGTCAGGCGGTAGCCGATCACCGTGTACACGCCGCCGAAGACCGTCATGAACAGCGCGCCGATCGCGTACAGGCGGCACAGCAGCGGGTTCGAGAGGTGGTCGCGGACCGTGCGGGCCAGGACGCGGGGGCGGAGCGAGCCCGGCTTGAAGTGGCGCGGCGCCGGGAGGAGGAGGCGGAAGGCGACCGCGCAGGCCACCGCGATCACGCCGATCACACCGACCGCGACCCGCCAGCCCCATTCCTGGGCCACCCAGCCCGTGATCACCCGGCCGCTCATCCCGCCGACGCTGTTGCCCGCGACGAACAGACCGATCGCCGTGATCAGTGCCTTCGGGCGGACCTCCTCGGCCAGATACGCCGTCGCCGACGCGGGGAGCCCGGCCAGTGCCGCGCCCTGGACGGCCCGCAGCACCACCAGGGCCGTCAGGTTCGGGGCGAAGGGGACCAGCAGCCCGACCGTGACCGCGACCGCCAGCGACGCCGTCATGACCGTACGGCGTCCGAACCGCTCCGACAGGGCGCTCATCGGCAGCACGAAGAGCGCCAGACCGCCGGTCGCCGCCGCCACGGTCCAGCTCGCCTGGCTCGCCGTCACCGCGAAGTCACCCGAGATCAGCGGCAGAAGGGCCTGCGTGGAGTACAGCAGAGCGAAGGTCGCGACACCGGCGAGGAAGAGGGCGAAGCTCATCCGGCGGTAGCCGGGGCCGCCCGGGGTCATACGGGAGTCGGCGTCGGAGTCGGCGACAGGGACTGCGGGGGAGGCGGCCACGATGGTGGACGCCCCGGTACTGGCGGGAGACATGCTTCGAAGTTACGTACGACTCCGCTGATCCGTCCAATGCATGAACTCGTCATAATCGTTCCCATGGAGCATCAGCAGAGGTCACGGGCTCGTCTGTCACCGTCCAGTGACACAGAAGACATGGTGATGTTGCTGGCGCCCCGCCTCGCGTACTTCGCCGGCGTGGCCCGCACCGAGCACGTCACGCGCGCCGCGCTGGAGATGGGGGTCCCGCAGTCCACGCTCTCGCGTGCCATGGTCCGCCTCGAACAGGACCTGGGCGTCGACCTGTTCGCCCGCCACGGCCGTACGGTCTCCCTGACCCCGGCCGGCCGCACCTTCCTCACCTCCGTCGAAGGCGCCCTCGCCGAGATCGGGCGCGCCGCCGAGGAGGTACGCGCCGACGCCGACCCGGCCACCGGCAAGGTCGCGTTCGGCTTTCTGCACACCATGGGCGCGGAGACGGTGCCCGGCCTGATCCACGCCTTCCGCGCCGACCATCCCCGCATCCGCTTCAGCCTCGTCCAGAACTACGGCGAGGCCATGATCGAGCGCCTGCGCGCCGGCGAACTCGACCTGTGCCTGACCTCCCCGGTCCCGGACGCCCCCGACCTGGTGGGCCGCCGCCTGGACGAACAGAAGCTGCGCCTCGTCGTCCCCGCGGACCATGCCCTGGCCGCCCGCAAGCGCGTCCGCCTGGCCGAGGCCGCGGGCGAGATCTTCGTGACCCTGGAGCCCGGCTACGGCCTGCGCCGCATCACCGACGACCTCTGCAAGGAGGCAGGCTTCAAGCCGCGGATCGCCTTCGAGGGGGAGGAGGCGGAGACGCTACGGGGCTTGGTGGCGGCGGGCCTGGGCGTGGCCCTCCTGCCCCCGCCGGCCGTACCCCGCCCCGGGGTGGTGGAACTGACGGTGACGGCCCCGAGGGCGGCGAGAGAGATCGGCGTGGCCTGGCTGGCAGACCGCCCGGACACCCCACCGGTGGCGGCGTTCAAGAGGTTCCTACTGTCGAGAAGGGGCAACTTGCTGCCGACCTAGGTGCCACCCCCTCAGGGGCGCGGGGAACTGCGCGAGCAACCACAACGAACCCGCACTCCGAAGACAAGCGCAACCCCCTACGGCGCTACCGCCTAAAAGACCGCCCGAACCCAGAAGCCAACGGCATCCGCAACCCCAAAGGCGGCGGAGCAGCAAACGCATCCGCGACCGGCCGCGAGAACGCCCTCCCGAACAGCACCCCCATCACGAAGTCCTCGGCCAACGCCAGCACTTCATCCCGATGCTGATGCAACCCGTGCCGGTCGGAGTGCACCTCGAACCGGCACACCTCCCGGTTCGCCTTCTTCGCCCGCGCCGCCAGCCGGAACGACAGCTCGGGATCGGTCCGCTCGTCGTTCGTGCCGTGCACGATCATCACGCGCCGCCCGCCGAGCTGCCGCACCGGCTCCGGCGCGGCGGCCATGTCGTCCTCCGGCAGCCAAGGGGCGATCGCCAGCACGGAGTTGACCGCCTCATGGCCCCCGGCGTGCAGCGCGGCCCGTCCGCCCATGTCGACGCCGACGAGACACACGGGGACGTCTCCGTAGCGGCGTACGACCTCGTCCGCGGCCCAGGACGCGTCGCTCGCGAGATTCGCCGCGCTGCCGTTCCAGCCGCGGTAGCGGTAGTGGACGACATGGGTGGCCAGGCCCTCGCCGCGTCCCGCCCGCGTGAGGCGGCGTCCCAGCGTCCGTACGTACGAGGTCGCCAACAACGTCGCCGGCTTGCGATGTGATTCCTCGTCACCTCCGGGGAGCAGGAGTACGACTCCGCTCACCGCCGTCGGCTCCGGTCCGATCGCCCTGCCCAGCCGGACCCTGCGAACCGGCGTCGCTTGGTGTGCCATGACAGAACAGTGTCAGAAGCATGGGTGTACGCGACCCGTCCTCGGGATCACCGTTGCGTATCGACGGATTCGTACAACCGGGGAAATGGGGTGTTCAGCGGGTGATCTACGCGCGTAGGCGTTATGGTGCGGAAATGACGAGCGAGACTGCCCAGAAGGCGAACACCCCAAGCTCGGACCAGATCCGCCGGGCGCCGAAGGTTCTGCTGCACGATCACCTCGACGGCGGGCTCCGCCCCGGCACCGTCGTCGAACTCGCCCGCGAGACGGGCTACTCCCAGCTCCCCGAGACCGACCCCGACAAGCTCGGCCTCTGGTTCCGTGACGCCGCCGACTCCGGGTCCTTGGAGCGGTACCTGGAGACCTTCTCCCACACCGTCGGTGTGATGCAGACCCGCGACGCCCTCGTCCGGGTCGCCCGCGAGTGCGCCGAGGACCTCGCCGAGGACGGCGTCGTCTACGCCGAGGTGCGCTACGCACCCGAACAGCACCTCGAAGGCGGGCTCAGCCTCGAAGAGGTCGTCGAGGCCGTGAACGAGGGCTTCCGCGAGGGCGAGCTGATCGCACGGGAGAACGGCCACCGCATCCGCGTCGGCGCCCTGCTCACCGCCATGCGGCACGCCGCCCGCGCCCTGGAGATCGCCGAACTCGCCAACCGCTACCGCGACTTGGGTGTCGTCGGCTTCGACATCGCGGGCGCCGAGGCCGGGCATCCGCCGACCCGGCACCTCGATGCCTTCGAGTACCTCAAGCGCGAGAACAACCACTTCACCATCCACGCCGGTGAGGCCTTCGGGCTGCCGTCCATCTGGCAGGCCCTCCAGTGGTGCGGCGCCGACCGGCTCGGGCACGGGGTGCGCATCATCGACGACATCCAGGTGCATGCCGACGGCTCGGTGAAGCTCGGGCGGCTCGCCTCGTACGTACGGGACAAGCGCATCCCTCTTGAGCTGTGCCCCAGCTCCAACCTCCAGACGGGGGCCGCCGATTCGTATGCCGCCCATCCCATCGGGCTGCTGCGCCGGCTGCACTTCCGGGCGACCGTGAACACCGACAACCGGCTCATGTCCCACACCACCATGAGCCAGGAATTCGAGCATCTGGTCGACGCATTCGGCTACACGCTCGATGACATGCAGTGGTTCTCCGTCAATGCGATGAAATCATCGTTCATTCCTTTCGATGAACGGCTAGCGATGATCAATGACGTCATCAAGCCCGGATATGCCGAACTCAAGTCCGAGTGGCTGTTCCGACAGACCGCCTCCACCAGCGGTTCTGAGGACGGGGAGGGCTGATCCTCGATTTCTCGGTCACAGGGGATGCGGGCTCCATTCACAATCCGTCCGCATTTCGATGTTTGCGGCCGGGCGCGGGGCCTGTTTACGGTCGAGGACCGCTCACAACCCCGTAACGAATTTCGAGGACGCATTTCATGAAGCAGTCTGCTGCCAAGACCCTCGGTGTCGCCGCTCTCGGTGCCGCTTTCGCCGCCGCGGGCGCCGGTGCCGCGAACGCCGCGCCGGTCGCGCCCGACGCCGTGGGCCCGGCGCTGGGCACCGTCACCAGCACGCTCCCCGCCGAGAACCTCGCGCCGGGGGCGCCCGCCGCCGGTACCGGTGTGGCCACGGGTACGGAGGCGCTCACCACCGGGCTGTCGGCCGCGCAGCCGGCTGCCGAGCAGGCGGTGGCCGGTGCGCCGACCGGGGCGCTGGCCGGTGCGCCCACTGGACTGCTGGGCGGGCTGCCGCTGCAGGGCGCTACCCCCACCGAGGCGCTGCCGCTCCAGGGCCTTCCCCTTCAGGGTCTGCCCGTGAACGGCGTTCCGCTCGCCTGAGTCCGGCTCCGCCGCGACGCGCCGCTGGGGCGCACCCCGTGTCCGAGGGGTGCGCCCCAGCGGCGTCTGTGCGTCGGTGGGTGCCGCCGGATCACCAGGCCGTGCTCGCCTTGTTCGCCCTGCCCTCCGAGGGGAGCAGGATCCACAGGGCTATGTAGAGCAGGAACTGCGGGCCCGGGAGCAGACAGGAGATCAGGAAGATCACGCGCATCGTCGTCGCGGAGGTGCCGAAGCGCCGTGCCAGCGCGGCGCACACTCCGCCGATCATGCGGCCGTTCGTGGGTCGGGCGAGCGCGGTCATGGTGCGGCTCCTTCGTGAGCGTAGGTCGAGGGCTGTCCTTGTGGGGCCCTTCGAGTGGGTGCCTCATCTGACATCCACGCTACGAAGACGAACCGGGCAAAGCGTCACTCTACGGAGCTATACCGACCCTGGGAATCGTCGGGGTCCGACCCTGAGCCGACCCCTCCTGGGGGACGGGGGGCTGCTTCGCGCGCTCGGACCTGCGGCGGAGGTGGAAGCGGGCCGCCGGGACGATCGCGGCGTGCGCGAGGGCCACGCCGACCGTGTTCAGGAGCAGCGAGTCGACGTCGACGATCTGGCCGGGGACATCGGTCTGCAGCAGCTCGATGGCCAGGGAGATCAGGGCGCCCGCGGCGACCGTGCGGACCAGGGAGCCGAGCGGGGAGGCGGTGAGCCTGCCGTGGGCCATCGGGAGCAGCACGCCGAGGGGGGCGAGGAGGGCGAGACCCTCGGCGATGCGCCGGGCCGCCTCCTGCCAGCCGAGGGCGAGGTCGGCTCTGATGCCGGCGAACGGCTGCAGATTGGCCGGAGTCACCCAGGCGACGTCCAGGGGGCGCAGCGTGAGCCAGGCGACGAATGCGAGGTGTGCGACCAGGAGGACGCCTCCCGTCGCGCGGATGCGGGTTGCGGCGGTGCCGCCGATGGGGCCATGACGCTGCACGCCTCCCAAGACGCGCTGCCCGGTGGGATCGGTTCCGGGGGCGGTGGTGAGGTGTCGGACACATGGGGGAGGGGGTGCCTGCCGTGCGTCGGCTTTCAGCCGCCCGCTACCTCCGTCGACGGCGGCTCATTGCTGCCCGGCCTCGTGCGGACCTCGTCCGTGCACTCGTACCGCCGTGGTGGCGCCGTCGTCGGGCCGCCCAGGATGACCGAGCCGTCTCCCTCGGCCGCTGAGGAGTCGGAGAAGGTGCAGACGATCTGGGCCAGGGCGTAGGACGTCAGGTCGGTGGGGGGTGTGCTGAGGCGGAGGGTTTCGTCGGGGTCGTCGCGGCGGGGGCCGGTGACGCCCATGGCGCCCCGTACGTCCGTCGTGTAGCCCGCTTCTCTCTCCGCGGTCGACGGAGTGGCCTCCAGCTGGTCCAGGAGGCCCTGCGCCACCAGCACGCGCCGTGCCGAGTCCGCGGTGCCTTCGGGGACGCGTACAGCCCGGTCGACGGCGACCAGTTGGGAGCCGCACAACAGGAACACCTGGACCGGGAGGCCGCGCGAGGCCTGCGTCGAGACGTTCGGTTCGGACAGGGAGCAGTGGACGCGGGAGGGGGCCGGACCGAAGTCGGTGGGGACCTCGGTGGGCCGTATGCCGCAGCCCGCGAGGAGGGCGGCGGACAGTACGGAGAGGGAGAGGAGACGGCGGCGTGTGTGCATCACGCCTCCCCCTTCTTCGCGTCGTCGTCCGCCTTGAGCGCCAGGTCGGAGGCGTCCCGGGGGAGGCGCAGGGTGAAGACCGCGCCGCCCTCGGGGGAGTTGGCCGCGGTGATCTCGCCGCCGTGGATGTGGGCGTTCTCCAGGGCGATGGACAGGCCGAGGCCGCTGCCCTCGGAGCGGGGGCGGGAGGCGCTGGCCTTGTAGAAGCGGTCGAAGACGTGCGGGAGGACGTCCTCGGGGATACCGGGGCCGTGGTCGCGTACGGCGATGACGACCGAGTCGTCCTCCGCGCGGACCGCGACCCGGACCGGGGAGCCGCCGTGCTTGAGGGCGTTGCCGATCAGGTTGGCGAGGATGACGTCCAGGCGGCGCGGGTCCAGGCGGGCCATGATGCCGCGCTCGGCGTCCAGGTCGACGGCGTCCAGCCAGGCGCGGGCGTCGATGCAGGCCGTGATCTGGTCGGCGAGGTCGACATCGTCGAGGACGAGACGGGCCGTGCCGGCGTCGAAACGGGTGACCTCCATGAGGTTCTCGACCAGGTCGTTCAGCCGGCGGGTCTCGCTGACCACCAGGCGTACGGCCGGCTCGATCATGGGGTCCATGGAGCCGGATTCCATCTCCAGCTCCTCCTCCAACACCTCGGTGACGGCGGTGATCGCGGTCAGTGGCGTGCGCAGCTCGTGCGACATGTCGGCCACGAAGCGCCGGGACGCCTCGTCACGCCCCGCCATGTCGGCGACCCGCTTCTCCAGCGCCGCCGCGGCGTTGTTGAACGTCCGGGACAGATCCGCCAGTTCGTCCGTGCCGGACACGCGCAGCCGGGTGTCCAGCTTGCCCTCGCCCAGGCGGCGGGCGGCGACCCCGAGGCGCTGCACCGGCTTCAGTACGGTCGTGGCGGCGGCCTGCGCGAGCAGCGCGGAGCCGATCAGGGCGAGGCCGGTGGCGATGCCGAGCGACCAGGCCAGGGAGTTGAGGTCCTTGGCCTCCTGCTCCAGGGACTTGAGCATGTAGCCGGTCGGACCGCCGCCGCCCACCCTCGTGCCGGCGATCAGGTACGGCGTGCCGTCCTCCACGACGCGCTGCCAGTACAGGCGGTACTCGGTCCGGTCGGAGGAGCCGACCTGCTGCTTCTCGTTCACCGCGGTGCGCAGGGACTTCGGCACGTCCGCGAGCGTGAAGCCGTCCAGGCCGCCGGAGCTGCCGTACGCGGGACCGCCGTCGCCGCCTCGGGCGACCAGCAGCACGGAGAAGCGCTGGCTGCTGTTGGCCATCTGCCCTGCGGTGTGCTGCAGTTCGTCCTGCGTGGGCTGCTCGGGCAGCAGGCCCGCGCGTATCTGCATCTGCTGCTCGAAGTCGCGCAGCACCGCGTCCTGGGTCCGCCTGAGCACCGCCTCGCGGTTGAGCCAGTAGGCGATCCCGGAGGCCGATACGGCGGCGGTGAGCGCCACCAGGCCGAACACCACCACGAGCCGCAGCCGCAGACTGGTGAAACGCAGCCTCGACCACACTCCCTTGCGAGCCGCGACCCAGCCGCGGAAACCCCCTTGCGCGTCCGTCACTGAGGCGCGTCCAGGCGGTAGCCGACTCCACGGACGGTACGGATCAGGGTCGGCGAGGACGGGACGTCCTCCACCTTCGCGCGCAGCCGCTGGACGCAGGCGTCCACGAGGCGGGAGTCGCCCAGATAGTCGTGCTCCCAGACCAGGCGCAGCAGCTGCTGGCGGGACAGGGCCTGGCCGGGGCGGCGGCTCAGTTCGAGCAGCAGCCGCAGCTCGGTCGGGGTGAGCTGGAGGTCCTCGCCGTTCTTGGTGACGGTCATGGCCGCGCGGTCGATGACCAGGCTGCCGTACGTCGCCGCGTCGTTCGACTCCCGTTCCCCGCGCCGCAGCACGGCCCGGATCCGGGCGTCGAGGACCCGCCCCTGGACCGGTTTGACGATGTAGTCGTCGGCGCCGGACTCCAGTCCGACCACGATGTCGATGTCGTCGTTGCGCGCGGTCAGCAGGATGATCGGCAGCTGGTCGGTGCGCCGGATGCGCCGGCACACCTCGAATCCGTCGATGCCGGGCAGCATCACGTCCAGCACGATCAGGTCCGGCCGCTGCTCACGCAGCAGTTTCAGCCCGTCCTCGCCGGTGGCAGCGGTGGCCACACGGTGTCCCTGGCGGGTCAGTGAGAGCTCCAGGGCCGTGCGGATGGCGTCGTCGTCCTCGATCAGCAACAGGGAAGGCACGGGGCACATTCTGGCCCATGCGGGGGTCGTCTTTCGACTCCTGTACGAGCAGTAGGGAAGCGTGCGCGTAGCGCTGTCGGCTGTGTGCGCGCTGTGCGGGTGCTGGGAGCGGGCTCTGGCACAGGCCCCTGTGACAGGTCTGTGACAGTCGGCGGACACGGCCATGAAGGTGCCCGGGCAAGCTTTTCGGCACAGAGCAAGACAGCAACACAGCAGGACCGGAACACAGCAGCACGATCGACCAGAACACCGGAAGTCCACGACGGGGGGCGCGAGATGAACACGCTGCACGGCACCACCACCAGCGCAGTGATCACGCGTCTGCACGACGTGAACGGGGGCCGGGGTTCGGAGAAGTCCGGTGCCGTGAGCGGGCGGGGGTGCGCTCGCGGCACCGGGCGTCAGCACACCGCGTACATGACGGTGGTTGACGGTCTCACGGGGGAGGCTCACGGGGGAGCCGGCGCGTACAGGGAGGACTCGGGGGAGCGTCGTCGCTCGCTGTCGGAGGCGGAGTTCACCGCCTACGTCCAGGAGCGCCGCGCCTCCCTGTACGCAACCGCCTACCACCTGACCGGTGACCGCTTCGAGGCCGAGGACCTGCTGCAGAGCGCGCTGTTCTCGACGTACAAGGCATGGGACCGGATCAGCGACAAGGCCGCCGTCGGGGGTTATCTGCGGCGGACGATGACCAACCTGCACATCAGCGCGTGGCGCCGCCGCAAGCTGAACGAGTACCCGACCGAGGAACTGCCGGAGACGCCCGGTGACACGGACGCGATGCGCGGCACCGAGCTGCGCGCGGTCCTGTGGCAGGCGCTGGCCCGGCTGCCCGAGCTCCAGCGGACGATGCTGGTCCTTCGTTACTACGAGGGCCGCACCGACCCGGAGATCGCGGACATCCTCGACATCAGTGTCGGCACGGTGAAGTCGAGCATCTGGCGGTCGCTCCGCCGGCTGCGCGAGGACGAGGTCCTCAGCTTCGGCCGTGACGAGGAGGACGCCTTCGGGGAGCTTGTCGCCTGAAGGTTGAGGGGGAGGACGGTCCGGGGGGACCGGCCGAAGGGGGAGCGGTAACAAGTGGGGGACCCACGGGGAAACGCCCGAGGGGGGCAGTAACGGGGGAACACGGGGGAGTGCCCTGCCACGGGGGAAACGGGCGGGGCACGACGAGAGCGGGGCTGGAGGGCCGGGGGGTCCGTCCAGTCCCGTTTCTCGTGTGTACGGGCGAGCGGAGGCTCAGGAGGCCAGCTGCGCCGGGCAGCGCCCCGCGGCGGCCGCGGTGAGGCGGCCCAGGGCTTCGTCACGATCGCAGGCGTACGCGCCCAGCGACGTCTGATGGGCGATGATCGACCGCTCCAGACGCATCAGCCGCCAGCCACGGCGCAGCAGGAAGGGCACCGACTTGCGGCCCTCCTTCAGATCGCGCAGGAAACGGCGGCGGAAGGTGCGGACCGGGCCGCGGCTCAGGCAGAGCGCGTCGGCCAGCACACCGAGTTCCCGGCAGCGGTTCACGATCTCGGCGGCGAAGATGCCCTCGGCGATGAACAGCGGAGTACGGCCGATCTCGACCGCCTCCTCGCCGGTGCGGGCGCTCAGCGAGATGTCGTACAGCGGGATGTTCGTACGGCCCGTGCGGCACAGTTCCGTGATCGCAGCGACGGCCGTGTCCGCGTCCCATGAGTCGGGGTGGTCCCAGTCGATGTCGGAGCTCCCGGGGACCTGGGGCAGGGTCGGGTCGTCGCCTTCTTTGTAGAAGTCGTCGAGGCGCAGTACCGGAAGACCGGAGCGGGCGGCGAGAAGGGACTTGCCGGAGCCGGAGGGGCCGCAGAGCAGCACGACTCGCGTCGGTATGGGCGGTTGGGAACTCACGGGACACCAGTGTGAGGCATCGCCGGGCCACTCAACGACCCCGCGGCACGGCTTTGATAGGTGCGTCACACCGGAAGGCCACCTATGCGCCAGTCTGGGTTCATCTGTCCGGGGTGACTCAGCGGGTGCGCAGAGGGACCTCCCGGATCAGCCAGGACACCGCGAACGCCACGGCGCACAGCGCGGCCGTGCCGAGCGCGACACCGTGCAGGCCGTCGACGACCCCCGTCCGGAAGGCATGCCGGACCGGCTCCGGCAGGTCGCGCAGCAGCTCGGGGGTGAGTTCGCCCTCGGTCAGCCGGGTGCCGTCGGCTCCCAGCCGGTCCGTGACGGTCGCCGTCAGCCGGTGGGTGTACACGGACCCGAGGACCGCGACCCCGAGCGAGCCGCCGATGGTGCGCAGCAGCGTCTGGGTGCCACTGGCCGCCCCCATGTCGCGTGGCTCGGCGCTGTTCATCGTGATGAGCATCGTCGGCTGCATCAGACAGCCGATGCCCACACCGAGCACCAGGGTCAGACCGGAGGCCACGGGCGCCGACGTGTCCGTGCCCAGCGTCAGCAGGGCCAGCGCGCCCACCGCGGCCAGCGCGCCGCCCACGACGGGGTAGCCGCGATAGCGCCCGCCGTCGCCGACCCGCCGCCCGATGAGGAGCTGGGCGCCCATCATGCCCAGCATCAGCGGAAGCAGCAGCAGGCCGCTCTCGGTGGCCGACATGTCCCGTACGAACTGCATGTACTGCGGCAGATAGCTCGCCGCCGCCAGCATCGCCGCACCCGTGACGAAGCTGATGACCTGCGCCACCGTGAAGTTGCGGTCATGGAACAGCCGGGGCGGGATCACCGGCTCCGGGGTGCGCCGCTCGACCCGTACGAAGGCGGCCAGCGCCACGGCGGAGACCAGGGCGAGCCCGAGCACCTGCGGAGACGACCAGGCGTACGTCGTCCCGGCCCAGCTCGCGAGCAGCGTCAGGGCGAGGATCGCACCGGTCAGCAGCCCGGCCCCGGCCAGGTCGATCCGTGCCCTGACCCGCGGCCCGCGCAGCCGCACCCCGAGGCCGACGAGGGTGAGGGCCACGGCGCCGACGGGGACATTGACGTAGAACACCCAGCGCCAGTCCAGCTGGTCCGTGAGGAAGCCGCCGGCCAGCGGTCCGCCGATCAGCGCGAGGGGCAGCAGCACCCCGATCAGCGACTGGGCGCGGCCCGCCTCCGCCGGTGTGAGCAGGGTGCCGATGAGGGAGAGCGCGCCCACGAACAGGCCGCCCGCGCCGATTCCCTGGAGCGCCCGGAAGGCGATCAACTGCCCCATGTCCTGGGCGAGTCCGCACAGCACCGAACCCACCAGGAACACGGTGATGGAGGTCAGGTAGCTGCCCTTGTGGCCGTACAGGTCGCCGAGCTTGCCCCAGAGCGGGGTGGAGACGGCCGTGGTGAGCAGATAGGCGGTGAGCACCCAGGACAGATGGTCGAGGCCGCCCAGGTCGCCGACGATGGTCGGCAGCGCGGTGCCGACGACGGTGCCGTCGAGCGTGGCGAGCACGATGCCGAGCAGCAGGCCGAGGATGACCGGCCGGGAGGGCCGGTCCGGCGCTTCCGTACTGGTTGCGCTGGT
Organism: Streptomyces lanatus; assembly: GCF_014655715.1. Taxonomy (GTDB): domain Bacteria; phylum Actinomycetota; class Actinomycetes; order Streptomycetales; family Streptomycetaceae; genus Streptomyces; species Streptomyces lanatus. Next base: position 14,845 of record NZ_BNBM01000010.1, on the reverse strand, counting down.
GGATGTGTCCATGGTTCCCCCTGGTCCCGGGCCGGTGGTCAGGCGACGTAGCGGCGGACGGACCTGGCGTCGCGCAGTGCGTGACCCCACCAGGCGAGCTGGTCGAACAGTGCCTTCGCGGCCGTGTCGGCGGCCGGGTCCGTGCAGGTGCCGTCCGCGTCGAAGCGGCTCCACGCGTCATGGAAGCTGACGGTGTTGCGGATGGTCGTCGCGTTCAGCTCGGCCATGACGACCCGCAGTTGCTCCACGGCACGCAGCCCGCCGGACCGGCCGCCGTACGAGACGAAGGCGACCGGCTTGCCGTGCCACTGCTCGTTGTGCCAGTCGATCGCGTTCTTCAGGGACGCAGGGAAGCTGTGGTTGTACTCGGGCGTGACGAGGACGAAGGCGTCGGCCGCCGCGAGCCGTGGCGAGACCAGCGCCAGCTGCTCCTCGGTGCCGGGCGGCGGCTGCTGGCCGAACGCCGGGAACACCGTCGGCAGCGGCGTCTCCGCCAGGTCGACGACATCGCCCCGCAGGTCGTCGCGCTGGTCGAGCTGCCCGGCCAGCCACTTCGTCACGACGGGCGCGAAACGCCCCTCGCGGGTCGAGCCGACGAGGACGGCGACGCGGAGGGGTTCGGCGGGTGGGGTGGACATGGGTCTCCCTTGAGTCCGAGTGCGAATGTGTACGGCGTATCTCCGTGATTACAACGTACACATCCATGTGTACGGCGTCTACTGGCGATACGCTGTACACGCAACGACCGAGAGGAGGCCGGCCATGGCGGTCGCGAAGGAAGAGGGGGGCGAGGTCGCGGAACCCTCGCTCTGGGAGCGCATGGAGCAGCCCGCCCCGGTCCCGCGTGCGTCCCTGACCCTGGAGCGGATCGCCGCCGCCGCGGTCGAGATCGCCGAAGAGGAGGGCGGCGCCGCCGTCACCATGCGCCGTCTCGCCACCAAGCTCGGGGTCACCCCCATGGCCGCCTACCGGCATGTGTCCGGCAAGGACGACCTCTGGGCGCTCATGATCGACCGGGTGTCCCGGGACCTCGCCGTGCCCGACGATGCCGGGGACTGGCGGGAGGTGCTGCGCTCCTACGCCCTGCGGACCCGGGAGCTGATGCTCGCCCACCCGTGGATGGCGCTCATGCCCACCTCGGTCGTCCTGCTCACCCCGTCCCGGATGGCGGTGGCCGAACGGGGGTTGTCCGCGCTCGACGCCCACGATCTGGACGCCGACTCGGTGATGGCCGCCCTCCGGGCCGTCACCTCCTTCGTGCACGGCGCGGCCCAGGCCGAGATCGCCATGCGGGACTACCAGGAACGCAACGGCTGGACGAGCGGCGACGAGACGCGGGAGGCGCTGGCCCCGCAGATGCGCTATCTGATCGGCACCGGCCGCTACCCGGTCTTCGAGAAGTACGCCCTCACCGCGAACCGCAAGGACGACCGGGCCTGGGAGTTCACCTTCGGCCTCGACTGTGTGCTCGACGGGATCGGGCAGCGCCTCGGGATCTGAGGCCCACGCACAGGGGAGAAGCCCCGGCCCTCCTGGACGGAGGTGGGCCGGGGCTTCCGTATCGGGGCGGTGCTCCTAGTACGACGATCCCGACTAGTACGAAGAGCCCGACGCGCCCAGCGACCCCGTCGGGTGCCAGACCGTCTTCGTCTCCAGGAACGCCGTCATGCGGTCGATGCCCGGGGTGACCGCGTAATCCACAGGCTGTGGACGCAGCACGCGCTTGAGGTTGTCCGCCGCGGCGATCTCCAGCTCCTTCGCCAGGACGTCGTCGGCGCCCGCGAGGTCGATCGCGTTGACATCCTGGTGCGCGGCGAGCGGCGTCGCGATCTCCGCCGTACGGCCGGAGAGGACGTTGACCACACCGCCGGGGAGGTCGGAGGTGGCCAGGACCTCGCCCAGCGACAGGGCGGGCAGCGGGGACTTCTCCGACGCCACCACGATCGCCGTGTTGCCCGTCGCGATCACCGGGGCGAGGACGGAGACCAGGCCCAGGAAGGACGACTCCTGCGGGGCCAGGACGGCCACCACACCGGTCGGCTCGGGCGAGGAGAGGTTGAAGTACGGGCCCGCGACCGGGTTGCCGCCGCCCACGACCTGGGCGATCTTGTCCGTCCAGCCCGCGTACCAGACCCAGCGGTCGATCGCCGCGTCGACCTGCGCCGCCGCCTTCGACTTCGACAGGCCCTCGGCGTCGGCGACCTCACGGACGTACTGCTCGCGACGGCCCTCCAGCATCTCGGCGACGCGGTAGAGGATCTGACCGCGGTTGTACGCCGTCGCGCCGGACCAGCCGCCGAACGCCTTGCGCGCGGCGACCACGGCGTCACGGGCGTCCTTGCGGGAGGAGAGGGGCGCGTTCGCGAGCCACTTGCCCTTGGAGTCGGTCACCTCATACACCCGGCCGCTCTCGGAACGCGGGAACTTCCCGCCCACGTAAAGCTTGTAGGTCTTGAAGACGGAGAGTCGGGTCGCATCAGACATCGAGGTACGCCTCCAGGCCGTGGCGGCCGCCCTCGCGGCCGAAGCCCGACTCCTTGTAACCGCCGAACGGCGAGGTCGGGTCGAACTTGTTGAACGTGTTGGACCAGACGACACCGGCCCGGAGCTTGTTCGCCACGGCGAGGATCCTCGACCCCTTCTCGGTCCAGATGCCCGCCGACAGGCCGTACGGCGTGTTGTTGGCCTTGGCCACGGCCTCGTCCGGCGTACGGAACGTCAGTACCGACAGCACCGGGCCGAAGATCTCGTCGCGGGCGATGCGGTGCGCCTGGGTGACGTTCGTGAACAGCGTCGGGGCGAACCAGTAGCCGCTCTCCGGGATGTCACAGGCCGGCGACCAGCGCTCGGCGCCCTCCGCCTCGCCCTGCTCGACGAGCGAGGTGATGCGGGTGAGCTGCTCCTCGGAGTTGATCGCGCCGATGTCGGTGTTCTTGTCCAACGGGTCGCCGAGACGCAGGGTCGACAGGCGGCGCTTGAGGGAGTCCAGCAGCTCGTCCTGGATCGACTCCTGGACCAGCAGGCGGCTGCCGGCGCAGCAGACCTGGCCCTGGTTGAAGAAGATGCCGTTGACGATGCCCTCGACGGCCTGGTCGATCGGGGCGTCGTCGAAGACGATGTTGGCGCCCTTGCCGCCGAGCTCCAGGGTGACCTTCTTGCGGGTGCCTGCGACCGTGCGGGCGATCTCCTTGCCGACGGCCGTGGAACCGGTGAAGGCGACCTTGTTGACGTCCGGGTGCGCGACGACCGCGGCGCCCGCGTCGCCGTATCCGGGAAGGATGTTGACGACGCCCTTGGGCAGACCGGCCTGGCGGCAGATGTCCGCGAAGAAAAGCGCGGAGAGGGGGGTCGTCTCGGCGGGCTTCAGCACGACCGTGTTGCCGGTCGCCAGCGCCGGGGCGATCTTCCACGCCAGCATCAGCAGCGGGAAGTTCCAGGGGATGACCTGGCCGGCGACGCCCAGCGGACGCGGGTCGGCGCCGAAGCCGGCGTGGTCGAGCTTGTCGGCCCAGCCCGCGTAGTAGAAGAAGTGCGCGGCGACCAGGGGGAGGTCCGCGTCGCGGGTCTCCTTGATCGGCTTGCCGTTGTCCAGGGTTTCGAGCACGGCGAGCTCACGGGCCCGCTCCTGGATGATCCGGGCGATGCGGAAGAGGTACTTCGCGCGTTCGGAGCCCGGCAGCGCCGACCACTTCTCGAACGCCTTGCGGGCGGCCTTCACGGCACGGTCCACGTCCGCCTCGCCCGCCTGGGCGATCTCGGCGAGGACCTCCTCGGTGGACGGCGAGACGGTCTTGAAGACCTTGCCGTCGGCCGCCTCCGTGAACTCGCCGTCGATGAAGAGGCCGTACGACGGCGCGATGTCGACGATCGAGCGGGACTCGGGGGCCGGTGCGTATGCGAATACCGAAGACAGGTTTTCCATGTTCATGGGGTCTCAGTCCACCGTCACGTAGTCGGGGCCGGAGTAGCGGCCGGTGGCCAGCTTCTGCCGCTGCATCAGCAGGTCGTTCAGAAGCGAGGAGGCGCCGAAGCGGAACCAGTGGTTGTCGAGCCAGTCCTCGCCCGCGGTCTCGTTGACAAGCACGAGGAACTTGACGGCGTCCTTGGTCGTCCTGATCCCGCCGGCCGGCTTCACACCGACCTGGATGCCGGTCTGGGCACGGAAGTCCCGCACCGCTTCCAGCATAAGGAGGGTGTTCGCGGGGGTGGCGTTCACCGCGACCTTGCCGGTCGACGTCTTGATGAAGTCGGCGCCGCCCAGCATGCCGAGCCAGCTGGCCCGCCGGATGTTGTCGTACGTCGACAGCTCGCCCGTCTCGAAGATGACCTTGAGGCGGGCCGCCCCGCAGGCCTCCTTCACGGCGACGATCTCGTCGTACACCTTCATGTAGTTCCCGGCGAGGAACGCCCCGCGGTCGATGACCATGTCGATCTCGTCGGCACCGGCGGAGACGGCCTCACGGACGTCCGCCAGCTTCACGGCGATGGGCGCGCGGCCCGCGGGGAAGGCGGTGGCGACGGAGGCGACCTTCACGGTCGACCCGGCGACGGCCTCCTTGGCGGTGGCCACCATGTCGGGATAGACGCAGACGGCGGCCGTCGGCGGCGTCGTCCGGTCGGTCGGGTCGGGGTGGACCGCCTTGGCGCCGAGCGCCCGGACCTTGCCCGGGGTGTCCGCGCCTTCCAGCGTCGTCAGGTCGACCATCGAGATGGCGAGGTCGATGGCGTACGCCTTGGCGGTCGTCTTGATGGAACGGGTACCGAGGGACGCGGCCCGCCCCTCCAGGCCGACCGCGTCGACGCCCGGCAGCCCGTGAAGGAAGCGGCGCAGCGTGCTGTCGGACGCGGCGACGTCCGTGAGTGCGTGAGCTGCGGCAGATGCATTGGTGGGCATGGTCACCAGACGAGCATATCTACGCGCGTAGCGGCTGTACACCCCGAGGGGGCGGATCTGTCTGACACGGGGGAGGGCCCACCCAGGGGCGCGGGGCTGTATCGATTTGCGGCTCCGCAGCGTGGGCGCGACCAGCCACCCGGGGACCGCACTCGCGAACGGAGGCCACCTCCCGCAGTGATCGGGCGATCGAACACTCCCCGCACGCGTGAGGCACAATCGGGCGCATGACGACCCCCGAACACCCGTCCCCCACCCCGGACCCCACGTCGAAGGACCGGGTGTACCGCTCGCCCATGGGCATCGTCGGCGGCGTCGCACTGCTCGCCATCACCCTCTGGCTCGGCGTCGACGCCCTGCTGCGCGGAGAGGGCCGCACCCAGTGGCTCGCCCTCGCCGCGCTGATCCTCATCGTCCCGCTGGTGTCCGCCTTCACCCTGCGCCCGGCCGTGTACGCCAACGAGGAGCGACTGCGCATCCGCAACCCGCTCCGCGTGATCGTGCTGCCGTGGGGGCAGATCGCCGCGCTGCGCTCCAGCTACTCGAACGAGGTCGTCACCAAGTCCGGCACCAAGTTCCAGCTCTGGGCCGTCCCGGTCTCGCTGCGGGCCCGGAAGAAGGCGGCGCGGCGCACGGCACGGGCGGCGGCCGCGGAGCGCGGTGGCGCCTCGCGCGGGGCGCGTCGCGGCGGCGGGCTCGGATTCGGGGCGCCGCGTGAGGACGTGGACGCGGGCGGGCCGACGCGCGCCGAGACCGACAAGGTCATCGACGATCTGCGCCAGCTGCTGGAGCATCGGGAGCAGGCGGAGTCCGCGCAGGGCGAGGTGACCGTGCGCTGGGCCTATGAGGTGGCGGGGCCGATCGTCGCGGGCGCGGTGCTGCTGGTGATCCTGCTGGCGATCGGCTGAGCGACCCCGCGGGCCGCTCAGGGCGCCTTCGCCCACACCAGCGCCATGTACGCCCCCCAGTAAGCGGAGCCGGCCACCGCCACCACGACCGCCGCCGTGCGACGGCGCCGGGAGGCACGGGACAGCCGCAGGGCGAGCGGGAGCAGGAGCGGGAAGGCGGGCAGCAGGAACCGGGCACGCGGGAAGTAGACGCCGCCACTGCCGAGGACGATCACCAGAAGCACGCCCGCGAAGACCAGCAGCACCGCCGGCTGCCGGTCCCACACGCCCACCCCGAACAGCACCACCGACGCGATCACGATGAACGTCACCAGCACCAGGAACAGCTCCGGCGTCGGGTCGCGCCCCAGCAACTGCCGTATCACCCGCAGGGTTTCACGCCCACCGTCCCACTCGTTGTGCCACAGCCGCTGTACGGCGAAGTAGCCGTCCCAGCGCCCCACGCGCAGGCCCACCCAGCCGACGTATCCGCACCAGCCGAGCGGCGCGATCAGGACGGCCGCGAAGGTACGCGGACTCGGCCGGCGGCGCAGGGCGAGCAGGGCCGCCACGGTGACCGCGGCCGCCACCGCGACGCCGGTGGGGCGGGTGAGGCCCGCGAGCGCGGCGAGCCAGGCCGCGGTGAGGAGACGGCCGGTGAGCGCGGAGTACAGCGACCAGGCCGCGAGCGCCGTGAACAGGGACTCGGTGTAGCCCATCCACTGCACCATGCCGACCGGGAGCGCGGCCCACAGGACGGTGAGGAGTACCCCGGCCCTACGGCCGTACAGCCGGTCCCCGACCGCGAAGACACCCCACGCGGCGGCGAGGGAGGCGAGGACGGCGAGGGCGAGTCCGGTACTGGCACGGCTGCCCGGGGTGACCGTCGCGACCGCCCTGACCAGGAGCGGGTGGAGCGGGAAGAAGGCGAGGTTGTTGGCGTTGTAGGCGGTGCCCAGTTCATGGGCGTAGCCGTGGTCGGCGATACCGAGATACCAGTCGGCGTCCCATCGCGTCGCCAGCAGCGGCCAGACGCCGTGGTGCCGGCGGTGCGCCCAGACGGTGAGCACCAGCAGGCCGGTGCCGCGTACGGCGAGATAGGCGAGGAGGGCGGGGGCCGCGTGACGCAGGGCGGGGCGGGAGCGCGGGGCGGCGCTGGTTGGGGCGGGGGGCGGCCGGGATGCGGTCGTCGTGGACACGGCACGGCTCCAGGCGGATCGGCGGTGCGCTTCCCGTCCACCGTTGCCCGCGGGACGGGGCCGGACGGGGAGCGCGCGTCAATCGCCGTGGGGAAAACACCCGAAAGGGTGCCCCCGGGCGGGGGCACCCTTTCGGAGCCGACTCATACGCTTCGCTCGCTACGGCTCAGATGCCCGCCGCGGCCGACAGGTCCCGCTTGATCGTCGCCAGCAGACCGGCCGCCTCGGCGCGGGCGGCAGGGAGACCGGCGTGCGCCGCGACGGGGACGACCACCTCCAGGTAGCACTTCAGCTTGGGCTCCGTGCCGCTGGGGCGGACGATGACGCGGGCACCGTCGAGGGTGTACCGCAGCCCGTCGGTGGGCGGGAGCGTGGCGGTGCCCTTCGTGAGGTCCTCGGCACGGATGATCGCGAGACCGGCGAGCGCGGTCGGCGGCTGCTCCCGCAGCTTCCGCATCGCGTTCGCGATCACCGACAGATCCTCGACCCGGACCGAGAGCTGGTCCGTGGCGTGCAGACCGTGTTCCACGGCGAGATCGTCGAGCAGATCGAGCAGCGTGCGGCCCTCGGCCTTGAGGACGGAGGCGAGCTCGGTGATCAGCAGGGCGGCGGTGATGCCGTCCTTGTCGCGTACGCCGTCGGGGTCGACGCAGTAACCGAGGGCTTCCTCATAGCCGTAGCGCAGCCCGTCGACCCGGGCGATCCACTTGAACCCGGTGAGGGTCTCCTCGTAAGGGAGGTTCGCCTTCTCGGCGATACGCCCGAGGAGCGAGGAGGAGACGATCGACTCGGCGAAGGTGCCACGCGCTCCGCGCCCGACGAGATGGGCGGCGAGCAGCGCACCGACCTCGTCCCCCCGAAGCATCCGCCACTCCCCGTCCTCCTTCACGGCCACGGCGCAGCGGTCGGCGTCGGGGTCGTTGGCGATGATGAGGTCGGGGTCGGTCTCGCGGGCCTTGGCGAAGGCCAGGTCCATCGCGCCGGGCTCTTCCGGGTTGGGGAAGGCGACGGTGGGGAACTCCGGGTCGGGTTCGGCCTGCTCGGCGACGAGGACGGGGGCGGGGAAGCCGGCCCGCTCGAAGGCGGCGAGGAGGACGTCCTTGCCGACGCCGTGCATCGCCGTGTAGACGGTACGGGCGGTGCGCGGGGAGTCGGGGGCGAGGACGGCGTCGGTGCGGGCGAGGTAGGCGTCGAGGACGGCGTCGTCGAGGGTGTCCCAGCCGGACTCCGGGCGGGGCACGTCGTTGAGGGACCGTACGGCGTCGATCTCGGCGGCGATCTCCGTGTCCGCGGGCGGGACGATCTGGGAACCGTCGCCGAGGTACACCTTGTAGCCGTTGTCGCGGGGCGGGTTGTGGCTGGCGGTGACTTCGACGCCGGCGACCGCGCCGAGGTGCCTTATGGCGTAGGCGAGGACGGGCGTGGGGAGCGGTCGCGGCAGCACGGCGGCGCGCAGTCCGGCGCCGACCATCACGGCGGCCGTGTCGCGGGCGAAGTCCTCCGACTTGTGGCGGGCGTCGTAGCCGATGACGACGAGGCCGTCCGCCCGGCCCTGCTTCTTGAGGTACGCGGCGAGGCCGGCGGCGGCGCGGATGACGACGCCTCGGTTCATGCGCATGGGGCCGGCGCCGAGTTCGCCGCGCAGGCCCGCGGTGCCGAACTGGAGGGTGCCGCTGAAGCGTGCGGCGAGCTCTTCGAGGTCCGCGGCCTCGATGAGGCCGGCGAGTTCGTCGCGGGTCTCCGGGTCGGGGTCCTCGGCGAGCCATGCCTCGGCCCGGGCGATGAGGTCGTCGTGCACGTCGGTCTGCCTCTCGTGTGTGTGGTGCGGGGCGGATGGGGGACACGGCCCAGACATTTCTTCGCCCCCGCCGCCCCTACCCGTCCCGTCCCCGGGGGCTGCCGCCCCCGGACCCCCGCTTCGGCCCTGAACGGGCCTCGTCCTCAAACGCCGGACGGGCTGAAAACTCAGCCCCTCCGGCGTTTGAGGAGCGGGGTCTGGGGCGGAGCCCCAGGATGGGACGGGTAGGGGCGGCGGGGGCGAGAAAAAACCGCCTACAGCCGCCCCAACACCTGCGCCAACAGCGAACCCATCCGAGTCGCACTGTCCCGCCCCGCCTGCAGAACCTCCTCATGATTGAGAGGCTCACCCGTCATCCCCGCGGCGAGATTGGTCACCAGAGAAATCCCCAGCACCTCGGCCCCCGCCTCCCGCGCGGCGATCGCTTCGAGCACGGTCGACATCCCTACCAGATCCGCCCCGATCACCCGAGCCATCCGAATCTCGGCAGGCGTCTCGTAGTGCGGCCCGGGGAACTGCGCGTAGACCCCCTCCTCCAACGTGGAGTCGATCTCCTTGCACAGCGCCCGCAGCCGCGGCGAGTACAGATCCGTCAGATCGACGAAGTTCGCCCCGACGATCGGCGACGTCGCCGTGAGGTTGATGTGGTCACTGATCAGGACCGGCTGGCCGGGACGCATACCCTCGCGCAACCCCCCGCAGCCGTTGGTGAGGACCACGGTCTTGCAGCCGGCGGCCACCGCGGTACGCACACCGTGCGCGACAGCGGCCACGCCACGGCCCTCGTAGTAGTGGGTGCGCCCCAGGAAGACGAGCGCGCGCTTGTCACCGATCCGGTACGAGCGGACCTTGCCGCCGTGCCCTTCCACCGCCGGCGGGGGGAACCCGGGCAGTTCGGTGACCTGGAACTCGGCCTCGGGTGCGCCGAGGGCGTCCACGGCCGGAGCCCAGCCGGAGCCCATCACGAGGGCGACGTCGTGGGTCTCGGCGCCGGTGATCTCGCGCAGGCGCGAGGCGGCGGCGTCGGCGGCGGCGTGGGGGTCGCCCTGGATGTCGTCCGGAAGAAGAGATGCGTTCACGCGACTGAGGGTAGCCGGTTTGGGCCTACGCGCGTAGATGACAGAGCTCACGGGATGGCGATCGTTGTCTTGTCGTTTCCAACGAAACCTGTGAACGCGGGGGCTGTAGGGATGGGCGGGACCCATGAGCCTCAGCAGGGCCGCTTGCGCAGCTCCATCACATAGTCGTGCGGCGCCCCCGCCGACTCCGCCGCGTCCGCGATCTCGCCCAGATAGCGCGCCGACGGCAACCCGCCCTCGTAGGCGTTCAGCACATACGCCCACGCGGGCTCCTCGCCCTCCAGCGTGTGCACCCGCACCCGCAGCCGGCGGTATATCCCGAGCCCCACGCCCTCCCACCGGTCGAGCGAGTCCTGGTCCATCGGCGCGATGTCGTAGAGCGCGACGAAGACCTGCTCCATCGGGTCCTCGACCAGCGTGGCCAGCGCGCCCTCCCAGCCGAGCTGCTCGCCGCCGAACGTCAGCCGCCATCCATTCAGCCAGCCGGTGGCGCGCAGCGGCGAGTGGGGGGCGCGGCGGGTCATCAGCCGCGCGTCGAGATTGCCGGCGTACGCGGCGTAGAGCGACATGGGGAGAGGGTACGGCAGGTGAATCCTCCGCCCCTCCCGTAACGGTGGTGTCTCGGGCGGGCCCCCAGGCGGTGGCACGGTGGGGCGTGCGGGACAATGGAGTACGTGACTCGGATCGTGATCATCGGTGGCGGACCCGGCGGATATGAAGCGGCGCTGGTCGCCGCTCAACTCGGCGCGGAGGTGACCGTCGTCGACTGCGACGGTCTGGGCGGGGCGTCGGTGCTCACCGACTGCGTACCGTCGAAGACCCTGATCGCCACGGCCGAGGTGATGACGACCTTCGACTCCTCCTACGAGGAGCTGGGCATCATCGTCGCCGACGACACCCCGCACATCGACACGCCCGCCCGTGTCGTGGGCGTCGACCTGGGCAAGGTCAACCGGCGTGTGAAGCGGCTCGCGCTCGCCCAGTCCCATGACATCACCGCCTCCGTCACACGCGCGGGCGCCCGGGTCATGCGCGGCCGTGGCCGTCTCGAGGGCATGCAGGGCCTCGACGGTTCGCGCAAGGTCGTCGTCCGGGCCGCCGACGGCACCGAGGAGACCCTCACCGCGGACGCCGTCCTCATTGCCACCGGCGGTCACCCGCGCGAGCTGCCCGACGCCCAGCCCGACGGCGAGCGCATCCTGAACTGGACCCAGGTCTACGACCTCGACGAGCTGCCCGAGGAGCTCATCGTGGTCGGCTCCGGTGTCACCGGTGCCGAGTTCGCCGGCGCCTACCAGGCCCTCGGCTCCCGGGTCACCCTGGTCTCGTCCCGGGACCGTGTGCTGCCGGGCGAGGACCCGGACGCCGCGGCCGTCCTGGAGGACGTCTTCCGGCGTCGCGGCATGAACGTCATGGCCCGCTCGCGCGCCGCCGCCGCCAAGCGGGTCGGCGACCGGGTCGAGGTCACCCTCGCCGACGGGCGGGTCATCAGCGGCAGCCACTGCCTCATGGCCGTCGGTGCCATCCCGAACTCCGAGGGCATGGGCCTGGAGGAGGCCGGCGTCAAGCTGCGCGAGTCCGGGCACATCTGGACCGACAAGGTCTCCAGGACGACCGCGCCCGGCGTGTACGCCGCCGGTGACGTGACCGGCGTCTTCGCCCTCGCGTCGGTCGCCGCCATGCAGGGACGTATCGCCATGTACCACTTCCTGGGCGATGCCGTGGCCCCGCTGAACCTCAAGACGGTCTCGTCGAACGTCTTCACCGACCCCGAGATCGCCACCGTGGGCTACTCCCAGGCCGACGTGGACGCCGGCAAGATCGACGCCCGGGTCGTCAAGCTGCCGCTGCTGCGCAACCCGCGCGCCAAGATGCAGGGCATCCGCGACGGCTTCGTCAAGATCTTCTGCCGCCCCGGCACCGGCATCGTGGTCGGCGGTGTGGTCGTCTCCCCGCGCGCCTCGGAACTGATCCACCCGATCTCGATCGCGGTCGACAACAATCTGACGGTCGAACAGATCGCGAACGCCTTCACCGTGTACCCCTCTCTTTCGGGCTCGATCGCCGAGGTGGCACGGCAGTTGCACACGCGGAAGTCCGGTGGTGAACTCTAGAGTCCGTCCGGCGGCCGGATGTGACTCCTCGCTGGTCACACGGAGTTGTCGAGCATGCGTACGGCATAGGCGGCGGGACTAGGCCCTATACCACTTCTCGCCCCTGCGTACGAACAACTTCTGTTATTCGGCGCAAACTGCTGAAACCAGACGGTCGTTGGGGTTACTGTCAGTTTCGTGTTCGCTGCAGAACGTCGCCAATTGATCCTCGAAATGGTGCGAGCGAACGGGGCCGTGTCGCTCCGTGAGCTCGCCCGCGTCGTCCAGACCTCCGAAGTGACCGTACGGCGGGACGTGCGCGCACTGGAGGCAGAAGGACTCCTCGACCGCCGGCATGGCGGTGCGGTATTGCCGGGCGGGTTCACGCGGGAGTCCGGCTTTCCGCAGAAGTCACATCTCGCGACCGCCGAGAAGACGGCCATCGCCGACCTCGCCGCGAACTTCGTGGAGGAGGGCGAGGCGATCGTCGTCGGAGCGGGGACCACCACGCAGGAGCTGGCCCGCCGGCTCGCGCGCGTGCCCGGACTGACCGTCGTCACCAACTCCCTCCTTGTGGCACAGGCGTTGGCCCATGCCAACCGGGTCGAGGTCGTCATGACCGGCGGCACGCTCCGCGGGTCGAACTACGCCCTGGTGGGCAGCGGTGCCGAGCAGTCACTGCAAGGGCTGCGGGTGTCCCGGGCCTTCCTCTCCGGGAGCGGGCTCACCGCCGAGCGCGGACTGTCCACGTCCAACATGCTCTCCGCGTCCGTCGACCGGGCGCTGGTGCAGGCCGCCTCGGAGGTCGTCGTCCTCGCCGACCACACCAAGCTCGGCACCGACACGATGTTCCAGACGGTGCCCACGGACGTCATCACCCGGCTCGTCACCGACGACCCGCCGTCCCATGACGACCGTGCCCACACCGAGTTGCAGGCCCTCGCCGATCAGGGAGTGCAGATCGCCGTGGCCGGGGCGAGTGGCGCACCGGGGGGTGACGAGGTCCCGGCGCGACGTCAGCAGCGTGCGCTGCCGGGACCCCGCCGTGGGCAGGCGCCGGGAGGCGGGCCGGGGCTGAGGCCTGCCGCGCCGGTGCCGATGGAACAAGGGGCCGAGCGGGAGCGGGCCCGGGTCGCGGACATGCGGCGGCGCTGAGCCGTATATGGATAGAGCCCCGCGCCCCTAACCGGCCCGCAGTCCCCTCAGCGTCAGGTTCAGCAGCCTGTCCGCCACATCCGGATCCCCCGGCGTCTCCTCCGCCGCCAACGCGATCGCGTGGGTCAGCTGGAGGAGATCGTTGATCTCCACGTCGGGGCGGACCGCGCCCGCCCCCTGGGCCCTCGCCAGCAGCGCCCCGCCCGCCTCCCTGATCGGGCCGCTGCACCGGCCCAGTGCCGAGGAGTTGTTGTCCGAGGCGGACATCAGAGCGTGGGCCAGACCCCGGTACTCGCCGGCGTGGGTGACCATCTCGCGCAGCCAGGTCACCAGGGCCGCGCAGGGCTCCGGGGCTTGCAGGAGTTCGCGGGAGCGGGCCAGCAGATCGGCGGCCGTGCCCTCGAAGACGGCGCTCAGCAGGGCGTCGCGGTTGGGGAAGTGCCGGTACAGCGTGCCGATCCCCACGCCCGCCCGCCGCGCCACATCCTCCAGCGACGCGTCCGTGCCGTGCTCGGCGAAGGCGGAGCGGGCCTCGGTGAGCAGGCGCTCATAGTTGCGGCGGGCGTCCGCGCGCAGACCGGCCGGCGGCTGGGCCATGGGGCTCACCTGCCCTTCCTTCACTTGTTGCGTGGGTCCAGCATGCCGGACGCCGAGCAAGGAAGCGCCCGGCGGGCTGATCGCTCAGTCCGCCGGGCGCCCCGGGATGCCGTACGGCTCAGTCCTTGATCTCGCAGATGGGGGCGCCGGAGGTGAGGGAGGCGCCGACCTCGGCGGACAGGCCCTTGATGGTGCCGGACTTGTGCGCGTTGAGGGGCTGTTCCATCTTCATGGCTTCGAGTACGACGATGAGGTCGCCCTCCTTGACCTCTTGGCCTTCCTCGACGGCGACCTTGACGATGGTGCCCTGCATGGGGGAGGCGAGGGTGTCGCCGGAGGCGGCCGGGCCCGACTTCTTCGAGGCCCGGCGCTTGGGCTTGGCCCCTGCGGCGAGGCCGGTGCGGGCCAGGGTCATGCCGAGGGAGGACGGGAGGGAGACCTCAAGGCGCTTGCCGCCGACCTCGACCACGATGGTCTCGCGGTCCTTGTCGTCCTCGGCCTCGGTGTCGGCCGGGGCGGCGAAGGCCGGGATCTCGTTGACGAACTCGGTCTCGATCCAGCGGGTGTGGACCGTGAAGGGGTCCTCGCTGCCGGTCAGCTCCGGTGCGAACGCCGGGTCGGTGACGACGGCGCGGTGGAAGGGGATGGCGGTGGCCATGCCCTCGACCTGGAACTCGGCCAGGGCGCGGGCGGCGCGCTGGAGGGCCTGTTCGCGGGTGGCGCCGGTGACGATGAGCTTGGCGAGCAGGGAGTCCCAGGCCGGGCCGATCACGCTGCCGGACTCGACACCGGCGTCCAGGCGGACACCCGGACCGGACGGCGGGGCGAAGGTCGTGACGGTGCCGGGGGCGGGGAGGAAGCCTCGGCCGGGGTCCTCGCCGTTGATGCGGAACTCGAAGGAGTGCCCGCGCAGGACCGGGTCGCCGTAGCCGAGTTCCTCACCGTCGGCGATGCGGAACATCTCCCGCACCAGGTCGATCCCGGCGATCTCCTCGGTGACCGGGTGCTCCACCTGCAGACGGGTGTTGACCTCCAGGAAGGAGATCGTGCCGTCCAGGCCAACCAGGAACTCCACCGTGCCCGCGCCGACGTACCCGGCCTCCTTCAGGATCGCCTTCGAGGACGAGTACAGCTCGGCGACCT
>NZ_BNBM01000009.1:355736-403691 GCF_014655715.1 Streptomyces lanatus | reverse complement strand
TCAACGTCGTCGCCTACCACGTCGACGAGGCCGGTCTGGTGGACATGGCCGAGGTCGAGCGCCTCGCCAAGGAGCACCGGCCGAAGGTGATCATCGCCGGGTGGTCGGCGTATCCGCGGCAGCTGGACTTCGCCGAGTTCCGGCGGATCGCCGACGAGGTCGAGGCGTATCTGTGGGTCGACATGGCGCACTTCGCCGGGCTGGTCGCGGCCGGGCTGCACCCCAACCCGGTCGAGTACGCCGACGTCGTCACCTCCACCACCCACAAGACCCTGGGCGGGCCGCGCGGCGGCATCATCCTGGCGAAGAAGGACTTCGCGAAGAAGCTGAACTCGTCGGTCTTCCCCGGCTTCCAGGGCGGCCCCCTGGAGCATGTGATCGCAGCCAAGGCGGTGTCCTTCAAGGTCGCCGCGAGCGACGAATTCAAGGAGCGCCAGCGCCGTACGGTCGAGGGCGCACGTCTCCTCGCCGAGCGGCTCACCGCCGCCGATGCGCGTGCGGCCGGGGTGAATGTCCTGTCCGGCGGCACCGACGTGCACCTCATCCTGGTCGACCTGCGCGAGTCGGAGCTGGACGGGCAGCAGGCCGAGGACCGCCTCCACGAGGTCGGTATCACCGTCAACCGCAACGCCGTCCCGAACGACCCGCGCCCGCCGATGGTGACCTCGGGGCTGCGGATCGGCACCCCGGCCCTGGCCACCCGCGGCTTCCAGGCCGAGGACTTCGCCGAGGTCGCGGACGTCATCGCGGAGACGCTGAAGCCGTCGTACGACGTCGAGGCGCTCAAGGCCCGGGTCAGGGCACTGGCCGAAAAGCACCTGCTCTATCCCCATCTGTGACCGGCAACCTCCCGCCAACCCACGGAGCATGGTGTGGCAATCAGCGTCTTTGACCTGTTCTCGATCGGCATCGGCCCGTCCAGCTCGCACACCGTCGGTCCGATGCGCGCCGCCGGGATGTTCGTCGCCCGGCTGAAGCCGGACGGCGTGCTCGCCCAGACAGCCGCCGTCCGGGCTGAGTTGTTCGGTTCCCTCGGTGCCACCGGCCACGGCCACGGCACCCCGAAGGCGGTGCTGCTCGGTCTGGAGGGCAATGCGCCGCACACGGTCGATGTCGCCCGGGCCGACCTGGACGTCGAGCGGATCCGCGGCACCGGGCGCATCCGCCTGCTCGGTGCCGAGATCGGCCCGGCCCACGAGATCGACTTCGATGCCTCGACCCAGCTGGTCCTGCATCGGAGGCGGTCGCTGCCGTACCACGCCAACGGCATGATCCTCTTCGCGTACGACGCCGACGGCGTGCCGCTGCTGGAGAAGACGTACTACTCGGTGGGCGGCGGCTTCGTGGTCGACGAGGACGCGATCGGCGCTGACCGGATCAAGGCCGATGACACCGTGCTCGCCCATCCCTTCCGCACCGGCGACGAGCTGCTGCGTCTGACGAGGGAGACCGGCCTGTCGATCTCGTCGCTGATGCTGGAGAACGAGAAGGCCTGGCGGACGGAGGACGAGATCCGTGCCGGGCTGCTGGAGATCTGGCGGGTCATGGAGGGCTGCGTGGAGCGCGGCCTGTGCGGCGAGGGCATCCTGCCGGGCGGCCTGAAGGTGCGCCGCCGGGCCGCGGCCGCGGCGCGCCAACTGCGCGGCGAGGGCGACTCGTTGGGCCGCGCGATGGAGTGGGTCACCCTCTACGCGATGGCCGTGAACGAGGAGAACGCGGCCGGAGGGCGGGTGGTCACCGCCCCGACGAACGGCGCCGCGGGCATCATCCCGGCGGTCCTGCACTACTACCTCCACTTCGTGCCCGGCGCCGACGACGACGGAGTCGTCCGCTTCCTGCTCGCCGCCGGCGCCATCGGCATGCTCTTCAAGGAGAACGCCTCCATCTCCGGGGCCGAGGTCGGCTGCCAGGGCGAGGTGGGCTCGGCCTGCTCGATGGCCGCCGGGGGGCTCGCCGAGGTCCTCGGCGGCAGCCCCGAACAGGTCGAGAACGCCGCCGAGATCGGCATGGAACACAACCTCGGCCTGACCTGCGACCCGGTCGGCGGCCTCGTCCAGATCCCCTGCATCGAGCGCAACGGCATGGCGGCGGTGAAGGCGGTCACCGCCGCGCGGATGGCCCTCCGCGGCGACGGCCGTCACCACGTCTCCCTCGACAAGGTCATCAAGACCATGAAGGAGACCGGCGCCGACATGAAGGTCAAGTACAAGGAGACCGCCCGGGGCGGCCTCGCCGTCAACGTCATCGAGTGCTGAGGGCGGGAGCCGACCCGGAGCGTCTCCGTCCCGACGCCCGAGGTGCCGCCACGCGCGCGTGAACGCGCCGTACGCCCACGGGTGACCAGCCGACTCCCGGCAGTCGCGACGGCCGCCACGATGTCCGGAACACGGGCCGGAAGGCTGCGGACGGAGCCTTGTCCGCCTACGCTCACTTCGTGCTGCGCATCATCGACGCCCGAACCGGCGACCCCGTCGAGGCCGCGCCCGCCCGCCGTGGCCTGACCCGTGTCGAGGCGCATACGGAGGGCTTCGACGTCACCGCCCTGCGGGTCCTGCTGACCGCCGACCTCCTGGTCCGCGCCCTGGAGCTCGGCGGTACGCCCGTCTGGGCGCTGCTCGACGAGGAGCGGCAGCAGGCGGAGCTGCGGGCCGGTGCCGCCGCGCTGGGCATCCGGCCCTTCGAGGACGGCCGGGACGCCGCCTCGGGGCTGGGCGAGGCGCAGGTCATCCATGTCGTGCGCGAGGACGGGGGCGCCGAACCCGACGGCGTCCGGCTCGCCGTCGCCCCAGTGCACTCGGAGGCGCCCCCCGGGGACGCCGACCCCGCCGCCCTGCGCCTCGCCCTGCTCGCCCGGCGCAGAAATGTGCCCCTGCCGCTCGACGCGGCCACTCTGACCGACGCCCACGACACCCTCGTACGGTGGCGCCGTGCCGTGGCGGGCTGGGCGAGGCAGCCGTCGCGGCCCATCCCCGACGAGGTGCGGGCGGAACTGCGTACCGCCTGGGAGGACGATCTCGATGTGCCCGGCGTGCTCGGAGTGCTGCGCTGGGTGGAGAGCGCGCCGGACCTACCGGACGGCGCCCGCTTCGAGACCTACGCCTACGCCGACCGCCTGCTCGGCCTGGACCTCACCCGCGATCTGGGAGCCCTGACGTGACCGCACACTTCGGAGCGGGTCCGCTGCGCCGACTGGTCGTCCTGCGGCACGCCAAGTCCGCCTGGCCCGACGACGTCGCCGACCACGAACGCCCGCTCGCCCCGCGCGGCCGGCGCGACGCCCCGGTCGCGGGCCGGCTCATCGCCGACGCCGACTGCCTGCCGGACCTCGCCGTGTGCTCCACGGCCGTACGCACCCGCCAGACCTGGGAGCTGGCGTCCGCCCAGTGGGGCACACCGCCCCCGGTGCGCCATGACCCGCGCGTGTACGCGGCGGAGGTGTCGGAGTTGCTGGAGGTCGTCCACGAGGCGCCCCCCGAGGTCGGCACCCTCCTCCTGATCGGGCACAACCCCGGCCTGGAGGACCTCGTCCTCGAACTCGCCGGGGACGGCCTCGACGACGCCCTCGACGACGTCCGTACGAAGTTCCCCACCTCGGCGATCGCCGTCCTGGCCTGGCACGGCACCACCTGGCGGGCCCTCGCCCCCGGCACGGCGCTGCTGACCGGAGTGATGGTGGCGCGGGGCAAGAAGAAATGAGGGCCGCTTAAGCTGGCCGGATGCAGGACGAGTACCGCACAGTCGCCCACGCGGGCGTGCACGAGACCGAGGTCAACCGCTCACGCTTCATCTGTGCGCTCGCCCCGGCGGCCACCGAACAGGAGGCCCAGGACTTCCTCGCCGGCATCCGCAAGGAGCACGCGGACGCCACCCACAACTGCTGGGCCTACGTCATCGGAGCCGACGCCGGGATCCAGAAGGCCAGCGACGACGGCGAACCGGGCGGCACCGCCGGCGTCCCCATGCTGCAGATGCTGCTGCGCCGCGACATGCGGTACGTCGTCGCCGTCGTCACCCGCTACTACGGCGGCGTCAAGCTCGGCGCGGGCGGCCTGATCCGGGCCTACGGCGGTGCGGTCGGCGAGGCACTCGACACCCTCGGCACGATCACCCGGCGCCGCTTCCGCCTCGCCACGGTCACCGTCGACCACCAGCGCGCCGGGAAGGTCGAGAACGACCTGCGGTCGACCGGACGCGAGGTGCGGGACGTGCGGTACGCGGAAGCCGTCACCATCGAGATCGGCCTGCCGGACGCCGACGTGGAGGCGTTCCGGGCCTGGCTCGCGGATGCGACGGCGGGCACGGCGCGGTTCGAGCTCGGGGGAGAGGCGTACGGGGACGCGTGACGCCCATGGCTCGGGTGAAATGTCCGTAACGGGTGCATGGCGACCCCGTCATGACGGGGCGATACGGGAGTAACCACCCGTGCTGTCAGACCCGGCCGTTAGTCTCGGGGATCATGAGACTGCTGCACACTTCCGACTGGCATCTCGGCCGGGCGTTCCACCGGGTGAACATGCTCGCCGCCCAGGCCGAGTTCATCGGCCACCTCATCACGACCGTGCGTGAGCGCGGCGTGGACGCGGTGGTCGTGTCGGGGGACGTGTACGACCGGGCGGTCCCGCCGCTCGCCGCGGTCGAGCTGTTCGACGACGCCCTGCACCGGCTCGCCGATCTCGGGGTCCCGACCGTGATGATCTCCGGCAACCACGACTCGGCGCGCCGGCTCGGCGTGGGCGCCGGACTGATCGGCCGCGCGGGCATCCATCTGCGGACGGAGCCGTCGGCGTGCGGCACACCGGTCGTGCTGCGGGACGACTTCGGTGACGTGGCCTTCTACGGCCTGCCCTATCTCGAACCCGCCCTGGTGAAGGACGAGTTCGGGGTGGAGAAACCCGGGCACGAGGCCGTGCTGGCCGCCGCCCTGGACCGGGTGCGCGCCGACCTCGCCACCCGCGCGCGTGGCACACGGTCCGTCGTCCTCGCCCATGCCTTCGTCACCGGCGGCGAGGCCAGCGACAGTGAGCGCGACATCACCGTCGGCGGGGTGGCCGCGGTACCCGCCGGGGTCTTCGCCGGCGTCGACTACGCGGCGCTGGGGCATCTGCACGGCTGCCAGACCATCACCGAGCGCGTCCGCTACTCGGGCTCGCCGCTGGCGTACTCCTTCTCGGAGACCGACCACCGCAAGAGCATGTGGCTCGTCGACCTGGACGCCGAAGGCGCGGTCACCGCCGAACGAGTCGACTGCCCGGTGCCGCGCGCCCTGGCCCGCATCCGGGGGACGCTGGAGGACCTGCTCGCCGATCCCGGGCTCACCCGGCACGAGGAGGCGTGGATCGAGGCGACGCTCACGGACCCGGTGCGCCCCGCGGACCCGATGGCCCGCCTCGCCGAGCGCTTCCCGCACACCCTCAGCCTCGTCTTCGACCCCGAGCGCGCGCCGGACGACCCCGACGTGTCCTATGCGCAGCGCCTCGCGGGCCGTAGCGATCAGGAGATCGCGGAGGACTTCGTGGCCCATGTGCGCGGAGCCGGGCCCGACGAGCACGAACAGGGCGTGCTGCGCGACGCGTTCGACGCGGTGCGGGCCGACGACGCCGTGCGGGAGCGGGAGGTGGCGCGATGAGGCTGCACCGCCTCGACATGACGGCCTTCGGGCCCTTCGGCGCCACCCAGAGCGTCGACTTCGACGCGCTGTCGCTGGCCGGCCTGTTCCTGCTGCACGGACCGACCGGCGCCGGCAAGACGTCCGTCCTCGACGCCGTCTGCTATGCGCTCTACGGCTCCGTGCCGGGCGCCCGGCAGACCGGCCAGGGCATGACACTGCGCAGCGACCACGCCGCGCCCGGCACCCGCACCGAGGTCGCCCTCGAACTGTCGGTCTCCGGACGGCGATTGGAGATCACCCGGCAGCCGCCGTGGGAGCGACCGAAGAAGCGTGGCTCGGGCAAGACGCTCGACAAGGCCCAGAGCTGGCTGCGCGAATACGACGCGCAGACCGCGACCTGGAAGGACCTCAGCCGCTCCCACCAGGAGATCGGCGAGGAGATCACCCAGCTGCTGGGCATGAGCCGCGAGCAGTTCTGCCAGGTCGTGCTGCTGCCCCAGGGCGACTTCGCCCGCTTCCTGCGCGCCGACGCCGAGGCCCGCGGCAGGCTGCTCGGCCGCCTCTTCGACACCCACCGCTTCGCCGAGGCCGAGAAGCGCCTCGCCGAGCGTCGCCGGGCGGCCGAGGCGCAGGTGCGCGACGGTGACGCCGCGCTGCTGGCCGACGCGCACCGTATGCAGCAGGCGGCGGGCGACGCCATGGCGCTGCCCGACCTCGCACCGGGCGAGCCGGGGCTGGCCGAGGTCATCCTGGGTGCCGCGGCCGTCGCCCGCAGCACCGCCCGCGAACAGCTGACCATCGCCCACTGCGGGCTCCTGGCCGCCGAGTCCGCCCAGGCCGGTGCCGAGCGCGCGCTGGGCGACGTACGCGAAGTGGCCCGGCTGCAGCGGCGGTTCGCCGACGCGCGTGAGCGGGCCGGGCTGCTGGAGGACCGGGCCGACGCCCACCGGGACGCGCAGGCGCGCATGGAGCGGGGGCGCAAGGCGGAGGTCGTGGCACCGGCCCTGGAACTGCGCGAGGCCGCCGACGCGGAGCACGGGCGGGTGGCCACGGCGGAGGCACGCGCGCGTGCGCTGCTGCGGGGCGCCCTGGCGGGCGGGGGAGCGGATGCCGCCTCCCGTGCCCTGGCGGGCGGGGGAGCGCTACCTCAAGGCGCTGCTCTCGCCGAAGCCGATGCCGCAGGGCTCGCCGCCGTGGCGCGCCGGGTCGCCGAGGAGCTGGGCGGGCTCGAATCGGCCCGCCGAGGCGAACGGCGGCTGGCCGAACTCATCGAAGAGCGCACCCGGTTCGACCGCCAGGAGCGCGCCGACGACGACGTCCGGGTGGAGACCGAGGCATGGCTCGCCGGGTGGGACGAGACCCGGGGCGGGCTTCAGGCGCGTATCGAGTCGGCGCAGGAGGCCGCGAACCGCGCCGACCAGCTGGCCGTGCAGCGCGAGCCCGCGCGGCAGCGGCTGGCCGCCGCGCGGATGCGGGACCAGCTGGCCGGCGACACCGACGCGGCCGCCCAGCAGGCGTCCGAGGCCCAGGACCGGGCGCTGAAGGCCAAGGAGCACTGGCTGGACATCAAGGAACAGCGCCTGAACGGCATCGCCGCCGAACTCGCCGCGCAGCTCGAGGACGGCGAACCCTGTGCCGTCTGCGGTGCCGTCGACCACCCCGCCCCCGCCCGTAAGGACGCCGGTCATGTGGACCGGGAGGCCGAGGAGCGGGCCCTGGCCGCGTACCAGCGGGCGGAGGAGCGGCACGCCGAGGCCGAGCAGCGCCTCGGCGTCGTACGGGAGGCCCTGGCCGCCGCCACCGCCGAGGCCGGCGACATGCCGACAAGTCGACTCGCGCAGGCGGCCGACGAGTTGGAGCGGGAGTACGCGCTGGCGCGCAGGGACGCCTCCGCGCTGCACTCCGCCCACGAGGAGCTGCGCCGGGCCGAGACGGAACACGAGCAGCGCACCGCCGCCCACCAGCAGGCGGAGGTCCGCGCCGCCGCCCGGGTGGGGCACCGTGAGCGAATGGACCGCGAGAAGGCCGCTCTGGAAGCCGAGTTGGCGCAAGCCCGAGGCACCGCCGGCAGCGTCGCCGCGCGTGCCGCGCAGTTGGAGCGCCAGGCCGCGCTGCTCACCGACGCCGCCGACACCGCGCGGGTCGCCGAGGACACCGCCCAGCGCCTCAAGGACGCCGACGCCCGCCTCGCCGACGCCGCGTTCCGCGCGGGCTTCGACACCCCGCAGGCCGCGGCGGCGGCGCTGCTCGACGACGACGCCCACCGCGATCTGCAACGCCGGCTGGACGCCTGGCAGTCCGAGGAGGCGGCCGTCCGCGCGGTCCTCGCCGAGGCCGACACCGCGGCCGCCGCCCAGCGGCCGCCCGCCGACCTCATGGCCGCGGAGCGGACCGCGTCCACCGCCACCCAGCGAGTGCGCGACGCCGCCTCCACGCGCGACGCCGCCGCCCGCCGCTGCACCGAACTCGACCGCCTGTCCGCGCGGGTGGTGGCCGCCGTACGCCAACTCGCCCCGCTGCGCTCGGAGTACGACCGGGTGGCCCGCCTCGCCGCGCTAACCGCGGGCACCTCGGCGGACAACGAACGCAAGATGCGCCTGGAGTCGTACGTCCTGGCGGCCCGTCTTGAACAGGTGGCCGCCGCCGCGACCGTCCGACTGCAACGCATGTCGTCCGGCCGCTACACCCTGGTCCACTCCGACGACCGCACCGGCCGCGGCCGCAGCGGCCTCGGACTGCATGTCGTCGACGCCTGGACCGGCCGTGAGCGCGACACCGCGACCCTCTCCGGCGGCGAGACCTTCTTCGCCTCCCTCGCCCTCGCCCTCGGCCTCGCGGACGTCGTCACCGACGAAGCGGGCGGTGTCCGCCTCGACACCCTCTTCATCGACGAGGGCTTCGGCAGCCTCGACGACCAGACCCTCGACGAGGTGCTCGACGTCCTCGACTCCCTGCGCGAACGCGACCGCAGCGTCGGGATCGTGAGCCATGTAGCCGATCTACGGCGGCGGATCCACGCCCAGTTGGAGGTCGTGAAGGGAAGATCGGGGTCGACGCTGCGGCAGCGGGGTCACTGACCGAGCGGGCGGCGCGGCAGCGGTGACGAATAGACCACGCTCGTCGTCACCGAACCCAGCGTGCCGATCCGGCCCGACACCTCTTCCAGGTGCCGCATCGAGCGGGCCGTGACCTTGATGACGAAGCAGTCGTCGCCCGTGACGTGGTGGGCCTCCAGAATCTCGGGGGTGGCGGCGACCAGATCGTGGAAGGGCTTGTAGTTGCCGTTCGGATAGCGCAGACGCACAAACGCCAGGATCGGCAGCCCGAGTCGCTCGGGGTCCACGACGGCGGCGTACCCCTGGATCACACCCGCCTCCTCCAGCCGCCGCACCCGCTCCGTCACCGCGCTCGCCGACATCGACACGGCACGGGCCAGCTCGGCGAAACTTGCGCGGCCCTCGCGCTGGAGGACATCGAGAATGCGCCAGTCGGTGGCGTCCGGGGAATACGTGGTCATGGGCGAGGAATAGCAGGGGAATCCCCGGCGGATCAAGAGGGGTGCCGAGGATTGCCCCTTCTGGGGCTGGATCGCCGGATCTAGGTTGGTGGGCATGACGAACACCGCCCTCACCGCCAATCCCGTCCTCCGCGTGCCGCCCGCCAGACCTGCCGACGCCGCCGCCTATTTCCGCGCGAGCCTCGCCTTCCACGCCGACGTGTCCGACGTCGCCGCCGCACTCGCGGCCGGGGGCGACCCGGGATTCGTCGTCGTGGACTCCCGCTCCACCGAGTCCTGGGACCAGGGCCACATCCCTGGCGCGATCCACCTGCCCACCGCCCTGATCCCCGAACAGGCCGGGCAGCTCCTCGACCGGTCCGTGCCCGTGGTGACGTACTGCTGGGGCCCCGGCTGCAACGGCGCCACGCGTGCCGCGCTCGCCCTCGCCGAACTCGGCTACCAGGTCAAGGAGATGCTCGGCGGATTCGAGTACTGGGCGCGCGAGGGCTTCGAGGCCGAGACCTGGCAAGGGAGCGAGCGTCGCCCCGCCGACCCGCTGACGGCGCCGGTGGACTCCGACAACTGCGGCTGCTGAGGCCCGAGTTGGACACGGTGGACTTGTGAGGCCGCTGTGCGTGTAGGTTCTGCTGCCATGGTGAGATACGCGGATCCGGGCGCGGTGGAGTGGATCGAGTCGGGCGGCGGCCCCCTGATAGCCGTGCCGGAGACGGTGCTGCCGTTCTGGGCGGGCGCCGACGGCGACGAGACGGCGTCGGACTACGACCGGGCCTGCGAGGTCGACGGATCCGTCGGACTGCTGCCCGTGGGGGACAGCGCGGCGCTGGTCCTCGGCGACGAGCCCGCCTCGACCTCCTATCTGCCGGACCAGGGCATCTTCGTACGGTGGTGCGCGGCCGACTCCGAGGAGGAACTGCTCGCAGAGGTCCCCGCCGCGCTGGCCACCGCGGACTGGGGGGACGAGGTGCGCTGGAAGGTGCCCGGCACGGTCCTGCTGTTCGACTCGGCCTGGCCGGGACCGGAGACGGAGCGGACCGAGCATCTGCGGGTGTCCCTGGAACCGGGGGCGTACGCGGTCCGCGCCGCCAGGGTGCAGCCCGGCCCGGAGACCTGGCTGGGGCTGGTCCAACTGCGTCGGCTGCCGCACTGATCCGACGGCAGCGGTAGTCGTCCAAGGGCACGAGCGAAAAGGGCGTGCGTCCGGTCCAGCCGTTCCGTGCGAAAACGGCGTGCGTCGGACCCGACAGTTCCGCATCATGATCTGTCATGCCCCGACTCCCGCACCCCGCCCCCGAAGCCCTGCGCCGCGACCCGCTGCCCCTGCGCGGCCGTACTGCCCTCGTCACCGGCGCCAGCAGACGCGCGGGCATCGGCCATGCCGTGGCCCGACGGCTCGCGGCGTACGGGGCGAGCGTCTATCTGCACCACCATGTGCCGCATGACGCCGCCATGCCCTGGGGAGCCGACCGGCCCGAGGAAGTCGCCGCCTCGGTGCGGGAGGCGCTCGGCGATCCCGACGCCCGGGTCCTCGCGGGCCCCGGCGACCTCTCCGACCCGGCCGCGCCCGCCGAGTTGATCGCGACGGCCGCCTCGGCGCTCGGCGGACGGCTCGACATCCTGATCGCCAACCACGCGGTGAGCGGCTCCGACGGCACCCTCGACGAGATCGACGCGGCCATGCTCGACACACACTGGGCGGTCGACGCCCGCTCGGTGCTGCTGCTGGTGCAGGCTCACGCCCGGCTGCGGCCGGCCGGTCCCGGTGGCCGCGTCGTCATGATGACCTCCGGCCAGGACATCGCCGGCGGCATGCCCGGCGAGATCGCCTACGCCCTCCAGAAGGGCGCCCTCGCCTCGATCACCCGTTCCCTGTCGATGACGCTCGTCGAACAGGGCATCACGGTGAACACCGTCAACCCCGGCCCCGTCGACACGGACTACCTGACCGGCGAGGCGTACGAGGCCGTGGCGGCCCGTTTTCCCGCCGGACGCTGGGGCATGCCCGACGACCCCGCCCGTCTCATCGCCTGGCTGGCGACGGACGAGGCGGGCTGGATCACCGGTCAGGTCATCGACTCCGAGGGCGGATTCCGGCGCTGACTGGCAGGGGCCGCTACAGCGCGGACAGCTCGTCCACCAGGTCGTCCAGACCCAGGGCACCCTGGGACAGCGCCGCCATGTGCCATGCCTTGAGGTCGAAGGCCTCGCCGTGCCGCTCGCGGGCCTTCTCCCGGCCCAGCAGCCACGCCCGCTCACCGAGCTTGTAGCCGATGGCCTGGCCCGGGATCGTCAGATAGCGGGTCAGCTCGCTCTCCACGAAGTCCGCCGGTCGGCTGCTGTGCGACCCGAAGAACTCCTGCGCCAGCTCCGGAGTCCAACGCTCACCTGGGTGGAACGGCGAGTCGGCCGGGATCTCCAGCTCCAGGTGCATGCCGATGTCGACGATGACCCGGGCCGCCCGCATCATCTGCGCGTCGAGGTAGCCGAGCCGGTGCTCCGGGTCGGTCAGGAAACCGAGCTCGTCCATGAGGCGCTCCGCGTACAGCGCCCAGCCCTCGGCGTTGGCGCTGACCATGCCGATGGTGGCCTGGTAGCGGGAGAGGTTCCCGGCGACGTACGTCCACTGCGCGAGCTGGAGGTGATGGCCGGGCACGCCCTCGTGGTACCAGGTCGAGACCAGGTCGTAGACCGGGAACCGGGTCTGCCCCATCGTCGGCAGCCAGGTGCGGCCCGGACGGGAGAAGTCCTCCGACGGAGGCGTGTAGTACGGCGCCGCCGCGCCGCCGGGCGGGGCGATGCGCGACTCCACCTTGCGCACCGGCTCGGCGAGTTCGAAGTGCGTGCCGTCCAGCTTCTCGATCGCCTCGTCCATGAGGCCCTGCAGCCAGTCGCGGACCTCGTCGACGCCCTCGATGTGATGGCCGTGCTCATCGAGGTGCGCCAGCGCGACCCATGGGGTCGCGGCGCCCGGAAGGATCTTCTCGGCCTCCTGCTTCATCTCCCCGAGGAGGCGGTGGTACTCGGCCCAGCCGTACGCGTACGCCTCGTCCAGGTCCAGGTCGATGCCGTTGAAGTAGCGCGCCCAGCGGGCGTAGCGCTCGCGGCCCACCGTGTTCGGGGCGCCCTCGATCGTCGGCGCGTAGACGTCGCGCATCCAGTCCCGCAGTTCCACCACGGCGGCCGTGGCCGCACGCGCGGCCTCGTCCAGCTCCGCGCGCAGCGAGTCCGGCCCGGACGCGGCGAAGTCCTCGAACCAGCCGCGCCCCTCACCGGTGTCCGCCCACTCGGTGAGCTGCCCGATGAAGGTGGCCGTCGGACGCGGCGGCGCGTACAGCTTGCGCTCCAACCCCAGTGCGAGGGCCTCGCGGTAGCCGGCGTACGCGGTCGGCACCGCGCGCAGCCGCTCGGCGATCGCCTCCCAGTCCTCGTCGGACTGGCTGGGCGTGACGGTGAAGACCTCGCGGATCGAGTGGGCGGGCGTCGCGATGTTGCCGACCGTGCGCAGGCCCTCGTCGGCGTCGTGCACGGCGAGTTCGGCGGTCAGCCGCTCGCGCAGCAGGCGTGCGCACCGGCGCTCGATGTCACTGTCCGCGCCGGGCCGGCCCTCGGCCTCGTCGAGCCGGGCGAGCGTGTCCCGCTGCAGCCGCGCGAGCGCCTTCTGGCCCGAGGGCGAGAGATCGGGGAGCCTGCGCGAACTCTCCGGCACGCCGAGATACGTACCGGTGACCGGGTCGAGGGCGATGAGCTCGTCGACGTAGGCGTCGGCGACCTGACGGGGAAGCGGGCTGTTGGTCTCAGACATGCGGTCCATCCTCATACGAAGGACCACGGTCCGTCACTCCGATTGAGCTGAGGGCGAAGGCGGCAGCAACGGGCCGCACTCCCACTGCTGGAAGATCAACCGCGTCTCCACCCGGGCGACCTCGCGATGGGCGGTGAACTCGTCCAGGACCAGACGCTGAAGATCCGCCATGTCGGCCACCGCGACATGGACGAGATAGTCGTCGGGACCGGTGAGATGGAAGACGGTCAGCGCCTCCGGCAGGGCCCGGATCCGCTCCACGAAAGGCCCCACCAACTCCCTTCGGTGCGGCCTGACCTGCACCGACAGCAGCGCCTGCAGACCGCGCCCGAGCTTCGCCGCGTCCAGCTGGAGCCGGTGGCCGAGGATCACGCCCGAGCGGCGCAGCCGGGTCACCCGGTCGAGGCAGGTCGAGGGCGCGACCCCGACCTGCGCGGCGAGGTCGCGGTAGGTGATCCGGGCGTCGTTCTGCAGAAGCCGCAACAGCTCAAGATCCACCGGGTCCAGTACGACAGTTTCGGCCATTGGCCGAACGTAGCACGGACAATCACCTCATCAACCCGTTCGCTGTTCACCCTTCAGTCATGGACACGCCCCTGGACACGCAGGCGTACGACGGCGTACGCCACACCGCGCCGAGAGCTCTCGCCACCGAGGCCGTGCACGCCGGCCGCGACGACCTCGCCCGGCAGGGCCTGCACGCCCCGCCGATCGACCTGTCGACCACCTACCCGTCCTACGACAGCCGCGGCGAGGCCGCCCGGATCGACGCCTTCGCCACCACCGGCGCCGAACCGGACGGCCCGCCCGTATACGGCCGCCTGGGCAATCCGACCGTCGCCCGCTTCGAGACGGCCCTGGCCCGCCTCGAGGGCACCGAGGCCTCGGTCGCCTTCGCCAGCGGGATGGCGGCGCTGAGCGCGGTCCTTCTCGTACGGGCCTCGATGGGCCTGCGCCATGTCGTCGCCGTACGCCCGCTGTACGGGTGCAGCGACCATCTGCTCACCGCCGGACTGCTGGGCTCCGAGGTGACCTGGACCGACCCGGCCGGCATCGCGGAGGCGCTGCGCCCGGACACCGGCCTGGTGATGGTGGAGTCCCCGGCGAACCCGACCCTCGCCGAACTCGACCTGCGGGCCGTGGCCCACGCCTGCGGTTCCGTCCCGCTGCTCGCCGACAACACCTTCGCCACGCCCGTGCTCCAGCGCCCCGCCGAACACGGTGCCCGGCTGGTGCTGCACAGCGCCACCAAGTACCTCGGCGGGCACGGCGATGTGATGGCCGGTGTGGTGGCCTGCGACGAGGAGTTCGCCGGACGGCTGCGGCAGGTGCGGTTCGCCACGGGCGGCGTCCTGCATCCGCTGGCCGGCTATCTGCTGCTGCGCGGTCTGTCGACCCTCCCCGTCCGGGTCCGGGCCGCCTCGGCGAACGCCGCCGAACTGGTCCGCCGCCTCGCCGCCGACCCGCGCGTGGCCCGGGTCCACTATCCGCGCATCGGCGGCGCCATGATCGCCTTCGAGGTCCACGGCGACCCGCACGAGGTCATCGCGGGCGTCCGTCTGATCACCCCCGCCGTCAGCCTCGGCAGCGTCGACACTCTCATCCAGCATCCGGCGTCCATCAGCCACCGCATAGTGGACGCGGACGACAGGCGGGGCGCCGGGGTCAGCGACCGTCTGCTGCGGATGTCGGTGGGCCTGGAGGACGTGGAGGACCTGTGGTCCGATCTGGACGGCGCACTGCAGCGCTCCGTAAGTGGCGCGGGGAACTGCGCGACCAGCCACAACCAACCCGCAGCCGCCGCCCGGCCCTAGCCCCAACGGCGCCTAGGCCTTCCCCCACTCACCCGCACCGGAAAGCCGTTCCACGACCGGCTCCTCCACCGCGGCATCCAGCCGGGCAGTGATGACCAGGGTCCCCTCCTCGATCTGATAGTCGAGGGGGAGCCCCAGCCCCCGCATCGCCGCCACCATCCCGGTGTTGGACGCCTGCGTCACGGCGTACACGCTCTCGCAGCGCGCCTCGATCGCCATCCCGACCAACCTGCGGAGCAACTCCGCTCCGATCCCGCGCCGCTGCCATGTGTCCTCGACGAGCAGCGCGATCTCGGTCTCGTCACCGTCCCACAGCAGATGACCGAGGCCGACGATGCGCCCCGAAGCGGTGTGCACGGCGAGCGTGCGGCCGAAGCGAGGGCTCAGCAGGTGGTTCAGATAGCGGTCCGCGTCACCGATCGGCCCGTGGTAGCGCATCCCGAGCGTCCGCGCCGAGCACCGCTCGTGCATCTCCTTCGCGGCCTGGAGATCACCGGTGTCCGCCCGGCGCACGGTGATGTCGTTGCCCTGGGGCAGCGTCAGCACGTCCTGGCTGCGCGGCACCCGCGGGCCCAGCCGGGCGTCCAGCTCCACCAGCGCCCGTGCCCGCGCGAACTCGGTCGGCGTGAACGGCAGATACGGCCGCTCCACAGTGATCACTCCGCCTTCCGGCGCCCGCAGCCGCATCACGGTGTCCTCCAGCGCCCCTTCCACCGGCACCGGCTCGGGCCCCCGCCCGCCCGCCGCGGGTACCGCGGGCAGCGACCGGATGGTGCACCTGCCCAGCAACTGCCGCAGCGTCAGCGGCAGTTCGGCCGCGTCCAGCGCGGTACGGGTGGCCAGGCCCAGCACCCGGGTCGGTGCGTCCACCAGATCATGGGCGTCGGCCCGCTCGATCCAGGTCCCCTCACCGCCGGCCGCCGAGACGGCATGGGCGATGCCGTCCGCCGCCAGCCCCGCGGGCGCCCGCAGCAGGAACTCGTCCACCGTGCCCTCGGCCAGCGGATGCGTCTGCAGGCTCAGGATGTCGACCCGCAGTTCGGCGAGCGCCGCGCACAGCGCGGCCAGCGAGCCCGGTTCGTCCTTCACCGTGGTCCGCATCCGCCACAGCGCGCCCTCCCCGGCCACCGTCACGGGCGTCCGCCCCGGCCGGTCCGACGGCCCGGTCCGCTCCTCGGAGCGCGGCCGGGCACCGGTATCGCTCGGCGGCGGTGCGTGACCGTGGCGGCGTGTCCGCCATACGTGGAACCCTGCCGTGCCGGCCAGCAGCGCCGCCGAGGCCATCAGCAGCACCGGTCCGTAGGGCCCGTGCCCGATCAGATCCGCCAGCGGGTCGGCCGCGGCCACCGCCGTCAGGAGCGCGGCGAGTTCGACGACATTGCGCCGCCAGTGGTGTACCGGACGTCCGTGCTTCGCACGCGTCACATCAGACATGTCTCGACTCATGCACCCACTGTGAAGGAACGGTGTTGCGTGATCACGAACGCATTGTGACCGCGCGGTAAAGAACCCTTATGCCTGGATTGTGGCTTCTTCAACTTAAGGCGGTGGCGATGTGCCCCCGTCAGGCCGCCACCTCCTCGCCCAGCGCCGTGTGCAGTCGCCGGGCCTGCGCCACCAGCCGGGACGAGCCGCGGCGCTCCGCCGTCCCCGCCAGGTGCGGCAGCTCCTCGCGCGCCCCCGTCCGCTCGGCGCACTCCGCGGCGACGGCCAGGAGATCCGCGAGCCCCCGCGCCGGAGCGGCCGTCCCACCGGTCGCGAGGTCCCCGAGCAGTACGGGCAGTGCGTGCCGCAGCACTCCCCAGACGGTGGCGTACGCTCCCGTGGCCGCCGCCGTGCGCACCGACTCCACGAGCCGTGACGGCTTCACGGCCCCGGAGCGGACCAACTGCCCCAGATCCGCGCCCAGTTGGTCCGCGTTCAGCTGCTCCCGCGCCGCCAGCACCAGCAGGGCGTCCACGGCGGCGAGCCGGTCCTCCGGATGCCGTGCGCCCAGTCCGTACGCCACGCACAGGTGCACCGACTCACCCGCCTCGCCGCCCGATTCGGCCAGCTGGGGCAGGACGGCCGCGTCGCCGCGGGTGTCGTCGACGGCCGTCGACGACAGTTCGCGCAGCATCCTGGTCGCCACCAGTTCGCGGCGCTCGGGCAGCAGGGCGAGCCAGTGCGGACGCATGCCGTCGCTCCAGTGGTAGCAGTGCCGGCGATCCCCGAGGCCGGTCAGGGGCCTGCCCAGCGGACGGAAGCCGGGCGGGAAATCGCCCTGCAACTCCGCGACCTCCCCGGACTCGACGAGTATCCGGGCCCCCGATATGCGCCGCCGGGACGTCGGCCGCGCGGAATCACCGGTGACCAGCCACCCGGCCAGCCGCGTCCCCTCCGCGGTGCCGAGCGCCGCGGCCCGCCGGGCGGCCGCCTCGGCCACCGCGCGCTCGCCGCGCCGGACCCGCAGCAGCGCCTGCGCGAAGTCGGCCGCCGCCACCCGCGCTCCCAGGCGCCCGTACTCCTCCAGCCGCGCCACCAGCTCGTCCGGCTCGAGCAGTCCCGTGCCCCAGGTCGGCGTCGACAGCAGGAACGGCGCCGGTTCGGTGCGGATGCGGTACGCCACCTCCCATATACGGGCCTCGAAGGCCCGGGTCAGCGGGCTGTGGCCGCAGTCGCCGGTGACGGTCCCGTGCTGGACGGCCTTGTGGAGCGTGCCGGTGAGCACCTTCCCCCGCAGCGTCGCCAGCACCAGCTCAAGGCCGTGCGCCGCGTTGATCAAGCCGTGGTGCCGCGTGAAGTAGTCGTCCACGCTGAAGCCGTACTGCGGACTCGCGTCGTCCCACCAGCGGCGCGCGACCACGGGCTCCAGCGCCTCCAGCAACGCCTCCCGGTCGCGGTGCGCATGCCGGACCAGTCCGTCCAGGGCCCGCTCGAACGCCGCCACGTCATCGCTGGACAGAAGCAACGCCCCGACTTCTTCGGCCAGTTCAGTTGCCGATTCGGGGGCGGGTGCGACCCGCACCGGCGTCGGCGCGGGCGGCAGGACCTCCTCGTACGGCACCGGCTCCGACGCCACCGGGGACGCCCCCAGACTCTGCGATGCCCGCCTGCGCAGCGCCGGGATCAACTGGTCGGCGGCCGACGCGAGTTCCTCCCGCACCTCGGCGGCGTCGACCCTGCCGACATGCCGCTCCACCAGCTTCAGCGCCCGCTCCTGCACCTCGGAGTCCTCGTGCCCGAAGGCCTGTGCGGCGGCCGGAAGCAGCTCGCAGGCGGTGGTGGCGTCACGGGTGATCACCTTGCCCAGCAGGACCAACTGGGCGCGCACGAGCTTCTTCTCGGTGCGGAACAGGACCGCGCCCGACATCTCGACCAGCCGGTGCGCGCCCAGTTCGCCGTCCAGGGCGAGCGAGGCGAGCACCGACTGGGCGTGCGCGGCCACGACGGACGGGGCGTCCGCGGCCAGCGCCAGCCAGTCCGCCGTGTGCGCCCGCTGCTCGTCCCGGGTCAGGCCGAGCGCCTGGAGCATGCGCAGGAACACCCGGTGATCGGCGGCCGAACCGCCCCGCAGCAGCCGCGCCAGACACGCCCTGACGGTCGCCTCCCGGTCCAGGACGCCCTCGACGGTGAGCGACGAGATCGACTCGGTCCAGCTGTCGGGACCCTCGGTCGCGGTCCATGCCAGACGGCTGCCGATGTCGTCGGTCTCGAAGAGCGCGGCAACGAGCCGCGCGAGATGCGGGTCCTTGCGCAGCCGCGCAAGGACGGTGTCGCCGCGCTGCCAGGTGTGACCGATGTGCTCCACCCATCCGTGGACGTAGGCCTCCGTCGTCGGCACGTCGCAGCCGGAGAGCCGCACCAGCCCCGCCATCAGCTCGTACGGCACCCGCGCGGTCGACGGCCGCTCGGCGATCCGGTGCGCCACATCGCCCAGCCAGCCCGGGGCCCGATCGCCCAGGACGTCGATCAGTACGCCCGGCGAGGCGGGCCACCAGCGCATATCGGCGGCGGCGAGCCAACCCGCCACGCCGGCCGCGCCGGTCTGGCACGCGGCCCCGGCCGCATGCAGAGCCGGATAGGCCTTGCGGGACGGCGCGCTCCACTGATCCGCCCTCAGCTCCTTGCGCAGCGCCTTCAACTGCGGGAAGCACGCCCGCCGTTCGGGGTCCGTCATGCCGTCCAGGAGGCTGACCACCTCGGCCGTACGCCCCGCCCGCACCGCTTCCATCAGTGAACTCATCGCGCATCCCCCTCGACCACTGCCATGTCCCGCTCCGCCACGGTGACACCGCGCCGCACCATCCGCACCGCCAGCGCGTGCTTGCACGGCCCGCGTCCGCCCCGGTACTTCGCCCACCACACACAGCTGCAGCTGAGCACCCCCGCCTCGTCCCGCACCCGGTGCACATGCCCGTCCTCGGCCGTCACCGTCCCCACCGCGCCGTCCAGCGCGACCGCGCCCGCCGCCACCAGCGCCCGGGCCGAACGCAGCCGGGGATTGTGCCGCTCCACGCGCTCGGCGTCGTACGGCAGCTCCCGGTGGAAGTAGGCCGCTTCCGCGGTGTCGTACCCGACCCGCCCCGAGGTGCCGAGGCGGATCAGGGCCGCGCGGACCCGCTCCGCCGTGAGCCCCGAGGCCGCGGCCAGGTCGGCGACGTCGATACGGGGCTCCCACGCGAGCAGCACCGAGATCAGCTCCGCGTCCTCGGCGGCCTCGTCGGTGGCGAGCGCGTCCAGGACGCCGCCCTCGCCGGAGAAGCCGCGCGAGGCATCCGGCGACAACGTCAGCGTCAGCCGCATGCCCGGCAGGACCGCCTCCCAGGCACTCGCCGTGGCGGCGGTGCCGCCGGTGACCGCCGGGCCGTACACCCGCAGGGCCGTGGCATGCCGCAGCACCCGCTGCAGCGCGACCAGCCGCTCCGGACCCGGCAGGCACACCGCGCCCGGTACCACGCGGGTGGTCGGCCGCAGGCCCCGGCCCGACGGCACCACCCACCGCGGCCCGCCCCGTGTCCCACCGCGCGGCAGCGCCCGCAGGAACCGCACCGCCTCGGTGGCCGGGAGCTCGGCCCGCAGATCGAAGCCGCCCGCTGTCACCTGCGCCTCGGCGAAGCCCTGCAGCCAGCGGTCCGGCAGCGGCACCTTCTTCTCCACTACCGGACCGTCCAGGGTGGTCACGGCCAACTCCGCGGGGCCCACCCGCATATGGAGCGGATCGTCCGAGCCGATCCTGGACAGGGCCTCGCGCAACGGGTTGTTGACATCGACGTTCGTCGTGCCGTGCCCCACCTCGCCGCCGTCCAGGCCTGAGTCCAGCACGTCAAGCCGGGCGTACACCCCGCAGCAGCCGGAGAACGACTCGAAGCGCAACCGGTCGCCGTTGCCCGTCACCACCGGGTCCAGGGAGGCACGCAGCTGTCGCTGGTAGTACCGGGCGGCCGCCACGTCGGCCACCGCGAGCAGTGCGGCCGACGCCACCTGAGGGGACGTCAGAAAGCCCGTGAAGAACTGCGGATGGTCCTTCACTCCCGAGGGGGTCGCACCCCTCGAAGTCTCCAGTCCCAGCAGTCGTCCGCCCGCTGCGGACTCCAGCACGGAGGGTCGCCGATAAGCCACGGCCTGCAAAGATCGCGTCATGGAAAAACCGTAGAGGCGACCACTGACAATCAGCCCTGACCTGCGAAAACACCTCGGCGGCGGGCGAGTTGGCCGGGTCTGCGCCGGACATGCGAATGCCGCGCACCAGGGGATGACTCAGGTGCGCGGCACTGTCATGAGTTTATGGGACCTACTGGCCGACGCGTCCCGGCTGGAGCACCTGGGTGAACAGGACCGTGCCGTCCTGCTCGCGCAGCCGCACCGTCAGCTCTCCGCTGTGCCCGTCGATGTCGACCTCGCCGAAGAACTGGTATCCGCCGGCTGGGGAGACGTTCGCCGTCGTCGGCGCCTTGATGAACACCCGCTCCGGGCCGAACGTGCCGTCCAGCGTGTTGGCCGGGAAGGCGCCCGCGTTGAGCGGACCCGAGACGAACTCCCAGAACGGCTCGAAGTCGGAGAAGGCCGCCCGCGACGGCTGGTAGTGCTGGGCGGAGGTGTAGTGCACGTCGGCCGTCAGCCACACCGTGCCCGTGATCCGGCGGTGCTTGATGAACCGCAGCAGCTCCGCGATCTGCAGCTCACGGCCGAGCGGGGCGCCCGGGTCGCCCTGCGCGACGGCCTCGATGTTGGGCTTGCCGTCACCGGTGTCCGGCACCACCAGGCCCAGTGGCATGTCCGAGGCGATCACCTTCCACACCGCCCGGGACCGGGACAGCTCCCGCTTCAGCCAAGCCAGCTGCTCGGCGCCGAGGATGCCCTGCGCGTCGGTGGTCTGGTCGTCCGTGGAGTTGGCGTTGCGGTAGGTCCGCATGTCCAGCACGAACACATCGAGCAGCGGACCGTGGTTGACCACCCGGTAGACCCGGCCGTCGGGGCGGCGCAGGGTCGAGATCGGGAAGTACTCCGAGAACGCCTGCCGGGAGCGGGCGGCCAGGACGTCGACGTTCTTCTCCGTGTAGCGGGTGTCGCCGAGGATCTCGCCGGGATACCAGTTGTTCGTCACCTCGTGGTCGTCCCACTGGATGATCGAGGGCACCTGGGCGTTGAACCGCTTGAGGTTGTCGTCGAGCAGGTTGTAGCGGAAGTTGCCGCGGAACTCGGCCAGTGTCTCGGCGACCTTGGACTTCTCCTCGGTCGTGATGTTCCGCCAGGTGCTGCCGTCGGGCAACGCGACGGAGGCCGTGATCGGGCCGTCGGCGTAGATGTTGTCGCCGCTGCACAGGAAGAAGTCCGGGTCCAGCGCGGCCATCGCGTTGTAGATCTTGTAGCCGCCGAAGTCCGGGTTGATGCCCCAGCCCTGTCCGGCGAGGTCGCCCGACCAGACGAACCGCACCCCGTCGCGCCGCCGCGCGGAGGCGGTACGGAAGGTGCCGGTGACCGGTTCGCCGGTACGGCGCGGGTCGTCCAGGTCGGCGAGCAGCACTCGGTAGTGGATCTGCTCGCCGGACGGCATTCCGCGCAGTCGGGTCGTGCCGGTGAAGTCGGTGCCGGCGTCGAGCAGCGGGCCGTGCCATCTGCGGGGATTGCGGAACGACTCGGTCGCGGACGTCTCCACGATCATCCGGGCCGGACGGTCGGAGCGCACCCACACCAGGCCCGAGTCGCAGGTCACATCTCCCGTCTGCACGCCCCAGCCCGCCTTGGGGCGCCCCGACAGGGCGAACGCCGGTGCCGAGCCGAGCGCGGTGGGCAGGGTCAGGGCCGCCGACGCGGCGAGCGAACCGCGCAGGACGCTGCGACGGCCCGGGAAGGGACGGTGTGACATGGAGGCCTCCAGGGGCGGGATCCGGCCAGTGTGCAGTGCCACAACTACTGGTGCGCCGCAGCGCACACGGAAACCACAAGTGAACAACTGACCGCGTCCACCGGGGAAGCACGCCCGCACATGGGGGCGCCGCCCTCCGTCAGCCCTCGCCCGCCGCGAGCGCACGCGCCATCAGCCGTACGCCGTCCCGGATCCGGCTCGGCGACTGATGGGCGTATCCGAGCACCAGCCGCACACCGGGCTCCTCGTCGTGGCCGGCACGCGCGTGTGCGTAGTCCGTCAGTGGCCGCACCGCCACCCCGGCCGCGCCCACGCGCGCGAGGAACCGCTCCTGAGGGCCGTACCGTTCCGGCAGCGTGGCGATGACGTGCAGCCCCGCGGCGATCCCCGTCACCTCGGCGCCCGGAAAGTGCTCGTCCAGGGCGGCGACCAGGGTGTCGCGGCGCTCCCGGTACGCGCGCTGGCAGCGGCGCAGCTGGCGGTCGTAGTCGCCGCGCTCCAGGAACCGGGCGAACAGCGCCTGGTCGAGGGTGGGATGACCGAGGTCCATGGTCCGCTTGCGCTCCACGACGTCCTCCGCCAGCGCCTCCGGCACGAGCAGCCAGCCGAGCCGCAGCCCGGGGGCCAGGGACTTGCTGACCGACCCCGCGTACGCCACCCGCTCCGGGTCGAGCCCCTGGAGAGCGCCCACGGGAGTCCGGTCGTACCGGAAGTCGCCGTCGTAGTCGTCCTCCAGGACGAACCCGTCGACGGACCGCGCCCAGCCCAGGAGCTCGGCCCTGCGGTCGGCGGAGTAGCCGATGCCGGTGGGGAACTGATGCGCCGGTGTCGTCACCACGGACCGTACGCCCGACTCCCGCAGCGGCCCTACGGCGAGCCCCTCGTCGTCCATGGGCAACGGCACGGTGGTGACACCGGCGGCGGCGTACAGGGACTCGTGCTGCGGGCTTCCGGGGTTCTCGACGCCGACTTCGCGGATCCCGCGCGCGTGCAGCACGAAGCCGAGCACCGTCGTCGCCTGCGACACGCCGGAGACCACCACGATGCGCTCGGGATCCGCCACCACACCCCGGCGGCGCGCGAGCAGTTCGGCCAGCGCCGTGCGCAGCCGGGGCAGCCCGCGCGGATCGGGATAGCCGAGCTCGTGATGCGGCAACTCGGACAGCACCCCGCGCTGGGCCGCCGCCCACGCGGCACGCGGGAACAGCGACACGTCCGGCGTGCCGGGGACGAAGTCGGCCCGCGCGCCTGCGGAACGTGGCGCGAGGTCACGCGCGCGTGGCCGGGCGGCCCGCACGGCATCGCCCACCCAGGTCCCGGCACCCCGGCCGCTGCGCAGATAGCCCTCCGCCGTGAGCTGCTCGTACGCCTCGGTGATCAGCCCGCGCGACACCCCGAGGTCGGCCGCCAGATCCCGGCTCGACGGCAGCCGCGTCCCCGACACCAGCCGCCCCGACCGCACCGCCTCCCGCAGCGCGGCCTGCAACGAGCGCCCACGCGCGCGTGCGGGCGCGGCGGCGGCGGCCGGGAGCAGCAGCTCCCAGGCGGGGGAGCCGACCCCAGACTCAGGATTGGTCCGCGATGACGTCATGAAACTGGACCTTAATGCGGGCCGCCGACATCCCTAGCGTCGCCGGCATGAACGCCACCACCACGCGCGGTGCCCTCCTCGCCGCGCTCGCCTGTGTCCTCGTCGGGGGCTCCTTCACCGCCAACAGCCTGCTCGGCGACTACCCGTACGCGGGCGGTCAGTTCCTGCGCTACGGCCTTGCCTGTCTCCTGCTCGCCCCGCTGGCCGCACGCGGCGCCGCGACCCGCCTCCGGTCGCTCACGCCCCGCCAGTGGGCCCGCCTGGCCCTGCTCGCGGCCATCGGCATGGTCGGCTTCAACCTGGCCGTCATCGCCGCCGAACGCACCGCGGAACCGGCCGTCCCCGGTGTCTTCGTCGGCTGTGCGCCCGTGGTCGTGGCCGTCCTGGTGCCGCTGCTGGACGGACGGCGGCCGCAACGGGCCGTGCTGTACGGGGCGTCGCTCGTCGCCGTCGGCGCGTTCACCGTGCAGGGCTGGGGGCGCACGGACGGCGCCGGCATCGCCTTCTCCGTGTGCGCGCTGGTCGGTGAGGTCGGATTCGCGGTGCTGGCCGTGCCCGTCCTGCGGCCCCTGGGCCCGCGGCTGCTGTCCGCCACCGTGTGCGGGATCGCCGCCGTCGAGTCCGCGACGGCAGGGCTGCTCCTGGACGGCACCGCGTGGCTGCGCGGCCCCGACGCCACGGAGGCCGTCGCCCTGCTGTGGCAGGCGGTGGTCGTCACCGTCGTCGGTTTCGTGTGCTGGTACATGGGCATGCAGCGGATCGGCGCCGAGCGCGCCACACTGTTCTCCGGCCTCATCCCGGTGGCCGCCGCGTGCACCGCCCCGCTCGTCGGAACGGGCTCCTACGGCGTCGTACAGGCCCTGGGAAGCGCTCTGGTGGGCGCCGGAGTCGCCCTGGGCTGCCGGGCACACCGATCGACCCCGTGTTACGAGGGGTTGCGGCCGCTCGCGCGTAAACAGGTATGAAAGCCCGCAGGAAAGGAGTCGGCCCCAGCTGCCTCCGCTGGGGCGTGTTCGTGGCGCTCTTCGCGGTGATCGACGTCATCGGTTACCTCCCCGGCGCCGTCGCCCACCGGCGCGCCCGGGGCAGGCGCATCGCACGCGGCTACTACGTGGCCTACAACGTGATGCACAGCCTGGTCACGGCCGGTGTCCTGGCCGGGGTGTGGGTCCTGCTCGCCGGGTCGGAATGGGCCCTGCTCGCCCTGCCGATCCATCTCC
The DNA here is from genome assembly GCF_014655715.1 of Streptomyces lanatus. GTDB lineage: Bacteria > Actinomycetota > Actinomycetes > Streptomycetales > Streptomycetaceae > Streptomyces > Streptomyces lanatus. Next base: position 378,791 of record NZ_BNBM01000009.1, on the reverse strand, counting down.
TCGGCGGCCGGGCCCTGTTCGGGAACTCGTTCAAACCCTTCGGTGTCGCATTCGAACCCGAAACCCACCCCGCGTACCGCACATTCGAGGAACAGCACCGTGAAATGCGGGGAACGAAGGAGGAGGGTGCCCATGCCGTCCGTGCTTGACACCCTCACCGAACACAGCGACAACCCCAGCTTCTTCATCGCTCTCAACAGCGGAAATGAATTCTTCCGTGACGAGCGGTTCGACGGAATGTGCGCCTGTCGGCGATCCGGGGGCCACTTCATCGGCATCGCCCCCAGCAACCACGGCATCACCGCCCAGGGCCTGATGAACCTCGCCCGACAGATCCCCGGCGCCAGGGAAACTCGTCGAGCAGGGCGCCGTGGGCACGCTCGTCCCGGCCTGGCCCCAGCTCCAGCACAACCACCCCTTCCAGCGGGAACTCGCCGACCTGGGCGAGACCGCCGAGGGCGTCCGGCACACGGTGATCGCCACGCGTCACGACGACGTGGTCACGCCGTACACCTCGTGCGCGCTGGCCGTGACCGAGGGCCGCCACGTCAGGAACGTCGTCCTCCAGGACATCGACTCCGACGACCACACCGCGCACGTCGCGATGCCCTACAACCCGACCGTGCTGACGGTGGTCCTCGACACGCTGGCCGGCTGACCGTACGGCACGCTCAGCGGCTGCCGTCGAGCAGCACCCGGGCGACCAGCGCGGGGTCGTCGCTCATCGGCACGTGTCCGCATCCGGGCAACCGCACCAGCCGGGCCCGCGGAATGATCCGCTTCGCCCGGATGCCCTGCCGGGGCACGAGAAGCCGGTCCTTGCTGCCCCACGCCACCGTGACCGGGATCCCCGACACATCATCGGTGAACCGCAGGTCCCTGCCCGACCGGAGGGTCTCGAAGAAGCCCTCCGCGCGCGCCAGCCCGACCGTCTCGGCGACCACGGACTCGGGCGTACGGCGGCCCGGGTGGGCGTAGATGGTGCTGGTCAGGGCCGCGCGGCCGGCCGCCGAACGGGACAGCCACTCGACGAGGGGGAGCGGCATCCGTTCGGCGGTTCGCCGCATCCCCGTCAGGACGGTGAAGGCGTACTGCCGCTCCAGCTGCGACCAGAAACCGGCCGGGGACAGGGCGGTCACGGATCGCACGAGGTTCGCCCGGCCGAGATCGAGGGCCAGCAGTCCGCCCAGCGAGTTGCCGGCCACATGCGGCCGTTCCAGCTCCAGCGCCTCGCACAGGGCGCGCAGCAGCACGCTCATCGCCGGCAGATCGTGCGCGAGCCCGTCCGGGAGCGCCGGGGACAGACCGCACCCCGGCAGATCCACGGCGATCACATCCCGCTCGGCCGCGAGGACGGGTATCACCGGGTCCCACACCTGGCGGTGATGTCCGATGCCGTGCAGCAGGAGCAGCGGTGCGCCGGTGCCCACGCGCGCGTAGGAGACCGAAACGCTCCGCGGACCGTACGGAGTGGGGACTTTGAAGGAGACGGTGGCGGACATGCTGCTCCTCGTCGAGGCTCATGGGCCGGCGTTGTGTAGACACCTTGTCAGCAATTGCTACCGGCGGGTAGACCCGGCGGACGGACCCGAGGGGAGCTCCCGTCGGGCGGTCCTGCCGGGCGCACCGATTTCGCCTGGACAGAGCCCGGCGCGTGGGCTGGGATGGTTCGGTGACCACCGACACCGGGACCGACGTCTTCGAAGAGCACCGCCCCGTCCTGCTCGGGGTCGCCTACCGCATGCTCGGGCGGGTGACCGACGCGGAGGACGTGGTCCAGGAGGCCTGGCTGCGCTGGTCCGGCGCGGACCGCTCCGAGGTGCGCGAACCGCGCGGATACCTGGTGCGTGTCACCACCCGGCTCGCCATCGACCGGCTGCGCCAGGTCAAGGCGCGGGGCGAGACCTATGTCGGTCCCTGGCTGCCCGAGCCCTACGTCACCGACTTCGGCGACACCGTCCCGGACACCGCGGAACGAGCCGTCCTCGCCGACTCCGTCTCGCTCGCCGTCCTCGTCGTCCTGGAGTCGCTGTCGCCGCTGGAGCGGGCGGTGTTCGTCCTCAGGGAGGCCTTCGGCTACCCGTACGCGGAGATCGCCGCCATGCTCGACCGCGGTGAGGCGGCGGTGCGTCAACTGTCGGGCCGGGCCCGCAAGCACGTCGACGAACGGCGGCCGCGCTACGAGGTCGACCCCGTTCAACGGCGCGATCTCACCGAGCGGTTCCTCGCCGCGGCGGCCAAGGGCGATCTGGAGGGGCTGATGTCCCTGCTCGCCCCCGACGTCCGGCTCGTCGGCGACAGCGGCGGCAAGGCGAAGGCGCCGCTGCGGGTCCTGGAGACCGCCGACCATGTGGGCCGCTTCCTCGTCGGCGCCGCGGGCAAGGGCGACGTCCCGGACGTGTCCTTCCACTTCCTTGAGGTCAACGCCGGCCCGGCGGTGCTGGTCCGGTCCGGCGACAAGCCCGACAGCGTCTTCCAACTGGACGTCCTGGACGGCCGTATCCAGTCCGTCTACATCGTCCGCAACCCCGACAAGCTGCGATCCCTGCCCACGCCGTAGTACGTGCCGCCGTGCCGTTGCCGGGGCCGTGCGAGCGCGTTCCGTGAACGTTCCCGTGGATTGGTATTGACCAAGGGTGAGTGCCGCCCTATGGTCGCAGATAAGTGCAACAACCTTTAATAAACAAGGGCGCTAAACGCCGCCGGGCCACGGCGATTGCGGAGGACAGGGTGGGGACCACGCAACTGGAATCGGTGCCGGAACCGAAGTACTGGCATCTGAGGACCGTGCTCAGTGAGGCACTGGACTCGGAGTTCACCGTGGGCGAGATCCTGCCCAACGAACGTGACCTCGCCGCCCGCTTCGGCGTCGCCAGGGCCACGCTCCGACAGGCCCTGGAACAACTCGAACTGGAAGGCAGGCTGCAGCGCCGCCGCGGTGTCGGTACGACCGTCGCGCCGCCGCGCGTGGGCGTGGCCGTCGGCACCGAGCAGCATGCCTGGCCCGGCGCGAAGGACGACGTCTGGCAGCTCACGGACTGCGCGCTCGCGGTGCCGCCCGCGTCCGTGGCCGATGCCCTGGAGATCGGCCGGGACGAGCCCGTGCACACCGTGCGCCGCTCGCGCGTGACGCACGGCCAGCCCGTCGCCGCCGAGCTGCTCCACATCCCGCAGTCGTCGGTGCCCGACCTCTCCGGAATCGACGCCCCGTCCGGTGCGGCACGCGCGCGTGCCGTGCTGCGCGAACTGCACCGCCTGGAGCTGGAGGGCCAGGACAGCGCCGTCGAACTGGGCTCGGCCCGCGCGGACGACGCGAAGGAACTGGACCGCCTCCCCGGGGCGCCCGTGCTCGTCGTGACCACGCGCTACATCGCCGAGGGCCGCACCGCCGCGCTGTCCGTCGCCACCTACCGCGCGGACACCTGCCGCCTGACCTTCGGTGACTCCGGCGGCGTGGAGATCCACGAGGACCCGGAGCGCCGGGCGTCCTGACGCCGACTTGCACCTGCCGCGCCCCGGGGGTTTCTCCGGGGCGCGTTGTGCTGGGCGGAGGGGTGCGCCGGATCCATTCGCCGACGATGACTTTGCCCTGGAGCAGGAGTCTCCTTCATGAACACCCCGGCCGGACTCCTACCCTGCTCCGGCCCGGGTGCGACGCAGAGCGCCCCGTGACAGGAGACCTTCCCTCATGACCGATCCGGAGCCGACAGCGGACCTGGGCCGCGAGACCGGCAGCTGGCCCTTGATCCATACTGAGCGAGCGGCACTGGCGGCCGATCTCAAGGATCTGTCCGACGCCCACTGGAAGACGCCTTCGCTGTGCGCCGGTTTGACGGTGCGTGAGGTGCTGGCGCATCTCACCGCGGGCGCGAGCCTCAACGCCGTGCGCTGGATGGCGGGGGTGATCCGCTGCCGTTTCGACTTCGACAAGCAGGTGGCCCTGCGGCTGGCCGAGCAGCTGGGCGCGACTCCCGCCGAGACCCTCGACCGCTTCCGACGGATCGTCCCGAGCACGACCAAGCCTCCCCTGCCCGTCATGGCCATGCTGGGCGAGACGATCGTGCACGGAGAGGACATCCGGCGCCCGCTGGGCATCCGCCACGACCATCCGATCGACGTCGTCACGAGAGTGGCCGAGTACTACCGGGGCTCAGACCTCGTGGTCCTCGCCAAGGGACGCATCGACGGACTGAGACTCGCCGCGGATGACGGCCCGTTCGCGACCGGTTCCGGCGCCGTGGTGTCCGGCCCCACCTTGTCCCTGGTGATGGCCATGACCGGGCGCGCCACGCACTGCGACGACCTGGAAGGCGACGGGGTCGAACTTCTCCGCAGCCGCTGCGGCTGAGCGTCGTCGTGCTCGCGCGACGCCCTCACCGCCGAGCCGTCACCGTCCCCTCCACCGCGAACAGCTGCTCCTCGACATGGTCGAGAGCCAGCCGCAGCGCGCCCGTCGCCACCGCGGCCTCGCCGAGGAGGGAGAGGGCGACGTCCGGGGGGCGCAGGCAGTAGCGGGCCAGTTCGCGGTGGAGGGGCTCCAGTACGCCGTCCAGCCCGGCCGCCCAGCCGCCGACGACGACCAGCTCGGGGTCGAGGGCGAGGACGAGCGCGGCCACGTCGTGGACGAGGCGTTGGATGAAGCGGTCGACGGCCGCGAGCGCCTGCTGGTCGCCCTCGCGGGCCTGGGCGAAGACCTCGGCCACGGCGTGCTCGTCGAGGGGGCGCAGCGGCTCGTCCGTCGTGGACAGCAGGGTCTCCGGGGTCACCTCGCGGCCCAGCAGATGCAGCGCGCCGATCTCCCCGGCGGCCCCGCCGAACCCGCGGTGCAACTGCCCGCCGATCAGCGAACCGGCGCCCGGGCTCAGCCCCGCCAGCACGAACACCACGTCGTCGGACTCGGTGGCCGCGCCCTTCCAGTGCTCGGCCACCGCCGCCGCGTTGGCGTCGTTCTCCACCAACACCGGGCACTTGAAGGACCGGCTCAGCCGCTCGCCCAGCCGCAGTCCCGTCCACTCGGGCAGCGCGGCACCCAGCCGCACCGTGCCGTCCGCCTCCACGATGCCCGGCGTCGCGACACCCACCGCCCGCAGCGAGCCCCGCGCGACACCGGCCCGGCGCAGCAGTTCCGCGACCGCCGTACGCACCCGTTCGAGCCGCTCGTCCGCCGGAGCCGTCTCGTCGACGTCCTTGGCGATGGAGCCGAGGATCCGGCCGTCCAGGTCGGCGAGGAGCGCGGCGATCCGGTGCGCGCCGATCTCCACGCCCAGCAGATGCCCCGCCTCCGCCCGGAACCGGAACCGTCGCGCGGGCCGACCCTGGCGGCGGACGACGCTCTCGTCCGCCGCCTTCTCGACGACGTACCCCGCCTCGATGAGCCCCTCGACGACGCCCTCGACGGTCGGCCGGGACAGGCCGGTCACCCGGGTGATCTCCGTCAGCGTGGCGGCGTCCGTGGCACGCAGCGCGTGCAGCACCACCGCGGAGTTGATCCTGCGCAGCAGCGAGGGATCCCCGCCGGTCAGCTGCCCCAACGTCCGTCCTCCCAGCTCGTGCGCATGTTTGGCGGATGGTACTCGCCGGGACCGACACCGGCGAGTGCCGGGCACCGAGGACGCGCGGACCGTTATCGCGCCGTACTTCGTGTCACCCCGGTGCCACGAACCCCGACTCGTACGCCGTGATCACCGCCTGGGTGCGATCACGCGCCCCCAGCTTCGCCAGTACGGCGCTCACATGGGACTTCACCGTCTCCGTCCCGACCACCAGCCGGGCGGCGATCTCCGCGTTCGACAGCCCGCGCGCCATCAGCCGCAGCACCTCGGCCTCCCGCTCGGTCAGCCGGGCGCGGTCCAGGACCGCCCGTGCCGCGCGGTTGCCGCCGTCGTCGCCGTACTCCGCGGCGAGTTGCCGCACCGACGCGGGGAACAGCAGCGACTCGCCCTCGGCGACCAGCCGCACCGCGTGCACGATCTCGGCCGGCCGCGCCCGCTTCAGCAGGAAGCCGTCGGCACCGGCCCGCAGTGCCTCGTACACGTACTCGTCGTTCTCGAAGGTCGTGACGACCAGGATCTTCGGCGGCTCGTCGACCGTGCGCAGCACCGCGCGCGTGGCCTCGATCCCGTCCAGCAGCGGCATCCGTACGTCCATCGCGACCACGTCCGGCCGCAGCTGCCGTACCAGCGGAATCACCGCCGCCCCGTCGGCCGCCTCCCCGACGACCTCGATGTCCGGCTGTGCCTCCAGCACGGCCCGCAGACCCGCGCGTACGAGGGGTTCGTCGTCGACGAGGAGAACGGTCACCGGCATCCGGCCAGCCTAGATCAACTCACCGGCAGCTCAACATGCACCTGCCAGTCACCTCGGTCGGGTCCGGTCTCCGCGTGTCCGCCCAGCAGGGCGGCCCGCTCGCGTATCCCGCGCAGGCCGCTGCCTCTGCCGGGCCCGGGTATGTCCGCGGGGAGGGGATTGCGGATCTCCAGGGTGAGGGCGGCGTCCGCCACGGCGATACGGACCCGGGTCGGGACCGCGCCCGCGTGACGCAACACATTGGTCAGTGCCTCCTGGAGGATGCGATAGCCCTCCCGGGAGACCGGACCGGGTACCGTGTCCAGCGCTCCCGTCGTCTCGATGTCGACCTTCGCACCCGACGCCCGCGCGGACTCCAGCAGCCGGTCGGCGTCCGTGAGCGTCGGCCGGCTGCTGACCGGCCGCTCGGACTCGCGCAGGACGCCGAGGACGCGTTCCAGGTCCTCAAGGGCGGCCCGGCCGGTCTCCTCGATGGCGCTCAACGCCCGGTCGGTGAAAGCGGGATCGCCGGCCGCGCGGGCCGCCCCCGCCTGAACCACGGCCACGGTCAGGGCATGGCCGATCGAGTCATGCAGCTCACGGGCGATACGCGTGCGCTCCAGGAGCTGCTCGGTGCGCTCCTCCAGGGCGGCGCGGCGCTCGGCGGGGGAGGGGCCCAGTAGGCGCAGCGCGAGCGCCGTGACGAGGTGGCCGGAGACGAGCACGGCCCCCGCCAGGGCGATCAGCGTCGGCGGCACGAGCAGAATGTGCCACCAGGCATGACCGCCGAGGAGGGACAGCCGGCCCTCCTCGAAGTCCCGGCCGAACGGCGCCGCGCTCAAGTCGACCAGGGCGAAGACCAGTTGGGCGGAGACCGTCGTGGTCAGCCAGCCCAGCACCAGCCGCGCTTCCAGCCAGACGACGAGCCGTCCCCGGTCGCCCCAGGTGGCGGACGGCGCGACGACGATGCCGGCGCCCTCCTCGTCATGCCGGTGACCGGTCAGCAGCAGCCTCGCCTGGAGCCCCTCCACGGTCCGCATCGCGGGCACCAGAGCCGCCGGGGCGAGCGCCACACCCGCCACCACCCAGGTCCACCACGCCTCCTGGACGAACAGCCACAGAGCGGGCCACACGATGGCGATGCACAGATGCAGCCACCGTGTGTATGTCACCGCCCGACCGAACGGGCGCAGCAAGCGGACCATTTCGTCATCGTGCCAGCCACCACTGACAACGGGCCTCCCCCGCACGGGGGAGCCGATCTCCACCGGCGGGGGAGGGCAGCGGCCGGGCTCGACGGTCAGGCTGCTGCCATGACCAGCATCGAAGTCCAGCAGCTCACCAAGGAGTACGGCACCGGACGAGCCGTGGACGACCTCACCTTCACCGTCCTCCCCGGCCGTGTCACCGGCTTCCTCGGCCCCAACGGCGCCGGAAAGTCCACCACCATGCGGCTCGTGCTCGGCCTCGACCGGCCGACCTCGGGCACCGCCACGATCGGCGGCCGTGCCTACCCGACGCTGCACGAACCCCTCCGTCATGTGGGTGCGTTGCTGGAGGCCCAGGCCGCGCACGGCTCCCGTACCGGCCGCGATCACCTCCGTGTCCTCGCGGTCAGCAACCGCATCCCTGAACGCCGGGTCGACGAGGTGCTGGAGGAGACCGGGCTCGCGTCGGTGGCCCGGCGCCGGGTGAAGACGTACTCCCTGGGCATGCGCCAGCGGCTCGGCATCGCCGGGGCCCTCCTCGGCGACCCCGAGGTCGTGCTGCTCGACGAGCCGTCCAACGGCCTCGACCCCGAAGGCATCATCTGGATCCGCGAGTTGCTGCGCCGGCTCGCGGGGGAGGGGCGCACGGTCCTGGTCTCCAGCCATCTCATGAACGAGACCGCGTCCTTCGCCGACCATCTGGTGGTCCTCGGTCGAGGGCGGCTGCTGGCCGACACCCCGATGCGGGAGTTCATCCACGCACGCGTGGAACCCCGCGTCCGCATCCGCACCCCGGACGCCACCGCGCTCAGAACCGCGCTCGCCGGGCACGGCTACGACGCCGTCCAGCACGAGGACGGGCACTGGACGGTGCGCCACGCACGCGTGGACGACATCGGCCGCCTCACCTCCCAGGCAGGCGTTCCGCTTCTCGAACTCGCCGCCGAGGAAGGCACCTTGGAGCAGGCCTACCTCGACCTGACGGCCACCGAGACCGAGTTCACCGCACAGCCCCAGGAGGCCTGAACCATGGCATTCGCGCCCGCACTCCACTCGGAGTGGCTCAAGATCCGTACGCTTCGCTCACTGCCGGGAGCGCTGCTGGCGCTGTTCGCCGCCACCACCGCGTTCTCCGCGCTGGCCGCCGCCGACGGGAGCTCCGAGCCGGACTTCGACCCGCTCTTCACCGCACTGTCCGGAGTACTGCCCGGTCAGATCGCCGCCGTCTCGTTCGGTGCCCTGGCCATGTCGTCGGAGTACCACGGGGGTGCGCTCCGGCTGACGCTGGCCTCGGTGCCGCGGCGAGGGCGGTGGTTCGCGGCCAAGGTCACGGCCGTCGCCGTGCCTGCGCTGCTCGCCGGGCTGGTCACCGCGGGCACGGCGCTGGCGGTGGCACGCGCGGGCCTCGGTTCGGCGGCGAGCGGCCTCACTACGGCCGAGCAGGTGCGCGGGGTGCTGGGCTGCGGGGTCTACCTCATGCTCATGGCCCTGTTCGCGGCCGGCCTCACCGCCCTGCTCCGCAGCGGAGTGGCCACGCTCTCCCTGCTCATCCCGTTCATCCTCGTCGTGTCCTTCGTCATCGGCGACGCAGCGGGCACTGTGGCCGACTTCATGCCCGACAAGGCCGGCCAGATCGCCCTGCACCAGACGTACGACGGCACACTCGGCCCCTGGTCGGGGCTGGCGGTGACCGCGCTGTGGACCGTGGGCGCGTTGGCGGCGGGGGCGTGGAGCGTGCGACGCCGGGATGCCTGACGGCACACCAATTGTCAGTGGCGGCGGCAATACTGGATCACATGGACGTCGCGAAGGATCTGGCCCTGACCGACCTGCTGTGCACCGAGCCCTTTCCCACGGAGCGCGACAGGACGGAGTTCCCCCTGGGCGGACCGGGCTACTACATAGCCGAGTTAGGGCCGGGCTCATGGCCGAGCACGGACGATCTCTACGCCTATGAGGCCGCGCTTGTGCTGCTGTTCGACGAGCGATGGGGAAAGGGGTCGTGCTGGGGGAGCGTGACCTTCATGGAGCGGCGCGACCGGGGAGAGGAGATAGCCGAGGCGTGGGTCGTGCTCGGTACCCGGGCCGACGACCTGCACACCTGGAGCGCGACCGGCACGGGCCGCTATGTCACCCTGGCCGTCGCCGATCGGAACCCGGAGGCCGTGCCCGAACTCCTGCTCATGGTGACGGAGTTCGACCCACCCTGAGCCCCGCCCCGACCCGTCACACCTCGGCCGCCGCCACCCGCAACCGCCCGTACTCCTCCGCCATCGTCGCCGCCGTCCAATGCGCGTTCAGCCCGCTCGGATTCGGCAGCACCCACACGCGCGTGCCCCCGATCACCCGCTCCTGAGGCCCCACCTGGGCCCTGCGGTCGTCGAACGCCGCGCGATACGCGGTGACCCCCACGACGGCCAGCCAACGCGGCCTGAGCCGCGTCACCTTCGCCGCCAGCAGCCGCCCGCCCTCGCGGTACTCGTCGGCGCTCAGCTCGTCCGCCCGCGCGGTCGCCCGTGCGACGACGTTCGTGATGCCGAGCCCGTAGGACAGCAACTCCCCCTGCTCCGCCGGCTTCATGAGCCGCGGCGTGAAGCCGGACAGATGCAGGACGGGCCAGAACCGGTTGCCGGGGCGGGCGAAGTGATGGCCGGTCGCGGCGGTCATCAGACCGGGGTTGATACCGCAGAACAGGACGTGGAGGCCGTCCGCGACCACGTCCGGGACGAGTCGGTCGCGGGCGGCCTCCAGCTCCGCCTGAGTGAAGCGCGTCATGGCCTGGGAGGCGTCAGAGGATCGCCCCGGGCGTGTACGCCGCCGCCTCCGGGCGCTGCTTCACGATCTCCTCGACGCCGCCCACGACGACGCCGACCTGGTCGGCCGCCGCGCCGGTGAAGGACAGCTTGTCGGCCATCAGCGCGTCCAGCTCGGCACGGTCGAGCGGGAGGCGCTCGTCGGCCGCCAGCTTGTCGAGCAGCTCATTGCGCTCGGCGCCCTGCTCACGCATCGCCAGCGCGGAGGCGACGGCGTTCTCCTTGATCGCCTCGTGTGCCACCTCACGGCCGACGCCCGCACGCACCGCGCCCATCAGCACCTTGGTGGTGGCGAGGAAGGGCAGGTACCGGTCCAGTTCACGCGCCACGACGGCCGGGAAGGCGCCGAACTCGTCGAGCACCGTCAGGAACGTCTCCAACAGGCCGTCCAGCGCGAAGAACGCGTCCGGCAGCGCGACCCGGCGCACCACCGAGCAGGACACATCGCCCTCGTTCCACTGGTCGCCCGCCAGCTCGCCCGTCATCGAGGCGTAGCCGCGCAGGATCACCATCAGGCCGTTCACGCGCTCACAGGACCGCGTGTTCATCTTGTGCGGCATCGCGGAGGAACCGACCTGGCCCGGCTTGAAGCCCTCGGTGACCAACTCGTGCCCGGCCATCAGCCGGATGGTCTTCGCCAGCGACGACGGCGCCGCCGCCAGCTGCACCAGCGCGGTGACGACCTCGTAGTCCAGCGAGCGCGGGTAGACCTGGCCGACCGAGGTGAACGCCTGCGAGAAGCCCAGGTGCCCGGCGATCCGGTCCTCCAGGTCGGCGAGCTTCGAGGCGTCCCCGCCCAGCAGGTCCAGCATGTCCTGCGCCGTGCCGACCGGGCCCTTGATACCGCGCAGCGGATAGCGGCCCAGCAGCTCCTCGACCCGGCTGTACGCGACGAGCAGCTCGTCGGCGCCGGTCGCGAAGCGCTTGCCCAGCGTCGTGGCCTGCGCGGCGACATTGTGCGAGCGGCCGGCCATGACCAGCTCGCCGTACTCCCCGGCCAGCTTGCCCAGACGCGCCAGCACGGCCACCGTACGGTCGCGCATCAGCTCCAGGGAGAGCCGGATCTGAAGCTGCTCGACGTTCTCCGTGAGGTCACGGGACGTCATGCCCTTGTGTACGTGCTCGTGCCCGGCGAGGTCGTTGAACTCCTCGATCCGCGCCTTCACGTCGTGCCGCGTGACCTTCTCGCGCTCGGCGATGGAGGCCAGGTCGACGGTGTCGAGGACGCGCTCGTAGTCGGCGATCGCCGCGTCCGGCACCTCGATGCCGAGGTCCTTCTGGGCCCGCAGCACGGCGAGCCAGAGCTGCCGCTCGAGCTTCACCTTCTGCTCGGGGGACCAGAGCGTGGCGAGCTCGGTGGATGCGTAGCGTCCGGCGAGGACGTTCGGGATGCGGGGCTTGGCGGGCGCAGAAGTCACGTGCACGGAGTTTACCCGGGGCGCTCCGCGCGCCGTCCGTCGCCCGCACTGCGAGACGGACGCGCGACGGATACGACCGACGGAGACGAGAGGGATATCGCTCCGGGTCGGGCGTTCGGGTGAATTCATCGGCGGCCGACGCGTTCCGGTTTCCCGGGGCCTTCACATTTCGTTCATAGTCTGCACGTCGTGGCGAGTGTGAACGTACGACATTGAACGACGTCGGCTTCCCCATTCCGTCCGAGAGAGAGAAAACGAGAATGCGACAGGCTCTGACCAGGGGATTGATCGTGGCCGCCGCCGCGACCAGCGCCCTGTCCCTCTACGGCACATCGTCGTCCGCGGCCGCACCGCACACGCAGGGAGCCCTGGTGAACTCCGCCGCCGCACTGCCGGGCCAGGCGGATCCATGGGACCCGGCGCAGCTGGACGAGAAATTCGGCAGGATGCAGGAGAAATTCGATGAGATCCAGGGCGAATTCGAGGAGGTGAATGAAAGGTTCAGCGACCTCCACCTGCCGCAGCCCGCCGCCGGAAACGACTCCTCGGGATATGGAAACTCCGGATACGGCACCGAGGAGCCGAGCAGCCAGGGCTATGGCACCGAGAACCCGGCCGACCAGGGCTACGGTTCGGAGCAGCCGAGCGGCTACGGCCACGAGACGCCCAGCCACCAGGGCTACGGCCCGGACAAGCCGACCCACCACGGCTACGGCGACGAGAAGCCGAGCGGCTACGGCTACGGCTACGGTTCCGAGGAGCCGAGCGGCTACGGCGACGAGAAGCCCGACGACCACGGCTACGGCTACGGCGACGATCACGGGTACGGCCACGGCGACGATCACGGCTACGGCCGCGAGGAACACCCCACCCCCACCCCGACGCCCACCAAGACCCACACGCCGCCCCCCACCCACGAGCCCACGCCCGAGCCGACGCCGACCAAGACGCCGCCCGGGAAGCCGGATCACCCCCACCTGCCGGAGACCGGCGCCGAGAGCATCATCGGAGGCATCGCCGCCAGCGGGGCGCTGCTGATCGCCGGGACGGTCGTCTACCGGCGGAGCCGGGCCGCGTCCCGGCGTTAGCGCACAGGGCTCAGCGAAGCGGCCTACGCCGCCGGACCCTCGTACGGCAGGAGTTCGGGTCGCTTCGCGGGCAGACCGTCCCCGGAGGACCGGCCGGTCAGCCGGCGCCCGATCCACGGCAGCAGGTACTGCCGTGCGAACCGCGCGTCGGCGACCCGTCGGGTGACCCACCCCGGGGGCACCGTGGCCGGCATCGGGGTCCGCCACTCGGTGTCCTCGGGGTCGTGGCCGAGCGACTGCCACACGGCCTCGGCGACCCGGCGATGCCCGTCCGCCGTCAGATGCAGCCGGTCCACGTCCCACATGCGGGGATCGGAGAGCGACGGGGCCCCGTACAGGTCGACGACGACCGCCCCGTGCCGCTCGGCCAGCTCGTCGACGCAGACGAACAGCTCCTCCATACGCGGCCGGAACCGCTCCAGGACCGGCCCCTGCCGCCCAGGGCTGCGCATCAGCACCAGCTGCCGGCAGGCCGGGGCGAGCTTCTCCACGGCCTCCTCCAGCAGGCCGCGCACCCGCCCCATGTCGCACTTGGGCCGCAGCGTGTCATTGAGCCCGCCGACGAGCGTGATCACATCGGCGCCCATCGCGGCGGCCACGTCCACCTGCTCCTCGACGATCTGCCCGATCAGCTTCCCGCGCACCGCGAGGTTGGCGTACCGGAAATCGGGGTTGCGGGCGGCCATCCGCCCCGCGAGGAGGTCGGCCCAGCCCCGGTAGGTGCCGTTCGGGAGGAGGTCCGACATGCCCTCGGTGAAGGAGTCGCCGATCGCGACCAGGCTGCTGTATATGGGGTTCGTCTGCATGGCGACAGAAATGGTAACCGGGCTCCATACCCGTCGGTCGGTCGGCCCGGGTACCAGTTCCGCCGAGGCCGTCAGGTCCGCTGCCCGAACAGCTCCCGCAGCACGTCCTCCATCGTCACCAGGCCCGCCAGCCGCCCGTCGCCGCCCGAGACCGCCGCCACATGCGTACGGCTGCCCCGCATCGCCGTCAGGACGTCGTCCAGCGGCGTGCTCTCCCGTACGCGCGCGATGGACCGCATGTCCGCCACCTCGAACGGCACGTCCTGGGTGACGGCGTCCAGCGCGTCCTTCACATGGAGGTAGCCGACGATGTGGCGGCCCTCGTCGACGACCGGGAAGCGGGAAAAGCCCGACTCGGCCGACAGCCGCTCCAGCTCCTCCGGCGTGACGCCCACGCGCGCGTAGACGACGCTCTCCAGCGGAAGCACCACGTCACGCACGGGTCGGCGGCCCAGTTCCAGGGCGTCGTGCAGCCGCTCCCGCGCGCGGTCGTCGATCAGGCCGGCCTCGCCGGAGTCCCGCACCAGCCGGGCCAGTTCGGCGTCGGAGAAGGTCGCGGTGACCTCGTCCTTGGTCTCGACGCGCAGCAGCTTCAGCAGGGCGTTGGCGAAGGCGTTGATCGTGAAGATCACCGGCCGCAGCGCCCGGGCGAGCGTGACCAGCGGCGGGCCGAGCAGCAGGGCGCTGCGCACCGGCTCGGCCAGCGCGATGTTCTTCGGCACCATCTCGCCGAGCAGCATGTGGAGGTAGGTGGCCAGCGTCAGCGCGATCACGAAGGACACCACGCGCCCGGCGCCCTCCGGCACGCCCACCGCGTGGAACACCGGCTCCAGGAGGTGCTCGATGGCCGGTTCGGCGACCACACCGAGCACCAGCGTGCACAGTGTGATGCCGAGCTGCGCCGCCGCCATCAGGGCGGACACATGCCGCAGACCCCACAGCACGCTCTTGGCGCGCCGGTCGCCCTCCTCGGCGTACGGCTCGATCTGTGAGCGCCGCACCGAGATCAGCGCGAACTCGGCGCCCACGAAGAAGGCGTTGACGACCAGCGTCAGAAAACCGATGAACAGCTGCAGGGCGGTCATCGTCCGTCCTCCTTCCCGTGTTCCGCCGAGTCGTCGAGCGGCGCGTGCAGCAGCACGCGCGCGGCCCGGCGCCCCGAGGCGTCCACGACGTCGAGCCGCCAGCCGGTGACCTCGACGCGGTCGCCGACGGCGGGGATGCGGCCGAGTTCATGGGCGACGAGCCCGGCCAGGGTCTCGTAAGGCCCCTCGGGCGCCCTGAGGCCCACGCGCGCGAGCTGGTCCATCCGCGCGGAACCGTCGGCCGAGAACAGCTCCCGGCCGTCGTCGTCGACGCCCGCGCGGGCGAGGTCGGGCGTCTCGTGCGGGTCGTGCTCGTCCCGCACTTCGCCGACGACCTCCTCGACGATGTCCTCCAGCGTGGCCACACCGGCCGTACCGCCGTACTCGTCGATGACCACGGCCATGGTGCGCTTGCCGGAGAGCCGGTCGAGGAGTCGGTCGACGGTCAGGGTCTCGGGGACGAGGAGGGGTTCGCGCATCAGCTCGGAGACGGGGACGCGGGGGCGGCGCTCGGCGGGTACCGCGAGGACGTCCTTGATGTGTGCCGTGCCCACGACCGCGTCGAGGCTGCCGCGGTAGACGGGGAACCGGGACAGCCCGGTCGCCCGCGTCGCGTTCGCCACGTCCTCGCAGGTCGCCTGGGCGTCCAGGGCGACCACCTGGACACGCGGGGTCATCACGTTCTCCGCGGTCAGGTCGGCCAGGTTCAGGGTCCGTACGAAGAGCTCGGCGGTGTCCGCCTCCAGGGCGCCCTCCCGCGCGGAGTGCCGGGCGAGGGCGGCCAGCTCCTGAGGACCGCGGGCCGCGGCCAGTTCCTCGGTGGGCTCCACGCCGAAGCGGCGCACGATGCGGTTCGCCGTGTTGTTGAGGTGGGTGATGAAGGGGCGGAAGGCCGCGCTGAACCAGCGCTGGGCGTTGCCGACCCGCTTGGCCACGGCCAGGGGCGAGGAGATCGCCCAGTTCTTCGGCACCAGCTCACCGACGACCATCAGCACCACGGTCGACAGGCCTGTGCCGATCACCAGCGCGACCGAGCTCGCCGTCGAGCGGGAGATCCCCATCGACTCCAGCGGGCCCGCGAGCAGCGCGGCGATGGACGGCTCGGCGAGCATGCCGACGACCAGGTTGGTGACTGTGATGCCGAGCTGGGCCCCGGAGAGCTGGAAGGTCAGATTCCGTACGGCCTTCAGGGCGCCCGCGGCACCCCGGTCGCCGCGCTCCACCGCCCGCTCCAGCTCGGCACGCTCGACGGTGGTCAGTGAGAACTCGGCCGCGACGAAGGCACCGCAGGCGAGCGACAGCAGGATCGCCACCAGAAGGAGGAGCACTTCGGTCATCGGGTCACCTCCGTCCCATGATCGGACAGGGTGGGGAGGATCGCTCGATGTCTGCTACTGGGAGGCTCGCCCATGGGCGGACGCTCACACCTTTCATGAGAGGACCGAAGTTTCCCCCAATAGTAAAGGGTCGGCAAAGCAGTCAGTCCGTGAGCGGCTTCACCCACCGCCGCCACTGCTCCTCGGGCGTGTACCCGGCCGCGCGCCAGGCATGATGCGCGGTCTCGTTGCGCCCCAGCACCATCGCGTCACCGCGACGCCCGCCCAGCCGTACGAAGCGCTCCTCCGCGGCGGCGAGCAGCGCCGAGCCGATGCCCCCGCGTCGACGCTCCGGGTGCACCGCCAGCCGGTACAGATGGCAACGCCAGCCGTCGAAGCCCGCGATCACCGTGCCGACCAGCTCGCCCTCCAGCTCGGCCAGGATCAGCGCCTCGGGGTCGCGGGCGACCAGCCGCTCCACGCCGTCCCGGTCGTCGCTGATGCTCGTGCCCTCGGCGGCCGTCTTCCAGAAGGCCAGCACGGTGTCGAGGTCGTCGGCCGTGGCGGCCCGTATCCGCAGATCAGTCATGGCGCGATCCCATCACGGGCGGCGGAACGGGGCGTGGAATTCCGGTATGCGGACGGCTACTTGCCGCGCAGCTCCTCGATCACCGGCGCGAACGCCTCCATGTACGGCTCCAGCACGGTCAGATACGAGAACCCGTACCGCTCGCGCTGGGCCAGCACCTGCGCGGTGATCTGCTCCAGGGTGCCGATCAAGAGGATGGGCAGCGCCAGCGCCTGGTCGAGGGTCAGCTCCGGGACCCGGTCGAGGAGGGGCTGGATGACGGCCTCGCGGTCCTGCGTCACGGTCACCATCTGGAGGAGCAGATTCAGCTCGGCGGGCTCCGTGGCGAACCCGTGGTACCGGGCCACCCGCTCGTCGAGCCGCTCGGCCGTGACGGGGACCAGCCGCCCGGTCGTGCTCTTCGGGTCGGGGTACGCGCCCCCGAACGCCGCGATGTCGGCGTGCTCGGCGGTCAGCCGCAGCACGCGGTCACCATTGCCGCCGATCAGCAGCGGCACCCGGGGCTTCTGGACCGGCCGCGGCTGGTACGACTCGGATTCCAGGAGCCGCCGTAGCTCCTCGACCGTGCGCCGCAGATGGTCCACACGCTCGCCCGGAGTGCCGAAGGGCAGGCCCGCCGAGTCGTGCTCCGCCTGCACATAGCCGGCGCCCAGGCCGAGTTCGAGGCGTCCGCCGGTCAGCGCGTCGGTGGTCGCCACCTCGCGGGCGAGCAACGTCGGGTTCCACAGGCCCGCGTTCAGCACGAACGTGCCCAGGCGCACCCGCTCGGTGGCCTCGGCCGCCGCGACCAGGGCCGGGAACGGTGCCGGCATGCCCAGGTGGTCGGGGACCAGGATCACGTCGTAGCCCAGTTCCTCGGCGCGGCGGCACTTGGCCCGCCATTCGTCGGCCGGGGCGGAGGTCATCAGGTTGACGCCGAAGCGGAAGGGGCGTGGGCTCAGGGATTGCGGCATGAACTCTCCTCACCAGTAAGGGACTTGAGGGCCTTCCGCGATTCCATCATTCGTGCGCGATAGCCGCCAGCACATTCATGCGCGATGCACGCAACGCCGGCAGCAGCGCCGCCACGACCCCCACCACCGCCGAGCCGATCATCACCGCGACGATCGTGCCCCAGGGGATCGCCAGCGCGTTCATGCCCTGGAGAGCCAGCACCTGCTGGGTGCACACGCCCCACACCAGCCCGAGCGCAAGCCCCAGCACCGCGCCGAATACGGCGATCACCACCGACTCCAGCCGGATCATCCGCCGCAGCTGCCGCCGGGCCAGCCCGATGGCCCGCAGCAGCCCGATCTCCCGGGTGCGCTCCACGACCGACAGGGCAAGGGTGTTGACGACGCCGAGCACCGCGATGATGATCGCTAGCCCGAGCAGGGCGTACACGAGATACAGCAGTACGGCGATCTGGTCGTGCACCAGGTCCTTGTAGTCGGCGATGTCGCGGACCTGGACCTGCGGATAGGGATCGAGTGTCTTCTCCAGGCCGGCCCGCAGATCGTCCGCGCCCGTGCCGGAGGCGGCGTTGACGTACACGGCCGCGTCCTGCCCGCCCGGCGCGTACTTCTCCAGCGTGGCGAGACCGAAGTAGATCCCGCCCTGCGAGCCGAACCCGTCCGCGGACTCCTGGTCGGTGAGGGCGCCCACCGTCAGCTCGGCCCTCCGGTCGCCCTGGAACTCGACGGGGACGGTGCTGCCGAGCCGTACCCCATGATCCTCGGCGAAGTCCTTGTCCATGGCGAGGTGCCCTGCCGCGAGCGCGGCGGCCGAGTCGCCCTGGGCGTAGGTGATGTTGGCGACCTCGTCCAGCTTCGGTTCGTAGGCCGCGGCGGTCGTCTTGACGCGGTCGCCGTCCGGGAGGCGTACGGCGATCGTGGTGAACTGCAAGCGTACGACGAGCCCGACGCCCTCGGTGTCGCGGATCCGCTCGGTGATCTCCCGTGGGAACGGCACGAAGTTGGCGTTCTGCACCACGAAGTCGGCGCCCAGCGTCTTGTCGATCTGCTGGTCGAAGGACTTGGTCATCGAGGCGCTCGCCACCGACATCCCGCCCACCAGGGCGAGGCCCACCATCAGCGCCGCCGCGGTGGCCCCGGTGCGGCGCGGATTGCGCAGGGCGTTGCGCTGGCTCATCCGGCCGATCGAGCCGAAGACGGCCGGGAAGGCGCCGCCGAGCACCCGGATCACGGGCCGCACGAGGAGCGGTCCCGCGATCACCGTCGCGATCAGGGTCAGGAGCACCCCGAGGCCCAGCAGGGACGCCGCCGACGAGGTCTTCGACGCCGTCGCACAGCCCACCAGCGCCGCCGCCCCGGCCGCCCCGACCACCGAGCCCACGATCGCGCGCAGCCGCAGCGGCCGTCCGATGTCGGCGATCTCGGCGTCCGCGAGCGCCGCCATCGGCGAGACGCCCGCCGCGCGGCGGGCCGGGAGATACGCGGCCACGAAGGTGACGCCCAGGCCCACGACGTACGCGGTCACCGGCGTCCCCCAGCCGATGACCATCTCCGTCGTCCTGATGTTCATGCCCATCAGGCCCATC
The DNA here is from genome assembly GCF_014655715.1 of Streptomyces lanatus. Classification (GTDB taxonomy): domain Bacteria; phylum Actinomycetota; class Actinomycetes; order Streptomycetales; family Streptomycetaceae; genus Streptomyces; species Streptomyces lanatus. Next base: position 359,644 of record NZ_BNBM01000009.1, on the reverse strand, counting down.
AACTCGATGAGTCCTACGGCCAGCCCGATCCCGGCCGCGAGGCCCGCCGTCGAGCCGACCAGGCCCAGCAGCAGCGCCTCGGTGAGCACCGAGCGCCGCACCTGGCGCCGGTCCGCGCCGAGCGCCCGCAATAGGCCCAGTTCACGGGTGCGCTGGGCGATCAGCATGGAGAAGGTGTTGACGATCAGGAAGACGCCCACGAGGACGGCGACCCCGGCGAAGCCGAGCATCACATATTTGATGATGTCGAGGAATCCGCCGAGCTGCTCGACGTCCGACTCGGCCTGCTCGTCGGCGGTGCGCAACTCGTAGGCGCCGCTGTCCAGGGCGGCGGCAACCCGCCGCTTCAGGTCCGCGTCACTGACCCCCTCCGCCGCGTCGAGCGAGATGCTGGTGGCGCCCTTCGGGTCGCCGATCAGCTTGGTCTGCGCGGTCGGGGTGTCGAAGAAGACCAGGGCGGCACCGGGGTTGGTGGTCGTGAAGGTGACGATGCCGACGACCTCGACCGGGAACGAGCCCTCCTGCCCGATGACGGTCAGCCGGTCGCCGATCCGTACGTCCTTGTCGTCGGCGGTGTCGGCGTCGATCATGACCTGACCGTCGCCCTTGGGGGCGTGACCGGAGGTGAGCTCGACGGGGCTGCGCTCGGTCGGGTTCCAGGCGGTGCCGATGGTGGGGGCGCCGGTGGTGGGGCCCACGGACTCGCGGTCCTTGTCGGCGACGGTGATGCCCTCGACGTCCACGTCCGGGCGTGCCGCCGCCACACCGTCGACCTTGGCGAGGCGGTCGGCGAGCGAGGCGGGCAGGGTCAGGGTCTGTCCCGAGGGGATCGTCTCGTCGAGGGTCTCCTTCGGGGTCACCGTGACATCGGCGGCCGTCGAGGCGAAGAGCCGGTCGAAGGTGCGGCTGACGGTGTCCGAGAAGATCAGGCTGCCCGCGACGAACGCCACGGAGAGGATCACCGCCAGCGCCGACAGCAGCAGTCGCCCCTTGTGGGCGAGGAAGCTCCTGAGCGTCGCCTTGAGCACCGGTCAGCCCTTCTCGGGCGGCTCTGGGGGAGGGGCCTGGTCGCTCGCCATGGGGTTGGTACCGGCGAAGAGGCGCATGCGCTCCAGTACGGCCTCCGCCGTCGGGCGCTCCATCTCGTCCACGATCCGTCCGTCGCCCAGGAACAGCACCAGGTCGGAGTGGGCGGCGGCGCCCGGATCGTGGGTGACCATCACGACGGTCTGTCCCAGCTGGTCGACGGCGTCCCGCAGAAAGCCGAGGACCTCCAGACCGGCCCGCGAGTCCAGGTTGCCGGTCGGCTCGTCCGCGAAGATCAGCTCCGGCCGGGAGGCCAGCGCGCGGGCGCAGGCGACGCGCTGCTGCTGACCGCCGGAGAGCTGGGACGGCCGGTGCGCCAGCCGGTCCCGCAGCCCGAGGGTGTCGATGACCTGGTCCAGCCACTTCTCGTCGGGCTTCTTGCCCGCGATGTCCATGGGGAGCGTGATGTTCTCGGCCGCGTTCAGGGTGGGGATCAGGTTGAAGGACTGGAACATGAACCCGATCCGGTCCCGCCGCAGCCGCGTCAGCTCGCGGTCCTTCAGCCCCGTGATCTCGGTGTCGCCGAGCCACACCTGCCCCGCCGAGACATTGTCGAGCCCCGCCAGACAGTGCATCAGCGTGGACTTTCCGGAGCCCGACGGCCCCATGACCGCCGTGAAGCGGCCGCGCGCGATGTCCACGTCCACCGCGTCGAGGGCGAGCACCGTCGTCTCGCCCGAGCCGTACGCCTTGGTCAGCCCCCGGGCGCGGGCGGCCACACCGTCGGCCGACGCGGGACCCGGGACGTACTGGGCAGCTGCTGTGGACAAGACCGCCTCCTCGCGGAACGGACTCGACGACTCGACGACCCTCGTCCCCGCCGAGCGTAATGTGATCCAACGCACACCAGTATCCGTCCGAGGTCCTGGTCGCTCTCCGCCCCAGGTCGGGCCCCCGATATCGGTGTAAGGGGCACCCTCCATGGCCCGGGCCGCACCCTTGCCGGTGCTAGCGCTTCCGCGCTAGCTTCTAGGTATGGCGAAGACTCAGCTGAACGTGAGAGTGGACGAGGGCACGGCCCGCGCCGCCCGCGAGCGTGCCCTGGCCCGCGGCATGAGCGTCAACCGCTACATAGAGGAACTGGTCAAACAGGACACCGGCGAAGTCGGCCATACGTTCGTGGAGGCCGCGGCCGATTTCATGAAGCAGTACGAGTCGGTGTTCGTCGAGGAGTTCGGCGCCGACCGTGAGGGCTCGCGCGAAGGTCGCCACTGATCCGTTGAACGAACTGAACATCGACCTTGCCTGGCTGCTCATGCTCGCCGAGAAGCGGACGCCGGGGGATCCCGAGGTCACCGACTGGGGAGCCCTCGTCGCCGCCGTCGCACGCCATCAGGCCGAGATATTCGACGTCCCCGTCTACGACAGCCCGCACGCCCGGGCCGCGGCCCTCCTCCAACTCCTCATCCACGTCCCCGCGTTGGAGCGCTCCAACGCCCTGTTCGCCTCCGCGGTCGCCTACGCCTACCTCGTCGCCAGCGGGCTCAAGGTCGTCACCTCGCCGGAGCAGGTACGCGACCTGGCCCGCCTGGTGAAGAGCGGCGAGGCATCGGTGCAGGACATCGCGCGGGAACTGCGCCAGTGGAGCCTGTGACTACTCGGGCCCGACCGGCGGTCGCCATGCCGTGCCCAGCGTGCAGTACGAGGAGGGCAGCGTCGGCCCCTCCTCCGGCATCATCACCTGTCGGCAGGGCCCGAGCTCGAAGCCGACCTCCCGCAGTGCCGCGACCGGATCGCGGGAGACATGGCAGCCGCCGCTCACCAGCGGCCACACCGTCCGGTCCAGGGCGCGCTGGGTGAGGAGCATCGCGCGACCGCCGCCCCGGCCGTGCTCGAAGAACCGCACCACACCGCCCGGGCGCAGCACCCGCCGGACCTCCGCGAGCGCCCGCGGCACATCCCGCACGCTGCACATCACCAGCGACAGCACCACCGCGTCGAAGGCCTCGCTCTTGACCGGCAGTGCCTCCGCCGCGCCCGGCACCACATCCACCGGCACCCCGGCGCGCAGCGCGGACTCCACCGCCAACTTCCGCAGCACGCGCTCCGGTTCGATGGCGACGACCTCCGAGACGGTGCTCGGATAGTGCGCGAAGTTCAGACCGTTGCCGGCCCCGATCTCGATCACCCGGCCGGACAGCCCGGCCAGCAGCCGGTCGCGGATGCCGGCCATGCCCATCTTCGTCTCGGCATTGACGCTGATGCGGGCGTAGAAACGGGCGAACAGCGGATGGTGCACGGCATCCCGTGACACCTTGCCGGAGCCGGTGGACCTCAGGGCCATGGGGGACCTCCCGGGAAGACGGGACTCACACCCGATTGTCCCCCGTACGGGGCCCGCGCACCCCCGCTGTCGTCGGGGCGGTTTCGTCGGCCGTCAGCCGATGAAGTCCCGGACCTGCTCGTACACGCCCTGGTCGTTGTTCATATCGGTGTGCGAGACGCAGCCGACCTCGACATTGGTGGCGCCGTTCAGGATCGCGGTGGTGTCGGGCGTGAGCGCGTCGTCGCAGTTCGACCAGTAGCTGGCGTACGACACACTGCCCGGGGTCTCGTCCCCCGAGTTGAGGGCGGTCAGGAACGAGCTGCCCGTGTTCATCTCCGCGCAGGAGGTGTACAGCCACGCGCACCACGAGGCGGTGGACGTGCCGTGGTTCGTACCGGCCGTCGAGACGAAGTCGTCCACGTACGACGTGCCGCCGAGGTTCTTGAGGTAATAGCGGGCACCGAGCGCGCCCATGGAGTGGACGACCAGGTCCACCTTCGAGGCGCCGGTCCGGGCGAGCACGTTCTTGATCTCGGTCGAGAGCTGCTGGGCGGTC
>NZ_BNBM01000009.1:0-355714 GCF_014655715.1 Streptomyces lanatus | reverse complement strand
AGGCGTCCAGCTCGGCGGCGGAGTAGCCGTCGGCCCGGAAGTAGCCGGCCCAGTCGTCCCAGCTGCTCGCCGAGCTGCTCAGGCCGTGCACGAAGACGACGGGATCGTGGGTGGCGGCGTGCGCGGGTGTGGGGGAGAGAGTGAGTGACAGAAGGAGCGATGAGGCCACGGCCGTCAGAGCCGTGGCGATGCGACGCTTGTGGCGCTGCATGATGCCTCCTGAAACGTGTGGGGTTGTCAGGAGTGTCGAGCCGGTCTACGCGCGCCGCATCGGTGAAATCGCCGGTCTTTACGCTTCAACTAACCCGCCAGTAACGTCTTTTGTGTGGTGACTCCGGTGAACCCCCCACCTCTCGACCGCACTTCGCCACGACAGCCGGCGGACGCGTGGCACCAACTGGCCGCGAGCCTTCCCGAAGGCGTCCGCGTGCGCGTACTGCGTGCCGTGTACGGCGATCCGCGCGCCGCCGCCGAACTCGTCCCGCGCCTCACCGACCGCCAGGCGACGGGCCTCGACCCGCTCCCCACACAACCGGCGGCACTGGCCCCGACGCTGCTGCGCGAACGCCGGGCGGAGATACGGGCGCTGCCCGACGACACCCGTCTGCTCCTCCTCCTTGCCGCGGCCGACCAGTACCCGGTCCCCACCGACGCCTTCCTGCGCGCCGTCATGGCCGCCCGGCTCGACACCCGGTGCCTGGACGCCGCCGAAGCGGCCGGGATCGCGTACGCCGGAGCGGGCGGCGTGCTCTTCCGCGACGCGTGGACGCGGATCGCGGCCTACGAGACGGGCTCACCGCCCGACCGGCGCGACGTCCACCGCCTGCTGGCCCGCGTACTGCGCGGCGACGGCGAGGCGCCTTGGCGCTCCTGGCACCGGGGCGCGGGCGCGCTCGGCCCCAGCGGACGGCTGGCCGCGGAACTCGGCGTGGCCGCCGGCAGAGCCGCGCACGCGGGACGGCTGCCGCTGGCACGCGCGCTGGCGGAACGGGCGGCCGAGCTGTGCCCCGACCCGCCCGAACGGTCCCGCCTGCTGGCCCGTGCCGCCGCGTACGCCTGGCGGTCGGGCGACGGGGACCGGGCACGGCGGCTGGCTACGGCTGTGACGGACGATGCGCTGAGCGGGGTACTGGCGCTGCGGGCGGGGAACGCGACGGAGGCGTTCGATGCGCTGCTTGTGGCGGCGGTTGGGGTGGGGGGTGTCGGGGTGGGGGATGCTGCGGTGCGGATCGACCTTGGCCGGGCTGGGGCTGTCGGCCTTGCCTTTGGTGTTCCGGCTTTGGGTTCCTCCGTTTCTGGCGGCCTGGCCTCAGCCACCCCGGCCTCGGGCGCCTCCGCTTCCGGCAGCCCGCCCTCCACTACTCCCGCCCCAGCCCCCGCCACCGACATCCCCGCCCCCCTCACCCCCGCCGCCCACCTCCTGGCCCGAGCCACCGAGGCCGCCATCTACACCGGGGACGTACGCCGCCTGGGTGAGGCCGTTCGTGTGGCCGGGCGGCTCGGTGTCGCGGGGCCCGGCACGCTGCGTGGGCTGGTGGCTGCGTTCGACGGGCGGTACGAGGACGCGCGTGAGCTGCTGAAGGCGGCGGCCGGGCGCTGTGGGCCCGGGGGTGACCCCACCGTCCTGATCCATGCCGGGATCGCCGCCCTGCTCCTCGGCGACCACACCCGCGCGGCCACCGCGACCCTCCGCGCGACCGCCTCCGCCCGAGCGCACGGCACCCCGGTGACGGTGCCGCAGGCGATGGAGTTCCGGGCGTACGCCGACTTCTGGACCGGGCGCCCCCGGGCCGGCGAGGCCGCCGCGGTGGACGGGCTGTGGCAGGCCCACGCCACGGGCCAGGACAACGGGGCCTGCCATCTCCAGGCCGCCCTCGCGATGTTCGCGGCGCTCACCGCGGACGCCGACGTCTGCCACGAACGCGCCGCGACCGCACGGGCGTACGCCCTGCCTCGTGGCCTGGGTTTGCCCGCCGCCCTGGCCCAGTGGGCGCTCGCCTTCCTCGACCTGAGCAGTGGCCGCTACGCCGGCGCGGCCACCCGGCTGCGCGCACTCGCCGGTTTCGGCCCCGGCCACGGTCACCGGGCGATCCGTCATCTGGCCACCCCGCACTACGTCGAGGCCGCCGTCCGCACCGGCGACACTCGGGTCGCGCGCGCGGCCCACGCCGGCTACGACCGCTGGGCCGAGACCGTCGGCAGCCCCGACGACCTGGCCCTCAGCGCCCGCTGCCGGGCCCTGCTCGCCCCCGGCGCGGAGGCCGTCGACCACTACCGCACGGCGCTCGACCTGCACTCCCGGGGCACCCGTGACTTCGAACGGGCCCGCACGGAGCTGCTGTTCGGCAGTGCCCTGCGCCGACTGCGCCGCCGCACCGAGGCACGCGACCGTCTCCACAGCGCCCTGGAGGCCTTCGACTCCTTCGGCGCCCCGCACTGCGCGACCCAGGCCCGCACCGAACTCCGCGCCCTGGGTACCCCGGCCGGCCGGACCGCCCCCGACACCCCCACCGCCCGACTCACGGCCCAGCAGCTCCTGGTCGCCCGCATGGCCGCCGAGGGCGCCACCAACCGAGAGATCGCCGCCCGCCTCGCCCTCAGCCCTCGCACCATCGACCACCATCTGCGGGGTGTCTTCACCCGGCTGGGCATCCGCTCCCGCATCGAACTGGTGCGGCTCGTCGCCGAGAGCGACGGGACCGAGGCCGTCTAGAGGCTGTCCGGAAAGCGGCAGGGCTGCTACGCGTCGGCGAAGGCGCGGGCGATCCCGGTGAGATTGCTCGGGCAGGTCCAGATCTCCCTCGCCATCCGGTCCTCCTCCTGCGGGTGGGCCAGCATCTCCAGCACCTGCTGAAGATCGTCCAGTTCACCGCCGTCCGCCATGTCGTCGCACGGGTGCTCCTCATGCGCACAGTCCGGCTGCCCGAGAGCCCGCTCGACGGTGCCCATCGCCTTCAGCACGCGGGCCTCCGCCGCCGCGTCCCGGCGGGCATGGATCACGTAGGGGCCTATGAGCACCAGCCCGAGCACCCACAGCGCCGTGTCCGGGCTGTCGGCCGCCACGCTCTCCTCAAGCTGACGGGCGCACTCCAGCACGGTGCGGTGCGTGTCGCCGAGGTGGTAGCCCTCCCGGATCTCGTCCCATTCGGAGATCAGGTCGTCCCAGTGATCAGGGTTGGTCTGCATGATCAGAGAGTGGCACAAGGGTCTGACATCCCAGGCCGAGGCCTCGTCAGGGCGCCACCCTCCCCCTGAACCCCTCCGCGTCCCACGTCCCGAACAGCCTCGGCGCCAGCCAACCCGCAGCCGCGGCACGGAAGTCGGCAGGCGCCAGCGCCCCCGCCCCCGCGGGCACCGCACCCAGCAGCGGCGCCCCCGCCACCTCCGGCAGATCCGCCACATTGCAACGCGACGCCAGATCCGCCCCCTCGGGCCAGCTCCCGATCACCACACCCAGCAGGTCCAGCCGCCGACCGCGCAGTTCACGCGCCGTCAGCTCCGTCACATTCAGCGTGCCCAGACCCGCCGACGCCACCACCAGCACAGGCGCCGCCATCAGCTCGGCCGCGTCCGCCAGAGTGCTGCCCGCCTCGTCGAAGCGGACGAGCAGACCGCCCGCCCCTTCCACCAGCACCAGATCGTGCTCGGTGGCCAGCTTGGCGGCGGCGTCGGCGATCTCGTGCGGGCGGACCGGCGTACGACCCGCGCGGCGCGCGGCCGTGGCAGGGGCCAACGGGTCGGGATAGCGGGCGAGTTCCGCAGTCGTCACCCCGCCCGCGAGCCGCGCGACCTCCTGCGCGTCGCCGTCCTCGTCCGTCCGTACGCCGGTCTGCGCCGCCTTCAGCACCGCCACCGACCGGCCCGCCGCCATCGCCGTCGCCGCGACCGCGGCGGTCGTGACCGTCTTGCCGACCTCCGTGCCCGTGCCCGTGATCACCAGTACCGGCATGTCAGCCCTCCCGCGCCGCCGCGCACACCGCGCGGGCGATCCGGGCGAGGTCCGCGTCGCCCGTGACATACGGCGGCATCGTGTAGACGAGGTCGCGGAACGGCCGTAGCCACACGCCCTCGCGTACGGCGGCCGCGGATGCCGCCCGCATGTCCACCGCGTGGTCCAACTGGACCACGCCGATCGCGCCGAGTACCCGTACGTCCTTCACGCCCGGAAGGTCCGACGCCGGGGCCAGTCCTTCCCGCAGCCCGGTCTCGATCCGCTTGATCTCGGTCGGCCAGTCCTGCCCGAGCAGCAGTTCGATCGAGGCGCAGGCGACGGAGGCGGCCAGCGGATTGCCCATGAAGGTCGGGCCGTGGGCCAGCACCGGCACCTCGCCGCGCGAGATGCCGTCGGCCACGCGCGCGGTGCACAGCGTCGCCGCCATCGTCATATAGCCGCCGGTCAGCGCCTTGCCCACGCACATCACATCCGGCGTCACCGCCGCGTGGTCCGCCGCGAACAGCGTGCCCGTGCGGCCGAACCCGGTCGCGATCTCGTCGAACACCAGCAGCACGTCATGCGCGTCGCAAGCCTCGCGCAGCACCCGCAGATACGCGGGGGAGTGGAACCGCATCCCGCCCGCACCCTGCACCACCGGCTCGACGATCACCGCCGCCAGTTCGTGCGCGTGCCGCTCGATCAGCGAGCGGAGGTGATCGGCGTACGTGTCGTCGTACTCGGCCGGGGGCGGGTCCGCGAACACCTGGCGCTGGAGCACCCCGGACCACAGCTCGTGCATGCCGCCCTCGGGGTCGCACACCGACATCGGCTGCCAGGTGTCACCGTGGTAGCCACCGCGCCAGGTCAGCAGCCGCTGCTTGCCGGGGCGGCCCAGCGAACGCCAGTACTGCAGGCACATCTTGACCGCGACCTCGACCGACACCGACCCGGAGTCGGCGAGGAAGACATGCTCCAGACCGTCAGGCGACATGTCGACAAGGAGCTTCGCCAGCCGTACGGCGGGCTCGTGCGTGAGCCCGCCGAACATGACGTGGCTCATGCGCGCCAGCTGCTCGCGCGCGGCCTCGTTGAGCACCGGGTGGTTGTAACCGTGGATCGCCGACCACCAGGACGACATGCCGTCGACCAGCTCGCCCGAGCCGTCCGCGAGCTTCAGCCGCACACCGCTCGCCGACTCCACGACAAGCGGTTCGCCGCGGCCGGGCATCGGACCGTACGGATGCCACACATGCCGCCGGTCGAGCTCCAGCAGCTCGGGCACGCTCAGGTCAGGCATTGGGCGCGAGGTCCGTTCCGGCACCCCGTCGGCGTACGGCGACCAGGTCGGTGCGCGGCTGCTCGTTGACCGCGGTGGCCGGAACGGCGGACGCGGCGGGAGCGGCCGTACCGCACACACCGCCCCCCTCGTGCGACCCGCACCCGGCACCCTCGTGGGACCCGCAGCCCGCGCTGCCGTGCGAACCGCACCCGGCCCCCGCGTCGACCCGATGCTCCGGCAGCGTCACCTGGTCGGTGCCCTCCACCTCGAACCCGGCGTCCGCGATCATCTCCAGGTCGGCCTTGCCCGCTTGGCCCTCGGTGGTGAGGTAGTCGCCGAGGAAGATCGAGTTGGCCAGGTTCAGGGCGAGCGGCTGCATGGTGCGCAGGTGGACCTCGCGGCCACCGGCGATCCGCACCTCGACGTCCGGGCAGACGAAGCGGACCATCGCCAGGATCCGCAGACAGCGCTGCGGGGTGAGGTTCCACTCCTTGGCCAGCGGGGTGCCCTCGACCGGGATCAGGAAGTTGACCGGCACCGAGTCGGGGTCCAGCTCGCGCAGCGAGTAGACGACGTCGACCAGGTCCTCGTCGCTCTCACCCATGCCGGCGATCAGACCGGAGCAGGCGGACAGACCGGCCGCGTGCGCCTTGGTCACGGTGTCGACGCGGTCGGCGTAGGTGTGGGTGGTCGTGATGTCCCCATAGGTGGACTCCGACGTGTTGAGGTTGTGGTTGTACGCGTCCGCGCCGGCCTCGCGCAGCCGCTCGGCCTGGCCGTCCGACAGCAGACCGAGACAGGCGCACACCTCGACGCCCTCGTTCTGGTCCTTGATCGTCCTGATGGTCTCGGAGACCCGGTCCACATCACGGTCGGTCGGGCCGCGCCCGGACGCCACCAGACACACCCGCTTGGCGCCACCCGCCAAACCGGCGGCCGCCGCCTGGGAGGCCTCGTCCGGCTTGAGCCAGGTGTACTTCAGGATGCCGGCGGTCGAGCCGAGCCGCTGGGAACAGTAGGAGCAGTCCTCCGGGCACAGGCCCGATTTCAGGTTGACGAGATAGTTGAGTTTCACCCGTCGGCCGAACCACTGCCGGCGTACCTTGCCGGCCGCGGCCACCACATCGAGCAGGTCGTCGTCGGAAGTGGCGAGGACGGCCAAGGCTTCCTCGCGGGTCGGCAGCTCGCGCCGAAGCCCCTTGTCCACCAGCGTGTTCAGCAGGTCCATGGGAGCTGATCCTGACGTACGGAGGGGGCCCGAGCCAAGGTGAGTTTGCACAACCCTGTCGTTTCGATGTGTGGGTATTGCCACACCGTGGGCGGGCGTCCGCACGACTAGGGTCTGTGCACTGCCTACAAAAGCGACGTCTGTGTACCGCTCACCAAAGCCCCGGAGGAACCATGGCGTTCGGCTGGATCGACGAGCAGGCGGAGCTGCGCCGCCGCGCCGGGCTCGTACGGACCCTGCGCCCCCGCTCCGCCGAATCCCCGCTCCTCGATCTCGCGAGCAACGACTATCTGGGCCTGGCCCGCCACCCCGAGGTCACCGAGGGCGCCGAGCGGGCCGCGCGGACCTGGGGCGGCGGCGCGACCGGCTCCCGGCTCGTCACGGGCACCACGGAGCTGCACGCCGAGCTGGAGCAGGCGCTGGCCGACTACTGCGGCTTCGAGGCAGCCCTGGTCTTTTCATCCGGGTACGCGGCCAACCTCGCCGCGGTCACCGCGCTGGCCCCGCACGGCTCGCTGATCGTGTCGGACGCCGGCAACCACGCCTCGCTCATCGACGGCTGCCGCCTTGCGCGCGGTACGACACAGGTCGTCGCGCACTCCGACCCGGAGGCGGTCGGCAAGACGCTGTACACCCATACGGGTGAGGCGATCGTCGTGTCCGACACCGTGTTCTCGGTCGACGGCGACGCGGCCCCACTCGCCGAGTACGCCGAGGTGTGCCGGGAGCGCGGCGCGGGTCTGGTCGTCGACGACGCCCACGGTCTCGGCGTACTCGGCGACGGCGGCCGCGGTGCCCCGCACGCGGCGGGGCTCGCGGGCGCCGACGACGTCGTCGTCACGGTCACGCTGTCCAAGTCGCTCGGCAGCCAGGGCGGCGCCGTCCTCGGCCCCGCCCGGGTGATCCAGCACCTGGTCAACACGGCCCGGACGTTCATCTTCGACACGGGCCTCGCCCCCGCGTCGGCGGGCGCGGCCCTGGCGGCCCTCCGCCTGCTGCGCCGCGAGCCGGAGCGGGCGGCGCGGGCGCGTGCGGTGGCCCGCGAACTCCACACACGTCTGACGGCCGCGGGCCTGGAAGCGGTACGTCCGGACGCCGCGGTCGTCTCCGTGCGCGCACCGTCCCCGGAGGAGGCCGTCCAGTGGGCGGCCGAGTGCCGGGCGGCCGGCCTCGCCGTGGGCTGTTTCCGTCCTCCGTCCGTGCCCGACAGTATTTCACGGCTGCGGCTGACCGCCCGCGCTGACCTCTCCGAGGCCGAGATCGAACGCGCTGTACGGGTCATCGGCGAGACACGACCATGAGTCGGCGTGACACGGCCTGTCCTCGCCTGTCATTGAATTGATCAGAACCGATCAGACCTGGTCGGTTCCATCAGGACTGGAACGCGGCCGTGAAACCCGCCCAGCTCTCGGGGGAGAAGAGCAGCGCGGGGCCGGCCGGATCCTTGGAGTCGCGCACGGCGAGCAGTCCGGTCCAGGGACCGGAGAACGGCCGTGCCGTCTCGACGCAGTTGTTCGCTCCGGTGCTGTAACTGCTGCGCAGCCAGCCCGCACCAGGCAGTTCGGTGCTCGATGCGATGGTGCGAGGCAGTGCGGTCATGGTGCCTCCTTACGCGCCGCCACCCAGCGCGGCGATGTAATCCAACGATTCCTCGGGCGAAAGGGCGTGGATCCGAAGGGCGTTGAAGGCCTCCGTGTAGGCCTGGAGGTCTTCTTTCCGTTCGAGATAGAGGCTACTCGTCAAGTGGTCGAGAACAACCACATCCAGATCAGAAGTGCTCGAAAATGAGAAGATAACGAAAGGGCCGGTGATGCCGATATGTTCACCGGCCTTGAACGGCAGGACCTGAAGCCTGACTTGGGGCAGCCGCGCCGCCTCCATCAGCCGGCTCAGCTGCCGCGCCATCACCTCGGGCCCGCCGATCTCCCGGTGCAGCACCGCCTCGTCGAGCACCGCGCTCAGCCTCAGCGGCGGCTCGGCACGCAGCACGTCCTGCCTGGCCAGCCGCACCGCGACCAGCGCGTCCAGGCGTTCGTCGGCCTCCTCGTCGAGCCCGCGGACCGCGGCCCGGGTCACCGCCCGGGCGTACTCGGGCGTCTGGAGCAGGCCGGGCACCACGGACGTCTCCAGGGTGCGCATCGCGCTCGCCTGCGACTCCAGACTGATGAAGTCCCGGTACGTCGGCGGCAGCACTCCGCGGTACGCGTGCCACCAGTTGTGCCGGCCGCCGACCTCGTCGGACCCCGCCAACACCAGCAGCAACTCCCGCAGTTGCGCGTCCGCCACGCCGTACACATCGAGCAGTAACCGCACATCGGCCGGTTTCACCCCGCTGGCGCCGGTCTCGATCCGGCTCACCTTGGACTGGTGCCAGCCCACCAGACGGGCCGCCTCACCACTGGTGAGCCCCGCCCCGGTGCGCAACGCACGCAGTTCCGCGCCCAGTTTTCGGCGGCGCACCGCGGGACCGTGCTGCATGGGCAACTCCTTACTCCAACCGAGCCGCCCAAATACGGTCTGCCGTCGCAGAGTTCACCGCTTCGAGCGACAGATATATGCATATCTTGGTGGATCGCCACCCGTGACGGGTGCGGTAATGGCAGTCTGGCGACGAAGCACCAGTCCGGGACCGTACTCGAACCATCCGCTCCGTGTCGGACTGCGGTCCCGTGGGAAAGGGACGACTCGCCATGGCAGATCATCTGGAAGCATCCGTCACTCTGCCGAGCGATCCCGCCTCGGTCTCCGCGGCCCGGGCGTATGTGCTCTCCACCCTCGCGGAGTGGGGGCTGCCACCGGACACCGAAGTGGCCGACACCATCCGCCTGATCGTCTCCGAGCTCACCACCAACGCCGTACAGCACACCCTCGGCCAGTCACCCACCTTCACGGTGGACCTCGCGCTCGACCGTGACGAACATCTGCGCATCGGTGTCACCGACAGCCACCCACGCTTCCCCAAACGGCTGCCGGCCGCCGTTCAGCAGGACAACGGGCGGGGCATGGTCATCATCCGGTGGCTGACCGCGGAGTGCGGGGGGAAGCTGAGAGTGCGGCCTACCCGGGAGGGTGGGAAGACGGTTTCGATTGAACTGCCCTGGACTGTGCCGGTGCCTGCGGCGCCTGAGCCATGAACTGTTGGGCCCGGTTGAAAGTCCCCCGTAGCACCGCCCGGAAGGCATCCGCCGCAGGTGCCGCCTCCTCTTCGCGATACGCGATCGAGATCGTACGACGCAACCGCCCCCCTTCCAGCGCGCGCACCCCCACCGGAGTCACCGACGTGCGCGCCACCATCTCCGGTACGACCGCCACCCCCAGCCCCGCACTGGCCAGCGCGCACACCAGCAGGTAACCCGGTGTCGGGACCAGCACCGAAGGCAGGGCGCCCGCCCTCGTCAGCGCCGCCTCCACGCCTCGGCGGGCCGGAGCGTCCGGGGCCATGCTGATCAGCGGCTGCCCGGCGAGCTCGGTCAGGGGCAGTCGTGTCGCGCCGCTGGTGAGCACATGGCCTGGAGCGGACACCAGGACCAGTTCCTCGACGAGGATCGGCTCGATGCCGACGGAGGCGGGCAACGGCGTCGGGTCCCCCGGCTCGTAGGAGTGCGTCAGGGCCAGGTCGATCTCGCCGGCCGCCACCGCGGCGACACCGGCCGACGGGTCGTAGTCCGCGACCGTCAGCTCCACGTCCGGATGCGCCCGGCGGAAGGCGCTGAGGGCCGGTGGCAGCAGATGGATGCCCGCCGTCTGGAAGGTGCCGAGCCGCAGGGTGCCGCCGGACAGGCCGGTCAGCCGGGCCAGCTCGTGCCGGGCCCGGTCGAGTTCGTCGAGGACGCGCCGGGCGCGGGCCACCAGTAGCTCACCGGCCCCCGTCAGCCGCGCCCCGCGGTGGTGCCGTACCAGCAGGGCCGTGCCCGCCTCCCGCTCCAGCTTGGCGAGCTGCTGGGACAGCGCGGGCGTGGTGTAGCCGAGGCGTTCGGCGGCGCGGGTGATCGAACCCGCCTCCGCGACCGCTACCAGGGCGGCGAGCCGGACCGGGTCGTACATGGGAGCCCCTAGGCTTAAGGAATGCTTTAGGGTCCGGCATTATATTCGAAATACCTGTTGAAGGCTTTCGCACGGCACGCTGGTCCGCATGGACGCATCGCTCATCGCCTTCACCGGTGTCTCCGCCGGCCTGGTCGCCATGCCTGGCGCCGACTTCACCGTCGTCGTACGCAACGCCCTCGTCTCCCGCAGGGCCGGCATCGCCTGTGCGCTCGGGATCGGGGCCGGGCTGCTGATCCATGTGACGCTGGCGGTGGCGGGGGTCGCGGCGGTCCTGGCCGCCGTACCGGCGCTGCTGCGCGCGCTCCAGATGGTGGGCGGCGCCTATGTGCTGTATCTCGGCGTCCAGACGCTGCGGCAGCGGGACAACGAGGTGGTGGACGCGGGTGAGGGGTCCACCGCGCGACCGCTGCGGCAGGGCTTCGTCACCAACGCCCTCAACCCGAAGGTGTCCCTCACCTTCCTCAGCGTGCTGCCCCAGTTCGTGCCCGCGGGCTCCGCGGCGCTGCCCCGGACGCTGCTGCTCGCGCTGATCGTGCTCGCGATCGCGCTGGTGTGGTTCCAGGCGGTCGCCCTGCTGGTGGACCGGCTCGGCAACTGGCTGCGCCGGCCGCGCGCCGCGAGGGCGGTCACGGTCGGCACCGGCCTCGCGCTGACCGCCTTCGGTGTGGCGCTTCTCGCCGGGCCCCTGACGGCCCTCTGAGGCCCCGAAGGCGGTGACGGCGTGTCAGGCCGCCCTCACCGCCCCCGGGATGGTCACTTGACCCGGCCGTACCAGACGCTCTTGGTCCAGATCTTCTGCAGCTTCACGACGTCCCCGCTCTTCGGGGAGTGCCAGATCTTTCCCTTCCCGGCGTAGATGCCGACGTGGTAGACGTACGACCCCGAGTGGAAGAACACCAGGTCCCCGGCCTTGCGGCTGCTCGCGGAGATGTGGCGGGTCTTGTTGTACTGCTGCGAGGCCGTGCGGGGCAGCTTCTTGCCCGCCTTCTTGTACGAGTACAGCGTGAGCCCCGAGCAGTCGAACCGGTGCGGTCCCGTGGCGCCCCACTTGTACGGGGAGCCCTTCTTGGAGGCCGCGACCTTCAGTGCCTTCGACGCCGGTGTGGCTGCCTCTGCCTCGGCGGCGAGGCCGGGCGCCACGATCGAGCCGCCCACTGCGGCGAGGGTCAGGGCCGAGGCCGTACCGGCCCGAGCCATGAGCGACGGGACACGATTGAGCGCAGTCATGCGCAACCCTTCGTCAGCCGCCTGTGAAGGATGACCTGTCGGATTCGGGCTGGCGAAGTTGCCCGGCCGCGTTGCCACGGCTTCACCCCAAGGGTTGCTCGGCTCGAACGAACGTCCGTGCCGGCGACCCGTCTTGCTCGGGTCCTCCACTCCTGCCGATCCACTCCGTCGACCGGTCATCCGAGCGGCGGCAGGACTCGGCGTCCGCCCGGACCGCCCCGCCGCTGTGGCGGGGGCTTGTCGTCAGACAGGGATCTTGACGCACGGATGAGCGAAATACCCAACGGAATCGGGGATTTGTGGGGTTACTCACCACTCACCCGTTCGGGTGCATGGCCGGGTGTTCGCGGGGGTGTCCAGAGGCCCGAGGAGTCCCGGACCAGCGAGGGAACCCCTGATTCCGACTGCGGGTCATACGCGTGGCGCAACCCTGACGGGTGCGCAAAAAGTATGGTCGGCTACGCCGAAAGGGGGTAACCCGTTCGGTCCGTTTCGGCGCGGCTCCGGACGCCTCGTCAGTGGGCCGGGACGTCCGGAATCCGGCTGTACGCGTCGTCAACTGTCGGAGCGCGGCGGCACCGTGACACGAGCCGTGCGGCGCTCTCCGTCCAGCACGCGCAACGCACGCGCCAGCGTGGGAGCGTGCAGCTCCGTCTCACCTCGCTGGTGCATGAGCGCCAGCGCGTCCCGCAGCTCGGCCGCTCTGCTCACGAGCGCCTGGGCGGCGCGCAGCCCGCGGTAGGTGTCGCCGTGCTGCGCCGGATTGATCCGGCCGAGCAGGTCCACCACATCCAGATATCGGTCGATCAACTCCCCCTCCGCGCGCGTCAGCGCGGGCAGCGGCGGCAACTCGGGTGGCAGCACCGGCCGATCACCGCCCCGTCGGTGGCGCGAGGGTGGTCTTGCGGCTGGGGATGATCCGGTCCACGAGGCCGTACTCCACCGCCTCCTGGGCGGTGAGGATCTTGTCCCGCTCGATGTCCTCGGCCACTTGCTCACGGCTGCGCCCGGTGTGCTCGGCGAGCATCTCCTCCAGCCGGGTCCGAACCCGCGTCAGTTCGTCGGCCTGGATGGCCAGATCGCTCGCCTGTCCCTCGACCGGCTCGGGCAGCGCCGGCTGATGGATCACCACCCGCGCCCCCGGCAGCGCGAACCGCTTGCCGGGAGTGCCCGCGGCCAGCAGCACCGCACCGGCCGAGCCGGCCTGGCCCAGGCAGATCGTCTCCACGTCACAGGTGACGTAGCGCAGCGTGTCGTAGATGGCGGACATCGCGCTGAACGAGCCGCCGGGTGAATTGATGTACAGCGAGATGTCCTGGTCGGGGTCCTTGTGCTCCAGGTACATGAACTGGGCCATCACGTCGTTCGCCGAGGTGTCGTCGATCTGTGTGCCGAGGAAGACGATCCGTTCCTCCAGCAGCTTCGAGTAGGGGTCCTGTGTCCTGAGGCCGTTGCTCGTGCGCTCGGTGATCTCGGGCAGTACATAGCGGGCGGACGGTCGGGTCATGACTCACGCCTCCGTTGCCGGGGTGCCTGTAAAAAATGTACAGGACGTACATCCAGTAATGTGGGGAGCATGGCCTACGAGATTCCGGTGACGCAAGCCAGGGCTGAGCTCGCCGATCTGATCAATCGCGTGGTGTACGGCGGCGAGCGCGTCGTAGTGACCCGTCACGGCAAGCCCCTTGTCGCCCTTGTCTCCGCCTCTGACCTCGAACGACTGGAAAAGCTCGGGGAGCCTGCGGAGCTCGCCGAACTCGGCGAGGAGCAGGTGATCAGCGCCGTCTCCAGCGTCCGCGAGGTCGCTTCCGCTCCCCGCGAACGTCAGCGCTTCGGCATTGCGGCGGAGCACCGCGGGGTCAATCCCGCCTAGCGCCGCCTACTCGCCTCCGATACGACAAGACCGTGCACCCCCGTCCGCTACGGCGGGGGTGCACGGTCGGTTCGGTGTGCCCGCGGGTCAGCCGACGGGCGCCAGCTCCCGCTCGGGCGAGGGCTGGGCGCTCTTCGGCCTCGCCTTGAGCGCGTTGCCGAGCAGTACGGCGCCCAGGCCGAGTGCGGCCCACCAGGTCAGGGTCAGGGCCGGGCCGGTCGCCGCCGCGCCGTCGAAGAAGGACACCGAGCGCAGCAGGGTCGTGCCCGCGCCGGGCGGCAGCCACTGGCCGATCGTGCCGACCGGCTCCGGCAGCATCTGCGGCGCCGAGGGCGCACCGGAGAACGGGTTGCCGAACAGCATCACCACGCCCGCCATGAGTCCGACACCCGCGGTGCCGATGAGTGCGGCGAGCCCGGCGACGGCGGCGCTCACGGCCAGGGTCGCCAGGGCGAACACCCCGGCCTCGGTCCACCAGTCGCCGGTGAGCACGCCGAGCCAGCTGTGCGCGAGCGCGCCGGCGATCACACCGGTCAGGGCGGCCGCGCCGACCAGGGCGCCCACGGCCCGGACGCCGCGCAGTCCGAGCAGGGTCACCGCGGCGCCGGCCGCGATGCCGGCCAGGGCCAGCGGCAGGACGCTCGCGTTCAGGGCCGCGCCGCGCGGGTCGCTCTCGGGTGCGGGGACGACGTCGACGGTCTTGACCTGGGCGCCCTCGGTGGCCATCGCCTGCTGCAGGAACTGGGCGACGGTCGGACCCGCCGCCGAGGCGGTGAGCAGCTGCGGGCCCTGCGGGGTGGCGACCACGGCGCCGTATACGGTCCGGTCCTCGATGGCGTCCCGGGCGGCGGCCTCGTCGGCGTAGCGGTGGATCTCGAACGCGCCCTCGTGCTGCTCCAATTGCCGCTCCAGCTGTGCGGTGGCCGTGGCCGTTCCGGCCACGCCGAGCGGCAGGTCGCGCGGTGCGGTGCGGGCGGCGGGCCAGGCGAAGGCCCACAGGGCGAGGGCGGCGAGGACGGGGACGAGGACGACGACCGCGATCAGGCGGCGGGTGGACATGGGGACTCCCTCAGAGGGCTTGGCTCGGCCGCATGGCCAAGTAAAAAGAAGGATCGTTCGTTTTTGTTGTGTCGCCACCGTCCCTCCGGGACCCGTTCCTTGTCAAGAAGGAATGTTCGTTTTAGTTTGTGGACCATGGCACGCGTATCCCAGGAGCACCTCGACGCCCGCCGCCGGCAGATCCTCGACGGCGCCGCCCGGCTCTTCGCCCGTAACGGCTTCCACGCCACGTCGATGCAGGACGTGCTGAAGGAGGTCGATCTCTCGGCCGGCGCGGTGTACCGCTACTTCAGCGGCAAGGACGAGCTGATCGCCGCGATCGTCAAAGAGGTCCTCGGCGAGATCCGCGCCGCCTTCGCCGATGTCACCCGGCAGAGCCCGCCGCCTCCGCCGGACCTGCTGGTCGGCCTGGTCTTGGGCCGCACACTGCGCGTCTGGTCGTCCCTGAACGTCGCGGGCGAGCCGCTCTTCCCTCAGCTGATCATGCAGGTCTGGGCGGAGACCGTACGCAACGAGGAGCTGGCGGCGGTGCTGACGGAGGTGTACACCGAGCTGCGCGAGAGCTGGGTGCTGGCCGTCGAGGCGTACCAGGACGCCGGGATGATGCGGTCGGACATCCCCGCGGACCATGTCGCGCGCACCATGATCGCCACGGTTCAGGGCTTCGTCGCCCAGCAGGCCCTGTTCGGGGGAGTGCCGGTGGAGGTCCTCCAGGACGGGCTGCGGGCCCTGATGAGCATGCCGGCCGATGCCTGAGAGGTCACAGCTCGGTTAACGTGGCCGAAACGCGGTCCAACTAGCCTGCCCATCCACGCCACCAGGCACTTTGCCTCGTGGCCGCGGCAACCGGACCCCGCACGGTCCGGAGCGAGGACTGTGAGGTGGGACGTGCAACTGACCCCGCACGAGCAAGAGAGGCTGCTCATCCACGTGGCGGCCGATGTCGCCGAGAAGCGCCGGGCCCGCGGCCTGAAGCTGAACCACCCCGAGGCGGTCGCCCTCATCACCTCGCACATCCTTGAGGGCGCCCGGGACGGCCGTACCGTCGCGGAGCTCATGTCCTCCGGACGCAAGCTGCTGACCAGGGACGACGTCATGGAGGGCATCCCCGAGATGATCCACGACGTCCAGGTCGAGGCGACCTTCCCCGACGGCACCAAGCTCGTCACCGTCCACGACCCGATCGTCTGACGGGGGAGGCCGCCGTGATTCCCGGAGAGATCCTCTTCGCCGAGGACCCGATCGTCTACAACGAGGGCCGCGAGGTCACCCGCCTCACCGTCCTCAACGCCGCCGACCGGCCCGTCCAGGTCGGCTCCCACTACCACTTCGCCGAGGCCAACCCCGGCCTGGACTTCGACCGTGCGGCAGCCCGCGGCAAGCGGCTGAACATCGCCGCCGGTACCGCCGTGCGCTTCGAGCCCGGCATCCCCGTCGACGTCGAACTCGTCCCGCTCACCGGCGCCCGAGTGGTGCCCGGACTGCGCGGGGAGACCGGAGGTGCCCTCGATGCCTGAGATCTCCCGTGCCGCTTACGCCGACCTGTTCGGCCCGACCACCGGTGACCGCATCCGGCTCGCCGACACCGACCTGCTGGTCGAGATCGAGGAGGACCGTTCCGGCGGCCCCGGACTCGCCGGTGACGAGGCCGTGTTCGGCGGCGGCAAGGTCATCCGCGAGTCCATGGGCCAGTCGCGGGCCACCCGCGCCGAAGGCACCCCGGACACCGTCATCACCGGTGTCGTCGTCATCGACCACTGGGGCATCGTCAAGGCCGACGTCGGCATCCGCGACGGCCGGATCACCGGCATCGGCAAGGCGGGCAACCCCGACACGATGGACGGGGTGCACCCCGACCTCGTCATCGGCCCCGAGACGGAGATCATCGCGGGCAACGGGCGGATCCTGACGGCCGGCGCGATCGACGCGCACGTCCACTTCATCTGCCCGCAGATCGCGGACGAGGCGCTCGCCTCCGGGATTACGACGCTGGTTGGTGGCGGCACGGGTCCCGCCGAGGGTTCGAAGGCGACCACGGTCACGCCCGGCCCCTGGCATCTGGCCCGGATGCTGGAGGCGATGGAGGGCCACCCCGTCAACTTCGGCCTGCTGGGCAAGGGCAACACCGTCTCCCACGAGGCGATGCTGTCCCAGATCCGCGGCGGCGCGCTCGGCCTCAAGCTGCACGAGGACTGGGGCTCCACCCCGGCCGTCATCGACGCCTCGCTCACCGTCGCCGACCAGACCGGCATCCAGATCGCCATCCACACGGACACGTTGAACGAGGCGGGCTTCGTCCGCGACACCCTCGCCGCGATCGCCGGACGCGGCATCCACGCGTACCACACCGAGGGCGCGGGCGGCGGGCACGCGCCGGACATCATGAGCGTCGTCTCCGAGCCGCACGTACTGCCCAGCTCGACCAACCCGACCCGGCCGTTCACCGTCAACACCGCCGAGGAACACCTCGACATGCTGATGGTGTGCCACCACCTCAACGCCGCCGTGCCCGAGGACCTCGCCTTCGCCGAGTCACGGATCCGGCCGTCGACCATCGGCGCGGAGGACATCCTCCACGACCTCGGCGCGATCTCGATCATCTCGTCCGATGCGCAGGCCATGGGGCGGGTCGGCGAGGTCATCATGCGGACCTGGCAGACCGCGCATGTGATGAAGGGGCGGCGCGGTGCGCTGCCCGGGGACGGACGGGCCGACAACCGGCGGGTGCGGCGCTACGTCGCCAAGTACACGATCAACCCCGCGCTCGCCCAGGGCCTCGGCCGTGAGATCGGCTCCGTGGAGAGCGGCAAGCTAGCCGACCTCGTGCTGTGGGAACCGGCGTTCTTCGGGGTCAAGCCGCAGCTCGTCATCAAGGGCGGGCAGATCGCGTACGCGCAGATGGGCGACGCCAACGCCTCCATCCCCACCCCGCAGCCGATCCTGCCCCGGCCGATGTTCGGCGCGATCGGGCGGGCGCCGGCGTCCAACTCCGTCAACTTCGTGGCGCCCCTCGCCATCGAGGACGGGCTTCCGGAGCGGCTTCAGCTCGGGAAGCGGTTCGTGGGCATCGAGTCGACCCGTGGGGTCACCAAGGCCGACATGCGCGAGAACGACGCGCGGCCGGACGTACGGATCGATCCCGACAGCTTCGCCGTGCATATCGACGGGGAGCTGGTGGAGGCGACTCCGGCCGCCGAACTGCCCATGGCTCAGCGGTATTTCCTGTTCTGAGGGTGGTTCTGTGATGTCTAGGGCTGCTCTATTGGTGCTTGCCGACGGCCGCTTTCCCGCCGGGGGGCATGCGCACTCCGGTGGGGCCGAGGCGGCCGTCAAGGCGGGGCGGATCACCGGGGCCGCGAGTCTGGAGGAGTTCTGCCGAGGGCGGCTGCACACGGCCGGGCTGGTCGCTGCCTCGCTCGCTGCGGCTGCCGCGGGTGGGGTTGATGTAGTGGCCTTGGACGAGGCTGCGGATGCTCGTACGCCGTCGCCTGCGCTGCGGCTGGCCGCGCGGAAGCTGGGGCGGCAGTTGATGCGGGCCGGTCGGGCCACGTGGCCCTCGGCGGAGCTTGAGACTCTGGCTCGGCGGTTTCCCAAGGGGGCCCATCAGCCGGTTGTGCTGGGGGTGGTGGCTCGGGCCGCGGGGTTGGGGGCGGAGGAGGCGGCTTACTGTGCGGCGTACGAGAGTGTGAGTGGGGCGGCGAGTGCGACGGTGCGGTTGCTGAGTCTTGATCCGTTTGACGCTACGGCTGTGCTGGCGCGGTTGGCGCCGGAGCTGGACCGGGTGGTGGATCGGGCGGTGGAGGCGGGGCGGGGTGTTGTCGCGGGCGGGGTCGATGAGCTGCCTGCGGTGTCTTCGCCGTTGCTGGAGATCGGGGCGGAGGTGCATGCCGCTTGTGCCGTGCGGTTGTTCGCGTCCTGAGGGGTTCGCCCCCGCCGCCCCTACCCGTCCCGTCCCCGGGGGCTGCCGCCCCCGGACCCCCGCTTCGGCCCTGAACGGGCCTCGTCCTCAAACGCCGGACGGGCTGAAAAGCCTCACCCGCCGTCGTGAGCTGAGAAGTCCAGCCCCGCCGTCGAGGGCTGAGAAAACCAGAGCCGCCGTCGTCGGCAGAAGTCCAGCCCCGCCGCCGTGAGCTGAGAGATCCAGCCCCGTCGTCGTGAGCTGAGAAGTCCAGTCCCGCCGTCGTCAACAGAAGGCCCAGAGCCGCCGTCGTCACCTGAAAGTCCAGTACCTCCGGCGGTCGCTGGAATTCAGCCCCTCCGGCGTTTGAGGAGCGGGGTCTGGGGCGGAGCCCCAGAAGGATGGGACGGGTAGGGGCGGCGGGGGCGAGGAAGAGCCGTTCCACAGACCACACACAGAGAAGGAGCCTCCCGATGCATCTCGACCACTCCCACGACGGTCCTTCTGCCGTCAGCGCCGACGCGCACCGCCCCGATGGATCCCGCAGAGCGTTCCGCATCGGACTCGGCGGCCCCGTCGGATCCGGCAAGACCGCCACCGTCGCCGCGCTCTGCCGCGCCCTGCGTGACGAGCTGTCCTTGGCCGTCGTCACCAATGACATCTACACGCGAGAGGACGCCGAATTCCTGTTGCGGGAGGCCGTGTTGCCGCCCGAGCGGATCAGCGCCGTGGAGACGGGGGCCTGTCCGCACACGGCCATCCGGGACGACATCTCCGCGAACCTCGAAGCCGTCGAGGATCTGGAGGACGAGGTCGGGCCGCTGGATCTCATCCTGGTCGAGTCCGGTGGGGACAATCTCACCGCCACCTTCTCCAAGGGGCTCGTGGACGTACAGATCTTTGTGATCGACGTGGCCGGAGGGGACGACATCCCGAGGAAGGGCGGGCCCGGGGTCACCACCGCCGATCTGCTCGTCGTCAACAAGACCGACCTCGCACCGTACGTCGGCTCAGACCTGGCGCGGATGGCGGCCGACGCCAAGGCACAGCGCGCCGAACTGCCGGTCGTGTTCCAGTCGTTGCGGAGCGGGACCGGCGTCGAGGACGTCGCCGCGTGGGTGCGGGCCCAGTTCGCCGCCTGGACGGCGTGACCGTGAGCGGGGTGCGCGCCAGCGCTCGGATCGTCGCCCGGGCAGACGGGAGGGGTGGCACTTCGCTGCCCGTCCTTGAGGGTGAGGGGCCGCTCGCGCTGCGGCGGACGCGGGGGAGCGGTGCCGAGGCGCGGGTCATGCTGGTCGGGGCGATGAGCGGGCCGCTCGGCGGGGACCGCTTCGCGGTGGAGGCGAGGGTGGAGGAAGGGGCGCGGCTGAGGGTCGGGTCGGCCGCCGCCACCATCGCGCTGCCCGGGCAGAGCAAGGGCGAGGCGCACTACGACGTACGGCTCGACGTCTCCGAAGGAGGCGAACTCGCCTGGCTGCCCGAGCAGTTGATCTCCGCCCACGGCAGTGATCTGTCCGTCACGACCCACGTCGACGTCGCCGCGACAGGGCGGCTCCTGCTGCGCGAGGAGCAGGTGCTCGGGCGGGTGGGGGAGGAGCCCGGGCGGCTCGGTAGCCGGATCCGGGTGAGCGTCGCCGGGCGGGTCGTCCTCGACCAGGAGCTCTGCTGCGGGCCCGGGGCGCCGGGCGGCTGGGACGGGCCCGCGGGGCTCGGTGGGATGCGCGCCGTCGGTCAGCTCGTCGTCGTACGGCCCGAGTTCGCCGAGGAGCCGGTGGCGGGCCGGGTGCTGGGGGAGGGTGCCGCCGTCATGCCCCTCGCCGGGCCCGCCGTACTGGTGACCGCTGTGGCCGTGGACGCGCTGCGGCTGCGTCGGTTGCTCGACGAGGCGCAGGACGCCCTCGGCGTCAACTGATCGGCAACCTCGGGAACTTGCGCTCCTTCTCCGCCTTGGCCGCCTTGGCCGCGGCCTCCTGTTCGGCCTTGACGACGGCCGCGTACTGGTCGACGTACTCCTGCTCGGAGAGGGACAGGATGGCGTACATGATCTCGTCGGTGATCGCGCGCAGGATGGCCTTCTCGTTCTCCATGCCCTCGTAGCGGGAGAAGTCGAGGGGCTTGCCGAAGCGGATCTTCACCGGGTGGATGTTGGGGATGACCTTGCCGGGCGGCTGTGCCTCGAAGGTGCCGATCATCGCGCAGGGGATGACGGGGACCCCGGCCTTGAGGGCCATCACGGCGACGCCGACCTTGCCCTTGTAGAGGCGGCCGTCGTGCGAGCGGGTGCCCTCCGGGTAGATGCCGAGCAGTTCGTCCTTGCTGAGGACGCCGAGGCCCTCGCGGATCGCGGCCTGGCCCGCCTCCTTGCCGGTGCGGTCGACCGGGATCTGGCCGGCGCTGCGGAAGAAGGCCGCGGTGAGGCGGCCCTTGATGCCGGGGCCGGTGAAGTACTCCTTCTTCGCGAGGAAGGTGATGCGGCGCTTGAGGATCGCGGGCATCAGGAAGTGGTCGGAGAAGGAGAGGTGGTTGCCGGCGACGATGGCCGCGCCCTCGGCCGGTACGTGCTCAAGGCCCTCTATTCGAGGGCGGAAGACCAGTCTCAGCAGCGGTCCCAACAACACGTATTTGAGTACGTAGTAGAACAAAGGGGCGCTCCTCACTCGGGGGGATCAGCTCGGGCCGCCGCGTTCTGGCAGGTCAACCAGCGTGCCGTGGGGGTGCCAGTGTAGGCGCAGGGGTGCGCGGCCGGAACCGGGCCGGATCGGACGGATACCGAACCATGCCGATTTTCCTGACCGGGTGTCAGGAAGGTGGTGGCCGCGTCGTTTCGCGGGTGGGGAGGACCGCTGGACCAGCCTGGTCCGCGGGGATCGCACGCGGCAACCCGATGGCGTGGTTTGGCGTGATCACGTTCGCCGGGTGGCAGGTGGTTCGTCCTTGCGGGGAGGCCGGGTGTCTGCTCGTCCATCACAGCCGCACGATGATCAGCGCGGTGTCGTCCGTGGCACCGCCCGGCGGCAGCAGCTCCAGCAGCACTGCGTCGGCCAGGGTCTCGGGGTCGGCCGTGCGGTGGCGGACGAGGGAGTCCGCGAGACGGGCCAGCCCGGTGTCGATGTCCTCGTGACGGCGCTCCACCAGGCCGTCCGTGTACAGCGCGAGCGTGGCGCCGCTGGTGTAGGTGGTGGTGGCCTGGGGTCTGGGTATCGGGTCGGGGCGGGCGTCCAGCGGCGGGTCGGTGGCCCGGTCCAGGAACTCCACTCGGCCGTCGGGGTGGACCAGGGCGGGCGGCGGATGACCGGCGCTGCTGTAGGTGATGGTGCGGGCGTCGAAATCGATGAACGTCGTGACCGCGGTGGCCGATTCGGCGCCGTCGACGACATGGGCGTACCGGCCCAGGACGTCCAGCGCCTGGGCCGGGCCGTCGGCCACCCGGGAGGTCGCGCTCAGCGCGCTGCGCAGCTGGCCCATCACACCGGCCGCCTCCAGGCCGTGCCCGACCACATCGCCCACGGCGACGCCGATGCGGTTGCCGCCGACCAGGTCGACGAGGTCGTACCAGTCGCCGCACACGTTCAGCGCGCCGACCGCGGGCCGGTAGCGCACGGCGGCCCTGCGGGTGCGCACCTGCCGGCGGGCGGGCAGCATCGCCTCCTGGAGGGCCAGGGCCACCTCGCGCTCCCGGGCATGGGCATGCCGCAGCCGTTCGTTGACCTGCTGCAGCTCCCGTGCCCGCGTGTACAGCTCGGCCTCCAGCACCCGTGCCCGGCCGTTGCCGCCCGTGCCGCCGCGCAGCCGGATGAGTTCGGTGACCTCCTCCACCCGGTGCACGATCAGCGCGACCTGCCCTTCGGGGCCGAAGACGGGCGCGTTGACCGGGCTCCAGTAGCGCTCCTCCCATTCGCCCGGGCGCAGGGGGTCCTCGACGTCGTAGCGCTGCAAGGCCATCGCGTCGCGCTCGCCGGTGTCGGCCACGCGCATCAAGGACGACTGGAGGTGGCGCATGCCGGAGGCGCCGGAGTCGTTGGGGTTGTCGGGGAAGACGTCGAAGAGATAGCGGCCGATCAGTTGCTCACGGGTGCGTCCGGACAGGCGCTGGAAGTCCTCGTTGGCATCGACGTAGACCAGCTCCGGGGTCAGCAGCGCCACCATCCCGGGCAGGCCCTGGAAGACCGCCTCGTAGTCGATCGCCTTCTCTTCCATGGCCGCCGCCTCACCACCGGGTCCGGACCATTTTCCCACGCCTTGTGATGTATATGCCGATCCGATACCGCTAATCCGGTACGTCCGTCAGGGGCTGCTCGGCCCAGATGATCTTCCCCTCGGGGACGAACCGGGTGCCCCACCGCTGGGTGAACTGGGACACCAGCAGCAGCCCGCGGCCACCCTCGTCCGTGGTGCGCGGATGCCGCAGATGCGGGGCGGTGGCACCGCCGTCGAAGACCTCGCAGACCAGCGCGCGCTCCTTGATCAGACGCAGCCGGATGGGGCCTGCGGCATACCGGATGGCGTTGGTGACCAGCTCGCTGACCACCAGTTCCGTGGTGAACGCCAGGTCCTCCAGGCCCCACTCGGCCAGCAGCCGCGCGGCCGTCTTGCGGGCATCGGCGACCGCGGCCGGGTCGGCGGGCAGATCCCAGTCGGCGACCTGCTCGGCGCCCAGCAGCCGGGTGCGGGCCATCAGCAGGGCCACGTCGTCATGCGGGCGGGCCGGGACCAGGGCGTCGACCACCATCCGGCAGCGCAGATCGAGCGTGTCCGAGCGCCGCTCCAGGGCCTGCCGCAACCGGTCCCGGTCGGTGTCCACGACCCAGTCGCCGTCGTCCTCGCGGGCCAGCAGCCCGTCGGTGTGCAGGGCGAGCGTGCTGCCCGCGGCCAGCGCCAGCTCGACCGCCTCGAACGGCGGGCCCCCGACCCCGAGCGGCGCTCCCTGCGGAAGGTCGACGAAGGTGACATCGCCGTCGGGCAGCACGACAGCGGGCGCCGGATGGCCGGCGGCGGCCATGGTGCACTGTCCGTCCACCGGGTCGTAGACCACGTACAGGCATCCCGACCCCACGGACTGGGCGATCGCGGCCTCCTCCGCACCCGGCTCGACGCCCTCCTCCCGGGCCGACCGCGCCACCAGGTCGTCCAGGTGCGCGAGCACCTCCTCGGGCGGCAGGTCCAGCGCGGCGAGGGTCCGTACGGCGGTACGCAGCCGGCCCATCGCCGCCGCCGCGTCGATCCCGTGCCCGGGAACCTCGCCCACCACCAGCGCGACCCGGCCGCCGGACAGCGTGATCAGGTCGTACCAGTCACCGCCGAGGCCGGTCAGCTCGTCCGCCGGGCGGTAGCAGGCGGCGACCTCCACCGCGTCCTGCTCGGGCAGCCGGTGCGGGAGCAGGCTGCGCTGGAGGACCAGGGCGGCGTCGCGCTCGCGGGTGTAGCGGCGGGCGTTGTCGACGCAGACCGCCGCGCGGGAGACGAGGTCCTCGGCGAGGGTCAGGTCGTCCTCGTCGAAGGGATCCTGGCGGCGGCGCCGGAAGAAGGTCGTCACCCCCAGGGTCACGCCCCGGGCCCGGATCGGCACGATCATCACGCTGTGCAGACCCAGCTCCAGGAACGTCGTCTCCCGGCCGCCCGGGATGTCGGTGGCCCACTCCTTGGCCAGCGGGTCGAGGCGTTTCTGGCGCCAGGGCATGCCCGTCGTCAGCACGCGGATCGGCGGAGACCCGGCGAGATAGGTGGCCACCTCGCCGATCGCGACGACCGCCTCCGGCACGTTCTCGTTCACCGACTGGTGCCCGGCGCGGCGCAGCGGCACGACGGCCGTGTCACGCGGCGGACCGGGGGCGAGCTCGGCCCCCGCGAGCACCGAGTCCAGCAGGTCCACGGCGACGAAGTCGGCGAACGTCGGAACCGCCACGTCGGACAGCTCCTGCGCGGTCTGCATG
This sequence comes from Streptomyces lanatus, assembly GCF_014655715.1. Taxonomy (GTDB): domain Bacteria; phylum Actinomycetota; class Actinomycetes; order Streptomycetales; family Streptomycetaceae; genus Streptomyces; species Streptomyces lanatus. Next base: position 331,239 of record NZ_BNBM01000009.1, on the reverse strand, counting down.
ATGTCCAGGCTGCGGCCGATGTGCTCGCCGGCCCGGTCGAGCAGGGCGAGCCGCTGCCGGGCCCGGTGCCGGGCGCTGACATCGACGACGGTGTAGTAGACGCCCATCGGATGGCCGTGCTCGTCCTCCAGGCGGGTGAACGACATCATGTGCGCCGTCTCCCGGTGCGGCGCGGACCGCACGAGGCCGACGTGCTCGTACCCGACCACCGGCTCACCGGTCTCCAGCACGCGCCGCATCTGCGCCTCGATCGACCGGGCGTCCAGGCCGGGCTGGATGTCGGCGAGCCGCCGCCCCAGCCGGGTCCTCGCCGGACCGCCGCCGAACTGCTCCAGCGCCGAGTTCGACCACACATAGCGCAGATCGGCGTCCACGATCGCGATCCCCACGGGGGACCCCGCGACCATCTGCTCCAGCACGGGCCGGCTCATGGCCCACCCCGGGGCGTCGGCCATCTCCGACAGCAGCACCAGCCAGCGCGACGGCCCCGGCGGCTCCTCGGCCGAGGTGACCCGCACCATCAGCTTCACCGGCTCCCCGCCCCTGCGCAGCGCGGTCAGCAGGCCCATCCAGCCGCCGTCCCTGCGGCACCGCCGCCCCAGGTCGGGCACCCGCAGCGCGTCCTCGGCCGCCAGCAGTACCCGGGCCTCCGCGCCGACCACGTCCGCGGCCGGGTACTCCAGCAGCCGCTCGGCGTCCCTGGTCCACCCCGTCACCCGGCCCCGCGCGTCGAGCAGCAGAGCCGCGGCGTCCGCCACGTCGAACCACTGCCGGGCAACGCCCTGCTCCTCGTGTATGCCCACGGCCGACCTCTCTGTCGCTGTGAGCGGTCTACCACCTCTTGTCCCCATCTTCACCCTTCCTCTCACCACCGCCTCTTCGCGAGGGCCGGGAGAGGGCGAGACACCGGTGGCCCGGCACCCACCCAAGGGCAACCGGGCCACCGAACCACTCCGCCTACGTCAGTACCCTCTCCAGCGCTCCCAGCGCCCCCGTCAGCTCCTCCGCCGTGATCGTCAACGGGGGAGCGAGGCGGATCGTGGAGCCGTGGGTGTCCTTGACCAGGACGCCCTCGCGCATCAGGCGGGCGCTGATCTCGCGGCCCGTGCCGAACGCCGGGTCGATGTCGACGCCCGCCCACAGGCCGCGCGCCCGGAAGCCGACGACGCCCTTGCCGAGCAGCGCCGACAGGCCGCCCCGCAGGACCATGCCCAGTTCGGCGGCCCGGCGCTGGAACTCGCCCGTCTCCAGCAGCTCGATCACCGCGGTGCCGACCGCCGCGGCCAGCGGGTTGCCGCCGAACGTCGAGCCGTGCTCGCCCGGCCGCAGGACGCCGAGCACGTCCCGGCGGGCCACCACCGCCGACACCGGCACGATGCCGCCGCCCAGCGCCTTGCCCAGCAGCAGTACGTCCGGCACGACCGACTCGTGCTCGACGGCGAGCGTACGGCCCGTACGCCCGAGGCCCGACTGGATCTCGTCCGCGATGAAGAGGCAGCCCTTGCGGCTGGTCAGCTCGCGCACACCGGCCAGATAGCCCTGGTCGGGGATCAGGACGCCCGCCTCGCCCTGGATGGGTTCAAGAAGCACCGCCGCCGTCGTGTCGTCGATCGCCGCCTCCAGCGCCGGCAGGTCGTTGTACGGCACGACCCGGAAGCCCGGCGTGAAGGGGCCGAAGCCCTGCCGCGCCGTCTCGTCCGTGGAGAACGACACGATCGTCGTCGTACGGCCGTGGAAGTTGTCCGCCGCGACCACGATCGTCGCCTGATCGGCCGGGACGCCCTTCACGTCGTACGCCCACTTGCGGGCCACCTTGATGCCGCTCTCCACGGCCTCGGCGCCCGTGTTCATCGGCAGCACCATGTCGAGGCCGGTCAGCGCCGACAGCCGTTCGGCGAATTCCGCGAGCTTGTCGTTGTGGAAGGCCCGGGAGGTGAGGGTCAGGCGGTCCAGCTGGGCGTGTGCCGCCTCGATCAGCGCCGGGTGGCGGTGGCCGAAGTTGAGCGCCGAGTAGCCCGCCAGCATGTCCAGGTAGCGGCGGCCCTCCACGTCCTCCACCCAGGTGCCCTCGGCACGGGAGACGACCACGGGCAGCGGGTGGTAGTTGTGCGCCAGGACCGGTTCCTCGGCGCGGATCAGATCGGCGGACGAACGGGTCTGCGCGGGCGCGGTCATGAGCGGATCTCCTGGGTGCAGCACTTGATGCCACCGCCGGCCTTGCGGAACTCCGACAGGTCGACGGGGACGGGGACATAGCCGCGTGCGTCCAGCCCGGCGGCGAGCGCCTCGGCCTGGGGCGCGATGAAGACATGGCGGCCGTCGGACACGGAGTTCAGGCCGAAGGCCGCCGCGTCGTCGCGGGTGGCGAGCACCGCGTCCGGGTACAGCCGGGAGAGCACCTCACGGCTGCCCGGCGAGAACGCCTCCGGGTAGTAGGCGATGTTGTCGTCGTCGAGCACGAACAGCGCCGTGTCCAGGTGGTAGAAGTACGGATCCACCAGGGTCAGGCTGACCACGGGGTGGCCGAAGAACTCCTGCACCTCGCGATGCGCCTCGCGGGTGGTGCGGAATCCGGTGCCGGCGAGGACGTACCGGCCGGTCCACACCAGGTCGCCCTCGCCCTCGCACACCGACTCGGGCCGGTACACGTCGAAGCCCGCCGTCTTGAACCATGTGTCGTAGTGCGTGGACTCCGGACGGCGCTCGGGCGCGTGGAAGAGGGAGCCGAAGACACGGCCGCCGACGACGACCGCGGAGTTCGCGGCGAACACCATGTCGGGCAGACCGGCGACCGGCTCCAGAGTGTCGACCGCGTGGCCGTGGGAACGGTAGGCGCGGATCAGCGCCTGCCACTGCTCCTGGGCCAGATCGACGTCGACCCGGATGTCGGGTTGCATCCAGGGGTTGATCGCGTACTGCACGGCGAAGTGTCTGGGCTCGCAGACGAGGAAGCGCCGCCGGCGCGGCACACGGGTTTCGGGCACAGAGGGGTTCCTCCGCTTCCTACGGTGTCTATGAGGATTGACTCAAAGGTAGGAAGTGACCCCGACGAGCGACAAGAAATAACAATTGCGTGTCCACGCAGGAATGCTGCGTCTTCGAGCGGCTCAGCGCACGTTCGCTGCGTCGACCGTCGGAGCGGGCTGGGTGGCCCCCGCCTCCGGACTCTCCGGGAGCAGATGGGACAGCACCATCACGCTGATCGTCTTGCGGATGAACGGCTCCACACGGATGCGCTCCAGCACCTCCTCGAAGTGCTCCACGTCCCGCGCCCGCACATGCAGCAACGCGTCCGCGCCCCCGGTCACCGTCATCGCCGCGGTGATCTCCGGATGGTTGCGGACCACCTCCGCCAGCCGCCGCGGCGGCGCCGCGCCCTCGCAGTACACCTCGACGTACGCCTCCGTGCGCCAGCCCAGCGCCGACGGCTGGACCGTGGCCGTGAACCCGGTGATCACACCGGTGTCCCGCAGCCGGTCCACGCGCCGCTTGACCGCCGTCGCCGACAGCCCGACGCTCATGCCGATCTCTGCGAAACTCGTCCGGGCGTTCGCCATCAGGGCGGTGATGATCTTCCGGTCGAGTTCGTCGAAGGAGGTCTCGCCGCTGTTCATGAGGGCACTGTAAGCGGCACGACACCGAGCGCGAGCGTCCACGCGGCCACATGTCCAGGCGCGCCCATTGCTCTTACACTCCCGTTCATGCTGCGCGCCCTGGCTGTCGACGACGAACGCCCCTCGCTGGAGGAACTGCTGTACCTCCTGAACGCGGACCCGCGCATCGGCAGCGCGGACGGCGCCGGCGATGCCACCGAGGCGCTGCGCCGGATCAACCGCGCCCTGGAGTCCGGACCGGACGGCCCCGAGTCCATCGACGTCGTCTTCCTCGACATCAACATGCCCGGACTCGACGGCCTGGACCTGGCCCGGCTGCTCACCGGCCTGGCGAAGCCGCCGCTCGTCGTGTTCGTCACCGCCCACGAGGACTTCGCCGTACAGGCCTTCGACCTCAAGGCCGTCGACTACGTCCTCAAGCCGGTGCGCAAGGAGCGCCTGGCGGAGGCGGTACGGCGGGCCGCCGAGCTCAGGGACGCCGCTCCCCGAATACCCGTGAGCGAGCCCGACCCCGACCACATCCCCGTCGAGCTGGGCGGGGTGACCCGCTTCGTCGCCGTCGAGGAGATCACCCACGTCGAGGCCCAGGGCGACTACGCCCGGCTGCACACCGTCAAGGGCAGCCACCTCGTCCGCATCCCCCTGTCGACCCTTGAGGAGCGCTGGCGCTCCCGCGGCTTCGTCCGCATCCACCGCCGCCATCTGGTCGCCCTGCGCCACATCGGCGAACTCCGCCTGGACGCCGGCACCGTCAGCGTCATGGTCGGCCCCGAGGAACTCCAGGTCAGCCGCCGGCACGCGCGTGAGCTGCGGGACCTGCTGATGAGGAGGTCATGACGATGCCCCAGAGCCCCGCCGAACGCCGCGTCGTCGTCACCGGTCCGCCCCGGCGCACCCGCCCCGTCTCCGGCTACTACCGCCCACGCACCGAGATCGACGAGCAGACCACCCTCGGCCACACCTACGTCCGCTCCCTGATGCGCTCCCAACTGCGCGCCGGCCTCACCGTGTTCGCGGTCCTCGGCCTCCTCATCGGCCCCCTGCCGCTGCTGTTCGCCGCCATGCCGGACGCCCGCGGCCTGGAATGGCTGGTCCTCGGCTTCTGCCTCTACGCCCCCCTCGTCCTCCTCGCTCGCTGGTATGTGCGGCGCGCCGAACGCAACGAGCGGGACTTCGTGCGCCTTGTCGAAGACCGCTGAGCCCGAGGAACGGACCCGGCCGTGAACTCCAGCTACGCCGTCCCCGCCGTCGCCCTGGTCGTCCTCGCGACCATCCTCGTCGGCGCCTTCGGGCTGCGCATATCCCGCACCACCTCCGACTTCTACGTCGCCTCCCGCACCGTCGGCCCCCGCCTCAACGCCGCCGCGATCAGCGGCGAGTACCTCTCCGCCGCCTCCTTCCTCGGCATCGCGGGCCTCCTCCTCGTCCAGGGCCCCGACATGCTCTGGTACCCGGTCGGCTACACCGCCGGATACCTGGTCCTGCTCCTCTTCGTCGCGGCCCCGCTGCGCCGCTCCGGCGCCTACACCCTCCCCGACTTCGCCGAGGCCCGTCTCTCCTCCCAGGCCGTACGCCGGCTCGCGGGCGCCTTCGTCGTCGGCACCGGCTGGCTGTATCTGCTGCCCCAGCTCCAGGGCGCCGGACTGACCCTGACCGTGCTGACGGGTGCCCCCGACTCCCTCGGCGGACTGATCGTCGCCGTCGTCGTGGTCGCCATCGTCGCCGCGGGCGGTATGCGCAGCATCACCTTCGTGCAGGCCTTCCAGTACTGGCTCAAGCTCACCGCCCTGCTCGTGCCCGCCCTCTTCCTGATCCTCGCCTGGCAGAGCGACGGCGCCCCCCGCCGGGCCTTCGACGAACCGGCGACCTTCCGCGAGCAGAGCGTCGTCCGCGTCGACGACACCCTGAAGCTGAAGCTCGACCGGCCGCTGCCTGTCACCGTCAGCGGCACGATCGACGGCCGCGACCACGAGGAGGACAAGCTCGAACTGCCCGCCGGCACCCACCGGATCGAGGCCGGCACCAGCCTGACCTTCGCCAAGGGCGCCCAGGTCCCCGAACGCGACCGCAGCTCCGGCGGCGGCCTGTCCCCGTCGCAGGCCGAGAGCCGCGGCGAACGCCCGCTGTACGCCACGTACGGACTGATCCTCGCCACCTTCCTCGGCACCATGGGCCTGCCGCACGTCGTCGTCCGCTTCTACACCAGCCCGCACGGCGTCGCCGCCCGCCGCACCACCGTCGCCGTGCTCGGCCTGATCGGCGCCTTCTACCTGCTGCCCCCGGTCTACGGCGCCCTCGGCCGCCTCTACGCCCCCGAACTCACCCTCACCGGCGACGCCGACGCGGCCGCCCTGCTGCTGCCCGACCGCATGATCGGCGGCCTCGGCGGCGACCTGCTCGGCGCACTGGTCGCGGGCGGTGCCTTCGCCGCCTTCCTGTCCACGGCATCGGGCCTGACCATGGCCGTCGCAGGCGTGCTCACCCAGGACGTCCTGCCGACCCGCGGCGTACGGCACTTCCGGCTCGGCACGGTGATCGCCATGGCCGTCCCGCTCGCCGCGAGCGTCCTGGTCGGCGGGCTCCCGGTGGCCGACGCGGTGGGGCTCGCCTTCGCCGTGTCGGCGTCGTCGTTCTGCCCGCTGCTCGTCCTCGGCATCTGGTGGCGCCGGCTCACCCCGCCCGGCGCGGCGGCCGGGATGCTCGTCGGCGGCGGCTCCGCGCTGCTCGCCGTCGCCGCGACGATGGCCGGCTACCCCGGCTCCGGGGCGGCCCACGCGCTGCTCGCCTGGCCCGCCCTGTGGTCGGTGCCGCTGGGCTTCCTCACGATGATCCTGGTGTCCCTGGCGACCCCGGGCCGGGTGCCGCCCGGCACGGCGGCGATCCTGGCCCGGTTCCATCTGCCGGAGGAGCTGAGGGCGGAGGCGAAGGCATGAGCGGCTTCCTCGCGGGCCTGTGCGTGGCGATCCTCCCGCTGCTCGCCGCCGGCTTCTGGCTCGGCCGCCGCACCGCCCGCCCGCAGAACCTCGGCGACCTCGGCACCCCCGTCGAGCACGCCACCTTCGAGACCCTGCACACCGCGTCCCTCGCCGCACCCCCGCTCCGGTCCGGCCTCACCGAGGAGACCGCCCGCAAGTCGGCCCGCAGACTCCGCTCACTGCTCGGCACCGACGCGCTGTGCCTCACGGACCGCAAGGACGTCCTGGTCTGGGACGGCGTGGGCGACCATCACCGTACGGAGATCATGGAACTCCTCGCGGGACCCCTGGAGTCGGGCCGCGGCGAGGCCTTCCCGCTGACCTGCGACGCCCCCGACTGCCCGGTGCGCTGGGCGGTCGTCGCCCCGCTCACCGTCGACGACCGGGTCCACGGCGCCCTCGTCGCCTGCGCGCCCCGCGAGTCGGCGGTGCTGGTGCGCGCGGCCGGCGAGGTGGCCCGCTGGGTGTCCGTGCAGCTGGAACTGGCCGACCTCGACCAGTCCCGCACCCGCCTCATCGAGGCCGAGATCAAGGCACTGCGCGCCCAGATCTCCCCGCACTTCATCTTCAACTCGCTCGCGGTGATCGCCTCGTTCGTCCGCACCGACCCCGAGCGCGCCCGTGAACTGCTCCTGGAGTTCGCCGACTTCACCCGCTACTCCTTCCGCAAGCACGGCGACTTCACCACCCTCGCCGACGAACTCCACGCCATCGACCACTACTTGGCGCTCGTGCGGGCACGCTTCGGCGACCGCCTCTCCGTCACCCTCCAGATCGCCCCGGAGGTGCTCCCGGTCGCCCTGCCCTTCCTCTGTCTCCAGCCCCTCGTGGAGAACGCCGTCAAGCACGGCCTGGAGGGCGCCGCCGACAAGTGCCACATCCAGATCACCGCACAGGACGCCGGCGCCGAGGCCCTCGTCGTGATCGAGGACGACGGCGCCGGAATGGACCCCGTCCTGCTGCGCCGCATCCTCGCGGGCGAGGTCAGCCCGTCGGGCGGCATCGGCCTCTCGAACGTCGACGACCGGCTGCGGCAGGTCTACGGCGACGACTACGGCCTGGTGATCGAGACGGCCGTGGGCGCGGGCATGAAGGTGACCGCCCGGCTGCCGAAGTACCAGCCGGGCGTGCACTCCGCGGGGCGACTCACTCGCGAATGAGCCTCACGTGGGGCGGCTGACAACCATCCCCAGCGTGATCAGGCCGAGCACCACCCACCCGAACCACAGCCAGCCATTGCTCCCGAGTGCCACCGTGTAGGCCGTCACCACGACGAGTCCGCCGACGGTGAGCACTCCCATCGCCTTCGTAGAGCCGTCCGTAGAACCGGGCATCGCAACACCCTCCTCAGGCCTAAGGTTCGTCCCCCTCCATGGTGCCCCCGTTCTGCCTCCGGACGGTGCACACGACGAAATGAGTCCCCGTTTTCCAGGACCCTTCGCTGGTCCAGGACCCGGCCGTGTACACGGAGGGATCGAATCCGTAGTCACGCGGCGGCACCACGCGGGCACACACCGTGTCCGATTCCGTACGGGCCTCACTCAGCGTGACATCGGCGCCGAGCCGGGCGAATCCGAGCACCTGCTCGTCGTGCGGGCCCGCACAGGACACCAGCCGGGCGTCCCGGCGCGAGCGGACGTCCAGACAGTCCCGGCGCTGCATGGTCGCCGTGTCCGCGAACGCCGACCCCGCCCTGCGGTGCTCGCCCAGCGGCCCGAACACCGGCCCGTGCCCGCCCAGTACCAGACACGCCGTACGCCGCCCGGCCGCCTCGAACCCCGCCTCGGTCGGCACCACGGCGACGCTACGGACGTCCGCGAGCCGCTCCCGGACATCCTCCGTCCGCTTCTCGCACCCCGCAGGCCCCTCCCGCCGCGCCTCGGCGGCGGACCCGGCGGCGACGAACCCCATCACCTGCCCGTCGGGCGCCTTCTCACCGCAGCTGGGGTCCACACTCAGCCGGGGCGTGCCCTGGAAGGCGGCCGTGCCGGGCCAGTCGGCGAGCACACAGTCCCCGCCCTTCAGGGGTTCACCGAGCCCGACCGCGGCACCGTACGGCCGCCGCGTCCCGTCGGTGTCCGCCTGCTGCGACAGGGCGTACCAGACGCCGGTCCCCGCGAGCGCCAGCCCGAGCAGACCGGCGAGGACGGCGTGCTGGACGCGGCGCCCGGTACCGGCCGGCTGACGGGGTCCGGGTGACCAGCCGCCGGCCGGCGATCCGAACCCCACCACGTCAGGCACCGGCCGCACCGGCCCCGGAGGCGGCACACCACCCCAGGGCGGCTGCGAACCGAGATCGGTCTGCGTGCGCGCATACGCGTCGGCCTCCGGAACGACGAGCCGCGACAGCGCCGCCTCCGCCTCGGCGGCAGGCCACCGCCGCGCCGGATCCTTCTCCAGCAGCGCCCGCAGCACGGGCCCCAGCGCCCCGGCCCGCCCGGCCGCCCGGGGCTCCTCCATGACCACCGCGGTGAGCTCCGCCAGATGCGACTCCCGGTCGAAGGGACCCCGGCCCTCGACGCCGTAGTACAGGGTGCAGCCCAGCGAGAACAGATCGGTGGCCGGCGTGGGCGCCCCGCCCGTGACCCGCTCCGGCGCCAGATAGCCCGTCGTGCCCACCAGCACCGACGCCATCGTGTACCGCGTCTCACCGGCGTCCGGCTGCACCGAGATGCCGTAGTCGGTGAGCAGCACCCGGCCGTACGGCGCCCCGGAGCGGTCCGGCGCCAGCAGGATGTTCGCCGGTTTCACATCCCGGTGCATGACGCCCCGCCGGTGCCCCGCGGTCAGCGCGTCGAGCACGGCGAGCCCGATACGGGCGCATTCGGCGGGCGCCAGCGGGCCGCGCCGGTCGATCAGATCACGCAGGTTGACGGCACCCTCGACATACTCCATGACGATCCACGGCAGCCCCTCGTGCTCCAGCACATCGTGCACGGTCACCACATGCGGATGCCCGCGCAGCCCCGCCGCGTGCCGTGCCTCCGCGCGGGCGCGGGCCACTCGGGCCTCGCGCTCGTCGGCCTCGGCCGGGTCCCGGAACACGATCTCCTTGAGCGCGACCTCGCAGGCGAGTCTCTGGTCGTGGGCGAGCCAGACATGGCCCATCCCGCCGCTGCCGAGCCGGTTCAGCAGCAGATAGCGGCCGGCGATGACCCGGCCCACTCCCGACGTCGGTGATCCTGAATGCATCCGGTGACTCCCGGGTTCTGCGGGTGCGCGGTTGCTAGGCGGTGGTGCTCGTGGCGGAGGGCGTGCCGCTCACCGGGTCGGTGGTGGCGGGCCCGCTGCTCTCCGGCGGCGGCGCGCTGCTGGTGACCGGGGCGCTGGTCGGGGGCGCGCTCGTGGTCTTCGCGGGTGAGCTGGACGGGGGTGGGGACGGCGGTGGCGGGGGTGGTGGTGAGCTGGTTGTGGGGGTCCTGGTCGACGCGGGAGGCGAGGAAGCGGAAGGCGGCGCAGAGGAGGGCGTGCTCGGGGACGGGGGTCCGCTCGTGGCGCCGGGACCGGGCGACGACGGTGCCGATGGCGACGGTGTCGACGGCGAAGGGCTCGTCGGTGTCCCTGAGCCCGGTGTCCCCGAGCCCGGGGGAGTGGACGTACTCCCGTCCGACGACCCGGAACCACCGGAACCGGAACTCCCGCCGGCCACGCTCAACGTCACGTACTCCCCGAACCGCAGCTCGGTCCCGGCCGGCGGATCCGATGCCGTCACCCTGGCGTCGTCCGGTGGCAGCCCCCCGCCGTCGAAGCCGACCGCCAGCCCCTCGTCGGCCAGCCGCCGGCTCGCCTGCCCGAACGTCGCCCCGGCGAGGTCGGGCACCGCACGCCGCTCACGCGTGTCGAACGCGGTGTCGTCCTCGCCGGTCGTCCCGACAGGACGGCTGATGCCCCGGTCCGGCTCGTCCACGTCGACGAGAGCGAGCCGCTCCACTTTCCGCGGCGCCGGCCGCACGGCCACGACGGACGCCTTCTCGTACCCCTTCCACTCCTCATTGCGGTCATCGAACTCGACGTCTATCCGGGTCGTGTCCCCCTCGAAGGGCCGCAGCGGATTTCCGCACGAGCACTTCACCGCCGGAAGACCCTGCTCATCCACGAGAATCGCGATTCCCGACTGGAGCAGAGCGTTGAAAGGGGCGGCCTTCCCCTTCTTGTAGTCGTGATTCCGTACGAGGGTGTCGTGACGCAGGAGAACAGGTGTGAGGCGATCCAGATAACCCGGAATCCCGTCCGTGGTGAGGGACAGCGCGGCTGCCCACGCCTGTGCCTTGCGTTCATTGGCGGGATCGGTGAGGAACTCCTTCAGCCGTACGACATCGCAGATCGCCGGCTGCCTCGAACCGCCGTACAGACCCGGTGTGTCCCCCTGCTGAAGACCACCACCACCGCGCGCGGCCGATCCCGCGCTGACCCGCGTATCGTCCCGCCCGAGCCCCTGGCTCTCGTCGAAGAAGGGCGCGAGCGAAGGAACTCCTGCGGCGACCGCCTTCACCATGAACAGCGGTGCGTCCCGGTCGCACCCGCTCAGCGCGAGAACGAGGACCAACAGGACGGCGATCCTCCGAATCGCCGTTTTCCCGGACCTGTGTACGAAAACGCGAAGCGCCATTACCGCTCCCCCCGGCGGTTCCCCCGACGCGCTTCATGCTACTGAAAGGCGAAGCCTTTCGGTTTTCTCCGGTTTCCTCAGTTTCCGCGTGCGTTCAATGAGGCCAAATAGGCGTTGTACGCCTCGAGTTCCTTGTCGCCGTCGCGGTCGGCGGCCCGGTCCTTGCGCTTGGCCTGCCGCTGCTCGGAGCCGTACCACTGGAACAGCAGCGCGATCAGCACCAGCACGGACGGAATCTCACTGAACGCCCAGGCGATACCGCCGGCCGCGTTCTGGTCGGAGAGCGCGTCGATGCCGAGGGAGGCGGGCGGGTTCTTGAACGTCTCGACCATCGGCGTCGACGCCATCATCAACGCGATCCCGAAGAACGCGTGGAACGGCATACCGGCGAACAGCTCCAGCATCCGCATCAGATACCCCGGCCGGTGCGGTCCGGGATCCACGCCGATGATCGGCCAGAAGAACACCACACCCACGGCCAGGAAGTGCACCATCATCCCGATGTGCCCCGCCTTGGAGCCCATCAGGAAGTCGAAGATCGGAGTGAAGTACAGCGCGTAAAGGCTGGCGATGAACAGCGGAATGGTGAACGCGGGATGCGTGATGATCCGCATGTACCGGCTGTGCAGCAGGGCCAGCAGCAATTCCCGCAGCCCCTTGCGTCCTCGCCCGGCGGGCGGCAGCGCGCGCAGTGCCAGGGTGACGGGCGCGCCCAGCAGAAGCAGAATCGGCGACAGCATGCTGATCACCATGTGCTGCACCATATGCACGCTGAACATGACCATTCCGTAGTCATTCAGCCCGGTGCACATGACGAGCATCACGGACAGCACACCGAGGACATAGGAGACGGTCCGCCCCACGGGCCACTTGTCACCACGCCGCCGCAGCCGCACGACACCCCACGCGTAAAGCGCGAGCCCCACCAGACAGGCGACGAGGAAGAACGGGTCCGCGGACCACGAAAGCCCCCGCCCCAGCGTGAACGGCGGCAGATCCATCATCATGCCGTGCCCGCTGTGATCCATCCGGCGGCTCCTGATTCATGGGGGTTGAGCGCTGTCTGTCCCCCACAGACTAGAACTGCCCCCGGCGACCGCGGTCACCGGGGGCAAATCACGAGCGCGCTACTCAGAGCACGCACTCCGCCTCTTCGTAGCGGTTGTCCGGAACGGTCTTCAGCGTCTCCACGGCCTCGGCGAGCGACACCATCACGATGTCGGTCCCCCGCAACGCGGTCATCTTCCCGAACTCACCCCGGTGCACGGCCTCCACCGCATGCCACCCGAAGCGGGTCGCCAGCACCCGGTCGTACGCGGTGGGCGTACCGCCCCGCTGCACATGCCCCAGGATCACCGGCCGCGCCTCCTTGCCGAGCCGCTCCTCCAGCTCGATGGACAGCTGACGGGCGATCCCGGCGAACCGCTCATGGCCGTAGACGTCCTTGCCGCCCTCGTCGAACGCCATGGTCCCGGCCTTCGGCTTGGCACCCTCGGCCGCCACCACGATCGCGAACCGCTTGCCCGCCTGGAACCGCTCCCCGACGACCCGGGTCAACTCCTCGATGTCGAAGGGCCGTTCCGGTACGACCACGGCATGCGCGCCGGCCGCCATGCCGGAGTGCAGCGCGATCCAGCCGGTGTGCCGCCCCATGACCTCGACGACGAGCACCCGCTGATGGGACTCGGCGGTGGTCTTGAGCCGGTCCAGCGCCTCGGTCGCCACTGTCACGGCGGTGTCGAAACCGAAGGTGACATCCGTGACCGCGATGTCGTTGTCGATGGTCTTCGGCACACCCACGACGGGCAGGCCGCTGTCCGACATCAGGCGGGCGGCCTTCAGCGTGCCCTCACCGCCGATGGGGATGATCGCGTCGAGGCCGAGCTCCTCGACATGCCCCTTGGCCCGCTCCACGCCGTCCCGCAGATGGGAGGGCTGGACCCGGGAGGAGCCGAGGATCGTGCCGCCGCGGGCGAGGATGCCACCCACCGCGTCGAGGTCGAGCTTGAGGTAGTCGCACTCCAGGAGGCCCTTCCAACCGTCCCGGAAGCCGATGACCTCGTCGCCGTGGTCGACGACGGCGCGGTGCACGACGGACCGGATGACGGCGTTCAGGCCGGGGCAGTCGCCGCCGGACGTGAGGACACCAATGCGCATAGCCCGAAAAACCTTCTTCACGTGGGCCGGGACCGGACCACGCTGTCCGGCTCGAATCCCCGCCACCCTAGCGGCATCAGGGGGCGGGGCCGAACCGTGCGTCCGCCTGCTGGACGACCCCGCTCACCTGTGCGGACAGGGCGTCAGACGGGCTGCCGAGCCAAGGTCACGCGGGCTGCTGCGCGGCCGCGATGCGCTCATTGCGCAGCGCCTCGTACCAGCGGTCGTCGGTCGGGGGCAGCGCGTTCACATCGAGCGCCAGCTTCAGCAGCAGGTCGGCGATCAGCGGGTTCCGCGCCAGCACCGGGCCGTGCATGTACGTACCGAAGACGGTGTCGTTGTACGCGCCCTCCGTGCCGTCACCCGTGCCGTTGCCGTTGCCGATGCGGACCTGGGCGAGCGGGCGGGCGGTCGGGCCGAGGTGCGTGACGCCCTGGTGGTTCTCGAAGCCGGTCAGCGGCGGCAGGCCGAGCCGCGGGTCGATGTCGCCGAGCACGTCACCGACGCACCGCTCGCCCTCGCCGCGCACGGACACGACGTCGATCAGCCCGAGGCCGGGCTCGCGCTGACCGAGGTCGTTGATGAACTCGTGCCCGAGGATCTGATAGCCGGCGCACACGGAGAACACGATCGCGCCGTTCTCCACGGCCCGCTGCAGACCGCCGTCCCGGCGCAACCGCTCGGCGGCGAGCCGCTGCGGGCGGTCCTCGCCCCCGCCGATCAGATAGATGTCGCCGGACGTCGGGATCGGCTGGTCGCTGCGCACGTCGAGCCGGGCCACGTCGAGCCCGCGCTGCCGGGCCCGGCGCTCCACGACGAGGACGTTGCCCTGGTCGCCGTAGGTGCTGAGCAGGTCCGGGTAGACCCAGACGACCCGCAGTTGGTTGTCGCTCACTTAAGTCCCCTGAAGTCTCGAGCTCAGTTGCCGACGCGGCGGCGCAGGTCCTGGAACGCGGTGTAGTTGGCGATGACCTCGATCCGGCCGTGCGGACTCATCTGCACCGCCTGGTCGAGGTTGTCGCACACCTGGAACTGCTGGTTCGCGACCTCCAGCCGCACCGCGAGGTCGAGCTTGCGGTCGCCGATCACACAGATCGGGTGGCCGGACAGTCGGGTGTAGTCGACGTCCCACAGCCAGGAGGTGTCGGTGCCGTCGGCGCCACGCGCGTTCACCGACAGGATCACCGGGGTCGGCGGCGGGTCGATGAGCGAGAACGTCTCCAGCCAGCCGGCCGGGTTCTTGGCGAGCAGCAGCCGCAGATCCCGCTCCTGGAACTGCACGACGTCATAGCGACCGGCGACGGCCTGCACCTGGTACATCCGCTCAAGGGCGACCTGCGGCGGCACCCCGAACACGGCGGCCACGGCGGCCGACGACGCGGCGTTGGCCTTGTTGGCACGCCCGGGCAGCTGCAGATGAATCGGCCAGGCGGACCCGTGCGGGTCGAGCACATGATCACCGGACAGCGCCCAGCTCGGCGTGGGCCGCCGGAACCCGCACTCCCCACAGAACCAGTCATCGCCCGGTCGCTGCATCACGCCACCGCACGACGGGCAGGACCAGGCGTCGTCCTTCCACATCTGCCCGGCGGCGACCCAGATCACATTCGGGGACGAGGAGGCCGCCCATACGACCAGCGGGTCGTCGGCGTTGGCGACGATCACCGCCTTCGAACCCGCGAGCCCCTCGCGCCAGTTCTCGGCGAGCATCCGGGTCTCGGCGGCGCGGTCCAGCTGGTCGCGGGAGAGGTTGAGCAGCGCGATGCACTTCGGGTCGGTGTCCCGGGCGACGCCCGCGAGGTACTTCTCATCGACCTCGATGACGCCGTAGCGCGCCTCCGAGCTGCCCGCCAGCGCCGAGGTGATGCCCGCGGGCATGTTGGCGCCGAGCGCGTTGGACACGACGGGCCCGGCGGCCCGCAGCGCCTCCGCGATGAGCCGGGTCGTCGTGGTCTTGCCGTTGGTCGCCGAGACCAGGACCACGTCCAGGTTCTGGGCGAGCCGGGCGAGGAGGTCGGGGTCGAGTTTGAGCGCCACCCGGCCACCGATCACCGAACCGCTGCCGCGCCCCGCGGCGCGCGATGCCGCCGCGACCGCCTTGCCCGCGGTCACGGCGATCTTGGCCCGCGGCGTCAGCGGGTCCGAGTTGCCTGCCATCAGTTCTCGATCCTCCTTGCGTACGCGCCGCGCCTGAAGCCCTACGGCAACGTGGTGGTGGTCAGCCTATCGAGATCCATTCGCACTCCCGAATCGCCGTACCCTTGCGGCCATGCGCAACGGCTCCATTCCGGGCACTCGTGGACGTGTTCGGCCCTTGACCCTGCTCGGAAGCCCCGTCCTGCACACCCCCTGCGAGGAGGTCACCGACTTCGGCCCGCAACTGTCGACGCTGGTGGACGACTTGTTCGCGACGATGTACGCCGCGCAGGGCGTGGGCCTCGCCGCGAACCAGGTGGGGGAGTCGCTGCGGGTCTTCGTATACGACTGTCCGGATGACGAGGACGTACGACACCTCGGGCATGTGGTGAACCCACGGCTGGTGGAGGCGGATGGGTTGGTGATGCGGGGCCCGGAGGGTTGTCTGTCGCTGCCGGGTCTGGAGGCGGGGACGGAGCGGTACGACCATGCGGTGGTCGAGGGGTTCACGGTGACGGGGGAGCCGGTGAGGGTTCATGGCACGGGGTTCTTCGCACGCTGTCTCCAGCACGAGTGTGACCACTTGGAGGGAAAGGTGTACGCCGACCGCGTAACGGGCTGGCGCCACAGACGCCTGATGCGCCAAGCGGCCCGAGCCTCCTGGCACCGGTGATGTCTTCAGGGGCGCGTCAGAACCCCGGACCGCCCATCTTGTCCCCCGCCGCAGCAAGCCGACCCCACAACAGGTCGGCCAGGCTACGCACCAACTCGGCCCGCGAACACGGCCGTTCCCCCAGCCACCAGTCACCCGCCGCATGCATCATCCCGACGATCCCGTGCCCCCACACCCGGGCCAGCTGCTGACTCCCCGGCCCGAGATCCAGCCGCTCCTCGATCACCGTGGCCAGTTCCTCGCCCATCGTGCGGAGCAACGGCATCGAGTGCTTGCCGACGTCGAATCCCTGGTCTGCCGACTGACTGCCCTCGGTCGGATGCATCAGGAACCGGTACACCTGGGGCCGGGCCTCGATCGCCGCGAGGTAGGTGTCCAACGTGGACTCGACCCGCTCACGCCGGTCCGCGGGAGCGTCCAGCGCGGCCCGCAGCGAGGCCAGCAGCGCATCCGTGTGCCGCTTGGCCAACGCCGCGTAGAGTCCGCTCTTGTCGCCGAAGTGCCGGTACAGAATCGGCTTCGTGATACCCGCCTCCGCGGCGATGGCGTTCATCGAGGCCTGTGGGCCGTCGCGCAGCACCACCCGGTCGGCGGCCTCCAGCAGCTCACGCCGACGGCGGTCGGCGGATCGTTGCTGATCGGTCCGCTGCGTGGTGTCCATTCGTTCTCCCCACCCGTGCTCAATCGATGACGCCTGCGCAAACTAACACTCAACATGCTCCATCCATCGAATGGGCTGTCGATGGGGCATCGGGAGTTGACTTTACCTACCGGCCGGTAACAAACTAGGGTTACCGCTAGTAACACGCACGTACCGCCGCTGGAGGGGACATGGCCGAGTTCACCATGGAGCTCAACGACGAACAGAAGGAGGTCCGGGACTGGCTGCACGGCTTCGCCGCCGATGTGATCCGCCCCGCGGCCGCCGAATGGGACGAGCGTGAGGAGACTCCCTGGCCGGTCATCCAGGAGGCCGCGAAGGTCGGCATCTACTCACTCGACTTCTACGCCCAGCAGTACTTCGACCAGACCGGCCTCGGCATCCCGATGGCCATGGAGGAGCTGTTCTGGGGCGACGCGGGCATCGCCCTGTCGATCGTCGGCACCGGTCTCGCCGCCGTGGGCGTCCTCGCCAACGGCACCGAGGAGCAGATCGGCACCTGGGTGCCCCAGATGTACGGCGACGCCAATGACGTCAAGCTCGCCGCGTTCTGCTCCTCCGAGCCCGACGCCGGCTCCGACGTGGCCTCCATGCGCACGCGTGCCGTCTACGACGAGGCCAAGGACGAGTGGGTGCTCAACGGCACGAAGACCTGGGCGACCAACGGCGGTATCGCCAACGTCCACGTGGTCGTCGCGGTCGTCGACGCCGAGCTCGGCTCCAAGGGCCACGCGTCCTTCATCGTCCCGCCGAACACACCGGGTCTGTCCCAGGGCCAGAAGTTCAAGAAGCACGGCATCCGCGCCTCGCACACCGCCGAGGTCATCCTGGACAACGTGCGTGTGCCGGGCTCCTGTCTGCTGGGCGGCGAGGAGAAGCTGGACGAGCGGCTGGCGCGGGCCCGCGAGCGGGCCAAGGCCGGCGGCGGCGAGCGGGTGAAGAACGCGGCGATGGCGACGTTCGAGGCTTCGCGTCCGGCCGTCGGCGCGATGGCCGTCGGCACCGCCCGTGCCGCGTACGAGGTCGCCCTCGACTACGCGATGACGCGTGAGCAGTTCGGGCGGCCGATCATCGACAACCAGGGCGTGGCCTTCCAGCTGGCCGAGATGCGGACCCAGATCGACGCGGCGCGGCTGCTGGTGTGGCGGGCGTCGTGGATGGCGGTGAACGGCAAGCCGTTCATCGCGGCCGAGGGCTCGATGTCGAAGCTGTTCGCGAGCGAGACCGCCAAGAAGGTCACCGCCCAGGCCATACAGATCCTGGGCGGGAACGGCTACACGCGGGAGTACCCGGTGGAGCGGATGCACCGGGACAGCGCGATCTACACGATCTTCGAGGGGACGAGCGAGATCCAGCGGCTGGTGATTGCCCGTACGTTGTCGGGTATGTCGATCCGGTAGCGCCATGGCGGTCGATGGAGGATGCCGATGACGGACAACCCGCTCGTGCCGTTGATCGCTGCCGGAGAGGCCGGTCTCGACACGCTTGCCGCGCTCGCGCTCGAACAGAGCCGGGTGATTCCGGCCGACCGTCGGTCCTTCCTCAATCTGGCCCAACGGGCCACGTCCGCGGCCCCCGCGTCCGCCGCCTTCTTCACCCTGTTGGCCGAGGGAGAGGTACTGGCGGCGGAGCGGCTGGGCGCGTTCGCGGACGCGTGCGGAGTGACGCGTGTGCAGGCGGCCGCATACGAACCTCTGCCGGGCTGTCAGGCCTACCCCGCCTACGTGGCCTGGCTGGCGCTGAACGCGTCACCCGCCGAAGCGGTACTCGCCCTCACGGCCAACTTCTCCACCTGGGGCGGCTATTGCGCGACGATCGCCGAGGCCCTGCGCCGTCACTACGGCTTCACGGACGAGGCCTGCGCGTTCTTCGACTTCTTCGCGGAACCGTCCCCGGAGCTGGACCGGCGGGCGCAGGCGGCCCTGGACGAGAGCGAACCGGACCGGTCCCGAGCACATGGGTACGGCCGCATGCTCCAGGCCTACGAGGACCAGTTCTGGGCAACGCTGGCCGAACGGACCCCCTAGGACCTTTACGGCGCAGTTCCACTGCTGTGCGCGATACACGCCACATCGATACGATCCGCGAGCTTCGCCAGCTCGATGGTCAACGCGGCCACCGTGTCCTCATCGAGCCCGTCCTCCCCGGCCTCGACAAGGTGCAGCCACCGACCACCCACGGTACGCAGCAGCTTGCTCACATCGGCGGCAGCCACCTGCAAGGTCCCGCGGTCATCGACGATCAGCGGCAGAGTAACTTCGCGGTTCACACTCGGGATCGTAACCGCGCGGCGCTCACGCACCCTGCCAAACCGTAGTGATGTTGCAGAACTCGCGGATTCCGTGCCCCGACAGCTCACGGCCGTATCCGGACCGCTTCACTCCGCCGAACGGGAACGCCGGATGCGAAGCCGTCATCCCGTTGACGTACACACTCCCGGCCTCCAGGTCCCGTACGAACCGGTCCACCTCGGCCTCGTCGCGCGTCCACACGTTCGAACTCAGTCCGAAGGGGGAGTCGTTGGCGATCAGTACCGCCTCGTCCAGATCTGCCGCCCGGTACAGCGTGGCGACCGGCCCGAACGCCTCCTCGCGGTGGATGCGCATCTCGCGGGTGATGTCGGCGAGCACCGTGGGCGGGTAGTACCAGCCGGGCAGTTCGGGGCGGCGGAGCTCGTGGCCGCCGCACAGCACCGTCGCCCCGCTGCGTTTGGCGTCGTCGACGAGTTCTTCGAGGTCCGTGCGGCCCTGTTCGCTGGAGAGCGGGCCGACCTCCGTCTCGTCCCGCATCGGGTCGCCGACCACCAGGGCCTTCATACGGTCGACGAAGCGCTGGGCGAAGGCGTCGTAGACGTCCGTGTGCACGATGAACCGCTTGGCGGCGATGCAGGACTGCCCGTTGTTCTGGACGCGTGCGGTCACGGCGATCTGGGCGGCGCGGTCGAGATCGGCGGACGGCATGACGACGTAGGGATCGCTGCCGCCCAGCTCCAGCACCGTCTTCTTGATCATTTCTCCGCAGGTGGCGGCGACCGCCCGGCCCGCGGGCTCGCTGCCGGTGAGGGTGGCCGCCTTGACGCGCTCGTCGCGCAGGATGTCGTCGACCTGCCCGGCGCCGATGAGCAGGGTCTGGAAGCAGCCCTCGGGGTAGCCCGCGCGGTGGAACAGGTCCTCCAGATAGAGGGCGGTCTGGGGGACGTTCGAGGCGTGCTTGAGGAGGCCGACGTTGCCCGCCATCAGAGCCGGGGCGGCGAAGCGGATCACCTGCCAGAGGGGGAAGTTCCACGGCATGACGGCGAGGACCGGGCCGAGCGGGCGATAGCGCACCCGGACGCGCGAGGCGCCCGAGTCCTTCACGTCGGAGTCGGCCGGCTCCTCGTCGGCGAGCAGTCCCTCGGCCCGTTCGGCGTACCAGCGCATCGCCTTCGCGCACTTGGCGGCCTCCGCGCGGGCCTGCTTGATGGGCTTGCCCATCTCGGTGGTCATCACCCGGGCGACGTCCTCGGCGTCGGCGTCCAGGAGGTCCGCGGCCCGGATCAGGAGGCGTGCGCGGTCGGCGAAGCTCGTCGTGCGGTACGTGCGGAACGTGGCCTCGGCGAGCTGGAGCCTGCGCTCGATCTCCTCCTCGCCCATGGCCTCGTACGTCTTGAGCGTCTCGCCGTTCGCCGGGTTGACCGTCGCGATGGGCATGACCGACCTCCTGGAAGCGGGCTGATGCTTCGAGACTCCCGCGCGGCGGTGGGTACCGCAACGCGTGTACGTCTGCTCAGGCCGAGTGCTCCGCCAGCCGGTCGAGAAACACGGCCTGGGCCTTGACGATCACCTCGCGCGCCCGGTCGAGGCGCACCCACTCCACCCGGTCCAGCTCCGGGAACTCCTGCATACGGCCGGAGCGCGGCGGCCACTCCATGGTGAACGTGCCGGGGACGGCCGTCGCGGGGTCGAGGTCGGCCTCGATCGCCCACACCGTGACGATCTTGCCGCCCGACTGCTTGACCTCGCCGAGCGGTACGGCCTCCCCGTCCGGCGGCGTCAGCCCCAGCTCCTCCCGGAACTCGCGGCGGGCCGCCTCCCAGGCGGGCTCCTCCGGTTCGTACTCACCCTTCGGGACCGTCCACGCCCCGGCGTCCCGCTTGGCGAAGAACGGGCCGCCCATATGGCCGAGCAACACCTCCAAGCCGTCCGCGGTGTGGTGGAAGAGCAGCAGACCGGCGCTGTGCTTCACGGCCGTACCTCCGGATGCGCGGCCAGCAGGGTCTCCACCGTGTCGGCCTCCTCCGGCCGCTTGTCCTCGCGGTAGCGGACCACGCGGGCGAAGCGGAGGGTTACGCCGGCCGGGTAGCGGGTGGAGCGCTGGAGGCCGTCGTAGGCGATCTCGACGACCAGTTCCGGGCGCACGGTGACCACCCAGTCGTCGCTGCGCACGGCGAGCTGCTGGAGCCGCTCGGTCTGCCAGGTCAGCATCGCGTCCGTCATGCCCTTGAAGGTCTTGCCGAGCATCGCGAAACCGCCGTCCGCCGTGCGGGCGCCCAGGTGCAGGTTGGACAGCTTGCCGGTTCTGCGGCCGTGGCCCCACTCGGCGGCCAGCACCACCAGGTCGAGGGTGTGGACGGGCTTGACCTTCAGCCAGGAGGCGCCGCGCCGCCCCGCGCTGTAGGGGGCGTCGAGGGCCTTGACGACGACGCCCTCGTGGCCGCGCCCCAGGGTCTCGGTGAGGAAGCCCTCGGCCCGAGGGAGGTCCTCGGAGCCGGACACCAGCGCGCGACGCACCCGCATCGGCTCGGGCACCAGACGGGCCAGCTCCGCGTGCCGCTCGCTGAACGGCAGGTCGAGCAGGTCGCGGCCGTCGACGGACAGGACGTCGAAGAAGACGGGGGAGACAGGGATCTCCTTGGCCGCCTTCGCCACGTCCGTGCGGGAGCCGACGCGGCCCGCGGTCTCCTGGAAGGAGCGGGGGCGGCCCTCGCTGTCGAAGGAGATGACCTCGCCGTCCAGGATGAAGCGATCGCCTCTCAGCTCCAGGGCGGCGGCCGTCACTTCGGGCAGACGGTCGGTGATGTCGTCCAGGGTGCGGGTGTAGAGCCGTACCGAGTCGCCGTCGCGGTGGACCTGGACGCGGATGCCGTCCAGCTTCTCCTCGACAGCGCACGCGCCGAGCTTGTCGACCGCCTCGGAGACGGAGGACGCGGTGTGCGCGAGCATCGGCAGGACGGGGCGGCCCACCGTGAGCCGGAAGCGGGCGAGTGATTGCGGGCCGTCCGTGAGCAGCGCCTGGGCGACCTGCTGGAGTGAGCCTGCGAGCATCACGGCCCGCCGTACATCTGCGGGTGGCGCCTCGGTCGCCTGGGCGAGGCCCTCCATCGCCACGGCGTCCAGGGCGCCCTGGCGGACCTCGCCGGTGATCAGGCCGAAGAGGAAGCGTTGTTCGTGTTCTGTGGCCGCGCTCATCAACTCGCCCACCAGGCGGGTGCGTTCGGCTTGCGATCCGGGGCCGGAGAGCTTGCCGAGTGCGGTGAGGCGGGCGTCGACCTCGCGGACGGTCAGGGTCGGCTCGGCGGCCGGTTCGACCTGGTGGCTCAGGACCTTCCAGCCGATGCCGAGCCGGCCCTGGGGGAGGCGGCCCGCGAGGTACGGGATCACTATCGGTACGTCGTCCGCCTCGGCGTCCCGGAAGAGTTCCGCGAGAAGGGTGATCTTCCGGGATCGGGCCGAGGTCGCGGCGATCTCTTGGGATACGTGGGCCAGCCGGGTCAGCAGCATGTAGCCAATGATGGGTTGTGTCTCGGCTGCGGGCTCGTCGTGTCTACAGCGTTTTATCCAGGTCGGCGAAGAGCAGCTCCCCGTTGATGAAGGCCCCCGCCCGGTAACCCCCCGCCGCCGCGTTGATGACCTGCTCCGAGAAGCCCATCGCGTTGCCCACCGCCCAGACACCCGGTACCGAGGTCAGCCCGGTCGGGTCGACCTTCGGGTACGCGCCGAAAGGGGTCTCCTGCATCTCGGCGCCCAGCTTCTCCAGCAAGCCGGTCTGCGGCACCGCCCGAGGCGCGACGAAGACCACCTCGCGCGCGTGCACCGTCCCGTCCGCCAGACGCACCCCCGTCAACCGGTCCTCCTCGATCACCAGCCCGGCCACCGCACCCGGCACCACCTTCACCCCGGCCGCCGCGAGCCTGCGCAGGTCGTCGTCCGTCAGGTCGGACTCGGGGACCTCGTGCAGGAAGAAGGTCACGTCCTTCGACCACTGGGACACCATGAGCGCCTGGTGGACGCTCATAGGAGTCGTCGCCAGCACGCCGAACGCCTGGTCGCGCACCTCCCAGCCATGGCAGTACGGGCAGTGCAGCACGTCCTTGCCGAAGCGCTCGGCGACGCCGGGGACCTCGGGCAGCTCGTCCTTGAGGCCGGTGGCGATGATGACGCGGCGGGCATGGACGTGGCGGCCACTGGCCAGGGCGACCGCGAAGTCGACGCCGGGCCTGATGTCCACCGCACGGTCCCGGACCAGCTCGACCCCGTACCGCGCGATCTCCTCCCGGCCGATGGCCAGGAACTCGGCCGGGGGCATGCCGTCCCGGGAGAGATAGCCCTGCATATGGGCGGCGGGCGCGTTGCGTGGCTCGCCGGCGTCGACTACCAGGGTGCGGCGCCGGGCGCGGCCCAGGACGAGGGCCGCGGACAGGCCGGCCGCGCCGCCGCCGATGACGATCACTTCATAGGGATCGGTTGTACCGGTCATGGTGACCACCTCCACCACGACCGTGCCTCCGCCGATACGGGATTGACAAATGCGTTTGCCGAACCTGCAATATCCGTATGAGTACCGACGACGTTCTCGCGGGCGTGGGCCCGAGGCTGCGGCAGATGCGCAAGGAGCGTGAGGTGACCCTCGCCTCGCTGTCCGAGGCGACCGGGATCTCGGTGAGCACGCTGTCCCGGCTGGAGTCCGGCCTGCGCAAGCCCAGCCTGGAACTGCTGCTGCCGATCGCGCAGGCCCACCAGGTGCCGCTGGACGAACTGGTCGGCAACCCCGTCGTCGGCGATCCGCGGGTCCGCGCCACGAAGCCGATCGAGCAGTACGGCCGCAAGCACTGGCCGCTCACCCGCCAGCCCGGCGGCCTCCAGGCCTTCAAGGTGCTCGAACCGCAGCGCAACCTCGAACCGGAACCACGCACGCACGAGGGCTACGAGTGGCTGTACGTCCTGTCGGGCAGGCTGCGTCTGGTGCTGGGTGAGCATGATGTGGTGCTGGCGGCGGGGGAGGCCGCCGAGTTCGACACACGGGTGCCGCACTGGTTCGGATCGACGGGGGAGGGGCCGGTGGAGTTCCTCAGTCTGTTAGGGCCGCAGGGGGAGCGGATGCATGTGAGGGCGCGCCCGAAGCGGTCGTGACCCATCTGACTGTTCCCTGAACGGCAAGCGACCGCTTAGTATGCGAACCGACCCCGGTCAGACGAAGCAGTCCCCCGTGGAGGCACCGCATGCAGGCATGGCAAGTGCACGAGAACGGCGAGCCGAGCGAGGTGATGCGCCTCGACGACGTCGAGACGCCCACGCCCGGTGACGGCCAGGTCCTGCTGAAGGTGCGCGCAGCCAACATCAACTTCCCGGACGCGCTGCTGTGCCGGGGGCAGTACCAGGTCCGGCCGCCGCTGCCGTTCACGCCCGGCGTGGAGATCTGCGGCGAGACCGAGGACGGGCGCCGCGTCCTCGCCAACCCGGCGCTGCCGTACGGCGGCTTCGCCGAGTACGCCGTCGCGGACGCCGCCGCCCTCCTGCCCGCGCCCGAGTCGCTGGACGACGCCGAGGCCGCCGCCCTGCACATCGGCTATCAGACCGGCTGGTTCGGCCTGCACCGCCGGGCCGGGCTGGAGGCCGGGGAGACGCTGCTGGTCCACGCTGCCGCTGGAGGGGTCGGCAGCGCGGCCGTGCAGCTCGGCAAGGCGGCCGGGGCGCGGGTCATCGGCGTCGTGGGCGGGGCCGAGAAGGCGGCCGTGGCGCGGGAGCTGGGCTGTGACGTCGTCATCGACCGGCGTGCCGAGGACGTCATCGGTGCCGTGAAGGAGGCGACCGGTGGGCGGGGCGCCGACGTCATCTATGACCCGGTCGGCGGTGAGGCCTACGCCCAGTCCGCCAAGGTCGTCGCCTTCGAGGGGCGGATCGTCGTGGTCGGCTTCGCCAGTGGGTCGATCCCCAGCCCGGCGCTCAACCACGCCCTGGTGAAGAACTACTCGATCCTGGGTCTGCATTGGGGCCTCTACAACACCAAGAACCCCAAGCTGATCCAGCACTGCCACGAGCAGCTCACCGAGCTGGCCGCCCGGGGCGCGATCAAGCCGCTGGTGAGTGAGCGGGTGCCACTGGGCGGGGCCGCGGCCGCCGTGCAGCGGGTCGCCGACGGTGTCACCACGGGGCGCGTCGCCGTGGTGCCTTCGCTGGAGAACGGAGCCGCCGCATGACGATCGACGCAGCCGAACTTCGGCGCCGTACAGGGGAGTTGCTGGACGCCTGTCCTCCGGACACCACCGACCGGCTGGACTTCCTGCGCGCCCGCTTCGACGCCGGCCTCGCGTGGGTGCACTATCCCGAGGGCCTCGGTGGACTCGGTGCACCCCGTTCCCTCCAGGTCGTCGTGGACGCCGAGTTGGAGGCCGCCGGCGCCCCCGACAACGAGCCGCGGCGCATCGGCATCGGGCTCGGCATGGCCGCGCCGACCATCCTCAAGTACGGCACCGAGGAGCAGAAGCAGCGCTATCTGCGGCCCCTGTGGACCGGCGAAGAGGTCTGGTGCCAGCTGTTCAGCGAGCCCGGCGCCGGATCCGACCTGGCCGCGCTCGGCACCCGGGCCGTACGTGAGGGCGACGACTGGGTCGTCAACGGGCAGAAGGTGTGGACCTCCAGCGCCCACATCGCCCGCTGGGCCATCCTCATCGCGCGCACCGACCCGGATGTGCCCAAGCACGCGGGCATCACGTACTTCCTCTGCGACATGACCGATCCCGGTGTCGAGGTCCGGCCGCTGCGCCAGATCACCGGCGAGGCCGAGTTCAACGAGGTGTTCCTCACCGACGTCCGCATCCCGGACTCCCGGCGCCTCGGCGCGATCGGCGACGGCTGGAAGGTCGCGCAGACCACGCTGAACAACGAGCGCGTCGCCATCGGCGGCATGCGGCTGCCCCGCGAGGGCGGCATGATCGGGCCGGTCGCCAAGACCTGGCGCGAGCGGCCCGAGCTGCGTACCCATGACCTCCACCAGCGGCTGCTGAAGCTGTGGGTCGACTCCGAGGTCTCCCGTCTCACCGCCGAGCGGCTGCGGCAGCAGCTTGTCGCGGGCCAGCCCGGCCCCGAGGGCGCCGGTATGAAGCTCGCCTTCGCCCGCCTCAACCAGGAGATCAGCGGCCTGGAGGTCGAACTGCGCGGCGAGGAAGGACTGTTGTACGACGACTGGACCATGCGCCGGCCCGAGCTGGTGGACTTCGTCGGCCGTGACGCCGGCTACCGCTATCTCCGCTCCAAGGGCAACAGCATCGAGGGCGGGACCAGCGAGGTCCTGCTGAACATCGTCGCCGAGCGCGTCCTGGGCCTGCCGTCCGAGCCGCGCACCGACAAGGACGTCGCCTGGAAGGACCTCGCCCGATGACCGACCTGCTGTACTCGGAGGAGGAAGAGGCGCTGCGGGCCGCCGTACGCGATCTGCTCACCGATCACTGCGACGCGCCCGGCGTCATCGCCCGTGCCGAGTCGGACACCCCGCACGCCCTGGAGGCGTGGAAGGCCCTCGCCGACGGGATGGGCCTGGCCGGGCTCCTGGTTCCGGAGGACAAGGGCGGCCAAGGTGCCACGCACCGTGAAGTCGCCGTCGTACTGGAGGAGTTGGGGCGCGCCGTCGCTCCCGTGCCGTATCTGGCGAGCGCCGTCGTCGCCACCGAGGCGCTGCTGTCCTGCGATGCGGACGACCTGCTCGCCGACCTGGCGTCCGGGCGGCGTATCGGCGCCCTCGCCGTCGCGCTGAACGTCGCCGCGGGCGGCGCCTACAAGGTCGTACGGCATGAAGGCGGGGCCCTGCACGGGGAGTTGACCGGCATCGCGGATGCGGTCATCGCCGATGTGCTGCTGGTGCCCGCGGACGACGGTGGGCTGTACGCGGTGGACGCCGACGCCGTGACCGTCACCCCGCAGGCGTCCCTGGATCTGACCCGGCCCCTCGCCACGGTCACCCTGGACGGGGCGCCCGGTCGGCTCCTTGGCGATGCCGAGCCCGCCGTGCGGCGTGCCCTGCGGGCCGGGGCCGGGCTGCTGGCGTCCGAGCAACTCGGCCTCGCGGAATGGACGTTGACCGAGACGGTCCGCTATCTGAAGGACCGCAAGCAGTTCAACCGGCCCGTCGGCGGATTCCAGGCCCTCAAGCACCGGCTCGCCCAGCTGTGGCTGGAGGTCGTCAACCTGCGTGCCGCCGCCCGGAACGCGGCCGACGCGCTGGCCACCGGCGAGGACGCCGACGTGGCGGTCGCCGTGGCCCAGGCCTACGCGGCGCCCGTCGCCGTGCACGCCGCCGAGGAGGCCCTGCAACTGCACGGCGGGATCGGGATGACCTGGGAGCACCCGGTGCATCTGTATCTGAAGCGGGCCAAGGCCGACTCGATCGCCTACGGCAGCGCGGGCGCCCACCGCGAGGCGCTGGCCGAATCCATCGACCTCCAGGCTCCCTGACGTACACCTGAGCGAACCCTGCGAAAAGCCCGCCCCACCTGGGGCGGGCTTTTTCGTGCGCGCCGATCGGAGGAAATGAACAGGGCGCGGCGGTCCGGCCAACTCCCTGCGCGGGCACTGATGTTCGGGCCCTTCGGAAACGCATACTCGCAGCGTTCCGATCCGGCCCTCTCAGGGAGGCAGAGCATGGCCCTCACCACCCGTCGCAGAGCCCTCACCACCCTCGGCGCCGCCCTCGCGGGCACCGTCGCCCTGCCCGCCACCGCCGCGCTCGCGGGCGGACAGCGGCATGGCCCGCGCCCCTTGTGGCGGGCGCACGCGCACAACGACTACGAGCACCCGCGCCCCCTCTTCGACGCCCTCGACCACCGCTTCGGCAGCGTCGAGGCCGACATCTACCTCGTCGGCGACCAGCTCCTGATCGGCCACGACCCCGAGGACCTCGACCCCAGCCGCACCCTGGAGTCCCTCTACCTCGACCCGCTGGCCGCCCGCGTCAAGGCCAACCACGGCTCTGTGTACCGGCGTCAGCGCGGGTCGCTCCAGCTGCTCATCGACATCAAGACCGAGGGCTCCTCGACGTACCTCGAACTCGACCGGCATCTGGCGCGCTACAAGCACCTGTTCACGACCTACGCCCACGGACGGGTGTTCCGGGGCCCGGTCACCGCGGTGATCTCCGGTGACCGCGCCGCCCGTACGCCGATGGAGGCCCAGACCGTCCGCCGTGCCTTCTACGACGGCCGCATGTCCGACCTCGGCACCTCGGCGCCGGCCTCCTTCGTGCCGCTGATCAGCGACAACTGGACGCTGAACTTCACCTGGCTCGGCGTGGGCGCCTTCCCGGACGCCGAGCGCGAGAAGCTGCACGGCATCGTCCGGGCGGCGCACTCGCGTGGGCAGAAGGTGCGGTTCTGGGCGACGCCGGATGTGGCGGGCCCGGCGCGCGACGCCCTGTGGGGCGAGCTGCTCGCCGCCGACGTCGACTACCTCAACACCGATGATCTGGCCGGTCTGGAGGCGTTCCTCGACGCCCACCGGACGGCCTAGCCCGCGCCTCCGGGGACACCACTCGTTCGGAGTACAGGTCAGCCGCCCGGACGAACCCTCCGCTACGCCACACTTGCGGCCGAAGGCCGCGAAGTGGACGTGGCGGAGGAGGTTGACGATGGCCATTTCCATCTCTGTGGTGCTGCTGCTGTTCGTGCTGGCGGTGATCTTCGTCCGCAACGGCGGACTGAAGATCACCCATGCGCTGGTGTGTCTGCTGCTCGGCTTCTATCTGGCCAGCACCAGCATGGCGCCCACCATCAACAGCGGCCTGACGGCCACGGCGGACATCGTGAGCAGCCTCAGGCCTTGACGATCAGGACGTCGAGAACACCCCGATGCCATTGGGTACGGGGCGTTCCCTGCCGTCGGACGGGTGGTTGCGCACGGACACCGTCGCCGCTCCCGGCTCGCGCGCGACCAGCGTCGACGAGCCGCCGCCGTCCAGGCTGAAGGCGTCGGCCGAGCCCAGGTCCCGCATGACGGAGGCCACTTCGGCGATGGTCAGACCCGAGCGGTACTCGGGCGCGCCGTCCAGCGCTAGCAGCACCAGCCGCCGGCCGCGGTCCGCGATGCCGACCGCGGTGCGCACGGCCGAGGCCCGGTCGTCCAGGCCCGGCAGCGGCTGCCCGTCGTCGAGCACCGGGTAGCCGCCGAGCGCGAAGCGGTACGGGATCAGGGACGACGACGCCACCAGCCGGTGCCGCACCGCCACCGGCTCGCCCTTGAAGAACTTCCGCAGCCGCTGCGCGCCCGCCTCCCGGCCCACCAGGACGGTGCTGCCCGGGGCGATCGTGCCGCTGCCTGGACTGTCGGCGGTCGACACGACGCGGCCGTGACGGACCGTCACCTCGTAGGTGTCGGTGCTGCACGGCGCCGCCCGGTCCGTGTCCGTGCCGCACGTCGCGCGCACCCGGGAGACGGCGCCCCACTTGCTGGTGAACGCGCCGATGGAGTTCACCGGCAGCGCGTACTGGTTGAGGCCGCCCAACGGCAGCCGTCCCTCGGGCGTACGGACCGAGCCGTTGAGGCTCAGCGCGTCGATCCGGGCCCGGTGGTCGACGCCCACGCCGAACACGTCCTCGGTGCTCGTGCCGGGCGGCAGCGCGGGCCCGAAGCGCTGGCCGTTCGGCACCGCCGCCTTCAGCGCCCGGCCGCGTACGATCGCCGGGCCCACGCTCGCGCCGGTCGCCTCCACGCCGGGGTGCTGGGTCTCGCTGATGTTGAAGAAGTCGCCGTTCACGCCCGCCACGGCACCCTGCGCGATGGCCTGCTGCGAGACGGTGGCCCGGGCCGCCACCGCTCCCGGGTACAGCAGATCCAGACGGACACGCGGATCACGCAGATCGACGGAGAGCACATGCGCGTGCGCCGTGCCCTTCGCCGCCGGGATGTCGAACTCGTCGTAGGTGACACCCGGCGCGAGAGGAGTGTCCCCCTGCGCGGCGCCGGCCGGTGCCGCCCCCACCAGGGCCGCACCGGCCAGCGCGCCGAGTGCCGTGCACAGCGTGAGTGCCGTTCTCGCTGTCGCGAACCGTTTCTGACGAAGCATCACGATTTCCCCCCTGAGGTCTCGTCAAATGTCGCAGGACTCAGGGGAAGTGCACCAGACGGCGATGACCCGCCGGGTTTCTAGGCGCCGACTACGCGAGAACGGGTGAGGAAACGCACCCCCTCGGGTGCCTCCAGGGAGAAGCCGCTGCCCCGGCCCTCGACCACGTCGACGATCAGCCGGGTGTGGCTCCACACCTCGTACTGACTGCGCGACATCCAGAACGTCACCGGCTCCGCCACCCCCTCCACCTGCAACTCGGCGAGCAGCACATCCGCGTCACCGGTACGGAACTCGCCCTCCGGGTAGCACATCGGGGCGCTGCCGTCGCAGCAGCCGCCGGACTGGTGGAACATCAGCGGGCCGTGTGTGGCGCGCAGGCGGCGCAGCAGGTCGGCGGCGGCGGGGGTGAGTTCGACACGCGGAGTCTCCTCATACATGGGAGCAAGGGCAGCACGCCCAACGTTGCGAGAGGGTTGCACCCCTGGGCGCCCCGTGGTGACCACCCGTTCTGACTAACCTGCTCGGGTGACCATCGAGTTGACGCTGCTGACGTCCGTCTCCCACCGGGGCGGGGAGATCACCGCACCCCGGCTGCGCGGCCTGCTCGCGCTGCTGGCGGGAGAGGCGCGGGTGGGCTGCGGCACGGGGCGACTGGTGGCCGGGCTCTGGCCCGAGGAGCAGCCGGAGAACCCGACCAAGGCCCTGCAGATCCTCGTCTCGCGGGCCCGGTCCCTGCTGGGCGGCGACGTCATCGCCAGCACCCCGACCGGCTACCGCATCGCCCTGCGCGAGGACCAGGTCGACGCCTGGGCCGTCCAACTGCACGCCGCCGCGGCCACCGAGAAGGCGCGGGCCGGCGACCATCACGGCGCGGTCGCCGAGGCCGAGGCCGGACTCGCCCTGTGGGACGGCGACCCGGCGCGAGAGAGCCTCGCCGACGACCCCTTGGTGGCACTGCACCTCGAACTCGCCGCCGTACACCGGGCGTTGACACGGCTGCGGGCACTCTCGCTGGCCCGCTCCGGGCGCCGGGAGGAGGCGGTGGGGCCGCTCGGTGAACTGGTCGGCGGGGCGGCCCTCGACGAGGAGCCGCTGCTGGAACTGATGCGCTGCCAGGCGGCCACCGCCGGGGCGGCCGTCGCGCTGGCCACGTACGACAGCCACCGGCGGCGGCTGCGCGACGAGCTCGGCACCGACCCGGGGCCCGCCCTCCAGGAGCTGCACCAGGAACTGCTGCGCGGCCAGGCGCCCGTCGTGCGGCGCGGGGTGCCGCACGAACCGAACCCGCTGCTCGGCCGGGACGCCGACATCGCCGCCGTGACCCGGCTGATCCACAGCTCCCGGGTCACCTCCGTGGTCGGGCCCGGCGGCCTCGGCAAGACCCGGCTGGCCGGTGCCGTCGCGTGGGAGGCCGAGCACCGGGTCGTACAGCTGGTGCCCCTCGCCGGGGTCGGCCGGGACGCCGACGTCGTGGGCGAGGTCGCCTCGGCGCTCGGCGCCGGGGAGAGCCCGGTCGGCCGGGCGGGCGACGCCGGGCCGCTCGCCGGGATCATCGGTGCCCTCGGCCCAGGTCCCGCGCTGCTCGTCCTGGACAACTGCGAGCAGGTCGTCTCCGGCGTCGCCGACCTGGTCCAGGCCCTTGTGTCGATGACCAGGAACGTCAGCGTCCTCACCACCAGCCGCGCCCCTCTGGGGCTGTCCTCCGAGGCCGTCCACCCACTGCCCGAGCTGGACCCGGCCACCACGGTCGAGCTGTTCGAGCATCGCGCCCGCGCCGCCCGCCCCGACGTCGAGCTGCCCCCGGAAGCCGTGGCCGACCTGTGCCGCCGCCTCGACGGGCTGCCGCTCGCCACCGAGCTGGCCGCCGCCCGCGTGAGGGTGATGTCGGTCGCCGAGATCACCCGCCGCCTCGAGGACCGGTTCGCCCTGCTGCGCGGCGGACCGCGGGACGCGCCGCGGCGGCACCGCACCCTGCACGCCGTCGTCGACTGGAGCTGGAACCTGCTCGAACCGCCCGCCCGGGCGGCCCTGCGCGCCCTGGCGGTCTTCCCCGGCGGCTTCACCGCTCAGGCGGCGGAAAGCCTCGTCGACGATGAGGCCGTCCTGGAGGACCTCGTCGACCAGTCCCTGCTCAAGGTCACCGACACCGCGCACGGCGCACGCTTCCGGATGCTGGAGACCGTACGGGAGTTCGCCGCGGCGGAGCGTGCGCGGGCCGGGGAGGAGGGCGCCGTGGAGGACCGGTTCCTCGGGTGGGCGCGGGAGTTCGGGGCGACGTACCACGACGCGCCGTTCGGGCCCGACCCGGTCGCGTCCTGGCGGCTGATCCGTGCCGAGCAGGACAACCTGGTCCTGGCACTGCGGCTCGCGCTCGCCCGGGACGACGCCGACACGGTCGCCGCCGTCGCCGCCGCACTGTGCGCCCTGTGGACCACCGAGGCCAACTATGCCCGGCTGATGGTCCTGGCCGACGACACCGCCCCGCTGCTCGCCCGCCACCGGCCCGCCCCCGCGTACATCGAGCCCACCCGCACGGCCCTCGCCATGATGACCGCGACCCTCTTCCTCGCCCTCGGATCCGGTGCCGTGCGCCCGCTGGCCGGTCTGCGCCGACTGCCGGCCGCGCCGCCCGACACCCTGGTGCGGGCCGCGTCGACGGTGCTGTGCGCGCTTCCCGAGGTGCTCGCCTCCGGTGACCGCAAGGCGCTGGAGGCGCTCTGCGACAGTGAAGCGCCGCTGGTCGCGGGCTTCGCCAACTGTGTGGCGAGCTATGTGTGGGAGAGCGAGCACGATCCAGACCGGGCTCTCGAAGCCGCCCGCCGGATGCTCGACGCCTTTGCGGACCGGGACATTCCGCTGCTGCGGTACTGGCCGCAGTCCCGGATCGGCGAGCTGTGTCTGCGCATGGAGCGCGGCGCGGAGGCGATCGCCCCCATGGAGAGCGCGATGACGGAGCTGGCGCGCTTCGGCGAGGGACAGGACCCGGTCGGCCTCAGCTGGGGGCTGATGCTCGCCCACCTCCAGACCGGCGACCTCGACGCGGCCGAGCACTGGCTGGAACACGCCCTGCGCCACCAGCCCGAGGGGGTGACTCCGGACGCGTACGCCCCCGACCTGGGCGCCCGTGCCGAGATCGCGCTCGCCCGGGGCGACACCGAGACCGGCCTCGGGCTGTGGCGCCGGGCCGTCGCACGGATGGAGCGCGCGGCGGGGCCCGCGTTCGGCGGCGAACTCCTGCTGGAGGGCTGGCGGCTGGAGCTCCAGGCCGTCGCCGTGACGGCCCACGCCCGGCACGGCCGCACCGACCTCGTGGCACCCCTCGCCGCAGCGCTCCCCGAGCGTCTGACGACCCTGCTGAACCGGCCCCCGACCGCCGCGCACCCCACGACGGCCGACCTCCCCGTCCAGGGCGCCCTGCTGCTCGCGCTCGGCACCGCCGACCTCGCGAACGGGGAGCACGCGCGCGGCGTACGGCTGCTCGCGCTGGCCGAACGCTTCCGGTATCTGCGCAACTTCCAGCCGACGACGTCCTCCGCCCGCACCCGCGAGGACGCGGAGCACGCCGACCGGGCGGCGTACGCGGACGCGGTGTCCGAGTACGCCGCCCTGGACGCGGACGGGCTGCGCGAGCGTGCACTCGGGCTGCTGGGGGAGCGGATCGGCTGAGCGCATTGGTGGGCTCAGCAGGTTCGTCAGAGCCGCACCGGCAGGCCCAGCAGGTGGAAGCCGTCGCCGGGCCAGTGGCCGAATCGGACGTCGTCCCGGCCGACGGCGAGCTCCGGTGCGACTGGCCGCCTGGTCACCAGCTCCTCCAGTACGACGCCCGTCACCACCCGGCCCAGCGCCGCGCCGGTGCAGTAGTGCGGGCCGTGCCCGAAGGCGAGATGGCCGTCGCCGCGCCCGAACTCCCTGGTGATGTCGAGCCGTTCCGGACTCTCGAACGCGGCCGGGTCGTGGTTGGCGCCGAACAGCGCGACCGTCACGGCCTCGCCCTTCTTCAGCGGCGTCCCGGCGAACTCGAAGTCCTCCGTGGCGTACAGGGTGGCGCCGATACGCACCAGCGTGACGTACCGCAGGAGTTCGGGGACCGCCCGGGACAGCAGCTCCGGCTCGGCGCCCAGCAGTCGCAGCTGCTCGGGGTGGTCCAGCAGGGCGAGCATGCCGTGGGCGAGGAACAGGGCGGGCGGGGTGATGCCGGTGTTGATGAGCAGGAAGAAGACGGTGACGATCTCGTCGTCGGTCATCCCGCCGTCCGCCAGCAGCGCCGACACCAGGTCGTCGGCGGGCTCGGCGCGACGCCGGACGACGAGGTCCTTGGTGTACTCCACGATGCCGGCCAGCCCCTCGGCGATCCCGCTGCCGTCGCCGTACGCGAAGTCCCTGATCCAGCCGCAGACCCGGTCCTGGTCGGCGGCGTCCACACCGACCAACTCGCAGATCACGGCCGTGCACAGCGGATAGGCGAACTCGCCCAGCAGATCGGCCTGTTCACGCCCGGCGAGGTCGGCGATCAGCTCACGGGCGGTCTTCTCCACGAAGGGACGCAGCGCGGACACACGGCGGGCGGTGAAGGTGCGGGTGAGCGGGTTGCGGCGGCGGGTGTGCTCGTCGCCGTCGAACAGCGCCAGGTGCCCCGACAGATACCGCAGGTACTCCTCCGGGAACCCTTCCGCGCCCTGGGCCAGCAACTCGGCCTGTGGGTCCGGCATGTCGGAGCCACCGGGGACGGCGGAGCGGTCCCGGATCAGTCGGGGCTCGGTGAGCGCGGCGCGGGCGTCCTCGTAACGGGTGACGAGCCGGGCGGGGCTGTTCAGGCCCGGCAGGACGGCCTGGCCGAGACCGGGGCGGGAGCGCAGGTCGGCGTATCCGCCTACCGGGTCCTCGACGAGTTCGGGGGTGAGGTGGAGGGGGGTGGCGTTCATGGCCTGTGCCTCTCTGGGGCCGGGGTCGGTGTCACCCAGAGAGTGCGGGCGGGCGCCTTCGGCGCGGTTTCAGGACGGTTTCAGTCGGCAAGGCCCTGAGTCAGGCCGAGGTCTCGGCACTGGCCCAGGGCACATAAGCGCTTATCGCCGGGCGTTGCCGACCTTGACCACGCCTACGGTCCTCGCTCCGGTGACGTTGTCGTAGACGACGTCACCGGTGGACTTCTTCCAGATGTGGATACGGAAGGTGTCCGGGCCGTCGGTGACGCTGATCCGGAAGCCGTAGCCGCTGTTGCCGTTGACGGTGCCGGAACCCTGGTAGACGCCCTGCTTCCCGGTGACCACGAGCCAGTCGGAGCCGGTGGAGCGGAACTTCAGCCTGGCCGGGCCGAAGTCGAACGTCGCCTTTCCGACCAGGGCCTGCTTGGCGTAGGAGGCGGCGAAGGAGAAGGCCGCCTTGCCGGTCAGCGCAGGCCTGGCGGGGTATGCGCCGGCCGCCGACGTGATCACGCCCGCGCCCAGTGCCGGTCCGGCCGCGCGGTCGTAGACGATCAGCTCGGGGAGTGTGGTGCTGTCCGAGCCGCCGTCGTTGTCGGTGACCGTGATCACCGGGTGGTGGATGCCGGCCTTGGTGTAGGTGTGCTCGGCCCGGCAGGTGGTGCCGTCGAGCGTGCCTGCCGTCGGCTCCGTGCCGTCCTTCCAGTCGACGCGGCAGGTGTGCGTGTCCCCGACGTCTGCGTCACGGAACTCGGCCGTGAGCGTGGTGTCGCGGCCCACCGGCACGGGGGAGGTCGGGCCGGTGGCGGAGACGAGAGCCGGCTTTCTGTTGACGATCGGGTCGATGCCCGTCAGCGTCGGGACGACCTTCTTGATCAGGCCGTCGGCGTCGAACTCCAGCTTGTCGACGGTCGTTTCACGGTGGGTGCCGTCACCGCCGGGGATCGCGAACCGGTGGTAGGCGATGTACCACTCGTCGGTCTTCGGGACATGGACGACCGAGTGGTGGCCGGGTCCCTTGATGCCGAGCGAGAGGTCCTTCTCCAGGATCACGCCGTGCTTGGTCCAGGGGCCGGTGGGGGAGGGGCTGGTGGCGTAGGCGACGCGGTAGTTCTCGTCGCGGGTGTCGTTCTCCGACCACATGAAGTAGTAGGTGCCCTTGCGCTTGATGACGAAGGTGCCCTCGTTGTAGCCGCTCGGGGTGATGTCCTTGACCTTCGAGGTGTCGATGGACGTCATGTCGGCGTTCAGGGGCGCGACGTACGCGTGCCCGTTGCCCCAGTAGAGGTACGACTGTCCGTCGTCGTCCGTGAAGACCGCCGGGTCGATCATCTGGCCGCTGAACTGGCCCGCCTTGAGCAGCGGTTGGCCCAGCGCGTCCTTGAACGGGCCGGTCGGCGAGTCGGACACCGCGACGCCGATGTTCGCGTCGGCGCAGAAGTAGAAGTAGTACTTCCCGTCCTTCTCGGCGATCGTCGGCGCCCACGCCCTGCTGTCCGCCCAGGACACGTCCGGACCGAGGTCGAGGATGACGCCGTGGTCCTTCCAGTGGACCAGGTCGGTGGAGGAGTACGCCTTGAACTGCGTGCCGCTCCAGCCCTCGAAGCCGTCGGTGGTGGGGTAGAGGTAGTAGGTGTTGCCGAAGCGGACGATGTTCGGGTCGGCGTTGAGGCCGGGCAGTACCGGGCTCTTCATGACGACCGCCGAGACCGTCCAGGTGCGCTTCTTGCCGTCGGAGCCGGTCACCTCGTATGTCACCGGCTTGCTGAAGTCCTGCACGCTCCCGGAGGCGGGGCTGATCGCCGCGCCGTGCGCGAGGGTGAACTCCGGGGCGAGGGCGGTGAGATCGGTGCCCTCCTTCATCGGGAGCGTGATCCTGCCGCTCGCGTTGTCGATGAGCGCGTCGACCTTCAGCGCGGGGTGCGTCGCCTTCGCGATGCCCGCCGTGTTGCCGCTGAGCTCCATGACCTCGGCGGCGGTGAGGGCACGGTCGTAGATACGGAAGTCGTCCACCTCGCCGCCGAAGTACGGGTCGGCCGCGTACAGGGACCTGCCGATGTAGCCGGAGTAGTCCTTGTCGGCGTCGTACAGGTCGGACGGCTTGATGGTCGTCGTCGTGCGGGCCGCCTCGATGCCGTCCACGTACAGGACCATCGCGCCGGTCGTGCCGTCGAGGGTGACGGTGACGTGCTGCCACTCACCCGGCGTGAGCCGCGAGCCCGCCGTCAGCTTCGACTCCGCCGACCAACTCGCCTTCGTGATCGCCGAGTAGAGGCTGGAGCCGCCGTTGGAGGGGGTCGCGAAAAGGTACTTGTCGCTGTCGGGGCCGAGCCCGAACAGCCACTGGAAGTTGCTGCCGCCCTGCCACTTCGCGTACGTCGAGACGGTCACGCTGTCGGCGTTCCTCAGCACGTCGTTCGGGATCTTCACATACGGCGAGTCGGAGGCGCCGGACATCTTGAACGAGCCGCCATCGACGCCGGTGCCGAAGGCGGGCGTACGGGCATAGGTGCCGTGGTAGCCATGGCCGCTGGAGTCACGGGCGATGTTGCCGTCCGTCTCGTCGAAGCCGTACTGGAGGAGGAGGTCGGCGGGGACATCGGCGCCCTCCTCCGACACGGTGACCTCGGCGCGGACCGGGATCGCGGTGCCGTCGGGCAGGCTGCCGGTCACGGTGAAGGTGCCGGGCTGGGCGTACTTCGACGCCGGGACGTCCTCCCAGGTGACGGAGACGGGGCGCTTGACGCCGTCGGCGTAGGTGGCGACGACGGTGGCCGGCAGGACGGGGGCCTGTCCGATGCCGGTCTTCACCTCGATGTCCTCGACGCTCCGCACCAGCTGATCCGGCTGGTAGGCGCGCAGCAGACGGTCGTACTCGGCCTGGGTGACCGGGAGGACCGTGCCGTGGCGGGGCTTGGCCGGGAGGTCGTAGGCGGTGGACGGGGTCCAGGTGCCGGAGGCGAGGTCGGTCGTCTCGAAGGGGATGTAGCCGCGCCCGCCGAACTCGTCCAGGAACGCGTACCACTTGTCCTCGGTGTTCGACTTGAACACCAGCGGCCCCTCGGCCGCACTCATCGCGCCCTTGCCGATGCCCTCGGCGACGGCCGTCCATGAACCGAGCAGCGAGTCGCTCTTCTCCTCGAAGATGAACTTGCTGTTGGGCGTGGAGGAGCTGTTGTTCCGCTCGTCCTTGGAGAGACGGAAGTACGTCCCGTCGTGCTGGATCATCGTCGAGTCGATGACGGAGTAGCCGCGGTCGATCCAGACCTTGGGCTCGCTGAAGGTG
The DNA here is from genome assembly GCF_014655715.1 of Streptomyces lanatus. Lineage (GTDB taxonomy): Bacteria > Actinomycetota > Actinomycetes > Streptomycetales > Streptomycetaceae > Streptomyces > Streptomyces lanatus. The sequence goes on along the minus strand of NZ_BNBM01000009.1, from coordinate 292,898 downwards.
TAGAAGTCGCGGGTCGTCGCGTACATCATGCGGTTGTACGTGTCGCCGGAGTGCGCCTCGTTGTCGTACAGCTTCGACGCCCAGAAGACCACGTACTCACCGCGCTTGGCGTCGTAGAACGCCTCCGGCGCCCAGGTGTTGCCCGCGCTGTCGGGGGAGACCTTCACCAGGCGCTGGTTCGTCCAGTGGACGAGGTCGGTGGACTCCCAGACCATGATGGACTTGCTGCCGGTGCGCTGCGAGCGGTCCCAGTCGCCGTTGCCGTAGATCCTGAGGTCGGTGGCGATCTGGTAGAACTTGTCGCCCTCCGGGGAGCGGATGATGAACGGGTCGCGCAGGCCCTTCTCGCCGAGCGTGGAGGTCAGGACGGGCTTGCCGTCGTTCAACTCCCGCCACTTCAAAGGGTCGTTGCCCTTGCTGAGCGCGGCGTAGAGCTGCTCGCCGTCCGCGGTGCCCTCGCCGGTGAAGTAGCTGAACATATAGCCCTTGAGGGCTTCCTGCTTGGGCAGTTCGGGGACCTTGGCGGTGAAGGTGCGGGTCGTCCTCGCCTCGCCCTTGGTGACGGTGGCGGTCAGGTCGACGGTGGTGGCTCCATGCTCCGGGCGGTGGACCACGCCGTCGGCGGCGATGACGTCCGGGTTCGCGGAGGACCAGGTGACGTCCGTGCCGTAGGCGCCGGTCGCGGGGAGGGTGAGGTTGCCGCGTACGTCGTCCAGGTTGTGGACGGTCAGCTCCTCGGCGGCCTGCTTCGTGGCCGTCGCGTCGTCGAAGGCGGGGAGGACGGTGACGTCGAAGGTCCTGGTGTCGGTCACCGGGCCCTTCTTCAGGGTCGCCGTGAGGGTGGCGTGCGCGTCGGGCTGGCCTGCGGCCGGGCGGGTCACCTTGCCGGAGTCGGCGACGGCGGCCGTGTTGTCGCTGGCCCAGCTGATCGTGGAGCCGCCCTTGTCGCCGGTCTTCGGCAGGTCCAGGTCGGCCGTGACCGCGCTGGTGTCGCCGAGGCTCAGCGCGGCCTTGTCGTCGGCGACGCCCTGCGTGGCCGTGGGGAGGGCGAGTTGCTCGACCTCGGAGCCGGCGAGGGCGCGGTCGTAGACCCGGAAGTCACGGATGCGGCCCTTGAAGAGCTTGTCGCCGGAGTAGACCGACTTGCCGATGGCGTTGGCGGTGGTGGTGCCGGAGCCGATGGCGCCGGGGGTGGTCGTGACGGCCGTGTTGCGGCCTACCTCGACGCCGTCCTCGTACAGCACGCCCGTGGTGCCGGACTGGGTGTAGGTGAGGTGCTTCCAGACGGCGCGGGTGAGGTTGTGGGAGTCGGCGGGCTTCGTGGTCTGCTCGGTCGACCAGTTGCCGGTCGCGATCGAGGTGCGCAGGGAGTTGCCGGTGGTGAAGAGATAGCCGTTGCCGTTGCCGCCGCTGGAGTTGCCGAAGCCGTAGATGAAGTACGGGGTGGACTGGGCGGAGTCGACCATCACGTCCAGGGAGACGGAGATCGCGTCCATGCCCTTCAGTACGTCGTTCGGCACCTTGATGTAGGTGTCGGAGCCGTTGAAGGCGAGTCCCTGACCGGTGCCCGACCAGTCGGCGGTGCCGTTCACGGTCGCGTCCCGGCCGTGGCCCGAGGCGTCGGTGACGGTGCTGCCGGAGGTGGCGTCGAGCTTGTACCAGAGGGCCAGGCCGTCGGTGATGGCTGTGCTGTCGGCGGCTTGGGCGGGGGCGGGTGCGGCGAGGCCCAGCAACAGCGACGCGGCGGTGAGCCCGGCGAGTTGGCCCGCCAGGCGTCTCGCGCGGGCACGGACGCGTGCGATGTACGGCATGTCGAGTTCCCTGCTGAGGCATGGCGGGGGCTCGGCCGTGGGCACCCTGCACGTTTCGGCTGTGTGACGTCGTGTGGCGAGAGTCTCGATCGGGGTGTGGCACACCGTCAAGAGTTTTCGAACGATGTCCGACAGGTCGAACGTGAACTTCGTGGGGTCGACACCGTGGCGGGCGTCAGCGGTTGCGCCGCTCCCGGCGTGCCTCGGTCACCACGGGGATCAAGGGCAGCAGGGAGACCACCACGACGAGGGCGACCAGCGGCAGCAGGAAGTCGTCGACGTCGGGGACGGTGGCGCCCAGCGCGTAACCGGCCATGACCAGGCTCTGCGTCCACAGCAGGCCGCCGACGATCTGCCAGAGCGTGAAGGTGCGCGTGGGCACGCCGAGTGCGCCGGCCGCCGGGTGCAGGACGGTGCGCACCATCGGGATGAAACGGCCGATGACCAGGGCTTTGCCGTAGCCGTAGCGGGCCAGGAGTTTCTCCGCGCGTGCCGCCGTGTCCCGTACCCGCCGTTTCGAGGTACGGGCCAGCAGGGCGCGGCCGCCGTGCCGGCCGAGCAGGAAGCCGACCTGGGCCCCGGCCAGGGCGCCGACGGCCGCGCACAGCAGGACCTGCCACAGCACGAGCCGGGCCGCCTGGTCGGCGGTGGCCGCGCAGAGCACGCCGGCCGGGAAGAGGAGGGTGTCGCCGGGCAGGAAGAAGCCGACGACCAGCAGGCCCGACTCCGCGAAGATCACCACGAGGACCCCGAGGGCGCCGAAGGTCGCCAGCACCGCGTCGCTGTCCATCGGGTTGACGGCGAACACGCCCTCACCTCCCCAGCGGGGCCGCGCTGTCAGGCCCGGCCGTGCGCCTCCTGCGAGCGCCGCGACAGCGCGTCGATGACCACGGCGGCGAACAGCACCCCGCCGGTGATCATGAACTGGACGGCGACCGGGGTGTCCGTGATCGCCATGCCCGAGGCGATCGACTGGATCACCAGCATGCCGAGCACCGCCGACCAGGTCGAACCCCGTCCGCCGAACAGACTGGTGCCACCGATGACGGCCGCCGCGATCGCGTTGAGCAGCAGCACACCCGAGCCCGAGCTCTGGCTCACCGAGGTGATGCGCGAGGCGAGGAACAGACCGCCGACCGCGGCCATGGTGCCCGACACGGCGAGCACCGCGGTCTGCACCCGCGTCACATGGAGGCTGGCGCGGCGGGCCGCCTCGACGCTGCCGCCGAGGGCGTAGATCTGCCGTCCGTAGTGCGTGCGGCGCAGCAGGACGTCCAGCCCGGCCACCACCACGAGGAAGATCAGCAGGGCGAGCGGCAGCCCCTGGAACCGGTTGAGCAGATACGCCACGGTGAACGCGATCACCGCGAGCGCTCCGGCGCGCAGCGCGATGACCTGGAGCGAGCGGTGCTGCATCCCGGCGGCCTGCCGGCGCTGCCGGTCCAGGAAGGACACCAGGAACACCAGGCCCGCGGCGAGTGCGGCAAGCCCGTAGGCGACGGCGTCGTCGGTGAAGTAGTAGCTGGTCAGCTTGGCGACGAGGCCGTTCTCGTCGAGGTTGATGGTGCCTCTGGTGCCCAGGATGTACAGCATGAGGCCGCTCCAGGTGAGCAGCCCCGCCAGCGTGACCACGAACGCCGGCACCCGGGTTCTCGCGAAGGAATAGCCCTGCACGGTGCCGGCCGCGGTGCCCGCGAGGACGGCGATGATCAGGGCGAGCCACTCGGGCACGCCGTTGTCGACGCTCAGCACGGCGAAGATGGCCGCCGCGAGCCCGCTGATCGAGCCGACCGACAGATCGAGTTCGCCGAGCAGCAGGACGAAGACGATGCCGACCGCGATCAGCCCGGTGCCCACGATGTCCACGCTGAGGTTGGACAGGTTCCGGGGCGAGAGGAAGTTCGAGTTCAGGGACTGGAAGGTGATCCAGACGACGGCGAGCACGAGGATGACGGGCAGCGACCCCACCTCGCCCGCCCTGAGCCTGCGCCGTCCGTGGGAGACCCAGTTCTCCACGGCCCGGCCGGCGGCCTGCCCGCGCGGCGCCTTGGCGGGCTCGGCGGGCCGGGCCTGCGGGGTGCCGTCCGTCATGTCGCGTGTCCCTTTCACCACGCCGCCTCCTGATGGGCCGGTCGGCGGGGCTCGTTCTCCGTCGCCCCGGTGATGGAGGAGATGATCTGTTCCTGCGAGACGGTGTTCACGTCGAAGAAGCCGTTGTTGCGGCCGAGCCGCAGCACGACGGCACGGTCCGCGAGCGCCTTGACGTCACCCATGTTGTGGCTGATCAGCAGGACTCCCAGACCGCGGTCCCGCAGCTCGTCGACCAGGTCCAGGACCTCGGTGGTCTGCTGCAGCCCCAGTGCCGCGGTCGGTTCGTCGAGCAGCAGCAGCCGCGGTCCGCCCAGGAGCGAGCGGGCGATGGCGACCGTCTGCCGCTGACCGCTGGACAGCGCCACCACGGGGGCCCGCAGCTCGGGCACGCCCCGGGTCAGGCGCTCAAGCAGCTGGACGGTGCGGCGCTCCATCTCCATCTCGTCGAGGAAGCCGAATCTGCGGATCTCACGGCCGAGGAACAGATTGCCGACGACGTCGAGGTTCCCGCACAGCGCGAGATCCTGGAACACGGTGGCGATACCGAGCTCCCGGGCGTCGCTGGGGCGCCTGATGTGGACGGGGCGGCCCTCCCACCGGATCTCGCCCCGGTCCGCGGGTGTGACCCCGGAGATCACCTTGATCAGGGTGGACTTGCCGGCGCCGTTGTCGCCGAGCAGCGCGACGACCTGGCCGGCCCGGATCTCCAGGTCGATGTCGATGAGGACCTCTACGGCGCCGTAGCGCTTGCACACGCCGTGCAGGGACAGCAAGGGGGCGGCAGACACCCAGAACCATCTCCTTCCCACGGCCCGGTCGGGGCCGAGCCGGAGGTCAGGTCAGCCCGGCGGTGCGACAGGCAGCCCTGAGCTCGGGGGTGCAGATCTGGCGGACCGTGTACACGCCGTCCTTCACCAAGGTGTCCTTGATGTTGCCGACGGTCACGGACACGGGGGTGAGCATGACCGCGGGAACCGACTTGCCGGTGCTGGTGCGCACCTCCTGGTGGCCCACGCGGTCGAGGTTCTCACCGCGGGCCGCGGCCACGGCCATGGCGGCAGCGGCGGCGGCCTCCGGCTCGAAGGGCTTGTAGACGGTCATGTACTGCTCGCCGTCGACGATGCGCCGCACCGCGGCCAGCTCGGCGTCCTGCCCGGTGACCGGGGGCAGCGGGTCCACCTTGTTCGCCTTGAGGGCGGTGATGCTGCCGGCGGCGAGTCCGTCGTTGGCGGCGTAGACCCCCTCGATGTTGTCGACGCCCAGGGCGGAGATGGCGGCGGACATGTTCAGGTTGGCGGTCTCGGCCCTCCACTCAAGCGTGTCGTACGACTTGCCGATCTTCACCTTCCCCGTCAGCACGGACAGCGCGCCCTGCTTGAACAGCACGGCGTTGGGGTCGATGGGATCGCCGTTCATCATCACGATCTGGGCGCCGGGCACCTTGTCGCCCATGGCCGTCAGCAGCGCCCGGCCCTGGAGCCTGCCGACCTCCTCGCCGTCGAAGGAGACATGCCCCGAGATCGGGCCCTCGGAGAGCCGGTCGTAGGCGATGACCGGGATACCGGCCTCCTCCGCCTTGCGGACCGAGGCGGCGAGCGACCGGGAGTCCACCGCGACCAGCAGGATGGCGTCGACACCCTGCGCGATCATCGAGTTCATCTGCTGCTGTTGCATCGCCACATCGCCCTTGGCATTGCCGTGCTCGACCTCGCACGTGGGGCACAGTTCCCGGATCTTCTTCTCCAGCAGCGGCCGGTCCTGGGTCTCCCAGCGGGCCGTGGTGGCGTCGGGCAGCAGCACCCCGATGCGCGGTCCGCTCTCCGTGTCGGTGGCGCTCCCGCCGTCCGTCCCGCAGGCCGCGAGGCCGACGGCCGTGAACACCGCGATCACGGGGAGGGCCGCATGCCGTAGGGAGGCCTTCATACGAGAGATTCCTCTGGCGAGCATGGCGGCACCTGGCTTCTCACTTGCCGACCACTTGGTCAGTGTGACACCGGGCGCGGGGATCGGCGAACGCAGTCGGAGCCCCCTCCGAGGCCCGACAGGCAAGTAGATATGTCCGGCTCATCCATATATGCGATTCTGGTGTTCGGCACCCGGATGCGATGGGAGTGGAGTGCCCCGATCTCCTTCGGCACCTCCGGCATGGACGGGAGGAAGGTTGCGGACATGCCTCATGACGGCCCTGCCCGGACCGGAGTCTCGGCGCCGGGGGCTTCCGAGGCCGGCACCGCAGACACCGGTTCACCGCCTACGGAGCCGCAGGCCGCCACGAGCACTCGCGCCCTGACGTTCGCCGGCGCGGCACTGACGGCGCTCTACGCGCCCGCCGCCGGGGACGACGAGCTCCAGCTCCTGGAGACGGCGGGCGGCACGCCCGAGTACCGGCTGCCGAAGCGGCTCCCCCTGTCCGGCGGCTCGGCCGCGGCCCACGCCGTGCGCGGCGACCGCCCGCTCTGGTTGAACGCCACCGCCCTCGCCTCCTACCCCGAGGGCGCGCCCACACCGCCGCGCGCGAGGACCGCCTCGCTCGGCGCGCTGCCCCTGCGGGCCGACGCCGCCCGGCCGGCCTGTCTCGTCGTCGTGGGCACCTCCGCGGACGGCTTCGACGCCGGGCAGCAGCGCTTCCTGGAGCGCTACGCCGACGCCGTCACCTGCGTCCTCCGTGCCGAGGCCGGCCGGTCCCGGCCGCTCGGTCGCGCCCTGCGCCGGCTGCGCGTCGGATCGTTCGTCCTGGTGCCCGACACCGGCCTGATCGAGGCGGACGAGGCGCTCCTCGAACTCGTCGGCATCACCCCGGACGACTTCGACGGCAAGGTCGACACCCTGCTCGCGCACGCCCTCCCCGAGGACATGCCCGCGCTGATGTCGGTCATGGAACCGTCCCTGCACGCGCTCGGCCGGCGAGAGCTGGAGTTCCGGGTCCGCCGCCCCACCGGCGAGGTGCGCTGGCTGAGCCTGAGCTGCCGGGTGCCCGCGAGCGTCGGCGACGAGCCGGAGCGGGTGCTCGGCGTGGTGACGGCGACCCAGGTCAGGAGCCGCAGCGCCGACGACGTGTCCCGCATCCAGTGGCTGACCGCCGCCCTCGACGACGCCGCGACGGTCGGTGATGTCGCACAGGTCGCGGTCACCGCGCTGCGCGAACCCCTGGGCGCCGACCGGGTCGCGCTCGCCGACGTCCGCGACGAACGCCTCATGGTCACCCTCCTCGACCCGCCGGACCAGGACGCCTGGCCGCAGCTGTGGCGCGCCCAGTGGCGCTCCGAGTGGCCGGACGCCCCCGTCGGCGCCCTGCCCACTCTGCAACTGGCCCTGCGGGACGGCCGTATGGATCTGTGGCCCGCCGGCACACCGCTCGAACCGGGACTCGCCGGCGTCGGTCCCGGCGGCCTCGCCGTTCTGCCGCTGCCCGCGAAGGGCAGCGTCGCCGGGGTGTGCCTGGTCGGCTGGGACCAGCCGCACGAGTTCATCCCCGAGGAACGGTCCCTGCTGACCGCCACCGCCGCACTGGTCGGACAGGCCCTCAAACGCGCCCACGCCCATGACGCCGAGCAGGAACTCGCGACGATGCTCCAGCGCAGCCTGCTGCCCCGACGGCTGCCCGAACTGCCCGGCGGCACGGCCGTCGCCCGATATCTGCCGGCCCGCCACGGACTCCAGGTCGGCGGCGACTGGTACGACGTCATCGCCCTGTCCGAGGACCGGGTCGCGCTGGTCATCGGCGATGTGCAGGGACACAGCGCCGGAGCCGCGACGATCATGGGCCAGATGCGTACGGCGGTCCGGGCCTACGCCGTCGAGGGCCACCCGCCCGACGTGGTCGTGTCCCACGCCAACCGCCTCCTCGTCGGCATGGAGACCGACCTGTTCGCCACCTGCTGCTATGTCGAACTGGACATGGAGGAGGGCAACACCCTCTTCGTGCGGGCCGGACACCTCTCCCCGCTGCTGCGCCACCCCGACGGCCGCACCGAGGAGGTCGAGGTCGAGGGCGGGCCCCCGCTGGGCATCGTCGACGAGGCGGAGTTCCCCCTGACCGCCCTAGCGCTGACCCCCGGCACGGTGCTCGCCCTCGTCACCGACGGCCTGGTCGAGGCCGCCGACCTGCCCCTGGACGTGGGCATGGAACGCACCCGCGGCGCGCTCGCCGCCGCGGATCCGGCGGACCCGGCGCGCATGGCCGACGCGCTGCTCGGTGACATCGGCCGCCGCGAGGACGACGTGGCGCTGCTGCTGCTGCGCTACGACGGCATGAAGACCAAGCCGATCCGGGCCGGCTGGGTGGTGTGGCGGCTGCCCGACGCCGTGATGCACGCCCGGCGCTTCACCGCGCGCACCCTGCGCCGGTGGAAGGTCCAGGAGGCCGCCGACGCGGTGCTGCTCGTCGTGTCCGAACTGGTCACCAACGCCCTGGTGCACACCCAGGGCTCGGTCCGCCTCGACCTGGTGCTGCGCGGCGACCGGGTCCGGGTCAGCGTCAGCGACTCCTCGCCGCGGGCGCCCGCCAAGCCGGTGATCGTGGACTGGGAGTCGACCGGCGGGCGCGGCCTGCTGCTGGTCGAGGCGGTGTCGGACACCTACGGCACGGTGCCGGTGGCCGGCGGAAAACAGGTGTGGAGCGAGGTCACGGTGGAGCGGAGCGAGCCCGCCGCCGTGGACGCCCCGCTCTGAACGGAAGCGAGGGGAGCTGTGCTGAGGACCCGTACGCTGCACGTCGTCGCGGCTCTCGTCGCGGGACTCCTGGCCCTGTCCCTGGCAGGCTGCGGCGAGGACGCCGCGGACTCGGAGGGCTTCACGGTCGGGCTGCTCCTGCCGAACCGGGTGACCCCCCGCTGGGAGCTCTCCGACAAGCCGCTGATCGAGAAGCGGCTCAAGGAACTGTGCGACGACTGCACCATGATGTACGCCAACGCCGAGAACGACGCGTCGCGACAGCGCGAACAGATGACCTCCATGATCACCAACGGGGCGGAGATACTGATCCTCGACCCTGCCGACAGCAAAGCGCTGCGCTCCTCCATCCAGGAGGCGAGACGCTCGGGCGTCCCGGTCATCGCGTACGACCGGCTCGCCGAAGGCGCCATCTCGGGTTTCGTCAGCTTCGACGGCGCAAAGGTCGGCAAACTCCAGGGCGAGGCACTTCTCAAGGCCATGGCGGACCGGGGCGAGGGCAGCACCGTCGTGATGATGAACGGCGATCCCAGCAGCGCCAACGCCGCCTGGTTCCGCAAGGGCGCCATGTCCGTCCTCCAGGGCAGAGCGGACATCGCCAGGTCGTACGAGACCATCGGCTGGAGCCCCGAGAACGCCCACGCCAACATGTCCGCCGCGATCTCCGCCCTGGGCGCGGACCGCATCAGCGGCGTCCTCGCGGCCAACGACGCCATCGCCGCGGGCGTCATCTCCGCCTTCAAGAAGGCCGGCGTCGAGGAGATACCGCCGGTCACCGGCCAGGACGCCGATCTGGAGGCCGTGCGGCGCATCGTCCAGGGCGAGCAGTACATGACCGTGTACAAACCGTTCGAGAAGGAAGCCGCCGCTGCCGCCGCCATGGCCGTCGCCCTCGGACGCGGCGAGGACGCCCGCGACGTCTCGACAACGGCCACCGACAGCCCCACCCACAAGGACATCCCGTCCATCCTGCTCACCCCGACCCCGGTGACGGCCGGCGAGATCGAGTCGACCGTCGTCAACGCCGGAGTGTTCACCGTCGACCAGATCTGCACCCCGAGGCTGCGCGCCGACTGCGCCGCGATCGGGCTCACCGGATGAGGCGGTGGGCTGGTCGGCACGCCCGGCGGGGCGCAGCATGGGAGGGGAACGAACAAGGGAGGTCAGCGATGAAGACCGGAGACTCGGACTACGACCGCTGGCTGTACTCTCACACCCCCTCCCAGGCCGAGGGCGAACGCGAGGAGACGGCCGAGCGTTCGGCCGCGCAGCAGCATCCGGACGTCCCCAGGACCGAGCCGTCCCAGGCCGAGGGCGAGCGCACGGACGAGCCCAGGACCAGGTGAGCGACCCGCCGGGTCAGCGCAGGGTGCGCACGAACACGTCCCCGATCAGGTTGGTGTCGTCGGGCACCAGGCCTGGGTGGTACGAGTCGAACACGGCTGTCGACTCGTCCGCGCTCAGCGCCGCCTGCCCCACGGTGACGGGTGCGCCGTCCTGCCCCGCGGAGAGCAGCTCCTCCCGGCCGGTGCGCGGATCGCGCAGGATCAGGCCCAGCGGCCGGCGGTCCGAGTCCGCGGTGTTGAGGAGCAGCTTCGAGCCGTCCGCCGACAGATCCGAGACCAGGGTGAGATCGGTGGGGGAGCGGCCGTCGACGCGCTGGAGCGTGCCGTCGCGCAGATCACGGACGAAGGCGTTCCAGCCGTCGTTCGGATCGGCGCCGGGCACCAGATCACCGGCCATCGAGTTGAAGCCGACCTTGGAGCCGTCGGCACTGAGCACCGGAGCGACCGCCGACGTGTCGGCCGGCGTGCCGTCATGGGTGGCGTCGGCCTGCACGGTCCGTCCGGTCACCCGGTCGTACACCAGGATGTCGCCCTGGTCGTCGTCGGCCGGTCCCGAGTAGCCCTCCAGATAGGCGACCTTGCGGCCGTCGGCGCTCATCGAGATCTGCTGGCACTGGTGGAAGTTCCTCGAGCCGTCCGAGGGCCGGCTGACCCGCCGCACCTGCTGTGTCCGCCGGTCCAGAAGCATGACCCGGCAGGCGAAGGCCCCGTGCTCGTCGACGTCGGGGCGGGCCACGAAGGCGACGTACCGTCCGTTCGCGCTGACCGGGGCGATGCCGTACGACACGTGGTAGCCCTCGCCCAGCGCGGGAGCCAGACGCTCGATCCGCCCCGTGCGCAGGTCCATGAGCTGCACGGAGGAGGTGGCGGTCGCCGCCGAGTACGAGTTGAAGGTGAGATAGCGCCCCGACTCGGACAGCTGAGGCGTGGACGTCGTCTCCCCGGGCACCGACACCCGCGAGAGCGGGGCGCCGGGAGCCGTCCGATAGAAGACGCTGTACGACACGTCCGCGCCGGGCACCAGATTGGTCGCCCCCGACGCGAAGGCCACGACGCGTCCGTCCGCGCTGACCACGGGCTCCACCGAGTGGCGGTTGCCGCCGGTGCCGTCGGGGGCCACGCTGATCCGTTCGGTGCGCGGGGTGTCCGCTGCCGCCCCCGCGGGTCCGGGGAGTGAGGCGAGGGCGGCTGCCAGGGCGGCGGTGACGGCGAGGCGTAAGGAAGGTCTCATCAGGTGGCTCCCTCTTCGGTCCGGGACGACATCACGGGACGACATCAGTCGGGAATCCAAGCGCGGAGCACGCGAAGGGGCAATACCGCAAAGCCCTTGTCCCACTGGACCGTTCGGCCGCGATCATGCATACTTTGAACACGTTCAAAACGGGGAGCTGGAACATGCGTGACTCGATCGCCACCGACCGGACCGACACACCCGCCACCGCCCTGGGGCCGACCGCGCTCGTCCTCGGCGCCCTCTCCACCCTGGGGATCTACCTCTTCCTCCCGTTCACGGTGATCGCAGGAGGACTTGCCATGACCCTCGGAACGGCAGGCATCCACTACGCCCGCCAAGGCGTCGGCCGCATGTGGATCAGCGTGCTGGGCACCGCGCTCGGGGCCGCCGGCATGCTGGGCATCGTCGTACTCCTGGCGAGCCTGTAGGCCGGTGGGTCTCAGGCCCTGGCCGCCCACGCCGGCTTCCAGACCTCGCCCTCCGGTGCCTCCCGCCGCACGGACAGGAGGTGCTCGCGGAGCGCGGCGAGCGCCGGGTGCGGATTGTCGGCGCGCCACAGCAGCGAGTGCGGGTAGACCGGGGTCGGGTCGCGCAGCGGGACGAGGCGCATGTCGTAGCCGGCCGGCCACGACAGGGGCGTCTCGGGGCCGAGGAAGGTCGCCAGTGTCGAAGAGGCCTCGATGGTGTCGATGAGGGCCTCGACGCCGAAGTTGGGGCCTGCCGTCTCGATGATCGGGCCGAATGCGGCGGCCAGCGCCTCGTAGTACGCGGTCCACTCGGCGCCTGGGACATTGCCCGGCATCCAGATCCGATGACCGGCCAGCTCGGCCGGTGTGACCGCGTCGGCGCCGGCGAAGGGGTGCGCGGGGCCGGTGAACAGATGGAGCGGCTCGTCATGGACCGGGGTGAACTCCACACCGCCGGGGATCACCTGCCCGGGCATGATGACCGCCCGGAACGTGGCGTCGATCGTGCCGTCCCGGACGGCGGCGATGGCCTCCTCCGAGCCCGGAAGCGTCACGATGTCCAGGCCGATCCCCGGATTCACGCGATGGAACTCCCGCACCACCCCGGCCAGTGACATCCGCCGCCCCACCACGTCGACGCGCAGCGCACGGCCACCGGGACGCACGGCGGCCCACGCCCGTTCCTCCGCCCGGAGCAGGGAGCGCGCGTGGGCCAGGAACGCCCGCCCGTCGAGGGTGAGCTCCGCACCACGCGGCGTACGCGTCAGCAGCCGCACCCCGAGCTCCCGCTCCAGCGCGGCGACCCGCTTGGAGACCGCCTGCTGGGTGACGGACAGATCGACGGCGGCCTTCTGGAACTGCCCGGCGTCGGCGACGGCGACAAAGGTGCGTACGGCGTTGAGATCCACGGCGGCCACCGTACGCGGCGCGCAGGTCCTAGAAGCCGTCGACGCCGAGCTCGGTGATGCCGGCGTAGAACCAGCTCCACACATGGCCACCGGGCGTCGCGTGATCGAGCAGCCCCGGGGCCAGCTCGTCCATCTCGGCCAGGAACGTCTTCGCCACCGTGTCCTGGTTGCCCTCCACCGGATAGGGGTGCCAGCAGGCGTTGCTGTAGCGGTAGACGGCCTCCAGGACGCGGGTGAACACCTCGAGATCCGGGGCCAGTTGGACGAGCTTTCCGCCCGATCTGCGGTCCAGCAGGCTCCACATGTGCACGGAACCGTTGTGCCGGTGCAGGAACAGCTCGCCGTAGTCGACCTGCCCGAAGGTGATCAGGTCCGCGGCGGTCACCCCGTCGGGCAGCCCGCCCCCCGACAGGTCGCCGCCCGCCGGGGGACACATCGCGTCGGCCGTACGGGCCTCGAACACGGCCCCATGGCACATCCACAACGTCGGCAGCCCGACCTCGCGCAAGTACCGCCTGCTGCCCGGGTGTTCCAGCCCCTCGGGAAGCTCGCTCTCCGGGATGCGCAGCACATGCCGCTCCCCGAAGGCGTCGTCCACCCTCGCCGCGGTGAGCGGACCGGTAGGCCGCCGTACCTCCGGCTCCGGGTCGGGCAGGGCCTCCTCGGACGAGGAGTAGTCGATGCCGTCACCGCGAGGCCAGTCCAGCAGCACCTTCTCGTCGGCCTCCAGCACGGCAAGCCCGTGGTTGCCCGCGATGAGATACCGGATCGTGCCTTCCTCGGCGGCGAACGACGTCGCCTGCTCCCAGCTCTCCGGCGCCATAAGATCGAACTCGTACAGTTCGGGCGCGCCCAGCGTCTCCAACGACAACGGCGCCTCCGGCAAAGACTCCTCGGCCCGGACCCGCACCCGCTCGCCGGTCTCCGCGTCGAACCAGACCGGGCCGCGCCACTCGTCGGCGACCTCGATGAGCTCGCGTCCCTCGTGAAGCCGATGACGCACCTGGTAGTAATCGCCGTTCATGCTCGGGTTGGCCACGAACCAGTTGGCGGGCCGCCACCACGCCCACACCGTCCGCCACGGCATCCCCGGCTCCGCCGCCGCGATCCCCTCGGCGTACTCGTCGTGCCCGGTCGCCCTCGCCGCGAACAGCAGCCACGAGGCGAACTCGGCGGGCGTCACCTCCGCGTCCCCGAAAATCGCCTCGGCCTGAAGGAAAACCTCACGCCCCACGCCGTCCACATCGCCCCTGGCGGCGATGAGCTCCCGCACCACGGCACGATCGGCGGCCAACAGCCGTGCGGGGTCGGCCAGTACGTCGTCAAACTCTGCACCCATACGGCCATCCTGTCACCCGTTGGTGACATGCCTACCTGCGGTCCTCTTGCTGTCAGGGCGGCGGGTTGCGGGCGGCTGCGTGGCGGTGGAGCCCCGGGGGCGCGGGCGATGTGCCGGGTGCAGTGTCCGCTGCCGGGCGACCGCCGTGGCGGCAGGCCGATGCCCCAGATGCCGTGTCCCCCACCGACAACCCGACCCGCGCCCCTTCCCCCTCACCGCAACGGATGCACCGCAGCCAACTCCGCCGCCGGCCGACCCGTGACGATCGACTCCGCCAGCAGCTTCCCGCTCACCGGCCCCAGCGCTATGCCCCACATGCCGTGCCCGCCGCAGACATGGACCCGGGGCGAACGGGTCGGGCCGATCAGGGGCAGCCCGTCGGCCGTGCACGGGCGCGGGCCGGCCCAGACGTCGGCCCGGTGGGCGAGATCGGCGGACGGCAGCAGATCCCGGGCCGCCTCGACGATCGCGTCGACACGGCGGGGGTCGGCGGGCCGGTCGGGTGCCGTGAACTCCATCATCCCCGCCACCCGCACCCGTTCCCCGAGCGGCGTGCACACCACCCGCCGCTCGGCGAAGTACGTCGGCCGCGTCGGCAGCCCCTCCGCAGCCACCGTGAAGCTGTAGCCCCGGCCCGACTGCACCGCCGTACGCACCCCGAAGGGCGCCGCCAGCCGTCCCAGCCAGGCGCCCGACGCCAGGACCGCCGCGTCGGCCCGCACCGACGTCCCGTCCGACGTGAGCGCGGCGACCCCGCTCCCCAAGTCCCGCACCCGGCTCACCTCCACGCCGGTGACGATCTTCCCGCCCCGGTCGCGGACCGCGTCCGCCAGCGCCGCGACATACGCCCCGGGGTTCAGATGACGCTGCCCATGCAGCCGTACGGCCGCCGCCACCCGCACTGCGAGCGCCGGCTCCAGCTCCCGTGCCTCGGCGCCCGTGAGCAGGTCGTAGCCGACCTCCTGCCCGGCCGCGCGCACCGCCTCCAGCTCCGCCACCAGCGGGGCACGCGCCCCCTCGGAGGTGAAGGCGATCAGACATCCGTCACCGGTGTGCGTCGGCTCGGCCACCCCGCCCGCCGCCAGCTCGTCGTACGCCGACAGCGCACGGCGGTTCAGCGACGCGAGCGTGGCCATCGCCACCTGCCAGCGCTGCTGCGTGCAGTTGCGGGTGAACGCCAGCAGGAAGCGGGCGAGGCGTGGGTCCGGGCGCGGCGGGATGTAGAGCGGGGACGACGAGGACAGCAGTCGCCGCAACCCCAGCTTCAGCGCGCCCGGTTCGGGCAGCGGCACCGACAGCGCGGGGGTGAGCCAGCCCGCGTTGCCCCAGGACGCGCCGGCCGCCACGCCCCGCCGGTCGACGACGGTGACCTCGACGCCCGCCTCCTGCAAGAACCAGGCCGTCGCCAAGCCCGCCATGCCCGCACCCACGATCACGACACTGCGCGGGCTCATGACCGGCTCCCTGCCGCGACCGACGGCCGCCGTTCCGCCACGCGCGTGGCCTGCTCGAAGGCGTACCCCGCGCTCAGCACGGCCGCGTCCCCCCGGTGCGGCCCCACCACCTGCACCCCGACCGGCAGCCCGCCCGGCGTGAAACCGGCCGGGACCGACAGCGCCGGGCAGCCGGTCATCGTGATCAGGTAGGCCGAGCGCATCCAGTCCAGATAGGTCTCCATCGCGGTGCCGTCCACGGAGGTGGGGTGCGCCAGTCCGATGTCGAAGGGCGCGACCTGACTGACCGGCAGCAGCAGGATGTCGTACGTCTGGAAGAACGCCCGGACCCGGTGGAAGAGCGCGACCTGGAGGAGCTGGGCGCGGCCGAGGTCGGGGCCGGTGAGCTTGCGGCCCTCCTCGATGTTCCACACCACGTCCGGCGCCATCCGGTCCCGGTGCTCGGCCAAGAGCTGCCCATACGCGAGCTCCATCTGCCAGGCCCGCTGCACCAGGAACGCCTCGTCGGCGCCCGTCAGGTCCGGGCAGGCCTCTTCGACCTCGGAGCCCAGATCGGCGAACACCTCCACCGCGCCTCGCACCACGTCCCGCACCTCGGCGTCGACGGGCACGCTCCCGCCCAGGTCGGGTGAATAGGCGACCCGCAGCCCCCGGATGTCGCCGTCGAGCGGCCCGGCGAAGGCCGAACCCGGCGTCTCCAGCGCCAGCGGACTGCGCGGATCCGGCCCGGCGAGCACCGACAGCGTCAGGGCGACGTCCCGCACGGTGCGCGCCATGGGGCCCTTGACCGACAGCTGCCCCCACGGCGCCTTGTCGGGCCAGGACGGCACCCGGCCGGGGGAGGGACGCAGCCCGACCACGTTGTTGAAGGACGCCGGGTTGCGCAGGGAGCCCCCGGTGTCGCTGCCGTCGGCGATCGGCTGCATCCCGCAGGCCAGGGCGGCTCCGGCGCCGCCGCTGCTGCCGCCCGCGCTGCGGGAGAGGTCGTAGGGATTGCGGGTGGCGCCGAAGACGGGGTTCACGGTGTGCGAACCCATGCCGAGTTCGGGCACGTTGGTCTTGCCGATGGTGATGGCCCCGGCTTGACGGAGGCGTTCCACGACCAGATGGTCGCGGACGGGCACGAGGTCGGCGAAGAGCGGTGAGCCGTATGTCGTGCGGATTCCGGCCGTGTCGTGCAGATCCTTGTGCGCGACTGGCAGCCCGTGCAGCGGCCCCACCTCGGCCCCCGAGGCGAGCCGTTCGTCCGCCTCGGCGGCCTCCGCGAGAGCCCGGTCGGCGGCCAAAGTCACGATCGCGTTCACCGCTGGATTGACCCGCTCGATCTGTTCGAGATGGGCGGTGACCACCTCACGGGCGGAGACCTCCCGGCGCCGCAGCGCGGCGGCGAGGTCGGTGGCGGTGCTGAAGCACTGCTCTGCGGCGTTCACAGTCCTCCCAGGGTTTCCTTGAGCTGGACGACGGCGAGCACTCCGAACAGCACGAAGGAGCTCGACAGCAGCACGTTCGAGACGGTCTTGTTGCGGTACGGCGCCTGTAGCCCCCGCCGGTTGAGGAGCACCAACAGCGCCCCGGACAGCAGCGGCAGGACGAGGGAGCCCACGGCGGCGTAGGTGAGGACGAGGCGGACCGGCCGGCCCATGAAGATCACCGCCACCGACGTGACCGCGCAGTACAGCACGAACAGGCGGTACGGGCGGCTGCGTTGACCCATGTGCCGCTCGGCCTCGGCGTCCGGGACGCCGCGCAGGGTGCGCAGGGAGTCGGCCAGCAGATAGCACAGGGCGTTGAAGCCGCCGACGAGGGCACTGAGGGTCACGAGGAAGAAGGTGCCCAGGAACAGCACCCGCGCCACAGAACCCAGGTCAGCGCCGAGCGGATCGGCCAGCGCCGCAAGACCGTCGTTGCCGGTGATCGTCCGGCCGGTGCCGAAGAGCAGACCCGTGCCCACGATCGAGGTGCACACCACGAACAGGAACGTCACCGCGTAACTCACGGCCGAGTCCGCCCGCATGACGGGCAGCCAGCTTTGATGCCGCCAGCGCCGCTCCCGCACCCAGTAGCTGTACGACGCCACCCCGGCCGTACCGCCCACCCCTCCGATCAGCGCCAGCACGGTGATCAGATCCCCCTCCGGCAGCCGCGGTCGCAGCGACGACACCAGCGTGGCCGGGTCGTCGATCCTGACGACCGTGACCACCGCGAGCACCACCATGCCGATGAACTTGGCCAGCATGAAGCCGCTCATCACCCGCTCGAACAGCGCGTACCGGCCCACGTACACGAGTCCGGCCGACGCCAGCGCGATCACCACGGCCAGCGGCCGCAGGGGCAGCGCGGGGAACAGCGTCGTAAGCGCCAGCGACGCCACCGAGCTCAGCGCCGCCCCGTACAGCAGCCCGATGACCAGCACGAACACCAGGAAGGCGTACGGCAGCCAGCGGGCCGCCGCGCGCAGGCTCGCGATCACCGTCAGCCCCGACGCCAGATACAGCCGCCCCACAGCCTCGGTGAGCGCGTACTTGAGGACGACCCCGACGGCGATCGCCCACAGCAGCGCCATGCCGTAACCGGCCGCGCCCGCCAGCGAGGTCACCATGTCTCCGGCGCCCACACTGGTGGCCGCCAGGACGAGCCCCGGCCCTAGGACGGTCAGGCGTCCGCGTCGGGTGGTGGGGGCGTGAACCTGGGGCGGGCTTTCGGGTGTCACGGTCACGTCGGCCACCTCCGGCGGTAGGGGAAGCGCGGTCCGGCTTCCCGGCAGGGTCGGGCAGGCTGACGGATGCGAACAACGATCCCTGTGAAATCGACGGAATCGGCCATACGCTCAGGCCGATGGACGCACCGCACCCCGGCCCCGTGGCCGATTCGCTGGACCGGCGCATCATCAGCGCGCTGCAGATCGACGGCCGCGCCTCCTGGCACCGCATCGCGACGGCACTCGGCGAACCGGAACGCACCGTCGTCCGCCGGGGCACCCGGCTGCTGGACTCCGGCCTGGTGCGGATCGGCGCCATGGCGGTACGGGGCCGCAGCACCGTGCTCGCCGTGCGCTGCGCTCCCGGCCGGGCCCGCGTCGTCGCCACCGCGCTGGCCGCCCGCCCCGACTGCGTCTTCGCCCATGTGCTGACCGGGACCTGGGACTGCGTCGCGGAGGTGCAGTGTCCCCGCGACCGGCTCGCCGGCCTGGTCATGGACGAACTCCCCGGCCTGCCCGGCATCGCACGCACCCTGACGCTCCCGGTTCTGCGCCATGTGCGGACGATCCGCGAGTGGCACGCGGGCCTGCTCACGGAGACGGAGATCGCCGCCCTCGCGGACGGTACGGCCGCCCTGCCAGGGTCGGCCGACCTCCTGCCCCCGGTCGACGGTGCCGGTGAACTCTCCCGCGCCGACCGCCTGTTGGTGAACGCGCTCGCGGAGGACGGGCGGTGCACCTACGACGAACTCGCCCGCGTCTCCGGCGTCTCCGAGGCCACCGCCCGACGCCGGCTCGGCACCCTGCGGCGCGGGGGCCGGGTCCGGATCCGTGCCGTCATCGAACCGGTGCTGCTCGGACTGCCGGTGGAGGCCGTGCTGTGGGTGCGTGCCGTCCCGGCGTCCGTCGACACGGTGGCGGCGGCGCTCGCCGAGTCCCCGCACGTCCGGTACGCCAGCTTCGTCACGGGCGAACGCCAACTGCTCGCGCTCACCGCGTTCCCGGACGAGGCGGCGCTGCACGAGTTCGTCACGCGCTCGGCGTGGTTGCGCGAGGCGGTGTCGGTGGATGTGTCGATGGTCCTCGGATCGCTGAAGCGGGGCGGGATGCTCGCGCCTCGCCTGCACGGATGACCGGCGCTCTGCTTGCAATACATCGGAGGAGTCATGAACTTGGACGGGGTTCGTTGATGTAGGTGCCGTGGTCAGTGCAGGTGATCGCCCGAACTCCCGCCACTTCTGGTGCCGTTGAGGTCATTGACAGCTTCCCGGGTCCTGCTAGGTTCCGCGATACACCCGATGTATCGATGATCCGTCAGGTCTGGAGGACAAGGATGACCTCAGAGCCGGAGCAACGTTCGAAGGTGGCCCGAAGAGCCGTACTCGGCACCGCGCTCGGCGGCGCGGCAGTCGCGGCCCTGCCCGGGACGGCCCACGCCGGGGACGGCAGGCGCGGCAGCCCTTGGAGACTTCGCAACACGATGACCGGTGACGGCGCCTGGTCCGGCTTTCTGCGCGGCCAGGACCTGCTGTGGACCAGGCTGCCCACCCGCTGGTACGAGGGCCCGTTCCTCGGCGACGGGCTGCTCGGCAGCATGGTCTACCAGGAGCCCGGGGCCAACCGGATCCGTCTCACCGTCCAGCACAGCCGGGTCCAGGACCACCGGCCCCAGTTCGGCAGCGGCTGGGGCACCTGCCGACTGCCCGTCGGACACCTCACCCTCGACCCCGTAGGCACCATCACCGCCGTCGACTGGCGGCTGAGCCTGTGGAACGCCGAGCTCAACGGCACCGTCACCACCACCGCCGGCACCCTCACCCTCGCCGCCCTCATCCACGACGAGATCCTCGCCGTCCGGGCGACGGCCGACGGCGGCGAACGGGTCACCTGGACCTTCCACCCCGAGGAGGCCATCAGCCCCCGCAAGATCAGCGAGGCCCCGCCCAACGGGTACACCGCCAACCCGCCCTGGACCACACGAACCGCCCCCGACGGCACGGAGCAGGTCCTCCAACCCCTCACCGGCGGCGGCCAGACGGCCACCGCGTACCGCCTGGGCGACGACGAACTGCTGCTCTCCGTCGGCCACAGCTTCCCCTCCGACACCGCAGCCGAGGCCGACTCCCTGCGTAACCTGCGCCGCGCACAGTCGTACAGCAGCCTCCGGCGACGGCACACCCGCTGGTGGCACGCCTTCTACCGCAAGAGCTTCATCTCGTTCCCCGACCAGCGGCTTCAGAGCTTCCACTGGATCCAGCTCTACAAGGTCGCCTCCGCCAGCCGCGCGGGCGGACCGGTGATGGCCACCTCAGGACCCTGGCTGGAGCCAACACCCTGGCCCGCGGTCTGGTGGAACCTCAACGTCCAGCTGGAGTACTGGCTCATCCACGGCTCCAACCACCTGGAACTCGACGCCCTCGCCACCACCCTGCGCCAGAACCAGGAACAGCTCATCGCCAACGTGCCCGCCGCCTACCGCGTCGACAGTTCCGGAGTCGGCCGCAGCTCCGACATGTTCGCCAACCGGGGTGTGGGGCAGCCGGGTTCGGGCGCCGAGACCGGTGACCTCACCTGGGCGCTGCACAACGTGTGGCTGTCGTACCGCCACTCCATGGACAAGGCGCTGCTGCGCGACACGATCTACCCGGTGCTGCGCCGGGCCATCAACTACTACCTGCACTTCCTCACCCCGGGCAGCGACGGCAAGCTGCATCTGCCAAGCACCCTCTCGCCCGAATACCCCGTCGTGCCGCCGAGGGACACCAACTACGACCTCGCCCTGATCCGCTGGGGCTGCCTGACCCTGATCGAGTCCGCCGAATTCCTCGGCATCCAGGACGAGTTGAAGCCGCGCTGGCAGGAGGTGCTCGCCAAGCTCACGCCGTACCCCGTAGACGACAACGGCTTCATGATCGGCGGCGACACCCCGTACGCCCAGTCCCACCGCCACTACTCACACCTGCTGATGGTGTACCCGCTGTACCTCGTCAACTGGGACCAGCCCGAGAGCCGCGAGCTGATCACCAAGTCGGTCGAGCACTGGCACGCGATCACCGGCGCCCACCGCGGCTACAGCTATACCGGGGCCGCCTCCATCTATGCGATGACGGGGGACGGCGACACGGCGATCGGCTATCTGCGGAAGTTCTTCGACCCCAGCACCCGCTACCCCTGCCAGGCCAACACCCACTACACCGAGGCCGGTCCCGTCATCGAGACGCCGTTGTCCGCCTCGCAGTCCCTGCACGACATGTTCTGCCAGAGCTGGGGCGGGGTGATCCGGGTCTTCCCGGCCGTGCCGACCGATTGGAAGGACGTCACCCTGCACGACTTCCGCACCCAGGGCGCCTTCCTGGTGAGCGCCGTCCGCAAGGCGGGCACCACCCGGTTCATCCGGATCAGAAGCCTGGCGGGCGAGCCGCTCAAGCTGCGCCACGGCCTCCGGGGCAGGCTCACCGTCCTCCTCGACGACGGCACCCCCGCCCGCACCCACGACCTGGGCGACGGCACCCTCGCCATCGATCTGCCCAAGGGCCGCGAGGTCCTCGTCCACTCCGGCTCCCGCCCCGACCTGGTCATCACGCCCGTCGCCATCAGCGAACCGGGCGCGGCCTGGGGACTGCCGTAAAGGCCATACACCTCGGAGGGTTTTCATGGCTGTTCCGATCAGAACGGTGGTCGCCGGGCTCTGCGCAGGGCTGGTGGCCGCACTCCTGACGACCGCGCCCGCGAGGGCCGAACAGGACGACCAGGTCTGGGCCCTGTCCACCGGGACGCACGCACCCCGGGCCCGGATCACCCTGGACTCCGGCACGCTCAGCCTCGCGGTGTCCCGCGATGGCCGTACCGTCATCGAGCCGTCGCCTGTCGGCATCGTCACCGAACAGGCCGACCTGTCCAAGGACTTGCGCTTCCTGCACCGCAAGGACCGGACGGTGGACGAGCGTTACCGCACCAAGTCCGGGAAGCGGCTCGACCGCCGGGTCCATATGAAGGAGACCCGGCTGTCCTTCGCCACCGCCGCGGGCGCCCGGCTGGACCTAGTCGTCCGCGCCTCCGCCGACGGCGTCGCCTACCGCTACGTCCTGCCGGGCGCGCACGGCGACGTCCTCGGCGAGACCTCCGCCTTCAACCTCCCGGCGGACGCCGCCGCATGGCTCGGGACCTACCGGGTCGACAACGAGGGCCAGTTCGTGCAGTACACCGCCGCGACGGCGCCCACCGGCGAGTACTCCGACCAGGCGCTGTTCGAGACCAGCGGCGGCTACACACTGCTCGCCGAGTCCGACCTCACCGGCGCCTACTCCGGCGCCCGGCTCGCCCACACCCAGGGCACCGGCACCTACCGCATCAAGCTCGCCGACGACCGGATCCGCACCGACGGCCCCCTCACCACCCCGTGGCGGGCGATGGTCACCGGCGACCTCGCCACCGTCACCCGCTCCACCTTCACCGACGACCTCGCCCCCGCCCCCAAGGTCACCGACACCTCCTGGATCAAGCCCGGCACCGTGCTGTGGACGTGGCTCGCGGGCGGAAAGGAGGCGGGGCAGAGCCTGGCCGCGCAGAAGGCGTACGTCGACTACGCCGCCGAGCGTGACTGGCCGTACGAGGCGGTCGACGCGGGCTGGTACTACAAGCCCGGCGAGTGGGAGACCGTCGATCCCGACTGGCAGACGAACAGCTGGATGCCGGAGCTGGTGCGGTACGCGCGGGCCAAGGGCGTCGGCATCGTCGTATGGATCCATCAGCGGGAACTCGACACCCCGGAGGAGCGTGCGCAGTGGCTGCCCACCCTGGAGCGGTGGGGCGTCAAGGGAGTCAAGATCGACTTCATGAACTCCGAGGCGCAGCCCATGCTCCAGTGGTACGACACCATCCTCGCGGAGACCGCCGCCCACCATCTCCTGGTCGACTTCCACGGCTCCACGATCCCCAAGGGCATCCAGCGCACCTGGCCGCACGTCATGACCCTGGAGGGCGTGGCGGGGGAGGAGAAGCGCACCAACACCGCCGCCCATCTGACCACGCTGCCCTTCACCCGCAACGTCATCGGCTCCATGGACTTCACCCCCGGCGCCTTCCACCGCGTCGGCCTGCGCCCCAACTCCGACGCCGCCGAGGTCGGACTCACCGTCGCCTACGAATCGGGCCTGCAGATGTTCGCGGGCACCCCCGAGTCGTACGACCAACGCCCGCTCGCCCGCGCCTACTTCGACCAGGTCCCGGCGGCCTGGGACGACACCCGGCTGCTCGCCGGCCGGCCCGGTCAGGAAGCCGTGCTCGCCCGTCGCGCCGGTGACCGCTGGTTCCTCGGCGGCGTGTACGCGGGCGCCGCACGCACGGCCGAGGTGCCGTTGAGCATCGGGCCGGGGCGTTGGCTGGTCGAGACGGTCGAGGACGGCGCGGACGGGCTGGTGCGGGAGCGGAAGGTGCTGCGGGGCGGCGACACGCTGCGGGTGGAGGTCGTCGCGGGGGGCGGGTTCGCGGGGATCGCGTGTCCGTGGCGGCCGGGGATCACCACCTGCCATCGTAGCTAGTGAGTTCATGTATATGAACATTGCTCATGTGGGTGTACAGCGCTGTGTTCGTCGTGCGAGGCTCGGTCAACTCCGTTCTCCTGATGACCAGTTGGAGGGACCGGCATGAGTGTTTCCCGGCGAACTGTGCTGGCTACGGCGGCCGGTGCCGCGGCGATGAGCGCCGCCGCGGCACCGGCCGTGGCCGCGGACCGGACACCGGTACCGGCCTTGCGCACCTTCCGCGCGGCGGCCGATTACGCCATCGACAAGCTGCACGCGGTCGCCCCGACCGTGACCGCCTTCCCCGTCGGCACCAAGTTCGAGAAGTGGACGTACTCCCAGAACGGCGACTGGGTCGGCGGGTTCTGGCCCGGCACGCTGTGGATGGCCTGGCTCTACAGCGAGGACGACGCCTTCCGTAACTGGGCACTCGCCTCGGCGGAGAAGCTGGCCCCTCGCCAGTACGACACCGGCACACACGACCTCGGTTTCCTCTTCTACCCGTCCTGGGTCACCGCCTGGCGGCTCACGGGCGACGACAAGTGGCGGGCCGGGGCCCTCCGGGCGGCCGACTCGCTGATCCAGCGGTACAACCCGCGCGGGCGCTTCATCAGAGCCTGGGGTGCGCTGGGAGAGCAGCAGAACGCCGGCCGCGTCATCATCGACACGATGATGAACCTCGACCTGCTGGCCTTCGCGAGCGCCCAGACCGGCGACGGGAAGTACCTGAACATCGCCACGGAGCATGCGAAGACGGCCCAGCGGGTGTTCCTGCGCCCGGACGGCTCGACGCCGCACGTCTACGACTTCGACCCGGCCAGCGGTGCCGCGATCGGGCCGAACACCGTGCAGGGGTACAGCCCCACGTCGTGCTGGTCGCGCGGCCAAGCGTGGGGACTGTACGGATTCACCACCATGTACCGCCGCACCGGGAACCGGGACTTCCTGGCCACCGCCCGCAGACTCGCCGATTACGCGGTGGGCGCCCTGACCCCGGACCACGTCCCGGTGTGGGACTACCGCGCCCCGCAGCAGCCGTACGACATCAAGGACGCGTCGGCCGGTGCGATCATGGCCTGCGGGCTCCTCGACCTGGCCGCGGCCACCGGCAGACAGGCCTACCGCGACGTGGCGCTACGGCTGCTCACCGCACTGGCGGAGACCTGTCTGACGAGGAAGTCGACGCGCGCGGACGCGGTGGTCGCCCGGTGTACACGTAACCGGCCGAACGAGGACGGGGTCGAGGTCTCCCTGCCCTATGCCGACTACTACCTGCTGGAGGGCATTCTGCGGGTGCTTCAGCCGGAGGATGTCGACCGGGCGATCGACCTGTCCACGGTCTGATCGCGCGTCAGCCGGCGATCGAGTCCAGTTGTTCCGCCGCCGGGCGCAACGCCCACAGGTCGCCGCCCGGCGGCTCCTCCAGCAGGGGAACGGCCCGTTGCGCACGCCGGTCTCCGGCGTCGGCGGCCGCGTGGACGACGTCGGTCGCCGCGAACCGGTGGAACTCCAGCTCGGGATGCGGCCAGGCGGCGGCTCCTGTGGCGGCGGGCAGCAGATAGTCGACCGCCTTGAACAGGCTCTGCCCGTCCGGCCCCCGGTATGTCCACAGATCCACGCCGACGTGGCGTCCGATGGCCGCGAGCCGGGTGTAGGCGACCAGGTCGAAGGTCGAGTAGTGCCAGCTCCTGGTGCGGGTCAGCTCCTGGGGCTGGCTGCCGTCTGCGGCGATCTGCGGCGCGATGCGCTTGGCCCGGGCGTCCAGGACCAGGCGGCGGGCGAGATCCTTGTCGCCGGTCGCGTGGGCGAG
The DNA here is from genome assembly GCF_014655715.1 of Streptomyces lanatus. Taxonomy (GTDB): domain Bacteria; phylum Actinomycetota; class Actinomycetes; order Streptomycetales; family Streptomycetaceae; genus Streptomyces; species Streptomyces lanatus. The sequence continues at coordinate 267,547 of NZ_BNBM01000009.1, read as the reverse complement.
GGCGGCGAGCTGCATGTCGTAGAAGGTGCCGTGGTTGTTGGTGGCGGCGGCCTCCTGCTTGCCGAAGTCGCTGTCGCGCAGCCAGTCACGGAAATCGACGTTCCACTTCGCCATACCGGTGCGGTCCTCGGCGGTCCAGCCGGGGGCGCCGGTCTCCAGCAGCGCGATCGCGTCGAGGACGCTGGTGTACGACTGGGAGAAGTCGATGATGCCGATGGCTCGGCCGTCGTACTTGCACGGGATGAACTGGGCGTGGTTGAGGTTGGGGTTCATACGGGTGGCCGGGTCGAGGAACCAGGTGCGCAGGACCTGGCCCGCCTTCTCGGCGTATCGCTTGTCGCCGGTGTAGTACCAGGCGAGGGACAGGTCGTAGGTGGAGTCGAAGGTCTTCTCTACGTCCTGACGGTCGGTGCCGGAGTCGACCTCGGGGTTGCGCTCGCCGTCGCGCTGTACGTAGGGGCAGCCCCAGGGGTTGTCCGTGGTCGGGGTCTTGGTGGGCCACCAGTAGGGGGCCTGGCTCAGATAGTCGTGGACGTCGCCGCCGGGGGCGGGGCGGGGTTTGTCGACGACCGTCCACGGGCCCTGGTTCAGCCACTTGTCCGCCCGTGCGGTCAACGCCCGGACCGCGCGGCGCAGTTGGGGGTCGCCGCTGTTGAGGCGGATCTTCGTCTGCTGGAGGCGGGGGCCGTCCAGGACGGTGGTGTGCGGGATTCGGGGCGTGGGGTGGGCCGTGGCGGCGGGGGCGGCGCCCGTCGTGAACGCGGCCAAGGCCACCAGTAGGACGCCGAGGCGGGGTTTTGCACTCATGTCCGTCCTCCCATTTTGGTTCATGGTTGTGAATGACGTTCAGGTGTGCGGTTGGATGTGAGCATGACATTGCGGGGGAGGGTGGGGAAGGGGCGTGCGGGGGTTTATTGGTGCGGACCTTTACGGCCTTCCGGGACTCCTACGGACGCAGCAGCCACCCCTCCTCCCCGAGGAGGACATCGGCGCGGCGATTGGTGTCGTGGCACCAAGCCCGAGTGCCAGCACCCGCACGATGCCCCGATGCGCCTCTCCCGGCCAGGCTGGTGATCCACACGAAACCAGACCTGGAGATCCGTTTCCCGTGGCTACCTTGCTCTATCGGCTGGGCCGGACCGCCTGCCGGCGCCGCTGGCTCGTCGCGTTGTTGTGGGCCGTGCTCCTCGGAGCCGTCGGCCTCGGTGCCGCAATGGCGCCGGCCGCCTCCGACGACGGCTCGTCCTTCATGCCCGGCATCGAGGCGCAGAAGGCGTTCGACCTGATCGGCGAGCGCTTCCCCGGCTCCTCGGCCCAGGGCGCGAACGCGCGGATCGTGTTCGTCGCCCCCGACGGCGAGAAGGTGACGGCCACCGACAACCGCGAGGCCATCGAGGCCTTCGTGACGCGGGCGGCCGAGGAGCCCCAAGTCGCGCGTGCCGCCGACCCGTTCACCGCGAGGGCCGTGAGCGAGGACGCCACCACCGCCTACGCCACCGTCGACTTCAAGGTGGCCGCGAGTGATCTCACCGATGCCGACAAGGCCGCGCTGGACAAGGCCATCGGCCAGGCCCGCGACGCCGGGCTCACCGTCGAGGTCGGCGGCAACGCGCTCGCCGAGCAGCCCGCGGCCGGCGGCTCGTCCGAGGTCATCGGCATCGCTCTCGCCGCCGTCGTCCTGCTGATCACCTTCGGCTCCCTAGCGGCCGCGGGGCTTCCGCTGCTCACCGCCGTCATCGGCGTCGGCGTCAGCATGGCCGCCATCATGGCCCTCGGCAGCACCTTCGGCCTCTCCCTGACCACCGGCACGCTCGCAACGATGCTCGGACTCGCGGTCGGCATCGACTACGCGCTCTTCGTCGTCTCCCGCTACCGGGAGGAGCGCGCGCACGGGCACGAGCCGCGCGAGGCGGCCGGGCTGGCAGTCGGCACGGCAGGCTCCGCCGTCGTCTTCGCCGGGCTCACGGTCGTCATCGCGCTCGCGGGGCTGTCCGTGGTCGGGGTGCCGATGCTGACCAAGATGGGGCTGTGCGCGGCGGGCGCCGTGGTCGTCGCCGTACTGATCGCCCTCACCCTCGTCCCCGCACTGCTCGGCATGTGGCCGAACGCCGTGCTCTCCCGCGCCACCCGCAAGCGCGGCCGGACAAACCTGCCTGCGGACAACGGCGGTTCGCGCTGGGCGCGTCTCGTGCTGCGTCGCCCGGTGGCCGTGCTGGTGGCCTCCGTCGTCGGCCTGGGCGTAATGGCGCTGCCCGCCGCGCAGTTGGAGATGGGCATGCCGGGAGCCGAGTCCAAGCCGGTCTCGTCCACGGAACGACGCGCCTACGACGAGCTCGCCGACGGCTTCGGCGCGGGCTTCAACGGCCCCCTCACCGTCGTCGCGGACGTCAAGGGCGCCGACGACCCCGAGGCGGCCGTCGCCAGGATCACCCAGGAGATCGAAGGCACCGACGGCGTCGTGTCCGTCTCCGCCCCGCAGTTCAACCAGGCCGGCGACGCCGCCCTGTTCTCGGCGATCCCGGCGACCGGCCCCAACGACGAGCGCACCAAGGACCTCGTCCAGACCATCCGCGCCGAACGCGCAGGACTGGAACACGACACCGGCGCCACCTTCGAGGTCACCGGCAGCACCGCCATGGACATCGACGTCGCCCAGGCCCTCCAGGACGCACTCGTGCCCTATCTCGCCGTCATCCTGATCCTGGCGCTGATCCTGCTGCTGGTGGTGTTCCGTTCGCTGCTCGTCCCGCTGAAGGCGGCCCTCGGCTTCCTGCTGTCGGTGCTGGCCGCCCTCGGCGCGGTCGTCGCGGTCTTCCAGTGGGGCTGGGGCGCGGAATTGCTGGGCGTGGAGCAGCCGGGCCCGATCATGAGCCTGATGCCGATATTCCTCGTCGGCATCGTCTTCGGCCTGGCGATGGACTACGAGGTCTTCCTCGTCGCCCGTATGCGGGAGGCGTACGTCCACGGCGACCCGGCCCGCCAGGCGGTGGTCAGCGGCTTCCGGCACAGTGCGCGGGTCGTCGGCGCCGCTGCCGTGATCATGATCGCCGTCTTCTCCGGGTTCATCGGCGCCGGCGAATCCATGATCAAGACAATCGGCTTCGGACTCGCCGTCGCCGTGCTGTTCGACGCCTTCGTCGTCCGCATGGCGCTGGTGCCCGCCGTACTGGCCCTGCTCGGCGACCGGGCGTGGTGGCTGCCGGGGTGGCTCGACCGGCTGCTGCCGCGGGTCGATGTCGAGGGTGCCGGGCTGACGACGACGCCGGAGCGCACCGCGGGAACGCCGACGGCGCGGGAACCGGCCCGGATCTGAACCGCACACGGCCGACGGTGTGTGAGCATGACTGTCCTCGACCCCCTCTCGGAGCATGATGAACACGAGCCGGCAGCGCTGGGCGGCCACCCGTCCACGGACCGTCGAGGCACTCGCGCTGGCCCTGCTGTCGTTGCTCACGGTCACCGGTGTCGTGGTCACCTGGGCGGTGATGTCCAGGCCACCCCTGTGGCCGGCCATCGCCCTGTCCGTCCTGGCCTGCACCGCACTGCGCCTCAGGCGTGCCCGGCCGCTCCCGGTGCTGATCGCCACCCTGCTGTGCACCATGGCCCAGGGAGCGCTCGGCTATCTCCTCACACCCCTGGTGATGACGCCCCTCCTCGTGGCGCAGTACTCCCTGAGCGTGCACAGTCGCCGCCGCGTCACCTGGAACAGCGCACTGGTCGCCGTCATCGGCATGGTGGCCACCGGCTTCTTCCACGCCCCGTTCCACGACTCGCCCGTGCTGTCCGTCGTCAACCCGACGGCATGGGTCCTGTTGTCCGCGGCCTTCGGAAGCTATGTGCGGGTACGCCGGGAGTACGCCGCCGCCCGCGCCGAGCACATCGCACGGGAACGTGAGGAGGAGGCCCGGCACCGGGTGATGCAGGAACGGATGCGTATCGCACGGGAGCTGCACGATGTCGTCGCCCACCATCTGACCCTCGCCGACGCCCAGGCCGGCACCGCCGCCCACCTCGCCCGCACCCACCCCGACCAGGCGCTCGACATCGTCGGCAAGCTGCCCCAGAGCACGTCCGCCGCGCTGCGCGAACTCAAGGCCACCGTCGGACTCCTGCGCCAGGACACCGACCCCGGCGACGACCTCACCCCCGCACCCGGACTGCGCGATCTGCCCGAACTGGTCGACGCCTGCGCGGCGGCCGGACTGACGGTGACCGTCACCGCCGAGGGCGAGACCCGCCGGCTCACCCCGGTGCTCGACCTGACGGCGTATCGGATCGTGCAGGAGGCGCTGACCAACGTCAGCAAGTACTCCGCGACACGTGCCGCGCGCGTCCGCCTCGCGTACACCCCACGCCGGCTGACCCTGACGGTGACGAACGACGCCACGTCCGGTGTCCTGGCCGGAGCGGGAGGTGGCTTCGGCCTGGTCAGCATGCGGGAGCGGGCCGCGGCGGTGGGCGGCAGCCTTCAGGCCGGGCACCAGGGGGAGGGCGTCTTCGAGGTCGCCTGCACACTGCCGATCGACAGCCAGGACCGTCAGGACAGCCATGACACCCACGACCACTACGACTGTTACGACGAAGGCCCCGCCACATGACCATCCGCGTCCTGCTCGCCGACGACCAGGCCCTGCTCCGTGCCACCTTCCGTATCCTCATCGACTCGGTCGACGACATGACGGTGATCGCGGAGGCGGCCGACGGTCGTGAGGCCGTCGACCTCACCGCGACGCACCGCCCCGACGTGGTCATCATGGACATCCGGATGCCGAACGTCGACGGAGTGCGGGCCACGGCCGAGATCTGCGCCCGCCCCGAACTCACGCGGACCCACGTCCTCGTCCTCACCACCTTCGAGAACGACGAGAACGTGGCCAAGGCCCTGCGCGCCGGCGCGAGCGGCTTCCTCGGCAAGGGCGTCAGCCCCGAGGTCCTGCTGTCCGGCATCCGCACCGTCGCGGCCGGCGAGGCCCTCCTCTCACCCACCGCCACCCGGTCCCTGATCACCCGCTTCCTGGCCACCCCCGACACCGAGGGCTTCCTCGCGCTCCCCGACGCCGTGAAGTCCCTGACAGACCGCGAACGCGAGATCACCGCCCTCGCCGCGTACGGAAAATCCAACGCCGAGATCGCCGAACGCCTCGTCCTGAGCCCGCTGACCGTACGCAGCCACATCCAGCGGGCCATGACCAAGCTGCACGCCCGCGACCGGGCTCAGCTGGTCGTCGTCGCGTACCAGAGCGGACTGGTGAAACCGCAGGCGGGTCCCGCGAGTTGACACGCCCGTACGAGTACGGACCGCGAAACCGGATCCGGACAATCACACCCGCGGAGCGGTTAAGGGATCCTCACCTCCTGGTGGCCGTGCGGTGAGAGGTTCATGATGGGCGCATGACGTTGGCCGCGCGAGCCTTCGCGCAATTGGCGACCTGGCCCGACCTCACCGAGGCGGAACCGAGCTGCGGAACCGGCCGGGGGCTGGTCACGGTCCATGGCGAGATCGCCCACCTCCACTCCGACTGGGAACTCGACCTCCATCTCACGGCCCGGGTGATACGGCGCTTCGAGGAGCACCTCCGGGCCGCCACCGCGGTCCGTCTGGTCCCCGGTTCGCACTGGGTGACGCTCCATCTGGACGTCGTCGCGGACGTCGACCTGCTGATGACCTTGATGAGCCTGGCGCTCCAGGCCCACCAGGCATGGCCGGCCCCCGAACAGTGGCCCGCGACCCGGTGCAATGAGCATCGCGTCGCGGTGGTTTCGCGCGAGAGTCTCAGCGGAAGTTGAGAAGCGGCAGCCGAGAGGCAAGCGGCGACTGAAAGGCTCGCCGACCGGGCAGGTGCCGTTCCGGCGCGACCGGGCGGTCGCGGCCGGGCCCCCGGCCGGTACCGGCCTTCGGGGGAATTCCGGGCCGGCTTCGCGGCCGGACGGCCGGTGGGTGGTACGTGCAAGAGGTGTCCGCGCCGCCCGACCCGCCCGCACCGCCCCCCGACCCGCCCGCCTCGCCGTCCGGACGCCTGAGCGGCGGCGAGTCCCGTGTGCCGGACGCGCTGCGGACCGCGGCCGCCTACGCATGGCGGATCATCGTCATCGGCGTCGTGGTGCGCGCCGTCTTCTCCGTGCTGGGGCAGTTCCACCGGATCGCCGTCGCCGTCTTCCTCGGCCTCGTCATCACCACCGTGCTCCGCCCCACGGCCGGTCTCCTCGCCCGGTATCTGCCCCGGCCGCTCGCGGTGGCCACCGCTCTCGTCGGCGGCATCGTCGTCGTCCTCGGCGCGCTGGCCCTGGTGGGTGAGATCGTCGCGGATCAGCGCACCGGGCTGCAGAAGGAGTTCGTGGCGGGCATCGGCCGGATCGAGCGCCAACTGCAGGACCCGCCCTTCCGGCTTCCCCCGGATACCTTCAACGATCTCCAGTCCCGGATCGGCAAGCTCCTGTCGAGCCATCGCTCCACCCTCATCAGCGAGGCGCTCAGCGGCGCGAGCCGGCTGGTCGAGGTGCTGACCGTGATCGCCCTGGCCCTGTTCTGCGCGGTCTTCTTCACCCACTCCGGCGACCGGCAGTGGCAGTGGCTGTGCGACGAGCTCCCCGAGGCGGCGCGGGAGCGGTTCACGATGGCGGGCCGGGCCGCTTGGCGGACCTTCACGGGCTACACCCACGGCATCCTGCTGGTGGCGGGCACCAACGCGGTCCTCGTCGGCATCGCCCTGTTCGCCCTCGGAGTGCCGCTGGCCGTGCCGTTGGCGCTGCTGGAGTTCCTCGCCGCCTTCGTCCCGCTGATCGGCTCACCGATCGCGCTGGCGGTCGCGGCCGTCGTCGCGCTGGCCACGAAGGGGTGGTTGATCGCCCTGGTGGTCGTGGCCCTGATCGTGGTCATCGGACAGATCGAGGGGCACCTCCTGCATCCCATCGTGATGAGCTGGGCCGTACGGCTGCACCCGGTGGTGGTGGCGCTGGCGGTCGTCGGCGGGGCGGTCGCGGCCGGGGTGATCGGTGCGGTGGTGGCCGTACCGCTGGTGGCGGTGGGGTGGTCGATGTACCAGGCGCTGCGGAGTGGCGCATGAGCCGCCGCCGCGCTGGACACGATCTGTCAGGAATCGACCACGGGTGAGGAGAAGCGTATGGACGCGGGCAGGCGTCAGTTCCTCGGCAGGTGCGGAGTCGTGCTGACGGGCGTCGCGGCGCCGTTCGCGTCACGGCCGGACGTGGCGCAGGCGAGCACCGGCACCGGCACCGGTACTCACCACGAGCGGTTCATGTGGTCGGCCATCGAGCAGGCCAGGTCGAACCCCAAGTGGCCGTTCGGAGCGGTGATCGTGCGCTCCCGGACCGGCGAGATCCTGGGGCGCGGGGTCAACACCGGGTCGGACAGCCCGTTGCTGCACGGCGAGGTGGTCGCCATGAACGACTATGTGCGGCGCAACGGCAACCAGGGCTGGGCCGACACCACCCTCTACACCACGGGTGAGCCCTGCTCGATGTGCATGAGCGCGATGGCATGGGCGGATCTGCGGCGTGTCGTGTGGGCGAGCTCGATCGACGACATCCGGCGCACCGACATCAGCCAGATCGACCTGACCGCACGACAGGTGGCCGCCTCCGCACGGTCCTTCTACACCCCGGAACTGCTCCTGGGCGGCGTCCTCGCCCACCACACCAACCACCTCTTCAGGGAGGCGCAGCGGCTACGGGAGGAGGACCCCTCGGCCGAGGTCGCCTGACCACTCGGGCCTCACCTGGCCGGCCCCGTCCGCCGCGTCCGGCGCCGGGCCTCCGTGAGGAGTCGCGTGGCCACCGGCTCGGTGGAGTCGTCGCCGGTCTCCTCGCAGAGGGCCAGCGCTTGGTGCAGTTGGGGCAGTGCCTCGTCGGGGCGGCCGGAGGCCAGCAGGTGCGCCCCGAAGTTCGTGAGGGCGATCGCCTCGCGCGCACCGTCGCCGAACGAGCGGAAGAGGGCGATGGCCTGACGGAACGCGGCCGAGGCGTCCTCTCCCCGACCGGTCCTGCCGAGGGCCAGGCCGAGCCGGTTCAGTGACTCGGCCTCAAGGTCACGGTCACCGGCCTCGCGGCTCGACGCGAGGGACTGCCGAAGACGGTCGACGGCCTCCTCGTAGTGCCCTGTCGCCAGCAGGGCGGCGCCGAGTCCGTCCAGCAGTACGGCCTGGTGCTCGTCGTCGTACTCGTGCTCGCAGGCGATCGCCTCCCGGAGGGCGTCGACGGCCTCGTCGTTCCGCCCGAGCCCGAGCCGGGCGGTGCCGAGGGCGGCGAGCAATCGCCGCTTCCCCAGGCGGTTTCCGGTCTCCTCGAAGCACGCCGCCGCAGCCTCAAGGGCCGGTACGGCCTGAGTGAGTCGTCCCATACGGGTCAGCGCCTCGCCGAGATCGCCCAGGATCTCGCCCTCGACGCGCCGCTCACCGAGCTCGCGGAAGACCGCGGCCGCCTGCTCAAGGCTCTTGACGCCCTGCTCCTCCCGCCCCGCCCGGCCCTGGACCATGCCGATCATGCCCAGGAGCCTTCCCTCGCCGAAGCGGTCACCGGCCTCCCGGCAGATGGACAGACCCTCACGCAGGGACAGGAGCGCCTGGTCGTGCTCCCCACGCTCGGCCAGACGCAGGGCATGCGCACCCGTCGCCCTGCCCTCGCCCCCACGGTCCCCGGTCTCCCGATGGACGGCCAGCGACCGCTGATGCGCCTCTTCGGCCTCCGCCGGATGCCCCGCCGCGCTCAGCGCGATCGCGAGGAAGGACAGCGCCCGAGCCTCGCCCTGACCCGCGCCGGCCTCCCGGAAGAGTGCGGCGGCCGTCCGGAACGGCTCGACGGCCTCCTGCGGTCGGCCCGGCAGCAGTACGGAGATCCCCAGCAGGAACTGCGCTCCGCCTTCGCCCGCGATGTCGCCGACCAGCCGGTGGGCCGGCAGGGCGACAGCCGCGAGCAGGGTCATCTCCATGAAGTGCAGACGCAGGGCGCAGAACTCGGTGAGCGACGCTGCCAGCGCCATGGTGACGTGGGGATGGCCCTGCCCCGTGGCGAAGGCGGCGGCGCCGAGCAGGTTGGGGAGTTCGGCGTCGAGCCAGGACATCGCCTCGGAGCGATCCCGGAAGGAGGGAGCGGGCGACTGCCCGGGGCGGTCGACGAGGTGGGTGTCGGCGGCGGCAGCGGTCCCTGCGTAGTACTCCAGGAGCCGTCCGAGAGCCGCTTCGCTCTGGTCCGCGTCGGTGCGTGCCCGGCCGAGTTCATCCGCGTAGAGCCGTACGAGATCGTGCTGGCGCCAGCGGCCCCAGGTGCGGGCGGGTTCGACGAGGTGGGCGCGGGCGAGGTCCTGCAGCATGATCCCGGTCCTCGCCTCGTCCGTGTCGCACAGCCGTGCGGCGCCCGGTGTGGCGAACTCGGGGCCGGGGTTGAGGGGGAGCAGTCGGAAGAGCCGGGCATGTGCGGGGGAGACCCGCTCCAGATGCCGGTGGGAGAGGTCGAATGCGGCCCGTACAGCGCGGTCCTCGCGGGTGAGGTGGTCGAGGCGGCGGTGCGCGTCGGCCAGTGACTCGGCGAGGGAGTCGAGGGGGCGGGTCGGGGTGTCGGCGAGCAGCGCGGCGCAGATCTGCAGTGCGAGGGGCAGCCGGCCGCAGTACTCGGCGATACGTGCGGCGGGGCCGGGTTCGTCGTCGACGCGGGTGTCGTGCGGGCCGCGGCTGTGCTGGAGGGTGCCGCGGATCAGGGCCACGGCGGCGTCGGGGGCGAGGACGTCGAGGTCGCAGAGGAGAGCGCCGACGTCGAGGGTGTGCCGGGAGGTGATCAGGGCCGCGTTGTGGCCGTCGCCGGGGAGCAGCGGGGTCACCTGGTCGGCGTGGGAGGCGTTGTCGATGACGACCAGGACACGGCGGCCGCGCTCGGCGTGGGCCGACAGGACCGACCGGTACAGCGCGACGCGGGCCAGAGGGTCGGCGGGGATGTCCGCGTCGGCGACGCCGAGCGCGCGCAGCCACGTACCGAGGACACGGTCCGGGGAGAGGCGGAGGTCCCGGTCGTAGCCGAAGACGTCGACGAACAGGACGCCACCGGGGAACCAGCCGCGTTCGGAGTGCGCCTGCGCGGCGACATGCAGGACGAGTTCGGTCTTGCCGACGCCGGCCAGTCCGGTGACCACGGCGGAGAGCGGCCCTTGGTGCTGGCTTGCCCTGCTCGGGTTCAACAGGTCGAGCAGCTCACCGAGTTGGGCCTCCCGGCCGATGAGGTCCGCCGCGGTGCGGACGGGCAGCCCGGCCATGGCGGGGGGAGTTTCCGGGATTACGTCCATGCGTGCGCGCCCTCCAACTCACCTGACAGACCCCGAACTTGAGCCTCACCGTATGGCCGACAGGGGATCCGCTGTCGGTAATCGCTTCCGGCGCAGGGCTTGTTGACGCCGTATCTCATCGGTGGTTCAGTGGCTCAGTCACTGATCCACTGGCTGGCTGGGGGCCGGGATGGAAGCACTGCCGCGTGAGACCGTCGTCGACGTCCTGGAGAAACGGCTGCGCGAGGACATTCTCGCCGGACGTCATCCGGCGGGGAGCTATCTGCCGCCCGAACGTGAACTCGCCGACGGGTTCGGGGTCAACCGCACCACGCTCAAGCATGCCTTCGGCCGACTCGTCCACGCGGGACTTCTGGAGACACGGCACGGTGTGGGCACGCGCGTACGGGATTTCCTGCGGCTGGGCGGGGCGGATCTGCTGCCGATGCTGGTGCGGCACAGCCCCGACTGGATCGGCGAGATCTTCGAAGTGCGCGGCAGCATCGGCGCGTTGATCGCGGAACGCGCCGCGACTCGTGCCACGCCCGGTCAGATCGCCGAGCTGGGCCCGCTGATGGCGGCCGTGGCGGAGGCGGACGGTGGTGACGCGGTGCAGCTGGCGGACGCCGAGGTGCACCGGGCGCTCGCCCGGGCCACGGGCAACCGGGTGTACGTCCTGCTGACCAACACCCTGTTCAACGCCTACCTGCCGGTGCGTGCCGCGCTGGTCGACCCCTTCCTGGACGCGCGGGCCGCCCACGACCGGCTGGCCCCGGTCGTCGAGGCCGTGACCGCCCGTGACCCTGAGGCGGCGCGGGTCGCCGCGGCCGCCTATCTGTCGGCGACGGAACGCATCATGCTCGAAGGGCTGGCACGCTCTCGCGAACGCCGGGACGGCGACCGGTGACCCCGCGCGGGACGGAGTTCCGGGAGACGATGCTGGGCCGTGTCCGCCTGGGCGACGAGGAGCGCGAGCGCCCTGTGCGACTGGACCTCGTGGTCCGGGCCGACGTCGTGCTGCTGCCCCACCGTACGACGCCCGCGCGTGTCACGGGACGGGTGCGGATCGCCGGGCGCGCGGACGACGCCGAAGCGGTGGGCGAGTTGGAGATCTCGCCGCTGGCCCGCCGCAGGATCCGGTACCGGATCAGCTTCGTCATGGAGGGCAGGCGGCTGGAGCTGGACGGCTGGAAGTCCATCTCGGCGGGGCGTCCCCTCGCCTCGATGACGGTGTTGCCGTACACCCTGCATGAGGACGGCGAACGCGTCGGCGAGGGCACGCTCCGCTTCCCGCTCGCCACCGGTCTGCTGCCGTTCCTCGCGAGCTTCCGCTTCCCGGGCGCCGCCGAATGGCATCTCGCCCCGCGCTGGGACGGCGACCCGGGCCGGACGGAGGTCTGGTACACGACCCTGACCGACCCGGTGACCGGCAGCGGAGTCTGGCTGCATCACGAACTCGTGGCCCCCACCGACGGATCCGGCGCCTACGCCCACGGCTGGGCCGCCGTCTTCCCCAAGGACGGCCCCGCCGAGCACGCGCGCTTCGGACCCGTACCGTGGACGGAGCACGGACCGGGCTTCACCACCGAGGACGTCCACGCCCTGCCCGGTCGACTCGACGGTTCCGCGGGGCCGTTCACCTGGTCGCTCACCGAGACGCCCCACGGCGGGCCGGTGCACACCTTCCCCCGCTGGTCCTGGCGCCGCCCCTGGCTCCCGGCCAGCCATATGCTGCCCGCCGCCCGCTGCGAGTACAGCGGAACCGTCCGATACGGGGACAGCGAGCTGCGGCTCGACGGGGCGGCCGGCGCGAGCGCCCGCATCTACGGCCACGGCAACGCCCGGCGCTGGGCCTGGCTGCACGCCGACCTCGGCGGCGGCGATGTACTGGAGATCGTCGCCGCCGTCTCCATGCGGCGCGGACTCGACCGGCTGCCGCCCCTGGTGTTCCTGCGGCTGCTGCGCGACGGACGCGCCTGGCCCCGGCGTGCGGAGCGAACCGCCGTGGGCTGGGCGGGACTCGGCCGGTTCCGCGCCCACCTCGGCCTGCCCGAGTGGCGGGTGACCGGCCGCGCGGGCCTGCGCCGCATCAAGGTGACGGTGACCCAGCCGCCCCGGCGGACGCTGACCCTCGACTACACCGACCCCGACGGTTCTCCCGCCGTCTGCCGCAACAGCGAGACCGCGGACGCGGTGGTCACCCTGGAACGCTGGTGGGGCAGCTGGCGCGAGGAGGCCACCTGGCGGCTCTCCGGCACCGCCCACGCGGAGGTCGGTGACCGATGACCCGCTCCGGTCCCACGGCACTCACCGCCCTCGCGGCCGCGCTGCTCGCGGACGACGGCACGACCGAATGGACGCGGGCCGTGCCACGGCGGGTCGAGACACTGCTGGACGCCATGCCCGCCCCGGCACGCACCGCGATACGCGGCGCGGCCACGGCGATCGACGCCTATGCCGTGGCCCGCACGGGCCGCCGGCTGCGGGCGCTCGGCTTCGCGGAACGCGAGCACGTCATGGCGTCCCTCGCCGCCCACCGTGCCCTGCTGCCCCTCCTGGACGCGGTCAAGGTGCCGGTGCTCCTGGCGGCAGGCACCGAACGGAACCTGCGACAGGGCTCGGCGCCCCCGCTCCCCGCCCCCGACGATCCGCCGCTCGACTGCACGCCCTCCTGTGGCTGGCCGACGCGTTCCACCGCCGACGCCGTGGTCGTCGGATCGGGCGCGGGCGGCGCCATGGCCGCCCGGACACTGGCCCGCGCCGGGCTGCGGGTCGTCATCGTCGAGGAGGGCGAGCACCACACCACCGCGTCGTTCGGGCGCCGGACCCCGCTCGACCGCTTCACCGACCTCTACCGCGACGGCGGCGCCACGATCGCCCTCGGCAACCCTCCGCTGGTCCTGCCCGTCGGCCGCGCGGTCGGCGGCACCACCGTCGTCAACTCCGGCACCTGCTACCGCACGCCCGACCATGTCGTCACCCGCTGGCTGGACCGGTACGGATTCGAGGTCGCCGAGGGCTTCGACGCCCACCTCGACGAGGTGGAACGCACCCTCCGGGTGGCACGGCAACCACTCGACGTCCTCGGCGACAACGGCAGGCTCGCCCTGGCCGGCGCCAAGGAACTCGGCTGGACCGCCGCACCCCTGCGCCGCAACGCCCCCGGCTGCCGGGGCTCCTGCCAGTGCGTCGTCGGCTGTCCCACCGGCGCCAAGCAGAGCGTCCAGCTCTCCGTGCTCCCCGAGGCCTGCGCGGCCGGCGCCGCGATCATGACGGGCGCCCGCGTCCTGCGCATCCTCACCGACCCCGACCGGCCCGGCGGTCCACGCGCCGCCGGAGTGGTCGTCGGCCGCCCCGACGGCACCGAACTGGAGATCCTCAGCCCTCTGGTCGTGGTCGCCGCCGGCGCCCTCCAGACCCCCCAATTGCTGCGCCGCTCCGGCCTCGGCGGCCACCCCCGGACCGGCCGGAACCTCAGCGTGCACCCCGCCCTCAGCGTCGCGGGCCGCTTCAGCCGGCCGGTCACCGGCTGGAAAGGGGTTCTGCAGAGCGTCGGCGTGGAGGAACTGCACTCCGACGGCATCCTGATCGAAGCCACCGCGGCGCCCCCGGGCATGAGTTCGTTCGTGCTGCCGGGCGTCGGCCGCGAACTACGGCGCGAGATCGAGGGGACGGACCATCTGGCGACCCTCGGCGCCATGGTCGCCGACCGGCCCTCGGGACGGGTCCTCGGCCGGGAGCGGACACTGCTGCGGTACGACCTCGCGCCACGGGACGCCCGCCGCCTGCTGCGTGCCCAACGGGCCATGGGCCGCCTGCTGTTCGCCGCGGGCGCCGCAGAGGTGCTGACCGGCGTCCCGCACGCCCCACGGGCCCGCGATCTCGGCCAACTCGACGCCCTGCTCGACACGGTGACGGCACGGCACCTGCACGTGTCCGCGTTCCACCCCACGGGCACCGCCGCCGCCGGGACGGACCCCGAACGGTCACCGGCCGACCCCGAGGGACGCCTGCGGGGCGTGCACGGTGTGCTGATCGCCGACGGATCCGTGCTGCCCGGCTGCCCGGAGGTCAATCCCCAGCTCAGCATCATGGCGGCCGCCCTGGGCATCGCCCAGCGCGTTGTGACACGGCTGTGAGGGAAGTTGCCACGAGATGTGACCGCCGTGTGATCAACGGTCCGTAGTCTTCATCCGTTCGGGGGAACGGGGATGCGGTACCGAAGACGGGGGAAAAGAGCCATGACCTATCGGCGTGCGGCGATACCGGCACTGGTCGGGGGACTGCTGCTGACGGCGCTGCTGTGGTGGGCGGGGGCGAGTGCGCACGCACTGGGCCTGCCGGGTGCGTCAAACGTGTTCGGCGTCCAGTCCGCCGTGGAACTCCGGGGCTGGCTCCTACCATGGTCCTACGATCGTCCGTACTCCCTCGGCGGCGGGGCGTCCGGGGCCGGGAACTACGCGGAGCTGTACCGCACCGCGATGCAGATCCGGTTCGCCGCGCTGTTCGCCTTCTTCGTGCCCGGTGCGCTGCTCCTGCTGCGCCGACTGCCCCCGGTGGAAGGGCGGATGCCGGTCACCCTGCTCGCCGTGTGGGCCTGGGGGGTGGTGGCGGGCACGCTCGCGGTGGCGGTCTCCGCGCCCTGGTCGATCGCGGCACAGGGGAACGGCAGTTACCGCTTCCTGCCACAGCTCGCGAGCGTCGTCGCCTCCGGGCGGCCCGTCCTGGTGGCGACGACCCTGCTCGCGGCGACGGTGACGGTGCTCGTCGCACGGGTCACCGCCAAGGGCGCCGACTCACCGCCGCGCCAGGCCGTCCCGCAGCAGGCGGCCCGGCTGGCCGCGACCGTGGGGACCGTGGTCGTCGCGGTGTCCCTCGTCGTGCTGTCGTACCAGTCGGTCGCCGCCGCCCTGCAGACGGTCCCCGGAGGCGGCGGCAGGTTCGGCGAACCGGGCGATCTGCTGCGCCAGTGGCTGCTGCTGGGCGCGTGGACCAGCCCGACGGACGGGGCGCTGGGCGACTGGCTGCTGTACCGGTGCGCCGATGTGCTGCTGCTCGCCGTGGTGTGGCTGGCGCTGCGGCGCCTGCCCGCGCTGCTCACCCGGGCCACCGTTCCGGCGATGGCGGTGGGCGCGGTGTGCGCGACCGTCCTCGGACTGCTGGCGGCCCAGCTGCTGCGGCTGGCGATCGACGACACGGCCATGGCCTACGGCGCGCTGCACCTGTTCGCCGGCCTGGGCGGCAATGTGCCGGCCGCCCTCACCTTCGGCCTGGTGGCGGGCGCCGCGGCCACCGTGACCCTGCGGCTGGCCGCGGGCCGCGCGGAGGAAGCCGCCACACCCGCGTAGCCGCGCGGGTCACCCACTGCCGGTCCGGTCGGGCGGCGACGTCGGGGTGCCGAGCCGCCGCCTGAGGAACGGGTCCTGGGACAGTACGGCACCCGCGCTGAGACCGACGGCGACGGCCACGCACACCACGATCAGCCAGGACAGCAGGACGAACACCGAACCGGCGGAACCGTAGTCGGCCAGCGCCCGGTTGAGCGCACGCGGCATGTAGAAGCGCGCGGACACCGACAGGGCACCTACCGCGATCGCCGTGAGGACGGCGCCCGGCAGCAGGGGCGCCCAGCGCACGGCGCCGCCCAGCAGCAGATGCTGGGTCCACCACCACATGGCCGTCTGCATGACCAGGACGATCGGAGCGGCCACCCACGCTCCCAGGCCGAGCCCGTCGTGCATCAGCCCCTGCACGACCAGCGCGGCGAGCCACAGCACGATCCACGCCAGCCACCGCCACGGGGCGACCCTCGTCCCCGTCCGGGGCAGCTGCCAGGCCCGTCTGCACAGCCGCTGCACCGCACGGCTCACCGCGGTGGCCGACAGCAGCACCATCAGGATGCCCACCAGGCCCGTCGCCTGACGCAGATCGTCGTCCGGGGGCTGGAACGCCTGCTCCACCTGGGCCCTCGCCTGCCCCGTCAGACCGAAGACGGCACGGATCGACGCGATGACCTGCTCCTGCACCGCCCCCGGCGCGTACGCGCCCAGCACGAACAGCAGCGGCACCGCGGTCAGGAAGCACTGCGCGGCGATACGGGTGGCGGAGTCGAAGATGTTCACCGACACCATGCGGTCCACGAGCCCCGTGATCACCGGGAAACGACTCTCCAGCCGCGCGTGGACCGCTTTCAGCCGGGCCGTCAGTTCCTGGGTACGGCCCCGCCACCACGAAGCACGCAGCGGAGAAGGGCTCGGCCGACGGGCGTTCCCGCGCTTCATCAGCCGCCGACGCGGGCGCAGCCCGGGCACGCGGTCCGGTTCCCTGCGGAAGTCTCCATCGAGCCGCTCCTTCCCGTCTCCACAGTGCGCGACGAACCTTGCCACGGCACCGCGCCGCACCAGGGACACGCGCTCGCTGCCCCCTCGAACGGCCCACTGGGTACCGCCGGACGGGACCCGGTGTCCGGTGCGCCGAAAAGGGCCGGAATTCGGTCAACCCGCCCTGCGGAGCCGGATACTGGTGCCTTGTCGCGACGTGGTGATCAGGTCACAGATCAGGGGAGTGTTTCGGTGAACTCTGCTGCGCAGAAGGGCGATGGGGACATGGGCGGTAGCCGGTACGGGCGGCACGCGGTCGTCGTGGGAGGCAGCCTCGCGGGCATGCTCGCGGCGCACGTCCTCGCCGGACACGCCGATCGGGTGACCGTCGTCGAGCGCGACCGGCTCCCAGAGGGGACGGCGTCCCGGCCCGGTGTGCCGCAGGGCCGGCATCCGCATGTGCTGCTGGAGGGCGGCCAGGTGGCCCTGGAGTCGCTGCTGCCGGGCTTCGTGGCGGAGCTTCGGGCGGCGGGGGCACCCCGGGTCGGCATGCCGTCGGACCTGGTCCTGCGGCAGAGCGACCGCTGGTTCCGCAGGTTCCCGGCGACGACGCACATCTACACCGGTTCCCGCGCCCAGCTGGAGGAGCTGGTGCGGCGCCGGGTCCTCGCCAACCCCGTGATCAGCGTGGTCGAGGGCACCGACGTCGTCGGGCTCATCGGTGACGCCTCGCGAGTGCGGGGGGTGCTGCTGCGGGACCGCTCCGGCGACGACCGCGGGGAGCAGCGGGCCGTCGAGGCCGACCTGGTCGTCGACGCCTCCGGCAGCGGCACCAAGGCACCGCAGTGGCTCACCGGGATCGGGGCCGACGCCCCGCACGAGGAGACCATCGACACGGGACTCGCGTACGCCTCGCGCATCTACCGCGGCAAGAGCGGCGCCCTCGACGGCGGCACCGCCGGCTTCTACGTCTATCCCAGCCCCGACCAGGTCCATGCCGGCGGTGCGCTGCCCCTGGAGGACGGCAGCCATCTCGTCATCGTCTCGGGGCTGCGCGGCGACGAACCGCCCACGGACGACGCCGAGTTCGTGGCCTACACCAAGAAGCTGCCGCATCCCCCGCTGCACAGCTGGCTGGACGAGGCCGAACCGCTCTCCCCGCCGTTCGGCAACCGGCGTACCGCCAACTGCCGCCGCCGCTACGACCTGCCCGGCCGCCGCCCGGCCGGATTCCTCGCCGTCGGCGACGCCCTGTGCACCTTCAACCCCATCTACGGGCAGGGCATGGCCGTCGCCGCGATGAACGCCGTAGCCCTGCGTGACGCGCTGGCCGATCCACGCCGTACCCCCACGACACGGCGCGTACAGCAGGCGCTCCTCGCGGCGTCCCGGCAGGCGTGGGACATCTCCGCCGGCGCGGACCGCAAGATGCCGGGCGCCATCGGAAACGCGGTGGACGGCGGGCCCGCGGACCGCGTCGCCGGCTGGTATCTGCAGCGCGTCCAGGACTGCTACTACGGCGACCCCGTCGTGGGCCGCGCCTTCCGCGCCGTGCTGACCCTCTCCGCGCCCGTCAGCGCCCTGTTCGCCCCGGCCGTGGCCCGGGCCGTGCTGTTCAGCCCGCCCCCGTCGACCCCCACGGAGCCACCGGCGACTCACGAGGAGACGGAGGTCTGAGCGGGGGGACGCGGGACGGCTTCAGGGCGTGGGCGCGGCGGGCCGGGGGTCGATCCACAGCGCCTCGGCGACGGCGCACAGGTCGCCCTCCGCCGTGGCGAGCGCCACGCCCATGCTGTGCTTGCGGCCGGATTCCGCCAGCATCCACGCGTACGAGACATACGGCTCACCCGTGGCGACCGGCCGCAGGATCCTGCCCGTGAGGGCGGCGGTGACCGCCCCCTCGCGCTGGGTGCCGAGGAAGCGGCCCGCCCAGTTGCCCGGGCAGTCCAGGGCGCCCCAGACCAGTTCGGGCGGGAGCAGGCCGTCCGGGTCGGCGAAGACGGGGGAGGGGATCCAGGCGGAGGCCACGAGGCCGAGTTCCGGCACCGGGCCGCAGTACACACGCAGCCCTCGGTCGGCCTCGCGCAGGCCGCAGCCGAAGCAGTCGACCACCCCCGAGGGCGGTGCCGCCCGGAACTCGTCGGCCGCGGCGGCGGCCTGGTCCCAGGAGGGCGCGGGCGGCGCGTCGATCAGCAACTCGGCGGGGCGTGCCGCGGCGAGGGGCCGCTCGGACTCGCCCAACTCCACGCCGCCGTCCGCGGTCCCGGCGATCCGAACGGGCACCTCGACCGGCACCGGCCCACGGAAGTCCACCCGCACGGCCGGCGCCCCGGACCGCTGGGCCAACACCCCGGCGACATAGCCGCCGAAGGCCACCTCGGGATAGCCGGAGTACAACTCGGGCACCACGATCGCGTCACTCGTCGTCATGATCCCCACTTCACCACAGCCAGGGGGTCAGGAGTCCGTCACCAGGAGCCGATACCCGACATCGATGGCGTCGAGCGCCAGCAGGCCGGCGTGCCGGTCGTGCCAGCGGCCGGTCGCGAGGTCGTCGGCGAGTGCCGCCAGACCGGGAGCGAGGGCGTCGTCCCCGGTCTGGGCCAGCATGGAGATGCCGGCCCGCACCTGGGGATCCAGATAGGCGTGCGGACGGCGCCAGTAAGCGGCGCCGAACCCGTCCGTGCAGTCGTGGGGGATGTGTACGGGCTCCAGACGGGCCCCGCCGAGCAGCGCTGCCAGCCGGTCGGTCGGGACGGCCCGCGTGTCGTCGAAGGCGGCGGCCTCGGGCAGATACTCCCGCACCAGCCAGAACTGCTCCCGGAAGACTTCCTGATCCCAGGTCAGCACGACAACCCGCCGACGCGCGACCCGCCGCAGTTCACCGATCCCGGCCGCGAGGTCGCTCCAGTGATGGACCGTCAGCAGCGCCATCACGGCGTCGGCAGCGTCATCACGCAGCGGAAGACGCTCGGCGACCGCGCGCACCGCGGGCGCGGACCCCGGCGGACGCTGGTCGACCATGACCTGGCTGGGCTCGACGGCGAGAACGGTCCGCGGCGGCTCGTAGGAGCCCGTGCCCGCCCCCACGTTGATGACGTCGACGGCGTCCCCGAGCGCGGCATGGATCCGGGCGGCGATCCGCGCGTCCGGCCGCCGGGTCCTGCCGTACGTGGTGCCGATGGTGTCGTAGATGGCCATGCCTCTCAGTATGAGAAGCGCCGGGCCACGTCGGGGACGGTGTCGCCGGCCGCCAACTGGCCTGCGCGACCGGGCCTTCGCATGTGAGTTTTATGTGAGTCCAGGGCCCGACGAGTGCGGCTTTCCGGGTTCTCGCAGGTCACAGGATCGGCGTTCCCACGAGACGTTCATGTTCGTCCAGATCCGGCTCACCTCGGCGACAGACAGTGGCGTGGTGCACGCGACCGTCGCCTGCACCCGCACCGGTCTGGAGTCCCGATGATCGAAGTACATGGCCTGTCGAAACGCTATGGCGAGGTCCTGGCCGTGGACGAGCTGACGTTCGCCGTGCGGCCCGGCGAGGTGACCGGGTTCCTCGGGCCCAACGGGGCCGGCAAGTCGACCACGTTGCGCATGATCCTGGGCCTGGACGCCGCCAGCAGCGGCACCGCGACCGTGGGCGGGCGGCCGTACGCCGCGCAACCCGCGCCGCTGAAGGCGGTCGGGGCGCTGCTGGATCCGGGCGCGGTGCTGCCCAGCCGTACCGCGTATCACCACTTGCTGGCGTTGACGGCCGGCAACGGCATCCCGCGCGGCCGGGTCGACGAAGTGCTCGCGGAGGTCGGCCTGGAGAAGGTGGGCCGGCGCCGTGCGGGGACGTACTCGCTCGGGATGCGGCAGCGGCTGGGGATCGCGGCGGCCCTGCTGGGCGATCCTCCGGTGCTGGTCTTCGACGAGCCGCTCAACGGACTGGACCCGGAAGGCATCGTGTGGATCCGCTCGCTGATGCGGAGGATGGCGGCCGAAGGACGCGCCGTCCTGATGTCCAGCCATCTGATGAGCGAGATGGAGCTGACCGCCGACCACCTCCTCGTCATCGGCCGCGGAAAGCTGATCGCCGACACGACGATGAAGGACTTCATCGAAGCGCACTCCGAACGCGAGGTCCTGGTCCGCACCCCACAGGCAGAGGCCCTGCGCGGCATGCTCGCCACGGTCGTGGAGGTGCGGACCGAGAGCAGTGACACCCTCGTCGTGACCGGTCTGGAGGCGGCGGAGATCGGCGCCCTGGCGTGGGCCGGCGGAGTGGAGCTGCACGAACTCGCCCCGCGCCAGGCGTCACTGGAGAAGGCGTTCATGGACCTGACCCGCGATGTGGTGGAGTACCAGGCGGAGAAGGAGACCGTCCGATGAGCAAGGCGACTTTCCGGCACTGTCTGCACGCCGAGTGGATCAAGATCCGTACGATGCGTTCGACGCTGTTCGTCATCCTGGGCACCCTGGCGTTCTGCATCGGGCTCGCCGCACTGAACGGCTCGTCCGCCGGCGGTGACTTCGCGGACATGAGCCCCGCGGACCGGGCCATGTTCGACCCGCTCGCCACCAGCCTGCGCGGCTATCTGATCGCACAGATCGCGCTCGGTCTGCTGGGCGGCCTCGTCATCACCGCGGAGTACGGCGCCCGCACGATCGTCCCCACTCTCACCTCCGTTCCGCACCGGGCGCGGGTCCTGGCGGCCAAGGCCGTGGTGCTGGTGGGCGTGGCGCTCCCGGTCGGGGTCGTGGTGTCGCTGGCCGGGTTCCTGGTCGGGCAGGCATCGCTGTCCGGGGCGGGCGCTCCGCACCTGACGCTCGCCGACGACGTGGCACTGCGCGGCATCTTCGGCGGTGGCCTCTATCTGGCACTGGCCGGGCTCCTCGGGCTGGCCCTGGGCACGGTGATCCGCTCCACCACGGCGACGGTGACCACGCTGTTCGGCGTGATGCTGATCGTCCAGGCCTTCGCGCCCGCCCTGCCCGGCGGATTCGGCGACTGGGTGTCGACGTACTGGCCGCCGATCGCCGGCGGACAGATCATCATCAGCTACCAGGATCCCGCGCTGCTGACTCCCTGGGCGGGACTGGGTGTGATGGCCGGATGCGTGGCGGCCTTGGTGGCGGCGGCGTTCGTCGTCTTCCGTGAGCGGGACGCCTAGTACGGCGGGACAGTGACGGCAGAGGATCACAGGTCGGGGACGGGTGCGATGACGACGACAGAACGACTGCTGCTGGTGGAGGACGAGCCCACGCTGCGTGAGCTGCTGTCCGCCAGTCTGCGGCTGGCCGGGTTCGAGGTGATCGCGGCCGAGTCGGGCGGGCAGGCCCTGGAGGCGGTCCGCGACCGGCGCCCCGACCTCATCGTCCTGGACGTGATGCTGCCCGACCTGGACGGCTTCGAGGTCGCACGCCGCCTGCGTGAACGCCCCTACGGCCCCGGGAACGCACATCCGCCGATCCTCTTCCTCACCGCCCGCGACGCCGCCGAGGACCGCATCAGCGGACTGCGGGCCGGCGGGGACGACTACGTCACCAAGCCCTTCAACCTGGAGGAACTCGTCCTGCGCATCCAGGCCGTACTGCGCCGCACCAGCGGCCGCCGACCCGACGGGCTCCTTGCCGTGGACGACCTGGAACTCGATCCCGACGGCCACCAGGTGACCCGGGGCGGCAAGCCGGTGCAGTTGTCCCCGACGGAGTTCAGCCTGCTGCGCGTGCTGATGGAGAACGCGGGGCACGTCCTGTCCAGGGAACAGCTCCTGGACCAGGTCTGGCACTACGACTTCGACGGTGACGACTCCATCGTCGCCTCCTACGTCAGCTATCTGCGCCGCAAGATCGACACCGGTGAGCCGAAGCTGATCCACACTGTGCGCGGCACCGGCTACGTCCTGCGCAGGCCCCGCCCATGAGCACCCCGGCCCGGCGCGGGCCGGTCGGCCGGCTGTCGTTGCGTGGGCGGGTCGTGGCGATCAGCCTGCTGCTGGTGGTCGCCGCCCTGCTGGGCAGCAACGCCCTGCTCGTCACGCTGCTGGAGCGGCAGCTGGTGCAGCAGTTGGACGCCCGCGTGCGCGCCGCCGCCACGGCAGCGGCGCGGCTGCCGGACCTGACGGACCTGCCGGGCGGGGCGGCACCGCGGGTGCGCGACGCCGTGGAGGGCGAGCTGACCGGCGATGTGTATGTCGCCCAGCTCGATGCCGAGGGCCATGCCCAGCGCACACTGCGCCGGCCCGAGGACAGCGCCCCCCGGCTTCCGGTCCTCGGCACCGATGCGGTCGCCGCCCGCGACCGGCGCCCCTTCCAGGTCCCGGCCGAGGCCGGCGACGACTGGCGCGTGACAGTCGCCCCGCTGAAACTCGCCGATGGCGCGGATACCGGCGGCAGTGTCGTCGTCGCCGGTTCGCTGGCGCCGGTCCATTCCACGATCCGGCACCTGGGCGTGTGGATGCTGGTGATCGATTCCCTGGTGCTCGTCCTTCTGGGCGTCATCGCCTGGTTCGCCGTACGGGCCGGGCTGCGGCCGCTGCGGCGCATCGAGACGACGGCAGCGGCCATCGCGTCCGGTGACCTGTCCAGCCGGGTCCCGCAGCCGGCCATCACCCGCACCGAACTGGGCCGTCTGTCCGCCGCGCTCAACGGCATGCTCGACCGGATCGAGGCCGGCGACGCGGCCGGCGCCGCCACCAACGAACGCATGCGCACCTTCATCGCGGACGCCAGCCACGAACTGCGTACCCCGTTGTTCGGGATCAAGGGCTTCACCGAGCTGTACCGCATGGGCGGCATGCCCCAACGTGCGGACATCGATTCCGCCATGAACCGCATCGAACGCGAAGCGGCCCGCCTCGTCAGCATCGTCGAGGACCTCCTGCTCCTCGCCCGTCTCGACGAGGAGGCCACCGCCGATGCCCGCCTGCCTCTTCGCCTCACCCCGATGGACCTGCGCACCCTGGCCGCCGACGCCCTGCACGACCTGCGGGCCCTGGCTCCCGAGCGTCCCGTCACCCTGACCGGCCCGTACGGCGGCCCGCCCGGCGGAGCCCCGGTGCTCGGTGACGAGGCGCGACTGCGCCAGGTGACCTCCAACCTCGTCGGCAACGCCATCGCCCACACCCCGCCCGGCACACCGGTGCGCATCGGCGTGGGCACGCTGGACGGCCGGGCCGTCCTGGAACTGTGCGACCAGGGACCGGGGATGACGGCGGATCAGGCCGCCCATGTCTTCGACCGCTTCTACCGCGCCGACGCCGCCCGCGGCCGCACCGCGACCGGTGGCGCCGGTCTGGGCCTGTCCATCGTCCAGTCCCTGGTCACCGCACACCACGGCCGGGTCGACCTCCGCACCGCCCCGGGCCAGGGCGCCACCTTCTGCATCCTGCTGCCCCTGCACGGCGACAGCTCCACCGGCGGTTCCTGAGGTCCTCCGGACGGAGCCGGTCCCCTAGGCGCCGCTGGGCACGAGCGCGGTGACCAGCGCGGTCACGAGGGGCGACAGCACGCTCAGCAGCGCGATCGGGTTCCTCAGGAACCGGGCGCTCACCTGGAGTTGCGCTTCCATGCGACTCCTCGCGGCGAGCCCGTCCTCGTCCACGAGACCTGAGGCGGGCAGGGGCAATGTCCGCTCGACGAGTGCCAACGCCTGTGCCCGCCAGGCGAGTACGAGGGGGAGCAGGATGGCCACCAGGACGGCGGTGAAGAAGGCGCCGTGTCCCAGCACCTACACCGGCGGGAAGTCGGCCGGTTCCGTGACGCCCGCCCCGATGACCGCCAGCCGCAAGGCACCCGTGTTGAAGGCGGAGGTCGACACGATCAGGGACAGCGCGAGTCCGCCGCGCTCGATCACCCGCCACACGGCGAGAAGGTCGGCCATGGCAGCGGCCAGGTCCGGAGGATCGGCCACGGCGTCAGGATCCGTGCCCTGCCCGGCCTCGTCCGTCCGCTCCCGCACCTGCTCCTGCGCGAGCCAGACCGAGAGGACCCAAGGAGCCCCGGCCCCGGCGCCGACCGCGGTGAGCAGGCTGATCAGCGCCGGGAAGTCATCGATCGGCACATGGCCCTGTCTGACCCCGCGGAGCATCGTGCTCGCGGCCACCATGAGCACGGCGTACGACACGAGCGAGGCCAGCCACCAGCGCCGCCCTCGCCGCCAGGAGGTGGGCAGTTCGCGAACCGCCTTGACGCCGCCGTCCAGGAGGGCGATCCAGACGGCGAAGGAGAAGGAGGCCATGACGGCCCACAGCCGGAAACCGCTGTCGGCGACGAAGGCGTCGTCGCGGGAGTTGAGCCGTCCGAACAGCACCAGACCGTGGAAGACCAGCGTCGCGAGCAGCACGAATACCATGGCGCGCACCGCCGGAGAACCCCACCATCCGCGCACATCGTCCCTGAACGCCACTGCCGCCCCCGAAGCGTTGCCGCCGACCCCGCCCGATTATGCGGACCGGGAACGCGCCGGTGAAGACAGCGGACCGCGTGGGAGGGAAGCAACCAGGGCCTAGTCCCGGTCCGCAGCAACGGCGCGCCGCACGCTCTCGCGGAGCAGCGTCCGACGCTGCTCGTGCAGTTCGGAGGGCTCCTGCGCGGTCGCCGCGTAGACATTGCTGACCGGTGACCAGGCCATGGACATGGCGATCACCATCGCCATCACGTCGAACGGGTCCCCGTCGCGGACCAGACCGTCGGCCTGGGCCTGGGCGATGGCGCGCAGCTTGTGGTCGTCGAGACGGTCGGGATCGTCGACCAGATGACCGGCCGGGCGTCGCTCCAGGCGCGCCCAGGTGGCGAGTCGGATCAGGTCGGGGCGGCGCAGATACTCGTCGTAGAGGCGTACGGCCCAGTCCGCGAGGTCGGTCGCGTCGATCGGGGCGACGTTCACGATCCGCTCCAGCGAGCCGAAGAAGATGGCGTCGAAGAGCCCCTCCTTGCTGCCGAAGTAGGAATAGAGCTGCGCCTTGTTCGTGCGTGCCGCGGCCACGATCCGCTCGACGCGCGCACCGGCGATCCCGTGCTCGGCGAACTCCTGGGTCGCCACATCGAGGATGCGTCGGTACGTCGCGGCGCCACGCGAGGTCAAGGGCTGATCGGCCATGGTCCGACGCTATCAGACAGAACAGTTGGTTTGCCTGTGCGGGGGTGGGTGTGCTTCTGTGGCCTGGATAGACCGAACGGTCTGTTTGGGAGTCTGAAAGGGAGGCGCTATGAGGAGCACCGTTGGCTGGCAGGTGGAGGGCTCGTCGTCGACGCTGCGGCGGACGCCGCTGATACGGCGCGATCTGCGCCCTGACGACCTCGCGGTCCGGGTCGACTACTGCGGGGTCTGCCACACCGATGTACACGCCGTCGGCGCCCGGCCCGGCGAGGGAGGACGGCCCCTGGTGCCGGGGCACGAGTTCACGGGCGTGGTGACCGAGACCGGACCCGCGGTCACCCGCTTCACCGTCGGCGACGCGGTCGCGGTCGGCAACATCGTCGACTCCTGCGGCGAGTGCGCCATGTGCCGGGCCGGCCAGGAGAACTTCTGTCACGCCTTCCCGACCCTGACGTACGACGGCACCGACCGGCACGACGGAACGCCCACGCTGGGCGGTTACTCCCGCGAGTACGTCGTACGCGACCGCTTCGCCCACCCGCTCCCCGCCGCCCTGGACCCGGCCGCCGCCGCACCCCTGCTCTGCGCCGGGATCACCGTCTGGGAACCCCTGAGCGCCCTCGGCGCCGGGCCGGGGACCCGTGTCGCCGTGGCGGGACTGGGCGGCCTGGGGCATCTCGCGGTCAAGATCGCCGTGGCGCTCGGCGCGGACACCTCGGTCGTCAGCCGCTCACCGGACAAGGCCGACGACGCGCGTCGGCTCGGCGCCCGCGATCTCATCGTCTCCACCGACCCGGAACAACTGGCCGACGCCCGCGACCGGTTCGACATCGTCATCGACACCATCTCCGCACCGCACGACCTCGGCCCCTACCTCCGCCTGGTCGCCATGGACGGCACGCTCAGCCACCTGGGGCACCTCGGACCCGTCACCGTGGACACCATCGATCTGCTCATCGGGCGCAAGAAGCTCAGCTCCGCGGGCAGCGGCGGCAGCCGCTCGACCGCCGCCATGCTCGACTTCTGCGCCGAGCACGGCATCACCGCCGACGTCGAAGTCCTCCCGTCGGCCCGGGTGAACGAGGCCCTCGACCGGCTCCGGCGCAACGACGTCCGCTACCGGTTCGTACTCGACCTGTCCGACCTGGACTGAACGGCGGGACTGGCCGAGGACGGGGGCTTGCCAGCGCGGCCGGTGGCGGAAAAACTACTGTCAGCGATCTGCGGGCATCCGGGGGGACATGTGGCGCGGGTGGTTGGAGTACATGGAATCGCCCAGCAAGTGAAGGGCGAGTCGGTGCTGCACCGCGAGTGGTTCGCACCGATGGCCGACGGGGTGCGGTTCGCCGGCGGACAGCTGGCTCCCGACGAGGTGCGCTGTGTGTCCTACGGGCAGTTCTTCCGCCCGCCGGGGCGGCTGCTGGGCCCCGGTCTTCCGCCGCTGACCGCCGCGGACGTCGGCGAGGGCCTCGACACGGAACTGCTGGGCCTGTGGTGGGCCGAGGCCGCCCGAGTGGACGATCAGGTCATCCCGCCGGACGCGCGGGCGCTGCTGCGGACTCCCGGCGCGGTGCAGGCGGCTTTGCGGGCGTTGTCGGGTTCGCGGTTCTTCGCGGGGCTGGCGCTGAGGGCGATGGTGTTCGACCTGCACCAGGTGCGCCGCTATCTGACCGAACCCGACCTGCGCGCCCGTATCCAGCGGCAGTTGGCGCAGGCCGTGGACGAGGACACCAGGGTGATCGTGGCGCATTCGCTGGGGACCGTGGTCGCCTACGAAGCGCTGTGCGCCAACCCCGACTGGCCGGTGCGGGCCTTGGTGACGATGGGATCCCCGCTCGGCATCTCCCACGTCGTCTTCCACAGACTGCGGCCCGCTCCCACCCCCACCGGCGACGGCGGCCCGCCGCGCGGACACTGGCCGGGAGCGGTGCGGCAGTGGACGAACATCGCCGACGGCGGGGACGTCGTCGCCCTGGTCAAGGACCTGCGGCCGTTGTTCGGCGCGGACGTGCAGGGGTTCCTGATCCACAACGGCGCCAAGGCCCACGACGTCGCCCCCTATCTGACCGCACCCCAGACCGGGGCGGCCATCCACGCGGGCCTGGTGGCCTGATCGTGGGGGCACGTCGTCTGCTGCTGGCCGGCGCGGTCACCCGCTACCCCCTGGCACCCGAACTGGACCGCCCCGAGCTGACCCAGGACGTCGAGCGGATGTGCACGCTGCTGCGCGACGACTTCGGCTACGCCCACCAGCCGGTGCTGCCCCCGGACCCCACCGGTGAGCAACTGCGGCACGCCCTGCGGGACTTCGCGGTCGACGGCGACCGTCGGGACGACGACTACGTGCTGCTCTACCTGGCCGGTCACGGGGACGTCGTCGACGGCGGCCAGCATGTGCTGCTGCCGTCCGACCACCGGCCCGGCGACCCGCTGGGCCGCGGCGTGAAGACCGTGTACCTCACCGAGTGGCTGCTCGAACAGACCCGGATCAAGCGGCTGATGGTCATCCTGGACTGCTGCTACGCCGGACAGGGCGGCAAGGATCTGGCCACGGCCGCCATCGGCGGCTGGGACGGTCAGGGCTCCCTGGTCGTCGTCACGTCCACGAGGCCACGGCAGGCGGCCCAGGCCGGCGTGTTCACCCAGGCGTTCGCCCGCGCGGTGCGCAACGAGGACCGAGCGGTCGGCGGCTTCACGGCCCCCGCCCTGTCGGTGCCCTCCCTCGTGGACCGGATCCGCCACGACGTCCAGGTCCCGGGATTCCAGACCCCCGTGCCCTTGCAGTACGGCGTGGCGCACGACCTGGAGTTCCTTCCCAACCCGCACTACCGCCCGAGTCTGGTCGATCTCGACGTCGAGACGCAGGAACGCCTCTACCGGCAGCAGCACGAGCATCTGGAGACCCGATTCCTGCCCGCCACCCAGTGGTTCACCGGCCGGCACCGGGCGCTACGACAACTCACCGGCTGGCTCGCCGACCCGTCCGACCGGCGCCTGCACGTCGTGACGGGCGACCCCGACTCGGGCAAGACCGCCGTACTCGGACTCCTCGCCGCGCTCAGCGACCCGGACCGCCGCCCCGGCGTGCCCCGCAGGGGGCTGCCCGAGCAACTGCCGCCGCCCAGAGCGATCGACGTCGCGGTGTACGCGGGCACCATGACCACGGTGGAGGTGCTCACCGCGATCGGAGCCGGTGCCGCGATCCGCATCGACCCCGGTCTGAACAGCTCCGAACAGCTGCGGCGACTGGTCACCGCGCTCCGCGACCGCCCCCGGGACGAGAAACCCCTGACCGTGCTCGTCGACGCCCTCGACGAGGCCGCCGAACCCCAGGCACTGGCCCAGCGCCTGGACCATCTCCTCCGCCTCCTGGGCAAGGACGACGGGGGACTACGGCTGCTCCTGGGCACCCGCAGACACCTCCTGGAACACCTGCACCCGTCGGCCGAGGTCATCGACCTGGACGACAGCACCCACGCCGACCTGGACAGCACACGCGCCTACGCCCGCACGGTGCTGCTGCAGTCCCATGCCGGCAGCCCCTACCGGCAGAGCCCCGAGGAGTTGCTGCTGGCGGTGGCCGAGGCCGTCGCCGCGGCCGCCGGTCCCTCGTTCCTGATCGCCCGGATCCTCGCGCAGTACCTGGCCGCCCGGGCCGAGCCCGCCGACCCGACCGACGAAGGATGGCGGCGCAGTCTGCCCCGCACCGCGGGTGACGCCATGAGCCGGGACCTGACCAGCCGCCTCGGCGACCAACTGGCCGCCCGGGCACGTGAACTGCTGCTGCCGCTCGCCTATGCGCAGGGCGCGGGCCTTCCCCGCGAGGAAGGCATCTGGGCCCGGCTCGTCGACGCCCTGCATCCCGGCCCGGGCATCACCGACGACAGCGAACTCACCTGGCTGCGCCGCCAGGCCGGTTCCTACTTCAAGGAGGCCAACGGCTCGCTGTACCGCCTGTTCCACCAATCCCTGGTGGAACACCTGCTGCAAGGGCGGGACGCCGCGGCGGACCAGGCCGCGATCGCCCGGACCCTCATCGACTGCGTTCCGCCGGCCGCACAGCACCGCCGGGGCTGGCCCTCCGCTCACACGTACATCCACACGCACCTGGCCGCCCACGCCGTCCAGGGACACCTGCTGGACATCCTGCTCGCCGACCCCGACTACCTGCTCACCGCGACCCGGGCGCCACTGCTCGCCATACTGCGGCACGCGGACAGCGACGAGGCCAAGGCCGCCGCCAACGCCTACCGCCGCGCCGCTCTCCATCTGTCCGACAACCCCGCCGCGGAACGCGCGTCCTACCTGGAACTGGCCGCCCACTGCAGCGGTACCCATCATCTGGCCAAGGCCATCGCGGCCCATCACCCGCACCGTCCCTGGTCCACCCGGTGGGCCCGCTGGCAGCCCATCCACCCCCACCTCACGCTCACCGGCCACACCGGCTTCGTGTACGCGCTGGCGATGGCCCGGCTGGAGGCCCGTCCGGTGGCCGTGTCCGCCGGCGGTGACGGTGTGGTGCAGGTGTGGGACCTGGACGTCGGCAGTCCGGTGGGTGCCCCTTTCACCGGCCACACCGGGGCGGTGTACGCGGTGGCCGTGGCCCGGTCGGAGGGCCACTCGGTGGTCGTCTCCGCGGGCGCCGACGGTGCGGTGCGGGTGTGGGACCTGGCCACCCGCGTTCCTCTCGGCGCCCCGTTCACCGGCTACGGCTGCGCGGTGTACGCGGTGGCGGTGGCCGAGTTGGAGGGCCGTACGGTGGTCGTCTCCGCCGGCGTTGACGGAGTGGTGTGGGTGTGGGACCTGGAGGCCGGCAGTCCGGTCGGCGCACCTTTCACCGACCACACCGGCTCCGTGTACGCGTTGGCGGTGGCCGAGTTGGACGGCCGTCCGGTGGTCGTCTCCGCGGGCACCGACGGTGCGGTGCGGGTATGGGACCTGGCCACCCGCGCCCTCATCGGCGACCCCTTCACCACCATCGGCGGCACGGTGAACGCCGTGACCGTGACACGGCTGGAGGACCGCGCGGTGGTCGTCTCCGTCGACGCCGTCGGCGTGGTGTGGGTGTGGGACCTCGCCACCCGAGCCCCGGTCGGTGAACCCTTCACCGGTCACCGGACCTGGGTACGAGCGCTGGCCGTGGCCCACTTGGACGGCCGTCCCGTGGTCGTCTCCGGCGACATCGCCGACCGGACCGCGTGGGTGTGGGACCTGGCCACCCGTGAACCCGTCGGCAAGCCCTTCACCGGCCACACGAGCGGCTTGCGAGCGCTTGCCGTGGCCGAACTGGACGGCCGTCCCGTGGTCGTCTCCGCCGGCGACGACCGGACCGTACGGATATGGGACCTGGACGCCAGCAACCCTGTCGACGACAGCTTCACCGGCTCCACCAGCGGCGTGCGAGCGGTGACGGTGGCCCGGATGAAGGGCCGCCCGGTGGTCGTGTCCGTCGACGCCGACCGGGTCCTACGTATCTGGGACGTGCACGCGGGCGACGTGGTCGAGGAGCCCGTCACCGGTCACAACGGCACGGCGCACGCGGTGGCGGTGGCCGAACTGCAGGACCGCGCGGTGGTCGTGTCGGGCGACGCCCGCGTGCGGGTGTGGGAGCTGGCCACGGGTGGACCGATCGGCATACCCGTCACCGCCCACAAGGGCGGGGTCCGAGCGCTCGCGGTGACCGAACTGGACGGCCGTCCCGTGGTAGTCACCGCAGGCCACGACCGGACCATTCAGGTGTGGGACCTGGCCACACGACAACCCGTCGGCAAGCCCGTCACCGCCCACAAGGGCGCGGTCCGAGCGCTCGCGACGACCGAACTGGACGGCCGTCCCGTCATCATGTCCACCGGCGACGACCTGACCCTGCACATATGGGACCTGACCGATCACCGTCCCGTCAGAACGCTCAGGCTCGTACGGGCCGACGGATCCGCATGGCGCCTGGTCCGCGTCTCCGCCGGACGCGGGGGATGGTGGCGCGGAAGGCTCCGCAACCTCCGACGCGCCGCACCCGACCACCGCCGACATGACAGCCAGGACACCGCCAGGGTGGTGGCATACCTCCCCGACTCCCGACGTGCCGTCGTCGGACACGGCCGTCTCATAGAGATCGAGGACTCCAAAGGCCGCCAGGTCATCGAGCTGGAGGCGGAGGTACTGGCACTGGCCGCGGCGGCCCACACGGTCGTCGCGGCGACCGAACTGGGCGTCATCGTGCTCGACGTTCCTGAATGCGAGTCCCGGGCATGAGGCCTGGTCAACCCTTTCGGCGCCCTGTCTCCTGATACCACCGGCCCCACGTGTCCAACTGCTCCCGTGACGGCGTCCAGGCTGTGCCCGACGTCGGTCAGTGTGCACTCGACCCGTGGCGGGACCTCCGGGTATACCGTCCGCCTCCCGCACCTCAGCTGACGGGTCAATATGCGCTGCGACGGATTCACAGCAACGGCATGTATCTCGGCGGAGTCGGTGGCTGGTCCTGGTCGTGATGTCGGGAAGCCTGCTGCTGTGCGGGTTCGACCTCACTGTGCTGCATGTCGCCGCATGGCGCTCGGCGGCTTCCTCACCTTCGGACTCGCCTCGGCGGCCCGCGCCTTGTCGACGTCGTCCGTGCAACTCGTCGCCGTTCGTGCGGCGATGATCATGGCTTCGGCGGTGGCCCGGAGAAGTGAGCGCGCCTGGGTCCTCCCGACCGAGGAACATTGAGCGCAGCAGCCGCGTACATGGCGGAGAGCGTGACGGCAGTGCTGTTGGCCACCCTCCAGGGGGTGCCGAAAGTCGTGGAAGCCACGCGGATGATCGCCGTCATCGGACGCCAGGGGCTGTTCGGGTTGGGGTTGGTACGGACGCGGCGCGTTCTGACGGGGCCGGATCGGGGCGTGGCGCAGGATGCGGGGCATGTTTCCCGGTTTCCTGACCCGGGTGGTCCGGCTGCTGCTGGGCCGCGAAGGGCGTTCACTGCATGTGAAGGCGGCCGGGGCTGCGACGGTCGTCCTGATGGCCGTGATGCTGGTGGGCTCTTACGTCGTCGTAGTCGCCGAGACCGGCGCGCCGCGGGCACAGCTGACCACGTACCCGAGGGCGTTGTGGTGGTCGGTGGAGACCGCGACGACAGTGGGGTACGGCGATTTCTACCCGGTGACGCTGTGGGGACGGCTGGTCGCTGTGGTGGTGATGGTCGTCGGGATCACCGCATACGGGCTGGTCACCGCAGCCCTGGCCACATGGTTCGTGGGACGGGACCAGGCGAGTCGGCACCATCGGGTGCACCAGGCGGAAAGAGCCGTGGAGCAGGAGTACACAGAGGTGGCTCACACGGTGCACGAGCGCTTCGATCGCTTGGAACGGATGCTGGAGGGCGGCGGCAGAGCCCGGTGAGGGCGCACCCGCCCACGGCGTCGCCGGTGACCTGTCGGTGCGTCCCTCACCTCGTCGTCCAGCCCGCGCCGGGAGCACGCCCGCCGCAGCGTGCCGCTTCCTGCGCCCTCTGGAAGAAGCCCGGCTTCCTCGGCGAGATCGCCGGCCCGGGAACGGTCGATGGGGGAGGGGCGATCGGTATCACGGCGCGATGTTGTGCCTTGTGGTAGCGTCACGCGTTTGCGTGGTCGTCGCGGTGGGCGGTTCTGCCTGTTCGGTTCCGTTTGAGCGTGGACTGTTCAACCTGCCGGGCCTTCCTCGGTACGTTCCCCTGCGGAAGGCTGTTCATGAAGCATCCCGACGACTCCGGCATCGCTCACGGCGGTCCCGTCAAGTCCGGAGCCACCACCCCGGCGCTGTCCCCGGACCCGGACCTCTCCTTCGCCGGCCTGCAATTGCCGGTGGAGGTGCTGCGGACACTGAGCGGGCTCGGGGTGCGCGAACTCTTTCCGATCCAGGCCGCCACACTGCCTGATGCCCTGGAAGGGCGCGACGTCCTGGGGCGCGGGCGCACCGGATCGGGCAAGACGCTCGCCTTCGGCCTGCCACTGCTGACACGTACCGCTGGGCGGCGCTCCGAACCGAAGCAGCCCCTCGCTCTGATCCTCGTGCCCACCCGCGAGCTGGCCCAACAGGTCACCGAGGCGCTGGCGCCGTACGCCGAGGCACTGCGGCTGCGGATGGCCACGGTCGTCGGCGGCATGTCGATCGGCCGGCAGGTCGCCGCGCTGCGCCAGGGGGCCGAGGTGGTCGTCGCCACCCCTGGACGCCTGCACGACCTGATCGAGCGCAACGCCTGCGGCCTGGGACGGGTGAGGATCACCGTGCTGGACGAGGCCGACCAGATGTGCGACTTGGGATTCCTGCCGCAGGTTGTCGACGCGCTCGACCAGGTGCACCCCGACGGTCAGCGGATGCTGTTCTCGGCCACTCTGGATCGCGACGTCGATCAGCTGGTCCGCCGCTACCTCCACGACCCCGTCGTCCACTCGGTCGACCCGTCCGCGGGCACGGTCTCGACGATGGACCACCACGTTCTGGTCGTCCACGGCCCCGACCGCTACGCCGTCACCACGGAAATCGCCGCCCGCGACGGCCGCGTACTGCTGTTCCTCGACACCAAGCACGCCGTCGACCAGCTCACCCGGCATCTGCGGGCCAGCGGGGTGCACGCCGGGGCCCTGCACAGCGGCAAGTCCCAGCCACAGCGCACACGGACCCTGGCACAGTTCAAGAACGGCCAGATCACCGTTCTGGTGGCGACCAACGTCGCGGCCCGTGGCCTGCACGTCGACGACCTCGACCTCGTGGTCAACGTCGACCCGCCCACCGACCCCAAGGACTATGTGCACCGGGCCGGCCGCACCGCTCGCGCCGGTGAGTCCGGCAGCGTGGTCACGCTCGTGCTGTCGGGCCAGCGCCGCGAGACGAGCCGCATGATGGCCGAGGCCGGCATCGAGCCGACCGTCACCAAGGTGCGCTCGGGCGAGGCGGAGCTGAGCCGGATCACCGGCGCCAAGGCTCCCTCCGGCACCCCGCTCGATGGCGGGCCCGCCGTCCCCCGACCCAAGAACAGCAACGCCCCCTTCCGCGGCATCGGCACCAGCAAGGACACCTCCCGCGGCGCCGGCGGCAAGTCCCGAAAGGCCGGCGAGGCCCGCAAGCTCGCCGAGGCCCGCAAGGCCGCCCGGATGCGTCGCAGCGGCTGAGAGCCGTTGCCCTGGCAGTGAATTCCCCGAATCGGAGCTCGATGATGTTGCCGGTGCCCAGCACTGCGCCCGGCATGACAAGCTGTGCTTGCCCGCCCCCCCCGAACCCAGGAGGTCACCATGACCGCAGAGCCCGTATCTACGGAAGGTTCGGAGCCCGCTGCCCCCGAGACGTCCTCTCTGGCGCCGGACAGCGACGGAAACTACGACCTCAAGCGCAAGTTCCGCGAAGCCCTGGCGCGCAAGCGCGCTGCGCAGGCGGACGCCGCTGATACTGCCGCCAACCCCAATGCGTCGAAGGTGCGTGCGGCGCACGGCCCGGCTGCGAGCCAGCGGTCGTTCAGGCGCAAGAGCGGCGGCTGACTCGATCAGGCCCGGGATCCGGCCGCTTCGCCGGCACTCTGAGCGCTACCCACTCGCGCGCCCCGTGCAGTGGCCCGCAACGCGCATACCTCTGCGCGTTGCGGGTGAGGCGTAGCCGAGGGCTCTCGCCTGTGCGAAACACTGCGCTCCTGGAGATCGTCAGCGTCGAGGTTCAGCAGGTCCAGGCACACGGGGCACTGTGCGACACGCTGGACATGGAGGCGCCCAGGTGGCGAATTCCCAGCCGGGCGCCCACTTCGAGCTTGCCTAGAAGAAGCCCAGCTTCCTCGGCGAGTACGACACCAGCAGGTTCTTGGTCTCTTGGCGGTACACGAGTAGTCCCCTCGCTGACCTGCGGTGACGGTGCGGTGCTGGTGGACGGGTGAGAACGTGGTCCGCGGATGGTCCGGATCTTGGTCTCGGACGAGTGACGCGGGCTAGCCTTCGGCCTTCTCCATAGGCGTCGTTGACAGAGACACCTGCCGCTGGCCGTCTGGCTTCGAAAGGGGCGTAGCAAAGGCATCGTTCGTTCCATTAGTGGGCCTCCGGACTTCGCCAGCGGCCGAAGAGCATTGAGGAGGCGAACCCCGCCGTTAGACGAGCAGCGGACTCATAATCCGTCGGCCGTGGGTTCGAGTCCCCCCCCGCCCCACCAGCGCTCATCCATGCAGAAACGTTCTGACCTGCGGAAACGCGGCTGGGAGGAGTGTTTTGTGTGAGGCGGTTGCTTGGAATCGGTGTGGCGAACGGGCGTCTTTGCACGTCTCACGTCGGCTCTGAACCCTTGTGACCTGGGCTTTAGGGGTGGGATCGGTGGTGTGGCGGTCCCACGTGCCGTCCACCGACCGCAGCCGCCCATGGGCGGCTTCCAACTACCAACACGCTCGGGCCGGCTGCGCCATGGTTTGCCGGTGCGGGTCTGTCAAACGTTCGGCTCTGGCCCGTAGTCGGTGGTGACGCCGGGTAGTCATCCTTGATCATGATCTTGTGATGGATGTCAACTCCCTTGTCAGCACGGTGTTTTCCGGGCTGTCGGTGCTGGTCGTCGTGGACGTGGCGGACGGTGGTGACGCGGTGGTAGTCACGGCTCGCACTCGGGATGCGGCGGTGCCGTGTCCCGCGTGCCGGACACTGACGGCGAAGGTGCACGGGTATCACCGCCGGACGGTGACGGACGTGCCGGTCGACGGCCGCCAGGTCGTCGTCCACCTGCGCGTACGGCGGCTGGTCTGTCCGGTCCTGGGCTGCCGACGGCAGACCTTCCGCGAGCAGATTCCCGGACGGCTCGAGCGCCATCAGCGCCGCACGGTGCGGCTTGCCCGGCAGATATCCCAGGTGGCGCGGGAGTTGTGCGGCCGGGCAGCCGCACGCCTCGCCGGTCTGCTGGCCGTCCCCGTTTCCCGCAGTACCGCACTGCGCTATCTGCGACGCCTGCAACTGCCGCAGCAGGCGGTCCCACGAGTGGTCGGCGTGGACGATTTCGCCGTACGCCGCCGCCACCGCTACGCCACGATCGTCACGGATGCCGAGACCGGCCGACGCGTCGGGGTCCTGCCCGACCGCGAGAGGGCCACCCTGGAGTCCTGGCTGCGCGAACACCCTGGTGTCGAGATCGTGTGCCGCGACGGCTCGGCCACCTACGCCGAGGCCATCCGCCGCGCCCTGCCCCACGCGATACAGGTCAGCGACCGATGGCACCTCTGGAGAAACCTCTGCGACAAAGTCCAGCTCGAGGTCCGCGCGCACACCGGCTGTTGGGCCACCATCAACCCGCCACGCCCCGGTGGAGTACACGAGCAGACCACCCGCGAACGCTGGAACAAGATCCACGACCTCCTCGGCCAGGGCGTCGGCCTGCTCGACTGCTCCCGCCGCTTGGACCTGGCCCTGAACACCGTCAAACGCTACGCCCGCATGCCCGAGCCCCAAGCCCTGCGCATCACTCCCACTACCGGCCCACCCTCGTAGCCCCCTACCGCGACCATCTGCGCGCCCGCCGCGCGGACGAACCGGCAGTTCCTGTCACCCACCTCCTCGAAGAGATCCGGGAGTTGGGCTACACCGGCAGCGCGAACCTCCTAGTCCGCTACCTCAATCAGGGCCGTGCCGAATGCGACCGCCCTGTCACCACCCCACGTCACGCCGTCTCCTCCTCACCAACCCCGAAAACCTGCGCCCGAAGGAAACGACCCTGCTGGAGAAGATCGCCGCGGCCTGCCCGGAGATGACCGCACTCGCCGATCTCGTAGGCGGCTTCGCCGCCCTGCTGAAACCGATCGAGGGCAACGACGTGAAACTCGCCAAGTGGATCACGGCCGCCCGTGCCGTCGACCTACCCCACCTGCGCAGCTTCGCCAACGGCCTCGAAATCGACCGGCCCGCCGGGAACGCCGGCCTCACCTTGCCTTACCACAACGGCCGCACCGAAGGCGTCAACATCCGCACCAAGAGGATCATGAGGCAAATGCACGGACGCGCCGGATTCGACCTCCTCCGCCACCGTATCCTCCTGCCCTGACGGACACCCGGCGTCACCACCGACTACGGGCCAGAGCCGAACGTCTTACAGTCCCCTCGACCACGCCGCACAGGTTAAAGATCAAGCTAGTTGCTGCCACTATCGAAGAAGTACCAGCTCAGACAACGATTTCTGACTGGAGTACTGGGACATGGAGATGAGCATGTTTGGAGGCGCGCCGGCCGAGCTTGGCGGAGCTGGTGGCGCGTCGGCAAAGGCAAGGTCGTCGGTGCTGCGGACAGTCGGGGTGCGGCCTGGAACAACTGGACCTGGTCGCGTGGTATGCCCTGTCCGCCTTGGTGGCGAAGTTGACGCTGCTCTAAGGTCATCCTGCATGAACACTCCTGACGGTCAGAGGCTCGGTTTCCAGATCGATGTCCGGGTGCGGCAGGCCGATCTTGGTCGAAATGGCTCGGCAAGCACAATCGGCATGGCCCGCTGGCTGGAAGACGCCCGGATCCGGCTGCGGCTGCACCGCTTCGAACGCCTCATCGGCAAGGGTGGTTTCGGGCCGTACCAGATTCTGCTCGTCGGCCAACGGGTCAACCGGCTTGCTCTGGTCGGCCCGACTGGTACCCACGTGCAAGTGCACACCGGCGTTTGCCGGATCGGGCGCTCCTCATTCACCTTTGAGCAGGTGATCATGGTCGACGGAAAGTACGTGGGCAGGGGTGACGCCATCGTCGTGCTGGCCGACAACTCGGGGCCGCTCCAGCTTCCGGACGAACTGATCGCCGATCTCGACGAGATGCGGCTACCAGAGACAGGAACGTCGGCAGCTGGCCGTCCACGCCCTGAGCGCCTGCAACGTGCCCACTACTCGCACTGGGCCACGCTGCGTTCCCGGATCGGTGACGTCGACTCCAACGAGCACGTCAACTTCATCGCATTGGCCACTTGGTACGACGAGGCCGTCGCCACCTTCACCTCGCACGCGATTGGGACGCGTGGTGCGGGCTTGGTGCCAGATCTGCCCCCTTCGTCCTACCAGATTCAGTATCTCGGTGAGGTGACCTACCCGGGCGACTACGAGATCGGGCTCACGGTCCGCTCCGTCGACACCGACTCTGTGCACTACGAACTCGGTATCTTCCACGACAGCACCTGTCTGAGCGTGGCCGACGCCACCGGCCCACGCGGCGAACTGACCTCCGAAGCTCTGAAAGCGGCCCCGACGGCAGACTGACCACAGTTCTCTCGGGGACAGGCCCAGGTACATACCGGCATAGCGGCACCACTGGGCCCGATCCGCGGCTGCGGAGGAATGCCCTGATTCGGGGTGCAACCTCAGTAGGTCCCTGCGACGGTGGCAGTTCGTGACTCATGACTGTTCTGCGCCGATGACGTAGGCGTCGCCAGGCGAACAGATTCGCAGATCACAAACCCGTGACACCATCGCGCGTCATTGGCGAGCTGCCCTGGCTCGAGTCTTGATTGCGAGGATGACGTCGTTCTTGGCGTCGGCGTAGTCGTTCATGTCGTTCCACTGCTGGCTGAGCAGAGCTCGTTTGACGCTCTCGTACAGGGCGCGATCGTCTGCATTGGTGCGCAAGTGGTCACGGAAGAGAAGGTACTCCTGTACCGCTGCGTCCCCTCGTTCATATACGTGCACGTGAACCTCGCGAGTCGGCGTACGCACGAGCCGATGTCCTGGCTCGCGAACCCGCAGTTCGTAACCTGCAGCCAACAGCCCGTCGAGGTAGTCCTCTTCTGCTGTGATGTCGGCCACCGCGACGACGATGTCGACAATCGGTTTGGCGGCAAGGCCTGGAACCGAAGTCGATCCAATGTGCTCGATGTCGACGTCCACTGCCGCCAACGCGTCAAGGATCCGACGCCGGTGATGCAGGTAGACCTCCGCCCACCGGGCGTCATAGGTGCCAAGGCCGACCTTGAGCGCTTCTGGACCACCGATGATCTCGACCGTCGTGACGTCAGGCCGACGAGGCTTGCTGCTGTTCATCACCAACACATCCTTTATGTCTTGCGCCGGTTCACCACCTCGCTCGACAGGTCTGCGGTTGGCGGCTTCGTTGAGCCTCGTTGTCGTCACGCGGGGCTCGGCGGATCGGGACCCGCGTCGCGCCGAGAGTGGCGACGCCTTCCTGCTCGACCTGGAAAGGGGTCGACTCTACCGTGCGGCGCGACACGATCGGCCCAGGCACAGTTGTCCTTGCTCAGCGGCATGGATTGCGGCGCGCGACCAACAGGATCCTGAGGCGGGCCCGCCGGGGCTAACGATGTCGGTGTCCCTGCTGTGAGTGCAGTACACAAGACCCGATCTGCGAGCGGACCCTGAGTCTGCCGCCACTATCCCGGGTCCTCACTCGGGCGGCTCTCGGCAGACAACGCTTGCAACGAAGTCCGGCCTGAGTTACGTTTTTGGGCTGACCATTTCAGCCCGGTCAGGCGGGCGAGGTACCCGGCAAAATGGGCAAGACCCGCCGCGTGTCAGCGGCGAAGCCCGCGCTGCGGGCTCTACGCAATCTGGGGCCAGGAATGACCGACACCGGCAGCGTCTCCGACGGGTTCCACACCTTCGACGAGCTGTACGAATTCAGGCTGCTCTACCACGCACACGCAGTCCGGGCGTGGCTGGCCGCCAGGTATCCCGTTGTCCGCTCATGGAAGCATCACGACGGTGCGCCATGCTTCGGGGGCGGCTGGTTCATAGTTGTGGCCCAGCTCCCCACGGGGCAGGTCAGCAATCACTACCGAGCCAGTAGCTGGTCGTTGTTCGGTGACGTGCCCGAGGTAGAGACGGCGCCCGTGTGGGACGGGCACAGCACCACCGACGTAGCTCGCCGGCTGCGCACCCTCCTCAAGGAGGATGGATCTACGAGCGTGGCGAGTCGCCCTCGACCGAGGGCGGCGCCGTCTTCGCCCACTTCGGGCACAGCGGAGCCCAGGAATCCGTCGGTGGCTGAGACGATCACGGCCCGGGGCTCGTCGGTCGCCCGGCCGGGCTCCGGGGTCTTGCGCAGCCGCGACACATAGGTGCGCAGCACGGGCACGATCGCCGTCGGAGAGTCCTCGCCCCATAAAGCAGTGCAGCCAGTACCACACGCTGCTGAGGCGAGCCGAGGGTCAGTTCCTCCTCGTCACGCCGTACCCGGAGCGGCCCCAGCTCGGCGAAGCGCAGGGAGACTTCGGTAGCTTTTCCACATCTTGAATATGGCGGCGCGAGCTCCGTTCCGGTTTGCCGTGTCTCCCTCAGGCGCTCGCGCCTCGTGCTTCCCCGCCGCCGCTGGGCCGAGCATCAGATGATGGTGGCCGGGGAGACTGAGGCCTCCGGGCTGCGGGTCCACGCGGATTTCCTTGCGCCGACCGCTGACCGCCGCGGCCAGGACGGCGGCTACGTCTCGTCCCGGTCGTGTCCGAGATGCTCGTCCAAGAAACGCTCCACGGCGCGGTACACGGCGATCAAGTTCTCCGGGTTCTCGATGGAGTGCCCTTCGTCCGCCATGAGTATGTACTCGACGGGGACCCCACGTGCCCGGAGAGCCTGGACCATGTTGTCGGATTCTGCCTGCGCTACCCGGGCGTCGTTGGCGCCCTGGGCGATGAGTAGCGGTGTACGGACCTGGTCGACCTGGCTGATCGGTGAGCGGGCCAGCATGTCGGCCTCCTGCTGCGGATCCGCGGGGTCGCCGACCCAGCGGAACCAGTTGGCGGCAAGGGCCGGACGGACGAATTCCGGCTGGTTGCGCAGGAAGTTGGCGAGGTCAGAGACCCCGAAGATGTCCACCGCGGCGGCGAAGACATCGGGCGTGAAGGTGACTCCGACCAGTGCCGCATAGCCACCGTAGGAGCCGCCCAAGATCGCCACCCGGTCCGGGTCCGCGTATCCCTGCTGGATGGCCCAGTTCACACCGTCGATCAGGTCGTCGTGCATTTTGCCGGCCAACTCCCCGATGCCGGCCTTCATGAACGACTTGCCGTACCCCGTGGAGCTGCGGAAGTTCACCTGAAGCACCGCGTAGCCCCGGTTGGCCAGCAGTTGGACGAGAGGGTTGAACCCCCAGCTGTCTCGGTCCCAGGGACCGCCGTGCACAAGCAGGACCAGCGGCAGCCGGTGCGGCTCTGTCCCGATTGGCAGTGTCAGGTGAGAGGGGAGCGCGAGACCGTCCCGAGCGGTGATCGTCACCGGTGTCATCGGTGCCAGCTGCTCGGGATCCAGGTGGCCAAGGGGCCGGAACAGTGCGCGACTCTCGCCCGAGGAGTGGTCGTAGAAGTATGTGGCCCCGGGATCGCGGTCATGGGTGAAGCTGACGACCCACCGCTGCTCGCTCTCGTCGGACGAGATGTGGGCCAGGTCGCCATCGGACAGATTCCTCAGGTTCTCCAAGACCTCGGCGAAGTGCGGGTCCAGTGCGTTGATCACCAGTCGTTCCCCGAGGTAGCGAACTCCGATGAGCTCGCCGGTACGTCGGCTGAAGATGAGCGGCGAGGGCAGTGCGGGAAAGACACGGGCTCGTGTGTCCAGGTCGTACTGCGGGTGGGAGTCGACCTCCGTCTCCTCGCCGGTTTCTGCATCCAACCGGGCCAGGCGGAGTCTGTCCGAGCCCCGGTTCGAACCGAAGAGAACGCCGGCGTCGGCGGTAACTTCCAGCGGATAGACGCCCAGCGGATAGTCCGCACCGTCGAACTGCGCGATGTGGCGCAACGTCTGCGTGGCCTCGTTCCAGCGCGAGAGGTTGAGGTCGCCCTGTTCGGTGACGTCGCTGGTGAAGGGGTCTCCGCTGCCGCCATAGAAAAAGGTGGTGGCAGCGCCTCCGGTGTTCTCCGCGAGGGTCCGCATGTCACCGGTGGCGATGTCCAGCTCGAAGAGGTCGAACGCGGCGGGGTTCCGGCTGTTCGAGGAGAACACCGCCTTCCCCGGCCGCGCGGCGGGCAGCTTCAGATCCACGATGCGTGCGCCGGGGAAAGGGGTCAGGTCAGTAGCCCCTGCGTCCGGGTCTTCGAGATCGACGCGGTACAGGTGCCGGTTCTCGTCGCCCCCCTGGTCCCGGGTATAGAGCAGCCACCTCGGATCGTCGGTCCAGTGATAGCTCAGCAGGTTGCGGTCCTCGGAGGTGACTCGCCGCGCGTCCCCGGGCGCGTCGACACTCTCGATCCACAGGTTCAGGTGGTTCCCCCAAGGAGCCAGGTACGCGATCTTGGTGCCGTCCGGCGAGAGGGAGGCCCTCGAACGGACAGGAGGGGCAAAGAACTCCTCGACGCTGATCGGCTTCGGCAGTGCCATGTGGGTCCTTCCTGTGGCTGTCCCCGGACAGCGAGTGATGAGGCCCTGATGATGGTCGGCAAGGGCTCTGGGTGGGTTCGCAGCCTGGAGCCGGTCACCATTCAGCGATCGAAGGCTG
Organism: Streptomyces lanatus; assembly: GCF_014655715.1. GTDB lineage: Bacteria > Actinomycetota > Actinomycetes > Streptomycetales > Streptomycetaceae > Streptomyces > Streptomyces lanatus. The sequence continues at coordinate 224,503 of NZ_BNBM01000009.1, read as the reverse complement.
TCACTTAATGACGGTGTCACTAAGTGACAGTGATGGCAAGTGCGTCGCATGTCAGCCGCCGTGGACCGTCGATTACAGCCTCACCTCCCCTGGATGACCGCTCGACCAGCAGTGAACTCGTGGCGCAGGTCACATGCGCGAGGGGTGGGCAATGCTGTCACTAAGCGTCACTATTACAGTTAGTGACACAATGGTGGGTCACGCAAGATGGACTTCGGGAGAGTTGACAGCCATGAAGATCACGAGCTTCCTGCTGTGAGTCGGGGGACCGTGGTGCGGATTCATGGCGCCTTCGAGCGGCTGGAGTCCCGTCGAGTCAGGAAAAGCGCTACGCCGACAGGTCGACGGCCGGGGCCGGCGATCCCGATATGCCGTCAACGACCCTTGTAGATCGCGCCATGTAGTAGGAACTGGTCCTGTTGTCACGTATTCAAGGAGTTCACATGGATCTCACGCTTCCGCAGCAGATCTACCTGTGTGCCTACGCCTTCAAGAAGAACAAGTTTCCGGCTACTCTTCTGCAGTTCCGCGGGCAGCGGCTGCGCGCTGCCGCCCTGGTCGAGCTATTCCTTGCGGGACAGGCTGAGACCGACGGGCACCGGGTTCGCGTACTTGGGGACCATTCACCGGCGGATCCGTTTCTTGCCTCTGTGTGGGAAGAGCTGCACGCGAGGCCGAGAAAGTGGATGGCACTGGTGCACAACACCGCACACAAGGCGGAGAAACCGGTCGAAAACCAGCTGACGGCTGCTGGGATTATCGAAAAGAAGACCGGCCCCACCTTGAGCCTGCTTGGAGGGAGCAAAGTTGTCTTGCGGCGGGAAGAGGAGGCCCGAGCTGTGCAGCAAGCGTTGCGCACGCGCGTCACCACCACTCCCGACCCGTCCACTCTGCCCCTGGCGCAAGTGGCACTGCCGGTGATCGCCCTGGAGAGCGACGCGACCATGGGGGTCGTCCTGAATCGTTCCGAGCGCCGCAAACACAAGGATACGCTTGAGGAATTCGCCAGGAATTTTGATCGAAAAATACCGGGCCTGCGCAAAGCCCTGTCAAACTCGGTGCTTTCCAGTCGGTCTGTCGGCGGCGGATGGAGCTGAGCAGGACGAACCTAAGAATGCGCACGTCCGCAGGATGCGAGCCTAAGTAAAATCGAGCGACATCAAGGCCGGTGCTGGAGACTCTGGTTGCCGCGTTCGCCGCATGGTGGCTGATGGAGCCAAGTGCCGAGCTCACGTCCATCCCGTAGCTCCTGCTGATCACCGACGGCGTTACAGTCGTTGTGACGAGCGGCGACGGAGAAAAAACCGCGCCACGGCAAGGCAAACACCGCAAGGGAACGCCGCCGCACCTGGACAGCGTCCCGTACACCCCACAAATACCGTCCGCGACCGGTGAATTCGCCACCGGTGACCGGCAATCCATCACGCCGCAGCGAGCTTTCCTGGCCGTCTGGCCGACGTCACCGGAACCGCAACCGTCCATCTCGTACTCCCGGCGGGCCTTGCGCGCGGCGGTGGTGTGGCCCACTCGGCGTCGTCCAGCTCGGTCACGCGGAGGAACTCGGCGAACTTGCCCGGCGTATCGAGGGTGACGACTGCCGTGGCAGATGTGGCCTGGTGGTCGGCCGCGCTGTCGTCGGGCATGAGGTCGACCACAGCGGTGCGCACGGCGCCACGGCTGATGCCGTGCTCGCGGGCCTGGGTAGCCGTGGCCGGCCTTCGAGGTACGCGGCGCACGTCGGCGATGGTCCTGCCCGGACAGCCGATCGTGACCACCGCCGTTGCCCTTGGCCTCGGCGACCCGCAGCCCGTCGTAGGTCGCTTCCCACTGGAGACCGCCCTGCAGTTCGCAGGCGGCGGCGACGCCCTGCACCATGGACTTCACGTTTGGACAGACCCGCGCATCGAGCAGTCCTTGCTCACGGTGTTCAGCCGAGCGAGCGACCGGCTGGGGTGCCCCAGCCCCATCCGTTCAGGTGACGGCAGATCACCTACCAACCCCTACCGCCTTCTTGTGGCCCGTGGACTCTCTCGAGTGCGGTCGAGGTCTGCTGCCACGGCCTCAGCGTAGACACTCTGCTGTGACTCAGGTCACTCCATAGAGGATGGTCGTTGAAGTCACTAAATGCCAAACTGGCGCTCAGTGCCATTCCGCGCGGTGTGTCGATCAAGGCACGCTGCAAGCCGCAGAGGCACCGCGCACCGGATCTCGGGTGCTTTACCTAGGGACCGTGCAGCCAACAGAAGGAGAGTTCATGAAGTCGTGGCGTTCCCGCATCACCGTCGGCCTCGCCGTCGGCGCCGCAGCGATAGCAGTCCCGCTGACCGCCACCAGCGCAGTCGCCGTCCCCCCACCCGGCAGCGGCTGGCACGTGGCTGGCGGTATGACGTATGACTCGAAGGGGCAGTGCGAGGCTGAGGAGCTGCCGAACGCCCAGCACAACGGGTATGACGAGGTGTGGTGCGACGGTCCGGGTGGTCGCGCCGAGTACACCGTCTGGGTGCGCTGACCGCTTCGCATGGCGCAGAAGGGGCGGCCACCCTGGCGCGCTGCGCAGGGTGGCCGCTCCCCGTTGTCTCACCAACAGTCCGGTCCGTCTGCTGCCGTTCGGGCCGCAGGCTCTGGGCGGGGCCCGTTCGCCCGCCGGCCAGCACGGTCGCAACCGCGTCGGGCGCGGAGTCCCCGACATCCTGCTTCCGGCAGAGCTGCCCAACGGCAAGAAAGCGTCGGTCACTTCCAGAACCTCATGAGGGGCACCGACCTGTTCGACAAGGGCAGGGCTACGCCTTCGTAATGGTCTATACGCGCGGGTTCGGCCGTTCCACCGGCTGTCCCGACTTCGGCGAACCCGGCGAGCAGGCCGATGTGAAGGCCGCGATCAACTGGAGCGCGAAGCAGTCGTGGTCCCACAGGCGCAGTGGACATGAACGGCAAGCCGTTCGACGCGTACAAACATCCTCGTACCTCCAGCAGTAGCCGGATGGCGACAAGCGCTGCCGGGCCAGGCCGACCAGGAGAAGCGGCACACGGGGTGCCCGGCGCTCAACTCGTGGAACTGGACGAACAAGTCCGATGTGTTCAGTGATCGAATGCGACCAGCGACCGCGTGCTCGGGGCGCCGGTCTTGTGGTTGCGGCGGCCATGGCGCGGATGCGCTGGGCGACACGGACGGCGACGCCTTCGAAGGTCCGTCCGCCGTGCTGCTCCAGGTCCAACTGCCCCTTGAGGGTGGCGTTCACGGACTCGATCAGCTGCCGCACCGACTTGAGCAGGCCCTCGCCCCTGCGCTTCTTCTCCCGCTTGAACGAGGGCAGCAGCAGTCCGGCCCCACGCATGACCAGGTCATTCTCGAACTCCTTGGAAGCGAAGCCCTTGTCCGCGATGATCAGCAGTCCGGGCCAGTCGGCGACCAGGTCTTCATCGACGTCGAGCATGGCCTGGAGCACTTCGCGTTCGTTGAGTTTCGGGTTCCCCAGCGCCCACAGGATCGCTCCCGAGCCCACGCAAGCTGACGTCGAAGTCGTCGACGTCCTGGGGTCGTGCTGGACATCAAGCCCCGCAGCGGCCAGGCCGCATACGTGTCGGGCTGGACCAGAAGCTGTCAGACATCGTCAACGGCTTCCCGCCCGTACTCCCGGCTCGGGGTTAGCACCACCTCTTCCCAGGGACTTCCGCCCCCAAGCAATCACCCATGCTGGGCGGTCGGTAATTCCGGTCGCGCGGTGGCATCGATGGGATAACCTGTTCGGGATTTCGCGCGGCAGGTTCTCTGCCGCCCCGTTCGGCGCGCTCGGCGTCGACACGCACCGCGTGCCCTGCCCGGAAGGAGGCGAGAGACATGGACCGTGCTGAATGCGTTGCGGCCATAGTTGCCTCCGGCCGTGTGCCCTCCCTCCTCTGCGGCGCGCGGTAACTCTTCCCCCTTCTTGTTTCTTGTCTTCGGCATCTTCCTGAGATGCCGCGTCACGAGATGTCCTGGCCTGTGCGGTTCGTCGCCGCGCGGGCCGCGGGGGCGCGCGCCCGAAGACGGGCCCTTCTTCTGCTGGTCACCGTGATCTCGGCACTCTCGCCTCACGACCAGCAAGAGCGCCGGCGTAAGTGACACGCGGCTGGTGAGGCAGGCCCCGGGTGCTGTCCGCGGTTCCCGCTGCCCCACCGCCATGCCGTGTCCCCGTGCTGCGTACACCGGCCCGTCGTCACCACTGCGACCGTCCCTGGCCGGCTGTCTCGACAGCACTTCGACACGAAACGTGCGTGATCGCCATGAGCAAGAAACGTCCCGGAGGGGAATCCCTCCCGTCCGCCCCTTCCACGGCCGCCGACCGTTCCCCGGACCGCGAGGTTCCCGCCGCGACTCCGGCACTGGCACCTGATCCGAAGCGCTGGTGGGCGCTGGTCGTCATCTCCCTCGCCCAGCTGATGGTGATCCTTGACGGCACCATCGTGAACATCGCGCTGCCCTCCGCCCAGCATGCTCTCGGCATGTCGGACGCCGACCGGCAGTGGGTGATCACCGCCTACACGCTGGCCTTCGGAGGGCTGCTGCTGCTCGGCGGCCGGATCGCCGATCTGGTGGGCCGCAAGCGCACCTTCGTCATCGGCCTGGCCGGGTTCGCCGCAGCCTCCGCTCTGGGCGGCGCGGCGACCGGTCCCGGGATGCTGTTCGCGGCGCGGGCCCTGCAAGGAGCGTTCGCGGCGGTCCTGGCGCCCTCGGCCCTGTCACTGCTGACGACGACGTTCACCGACCCCAAGGAGCGGGCCAGGGCGTTCGGGGTCTACGGTGCGCTGGCCGGCGGCGGCAGCGCGGTCGGGCTGATCGTGGGCGGTCTGCTGACCGAGTACCTGAACTGGCGCTGGTCCCTGTATGTCAACGTGCCCATCGCGCTGGCAGCGCTGCTCGGCGCACCGGCCTTCCTGCGCGACCGCTCCGGCCGCCGGGGCGGACGCCTGGACGTGCCCGGCGCGCTGCTGGGCTGCGGCGGGCTCGTCGCCCTCGTGTACGGCTTCAGCGAGGCCGAACCCCGCGGCTGGACCAGCCCGTCGGTGCTCGCGCTACTCGTGGCCGGCGTGATCTTGCTCGCCGCCTTCGTGTGGTGGCAGAGCCGCGCGGCGAGCCCGCTGCTGCCGCTGCGCATCGTCAAGGACCGTGTCCGGGCCGGATCGCTCGCGACGATGGGCTTGGCCACCATCGGCATGTTCGGCGTCTTCCTGTTCCTGACGTACTACCTGCAGGTCGTCCTCGGCTACCCGCCGGTGCGGACAGGCCTGGCCTTCGTGCCGATTTCGGCCGGTATCGTCATCGGCGCGACCCAGATCGCGGCCCGCCTGCTGCCACGCACGGCGCCGCGCACCTTGATGTCGTCCGGCATGGTGCTGGCCGCCGCCGGCATGGTGCTGCTCAGCAGCCTGACCGTGCAAGCGCAATACGTCCCGCACGTGCTGCCCGCCCTGCTGCTGCTCGGTCTGGGCATGGGCCTGACCTTCATGCCGGTCTACGCGACGGCCACCGCCGGCGTGCCCGCGCAGGATGCCGGTGTGGCCTCGGCTGTCCTCAACACCGTTCAGCAGATGGGCGCTTCGCTGGGCACCGTAGTGCTCAACACCATCGCCACCGGCGCCACCAGCCGTTACGTCCACTCGCACTTGCATGATCCGGCCCACGGCGGCACGACCCTCAACGAAGGCATGGTGCACGGCTTCTCCGTCGCCTACTGGTGCTCGGCGGGCGTCCTGCTGCTCGCCGCCCTAGTAGCGGGCCTCACCGTACGGCACAAGACGCCGAAGCACGCCGGAAACGACGCACCCGCCTAGCGAGCCGGGGTCGTGTCCCGCCACCGTCCACTTCACCCCTCGAAGGACCCTGCATGAAACCCCTGACCGAGCACGACATCCGTACCTCGTTCGTCAACTGCTCGAAGGGCGAGGCCAAACGCCTCCCCCTGCCCAAGAACCTGACGGACCTCGACCACTGGGACGACCTGGACTTCCTGGGCTGGTTCGATCTGTCCGCGCCCGATCGCAGGTATCTCGTCGTCGAACGCGCCGATGAACTCGTCGGCCTGTCCCTGCGCTCCGCTTCCGGCAACCGTGGCTTCCTGCGCCGCAGCCTGTGCTCGCTGTGCCTGACCACCCATCCCGGCAGCGGCGTCTCCCTCATGACTTCCCCCAAGGCAGGCCCGGCCGGCCGCGCAGGCAACTCGGTGGGCCTCTACATCTGCGCCGACCTGGACTGCTCGTTGTACGTACGGGGCAGGAAGAAGGCGGCACCGGGCGGGCGCATGGAGGAGTCCCTCACTGTCGAGCAGCAGATCGAGCGCCTGCGCGGCAACCTCGATGCGTTCGTGGAGCGGGTCTTCGGCTGAGGCCGACAGGGGCTCGACGGCCATCGTCGCCGAGCCCCTGTCCACTCCTTGAACCGCCGTCTCCTCGCGGCTCCTCCGGTCTTGCCCGCCGGACGCACGCCGACCGGGATGCCGCTCCTGTGGGCGCTGGCGAACCCGAAACTCGACGAACGCGAAGTGCTCCGGGCCATGCTCGACATCGATGAAGACCTGGTCGCCGACCGGCCCGGACTGCTGATCATCGCGGACAAGGGCTTCGCCTCCAAGGAGTTCGAGCATGACCTGGTCATGCGTGGGGCCGAACTGCTGCGGCCCTCGTTCGAGCGGGAGAAGAAGCGCAGGGGCGAGGGCCTGCTCAAGTCGGTGCGGCAGCTGATCGAGTCCGTGAACGACACCCTCAAGGGGCAGTTGGACCTGGAGCAGCACGGCGGACGGACCTTCGAAGGCGTCGCCGTCCGTGTCGTCCAGCGCATCCTCGCCATGGCCGCCGGCATCTGGCGCAACCACAAGACCGGCCCACCCGAACACGCGGTCGCTGGTCGCATTCGATCGCTGAACACATCGGACTCATTCGTCTAGGGTGTGCCATCTCATGAGGCTGATGGCGTGGTGTCTGGTACCCCGGCGCACCCGACTCCGGCGCAGCGCAAAGCACTTGAGCTCGTCGGGGGTGCGCCCGAGGCACCGGAGGAAGAGCGCTTCGCGCAGGGGCCTCTCACCGTGGGAGGGTGGTGGTGACCATGAGCCCGCCATGTTCCCGGGGGGCCGCGGTCACGTCGCCGTCGTGGGAGCGCGCGATGGCTCGTACGATCGCCAGGCCGAGGCCCGAGCCCCGCTCGGAGTCGATGCGGTCCGCTCCCAGGCCGCGGAAAGGCTGGAACAACGCCTCGATGTCCTGGCGGGCGACCACGGGGCCGGTGTTCTCGACCGTGAGGGTTGCGGCGCCGTGCGGGGTGGTGCGGGTGGTGAGGCGGACCCAGCCCTTGGGTTCGTTGTAGCGGATGGCGTTCTCGAGCAGGTTGTGGATGATGCGCTCCAGCATCACGGCGTTGCCCGAGGTGGCGGCGGGCCTGGTGTCGAGCCGGAGGCCGATACCTGCTTCGGCTGCCTGTGACTGGTGCAACTCGGCGGTGTGACGGGCGAGTTCGGCGAGGTCGACGGGTGTCCGGTTGGCGGCCTCCGTCTCGCCCTTGGCCAGCGCGAGGAGGCCGTTGATCAGTCTTTCGTTGCGTTCGTTGACGGCGAGTAGTGAGGTGCCGAGGTGTTTGGTGTCTTCGGTTGCAGTCTTGCGGCGCAGGGCCACCTCGATGAGGGTCCGGTTGATGGCGAGGGGCGTGCGCAGTTCGTGGGAGGCGTCCGCGATGAAGCGCTGCTGGTCCTGGAAGGACTTCTCCAGGCGTCCCATCATCGAGTCGAAGGTGTCGGCGAGCTGGGTGACCTCGTCGCGGGGGCCGGTGAAGGCCAGCCGCTCACTGAGGTCGCCGCGGGAGGTGATGCGTCGCGCGGTCTGGGAGATGCGGTTGAGGGGACGCAGCACGCGGCCGGCCATCAGGTAGCCGAACAGCGTGGCGACGACGGTGAGCACGCCCAGGGCGAGGGCGCCTTGGCGGAGCAGGGACTGCAGGGTCGCGGCCCGGTAGCGGTCCTGGAGTTCGCGTAGCTCGGGACTGCCGGCCAGTCCGGCGGCGGGCTTTGACGGGAGGTTGTGGGTGGACGCTTCGGGTACCGGGGCGATCCCGCCCTCCTTGGTGATCTGCAGGGCCACGCCGTCGAACCGGTCGGTCAGTCCCGCGTCGAGCAGCAGATAGGTCACGCCGAGCAGGATCACGCCGCAGGCCATGAACAGGGCGCCGTACAGGAGCGTGAGCCGGACGCGGATGGGGAGACGCGGCAGCCGCAGGGTGAGCCTCATGGGATCTGGTACCCCGAGCCCGGGACGGTCTGGATGACCGGCGGCGGCCCGAGTTTCTTGCGCAGTTTCATCACGGTCACGCGGACGACGTTGGTGAACGGATCTATGTGCTCGTCCCAGGCCCGCTCCAGGAGTTCCTCGGCCGAGACGACCGCGCCGTCCGCCCGCAGTAGTTCCAGCAGGACGGCGAATTCCTTGCGCGCGAGGGATACGTAGTGGCCGTCGCGGTAGACCTCGCGGCGGGCCGTCTCCACCCGCAGGCCGGCCCGTTCGTAGGTGGGCGGGCCCGCGGGCTGGGCGCGGCGGGCCAGGGCGTGGACGCGGGCGACGAGCTCCTCGAAGGCGAAGGGTTTGGTGAGGTAGTCGTCGGCTCCGATGGCGAGGCCCTCGATGCGGGAGGGCACATCGGAGGCGGCGGTGACCATGAGGATGCGGGTGCGGCCGCCGGATTCGACGACGGCTCGGCACACCTCGTCGCCGTGTACGACGGGCAGATCGCGGTCCAGGAGGAGCACGTCGTAGTCGTTCACGGAAAGGCGTTCCAGAGCGGAATCCCCGTCGTGCACGACGTCGACGGCGAACGCCTCCTCACGCAGCCCCTCGGCGACGGCGTCGGCCAGCATCCGCTCGTCCTCGGCGATCAGCACTCTCATGATCCCCAGAGTGCCAGAGGCCGGGATAACCAGGACGTAACCGCCCGCGGTTACGGAGGGGATACCGGGCCCCGCCTCTACTGGTCCCCGACGCCGGGAGAGACCCGGCACAGAAGGGACTGCCGAGCGCATGCGTACCACTTCGCGCACCAACTGGGGGCTGCTGGCAGCCGTACCGCTGCTGAGTCTGAGCCTGGCCGCCTGCGGGGGCGGCAACGGCGGGAACGACGACGTCGCGTCGGCCGGCGGCGACAAGAAGGGGGTCGGGCAGCAGCTCACGCCCGCGGAGAAGACCAAGAAGTACAACGCCTGCCTGGCCGAGCGGGGCGTGGCGCCGGGGAGCGGGAAGGCCGGCGAGGACGCGCCCGAGCAGACCGCGTCGCCGGAGGAGGTGCAGGCCGCGCTCGCGGCGTGCAAGGAGTTCGCGCCCACCACGCAGGACATGCAGAAGGCACCGAAACCTGACGCAAAGCAGCTCGAGCAGGCGCGCGAATACGTCAAGTGCCTGCGGGCCAACGGCTATAACGCCCCAGATCCCGACCCGGAGACAGGCGGCCTGCCGCTCGACCAGGACGCGAACATGGACAAGCTGCAGGTGGCCGCCGAAAAGTGCCAGGCCGTCAACCCCGCCGCCCAGCGGTGACGGGCGAGACCGGCATGACGCACACACCCGAATCCACCGACGACGAGACGACCCGGATGCACCAGTTTCCCCCTCGGACAGACCCGGCAAAGGATCCGTCAGGGGCCTCGGCGGGCAGGTCACCAGACGGCCCGCAGTACGCCCCATCGCGTCGCCGCCGTGCCCGCACCACCGCCGCACTGATCGCCCTCGCGGTCGTCCTCGGCGGGGCCGGCGTGGCGGCGTACGGCTTCGGCGGCGGCAACGGCGAGAAGTCCGAAAAGGGCAGCGGTCTGCCTCCGGCGACCGCACTGGTGACCCGCTCCGACCTCGCCCAGCAGGACACCGTCACCGGCAGCCTCGGCTACGGCGACAAGCAGCCCCTGACCAGCGGCGCGTCGGGCACCGTGACCTGGCTGCCGAAGCCCGGTGCCACCATCAAGCAGAGCCAGAACGCGCTCAAGGCCGACGGGCGGCCCATCCCCCTCATCTACGGCGACACACCTCTCTACCGCGAACTGCGCGCCGGCACGAAAGGCCCCGACGTCGCCGAGGTGGAACGGGCCTTGGCCGCCCTCGGCTACACCGGCTTCACCGCCGACGAGGAGTACTCCGTCCTGACCGCGGCGGCCGTCAAGCGCTGGCAGAAGCACCTCGGAGTGCCACGGACGGGCACGGTCAAGCCCGCGGACCTGGTCGTTGCCGACGGTGAGATACGCGTCACCGGCCAGGAGGTGAAGAAGGGCCAGAAACTCCAGCCCGGCTCACCCGTGCTGACATACACCGGCACCAGCCAGCTTGTCGTCATCGACCTCGACGCGAAGAAGCAGAAACTCGTCCGTCGTGGCGACAAGGTCACCGTCGTCCTGCCCGACGGGGCAAACGCGGCCGGGACCATCACGTCCGTCGGCAAGGTCGCCAGCACTGAAGGCGGGGACGGCGCGCCGGGAGAGGGCGACGGCAAGACCGTCATCAAGGTCACGGTCCAGATCGACAAGAAGGACAGGGGCAAGCTCGGCAGCTACGACGGCGCGCCCGTCGATGTGGAGATCACCTCCGCGGAGAAGAAGAACGTGCTGACCGTGCCCATCTCCGCGCTCCTCGCGCTGTCGGAGGGCGGATACGGCGTCCAGGTCGTCAAGGGCTCCGTCAGCAGCACGGTCGCGGTGGAGACCGGCATGTTCGCGAACGGCCGGGTCGAGATCACCGGCGCCGGCCTGAAGGCGGGCGACAAGGTCGGGGTGCCGCGATGAACCACAACGTCGTACGCCTCGACCACATCACCCGCTCGTACGCCGGCGGCGTCACCGCCCTCGACGGCGTCTCGCTCGACATCCGCCGCGGCGAGCTGGTCGCCATCGTCGGCCCCTCCGGGTCGGGCAAGTCGACCCTGCTCAATATGATCGGCAGCCTGGACCGGCCCAGCAGCGGCATCGTCACCGTCGACGGCCACGACATCGCCGGCCTGGGCGACCGGGAGCTGTCCGCGCTGCGCGCGCTCAGCATCGGTTTCATCTTCCAGCATTTCCACCTCACCGCGGGCGTACGGGCCCTCGACAACGTCGCCGAGGGCCTGCTGTACGCGGGCATCCCGCTCGCGGAACGCCGCCGCGCGGCCCGCACCGCCCTGGAGCGGGTCGGCCTGGGCCACCGGGTGTACCACCGGCCGCACGAGCTGTCCGGCGGGGAGAAGCAGCGCGTCGCGATCGCCCGCGCCCTGGTCGGCGGGCCGAGCCTGCTCCTCGCGGACGAGCCGACCGGCGCCCTGGACTCCCACTCCGGCACCACCGTGATGAACCTGCTGCGCGCCCTGAACGCCGACGGCACCACCGTCGTGATCATCACCCACGACCGGGAGATCGCGGCCTCGCTGCCCCGCCAGGTCCACGTTCACGACGGGCGCATCGTGCACGACTCCGCCCAGAACGCCCAGGGCGACGTTCAGGCGGTGTCCGCGTGCTGAAGGTCTCCCGCATGAGCACCCGCGACGTCGTACGCGTCGGCGCCTCCGGGCTGCGCGCCCGCCCGCTGCGGGTCTTCCTCTCCGCGCTCGGCATCGCCATCGGCATCGCGGCGATGATCGGCGTGGTGGGCATCTCCACCTCCAGCCACGCCGAACTGCAGCGCACTCTCGACCGCCTGGGCACCAACCTCCTCACCGCGTCCCCCGGCCGGACCTTCACCGGCGGCGAGGCCAAACTCCCCGAGCGTTCCATCGACATGGCCGGCCGGATCGCCCCGGTCGAGGCCGCAACCGGCACCGGCAAGGTGACGGCGTACGTCTATCGCAACGACCACATCCCGGCCGCCGAGACCGGCAGCATCAACGTCAAGGCCGCCCGCCTCGACCTCCTGGACACCGTCGGCGGCTCTCTCGCCCGCGGCAATTGGCTCAACGCCGCTACCGCCAAGTACCCGGCCGTCGTACTCGGCAGCGGCGCCGCCGACCGCCTGGGTATCGGGGAAGTCGGCCCGGACATCCGGGTCTGGCTCGGCGGTCAGTGGTTCAGCGTGGTCGGCATCCTCGACGAGGCGCTCCTGGCACCCGAGCTGAACGACAGCGCGCTCGTAGGCTGGGACGCCGCCAAGCGGTACCTGGGATTCGACGGACACCCCACGACAATCTACGTCCGCACCGCAGACAGCGCGGTCACGTCCGTACGCGACGTCCTCGCCGCCACCGTCAACCCCGAGGCTCCCACCGAAGTGGCCATCAGCCGCCCCTCGGACGCCCTCGCCGCAAAGGGCGCCACCGACAAAGCCTTTACGGGCCTGATGCTCGGCCTCGGCGGTGTTGCGCTCCTTGTCGGCGGGGTCGGCGTGGCCAACACCATGGTCATCTCCGTCCTGGAACGGCGCGCCGAGATCGGCCTGCGCCGCGCCCTCGGCGCACGGCGAGGCGACATCCGCACCCAATTCCTCGCGGAATCCCAGCTGTTGGCAGGACTGGGCGGGATCGCCGGAGTCGTCATCGGGGTGGGCGTCACCACCGCGTACGCCGTCGCGCAGGGCTGGCCGGCAGTCGTCCCGGCCTGGGCGATGGCGGGCGGCCTGCTCGCCACCCTCGCCATCGGGGCCCTGGCCGGCCTGTACCCCGCCGTGCGGGCGTCCCGGCTGCCCCCGACAGAGGCGCTGTCCGGGGCCTGATCCCAAGCGGGCACGTCCAAGGTCTGGATGCCCGATCGCGTCGTGCCCGTCCCACTCCCGAGCTGGTCGATGATCCTGCTCGATACGACTGGAGGGCGTCTCCGGTTGTGGCTACGAGTCGACGCTGGACACCCCATCGCGCACATCGCGGCAGAAGCCGGGATCTCGCGTCGCTGCCTGGCGAAGTGGTATGCCTGATGGCGGACACACGGCGAGGAGTGGCCTGCTCGGCCACTCCTCCTGACCGTCTGCCAGCCCTATGCGCACCAGCGAGGGCATCGCCGACCTGGTGGAAGCGCTGCGGCGGCATATCAAGTACGGGCCTGCCCGGCTCGCCGCGGAACGTGAGTGGCTGCACGTCGTCACCGTGGCGCCGGCCACCGCATCCTCGTGTGTCGCAGCCTAAACGGGCTGCGCGACCTTGACCTGCGGGGCACACCCTTCTCGTCGAGGGCGTCGCGGGAGGGTGGGGATTGCGGCAGTCGAGATCGCTGTAGCGCAAGGTGCCACTGTGGTAGGGACAGTAAGTGAATGCAACCACTCCCCACCTCTCTCGGCGCCGTTCCCACCACCTACGGCCCCGGCCTCGCACAGCGCCTCACCGCTCTGGCTCCGCACTGCGTCGACCTGACACTCGACACTGAGGCTCCGGCTCGTGGTCGACCTCGTCGCGATCACGGGCGACCCGACGCGCGTCGCGACGGTCGCTGACCAAGCAGGCGGGTGGTGCCTAGGCACCCTCCACTGCCTTTGGTCGACGCCGCGGCGAGGTCGGCACGCGGTGTGTCGGTGGGGGTCGGGAGGGCGCGGCCGCCGGCGGCGAGGGCGCTCTCCTCGGCGAGTCGCTCCGTGCTGGTGGTCGTCTTGAGCGGCTTCTCCTTGATGAACAGGACGGCGATCAGCGCCAGCAGGGCGAACGGGGTGGCCCAGAGGAAGAGTTCTGCGGTGGCGATGCCATAGGCGTTCTCCACGAGCGCGCGCAAGGGGGCGGGCAGGGTCGTCGCGTCGGGGACACCGTGCCCGGCCCCACCTCCCGGCGTGGCACCTGCCGCCGCGCGGCCGGCGGCAAGTTCGGTGGCGACGCGGTGGGCGAGGACCGCCCCCAGGACGCTGGTGCCCACGGTCCCGCCCATGCTGCGCGAGAAGGACAGGACGGCGGTCGCGCTGCCCAGAGTGTCGGCGGGCACGTCGTTCTGCGCGGCGAGGACCAGGTTCTGCGTCAGCATGCCGACGCCGGTCCCCAGGACGGCCATGTAGACGCTCAGCAGAACGAAGGGCGTGTGGGATCCGATGGTGGACAGCAGGGCGAGGCCGGCGGTCATGAGGACGGTGCCTGCCACGAGGTACCGCTTCCACCTGCCGGTCGCACTGATCCGTTGTCCGGCGAACGTGGAGGCGGCGAGCGATCCCAGGATCAGCGGCAGACTCATCAGACCGGCGGTCGTGGGCGACTTGCCCATGGCCACCTGGAAGAACTGCGAGAGGAAGACGGTGCCGCCGAAGAGGCCGACACCGACCAGCAGGGAGGCCAGGCTGGTCAGCGCCACAGTGCGGTTACGGAAGATGCTCAGCGGGATGATCGGCTCGGCGGCCCGGAACTCGACCCGGACGGCCGTCGCCAGCAGCAGCGCGCCGCCACCGACCAAGGCGGCCGTCTGCCAGGAGAACCAGTCGAACGTTCCGCCCGCCATCGAGACCCAGATGAGCAGCGAGCTGACCCCGGCGACGATCAGGAAGGCACCGAGCCAGTCGATCTTCACCTCGCGGCGGACGTGCGGAAGGTGCAGTGTGCGCTGCAGCAGCGCGATGGCAAGGAGTGCGAAGGGCACGCCGATGAAGAAGCACCACCGCCAGCCAAGCCATGAGGTGTCCACCAGGAGGCCGCCGATCAGCGGGCCGGCCACGGTTGCGCCGGAGAAGACGGCACCGAAGACTCCGGAGTACCTGCCCAGCTCCCGCGGGGGGATGACGGCCGCCATCACGACCTGCGTCAGTGCCGTGAGTCCGCCGGCCCCCACGCCCTGCACCACCCTGCTGAAGATCAGCATGCCGACACCCTGGGAGAACCCGGCCACGAGCGAGCCGACCACGAACAGGCCCAGCGATGTCTGGAGGAGCAGCTTTTTGCTGTAGAGGTCGGACAGCTTGCCCCACAACGGAACGGTGGCCGTCATGGCCAGCAGCTCCGCGATGATCACCCAGGTGTACGAGGATTGGCTCGCCCTCAGCTCAGCGGTGATCCGGGGCAGCGCGTTGGCCACCACGGTTCCGGCGAGGATGGCGACGAACAAACCGGCCACCAGCCCGGAAACCGCCTGAAGCACCTGCCGGGGCGGCATCGTCACCGCTTCCGGCTTCGTCGTAGGGGAGTAGTCGGTAGTCACGGATTCTTCCAATCAAGGACAGCAGGTGGCGTACGCCCTGGGTATCGAGCGCCACCTGACAGGAATGCTTCGAGGGATCGGGAACGGGCGGCATCCGATCCGGTGCCGGTGGATCGACCTGCCACCCGGTCTGTGTCACACACGGCGAACAGCGCGGGCAGCCCGCTCAGGTGCATGCCGAACGGGACACTCAATGCCGGTGTTTGTGCGACCTGACGGGGTCGTCGCGTACGGATCTCAGGTCGTAGCCGCGTCCCCCACGGCGCCTCCCGTGGCACTGCGGATCGCCTGGGCCAGGAGCTGGTGCGCATGTGCGAACCGGCGCACGTCGGCACCGCCGAGCAGGGCATCGCCGATCTCCTCGTTGACGACCCGTAGGGCGCCCGAGGCGGCCGCCGCGTGCACCTGCACCCTGATGTCGTCGGCCGGCAGGCCAAGTCGGTCGGCGATGCTCCCGGCCAGCTCGCGCTCTACCTGGTCACAGGCCATGAGCCAGACCGTGCGGAGCGCGGGCTCCCTGCTGCTGAGCGCGATCATCTTCATCGCGAGCGTGTCGTCGGCGTGCTCCGCCCTGTCGGCGTCGCGGCCATGCCTGCTCATCTCATCGGCGAGATGGTCATCAAAGGAGAGTTCGGGTTTCCAGCGGCGCAGGGCGGCCATCTCCCACGCGACGCCATGCAAGATGATCGGTTCGGCGCAGCTCTCCTTGCTCAGGAAGTGCCGCCAGATGGTACGCGTCGACAGGCCCACTGCTTCGCCGATCTGGTCGCCACTGGTCGCGGCAACGCCCTGCTCCCAGAAGAGACGCGACGCCTCCCGAGAGATCTCCAACCGGATCCGGCAGCGCCGCTGCTCGCTCATCCCAGGTCCGACGCGATTGCTCACCTGCATGGGGTCACCTCGTCATTCAGCCGTGGGACAAGGACGTCGTTCAGCTGGGGCTTGCCGGCGAAGGGCCAGGAACAGCCCGGCGGCGGTGCGGAGGTCCGCAAACCCCATAAGAGACGACCCCCAAATCGGCCGTGGTCGCTCCGCGGTGCGGACGCGTGTGCCGGACGGGCTGTGGGGCCCGCCCGGCACGGACGGGGAGCGGGGAGGGCGTCGGTCAGCTGTGCTTGGCGGGCAGCAGCCCTACGGCCTTCAGTCGCTTGTCGGAAGCCCGGGCGGCCCAGGCGACGGCCAGGAAGCCGACGGCGAGGAGCGGGTAGCCCATGGCGATCTTGGCGAAGCCCAGCGAGCCGACCTCGTCGGCCTGGTAGAGGTACTGCTGGACTGCGAACCGAGCGCCGAAGATGGCGGCCAGCACCAGGGTGGCGATGTCGTAGTAGATCCGTGAGCGCTTGTCCGCCCGCCAGACGGTGCCCTTGCCGGTCGTCGAGTTCCAGATCAAGCCGGCCAGGGGCCAGCGCAGCACCACGGAGAGGATGAAGGCGACGGCGCCGGCCAGGCTCAGCCAGATGCCGATGAGGAAGAAGTCCTTGGCGGATCCCGTGTACCAGGAGATGCCGGCGGCGATGGCCACGCCGAACACGCCGCCGAGCGCGGGCTGGAGCGACTCCTTGCGCATCAGCCGCTCTACCGCGATGCCCAAGGCGACGAGCAGAGCGGCGAGGATGCCCACCTTGAGTCCACCGGCGTTGTTGGCGACGACGAACACCAGGGCGGGCAGCGCCGAGTAGATGACCCCCTTCGTGCCGCCCGCCTGTTCGAGCGCCGACTTCTTCTTCCGTTGATCTGCCGCCTGCATGTCGGTCGCCGCCTCCTGGGGACTGGTGGTCTGCATGGTGATCAGCTCTTCCGGGGTCGTCTTGGGGGCGAAATCGTTCGTCACTAAGTGACATCCTGGCATCAAGTGACGAATGAAGCCACCTCGCGCTATGTGACCTGAGTCACGCCTCGGCGAAACCTCCGCTCAGCGAGTCGCCCGTCATCACGTGGCGATCAGGGTCCGTACGACGGTGCGGCGATTGCTGTCGACCTGTCCCGCGCCGGCCGTCTCGCTCAGTTCGCCGCCGGCTTTCCGTAGAGGTCGCGGCCGTCGAGGTGGCGCGGGTGCGGGTCGTCGGACGCCGGTGTCCGAGCAACTGCGCGAGTACGTCGCAGACGACGTGAGGGCCAGACGCCAGGTCGGGGCCGGGAAGGCCAGACCGCGCGAAATGGCGCACGTCAGCCGCAGCCCACTGACGACGTCAACTTGCATAGCAAGGAGGCGGACGGGCCTACGCCGGCCCGGCAGCCGGACACCCCTTCTGCCTCCGGTCAGCCCGACCGTCACCGCGTGACCGCCTCCGGCGCTGCGCCCAGAACTCGGCGTGTGGGGTGATCCCGCTATCCATGAGCTTGAGTGTGCCGTCGCGGCACAGTGTTGACTCACGCCATGGCTGATCAACATCGCTACACAGCGTCTGACGCGGTCGTGACCGGCCGACCGGGACCTGCGCGAGGCCGTAGCCGGGACGCCGATGACCGGGGCGTTGATGGACATGCCTCGGACCGGGCCCCTTATCGCTCTGATGGGAGCACTCGTATGGGTATCACTTGGGATGAGTACCGGGAGCACGATGCCGTCGGGCTGGCCGAGCTGGTGAAGTCCGGGGCGGTGAGCCCGGTTGAACTGCTCGAGGCGGCGATTGCCCGTGCCGACGTCGTTGAGCCGACGATCAACGCGATCCGCCACCGACTCGACGACGATGCCCGTGCCCGCGCTCGCAGCCCGCTGTCCGGGCCATTCGCCGGCGTCCCGTTCCTGATCAAAGACTTGGGTCAGCACCTCGCCGGGCTTCCGACCGGCAGTGGGAATCGACCGCTGGCACGCTTCCCGCGCCCGGAGACGTCCACGGTGGTACAGCGTTGGCTCGACGCCGGTCTGGTCGTGTTCGGCCGGACCACGACCCCCGAATTCGGCGCCCGCGCGATAACCGAGCCGGTCGCGGGGGGCCCGACCCGCAACCCGTGGGATCCGTCGCGGACGCCCGGTGGCAGCTCCGGCGGGTCCGCGGCGGCCGTCGCGGCCGGAGTCGTGCCGGTCGCGGGCGGGAACGACGGCGGGGGCTCCATCCGGATTCCGGCTGCGGCCTGCGGGCTGTTCGGGCTCAAGCCGGGGCGGGGCGTCGTCCCGTCCGGGCCGGAGGTCGACGAGGTCTTCCATGGTGCCGCGGTGCAGGGTGTGCTGTCGCGCACGGTCCGTGACTCCGCCGCGATGCTCGACGTCCTGGCCGGCTCCGCACCGGAGGGCCCGTACCGGGTGGCTCCGGCGGAGCGTCCGTACGCCGACGCCGTCGTCGACGACCCACGCCCGCTGCGGATCGGGCTCACCACGGTGTCCCCGCTTGGCGGACCGGTTGATCCGCAGGCCGCCGCCGCGGCTCGGGACGCGGGGGAGTTGCTCACCGGGCTCGGACACGTCGTGGAGGAGTCCGCCCCGGACATCGACGGGCAGCGCCTGGCCACCGACTTCCTCACGGCCTGGTTCGCGATGGTCGCCGCCGAGGTCACGGCCGCACGGGAGTTCACCGGCTGCGCCGAGGGCGACTTCGAGATCGAGACCCGGATGATGGCTGCGATCGGCCGGAGCCTTTCGGCGCCCGAGTACCTGGCCACGCAGTCCCGCTGGCACCAGCACACCCGGGCGTTGGCCGCGTTCCACGAGCGCTACGACATGCTGCTCACCCCGACCATGGCCCGGCCGGCGTGGCCGATCGGCGAGTTCGATCTCGCCTTGCCGGTTCGGCTCGCCGCACGGGGGCTGCTGGCTGCCCGGATCGGCGGTGTGCTGGGGCGGATGAACCTTGTCGAGAAACTGGCTGTCGCGAACCTTGAGCCCGCGCCCTTCACCCAGCTGGCGAACGTGACCGGGCGCCCGGCGTCGTCGGTGCCGCTCTACCGGACGTCCAGTGGGCTGCCGCTCGGTATCCAGTTCGTCGGGCGCCCGGGTTCGGAGCCCGAGCTGCTGGCACTGGCCGCGCAGTTGGAGCGGGCGCAGCCGTGGGCGCATCTCTGGCCGTCGTTGCCCGATTCGCCGTCCGCGACCTGACGTCTCTGAGGACAATTTCACGTATGACTACTGTGTTCTCGCGCATTATCGCTGGCGAGCTGCCCGGACGCTTCGTCTGGCAGGATCCGGAAATCGTCGCTTTTCTGTCCATCGCTCCGTTGCGGCCCGGTCACACTCTTGTTGTGCCGCGGCGTGAGGTCGACCGGTGGACGGACGCTGACGGGACCCTTCTGACGCGTTGCTTCGAGGTAGCCCAGGCCGTGGGGCAAGGGGTGCAGCGGGCTTGGAACGCTCCGCGTGCCGGCCTCGTCATCGCAGGCTTTGAGGTACCGCATTTGCATATACATGTCGCGCCGGTCTGGGACATGTCCGACTTTGATTTCAGCAAGGCCAAGCAGGAGGAGAATCAGTCAGCTTTGGCTGAAGCAGCAGCAAAGCTCCGTGCCGCCCTGCTGGAGCTCGGGTTTGAACACGCACGGGACTTTGACCCCGGAGTGTGAACCGGAACTCGCGCGATCGCGCACTGCCCAGCTGCCGCGAGCCGGAAGCCGAACAGCACCAACCCGGTCCCGATCGCGATGCCGATCGTGAGAGCCAGAGCCAGAGCCCGGACTTGACTGTGCCGTAGCGGCACCGTGTTGGCTGAGAACCATGAGCTGGAGTACCCGGGAGATCGCCGAGCTTGCCGGCACCAGCCTGCGGGCGGTACGGCACTACCACGAGGTCGGGCTGCTGGCGGAGCCCGAGCGCCGCGCCAACGGCTACAAGCAGTACGGCGTGCCGCACCTGGTCCGCCTGCTGCGGGTCAAGCGTCTGGTCGATCTCGGGTTCTCGCTGAACCAGATCGCGGAGACGGTGGACGAGGGTGAGCACCCCGGGCAGGCACTGCGCACGCTCGACGCGGAGCTGGCCGCGACCATCGAACGGCTGCAGCGGGCCCGGCTCGAGCTCGCGACACTGATCGAGCAGCGCGCCCCGGCCGACCTGCCTGCGGAACTCACGCCCGGCGAAGCAACGGTCCTGTCCGAGACCGACCGCTCGCTCCTGCTGGTCATGACCCGGTTGATGAACGGGGAGCAGCTGCAAGCCTATGGTGCACTGGTGCGCAATCTGCCTGCTCACCCGATCAACCGGGAGTTCGACGAACTGCCCGCCGATGCAGGCGAGCCCATCCGTCAAGACCTCGTGGAGCGGATGGTGCCCTACCTGCGCCGGCTGCGGCAGGACCACCCGGACCTGCCCGACCTGTACACGGACGGCCCGAGGGGGGAGAAATTCGTTCGAGAGACCATGGAGACGGTCCTGCGTGAGCTGTACAACCCGGCGCAGCTCGACGTTTTGCACCGGACCCACGTGATCGTGGACGAGCCCACCCAGCTTCGACCGGGGCGGAACGCTACCGAACGTCGTTGACCGCGCTGGTCTCCGGCTCCATGCCGTCGCCGTCGACGGCCGCACCCGTGAGCGACACACAGGAGTGACAATGCAGTCCCATGTCCATGCAGATGCCCGCGACGCAGTCAGCACTGCCTTGCTGGCTGAGCTGCGGTCCAGAATCCCTGCGGGTCGTGTGCTCACCAACGAGCCGGAGTACGCAAAAGCAGTGGCGTTGTTCAACGCAGCGGTCGATGTCCGTCCTGCTGTCGTCGTGCGGTGCGCGACCACCGCTGACGTGCAGGCCGCGATACGTGCGTCTCGCAACCATGGGGTGCCGATCTCGGTACGCAGCGGGGGTCATGACTTCTGGGGACGGGCGTTCCGTCCCGGTGGACTGGTTCTCGATCTGACTGACATGCGGGGAGTTCAGGTCGACATCGGCCGCCGTTTCGCGACGGTAGGTGGCGGGGCGCTCTCGTCCGACGTCGTATCCGCTGCCGAGCGGGTCGGCCTGACGGCGGTCACCGGAACGGCGGGCGCCGTCGGCATGGTCGGCCTCACGCTCGGCGGCGGATACGGCCCCCTGATCGGGCAGTTCGGGCTCGCGGCCGACAACCTGCTCGGCGCCGAAGTCGTCCTGGCCGACGGTTCACGAGTGTGCACCGACGCCGACCATCATCCGGACCTCTTCTGGGCGTTGCGGGGCGGCGGCGGCAACTTCGGTGTCGTGACCTCGGCGCGGATCCGTCTGCACCCTGTGCCGACAGTCGTGTCGGGCACCATCTTGTACCCGATCGTCCAGAGCGCCGACATTCTCGCCGACCTCGGTGGGATCCTTCAGGACTGTCCGGATGAGCTGACGGTGGACGTGGGGTTCCTTCCCGGCCCGGACGGGAAGCCGACGGTGTACGTCGCGCCGACCTGGTCGGGGGACATCGAGGTGGGGAACGCCGAGAACGGGCCGGTGCGTGCCCTGGCCGGACTCGGTACACCCGTGCTGGCCGAGATTGGACCGGTCGCCCGTTCCGCGGCGTTGGCCGCGACGGACACCATGTTCCCACCCGGGCGGATGGGCGCGATTCGCACGCGCACCGTCCAGAGCATCTCCGGCTCCATCGCGACCGTCCTGGACCGGGCTGCCCAGGAGTTCACCTCACCGTTCTCCGCGATCGTGTGGCATCAGTTCCATGGTGCCGCCGCCCGTCTGCCCCTCGGCTCGACGGCTTTCGGCCGACGCGAACCGCACCTGATGGTCGAGCTGATCTCATTGTGGGAGGACGGCGAAAGCCAGGACGACGCAGGAGGCGGCGACGGTAGGTCCCCGCACCTGCGCTGGCTGGAACAGCTGCACGCGGCGCTTGAGCCGTTCTCGTTGCCGGGCGGCTACGTGAACTTCCTGGGGCCGGAGACTCCCGACCAGATCGCGGAGTCCTACGGGCCGAACACCGAGCGTTTGCTAGCCGTGAAGTCTGCGGTCGACCCGGACTCCGTCTTCGCCGCCACGCCGCTCCCCAGCGGGAATGCCGACGCCGGTTCCAGGCCCGTGTCAGGCGTGGAACCGGAGCATCGGGGGGTGCCGGCGGTCCCGCCGGAGAACGGCATCGGGTCGTCGGACATCGGCCACGTTGGCCTCGGGCTTTCACCAAAGGGGCCGTCCGACGGGTGACCATACAGCCGGGGAGCGCCTCTGAACTGGGACGGTAGGGCTTGTCGAAGGTCCTGTTCGTCGCCCGGGGAGAAGCGCTCCCCGGGGCCCAGGACGCCGGGCAGGGTCAGGCGCCTCCGGCCGCTGTATCCGGGATGGAGAGCCGTCGTCTTCGTCGGATGGCCGAAACAGCGCCCTGGGCCACAGAGTTCATACGGGCGCTACGGCGTTGTCGTGCCCTGGGAGATCGGCGGTTGAGCGGCGCACACAGTACTTGTAGCTGCGGCCGTGTCCCCTCCTGCCTCCGTGGATAAGCCGATCGGAGTGTGCCGCTCAGGGGGCACCGCTTACTCCTGTCGATCGGCGGCGCCCTCGTCCGGCGCGGCGGGCGCCTCGTCGAGCTGGACCGGGTCGCCCACGGCGCCCCCGGTGGCCGTGCGGACAGCGTCCGCAATGAAAGCGAAACTCTCGTCACCGAGCTCCCGCGGATCGGTGCCGTCCAGAAGGCCGGCTCCGACGTACTCGTTGATGACTCGCAGGGCGGCCGCGGCGGCCGCGGCGTGCAGACGTACCTGTAGGGCGTCGGGCTTGAGTCCGAGGCGAGTCGCGATGACCGCTGCCAGTTCGTGTTCCACCTGGTCGCAGGCCATCAGCCAGGCCGTGCGCAGGGCCGGTTCGGTCTCGGCCAATCGAATCATCTTGACGCCCAGCCCGGCATCGGCCTGCTCCGAAGGGCTGATCTCGCTGACCAACCGCTTCGCCTCCGTGGCGAAGTGCTCCTCCAAAGAGCGGTGCAGCGGCCAACTGCGCAGAGTGGCCAGTTCCCACTCCACGCTCTGCGCAACGATCGGCTCCGCGCAGCTCTCCTTGCTACGGAAATGACGCCAGATGGTGCGGGTCGACAGGCCCACCGCCTCGGCGATCTGGTCACCGCTCGTGCCGTCGACGCCCTGCGCCCAGAACAGGCGTGCCGCCTCCCGCGAGATCTCCAGACGTACACGACGGCGGCGCTGCTCACTCATCCCGCCACGGCTGCGTTCGGTCGATACCACGTGGTCGGCCATCTTTTCGCCACCCTTTCACCATCGCGCTCACTCAGTGCCATATTGACATTTAGTGACGCCGCACGCCAGCTAGTGCGCACACCTCGATCCGAACCCAAGGGCATCCACTTGCAATATCTGTCACTTAGTGACAGTGTCACTAAGTGACAGAGGGATCCCCTTCCGAGCCCACCCGTACCCCAGCTCCGGAGTACCGCATGAGGAAACGACCAGCCGCCACCGCCGCAGCCCTGCTCACGGCCTGCGCTCTGACCTGCGGCCTCATAGGGGCAGCCGTCGCCGCGCCGGACCAGGCAACCGGCCGCGGCCGAACCGGGAAGACGACCGTCGCCACTGCTACCGATTCGGTCACGCACGAGGAGAACGAGCGGGTGCCGGAGGGGGCGCGCTGGACTCAGCACTACTTCTCCTCCTCGGACGGCTCCAAGACCGAGCTGCACGCCGACGTTCTGCTTCCTGAGAAGCTCCCCGAGGGCGCGAAGGTGCCCGTCATCATGTCGGCCGGTGCGTACTTCGGTCACTCGGGGGAGATGGAGGTCGAGGAGGAGCACGCCGGCCCCTCGGAGCGCTTTCAGGACCTCCTGGAGGGGACCGACCTGTTCGACAAGGGGTACGCCTTCGTCCTGGTGGACACGCGCGGCTTCGGCGGCTCCACCGGATGTCTCGACCTCGGCGGGCCCGGAGACCAGGCCGATGTCAAGGCCGCGATCGACTGGAGCGCGAAACAGCCCTGGTCCACAGGCGCGGTGGGAATGTACGGAAAATCCTTCGACGCCTACACCGGTCTCCTCGGCAACAACGTCAAACACGACGCACTGAAAGCCGTCGTCGCCCAGGAGCCTATCTGGGATCTGTATCAGCAGCTCCACTCCAACGGGGTGCCCCGCCCGAACAGCGTCCAGTTGCCCACCAGCTACAACCGCATTGCCGGTCTGGCCCAGTTGCCGGACGAGGACAAGCGGTACCGGACCAATGCCGCGTACGAGAAGAAGCACCCCGAGTGCCTGGTGCTCAACTCCTTCGGCCCCTCCATCGGCGACCCGGACGACCCGTACTGGAAGGACCGCAGCCCCGCCAGGAACGCTAAGGACACCGCCACTCCGCTTCTCTTCACCCAAGGCACCGCCGAGACCAACACCCTGCCCGTGGGGATGGAGGAGTTCCTCGACAATCACCGCGGCCCCCAGCGGGCCTGGATCGGCCCCTGGGACCACGTACGCGGCAATGAGCGCACACAGGATGGGAAGCTCGCGATGGGCCGCGCGAACTGGTTCAAGGAGACCCTGTCCTTCTTCGACGAACACCTCAAGGGCATCGACCCGAAGATCCAGTACCCGAACTACGCCGTCCAGGACAACCTGGGCAACTGGCGCGCGGAGAAGTCCTGGCCCACCGCGAACCGCTCCGCGAACCTCCGTCTCGGCAACGGCTCGTACGTGGACAGCGGAGCGGGTTCGCAGTCGGCGGCCCAGGAAGAAGAGGCCGGTCGTGACACCGGGAGCTTCCTTGTCTGGTCCGGGCCTCTCGAGACGGCCACCCGGGTCACCGGCACGCCCCGAATCACCATGACGGCCAAGGGCGAGGGCAACGTCATGGTCAAGCTGTACGACGTGGACGAGGACGGCAACGCTGTCGCATTCGACGAGCGAGTCTCCCGGCTGGACCGGGACCGGCTGGACATCGGCCTGAAGTCGACCGACTGGACCCTGCGGGCCGGCCATCGCCTCGCCGTGGAGATCGGCTCGGTGCGGACCGGCGATTGGCTCGACACCCCCTCCAAGCAAAAGATCCGGATCAGTGACGCCCGTCTCCAGCTGCCCCTGGACAACCCGGCTGAAGACATCGCGACTGGTGGCGACCGGGCGCCGTGGCTCGACACCTTCACGCAGATCAACGCGGCGCAGCTGAAGCCCGGCCCGGCCACGTTCACGGTGCCCCCGGCCCGTGCGCGACGTTGAGGAACGCCACACCGCTGGACATCCTCGTCGCGTTGGCTCACGGGGCGCAGGATCGCCACCGACAACCCACCGACCAGCGCGAACGACAGGTCGGAAACTGTTCAGTTCATCGAATCGAGGGGATACCCGTGCCCATCGGCCTTCCGCCTCTCTTTCACGTCGGCATCATCGTGGAAGACTTCGACCGCGCCGTCGCCGATTACGAGATCGAACTGATCCAGTCGCTCGATGGCCGCTCGCCGTACACGGAGTTCCTCGACCTCCACGGTGAAGGCGTCCACCACCTCGCCTGCGTGGTGGAAGCACCGACCAGCGCCTCGAATCGCTGCGAGCGACGGGAGAGGCAGATCGTGTCACCTTCCAGGCAGCCATCGCAGGGCAGACACGCTTCGTGTACCTGGACGGTCTGGCCCATGGGTCGGCCATCGAGCTGATCGAAACCGCCAGCGAAGACGCCTGACCGCGACACGGTTCCGGACGGACGCGACACCGCAGCGGGCTCTCACACCTTGCGGTCGCGTTCGCCAAGGTTCACGAACAGTCGCCGTCTTCCCCGCTCGGGCGCGCCAACGGTCCGTGCGCCAAGCCGCGACCGGCGACCGGCGGGCATCCGATAAGCCCGCCGTGCTCCGAAGCGCCTTCGCGTCCACGTCAAGGAGGGCTGCAAGACGAGCGGCACGATGCAGCTTTCGGCCCTACGCCCGAGTTCGAGCCCAGCCCGTGCCCATAGCGCCGGTCGTCAGAGGGTGGCTGCGATGCCGGCCCGGAGGATGTCGAGGTAGTTGTCGATCGCGTCCCCCTGCCGCTCCGCCGGGTGCTCGCTGACGGCGTGGATCAGGCCGCACAGGAGCTTGAGCAGGTTTTCGCCGGTGAGGGCTGGGGCAGGGCGGATGCGTGCGAGCAGGTGGGAGGTGACTTCGACCAGCTCTCCCTTGGCCCGGTGCAGAGAGTCCGTCTCGTCGGACCCGGTGATCAGAACGTCGGTGAGGCCCGGTTGCGCCAGGGCTGTTAGGAGCGCAGTGCGGAGGAAGTCAACGAGCGCCTTGGCGGGATCGGGGTGTCCGCCTGCTGCGGCCGCCGCATCGATGAGCTCTCGGACCGCCTCTTCCATGACGGACTCCAGCATGGCCCGCTGCGTGGGGAAGACCCGGTAGACCGTCCCGACCCCCACGCCCGCCCTGCGCGCGAGCTCGTTGAGGGGGAGCGCGATCTCCCCGCCGATGACGGCGCCGCGGGCCTCATCGAAGATCCTCTGCCTGTTGCGTGCGGCATCCGACCTCATGATCCCTCCTTCGCATACCGATGTGGATAACCTATCAGGTTGGTGTTACGGTCAAGTCGATAACTAATCCACTTCGCATCGTCGGGAGCGGTCACCACCGTTGTGTTCATCCATGGAGTACCGGAGACGCCCTCCGTCTGGAACGACCTCCGGGGGCGGATCGACCGCCCCACCACGGCCCTGCGGCTGCCCGGATTCGGCAGCCCTCGCCCGGCTCACCTGGACGGCAAGGAGGCGTACGCCGTCTGGCTGGCGAACGAACTGCGCGCCTTTGGCGAGCCCGTCGACCTCGTGGGCCACGACTGGGGTGCACACCTGGTGATGCGGATCGTCTCTGCCTACGACGTTCCGGTACGCAGCTGGGTGTCCGACGTCGCACACGGCTGGCACCCGGACTATCAGTGGCACGAGGCGGCCACCCTCTTCCAGAAGACCCCGGAGGGCGAGGAGTTGCTTGCGTCGTTGCGCACCCAGACCCCCGGCAGCCCCAGCTTCGGGGACTTCCTCCGCCCCCGGGGGATGAGCGCCGAACTGGCGACGGAAGTCGACACCGTCCACGACGAGGAGATGAGCACGGCCATCCTGACGCTCTACCGCTCGGCCTGGCCCAACTTCTACACCGACTGGGGCAAGGACTTCGACCGCCCCGCTCAGGTGCCGGGTCTCGTCCTGATCCCGACCGGCGATCCGATGGCACAGCCCGCGATGGACCTGGATATGGCCACGCGAATCGGGGCACAGGCAGTGGAACTGGCCAACCTCACCCACTACTGGATGCTCCAGGATCCTGATCGGGGCGCGGAGGTACTCAACCGATTCTGGGACTCCCGGCCCGCATGACATCCGGTACCGGTGGGCGGACGTCCTCGCGGTGATGAGGTTCGCTTGCGCGTGAGAGCGTGGCCATGACGGCGCTGACTCGCAATCGCAGTGAGAGGAAGGCCGCCGCTTTTGCTTACACCGGCGCCATCACCGAAACCATCCGTGGACAACAGGACTGGTGGCACCGCAAGAACGAAAACCCAGAAGGCCCCGAACATCGAGCAGCACGGACTGACGTGCCTCCGGTTCCGTGGGCGGTCAGAAGGCGGTGTGGCGAACGCCTAACGGCACCCGATCGAGCAGGATTGAGCAGGGTGCAGCCGAACGGAAACGGATAGATATGTCCGTTCCCTCAGCAATATCGCAGGTGAGACGCGTCACCAACTTAGGTTCGAGTCCCACCCGCCCCAACAAGCTCGCCGCCGACGCCTCCTTCTCACTGACGGCTACGGATGTGTACGCGTTGGGTTGCGTGCGGTACGAACTACTCACCGGCCGCGCGCCGTTCACCGGCGCGCGCCCCTGGTTTGTGGTCCAGCAGCACGGCGGCGCCGTGCCCGTCCCGCCCGCCCGACTGTGCCCCGAGATTCTCGGGCCGCTCGACGACTTTGCGCGGGACCCGGCGCACGCCCCACCGCCGACCATACCGCCGCCTGACTGACGAACCCTCGGTCGCGCTGGAGGCACCTCTCGGAATCGGAATTGGTGCCACAGGGGTGCCGTTTGGTCCGTGGCTGGTCCGGGACCGCCTCAGTCGGAGCTTGAATGGTGACGCGAAGTGACTTGTCGATCGCTTACAGTGTCCAGGGTATTTGGTTGCCTGGGGCGCAACGACGCCTCCAGGCAACCGACTTCAGACTCTAGAAGAACCCAAGTTTCTTTGGGCTGTATGAAACCAAAACGTTCTTCGTCTGCTGGTAGTGCTCCAGCATCATCTTGTGCGTCTCACGCCCGATCCCCGACCCCTTGTAGCCGCCGAACGCCGCGTGTGCGGGGTAGGCGTGGTAGCAGTTCGTCCATACCCGGCCCGCCTGGATCGCGCGGCCCGCGCGGTACGCGGTGTTGATGTCCCGCGTCCACACGCCCGCCCCGAGGCCGTACAGCGTGTCGTTGGCGATCTTGATGGCGTCGTCGAAGTCGTCGAAGGACGTCACGGAGACGACCGGACCGAAGATCTCCTCCTGGAAGATCCGCATGCGGTTGTCGCCCTCGAAGACGGTCGGCTGGACGTAGTAGCCGCCCTTCAACTCGCCGTCGTGGTCGATGCGTTCGCCGCCGGTGAGGACGCGGGCACCTTCCTGCCGGCCGATGTCGAGGTAGGAGAGGATCTTCTCCAACTGGTCGTTGGAGGCCTGCGCGCCGATCATCGTGTCCGTGTCGAGCGGGTTGCCGGTCTTGATCTGCTCGGTGCGGGCTACGGCCGCCTCCATGAACTCGGCGTACCTGCCCCGCTGCACCAGCGCCCTCGACGGGCAGGTGCACACCTCGCCCTGATTGAGCGCGAACATCGTGAAGCCCTCGAGCGCCTTGTCCCGGAAGTCGTCGTTCGCCGCCCAGACATCGTCGAAGAAGATGTTCGGGGACTTGCCGCCGAGCTCGAGGGTGACCGGGGTGATGTTCTCGGAGGCGTACTGCATGATCAACCGGCCCGTCGTGGTCTCACCGGTGAACGCCACTTTGGCCACCCTGGGGCTGGACGCGAGCGGCTTGCCCGCCTCCACGCCGAAGCCGTTCACGATGTTGAGCACGCCGGGCGGGATGAGATCGGCGACCAGACTCAGCCAGTAGTGGATCGACGCCGGGGTCTGCTCGGCCGGCTTGAGCACGACGGCGTTGCCCGCGGCCAGCGCCGGCGCCAGCTTCCATGTCGCCATGAGAATCGGGAAGTTCCACGGGATGATCTGCGCGACCACCCCCAACGGCTCGTGGAAGTGGTACGCCACCGTGTCGTCGTCGACCTCGCCGAGCGAACCCTCCTGCGCCCTGATCGTCCCCGCGAAGTAGCGGAAGTGGTCGATGGCCAGCGGAATGTCGGCCGCCAGGGTCTCCCGTACCGGCTTGCCGTTCTCCCAGCTCTCGGCGACGGCCAGCTTCTCCAGGTTCGCCTCCATCCGGTCGGCGATCTTCAGCAGGATGCCGGCCCGTTCGGTCACTGATGTCCGGCCCCACGCCGGCGCGGCCGCGTGCGCCGCGTCCAGCGCCCGCTCCACGTCCTCGGCCGTGCCTCGCGCGATCTCGGTGAAGGGCTGCCCGTTCACCGGCGTCGGGTTCTCGAAGTACTGCCCCCGGACCGGCGGTACATACTCACCGCCGATGAAGTGGTCGTAGCGCGCCTGGTAGGAGACGATCGCACCCTCGGTGCCGGGCGCCGCGTAACGGGTCATACTGCTCTGCCTCCCGAAGAAGCGCTGCCCGCCGTTGGGCAGCTGTGGGCGCGAGGCTAGGGACGGCGAGGTTGCAAGTACGTTGCGCGGGTGGGGGCTTCCATGGGCGCCGGGCGCTCGATCAATGCTTTCGGGCAGGGGGTGCCGCGAGTTCGGACTCCAGCGCCGCCAGCCGCGACCGCACCGCCGCCGTGGGACGCACCGTGGCGAGCGCGCGCCATACGTCGAGGTCGTCCTCACCCCATGGCGCGTGCGCCCAGTCGGCCAGCAGATCGGGATCGCGACGGGCGATCAGCGCCGTGCGGAGCCCGTCGGCGAGGAGACGCCTGAGCCGTACGACCGCCGGGGCCTGGGAGCCCGGCAGCAGCGGGCCCGCATACGCCGTGGCCGCCGCAGTGACCGCACCCGTCTCCAGCCGGCGTTCGACCACCGCCACGTCCGACTCGACCGGCACGGTGAGCCGGTAGGGCCGCGAGCCGAGCAGACCGGGGCCGAGGAGCCTGCGCAGACGCGCCAGTTCGGCCCGCAGGGTCACCGGAGTCACCGACTCGTCCTCGTACAGCGCGCACAGCAACTCGTCGCCGGTCAGTCCCTCCGGGTGACGCGCCAGCAGCACCAGGATCTCGCTGTGCCGACGGCTGAGCCGGACCCGGCTGCCGCCGATGACCAGCTGTGCCTCGTCGCGGCCCAGTGCGGACAGCTCGGGCACGTCGGCGGCGGGCGTCTGCGGGGTGAGCAGCGCCAGATGGGACTCCGCGGCACGCGCCACCGCCTGCACGAACCCCAGGCTGTGCGGATGCGCAAGCCCGTCCCCACCGGTGATGTCCACCGCGCCGAGCACCCGCCCCGTCCGGGGATCGTGCACCGGCGCCGCCGCACACGTCCACGGCTGCACCCGGCGGATGAAGTGCTCGGCCGCGAACACCTGCACCGGCCGGTCCACCGCCACCGCCGTACCCGGCGCATTCGTCCCGACCGCGCTCTCCGCCCACCGCGCACCCGGCACGAAGTTCATCCCTCCCGCCCGGCGCCGCGTCGTCGGATGGCCCTCGACCCACAGCAGCCTGCCGTGCGCATCGCACACCGCGAGCAGATGCTCGCCGTCCGAGGCGAACGTGCCCAGCAACTCCCGGAACAGCGGCATCACCGGCGCCAGCGGATGCTCCGCGCGGTAGCTGCCCAGGTCACCGTCCGCCAGCTCCACGCACGCCGTCCCGTCCGGACCGACACCGGCCCGCGCGGAACGCCGCCACGAGTCCGCCACCACGGCACGCACCGGCGTCGGCACGGTGCCCCCTTCGGTGAACGTCTCGTGCGCACGACGCAGCACCCGTACGCGCTCGGCGGGGTCGGCCCCCGGTTCCAGAGCCACCCACGGATCGGTCAATTCGGGCCTCCCCGGAAAGCGATGCGGCTGGGGACATCGTCACTCCGGGTACGCGCGCGGACAACCTTTTCGACGGGGCGACCCGAACGACGGACACACCTGCACAGATGTACGAGCCCTCAGACGGCGTTCACCAACCGTATGTAACGCGTCCAGTCCCAGTGCGGACCGGGATCGGTGTGGTCGGTGCCCGGCACCTCGTAGTGCCCGATGATGTGCGCCCGGTCCTTCGGTATGCCGTACCTGGCGCAGATCGCCGCCGTGAGCCGGGCCGACGTCTCGTACATGACGTCGGTGAAGTAGAAGGGCTCATCCACCCAGCCCTCGTGCTCTATGCCGATACTGCGCAGGTTGTGGTCCCAGTCCCCGGCGTGCCAGGCGATGTCCGCCTCACGAACGCACTGGGAGGTGTGTCCGTCCGCCGACCGGACGACGTAGTGCGCGGACACCTGCTTCTTGGGGTTCTTGAAGACGAAGACGGAGTTGGGGTAGGTGGCCTGTGTCACGTGGATGATCACCTGGTCGACGGGATGGGACGTAGGGCGGTTCGCCACCGTGTAGTTGGCGGCGTTGGCGGGCTGCCACTCGGCGAGCGCGTAGTCCGGGCCCGGAACATGCGCTCCGGTCGGCCGCTCGGGGAGCAGGGCGTACGGGACGACGGCGAGAGCGGTGCCTTGGAGGATCCGCCGTCGGCTGAGACGGGGTCGTGCGTGTTCCAACGGGAGGCGTGCCTTTCGGTGTTGAGACGGCCGCGGCTTGAGACCGGCTTGTAGGTCGGCTCCGTGCCGGCGTCGTCCGCAGGCCGGTGTGGAGGTTCGGCGTGCGCTCAGTGCAGCGTCGCCGCCGTCTCCCGCAGTCGTGCGTGCACGCCACGGTGCGTTTCGCGCTCCGGCAGCCACTGTTTGCGGATCTTGGCGACGCATGTGTAGTTGGTGTCGCACACGTTGGCCAGCGGCGACTCGACGGCCTGGGTCGCGAACTGGTACGCGTCCAGCTCACTGAACCCGTAGTCGCGCACCAGCCACTGCACCAGATCGAGCTGGGATATCCGGAACGCGTCCTCCAGCGGCCGGGCCGAGCCCGTCGAGATGATGTGCGTGTCCGACTCGATACGGGGCCAGGGCGTGGCGATCCCCTTGAGCAGCTCGACGATCACCACGGTGTTCATCGCGCACTCGACCGCGACCCCGCAGGTCTCGCCCTCACCCTGCCGGGCGTGCCCGTCGCCGAGGCTGAGCAGCGCGCCTTGGACGTTGACGCCGAGGTAGCAGGTGACACCTGCCCGCATCTCCGGTGTGTCCATGTTGCCGCCGTGCGCGTCGGGCACCAGGGCCGAGCGCACCTCCAGATTGGCGGGGGCCACCCCGACGGTGCCGTGCATCGGGTCCATGGGCAGCTCGACCTCGATGTCACTGTCGTGGGCCCGGAACAACGCCGTCCGGCGGGTCCGGTCCAACTGCCAGATCCAGACGGTCTCCGGCAGGGGCGGTTGCAGCGTGGCCGTGGTGTGCGTCGAGGTGAGCGCGCCGAACAGCGGGACCGTGGTCGACGCGGCCCAGTCCCGGGCCGGTTCGATCGACACGAAGTGCACGGCGACCGTGTCACCCGGCTCAGCGCCCTCGATGTGGAAGGGACCCGTCTGAGGGTTGAGGTAAGGGAACTCGGACACTTCGGACACCAGGTCCTTCTCCGAGCGAACCCGTCCGGCGAAGCAGTCCTCCGTGTAGAGATCGAGGACCGTACCGGGCGCGATGCGCGCCACGGGCGGTGCGCCGCCGAACGTCCAGGCGTATTCGCCCGGCTCGGGTCGCACCGTGAGGATCCGGGGGTCGCTCATCGCTGTACAGCTCCGTTCGGCGTAGGGCTGGTGGGGGAGGGGTCGTCGAGGTGGACACGGGCGGTGTCGGCTATGCGCTCGGGGTGGCGCCGCATCAGCACGACCAGCACCACGACCCCGGTCGCCATCCACACCCCGACCACCGATCCCGCGTACGACACGGGCGCGCTCAGCTCGGAGACGAAGTCGAAGACGGGCAGTCCCGCTGCCGTCAGCAGGGCGGGCACGAACGCGATGATGCCCAGGAGGGGCAGGAGCAGATGGCGCACCGGCTTGAGCGCCTCGCGCCTGCGGCGCAGGAAGTAGCCGGCACAGGCCAGGTTCACGACGATGTACACGCCGATCACGACCGTGACGATCACCGTGGCCAGCAGCAGGAACGCCGTCACCGGGTCGTAGGCGAAGCCCAGCCCCAGCACGGCCCCGACCGCGATGACGGTCTGTACGGCGATACCGGCTACGGGCGAGCGGTACTTGGGGTGCAGCACCGCCAGGAAGCGGGGCAGGACGCGGATGCGGGCGAGGGCGAAGGCGGTCCGGGTGGAGACGGTGGCACACGCGTTGGCGTTGGCGATGGCCGAGTTGACCACGGCCAGGAACACCAGCACCCAGAACAGCCCGAACGACGCCCGGGCGACACCCTCCCAGGACGCGGCACCGGAGGCCCCGAACTCCCCGAAGCGGTCCGGCCCGTAGTACACGGCCATGGCGTAGGTGGTGAGCACGTAGAACAGACCAATGGCGAGAGCCGAACCCAGTACCGCGCGGTGCATGGTCCGGCGCGGGTTCCGTGTCTCCTCGGCCAGCGGCGCCGCAGCCTCGAATCCGGCGAAGGCGAGCACGGTGTAGACCGACCCGGCGAACACCCCGGAGAGCCCTTCATAGCCCTCGGCGGTGTGCGACGTCCCGAACACGGACAGCGTGTTGTCCCCGCCCGCCCTACCGATCAGCCAGATGGCGAACACCAGAAGGACAAGCACCTCGAATACACCGAGGACCGTGCCGAACCGGGCCGAGGCACGCACCCCCAGATACCCGGAGAGCGCTATGACCGCGGCGCCCGCCAGTGCCCACGGCCACCACAGGTCCGCCGGATATGACGCCCACTCCTGGTGCAGCGTGCCCGCGGTGGTGAAGCCCAACTGGAGCAGCAGCAGGGGCGGAACCAGCGATTCGACGAACACATAGCCCCAGCCGACGAGGAATCCGACGGCGGGATGCAGCCCCTGAGCCACATACGTCGACATCGACCCCGCGGCCGGCAACTCCCTCGCCAGCTCGGCGACGCACGACGCCGTGAACAGACACGCCACCAGCGCGATCAGTACCGACAGCGGCAGACTTCCGCCCGCGAACGCCGCGCCCGACGGAATGGACGCCGCGACCGCGGCGGCCGGAGCCATGGCCGTGATGCTCTGGAACAGGACCTCACGCAACCCGATCGCGTCGCGCCGCAGCCCCGTGGCCGCGGGCCCGGCCGATTCCCTCGCAGTTTCCCCCGACATGTGAATCCCCTCGTTCACGCCGATGCGTCCGCGCCGCCTTTCCCATGACGGCTGCGCCTCGCGTGAATCACGGTACGTCGCTGGCAGGTTGGGCAGAAGAACGCGCAGGGATTCCGTGGACAGCCGCGTGATTGTGGATAACTCGCTCACCCACACGACTGAACTCGGCCTGAGAACAGGTGGAAAGTCAGCCGATGGTCACGTGAACTCGGCCTGCGATCAGGCCCGTTCCGCGACCGCCACCGGATCGTCCAGCACAGCTCGCACGACGGAGTGCGCGGCCCCCAGCAACGGCCCCTCGGGGCCCAGCCGCGACACGGACACCGGGCAGGCGGGACCGGCGGTGCGCCGGTCCAGTTCGGCCTCCAACGACGGCAGCAGCCAGGGTGCGAGTCCGGCCAGCGCACCGCCCAGGACCACACTCTCGGGGTCCAGCAGATTGACCGCGCCCGTCAGCGCGATGCCGAAGGCCGTTCCCGCGTCCCGCAGAGCCCGCCGTACGGCCTCGTCACCGTCGGCGGCGCGTCCGGCGAGCAGCCCGACACGATCCTCCCCGGGCTCCAGCCCGGCCGCACGCAACACCGCCTCCTCACCGGCGTACTGCTCCAGACACCCACGTCCCCCGCAAGGGCACTCCGGCCCGTCCGGCTGGACGGGCACATGGCCCAACTCGCCCGCGAAACCGCGCGTTCCACGCAGCAGCCCCCCGTCCACCACCACCGCCGCACCGATGCCGATCTCCGCCGACACATGCAGGAAGTCACGTGGGGTGCCGTGGCCGAGCCAGAGTTCGGCGAGGGCGCCGAAGTCGGCCTCGTTTCCCACGGTCAGGGAGAAGTCCGTGGGGAGCAGATCGGCCAGGTCGGTGTCGCGCCAGTCGAGGTTGGGGGCGCGGACGACGGTGCGGGCGTCGCGCGCCACCAGACCCGGGACGGCGACCGCGAGTCCGGCGGGCCACAGCCCCTCGCTTTCGGCCTCGGCGACGACCCGGCGTACCAGCTGGTGGAGTTCCGCGACGACCGGCTCGGGCGCCCGGCCCCGGTTCGCGCCGTGCCGTATCGCCCGGGACCGCACCTCGCCGCGCAGATCGACGGCGCACACCGCGAGATGGTCGACGCCGATCTCCGCGCCTATCCCGGCCGGACCGCGCCCGCTGACGGCGAGTGCCGACCCGGGGCGGCCGACCCGGCCGGGCCGCTCAGGACCCAGCTCCTCCAGCAGCCCCGAGCGGATCAGCTCGTCGACCAGCGTGGACACCGCCGCACGCGTCAGCCCGATACGGGAGGCCACGGCGGCACGGGAGAGCGGCCCCTCGGCGCTGACGGTGTGCATCACCCGGGCGAGATTGCGGCGCCGCATGCCCTGCTGGGTGTTGGGCAGCGCCCGCCCGGCGCCGGTCGGGTGGGCCTCGTGCAGCGGTGCGGTCATTCCTCCGTCAGTCCTCAGTGCGCCTCGGGGGCCCGCTCCAGCAGCGGGGCCGCGTCGGAGAGTACCCCGCTGATCCTGGTCAGCGTCTCCTCGTCCCGTTCCACGGCGTCGAGCACCGGCCCGCGCGCGGTGTTCCAGCGCCGGGCGACCGCGGCCGGATCCTCGCCGGTCAGCAGGCCGGCGGCCTGGGCGGCGGCGCCGAGCGCGACCAGTTCCTTCGCCTCGGGAACCTGCACCGGGCGTCCTGACAACCGCCGTACGGTCTGCTGCCAGGCCGTGCCCCGGGCGCCGCCGCCGATCAGCAGCAGCGGGGCCGAGCGGTCCGCGTCGTCGTCCAGGACGAGATCCAGGGCGCCGAGCAGGGCGTGGACGGCGCCGTCGTAGGCGGCCTGAAGAAGCTGACCCGCGGTCGTGTCGTGGCGCAGGCCGTGCAGGAGCCCGGAGGCGTTCGGCAGGTTCGGCGTGCGTTCGCCGTCCAGGTAGGGCAGCAGGGTGAGGCCGGTCGTGGGTTCCACGGCCTCGCGGTCGAGGCCGAGGAGGGCCGCGAGACGGTCGACGGCGAGCGTGCAGTTCAGGGTGCAGGCCAGCGGTAGCCAGTCGCCGTGCGCGTCGGCGAAGCCCGCCACCGTGCCGGTCGGATCGGCCGGGCGCCGCTTCGACACGGCGTACACCGTGCCCGAGGTGCCGAGGCTCAGCACGGGCGCGCCGGGACGTACGCCGAGGCCCAGCGCGGCGGCGGCATTGTCGCCGGTGCCGGGCGCGACGAGGGTGCCCTTGGAGAACGGCAGGTCATGGCTGTCGCGCACGGTGCCCGCGATCTCGCCGGGCCGGACCACACGGGGCAGCAGCGCCGGGTCGAGCCCCACGTGCGCGAGGATCTCGTCGTCGTACGACTCCGTGCCGGACGCCCACCAGCCCGTACCGGAGGCGTCGCCGCGGTCGGTGGTGCCCTGCCCCGTGAGACGTTCGGTGAGGTAGTCGTGCGGGAGGCGTACGGCCTTGGTGGCCCGGACCGACTCCGGCTCGTTCTCGGCCAGCCAGGCCCACTTCGTGACCGTGAAGGAGGCGGCCGGTACGGAGCCGGTGCGCTCGGCCCAGAACTTCGCGCCGCCGAGTTCCTCGGTGAGACGGCGTGCCTGCGGCGCGGAGCGCACGTCGTTCCACAGCAGTGCCGGGCGTACCGGCTCGCCCCGGTCGTCCAGCGTGACCAGGCCGTGCTGCTGCCCGCCGATCGACACCGCGGCGGCCTCGTGGGCGGCGTCGCCGCACTGGCGCAGCGCCTCGCACAGGGCGTCCCACCACTGCCGGGGGTCGCTCTCGCGGCCGGCCCCGGCGGACACCGTGTGCGACGCCTGGCCGCTCGCGACGACCTGCCCGGTCGACGCGTCGACGACCAGCGCTTTTGTGGACTGGGTGGACGTGTCCACGCCGACGACGAGCGGACCCTCGGCTGCTGACATCGGGCTCTCCCTTTTTTCCGCGGCTCTGCGGGACGAAGACATCGGGGGACGGGTTCATCGGGTGACAAACACATCTTGTCTCTTCCCAGAGGTGCGAGCGCATACTAATTTGTAAACGGCCATGACGAAATAGTCGTACCGAGCAAGGAGCCGCGGCATGAGCTACCAGCCCACCCCCGATGACAGGTTCACCTTCGGCCTGTGGACCGTCGGCTGGCAGGGACGGGACCCCTTCGGCGACGCCACCCGCCGAGCCCTCGACCCGGTCGAGACGGTGCAGCGCCTGGCCGAGCTCGGCGCCCACGGCGTCACCTTCCACGACGACGACCTGATCCCCTTCGGGTCCTCCGACACCGAGCGAGAGGCGCACATCAAGCGCTTCCGCGAGGCTCTCGACGCGACCGGCATGGCCGTGCCGATGGCCACGACCAACCTCTTCACCCACCCCGTCTTCAAGGACGGCGCCTTCACGGCCAATGACCGCGACGTCCGCCGCTACGCCCTGCGCAAGACGATCCGCAACATCGACCTCGCGGCCGAGCTGGGCGCGAAGACGTACGTCGCCTGGGGCGGCCGCGAGGGCGCCGAGTCCGGCGCCGCCAAGGACGTGCGTGCCGCCCTGGACCGTATGAAGGAGGCCTTCGACCTCCTCGGCGAGTACGTCATCTCCCAGGGCTACGACCTGCGCTTCGCGATCGAGCCCAAGCCGAACGAGCCCCGCGGCGACATCCTGCTGCCCACCGTCGGCCACGCCCTGGCGTTCATCGAGCGCCTGGAGCGCCCCGAGCTGTACGGCGTCAACCCCGAGGTCGGCCACGAGCAGATGGCCGGACTCAACTTCCCGCACGGCATCGCGCAGGCGCTGTGGGCGGGCAAGCTCTTCCACATCGACCTCAACGGCCAGTCCGGCATCAAGTACGACCAGGACCTGCGCTTCGGCGCCGGCGACCTGCGTGCCGCCTTCTGGCTGGTCGACCTCCTGGAGAGCGCCGGTTACGCCGGCCCCCGCCACTTCGACTTCAAGCCGCCGCGGACCGAGGACCTCGATGGCGTGTGGGCGTCGGCTGCGGGCTGCATGCGCAACTACCTCATCCTGAAGGAGCGTTCGGCCGCCTTCCGCGCGGACCCGGAGGTCCAGGAGGCCCTGCGTGCCTCGCGTCTGGACGAGCTGGCACAGCCGACGGCCGCGGACGGCCTCAAGGCGCTGCTCGCGGACCGTGCCGCCTTCGAGGAGTTCGATGTCGAGGCGACCGCCGCGCGCGGGATGGCCTTCGAGCGCCTCGACCAGCTGGCGATGGACCACCTGCTCGGCGCGCGCGGCTGAGCCCACGCGCGTGTGCCGCACCGTGGGTGACCGCAGGCCGATGGCCGCGGTCACCCACGGTGTGCCTCGCCGATCGGCCTCCAATGACCGGTCTTTGCGCGGAATGTTCCGGAATCATGCGATCCCGGACATGGGTCAGTATCAACTCATGTGTGGGGGTCGCGCCCCGATCCCCGCACGGCGACTCTTGACGGTATGGCCATGCCGCCCGTACCCCCTCAGCCGCCAGGACCGCCGGGTGACACGCCGCCTCCGGGCGGCGGCTTCGGACCGCCTCCCGAGGGCTACGGCCCCCCTCCGGGGAACGGCGGTCCGCCCACGTACGGTGGCCCGCCCACCTACGGTGGCTGGTCGCCGCAGGAGCCGCCCGACGGAGGCGGTGGACCGAGGCGACGGCTGAATCCGCTGGTCGTCCTGCTCGCCGTGATCGTGGCCGCGGGAGCCGTGGTGGCGGTGGTCCTGATGGCCTCGGGCAGCGACGACTCGCCCAAGGAGAATCCAACGTCCCACAGCAGCACGAGCGGCTCGCGCAAGCCGTCGTTCAGCATCCCCACGGAGCTCCCCAGCAAGCTGCCGAGTGAACTGCCGACCTCGCTGCCGTCCGGGTTCCCGACCGAGCTGCCCAGCGACCTGGAGTCGCTGATCCCGTCCTTCGCGGACGAACTGCCGTAGAGCACGAGTGGGGGAGCGGCACGCACGCGTACCGCTCCCCGACGGCCACGCGAGCGTGGCCGGGCGCTGTGCGACAGGCGTCAGATGCCGTGCGGCAGCCGCACGTAGATCACGGACGTCTCGACGTCGCTGTCGACCAGCCGTCCCTCGGCGTCGAACGCCTCCGCGCCGTCCGTCATCCCGAAGTCGTTGTCGTTGATCAGGGCGAGCGCGTCGTGGTCCACGCGCGCGATGCCCTCGATCTTCCCCGGCACACCGGCGACCTTGCCGAGGTCGACGAGCAGCCGCTTGGACAGCACCGGAACGCCCGAGGCCGCCGGGTCGTCGAGCTGCTCCAGCGACGGAGCCGTGGTGTCGTCGTCCCACCGGCTGCCCAGGATGTTCGCCGAACGGTCCAGTCGCACCAGGTGCAGACGCGCCGCCTTGTCGGTGCGCTCCTCCACCAGCAGCCGGTTCCCGCCCACGGCCACGACGGACGAGATCTTCAGCTCGGAGGTGTCGTCCTCGCTCGGGTCCACGACGTTCACCGGGTCGAAGCGGTACGCGTACTCCGCGGTGACGGCCTTCTTCTTCGGCGAGAAGCGCAGCAGCCGCGTGGTGCGCGAAGCCTCCCCGGCATCCGTGTCGGGCAGCGACAGCGGGCTCTGCACGGCCAACACGAGATCGCCGCCCGGCAGCTGAGCCAGCCCTTCGAAACCACGGTTGATCTTCCGGTGCAGCAGGACCGAAGGCAGCGCCTCCACCACGCGGTAGTCCGTCCCGGTCAGACCGAGGCCCTCGGGCACGTAGCGGGTGAGGACCTTCCCGCGCGCGGAGACATGCACCAGGGAGGGCCCGTACTCGTCGACGAGCCAGAAACTCCCGTCGGCGGCCCGCACGATGCCCTCCGTGTCCAGCCCGTTCGGATTGAAGGCCAGAGGGGTCCGCGCGTCATAGGTGTACGGCGCCTCGTCGCGCCCCTCCTGGTTCGACAGCCCCGTGACGGGCTTCCCGGACGCCGTGGTGATCGGGATCGCGTCCAGCACCTTCACCGAGCTGCCCGTCACCCGGATCTTCACGATCGCCGGGTCGAAGCCCGGCACGGGGAACGTTCGGCGCTTCTTGCCGTCCACCTTGATCTGGCCGTTGGGCCCGCGGTCGGTGACCGTCCAGAACTCGCCCTTGCGGCCCGCCGGGTAGATGTCGCTCCCTATGCCGCCCAGGTCCACCCCCCGGTCGTCGGCGACGCTGCCCGGCAGCAGCGCGTTGCTGAAGGCGCCGAGCGGGATGTCACCAAGGGTGGCCGTACGCACAACGCGCGCGTCTGTGCCGTGCGTGCCGTCCTTGCCACCGACACCGGCACCGACACCGGCACCGGCACCGGCACCGGCACCGGTTGCGGGCCCGGCGGCCACGAGCGCCGCGATCACGGCGAGGGGCACGCCCCCGGCGACGAGACGGTGAGCGCGGCGCCGGCCTGTGGCGAGCGGTGACATTCGGGCCTCCTGAGGACCAAGTTCGCTGACAGTGGCCAGATTTGGAGCCCGCGCGGAACACCGGAATACCGTGGGATGAACACGGGACGACGGGCACTCATCGAGCCGAAGTCACGATGAGTGCCGAACTGGCCTAGCGGCCGGGCGGGTTCGCCCGCAGGAAGCTCCCGCCGGATCTGCTACGGCCGCTCCTCCTCGGCCGCCTGCAACGCGGCGGCCAGCGCTGTCGCCGGGTCCCGCGTGGGAGCGCCGGCCGGCACCCAGCGGCCCCGCTCCTCCCGATACGGCCACCAGCGTCCGTCCCGCCCCAGGCGCAGTTGGCCCGGCGCACCGACCACCGTCCACCGGTTGCCCTGCTCCCGCAGCGACGGCCGCTCCTCCTCGTCCCAGGCCGATTCCAGAGCGGCACACGCGCGTGCGTGTGTCTCGCCCTGGACGGTCCACTCCTCGTCGAGGACGACCAGTGCGGCGACGCCCCCGAGGTGCCAGGCGCGTACGGCCGTCGCCAGCCCTTCCCGGCCGCGCCCCGAGCCGTCGGCCAACCGCTCGGCCACGTCGTCAGCCGGGGAGCCCGCCGCGAGGCGCACCGCGTCCTGGCCCGGCGTCAACTCGGCTTCGGCGACGTGCTCTTCGGGACCGGTACGCAGAGCCTGCGCGAGCAGGCGGTGCGCCTCCGTCGCGGTTCGGGCGGCGAGGAACTCCAGGGCGGCAGGCTCGACGCCGGACGCCGCGGATGTCTCAGTGTCGAGGGACGGCGGCACCCCCGGCTCGGCGGGCAGCTCGGGCAGAGCGGGCAGCGGCGGCAGGATGTCGCCCGTCGCATACGCCTCAGCGGCGTCCACACCCTCGCGCCGGGCCGGCTCGGGCCCGCCGGCGGTGGGGGCGGCGCTACGGGCCTGGAGAGCGTTCAGGAGGTCGTCCTCGCCGCGTCCGCGCATCAGCAGCAGGACGAAGGGGTCCTGGTCCAGCAGCCTGGCCACCTGGTAGCACAGGGCCGCCGTGTGCCCGCAGTGGTCCCAGGCATCGCAGCCGCACTCCGGCTCCAGGTCGCCCATGCCCGGCAGCAGTTCGATGCCGGTGGCGGCCGCGTCCTCCACAAGGTGCGGCGGCATCTTCCGGTCCAGCAGCGCGGCGACGTGCCCGGCCCGTTCCACCGCCATGTCGAGGAAGCGGTCCCACTGCTCCGCGGTCAGCTCCTCCAACAGCACATCGGCCCGGTGCGCCGCACGGTCGGCGTCCTGCACCACGGCCGTGATGCGCCCCGGGCGCACCGACACCGCACCGACTGCCCCCGCGCGGGCGAGCCTGCGACCGGCCTTGAGCTGCCCCGA
The DNA here is from genome assembly GCF_014655715.1 of Streptomyces lanatus. Taxonomy (GTDB): domain Bacteria; phylum Actinomycetota; class Actinomycetes; order Streptomycetales; family Streptomycetaceae; genus Streptomyces; species Streptomyces lanatus. Next base: position 182,499 of record NZ_BNBM01000009.1, on the reverse strand, counting down.
GTCCAGCGCCGTCTCCTCCAGCGCCTTCAGCCAGGCCTGGCCCCACCAGGTCTGCGCGAACCCCCGCCCGTGCGCCGGCGGCAGCGCCGCGAACGTGCGCTCCAGGTCACCTTCATGGCGAGTCATCGCGTGCCCCCTCGCAGCTCCACCAGATCGGCCAGCTCCGCGTCCGTCAGTTCCGTGAGTGCCGCCTCGCCCGCGCCGAGCACCGCGTCGGCGAGCTCCCGCTTGCGGCTCAGCATGTCGGCGATGCGGTCCTCGATGGTCCCCTCGGCGATCAGCCGGTGCACCTGCACCGGCCGGGTCTGGCCGATGCGGTACGCGCGGTCGGTCGCCTGCGCCTCGACGGCAGGGTTCCACCAGCGGTCGTAGTGCACGACATGCTCCGCGCGGGTGAGGTTCAGTCCGGTGCCCGCGGCCTTCAACGACAGCAGGAACACAGGCACTTCACCGTCCTGGAAGCGCCGCACGAGGGTCTCGCGCTCGGCGACGGACGTTCCGCCGTGCAGGAACTGGGAGGGCACGCCGCGTGCCGCCAGGTGCTCCTGGATGAGCCGCCCCATCCGCACGTACTGCGTGAAGACCAGCACGCCCGCCTCCTCGGAGAGGATGGTGTCGAGCAACTCGTCCAGCAACTCCAGCTTCCCCGAGCGGCCGGTGATCCTCGGCCGCTCCTCCTTGAGGTACTGCGCCGGGTGGTTGCAGATCTGCTTCAGGCCCGTCAGGAGCTTCACGATCAGGCCGCGCCGCGCCATGCTGTCGGCCTCGGCGATCTCCATGAGCGTCTCGCGGACCACGGCCTCGTACAGGCCCGCCTGCTCCGCGGTGAGGGACACCGCGCGATCGGTCTCCGTCTTCGGCGGGAGCTCCGGCGCGATCCCCGGATCGGACTTGCGCCGACGCAGCAGGAACGGGCGGACGAGCCGGGCGAGCCGTTCCGCGGCGGCAGGGTCCTGGCCGCCTTCGATCACCTGGGCGTACCGCGCGCGGAAGGTGCCCAGACGGCCCAGCAGACCCGGAGTCGTCCAGTCGAGGATCGCCCACAGCTCCGACAGGTTGTTCTCGACCGGCGTGCCGGTGAGCGCCACGCGTGCGCGTGCCCCGATGGACCGCAGCTCCCGTGCCGTCGCCGAGTACGGGTTCTTCACATGCTGGGCTTCGTCCGCGACGACCATGCCCCAGGTCACCTCGGCGAGACGGCCCGCGTCCAGACGCATCGTGCCGTAGGTGGTGAGCACGAACTCTCCGTCCGCCACGGAGCCGAGGTCGCGCCGCGAACCGTGGAATCGGCGCACGCGCGTGCCGGGCGCGAACTTCTCGATCTCGCGCTGCCAGTTGCCCATGAGGGACGTCGGACACACCACCAGCGTCGGGCCGGCGGACGAGGCGTCCGACTGCCGGTGGAGATGCAGCGCGATCAGCGTGATCGTCTTGCCGAGGCCCATGTCGTCCGCCAGACAGCAGCCGAGGCCCAGGGACGTCATGTGCGCCAGCCAGCTCAGCCCCCGCCGCTGGTAGTCCCGCAGCGTGGCCGTGAGCGCGGCCGGCTGGCCCACCGGCTCCTGCCCCTCCGGGTCCGCGAGGCGTTCGCGTAGTGCCGCCAGCCAGCCTGTGGACCGCACCTCGACCTGACGGCCGTCGACCTCGGTGGAGCCCGTCAGCGCGGCCCCGAGCGCGTCGATGGGCGTCACCTTGTGGTCCTGCTGCGCGCGGGCGCTGCGCACCTCCTGAGGGTCGACGAGGACCCACTGGTCGCGCAGCCGCACCACGGGGCGATTCGCCTCCGCCAGGCGGTCCAGCTCCTCGCGCGTGAGCCGCTGGTTGCCCAGCGCGAACGACCAGTTGAAGGCGAGCAGCGCGTCCGCGGACAGGAACGACGGCGTGTCCGACGTGAGCCTGGTGGGCGCGGACTCGTCGTCCGGCGGACCAATCACCGCGCGTGCGGTCAGTTCGCGGGCCAGGTGCTTGGGCCAGTGCACGTCGACGCCGGCTCCGGCCAGGACCCGAGCGCCCTCCCTGAGAAGGTCGGTCACCTCGTCGTCGGCGAGTTCCGCCGAGTCCGGCACGGCGGCCGAGAGCAGCCGTGTGAGCGGCGCCCAGGCCCTTGCCGCGCGGCGCAGTGCCAGCAGGGCGTCCATCCGCGCGCCCGGGCCGAAGGCATCCGACCCCGTCCACACATCGGCGGCATCCGCGACCAGCGTCGGATCACTGACGCTGTGCACCTGGAGCACTGCCCGGAACGACAACGCCCCGGCGTCCTGATCCGCCTCGTCGAGGCCGGACACTTCGAGGCGCAGGGAGAGACGTACGCCCGCGTCGTGACCGGCGGCGACATCAGCGGCCCACGCGCGCAGTGCGGGTACGTGCTGCGGCTCCTGTGCCGCGTAGGCGGGCCCGCCCGTCACAAGCGCCGCGGCGGGGGAGCGTGGCAGGGCGTCGGCGACGGCGTCCAGGAACGCCCGCAGCAGCCGCTCCGGGTCCGGCAGCCTCGGCGGCACCATGCCGTTCAGTGGCACGGCGTGCGCCTCGGGCGGCATCGCGGCGGCGAGGGCGCGGATCCTGTCGATGTCCTCCGGCCGCAGCGGACCGGCGCGCCAGGCATCGTGGTCGTCTGCCGACAGACCGGGCAATAGCAGTCCCCGTGCCACGCACTGCAGGGCCAGCACGGCGGCCGCGCCCCAGAAAGCGCCCGCTCGGGGCGCCCGCGCGGAGGTACGCGCACGCGTGAGCACGGGCAGGGCGGCCCGCACCGGCAGGAGAACGGCCGGTACGGTCACCAGCTCGACACCGTCGTCGCCGGGCAGGACGACGTCCAGCTCCTCGACGGATCCGGCGGCGACGGGTGGCACGGCGGAGCCGTCGGCTCGCCAGAAGGCGACCCGACCGGTGCGCGCCGGGTCTGAGGGCACGAAAACGGCCCGACAGTCGATCAGTTCGGAAATCTCGGACGGTGTTGCCTCGGGCAGCCTCGGCACAGCTCTGCAACACTCCTCAAATTTGACTACTCGACTTCGAGTGGTCGAGGGTACAGCACTCGATGGTCTATCCGGCATGCTGGTGTCGTGACCTGGGTCACTCAGGCTTGGCGTGGGTATCTGCCCCTTGCGGAGCCCGGCTCCTCGACCGATCGGACCGCGCATCGGCCGTCTCCGGGCCCCGCGACCAGTAGGGGCCGCACCTCAGGGTCGTCTCAGGGTCGCGGTTCGGAACTGCCGGGAGCGCGGGCCCGTTTTCAGGACAGAGAGCGGCAGTGGCCGCGAAGGAGGCGACGCACATGTCGAAGAACGCGAAGATCGCCGCGGGGGGTGTGGCGGCCGGCCTCATCCTGCTGATATGGCTGCCGTGGTGGGCCGCGCTCCTGATAGTTCTGGGAGTCCCGGCCGCCGCGTACCTCACGCTCGACCCGTCACAGCGGCGCAGGCTGCGCCGTGCCACGCGCAAGGAGCTCGGTCGCTGACCGTCACCCCGCCGGCGTGCCAGGGGCGGACATCGCGCAGGAGTTGAGCACATCACCGCTCGCAGGCTGGCCGACGGTCCGGTCCGCGGGCGGTGGGGTGCCCCGCTCCACCCATGAGACCAGCGCGTCGAAGGCCGACCGGTAGCAGGGCAGGATCGGACGGAGCCGGTCCGGATAGGTGTCGTACAGCCCGTCGACATGTGTGCCGCCGGCGATCGTGTAGTAGCGGTGCAGCATGCCCCGCCCGCTCGCATCGACCATGCGCGCGTACACGTCCGAGTCGGCCGCCTTCGGCAGCAGTGCGTCCAGATCGCCGTGCAGGGTGATCAGCGGTTTGCCGATACGCCCGGTGAGGGCCACGCGGGCCACGGCATGACGGACGGACGCGGGCCGCGATGCGTAGTCGTACCTGGCATCGGTGGGGCATGGCGCCAGGATCTGCTCCGGCGTGGTTCCGGCGGACGGGCCGGGGCAACCGGGGTCGTACGCCGGGTCGAACTCGGCGCGGTAGATCTTCTGGGTGACTCCCCAGTAGGCCTGCTCGTGGTACGGCCACAGAAACTCCGAGCCTCGCGCGAATCCGGCCGCGTACATGTCCTCGTCCCGCGCCGAGCCGAGCATGCGCGCTACTGCCGTGGGCAAGGAGGTGAGGAGGTTCGGTCCGCGCGCGGTCCACAGGGCGCCCTCCCAGTCGACGCCGCCGTCGTACAGCTCGGGATGGTTCTCAAGCTGCCAGCGCGTCAGATACCCGCCGTTGGAGATCCCCGTCATGTACGTACGACGGGGTGCGTGCCCATAGCGCCGGGTCACCGCCGTGCGCGCCGCTCGGGTGAGCTGCGTGGTCCGAGCGTTCCACTCGGCGACCGCGTCACCGGGACGCTCGCCGTCCCGGTAGAAGTCGGCACCGCTGTTCCCCTTGTCGGTCGCCGCGTAGGCGTAGCCCAGCGCGAGCACCTGGTCGGAGATCGCCTTGTCCGTCGCGTACTGCTTGCGGGTGCCCGGAGCGCCGGTGACGACCAGTCCACCGTTCCAACGGTCCGGCAGCCGGATCACGAACTGGGCGTCGTGCCGCCAGCCGTGCGTGGCGTTGAAGTGAGAGGAGTCGGGGAAGTAGCCGTCGATCTGGAGGCCGGGAACACCGGCCGGTGTCCGAGTGCCTCGTGCGGTCAGGCCGGCTTGGTCGGCGGTGTCGGTATAGGGCGTGCCGATGAGCCCCGTCGTGGTCAGATCCGGCAGACAGGCGCTCTGCTGGAACGCCGCGCCCGGTACCAGCACCAGGTCCTGGCGAGCGCAGTGCCGCTCACCGACCGCCGTGGCCGCTGCGGGAGCCGACCCGCCGAGGCCTGCGGCCAGCACGCTCGCGACGAGAAACGGAACAGCCCGGGACAGGCGCATGGAGGCCTCCTGGCAGAGGGGAGACGGGGCATGGAGAAGCGGAAACGCGAAGCTGCCTCATGGTGCGGGGCCGACTCCCGGCCATCCATGGGTTGGGCCCACATGGAGCGCCGCCGTGAGATGGGGCCGCGCTACACGGCCAACGGAGGGAGCGGCCAGCCGCGCCGAGTGTCGATCCGTTTCCCGCGGGGTCGTTCCTGCCTGTCTCCCGCCCTACGCGCCGCTCAGATCGGGCGCACGGCCATCTTGTCGAGCGCCTCCAGCAGCCCGGGCAGCTGCGGTCCTCGGCCCACCGGCAGGACCTCGCCGGGTTCGTCGTCCAAGAGCACGAACGCGATGTCGTCGGTCCTGGCGACGAGCGACCAGCCGGGGCCGTCCGCGCGCAGGGTCCGCGCGTCGCCCGATGCGAAGGAGGAGCGGACACGGCCGAGGGGCGGCGGGGACTCCACGTACGCGCGTGCCTCGGCGAGAACCCGCCGGATACCGCTGTGGCCACCCCGGTTCTCGCCCTGCTCGCCCGGCTCGGTGTCCGCTGCCTTCGGAGCCCCGTCCTTGTCGCCGTCCGAGCCTGCGTCCTCGTCGCCGTCCGCGTCCTCGGCGGCGTCCGCCGCACCGCCGGGCTGCACGAACTTGCTGTCGTCGATCTGCTCCCGCCAGATCGCCCATTGCAGCGCGATCTCGTCGGCGCCCAAGCGCCGTTGAGCCGGACCCCACACGCTCGTGTCCGGCGGGGCCAGCACCGGACCGTCCTCGTCCTCGAGGTCGGGGTCGTGCGGCGCGGGCACATTGGGCGCGGCGACGGCGACCGCCAGGGGCCATCCTGGCAGCGCGGCCACGACCGTGCGTTCGTCGGGTGACAGGTCGTACTCCATGCCGCAGTCCCAGGAGGCGATGGCGACGGCGACCAGAGAGACGTCGTCGATGACGACGGTCCAACGGGCACCGTCGCCGTCCTGGCCGAGCACCAGACCGTAGCCGTCGGCGAGCGGCGCGAGGCCGAGCGCGGCGCAGGCCTCCGGGTAGTCGTCGCCCAGCACGCTCGGGAACTTCGCCGGCGTCAGCAGCACCGCCGTGAGCACATACAGCGCATCGTCCGCGGCGGCGACGGCCTCCTCGTCCGTCCCGGCCATCCCAGCCTCCCCATCGGTTCGTCCATCGGCGCGCACCCTAGTGCGACAGGAAGCCGCTTGTCACGACTCCCAGGCACACCCGGAGCTGCAGTTTTCCGACCGGACGGGGCGAATCGGCCGTGATTTTGCCCATGCTGTCAGGACGCCGGGAGCCCGAGGAGGGACCGGGCCACGGTTTGCGGTGATTCGTCCCGCTCCCTGGCGAGCGCGATGACGGCGCGGCACGCCAGCTCATTCACCCCGAACGACAGCGCCTCCGGCGACACCCAGCCTGAGGCCTCGTCGATCTGATCCTGGTCGTCCTCCGCGCAGGCAGACACATAGACGGCGGCGGCCTCGAACAGGTTGTGCGGCCGCCTGTCCCTGTCCTTGGTCCTGACCATGTCCCTGTCGATGTCCGGGTCCGTCCGAAAGGCCTGCCGCAGTCTCGCACCCGCCTTGCGCACCCTGCCCCACATGGTGACCACCTTCCCCCTCTGTGGCTCAACTGGTTGATCGTTCATCTCCTCCTAATCAACGTAGAGTTGGAGCCTCGACGGCAGAAGAGGGACGACGGGGTGAAGGGCTCTCGACGGCCCGAATGACCTCACGGATCAGTCGTCGAGTGAGGCGATCGTCTCGCGCAGCCAGGTGAGCTCGGCCCTGGACGTGGCCCGCGCGATGGTCAGGATGCCGCGCCGGAACGGATCGTCCAGTTCCTCTGCGCGCAGGGGCCGGTCGCCGTCGTAGAAGAAGCTCGCCGGCTCCTCGAGGAAGGCCAGCCGACGCCGCAGTACGGCTGACTGGGCGGCGGTGTCGTCCAGGTGCCGCAGGAACGCGAGCAGCGTGAACCACCGGTTCTCGTCGCTGATGTCACGCGGGTCCGGTTCGGCGAGGCGGCGGCGCAGTTCCCGTCTGCCCTGCTCGGTGAGAGTCAGGACGTGACGTGGAGCGGCCACGGATCCGGGTTCGGTGGTCCGGGCCAGCAGGTCGGCCTTCTCCAGCCTTTTGATCGCGGGGTACAGCGTGCTCTCGGCGACGGGTTTCACGTGCCCGGTCAGTGCCGCGATGCGTTTGCGCAGCTCGTAGCCGTGGAGCGGGGTGTCGTAGAGGAATCCGAGGATGGCGAGCTCAAGCATGGCCACATTGTTGCGCGGATCCGCTGTACATCGTGAGGTGGATACATCGGATGCTTGATACATCTGTTGCGATGTATATAGTGCGGGTGCTGGTCATGATTCCGAGGGGGCTCGATGAAGCAGGCCGAATTCGACGGCAAGGGCAGCTGCATCCGATGGACGGAGGCGCCGGGGGAGGGGCCCGCGCGCGTGTATGTGCACGGACTGGGGTCGGTCTCCTCCGTGTACCACGCCCATGTCGCGGCCCGGCCCGAACTCGCGGGTCGGCGGACCCTGTTCGTCGACCTTCCGGGGCATGGCATCAGCGACCGGCCCGAGAGCTTCGGCTACACCTTGGAGGAGCACGCGGACGCCCTGGCCGTGGCCCTGGACGCGGCGGGGCTCGGTGGCGCCGAACTGATCGCGCACAGCATGGGCGGCTCCGTGGCCATCGTGCTCGTTCATCGGCGGCCCGACCTCGTCTCCCGGCTGGTCCTCACCGAGGCCAACCTCGACGCTTCGCCCCCGCCCGCCGCGGGCAGCGCATGGATCACGGCATACGAGGAGGAGGACTACGTCGCAGGCGCCCACGCGAGTGTGCTGGAAGCCGTCGGGCCCGTGTGGGCGGCGACCATGCGGCTGGCCGACCCGCGGGCCCTGCACCGCAGTGCCGTGGCGCTGCGGCGCGGTTCCGTGCCGATCATGCGGGACATCCTCGAAGGACTGTCGGTCGACCGCGTGTTCCTTCAGGGCGAGTCGAGCGGTGAACTCCTCGGGAGGCGAGCCCTGGAGGCAGCGGGTGTGCGTGTGGTGACCGTGCCCGGAGCCGGCCACAACGTCATGTTCGACAATCCCGACGCCTTCGTCGCGGTCGTCGTCGGGCGGGGGTGAGCCGTCAGGAATCCCGCGAGGCCAACGCCAGGAAGCGGTCGTCCTCGTCGACGTACGACGTCATACGCCATCCGGAGCCGGCCAGCAGCGGACGCAGGTTGGGCTCGGCCCGTAGGTCTTCCGGGGTGATCTGCCGGCCCTGGCGTGCCGCGAGCGCCGCTCGTCCGATCGGATGGAACAGCGCCAGCGTGCCGCCGGGGCGCACCACCCGGGCCAACTCCCGCAGGTTCTCGGCGGGATGGGGCAGGTGCGCGATCAGGCCGGCCGCGAACACCGCGTCGAGCGAATCCGCCCGCAACGGAAGCGCGGCCACGTCGGCGAGCAGCAACTGCCCGTCCGCGTCCCGTCCTGCCCGTACGGCGGCCTCCAGCATGGCCGGGGTCAGATCGGCACCCAGGACCACTCCGGAGGGCCCCACGGCGGCACGCAGCGGCGGCAGGGCACGCCCGGTGCCGCAGCCCGCGTCGAGGACGCGAGCGCCCTCGCGCAGCCCGAGCTCGGCGACCGCGGCCGCGTAGACGGGCCCGTCGTCGGGGAATTTGCTGTCCCAGTCGGCGGCGCGGGCCGTGAAGAACTCCTGCACGTGTGTGTGGTCGTCGCTCATGCTCCGCATGATCCCTCACCGGCACGGATGACGCCGCTGTGCGCATGTTCGAGCGTGACGCGGTCGTTCCGATGCATCACGACGTCATATTCCAACAGCTTTCGAAATGCGCCCCCTTCGTGCGCCCCTGCCCCGGCTAGCGTCCCGTGGCCATGGGACACCTGGACCACGCCGCCCTCGGCTGGCTGACCCCCGTGCTGTCGTACGTCATGGCCTGCACCGGTGCCGCGCTCGGCCTGCGCTGCACCGTCCGCGCGCTCGGTGCCACCGGCCGGTCGCGCCGCAACTGGCTCGTCACCGCCGCCTCGGCGATCGGCACCGGCATCTGGACCATGCACTTCGTGGCCATGCTGGGCTTCAGCGTCGGTGGCACCGACATCCGCTACGACGTGCCGCTCACCATCCTGAGCCTCCTCGTCGCCATGGCCGTCGTATGCGCCGGCGTCTTCGCCGTCGGATACGGCCGTGACCGCGCCCGCGCGCTCTTCGTGGGCGGTCTCACCACCGGTCTCGGCGTCGCGAGCATGCACTACTTGGGCATGGCCGCCGTACGACTGCACGGCGACGTCACCTACGACCCCCTGCTGGTCGGCCTCTCCGTACTGATCGCCGTGGTCGCGGCGACCGCGGCGCTGTGGGCCGCGCTCAACATCAAGTCGCCCGTCGCCGTCACCATCGCCTCGTTGATCATGGGCGCGGCGGTCAGCAGCATGCACTACACCGGCATGTTCGCGGTCGGCGTGGAGGTCACACCCTCCGACGAGGTCCTGCCCGGGGCCACGGCGATGCAGTTCATCTTCCCCCTCGCCGTCGGCCTCGGGTCGTACCTCTTCCTCACCTCCGCCTTCGTCGCGCTGTCGCCCACCACGGGGGAGCGCGAGGCGTCCGCGTCGGCCCAGAGATCGGTCGAAGGCGTCGCGGGCTAGCGCGACCGGACCGCACCCGCGAGGCCTGACGGCATGCCCCGAACCACTTCCGAGCGAGGAGGCCATGCGCCCACCCCGTAGGACCACCGCAGCCGACGCCGACACGTCGGCACCGCCTCCGGCGCGCGGCCGCCGCGCCCACGCCGGACCACCGGCCGACGAAGGACCGGACGAGCCCCCGGGCGGGACGCCGCCCCCGCGCGCGGAGCACTGGCCCATACGTCCGCGCACCGTCCGCGCCAAGATCATCTGTCTGCTGATGGTGCCCGTCGTCTCGCTGCTGGCCCTGTGGGCCTACGCCACGGTCACCACCGCGCAGGACGTCTCCAGGCTGCGTCAGTTGCAGCATGTCGACTCGGAGATCAGGACCCCCGTCACCGCGGCCGTGACCGCCCTCCAGGCCGAACGCGCGGCCGCCGTGCGCTACGCCACCGACCCGTCAACGGGACGCGGCGATGACTTGAGGAAGCGCGCTCAGGACACCGACAAGGCCGTGGCGCGGCTCCGGCTGGGCGACCGCAACACCGTCGCCGACGGAGGAGATCTCCCCGCCGGAGTCGCCGGACGACTCCAGGCCTTCGTCAGCGGCGCCGAGCAATTGAGCGCCCTGCGGAGTGCCGTTCTCGACCGCCGCTCGGGCTGGGACGAGGCCTACGGGCGCTACACGATCACCATCGCGACCGCCTTCTCGGTGGGCGGCGCCCTCACGGGCATCCAGGACGCCGAGCTCGGCTCCGATGCGCGCGTGCTGCTCGAATTCGCCCGCGCGGGAGAGGCGTTGGCCCAGGAGGACGTGGTGCTGGGCAGCGCACGCCTGGCCGGACACCTCGACGGAGAGCGGCTGCGGCTGTTCACCGGAGCCGTCGACACCCGCCGTACCCTCACCGCGTCCGCCGTGGCCGACCTCCGCGGATCCGAAGGCGCGGCCTGGCAGAGCCTCGCCGACGGCAGTGACTACGCGACCGTGACGGCCGTCGAGGACAAGGTCCTCGCCATGTCACCCCGCGCGGGCTCGATCGACGCGGCGCCAGAAGGCGTCTGGAGCAAGGCACACGCACGCGTGCAGGGCGCCATGCGGGCCATCGAGCAGGACGCGGGGCGCGATGTCGCGGAGCGCGCCGACCCCTTCGCCCGTGGTCTGCTCACCGCGGCCGGCGCCGCGGTCCTGCTCGGCCTCGTCGCTGTGATCGCCTCGCTCGTGATCTCCGTCCGCATCGGCCGCGGCCTGGTGGTCGAGCTGGTCAGCCTGCGCAACAGCGCCCTGGAGATCGCCCGGCGCAAACTGCCCGAGGCCATGCGGAAGCTGCGCGCCGGAGAGGAGATCGACATCCGGGCCGAGGCACCCACAGGGCCGCCCGCCGAGGACGAGACCGGCCAGGTCGGCGAGGCCCTGGGCACCGTCCACCGCGCCGCCCTCAGAGCTGCCGTGGAGCGCGCCGAACTCGCCAGCGGCATCTCCGGCGTCTTCGTCAACCTCGCCCGCCGCAGCCAGGTGCTCGTCCACCGCCAACTGACCCTCCTGGACAGCATGGAACGGCGCTCCGACGACCCGAACGAACTGAGCGACCTCTTCCGGCTCGACCACCTCACCACCCGCATGCGGCGCCATGCCGAGAGCCTGATCATCCTCTCCGGGGCGGCGCCCGGACGCGCCTGGCGGATGGCGGTCTCCCTCACCGACGTGGTCCGCGCGGCCGTCTCCGAAGTGGAGGACTACGCGCGCGTGGAGGTACGTCAGCTGCCCGCGACCTCCGTCGTCGGCGCGGCCGTCGCCGACCTCACCCACCTTCTCGCCGAGCTCGTCGAGAACGCCGCCCAGTTCTCGCCGCCCCACACGCGCGTGCGCGTCACCGGCGAACCCGTCGGTAATGGATACGCCGTCGAGGTCGAGGACCGCGGCCTCGGCATGGGCAAGGAGACCCTGACCGAGGCCAACCGGCGCATCGAACAGTCCGAGGCGCTCGACCTGTTCGACAGCGACCGTCTCGGCCTCTTCGTGGTCAGCAGGCTCGCCGCCCGACACGGCATCAAGGTGCACCTGCGCACCTCGCCCTACGGCGGCACGACCGCGGTCGTCCTACTGCCCACAGCCCTGCTGCACGGCGCCTCCGCGGAACGTTCCCCCGGCGCGGCGGCGGACCCCCCGCGGCTGGCGGAACACGACCACGCGCGTGTGCCCGTCACGGAGAGGCACCAGGAGCCCGTCCAGGCGGCCGCCGACCGGCCCGCCCTGGTGGCTCCCGCACCGACCGAGACCCGGACGGCGAACCACACCCCACCCCCCGGAGTCACCACCTTGCGACTACACCGCCCAACGGACGACTCCATAGCCGCCGACGACCTGCCACGCCGCGTACGCCAGGCGAGCCTCGCCCCCCAACTACGCGAAGGGCGCATCGAGGAACAGGCCGGGACGACCGCCTTCCACGACGACGACCGGCGCACCCCCGAACTCGTCAGGGACCGCATGGCCGCCTACCGCGACGGCTGGGCGCGCGGCGGCGGCAGGCAACCCGGTCGCGGCGCCACCCCAGAACCCACGCGGCGCGGCGACAGCACTGAAGGAGACCCCGCATGATCCAGGATCCGAGCATGAGAGCCGCCCAGAGGTCCGGCGAACTGGACTGGCTGCTCGACGACTTGGTGCTGCGCGTCAGAGAGGTGCGGCACGCCGTGGTGCTGTCCAACGACGGGCTCGCCGTGGGCGCGTCCACGGACCTACGCCGTGAGGACGCCGAGCACCTCGCCGCGGTCGCCTCCGGTTTCCACAGCCTGGCCAAGGGCGTGGGGCGGCACTTCGGTGCCGGTGGGGTCCGTCAGACCATGGTCGAGATGGACGACGCCTTCCTGTTCGTCGCGGCCGCAGGCGACGGCTCCTGCCTCGCCGTCCTCACCGCCGTGACCGCCGACATCGGGCTGGTGGCGTACGAGATGGCACGGCTGGTCAAACGGGTCGGCGAGCACCTCTACACACCGCCACGCGCGGCCGCGCGGCCACCCGCCACGGGATGAGCCGGAAGGGCGGTCCGCGCGCATGACCGAGGACACGAACGGCGCCCCGCGCGAGCCGGGCAGCCAGTGGTACGACGGCGAGGCCGGGCCTCTGGTCCGCCCGTACGCCATGACCGGTGGACGCACCAGACCAGGCCCCAGCGGGGTGCGTTTCGACCTGATCGCCCTCGTCACACTCGCCACCACGGCGAGCGGCACCGGCGACGACACCACGCTCGGGCCGGAACACCGGTCCCTGATCGACCTGTGCCGACCGGAGACCCAGTCGGTCGCCGAGCTCGCCGCGGGAGCAGATCTGCCCGTCGGAGTCGTCAGGGTGCTGCTCGGCGACCTCCTGGAACTGGGGCGCGTCACCGTCAGCCGTCCGGTGCCGCCCGCGCAGCTCCCCGACGAGCGGATCCTGCGCGAGGTGATCGCCGGATTGCGAGCGCTGTAGATGAGACACCGAACCGGAACGAGACGGTCGCATCGAGCCAAAACCGTTCCAACCCCACGAAGTGCGGCGGTAGTTGTCATGATGCTGACTTCACATAGATACCTCGAAAAATGCCGGTACTCCCGAGAGAAGTGATCGATGGTCCCCGAGCACTCCGACGCCTCCGAGGCCGACACGGCCGCCCTGGCGTTGAAGATTCTTGTCGCCGGCGGATTCGGCGTGGGCAAGACCACCCTGGTGGGCGCCGTCAGCGAGATCCGGCCGCTGCGTACTGAGGAACTCCTCAGCGAGGCCGGTCAGTCGGTCGACGACACCGGTGGCGTGAGCCAGAAGGTCACCACGACCGTCGCCATGGACTTCGGGCGCATCACCATCCGGTCCGGGCTGTCCCTGTACCTCTTCGGCACCCCGGGCCAGGACCGCTTCTGGTTCCTCTGGGACGAGCTGTCACAAGGCGCTCTGGGTGCCGTGGTTCTCGCCGACACCCGGCGCCTGGAGGACTGCTTCCCCGCCGTGGACTACTTCGAGCACCGGCACATCCCGTTCGTCGTGGCCGTCAACTGCTTCGCGGGCGCCCGGACCTACGGCGCCCACGACGTCTCACGCGCCCTCGACCTTGACCAGGGGACGCCGGTCGTGCTCTGCGACGCCCGGGACCGGGCCTCGGGAAAGGAGGTACTGATCCGACTCGTCGAGTACGCCGGCCGGATGCACACCGCCCGGCTGCTCAACTCCGTCGGCTGACCGGTGCCCGACCCTGCCGGCGCCGACCCGATGAACACCGAGCCCCGCAAGGCCACGCTCACCGTCTTCGTGGTCAAGCCCCTGGAGATCGACGAACCCGACCGGTGCACCGGCCACTCTGCTGACGGCCTCACCCAGTACAAGGTCGACATCTCCCACGACGGGCCCGAGCACGTCATCGCCCCCGGCGGCCGCGAAATGTTCCGTGCTTTCCTCACCCAGGCCCCGTTCTCCAGCGCCGACCGCACCGTCGGCCTGTACATCGAGGGCGCCGACATCACAGGCACCCACACGCCGCACGAGGTCGAGCAACTGGCCGACGCTCTTGCCGAGTCGGCCGACCAGCTGCGCGCCCTCAGCCGCGACCTCGCCCGCATCCTCGCCCAGGGTGAGGACTGATGGGACTCCTCTCCTGACCCGCCGGTGGCACGGGCGCCGATGGCGTACGGACCGCCGTCAGTCGGCCACGTCCCGCTCCGCCAGCACCTTCTGAATCGTGACGCGGACGAGGAGCTCACCCGGGACGCCATTGCGCGCCCCGAACTCCTCCGCGCGCTCCTCACCCATGTACCGCGCCCCGATACGACCGGCCCAGTGCCTCAGCTCCTCGAGGTCCTCCGAGATCCGCGCGCGGCCCTGGAGGACCACGAAGGAGTAGGGCGGCCGGTCATCGTCCACGCACAGCGCCACCCGGCCGTCACGCACCAGATTGCGGCCCTTCACGCTCGAACTGCCCGTGTTGAACACCAGCTCGTCGCCGTCGAGCACGAACCAGATCGGGGTCACATGCGGGCTTCCGTCGGCCCGCACCGTCGACAGCTTCGCGGTGCGCGTGCCGTGCGAGACGAACGCCCGCCATTCCTCATCGGTCATCTTCTTCGCCATGCCCCCATCCTCCTTGCCCGGGAACCGGATCGTCGGGAAGGGTGGCGAAGAGACCTCCGGTGCAGGGGGAGACATCTACACGGGGAGACCGGAACATGGCGCAGAACCAGGGGCTCGACTGGCTACTGGACGATCTGACCGAGCGCGTCGATCATGTGCGACACGCGCTGGTGCTGTCCAACGACGGTCTGGTGACGGGTGCGAGTACGGGACTTCGCCGCGAGGACGCCGAGCACCTCGCAGCCGTCTCGTCCGGACTGCACAGCCTCGCCAAAGGCTCGGGACGGCACTTCGGCGCGGGCAGAGTACGTCAGACGATGGTCGAGTTCGATGACGCCGTACTGTTCGTCACCGCGGCGGGCACCGGCAGCTGTCTGTGCGTGCTCAGCGGCGCGGACGCCGACATCGGCCAGATCGCCTACGAGATGACCCTGCTCGTCAACCGGGTCGGAGAGCACCTCGACGTGGACGCCCGACAGCCCGAACGGGCACCACTCAAAGACCTCTGACCTGCTGTTTCGCCGCCCCTTGCGGAGTTATCCACAGGCTCGCCACGAGATTCGGCGAACCGGCTACGGTTTTGTCACGGCGAACGCACAGAGCGTGAGCCACTGACTCCACGGGGGAGACCGAGCATGTCACGCGAGACCGCCACCCAAACGCGCCACCCTGCCTGCACGCCGAGCCGAGCGGCCCGTGAACTGGGCCTGAAGCGAGGGGAGCTGGACCTGGCCGTCCACCTCGGCCTGATCCAGTCCGTGCCCGACGAGGGAGGCGGGGGCCGGCGAGTCCCACGCGCCGAGATCGACCGGGTGAGTTCGGCGGACGGCTTCCCCGACTCATTGCTGGACCGCGTGAAGGTCGTGGGCACCACCGATGGCGCGGACGTCCTGGACGTGACCGCAAGCCGGTTCACCCGCCTCGCCCGTCTCGGGCTGGTGGTGCCGGTCAAGTTCTATCTGAACCGCTATCGAGCCGTGGTCTGGCTGTATCTGGCCGAGGAGTTGAAGCGGTTCGCCGCCGACGAGCGCAACAGCCCACTGCTGAACGACCGCCGCATGCCCGAGGGGTTGCGCGACATGCTCGACGCGGGAGTGGACCTGCGCGCACGTAACTGGCGCGGACGGCATCGCGGGTTCCTGCTGCGCCTGGCCGAGGACCCGTGGGAGAGCGCCGGCGCGCTGGCCGCCTTCCTCGATCCCGTCCAGATCGCGGAGATCGTCCCCGACCCCTATGAGCGCTCCCATCTGAACCGCTTCCGGTCCGGAGCCCCCGAGTCCGGCGCACCGGGTTCGCCCGCTGCCCTCATCGCCGAGAAGATCATGACCGCGGACGACCCGGACGAGATCGATCTGTTGTGCGCCGACCTGGCCGCGGTTCTGGAGGACGCACGCGTGATGCGGCCCGCGCCGCGTCCCACGGCACGACGGGTCCCGGCGCCGTCGCATCAGGGGCACCTCGGCTCACCCCGGCCCGAGGAGCCGGAACCGCGCCGCGGTTGGCTGAGGCGGCTCAGGCGCCGGACCTCGCGGGTTACAGCGCCCTGAACAGTCCCTCCTGGACGACGGACACCAGCAGGCGTCCCTCCAGGTCATAGATCCGCCCCCGGGCGAGACCCCGTCCGCCGGTCGCGATCGGCGACTCCTGGTCGTACAGGAACCACTCGTCCGCGCGGAAGGGCCGGTGGAACCACATGGCGTGGTCCAGTGACGCGATGTCGAAACTCCGCGGGCCCCACAGCGGTTCGACGGGGATACGGACCGCGTCCAGGAGGGTCATGTCGCTGGCGTAGGTCAGCGCGCAGGTGTGCACGACCGGGTCGTCGCCCAGCGGCCCGACCGCCCGCATCCACACCGCGCTGCGCGGCTCGGCGCCCTTGACCTCGTCCTCGGTCCAGCGCAGCCGGTCGACATAGCGGATGTCGAAAGGCTGACGCCGGGCCATCCGCTCCAACTGTTCCGGCAGCGCGCCCAGATGCTCCCGGATCTCCTCGGTGACCGTCGGCAGCGACTCCGGGTCCGGGACCTTGCGGGCCGGCGGCAACTGGTGCTCGAAACTCCCCTGTTCAGGCTTGTGAAAGGAGGCGGTGAGATTGAAGATCGTGCGGCCCTGCTGCACCGCGGTGACCCGACGGGTCGTGAACGACCTGCCGTCCCGCACCCGTTCGACCTGGTACACGATCGGCACCCCCGGCCGCCCGGGGCGAAGGAAGTACGCGTGCAGCGAGTGCACGGGGCGGTCGCCTTCCGTGGTGCGTGCGGCGGCGACCAGCGCCTGGCCCGCCACCTGGCCGCCGAAGACCCGCTGCAGGGACTCCTGCGGGCTGCGGCCACGGAAGATGTTGACCTCGATCTGCTCCAGGTCGAGCAGGTCGACGAGCCTCTCGGCCGGGTTGGTCGTCATGGGTGGGCTTCTCCTGTGCTCACAACTGGCCTACGTCGGTGACGCGGACCACGGCGCGGCCCTCCGCGTCGGAAGCGGTGAGGTCGATCTCCGCGCTGATGCCCCAGTCATGGTCGCTGTTCGGGTCGTCGAAGATCTGGCGGACCCGCCACAGGCGGTTCGCCGGCTCCTCCTCGATCACCAGGAGCTTGGGTCCGCGGGCGTCGGGGCCGGTACCGAGGTCCTCGTACTCGTCCCAGTACTTGTCCATCGCCTCGCCCCAGGCGTCGGCGTCCCAGCCCGCGTCGGCGTCCATCTCGCCCAGCTCCTCGACCTGGTCGAGCGCGGCGAGTTCGACACGGCGGAACATGGCGTTGCGGACGAGGACACGGAAGGCACGCGCGTTGGAGGTGACCGGCTTGACCTCGTCGGCCTTCTCCTGGGCCTCCTCGGCGGTCATCTCCTCCGGGTTGGCGAGCTGCTCCCACTCGTCCAGCAGGCTGGAGTCGACCTGGCGCACCATCTCGCCGAGCCACTCGATCAGGTCCTGAAGGTCCTCGGACTTGAGGTCGTCCGGGATGTTGTGGTCGAGGGTCTTGTAGGCGCTGGCGAGGTAGCGCAGCACGATGCCCTCGGTGCGGGCCAGCTCGTAGACCGACACCAACTCCGTGAAGGACAGCGCGCGTTCGTACATGTCCCGGATGACCGACTTCGGCGACAGAGGGTGGTCGCCGACCCAGGGGTGGCTCTTGCGGTACGTGTTGTACGCGTGGAAGAGCAGCTCCTCCAGGGGCTTCGGGTAGGTGACGTCCTGGAGGCGCTCCATGCGCTCCTCGTACTCGACACCGTCCGCCTTCATCGCGGCGACGGCCTCGCCCTTCGCCTTGTTCAGCTGGGCGACGAGGATCTGGCGCGGGTCGTCCAGCGTGGACTCGACGACGGACACCATGTCCAGGGCGTACGACGGCGACTCCGGGTCCAGCAGCTCGAACGCGGCCAGTGCGAAGGTGGACAGCGGCTGGTTGAGCGCGAAGTCCTGCTGCAGATCGACGGTGAGACGGACGATGCGGCCTGTGGCGTCCGGCTCGTCGAGCTTCTCGACGATGCCGCCGTCCAGCAGCGAGCGGTAGATCGCGATCGCACGCCGGATGTGCCGCAGCTGCTGCTTGCGCGGCTCGTGGTTGTCCTCCAGGAGATGCCGCATCGCCTCGAAGGCGTTGCCCGGCCGGGCGATCACCGACAGCAGCATGGTGTGCGTCACCCGGAAGCGGGACGTCAGCGGCTCCGGCTCGGAGGTGATCAGTTTCTCGAAGGTGTTCTCCGTCCAGGCCACGAAACCCTCGGGCGCCTTCTTGCGGACGACCTTGCGGCGCTTCTTCGGGTCGTCGCCGGCCTTGGCGAGCGCCTTCTCGTTCTCGATGACGTGCTCGGGCGCCTGGGCCACGACGAAGCCCGCAGTGTCGAAGCCCGCCCGCCCGGCACGACCGGCGATCTGATGGAACTCACGGGCCCGCAGCGTGCGGACGCGACTGCCGTCGTACTTGGTGAGGGCTGTGAACAGCACGGTGCGGATGGGCACGTTGACACCCACACCGAGTGTGTCCGTACCGCAGATGACCTTCAGCAGACCCGCCTGCGCGAGTTTCTCCACCAGACGCCGGTACTTCGGCAGCATCCCGGCGTGATGGACACCGATGCCGTGCCGGACGTAACGGGAGAGATTGCGGCCGAACTTGGTGGTGAAGCGGAAGTTGCCGATCAGCTCGGCGATCTGGTCCTTCTCCTCGCGCGAGCACATGTTGATGCTCATCAGCGCCTGTGCCCGTTCCACGGCCTGCGCCTGAGTGAAGTGCACGATGTAGACCGGCGCCTGCTTGGTCTGAAGCAGTTCGGTCAGGGTCTCGGTGAGCGGAGTGAATTTGTACTCGTAGGACAGCGGCACGGGACGGGTGGCCGAGCGAACCACCGCAGTCGGCCGGCCGGTGCGCCGGGTGAGGTCCTTCTCGAACATCGAGACATCGCCGAGCGTGGCCGACATCAGGATGAACTGAGCCTGCGGCAGCTCCAGGATCGGGATCTGCCAGGCCCAGCCGCGGTCGCCCTCCGCGTAGAAGTGGAACTCGTCCATGACGACCTGGCCGACGTCCGCGTCCTTGCCGTCGCGCAGCGCGATCGACGCCAGCACCTCCGCGGTGCAGCAGATGACCGGGGCGTCGGCGTTGACGGACGCGTCGCCGGTGAGCATGCCGACGTTCTCGGTGCCGAAGATCTTGCACAGCTCGAAGAACTTCTCCGAGACGAGTGCCTTGATCGGAGCGGTGTAGAAGGTGACCTCGTCCCGGGCCAGCGCGGCGAAGTGGGCGCCCGCGGCGATCATGCTCTTGCCGGAGCCGGTGGGCGTCGACACGATCACATTCGCGCCGGAGACCACCTCGATCAGCGCCTCCTCCTGGTGGGGATAGAGGGTGAGCCCGCGCTCCTCGGCCCACGACTCGAAGGCTTCGTAGAGGGCGTCGGGGTCGGCGGTCGGCGGCAGCTGATCGATGAGGGTCACCCACCCATCTTGCCTGCCCTCCTGCCGCATCGGGGAATCGGCTGCGGGCACGAAGATCGCAAACGCTACGCTGTGTCGCCGACGACAAGTCAGCGAACCCGGTCAACTGGACAGCGGCACACGAGGAATGGGGCGGGCAACGGCCATGATGGGACCAGCACACTCACTGTCGGGCGCCGCAGCCTGGCTCGGCGTCGGAGCGGCGGCGGCGGCCGCCGGGCACGGAATGCCCTGGCCGGTCCTCCTAGTCGGCGCGCTGATCTGCGCCGGGGCGGCCCTCGCCCCGGACCTCGACCACAAGGCGGCCACGATCTCGCGGGCCTTCGGACCGCTGTCGCGCTGGCTGTGCGAGATCGTCGACAAGCTGTCGTACGCCGTCTACAAGGCGACCAGGAAGCAGGGCGACCCGCGTCGCTCCGGAGGCCATCGCACGCTCACGCACACCTGGCTGTGGGCGGTCATGATCGGCGCGGGCACCTCGGTCCTGGCGATCACCGGCGGTCGTTGGGCGGTGCTGGCGATCCTCTTCGTGCACATGGTGCTGGCCATCGAAGGCCTGCTGTGGCGCGCGGCCCGGGGCTCCAGCAGCGATGTCCTGGTCTGGCTGCTGGCCGCGACCAGCGCATGGATCCTCGCGGGCGTGCTGGACAAGCCGGGCAACGGCTCCGACTGGCTGTTCACGGCGCCCGGCCAGGAGTATCTGTGGCTGGGGCTGCCGATCGTGCTCGGCGCGCTGGTGCACGACATCGGGGACGCGCTGACGGTGTCCGGCTGCCCGATACTCTGGCCGATCCCGGTCGGCCGCAAGCGCTGGTACCCGCTGGGTCCGCCCAAGGCCATGCGGTTCCGGGCGGGCAGCTGGGTCGAGCTCAAGGTGCTGATGCCGGTGTTCATGGTGCTCGGCGGAGTGGGCTGCGCGGCGGCGCTCAACGTGATCTGAGCGGGCGCGGGTCCGGTACGGCCGGAGATCCGCCTGCGGTAGCGAGGTGTCGCCCGCCAGGTGACTCCGGTCGCCCAGCGGAGGACTTCGGAGGGGGACTCACTGGTGTCCTGCCCAGGACAGCCGCCCCGCTCCTGCCCGGATCTGGGTTCGGATCCGGATCAGCCGCCGTGTCCCTGTCCGCCGCCGTAGCGCCGCTCGAACGCGGCGACGCGGCCCTCGGAGTCCACCGTCCGGGCCTTGCCGGTGTAGAAGGGATGACTCTCCGAGGAGATCTCGACGTCCACGACCGGGTAGGTCTCGCCGTCGTCCCAATCGATGGTCTGGTCGCTGGTCGCGGTGGACCGGGTCAGGAAGGCGTAGCCTGCGGCGCGGTCACGGAATACCACCGCGTGGTAGTCGGGGTGCTTGTCCTGCTGCATGCGAGCTCCTCGTGGGGCGGCATCGGCGAGGCCGGTGGCCTGGGGCCGAATGGTGGGGCCGACAGCCCGGGGGCTGCGGTCACGGGGACTGCGGGACGGGGACTGACCGTGTCGACCGCGCGACGGGCGCGGGCGTCAGCCGGACAGGGAGTCCTCGTCGACGATGTGCATGGCGGCCTCCTCGGCGGACGCCGCGGCGCCGTCGATACCCACGTCCGTCGCGACGAGCGCGCTCTCGTCATCCTCGTGGGCGCCTTCGTCGGGTGCCACGAGGCGACCGGAGCGCATGGCGCCGACCTCGTTGTCGAGGAGTTCCCCATCGGTGCCGTCGGCGTCGCCGATGCCGTCGCCATCGGGTGCGACGAGGTCCGGCATCTCCTCGGCGAGCCGCTGGTCGAGGGTCTCGCCCTGCCGGCGCTCGGCGGCCGTGACGCCGCGGTGCTCCACCGCCCACGGTCGCTCCGGAGGGGACCAGCCCCGATCCAGAGGATCGTCGACGCCGTCGTTCTCCAGGGTGTCCTCCGCGTCCAGCAGACCCGTGTCCTCACGTTGATCGGATGCGTCGGGCTGGTAGACGTCGTCACCCCATCCGTCGGCGCTGTTCACGGCTACCTCCAGGTGGTGCGGACGGGCCCGAACCCACCGCGCTCGGCGGCGGGCCGTCGCGGCGCGGGGCACAGGCCGCACCCGGCGCGAACCGCGAGGTTCCCGGGTGCTCCCCGAACCGGTGCCGCTATCCAGCCTTCCACCCCTTTTCGCCCCGGCGCAACGCCACGGGACGAGCGCGGCGACTTCGGTGCCCCCGAGCCGCTATTCCGGGGGTCGCGCCGACCGAGTTCGCCCCGGCCCACGCCGCCCCATCGACCCCAGCTGTCCCACCCCGAGCCCCACCCCCTCCGCGAGCCGCGACCTCGGCGACCATGCCCTCACGACCCGCACACGGGCCCACGGCCGACCGGGGCACCCGACAGCCACCCGCCGCGCCACCAGCTCGACTCGCCCAGACGCCCAGACGCCCGGAAGCCCGGAAGCCCGGAAGCCCGGAAGCCGGGGCGCCGGGGCGCCGAGACCTCACACCACACAGCCCAGCCCGCCCCCCCACCGTCACTCGCCGAGCGCCCGACTCACCCCCTCACCCCCTCACCCCTCACCCATGCCCCCGTCACCCATGCCAAGACCGCCACAACGCCGCATACGCCCCGTCCGCCCTGACCAGCTCCTCATGGCTGCCCAGCTCGCTGATCCGGCCGTTCTCGACGACCGCGATGACGTCTGCGTCGTGGGCGGTGTGGAGGCGGTGGGCGATGGCCACGACCGTGCGGCCGTCGAGGACGCGGGCCAGGGACCGTTCCAGATGGCGGGCGGCGCGTGGGTCGAGGAGGGACGTCGCCTCGTCGAGGACCAGGGTGTGCGGGTCGGCCAGCACCAGGCGGGCGAGGGCGATCTGCTGGGCCTGGGCTGGGGTGAGGGCGAAGCCGCCCGAGCCGACCTCGGTGTCGAGGGCGTCGTCGAGGGAACGGGCCCACGCGTCGGCGTCGACCGCGCCCAGCGCCGCCCAGAGCTCCGCGTCGGTCGCATCCGTGCGGGCCAGCAGCAGATTGTCGCGCAGGGAACCCACGAACACGTGGTGCTCCTGGTTGACCAGGGCCACATGGGAGCGGACCCGCTCGGCGGTCATCCGGGAGAGTTCCGCGCCGCCGAGGGTGATCCGGCCGTGCCGGGGTGCGTAGATACCGGCGAGCAGCCTGCCCAGGGTCGACTTGCCGGCACCCGAGGGCCCGACCAGGGCCAGCCGGGTGCCGGGGGCGACCTCCAGGGAGACCTTGCGCAGGACGTCCACGCCCTCCAGGTAGCCGAAGTGCACCTTGTCGGCGTGCACGTCACGGCCGTCGGGCGCGAGCCCGGCGTCCCCGGCGTCCGGCTCGATGTCCCGGACGCCGACCAGCCGGGCCAGCGACACCTGGGCCACCTGGAGCTCGTCGTACCAGCGCAGGATCAGCCCCACCGGGTCGACCAGCATCTGCGCGATCAGCGCGCCCGTCGTCAGCTGGCCGACGCTGATCCAGCCCTCCAGGACGAACACACCACCGACCATCAGAACCGAGGCGAGGATCGTCACGTGGGTGACGTTGATGAACGGGAAGAGCACCGACCGCAGCCAGAGGGTGTAGCGCTCCCAGGCCGTCCACTCCTTGATCCGCCGTTCCGAGAGCGCGACACGGCGTTCGCCGAGGCGGTGGGCCTCGACGGTGTGCCCGGCGTCCACGGTCTCGGCGAGCGCGGCGGCCACGGCGGCGTACCCGGCGGCCTCCGACCGGTAAGCGGCCGGTGCCCGCTTGAAGTACCAGCGGCAGCCGATCACCAGCAGCGGCACGGCGATCAGCACGGCGGCGGCCAGCGGCGGGGCGGTGACGACCAGCCCGGCCAGCAGCAGGATCACCCACACCACGCCGATCGCCAGCTGGGGCACGGCCTCGCGCATGGCGTTGGCCAGCCGGTCGATGTCGGTCGTGATCCGGGACAGCAGATCGCCGGTACCTGCCCGTTCCAGGACGCCGGGCGGCAGCCCGACCGACCGGACGAGGAAGTCCTCGCGCAGATCGGCCAGCATCCGCTCGCCGAGCGTCGCCCCGCGCAGCCGTACCTGCTGTACGAACACGGCCTGGACGAGGAGCGCGACGGCGAACAGGCCGATGGTGAGCTCCAGATGGAGTTCGCGGTCCACGACGCCGTCGGAGACCCGCTCGACCAGTCCGCCCAGCAGCCACGGACCCGCCATCGAGGCCACCACCGCGACCGTGTTGACGGAGATGAGCAGCAGGAAGGCACCGCGGTGCCGGCGGAACAGCTCGACCACATAGGACCGTACGGTCGTGGGGGCGCCGACTGGCAGGGTGTTCGCCGTCGTCGGGGCCGCCGGGTCGTACTCCGGTGGCGCTACGCCGATCATGCCGACTCCTCGATTTCTTCCAGTTCCTTCAGTACGTCATTGAGAGCGGACCCCGGGCGCACTCGTGCGCGGTCAGCGCCTTCACCTGACGGCGCCTCGCGCAAGGCCGCCTCCTCGTCCGTCTCCCGGGTCACCACGGCCCGGTACCGCGGTTCGGCGTGCAGCAGTTCGCGGTGCACCCCGACCGCCGCGACCTCGCCCTCGTGGATGAGGACCACCCGGTCGGCGTGGTCCAGAAGCAGGGGCGAGGAGGTGAAGACGACCGTCGTGCGTCCGGAGCGCAGGTCGCGCATGCCCTCCGCGATCCGTGCCTCCGTGTGCGAGTCGACGGCCGAGGTCGGCTCGTCCAGGACCAGCACACCGGGGTCCGTGATCAGTGACCTGGCGAGCGCGAGGCGCTGGCGCTGGCCACCGGACAGGGACCGGCCGCGCTCGGTGATCCGGGCGTCCATCGGGTCCTCGGCGTCGAGCGAGCCCTGGACCAGCGCGGCCAGGACGTCCTCGCACTGCGCCGCCGCCAGTGCCTCCTCGGCGCCGACGCCGCCCGACCTGGGCACGTCGAGCAGGTCGCGCAGGGTGCCGGAGAGCAGTACCGGGTCCTTGTCCTGCACGAGGACGGCCGTACGGGCGGAGTCGAGCGGCAACTCGTCGAGCGGGACGCCGCCGAGCAGCACCGGAGTGCCCTCCTCCGAGGGGTGTCCGCCGAGCCGTTCCGCCAGCCGCCCCGCCGCGTCCGGGTCACCGCACACCACGGCGGTGAGGCGGCCGGTGGGGGCGAGCAGTCCGGTGGCCGGGTCGTACAGGTCCCCGGACGGCAGCTCGGAACCGTCGCGTGACCCACCCGTGTCGGTGGCCCGCTCCAGCGACAGCACGCGCGCGGCGCGCCGGGCCGAGGGCCGGGAGAAGGAGTAGGCCATGGCGATCTCTTCGAAGTGTCGAAGTGGATACGTGAGGAGCATGATCGAGCTGTAGACGGCGACCAGTTCGCCGACGCCGACCCGGCCCTCACGGGCCAGATGGACGCCGTGCCAGACCACCGCGATCAGCAGCAGTCCCGGCATCAGCACCTGGATCGCGGAGATCAGGGACCACATCCTGGCGCTGCGTACGGCGGCGTGGCGGACTTCCTGTGAGGCGCTGCGGTAGCGGTCGAGGAAGAGTTCCTCGCCGCCGATGCCGCGCAGGACGCGCAGTCCGGCGACGGTGTCGGAGGCCAGCTCGGTGGCGCGGCCCGCCTTCTCGCGCTGGACGTCTGCCCGCCGGGTCGCGCGCGGCAGCAGCGGCAGCACCGAGACCGCGAGCACGGGCAGGCCCACGGCGACGACCACACCGAGCGCGGGCTGGTAGACGACGAGACCGACGCAGACCACCACGACGGTGACGGCCGCCGCGGTGAACCGCGACCAGGCCTCGACGAACCAGCCGATCTTCTCGACATCACCGGTGGAGACGGCGACGACCTCACCGGCCGCGACACGCCGCGTCAGCGCCGAGCCCAGCTGGGCGGTCTTGCGGGCCAGTACCTGCTGGACGCGGGCGGCGGCGGTGATCCAGTTGGTGACGGCGGTGCGGTGCAGGAAGGTGTCGCCGAGCGCGTTCCCGATGGCGCACAGGACCAGCAGCCCGCCCGCGAGGGCGAGTCGGGAGCCGGAGCGGTCGACGACGGCCTGTACGGCGGCACCCACGCAGAACGGCAGTGCGCAGACGGACAGGAAGTGCAACAGGCCCCAGGCCAGGGCTTTGAACTGGCCGCCCAGCTGGTTCCTGAAGAGCCACCACAGGAATCGGGGACCTGAGCGTGCGTCCGGCACACCCGGGTCGGGATACGGAAGGTCTTGAATCTGCATGACGTCCCAGTGGCTCGTGTAAGTGTGGGGGAGGAGTTGGAGATCGGCGGTCGGATGGTGGCCGGTGCGCGGAGCGGGCAGTGCTCGGCGGTGGCAGCAAACCGTGACAGGTTCGCGTCGCAGCGTGGCCGGGCGCAAACGGTTTTCCGCGACGGCGCTCAGTTCCGGCCCGCGGGCCGGGCCCGGTGCCACCATGGAGCGGTGCGGAACTACGGAGCATGGCGTGCGCTGGTCGTGACGGCGGTCCTCGGATCCCTGCTGACGACCCTGACCGCGTGTGACGCCGGGCAGCACGGCGCAGGAAGCGCGCGCACAGGCGAACCCGCCCCCACGCGCCCGGCCGCCGCCCCTGATCGCACCCGTATCCCGGACATCGACGACCGCTGGCAGCGACGCATCCCCGCCGGCTCCACCCAGGTCGTCGCGGTCTACGGCGCCGGCAAGGACTCCCCGGACTCCAGGGTCGTGCTCTACACCAAGCACGCGACGACCTGGGAGCGCACCCGCGGTTGGCCCGCGCACAACGGCAGGAAGGGCTGGACCACCGATCACCACGAGGGCGACAACCGCAGCCCCGTAGGCGTGTTCACGCTCAGCGACGCGGGCGGCGTACGGAAGGACCCCGGGTCCCGGCTGCCGTACACGCACTCCGCGGCCTTCGCCGCCCCGCGCTGGTGGGCGAAGCCGTACTGGCACGACTTCGACTACGTCATCGCCATCGACTACAACCGCGTCAAGGGCACCCCGCCCAACGACCCCACCCGCCCCGACGGTGAGGAGAAGGGCGGTGGCATCTGGTTGCACATGGACCACGGCAGCGGTACGTCGGCCTGTGTGAGCGTGTCCGAATCGGCGATGCGGTACCTGCTGCGCACGCTCGATCCGCATCGGCAGCCTGTGGTGGTCATGGGGGACAGAGCCGACCTGAATCGCTCACGCTGACGCGGGAGGCCTCATTGCGGCGGATGCCCAACTCCCCGTAGAACACCGGCCATGAAGAGACAGCTCGTCATGTCCATGCTCGCGGGAGTGGCCGGGGCGGCCCTTCTGGCGGGTTCGTTGCTCGGGGCGACCCCGGCCCGATCGGCGGATGTGCCCGCCGAGTTCGGCACCGACTGGCACGACCCGATCACCGCCGCCCCGCCGATCGGCAAGCCGCCCGGCAAGTCCTGCCAAGTCACCGTCGCCGAGGCACAGTTCCGCGACTTCACCCCCTACAAGGGCACCTACACACCACCCGAAGGCTGCGGCGACCGCTGGAGCAAGGTGGTGCTGCGGATGGAGGGCAAGGTCAAGGGACGCCAGTACGACAGGCTCGGCTATCTGCACATCGGCGGGGCCGAGATCTTCCGTACGTCGACGCCCGAGCCGTCACCCGACGGCATCGAGTGGTCCGTGGAGAAGGACGTCACCCGCTACAGCGACACCTTCCGCAGCGGCCAGGACGTCGAGATGCTCATCGGGAACGTCGTCGACGACACCTACACCGGCATCATCGACGTCAAGGTCACGCTGACGTTCTACGCAGGCCGCCCGGCCGCGACCCCCGACCGCGTCCTCACCCTCCAGGACGGCACACTCACCACCCCGCGCAACAGCGAACGCGTCGTCGCCGAGGTGTACGCCACCGGCTCCGGCGGCGGCTGCGAGGAGTTCTGGTATCTGTCGGCACCCGACCCCGCGCCCTACTCCTGCAAGGCCACCGGCGGCCCCTACCGCGAGGTGCAGATCAAGGTCGACGGTCAACTGGCCGGCATCGCCGCGCCGTTCCCGCACGTATGGACCGGCGGCTGGTCCAACCCCTTCCTCTGGTACGTCACTCCGGGCCCGCGCGCCTTCGACGTCAAGCCGATCGAATACGACCTGACGCCGTTCGCCGGCCTCCTCAACGACGGCCGCACGCACCGTGTCGAGGTCTCCGTCGTCGGAGTCCCCGAGGGGCAGAGCGGCTGGAGCGCACCCGTGAACGTCCTCGTATGGCAGGACGCCAAGAGCGCTCACGTCACCGGCGGGCTCACCGGGCACCGGGCCGGCGACCTCGCCAACTCCTCGACGTACACGCCCGGTTCGGAGCATCGCGTGGACACGGAGGGTGGTCATCGGCTGACCGTCTCCGGGTACGTCGACACCTCGCACGGCCGGGTGACGACGACCGTGCGCCGGTCGCTCGCGAACCACTCCGCGCACCGCTGGACCGACGGCGAGAACCTGGACGCCCTCGACGCCACCTGGACGGACGACCAGTCGGTCACGGTCGACGGACGCGGACCGGCCCGAACGACCCGCACCCAGCGGACGTACACGATGGACGGCTCCATCGCCATCGGCGCGGGCGACCGGTTGCGCACCGAGCTGACTCTCGGTGACCGCGCCTCGGTCGTCCTGACCCGGGACGGACGGCACACCGCGTGGTCGTGGCTCGATGACACCGTCGAGGGCGACGCCTCATGGACGTTGAACGTCCCGCGCGATCAACGGCACGCGGTCGGCACGACGAGCGAGCGCTATCGGTCGTACGGCTCCGACGGCTGCTACGACCGTTCGCTGACCAGCGTCCAAGGGGTACTGACGGAGGATCGCAGCCGCTGCTGAGGTGGGTGTGTGCGACGTGTCACCGGGATGTGATGCGCGGGACGTGATTTACACGGATGCAACACGGGGGTCTTGTGTCAGGACATCATCACCCGCAGAGTGATCGGCACGGAATCCGCTTTCCGTATGGCAGAAGTCCCACCGTCCCTAGGGGCTTCTGTGTGCCGCCGTCCCCAAGGAGTACCCGTGCCGCCGTCCGTATCGTCACCGTCCCTGCCGCGACGCGTCGCACGCACACTGCGTACCTCTCTGTTCGCGCAGGTCGCCTGCGCGCTTGTGCTCGGAATCGTCGTCGGGAAGCTGTGGCCCGGCTTCGGAGCGGATCTCCAGCCGCTCGGCGACGGTTTCATCCGGCTGATCAAGACGATCATCTCGCCGCTCGTGTTCTGTGTGGTCGTCATAGGCATCGCCAAGGCCGGTGACCTGAAGGCGTTCGGCCGGATCGGTCTGAAGGCCCTGATCTGGTTCGAGGTCGCGAGCACGCTCGCGCTGGTCATCGGCCTGCTCGCCGCGAACATCGTGCAGCCGGGGTCCGGCATGAACGTCGACCCGTCCTCGCTCGACTCCTCGGCGGTCGACGCGAAGACCGGTGGCGGGCATCTGCCCTCGACGACGGAGTTCGTACTGGAGGCCATCCCCACCTCCTTCATAGGCTCCTTCGCCGAGAACTCCCTCCTGCAAGTCCTCGTGCTGGCCTGTCTGGTGGGTGCCGCGCTGCTGCATCTCGGGCACACCAAGGTGCCGCAGGTGCTGCCCGCCATCGAGCAGGCGCAGGAGATCATCTTCGCGATCGTCGGCTTCGTGATGCGACTGGCACCGATCGCGGTGTTCGGTGCGATGGCCGTGCTGATCGGCAACTACGGGCTCGGCGTCATCGAGACCTACGGCAAGCTGATCGTCCTGTGCTACCTGGCAGCCGCGCTGTTCATCGTGCTCCTCGGGGTCGCCCTGAAGCTGGTCACCGGGCTCAGCCTGTGGAAGTTCCTGCGCTACATCCGCGAGGAGATGCTGCTCGCGCTCGGCACCGCGTCCACCGAGTCGGTGCTGCCCCGGGTGATGCAGAAGCTGCGCAAGGCCGGCGCACGTGACGACGCGGTGGGCCTGGTGCTGCCGACCGGCTACTCCTTCAACCTCGACGGAGCGTCCCTCTACCTGTCCATCGGCACGCTGTTCATCGCCCAGGCCGTGGGCGTGGACCTGAGCCTCGGTCAGCAGATCACCGTCGTCCTGGTGCTGATGCTGACCAGCAAGGGCATGGCGGGCATCCCCGGTTCGGCATTCCTCGCCCTGTCCGCGACCGCGTCCTCGCTGGGCGCGATCCCGGCCGGGGCCGTCGCCCTGCTGCTCGGCGTGGACCGCATCATGGACTCGATGCGTGTCGTCACCAACCTGCTCGGAAACTGCGTCGCCGTCTTCGCGGTCTCCCGCTGGGAGGGCGCGCTGGACAGGGAGCGGGCGAGGAAGGTCCTGGACGGGGAGATCGTGGTCCAACTGGACGACGAGGAGCCGGAGCAGCCGGACCTCAAGAAGCCGGAGCAGCCGGAGCTCAAGAAGGAGACGGCCGCCGAGGCCGGCTGACTTCCCGTACGACCGGACCCGCGGCCACCCCTCCAGCCATACGGAGCGGTGGCCGCGGCCTTTTCCCGCTCAGCAGCGCCGCTCCCCGCCCCCGTCGATCAACGCGTCCAGCAGCTCGCCCAGCACCGCCCGCTGTCCGTCCGTCAGCGGCGCCAGAATCTCCTCCGCGGCCGACCGCCGCGCACCGTGCAGCTCCCGCAGCGCCCCCCGCCCGTCCTCGGTGAGCTCGATCCGGATCACCCGCCGATTCGTCGGATCCGGCACCCGTCGTACTTTTCCGCTCGCCTCCAGCCCGTCGACCAGCGTCGTCACCGCGCGCGGGACCACCTCCAGGCGCTCGGCGAGGTCGGCCATCCGGGGCGGCGAGTCATAGTGCGCGAGGGTGCGCAGCAGGCGCGACTGGGCCGGGGTGACGCCGAGGCCGCACTCCTGGAGGTGCCGTTTCTGGATCCGGTGTACCCGGCGGGTGAAACGCAGCAGCTGCTCGGCGAGCGGGCCGTCGGGATCGGGGGTGGTCATGCGGGAACAATATCAGGACCAGGCTCATTGTGAGTATAGGTAACAATGAGCTAAGCTCCGTCAGCGGTCCGCGCGACCGCATGTCCGCACAGCCCGGTCCGCGCGACCGTCCGTCCGCATCGCCACACCTCCGTAGGAGCCCATGCATCCCGACCACGAACCCACCTGGAAACCATCCGCCGCGCAGCCGGAACAGCCGCGGCAGGTGCGTCGCATCCTGAGACTCTTCCGTCCGTACCGAGGACGCCTCGCGGTCGTCGGTCTCCTCGTCGGCGCCGCGTCGCTGGTCGGCGTGGCCACGCCGTTCCTGCTCAAGGCGATCCTCGACGTCGCGATCCCCGAGGGCCGCACCGGCCTGCTCAGCCTGCTCGCGCTCGGCATGATCCTCAGCGCCGTCCTGACCAGCGTCTTCGGCGTGCTCCAGACCCTGATCTCGACGACGGTCGGCCAGCGCGTCATGCACGACCTGCGCACCGCGGTCTACGGCCGCCTCCAGCGCATGTCGCTCGCCTTCTTCACCCGCACCCGCACCGGCGAGGTCCAGTCCCGCATCGCCAACGACATCGGCGGCATGCAGGCGACCGTCACCTCGACCGCGACGTCCCTGGTCTCCAACCTCACCAGCGTGGTCGCCACGATCATCGCGATGATCGCCCTGGACTGGCGGCTGACGGTCGTCTCGCTGCTCCTGCTGCCGGTCTTCGTCTGGATCAGCCGCCGGGTCGGCAACGAACGCAAGAAGATCACCACCCAGCGCCAGAAGCAGATGGCCGCGATGGCCGCCACCGTCACCGAGTCGCTCTCCGTCAGCGGCATCCTGCTCGGCCGCACCATGGGCCGCTCCGACTCGCTGACCAAGGCCTTCGCCGACGAGTCCGAGCAGCTCGTCGACCTGGAAGTGCGCTCGAACATGGCCGGGCGCTGGCGCATGGCCGTCATCACCATCGTCATGGCCGCCATGCCCGCCTTCATCTACTGGGCCGCGGGCACGGCCCTCCAGCTCGGCGGCCCGCAGGTCTCCATCGGCACGATCGTCGCCTTCGTCTCGCTCCAGCAGGGCCTGTTCCGCCCGGCCGTCAGCCTGCTGTCCACCGGCGTCCAGATCCAGACCTCGCTCGCGTTGTTCCAGCGCATCTTCGAGTACCTCGACCTGCCGATCGACATCACCGAGCGCGAGGACGCCGTCCACCTCGACCGCGTCAAGGGCGAGGTCCGCTTCGAGAACGTCGAGTTCCGCTACGACGGGAAGGGCACCCCGATCCTCGACGGCATCGACGTCACCGTCCCCGCCGGCGCCGGCCTCGCGGTCGTAGGCCCGACCGGCGCCGGAAAGTCGACGCTCGGCCATCTCGTACCGCGGCTGTACGACGTGACCGGCGGCCGGGTCACCCTCGACGGGGTCGATGTACGCGACCTCGACTTCGACACCCTCGCCCGCGCGGTCGGCGTCGTCTCGCAGGAGACGTACCTCTTCCACGCCACGGTCGCCGACAACCTGCGCTTCGCCAAGCCGGAAGCCACCGACGAGGAACTGCACGCGGCGGCCCGCGCGGCCCAGATCCACGACCACATCGCGTCCCTGCCCGACGGCTACGACACGGTCGTCGGCGAGCGCGGATACCGCTTCTCCGGCGGGGAGAAGCAGCGCCTGGCCATCGCCCGCACCATCCTGCGCGATCCGCCCGTCCTCATCCTCGACGAGGCGACCAGCGCCCTGGACACCCGTACCGAGCACGCCGTCCAGGAGGCCATCGACGCCCTGTCCGCCAACCGCACCACGGTCACCATCGCGCACCGGCTGTCCACCATCCGGGGCGCCGACCAGATCGTGGTCCTCGACTCCGGGCAGATCGCCGAACGGGGTACGCACGAGGAGCTGCTGGAGCGGGACGGGCGCTATGCGGCGCTGGTCCGGCGGGACGCCCAACTGGAGCCCACAGGGTGACGATATGCCGGGTTTGTGACCTTGTGCGGGATACCGTGCCCGCATGTACTTCAACACTCCGCCACGGAGCACGATTCGACTGACGCGCCGGGGGCGTATGGCTCTCATCGCCGCCGGCGCCGTCGTGGCCGGTACCGCCGTGGCGGTGCCGCTGCTGGTCATGGGCGAGGAGGAGGCGGCGCGGCCCACCTCGCTGATGATCCCGGAGGGCTGGCGGGCGACCCAGATCTACGCCGCCGTCGACAAGGCCCTCGCCCTGCCGTCCGGTACGACCAAGAAGTCCCTCGGCAAGCTCGACCTCAAGCTGCCGAACGACGCCGAGGGCAACCCGGAGGGCTATCTGTTCCCGGCGACGTACCAGCTGGAGGAGAAGGGGAAGCGGGCGACGCCGGACTCCCTGCTTTCGGCGATGGTCGACACCGCCAACAAGAAGTTCAGCGGCGCCCCGATCGCCGCGGGCGCGCAGCGCAACGCCATGAACGTCTATCAGGCCGTCACCATCGCGAGCATCGTCCAGGCCGAGGCCGCCACCAAGGCCGACATGGGCAAGGTGGCCCGCGTCGTCTTCAACCGGCTCGAACGCGGCATGCCGCTGCAGATGGACTCCACCATCAACTACGCCCTGAACCGCTCCACGCTCAGCACGTCCGAGGCCGACACCCGCATCGACAGCCCTTACAACTCGTACCAGCGCATGGGCCTGCCGCCGACGCCGATCGACAATCCCGGCGACGACGCCATGCGCGCCGCGATCAGTCCGACCGCGGGCGACTGGCTGTACTTCGTCACCGTCAAGCAGGGCGACACCCGCTTCACCGCCGACTACGCGGAACACCAGCGCAATGTCGCCGAGTTCAACGCCCTGCAGAAGCAGCGGCACAAGGCGGGCCCGAAGTCGTCCGAGTGAGCCGTCGGGACGTCATGCGGAGCGTACGGCGAGAGGCCCGACCGTCGGCTCAAGCGGCCACCGGCTCCTCGGCCAGCAGCCGCCTGATGTCCCGTACGGCCGCGCGACCGGCCCGGTTGGCGCCGATCGTGCTGGCCGAGGGGCCGTACCCGACGAGGTGGACGCGGGGATCGGCGACCGCGCGTGTGCCGTCCACGCGGATGCCGCCGCCGGGCTCGCGCAGCCGCAGCGGGGTCAGATGGTCGATGGCGGCGCGGAAGCCGGTGGCCCACAGGATGACGTCGGCGCCCACCCGGGTGCCGTCCGCCCACTCCAGACCGTCCGGTGTGATCCGGTCGAACATCGGCCGACGGTCCAGGACCCCCTCCGCGAGCCCTTGCCGTACGGCGTCGTTCAGCGGCAGCCCCGTGACCGAGACGACGCTCTTCGGCGGCAGCCCCTGCCGGACCCGTTCCTCGACGAGCGCCACCGCGGCGCGGCCCACGTCCTCGCTGAAGGGCCCCTCACGGAAGACGGGCGGGCGCCGGGTGACCCAGGTCGTGGCGGCCGCGTAGGGGGCGATCTCCAGCAGATGCTGGGTTCCGGAGGCCCCACCGCCCACCACGACAACGCGCTGACCTGCGAACTCCTGCGGCCCCGGGTACTGCGCGGTGTGCAACTGCCGCCCCCGGAACGTCTCCTGGCCCGGGTAGCGGGGCCAGAACGGACGGTCCCAGGTGCCGGTCGCGTTGATCAGCGCCCGAGTCGCCCAGGTCCCCGCCGAACTCTCGACCAGCAGCCGCCCGCCCGGACCCTCGCGCACGGCACGCACATCGACGGGCCGCCGGACGCGCAGGTCGAAGGTCCGCTCGTAGGCGTCGAAGTACTCGGCGATCACCTCGGACGACGCCCGCCCCGGATCGGCCTCGGTCAGCTCCATACCCGGCAGCGAGTGCATCCCGTGCACGTTGCCGTACGTCAGCGACGGCCACCGGAACTGCCAGGCCCCGCCCGGACCGGGGGAGTGATCGAGGACGACGAAGTCACGGTCCGGCTCGAAACCGGTGCGCCGCAGGTGATAGGCGCTGGAGAGCCCTGCCTGACCAGCGCCTATCACGACCACGTCGACTTCGGTCGCCTCGGTTTCGACCGCCTCAGTGTTGTTCACGTTTCTACTAACGGCCGAGGGGGCGCGGATCTTCCCCCCCACCTCCCTCAGCCTTCCGAGGCGCGGGCCGTCGTGGTCGACGGCGGCAGATCGCCGTTGTAGCGCTCGTCCACGAAGTCGCCGAAGTCCACCTTCTCCGGGATGAGCTTCAGCTCCGTGAACGTGTCGGCGATCTCCTGCTCGGAGGCGATGAGCGGCTTGTCCACCGCGACCGAGATCCGGGTGGCGTTCGTCCGCCGCACCGAGGCCAGGGCCACCTCGTAGGGGAGCCCGGTGTCCTTCGCCCAGACCTCGGCCCACTCCTCCTGGTGGTCGTGCACCCACGCCGTGGCGCGCCGCAGCCGCTCCAGGTAGTCCTTGATGGCGGCGGCCTTCTTCTTGTCCCGCAGCGCGTCGGGTGCCGCCACCTGGAAGGTCAGCCCGTTGGTGATGCCGTCGCCGGTCGTCAGGATCCGGCCCTGCTTGGACAGCAGCACCTGCGACGTGTACGGGTCCCACACCGCCCAGGCGTCGACCTTGCCGGCGCTGAACGCGGCCAGCGCGTCGGCCGGTTGGAGATACTTGACCTGGACGTCGCTCAGGCTCAGCCCGACCTTCTTCAGGGACGCGACGAGCTGGTAGTTGGCGGACGAACCCTGCGCCACGGCGATCGACCTGCCCTTGAGCTGCTCGGGCCGCGTCAGCTTCGAATCGCTCGGCACGAGGATCGCGTCGCCCTTGGAGGTGCCCTTGAAGGCGGCCACCGCCGTGATCTTCGAGCCCGCGCCGGCCGCGAACACCGGCGGTGTGTTGCCGACCCCGCCGATGTCGACGGCCTTGGCGTTGACGGCCTCCAGGAGCGGCGGGCCCGAGGTGAAGGTGGACCACTTGATCCGGTAGTCGAGGTTCTTGAGCTCCCCGGCGGCACGCAGGATGGCCTCCGAACCGCCCTTCTGGTCAGCGACGTTCAGGATGAGTGACCCCTTGCCGTCGATGTCCGTCGAGCTGTCGGCCGCCGAGTTCCCGCCGCAGGCGGTGAGCAGGAGCGCGAAGGGGAGGAGGAGTGCGGCGGGGACGAGGCGTCGTCGCATGGTGGTTCCGTTCTGGGGTGGGTGATCAGGCGGCTTCGGCGGCGGCGTCGACGCCGAGACGGTGCAGGAGTTCGGCGCGCAGTTCGGCGAAGCGCGGGTCGGTGATGTCGCGGGGGCGGTCGAGGTCGACGCGCCGCTCGTGCGCGATGACCCCGCCGTCCATCACCAGGACACGGTCGGCGAGCAGCACGGCCTCCTCGACGTCGTGCGTGACGAGCAGGACCGCGCAGCCGCGCCGCTGCCACAGCTCAGCGACCAGGCGCTGGGCCTTGATCCGGGTGAGCGCGTCGAGCGCGCCGAACGGCTCGTCGAGCAGCAGCAGATCGGGCTCGCGCACCAACGCCCGTGCCAGGGAGGCGCGTTGAGCCTCACCGCCGGACAGTGTCTTGGGCCAGGCGTCCGTACGATGGTCCAGGCCGACCTCCTTGAGCGCCTGCTCGGCGACGTCGCGGCCCGGCCTGCCCGGCAGCCCGAGCAGCACATTGCGCCACACCCTCTTCCACGGCATCAGCCGCGGCGCTTGGAAGGCGACCGCCTTGCGGCGCGGCACCAGCACGGTGCCCTCGATCTCGCGGTCGAGGCCGGCGAGGATGCGCAGCAGGGTGGACTTTCCGCAGCCGCTGCGCCCGAGGAGGGCGACGAACTCGCCCGGCCGGACGTCGAGTCGGAGGTCGTCGATGACGGCGCGTCCGTCGAAGGAGCGGGTCAGCCCCTCGACGTGGACCGCCTGCGTGCTCACCGGCCGGTGAACGTCGGTCGCCATTGCAGCAACAGCCTTTCGAGAGAGCGGACGACGAAATCGGCGAACAGGCCGAGGAAGGCGTAGACGATCAGGCAGACCACGATCACATCGGTCCGCAGGAAGTCCCGTGCCTGCACCATCAGGAACCCAATGCCGGAGTCGGCGTTGACCTGCTCGGCGAAGACGAGGGCGAGCCAGGCGATGCCGAGCGAGTAGCGCAGCCCGGTCAGGGCACCGGGCAGCGCACCCGGCAGCACGACGTGCCGCACGAGCCCCCACCTCGACAGCCCGAGGGACTCCCCGGCCTCGATCAACTGGGCGTCCACGCCGCGGATACCGGCGTACACATTGAGGTACAGCGGGAACGTCACGCCGAGCGTGATGATGGCGACCTTGGGTGCCTCGCCGATGCCGAACCAGATGATGAACAGCGGGATGAGCCCGACGAACGGCACGGTCCGCAGCATCTGCACGGGCGCGTCCACCAGGTCCTCGCCGACCCGGAACAGCCCCGAGACCAGGGCGAGCCCGGTCCCGACGAGGGTGCCCAGCGCCAGCCCGGCGGCCACCCGCTGCAGCGACGTCCCCATGGCCGAGGGCAGCGAGCCGTCGGCGACCATGTCGCTCGCGACCTGGGCGATACGGCCGGGGGAGGCGAGGACATCGGCGGTCAACACCCCTGTGGCGCTGAGCAGTTGCCACAGGAAGAGCAGCAGCACCGGGCCGGCGGTGCGGCGCAACCAGCGCGGGACGCGGGTGCGGCGGGAGGAGGCGGGATGGAGGGGGACGACGTCGATGGAGGCCGGTGTCCCAAACCCCAACTTGGGGGAAATATCCGTCTGGGAAGAGCCGGGTGGGGCATGGCTGATGCTCATGAATGCTCCAGAGGGCGATGAGCGTGAACGGGGACGCGCGTCAGCGGCGCCGGTTCGGATCAGAACCGGCGGATACGCGGCAGGCGCGCGGGTGAAGGGCGGGGAAGGGCGTCAGCAGCCGCGGCGACACGCGGCGGAGGCCACCCGCAGCAGGTCGATATGACCGCGCGTGGTGAGCAGGGCTGAACGCAACATGCCGCAGAACGTAGCCAGATGGCGTGGCCATGGTCAACGGCGTCTCGCGGAGTGGACCTGGCGTATCACGCCCTGGCTGTCTCCTGGCGCGTGACGTCGCGGGCATGGGCGAGGATGGGGGACATGCCAGACGCCTTCACCACCCGAGTTCTGAACGTCGCCTCCGGCCCCTCCGAGCGGGTCGTGGATCTCACCCGCGACTGCGAGGCCTTCCTCCGGGAAGCGGCGGCCGGCCGCGACGGCCTGCTGAACATCTTCGTGCCGCACGCGACGGCCGGTGTCGCGATCATTGAGACGGGCGCGGGCAGCGACGACGACCTCCTGGCCGCCCTGCACACCCTCCTGCCCGCCGACGACCGCTGGCAACACCGCCACGGCAGCCCCGGCCACGGCCGCGACCACGTCCTCCCGGCCTTCGTCGCACCGCACGCGACGCTGCCGGTGCTGGAGGGGCGGCTGGAGCTCGGGACGTGGCAGTCCGTGTGTCTCGTGGACACAAATAGGGATAATGCCGAGCGAAAGGTGCGCATCACCTTTCTTGCGGGGGCGTGAGCCGTTCCTTGGGAAGGCCTCGACCGCGAACGGTCAGTAGTTCTCCCACTCGTCTAGCACATACTCCAGCACAGCCGGGTCCATCAGCGTGCTCGGCCGTACGTCCTGGCGGCGGCGGTCCACGGGGAACACCTGGGCCGCCTTCAGGACCGGCTCGTCCAGGTAGCGCAGTCGCGGGGCGTTCGATGACAGCCGCAGTGGTGGGGACGTGCCGCCGCCCGGTGTGGCCAGGACGAAGCCCCAGTTGCCGAAACTCGGTACGTCGACCTGGAATTCGGTGGTCGAGTAGCCCGCCGTCTCTATCGTCTTCGCGATCGACCAGTACGTCTTCGGCGCGAAGAACGGCGAGCCGCTCTGCACCATCACCCTGCTCTGCGGCGTCAGGACCTGGCCGAGCAGGTGGTAGAACTCCACCGAGTACAGCTTGGCCAGCGCCGCCGTGTCCGGGTCGGGGAAGTCGATGACGACGGCGTCGTAACGCTGCCGGGCGCCGCGCAGCCAGTTGAAGGCGTCGGCGTTGACGACCTTGACCCTGGGGTCGTCCAGCGCCTTGTCATTGAGGTCGCGCAGGGGCGTGAAGTCACGCGCGAGCCGGGTCATCGCCGGGTCCAGCTCCACGAGGGTGACTTGCCGCACGTCGTCGTAGCGCAGTACTTCGCGCAGTGCGAGCCCGTCGCCGCCGCCCATGATCAGCACGTTGGCGCGGGGGCCCGCGAGCGTGGGGTGGACGAGGGACTCGTGGTAGCGGTACTCGTCGACGGAGCTGAACTGGAGATCGCCGTTGAGGAAGAGCCGGATGTCCGGTTCGCCGGTGAAGGCGGTGGAGCGGGTGACGACGATCTCCTGGTACGGCGTCGTCTCCGCGTGGATGATCGGGTCCCGGTACATCTGCTGACGTGCGGTCACCTCCAGGTCGTCCGCGAGCGCGTACGCCGTACCGAGCACGGCCAGGACCGCCGTGACCCCGGCCAGCAGGGCGTTGCGCACCCAGCGCCTGATCTGCCGGCGGAAGATGAACACCACCACGATGACCCCGGCCACCGCGTTCACCGCGCCGACCACCAGCGCGCCCTTCAGCTGGCCGAACGTCGGCAGGAGCCACAGCGGGAAGCCCAGGCCGCCGACCAGCGCACCGATGTAGTCGACGGCGAACATGTCGGCGACCGCGCTGCCCGCCTCCTGCCGCCGGATCCGCTGGAGCAGGGTCATCAGCAGCGGGATCTCGGCGCCGATCAGCAGGCCGACGGCTACCGCGACCACGATCATCGCCGGGGTGTAGAGCTGGAGCCAGGCGAACGCCGAGTACAGCACCAGCACCGACAGTCCGCCGACCAGCGCCAGCACACCCTCCACGAGCGCGAACGCGCCCACCGCGCGGCGGCGAAGGGGTTTGGCGGCGAGCGAGCCGAGCCCCATGGCGAACACCATCACGGAGATCACCACGGAGGTCTGAAGCACCGAGTTGCCGATGAGGTAGCTGCCCAGCGCGGTCAGGGCAAGCTCGTACACGAGGCCGCAGGCCGCGCAGAGGAACACGGCGAAGAGCAGCAGAAAGCGCGCCCCCCGGGTCTGCCGGACGACCGGGGGGCGGGAGGGTGCAGCGGTGGTGTCGCGGCCTTGCACGGTCGTGGTGCTCATCGTGCGGCGCCGTTACGAGATCGCCGCGCCGACCATGAACCCGGTGCCCAGGTACATGCCGGCCTGGACCCAGGCGGCGGGGTGCGGACGGGCGTCCTGGTCGTCGAGGACGACAGCGCCCATCTGGCCCGGCGTGAACACGCCGATCACGATGCCGACGATGGTCATCACCAGCACCCCGGCCAAGCCGTACAGCAGCGTGCTGACCAGGCCGTAACCGAGGCCCTGCTCTGACTCGCTCGCCTCGATGGCCTTCATGATGACCAGGCCCACGGCGACGGACTGGCTGCCGAGCAGGACGGCCGCGCCACGGTTCCGGTCGGTCCACACCACGTGGTACAGCTTGCCCGGCGTGACGAGGTCGAGGGCGATGAAGCCGACGGCCATCACGACGAGGCCCACGACTCCGTAGAGCAGGGCCTGGCCGGTCGACTCGAAGATCTCGGTCACTGCGTTGCCTTTCGTTCCTGGAAAGGGGGCGGGTTCGAGGTGTGAACAAGGGTTGTGCGGGAGGAGCGTTACTTGCCCTCGCCGGGGCCGCCGCCGCGGAAGCTCGCGCTGTCCGGATTCGGCCAGTAGGTGAGGTGCCGCTGGTGGCGGTGGTAGCCGTTGCGGTAGTCCTCGATCTCGATCAGACTGCCGCTCCGGTACGGCGAGACGGTGACCATGTCGTCGCCGTAGCGCAGGAACTCCTTGCTGTCGCCGGAGGCGCGGTCCAGTTCCTCCCGCTCCGCGTGGATCGCCTGGGCGACCTCGGTCGGGCTGCTGTCCGGGTCGAGCCAGTCCGACCCCGTCGCGGTGTACGTCTTCCTGATCCACTCGCGCGGGACCGCTTCGTTGTCCCCGTCGCTGGAGCAGGCGGTGAGCAGGGGCGCGGCCAGGGCGGCCGCCACCGCTGCGCGGACGAGTCGGGCGCTGTTCATCGGGCCTCCAGCCGGCTGTACGTCGATACGATCTGGCCGGTCTGCGGATACGTGTGCCAGGTGCGCCAGACGAGCCCGTCGCCGTACGGTCCCTCGACCGCCTCCGCGACCACCGCGGTGACCGCCTCCGGCGAACCGGGGAAGACTCCGCACAGGCTGTGCTCGGAGTCGGCGGCCTGGCCGAGAACCCGCGCCACCTCGGCACCGAACTCCTCGGGGACCAGCCGGCGGGTGGTGGCGCCGAAGTCGTAGACCCAGCCCGGCAGATGGCGAGTGCGGGTCTCGGGCAGCCCCCGCACCGCGCCTTGCAGACAGGCCACCGTCTCCCGCACGGGACCGGCGAACACCTGATGCGAGGCCCCGAGCAGCCGAAGCCGCACGTCGAGCCCGCTGAGCGACACCACACGTTCTGCCAGCGCCGGACGCTCCGTCAGGTCCAGCGAGAAGCAGAGTTGATCCGCATCCGTGTCCAGATAGGGCGCGTCCAGAGAGACGGCGTTCACACGGCCCCCCGGTCGTTTCCTGCCATGATCGGCGCCCGAGTATGACACATCTGTTCACGGGAGGTGAGGGGTGGGGCAGAGGGGAGTGGTCGGCTACTCCCCCGACGGTGCGGGCAGGGTGACGCCGAGGGCCGCCGGGGTGCCGAAGTTCGGTGTGCCGTCCGCGTTCCAGGTGAACTTCTGTGCCCGGGTGCTGCGGTTCATGTCGCAGCCGCCGCTCGCCGAGCTGTTGGCGTGGTAGACCATCCAGTCCTCGGTGCCGTCCGGCGACTTGAAGAAGCCGTTGTGGCCGGGCCCGTACACGCCGTTGGCGTTGGACCGCTGGAAGACCGGGTTGGGAGACTTCACCCAGGACGAGGAACTCAGCGGGTCGCCCCCGTTGTAGGTGAGCATGCCCAGCTTGTAGTCGGGCGTGGAGCAGTGGCTCGCGGAGTAGACGATGAACGTCTTCCCGCCCCGCTGGAGCACTTCGGCGCCCTCGTTGACCGCGCCGCCCACCGTCTCCCAGCTGTAGGTCGGCGTGGAGAGCACCCGGCGGGTCCCACTCGCGGTCCAGGGGTTGGACAGCGGCCGGATGAACATCGGCTGTGAGCCGTTGTAGTAGGTGCCGAGCAGATAGAGCCTGCCGTCGAGCTGGAGGATGCTCGGGTCCAGCTCCCAGGTGTTGTCCTGGGTAGGGTCGAGCAGGTCGGCCTTGAAGGTGTACGGCCCCATCGGGTCCAGGCCGGCGCTCTCCAGCACATGGATCCGCTGGGTGCCCAGGTCGAACGGCTCGCGCCCGGCCGTGTAGTAGAAGTACCAGCGTTTCCCGTTGGGGCCGTCGAGCAGATGGAACTCGGGGGCCCACATCGTGCCCGCCCCGTTGGGCCGGGACAGATTGAAGATCACCTGGGCGGGGGCAGTGGCGAGCCCGGCCAGTGTGTCGGCCTTGCGCATGGTGACCGTCGAGTTCCAGGTCGTCGTGGCGAGGTAGTAGGACCCGTCGTAGTACGTCAGCCAGGGGTCCGGTCCCTGCTGGGCGAGCGGGTTGGCGAAGGTGCCCGCTCCGGTCCCGCCGCCGGTGAAGGAGGGCAGCCGCCACACCCTGCCGCCGCTCGTGGAACACGGCAGCTGGACCAGGTTGGTGTTCGACGCCGACGAACCACCGCTCGGCGCCACGCACTTGCCCGAGCCGACCGACACCAGGTTGAAGGTCTTGTCGGTGCCCGAGACCGTCACCGGGGCGAGCCGCCACTGCTGGTTGGTGCCGCCGTGGCAGGGCCACTGGATGATCGCCGCGTTGTCCGCCGTGGAGGCGCTGTAGACGTCCACGCACTGACCGGACTGGGTGGTGATCGTGTACGTGTCGCTCGTGCCGGAGACGGGGGTGTACGAGAGGTTGTTGTTGGCGCCCGACGAACAGGTGAACGCCCGGAGTTGAGTACCCGCAGTGGCCGAACTCCCGGGCAGGTCCAGGCAGTTGCCGCCGTTCTGGTTGACCGCCGTCGAGGTGAAGGTGACGGCGGCGGCCGCGGGCGGTGCGACGAGGAAGGCCGTCGCCAGTACGAGCAGGGCCAGGAGCAGTCTGGATCTGGTCACGGGCCGTACACCTTTGCTTCGAGGAGGCCGACGGAGTTCGTGCCGTTGCTCGTCAGCAGCACCCGCAGCCGCGTGGTGTTCGTGGCGGTGAAGGTGACGCTGTTGTACTGGTTATCGGCCAGGGGATAGCCGCTCGCGCCCGGGACGTCGACGTAGGCGCTGCCGTTCCAGTACTGGAGCTTCCAGGAGGCGGGCATGTCGATGCCCTGGTCGTCGTCGAAGAAGTACACGTCGGCCTTGTTCAGGGTCTTCGCCGCGGGCCAGGTCAGTTCCGCCCACTGCTGGCCCGTCTCCGGCCAGGTGCCCCAGCGCGGGTTGACGGTGTCGTCGGAGGAGGTCGGGTCGATGCCGTCGTTGATCGCGTTGACGCTCTCCCAGGCGGAGGTGTACGACGCCGACGCGATGGCCGAGGCCGCCTGGTTGGCCGGTGGCTGGACCCCGCCCCGGTTGTACACCTTGACCTCGGTCAGGCCCGTCCTGGCGCCGGAGGCGTTGGTGGCGAGGACCCGGACACGCTGGGCGCTGATCGCCGGGAACCGCACCAGGTTGTAGTTGGCGCGGGGCCCGGCCGGACTCTTGGTCTGACCGGGAGCGTCCACCCATGAACTGCCGTTGTAGTACTGGACGGTGTACGTCGACGGAGCTCGGTAGGTGGTCGAAG
The DNA here is from genome assembly GCF_014655715.1 of Streptomyces lanatus. Taxonomy (GTDB): domain Bacteria; phylum Actinomycetota; class Actinomycetes; order Streptomycetales; family Streptomycetaceae; genus Streptomyces; species Streptomyces lanatus. The sequence continues at coordinate 139,402 of NZ_BNBM01000009.1, read as the reverse complement.
CCGGGCGGCTGTCCTTGAAGTACAGGCGCATCTCGTTGAGCGTGCGGGCCGTGCCGAAGTTCAGCTCGTACCAGTCCTGTGCGGCCGAACCGCCGGCACCCCAGAACGGCTCGTTGGTGGGATAGCCGTCGACCGCCCCGGCGGTGCTGCTGCCGGAACCGGTGGAGGAGGCGGACACGGTGGCGCCGGCCGCGAGGTTGGTCAGGTCGGCGGTGAGGTCGACACCGGCCTTGGCAAGCATGTCGACCATGCGGGGGCTGTCCTGCACGACCTGGTTCGGCGCCTTGAGCCCGGCGACGGACGTGTGGTGGGTGACCGTGCCGCTCGTGGTGACGTCTCCGGTGGCCGGGTCCCAGGTGAACGGCACCAGGGAGCTGACGGTGGCGGCCCGGTTGCCGTTGACGTAGATCGAGTAGCCCTCCGGGATGCCCGGGTAGCGCACCACGCCGTCGGCCGGGTCGTCCCAGACGATGGACAGGTCGGCGCCCCGGTAGCGGAGGTTGTTGACGGTGAAGTGGCTCCAGCCGATGTCGATCGGTGAGACCTCGACCTTGGCGTCGTTACGGGGGCGCAGGCCGGCGACGTCCTCTATCACCGTCCAGTTGCTGCTGCCCAGGATGTTGTGGTGGATCCAGGAGCGGTAGTCGATCGTGCTGCCGTTCCAGTCGGCCCAGAACTCGTTGGCGTCCGGCCACTGGGTGTTGCCGCCGACATACTGCGCCCAGGTGTTCCAGTAGAGGAGCTTCTTGTAGTCGGTCGCGCTCATCCAGGAGTTGGGGTAGTTGCGCAGCACCGAGGAGTAGAGCCGGAACTGGACGGTGGAGTTGATGGTGGAGAAGTTGTTGGAGCCCGGGTTCCCGGCGTCGGCGGCCGCCTTCTTGTCGACCTGGTTGGCGGTGTAGAAGGGGAAGACCGGGTACTGGGCCGGATCGTCGTACAGGCGCAGGGCCTGTTTGTACGTCGCGGTGTTGGGGACGGCGCCGACCGAGAACGGGTAGTAGTTGTTGATCTCCTTCCAGGGCACCCACTCGTTGGTCGACTTCAGCCGGTGCTCGAACAGCTGCCGGTTCGGGTTCCACAGGACGTTGACGATGGCGTCCTTGATCTGGTTCGCCAGCGTGCGCATCTCGGTGGCCTTGGCCGTGTTGCCGATCGTCTCGTAGGCCTGCGCGGCGGCCAGCGCCCCGCTGTACTGGTAGGCGGACTCGGCGCGGTCCATGTTGCCGGGCTTCCAGTGGAAGGAGACCGCGTCGGCGTCGTTGCCGGTCAGGGCGCCCCAGTCGTACTCGATGAGCTTGTTGTTGTCGTGGTCGTAGTGGGAGAGTTGGCCCTTGACGTCGCCCTCCGCGTAGCGGGCGAGGCTGGCGGCGATGCCCGGCTGGCCGCCGTGGATCTGGTAGCTCTTCCAGGCCGCCTCGGCGATGTACTGGGTGTAGCTGTTGGACCAGTTCTCCGGGTCACCCGGGTTGTCGAGGAAGCGTCCACCCTTGGAGGTCTGGCCGACGCTCAGCCAGTCCCCGTACGCGTAGGCCGGGTCGCGCAGATACTTCAGGTCGTCGATGTGCATCGGCTGGGTGAGCGCGATCGCGTTGTTGTAACCGAGGACGCCCTCGGTGGAGGTCGGGAACTGGAAGGTCTGCCCGGGGATGTCGGCGTCGAGGTTGTTGAAGCGCATCAGCCACCAGCGGTAGTAGATGTTCTTCTTGATCGCGGGTTCGGGTACGTCGATGTAGGGCACGTTCTTCGCCCACCACAGGTTGTAGGCCCGGACGTGGGTGGCGAACGCGGTCGCGGGGGAGTAGCCGGCGTAGGCGTTGTACTCGCTGAGGGACTCGGGGATCTCGTCGGTGACGAAGCCCATCACCACCTTGGCGGTCACCGTGGCTCCGGCCGGAATCGTCACGGACCGGTTGAGGCCGCCGCTGGAGACGGTGAAGCCGTCGCCGGTGAGCCGCGGGCGGATGGTGGTGAGGTTGTTGTAGGCGTTGACCTGCCCGGTCAGCTCGCTGCCGGTGCCCGAGGTCGCGTACGGGGAGGTGGCCCGCAGCTGGAGCGTGGTGGAGCTGCTGCCGTTGTTCCTGATCGACAGGTTGGTCACGGCGACGTTGTTGTCGGTGATGAACTTCGTCTGGTCGACGGTGACCGATCCGGAGCTGTGGACGCTCTTCCAGTGGCTGGGTGTCTGGCGGCGCTGGGAGACCTGTTCGGTGAAGGTGCCCGGGGTGATCGCGACGGTGTAGGCGCTATTGCCGTTGATGCTCTCCCAGTAGGCGACCTTGCCGCCGAACCCGAGCCGGGAGGGATCGTGCTCCTTCATGAACACCGCACGCCCACGGCTCATCAGCCAGGGTCCCGCCGGGCCGTCGCCGGAGCGGGCCAGCAGGCGGTCCATCCAGAAGTCGGTCCCCGAACTCTCCGCGTCGTAGATGCTCCGCATCATGTCGCCCGGCGTGTAGGCGACGGGCGGCGTGGGGATCGCGGGGCCGCTGAAGCTGGGGAACCCGATGGTCTGCGCCGCGTGGGCCGGGGCCGTGGTGAGGGCGGAACAGACCATCAGCACCAGCGCGACGAGGAGGCGCCGCGTCGCCGGAGCCGGATCGTGTCGCCGCGGCCAGGTGCGCGGGCCTCGTAACCGGCGGGATGTGCCGTCGACCCGGTTCGGGACCGACGCCTGTCGTCTTCTCATCGGATGCTCCCTGTCCAGTCGACAGCAAGCGTCTGCACCCGGGCGCGCATGGTGACAGGGCATCGACTGCCGTCGCTCATGTAGTGCTCATGGTGCTGAAACGAACCTAAAAGGTTTTCGCAACGTAGGTCCGGCCCCCGGAAGTGTCAAGAGGGGTGCGAGAGGCCCGAGTTCACCGGTCCCGGATCCCGGTCTCAGGACAACGGCGCGGTGGACCCCGCGATCACCACGCGGCACGGCAGGGTCTCGATGCCCGAGCGCCGGGTCCCGGCGATCGCGCTGAACAGGGCGCGCGCGGCCGCGCGTCCGACCTGCTCCAGGTTCATGTCGACGCTGGTCAGCGGGGGTCGGGAGGCCGAGGTCAGTATCTGCCAGTTGTCGAAGCCCATGACCGCCACGTCCTCCGGGATCCGGTGGCCGCGCTCGCGCAGTACGTCCATGACGCCCCGGGCGATCTGGTCGCTGCCGCACAGGACGGCGTCCACGTCCGGGTGCTGGTCGAGCAGCATCGCGGTGGCCGCCCGTCCCCAGCCCTCCGACCACACCCCGAACCGTGGTTCGCCGACCAGGGCGAGGCCGGCGTCGGCGAGCGCGGACCGGGCGCCCTCGGCCCGCTCCTGCGCCGCGAGGTACCCGGGGTCGCCGGTGATGTGCGCGATCCGGCGACGGCCGCAGGCGAGCAGATGGTCGACGGCGATCCGGCCGGCGCCCACGCTGTCGGGGACGATGGACAGATCCGCGGGATCCTCCGACGGGGCGTACGCGTAGACGACGGGGACGGGCAACTCGCGGCCCAGGGAAGGGCGCGGATCGGTCCGGCTGCCCACCACGATCAGGCCGTCCACCCGGCGGCCGAGCAGCGCGCGGACGTGGTGCTGCTCGCGGATCGCGTCGCCACGCGCATCGCAGAGGAACACCGCGACCTCGCCCGCTCCGAAGGCGTCCTCGGCGCCCATGAGGATCGGGATGCTGAACCGGCCCTCCAGGTCGCTGGTGAGCAGGCCCACGGTGCCGGTGCGCCCGGCGAGCAGACCGCGGGCCAGCTGGTTGGGTCGGAACGACAGCCGCTCGGCGGCGTCGATCACCCGCTGCCGGGTCTCGGCACGCACCTGACTGCGGCCGTTGAGGGCCTTGGACGCGGTGGCGATGGACACGCCCGCGAGCCGGGCGACGTCGCTGAGCGTGGCGGGCTGCGAACGGGAGGGTTCGGTGACCTGTGCCATGGAGATCTCCTGTCTCGCGTCGCCTGCCGACGCGTGCGCCTGACACGTCGGGCATAAAACAGTACGCGAAATATTTCGAACGTGGATCTGCACTGCCTTTCGCCCATCCGTCGATATGCGTTGACGGCAAGGGGATTGACGAGTACCAAGCTGAGTTCTAGCGTCTCAGAAAACCTTTTCGGATCTTTCTCGCAGCACAAACCAGCGGCCTGCCGCGCCAAGAGGGGGAGCGAAACATGGGGAGCACGGTCGGACCACATGGACGTGTACGCCGCCTCGTCACCGGCACCGTAGCCCTGCTCGCCGCGGCGGGTCTGGTCACGGCGTGCGGGTCGGGGGACGGCGGCGGGGGAGGCGGGGGGTCCGCGGATGCCGATGGCGTCGACGACGGAGCGACGCTGACGATGTGGACGCGCGCGGCGACCCGGCCGCAGAGCGAGGCGCTGGTCAAGGCGTACAACGACAGCCACCGGAACAAGATCGAACTGACCGTCGTCCCCACCGACGACTACCAGGCCAAGGTCGGTGCGGCCGCCGGCTCCAAGGACCTGCCCGACCTGTTCGCCTCCGACGTGGTGTTCGTACCGAACTACACCTCCAGCAGGCTGTTCGCCGACCTCACCGAACGGATCGACGCCCTGCCGTTCGCCGAGCACCTCGCACAGTCGCACATCAAGGCCGGCACGTACGAGGACAAGAAGTACGTCGTGCCGCACACCCTCGATCTGTCGGTGCTCTTCTACAACAAGGACCTCTACCGGAAGGCGAAACTCGACCCCGACAAGCCGCCCACCAGTCTCAGCGAGTGGGACCGGCAGGCGCGGGCCGTGGATGCGCTGGGCGGAGGCGTCAACGGCACGTTCTTCGGCGGCAACTGCGGCGGCTGCGGCGTCTTCACCTGGTGGCCGTCCGTCTGGGCCGCGGGGGAGGAGGTGCTGAACAAGGAGGGAACGCGGGCGACGCTCGCCTCCGACACCGCGAAGAAGGTCTACGACACCTACCGAGGGTGGGTGACGGACGACATCGTGGCCCCCGGCGCACGCGAGGAGACCGGAACGACCTGGACCGGGGTCTTCCCGAAAGGCAAGGTCGGCGTCATGCCCATGCCGTCGACCACCCTCGGGCTGATGCCCAAGGACCTCGACCTCGGTGTCGCGCCCATCCCCGGACCCGACGGCGGCAGGTCCACCTTCGTCGGCGGTGACGCCATCGGCATCTCCGCCACCAGCGAGTCGGCCGACCAGGCATGGAACTTCCTCGCCTGGTCACTGGGCGACAAGGCGCAGGTCGACGTCGTCGCCGCGCACAAGGACGTGGTGGCGCGGACCGACCTCGCGTCCAACAAGTACTCCAAGGCGGACCCGCGGCTGGTGACGGTCAACGAACTCGTGGCCGATGGCCGCACTCCGTACGCGCTGAAGTTCGGCCAGACCTTCAACGACCCCAACGGGCCCTGGCTCAGCCTGATGCGCGACGCGGTCTTCGGCGACGGGGCGTCCGTCGACAAGGACAACGACGCGGTCAGCGCCTCACTGGCCGACTGAACCGGCACCCGGCTCCCGCAGCGACCTCGCCCCTCCCACGTCGTACGGCAGAGGAGAGACATGCAAGTGAAGGAGGCGGCCGAACCCCGGACCCGGCCGGAACGCCGGGTCCGTCCGTCCCGTGTCACCGCGCCCCGATGGCACTCCCGCACCGCACAGGGCCTCGCCTACGCCGCGCCGACGGCCCTGTTCGTCGCGGTGTTCTTCCTACTGCCGTTGCTGCTCGTCGGGCGGATGTCGCTCAGCGACTGGCCGCTCCTCGCGGGCGACCGGGGACTCAACGCCCCCGAGAACTACGCCGACGCCACCGACAGCACCCTGTTCTGGCCCGCGGTCCGCTTCACACTCCTCTACACCGTGATCGTCACGGTGGCACTCCTCGGCCTCGCCCTCCTCCTGGCCCTGCTGGTGCAGGAGTCCCGGCCCGGGGCGGGCTTCTTCCGTACCGTCTACTTCCTGCCCAGCGCCCTGGGACTGGCCTCCGCGTCCCTGCTGTTCTGGGGCCTGTACAGCCCCACCACCGGCCCGCTCAGCCGCATCCTGGAGAAACTCGGTCTCGTCGACGACCCGGTGTCCTTCCTCGGCACACCGACCTCCGCCCTGCTGTCGACGGTCTTCCTCATCGTCTGGAAGTTCGCCGGCTTCTACATGCTGATCCTCCTCGTGGGTCTCCAGCGCATCCCCCACGAGGTGTTCGAGGCGGCCCGCATGGACGGCGCGAGCCGCGGCCAGATCTTCCGCTCCATCACGCTGCCACTGCTGCGGCCGTCCCTCGCCCTGACCCTGCTGCTCTGCGTGACCGGATCCCTGCTGGCCTTCGACCAGTTCTTCATCCTCACCAAGGGCGGACCGGACAACAGCACCGTCACCGTCGTCCAGTTGATCTACCGCGAGGCCTTCCAGCGGCTGGACCTGGGCACCGCGGCGGCCCTGTCGATCATCGTGCTCGGCGTGCTGCTCCTGCTCAACGTCCTTCAGTTCCGCGGTCTGCGCCGCGCCGACGAGTCATGAGCCGTCGCTCATGGGAAGGGACACCACGGTGCTGACCCGCACCCTCGGCCGGACGCCCCACTACGTCGTCACCGGAGGGCTGGCCGTCATCTTCCTCTTTCCGCTGCTGTGGAACGCCTGGGCCTCCGTCAGCGGACAGCCCGGCACCGCACAGGAGTCCGGCTACGGCCTCGGCAACTACCGGACGCTCCTCGACTACGACGCGGGCCTGTGGCGATACCTCCTCAACAGCACCGTCGTCTCGGCGCTGACCGTCGCCGTGACCCTCGGGGTGTCGCTGCTGGGCGGCTACGCCTTCGCCCGCTTCGAATTCCCCGGCAAGAACCTGCTGTTCCTGCTGACCCTGGCCATCCTCATGGTCCCCTACGCCACCCTCCTCATCCCCCTCTACGTTCTGCTCGGCAGACTCCATCTGCAGAACTCGCTGATCGGGCTGTGCCTGGTCCTGACCATGTTCCAACTGCCGTTCGCCACCTTCATGATGCGGATCTCCTTCGAGGCGGTGCCACGCGAACTGGAGGAGTCGGCGCTGGTCGACGGCTGCGGCACGGCGGGCGCGCTGCGGCGCGTCCTCCTCCCGGCGGTGCGCCCGGGACTGATCACCGTCGGTCTCTTCGCGTTCCTGGCGGCCTGGAACGACTTCATCGCACCGCTGATCCTCATCTCCGACAGCGAGAAGGCGCCGCTGCCGCTGGCCGTCGCGAATCTGCGGCAGCAGAGCATGGGCGCCGTCGACTACGGCGCCACCGAGGCGGGCGTCGTGGTCCTCGCCGTGCCCTGCCTCCTCCTCTTCCTGCTGCTGCAACGGCACTACGTACGGGGCTTCATGTCCGGCGCTCTCAAGGGCTGATGGCTCATGACCGGCGCGTCGGACGGCCTGGACGGACAACTGAAGGGACGAACCGAAGGCATGAAGTGGTGAAGGAGAACACAGCGCGGTCACTTGTCCTGCCCGTGGCGCCGAGCCGTGGCAGGCTGCGACCGCTCGGTCTCGACGAGGTCAGGATCACTGGGGGATTCTGGGCCCGCCGCAGGCACACCAACGAGACCGCTACCCTCGGCCACTGCCGCGACTGGATGGAACGCGTCGGCTGGACCGGCAACTTCCGCGCCGCCGCCGAGGGCCGTGTCCACCGGGACCGGCGCGGCCGGGAGTTCGCCGACTCCGAGCTCTACAAACTCCTCGAAGGCATGGCCTGGCAGGCCGGCACCGCGGGCACGCTCGACGCGGACATCGCCGCACTCACCGAGGCCGTCGCACCCGCCCAGACACCGGACGGCTACCTGAACACCGCCTTCGGCCACCCAGGACAGCGGCGCCGCTACAGCGACCTCGAATGGGGCCACGAGCTCTACTGCCACGGGCACTTGATCCAGGCGGGCGTGGCCCAGGCCCGTACCCGGGGCGAGGGCGAGCTGACGAAGATCGCCCGACGGGCCGCGGACCATGTGTGCGCCACCTTCGGGCCGGGCGGCATCGAGGGCGTCTGCGGCCACCCGGGGATCGAGCCGGCGCTGGTGGAACTGGCCAGGCTGACGGGGGAAGAGCGCTACCTCGACCAGGCGGCGCTCTTCATCGACCGCCGCGGCCACGGCACGCTCGCCGACGGCGAGTTCGGCCGCGTCTACTACCAGGACGACCAGCCCGTACGCCGGGCCACGGTGCTGCGAGGCCACGCCGTCCGCGCCCTCTACCTCGCGGCCGGCGCCGTCGATGTCGCCGTGGAGACCGGGGACGACGACCTGCTCACCGCGGTCGTACGGCAATGGGAGGCGACGGTCGCCCGACGGACCTATCTGACGGGCGGCATGGGCTCGCACCACCGGGACGAGTCCTTCGGCGAGGACTTCGTCCTCCCGCCGGACCGCGCCTACTCGGAGACCTGCGCCGGCGTCGCCTCCGTGATGCTCAGCTGGCGGCTGCTGCTGGCCACCGGCGAGCCGCGCTTCGCCGACCTCGCCGAGCGGACCCTGTTCAACGTGGTCGCGACCTCCCCGGCCCAGGACGGCCGGGCCTTCTTCTACTCCAACACCCTGCACCGGCGCCACCGGGGCGCCGTCCCCGCCGAGGACACCGTGAGCCCGCGCGCCGAGTCGAGCCTGCGCGCGCCCTGGTTCGCGGTGTCCTGCTGTCCGACCAATGTGGCGCGGACGCTGGCCCAGCTGCCCGCCTACCTCGCGACGGCCGACGACCACGGCGTGCAGTTGCACCAGTACGCCGACGCGGAGATCACCACCTCGCTCGAAGGCGGCCACCAGGTCGCGCTGCGCGTCCGGACCGACTACCCGTCGGGCGGAAGCGTGACGGTGCGCGTCGACCGGTCGTCCTCGGATGGCCCGTGGACCGTGTCGCTGCGTGTCCCGGCGTGGACGGCGGGAGCCACGGCGTGGCTGGTCGACCCGGACGGGACCCGCCGCACCGTGGCCCCGGGCACGGCCGAGGTGACCCGGGCGTTCCGGGCCGGTGACGAGATCCGCCTCGAACTGCCCGTACGGCCGTGTTGGATCCGGGCCGACCCGCGCGTCGACGCCGTCCGCGGCACGGTGGCCGTCCAGCGCGGGCCGCTGGTGTACTGCGCCGAGTCCGTGGACCTGCCGGACGGACACGAGGTCGATGTGATCCGGGTGGACCCGTCCGCCGCGCCGGAGGACGGGCCGGACGGCACGGTCGTCGCCGCCGGGCAGATCACCGCGTACGACACACGGCGCGAGGCGACCTGGCCGTACCGGCCGCTCGACGCGACCGCCGTCCCGCCGCCCGCCGATCGTACGGGGATCGTCCTGGTCCCCTACCACTCCTGGGCGAACCGCGGGCCCTCGACGGTACGGGTGTGGCTGCCGGCCATGGAACCGGACAGCACCGCTCCACCTCCGCCCGACCTCGTACCCGCCGACGACCGACACTCCACGATCGGAGCCTGAGCATGTCCCAACCCCCCACCCGCCGCCGTCTGTTGAGACTCGCCGCCGGGACCGCGGCCGCGGCCCCGCTCGCGTACGCCACCCCCTCGGCGTACGCCGCCGTGACCGGCCCGGCCCCGTCCGCCGCGGCTCCGGTGCCCGTCCCGTCCACCTGGGCCGTGCGCCCCTTCCCGCTGGACCAGGTGAGGCTCGGCGACGGTGTCTTCCGCCGCAAGCGCGACCTGATGCTCGACTACGCCAGGGCCTATCCGGCCGACCGCATCCTGGCGGTCTTCCGGGCCAACGCCGGGCTCGACACCCTCGGTGCCCGTCCGCCCGGCGGCTGGGAGACCTCCGACGGCAATCTGCGTGGCCACTACGGCGGCCACTTCCTCACCCTCGTCGCCCAGGCGTACGCCGACACGGGGGAGGCCGCGCTCAAGGCCAAGCTGGACCATCTGGTCGGGGCGCTCGGCGAGTGCCAGCAAGCCCTGGCGGAGCACGGATCGCCGAGACCCAGCCATCCCGGCTACCTGGCGGCGTACCCGGAGACGCAGTTCATCCTGCTGGAGAGCTACACGACGTACCCCACCATCTGGGCGCCCTACTACACCTGCCACAAGATCATGCGCGGTCTCCTCGACGCGCACACCCTCGCCGGGAACGGGCAGGCCCTGGAGATCGCCTCGAAGATGGGCGACTGGGTCCACAGCAGGCTCGGCCATCTGCCGAAGGCGCAGCTGGAGCGGATGTGGTCGATCTACATCGCCGGCGAGTACGGCGGGATGAACGAGGTGCTGGCGGACCTGTACGCCCTCACCGGCCGGGAGGAACACCTCGCCGCCGCCCGGTGCTTCGACAACACGGCGTTACTGGAGGCCTGCGCCGAGAACCGCGACATCCTGGAAGGCAGACACGCCAACCAGCACATCCCGCAATTCACCGGTTACCTGCGGCTGTTCGACGCCACGGGGGACGAGGAGTACGCCCACGCCGCCCGCAACTTCTGGGGGATGGTCGCGGGTCCCCGGTCGTACAGCCTGGGCGGCACGGGCCAGGGCGAGATGTTCCGCGCCCGGGGCGCCATCGCGGCCACGCTGGGCGACAACAACGCCGAGACCTGCGCGACGTACAACATGCTCAAGCTGAGCCGGCAGCTGTTCTTCCACCAGCCCGACGCCGCCTACCTGGAGTACTACGAGCGGGGCCTGACCAACCACATCCTCGCCTCCCGCCGGGACGCGCCGAGCACGGACAGCCCCGAGGTCACCTATTTCGTCGGGATGGGCCCGGGGACGCGGCGCGAGTACGACAACACGGGCACCTGCTGCGGCGGCACCGGCATGGAGAACCACACCAAGTACCAGGACTCGGTCTACTTCCGCTCCGCCGACGGCAACGCCCTGTACGTGAACCTCTACCTCGCCTCGACACTGAGGTGGCCGGAGAGGGGCTTCGTCATCGAGCAGACGAGCGAGTTCCCGGCCGAGGGCGTACGCACCCTGACGATCCGTGAGGGAAGCGGCCCGCTCGACGTGAGACTCCGCGTTCCGTCATGGGCCACGGCAGGGTTCACCGTCACGGTCAACGGGGTTCGGCAACGGGCCGAGGCGGTGCCCGGCAGCTACCTCACCCTCAGCAGAAGCTGGCAGCGCGGCGACCGGATCCGGATCTCCACCCCCTACCGCCTCCGCATCGAAAGGGCGTTGGACGATCCCGCCGTTCAGTCGGTGTTCTACGGACCGGTCCTGCTGGTCGCCCGGAGTCCGGAACCGCAGTTCCGCGCCTTCTCCTTCTACAAGGACTTCACGCTCCGGGGCGACCTCGCCGACGCGGTCCGTCCCGAGGGCCGCCCGATGCACTTCACCACACACGGGCTGACCCTCGCGCCGTTCCACATCGCGGACGACACCCGCTACCACGCCTACTTCAAGCGTTCAGAACCCGTCGTCGTGTTCGGTACGGCCGACTCGGGCGTACCCAACCGTGCCCGCGGTGACGGTCTGACCTTCCTCGATGTGCTCTGGGAGCAGGCCCCCTTCGCAACCTCCGGCCGCTTCTTGCAGGCGGTACGCACCCTCGCGGACCGATGGCTGGCTGACGGGCTCTTCACCCGCACGGAGCGGGACCGTGTCGTCGTCGCCGCGGGTGGCGCGGATCTGAGGCGCTGAGGGCGATCACCGGCGTACGCGGGCCCGCGTGGCGTACTGGAGCACCGGCTGCGGACAGCCGGCCGGGCTCTCCGGTGGTGTGCACCGGCCCTGGAGGCGGGACAGTTCGTCCGTGCAGCGCTGGAGGGCGACCTCCAGGACCTCCGGCATGTTCAGGGCGCCGGTGCCGTCCGGCGGGACGAGCCAGCGCAGGGCGCCCCAGCGGCAGTGCGGGGCGGGGGCGGCGATCCACGTCCCCGCACCCAGCAGACGTACGCCGGTGCCGATCCACAGGGTCTGCGGCTCGGGGGGCAGCAGGAAACCGACGTGCCGTCGTCGGGCGTCCAGCAGACAGGGGCCGGATTCGAGCAGTGGCAGCTCCTCCAGGAGGTCGGCGACCCGCAGGCCGAGCTCCTCCGGCACGATCAGCACGTCCCAGAACCGCCCCGCCTCCAGCAGCGCCACCCCGGTGCTGCCGTTCTGCCACTCCTGCTTGCAGGCGCCGGGGTCCTCCGACGCCGCGGCCAGCCACTCCATCGACCTCGTCCACTCCGTGAGTGCCATAAAGAGCCTCCCTGTGGTGCGCTGACGCCCGGTTGATGCCCTAGTGCACCGGGTGGCAGGTGCCACGGCCATACGGCGGGAGCTCAATTCCCCGTATGGGGCGAGCGCCCGCGCTCCAAACAGGCAGGCGGGAGGGCGTGCGCCCCCGTACTGACCGAAGGTTTGTCACCGTTTTAGGGTGTTTGTTGTGGTGCGCTGGTTCCAGTCGTTTCATCGACCGTCGAGGGTGCGGCCCGTCGCGTCCGCCGGCGTACGCGGCCAGGACCCCGTCCTGCCGTCCCGGCTCACCGCGCTGCGCGCCGCCCTGGTCAGGATCGGCACCACGCTGGACGAGGCCGCGACCTGCGCGGAGCTGACCCGGGAGGCGGTCCGGCAGCTGGGCGGCACGGCGGCCGTGCTGCGCGTAGGAGGCGAGGCCGGTGCTCAGTACGAGGCCGTCACCGGCGACCCGGCACTGCTGCCCGACGTCCAGTGGGCCATGGCGGCGGCACGGCAGGAGAGCACCCTGGAGGAGGCCGCGACCCCCATCCCGTACGCCTCCACCGGCCAAGCCCGACCGGCGCTCCGCGTGCCGCTGACCACCGACGGACATCCCTACGGCGCGCTGGTCTGCGCCCGTGCGGGGGCGCCGTTCACCGCGGTGGAGGCCGAGCTGCTGGCGCTCCTCGCCGAGCGGGCCGCGGCCACGATCCGGCACGCCCGTGAGCACGAGCGGGTCAGCGGGATCGTCGGCGATCTTCAGCGGGCCCTGCTCGCCGAGCCCGGCCGACCGCACCCGAACCTGGACGTGGCCATCCGCTATCTGCCGGTCGGGCAGAGCGCCCTGGTCGGCGGCGACTGGTGCGAGACGGTGCGGCTGCACTTCGGCCGGACGCTGCTCGTCGTCGGCGATGTCATGGGGCACGGCCTCGAAGCCGCCGTGGACATGACCGCGTACCGCTCCTCACTGCGCTACATCGCCTCCGCCGACCTGCCGCCGCACCGCGTGCTGCGCCAACTCGACGACAGTGCCTCCGCCGACCCGGACCGCCGCCCCGCGACCTGCCTGATCGCACGCGTCGACCCCAACCGCGGCCAGGTGACGCTGGCCAGCGCCGGCCATCTGCCGCCCGCCGTGATCGACGCGCAGGGCCGCACCTCACTGCTGCCGGTACCGGTCGGCCCGCCCCTGGGCACGGGCCTCGGCGGCTACGAGCCGGCCACCTGCCAGCTGGACCCGACCCAGACGCTGGTGCTGTTCACCGACGGGCTCGTCGAGCGCCGCGGCGAGGACATCGACCACTCCATGGACCGGCTGGCCGGGGTCGGCTTCGAGGCCACCGCGGGCGTCGAGGAGGTCATCGACACCGTGCTCGTCCGCCTCGACGCCGAGCACGCCGAGGACGACGTCGCCGTGCTCGCCGCCCAGCTGCACCTGCGTGACCTGCGTGACGACGAGGGCGGCTGAGCGGCGTCGGCGGGTGTCAGTCGTCGCCGTCGTACTGGGCTCCCGACACATACGGGTCGTACCGGCGCCCCGCCGACCGGGGCGGCTGGGCCGCCGGTGGCAGGCTCGCGTCCCGCAGCGCGTCGCACCACGGGCAGTCGGCGGGTTCGTCGCTGTCGCTCAGATCCATGCGGTCGGCTCCTGTCTGTGTTCGAGTGCGGGTGCCGTACATCGAGCGGTGTGCGCCGCCATCCGAGGGATGTGCTCACTCGACCGGGTGGTGGTGGGGGCGGCCGGCGTACCACCGGCGCACGCCTCGGCGTTGCCCCGGCATGGACAGCACTGATCCGGCGCGGCGCGTCCTCGGAGGCGATGACGCTCCCGTGTCGTACGTCGTACCGGTCACCGGGGTCCGGGGCCGGCCTTCGATCTACGCGGAACTGGTCGCGGAGTGGCGTGCCAAGGGGCGCGCGGTTCCGGGCCGCCGCGACACGGCAGGGGACCCCGGCGCGGTCACCGATGCCCGGGCGCAGGCCGTCACCTCCTGGGCGGTCGGCCGGTGCGCCGGTCTGGCCCGTGCCGTCGACACCGGACCCGCGGGCGTGCGGCGTACCGACGAACCCGGGCGCGTACCGGCGATCGTCGTCCCCCGCGGCCTTCCCGGGCCGGTGTTCGTGTGGGAGGGGAGCGCCCTCGGCGGACGCGTCGGCGTCGCCGGTCCCTTCAAGGCCGACTGACGCGCACCGGGGTGGCGAGCGCGCCGCCCACCTTGCGCAGCGCCGACCGGACGACATCGGGGTCGTACAAGGCGCCCGTGCCGTCCGGCGGCCGCAGCCACTCCAGGCGCCAGCCGCCGAAGTGGTCCGGCGGCGGTACGGCGACCCACGATCCCCTGCCGACATACCGGACCCCGGGCCCGGTCCACCCCGTGACCGGAGCGGGCGGGGCGGGCGGGATGAAGAAGCCCACGCGGCGCGCACCGCAGTTCATCAGAACCGGCCCCGACGCTCTGCGTCGTACGCGTCCGAGCAGATCCAGAGTGCGCAGGCCGATGTGCTCGGGCACGCTGAGCACGTCCCACAGCCGCCCCGCCTCCAGCAGCACCGCGTCCTCGCCGCGGTCCCACCGCTGCCGGCACGACCGAGGATCCGTCGCAGCCGCCGCGAGCCACTCGACGGCCTGCTTCCCCAAGGCGCGCTGCATGTCCTACCCCCACCACTCTCGGCACTCCCGGCTCGTTCAGGGCCCTTCATGCTGGTGGATATTTCTAAGTGCCGGAAGGGGTGGCGTGGCCTGGCGTTTGCAGGTGGTTCGTACGACCGCCGCAGACCTGTTCGCCATCAGCGTGTAGCTGACAGGTCAGTCGATTCGGGCGTTTTACTGTAGTTCGATGCGACTTGTGCCTAGATGGGCCTTGCTCTCGTCGGGATGTGCGCCTGCCGTACTGATCGCAGGCTGGGCGGTCGCGGCGCAGCTCGAGGGGCCCGGCTACGACCCGGCCACACAGACGATCAGTGCCCTGGCGTCCTACGGCGCTGCCGGATTCTGGGTGATGAACGTGGCGCTCGCCGCCCTCGGCGTCTGCCATCTGCTGACCGCCCTGGGCCTGCGCACCGCCGCGCTCCCCGGACGGGTGGCGCTCGGCGCAGGGGGAGTGACGGCGGTCGTGGTCGCGCTGCTGCCGCCGAGCAGCGGAGGGTCCCTGCGCCATGGCGCGGTCGCGGGGGTCGGCTTCGCGCTTCTCGCCCTGTGGCCGGTGCTGGCCGCCGACCACAGGGGCGCCGCACCCTGGGGGCTCAGGCCGGTGCCCTCCTTCTCGGCGACCGTGCTGATGCTGGTCAGCGCGGCCTGGTTCGTGATCGCGATGCAGAACGACGGTGCCGCCGGCGTCGCCGAACGCCTGGTGACGTCCCTTCAGTCCCTGTGGCCCTTCGTGGTCGTCGCCTCCTGCCTACGGCACCGGCACGTCACCGCCACCTCTTCACGCTGACCGGCGGCGATGCCGTTCTGGCCCACAAGGTCCGGGAACTTCCCGGCCGCCCGACCCGACTCCTGTAGCGGTACGCACATCAGGAGGCCGTCGATGAAACAACCCCAGCAGCCCTCACCCGGTACGGGCACGGCACGGCGCCGACTCGCGCCCCCGCCCGCCCTCTGTGGGTTTCTGCTGCTGCTCGCCCTGATCTTCACGGTGTCGTACGCCGTCGGAGCCACCGCCGGGCCCGTCGCGCCCGGCATGCACCGCTCCGGCACCGGCGACGGCACGGACACGGGAGACATGGGGGACATGGACATGCGGCACGGGAGCGGCGGCTGATGGCGACCGAACCGGCACCCCCGATGACCGTCACGGACCTGACCGTCGGCGGAATGACCTGCGCGGCGTGCGTACGGCGGGTGGAGAAGAAGCTCGCCAAGCTGGACGGCGTGACCGCGACGGTCAATCTGGCCACCGGACGCGCCCGGGTGAGCCATCCGCCGGACGTCGGCGCCGAGGAACTCATGGCGACCGTGGAACAGGCCGGATACACCGCCGCGTTGCCCGAACCGCCCAAGAGGGGCGGGCCGGAGTCCGAGGACGGTCGGCCCGACCGCGACCGGCTGCTGGTCACCGCCCTGCTCGCGGTACCGGTGCTCGTACTGTCGATGGTCCCCGCCTGGCAGTTCCGCAACTGGCAGTGGCTGTGCTTCGTGCTGGCCGCGCCGGTCGCGGCGTGGAGCGCATGGCCGTTCCACATTCGTGCGGCGCGCGGGCTGCGCCACTCGACGGCGACCATGGACACCCTCGTCTCCCTGGGCGTGGTGGCGTCCTTCGCCTGGTCGACGTACGCCCTGTTCCTGGGCGGGGCGGGCAAGGCGGGTATGACAATGCCGTTCAGTCTGGTGCCCGAAGCGTCGGAAGCCCGCGGCGGAGCCGCTGATGGCCTCAGTGCGCACATCTACCTCGAAGCGGCCGTCGGCGTCCCGCTGTTCGTGCTGGTCGGCCGTTTCCTGGAGGCGCGGGCCCGGTCCGGCACCGGCGCGGCGCTGCGGTCGCTCGCCCGGCTGGCTGCCAAGGAGGTCTCGGTGCGGGAGGCGGACGGAAGTGAACTCCTCGTCCCCATCGAGGAGTTGAAGGTCGGGCAGGTCTTTCTCGTACGCCCCGGTGAGCGCGTCGCCACCGATGGGGCCGTGGTGGAGGGCAACTCCGCTGTCGACCTGTCCCTCGTCACCGGGGAGAGTCAGCCGGTCGAGGTCGGGCCGGGCTCGGCGGTGGTCGGCGGTGCCGTCAACGAGGGCGGGCTCCTGCTGGTGCGGGCCACCGCCGTCGGGGCGGACACGCAGCTCGCGCGGATCACCCGGCTGGTGACGGAGGCCCAGGCCGGGAAGGCGCGGGCGCAGCGGCTGGCCGACACCGTGGCCGGGGTGTTCGTGCCCGCGGTGCTGGCGCTGGCGTTCACCGTGCTCGGGTTCTGGCTCGGGGCGGGCGCCGATCCACAGGCGGCGATCACCGCGTGCGTGGCCGTCCTGGTCGTGGCCTGCCCGTGCGCGCTGGGCCTCGCCACGCCGACCGCGCTGATGGCGGCCACCGGACGCGGCGCCCAGCTCGGCGTCCTGGTCCGGGGCCCACAGGCGCTGGAGGGACTGCGGCACATCGACACCGTCGTCCTCGACAAGACCGGCACCCTCACCTCCGGGCACATGACCGTCGCCCGCGTCACGACCGCAGCCGGCGGGCTCGACAAGCAGGCCGTGCTGCGGCTGGCCGGGGCGGTGGAGCAGGGCTCGGAACATCCCCTGGGCCGGGCGATCGTCGCGTACGCCCGCAGGACCCTGCCGGAGCCGTTGCCCGAGGTGCGTGACTTCCGCGCGGAGCCCGGCCGGGGCGTGCGCGGCCGTGTCGAGGGCCGGGTGGTCGAAGTCCTCGCGCCGGACGACGCGTTGCCCACGGCACTCGCCGACGCGCTCCCGGCCGCGGAGGCCGCCGCGCACACGCCGGTCCTCGTCCGCGTCGACGGAGAGACGGAGGCACTGATCGAGCTCGGGGACGTCGTACGCCCCGGCAGCTACCGTGCCGTGCACCGGCTGCGCCGCCTCGGCGTGCACCCGGTGCTCGCCACCGGCGACCGCGAGGCACCGGCCAGGGCGGTCGCGTCGGCGCTCGGCATCGACGAGGTGCACGCCCGCCGCACCCCAGAGGACAAGGCCGACCTCGTACGGGAGTTGAGGGAACAGGGCCGCCGGGTCGCCGTCGTCGGCGACGGCGTCAACGACGCGGCCGCCCTGGCCGAGGCCGACCTCGGCATCGCCATGGGCACCGGCACCGATGTCGCGATCGGCGCCGCCGACGTGACCCTGGTACGCGGCGGCATCGAGGCACTCGGGGACGCCGTACGGCTCGCCCGGCGCACCCTCGGCACGATCCGCGCCAACCTGCTGTGGGCCTTCGGGTACAACGCCGTGACCGTGCCGCTCGCCATGGTCGGCCTGCTCAACCCGATGGTCGCGGCGGTGGCCATGTCCTTGAGCTCCCTGCTGGTCGTGGCCAACAGTCTGCGGCTGCGGGCCTGGCGGCCGGCGCCCGCCCGGGGCCGTCGCGACGCCGCGGGACGAGAGACCGTCGCCGCCGGAGGTGGTAGCCGATGACGCTGTCGACAGTCGCATCCCGAACCAGTGGTCGGCTCGCGGATGGCCTGCTCGCCGCCCTTGTCCCGATCGCCGCGTGCGCCGTCGCCCTCGGCGGCCTGACCACCTGGGTCGGCGCGGGCAGCGCAGGCAGCCCGGCGCGGGTCGCCGTCACGGACGGGCGGGTCTTCCTGCCGTACGGCGACGTCCGGGACACCGCCGCGTTCTTCCGCGTCACCAACTCCGGGGGCGCGGACGATCGGCTGCTGAAGGTGACGTCGTCCGATGTCGGCGGCGAGATGACGCTCAGCGCCCACCGCATGACCGACGGCAGATCGGCGTACGCGGAGACAGTGGACTCGGCCCGCGTCCCGGCCGGAGGCGGTCTCGCCATGTCCCCGCTCGGGCTGGATGTGACGCTGCGGGCCGGGGCGGGGTGGCAGGAGGGGACCTATGTTCCGTTCACCCTCCATTTCGAGCGGGGCGGGCGGATCGAGGTGCAGGCGAAGGTGGTTCGGCCCGGCGGATGACCGTGGCTGCCTCCGCCCTCAGATGTCGGGAGGTGTGCGCGCCCAGTTCCCTCCCGCTGATGTGTCCTGTATCACTCTCCTGGGTTTGAGTGCGGGACAGGGGTGTTGTGCGTACCCACCCGTGACGAGTGGGCCCAGGATGCGAGGATGAGGGCCGTCATGACTGCTGGGTGGTGTGCGCGCACGATACGGGCCGCGATGTTCGCGTCCGTCTGTGTGCTGCTCGCTGCCCTCGGCCACGTCCTGATGTCGGGGGCGACCGTCCCCTGGTGGACGCTGGCGGCCGGTGCCCTGGTGACGGGCGGCGCGGGCTGGTGTCTGGCGGGCCGGGAGCGTGGGCTGCCGCTGGTCATGTCCGTCGTGATGGTCGCACAGGGCGGGCTGCACGCGGCGTTTGAGTTCACGCAGTCCTCCGCCGGCGATGGTGCCGGTGCCGGGCACGACATGGGTTCCATGTCCATGCACGACGGCTCCATGGATTCGATGGGCGCCATGAGCGGCGGCCATATGAGCCACATGGGCATGGGCATGGGCCACGACATGGGCGGTACATCGTCGCTCGGTATGTTCGCCGCCCACACCCTCGCCGCGCTGCTGTGCGGCCTGTGGCTGGGTCACGGTGAGCGCGCCGCGTTCCGCATCCTGCGGGCCGTCGCCGGATGGCTGGCCGCCCCGCTGCGACTGTCGCTCACCCTGCCCGCACCACCGCACCGCCCACGTCTGCGTCCACGGCGCGGTCGCTCCGACCGGGCGCCGCGGCTGCTTCCGCTCGTCCACACCATCACCTCTCGGGGGCCTCCGGCGGGGATCGCTGTCAGCTGAGACAGCCGGTTTCCCGAGGCTGTGCCGGCGGCCATGTGCCGCCGCCCGTGCCTCGGGCCGCGGCCGTACCTGCCGTACGGCCGTATCCCTTGCTTCCCCGGACTTCTCCGGTACGTCGTGCCCGTACGGCTCACTCAGCCGTGCCCGCGTCCGTGCCTGAGTCCGGACTACCCGAGAAGGAACCAGGTGATCACTCCTGCCCTGCCCTCCTCACGCGCGCCCCGCGTGAGGCATACACCGGCAGACGACCTCTCCAAAGCGGCCTCCCGCGACGAGTCCACGACCGCGTGGGCGCTGGCCGCCGGCACCGGCGACCCGGATGCGACGGATCGTTTCGTCCGCTCGCTGCACCGTGACGTCGTGCGCTATGTGGCGCATCTGTCCGCCGATCCCCAGGCCGCCGACGACCTGGCGCAGGACACGTTCCTGCGTGCGCTCGGGAGCCTGCACCGGTTCGAGGGCCGTTCCTCGGCGCGCGCGTGGCTGCTGTCCATCGCGCGTCGCGCGGTGATCGACAGTCACCGCTACGCGGCGGCCCGGCCGCGGTTGTGCGACACCGACGACTGGACGCTGGTGGCGGAACGCGCCCAGCCCATCGGGCTGCCCGGCTTCGACGACGGGATCGCCCTGCTCGATCTGCTGGACGCGCTGCCCGACGAACGTCGTGAGGCGTTCGTGCTCACGCAACTGGCGGGTCTGCCGTATGCGGAGGCGGCCGAGATGAGCGACTGCCCCGTCGGGACGGTCCGCTCACGCGTCGCCCGGGCCCGGGCGACCCTCGTGGAGCAGTTGATGGAGGCCGAGACCGAGAAGGAGGCGGTGGCCGCCTGACCGGGAACCCGGTGTCGGTTCCTCCTGCGGGAACTGACACCGGGTTCGCCCCGACTACTGGTTCGGGCGGAGGGCATCCGCCCGTTCGACCAGTGGATCCAGGGGAGTTTTGATGCGTTCTCGTGTGGGGCGGGCCTCGACGGCCGCGGTGCTCGGCGGCCTGCTGGCGACAGGCTGCGGCGGCGGGAGCGGGAACGACGACACCGCGAGCCCCGCCACCGGCTACCCGGTCACCGTCACCGACTGCGCGGGCGCGCGGACCACGTTCACCCGGGCCCCCGAGCACATCGTCACAAGCAACGCCTCCAGCCTGGAACTGCTGCTGCGCCTCGGCGCCGGGGGCAAGGTGATCGGCACCGGCTTCCCGCCCGGCAAGGGCACCCTGCCCGACGAACTCGACGCACGGGCGCAGCAGGTGAAGGTGCTCGGCGAGACCGTCATCCCCAAGGAGAAGCTCCTCGGCTCCGGCGCCGACCTCTACATCGACACCTTCGCCTCGATGAACATGGGCGGGGGGATGGGGGACGCGCCGACCGAGGACGAGTTCAGGGCGGCAGGCATCAAGCACACCTTCCTGAAGTCCACGGCGTGCGCCGCCCTGAGCAAGGGCCCGGTCACCGACCTGTCCGACGTCGAGGACGACATCACCTCCCTCGGCGCGGTAACCGGCACCCGCGCGAAGGCCTCGGAACTCGTCGCCGGCATGAGAGAGAAAGTGGACGCCGTACGCAAGGCCGTTGGCGACACGCCCGCGCCCGAGCGGCCCACGTACTTCTTCTTCGACTACGACGCCGGCACCAAGCAGCCCATGGCCGTCTGCAACCGCCAGGTCGCCAACGCAGTCATCACCCTGGCCGGCGCCCGCAACGTCTTCGCCGACTGCGACGGCGACTACCAGCAGGTCGGCTGGGAGGACGTGATCGCGAAGAACCCGGACTGGATCCAGCTCGGGGTACGCGACCGGGGCAGCGAGGCCGCGAACGACAAGGCCTTCGACGAGGCACAGCGGTGGCTGGAGTCGAACGCCGCCACCAAGGGCCTGAAGGCCGTCGAGGAGGGTCACTTCCTGCGGATCGGCTCTGAACGGACCACCATCGCGGGGGTCCGTAACGCCGACACCGTCGAGGCGATCGCGAAGACGCTGTACCCGGGCAAGGTCGGCAGGCCGTGATCGACACCCTGAAGGCGGATCCACAGGAAGCGCGTTCGCTGCCCGCCGCCCCACTCGCCCTCGCCCTCTCCCTGGCCCTGCTCGCCGCCCTCACGGCGGCTGTCGCCTGGGGCTCCACGTCCATTCCGGCGGGCGAGGTGTGGGCCGTGGTCGGACGCCGCCTGTCGGGCGAGGCTCCCCGCCCCGGCACCGACGACCTGATCGTGTGGCAACTCCGCGTCCCCCGCGCCCTGTTGGCGGCCCTTGTCGGGGCGGGGCTCGGTCTCGTCGGTACGGCGATGCAGGCCCTGGTGCGCAACCCGCTGGCCGACCCGTACTTCCTCGGCATCTCCAACGGCGCCTCCCTCGGGGCGGTCGCCGCGATCGTGCTGGGCCTCGGCACGGGCGGCGTGTTCGGGCTCGGTCTGTCCGGCGCGGCTTTCGCGGGCGCCCTGGCCACCTTCGCGCTGGTGTGGGCGGTGGCCCGGCGCCGGGGCGGATTCGCGCCACTGCGGCTGGTGCTGGCCGGGGTGGCGATCGGGCAGTTCCTGTCCGGGTTCACCAGCTATCTCGTGCTCCAGGCCGGTGACGAGCAGCAGACCCACAGCGTGCTGTTCTGGCTCATGGGCAGCCTGAGCGGCGCGAGTTGGCCGCTGCTCGCCGCGCCCGCCGTGGCCGTGCCCGTCACCCTGCTATGGCTCCTGGCCCGGGCCCGTCCCCTCAACGCCCTGCTCATGGGCGACGAGACGGCCGCGGGCCTCGGCGTCGACGCCACCCGTCTGCGCCGGGAACTGTTCACCCTCACCAGCCTGCTGACCGGCGTACTCGTCGCCGTCTCGGGCGCCATCGCCTTCGTGGCGCTGATGGTCCCGCACGCCTGCCGTCTGGTCGTCGGCGGCGACCATCGCCGGCTGCTGCCCGTCTCGGCACTGTTCGGGGCGCTGCTCCTGGTCGTGGTCGACATCGTGTGCCGTACGGCCATGGACACCCAGGAGCTGCCGGTCGGCGTGGTCACCTCGCTCATCGGGGCTCCGGCCCTGCTGTATCTGCTGGACCGACGCCTGGGGAGCGGGAGTTGAGGATCGAGATCGAGGATCTGCACGTCGCGTACGACGGCCGTACGGTCGTCTCCGGCGCCCATATGATCGCCGCCGAGGGCGAGATCACGGGCCTGGTCGGTCCGAACGGCAGCGGAAAGTCCACGCTTCTCCGCACCGTCTACCGGCACCTCAAGCCTGCCGCGGGCCGGGTCCTGCTGTCCGGCACCGATCTGCGCCGGCTCAGCCCCGCCGAGGCGGCCCGGCATGTCGCCGCGCTTCCGCAGGAGCGGGGCGGCGACTTCGAGCTGACCGTCCGCGAGGTCGTCGCGATGGGCCGTACGCCGTACAAGCGGGCGTTCGCGGGGGAGGACGCCACCGACCGGGACGTCGTGGCCCGCGCGCTCGGCGATGTCGGCATGGCGCACCACACCGGGCGCCGCTTCACCGAACTGTCCGGTGGCGAACGCCAACGCGTCCTGCTGGCCCGCGCCTTCGCCCAGCAGCCCGATGTCCTGGTCCTGGACGAGCCCACCAACCACCTCGACATCCGTCACCAGGTGGAACTGCTCGCCCTGCTCCGCGAACGCCGCCGTACGACCCTGGTGTCCCTGCACGACCTCAACGCCGCCGCCTCCGTCTGCGACCGGCTGCACGTCCTGCACGACGGCCACGTCGTCGCCTCCGGACCGCCCCGCGACGTACTGCTACCGGCCCTGCTGGCCGAGGTGTTCGGCGTACGGGCGACCGTGGTGGACCATCCGCTGACCGGCGATCCGTTGATCGCCTTCGACCACCGGGTTCCGGCGGCGACCGGCACGGGGGCGCGAGGGTGACGGATCGGCGACCCGGGCACATACCGGTGGACGAGGACCGTTGGGTGCTGGTGGCCGTGGCGGGCGCGCTGTCGTTCGTGGCCATGCTCGACATGAACATCGTCAACGTGGCGCTGGCCGACCTCTCCGAGGGCCTGCATGTCTCGGCCGCGACGGCGCAGTGGGCGGCGCTCGGCTATCAACTCCCGGTCGTCGCACTGCTGTTGCCGGTCGGGCGATGGCTGGACGGCGGGGGCGTGCGGCTCGCGCTGTGCGGGGCGACCGCTGGTTTCGCGCTGTTCAGTGCTCTGGCCGCGCTCGCTCCCTGGGCGGCCTGGCTGATCGCGGCCCGGGTCGCGCAGGGCGCGTGCGCGGCGGTGCTGTTCGTGCTGATGCCGGTGCTGGTGGTGCGCGCCGTGCGGCCCGCCGTACGCGGCCGGGCGATGAGCGTGCCCGCCACGCTCGGCCCGCTGGGCGCGGTGACCGGCCCGGCGGTGGGCGGGCTGTTGCTGGACCAACTGGGCTGGCGCTGGGTCTTCCTGGTCAAGCTCCCGTTCTGTCTGCTGGCGCTCATCGTGGCCTGGCGGGCGATGCCCGAGGACGGTGCGCCGCGCGTGCCCGACCGGCGGACCCTGGCCGACGCGGTGCTGGTGGGCGGCGGCCTGGCCATGCTGCTGCTCGCCCTGACGGTGGGGCCGGTGCTGCTCGCGTTCGCCGCCGTCCCGCCACTCTGGTGGTGGCTGCGCGGTCCGGGCGGCCGTCCGGTGACCGGAGTTCTCCGGGCGGCGGGGCTCTTCCGGGCGCACGGTGCCGTACTGGCCTCGGCGTCAGGGTTCGCCGCCATGCACTACGTCGTCGCCCTGCACCTCCAGCGCGACGACGGCGTCAGCGCCACCGCGACCGGGCTGACCGTGCTCGCCTTCCCGCTCGGCATGGCCCTGGCCGGCCCCCTCGGCGGCCGGCTCGCCGACCGGTACGGCCCGCGCCGCGTCGCGGTCACCGGCGCCGCACTGACCACGACCGGCCTGCTCCTGCTCATCCCGCTGGACGGCACATGGTCCCCGCCCGACGTGGCCTGGCGGCTGGCCCTCGCCGGAGTCGGCATGGGCCTGGGCGGCGGCCCGACCCAGGCCCTGGTCATGAGCGCTGCCCCGGCCGAACGGACCGCCACCGTCGGCTCCACGATCCAGGTCGCCCGAAGCCTGGGCTTCACTCTCGGCCCCGCGTTGGTCACCGCCGTCTGGTCCCTGGCCGGTACTCGGGCCGGGCTCACGCTCGCCGCCGGGGCCGCCGCAGTCGCCGTGCCCCTGCTCGCGCTGCGGGGCCGGCGGTCGGCAGCGGGGCGTGAGCGGACCACCGACACCGTCTCCCGTGACCGACCCAGGCCCTGGTCATGAGCGCTGCCCCGGCCGAACGGACCGCCACCGTCGGCTCCACGATCCAGGTCGCCCGAAGCCTGGGCTTCACTCTCGGCCCCGCGTTGGTCACCGCCGTCTGGTCCCTGGCCGGTGCTCGGGCCGGGCTCACGCTCGCCGCCGGGGCCGCCGCAGTCGCCGTGCCCCTGCTCGCGCTGCGGGGCCGGCGGTCGGCAGCGGGGCGTGAGCGGACCACCGACACCGTCTCCCGTGACCGACCCAGGCCCTGGTCATGAGCGCTGCCCCGGCCGAACGGACCGCCACCGTCGGCTCCACGATCCAGGTCGCCCGAAGCCTGGGCTTCACCCTCGGCCCCGCGTTGGCCACTGCCGTCTGGTCCCTGGGCCGGTGCTCGGGCTCGCCGCCCGGGGCTGCCGCAGTCGCCGTACCTCTGCTCGCGCTGCCGGGGCGGCGGCCGGGCCCAAGCGGGCCACCGACACCGTCTTCCGCTGACCTAGGAGTGAACCATGTGCGGAATCACCGGCTGGGCGTCCTTCCACAGCGACGCCCGCGCCCAGGCCACGGTCATCGAAGCCATGACCGCCGCCCTCTCCCGGCGCGGCCCCGACGCCGCAGGTGTCTGGCTCGGCGAGCGGGCCGCCATCGGCCACCGCCGCCTCGCAGTCATCGACCTCGAAGGCGGCACCCAGCCGATGACCGACCGACGGCACGAGCCCACTGCCGTCCTCACCTACAGCGGTGAGATCTACAACCACCACGCCCTGCGCACCGAGTTGCGTCGCCGCGGACACGACTTCCGGACCCGCAGTGACACCGAGGTCGTGCTGCGAGCCTACGAAGAGTGGGGCGACGGGCTTGCCGAGCACCTGGACGGCATGTTCGCCTTTGCCGTCTGGGACGAGCGCGCCCAGCGTCTGTTCCTCGTCCGTGACCGGCTCGGCGTCAAGCCGCTGTTCTGGGCGGCCGTCGACGGTGGCCTGGCCTTCGCCTCCGAGCCCAAGGCGCTCTTCGAGCACCCCGAGCTACGGCCGAAGGTCGACGCGGACGGGCTGCGGGAGGCGTACAGCCTGCTGTTCAACACCGGGCCGGCGGTGTGGTCCGGTGTGCGCGAGGTGGAGCCGGGCGGCCTGCTCGTCCTGGACCGGGACGGCATCCGGGAGCGTCGTTACTGGCAGTTGGAGGCCGGTGCGCACGACGGCGACCGGGACGCCGCCGTGGAGCGGATCGGACACCTCGTCGGTACGGCCGCCCGCGGCCAGCTTGAGGCCGACGTACCGCTGTGCAGCCTGCTGTCCGGCGGTATCGACTCCACCGTCCTGACCGCCCTGCTCGCCGATGAACTCCGGCTGCGCGAGGGCCCGGACGCCCGTATCCGTTCCTACGCCGTCGACTACAGCGACCAGGCCGACAGCTTCACCGGCGACGTCCTGCGCACCGGCCATGACACGCCGTACGCCCAGGAGGCGGGCGCGTTCATCGGCACCGAACACAGCACGGTCGTACTGGATCCGCTCGCCCTGCTCGACCCCGAGCACCGCAGAGCCGTCGTCGTGGCCCGGGACTCGCCGATCGGCGTCGGCGACATGGACACCTCGCTGTATCTGCTGTTCGGGGAGATCCGGCGGCACTCCACCGTCGCCGTGTCCGGAGAGGCGGCCGACGAGGTGTTCGGTGGTTACCCCTGGTTCCACAGCCCCAGGGCCCTCACCGCAGACACCTTCCCCTGGCTGCTGGTCACCGGCGACGACGCGGCCATGCCGCTCAACCCCGAACTCGACCTGCGCATCGGCGAGTACCGCGACGACACCTACCGCACCGCCCTCGCCGCCGTGCCGCACCTCGACGGCGAGAGCCCCACCGAGCACCGGCAGCGCGAGATGCAGCACCTGTCCCTGACCCGCTGGCTGCGCCAACTCCTGCACAGGAAAGACCGGTTGAGCATGACGCAGGGTTTGGAAGTCCGCGTCCCTTACTGCGATCACCGGCTCGTGCAGTACGCCTTCGACACGCCCTGGGCGCTGAAGAGCTTCGACGGGCGGGAGAAGAGCCTGCTGCGCGCCGCCGGGGCCGGGCTGGCGCCGGACTCGGTCCTGCACCGCCCCAAGAACCACTACCCGGCCACCCACCACCCCGACTACAACCGCGGACTCCAGGACTTGGCCCGTGACGCCCTCGCCGACGAGCAGGTGCGGGCCCTGGCCGACGAGGCCCGCATCAAGCCCTGCCTAGACACCCCGCCCGAACACCTGGAGTGGGGCCACCGCCTCCGCCTGGAACGCGTCGTCGACCTCGCCCTATGGCTGGACCACCACCGCCCCGAACTCGCCCTCTGAGGAGCACCACCACCCATGACGTCCCTCACAGACCCGATCCCGCTGATGGGCTGCCCGTACAAGGCCGACCCCTATCCGCTGTACGAGCGGATGCGCGACGCCGGTCCGGTCCATCGCGTCCTGTTCCCCAGTGGCGTCCGGGCCTGGCTCGTCACCGGTTACGACGCCGCCCACGCCGCCCTCAACGACGACCGGCTCGGCAAGAACCACGACCGGGGCAACGACCGCTGGCGCGAGCGCGCCTCGATCATGCCCGAGCCGCAGCACTCCCGGCTCCAGGTCCACCTCCTCCACCAGGACCCACCGCGCCACACCCACATGCGGCGCTTCGTCACGGACGCCTTCACACCGCGCCGCATCGAGCAACTGACGCCGCGCTTCCAGGAGTTGGCCGACGCTCTGGTCGACGCGCTCCCCGACACCGGCCCCGCCGACCTCGTCGCCGGATTCGCCGCCCGCTTCCCCTTCCAGGTCCTCGCCGAAGTCATCGGCCTGCCGGAGGAGTTGGCGACGCGCTTCGACCGCGACTGGGGCAAGGTCGTCCAGCCGGTCGGGCCCACGGACCCCGGGCGGCCGCTGTACGAGGCCCGGCTGCACGGCCTGGAGAGCTATATCGCCGAGATCGTCGCCCACAAGCGGGAGCAAGGGGACGGTGATCTGCTCGGCCGCCTCGTCGCGGCCCGCGACCAGGGTGAACTGGCCCAGGAAGAGCTCGACTCGATGATCTTCCAGCTGCTGGTCGCCGGACAAGAACCGGTCACCAACCAGATCACCACAGCCCTGATCGCCCTCTTCCGTCACCCCGCCCAACTGGCCCGACTGCGCGACGACCCCGGCCTCATGCCCCGCGCCGTCGAGGAACTCCTGCGCCACGACAGCGCCTTCGAGCTCACCACCTGGCGCTTCTTCGACCGCGACAGTGACCTGTCCGGCACCGAGGTCCCGGCGGGCGACTCCGTGATCGTCTCCCTGTGCGCGGCCAACCGCGACCCGCGCCGTTTCCCCGACCCCGACGCCCTCGACCTCGACCGCAGCCCCAACCCCCACCTCGCCTTCGGCCACGGCATCCACTTCTGCCCCGGCGCCGCCCTCGCCCGCACCGAACTCCGCATCGCCCTCGGCACCCTGCTCACCCGCCTGCCCGGACTGCGCCTCGCCGTCGAGGACGAGGACATCGAGTGGATCCCGGCCGTCCTGGGACGCGGCACGAACCACCTTCCGGTGGCCTACGACCGACGGCTGTGAAACCAGGCCGGGCCATTGACCTGACCCCGCAACACCCCGCCCGCGACGGAGGACCCATGCCGCCGACGACGACCGCACCCGACCCCCTCACCACAACCCGTATCAGCACCGCCATCCTCAACCTCCTCCTCCCGCACCACCGCACCACCGACCAACCCCACGCCCCGGCCGAGGCGTTCCCCCATCAACTGCGCCGGATCGCCGACTTCGTCCGCGCGGACGCCCCCGTCGTCCTCACCCTCCCCGGCTTCCCCTGCAAGTCACCCAACCCGGCCAAGACCCTCGGCCACCTCCCCGACATGGGCGAACGCCTCTCCCTGACCTTCCTCGACACCCTGTGCGCCGAGATCGAGGAGATCCACCCGCCCGGCGCCCAGGTCGTCATCTGCTCCGACGGCCATGTCTTCGGCGACCTGATCCGGGTCCCTGATGAACACATCGACGCCTATGCGGACGAACTACGCGCACAGATCCGGAAGTTGGGACTCCGCCACCTGACCGTCTTCGACCTGCGTGACGTCCTCGGCGACCTCCCGCACGACGCCAAACGCGCCCATGTACACGACCGCTACGCCCCAGCCCTGGACGCCCTGCGCGCCGAGGTCCGCGCCGACGCGCCCACCCTCGCCCTGTACCGGGGCATCACCCGTTTCCTGGTCGAGGACACCGCCGACCACGCCGGCAGCACCCGCTCCGCGCTGCAACGCGAGTGCCGTAGACGGGCGTACGGCGTCATCCAGCGCAGCCGCGCCTGGGGTCGGCTGATCGCCGATCACCATCCGCGTGCCGTACGGCTGTCGATCCACCCCCAGCCGGTGGGCGCGGCGAAGTTCGGCATCCGGCTGCTCGACGCCCCCGATGTGTGGACCACGCCCTGGCACTCCGTCGCCCTGCGCGAGGCGGACGGCGGGTGGACCCTGATGCCCCATGCCAGGGCGCGACGCCTGGGCCGGCTGGTCCACCGGGACGGCAGGCCCAGCCACTACGAGCGGGCGTGACGACTCACCGCTGGTGTAAAAGACGAGGCCAGGGCCCATTGTCAGTACCCCGTGGTTGCATCGGGATGTCATCGGCACTCCAAGGGGGAACCACCGGCCATGGGCATGTACATCTCGTTCATCAGCGCGACCACGGAAGAGCTGGACAAGGCGGTCGAGGACCCGGGCTGGGCGGTGGACCACGTCGATGAGCTCTACGAGAGCGAGGACTCCGCGGTTCCGGACCGGCCCAGCGCCGACCTGGACAAGGCGTGGGGCGGCCTGCAGTTCCTGCTGGACGAGGCCGAGATGGGACTCGAGTTCATGATGGACGGGTTCGTGATCGTGGAGGAAGGAACCCTGTTCGGGTGGTCCGTTGAGGACGTGCGGACCGCGGCACGGGAGCTGCGGGCCACACCGTGGCAGCGGCTGGCGGTCCACTACGACGCGGAGCGGATGAACAAGGAGGACGTCTACCCCCGCGTCTGGGACAACGAGGGTGAGCCGGAGTGGCTCGAGAGCGCCTACGGCGAACTGGTCGAGTTCTTCGGCGCGGCGGCCGACCGCGGCCTCGGTGCGTTCATGACCTTCAGCTTCTGAGGAATCCGACAGCTTCCAGTTCCGCGGAATCCGACAGCTTCCAGGGAATCCGGGAGGGCCCGCATGCTGATCGAAACGACATCCCCGCTCGCCCACGCCGTCGTGGAGGCGATCCGTACCGGCCACGTCGCGGCGCTCCAGGATCTGCTCACCGCGCATCCCGGGCTGGCCACGGCACGCGTCGGCAACCTGAAGACGGCGCGAACCCTGCTGCACCTCGCCACCGACTGGCCGGGCCATCTGCCCGACGGTCCCCTGACGGTCGCCACGCTGGTCACGGCCGGCGCGGACGTGAACGCCCGGTTCACCGGCGCGCACCGCGAGACCCCGCTGCACTGGGCGGCCAGTTGCGACGACGTGCGTGTCCTGGACGCCCTGCTCGACCTCGGCGCGGACATCGAGGCCGACGGAGGAGTCATCGGCGACGGCACACCCCTGGCGGACGCCGTGGCCTTCGGACAGTGGACCTGCGCACGGCGCCTGGTGGAGCGCGGCGCCCGCACCACGCTGTGGCAGGCCGCCGCGCTCGGCGAGACCGACCGTGTCGCCGCCTGCTTCGCCTCCGACGCCGACCCGCCCGGAGCCGAGGAGATCACCGCCGCCCTGTGGTGCGCCTGCCACGGCGGACAGCACGACATGGCCGACTACCTGCTGCGACGGGGCGGTTACCTCAACTGGATCGGCTACGACCGGCTGACCGCGCTGGACGCCGCCCGCCGCGAGGGCCACGACACGCTCGCCGGGTGGCTGCGGGAACAGGGGGCGAAGTCCGCCGAGGAGTTGCTCTGACGCCCTGCCGCCGTCCGAGGTGCGGGTGCCAGGGGAGGGGTGAACACTGGAGAGGGCGGGGCCACTGCGCCCTGCCGACATCGACACGAGGTGCGAACGGATCCGCGCACCACGCCCCCGCAGCCCGCCCGGACGTCAGGAATCGCCATCCGTCCGCGGCTCACCGTCCTCACACGGAGGGAGCCGGCCATGGGTGGCTTCGGCGGAACAGCGCTGGAAGGCCTGCGCGAGGGGATGCGGGGACCCGTCATCACCGCACAGGATCCGGGCTACGACGAGACCCGCGCCATCTACAACGCCATGATCGACCGGCGCCCCGCGGCCTTCGCCCAGTGCGTGGACGCCGCGGACGTACGGACCGTGCTCTCCGTCGCCCGGGACACCGGAGTGGAGCTCGCGGTGCGCGGCGGCGGCCACAGCGGACCCGGACTGTGCCTGGTCGACGACGCGCTCGTCCTCGACCTGTCGACGATGCGCGGTGTGCGCGTGGACCCGGGCGCTATGACCGCGCAGGTCGCCGGCGGCGCACAGCTCGGCGACCTGGACCACGCGGCCCACACCTTCGGCCTGGGAGTGCCGGCCGGCATCATCTCGATGACCGGCGTGGGCGGCCTCACCCTCGGCGGCGGCCACGGCCATCTCACCCGCAAGTACGGCCTGACCATCGACAGTCTGGTCGCCGCCGATGTCGTACTCGCCGACGGAACCTTCGTCACCGCGTCCGAGGACGAGCACCCCGATCTGTTCTGGGCGCTGCGGGGCGGCGGCGGGAACTTCGGCGTCGTCACCTCGTTCACCTTCCGGCTGCACCCGGTGGGCACGGTCGGCGTCGCCGTGACCGTGTGGCCCGTCGACCGCACGCCCGAAGTGCTGCGCTGGTACCGGGAGTTCCTGCCCGCCGCGCCACCGGACCTCAACGGCTTCTTCACCCTGTTCACCATCCCGCCTGGGCCGCCGTTCCCCGAGCCGATCCACGGCCGGAAGATGTGCGGCGTCGTCTGGTGCTACACCGGCGACCTGGAAGGCGACCGTCTGGAAGAGGTCCTGGCCCCCGTGAACGAAGCGGCGCCGTCCGCCTTCCACTTCACCACGCCCATGCCCTACCCCGCCCTGCAGGGCATGTTCGACGAGCTGATCCCCAAGGGCTACCAGTGGTACTGGCGCGGCGACTTCCTCGACACGATCTCCGACGCCTCGATCGACGTCCACCACAAGTACGGCGAGAACCTCCCCACCGAACTGTCCCTGATGCACCTGTATCCCGTGGACGCCGCGGCCCATCGGACCGGCGCCGATGACACGGCCTGGGCCTACCGGGACGCCGTCTGGTCCGCGGTGATCGCGGGCGTCGACCCGGACCCCGCCAACGCCGGGCTGATCCGGGAGTGGTGCGTCGACTACTGGACCGATCTGCATCCGCACTCCATGGGCGGCGCCTACATCAACTTCATCGGCGAGGGAGAGAGCACGGACCGCGTCCACGGCACCTACCGCGGCCACTACGACCGGCTCGCCGCGACCAAGCGCACCTACGACCCGGACAACTTCTTCCACGCCAACCAGAACATCCCGCCGGCCACCGGCTGATGTCCTCGCGCCCCGTCGTTCACCCGGAACCGCCCCCTGGGGTAGGGTCCGCAGGGGTGTTCGGCTACTCACTGGTAGTGCGCCGGTGCGGGGAGTGTCGGAGGGCGACAGGACGATGGAATCCCAGGTGGGCGAGGGCGGATCCGTGGGCGTGGACGGCACCCGCCTGGAGGAGCTGACGCCGCAGCCGCTGCTGACCCGCGACTACGAGACCCGCCCCTCGCTGGTGTACGAGCGCCTCAGGCAGCAGCACGGCCCCGTCGCCCCGGTCGACCTGCTGGGCGTTCCCGCCTGGCTGGTGCTCGGCTACCGCGAGGCCCTGAGGGTGCTCCAGGACGACGACGGCTGGCCGAAGGGGCTGGAGAACTGGCGGGCCCGCACCGACGGCGAAGTCCCCGCCGACTGGCCGCTCGGCCCGTCCCTGGAGGTCAACCACATCCTGATCCAGGGCGGCCCCGGATACGGCTCGCTGCGCGGCGCGTGGGACGCGGCGCTCAAACCGTTCCAGGATCCCGGCCACCCGCAGGCGAAGCGGCTGAAGGCGGCCGTCACCGCCTACGCCGACGAACTGATCACCCTGGTCGGACAGGGCGGCGGCACCGGTGTCGCGGACCTGTCCGCGCAGTTCTCCCGTCCGCTGCCCCTGATGGTGGCCAGCCATCTCCTCGGCTTCCCCGGATCGCAGGGCGACGACGCCCTGATGGACATGTGGCGTGTCCTGGACGCGGGCCCGGACGCCGAGCCGGCCCTGGAGCGGCTGCTGGCCACGCTCGCCGAACTGGCGGCCGTCAAGCTCAAGGAGCCCGGCGACGACTTCCCCTCCTATCTCCTGGCCGCGCACCCCGACCTGTCGCTCGACGCGCTGGCCCGTGAGCTGTTCATGCTGCTCGGGATGACCTCCGATCACGTCGGCATCCTCATATCGAACACCGTCGTCGAGGTCATCTCCGGCGACGGCGGGGGAGTGCGCGCCAGCATGTCGGCGGGGATGATCCGGGAGACCATGAACCGGGTCGTCATGCGCAAGCCACCGCTGGTGAACTTCGTGCCGCGGTTCGCCGCCAAGGACACCCCGCTCGGCAACTACACGATCCGCGCGGGCGACCCGGTGTGGGTCTCCGCCGCCGCGGCGCACGCCGACCCGCTGTTCGCCGACCATGTCGCGGCCGGCAGCACCATCAGCACCCGGGCGCATCTGTCCTGGGGCGCGGGCCGCCGCCAGTGCCCGTCCCGGGAGCTTGCGTCGACGGTCGCGGCGGTCGGCGTGGGCCGGCTCTTCGAGCGGTTCTCCGACCTGGAACTCGCCCTGCCGGCCGACCAACTCCCATGGCGTTCCTCGCCGTTCATGCGGGGCCTGCGCTCACTGCCCGTACGGTACGAACTCGCCCCGGTGATCGAGCGACCCACGGCACCTGGCCGGGCCGAGAACCTGCCCGCGGTACCGGACGCGGCCGATCCGGTGCTGCCGGACCAGTCCGCGCGGCAGCGCTCGTCGCTGTGGCGCTATCTCACGGGGCTGATCCGCGGCGGACGCTGATCCCCGGCGGCGGTTGATCGACTGGAGGCCCGTCCGGCACCGGCGTACCGTCGAATGGTGGCGGGAACCAGCCACCTGACACCCGCCCACGGCTATGCCATGAGCAATCCGGAGCCGACACCCGAAGCACGGACCAGCCCGCAGGAGACGGAGCGGAGCGAGGGCCGTGGCAGCGGTATGGCGTTGCTGGTCATCGCGTCCTGCCAGCTGATGGTGGTGCTCGACATCACCATCGTGAACATCGCCCTGCCGGACATCCAGCGCTCCCTCGACTTCTCCACGACGAGCCTGTCCTGGGTGGTCAACGCCTACACGCTCACTTTCGGCGGACTGCTGCTGCTCGGCGGCAGGATGGGCGACATCCTCGGCAGACGGCGGGTGTTCGTCTTCGGCGTCCTGCTGTTCGTCCTCGCCTCGCTGCTCGGCGGACTGTCGCAGAACTCCTGGCAGCTCCTCGCCGCCCGCGCCCTCCAGGGTGTCGGTGGCGCCATCGCGTCCCCGACCTCCCTCGCCCTGATCAGCACGACGTTCCGTGAAGGCCCTGAACGCAACCGGGCGTTCGGCGTCTTCGCCGCGGTCTCCGCGGGCGGTGGCGCGATCGGGCTGCTGGCCGGCGGGATCCTCGTGGAGTGGCTCAACTGGCGCTGGGTGCTGTTCGTCAACGTGCCCATCGGGCTGCTCATCGTGCTCGCCACCCCGCGCTGGATCCGGGAGTCCGAGCGCCACCCCGGGCACTTCGACATCGCGGGCGCGATGACCTCCACCATCGGCATGGTGCTGCTGGTGTACGGGTTCATCCGGGCCGCGCAGGACGGCTGGCGGGATCCGGTCACCCTGGGCTCGTTCGGGGCGGCCGTCGTCTTCCTGATCCTGTTCGTCCTGGTCGAGCAGCGCTCCAGACAGCCGATCACGCCCCTGCACATGTTCGCCGACCGCAACCGCGCCGGCACGTACGGCATCATGCTGAGCCTGGCCGCCGCGATCTTCGGCATGTTCTTCTTCCTCACGCTCTTCGCGCAGAACGTGCTGGACTTCAGCCCGCTCCGCACCGGCCTCGCCTTCCTCCCGGTGAGCGCCGTCATCGCGGTGGGCGCGGGGCTCGCCTCCCAGCTCCTGCCGAAGTACGGGCCCAAGCCGTTCATGGTGACGGGCGCGATTTTGGCCGCCGCGGGACTGGGCTGGCTGACCCTGACCGACGTCGACTCCACCTACCTCGGCAGCATCCTCGGCCCGATCCTCGTCTTCAGCCTCGGCATGGGCATGGAGTTCGTGTCCCTGACCCTGATGGCGCTGTCCAATGTCACCGTCCAGGAGACCGGCGCCGCCTCCGGCCTGCTCAACGCCACCCAGCAGGTCGGCGGATCCCTCGGACTGTCCATCCTGGTCACGACGTTCGGCACGGCCAGCAACAACGAGGCCGACAAGCAGATCCCCGCGTTCCTGTCCCAGGCGACCCCACTGGAACGGCTCCAGTTCGAACGCACCGGCCGGCTCCCGGCCCAGTACGCCGACGAGATCCTCGCCTCCGGAGTCTCCGCCGCCTTCATCGCGGCCGCGATCTTCACCGCCATCGCCGCGGTGATCGCCCTGCTCGTCATCCAGGTCCGGCCCTCCGACCTGGAGCGGCTCCAGGGTGGGGGGATGCCGACGCCCTGAGGTGTTCGAACCTCGTTGGCAATCGTTGGCGCACCCGTCACCCGATGCTCTTACTGTGCGCGTCATGAGAAGAATTTCGATCATGGTCAGTGCCGCGGCACTCACCTTCGGCCTCGCGTCCCCCGCCGTGGCCCACCCCGGCGGACAGGGCTTCGGCCGGGCCACGCTCACCGGCTTCGCGGTGCTGCCGGCCGAGACGTTCGTGCCGGGCAGCGAGCCGTCCGGTGCCGCCATCGGCGCGGGCCCCTTCAACGGGATCGCGGCGCCGTTCGCGCATCAGCCGGTGCAGGGCTTCAGCGGAGTCGTCAACCGGCGTGACGGCACCTTCGAGGTGCTGTCGGACAACGGCTACGGCAACAAGGCCAACAGCGCCGACTTCCTGCTCCGCGTCCATCGCATCAAGCCGGACACGCGCACCGGGAAGGTCGCGGTGCTCGGCGGGTTCAACCTCAGCGACCCCTACCGCCATGTGCCGTTCCCGCTCACCCGGGCCGACCGGGTGCTCACCGGCGCCGACTTCGACGTCGAGTCGATCCAGCGGATGCCGGACGGGACGTACTGGATGGGCGACGAGTTCGGCCCCTGGCTGCTGCACTTCTCCGCGAAGGGCCGTCTGCTCGAGGCGCCGATCGCGCTCAAGGGGGTGAAGGCGCCGGAGAACCCGTATCTGAACGGCGCCCAGCCGGACATCGCCGGCAGCAAGGGCTTCGAGGGCCTCGTCCGTTCCGTCGACGGCCGCCGCCTGTATCCGCTGCTCGAAGGCACGGTCAACGGTGACACCCCCGGGGACCTGCGGTTCAGCGAGTTCGACCTGCGCACGCGCGCGTACACCGGGAAGCGGTTCGTCTACCGCCTGGAGTCGACCGCGAACGCCATCGGCGACGCCATCGCCGTGGACCGGCACCGGTTCCTGGTGATCGAGCGGGACGGCGGACAGGGCGACACGGCGAAGTTCAAGCGGATCTACCTGGCCGACACCCGGGACCGTGACGGCGACGGCCTGATGGACAAGACCCTGGTCGCCGACCTGCTGGACATCGCCGACCCGAAGGGGCTCGGCGGCTCCGGGGAGACGTTCCGCTTCCCGTTCCAGACGATCGAGGACGTCAACCTGGTCGACGACCGCACGCTCGCGGTCCTCAACGACAACAACTTCCCGTTCTCCTCGGGCCGTACGGCGGGCAAGGCCGACGACAACGAGTTCATCACCATCCGGCTCTCGGCCCCGCTGCACGCGGACCGGCGCGCGTTCCGCTGACCTGCTGACCGACCGGCACCTGTGACGGTTGCGGCCTTCCCTTCGATGAACGAATCGCGGGGAAGGCGTGCAACCGGTGATGCTGATGTGACGACCAACACCCCGTTGTGGCGGAAAGTGATGAATTCCTTACGCAAGACGTGCGTAAGTGACGGTAATTCAAGCAACGCGACACGGAGGTTTAAAGTGCAACCGTTCACCCTCAAGTACGCCTTGCCCAGAGGGATTTCCGCCGCGGTGACGCCGTATCACTTCGACCCGGCGCGACAGCTGAACATGCTGCCCAACGGCCGTCCCGCCGTCAGTGACCCGGATCTCCTGCTC
Organism: Streptomyces lanatus; assembly: GCF_014655715.1. GTDB lineage: Bacteria > Actinomycetota > Actinomycetes > Streptomycetales > Streptomycetaceae > Streptomyces > Streptomyces lanatus. Next base: position 102,425 of record NZ_BNBM01000009.1, on the reverse strand, counting down.
GCGGTCGGCACGACGACGTCCACCGCCGGGTCCGCGACCCACTTCGACGACTGACGAACCGGGCCGCGCATGACGGTTCTGATCCTGACGTCCGAGGAGGACGTGACCGCCGACATGGTGGTGTCGAAGCTGCACGGGACGGGGACGCCCGTGCTGCGCCTCGACCCCGCCGACCTGCCGGGCAAGGCCGTGCTGTCCGCCGACTACGCCCACGGCGACTTCGACGGCCATCTGTCCGTCAACGGACATGTGCTCAGCATGGGAGGCCTGCGCTCCATCTGGGTGCGCAGACCCGGCGAACCGGCCGCCCACGCGGCCGACCCCTCGCCCTGGCTGACCGCCGAGACCCGACAGGCGCTGTACGGGATGCTCCACTCCGCCGCCGCACGGTGGATGAACCATCCCCGCAGCGCCGACCAGGCCCGGCTCAAGCCCTGGCAGCTGAGGGTCGCCCACCTCAGCGGCTTCGCCGTACCGCCGACGGTCTTCACCACGGCACCCCGGCTGGCCCGCGAGTTCGTCGAGGAACACCGGGACGTCGTGGTGAAGTCCGCCTCGGGCCCGCCGCCGGGCGACCCGGCACTGGCCCTGCCGACCACCCTCATCGGCCCCGACGCGGACTTCTCCGCCGTCGCGGCCGGGCCCGCGCTGCTCCAGCGCTACGTCCCCAAGCGCGCCGACATCCGCCTGACCTGCGTCGGGCCACGGCTGTTCGCCGCGCGCAAGACCGCGGAACCGGGCCAGGTCGACGGCCGCTACGGCGACACCGGGCAGGGTTGGGAGCCGGTCCCGGTCCCCGAGCGCATCGGCAAGTCGGTGCACGAGTACGTCACTCTGGCCGGACTGGCGTACGCGGCCTTCGACTTCGCCGAGGACGAGGACGGCATCTGGTGGTTCCTGGAGTGCAACCAGGGCGGCCAGTTCGGCTTCGTCGAGCTGGAGACCGGGCAGCCGATCTCGGAGACCGTCGCCCTGTGGCTGGCGCAATGGAGATCGGACCGGAACCCTGTTCGACTACGTTGAGGAGAGCAGCGGCCAAGGGGAGGACACGCGATGACCACGCGGCGGACGATCGCGCCGGAAGAACTCGGCACACTGGACCTGGCCGATCCCCGGCTGCACGCCGAGAGCGATCTGTCCGCCGTGTGGCGGCATCTGAGAGAGCATCAGCCCGTGCACTGGAACCCGGCGACCGACACGGCGCCCGGCTTCTGGGTGGTGACCCGGCACGCCGACGTCACCGCCGTCTACCGCGACAGCGCCCGCTTCACCTCCGAGGGCGGCAACGTCCTGGAGACGCTGCTCGCCGGTGGTGACACAGCCGCCGGACGCATGCTGGCCATCACCGACGGGGACCGGCACACGGGGCTGCGCCGTGTGCTGATGTCCGCGTTCTCGCCGCGGGCGCTGGAGCCGATCGTGGCGAGCGTGCGGCGCACGGTGGACCGGCTGCTGCGCGACGCACTGGACCAGGGCAACTGCGACTTCGCGGCCGACGTGGCCGCCGGCATACCCCTCGGCGCCATCTGCGACCTGCTCGGTGTCCCCGACCGCGACCGGGCCCACGTACTGAGCCTGACCTCCTCCGCGCTGGGCTCGCACGACGCGGACAGCACGGCGACCGACGCGTGGATCGCCAAGAACGAGATCCTGCTCTACTTCGCCGAACTCGCCCGCGACCGGCGCGACAGCGGCCACTCCGACGTCATCGCCCTGCTGGCGGGGAGCGAGGTGAACGGGCTGCCGCTCGACGACGACGAGATCATGCTCAACTGCTACAGCCTGATCCTCGGCGGCGACGAGACGGCTCGGCTGTCCATGGTCGGAGCCGCCCTCGCCCTGCTGGAACACCCCGACCAATGGCAGGCCCTCAAGCGCGGCGACGCCGGCATCGCCACCGCCGTCGAGGAGATCCTGCGCTGGACGACGCCGGCCCTGCACGCCGGACGCACCGCGACCGCCGCCACCGAGATCGGCGGCCGGCCGGTCGCGGCGGGCGAGATCGTCACCGTGTGGAACGCCTCCGCCAACCACGACGAGCGCGTCTTCGACACACCCGCCGAACTACGTCTGGACCGCACCCCGAACAAGCACGTCACCTTCGCCTACGGCCCCCACTTCTGCCTCGGCGCCTATCTGGCCCGCGCGGAGATCGGGGCCGTGCTGGCGGGCCTGCGGGACCTCGTGGCCGAGATGGAGCAGACGGGCCCCGCGACACCCGTCTACTCCAACTTCCTCAGCGGCCTCGGCACGCTGCCGCTCCGGCTGAAGGCCGCCTGACCCTAAGCGGCCAGCTCCTTGCGAATACGGTCCAGCATGAACGCCGAGGACTCCTTCGCCCGCTCCTCCCAGGCGAAGACGCAGGCCGTGGCGACGCCGTCGAAGTCCAGCCCGCGCAGCGTGCCGAAGAAGGCGTCCCAGTCGACCTCGCCCTGCCCGATGTCCAGGTGCTGGTGGATCCGGGCCGGGGTGCCGGGCGGGTTGAGGATGTAGCGCAGCCCGGAGGAACCCTTGTGGTTGAAGGAGTCCGCGATGTGCACATGCTGGAGCTTGTCACCGGCGTAGCGCATCATCGCCGCGATGTCCGCCCTCGGGTCCGCGCCCGAGAGATGGAACGAGTGCGGGGCGCAGTACAGATAGTTCACCCAGGGCTTGTTGATCGCGCGGACCAGGTCGACCGCGGGGGTGTTCTCCTCGCAGAAGTCGTCCGGGTGCGCCTCCAGGTTCAGAGCGATGCCTTCACGCTCGAACACCGGGAGCAGCTCCTCCAGCGAGCGCCAGAAGGCCGCCTCGCTCTCGGCGGCGCGCTCGGGGCGGCCGTTGAACTCGCTGTTCATCAGCTGACAGCCGAGGTCGGAGGTGATCTCGATCATCCGCTTCCAGTAGCGGACGGCCGTCCGCCGCTCCGTCTCGTCCGGTGAGGACCACTTGTACAGCGGCAGCACGGAGGACAGCTGGACGCCGTGCGTGCGCAGGGCGTTCTTCAGCTCCGCGACTCGCTCGTCGTCCGCCCGCGGGTGCAGGAAGAACGGCATGAAGTCGTCGCGGGGCGACAACTCGATGTACTCGTAGCCGAGTTCGGCGACCGTGCGCACCATCGCGTCGATGGGCAGGGCACGGAACATGTACGGGTCGAGGGCGATCTTCACGCGGCACCTCCGTAGAAGGCGGGGCGGGGCTTGATGTCGGTGGGGACGACGCGGCCCGAGTGCAGGGCCTCGACGGTCGCGGCGGTGATGACGGTGGCGGCATAGCCGTCCCAGGCCGACGGCCCGGTGGGCTCCTCACCGGCGGCGATGCCGGTGATCCACTCACGGAACTCGGTGTCGAAGGCGTCCCGGAAACGGCCCACCCAGTCCGTCAGCACCTCGGTGCTGTGCTGGGCGGCAGTGCGTACGCCGACCGCGGCGGGGTCGGGGAGGCGCACGAGGCCTTCCTCGCCGACCGCCTCGCACTGGATGTCGTAGCCGTACCGGCAGTTGACGAAGACCTCCAGATCTATGCGCACGCCCTTCGCGGTCTCGAAGAGCATGATCTGCGGGTCCTTCAGGTGCGCGAACCGCTTGCTCGTGGCGCGCGGGGTGATGACCTGGGTGGACACGATCTCGTCGTCCAGCAGCCAGCGCAGTACGTCGACCTCGTGCACGGCCGTATCGAGGGCGGCCATCTCGGAGGTGTAGGACTCCGGGACGGTCGGGTTGCGGTGGGCGCAGTGCACGATCAGCGGCTCGCCGATCCGGCCGGCGTCGATGACCTGCTTCATCTGCCGGTAGCCGGCGTCGTAGCGTCGCATGAAGCCGACCTGGACCAGGCGCCGACCGTGGGCGACCTCGGCCTCGACGATCCGCAGACAGTCCTCGGCGGTCGTGGCCAGCGGCTTCTCGCAGAACACCGGCTTCCCGGCTGCTACGGCGCCCAGCACATGCTCGGCGTGGGTCGGCCCCCAGGACGTCACGAGGACGGCGTCGACGTCGTCCGCCGCGATCACGGCCGCGCCGTCCGGCAGCACCCGGGCGCCGACCGGGGCCGCCGCCTCCTCGGCCCGGGCGGCGTCGATGTCGGTGACCGCGGTGACACGGGCGCCGGTGACGGTGTCGGTCAGGCGCCGGATGTGCTCCTTGCCGATCCAGCCGGCGCCGATGACGCCTACACGTACAGTCATGTTTTTCCTCTGTCCTAACTAGGAGTAACGCGCCCGGAGTTCGGCTTCGAGGGTTTCCAGCGAGCGGCCCTTCGTCTCCGGGACGTAGAGCTTCACGAAGGTGAGCGAGGCGAGGCCCGCCACCACGAACAGGAAGAAGGTGTTGGAGATCCCGATGCCGGACACCAGCGACGGGAAGACGAGACCGATCACGAAGTTGGTCAGCCACAGCACCACGGCCGCGACCCCCATGCCGAAGCCGCGCATCCGCATCGGGAAGATCTCCGACAGCATCAGCCAGGTCACCGGCGAGATCGCGCCCTGCTGGAAGGCGAGGAAGGTGACCGTCATGGCGAGCACCGCGTAGGCACGGGCGTCACCGGACGGCAGCACCAGGGAGAACACGCCGATCAGCAACAGGGCGGCGGTGGTGCCCATCTGGCCCACCATCAGCATCGGTCGGCGGTTGACCCGGCCGAGCAGCCAGATGCCGACGAAGGTGGCCAGTACCGAGATCACGCCGTTGGCGATGTTGGCGGTCAGCGCGCTGTCGGAGGCGAAGCCGGCGTCGGTGAGGATCTGGGTGCCGTAGTACATGATCGTGTTGACGCCGGTGATCTGCTGCACGATGGCGATGCCGAAGCCGATGAACATCAGCTTGCGGATCCACGGCGTGGCCTTCATGTCCTGCCAGCCGCCGAGCTTCTCCTGCTCCTCTTTGACTGCGAGCGCGGACACCTCGGCCAGCTCGGCCTCGGCCCGCTGCCGGGACCTGACCTGCTTCAGCACCTCAAGGGCTTCGTTGAACCGGGTCTGCGAGGCCAGCCAGCGGGGGCTCTCCGGCATCACCAGCATGCCGAACCACAGCACGACGGCCGGGATCGTGGCGATGACCAGCATCCAGCGCCACACCCCGCCGGACTCGCCGCCCACCCGGGCGATGATCGCGTTGGAGGTGAACGCCAGCAACTGGCCGCTGACGATCATCAGTTCATTACGGGTGACCAGCGCGCCCCGCCGCTCGGCGGGGGAGACCTCCGCGAGATAGACCGGCACCGTCACCGAGGCACCGCCCACCGCGAGGCCCAGCACGAAGCGGGCCACGACCATGACGGCGGTCGTCGGCGCCAGCGTGCAGCCGAGCGCGCCGACGAAGAACACCACCGCGAGGACGAGGATCGTACGACGCCGTCCGCGCGCGTCCGACAGACGTCCACCGGCGACGGCGCCCAGGGCCGCACCCAGCAGCAGCGAACTGGTGACCATGCCCTCGGTGACCGCGGTCAGGCCGAGGTCGTCGGTCATGTACGGCAGGGCGCCGTTGATGACGCCGGTGTCATAGCCGAAGAGCAGTCCGCCGAAGGTGGCGATGACGGTGATCAGCCGCAGCCGGCGCGAGACTGCCGCAGGGGCGGCGGCAGAGGTGTCGGTGGCCGGGGTTTCCCTGACATCCATGGGCCGCCTCCTCACTGCTGGACAGGAGTGTTGAGGGCGGGGCGTCGCGTGCCGGTCAGCCCGCAGCCCGCCAGGTGTTCACGCGTGCTCACCGCGATGGGCAGCGGCACCTCGGGCGCGCACGGGTACAGGTCCTGCTCGACGATCACGAACAACTCGGCGTCCAGCCGGGCGAGTTCCTCGATCACAACGGCGGGCCTCGGCACACCCGCGGGCGGCGACACGCACACCCCGCGCTTCACGGCCTCACCGAACGACAGGTCCTCCGCTGCGACCTGGGCCAGGATCTCCGGGTCCATCTGCTTGATGTGCACATAGCCGACGCGCTCGCCGAACCGCCGGATCAGATCGACGTTGTCGCCACCGCCGTACGCGACATGCCCGGTGTCCAGGCACAGGTTCGTCCAGCGGCCGTCGGACTCGTTGAGCAGCCGCTCGATCTCGGGCTGGGTCTGGATGTGGCTGTCGGCGTGCGGGTGGATGACGAGGCGTACGTCGTAGTCGTCGAGGAGCAGCCTGCCCAGCCGGTCGGCCGCCTTGCCGAAGCCCGCCCACTGCTCGGCGGTCAGCTCCTGCGACTCGGTGAACGCGCCGGTCTTCTCGTCCCGGTACATCGGCGGGATGAGGACCAGGTGATGGGCGCCCGCGGCGGCGGTCAGCTCGGCGACCTGCCGGACATGCGCGAGCATCTCGTCCCAGACCTCGGGCCGGTGCAGCGCGCCGAAGGCGGTGCCGCCGGAGACCTTGAGACCGCGCGCGTCGAGCTCGTCCTTGAGCCGCTCGGGGTCGATGGGCAGATAGCCGTACGGCCCGAGCTCCAGCCACTGGTACCCGGCCGCGGCGAGCTCGTCGAGGAAGCGGGTGTACGGGACCTGCTGGTCGTCCTCGGGGAACCAGACGCCCCATGAGTCGGGGGCCGAGCCCAGGCACAGATTGCCCGCGGTGGTGCGGAGCGAGGTTGGCGCCGTTGCCATGACAAGTCCTTCGGGGAGGGGACGGTCGTCAGCGGACGTATCCACGGATCTTCTGTCGGGTCCAGGTATTTCCTGTCGCGCTCTACTAGCGCGCTCTAGTGCGAGTACGATGACCCTGGTCCAAATGTCATGTCAATAGCTTGTTGCCGGGAGATTTCGCGACCTCGTTAAGGTGAACGACGTCGAAGGGTGGGTTCACAGGTGGATGCAGCAGGCCGGCAGCGGCCCACGATGGCGGACGTCGCCGAGAAGGCCGGAGTGTCCCGGGCGCTCGTGTCGATCGTCTTCCGCGATCTTCCGGGCGCCGGTCGCGAGACACGTGAGCGGGTGCTGCGCGTCGCCGACGAGATCGGCTACCGCCCGGACAACGCGGCCCGGCTGCTCGCCCGTGGCCGCAGCCGCACGCTCGGTGTGATGTTCATCGTCCACCAGACCTTCCACACCGACCTCATCGCGGGCATCTACCCGGAGGCCGAGCGGCTCGGGTACGACGTGCTGCTGTCCGGGACCACCCCGGGCCGCGGCGAGGACAAGGCCATCGAGGCGCTGCTCGGCCACCGTTGCGAGGGGCTGATCCTGCTCGCCCCCGACGCCGAGCCCAGCCGTCTCGACCGGCTCGGACACCGTGCGGCGACCGTCTCGGTCGGCCGTCGTGCGCCCGGCGCCCATGTGGACTTCGTGCACAGCGCCGAGGGCAAGGGCGTGCGCCAGGCCATGGACCACCTCGTGGAACTGGGCCATCGCCGGATCGTGCACATCGACGGCGGGCGCGGACCCGGCTCGGCCGAGCGCCGGCGTGCCTACCGGGCCGCGATGCGCCGGCACGGACTGACGGACGAACAGCGGGTCGTGCCCGGCGCCCACACCGAGGAGTCGGGCATCGAGACCGGGCGTCTGCTGCTGGCGGAGCGCGACCGGGGGCTGCCCCTGCCCACCGCGGTCCTCGCGGGCAACGACCGGTGCGCGATGGGCCTGTTGATGACCCTGACCCGGGCCGGTGTCGAGGTCCCGCGCGACCTGTCCGTGGTCGGCTACGACGACAGCCATCTCTCCCATCTGATGCCGATCGGCCTGACCACCGTCCGCCAGGACGCGGTCCTGCTGGCCGAACACGCGGTCCGCTTCGCCGTCGAGCGCCTGGAGAACCCGGAACTCCCGCCGCGCGAGGCGGTGCTGGACCCCAAGCTGGTCGTCCGCGGCACGAGCGGGCCGGCCCCTGAGGAGCCGGCCCGCTGACGGACAACGGCGAGGCCGACCGTGCCCCGTCGCGGTCACGGCCGACCTCGCCTGCTCATGTGCGCGCCTAGCGCGTGCCCTTCGCGGCGAACTCGGCCACCGCGTCGACGTTGTCCTTGGTGATGAAGGCGGGCCCGGTCAGCACCGGAGCGGTGCCGCCGCCGCTGAAGTTGCCGTTGGTCTTGTACAGCCACAGGGAGTCGACCGCGAGGTAGCCCTGGAGGTACGGCTGCTGGTCGACGGCGAACTCGACCTTGCCGTCCTGCACGGCCTTGACCAGCTCCTTATTGAGGTCGAACGTCGCGACCTTGGCCTTGCTGCCCGCGTCGGACACCGACTGCACCGCGGTGAGCGCGAACGGGGCGCCGAGCGTGACCACCCGGTCGATGGAGGAGTCCTGCTGGAGCTTGGCGGTGATCGTCGACTTCACCGACGGCATGTCGGTGCCGTTGACGTAGAGGATGTCCGTCTTCCCCTTGAACCCCTTCTTCAGACCGGCGCAGCGGGCCTCCAGCGCCACATGGCCCTGCTCCTGGATGACACAGACGGCGTGCTTGGCGCCCGTCTCGTTGAGGCGCTCACCGAAGGCGTTGCCTGCGATGTTCTCGTCCTGGCCGAAGTACTCGAGCATGCCGAGTGCCTTCCAGTCGTCCAGGCCGGAGTTGAAGCCGACGACCGGGATGCCGGCCTCCGTGGCCTTGGCCACCACGGCCTTCATCGCGCTCGGCTTCGCCGCGGTCAGGGCGATGCCGTCGACCTTCTGGTCGATCGCGTTCTGCACCAGGTTGGCCTGGTTGCCGGCGCTCGGGTCGCTGGAGTAGACGAGCTTCACGTTGTCCTTGGCCGCGGCCGCCTCGGCGCCCTTGCGGATCAGGTCCCAGAAGGTGTCGCCCGGGGCGGCGTGCGTGATCATGGCCACGGTCATCCGGGGCGTATTGGCCTTGCCCGCCGAGGCGTCCGCCGATCCCTCCTCGGACTCCTTCCCGCCGGAGCTGCTGGAGCAGCCGGCGGCGAACAGGGTGGCCGCCAGGGCGGCGGCCGTCAGGGTGGCGGCTCGGTGGTGTCTGCGCATGTCCCATGCACCTCGCTGTGCTGGTCGGGGCGGGTTCTCAGGTGGGGGAGGTTCACGGGTACCGCCCGCTGGATTACGGCTGGAGCGCTCCACTAGCGCGCTCTAGTGGCAGGTACTATGCGGCGGTCCGCAAGCGATGTCAATGGGTTTGTCAGGACGTATCGACAAAGCCGAGGTGGCGACGCGAAACCACCCCGCCTCCGGGAGGAAGAACTCCGGGAAGACGGGGTGGTGAGGGTGCTGCGGGTGGTGAGGGCCGGACCTCGGCTCAGGCGGGCCGTATCGCGCTGTGGATCGCCTGCTCCCCGGCGTAGTGGATCGACTCCTCGCGGATGGCCACCCCCGGCCCCGGGGCGTGGATCATCATGCCGTTACCCGAGTAGATCCCCACGTGACCGGCGTGGAAGAGCACCAGGTCGCCCGGTTCGAGGTAGGCCAGGGCGACCCCCTGCCCTGCCGTCGCCTGCTCCTGGGCCGTGCGGGGGAGTGCGATGCCGGCGGACTTCCAGGCGGCCTGGGTGAGACCGGGGCCGTCGAACGCCTCCGGTCCCGTGGTGCCCGAGACGCAGGGCTTGCCGAGCTGTGCGCGGGCGAATTCCAGGGCCCGGACGGCACGGGTGTCCTGGGACGCCGTGGAGGCGAGCGTGGCGGCGGTGGCCGGAGCCGCAGCCGGTGCCCCGCCGACGGCCGGGGCCGTGAGCAGATCGGCGAACGGGGCCGTGAGCGGGTCGGGGGCAGGGGCTGGGGCCGGTGCCGCCGTCGGCCAGACCGACGCGCCCGGCGGGACCGTGGTGAGGTCGGCGGCCGACTGCGCCTGCAAAGCCTGCCATTGCGCCTCGGCCGAGGGCTGGGCCTGGGCCGGTTGGGCCGCGCTCCAGGTGCCGGCCGCGGGCAGGGTGGCCGCCGGCGAGGTGAGTGGATCGCTCAGCCGTGTCGCATACAGGGACAGCAGCTCACGGGCCCGGTCCAGCTTGCGCTGGTTCTGCTCCTTGGCCGTGCGCAGCCCGGACCGCTGCTGCGGGGTGGTCGCCGGTTCGGCGGCGGCCGGGGCCGGCGCGGCGGTTGCGGCGGGCAGGGCTGGGACGGCCGGGAACGCCTGCGTGGCCCAGGAGGCCGTCTGAGGTGCCTCGGGGATGGCGGGCAGGACCTGGGTCGCCTGGAGGTCCGCCGACCGTGCCTCGGGGGCGGGCGGCAGCGCGGCGATCGGGCGTGCCGTCAGTTCCGCCATCGGAGCCGCCGTGGCACCCGGCCCGGCGGGCAGTTCCAGCGCCGGGCGCCCGGGCTCCCGCGCCCGGTCGAGGTCGGCCGTGGCGCGCGCGGGCCTGCGCTGGGCGGGCCGGTCCGGTGTTCTGTCGCTCGGCAGGGCGGCCGGCACGGTCGGACCCAACTTCGCACGAGCGACGTCGAACCACTGCCGGGTGACATCGTTCAGCGCGGGGTCGCCGCGTCCGCTGTCCTCCCCGGCGGACCGGGGGGCGGCGGCGCGCTTGCGCGGTCCCGTCGACGAGGCACGGGTGGCGTTGAAGGTTCCCGTGTCGGACTCGGCCCGGTCGTAGAGAGAGTTGATCCGGCGGCTGACCTCTTCGCGGCTGGGTGACTCGTCCGCGAGCGAGGGGGTGGCGCCCGCCGTCTGGGCGAGCAGGGCCACCGAGGTGAGGGCCGCCGACGCGAGTGCCGAATTGCGCATGCCGGGCAGGCTCAGGGCCCCCGGCCGCGCGGTGCCTTCCGGCGCCATGCGACGTACTCCTTCCGTACTCCGCCTACCGAGTTAGCTGACGGGTTCGGGCGGTGTGGTTCCGGAAGGTGTGCCCTACGACCCCTGCCCCGTAAGGCAGTTGGGCCGATTCACCCCAAGTTTCGGTTGGGTCCCCGGCTCCGATGAACCTCCGTGGCACACCGGACTCGGCGGAGGCCGCGCGTCCCGACGGGGTTCGCCGGAGTTCGTCGTGCGGCCTGATCCGTAACCTAGCCAACTTGTGCGCCTCCCGTGAAGGTTGAGGCGCCAAATGTCCGATACGTTTTTGTGACCTTCGACGCTTACGGGGGTGCGGAGACCGGATTCACTTCACGGTGCGCCCGCGCCGCCACGCTTCGTAGTGGTCCAGGACCGTCTGCTCGATCGGACGGTAGGCGAGGCCCAGTTCGCCGAGGCTGCGGCTGTTGTCCACCCGGAACCGTATGCCGAGGTGTTTGCGGATGTGATCCTGCGTCAGTCCGAAGGCGGGGCCCAGGACACGGACCGGCCAGTGCGGCAGCGCGGTGCGCGGGAGGCGGAGGTCGCGGGGGTAGCGGGTCCTGAGGATGCGGGACATCTCATGGAATGACGTCATCGTCTCGGCGGCCACGATGTACCGGCCCCTGGCCTCCGGGTTCTCGGCCGCCGCGATGTGCGCGTCGGCCACGTCGCGCACATCCACCGTGGTGAAGCTGAAGTCCGGGGCGCCGTAGAAGAAGTAGCCCCGGAACAGCTCCTGGAGCAGGAACAGGCTGCCGGACTCCGAGGCGGGCGTGAGAGACGGCCCCAGGATCAGGCCCGGGTTGACCGACACCATGCGCCAGCGGCCCTGCGCGGCCTCCGCGTCCCACGCCGCACGCTCGGCGACCGTCTTCGCGTAGTGGTACGGGTTGTTCTCCACCGTGCTGGTGGTGTTGAAGTACCGCTCCGTCAGCACCCCGTCGTCCATGGCCAGGACGTCCGCGTAGTCACCGAAGATCGCGCCCACGGTGGAGGTGAACACCAGCCGGTCCACCGTGGGCGTCCGCTCGACGGCCGCCAGCACATTGCGCGTGCCGAGCAGGGCCGGGTCGACCATGTCCCGGCGGCCGTCCTTGATCTTCTCCGGCATACGGAACGGCGACGCCACATGGAACACCGTCCCGCACCCCGTCATCGCCTCGTCGAAGGAGCCCTCGGACAACAGGTCCGCCTCGAACAGCGACAGTCGCCCCGGGTGTGCCTCCTGCATCCCCCGCAACGGCCGCAGCTTCGCCGTGGCGGCCGTGTCGCGCACCGTGGCGTGGACCCGATGGCCGCGCTCCAGAAGCCGCTTGACCAGATGACTGCCGACGAACCCACTCCCACCGGTCACCAGCACCGTCTCCGAGCCGCCCACGCCCTCACCCCTCTCCTGCGGTCGGGGCTCACTGTAGGAGGCTCTGTCACCAGCGCGGCAGCCGCAGCTCGTACTCGGGCTGGATCCGCCGCATATACCCCGTGTCGTCCCGGGAGCGCACGCCCGAGTCGAGATACAGCCGGTGCAGTCGGCCGAGGGCGTCGTGATCCAGCTCGACGCCCAGCCCCGGGCCGGCCGGGACCTCGACCGCCCCGTCACGCAACTCCAGTACGCCGGGGACGATCACGTCGTCGGCGAAGTTCCACGGATAGTGCGTGTCACAGGAGTGGTCGAGGTTGGGGATGGCCGCCGCCACATGGGTCATCGCGGCGAGGCTGATGCCCAGGTGCGAGTTGGAGTGCATCGACAGCGCGAGCCCGAACGCCTCGCAGACGGCGGCCAGTTCACGGGTACGGCGCAGCCCGCCCCAGTAGTGGTGATCGGTGAGAAGCACCTGGATCGCGTTCAGCGAGATCGCCGGCCGCAGATGCTCCCAGGCGATCACACACATGTTGGTGGCGAGGGGGAGCGGCGAGCCCTCGGCGACCTCGGCCATTCCCTCGATGCCCCTGGTCGGGTCCTCCAGATACTCCAGTACGCCGTCCAGCTCACGGGCGACGTACCGCGAAGTCTCCACCGTCCAGGCCGTGTTGGGGTCGAGCCGCAACGGCTGCCCGGGGAAGGCCTCCGCGAGTGCCCTGATCGCCGCGATCTCCTCGTCGGGCGGAAAGACGCCGCCCTTGAGCTTGAACGACTCGAACCCGTACCGCTGCTGCATCAGCCGGGCCTGCTCGACGATCCCGGCGGGGTCGAGCGCCTCGCCCCAGTCGTCGCCGACGGCAGGGCGGCCGTCGAGGGGCGGATGTTCGGCCCACTTGTAGAAGAGGTACGCCGCGAAGGGCACCGCGTCCCGCACCTTGCCGCCCAGCAGATCGCTGACCGGGCGGCCGAGCAGCCTGCCCTGGGCGTCGAGGCAGGCCACCTCCACAGCCGAGGTGGTCCAGCCGCGCTCGTGCGAGCTGGGTACGGTCGGGAGCAGGGCGGCGTCGATCGCCGCCGAGATGGCCGTCGTATCGAAGACATCCATGCCGACGACGACGTCCGCGGCGGCCTGAAGTCGCTCCAGGCGGGCGACGCCGCCCGGGGACTCACCGAGGCCCACCGTGCCGTCCTCCAGGACGAGTTGGAGGATGACACGCAGGGCGAGCGGCTCGTGGACGCCGTTGGAGTTGAGCAGGGGCGGGTCGCGGAAGGCGATCGGGGTGACGATCAGCTCGCGGACGCGGGTGCCAACGGTGGTGCTCATGCGCGGACCGCCTCCAGGCCGTGGTCGATGAGTTTCGCGAGCCGGGCGACATGCTCCGGCGTGGGGTCGAGCAGCGGCGCCCGTACGCCGCCGACGTCCAGGCCCCGCAGGGTCACCCCGGCCTTGACGAGCGCCACGGCGTACCCCGGGACCTCGTCACGGAGTTCGACGAGAGGGCCGTAGAACTCGTCCAACAGCTTGCCGACCAGCGCCTCGTCACCCTCGCTCAGCGCCCGGTGGAAGGCCAGCGCGATCTCCGGGGCGAAGGCGAACACGGCAGACGAGTAGAGGTCGACGCCGATGCCCCGGTAGGCGGGCGCGGTCATCTCGGCGGTGGGCAGGCCGTTGAAGAACCGGAAGTCGGCGCAGCCCGGTACGGCATGCACCGCGCGGACGATGCGATGCATGCGCTCGATGTCGCCGAGGCCGTCCTTGAGGCCGACGACCTTGGGCAACGTGGCGATCTCGGCCGCCGTCGCCTCGGTGAGGCGGGCGGTGCCCCGTTGGTAGAAGATCACCGGCAGTTCGGTGGCGACCGTGACCTCCTCGACGTACCGCACCAGGCCCTGCTGCGGCGCCGTCACCAGATACGGCGGCAGCAGCAACAGACCGTCGGCTCCCGCGCCCGCGACACGCGCCGCCTGTTCGCGGGCCACCGGGGGCGGGCCGCCCGCCGCGGCCAGGACGGGCACGCGTCCGGCGACCGTCTCGACGGCGACCCGCGTGGCCCGTTCGATCTCGTCGGGCGTCAGCGCATGGAACTCGCCGGTGCCGCAGGCGACGAACACCCCGCCCGCGCCCGCGGCCACGCCGGACTCGATGTGCTGCGCGAGCCGTTCCTCGTCCAGCGAGCCGTCCGCGGCGAACGGCGTGACCGGGAAGAACAGCACTCCTTGGAACTTCATTTCTCCCTCGTAACTGCGGTGGGGTCAGCCCTTGGTGGCCCCGGCGGCGATGCCGGTGACCAGCGAGCGCTGGAGGAGCAGATAGACGATCAGGCTGGGTATCAGGGCGATGACGGCACCGGCCAGGACCACTCCGGAGCCGACCTCGGGGTCGGTGCGCAGGACGGACAGGGCGACGGTGACCGTGTAGTCGGTGGGGTCCTTGGCGGCGATCAGGGGCAGCAGATACTGGTCCCAGATCATGATGAAGCCGAGCACCCCGGCCACGCCGAGCGCCGGCTTGCACAGCGGCAGGACGATCTGCGCCAGCATCCGCAGCTCGCCCACGCCGTCGAGGCGGGCGGCCTCCTCGATCTCGTCGGGGATGTCCCGCATGAACTCGGTCAGCATCATCACCGAGAAGCCCCAGGCACCGAGCGGCAGGATGACGCCCCACACCGTGCCCTTGAGGTCGAGGTGGACCACGGGCACGTCGCCGAGGACCAGGGACAGCGGGATCGCGATGACCTCCTCGGGAAGCATCATCGTCAGCATGAACAGGGTCAGGATCAGCGCTTGGCCGCGGAACCGGTGCCGGGCCAGCGCGTACGCGGCGAGCGTGCACACCACGAGCTGGAGCAGCAGTCCGCCGCCGGCTATGACGAGCGAGTTGGTGAAGTAGTCCCAGATGCCGCGCTCACCGGCCACCTTGAAGTTCAGCAGCGTGCTGTCGTGCGGCAGGAACGACAGCGAGGAGCCGCTCGCGTTCGCCGTGAACGCTCCCGAGAGAATCGTCAGGAAGGGCGCCGCGAAGATGCCGAGGGCGATCGCGCAGAGCAGGATCCGGAAGGTCCACGCGAGCCCTGGCTTGTCGCTCCAGCCGAGAGCGGTGTCGAAGCGGGCCGGGGTGGTGCGCTTCGCGCGGGGCCGCCGTCCGGCCGGGGTGTCAGGGGCCGCCGGCCGGACCGGGTCGATGACGGGGGCGCTCATCGCGCGTCTCCCCTCTTGCGGAAGTAGTTGACCGTGACGGTGAGCAGCAGCGTCACGCAGAGCAGCACGACCGAGGCCGCCGAGGCGCCGCCGATGTCGTTGCGGGTGAAGCCCAGGGTGTAGGCGCGGGTCATCCAGACCTCGGTGGACCCGGCGGGGCCGCCGCCGGTGAGGACGTAGACCTCCGTGAACACGCGCAGTCCACGGATCGCCGCCAGGGTCAGCACGATGCCCAGAGCGGGGCGGATCGCGGGCAGCGTCACATACCGCAGCCGCTGCCACAGCGAGACACCGTCCATCGCGGCGGCCTCGTACAGCGAACGGTCCACGCCCGCGAGTCCGGCGAGGATGATCACCATGTTGTAAGGGGCCCAGATCCAGATGCCCATGGCCATCGTGGAGTAGAGGGCGAGGTTCGGGTTGTCGAGGAACTGGACCGGGCCGAGGCCGAGGAGATGCAGGCCGCTGTTGAGGAGGCCGTCCGAGGTCGGGTAGTACATCAGCCGCCACAGCTCACCGACGACCGCGGTCGCCGTCACCGCCGGCAGGAACACGGCGGTTCGGATGATCTTCAGCGAGCGGGCCTGGCCCTCCAGGAGCAGCGCCAGGACGAAGCCGAGCAGGATGGCGCCGAGCGACTGGCCGAGGCCCAGGACGAGTGTGTGCCCGATGGCGTCCTGGAAGCGATGGTCGGTCAGGACGCGGGTGTAGTTGTCCAGGCCGATCCACTGATCGCCCAGGAAGGGACGTACGTCGAAGAAGCTGAGCCAGATGCCCTTGGCCATCGGCCAGAACTTGAAGACGAGGGCGAGCAGCAGTCCGGGAGCCAGGAACAGCCAGGGGACGACGGTCTTCTTGCGCGGGAGTCTGCGTGCCACGGGCGTGGTGACGGTTGCGGTCATTTCAGCAGGTCCTGGTCCTTGAGGTCACCGGCGAGGGTCTCGTCCAACTCCTTGAGCTGTGAGCGCACATCACCGCCGCAGTACGTGAAGATCGCGTTGAGCGCGTCGGCGGTGTCCTGCTTGATCGGGGCGAAGTCCGGCGCGTTCGGGAACTGCTCGGAGGCGTCCTCGTAGGCCCGCTGTACGACGCTCCAGCGGGCGTCGCCGTGGACCTTCGCCGCGTTCAGCGTTGAGTTCACGGGGATGCGGACGACTGGCTGGTTCTCGCCGGTCATGGCGAGGCGCTGGCCCTCGGGCGAGATCAGGAACGCGGCGAGCGCCCGTTCCTGTGCGGTCTTGCCGGTTCTGGCGCCGAAGTAGATGTTCTCGCCGTCGGCCAGCACATCGCCGCCCGCCGGACCGGCCGGGGCGGGGATCACCTCGTACTTGTCCTTGCCGAGGGTCTGGTCGAAGGTGGCGATGTTGTAGGGGCCGGTCAGGTACATCCCGGCGTTGCCGTCCTGGAAGTTGGTCGCCGTGGAGGTGACGGCGGTGAGGGCGCCGGGTTGGGTGACACCGTTGTCGCCGCAGAAGAGGTTGTCCTTCATCCAGGTCACGGTGTGCACGGCGGCCGTCGAGGCCATCGCGGGGCGGTAGGTGTCGTTGCCGTCCGGCGCGATGATCTCGGCGCCGCCCTGCCAGAGGAAGCTCGCGCCCCACCAGGCGGCGTAACCGTTCTGGGCGCTGCCCGGGACGACCATGCCGTAGGTGTCGGCCTTGCCGTCGCCGTCCGGGTCCTTCGTGGCGAATGCCTTGGCGACGGAGAGCATCTCCTGCCAGGTCGTGGGCGCCTTGAAGCCCAGCTTGCCGAGCCAGTCCTTGCGGATCATCAGGGTCTGGGCCTGGCGGGAGTAGGGGATGCCGTAGTGCTTGCCGTCGATGCCGACCGTGGACGCCCAGGTCTTCTCGGTGATCTCGTCCCCGCCTCTGATCGACGCCGGGTCGATCGGCTTGAGCAGGCCCTGGCTCTGGTAACTGCCCATCAGGGCCGTGTCGTTGATCATCACGTCCGGCAGGTCCTTGGTGGACGCGCGGCTCTGCAGCTGCTGGTCGAAGTTGATGACCGGCTGGTAGTCGATCTTGATGCCGGTCTTCCCGGTGAAGGCGGCGAAGACCCGTTCGTAGGTGGCGGCGGGGTCCGGATTGCTCCGGGTCCACACCTCCAGGGTGTTCGGGTCGTCGCTGCCCGCACTGCCCGAACCGGCGCCGCATGCGACCGTTCCGAACGCGAGCGCCGTGGCGACGAGCAGGGCGGCCGGGCGGCGACTTCGTCGGTGATCCCGCATGGGCACACTCCGTGGATCCGTGGAGTTCATATGCATGAACTCACTTCACGCATCTAAATGATCGGCCAAGCTACGAATCGTTTCAGGCGTATGTCAAGACATGGCTGACAGATTTCACCGGTCCCATAAGGAGCGACGTCAATAGGGCGTATTCGCGTCACCCCCGGAAAACCAGCCACGGACGGTTGTGTGCGACTCGGGGAGATCGCACGTGCGTACGACCAGTCGAACGGTGTGGGTAAGGGCTTTCTGCGGAGGGTCGGACCCTGCCGGGCGTCTCGTCGCGGTCCCCGCTGTGCAGGATCTGTGAACCACCTGGCCGGGGCGCGCCGGTGCCGTGTGCGGATGCCGGGAGGGCGTCTTCACCAAACCCTCGCTCCGGGTGGCCTGAAGGCGCCTTGCTGGGTCAACTTCGAACGCACCAAGGTGGGTTGAGCACTCGAGCATCAGGAGTCACAAGCGCTTTGCTTGGCCCGGGACGGCCGACAAGTCCGGGGTACTGACGGGGGACTGATGCGGTGCGCACCAGCCGCCGCGACCGACCGCGCGGCCACTCGCGCACCCGTCCGGCACTTCTCCCTGTGCCGTCTCTTGGTGCCTTCGTCCCGGTGCCCGAGACAGGGATTAGGAGGGGGAATGCCGATGAGCGCGGTGAGCGCCGCCAAGCCGACGTATCCCGGCGTCTACGTCGAAGAGCTTCCCAGCAGCACCCGCACGATCTCGACCCTGACCACGTCCGTGACCGCCTTTGTGGGCCACACCCGACGCGGTCCGCTCAACGAGCCGGTACGCGTCACCAGCTTCACGGAGTTCGAGCGCCGCTTCGGCGGACTCAGCGCACAGAGCGCCGTCGGCTACGCGGTCCACCAGTTCTTCGGCAACGGCGGCACCGTGGCGGTGATCGTCCGTGTCGCCAAGGCAGGCAGTGGCAAGGCCGCCTGCGTCACCCTCAAGTCCACCGAGGGCCACAGCGAGGGCCCCGTCCTCGAAGTGCACGCCAAGGAGCCCGGCGTCTGGGGCAACGGCCTGCGCGTCGCCGTCGACCACGACACCCCGTGCCCCGACGAAACCTTCAACCTGAGGGTCTACGACGCCAAGGGCGACGCCCGCGAGAGCTTCACCGGCCTCTCCATGGACCCCGCGAACGGCCGCTACGCGCAGACCGTCATCAACTCCGGCTCCAAGCTGATCCGCGTCGAAGCCGTCGGCGAGGGCCGCCCCGACCCGTCCGGCACCGTCTCCAAGCCGTTCGGCGACGAACTGCCCAACCTCGAAGTCGACCTGACGGTCAAGATCGGCGAGGTGGAGCGCGAGTTCAAGCTCTACGACCCCGACTGCGACGGCGAAGCCCCGTGCAGCGTCGCCGAGTTGGCGCTGCTGCTCGAGCGCAAGCTGCGCGCCCTGCCCGACGCGCCCGGCAAGCACGCCTTCGCCGGCGCCGAGGTGACCGCCTTCGGCCGCCGTATCCAGGTCGTCGCCGGCTCCACCGACCCCGAGGACGTCGTCCGCTTCCTCGGCGAGTGCGCCAACGACCTGGGCCTTGAGGCCTCCGTCAACCCGCCGGTCTTCCCGCTGGAGGGCGGCGAGGACGGCGAGGCACCCGGCCCGCGCGACCTCATCGGCTCCGAGGGCGACAAGTCCGGCATCCAGGCTCTGCGCGGCGTCGCCGACGTCAACCTGCTGGCGCTGCCCGAGCTGGCGGCGTACGAGAAGGTCGAGGACGCCCTCACGGTCATCTCGGCCGCCCAGCGGCTGTGCGCCGAGCGGCGGATCTTCCTGCTGGTCGACGCCCCGAGCACCTGGGTCAGCGTCGACACCGCACGCGCCGGGCTCGCCGCCTTCGACGCCGTACGCGGCAACCACGCCGGTCTGTACTTCCCGCACCTCCAGCTCACCGACCCGCTCACGGGCCGGCTGCGCTCTTTCCCGCCGTCCGGCGCGATCGCCGGCGTCGTCGCGCGCACCGACTCCGAGCGGGGCGTGTGGAAGGCCCCGGCCGGCACCGAGGCACGGCTCGCAGGCGTGCACTCGCTCACCGTCAATCTGACGGACCGCGAGACCGGCCTGCTCAACCCGCTCGGCGTCAACTGCCTGCGCACCTTCCCGGTCACCGGCCCGGTCGTCTGGGGCGCGCGCACGCTGGAGGGCTCCGACGCGCTCGACAGCGAGTGGAAGTACGTGCCGGTGCGCCGCCTGGCCCTCCATGTGGAGGAGAGCCTCCAACGCGGCCTGCAGTGGGTCGTGTTCGAGCCCAACGACGAGAACCTGTGGCAGCAGATCCGGCTCGCCGCCTCCTCGTATCTGCACACGCTCTTCCGTCAGGGCGCCTTCAAGGGCGGCACCCCGCGCGAGGCGTACTTCGTCAAGTGCGACAGCGACACGACGACCACCGAGGACATCGAGAACGGCATCGTCAACGTCCTCGTCGGCATCGCACCGGTCCGCCCTGCGGAGTTCGTGATCGTCAAAATCCAGCAGACGTCCGGGCAGTTCGCGCTCTAGGCGCGGGGAATCGTGGAGAACTGAAGGAATCCGATGGCTGAGTTCACGGTCAACGCGCATCGCTTCGACCCCTACAAGAACTTCAAGTTCCTGGTCCTGTGGGACGGTCGTACGGTCGCGGGCATCAGCAAGATCAGTCCACTGAAGCGGACGACGGAGGTCGTCAAGCACCGCCACGGAGGCGATCCGTCGTCCCCGCGTAAATCGCCGGGCCGCTCCGAGTTCGAGGGCATCACCCTGGAGCGCGGCGTCACCCACGACCCCGAGTTCGACCGCTGGGCCAACAAGGTCTGGCAGGTCGGAGCGGGGCTGGGATCGGAGGTCTCGCTGGCCGACTTCCGCAAGGACATCGTCATCCAGGTCCTCAACGAGGCAGGCCAGGTCGCCGTCTCGCACAAGCTGTACCGGACCTGGCCGAGCGAGTACCAGGTCCTCGGCGAGATGGACGCCAACGCCAACGCGGTGGCCATCCAGTCGCTGAAGCTGGAGTGCGAGGGCTGGGAGCGGGACTACGAGGTGCCCGAGCCGGAGGAGCCGTCGTTCCTCAACCCCGCTTGATCGGCGGGTAGTCGAGGGGGGACGAGATGGCGATCACCGGGGCGGCCGAGCTGCTGGCCACCTGGGAGGCGGGCCTCGCCGAGGCACCGACGGGGCGCGCCCTGCTGCTGCACCGCACGGCGCGCCCGGACGTCGACGCGACGACCCTGCCGGTACTGCCGGTGGGGGAGCGCGAGGCCGACCTGTTCGCGCTGCGCCGCGCCCTGTTCGGGGAGCGGATGCAGGTGCGGCTGGCGTGCCTGGTGTGCGGCGAGGACATGGAGTTCGACCTGGACGCCGGGGAATTCGCCCGGTCGCTGGGCGGGCCGGGTGGTTCGGTCGTG
The DNA here is from genome assembly GCF_014655715.1 of Streptomyces lanatus. Lineage (GTDB taxonomy): Bacteria > Actinomycetota > Actinomycetes > Streptomycetales > Streptomycetaceae > Streptomyces > Streptomyces lanatus. Next base: position 81,644 of record NZ_BNBM01000009.1, on the reverse strand, counting down.
CGCGTCCAACAGGACGGCTGGGACGTCGAGTTCCGGCTGCCCGGCGTCGCCGACCTGACGGCGGCGGCCCGTTCGGCGGACCCACGTGCCGCTCTGCTCGCGCGCTGCCTCGTTTCGGCGGCGCGCGACGGGGCGGTGGTGGCCGCCGCCGAGCTGCCCGTCCCGGTGCAGCGCCGGATCGCCGAGGCCGTCGAGGCGGCCGACCCGGGCGCCGATGTGACGCTCAACATCGCCTGCCCCGAGTGCGGCGCGGCCACCCGGGCCGAGCTGGACATCGCCTCCTACCTGTGGACCGAACTGGACGCCTGGGCAAGGGACTTGCTGCTCGACGTCCATCTGCTCGCCACGTCGTACGGCTGGAGCGAGCCGGAGATCCTGGCGCTCAGCCCGCTGCGGCGCCGCTACTACCTGGAGCTGTGTGCGGATGTCTGACACCGACGGGGCACCGGTGCCCGACTTCCTCGACCGGCTGATCGCCCGGCACGCACCGGCCGACGCACGCATGAATGTGGTGCGGGTACGTCCCCGGCTGCCCGGCCCGTTCGAGCGGGTCGAGGCGGTACGGGGCACAGCGCCGGAATCCGACGAGGGCTCCGAGCTGTTGTGGCCCTCCACGACGCCGTCCGCCGCACGGCCCGGGGACCCACCTGGTCCGGCACCCGCCGCCCGACTGCACACCGAACGCGAGCGGACGATCGTACGCACCGAACGCACCCCGGCCGACCACCCGGCACCGCGCCTTTTGAATCTTCCCGAGGTGCCGCTGCTGCGCCCCGTCGCACCGGTCGAGCCCGGCCCCCGGCCGGCGCCGGAGGCCGTGCCGCGGGCGGCGGGCCAACGGCGCTCCGAGCGGGGCGCCACCCAGAGCGCGGCGTCCGTACCCATCCCCCCGGGCGCGGACGCCGCCAACGCCGCCGCCGTGTCGACCCCCCTGCGGCCCAGTGCCGCTGACACGGCGGCGGCCAGGGACGCCGTACGACAGGCCGCGGCCCGGCGCCCGGGGAAGGCGCCGGAGCAGGTGGTCCAGGTGCAGATCGGGCGGCTCGAGGTGACGGCGGGACCGGCACCGTCCGGGGGCGGCCGGCAGCGGACGCCGTCGACGGGACGGCAGGGGGCGACCGTGAGTCTCGCGGAGTATCTGGCGCGAGGGCGGGAGTGACATGACCGATCGAGGAACCGAGGAACCGACGCCATGAGCAACTCACTCGCCATCGCCCATGTCACCCAGGCCCTCGCCGTGCTGCTCGAGAACAACGTGGGCCCGGAGTTCGGCGAGGCCGTCAAGGTCGAGCCGCGCAAGCCCCCGGCGGACGCGCCGGACCACCCCACCATCAACGTGTTCCTCTACCAGGTCACGCCCAACACGGCGATGCGCAACAACGACCTGCCCACCCGGGCGTCCGACGGCACGCTGGTCAAGCGGCCGGCCGCCGCGCTGGACCTGCACTATCTGATCAGCGCCTACGGCGACGAGTCGGAACTGGTCGGGCAGCGGCTGATCGGTTCCGTCGTGCGCACCCTGCACGAGATCCCGATCCTGCCGAAGGACGTCATCGAACAGGCCGGTGAGCGCCCGTACTTGGCGGACAGCGACCTCGCGGAGGCGGCCCAGCGGGTGCGGTTCACGCCGACCGTGATGGACGTCGACGAGACGTCGAAGCTGTGGGGGATGCTCTACCAGACCCCGTACTCGCTGTCGGTGGTCTACCAGGCGTCCCTGATCCTCATCGACGGCCGCGAGAAGCCGGTGCCGGGGAAGCCGGTGGAGCGGCCGGAGGTACGGGTGCTGCCGTTCGGGGCGCCCGGGGCGCCGGTGCCGCCGGATGTCGTTGCGTCAAATGGCACCTCTGAGACGGTAGTTGATGAGGCGGATCCGGTGCCGGGAAAGGCCGTCGCCAAGGTCGCGGCGAAGGCGGCCAAGGCGCCCGAGAAGGCGGCTGCCCCTGCGAAGACGGTCGCGAAGGCTCCCGCCAAGACGCCCGCCAAGGCCCCCGCGCGTGGCCGTAAGCAGGCGAGCAGGTCCCCGAAGGCGGGCGGCGGGGCCGAAGGCTCCGGGAACTGAGGCGGCATTGGCAGCGACGGGGGCAGGTGAGGACATGGCGGCGAACGAACCGGGCACGAACGGTACTTCGGGTACGGATGGAGAGGGCGTCGGTGCGACGCTGACCGCGGAGATTCGGCGCGTGCTTTCCCGGGTCGACGCCCATGCGGCCGGAGCAGCTGATGGCCCGGCGCCCGCCGTGAGCACGGCTCCCCTGGCCGCTCCCGGCACCGCCCCCCTCGACGCCCTCGTCAGCTGCTTCGGCCTCACCCCCTTCGAACGTGACCTCGTCCTCCTCACCGCTGCCGACGAACTGGATCCCACCACGGCGGCCCGCTGCGCCGCGGCGAGCGGGGATCCACAGCGCGCGTACCCGACCTTCTCCCTCGCCCTGGCCGCCCTCGCCGAACCGCACTGGAGCGCGCTCACGCCCGTCGCGCCGCTGCGTCGCTGGCGGATCGTGGAGCTGGACGACGAGTCGAGGCTGACGACTTCCCGCCTGCGCCTGGACGAGCGGATCCTGCACTTCCTGCTGGGCTCCCCCTACCTGGACGCCCGGCTGCACGGCCGCCTGCGCCGCACGCCGGTGCCGGGGCAGTTGCCGCCGTCGTACGACCTGGTCGCGAGCCGTGCCGCCGAGGGCTGGACGACGGGGGCGAGCTCCGACGCGCCGCTGCTGGTCGAGGTGACCGGCGGTGATCTGCGCAGCCGGGCCGACATCGCCGCCGCGGCGGCCGCGCGGTCCGGGCTCGGGCTGTACGCCATGGGTGCCGAGGACGTACCGACCGACCCCGCCGAACGCGACGGGCTCGCCCGGCTCTGGCAGCGCGAGGCGATCCTGCTGCCCGCGGCGCTGCTCCTCGAGGTCGGCGACCTGGACCGCGACCAGCGGGCGGCGACGGAGGCGTTCCTGGCCGGGGCGGCCGTACCGGTCGTCGTGTCGAGCGAGGACCCGCTGCGCACGGAGCGGTCGCACGGCGCCCGGGTGACCGTGCCGCGGATGGACGACGAGGAGCAGGTCGAGCTGTGGGCCCAGGCCTTCCACCCCGTGGCCGACCTCCACGACGGTGAACTGCGTTCCCTGGTCGCCCAGTTCCAGCTGCCCCCGCACGTCATACGCTCCGCCGCCGCCACCGTACGGCGCAGGCTGCCGTACGAGGACGGCCTGGACGCCGCTCAACTCGCCTGGCGCGCCGGTCTCGAGGAGGCCCGCGTCGGCATGGACCAGCTGGGCCGGCGGATCGAGCCGGAGGCCGGCTGGGACGATCTGGTGCTGCACGAGCGGCAGGTGAACGTGTTGCGCGAGATCGTCGCGCACGTCCGTCAGCGGGCCACCGTCCACCAGGAGTGGGGCTTCGCGGGCACCCTGCGCCGCGGCCTCGGCGTCACCGCGATGTTCGCGGGCGGCTCCGGCACCGGCAAGACGCTGGCCGCCGAGGTCATGGCGAAGGAGCTGGGCCTCGACCTGTTCATAGTCGATCTCTCCCAGGTCGTCAGTAAATACATCGGCGAGACCGAGAAGAACCTCCGCCGGGTCTTCGACGCCGCCGAACGCGGCGGCGCCCTACTGCTCTTCGACGAGGCCGACGCCCTGTTCGGCAAGCGCAGCGAGGTCAAGGACAGCCACGACCGCTACGCCAACCTCGAAGTCAGCTACCTGCTGATGCGGATGGAGGCCTACCGGGGCCTCGCCATCCTCACCACCAACATGAAGAAGGCCCTCGACACCGCCTTCATGCGCCGTATCCGCTTCGTGGTCGACTTCCCCTTCCCGGCCGAGCACGAGCGCGCCGAGATCTGGCGCCGGGTGCTGCCGTCGCAGGCGCCGCTGAAGGACATCGACCCAGGTCTCCTCGCCCAACTCACCGTCGCGGGCGGCTCGATCCGCAACATCGCCCTGTCCGGGGCCTTCCTCGCCGCCGAGGAGGGGGACCGGCTGCAGATGCGGCACATGCTGGCCGCCGCCCGTACCGAGTATCTGAAGCTCGAGCGCTCCTTGACGCCGACGGAGGTCCGCGGATGGGTGTGAACAGGGAACCGAGCGCGGTTCGGGTGGAGATCGGCGAACTCGCCCTGCACGGCTTCCGGGCCGACCCCGAGCGGGTCTCGGCCGCCTTCGAGCAGGAGCTGACCCGTCTGGTCCGCACGCACGGCGTCCCGCTGGCCGCCGACGGCGCCCTGAGCGTCGACGCGCTCACGGGCCTCCCGCCGCTGCCCGCCGGACTGTCCGCCCGCCGCCTCGGCCAGGAGCTGGCCCGCGTCGTGCACGAAGGGCTCAGCGGCCACGGGGAGGTGACGCGATGAGCAACTCCCAGGCGCAGGAGGCCCGTTCCGAGTCGGCCGAACAGCGCCGCCGCAAGCGCAAGGAACGCGCCGCCAAGTCCCGTACCCCGGAACCCAAGGACATCGTCAGCGGCGCCGGCCAGCCCCTCGACCCCGGCGTACGGCGGGAGCTGGAGGAGCAGCTCGGGCACGACCTGAGCCGCGTACGGCTGCACACCGACCGCGACGCCGGACAGCTCACGGGCCTGCTCGGCGCGGACGCGGTCGCGGTGGGCCAGGACGTCTTCTTCGCCCCGGGCGCCTTCAAGCCCGGCACGGACGAGGGCCGCCGCCTCCTCGCCCACGAACTCCTGCACACCGTGCAGAACCCGCACGGCCTCGGCACCCTGCGCGCCGGACGCGACCTCGGCGCCGTCAGCCTGCCGCAGCAGTCCATCGAGCGTGAGGCCGAGACGGCGGCGCAGAATCTCGTACGGGACCCGGAGTCCCGGCCTGAGACGGCCGACGTCGAGGAGGGTCAGGCCACACCCGGCTGGCTGCGCTACGCCACCCTCGACGCCGACCGGATGCGCGCCGAGGCCGTCGACCCGGCCACCCTCGTGGACCGCCTCGCCAACAACGTACTGCGCTCCCTGCGCGGCGACCCGAGCGACGCCTCCGGCCGGGTACGGCTCCAACTGGGCCGGATGTCCGACCAGTTGGCGGACGACGTGGTCGACCGCCTGGAAGGACGACTGCTCAGCTCCGAGTACGAGCAACTCCTGGACCTCTTCGAGGAGTCGGGCACGACAGGCCCGCTCGAACTGCAGCCCGCCGAGGTGCCGCTGCCCGAGGTCGACCTCTTCGCCGAGCTCGGCGTCGAACGCGTCCAGTGGAAGCGGAAGCAGGAGACGGCCGGCGGCACCAAGGAGAAGCGCGCCTCCGACGCCCGCGAGGAGCAGAAGGACGCCAAGGACCGCGACGAGAAGGCCGGTTCGAAGCGCAGCCGGGCACAGTCCGACGCCGCCACCGAGGACCAGGAGGCGGCACAGCGCACGGAGCAGGAGGACGAGCGCAACGCCTCCCGGCAGCAGGCCAGACAGGAGCAGCAACAGGAGGACGAGCAGGCCGCCGGCGACCGCGAACGCGTCGACGAGGCCGCCGACCGGCACACCGAAGGCCAGCAGGAGGGCGCCGAGCAGGCCAAGGAGGAACGCAAGGAACAGCGCGAACGCGAGGAGGCCGACCCGCAGCAGGCGAGCGCGCCGGGCGCCGACAAGCGACGGCGGCGCGACGAGCAGACCCAGCCGGCCGCCGGTTCCAAGCGCGAGGAACTGGACCCGAAGCAGAAGGGCCAGCCCGGGCCCGTACGTCCGGAGAAGGTGGACGAGCGGGGCGAGCAGCGGGACTCGGCGCTGTCCGAGCACGGCCTGCACGAGAAGGACGAGCACGAGGACGACGTCCGCGAGGAGGAGAAGCCGCTCGGCCTCGAAGCCGGCGCCGACGGCGAGATCGAGGGCAAGGACGAGAAGGGCGGGGCGGCGGCCGAGGCCAAGCCGGAGCCCTCGATCAAGCCCGAGGACCATCTCCCGGACGCCGACCTCGACCTCAGCGCCGTACCGACCGCCGAGCAGCTGAAGCCCGGTGACCCCGAACCGTCCGTGCCGTCCTTCCCCACGCCCCCGCCCACCAAGGCCGAGAAGATCGAGCGGGAGCGCGAGCAGAACGAGCAGGAGGAGGACGAGAACGCGGCCGGTCCCGAGGCCAAGGCCCCCGGGCAGGACGAGGGTCCCGTCGAGGGCGAGGCGCCGCCGCCCGAGGGCGGGCCCGTCGCCCAGGCCGACGACCGCAGCGCCAAGGACCTCCAGGAGACCGAGAAGCCACTCGACCAGGAGGTCGGCCCGGACCCGGCGAACGAGGACAAGGAACGGCCCGAGCCGGAGGCCGAGAAGCCTGATCCCGCGCAGGAACAGGAACGGGAGCAGGCCAAGGAGCCGGAGGCGGCCGAGGAGGAGCGCGACCCCGACGAGCGGCCGGATGTGCGGGAGGAGCCGCAGGCCGGTGCGGAGCAGGGCCCCGGTACGGCGGCCGCCGCTTCGGCAGCGCCCTCGGTGACCGCCGCCCCCGCCCCGGCTCCCGTACGCAAGCCCGCCGGTGCGCAGACCCCGAAGACGGCGGCGGAGGACCGTAACCCGTCGCCCGCCGCGCGGCGCGGCGCCGCACCGCCCAAGCCGGAGCGCGAGGCGCCGAAGGCGAAGTCGCAGGTGCCGAAGGAATCCGGGCCGGTGGCGGCGCCGCGAGGACCGGTCGGCGGCGCGGAGAAGGGGCCCGGACCGACGACGGCCGCCGGGCCCGGCGCCGCGCCGTCCGCAGGCCAGGCCACGGTCAGCCCGGCGGACGGTCAACGGGCCGACGGCCCCGCCCAGCCCGCGGGGGCGGCCGCGCCCCAGCCCGAGGCGTCCCTGGAGAAGGACGGCGGTGGCTGCGCGCCGCCCGAGCCCGCCGCGGAGAAGGACGACGGGGGCGGGGGCAGTTGCGGGGGCGGTGGTGAAGCCGCGCCCGAGGAGAAGGAGCAGAAGGCCCCGGACGTCTCCGGGCAGGACCCTAAGGCCGCCGTCCAGACCGTGAGCAAGCTCGCGCCGGACCAGGCCGCCGCAGCCATGCCCGGCGTGGACCAGGCCGCGGACAAGAAGGTCGGCGAGGAGCAGCAGCGCCTGGACGCCGCGCCGCCCACGCGGGAACGGCCGTCCGGCGCCCCGCAGACCCGTTCGGCACCGCCCGAGGCGGCGCCGGTGGCCGCGCAGGTCACCGGCAAGGTCGAGAAGGTCGGCCCGGAGAACCAGGGCGACAAGCAGAAGGCCAAGGGCAGCGACAAGGCTCAGGGCGCCACGCCGAGCGCCCCTCCGCCACCGCCTCCCGCCGTGCCGACCGAGGGGCTCAGCGAGTCCGAGGCGCAGAACGTGGAGGCGGCGGCCGATGCCGTGCCCACGACCGACCCGGCCCTGGAGAACAAGACCGTCGGGCCCGCCCCGAAGATCCGCCTCGAGGGCGCCAGCGATCCGACCCGCACGGACGACCAGCAGAAGGCGCTGAAGGAGAAGCAGTCCGACATCCAGTCGACCGGCCGTGAGGACGCGGCCAAGCCGATGGGCGAGGACCAGATCTTCCCCGACGCACCCCAGGAACAGCTCACCGGCAAGGCCTCGGGCGGCGGGGGCGGCAAGGGCGGTGCGCTGCGGGCCATGTCGCCGCCGAAGGCCGGTGTCGGCAAGGTCGCCCAGGAGGAGAAGGGCGGCGAGATCCGTGGCGCCGCCGGGCAGGCTCAGGGCGACCTGGCCGCCAAGGAGCAGGAGCAGCGGCAGGGCGAACAGCAGGCCAAGCAGGACAAGCAGGCCGAGATCGACCGCGAGGTCGCCCAGAACACCGACAAGCAGACCGCCGAGCGCGGCAAGGTCGCCCGTGAGACCCAGACCCAGCGCGAGCAGTGGCGGGCCGAGCAGGACAAGCACGTCGAGGACGCGGACAAGCAGTCCGACGAAGAGCACACCGCCAAGAACAAAGAGATCGTCAAGGCCCGCGACGACAAGGACAAGGAGGTCGACGACCGCAAGGGCAAGGACAACGAGTCGATCGACAAGGAGCGGGAGAACGCCGAGAAGGAGGCCGAGAAGAAGAAGGAGGAGGAGAAGCCGAGCGGCGGCTTCTTCGGCATGCTCGCCGACGCGGTGGGCGACTTCTTCAAGGGCCTGCTCGAAGCGGTCACCAAGGTCTTCGAGGCGGCGCGGGCCGCCGTCAACGGGATCATCGACAAGTTCAAGGAGTTCGCCAACGCGGCGATCGACTTCGTACGCGACCTGGCGATCTCCGCGATCAACGCGCTCGCCGACGCCTTGATCGCGATCGGCGACGTACTCCTCGCGGCCTTCCCCGAACTCCGCGACAAGTTCCGCAACGCCATCGAGGGCATGCGGGACGCGGCGATAGCCAAGGTCAACGAGCTGGCGGACGGCCTGAAGAAGGCGGTAAACGCACTCCTCGACGCGCTGGCGGCAGGCCTCAACAAGCTCCTGGACGTCCTGGAGGCGGGCCTCAAGGGCGTCATCAAGGCCTTCCAGGCGGTCATCGAGGGCGCGATCAAGTTCGCCCAGGCCGCGATCGAGGCGCTGGGCAAGTTCGCGGCCTTGATCGCGGACATCGCCCCTGACCCCGGCGGCTGGATCTCAAAGGCGGGCTCCGCTGCCAAGACCGGCATCTCGGACCACCTGTGGGGCGCCATCAAGGTCGCCGTGAAGCGCTGGTTCGACACCAAGGTCGAGGGCATCCTCGGCCTCGGCAAGGCGGTCATCAACGTCCTGGTCAAGGGCTGCGTCTCGCTGAAGCAGATCGGCAAGATGGCCTGGGACGCGATCATCGCCTCCCTGCCGATGATGATCGCCTCGTTGGTCATCGAGAAGGTCGTCTCGATGATCGTCCCCGCGGCCGGCGCCATCCTGACCATCGTCCAGGGCCTGATGGCGGCCTGGCAGAGCATCAGCTCCATCCTTGCGGCGTTCTCGAAGTTCTGGGCGTACCTGAAGGCGGTGAAGGCGGGCCCGGCCGCGTGCCTGTTCGCGGAGGCGGTGGCGGCGGGTGTGGTGGCCCTGCTGGACTTCATCGCCAACTTCCTGATGATTCGCCTGTCGTCGGCGACGAAGGGGGTGGGCAAGCGGCTTCAGGGGATGGCGCAGAAGATCACGGATGGTCTGAAGCGGACGGGGAAGGGCGCGAAGCAGGCTGCGGGGGACGCGGTCAACAACGCGCGGGGGGCGTTGCGGAACGCGAACCAGAAGGTGGCGGCGCCGGGGGCTGCGCCGGCGAGGCCGAAGGGCGCGACCACGCCTGGGCCGAAGGCACCGGTGAAGCCGAAGGATACGGCTACGCCTAAGGGGCCGGCGAAGCCCGAACCGGCGAAGCCGGAAGGTGCGAAGTCGAAGGACGCGGCACCGGCGAGGCCTGCCAAGGACAAGACTCCCGACCGCAAGGCCCAGACGCCGCCCAAGAGGAAGAAGGAGATCGACGGTCCCAAGCCGGCCAAGCCCAAGAAGCCCAAGTCTCCTGCGGGCAAGGCGGTCGCCAAGTCCAAGGGGGCGGTCAAGTCCGCCCTGAAGAAGGTAGGAAACGCAGCGAAGACGCTGGGCAAGAAGCTGAAGAAGTCGAAGCTCGGCAAGACGCTGAAGAGCAGTGCGTCCAAACTGCGAGATTTCTATAAGAAGAAGAAGGACCGGCTGAGGGACGACAAGCGGAGGCAACAGGAGCAGAGGAAGCAGGAGCAGGATCGGCGACGTAAGAACGAAAAGTCGAAGGAGTCGAAACAGACCCGGCTGCAGAAGATCGTGGCCCGTATTCGGCCGCAGCTGCAGCGGATGCTGTCCAAGGGTGTACGACGCCCAATTCTCAACGCGACCCTGGCCGGACTGCGCTTGTGGAACCGGCTGAGCCGCCTGTCTGTGCAGGGCGGACATCGCTTCGATGTGGAAGCCGCCCTCAATCCGAGCACGGTGGCAGTCGCGGGAGTCACCCTCGACCGGGATGAGCTGCTGACGTTTATCCGCGAGGAAGCGAACCGAGTTCAGGCCCACTCCTCGACGGCGGAAAAGGCAAAGGGGTACTCCTTCGATTCCGAAGGGAAGAAGCTCGATGTCGGCGACACGGCCCAGTCCCAGGCAATCGCCCACAAGCTCCGAGACAAGGTGCTGAATGACGGTAGCGCGCTCAAGGTCAGCACAACCGACGGAGCGACCGCGGGACTGAAGCAGGGCTTCAACAGTCCGCGCAACCAGCGCGTCTCCCAACCCGGCGTCCCGGCCGAGGAACAGCTCCCGCCCGACTACGAGAACATGTTCAAGGACATGCCGGAGGGCCAGCAGCGAGAGGTGGCCCAGAGCATGCTGGACGACCTTCGGGGGCAGTCTCAGGGCGGAAAGGCCGTCCCGCAGAGCCAGCGCGTGTTTCTCCACACGCTCGCGGCAGTCGAAGAGAACAGATCGCAGAGTGATCTGGTGTACCGCGCCCTTGCCTACGACTTGGCAGCCAACGATCCGAAGAACTTCACGGCCGAACAGAAGAAGCTCGGAATGACGACCTTGCATGGTGTCGTCAACAAGCTTCCCTTGGCTCCGAAGGGGGCGCAGGGCGAGGCGCGGCAGCTGAACCTGTACTACGCCTTCAAGGAGATGCAGTCTGTACAGAAAAATCCAGCAGCCTTGGCAAGAATGATGGCCCGGCTGAGTAAGAAGGAGGGGCTGAAACCCGACGAGCTTCAGCGCATGACGAAGATCAGTAAGGCCAAGTATCTGACGGCTCGCGGCATCAGTCCCACGGAGCGGAAAGATGCTCGCCGCACCAAGAATGACAAAAATGCATCTGACGAGGCGAGGGAGGAAGCACGCAGGAAACTGCAGCAGTGGGACGACGAATATATGCAGCACGCCTGGCGGCAGGCAGCCACGAACGACCAGTTGAATGTCTCCGGCAAGGCCAATGCGATGGCTGAACGCGAGATCAAGTTCCTCCAGGGGTGGGCGGCCACGTTGAACCTTGACTTCGCGAACGAGGGAGATCCCAAGAAGGCTCTGTTCGACAGTATCCGGGCCAAGATACGTGACATCTATAGAGTCTGACCCACCACCTCGAACCACCCCAGCAACAAGGAGTGCACACCATGCCGGACCTCAGCCGAACGAGCCGCAGGCTGATCCTTCACGATCGGGTCGAGGGCGCCGACATCCAGGAACTGGCGCAGCGTGCCGGTTGGACCTTCCTCGGTGACATCGACCGTGACCCCGAGCGGGGCGTCTTCTACGAAGCGAAGTGGGACATCGGGAACGGCGGGTCGGCGCATTACATTGTCGACGAGTTCGCGGATGTGCCGTACATGGTCGTAGTGCACGAAGACCCCTCTGTCACGGATGAGACTCTGGCGACCATCGAACAGTCGCTCGCTGTGTGGACCGTCGATGAAATGTTGGAAGACTGCTATGTCAACGTTTGGCCGGCTGGCTGGGTCAAGGCTCTGCTCCGTGTCGGAGCAGGCGCGCCCTTGAGCGCAGTTCCGGAAATTGTGGAACACATCGAGTTCTCGGCCGAGCACAAGTATGCGGAGGTCCGACGGGCCGCTGTATGGGCCATGACGTACACGGCATGGCCGGAATTCCAAGGCTGCCTGACCCGTCTTTCCGGGACAGACGAGGACGAAGAAGTAGCGCGTGAAGCAGGGCTGGCCCTGGAACAACTGGCAGAGAGCGGAGTGATTGAGCTGTGACCCGATATCGCGACATCCCCAAGCCCATCCGCTCGGGCCTGGTGGTCGTCAACCCCGACACCGGCACCCCCCAACGCATCATCATCCTCCAGTTCAACCCCGACACCCTGGAACGCTCCCTCGCCCCCCAATCCGCCGGCGGCCAGAACGCCGAAGGCGGCGGAACCGGCGGCGGCGACCGTAACGAGGCGCTCCGGCTCAAGGGCCCCGCCGAGGAGACCTGGAAGTTCACGGCCGAGATCGACGCCACCGATCAGTTGGAGATCGCCGCCCCCGACGGCATCCACCCCCAGCTCGCCGTGCTGGAAATGCTGGTGCAGCCGACGACCGCGCAACTCCGCGACGCGGCACGGCAGACGCAGAAGGGGACCATTGAGATCACGCCGATCGAGATGCCGCTGACGCTGTTCACGTGGGGGAGTAAGCGCGTGATGCCCGTGAGGCTCACCGAACTGTCCATCAATGAGTCCGCGTTCGACGTCAATCTCAATCCGATTCGGGCGAGCCTCAGCATCGGGCTCAAGGTGCTCAGCGTGAGCGACCTGCCGGCCGGGCACCGAGGGGCCGATCTGTACATGGCGCACCTCGCGCAGAAGGAACGGCTCGCCGCGGCCGCCCGTGGGGGGAGCCTCGGGGCGCTCGGGCTCGGTGGGCGCGACACGTTGACCATGGGAAGGGGCTGAGCTGCGCATGGCCGAGGGCATACAGCCGTACGGGAGTGCTTTGGACGCCATCCCGGGGGCTCATCCCTATCCCCGGGACAGTCGGTATCACGATGCCGAGATCGGGGTTCACACGGCGCCTGACGGCACCGAAGTCCGGTACACCAAGCGGCGGCTGCTGCCTCCTCTCGACGCCCAGGAGACCGACGAGTACGTCGTCGGTGGTGGTGAGCGGCCCGATCTCCTCGCACAGCGGCTGTTCGGGGACCCTCGGCAGTGGTGGCAGATCGCCGACGCCAATCCCGTACTCGATCCGGAGGAACTGACCGCCGAACCGGGTCGTGTGATCGACGTGCCGCTCCCCGGCGGGTTCCCGCAGGGGGGTCGTCGCGGTGCCTGACGAACTGCCCGTCGGGCCGGGGCCGGTTCATATGTCCCTGCAGATGGGGCCGAGGCTCACCCGGCCCGTGCCCGCCGAGGTCATGGAAGCGCTGCTGTCCGCGCAGATCACGGCGACGGCGGGGGAACGGAGTGGGTTCCAGCTCGCCTTCGATCTCACCAAACGGGGGCTCATCCAGCGGAATTTGCTGCCTGAAGGATTCTTCGACCCCAAGACCCGGGTCATTGTGAGTGTCAGCGTGCGCGGTACCTCCCAGGTGCTCTTCGACGGGCTGATCGTGCGGCAGGAGGTCGGTGCCAGCAATCAGCCGGGGCAGACCACCCTCACCGTGACCGGCGAGGACCTGACCCTGCTCATGGATCTGGAGGAGCGCACCGCCGGTTATCCCAATCTGGCGCCGTCCCGACGCGTCCTGTCCATCCTCGGGCGCTATCGCGACTACGGCATCCGGCCCGACGTCAAGGACGAGCAGATCCTCCAACCCCCGCAGGAACAGCTCCGCGTCCCGTATCAGAGCAGCACCGATCTGCAGTACGTGACCGAGCTGGCCAAGGCCAATGGGTATGTCTTTTATCTTGAGCCCGGTCCGGCCCCCGGGCTGTCGTCCGCCTACTGGGGACCCGAGGTGCGCCTCGGAGTCCGGCAGCACGCGCTCAACGTCAACATGGACGCCAACTCGACCGTCGACCAGCTGACGTTCGCGTACGACGGGACCGCCCGCGAGGAACCCCAGGCCCGCTGGCAGAACCCCGAGAACCGGCAGGCCACGCTGCTCGGGCAGCCCTCGATCAGCCCTCTCCGCCCACCGCTCGGCCGCCGCCCCACGCCCGCGCTGCGGCGCAGGACCCTGGCCGGCACCGCCAAGCAGCAGATCCAGCAGGCCCAGGCCGAACTCCTCGCAAGGGCCGCGACATCCGCCGACGTCATCACCGGATCCGGGTCGCTCGACGTCACCCGGCACGGCTACCTGCTGCACCCACGCAGCCTCGTCGGAGTGCGCGGCTCCGGGCCGATGTACGACGGCGACTACTACGTCAAGTCGGTCACACACAGCCTGCGGCCTGGCTCGTTCACCCAGAACTTCACTCTCTCCCGGGAGGGCCTGGTCGCACGCGGCGACACCGTACGGCCGTGACAGCGGCAGTTACCCGAGCAACACCCGAAGACCACTGAAAAACAGGAGCAGTTGACGCATGGCGGCACCCAACAACCGGTACCTGGGCAAGTTCCGGGGCCGGGTGATCGACAACAACGACCCGCTGGCCATCGGGCGGATCACGGTCCAGGTCCCCGATGTGCTCGGCGACGAGCCCTCGACCTGGGCGCTGCCCTGTCTGCCCTTCACCGGGCAGGAGGCGGGGCAGGTCGTGGTGCCGCCGAAGGACGCCGGTGTGTGGGTGGAGTTCGAACAGGGCGATCCCAGCTTCCCGATCTGGACGGGCTGCTGGTACGGGGAGCGGGACGAACTGCCGCCCGACGCCCGGCGGGAGCTGGCCCGGCCCTCCGAGCTCAAGCCCGTCGTCGTCCAGACCCAGCTGGCGCACAAGATCGTGATGAACGACGTGACTGGCGCCGACGAGGGAATCCTGCTCCAGGCCAAGAACGGGGCGTACATCCGCATCACCGAGGCGGCGATCGTCATCGCCAGCGGCAACGCCCGCATCACCCTCCAGGACGGCCGGGTCATCGTCAACGAGGGCCAGCTGACAGTGGAACCGAAGCGTTAGGAACGGGGGAACGACGAACGTGTCCGGGACATCCGGGACTTCCGGGGCATCAGGGAAGCTGCTGGTCGCCGACACGGTGATCAGCTGCCCGCACGGGGGGCGTGCCACACCGGCGCACATGCCCGCCCCGGCGGTGCTGATCGGCGGCCGGGCGGCGGCCACCGCCGCCCATACCTACACCGTCGCCGGCTGCGTCCACACCGTGAACGGTGTGCCGCAGCCATGCGTGTCCGTGCGGTTCACGGCCCCCGCGAGCGGCGTCACCGTCGCGGGTGCCCCCGTGCTGCTCGACATCTCCGCGGCCCAGTGCTTCAGCGCGGCACTGGTCGCACAGGGACCACCCGTCGTCAACGCCGCGCAGCAGGAGGTGTCCACCCGATGACCCGGCCGGTCACCCGTTCCGACATCGCGTTCCCGTTCCGCCCCGACCGCCGCGGCCGTACCGCGCACGCCACCCGCGGCGAGCACATCCACGACCTCATCGAGCAGCTGTTGTTCACCAGCCCCGGTGAGCGGGTCATGCGCCCCGACTTCGGCTGCGGGCTCCTCGACCTGGTCTTCGCCCCCACCAGCCCGGAACTCATCAGCACCCTCGAACTCTCCGTCCAGGCCTCGCTCCAGCGCTGGCTCGGCGACCTCATCGATGTGGAGGCCCTCGACGTCGTCAGCGAGGACAACGTCGTCCGCGTCCATCTGTCCTACGCCGTGCGTGCCGACGGGTCCCGTCGCGACGACGTCTTCGAAGGGAGGGTCACGGCATGACCGGTACGACCGTCACCTCGCGCCGGGCCAAGGTTCGCGCCGCCCAGCTCAACGGGGTCGACTCCGTCGAGGTCAGCGACGACGGGCTGCTCCTCACCGTCTCCTTCCTCGGCAAGGCCCCGCACGGCCTCGGCCCCGAGAACGTCCGCATCGACGGCGGCCGCCGCATCACCGGCATCACCGCCGTCGACGTCAGCGTGGAGCGCGAGGAGGACCCCGAGCTCGACGACCGGCTCTACGTCACCCTCGACCAGGCCGGCGACACCTCCCGCTACCGGCTCTCCCTGGTCGAGACCGACCCGTACGGACGACCCGGGACCGAGCCGTACCGCGGCTTCGACCAGCGCTACCACAGCGCCACCTTCGTCTTCCGACCCGACTGCCCAACTCCCTTCGACTGCAAGGAGGTTGAGCAGACCAACGACGACTTCCCGTCCGCTCCCGTCATCGACTACACCGCCCGCGACTACGACACCATCCGCAAGCTCCTCCTCGACCGGCTCGCGCTCACCACGCCCGACTGGGTCGAGCGCAACCCCGCCGACCTCGGCGTGACCCTGGTCGAACTGCTCGCCCACACCGGCGACCGGATCAGCTACCAGCAGGACGCCGTCGCCACCGAGGCCTACCTCGACACCGCCCGCCGCCGGGTCTCCGTACGGCGTCACGTCCGGCTCATCGACTACGCGATGCACGACGGGTGTACGGCGCGCGCCTACGTCGCCGTCGAGACCGCCGGTGATCACACGCTCGCCCCGGGCACCTTCCGCTTCGCCTCCGTCGACGTCCGCACCCTCGACCCGCACGACCGCCCGGAGCCCGGCACGGTCGTGGACGAGGCCGAACTCGGTGACCTGGACGAGCGCGGCTCGGTGGAGGTCTTCGAACCCGTCGTCACCGAGGACCAGTTGGAGCTGCGCGTCGCGCACAACGCCATCCGGCTGTGGACCTGGGGAGGTGAGGTCTGCACCCTGCCCAAGGGCGCCACCTCCGCCACCTTGCGCGACGCATGGGTCGACGTGGAGACCTGCCGCGAGCGTCAACTCGACCTGAAGCCAGGCGACGTGCTCATCCTCGAAGAGGTCAAGGGGCCGCGCACCGGCACTCCCGGTGACGCCGACCCGGGCCATCGCCAGGCCGTCCGGCTGACCTCCGTCACCCCGGCCGTGGACCGCATCGAGGACCAGCCGGTCCTGGAGGTCTCCTGGGCCGCCGAGGACGCCCTGCGCTTCCCGCTCTGCCTCACGACACGCGGCGGCCGGGACTGCCTGCCGGTCGGGGACGTGTCCCTCGCCCGCGGCAATGTCGTCCTGGTCGATCACGGCCGTACGCTCCACGGACTGCCCGAGACGTTCACCGTCCCGCAGGTCCCCGCCGAGGTCGCCCCCTGCGACTCGCCAGCCTTCGGCTGCTACGACCGCAAGGAGGGCAACGCACCCGCCCGGCTCATCAACTCCCTCACGGACAAGGCGGAGTCGGGTGAGGCACTGAGGGCCGACGACGTCCGCGAGCTGTTCCAGGTGGTCGGCGAGGCAACGACCATGAGGGCCGGAATCGGCCTCGAACGCGCCGGTCAGCGCCATGAACGCGTCGTGCCCGGCACTGCGTACGCCCAGGCCGGCGCCCTGCGCACCCTTCTCGCGCAGTCCGTCTACCCGGGCATCCAGCCCCGCTTCCGACCTGTCCTCGGACGCAGGCCCGTCGTGCAGGCGGTGCCGTTCCCTGACCTCGGCACCGTCGCCGCCGGGCAGGCCGAGCGGATCGGCGCGATCCCGGGGCGGGTGCGACAGCGGCTGGTCGAGCTGTGGCGCAGCGCCCGCGACCGGGACGGGCTCTCCGAGCAGGAGATCGCCGAACTCACGGTGATCTACGGCCTGAAGATCCTGGAGCACATCGAACTCCACCGTCACCCCGTCCGTGCGCTGCGTGAACTCCTGTTCCGCAACGACCAGTTGCTCGACGCCAAGCTGCGCCGGATCGAGGTCCTCACGGCCCGCGCCCGCGCGGGCACCGTCCTGGACGGGCACATCGCCTGGGAGATCGCCCACAGCTGGGGCCCGGCGTACGCCGCCGGACTGCACCCCGACGAGTTGGTGCTGCGCGGCTCCGCCACCGCCGCGCTCGCCCAGGACCCGCGTCGCGCACTGCCCGCCGTACGACTCCACAACGACGAGATCTGGGAACCGCGCCGCGACCTGCTCGACAGCGGCCCGCGCGACCGGCACTTCGTCGGCGAGCTGGAGGACGACGGCCGGCTCGCCCTGCGCTTCGGCGACGGGAGGCACGGCGCCAGGCCGACGCCGGGGTCACGGCTCGCCGCGCACTACCGGCTCGGCGGCGGCACGGCCGGCAACGTCGGCGCGGAGGCCATCAACCACCTCGTCGTGCAGTCCGACTGCGAGGCGCCGCCCGCAGCCGTCGTACGCAATCCGCTGCCCGCCGTCGGGGGAACGGAACCCGAACCCGTCGAGCAGGTACGCCAGTTGGCCCCGCTCGACCTGCGCCGCACCCGGCTGCGCGCGGTCACCGCCGAGGACTACGCGGCCCTCGCCTCCGCCCTGCCCGGCGTCCAGCGGGCGGCGGCCGAACTGCGCTGGACCGGCAGCGTCCAGGAGGCGCATGTCGCGGTCGACGCGTACGGCACCGGCGCCCCGTCCGCCGAGTTGCTGGCGTCCGTCGCGCAGGCCCTGGAGCCGTACCGGCGCATCGGCCACGACCTCGTCGTCGGCGCCGCGCGACTCGTCCCGCTGGACATCGCGCTCACGGTGTGCGCCAAGCCGGGCCACCAGCACGGGCAGATCCTGGCCGAGCTGTACCGAGTGCTCGGCAGTGGTGTGCGGGGCTTCTTCCACCCGGACGCGCTGACCTTCGGCGAACCGGTGCGGCTCAGCCGCCTGGTCGCCGTCGCGGCTGCGGTGCCCGGCGTGGAGAGCATCAAGGTCACCCGGCTGCACAGGCTGTTCGAACCGGACCGAGGAGAGAGGGAGGACGGCGTGCTGCGGCTCGGCCCGCTGGAGATCGCCATCTGCGACAACGACCCGGACCGGCCGGAGAACGGCCGGCTGGCGATATCCCTGGGAGGTGCGCGATGACTATCGACGAGTGCACTTGCGGCGGCGCCTGCCGCGGCGGCCACGACGAGCGCCTCGCCCCGGCTCCCGTGCACAACCCGCCCGGGCGCACCGCGCTCGACTACCGCGTCGGTGAATACGGCTCCTTCCGCGCGGCCCTGCTTGACCGGCTCGCCTCACCCGCGTACCCGGCGCTCCAGGGCCTCACCGTGCGCACCCCGGACGACCCGTCGATCGGCCTCCTCGACGCCACCGCCGTCCTCGGTGACCTGCTCACCTTCCACTCCGAGCGCATCGCCGAAGAGGCCTACATCCGTACGGCCAACGAGCACCGCTCCCTCGTCCTGCTCGGCCGCCTCGTCGGCCACCGGCCGCGGCCCGGCGTCGCCGCCGCGACGCATCTCGCGTACGGCCTGGAACGCGACCCGCGCGCCGAGTCGCTGTCCGTGCTGATCCCGCGCGGCGCCCGCAGCCACAGCGTGCCGGCGTCCGCCGACGAGCAGTCTTTGACCTTCGAGACCAGCCGTGACCTCACGGCCCGCTGGGACTGGAACGAGCTGAAGGTACGGCGCCGGCGGCCGTCCCTCGTGACGCCCGAGGACCTTGAGCGGCGCTCGGAGATCTTTGTCGAGGGCACGGCCAATTCCCTCCATACCGGGGATCAGTTGCTGTTTGTCTTCGGCGAACAGGCCGGTGGGAAGCCGCAGTTGTTGCCTGTCGCGAAGGTGCGTGTGGATCGGGAGGACGAGGTCACGGCGATCTCTCTGCCGAAGTCTGCTCCGCCTACGTTGAAGGAGCTTGTTGACGAGGTGCGGCGGTGGACGGCTGCGCCGGCCGGGCCGGGGGAGCCCGGGGATGAGCCGCCTACGCCCGAGGTGCCCAACCCTCGGCCGGTCAGTCGGCTCATCGAGGACTTCGAGGATCAGGTTCTCGCGCCCCTGCGGGGGGATTTGGACGGGATCAAGAGTCCTGAGCGGCTTGCGGCGCGGCTTGCCGAGCCTGTTGCGCGGCTTGGTGAGGCTCAGGTGTTGGCCGAGCCGTACGAGGATGTCGCCGCCTGGTTCGAGCAGCTGGAAGCGGTGCTTGCCGAACTCGCCGAGCGGGCCTTGGAATTGGCACCGGCACAAACAGAGGCACCTGGTGGTCAGTCGTCTGCCGCGCCGTCTGGGCTGGTCGCGCCCCGCGGCGGAGCCGCAAATCGATACAGCCCCGCGCCCCTCAAAAGCGACGGGCGTGCCGCTGCCTTTGAGGCTCTCGGCGCTGTACTCCCGGCCCTGCGCGCCTCTACCCCCGCCCCCCGTGGCGGCAGCGGCCCCCAGCTCCCCGGCAGCGACACCGCCCGCCTCCTCTCCGCCCTCAACCCCGGACTCGGCGCCCTCTACCCCGCCTGGCGCAAAGCCGCCCCCAGCACCCCCCAGCTCCTCCGCGAACTGCTCGCCATGCGGGTCACCGCAGCCCCCTTCGGCGCCACCGCCCCGCTCAAGCCCGTGCAGGACGACCGCGGCCGCGTCATCCGTACCGTCGACTGGCCGCTCACCGGGGCCACGCTGGCGAGCATGCGCGTCGTGTATGACACCGGCGGCCGGACGCCGGTCCGTGCCGAGTTCCAGTACGGCGAGGGCAGTGGCTCCGACCAGCGTGCCGAGAATCTGAACGGCGCCCAGCCGGTGACCTTCCCACTCGGCACGGGTCAGGTCGAGCTGTCGGTGCGCTCCAGCCAGGACCGCGACCTGAACTGGCTCAACCGGCGGCCCATCGACTCCCAGGAGCCCGGCGTCACCGCCCGCTTCCTGCCCGGCCTGCCCGAGCGGACGCTCTTCGTGTCCCGGCCCAACGACGAGGGCGTCGTGCACTTCGGCATCCACAACGGCAGCTCCGAGCAGAAGGAACTGCGGCCCGGCGACTCCAAGCAGTTCACCCACGGCGAGTACGAGATCACCGCCAGGTACACCGTGGGCAGCACCGAGCCCAACGTCGAGGTCGTCATCGCCAGCAAGCCGGAGCCGCTCAACCGCCGCATCCTTCAGCTGGACACGGTCCACACCGGCATCACCGTCGGCAGCTGGGTCGCCATTCAGCGCCCTGCCAAGGGGGCCGAGAACGGCATCCCCGGCGACAAGAAGCTCGACTTCGTCACCACCCAGGTCGTCGCGGCGCGTACGGCGGCGTACTCGAACTACGGCATCACCGGACGCGGCACCGAACTCACCCTCGCCGACCCGTGGCTGGACGAGTTCGACGTACTGCTCTCCCACATCCGCGACACCACCGTGCACGCGGCCGGCGAACCGCTGCGCCTCGCCGACGAACCGCTCGGCGAGGACGTGCACGGCAACGAGATCGAACTCGCCGAGCTGTACGACGGGTTGCGGCCGGGCCGGACGCTCATGGTGAGCGGTGAGCGCAGCGACATCCCGGGCACGGCGGGGGTGACGGCCACGGAGGTCGTCGTCATCGCCGCCGCGGACCCTGCCGTCGATCCGCGACTGCCCGGCGACCATGTGCACACCCGGCTCACCCTGACCGCCGACCTCGCGCATCGCTACCGCCGTGAGACGGTCAAGGTCCTCGGCAATGTCGTCGAGGCCACCCACGGTGAGAGCCGCGAGGAGGCCATCGGCAGCGGGGACTCGGACCGGGTGAACCAGACGTTCGCGCTCTGGCAGTCCCCGCTGACCTGGCTCGCCGACGACAACCCTCTCGGCGCCACACCAGTGCTGGAGATCCGGGTCGACGGCGTCCTGTGGCACGAGGTCGACAGCCTCGCCGGACGTGGCCCGGTCGAGCGGGTCTACATCACCGGCTCCACCGCAGACGGCCGTACGACGGTGACCTTCGGCGACGGCATCAACGGCGCCCGACTGCCGTCAGGGAACGAGAACATCCGCGCCCGCTACCGCTTCGGCACCGGCAAGGCCGCCAACGTCGCCGCCGACCGCGTCACCCAGCCCATGACCCGGCCGCTCGGCGTCACCCAGGTGACCAACCCGCGCCCGGCGAAGGGCGGCGCGGACGCGGACGGCCCCGGCCTGACCCGCCGTACCATCCCGCTCGCCGTCTCCGCGCTGGACCGGCTGGTCTCCGAGTCCGACTACGAGGACTTCGCACGCTCCCGCGCCGGCATCGGCCGGGCCGCCGCGCGTGAACTCTTCGACGGGCGGCGGCGGGTGCTGCATGTGACGGTAGCGGGTACCGACGATGTGCCGATCGACGGCGACTCGGACACGCTCAGGGCGCTGCGCGGCGCGCTCACCGAGTACGGGGACATGAACCTTCCCGTCCGGGTGGACGTGCGGGAGCTCGTCCTGCTGCTCATCGCCGCCAAGGTGAAGGTTGCCCCCGACCACGCCTGGGAGATCGTGGAGCCCCGGCTGCGGCAGGCGTTGCTCGCCCGACTCGGTTACGACGGACGGGAGTTGGGCCGACCGGCCCGGCTCTCGGACGTCCTCGCCACCGCCCACTCCGTGCCCGGCGTCGACTACGTGGACGTCGACGTCTTCACCGGCGTCCCCGCGTCCGCCACACCCGAGGAGCTGACCGGGATCCTCGCCGATCCCGGCCCGCCCAAGGCATCGGTCCCGGCGCACCCGGCGACGTACGACGAGAAGACCCACACGGTCCGTGCCGCGAAGGGCGAGACGCTCTCCGAGATCTGCGCCAAGTACGGTGTCCCGCTCGCCGAACTCCTGCGCCTCAACCCCGACATCACCGACACCCGGCGCCTGGCGAAGGGCCGTTCGGTGTTCGTCTTCCGCGGTATCCGCCCGGCGCAGCTCGCGATGCTGTCGCCGAAGGCCGCGGACACCCTGATTCTGACGGAGGTCAAGTGATGTCCCCGGACGTCGAGTTGGAGACGGCTTCCCCGGCGACCACGTCCAGGGAACCCGACGGGCTCGCCGCGCTGCTGCCCCGCTGGCACCTGCTGCGCGACGCCGAGGAGGGCGAGTCGCTACGCGCGCTGCTCGCGGTGATCGCCGAGCAGCTGGACCGGGTCCGCGACGGCGTCGAGCAGGGCTACGAGGACCTGTTCGTGGAGACGGCGGCGCCCTGGGTGCTGCCGTACCTCGGTGATCTGGTCGGTTATCGCACCCTGCCCGGCTATGAGCGGGTCTTGACGACTGGGCTGCACGAGGGTGGCCGTGCCGCCCTCGCCGAGGCCGTGGCCCCGCGCGCCGACGTGGCCGCCACCGTCGCCAACCGCCGCCGCAAGGGCACCCTCCACCTCCTGGAGGAACTCTCCGATCAGGTCACCGGCTGGCCCGCCCGCGCCGTCGAGCTGTCCCGGCAGGTGTCCCACACCCAGTCGGTGAAGCTGGGCGCGGGCCACCGCACCGAGCGCGGCCGACTCGTCGACCTGCGCGACAACTCCGCGCTCGACCTCGCGGGCGGCCCCTTCGGCGCCACGGCGCGCACGGTCGACATACGACGGGCCAACTCCCGTCACAGGCAAGGTGGTTGGACGCCCGCCGGGGTCGCCCTCTTCGTCTGGCGGCTCAAGGCGCACTCGCTCACGCAGTCCCCGGCGTACTGCGTCGACCGCGCCCGCAACCTCTACACCTTCTCGATCCTGGGCAACGACACCCCGCTGGTCACCAAGCCGTTCCCGGAGCCGTCGCCCACGCACATCGCGACCATCGACAACGTCCCGGCGTTCATCACCCGCCGCCAGCTCCACGACCGGCTCACCGACTACTACGGCCCCGGCAAGAGCCTCGTCATCCGGCGCGACGGCGAGGACCAGCCCGTACCACCGCAGGACATCGTCGTCGCCGACCTGTCCGACTGGCGTTACCGGCCCAAGCGCGGGCAGGTCGCCGTCGACCCGGAGCTCGGGCGGATCGCGTTCGGGTCGCGGTCGGCGCCCCGGCAGGGCGTGTGGGTGGACTACCACTACGCGTTCGGCGCGGACATGGGCGGCGGAGAGTACGACCGGCCCGACCGTGAGCCGCGTCCCGAGGCCGAGTTCTACCGGGTCGGGCCCGGGCAGCCGTATCGGCAGATCATGGACGCCTACCGGGCCTGGCAGCACGACCGGCGTGCCGGCCGGACCGGGCCCGACGGCATCATCGAGATCACTCACAGCGGCGCCTACCAGGAGCAGCTGGACTTCGACCTCGACCCCGGCGACCGGCTCGAAGTGCGCGCAGCCGAGGGCACGCGGCCGGTGATCCGGCTGCTCGACTGGTACAGCAACCGCCCCGACGCCCTCAACATCCGTGCCGTGTCGGAGGATTGCGCCCCGCACGAGCGGCCGCGCATCGTCCTCGACGGGCTGCTGGTCGCCGGACGAGGCATCAACGTCACCGGGCCCATGGGCGCCGTCGTCGTACGGCACTCCACGCTCGTGCCCGGCTGGTCGCTGGAGCCCGAGTGCGACCCGCACTCGCCGGAGGAGCCCAGCATCGTCCTGGAGCGCACCACCGCGTGCGTCCAGATCGAGCACAGCATCCTCGGCACCATCGAGGTCATCGGCGACGAGGTGAGCGAGGACCCTCTCGACATCCACCTGCGCGACAGCATCCTCGACGCCACCGGCCCGAACCGCGAGGCCCTGTCCGCGCCGGACTGCCGCCACGCCCACGCGGTGCTGCATCTGCACCGCACCACGGTGATCGGCGAGATCTTCACCCACGCCGTGCAGATCGCCGAGAACTCCATCCTCACCGGGCGACTGCACGTGGCCCGGCGTGGCGTCGGCTGCATCCGGTACTCGTACGTGCCGCCGGGGTCACGCACCCCGCGCCGGTTCCGCTGCCAGCCCGACCTCGCCGGGCCCGAACAGGCCGGTCGCGTACGGCCGTTGTTCACTGCCGAGCGCTACGGGACGCCCTGGTACGGGCTGCTCGCCGACCGGTGCGCCGAAGAGATCCGGCGTGGCTCGGACGACGGCGCCGAGATGGGCTCCTTCCACGACCTGTACCGGCCCCAGCGCGAGGACGGCCTCAGGGCACGGCTCGCGGAGTACACCCCGGCGGGCACCGACGCCGGGATCTTCCACGTGACATGAACCGCCACGTGAGCGCCGCCGCCGTCAGCCCTACCCGCACTTTCCTGAACCAGGGGGACCCCCTTCATGCACGCTGACCTCTCCCGCCTCACGTTCCGCCCGCAGCGGCGTTACTCGGCGGTCATCGCCCAGCAGGGGCGCGTCCAGCTCGACGCCGACATCAACGAGCAGACGGCGATCCAGCTGCACCAGGCCCGCACCCTCGCCGCCGACCTG
This sequence comes from Streptomyces lanatus, assembly GCF_014655715.1. GTDB lineage: Bacteria > Actinomycetota > Actinomycetes > Streptomycetales > Streptomycetaceae > Streptomyces > Streptomyces lanatus. The sequence continues at coordinate 57,196 of NZ_BNBM01000009.1, read as the reverse complement.
ATCGGCCGGCACGGCGGGCCGCGCGACGCCGCGGGCTTCAAGGTCGACTACATCGGCGGCAAGCACGACATCGACACCCTGCACATCCACGGCGGCCGCTACTACGTCGACGGCATCCTGCTCGACGCGACCCGCCCGGCGCCCGGCGTGCCGGTCCCGGACGAGGACGCCGACGACGAGCAGGACACCGCCGCGCCGCCCGCGTACTGGACGTACTGGGACCAGCCCGACGGCTTCCGCGACCCGGAGAAGCCCGGCGACCGGCTGCCCTCGCCCGCCACATCGCCGTTCGTGGTCTACCTGAACGTGTGGGAGCGCGCCGTCTCCGCCGCCGAGGACCCCGCCCTGCGCGAGGTCGCCCTCGGCGCCGCGATGCCGGACACCGCGGCCCGGGTGAAGGTCGTCTGGCAGGTGCTGCCGCTGTCGCTGGCCGCGCTGGACATCGAGGAGACCGACCCGTCCAAGGAGGTCGTGCGGGCCGCCTTCGACAAGTGGGCGCAGAAGCAGGCCACGCCCAGCGCCCGCCTGGCCGCCCGCAGCGAGCGGCCCGACCACGCCGACGAGGACCCCTGCCTGGTCAAGCCGGACGCCCGGTACCGCGGCCAGGAGAACCAGCTGTACCGCGTCGAGGTGCACGCGGGCGGCGAGGCCAAGGACGCCACCTTCAAGTGGTCCCGGGAGAACGGCTCGGTGGTCTTCCCGGTCGACGAACTCGACGGCACCTGGGTGCAGTTGGCGTCCCTCGGCCATGACGACAAGCTGGACCTGGACGTCGGCGACCACGTCGAGCTCGTCGACACCGCGTACGCCTCCCGCCTGGAGCCCCTGCCCCTGCTGCGGGTCGAGGAACTGGACCTGCCGGGCCGCCGCGTCCGCCTCAGCGCCGAGCCCGATCAGAGTGTCGGACGGCTGCCCCACCTCAACCCGTTCCTGCGTCGCTGGGACCACCATGAGGGGCCGAAGCGCAAGGGCCGTACGACTGCCCTGAAGGGCGGCGCGGTCCCGGTCGCCGAAGGGGAGTGGCTGACGCTGGAGGACGGGGTCGAGGTGTACTTCGCCAAGGGGGCGGCGTACCGCACCGGCGACCACTGGATCATCCCCGCCCGCACCGCCACCGGCAGCGTCGAGTGGCCCACGGACGCCGCCCGGCGCCCGCTGCTCCAGGCGCCCGCCGGCATCGTCCGGGGCTTCGCCCCGCTCGCACTGGTCAAGGGCGAGGGCGGCACCGTCGATCTGCGGCTCGCCTTCAACCCGCTGGCCAGCAGCATCCCGGCCGCGGACGAGGCGGCGCTGGCGGCCGAGGAACAGGCCCGCCGTGAGGAGCAGCTGGCGGAGGACCCGTCCCGAGGGAGGTCGCAGACGACCGCGGACGCGGAGGCCGCGGCGGAAGGAGACGAGTAATGGCGAAGCCCCTGAGCGCGTCCAAGATGGTGGAGATACTCCGTGCGGAGGGACTCACGGTCCACGAGGTCCGCAGCTGGCGCACCCACAACCGCAACAGCAAGGGCAACTGGGGCCCCGTGAACGGCGTGATGATCCACCACACCGTCACCAAGGGCACCGAGAACTCGGTGAGCATCTGCTACAACGGCTACTCCGGCCTGCCCGGCCCGCTCTGCCACGGGGTCATAGACAAGCAGGGCCATATCCACCTCGTCGGCAACGGGCGCGCCAACCACGCGGGACTCGGCGACAGCGACGTCCTGCGCGCCGTGATCAACGAGTCCAAGCTGCCGCACGACAACGAGGCCGACACCGACGGCAATGCCCGCTTCTACGGCTTCGAGTGCATCAACCTCGGCGACGGCAAGGACCCCTGGCCCGAGGCGCAGAAGGAGGCCATCGAGAAGGTCTCCGCCGCGATCTGCCGCCACCACGGCTGGAGCGAGCGCTCGGTGATCGGGCACAAGGAGTGGCAGCCCGGCAAGCAGGACCCGCGCGGCTTCACCATGGACGGCATGCGCAAGCGCATCGCGCAGCGGCTGAAGGGCGGCGGGGGTGGCAAGCCCGACCCGGACCCGAAGCCCGCGCCCAAGCCGAAGCTGGAGCCCTTCCCGGGCAGCGGCTTTTTCCACGTCGGGCAGAAGTCCCCGATCATCACCGCGATGGGCCGCCGTCTGGTCGCCGAGGGGTGCGGCCGCTACGAGGAGGGCCCGAGCCCCGAGTGGACCGAGCGCGACCGCCAGTCCTACGCCGCCTGGCAGCACAAGCTCGGCTTCAAGGGCAAGGACGCGGACGGCATCCCCGGCAAGGTCAGCTGGGACAAGCTGCGGGTGCCCAACGTGTGACACACGTGCTGTGCGAACGGCCCAGGTACCCCTCGGGGGTGTCCTGGGCCGTTTTCGTGCGGCGACAGGGTCTTGCTCACCTGGCGGAAACCCGTCACACTGGATACCGAACGAATGGTCGGTTGGGGAAGCTGGTATCGATGACGGAGCAGCTGCAGGAGCACTTCGACGCGACGATCTCGCGCGACCAGCGGATCGAGCCGCGGGACTGGATGCCGGACGGCTACCGCAAGACGCTCATCAGGCAGATCGCGCAGCACGCCCACTCGGAGATCATCGGCATGCAGCCCGAGGGGGAGTGGATCACCAAGGCGCCGTCCCTGCGCCGCAAGGCCATCCTCTTCGCCAAGGTCCAGGACGAGGCCGGGCACGGTCTGTATCTGTACTCGGCGGCGGAGACCCTGGGTGCCGACCGCGCAGACCTCACCGACCGGCTGATCGAGGGCCGGCAGAAGTACTCGTCGATCTTCAACTACCCGACCATGAGCTTCGCCGACGTCGGAGTGATCGGCTGGTTCGTGGACGGCGCCGCGATCTGCAACCAGGTGCCGCTGTGCCGCAGCTCGTACGGGCCGTACGCACGCGCGATGGTGCGGATCTGCAAGGAGGAGTCCTTCCACCAGCGGCAGGGCTATGAGCTGCTCATGACCATGATGCGGGGCACCGAGGCCCAGCGGGAGATGGTGCAGGACGCCGTGAACCGCTGGTGGTGGCCCTCGCTGATGATGTTCGGCCCGCCCGACGAGAACTCGCCCAACTCGGCACAGTCGATGGCCTGGAAGATCAAGCGGCACAGCAACGACGAGCTGCGTCAGCGGTTCGTCGACATGACGGTCCCGCAGGCCGAGAAGCTCGGTGTGACGCTGCCCGACCCGGAGCTGTCCTGGAACGCCGAGCGCGGTCACCACGACTTCGGCACCCCCGACTGGTCCGAGCTGATGCGGGTCATCAAGGGCGACGGGCCGTGCAACGCCCAGCGGATGGAACGGCGCAGAAGCGCCCATGAAGAGGGCACCTGGGTGCGGGAGGCGGCCACCGCCCACGCCGCCAAGCGTATGGAGAAGGGAGCGGCGGCATGAGCGCCGACAAGAAGGACTGGCCGCTGTACGAGGTGTTCGTGCGCGGCAAGCGCGGGCTGAACCACGTCCATGTGGGCTCGCTGCACGCCGCCGACGACCGGATGGCGCTCACCCACGCCCGCGACCTGTACACGCGCCGCAACGAGGGCGTCAGCATCTGGGTGGTGCGCTCCGAGCACATCGCCGCCTCCACCCGCGACGAGAAGGACCCCTTCTTCGAGCCGAGCGCCGACAAGGTCTACCGCCATCCGACCTTCTACGACATCCCCGACGACGTCCCGCACATCTGAAGGAGAGGGCATGAGTGACGACCACGTCTACATGACCCTCGCCGAGGGACACGAGGACGACACCCGCTGGGCCTACGGCACCGGCTTCGAGGACCCGCTGCACGGCGTCGACACCACCGTGCCCGAGGGCGTCGACGCCGCCGAACTGGCCGCCGTCTGCGTCGCGTTGGCCGACGACGCGCTGGTCTCGGCCCAGCGCCTCGCCGAGTGGATCACCCGCGCCCCCGAGCTGGAGGAGGAGGTGGCCCTCGCCAACATCGGCCTCGACCTTCTCGGCCAGGCCCGCCTGCTCTACTCCCGCGCCGGCCAGGCCGACGGCACCGGCCGCGACGAGGACGCCTACGCCTACTTCCGCGACGCCGGCGACTTCCGCAACGTACGCCTCGCCGAACTGCCCTGCGGCGACTTCGCGTTCTCGATCGTGCGGCTGCTGGTGCTGTCCAGCTGGCGCCTCGCCCACTTCGAACGACTGGCCTCCCACCCGGACCCGGTGCTCGCGGCGATCGCGACCAAGGGCGTCAAGGAGCTGGCCTACCACCGGCAGTACGCCGCCGAATGGGCCGTACGCCTCGGTGACGGCACGGACGAGTCCCATCGCCGGATGCGCCGGGCCCAGGAACAGGTCGCCCCCTACATCGGCGAGTTGTTCACCGCCTACGACGTGCGCGACGAGGTCGTCGCGGACATCCGCCAGGTCACCGCGGCGGCCGGACTGCCCATGCCGGTGTACCGTCCGCTGCCCGGATCCGGCCGCGACGGCGAACACACCGAGCATCTCGCCCCGCTGCTCACCGAGTTGCAGGGCATCGCCCGCGCCCACCCGGAGGCGACATGGTGACGACCCTGCTCGACGCCCGGCACATCGCAGCCCAGGTGCCGGACCCCGAGCTGCCCATGCTCACCCTCGCCGACCTCGGCGTCCTGCGGGACGTGGAGGTGACCGAGGACGGCACGGTCGTCGCGAGCCTCACCCCGACCTACTCCGGCTGCCCGGCGATGGCCGAGATGCGAGCGGACGTCGCGGCACGCCTCCGCGACGCCGGGTACGCGCGCGTGGAGATCCGTACCGTCCTCGATCCCCCCTGGACCAGCGACTGGATCACCCCCGCCGGTCGCCGCAAGCTCGCCGAGCACGGCATCGCCCCGCCAGGCCCCGCACCACGCGCCGGCGGCCCCGTCGCACTCGTCCTGTCACCCACCCGGCACGCGGTGACCTGTCCGCGCTGCGGCTCGGCGGACACCGAGGAGACCTCCCGCTTCGCCGCCACGTCCTGCAAGGCGCTGTGGCGCTGCCGCGCCTGTCGCGAGCCGTTCGAGTACGTCAAGGAGATCTGAATGGAAGGCGTCACCGAAGCAGGGACGGCCGCCGCGGTACGCCCGCGCACCCGCCGCCGTCCGGCCTTCCACGCCCTGCGCGTCGCCGCCGTACAGCCCCTGTGCTCGGACGCGGTCGCCGTCGGCTTCGACATCCCGGCGGAACTGGCCGAGGAGTTCGCCTTCGAGCCGGGACAGTCGCTGACGCTGCGGCGCGAGGTCGAGGGGCGCGACGAACGGCGGTCGTACTCGATCTGCTCGCCGGTGGGTTCGAGTCCGCGCATCGGCGTACGGGTCGTGCCCGGCGGTCTGTTCTCGTCCTGGCTGGTCGAGGACGTGCGCCCCGGTGACACCGTCGAGGTCATGGGCCCGATCGGCGCCTTCACCCCCGACCTGACCACACCCGGCCATCACGTACTGATCGCGGCGGGCTCCGGCATCACGCCCATGATGTCCATCGCCGAGTCCGTGCTCGCGGCCGACTCCCGCTCGACGGTCACCCTCTTCTACGGCAACCGCCGCACCGACACGGTGATGTTCGCCGACGAGCTGGCCGATCTGAAGGACCTCTACCCGAGCCGCTTCCAGCTCGCCCACGTGCTCTCCCGTGAACCCCGCGAGGCCGAGGTGCTGTCCGGCCGGATCGACGCCGAGCGGCTCTCGACGTTGGTCGAGGCGCTGGTCGATGTGGCGTCCGCCGACCACTGGTGGCTGTGCGGCCCGCACGGCATGGTCCGGGACGCGCAAGAGGTGCTGGCGGGCCTCGGCGTGCCGGACGAGCGGGTGCACCAGGAACTGTTCTTCGCCGACGACGAGCCGGTGCGCGAGGTGCGGCACGAGGAGGTCGGCCCTCAGGGACCCGTCAGCCAGGTCACCATCACCCTCGACGGCCGCTCCACCACCGCCGACCTGTCGCGCGAGCGCACCATCCTCGACGGCGCCCAACGCACCCGCCCCGACCTGCCGTTCGCCTGCAAGGGCGGCGTCTGCGGCACCTGCCGGGCCCTGGTCACCGACGGCAAGGCGGACATGCGGCGCAACTTCGCGCTGGAGACGGCCGAGGTCGACGCGGGCTATGTGCTGACCTGCCAGTCCTACCCGGTCTCGGAGACGCTCACGGTGGACTACGACAGCTGAGCCGCCCGGGAAGAGCAGAGTTCAACCGTCCGATCTCACCTCACACACACGCCAGAAGTGCGTGAATTCGCCGGGTATCGTTCCCGGTTCGACCGGGCATCGTTAGGTGGCGGGGTTCGAGGGTGAGAGGGGAACCATGCCGTCATCCAAGCCGTCGTCCATACGGTCGGCCGGTGCGCTGCCGCAGCCGGTGCTCAGTCAGCCGGCGCCCGTCGCGGTGTTCCTGGTGGTCACGATCGAGCCCGGGGGTGAGAGCGCGGTACGCGATCTGCTGGCCGGGCTCGCGGGACTCGTACGGGCCGTTGGCTTCCCCAGCCCCGACGGGGGCCTGTGCTGTGTGGCGGGCGTCGGATCCGCCGCCTGGGACCGGCTGTTCGAAGGCCCGCGTCCCCAACAGCTGCATCCCTTCCAGGAGTTGGAAGGACCCCGGCACCGGGCCGTGGCCACACCCGGAGACCTGCTCTTCCACATCCGCGCCGCCCGCACGGACCTGTGCTTCGCCCTGTCGGCGGAGATCATGAAGCGGCTGCGCGGGGCGGTCACCGTCCAGGACGAGGTCCAGGCCTTCGCCTACTTCGACTCGCGCAACCTCCTCGGCTTCGTCGACGGCACCGAGAACCCCGTCGACCAGGCGGCGGCCGAGGCGGCGCTCGTCGGCGAGGAGGACCCCGCGTTCCCCGGCGGGAGCTACGCGATCGTGCAGAAGTACGTGCACGACGTCGACGCCTGGGAGGCCCTCGCCGTCGAGGCCCAGGAGAAGGTGATCGGCCGCTCCAAGCTGACCAACATCGAGCTCGACGTCCCCGACTCCCACATCGACGTGAACACCGTCACCGGGCCGGACGGGGAGGAGCTGGAGATACTGCGGGGCGCCATGCCGTTCGGCAGGCCAGGACACGGAGAGTTCGGCACGTACTTCATCGCCTACGCCCGGACCCCCGAGATCCCGGAGACCATGCTCCGCAAGATGTTCCTCGGCGGCCCCGAATCCGGCCCGGACCCGATCCTCGACTACTCCCAGGCCGTCACCGGAACCCTCTTCTTCTGCCCGTCGGCCACCTTCCTGGAGGCGATCCCGGCAGAAGCCGACAAGGAGTGAAGGAACCGGCCGGTCACTGAGCGTCGCGCTCGGCGTTCCGCTGCTTGATCCGGGCCGTCTCCTTGCGGACCTCGGCCTGGGTGGTGCGCTCCTTGGCCAGCCACTCCGGCTGCTCCTGCTTGAGCGCCTCGATCTGCTCGGTGGTCAGGGGCTCGGTGACACCGCCGCGGGCGAGTCCCGCGATGGAGACACCGAGCTTCGCCGCCACCACCGGGCGCGGGTGCGGGCCGTCCCGCCGCAGGTCACGCAGCCACTGCGGAGGGTCGGTCTGGAGCGCGTTCAGCTCGGCGCGCGTGACGACCCCCTCCCGGAACTCGGCGGGGGTGGCTTCGAGGTACACACCCAGCTTCTTCGCCGCGGTCGCGGGCTTCATGGACTGGGTGCTTTGGTGCGACGTCATGGACCCCAGGGTATCGAGTGCGTGAACGACCCCCGACCACGCCCGGTAACCTGGGCAGGTGACAGGCTCGGAAGCACCCCCGCCCACCCCGCAGGCAGCGCCGTCGTTCCGGCTCGCGTACGTCCCGGGAGTGACCCCCGCGAAGTGGGTGCGGATCTGGAACGAACGCTTCCAGGACGTCCCCCTCACCCTCCACTCGGTGACCGCCGCCGAGGCGCCCGAGCTGCTCAGGGCGGGCGGGGCGGACGCCGGATTCGTACGGCTCCCGGTGGACCGTACGTTCTTCAGCGCGATCCCCCTCTACACCGAGACCACGGTCGTCGTCGTCCCCAAGGACCATGTGATCGCCGCGGTCGAGGAGGTCAGCACCGAGGACCTCGCCGACGAGGTCGTCTTCCACCCCCTCGACGACGTCCTCGACTGGGAGCGGCCCCCGGGACAGCCCGCCTTCGAACGCCCCGCCACCACCGCGGACGCCGTCGAGCTGGTCGCGGCGAACGTCGGCCTGCTCGTCGTACCCCAGTCGCTGGCCCGCCTCCACCACCGCAAGGACCTCACCTACCGGACGCTGGTGGACGCCCCCCAGTCGGGCATCGCCCTGTCCTGGCCGGAGGAGGCGACCACCGACCTGGTCGAGGACTTCATCGGCGTCGTCCGCGGCCGGACCGTCAACAGCACACGCGGCCGTACGACGACCCAGCCGACGTCCGCGACGGAGCAGCCGAAGCGCAAGCGCCCGGAGAGCGGGGGCGGCGCGCGTCGCCAGCCCGGGACCGGCCGCGGCGCCCAGGGGACCAAGGGAACCAAGGGCGCGCGGCGCGGGAAGCCCCGACGCAGGTCATAGACGTACGGCGGCTCAGGGGGCGTACGTCGCCCGTTCCGCCGTCCGCGTGACCGTCTGGCCGTCGGCCTGGCTCAGCAGACCGGCGCTCACCCATGCGTTCACGGTGGACCGCACCCGCGTGACCAGCGCACCCTTGCTGCCGAACGGGGCCCCGGCCCAGATCTCGTCCAGCAGGGTGGTGCCGTCGGCCTTCGCGGGGTTGGCGACGCCGGAGTCGGTGTTGCCGAAGATCACCCGGGGCTCCGAGCGCCGGAAGTAGGCGTGGGTCGGGTCCTCGGTGCCCTCGAAGAAGGGGGCGAACTCGGTGCCGGCGAGGGTGTGGTGCAGCGGCTTGCCGGACACGGGGGTGAGGGACGGCAGGAGGTCGCCGGAGAGTCCGGCGTTGCGGTAGAGGCCCAACTGGAGGTAGCTGGTCGCGGAGTTGCGGCCGACCAGATTGATGGGGCCGTAGAACAAGGTCTGGAGGGAGGGATCGTCGATCGCCTTCTCCACCCGCAGCCGGAACGGCATGGTGATCCGCACCGTGTCCCCGCTGCGCCAGGTCCGCGACACGGTGAAGTAGCTGCCCGGCGTCGGCGTACCGCTCACCGCACGGCCGTTGACCGTCACCCGGAACCCGGCCGTCGCCCACGACGGCACCCTCAGCCGCAGGGCGAAGGCCGCGCTGCCGCCGCCGATGATGAGCGTGGTGCCCTGCTCGCGCGGGAAGGCGGTGGTCTGAGTGACCGTCACTCCCTTTTCCGCCCAGGTCAGTTGGGACGGGCTGTACAGATTGACGTACAGCGCGCTGCCGTCGGCGGCCTTGAAGTACACCGAGTCCTGGTACTTGGTGGCGCTCTCCATGCCGGTGCCCTCGCAGCAGGTCGTACCCTGCTTGGGCGTGTAGTCCCGCACATGGCCCGGCGTCAGCCCGATGAAGTACGTGACCAGCGGCTTCTCGGCGTCGGCCTTGTCCTGCTTGGAGCCGAGGACCTGGTTGTAGAGGGCCCGCTCGTAGTAGTCCATGTACTGCGGCCGCTGCTCATGGAAGAACAGGGTCCGGCTCAGCTTCAGCATGTTGTACGCACAGCACGTCTCGGCGTCGGTGTCGCTGATCGTGCCCGCGATCACATCCCGGGCCTTCCAGAACTCGGCGGTACTGGTGCCGCCGATGCCGTACATGCGGTGCGGCACGACCATGCCCCAGAAGTTGCGGGCGGCGTCGAGATAGCGCTTCTCGCCGGTCGCGTCGTACAGCCGCAGGTACCCGGTGAAGATCGGTATGTGCTGGTTGGCGTGCAGCCCGTCGAGGATGTCGGTGTTCGCGGCGCAGTTGTCGATGAGCCGGTCGAGGTCGAACAGCTGGGCCAGCGCGAGGTGTTCGGCCTTGCCGGTGATCGAGTGCAGCTCGCAGATCGCCTCCACGATGCCCCCGAACTCGCCGCTGGAGAACAGCCCCCACATCCGCTGGAGGGTCGCCTCGGGCAGCTTGGACAGCCGTGAGTACATCCAGTCGCACATGCCGGACGCGAGATCGAGGGCCCGGTCGTCGTCGGTGGCGAGGTAGGCGTCCAGCACCCCCCGGAGGATCTTGTGCGCGGTGTAGTACGGCGCCCACACCTTCGTGTAGTCGCTGCTGGTCCTCGACTCCAGGTCGATGAACTGCGTCTCCGGGTACGCCGCCAGGAACCCGGGATGACTGGGCCCGCCCCAGGTGCGGCGCAGGGTGGCGTGGAGTCCGCGTCCGGAGGCATCGGCGAGCGTGCCGCCAGTGGTCTCGTCGAAGCCGTACGACGCGAGATCGCCGCGTCCGGCGGAGGTGTCGGCGGCGCGCTCGCCCTGCAACTCCGTGATGTCGGCGGAACTCAGCGCGCGCGACCAGACGTTGAACTCCTCGAAGGCGCCCGCGAAGACAGGGTCGGTGGAGAAGTTGGAGCGCCCGAGCCAGTTGTTGGTGAGGGTGCCGAGGGCGGCCGGGGTGAGCGTCATCGCCGTGTTGCGGGCCACGGCGGTGCCGTTGACGTACAGCGTCCCGGTGCCGCCCGCGATCGTGACGGCGAGGTGGCTCCACCGGTCCAGGGGCAGCGCGGCGGTGCCGTCGAGGCCCTGCTCGCCACCCGGTCCGCCGGTGGTGAGGGCGAAGCGCGGGACGCCGGCGGCGTTGCGGGCGGCCAGGTACATGTACCGGGTGTTGTTGTCGCCGAAGTCGAAGACCCGCGCCCAGTTGGCGGCGTGCGTGGGCTTCACCCAGATGGACAGGGTGATCGCCGAGGCACCCCCGGGGACGGCGGCGGGCAGATCGACGTACTGGTACGAGCCCCGGACATTCTCGGTGGCCGTACCGAACCTCCCGCCGACGCTCAGCACCGCCGGGTCCTTCCGCAGCGCCGCCCGCACCTCGGTCAGCGCCCCGACCATGGTGCGGATCCGGTCGGCGAAGACCTGCTCGCCGGTGCCGGCGTAGGCCTGCGACAGCATGGTCAGGAAATGCCCGGTGTAATGCCCGCGCAGGTTGCCGTTCGCCTCACCGTCCAGCCCTTCCCACCCACCGGGCGCCACCGCACCACCGGTGGAGAGCCCGGCGTTGGCACGGAAGACCTGGAGCAGCCGGTTGACGTCGTAGCCACGGGCATGGTCGAGCATCAACTGCCGCTTGTCGGCGAAGAGTCCGGGCCTGAGGGCCACTTCGTCGAGGGCGAAGGGCCGCACGGTCCATGCGGACGGGGTGACGGTCACGGCCTGCGCCTCCTCAGCGGCGGCCATGGCCCGCCCGGTCGCGGTGTAACCGATCGCCGGTGCCGCGGCGGCGAGGGCCGCGGCCTGGAGAAGGGATCTTCTGGAGAGGGGCGGTGCCATGGGGTGCTCCTCCGCGCGGGGGTCGTGTGGATCGTGATTCCGAAGCGTCTTGTTCGTGAGTCGTGTTCGTGATTCCGAACGACGTACGGATGGTCGACCAGACGTTATGCGGGGACCTAGGAGCCGTCAACGGTGCTGACGGGATTGGCGGTCAGGGATGCTCAGGGATGTGACGCCGGAGGTTCGTCCGTCACTCCGCCCCGCGCAGCCAGTCGTACGCCCGCCGCGCCGTGAACTCCCCCTGCCCGCCCCGCAGGAGCAGCCCCGCCGTCGCGAACTCCGGTGCGTCCGCCTGGGCGGGCACATACGGGATCGCGATGCACCGCATGCCGGCCGCGTGTGCCGCGGCGGCGCCAGGGGCCGCGTCCTCGACGACCACACAGTCGCCCGGGGCGGCGCCCAGGCGGTGGGCCGCCTCCAGGAAGACGTCGGGGGCGGGCTTGCCGTGGGCGACCTCGTCCGCCGAGACGACGGTGCGCAGATGGGCTGCGAGGCCCGTGGCGGAGAGGATCGCCGTGATGGCCGCCAGGGACGAACCCGAGGCCACGGCCATCGGGACGTTCGCGGCGGCCAGCAGTTCCACGAACTCGCGCATCTCCGGGTACGCGCGCGTCGAGGTGCGGGCGAGTTCCAGGTAGTGGTGGTTCTTCGCGGCCAGCAGTTCGGCGACCGGGGGTCGAAGGCCGTACTCCCGCTTCCAGAGGGTGACCGTCTCCAGCGTGCTGATGCCGACGTAGCGCTCGTGGTCCGCCCAGGTGAAGCCGAGGACGCCGTGCTCGGCGAGGAGTCGGCGGCCCGCCTCGTAGTAATTGGGCTCGCTGTCCACGAGTGTTCCGTCGAGATCGAAGATGACCGAAGTGCCGCCGAGACCGCTCATGGCCCCAGGATGTCAAAGGTCATTTCCGGGCCGCCGCCCGCCCGATCGACTCCACCAGCGGCAGCAGCCGGTGCGTGACACGTTCGCGCAGAGCCACCTCGCTGCGGGTGCGGACCACGCCGGGCAGGCTGATCAGTTTCTGGATCACATCCTCCAGGTGGGCGTTGTCCCGGGCCACCACCCGGGTCAGCAGATCCCCGCCGCCCGTGATCGAGAAGGCCTCGACGATCTCCGGTACGGCGGCGAGCGCGTCGCCCACGTCGTCGAGGTGGCCCTGGGTGACCTCGATGTGCACGAACGCCAGCACCGGGTGGCCGAGGGCGGCGGGGGAGAGCGTCGGTCCCGTGCCGGTGATCACGCCGTCCCGCTCCAGCCGGTCGAGCCGGGCCTGGAGGGTGCCGCGCGCGACACCGAGGACGCGGGCGTACTCGCGGACGCTGGTGCGGGGCTGTTCCAGCAGCAACCGCAGGATGCGGGTGTCGAGCTCGTCGACGGGCATGGTGTCCCGGCCTTCCTCCGCGCATGGTCCGATGGCTCTCCGATGGACGCCCAGGGACCGATTTCTCTGTGCCAATGGCCCAGCATATGTGAGGCCACTTGAGCCACTCTGCCCCGTGATGCTGCAATGGACCGGTCGATGGCGCTGCGGACCTCCGCGGCGCCTTTTTCATGCCGGTGTCGTGCCGGTCGAAGGGGCGGTAGTAGTGCTGAAGAGGGTGTTCCTGGCGCCGGACCCGGGGCGGGCGCGGCTGCGCTTCGCCGTGCGGGCCGTCCTCGGCATCGGGCTCGCGGTCGTGGTCTGCTCACTGGCCGGACACTCCCTCGTCGGCGCCGTCACCGGCGGGCTCGCCGCGCTGCTCGCCCTGTTCACGGTCACCGACGCCACCGTCCGCGGGCAGGCCGTCACCACCGCGCTGCTGCCCGTCGTCGGCATTCCCGTCCTCGCGGCGGCGGCCGAACTGCACGACCAGCCGGTCGCCCGCGACCTCACCTTCCTCGCCGTCGTCGGCGCCGGCGTGTACGCCCGCCGCTGGGGCCCGCGCGGCCACAGCCTCGGCGTGTTCGCGTTCATGACCTTCTTCGTGGCGCAGTTCCTGCACGCGACCCCGGGGCAGCTGCCCGAGCTCTACGCCGCCGTCCTGCTGTCCCTGCTCACCGCGTCCGCCGTGCGCTTCGGACTGTGGTGCTACGAGCGCCGCATGCCCCCGGCGCCCGCCCCCGCGCCGCCGGGCGGCAGCGGGCTGGCCCGGGTGACCACACGCCAGGCGATCCAGGCCACCGCCGGCGCGGGCTTCGCGCTCGTCGTGGGGCAGCTGGTGTCCGGGCAGCGCTGGTACTGGGCCGTCGGCGCCACCTGGTGGATCTTCGTCAACACCACGTCGCGCGGCGAGACCCTGGTCCGCGGCTTCCGCCGGGTCCTCGGCACGGTGATCGGCATCGGCCTCGGCCTGATGGTGGCCGTCCCGCTGGCGGGTGCGGGGGCGCCGACGGCGCTGCTCCTCGCCGCCTGTGTCTTCGGCATCTTCTACACGGCCGCCGTCTCCTACACCTGGATGATGCTCTGCGTCACGGTGCTCGCCGAGCTCCTCTACGGCCTCCTCGGCGTCCTCGACCCCGCCCTGCTGGCACTGCGGCTCGCCGAGACGGGCGTGGGCGCGGTCGGCGCGGTGCTGGCCGTGCTGTTCGTCCTGCCCGTCACCACCCACGCCGTCACCGACATCTGGATCCAGCGCGCCCTGCGCTGCGTCCACACCGCCACCGCCGAGGCCGCCGCCCGGCTGGCCGGCGACGAGAGCGCCGACCCCGCCCCGCGGCTGGCCGAGCTGGAGCAGCTGCTCGGCCGGGTACGGCTCTCGATCGCCCCGCTCATGCACCCGCTGAACCCGATGCCGGCCCGCAAGCGGCGCGCCCGCCATGTCCTGGCCCTGCTCGACGACTGCGCCCGGGAGATCCGCGGGCTCGCCGCCGTCGCCGCCGACCCCGAGGCCTCGCACGACGCCCGCCTGGCCGCCGCGTGCTGGCGCGTCGAGGCCGCGGTCGAGGCCCTGACCGCCGGCACGGACATCACCACCCCCACTGCCCACCCCACCGCGACGGACCCCGCCCTGGCCCACCTCCACGGCCTGGAGCGAGCCCTCACCGAACTGGCCCAGCCACTGCGGACGCCGTCGGGGTCACCGCTGGTCGGCGCGTAGCGCTCCGCGGGAGGGCGGGGGCGTGTCATCGCCGTCGTGGCAGAGCTGCATGGCGATGCGGCCTATGTAACTGGGTACGTCCGCGGCGTCGTCATGGCTGGTCGCGCCCGCGCGGCGGAGCCGCGGATCGCGATACGGGCTCGCGCCCCGTCGGCGCGCTGACACGGTCGTAGGCCGTCCGGAGGGTGGATCAGGGCGTCCGCCGGGTACTCCCGCACCCATCGGACCCCTCAGCTCGCGAGCCGCGCGGGAGCGGCCCGCGGGTGAGGTCGTGCGTCCGGGCGGAAGGTTGACCGAACTCGCCGACGATCACCCGACCTTGGTCTAGACCGATGATGATCCGCTGCTACCGTCAGCCCGGACGGCACCCGACCGGAAGGGGACAACGGTGGCAGACGTCGACAGGCTGGGGAGGCGGGCCTATATCGGCTCGTTCACGGCGGCCGGGGGCCATGGCATCACGACGGCCGCAGTGGCCGCGGGAAGCGGTGCGCTGACCGTCCTGAACGGCGTGCGCGATGTGCCCGACCCCGCGTACCTGGCCCTGTCGCCCCGAGGCGACACGCTCTACGCGGTCAGCGAGACGGCCGACGGCACCGTGGCCGCGTACCGCGTGACCGGCGCGAAGCCCGAGCCCGTCGGATCGCCGGTCCCGGTGGGCGGCAGCGGACCCACGCACCTCACCCTGTTCGCCGGCCACGTCCTGACCGCCAACTACGGCTCCGGCAGTGTCACCGCCCTGCCCGTGCGCTTCGACGGGACCCTCGGGGACGGCCCGCCCGTCGTCCTGCGGCACACCGGCTCCGGCCCGCACACCCCACGCCAGCAGGGTCCGCACGCCCATCAGGTGCAGCCCGACCCGAGCGGCCGCTGGGCCGTCAGCGTCGACCTCGGCACCGACTCGGTGAGGGTGTGCACGCTGGCCGACGGCACGCTCGACGTGCACCGGGAGATCGCCCTGCGCCCCGGCTCGGGCCCCCGCCACCTCGCCTTCCACCCGCACGGCCCGTACGCCTACGTCGTCAACGAACTCACCCCCACCGTGACCATCTGCCACTGGGACGCCGACGACGGCACGCTGAAGCCCCTGACCGAGATCCAGGTGCTGCCGGGCGCCCCGGCCGGCGACGCCTACCCGTCGGGCATCGCCGCCTCGCCGGACGGCCGCTTCGTGTGGACCGCCACCCGCGGCGAGGACGTCCTGTCCACGTTCGTCGTCGAGGGCGAGGAACTGCGGCTGGTCGGCACGGTCACCTGCGCCGGACACTGGCCCCGCGCGCTCACCGAGGCGGGAGGCGTCCTGTACGTCGCCAACGAGCGCTCCGGCGATGTGTCCTGGTTCGCCGTCGACCCGGACCGGGGACTCCCGCGCTACGAGGGCTCGATCGAGGTGCCGGCGGCGTCGTGCGTGGTGATCGGGCCGGACGTCCACATGCCGTGACCGCGTGACCGTATGCCGAAGGGCCCGCTCCTCGTACGGGAGCGGGCCCTTCGGCGTCACGGCTGTGATTGATGCGCGCGTCAGCGCACCGGCGTCCCCTGTGCCTGCTGCGGCGCGATGCCCAGTGCCGTCGTGTACTTCGACAGGGCGAGCTTCCCGATCGCCGGGTACGGGCCGAGCGCCTCGGCGGCGGAGCAGCCCGCCTCCTGCGCGGCCTCCGCGATCAGGCTCGGGTCGATCTCCGGCCCTATCAGGTACGGCGCCAGCGCCAGCTGCTGCGAGCCCGAGGACCGCAGCTGCTCGGCGACGGCAGTGATCGAGCCGTCCTGGTCCAGGGCCGCCGCCATCACCGGCACGGCAAGCCGCGCGGCGAGCAGCATGCCGGTGATCCCGGCCGCCTGCACGGCCTCCTCGCCGCCGACGGACGCCAGGATGATGCCGTCCGCCGCCGTGGCCACGGTGAACAGCCGGGCGCGGTCGGCGCGGGCAAGGCCGGCCTCCGACAGCCGCACATGCAGCGCCTCGGCGAGCAGCGGGTGCGGGCCGAGTACATCGGTCAGGTCGGCCGCGACGCGGCTGTCCATCACGGCCTGGCGGATGACGCGCAGCAGCGCACCGTCCGGGCCTGCGAGCAGCGGCACGACCACGGCGACGGGGCCCTCGGGCTCCTTGACCTCCACACCCGCGGCGAGCGCCTGCTCATAGCGGGCGGTGCGCTCCTCGGCGGCGTGCACCAGCACCGACTGGAGTGTGGGGAACTCCATGTCGTCGCCGTCGACGTACCCGATCCGGGCATCCAGACCGGGGAGCTCGGAGCGGGCGATGCTCACGACCTCCTCGGCGAGGCCGCGGGTGGCGGCGCTCGGCGTGCCCGGCACCGCGAGAACAAGCGAGGGCGCGCCCTCGGGAGCCGCCAACGGCTCGGGTCGGCGGTGCCGCCCGGGCTGACGAGGTCGCGGCATTCGTACTGGCAGGCCGGACGCGGGCCCAGTGGGGGAGCTCATGGCGACGCATGTTACTGGCTTCCTGGGCTCCTCTGTTCGGGGAGGGTGCAGGTGAGCGGTATCTGTCCGCTTATGTCTGATTGAGTTATTGCGATACGGAACCTGGTGACGTAGGTGGATCAGTCCCGCTGCTCGGTCGCTACGCAGAGCATCGCCTCGTCACCCGGCAGAGCGAGCACACCCGCCGCCAGATCCGTCGCGATACGCACCGCCCCGTCCAGCGGATCCCCGGCGGCCCGGACACGCCGTGCGTGCGGCAGTCGCTTCGACAACTCCTCGTCCAGAGATACGACAAGAGGCGTGCCCATGTTCAACAGGCCGCCGGTGACGGCGACTTGGGGCTCTCCGGCGGCGGGGCAGACGGCGGCCGCGGAGTCGGCCATGTGCCGGGCGGCGGCCCGCAGGATGTCCGCCGCCACCGGGTCGGCGTCGGCGCAGGCGCCCACCTGGGGAGCGAAGGAGGCGAGCACGGCGGCGCGGTCCGGGCGCGGATAGAGCCTGCCCGGCAGTCCGGGCGCCGGGCCGAACAATTCCTCCGCGCGGGCCAGCAACTCGGCCGACCCCTCGGGCCGCCCGTCGTACGCCCGCATCGCCGCCTCCAGCCCCGCCCGCCCGATCCAGGCACCGCCGCCGCAGTCACCGAGCAGATGCCCCCAGCCGTCCGCACGGCGCCAGCGCGTCAGATCGGTGCCGATCGCGATCAGGCCCGTGCCCGCGGCGACCACGGCACCGGGCACGGGCCCGAGCGCCCCGACATAGGCGGTGACGGCATCGGCGACCAGAGCCACTCGCCGGACGCCGAACTCCCGCTCCAACGCGCCCGGCAGCTCGGCCCGCAGACCGTCCCCCAGACTGGCGAACCCGGCGGCCCCGACGGCCACCGCATCCAGCCGGGAGACCCCGGCCTCGGCCACTGCCGCGCGCACCATGGGCACCAACTGCTCCATGAAATGCCCGGCATCGATGCCCTGGTCCCCGGTGCGCACCGCCTCACGGGACGCGCGCCGCGCCCGCGCACCACCGTCGACGGTGCCGACGACGACCCGCATCCCGGACCCGCCGGAGTCGACCGCGACGAACCCGGCGACGCCGGTCACGGCAGGCGCCAGTCCACCGGCTGCCCGCCCTGACCGATCAGGAGGTCATTGGCGCGGCTGAACGGGCGGGATCCGAAGAGGCCGCGGTCGGCCGACATGGGGGAGGGGTGCGCGGACTCCACCGAGGGGAGGCTGCCGAGCAGGAGGCGCACCTCGGGCGCCACCGAGAACGACAGCCCCACCGCATGTGCGGGGGTTCCGGGATCTGGGTATCGGGGACGAAGGGCTGACCGAGGATGATGACCGTGGCGGAGTGGCTTGCGCACTGGACGGAACAAGCTCCTCTCCTTCCCGGTGACCGGCTGCGTCATCTGCTCGACCGACTCGAAGGTCTCGACGAGGAGGAAGAGTAGCGCCTGAAGGGTGGCCCCTGTGCGGGGGCTTGCGTGTGTATGGAGGGCGGCTGTGTGTGCCAGTAGAGTGACGTGCCGTGGCACCACGACCCTTGCATGAACTTGTTGAAGCAGGCTGGGCGAAGGCTCTTGAACCTGTGGCCGAACGCATCGCCGCCATGGGGGACTTTCTTCGGGCCGAGATAGCGGCTGGCCGGACTTATCTTCCTTCCGGGGCGAATGTCCTGCGGGCCTTCCAACAGCCCTTCGATGACGTCCGGGTCTTGATCGTGGGGCAGGATCCCTACCCCACACCAGGCATGGCGATCGGGTTGAGCTTCGCGGTCTCGCCCGAGGTGCGTTCGTTGCCGGGGAGTCTGGAGAACATCTTCCGGGAGATGCACTCCGACCTCGGTCTGGCGAGGCCGTCGAACGGTGATCTGACGCCGTGGGCGCAGCAGGGGGTGCTGTTGCTCAACAGGGCGTTGACGACGGCTCCGCGCAAGCCCGGCGCGCACCGGGGTAAGGGGTGGGAGGAGGTCACCGAGCAGGCGATCACGGCGCTGGCCGGGCGTGGTAAGCCGCTGGTGTCGATCCTGTGGGGTCGTGACGCGCGTAATCTGCGGCCGTTGCTGGGGGATCTGCCGGCGATCGAGTCCGCGCACCCGTCTCCGATGTCGGCGGACCGGGGCTTCTTCGGTTCGCGTCCGTTCAGCCGGGCCAACGACCTGCTGATCCGGCAGGGAGGACAGTCGGTGGACTGGCGACTGCCGTAGGGCACGGCCCCCCCGCTGCGCCGAGCCTTCCTGGCCAAGTATCAGCAGGTTCTTGGTCTGCTGGTGGTACAAGCGTCAGGTGTCGCTGACCGGCGTAAAACGTGGCCAGATATGGCTCATTGGAGCCGTCGGCCCGGGAATGGTCCGGATCTTGTCCTCAGCGAGACGGGCCTGGTCATCTGTCGACGCCGCACCCCCTCGGTTCATGGACTGCTCCAAGCGGATGTGTTGGCCCGCCCAGTGCTACGGCGAGGTGGGCAGGTGCGGGGAGCGGAGCACGAGCAGGGTGATCTCGCTGGGGGCGAAGACGCGGAACGGCGGGCCCCAGAAGCCGGTGCCGCGGCTGGTGTAGAGGAGGGTGCGGGTGCCGTGGTGGCTGAGGCCGGCGAGGACGGGCTGGTCGATGCGGACCAGGTGGTGGAAGGGCCAGATCTGGCCGCCGTGGGTGTGGCCGGAGAGTTGGAGGTCGATGCCGTCGGCTGCCGCCCGGTCGACGAACTTGGGCTGGTGTGCCAAGAGCAGGACGGGTAGGTCGGGGTCGGCGCCGTTCAAGGCTCCGGCGAGGTGGGCGCGGTGGCCCGCCAGGCCGGAGGACTCGGCGGTGACGTCATCCACGCCGGCGACCACGAGGGAGTCGCCTCCGCGTTCGAGCAGCAGATGGCGGTTGCGCAGCGGCTCCCAGCCCAGCTCGCCCATCAAGTCGACCCAGCCCTGGGCCTCGCTGTAGTACTCGTGGTTGCCGGTGACGTATACACGGGCCCGGCTGGCTCGCACGGTACCGAGTGGGAGGGCCTGGGCGCGGCGGCGTTCGGCCGTGCCGTCCGCGATGTCGCCGGTGTGGCAGACCAGGTCGGCTTCCAGGGTGTTCACCGTCTCGCATACCCGCGCCGACCAGCGCGTGCGGTCGAGTGGGCCGTAGTGCGTGTCGGTGATGAGGACGACGCGGATGCCGTCCAACCCGGCACCCAGCCGTGGGAGTTGCACGTCGAGGCGGCGCACGCGTGGCACGCGGCGGGCTTCGGCGTACCCCCAGGCGAGTAGCACCGCGGTTATGCCGAGGACGGCCCAAGTGACGATTCGGGCCCGGTCCTGACTCTCGCCGATGCCGGCCACGGTCAGGGCGAGCCGCAATGGGACGCCGAGCAGAATGGACCAGGTGAACAGAACCCAGCTGGTGCCCAGCAGAGTGTCACCGGTGATCGCCGCCCGGTCCTGCTGGCGTCGGCCGTGGCCGCGCACCATCGCGAGCGGCATACCAACGAGGCCGAGGGCGAACAGGGTGGTGCCGACCAGCGTGACGGGGATCGGCCAGTGCTGGCCGGTGTGCAGGAGCACCCAGCAGGGCACGGCCCACAGCAGGACGGGGGCGATCAGGGGGATGTAGCGCATCAGGCGGTGCAGTCGGCTCTGCCGCGGAGCTTGCACTTCGCTGTGGGCGGGTCGGGCGTTGCTCGTGTCGGTCACGCTTCCCCTCCCTGGCCAGGCTGCCGTCTCGCGCACTGTATCCGGTCGCCCTCGGGCCGGCCGGACCGGCGTTCATGGGCGCGGCCCCCTGGGGCGAAGGGTTCCTGAGAACTCGCATCGGCGCGGACCGGGGAGGCCACTGTCCTCCCTGGACTTGTCCAGGCCCACCACATGGGCACTCAAAGATCAACCAACTTTGCGATCGAAGTAGGACAAACCCGACACTCGCCAGGCGCGGATTCTCTCCACCGGCCGCACACCGCACGGTACATGGGCCGGCCCCGAGCGCGACATGTGCGTCGCCTCCAACCGCGGCCATCGCCGCGTGTACGAGCGCATCGCCGCCCACGACCCGAGCGGTGCGGTCGTGGCGATGTTCACCCACATCACTGAAGCCTGGCTCGTCCGCCGCAGCGCGCCAGGCGACCCGGTGCGCCTGGACCGTTGGCAAGGGCCACCGGCGGCGGCACCGCGTTGCAGGATGGCCTTCGGGCTGGTGAGCGTTCCCCGATCCCGCGCTCTGTCGCCGTATGAGCGCTGACGTTGTCGCGTGACCCGGGCGGGCTCGGCCTTCCGCCGAGCCCGCCACGCCGGCTCCATACCGGAGCCGGACTCGTGTCACGCCGTCAGCGCTGCAGTGTCAGCAGGCCCGGACGGTAGGGCAGGAGGCCGTAGTCGCCGCCGGAGTTGGGGCTGCGCCCCTGGTAGAGCAACTGCAGATTGCAGGGATCGACGGTCATGGTCTGATCGGCGCTGGTGCGGAGCAGTTCGCCATGGCTGATGTCGTTGGTCCAGGTGGCGCCACTGTTGGCCTTGCCGGCAAAGGGGTTGCTCTCGGTCGCGGCCTGGGGTGTCCATGAGCCGTTCAGACTGGTGGCCGTGAACGAGCGGAAGTAGCGGCCCTGCGAGCCGATCGCCTCGACGATCATGAGGTAGCGGTTCTGGCCCTGCAGTTTGTAGACCTGCGGGGCTTCGAACAGGTTGTTCCTCGTATCGCTCATGATCACTGTCGAGGTCGAGCCGAAACTGCCCGGGAAGTTCCCGATCGGCATGCTGGCCCGGTAGATCTTGCCGTTGTCACCGGCGAAGAACAGGTACATGTTCGTCCCGTCACCGATGAGTGCCTGGTCGATGGGTCCTGTTCCGGAGTCGCCGATGCTTCCGGAGAAGAGCACCTGCTCCGACGACCAGCCGTTCGGGTTGGTGGGGTCGCTCGACGTCCGGTAGGAGAAGGCGGTCCTACCCCACTGGTAGGCGAGCACCCAGATGTTCTTCGGCGCGAAGTAGAAGAGCGTGGGCGCGACGGTGGATGTCGACATCGTGTTCTGGCTGGCCGAGGCCATCTCCGACCAATTGGTGAACAGGCCGAAGTTCATTGAACCCCAGCTCGTCCCCGTGTCGTGCGTCGTCGCGTAGACGAGCTGCTTGCCGTTGTAGGGGGCGACGGTGAAGTCCTTGAGCGAGACCCACCCCGACTTGGGCTGCGCCAGCGCCCCCGTCGATGACCAGCGGTATGTCGACGGAAGATTGCACGTGCCGGGGTTGCCGGCGCCGACCTGGACGAGCTGCCACTGCTGGTTTGCGCCGCCCCAGTCGTCGTACTGGACGATGTTCGCGTTGTCGGCGGTGGAGCCGCCCTGCACTTCGAGGGCCTTGTTGCTGTGGCGGGCGATCAGCCTCACGTAGCCACCCGAGCTGTCGGCCAGCCGCCACTGCTGGTTGGTGGCGTTCTGGTCGGTCCACTGGACGATCGGGCCGCCGTTGGCGGTGGACCCGTTCTGGACGTCCAGCACCTTGCCGGAGTGGCGGGACTTGATGCGGTAGTAACCGCCGCCGGCGTCGACGAACTGCCACTGCTGCTGGTTCTGATCGTTCCTGGTCCACTGGGTGATGCGCGCGCCGTCGGTGGTCGCCAGGTTGTAGACGTCCAGGGCTTTGCCGCTGTTGCGGTTGACCAGCACATACGAGGCGTTGGGGTCTACGGTCGCCGCGCCGGCCGGCTGGGCGCCGAGGAAGGTGGCCACCAGCAGCAAGGGCGCAAGGACGGCGAGTATGCGTCTTGGACGGACCGGGGACGCGTGGCGAAACCACATCAGAGGGCCTCCTTTGGGGCGGGGGTGAGGTGATCCCGATGAACCACGAAGCGGACGTGCCGAGGGACAGGGGGAATCTCGAATGTTTCGAAGAATTCTCCGGATGCTTCGACGCCACAAGCTAGGAATGCGGGACCCTCTGGTCAAGGCTTGTCGCCGATCTGTCCATAAACAGCGCGTCCCCTCTGGGCTTGACAGGCTGTCGCGCCGACCGGAAACCCTCCGGTGGTTTGCGTATACAGCTCGCCGGTCCAAGGTGGCATCCGCCGACGTCGGCGCCGGGGGTTCGCCTTCCGGCTCGCCGGGATTCCAGAAAGTTTCGAGATGAGAACCGAAACTTCTTCTGCGGGGAGTATTGACGATGCATCGTCAATACCTCAATCATCCCTGTCTGAGACGCCGGGGATAGTTCGAGATATCGGACCACGTCGGCCCTGAGCAATCTGTGCTGCACGCCAGATCCACGCACGGCTGCACGACAGATCCGCGCACCAAAGCACCTGCGCCACCCCTTTTCGTTCCGGTGAGGTTCCCACCAGCGCGCATCCTGGCTCTTCGCGCAGTTGGAGAGGTACGCGACGCCGCGTGGCGGTCCCCCGGCTGAGCCGCGATGGAGTACCCCCATGCCTGTGTCGAACATGCCTGTGCCGAAACACCGCCGCCGCCCGCCGCCGGCTGTACGCCGTACGTCACCCGCCGGCCGACCGGATGCCGTCCGTGCCGGTTGAGCTGGTCCCGGTCCCATGACCGCGGTGTCCGGTGATTCCGTGCTGCCCGGGTTCCGGCTCGCCCCGTCCGTCTGCCGAGTGGGAGCGGACGACGCATCCCCCTGCGCTTCAGTCCTTCCGTGATTTCTACCTTGGAGGCACAGCCATGGGCTCGTATGCCCTTCCCAGACCCGTTATCCGCCGGAAGCTCCGCGGCCTGCTGTTGGCGCTGGTCGTCGCCGTCCTCGGTGCGGCCGCCGCACTGGTCGCGCCGCCGACCGCCCACTCCGCCGAGAGCACGCTCGGCGCCGCGGCGGCGCAGAGCGGCCGCTACTTCGGCACCGCCATCGCCTCGGGCAGGCTGGGCGACTCGGCGTACACGACGATCGCGGGCCGTGAGTTCAACTCGGTGACGGCCGAGAACGAGATGAAGATCGACGCCACCGAACCGCAGCGGGGCCAGTTCAACTTCACCGCCGGCGACCGCGTCTACAACTGGGCGGTGCAGAACGGCAAGCAGGTGCGCGGCCACACCCTGGCCTGGCACTCCCAGCAACCCGGCTGGATGCAGAGCCTCAGCGGCAGCACGCTGCGCCAGGCGATGATCGACCACATCAACGGCGTGATGGCCCACTACAAGGGCAAGATCGCCCAGTGGGACGTCGTGAACGAGGCCTTCGCCGACGGCAGTTCGGGAGCCCGGCGCGACTCCAACCTGCAACGCACCGGCAACGACTGGATCGAGGTCGCCTTCCGCACCGCGCGCGCCGCCGACCCGGCCGCCAAGCTCTGCTACAACGACTACAACGTCGAGAACTGGACCTGGGCCAAAACCCAGGCCATGTACGCCATGGTCCGGGACTTCAAGCAGCGCGGCGTGCCGATCGACTGCGTCGGCTTCCAGTCGCACTTCAACAGCGGCAGCCCCTACAACAGCAACTTCCGCACCACCCTGCAGAACTTCGCCGCCCTCGGCGTCGACGTCGCCATCACCGAACTCGACATCCAGGGTGCCCCGGCCTCGACCTACGCCGCCGTGACCAACGACTGCCTGGCCGTCCCGCGCTGCCTCGGCATCACCGTCTGGGGTGTGCGCGACTCCGACTCCTGGCGACCGGAGCACACGCCGCTGCTGTTCAACGGCGACGGCAGCAAGAAGCCCGCCTACACCGCCGTCCTCAACGCACTCAACGGCGGCTCCACCACGCCCCCGGGGGAATCCGGACAGATCAAGGGCGTCGCTTCCGGCCGCTGCCTGGACGTGCCGAACGCCAGCACCACCGACGGCACCCAGGTCCAGCTGTGGGACTGCCACAGTGGCACCAATCAGCAGTGGACGCCCACCGCCGCCGGCGAGCTCAGGGTCTACGGCAACAAGTGCCTGGACGCCGCCGGTACCGGCAACGGCACCAAAGTCCAGATCTACAGCTGCTGGGGCGGTGACAACCAGAAGTGGCGCCTCAACTCCGACGGATCCATCGCCGGCGTCCAGTCCGGCCTCTGCCTCGACGCCGCCGCAAGCGGCACCGCCAACGGCACCCTGATCCAGCTCTACTCCTGCTCGAACGGCAGCAACCAACGCTGGACCCGCACCTGAGGGGACCTGCCACAAACGAAAGGGAGAATCCATGAAGACCTACGGTGCGGCTTCCCCCGCCCCTCCACCCAGACATCGCTGGTGGTCCCGGATCGCCGCCGTGGTGGCGGCAACCCTCGCGATCGGCATGCTCGCCGTCGTGAATCCGGCGCCCGCCGAGGCGGCGACGGTGGACACCAATGCCTGGTATGTCCTGGTCAATCGAAACAGCGGCAAGGCGCTGGACGTCTCTGACACGTCCACCGCCGACGGCGCGCGGGTCAACCAGTGGACGCGCCACGACGGAGCCAACCAGCAGTGGCAGTTCGTGGACTCCGGCGACGGCTTCTACCGCCTCAAGGCCCGGCATTCGGACAAGGTTCTCGACGTGGCCGGCGCCTCGACCGCAGACGGTGCCGCGATCCAGCAGTGGGCCGACCACAACGGGGCCAACCAGCAGTTCCGACTGGCCGACTCCGACGCGGGCCACGTCCGGCTGATCAACCGCACCAGCAGCAAGGCGGTGGAGGTGCAGGGCGCCTCCACCGCCGACGGCGGCAACGTCGTCCAGTACTCCGACTGGGGCGGTGCCAACCAGCAATGGCAGATGGTCAAGCTGTCGTCCGGTGGCGGCGGCGCATGCGGCAGTGCCCCGACTCTGGCGAGCGGTACGCACACGATTCAGAGCGGCGGCAAGAGCCGCAGCTTCATCCTCAGGGTTCCCGCCAACTACGACAACAGCCACCCCTACCGGCTGATCTTCGCGTTCCACTGGCGGGGCGGAACCGCCGGCGAGGTGGCCTCGGGCGGCACGAGCGGGAGCGCCTGGTCCTACTACGGCCAACAGGAACAGTCGAACAACAGCGCGATCCTCGTCGCGCCCCAGGGCCTCGGCAACGGCTGGGCCAATTCGGGCGGTGAGGACGTCACCTTCGTCGACGACATGATCCGGCGAATCGAGGGCGGTCTCTGTGTCAACCCGGCACAGCGTTTCGCCACGGGATTCAGCTGGGGCGGCGGCATGAGCTACGCACTCGCATGCAGCCGAGCGAACGTCTTCCGGGCCGTCGCGGTCATCTCCGGCGCTCAGATCAGCGGGTGCAGCGGCGGCACCCAGCCCATCGCCTACTTCGGAATCCACGGCATCAGCGACAACGTCCTCAACATCGGGCAGGGACGGTCCCTGCGCGACAAGTTCGTCGCCAACAACGGCTGCACTGCCCAAAGCCCGCGCGAGCCCGCTCCGGGCAGCCGAACGCACATCACCACCACCTACTCGGGCTGCCGTGCCGGATACCCGGTCCAGTGGGCCGCGTTCGATGGAGGCCACATACCCGGTCCGGTCGACGGCTCCTCCGGCGAAAGCGGCGTCACCACCTGGACCAAAGCAGAGATCTGGAGGTTCTTCGCACAGTTCCAGTGACACGCCCGCAGCACTGAGTGGAGCCAGGATGATCCTGGCTCCACTCCGTCGACGCCCATCCCGGACTGAAGGACGGAAGAGGCCTTTCCAGGCGTGCGCCCACGCCTTCGGACTGGGTGCGGCTGGTGAACAGGCCGTGGGAGAAGTGGCGTTCGTAGAACACGCCCTCGCGAAAGGAGGTCTCGCCCGCCCGGTTCACGGCCTCGCGGGCCGCCACGGCCGCGGGTTTCTGAACAAGGGCGACGGTGGCGGTGATCTCGGCGGTCCCCTCCAAGAGAAACAGCGCATTCACGCACCGGTTGTCCCTAAATGGCCCTGTCCCGGGCCTGGACCCCTCGAACGAGACAGCGCTCTCGACCTTGTTCGGAAGGGCGAGTATCACCAAGGAAAGGATCCCGGCTTTCTTGGTCTGCTGGTGGTACAGCGGCAGCGCATCGCTGACCTGCGCACATGGCAGCCATGGACACATCGGCGAAGTCGTTGGCCCGGGAATGGTCCGGATCTATGCGGGCGTTGAAACTGAGGCTCGGCTTGGATGGGCCTTCGCCTCGTTCATGGGTTGATGGCCGACGCCGATGAGTGGAATTCGCATGTGAACAGAAAGTCCACCGCCAAACCCCCTCCGCCTGGTCGCGGTGTCCTCCAGGCTGCCTGCGCGTGAGCGCGGCGGCAATAGCCTCGGCAGCGGCTGGGCGTCTCTTCGCCTGGCCGCAGCGGCGCACTGAGTTCAGGCTGTCTGCGCAAGTCGGCTTGTTCCGCTTGCTCCTGTGGCCAAACTGCCTGGTCGTCCTTTTTTGGGGTGCGGGTTGAGCAGCTGCGCCTGCGTCTGGTTTCCGTCGTGGTTGTGGTGCTCAGGGTGGCTGACTGTCAGTGGCGGGTGCTGTCATCTGGCCAACGAACCTTCTGCGTAGTTGAGTTGGGCGGAGTGAGGAGCAGGTCATGCCCTGGGTGGGGGAGTCATGGCGACACGACGACGGCGCCGGCGGTTGAGGAAGCGCACGCGCCGGCACTTACAGGGCTGGAGCAGCGTCGCGGCGGTGGTCGTGGTGGTGTGGCTGGTGGGGAAGTGGGCTGCGGTGTGGCCGATCCTTGTGGTCGCGTTCGGTGTGATCGTGGTGGCCGGGGGCGGCTGGAAGTTGTGGCGTGCGCACTCGGACGCGGTGGGCCAGGACCGAGAGTGGCGGGCGCAGGAGGAAGCGAAGGCGCGCGAGCTGTCGATGACGGAGGTCGATGCTCTGTCCTGGCAGGACTTCGAGGCTTACATCGCGGACCTGTGCCGCCGGGACGGCTGTACGAAGGTTGTCGTCAGCGGCAAGAGCGGTGACCTGGGTGCCGACGTCATCGGCTACTTCCCGGACGGCCGCAAACTGGTCGTCCAGTGCAAGAAGTACGCGCCCGAGCGCAGCGTGCCCTCGCAGGACATGCAGAAGTTCGTGGGCACCGCCCGCCTTGAGCACGGCGCGGATGTCGCTGTGTTCGTCACCACCTGCCGTACGTTCACCAAAGCCGCGCAAGGGCTGGCGCTGCGGCAGAACATCGCGGCCTGCACCGGGACCTGCTGGGGGCCTGGGCCAAGGGAGCCGATCTGGAGACTCTGATTCCGCTCGGCGGGCGAGGCGACGGCAGAGCGAAGCGCAGCTCGCCGGCCTGATGTCCATGAGGTGTTGGAGGCTCATACTTCGAGCGCCGCGCTCAGGAGGGCAAGACCCGGCGTGAGATCAACCACTGCCTCAAGCGATATGCCGCCCGCGAGGTCTTCAACCTGGTCCGGACGGTCTCCACCGACCCCCCCCGTTATAGGGGCGTCTGTGATAGCGGGTGATGAGGCAGAGCCCCCGTCGGGAACCATCCCGACGGGGCTTTTGCGGGGTTGGTCGTGGCCGCGGGTGACCTGTCGGCCTACGCGGACGCCGGTCACCTGGCCTGCCGAGGCCGACCCCCTCGCCTTTCCCGGGAGCGGTGCAGGAGCGCCTGCGCGAGCAGCCGACCCGCCGCATGAAGGCATTCCCCGGTGCGAAATACTCTCCCGATGAGTTCACGCAATTCCCCGATCAGCCAGCCGATCATGATACGGAGGGCCGTCGCGCGGGATGCCAAACGGCTCACCCGGCTCGTGCGTGGCTCAGCAGCCTACGAGGGTAAGTACGCAGCCGCAGTCGCGGGCTACCGGGTCGGTCCTGATTACATCGAGGCCCACCGCGCCTTTGTGGCCGTCGGCGCCGACGAGCACGGAGACCGGGTCCTCGGGTTCTACTCGCTCGTCCTCGCTCCACCGGAGCTCGACCTGCTGTTCGTCGCCGACGAAGTGCAAGGGCGGGGTATTGGACGGCTACTCGTCGCGCACATGCAGTCCGAGGCCCGTGCCGCCGGGATCGACCGTCTCAAGGTCGTGTCGCACCTTCCCGCCGAGGACTTCTACCACCGCGTCGGTGCGGTGCGGACCGGGACCGCGTTCGCGAACCCGCCCGCCGTGCCGTGGGACCGTCCCGAATTCGAGTTTCGCATTTCGGGATGACGCGGTGTGCCGGTTGGCGGGGCACCGGCTTCGTCTGCGTGGTGGCCGGCTGCGCGCTCCGTGTGTGCCGTCGCCTTTGCCCCGGCGTGGTGATCGCCTGCGCCAGCGGCCTGCCCTCCTGGCGAATTTCTCACCTCGGGCACTCCTGGAGCCATCGCAATCGGCATGCATTCCCTGCCAACCTGTCGGGCCATGGTGCGGCTAAGCCGTCTTCCGCGCGATTGGAGCCGGTGGGTGAACCTGTGTCTTCAGCGAATACTCCGAAGCTGTCGGAGTGCTGACAGCGTCCTGGGGAGGTTTGCGGCGATGGGCTCGGGCCCAGATGGCCGCGGTGGTCCATGAGGTGCTGGAAGAGGTCGATTGCTCACCGCCTGATCCCCGCAAGACAGGGTCTACGTACTAACACTCGATGCCCGGTCCAGGCATCGCCGGCCCGTGGTTTCCGCCAGCACGGCCCGCCAAGATCCATGTATGGGCCCGACCGAGGAGGCGCCATGCTGTCCGAGCCATTCAGAGAGTTCCGATTCGCAGAGGTCAACAAGCACGAGAGCGACCGCAATCTGGATCTGGTCCTGGCCGAATTCCGAAACTACCAGCAGGGTATTCTGCCCGCCGAGCCGGGCGCCCGCAGCCTGACCGAGCTCTTCGCCAGCATCGACGAGAACTCGATCCTACGAGCTCGTAACACGATCACGATCCGGGCTTCTTGAGGCGTGTCCACGCACGCGCGGGTCGTTGGGGTGCGCGCCCCGAAGACGGGATTTCCTTCGGGGCGCGCGGCAGGGGTTCCGGTTCAGGCGTTGTAGCCACCGTGGGCGTCCAGCACCGCGCCCGTGACGTACGAGGCGGGGGGGCTCGCCAGAAATGCGATCGCCGCGGCGATTTCTTCGGGGTGCCCCATGCGTTGCAGGGACAGCGAGCTGACCAGGGCCTTGAGGGTCTCGGGGTCCGGCGGTTGCATGCCGGTCTCCATCAGTCCGGCTTCCACGACGTTGGCCGTGATGTCCCGGGGCCCGAGGTCGCGTGCGACACCCATGGTGTACCTCTCGATCCCTGACTTGGTCGCCGAGTAGTCGGCAGCTCCCGGGACACCGACCCGGGAGCCCAGTCCGGAACTCACCGTGATGATGCGGCCGCCCGCGCGCAGCACTCGGGAGGCGGCTCGGATGACGGCGATCACGCCGAGGTAGTTGGTGGCGTGCATCCGGTCCAGTGCGGCGGTGTCGGCGTCAGGGTCGTCCACCGTGCGGCCCTGCTCCACCGAGATCGCCGCGTTGTTGACGAGGATGTCCAGGCCGCCGAAGTGCGCGACCACGTCGTCGATCAGCGCCGGCGCCTGACTCATGTCTGCCTGGTCGGACTTGAAGGCGATGGCCTTCGCTCCCTTGAGGCGCACGTCGTCGACGACGGCCTGCGCCTGCTTCTCGGAGCTGACATAGGTGAAGGCGACGTCGGCGCCCTGCTCGGCCAGCAGACGTACGGTCGCGGCTCCCAGTCCGCGCGACCCCCCGGTGACCAGGGCGACCTTGCCCGTGAGTGGCTTGCTCATTCTTCTCACCTCGTTGATTGACCCTTCCGTAGTCGTAACGCTAATTGTTACGACACCTAGTTGCAACTATAACTGTTACGACTGAGCTGTCGTAACATAAAGCGTTGCGGCCGAGAGGAGGGGTTCATGAGTGCCAACAGCAGGCTGACCCTTGCCGCCCACGCGCTGGCCTGGATCGGTCTCTACCAGCGCCAGGGCCATGAGGTCGCCACCTCCGAGCAGATCGCGACCAGCGCGAACACCAACCCCGTGGTGATCAGGCGGCTGCTCGGCGAGCTGCGCAGGGCCGGGCTCGTGGAGTCCCGGCGGGGTGTGGGCGCGGGCTGGTCGCTGGCGCGCGAGCTGGGGTCGATGACCCTGCTCGACGTGTACGAGGCAGTGGAACCCGGCCCGCTGTTCGCGATGCACCGCACCACCCCGGACCAGGGATGCGTGGTGGGTTACGGCATCCAGCCGGCGATGCAGGGCGTCTACGAGGGCATCGAGGAGACCCTGAGACACGAGCTGGCCCGCGTCACGCTTGAGAACGTACTCCGGGATGTACTCGCGGCACCTCGCTAGCCTCCCCGTTACGCCCTGACATCACCAAGATTCCGCCGGTCGGGAGGATGTGAGCACCCGGCCGTGGATCGTGGACGACGACTTGTGGGCGCTGATCGCGCCGCTGCTGCCGCCCTGGCCGGAGAAGTCGCCGGGTCCGCGGCCGGTGGCGGACCGGCTGCGACTGCAGGGCATCCTGTACGTCCTGCACAACGACATGGCCTGGCAACTCCCGCCGCTGGAGCTGGGGTTCGGTTCCGGACAGCCCTGTTGGCGGCGCCTGGAGCGGTGGCAGCAGGCCGGTGTCTTCGACCAACTGCACCGCATCCTGCTCGCCGACCTGACGCGGGGCCGGCGAACTCGACTGGTCCCGCGTGTGCGTGGACGGCTCCCACATCCGCGCGAAAAAAGGGGGGCCGACACCGGTCCGTCGCCGGTCGACCGACGGAAGACGGGCAGCAAACACCACCTAATGGTGACTCACGGGGCCGGTGAAACCTGAAGCACCACCGGGTCTGGAACCCTGTGATCAGACGGGTTCACCGGCCCCGTCCTGGCGATGCTGCCGCTAGTGATCACGCGATCGTCACCCTGCTGCCGTACCGGCAGCGACGATCAACCAGTGGCCAAGGCCGGCCCGTAAGAACTGACGGTTCATCCGACCACCGCGGCCCTGACGCACAGCACATCCGGCAGATGCGACGCCAGCTGCTGCCAGCTGTCGCCGTCGTCGGCCGACGCGAACACCTCGCCGTTGCGATTGCCGAAGTACACGCCCGCCGGGTCCGCGTCGTCCGTGCACATCGCGTCCCGCAGCACCGTGCCGTAGTGGTCCTCCTGGGGCAGTCCCGCCGTCAGCGGCTCCCAGCTCTTACCCGCGTCCGCCGTACGGAACACGCGGCAGCGGTGGTCGGCCGGGACGCGGTCCGAGTCGGCGTTGATCGGGAAGACGTACGCCGTCTCGCCGCGATGCGGGTGGGCGGCCGCCGCGAAGCCGAAGGTGGACGGCAGCCCCTCGCCGATGTCCGTCCAGTGCGCGCCCGCGTCGTCGCTGCGGTACACACCCCAGTGGTTCTGCAGATACATGCGGTCCGCGTCCGCCGAGTCCTGCGCGATCTTGTGCACGCACTGGCCGAACTCAGGGTTCGGATCCGGCAGGAACACCGCGGAGACACCGGAGTTGGACGGAGCCCAGCTCGCGCCGCCGTCGGCGGTCTTGAAGACGCCGGCGGTCGAGACGGCGACCGTCACGGCCCTCGGATCGCGCTTGTCGGTGATCACCGTGTGCAGGCCCTCACCGCCGCCGCCCGGTACCCACTTCGACCGGGTCGGGTGCTCCCACAGCGGGCGGACCAGCTCGAAGGTCTCACCGCGGTCCTCCGAGCGGTACAGCGCCGCCGGTTCCGTGCCCGCGTACACCACGTCCGGCTCCGCGGCCGCCGGGTGCAGCTGCCACACCCGCTCCAGCGAGGCCTCCGTGTCCTGCGGGAACTTCACCGCGGGCTTGGCCGGTTCGGTCCAGGTGCGCCCCAGGTCGTCGGAGTGGAACACCGACGGCCCCCAGTGCGCGCTGTCGCCGCCGGCCAGCAGCCGCGGACGCTCGCCCCGGGTGTCCACCGCGACCGAGTACACGGCCTGGGCGTTGAAGTAGGGACTCTCGTCGAACTCCCAGGTGCCACCGCGCCTCCGCCCGATGAACAGGCCTTTGCGTGTGCCTACGGCGAGCAATACCTCGGTCATGCCGATCACCTCCGCGACGCCTTTGTCTCAGACACGGGCCAGTCTGCACCCCGGCACTGACAGTCACCCCTGGAAACAGCGACGTCGCAGGTCAGCGCGGCGATGATAGACCGCGGCCACGAGCTGCGCGGCCCTTTCGCGAACACACGGACAGGGACCCGTGACGCGCGACACCGTCGTCTCCGGCAGCTGCCGTGAGCATCCGCCCGCCCGCTGCCGTATGGGAGTGAGGTCGGTCCGGCATGTTCGTGTGCTCATGAGGAGGAAGCCTTCGATGGCGTTCCGTGGTCCGAAGGTGTGGCTGTGGCGGTGGCGGCGCAATCCGCTCCGACGCCGGGCCGACGCGGTGGAGACCTGGGTGCTGCTCGCCGCGTGGCTGCTCACCGTCCTCGCCGGAGTCCTCGCCGGTCTGACGACGGCCCGCACGGTCGAGCAGGACATGGCCAGGGAGCGGGTCGAGTGGCGGCCGGTCGTGGCTCTGCTCGCCGAACAGGCGCCGGGCACGGCCGCTTCCGGCACCGCCAGCAGCGACCAGGTGTGGGCGAAGGTCCGCTGGAGCGCACGGGACGGCTCCACGCACACCGGCCAGGCCCGCGTCCACCCCGGCAGCGGTGTCGCCACCCCGGTCACCGTCTGGACGGACCCCCAGGGCCGCATGGTCACCGAGCCCGCCACCCCCTCCGAGGCCCGCACCCGAGCCGGCCTGGTAGGCGGCATCGCAGGCGCCTGCGCCGCATCAGTCCCCTTCGTCGCGGGCCGGGCCCTCCGCCGCCGCCTGGAGAGCCGGCGGATCGATCAGTGGGGGTACGAGTGGGCGCGGGTCGGGCCGTTGTGGGGTGGGCGGATGCGGGGGTGACGGCGACGCCGGGGCGCGCGGGCTCGCCGACGTGTGCTCGGGTTGGCGTGGAGCTTCTGGGGTGCGTGGTGCGCGCGGGTGGGCGTGACGCACTTTCCTCGGTGTGGCGCTCCCGGGTCAGTGCGGCGCTCCCGGCTTGGCACAGCGCTCTCGCGGGTCGGCGTGGCACCCGAGTGCTGGACACGGCTCCTAAGGCCGGCATTGAGCGGCCGTAGCTTGACCGGCCCGGCCTCACCGCAACGCCAACCCTCAGCCAGACCGGCCCCGCCCCCCTCCGCACGACCACCTCACCCCCGCGCCGGCAACGCCCTCCCCAGAATCCCGTCCACATCGGCCCCCTCCGGCAACGTCCCGAACGCATGCCCCCAGTCACCGCCGAGCCGCGTCGCGCAGAAGGCGTCGGCGACCGCCGCGGGAGCGTGTCGAACCAGCAAGGAGGCCTGGAGGGCGAGGGCCATCTGCTCGACCAGACGACGCGCACCGGCCTCGGAACCCGTGGCGAGCATGCTCTTCAGGCGCGTGACCGAAGCGTCCAGGCGGGCGTCCGCGCCGCGGGCCAGGGCCAGTTCGGCGAAGAGAGCGTCCGCCGTGCCCGGTTCCCGGCTCAACGCCCGCAGTACGTCGAGGGCGTTGACGTTCCCCGAGCCTTCCCAGATCGACAGCAGCGGGGCCTCGCGATAGTGGCGTGGCATGCCCGAGTCCTCGACATAGCCGTTGCCGCCCAGGCATTCCAGGGCCTCCGCCGTGAAGGCCGGACCTCGCTTGGTGACCCAGTACTTGCCGATGGCGGTGGCGATCCGACGGAAGGACGCCTCCGTCCCGTCCGCGTCGTCGCCGCGCACCGTACGGTCGGCCGCGCCGGCCAGCCGTAGCGTGAGGGTGGTGGCCGCCTCCGACTCCAGCGCCAGGTCGGCGAGGACATTGCGCATCAGCGGCTGGTCGATCAGCCGGGCGCCGAACGCGCTGCGATGGCGCACATGGTGGCCCGCCTCCACCAGCGTCTTGCGCATCAGGGTCGCCGAGGACATCACGCAGTCCAGCCGGGTGCAGTTGACCATCTCGATGATCGTCTTCACACCCCGCCCCTCGGGCCCGACCAGCCAGGCGACGGTCCCGTCGAACTCCGGCTCGGAGGACGCGTTGGAGCGGTTGCCCAGCTTGTCCTTCAGGCGCTGGATGCGGAAGGCGTTGCGGCTGCCGTCCGGCAGGATGCGCGGCACCAGGAAGCAGGACAGGCCGCCCGGCGCCTGGGCCAGCACCAGGAAGACGTCGCACATCGGCGCCGAGGTGAACCACTTGTGCCCGCGCAGCGTGTACACGCCGGGCTCGGCGGTCGGCCACGCCGTGGTCGTGTTCGTACGGACGTCGGAGCCGCCCTGCTTCTCGGTCATCCCCATGCCCGCGAGCAGACCCCGCTTCTCGGTCGGCACGCGCAGCCCCGGGTCGTACTCCCGGCTGGTCAGCAGCGGTTCGTAGACCTTCGCGAGCTCGGGCTGGCGGCGCAGCACGGGGACGGCCGCGTAGGTCATCGACGTCGGGCAGCCGTGCCCGGCCTCGGTGTGCCCCCACACCATCCCGCCCGCGGTGCGGGCGACATGCGCGCCGGGCCGCTCGTCCGCCCACGGCGCCGCCGCGAGGCCCTCGCCGACCGCGACCCGCATCAGGTGGTGCCAGCTCGGATGGAACTCGACCTCGTCGATCCGATGCCCGTACCGGTCGTGGGTCCGCAGCTCGGGCTCATGCCGGTTCGCCAGCTCGCCCCACTCCTGCGCCTCGGCGCTCCCGGCCCGCAGACCGAGCCGACGGAGGTCCTCCTCGGCCCACCCGGCGCCCTCCCGGCGCAGCCCTTCGAGCAGGGCCGTGTCCTCGGACGCGTCGTACGGCGTCAGGGGAGGGGGCTGGTTGGTGACGTCATGCGTGGCGTACTGCGCGGACTGCTCCTGCGCGGGTATAGAGACCATGCCGCTAGTGTTGCACCGTCGCTACGACCGCAGCAATCCTGTAATACGCAGACCCGGCACGTAAGGTACCTGGCCATGCCGAACAACGCGTCACCGCAGGCCGACGAGGTGGAACTGCGCCCGCTGTCCGCCCGCTCGGTCGTCCTGAGCCTGCTGCTGGGCCTGCATCCGCCCGAGCTTCCGGTGAAGGACCTGGTGGGCGCCGTGGAGCCGTTCGGGATCGCGGGGTCCACGCTGCGGGCCGCGCTCAGCCGGATGGTGGCGGCCGGTGACCTGCGCCGCGCGGACACGGTCCACGGGCTCAGCGAGCGGCTCCTGGAACGCCAGCGGCGCCAGGACGACGCCGTCCACCCCGAGACCCGTCCCTGGGACGGTGACTGGGAGATGCTCGTCGTCACGGCCACGGGCCGGGGCGCCGCCGAACGCGCTGAACTGCGCACCGGGCTCACCCGGCTGCGCCTCGCCGAACTCCGCGAGGGCGTCTGGCTGCGGCCGGCCAACCTCCGCCGCACCCTCCCTGATGGGCTCAACGAGGTGGCGCAGTGCTACACGGCCCGCCCCGACCGCCCCGCCCATGAGCTGGCCGCGGACCTCTGGCCGCTGGACGCCTGGGCCGACACGGGCCGCGCCCTGCTGGCCCATGTGGTGGGTGCGCGTCGCCCCTCGGACCGTTTCACCGGCTTCGCCGCCGTCGTACGGCATCTGCTCGCCGACCCGGTCCTGCCGTCCCCGCTCCTCCCCGCCGACTGGCCGGGCGAGCGGCTGCGTGCCGCGTACGCGGACTACCGGCGGGAGCTGGCGGAGGACGTACGCGCGCGTGGCCTTCAGGAATGAGACATGGCCCCGGGAACGGCACGGCGGCCGCCCGAAGCGCCGTGCGGGGACGCTTCGGACGGCCGCCTTCACCGTGGGGGGACTATCCGCCGGCGCGGCTTACCTGTAGGTGATGTCCGAGCTGGAGTACAGGCAGTTGGTGCTGTCCGGCCCGGTGCCCACGGCCGTGTTGTTGTTGTACTTCTGGCAGGGGATGACCTTGCGGGAGGCATCGTTGAGGATGGTGATGCCGCGCAGTGTCGCCACGTCGTTGCGGTTGACGTTGATACCGACCAGGCGGGCCGTCGACCCCGTGCCGGTCACCTCGATGTTGCTGAGGTTGACCTTGCGCGTGTACTGCGTGGAGCAGTCGCCGCACGAGCGGTACAGCGTCTTGAACTCGCTCACCGCGAAGTTGGAGATGTTCAGGGTGCCGGGCCCGTTGTGCTGGAAGACCTTGTCGGCGGCCTTCTTCGCGCCACCGCCGGTGACGGTGTAGGTCGAGCCGCCGCGGAAGGTGGCGGCGTCCTCGCCGACGTCCTCCCACCACACGTTCTGCAGGGTGCAGTTGCCCTCGCAGTGGATGCCGTCGGCGCCGGGTGCGCCGATGATGACGTTCTTCAGCGTCGCGCCGGCCGCGAGCTCGAAGATCGGGTCCTGGCCCTCCTCCTGCCCGTCGCCGGCCAGGTCGCCGCTGCCGTAGTAGCGGACCATGCCGCCGTCCCGGGTGCCGGACACCTTGATGGTCGAGCTCACCGGCTGGCTGCTGGCGGGCGTCGGCCATGTGGCGGCGCTCGCCGGTGGCGCACCGAGTGTCGTGATCATGACAGACGAGAGGCCGAGTGCGGCCAGACCGCCGGTCAGCGCGCGCCGACGGGTGCGGGGCCTGGCTGGTGAAGGCGTTGCTGGTGAAGTCATGTCCCGATGCCTTCTTCCGGTTGGGGGGTGGTCAGAGCTTTCCGGCGCCCGCGCCGGACGTCACCGAGGCGACGACGGTGGACGCGGACTCGGCGGTGTAGCTGTAGGGCGGTGTGAAGCTGCCGGTCTGGGAGATCTCGGTCGCGGCTCCGCCGAGATCGTTGCCGCGCAGCGTCGCGTAGCCGTCCACGTCACTGCTGCGGTTCGTGGTGACGGCGATCTTGGTGTCGCGGAAGACGTTGTTCTCCACGAGCATCCGGGCGCCCATGCGCGAGTGGCAGGCGGTGTCCGCGCCGGACACGTAGTTGTTGTAGAAGTGCCCGGTGCCGAAGCGCAGGCTGGGGATCCGCGAGTAGACGTTGCTGAACTGGTTGTGGTGGTACGTCACCTTCAGATGCCCGGTGTCCTCGCTCGCGTTGTTGTCGCTGTGGCCGACGAGCGAGCCCTTGAAGTGGTCCTTGAAGGTGTTCCAGGACACCGTGACGTTGTCCGAGCCGTGGTTGATGTCCAGCAGGCCGTCGTAGTAGTCCTTGTCGTGAGCGCGGTCGGCCGAGAAGGAGTTGTGGTCGATCCACACCTTCGTCGACGCCTGGACCGTGATGCCGTCGGACGGTGCCACCGGCTTGCTGATGTTCAGATTGCGTACGACGACGTTGGTGACGTTCTTCAGCCGCAGCCCGCCACCGGTGAACCCGGACGACGAACCCACGCCCAGCACCGTGGTGTTGGAGCCGATGTCGACCTGACCGCTCAGCGAGATCAGTCCGCTGACCCGGACCACCTTGGCCGAACTGCCGGTCACCGCCGTCCTGAAGGCGTCCAGCGTGGAGACGGTGACCGCCGAGGCGCTGCCGCCGCCGGTCGTTCCCGCGCCGAAGCCGATCGGTGAGGTCTCGGCGGCCCCGGCGGACTGCGGCAGGGTGAGGACGGCCGCGGTGGCGAGGGCGGCCGCGGCGGCCGTCACCAGTGCGGTTCTTTGCGAGCGTGCACGTGGGGGGAGAGTGCGCATGCGGGTGCATCCCTTCGGGAGTACCGACACGATCAAGTACGTGAACTTTGTGCGTCATGCAGAACGCCGTGCGCGGACAGTGTGGCCATGTGGGGGTTCTTCAGAGCGGCTCGGTCACACTGCTGAACGGAACGTAGAGGGCAAGCGCTTTCTGGTCAACGCTTTGCGCAGAAGAATCCAGTCAGCGCTGGTGGGAAGCAAGGGCTCTCTGGCCAACTGTCGTGGGAGCGCTTCCATGGTGAGCGTGTCCATGCCACGATGCCCCTCCGGATGGGTCGTCGAACGTCTGCGGCGCCGTCGTGGCCGGTCGCGCAGTTCCCCGCGCCCCTTCAAGGCGCTGCCGAACCGTTGCCGGTGCACGCGACCTGCTGTGCGGAAACGTGACCCTCGGACCGCGCCAGAAGGGACAAGGACGTGCCCACCCCCCACCGCATGACCACGGCAAGACCGCTCCGGACGCTACTCGCCGCCCTCCTGCCACTCCTCGCGGCACTTCTCGTCGCGGCCCCCACGGCGTCCGCCCGCACCGAACCCGCCGCCGACGCCGTCCCGACCGCGACGCTCACCGAGGTCACCGACTTCGGCGCGAACCCCAGCAATCTGCGGATGTACGTGTATGTGCCGGACAGCGTCACCGCCAACCCGGCCGTGCTGGTCGCGGTGCACTGGTGCACCGGATCCGGCCCGGACATGTACAACGGCACCGAGTACGACACGCTCGCCGACCAGTACGGCTTCGTCGTGGTCTACCCGTCCGTCACCCGCAGCAGCAAGTGCTTCGACGTCTCCTCCCCGCAGGCGCTCAGGCGCGATGGCGGCAGCGATCCGGTCGGCATCAAGTCCATGATCGACTGGGCCACCCGCACCTATGACGCCGACACCGACCGGATCTTCGCCACCGGAATCTCCTCCGGCGCGATGATGACCAACGTCCTGCTCGGCGACTACCCCGACGTGTTCGCCGCGGGCGCCGCCTTCTCCGGCGTCCCCTTCGGCTGCTTCGCCACCACCGACGGCTCCGAGTGGAACAGCGCCTGCGCACAGGGCACGGTCACCCGCACCGCGCAGCAGTGGGGAGACATCGCCCGCGCCGCCTACCCCGGCTACACCGGGCCCCGGCCGCGTATGCAGCTGTGGCACGGCACCGAGGACGACGTCCTGCGCTACTCCAACTTCGGGGAGATGATCAAGCAGTGGACGAACGTCCAGGGCGTCGCCCAGACACCGGCCGCCACGGACACCCCCCAGTCCGGTTGGACCCGCACCCGCTACGGCGGTACCGGTGACCGTGCCCCGGTCGAGGCGATCAGCCTCCAGGGCGTCGGCCACAACCTGTACGGCAACGGCATGGCGGCCAGGGTCCTCACCTTCTTCGGCCTGGACAGCGGCGGACCCGCGCCCCAGCCCCAGCCCGGCTCCTGCAAGGTGACCGCCACGACCAACGCCTGGAGCACGGGCCTGACCGCCTCGCTGACGATCACCAACACCAGTACGACGCCGGTCAACGGCTGGCGGCTCGGCTTCACCCTGCCCGCCGGCCAGACGATCACCAACGGCTGGGGAGCCACGTACACACCGGGCTCCGGCGCGGTGACGGCGACCAACGCCTCGTACAACGCGGCACTCGCGCCAGGGGCGAGCGTCAGCATCGGCTACCAGGCGAGCCACACGGGGAACAGCGCGGCGCCCGGCGGCTTCACGCTCAATGGGACCGCCTGCACGGCCGGCTGATCCAGCTGGGCCCCTTGAGGGCGGATGACATGCCGTTCTGCGGGAACTCGGCAGCGCACAAGGCGATGTCACCGTACGACCGGCTGAGAGTGAGCGATGGTTCTCGGACTTCTCACCCCCGCCCTCAAGCGCCCGGCGGCCGCCGCGGCCGGTCTCCTCGCGGCCGGGCCCCGGCTGCTGGCCGAAGGAGCCGCCCCGGCGGTGGGAGCCGCCGCGGGAGCGGTGGCCGGGACCGCCCGCGCCGGGGTGCGGGGCGCCGACGCCGCGGTGCGTGTCTCGCGGGTCGCCCGCAACGCGCTGTCCGTCGGCCCGCACCCCTGGCGGTCGGGCACCCGGGCCCACCTCGCACTGCGCCCCGAGGCGCCGGAACGCGTACGGCGTCGGGGCGGCACCGAACATGTGGCGCGCAGGGTCGCCGCGGCGCTGGCGGAGCGGCCCGACGTGGCTCTGGCGTACTGGGACGGGGGGCTGCGCCGGCTGGTGGTCACGGCCGTCGAGGAGTCGGCCGGTGACCGGGTGCTGGAGAAGGCGGCCGAGCTCGCGTCCCGGCACGGTCTGGCCGTGGCGGACGAGTCGGTGGACGAGGTCCCCCACCCCGCCGACCCCGCCGGAGTGCGGGCGGCCGCCACGATCCTCGCCGCCGACGGGATCGGCATCGCCACCGCGTTCACCGGATACGTCCTGCGGCTGCCCGCCTCACCCCGGGCGGTGACCGCGCTGGTGACGCTCCTGCGGGAGAACCCGAACTTCCGCGGCTGGCTGCGCGCGAGGATCGGCCGCTCCCGCATGGACATGGTGCTGGCCATCGCCAACGCGGCCGCCCACGGCGCCGGCCGCACCCCGGCCGCCCTGCTGCTCGACGGCGCCCTGCGCTCGCTCCAGCTGGCGGAGACGGTGGCGCGCGCGGCGGCGTTCGACAGGGCCCACGACGAGTTCTGCGCGCCGGAGCGGCACAGCGTCGCGGGGGAGCGGCTGTCGCGCCCGCCGCTGCGCACCTCCCCGGCCCAGGAGTACGCCGTGCACGCCGAGACCGGCAGCCTGGTGGGAGCGGCGGCCATCCTGCTGGTCAAGCACAACGGCACGGAGGCGGCCGAGGCGGTGCTCGCCGGCTCGCCCAAGGCCGCCCGCTATGGGCCCGCCGCTTTCCACGCCGTGCTGAGTGCCGCCCTGTCCCGGGCGGGCCTCCTGGTGCGGGACACCGAGCGGCTGCGGCAGCTGGAGATGGCCGACACGGTCGTCCTGCATCCCAGCGCTCTGCGGACCCCGGACGCCGGTGCGGATCCATGGGCGGAGGCCGTGCTGGACGCGGCGCGACGTGCGGGGCTGCGGGTCGTGATGGTGGACGACCCTG
Source organism: Streptomyces lanatus (assembly GCF_014655715.1). Classification (GTDB taxonomy): domain Bacteria; phylum Actinomycetota; class Actinomycetes; order Streptomycetales; family Streptomycetaceae; genus Streptomyces; species Streptomyces lanatus. Next base: position 15,942 of record NZ_BNBM01000009.1, on the reverse strand, counting down.
CCCTGGCCGATTTCACCGGCCTCGCCGACCAGGTGGTGCGCGACGATCGGCCGCTCAGCGACGTGGTGAACGCGCTGCGCACCGAGCACGGCGCCGTCGTCACGGTCGCCCGGCCGGGCGCGGACGACGAGGACCTGTTCGCCGGGCTGCTCGCCGGTGATGTGGCCATCGCCCTCACCGACCAGGACGGTGCCGTCGTCTGGGGCGCGGACGTCCTGGCGCCGCACGGTCCGGCCGATGTGTGGCGGCTGCTGCGGGCGGTGCCGGCCGCCCGTGCCGTCGGCCGCAGATCACAGACGCTGGCCCGGTCCGGCGCCGCCCTGTCGGGGCTCCTGGTGGCCGTCGGCAAGTCCGCGCGGGGCCGCCGCACGCCATGGCCCGGGCTGCGCCACACCCCGGTCGACGCGAGCGCCGCCTGGGCCCTGCTGACCGGCACCCGTGGGGCCGTCGGCGTGGCCCTGGCCCGCGCACCGCACCCCCGCCCACGTGTGGCCTGGCACGAACTGGAGCACACCGAGGTCCGCGACCGGCTGGAGCGCGAACCGGGCCCCGAGCCGACCCTGCCCGAGCAGCTCACCGAAGGTACGCGCAAGACGCTCCGGACGATGGGTCGGCAGCGTGTGTTCGCCCCGGTGAGCGGGCCGCTGCGACTCGCCCGCGCCATGCGCGACGAACTCGACGACCCCCTCACCCCGGTGCTGGCCGTCGGCTCGGCCGCCGAGGCGATCCTCGGCTCCGTCCTGGACGCCCTGCTGGTCGTCGGCGCCCTCGATCTGAACGCGCTGATGGGCGGCGTCCAGCGGATGCGGGCCGAGCGGGCGCTGTCCGGGCTGCTGGCCAAGCAGAAACAGAAGGCGCGCGTCGGCACCGAGGACGACGAGTCCCGGCCGCGCCTGGTGGACGCCGCCAAGCTCCGTCCCGGCGATCTGATCGACCTCCGGGCGGACGACGTGGTGCCCGCCGACGCCCGCCTTGCGTGGGAGGACGGTCTGGAGGTGGACGAGTCCGCGCTGACCGGGGAGTCCCTGCCGGCAGGCAAGGACGTCGACCCGACGCCGGACGCCGCAGTGCCGGACCGGCGGTGCATGGTGTTCGAGGGTACGACCGTGGTGGCCGGGGAGGCCCGGGCCGTCGTGGTGGACACCGGGGAGCGCACCGAGGCCGCACGGGCTGTGGCCCTCGCCGCCCGCAGGCCACCGTCCGCCGGAGTCCAGGCCAGGCTGCGCGAACTCACCGACAAGGCCCTGCCGTTGACCCTGGCGGGCGGCGCCGGGGTGACCGCGCTGTCGCTGCTGCGCGGCACACCGATCCGCCGGGCCGTGAGCGGCGGGGTCGCGGTGGCCGTGGCCGCGGTCCCGGAAGGGCTGCCGCTGGTGGCGACCATGGCGCAACTGGCCGCCGCCCGACGGCTCAGCCGCCGCGGTGTCCTCGTCCGGGCCCCGCGCACGCTGGAGGCGCTCGGTCGCATGGACACCGTCTGCTTCGACAAGACCGGCACGCTCACCGAGAACCGGCTGCGCCTGGTGCGCGTCACGGACGCCGACGGCACGGTCCGTACGCCGGACGGGACGGGAGCCGGCGCCCCCCTGCGGATCGCGGCCCGTGCGTGCCCCCGGCTCGACGGCGACTCGGACCGGCCCGTGCACGCCACCGACGAGGCCGTCCTGGACGCGGCCGCTCCCGACCCCGAGTGGACCCAGGCCGAAGCCCTGCCCTTCGAGGCCGCGCGTGGCTATGCCGCCTCCGTCGGCCGGGCCGGGCACGGCACGCCCGTGCTCGTGGTCAAGGGCGCCCCCGAGACCGTGCTGCCCGCCTGCTCCGACCTGCCCTCCTCGGCATCCGACGCGGCGCACTCCCTGGCCGGCGACGGACTGCGCGTACTGGCGGTGGCCCAGCGCCCGCTCGACCCCGACGACAAGGCGACGGACGTCCTCGAACAGGACCTGGAGGAGCTGGAGTTCACCGGCCTGCTCGCTCTCGCGGACGTACCGCGCACCACCTCCACGACCCTCGTCACGGGCCTGCGCGAGGCAGGCGTACGGCCCGTCATGCTGACCGGCGACCACCCGCAGACCGCACGGGCGATCGCCGCCGAACTGGGCTGGCCCGAGGACACCGGCGTGATCACGGGTGACGAACTGGCGTCCGCCGACCGGGAGGCGCGGGTGCGGATGCTGCGCGACGTCGGCGTCGTCGCCCGGGTCGCGCCCGAGCAGAAACTCCAGGTCGTCGAGGCACTGCGGGACGCCGGGCGGGTCGTCGGCATGGTCGGCGACGGCGCCAACGACGCCGCCGCCATCCGTGCCGCCGACATCGGCGTCGGCATCAGCGCCCGAGGCTCGGCGGCGGCCCGCAACGCGGCGGACCTCGTCCTCACCGGCGACGACCTGACGGTCCTGACCGACGCGGTCACGGAAGGCCGGTCCCTGTGGCACGGTGTCGCCGACGCCATCGCCATCCTGATCGGCGGCAACGCGGGCGAGGTCGGCTTCGGCCTCCTCGGCACGGTCCTGTCGGGCTCGGCGCCCCTGTCGACCCGTCAGATGCTGCTGGTGAACCTGTTCACGGACCTGTTCCCGGCGATCGCGGTGGCGGTCACGCCGAAGGAGCCGGAGAGTGCGGAAGCCGCGGCCGAGGACCAGGGCGCCGTCGGACCCGGAAGCACCGACCCCCTCGGCACCTCACTCCTCGGCGCCCCGCTGATCCGCAAGATCCGGCACCGGGCCCTGACCACCACCCTGGGCGCCACGTCCGCCTGGCTGTTCGGCCGCTTCACCCCGGGCTCGGCCCGCCGCTCCACCACGATGGCGCTGTGCGCGGTCGTCGGCACCCAGCTCGCCCAGACCCTGTCCGACCGGCGGGGCAGCCCGCTGGTCCGCGTCACCGCCCTCGGCTCCGCGGCGGCCCTGGCTGTACTGGTCGAGACGCCCGGTCTCAGCCACCTCTTCGGCTGTACGCCGCTCGGACCGGTCGCCTGGGCGGGCGTGGCCGCCTCGATCGCCGTCGCGGTGGCCGGTCAGCGTGCCGTGCCGGATCTGGAGCGGACACTGCTGCGGTATCTGCCGACGACAGGCTTGAGCTGATGGCTGCCGCGACCGGCGCTCAGACCGACCGGTGGTACTGGTCCGGAACATGCACGTCCCCGCCCAGCTCCCGAGCCGCGTGCCGGGCCCACGACGGGTTGCGCAGCAGCTCACGGCCGAGCAGCACGGCGTCCGCCTCACCGTTGGCGAGGATCTTCTCGGCCTGCTCGACCTCGGTGATCAGCCCCACCGCGGCGACCGGCAGCGAGGTCTCCGCCTTCACCCGCGCCGCGAAGGGCACCTGGTAGCCGGGGCGGACCGGAATGCGCGCGCCCGAGGCATTGCCGCCGGTCGAGACGTCCAGCAGATCGATGCCGTGCGCCCTGAGGTCGGCGGCGAAGCGGACCGTGTCGTCGGCGGTCCAGCCGTCCCCCTCCACCCAGTCCGTCGCCGAGATACGGAAGAACAGCGGCTTGTCGTCCGGCCACACCTCCCGCACGGCGTCCACGACCTGAAGGGCGAAGCGGGTGCGGTTCTCGTACGAGCCGCCGTATGCGTCGGTGCGGTGGTTGGAGTACGGCGAGAGGAACTCGTTGATCAGATAGCCGTGGGCGCCATGGATCTCGGCGATCTCGAAGCCGGCGGCGAGCGCGCGGCGCGCGGCGTCCGCGAACTGCCCCACGATCTCCTGGATCTCGTCGACCGTCAGCTCGGTCGGCACCGGATGTCCCTCGGCGAACTCGACCGGGCTCGGCGCCACCGGCTGCCATCCATGGGCGTCGGCACCGACCGGCGCACCGCCCTTCCAGGGCTGGTCGGTCGACGCCTTGCGGCCGGCGTGGGCCAGCTGGATCGCCGGCACCGTGCCCTGCGCCACCAGGAACCGCGTGATCCGGCGGAACGCCTCGACCTGTGTGTCGTTCCAGATGCCCAGGTCGTACGGGGAGATCCGGCCCTCGGCGCTGACGCCGGTGGCCTCGACGATGATCAGCCCCGTGCCGCCGGCTGCGCGTGCCGCGTAGTGCGCGAAGTGCCAGTCGTTGGGGGCGCCCACCTCGGGGCCGTCCGGGGCGGCCGAGTACTGGCACATCGGGGGCATCCACACCCGGTTCGGGATCGTCACTTCGCGCAGGGTGTAGGTCTCGAAGAGCGCACTCACGGCGGACTCCATTCGTCGCGGGGACCAGACGTCGACTCGTACGATAAGCATCGTAGTACGGGAAGTGTCAAACTACGAGAGTTCTCGTACAATGGAGGAGCCGACGAAGGCACCCGAGGAAGTGGAGCCGCCGTGACCATCCCCGCTGTCAGCAGCCGAGACCTGCCGCACCCGGCGCGTGCGGAGATCCGTCTCGAAGGCGTGCTGCACGCGCTGTCCGACCCGCTGCGGCTGCAGATCGTGCGGGAGCTCGCCGCCGTGGACGACGAGCTGTCCTGTTCGCACTTCGATCTGCCCGTCACCAAGTCCACCACCACGCATCACTTCCGGGTGCTGCGCGAGAGCGGTGTGATCCAGCAGATCTACCGGGGCACGGCCAAGATGAACGGCCTGCGCAGGGACGACCTAGACGGTCTCTTCCCGGGACTTCTCGACGCCCTTCTCGACGCCGCCGCCCGCCAGGCCGTCCGGCTCGGCGACCGCTGAACCGGCCTTCGCGGGCAGGTGGTTGAAGAGCAGGTTCAGCACGATCGCCGTCAGACATCCCGCGCTGATACCGCTGTTCATCACCGTCTGGAACCAGTCCGGGAACTTCGTGTAGATCGTCGGCACCCCGACGGGCAGCATGCCCATGGCCATGGAAACGGCCACCACCGTCAGGTTGTTGTTGCCCTTGAAGTCCACCTGCGCGAGGGTCCGCAGCCCACTCGCCGCCACCGTCCCGAACATCACCAGACCCGCACCGCCCAGCACCGGCGCCGGTATCGCCGCCACCACCGCGCCCAGCTTGGGCAGCAGACCGAGCAGCACGAGGATGCCGCCCGCCGTGGCCACCACCCAGCGGCTGCGCACCCGGGTCATTCCGACGAGGCCCACGTTCTGGGCGTACGCCGTGTAGGGGAAGGTGTTGAAGACGCCGCCCAGCACCGTCGACAGGCCATCGGCGCGCAGACCGTCGGCGAGGGAGCGCGGCTCGACCTTGCGGTCCGTCATCTCGCCGACCGCGATCAGGTCACCGGTCGTCTCGGTCATCGTCACCAGCGCCACCACCAGCATCGACACGATCGCCGAGAACTCGAAGGTGGGTGCGCCGAAGTGGAACGGCGTGCTGATCCCGAGCCAGTCGGCCTCGCCGACCCCGTCGAAGTCCGTGAACCCGAACGGCACCGCGACCGCCAGCCCGACCACGATGCCGATGAGCACGGCGACCCGGCTCAGGAACGCCGGCGCGAACCGCTGCACGCCGAGCACCACCAGCAGCACGAAGGCGGCCAGCGCGAGGTTCTTCGGCTCCCCGAAGTCCGCCGAACCGACGCCGCCGGCCGCCCAGTTGCCCGCGACCGGCAGCAGGGAGAGGCCGATGATCAGAATCACCGTGCCGGTCACCAGCGGCGGGAAGAAGCGCAGCAGCCTCCCGAACACGGGCGCCAGCAGGACGATCGCCAGCCCGGCGACGATCACCGAGCCGTAGATCGCGGGAAGTCCGCCGCCCGTCGTGCCGATCAGCACCATCGGGGAGACGGCGGCGAAGGTGCAGCCCTGCATGATCGGCAGCCGTACGCCGAAGCGCCAGAAGCCGATGCACTGGATGAGCGTGGCGATGCCGCACACCAGCAGATCGGCGGTGATCAGATACGCCAGGTCCGCGGGCGGGAGCTTCATCGCGCCGCCGACGATCAGGGGGACGGCCACGGCGCCGGCGTACATCGCGAGGACGTGCTGGAGGCCGAAGGCGGCGAGGTGGCGGGCGGGTGGGACTTCGTCGACGGGGTGTACGGGTGCGGTTTTGGTCATGGGCGGACCGTAGGCTCCTTGAACAAGTTGTTGATTTCGGGGGTGTTGCTGGTTCGTTGCCGGCTGCGGGTCCGATGTGGTTGCTCGTGCCCACGCGGCGGAGCCGAAAATTGATACGGCCCTACGGGGCGCTGCCGTTCGCGGCGCTCAGCAGCGAATCCCAATCCGGGAGCTTCACCACACCCCTGCCCAGCTGTGCCCCCAACTCCGCCTCCGCTCGCTCGATCGCGCACCACCCCGACCACTCAACCGGCTCCACCCCTTCCCGGCGCAGTCCCGCCAGTGGATCCTCACGCAATTCCCTCCGTACGAGCACGGGGGCGTCCTCCACCAGCGAAGTCACCGTCTCCTTCGCGCACGGACGGTTGGTGCCGATGACACCGGTCGGGCCCCGCTTGATCCAGCCCGCCACGTACTCGCCCGGCGCGACGGCGCCCTCGCGCAGGACGCGCCCCGCGAGGTGCGGCACTGTGGCGGTGGCAGGGTCGAAGGGCAGGCCCTCCAGCGGTACGCCGCGATAGCCCACCGAACGCAGCACCAACTGGGCCTCGATGTCCTCGAATCGCCCCGTGCCCGTCACTCCGCCCCGGCCGTCGGGTGCCGTCCGTTCGAAGCGCACCGCGCCCACGTGTCCCGACGCGTCGGGGAGGAGCTCGACCGGGCGGAGGTAGAAGCGCAGCCGGATGCGGTGGGCGGCATCCCGCGCCGGGGACTCGGCCCAGCCGCGCAGCACCTCCACGTTGCGGCGCTGGGGCGCGGGCAGGCCGGAGGGGTCCGCGTAGGCCGGATCCAGCGTCAACTCCCGTCGGTCCACGGCCACTTCGGTGTCGGGCAGGGTGCCCAGCTCCCGTAGCTCCTTGGTGGTGAAGCGGGCCTGCGAGGGGCCGCGCCGGCCCACCACGCTGACGTCGGCGACGCGGCTCGCGGAGAGGGCGGTGAGGGCCGCCTGCGGCATGTCGGTGGGGCTCAGTTCGGCCGTGCCCCGGGCCAGCATCCGGGCGACGTCCACCGCGACGTTCCCGACGCCGATGACCACCGCCGAGCGGGCCCCGGCCACGAAACCGTCGTCCACGGCGTCCGGATGGGCGCTGTACCAGGACACGAACTCGGTCGCCGACCAGCTGCCCGGCAGGTCCTCGCCGGGAATCCCGAGGTGCCGGTCGGTGGCGGCGCCCACGCAGTACACGACCGCGTGGTACAGCTCGCGCAGCCTTGCCGTGGGCACCCCGCCGGGGCCGATCTGGACGCCGCCGAGGAAGCGCACCCGCTCATGCTCCAGGACCGTCCGCAGGTTGTTCTGGAGGGACTTGATCTTCTCGTGGTCCGGCGCCACCCCGTAGCGCACCAGGCCGTACGGGCACGGCAGGCGGTCCAGGACGTCGACGACCACGCCGGGATCCTGCTGTACGAGGCTCTGGGCGGTGTAGCACCCGCTGGGCCCGGAGCCGACGACGGCGACACGAAGCACGGCGGAACTCCTTGTCCGAGGGGTTTTCGGGGTTCGTCAGGAGTCGCTCTCGACTCCAGCATCGCACCGTGGCCGCTCCGCTGACAGGGTGCAGTGCGTGGCGAGGGGCGCGTGTTCGATCGTATGGAATGTGATCATGCGGTTACGTTGCGTGTGTGCTGGAAGCATCCTTTCTTAATCTTTCCGATCGTTCTGCGACCGACGGTGCCGTGTCCGTGTGGCCCGCGTGGAAAGTGCGGGACGGCGGCGGCGCCACGACGTGGTTCGGCGTGCGGCTGGAGTTCGGTGACGGCGCCCGGGTCGACGCGGTCGCCGTGGTGTCCGAGGGGTGTGTGTCCATCGAGGACGTACGGGCCGAGCCCGCGCTCTCCCTGGACGACCTCGCGGCGCTCGCCGACTGGATCGAGGGGCCGCTCTCCGAGGTGTGCGGGATCGGGGGCGAGCGGGATGTGGAAGACGCCGAGTCCGGCCCCGCGCGGCCGGACTGGCCACCCGGTGTCGAGGGGCACTGGCTCGTCGCGCAGAAGTACCGCGCGGCCCAGCAGGCGGGCACCGACCCCGTCCTCGCGGTCATGAGCGCGACCGGGCACAGCCGCCGCCGATCGCTCAGACTCATCGGCCAGGCGCGCGACGCGGGCTTCCTGTCGCCGCGCCGCGCCCGCCGCTGAGCATGGCCGGAAGGACGAGGCGTATCAGAGCATGTCCCGCATCCGCGTGATCTCGCTCGTCTGCTGGGCGACCACGTCGTCGGCCATCTCCTCGATCCGGATGTTGTTTCCCTGCCCCTTCACATCGGTGGCCATGGTGATCGCCCCGTCGTGATGGGTGATCATCAGCGTGAGGAAGAGCTGGTCGAACGCCTTGCCTCGTGCGGCGCGCAGCTTCGCCAGCTGCGCCTCGGTCGCCATGCCGGGCATCGATCCGTGCTCGTGCTCGTGCCCGTCGCTCTTCTCGCTCTTGCCGTAGCTCTTGAGCCAGCCCCTCATGGCGGCGATCTCCGGCCCCTGCGCGGCCGCGATCCGCTCGGCGAGCTGCTTGACCTTCGCCGATTCGGCGCGGTCGGGGGCGAGCCCGGTCATATCCAGGGCCTGGGCGTGATGGGTGATCATCATCCGTGCGTAGCCGACGTCGGCCGTATTGGGGGAGTCGTCCTCGGCGCGCTCGCGCGCGGCCTCCTCCGCGGACAGCATCCGGTTCGACTCGCCCGGCTTGCCCGGCACGATCACCGAAGGCCCGTTGCGCGCGGGCGACTTGGCGTCGGAGCCGCTGTCGCAGCCGCCGAGCGCGAGCAGGGTCAGGGCCACCGCGACCGTGACGCAGGCCGCCCGGCGCGATGGCGTCTGCGTTACATGTCCATTGCCCCCTATTGATATGTGCATGACGCAGACGATACTCGGGCGTGCGTGAACCGTTCCAGTGCGAGCGGAACAAGGGAGGAAACAGTGATCCTGTTCAGCAATCCCCGAACACGGCGCAGACGCCTGGGAGTTGCGGCTGCCGCGGCGGGGCTCATGGCCGCGCTGCTCACCGCGCAACCGGCTGCCGCGACCCCCGACCCGGGGGACGGCCCCGCCGCCGAGCAGAAGGTCTCCGAGAGCACCCGGGCCGAGGTGCGCGAGGCTCTGGCGAACGGCGAGATACCCGGCCAGGACGAGATCGTCCACTCCGACAACATCGAGCATCTGGGACTCGTCCCCAAGGACGCACTCCAGGGCACCAATTCCGACATCGCCTTCCAGGGCAGGTACGCCTTCGCGGGCAACTACGACGGCTTCCGCATCTTCGACATCGGCAACCCCCGTGCGCCGAGGACGGTCGCCCAGGTCCTGTGCCCGGGCTCGCAGAACGACGTCTCCGTCTCCGGCGACCTGCTCTTCCTGTCGACCGACTCCTCGCGCAGCGACAGCAGCTGCAACAGCACCACCCAGCCCGCGACCGAGAAGTCCTCGTGGGAGGGCATGAAGGTCTTCGACATCAGCGACAAGCGCAACCCCAGGTACGTCGCCGCCGTCGAGACGGCCTGCGGCTCGCACACCCACACGCTGGTCCCCGAGCGCAGGAACGTCTACATCTACGTCTCCTCGTACTCACCCGACGCCACCTACCCGGACTGCCAGCCCCCGCACGACGGCATCTCCGTGATCAAGGTCCCGCGCCACGCACCCGAGAAGGCGGCCGTGGTGAGCTTCCCGGTGCTCTTCCCCGGTGAGGGCCCGGACGGCGGCGGCAACCCCGGCCCGCCCGGCGGCCAGCGCAAGACCACCGGCTGCCACGACATCACGGTGCTGCCCTCGAAGGACCTGGCCGCCGGTGCCTGCATGGGCGACGGCATCCTGCTGTCCATCGAGGATCCGGAGCGTCCGAAGGTCATCGACCAGGTCCGGGACGACGTCAACTTCGCGTTCTGGCACTCGGCGACCTTCAACCAGAAGGCGAACAAGGTCGTCTTCACCGACGAGCTCGGCGGTGGCAGCGCCGCCACCTGCAACGCGCAGACCGGCCCGGACCGCGGTGCCGACGGCATCTACGACATCGTGGGCAAGGGCGACAAGCGCAAGCTGGTCTTCCGCAGCTACTTCAAGATCCCCCGCCACCAGGCCGACACCGAGAACTGCGTCGCCCACAACGGCTCGCTGATCCCGGTGAAGGGCAAGGACATCATGGTCCAGGCCTGGTACCAGGGCGGCATCTCCGTATGGGACTTCACCGACTCGGCCCGCCCCAAGGAGATCGCCTACTTCGACCGCGGTCCGCTCACCACGGACACGATCCGCTCCGGCGGCTCGTGGTCGGCGTACTACTACAACGGCTACATCTACTCGAACGAGCTCGCGAGGGGCTTCGACGTACTGAAGCTCCACGACCGGCGCACCGACCCGGCCCGCTGGGTCAAGCTGCGCGAACTCAACGTCCAGACCCAGCCGGACTACTTCGACTGACCGTCCGGGCGATCGGATGAGGATTCGGTCGATCCGGTCGCGAAGTAGCGCGACAGATCGGTGACGCACGTCCCGCCGGGCGCGGAGCCCGTGTCCGGCGGGACCCCGAGCTCCCAGTCCAGCCGGTAGCGCTTGAACAGCTCGGCCCGCAGCACCGGCACGGACATCGGGACCCCGGGCACGAGCGCCGCGTACACCGCGCCCATGAGCAGGGCGCGCAACATGGGGTAATCGGCGTCGACGTCCGGTGAGCCGCGCCGTACGCAGGTGTCCCGCAGCAGCTCCGCCAGCCGCCGCTGCTCGGGGCACTGCATGAAGCCCTCGGCCTGGAGGATCCCCGCCATGTGCTGGCGCATGAGCACCGGCCGCTCGCTGGCCAGGCCCAGGATCGCGTCGATGGCCCGGGCCATCCGCTCACTGCCGTCCTCGGTGTGCGGCTCGCGCTCCAGCGCCTCCTCCAGCGTGCGGTGCATCAGCCGGTGCACGGCGGACTGCACAAGCTGGCGCTTGCCGGGGAAGTAGTACGACACCAATCCGCGCGCCGAGCCGGCCCGGTCCGCGATGTCGCCCAGCGTGGTCGCCTCGTAGCCGCGCTCGCCGACCAGCTCCACCGCCGCCTGCAGAAGCCGCTCCCGGGAACGCCGCCGCAACTCTTCATTGACCGAGGCGCTGCGCGGGGACATGCTGTAACTCCTGCGTTGACTGGCTGCCAGCCAACTATACTCAGCGCGTCCGGCCCGGCCTCGATACGGCCTGGTCGGGGTTGTCGTCTGCCCCGGGCGACGCGGGGGATCGTCCGGGGCGGGCTCGACCCCCTGATGGTCGCCGGAGGCTACTTCTTCGCCTGCCGGTTCATGCCGGACCCACCAGATCGAGCACCGGCCGCAGCGCGTCCGGTCGCTGCGCCGCCGGCAGATGGTCCACGAAGTGCACCGCGCAGCCCAGCGCCGCCGCACCGCCGTCCGCGCGCCGGTTGTCACCGACCATGACCACATCGCTCGGATCGGCGTCGAGCGCCTCGCAGGCGGCCGCGAACAGCCGCGGGTCGGGCTTCTGGATGCCGTGCTCGAACGACAGCACATAGGTGTCCACGAACGGGTCGAGACCGTGCTCCCGGAACACGGGACGGAGATCCCAGCCGATGTTGCTGACCACGCCCACGCCGATGCCCCGCTCCCGCAGCGCCCCCAGCACCTCGGCGGTGTCCGGGTACGGCTCCCACGCGGCCGGCGCCATGTGGCGGTCGTAGAGCACGTCGTGCAGTCGGTCGTCGGGCAACTCCACATGCCGGGAGAGGGCGGTGTAGGCGGCGCGGTGCAGCTCCGCGCTCTTGTCCCGCACGCCCCACACGCTCGCGACATCCTCCGGCAGCCAGGAGGGATCCACCCCGCCCGGCAGCGCGCCCATCGCCTCCAGCGCCTGCGCCGCCTCGACCAACTCGGCCTCGGCGAGCTCCACCTGGGCCTCGGCGAGCGCTCCGCGCAGCCAGGACTCGGTGGACTCGATACGGAACAGGGTGCCGGAGAAATCGAACAGAACTGCGGTCATGATTCGGATCCTACGGGCCCGAGTTCCGCCGCGCGGGAAGATCGGCCCGAGCTCACCCCCGCCAACGGGCGTGCACGCCCACCGCGAGCACCACCACCAGAGCCCCCAGCAGCCAGCCACCGACGACATCCGTCGCCCAGTGGACGCCCAGCCAGATCCGGGTCAGCCCGACGCCCGCCACGGACACGGCCGCCACGGTGACCGCCGTGCGCCACAGGGTGCCTTCGGCGCCGTAGCGGTGCAGGAGCCACAGCAGAAGGCCGCAGACCACCGTGGCTGTCATGGCGTGGCCGGAGGGGTAGGCGGCGTAGTGGGCGGAGTCGACGGGGTCGGGCCAGACGGGGCGCGGGCGGTCGAGCAGCGCCTTGAGGATCTGCTGGATCGCCGTGGCGAGCGCGCAGGTCGCCACCAGCCACAGCGCCGTCCACCGCGCGGCTCTGCGCCACAGCCAGACCGCGACCGCGAACGTCAGGATGCGCATCGTCCATGGATCCCAGACCCAGTCCGTCAGGATGCGGAACGCATGCGTGACCCCGCGCTCGTCGACCGCCCAGCGGTGCGTGGTCTCCGCGACGTCGCCGTCGACGGCCATCAGCGGGGACCATCTGATCGCGACGAGGACGAAAAGGACTACGGAGCACAGGGCCAGGCCACCGGCCCAGCGGGAGACGGCGCTGCGCTCGGCGGGCGGGCGGGGCGGGGACTCGACGGACTGGATGTGCATAGTGCGATCCTCGCCGACCGATGGGGCGGAAGGCCACTGTGGGGCGAGATGCCCGACAGAAACGCGGACCGCGGCCTCAGAGCGTCAGCAGCATCGCCACCATCGCGATCCCCATCGACAGCCGGCAGGCCCGCGACAACTCCGGCCGGTCACCCCACCCGACGCCCACGCCACCACCGGCCGTCACCGGCACCAGCCGTACGCCGGACAGCAGCACATATCCCGTGAAGTACAGCAGCAGCGCTACCGTCACCGGCGGGACGCCGGACCCGCCGTGATGGCCGGGGGAGTCCGCCATCGCGACGGACATGTAGACCATGGCCGAGGCGCCCACCAGGTGGTGCACATGGTGCCCGCCCGCCCGCGCCGCCCACAGGGCGTGCAGGGCGGCCGCCCCGAACACGGTGACGTACAGGAGCCAGGCCCACGACGGCGGGGTGAACGCCGCGGCGGGCACCGCCATCGCGGCCATCCCGAAGCCCATCAGCGCCTCGCCGCCCGCGGTCCGGCGCTGTTCCTCGACATGGCTGCGCATCCGCAGCAGGCAGTAGGCACCGGTCGCCGCACACAGCGCGACCAGCAGCCAGCCGGGCGAAGCCGGTCCGTGCACGCGCACCTCCCCGCTCGACGGTCTCGGACAGTCCGTCGATGCCCCGGCCGTGCGGCGCGCACGCGAGCGCAAGGGTGTACACGGGGAGCATTCACCGGAGCACGGCAGGTCAGCGCCACCGGGCGCGGGTCGCGCGTGCCGAGCGTCACCGACCACGTACGCTCGCCGCTACGGGGCGAAGCAGGACACCGCTCCCGGACCAGCGCACGGGCGGACACTATGGAGGGCGTACGGCCATGACGGGGACCAGCGGCGGGCCGACCGGGACGAGACAGGACACGGTGGCCGGGGTGGTCCGGCAGTGGCAGACCGTCCATCCCGACCTCGACACCGGGCCCATGGAGATCATCGGCCGTATCAACCGCTGCGCCGCCCTCCTCCAGCAGGCCGAGGACGCTCCGCTGCGCCGGGCGGGCCTGAGCCGCCCCGAGTTCGATCTGCTCGGCGCGCTGCGCCGCACCGGCCATGAGCTGACGCCCAGTGAACTCGCCCGCGAGACCTTCTCCTCGGGCGCCGCCGTCACCAAACGCCTCAAGCAGCTCGCCGAGCGCGGCCTGGTCGAGCGCCGCGGCGACACCCGCGACCGGCGCGTCGCCCACCTCCGCCTCACTGACGCCGGCCGGGACCTCGTCGACGGCGTCCTGCCGGAGCAACTCGCGTACGAGACGACCGTACTGTCCGAGCTCGAACCCGAGGGACGGGGCGAACTCGCCTCCCTGCTCGGCGAGTTGCTCGGCCGCCTTGAGGGGCGGCTGGGCGCCGCGCGCCTGACCTGATCCGGGGTCAGCTCGCATCGGGCGAGCGGTACACACCGAACACCGCCCCCTGCGGGTCCCGCAGCACGGCGAGGCGCCGCCCGCCGGGTTGCGAGGTGGGCTCCATGAGGATGGTGCCGCCCGACCGTGTCGTGTCCGCCGCCGTGGTGTCCACGTCCTCGACGGCGAAGTACGGCAGCCAGTGCGCCGGCACCTCGTGCGGGAACTTGTCGTCCATCCTCACCATGCCGCCGAAGTCGGCGCCCTCGACGCCCCACTGCGTGTAGTACTCGGAGGCGTTGACGCTCCAGCCGAACACGGTCGTGTAGAACTCCACGGCCCGCTCCGGGGCCCGCGTCAGCAGCTCCACCCAGCCCAGCGAGCCGGGCGCGTTGAGCAGGCCCGCGCCCGGGAACGACCGCGCCTGCCACAGCTGGAAGGCCGCCCCGGTCGGATCCACGGCCACCGCGAAACGGCCCACGTCGAACACGTCCATCGGACCGACCAGCACCGTGCCACCGGCCTGCGTCACCTGCTCGGCGGCGGCATCGGCGTCCGTCACCGCGAACGACACGTTCCACGCCACCGGCTGCCCCTCCTGGTACAGCGGCGTCAGCGCGGCCACGGCCGCGTCCCCGAGGTGCGCGACCGTGTAGCCGCCGGCCTCCTGACGCGGATCGGTCTCGGTGCGCCAGCCGAACAACGCCTCGTAGAACCGCCCGGCCCCGGCCAGATCACTGGTGCCGAGCTCGGTCCAGCAGGGCCCGCCGGTCACCGGCTTGTCGAGCTTCATGGCGCTCCTCCCACAGGAAACCGAACCCCTTCCAGCACGCTATGCCTCACCCACGGCCCAGGCCATCCGGCGCGAAACCACTGGAGCCCGGCGCCGCCACCGCCGTACCCTCGACCCCGTACCGCATCGCATGGCGGCCTCCCGACACCGTTCACCGACCGGAGGTCCCGCATGCCCGCGCCCGAGGTGCGCCCCTTCCGCCGCGCCGACCGCGACCAGCTCACCGAACTGATCAATCTGCATGTCGCCGCCGTCGTCCCCGGCGTGTCCGTCTCCGTGAACACGGTGCTCAGCGCCCTGGAGCGACAGCCGGACGAGTTCCTCACCGACCCCTGGGTGAGCGAGCGCACCACGCTCGTCGCCGAGCAGCGCGGCCATGTCGTGGCCCCGCCCATCTGCTGCGCTACCGGGCCGACGACGAGGTGGGCCCGGCCTACCGGGACATCGGCGAGATCGACTGGTTCGTCTTCCGCCCGCCCGCCTCCTTCTGGCCCGACTCTGACGAGGCGGCCGACCTCCTGATGAACGCCTGCCTGGCACAGCTGGCCCGCTGGGACGTACGCGCCCGGTACGCGAGCGGTGAACTCCCCGCCCCGGCGGTCTACGGCCTGCCCCGCAACTGGCCGCACATCCGCGCCCTCTACGACCGCGCCGGCTTCCGGCACGTGGGCGGCACCGAGACGATCCTGATCGCGCACGTGGCCGACCTGCCGCCGTCCGGGCCGCGCCCCGGGGTCACCGTCGACCGCACCCTGGGGGAGTGCGGCACCCGCTTCACGGCGCACGCCGCCGATGGCCGCCTCCTCGGTTTCATCGAGGTCGACACGGCCCTGTCCCGCCCGGAACGCCAGACCCGCGGCACAGGCCTGGCCGACCTCGGCAACCTGCACGGCGAGGGCCTGGAGCACTGGCTCCTGGGCCAGGCCGCGGACTGGCTACGACTGTGCGGCGTCGACCGCCTCCTGGCCTACGAGTCGACCGACGACACCACGACGATCGACACCCTGACCACGGCCGGCTTCCGGGAACTGACCCGCACCGACCGAGGCTGGCAGCACAAGCCCTAGATGTATTGACCCGCAGGGTTGTTCACGCGGCTGATCGGTGGGTGGCCGCCGAGTGCGGTGTG
>NZ_BNBM01000008.1 GCF_014655715.1 Streptomyces lanatus | reverse complement strand
GATCTCGCCGAGGCCGGCGCGCGGCCCGGACGACAGCAGCCGCAGGTCGTTGCAGCTCTTGGAGAGCTTGACGGCGATCCGCTTGAGCACGCCGGACATCTGGACGAACGCCCCGCAGTCCTGGGTCGCCTCGACCAGGTTGGCGGCGGTGACCAGCGGCAGCCCGGTGATCTCGGAGAGGTGGCGGCGGGCGGACTCGGCGTATCCGGCGGGGGCGTTCAGGCCCGTGCCGATGGCCGTGGCGCCCAGATTGATCTCATGGATCAACTCGACCGCCTCGGCGAGCCGGGACCGGTCCTCGTCGAGCATGACGGCATACGCCGAGAACTCCTGCCCGAGCGTCATCGGCACCGCGTCCTGGAGCTGCGTACGGCCCATCTTCAGCACGTCGCGGAACTCGACGGCCTTGCGGGCGAAAGCGTCCTGGAGCACGGACATCGCCTTGAGCAGCCCGCGCACCGCGAAGACCGTCGCGATCTTGACGGCGGTCGGATAGACGTCGTTGGTCGACTGCCCGAGGTTGACGTCCTCGTTGGGGTGCAGGTACTGGTACTGCCCCTTCTCGTACCCCAGCAGCTCCAACGCCCGGTTGGCCACGACCTCGTTGGCGTTCATGTTGGTCGAGGTGCCCGCGCCACCCTGGATGACATCGACCACGAACTGCTCGTGCAGCTCACCGCTCCGGATCTCCCGGCAGGCGGCGACGATGGCGGCGGCCTTCTTCGGCTCCAGCAGCCCAAGCTCCTCGTTGGCGAGGGCAGCGGCCTCCTTGACGGCGGCCAGGGCGTCGATGAGGTGCGGGTAGGCGGAGATGGGAGTGCCGGTGATCGGGAAGTTCTCCGTGGCACGCAGGGTGTGGACACCCCAGTAGGCGTCGGCGGGCACGTCACGGTAGCCGAGCAGATCGTGTTCGCTACGGACAGCGGCGTTCATGGGGAAACGGTTCTTCTTTCAAGAGGGTTGAGGGTGAGCGCGCCCCAAAGGGGCGCGGGGCTGTATCGATTTGCGGCTACCGCCGCGTGGGCGCGACAAGCCACGACGGACCCGCAGCCGCCACACAAGAAATCCGGCAATTCCTCAAGCGCAAGCCGAAACCACAACCGGCTCCAGCGAACGAACGGGCCGCACACGCCCGACCTCCCGCCCGCCCCCAAGCAGCGCCTCACCTTGAAACTCGGTGAGCAACTCAGGCTCGACCCCGGCAAACGCAAGCGCGGCGGCAGCCACAGGCACCCGCGCCCGACTCGCCCCGTCGGCAATCTTCACGGCAATGGCCCGCCCGTCCGCCAGCGCAGCGACTTGCACGCCCTCAAAGCCGTCCTTCGCCAGCAACCCCGGCACGGCCCGCATCAACACGGCCACATCTCGCCCGGCCCCAGAGGCCATCTCCGCATGCTCCCGCATCGCATCGGCCACTCGAGCCTCGGGCGTACCCGGAGCCGCGGAGGTGATCCGCGCACCGGCACGGGCAAGCCCATGCAGAGAAACCGCGAACAACGGCGCCCCGCACCCATCGACGGTCACCCGAGCGATCCGCTGCCCGGTGAGGTCCTCGACAATCTCGGCGATCGCCTGCTGAAGAGGATGCCCAGGGTCGAGATAGTCGTCCAAGGACCACCCGTTCAGCGCGCATGTGTACAACATCGCCGCATGCTTCCCGGAACAGTTCTGGGCGAGCCTAGAGGGCGCACGCCCTTCCCGTACCCAGACGTCCCGGACAACCGGATCGAACGGCAGGTCCGGAACGTTGCGCAGATGATCCTCCGTGAGCCCGGCGAGTTCGAGGATGCGCCGGGTCCCGGCGAGGTGGCGTTCCTCGCCGGAGTGGCTGGCCGCCGCGAGGGACAGCAGCTCACCGTCGAGCGGGAGCCCGGCCCGCACCATGGCGACGGCCTGGACCGGCTTGAGCGCCGAGCGTGGGTAGAAGGCGGCCTCGATGTCACCGAGCTGGAACCGGACCTCGCCGTCGTCACCGAGGACGACGACGGAGCCGTAGTGGATGCCTTCGATCATTCCGCCGCGTATGAGGTGGGCGACGGGGGCGTGGAGGGGTTCGCGGACAAGGGGTGCGTCCGCTATGGAGCTGCTGTACATCACTGCCTGGCTGCCTGTTTGTCGTGGGTCGATGTGGAGTCGTCGACCGACACGGGTTTCACGCGTCGGCCTTGGTGGAAGCGCGGGCGACCCGGCGGCGAATGCCGTACCAGCCCGCGACCAGCGCCGCGACGATCAGCGGCAGGCACAGCACGGTGGTGCGGCCGGCGCCTCCGTCGGCGTACATGAGGACCAGGACGGAGGCGAGGAAGGCCAGCGTCACTACTTCGGTCCAGGGGGAGCCCGGCAGTCGGTAGCCGGGGCGGGTGAGTTCGCCCTTCTGGGTCTTCTGCCAGAAGAGCAGGTGACAGAGCATGATCATGCCCCAGGTGGCGAGGATGCCGATCGCCGCGAAGTTCAGCACGATCTCGAACGCCTCGGCGGGGACGACGAAGTTGAGTCCGACGCCCAGCACACAGATACCGCTGGTCAGCAGGATGCCGCCGTACGGGACCTGGCTGCGGCTCATCACCGAGGTGAACTTCGGGGCGGAGCCGGACATCGCCATGGAGCGCAGGATGCGGCCGGTGGAGTACAGGCCGGAGTTTAGGGACGACATGGCGGCCGTCAGGACCACCAGGTTCATGACGCCGCCGGCCGCCGGGACTCCGATATTGGAGAGGACGGTGACGAAGGGGCTCTCGCCCGCCTTGTACGAGGACCAGGGCAGCAGCATCGAGAGCAGGAGGACCGAGCCGACGTAGAACAGACCGACACGCCACATGATCGAGTTGATCGCCTTGGGCATGATCTTCTCGGGGTTCTCGGTCTCACCGGCGGCGACGCCGACCAGCTCGACGGAGGCGTAGGCGAAGACGACGCCCTGGACGATCAGCAGCATCGGGAGCAGGCCGTTGGGGAAGACGCCGCCGTTGTCGGTGATCAGGGACGGGCCGGGGGTGTGGCCGTCCACGGGCTGCTGGGTGACCAGCAGGAAGATGCCGATGAGCATGAAGACGACGAGTGCGCCGACCTTGATGATCGCGAACCAGAACTCCAGTTCGCCGAAGAACTTCACCGAGATCAGGTTCACGGTCAGGACGACCGCGAGGGCTATGAGGGCGATCACCCACTGCGGGATGTCGGAGAACATGCCCCAGTAGTGGGTGTAGGTGGCGACCGCGGTGATGTCGGCGATGCCGGTGGTGGCCCAGTTCAGGAAGTACATCCAGCCGGCCGTGTACGCGCCCTTCTCACCCATGAACTCGCGGGCGTACGACACGAAGGCGCCGGAGGAGGGCCGGTACAGGACGAGTTCGCCGAGGGCGCGGACGACGAGGAAGGCGAAGACGCCGCAGACCGCGTAGGCGATGAACAGGGACGGGCCGGCGTCGGCGAGTCGCCCGCCGGCCCCTAGGAACAGGCCGGTGCCGATGGCACCGCCGATGGCGATCATGTTGACGTGCCGGGCCTTCAGCGACTTGCTGTAGCCGTGGTCTCCGACGTCTACGTGACCGGACGAGGGGCGCGTCTCTTCTTTGAGGTGCTGTTCGCTCACGCCTCGGGTCCGCCTTCCGTGGTGCTGTCCGTGCGCGCGGGGCGCACGATGTCGGTGAGGGTGGTCTCGACGCGGTCCAGGTGATGGGCCATGGCGTCGGTCGCGTCGAGTTCGGAACCGTCGATCAGCGCCTCCACGATCGCCCGGTGCTCCCGGTTGGACTGCTCGCGGCGACCGCCCAGCTCGTTGAGGAAGGCCGACTGACGCGCCAGTGCGTCCCGGATCTCCTCGATGACCCGGCGGAAGACCGGGTTCTGGGCGGCCTCGGCCACGGCCAGGTGGAAGAGGGTGTCCATCGCGACCCACGCGGTGGTGTCCGTCTCCCGCTCCATGCGGTCGAGCAGATGAGCCAGGTGGTCCAGGTTCTCCGGGGTGCGGCGCAGTGCCGCGTACCCGGCGACCGGGATCTCGACGTGCCGGCGCACTTCCAGCAGGTCGCTGGCCGAGTAGTCGCCGAAGGTGGGGTCCTCGACGGTGCTGGCGACGACGAAGGTGCCCTTGCCGGTCTTGGAGACGGTCAGGCCCATGGTCTGCAGGGCCCGCAGGGCCTCGCGCAGTACGGGCCTGCTGATCTCCAGGGTGCGGCAGAGCTCCGCCTCGGAGGGCAGCTTGTCGCCGACGGCGTACTCGCCGCGCTCGATGGCGTCGCGCAGATGCGCCAGCACCGCTTCCATGGCGCTGACGCGACGGGGAGGCTGACTGGCTGTCCGGCTGTCTGACAGGTTCACGGACGAGATCCTGCGGGCAGCACGAGGGGGCTGTCAAGGAGGGGCCAGAACAATTTCATGTTGCGGTCGCCCCGCATGTGCCGTCCTCACGGCTGTCCATTTGCTGGTCTTCCCAGGCGGCCCGGGGTTCGTCACCATGGATGACATGGTGGACACAGCGGTATCGGTGGAGTCCTTTCAGTCGGACCTCATAGACCTGTCGGATGTGCCTTTGGCCGATCTGGGAGGGCTCGACCTGCTCCCTACGGCACTCGTCGGCCTGCTGGGCGGCCTGACGACCTCTCCCATGCCCCTGTGCGAGAGCGGCATGGCCGCCTTGTGCGGAACCGCCCCGGTGGTACCGGCGGGTGCCTCGCGTGAGAGTTGAGCAGGGCTGAGAGGTTCCGCCTGCCCCTGCCGACGCTGACCGCGGTGGCCACGGGCCAGGTGGACGACGCGGATCTGGGGCTGCTGCGCTCCTCGCAGCGCAGTCGGCTGCTGCTCGCGCTCTCGGCGATCCTGACCTGGCTGAGCCGCTCGGAGGACGTGCTGCGGCCGGCCCCGGAGAAACCGACCCGCCCGGCCACGGCCTGGCGCCTGCTCGCCGGGGCACAGGAGCGTGCCCCTGAGGCCGTCGAGGCCGTTCTCTCGGACCCGTGCGTCGGATCCTGGGCGTTCCCCCTACTGCGCCGGCTGAGGCACGGGGCGGCGGCCGTGGGCTCGCAGATTCCCGCGTGGGCGGAGGCTTCCCTGTTCGCGGCGCTGACGGGCGCGGCGGCCGTCCGAGCCGACATGCGCGTCAACTTACGTGTCCCGGCCTATCGCGGGCGGCTCTGGCTGCCGTCGCTCGGAGTGACCGACCCGGTGGGCCGGGGCGACTGGGCGGTCGTGACGCTGGAGCACGGCCCCAGCGGGACCCTCGTCCTCGGCGATCAGGGTTCGGTGCGGCTGCCGCAAGATCCGGCCCGGCCCGCGGACGGCTGGCATCCGCTCCCCCGCCCCGACGGCACGGGACCCGCCCTCGACCATCTCAGCCCGTTCCGCGATTTCCGTTTCCTGACCGATCCGGTCTCGCTCGCGCCCCGGACGCTGGAGCGCTGGCACGGTCTGCTCGCCGAGAGCGACGCGCTGCTGCGCCGGACACAGCCCGACGCCCACCGGCTCGTCACCGCCATGGTCAGGACCGTCGTGCCGGTGGAGGGCCCGAGCGAGCTGCGGGCCGTCAGCGCCACGGCCCCCGACGCACCGGGCGCGGTGACCCTGTCCCTCCCCCTCGACGCCTCGGCGATGTCGGCCGTCCTCATCCACGAGGCCCGTCATCACCTGCTGAGCTCCCTCGCCGAACTCGTTCCGCTGTTCCTCCCGGTGCACGAGGGCCCCGAGCCCACCTATTTCGCCCCTTGGCGCGCCGACCCCCGACCGCTGCGGGGGCTGCTGTTCGGCGCGCACGCGTTCACCGGCGTGTTGTCCTACTGGCAGGCGCGCACAGCCGTGGAACCGGAGCGCGCCGAATTCGAATTCACCCTGCACCACCGGCAGTTGGGCACCGCTCTGGCCTCGCTGGAGGACGCGCCGGGGCTGAGCCGGGCCGGTGCGCTCGTGGTGGAGGGGCTGGCGGCGTTCTTCCGCCGGACGCCCGCTCCCGAGCCCGCGCACACGGCCGCGCGCCGGTCCGCCGAGCTGTCCTACGACGCCGAGCGTGCCGTGTGGCGTGCGGCGCACCTCGCCGTGGAGCCCGAGGAGGCGGTGTCCCTGGCCCAACGGTTCTCGAGCGGCCGGCCGCCACCGGCGGAGCTGCCCCACGCCCGGATACGGCCGCCCGGGAGCGGTGCCTCGGGGCCGTCCGGCCGGGAAGCCGCGCGGACGTGGCTCGCCCGCCTCTGGTGCACCGACCGGGAGTCCTTCGCCGACGTACGGCGCCAGATCGACGAGGGACAGCTGCACCCCCTGGGCATCAAGGGCGCCACCCTCGGAGACGTGCTGCTGGTGTCGGGGGACACGGAAGCGGCGCTGGACTGGTTCCGCCGGCAGCCCTCGTCCCCCGAGACCTGGGCCGGGATCGGGCTGGCACAGCGGACCGACGCCGCCCGGCTGCTGGTGGAGCGCCCGGAGATCGTCCTGGCGCTCCACACGGCACTCCGACGGCTCGGTACGCAGCCGTCCGGTCCCGAGGCGCTGGCGGGCTGGCTCGCGTCCCGCCCGGCGCCATCGGACTCAGATGCTGAGCGCGTCGATGTCGCAGTTGGCCCGGATGCCGTTGGTGGCGTCCCGGGTGGCCTGGTGCTCGATGCCCAGCACCCGGCGGAATGAGCTCAGAGCCCGTTCGTACTGCTCCTTCGCCTCGACGGTCTGGCCCAGGCCCTTGAGGTCGTAGGACAGGTTCAACCGGATCGCCAGCGTCGAGGGGTGTTCCTCGCCCCGGGCCTCGATGCTCAGACGCAGCAGTTCCACGTCGATGTCGTGGGCGTGGCGCACCTCGCCCAGGGCGAAGTGGTCACTGGCGAGGTTGGTCCGCGCCAGCATGGTGCGCGGATGGCGTTCGCTCAGGACCCGGCTCAGCCCGCGCACCGCCTCCTCGTCGAGGGTGCGGGACTCCTCGATCTGGCCCAGCAGCCGCAGCGTGACCGCGAGGTTGGTCGCGGTGGCGTAGGTGTGGGGGTGCTCGGGGCCGAGGAGTTCGCGGATGTACAGCATGGTCTGCCGGCCCAGCGTCGCGGCACCGGCGAGGTCGCCGGTCTGGCGCAGGTCGGTCGCGTGGTTCAGCGCCGCCCGGACCGTGTCGAGGGACTTCTCGCCCTGCTTGCGCCGCAGCACGTCCAGCACCTTCGAGGACAGGTCCAGGGCACCGGCGTGGTCCCCGATCTTGCGGCGGGTGACGGACAGTTCACGGGTGACCCAGACCGTCAGCGAATGCTCCTCACCGAGCATCTGCACGGCCCGCTCCCGCAGCGCCTCCTGGCCCTCCAGGGCCTGCTGGAACCTGCCGAGTTCCTGGAGGTCGATGTACAGCTGGTGCAGGGTGTTGAGGGTCTGCAGATGATCGTCACCGATGACCTCCACTCTGCGCTGATAGGTGTCCTCGTCCAGACGGGAGGCCTGCTCCAGGTCGCCCGCCAGCCGCAGGCTCACCGCGTAGTTGTGCGCGGCCTGCAAGGTGCCGGGGTCGTCGGCGCCCAGTTCCCGCAAGGTCGTCTCGTGGGCCCGCTGGTCCAGTTCGCGGGCCTGGTAGAAGTCACCACGGGCGCGCAGGACGAGCGCCAGGAAGCTCAGGGCACGCTGGGTGGACTCATGGCTCTCCCCCAGCACCCGGCGGCAGCGCTCGACCAGCTCGGACTGGACCTCGTACGCCTCCGTGTAGCGCCCCAGCCAGCGCAGCGCCTCGACCCGCACCTGGTCGATGGACAGCACATGCTCGTGATCGTCGCCGAGCAGGCTGCGCCACCGGGACGCGGCGTCCTCCGCGGCCTCCAGGGCGGGTTTGTAGTCGCTCCGGGCGAGCAGGAACCGGGCCTCGTTGAGCACCAGTTCCCGGACCCAGCCCTCCTGGCACTCGACCATGCCGGAGGCCCGGACATGCGGCAGCAGCGCCGAGTACCGGGGCCACATGGAGGAGCGCTGGGGATTGCGGGGATCGGAGTGCGCGAGGATCTCGTGGGCGCAGTGCCGCATCTCGGCGCGCTCGTGGCTGTTCATCTGCTCGATGAGCACGCGCTGCACCAGACGGTGCACCTGGATGGTCGACTTCCGGTGGTCGATGCGGGCGAGCGCGTACCGTCCGATCTCGCGGACCGCGCGCGCCAGCTTGATGGGGTCGTCCAGCGCGGCGCGCAATGCCGTCGGTGCCGCCACGCCGCGGACCGCGGAGAAGAAGTCCCAGTCGATCGGCTCGGGCGCGAAGAACGCGCAGACCTGAAGCAATTGGAGCGCCGCCGGGTGATCCTCCCGCAGCCGGTCCAGTGAGACGTTCCACGCCGCGGCCACCGGCAGGTCGTAATCGGCCGGAGGATCCACCCGGAGGAGTTCCGCGTATTTCGTCTCGAAGAGATCGAGATACTGATGTACCGGCATTCCGGTTTCCGCGAGCCACACCGCGGCCTGCTCCACGGCCAGGGGCAGGTCGCCGAGCGAGTCGGCGAGCCGGTCGGCCGCGTCCTGGGGAATCTCCGGACTTCGGCGCTTGATCAGCGCCACGCTTTCCTCACGTGCAAACACATCGACCTCAAGGGAATTGGCCAAGCTCGACCACTGGGCATTTCGGGACGTCACCAGCACCCGCCCCGGCCCGTCATTCGGGAAGAACTGCCTGACTTCATGCGGATCTTCCGCATTGTCGAAGACCAGGAGCCAGTTCGAGTAGGGTTCGCCCACCCGCAAGGCCTCCAGAACCGCAGGTACAGCGCTTCGGTCAGCGCCTGCCCGCAGGCTCATCTGTTCCCCGAGTTCGATCAGGGACTGCACGATCAGATTGGTCTGTTCGGCTGGAATCCACCAGATGAGTCGATAGTCACGACTTCGTCGATAGACATATTCGATCGCGATCTGGGATTTCCCCACCCCGCCCATTCCGTGCAGGGCTTCGGGGAGGACCGCGGTGGTCCCCTCGGTCAATCGCCTGTTCAGGTGGTCGAGGAGTTCTTCGCGCCCGGTGAAGTTTCGGTTCCGCTGCGGAACATTCCCCCACAAGCGCGGCGGCGCATCCGTTCGAATTACGGTCGGGACGGGCTGCGACGCGGTGGGCACGGAACCTCCTGGGGCTTTTTTCGACGGGTTTGCCTGCCCGTTCGAGGCGGGCTGCGGCGAGTGCGGATGATCGCCAACCGTAGTGGATGGATCACTCTGCGGCACACTGACCGGTGGCGGCTTGACATCCGTTTCGCGCAGTAGTCGCTTGAGCCGTCCGGCGCGGGCGAGGTAGGGCCCGGAGAGGGCGGAGAGCGCGGAATGCAGGGGGCGCACGAAGGGGCGTGTCCGCGCGGTGACGGGAGGGTCAGCGGCGCTCAGCCGCCATTCGACGAGCCTCTCACCGCCCGCGATGGTGGTGGCCAGGCGCGGGCCGAGATGGGCCGCCACCTGACGCAGCACCCCCATGGTCTCGGCCCGCGACCCCAGGCCCAGGAGCTCCTCCCTGACGCCTTCACCGAAGTCGAAGGAGACCTGCCGGTCGTCCTCCGCGTCGATGCGCCGATCGGTGCGCCGCAACAGCCCGAAGAGCATGATCTCGGCGAGGTTCCATGCCTCGGCACCCGGCAGGGAACGCTG
The DNA here is from genome assembly GCF_014655715.1 of Streptomyces lanatus. Classification (GTDB taxonomy): domain Bacteria; phylum Actinomycetota; class Actinomycetes; order Streptomycetales; family Streptomycetaceae; genus Streptomyces; species Streptomyces lanatus. The sequence goes on along the minus strand of NZ_BNBM01000008.1, from coordinate 409,939 downwards.
GATGAGACGCATGACCGGAAGATTGAGGGGGGCCGCGGCAAGGCGGCGGGCCAGGGCCACGGCGACCGGTGACGCCTGGGCCAGGAACTGCTTGACCGCGTCCCGGGCCCGTTCGGGCGCCCCGTCCGACCACGGCAGGACATACTGCCGCGGCACCCGCAGGTCTCCGCGTGGGCTGGTGAGCAGCACCGCCGAGGCGTGCCGCCGCCCGGATCCGGCCACCAGGCGCGCCCAGCGTCCGAAGGATCCCGGGGTCATCTCCAGCACCGGCACCGGAACGGCGTCCGAGCGGCCGGCGCGCGTCCTCGTCTCCAGTTCCACACCGGAGCCGCTCATGTCGAGGAGCCTCAGCATCCGGTTGGGAACGGCCGCGCCGGCCGCGTCCAGCTGGGCCCGGACCGTGGTGGGCAGGGTGAACTCCCAGACCTCCTGCGGCATGAGGCTCAGTACCGCGGTGGGGCAGGTTCCGGCGGCGGAGCTCAGGAACGCGGCGGCGTTGCCGTTGCGCCAGGACTGGGCGAAGCCGTCGGTCACCACGAGCACGACGTCGTCCGGGCCGACCGCAGCGGTGGGTGGGCGTCGCCGTTGACGGCGTACGACATGTCCGGCCGCGCCGACGTCCAGGGGGGCCACGGTGATGTTGCGGAAGGCCCCGGTCTGCTCCAGTACCTCGCGGAGCTCGCGGACTGTGCTCGTCCACAGCTCCATGGAGGGGCCGTTGTCGATGAGGAGTACGAGGCTCAGGCGGCGTTCGTCGGGCTGGCGGCAGACCGGTAGCCACAGGTCGTCCGCGGCGATCCGGTCCACTGTCGCCTCTTCGTCCAGTTCCCGGGCGCCCGGTTCGGGACGTCGTAGGCGCAAGGGGCGTAAGGCGCGGGCCAGGGCCAGGCCGCCCCTGGGGAGGGCGGACACCGCCGCGCTCTCCTCGTCGGTCTCGCGATACGTCACGGGCTCCGAGTCCGGCTCGGGGTCCGCGCGTAACGTGCCGAGGGCCTCGGCGCGGTCCAGGAATGGACGGGATCCGGCCGCGGGGCCGGGGCCGTCCGGTGCCCGGCCGTTGTGCGCGGCGCCGGCGCCCGGGGCCGGCTCGTCGTGCGGTTCCGGTGCCGGAGGCGGGTCCGGCTCGCCGGTTCCGCGGCGGCGCGGTGGCAGGTCGACATCGTTGGCCGGCCGGATCGGGCGCGGTGGCGACCAGTCGCGGTAGGGCGCGGCCGCGTCCTGGCAGGCCGCGAGATAGAGCGCGTCCCTGAATTCGGGCCAGGTGGGTCCGCCCGGAGGTGGTTCGTCCGTCGGGTCCGTCATTCGGCCCTCACCGCCGGCCCGGTCCCGTCCAGCCGGTGCCAGATGGCCTCGGTGAGGCTGAGCAGTTTGTCGTCGTCGTCCTGCGGCGAACCGGACGCGGCCAGATAGAAGGAGTTCAGGAGTTGGTCGATGGAGAGCCCGCCGCGCTCACGGCTGCGCTTGAGGAAGTTGGCGATGAGGGTGCCGCCCCACCGCTCGGCCAACTCGTCCCCGAAGTGGGCGGCGACCATGCTCGCGAGGTCGTCGTCACCCGGCTCCGGCATCTGTAGGAGCAGACAGCGCCTCAGGAACGCGGCGGGGAACTCCCGTTCGCTGTTCGACGTCATCACGACGATCGGGAAGGCGCGGCAGTTCACCACGCCCGCGGCGATGTCCGCCTCCCCCTCGGGGTCGTCGGTCTGCACCCGGACCATGGGATTCCGTCGCCGGGCCCGCCGTAGCTCCGGGATGGTGAACGTGCCGTCCTCGAACACGCTGAGCAGGTCGTTCGCGAGATCGAGGTCGCTCTTGTCGAGCTCGTCTATGAGCAGGACGCGGGGCTCGTCGTACGGCAGCAACGCCGTGCCGAGCGGGCCGAGTTGGATGTAGTCCCCGATGTCGGGCGGGGCGGAGCCCGGCTCGCCGGCCGTCCGGTCCGCGGGGGTGTCACCGGCGGCGGCCCGGAGCGCGGCCGTGTCCTGGACGCGCCCGATGGCGTCGTACTCGTACAGTCCGCGCTGGAGCGTGGTCCTGCTGGTGATGTGCCACCGCAGCACCCGGCCGAGGCGTAACTCGCGGCTGATCCGGTAGGCGAGGCTGGACTTGCCGGTGCCCGGGCGACCGCTGACCAGCAAGGGACGACGCAACATCAGGGAGGCGTTGACCAGGTCGGCCTCACGGCGTGCGAACGCCGCGGAGTACCCGGCCGGCCGGTGCCCGCCCAGTCGGCGTGCGGTCTCCTGCGTGTCGTCCGGCGGTGCGCCGACCACGGGTTCGCCCTGGAACGCGCGCCATGGTGGTGGGGGCGGGAGCAGTTCCCCGAGCGTGGTGTCGTGCAGAGGCTCACCGGTGCCCCGGTAGATCCACCAGCGCGGCCGCTCGCCGTCGACGACGGACGGCTGTGGCTGCGGACCGGGTACCGGCGTGTCGTCAGGTGGCGTCACTGGCCCTCCTCCACGACCGTGCGGGCGGCGTCCTCGCCACTCCTGGCGGGACCGACCGGCATGCGGTCGGGATCGTCCCACAGCAGAGCGACATGACGGCCGACGACAGCGTTCGCCTCAGCATCGCGGTCCGCGGCAGCAATGCGCAACGCCTTGACCACACCGGGCAACGCCCGGGCGTCATGACGCTCCAGCAGATCGCGTAACTCCTCGCGAAACGCGGTATCCGCGAGTCCCCTGCGATCCCAGAGCACGATCGGAGCGCCCGCACGCAGTGCTTCCCCGAACTCGTCCGTACGCCTGTGCGCCCAGGCATCCTCCTGTGCGCTCCCGGGTGCCTCACTGAGCACTACGACCGCGGGGGGCGGCTCGGACAGTAAGTGGGCTCTGCCGTCCTCCGGGAACCAGTGCACCCGTCCGGCGTTGCCCTCGGTGAACGCCCGCCACCGGCTGCCCCAACGCCCGTGCAGGTCACGGCGGTCATGACGGTCCAGACTGCGCAGAACGACGTGGTGATCCTCCCCCAACACCCCACCCACTCCTTGGAAAGCGGTCTTGCGCCATCGTTCCACGCGCAGGTCCATCAGGGCATGCGGTAGAACGAACTCGACGGCGATGTCCGCCCTGAGATATGCCCACTCGCTCTCCGCGTTATGGATCAGCGCGCGAACGGTTTTCTCGGCCTGCTCCAGCGAGATGCGCCGGTCCCCGCCCCGCTGCTGCTCCCCCGGGTGCACGCGCCACCAGTGCGACAGCAGGATGTCGGTGTCACGGCCGGAGTCCAGCATCGGCCGTAACCGGATGACCAGGTAACTCGTGGGGCTCCACACATCGGTGCGCAGGGTGGCCGCGGTCTTCTCGGCCGGCTCGTACAGGGTTTCCGACGGCTCCGGGGCGGGGTCGTGTGTGTCGGCCCAGTCCGCCAGCGCGAAGTGCCGGCCGCCGTCGGATATCAGGGCCAGCTGCCGAAGCAACTCGAAGCAGGGGAGGCCCTGCTGCGGACGGGCGTTGAGTGTCGCGGAGTGCAGGAACACCGACCAGGGCTCGGTGCAGTGGACGGGCGGGCCGGAACGCCCCCGGCAGTGCAGGAAGTCGGCGTACCAGCGGCGCAGATCGGGGACGTGCACCTCGTCGAGCAGGTTGAAGATCTCGTTCCACTCCTCCGCGGCGAAGAGCTCGACCTCCCAGGCGGCCACCGACGCCTTCAGCCGCTGGATTCCCTTGGTGTTGCCCTCGCGTAGTTCGAGGTGCCGGACCAGTGGGGCCAGCCCCTCCTCCTGGAGGCACATCTCCTCCATCAGCTGCACCAGTACCACCCTGCGCGCCACCGGCTCGGTGCTCTCCACCGCGACGCGACTGCGCCCGCCGAACCGGCGGACGACCTGCCGCAGGGCCGCGGCGTCCAGCGACGCGCAGACCTCGTCGAGAACGTCGACGAGGTATCTCGGCAGTTCGCGCCACTCCTCGCCGATCTCGGCCTCAGCCTGCGTCATCCGTGCTCCCCGAGGCCTGGTCGGCGGCGCAGCAGATCCGGTCAAGGACCGCCACGGCGTCCGCCACGGACCGCGCGCCCTCGCCGCCCAGCCCGAGTACCGCCGTGCGTAACGCGGCGCAGCCGCCGCGCCGGTCGACGCAGGTCTGGACGAGGCCCTGGAGTTGTTGCCGGGGCCATGGATGGTCGGGGGCATGGCGGCGCACGGCGGCAGGCAACTGGGCGCGCAGCAGTCGGCCGCCGTCATGGCCGATCTGCGGCACATCCAGCAGGGCGTCGGCCAGTTCGTACTGTTCCTCGATCGACGGTGGCGTGCACCTCGCGGCGGCCGGCGCGCGGACGGCACCGGCGAGCGGTGGCCACCATCGTGCGGCCGTAGTGATCGGCAGCATCCAGGCGACCTTGGCCGCGCGGTCCGTGAGGGCGGCGGTGACGAGCCCGACCACGCGTCGTTCGGCGGGGTCCCAGACGGCGGCGCCGCTGAAGCCCCGCTCGACCGGTGCCCCCGTCGTGCGCACACTGTCGAGCTGGATCCATTCCGGGCAGGGACCGCCCCGCCCGGTCACCCGTGCCGTGGCGATGAGACCGGCCGACGCGCCCCTCGGATACCCCACGATCGCGACGCGCCGCTCGTCCTGCGGAACGCGGTCGGCGAGGGGCAGCGGGCCGGCGCCGTGCGGAAGGGCGAGAGCGTCGGAGCCGAGCGCCAGCACGCCGAAGTCGGCCCGGTCCGCCATGGCGGCACCGGCCTGCGGGCCGTCCAGCGGTGGGGGCGGCGACCAGGCGCCCGGTACGACGTCAGCGAGCGCCGACCAGCCGCGCCCGGGCAGATCGACGACGAGTTGTTCCCCGGGCCCCGGCGCCAAGTCGTCGTCACCGGCCCGGCCCGGTATCCATTCCTCGGGAGCGCCCAGCGCCGACAGGACGACATGCGCACACGTCAGCACATGCAGCCCCGCACCGGCCGGTGCCACCAGTACCCCGGCTCCCCATAAGGACCCGTCTGCGGACAGCACCCGAACTTGCCCTAGCTCTGGCCCCACAGTGATCGTCTCCCCCGTACGTCACGCATGTGCCCGAACATGTTCCCTCAGTGTAAGAGCGCATTCCCCTCCGCTTTGAGTCGTGCACCAGATACTGCGGCGCTGCAAGAGGGTGTGGTACGGCGAGTCGGGGTCAGGGGCCCTCGACCGGGCTCCGTTTGCGGTCAGCTGTTGATGACTCCGGCGCCCAGGAGCCCGAACAGCAGCAGCCCGACGACGATGCGGTAGATCACGAAGGCGTTGAAGGAGTGCTTGGCAACGAACTTCAGCAGCCAGGCGATGGAGGCGTAGGCGACGACGAAGGAGACGAGGGTGCCGACGGCCAGCGGCAGGACGGCGGTGCCCGTGCCGAGGGCGTCCTTCAGTTCGTAGATGCCGGCGCCGGTCAGGGCGGGGATGCCGAGGAAGAAGGACAGGCGGGTGGCGGCGACCCGGTCGAGGTCGAGCATGAGCGCCGTGGACATGGTGGCGCCGGAGCGGGAGAAGCCCGGGAAGAGCAGGGCGAGGATCTGGGAACTGCCGACGAGCATGGCGTCCTTGAAGGAGGTGTCGTCCTCCCCCCGCTTGTGCCGGCCCATCTGGTCGGCCGCCCACATCACCCCGCTGCCCACGATCAGTGAGCCCGCGACCACCCAAAGGGAGGCGAGCGGCCCCTCGATGAGCGGCTTGGCGGCCAGGCCCACGACGACGATGGGGATGGTCGCGCAGATCACCCACCAGGCGAACTGGTAGTCGTGGTGGTACCGCTCCTCCTTGTCCCGCAGGCCGCGCACCCACGCGGTGACGATCCGCGTGATGTCCTTGAAGAAGTACACGAGCACGGCGGCGATCGCACCGACCTGGATGACGGCCGAGAACCCGACGACGGAGTCGTCGTCGACGGGGATGTCCATCAGCCCCTCGACGATCTTCAGATGGCCGGTCGAGGACACGGGCAGGAATTCGGTCACCCCCTCGACGGCTCCGAGGACGATGGCCTGACCGACGCTGATGGCGCTCATGTGATCCGGTTCCGGGGGTCGGAGGGACAGCTGGTGCGCACTGTCCTACCAGGTGCGGGTGTGGCTCCATGGCCGTCGACGCGGCCGTGGTGGCCTACGACCACACCGTCTGGGCGATGGACGCGCCCAGGAACGCGGCACCGAGACCGACCGTCACACTGCCCACGATGTTGGCGGCGGCGTACAGCCCGGCTCCCGTCTCGGTCAGCCGCAGGGTCTCGTACGAGAAGGTCGAGTAGGTGGTCAGGGCGCCGCACAACCCGGTGCCGAGCAGCAGCTGTACGTGGGAGCTCGCGGCGCCGGCCGCGACCGCGCCGGTGAGCAGGCCGAGGATCAGACTGCCGGAGATGTTGACGACGAAGGTGCCCCAGGGGAACACCGAGTCGTGCCGGGACTGCACGGCGCGGTCGGTGAGATAGCGCAGGGGGGCGCCGACCATGGCGCCCGCGACGACCAGGAGCCAGTTCACGGCGACTTCTTACCTTTCGTGTCCGGTTCGCCCGGGGCGGCGTCGCGGCCGGTGTACCGGATGACCTCGCAGTCGTCGAGGGTGACGAGTCCTTCGGTGACGAGTTCGTCGAGCTGCGGCAGGAAGGCCCGTACGCGTTCCTCGGTGTCGACGATCACGATCGCGACCGGCAGATCCTCGCTCAGGGACAGCAGCCGTGAGGTGTGGATCAGTGAGGAGGCGCCGAAGCCCTCGATGCCGCGGAAGACACTGGCGCCCGCGAGGCCGGCCGCGTGGGCGCGGTGCACGATCTCCGAGTAGAGGGGTCTGTGGTGCCAGGTGTCGTGCTCGCCGACGAAGACGGTCAGGCGCAGGGCCCTGCCGGTCAGCCTGGTCATGACTGCCTCCATTTCAGGACACGGCGGGTGGTCACCGCCGTGAGCCAGACGGCCGTGAGCGCCGCGATCAGGGTGGCGGCGAGGTAGACGAGGCCGGTGTACGGGTGACCGCCGTCCACCAGGTTGCGGATGTCGACGGCGTAGGTGGAGAAGGTGGTGAAGCCGCCGAGGACTCCGGTGCCGAAGAAGGGGCGGACCAGTCGGTGGGCGGCCCACACATCGGTGATGACCACCATGAACGCGCCGATCACGGCGCAGCCGACGACATTGGTCCAGAAGGTGGCCCAGGGGAAGCCGCCCGGCTGGTTCGGCCACCACAGGGTGAGCGCGTAGCGGCCGGTGGCGCCGATGGCTCCGCCCACGGCGACGACCGCGATGATCGGCACCTGCGCCCGCCAGGCCGGTCGCCGTGGGGCGCGTGCGGGGGCGCTCAGGCTCTCGGTGTCCGGGGCTGTCATGGTCGTACGTCTCCTACTCGCCTGGGCCCGGGCATGCGGGGGCCTCGCGGTTGCAAGTAGGGACCGTTGGCGGCAGCGCTGCCGCGGTTCGGGTACGGCGGGCCCCACCGCCGCGCCGCGAGGGTGATCGCGGCCGGTCAACAGGGTAACTCCCCCGTCTCCCGGCCGTCCCGCCCGCCTGGCTGCGGATGCCCGGCGTGCGCCGCGCGGCTACCGTCAAGAGGCCTAGCCTTTTTCCGCCCGGAAGGAGCGTGGTCGGCTTGGCCCGCACCCGCCGCCTGATCCTGAGCTCGCCGTCCGAGGTCTGGAGCCTGCTGGCCGACGGGTATCGCTATGGGGAGTGGGTCACGGGGACCCAGCAGGTCCTCGCCGTGGACCGGGGCTGGCCGGAGGTGGGCGCCCGGCTGCGGGTCCGGGTCGGTTTGGGGCCGCTGACCCTGGACGACGCCGTGGTCGTCCGGATCTGCGAACCGCGACGGCGGCTGGAGCTGGAGGCGAGGGCGGAGCCCTTCGGGGCGGCGCGTATCGCGATGCGGCTGATCCCGTGGGGCGAGCACACCCTCTTCGTCATCGACTGGCATCCGCTGAAAGGTCCGGGCACCCGGATGCACGGGCTGCCCGTCGACTATGTGGTGCGGATCCGCAACGGCATGATGCTGACGAAGCTGGCGAAGATCGCGGTGCGCGAGCATCAGGTGGCGTAACTTCGGGGCGCCGCGGCTACCAGCCCTTCTCGAACATCCTCGCCACCTCGGCGATGCGCATCTCGTCCCGCCGGTAGTGCACATACGGCCCGATCCGCTTGGTGCGCAGCAGGCCGATGTTCACCAAGAGGCCGAGGTGGGTCTCGGCGGCCTCGCGCGAGACGTTGAGCTTCACCGCGATGGCGTCCGCGGTGACGCCGTCCTCGACCGGGTCGCCCGGTCCCTGGTCCGGGAAGTGCGCGACCGGGTCCTTCAGCCACTCCAGGATGTCCATGCGCCGCCGGCCGGCGGGAGTCCTCAGCATCTCGTCCTCCCTCCGTCGGGCCGCGTGCTCCCACTGTCCCGCAGGGGTGGCCGCCGTGTCCGCGACTCTTGGAGCGTTGGCCGGTACGCAGCCTCGAAGGCCCGGCCGCCGGCGTGCGGCCGGGCCCCCTCTCAGCGACTCACCGGTGGCTGAACCACGCCATCGAGGAGAGCGCCCTGTCGTCGTAGCCGAACAGGGCCTGGTTCTCCCAGCCGTTGCCGGAGGAGGCGTCGGCCGGGTCCCAGCCGTTGCCCGATACGGCGGTCCAGGTGGCCTCCCAGTAGAAGACGCCTAGGCCACGGCCGTTGGGGACGGCTTCCACGATGCTCGCCACGTCGTTCATCCACTTCGTCTGCCCGGCCACGGTGGCCGGGTAGCCGGAGACCAGCTCACCGGTGGTGTCGATCTGGTTGGTGAGCGAGTCGTCGCTGTCCAGCCGGAACGGGTAGGCCGTCTCGGCGAGGAAGACCGGCTTGCCGTAGCGGGACGCCGCGTCGTCCAGGGTCGTCTGGAAGTCGCTGAGCGAGCCGTGCCAGTAGCCGTAGTACGACAGGCCGATCGCGTCGAACTTCACGCCGTTCGCGACGGCGCTGTCGAACCACCAGCGGGTGCCGGACAGATCGCCGCCCTTGGCGAGGTGCAGCGCGACCGTGGTGGAGGAGTTGACGGCCTTGACCGCGTCGTAGCCGGAGTTGAGCAGTCCGGCGAGCTGTGACCAGTTGCTCGTGGAGCCCTCGTTCCACAGCATGCCGCCGTTGATCTCATTGCCCACCTGGACCATGTCGGCCGTGGTGCCCTGGGCCTTCAGCGCGTTCAGCACGTCGTACGTGTGGTTGTAGACGTCGCTCTTGAGCTGGCTGTACGAGTGCCCGGACCATGCGGCGGGCTTGGACTGCACGCCCGGGTCGGCCCAGGTGTCCGAGTAGTGGAAGTCGACCAGCAGTTTCATGCCGGACGCCTTGATGCGCTTGGCCAGGGCGAGGACGCGCGTCTTGTTGTTGTAGCCGTCGGCCGGGTTGACCCAGACCTTCAGGCGCGCGTAGTTCATGCCGGCGTTCTTGAGGATGGTGATCGCGTCGCCGCTCGCGCCCGAACTCGTCCTGTAGACGCCGCCCTTGGCCTCGCTCTTGGCGAGGGAGGAGATGTCGGCGCCGTGGATCGACGTTCCGGACGTGCCGGAGGCGAAGGTCAGGTCATCGACGTTGAGCCAGTTGCCCGCGTTCGCGTCACTGTTGATGCTGATCGTGCACTGGTTGGTGGTCACGTTGACCGGCACGACGATACGGATCCAGCCGCTCGCCGAGACGGGCAGATCGGTGCGCTGTTCCGCGCCGCCGCAGTTCTTCAGCGCGAGGTACGCCGAGTTCTGGCCACCGCCGGAGCGGACCCAGGCGGTGAGTTTGTAGTTCCCGTTGGTCAGCCCGGAGAGGTACTGGTAGGTCTCCACCTTGTAGGCGGAGGACGACCAGTGGGTGAGGCGGTAACTCCCGCCGTGGCCACCGGCCTCGGTGAAGGAGGCGGAGTTCTGCCCGGCGGCCGAGTACGTGGACCAGCCGGCCGGGGTCGCGGTGCCGGTGCCGTTCGACTCGAAGCCGCCGTTGGTGAGCGTGCTCGCCGCCGAGGCGGTCTGCGCGGGCAGGGCGCTGAGGGCGAGTCCGGCGGTGAGCGGTATGAGCAGGACTCGAAGTGTGCGTCTGGGATGGAACATCGTCGTCCGTCGTCCCTTCGACGTGAATGGGGTTGGGGGTGTCCCTCACCTGGGGGCGGTGAGGGGCCCCTCCGCCCGCGGCTCGCGGCACGCGCGGGCGGAGGGGAGTCGGCTCAGCCGTCGAGTCGTACGACCCGGACGGCTCCCGCGGGGACCTCCAGGCGGCCCGCGGCACGCTCACCGGTCAGCAGCTCGGTGCCGGGCGTCTCCAACGGCACCTTGGCGTCGGACGCGGTGTGGTTGATCGCGAAGAGGAAGCTGCCCGACTCGCCGGCGCGGAGCACCACCTCGACGTCCCTGGGCAGGTCGGCACGCGGTGTGACCTGCGCGTCCTCGACCGCCCAGCCCAGCAGCGCGTCGAGGCCGTCGGCGCCGAGGCGGGTGGAGACGTACCAGGCGGTGCCCTCGCCGAGGCGGTGCCGGGTGACGGCGGGGTGTCCAGCGGTCAGGCCGTCGGCGTAGGTCCAGACGGTCTCGGCGCCGCGCGGGACGACGAACTCCGTCCACACGTCGCCGCTGAGCTCGGAGCCGTCGGGGCCGGTGATGCGCACCAACTGGTCCTGGAGCAGGGGCGAGAACTCCTCGACCGTCAGACCGAGGACGTCCCGCAGCGGTCCGGGGTATGCGCCCTCGTGCACGGCGTCGTGCTCGTCGACGATGCCGGAGAAGTACGAGACGACGAGGGTGCCGCCGTTCTCGACGTACCGGCGCAGATTGCGGCCGGCCGCCTCCGTCATCAGATACAGGGCCGGTACGACGACAAGGGGATAGGCCGACAAGTCGGCTTCCGGGTGGGCGAAGTCGACCGTGAGGTGACGGTCATAGAGCGCCTCGTAGAAGGAGTCGGCGCGCTCGCGAGGGTCGTGGTCCGCGTTGGGACGCCAGTCGAGGTTCTGCGCCCACCACGAGTGCCAGTCCCACAGCATGGCCACGTCGGCCCGGGTGCGGGTGCCGCGCACGGTACTCAACGAGTCGAGGGACGCGCCGAGTTGGACCACCTCACGCCACACGCGCGTGTCGGTGCCGCCGTGCGGGAGCATCGCCGAGTGGAACTTCTCGGCGCCGCGCCGGGACTGCCGCCACTGGAAGAACATGGCGCCCTCGGAGCCGCGCGCCACATGGCCGAGGGAGTTGCGGGCCATCTGGCCGGGGGCCTTGGCGGGGTTGCGGGGCTGCCAGTTGACACCCGAGGTGGAGTGTTCTAGGAGGATCCAGGGCGCTCCTCCGGCCACCGAGCGGGTGAGGTCGGCGGCCATGGCGAGGTTGACGTGGGTGCGGCGGCCGTCGGTGATCAGATAGTGGTCGTTGGTGACGAGGTCGACCTCGCGGCCCCAGGCCCAGTAGTCGACGGAGTCGCACTGGCTGAGGGCCGTCATGAAGTTGGTGGTGACCGGGACGCCGGGTGAGACGCGGTGCAGGATGTCCCGCTCCATCACGAAGTTCTCGCGCATCGTGGCGTCGGCGAACCGCTTGTAGTCCAGGGCCTGGGCCGGGTTGACGGCCGTGGGTGTGGTGCGGGGCGGGTTGATGTCCTCGAAGGCTGCGTAGCGCTGGCCCCAGAAGGCGGTGCCCCAGGCCTCGTTGAGCGCGTCGACCGTCCCGTAGGCAGCCGCCAGCCAGCGGCGGAAGTGTGCGGCGCAGGAGTCGCAATAGCAGGCCGAGACGGGGACGCCGTACTCGTTGTGCACGTGCCACATGGCCAGCGCCGGGTGATCGCCGTAGCGTTCGGCGAGCTTGGTGGTGATCGACGCGGCGGCCGTGCGGTAGTCGGCGTTGCTGTGGCAGATGGCGGCGCGGGAGCCGAACTCGTGGCGTACGCCGTCCGCCGTGACGGGCAGGGCGTCGGGGTGGGCGCGGTAGAACCACACCGGTGGGCAGACGGTCGGTGTGCCCAGGTCGACGCGGATGCCGTGCTCGTGCAGCAGGTCGAGGAGCCGGTCCATCCAGCCGAAGTCGTACACGCCCGGTGACGGCTCCAGCAGGGCCCAGGAGAAGATCCCGACGCTCACCATCGTGACGCCGGCCTCCCGCATCAGCCGTACGTCCTCCTGCCAGACGCTTTCCGGCCACTGCTCGGGGTTGTAGTCCCCACCGAAGGCGAGCCTGGTGAGGCCCCTGGGGCTGGTCTCCGGCATGGACTCCGGCATGGATCTCTCCCGTTGAATCGATCATTTGGGAACGTGCACACACCCGATCGGCGGTGCGAGCCCAACATAACCGCACAGCAACAACCATTGACAAGTGTCCGGGATGTTTCTCTACTGTGAACGCTCACAGAAGCATGGCAGGTCTTCGCAGCGGGCGGAGACCCCAGGTCAGGGGAGAGATCCATGCCCATCACTCAGCGTCGGCGGCTCATTTTCAGAAGCGCGGCCGTCTGCGTCTCCGTCGCTCTCGGCGCGACCGCCCTCACCGCGTGCGGCTCCGAGGACGACAGCGAGGCCGAGTCCGGTCCCGTCTCGCTGACGTACTGGACCTGGACGCCCGGCATGGACAAGGTCGTCGACCTGTGGAACAAGGGCCCCGGCAAGCAGGACCAGATCACGGTCACGGTGAAGAAGCAGGCGTCCGGCGACACGCTGGTCACCAAGATCCTCACCGCACACAAGGCCGGCAAGGCGCCCGACCTGGTGCAGGCCGAGTACCAGGCGCTGCCGACGCTGGTCAGCAATGACGCGGTCGCCGACATAGCCGGTGAAGTCGGCGACGCGAAGGGCAAGTTCGCCGACGGCGTCTGGCAACAGACCACCCTGGGCACGGACGCGGTGTACGCGGTCCCGCAGGACATCGGGCCGATGATGTTCTACTACCGCGAGGACCTGTTCAAGAAGTACGGCCTGAAGGTCCCGGCCACCTGGGACGAGTTCGCCGAGACGGCCCGCGCGCTCAAGAAGAAGGCCCCGGACACCGACCTGACCACGTTCTCCGCCAATGACTCCGGCCTCTTCGCGGGCCTCGCCCAGCAGGCCGGCGCCAAGTGGTGGACGACATCCGGCGAGAAGTGGCAGGTCGGCATCGATGACGCCGCCTCCGAGAAGGTCGCGAAGTTCTGGGGCGGCCTCGTCAAGGAGGGCGCCATCGACAACCAGCCGATGTACACGCCGGCCTGGAACAAGGCGCTCAACACCGGCAAGCAGATCGCCTGGGTCTCCGCGGTGTGGGCGCCTGGCACGCTGACCACGGCCGCGCCCGACACCAAGGGCAAGTGGGCCATGGCCCCGCTCCCCCAGTGGTCCGACTCGGACGACGTCACCGGCAGCTGGGGCGGTTCCTCCACCGCGGTCACCACGGACTCCACGCACAAGGCGGCCGCCGCGAAGTTCGCCGCCTGGCTGAACACCGACGGCGACGCCCTGAACGCGCTGGCCAAGGAGGGCGGCATCTACCCGGCCTCCACGTCTGCGCAGCTCAGCGGAGCGTTCACCACGCCGCCGGACTACTTCTCCAACCAGCCCGACTTCTACAAGCAGGCCGCCGAGATCGCCGAGACCACGGCCCCGTCGGCCTGGGGCCCGAACGTGAACGTCGCCTACACGACCTTCAAGGACGCCTTCGGCAAGGCCGCCAAGGACAAGTCGGACTTCGCCGCCGCCCTGAAGTCCATGCAGGACGACACGGTCGCCGACCTGAAGAAGCAGGGCTTCGAGGTCGCCGAGTGACCAGCGCAAGCCGGAAGGCGTACGGGGTGAAGGGGGCCCCGTACGCCTTCCTCCTCCCCGCGACGACCCTCTTCCTGCTCTTCTTCGCGTTGCCCATCGGCTACGCGGTCTGGCTCAGCTTCCACAAGGTGAAGGTCTCGGGGCTCGGCCTCGGTTCCGGTGCCCGGAAGGAGGTGTGGGCCGGTCTTGAGAACTACACGGACGCCCTCGGCGACAGCGAACTGATCTCCGGCGCGCTGCGCGTGCTCGGTTACGGCTGCATCGTGGTGCCGGTGATGCTGGGCCTCGCGCTGCTGTTCGCGCTGATGCTCGACTCCGAGAAGGTGCGGCTCGCGCCCTTCACCCGGCTCGCGATCTTCCTGCCGTACGCCATCCCGGGCGTCGTGGCCGCGCTGCTCTGGGGGTTCCTCTACCTCCCCGACGTCAGCCCCTTCTACTACGTGCTGGAGAAGCTGGGCCTGCCGCAGCCGGACCTGCTGGACGGCGGCCCGCTGTATCTCGCCCTCTCCAACATCGCGGTGTGGGGCGGCACCGGCTTCAACATGATCGTCATCTACACCTCGTTGCAGGCGATTCCGGTCGAGGTGTACGCGGCGGCCAGACTGGACGGTGCCACGCCGCTGCAGATCGCGCTCAGGATCAAGATCCCGATGGTGGCGCCGTCGCTGGTGCTGACCTTCTTCTTCTCGATCATCGCCACGCTCCAGGTGTTCAACGAGCCGACCACCCTGAAGCCGCTCACCAACTCCGTGTCCACGACCTGGAGTCCGCTGATGAAGGTGTACCAGGACGCCTTCGGCAAGGGCGACATCTACGCGGCCGCCGCCCAGGCCACGATCATCGCCCTGGCGACACTGCTGCTGTCCTTCGGCTTCCTGCGAGCCGCGAACCGTCGTAACAAGCAGGAGGCAGCACGATGAGCTCCCTTGCCGTCGGCAAGGCCGAAACGGCCGCCGGCACCACACCCGGCACCGCGCAGAGCCGCCCTCCGCTGCGCCGCCGGATCGCACTGGTCCCGACGATCACGCTGCTCCTCGGCGCGCTGTACTGCCTGCTCCCCGTCGCCTGGGTGGTGATCGCGGCGACGAAGTCCGGCAGTGAACTGTTCTCCACGTTCACCTTCCTGCCGGGCTCGGGCTTCGCCGACAACCTCTCCGACCTGAGCGCCTACCGCGACGGCGTGTACTGGGAGTGGATGGGCAACTCCGCCCTGTACGCCGGTCTCGGTGCCCTGCTGTCGACGGTCGTCTCGGCGTTTAGCGGCTACGCACTGGCGATCTACCGCTTCCCGGGCCGCGAGGCGCTGTTCAACGTGCTGCTCGCGGGTGTGCTGATGCCGCCGGTCATCCTCGCCATCCCGCAGTATCTGCTGCTGGCGAAGGTCGACCTCACGGACTCCTACCTGGGCGTGCTGCTGCCCCAGCTCCTCTCGCCGTACGGCGTCTATCTCTCGCGGATCTACGCGGCCGCCGCCGTGCCGGCCGATGTGGTGGAGGCCGGGCGGATGGACGGGGCGGGCGAGTGGCGGATCTTCACGCGGGTCGCGCTGCCGATGATGGTGCCCGGCATGGTGACGGTGTTCCTGTTCCAGTTCGTGGCGATCTGGAACAACTTCCTGCTGCCGTACATCATGCTCAGCGACGACGAGAAGTTCCCGATCACGCTGGGCCTGTTCACCCTCCTCGAACAGGGCGCCAACACTCCGGCGCTGTACACGCTGGTGATCACCGGCGCGTTCCTGGCGGTGCTTCCGCTGGTGGCGCTGTTCCTGGTCATCCAGCGGTTCTGGAGCCTGGATCTGCTCTCCGGGGCCGTAAAGTCATGACCATGAGCAACACGGGGGGCCGACGCAGACCGCCGACGATCCACGACGTGGCGCGCGAGGCCGGAGTCTCACGGGGCACCGTCTCGCGGGTGCTCAACGGCGGGCACTACGTCAGCCCGACCGCCCAGGAGGCGGTCAACGCGGCGATCCGCAAGACCGGTTACGTCGTCAACCGGCATGCCCGCTCGCTGATCACGGGGCGTTCGGACTCGGTCGGCTTCCTGCTGACCGAGCCGCAGGAGAGGTTCTTCGAGGACCCCAACTTCAATGTCCTGCTCAGTGGTTGCACCCAGGCGCTGGCCGCGCACGACATCCCGCTGCTGCTGATGCTGGCGGGCACCAAGGACGAACGGCGCCGCATCACGCGGTACATCACCGCCGGTCATGTCGACGGTGTGCTGCTGGTGTCCAGCCACTCCGGTGACCGGGTCGCGGAGGAGCTGCGCGAGGCGGGCGTGCCGCTGGTGCAGTGCGGCAAGCCCATGGGGCCCGGTTCCAAGGTGAGTTATGTGGCGGCGGACGACCGGGACGGTGCCCGTGACATGGTGCGCCATCTGCTGTCGCTGGGCCGGCGGAGGATCGGCGTGGTGAGCGGTCCGCTGGACACCCCGGGCGGTGTCGATCGTCTGGCCGGTTACAAGGAGGTCCTCTCAGAGGCGGGCGTCGAGATCGACGAGCGGCTCATCGCCTCCGGCGACTACAGCCGGGCCAGCGGCGAGGCGGGCACCGAGCTGCTGCTGGAGCGGGCCCCGGACATGGACGCCCTGTTCGTGGCCTCCGACCTGATGGCACAGGGTGCCCTGGCGGCACTGCGCCGGGCCGGGCGCCGGGTGCCCGAGGACGTCGCCGTCGGCGGCTTCGACGACTCCAGCGCGGCGACCGAGGCCGACCCCGCCCTCACCACGATCCGCCAGCCCTACGACCGCATCAGCACCGAGATGGTGCGGCTGCTGCTCGCGCAGATCGGCGGGGAGGACCCGGCGGCGGTGATCCTGCCGACGGAGCTGGTGAAGCGGGAGTCGACGTGACGTCGTGAGCGGGCCCGGGGGCGCGCCGCACGGGGATCAGGCTGCCTTCGGCGCGCGCCCCTCTTTTCCCCGCCGGGGCAGCGGCTCGGCCGCGTCCGTCAGCAGGTCCCCACCGCCCGCTCCGCAACCGGTCAGGAATCGAGAAGCCGCCCGCGCTCCCCCGGCCTAGCGTGAAACCACCGACGAAAACCGTCGGCACGGATCACGCCAGGAGGACGCCATGACCGCCGGAGTCACCACGATCATCTACCCCGTCAAGGACATCGACCGGGCGAAGGCCCTGTTCAGGGCACTGCTGGACACCGAGCCGTATGCGGACGAGCCGTACTACGTCGGCTTCAAGGACGCCGGGCAGGACGTCGGCCTGGACCCCAACGGGCACTCCAAGGGCATGACCGGCCCGGTCCCCTACTGGCATGTGACCGACATCAGGGCGACCCACGCGGCCCTGCTGGGCGCGGGCGCCGAAGCGCTCCAGGACATCCACGACGTCGGCGGCGGCAGGCTGATCGCCTCCGTGAAGGACGCCGACGGCAACCTGGTCGGGCTGCTCCAGGACACGGCCGGCTGAGCCCGGTCCGCCGACCGCGCCCCGTCACTTGCGTACGCACTAATTGCACGGGCAACAAATGGCCGAATCGGTGCTACGGTGCCGATATGGGAGCGAAAACGGCCGCGGCGGGGCTCGAGGAACGCTGGCGGGACATCCTCTCCGTGCACGCGCGCGCGATGTGCGAGATCGATCGCGCCCTGCATCCGCACGGACTGGGCGCGAGCGACTTCGAGGTGCTCGACATCCTCGTGTCGGCGACGCCCGAGGAAGGCGGGCAGTGCCGGGTGCAGAACCTCGTCGGGCGGGTGCATCTCAGCCAGAGCGCGCTGTCCCGGCTGATCGGCCGGCTGGAGAAGGACGGTCTGCTGGAGCGTTCCGTCTGCGCGGAGGACCGGCGCGGGGTGTACGTCACTCTGACCCGCAAGGGGCGTGAGCTGCACGCCGAGGTTCTGCCGTTGCAGCGGGACGCGTTGGCGCGGGCGCTGGGCGCATGAGGCGAACCGCTCCCCTCCAGAGCGCGAATTCCGCCCCGTCCGGAAGGACTTCCACGCCGGCCTCCGTCACCAGCGCGCGGGCCTGTGAGGCCGGGTCGAGCAGGGGGTTGGTGTCCGCGAGGTGGGTGTAGATCCGGCGGACGTGCCGGTGGCGGGCCAGGGTGGCGAGGCTGCCGGTCGGGCCCGACACCGGTAGATGCCGGGCGGGCTCCGGTGACTCCTCAGGGGCGAAGTGCGTGCCGTCCAGGATGACGCCGTCCGCCGTCGCGACCAGGTCGTCCAGCAACGGGGACCAGGTGCTCACGCGGGGCGCGTACACGAGGACCCGCCCGGTGACCAGGTCCTCGACGCGGTACACGATCACCCAGTGGCGGTCCTTGAGCCGGGCCGGCACATACGCCGGGGCGGTCCCCGGGACGGGATGCGCCGTGACGACCAGGCCGCCGGCCAGCACGAACCCGCCCTCCGCCAGGCTGTCGGCCCACTCCCACGGGGCATGCCGGCCGAGCGCCGTCCGTGCCCGGGCCAGCGCGGCGAGCACCGGTGGGGCGGCGTACGTCTTCAGCCCCGGGGCGTCGCGCAGCACAGCGAGGCCCGCCACATGGTTGGCCTCGGCGTCGGTCAGCAGCACGCCCCGCACCGGGGTGTGCCGGGGCCCGGGCCACAGGGCGGAGGCGGCGCCGAGCTGGGTGCGGATGTCCGGCGAGGTGTTGAGCAGCCACCAGTCGCGGGAGTTGCCGGTGACGGCGGCGCATTCCGGGCCGCGGGCCGGCAGCTTGCCGTCACGGGCGGCGTCGCACCGCACACAGGCGCAGTTCCAGCGCGGGAAACCGCCTCCGGCGCCGGTGCCGAGCAGGACGACCCTCAAGACGACCCCCCCACCCTTTCGCGTCGGCCCTCCCGGTGGGATCTTCCCCCTCCATACGGCCGAACCACCCCGCGGCGGGGAGCAGTTCCGGCCGACCTTTCCCCGGTGTCCGCGACGCCACCCGCCCACGGCACGGGAAAGGGGATGAGCGGCCTCGATTCGGCCGCTCATCCCCTTCCTTTTCGAGGCCCTTTCCGGGCGCTACGGTCGCGCCAGCAGAGTCCGAACGCCATCCGAGGTCAGGGTCAGCGGGTGCGTGGAGCCGGCGTCTATGGCCAGCGCCAGGTCCTCGGCCGGCCACTGGGAGGCGAGCGCCCCCAGCGGGACCAGGCGGTAACGGGAGATGTAGGGCAGCAGCTCGGCCATCGCGGGCTCGGAGGTGAACACCGGGACGACCGGCTCACCGCCCGGCCGCTCGATGACCGGCAGCGCCACTGCGCCGGGATCGGTGGCGTCCGCCTCATCGGCGTCGTCGGGCACGGGGACGAGGACATCGCTGCTCGCGAGCATGTCCAGCGCCGCCCTGTCCTCGGTGTTGTCGGCCAGCGCGTCCAGCGCCCGCCGGGCCGGTGTGGCGGTGTAGTCCTTCGCGGGTGTGTCCATGGCAGATCCCCTGTATAGCGGCGGTAGTGCGGTCCGCCCGGAGCATGATCGCGGGGTGCTGGGCCCCGGCGCGGCCCTGCTCGCGTACCCCGATCCGGACGGGAACATTCCTCTGGCCGGGCATGGATGTGCAGGTCATGGGATCAATGGAATGTGGTCCGACGGGAGCCCGAGGCGGTCGCAGCCGACCCGGCGAGTGAGGGGCTCGGTCATGCTGGGCCCCACGTGGGTCCAGTACGTCGCCGCGTCCCGGAAGTAGCGCTGCATCCGCTCTCCGTCGCGGGCGTGTCGGGAACCGGCCGTGCGGAAGAGGGTGCTCTGGAGGACGTCCCAGGTCATACGGCCGGCGTTCAGGAACATCAGGGCCAGGCGGTTGTCCTCGGCGGTGGTGAAGGGGGCGCCGCCGGTGGCGTTGCGCCGGCAGGTCTCCATCCATTCCTCGGCGGTGCGGCGCAGCGCGGCCTCGGCCATGTGGATCACGCCGAGGGCCTCGCCCAGATGCCGCTGGTAGTCGTGGAGCGAGGCGCGGGTACGGCCTGGTTCGAGGATGAGGGGGCGCTCGGCGATGACGCGTGCGTATTCGTCGGCGGCGGCGTGGGCGGTACCGATCATGATGGCGGCCAGTTCGCCGTGGAAGAAGCTCGGCGCCCGGCCGGCGTACATGGGGTTGCCGTGCAGTGCGGAGCCGACGCTGCCGCCCTCGACGGGCAGGTCGAGAAGGCTCGCCTCGCGGGTCAGGTACGTGGGGATGCGGGCCTGCTCCATGTGGATGCTGTTGGAGCCGGTGCCGCGCAGGCCGAGCACGCCGTGCCAGTCGTCGAGCACCGTCCACACCGAACGCGGGGCGACGAACAGCACCGGTGGTCCCGGCGGGGCGCCTGGTCGGTCGGGGGCGCGCAGGGTCTGGCCGACGTAGTGGGTGGAGTAGGGGGCGCCCGAGGAGTACGGCCAGGTGCCGTCGAGGACGACATGGCCGTCGCCGTCGGGTCGGGCGACGCCGATGGGGGCGACGGTGGAGGCGGCCCGGAAGTCGCCGTCGGTGCCGAAGATCTCCTCCTGTGCCCTCTCCTCGAAGACCGACGCGACCTGGAGGACATGGGCGGCGGTGAGGGACAGGGCCCAGCCGGTGGAGGGGCAGCCGCGGGCGATCTCGGTGACCACGCGGTAGAAGACGGGCAGGCCGAACTCATATCCGCCGTACCTGCGCGGCTGCAGCATGCGGTAGAAGCCGGCGCGCAGGAAGTCGTCGTGGGTGTCCTTCGGGTAGTGCGTCAGCCGTTCCGCCTCCGGCTGGCGTTCGAGCAGCACGGGCCGCAGGTTCACGGCCCGTTCGATGATGTCGTCTTCGGTCAGTCCGGGCTCGGGAGCGTCGATCACGGTGCCTCCTGACGTGTGGGGACGTCCGTTTCATGGCGTGATGCGTGACGCGATACGAGTGATTGAACACGGCAACAGGGGTGAGGGTACCGACCGGAAATCGCCAAGTGCGGAAGGGCTCAGCGGCTGAGGGGACGACAGGGCAGCGCCCGCTCGCCCGCCTCCGCCTCCACCCGGTAGACCCGCGCCCCACGCCTCCGCGTCACCGCTTCCGTCATCCGCCCCTCGGTGAAGAGGACCCCGGTCCCGTCGTCCAGGGCCCACCCTGCGGGGAGCGCTCCGCTCGCCACCGCCGACCGGTACGAAGGGCGGCGTCCCGGTTCGCTGTCGTAGTGCGGGCAGACCGACCCGGCCAGCAGCCCCAGACCGTCCGGCAGGGCCGTCAGCGGTCCGAAGGAGTCGGTGTGCGAGGCCTCGGCCCAGCAGTTGGCGCCCGCGCTGATGCCGCAGAGCAGCGTGCCGCGGTCGTAGGCCTCGCGCAGAATCCGGTCCACGCCGTGCACCCGCCACACGGCGAGCAGGTTCGCGGTGTTGCCGCCGCCCACATAGACGACGTCCTGGGCGAGGAGATGCGCGCGGAACGCCTCGTCGCCGAGCGTCCGCTGGAACAGCGGCAGCACCGAGGGGTCGCAGGTGGGGCGGGCGCGGAAGGCGGCCAGGAACTTCTCTGCGTATGCCGGGGCGTCGCCGCTCGCGGTGGGCAGGAAGCAGATCTTGGTGGGGCCGCCGGCAGGGCGAGCGTGCGACAGAGCCCAGTCATCGAGCAGCCCGTCGCCGTCGGTGGAGAAGCCTCCGCCGAGGAGAGCCAGGCGGGGTGGGGGCAGAGCAGGCACTGGTGCGTCTCCTAGGGGTCGGGCGTCGGGGGCCCTGCTGGGCTTGCCGTTCGTCGTCTCTCGGCCGTGCTGGAACAGTCGTAGCCTGAGAAGGAAGGAAACAGGCTCCCGCCCTGATGGGCGCGGGAGGCGGTGTATGCGCTACGACGATCGCAGGGCGGCCGGGCGGCTGCTGGCCGAAGGGCTGGACGGGCTGCGTGGTCGGGACGTGCTGGTGCTGGGGTTGCCGCGCGGTGGGATGCCCGTGGCCGCGGAGGTGGCCCGGTATCTGGGTGCACCGCTCGATGTGCTGGTGGTGCGGAAGCTGGGGGTGCCCTGGCAGCCGGAGTGGGCGTTCGGGGCGATCGGCGAGCACGGGGTCCGGGTCCTCAACCGCGATGTGATCGGCGACGCCGGGCTGGACGCCGCCGAGCAGACGGCCGTGGAGGAGACCGAGCGGGCCGAACTGGAGCGGCGGGTGCGCGGTTACCGGCAGGGCCGGCCCGCGCTGCCGATCGCAGGACGCACGGCTCTCGTGGTCGACGACGGGCTCGCCACCGGCGCCACGGCCGAGGCGGCCTGTCGGGTCGTACGGGGACAGGGAGCGGCGCGTGTCGTGCTGGCCGTGCCTGTGGCACCGGTCCACAGCATCGCCCGGCTGCGGCGGGTCGCCGATGAAGTGGTCTGTCCCTCGCCTCAGGAGGTCCTCGGCTCGGTGGGCGCCTGGTACCGGGACTTCACCCAGACCGAGGACAGCGAGGTCACGGCCCTGCTCACCGGCGCCGCCCGCTCCGCACCGCACTCCCCCGCCGGGCCGCCGCGCCTGCCGAACCGTGAGGTGATGCTGCCGGCCGCCGGAGCCCGACTCGGCGCCCGGCTCGTCGTACCGGACGGCGCGCCGGCCGCCGTGGCCTTCGCGCACGGCAGCGGCAGCGGCCGGCACAGTCCGCGCAACCGCTATGTCGCCACCGCCCTCAACCGCGCCGGACTGGCCACCCTGCTGCTCGACCTGCTCACCGACGACGAGGCGCACGACCGGCACAACGTCTTCGACATCCTTCTGCTGGCCCGGCGCCTGCACGCCGCGTCCGTGTGGCTGCGCGGTGAAATCGGGCTGCCCGTCGCCTACTTCGGGGCGAGTACCGGTGCCGCGGCCGCGCTGGAGGCCGCCGCGCTGTCCGGCTCCGGCATCATCTCGCTCGTCTCCAGGGGCGGCCGCCCCGACCTCGCCACTCCGGCGGCGCTGACCCACGTGAGGGCGCCGACGCTGCTCATCGTCGGCAGCCTTGACGCCCAGGTGCTCAGCCTCAACCGCCTTGCCGCCGACCGGATGCACTGCGAGCACCGGATCGCCGTAGTCCCGGGCGCCACGCACCTCTTCGAGGAACCGGGCACGCTCACCACGGTCGCCGAACTGGCCCGCGACTGGTTCACCGCCCACCTCGACCGGCCCACGGCCGGTTCCCCGCCCCGGCGTTCGGCCTGAGCCCGCTGCCGTACCCGTACGTCTGGTTTCGGACAGCCGGAAGGGCTGGTTCCGACAACCTCCCGACAACCTCCGGGGTGATGGAGATTGAGTGTTGAACTTATGCCTAAACTCTGGATCCTGCATGGAGAGGGACCCCTACGTGAGCGAACCGAACGGCCCCGTCTGCCCGGAGTGCGGCACACCCCGGGCATCCGACGGAACCCCCGCCTGCGCCTGCGCGCGCCGCGCCTCCGACGCCCGTCGCGACGCGCGCGCGGCGGAGCGGGCAGCCGCGGAGGACTTCGATCCGGTGCGGATACGGCGGTTCGTGGAACTCGGCGACGACGCCGGGGCGGACCGGAACGGGGACGGGGACGGGGACGCCCAGGAGACAAGGGACTTGGCGGACCCGGACGCCGACGCCCCGCCCGCACTCCCGCCCTCCGCACGGACGACGCCCGACGAGCCACCACCCGTCGACACGGTCGACCCTCGCAGCAAGCGACGCCGCACCCTGCTGATCACCGGCGCCGGCGCCACCCTGGCCGTCCTGCTCACGGGAGCGTTCCTGGGCGGGCTGTTCACTTATGACAGCCCGTCACGGGGCGGCGCCGTCTCCGACGACATACGGGAACCCATCCCGGAAGGTTCGGCCGAGGACGGCACCGCTCCCGAGGGCCAGTCCTCGGGCACGGCCTCCGCCTCCCCGTCCCGGAGCGAATCGCCCTCACCCAGCACGACGGCCGGCGACAGCCCCGCCGCCACCCCGAGCGCCCCTGCCACCCCCACCGCGACCCCGTCCAGCGCGGCGCCCACCACCAGCACCGCCCCCGAGCCGAGCGCCCCGGAGGGCGAGCCCCCGGTGCTACGCCTCGGCGACCAGGGACCGGAAGTCACCGAACTCCAGCTGCGCCTGAACCAGATCGGCCTCTACGCCGGGGACGCGGACGGCACCTACGACCGCCAGGTCGAGAGCGCCGTGAGCACATACCAGTTCACCCGCGTCATCCTCAGCGACGAGTCCGGCGTCTACGGCAGGGCGACCCGCACCGCACTCGAGTCCGAGACCTCAGAGCCGTAACGGAACCCGTGCCTCAGCCCAGCTTCTTCAGCAGTTCGACGGCCAGAGGCGCGGAGGACGCCGGGTTCTGACCGGTGACCAGATTGCGGTCGACCACGACGTTCGGAACCCACGGCTCGCCCTCCTGGACCAGTACGCCCGCCTCGGTGAGCCGGTCCTGAAGCAGCCACTTGGCCTTGCCGGCGAGGCCGCCGAGGGTCTCCTCGGTGTTGGTGAACGCGGCCACCCGGTAACCGGCGAAGGAGTTGACGCCATCGGCCCCGGTGGCGGCGAGCAGCGCGGCGGGGCCATGGCAGACGACGCCCAGCGGCTTGCCGGAGTTCAGGGCCCCGGTCAGCAGGCTGCCGGAGTCGGCGTCGACCGCCAGGTCCTCCATCGGGCCGTGACCGCCGGGGTAGAACACGGCGGCGTAGTCATCGAGACGCACGTCCTCCAACCGGACCGGTTCCCGCAGCTCCGTCATCGCTTCGAGCACGGCGGCGACGCGGTCGGCGTTCTCCTGACCGCCGTTGGCCCCGGCCGCGAGGCTGCCCTGGTCGACGGGCGGTACGACACCACCGGGCGTGGCCACGACGACCTCGTGACCGGCGGCCTTGAACGCCTCGTAGGGTGCGGCGGCCTCCTCGGCCCAGAAGCCGGTGGGGTGCTTGGTGCCGTCGGCCAGGGTCCACTGGTCGGCACCGGTCATCACGAAAAGAATCTTGGACATGGGGACGACCGTACGCCCGCCATGCCATTGAAATCCAATAGCCTCTTGGATATGAGACATAGGAATTCCAATAATGAGGAGGTGGAGGGACCCCGCACCCCACTCGCCGCCGCACCCCCGGTCGACCTGAACCTCCTCCGCACCTTCCTCGCCGTCTACCGCACCGGTTCCTTCACCGCCGCCGCCCGCCTGCTGAGCCTGTCCCAGCCGACGGTCACCACACAGATCCGCACCCTGGAGCGGCAGCTGGACCGGGAGCTGTTCCAGCGTCTGGCGCGCGGCGTCGCCCCCGCCCCCTACGCGGACGAGCTGGCCGCCCGGGTCGTGGAGCCGCTGGACGCCCTCGCCACCGTCACGGGGCCGGGCGGCTCCCCGGACGTCCAGGCGGAGCCGGTGCACCTCGCCGGTCCGGCCGAGCTGCTGACCGTGCGTGTCATGCCCGCCCTCGCCCCGCTGGTCGACCGGGGCGTACGGCTGCGTATCACGCCGGGTCTGACCGAACCGCTCCTTGAGGAGCTGCGGGCGGGCCGCCACGACCTGGTGCTGTCGACGTACCGGCCGCGCGGTCGCGCGCTGACCTCGGTGCCGATGGCGGACGAGGAGTTCGTGCTGGTCACGGGGCCGGACTGGGCGGAGCGCATCGGCGGTCCGGCGCGGATCGCTGCCGACGGGCCCGCCGCGCTGCACGGTGTGCCACTGGTCGCCTACGCCGAGGACCTGCCGATCGTGCGCCGTTACTGGCGTCATGTCTTCGGCCGACGGCTCGTACGTCACCCGGCGGTGACCATGCCCGACCTGAACGCGGTGAAGGCGGCGGTGGCGGGTGGCACGGGGTTCAGCGTGCTCCCCCGCTATCTCTGCACCGCAGAGCTGGCCTCGGGCGCGCTGGTCCTGCTGCACGACCCGGACGATCCGCCGATCAACACCGGGTTCCTCGTCCAACGCCCGGGCTCGTCCGGCAACCCCCATGTCGCCCTCGTCCGCGACCACCTCCTGGAGATCGCCCGCGACTGGTGATTCACAGCGATTCACCCTGCATCGGCACGCAACGCATGCGTCCGCAGGGCCAGCAACGCCTCGAAGCGGAACCTCGGATCGCCGAGCCGATCACCGAACAACGCCTCCAGCTGACGTAGCCGCTTACGAGCCGTCTGCGGATGGATGCCCAGCGCCTGGGCGACCTCGGGAGCCGTACGTCCCCATGACATCAGCAGCGCGTCCAGGGGCTCGGCGAGCCGGGCGGCCCGTCCCTGGGGCAGGTCGGCGAAGACGCCCAGCACCCGGCGGCCGAGCAACTGGCCGATGGGGGCGCCCCGGAGGAGGTGCAGCTCCGCCAACTCGTCGTCGACGCGCAGGAAGACACCGTCGTCGTGTTCCGGCGGCAGCTCAGCGCGCCGGTCGATGGCGAGGCGGGCGCACTGGAGGGACAGCCACGCCTCGTGCGGGGGTACGGCCGGGCCGACGACGGCGACACGGCCCCGGGCGGCGTCCCGCACCCGGTCGATGAGGTCGCTCGTGTCCGGTTCGGGCACGACCAGGACGAGGTCGCTGCCCCGGCCGAGGGAGAGCAGTTCGCCGTCCGCACCGGGCACCGAGAAGCGCCCCGCCGAACGCACCACCACACTCGCGACGGCGTCCGGCAGCGCCCAGTGGGCCCGCTCGGCCAACGGTCCCAGCGGCGCGCGCTCCTGCCCTCGCGGTGGTTCCAGCAGCCGCTCGACCAGCGCGCGGCGGGCACGCTTCACATCGCCCTCCGAGCGCAGCTGCGCCGCGAGGAATCCTTTCACCGCCTCATTGGACAGGGCGTTGATATGGACCAGCACGGCTTCGTGCAGGGTCAGCACCGTCTGCGGCGGCAGCGACGCCTCCTGCACGAACTCGGCGTAGCGCCGGCTCCCGACGCGTGCGCCGACCCGGAAGGCGGCCTGGAGGGCGTCCGTCGTACGGCCGTTGAGGAACTCGATGCGGCCGAGGTGCCGGATGTGGTGGAGGTGATGGTCCTGGGCGCTGTCGGGGTGCTCGATCAGCTCCGCGAACTGCAGCACGGCGCGACGGATCGACTCGACCAGGTCGCGGCCGACGGCGGATTCGAGCGGACGGCGGTAGGCGGGCACCTCCTCGCGGATCGCCCGGGTCATATCGGCGACGATGTGCTCCGTCCGGGAGCGGATCAGCGCGGCCAGCACCGGGGGCAGCTCGTGCCAGGGCTGACGCGTGAACGTCTTGGCCTGTGCCGTCATCGCGGTCGCTCCGTCCCGGGCGATGGGTGAGGGGTGATGGCTGGGGAGACTGCCGCTGGTGAGGCACAGCGCGGCAAAGGTGTCACGCCCATGACATCTTTCCCGTCTCCCTCCGCGGCTCTCCTGGTCGCCCCCCGCGGGCGACGCGAGTGTGGATCCGACGTTACGCGTCAGTAGCTTCCGTGTCTCGCCGTTGTGACCAGGCCGCACGGATCCCGCTGCCGCTCCCCACGAGCAGTCGGAGGAACCCTCCCCATGCGCACCCGCACCCACCGGCGCACCCCACGCCGTCGCCTGGTGACCTCGTCGCTGGCCGCGTTCGCCGTGGCCGTCTGTATCGGCGTGATCGGCGTCGACCGCTCCCGGGCGACCCCGGACCCGACCGATGCCGAGTCAGTCTCGGTGGCCGATCAGACCGGCCCGCCCCAGGACGACTTCGCGTCGGCGTTCGCATACTCCCTGGCCCACCCGACGGCCTCGCCCACGGGCGCCAACGACTTCACCTGCCGCCCCGGCGCCGCCCATCCGCGCCCCGTCGTCCTCGTGCACGGCACCCTGGAGAACCGCTACGACAACTGGGCGTCCCTGGCACCGAAGCTCAAGGAGGCCGGGTACTGCGTCTTCGCCCTCAACCACGGCGGCAGTTCAGGCCCGCTCCTCGGCACCGAGGACATGGCCGCGTCGGCCCGCCAGTTGGCGGACTTCATCGACCGGGTGCGGGCCGCGACCGGCGCCGCGAAGGTCGACCTCGTCGGGCACTCGCAGGGCGGCATGATGCCGCGTCACTACCTCAAGCATCTCGGCGGCGCCGCGAAGGTCGACAAGCTCATCGCCCTCACCCCGTCCAACCACGGCACCACGTTCTCGGGCCTGGGCCTCCTCGCCCTGGTGATCCCCGGCGGCAACGCGGTGCTCGGAGCGGGCTGCAAGGCATGCAGCCAGCAGCTCATCGGCTCGGACTTCCTCAAGGACCTCAACACCGGCGCCGAGACCGACCCGGGCGTCACGTACACGGTGATCACCACCCGGTACGACGAGGTCGTCACCCCGTACACCTCGGCCTATCTCGACGCCGCCCCGAACGTCACCAACATCAAGCTCCAGGACGTGTGCCCCGCCGAGTTCACCGACCACGTCGCCATCAGCTACAACGACGTGGCCACACGGCTCGTGTTCAACGCCCTGGATCCGGCTCACGCACAGCGCCCCACCTGCTGATGCCATGTGCCCCGTGGCCACGGGGCACATTCAGTACTTCTTCGCGCCCGCCACGATCGCCTCGCGGATGCGGTGGTACGTCCCGCATCGGCAGACGTTGCGGATCTCGTCGAGGTCGGCCTCGCTGATCTCGCGGCCCTCCTCACGGGCCTGGCGGACCTTGGCGACGGCGGTCATGATCTGGCCGGGCTGGCAGTAGCCGCACTGGGCGACGTCGTACTCCAGCCAGGCCTCCTGCATCGGGTGCAGTTCGCTGCCGACCGTGGCGGGCAGGCCCTCGATGGTGGTGACCTCGTCGGTGGGGCGCAGGTCCTTCACGGGGACCGAACAGGGGTTGAACGCCTTGCCGTTGATGTGGCTCGTACAGGCCTGGCAGACGCCGAGCCCGCAGCCGTACTTCGGTCCGGTGACGCCCAGGACGTCCCGCAGCACCCACAGCAGCCGTACGTCGTCCTCGATGTCCACGGTCACGGACTCGCCGTTGAGGATGAAGGTGTGTTCGGGCACGGGGGCTCCTAGAAGGCGCGGTTCAGGCCGTCGACGGGGGACGCGGGGATCGGCGGGGAGGTGGGCAACGGTTCGAAGTGGAGCGGGTCGGCGTGGTTGAGGGGGAAGGTCGTCGGCATCTTCCCGGTCGCGCGTCCGTAGGCGCAGGCGACGGCCGCCATCGCGCCCGCGACCGCCAACTCGCCCGCACCACCGGGCGTTTCAGTGGTCGGCGGCATCACGATGATCTCCAGCTCGGGCGGGGTGTTCCACTGCCGGGTGTAGAAGTAGTTGTCCCAGCTGCCCTCCTGGAAATGCCCGTCGGTCAGATGCAGTCCGGAGCTGAGGGTGATCGCGATGCCGTCCATGATGCCGCCCATCATCTGGGCCTGAAGGCCGCGCGGGTTCACCGCAAGACCGACGTCCACGGCACACACGACTTTCATCACCCGGGGTCCCGTATACGCGTCGGGAATCTCGCGTCCGGTCGTCTCCGGGCGGCAGTCGATCTCGGCGAGGACGGCGACGTACGCGTGGTACTCGGGATGCAGCGCGATGCCCTGCGCCGTCCCGGCCGGCATGCTCCGGCCCCACTCCCCCGCCTCGGCGACCTTGTCGAGGACGGCCCGTGCCCGCTCGTCCTTGAGGAAGGAGCGGCGGAACTGGTACGGGTCCTTGCCCATGCGCTTGGCCAGCTCGTCCACCACCAGCTCCTGCGCGCAGCGCACGTTGGGCGAGTAGATGTTGCGCATGGAGCCGGTGTTGAAGCGCTTGTCGGTCTCGCTGAGGAGCTGGGTGGCGACGCCGAAGCGGTAGGGAGTCTGCTGGGTCAGGGTGAAGATCGTCTCGGAGAAGGTGAGGTCACCGACGGGCAGTCGGGCGGCCTCGGCGGTGATGATCTCGCCGACGCCGTGGCCGAAGTCGGTGGCCACGGAGGTGTGGCGCTGGTCGTAGGTGAGCACCTGGCCGAGCGCGTAGGTGGCGCGTACGCGGGAGGTGGACATGGGGTGGGTGCGGCCCTGCCGGAAGTCGTCGGTGCGGTGCCACATCAGCCTGACCGGCTTGCCCATCGCGCGTGAGATCTCGGCGGCCTCGCCGGCGGCGTCGTGGAACAGCTTGCGACCGAAGGAGCCGCCGCCCTCCGTCACATGGACCTTGACAGCGCTCACGGGGAGGCCGAGCCTGAGGGCGATCTCCTCCTGGGCGACGATCGGAGACTTCAGGCTCGCCCAGATCTCGGCCGAGTCCTCGCGTACGTCGGCGACTGCGCAGTTGGTCTCCAGGGCGCTGTTGCTGGCGAAGTGGAAGGTGAAGCGGGCGTCGACCGACTTGGTGAGCAAGTCGAGGCCGGGGAGCGGGAGTTCGGCCCGGCGCAGTTCGGCGCGGATGCTTTCGTCGGAGGCGTCCTCGGCGGTTCCTGGTCCCCAGGTGACTTCGAGTGCCCGTACGGCATCGATGCACTGCCCGAAGGTACGACCGCGCACGGCGACCCCGCTCGACACGCGGACGATGTCGGTGATGCCGGGCATGGCCCGCACCGCGTCCAGGTTCGCCACCTCGCGGACGGTGCCGTTGATCGTGGGCGGCCGGCACACCATCGTCGGCAGCGCGTCCGGCACCCGTACGTCCATGGCGAACTTCTTGCGGCCGGTGACGGCCTCCAGCGCGTCGATGCGTCGCCGGGCGGTGCCGATCACCTTGAAGTCAGCCGGTTCCTTGAGGGTGACGGCGACCTGGCCGGTGGTCATCGAGGCGGCCTTCGCGGCGAGTTCGCCGTAGGTGAGGCTCTTGCCGGTCACGGTCGAGACGATGACCCCCGCCTTCGCGGTGAGGGTGCCGAGGGCCTCTCCCAGTTCGAGTGCGGCTGCCTTCAGCAGGCGGCCCCGGGCCACGGCGGCGGCGACGCGGATCGGGGTGTAGGTGGAGATGGTGGTGTTCGAGCCACCCGTGATCTGGTTGAACAGCAGCTCGGGGCGGGCGTCGGCGAGGGTGACGTGGATCTTCTCCAGCGGGAGGTCGAGTTCCTCGGCGATCAGCATGGCGCTGGAGGTGGTGATGCCCTGGCCGACCTCGGCGCGCGGCAGGGCGAAGGAGGCGGTTCCGTCGCTGTCGAGCCGGATGGTGATCAGGTTCGCCGTGGGGAGCGCGGCGTGGGTGAGCATGTCGTTGAGGTCGTAGATCTCGGCAGGGCCGGGCAGGGAAGGGACTGCCGCGGCGGCCTCACCCTCGCCGAGCGGTGCGGCGACCGTCAGTGTCGAGGCGGCGACCACATAGCCCAGGAACCGGCGTCGGCTGACGCCCTCGGTGGATAGCGGGTCCTTGGCTCCCATCGGCTGACCTCCCGGTGAAACGTGCGTGCGGCCGTGCTGACTGTGCACGGCCCGCACGCGTTCCGGAAGATCCTTGCGGCGCTTCGACACGCAACGCCCACAACCCGCGTCACCTGTGAAGCGCGCCGACTGTCTGGCGATCACGCTGCTCGGCTCCGGGACCCGGCTGGTGATCCTGGCCCCGAGGGACCACCGCGGAGACGATGACGGGCGCGATGGGCTGGTTCAGCGCCCTCGAGCGGCACCGCACGGGCGTCCTCCTCGGTCCGCGGAGTGTGCTGGAGGGCGACTTCATCGGCGCCCGTCCTGGCCCACGCACATCTGCGGGGGCGCGGGCCAGGACGGGCACTCACGGTCGATCCGCGCTGGGAAAGCTGATCAACGTGCAGATACCCGAGACGACTCTCGACTGACGCCCGGCGTCGCCGTCGCCGCACACGCGCCGGCGGCGCACGCCGTCAGCCACTCGTCGAAATCGGCGTCGTAACGGGTGCCGATGTCACGGGTGTAGACGTCGTAGCCGCCTGCGTAGTCACCGACGCGGAAGCGGGCCAGCATGCGGTGCACGTCGGCCGGGTGCTTCTCGAACATGTAGCGCGCGGCGAGATAGCCCCACGCGTAGGTGCGGGTCACATCGCTGTTGGTGTACGTGTTCTGGAACAGGGTGCTCAGCCGGTACGTGTGCCTGCCCGCCTCCGTGACGGCCTGGTCGTAGGTGATACGGCGGTAGCCGTAGGAGACGTACTCGGCCACGCCCTCGATCCACCACACGTCCGGCACCGAGGTCTGCTGGGCGAAGTCGCCCTTCATGTCGAAGCGGGCGTCCAGGTAGTGCATGTACTCGTGGTTGAGGTTCCAGATGCGGGCGGCGTGACCGTCGTCCCCGCTCTTCTGGTACATCACCGAGTAGGGCCGGTTGGCGGGGTCGGCAGGATCCCCGATCATGGTCATGCCGCCGTTGTCCGTGTCGATGCCGAAGATCGCCCCGGCGTACGTCCGGTAGTCCTCGCGGCCGGCGAAGACGACGAGGTCGACGGTCGACAGATACTGGCCCGGGATGGGCCCGTCGTCCCTGACCAGGTCGTGGACGTACGCGTCCTGGCCCAGCACGCTCGCACAGGCCGCGTCGAGGTCGGCCGCGGTGAGGGACTGGGCCCGGATCGTGCGAGTGGCGTCACAGTGGTGGGTGATCGGCAGGACGGCCCGGGTGAGTTGGCCGGCCAGGTCGCAGACGCCGTAGTAGGAGCAGTTGGCGGCGTCGTAGGCGTCGGCCTGCAGCGCCACGGCCACCCACAGTCCAGCGGTGGGGCCAGTGATCCGGCTGCTGTCCAGCAGGTGCTTGGCCAGAGGGCGCGCCGTGGCCCGCAGGGCCGGGTGCTCGACGTAACGGCCCACGTTCATCCCGGCGTTGGAGGTGAGGTAGGAGCGGTCGGTGCCGAGCAGGTCGAGGTGGTCCAGCGCGAAGGAGTGCAGGGTGCGGACGACGGACGGGTCGGCGGTGACCGCCCTGACGTAGTCCGGGTTCCAGTTGCCGCGCCACAGCGGGGTGTAGACGGAGTTGACGGCCGCCAGCATGCTCGGGACGGAGTCGTAGGAGCGGTCGTAGGCCTTCAATATCCGCTGGTAGACCCGGAGATAGCGGGCCTGCCGGTCGGCGCTGTCGGTGAGGATGACGACCTCGCCGAGCACATCGCCGTTGGCGGCGGTGACATCGCCCGAGTGCGGACGGGCGAAGAAGGTGTCCAGGCCGCGGACAGTGTGTCCGGCCAGGACCTTGCCGTACGGGCCGACGTCGTCCGGGTGGTTGAACTGCACGTAGTACCCGGCCCTCAGGAACAGGACGAGCTGCCACACGCCCTTGGAGTTGTCGCCGTTGTAGGTGGCCGCCGTGCGGGTGAACGCCTGGGCGATCGTGACCATTTGGGACTCACGGAAGACGGCGCGAGCGTCCGTGCCGGTCACCCCGAACAGGGTGTTGACACAGCCCGTGGTCGAGGCCTTGACGAACGCGACGAGCGCGGCGCCGGTCCTGCCGCCGAAGTCACCGGGTATGCAGGGCGCCGCCCGCAGGCCGGGCTCGGTGCGGGGTTGGGGCGGGACGCGCGTCGGTGTCAGCGGCGGCACGTGAGCCGGGGAGAGTGGCCGGTCCTGTACGGCGGGACGGGTGGCGGTGTTGCGGGTCGGGCCGGCCGGGGGCGGGGCTGCCGTCGCGCGGGGCGTGACCGCGGCGGGCTCGGCCCTGGTCGGGGGTGCCGCGAACGCCGGGGCCGCCAGCAGGGCGGAGAGGGTGACTGCGGCGGCGAAGGCGGATGTCATGCGTCTGGGCAGCACGAAGCTGTAGCGCATCTGGATTCCTCCACGAACGGATGCGCCTCGATGTGGGGTGCTGAGGCGTGTGAGGCACTGTCTCAACGGCACCTCTCGCCAACAATGCCGTGTGACATAGCACATGGCACCGAGCTGCCATAACACACGTCATGGGCGCGCGTTATCCCCCGGTCACGCTCCACGTGCGGGCGGCCCATGTCTTCAAGTGCGGGGACTGGGCGACGAGTTGGCGATGGGCGGCGGTCGCGGACTGGAAGAGCGCGTCGATCATGTCCTCGGTGACCGCCGCCCGCCGCCACGCCAGCACATACCGGCACCACAAGGGCGTACCGACGAGCGGCTTGACGGCCACGTCCGGCAACGCCCGCATCGTCGGCTGCACGACTGCCACGCCGAGCCCGTCGGCGATCATTCCCTGCAACTGCTGCTGGTCACCGAGGAATTCATGGACGACGGCCGGGTCGAAGCCCGCCGCCGTACAGGCCGTGTAGAAGACGCCCGGCCAGCCCGCCCCGTCGTCCGGCGTCAGGAACCAGGCCTCCTCCGCGAGGTCGGCGAGGGCGACCTGGGTGCGCCGGGCGAGCGGATGCCGGGCGGGCAGCGCCACGAACGTCGGCTCGGTCACGATGCCGCGATGGATCACCGCGTCCGAGTGCTCCAGCTCCCGGCCGGGGTAGTCCGCGGCGATGGCGGCATCCACCACCCCCTCCTCCAGCAGCTCGACGATGCGCGAGGAGGCGTACACACTGCTCACCGCGAGCGGCACGTCCGGCAGCCGCGAGCGGAGGCCCGACACCATGCCGGCCAGCATCGGCGAGTTCGTCGCCGCGACCCGCAGGGTCCGCCGTCCGGCCGGGGCGCCGGAGGCCGGGCGGCGCCCGATCGCGTCGGCGCGGGCGAGGACGTCACGGGCCTGGGCAACGACGTCGAAGCCGTACGGGGTCAAGTGCACGCCGGTCGGGCCGCGCTCGAAGAGGGACTCGCCGAAATACCGCTCGATGCGCCGGAGTTGGGTGCTCATCGCGGGCTGCGAGTAGCCCAGCTCGGCCGCGGCCCTGCCTACGCTGCCCGCGTCCGCGATGGCACACAGCACGCGTAGGTGCCGTAGCTCCAGCTCCACCGGTTCACTCCTCACTTCGCACGGACGGGACGCCGTTGGCGCAAAAAGCACAAATGGTCATACTCCGGATATTTACACCACCCGGAGACCCCCCTTTGAACGCTCATCGCACCCTGCGGTTAGCATATGAGCGCCTCCTAGCTCGAAAGATAGGCCCGTGACTGTCAACGACGACTCGTTCACCAACTGGAAGAACCGCGAGGAGATCGCGGAGTCGATGATCCCGCTCATCGGGAAGCTGCACCGGGAGCGGGACGTCACCGTCCTCCTCCACAGCCGCTCCCTGGTGAACAAGTCGGTGGTCAGCATCCTGAAGACCCACCGGTTCGCCCGGCAGATCGGCGGTGAGGAGCTCTCGGTCACCGAGACCCTGCCGTTCGTGCGGGCGCTCACCGAGCTGGACCTCGGCCCGTCGCAGATCGACATCGGCATGCTGGCCGCGACGTACAAGGCCGACGACCGCGGTCTGACCGTGGAGGCGTTCACCGCCGAGGCCGTCGCCGGTGCCACCGGCGCCAACAAGATCGAGCGCGGCGAGGGACGCGACGTCGTCCTGTACGGCTTCGGCCGCATCGGCCGCCTCGTGGCCCGGCTGCTGATCGAGAAGTCCGGCTCGGGCAACGGTCTGCGACTGCGCGCCATCGTCGTGCGCGGCGGCGGCGACCAGGACATCGTCAAGCGCGCCTCGCTGCTCCGCCGTGACTCCATCCACGGCCAGTTCCAGGGCACGATCACGGTCGACGAGGCGAACAGCACGATCATCGCCAACGGCAACGCGATCAAGGTGATCTACGCGAACGACCCGTCCGAGGTCGACTACACCGCGTACGGCATCAAGAACGCCATCCTGATCGACAACACCGGCAAGTGGCGCGACCGCGAGGGCCTCTCCGGCCATCTGCGCCCCGGCATCGACAAGGTCGTGCTGACCGCGCCGGGCAAGGGCGACGTCCCGAACATCGTGCACGGCGTGAACCACGACACGCTCAAGCCGGACGAGCAGATCCTGTCCTGCGCGTCCTGCACCACCAACGCCATAGTCCCGCCGCTGAAGGCGATGGAGGACGAGTACGGCGTGGAGCGCGGCCATGTGGAGACCGTCCACTCGTTCACGAACGACCAGAACCTGCTGGACAACTACCACAAGTCCGAGCGTCGTGGCCGTAGCGCGCCGCTGAACATGGTCATCACCGAGACCGGTGCCGCCTCGGCCGTCGCCAAGGCGCTGCCCGACCTCAAGGCCCGGATCACCGGCAGCTCGATCCGTGTCCCGGTCCCGGACGTCTCGATCGCGATCCTCAACCTCCAGCTGAAGCGCGAGACGAGCCGCGAGGAGGTCCTCGACTACCTGCGCGAGGTGTCCCTCACCTCGCCGCTGCGCCGCCAGATCGACTTCATCACGGCGCCCGACGCGGTCTCCAGCGACTTCATCGGCTCCCGCCACGCCTCGATCGTGGACGCGGGCGCGCTGAAGGTGGAGGGCGACAACGCGATCCTCTACCTCTGGTACGACAACGAGTTCGGCTACTCCTGCCAGGTCATCCGGGTCGTCCAGCACGTCTCCGGTGTGGAGTACCCGACCTATCCGGCACCGGCGGTCTGATCCCGCGCCGCGGGATCCGCGGTCCTCTCGTTCCGTGCCGGGCCCGGGTCTTTCCGGGTCCGGCCGCGGGCTTCAGGAACAGAAGTCGGTGATGGTGGCGGCGAGGACGTCGGTGAGGCGGTCCAGCGAGCCGAGCTCGACGTATTCCGTGGCCGCGTGGGCGCCTTCGCCGCCGAGGGGTGAGGCCCAGCAGGAGCAGAACACGCTCCAGGACCTGCCGCAGCGGGCCATGTCCAGCGCCGAAACCCCCCGGACCTGACGCACCGCACCACACCGCGGAGGCTGGAGGTCGGAGTGGAGGCCACCGCCCGGGTGAAGTCGACGAAACGTGCACATCGACCGCGTGTGAGGGAGCCGGGCGGTGGCCTCCATGGGTCACTTGGTGACCGAGTAGGAGTGGGCGCCGGTGCCCGCCAGTGCGCCTCCGTCGACGATCAGGTACTCGTCGCGGATCGGGCGGCCCGCCAGCCAGGACTCCAGGATCTCGCGTGTGCCCGCCGCGTAGCGGGCCTGCGCCGACAGGGACGAGCCGGAGATGTGCGGGGTCATGCCGTGGTGGGGCATCGTGCGCCAGGGGTGGTCGGCGGGGGCCGGCTGCGGGTACCAGACGTCGCCCGCGTAGCCCGCCAACTGGCCGCCGCGCAGGGCACGGTCCACCGCGTCCCGGTCGACGATCCTCGCCCGGGCGGTGTTGATCAGGTAGGCGCCGCGCTTCATCGTGGCCAGCAGCTTGTCGCCGAAGAGCCCTTCGGTCTCGGGGTGCAGCGGCGCGTTGATGGTGACGACGTCGCAGTGCGGGACCATCTCGGCGGTCGAGGCGTGGAAGGTCAGCCCCAGCTCCTGCTCCACCTCTCGCGGCAGCCGGTGCCGGTCCGTGTAGTGCAGCCGTACGTCGAAGGGCGCGAGGCGGCGCAGGACCGCCAGGCCGATGCGTCCGGCGGCGACCGTTCCGACGTGCATGCCCTCCAGGTCGTACGAGCGGGCCACGCAGTCGGCGATGTTCCAGCCGCCGTCCAGCACGACCTGGTGGGAGGGCAGGTAGTTCCGGACCAGGGACAGCGTCATCATCACCACGTGTTCGGCGACGCTGATGCTGTTCGAGTACGTCACCTCGGCCACGGTCACGCCGTGCGCCACCGCCGCGTCGAGGTCGACGTGGTCGGAGCCGATGCCCGCGGTCACCGCCAGTTTCAGGTTCTTGGCGGCCGCGATGCGCTCCGCGGTGAGGTACGCCGGCCAGAACGGCTGCGAGATGACGACATCCGCGTCGGCCAGCTCACGGTCGAAGGCGGACCCGGTGCCGTCCTTGTCGGAGGTGACGACGAGGGTGTGGCCGGCCTTCTCCAGGAAGTCGCGCAGGCCTAGTTCGCCGGAGACGCTGCCGAGGAGGTGGCCCGGCGTGAAGTCGACGGCCTCGGGCGTCGGGGTGGTCTGGCCGCCGGGGTAGTGGTCGATGGCCGGCAAGTCGTCGCGGGCGTACGTCGTCGGGTATCCGTCGGTGGGGTCGTCGTACAGGACGCAGAGCACCTTGGCCATGGGAGCGGCTCCTCAACTGGCTTCGCGGGTAAGTGCGTTTCACGATCCCGGCCGCCGAAGACGCTGGTCAAAGCGAACTTCGCTATGCCTGTATAGCCGTCGGCTATCAGTGCTCGTGGCCGTCGAGATACGTCCGCAGCAACTCGTCCAGCGCCTCCCGTACGCCCGCCTCCCGCGCCACCGCCAGCAGTGCTCCGGCCAGTACGGAGGGCGGGTCGTCGGGGCCCGTCACCAGTCCCACCCTCGGGCCGTGCGCGGGGCCCTCCAGAGGTACCACCCGCATCCCCTCCGGTACGCCGAACATGTGCAGCCACGCATGGGAGATCACGCTCGACCAGCGGCCGCCGGGCAGGTGCGCGTACAGGCCGGCGACGGTGTCCGACTCGACGGCGGGGGTGGCGGTCGCGCCGTCGGCCGCGAAGCACTCGTCGATGATGCGGCGGTTGCGCATACGGGAGTTGAGCAGGCACAGCGGGAGCGCGGCGGCCTGCGCCCAGCTCGCCTTCCCGACGCCCGCGAGCGGCCCGTCGACCGGGGTCAGCAGCATGTACCGCTCCTCGTACAGGGGCAGTCGGCGCAGGGCGCTGTCGTCATCGAGGTACGTCATCGCCGCGTCCAGCTCGAACTCGGCCAGTCCGTGCGTGATCTCCGCCGACGACAGTGACTCGATGCTCACCCTGGCCTGCGGGTGGCGCTCGCAGAACGGGGTCGTCAGCAAGGACGCGGCGGGCAGGGCCGTGGGGACGACTCCGAGGCGGAGCGTGCCCGTGAGGCCGTCGCGCAGGGCGGACAACTCCTGGCGGAGGGAGTCGCGTTCGGCGAGGATGCGGTGCGCCCACGCCAGAACCACCTCCCCCTCGGGCGTGAGGCCCTCGTAGCGTCTCCCCCGGCGCACGATCGGCACGCCGAGTTCGTGTTCCAACCGCCGTATCGCGGCGGACAGCGAGGGCTGGGAGACATAGCAGGCCGCCGCCGCGCGCACGAAGTGCCGCTCACGGGCGAGGGCGACCAGATACTCCAGCTGCCGCAGCTGCATACGTGACCTCCAGGGCTTCCGGTGGGCCTACCCCACGGCGACGGTCGTCACGACCGGCACAGCAGGGCCGCCCACAGGTCGCGGCGGTCGGCGAGGCGGGAGCAGGTCGCGGCCGGTGAAGTGCTCGATGCCGGGCACAGATCTCCGGTCAGGACGACTTCCGCCATCTGTGCGGCGGCCGTATCGGCCGGTGCGAGGGGCTGACTCACGGGTTACCACCTCCCGGATGACCTTACCCGGACCCGTGCTCTGTACAAACGCACATGCCAACATGGCGGATCGCATTTCCGGCTCATGCGATGTGACAGGAGACTTTCCCCTCGCATCTGCGGCAGTATCATCGGCGCATGCACACCTACCGGAGGCGCTTGGTCGACGGCGGGAAACTCACCGCCGGACGCGACGAGCTGGGCCGCCGGATCATCCCCGGGCCGGCTCTCGCGGCCTACGCCCGGCAGTTGCACCGTATGGAGCGGGAATCCACCGGCTCCTCGGCCCGCAACCGCTTCTCCGGCATCGTCACCGAGGTGATCCTCGGGGATGTGTCGGCGCAGGTGGAGATCCAGGCCGGGCCGTTCGGGGTGGTGGCGATGGTGATCGAGTCCGTCAGGACCGTCCGTCAGGACCAGAGGGAGTAGACCCGTGATGACCCGTACCGCGCGCCGGAACCGCCGGCCCCTGCAGGTGGCCGGTGCAGGGGCCGCCGCTCTGCTGGCCCTGAGCGCCTGCTCGTCCTCCGATGACTCCTCGTCGGCGAAGTCGGACTCCTCAGCGTCGGCGTCCGGATCGGACAAGGTCTCCGGCGATGTGACCGTCTTCGCGGCGGCCTCCCTGAAGGAGAGCTTCGAGGCGCTCGGCAAGCAGTTCGAGAAGGAGCACCCGGGTACGAAGGTGACCTTCAGCTTCGGCGGCAGCGATTCGCTGGCCGCGAGCATCACGGGCGGGGCGCCGGCCGATGTGTTCGCCTCGGCCAGCCCCAAGACGATGAAGATCGTCACGGACGCCGGGGACGCCACCGGCACACCGGCGACCTTCGTCCGCAATGAGCTGGAGATCGCCACCCTGCCGGGCAACCCCGACAAGATCGCCTCCCTGAAGGACCTCACCAAGTCCGGCCTGAAGGTCGTGCTGTGCGACAAGGAGGTGCCGTGCGGCGGCGCCGCGCAGAAGGCCCTCGACGCAAGCAAGCTGAAGCTCGCGCCGGTGTCGTACGAGCAGGACGTCAAGGCGGCGCTGACGAAGGTGGAGCTGAAGGAGGCCGACGCCGCGGTCGTCTACAAGACCGATGTGCACGCGGCGGGTGACAAGGTGGAGGGCGTGGAGTTCCCCGAGTCCGCCGACGCCATCAACGACTACCCGATCACCGTGCTCAAGGACACGAAGAACGCCGAGGCCGCCAAGGCGTTCATCGCGCTCGTGCGGTCCGCCGAGGGGCAGAAGGTTCTGTCCGAGGCAGGGTTCCTCAAGCCGTGATCCCGAGCGACAAGGCCGACGCCGCGACCGATACCCTCCAGGGCGGGCCGCGGCGTCGGCGCGGCCGGACGGGCGTCGGTCGAGGGGTGCCGCTGCCCCTCCTGATTCCCGCGCTGCTCGGCCTGGCGTTCCTCGTCGTGCCGCTGATCGCCCTGCTCGTACGGACCCCCTGGCACAGTCTGCCCGAGCAGCTGACCAGCCCCGATGTGTGGCAGGCCCTCCAGCTGTCCCTGATCTGCGCCACAGCCGCGACCGCGGTGAGCCTGGTCCTCGGAGTGCCGCTGGCCTGGCTGCTGGCCCGGGTGGAGTTTCCCGGCCGTGGTCTCGTACGGGCCTTGGTCACGCTGCCGCTCGTGCTGCCGCCGGTCGTCGGGGGTGTGGCGCTGCTGATGGCTCTCGGCCGTAACGGCATCGTCGGACAGTGGCTGGACTCGTGGTTCGGGATCACCTTGCCCTTCACCACCGCCGGGGTGGTCGTGGCCGAGGCGTTCGTCGCCATGCCGTTCCTCGTCATCAGCGTCGAGGGCACCTTGCGCGCCGCCGACCCGCGCTACGAGGAGGCGGCCACCACCCTGGGCGCCTCCCGCTTCACCGCGTTCCGCCGGGTCACGCTGCCGTTGATCGCGCCGGGCATCGCGGCGGGCGCGGTGCTGGCCTGGGCCCGGGCGCTCGGCGAGTTCGGCGCGACGATCACCTTCGCGGGCAACTTCCCCGGCCGTACCCAGACCATGCCGCTGGCCGTGTACCTGGCCCTGCAGAGCGACCCGGAGGCGGCGATCGCCCTCAGTCTCGTTCTGCTGGCCGTGTCCATCGCAGTCCTCGCCGGCCTGCGTGACCGTTGGATGACAGCAGGATGACCAAGATCGACGAAACCACCCGCGCCGACACCGCCGTCGAAGGCCTCGACGCCCACCTCGTCGTGGACCGGGGCACCTTCCGCCTCGATGTGACCCTCGCGGTCGCGCCCGGCGAAGTGGTCGCCCTGCTCGGCCCGAACGGCGCGGGCAAGACCTCCGCCCTGCGCGCACTCGCCGGACTCGTCCCTCTGTCCGACGGGCATCTGCGGCTCGACGGCGCGGAGTTGGACCGTACGCCGCCCGAGTCCCGCCCGGTCGGGGTCGTCTTCCAGGACTATCTCCTCTTCCCGCACCTCACCGCACTCGACAACGTGGCCTTCGGCCCGCGCTGCCACGGCGCCACCAAGGCGGAGGCCCGCGCCCAGGCCGCCGCCTGGCTGGACCGCATGGGTCTGGCCGAGCACTCCGGAGCCAAGCCGCGCAAGCTGTCCGGCGGCCAGGCCCAGCGCGTCGCCCTCGCCCGCGCGCTGGCCACCAACCCCCGGCTGCTCCTGCTGGACGAGCCCCTCGCAGCCCTGGACGCCCGCACCCGCCTGGAGGTCCGGGCCCAACTCCGCCGCCATCTGGCCGACTTCGAGGCAGTGGCCGTACTGGTCACGCATGACCCGCTGGACGCGATGGTCCTGGCCGACCGCCTGGTGGTCGTCGAACACGGCCAGGTGGTGCAGGAAGGCACGCCGGCCGACATCGCCCGCCACCCGCGCACGGACTACATCGCGCAGCTGGTGGGCCTGAACCTCTACCGGGGCCGGGCCGAAGGCCACACCGTCCGCCTCGACACGGGCCCGGCCATCACGACCTCGGAAGACCTCACCGGCCCGGTCTTCGTGGCGTTCCCGCCGAGCGCGGTCACCCTGTTCCGCGACCGCCCCACCGGCGCGAGCGCCCGCAACCTCTGGCAGTGCGAGGTGGCGGGCCTGGAGACCCACGGCGACCAGATCCGCGCCGACCTCACCGGCGAACTCCCCCTCGCCGCCGACCTCACCACCGTCGCCGCCGCCGAACTCGATCTGCACCCGGGCGCCAGGGTCTGGGCGACGGTCAAGGCGACACAGACCCACGCCTACGCCGTCTGAGAGCCCATCCGTGACTAGCGCCGCCCACGGCATCGTCACCCGGCCATTGCGCGGGGTCGTCGCGTCCTCATCCGCTCAGTGCCCCCGGAACGCCT
Source organism: Streptomyces lanatus (assembly GCF_014655715.1). GTDB lineage: Bacteria > Actinomycetota > Actinomycetes > Streptomycetales > Streptomycetaceae > Streptomyces > Streptomyces lanatus. The sequence continues at coordinate 368,064 of NZ_BNBM01000008.1, read as the reverse complement.
CCTCCAGCCACCACGCCCCCTGGTCGGCGACCACCTTCGCGTCGATCAGCAGCGGAGCGCCACGCGGCCCGGCGACCCAGTCCGCCACCGCCTTCAGGTCGGCCCGCGTCCGCACGGTCACCGCCTCGAAGCCGTAGCCCCGGGCCACGGCGGCGATGTCCGTCGGCGGGAAGCGCACGGTGTCGAGCGGGTGCCCGTCGGGGCCGAAGTGGTGGACCTCGGCGCCGTAGGCCTCGTCGTCGTACACGACGACCACCATGGGCAGTCCCAGCCGGCGCACGGTGTCCAGCTCCACGGCGCTCATCAGCGCGCCGCCGTCCCCGAGCGCGGCCACCGGCAGCCGGTCCGGCTGGGCCAGGGCCGCGCCGATGGTGGTGGCCAGGCCCAGCCCGATCGACTGGAAGGCCTGTGTGAAGCAGAAGCCCTTCTCGTCGGGCACCGACAGATACATGGTCGGGTAGCCCATGAAGTTGCCGGAGTCCACGCCGACGACCCGCTCGGCGGGCAGGATCTCGTCGAGCGCGATGCCGAGCGTCCGCGGGTCGATTCGCTCCCGTGTGCCTGTGTCCTCGTACGGCACGTCGTGCCAGCGCAGTCGTGAGGCAAGGCCCGCGCCTGTCTCCGGACTCCGATAGCCCTCCCGTCGTACGCCGCCGCCCGCTTCGAGCGCCCGGCGCGCGGTGAGCTGGACGTCGCCGGTCACGCCGAGGTGGACCGGCCGGTGTGCGCCGAGTGCGGACGGATCGTCGTCGACCTGTACGACCGTGGCGTCGGCGCCGATGAGATGGCCGTGCCGCATGGTCCACATGTTCAGGGCGCAGCCCCAGCCGACGATCAGGTCCGCGCCCTGGATCAGCTCGACGGCGAGCGGCGAGGCGAAGCCTCCGGAGACGTCCAGGGACCACGGGTTGCCGTGGAAGAGTCCGCGGGCCACGGCCGAGGTCGCCAGCAGCGCGCCGTGGTGTTCGGCGAGGGCTTCCAGAGTCTCCCGAGCGCCGCGCGCTCCCCTTCCGGCCACGAAGACCGGGCGCCGGGACTGTGCGAGCAGTTCGGCGAGAGACCTCACCTCGGCCGCGTCCGGCTCCACGGCGACCCGTGGCGCCGGAGGTGCCGCCTGGGCCAGGGCACCCTCGGGGACCTCCGACGCCTGTACCGGAAGCGGGAGGTTGAGCAGGACGGTACGCCGCTCCCGCACCGCCAGCCGGACCGCCCCGCACGTCTGCTCGACGGCCTCCTCCGCCGACGTCACCCGGACCGCGACCGCCCCCACCGCATGGGCCAACGCCTCTTGGTCTACGTAGAAGTTGGAGCGGGGCTCGGTCACCTCTGCGGCCAGCACGATGAGCGGCGTACGGCTCTTCGCCGCCTCCGCGATACCGGTCATCGCGTTGGTCAGGCCGGGGCCCTGATGGACGCTCACCACGGCCACCTCACCGCTGGTGCGGGCGTACGCGTCCGCCATCGTCGCCGCGCCGCCCTCATGGCGTGCGGCGACGAACCGGGCACCGGCCGCGATCATCGCGTTGGTGACATGGAAGTTGCCCGATCCGACGACCCCGAAGACCTGTCCGACCCCGGCCGCGTACAGCGCCCGGCCGACCGCTTCCGCGACCTTCATGAGCGCTCCACCAGGGCGAGCACGCGCGCGGGTGCCCCGGAGCCGGTGACGATGGGCAGCGGGCCCGCGATGACGACGGAGCCGGTCGGCGGCAGCGCGGCGAGGTTCTGCAACTGCGTCAGGCCGTACTTGTCGCTGCCCATCAGGTAGGAGTGGCAGGGGAACGCGGGGTCGAAGGAGTGCGCGGCGCCGGCGTCCGTGCCGACCGTCTCGACGCCCAGGCCGAGGACCGGGGACTCCTCGGCGACCCAGCGGGCGCACGCCGGGGACAGACCGGGGGTGTGCGGGCCGTTCTCGTCGGCGTTGAGGAAGGTCTCCTGGGAGTGCGAGCGGGCGTCCCAGCCGGTACGCAGCAGCAGCCAACCGCCTTCGGGCAAGGGGCCGTTCACCGCTTCCCAGGCCTTGATGTGGTCGATCTCGACCAGGAAGTCGGGGTTCTCGGCGGCCTCGGCGGTGAAGTCCAGTACGGCGGCGGGTGCGAGCAGTTTGCGCGCCGGTACGGAGGCGACGTCGGCGAGGTCCTTGCCGGTGACCCAGTGGTTCGGGGCGTCGAAGTGGGTGCCGGTGTGCTCGCCGCTGCGGAAGTTGTTCCAGTACCAGGCGGGGCCGCGGTCGTCGTACCGGCTGATCTCCTCCAGCTCGAAGACGGCCGTCTGCCCGAACTGCGGCGGCAGTTGGATCACCGGAGTCGTCGACGACAGGGGTGACGTCAGATCGACGACTTCGATCGATCCACCCCGCAGTCCGGACACCAGCGCGGCAAGGACGGATGACTCGGACATGGCGCCTCCTCAAGCGGACGGGGCTCGCACGGACAGCATCTCAGTCCGCTCCACACCTCTTGACGCGTCAATGACAACAGTGGCTTGATGGGATTCATGGGAGCGCTCCCACTTCCCTTGGAGAAGAGCCGGAGAAGGGAACACCATGCGCGGCACCCACCCGTTACCCCTGCGGTTCATTCCGCTGCTCGCCCTCCTGGCCGCCCTGCTCCTGCCCGTCGGTGTCCCGCTCGCGCCACCGGCCGCCGCAGCGAAGGGGGCCGCGGACCCCGTGCGCATCATGCCGCTGGGCGATTCGATCACCGGCTCGCCCGGCTGCTGGCGCGCGTCGCTCTGGAACCGTCTGCGGTCCACCGGATACACGAACATCGACTTCGTCGGCACGCTCGGCCCGCAGGGCTGCGGTCAGCCGTACGACGGGGACAACGAGGGCCACGGCGGCGAGTTGGTCACGAACGTGGCCGATCAGAATCTGCTGCCGGGCCGACTGGCCGCCACCCTGCCGGACATCGTTGTCATGCACTTCGGCACGAACGACGTATGGAGTTCCCTCGCCCCTGACCGCATCCTCGCCGCCTACACCCGGCTGGTGGAGCAGATGCGGGCGAGCAACCCGGACATGAGGATCCTCGTCGCCCAGCTCATCCCGATGAACCCGAGCAGTTGCACGGGTTGTGCGCAGCGCGTCGTCGAGTTCAACGCGCGGGTACCGGAGTGGGCCGGGGCGACCGGTACGAGTCGGTCTCCCGTCACCGTGGTCGACCAGTGGAGCGGCTTCGACACGGCCGTGGACACCTATGACGGCGTGCATCCGAATGCCTCCGGTGACGAGAAGATCGCCGGCCGCTGGTATCCGGCGCTGACCGCGCTCCTCGAGGCGGGACCCGGGGATCCGGGTGATCCTGGCGATCCGGGTGACCCGGGGGAGCCTTCCGGCTGCACCGCGTCCTTCCGTGCCGTCTCCGTCTGGCTGGGCGGATATCAGGGCGAGGTGACGGTGACCAACACGTCCGACTCCTCCGTCCCGGGCTGGGCCGCGACGGTCGTACCGGTGGACGGGGCCCGCCTCACCCAGGTCTGGAACGGCACCCTCGGCACGGCCGCCGATGGCACCGCGACCGTCGCCAACGCGTCATGGAACGGCACGTTGGCACCCGGCGCGAGCGCGAGCTTCGGTTTCATCGCCGGTACCCCGGCAACGGCCGGCGCTCCGTCGGCGACTGTCTCTTGCACGGCGCGCGCCGCGTCTTCCTGACGCACCGTCATCCCATCTCATCCTTCGGAGCCGCCATGAGATCCCGCACCAGCCTCGCCCCACGAGTGGCCGCGGTGCTGGCCGCCGTCCTGGGCCTGCTAGTCCCCCTGCTCTCCTTCGCCACACCTGCCCAGGCTGCGGCCACCGGCCTCCACATCGAGAACGGCCGACTGCTGGAGGCGTCCGGGAACGACTTCGTGATGCGTGGCGTCAACCACGCCCACACCTGGTACCCGGGCGAGACCCGGTCGCTGGCCGACGTCAAGGCGCTGGGCGCCAACTCCGTCCGTGTCGTCCTCTCCGACGGTCACCGCTGGACGAAGAACAGCGTCGAGGACGTGGCCGCCGTTGTCGCGCAGTGCAAGGCCAATCGGCTGATCTGTGTGCTGGAGGTGCACGACACCACCGGCTACGGGGAGGAGGCGGCGGCCGGGACGCTCGACCACGCGGCCGACTACTGGATCGGCCTGAAGGACGTGCTCGCCGGTGAAGAGGACTACGTCATCATCAACATCGGCAACGAGCCCTGGGGCAACACCAACCCCGCCGGCTGGACCGAGCCCACCACCGCGGCCGTGAAGAAGCTGCGTGCCGCCGGATTCGCCCACACGATCATGGTGGACGCGCCCAACTGGGGCCAGGACTGGCAGGGCGTCATGCGTGCCAACGCCCGGTCGGTCTACGATGCCGACCCCACCGGCAACCTGATCTTCTCGATCCACATGTACAGCGTCTATGACACGGCGCAGGAGATCACGGACTATCTGAACGCCTTCGTCAGCGCTCGACTCCCCATCCTCATCGGTGAGTTCGGAGGCCCGCCCGACCAGTACGGCGACCCGGACGAGGACACCATGATGGCCGCCGCCCAGCAGCTACGGCTCGGTTACCTGGCCTGGTCCTGGAGCGGCAACACCGACCCGATCCTCGACCTGGCGATCGACTTCGATCCCACGCGGCTCAGCTCCTGGGGCCAGCGGATCTTCAACGGGGCGAACGGCATCGCCGCCACCTCCGAGGAGGCCGACATCTACTCCTCCTCCGGCGGTGACACCACTCCCCCGACCGCGCCCGGCACACCGACCGCCGCCGCCGTGACGTCCTCGTCCGTGACCCTGAACTGGGCCGCGGCGACCGACTCGAACGGCGTCACCGGCTACGACGTCGTGCGTTTGAGCGGCGCCGCCGAGACCGCCGCCACCACGACGGCCGGCACCTCCGCCACCGTCACCGGCCTCGCCCCGGACACCTCGTACACCTTCGCCGTCTACGCCCGTGACGCCGCCGGCAACCGCTCGCAGCGCTCCGGCACGGTGGCCGTCACGACGTCCTCCGGCGGTTCCCCGGCGACGTGCGGTGTCGCCTACCGGGTGGCCAACGAGTGGCCCGGCGGCTTCCAGGGCGAGGTCGTCATCCGCAACACCGGCAGCACCGCCATCAACGGCTGGACGCTGCGCTGGACCTTCCCCGGCAGTCAGCGGGTCAGCAACCTGTGGGGCGGCACCTCGACCCAGAGCGGCGCCGAGGTGAGCGTGGCGGCCGTGTCGTACACGGCGACGATCGCCCCGGCGGGCCCGGTGACCCTGGGCTTCACGGCCGCGACGGGCGGGACGAACCCGAGTCCCACGGTCTTCACGCTCAACGACTCGACCTGTTCGGTGGTCTGACACCCCCAGGTCCGCGGTCTCGTGTGTGGTCGACGCACATGTGCGTCGACCACACACGGTCGTGACAGGAACCACACAGGCTCCCGTGCAGGGCACATGAAGGATCCGGATAAGGTGAGGCTGGCCTAAGAGCCGACCCCATGTGCGCCGAACAGGGAGCCCTGTCATGCCTCACCGCCGTCGCGGCACAGCCGCCGTCGCCCTCGCCGTCGCCGCGGCGCTGTCCCTCGCGGCCTGCGGCGGCTCCAACGACGGTGCGGGCGACGCGGGTTCCACGGCCGGGAACAAGAAGGACGTGGCCAAGGGCGGCAAGGACTTCGCGTCGGCCGCGAAGAAGACCGCCGAGATGGGCACCGACGCCAAGCCCGGCCAGTGGCCGCGCACCGTCGAGCACGCCATGGGCGAGACGGTCATCAAGTCCCAGCCCAAGCGCGTCGTGGTCCTCGACGTCGGCGAGCTCGACAACGTCGTCTCGCTCGGCATCGAGCCGGTCGGACTTGCCCCCACGGAGGGCTCCCCCGAGCTGCCCTCCTACCTGAAGAAGGACGCCGGCAGCCCGGCGAACGTCGGCACGATCAACAACCTCAACCTGGAGGCGATCGCCGGTCTCAAGCCGGACCTGATCCTCGGCAGCCAGCTGCGCGCCGCGGACAAGTACGACGAGCTGTCGAAGATCGCGCCCACCGTGTTCTCCATCCGCCCCGGCTTCACCTGGAAGGAGAACTACCTTCTGAACGCCGCGGCCCTGGACAGGACCGCCGAGGCGAAGGCGAAGCTCGCCGACTACGACAAGAAGGTCGATGCGCTCGACGCCGAGCTGGGCGCCGGCAAGCCGACCGTGTCGATGCTGCGGTTCATGCCCGACGGGGTGATCCGGCTCTACGCCAACGCCTCGTTCATCGGCACCATCCTCAAGGACGCCGGCATCCCGCGCCCGAAGAACCAGGACATCGAGGATCTGGCCGCCGAGGTCAGCGCCGAGAACATCGACCAGGCCGACGCCGACTACATCTTCACCGGCGTGTACGGCGACGCGAAGGCCACCGACAAGTCCCGGGCGCAGGGCAACCCGCTGTGGAAGAACCTCAAGGCGGTCAAGGCCGGGCACGCCTACGACGTCCCGGACGAGACCTGGTACCTGGGCCTGGGTGTCACGGCGGCCGACGAGGTCGTCGCGGACCTGGAGAAGTACCTCACCAAGTAAGCGAACCAGCCGGCCAGACAGCAAGAGGAACCGCATGTCCCGTGCCACCCGGCGCCGTATCGCCTGGACGGTCGCGGGCCTGCTCCTGCTGCTGCTCGCCGTCCTGCTCTCGCTCGCCCTCGGCAGCCGCCAGATCGCCCCGGCCGACGTGTTCGACGCCCTGTGGCGCGGCGGCACCGGCGACGACGCGCAGGTCGTGCGTGCGCTGCGGGTCCCCCGCACGGTCATCGGCGTGATGGTCGGACTCGCCCTCGCGGTCGCCGGGGTGGTCATGCAGGGCATCACCCGCAATCCGATCGCCGAGCCCGGCGTCCTCGGGGTCAGTCAGGGCGCCGCGCTGGGCGCCGTCTGCGCCATCGCGTTCCTCGGGGTGCACTCGCCGAGCGGCTACGTCTGGTTCGCGTTCGCCGGTGCGGGGCTCGCCGCGGTGGCCGCGTACGCGGTGGCGGGCAGCGGACGCGGCGGCGCCTCGCCGGTGAAGCTGGCGCTGGCCGGGGCCGCGATGAACGCGTTCATCGCCTCCGTGGTCTCCGCCATCGTCACGACCGACGCCCGCGCACTGGACGAGTTCCGCTTCTGGGACGTCGGTTCGATCGGCGGCCGGGACGGTGAGATCGTCGCGCGGACCTGGCCGTTCCTGGTCGTGGGGATGGTGCTGGTGGCCGTCGTGGCCCGGGGCCTGGACGCCCTGGCGCTCGGCGACGACGTGGCCCGGGGGCTGGGTCACCGGGTCGCGCTGGTGCGGGCGGTGGGCGCGCTCGCCGCGACCGTACTGACCGGGGTCGCGGTCGCGATGGCCGGTCCGATCGCGTTCATCGGCCTCGCCGTTCCGCATATAGCGCGGGCACTGGTGGGCGCCGACCACCGCTGGGTGCTGGCCCTGTCGGCGCTGCTCGGCCCCGCGGTGATCCTGATGTCGGACGTGCTCGGCCGGGTCGTCTTCGCGCCCTCGGAGGTACCCGTGGCCGTGATGACCGCGCTGCTCGGCGTGCCGTTCCTGGTGGCGCTGGTGCGGCGGAAGGCGACGGTGCCGGCATGACCCAGCCATCCGTGCCTGCCGGATACACCGTCGTCCGCGTCGGATACGGCAGCCTCCTCCTGCACCGCCGGGCGATCGCCGTCGCCGCCGGGCTTGCCGTCGTCCTGGCGGTGGCGGCCGTGGTGTCCCTGTCCGTCGGAGAGTCGTACGTCTCCCCCACCGAGGTCGTCCATGTGCTGCTCGGGCAGCCGAGCCCGGACGAGCTGGTCGTCGGCACGCTGCGGCTGCCCCGGCTGGTGACGGGGCTGCTGGTCGGTGCCGCGTTCGGTGTCTCCGGGGCGCTGATCCAGTCGGTCGCCCGCAACTCCCTGGCCAGTCCGGACGTCATCGGTGTCACGCACGGCGCGGGTGCGGCGACGGTGACCGCGATGACGTTCGGGCTGACGTCGTACAGCGTGCTGCCGTACGTCTCGGTGGTGGGCGGGCTCGGGGCCGCCGCGCTCGTCTACGTCCTCGCGTGGCGGGGCGGTCTGCACGCCGCGCGGTTCGTGCTCGTCGGGATCGGTGTGTCGATCGCGCTCGGTTCGCTGACCCGGCTGTTCCTCACCAAGGGCGACTATCTGGTCGCCCAGCAGGCCAAGGTGTGGCTGACCGGTTCGCTCAACGGCCGGGGCTACGACCAGGCCGCGCCGCTCGCGCTGACCGTCGCGGTGCTGGTCCCGGCGCTGCTGTGGGCGGCGCACGCCCAGCGGATGGTGTCCCTGGACGACAGCACGGCGACCGCGCTGGGGGTACGGCTCGGGCCGGTGCAGCTGGGGCTGACCGCGCTCGGCGTCGTGCTGGCGTCCGTGGCGACCGGGGCGGCGGGGCCGGTCGACTTCGTGGCGCTGCTCGCCCCGCAGATCGCCCACCGGCTGACCCGCACGGCCCAGCTCCCGCTGCTCTCCTCCGCCCTGACCGGCGCCACGATCGTGGTCGTCGCGGATCTGCTGGCCCGCCGTCTGTTCTCGCCGGTCGAGCTGCCGGTGGGCGTGCTCACGGCGGCGATCGGGGCGCCGTATCTGATGTGGCTCATCGCTCGCACTCGCCGGGGCCGGCAGGGAACCTGAAGGGGCGCGGACGCGTTCTTGTCTGGTAACGGGGTGGCAGGTGAGCCTGCCGACAGGAACGAAGGTGACACGATGAGTGACAAGGCCCGCAAGTTGTTCGAGGCGCTCGACCTCGATGAGAACGGGACCCTGACGCGCGTGGAGGTGATCACCGCCCTGCGGACGAAGGGCCCGTCGCTGGCCGCCTCGGGGGATCTGCCGATATGGGCCCTCGGGGACGACGACGCCTCGTCCGCCCTCTTCGACGCCGCCGACCAGAACGGCGACGAGGAGCTCACCCTGGAGGAGTTCTCGGCGGTGGTGGACCGCCGGTTCGGCTGGAGCTGACGGCAGCCCCCCTCCGGTATCACGCCAATATCGGCCTCCCGCAGGCCGGACGCGGATGCGGCCCGAACGGGCACTTCACGGCCTCGCCATACCGCCCACACAGGATGAACACATTCAGCCGTTCCCCCGCCGCCGCACCCGGCGCGGGGCAGACGGCGTGCGCACCGCGCGCCTAGCCTCCCGGGCCATGCGATCAACACGTATGAGACGCATGGGTCTCACCGCCGTCCTCGGCCTCCTGCTCGCCGTCTTCGGGCTCGCCCCCGGCGCGAGCGCGGCGGACCCCGCGCCGGCCGAGCTGACCTTCGCCACCGACGCCGCGAGCACCACTCCCGGCGGCACGGTGAAACTCTCGATGACGCTCACCAACCACAAGACGTACGACGTCCTGTTCGTCCACCAGACGATCGAGCCCACCTGGCTCACCACGCAGCGCCCCGACCTGAAGTACAGCTTCACGGGCTGCACCCTCGCCACGGCCACCGGCAGCACCCCCTGCGCCGGCACCGGACCCGGCAACCTCGGTCCGAACTACGGCGCCACCATCCCGCCCGGGCAGAGCCGCACCGTGACGCTGACCCTCCAGGTCGCGGCCGACTCGGGCTGCAACGGCAACATCGGCTTCTACTCGTACTTCTACGCCGAGTTCAGCGACGCGACCAACACCAGCGGCGGTCCGGTGTTCACGCCGGACACCCGGGTGGTCTGCGCCTGACATCAGGACCAGCCCACCGATGCCCCGCGCAGAGCCTCCCATGCGCGGGGCAACACCGTGGGCGGCTCAGGCCAGTTCGACGAGGAGGTCGCCGCCCTCGACCTGCTGGATGCGGTTGATGGCGAGCCTGGCCACCGTGCCGGCCTTCGCGGCGGTGATCGAGGCCTCCATCTTCATCGCCTCGATGGTGGCCACCGTGGCACCGGCCGCCACCTCGTCGCCCTCGGCGACCGTGAGGGTCACCACTCCGGCGAACGGCGCCGCCACATGCCCGGGGTTGGCCCGGTCCGCCTTCTCCGTCACGGGGACGTCGGAGGCCGCGGCCCGATCGCGGACCTGGATCGGCCTCAACTGCCCGTTCAGGGTGGACATCACGGTCCGCAGACCGCGCTCGTCCGCGTCGCCGACGGCCTGCAGCTCGATCAGCAGCCGCACGCCGCGCTCCAGGTCGACGGCGTACTCCTTGCCCGGGCGCAGCCCGTAGAAGAAGTCCTTGCTGTCCAGCACGCTGGTGTCGCCGAAGGTGTCCCGGTGCGTCTCGAACTCCCGCGTGGGCGCCGGGAACAGCAGGCGGTTGAGGGTCGCCCGCCGGTCCTTGGCGAGGCCCTCGCGGTCGTCGGCGCCCAGTTCCCGCACCGGCTTGGCCTCGGCCCGGCCCTTCAGCGCCCGGGTGCGGAACGGCTCGGGCCAGCCGCCGGGCGGGGTGCCGAGTTCGCCGCGCAGGAAGCCGATGACGGAGTCGGGGATGTCGAACCGGTCGGGGTCCGACTCGAAGTCCGCCGGGGACACTCCGGCGCCCACCAGGTGCAGCGCCAGGTCGCCGACGACCTTCGAGGACGGGGTGACCTTGACCAGCCGGCCGAGCATCCGGTCGGCGGCGGCGTACATCGCCTCGATCTCCTCGAACCGGTCGCCGAGCCCCAGCGCGACCGCTTGGGTGCGCAGGTTGGACAGCTGCCCGCCGGGGATCTCGTGGTGGTAGACCCGGCCGGTCGGCGAGGCCAGACCCGCCTCGAAGGGGGCGTAGACCTTGCGGACGCTCTCCCAGTACGGCTCCAGGTCACCGACGGCCTGGAGATCGAGGCCGGTCGGCCGCTCGGAGTGGTCGGTCGCGGCGACGATCGCCGACAGCGACGGCTGCGAGGTGGTGCCCGCCATGGACGCCACCGCTCCGTCCACCGCGTCCGCGCCGGCCTGGATCGCGGCCAGGTAGGTGGCGAGCTGGCCGCCCGCCGTGTCGTGCGTGTGCACATGGACCGGCAGGTCGAACTCCCGGCGCAGCGCCGACACCAGCTTCGCCGCGGCCGGTGCCCGCAGCAGGCCCGCCATGTCCTTGACGGCGATGATGTGGGCGCCGGCGTCCACGATCTGCTCGGCGAGCCGCAGGTAGTAGTCCAGGGTGTACAGGCGCTCCGCCGGGTCGGACAGGTCGGAGGTGTAGCACAGGGCCACCTCCGCGACGGCCGTACCGGTCTCCCGTGCCGCCTCGATCGCGGGCCGCATCTGGGAGACGTCGTTGAGGGCGTCGAAGATGCGGAAGATGTCGATGCCGGTGGCCGCCGCCTCCTGCACGAAGGCGTCGGTCACCTCGGTCGGATACGGGGTGTAGCCGACGGTGTTGCGGCCGCGCAGCAGCATCTGGAGGCAGATGTTCGGGGCGGCTTCGCGCAGGGCCGCTAGGCGTTCCCACGGGTCCTCGGCGAGGAAGCGGAGGGCGACGTCGTAGGTCGCGCCGCCCCAGCACTCCAGGGAGAGGAGTTGGGGCAGGGTGCGGGCCACCACCGGGGCGACGGCGAGCATGTCCTTGGTGCGCACCCGGGTGGCGAGGAGCGACTGGTGGGCGTCGCGGAACGTGGTGTCGGTGACTCCGATGGTCGGCGAGGCGCGCAGCCAGCTCGCGAAGCCCTCCGGGCCGAGTTCGGCGAGCTTCTGCCGCGAACCGGCGGGCGGCTCACCGGTCGGCAGCGGCGGCACCTTCGTCAACGGGTCGAGCAGGTCGGGCCGTTCGCCGTGCGGCCTGTTGACGGTGACGTCGGCCAGGTAGGTGAGCAGCTTGGTGCCGCGGTCGGCGGAGTGGCGGGCGGTGAGCAGGTGCGGGCGCTGCTCGATGAAGGAGGTGGTGACCCGCCCGGCCTGGAAGTCGGGGTCGTCCAACACCGCTTGCAGGAAGGGGATGTTGGTGGCCACACCGCGGATGCGGAACTCGGCCACGGCACGCCGGGCACGGCCCACCGCGGCACCGAAGTCCCGGCCCCGGCAGGTCAGTTTGACCAGCATGGAGTCGAAGTGGGCGCTGATCTCCGTGCCGGCGTGGGTCGTTCCGCCGTCGAGCCGGATGCCGGAGCCGCCCGGCGAGCGGTAGGCGCTGATCCGGCCGGTGTCCGGGCGGAAGCCGTTGGCGGGGTCCTCGGTCGTGATACGGCACTGGAGCGCGGCGCCGCGCAGGGTGACGGTGTCCTGGGCGAGGCCGAGGTCGGCCAGGGTCTCGCCGGCGGCGATGCGCAGCTGCGACTGCACCAGGTCGACGTCGGTGACCTCCTCGGTCACCGTGTGCTCGACCTGGATGCGCGGGTTCATCTCGATGAAGACGTGGTTGCCCTCGCGGTCGAGCAGGAACTCCACGGTGCCGGCGTTGCGGTAGCCGATCTGCCGGGCGAAGCGGACGGCGTCGGCGCAGATGCGGTCCCGCAGCTCCGGGTCGAGGTTGGGCGCGGGCGCCAGCTCGATGACCTTCTGGTGGCGGCGCTGCACCGAGCAGTCCCGCTCGAAGAGGTGGATGACGTTGCCCTGCCCGTCGGCGAGGATCTGCACCTCGATGTGGCGGGGCTCGACGACGGCCTTCTCCAGGAAGACGGTCGGGTCGCCGAACGCGGACGCGGCCTCGCGGGACGCCGCCTCGATGGACTCGCGCAACTGCGCCGGATCCTCGACGCGACGCATGCCTCGTCCGCCGCCGCCCGCGACGGCCTTGACGAACACGGGGAAGCCGATGTCGTCGGCGGCACGGACCAGCTCGTCCACGTCGTTGGAAGGTGCCGAAGATCCCAGCACCGGTACACCCGCCTCGCGTGCGGCGGCCACCGCGCGGGCCTTGTTGCCGGTCAGCTCCAGGATGTCCGCGCTCGGTCCGACGAAGGTGATGCCCGCCTCTTCGCAGGCCCGGGCCAGATCGGGGTTCTCGGACAGGAATCCGTATCCCGGATAGACGGCGTCCGCTCCCGCCCGGCGCGCCGCGCGGACGATCTCCTCCACGGAGAGATACGCCCGCACCGGATGCCCGGGCTGGCCGATCTCGTAGGCCTCGTCGGCCTTCAGCCGGTGCAGGGAGTTGCGGTCCTCGTGCGGGAAGACGGCGACGGTGCGCGCGCCCAGCTCGTAGCCTGCGCGGAAAGCGCGAATCGCGATCTCACCGCGGTTGGCGACCAGCACCTTGCGGAACATTCTTGATCCCTTCAGCCTGCCGGGTGACGGACACCCATGGTGTCGGCGCCTCCCCTTTCACGCCATGTGAGCCGGGCCACTCACCGGGTTACCACGCGGCCTGTGAGGGTTCGCCCCGGGGTGCCTCGGCGACCGGACGGCCTACCCTGTCCTTGAGCCTTCGTGGTCAAGGGTGGTGTAAGCGAGGTGCCCTCATGGCCGGCGCGATTCACCGCGGTGCGGGCACGCACGACGCGATCGGCGAGATGCCGGAGCGGCTGGTGTCCGCGGTGGGACACGCGGGGGTGTTCGAGGATCTGCTCCCCGTCGCCCTCTGGGTGACCGATGCCGACGGGCGGCTCGTGCAGTGGTCGCTGGCCGCGCAGGACCTGCTCGGACACACGCCGGAGGAGATGCTGGGCCGGCTGGCCGACCATGTGCTGGTGCCCGAGCGGAACCGGGAGCTCGCCGACCGGCTGAGCCGGAGGGTGCGGGCGGGTGCGGCGGTGGTCGCGCGGCTGCCGGTGCGGCACCGCGACGGTGGCGTGATCGAGATGGAGATGTGGATCTGTCCGATCACGGACGGGCTGGGACGCACCGGAGTGCTGGCCATCGCGGCGGAGACCTCCGCAGTGGAGGGGATGCGCGACGCGCTGGCCGCGCTGGAGGGCCTGTTCTCCCAGTCCCCGATCGGCCTGGCCATGCTCGGCGCCGACCTGCGGTTCCTCCGGGTCAACGAGGCGCTGGCCCGGATGGACGGCGTACCGGTCGCGGAGCACATCGGCCGGCGTGTCACCGAGCTCGCGCCCGGCACCGACGCGCTGGAGTCGGTGATGCGGCAGGTCCTCGACCGGGGTGAGGCCGTGGTGGACTTCCGCCACACCGGCCCCGAGCGCGCCGAGCCGGAGCAGCGGCGCACCTGGTCCTGCTCCTACGCCCCGCTCCTCGGCACCGCCGGGCAGCGAGTGGGGGTGATCGCCTCGCTGATCGACGTCACGGAGGAGCAGCGGGCCCATCTGGAGGTCGAACGGGCGCGGCGGCGTCTGGCGCTGCTGGCGGAGGCGGGCACCCAGATGGGCTCCACGCTGGATCTGACGCAGACGGCGCAGGAGGTGGTCCGCGTCCTGGTGCCGAGGCTGGCGGACTCCGCGGACGTCCAGCTCCTGGAGGAGGCGGTGGCCCCGGACGAGACGGCCGCGTCGGCGCACGGCGTGGTGCGCCGGGCCGCGGCGGCCTTCACGGATCCGGCCGCGCCGGCCGACCATCTCGCGGTCGGCATGACCATGCAGGTCCCGCCCGGCTCGGTGTACGAGCAGGTCATCGGCGCGGGACGGCCGATGAACCTGTACCTGAGCGACATCGGCCCGCTGATCCCCGGTCCCGGCGCCGACAGGCTGCGCGAGTATCTGCGGGCCCGGGTGGGCTCGGCGCGGCTGGTGCCGCTGGTGGCCCGGGGCACGGTGCTCGGCGCGGTGGTGGTGACCCGGACCCGTGACCGGGAGCCGTTCGGCGACCAGGACACGCTGCTGATCGACGAACTGGTCGCCCGGGCGGCCCTGAACATCGACAACGCGCGCATGTACAGCCGGGAACGCGACGCGGCGCTCACTCTCCAGCGCAGCCTGATGAACCCCTCCCTGCCCGCCGTCAGCGGACTGGAGCTGACCGGGCGCTATCTGCCGGCCGGGGACCACGAGGTGGGCGGCGACTGGTTCGACGCGATCGCCCTGTCGGGCGGCCGGACCGCGCTGGTGATCGGGGACGTGATGGGGCACGGCATCCATGCGGCGGCGGTCATGGGACAGCTGCGCACCACGGTACGGACCCTGGCCCGCCGGGACACCGCGCCCGACCAGGTGCTGCGCGCCCTGGACGCCGCCGTGGCGGACCTGGGAGACAACGAGATGGCGACCTGTCTGTACGCCGTCCACGACCCCGGCACCGGCCACTGTCTGATCGCTCGGGCGGGCCATCCGCCGCCGATGGTCGCCGACGAGCGGGGAACCGTCGCCTTCCTCGACGGACCCCCGGGCCCGCCCCTGGGCGTGGGCGGACAGGACTGCGAGGTCCAGCGGCTGCTCCTGCCGCCCGGCAGTCTGCTGGTGACCTACACCGACGGTCTGATCGAGACCCGCGGTACGGACCTCGACCAGGGCATGCGGCGGCTGGCCCGGGCGCTACGGCATCCCGGGCATCCCCTGGAGCAGATCTGCGACGAGCTGCTCGCGCATGTCATGCCGGAGACGGCCGACGACGACGTGGCGGTGCTCCTGGCCCGTGCGCTGCCCCGCTGAGCCGGGACGCCGGGCGCGTCACCCGACGGAACCGCCCCGGGCCGTGACGATCGGGCATGCGGTGCCCGCAGAGTCAATACTGGGAGTGAGCCGCTGCGAAGCCAGATGTGCGGAAGGGCCAGACCGGCCGGGGCTCCGTGCAGCGGGCACCCGGGAACGGCGCGAGATGGGTGGGCGATGCACGACACATCCCCGACGTCACTCAGCGAGAGCCCGGAGGATCCGTTCTCCGTCCACCAGTCGGCATCGGCCGTGCTGGACTCCCGTGGACGGGTCGTCGCCTGGAGCGAGCAGGCTTCCGCGCTGCTCGGGTATCGGGCCGAAGAGGTGCTCGGCCGTCCGGTGCGCGAGGTGCTGGTGGCCGACGGTGACGAGGCCCTGATGGCCGAGACGACCGCCACGTGCCTGCGCGAGGGCGGCTGGTTCGGGATGCTGCCGGTCCTGCACCGCTCGGGCCGCCGGGTGTTCGTGGGGTTCCGGGCCCGCAAGGTGCGACGGCTCGATGCCACCGTCGAGTGGGTTCTGATCGGTTCGCTCGCCGAGGCCATCGCCCAGTGGGAGATCGACCGTGCCGTGCTGGACGGACTGTTCAGCCGGTCCCCGGTGGGGGTCGTGGTGCTCGGCCCGGACCTGCGGGTGCTGCGGGTGAACCGGGCCATCGCACGGTTCGGCGGGCTGCCGACGGACGCGTACCGGGGGCGCCGCGCCGCCGAGTTCCTGCTCGGCCCGGACGCGGACCTCGCGGAGGACAAGCTCAGGTCGGTGCTGGAGACGGGACGGCCGGTGATCTTCGCCGAGCAGCGGGCCCGGCTGCGGCGCGATCCCCACAAGGAGCTGATCATCTCGATCTCCGCGTTCCGGATGCAGGACCCGTCGGGCAGGGTGCTGGGGGTCACCGAGATCGTCGAGGATGTCACCGACCGCTATCGGGCCCGGCGGCGACTGGCGCTGATCAACGAGGCCGGTGCCAGGATCGGGACGACCCTGGACGTCGGCACGACCGCGCGTGAGCTGGCGGAGACGGCGGTTCCGGTGCTCGCCGACGCCGTCTCGGTGGATCTGCTGGAGCCCGTGCCGCGCGGCGAGGAGCCGGCCCCCGACTCCCGGGGTCCGCTGCGCAGGATGGCGGCCCGCAGCATTCGGCCGGGAGCGATGAAGGTGATGCGGGCCGAGGGCGAACTGTTCTCGTTCCCCGCGCGGACGGCACCGGAGCGCTGTCTCATCGAGCGGCGAGCGATCCTGCTGCCCGTGGTGGAGGACAGCCCGGCGTGGCTCGCCGCCGAACCGGAGCGGGCCAGGCAGGCGCTCGCGATGGGCGTGCACTCGCTGATGGCGGTGCCGTTGGTCGCGCGCGGTGTGGTGCTCGGCGTGGTCTGTCTGTGGCGCTCGCATCAGCCGGAGCCGTTCGAGGAGGACGACCTCACCCTGGCGGAGGAGTTCGCCGCCAGGGCCGCGGTCTCCATCGACAACGCCCGCCGCTACACCCAGCAGCACCAGGCCGCCGAGGCGCTGCAGCGCAGTCTGCTGCCGGGTGAGGTGCCCGAGCACCCGGCGGTCGAGACGGCCCACCGCTATCTGCCCGCGCAGGCGTCCACCGGCGTCGGCGGCGACTGGTTCGACGTCATCCCGCTGTCGGGGCTGCGTGTCGCGCTGGTCGTCGGCGATGTGGTGGGGCACGGTATGCACGCCTCGGCGACCATGGGCCGGCTGCGTGCCGCCGTACGCACTCTCGCCCACCTCGATCTGGCCCCGGACGAGGTCCTCGCCCGGCTCGACGACCTGGTGGACCAGCTGGCCACCGAACAGCGGCAGACCGAGGGCCACATCCCGCAGATCGTGGGCGCGACCTGCCTGTACGCGATCTACGATCCGGTCTCCCGGCACTGCGCCATCGCCCGCGCGGGCCACCCGCCGCCGACCGTGCTGGACCCGGACGGCGGGATGTACCAGGTCGACGTCCCCGCCGGACCCCCGCTGGGCCTGGGCGGGCTGCCGTTCGAGACGGCCGAGCTCGAACTGGCCGAGGGCAGTCTGATCGCCCTGTACAGCGACGGTCTGCTCCTCGCGGACGGCCGTGACATCGACCAGGGCCTGGACCTGCTGCGGACCTCGCTCGCCGGTCCGGCCCGGTCGCTGGAACACATGTGCAAGGCGGTGGAGGACGAAATGCTCCGCGGCCGGCCCGGTGACGACGTCACGCTGCTGCTGGGCCGGACCCGGGTGCTGGCGGCCGAGGACGTGGCCGCCTGGGAGCTGCCGGCCGAGCCCACCGCGGCCGGCCGGGCCCGGAGCCTCGTACAGGACCAGCTCGCGGCATGGGGCCTGGAGGACCTGGCGTTCACCACGGAACTGATCGTGAGCGAACTGATCACCAACGCCTACCGGTACGCGGGCGGCCCGGTCCTGCTGCGCCTCATCAGGAACGGCCACCTCATCTGCGAGGTCTCCGACTCCAGCAGCACCTCCCCGCATCTGCGCCAGGCCCGCAGCACCGACGAGGGCGGCCGCGGCCTGTTCCTGGTGGCCCAGCTGTCGGAGCGCTGGGGCACCCGCTACGGCCGCAACAGCAAGACCATCTGGGCCGAGCAGCCACTGCCGACGAGCTGACCCCGGGGGATCAGTCCGACCAACGGGTCCACGACGACTTCCTCGCCCGCTTCGCCGAGCGGGCGGCCGGAAAGCTGCCCGGCATGCCGGACGACGAGGGCGCCGAAATCGGTCCGCTCGTCAACGCCGCCCAACTCGCCGCCGTACGGGGCGTGTTGGAGCGGCCCCCGAGTCATGCCGAGGTCGCCGCCGGGGGTGCGGCCCTTGACCGTCCCGGCTACTTCCACCAGGCCACGGTGGTCGCCGGAGTGCGGCAGCGGGACGAGATCGTGCGCGGCGAGGTGTTCGGGCCGGTCGTCACCGTCCAGCCGTTCACCGACGAGACCGAGGCCTTCCAGCTGGCCAACGGTGTCCCGCAGGGGCTCGCCGAGAGCGTGTGGACCCGTGACCACGACCGTGCGATGCGCGCGAGCCGGGCGCTGCGGACAGGGATCGTCTGGGTCAACACCCATGGCACTACGGTGTCCGAGATGCCGCACGGCGGCGTACGCCACTCCGGCTACGGCGGCGACCTCTCGCTCACCGGGCTGCTCGACTACACGCAGGTCAAGCACGTCATGCTGTGACGGCTTCGGCGCCCGGCCTCAGAGCTTGGCGCCGAAGGCCTGGGTCCACCAGGGGCCGCCCGAACCGTCGTGGATGCCGACGCCGATGTCCTTGAAGGAGCAGTTGAGGATGTTGGCGCGGTGCCCGGGGCTGTTCATCCAGGATTCCATGACGGCTTCCGGGGTCTGCTGGCCCTGGGCGATGTTCTCCCCGTACGTGGACCAGCGGTAGCCCGCCGCGGTGATGCGCTGGCCGGGGTCCTCCCCGTCCGGGTTGGTGTGGTCGAAGAAGCCGCGGGCGGCCATGTCGTCGGAGTGGCCCTGCGCGGCCTTGTTCAGCAGGGGGTCCTCCGCGAGCGGACCGCAACCGGCGGCCGACCGCTCCTTGTTCACCAGCGCGACGACCTGCCCGACGGTGTCGGTCGGGGCCGCCTGTGTCTGGGGCGGGCTGGACGGGGTCCGGGTCGGCCGGGGCGTGGAGGGGCGGGGGGTCGGTGACGCCTTCTTGGTCGGTTTGGCGGACTTCTTCGGGCTCGGCTTCTTCGACGGCGAGGCGGACGGCGACGCGGACCTGGTCGGCGACGCGGAGGTCTCCAGGGGCCGCTGCGAGAGGTCGGCCACCGGGGCTCCGGCGGTCCGGGCGGCGGTCGGCTCCTCGGTCCCGGTACCCGGGTCTGAGTCGAGATACCAGAGCGCGCCACCCGCGACGCAGGCCGCCACGACGGCACCTCCCACGGCCCGGCGCTTGATACGCCGCCGCCGACGGGCCTCGCCACGGGATATCACGCGGCCACGCTCGGCACGATGCCCGGCTCCCGCCCCCGGTCCCGCGTGTCCGCTCGACTCGCTCACCGCGGTGGCCGAGCCGACCGGGGACGTCCCGTCCGCGGCGGACAGGACCCTTTCCAGCAGCGCGGGTGCCGCGGCGACCAACGCGAGTCCGGCCAGGAGCCCTTCGGCGGGCATCAGTCCGCTCCACAGACCGGAGCAACGCACACAATCGCGGGCATGTCTGGCTATTCGCTTGCGCCACAGCGCCGAGGGACGGCCGTCCCAGGACCCGAGGAGACCGTGCAGTTCCGCGCAGCGCGGCCGCGCGTCGAGCGCCCGTACCACCACGCGGGCCGCCTCCAGCTGGGCCTTCATCCGCTGCACCCGCACCGCGGTGTGCTCCGGCGACAGCTCCAGGGCCGCGGCGACCTCGCTCCGGGTCAGCTCACCGGCGCACTCCAGCCACCACAGGGACAGCAGTCCCCGGTCGTCGGGCTCCAGCCAGCGGGTGGCGCGTGCCGTCTCCTGGCGCTGGCCGGACAGTTGGAGCCGCACCATGGTCAGGTCCACGAAGTCGGCGCCCGGATCGGCGAGGTCCTCGGCCTCCTCCACAGCGCCCGGGGCGGACTGCCGGGCGTGCCAGTGCGCCCGGACCTGGTTCATCGCGATGGCCACGAGCCAGGAGCGGAAACTCTCGGGACTGCGCAGACCACCGAGCGCGTCGAGGGCGCGCAGCATGGTCTCCTGCACCACGTCGTCGACGTCGACAGAGCCGTTCAGAGCCCTCCCCACCACGTTGTAGACCAACGGGAGGTACGCACTGACCAGGGCGTCCTGAGCCTCCGGGTCGCCGCTGCGGGCGGCGTTCACCAGTGCGGCGAGCTCCGTCGTGCGCTCTGTACTCATCAAAACTTCCCTGTCCTCGACGCCGAACGATGCTGTCCGATACCTGGGAGATCGCTCGGTGGACCGCGGATAACAGTTCTTCGGAGAAACTTCGGACGCTTGTTCCCCGAGAGCCTCACGAGCCCCGACCGTGTGCGCAATGGGGAATGTCACATCGCGGTAAACATCAGGGAGTTGGGAGCTTCGATACGTAGTGATATGAGGCGAATGCCCTCGTCTGGCCGGTCAGACGACCGCGGTCGGACCCTGCTTGACGATCTTCATCGTGAAATGCGACGTGACGTTCTTTACGCGTGGGATCGTCATGACCCGCCCGCTCAGGAACGCCTCGTACGCGGCCAGATCGGCGACGGCCACGCGCACGAAATAGTCGGGGCTGCCGAACAGCCGCCGTAGCTCCAGCACTTCCTCGGCACGGGTCAGGGTGTCCTCGAAGCGGGCGACGGTCTCGGCGTCCTGCGCCTCCAGGCTGAGGTCGATGAGGACCTCGAATGAGCGACCCACCGAGGCCGGGTCGATCACCGCCCGGTAGCCGCGGATGACACCGTCGGCCTCCAGCCGCTGCACCCTGCGCAGACACGGCCCCGTGGTCAGCCCCACCCGCTGGGCCAGCTCCACGTTGGTCAGCCGACCGTCCTGCTCCAGCTCGGCAATGATTGCCTTGTCGATATCGTCCACAGCAATAATATTGCCGCGCATGTCCCGTGCCGTGCAATATTCGCAACCACATGCCAGCGCTTCTGCGGGACGATGGAGCGGTGGAACAACACACACCGACCCATCCAGCGATAGCAGCGAGCACCCGTCGAACCCGGATCTCCCAGGGCGTCCGGGACTCCTTCTCGGCAGGACTGGGCATCTTCCCGCTCGGCATCGCCCTCGGTCTGCTGATCACTCAGGCCGGACTGCCCTGGTGGCTCGCCCCCGCCCTGTCCCTGGCGGCGTTCGCGGGCTCGCTGGAGCTGCTGCTCGTGGGCATGCTCGCCTCCGTCACCCCGCTCGCCGCGGTCGCGCTGACCGTGTTCGTGGTCAACTTCCGGCACGTCTTCTACGCCTTCTCCTTTCCGCTCCACCTGGTCAGGCACCCGGTGGCCAGGGCTTACGCCGTCTACGCGATGATCGACGAGGTGTACGCGGTCAACGCCGCCCTCCCCGAGCGGGAGCGTTCGGCGGCCCGGCTGCTGGCCATGCAGATCGCGTGCGAGACGTACTGGGTGGGCGGCGGTCTGGCCGGTGTCGTGCTCGGCGCCGCCCTGCCCGCCCCGGTCCATGGCCTGGAGTTCGCGTTGTGCGCCCTGTTCACCGTCCTCACCCTGGACGCATTCCGCTCCCGCAGGGAGCTTCCGTCCCTGCTGCTGGCCGGCGCGAGTGTCACCGTCGCCCTGGTCCTCACGCCGGGCACGGCCCTGTTCACCGCGCTGCTGCTGTTCGTCGGGCTGCTCCTGGTCCGCCATGCCGTCACCGGCCGGGAGGCCGCGCATGCCTAGCATCTCGTATCTCGTCGCGGTGCTGGCGATCGTCTTCACCCTGACCCTCGCCCTGCGCGCCGTCCCCTTCGCCGTGCTCGGGCGGCTGCGCGACTCGGCCGTCGTAACGCGCCTCGCGGTGTGGATGCCGGTCGGGATCCTCGCCGTCCTCGCCGTGACCGCCCTGCACGGCACCCTCACGACCGAACCGCGCGGCAGGTGGTGCGCGCTGCTCGCCGTCGCCGTGACCGTCGGCACCCATCTGGCCTTCGGCCGCCGCACGATCGTGAGCGTCGGCGCCGGCACGGCCGTCTATGTCCTCCTGCTCAATGCCCTCTGATCATCCGCCGTCCGCACAACTCCCTTGGGAGGAAAGTCCGTTGACCCCCGCCGGCTACTTCGAGGCCATCGACGTCAACCGCTACAAGCCGACGCCCCACGCGGGCGGCGCCTGGCATCGGGACGAGCAGCACTTCAGTCCGCTGGGCGGGCTGGTCGTGCACGCCATCGACCGGCACCGGGCGGCCGGGCCGGACGACGGGCTGGTCCTGTCCCGGATCAGTTACGACATCCTGGGGCGGCTCGCCCTCGACGAGTGCGAGATCGAGGTGGCGACCGTCCGTCCGGGGCGGACCATCGAGCTGGTCGAAGCGGTCGTACGGATCGCGGGCCGTCCGGTGGTGCGGGCGCGCGCCTGGTTCCTGGCCCGGCTCGACACCGCCGAGGTCGCGGGCGGGGCCGACGAGCGCCTGCCCCGCCCGGAGTCGCTCGCTCCGTGGCCGATGTCCGAGGTCTGGCCCGGCGGATACATCGCCTCCCTCGACGTCCGGCCGGTGGCACCGCCCGAGCCGGGCCGTACGACAGCCTGGGTCGCCACACCCCTCGCGCTGGTGGCCGGCGTCATGGTCACCCCGCTCGCGTCGTATCTCGCCCTGGTCGACACCGCCAACGGCATCGCCGTCCGGCAGCCGCCCACCGCCTGGATGTTCCCCAACGTCGACCTCACCGTCCATCTCCACCGCCAACCGCACGGCGCCTGGACCGGACTGGACACCACGGTCGCCTTCGGACCGTCCGGCCAGGGCCTGACCAGCACGGTTCTGCACGACGTCGACGGTCCGGTCGGACAGGCACAGCAGATCCTCACCGTCCGGCCGGTACCCGGGATGTGAGGGCGCACAGGATTCAATGTTGTGCACTTTATTGACGGCGGTAACCACAGAGCCTACTTTCGCGGTGTCCTTCCCCCCGGTCTAGGGAGACCGCGATGTCCCCGTCCCCGTCACCCGCCACGGACCCCGAGCGAATCCGACAGCTGCGCAGAGTCGCCCTGTCCGGACTCCTCGGTACGGCCGTGGAGTTCTACGACTTCCTCGTCTACGGCACGGTCGCCGCGCTCGTCTTCGGCGAACTGTTCTTCCCGGGCGCCGACCCCGCCGTGGGCACGATCGCCGCGTTCGGCACCTTCGCCGCCGGTTATGTCGCCCGGCCGCTCGGCGGCATCGTCTTCGGGCACTTCGGCGACCGGCTCGGCCGCAAGTCGATGCTGCTGCTCACCATGGGCCTGATGGGCGGCGCCAGCTTCCTCATCGGTCTGCTGCCGACGTACGACACGGTCGGCATCTGGGCGCCGGTCCTGCTGATCACCCTGCGGGTCCTGCAAGGCATCGCCATCGGCGGTGAGTGGGGCGGCGCCACGCTGATGGTCGTGGAGCACGCCGGTGAGCGGCGCCGCGGACTGTGGTCCAGCTTCACGCAGATGGGGGCCCCGCTCGGCTCCCTGCTGTCGTCGCTCGTCGTCACCCTCGTGGTCGCCATGCCGAGGGACGAGTTCACGGCCTGGGGCTGGCGGGTGCCGTTCCTGCTGAGCGTGGTGCTGCTCGGGGTGGGACTCTTCGTCCGGCTGAAGGTGGTCGAGAGCCCGCTGTTCGCGGAGGTGAAGAAGGACCGCGCCGAGGCACGGCTGCCGATCGCCGACGTCCTACGGCGGCCCCGGCCGCTGCTGCTGGCCTGCTGCGTGGGCATCGGCGCCTTCACCGCCCAGTCCCTGCTGACCAGTTATCTGATCGCGTACGCCACCGGCATCGGCTACGCCCGCCCGCAGGTGCTGACCGCGCTCACGGTCTCCGCCGCCGTCGCCCTGGTCGTCCTGCCCTGCGCCTCGGCGCTCTCCGACCGTGTCGGCCGCCGCCCGGTCGTCCTCACCGGGGCAGTCCTCTCCGCCGCCACCGCCTTCCCGGTCCTCGCGCTGATCGACTCCAAGTCGCCGGGCGCGCTGATCCTCGCCGTCGTCATCGGCCACGGCATCGCCCAGTCCGCGATGTACGGCCCGCTGGGTGCTCTGCTCACCGAGATGTTCGGCACCCGGGTCCGCTACACCGGCGCCTCCCTCGGCTACCAGGGCGCCACCCTCATCGGCGCCGGCTTCTCCCCGATGATCGCCGGAAGCCTGGTCGCCGGGAGCGGCAACGGCACGCCGGTCGCGCTGCTGATCTGCGGCGGCTCACTCATCACCGCGCTCACCGTGTGGTTCGTCCGCGAGACCAGCCGTACGTCCCTGTCCGGCCCCGCCCCCGAGCCGTCCGCCACGCCCCGTACGGAGGGGATCACCGCATGAGGACCCGTACCGCGCTCGCCGCGGCGCTCCTGCTCGCCGTCGGGGCACTCCCCACCTCGGCCGTCGCCGCCACCGCCGACACGACTCACGTCGACGGCCAACTCCCTTCCGGCGCCGCGTACATGATGGACGTCCCCGCCGACTGGAACGGCACCGTCCTACTCTTCAGCCACGGCTACACCCCCGGCCCCGCCAATCCGGCCCGGGACGTCACGGACGAGGCCACGAAGGCGCTCCTGCTCCAGCGGGGCTACGCCCTCATCGGCTCCTCCTACGCGAGCACCGGCTGGGCGGTGACGGACGCGGTCCCCGACCAGCTCGCCACCCTCACCGCCTTCACCGAACGCTTCGGCGCCGCCTCCCGGACCATCGCCTGGGGACAGTCGTACGGCGGCCTCGTCACCACCGCCATCGCCGAGCGCCACCCGGAGCGGATCGACGGCTCGCTGTCCCTGTGCGGTCTCGTGCACGGCGGCGTCGCCAACTGGAACAGCACCCTCGATCCGGTCTTCGCCCTCAAGACCCTTCTCGCGCCCGGCGCCGACATCCCGCTGGTGGACCTCCCCGACCAGCAGACCGCGGCCGACGCGGCGAACACCCTGACGGCCGCCGTCGACACGGCCCAGTCGACGCCGGCCGGACGGGCCCGTATCGCCCTGGCCGCCGCCCTGCACAACATCCCCGCCTGGAACCAGCCGACGCAGCCCAGGCCCGCCGCGACCGACTGGGACGCCCACGAGGCCAACCAGTACGAGGCCGTCAAGGGCCTGGTGAAGCTGCCCGCCTTCAGCTGGCGGCAGGAGGCCGAGACCCGGGCCGGCGGCAACATGTCCTGGAACACCGGAGTCGACTACGCGAGGATGCTCGGGCGGTCCTCGGTCCGTACGGAGGTGACCGCGCTCTACAAGAAGGCGGGCCTCTCCCTGAAGGCCGACCTCGCCGCCCTCAACCGCGCCCCGCGCGTCAGCGCCGACCCGGCCGCCGTCACCTGGATGGCGAGCACCAGCTCCTTCACCGGCAGGCTGACCAAGCCGCAGCTCAATGTGCACACCACCGGCGACGCCCTCATCCCCGTCCAGGCGGAGAGCGCCCTGAAGCGGGCCGTCGACGCCGCCGGGTCGGCCTCCCGGCTGCGGCAGGCGTACACCGACAACGCCGGCCACTGCACGTTCAGCCCCGCCGAGCAGCTCGCCGCCCTGGACACGCTGGAGGACCGCCTCACGACGGGCAGGTGGGTGGGCACCGACCCGGGTGCCCTCAACTCCCGTGCGGCGAAGGCCGACCCGACGACCCCGACCCGCTATGTGTCGTACCACCCCTCCCCCTACCCGCGCCCCTACGACCTCGCCCACCCGGGCGACGGCCGCTGAAGCCGTACGACCGCTCGCCGCGCCCTCGGCGGGCGGTCGTACCCTTTCCACCGTGGAGGACGTCGACATCCTGGACGGTCAGGACATCTCGGAGGGGGCGCAGTCGCGCCCGCAGTCGCTCATGCTCGCCTTCTTCGGCAACCACGTCCTGGAGGAGGGCGACGTGGGGGTGTATTCGGGCAGCATCATCGACGTGCTCGGCCGCGTCGGTGTCGGGGAGCAGGCCGTGCGCTCCACCCTCACCCGCATGGTCAACCGGGGGTTGCTGCGGCGCCAGCGCGAGGGCCGCAAGATGTTCTTCGGCCTGACCCCGCAGGCGACGCGGGTCCTGGAGGACGGCCGCGTCCGCATCTGGCAGCAGGGCGCGGTCAACGACGACTGGGACGGCTCCTGGACCCTGCTCGGCTTCTCGCTGCCGGACTCCTGGAAGCGGCAGCGCCACGATCTGCGTTCACGGCTGACCTGGTCGGGGTTCGGGGCGCTGTACAGCGGGCTGTGGATCGCGCCGGGGCACGTCGATGCCGCCGGGATCGTCTCGGAGCTGGGCCTCGCCGCCCATGTGAAGATCTTCCACGCACGGGCGGACGAGGTCACCGATATCGAGCTGATGATCCGGGACACCTGGGACCTGGAGAGCATCGCCGCCCGCTATGTCGTCTTCGACAAGCGCTGGACCGCCCATCTGGACGCCGGGTCAGGGGACGACCCGATCGGCACCCGGCTGCGGCTGGTCAGCGAATGGCTGGGGACCATCCGCACCGACCCCCGGCTGCCGGCCCGGCACCTCCCCCAGGAGTGGCCGGCCCGCCCCGCCCAGGAGACCTTCCGACGCGTCGCCGACCACACCGCCGGGCCCGCGCGGCGGATGGCCCGCGAACTCCTGGAGACCACCGCGCTGCGGTGAGCAGCCGGCGAAGCCCCTGCCCCGGGGCGGAACTTGAGACATGAGTAGCCCCCCGCCCCGGGGGTTCACGCCATCGCGAGCACCGGCCCCTCGGCGCCCAACAGCGCCCGCAGGGACGGGATCCGACGCCACGTCAGGCCGAGCGCGTGGGCGGCGAACCGGAGGGTGACCTGGGGCGCGCCCTGTGCTGCCGCGCGGATGACCTCCCGTGCGGCCCGCGCGCTCTCGGGCAGGCTTCCACCGGCGGGTGTCCGCACCGGCTCGACGCGCTCCCGCTGGAGCTCGTGGATGCCCGTGAGTTCGGCCGAGAGATCGGCGGCGGCCTCCAGGGTCGGCGGCAGTGCGTCGAGCAGCCGGGCCGCGACCTTGTTGTGGGCGAGGGCGTCGTCCAGGCCGGTGGAGTGGATGCGAGCGGACTCGTCCGTGAGCGGGATGAGACGACTCACCGTACGGACCGGGCCGCGGACGCCCTCCACGGCCGCGGCGAACAGGGCGGACGCCTCCGAGGGGTGCCAGGCCAGGGCGGTCCGGGCCGCGGCCAGGTCGGAGGTGAGGGGGGTGAGGACCTCGCCGTTCAGGCGGTCCAGTACGTCGCCCTGGGGGATCTCCCCGTCGGCGCCGGGACCGGCGACATGGACGGTGGCGGGCACCCCGGCGAGCCGGCAGGCGGCGAGCGCCAGCGCGTCGACCAGGGGACTGCACAGGGTGTCCTCGTCGCCGTGCGCGAGGATGTCGCCGCCGACGTCGACGATGCGGACCTGGTCGTACCCGGTGTCCGCGAGGCGTCGGATCTGTTCGGCCAGTGCGGTCAGCCCCTGCCACGGGTCGAGGAGGACGAGCCGTGCGGCAAGGTCCGCGGCCAGATGGGGCAGGGTGGAGCCGGCCGGGGTGACGGGCCGTGCGGTGGGGGTGAGCACGGGGATGCCCGCCCGGTGCGTGAGGCCCGTGAAGTCGGCTGTCCCGAGCGGTCCTGGGGTGGGGTCGACCTCCAGGCGCTCCCAGGCGTAGGTGGCGAGCGTCGTCCCGCCGAGGGGTGTGCCGGTGCGGACGCGGCCCACGGTGGCCGCGGTGATCGCGGTGCCCACGGGGTCCCCGCCACCGCCCGCGGCGATGAACAGGTCGCTCACGCGGTCTCCCGGTCGGTGCCGATCCCGGTGATCCGCACCGGCGTGCCCATGTTCCTGCGGGCGCGGGCGTTGGCGTCGTGGAGACCCTCGTAGTACTCGCGATCGAGGGTCTTGACCTGCTCGGAGTAGAACATCCAGGACAGGATGTCGCGGTACTTGAAGCCCTTGGGCGTGAGTTGGACGCGGCGCGGGCCGACGCGGTGGATCAGGCCGTTGGCCTCGGCGGCGTCGAGGATCTCGGTCACCTCGGCGGCGATCGTGTCCAGGCCGAAGCGGTCGAGCTCGGACAGGTCGAGGTCGAAGCTGTCCAGCACGAGCCGCTTGCGGACGATCTCCTCAGGGGTGAGGGCGAACCCCGTGGTCGGCCGCAGACGGTGGGCCTTGGCAGCGCTGATGTAGTCGGCCACCTCGCTGAGGGACGGTTTCACGCTGCCGGTCATGTAGTCGAGGACCGAGGTGTAGGAGCGGGCGCCGACACCGAGGCCGAGCAGGGGCACTCCGTGGAAGGTGAGGACCTTCTGCACATAGCCGCCGCGACCTGGCTTCTTGTACCGGACGGAGCCCTCCTGCACATAGCCGTGGGCGGTGAACACCTCACGGGCGTAGTCGTAGCGCTCGTACAGTTCGGGCTTCCACATGTACTGGTAGGCGCCGGTCCTGGAGAACCAGGCGTCCGGTCGCACGGTGAGGAAGTAGGTGGAGATCGTCGTCGGGGCGAGCCGGGCCAGCTCGTCCACCGAATGCCGCCAGGTCTCGGGGGTCTGCCCGGCGAAGCCCATGATCAGGTCCGTGGACAGGTCGGGCAGTCCGCGGTCGTGGACGATCTCGACGGCCTTGCGGATGACGTCCTCGCCCGCCTGGCCCCGCCCGGCCTCCCGGATCTCCTGCGGGACCAGCGACTGGATGCCGATGTTGGCGCGCGTCAGCCCGAGGTCGAGCAGACGCCCGAAGCCGTCGGGGTCGGCGACGATGGAGTCCGGCGTGGCCTCCAGGGCCACTTCCTCCACGGTGGAACGCCAGTTGGGGTAGATCTCGCCCAGGGTGGCGAAGATCTGCTCGAAGTGCCGGGTCGAGAGCAGCGCGGGCGTGCCGCCGCCGATGTAGACGGTGCGCAGCCGGCGGGCCTGGATGATCTCCGCGTGGTCGCGGAGCTGGGTACAGAGCGCGTCGGTGTAGGCGTCGTAGAGGTCCTCGTCGGTGGAGATGACGGTGTAGAGGTTGCAGAACCCGCATTTGTAGCGGCAGAACGGTACGTGCAGATACAGGTTGAGCTCGGGCACCTGGTAGGCGGCCAGGTCCTTCGCCCAGATGTCGTGGACGTCCCAGGCGCCCTCGTCGAGCGGCCGGTAGGTGGAGCGGGGCGGATACGAGTACTGGTACGGGGGGATGACGCCCTGTCGGATGTGGTCGGCGAGCTGGTCGTGCGGGCTGTTCACGATGGATGACTCCTTCGCACCATGCCGTTCGATTGACCGTGCGCACCGATCCGAACACGCAACATTTTGTTGAAGCTATCGGTGATGTGCACCAACTCCCGCACCCGCTGGGGTGTCGTCGTTGTGGCTTCCGCCAACCGGGCGGCGCCGTTGGTCGCTTCGGCCAACTCGGGGGTGTCTGAGGAGAGTTGTTTTCGGAGATCAGCCCGATGGACGGTGCGCCGCGGCGACCGGTGCACTGGGCGCGTGGACAGCAGCGACGACGAGCCGGGCGTGACCGGTGTGATGGTGATCGAGCCCATGGGCAACGCGGGACCCTTCCTCTTGGAGGCCGCCGCCCGGCTGGGCATACGCCTGTACGCGGCCACCGACAAGCGGGTGCACGCGGGCTACGAGCCCTGGCTGACCGCAGGTCTCGCCGGTGTCTGTCTGACCGAACTCGCCGACACCGAGCGCGCGTTGGACGACATGGCGGAGTACTGCCGCGCGCATCGCATCACGGGTGTCGCGGTCTGCTGGGAGCTGCTGACCCCGCTGGCGGCCCTGCTCGCCGCGCGCCTTGGGCTGCCGGGCAACGACCCGGCGCTCGCCGGGGCCGCCCGCAACAAGATCGCCATGGCGGAGGCGTTCCGCGCGGCGGGAGTGCCGGCCCCCGCGCATGCGGTGGTCGGCACCTCGGAGGAGGCCCATCAGGTCGCCGCCTCCGGCCGGTTGGGGTGGCCGCTCGTCGTCAAACCCGCCGAGCAGGGCGGCTCATGGGGGGTGAGTGTCGTCGCCGGTCCCGACGGGCTCGATACCGCGGTGGCCGCGGCCGGGCGGTTCACCCGCGCCGAGCCGCACGGGCTGCCGCTGGACCCGCGGGTGCTGCTCCAGCACTACGTGCCCGGCGAGGAGTTCTCCGCCGACACGGTCGTGCACGACGGTGTGCCGTACCCGCTGCCCGTGGTCCGCAAGGACACCACGGCGGGCCGGTACCGGGTGGAGACCGGGCACTCCTGCCCCGCCGGGCTCGACGCCCGCACGGTACGGGCGATCCAGGACACCGCGGCGCGCGCCGCGCTCGCCGTGGGGGTGCGCAACGGCATCGCCCACACCGAGGTGAAGCTCACCCCGCGCGGTGAGCCCGTCGTCATCGAGACCGGCGCCCGGCTGCCCGGGGACAACATCTGCGAGATCGTCGAGGCGGCGACCGGCGTCAGCGAGGCGGCGGCCTATCTGCGGGCCGTGACCGGGCGGGCGCCGGACACCGGACCGACTCGGGCCGCCGGGGCGGCGCTGCGGTTCGTGCTGCCGGAGCGGGGCGGGGTGCTGGAGTACGTCGTCATCCCCGAGGTGCCCGGCACCCAGAGCCGGCTCCATATCCGTCCCGGTGAGCAGGTGCCCGAACCCGCCGACAGTTCCGGCCGGGTCGGACACGTCCTGGCGTGTGCCGCGTCCGTGGACGAGGCCCGCCGCCTCGCCGACCGGGCCGTCGCCGACACCCGAGTGAAAGTGAGCTGACCCGTGCCCCGTCCCGTACGCAGGATCGCGTTCCTGCGGTCCGTGGAGATCCGCCGCGCCGACCCCTACATCCAGCGATGCGTCCGCGATCTGTCCCGGATCGGCGTCGAGAGCTGTCTGTTCCACACCCATGGCACGGCCGACGACGCGGACTTCCCCGGCGCGCGCCGCCGCCTCGACGCCGCCGTCACCCCGGCCGAACTGGCCCGGGAGGTGGAGGAGTGGGGTGCGGACGCCGCCGTATCCCTCTCGCTGCCGTGCGAGAACGCGCTGCGGGACGCCACCGTCAAAGAACTCCTCGACGCGCGGGGCATCCCCACGGTCATGAGCCCGCTGCCGACGACGCTGGCCCTGTACGACAAGTGGGAGACCAAACGACTCCTGGTCCGTGCGGGCCTCGACACGCCGCGTGGCTTCAAGGCCGACTCCGATCTGCTGGCCGGGCGCGGCGTGGCGGTCCCCGCGTACGCGGACGCCCTGCGCGCCTCGGCCGCCGCCATCGGCGGTCCGCTCCTGTCCAAGCCGCTGTGGGACTCCACCAGCATGGGGATCAGGGCGCTGCCGGACGCCGCGGCCCTGGACGCCTATCTCGCCGATCCGCCCGAGGTGTCGGCGGTGATCGAGGAGTGCGTTGCGGGTGCGCTGTGCTCGGTGGACATCGTGGGCGAGCCGGGGGCGTACCAGGTGCTGCCGGTGTGCTGGACCGGGACCGCGGGCACCGAGCCCGTGTTCACCTTCGCCGATCTGCGCTGGTGCGGCCCCCGGCCCGGGGCCGTCGCCGATTTCGCGCCCGTCGCGGCCAAGCTGACGGCCCTGTGCGAGGAACTGCAGGTGCGGGGCTCCGTCAACGTCGACATGATCTACACCGGTTCGCGGTATGTGATCCTGGAGATCAACCCCCGTATCGGCGGCGCCACGACCCTGTCCTGCGCGGCCTCCGGCACCAACACCTTCACGGCCCTCGCCGACATGGCGCGCGGTGTGTACGACCCGGCCCCTGTGCGCCGTAAAGGATGGGCCATCGAGTTCCTGTCCCCGGAGCGACTGCCGGAGTCGGTGCGGGCCGAACTGACGGCCCGGCTCAACCTGGTCACTGCCCATGAGTTGGTCATCGACGACACCAGCCACGGCGACATCGTCGTGTTCACCCTCGCCGAGGGCGACGAGCGGCAGACCGTCAAGCAGTTGGAGGAGCTGCACCGGGCCACGGGCTGGCCGCGCCAGGAGATCCTGGACAAGACCCGGGCCCTGCTTACCCCATGACCCCGACCACGCCGATCCGACGCCCCGGGCTGCGCGGTGTGCTCGGCCTCCCGGCCACCCGCGGCCACGGCCGGTTCATCACCGGCAACCTCGTCGACTCCCTCGGCAACGGCATGCTCCTGCCGCTCGGCCTGCTGTACTTCACCACCCTGCGCGATCTCCCCCTCGCGGCGGTCGGGGCGGCGGTCACCGTGGGCCAGCTGGCGGCCCTGCCCGTCGTGTTCGTCGCCGGCCGCGTCATGGACCGGCAGGGGCCCAAGCGCCTGACCGTCGCCGCCAACGTCGTCAGCGCCGCCGGGTTCCTGTCCTTCCTGCTCGCCGACCGGCCCTGGCAGATCGCCGGTTCCTACCTCCTGGTGCAGTCCGGCATCAACGCGTACTACACGGCTCAGCGCACCCTGATCCTGCACGCCACGCCCGCCGCGGAGACCCGCGGGTGGTTCGCCTTCACGAGCAGCCTGCGCAACATCGGTATCGGCGCGGGGGCGTTGCTGGCGGCCGGTGTGCTCGCCCTGTTCGGCACGCACGCCCTGACGTGGCTCGTCACCGCTGCCGTTCCGCTGTATCTGCTGGCGGCGCTCTGCTTCGCACGCGTGCGCACGACGGCTCCGCCCGGGAGACCTCGGCACGAGGACCGCGCGGCACGCGGAGGGTCCGACGCCGGCGACATGCGCCGCTATCTGCTCCTCGTCGCGTGCAACGTCCCCTTCGTGCTGGCGCAGGCCATGCTGTCGGTGCTCATCGCCGTGTACGCCACCGAGACGCTCGGGCTGCCCGCCTGGTCCGCGAGCGTCCTGCTGGTGGTGAACACCGTGATGGTCTCCACGCTCACCAGTCCGTTGACGGCGCATGTCGCCCCGAAGCAGCCCCGGCACACCCTGGCGCTGGGCCATGGCCTGCTGGTGTGCGCCATGCCGGCGTTCGCGGCCCCCGCGTGGCCCGGGGTCGACTTCCCCGCATGGCCGGCCCTGGCCCTCGCGATCGTCCTGTTCAGCCTGGCCGAGATCCTCTACTCGCCGGCGGTCGGCGAGCTGTCCGTCACGCTCACCCCGACCGCGGCGCGCGGCAGCCGACAGAGCCTGTACCAACTCTCCTGGGCCTCGGGCAATATCGCCGCCCCCGCCCTGTTCACGGGCCTCCTCGACGTACATGCCCTGCTGCCCTGGGCCGTGCAGGGCGTGGCGTGTCTCATGGCGCTCGCCGCGATCCCGGCCCTCAAGTCCCCTGCCGCGCAGGGCGGAAGGAGTTCCGTGTGAAGGCGGAGATCGTCAGCAGCGTGCACGCCGTGCCGGTGGCCGACTGGGACCGGCTCGCCCAACACGCCGGTGTCTATCTGTCCCACCGCTGGCTCGCCGGCGAGGAGAGCGACCCCACCGCCACGGCGTCGTACGCGTTGGTCCGGGACGACGACGGCACCCTGGTCGCGGCAGCGCCCCTGTACGTCGTGCACGAGGAGCCCAACACCTACTACGAGCCGACGCACCTCCCGCCCGGCGCAAGGAAGCCGTGCGTCCTCGCGGGCGCCCGGCGCGGCTACCACAACTCACCGCTGACCGACCCGCGCCTTCCCGGGCATCGCCTCACCTCCTGCCTGGCCCTGCTCCGCGACGCGGCCCGCGATCTCGCCGGGCGGCACGGCACGACGCACTGGTGGCCCTATCTGACCGAGCCCGCCACGCGTCTGCTCGCGCCGCTGTACGGCACTCCCCCGCATCGCATGGAGGACGACGCGACGATTCCGCTGCCCGGCGCCGGGTTCGACGACTATCTGGCCTCGCTGCCGTCCAAGCGCCGTGTGGCGATACGCCGCGAACGCTCGGCCTTCGCGGCGGCCGGACTCGACGTACGCCACCAACTCCTCGCCGACTGCCACGAGGACGCCGGACGGCTCCTCGCGGCGCTGCAGCAGTCCCATGGCCACGGCGACGACACCGCGGCGATGACGAGCCTGCTGAAGCGACAGGCCGACGCCATGGGGGACCAGGCCCGAGTGGTCGCGGCCTACGCGGGTCCGCGCATGACCGGGTTCTGCCTCCACTACCACCAGGGCGGCACCACTTGGCTGCGCGCGGTCGGCATCGACCCCGAACACCCCGCCCCCTTCGCCTACTTCGCCCTCACCTATTACGAGCCGATCGAGGAGGCGTACCGAAACGGCAGCACGGCCCTGCACGCGGGGATGAAGGCCATCGAGGCCAAGCGGTTGCGCGGGGCGCGGGTGAGCGGGCTGTACGCGCTGCACGACACGGGGACGGGGGCGTAAGCCGCCCGGACCCTTCATTGACATGCCCAGAACACGGGATTAGCATCCGGAACGCTTCGGAAAGCGCTTTCCACGCGCGGTGATGACTGCCGCGCACCCCCACTCGACCCGGGTCCCACCCTCCCCACGCCACCCCCCACAGGAGGACCCCGCAATGAGTCCACGACGAGCCGTGACATCCGATCACCACGCCCCCATACCTCGGCGCGGCAAGGCGGTCGTGGCCGTGCTGGCCGCCGCCCTGCTGGCGGGCCCGGGCATCGCGCAGGCCACACCGCAGACCACGGCGGCACCGGCGCGGCAGGGACAGGTGACGGCCGCCGCCTCCATCACCTGGACCCTGGAAAGGGCCGCCAACCCCACCGAGGACCAGCGCACGGCGTACGACCTCATCACCAGGGCCATGAACGCCGCGGTCGCCCGCTACAACAACCTCAGCGACCTCGGCAAGACCATCACGGTCCGCTACGACCCGGGCGTGCCCACCGCCGACGGCAACATCAACGGCACCATCCGCTTCGGCAACCGCGGTTACATGACCGAGCGGACCGCGCTGCACGAGATCGCCCACACCATCGGCGTGGGGACGAGTTCCGGATGGTCGCGTCTGGGCGGCAGCGGCACCTGGACCGGCGCCCAGGCCACCGCGCTGGTCCGGCAGTTCGACGGTGCGAGCGCCAAACTCTCCACGGGCGGCGGGCACTTCTGGCCGTACGGCCTGAACTACGACAACGAGTTCTCCAACACCGCGGCCGACCGTCACGTCCAGATCGTCGCCGCGATGGTGCGCGACGGCCTGTGAGCCGCTGATCCACGGGGCTGGTGCCGCCGTCACCGCGGCACCAGCCCGTTCCACGGCACGATCACCCGGCAGTGCGCCCGCCACCGTTTCCAGGCACCCCCACTCCGGCGCGACCGCGTGTCCGGAGCCGAGAATCCGGAGTCCTCGATGCTTCCTCGTCCCGCTTCCCGCCGTACCCGCGTCTCCGCCCTGGCCGCCGGGCTCGCCGCCGCCGGCGCGCTGGTCCTCACCTCCCCCGCCTCGGCCGCGCCCCGGGCGGATGTCACCGCCACCCTGCGCGTGACGATCACCGACGGCGACTCGGTCATGACCCAGACGGCCGGCGTCTACACCTGCCACAGCGACTTCACCGTCGGCCGGGCGAAGGACATCTCCGTCACGGTGCCCGCCGGCCAGTGGGTCCAGGTCTTCAGCAGCCACGGCTGCTACGACTCCCTCAACATCAGCGGCGCCACCATCGAGTCCGACGGACAGGTCATCAGTTTCACCCTCTGACCGCGGTCCCGGCGCGCGAGGGCGCGGGTCAGGCGCATGCTATGAGCAGGACGTTCGCCCTCGCGTCGAAGGAGCGGCCCATGCCCCACCCCGCCCACGGCCCACGGATCGCCATCGTCGGGGGCGGCATCGGCGGACTCGCCGCCGCGGCCTTCCTGTGCCGCGCCGGCCTGACGGCGACGGTGTACGAGCAGGCGTCCGCCCTCACCGAGGTCGGCGCCGGTCTGCTCGTGGCCCCCAATGCCATACGGCTGTTGCGTCGCCTCGGTGTCATGGAGCGGTTTCTGCGCCGGGCCGTGCCGCTGGAGTGGGCGTGGGAGTTCCGCCGTTGGGCGGACGGGCGTGTGCTGTCGGTGGAACGGCTGGACGGGGTGTGCGAGCGGCTCTACGGCGAGCGGACGTACACCGCGCACCGGGCAGACCTGCTCGACACGGTCAGGTCGGCCGTGCCGGACGACTGGGTCCGCCTGGGTGCGCGGTGCACCTCGGTCGACGCGGGGCCGGACGGCGCGCTGGTGGGCTTCGCCGACGGCAGCCGTGTCGAGGCCGACATCGTCATCGGCGCCGACGGAGTGCACTCCGTGGTCCGCGGCGCGTTGGCCGAACCCGAGCCGCCCGAGTACTCCGGCATCTGCGCCTTCCGCACCGTCGTGCCGGCCCACACCGCGCCCGACTTCGCACTGCGGCCCGCCCAGACGCTGTGGCTCGGGCCGGGCCGACACTTCGTGCACTACCCGATCGCCGGTGGCAGCGCCGTCAATGTCGTCGCCGTCGCCCCCGCCGGGGACTTCACCGACGAGTCGTGGAGCACTAAGGCCGACGTCGGGGAGTTCCAGGCCGAGTTCGCCGGCTGGGACCCACGGGTGACCGAGCTCATCACCGCCGGCGACGTACCCGGACGCTGGGCGCTGCTGGAACGGGCGCCCCTACGACAGTGGAGCGTAGGCACGGTGACGCTGCTCGGCGACGCCGCGCACCCGATGTTCCCCTTCTTCGCCCAGGGCGCGGCCCAGTCCATCGAGGACGCCGCCGTACTGGCCCGCTGCCTGGCCACGCCCGGGGCGAACCCGGAGGCGGCACTGAAGCGCTACGAGGCCGCCCGCATCGCCCGCACCACCCGCCTCCAGCAGGTCAGCCACGCCCGCCGCGACATCAACCACCTGCCCGACGGCCCCGAACAGCGGGCCCGGGACACGGCACTGGCGGCCTCCGATCCTCTGGTGGGCAATGGCTGGATCTATGGCTACGACGCCGAGGACGCGCTTGTCTCATAGCCCCGGATGCGTCTCATGTGCGGGACCGTGGGGGGCCTCAGGCAGCCCCGCTCCGGCGCTTCCTCAGCCACCAGGCGCCGCCGCCGAGCACCACGACGGCCGCGCCGATGCCGAGGGGTACGGCCATGGGCATGCCGTCGTCGTCCTTCGAGTCGTCCGCCGCCGGCTCCGCCGAGGAGTCCTTCGCGGCGGGCTCGTCCGAAGCGGTGCCGGACGGAGAGGCAGAGGCGGACGGCGCCTGGGTCGGAGTGGGGCTCACCGGCTCGGCACCGGGCGCCGCCGCCTTCAGCTCCAGCCGGGGCGCGGGGTGACCGTGTCCGTGGCCGTCGCCATCGGCCTCCTCCTCCAGCTCGATCCAGCGGTCGACCTTGCCGTCGCTGTAGCTCTGGAGGGTCTTGAAGACGACCTCCTTCGCGTCCGGCAACTGCCGTACGGTCACGACGTACTCGACGTCCTCGCCCACCGCGAGCTTCGGCCCGGACACCGTGTAGCCCCGGCTGGTGGTGGCGAACTTCCAGCCCTCGGGCCCCTCGTCGTAGGTGATGTCCTCCGGGCTGATCCCCTCGGGCAGGATCACCTCCAGCTTGCTGATCCCGGCCGTGCCCGACTCCGACTCCGCGGCGAAGGTCAGGGCGACGTTCTGGTCGAGGGCCCGGGCGCCCTCGGCCTCCACCTCGGTGTGCGCCGCCGCCGGTCCCGCCGTGGCGACGGCCATGGCGAGGGCGACCGAGGTGAGAACGCCGGTACGGCGCAGACTGCGGATCAGAGTGGAGCGGGACACGGACGACTCCC
The DNA here is from genome assembly GCF_014655715.1 of Streptomyces lanatus. Lineage (GTDB taxonomy): Bacteria > Actinomycetota > Actinomycetes > Streptomycetales > Streptomycetaceae > Streptomyces > Streptomyces lanatus. Next base: position 330,556 of record NZ_BNBM01000008.1, on the reverse strand, counting down.
TAGTACCGATGATGTGGTCGCTGAGCGGCCGCCGGACGACGGCCCCGTCCCACAAGTCGGATGGAGAGCCGGGTGAGTTCCCGGGAGCGCCCGGGAATCCGGAAAGAATCTGGAAACATGAACGGGGCCCGTCCGCGATATGCGGACGGGCCCCGTGAGCGAGCGCCGGGCAGGCCTTGCACCTGCATCTCCCCGCAGGAAGCGGGACGTCTTTCCTTGGACCACCAACGCGCGACCAGCCGCCCCGACTTGCGGCGACCAGCTCGTGAGAGAGCTTAGCGCATACGATCCCCCGGCGCTCACGCGTTCGACCCGTCCCGGCGTCGATACGCCTTTCTGCTCTTCCGTGAGCTGGACGGATGAAAGCCGTCTGCTCCATAAGGGGTGCCGCGAGCGGCTGTTGATCATCGCGCGGATCCCCTCCTCGATCATCTTCGCGTCGGCGCACGGCCGGCACGGAGACGAGGAGTGCCCTGATGTCGGATCGGACGGTTTCCCGGAGACAGTCGAACCCGCGGCGCACCAGGTGGGCCGCGGCCTGTGCGGGCCTCGCACTGTCACTGACGGCCGGTCTGTCGGGCGAGGCGGCGGCCGTGTCCGACGGTCCCGCGCCTCCGCGGCCGCTGGGCAGGTTCCTCGATGTCCCGGCGGCGTTGGCGGGCGGGCTTCTGCACCCGGACGCACCGCCTTCCGGGGCCAACGACTGGAACTGCCGGCCCACCCGGCGCCATCCGCGTCCGGTCGTCCTGCTGCACGGGTCCGCGGCGAACGCCTTCAACAACTGGGGCCTGCTGTCCCCGTGGCTGAAGCGCGAGGGCTACTGCGTCTTCGCCCCCAACTACGGCGGGCCGCCCGGAAGTCCGTTCCAGGCCACGGGTCCCATCCCGGCATCCGCCCGGCAGGTCGCCCGCTACGTCGACCGTGTACTGAAGGCCACCGGTGCCCGCCAGGTCGACATCGTCGGGCACTCCCAGGGCGGCGGTCCGACACCCCGCTGGTATCTGCGGTTCGAGGGCGGCACGAACCCGGCGCACCCGAAGCGGAACAAGGTACGCAGCCTTGTCGCCCTGGCCCCGTCCAACCACGGGGGGAACGTCGCCGGCATCGGCACGCTGACCACCCAGCTGGGCCTCAACCCGGCCGTGTCCGCCGTCGTGGGCCAGGCATGGTCGGACCAGATGGTCGGCTCCGAGATGAACAAGAAGCTCGACCGGGACGGGGACACACAGCCGGGCGTCCGCTACACCGTCATCGCCACCAAGTACGACGAGTTCGCCACCCCCTACCGGAACAACTTCCTGACCGCCGGACCGGGCGCGACCGTCCGCAACATCCTGATCCAGCGGATCTGCCCGCAGGACATCTCCGAGCATCTGTCGCTCGCGTACGACACCAACGCCGCGCAACTGGTGGGCAACGCCCTCGATCCCGCGCACGCGCGGCCCGTCCGATGCGGGCTGGTCCTGCCCGTGCTGGGCGGCTGAGACACGGGTGCCCGGTGGTCGCCGCGGGCCTTACGCCCCGGCGGCCGCCGGGCACTCGGGTCACCGGACCAGTTCGGCGGGCTTGGTGGCCTTGCCGAGCAGCCACTCCAGGGGGCCACGGCGGAAACGGCATGACCACAGGGCGGCGAACACGGTGATCGCGACGATGAAGCCGAGCAGCACATGGAGGGCGGCGCCGGGCAGTTCCTCGATGCCGAGGAGACGGATGCCGACGATGTGCAGGACGTACGCGGTCAGGGACATCGAGCCGACCGCGATCACGGGGCGGGCGAGGCGGTGGAAGCGGGGCCAGGCGTCGACGGCGGCGAGACAGGCCGTCAGGACCGCTAGCGCCACACCGGTGTTGGCCAGTATCGACAGGGTCGTCTCGCTGTGCGGCGAGGCGACCAGGAGCCCGGCCGTGGTGCTGTCGTAGGGGAAGCCCCAGGTGTCGGACCACCAGGCGGACGACACCGAACCCGCGCCGCCCCAACTGACGGCGCCCAGCTCGGTCATCGCTCCCGGGACCAGATGCAGGGCCAGCCACGAGCCGCCGTAGCCGAGGGCGGCGAGCAGGACGCCGGTGACGGCGAGGCGTATGCGTACGGCGGTGGCGGCCAGGTCGAGGCGGGCCACGGCCATGCCGGCGATGACGAAGGGGATCCAGGTCAGGGCCGGGTAACTGCCGGTGAACAGCAGCGAGACGATGCCGTCGGCGTCCGCGGGCCAGGCCCAGACGCCGTCGACGCCCTCGGCGGGGAGCGCCTGCTTGACGACGTACAGGACCTGCGGCAGTACGAGGGAGGTGCCGGCGGCGATGACCGCCAGCGGGCCGGCGGTGAGCCGGTACAGCGGCAGGACCAGCAGGAAGTACAGGCCGTAGAAGGCGAGGATCACCTCGACCGGGGTGCCGGTCATCGTCAGCGCGGTGCCCAGCGCCAGCAGGACGAGGGCACGGATCACCACCTTGGCGACCGCCTCACGGCCCGCCCTGCCGGTCCTCGGCGTACGACGGCCGGTGATCAGCATGATCGAGAAGCCGGCGAGGAACGCGAACAGCGCGGAGGCACGGCCGTGCGCCAGCTCCATCAAGTTCCCGGTGATACCGCCCTGCGACGGGTCGGGACCGACGTGGGCCGCGAACATACCGAACACCGCGAGCCCCCGGGCCAGATCCACACCGACCAACCGCCCGACCGAGGCCCGCCCACTCTCCGGAACCCCGGCGGGCGTCCTCGTGGCCATCTCGGGGCGGGTGGGGGCCCGCACCGCGAGCACCGTGTCCTCTGCGTTCTGGGTCATACCTCCAAGCTGGCGAGGGGCCGGGGCGCGGGGTATCCGGCGAGTGTCCGGTCATACCCCGCCGGGTGGCGGGTGGGGGGTGCCGGGCGGGGGCCGTGGGGGGCGGGGGCGTCGTCTGTCCAGGACAGCTCGTGCGGCCTCGGCGGCACCATCCCTCGTCCTGCCGCAAGCACCCCGTGGCCCGGGCGCCGTGCCTCCCCCGTACGGTGGGAACCCACCCCCCGGGTGGCGGGAGTGTCCCGTCGTGCGGTCTCACCAGGCGGTTCTCGACATACCGTCGAAGCGGTGACAATCAACATAGACGTGCGCCCTGAGACGTACGCACAACGACGACGAGGCGGAGCGCACGTGATCCGGGTCATGGTGGTGGACGACGAGGCGCTGGTGCGCTCCGGATTCGATCTGATCCTGAGCGCGGCCGATGACATCGAGGTCGTCGCGACCTCGGTGGGCGCCGAGGCGGTCGACACCGTACGGCGGGAACGCCCCGACGTCGTGCTGCTGGACATCCGGATGCCGGACGTGGACGGGCTGACGGTGCTGGGGCGGCTGCGGGCGCTACCGGAACCGCCGGTGGTGGCGATGCTGACGACGTTCGACGCCGACGAGTACATCCTCACCGCGCTGCGCTCCGGCGCGGCCGGGTTCCTGCTCAAGGACACCGAGCCCGACCAGCTCGCGCAGCTCGTGCGCACCCTGGTCGCGGGCGGCGTCGTGATGTCGCCGAAGGCGTCGCGCGCCGTGTGGCAGAACCACCCCGGCGCGGCGGTCGTGGACGACGAGGACAGCACCCGCGTCGGCAGGCTCACCGAGCGCGAGCGTGAGGTGCTCGTGCTGATCGCCGAAGGGCTGTCCAACGCCGACATCGGCGCCCGTATCCATCTCAGCGCGGGCACGGTCAAGGACCATGTCAGCGCGATCCTGACCAAGCTGCGGGTCGGCGGCAGGGTGCAGGCGGCGCTGCTGGCGCAGCGGGCCGGGCTGCTGGACGAAGGGCAGCGGGACGGCGAGGCGGGCCCGGGGTCCGGGCGATGAGCGGCGCGCGCGGAGCGTGGTGGGCGAGGATCCCGGAGCCGGTCCTCGATGCGGTGGTCGTCGTGGTCGCCGTGGTGGACGTCCTCATCAACCTGGACGACACGAGCGGCCCCGCTTGGGCCATGGCGACGCTGGCGTGCGCGGCGCTGATCGTGCGGCGGCGGTTCCCGCTCCCGGTGTTCCTGCTCACGCTCCCCGCCAGCCTGATGCTGGACATCGTGTTCGCCCCGTTCGCGGCCCTGTTCACGCTGTCCGAACGCTCCCGTGACCGCCGGCTGCTGGTCACCTGCGCGTTGCTGTTCGCCGTCGCCTCGGCCACTCCCTGGCCGCTGGACGACCTGTCCTCGCACGAGCGCGCCTGGACGCTGGTCTACTTCTTCTACACGCTCGCCACCGCCGCGGCCCCCGTGCTGCTGGGCCAACTCGTCCAGGCCCGCCGGGACCTGGCCCGCCGGCTCGTCGAGATCGAGGAGGCACGTGAGCACGAGCGTCTGCTGCACTCCCAGGCTGTCCTCGCCCGCGAACGCGCCCAGCTCGCCCGCGAGATGCACGACGTCGTCTCCCACCAGGTCAGCCTGATCGCCGTTCAGGCAGGCGCACTCCAAGTCGCCGCGAAGGACCCGGACTTCAGGGAGGGCGCCCGCACCATCCGCTCGCTCAGCGTCGACACGCTCGACGAACTGCGGCACATGGTCACCCTGCTGCGCGCCTCCGGTGGCCGGTCCACCGAGCTCACGCCGCAGCCCACGCTGGCCGATCTGCACAAGCTCGTCACGACCAGCGGCATCGACGCCGAACTCACCGGCGAACTCCCCCCTGACGTCAGCTCCACCGCGCAGCGAACCATCTACCGCACCGTCCAGGAAGCCCTCACCAACGTCCGCAAGCACGCGCCCGGCGCCACCGCCACCGCACACCTCTGGCACGACGGCGACGCCTTCGGTGTGACCGTCACGAACACACCGCCCGCCCGGCCGTCGCTCCCCCTCCCCGGTTCCCGGCAGGGCCTGATCGGCCTCAAGGAACGCGCCGAGCTCCTGGACGGCACCTTCGCCTCAGGGCCCACCGGTGACGGCGGCTACGAGGTGCGGCTCCGCATCCCGAACCGGGCCGGCTGACGGCACGCACGCGTGAAGGCACCACGCTCGACGGCGTCCCCGCTCAACGACTCAGCGAGGCCCCTGCGCACTGCACCAGTTGCTGGCCCGTGATCGCGCCGCCCTCCGGCCCGAGGAGGAACGCGGTGAGGCCGGCGACCTCGTCGGGTGTGACGAGCCTGCCGAGCGGGGGCTGCGCCACGGGAGTGCGGGCGCGGCCGGGGTCGGACAGCATCGGGGTGTCGGTGGGACCGGGGGCGACCACATTGACGGTGATGCCGCGGCCCGCGAGTTCGGCGGCCCAGGAACGCGCGAGCGCGGGCAGCGCGGCCTTGGTCGCGGCGTACTGGCTCTTGCCGGGCACACCGGTCGCCGTACGGCTGCCGACGAGGACCACGCGGGCGCCGTCGGGCAGTCGGGCGGCGAGCCTGTCGAGGAGGATCACGGCGGACTGGACATGGACGCGCCACATCAGTTCGCCGTCGTCGGCGGACAACTCGCCCAGTGGAGCGGAGCGTTGGAGTCCCGCGGCGTGCACGATCGCGTCGGGGGCGGCGATGCCGTCGAGGGTCCGGTTCAGGGTGGCGGGTTCGGCCAGGTCCGCCCGGAGCCAGGTCAGGCCGGGCGCGGGCACCGGTCGGCGGCGGCTGATGCCGGTGACCCGCCAGCCGTCCTGGAGCAGGCGCCGGCAGATGGCCTCGCCGATTCCGGAGCTGACGCCGGTGACCAGGGCGTGGCGTGGTTCAGGCATCCGGTGCGCCCGAACCGGTCGGCGGGGCGGGGTAGTCGGCGGCCGGCGGGGGCACCTCCGCCAGGACCACCTCGACGCCGCGCTCGCTCAGTGCGTCCAGGGTCGCCGGGTCGGCGTCCGGGTCGGTGATCAGGGTCCAGCCCTCGGGGAGGGTCGCCCAGGCGTGGAAGGGGCGCCGGCCGAGCTTGGCCGCGTGTGCGAGGACGTAGACGTGGTCGGCGCGGCGGGCCATCAGTTCCTTCAGCCGGGTCTGGCGCAGGTCGGCCTCGCAGATGCCGTGCTCGGGCGAGATGCCGTCGGTGCCGAGGAAGACTCGGTCGAAGGTCATGTGTTCCAGCGCGGCCTCGGTGAGCGGTCCGACGAAGCCCTGGCTGAGCGGGCGCAGGGTGCCGCCGAGGCATTCGACGTGCACCGTCTCGACGTCGGCGAGTTCCTGAAGGGCCGTCAGTCCGGTGGTGGCGACGGTCAGTTCCTTCGCCGAGCGCAGTTCGTGGGCGAGGGCGCCCACCGTCGAGCCGGCGTCCAGCAGCACCGTCTCGCCCGCGCCCACCTCGGCGGCGGCCCGGCGCGCGATGGCCCGCTTCGCCTCGAACGCCTCGCCGGTGCGCTGCCGAAGCGACGCCTCGGGGTGGGCGGTCAGCGCCATGGCGCCGCCGTAGGTGCGGGCGAGGCGCCCGTCGGCGGTCAGCTTGGCGAGGTCGCGGCGGATGGTGGAGGCGGTGACGCCGAAGCGCTGGGACAGCTCCTCGACGCTGGTCAGGCCGGTCGTGGTGGCCAGGTGCAGGATCCGGTCGCGCCGGGCCTGGGATCCGGTGGGAGACATCTGTCGTGGAGTCCTTCGCTGCGTGGGCTGCTGGGCGGCGGTTTCAGGGGGCCGGTCAGCGGAGGGGTCAGGGGGCCGGTACGGAGGACATCTCGGCTGCCTGGCGCAGGGCCTCGACCATGCTACCGGCGTCGGCGATTCCCTTGCCCGCGATGTCGAAGGCCGTGCCGTGGTCGACGGAGGTACGGATGACGGGCAGTCCCACGGTCAGGTTCACACCGGCCTCGATGCCCAGCACCTTCACCGGGCCGTGCCCTTGGTCGTGGTACATCGCGACGATCAGGTCGTAGTCACCGCGCCCGGCGAGGAAGAAGGCGGTGTCGGCGGGGAGCGGGCCGCGGGCGTCGATGCCGTCCGCGCGGAGTATCTCCAGGGCGGGGACGATCTTCTCCTCCTCCTCGCCGTAGCCGAACAGGCCGTTCTCACCGGCGTGCGGGTTGATGCCGCACACGCCGATCACCGGCTGCGCCACGCCCGCGCGCACCATCGCCTCGTGGCCGCGTCGCACGGTGCGTTCGACGAGGCCCGGCTCGATACGGCGCACGGCGTCGATCAGGCCGATGTGGGTGGTGACGTGGATGACCTTGACCTTGGGCGTCGACAGCATCATCGACACCTCGTCCACTCCCGTGAGGTGGGCCAGGAGTTCGGTGTGGCCCGGGTAGAGGTGCCCGGCCGCGTGCAGGGCCTCCTTGTTGAGCGGGGCGGTGCAGATGCCGTGCACGGCGTTCTTCATCGCGAGGTCGGCGGCCACCCGCACGTACTGGTAGGCGGCGTCGCCCGCGACCGGGGACAACTCGCCCCAGGGCAGGTCGGCGGGGATCAGACCGAGGTCGACGACGTTGACGCGGCCGGGCCGGAACTCGGCTTCCTCCGGGGCGGCCACGGCGACGATGTCGCAGTCGACGCCGAGGATCGCGGCGGCCCGCCGCAGCCGTTCGGCGTCGCCGACGACGACGGGGCGGCAGCGGGCGAGGGTGTCCGGGTGCAGCAGCGCCGGGACGATCACCTCGGGGCCGATGCCCGCGCCGTCTCCCATGGTCACCGCGATGAGCGGCAGCGGGCGGCGGTCGCCGGTGGTCGGAGTGGCGTTCACCAGGGGGTCTCCTTGCGGTGGGAGGTCGGGCGTCGGGATGTGGAGCGGTGGGGTGCGGAACCGGTCCGGGCGCAGGGCGGCGGCGATCCGCAGCAGCGAGTCGGTCTCGCCGAAGCTGCCGGGCCGGGTGACGACATGACGTCCGTCGGATGCGAGGGCGTGGACGGCGCCGTGGTGGATCTCGCCGAGCGGCGTCAACTGCGGGACTTCGAGGGCGTCGAGGACGCGTCGCGCGGTCTCCCCGCCGGTGAGGACGAGGTCGGCGCCGGCCGCGTGGTGGGCGGCGAGACGCGCGAGTCCGTGGACCGGGCGGTAGGCCGAACCGGGTTGGACGCGTTGGCCGTTGTCGATGCTGAGGACGGTGACGTCGGAGGTGCCGGCGGCGTGCCCGTCCGTCGTCGACAGCCGGTCGGCGGGCAGGGCGATGTGGCGCGCGCCGCGCTGTGCGAGTTGCGCGATCTGCGCAGCCGCGGCCGGTTCGGCGGTGCCTACGACGATCAGCAGCGGCCGTCGCTCCCGCCGCACCGGCGTCCCGGCCGGCGCCGAGGCCCCTCCGGTACGGCCGAGCAGGCGCCCCACCGCAGCCGCGAGGCCCCCGGTGCCGAGCAGGCGGACACCGGGGCCCGCGGCGATGGCCGCGTCGGCGATGCGGTCCAGGTCGGCGTCCGTCTCGGCGTCGCAGAGCGGAAGGCGTCCGGCGGCGATCGTGTCCCGGAGTACGCGGGGCAACGCGCCGTCCCGGACCGCCGCCAGCGGGACGACGGCCGTACGGCTGTCGCCGAGCGCGGCTGCCACCGACGTCGGGGGCCCGGTGACCTCCGCGCGCCAGGCGTCCGTGCGGTGCAGGGGGACGCCGCTCAGATGGACCACGCCCTCGCGGACCGTCCGGCCGAGTGCGGGCAGGGCGACGGTGACGACGACACCCTCGGCCCCGTCCGTGAAGGCGGCCGTCTCGGCGGCGAGGTTGCCCCGCAGCAGCGAGTCGGCCTTCTTCAGCACCAGGGCGCCGTCGGGGACGGTGCGCAGGGCCTCGCGGACCCGCCGGGCGGCCTCATCCGGGGGGACGCCCCGGCAGTCGAGGTCGACCACGACGGCGTCGCCTTCGCCTGGCGGGGCGCTGGGCGCGGGGCCGAGCACGATTCTGCCCGGCAGGCCGAGGGCCATGGCGGTCTCCGCGGCGCCGGACAGGTCGTCGGCGAGCGCGAGCACGGGGCGAGGCGTCCGGGTGTCGGCGGCGGATGGCCGGATCCGTGCGTCGGGGTGGGGCGGCGTCACCCGCGCGCCGGCGTCGGCAGGCCGCGTCGGCGCGTCGCGGGAAGTGAAGGACATGCCCGCCTCCTGGTGGTCGGTGGTCCGATCCTGTCTGGTCCGAGGTCTGATCCGCTGCCGTCCGTCGTCTGATCCGCCGTGGTCCGGCCCTCGTCGGGGCTGTGTCCCTCACCCCTCTCCGCAAGGGAGTCCAGAGACGGCCTCGGCGCGTCGATGATGACACATCCTGCGCGATGTGCGCGAGACCTCTTGCGCGATGTGCGCAACCGTGGAACGGTTTTCGCCGCGACAGAAACCGGTGGTGTCCCACGGGACCGGACACCGCCCCGAGCCGGTCGCCGCACCAGAATCCCGAGAGGTCGACGATGACCCGAACTCCCCCGAGGACGACCCCGACTCCCCCGCACGAGACGTTGACCCGCCGCACCCTGCTGCGCTGGGGCGCCGCCGGCGGCGCCGGTCTCGGCCTCGCCCCGCTGGCCGCCTGCGCCGGGCCCACCGGCGCCCCGGGCCCCGGCACGCTCACGCTCGGGTTGAACCGTTCGCTGGTCAGCCTGGACAACAAGCTGAACCAGTTCGACGCGGCGGTGACCGTGCAGCGGGCCGTGCGCCAGGCGCTCACGGCGATCGGGCCGGGCATGAAGCCGACGCCGGTCCTCGCCGACCGGTTCGAGATGACCGCGCCGACCACCTGGAGCGTGCGGCTGCGCGAGGGGATCCGCTATTCCGACGGCCGCCCCGTGACCGTCGAGGACGTGGCCACCGCGGTGCGGATGTACGGCGAGGTCGCCGGGTCGTTCGTGCTCGGACTCTTCCCCGAGCTGCCGAGCGTCGAGGCGACCGGTGCCCGTACCTTCCTGCTCCACACCCGGCAGCCGGTGCCCGTACTGGACCGGCTGATGGCCAACATCCTCATCACCCCGGCGAAGGACAACCGGCCCGAGGAACTGCGCTCCGGTGTCGGCACCGGCCCGTACCGCGTGGTCGGCGCCAACAGCGGGGCCGGTGAGTACACCCTGGCCCGGGTGCCCCGCTACTGGGGCGGGCGGCCGGCCGTCGAGCGGGTCCGGGTCCGCTTCGTGCCGGAGGAGTCGAGCCGGGTCGTCGCCCTGCGCAGCGGCGAACTCGACGTCATCGACACCATCACACCGGACTCGGCCGAACAGCTCACCGGGCTGCCGGGCGTACATCTGGAGCAGACCTCCGGGGTACGGCTGTGCCAGCTCTTCTACAACTTCCGCAAGCCGAGGGACCACCCGCTCGCCGATGCCCGGGTGCGGCGGGCGCTGACGTACGCCATCGACGGCGAGTCCCTCGTGCGGGACGTCCTCACCGGCTCGGCGGAGCAGGCCGCGGGCGTCGTACCGCTCTCCCTCCAGGGCGCCGAACGCACCGGAAGCTTCGTCCATGATCCGGCCCGCGCACGGCAGTCGCTGAAGTCGCTGGGCGCGGACGGGCTGCGGATCAGGATCATGTGGGAGTCGGGGGAGTTCGCCGCGGACACCTCCGTCATGGAGGCGGTCGCCGAGATGCTGAAGGACGTCGGGGTGCGCACCTCCCTGCTCCAGTTCGAGCCCGGCGGCGACATCCTCAAGTGGCGTCAGGGCAAGGGCGGCGACTGGGACGTCATCGGCAACGGCTTCCCCGGCCCCACCGGCCAGGCCGTCACCATGCTCCAGGCCATGTACGCGGGGACCGCCGAGGACGAGCGCACCGGCGACGCCTTCATGGGCTACGTCGACCCCGCGATCGCCCGGCGGATCTCCGACGCCGCCACCGAGGCCGACCCCGCCGCCCGGGACCGCGAACTCGCCGCCGCCCAGCACGCCGTATGGGACACATGGCCCTGTCTGTGGGCGTTCGTGCCGAAGACCCTGCTGGCCCGCCGCACCCGCGTCGAGGGCATCGGGCTGCTGCCGGTCAACTCCTACGACCTGACCGCCGTACGGCTGGAGGGCTGAGCCGTGTCGAGATACCTCGCCCGCCGTCTGGGCCAGAGCCTGCTCACGGTCTTCCTGACCGTCTCCACCGTGTTCGTGCTGGTCCGGCTCGCGCCCGGCGACCCCGCCGCCGCGTACGCGGGCCCGACCGCGACCAGTGCCGATCTGGCGCGGATCCGCGAGGAGTTCGGGCTGGGCGAACCGCTGATCACCCAGTACGGGATCTTCCTGCGCGACCTGCTCACCGGTGATCTCGGCACCAGCTACTCCTTCCATTCCTCGGCGCTGGACGTGGTCCTGGAGCGCATGCCGTACACGATCACGCTGTCGGTCGCGGCGATCGCCGTCACGGTGGCCGTCGCCGTCCCGCTGGGGGTGTGGATGGCACGGCGCGCGGACACCAAGCGCGAGCTCGGTGCCAACGTCCTGACCATCGCGGGACAGTCGATGCCGGACTTCTGGACCGGGGTGATGCTGCTGACGGTGTTCGCCGTGCTGCTGCCGGTACTGCCCGCGTCCGGCTTCACGTCCTGGAGCGGTCTGATCCTGCCGACGGTCACCGTGGCGATCCTCCAACTCGCCCTGGTCTCACGGCTGGTACGGCGTGAGATGACCACGGCACTCGCCTCGCCGTACATCACCGTGGCCCGCTCGCGCGGTGTCTCCGAGCGTGCCCTCACCTGGCGTTACGCGCTGGCCAACTCGGCGGTCCCGCTGGTCACCGCGGTCGGCACACGCTTCGCGGCGCTGCTCAACGGAGTGGTCGTGGTCGAGGTCGTCTTCGGCTGGCCCGGCGTCGGCTCGCTCGTGGTCCGTGCCCTGGAGACCCGCGACTATCCGCTGATCCAGGCCACCGTCCTGGTCACAGCCACCCTCGCCATCCTCGTCCAACTCCTCGTCGATCTCGCCTACCCGCTGCTCGACCCGCGGGTACGACTCGGAAAGGCGGCCTGAGCCATGACCACCACCCTGGCCCCTCCCGAGCGGCCGAGCGCCGTCTCCGAGCGGCACCTCGCCCGTTCCTCCGCCGCCCGGCAGCGTCGTGGCGCCCGCGTCAAGCTGTGGGCCGGGGCCTTCTGCACCGCGCTCGTCGCGCTGCCGGTGGCGCTCGCCGGCCTGTTGCCGCTGGCGGACCCGAACACACAGGACCTCTCCCGGCGCCGTCTGCCGCCGCTCACCGACGGACATCTCTTCGGCACCGACCAGCTGGGCCGCGATCTGCTGTCGCGGCTGCTGCACGGCGGCCAGGTGTCGCTGACGGTGGGTGTCCTGGCCGTCGTCGTCTCCGGTCTGATCGGGATCGCGGCGGGCTCGGCGGCCGGCTACTTCGGGGGCTGGATCGACACGGTCGTCAGCCGGCTCCTTGAGGCCCAACTGGCGCTGCCCCTGCTGATGATGCTGCTGCTCGTCGTCGCTCTGTTCGGCCCGTCGGTCACCGTCATCACCTGTGTGATCGCCGTCGCCCAGTGGCCGGAGGTGGCCCGGCTGACCCGCTCGCTCGTCCTCGTCGAACGCGAGAAACCGTACGTCGCGGCGGCCCGGCTGCTCGGGCTGCGCGGCTGGTCCGTCCTGGCGCGGCACATCGTCCCCAACGTGCTGCGTCCCGCGAGCCTGGTGGTCCTGCTGCTGCTCGCCCAGGCGGTGCTCCTGGAGAGCGCCCTCAGCTTCCTGGGGGCCGGGCCCCAGCGGCCGTTCGCCACGTGGGGCCGCATCATCTCCGACGGCCAGGACTACATCACCACCTCGTGGTGGCTGGTCACGCTGCCCGGTCTGGTCATCGCCCTGCTCGTGGTCGGCGTCAATCTGCTCGGCGACGGCCTGCGCGACCGGGTCCGCACCCACAAGCCGGCGAAGGGAGTCTGAGCCATGGCCGAGGACGCCTCCCCCCTGCTGGAGGTCGAGGATCTCCAGATCGAGCTGGTCACCCACCGCGGGGTGGTCCGCGCCGTGGACGGCGTGAGCTTCACCGTCGGCCAGGGCGAGACCGTCACGCTCATCGGCGAGTCCGGGTCCGGCAAGTCGACCACCGCGATGGGCGTCCTGCGGCTGCTGCCCGAGGGCCTGGCCGTACTGTCCGGCACCGCCCGGGTCGGCGGTGAGGACGTCGTCGCCGACCCCGAGGCGGCCCGGCGGGTCCGCGGCCGTACCGTGTCGCTGATCCCGCAGGACCCGATGACCGCGCTCAGCCCCGTGCACACCATCGGCCGGCAGCTCGGCGACGCGCTGCGACTGCGCCACCCGGGCCTGTCCCGCGCCGAGGCCCGCGAGCGCGGCACGCGGTTGCTGGACCAGGTGCGGATCAGCGAGCCGGGGACGCGCTGGAAGACGTATCCGCACCAGTTCTCCGGCGGCATGCTCCAGCGCATCCTGATCGCCATCGCCCTGGCCGCGGAACCACGGCTGCTCGTCGCGGACGAACCGACCTCCGCCCTGGACGCCACCGTCCAGGCCGGCGTCCTCGATCTCCTCCTCGACCTCCAGGAACGCACCGGCGTGGGCATGCTGATGATCACGCACGATCTGGGTGTCGCACGTCTGGTGTCCGACCGCATCCATGTCATGAAGGAGGGCCGGTTCGTGGAGTCGGGGCCCGCCGAGCGGATCGTGGAACGGCCCACGCACCCCTACACCCGGACGCTGCTCGCGGCGGTCCCGGCCCTCGGGCCCTGGGACGAGGACGGACTCGCCGACCACACGCCGTTGGGAGCCGCACGATGAACCAGCCTTCAGCGCCGCCCCCGTTCCTCGCGGTCGAGGACCTCGTCGTGGACTACGACACCCCGGCCGGCCCCGTGCGCGCCGTCGACCACGTCAGTTTCGATGTGCCGCGCGGCGGATCGCTGGCGGTCGTCGGCGAGTCGGGCTGCGGCAAGTCGACCCTGGCCCGCGCGATCGTACGGCTGCTGAAGCCGGTGTCCGGGCGGGTCGTGCTGGACGGCACGGATCTCGCCGCGCTGTCCGAGCGGCGGCTTCGGCCGCTGCGGCGCCGGGCGCAGATGGTCTTCCAGGACCCCTACGGCTCCCTCGACCCCCATCTGTCGGCCGAGCGGATCGTGGCGGAGCCGCTGCGCCTCGCCGGGGTGCGGGACAAGGCCGAACGGCGCCGCTGTGCCGCCGAGTTGCTGGACCGTGTGGGGCTGCCGGCCTCGGCACGGGAGCGGCGGCCGGCGGAGTTCTCCGGCGGGCAGCGGCAGCGCATCGGTATCGCGCGGGCCCTGGCCTCGGAGCCCGATCTGCTGGTGTGCGACGAGGCGACGTCCGCGCTCGACGTGTCCGTGCAGGCTCAAGTCCTCGATCTGCTACGGGAGTTGCAGGCGGAGACCGGCATCACCTACATCGTCATCGCCCATCATCTCGGCGTGGTCCGGGAGATCAGCACCGACATGGTCGTACTCAAGGCAGGACGGGTCATCGAGCGCGGCCGCACCGCCGCCGTGCTCGCCTCCCCCACCGACCCGTACACCCGCGCACTGCGCCGCGCCGCACTGGACCCGGCGGCGATCCGAGGGCTCAAGCCCCGGGCCGCGACCGCCGTCTCACCAGAAGGAACCGGCAAGTGACCCAGGTATCGAACCGCCGAACGTACCCGTGCCCGTGTGACGGCTCGACCGGGCGGGCGCCGCGGCGATGGAGGCCGGGGGCACCGACACGGACACGGCCAACGGTCACGCGGGCGGGGACGACGAACGCATCCACGCCGGGCCGCTGCCCGCCCACAACCGCCGCGAGAAAACGACTGTCCATGACTCCGGCAGAGTTCACCGCCGCCCGGCGCGCCCGCGAGCAACTCCTCGCCCACTGGCGCCTGTTGGACGCGCCCGTGGCAATCTTGCCGCTGGTCGACACGTCGGCGCAGGCCGCCGAGGCCGTCGCCGCCGTCCGCTACCCGCCGCACTGTCGGCGCTCCTACGGCCCGATGCGCTCCTCGCTGCGGATCGGGCCCGACCCGGCCCTGGCCGACGCCTTCGAGGCCACGCTCGTCAGGGTCCGCGAGGCGGCGGCCGCCTCGGGCATCCACAACCCGGACGGCCCGAGCGCCACCAAGCGCCTCGCCAAGAGCATCACCTACGCCACCGTCTCCTGCGACCTGGTCCACCCGGAACAGACCGCCCGCCACCATCCGACCTCGGCCCGGACCCCTGGAGCGACGCCGTGACGCACCCACTCCTCGACGCCTACGCCCGCACGGACACCACCCTGCCCGCGCCGACCGTGCAGAGCCATGCCGCCAATCTCACGGTTCTGCCCGGCGGGGACGTCGGCTGTGTCTGGTTCGGTGGTACGCAGGAGGGCATGGCCGACATCTCCGTGTGGTTCTCGCGGCTGGCGCCCGGCGGCATGGTCTGGACGGACCCGGTCCGGCTGTCGGAGGACCCGACCCGCTCCGAGCAGAACCCCCTGCTCTTCCCGACGCCCTCCGGCGCCCTGTGGCTGCTGCACACCGCGCAGCGGGGCGGCGATCAGGACACCGCCGAGGTGCGGCTGCGCGTCAGTCATGACGGCGCGGGCAGCTGGGACGCGACCCGCACCCTGTTCCCGGCGACACCCGGCGACGGCGGCGTCTTCGTCCGCCAGCCCCCGGTGGTGCTGCCCACGGGCCGTCTCCTGCTGCCCGTCTTCCGCTGTGTGGTCACCCCGGGGGTGAAGTGGTCCGGCGACCTCGACACCAGCGCCGTGATGATCAGCGACGACGAGGGCGGGACGTGGCGCGAGGAGCCCGTGCCCGGCTCCACGGGGCTGGTCCATATGAACGTCCACCGGCTGCCCGACGGCTCACTGGTCGCCCTCTTCCGCAGCCGGCGCGCCGACCACGTACACCGTTCCGTGTCGCTGGACGACGGTGACACCTGGAGCGATCCGGAGCCGCTGGCCCTGCCCAACAACAACTCGTCGATCCAGTACGTCCCGCTGGCCGACGGCCGCCTGGCCCTCGTCTACAACCACAGCAGCGCCGCCGACGCCACGGCCCGCCGCGTCTCCCTGTACGACGAGATCGACGACTCCGGCGCTCTGGCCACCGGGGAGGAGGCGGGGGCGACCGCGGTGAAGCAGGCCCCGTCGGCCGCGTTCTGGGGCGCCCCCCGGGCCCCGCTCAGTCTCGCGCTGTCCTCGGACGCGGGCCGCACCTGGCCGCTGCGCGCCGACCTCGTCACCGGCGACGGCCACTGCCTCACCAACAACTCCCGCGACGGCGTCAACCGCGAGCTGTCGTACCCCTCGATCGTCCAGAGCCCGGACGGAGCCCTCCACATCGCCTACACCCACCACCGCAAGGTCATCCGCCACATCAGGCTCGGTCCGCGCGGGCGGTGATCCCTCGTCCGGGGGCGGCCAGGGTGAGCGCGAGGACGGCCCGGTCGTCGCTGTCGGACTCCGTCGCCGCCCAGCGTTCGGAGTCGGTCCGCACGAACGACACGACCGTCTCCGGGTCGGGTGCGCGCTCGCCGGTGAACCGTTCGCCGAGCCGTTCCTGGACCGGGTAGAAGACTCCGTCCGTGTCCCGGGCCTCGCTCACCCCGTCGGTGTGCAGGACGAGCACCTCCGAGGGCCGCAGCACATGCACGGTCGCCTCGACACCGTCCGGCGTCAGTGCGCCCAGGCCCAACGGCAGTCCGGGCGCGGTGGCCAGCCGCCGGGCGCCGTCCGGGCCGACCGCAAGCGGTGGGGGGTGGCCCCGGTCGACGACGCGTACCTCGCCGCCGTCCGCCGGGAACTCCAGCACCAGGGCGGTCACGAACAGTTCGGGGTCACCGGCGTCCCCGGCGGGGCTGTTGCGGGCGATGCTCAGTTCCAGCCGCTCGGCGAGGCTGCTCAGGCTCTCCCACTCGTGCGCCGAGACACGGAAGCTGCCCAGCACCGCCGCGACCGTCTGCACCGCGTCCAGCCCCTTGCCGCGGACGTCGCCGATGATCGCCCGTACGCCGAAGGGCGTCTCGCACACGTCGTAGAGATCCCCGCCGACGAGCGTGCCGCCCTCCCCCGCCTCGTAGAACGCGGCGGCGCGCACCGGGCCGAGCCTGCGCGGTACGGGCCGCAGCAGGGTTCGCTGCATGGCCTCCGCGACCGAGTTGGCCCGGATCAGATGCTGCCGGGTGCGTTCCCGTTGCCGGGCGAGCGCGACGCTGGCTATGCCGATGAGGGTCGTGGCGACGTAGACGGCGACATGGTGCTGCTCGTCGAAGTGGCCGGGGCGTCTGGCGGCCATCCACATCTGCAGCCCCAGGCACACCACGGCGGACATGGCGGTGCCGCGGGGGCCGCGTGTCGCGGCGGCCAGGGGCGGTACCGCGATGAGCATGAAGCTCACCGGTTCGCGGCCCCTGACGATGAACTCGGCGGCCAGGTCGACGACCACGGCGACCAGGGGCAGCCACCACACCCACCCGCGCAGTGGCGAGGGAGGCCGCAGTTCGGAGCGGAGGTCCCGGCCGGTCACGGCGCGTCCCGGCCGGCGGTCGGTGTGCCGCGCGGCGCCTCGGGCAGTCCGGCCTCGATCCGGGTGAGCTGGTGGCTCAGGCCGCGCAGCCACATGTCGAGGTCGACCAGCGTGGGCAGGGGCGGCCCGGCCGGCTCCCAGAGCGGCGGCGGCGCCGCGGGCGGACGCGATCGCCGTCCCCGGCACAGGGCGGCGAGCCGGTCGGTGGTCCCGGCGAGTGCGCGGGCGCCGGCCCGTGCCCGGTCCCCGGCGTCCGGGGGCACGGCGGCCGTGGGCAGGTCGAATCGGGGCAGCCATTGCGCGCCGAGCAGGATGTGGGAGGCCGTGATGAGTACGGCGTGCCAGTCGGCGCCGGCGGATGCGCCGCTGCCCGGTTCGCTGCGGAACTGGGCGTAGGCGGACTCGGCGAGGCGCAGCCGGTGCAGGGCGGGGAGCGTGGGCGGGGCGGGGACCGAGCCCGGGGGCGTGGCGGTCAGCAGGTCGACGGTGCCCTTGATCAGCGGGCCGCACTCCCCCAGCAGGCCTGCCATGGTTCTGTGGACCTCTCGGCGCGCCCCGGCGGGCCAGGCCAGCAGGCCGCACAGCAGGCCGATGGCGCTGCCGGTCATCACGTCCACGATCCGTGCCTCGGCCAGTTGCCAGGAGGCGGGGGCGATCTGGGCGAACGCGGTGGCCACCACGAGGGTGAACAGGCCCTGCGCCCAGGCGATGCCCAACAGCGGCCCGAGGGCGAAAGCGATCAGCATGGCCAGTGCGAGGATCGCGGCGTAGCCGTCGGTGTGCCGGCCGAGGCCGATGAGCAGGGCGCCCGCGGCGACGGCTCCCAGGAGGTTGCCGGTGACGGCCTGCCGGATGGCGCCCCAGGTCTCCCCGACGGTGGTCCGGCTCAGGGTCAGCACCGTCAGCAGCACCCAGAAGCCGTGCGTCAGGTCGAGCGATCCGGCGACGAGCCGTGCGACGGCGAGCGCCACGGCGATGCGTACGGCGTTCTGGAACTGCACCGAGCGCAGCGTCATGTTGCCGGTGATACGGCGCTCCCACAGCCGGGGCGTGGCGGCCCGGGTGTACCAGAAGAGTTCCCGGGGCTCGATCGGCGGGGTGCGCCGCCCGTCGAGGGCGACCCGGACGGAGATCTCCAGGATGCGCGTCGACTCGGCGACGGCCAGCAGTGCCGCCTGTCGCCGCAGCACCGGCACCGGCGGCACCCGGTCGGCGGCGCCAGTCACCTGCCGGACCCGCATCCGCTGGAAGTCGTCGATGGCCCGGTCCATCCGCTGCGGTCCGGGAGCGGCCCGGCCGGTGCGCAGGGCGGCGGCGGTCTCGTCGCACAGGGACATCACCTGCGGCAGCAGCGGTCCGGTGGCCGTGGCGGGGTGTCCCCCGGCGCCCCCGGCTCCCTCGCGGACGAGCGCGGGGAGTTCGCCGGTCTCGGTCAGACGGGCCAGCTGTTCGAGCAGCCGGCGGGCGGCGGCGCCCGCCTGGGCGAGGCCACGCACCGCGCGCCCCGGGCCCGCGGGGCGTTCGGCGGGCGGGATGTCGGACAGCCGCAGCCGCGCGCCGGCCTCCCGCAGCGCCTCGGGCGACAGGACGGTGCGCCCGGCGATGACGTCCCCCGCCGTCACCAGGGCGTCCGCGAGGGCCGTCCGGTAGGTGGGGCCGGCCGGCTGCGGCAGCAGGAACAGCTCGCACAGCGCCAGCAGCACCACGCCGAAGGTGAGCCCGGCCAGCCGTAGCCACAGGGTCTCGGGTTCGTACGGCGGGAAGCAGGCGAGGATGTAGAAGAGCTGGAGTCCAGGTGCCGCGGCGGCGGGGCGCGGGCCGGCGATCGCCGCGAAGGCGAGGCAGAAGCCCACGACGAGCATGCCGAGGACCGCCGCCCAGGTCCGCACGGCCAGGACGGTCCCGAGCGCGACCAGCAGCAGGCCCACGGGGAGTGCCTTGAGCATCACCTCGGCCCGCTGCCGGCCGGACCCGGGGATCGGGGAGAGCAGGCCGAGGGAGATCGGCGCGAACAGGGCGTACAGCGCGAGGACGGGTTCGTCGAGCCCGTACACGAAGGTGTAGAAGCCCACGGACGCGGCGAGCGTCACCCGCACCGACCGGTGCAGGATCAGGCTCCGCTCCGCCGTGGGCTTCACGGCAGGCGCCCGCCACCCGGTCCGAGCGGCGGGACCGTGCCAAGGGCCACGAGCCGATGGCGTACGGCGATGACGACGGCGGAGGCCGCGAGGATCACCGCACCCCCGAACCGCAGGATCGCGTCGTACGCGGCGTCGGTGCCGGTGACCAGGACGTAGGGCGTGTTGCGGAAGAGCCGGAGGTCGATGAGCGGATGCCGGGCGCGCCGCTCCCGCCGTACGAACAGCCACCCCGCCAGAGCGGCGACCGCCAGCAGAGTGAGGGTGCGGGCGTGGTCCCAGCCCCAGGCGCTGCCGCGCTCCACGGCGAGGGTGAGCGCCGCCAGGGCACAGACGACGGTGAGGCAGCCGATCAGATCGAGCTGGCGGGGCGCGTCCGGATCCCGCGAGTCGGGCACGCACCCGTAAGCCACGCACAATGACAGCAGGCTCAGTGGGGCGAGAAGCCAGAAGATCCAGCGCCAGCCGGGCCCCTCGGTGAAACCACCGCCGGCGAAGGGGCCCAGCGCGGTGCCCACATTGGCGATCCCGAACACCGCTCCCAGGGCACGCGCCCGGGTCGGGTCGGGGAAGGCGTTGCTGATCACGGCGACGGACACCGGGAAGACGAACCCGGCCCCGACGCCCTGCACGATCCGTGCCCCCACGAGCGCCCACAGGTCAGGCGCGAGCGCACAGCCCACGGACCCGGCCACGAACAGCGCCGTCCCGCCCAGCAGCACGCCGCGGCGACCGAAGACATCACCGACCCGGCCGCCGACGATGAAGCAGCAACCGATCGCCAGCATGTACGCGGACAGCGTCCACTGTGCGGCCGAAGCGGTGACGTCGAATTCGTCGGCGATGCCGGGGACGGCCAGGTTCAGCGCGAAGAAGTCGAGCTGGATGCAGAACAGGGCGACCGCCACCGCGACGAAGGCACCCGTCCGCACGGCCTTCGAAGACTCAGCGCCCATGAGCACGTTCCTCTCGGGCCGACACCTCCGCGGCGTCCAGGCCGGGCCGGACATGCGATCCACTGCCCATTGTCGGCCGACCCCAGGGGGACCGCAGCCCGACCCCCCGGGGGTTACCGGTTGTCAGCAGGTACGGCCGACGTAGTGGGCGCCCTGGATCTTGCCGGCGGAGCCCAGCCAGGTGGTGCCGGGCCCGACGCACCGTTCGTAGTCGGCGGCGTAGGCGACGCGCACCTTGATGACCACGCGCGAGCCGTCCGAGGTGCAGTGGTTGTAGAAGGCGTCGGAGCCGGTCTCGTAGAAACCGCACGGGTCGGCTGCCGCGGGGATCGCCTGGGCGGTCACCGCGCCGAGGGACGTGAGCACGAGAGCGACGGAAGCGAGAACGCCGGTCACCATACGACGAGGACTCAAGGGGAACTCCTTGACCAGTGGAGGCGACGGGGCCGAGGACCCGCGCCTGCCCATCAGTTGGATACGCGCACCAGGATCGCGGCGCGCCCCGTCACGAATGATCGGATGCCGCCGCGTTCACCTGCCGAATCGTTCTGCCGATCCGTCGATGGGATGGTCTTGAACCGGTTCGCGGGTCCGGCCGGACGGGACCGGTTATGCCCGTGCGTCGATCCAGGCGCGGATCGCCGACACGGTCGTCCCCGCGTGTTCGCGCATCATCGTCAGATGGTCGCCGGGGACGTCCACGACGTCGTGCGCCGATGGCCAGGACGTGCGCCAGTCGTCCGCGTCCGCGGAGGCCGCCATCGCGGGTGTGGGGCGCAGTGCGCGCACCAGGAGCGTGGGGGTGGTGACCGGCTCGGGGTTCCAGTCGAGGAAGATCCGGTTGTAGGCGCCCATCGCGGCCAGGGCGGTGTCGTCGTCCCCGGTGAGGACGGGTTGTCCGGCGTCCGGGCGAGGCGGGGCGGCCAGGGACAGCAGCCAGTCCTCGGCACTGTTGTCCGGCGTGATGTGGTACGTGTCCAGCAGCACCAGGCCAGACGGTGCCCTGCCCATGCACTCCAGTTCATGGGTCACGAGGTGCGCGACATTGCCGCCCGCGGAGCGTCCTACGACCACGAAAGGCCCGTCCCCGACCTGCCGCAGCACGCTCTCGGCATGCGTGCGCGCCAGCGCGGCGCGGTCCTCGGGCACGGCGGGGCCGGCGCCGATGCCGGGGTGCGGGAACTCCAGGACGTCCAGGTCGTCCTGGAAGGCGCGGTGGAAGGACGGGAAGTCGGCCGAGGCCAGCGAAGGGTGGTAGGCGGGGAAGTAGACGACCGTCGGCCTGCCGGAGCCGGGGCTGTCGCCGTGGGAGCGGCGCAGTGGCGGCAGGGCGTGCGCACGGCCTTGGGCGGCTGTGAAGGTGGGCAGTGCCAGGGACGCGGTGACGAGCAGGTGCATGGCCGCGACCGGGTGTCCGCCGGCGCTGACCGTCCGGAACAGCGCGGAGAGGGTGTGTGCGGGCCGCTCGTCGGGGGCGGGCTCGGCGTCCGGTTCGTCGCCCGGTTCGTCGTCCGGTTCGTCCTCCAGGAGCGCGAGCAGATGGCGGGCGAGATCCTCGGCCGTACGGTGCTCGAACACCACGGCCGCGGGGAGCCGGAGACCCAGCGCCGTACTGAGCGCGTTGCGGATCTGCACGGCGGTGAGGGAGTCGAATCCCAGGTCGGCGAGGGCCTTGCCGGCCGGGAGCGCGCCGGCGTCCGGGTAACCGAGCACCGCCGCCACATCGGCGCGCAGCAGCTCCACGAGGACCGCCTCACGCTCGGGCGGGGATATGGGGGCCAGCCTCCTGCGCCAGGCCCCCGGCTCCGGAGGCTGCCCCGGCGGGCCCGATGCCGTCGTCGCGGCGGCCGGCCGGTGCCGGCGTACGAGTCCTCGCAACGGCGGCGGCAGCTGCCCCGCGTCGGACCGCAGCGCCTCCCGGTCCAGCAGGATCGGCGCCAGGACCGGTGCCGTCGCACGCAGCGCGGCGTCGAACAGCGCCAGGCCCTGCCCGGTGGTCAGCGGCACGAGCAAGTCACGTGCCTGTGGCCGCTGTCGGGGCAGTTCCGCGGCCATGCCGTCGCCGTGCTCCCACGGCCCCCAGGCCAGCGAGAGCGCCGGCAGTCCTTCGGCGGCGCGGCGATGGGCGAGGGCGTCGAGGAAGGAGTTCGCGGCGGCGTAGTTGCCCTGTCCCGCCCGGCCCAGCAGACCGGAGACCGACGAGAACACGACGAACGCCGAGAGGCCCATGCCCCGGGTCAGTTCATGCAGATGCCAGGCAGCGTCGGCCTTAGGCCGCAGCACGGCCGCGATCCGCTCGGGGGTCATCGCGTCCAGCACACCGTCGTCGAGGACCCCGGCGGCGTGCACCACGGCGGTCAGCGGCGGCTCGCAGCCCTCGACCAACGCGGCCAGCGCGGCACGGTCACCCACGTCACAAGCGACGATGCCGACCCGGGCACCCAACTCCTCCAGATCGCGGCGCAGTTCCCTGGCTCCGGGTGCCCGGTCCCCGCGGCGTCCGGTCAGCAGCAGATCCCGTACGCCGTGTTCGGTGACCAGGTGACGGGCCAGCTCAGCGCCGAGCGCGCCGGTGCCTCCGGTGATCAGTACTGTGCCGTCCGCGGCAAAGGAGGACTGCGTGCCAGTGGCGTCGGCGGCCGTCGTCAGGCGCGGCACCGTCACCTGCCCGTCCCGCAATCGGAGTTGCGGTTCACCGGAGGCTACGGCCGCCGGCAGCAGCCGCAGCGACTCGGGCCGCCCGTCCACGTCCACCAGGACGACACGGCCCGGCAGCTCGGACTGCGCCGCACGGACCAGTCCCCAGACCGCCGCGCCCGCCAGGTCCGGCACCGGCCCGGTGGCGTCCCGCGTCACCACGACCAGCCGTGCGCCGGCCGTGCCCGGATCGTCCTGCCAGTCCTGGAGCGTCTTGAGCACCCTGCCGGTCGACTCGTGCACGGCGGGCAGCGGACCGGAGTCGTCCGCACCGGCGATCGCCGTGACGGCGACGAACTCCGGGTCCACTCCGCCCGGCAGGAACCCGGCGAGGTTCAGCTCGTCCGGCCCGCGCACCGCCCAGGCGGGCGCGTGGGCGTCGCCGGCGGGGAGTTCGAGGGCCGTCCATTCCGGGCGCAGGAGTGCCTTTCGAATGAGGTCGCCCCCCACACCCACCGTCAACTCGGCCCAGTCAGCGCGGAGTTCCCTCGTCGTCAGCGACTCGACGCGCGCCACGAGTCGGCCGGACAGGTCGGCCAGGGTCAGCGAGAGTGTGTCCGTCCCCGTCGACGTCACCGCGACCCGCAACTCCGTGGCGCCCGAGGCGTACAGGCTCACCCCGCTCCACTCGAAGGGCACCCGCACCACGCCCGTGTCGGCGGGCCGGGCCAGCAGTGGTGCGTGCAACGCGGCGTCGAACAGGGCCGGGTGGAGTCCGTAGCGATCCGCCTCCGAGATGAGCGCCGCGGGCAGCCTGACCTCGGCGAAGACGTCGTCACCGCGCCGCCGGACGGCACCGACCCCCTGGAACGCGGGCCCATAGCCGAGCCCGGCGTCCGCGAGGGCGGCGTACGCGTCGGTGAGATCCACCTCCTCGGCGCCCTGGGGCGGCCACGGCATCGGCTCACCGTGCGCGGCATGTTCGCGCAGCAGCCGACCGGAGGCGTTCCGGGTCCAGGGGACGGTGTCCTCGGCCCCCTCCGGCCGGGAGTAGATGTCGACCGACCGCGTCCCCGAGTCGTCCGGCGCGCCCACCACGACCTGCACCCGCACACCCGCGGAACCGGGCAGGGCGAGCGGCGTCGGCATCACGAGTTCGTCGACGGTGCCGCAGCCCACCTCGTCGCCCGCCCGCACGGCCATCTCCACGAACACCGTCGCCGGCACGACGACCCTCCCGGCGACGACATGGTCCGCGATCCAGGGCCGGTTCGCGACGGACAACAGCCCCGTCAGCACCGTCCGCCCGGTGTCCGGCACCGGGAACGCCGGGCTCAGCAGCGGCCCGGCATCGGCGGCCGCCACGGGCGACGCGTCCAGCCAGTACCGCTGCCGTTGGAAGGCGTACGTCGGCAGCTCCACGCGCCGGGCGCCGGGCGCCGCGTACACCGCCGCCCAGTCGACACCGACGCCGGCCACCCGCAGCCGTGCCAGGGCCGACAGGAGCGTCTCCGGTTCGTACGCGCCTCCGCCCGCGGCGACGGCGAGCACAGATCCGTTCAGACAGTCGGTGGCCGCGGCGGTGAGCGCGGGTCCGGGGCCGAGCTCCAGGCAGGCCGAGATCCCGTCGTCCACGAGGCGGCGTACCGCGTCGGCGAAGCGCACGGGGAGCCGGGCGTGCCGCACCCAGTACTCCGGCAAGGAGAGTTCGGAAGGTCGGCCCGTCACCGTCGAAATGATCGGGATGCGCGGCTCCCGGAAGGTCAACTCCCTTGCCACATCCAAGAATTCGCCGAGCATCGGTTCCATCAGGGGCGAGTGAAAGGCGTGACTCACCCGCAGCCGTACGGCCCTGCGGCCGCGCGCCTCGAACCCGGCCGCCACCGCGAGCACCGCATCCCGGGCGCCCGAGATCACCACCGAGCGGGGCCCGTTGACGGCTGCGACGGCCACACCGTCCAACCCCTCGATGGCGGCGACGACTTCATCCTCGGCCGCGTCCACCGCCACCATGGCGCCGCCCTCGGGAAGCCCCCGCATCAGTCGGCCACGGGCGGCGACGAGCGTGGCCGCATCGGATAGATCGAGCACACCGGCGACATGCGCGGCCGCCAACTCACCCACGGAATGGCCCACCAGGCGGTCGGCTCGCACGCCCCACGACTCCAGCAGCCGGAACAGCGCCACCTCGAAGGCGAACAGTCCGGCCTGCGCGAAGTCCGTACGGTCCACCAGGGCCGCTTCCGGTGAGCCCGGCTCGGCGGACAGCACCGTACTCAGCGGCTGTGGGAGACGGTCGTCGAGATACCGGCACACCTCGTCGAAGGCTTTGGCGAAGACCGGGAAGGTCGCGCACAGTTCGGCGCCCATCCGGGGGCGTTGGGCGCCCTGCCCGGTGAAGAGGAAGGCCGTACGGATCCCGGGGTCCGCCAGTCCTCGTACGACTCCGGTCGCGTCCCGGCCCCGCGCGAGTGCGCCGAGCGCGTCCAGCATCCGTGTGCGGTCGTCCGCCGGCACCAGCGCCCGGTGGGTGAGGGCGGACCGCGACACCGCGAGGGAGTGGGCGAGGTCGGCGGGTGTCAGATCGGGCCGTCGCGCCGCGTGGGCCGCGAGCCGTGACGCCTGCGCGCGCAGGGCGGTCTCGTCGGCGGCGGAGAGCAGCAAGGGGAGGGGTGTGGCCTGCTCCTGGGAGACGGCCCTCTCCGTGCCCGGCGGCTCCTCCAGGATCACATGGGCGTTGGTCCCGCCGATCCCGAAGGCGGAGACGCCGGCACGTCGTGGCCGGTCCGAGGCGGCGGGCCAGGGCCGGGGCGAGGTCAGCAGTTCCACGCGGCCCGCCGACCAGTCGACGTGCGGTGTCGGAGAGTCGGCGTGCAGGGTCCGGGGTAGCTCACCGTGCCGCATGGCCTGCACCATCTTGATGACACCGGCGACCCCGGCCGCCGCCTGGGTGTGCCCGAGGTTGGACTTGACCGACCCGAGCCACAGTGGCCGCTCGCGGTCCTGTCCGTAGGTGGCGAGGAGGGCCTGTGCCTCGATGGGGTCGCCGAGCCGGGTGCCCGTGCCGTGCGCCTCGACCGCGTCCACGTCGGCGGCGCCGAGTCCCGCGTCCGCCAGTGCCTGGGTGATGAGCCGCTGCTGGGCGGGTCCGTGGGGCGCGGTGAGGCCGTTGGACGCACCGTCGGAGTTGACGGCGGAGCCGCGGAGCACGGCGAGGACCGGGTGGCCGTTGCGTCGCGCGTCGGACAGCCGCTCCAGCAGGACCAGGCCCACGCCCTCGCCCCAGGCCGTGCCGTCGGCCGCCGCCGAGAACGACTTGCAGCGCCCGTCCGGCGCCAGACCGCGTTGCCTGCTGAACGCGAGGAACGGCTTGGGCGTCGCCATCACCGTGACCCCGCCGGCCAGCGCCAGCGAGCACTCGCCCGAGCGCAGCGCCCGCGCCGCCCAGTGCAGCGCGACGAGCGAGGACGAGCACGCGGTGTCGACGGTGATCGCGGGGCCGCGCAGCCCGTAGGCGTACGAGATCCGTCCGGAGGCCACGCTGCCCGCCGAGCCGAGGCCCAGGTGCGCCTCCAGTTCGTGGACGTGGGTGAAGCGGTGGGCGTAGTCGGCGTACATCACGCCGACGAACACTCCGGTGTCGCTCTCGCGCAGCGAGGCCTGGTCGATTCCGGCCCGCTCCCACACCTCCCAGGAGGTCTCCAGTAGCAGCCGCTGCTGCGGGTCCATCGCGAGCGCCTCGCGCGGCGAGATCCCGAACAGTCCGGCGTCGAACTCCGCCGCCCGGTGCAGGAATCCGCCATGCCGGGTGTACGAGGTGCCGATGCGGTCGGGATCGGGGTCGTAGAGGGCGTCCAGGTCCCAGCCTCGGTCGGTCGGGAACTCCGAGACGGCGTCCCGGCCCTGTGCCACCAACTCCCATAGGTCTTCGGGTGAGTTGACGTCGCCCGGGTACCGGCAGCCCATGGCGACGATCACGACGGGATCGTCCTCGTGGGCGGCCCGGCCCTGTCCGCCGGACGGGTTCGGGCGCCTGCCGGGCTCGTCCTCGAAGAGTGCAGCGCGTAGGTGGCGGGCCACCTCGGCGGGGGTCGGGTGGTCGAAGACCAGCGTCGTCGGCAGGCTCAGTCCGGTCAGCGCGCCTAGTCGATCCACCAGCTCGACCACGCCTACGGACGTCATGCCGAGTTCGGCGAACGGACTGGCCGGGTCAGGGAGTTCGGGCGAGGCCTGCCCGCAGACCTCGGCCGTCTCGACGAGCACCGTCTCGCGTATCGCGCGCTCCTGGTCGTCGCGGGAGAGGGAGCGGAGGCGCTCGCGCAGAGCGGCCGGGGCAGGGGCGTCCGCCACCGGGGCGGGGACGACGAGCCGATGCCGGGCGATCTTCCCGCTCGCCGTGCGCGGGACGGCGGCGATCTCGCGGATCTCGGCCGGCACCTTGTAACCGGCCAGCCGGGTACGGCACTCGGCGAGCACCCGCCGTGCGTCGATCCCGTCCGGGCCCGGTACGACGCAGGCGACCGGTACCTCGCCGAGCACGTCGTGCGGCACGCCCACGACCACGGCGTCGGACACACCGGGGCACTGGGACAGGACCTGTTCGATCTCGGTGGGGTGGATGTTCTCGCCACCGCGGATGATCAGCTCGCTGACCCGGCCGGTGAGCCGCAGATGGCCGTACTCGACGCGGCGGCCGAGGTCGCCGGTGCGGTACCAGCCGTCCCGCAGCGCGGCGGCCGTCGCCTCGGGCTGCCCGTGGTACCCGGTCATCAGCCCCGGCGAACGCACCCAGACCTCGCCCTCGGCGCCGTCCCGCACATCCTCGCCGCCGCGCGGTTCGACGATCCGTACGTCCACGCCGGGCACGGGCGGTCCGCAGGAGCCGTCGACCCTGGGTCCCTCGGGACGGTTGGTCGCGATCATGCCGCAGGTCTCGGTGCTGCCGTACGCGTCGAGCAGCGGCGCCCCGAGGGACTCCTCGACGGCTGTGCGCAGCGCGGGACCGCTCGGCGCACCGGCGACCAGGCACATCCGCGGCCCTTGCGGCGGGGTGCTGCCGGACGATTCGACCAGCCGGTGATACGTCGCGGGCACACCGGCCAGCAGGGTGATGGGCCCGCCGAGCTCCGCGTGGTCGGCGTCCAGTTCCTGCCGCAGTCCGCCCGGCGGCAGCAGCTCACCGGCGATCCGGGCGGTCGCGCCCACCGCGGTCACGCCGAGGATGGCCAGGGAGTGGCTGAAGCTGTGGAACAGCGGAAGCGGCCAGAGCAGCCGGTCGTCGGGCGAGAGGCCGAGTATCGGGGCGTAGCAGGCGGCCGTCGACCACAGCGCGGCCCGCTGGGTGGACAGGACGCCTTTGGGCCGGTGGGTGGTGCCGGAGGTGTACAGCATCCAGGCCGGGTCGTCGAGTCCGAGTACGTCGATCTCGGCGGTGCCGTCCCCCTCGGCCGCGCGCTGGAACCGCTCATCGGTGACCAGGGCGCCCATGTCGTCGTACGGCGGTCCCAGGCGCCGTAGTTGTGCGAGGTGCGCGGCGTCGGTGATGACGTACGCGGCGCCGCTGTCCTGAAGGAAGTGCGCGAGCTCGGCGTCGGCGGACCGGGGATCGAGGGGGACGCCGACCAGTCCCGCCCGCAGCACGGCGAGGCAACTCTCCACCGTCTCCACGCGGTTGCCGAGGCAGATCGCGACGCGGTCGCCGCGGCGAAGTCCCGTCCGTGTGAGATGCCCGGCCAGCGCGCGGGTGCGGCGCTCCAGTTCGGCGTAGGTGACACTGCGCGAGGCGTCGGAGTAGGCGACCCGCGACGGGGCCCGCTCGGCGTGCTCCTTCAACAGCTCCGGCAGCGGCCGGATCAGCCCCTCGCGCCCCATGGTCCGCCTTCCAAGTCCCCGGCAGTGCAACGCTGTTGAGCCTACGCGGGGCGGATCGGACCGGCGGGTCAGCGCGCCGGGACGGGGAAGAGCATGCAGCTGCTGGTGGCGTGGGCGAGCAGACGGTCCTCGGAGTCGAGCAGGTCGGCCTGGGCCAGGGCGGTGCGGCGGCCGTGATTGAGGACGGTGCCGACGGCACGGACCTTGCCGGTGTCGACGGTGATCGGACGCAGGAACTTCACGGTCAGATCGAGCGAGGTGTATCCCATGCCGGCCGACAGCACGGACTGCACGGCGCAGCCGGCGGCCGAGTCGAGGAGGGTGGCGTAGACGCCGCCGTGGACGCTGCCGATGGGGTTGTAGTGCTCCTCCCCCGGCTCCAGGGCGAAGACGGCATGGCCGAAGTCGACCTGCTCCAGGGTGAATCGCAGGGTCGCGGCGATGGGCGGCGCGGGCAGGCGTCCGCTCAGCACGGCGCGCAGGAAGTCGAGGCCGCTCCCCTGGCCAACATCGGCCGCGGAGATGCTCGGATCCTGCCACTCGTACGTCCGTGACCTCGTCATACGTCTTTCCTCCCCGTCTGGCTTCAGTAATCGAAGTTAGCCGGGCCCAGACCTGGCTGTCAATGGCGAAGCCAGCCTACGATGGCGGTATGACCTGGCTGGAGACGAGCACCGAGAACTGCACGGTGCAGCGCACCCTCGATCTGATCGGTGAGAAGTGGTCGCTGCTGGTGTTGCGCGACGCCATGAACGGCGTGCGCCGCTTCGACGACTTCCGCCGGCATGTGGGTCTGTCGGAGGCGGTGCTGTCGGACCGGCTGCGCAAACTGGTCGCCGCCGGGGTCCTGGACACCGTCCCGTACCGCGAGCCGGGCCACCGCACCCGCCACGAGTACCGGCTCTCCCGCAAGGGCTGGGACCTGTGGCCGGTGATGCTCGCCCTCAAGCAGTGGGGCGACCGGTATACGGCGGACCCGGAGGGGCCCCCTCTGGAGGTGCGGCACCGGGACTGCGGTGAACCGCTGGAGACGGTCGTCGTCTGCACGGGCGGCCACGGACCTCTCACTCCCCGGGAGGCCTACACACGGCCCGGCACCGCGGCGCACGCCATGTGACCGTACGACGGGGTGTACCTGTGTGAGGCTGTGGCGCCGCCACCACGGACACGGACCGCCGCTGGTGTATCCAGAACATATGGTTTCTGGACGCCTCGAAGATCGTCGTTGGTCTCAGGAGCCACGTCACGCGCTGCTGGCCGTGTCGATCACGATGATCGTGGTCGTCACAGTGGTCGACATCCTGGCTCCGTCCAACGTCCACCTCGGCCCGTTCCTGGTGGCCGCGCCCGCCGTCACCGCGTCGTTCGCAGGACCGCGGACCACCGCCTGCGTGGGTGCGCTGGCAGTGCTGGCCCAGGCCGTGGTGGCGACGGTGCGCACCACCCTCATCGATCTGAACCACTCGTTCCAGCTGATCACGCTGATCCTGATGTCGGCGTTCGCGACCGTCTTCGCCGCCTGGCGGGAGCGCCATGAGAGGGAGCTGAAGCAGCTGCGGTCGGTGGCGACGACCGCGCAGGAGGTGGTGCTCAAGCCGCTCCCCCAGCGGGTCGGTCCGCTGCGGATCGCGTCGGTCTATCTGGCCGCCGAGTCCGAGGCTCAGATCGGCGGCGATCTCTATGCCGCCGCCCGTACGGAGCGGGCGACCCGGATCGTCATCGGCGATGTCCGGGGCAAGGGCCTGGAGGCGGTCGGTGACGCCGCCCTGCTGCTGGGCGCCTTCCGGGGCGCGGCCCACCGGCAGGCCGACCTTCCGGCGCTCATGGCCTTCCTGGAGGGAACCGTGTCCTCGGACCTGGACGACCCGTCGGCTCTGGACGCCGCGGCCGAGGATCGCGGCGAGGCTTTCATCACCGCCGCCGCGCTGGACATCCCGGACGACGAACTGGTCCTTCACCTGGTCAACTGCGGGCATCCGCCGCCCCTGCTGCTGCGGCACGGCGAGGTCGGCCCCCTCGAAGTGCGCCACCCGGCACCGCCCCTGGGTCTCACCGAGTTCGTGGAGAGCGAGCTGTCCGAGGAGGAGTTCGCCTTCGAGGACGGCGACATCGTCCTTCTCTACACGGACGGTGTCATCGAGGCCCGCGACCACGAGGGCACCTTCTACCCGCTCGCGGAACGTGTGGCCGGGAGGGCCGGGAAGGGTCCCGACGCCCTCCTGGCTCACCTGTGCAAGGACCTGATGCGGCATGCCGGCGGACATCTGGGGGACGATGCCGCGATGGTGGCGATCGAGCGCATGCCCCGGCAGTGAGCCCGCCTCCCCCCCCATCAGGGCGACCGGAACGGCAGGTCTGCCTCCGTGCGGCCGAGGACGAGTCTTCGGGTCCCAGAAGGTGATCCGGTGCGGGAAGTGGGTGTCGGCGGTCGCGATCACACCGTCCGCGTCCGCGGTGATCGCCTGCGCCGCGTAGCCGACACGGGCGAGGGTCTGCTCCGAGCCGTCCGTCCTGAGCCGTAACGCACGTCCGTCGGGCCGGCCCCCGACGACGAGATAGACGAGACCGTCCCGGCCGAACCCCATGCGCAGAGCCGGTACGTCGAAGACGGGATGGCACCTGGACACGACCTGCTCGATCGTCCGCACGCCCACGCTCACGGTCGTTCTCCCCCTGAGACCGGACCACGCCCCCTCGTGACGTGCCACGGCACCCGCCGTATCCGTGGCTGACGCGGGCATGGCCAAGCAGCACGGCGCGCACCCGCCGAACGAAATCGCCTCGCCGGGCGAATCACCGAACTCCCGCCCGAGCCACGGCGATTGCGCCTCCTCGACACCCCGGTGTTCCACCGCTCCCCAGCCGCCCACCGTCCGTCTCTGCCACAATTCGATCACCCACGATCAGAGGACGGACACCGTTGACTGACTGGAAGCTGAGCAAGACCTACGACAGCACGGCAGGCGAAGTCCGCTGGGACCGTTTCGGGGAGACCGGCAGGGATCCCGTCGTCCTGCTGCACGGCACACCCTTCTCCTCCTACGTCTGGCGCGGCATCGCCCGCTCACTCGCGCACCATCACCAGGTGTTCGTATGGGACATGCCCGGCTACGGCGCTTCGGCGAAGGCCGAGGGCCAGGACGTCTCCCTCGCCGCCCAGGGCCGGGTCTTCACCGAGCTCCTGACCCACTGGGGGCTGACCGAACCGGCCGTGATCGCCCACGACTTCGGCGGCGCCGTAGCCCTGCGGGCGCACCTGCTGCACGACGCCCGATACCGCAAGCTGACCGTCGTCGACCCGGTGGCCCTCGCGCCCTGGGGGTCCCCGTTCTTCCGCCTGGTCGGCCGGCACTCCGCCGTGTTCGATCAGCTTCCGCCGGCGCTGCATCGCGCCCTGGTGCGCGAGTACGTGACTTCGGCGAGCAGCCCCGGACTGCACCCGGTGACCCTCGACCGGCTCGTCGAGCCATGGCTGGGCGACGACGGCCAGCCGGCGTTCTACCGGCAGATCGCACAGGCCGACCAGCGCTACACCGACGAGATCCAGGAGCGGTACGGCACGATCGACATCCCTGTCCTGGTCTGCTGGGGCACCGACGACGCCTGGATCCCCGTGGCCAAGGCCCATGAACTCGCCTCCCTCATCCCCGGCGCACAGCTTCGGCTCATCCCCGGGGCCGGACATCTGGTCCAGGAGGACAATCCGGCCGAACTCTTGGCGGCGCTCGTCGCTTTCCTCCACGACCTCGACTGACGGGAATGCCGGCGAAGGCTCCACGGCTCAGGTGGCGTCCGCCTGCTGGATGCTGTCGCCGCGGTTGTTGATCGCGATGTAGGTGCCGATGCGCCGGAAGTCGTTGATCACGCCGAACATGCTCTTGTCCGACGGCAGGAGGGCCCGCAGCGCCTCAAGAGTGGAACCCTCCGCCAACCGGGCCAGGAACGCCTGCTTGTAGGCGTTGTAGACCCTCGCCGTGTAGCCGGGCTCCTTCGCCGCGTTCATACGGTGGTCGTTGGTGACCGCGATCGAGGCGAGGTCCATGAGATAGCAGTCGATCAGGTCGGTGACGTCCTTGGACTTCGCGTTCTCCTCCCCGTTCACCGCGTCCTCCGCCAGGATCTGGGCCATCTTCACGACGATGTCCCGGTAGATCCCGTGCCGGGTGCTGCTGGGGAAGGCGGCCATGATGTGGTCGGCCTGGCCCGCGCCCTCGGTGCTCATGGTGCGTGGAGTCCTGAGGTCCGCCATGCCCGGCACGGTGAGCGGGACTCCCTCGAACATCGCTTCCTCGTCCGGGATGTTGGTGTTCTGGGAGGCGAGGGGATGCAGCCCGATCTCGTGCGCCAGCATGCCCATCACATAGCCGATGTCGTACTTCTCGAAGTAGTAGCTCGCGAGATTGATCTCGACGACATCGCCACGGTCGATCACATCGGCCGGAGTCTCCGTCGTGCGCACATGCAGGGTGATCCGGCAGGGCCGGTCGGCTATGAATGTGCGGATCGTGTCGTGCCTGCGCAGCAGCTCGATGATGCGGACGGCCTTGTCGCGGTACCCGTCCTCGGTGTGCTTGAGGTTGGTGAACTCGAAGTTGCCCGACGTGAAGGAGGTGAGCGTCGCGTCTGCCTGCGGCATGCGGGCGGGGACGTCGAGCCCTTCGGATTCGGACTCGGACTCGGGTAGGGAGACCGGGTCCACCCACACCGACTTGCGTGGGACGGATACGGCGGCGGTACGGGCCGTGTCCCAGGTCTGCTCGGTCTCCTGCTGTGGGGCAGGGGTCACGTCGCCGATGAGCGCGCCGAGCAAGGACAGATGGCGGCCACGGAGACCGGCGGCGGCGAGCGAGGAGTCCTCGGGGGGATCATTCAGAGCCCCCAGCAGGCTGCCGGGGATGTGGGGGCGGTGCGGGGAGTCGGCGTCACGGTACTCGTCTCGCAGACCGAGTTGGTGGGTGAGCTCGTGGACGAGGTGGACCGGGTCGGCGTCCGCCCACCAGGTCATCTGGTCCATCGGGCGGTCCCTGCCCGCCAGGTCCACCGTCAGGTGCGGGTCGTCGGCCGGGTCGACATGCTCGACGGTGATGTGCAGTCGGTCGCCGTTCGGCAGGCGGTAGGCAGGGTCGTTCAGGAATTCACGTACCCCTGCTTCGAGACGGTCGCGCACCTGGGCGACGGTGGCCCCCTCGCCCCGTATCGCGAGCCGTACCGTGAGGTCGGTGACCGGCTCGCCGTCGTACGAGAACCGGCGCGCGTCGAAGGCGGAACGCACCACGAAACGCGGCCGATGGTCGCGTACCCCGCTCAACTGCCGTGTGACGGCCGGGATTTGCTCTGCCTTCGCCTCGGCCCGCTGCGGGAGCCGAGGGTGGGCCTCGTCCGACGGGATGGGCTGTTGGATGCTGTCGCCGCGGTTGTTGGTCGCGAGGCTGGTGGCGAGGCGGGCGAAGTCCCGTACGACGCCGAGCAGCCCCTTGTCGGCGGGCAGCAGGGAACGGGCGGGGCTGTCCGCTGCCATGTGCTGGGCGAACAGGGCCTTGTAGGCGTTGTAGACCTTGGCGGTGTTGCCGGGCTCCTTGGCCGCGTTCATCCGGTAGTCGCTGGTGATCGCGATGGAGGCGAGGTCCATGAGGTAGCAGTCGATCAGATCCGTGACGTCCTTGGCCTTGGCGCCCTCCACGCCGGCCTGCGCGGCCCGGGCCAGCATGTCGGCCATCGTCAGGACGATGTCGCGGTAGATCCCGTGCCGGGTGCTGCTGGGGAAGGCCGCCATGATGTGATCGGCCTGGCCCGCGCCCTCGGTGCTCATGGTGCGCGGAGTCTTCAGGTCGGCCAGCCCCGGCACCGGGAGTGGAATGCCCCGGAACATCTCTTCCTCGTCGGGGATGTTGGTGTTCTGGGAGGCGAGGGGATGCAGCCCGATCTCGTGCGCCAGCATGCCCATCACATAGCCGATGTCGTACTTCTCGAAGTAGTAGCTCGCGAGGTTGATCTCGACGACATCGCCACGGTCGATCACATCGGCCGGAGTCTCCGTCGTGCGCACATGCAGGGTGATGCGGCAGGGGCGGGTGCCGATGAAGTCGCGGATCGTCGGGTGGTCGCCGAGCAGTTCGATGATGCGGACGGCCTTGTCGCGGTACCTCTCGTCGGTGTGCTTCAGGTTCGTGAACTCGAACTTGCCGGACTTGAAGGGGGTGAGCGTCGCGTCCTGCGGCATACGGGCCGGGACGTCGGGCTCTTCGGATTCGGACCCGGGTAGGGAGACCGGGTCGACCCACACGGACCGACGCGGGACCGGTGTCGTGTGCGTACGGGCCGCATCCCAGGTCTGGTCGTCGGGCTGAGCGGTCGGTGGGAGCACGTCGCCGATCAGGGCGCTCAGCAGGGCCAGGTGCCGGTCGCGTAGACCTGCGGGCGTGAGTGAGGCGTCCTCGGGCTGCTCGTCGAGGGCGCCGAGAAGGCTGCCGGGGATGTGGGGGCGGTGCGGGGAGTCGGCGTCACGGTATTCGTCTCGCAGGCCCAGCTGGTGGGTGAGTTCGTGGACGAGGTGGGCCGCGTCGGCATCCGCCCACCAGGTGTTCTGGTCCATGATCCGGTCGCGTCCGACGAGGTCCACGGTCAGGTGCGGGGAGTCCGTGGGCCGGACCAGTTCGACCGTGACGTGGAGGCGATCGCCGTTGGGGAGCCGGTGGCCGGGGTTGTTGAGGAACTCGTGGACGCCTGCCGTGAGTTGGTCGTACGTGTGCGTGGCCTGTGCGTCGGTGCCTCGCATGGCGATGCGGACGGTGAGGTCGGTGACCGGCTCACCGTCGTACGAGAAGCGGCGGGCGTCGAAGGCGGAACGCACCACGAAGCGGGGGCGGTTGTCTCGCGGACGCTGTGGCCGGTTCGTCGGTCGCGGCGCTGTGCCGGTGCCTGGCTGAGGAAGCCGGGGGCGGGCCTCGCCGGGGTCGGTGCCGGTCTGGATGCTGTCGCCCTGGTTGTTGAAGGCGAAGCTGCTGCCGAGGCCGAGGAAGTTGCCGGTGACGTTGTACCAGCTCTTGTCCGCCGGCAGCAGCGCGCGGACGGGACTGTCCTGGGGCAGCTGCGCGACGAACATCTCCTTGTACGCGTTGTAGACCTTCGCCGTGTAGCGGGGTTCCCAGGCCGCGTCCTTGCGGCGGTCGTTGGTGACGGCGATCGTCGCCAGGTCCATGAGGTAGGTGTCGATCAGATCCGTGACGTCCCTGGCCTTGGCGCCCTCCTCCCCCGCCTGGGCGTCCCCGGCCAGTACGCCCGCCATCCCCACGACGATGTCGCGGTAGATCCCGTGCCGGGTGCTGCTGGGGAAGGCGGCCATGATGTGGTCGGCCTGGCCCGCGCCCTCGGTGCTCATGGTGCGCGGAGTCTTCAGGTCCGTCAGCCCGGGAACGGCGAGCGGCACACCGTCGAACATGGCCTCCTCGTCCGGGATGTTCGTGTTCTGGGAAGCGAGGGGATGCAGGCCGATCTCGTGCGCCAGCATGCCCATGACGTAGCCGATGTCGTACTTCTCGAAGTAGTAGCTCGCGAGATTGATCTCGACGTGATCGCCGTGATCCGTCACATCGGCCGGGGTCTCCGTGGTGCGCAGATGCAGGGTGATGCGGCAAGGGCGGGTGCCTATGAAGGCGCGGATCGTGTCGTGCTTGCGCAGCAGATCGATGATACGGACGGCCTTGTCGCGGTACTTCTCGTTCGTGTGCTTGAGGTTGGTGAACTCGAAGTTGCCCGACGTGAAGGGAGTGAGCGTCGCTTCTGCCTGCGGCATGCGGGCCGCGACGTCGGGCTCTTCGGATTCGGACCGGGGTAGGGAGACCGGGTCCACCCAGACCGACTTGCGAGGGGTGGGCGTGGTGGCCGTGCGGGCGGCCTCCCAGGTCTGGTCGTCGGGCTGAGCGGTTGGTGGGGGCACGTCACCGATCAGGGCGCTCAGCAGGGACAGGTGCCGGTCACGCAGGCCTGCGGCCGTCAGCGACGTGTCCTCCGGCTGCTCGTCCAGAGCGCCCAGCAGGCTGCCAGGGATGTGAGGGCGGTGCGGGGAGTCGGTGTCACGGTATTCGTCTCGCAGGCCCAGCTGGTGGGTGAGTTCGTGGACGAGGTGGGCCGGGTCGGCGTCCGCCCACCAGGTGTTCTGGTCCATCGGGCGGTCCCTGCCCGCCAGGTCCACGGTCAGGTGGGGTGAGTCGGCGGGGTCGACGTGTTCGACGGTGATGTGGAGGTGATCGCCGTTGGGTAGGCGGTAGGCCGGGTTGTTGAGCAACTCACGCACGCCTACGGCGAGTTGATCGCGAACGTGTGCGGCCTGGCCCTCGGGACCCCGTATCGCGAGGCGGATCGTGAGGTCGGTGACCGGTTCGCCGCCGTACGTGAACCGGCGGGCGTCGAAGCCGGAACGCACCACGAAGCGGGGGCGGTTGTCGCGGGGGCCTTGTGGTGTCGGTGGGGTCGCGACGGGCTCGGCCGGGGCGGTCCGCGGCAGCCGCGGGGACGTGCCCGGCGATGGGGAGCCGAGCACGGCGTCCGTGTCCATGGCCTCGTCGCCGGACTCGTACTCGGACGAGGACCCGGCGGGGTACTGCTCGTGCGTGCCCTCGGTCCTGTCGCCCTGGAGTACGCCGCCCTGGTCCAGGTATGCGCCGATGCTCTCCGCGTTGTCCCTGATGTACTGCACGAGTTGGGGCCGTTGCCGCATCCACTGCGGCATGCGCCAGCCGGGGAAGAACATTCCGTGAGTGCCGGAGGCCTGCACGCGGTGGCCGAGCGGGCTTCCGATGTGCTGGTTGACCGCCCGGTAGGCGAGGTCGCAGGAGGCGCAGGCCATTTTGAAGCCGCCCAGGGGCAGCGTCTGGGGCGTGTTCGGGTCGCCGGGGTTGTTCTCCCAGTGCTCGACCCAGTGTCCGAGCAAGGTCAGCTCGCCGTGTTCGGAGCCGTGCGAGCCGGGCGCCGAGGAACCGTCCAAGCCCGCCACGTTGAGGATGCGAGGGTTCGCCAACGCCCGCTTGACTAGGTCGAGTTCGGGTGAGTCCGGGTGGTAGAGGCGGTACCAGCCGGTGGCGAGGGCGCGTAGCTTCGTACGGTCGCGTGTCTCGCGTGCGATGCCGGGCCGTCTGCGCGCCAGCCAGCGCTCGTCGCGTCGCCACTGCTGCCGCTCGCCGGTCAGGCGCTGTTGCTCCTGGCCGGTGGCCGCTTCGTCCTCCAGCAAGGTGTCCCACTGCTGCTGAAGTCCTTCGTCCCACGCGTCCGACTCGTACCGCTCCTCCAGCCGGGCCCTCAACTGCGCCTGTTCCGCGTTGCGTTGAGCGAGGTCCCGCTGCTCCTGGTCCAGCCGCGCCGACCACTCCCGGTGCGACTCCTCGTCCCTGGACCACTGCTCCAGTTCCCGCACCCGCCGGGTGCCGCCCGGCTCCTGTCCGGAGACGAACCAGCGCAGTTCGTCCTCGACCAGGGCCGCCTCGTCGGCGGTGAGCGCCTTCAGGCCGGTGTTGCCGGCGATGCCGAGCGAGCCGTCCGGGAGCAGGGTGACGGCGATATGCGGGGTGACCTGGGCGTCGGCCTGGCGGTTCGGTTTGCGGAGCGCTTCCTTCACCAGGCGGGCGACCCGGTCCAGCATCCGCAGCGTCACCTCGCGGTCGCGCTGGGAGGTGCCGGTCGGGGTCGTCTGGGTGAAGGGGAGGCCGGTGCCGAGGCCGAGTGCCTCGCGCAGCGCCTCGTACTCCTCGCTCGACAGCCGTCCGGCCTGCTCCACCTGGTCCAGTGCCTCGGGTACGCCCATCCCCGTGTGCTCGGTGAACGCGCTGTCGAACGCCACGTCCGGGAAGCCGCCGAGCTGGGCGTTGCGCCGTCGCACCACGTCCAGCAGGGCGTCGGCCCGCAGTTCGGGCTCCTCCAGCAGGGCGGCGAACTCGGCCGCGAACTCGTGCTCCGGGCCGGTGAGTACGGCCGCCTGCTCGCTGTCGGAGTCGAGGTCCATCTCCATGTCCGAGGTCGAGTTCGCTCCAGACAGCGTGCTGAGTTCGTACGCCTCCTCGTCGCCAGGGAGGCCGGGGAGGGCGCTGCCGGTGGGGGAGTCGGGCAACGGGACGGACGCGGGGTCCTCGTGCTGCGGCGTCGGCTCCGGTGCCGGCGTGCGCAGGATCACCGGCACGAAGTCCCCACCCCGGCGGCGGAGCCGGACGTGCGGGCCGGACTCGCCGGACGGGCCGGGGTACGTGTGCGCGGTGCCGTTCTCCTCGATCAGGGTCACGGTCGTGCCGGTCGCCCCAGCGGCCCACTCCGCCACCGCCCGGTCCGCCCCGGAACCCCAGGGCGCGTCGGCGAGGTAGCGGCGCAGATGGCCGTCGAGGGCGTCCTGGCTCGGCGGCGGCGCGCCCGGGCGGCCCGTGAAGGGTGGCGGTGTGAAGAGCGAGTCGCGGTCGGCCCGGGCGCCGGGCAGGCCGTTGAGGCGCATGAGCCGGGCGGGCGGCGCGTCGGCGCGCAGGCGCAGTCGTGCCGCTTCGTTGCGGTCCCGGCCGGGCTGCCCGGCGGCGTGGTGCAGGGCGGTGGAGAGCGCGGCGAAGAAGCCGTTGCCGCGGCCGGCGGGAGCGCCCTGGGTGTAGGTGGCGCCGTCCGGTGCGGTGAGGACGCCGTCGCGGGCAAGGCGGTAGCGCGGGCCGGTGCTGTCCGCGGGCGGGTGCCAGGGCGGATTGGCATGGCTGCGGTGGGCATCCGTAGGGCCGGCTTCGGTGGCCGTACTGGTACCGGCCCGCGTCGGCAGCGGCGTGGCGACCGGCGGCGGCGTACCGGGCGGGAGCGCGGCGTGGAAGTACCCGTCGGCCGCGAACAGGACCGGATCGCGGGCCGGGTCGACGGCGGCCGGGTCGGTGCCGTGCGGCAGGAAGCGCTGCTCGCGGCCCTCTCCCGTCACGACCGTGACCGGCGTGCCGAGGAGGCGGGCGGCGAGGGCGGGCAGCAGGTCGGCGCCGCCGTGGTCGCCGGCTCGGCGTTCCGGCGGGGTCGGTTCGCCGTCCGGGCGCCCGGTCGGCGGCTCGCTGGTGAACGGACGGAGCATGGCCGCCGTAGCCAGCGCGACCCGCTGCTCGGGGGACGCCCAGAACGTCTGCGGCAGACGGCCGAACGCGTCGAACTCGGCCTGCTGGGCGGCCGTCAACCGCACCTCCGCGAAGTCGAGTTCGTCCTGCGTGAAGGTGTCCGCGGCGTCGAGGGCGAGGGTGTCGAGGAGGTCCTCGTTGCGGTTCTCGCCCAGTTCCCAGGCGAGGCGGTTGCGGGCGGCCCGGACCGCGCGTTCGGTGATCGCCGGGTCGCCGGGGTTCGCCGTGAACCTGGCCGCGAGGTCGGTGCCGAGGAGGTGGGGCAAGCGGCCTCGGTCCTGGGCCACGGCGATGAGCGCGTGGAAGAACGAGGCGCCGTCGTGCGGCATGTCGTGCACTTCGCGCACGGTGGTGCCGTCCGGGGAGGTGAGAGTACGCGGTGCCCCGTCGGTGATCTCGTACGGCTCGGGCGCCTCGGACTTCCAGGCCGGTTCGGTGTACTCCTGTGCCAGGTCCGGCACCGGGACCGTCGCCCGGCCCTGGTGGTGGGCGGTGAGGCGGGAGGCGGCGAGGTGCAGCCGGTGGTGGTCCGCGGCGGCGGTGTCGGTGTGGCCCTCCCAGCGGCGGACCTCCTCGCGTGCGGCCTGCCAGGCGGCGACGGCCGGGGACTGGGCCACGGCCTGCGGCAGCACGGTCGGCCTGTCGGGGTCGTCGTCGCCGAGCGCGGCCTGCTCCTCCGCGGTGAGGTCGAGCCAGGTCTCGCGGGCCCGCGCCCGGGCGTCGTAGTAGTTCTTCTCGGCCGCGGCCAGGTCACCCGCCGCCTTGGCCATGGCGTCCCAGGCCGCGCCGACCTCGTCGGGGAACGTGGTGTCGTCCAGGAGGCCGTAGTCGCGGGCGATGTCCTCGCGCAGCCAGACCAGGGCGGTGGTCTCGGCCTCGGCGGCGCGCGGGCCGCGCTTGGCCTTGCCGAGGGCGTGCATTGGACGGCTGTCGGTGAGGCGGTGGTCGACTTCGGCCACGGACAGCCAGCTCACGGGGATCGCGAAGAGCATGCTGCGGTCGGTGACGACCTTGAGGTGGGTGCCGAGGGTGGTGTCAGCGGTGCCCTTGAGGGCGGTGCCGTCGTTCGCGCCGCCGATGGGGACCGAGGCGCCCGGGTTGGTGACGCCCGCGTTGCTGTTGCCCGCGAGCGGTGAGGTGCCGACCACGCCCTCGACGTTGTCGGTGATGCCGGCCTCCAGCGCGTCGGAGGTCTTCGAGCGCTGCATGGCCTCCATTCGGGGCTTGCTCTCGACGGCGAGGAGGCGGGCGCCGGTGCGGTGCATCTTCGCGTAGAGGCGGGAGTCGGCGGTGTGGGACTGACCGAAGAGGCGGGCGGAGGCCTGGGCGGGCAGCTGTGAGCCGTTCGCGCCGAGCGCCTCGCGGAAGCCGGAAGTCAGGCCGACCTGGGTGGTGGCCTCCTGCTGGGCCTGCGCGGGGGCGGTGCCGAGGCCGGTGAGCGGGGTGAGGTGGGCCATGCGGACGCGTTCGGCGAGGACGTTTCCGGTGTGGCGACGGCCGAGGTCGCTGTCGCCGAGGCCGTCGGCGCGGGCGGTGGCGAGGGTGAGGGCGTCCTGGACGTTGGCCGCGCCGCGGATGTCCACGGCGAGGATGCCGGAGCCGATGCGGTCGTCGAAGGGGAGCACGTCCGGGTCGGCGGTGCCGTCGCGCCATTGGGCGATGCCCTCCGGGCGGGCCTGATCGGCCGTCAGCATCTTGACCGCGCGCTCCGGTTCGGGCACGTCCTCCTCGGTGAGCGCGCCGTCGTCGTCCGGGGTGAGCAGACCGGCCGGGACGATCTCGTTGAGGGAGCCGACCGACGCCACGGCGCGCGGGGACAGCAGCTCGCCGGTCGCGTCCGTCATCGTGACGGTCAGGACGTAGCTGGTGACGATCTCGGCGTGCGCCTGGGTGGTGGCGATGTTCGGCATCGAGGTGTTGCCGGTGGTCTCGGTCCGGGTGCTCGAACGCTGCTTGGCTGCGGTGCCCTGGAGCGAGGGGTTGGCGAGCAGCACGCCGCTCTCCGCCGCGCGCTGGCCGGTGGCAAGCGTGACATCGGCGCCGCGGTCCTGGGAGGAAGCGGCGGAGTCGTCGCGGGCGGTGGTGCGGTAGTCCTCCAACTCGAAGCCGGTGCGCAGCCGTTCCACGGTGGTGGTGACCGGGGTCAGCTTGAACCGGACCTGTCCGGGGCTGCCGCCGACCGGCAGCCGGGTCGGGCTGGTCCAGTTGCGGTAGCGGACCGGCAGGGTCATCCCGTCGGTCGTCAGCTCGTGCAGATGGGCGCGCAGGAAGTCCGGCGAGAGCCGCTGCAGCACCTGCTCCCGGTCGTGCGAGGACACGCCGATCTTCGTCAGCCGGCCCATGAGCTGCTGTGCGGCGTGGCTCGCGTCGAGCTGGCCGCTGGGGTGGCTGGGGAAGCGGCGCCCGCGCAGGAAGGGGGGCACCCGGTAGCCGCGGCCGAGGTTGCGCGGGGTGGTGGTGCCCAGGCCGTCGGGGGCGAGTCCGGCCTCGATGACGTCCTGCATGGGCAGGTGGAACATCACCGCGTCGCGCACCCGTTGGAGCGTGGCGGCGGCCGAGCGCGGGGCGAGTGCGCGGCCGAGGCGCTCGGAGATCCGTCCGGCGGCGGAGCTGATACCGGCCCCGGCGCGCGTGCCCACCGCGCCCATCGCGGCCGTCCACCGGTCCCGTACGGCGACGGTCTCGGCGGCGTCGGCGACCACCAGGTACATCCGACCGGCGTAGGTGAGGGTGGTGTTGCGTCCCCGGGTGAGGGTCTGGGCGACGCCGCGGCCCTTGCCCCAGGCGTACTGGAGGGCGGTCGAGTAGGAGCCGACCACCGCCGGTCCGCCGGGGGCCTGCTGGAGCGGCATGTCGGCGCCCTGGACGCCGAGGGTGGTGCGCGAGACGGTGCTCGCGGTGCCGGCGACACGGTGTTCGTTGCCGATGGTCGCTTCGAGGCTGGCCGGCTTCGGCTCGCTCTTGACCCGCAGGTTGTCCAGTTCGCCGCGGACCGCGGCCTTGAGGTAGTGGGTCTGGAGCGGTCCTGCGCCGTTGAGTCCGGTGATGCGGGAGCCGAACGGGCCCAGGTACTGACCGAGTTGACCGGCCACATGGAGGTTGGCCATCGCCCGGCGCAGCGCGCTGCGCACCGGGGCGCCGGGCGCGCTGACATGCCAGGAGGTGCCCGACGCCAGGTCGGCGGTGTCCTGCATCAGTTGCTGCCGCTGCCCGCCGCCCTCGGTGCTGAGCACCACGTGCGGGGCGCGCAGCAGCTTGCGGACGAGCCGTTGTCCGGCCGAGTCGGTCCGTGGCAACGGGCGTGTTCCGTCGAGGAGTTGGTCCGCCTCGACGGCTGAGAGCCTTATGGGTGCGGGCGGCGCCGGGGCCGGTCCGGTGGGCGGCGGGTCGGCGGGGGCGTGCCGGTCGGAGCCGTGCGCCGCGGGCACGGCCAGTTCCACGCGGCCCACGGTCTCGTTGCCCCGGCTGAACAGCGGGCGCTCCTCGACCTTGCTGACGAAGACGCCGGCGCCGAGGAGGCCGACCGTGGCGAGCCGGGCCCAGCCGCGAGGGCGGCGGTGGCCCTCGAAGGAGGCGCCCAGTTCCACCTGGTAGCTGTAGAGGCCGGCGCCGTTCTGGAACATCAGGTGGTCGTGGGTGACCGCGGCCGTGCTGCGGGTGGCCTTCTGGTCCGTCTTGGCGTAACGGGCGCCCAGGGACACATTGCCGGTCTGGCGCGGCAGCCCCGCCTCCGGCACCTTGTCGTGGTCCCGGGGGGAGATGCCCAGCTCGACGCCACCCGACAGGGTCGTGGACGCCTGCTGTCCCTGGCCGGAGACCTCGGTGCCGATCACCGCGTTGCGCAGCGACCGTTCGCTCATGGTGGTCTCGAACCGCCGGTCGGTGAGCCTCGCCCGCAGGATC
Organism: Streptomyces lanatus; assembly: GCF_014655715.1. Taxonomy (GTDB): domain Bacteria; phylum Actinomycetota; class Actinomycetes; order Streptomycetales; family Streptomycetaceae; genus Streptomyces; species Streptomyces lanatus. The sequence continues at coordinate 286,707 of NZ_BNBM01000008.1, read as the reverse complement.
AGCGTGTGATGGCCGCGGCTCACCTTGCCGTCCTCGGTGAGGGTGACCGGCACGCCGGTGGTGGTCAGGTCGTCCAGACTCTGCGCCAGGCTGGGCCGGTTGAGCGCCTCGCGCACCTGCCGGTCGTTGTGCAACGCGGTCCGCATCCGCCCGTCGCCGTACCAGAACCGGGCCAGGCGTGGGTGGCGCAGCATCAGCGGCGGGACGAAGAGGGACGGGTAGGAGCGGTGGAGGGTGTCGAGGACGGTGTCCGCGAAGGCACGCAGGGGGTCTTGAGGGGCGGCCTGCCCATCCTGGTTCTGCTGCTGGTCGGGTACGGCGTTCTGCGGCCGGTCGGGCCGGAAGCCCTCGGCGCGGACCTGGCCGCTGAGGTGGACCGGGTCCTCCCGGGTGAGGTACCAGGGCACCGGCGGTTCGGCGTCCGGGTTGGGGCCCGTCTGTCCGGGCGTACGGCTGTCCCAGCCCGCGAGGCGGCGCGCGTCCTGAGTGGAGATCCAGTCCAGGCTGACCACCCGCACCGGGCGGGCCGCGGAAGCCGGCTCGCCGGCCTTGCGCACCATCAGGGTGCGCTCCACCCGGTACAGCGCGACGGGGTGGTTGCGGACACGGCCGGTGGTCTTGCGGGCCGCGTCGGTGCCCAGGTAGTGGCCGTGCCCGGTGCTGAAGTCCGCGCGGACGAGCGGCCCGCCCTGGAGGCGTACGTCCGTCTCCGGGCCGACGAGGGTGTAGTTGGGTCCGGCGGTGACCTGGACGCCGAAGCGGGTGTCGCGGACATGGCCGCGTTCGTTCTGGTACGTGGTCTGGGTGAGGTCGCGCAGCTCCGCCTTGACCGACTCGGCGACCAGGGTGGCCCGCTGCGGGATCGACCGCTCGACGACGAGGTGCCCCAGCGGATGCTGCCCGCTCCCCCGCGTCAGCTCGGGCCCGCTCACCGGCCCGGAGAAGCGGCCGAACAGGGCGAGCAACCGCCCCGGACGGACGTACGAGATGAGTGTGCGGTGCGCCGAACTGCCGGGCCGGGCGCCGGAGATGGCGAGCGCGATGTCCTCGGGCGGGTCCAGCAGGTGCAGTCCGGTGGTGTCGGTCATCCGCGGCTCGACCCCGTCCGGGAAGGTGAGCCTCTGCGGCGCCCTGCGGGGTCCGTTGTACGGCACGGTGAGGTCGTCCGGCAGTCGCCAGCTCAGGCCGTCCCGCATGGCGAACTGCGCGGTGTGCACCTGGCTCCGCCGCCAACTCGGGCCCGTCGCGGGCGTCGTGCCCTTCGGTGCCTCGGTGACGCGCTCCACCCGTACCCGGTAGTGGACGTCGTCCAGGTGCAGATGTGAGCCCTCGTGGGCGCGCCACTCGGTCTGGTGGTACGCCTGGGTGCCCAGGGAGTAGTCGGTACGGCGGGTCCAGCCCAGCGAGACGCCGATCTTCAGCAGCCAGTTGAGCGGCGGGCCCATGCTCAGCGCGGCCGCGACCCGGCGTCCGACGCCGACGCTGCGCCCACCGCCCGTACCGGCCTGGCCGCGCCGCATGGTGTCCAGGCGGGTGGTGCCGCCGTCGACGTCGGAGAAGCGTTCCCAGCGGTGGTACGGGATGGCCTCGACCGTCATCTCATGGCCGACCCCGGACTTCTCCCGGCCCACGAAGCGCGCTCCGCGCGGGGCGGTGAAGGCGCCGGGCTGGTCGGTGAGCAGGCGCAGCAGCTCCGCCTCGTCGAACTGGTCCCGCAGCTTCTTCGGCAGTTGCCCGAGGATCTGCTCGGCGACCTGCTCGGGCGAGCGCAGGGTGAGGACGCCGGGGCCGGTGAAGAGACCGGTCGGGCGGCTCGGCGGGGTGCCGTCCGTGGGTGCATGCGTGCTGCCGTCGGCCGGATCCGGATCGGCGCCCGGGTCGATCAGCACCGTGGGCAGTCGGCTGCCGTCCTCGAAGGTGATGTCGCGTGGTGCCGGTCCGGGCGGCTGGGCGTCCGGACCGGTCAGCAGACGGGCCGGGCGGTGCCGTTCGAGCTGGGTCTCCAGCGGCACCGGGTCGCCCCGGTCTGGGGTCTCCGCGTCGGGGCCGTCGAGGTCGGTGATCCCGCCCATGCCGCGCAGCCACTCGCCGAAGGGGTCGGAGCCGTCGGGCTCGACGCCGGCCGGGTCCCCGGAGGTGGTGACGGGGTCCGGTACGGCGGTGAGCGGGGCGGTGGCCGGGATCAGCGCGTCGAAGTGGTCGGTGCCGTTGTAGGCCAGGTGCAGGGTGCCGCCCTGCCCGCCCGGGTGGAGAGTGACGACCACGGGCTTCCCGGCTGCGAGCAGGTCGGGACGGACGAGGCGCAGATCGAGGTCGAGGGTGTGCGCCAGCGCCTGAGGGAGCAGGTCTGCGAACGGGGACGACCACAGGGCGGAGTGTTCGGCCGCGGCGGCGATGAGTCCCTCGGCGCCGAGTCGCCGTGCGTCAGCCGGGGTGGGCGCGACGGTGGCGAGCTGCGGGTAGCCGCTGTCACGGAGGATGCGCCGCCACTGGCGCCCGTCGCCGTCGGTGACGACGGTCTGCGCGATGCGGTTCCAGCGCTGGGTGATCCTGCTCCGGGCGTCGGGGTTCAGTACCCCGGCGAGCGCGGTCATCCGCAGGTCGTCCACCACGGCGAGTACCGGGTCCGGGGTGGCCTCGGCCGCCGCGGCGGCCAGTTCGGACCCGGTGATCCGGTCACGCAGCAGGCCACGCAGCCCGGCGACGTTCCGCGCGGCCCAAGCCGGGGGTACGTCCTGGCCGCGCGCGGAGTCGAGCAGCGCCCGGAACAGGCAGTTGCCGCCGCCCGGGGTGTCCAGGCGCCTGAAGTTCCGTCCGTCCGCGCGCACGGTGTCGGCGGAGGCGGCGTCCTTGCTGAAGAGGTTCAGGTCCTCGGCGAGGCTCTCCGGGCGGCTCGGCGCGGGCGACAGATCGGGTCTGCGGCGGGCGAGTTCGGCGGTGTCCTCGGCGTTCAGGCCGAGCTCGGACAGCGGCAGCGGGGTGTCGGAGAGCGACCAGGTGATCTGCGCGGAGGGCGCGTAGGTGAGCCCGCGCACGTCCTCCGGCGAGACGAGGGTGCCCGGCGGGAGGGCCGGGGGCGGCGGGGGCAGCAGGGCATCGAGGGTGGTGTCGGGGCCGGCGGTGGCGCGCAACTCGGCTGCGGCGCGCAGGAATTCGGTGTACTGCTCGGTCGTGGGCCCGGTGGCCGGATCGACCCCGGCGCCGGGCTGGTCGGTGACCATCCGGCGCAACAGGTCCGGCGTCATCCGGCCGTCGCCGTAGCGGGCCGCGTTGTCCGGGCTGAGCCAGCGCAGACCGTCGACATAGGCCAGCCCGGCGAGCAACTCCCGGTTCTCCGGCCGCTGTTCGGCGTCCGGGCCCAGGGCGTCGCGGAGGGTGCGGATCTGCTGGAGGGTGCGGGCACGCGCGAAGGCGTCGGCCGGTTCCGGGCCGGTGTGCAGCCCGGCGTCACGTGCCATGTCGTCCAGTTCGGCGCCGCCGGGCTCGGGCAGGAACAGCCGCCAGCGTCCCGGCCCGTCCGGGCCCTCGGTGAGCACCGCGCGGACGTCACCGTCCCGGTCCCGGGCGGTGCCCACCTCGCTGGTCGGCGCGTACACCGGCCGCCCGGTGCGGTTCGCCACGTGCTGGGCGACGGGCAGTCCCGCGATCTCCGGCTGCCGTCCCGTCTCGCAGGAGAACAGCACCAGCGGACGCCCCTGATCGTCGTCCTGCGCCCAGGAGTTGAGCACCTCGCCGAGCTGCACACCGCTGACCTTCACGGTGGGCTGCGCCGCGTCGTCGGTGCCGAGCGTGACGGTGCGAGGGGTGCCGTGCCCCACGAAGTAGTCGGCTCCCTGCTCGGTACCCGAGCCGGGGAGCGCGGTCGGCGGGCCGGTGAACACCGTGCGGGGCGGGTCCGACGAGGACGGCCCCGAGGTGGTGCGTACGCCGCGGAAGGTGTCCTGACCGAGCAGCGCCCTTCGGCCCGCGTCACGTGACGTACCGTCCTCGGCGGGGCTCTGCGAGATCGTCAGCGTCTGGACGGCCCGCCCCGGCCGGGGCCTTACGGCGGAGTCCGGTACCCAGCGGCGCAGTTGTGTGAGGGGGACCGTGCGGCCGTCGAGGGTGGTGACGGCCGGTTGGTTGTCCGCGTTGCCCGTCGGTCGCACGATGACTCGTCCCGGCGGCGGGGGTGCCACGGAGGGTCTGGCACCGGGGCCGGGCGCGTTGCCGTGGTCCGACTCCAGGTGCAGGTCGGTGGCCGTCTCGGTCCAGGGGCGGGACAGGGTGGCGAGCTTGTTGGTGGTGACCGTGGAATCCGGGGCGATTCCGTTGCTGGGTACGGGCGTTGCGGACTCGGTGAGGATCTTCTTGGGCGGCGGGGCGGTGGTGGTGTCGCTCGCCGGGTCGCTGTCTGTTGTCGCGGTGCTCTGAGTGGCCGGGTGGGGCGCCGGGCCGAGGGCGTCGGCGAGCGGCAGCAGGATGTCCGCGCCGGGGAAGGCCGTCTCGGTGGTGACCGTGGTGACGGTGGTGGCCTGGGTGTCGTTCGGCGTCGGGGTGGGTGCCGGGCCGGTGAGGGGGCGCACCCGGACCGGGGTGCCCGGTCCCTCCCGCGTCAGCTCGACGGCGGCGCGCACCGGGCGCCCCGCCCCGTCCGGCGTGACCGCCGGCCCCAGCACCACGGCACGGTCGGTCCCGGCCCGGTCCAGCAGGTCGATCGCGTCCGGCGACCCCTCCCCGGGCGGCGGCACCTCCGAGACGACGATCGTCAGCGGCGGCGCCTGGGACATGTCGCCGGTGTCGGTGTAGGACCCGGTGGTGCTCACCTTCGGCGGAGCGGTGGTGAGGTCGGACGAGTCGGCGGTGTCCGGCGAGGGAGTCGTCTCGGGAGAGGAGGGCGCCTCGGGGGAAGGCGTGGTCTCCGGGGACTGCGAAGGCTGAGCAGATCCATCCTGCGTCGCCTCCGGGACATCCGACAGAACCGTGTCGCCCGTGGTGCCGGTGCCTTGAGGCTGCGATGCGGGTGCACCCCCCTGACGTGCGCCGGCACCCCCGGTACCGGTACCGGGTTGGGAGCCGTTGGACGCGACCGGCCCCCCGCCGGCCTGGCCCGCCGTCGGAGCCGTATCGACATCCCGATCCTGCTCGGCTGCCCCGTCCGGCATGTTCTGGACGTCGCTCTCCGGGGACCCCGGAACCGTGAGCGGATCCTCCACCGTCGTCGGCGTGCCGAAGCCGTCCAACGCGCGCCGGACCTCGTCGGCATCGACCTGAACCGCCGGACCGTTCCCGGCGGGCAGCACCCGTACCTCGGGCACCTGCGAGAGGTTGCCGTGCAGGCTGTCGCGGACGTCGATCTCGGCGTTGCCGGGCGGCTGGGCGCCACGCAGGGCGGCGATGTCGTGCAGGGCCTGCTCGCGGACGTCGGCGGGGCCGTTGTGGACCTGCTGCCACAGGGCGTTCTCGGCGGCCGTCGTGGGCAACGGGCCCGGGGAGTACGGCGGGGGGTCCTGGGTGGTGTAGAGCGGAGGGTCCTGGGTGGTGTACGGCGGCGGGCTGTCCGCGGTGCGGGGCGGTGGCGGGGACGTAAGCGTGGAGTCGGCGCCGCCCGTCATGTCCGTCGTCGAGGGACCGCCGGTGCGGTCGGGGCCATCCCCGCCCTGAGTGCGCGGGGAGTCGGAGGAGTCCCGGGCGTCATTGGAGTCGGCCGAGACGGTCGGCGGCGGCTGGTTGCGCAACTTGTCTATGAGGTGGCGCAGTTCGGCGCCGCTGTTCACGGCGGTGTCGGTGAGCGTGGCCTCGACCTGGCTGCTGATGCCCGCGCCGACGAAAGTGGACCAGTTGGTGGACCAGTCGCCGTCGAAGGCGCCCTTGATCAGGATCTCCGCGAGGGCCTCGCCGGCGCCGGCGGCGATGAAGTCGGCCGTCCCCTTGAGCCCGTAGTGTCCGGCGAGGGCACCCGGACGGTCGGCGTTGTTGCGCAGGATCTGGTTGTTGCGCCAGAGATTGGGGTTGTTCCGGAAGGAGAGCGGGTCGTTCCGGAAGGTGAGCGGTGTGTTGCTGGCGTTGGGGCCGGGCTGGTCCTTCGGACCGGGGGTGGGGTCGGGGTCCGGCTTGGGGTTGGGGCCGGGGCCGTTGTTCTTGAACTCGGGGGTCGGGGTGTTCTTCAGATTGGGGTTGGGCTTGAAGTCGAGGTCCGGCCCGTTCTTGAGGAAGTTGTTGTCGTAGCTCCTGACGATCTTCTTCGCGATGTCGTCGAAGATGCTGGTCAGGAAGCCGGCGGCGGCGCCGAACGCGGCGGACTTCAGGATGTCGTTCCAGTCGAAGCCGTCGGGACGGCGCCCGTCCGGGGCGAAGTTCATCATCGCGAGCCGCACCGCGAAGGTGGTGAACGCCTCGGCGAACGCCTCGGTCAGCGAGGGCGCGATGTGCAGCCGCTGGAGGAGGTGGGTGAGCGTGGTGAGAATCATGAAACGGCTGCGCAGCTTGGCCATCATGATCTGGCTGGCCGAGGCGCCGCCGGTGAAGAAGGACATCGCCAGATAGATGGCGATCTCGATGAGCAGCCGGATGACCTCGGCGATGACCTGCCACTTGGACTCCATGATGTCCATGGAGGTCTTCCGCCGGCCCTCGGCGATCTTGTCGAGCTGTTCGGCGAACTCGCGCAGGTAGTTCTTGCCGCCGTCGTCGATGAGCATGCCCATGGCCTTGGCGTACGACTTCGACAGGTCGTCCGGCATGACTTCGGCGATGTCGTGGATCGACTTGTCGATCAGCGACGAGAGCCTGTCGACCTTCCGGCCGAGGCCGGAGTACGGTCGGCGGCTCTCGTACGCGAGGTCCTCGTCGGCGTCGATGAGCTTCTCCCCGGTGAGGATGAAGATCATCGCGTTGACCTCGGGCGATGCCTTGATGCTCAACGGCGGCCGTGCCCGCCCGTGCCGTGGCCGTCGAACCCGTCGGTCTCGATACGGTTGTTGACCCGCTCGACGTTCTCGATGTTGCGGTCGCGGGTGTCCTTCATCATGCGGACCTGGTTGACCGTGGCGTCGGTGATCTCCACGACCGCGTCACGGAAGGAGATCATCGTCTCCTTGGTGGTCTGCCGCTCCTTCTGCTCCTGCGGCTTGGCCTTCTCCGCGAACTCGCCCTCTGTGCCCGGCCAGGTGACCGTGGGGGCCAGCTCGTCGAGGAACTCCTCGGTGATGTTCGTGGCCAGGGTGCCGATCTCCTCGAGCTGCCTGGCCAGGGCCTCGATGCGATTCGGGTCGACGTAGTAGCGCTGTCCCATCGTCAGTCCTCTCCGTCCTCGCCGAGCGCGTCCCGCCAGGCGGGGGTGGCGGCCTGGGCTTCGCGTGCAGTGTCCTCGTCGTCCTCGCGCAGCACCTCGGGGCCGAAGATGCGCTCCCAGTCCAGCTCGAAGCCCTTCAGCTCGGGCACGTTGCTGCTGGGTTCGGTGAAGGGCGCCATCGCCTTCATCACATGCCGGTTCATCTTCAGACGGGCCGCGTTCGCCGCCTCCAGGACGCTGGCGGCGAGCTCCTGGGGTGACATGTCGCGGTACTTGTTCTCCAGGAACTCGATCCCGGACAGCTCGCCCTGCGGGCCCACGGTGGCGCGGACCGCGCGGTCGGAGGAGAGCACCGCGAACGACGCCTGCCGCAGCTCGCGTTCGGTGCGGGCGACCGCCTCCTGGGCGGCCTGGAGCTCGGCCATCGCCTTTTCGAGGCGCTTCTCCAGCGGTTCCGTCACGCCCGCTCCTGCCTTCCGCGTCGCTCTCGCCCCGCGTCCGGTTCCGGCCGCGGGCTCCTCAACTGCCGTACAGATCCTGCCTGGTGGTCCGCCCGACGCGGAGGCCGGGGCCGGGTGGATCCCTCGCGCCGCCGCGGCCGTACGGTGCTCACCGTCCGATGACGGCCGGGGTGCCGCCCTCTTCGGTGCCCCATACGTCCGCGTCCTCCTCCAGGTAGTCGCCGGAGCTGGTGGCCCTGTCGCGGCCGGGCTCCGTCTCCTCCTCGGGGGATTCGCCGCCGGTGGTCGCCACCCGGGATGCCGGGGAGAGGAAGGTGTCGTCGTCCTCCTGGCGGTTCCACGGGCTGCGACGTCGGCGGTTGCGGCGTTCGCTCTCCTCGGCCGCGTCGACCAGGACGGCACGCACCCGCTCACCGTTGCCCTTGTCGCCGCCGGCGCCCATGCCGCCCATCGGCATGCCGGGGCTGCCGGGCATGCCGGGTGCGCCGGGGGTTCCGGCCGTGGCGGCGGGGGCGAGGGGGCTGCCCGCGCTGTCGGCGGCGCCGTCGGAGAGGGGTTCGGCTCCGGTGCCGGTTCCGCCGGTGCTGTCCGCGGTGAGGAGGCTCTCCCCGCCGGTGCCTGTGCCGCCGCCGAGACCCAGGTCGTCCAGCGATACGTCCCGGGTGGTGCCGCCGGTGTCGTTGAGGCCGCCGCCGCTCTCCAGGTCGCCGAGGCCGTCGAGGATGTCCGAACTGTCTTTGCCGCCACCCGAGTTGAGGTCGTGCAGGTTCACCGTCTCGGTGTTGCCCTGCGGGTCGGTGACCGTGGCGATGCCGGTGTCCGGGTCGATGACCTGCTTGCTGCCGTCGGGGAACTCGGTGGTCAGCATGCCGTTGTCGAGGCTGGTCTTCGATCCGTCCGGATTGGTCACCGTCGCACCGTGGGTGAGGTCGGTGGTCGTGGTGGAGCCGTCCGGGTTGGTGCTGGTGAGCAGACCGCTGTCGGGGTCGAAGCTGATGCTGCTGCCGTCGCGGAAGTCGGTGGCGATGTCGTCGCCGGTGAGCTGGGTGCTGCCGCCCGTCGGGGTTTCAAGGCCGGACCGGTCGGTGTTGAGGTCCCCCAGGTTCCCCAGGTCGTTGAGGTCGCCTTCGGACTGGGTGTTGATGTCGCCCAGGTCGCCCAGGTCCGTAGGGTTGTTCTGGCTGTTGAGGCCGTCCAGGCTGCCGAGATCCTGCGTGGTCGTGGCGCCGTTGGGGTCGGTGGTGCTGACCTGGCCTGTGGCGGGGTCGACGGTCTGGACGCTGCCGTCGGGGAAGGTGGTGGTCAGCTTGCCGTCGTCGCCGAGGGAGGTGACCGAGCCGTCCGGGTTGGTCACCCGGGTCCCGTCGCCCAGGTTCTGCGTGGTGACGCTGCCGTCCGGGTGGGTGGTGGTGAGCGCCCCGCTGTCCGGGTCGAAGCTGGTGCTGCTGCCGTCCGGGAAGTCGGTGGTGAGCTTGCCGCCGTCGAGCTGGGTGTTGCCGCCGGTCGGCGTCTTGACGGAGCCGCCGCCCGCGTTCAGGCCGCCGAGGTTGCCGAGGTTCTGGGTGATCGCGTCGTTGGCGGCGTTGTTCGCGGCGTTGTTGGTGCCGCCCGGTCCGCTGTTGAGCCCCCCGAGGTTGCCCAGGTTCGTGGTGACCGGCGGCGGGCTGGACGTGAAGGCCTGCTGGTTGCCGTCGCCCGGGTTGTTCACATTGCCGAGGTCGCCCAGGCTCTCGGTGACCACGTTGTTCGGGTTGTTCTGGTTGCCCGGGTTCAGGATGTCGTCGAGGTTGCCGAGGTTCTGCTCGGTGACGGCGTTGGGGTTGTTGAGCCCGCCGAGGCTCTCCTCCATGGCCTTGGCCTGCTCCTCGGCCTCGCGCTTGGCCTCTTCCTGCTCACGCTTCTGCTCCTCGCGCAGCTCCTCCTGGTACTTCTTGTCCTCCTCGCGCTGCTTGTTCTGCTCCTCCCGCAGTTCGTCCTGGTACTTCTTGTCCTCCTCCCGCTGACGGTTCTGCTCGTTGCGGAGTTCCTCCTGGTACTTGCGGTCCTCCTCGCGCTGCCGCTCCTGCTCGGCGCGCAGCTCGTCCTGGTACTTGCGGTTCTCCTCGTTCTGCCGGTTGATCTCCTCCTGCGCCTCCTTGGCCTTCTTCTCCTCGTAGTCCTCGGAGGCGGTGCTGGTCGACTTCGGTTTGGGCACGTTGTCGGAGAAGTCGTCGCCCAGGTCGAGGAAGTGGTTGTTCAGATTCGACTGCACCGTGGCCGCGGGCTTGCCCAGGTACTCGTCGACGCCCTGGCTCCAGATCTTGACCGCCTTGTCGCCGACCTTCGCCCAGTTGGCGATGTCGGTGAGATCGCCGTACTCCGGGTGCACCTGGGTGAAGCCGGCCTGCGGGCTGTGGCTGACGGTCGTGGTGTAGCGGGAGGTGTACGACTTGATGTCCGTCTTGGCGACGTTGTTGGCGTCGACCCATTGGGCGAGGTCGTCCAGGACGTAGCGCAGCACCTGGTGGGGGTCGTAGTACGGGGACTTGGCCCAGGAGAGCCACGCCTCCAGGAGCTTGTTGGCGGCGTCCTCGAGGTATTTGCGGCCGAGCGAGAGGGCGCGGGAGTACACCGTGCCGCCGGTGCCGGCGTCGTCGCCGCCGGGGTTGGAGTTGAACGTCTCGACGTAGTTGTCGTAGTTCTCGCGGATCTTCTTCAGCAGGCTGCGGAAGACCTCCGCGGCCTCGCCCTTCCAGCTGGCGTCGTCGCGGCCGAAGCGGTCCTCCCAGTCCTTCAGCACCACCGCGTGGTCCTTGAAGAACTTGGCGGCGAAATCGAAGGACTCGCCTGTGGTGTTGAAGGAGTTCAGGTCCACGACGTCGGCGCCGGGCACGCCCAGGTTGCTGAACCGGGCGTCCTGGGTGTTGCCGCCCAGCAGGGCGAGAAGCGCCGCCCGCGGCCCGTTCATGTACCGGGCGAGCGGGATGGTGCTCATCTTGTCCTTGTTGTAGTCCGTGAACTCGTTGCCCTCACGGACCTGCGCGTCATTGACGTTGTCCGAGCCCGGACCGGCGAAGATGATGTTCTCGCCGTCCTTCACACGGCCCTCGAAGACGATCCGGGCCTGCATGATGGATCGCTTCTTGCCGCTGTCGAAGAACCAGATGTCGTAGTCCTCGCCCTTGTTCGTCAGGAAGCCGGAGTCCTTGACGAGCAGGCTGAGGCTGCGCTCCTTGATGTCCATCCGGAACAACTTGCCGCCGTGTTCGGAGCGCAGGGAGTCGAAGACGGTGTTGCGGTCGGGCACCGGGTAGCCGGTGATGTGGGTGACCAGGGTGGCCCAGGTGTCACTCGACGGGTCGCCGGGGTTGTCGAACTTGTCGAGGTTGGCGACGGAGTTGGGATCGTACCGGTCGGCCACCGGGCGCCCTTTCTATCGGAGTTGGTCAGGACTCGTCCGGGTCGCCGGTGCTGCCGGCGGTGAGGGTGTCGACCTCGTCGAAGGTCTGGAGGAGCGTCTGGGCGTCGATCGCGTCGAGGTTCTTGTCCTTGGTCTTGTTGGCCTCCTCGATGGTGTCGGAGAGGGCCTCCTTCAGCTCCTTGAAGAGGTCCATCTGGTCACCGAGCAGCTTGTCGATGGCCGTCGCCGCGGTGCGGATGTCCTCGATCAGCTTCGGTCCCGAGACCAGCGGTTCGGTCACCATCCGGCCGATGCGCAGGAGTTGCTTGTCCTGGGCGAGGTTCTCCGGGGTGGTGTGGCCGTCGATGAGGTGGCCGAGCGGACGGATGTGGTTCCCGTCGCCCTCCTCCTTGTGCTTCTTCGCGGCGGTGTGGACCGGCTGCACCTCGTTGTCCCGGAAGTTCTCCATCTGCTTGAGGTCGAAATGCTTGACGTCGGCCTTCTCACCGGCCATGGGACGCACTCCTGACGCTTGGTTCCGGACGGGGACACGCCGGACGGGGATACGGGGGCCCGGCGGACGCCCCGTGTACGGACGACAGCCGGGCCGCGTCGCCGAACCCTCGACGAAGGGGAAGCTTCGGCGCTGCCCTAACGGGCCCGCACATTGCCCCAGTTGTCGGCGCTCCTGCGCTCGTCGCGGGAGTGGTTGTCGTGGATGGTCTGGATCAGCTCGCCGTTGTCGCCGAGGAGCTGGGCCATGTTCTTGGTGGCCTGGTCCCACTCCGCCTGGACCTGACGGTAGGTCTCCTGGTCGGAGCCCTCCCAGGAGGTGACGAGCGGCTTGAGCTCGTCCTCCAGGTTGTTGAGGGTGGTGATGATCTGCTGGGTCTGCGCCATCAGTTCCTCGATGGCGTTGCGGACCACGGGGTACTGCACGTCGATGATGCCGTCGGCCATGACGTCTCCTCTCGTACGGCCGGGCGCCCGCCCGGGAAGCTCAAGGTGTCCGGCCTCGCCGTGACGGGGCCGGTGCTGCCGGTCGGGTCAGCTCAGCGCTTCGAAGACGCCCTGGCTGGTCTTGCTGTTGAGGACCTCGGTCAGGTCCTGGTTCTCCTGGGCCAGCCGGTTGGCGGAGGTCACGTTCTCCTGGAGCGCGTCGACCATCTTGCTGATCTGGATGACGACCTTCTGCGCCTCGGCGTTCCAGCTGCGGAAGAGCTTCAGCAGGGCCTGGCCCTCGTCGCCGCCGACGCCCGAACGCGCGGCGATCTCGGCGACGTTGTTCTGGATCTTCTCGACCTGGCTCCGGGCCGACTCCAGGGAGGAGACACCCCCCAAGCCCTTGGCATAGTCCGCTTTCCTCGCGGCGCTGTCCGCCATGTCGCGCTCCCTTCGTTCAGCCCCGTCTCGTCGCACAGTTGCCCGCTGAGGCTAAAGAGAAGCCGATGCCGCGCGCAACGAGAACAGGGAAGATTTGAGCTTCGGTCAGCTCGCCCCGGAATTCTTGCGTGGCAAGGGAGTTGTGCGGAGGTTTCAGCGAAATGAACAAGCCTCTCGGACCGGTGCCGGACACCCGGGCATGCATCATCCATGCCGCGATGCGGGCAAAAAGCGGGCACGCGGAGAAGGCGAACGGGCATCACGCGGAGCCGAATCCGGCATTGAAAGCGCTTCCCCCGGATTCCGCGGGCAGGCCGGGCCGAATTTTCTGAGCTTTGCCTGAGGTTACCGCCGCGTTCGACAAGCGGATTGGTCCGTGGACTTCACACCGTCGACAACGACTTTGGCTCAATACTTGCCCTGCGCCCGCCCCTTTCCTTTTCTTCGGCTCCGAATGCGCCCCTTGCCGTGATCAGCGCGAGGTGTCCGCCTTGTCCTTCTCGGCGCTCTCGGGGGCGCACCGCGGAGCCGTCACGTTGGGCTCCGAAGTGCCCGAGGCGGCGGCCGGGTCGAGGTCCGCGCCCGTCGGCAGCGAGGCGAGCAGCGGTGCCGGGACGGAGGCGATGTCCGCGGTCTCGTATCCGAGCGCGGCCAGCGAATTCTTCGTGGAGACGCGGTACTTCACGCCGTTCTCCGCGACCAGATAGGTCGTCCCCGCGTGCGCGGCGCCGCTGGCGTTCAGGGCCCGCACCAGGGCGCCCCGGCCGGGCCGGACGACCGTGGCGTCGGTCGGGACGCAGGCCGGTTCCAGCGGCTGGGCGGTGCCTTCCGACACCGCGACCGGGGCGAGCCGGGTCAGGGGTACCAGGACCGACCTGATCCGTACGCCGCCGTTGTCGCCGTCGACCTGCGCGCACAGCGCGGTGCCGCTCGGCGCGGACTCCGGGACGGGGGGTGCGTCCGGAAGTTCCGCGGCGTCGGTGGTGCCCGGGTTCGTGGACCGGTGCTCGCGCAGGGCGTCGGCGCCGACGGTCCGCGCCTCGGGTGAACGGCCCTGGTAGGCGTCCTTCTGGGTGGCCGGGTCGCCGAGCACCAGGGCGGCGCCGAGCCGGGTCAGCGGCACCAGGCCGTCCTCGCGCAGCAGGTGGTACGTGCTGTCGCCGCCGGGGACGCTGACCTTGAACAGCTGGCCGACGCGGGTGGCTTCCCCGCCGAGCGTGGGACCGGCCGCACCGCGCCCCGGCACCGCGGGCGGCTTCAGGACAGGCCCGGGGGCCAGCGCGTCGAGGAAGGCCGCCGAGACCGGCATCGGCTGCTCCGAGCCGTAGCCGAGGGCGTTACGGGCGTCCGAGGCGCGGTCCAGCGGAAGCCTGCTGCCCCGCCACACCAGGTACTCGGTGTCGTCAGGGCCGCGCACCAGCACCGCACGGTCGCCGCCGATGCCGCGGGAGTCCAGCGGCGCCCCGGCGACCACGGTGGTCGCCCCCGGCTTCTGAACCCCGGTGTCCGGTACGGCGCCGGAGGTGTCCGGCAACGCCCCGTCCGGGCCGGTGACGCACATGTGCCAGGCGCCGCCGTCGAGTTGGCCGGGCTCGGGCACGGTGTCGGGGACACCGGGGATGCCGGCCGGGGCGCCCACCGGGATGTCCCGCAGCGAGGCGGTGGCGACATCCACGGTCTTGAGGTCGGAGCCGCCGATCAGCCGCGCGGAGGCGTAGTTGCGCACCGGGTGCAGTACGCCGTCGGTGTCGGTCCACAGGTAGCGGGCGCCGGTGTCGCGGTTGACCACCAGGTGGGCGCCGTCGCGCCAGGCGTCGTTCCCGCCCGGGCGCAGCAGGCCGTAGACGGTGGCGCCCGCGCCGATCAGGACGGTGGCCAGTACGCCGAAGACCACACCGCGGGTGGTACGCCCGAGCGGGCTCTCCGGGGCGTCCGGGTCGGCCATGAGCAGGCCCGAACTGAGCCTGCCCATCATGAAGCTGTGGGCGTGTACCTGATCGCGTTTGGACTGCACGGCCTCTCCTAGTCGTTCACTTGCCGCTGTGCGGGCGTATCCGGCTGTGCGGGCTCAGCCGAACAGGCCGCGCAGCCAGCCGAAGAGTCCCGCCACCCACAGGCTGAGCGGCAGCAGCGCCACGGCGATGCCGGTGTGCGCCACTTCCGCCGCCCGGCCCCAGTACGGCAGCATGCGGCGGCCGGGCACCGTCCAGGCGGCGATGACCAGGGCGGCCGCGGCGCCTAGCAGTACCGCGAACACCACGAGGCGGCCGTCGCCGTCGCTGTCCGCCGCCCAGCTGCGGGCGAGCAGCAGCAGCCCCCAGATCCCGGGCACCGCGAGGGTCAGTCGCTGGCCGATGTGCACCAGGCCCCGGGAGTGCAGAAGCAGCAGCAGACTCAGGGCGAGGGCGGTCAGCACCTCGGGAAGGTTCGGGTGTTCGGCGAGGACGACCAGGGCTCCCGCGGCGATGATCCCGGTGACGGCGAAGAGCGCGGTGACCCAGCGTCCGGCCAGTTCGGTGCGTTCGGCGACCTCGCTGCCCGCGTAGGGCTCGATGCCTTCCTGGAGCTGGCTGGCGGAGGACGGCAGGGCGGGCATCCGCATCCCGGCCAGCTTGAAGGCGAAGGGCGCGACCGTCCCGGCGGCGAGCGCGACCACCGTGGCCACCAGCGCCGCCGCGGCGGGCACGTCCAGGCTGGTGTAGCCGATCAGGGCGCCGCCGGCCGCGATGGCCACCGACACGACCGCGGTGCCCAGGAGGGCGGGGGCGCCGACCGCGGTGGCGGCCAGCGCGAGGACCGCGCCACCGGCACCGGCGGCGCCCGCCGCGAGCAGCCGCGCGCCCGCGACCTGGGCCGCGTCCGGGCCGGTCAGATCACCGCCGGGCAGCACCCAGCCGGCCAGCGCCAGACAGGGGGCGACCAGCAGGCCGAGCGCGGTCGCGGAGAGCCGGTCGCCGACTGCGCGGCTGGCGGTGCCCGCGCCCGCGAGCAGCAGCACGCCCGACACGGCGGCGCAGGCGGCCTTGGTGGAGCCGGAGCCGGTCACGCCCGGCCAGAACACCAGCACCAGGGCGGCCACCACGGTCGCCACGGTGGCGCCCACCAGCAGCCCGCGGGCCGCCTCCGGATGCCAGGTGTGCAGCCGCCGGCCGGCGGTGTCGGCTATGCCGTCCACCAGGTCGTCCAGCCGCGCCTCGGGCAACGCCTCGGTGTGCGGGCGCAGATAGAGCACGTCCCCGTCGGCGAGCCCGGCCCGCGCGAGGGTCGTCTCCTCGTCCAGCGGGGCGTCACCGAGCCGCTGGAGCACCCACCCGGCATGGTCGAGTCCGGCCTCCTCGGCCTCCTCGCCGACATAACGCAGCAGCGTGGGCAGCAGATCGGCGACCGGCACGTCGGCGGGCACGGCCAGATCGACGGAGACGCTCGGCGCACGTACGGTCAGGCGGCACAGTTCGGCCACCGCGCTGTCGGTCATCAGCTGAACTCTCGTCTTCCGTGGGGAGTTTGGCAGGAGGACTTCCCCGGTGCGGGGGCAGTGCGAAGAGTACGGAAGGTCCGCACGGGCCAGAACCGGGGGGTCGGACAGGGGAATTGCGTCCGCACGCCGGGCAACCACCTCTCCCGCGTGGACAGGTCGCGTTACGTGAATGCAGACTACTGCCTACGCTCGCCGGAACGTGCTGGGGACCGGGCTCCTTGTCCGGTATGCAGTTGAATGGTGGGAGAGTTGACCGTTCCCTGCTTTCCGCTCACACCATTCATCCGGCGTTCACCGCGTACCCGGGTCCCCGGAAAATGAGCGCGGTGCGGTCTTTCCGGCTGCCGGGTGTCCCGGTATTCGGCGCGGGCCGGAATGCCAGTGAAACCGGAGGTTCTGTTCCTTGAGTGTGGTGCTGTTTCGCCGGCCGGCCCGCAGGCGCGGGCCCGAGATGCCCGAAGGGCAATTGACCCTCCAGGAGCCCCCGGTCCTCGCCGAGACGGTGCCCGACACCTCGGCGATCTGGACGTATCTGCCGATGGCGCTGATGTCGGTGTCGATGATGCTGATGTTCCTGCGCCCGGGCGGCGGGAACGGCGTCTTCATCTATCTGGCGATGGGCGTCATGGCGCTGTCGGCCGGCGCGATGCTGCTGGGCCAGCTGATGCGCCGCTCCAGCGAGCGCAAGCAGCGTCTGAAGGGCGAACGCCGGGACTATCTCCGCTATCTGGCGCAGACCCGCAAGCGGGTCCGGTCCACCATCGTGGAGCAGCAGCGCGCGCTCGCCTGGCGCCACCCCGAGCCCTCGTCGCTGCGTTCGCTGGCACGCACCTCACGGCTGTGGGAACGCCGCCCGGCCGACGAGGACTTCGGCGAGGTCCGGCTCGCGGTCGGCGAACAGCAGCTCGCCCTCACCCTCAACCCGGTCTCAACCCGCCCGGTCGAGGACCTCGAACCGCTCTGCGCCCACGCCCTGCGCCGCTTCATCCGCGCCTACTCCACCATCCCCGAACAGCCCCTGGGCCTCTACCTGCGCTCCTCGGCGCGGGTCATGTTGCGCCCCGACGACGCCGACGACGAGCAGACCGAAGCCACCGACGCCGTACGTGCCCTGGTGCGCGCCGCGCTCGGCCAGCTCGCCGTGTTCCACGCGCCCGAGGAGCTGTGGATCGCCCTGTGCGTCAGTGACGAGCGGCGGGCCGACTGGGAGTGGGTCAAGTGGCTGCCGCACGCGCTGCATCCGCACGAGGAGGACGGCGCGGGGCAGGTCCGCCGGATCACGGCCGACCTCACGGAGCTGGACGACCTGCTGGGCGCCGAGTTCGCCGAGCGTCCCGGCTTCGACCCGGATGCCCGACCGGGCCGTGACGAGCCGTACACCGTCGTCGTACTCGATGGCATCACCGTGCCCGAGGGCCATCGCTGGGAGGGCCACGGCTATCGCAACGCGGTCGTGCTGGACGTGTCGGGCGCGCTGCGCTGGCGGCCCGGCCGCAACACGCTGCGGCTGACCGTGGGGCCGGACCAGGTGAACCTGGTGCGCACCGACCGCAGCCGCAAGGAGCGTTCGGTGCCGCTGGGCCTGCCGGACCGGCTCGGCCCGCTGGGCGCGGAGTCGCTGGCCCGGCTGCTGGCCTCGCGCCGGATCAGCCTGGGCTCCGATATCGCCCAACCACTGGACTCCGACGTGGAGTTGACCACCCTGCTCGGCATTCCCGACCTGCATCGGCACGACACCAAGGCGCTGTTCGCACGGCACACCGGCTCCGCGCGGCTGCGGGTACCGATCGCGGTCGGTGTGGACGGGCGTCCGGTGGAGCTCGACATCAAGGAGTCCGCGCAGGGTGGCATGGGCCCGCACGGCATGCTGATCGGCGCCACCGGCTCCGGCAAGAGCGAACTCCTGCGCACCCTCGTCCTGGGCCTGGCTCTGACCAACTCCTCGGAGACCCTGAACTTCGTCCTGGTCGACTTCAAGGGCGGTGCCACCTTCCTCGGCCTGGAGGAACTGCCGCACACCTCGGCCGTCATCACCAACCTCGCCGACGAAGTCGCCCTGGTGGAACGCATGCAGGACGCCTTGCACGGCGAACTCATCCGCCGCCAGGAGCTGTTGCGAGCCGCGGGCAACTACACCTCGGCCCTGGAGTACGAGCGCGCCCGCGCCGGCGGCGCCGACCTCACCCCGCTGCCCAGCCTGTTCGTGGTCGTCGACGAGTTCAGCGAACTCCTCTCCGCACACCGCGAGTTCATGGACCTGTTCGTCATGATCGGCCGCCTCGGCCGCTCCCTGGGCGTGCATCTGCTGCTGGCCTCGCAGCGCCTCGACGAGGGCCGTATGCACCAGCTGGAGAGCCATCTGTCGTACCGGGTCGGTCTGCGCACCTTCTCCGCCATGGAGAGCCGGGGTGTGCTCGGTGTGCCGGACGCCTATGAGCTCCCGGCCCAGCCCGGCAGCGGCTATCTGAAGTCCGGTGTGGAGGCCCTGACCCGCTTCCGTGCCGCCTACTCGTCGGGTACGTACCGGCGCCGCACCGGAGCGGTCGTGCAGGCCCGGGTGGCGAGCCAGGTGGTGCCGTGGACCAGCGGCTGGGTGGTGCCGCGTACGTTGGAGCCGACGTCCGAGCCCGAGCCGGAGCTGGAGGAGACGGGGGACGAGGAGACCCTGCTCGACGTGGCCCTGGACCGGCTGCGCGACTCGGGTCCGGCCGCCCACCAGGTATGGCTGCCGCCCCTGGACGAGCCGTCCCCGCTGGACGCCCTGCTGCCCGGCATCGCCCCCGACGCCGAGCGCGGCCTGAGCGCCACCGGCTGGTCCGGGACCGGCAGGCTGCGCGTCCCGGTCGGCCTGGTCGACAAGCCCTTCGAGCAGCGCCGCGACCCGCTGATCGTGGACCTGTCCGGAGCCGGCGGCCATGTCGCCATCGCGGGCGGCTCACAGAGCGGCAAGTCCACCCTGGCCCGCACCCTGATCGCTGGTCTCGCCCTCACCCACACACCGGCCGAGATCCAGTTCTACTGCCTGGACTTCGGCGGTGGCGGCCTCTCCCAGTTCGCGGCACTCCCCCACGTCGGCGGAGTCGCCGCGCGGCTGAACCCCGAGCGGGTGCACCGGGCCGTCGCCGAGGTGATGACGCTGCTCGCACGCCGCGAGCAGTTCTTCGTCGACCACACCATCGACTCCATGCAGTCCTACCGCCGCCGCCGCGCCGCCGGAGAATTCCCCGACGAGCCCTTCGGCGACGTATTCATGGTGGTCGACGGCTGGTCCACGGTCCGTCAGGACTACGACGACCTGGTCCCGAAGTTCAACGAACTCGCCGCCCGTGGCCTGAACTACGGCATCCATCTCCTGATCACCACAACCCGCTGGGTGGAGTTGTCCGCACAGGTCCGCGATCAGGCGGCGACCCGCCTGGAGCTGCGGATGGGTGATCCGATGGACTCGGAGATCGACACCCGCAAGGCCCGCTCGGTGCCGCGCAGCGGCGGCCGGGGCATCACCGCCGACAGCAAGATGCACTTCCTGGCCGGCCTGCCCCGCCTCGACGGCAGCGGCTCCCTCGAAGACCTCGGCGAGGGAGTCGCCCACCTGGTCGGCGAGG
This sequence comes from Streptomyces lanatus, assembly GCF_014655715.1. Classification (GTDB taxonomy): domain Bacteria; phylum Actinomycetota; class Actinomycetes; order Streptomycetales; family Streptomycetaceae; genus Streptomyces; species Streptomyces lanatus. The sequence goes on along the minus strand of NZ_BNBM01000008.1, from coordinate 267,128 downwards.
TGGCCAAGCGCTGGTCGGGACCGGCCGCCCCGCAGGTCCGGATGCTGCCGCACCGGCTGCCGCTCGCCGAACTCCCCGCGCCCGAGCCCACCGAGGGCGGCGGCATGCGCCTCCCGCTCGGCATCGACCAGGACGCCCTGGAGCCGGTGTGGCACGACTTCAGCCGCACCCCGCACCTGATCGTCGTCGGCGACACCGAGAGCGGCAAGACCAACCTGCTGCGCCGCGTCACCGCGGGCATCACCGCCCGCTACGCCCCGCACGAGGCGAAGATCATCGCGGTGGACTACCGGCGCACGCTCGTGGACGGCATCCCGGAGGAGTACCGCATCGGGCACGTCATCTCCCTGGACAACCTCAAGGAGACCATCGACGGCGCCGCCCGCGCGATGAAGACCCGGATCCCCGGCGCGGACATCGCGCCCGCCCGGATGCGCAAGTGCGACTGGTGGACAGGACCGCGGCTGTTCATCCTCGTCGACGACTACGACATGGTCTCCAGCAACTCCTTCCAGAGCCCCTTCGAGCCGCTCTTCGAGCACCTCACCCTCGGCTTCGAGATGGGCCTTCACGTGATCGTCGCGCGCAGCGCCATGGGCGCGGGCCGGGGTCTGAGCGACGCCCTCATCCGTCGTATCGACGAGGCGAACAACCCGGCGATCCTGCTCTCCTGCCCGCCCACCGAAGGCCGCCTCTTCGGCAACGCCAAGCCCGTCAACCTCCCCCCGGGCCGCGCCCTCCACATCGCCCGCCGCAAGGCGCGGCTGATGCAGACGGCGCTGGTGGAGACGGCAACAGGGCAGGAGGGCCAGCAGGGCTGAGACGGCGGGGGTCACCTGATGTGACCCCCACCCCGTTGTTCCGGGATTGCCTCAGTCTTCCGCTGATCCCCCCGCCCGCGCCGGGCGCCAGCCCCTCGCGCGGGCCCTGGGCAAGGTGAACGCGGCCCACAGCACGGCGAGTACGGCGGCCGAGCCGAGGATGACGAAGAGGGTGGCCCGGTCGGTGGCGTTGTCCGCGGCGGAGGTGTCTCGGACGGTCACGCTGTCCGTGGTGCGCTCCGCGCCGGCCGGCGTACCCGCGTCGCCCAGGACCGTGGTCACGGCGGCGTACGCATCCAGCTGGGGGATGTCGGCGGGGTAGGCCGTGGCCGTCATGCGGTCCGTGACGGCGGCCGGTGAGTCGTCCGGGTGTGCGGCACGGACCACCGCCGCGGCACCGGCGGCGTACGCGGCGGCCACCGAGGCGCCCGCGCCGAGGTAGTGGCCGTCGCCGCGCGGGCCGCCGCTGACCACACCGGCCCCGGGGGCGGCCAGGTCGATGCCCGTGGTCGGCAGGGCGTTGTCCGGGCGCACGCCGCCAGGGAGCATGTCGGCGACCGAGAGGACACCAGGCTCCCCGGCCGGCCAGTACACGCGGGCCGGGATCTCGTCGGTGCCGCCCCGTGTCGGCGGGTCGGGGGTGGCCGCGGCGATCACGATCGCGCCCGCGCGGCGGGCATCGGCGACCGCTCGGGTCAGTGCCGAGTCCCGGCGCGGCAGGGCCACCGTGACCGCGATGACGTCGGCACCGGCGTCGGTGGCCTCGCGAACGGACGCCGCGACCAGCGCCGGGTTCGCCTCGCCGCGCGTGTCCGTGCCGCGCAGGGCCAGGATCCGGGCGCCCGGGGCGACTCCGGGGAGACGGGTGGCGGACCCGGCGATCAGGCCGGCCAGGAAGGTGCCGTGTCCGACGCAGTCCTCGGCGGCCGAGCCGTCGGCGGTGACACGGCCGTCGAGTCCCTCGGCGTCGGGGGCGACTCCGGTGTCGACGAGGGCCACGGTCACCCCCGCGCCGGTGCCGTGCCCGTGCAGCCGGTCCAGGTCGAGGCGCTGGCGTGACCAGTCCTGCTTCTGTGCCTTCTCCCGTGAGGCGGCGGTGCACTCCGCGTCCGCGTCGAGCACGGAGGGCATCGGCGGAAGCTCCTGGCCCTTCTTCCCGTCGGCTGTCGACAACCCCGATTGAGCCGCCGTATGAGCCGGTACGGCCGTCGGCAGCAGCAGAGCGGCAGCCAGGCCCGCGCCGGACAGCAGACGGGCGGCCCCTCGGGCGGGCGGCCTCACAGGCCGGCCGCCTTCGGAGCCGCGGCCACGTCCTCGGGAATGAGGATGCGCAGATCGTCCAGGGTGGGCGCGGCCAGCGAACTGAGCCGCCCCGCCTGACGGGTGACCATCGACTCGACGACCTGCCGGGCTAGACGGGCGTTGCCGAACGACCGGTCCCGGGGCAGCGCGTCGAAGTACGACTTGAGCACCGGACCCGTGCCCGGTCCGCACTCGTAGCCCATGCTCGCGGCCTGTGCACGCACGATGGTGACCAGTTCCTCGGAGGAGTAGTCGGCGAAGCCGATCCGGCGCGGGAAGCGGGAGGACAGGCCCGGGTTGGAGGCGAGGAAGCGCTCCATCTCGTCGGTGTAGCCGGCGACGATGACGACCACCTCGTCCCGGTGGTCCTCCATCAGCTTCAGCAGCGTGTCCACGGCCTCCTGTCCGAAGTCGGCGCCACCGCCCTGCGGGGTGAGGGTGTAGGCCTCGTCGATGAACAGCACGCCGCCACGAGCGCGTTCGAAGACCTCGCGGGTGAGCTGGGCGGTGTGCCCGATGTAGCGGCCCACGAGGTCGGCGCGGGCCGCCTCGACCAACTGGCCCCGTTCCAGGATGCCGAGCTGGGTCAGGATCTCGCCGTAGAGGCGCGCGACGGTGGTCTTGCCCGTGCCCGGCGGACCGGTGAAGACCAGGTGGTGGCTGAGGGAGGGCACCGGGAGTCCGGCGGCGGCGCGATGGCGGGCGGTGGTGATGAGGTTGACCAGGTCGGCGACATCGCGCTTGACCTCGGCCAGGCCGATCATGTCCCCGAGGCGGGTCAGCGGGTCGTCCTCCGGTACGGCGGAGTCGGCGCCCTTGGCTGCGGCGGTGGCGGAGACGTCCTCCGGCAGCAGCAGCCGTAGATCGTGCTCGCCGACCTGGTCCTGGGAGGCGAGGCGGACCGCTTGCCGGTCCACCATCTCCTCGAACACCCCGCGCGCGGCACGGCCGTTGCCGAAACCGGCGTCCCTCGGCATCGCCTCGAAGTGCGCGGCCAGCGCCTCCGCGGTGCCCTCGCCCAGTTCGTACTGGTGCTGGGCGCACATGTTCTCCATGATGGCGACCAGTTCGGGCACGGAGTAGTTCTCGAACTCGACGGTCCGCGAGAAGCGGGAGGCGAGGCCGGGGTTGGAGCCGAGAAAGGACTCCATCTCGCGGGAGTAGCCCGCGGCGACCACGACCACGTCGTCGCGGTGGTCCTCCATCAGCTTCAGCAGCGTGTCCACGGCCTCACGGCCGAAGTCGGCGCCGCCGTTGCCGCTGTCCGCGGTGAGTGTGTACGCCTCGTCGATGAACAGCACGCCGCCGAGGGCCCGTTGGAAGGTCTCGGTGGTCTTGATGGCCGTACCGCCGACGACCTGTGCGACGAGGTCGGCGCGGGAGACCTCCACGAGGTGTCCGCTGGGCAGGGAGCCCAGTTCGGCGAGGATCGCGCCGTAGAGGCGGGCGACGGTGGTCTTACCTGTACCCGGTGGGCCGGCGAAGATCAGATGTCTGCTCATCGGCGGTGCGGACATGCCGAGTTGCTCGCGGCGCTGGGCCAGCTGGGTCAGGTTGACCAGGGTGCGGACCTGCTGCTTGACGTTGTCCAGGCCGATCAGTGCGTTGAGGGCGCCGAGCGGGCCGTCCTCGCGGTCCGGCGGGGGCGCGTCGGCGGCGCCGGAGCCGGCCGGGTCGGTGTTCTCGGCACTGCCGGTGCCCCAGGCGTCCCGCTTGCCGTTGCCGGTGCTCTTGAGGCCGTCCACGGCGAGCCGTTCGCCGGGCGTGGTCTGCACGAGGCCGCCGCCCTCGTTTTCCCGGGCCAGACAGTTCACCAGCGAGACCGGGGCGGTGGACTCCACCCGGAAGCCGTCCTGGGCACCGCCCGACACCTCGCAGCCGCTGAGCGAGGCGAGCGCGCCCTCGCGGAGCAGGAAGCCGTGGCCCTGCGGGGCGTGCACGGTGGTGCGGTTGGCGGTCAGCTCGCCGCCCGCCGCGACCACGACGCCTTCCTCGCCGGATATCTCGACGCGGAAGTCGCGGACGGTGACGTTGCCGCCGTCCTCCACGATCAGTCCGCTGGTGGTGGTGTCGGAGACCCCGCCGCCTGCCAGGTAGAGGGTGCTGCCGGAGCCCGCGCGCACGCCGGCGCCCTTCGGCCGTACGATCTCGCAGTCCTCGGCGCGGCCACGGGCATCCTTCCCGGCCACGATGCCGTCACCGGAGGGCTCCACCAGACGGGCCCGGCGCAGCAGCGGGTTGGCGCCACCGCGCACCGAGACGGCCGGGGCGCCCCCGATCACCTCGAGGCGGTCCAGCTCCGGCGCCGAGTCCTCCTCCAGGAGCAGCCCGGTCTGCTCGCAGTCACGGACCGTCAGGCCGGTCAGCGCCGGGGAAGCGGCTCCCGCGACCCTCAGCGCCGCGCCCTGGGCGCCGTCCACCCAGCAGTCCTCGAAGGTGCCGCGCGCCCGGTCGGTGACCAGCACGCCATGACCCCGGGTGCGCGAGACACGGCAGCGGCGCAGCACCGGGTCGGTGCCCTGGGCCAGTGCGATGCCGTTCCCGGAGGCCCCGGTGACGCGGACGTCCTCAAGTGTCGTACGGCCCGCGCTGCTCAGGTGCACACCGGTACTGGTGTCGTGCACCACCGTGCGCACCACCGTGAGGGAGCAGTTCTGCTCCAGGGCGATGGAGGGCTTGTCGGTGGAGGAGATGTCGCAGTCCTCGACGCTGCCGGTCGAATCGCCGTTGGCGAGCAGGCCGTTGCCGCGCGCGGCGCGCACCGTGCAGCCACGGAGCCGGGCCTCGCCCTGTTCGGCGAGGACCAGGCCGCTGGTGCCCAGGTGCTCGAAGGTGCAGGACTCCACGGTGGTCGGTGTGGTCGAGGTGACCACGATGCCGGCGCCCTGCGGGTTGCTCACCCGGCAGTCCCGCAGCGCGAGCGAACCGGTGCCCCCGGCCAGTACGGCCGTCCAGGCGGCGCCGACGATCTCGCAGCCGTCGAGCGCGGCCTGTCCGCGCCGTACGTCCACGGCGGGCAGCTCGGCGTCGCCGCCGCGCAGGGACAGCTCGGAGAGCATCACGGCGTCGGCGCGCAGCGCGAGCACACTGCCCGAACGCGGCCGGATCTCGACCGTGCCCCGCCCCTCGGCGGCGGTGAGGGTGACCCGGGTGTGGATCACCAGGTTCTCCGCGTACGTCCCGGGCCGGACGCTGATCAGCGCGCCGGTACGGGCAGCCGAGAGTGCCTCACCGATCGTCCGGTAGCGATCCCGGTCGCCGGGACCGACCGTCAGTACCTGGCGCGACACGCACCAACCTCCTTGCTGGGGGGCCTTTTCCGCGGGCGCCCCCGATCACCGGGGGCGCGTGTCGGCGAGCCGACGGTGCCATCATGCCCCGCTGCCGGGGCGGGCCGGTGCCGGGAGTGACACTCTCGGCCTGGCCTGCACGCGTCTGACGGGCGGTCAGACGCTCCACTTCTGGTTGTCGGTGCCGGCGCAGGTCCACAGCTGCAACCAGGCGCCGTTGCCCGTGTTGTTGTCCTTGATGTCGACGCACTTGCCGACGACGGTGTTGACCAGGTCGTGCCGCTCGTTCACCACGAACTTCTGGGCTGCGTTGCCGCTGCACCGGGCGATCTGGATGGGCGTGCCGTCGTTGTAGTTCGCGTTGGCCACGTCCAGGCACAGGCCCTGGATGCGCATGGTGCCGTCGGAGGCGAACTGCCACTTCTGCGCCACGCCGTTGTTGCAGTCCCACACGAACAGCTTCTTGCCGTCGCCGAAGTCGGCGTTCGGTACGTCGAGGCAGCGGCCGGAGAGATGGCTGCGGATGGAGACCGGCGCGCTGAACGTCACGCCCGAATCGGGGTTCGCGGGCTGGTCGTCGCCGCCGCCGGACTTCGCCGGCTGGTCCTTCGCACCCGCGTCGCCCTTGGGCTGTTCCTCCTCGCCGGCGTCCTGCTTCGGCGTCTCCTTGCCCGGGCTCTGCGCCGTGCCCCCGCCCGGGGCCTGCCGCACCGGCTTGTCGGGCTTGGCGGAGTTCTTCTCGCCGTCCTTCGAGGCGCTGGTGTCGGGCTTGGTCACGACGAAGTCGCCCGGCGCCTCCTGCCCGTCACCGCCGAGTACGGTGCCTCCCGCCGGCGCCGCCTTGGGGTCCTTGTCGTCGCCCCCGGTGAGCACCAGGAACGGCACCGACACGAGCAACGCCCCGGCGACCGCGGCCCCGGCCAGCACCGCCTTGCCCGGCCGCCCGACGTGAGCGGACTGCTGCTGGGGCCGGTCGATGGCGGTCGCGGTCATGGTCCGCACGAGGGCGGGCAGCCGGCTCTTCGCCTCCGCGGCGGCATCTGGGTCGGACTCGGAGTCCGCGTCGGCGTCGGAGGTCCGGCCCGCCGAGGATGCTTCGGCCTTGGCGGACGCTTCCTCGACCTCGACCTCGACCTCGACCTCGACCTCGGGCTCAGGCTGTGGCTGGGCGGCGGTGGCGGTCGCGGTCGTCTCCTCGGCGGCGGAACCGGACTCGGAGCCGGACTCGGCACCGGCCTCCGCCGTCGCAGAGGTGGCATTGTGCTGGACCGGACGCGTCACGGGGTCCTCCCTGTGGTGTGGGGCCGGGCTTCGGAAGAGCTGTGGGGCCGGTCCTCGGCAGAGGCCGCGCCTGCCCGCTCGGCTCCCGGCTCGCGCGAGTCGTCGAGGAGCGCGTCCGCCGGGACGAGCATGGGGGCCGCGGCACCGGCGTTGACCATCAGCACGGTGCCCGAACCCCGCAGGGAACGGGCCAGCTCCCGCGCCGGAACCGTGTCATGGCGAAGTGCCTCGGACATGAACTCATGTGTCGGCGCGGTGAACGACAGCACCACCGGCGCCCCGTCCAGACCGGCGGCCTTGAGGGGTTCGCCGTCCGGTCCCCGCAGCACCGTGATCTCCGCTTCCGCGAGCTCCGTGAGCGCCTCGTCCACCGAGCCGTAGCCGGTGGCGGCCCGCTGCGCCGCCGCGTCCACCGGGTCGCTGGGCTCCGGCCAGCCGAGCACGCGAGCCGAGGGCCGGTACGCCGGGTTGGGGCGGAACTCCCCCACGTCCCCGCTGTCGTCCGACCGCCACTCCCCCAGCACCGCCCATTCCGGCGGCGTCCGCTCCTGCGTGCACTCCGGGTCCACCACCCCGATCCAGTGGCCGGGTGCCCGGCGGGCGGCGTCCCTTACGGCCTCGGGTATCTCGGGGGTGTCGCCGGCCCTGGCGTCGTCGGTTCCGGGCCGCATCTTCACCTGAACTCTTCGGTCAGTACGAACACTTGGGTGCCGTCGCCATGCGCACGCGCAGAGCCGACGGTGATCAGATCGGGGAGTCCCCAGGATGCCACACGAGCCCCGCCCGTTGCGGGGCGGACAGGGTCCGAATAGGGCGTCGGCATGCCCGTTCGCTGCCCGGTTCGGGGACTTTCCGGGAGCAGGGAGGCTTGAGTGGACAAAGCGACGGGAGAGTTGGGACGGGCGGTCGATCGATCGCCCCTGGAACGGGCTAAGTTGGGCCGTACGGGAAGCCTCGCACTCGGCGCTGCGGGCCTTCCGGTGTTCGTCCAGCCGACCACTGCACGGGCCCCGGCCACAACCGGCAGCTCCGCCACCGAGGAGGAGTACCGCATGTCCCCCCAGCACCCCACCCCCGACGCGAACGCGGAGGCGGCCGCCGCCCGCGCAGGGGAGGCCGGATTACGGCCCGCGCCCTCCGCACCGGACGAGCCGCCGGCGTCATCGAGCCAGGCCGAAGCTCCTCCCGCCGAGACGGAGTCCGGCGGGAACGGAGCGAAGCCCGGCGCCGCCGAGGCCGAGTCGGGCAGCACGGAATCCGGGGAATCCTCCGAGACTTCGGCCCCGCCCGCGACAGCCACCGCCGCCACCCCGACCGCTCAGTCGGCAGGCGAGACACGCGAAGAGCGCGTCGCCATCGCGGTGGCCGCCTCCACCACTCCCTCGGGTACCAAGACAGACACCGGCGTCCGCAGCGGACGCCCCCGCAAGCCGGTCCTGGCCGGGGCCGCGATAGCCGGTGCCGCGCTGATCGCCATACCCCTGTTCCTGGCCGGTGCGAAGGACGACGGGCCCCCCGATTCCGCCAAGGGTCTGGCCGCTGAGGGCTCCGACACCGTCCTGAACCCGACCTCCGGCCCGGCCGACCTCGACGACTTCGTGGCCGAGAAGCCCAGCCCGTCCCCGAAGAAGGCGAAGCCGACCAAGGCCGAGGCCCCGAAGGTCGCCGTCCCCGAACCCACCGCGTCCTCGCCGAAGTCCAGCCCCAGCAGCACACCGAAGGCGAACCCCAAGGCGAAGCCGAAGCCGAAGGCCACCCCGAAGCCGAACTGGAGCACCGAGACCGTCTACGCGACCAGTGTCCTGGAGGTCAACCAGGCCTGGACGACGAACCGCATCCGGATGGTCATGCAGACGGACGGCAACCTCGTCGTCTACAACGAGCAGGGCAACCCCATCTGGGCGTCGATGACATTCGGGGCGAACCACCGGGCGATCTTCCAGCCGGACGGCAACCTCGTCATCCACAACGGCGAGGACCGCCCCATCTGGGCGTCCCAGACCTGGGGCCGCCAGGGCGCCCAACTCGTCCTCCGGGCCGACGCCAAGGTGGTCATCGTGCACAACGGCGCGGTGGTCTGGTCGACCTGACGGCAGGGAGAACCCGTACGGAACGGAAGGGGCACTCAGCCCTTGCGGGCCCGGGCTTCCGCGGTCAGGGCGGGGACGATCTCGAAGAGGTCGCCGATGACGCCGTGGTCGGCGAGGTCGAAGATCGGTGCCTCCGGGTCCTTGTTGATGGCGACGATCGTCTTGGCCGTCTGCATGCCGGCCCGGTGCTGGATGGCTCCTGAGATGCCGGCGGCGATGTAGAGCTGCGGGGAGACGGACTTGCCGGTCTGCCCGACCTGCTGGGCGTGCGGGTACCAGTCGGCGTCGACTGCGGCGCGTGAGGCGCCGACGGCCGCGCCGAGGGCGTCGGCAAGGGCTTCCAGGACGGTGAAGTCGCCGTTCACGCCCCGGCCGCCGGCGACGACGATCGCCGCCTCCGTCAGTTCCGGCCGACCGCTGGACCGGCGTGGGATCCGTTCGGTGATTCTGGTGCCTCGCGTCGAGTCGGAGAAGCCGACTGCCAGTTCGGCCACGGTGCCGGCCGCCGGTGCGGGCTCCACCGGCGCGGAGTTCGGTTTCACCGTGATGACCGGAGTGCCCAGCGAGACACGGGACTTGGTGGTGTACGAGCCCGCGAACACGGACTGGGTGACGATCGGCCCCTCGGCACCGGCCTCCACGTCGATCGCGTCGGTGACGATGCCGGAGCCGATACGGATCGCCAGGCGGGCGGCGATCTCCTTGCCCTCGGCGGAGGACGGGACGAGAACGGCGGCCGGGGAGACCGCGGCGACCGCCGCCCGCAGTGCGTCCACCTTGGGTACGACCAGGTAGTCGGCGTACTCCGACGCCTCGTGGGTCAGGACACGCGTCGCGCCGTGCTCGGCGAGCACCGCGGTCGTCTCCCGGGCACCGGCGCCCAGCGCGAGGGCGACGGGCTCGCCGAGGCGGCGGGCCAGGGTGAGCAGCTCGAGGGTGGGCTTGCGGACGGCACCGTCCGCGTGGTCGACGTGGACGAGAACTTCAGCCATGTGACAGCAACTCCTGTGGAATCAGATGAACTTCTGGCCCGCGAGGAACTCGGCGAGCTGCTTGCCGCCCTCGCCCTCGTCCTTGACGATCACACCCGCCGTGCGGGCCGGACGCTCGGCTGCGGCCTCCACGACGGTGTAGGAGCCCGCCAGGCCCAACTCGTCGCCTTCCAGGCCGAGATCGTCCAGATCCAGGGTCTCCACCGGCTTCTTCTTGGCCGCCATGATCCCCTTGAAGGAGGGGTAACGGGCCTCGCCGGACTGGTCGGTGACGGAGACGATCGCGGGCAGCGCTGCCTGAAGCCGCTCGGACGCGGCGTCGCCGTCGCGGCGTCCGATGACGGCCCCGTCGTGGACGGAGACCTCGGACAGCAGGGTGACCTGGGGGACGTCGAGCCGCTCGGCGAGCATGGCCGGGAGCACGCCCATGGCGCCGTCGGTGGAGGCCATGCCGCAGACGACGAGGTCGAAGCCCGTCTTCTCGATGGCCTTGGCCAGCACCAGCGAGGTGCCGATGGCATCCGTTCCGTGCAGGTCGTCGTCCTCGACGTGGATGGCGTTGTCGGCTCCCATGGACAGGGCCTTGCCCAACGCGGCCCGGGCGTCCTCCGGACCCACCGTCACCACGGTGACCTCGGCGTCCTCCACGGCCTCGGCGATCCGCAGCGCCTGTTCCACGGCGTATTCGTCCAGCTCGGACAGCAGTCCGTCGGCTTCGTCCCGGTCCACGGTGAAGTCGTCCGCGAAGGTGCGGTCGCCGGCCGCGTCGGGCACGTACTTCACACTGACCACGATCTTCAGGGTCATGAGCGGTTTCCTTTCGGATGGGCGGGCGCTACTGCGCGGTGGCCCACGGGTTGCGGGTGCCGACGGTCCATCCGCCGTCGACGAGGATCTCGGCACCGCTGCAGTACGAGCTGTCGTCGGAGGCGAGGAAGGCGGCGACCGTGGCGATCTCGCGCGGCTCCCCGATCCGACCCAGAGGGGCCTGCTTGTACGCCTCGGGTACGACGCCCGCCGGGGCGCCCATGTCGGTGGCGACGCCGCCGGGATGGATCATGTTGACGCGGATGCCGAGCGGTCCGAGCTCACCGACGGCCGCCTTGGACATGCCCAGCAGGGCGGACTTCGTCGAGGCGTACGCGGAGGTCAGGTCCAGCGGGGCGAACGACGACATCGACACGATGTTGACGATCGAGCCGCCGCCCAGCGACGCCATGTGCGGGGCGAGGGTCCGCATGCCGAGGAAGACGCCGATCTGGTTGACGTCGATCAGCTTGCGGTAGCGCTCCACCGGTGTCTCGGTGATCGCGCCCTGGAAGTAGATGCCGGCGTTGTTCACCAGGACGTCGACCTTGCCGAAGGCCTCCCGGCCCGCGTCCAGCGCCGCGGCCCACTGCTCGGGGTCGCTGACGTCGAGGTGTACGGCGGTGGCGTTGTCGGCGCCCAGGTCGGCGGCGAGCTTCCAGGCGTCCTCGTCGAGCACGTCGGCGATGACGACCTTCGCGCCGCGCTCGACGAACAGACGGGCCTCGGCCGCGCCCTGGCCGCGTGCGGCGCCGGAGATGAGGGCGACCTTGCCGGTGAGATCGGACATGGGGGTACTCCAATGGGGGCTGTGCGTGAGGGAGTTGGTCAGAGCGCCAGACACAGGCGGTAGGCGTCGAGGATCGCCGCGTGAATGTTGCGGCTGGAGACGGCGTCACCGATCCGGAACAGCTGGAAGGTGCCGTCGCCGTTGCGTACGACCTGCTGTGCGTCGAGGCGCAGGAGTGCGGCCTGGTCGGTCTCGCCGTGGTTCGAGGAGAGCGGCTTCAGCTCGAAGTAGAGGTCGTCGACGGGGGTCGTGCCGTGTTCGACGACCAGTTGGTCGACGACGCGGGTCCGTGTCGTGCCCGCGTACCCGTCGGTGAGGGTGACCTTCAGCCGGCGGTCGGCGTCCCGTTCCACGTGGGTGACGCGGGAGTTGAGGGTGGTGAGGACCGAGTGCTCGGCGAAGGCCTTCAGATAGGCGGGGGCGTTGGTGCAGCCGACCAGGGGGCCGACCATGCGCTCGGGGGTGACGAACTCGACCTCGGAGCCCGCCTCGGCCAGGAACTCGGCGGCGGCCAGGCCCGGGTGGTCGCCGTTGTCCTCGTACACGAGGACCGTCCGGGCTGGTTTCACCTCGCGGGTGAGGATCTGCCAGGTGTCGGTGACGAGGTTCGCCGGGCCGTCCACGACCTCGGTGTTCGGGATGCCGCCGGTGGCGATGATCACCACGTCCGGGTTCTCGGCCCGTACGTCGTCGGCGTCCGCGTAGGTGTTGCAGCGGATCTTGACGCCTAGGCGCCGGCATTCCTCGACGCGCCAGTCGACGATGCCGATGAGGTCGCGGCGGCGCCCGGGGGCCGAGGCGATGGCGATCTGACCGCCGGGCCTGGCACCGGCCTCCAGCACCGTCACCTGGTGGCCGCGTTCCGCGAGGACGCGTGCCGCCTCCAGACCGGCGGGGCCCGCGCCGACGACCACGGCGGTCCTGGGCTTCCCCGTCACGGGGATGTCGTGCGGGAGCAGGGTCTCCCGGCCGGTCGCCGCGTTGTGGACGCAGAGGGCGTCGCCGCCCTGGTAGAGGCGGTCGATGCAGTAACCGGCGCCCACGCAGGGGCGGATGCGGTCCTCCTGCCCTTCGGCCAGGCGTCGCATCAGATGCGGGTCGGCCATATGGGCCCGGGTCATGCCGACCATGTCGAGCAGGCCCTCGCGGATGGCATGGCGTGCGGTGGGCAGATCGGCGATGCGTCCGGAGTGCATCACCGGGACGCCCAGGGCGCGTTTGACCTCGCCTGCGAAGTCCAGATGCGCGGCGGACGGGGTGCCCATGGGGGCGATGACCCGGGAGGTGCTGTGGTCGCTGTCGAGGCTGCCGCGGACGACGCTGAGGAAGTCGATGCCCTCGGCGGTCAGGCGCCGCGCCACCGCCATGCCCTCCTCGCCCCCCATTCCGCCGGGGCGTGCCTCGTCGACGGCGATCCGCAGGCCGACGACGAAGTCCTCACCCACACGCTCGCGCACCGCCCGGATGACCTCGGTCGGGAAGCGGAGCCGGCGCTCGAAGTCGCCGCCCCACGCGTCGCCGCGGTGGTTGGTGGCCGGGGACCAGAACTGGTCGAGCAGATGGCCGTATCCCATGAGCTCGATCCCGTCCAGGCCACCGGCTTTGCACCGCTCGGCCGCATCCGCGTACGCGGCGACGATCCGCTCGATGTCCCAGTCCTCGGCGGTCTTCGGGAACGCCTTGTGCTGGGGCTCGCGGTCCCCGGACGCCGACACGATCGGCAGCCAGTCCACCTCGTAGTTGCTGGTACGGCGACCCGCGTGGGTCACCTGGCACATGACCAGCGTGTCGTGTTCGTGCACGGCGTCCGCGATCGCCCGGAAGTAGGGCACGATCTCGTCGCGGAAGAGTTCGAGGTTGTTGACGAAGGCCGGCGAGTCGGGTGCGACGCAGGCCGCGCCCCCCATCATCGTGAGCGCCAGTCCGCCCCTGGCCTTCTCCAAGTGGTAGCGCAGATAGCGCTCCTTGGGCATCCCGTCCTGCGCGTAGGCCGGTTCGTGCGACGTGCTGACCACGCGGTTCTTCAGACGGAGGTGCTTGAGGTGGTACGGCTGGAGCAGGGGGTCGATAGAGGGCATGGCGTACTCCGAGGGACGGTCGAAGGGGGCGCGGTACCGCGGTCAGGGGTCTGTCAGACGCCCATGTACGGGTAGCGGTAATCGGTGTCGGGGGCGAGGTTCTCCTTGACGAACCGGCCGCTGAGCCATCGCTGCAGGGCGAGCGGGGAGCCGATCTTGTCGTTGGTGCCCGAGGCGCGGGCACCCGCGAACTGCTGCTTGCCGATGGACATTCCGGCGGGCTTGTCGTTGATGGCGAGGTAACCGGAGGTGTCGCGCAGGATGTCCAGGGCCTCGGCGACCGCCTTGCGGTCATCGGCGTAGACGGACGCGGTCAGGCCGTACTGGCTGGTGCGGTCGGCGAGCTTGAGCGTCTCGGTCCAGTCCTTGTCCTCGTAGACGTAGACGGTCAGGAACGGGCCGAAGAACTCGGTGGTGAGGGTGAACGCCGTCGGGTCGGTGGTCTCGAAGACCGTGGGGCGTACGAAGTAGCCGATCTCCTTGGAGGTGGTGCCGCCCGCGATCAGGGTGTGGGTGTCGAGGGACTTGGCGCGGGCGATGGCGTCGGCGAGCCGGTCGTGGGCGACCTCGTCGATGACGGCGCCGAGGAAGGTGGCGTGGTCGGCGACATCACCGACGACCAGGGACTCGATCTGCTCGGCCAGCCGGTCCTTGAGCCTGGTCCAGACGCTGCGCGGGATGTAGGCGCGCGAGGCGGCGGAGCACTTCTGGCCCTGGAACTCGAAGGCGCCGCGGGTCAGCCCGGTGAGCAGGGCCTGGACGTCGGCGGACGGGTGCGCGATGACGGCGTTCTTGCCGCCGGTCTCGCCGACGATCCGCGGATAGCCCTTGTACGTGTCGATGTGGTGGGCGACCTTCTTCCACAGCTCGCGGAAGACCTGGGTCGAGCCGGTGAAGGACAGGCCCGCCAGATCGGGGTCGGCGAGCGCGATGTCGGTGACCATCTTCCCGTCGCCGTGCACGCAGTTGATGACGCCGGGCGGCAGTCCCGCCTCCTCGAAGACACGGCGTACGACGTCCGTGCTCAGCGCCGACTTCTCCGAGGGCTTCCACACCACGGTGTTGCCCATCATGGCGGCGGTGGCCGGCAGATTGCCCGCGATGTTGGTGAAGTTGAACGGGGTGACGGCCAGGACGAAGCCCTCCAGGCCGCGCTGGTCCAGGTAGTTCTGCTCGCCCTGGGTGGACTTGGGCTGGCGGGAGTAGATCTCCTCGGCGTAGTGCGCGTTGAAGCGCAGCAGGTCGGCGAGTTCGCAGGCGCCGTCGATCTCGGCCTGGTGGAAGGTCTTGGACTGGTTGAGCATCGTGGCCGCGTTGACCTCGTCGCGGTACTTGTCGGTGACCAGCTCGGCGGCGCGCAGGAAGACCGAGATCCGCTCGAACCAGGGCGTCCGGGACCAGTCGTGGCGGGCCTCCAGCGAGGCGTCGATGGCGGCGCGTACGTGGGACTCGTCGGCGAGGCTCAACTGGCCGAGGACGCGCTGGTGGTCGTGGGGAGACACGACGGGCTGCGTGTGGGCCGTCTCGAAGACCTTGCCGCCGATGGAGAGCGGGATCGGCTGGGTGATGCCGCCGATGCGCTTGATCTCGGCCTCGGTGGCGAGGGATTCCGGCGAGCCGGGGCGGTAGTCGCGGACGGGCTCGTTCTCGGGGGCGGGTACGTGGAAGTTGCCGGTGAGGGGGTGGTTGGCGCCGGTCATGGGGGCGTACTCCTGGTTCGGGGGTCAGAGGGTGGCGGGGCGGACGGCGCGGGCGCCGAAGCGCGACAGCCGGAAGGGGGTCAGCTCGCTCTGCTCGCCGCGGCCCGCGATCTCGCGTGCGGCGAGGGCTCCGGTCACGGGGGCGAGGGAGACGCCGAGGGTGCCGTGTCCGGTGGCCAGGTAGAGGCCGGGGCGGCCGGCGACGGGGCCGATGATCGGGGTGTCGTCGACGGATGTCGGGCGATGCCCCACCCAGGTGCTCCGGGTCTCGGTGGGCCGCCAGTCGGCGAGATAGCTCAGGCCGTGGCGGACGACCATGTCGAGGCGCCGCCGGTTGAGGGCGAAGTCGCGGCGGCCGATGTCGAAGGTGCCCGACAGGCGTACGCCGTCGTCGAACGGCGAACAGGCGACCATGTTCTCGTACAGCTTGAGCGGGTGCGACGGGGCGATGCCCTCGCCGCGTGCCGTCATGCTGGTGCCCTTGGCGGCCTCCAGCGGCACGGTCACCCCGAGTGGCTTCAGCAGTGCGCGGGTGGCGTACCCGGCGGCGACGACCACATGGTCTGAGGGGATCTCCTTGCCGCCGGCGGTGACGACCGTCCAGGTGCCGGGCGTCCGCTGCGGGAGGATCCGCCGGACCGGCTCGCCCTCGATGAGTGAACCGCCGTTGTTCAGCAGGGATTTGGCGAGGCCCTGGCTGAGTGACTCGGGCCGTACGTGGCGTTCGCTCTCCAGGTGCAGCACGCCCGCGACCTCGCTGCTGATCGCCGGGTCGAAGTCCGTGACGTCCGAGCCCCGGTGGACGGTGATGGTGCCGTCGTAGCCGAGGGTGCGCATCCGGGCCGCGGTCCGCCGGTAGTTCTCCAGGTTGGCCGCCTGCTTGAACACCACCGCGAGACCGTCGGTGTGGTGCTCGAACTCGACGCCGCGGTCGAGCAGCGAGTCGACGTGTTCGAGTGCGTGGCGGGAGAACCGCTGGAGCGCCGCCGTCGCCCGTGCGCTGCGCTTCCTGGAGCCGGCCAGCAGGAACCGCAGCACCCAGGAGGCGAAGCCGGCTTCGAGGTGGGGGCGCATCCGGGCCGGGCCCTCGGCGGAGGTGAAGCTGCTGAGGGCGTCGCGCACGGCGCCGGGGGCGGCACGTGGCATGGAGAGGAAGGGGGTGATCCATCCGGCGTTGCCCGCCGATGCCGCGGCGCCGGCGGTGCCCGCGTCGACGACGGTGACCTCGTGGCCCAGTTCGGAGAGTTCGTAGGCACAGGCGAGTCCGATGACTCCCGCGCCGATCACGGTGGTTTTCACTGTTCGGCTCCCGTCCCGGTGGTCAGGACCGCTTGCGGTGGGCGACGGCCTCGAACTCGACCTGGACCTGGCCGCGGAAGCGGGAGACCTCGACGGTCGTGCGGGCCGGCTTGCCGTGGACGTTGACGACGTCGTCGTAGACCTTGTTGAGCTCCGGCAGGCGCTCGATGTCGGAGACATAGCCGTTGATCTTCAGGACGGTCGAGAAGTCGGCGCCCGCCGCCTTCAGTTGCCGCTCCAGATTGGCGAGCGCGGCGCGCACCTGGTCGGTGAAGTCGGCGGGGCAGCTGCCGTCCGGCTGCGTGGGCAGCGCGCCGCTCGTCCACACCAGGTCGCCCAGGGCCACGGCGGCTGAGTACGGGGCGGAGGCGGGCGTCGTTTCCAGGCGGACGAGTTCTCGCTCTGCGGCGTCGTGCAGGGTCATGGAGTGTTTCCTTCGCGGTGTGTACGGGGGTCGGTCGCGGACGGCCGGGTGCTAGGCCCAGAGGTCGCCCAGGGTGAAGCCCTCGGTGAACGGGTCCTCGGGGTCGAGGACCCAGGTGCTGTAGCCGGTGATCCAGGCCTGGCCGCCGACGGTGGGCACGACCGCGTCGTACGGGCCGACCTTGGTGCTGCGGATGAGCTCGCCGGTGTAGACCGTGCCGAGGATCCCCTCGTGGCGGAACGGCTCGTGCAGGGCGAGTTCGCCCTTGGCGTGCAGGGTGGCCATACGGGCGCAGGTGCCGGTGCCGCAGGGGCAGCGGTCGACGGAGCCGGTCCAGGTGGCGGGGTTGTCGAGGTCGACCGGGCCGCTGGCCATGGTCACGGCGTTCTTCCGGTCGGCGTTGGGGTTGTCCGTCGGGCCGGAGAGCTGGGAGATGGTGATGCCGATGCCCGGGTAGTCGGGGTGCTCGACGGGCAGTTGCTCCTGTGCGGCCCTGAGGATGAGCGAGGAGACCCGGGCGATCTCGCGGCCCTGTTCCGGGACGAGCTCCAGGTGGTCGAACTGACGGACGTCGGCGATGACGTAGAACATGCCGCCCCAGCCGACGTCGACGGTGACCCTGCCGAGTTCGGGGACGTCGATCTTCGCGTCGAGGTGCGCGGCGAAGGCCGGCACGTTCTCGAAGGTGACGTTCCTGACCTTGCCGTCCCGGCATTCGGCGCGGATGCCGATGACCCCGGCGGGCGATTCGAGCTTGAACTCGGTGACGGGTTCCCGCATGGGGATCATGCCGGTCTCCAGCAGCACGGTCGCCACGGAGATGGTGTTGCCGCCGCTCATCACCGGGTACTCGACCTGCTCCATGACGATGAAGCCGGCCGCCGCGTCCGGGTGCTTGGGCGGCACGATCAGGTTGCAGCACAGCGGCGGATAGCCGCGGGGTTCGCGCAGCATCAGCTTGCGCAGCTGGTCGTCGCCCGCCTCCAGCCACTTCATCTGTTCGTAGACGGAGTTGCCGGGGATGTGCGGGACACCGCCGGTGATGACGCGCATCGGTTCGCCCGAGTGCGTCTCGACGGCATGGATCATGCGCTGGAAGGTCATGGGTGGGTGCTTCCTGAAGTGCTTCCTGAAGACGGGGAGACGTGGAGCGTGGCGGCCTGGCCAAGGGCGGCCGGGCGGGCCCTAGCGGACGCCGGATGTGGCCTTCGCGACGGGCCTCGGTCCGACGGCCGCGGTCTCGTGCAGGGCCAGGCCCTTGGTCTCGGGCGCCCAGGCGACGCTGATCAGGCATCCGGCGAGGGCGATCGCGCCGCCGGCGAGCATCGTGGGGCCGAGGCCCAGGTGGTCCAGGCCGATGGGCAGCAGATAGGTGCCCGCGGCAGCGCCGATCCGGCTGATGGACGAGGCGACCCCCATCGCGGTGCCGCGGATATGGGTGGGGAACAGCTCGGTCGGATAGATGTACTGGAGGGTGTTGCCGCCGCCCAGGGCGAGGGCGTTGACGACGAACATCACGATCGCCAGGCCCATCGCCATGCCGGGGAACAGGCCGAGGACGGTCATCGAGGCCGCGACGGCGACGAAGGTCCAGATGAGCACCGGCCTGCGGCCGAGGGTGTCGACCCAGCGCAGACAGGGGTAGCAGCCCGCGAGGGTCACCAGGGAGACGATCAGCGACCACAGCAGCGCGGTGTCGCCCTGCTCGAAGCCGTAGGCGCCGAGCACCACCGGGTAGAAGGTCCAGATCGCGAAGGCGGGGGCGACCTGGCAGGCCCAGAATCCGCCCGCGAAGAGGGTGCGGCCCAGGTATCCGCCGGTGAACAGGTCCCGCATGCGCGCGCTCTGCGGCGGCTCGGTCTCGGCGAGTTGGTTGAGCTCCTCCTCGCTCGGATAGCGGCCGAACGCTGTCTTGAGCGCCTCGCGGGCGTCGTCCCTGCGGTTGTGCCGCAGCAGCCAGCGCGGGGATTCGGGGGTGCCGATGCGGGCGAGCAGGAACACGATGCCGGGGACGGCGGCGCTGGCCAGCACCCATCGCCAGGCGTCGGGCCCGGCGAACACGGAGAAGACGTATCCGACGCCGTAGGACACCGAGGCGCCGATGAACCAGGTGCCGACGAGGGCGCCCATGGTGCGGCCTCGTCGGTGGGAAGGGAGCCATTCGGCGAGCAGCGCGGTGGCGATGGGATGGTCGGCGCCGATGGCTATCCCGGCGAGGAAGCGTACGGCGATCAGCTGCCAGGCGTCGGTGACGACCAGTGCCAGGGCGGAGGCCACGATCAGCGCGATCAGGTCGATGGTGTACATGAGCTGCCGGCCGACCCGGTCGGTGACCGGGCCGAAGACGAGCCCGCCGACCAGCACACCGACCAGCGCGGCGGCCCCGACCAGTCCTTCGTCGAAGGAGGTCAGCCGCAGCTCATCGCTCGCGCCCACCATCGCCACGGCGATGATGCTGAGGATGTAGCCGTCCAGGAACGGGCCACCGGAGGAGAGCACGAACAGTTTGCGGTGGAACCGGCCATAGGGCTGCTTGTCGATGATCGATTGGTCCATGGATATGGCTCCTTTGCGCTCCATGGGCATGAAGTGAGCTCTGGGTGGCTTGTCGGTTTCGACGGGATGTCCACCGGGCGCCATGGAGTCTGCGGTCACACCTGAGGCGGCAACAATGGTTCGGTGATCAGGCCCGGCGAGGAGGTTCAGTTGATTCATAAGTTCGCCTACGCTGCCGGTCATGACCGAAGACCTCCGGGGTGCCGTCGTCCTGCGGGAGTCGGAGCGGGCGGCCCTGCTCGCCCTGAGCCGTAGCCGCAACGGTTCGCACGCGCTGGCGCAGCGTGCCGAGATCGTCCTGGCCTGTGCCGAGGGGGCCGGTGACACGGCGGTCGCCGGGCGGCTCGGGATGTCGCGGGACATGGTGCGCAAGTGGCGCACGCGCTTCGCCGAGCACGGGCTGGACGGCCTGGACGACCGTCCGCGTGCCGGGCGGCCCCGCAAGGTCGACGAGGCGGTCGTGGCGCGCATCCTGACGCGCCTGCTCGATACGCCGCCCGACGGCGCACGGGAGTGGTCGACCCGTGTCATGGCCGCCGAGACGGGGCTGAGCCAGGCGACCGTGAGCCGTGTCTGGCGCGAGCACCGACTGCAGGCGCGCAGCTCCCGCGGGGATCTTCGCAGCCCGTTCCCGCGCGTCGAGGTCCGCGATGTGGCCGGGCTGTTCCTGGACGGCACGACACGGGTGCTCGCCGCCGCGGGGCGGTCGAACGGTACGCCGGGGCGCGCCGCCCTCGCCCCGACACCGCAGGCGCGCAGGCTCGCCGTCCGTGCGCGGAACCTCGTCGCCGTCGCCGACGCGCTCACCCCTGCGGGCTGGGCCGCACCGGCGAGTACGGCCGCCCTGGACTCCTTCCTCGAAGACTTGGGGGCCAGGGTGCCCGCCCATGTGGACGTGTATCTGCTCGTCGCCGACGCGCCCGGCGGGATGGGTGTCCGGGACACGCTCGACGCATGGGTGGAGCGGCACCCGCGCGGGCAGCGGCGCCACTTCTCGTTCGACCCCGAGGGATCGTCATGGCTCGACGCCGCCGAGGCCCTCCTCGCGCACCCCGCACCGCTCGGCCACGACGACTCGACGGGCTACGGCACCACACTGCCGAAGCTGCGCGCGGCCCTGCGCAGCTGGTGCGACGGCGGGACACCCCCGGCGGGTGCCTTCGCCTGGATCGGCGCTACTTATGACTCAAGTGATGCGGGCGGCGGGCAGACGCGGATCCGCAAGGACGGGAACGTCATCGCCGGAGGTGTCGCCGACGCCGAGCGCGCGGCATCTGACCTGTCGGATCCTGTGGTCCAGGAGTTGCTGGAAACGCTGCTCACCGCCACGCTGCGCTCGGGCGAGCGGGTGAAGGAGGCCCCGCTGGCGGACCGGCTCGGGATCTCACGCCGCGCCCTGGGCAAGGCACTTCGCGTGCTCGCCGGAGAGGGGCTCCTTGAGGCGCTGCCCGATGGAGGAACCGCCGTCCCCCGCGTCGGCATCGACACGGTCCTCGACCTCTACGCGGTCCGCTCGGCGCTCGGCACCCTGCTGTTCCGCCGCGCCGCGATGCTGCACTCCTCCGAACTCCACCGGATCCGCGCCGCCCTGGGCGAGGTGCGCGCCATCGCGAAGTCCCACACCCACGACCGCATCGGCGCGGCCGACCTGTACTTCCAGGACATGGTCGCCCGAACCGCCGACCTGCCCCAGGCCAGCCTCTTCTTCCAGCGGCTCACTCTGCGGCTGCGGATGTTCATCACCGTCCTGGGGCTGGACTTCCTGGACGGCGCCGTCGATCTCATCGCCCGGGAGGACGCCCGTATCTTCGACGCGCTCCGCGAGGGCGACGGCGACGAGGCGGCCCGGCTGTGGCGCGTCAAGATCGAACGCAGCGTGCGCTACATGGCCACCCAGCTCCCCGACGCGGCCTTCGACGCCAACCTCTGGACCACCCTCGCCGGCCGCCCGGACCGCCGCGCGGGCGACCCCAGCAAGCCCAGGCCGACGGAGCGGGGCGGCGCACCGGCCTAGGGCCCAGGCGCGGGGTCCTGCTGGAGGCACGTACGAACGGGGTGAATCACGACAGGCCCGTGCGGCCGGGTCTCGGGTTTTCCCCACCCACGATCCGCCAGCGACCACCATGGTCCGCGATCACCGTGATCCGTAGCTTCGAGGTATCGGTTCGAAGAGATCGCGAGAGGGCGGACCATGGGGCTGCGCAAGGGCAAGCGGCAGGAGACGGACGACCGGCCGGAGGCCCAGGGCATGCCCGGTCTCGCCGTCGAACTGCGCGGCGTCCGGCGGCAGTACGGCCGTGGCGCCGGAGCCGTGCACGCGCTCGCGGGCGTCGACCTCGCCCTGCCGCGCGGCTCGTTCACCGCCGTCATGGGCCCGTCCGGCTCCGGCAAGTCCACCTTCCTCCAGTGCGCCGCAGGGCTCGACCGGCCGTCGGCCGGTTCCGTGTGCCTCGGCGGTACGGAGATCACGGGCATGCGCGAGAACCGGCTCACCGAGCTGCGCCGCAGCCGCCTCGGCTTCGTCTTCCAGGCGTTCAATCTCCTGCCGTCCCTCACCGTCGAGCAGAACGTGCTGCTCCCGATGCGCCTCGCCGGGCAGCGCCGGGACCGCCGCAGGGCGGCCGAGGTGCTGGCGCGGGTCGGACTGGCCGACAAGGCGCGGTCCCGGCCCGGTGAGCTGTCCGGCGGCCAGCAGCAGCGCGTCGCCATCGCCCGTGCCCTGGTCACAAGCCCGGACGTGATCTTCGCCGACGAGCCCACCGGGGCTCTCGACACCGGTACCGCCGCCGAGATCCTCGGTCTGCTCCGGCACGCCGTGGACGCCCTCGGGGCCACGGTCGTCATGGTCACCCACGACCCGGTCGCGGCAGCCTGGGCGGACCGTGTGCTGTTCCTCGCGGACGGCGTCTTCGCCGACGGTCTCGACCGCGGCTCGGCCGAGCAGATCGCGGCGCGGATGGCCGGCCTCACCTCCCGTGCGGGCGCGATGATGGGGGCGGCGGCGTGAGGAGCTTCGCCCCCAACGGCCTGGCCCGTGCGGCCGTACGCTTCAAACCCGCGTCGTTCGCGGGCACGTTCGTCGCGCTGATGATGGCGGCGCTGATCGTCTCGGCGTGCGGCATCCTCCTGGAGACGGGCGTACGCGCATCGGTGCCGCCGGAGCGGTACGCGAAGGCGCCGGTCGTCGCGGCGGCGGACCAGTACGCCCGTCTCGTCACGGGCAGCGGCGACAGCCGCACCGAGTCGGCGGACCCGCTGCCGGACATGGCGCGCCTGGACGCCGCGCTGGCGGGCAAGGTGGCCCGCGTGCCCGGCGTCGAGGCGGCGGTACCGGACTTCACGTTCCCGGTGCGCCAGGGCGACGGCGTGCTGACCGGCCATGGCTGGGGCTCGCACGCCTTCACCGGTGCCGCGCTCACCTCCGGGACCGCGCCCGGCTCCGGCGAGGTCGTGCTCGACGCCGGGGCTGCTCGGGCGGACGTCGGCGACATCATCCCCCTCGAAACCGCCGGTGGCCGGGCCGACTTCCGGGTGTCCGGGCTGGCGAGGGCCGGATCCGGTGAGGTGACCGAGGGGGCCACCGCCTGGTTCGCCGACGCCGGGTCCGCCGCGCTCGCCGGGCATCCCGGTAAGGCCGACGCGATCGCCGTGACGGCCGGGGGCGGGGTGGACGCCGACGCGCTCGCCGCCGGGGTGAAGAAGGCGCTCGCCGGCTCCGGTGCCGAGGTGCACACCGGCGACGACCGCGGCGGCGTCGAGGACCGCGGGCTCGGTTACGCCAAGGAGATGCTGACCGGGCTCGGCGGCTCCTTCGGCGGGATCGCCGCCGCCGTCGCCGTATTCACCGCGTCCGGCACGGTCGCCCTGTCGGTCGCCCAGCGTGCCCGGGAGTTCGCGCTGCTGCGTGCGGTCGGCGCCACGCCACGGCAGATCCGTCGCGCGGTCGCCGCCGAGGGGCTGCTCGTCGCGCCGCTCGCCGGGCTGGTCGGCTGTCTGCCCGGGATCGGGCTCGCGCACTGGTGGTTCGGGCAGCTCAAGGACCGTGGGGCCATCCCGGAGGCCGTGGAGCTGCATGTCTCCTGGATCCCGCTCGTCGTCGCCGTCGGCGCGGGGCTGCTGACCGCGCTCGCCGCGGGCTGGGCGGCCGGGCGCCGGCCCGCGAGGATCAAGCCGGGGCAGGCGCTCACCGAGGCGTCGGTGGAGCGGCTGCGGCCGGGGGTGATCCGGATACTGCTCGGTCTGGGCGCCCTCGTCGGCGGCGGGTTCCTCACCGTGGTCGCCGCCCGTGCGGCCGGGGACGACGCGGCGAACGCGGCCCTCGGCGTCGTCATGCTCTTCATGCTCGCCGTCGCGCTGCTCGGCCCGCTGGTGGCGCGGTTGTGCGCGGCGCTGTTCGGGCTGGCGCTGCGCGGCGGAGACGCCTCGGCGGCACTCGCGGCCGCCAACTCCCGTACGAACGCACGCAGGTTGGCCTCCGCGATCACCCCGATCGTGCTGGCCATGGCCTTCGCCTCGACGCTCGTCTTCATGCACACGAGCGAGAGCCATGTCGCCGCGAAGCAGTTGCGCGCCGGAGTCACCGCCGACCACGTCGTCACGGACCCGGCCGGACTGCCCGCCGACGCCGCCGAACGGGCCGCCCGCGCGCCCGGCGTCGAAGCAGCCGTAGGCCTTCTGGACACTCAGGTGCTGGTTGCCGTCGGCTCCGGCGGCGACCGGTGGCTGCAGGGCTCGACGACGCAGGGGATCTCCGGCTCCGGCGCACAGCTCGCGAAGGTGCAGGACCTCGATGTGCGCGGCGGCAGCCTGGACCGCGTCGGCAAGGGGCGGGTCGCCATCGACAGGACGCTCGCGACATCGGCGAAGGTCGAGGTGGGCGACAGGCTGCCGATGTACCTTCCGGACGGCACCAGGACCAGCCCCGAGGTCGTCGCCGTGTATGGCCGCGGGCTCGGCCTCGCGACCGTGACCATGGACCGCGCCTCCCTCGCACCCCATGTCACCTCGGGTTTCGACAGCACGCTGCTGGTACGGGGCGGGGACGCGGGGTCTCTCACGGGGCTCGGCGAGGTCACCGACGCCTCCGGCTACGTCGTCGAGCAGAACACCGACCGCGAGCTCAACGCCTGGGCCAACTACACGATGGTCGCCGTCCTCGGCGGCTTCGCGGCCGTCGCCGCTGCCAACACCCTCGTGATGACCGTCCTCGACCGCCGCCGCGAACTCGGCACGCTGCGCCTCATCGGCTCGACCCGCCGTCAGGTGATGCGGATGCTGCACTGGGAGGGCCTCCTCGTGGCCCTCGCGGGCATCGCCCTCGGCACGGCCATCGCCGCCGCGACACTGATCCCGATGATGCGCGGCCTCACCGGCGAGTCCCCTTACGTACCTCCGCTGCTGTACGCGGCCTTCGCCGGGGGCGCGGTGGGGCTGGGCCTGGCGGCGGTGACGCTGCCGGGGAGGGCGGCGCTGCGACGGTGAGGGGTGGAGGCAATAGGTGCCTGAACGCCCGGTGGATCACGAGCGGTACGTGTGCCTGATGGAAGGTTCGGTACAACGGTCTTTCAAAAAACCAAGCCGCCGTCTAGCGTGTGGTCCGGAACGCGCCATCGCCTCTCCAGAAAGGCCTTCGGTGAAGATCCTGGTACTGCCCGGCGACGGCATCGGCCCCGAGATCACGGCGGCCACCCTCGATGTGCTGAACAGCGTCGACCGCCGGCTCGGGCTCGGCCTGACCTATGAGACCCACGACATCGGCCTCGCCTCCCTGGCCGCATCCGGGACCACGCTGCCGGACGCCGTGCTGAAGCGCGTCCCGCAGGCGGACGGTGTGCTGCTCGGCCCCGTCTCGCACTACGGCTATCCGCCACGCGCCGAGGGCGGCATCAACCCCTCGGCCGAGCTGCGCACCGTCTTCCAGCTCTACGCCAACATCCGGCCCTGCCGTTCCCACCCCGAGCTGAGCATCCTGCGCCACCCGATGGACCTGGTGATCGTCCGCGAGAACACCGAGGGCTTCTACTCGGACCGCAACATGTACGCGGGCAGCGGCGAGTTCATGCCCGACGAGGACACCGCCCTGTCCCTGCGCAAGGTCACCGCCCTGGCCAGCCGACGTGTGGCCAGGGCGGCCTTCGAGCTGGCCCGGGGCCGCCGGAAGAAGGTCACGGCCGTCCACAAGGCCAACGTGGTCAAGCTGTCGGACGGCCTGTTCCTGCGCGAAGTGCGCAAGGTGGCCGAGGAATTCCCGGACGTCGAACTCGAAGAGCTCATCGTGGACGCCACCGCCGCCCTGCTGATCCGCAGCCCGCAGCGCTTCGACGTCATCGTCACCACCAACATGTTCGGCGACATCCTCTCCGACGAAGCCTCCGAACTCTCCGGCAGCCTCGGCCTGGGCGGCTCCATCAACGCCTCCGACACCCTGTGCGTGGCCCAGGCCCAGCACGGCTCCGCCCCAGACATCGCGGGACAGGGCATCGCCAACCCCACCTCGCTGATCCTCTCCGCCGCGATGCTCCTCGACTGGCGCGGCCAACGCGACGGCGACGACCGGCTCGTGCGGGCCGCCGCCCTGATCAGCAACGCGGTGGACGCCGTCCTGGACAACCCCACCACGCGCACGCGCGACATCGGCGGCACCCTCGGCACGACGGAGTTCGCGGCGGAGATCTGCCACACCGTCCGGCACAACGTCCAGCACACCCCTGCCGCGCCGACCGCCTGAGCCCCCTCACGCCCCGGAGAGACAGCCCCATGTCCCCCGAACCCACCACCACTGAACCCTGCTTCGCCGCATTCCCGCCCGCCGTCCTGCGCCCGGCCGAGCTGACCGCCTTCAGCCGCGGCGGTGGCGCCCGCACCATCCCCCTGGTCACCCGGGCGGCCGGAGCGGAGGTCTTCCTCACCGGCCAGACGCTCTTCGAGGGCGGCGCCGGTATCCCGCTCCACACCCACAACTGCCCCGAGAGCGTGACCATCCTCGAAGGCGACGCCATCGTCGAGATCGACGGCACCGAACACCGCGTGAGCCGCTTCGACACCACCTACGTCGCCGCCGGCACCCCACACCGCTTCCGCAACGCCTCCGCCACCGAGCCCATGCGGATCCTGTGGATCTACGCCTCGGTGGACGCCACCCGCACCCTCGTCGAGACCGGTGTCACCGCGCGGGTCGACGCCGAACACACCAAACCCGACGCCTGATCACCCCGCTTCGCCGCAGGTCGAACACGTATACTCCGGGCTCGCCCATGACGCCGGCGCCCGGCATCACATCCGGTCCCGGCCGCACCCGGCACGCTCGCGGAGGCACCAGACGATGACGCCGCCCACTCCCCTGGCGCGCCGGACCGCGGCGCACATCGTCCAGCACATCGCCGAGGGCGGACTGCCCGTAGGCACACGCCTGGTCGAACGCGCCCTCGCCAACCAGCTGAAAGTCTCCCGCTCTCCCGTCCGCCAGGCCCTGCGCCTGCTGGCGGAGGACGGCGTCGTGGCCCCGGCCGAACGCGGCGGCTACACCGTGGCCCTCACCGGCCAGGACCTCGCCCAGGCAGCCCCCGCCCCGGCCACCGAGGACGGCATCGAGGACGCCTACCTCCACATCGCCGCCGACCGCCTCGCCGGCGAACTGCCCGACCGGGTCACCGAGAAGACCCTCGCCCGCCGCTACGACCTCATGCCGGGGCAGCTCACCCACATCCTGCGCCGTATCGCCGTCGAGGGCTGGATCGAACGACTCCCCGGCTACGGCTGGGAGTTCCAGCCCATGCTCACCTCGATGGACGCCTACGCCGACAGCTACCGCTTCCGCCTCACCATCGAGCCCGCCGCCCTCCTCGAACCCGGCTTCGTCCTGGACCGCGACGCCCTCGAAACGGTCCGCGCCCAGCAACAGCGCCTGGTGGACGGCGAGATCCGGGACATCGGCAACGCCCGGCTGTACGACCTCAACAGCCGCTTCCACGAAGTCGTCATGGCCTGCAGCCACAACTCCTTCTTCATCGACGCCCTGCGCCGCGTCGACCGCCTGCGCCGCCTCATCGAGTACCGGCGCTCACTTCAACGCGATCGCGCCCTCGTCCGCTGCGCCGAACACGTACGGCTCGCCGACCTGCTCCTCGCCGGGAAGCGCACCGAAGCCGCCGACTTCCTGCGCGATCACCTCTCCGCGGTCAGCGAGGAGAAAGTGGGACGTCGGGATATCTGACGCCGGTCAGTCCGCCGTCTGTGCCGGGCCCGCCGTCACCTTCCGCAGCAGCGGCCTGCTCGCGGTGATGGCGGCGAGCATGGCCAGTGCGCCGACGGCCAGGCAGATCACCAGCTCCACGGCACCGGAGGTGTTGATCGTGGTGCCGGCCGCCTTGTTGAGCTGCATGGCACCGAAGGCGCCCATCGCGGTGGTGCCGCCCGCCAGGACGGCCAGCGGGATGACCGTCTCGCGGACGCGGGCCCGGTCGAGGACCTCCAGCGGGGTGCCGGCCAGTCGCAGCAGGCCGTACACGCGGCGCCGGTCGAGGACGTTCGCGGCGGCGGTGAGCCCGGCGGAGGCGGCGGCGACGAGGAAGCTCAGCACCAGGGTGGCGGTGCTCACGGTGGCGACCCGGGCGGTGATGGTGTCGTCCGGAGCGGACACGTACGCCTGCGTGAAAGGGTACCTGCCCGAACCCAGCGGCGTAAGCGCGGTGACGGCCGTGTCGATGCGCTCCTGCCCACCGGGGACATCGGCGATCACGCCGTCGACTCCGCTCAGCAGACTGTCGAAGTCGTCCTCGCTCGTGACGCTGACGGTCGCCGTGACGCCCGCCCGGTGCAACGCGGTACGGGCCTCGGCGGCGGTGTGCCGGGCGTCGGCGGCGTTCGCGGTGATCACCGCCACCTG
The DNA here is from genome assembly GCF_014655715.1 of Streptomyces lanatus. Lineage (GTDB taxonomy): Bacteria > Actinomycetota > Actinomycetes > Streptomycetales > Streptomycetaceae > Streptomyces > Streptomyces lanatus. The sequence continues at coordinate 238,814 of NZ_BNBM01000008.1, read as the reverse complement.
GCCCTCATGGCTCGGGCCCTCGGAACCCAGCGAGCTGACCGAGAAGAACCCGGCCACGAACCCGGCGAGCACCAGGCCGCTGACGGTGCGCCAGGCCCCGCGCGGGTCGTCGCTGAGCCGGCGCGCGGCCAGCAGCGTGGCCGGGCGCTTGGCGCGGCGGCCCACGATGCGGCCCAGCCGGTCCACGACCCAGGGGCCGAACAGCCAGAACGCGCCGTAGAAGAGCCCCAGCAGGGCGAGGAGTTGCTGGGTCTTCAGCTGGCCGCCCTGGCCCGTGGTCGCCCAGATGTAGAGCAGGACGGCGACGAACAGCAGCAGTCGGATCGCCCGGGTGCGACGAGGATCGGCCTGCTGGGCCACGCCGAGGGGCGAGGTGGCCACCTTGCGCAGCATCGTCACCGCGCTGACCGTGATGAGGGCGGTCACCGCGGCCACGACCGCGGCCAGCCACGGCAGTCCGACCCACAACTGGCCGGTGTACCAGCCGCCGACGCCGTACGGGAGTGCGGCGAGCGCGGGCAGCAGCGCCGTGTAGGCGAGCGCTCCCGCCAGCGCGCCCGCCGCGCCGACTCCCGCCGATTCGGCGGCGGTCATGGCGAGGATCTGGCGCGGTGTCGCCCCGGCAAGGCGCAGGGCGGCGAGCCGCTGTTCACGCCGGGCCGCGCCGAGCCGTCCGGCGGCCGAGGCCAGCACGACGACCGGCATGACGAGCAGCACCACACCCAGCAGCACGGTCCCCTGGTCGGCGCCGGTGAACACGCTCGCCTTGGTGTCGGCGAACCCGGAGACCGGCGCGCGCTTCGTCAGCCCGTCGTCGTAGTAGTTCTGCTCCCCGGCGGTCTTGGCCACGGCCGCGTCACCGGGCGCCCGCCCGACCACCGCGACCAGTTCGTCGGGGGAGGCGAGAGCGGCGGCACCGAGCGTGCCGTAGGTCTTCGTCTTCGGGAAGCGGTCGGCGAGTTGGCCGGCGGGGAGCTTGTGCAGCAGCTCGGCCAGGGCGGGAGAGACGTACACCTGGCCCGGCTTCGGGAAGCCGCTCAGGCCGGGGGGCGCGGGGGTCTGCTCGCGGTCGGGCCGTTGGGCCAGGTTGACGACGGTGACGGGTTCCTGGCGTACGTACGTCGTGGTCGTGACCTGGACCGCCGTCGCGTCCTTGGCCGGTACGGCATCGGGGGTGCGCCATGTCGTGTGGTCGGCGCGGGTGCCCGCACCGAGGGAGACGGCGACCATCACCAGCAGCAGGAACGAGCCGACGGCGGCGGCACCGGCCGCGAGGAGGTGGCTCTGGAGGCCACGGCGGCCGGCGGACCTGGTCAGGTGCCAGGTCAGGGGCAGGACGGGGGAACGCATGGGGCTCTCCGGTGGTGTGCGGTCGGGGTCAGGCGACCGTGTACTGGCTGTAGTTGCTGATGCGGCCGTCGCGGACATGCAGGACGCGGTCGCAGTGCGCGGCGACGTCGGCGTCGTGGGTGACCATCACCAGGGCGGCGCCGGAGGCGCGGGTGACGGATGTGAGAAGCCGGATGACTTCGGCGCTGGTGTTCTGGTCCAGGGCGCCGGTCGGTTCGTCCGCGAAGACGACGTCGGGTTCGACGGCCAGGGCGCGGGCGATGGCGACGCGCTGTGCCTGGCCGCCGGAGAGCTGGCCGGGGCGGCGTCCCTCCAGCCCTTCGAGGCCGAGCGGTGCGAACCAGCGGCGGGCCCGTTCGACGGCCTTCCCGCGCGGCACGCCCTCCAGCATCAGCGGCAGCGCGACGTTCTCCTCGGCGGGCAGCTCCGGCAGCAGCTGGCCGAACTGGAACACGAACCCGAACCGCTTGCGGCGGAGCGCGCTGAGCCGGTTCTCGCCGAGCCTGTCGATGCGCCCCCAGCCTTCGGCCGGGGGGACCCCCATCTCGCTTCGCTCGCCGCGCAGCAGCACCTGGCCGCCGTCGGGCCGGATGATCCCGGCGAGGGTGTGCAGCAAGGTCGACTTTCCGGACCCGGACGGGCCCATGATGGCCAGCGAGTCGCGTTCGCGGACCTCCACGTCGACGCCGGCGAGGGCGGTGGTGGAGCCGTACTTCTTGACGAGGCCGTATCCGGCCAGAACGGTGCTCATGGTGGGGCGTGGCCCTTCTCGGCGCTCGAACTTCCAGGGTGCGGCTCCAATCTCGCCCGCGGGCCCGGGCGCGCGCCTCGGCCGAACGGCCATGGTCGCGGGCGGCTCCTCGGCCGTTCGGCCGATTCCGCAGCCGGGCGGCCGGCCTACTGTGATCGGGATGAAGCCTGCTTCCGCCCGGGGCTGCGCCCGTGGCCTCGCCGTCGGCGTCCTGCTCGCCGCGTCCGTCATCGACGTGGTTCTCTACGCCGGCGCCGACGGGTCGAGTGTCCTGCCGACCGCGGACCCCGTCTGGCAGACCCTGGCCGTGGTGCTCATCGGACTCGCCGCCGTGCTGTGGCCGGCCGGGCGGCGGCCCGAGTGGCTCACCCCTCAGGTGCGCACCGGTGTGCCCGCGCTCGCCTCGATCCTCCTCACAGCGGCATCGCTGCTGGTCGAAGGGCCGGTCGTGTTCGGTCCGGGCGAGATCATGATCCTGCTGTCCCTGCTCTTCATCGCCGTACGGCACTGTCCGTCGCCCTGGGCTCTGGTGTGCGGCGTCCTCGACGCCGTCGCACTGCTCACGCTGCCCGTACGCGGCGATGTGACGCTGAGCAGTGACCTGATGGGCCTGGAGATGATCGGCCTGCTGCTGGTCGGCCTCGTCGGCGGGCTCGCGGGCTATCTGCGCTCGATGGACTACCGGCGCACCGTCGCCGTCAGCGAGACCCGCCGCGGCGAACGCCTCGCCATCGCCGCCGACCTGCACGACTTCGTCGCCCACCACGTGACCGGCATCCTGGTGCAGACCCAGGTGGCCCGCATGATGGCGACCACCCAGCCGCAGGACCTGGACCCCGTCCTGGCCGGCATCGAACGCGCCGCGACCGAGGCCCTCGCCTCGATGCGCCGCACGGTCGGCGTCCTGCGGGACACGCCTTCCGAGGCGGGCCATCGACCGGTCGGCGACCTCGCGGGCATCGCGGAACTGACCGAGGGCTTCGCCACCCCGGGCCAACAGGTCGTCCTGCACCTCGACCCCGCCCTGCCCGACGACCTCCCGCACGAGGTGCAGGCCGCCGCTTTCCGAGTCGTCCAGGAAGCGCTGACCAACATCCGCCGGCACGCGGCCGACGCCACCCGCATCGAGGTCGGGCTGCGCGATGCCACCGGCCGGCTGGAGGTGACCGTGACGGACGACGGCCGCGGCAGCACCCAACTCCCGGCAGCCGCCCACGGCGGCGGCTTCGGCCTCGTCGGCCTCAAGGAGCGGGTGACGGCACTGGGCGGCGAACTGGCGACCGGGCCGCGCGGTGGGGTGGGGTGGGAGGTACGGGCGGTGCTTCCCTCGCGGAAGCCCTGAGGGCGACGTTCCCTCCCCCTCGTGACGCCCCGCATCAGGCGGCCTTCGCGCCGGCCAGGGCGGTGCTCCAGGCGACGACCTCGTCGAACAGCGTGTTCAGCTGGGGCGGTTGGTGCCCGCCGGGCTTGAGGACCGAGTAGTTCTCGAAGTCGGCCGACCCGGCACCCTAACTCCGACTCCCCCGCAGCCGTCCGCCGGCAAAGGGACGTCGGCCACGTCCGGACGATCTGGGCCGAACCGAATCAGTAGCCGGTGCGGCGAGCGTGGAAGAGGCCCCAGCGCAGCTGCTGCCGGCGGGTGAGGTCCGTCCACAGGGGAAGGTTGGCCAGCAGATCGTCGACGTAGGCCGGGCTGATGACGCGGCGCAGTTCGGCGGAGCGGCGGCGCACTTCCTCGTCGAGACGCGCGTAATGGGTGGCGAGGTGCGCGCTGTGGTCGTCGAAGTCGGCCTGCAGGCCGAGCCTGGACAGGCTCTTGAGATAGAAGGACCGCGTCGCCAGGCTCTGCACGCCGAGCCGGGCCAGTGCGGGCCGCAGGGCCTGGGGCGGAGTGTCCTCGGCCGCCATGATGTCCGAGAAGATCAGCGCCCCGCCCGGCTTGAGCACCCGCACCGCCTCGTCCAACGCGCCGTCCCGGTCGGTCACATGGCACAGCACCTCCAAGGACCACACCACGTCGAAGCGCTCCGCCTCGTAGGGCAGGTGATTCAGGGAGCCGGTGACGACTTCGATCAGCCCGTCGAGTCCGCGGCCGGCGTTGGCCTCGCGGTGGCGCCGGTTGTGCTCCTCGCTGAGATCGAGGGCCACCACCCGGCACCCGAACCGCTCGGCGAGCACTCGGGCCGAGCCGCCGTACCCCGAACCAAGGTCGAGCACGGTCGCGCCAGGGCCGAGGAGGTCCGCGATCCGGTCCCCGGCCCGCTGCACGGTGCGGTGGGAGGCCTCCGCGATCCCCTCCTGTTCGTGAGCGTAGATCCCGATATGGATGTCCTCCCCGCCCCAGACAGCGTCGTAGAAGGCGTCGACATCGCTGGTCTCGTAGTAGCGACGGGTCGATTCCTCAGTCTCGGGTGCGCTGCTTCCGCCCTTGGCGTCATCGCTCATGGCCGATGCATTCCCTGCACCGGCACGTGGGATTCACCCTGCTTTGTCGCCCCTCCCGGGCTCGACCCATGGCCATGCATACGACGGCACCGCCCCGGGCCGCGTGAAGGTCGCAGCCGGGGCGGCGCCGTAGGTGTTACCCGGCGCGCGAGCCGTCGCTGTCGGACGCCGTGCCCGTCGTCACCTCCGTCACCTTCCAGCGCTGGTTGGCGCCGGAGTTGGGCTGCCAGACGCCGACCGCGGCGCCTTCGTTCGTGGACTGGCCGCCGACGTCAGGGAGTTGGCCGGTGGCGGCGTTGACGAGGGTCCAGGTGCCGTCGCCGGTGCTGGACATGATCCACTGGGCGGCGTCGTCGCGTCGGCCCTCGTCGGGCTCGGCCACCAGCTTGCCGTCACGGATGGCGAGCCGCTTGTCCTGCGTCGCCTCGGCGAAGACGTACCGCTTGCGGTTGTCGTCGCCGCGGATCTGCTCCACCTTCCACTGCTGACCGGTCGGGTCGGCCGCGGCGCTCTTGATGACGAGGCCGGTGCCGTTGTCGGCGATGGTGAGGTCCTTGCCGCTCTGGACGCCGGTCAGCCGGTAGGTGTGGCCCTTCTGGAGCTCGGCCGCGTCCTTGGCGACACCGGACACACCCTTGACGAGGAAGGACGTCACGGACTGGGCGGGCACGGTGACGGTGGCCTGCTTGCCGGTGACCCGGACCGGCTTCTGCCGTTCCAGCTTGCCGTCGGCGCTGGTCACCACGGGGGTGACGGTGGCGCGGGAGGAGACCCGGCCGAACTTCGACAGGTCGAGGGTGATGTCGCGGGCCTCGGTGGTGCTGTTGACGTGGACGACGGTCGCCGCGTCGCCCTTGCGGGAGACGGCGGCCGCGCTGGAGGTGTCGTCCGTCTTGATCAGCCGGTCGCCGGGCTTGATGTAGTGGGTGAAGTTACGGGCGGTGTCGAACTTGGTGTTGGTGTAGATCGGGCAGCTCTCGAGGGTGTCCTTCGAGGTGCAGCTGAAGGAGAGCTGGATCTCGCCCCAGTTGCCGCCCTTCGCGGACTCACCGCCGGGCTTCATGTTGTCGTAGTCCTCGACGGGCTGCCAGAACACCCAGGCCTTGGGCTCCAGTTCCCGCAGGTCGTCGACGATGCGCTGGGCGAGGCCCAGGCCCGGCCGCATGTCGGTGAAGCTCTGGCCGTCGCCCCAGTCGCCCTCGACCTCGCTCATCCACAGCGGCTTGTCGGCGGCCTTGGCCAGGTCGCGCACGGTGGTGCGCTGGCTGGTGCCGTAGGTGTGGACGTTCATCTGGCCGACGAGGTCGCGGACCTCCTGCGGGTAAGAGTTCCAGTTGGTGGAGAAGGTGCCGGGGTTGGTCTCGTCCATCGCGGAGATCTCGGCGCCGGTCCGTGACTTCTCCAGCGTCGGACCCAGCGCGCGGATCACCTTCTGCTGGAGCTCGGGGCCGATGTGGGCGCCCTCCTGCCGGCCGCCGACGGGTTCGCCGTCCGCGCCGAGCTTGGTGCCCCAGTAGTTGGTGTTCGGCTCGTTGAAGGGGTCGAGGGTGTCGACCTTGATGCCGTGCGCCTTCTCCAGCCGCTCGGTGGCACCCACCAGATACTTGGCGAAGTCGTCGACGGACTCCGTCTTGAGCTGGTCCTTGCCCGCGTCGAAGTTGCCGGAGACGTAGCCGCTCTCGGTCATGAACCACGGCGGCGAGTTGCTGAAGGTCTCCCAGTGGGTGATGTCCTTCTTGATGCGGTCGATCCACCAGCGCTGGGTCTTGTCGGCCTTGTTGTTCCAGTCGGCGGGGTCGTCGGCGTCCCACCAGTCGACGTCCTCGCGGGTGGTGCCCGCCGGGGCCTTCCACCAGCCCTCGACCGCTCCGCCGGCCCGCAGGTAGTCCTTGACGTCGGGGGCGTTGCCGCCGCCGATGTTGTAGCGGGCGATGTTCAGGGCGAGGCCGTCGTCGCCGAAGAGGAGCTTCGCCAGCTTCTCCCGTATCGCGGGCGGGTAGTCGCCGGTGGCGTTGGCGAACCAGACCAGGCTTGTGCCCCAGCCCTCGAACTTCTCCTGCTGGTAGGAGGGGTCGGGCGCGACGGTGACGGAAGCGGCGGCGGTGGTCTCCGCGTGCGCGGCCGGCAGCGTAGTGGCGGCCAGAACGGTCCCGGCCGCGAGGGCCGTGACGCCGACCCCCAGGAGCCTTCTCTTACGGGTGCTGTGTGCCATGTCGAGTACTCCAGCAGGGTTCGGTTAGGTGCGGTTCAGTGCGTTCTCGTCTAGTTTCGGCTCGTAATGTTTACGTAAACATGCACTGGCGGGATGTCTACACTGTCCGAATCTCAGTGGTCAAGGAGTCGTTCCGAACCGAAAGTTGCGCGGTCCGGAGAGCCAGGAGGCAAAGTGGGCACAGCGGACGGTGACGGCACACCGGCGGGCACGAGAAGGCGGGCCGCCCGTCCCCGCCGGGGCGCCTCCATGGCCGACGTCGCGCACCTGGCCGGCGTCTCCTCCCAGACGGTCTCCCGTGTCTCCAACGGCTTCCCCGGCGTCACCGACGAGACCCGGCAACAGGTCATGGCCGCCATGCGGGAGCTGGGCTACCGGCCCAACAGCGCCGCGCGGGCGCTCAAACGCGGCGAGTTCCGCACCCTCGGCGTGATCACCTTCTCCCTCTCCACCATGGGCAACATCCGCACCCTGGAGGCCATCGCCACGTCCGCCGCCCAGCAGGGCTACGCCGTCACGCTCCTGCCCGTCGCCGTGCCGACGCAGGACGAGGTGAACGGGGCCTTCTCCCGGCTGGGCGAACTCGCCGTGGACGCCGTCATCGTCATCATGGAGATCCATCTGCTGGACGCGGCGACCGTCTCACTGCCGCCCGGCGTCCAGGTCGTGGTGGCCGACTCGGACGCCGGGGACCGCTACACCGTGGTCGACACCGACCAGGTGGGCGGCGCCCGCGACGCCGTACGGCATCTGCTGAACCTCGGCCATGACACGGTGTGGCACCTGGCCGGGCCCGAGGACTCGTTCGCCGCCCAGCGCCGCGCCAACGCGTGGCACACCACCCTCACCGAAGCGGGCCGCCGCCCCCCGCCCCTCGTGCGCGGCGACTGGTCGGCCGAGTCCGGCTACCGGGCCGGTCTGCGGATCGCGGAGCAGCAGGACTGCACGGCCGTGTTCGCCGCCAACGACCAGATGGCCCTGGGCCTGCTGCGGGCCCTGCACGAACGCGGCCGCAGGGTCCCCGAGGACATCAGCGTCGTCGGCTTCGACGACATCCCCGAGGCGGCGTCCTTCCTCCCGCCCCTCACCACCGTCCACCAGGACTTCCCCGAAGTGGGCCGACTCTGCGTCGAAGGGGTCCTGAGCAAGATCCGCCGCCCCGGACAGGACCCGACGGGACACGGCACCACGCTCGTCCCGACCCGCCTCGTGCTGCGCGACAGCACCGCTCGGCCGCGCGGCGGGGACGGCCAGGGGGCGCGCCCTCGGTCGTGAACGGGGGCACCCGTACGGCATCTGGCACGCGCCGTCTCACCGCCGGTCAGGACGAGGTCGGGGCGGCGGGCGAGCCCGGCCCTGCCGGCAGCAGGCAGACGTGCCGTGCGCGCCGTGCGCGGTGAGTCTGCGCAATCTGCGCAGCGCTTGTGCCAGTACGGCCGCAACGCCTCGGCGATGGAGCGCGACGCGTCGGCCGTCCGTGCCCGTGCAGGGGGACGCCGTCCGGACGCACGACGTCCCGGAGACCATGCGCACTGTGTCGGGCGGTGAACCAGAGCACGATCGACCCGCCCGGATGATGACACTCCTTGCGCGATTCACGCGAGATCCCTTGCGCGTTCCGCGCAGCCATGCGAGCGTTCCTCATGGCGTCGACGCCTGTCACCCATGGACGGCGACGCCACCCGCCCATGCGACGCACCAGGCGCACCGGGGACGCACATCAGGCGCCCGGCCCGCCGCCCGGCACCACCGGAGATGCGCACATCCGCCACGACATCGCATCACCCGCCCCGGAAGGAAACGCCGTGACCGTCGGCATCGAACTCCCGCACGTCCCCGTCCCGCTGTCCCGTCTCGTCCTCGGCACGATGACCTTCGGCGACACCGTGGACCGCACGACGGCCGCCTCGATGCTGGACGCGGCGCTCGACGCGGGCATCACCGGCGTGGACACCGCCAACGGTTACGCGGGCGGCGAGAGCGAGCGCTTCCTCGCCGAGCTGCTGCCCGGGCGCCGCGACCGGATCGTCCTCGCCACCAAGGCCGGCATCCCGCACCCCGACCAGGGCGACCACGCGCCGCTCTCCCCCGAGGGCCTGCGCGCCGCCCTCGACGGCAGCCTGAAGCGTCTGGGCACCGACCATGTCGACCTCTTCTACCTGCACCAGCCGGACCGCGCGACACCGACGGCCCAGACCCTGGCGACCGTCGCCGAGTTCGTGCGGGAGGGCAAGGTCCTCGCGCTCGGCGTCTCCAACTTCGCCGCCTGGCAGATCGCCGAGCTCGGCCGAGTGGCTCACGAGGTCGGCGCGCCCCGCCCGGTCGTCGCCCAGCAGCTGCACAACCTGCTGGCGCGGCGCATCGAGGAGGAGTACGTCGAGTACGCCGCCGTCACCGGCCTGCGCACCATGGTCTACAACCCGCTCGGCGGCGGCCTGCTCACCGGCCGCCACGCCTTCGGGCAGGCCCCGGGCAGCGGCCGATTCGGTGATTCCAGGCTGGCCGCGATGTACCGCGAGCGGTACTGGAACGAGGACCTCTTCCGCGCCGTCACCGACCTCACCCGTATCGCCGACGACGCGGGCCTGCCGCTGACCGCGCTCGCCCTGCGCTGGCTGCTGTCCCGCCCCTCCACCGACGCGCTGCTGCTCGGCGGTTCGAAGGTCGACCACCTCAGGGCCAATATCGCCGCCGCCGGCGCGGGAGAGCTGCCCGCCGACGTGCTGGCGGCCTGCGACGAGGTGGGCGCCCGCCTCCGCGGCCCGATGCCCGCCTACAACCGCTGACGACCTCCCCGCCCCCTGCAGTTACGGAGACATCATGGCAACCGGCCGCACCTCAGCCGAGTTCACCGCCGCCCTGCGCGCCCGGGAGCGGCTCATCGGTTACTGGTCCCTGCTCGACTCCCCGATCGCCGCCGAGCGCCTCGCCCGCATCGGCTACGACTACCTCGCCTTCGACGCCCAGCACGGACTCTTCGGCTACCAGGGCATGCTGAACAACCTCCTGGCCACCGACACCAAGGGCAGCACCGCCGTCGGCATGGTGCGCGTCGAGGCCAACGACCTCACCTACATCGGCAAGGCGCTGGACGCGGGCGCGACCGCCGTCATCGTCCCGTTGATCGACAACGCCCAGGACGCCGCGGACGCCGTCGCCGCCGTCCGCTACCCTCCGCTCGGCCGCCGCTCGTACGGGCCGATGCGCGCCCAGCTCCGGATCGGGCCCAACCCGGCCGACACCCACGAGCAGACCGCCGTGCTCGCGATGATCGAGACGGCCGACGGTCTCGCCAACGTGGAGGCGATCTGCGCGACGCCCGGCCTCGACGGCATCTACGTCGGCCCGTCCGACCTGCGCCTGGCCATCGGCGGCGCGACGTCCACCGACCCGTCCGTGCAGGAGGAGTTCGAGCAGGCCCTGGCCCGCATCAGCAAGGCGGCCGAGTCGGCGGGGATCGCGGCCGGCATCCACAACGCCGACGGGGCGAGCGCCGCCCGGCGCCTGGCCGAGGGCTACACGTTCGCCACGGTCGCCGCCGACGTCGTACACCTCCAGAAGATCGCCACGTCCCACCTCGAAGCGGCGCGCGGCGGAGCGCGCTGATGCCGTCCACGCTCATCACGACGCCCACCTTCGCCCGGCATTCGGCGCGCCCCTGGCAGATCCTGGACGAGGCCGGGGCGGGACCGTTCCGCCCCCGCGCCGACGCGGCCCTGCCCACCGCCGAACTCCTCACCCACGCCGCCGGGGCGGACGCGTTGATCGTCGGCATGGACACCATCACCGCCGAGGTGCTGGACGCCGCTCCCCGCCTAAAGGTGATCGCCAAGCACGGCGTCGGCGTGGACACCATCGACGTGGCCGCCGCCCACGCGCGCGGCATACCGGTGGTGTGCGCGCCGGGCAGCAACTCCCGTGCGGTGGCCGAGTACAGCTTCGGTCTGCTCCTGTCGGCGGCGCGCTCCCTCACCGCCTCGCACAGCGCGGTGGAGTCGGGCGGCTGGCCGAAGTTCTTCGGCCCCGAGCTGCACGGCAGAACGCTCGGCATCATCGGCTTCGGCCGTATCGGCCGTCTGCTCGCCGGCTACGCCCAGGCCTTCGGGATGCGCGTACTCGCCCACGACCCGTACGTCACCGACGACGACGTCCGCGCGCGCGGAGCCGAACCGGCCGCCCTCGACGAGCTGTTGGTCCGCGCCGACGCCGTCAGCCTGCACTCCCCGCCCGACCCGTCCGGCACGCCACTGCTGAACCGGGCCCGCCTCGCGGCGATGCGGCCGGGCGCGATCCTGGTCAACGCGGCACGCGGCGGCCTGGTCGACGAGAGCGCGCTCGCCGCCCTGCTGCATTCCGGGCACCTCGGGGCCGCCGCCCTCGACGCCTTCAGCACCGAGCCCCTGCCCGCCGACCACCCCTTGCGCGAGGCGCCCCGCACCCTCCTCACCTCGCACATGGCCGCCTGCACTCCGGAGGCCAACCAGGCCATGGGCGCGATGGTGGCCGAGGACGTCGTGCGCGTACTGGCGGGCGAGGCGCCCCACCACCAGGCCCGCTGAGCCCGGTCACCTCCAAACCCGCCCCCCCCACGCCCGTCCCCATACCGGATACCGGCGACGACGCCGGAGGATCCCTAGGACCTGACATGGCCATAACGTCGACCGACGGCGCCGCCGCGGCACCGCCACCCCCGCAGCCCGACCCGTACGCGCTGCGCGCCGAAGACGCCCGCCCGGCCCCCGACACCTTCCGCGGCCGCCTGCGCCACCTCGGCCCCGGGCTCATCCTGTCCGCCGCGGTCGTCGGCTCCGGTGAGCTGATCACCACCACCGCGCTCGGCGCGAAGGCGGGCTTCGCCCTGCTGTGGCTCGTGATCATCTCCACCGCGGTCAAGGTCTGGGTGCAGATGGAGCTGGCCCGCTGGACCATTCTCAACGGCCGCCCCGCGCTGGACGGCTTCCGTGACGTCGGCCCCCGCATCGGCCGCCTCAGCTGGATCAACTGGCTGTGGATCGGCATGGACTTCGCCAAGATGTTCCAGCGCGGCGGCATCATCGGCGGTACCGCGGCCGCCTGTTCCATCCTCTTCCCGATCCACGGCGGGTCGCTGAGCACCGCCTCCCTCACGATCTGGGCCGTGATCGTCACCGCCGCGGCCATCCTCATCCTCCAGACGGGCAAGTACCACGTCGTGGAGCGGGTGGAGGTCATCGGCATCACGCTCAAGACGGTGATCACCGTCGGCCTGGCCCTCGCCCTTCCTCTGACCGCCTTCGGCTACGGCACCGACCAGCTCGTCGACGGGCTCAGCTTCCAGATCCCGGCCGGCACGGTCGGCATCGCCCTCGCCATGTTCGGCATCACGGGAGTCGGCGCCGACGAGATGACGACGTACACCTACTGGTGTCTGGAGAAGGGCTACGCCCGCTGGACCGGCCCGGACGACGGGACCGAGCAGCGCGCCCGGCGCGCCGAGGGCTGGCTCAAGGTCATGCGGCTCGACGTGGGCGTGTCCTGGATCGTGTGCACCCTGTGCACTCTGTCGTTCTACGTGATCGGCGCCTCGGTGCTGCATCCGCAGGGTCTGGTGCCCGAGGGCAACGACATGATCACCACGCTGTCGCACAGCTACACCGACACGCTCGGCCCCTGGGCCGAGTACCTCTTCCTGGCCGGCGCGATCTCCGTGCTCTTCTCGGTCACTGTCGCCTCGTCGGCCAGCGTCCCTCGGCTGTGGACCAACACCCTCGGTCTGCTCGGCGTGATCGACTGGAAGGACATGCGCGTCCGCACCCGCACCATCCGGATCCTCACCTGGTGCCTGCCCCCGGTGTGGATGTCGTTCTTCCTGTGGGTCCAGTCCCCGGTCCTGATGGTGCAGATCGGCGGCATCGGCGGCGGCATCTTCCTCCTCGCCGTGGTGATCGCGGTCTGGCGCCTGCGCTACACCGGCGTCCCGCCCCGCTTCCGCGCCAACCTCTGGCTCACCGCCGCCCTCGTCATCAGCAGCGCGGCGATCCTCTTCCTCGGCGTGTACGGGGTGCTCAACACCCTGGGCCTGACGCCGGGCGCCTGAACCGGCATCGCTGGGATTTCGGGGGGATTTGTCACTTGGACGACTAGACCTGCGCGGTTCACTGATTCACGGTGGTTCCTCCTGTCTGCCCATCCGACTGGAGGGACCCAGCGGTGAGACGAAGACGATTCTTAGCAGGGGCGATCGGCACGGCCTCGGGGTTCGCGCTCGGCCCGGCCGTGGCCCGGGCCGATGTACCGGCGCCCCGGGCAGAAGGCTGGCAGGCCGTGCCGGCGCCCGGCAGCACTCCGGCCGCTCAGCTGCGCCGTATCGCCGCTGCCGGACCTCAACTGGCCTGGGCGGTGGGCGAGGAGGGGCGGGCCGGACCGTCGCAGGGACGGGGGCTGGCCATGCTCTGGAACGGCGGTGCCTGGACGAAGACCGACCTGTCGCATCTGAGCCACACCCGATTGACCGACGTCGCCGGTGTCTGCGCCGCCTCGGCATGGAGTGTGGCCCAGCCGGTCGGGACCGGTAGCCCGCTGCTGCGCTGGGACGGGACGACTTGGCGCGAGGCCACGTTCCCGGGCGTGGGTGAGTCGGACGTCCGCCTCACCGCGGTGGCGGTCGGCCCGGACCGGCAGGTGTGGATCTGCGGCAGTCGGGGCGGCGGCGTCCGGCTGCTCCACGGGGATGGCGGGGAGTGGCAATGGCTGGACCCGCTCCCTGTCGAGAGCGCGAGTCTGTACCGGGTCGTCCTGCGCTCCTCGGGTGAGGTCTGGGTGAGCGGTGACCAGTCGAACGGCGGCGGCTGGTCGGGACTTGTGGCCCGCTGGGACGGGTCGTGGACGGTCCTGCCCCCGATCGCGGGCTTGCGGCTGGGCGTCGCCGATCTCCACGCGGCCGGTCCGGACGACGTCTGGGCGGTGGGCACCGAGGCCGGCATCGGCGGCCCGCCCGGCCGCCCCGGCAGCCCTGCCCTGAGCCACTGGGACGGCACCTCCTGGACGCGGGAGGAAGTGGGCTTCACCGTCGGGTCGTTGAGCGGAATCGCCGGCGACGCACAGGGCCGCGCCGTATGGATCACGGGCTGGAACTACCGGGACCAGAGCCGCAGTACCTATCTGCACCGCGACGGCGACGCCTGGACCGTCGTCCGAGGCCCGGCCGGGGGTACGGCGCCGGCGCCGTACCTCAACGACGTGACCTCCGTCCCAGGCATCACGAGCTTCTGGTCGGTCGGCATGACCAGCCCCACACCGGCACCTCCCACCGAGGCCTACACCGAACGCCTCGAATGACCTGGCCTCTGAGGTCAGTTGAAGGGCTCCAGGGTGAGGTAGGCCTGGCGCGGGCTGCCGTCGTGAACGAGTGACTCGTGATGGCCGACGTCGTCGAAGGCGAACGCGTACGCCTTCCCGTCGGCCATCTGCGCGTGGATCGCCCGGGCGTAGTGGTTGGTGACTCCGTCCTTGTAGAAGGCATCGGCACCGGAGTCGGGTTGGTCGGGGTTGACCAGGAGCGTGGAGCGGTTGAACCCCGCGCAGAGCGTGCGGGAGATCGGGCCGCGTACGAGGTCGTTCGGTGCGTCGAGCTTCCTGTGGCAGCCGAAGACTGAGGAGGCGTCCGGCTTCTCGAAGCTGGTGACGACCGTGCCTGCGCTGTTGGTGAAGTTCATGACGCCGCCGGAGACCCGGCCGTGGTACTTGGTGGCGGGCTGGTCGGCGAAGGGCGTGACCGTCAGTGTCGAGGTGGCGTACTTCTGCCAGACGCGGTTGACGTAGTCGTCCATGACCGACGCCGGCAGTGCCCCGGTCTCCACTCCGTACAGCGGCGACAGGGCGCGCAGCACGCTGCCGTCGGGGCGGGTCTGGATCAGGTTGGCCCAGCCTCCGGGTTGTGCCCTGAGGGCGTTGAGGGCGCCGTTGTACCCGCCGGGCTTGAGCCGGCCGGTGCTCGCGGTGCTGCCGTCCGCTCGCTGTACGCCGACCGCGTACGGCGCGGAGAACATGTCGACCTGGGTGCTGTTGAGCCACAGGCCGGAGTCGTTCAGTGTGTACTCCGACCAGTTGAACAGAATGTTCCGGTTCGGGTCGGTCGGGTTCTGCACGGCGGGCTGGACCAGGCCTCCGGTGGTCAGCTTGAACACCAGCTTCTGGCCGTAGGAGAAGTACACGCGGCCGGAGAACTTCGGTATGCGGATGGTCGCCGACTGCCCCGCCGCAGGGCCCGGGATCGAGGCGTCCGGCGCGGGAGTGGGCGGATTCCCACCCGCCGGCCAGGGATGGAACGTGCCGCCCGCGTCGGCCCACCCCTGTCGTCCGGTCGACAGTTCGGTGCCCAGGTTGTAGATGAACACCTGCTCGCCGCGGGCCGAGTTGTTGGTGATCTTCAAGGGGATCGTCGCGGGGACGGCGGCGTGGGCCGGCGCCCCCACGCCGGTCCCGAGCAGTGCGCCCGCGAGAACCGTGATGAGGGACCATCTCACGGCTGCGGCCCGGTGTCGGAGTGTCCGTAACATGCCCTGTCTCCGTTCGACGACGGCCGATTCGAGAAATTCTGAGAGCGCTCTCAGCGTTGCGCTTTGGTCCGGACCTGTCAATGAACCGGGAGGGAAGCGCCTCCCCGACAGGCCGCCACAAAGGCTCCCCCTCGGTCCCGCTCCCCGGAGCGCCTCAGCGCGAGGCCCGCGATGTCGTCGTCGAGCCGCCCGCCGCGCTGCCCTGGAGTGGTCCCGCGCCTCCGATACGCCGTCCGCGTGGAGCAGCAACTGATCGTCGGCGGCGCGAAGCCGTACAGACCCGCCAATGAAGTGCCTCGGCAGACCGGCACAAGCGCTCAGAGCTCCACGCCCGCCTCCCCCCGATCCCGCACCCCGGAGCGCCTCAGCGCGAGAGCCGCGATGTCGTCGTCGAGCCGTCCACCGCTGTGCTGGAGCAGGTCCCGGTGGAGCTGGTCCAGCAGCTCGCGGGGATGCTCCAGGCCCTGCTCCCGCATCCAGTCCGGCAGCGGGAAGAACTGGCCGGAGTGGTCCCGGGTCTCCGATACGCCGTCCGTGTAGAGCAGTAGCTGGTCGCCGGGGGCGAAGGCGACCATGTCGACCCAGTAGCGGTCGCCGATGAGCGCCGCGAGGTTGAGGGGCGGGGAGGGGACGGTGGGCTCCAGGACCCGGACCTTTCCGCAGTGCGCGATCAGCGGCGGGGGGTGCCCGCAGTTGAGGAGGCGCAGGTGGCCGCCGCCGTGCGGGATCTCGGCGAGGAGCGCGGTGGCGAAGTGCTCGGGCTCGTCCTGAGCGGGGAACGCGGCGCTGTGGCGCGTGACGGTGGTCTCCAGGCGTTGGACGATGCCCTGGAGGTCGGGTTCGTCGTACGCGGCCTCCCGGAAGCAGCTGATCACCGCCGAGGCCGCCCCCACCGCGGACAGACCTTTGCCCCGTACGTCGCCTATGAGCAGCCGGACGCCGTGCGGGGTGCCGATGGCCTCGAAGAAGTCGCCGCCGATCCGGGCCTGTTCCTGGGCCGCGAGATACAGCGATTCGATCTCGACCTCGTCGATACGGCGCGGCAGCGGGCGCAGCAGCACCTTCTGGGCCGCGTCGGCGACGAGCCGTACCTGGAAGAGGATCTCCTCGCGCTGGATGCGGACATGGCTCCCGTAGGCGGCCGCCAGGGTGACCGCGATGATCGCGGCCGACGTGTACTGCGTTCCCAGGTCGGTGTAGAAGAGGCTGAGGACGATCATGAGGAGCAGGCAGAGCGCGCCCAGCAGCATCGTGGGGAGCACGGGCCACATCGCGGCGGCGAGGGCCGGCGCGGCGGGCAGGAGACGGCTGACGGCGATCTCCCTGGGCGTGGAGAACGCCAGGGTGGCGATGAGGACGGTCAGGACCACGGGTGACAGCCGGGCAGCTTCCCATCGGCCGCTGTAGGCGGGGCGACGGCGCCACAGCCGTGCAGACATGATCACAAAATGCATCATATCGACCTAAATGCCTATCGGGCGCGGAAGGATCATGCACCGCGCACGAGAATCCCCGGCGGACGGCCGGGCCCGGAGGGGAGCGCGGATCGGGGCGGGCTCTGGCCACTTGGGATCACCGATGCTAGAAAGGTCGCATGGCGAATCGTTTCGCCCGTTTTCATCCCCTCTCGCTCAAGCGTCTGATCAGCAAGAGCACGCGCAGCGTGGCCGGGCAGGTGCTGGTTTTCCAGGTGGCTCTGGTCGTGCTGCTCGTGGCCTGCGGCGTCTTCGCTCTCATCCTGCAGTCGGAGCGGGACACCAACGCCGAGGCCAGGCGCCGCTCGACCGCCGTGGCACAGACCTTCGCGCACTCACCGGGCGTCCTGGCGGCGTTGCAGGCCCCGGATCCGAGCAAGATCCTCCAGCCGCTCACCGAGGAGGCGCGCCGGGCCGCCGGCGTCGACTTCATCGTGGTCATGGACACCGAGGGCATCCGCTACACGCACCCCTTGCCGGACCGGATCGGCAAGCGGTTCGTGGGCGAGATCGGGCCGTCGCTCGCGGGGAAGGTCTACGTCGAGAACGTCAACGGCCCGCTGGGTCGCGAGGTGCAGGCCACGGTCCCGATCGAGGACGCCGACAGCAAGGTGGTGGGCCTCGTCTCGGCCGGGATGA
Organism: Streptomyces lanatus; assembly: GCF_014655715.1. Taxonomy (GTDB): domain Bacteria; phylum Actinomycetota; class Actinomycetes; order Streptomycetales; family Streptomycetaceae; genus Streptomyces; species Streptomyces lanatus. The sequence goes on along the minus strand of NZ_BNBM01000008.1, from coordinate 221,405 downwards.
AGGTCAAGAACGTCGAGAGCCAGCTGGCCAGGCAACTGCCGATCATCCTGGGCGCCGGGGCCGGAGCGCTCGTGCTGTCCACCGGTGTGACGGCGCTGGTGGGCAGGCGGCTGCGACGGCAGACCCACAGCCTGGGCCCGGACGAGATGACCCTGATGTACGAGCACCACGACACGGTGCTCCACTCCGTCCGCGAAGGGGTGCTGATCGTGGCCGCGGACGGGCGGCTGATGCTGGCGAACGACGAGGCCAGACGGCTGCTGGAGCTGCCCCCTGACGTCGAGGGACGGCATGTCTCGGACCTGCCGGGTCTCGATCCCGGGACGAAGGCGCTGCTCGCGTCCGGGCGCGAGGCCACCGACGAGGTGCACCTGGCGGGAGAGCGGCTGCTCGCCGTCAACCAGCGGCCCACGGAGCGTGCGGGCGGCCCCGAGGAGACGGTGGTGACGCTGCGCGACTCCACCGAGCTGCAGGCGGTCACCGGCAGGGCGGAGGTGGCGCGGGAACGGCTCAGACTGCTGTACGACGCCGGACTCCACATCGGTACCACCCTGGACGTGCTGCGCACCGCCGACGAGTTGGCGCGGGTCCCCATCCCCCGCTTCGCGGACTTCGTCACCGTGGACCTCGCCGACGCCGTCCTGCACGGCGAGGAACCGGCCCCCACGGGCACGGACATGCGACGCGCGGCCGTGAGCGGCATCCGGGACGACCATCCGCTCTCCGAACCGGGCCGGCTCTTCGACTATCTGCCCGCCACGCCCCAGGCGCGCGGCTTCGGCAGCGGCGCCTCCCAGCTGGTGAGCGATCTACCGAACGCCACGGGCTGGCGCGTGCAGGACCCGGAACGCGCCAGGGCGATCATCGACCACGGCATCCACTCCCTCATCACCGCGCCCATCCAGGCCCGCGGCGTCGTGCTGGGCATGGCCAGCTTCTGGCGCGCACAGCAGCACGAGCCCTTCAACGAGGAGGACCTGTCGCTGGCGGAGGAGCTGGTGGCCCGGGCCGCGATCAGCATCGACAACGCCCGCCGCTACACGCGCGAGCACACCCTGGCGGTCACCCTCCAGCGCAGCCTGCTGCCCCAGGCCATGCCCGAGCAGAACGCCCTCGACATCGCCTACCGCTACCTCCCCGCCCAGTCCGGCGTGGGCGGTGACTGGTTCGACGTGATTCCCATGCCGGGGAGCCGGGTGGCGCTGGCCGTCGGCGATGTCGTCGGCCACGGCCTCCACGCCGCCGCCACGATGGGACGGCTGCGGACCGCGGTGCACAACTTCTCCGCCCTCGATCTGCCACCCGACGACATGCTGAGCCACCTGGACGACCTGGTCGGGAGCATCGACCAGAACGAGGCGGCGGAGAGCGCGGCGGGCGTCGTGGGCGCCACCTGCCTCTACGGGATCTACGACCCCGTCACGCGCCGCTACGTCATGGCGCGGGCGGGGCATCTCGCGCCCGCGCTGGTCCATCCCGACGGAACCGTCACCTTCCCGGAGCTGCCGGCCGGGCCGCCCCTGGGCCTGGGCGGCATGCCGTTCCAGACGGCGGAGCTGTGCCTCCCGGAGGGAACCCAGCTCGTCCTGTACACCGACGGCCTCATCGAGGACCGCAGGCGCGACCTGGACGTGGGCATGGAACTGCTGCGCGACGCCCTGACGGGTCACCCGGGTCGGTCGCCCGAGGACACCTGCCAGGACGTGCTGGACAGCCTGCTCCCCGAGCGCCCCAAGGACGACGTCGCCCTGCTCGTCGCCCGCACCCGGGAACTGCCGGCCGACCGGATCGCCGACTGGGACGTGCCGCCGGACCCGGCCGCCGTCGCGGGGATGCGCGACGCCGTGTCCCAGAAGCTCGAAGCATGGGACCTGTCGGAACTCGGCTTCACCATGGAACTCATCCTGAGCGAGCTGATCACCAACGCCATCCGCTACGGCTCCGGGCCGATCCATGTACGGCTGATCCGCGACCGCACACTGATCTGCGAGGTCGCCGACTGCAGCAGCACCTCACCGCATCTGCGGTACGCCGCGACGACCGACGAGGGCGGCCGGGGCCTGTTCCTGGTGTCGCAGATGGCAGAGCGCTGGGGCACCCGGTACACCCCGCAGGGCAAGGTGATCTGGGCGGAACAGGCCCTGCCGGAGGCTCAGACCGTGTGATCGGGGTGGTGGAGCAGCGGGCGCAGGGTCTCGATGACGCTCGGGTCGTCGATCGTGGACGGGATGGGTTCGTCGTGGCCGTCGGCGATACCGCGCATCGTCTTGCGCAGGATCTTCCCCGAGCGGGTCTTGGGCAGGGCGGCCACGACGGCGACCTCCTTGAGGGAGGCGACGGCACCGATGCGCTCGCGGACGAGCTGCACCAGTTCGGCCTCGACCTCCCCCGGGTCGCGCTCGGTGCCCGCTTTCAGGACGACGAAGCCGCGCGGAACCTGTCCCTTGAGGTCGTCGGCGACACCGATCACGGCGCACTCCGCGACATCGGGATGGGCGGCCAGGGCCTCCTCCATGCTGCCGGTGGACAGCCGGTGTCCGGCGACGTTGATGACGTCGTCGGTGCGGCCCATGACGTACACGTAGCCGTCCTCGTCGAGGTGTCCGCTGTCGCCGGTCAGGTAGTAGCCGTCGTAGGCGGAGAGGTAGGAGGCGACGAAGCGGGCGTCGTCGTTCCAGAGGGTGGGCAGTGAACCGGGCGGCAGGGGGAGCTTCACGACGATGGCGCCGTCGACGCCGGGCGGCACGGGCTGTCCGGCGGGGTCGAGGACGCGGACCTCCCAGCCCGGCAGGGGAAGGGTGGGTGAGCCGGGTTTGACGGGGGCGGCCTCGATGCCGACCGGGTTGGCGACGATCGGCCAGCCGGTCTCCGTCTGCCACCAGTGGTCGATCACCGGGATGTCCAGAAGGGCGCTCGCCCAGCTGTAGGTCTCGGGGTCGAGGCGCTCGCCGGCGAGGAACAGGTAACGCAGCCGGGAGAGGTCGTAGTCGGCGGCTAGGGTGCCCTTCGGGTCCTCCTTCCTGATGGCCCGGAAGGCGGTGGGCGCCGTGAACATGGTCTTGACGCCGTGCTCGGCGGCGACCCGCCAGAACTGGCCCGCGTCCGGGGTGCCGACCGGCTTGCCCTCGTACAGCACGGTCGTGGCGCCCGCCAGTAGCGGCCCGTAGACGATGTACGAGTGCCCGACGACCCAGCCGACATCGGACCCGGTGAACATCGTCTCGCCGGGGCCGATGTCGTAGACGGCGCCCATCGACCAGTGCAGCGCCACGGCACAGCCGCCGCAGTCGCGGACAACTCCCTTGGGTTTCCCGGTCGTTCCGGACGTGTAGAGGATGTAGAGCGGGTCGGTCGCGGCCACGGGAACACAGGCGGCCGGTGCCGCGTCGGCGACCAGGTCGGCCCAGTCGAGGTCGTCCGGTCCCAACTCGGCGGGTTCCTGGGGGCGTTGCAGGATGACCCGCTTCTGCGGCTTGTGCCCGGCGAGTTCGATCGCGCGGTCCAGCAGCGGCTTGTACGGGATGACGCGCTTGCCCTCGATGCCGCAGGAGGCGGAGACGACCACCTTGGGGGTGGCATCGTCGATGCGGACCGCGAGTTCGGGCGGGGCGAACCCGCCGAAGACGACCGAGTGGACGGCGCCGATGCGGGCGCAGGCCAGCATCGCGATGGCGGCCTCGGGGACCATCGGCATATAGATGACCACGCGGTCGCCGTGCCCCACACCGAGCCCGGCGAGCGCCCCGGCGAAGGCCGCCACCTCGTCCCTCAGCCGGGCGTAGGTGTAGGTGCGCCGGGTGCCGGTCACCGGGGAGTCGTAGACGAGGGCGGGCTGTTCGCCCCGGCCCGCCTCGACATGCCGGTCCACGGCGTTGAAGCAGACGTTGAGCCGGCCGTCCGGGAACCAGCGGTGGAAGGGCGCGCCCGAGGAGTCCAGGGCTCGGGACGGCGCCACGTCCCAGTCGACGCCTTCCGCCGCCCGCAGCCAGAAGCTCTCCGGGTCTTCGAGGCTGGCCCGGAAGACGTCCTCGTACATTCCCATCGCGCTCTCCTTGACCAGAGTCGTGGTGGCCCGTCCGCCACCATGTCACACGTTGATCACGAGCGGTCCTCGAGGATCTCCTCGGCTCTGCGTGCGGCGTCGTCGTTCCAGCGGCGCTGCGCCTCCAGTTTCGCCCGGTGCTCGGCGATGAGCTCCTTCTGGACATGTACGTCGATGGCATGCACGGTGCGGACGTAGCCGGTCCGCCGCTTGCAGCGGGCGTCGGCGGTCGCGGTCCGCTTCTCCAGCGCGGAGGGCTCGTCGGGGTCGCGGGACGACCCGTTCAGCCGTTGCTCCAGCTCCTGGCTCCGGCGGTCCTCGCCGAGTTCGGCGTCCCTGGGGGTGGCGTAGCGGTAGCCCGCTTCGCGCATACAGGCCGACCACTTCTGGTCCGCCTGTTTCCAGGCGGGAGCGGCCATCCCCTGCTGGATGCTCTTGGTGCCCAGGTCCAGGACGGGGTCCGTCCGGTCCTGCGGATTCGTCCCGTGAATCGCGCGGTCCGCCTCACCGAGACAGCCGCGCCTGGGGATGGGGTGGCCGTGCACGCTCTTCGGGTCCTCCCCGACGAACTGGCCGGTGAGCGCGAGGTATTCGGACAGGGTCCAGCTCCTGTCCGGGTAGCGGTGCTCGTGCTCGATCCGCGCCGCCTGATAGCCGTACCGCGCGGCCTGCTCGGGGTCCTGGACGCCGTAGCGCAGGTCGTCGGAGGCGTAGGCGGTGAGCTCCAGCATGCCTGTGCCCGCCGGGCGTCGGGGCCAGGCGGGGACGGGGTCGATGTCCAGGTTCTCCAGGTCCTCGAAACCGAGGCGGACCATGCACTCCTTGGCGAGCGTCCACCGCGCCCTGCCGACCGTGACGACGTCGTCGTCGGACATGTCGTAGGCGTCGAGCGGCTGGAAGCGCGGGTCGTTCGGGGAGGTGGGGCTCGCGTCCGACGCGGGCGGTCCGGACCCCTGCCCGCATCCCGCGAGGACGAGGGTCAGGGCGAGGACCGGCAGGAGGGGGGCGGCTGTGCGCATGGGCTCACCCCATCAGGGCCCGGGAAAGGCGGACCGTGGCGGAGGCCACACTTCCGGGTCACAGCCGCATCACGGCTCCGGCGCCGGTCAGCCGTTCGCGAGCAGTTCCAGCGTGTCGATCACTCGGTGCGAGAAGCCCCACTCGTTGTCGTACCAGGCGACCACCTTGACATGGCGGCCGTCGACGCGGGTGAGGGCCGAGTCGAAGATCGACGAGGCGGGGTTGCCGACGATGTCGGACGACACGAGCGGGTCCTCGGAGTATTCGAGGACGCCCGCCAAGGGGCCCTCGGCCGCGGCGCGGTAGGCGGCCAGCACATCCTCGCGGGTCACGTCGCGGGCGACGGTGGTGTTGAGCTCCACGATCGAGCCCACCGGAACCGGTACGCGGATGGAGTCGCCCGACAGCCTGCCGTCGAGGCGCGGCAGCACAAGGCCGATCGCCTTGGCGGCGCCCGTCGTGGTCGGCACGATGTTGACCCCGGCGGCACGGGCCCGGCGGGCGTCGCGGTGCGGGCCGTCCTGGAGGTTCTGCTCCTGTGTGTAGGCGTGCACCGTGGTCATGAATCCGTGCTCGATGCCGGCGAGTTCGTCGAGGACGGCGGCGAGCGGTGCGAGCGCGTTGGTCGTGCAGGAGGCGTTCGAGACGATCGTGTGCAGGGCCGGGTCGTACGCGTCGGTGTTGACCCCGTAGGCGAGGGTGACGTCGGCGCCGTCGGACGGGGCGCTGACGAGGACCTTCTTGGCGCCCGCGTCGAGGTGGGCACGGGCGGCCTTGGCGGAGGTGAAGCGGCCGGTCGACTCCAGCACGACGTCGACGTCGAGCTCGGCCCAGGGCAGCTGCGCCGGCTCGCGCTCGGCGAGCACCTTGATGCGGCGGCCGTCGACGACGAGGGTGTCGCCGTCCACGGTCACCGGGCGGCCGAGCCGGCCGGCCGTGGAGTCGAAGGCGAGGAGCCGGGCGAGGGCCGTGGGCTCGGTGAGGTCGTTGACGGCGACGATCTCCAGGTCGCTGTCGCGTTCCAGCAGGGCGCGCAGCACATTGCGCCCGATGCGGCCGAATCCGTTGATGGCGATGCGAGTCATGGATGTCCCTTGGTGTCGCTTGGTGTCCCGACAGTTCGTCACCACCAGCGTCCCGTGCCGGACCCGGCCGTGGCCGTGGCGTGAGCGCCATGGTTCGCAAGGATTGCGCCAGACGGCCGTACGGCGGACTACTCGCCCTTGGTGAAGGTGCGCCGGTATTCGCTCGGCGTGGTCCCGAGGATGCGCTGGAAGTGCATGCGCAGATTCGCTCCGGTGCCCAGACCGACGTCGCCCGCGATCTGCTCGACGCTGCGCTGCGACCGCTCCAGCAGCTCGCGGGCCAGGTCGATGCGGGCCCGCATGACCCATTGCATGGGCGTGTATCCGGTGTCCTCGGCGAAGCGCCGGGAGAAGGTGCGCGGTGAGACCGCCGCGTGCTCGGCGAGGGCCTCCAGGCTGAGAGGTTCGTCGAGCCGGTGCAGGGCCCACTCCCGGGTCGCGGCGAACCGTTCGCCGAGCGGCTCGGGCACGCTGCGCGGTACGTACTGCGCCTGGCCGCCACTGCGGTAGGGGGCCGCGACCAGGCGCCGGGCCGCGTGGTTGGAGGCGGCCACGCCGAGGTCGGCGCGCAGGATGTGCAGGCAGAGGTCGATGCCCGAGGCGGCGCCGGCGGACGTCAGCACGCTGCCCTCGTCGACGAACAGGACGTTCTCGTCGACCTGGACGAGGGGGTGCTTCTCGGCGAGGGCCCGCGTGTAGTGCCAGTGCGTGGTGGCGCGTCTGCCGTCGAGCAGGCCCGTGGCGGCGAGCGCGAAGGCGCCGGTCGAGATGGCGGCGAGGCGTGCGCCCCGCTCATGGGCGGCGATCAGGGCGTCGACGACGGCCTGCGGCGGGTCCTCGCGGTCGGGGAACCGGTAGCCCGGCACGAAGACGATGTCGGCCCAGGCGAGCGCGTCGAGGCCGTCGGCGACGTGGTACGCCAGACCGTCCCCGCCGGCCACCAGGCCGGGCGCCGCGCCGCACACCCGTACCTCGTACGGCATGCTCGCGCGCCGCGTGAACACCTGTGCCGGGATGCCGACGTCGAGCGGTTTGGCACCTTCCAGCACCAGGACGGCGACACGGTTCAGACGGGTGGGCGGCACGGGAACAGGGTACGAGCGGTCGGGGCCGCCGCGATCATCGGCACCTGCTCCCTCTTGTCCCGAACGGCACACCACCCGTACGCTCACCTGTCGTACCGACCAGCCGGTATGTCATCTGGGAACTGGGAACGTCGAAGGAGCCGCCGGACATGAGCAGCGTCAACCGCCAGGTGCGCCTGGCCGCACGTCCCGTGGGAGAGCCGCGGCCCACCGACTGGGCGCACGTCGAGGAGCCGGCCGGGCAGCCCGGCGACGGGGAGTTCCTGGTGCAGGTGCTCTGTCTGTCGATCGACCCGGCGATGCGCGGCTGGATGAACGCGGGCAGGTCCTACATCCGCCCGGTGGAGCTCGGCGAGGTGATGCGGGCCGGCGCGGTGGGCAGGGTGATCGCCTCCCGGCACTCCGGGTTCGCGGTCGGCGACCATGTCTTGGGCTCGTTCGGCGTGCAGGAGTACTGCGTGTCGGACGGGCGCGACGTGACCAAGGTCGACCCGGCGGCCGCTCCCCTGCCGACCTATCTCGGCACGCTCGGCATGTCGGGCCTGACGGCCTACTTCGGCCTGATCGAGGTCGGTCGTCCCGAGCCCGGCCAGACCGTGGTCGTCTCCGGCGCGGCCGGTGCCGTGGGCAGCGTCGTCGGTCAGATCGCCAAGATCCTCGGCTGCCGGGTCATCGGCATCGCCGGCGGCGAGGCCAAGTGCCGCATGGTGGTGGACGAGTTCGGGTTCGACGCCGCGATCGACTACCAGAGCGAGGACATCCGCAAGGCGCTGCGCGAGCACGCCCCCGACGGCGTCGACGTGTACTTCGACAACGTCGGCGGGGATGTTCTGGACGCCGTGCTGCTGCGCCTGGCGCGCGGTGCCCGCGTCGTCGTCTGCGGCGCGATCTCCCAGTACAACAGCACCAAGCCGCAGGGTCCCGCCAACTACCTGTCGCTGCTGGTGAACCGCGCCTCCATGACGGGCATCGTGGTGTTCGACTGGGCCGACCGGTACGCCGAGGGCATCGCGGCGATGGCCGCATGGCGGGCGGAGGGGCGGCTGAAGTCCCTGGAGGACGTGGTGTCCGGCTCGGTCGCGGAGTTCCCCGACACTCTGATGCGCCTGTTCCGTGGTGACAACCACGGCAAGTTGGTGCTGAAGATCGCGGACTGACCGGGCCGAGGGGAGAGAGAAGACCGATGAAGGCACTGACGTACCACGGCCGTCACGACATCCGCTACGGCGATGCCCCCGACCCGGCCGTCACCCACCCCACCGACGCGGTGGTGCGGATGACCGCGGCCGGTATCTGCGGCAGCGACCTGCACATCTACGGCGGCAACCCGTTCAGCCCCGAACTCGGCTACACGCCCGGACATGAAGGCGTCGGCGTGGTCGTCGAGACCGGCAACCAGGTCACCCGCTTCCGGCCCGGCGACAGGGTTCTGGTGCCCGCCTCCGTCGGCTGCGCGCACTGCCGTTCCTGCGCGGCCGGGTTCACCGCCCGGTGCGAGAGCGCCAAGTCGAGCATCGAGCTCTGCTACGGAGTGAGCCCCCAGCTCCCCGGCAGCCAGGCCCAGGCCCTCGCGGTGCCCTACGCCGACGTCAATCTGGTGCGGCTACCCGAGGACATCTCCGACGCGGCGGCCGTCGTCCTGACGGACAACGCCCCCACGGCCTGGTACGGCTGCCGCCGTGCCCGTATCCAGCCCGGCGAGACCGTCCTGGTCATCGGCCTCGGCCCGGTCGGCCTCATGGCGGCCCAGTCCGCCTTCGCGATGGGCGCCGCGCGGGTGCTGGGCGTGGACCTGGTCGCGGAGCGCCGCGCCTTCGCCGCCACGCTGGGTGTCGAGCCGGTCGAGGGCGAGGATGTGAAGGGGGCCGTTCGGGACATGACCGGCGGACGCGGGCCGGACGCGGTGGTGGAGGCCGTGGGCTCGGACACCACCATCGAACTCGCCCTCAAGTCCGTCCGACAGGCCGGCCGGGTGAGCGTCATCGGGGTCAGCCAGAGCAAGGCGTTCCCGTTCCACATGCAACTGGCCCAGATCAAGGAGCTGGAGTTCGCCATCGGCCTGTGCTCGGTGCACTACGAACTCCCGCCCCTGATCGCCCTCACCCGCGCCGGCCGGATCAAGCCCGAGGCCGTGATCTCCCACCGTTTCGCCCTCTCCGAAGGCCCGGCGGCGTACGAACTGTTCGCGGGCCGCTCCGACGGCGTCCGCAAGATCCTTCTCGACCCCGCCCACTGACGCCCGACCGGCCGCCCACGACACCGTGCTCCCTCCAGCGTTAGAGTGCCGTCGCTCCCCATGACCAGCTGAAGGCCAGAGGAAGGCAGCGCGTTCCGTGACCCACCCCCACGAGTCATCCGGTTCCCCCGGCGAGCGCCACCTCCAACACCTCCTGGGCACGGCCGACCAGGCCGCCGGGTTCTACGACCGCCAGGTGCAGCCCCGGCTGACTCCGCGGATGGCGGATTTCATAGGGCGGCAGACCATGGCGTTCCTGTCCACGTCGGACGCCGGCGGCGCCTGTGACGTCACCTTCCGCGCCGGTCCCCCGGGCTTCGTCACCGTGCTGGACGACGCCACCCTCACCTACCCCGAATACCGGGGGAACGGCGTCCTCGCCAGTGCGGGGAACATCACCGAGAACCCGCACATAGGCCTGCTCTTCGTCGACTTCGCCGAGGACCACATCGGTCTGCACGTCAATGGCGCGGCTCGGCTCCACAGGGACGAGGACCAGCGGCGGGCCTACCCCCACCTCCCTGTGGACACCGCTCCCGGACGCAGGCCCGAATTCTGGGTGCACATCACGGTGGAGGAGGCGTATGTGCACTGCTCCAAGCACATCCCCCACCTGGTGCCGGCGCCGCGTCCCCGCCCGGGGGCCCAGCGCCCGAAGGACGCCGACTACTTCGTCCCCGGCACCGAGCACCAGTCCTCGCCGTACGAGGGCGAGCAGGCGACGCGAGTCCCCTGAGCTCGCCGTCAGGGCGCCATCTCGTACGCCCCGGACAGCGCCTCGACACGCTCCCAGACACGGCTCGAACGCGCCTCGTCGACGACGGGCCGCCTGACTGCACCGAGCGCCCAGCGCTGCTGGTCCGCGGTGGCGGAGTCCTTGCCGTGCAGTTCGACGGCGTAGGCGGAGAAGTCTCGGACGAGCACGGCGAACAGCTCGTCCAGCACGTCCTCGTCGAGGCCCGTCAGACGGGCCTGCTCCAGGATCAGCTGACCGTGCACCACCAGCGCGAACAACTGGCCCACGGCGAGCAGGAGATCGAGGTCGCGGCTCTGCTCCTCGTCGGGGGCCGCGGTGGTGACGAACTCGCACAGGGCGTCGGCCTGCTCGCGGAAGCGGGCGACGTTCGGCACTCCCGCGTAGGCGTCGTAGGCGGGGCGCCAGTCGTGGAAGCGTACGGCGCCGAGGCCACGGGCCGGGCCCTGCTCGAAGAGGAACGTGTCGTCGGCCGCGTCGAGACGGGTCGGGACGCCCGGGAACTCGGCCGGGTTCAGGAGGTGATTGCGCATGAACTTGAGGATCAGCGCGAGGTTGACATGGACCGTGCCCTCCAGCTTGGGCAGCCCCCGGATCTCCACGGCGGCCTGCGCGAAGTAGGTGTCCTTCTCGAAGCCCTTGGCGGCGATCACGTCCCACATCAGGTCGATGACCTTCTCGCCCTCCGTGGTCACCTTCATCTTCGTCATCGGGTTGAAGAGGAGGTAGCGGCGGTCGTCCGGCGAGGCGGAACGGAAGTAGTCGACTGCGCGGTCGCTGAACAGCTTCATGCCGACGAGGCGGACGTACGCGTCGGCCAACTCGCGGCGCACATGCGGGAAGGCGGTGACGGGACGGCCGTACAGGATGCGGTTGTGTGCGTGGGTGACGGCCTCGTACATCGCGTGTTCGCAGATGCCGATCGAGGCGGTGCAGAGGTTGAACTTGCCGACGTTGACGGTGTTGAGGGCGGCGTCGAAGGCGGCGCGGCCGGTGTGCAGGACGTCGTCCGGGGTCACCGGGTAGTCGGTGAGGCGGAACTCGCTGACGTACTTCGAGGAGTCGACGACGTTCTTCACCAGCTGATAGGCCGGGTGGCGGCTGTCGGCGGCGAAGAAGACGTAGCCGTCCGGGCCCTCGATGTCGGTGCGGCGGCCGAAGACGGAGACGAGGCCGGCGGCATTGCCGTTGCCGATGTAGTACTTGGACCCCGACGCCCTGAAGCCGCCGTCGCCGTCGGGCGTGAGCAGCATGTCGGTGGAGTAGATGTCGGCGCCGTGGGTCTTCTCGGAGAGGCCGAAGGCGAACACCTCGCCCTGGGTGAGGAGTTCGGCTGCGCGGGCGCGGGCCGCGGCGTTGTCGCTCTGCCAGACCGGTCCGAGACCGAGGATGGTCACCTGCCACGCGTACCAGTAGTCGAGACCGTAGAACCCGAAGATCTCGTTGAGGGCGGCGATCCGGGCCGTGTCCCAGCGCTGGTCCTTGTCACCGGCGGCGGAGGCCGGGGTGAGGAAGGTGGCGAACAGCCCTTCCTCGGCGGCGAACGCGAGGAAATCGGCCAGCCAGGCGCGGGAACGGTAGTCCTCGATCAGCCTGCGCTTGCCGCGGTCCTCGAACCAGTCGACGGTGGCACGCAGCAGCCTGCGGGTCTCCGGGTCGAACTGCGCCGGGTCGTAGGTGCGCGGGTTGAGGAGGAGGGAGTCGGCCATGGAGGTCCGCCTTCCGGGGGTTGAGGGTTGAGGGTGAGGGAAGCGAGGTCGCGGCGGGCGGCTCAGGTTGCCGGGTGCCGCGTGCCGAGCCGGTGGAGGGTGGCGAGTACGTCGTCGAGCCAGGCGATCGTCATCCGCTCGTACGCGATGCCGCCGCGCAGCACGACATGCTGGAGCTCCTGACCGGCGTCGAGCGGGGTGGGGGCGGTCGGGCCGGTGAAGTCACGCAGTTCCCCGGCGAGATAGTGCGCGAGGCGGTCGCTGTGCACCTGGCGGTGCCGTTCGACCTCGTGGATCAGCGCGGACGGGTCGTCGAAGGCGGCGCCGCGGATCTTCACGGCGAGTTCGTGCCGGATGCTCTCCGGTTCGATCGGCTCGTGCAGCCACTGCGACAGGGCGGCGCGGCCGGGGCCCACGACGGAGTACTCCTTCTTGTCCGGCCGGCTCTGCTGCGGCAGCCCGCGCACGGCGAGCAGGCCGTCGCTCTCCATGCGCTTGAGAACGCGGTAGATCTGCTGGTGCGTGGCGGTCCAGAAGTACCCGATGGACCGGTCGAACCGCCGGGCCAGCTCATAGCCGGAGCCCGGCTTCTCCAGCAGGGAGACGAGGATCGCGTGTTCGAGCGCCATACCCCCGATCTTCATATGCAACTCGTTGCATAGCCAAGGGGGTGCTGCCCCGGTGAGACGCGGCTCACTCCGTGCGGCTCCGGCGGAGGCCGGGCTGCCATAGGAGTTCCCTATATCGCGTACTGCATTTCCGTCTTTGCCTGTCTCCATTTACCGGCCATACGGTGAACAGACAATTTCGTGATCGAGAGGACCGGCACTATGACGACGATCGAGAAGGACTCAAGAAAGCTGGAATTGGAGGGAAAGCGGGCCCTGGTCACGGGTGGTACGCGCGGAATCGGAGCGGCCGTGGTGCGCCAACTCCTGGACGCCGGTGCCGAGGTGCTCACGACTGCCAGGTCGGCGACGGACACGGCGCCCGAGGGGGCCTCCTTCGTGACGGCCGACGTACGGACACGGGCCGGGGCGCAGGCGGTGGCCGCGGCCGCGCACAAGGTGCTCGGCGGGGTGGACGTCCTGGTCCACAACGCGGGCGGGGGTCAGCCGCACCAGGGCGCGTTGGCCATCCCCGACGAGGTGTGGCAGGACGCGCTGGACCTGAACTTCCTGGCCTCCGTACGGCTGGACTCGCTGCTGGCGCCGGGGATGCGGGAACGACGTTCAGGGGTGATCGTGCATGTCTCCTCGGCGGCGGTCCCCCCGACGCCGCCACCGTTCCTGCACTACACGGCGGCGAAGGCGGCGCTGGAGAACTACAGCCGGGGACTGGCCGCGGAGCTGGCCCCGTTCGGGATCCGGGTCAACACGGTGTCCCCCGGCAGGACCGCCACGCCGGGCGGCGAAGCGACACGGGAGCAGTGGGCACGCCTCGACTCGGAGCCGGGCCAGGCCACCAACACCCCTCCGCTGGGGCGGGAAGGCCGGCCCGACGACATCGCCCACGCGGTGCTGTTCCTGGCGTCCGACCGGACGAGCTGGCTGACCGCGAGCAATCTCGTCGTGGACGGCGGAGAATTCCCCAGGGGCTGATGCCGGCGGAATTCTGGAAAATCGACTTCGCCGGAAAAACGACTTCGCCGTCAAAGAATGTCGCTTGAAAGGGATTCGCTAGAAAGGAACAGGGAAAGCGGACTCGGCCCAGGGCTCCTTGCGCAGGAGTTCGAGAAGGGCCGACTCCGCTGGATCCGCGCCGTGCCGGACGACGGCGAGGACGGGGTGGGACACGACCGGGAACACCGGGCGCGCGAGATGCTCCTGCCCGCGGGGCACCGCGGAGGCGGGGACCAGAGTCACTCCCAGCCCCTGCGCCGCCCAGCGCACGGCGGTCGCCGTCTGGGAAACCCGGGCGACGGTGTTCGGGGTCAGACCGTGCTCCCGCAGCACCTTCAGCAGTACGGCGTCGAGCGCGCTGTCCCGGTCGAACCTCACCCACGGCTCCCCTTCCAGGTCGCCCAGCTCGACCCGGTCCGCGGCGAGCAGCCGGTGCCCGGCGCCCAGCACCACGACGAACCCCTCGTCGCCCAGGTGGTGGGCGTCGGCGGGGCTCCGCTCGCACGCCGCCATCAGGGCGAGGTTCAGCACGCCCCGGCGGCACAGCCGCTCCAACTCGGCGTGGCTCGGCTCCTCGAAGACGGTGACCTCAAGGCGCGGGAAGCGGCGACGCAGCGCTCCCAACGCACCCGGCAACTGCCGCGTGCCGAAGCCCATCTGCACCGCGACCACCAGTTCGCCCACCAGCTCATCGGCACCGGCCCGCGCCGTCGCCCTCGCCCGCCGCGCCGCCCTCACCGCGATCTCCGCCTCCCGCAGAAAGGCACGGCCGACCACGGTGGGCACCAGCCCGGTCGGCGTGCGGGCGAACAACTGCACTCCGAGCTCCCGCTCCAGGCCCCGGATCTGCTGGGACACCGACGGTTGAGCGACGCGCAGCAGCTCCGCCGCCGCCGTCACCGAGCCCTCCTCGGCGACGGCCAGGGCGTACTCGTACTGACGAAGGCTCATCGGCTCCCGTTCCCTCCGTTCGAAACCGTCGTCAGCGAAACTCCGTGCCGCCGGCGAAGATTCCCGCGGCCCCGGCCACGGTCCCCGGGGGCGCGGTGGTCGCGGCTATTCGCAGAACGCGGTGTCCACCGACTTCACGACGGCCAGGGCACCCTTCTCGGCGTCGCCGAAGGTTCCCGGCAGCGCGGTCACGGCGAGCCCGACGGAGCGGCCGTCGTCCGTGGCACCGCCTCGGGTCTCGTACCCGTCGATGTCGCCGCCGTGGCCCCAGTAGACGCCTCCGCAGCTCAGCGGGACGCTGAACAGGCCGAGCCCGTACCGCCATCCCGGGAGCAGGGGGGCATCGACGGTCTTGCGCATCTCGGCCAGTTGCTCGGCGGGCAGGAGCCTGCCGTCGAGCAGGACGCGGGCGAACTTCGCGAGGTCGCTGGGCGTCGAGATCATCTGACCTGCGGCTCCGCCCCAGGACGGGTCCATCTCGGTCGCGTCGATGACCTTGCCCGATTCCGTGTGGCTCAGGGCGTAACCGTGCGCGTGGGGCTCCCGCAGGCTCTGGTCCCCCGGCTGCGGCCAGTAGGTGTGGCGCAGACCTGCCCTCTTGACCACGCGTTCGGTGATCTGTTCCTGTATCGGGCGCTTGGTGACCTGCTCGACGACGAGGCCGGCCAGTACGTAGTTGGTGTTGCTGTACTCCCACTTCGTGCCGGGCGGGAACTTCGCCGGATGGGCCAGAGCGGCCTTGATCAGGTCGTGCGGCTGGAAGAACGTGTGCTGGATCTTCGTGAAGTTCTCCAGCCCGATGTGCTCCGTGTAGTTGGGCAGGCCGCTGGTGTGCTGCAGGAGCTGCCGGACGGTGATGTCGTGGCCGTCGATGCCCTCGCCGCGCACCAGGCCGGGCAGATAGGTCTCGACCGGTTCGTCCAGCGCGACCTTCCCCTCGGCGACCAGTTGCAGGACCACGACCGCGGTGAACGTCTTCGTGTTGCTGCCGGCCCGGACGTAACCGTCACGCGGGACCGGGACCTGCCTGCCCAGCCGGGCGGACCCGGCCACCACGGACTCGGTACGGCCGTCCTTGTCGACCCAGGCCGTCACTCCGGGAAACTTCTCCTTGCTCACCAGCGAGTCGATGCTCCTCTGGAGCGCCGACGTCGGCGACGCCGCGGGAGGATCCGCCATCGCCACGTTTGACACCCCGGTGCCCACCAGGCCCGCCGCCATCACGACCAGCAGCCCCGCGCGCAACTTCGAGCCGGTCCTCGTCCTCTGTGTCACCGCTGCTCCTCCGTCAGGTTCGATGTCCAAGACGGTTCCAGGACCGGCCGCGAAGATCAGTGGGGCCACGCACCGGAAACGCGGTGCACCCAGCACCACCCACGCACCGGGGCTACCCCTCCGTCGCAGGTCAGAGCGTTGCGCGCAGGTGGCTGACGGTGACGAAGCGGTAGCCGCCGGCGGTGAGGGTGCGCAGGATCTCGGGGACCGCGGCGACCGAGGTGGGGTGGATGTCGTGCAGCAGGACGACATCGTTGCGCCCCGCCTTGGCGATGACGGTCCGGGCGACCTTGGCGGCGTCGCGGTACTTCCAGTCCTCGGTGTCCACGTCCCACAGCACCGGGGAGAGGCCGGTGGCCGACCGGACGGTGGAGTTGATCGCGCCGTAGGGCGGTCGGAAGAGGGTGGGCTCCTTGCCGGTGGCGGACTTGATGGCGGCGTTGGTGCGGCCCAGCTGGGAGGCGATCTGCTCGGGGGTGAGCTTGGTGAGGTCGGGGTGGTTCCAGGAGTGGTTGCCGACCTCGTGGCCCGCCTTGGCCTCGGCACGGACCAGTTCGGGGTGGGCGGCGACGTTCTGGCCCGTGGTGAAGAAGGTGGCCCGTGCCTTGTACTGCGCCAGGTAGGTCAGCAGGGTGGCGGTCTCCGGCGCGGCCGGTCCGTCGTCGAAGGTCAGCGCTATGCACTTGACCTGCTTGCAGTCGGTGTCGTCGTCGCCGGAGGCGGTGTGGGTGGGGACGGCCGGCGTGGGCACGTGCGCCGCGCCGAGGTCCAGTGAGCCGCCGGGCTCGACGGTCTGCCGCTGGGCACGCCCGCCGAACGCGGACAGCCACGGGGTCACCGTCTCCTTGGAGACGGTCACCCGGTATGTCCCGGCCGCCGGGGCCCCCACCACGCCACGGTCGAAGGACACCCGCAGTCCGCCGTCGCCGGTGAACGCCATGTCGTCCAGCGTGGCGGTGCGCGAGGCCGGGTCGGCCAATGTGTCGTCGAGGTAGGCCGGGTCCACGCCCTCGCGCCCCTTGAGCTGATCCTTCAGCGCGTCGATGAAGGCGTTCAGGGAGCCCTCGGCGATGAGCCCGAGCGCCGTGCGGTAGGCGCCGGCCTTCCCGTCGTACCAGTACGTGCTGTCCGACAGCCCGGATCCGGCGCCACCGTCCTTCGTGGTGAGCCGTACGCCGAGAACGTCACCGGAGGCGACCAGGAACTGATGGCTGATGTTGAACTCGACGCCCCGCGAATCGCCCGGGTCGCCGTCGCACGTCGTCGAGCGGAAGTCGGCCAGCCGCCGCTCGACGTCCTTCTTCATCGCGGCCGTCATCGCCTCCGCACCGGGCACGTCCGGGTAGCTCGTCGCGAAGGGGCAGGAACCGTGCTCGCTGCTGTCGCTGACGATCTCCAGGCCCTTGATCTTCGACGGGTCGATGGTGCGGACCGGCGACGGCGACGGACTGGATCCGGGCCGGGCGTCGGAGGCCGCCGTACCCGGCGCATCGGCTGATCCCGATGAGCAGGCGGCGGTGAAGGAGAGGGCTCCGAGCAGCAGAAGTGACGGGAACAGGGCGTGAGTGCGCATGTGACCAGAACCTGGGTGAGGGAGTGTTCGGTCACCGAGCGTCCAGGTCAGAGGCGTTTTTCAGCGACCCGCCCGGCCACCCTGAACAATCCGGCACCTGGTTCTGGAGCCATGCTTTCAACCGCTTTCATCGGTTTGCGCCGATTGACTCAATCGCCTTTCTCACACACGTGCTGGTACGGCGTGTCGGGCACATAGCTACGCCACTGGGCCTCGGTCAGTCCGCCGCCTGTGCGGGCGCAGATGGTGCGGACGGCTTCGTCCGGGGCGACGGGGAGTGGCTGGAGCGGGACGGAGGGGCCGGAGGCGTAGACCGTCGCGCCGTCCTCGGCGAAGGCGAGGGAGCGGATCTCGTCGCCGGGTGTGGGCAGGTCGCTCCCGAGGAGTTGCTGCCCCTCGGAGTCCCACAGCCGCAGGGTCCCGATGGCGCCGCCGACGGCCAGGGTGCCGCCGTCGGAGGAGTAGGCCAGCGCCCGAACCGCCTCCGGCTCGCCCTCGGACAGCGTGTCCGAGGTGCCGGTCAGCGCGCCCGTGCGGTGCCGCACGTCGCCGTCCCACAGGGTGACGTGCCCGGCGGAGTCCCCGACCGCGAGCCGGGTGCCGTCAGGGCTGAAGGCCAGCGCGGTGACCTCCCGGCCATCGGCGAGCGCCCGCCCGGTGACCGCGCCGGACCGGAGATCGGCGTACTGGTCGTCGGCGCTGACGAGCAGCCCGCCGTCCGGGCGCACGGCCACCGCCTCCCCGTCGGGACCGCGCACGGCCCTCGCCCGTCGGTGGCGCTCGGTGTCCCAGACCTCGGCCGTGGTGCCGCCGCCGTCGACGGCTGTGCGCACGGCCAGCAGCGTACGGCCGCCGGGCCCCAGGGCGAGGGCGGTGGCCGGACGGCCCGCGGCGCCGGTGACATCGAAGGCGGTGCGCACCTTGTGCCCCGGTACGTCCCACACCGTGAAGCGCAGTCGCAGGGAGCCGTGCGTGGCGGCGGTGTCGGCGACGGCCAGCGCGCGGCCGTCCGGACTGAAGGCCAACAGCGGGGTTTCGCTGTCGGAGAGGCTCGGCAGCGGACCGAGCCGCGCGTGTGCGAGGCGGGCTCCCGTGCCCGTGGAGCGCAGCTCGAAGCGGTAACCGGCGCCGGACCGGGTGACGGTGGCCAGGGTGGCACCGTCCGGGCTGAGCAGGCTCGCGTCGGCCGGAGTGGTCTGCCAGCGCGGGGTGAGCCGGGAGGCCAGGTCAAGGGTGTGGACCGTGGCGCCGTCGAGGTAGCGCAGCAGGTGAGCGCCGCCCCGGTCCCAGGTCAGCCCGCGTGCCTCGGACCCCGGCAGCGGTCGCCGGAAGACCGGGGTGCCGCCGGTCGACAGCCGCCACACGACGAGTTCGTCCTCGCCCGTCGTGGCCAGGAACTCCCCGTCGGGGGACAGATCGGCCTGTGTGAAACCGGTGCCGTCGCCGCCCGCGAAGTCGGCGAGCGTACGCCCGCTGCCCACGTCCCAGACCAGGGCCCTGGTGCCGTAGAGCGCGGCCAGCCGCTTGCCGTCCCCGCTGAACCGCAGCAGGTGCGGCCCACTGTCCGCGCCGGAGCCGGTACCGCACAGGGCCTTGTCCGCCTTCTCCCACTCCCCCGACAGCGGTTTGCCGCCGACGGTGTCCCACAGTTGCGGCTGCCCCTCGGTGGGGCAGAGCGCGAGCACGCGGCCACCGGGGCCGACGGCCGCCGTGGCGAGCGCGCGGGTGAGGCCGGTGCTGAAGACGACCTTGCCGTCTTCCGTGCGGTGCAGCCGGGCGGTGCCGGGGGCGTTGGGTGGCGCGGTGAGGTAGGCGCTCCCGTCGGACGCGGCGCCCGCCGGCGATACGTCGCTCGACTCGGCGGCGGATCCGGCCCGAGGGAGGTTCCACAGCCGCTGGCCCCCGTCCGGACCGATGACGTCGAGGAAGCGGGAGTCGGGACCGGCGTCGCCCACCTCCGTACCGGCCGGCAGGTGGTACGTGGCGGTGACCTTGTGGTCGCCCACGTTCCGGGCGGTCACCGTGGTGCCGTCGACCCTGAGCAGGGTCCGGCCGCCGTCGGTGAGGAAACGCCGCACGCCCTTGCCCGCCTGGGGATCGGTGAAGGCGTCCCGCTCCGGCTGCGCCAGGGCGCCCAGCAGCGCCGAGCGGGACTCGGTGAGCGGGGCGATCTTCCATGCGGCGACCCCGAGCAGGGCCGCGGTGCGGGGATCGGTGGCACGCAGTCCGTCCGCCACGGAGGCCAGCTTGCGGGCGGCGGCCTTGGCTGCCTCCTCCTGACTCACCCGGTCCCGCTGCCAGGCGACCAGACCCGCGGCCAGGGCCAGCACGAGGAACACGGACAGACCGACGGTCAGGGAACGTGTGCGTCGTGCGGCGCGGGAGGCGGCCTCCCGCTCGGCGTCCCGGGCCCGGACGGAAACGGTGAGGAAGGATCGCTCCAACGGGGTGAGGTCGTCATTCCGCTGGTCGTCCCCCGGCTGGTCGCCCTTCGACTGCCGGGCGAAGAGCTCCTCCGCCCCCGCCAGCCGCGTCCCCCGGTACAGCGCCCCGGGATCCCGCTCCAGTTCCTCCCAGGCGCGGGCCGCCCCGCCGAGCCGGCGTTGGGCGATCAGGCGGTCCCGGCCCTCCTCGATCCAGCCCGCGAGGCGCGGCCAGCCGGTGATCAGCACCTCGTGGGCCAGTTCGACCGTGTCGCCGTCGAGGGTGACCAGTCGGGCGGCGACGAGGCGTTCCAGCACGTCACGCGCGTCGCTGCCGAGCTCTGCCCGGGACGCCGGGCGACGGGTGTCGGCCGTGTTGTCACCAGGGGCGATCAACCTCAGCAGGACGCGCCGCGCGGTACGGCCCTCTGCGGCCGACAGCCCGCCGTACACCTCCTCCGCGGTCGCCGCGATGGCACCCCGGACCCCGCCCGTCTCCTCGTAGGCCGCCAGCGTCAGCAACCGGCCGCGGCGCCGGCGCCACGTCTCCAGCAACGCGTGGGAGAGCAAGGGGAGCGCTCCCGGCCGGTCGACCACCTCGTCGATGATCGCGGCGGTGAGGGAACGCTCCACGTTCAGCCCGGCCGCGGTGGCCGGCCCGGTGATCGCCTCGCGCAG
This sequence comes from Streptomyces lanatus, assembly GCF_014655715.1. Taxonomy (GTDB): domain Bacteria; phylum Actinomycetota; class Actinomycetes; order Streptomycetales; family Streptomycetaceae; genus Streptomyces; species Streptomyces lanatus. The sequence continues at coordinate 200,952 of NZ_BNBM01000008.1, read as the reverse complement.
CTCGTCCCGGCTCATCGGGCCGACCAGCAGGTTGGCCCGCCAGACGGCCTCGGCCAGCTCACGGTGGTCGGCGCAGTGGCCGTAGAAGTCACCGCGGACCGCGACCACGACCCGCAGCCGGCTCTCGGGCCGCGAGGCGGCCAGCAGCAGTTCGAGGAAACGGTGGCGTTCGGCGCGGTCATGGCACAGGGTGAACAGTTCCTCGAACTGGTCGACGACCACCCAGGTCTCCCCGTCGCCGTCGCGCGGGGTGAGCGCCTTCTCGTGTGTGCGTGCGGGCCGCTCGCCGGGTGTCAGTACGCGGATGACCTCGGGCCGCCGGGCACCCCCCGCCTGCCGCAACCGGGGTATCAGCCCGGCCCGCAGCAGCGAGGACTTGCCGCTGCCCGAAGGCCCGAACACCGCCGCGAACCGGTGCTCGTGCACCAACTCCACCAACTGGGCGACGAGCGCCTCCCGGCCGAAGAACAGGTCGCTGTGGTCCGGTTCGAAGCGGGCCAGCCCCCGGTACGGCGCCCTCTCGTCCGGCGAGGGTGCCCGGAGCTCGTCGTCCGCCTCCCGCCAGCGCCGCTCCCATTCGCCCGGGTCGGCGTCCAGGGCCTCGACGTAGGCGCGCACCACCGCCACCGACGGCAGTTGATCACCGGCCGCCGCCTGGGACAGCGCGGTCGTGGAGTAGCCCGCCCGCTCGGCCATTTCCCGGTACGGCGGTTTCCCGGCCTTCTCTCTCAGGACACGCAGGTCATGCGCGAGCCGCTGGACGGGGCCGGCCTCGGGGTCGAGTGGCTTCTCACGTCGTCCCACGAGGCACCCTTCAAACGCTTTAACCTACGAATGGCGCCAAAGCTACGTTTCCGCCCGGTCCCTCGGCAATGTCCGCAGGACAGATGTGACGCAGATTGTTCCGCTTCGCCAAGTGGGGCGAGGTGCCGAGGATCTGGGGCAACGGCAAGCGGGACGAGCCCGCCCTGGTCTCCATGGAGAACATGGCCGACGCGCCCCGCAACGCCCTGTGGAACTCCACGTGGGGCAAGGCCAACTTCCCGCTGACCGACCGCCTCGTCGGCGAGATCAACAAGGCCCGGCAGGGCGAGAAGGGCGGCGGCTCGATCGAGCGCTTCGTCCCCGGCTTCTCCTGAGCACGGGCCGCACCCGGCCGGTCGGACGGCCACTCCTTGCGGGACACTTCCCTGTGCCCCGCAAGGAGAGAAGGGCAGCACTCCGTCATCACCCGCGTCGTACGAGGATGCTGAGGGCGTTGGCGGCCACGATGGCGCCGATGCTCGCCCATTCCGTCCAGCCCAGGTTCTGGCCGAGACCGATCCAGCCGACGAGGGCGGCGAGCAGCGGGTTGACGCTCATGAAGAGCCCGAACGCCTGGGCGGGCACACGGCGCAGCGTGAACAGGTCGGCGAGGTAGGGCACCGCCGAGGAGAGCACACCGGCCACGACGGCGTAGCCGACTGCCGCGGCGGTCGGCGTCTCGTGCAGGACGAGGATGACGCCGATCGGCAGGAAGGTGAGCGCGGAGATCCCGGCCGCCGTGGCGGAGCCCTGTGCGCCCGGGATGCGGCGGCCGACGGTGCGGTTGAGGAGGATGTACGACGCCCAGCAGCACGCGGCGAGCAGGCCCAGGCCCATCCCGACGTAGTCGGTCGAGGGCTGGGGACGCATCAGGGTGACGACACCGGCCGCGGCGATCACGGCGGCGAAGGCGTCGACGCGGCGGCGGGCCGCGGCGAGGGCGATCGTGAGCGGTCCCAGGAACTCCAACGTGACCGCCAGACCGAGGCCGATGCGGTCGATGGCGGTGTAGAGGGACAGGTTCATGGTCCCGAACACCACGGCGAGCCCCAGCACCGGCCACCACTGCGCCCAGGTGAAGTCCCGCAGCCGAGGGCGGCCCACGGCGAGCAGGACGATCGCGGCGACGTACTGGCGGACCGCGACGACGCCGATGGGCCCGATGACCGGGAAGGCAAGGGAACCGATGGCGGCGCCGACCTGGTTCGACAGGCCGCTGCCGGCCATCGTCGCCACACCGGCCAGCCGTCCCCGGGAGGGCGCCGGGACCGAAGAGCCCGGGGACGGAGCGGAGGATACGGAAACCGGGGCAGGCGCGCTTCGCATGATGCGATGGTGAATCCGATTCCCGCTTGCACAAAATGCGTCTGCCGACGGATCCATACACTTGAGTCATGGATGTGGAGCTGCGTCAGTTGCGCTGTCTCGTCGCGATCGTCGACGAGGGCACCTTCACCGACGCGGCCATCGCACTGGGCGTCTCGCAGGCGGCGGTGTCCAGGACCCTGGCATCACTCGAACGGGCCCTGGGGGCGCGGCTGCTCCGGCGCACCTCACGCGAGGTGACACCGACCGCGACGGGACTGCGGGTCGTCGCCCATGCCAGGCGGGTGCTCGGCGAGGTTGACGACCTGGTCCGGGAGGCCACATCGGGCCACGCCGTCCTGCGGATCGGCTATGCCTGGTCGGCGATCGGCCGCCACACGCCCACGTTCCAGCGCCGCTGGGCGCAGCAGCACCCCGGGACTGACCTGCACCTCATCCGCGTCAACTCAGCGACCGCCGGCCTAGCCGAGGGCGCCTGCGAACTGGCCGTCGTCCGCAACCCCCTGGACGACCGCCGCTTCGATGGAGCCATCATCGGCCTGGAGCGACGCATGTGTGCCCTCTCCGCCGAGGACCCCCTGGCCGCACGCCGGTCGCTGCGTCTCGCCGACCTCAGCGACCGTGTCCTGCTGATCGACCGGCGGACCGGCACCACCACACCCGAGCTGTGGCCGCCCGGCTCCCGCCCGGCGACCGAGGAGACCCACGACGTCGACGACTGGCTGACCGTGATCTCCAGCGGGCGCTGCGTCGGCATGACCGCGGAGTCCACCGCGCACCAGTACCCCCGCCCCGGCATCGTCTACCGTCCGGTCCGCGACGCGGAGCCCATCGCCGTACGCCTCACGTGGTGGAAGGACGACCCGCACCCCGCCACCCAGGCGGCGATCGAACTGCTCACCGAGCTCTACCGGGGCGACTGATCCACCCGTCCGGCACGCCTGACCCGCCGCCCTGCACCCGGGCGGTCAATGACTGACCTGTCGGGGTCCCGAAACCCTCGCCGACCTCGTCACCGACCTCGGCGAAAAGGCTCTCGCCGGCAAGACGGTCCTCGACACCCTCAACTACTACCCCCAGCGCGACGGCCGGATCGCCGAGCTGGACGCGAACACCATCACCAGCAGCGAACTCCTCCAGCGACACCTCCCCGAATCCCGTGTGGTCAAGGTGTTCCACAACGCCCATGCCCACCCGCTCCTCAACCTCGCCCGCGCCGCCGGCGCCCCCGACCGCAGCGCCCTCCCCATCGCCGGCGACGACCCGGCCTGGACTCAGGCCCAGGCCGTGGATGGCCGCCCCCGCTTCCCGCCGTTTCTCTCGCGGTGGCAGGATGCCTGATCACGGACGAGTACGCGGGAGATCTCATGACCGGTCAAGGCACCCCCCTCTCGGCGGAAGGCTTCAGCATCTTCGCCGTCGACGCCAACTGGCCGGAATCACGGCAGGTCATGGGCCACGGCTACGACGAGATCACCGGCGACATCCATGTGACCCTGTGGTTCGGCTCTCCGTACTACGACCCCCAGGTCGAGCACCTCACGGTCTTCAGCGCCTCCTCCGGAAATGCAGAAGCCGGCGAAGCGCTGCAACGCGCTTTCGGGATGTACTACCACCCTGGCGAGGAACCCCCGGCCGAGTTTCCGGCGTCCGAACCCGTCACCATCACCACGGACGGGAAACCCATGACGTTCGAGCTCTGGCGCAACAGCGGCAACCGTTGCTGGATCGCACGGGGACGCGTCGAGACCACTGAAGTGGTCCTGTCCGGCTACGAGATCGAACCCGGCGAGCTCAGCCTGGTCCGCGTGAGCGACTTGACCTCGTTCTCGAACCCATTCGAGTCCCTCAGGTAACACCACCGCAGTCGTTGCGACTGAGTACGCGACCGGCCGCAGCACACGTACACCCACCGACCGGTGGCGGACGCGCCCGTCCCGGACCCGATCTCAGTCGAGGGTTCAGTCCACGGTGTCGGTGTGCGTGGAGCCGTTGATGGTCGCGGTGACTGTCACGGTGTTCTGGCCCGGCTTCAGTGTGACGTCGGTCCACCTGAAGATGTGGTCGCTGCTGCTGACGGTTCCCAGGGAGGTGCCGTTGAGGGTGGCGGCCCAACACGGACGGCGACTACAACCTCCTCCCATGGCGGCTCGGCCTCCTCACCCAGACCAACTCCACCTGCTGACCGACCGTGCCGTGGGGAGCGCCTTGGCTCTGATGTCGGGTCAGCCGCCGTTGATGGTCGGGTGGGGTCCGCCCGAGCGCAGGTGTTCCCGTAGCCACTGTTCGGTGTTGCTCACGTGCAGCAGTGCGGCGGCCTGGCTGAGGGCGGCGTCTCGGGTGGAGAGGGCGTTGAAGATCGCCTCGTGCTCGGCGAGGGTGCGGCCCGCGGCCTTGTCGTCGACCAGACCGCGCCAGATGCGGGCGCGCAGGGTGCGGCCGGAGATGCCTTCCAGGAGGGTGAGGAGGCTCTCGTTGCCGGTGGCCGTGACGACGGCGCGGTGGAAGGCGGCGTCGTGGACGTTGAGCTGTTCGACGTCTTCGCGGGCCTCGCGCATGGCGTCCAGATGCCGCTTCACTTCGGCCAGTTGGGCGTCGGAGATCCGGGTGGCGGCAAGGGCCGTGGCGATGGGTTCGAGGAGCCGCCGTACCTCCATGAGGTCCCGCAGGGCGACCGAGTCGCCCTGGAGCAGCTCCACCGCACCGCCGAGGCCCTCCAGGAGCAGGCTCGGCTGGAGGCTGGTCACATAGGTGCCGTCGCCGCGCCGGACCTCCAGGACCCGCGCCACGGCCAGTGCCTTGACCGCTTCCCGGGCGAGGTTGCGGGACAACCCCAACTGTGCGGCCAGGTCCGGCTCCGGCGGGAGCTTGGAGCCCGGAGGCAGGGCGCCGGTCCGGATCAGCTCACGGATCTGCTCGATGGCCTTGTCCGTCAGAGACACCGCGACTCCCTCCCCCGACCGTGCTCCGTGGGCACGTCCGACCTGATCAGCCCCTCAGCGCGAAGATCGTCCCAGAGACCGTCGGGGACGCGCTGACCATGGAGTTCCACGTTTCGTACGACCTGTTCCGGAGTCCGCATGCCGAGAGTGACGTTGATGATACTGGGATGCGTGTACGAAAAGGCGATCGCGGCGGCGGGCAGGGTGGTCCCGTGCGCCGCGGAGACCTCGGCGATCGCCCGAGCGTGGACGACCAGGGCCGACGGGGCGTCGCGGTAGTCGTACTTCATGCTTCTCCCGCGGCGGGCAGGACGTCCTCCAGCGCCGACTGGTCCAGGAGTGTGTAGCGCCCGGCCGGCATCACCACGTCGGCGGCCGTCTCGCGCAGGAAGCGGGCGAGCATCGCCGACTGGTTCAAGCCGGCGCCGATCGCGCCGATCACGCCCTGGTCGCGCAGCTCGGCGGTCCACTTCTCGTGGTCAGCCTCGGTGATCAGCCCTGACACCTTGCGGCGGACCTGGGAACGCCTGGCCAGTGCCCGCACCAGCCGGGTCCAGTCGGTCGTCGAGTACGTCGCCGATCGCAGGGGACGTCAGGTCCGCCCAGCCGTTGCGGCGAATCGGCTCGTGACCGGACTCGTCCAGCCAGGGCTGCGGCCGGACGTCCAGAGCCCACACATAGTGGTGGGCGTCCACGAGGGTTTGGACGTCAGACACGGGCGGTCCAGACGGGGTCGTCCGGGTAGGCCTACTCGTTGAGGGACCCGGCGTGCTCGTGCAGGTGGTCGACGTACTCGATGACCCGGTCCTCGATCATGCAGGAGACGGCGACGTAATCGAACATCGACAGGTGCTGCACCATCTCGCACAGGCCGACGCCACCGCGTGCGGGCAGACCGGCACTGCCACTCGGCGACTCGGGTCAGCCATGAAGGACCTACGAGACATGCCATGTTTGTGCGGTCGCGATACATGCCAGAGATGAACAAATAGGCCGAACGATCCGAAGAGTTACTCGCTTTCATCCCTGCACACTGGTTGACATCCCCGGGCGACATGGCCGACCTTCGTGCGTGACCCTGCCTTCCCCCTGTCCCCTTCCGCATCAGGGATGTGCCCATGTCGAGCTCGATCAACAGACGCCACTTCCTGGCCTCCGCAATCTCCGTGGCCACGGCGGCCGTTGCCGGAGGTGGCTTCGGTGCCGGTGTCGCCCAGGCGGCGCCCAGCACGTACACGCCCGACTGGAACTCGGTCGACCAGCACCCGCCCGCCCCGGAGTGGTTCCAGGACGCGAAGTTCGGTATCTACTTCCACTGGGGCGTCTTCAGCGTTCCCGCCTTCGGCAACGAGTGGTACCCGCGCAACATGTACCGGGCCGGAGACGGCGCCAACCAGCACCACATCGCAACCTACGGCCAGCCGTCGGCGTGGCCTTACCACAACTTCATCAACGGGGCGAAGGACCTCGCGGGCAACACCGTGAAGTTCGCGCCGAAGCTGAAGTCGGACGGCGGAAAGTTCGACCCCGACGAATGGGCGCAGTTGTTCGTCGACGCCGGCGCCAGGTTCGCCGGCCCCGTCGCCGAGCACCACGACGGCTTCTCCATGTGGGACAGCCAGGTCAACGAGTGGAACTCGGTGGACAAGGGCCCGGGACTGGATCTGCTGAGGCTCTTCTCCACGGCCATCCGCGCCAAGGATCTGAAGCTGCTGGTGGCCATGCACCATGCGTACAACTTCACCGGCTTCTACGAGTTCGCCCCCGCCCAGACGGACCCAAGCCTCAAGAAGCTGTACGGACAGCTGGGTTCGGCCGCGGAGAACCAGCTCTGGTTCGACAAGCTCAAGGAGGTCATCGACCGCGCCCAGCCCGACATCCTGTGGCAGGACTTCAATCTGCGCGCCGTCGACGAGCAACAGCGCCTCAACTTCCTGGCGTACTACTACAACCAGGCGGGCAGCTGGGGCCGTGAGGTCGTCGCCACGTACAAGGACGGCATGAACGGCAAGGGCGAGGTCTTCGACTACGAGCGCGGCGGCCCGGCCGACCTCACCACCCCGTACTGGCTGACCGACGACAGCATCTCCAGCAGCAGTTGGTGCTACACCCAGGGCATCGGCTACTACACCATCCAGCAGATGCTGCACTCGTTCATCGACCGGGTCAGCAAGAACGGCAACGTGCTGCTGAACATCGCGCCGATGGCCGACGGCACCATCCCCCAGGCACAGAAGGACATCCTGCTCGGGATCGGAGACCACCTGAAGCGCTTCGGCGAGTCGATCTACGCGACCCGCGCCTGGACGGCGTACGGCGAGGGCCCCACGAAGATGGGCGGCGGCTCGTTCACCACCCCGCACGCCGGCACCGCCCAGGACATCCGCTTCACCCGCAGCAAGGCGAACAACGTCCTGTACGCCACCGTCCTGGGCTGGCCCGGCAGCTCCCTGACGATCAAGACGCTCAGCGCGGACCGGATCAACCTTTCCTCGCTGACCTCGGTGAAGCTCCTGGGCAACACCGCCGACACCTATATCGACCTGCCGACCCCGACCCAGAACTCCTCCGGCCTCACGGTCACCCTGCCGTCCTCGGCCCCGTACAACGCGGGCGCCTACGTGCTGAAGCTCGCCTTCTCCGGCACGATCCCGGGCCTGCGGCCGCTCGTCGGCGCCATCGCCTGTACGGACGTCAACTACACCGGCAGTTCGGCCGTGCTCACCCTCGGCGACTACACCGCGGCCGACCTGACCGCGGCCGGAGCGGGCCCGCGCACCCTCTCCTCCCTCCGGCCGGCCCCCGGCTACCAGGTGATCGGCTACTCCGGCGACGACTTCACCGGAACCTCCTGGACCTTCACCGCCGACAACCCCGACCTCAGGGTCACCGGAAACAACGACCAGATCGTCTCACTGAGGGTCCGGTTCAACCCGGCGACGTACTTCCGGATCACCAACGTCACCGACGCTCTCGCGCTGGACAGCGGCGGTGACGTCGCCTCCGGATCCAACCTCAAGCAGTGGACCTGGGACGGCAGTCCGAACCTTCAGTGGCATGCGGAGGCTGTCGAGGGCGGCTACTACAGGCTGGTCAACCGCACGAACGGCATGGTCGCCGACGGCTGGGGCGCCACCGCCGACGGTTCCCCCGCCCGGCAGGCTCCCTGGAACGGCGGCACCAACCAGCAGTGGAAGATCACCCACCGGGGCGGCGACCACTATTCGATCGCCAACCGCACCACCGGCCTGGTACTCGACGGCGGCGGCAACGTCGCCTCGGGCTCCATCACCAAGCAGTGGACGTACGGCAGCAGCACCAACCTGCTGTGGACCTTCACCGCGCTGTAGTCGGCGGAGTGGTCCGATTGCACTGTGGGCATCCGACGGCCTCGCCATGGACGCGAGGTCGTCGCGGTGACCGTCCTGATGGTGGCGCTCCTGAGCGGGCTCGGTGCTGCCGGGAAGGCGCGGGCGGCCACCGTGGATCCCAACGGCTGGTACGTGCTGGCCAACCGGGGCGGGGCCAACGAGCAGTGGCAACCGGTCCACACCACGGGCGTGCTGGCGCAGACGCACACCGCGGGGCGGGTCAAGGACACCGGAAGCACCGTGCACCTTCGAGGGCTTCGTGGCCGCGCCCGGCGGTGCCGTACTGACCAAACCAGCCGCCCGCGACCGCCAGATCGAGTTCATAGGGGACTCCCTCACCGTCGGCTACGGCAACCTTCAACGGCTACTCGGGCCTCGGCATGGTCCGCAACTACAACGGCGGCCGGACGGACGTCACCTATCGGACCTACTACGACCGTGCCCTGCAGAACGTGCCCGGCGACGTCTGGCAGAACCCGGGCACGTGGCGCCTCCAGGCCGTGGTGATCAACCTCGGCACCAAAGACTTCTCGACCGCCGCGAACCCCGGCGAGCCGTGGACGCCCGACAGCCTCGCGGCCGCCTACCGCAGCGCCTACGGCGGGGTCCGCTACTGGTTCCTCGACGACTCGGGCCTGGACTACCTCGGCTGCGACTGGCACTACTCGGCCCACGACGACCGGCTCATCGCCGAACGGCTCACCTCGTTCATCACCGGCCTTCCGACAGGCTGGTGACGACACCGACCAACCAAGAGTGCCTTGAGCCGCTGACCTGGGGTTCTCTCCCCCCGGCCGACGCTCAGACCCCGACCCCGATCGCTCCGGCACCCGCACCCGGCACCCCGAACGCACCAGCCGGAGCGCCATGCAGCGTGGGCCGATCTAGCCTGGAAGCAGCCGCTGGAAACCAGCCCTGACGGGCACGGCTGTCCGGACGGAGGCGTGGTTCGTGGAGATGGCCGACAGGCAGGACGCCCCCACTGCCGCTGTCGTGGTGGATCCGGACGGCAGGGTGAGCGGCTGGAGCGAGGGGGGCCGGCTGCTGCTGGGATGGACGGCGGAGGACACCGTCGGACGCCCCGTGACCGACCTGCTGGTCACTCCCCCACCACCTGGCTTCCCCGAGGGCTACGGCTCCGGCCCCGGCACCACCGACTTCACCCCCGTACGCCACCGGGACGGTTCCACGGTGGACGCCGTGGTGACGGCTCACCCGTTGTCCGGCCCCGACGGGCGGGCACTGGGCCATGTGGTGACCATCCAGCGTTGGGGACGCCGCCCGGTGATCGCCGACCGGGCCTTCGAGCAGTGCCCCTTCGCTCTGGGGGTGTACGACCCTGAGCTGAGGTTCCTCTGGATCAACGCCTCCTCGGGCCGGGTGATCGCGCACTCCGAGGAGCAGGTCCTGGGCAGGAAGTACCGCGAGGTGCTGCCCGAATTCGACCGCACACTGTTTCCCGAGAGGGACGACAAGCCCTACACCGACAAGCTCTCGGAAGTGGCGAGGACGGGCGAGCCCGCGCGTCTCATCACCGTCTTCCGCCCTCGCGGCAGTGACTACGCCAATGCCTGGGCCACCAGCATCTGGCCCGTCCGGGATGCCGAGGGCAGGGTCCGGGCGGTCGCCAACTGGGGATTCGACATGAGCGCCGAGTACTGGGCCCGGCAACGCCTGCTCCTCCTCAACAAGGCCAGCGGCGGCATCGGCCGGACACTCGATGTGATCGGCACCGCCCAGGAACTGGCCATGACCCCGGTACCGGGATTCGTCGACCTCGTCAGCGTGGATCTCTTCGACGAGGTGCTGCGCGGAGAAGAACCGCCCTCCGTGTCCGCGTTCACCCTCGGCGAGACGATCGGGCTCAGCCGTGCCGCACAGCACAGCGCGAAGGAGGGCGCCGACCGCGCTCACGGGCCCACGACGCCGGTCACGCACCTTCCCGGTTCCGTCGCCGCCCTCTGCATGGCCACCGGCCGGTCCACGGTCGAGCTCGCCGCCGAACCCGGCCTCGGCGGCGAATGGGCCTTCGGACCCGGTCTTGCCGCCGATCCGGCGCACTGGCCACCGGGCAACCCGGTGATCGACGCATCCATCGCCGCGGACGGGTTGACGGGCCGGATCACCGTGCCGCTCAGGGCACGCGGCGCGCTGCTCGGCGTCGTCGCCTTCTCCCGCCTCGACCGGCCCGAAGCCTTCACCGCCGACGACCTGATCCTCGCCGAAGAGCTGGCCGCCAAGGCGGCTGTCGCCATCGACAACGCCCGCCGGTACTCACGCGAGCGCACGACAGCGCTGACCCTGCAACGCAGCCTGCTGCCGCAGGGACTGCCGAACCAGGAGGCCGTCGAGGTGGCATCCCGCTACCTGCCCGGCGGGACCGGCACGGAAGTGGGCGGTGACTGGTTCGACGTCATTCCGCTGTCCGGCGCCCGGGTCGCCCTGGTCGTCGGCGATGTCGTCGGCCACGGCCTGCATGCCTCGGCCAGCATGGGCCGGCTGCGTACGGCGGTCCGCACCCTCGCCGACGTGGACCTGCCACCCGACGAACTGCTGACCCACCTGGACGACCTGGTCCTGCATCTCGCCGGCGACCTCCAGCCCGACAGCCACTTCCAGCCGACCGGCGAGTCCGGCGCCACCTGCCTGTACACCGTCTACGACCCCGTATCCCGGCGCCTCACGCTGGCGAGTGCCGGCCATCCCCTGCCGCTGATCATCTCCCCGGACGGCACCAGTACCCCGGTACCCGCCCAGCCGGGACCGCCGCTCGGTATCGGTGGTCTGCCTTTCGAGGCCACCGAGCTCGAACTGCCCGAGGGCAGCCTGCTCGCCCTCTACACCGACGGACTGCTGGAAAGCCGCGAGCGCGACGCCGATGAGCGGATCGCCGAACTACAGCGGGTCCTGAACCACTCGGCCACTTCACTGGAGGCCCTTTGCGACACGGTGATCGGCGCCATGCTCCCCGCTCGCCGCACCGACGACGCCGCCCTGCTGCTCGTTCGCACCCATGCGCTGGACCCCCGGCACGTCGCCGACTGGGACGTCGAGCCCGACCCGGCGCAGGTGCCGCACGCCAGGAAATTCGCCGTCGACCAGGTGGATGCCTGGGGCCTGGAGGAGGCGTCGTTCGTCACCGAACTGGTCGTCAGCGAGCTGGTCACCAATGCCATCAGATACGGCGAGCCACCGATCAGGCTGCGGCTGATTCGCGATACCTCCCTGATCTGCGAGGTCTCCGACGCCAGCAACACCGCTCCGCACCTGCGCCGGGCCCGCGCCTTCGACGAGGGCGGCCGGGGCCTGTTGCTCGTCGCCCAGCTCACCCAAGGGTGGGGCACCCGGCACACCACCAACGGCAAGACGATCTGGTGCGCGCAGACCCTCCCCCAGTCCGAGCCGCACTGAGACCCAAGCTCGCGGGGCCGGCGCCGGATCAAGGACGAGGGCCGTCCTCCACTTTCTCGAAGAAGAACTCGTGCTTGAGGAAGGAGACGTCGTACTCGTGACCCGCCTGAGGCGGCAGCAGTTGGGATGCCTGGAACAGGCGCCACCCGTCGTGCAGTGCGGCGAGCCCGGTCGGGTAAGGCGGCTCGTCACTGTCACCGGTCGTAGGACGACCCCTGCCGGTCCCGTCGTATCGTGACCAGCCCACGACGTCGGAGTCCAGCGCCGACGTCGCGAGATAGAGGACCAGAACCTGCTGCCTCATGCGTGACTCCTCAGGGCCGGCCGGTTGCTGACGCGCGTGACCCAGTACTCGACATCGAACGAGTCGTCGCCGGTCAGAGCACGCCACAGCAGGACCCGGTTGTAGATCTCCAGTCGGCCCGTGGCCCACTCGTACCAGGGGAAGTACGTATTGAGCTCCGCGGTCACCGCGGGGTCGTGCAGGTCGGAGACGTCCCACAGACGCACCTGCGGCACGGTCGGGTTGAGGCGGAGTTTGTACATGTAGCGCCGGCCCGCGGTGTCGTTGCGGCGGCCACTGTGCCAGATGCCGTGGTGCAAGAGAACGACCGTGCCCGCGGGGCAGGTCAGCCGCGTCTGGCCCCTGAGGTTCTGGACGCGGCCGATGTCCGTCTCGTTGATCCTGCGCAGATGGCTTCCGGGCACACTGAGGGTCCCGCCCATCTCGGCGGTCACCTCGTGCGGGTAGTACATGAGCTGGATGTCGAACGCGTCCGGCCGTACGTCGATGATCGCGTCCCCGTGGAGGTTCTGCGCCTGTCCCTCGTACGGCTCGCGCACATGCACGGCATGGTGGTCGACGGTCGGCTCGGGGCCGACCAGGCTCTCGACAGCGCCCGCGACGACCGGCAGGGCCAGCAGCTCGCGAACGAAGCTGTCCGGCGCGAACGCCCCGCCGAGCGGAGTGCCGTAGGACACCTCCGGCAGGCCCTCGGTCAGGGCCGCGATGGCCCGTTCATTGATCTCCTGCGGCACCACCCCGTCCAGGCGCAGAAATCCCTGCGCGACGAAGCGTGCCACCTGAACCGACGTCAGGAGTCGCTTACTGGTTGACATGCGACGAACCTACGTGCCCCATGCCGCTCGGTCGTGGGCTGAAATCGTCCAGTGCTGGTAAATTTCCATCCTCGTGAAGCACGTGACGCTACGGCTCGACGAGGCGCCCATCGTGATCGATGCCGGCATCGGGGTACACGGCGTCTACACCGCCCATGACGTCTTCCGGCTGCCCGACCTGTGGCAGCTGCACCTCTACCACTACGAGGGTGCTCTGTCCCTCGGACAGTCGGTCCACCCCATTCGCCCCGGCCACGTCAGCCTCGTGCCGCCGAACACGGAAGTGCACTTCCACTACCGCGGCAGGTCGGAACACTTCTACGTCCACCTGCGGCTACACGACGGCGGAACCGCGCGGGTGGTGCCGGTGATGCAGGACGCCGCGGCCGAGAGCACCCGCCTCGCCGACCTGCTCCGACACGCCGTGACAGCCATGCCGACCTCTCCCCCACGAGCCACGGCCGAGGTCTGGACCGCTCTGTGGCGCATCGCCGAGCTGCCGAGGGGCGAGGGAGCCGGGCGCCGCCACCCCTTCGTGGCAGCCGCCCAGGCCTACGTCGAGGAACACCTGGCAGGCCCGCTGTCCGTACCGGACGTCGCTCGCGCCGTCGGCATCTCCCACACCCATCTGACGCGCGTGTTCCGTGCCGAAACCGGCCTCACGGTCGTGTCGTACATCCGGCACCGACGCCTTCAACGCGCCCGCCACCTCCTGTTGTCCTCCACCCTGTCCATCACCGCCATCGCCGCGGCCGTGGGCATCGCCGACCTCCAGGCCTTCAACAAGGCCTGCCGCCGCGAACTCGGCGCGAGCCCACGCGAGGTACGCGCGGCCGCCGCTGCGGGGCCCGACGACCCAGGACCATGAGCGGCATCTGCCGGGGGGAGGCCGATGCCGGCGCAGAGGTCCTCGGCAGCGGGCGCTGAGTCCCCAGTCCACGTGCCGGCGTCGCACACCAGGCCCGGAAACAACTGCCACAGCTCGTCCGGGCGCCAGCCGCCCGACCAGCCCCATGCAGAAGAACGGCCTACGGCCGATCAAACATCGTCCACGTCGCCGCCGACGATGTAAACCATCCGGTTGTTTTCTCCGACGAAGCGCGTTACGTTAAAACCAACCGGATGGATGGAACGGCCGCAACCGGCCGTCAGCAGCCATCCGTCGCACCAGAACGCACGCAGTCAGTCGATTCAGCTGGAGGAATGGCTTTGAGCACGTGGTTGGTAACCGGGGCGTCGTCCGGCATCGGCCGTGAGGTGGCGGAACAGCTTCTACAGCGCGGTGACAGAGTCGCCGCCGTGGCCCGGCGCACCGAGCGACTGGAGGAGCTGATCAAGCAGTACGGCGACCAGCTCTGGACGGCCCAGCTCGACGTGACCGACACCAAGGCCCTGCGCGCCGTGGTCGACCGTGTCTTCGCCGAACTCGGCCGGGTGGACGTCGTCTTCTCCAACGCCGGCTCCGGCGCCGTGGGCGCCGCCGAGGAGATGGAGGACGCCGCGATCGAGCAGCAGATCGCCCTCAACATGACGGCCCCGATCCAGCTCGCCCGCGCGGTGATTCCCCACCTGCGGGCCCAAGGCGGCGGCCGGTTCATCCAGACCTCCACGATGGGCGGCCAGATCACCACACCGGGCGCGAGCATGTACCACGCCTCCAAGTGGGGCCTGGAGGGCTTCATGGAATCGGTGGCCCCCGAGGTCGCGCCGTTCGGCATCGCGATCACGATGATCGAACCCGGTGTCGTACGCACCGACTTCGGCGCCGCACTCTCCATCGCGCCGGCGATCGACGCCTACGCCGTGACCCCGGTCGGACAGATACGCCAGTACATCGAGGCGACCGGCGGCAACCTGACGGCCGACGCGACCGGTGACCCCGAGAAGGTGGCGACCGCGATCATCGACTCCGCGGACGTCACCCCGGCCCCCTTGCGCCTTGCACTTGGCAGCGACTCCTACACGGCAATCAAGAGCGCACTCGAGCGCAGGCTCGCAGATCTGGAGAGCACGAAGCCCGTCGCGTTCGCCACCGATTACGCCAAGTAGCACCACCGGAGCTCGACGGGGCCTCCCCTTCCTCCTCGGGCCCACCCCATACACAACTGCCGTTGTTCTGCCGCCTTTTGCAGCCTCTCACTCAGCAGATTCAAGGAGCTTTCACCATGAGCCTCACCGACTTCCGCACGCTCGGACGCACCGGCCTTCGCGTCAGCCCCCTCGCGCTCGGCACGATGACCTTCGGCGACCCCTCCTGGGGCGCCGACGAACCGACCTCGCTCGACATCCTCGCGCGCTACATCGACGCGGGCGGCAACTTCATCGACACCGCCAACCGGTACATGGAGGGCCGCTCCGAGCAGGTCATCGGCTCCTACCTGCGCAAGAACCCCGAGCAGCGCGACCGGCTCGTCATCGCGACCAAGGTCGCCCTCTCGATGGATCCCACCGACCCCAACAACGGCGGCACCAGCCGCAAGGCCATTCGCAAGCACATCGACGCCTCGCTGGAGCGGCTCGGCACCGACTACATCGACCTGTACTGGCAGCACAACTGGGACCAGCACACCCCGCTGGAAGAGACCATGTCCACGCTGGACGACCTCGTCCGCGAGGGCAAGATCCGCTACGTCGGCCTCTCCGACACCCCGGCATGGGCGGTGGCGCGCATGGCGACCCTCGCCGAATGGCGCGGCTGGACACCGATCGCCGCCCTCCAACTGGAGTACTCGCTGCTGGAGCGCACCTCGGAGGGCGAACTGTTCGGCGCGGCGCGGGAACTCGGCCTCGGCGTAATGCCCTGGAGCCCGCTCGCCAACGGTGTGCTGACCGGCAAGTACACCCGTGAGGACCACAACCCCGAGGGCTCCGGCCGCGGTGTCTTCGTCGGCCGCCATCTCAACGAGCAGACCTTTGCTCTCCTCGACGTGCTGTTCCGCATCGCCAAGGAACTGGACACCACGGTCGCGGCGGCCTCACTGGCCTGGGTGCGCCAGCAGCCCCTGACCACCGCCACGGTCATCGGCGCCCGCACGGTGGCCCAGCTCGAAGCCAACCTGGCCTCTCTGGACGTCACCCTCTCCGCCGACCACCTCGCCGAACTCGACGCCCTCACCGCACCGGCCCTGAGCTTCCCCCTTCCCTTCCTCAAGACCCTCGGCGTCCCCGCCCAGCAGGGCACGACGGTCATCAACGGCGTCAAGGCCGGTGTCTGACCACTCCGTCCCGCACGACCCCTGCCCTGTGGCGCATCCCCTTCACCGGGCCCGCGCCCCAGGGCCTCGGGCCGTGCGGAGGAGAGGGCGGAGCGCTGGGGAGAAGTTTTCCATCCAGACGTTTGTATTTTAGGCTGGTCTCATGGGCTATGACTCTTCCGCGACGCGTGCGCGACTGCTGAAGGCCGCACACCAGGAGTTCGTCGCATACGGACTCGCCGGGGCACGCGTGGAGCGCATCGCCAAGAACGCGCCCGCCAACAAGCAGGCCATCTACGCCTATTACGGCTCCAAGGACAACCTCTTCGACGCCGTCCTGGAAGCCCGCATCCGCGTCCTGGCCGACGTCGTGCCCTTCACCCCGGACGACCTGGCCGCCTATGCCGGTGCCCTGTTCGACGCCTTCATCGAGGATCCCGACCTCATCCGGCTCACCCAGTGGAAGACACTGGAGCGGCCGGAAGCCTCGGCAGAGGAGCTGGAGGCTCATCTCACCAAGGCGCAGGCCGTGGCCGACGCGCACGGTACCGATCTGGAAACCGGCATGGACGCCCTCATGATCGCGCTCGCCGCCGCCCAGGCCTGGCTGTTCACACCTCCCGCCATCCGCAACCCCACGGGCGACGACGAGGAGGCCCGGCTCAACCGGCACCGCGCGGCCGTGATCGCGTCGGTGCAGGCGCTGACCGAGCGGCTGATGCCGACCAAGTGACGCACCTCGGCCGGGCTGTCGGTCGTCAGGTGTTCTGCGTCGTCGGCCGGGCTTCGCCCCGGTGTCGTCCGCGATGTCGTGCCACAGCGTCGTTGTTGGCGCAGCGCACCGAGCAGTAGGTGCGACGGCCGTTGCGGGACGTGTCCACGAAGGCCAGTCCGCAGCCCTGGCGCGCACAGCGGCCCAGCCGACCGGCGTCCGCGAAGCACACCACGTAGGCGAGTCCGGCGGCCGTGACGGCTCGCATGTGGGCGGCGGCATCGGCGTCGGCGGTGCTGTAGTGCAGATGGGGGCTGCCGTCGTGCAGCGAGATACAGGGCCTGCTGGAGGAGTCGGCGAGCAACGCGTTGACAGCCTGGCACCGCCGGTCGAGCTCCTGCGACCCGAAGCAGGCCGCCAGGCGCCGGCTCCACTCCCAGACCTCCTTCGCCTGTCCGACGGTCAGTACACGGCGCGTTATTCCGTGTGCGGCGAGCAGCGGTTCGAGTTCCGAGGGGCCCGGCGGTTCCGTGAGGTTGGCCAGGTCCGCGGCCAGTCGGGCAGCCTCCCCGCCGTAATGGTTGAAGTGCATAAGCCTATTACAGCACCGTGGGCGTGGCGACGCGCAGCCCGCAGGAGACCGGAGGTGCCCACGGTGCAGAGTGCCCGCCCGGATCGACGGGATGCCGCAGTGGCGCCGGCCCTGATGCTGGGCCAGATCTTCAGCCTGCAGGTGGGTTCGGCTCTGGCCAAAGAGGCATATGCGACCGTGGGCCCGACGGCGTTGGCCGGGATGCGGATCGTCTTCTCCGCGGCGTTCCTGTGGCTGCTGGTCCGGCCGCGACTGCGGCAGGTGACGGCCCGGCAGTGGCGAGCGGCCGTCTGCCTCGGCCTGGTTCTCGCGGCCATGAACCTGACGTACTTTCACGCCATCGGCCATCTGCCGCTCGGAGTGGCCGCCACGTTGGAGCTGCTCGGCCCGCTCGGGCTGTCGATCGTGCTGTCCCGCCGGCCAGAGCATGTCATGGCGGCCCTGCTGGCACTCGCCGGCGTACTGCTGCTGGCCGCACCGGGCGCCTCCCTTCCCGCAGTCGGGGTCGCGCTCGGTATCACCGCGGCTGTGTGCCGGGCCGGGTATGTGCTGCTGAATCAGCGGGTCGGGCGTCTGTTCGCCGACTGGACCGGCCTCACTCTGGCTCTGGCATGCGGCGCCTGTGTGCTGGCCCCGGTCACCGTCCTCACCGACGGTCAGGACGTGGCAGCCCACCCTGCCGTTCTGGGCACCGGGGCCGCGGTGGCTCTGCTGTCCTCGTTGATTCCGTACTCGCTGGACATGACCCTCCTGCGGCGCATCGACGCACGCACCTTCGGGGTACTCCTCGCGCTGAGCCCCGCGGTGGGGGCGGGTATCGGATTCGCCTTGCTCCACGAACAGCTGACGGCGCGCCAGCTGGCCGCCATGGCACTGATCGTCGTGGCGGGCGCCTGGTCGCTGCGCCGGGCGAATCCGAGCCGCACAACCGGCGTCCAATGTAATGGTTGAAGCGTTCTAGAGTATTACCTCACCGTGGTGACATGGCTTCCACGTCCATGGTCACGCTCTCGGATGACGACCACTGCCCCTTCTGCCGGAGTCCGATCTCCGGGCAGATGCGGTGGTGGACCCTGCTGTCGCGGCACCTCACCTCGCAAGGCGAGGTCGAGTACTGCTCCGGCGGGTGCGGCTGCCAAGTCGTCGTTGTCGACGGAGAGATCGTCAAGACCCTCGTCCGCCGACCACGACCGGCCCGCGCCGCCGCACCCTGACCAGCCCCGCACCCGTCAGTTCGTGGGCGCGTCCGGGCCGGTGAGGATCTTCAAGTCCGTCACCGTGTACGACAGAGCACCCCGGAACCCCGCGCCCGTGCGGCTGACGGCCAGGTCGGCCAGCTCCTCGCCGGGCACGGGGAAGAAGCTCAGGCTTCCGTCGCCGGTCCAGCATTCGGCGACCCGCGGATCGTCCAGGACGGACATGGTCAGCTCGTGCACGGCGGGATCGTCGTAGCAGCCGGCGGTCAGGCGCGGGAAGTGCCGCAGGTTGACGATCGGGCGGCCGAGCGCAGGCAGGGTGTCCGTCGTCCGTTCCAGGGTGACCTTCGCCTCCGCCAGCCGTCGGCCCGCCACGGATGCCGCGGCGGCGAACGTGCCTCCCGCGCCGACCACCGGAGCGGCCTGACTGGCCACTGAGCAGGCCCTGGTCTGCTGGATGCTGCCGAGCTTCTTGGGGAAGCCCTGGAACCAGCCGCGGGCCAGAGCGGCGTCGTTGTCCACCCAGATGAAGGGACACCAGGCCACCGGAGTGTTGTGCCATCGCGCGTCGAGCAGCACCAGGCACTCGGCGTACTGGCTGCGGACCGGGTCGAGGTACTCCTGGTGTGCTGCGGAGAACTGCCAGTCGATGAACAGCGCATACCCGTGTCCCGGCGACACGGGATCGGGGGTCAATCCCGCGGGCAGCGCACGTTCGGCGGCCTCGGGCGAGGTCCAGAACTCCACCCCGACAACGTTGCCAACGTAGTGCCACGGAGGTGGTCCCACGATGTTGGCGGTCCCGCGAGCGGAGAGCGGAAGGCTGTAGCCCCGAAGTTCGTCCTCCGGCACTACGGTGAGTGCCGCTGCCTGTGTACCGCTGGCTTCGGCCTCCTCTGCCGAGGCGGAGGGCACCAGGCCCGTCCCCATGACGGCGGCCACTCCCCCGGCGATCAGTCCCCGTCTTCCCAGTTCCTTCGAAGCCTGTTGCATCGGAATTCCTCCCCGTGTCTGTTTCAATCGGATGCGCGCCACCGTGGTCGGTCCCCGGTTACAGCACTACGTCGGCCAGCCTGGCCACCTCGTCGGTGTCGTCGCTCGTCGGGTTGAACACGAGCTCGTCGGCGCCGATGTCCTCAAACGCCCGGACGGTCGCCCGGACGGCGTCCGCTCCCCCGCTGACGCCCGAGGCGATGAAGTCGGCGACCTCGGCACCGGCCGTCGTGTAGTAGTCCCGGACACTGGCGCGTCCGGCCTCGACGTCCGCGAAGGCGCAGTAGGCGATGGCGACCAGATACGGATCGCCGTCGCGCCCGGCGTCCTTCCAGGCCGTGCGTACCGCGTCGAAGGCGGGGCCGACCATGGCGGGAGGCACCGAGCCGCCGATGTACCCCTGCCCCGACCGGGCGACGCGCTCGTACGACGCCTGGACCATGCCTCCGAACAGCAGGGGCACCTCTCGGGTGCCCTCGGGCACGACCGGGTTGTCGCAGCCGGGCGGGATCTCGCCGCGCCACAGGCTCTTGTAGACCTCCAGGTCATGGTCGAGCCGCTTGCCGGTGCCACGCGGACCGAGTCCGTCCACGACGAAGTCGTCGGCCCGTCCGCCGAGGCCGATGCCGAGCATGAAGCGGCCGCCCGAGACCGCGTCGATGCTCGCCGCCTCCTTCGCCAGCAGGACGGGGGGCCACACGGGGCCGAGCAGGACGTTGCTGATGAGCCCGATCCTGCTGGTGGCACCCGCCGCGGCGGCCAGCGCGACCGTGTCCATCACGCCCGGATAGGCGATACGGCCGACGCTTCCGAGAGTGGAGAAGCCCGCCTCCTCGGAACGCCTGGCCCACTCGGAGATGACGGTGGGCCGTACGTTGCGGACCTGGTTGGGCAGACCGATGCCGATCTTCACGAACTCTGCTCCTAGTTGATGTCGGGTGAATCTGTGCCCGCGTCGCTGAGACGACTCGTCTCAGCGCGTCCGGTTCGGGTGCTCGTCACTCCCCTGGCGCCTCAGAATGTCGAGGGCGTAGTGCCGGCGGGACTTGACGGTTCCGGCGGGTATGCCGAGGATGCGGGCCGTGTCCTGGGCGGTGCGGTCGTACAGGCAGGTGTGCAGGAGGACTTCGCGGTGTTCCGGGGAGAGCCGGCGCAGCAGCGTGGTCGCCTGCACGGAGGTCAGCACGGCGTCGGCGTGGTCGGGCAGGGTGACGTCCCGCTGCTCGGCGCCGACGGTCTCGTGGCTCCTGACGGAACCCTCGGTGCTGTAGAGGCGCTCCGCGTGCGGCCACGCGCGGATGAGGGTTTCCTGCACGATGTCCTCCGCCGTATGGCGGTCTTTCAGCAGCTTCTCGGCGTAGCCGAGCAGTGCCGTTCGGTGTTCGGACATCAGCGTGGCCAGCAGTTGTTGCCGACGGGCAGCCGAAGGAGCGTCCGTCGCAAGGGTCGTGTTCATGTTCCGGTTCCTGAGGGGCAAGCCGTCCGCGTCGCCGTCAACGGCTCGTGTCCACACGGGAGTTGGATGCCAGAGCACGGGTGAAGCGGTGCGCGGTGAGCATAGGCAGGGGCCACTTCCGGAACGCTGACGGATTTCTGACGCGCGCTGATCAGCGCTGTCGGGGTTCCTCGCCGGTGGCGGGTGCCGCGTCGGGCGTCAGCTTGTCCCGCACGTGCCGGGCGTCGGGATGACCGATGTCGTCGAGGATGCCCAGCGCTCGGCGCCAGGCGAGTTCTGCCTCGGCGGGCCGGCGGGCGGCATGGCAGGTGTCGCCGATGTGCACGAGGGTGTCGGCTTCCAGGTAGCGGTCGCGGATCGCCCGGTACAGCGTCAGCGCGTGCTCGTAACACTCGAGCGCCTGGCCGTGTTCGTCGAGGTGGTGGTGGGCGTAGCCGAGGCTGTCCCATGCGGCGGCCTCGCCGTTGCGGTCCCCGATCTCCTGGTGGACCACGAGGGCACGACCGCACTCCTGCAGGGCACTGTCGTACTTGCCCATGAGGATGTACGTCCACCCGATCTCGTTGGCGACGCTGGCCTCTCCGCTGCGCCGGCCGGCCTCGCTGTAGAGCGTGGTCGCGCGTGTGTAGTGGCCCAGGGCGTCCTCGTGGCGGTGCCGTCCGTTGGCGAGGAAGGCGAAGTAGCGGTGGACCCTGCCCTGACCGGCCGGGTCGCCGATCTCGGCGAACAGTTTCAGCGCGCGGAAAAGGTGTGCGTCCGCCTCGTCCCAGTGTTCCAGCCGGCCGCTGACGAAGCCGAGCGCCCGGTGGGCGTGCGCCTGGCCGCGCAGGTCTCCCAGGCTCTGCGCCGCGTTGCCCGCCGTCGTCTGCGCGGTGAGCTGTTGCTGCCAGCAGCCGTTGCGGTCCAGGTACATCTCCAGTGCCGCGGCCAGCTGCCAGGTGTGCTCACCGCAGCCATGCCGGGCGCTCTGCTCGATCGCGGCGAGCAGGACGGAGCGGTGGTCCGCCAGCCAGTCCGCCGCGCCCGCCTGGTCGGTGAACCGCGCGACGGTCACCCCGGCCGCGTGGGGGTTCGGTTCGATGCGTTCCCGGCTGGGTGCCAGGACGCGGTCCGCGGCGAGCGCGCTGTGCAGGTAGTGGTCGAGCATCCGGCGCCGGGCCGTGCTCAGTTCCTGTGCCGGGTCCTGGTCCTGGCCCAGTTCGGTGCCGTAGGCGCGCAGGAGTTCGTGACAGCCGTAGCGGCCGGGCACCGGCTCGGACAGCAGATGGGCCCGGACCAGTTCGGCCAGGAGGGGCCGCACCTGGCCGGGCCGCTGTCCGGCCAGGCTCGCGGCGGCGGCGAGCGAGCAGTCGGGTCCCGGATGCAGCGCGAGCAGCCGGAACAGGCGGGCGGCCGCCGGGGTCAGGAGGCCGTACGACCAGGAGAACGCGCTGCGGGCGTTCGCCGCCGGAGTCTCCCCGGTGAACGCCTCCAGGGTGTCCTGGCTCTCCCTCAGCTCCGCGGCGATGGAGGCGAGCGGGAAGGACGGGTTGACGACCGCCCGGGCGCTGACGATGGCCAGTGCCAGGGGCAGACCACCGCAGGACTCCACGATCCGCGTGGCGGCGTCGGGTTCGCGGGCGACCCGTTCGGCACCGAGCCGACGCGACAGCAACTCCAGTGCGTCCGCCCCGCTCAGCACGTCCAGGGTGACGGGGTGCGCGCCTTCGCCGGCCACCAGCCCGTACAGCTGATGGCGGCTGGTGACGATGACCAGGCAGCCGGGCGCACCGGGCAGCAGCGGCCTGACGTGCTCGCTGTCGCGGGCGTTGTCCAGCACGATCAGCATCCGCCGGTCGGCGAGCAGGCTGCGGTAGAGCGCGGCCTGGGCGTCCAGCCCTGCCGGGATGCGCTGTGCCGGGACGTCCAGGGCGTCGAGGAAGGACCGGACAGCCTCGGCCGGGCTCATGATCGAGCCGGTGGGGTGGAAGCCGCGCAGGTTGATGTAGAGCTGCCCGTCCGGGAAGCGGTCGGCGATCCGGTGGGCCCAGTGCACCGCCAGTGCGGTCTTGCCGACGCCGGCCATGCCGCCGATCGCGCTGATGACCACCGTCGAGGCGTCTTCGCCTGGCAACAACGCCTGGACGTCGGCCAGTTCACGGTGGCGCCCGGTGAAGGACACCAGGTCCGCGGGGAGTTGGGCGGGCCGTACCGTGACGGCGGTGTCCTGCTCCGGCTCGGCCTCGTCGGTCGGTTCCGGGCGGCTGGTCGGTGCCGGGAGGTCCCTGGCCCGGGTCCGGTTGACCACCTGCTGGTGGGCGGCCTGCAGCTCGGCGCCGGGCGATACGCCCAGCTCGTCCGCGAGCCGGTCGCGTACGGTGCGGTGGACGTCCAGGGCCTCCGCCTGATGCCCGGTGGCCGCGAGTACCAGGATCAGCCTTGCCTGCAGCGCCTCGTCGAGCAGGTGATGCGCGGCCGCCTGCCGGAGGGTGACGAGCACGCGCGCGCCGAGGTCGGGCCCGGCCTTCAGAGCCCATTCGGCCGCCTCCTTGACCACGGCCAGGTGCTCGCCGTCCACGGCGGCGAAGGCCGGGTGAGCCCTGATCTCGGCGGGGATTCCGGACGCCGCGGGTCCGCGCCACAGGGCCAGCGCCTTGATCAACAGCTCGGTGGCCGCGACCGGTTCCTCGCACGCGGCCGCGCTCTGCCTGAGGCTCCGGAAGCGGAGCAAGTCCAGGCAGTCGGGGTCCACTTCGAGGCGGTAGCCGCCCGAGCCGCGCACCAGCCACCGTGACTCGCCGCGCGCGGGGAGATCCGGTTCGAGCAGCCGACGCAGCGCGCCGATGTGGCGCTGTACGACGTTGACGGCACTGTCCGGGGGGTCCTGTCCCCAGAGCACGTCGACGATCTCGTTGACGGTGACCGGATGGCCCGGCTGGGTCAGGAGCAACGCGAGCAGACCGCGCTGCTTGGGTGGTCCCAGCACCAGCTCGGCGTCGCCGCGCCAGGCTCTCAGCGGGCCCAGCACGGAAAAGCGCGTACGCACAAAGTCCCCCATGAGACAACGATGACAGGCGCTTCCGACACACCCGGTGGAGGACGCCGCTTTTCCCCTCGAGCAACGGCTCACCTCCACCGAGCGTGTTCTCGGCCGCGCCTCCGTCGAGGCCGCGCCGCAGCAGGAAGACGGCACCTGGTGGCGTTCACTACGCCCAACACCCGCCAGATCTTCCCCGTTCTCGCGGCAACGCCACCCCTTGAGCGGTCTCGCCCGTGTGTCAGCTCGTGCCGACACGAGGTGGGGTGGACGTGCCGTGGACGCGCTTGGCGTGCGCGGCGTAAAGCCGGGGGGCGAGGACCGGCATGATCAGGCGGGCCGGCAGGGGAGCCTCGGCCAGCACACTCCTGAGCACGTCGCGGTCGCCCTCGTACATCGCCATGCCGAAGGTCAGAGGGAGCGTCTTCTTGGGACTATGGGCCAGTCCGTGCTCGCCGAGCTGCTTCCACTCCGCGGCGGTGACGTACTTCTGGGCCAGGGGAAGAATCTCCCTCTCCTCCAGTTCGAGATGTTCGAGGAGAACGGACAGCAACCGCTCGAACGCCTCCGCGAGCTCCTCACCGCCCTCTCCCGCGGCACGCCACGGCGGCAGGAGCTTCGCCACCTCGGTATGAATCCGGTCGATCGCGTGATGCTGCTCCTCCATCGTGGGCACGATGTCCGCCGCCTCTTCACCGGCCCGCTGGACCAGACGGGGCCACAACAACAGGTCCTCGCCCTCGTGATGGAGATGCAGCACGGAGCACAGCAATTCAGCATGGGCGGCGACGACCGCTGCCCGCTGTGCATCACCCGGTGTCACATCCCGGGTGAGCTCGGGAAGCAGACGGAACTCCCGGCGCAGCATCGTGTGCGCCATATACATGTCGCGCACATCCGCCATGGGCTCATCGACGGCCGGACTCATGTGGACCTCTTTCCTGCGTCATCGTGGGCAGGAATCGGGAACGATGCGCGGCGCCTGTCCTGGATCCGCGCCGTGCTGCTCGTCAGTTCTGACACGACACAGAGCGCGCCCGGGGTTCACACGGCGCACCTCCGCCGACTACGGGGCAGCCCTGCCCGATGAATGGAGCCGTGCCCCGAATCCGACGTGATCGGCCGGAACCGGGGCACCATGGCGGCCACCGCCGAACCCTGATTGCGGACCGTCGCTGTCAGCTCGTGACGGTCGCCGGAGCGTGACACCTTGGTGACGGCGCCGGTCAGCTTCACTTGCCTCACCTCCGCCGCCGAGGCGGCGGAGGCTTGTTGAGGCGCTGCAGGGCCGAGGCGCTGCCATAGCGCCAGTAGGTGTTCCGCGACACCTCCCCGCCCCTGGCGTCCTCCAGGGTGACCACCAGCAGATGCAGGTCCGGAAGGTCGTTCGTCCATTCCGCGACGAACGCCTTGGCGGTGTCCCCCGCGACGTCCACCCCTGCCGTCCTGCTCCTGCCGAACTGCCTGTCCACGACGCCGCCGGTGCCGGCCGTGGTGCGGTACACGAAGACCAGTGAGTAGCTCGACTGGATCTCCTTGCCGGTGGTGCCACTGTGCACGTTGCCGGTGGTGGGCGGCGTGTACACCGGGTCGGAGGCATCGGCCTCGAAGGTCAGGCGGACTTGGGTGACCTCGCAGGCCGCCTGGAGGTCGACGGCCACCCACTGCGGGTCGCCGCCCTCAGCGCGCCACTCACTGCCCTTGACGCCTGCGGAAGAGAGACGATCGACCACGAAGGAGCCAGGCGTGGCAGCGTAGGCCGTCGACGAGACCGAGACCGGCCGGTACAGCGCCGGCTCACCGTGGGTGAAAGGTTCGGCTGGAGCGCCGGTGGGGGCCGCAGCGGTATTCGACACGGGAACGACGGAACCGAGACCGAAGCCGGCGAGCAGGGTGGTGCCCGTGGTGACGATGGTCCGTCGCGACGGGTGACGCGACGGACCCGACAGATCTTGGCGTGCGGGGCTTGGCTGTAGCGAACGTAGGGAACAGTCCCCAGCTACGCGCATCGGTTCCGGGCCGAACGGCTGGGAAATTGCGGATGCGACTGGCGGCCGGAATTGTCCGGTCGACATCATCGACCCCGCTGCCTGCTTCGGCCCTCTCCCCCGCACACACCGCATGCGGTTGTTTGAAATGTTTAGTAGAAAGACGCCTGTGAGCCCCGCCCCCGCGCTTCTGCTCGTCCACGGTGCCTGGCACGGCCCCTGGTGCTGGCAGCCGCTGATCGACCAGCTGCCCGACCTGGACGTGCGGACGGTCGCGCTGCCCAGCAGTGGCCCGGACCCTGCGGCGCTGGGCGACCTCTATGACGACGCCGGGGTGATCGCGGAGGCCCTGGAGGCGATCGGCGGTCCGACCGTGGTCGTCGGACACTCCTACGGAGGGTGTCCGGTGAGCCAGGCCGCGGGATCGGCGGGTGACGTGCGCAGGGTCGTCTATCTCTGCGCACTGATGCAGGACGTGGGAGACACGCTGCTGTCCCTGGTCAACGGGGCCCATCCGCCCGACTGGGACGTGCATGAGCGGCCGGGCAGTCCTGACCTCGGCCACTTCGAGGTCCACGACCCCGTGCGTGTGCTGTACGGCGATGTGGACCAGGGCCTGGCCGAGCGGTGCGTCGCCAGGCTCGGCCACCAGTCATTGCCGGCCGTGAACCAACCGCTCACCAAAGCGGCGTGGCGCACGGTGCCCAGCACGTACGTTCTCTGTGAGGACGACGTCGCCATCCCACCACCCCTCCAGGAGCAGATGGCGAGGCACGCCCGGCGCGTCCGCCGCCTGCGCTCCTCGCACTCGCCGTTCCTCAGCCGCCCGGCGGAACTGGCTCGACTGCTCCGGGACGAAATCGTGCGGGCCTGATCGTTCACGGGCGGGACGGCGTGCGGACGCGGCGTCAGTCGTCGCGTCCGAGGCCGCGGTCGGGTGCGCTCATGTCTCCCGTCCGGGGTGTGCCTTCGGACAGCCCGTAGCGCAGGTACACGGTCCCCTTCGGGCTGGCTGTCGGCGGTTCGAGGAGTGTGACGTTCGTGGGCACCGCGCCACCCTCGAACACCTTCTTCCCGACGCCGAGCACGATCGGGTGCACCCAGAGGTCGAGTCGGTCGAAGAGCTTCTCGCGCAGGAGGGTCTGCACCAGGTTCAGGCTCCCGACGACCTTCACATGCTGGTGCCGGTCACGGATCTCGCGCACCGCGCCCGCGAGATCCGGGCCGAGCTGCGTGGACCCGGCCCACGAGAGGTCGGGCTTGCCGCGGGACGCCACGTACTTCGGGACGCTGTTGAAGAGCGTGGCGATCTCGTTGTCCTCGCCGCCCTTCTGGTGCGGCCAGTAGGCGGCGAAGATGTCGTACGTCCGCCGGCCGAGCAGAAGGGCGTCCGTGCCCTCGTACGCGGCACCGATCTGCGCCCCGGCGACCTCGTCCAGCAGGGGCGCCTGCCAGCCGCCGAACGGGAACCCCACCGGGTCCTCGTCGGGGCCGCCGGGCGACTGCCCGACCATGTCGAGGGTCGCGAACATCTCGATGTCGATGAGGCCCATGTCCTGCTCCCGATGAGTTGGTTGTCTCCTTCGGGAGGTAGACCTGTGAGCGCGGGCGGACTCATCGCTGTGACCGTACCCGGCTTCACGCGGGGGTCGGGCCGGCCATGGCCGTCGGATCGACGATCCGGTCGAACTCCTCCCCGCTGACGTAGCCGGAGGCCAGCGCGGCCGCGCGCAGGGTGGTTCCCCCGTCGTTCGCCCGGTGCGCGATGGCGGACGCCTTGTCGTAGCCGATCACCGGCGAGAGCGCGGTGACCAGCATGAGCGACCGGTCGACGTACTCCTCGATCCGCTCCCGGTCCAGCTCGGCGCCCTCGACGCAGTACTCGCGGAACTTGGCGCAGGCGTCGGCGAGGATGCCGGTCATGTGCAGGAAGTCGTTGATGATGACCGGCCGCATGGCGTTCAGCTCGAAGTTGCCCTGCGAACCGGCGAAGGCGATGGCCTGGTCCTCGGAGAGCACCTGGATACACACCATGACCATGGCTTCGCACTGGGTCGGGTTCACCTTGCCGGGCATGATCGAGGAGCCCGGTTCGTTGGACGGCAGAACCAGTTCGCCGAGCCCGCAGCGCGGTCCTGAGGCGAGCCAGCGGATGTCGTTGGCGATCTTCATCAGCGGCACCGCCAGCGCGCGCAGCCCGGATGAGGCGCCCACCATGGCATCGAGTCCGCCCTGCGCGGCGAACTTGTTCCGCGCCGTGGTGAAGGAGAACCCGGTCGCCCGCGCGATCTCGTCCGCGACCTGCTCGGCGAAGCCCTCCGGTGCGTTCAGACCGGTACCGACCGCGGTGCCGCCCATGGCGAGTTCGAGCAACCCCGCCGAGGAGTCGACGACGCGTTCGCACGCCTGCTCCAGCTGGGGGGCATAGCCCGACCATTCCTGGCCGACGGTGAGCGGGACGGCGTCTTCGAGGTGCGTACGGCCGATCTTCACCACGTCGCGCCACAGCTCCGCCTTGTCGGTGATGGCCTGCTGCAGTGCCCGCACGCTGGGGGGGGCAGGTCCTCGTGCACCGCCTTGACCGCGGCGATATGCATGGCGGCCGGGAAGGTGTCGTTGGAGGACTGCCCCATGTTGACGTGGTCGTTGGGGTGGACCGGCGTCTTGCTGCCGAGTTCGCCTCCGACGAGCTGGATCGCACGGTTGCCGATCACATCGTTGGTGTTCATGTTCGATTGAGTGCCCGATCCCGTCTGCCAGACGTAGAGCGGGAAGTGGTCGTCCAGTTCGCCCGCGATGACCTCGCCCGCCACCCGCTCGATCAGGCGGGCCTTCCAAGCGGGCAGCCGCCCGGCACGCCCGTTGACGATCGCGGCGGCCTTCTTGACGTGGCCGTACGCGTGGTAGACCTCCTTCGGCATGTGGTCGTCGCCGATGGAGAAGTGCGTGAGCGACCGCTGGGTCTGTGCGCCCCAGTACCGGTCGGCGGGCACGTCGACGGCGCCCATGGAGTCGGTCTCGCGCCGGGTGCCGGTCGCGTGCAGGCCGATGGGTACGTCGCGGATCTCGGGCACGTCGGTGCCGCGTGTGTCTCGCGCGTTCATACGGCTCCGGCCTCCTCCTTCTCGTAGACCGGCTCCCACATCCGCTCGCGGACGGCCCGTGCGGGGTCGGAGGGACGGTTGCCGGCGATGTCCTCGTCCATGGCCGCCTGGACCACCGCGGTGGCGGTGCGGGCGGACGACTCCCACAGGTCCTCGACCGGCGGCAACAGGGCTGCGCCCGGCTGTGACGGGTCGACCTGGTCGGCCACGGCCTGTGCGGCGGCGCGCAGCATGCCGTCGGTCACCCGGGCGGCGTTCGCGACGACGGTGCCGAGCCCGAGCCCGGGGTAGAGCAGGGCGTTGTTGGCCTGGCCGATCCGGTGGGTCACGCCGCCGTACTCGACGGGGTCCACCGGGATGCCGGTGGCAACCAGCGCCTTGCCCTTGGCCCAGGCGAGGACGTCGGCGGGCATGGCCTCGATCTGCGACGTCGGGTTGGACAGCGGAAGGACGACGGGACGCTCGGTGCCGGCGGCCATGGCTTCGATGACGTCCTGGGTGAAGGCGCCGGGCACGGTCGAGGTGCCGAGAAGGATGGTGGGCCTGACCCGGCGCACGGTCTCCAGCAGGGAGATGCCGTCGTCGCCGTCCGCCCAGCCGTCGACCTCGCCGGGGTCGCGGGCGTAGCGCTGCTGGAAGTCACGCAGGTTCTGCATGTCACGGGTGAGAAGGCCCTGTTTGTCGATGAGCCAGACCTGCGCGGTGGCCCGTTCCTCGCTCGCGCCGTCGCGGACCATGGCGTCGCGCAGCTGGTCGGCGATGCCCACGCCCGCGCTACCGGAGCCGAAGACGACCAGTCGCTGGTCGCGCATGGGTACGCCGCTCACCTTCACCGCGGCGAGGACGGCGGCCAGGGTGATCGCGCCGGTTCCCTGCACGTCGTCGTTGAAGATCCGGTACTGGTCCCGGTACGCCTCCAGGATGCGGCGGGCGTTGCTCGGGCCGAAGTCCTCGAAGTGCAGCAGGGCGTCCGGGAACAGGGAGGACGCGGTGCGCAGGTACCTGCCGATGAAGGCGTCGTACGCGGCGCCGCGCACGCGGGGGAAGCGGTTGCCCAGGTAGAGCGGGTCCTTCAGCAGCGATTCCCGGTCTGTGCCCACGTCCAGGGACACGGCTACGACACGCCTGGGGTCGATTCCGGCGGCGGCGGTGTACACGGCCAGCTTGCCGAGGGCGATCTCGATGCCGCCCACGCCCCAGTCGCC
The DNA here is from genome assembly GCF_014655715.1 of Streptomyces lanatus. Taxonomy (GTDB): domain Bacteria; phylum Actinomycetota; class Actinomycetes; order Streptomycetales; family Streptomycetaceae; genus Streptomyces; species Streptomyces lanatus. Next base: position 170,523 of record NZ_BNBM01000008.1, on the reverse strand, counting down.
GATGCCGAGAATCTGCTCGGCATCGGAGCAGACGATCAGGTCCACATCCCGCGGACCGAGCCCGAGGCCGGCGAACGCCTGCTCCACCGCGTCCGGCTCGTCGATGGAGAGGAACACTCCCCTCGGGCCGCGGTACTCGTGGGAGTACCGCTCGATGGCCTTGCCCACCGTGGGGTCGTAGACGACGGGCAGCAGCTCCGGCAGGTGGTCGCGGAGCACCTTGAAGTAGAGGGTTTCGTTGCGGTCTCGGAGCTGTTCGAGGAAGACGTTCTTGGCGAGGTCGCTGCCCTGGGCCTGTAGCTGCCGGTAGGCGCGCTGCGCCTGCTGCTCCAGTGTGAGCACGGCGGCCGGCAGACGTCCGGTCAGGTCGAGCGCCTTGCGTTCGGCTTCGGTGAAGCCCACTCCGTGGTTGCGCAGCGGGTCTGTCAGTACGTCCGGGGTCGCAGGGGTGTGTACGTTGCTCTCCGCCATGTCGAACTCCTTGTCCGTGTCGGGGCGGGTCGGAGTACCGCCCGTGGTCTCTCCTCATGTCCCAGCGTGGACAGAAGGGACAAATCGCACATCAGTCATGTGACTGGGCATGGCGCCGAAGGATGACGGCGCTTTCCGCTGCCTTGGGATCCGGGTGCTGTCGATCAGGACGGCTCGGTGGCGGGGTGACGCCGTGCCGCGAGCGGTACGCAGGCGGCGGCGACCGCGCACAGCAGCAGGACGACGGGTGGCAGCGCCGCCCAGGCGCGCGCGTGTTTCAGCAGTGCGGCGGAGACGGCGGCGCCCGCGATGAGGCCCAGGAAGCGCAGCGGCACCCAGATGCCCGGGCGGCCGGTGCCGACGCCCTTGACCACGTAGGTTGCCAGGGTGCCGGTCAGATAGGTGGTGGGCGCGGCGGCCCGTCCTGCGGCCACCATGGCGGCGGACTGCGCCCCCATCAGGAGCGCGGCCCCGAACTGCATGACGTCCCGGGTCACCCGGTCGGGTGTGCCGTCGATGAGTCCCCAGATCAGCGCGCCCACGGCCAGCAGGAACGCCTCGACGCCGAGGACGAGCATGATGCGCGGTGCCCAGTGGGTGGCGGCCGGGACGCATTCGCGGGTGTACCGTGCCGCGACCAGCGCGCCCGCACCGAAGCCGGCGAGCGCCAGCGCGGCCGCCGTCGCGTCGACCGACTCGCCGCGGCCCGCGGCCATGCCGAGCAGGGCGAGATTGCTGGTCATGACTCCCGCGAAGACCCGGTCGAGGGCGAGGAAGGAGACGGCTTCCAGGGCTCCGGAGGCTGCCACCAGCAGCACGACGGCGATCCGCAGTGGCCGTTCCGGGACGGCCTTCGGCTGCACCTGCTGCTTCACGGCTCTCCCGCGCAAAGGATCGTCACTCGTGGTGTGTCAGCGTAACGCTGTGCTACAGCTCGCGCCGCGCCCGTACGGCGGAGGTGCGGACCCACAGCAGCGCCGCGAGCGCGGTGACGGCGAGGCCGGTCGGACAGGCGCCGGTCCAGCCTGCCCTCGACCACATGACGGACGCGGCGGCGGAACCGAGGGCGCCGCCGACGAAGTAGAACGTCATGTAGATGTTGTTGACCCGGTTGCGGGCCGCCGCGTCGACGTCGTAGGGCGACGACCAGTCCGGGGGCGAGGCCGACCGCGGCGAGCGCGGCGGCGTCGAGGACCAGCAGAACGGTCAGCAGGGACCGCCGCCTGACGATGTCCGCCAGCTGAAGCACGAGCACCAGACCGGCGGCGAAGCGGAGTTGGGTGACGGTGACGATGACACCGGCGGCCTGCGTGGAGGTGCCGAGGAAGCGCGCGATCACGGCCGGGAGGGGCTGGGCGTAGTACAGGTTGGCGGCGACCGCACCGGTGGCCACCGCCAGCAGCAAAGTCATGGCGCGCGTGAGGTCGGGGTGTGCGGGAGCAGTTGTCGTGGTGCGCATCCGGTCCCGCTTGATGCCCTTCGGGTATCAGAAACGTCGAAAGAGGTCTTGGACGGAGGTCCACCCCTGGACGCAGGCTGGTCAGCGAAGTCGGCAGCCTACGAAAGACAGGAGCCATGACCATGAAGATCTTCCTCACCGGTGGATCCGGATACATCGGCAAGGCCACGATCGGCGCGCTGGTCCGCCACGGCCACACCGTGGCGGCGCTGGCCCGCAACGACCGCGCCGCCGAGACCGTCGGCGCCCTCGGGGCGATTCCGGTGCGTGGCGGGCTGGGGGATCTGGGAGTGTTGAACGCGGCCGCGGCCCGTGCGGAGGCGGTCGTCCACCTGGCGCAGGCCGAGACCGGTGATGAGGACCTCGCGGCCGCCACCGCCATGCAGGACGCCATCGGCACCGGCACCTATGTGCACACCGGCGGCACCTGGGTCTACGGCGACACACACGGGGTCGTGGACGAGACCGCCCCCTGGAACCCTCCGTCCCTGGTCGCCTGGCGCAAGCCCGTCGAGGAGGCCGTCCTGCGGCGTGCACAGCAGGGCGGCCGGCCCGTCGTGGTGCAGCCCGGTCTGCTGTACGGCGGCGAGAACCGCCTGATCGACATCTTCTACGGCACTCCGGGCAAGGAGGCGGGGGCCGTCCCCTACATCGGAGACGGTGCGAACCGCTGGGCGCTGGTGCACATCGACGACATCGCGGAGCTGTACGTCGCCGCCCTGAAGGCGAGTCCCGGTGCGGTGTACGCGGGTGTGGGCGGGGTGAACCCGACCGCCAAGGAGTGCTCGCTGGCCGTCGCACGGGCCGTCGGTCTCGACGGCGAGGTCGTCTCCCTCACACTGGAGCAGGCCCGCGGGCAGATGGGTCCGATCGCGGACGCCTTCGCGCTGGACCAGCAGCTGACCCCGGCGCGTGCCGAGGCCGAGCTGGGGTGGATCCCCGCGCACACCGACCCGCTGGCCGTACTCGCCGGGGGCGAGTGACGCGGGTGGGGAGCGGAGTGCGCCGGCTGGGGCGGCTCGCGAGGGCCAGACGGGTAGCTTTGTGACCAACTGCCCCGCTCGTCCCAGGGGCCGGCAGGGGCACGAAGTCGGTGAATTCGGCGAAAGTGAGCGGTGAGTCCGGGTGGATCTTGACCTGCGAAAGCTGCGGTACTTCGTGGCCGTGGCCGAGGAACTCCACTTCGGACGCGCGGCGGAGCGGCTGCACATCGCGCAGCCGGTGCTGTCCCGGCAGATCCGGAGCCTGGAGGACGATCTGGGCGTCGAGGTCTTCGACCGTGACCGGCGCGGCACGCTGCTCACTCCGGCCGGGCAGCAGCTGCTGGAGGACGCGGCCCCGCTGCTCGCCTCGGCGCAGGCGCTGCTGCGGAGGGCGAAGGCGGCGGCGCAGGGCACGCCCACGCTGACCGTCGGCTTCATGCCCGGCATCACGGTCACCCCGGCCATGGCCGTCTTCTCCACGGTCCGGCCCGGCGTCAACGTACGTCTGTTGCGTACCAGTTGGGACGACCAGGTGGAGGTACTGCTGGACGGCCGGGCCGACATCGGCGTCGTACGGCTGCCCATCGACCAGCACGGCCTTCAGGTGCGTCCCCTGTTCAAGGAGCCCCGGGTCGTCATGCTGCCGATGGGGCACCGCCTGGCGGACCGTGCGTCGGTGACCGTCCGCGACCTCGCCTCCGAGCATCTGCTCCAGGACCCGGATGCCGTACCCGAATGGCGTGACGTGGCACTGGAGTTGCGTGACCGGCGACGCCCCGAGGTACCGGCGATCCACCAGGTGGAGGAGAAGCTGGAGCTGGTCGCCTCCGGCGCGGGCATCTGCGTACTCCCCTTGTCCACCGCCAACTTCTACACCCGCCCCGATGTGCTTCCGCTGCCCGTGGAGGACATCGGGCTCAACGAGGTGGCGCTGGCGTGGGTGGCGTCCCGACGCTCCCCCCTCATCCACGACTTCGCCGAGGCCGCGGCGGAGACCCTGGGCCGGCCTCGGTCCGAGTAACCGGCACGTCAACGAAGCCGGTGCCGAGATCAAGCGTCGAAGCCCCGCCCGGTTCGGTCACTTCAGCGGTCGCCAACGCGGTGTTCGACGCGACGGGACGGCGGGTGCGGGACCTCCCGATCACACCCGACAAACTCCTGGACCCCCGCATGTGACCTCCGGGCACAGCCCGGACGAGGCCGATCCCCTGGAGGAGAAGGTGCTGGACATCGCAGCCGAGGCACTGCACGACTGGAGCCTGCGGGCCGAACCCTTCGCGGTCGCCACCGTGGTGTCGACCAGCGGCAGCGCACCCCGCCCGGCGGGCGCGGCCATGGCGGCCAGAACATTCACGCCGTGATCACTGGAGAGCCGGATGACAGCGAAAGCGTCAAGTCCGGTTCGGCGGGAGGCACGCCGTGGCCACGCCGCGCCGGCCTCAGCGGGTTTCGGGGCGTCCCCCGCGAGTCCCAGTTCGCGGCCGAATTCGTGCACGGCCGCCTACCCTTGATCCAGGTGCCACAGCACACTGCCGGTGCCGACCTCCGCGACCGGGCAGCTCTCCCGCGCCGCGAGCCCGGCGAGAGCGACGGCCAGAACGCCGCGGACCACACGTTCGTCCCAAGAGGCGGCCGTATGCCTGCCGTACCGGACCATCCGATCCGCCCGCTCGACCGCGTCCTGCCAGTGCGCTTGGTCCATGCGGTCATTGCGCCGCCCCCGTGGACCGCGGCACCGCGCCCCACCGCATCATGCACCGGCCGTCCGGTGAAGGGGAGGGGCGCCGGGCGCAGCGATCACAGGCCGGTGATCGACGAAGATCCATGCCCTCCCCTACACCTGCCGGGCGATGCGGCTAGATTGCATAACCTCAGGCCAACGCGTGGAGATCTCATGTCAGTTGAACGTCCGCTCATCAACAGCAGCGTGCCGCACTCCGCCCGCATCTGGAACTACTGGCTCGGCGGCAAGGACTGCTATGCGATCGACCGGCAGGTCGGTGACCAGATCGCCGAGACGAACCCGGCCATCCGCGACATCGCGCGGGCGCAGCGGGCGTTCCTCGTCCGTGCCGTGGAGTACCTCATCGCCGAGACCGGCGTCCGCCAGTTCCTGGACGTGGGCACCGGCCTGCCCACCGCGAACAACACCCACGAGGTCGCCCAGCGCCTCGCCCCCGAGACCCGGATCGTCTATGTCGATCACGACCCGATCGTGCTGGCCCACGCGGAGGCGCTGCTCACCAGCACACCCGAGGGGGCCACGGCCTACATCGACGCCGACCTTCGAGACCCCGACGCGATCCTGGAACAGGCCGCCAAGACACTCGACCTCACCCAGCCCGTGGCGCTGATCCTGCTGGGCATCGCTGCGCACATCACCGACGACTCCGTCTACGACATCGCCGGCCGCCTCGTCGGCGCCCTGCCGTCCGGCAGCTACCTCGTGTTCTGCGACAGCACCGAAGTCGTCCACCCCGAGCAGCAGCGCGCCATGGTGGAGCAGTGGAACGAGGCGAGCGACAACCCCCGCATCAACCGCAGCCCGGACCAACTCGCCCGCTTCTTCGACGGGCTGGACCTCCTGGAACCCGGCGTTGTTTCAGTCTCCCGGTGGCGCCCCTCAGCAACCAGTTCGGAAGCACCAGCCGAGGTCGACAGCTTCGGTGGCGTGGCGCGAAGGCCGTAGTGACGGCCCTCCAGACCGTCTCATCGCTGGGACACGATCGGGCCAGACATCATGAGCCCCCCCGGTTAATGAACCCGCACGATGGCGTGATGCGCCCAAACCTCCGGAGTTCACTGCGAGTTGATTCCCGCCCTGCTTCTGTCCGACTCGTGGCCTCAATGCGCAGGCGTGGATTCAGAGCCCGGAGCCGGTTCGGCTGAAGATCCTTTTTCACCGTTGCCTCTCCAGGATGAGGACGGCTTTGCGATGACGATCCTCCAGTTGCGACTGACGAGGGATCTTTTGTTTCACGACCAGACGAGTCGCCCTTCGGCGACCTCACAGACCGGATACTCTCCATCGGCGATCTTCGTCAGCATCTCTGCCACGGAGTCGAAATAGTGAGCCAGCGATTCGTACTCGCCCGTGATCGTGAGCTCACCCACAAACCATCTGCCGACGCGCCCGTCCCGCGCGTCGATGAACTTCCCCGTCCAGCCGTCCTGGTCCGACAGGAACGGGATCCACTCATTGCGCCAGAACGGATTGTCCGGCTGGTCCGGAGGGTCGAATCCACCGGGCATGAAGTGGTTCGCGTAGAGCTTCTCCATGGCCCGGATACCCAGAAAGAAGCTTCCCTCATCCGGGAACCCGGCGAAGCCGCAACATGCCACATCGGGGTCCACATCTTCCTCGGGGAGATCAAGATTGTTCTGCAGCAGCCACGCCCGCAGATCCTGAGGGAGGGGGATACCCATCCGTTCCTCGGCGGCCGCGAGCATCTGTTCCGTACCGGGCCCCGGCAGATCCGCGTGATCGGCCGGGGCGTGCTGCCGAAGGAGATTCATCACGCGGGACCAGCTCTCCGCCACACTCATTCTCCGCTGCCCTCTCTACACGGATGCCCCCCATACGACTGCACCCCTGCGGGAATTGCGGAGCACCGACCGGAGAACCTCGCCGGGATGGTACTCCGAGCAGGCTTCCTGCCCCCACCCAAGACCACCTTCCGGCCCGAAGCGCAGGACTGGCCGTTCAGCGAGGTGACCGTCCGTCAACTCCTCACTAACGAGGCCGCTGTGGCCGACGGGCCAGCAGAGGAACCTCCATGTCACCAGCAAGGACGACATCCGCCGTGGCGTCCTGCACGAGGAACTACACCGGTCGCCTGGCGAGGCCGTCGAATACACCGACCCAACCGCCCTGTTTCTGCGCCTTCTTGCCGAGTTCCTCCATCAGGATGTTGCGCGGTACCCGTTCCCCCATCCGGCAGCCCACTCTGATACCGCCTCTCTGACCCGCTCCAGTGACTGTTCGTCCACGCAGTCGACGGTACCGGGTGATTGGCCCTGTAGAGGCTGCCCCTGCCGCACTTGCGCTGCACGTCGAGGCCCATTCGGTCACTGTGCAAGCCGCTCTGGCAGTGGTTTGTAACCGGTGAGCTGTCATAATCCGCGCGTACCCCTGAACAAGCGAACGGGCCTGCCGCTACGGGTGGTCAGGGCGGCGCTATTTGGCTCCACCCGGGGCGACTCCAACTGGCCCCAGTAGCTGGATGGTTCGTGAAGATCAGGCGTTTCGAAGCGGCCCCGCGGGGCGCGTCCATTTGGGACCACGGGATTGACACCGACGCTGGATGTGCGGGCGGGTGCGGTCCTTTCGAGCGCAACGGCAACGCCGATTAGGCTGTAGTAACAGTTGATGCGGATCGCCGGGGGCCACGTGGATGTCGTTGAGCGAGAGTTGACCGAACCCTGGGAAGGTGTTCTGTTCGCTTCGACGGCCGCGGACAGCGGCATCGGTGTTCTGGTCCTGGCGGGTTCCAGTGGGCGCGTCGAACGGGACAGAGCGCGTCTCCTTGCCCAGCAGGGCATGACAGCCGTGTCGATTCGCTGGTTCGGCGGTCCGGGGCAGTCCCCGGGGATCTGCGAGATCCCCCTGGAGACCTTCACCGCTGCCGTTGACCTCCTGCAGTTGAACGGAGCACGACGCATTGGCGTTCTGGGCACATCCAAGGGGGCTGAGGCGGCGCTGCTCACGGCAGTGCACGATCCGCGCGTCGAGGTGGTGATCGCGATGTCGCCCACGTCTCGGGTCTGGTGCAACGTCGGGCCGGGACGCGACGGGGCCCACCACAGTTATCGATCGTCTTGGACCTGGCGAGGGCAGGCAGTGCCTTTCGTCCCGATGGACGATTCCTGGACTCCGGCAGAGTCGGACGGTGGGCCAGTCGCCATCCGCGGATGGTATGAACTGAGCGAGCGGACCTTCGCTCGCCTGCTCCCTTCGGCGGAAATCCCCGTTGAGAAGGCGCGGGCCGACCTCCTGCTGGTGGCCGGCGGCGACGACGCGATGTGGCCATCTCTTGCCTTCGCCGAGCAACTGGCGCAACGCCGACGCTCGGTCGGGGCGACGGTGCGTCTGATCGCCCGCCACGATGCCGGCCACCGCCCACGTTTTCCTGGTGAGAACCTGGCGTCAGCATCCCCGCGCTTCCAGTACGGAGGCACACCCGAGGCTGACGGGCTGTTGGGAAGGGCCGCATGGCCCCGTGTTCTCGACGCGCTCCACAGCAGGAGCTGACCCCTTCCTTCGGTGATCGCTCTCGAGGATTTCTCAGCGCGTCCCGGTCTTGTTCGAAGGCCATCGCCGTCTCGAACGCCTCCGCCGGCAGCGGCAGCAGGTGCGGCGTCTCCCGCGCGAAGTCCTGGCCGATGGTGCGGATCCGCGAGCCGATCCGCCGCTCCAGCTCCAGCTCCCGCTCCTCGAACACGGTGATCCGCCGGTTGAGGTCCTCCAGCGTCTCCACCCGCGGGACAGGGGTGAGGTAGTTGCGGCGGAAGTAGCCGACCTGCCCTTCCACTCCGCCCTTCTCGTGGGCGCCACGCAGTCCCGGCTCGCAGTGGAAGGGGGTGAAGCCGTAGAACGCATGCAGCGCGGTCCACTTGGGGTTCTCCTCCCGCAGTCGGCTGCGGAAGATGACCTTGTGAACGGCTGGGGTCAAATTGTCATAACGGACCTGCCCCGCCGGAACCCACCCAGCACGGACAGGGCGTGCACATGTCCCTCGAAGAACGCCGGCTGGCCGCATGAGCGCGAGATGCGGTGCACGGCCCGGCCCGAGTACGCCAGCCGGAAGGCGAACAGGTAGTACTTCACCCGCTGCCCGGCCAGGTCGACCCAGACCTCCCCGAAGTCCACCTCGGCATCCGCCCCGGGTGGGTTGTGCCGGACCAGGAAGCCTTCGCCCGGCGGCGGGCGGTGCCGAAGTCACGCACCGTGGTGTAGGGGAGAATGACGCCGAACTCCTCCTGAAGCCGCGTACCGATCCGCTTCGCCATGTGCCGCTGCTTGCGCGGCGCCTCCAGATCCGCCCTCAGCCACTCGTCGACCGTCTTCTCGTACGGCTCCATCCGCGGCGAGGTCCGCGCCACGCGCTTGCTTGGCTTCGACACCGGCGAGGACAGTGCCTCCCGTACCAGACGCCGGTGAACGCCGTACCTGCTGGGACGCGCGGGCCCCGCAGTGAATTCCCGGCACCGGGCCCACCCGAACAGAGACCGGGCCGCATCGACCGTCTTACCCTCCCGCTGCATGGCGGCCGAACGCATAGCCATGTCCCGAACTATGTGGCCCCGCCACATGTGCCCCTGACCTGCACCTTCCTACGGTGTGCGAACACCTACCCGTCCCCACCGCACACGAGGAAGTGGCGCACATGGCCTCCGCAACCACCGCTCCCCCACCACCCGGCAACCTCAAGCGCATCGTCGCCGCCAGCCTCATCGGCACCACCATCGAGTGGTACGACTTCTTCCTCTACGGGTCGGCCGCCGCCCTCGTCTTCAACAAGCTGTTCTTTCCGGACTCCGACCCGGTCGTCGGCACTCTGCTGTCGTTCCTGACCTACGCCGTCGGCTTCGCGGCACGGCCGCTGGGCGCGTTGGTCTTCGGGCATTACGGGGACCGGCTCGGACGTAAGAAACTGCTGGTGTTGAGCCTGCTGATGATGGGTGGGGCGACCTTCGCGATCGGGTTGCTGCCGACACACGCGACCATCGGATCCGCGGCGCCCGTGCTGCTGACCGTGCTGCGGCTGGTGCAGGGCTTCGCGCTCGGTGGTGAGTGGGGCGGGGCCGTGCTGCTGGTGTCGGAGCACGGGGACGCGCGGCGGCGTGGGTTCTGGGCGTCGTGGCCGCAGACGGGCGCGCCCGCGGGCCAGTTGCTGGCGACCGGTGTGCTGTCGGTGCTGACGGCCGTGCTGTCCGACAGCGCCTTCGGCAGTTGGGGCTGGCGGATCCCGTTCCTGCTCTCCGGTGTGCTGGTGATCGTCGGTTTGTGGATTCGTCTGTCTGTCGATGAATCGCCTGTCTTCAAGCAGGCGTTGGCCCATGCGGAGGCGCGGAAGGCCGCCCGCGCGACGGCGGCCGGTGCCGGTGGCGACGTCGAGAAACTGCCGCTCGTCTCCGTGCTGCGGCACCACTGGCGTGATGTGCTGGTCGCGATGGGCGCCCGTATGGCGGAGAACATCAGCTACTACGTCATCACCGCCTTCATCCTCGTGTACGCCACCACGTCCGCCGGCCTCTCCAAGCAGACCGCCCTCAATGCCGTACTGATCGCCTCCGCCGTGCACTTCGCCGCCATCCCGGCCTGGGGCGCGCTGTCGGACCGGATCGGTCGCCGGCCCGTGTATCTGCTGGGCGCGGCCGGGGTCGGGCTGTGGATGTTCCCGTTCTTCTGGCTCATCGACACGGGCGGCTTCGGCAACCTGCTTCTCGCCGTGACCGTGGGTCTCGTGCTGCACGGCGCCATGTACGCGCCGCAGGCCGCCTTCTTCTCCGAGATGTTCGCGACCCGGATGCGCTACTCCGGCGCCTCGATCGGGGCCCAGTTCGCCTCGGTCGCGGCAGGCGCGCCCGCACCGCTGATCGCCACCGCGCTGCTGGACGCCTACGACGACTCCACCCCGATCGCCCTGTACGTCATCGCCGCGGCCGTCCTGACGCTGATCGCGGTCGGTGTCGCCAAGGAGACCCGGCACCGTGACCTGGCCGACGTCGGGCCCTCGGCGGACGCGGAGCCCGCGGTGAGCCGGGCGGCGGATCCGCACATCGTGTGAGGCCTGTTCCGTAGGGCCGCCCCCTCGTTCTGCCGACCCCCGTGCGCCCGTGCGTGCGGGGGTCAGCGCTGTGCCGGTGCGGACAACTGGTACAGTCGCAGGGCCAGTTGGATCTCCAGGACCCGGGCCGGGCTCTGCCAGTCGGCGCCCAGGAGATGGCCGACGCGCTCCAGGCGCTGGGCGACGGTGTTCACATGGACGTGGAGGTCGTCCTTGGTGCGGGCCGGGCTCATTCCGCAGGCGAAGTACGCGTCGAGGGTGCGCAACAGGTCGGTGCCGCGTCGTTCGTCGTACGCGACGACCTGGCCGATCGTACGGTCCACGAAGCCCGCGATGTCCCGGTCGCCGGCCAGCAACAGCCCCAGGAACCCGAAGTCCTCGGCGGCGGCGCCGTCCCCGGAGCGGCCGAGCAGTCGCAGCGCGTCGAGGCAGCGTCTGCTCTCCTCGTAGGCGGCGGCCACGGTGTCCGGGCGGTTGGCCAGTTCCTCGACCGGAGCGGAGGCGCCGACGGTGACGGCTTCATGGACGGCCGTGCCGAGGTGGCGGGCGGTGCGGCGGGCCACCACGGCGGCTGTCTCTCCCGCCCGCAGCGGCAGGAGGAGTACGGTGCCGCCGTCGCGGGCGGCCGCCAGGCCGTGCCGCGTCGCGGCGAGGTGGGATGCGGCGGACCACAGGCGTCGGCGTGCCGCCGCCTCCTGGTCGGCGTCGGCCGCCGTGGCGTCGAGGCGGGCGGCGAGCACGACGTGGGTGGCGTCGAGGTCGGCGTACAGCCGTGCCGCACGCTCGCGCAGCAGCCGCGGGTCGCGGTCGCGGGCGTCGAGCAGGTCGTCCAACAGCTCGCCCCGGACGCGCTGTTCGGCCTCGGCGGCGGAGCGCCGGGCGAGCAGCAGGAGCGAGGTGACCGTCGCGGCCCGCTCCAGAGTGCTCTGGTCGACGGGGTCGAGACCGGGATGGCCGCGCAGCACCAGCGCGCCGAGGAGCTCACCGCCCGCGACCACCGCGGCGATCCAGTCGTCGGCGTGGCGTACCGCGTGGCCCTCGGCGAGGGATGCCTCCAGGGCCTGGGCCGGTGTGGCGCCGGCCTCGGTGAACTCGACCGTGCCGTCGAGGACTTGGGAGACGGCGGCGGCCACGTCGTGCACCCCGCCGCCGCGCAGCACGAGTTGGGCGAGCCGGTCGTGTACATCGGAGGCCCGCTCGATGACTCCGCTGCGGTCCCGGATGATCTCGTTGGCCCGCTCCAGGTCGGCGAGTGCCGAGCGGGTCTCCGTGAGCAGGTTGGCGGTGTCGATGGCCGCCGCGGCGAGAGCGGCGAACGAGCCGAGCAGGGCGATCTGCTCCCTCTCGAAGACCCGGGCCCGCCGGTCCGCCGCGAAGAGGACCCCGATGACATGGTGCCCGAGCGTCAGCGGCACCCCGAGGATGGCGACCAGCCCTTCGTCTCGTACTCCGGCGTCGATGGCGAGGGTGTGCTGGAAGCGGCCGTCCTTGAAGTAGTCGTCGGTGACATAGGGGCGGGCGGTCTGCGCGACGAGCCCGCCGAGCCCCTCCCCCATGCCGAGCCGCAACTGCTGGAAGCGGGCGGCGACCGAGCCCTCGGTCACCCGCATATAGGTGTCGCCCCTGGCCGGGTCGTTCAGGCTGAGGTAGGCGACATCCGTGCCCAGAAGTGATCTGGCGCGCTGCACGATCGCCTGCAGTACGGCGTCCAGGTCCCGCAGGCCGGCCAGGTCGTGGGCGGTCTCGAACAGCGCCGACAGCTCGGCCTCACGCCTGCGCCGTCCCTCCAGCTCGGAGCGGACACCCAGCGCGAGCAGCTTGGCCTGTTCGAGGGCGACGATCTGTTCGGTTGCTCTGCCTTCGGCGCGGGCGAGCAGCACCGGCTGCTCATAGGCGTCGGCGGACGCGCCCCGGGCCAGCAGCTCCAGGAACGGTGTCTCGGCGCTGCTCAGGGGCGCTCCGGCATCGGTGGCGGAACGCTGGTCGGGGTGCACGTGATCGCGGGACATGCCGACAGGATTGCTCATCGCACCGTCACCCCGTCAGCCCTGTGGATAACTCGGAATCCCGCCGGCCCGGGCCGGTCAGTGCGCGGTCCAGCCACCATCGAGCACGAGTGAGGTACCGGTCACGAAGGACGCCTGCGGACCGCAAAGGTATGCCACGGCCTCCGCGACCTCCTCCGGTTCGATGAGCCGTTTGACCGCGCTGTCCTGCAACAGCACCTCGGAGAGGACCCGTTCCTCGGGGATGCCGTGCGCCTGGGCCTGGTCGGCGAGCTGTTTCTCGACCAGTGGGGTGCGCACATAGGCGGGGTTCACACAGTTCGAGGTGACGCCATGGGGGGCGCCCTCCAGTGCGGCGGTCTTGGAGAGTCCCTCCAGGCCATGTTTGGCGGCCACATAGGCCGACTTGAAAGCCGAGGCGCGCAGCCCATGGACGGAGGACACATTGACGATCCGGCCCCAGCCCTGCCCGTACATATGGGGCAGGGCACCACGGATGAGCCGGAACGGCGCCTCCAGCATCACGGTGAGCACCGTGTGGAAGACGTCGGGCGGGAACTCCTCGATGGGGCGCACCAGCTGCAGCCCGGCGTTGTTGACCAGGACGTCGGTGCCGGCGGCCGCGAGTTCGGCGGCGTCCAGGTCGGTGAGGTCCAGGACATGGGGTTCCACGGCGCCCGCGAGGCCCCGGGCCCGCTCGGCGAGCTCCTCCAGGCCAGTGGTGTCCCGATCGACCGCTCTGACCTTGGCCCCGGCGGCCGCGAGCCGCAGCGCACAGGCACGTCCGATGCCACCGGCGGCGCCGGTGACCAGCGCGCTGCGGCCGCCGAGGTCGAGCGGGGAGGGCAAGGGCGAACCTTGCACCGGGAGGATGCTGGGCGGGGTCATGGCTCGACCCTAGGCAGCACCGACGTCAGGCCACATATGGTCACCGCACATACTTCAGTCCGAGGTCATAGGCTCAAACCATGTGGGTTCATCGGCCAGTGCCTGCTTGATCCGAAACAGCTGACGTTCGTCCATCTCGGGCAGCGCATCCACCTCGAACCAGCCCACCCGTACGGACTCGTCGTCGTTCACACGCGCCTCGCCGCCGACGGCGCGGCAGCGGAAGGTGATGTCCATGAACTGGCACATGTCGCCGTTGGGATAGGTGACCTCGCTGCCGGACCTGACCAGGACGACCCGTTCGGCGACACACAGGACGCCCGTCTCCTCCTCCACCTCGCGCACCGCACAGGCGGCGGGCTGCTCGCCCGGGTCGGGGATGCCGTTGACCACCGTCCACTTGAGGTTGTCCGCGCGCTGCCCCAGCAGGACCCGTCCCTCGTCGTCGAAGACGACGGCGCTGATCCCGGGGAGCCACAGCAGCTGATGACCGGCGGAGGCGCGGATCGTACGAATGAAGTCAGGAGTAGCCATGTCCACGACCCTAACGGGCCAGTCGCGGCGCCCCCGGCGGGTTCCGGGGGCGTGCGACGGGCGTACGGCTACGCGTCACCGGCGCGCCGCGCGCGCATCCCGGCCCCGATCGCCCAGCCGAGACCACCGGCGGCGACGAGCACCAGGGCGATCTCCGGCAGGATGCCGAGCCGCGTGGCGGGTGTCTCCGAGGAGCGCAGCGGGACCTTCTGGACCAGCGAGTCGGCGACGAACATGCCCGTGCGCTGGGTGATTTCGCCGTCCGGCATGATGATCGCGCTGACGCCGCTGGTGACCGGCACGGTGACGGTCCGGCTGTGCTCGACGGCGCGCACGCGGGACATGGCGAGCTGCTGGTAGGTCATCTCGCTGCGGTCGAAGGTGGCGTTGTTGCTCGGCACGGAGATCATCTGCGCGCCGTCGGTGACCTCCGAGCGGACCGCCCAGTCGAAGGCCGCCTCGTAGCAAGTGACCAGGCCGACCTTGGCGCCGTCCATGGTGAACACGCCAGGCTCGCTGCCCCGGCTGAAGTCCTTGCGGACCATCGAGGTCCAGTTCTCGTTGATCGCCCCGACGATCGAGCGCAGCGGCAGGTACTCGCCGAACGGCTGGATCTGCCGCTTGTCGTACGTGTCGACGGGGCCCTTCTCCGGGTCCCACAGGATCTGCTCGTTGAGCAGCTTGCCGTCCCGTTCGACGACGCCGCCCACCGAGATCGGGGCGCCGATCGCCTTGGCGGCCGTGTCGATGACGGAGCGGGCGTCGGCGTTGGCGAAGGGGTCGATGTCGGAGGAGTTCTCCGGCCACAGCACGAAGTCGGGCCGTTCGACCTTGCCCGCCTTGACCTCGGCGGCCAGGCGCTCGGTCTCCCGCGCGTGGTAGTCCAGTACGGCCCGTCGCTGGGAGTTGAAGTCCAGTCCCGCGCGCGGGACGTTGCCTTGGATGACGGCGACGGTCGCGGTGCCGTCCTCGGCCTTGTCGCTGACCAGCGGCCGAGCGGCCACGGCGCCCACCACGGGCACGGCCACGCTCAGCAGGGCCACGGCAGCGGCGGACCGCTGCACGGCCCGGGTACGCCGCCGCTCCACGACCAGGCGGACGGCCTCGTACAGGCCGAAGCCGCACAGGACGACCGCGAAGCCCAGCACCGGTGTGCCACCGACCGCGGCGAGCGGCAGGAAGACACCGTCGGCCTGACCGAACGCGATCTTGCCCCAGGGGAAGCCGTTGAACGGCGCACGCGCGCGTGCCGCCTCGCCCGCGATCCACAGCGCCGCGGCCCACACCGGCCAGCCGGGCAGCTTCGACACCGCGGCGACGCCGACGCCCACCAGCGCGACGAAGACCGCCTCGATGGCGGCGAGCGCGAGCCAGGGGCCGGGGCCGACCTCCACACCGGTCCACACCAGCAGCGGAAGCAGGAAACCGAGGCCGAAGAGGTAGCCGAGGCCGAGGGCGGCCTTCCAACCGCGGCCGCGCAGCACCCACCCGAAGACGGCGAAGGCCGGCACAGCCAGCCACCACAGGGTGCGCGGCGGGAAGCTGACGTAGAGCAGCACTCCGGAGAGCGCCGCGGTGAGGGCCGGAACCAGACGCACGAGCCGTGACGCGCGCGAGGCGGGCGCTATCTGCGGCTCCAGCTGGTCCGACCCGTCCACGGAGGTTGCGGTGACGGTCACTCCGGGAGTGTACGGCGGTTGACCTTGACACCGACAGCGCGGTCCGAGGAGCGGCGACGTCGCGCACCCGGGCGCTCCGGCAACGCGTCCCTGACGCGCCCGCGCCGCATCGTTCCTGCACGGCACGTCCACAATTCGGCCATGAACCGTTACGGTATGCCGGAGCCTCAGTCGTATCGACCGGTCGGATCCGGGCGGCGGAGGCCCGTCACAGGTCGGGGGACCGGGTTCGGGGGGCGGGGTGGGTGTCGCGGGGATGACGTCTGCGGCAGGTCCGGATGAGGACGGCGACAGACGAAACGTTTCTGACGCGGCGGGCGTCGTGGTGCTGGGCACCTGTGCCGCCTGGTCGTTGATCTCGGCCGCCGTGCACGGCGGCCGGCCCGAGGGTGTGCTGCTCGCGATCCTCGCGGTGGCCGCCGGTTACGCCGCCGGGCGGATCGGCGGGGCGCTGCTGCCCGTGGCCGCGCCCTGTGCGGGCGCTCTGGCGGGCGTGGGCCTGACACTGAGCGTTCCGCAGCTGTCCCCCGGGCCGCAGATGGTCGCCCCGCTGGGCCACGCCGGTGCCACAGCCGCCGTACTGACGCTTTCGGCCGGTGCTGCCTGCTGCGCCGCCTGGGCGGCGTCGGCCGCGGCCGTGCGCCTGGCCATGTGGGCGCTCGCGGCCGGAGTCGCGGTCACCGCGGCCGTCCTGGGCTCGACCAGTGGTTTCGTCACCTGTTCTGCTGTCCTGGTGTGCTCGCTGGCCGCCGGCCACCTCCACCATCGCGGTGTCGGCATCGCGGGACTGGCCCTCGCCGCGGCCTCGGTCACCGGTCTGACCTGGGCGGTCGCCGGCGACGCGATACCCGGCGACCTGCTCGTCTGGCTTCGGGAGCAGCTCACGGGGCAGCGGATCGAGCTGTGGCGCGACGCACTGCACCTGGCGCGCGAGGACCTCGCGCTGGGCGTGGGCCCGGGACGCTTCGGGGAGCTCAGCACGACGTCGACCCAGACGCTGCTGTCCGACGGCAAGCCGCACTCGGCGCCCCTCCAGCTGGCCGCAGAGCAGGGAGTCGTCGGTGTGCTGCTGCTGGCGGCGGCGTTCTGCTGGATGCTGTTCGCGCTGTGGCGCACCGCGCGGCCCACGCCGGTCGCGCTCACTGCGGGCGCGGCCCTCACCGCTCTGGCGGCGATCGCCGCGGTCGGCAACGCGCTCAGCTTCACCACGGTGTCGGTCGGCGCGGGCCTGCTGGCCGGGATCGCCACGGCGCGCCGGATCACCGTCGAGTCATCGCAGCGCGAGAACGACACACAGGCGCGTGGAGATCGGCTCGCCCCATGACTCCATGGCGGTCAGTGTTGCGGACACACATGGGTTCCAACGACACAGGGCTCGTACCAGCCCTCTGATTCCGGCTACGCCCCTCAGTGCGCCGTCCCGGCCGCCCGAGTCCGCAGCCGCTCCCTGATGACGCTCACGGCCGCCTCCGCGTCGTCCACGGTGATCGTGAACGTATGGCCGTCCCACAGCCGCAGCACCAGGCCCTCACCACGTCGTACGACGACCGCGGTGCCCTTCTCGGGGCGCCATCGGTAGCCCCAGCCGCCCCAGTGGCGCGGTGTCACATGGGGGACGAACTCGGCACCCACGACCTCGGACAGCGGGATACGGCGGCGCGGCACACCGATGTGGCCGCAGCGCACCTCGAGGCACTCCTGGTCGACCTTGAGCGCGACATGGACGAACGCCAGTGTGCCGAAGAGGACCAGCAGCCCGGCCGCGATGCAGCCCACGACGGCCATCACGAGCGGGGCGACGCCGTCCGTCCATGGCGAGTCGACCGCCAGCTCGACCCCGAGCGCCATACATGCGGCGCCTACCAGCGCCAGCAGCCACTGGACCCGGTTGGTCGCCCGCCCGGTCCAGACATCGGGGTGCGGCTTCCTACGGTGGGGGTGGTCCCTCATGGCTATGAGGTTACTCAGGTTTCGCACCGCCGGTACCTCGTCGCGGAGGGTGACTGCGCCGAGCGGAGCACGGCGGACCACATCCGTCCGTTTTGTGCCGGTCCGCTACTGTGCGGGGCTGACCGCCCGCAGAAGGCGGCCTTCCGCGTAGGTGAGTGCGGGCTCGGGGAGCTTGCCCTCGCGGCCGCTCAGCAGCACGGTCACGGTGCCGCTCGCCGCGGCCTCGGGGGCGGGCAGCTCGCCGATCCTGCGAAACGCCTGCGCGGCGACGGCGCCGGCGGAGCCGTGCAGGACGAGCGGCGGGCGGCCGGGGCGCTGGACGGCGGTGCGGATGCGCTCGGCGACGAGCTCGTAGTGGGTGCAGCCCAGGACGACCGTCGTCACATCCTCCGGGGTGAGGGCGGCGGCCGCGGCGACGGCGGCGTCGATCGCCGTCTCGTCCGCGTGCTCGACCGCCTCGGCCAGTCCGAAGCAGGGCACCTCGGCGACGGGCACACCGCCCGCGAAGTCCTTGATCAGTCCGCGCTGGTAGGGGCTGCCGGTCGTGGCGGGCGTGGCCCAGATCGCGACGGGTCCGCCACCGGCCGCGGCCGGCTTGATCGCCGGGACCGTGCCGATGACCGGTATCCCGGGTTCCAGGCGGGCGCGCAGGGTGGGCAGCGCGTGCACGGTCGCGGTGTTGCAGCCGATGATCAGGGCGTCGGGCCGATGCGCGGCGGCGGCGTCGGCGACGGCCACGGCGCGCTGTGTGAGGTCTTCGGGGGTCCTGGGACCCCAGGGCATGCCGTCGGGGTCGAGTGAGAGCACGAGATCCGCGTCGGGTCGCAGCCGCCGTACCGCGGCGGTGGCCGCCAACAAGCCGATTCCGGAGTCCATCAGCGCGATCTTCACCCGGCCACGATAGTCGATGGGCCCTTGCGGGCCGCTCGGGTGGGGCAGACTGCGCGCGTGAGCGCCTTCGCGTGGATCGCCGCCGGATCACTCGCCGCCTGGCTGTGGCTGCTGCTGTGCCAGGGCTTCTTCTGGCGTACCGATGTCAGACTCCCGCGGCGGTCACGGCCGGACGAGTGGCCGTCGGTCTGCGTCGTCGTGCCGGCCCGCGACGAGGCCGCGGTGCTTCCCATGAGCCTGCCGTCGCTGCTCGCGCAGGATTATCCGGGGCGCGCGGAGATCTTCCTGATCGACGACGGCAGCTCGGACGGCACCGGGGCCCTGGCGCGCGATCTGGCGCAACGGCACGGCGGCCTGCCGCTGACGGTGGCCTCCCCCGGCGAGCCCCCGGCCGGCTGGACGGGCAAACTCTGGGCGGTGCGTCACGGCATCGAGCTGGCACGCGTGCGTGACCCCGAGTACCTCCTGCTGACGGACGCCGACATCGCGCATGCGCCCGACAGCCTGCGGGAGCTGGTCGCAGCCGCACACACCGGGGGGTTCGACGTCGTCTCCCAGATGGCGCGGCTGCGGGTGGAGAGCCTGTGGGAGCGGCTGGTGGTGCCGGCCTTCGTGTACTTCTTCGCCCAGCTGTACCCGTTCCGCAGGATCGGTAAGAAGGGGACCCGGACGGCGGCCGCCGCGGGGGGCTGTGTCCTGATGCGGACCGAAACGGCGCAACGCGCGCGGATTCCCGACGCGATCCGCCACGCCGTCATCGACGACGTGGCGCTCGCGCGGGCCGTCAAGGGCGGCGGTGGCCATATCTGGCTGGGGCTGGCGGAGCGGGTGGACAGCGTGCGCCCGTATCCGCGCCTTGCCGATCTGTGGCGGATGGTCTCGCGCAGCGCGTACGCCCAGCTGCGACACAACCCACTCGTGCTGGCCGGAACGGTCGCCGGGCTCGCGCTCGTGTATCTGGTGCCGCCCGTGGCCGTGGTCGGGGGTCTGGTCGGCGGGGATACGACGACGGCGGTGACCGGCGCTCTCGCATGGCTGGTGATGACGGGGACGTATGGACCGATGCTCCGCTACTACCGCCAGCCGCTGTGGCTCGCCCCTCTGCTGCCGTTCACCGCGTTCCTCTACCTCCTGATGACGGTCGATTCGGCGGTGCAGCACTACAGGGGGCGCGGCGCGGCCTGGAAGGGCCGCACCTACGCGCGTCCGGACACGGTGCCCGACGAGGGCTGACTACTTGCGGCCGGGCGTCCAGTTCATGCCCCACCCGTAGGCGTAGTCGACGGTGCGCTGCGGGCTCACGCCGCGGTCGGGCACCAGGTAGCGGGCCTCGCGCTGGACGATCAGGTCGTCGCCCGTGTTGGTGATGAGGGCGAGGGCGCACACCGTGGAGGGGACGGTGCACTCGTCCAGGGAGAAGTCGACCGGGGCGCCGTGCTGAGGGGTGAGGGTGACCGTGGCGTGCAGGTCCGCGAAGGAACGCGCGCCCTCGTAGATGGTCACGAAGATCAGGATGCGCCGGAAGGCCTGCTTGTGATCGAGGTTGATGGTGAGGTTCTCACCACTGGCCACGGCTCCGGTGCGGTCGTCGCCGTCGAGGTGGATGTACGGGGGCTGGTGGAGGGCGCCGTAGGCGTTGCCGAGGGACTGGATGACTCCCTTCCTGCCGTCGGCCAGCTCGTACAGGGCGCACAGATCGAGGTCGAGGTCGTTGTGCATGGCGACCGGGCGGCCCAGCTTGCTCGCCCAGCCGGAGAACTGCTTGCGCACCTGCCAGTTGAGATTCACGCGCATGGCGCCCGAGGTGCCGCCCTGCTTGGTCAGCGAGACGGAGGGGGACGCCTTGGTGAGCGTCACCTTGCTGAGGCTGACCGGCGACGCCTGGGGCACGGGCGGGGGAACCGGTGGCATGGCGGGCACCGGCGGCGCCACCGAGGGCGTCGGGGCGGGTGCCGTCTGCTGGGGTTCGTCGACCGTGATGCCGTAGTCGGTGGCGAGGCCCCCCAGGCCGCTGCCGTAGCCCTGGCCGACGGCGCGGAACTTCCAGGCGCCCTGGCGGCGGTAGAACTCACCGAGCACGAAAGCGGTTTCGACGGTGGCGCCGGTGCTGTCGAAGCGGGCGACGACGGTGCCCTGGGCGGCGTCCTTGACCTCGATGTAGAGGTCGGGGACCTGGCCGAACGATCCTCCGTCCGCGGAGGCGGCCAGGATGACGGTCTCGATGGCGGGCTCCACGCGCGCGAGGTCGACGAGCAGGCTGTCCGTCACCCGTCCGCCGGCGTTCTGCTTGCCCTCGTACCGGACGGCGCCCGAGGTGTGCTCGGACTGGTTGTAGAAGACGAAGTCCGCGTCGGAGCGGACCTTTCCGCCGACCAGCAGCAGCGCCGAGGCGTCCGCGTCGGGCACGCCCGGTCCGGAGCGCCAGCCCAATTCGACCCGCAGTGCCGTCGTCGGCACCGGCGCATTCGAACCTTTCGGCATTGACATGTCCGCCCCCATCACCTGATCACCGCGCCTGGGATGTCCCGGCCGCCCTTTGGGTTCTCTCTACAGGGCCAACCTATTCCCCGCCACATCGAACTCCGATCGGGGGCGCGCAACACTGGTGGTCAACCACCGGTAACCGCCCCGGAACTCGGCATTTACACGATCCCAACGCCGATTGGCGTCCCTTTTTGCCAAGTTCGCTCGCATTGGGGATCCGGCGTCACTGCGGACACATAAAACAACCCTCTTATCGGTCTCCCCAACCAGCACATCGTGGGCTTACCTTATGTGCCATGACCTCCCCCCGCTCCACCTATGGTGGCGGCTACTACTCCGCCTCCTTCCCGGACACCCCGATCTACGACAGGCTCGTCGCCGAGCGGGGCACCCCGCAGATCGCCCCGATCCGGGTCCCCGCCGCGTACGACATGCCGGGCAGCAACCTGCCCGCGCTCCCGTCGGCACTGCCCGCCCTCCCGGCGGGCCCGTCCCAGCCCTCCTACGGTTATCCGCAGGCGCAGCAGCCCTCCCCGCTGCAGCAGGCGCCCGCGGCCTACATCCCGCAGCAGGCGGCAGCACCGCGCGGCTACCCGGGTCCGCAGGCGCAGCAGCCCCGGCCGGTGGCTCCCGGTGGCATGGGCTACGAGGCGATGCGCCCCGCGGCTCCCCGCCCCGCCGCCGCTCCGTATCAGGACCCGTACAACAACCAGCAGTACCGCGGCTACTGAGCCGTTCCCCCGGGGCTGTCGGCGCCACCTGGCACGATGGCCTCATGGGGCATGCGCAACTGCAGTCGATCCACGTTCATCCGGTCAAGGCATGCCGGGGCACAGCGCTCCCGGAAGCCGTCGTGGAGCCCTGGGGGCTGGCCGGAGACCGTCGTTGGATGCTGATCGACGACGGGGGAAAGGTCGTGACACAGCGCCAGCAGCCACGCCTGGCGCAGGCCGCCGCCGAGCCGTTGCCCGGCGGCGGTGTTCGGCTGACCGCGCCCGGCATGGCCCCGCTGACCGTGCTCGTACCGAGCGCGGTCGGCAAGATGCCGGTGGAGCTCTTCCGGGACAAGGTCGAGGCGGTCCTCGCCGAGGGCGACGCCGCGCACGCCTGGTACAGCACCTATCTCGGCGTCGGTGCGCGCCTGGTGCACATGGCCGACCCGGGCACCTGCCGCCCCGTCGACCCGGAGTACGCACTGCCCGGCGAGACCGTGAGCTTCGCCGACGGCTATCCCTTGCTGATCACCACGACCGCCTCCCTCGACGCCCTCAATTCCCTGATCGAGCAGGGTGATCACGCGCATGAGGGCCCTCTGCCGATGAACCGGTTCCGCCCGAACGTCGTCGTGTCGGGCACCACCGCCTGGGTCGAGGACGACTGGTCGCGCGTCGCCATCGGTGAGGTCACCTTCCGGGTCGCCAGGAAGTCCGGGCGCTGTGTGGTGACCACCACCGACCAGGCCACCGCCGAGCGCGGCAGGGAGCCCCTGGTCACCCTGGGCAGACACCGGCGCATGGGCGGAAGACTGCTGTTCGGCCAGAATCTGGTGCCCCTGTCGCCCGGCACGATCCGGGTCGGCGATCCGGTCACGGTTCTCGACTGAGCAGCATCTCGGCTGAGAACGATCCCCTCCGCCGAGAGGTCGAGAAGGCGTCCCCTCCGCACCTTCGGGTGGGAACCCCGGCCCGGGGCCCGTGCGTTGGGCCTTTCGTGAGAAGTTCATGAGAGGTCCCGCAGGACAGACCCCGAGCGCAGGTGATTTCGCTCTCTCTTCGGCGGGGCCCGCGGGTGAATGGCTCCGCCACGGGTTATCACGGAGCGGGAAGGGGGTGGCGGGACGATGCGGGCGATCAGCGGACTCTGGCGCTGGCGGCACAATCCGCTGCGCCGTGCGACCGATCTGGCCGAGGCCTGGATCGCCCTCTCGGCCCTGCTGCTGATCCTGGTCGTGACACCTCTGGTGGGCTCCCTGGTGGGCGGACTCGCGCGGGGGGCGTTGCAGGACTCGGTGCGTGAACAGCGCGCGTCCCGGCATCTGGTGACGGCGACCGTGGTCCGCAAGGTGAAGGGCTCCTCGCTGGACGTCGACCCCGAGGCGGCCACCGGACGGGATATGCGCACCAGAGTCGTGGCCGACTGGATCGCACCGGACGGCACCGTGCACCAGGGCCGGGTCATGGCGAGCCTCGACACCCCTCGGCCGGGCGACCGGTTCCGGATGTGGACGGACGAACAGGGCCGCACCGTGGCCCGCCCGTTGGACTCCGCGACGGCGGCGACGCATGCCGTGCTCGCCGGTTTCGGCGCGGCACTGCTGGCGGCCGGTCTCATCGAGGGCAGCAGACGACTCATCGTCTGGCGCATGGTCCGTCGCAGATACGACCGTTGGGACCAGGCCTGGGACAGAGCGGGCCCGGACTGGGGCCGGACCGGCACCGGCAGCTGACGGCCTTCCGGCTCTGGTCAACCCACCACCCGCGCGCACGCTACGGTGGACCGGCCGAAGTCTTCGGCAGTCAGGCCCTGTCGTTTGGATCAGGCCGGCTGTGAGGCGCAGTTCCTCTCGGCCGAGCCGAGCGGGGTCCGGTGCGTGCAGCTGCAAGGCGGAGGAGGGAGTCGACGCGGAGCGTCGGCGACCGACGACAACGCGGCAGATGTGCGCACCAGACCCCGCGACGCCGGCATGATCCAAACGACAGGGCCTGAACCCGCGTACTACGAGGTGGGGGCACATCAACGCCATGGCACAGGGCACGGTCCAGGTGACGCACACCGGCACCTCGCGGTGGCGGCGCCGCACGGGTGAGTACGCATCGCTCGCCGCCGCCCTGGAGGCCGCGGCCGACGGTGATGTCCTCACTGTCGCGCCCGGCACCTACCGGGAGAACCTCGTCGTCCAGCGGGCGGTGACCCTGCGCGGCCCCGAGGGCTCCCCGGGTTCGGTGCGTATCGCGCCCGTGGACGGTGTGCCGCTGACGGTGCGTGCCTCGGCCGTGGTCCAGGACCTTCATGTGGAGGGCCAGGACGCGGCGGCGCCCGCGCTGCTCGTCGAGGAGGGCGCTCCGGAGCTGACGGACGTCCGGATCGTCACCCGGTCGGCGGCCGGGATCGAGGTGCGGGGCGGCGCGCGGCCGACCGTGCGGCGCTGCACCGTCGACAATCCCGCGGGCATCGGCATCGCCGTACTCGACGGCGGGGGTGGCGTGTTCGAGGAGTGCGAGGTCGTCGCGGCCGGCCAGGCGGGCATCGCCGTACGCGGCGGCGCCCACCCGCGCCTGGAGCGCTGCCGAGTGCACCACGCCGCCGGCTCGGGACTGACGGCGACCGGCGAGAACTCCGCCCTGGAAGCGGTCGGTTGCGAGGTCTACGAAGTCCGAGGCTCAGGCGTCCAGATCACCGCCCGGGCCACCGCCCACCTCACCGACTGCGACGTGCACCGCACCACGGCCGACGGCGTCACCCTCGACACGGACGCCGTACTGACGCTGGCGGACTGCCGTATCCACGACATCCCGGAGAACGCGGTCGACCTGCGCTCCCGCTCGGTCCTCACCCTCACCCGTACGACGGTGCGTCAGTTCGGGCGCAACGGCCTGTCCGTATGGGACCCGGGCACACGCGTGGACGCCAACCAGTGCGAGATCTTCGACAGCACCGGCGACTACCCTGCGGTGTGGGTCAGCGACGGCGCGACCGCCGTACTGGACTCCTGCCGGGTGCACGACGTCCCGGACGCGCTGTTCGTCCTCGACCGCGGCTCCCGCGCGGACGTCGTCGACAGCGACCTCTCCCAGGTCCGCAACACCGCCGTGTCGGTGAGCGACGGCGCTACCGCCCAGCTCGACGACTGCCGGATCCGGGACGCGGCGACGGGTGCCTGGTTCCGGGACCACGGCAGCGGCGGCACGCTCAACAACTGCACCCTGGACGGCATGCAGACTGGCGTGATCGTCACCAAGGGCGCCGACCCGGTCATCGAACGCTGCACGGTCGACTCCCCGGCGGAGGCCGGCTTCTACGTCTCCGCAGGCGGCCGTGGCACCTTCTTGAACTGCCGAGTGCGGGGCAGCGCGGGCTACGGCTTCCATGTGATCGACGGCTGCCGTACGACGCTGAAGAAGTGCCGTACGGAGCGGTGCGCGCGCGGGGGTTACGAGTTCGCGGACGGCGGCCCGGACGCGGCTTCCGGAGTGGGCCCCGACGTCGAGGACTGCACCAGCGACGAGAGCGCCGGCCTCAGGCAGCCGCCCCCGGCACCGGAACCCGCCGTGCAGACGGCGAACCAGTCCCCCGGCCTCCTCGGCGCCATCCCCGGCCAGCGCACCACCGAGCAGGAGCCGCTGGTCGCCGCCGCGCAGGCCGAGCAGGAGCCGACGCGCACCTCCAAGGCCGTCCTCGGTGAACTGGACGCGCTGGTGGGCCTGGAGAGCGTCAAGCGCGAGGTCCGTGCCCTCACCGACATGATCGAGGTGGGCCGGCGCCGACAGCAGGCAGGCCTCAAAGCAGCGTCCGTCAAGCGCCATCTGGTCTTCACCGGCTCCCCCGGCACCGGCAAGACGACGGTCGCCCGCCTCTACGGCGAGATCCTGGCCTCCCTCGGTGTCCTGGACAAGGGCCATCTGGTCGAGGTGTCCCGTGTCGACCTGGTCGGCGAACACATCGGCTCCACCGCGATCCGCACCCAGGAAGCGTTCGACAAGGCGCGCGGCGGGGTGCTGTTCATCGACGAGGCGTACGCGCTGTCGCCGGAGGACTCGGGCCGTGACTTCGGCAAGGAGGCCATCGACACGCTGGTGAAGCTGATGGAGGACCACCGGGACGCGGTCGTGGTGATCGTGGCGGGCTACACCGCCGAGATGGAGCGCTTCCTCTCCGTCAATCCCGGTGTGGCGTCCCGTTTCTCACGAACGATCACCTTCAGCGACTACGGCCCCGACGAACTCCTGCGGATCGTGGAGCAGCAGACCGAGGAGCACGAGTACCGGCTCGGCCCCGGTGTCTCCGAGGCCCTCCTGAAGTACTTCACGGCGATCCCCAAGGGCCCGGCGTTCGGCAACGGCCGTACGGCACGCCAGACCTTCGAGGCGATGGTGGAGCGACACGCGGGCCGCGTAGCCCAGCTGGCCGAACCCAGCACGGACGACCTGACCCTGCTGTACGCAGAGGACCTACCCGACCTCCCCTGACCCCACAGACCGAGATCGCCGTAGACCACCAAGACCAACAGCAAGTGCCCACCAACAGCCATCGTGCCAACGACACCGGCCGTGAGAGAGCCGCAGGGGGCGCGTCGGTGTCGAGAGGCCGAACGCGCGGAGGCGCGAAGCGCCGAGCACGATCGGCCTCTCGACACCGACATGTGGCGCCCCCGGAGGCGACCGAACCAGATATTCGGCACGCCGGCTGCAAAAAGCACTGTCCAGCCAACTGAGCAATATCACTCCACCCCCGCCCGCTGCCCCGGCACCTCCGGCGTCAGCCGCGCCAGCAACCGCTCCCGCTCCTCCGCGAACGCCGGATCCGCCTGATAGTCCCCATGCCCAAGGATCGGCGCAGGCAAGGGATGCTCAGCCGTACGCCCGTACGCCAGCGGATCCTTGAGAGGCGCGCCATCCACGGCATGCGCACCCTCGCCCGGCAGAAGCACCGGCCCGCCAATGGGATCGGTAACCCGATACAGATTCCGCCAGCAGTCGACCTCACCATGCAGCGAGGCAAGCGCGCCCGGCCCGAAGTGCGCCGGAAACCAGCGCCCGTACAGCCGCTCCAACGGCGAGCCATAGGTCAACAGCGCAACGCGCCTACGATCGGCAGCCGTCAGCTGCCAGGCCGCCGCGGCGGCGAGCACGCTGCCCTGCGAGTGCCCGGAGATGACAAGCCGTCGGCCCTCCTCGGCACGCGTCCAGGTCACCATCCGCCAGGTCAGGTCGGGCACGGCCCGCTCGGCGTAGCAGGGCGGGGCGAAGGGGTGGGCGGCACGCGGCCAGAAGGTGCCGACGTCCCAGAGGATGCCGATGGTGCGCCGGGCGGAGGCGTCCTTATAGGCGCGCCTGCCCCAGGTGACGAAGAGTATGAAGCCGACGCCGATCAGCCAGGAGCCCAGTGCCTGGGCGGTCTGGGCGGCGCCGTGCACGAAGGCGTATGTCCCGTCGGCGGCCTGGCTGGGGGTCTCGTCGGAGGTGAGGGCGCCGACGAGGGCTCCGGCACCGAACAGCAGAGTCGCCGTCGCGGTGGTGGCGACCACGAGAGGGGCGCGGTCGGTCAGCGTCGCCATCGCGCGCACGCTGGCGATACGGCGGGTGCGTGCCGTGTCCCGGGGCTCGCCTGCGTAGTCGACTTCCACGGTGCCCAGCTCGGTGCGGCGCAGCCGCCAGGCGCGCCATGCCAGCCAGCCGCAGAGCAGCAGCAGGAGGACCAGCAGGGGCGGGATCACGGACGCCTGCCAGGTGAGCAGGACCGGCGGGCCGACGATCGAGGCGCCGGTGCCGTCGAGCCAGTCGGCGACCCGTTGGGCGACTCCGCCGGACATCAGCCCGCCGAGGGCGCAGGCCAGCATCACCACGGCCGGTCCGCCGAGGCCTCGCATGGCGGCGCGCGGGTCGGGCCGGGTGCGGTGCAGGAGGTGGGCGACGACGGCGAGGACGATGACGAGCAGGCCTTGGAGGAAGGCGATGGCGCCGAAGGTGGGGTCGCCCGGGAGGCGGCCGGTGGACTGCCAGCCCGGCCGGTCCCAGCCGGCGTAGACGAGGGTGAGCGCCAGCAGGGCGAGGGCGGCGAGCGGGAGGCGTCGTACGAGATGTTCGTCGAGTTCCTGGTCGAGGCGGTTCTCGCTGCGGCCGCGGCGGCAGACCACCCAGATCACGACGGCCGCGCAGGTGACGAGTGCCGCGTCCAGGGCCCAGCCCAGCGCGTCGAGGAGCGTGGGGCCGCCGGGCGCGCGGTCGAAGCGGGCCGCGGCCGAGCCGACCGCCGCGGCGACCGTGAGCAGGCCGGCGGCGGTGTGCGCGGCGCGCAGCCGGGCGACGAGTCGGCGGCCGTACCAGAAGCCGGGGCGGCCGAGCGAGGTGCCGCCGGTCTCCTCGTCGGGCTCGGGCTCGCGGGTCATGGGCTGCTGGGACTCGTAGGCGCTCCAGGTGCGGCGGGAGAGGTACCAGAGTAGGCCGGTCAGCGCCGCGGGCACGAGGGCCGCGAGGGCGAGCCTGCGGCCGGGGCGGCTCCACCAGCCGCCGTCCGCGGGCGACAGGAAGCCCAGCCAGCTGTGCCGCTCGGTGCACGCGTGCGTGCCCGCGCACTGCCAGGCCGCCAGGTCGAGGGCGACCTCGCAGGCGGCGGCGACGAGCAGCACGGTCAGGGTCAGCCCGGCGAGCCGCACGATCAGGCCGTACAGGCGCACCGTCCGGGCGCGGCCCTCGGTGGTGGGGCGCATCCAGTGGGCGAGGTTGACCACCATGAACGGCAGCAGCAACAGCCACAGGGCGCGTGCGCTGTTGCCGGAGGTGAGGTTGCACCAGACGTACGCCTCGGGAACCGGCTTGCCGCGGTAGTCGTCCGGCCTGGTCTCGGCGTCGACGTCGTCGGCCCGCCGGAAGACGGCGGCGGTGTCGTCGCCGGTGATCCGCACGGTGCGCGGATCGTCGAGCATCTCCTGGGGTGTGGTGCCGCCGACGCCGTGGACCAGGAGTTCCAGGGCGATTCTCGTGTTCTCGGGCGGCCCTGCCGCCCCGTTCGTGGTGACGCGTTCCTGCGCGCGGTCCATCTCTCGCACTTCCCCCGTGACGAGCCAGTGGCTTCTGTCGGTGCGGGCACAGGATCTCCCCGAAGAGGCTCCCGCACACCTCTCGTCACGGAATCTCCCCGATCCGTGTGAAGTACTGCGGAACGGAAGATGCAGAGGTGACATGCGCGCGTCGGGACGGCCAGTGGCGCGAGGGGTACCCACCCGTGCGAGGATGGGACGCCCCGCGGACCCGGAGGGGCGAGAATGTCCTTGTGGGAGCCGGTGCGCGAGGCGTGTCGGACAGCCTGAGGCGAAAGGATCGGAGCGTACGTGAGCGAGAATCAGAACCTCCTCGCAGAGCAGCGGCGCGCCCTGATCCTGGACGAGGTACGGCGTCGGGGCGGGGTCCGCGTCAATGAGCTGACCCGGAAGCTCGGCGTGTCGGACATGACGGTGCGCCGCGATCTCGACGCGCTCGCCCGGCAGGGCGTGCTGGAGAAGGTGCACGGCGGCGCGGTCCCGGTGGTCGAGGCCAGCACGCACGAGCCGGGTTTCGAGGCGAAGTCGGGTCTGGAGCTGACGGCCAAGGAGGACATCGCCCGCGCGGCGTCCGAGCTGGTCGCGCCGGGCAGTGCGATCGCCCTGTCGGGCGGTACGACGACGTATGCGCTGGCGCATCAGCTGGTCGATGTCCCCGACCTCACGGTGGTCACGAACTCGGTGCGGGTGGCCGATGTCTTCCATGCCGCGCTGCGCACCACGGGCCCCCGGCAGGGAGCGGCCACGGTCGTGCTGACCGGCGGGGTGCGCACGCCGTCCGACTCGCTGGTGGGTCCGGTGGCCGACCAGGCGATCGCGGCGCTCCACTTCGATGTGCTGTTCCTCGGTGTGCACGGCATATCGGTCGAGGCCGGCCTGTCCACACCGAACCTCGCGGAGGCCGAGACCAACCGGCGCCTGGTGCAGTCGGCGCGGCGGGTCGTGGTGGTCGCCGACCACACCAAGTGGGGTGTGGTGGGGCTGAGTTCGTTCGCGGCCCTGGAGCAGGTCGACACGCTGGTGACGGACGCCGGTCTTGAGACCGAGGCGCGCTCGGAGATCGCTGAGCATCTGCGGCGGCTGGTCGTGGCCGGTGAGCCCGATGAGGGTGCAGACATCTGACGGGGCGCCAGCTATGGTGGCGCTGCCCGGAGCGGTGTCGGCATAGGGGGTTTCGTCCATGGCTCACCTGCTGCGCGAGGTGGGGCTCGACTTCGTCGGGATCGCGCCTGTACGGCATGTCAACGCGCGGGAGGTCGCCGCTCCACCGGAGGCGGTGTTCAACGCGCTCGCCGAGGATGTGCCGGGCTGGACGCAGTGGTTCTCGGCGGTGACGCTGGCCCGCCCACTGGACGACGGGGCCCGGCGCGAGATCCGGCTCAAGGGCGGCACACGCTTCGAGGAGACGATCCTCGCGGCCAAGAGCCCCGAACTGTACGCCTACCGCGTCGACGTCACCAATGTGCCGGGGGCCCGGTCCCTGGTCGAGGAGTGGCGGCTCACCCCGGCGGGCACGGGCACGCGGGTCCAGTGGACGTTCGCCGCGGACGGCACGGCACCCTTCCGGTTCGCGCTCGGCCTCGCGGGGGTCGGCCTCCGCCGGGCCTTCCGGGACGCGGTGACGTCGTTGGACCGGCGGCTGACGGCCTGAGGTTCACTCGGGCCAGACACCCGTCTCCAGAAGCTGCTCGATGGCTCTCGCGTACGGGGCGATGTCCAGGCCCTGCTCGGCCAGCCACGCGTCCGAGTAGTACTTGTCGAGGTACCGGTCCCCCGGATCGCACAGCAGCGTCACCACGCTTCCCCGCCGTCCCTCCGCGACCATCTCGGCGACGATCTTCAGGGCGCTCCACAGCCCGGTGCCCGTGGAGCCGCCCGCCTTGCGGCCGATGGCCCGCTCCAGGGCGCGTACGGCGGCCACGCTCGCCGCGTCCGGCACCTTCATCATGCGGTCGATCGCGCCGGGCACGAAGCTCGGCTCCATGCGCGGACGGCCGATGCCCTCGATACGGGAACCGCAGTCGCAGGTGACGTCCGGATCGCCGGTGGTCCAGCCCTCGAAGAAGCAGGAGTTCTCCGGATCGGCGACACAGATGCGGGTGTCGTGCTGCATGTAGTGGACGTACCGGGCGAGGGTCGCGGAGGTGCCGCCGGTGCCGGCCGTGGCGACGATCCACGCGGGCTCCGGGAACCGTTCCAGCTTCAGCTGGCGGAAGATGGATTCGGCGATGTTGTTGTTGCCGCGCCAGTCCGTGGCCCGTTCGGCGTAGGTGAACTGGTCCATGTAGTGGCCGCCGGTCTCCACCGCCAGACGGGCCGATTCCTCGTACATCTTCCGTGAGTCGTCCACGAAGTGGCACTGTCCGCCGTGGAACTCGATGAGGCGGCACTTCTCGGCGCTGGTCGTGCGGGGCATGACAGCGATGAAGGGGACGCCGATCAGCTTCGCGAAGTACGCCTCGGAGACGGCCGTGGAGCCGCTGGACGCCTCGATCACGGGGCGGCCCGGCCGGATCCAGCCATTGCACAGGCCGTAGAGGAACAGCGAGCGGGCGAGGCGGTGTTTGAGGCTGCCGGTCGGGTGGGTCGACTCGTCCTTCAGATACAGGTCGATGCCCCATCGCTCCGGCAGCGGGAAGCGCAACAGGTGTGTGTCGGCCGAGCGGTTGGCGTCGGCCTGGACTTTGCGCACGGCTTCTTTCAGCCAGACGCGGTAGGCGGCGTCGCTGTGGTCGACGTCGAGGGTCACGCCGGACGGGGTCTGCTGGATGGTGCTCACGGCGCTGCTCCTCATGCTCTTCGGCAACGGCGACTCACGCGGCCGTCACTTCGAGCATAAACATCTTCCGCACGCTTCTCACCTGCATAAACACACCTTTGAGCGCCTCAAAGGCATCCCTGGGCCAGGATTTCGCCGCGGCCTTGGGGGCGCATTCGGGCGAGTGCTCCGGGCGCCCCGGCCAGGGGTGACGTGCGTACTGGTGCTCGACGCGGTACGCGGGCAGACTGCACCGGACGGGACAGCGGTCCCGAACGGGGGCACACTGGATCACGATCAGAGCCGGCCGGGCCCGTACGGGACGGACCGGCACACCGAGGCGCTAAGGGGCGGGGCATGGCTGAGCCGGAGTTCAGGGCCACGGGCGTGCGGATCGGGAAGCGGCTGCGCTCGCTGACCCGGGCCGGGCAGATACGGATCAGCGACGGCAGGGTGCAGCTGCTCACCAGCTACGGCAGCGAGATCGACAGCGCTCCGGTGCAGGCGGTACGGGCGTCCAAGCCCTGGTTCGCCCCGGACGACAAGGCGCTCGCGGACCTCAACGGCAACCGCTATTCACTGACGTTGGGCGAGCACGACCCCGCTCCGGGAGAGCCCGGGCCGCCCGCGGCGCGCCGGTTCATCGAGGCCGTACGGAAGGCCGCCGGGCGTAAGGGCTGAGTCACTGCGAGTTGCGGTACCGCACCCCCTGCGTCACGCTGGTCTCACGTCACTCTGGGTTTACCGGCGATAACGCTGCGAACCAGCCCGCCGGCCACGACAGCAGGCGGCCGTTTTCTTCAAGCACCCTGCTGGATCCGTACTTCGTGTTCTTCCGGACCTCTTCAGTCGGGGAGTCGCAGCCGTGATCAGTTACCCAAGCAGGCACTGCACGGTGGAGCTCCAAGCCCTGCCGTCGCGGATCGGTCAGGTCCGCAGAATCGTATCTGCACACTTGCGCTACTGGCATCTTGATCCCTTGATAGACCGCGCCGCACTCGGTGTGACCGAGCTGCTGACCAACGTTCACCAGCACGCCCAGCCGGACAAGACGTGCACCGTGGAGATCGAGCTGCTGCTCGACCGGCTCATGGTCTCGGTGCGCGACCACGACCCGCGTCTGCCCGTCATGGCGGACGTCGCGGAGGCCGACACGCTGGCCACGTGCGGTCGCGGTCTTGCGATGGTGGCCGCGGTCAGCGAGAGCTGGGGTGTGCGGCCGGACGGCGAGTCCGGGAAGGTCGTGTGGTTCACGCTGCCGACACCCCTGGCCGCGGTTCCGGCCGGGGCCGCGCGGCCGCTGCAGCGGGCGGTGGTGGACAAGCCCGCGCGACGGTTCGCGGAGGTCGGTGAGCGGGTCGACCTGCGCAGGCCCGAACACGCTCCCGCCCGGTCGGCCGTTGTCGGCTGACCGGGCGGTGAGGGGGCTGTGCCGAGGGCGTTGAGGGCCCCTGTCACTCCGTGGCGATGGCCCGCAGTACGTCCAGGCGTGCCGCGCGGCGCGCCGGGCGCAGTCCCGCCAGGGCTCCGGCGGTGATGCCGACCAGGGCCACCACGGCGAGTTGCAGCGGCGGCAGCGCGAAGGCGAACGCGCTGTCGCTCGCGCCGTCGGAGGCCTCGACCAGCACCCAGCCGAGGAAGCCGCCGAGGGCGAGGCCGCCGACGGTGCCGAAGGCGGCGACCAGGACCGACTCCCAGCGGACCATGGCGCGCAGCTGGGCACGGGTCTGACCGACGGCCCGCAGCAGGCCCAGTTCTCGGGTGCGCTCGTGGATCGCCAGCGTCAGCGTGTTGGCGATGCCGAGGAGCGCGATGAGCACCGCGAGGGCGAGCAGCGCGTAGACGAGGGTGAGCATCATGTCGATGCCGCCCGCCGCGGACTGCGCGTACTCGTCCCGGGTCTGCACCTCGGGATTGCCGTACTGGGCGGCGACCTTCTCGACGGCCGCCTTGCCGTCGTCCGTGCTCACGCCGCCCTTGAAGGACACGGCGACCAGGGTGTCGGCGTCCTGGGTGCGGTGCGGGGCCCAGGCGTCGCGGGTGATGACGTAGTCGCCGGCGAGTTCGGACTGGCCGTAGACCGCGCGGACGGTGAAGGTCTGCGTACGTCCGTCGGTGAAGGTGAGGCGGGCCTTGTCGCCGGTCGTCAGGTGCTGCTTGTCGGCCTCGTTCTCGGTGATGGCGATGCCGTCGGTGCTCAGGCTGCTCATGGAGCCCTGGATCTGGCCGAGGTCGAAGGTGCGTTCCAGGGCGACCGGGTCGGTGACCGTCAGCGCCCGTCCCTTGCCGTCGACTTCGGCGACGCCCCGGCCGAGGCCTACGGCCGTGTCGACCTCGGGGAGCTTCTGGACCGCGTCGGCAAGGCGGGGGCTCAGGCCGCTGCCGCCCGCGCCGAACGACGGGGTGCTGATGGCGACGTCGCCCGCGAAGGACCGGGACACGGTCTGGTCCATGGTCGCCTTGAGCGAGGCGCCGAAGACCGTGAACAGGGACACGACGGCCACGCCGATCATCAGGGCGCTGGCGGTCGCCGCCGTCCGCTTCGGGCTGCGCAGGGCGTTGCGCCGGGCGAGGCCGCCGGTGACGCCGCGCAGTCGGTCGAGGGGGCCACCTAGGACCCGTACCGCCGTCGTGGAGGCCACCGGACCCAGGACCACGAAGGCGACCAGGGCGAGGACGGCGCCGCCCGCGGCCAGCCAGATGGACGGGGACACCAGGACGCCGGTGAGGGTGACGGCGATCGCGAGGGCGCCGAGTCCCAGGCCGGTGACGGCGCGGGTGCGGGAGGCGCCGGAGGTGTCGACCGCCGTTTCCCGCAGGGCCGCCAGGGGCGCGGTGCGTCCGGCGCGTACGGCGGGCAGCAGCGCGGAGCCGAGGCAGACCACGATGCCGACGGCGAGGGGCAGCGCCATGGACAGCGCGCTGATCACCAGGTCGCCCTCGGGGAAGGGGAATCCGATCGCCGGGAACAGGGCCTGGAGGCCCGCCGCGATGCCGATGCCGCCCGCGAGGCCGGCCAGCGACGCGGTGATCGCCACAGCGGTGGCCTCGACCAGGGTCGACGCGGTGACCTGGCGGCGGGAGGCGCCCAGGGCGCGCAAAAGGGCGTTCTCGCGGGTGCGCTGGGCCACCACGATCGCGAAGGTGTTGTGGATGGAGAAGGTGGCCACCAGGAGGGCCACGCCGGAGAACACCAGCAGGAAGGTGGTGAAGATCGACAGGAACTGGCTGGAGATCATGTCGGTGTTCTCCTGCGCCGACTCCTGACCGGTGATGGCCTCGACTCCCTTGGGCAGTACGGGAGTCAGCTCGTCCACCAGCTGCTGCTGGCTGACGCCGGGTCCGGCCCGCACCTGGATGCTCGCCGCCTCGCCGGGCCGCGCGGTGAGGTACTTCTCCGCGTCGGCCAGGGTCATGCCGGTGAAGGTCACCTGGGCCATGCCGTCCTCGCCGCCGAAGGTCGCGAGGCCCACGACGGTCACCTTGACCGGGTCCGGGGTGCGCAGGGTCGTGGTGTCGCCGATCTTCAGGTCGCCGCGCTCGGCGGTGCCGCGGTCGATGACGACCTCGCCGGACTTCCGCGGGGTGTGGCCCTCGGCGAGCTGGTAGGGGTTGAGCTTCGGGTCGCTGATCCAGTTTCCGGCGAGGGTGGGCGGGCCCTGGCCGCCGATGGGGTCGCCGTCCTTGGCGATGAGCTGGCCGGCTCCCTGGATGCTGGGCGCGGCGGCGGCGACACCGGGGGCCCGCTCGATCGTGCTCACCAGGTCGGTGGCGACCGGTGCGCGCACGCCCTCGCTCTCGCCGGGCGTGGTGATGGCGTCGGCGCTGCGGACGACGGCGTCGGTGCCGCTGGTGGCATTGCCGAACATGGTGTCGAAGCTGGCGCGCAGGGTGTCGCCCATGACGAGGGTCCCGGCGAGGAAGGCGACACCGAGGAAAACCGCGAGGAAGGTACCGGCGAAACGGCGCTTGTGGGCGCGCAAGGAGGCCGCGCTGATGCGGACGGACGCGTTCATGACGGCACCTCGAAGGCTTTCATGCGGTCCAGGACCTTGTCGGCGGTCGGGGATTCCATACGGTCGACCAGGCGTCCGTCGGCGAGGAAGACGACCTCGTCGGCGTGGGCGGCGGCCACCGGGTCGTGGGTGACCATGACGACCGTGCGGGCGGTCTGGCGGACGGTACGGCCGAGGAGGCCGAGGACCTCGCCGCCGGAGCGGGAGTCGAGGTTGCCGGTCGGCTCGTCGGCGAAGACGACGTCGGGCTGTCCGGCGAAGGCGCGGGCGACGGCGACGCGTTGCTGCTGGCCGCCGGAGAGTTCGGAGGGGCGGTGGTGGAGCCGGTCGCGCAGGCCGACGACGTCGATGAGCGCGTCGACCCACTCCGGGTCGCCCTTGCCGCCCGCGAGGTCCAACGGCAGCGTGATGTTCTCCGCGACGGTGAGCGTCGGCACCAGGTTGAACGACTGGAAGACGAAGCCCACGCGGTCCCGGCGCAGCAAGGTCAGACGGCGGTCGTCGAGGCTGCTCAGCTCGGTGTCGCCGATGTGGGCGGTGCCGGAGGTGAGCGTGTCGAGGCCGGCCGCACAGTGCATCAGGGTGGACTTGCCGGAGCCCGAGGGCCCCATGATCGCGGTGAAGCGGCCGACCGGGAAGTCGACGCTCACCCCGTCCAGGGCCCTCACGCTCGTGTCGCCGCTGCCGTACACCTTCACGGCGTCGACGACCCGGGCGGCCGTCGGCGTGGTCGTCGTGACGGTCGTGGTCGTCATGCCGCACCGCCCTTGCCCATGTCCTTACGGCCGAACTGCTCGTCCAGCACGGACAGCCGGCGCCAGTACTCGTCCTCGTCGATCTCGCCCGAGGCGAAGCGGTGGCCGAGCACGGTGATGGGCGAGTTCTCGTCGGGGGCCTGGGCGGGGCGCCAGGGGCCGCCGCGGCGTCCGCGCCACACCGTTCGGCGCAACAGGGTGATGCCGCCGATCACGACTGCCGCCCAGATCAGCGGGAACAGCAGGATCCACGGGCCGGGTCCGCCGTCTGCGAAGTGTGCGAGGGTCTGCATCTTGGGTCATCTCCCGAGTCGGTTCGGACTGTTTCCGGTGATGTCTCGAGAGTCGCGCCGGAGGGGGGTCCGGGTCGTCGTACGGCCAGCGGCAGTGGGCGTACCTCGCGGGGAGTAGACAGGGCCGATCGCGGTGCTCCTGAAAGCACTCGACTTCTGTAACTACTAGTATGTACAGTGACGGTATGAGCACCTCGGAGCGACTGATCGAGTCCACCCGCGAGCTGCTGTGGGAGCGCGGCTACGTCGGCACCAGCCCCAAAGCCATCCTGGAGCGCTCTGGCGCCGGACAGGGCAGCATGTACCACCACTTCAAGGGGAAGCCGGATCTCGCGCTGGCCGCGATCCGGCGGACCGCCGAGGAGATGCGGGCTACCGCCGCGGGAGTACTCGACGGGCCGGGATCGCCGTACGAGCGCATCGAGGCGTATCTGCGACGCGAGCGCGATGTGCTGCGCGGCTGTCCGGTCGGGCGGCTGACGATGGACCCGGACGTCATCGCCAGTGACGAGCTGCGGGCACCGGTGGACGAGACGCTGGACTGGCTGCGGGAGCGGCTCGCCGGGCTGGTAGAGGAGGGCAAGGAACAGGGGCAGTTCGCAGCAGGGCTCGACGCCGAGGCCATCGCGGCGACGATCGTCGCGACCGTGCAGGGCGGCTATGTCCTGGCGCGGGCCTCCGGATCGCCCACCGCCTTCGACACGGGCGTGCGCGGGTTGCTCTCGCTGCTCTCGCCGGGCCGGGAAGCTCGGTAGGAAGGCGGCTCCGATGCATGCGATGCAGTACCGGCTCACCTTGCCCGCCGACTACGACATGGAGATCGTCCGTCGGCGCGTCGCCGGCAAGGGTCATCTGCTCGACGGCTGGGAGGGGTTGGGCCTCAAGGCGTACCTGATGCGCGAGCGCGGCGTGCGCGGCTCGCCGGTCAACGAGTACGCGCCGTTCTACCTCTGGGACACCGTGGCCGGCATGAACTCCTTCCTCTGGGGCGGCCCCTTCCAAGGCATCGCCGACGACTTCGGGCGGCCGTCAGTCCGACAGTGGACCGGGTTGGCGTACGAGGAAGGCCGCGGCTCCCCCGCGCGGGTCGCGGTGCTGCGGCGCCAACAGGTGCCGGACGGGGTGCGGTTGGCCGACGTCGCGGCGGAGGCGGTGCGCGAGACCGAGCGGCTGGCCTGCGAGGAGGGCGCGGTTCTCGCCGCTTCCGCCGTGGACACGAGCCGTTGGGAGTCGATCCACTTCTCCCTCTGGGAGAACGACACGCCCACGGCCGACGGCGATGTGTACGAGGTGCTGCACCTGTCCGAGCCGGGGCGGGAGCGATTGCCGGGCTGAAGACATCCACCCCGACTGCGGTGGCGAGCCGGTCGCGAGACCTCGCCGCAGGTGACGACAAGACGACAAGGAGACCTCACGCATGCCCTTCGTCCGCATCGACGCCATGGGAGCCGACCCCGAGCGGCTCGACGCCCTCGGTCGTGCCGTGCACGACGCCCTGGTGGACGCCATCGGGATCCCGCCGGACGACCGCTTCCAGATCCTGACCGGCCACGACGGCACCCGGAGCACCCTGCGCTACGACGCCGATTACCTCGGCATCCACCGGGACGACGGCCTCGTCCACGTCACGATCACCATGCGGTCCGGGCGGACCCCCGCGCAGAAGCAGGCCCTGTACCGGCGGATCGCCGAACTCGCCCTCGCGTACGCGGGGACCGAGCCGCGCAACATGTTCGTGCATCTGCTGGAGAACGAGCCGATCGACTGGTCGTTCGGGGATGGGGTGGCGCAGTACGCCACCGTGGCGCCGCCGCCCTGAGCGGGGGACCTGACGGACGGGGCCTAGCGGCCGGACCCGCCCAGGAGTTCTTCGCGTCGGGCGCCCAGAGCGCTCAGCGAGTCCTTCGTGATGTCCGCCAGGGCTACCGGGCACAGCAGGTGCTCCAGGGGAGCCGATCGTGTGCGGTGGTGTTCGTAGAGGGCGCGTCCTCCGGGGCTGCTGAGCCTGATGCCGAGTGCGGCGGCGCTCGGGCTGCTGCGGGGTGGGGTCGGGTGGCCGTCGTGTGCGCAAGTCGCGGCGGCGTGGTCCGGGAGCGTCGCCTCCAGCGCAGCGATCAGTGTCTCGAGTACGGAGGCGTCCCGTACGAAGTCGGAGACGGCGTACCAGGTGACCGCCATGACGACCAGCAGACGTCCGGGGCGGTCCGCCGGGTCGGCGGAGCGCAGTGCCTCCGCCTGGAGGGTGATCTCCTCGTTGATGTCGGTTCCCGGGTCCGGGTAGCCGTGCAACAGGGCGGACAGCGAGTCGATGTCGTCCTGGGCGCCCACGGGCAGCCGGGGTGGGACGTCCGGTGCCGAGCCGGGTTCGATGATGTCGAGGGCGATCCGCGCGAGTCCGGCGACGTTGCGTGGACAGAGCCACTGCTCACGGGGGTGGTTCTCGTCCCATGCGGCGTTCGGGTCGGGGAGGTCGCACAGCTGCTGGGCGAGGTCCTCGTCGAGTTCGGGCTCATGCTCCCGGTAGGGGTGCGTCCCGTGTTCGCAGGGCCGGTCGCGCAGGGCGCCGTCGGCCGCCTCCAGCGCCGCTCTGGCCTCCGGTACTACGCCGTCGCCCGGCGCCCAGGCGACGTAGGGGGCCATCATCAGCAGACCGATCGTCCAGACGTAGGCCGAGTCCCCGCCGGGATCGGCGGCCAGCCGCGCGGCACAGTCGAGGACCCTCCGGTCGTATGTGTCATTGCGCGGGTCGTCGTACTCCTGCCGGATCTCCTCCCAGACACGGGCGAGTTCATCGAGCGGCATGTCGTCGGTGATCACCGAGTGAGCCTATGCCAGGCCCTTCGGACCGGACCCGCTCGGAGCACGGGACAGGGCTGGACGAGACACCTAGCGCCCGCTGCCGTCCAACCGCCCCACGCGCGCCACGTTCTCCCGGTCCTCGGCGTCCCCGCTCACCTCGCCGGTGAACCACGCGTCGAGGATCTCCTTGAGCAGCGGCCCCGAAGTCAGGCGCAGGCTGAGGGCGAGCACATTGGCGTCGTTCCAGCGGCGGGCGCCGTCCGCCGTGTAGGCGTCCGTGCACAGGGCCGCCCGTACGCCAGGCACCTTGTTCGCGGCGATGGAGGCGCCCGTGCCGGTCCAGCAGCACACGACGGCCTGGTCCGCGGTACCGGCGGCGACCTCGCGGGCTGCCGCCTCCGAGCAGGCCGCCCACTGACGGTCGGCGCCGGGGCTCAGGGCGCCGTGGGTCGCCACGTCGTGGCCGCGCTCGCGCAACTCGGCGACGAGGAGGCGGGCCACGGGTTCGTCCATGTCGGAGGAGACGGAGATCCGCATGCTCCGAGCGTACCGCCGGGCATGCGCCGCCCCAGGCTCGACCGAGCCCCCCACGGGGCATGCGCAAGCCCGGCGCGCGACCGAGCATGGAGGGGAGCCGCGCAGCAGCAGAGGAGAGGCCATGCCGACCCGGCAGATCGAGGCAAGGGATGTCGTCCAGCGCTTCAACGCCGCGATCAACGCCCGTGACCTGCAAGAGCTGGAACCGCTGATGTCCGAGGACCACGTCTTTATCGACACCGAGGGCGGCACGGTCCGGGGGAAGGGGGCGTGTCTGGAGGCATGGCGCGGCTTCTTCGCCGCGTTCCCGGACTACCGCAACGTGTTCACCGACCTGTCCGTACGGAACGAGGTCGTCACCGTGTCCGGATACTCCCTCTGCTCACGCCCGGAACTCGCCGGTCCGGCCCTGTGGACCGCCCGTGTCACCGACGGGCTGGTCAGCGAGTGGCGGGTGTACGAGGACACGCCCGCAGTACGCCGCGAGCTCCGCCTGCCCCCGCCGAGCAGCCTCTAGGCCAGCGCCCCCAGCGGATCGTCCAGGACCGGCTGCCACGCCAACTCCGCCGCGCCGACCAGGCTGTTGTGGTCGAGGGTGCACGCGAGGATGGGGACGCTGCCGCTCTGGCCCCAGAGGCTGCGGTCGGCGACGACGGCTCGCAGGCGTTCGGGGTCGGCGTCGAGGAGGGTGCAGTGGAGGCCGCCGAGGATGATGCGGTCCGGGTTGAGGATGTTGACCAGGCCGGCCAGGCCCAGGCCGAGGCGGTCGATGAGGGCCTCGGTGGCGGTGCGGATCGTGGGGTCGTCGTAGTGGCCGGCGATCAGGTCCTTGGACTGCTGGAGCAGCGAGACCTCGGGGCCCGGTTCGCGTCCCGCCGCCGTGAGGAAGGCCAGCGGATCGGTCTCGACGTCGAGGCAGCCGCGGCTGCCGCAGTGGCAGGGTCTGCCCTCGGGGTTCACGGTGAGGTGTCCGACCTCCAGGGCGAGGCCCGAACTGCCGGTGTGCAGGCGGCCGTCCAGGACCAGGGCGCCGCCGACGCCGCGGTGCCCGGTGGCCACGCACAGCAGATCGCGCGCGCCGCGCCCCGCGCCGTGCCGGTGCTCGGCGAGCGCGGCGAGGTTGACGTCGTTGCCGGTGAACGCGGGACCGGTGATCCCGGCCGCGCGCACGCACTCCGTGAAGATGCGGCGGACGGGGGCGCCCACCGGCCACGCCAGGTGCAGGGGGTTGAGGGCGAGACCGTCGGGTTCCGCGACGGCGGACGGGACGGCGAGGCCCGCGCCGACGCAGCGGCGGCCCGTCGTACGCAGCAGGTCGGCGCCCGCCTCGAC
Organism: Streptomyces lanatus; assembly: GCF_014655715.1. Taxonomy (GTDB): domain Bacteria; phylum Actinomycetota; class Actinomycetes; order Streptomycetales; family Streptomycetaceae; genus Streptomyces; species Streptomyces lanatus. The sequence continues at coordinate 129,142 of NZ_BNBM01000008.1, read as the reverse complement.
GACCGAGCCGAGGACCTTCGCGGGATCGGCGTCCACCGTCTCGCAGCCGGGCGCGGTGGCGACGATACGGCCGCCGAGGCCGACCAGCGCCGCCCGGAACCCGTCGGCGTGGACCTGTGCGGCGAGGACGACGGGCCCGTCCTCGGCGACCGCCAGCCGGTGCGAGGGCCGCCCCTGCGAACCGGCCGCCGCGCCGGGCCGGGCGTCGACCCGGATCAGTCCGAGCGCCTCCAGCTCGGCGGCGACCGCGCCGGCCGTGGCCCGGGTCACCCCTAGCTCCGCGGTGAGGACGGCACGCGTGGGCGCCCGCCCGGTGTGCACGAGCTCCAACGCGGGCCCGAGCGCACCGCGCCCCCGGTCCAACCGCGTCCTCGAGGTGGTCCCTTCCCCCGCCGGCCGGGGGTCCGCCTTGCCGCTCATGAGGGCGAGTCTCCCATGATCCGCGAATGCGGCGGCCTACAGCCCGCTCACCCTGAGCGTGATGTTCAACCGCCCGGTCAGCCCCAACTCCGGCGGTGCCGTGCCCGGGTACACCTTCGGTACGCCGTGGTAGGCGAGACGGGACGGGCCGCCGAAGACGAACAGGTCGCCGTCGCGCAGTTCGACGTCCGTGTACGGCCGGGTCCGGGTCTCGGTGTTGCCGAAGCGGAAGACGCAGGTGTCGCCGAGGCTCAGGGACACGACCGGCGCGTCCGACTTCTCGTCGCTGTCGCGGTGCATGCCCATGCGGGCCTCGGCGTCGTAGAAGTTGATCAGCGCGATGTCGTACGCCGGCCCCGCCACGTCGAGCGCGTCCCGTACCGCCTCGCGGCCCAGCTCGCCGAGCCACCCCGGGAACGGCTTCACCCGGGCGCCGTCGCCGTCCACGACCGTGCGGGCGTAGGCGTACGGGTACCAGTGCCAGCCGAGGCAGACCTGGCGGGCGGTCATCGTGCCGCCGCCGGGTGTACGGACCGTGCGCAGCCCTGCCGGTGGGCGCGCCCACTCGCGGCAGGCCGCTAGCAGCTCGCGCCGGCGCGCCGCGTCCAGCCAGTCGGGTACGTGCACCGCGCCCGGCGCGACCTCCGTACGCTCCCGAGGGAACAGCTCCCGGTCCATACCTCCCATCCTCCCCCACCATCCCTGAGCTGCGGTTCCGCTAGCCTGGACGCACCATGAACGACCGTATGACGACGCCGTGGGGCGAGTTCGCGCTCACCCGTTTCCCCGAGGACCCGCGCGAGAGGCTGCGTGCCTGGGACGCCTCCGACGAGTACCTCCTCAGGCACCTCGCGGAGAGCGAGATCCCGCTGGCCGGCACGGTCGTGGTCGTCGGTGACCGCTGGGGCGCCCTGGTCACGGCGCTCGCGGCGCACCGGCCGACGCAGATCACCGACTCCCATCTGGCGCAGGAGGCGACCCGGGCCAACCTCGCCCGGCTCGGCGTCGAGCCCGGCACCGTACGGCTCCTCACCACGCAGGACACCCCGCCGGACCGCGTCGACGTCCTGCTCGTGCGGGTGCCGAAGAGCCTGGCGCTGTTGGAGGACCAGCTGCTGCGGCTGGCGCCCGCGGTGCACGAGGGCACGGTGGTCGTCGGCACCGGCATGGTGAAGGAGATCCACACCTCGACGCTCCAGCTGTTCGAGCGGATCATCGGCCCGACCCGCACCTCGCTCGCCGAGAAAAAGGCCCGGCTGATCCTGTGCACGCCCGAGCCGTCGCTGAAGCGCCCCCCGAACCCGTGGCCGTACTCCTACACGCTCCCCGACGGCATCGGCGCCGCCTCGAAGGGCACGGTCGTCAATCACGCCGGGGTCTTCTGCGCCGACCGGCTGGACATCGGGACACGGTTCTTCCTGGGCCATCTGCCGAAGGTCAACGGCGAGCGGCGGGTGGTCGACCTCGGGTGCGGCAATGGCGTGGTCGGTACGGCGGTGGCGCTGGCGAACCCGGAGGCCGAGGTGCTGTTCGTGGACGAGTCGTTCCAGGCCGTGGCCTCGGCGGAGGCGACGTACCGGGCGAACGGGGTGCCGGGGCACGCCGAGTTCCGGGTCGGGGACGGGATGGCGGGCGTGCCGGCCGGGAGTGTCGACCTCGTGCTCAACAATCCGCCGTTCCACTCGCACCAGGCGACGACCGACGAGACGGCCTGGCGGATGTTCACGGGTGCGCGGCGTGCGCTCAAGCCGGGCGGTGAGCTGTGGGTGATCGGGAACCGGCATCTCGGGTACCACGTGAAGCTGCGGCGGCTGTTCGGCAACTGCCGACTCGTCGCCGGGGACCCGAAGTTCGTGGTGCTCAGGGCGGTCAGGGAGCCCCGAGCAGCCCGATGATGTCGGCCACCGCCCGCACCATCGCCTCACGGCCCGCGCTCAGATAGGTGCGGGAGTCGACGGCCTCCGGATGGGCGGCGAGATGGTCGCGGATCGCGCCCGTCATGGCGATGTTGAGGGCCGTGCCGACGTTGACCTTGGTGATGCCGCCCGCGACGGCCGCGGTCAGTTCGTCGTCGGGGACGCCAGAGGAGCCGTGCAGGACGAGGGGGACGTCCAGGGTGGCGGTGAGGCGCTTGAGGAGTTCGTGGTCGAGGGTCGCGGTGCGGGTCGTCATGGCGTGCGAGCTGCCGATGGCGACGGCCAGGGCGTCGACCCCGGAGTCGGCGACGAAGGCGTGGGCCTCGGTCGGGTCGGTGCGGGCGCCCGGGGCGTGGGCGTCCAGCGGCGGCTCGCCGTTCTTGCCGCCGAGGCGGCCCAACTCGGCCTCGATCCACAGGCCTTGGGCGTGCGCCCAGTCGGCGGCCGCCTTGGTCGCGGCGAGGTTGTCCAGGTACGGCAGGCGGGCCGCGTCGTACATCACGGAGCTGAATCCGGCGTCCGGCGCCTGGCGCAGCAGGTCGTCGCTCTGGATGTGGTCGAGGTGCAGGGCGACGGGCACGGCGGCGCGTTCGGCGGCGGCGACGGCGGCGCGGGCGAGCGGCAGCAGCCGTCCGTAGCGGAACTTGACGGCGTTCTCGCTGACTTGGAGGACGACGGGTGAACTCACCGATTCCGCACCGGCGATGACGGCCTCGATGTGTTCGAGGGTGATGACGTTGAAGGCGGCGACGGCTGAACGGGCTGCGGCGGCACGGGTGATGAGCTCGCCGGTGGTCGTGAGAGGCATCTCCTGTTCCTTCCTGGGGCGGGTCAGGGGGCGAGGATCACCGAGCGGGTGAGGTGACGCGGGCGGTCCGGGTCGAGGTCGCGGGCCGCGGCGACGGCGACCGCGAGGCGCTGGGCGCGGACCAGTTCGGCGAGCGGGTCGAGGCGGCCCTCGATCCACAGGGCGCCGGTGGCGCGGACCTGTGCGGCGAGGCCTTCCGGCGCCTCGCCGAACATCCAGGTCGCGGTGCCGTCAGTGGTGATGCTGATCGGGCCGTGCCGGTACTCCATCGCCGGGTAGGCCTCGGTCCAGGACAGCGACGCCTCGCGCATCTTCAGCGCGGCCTCGTTGGCGAGTCCGACGGTCCAGCCGCCGCCGAGGAAGGTGAACTGCCCGCATTCCACGAGCCCTTCGGGCAGTTCGGCGACGAGCGCGTCTTGGGCGTCGGTGATCGCCGCGTCGGTGTGCAGGCCCAGGTGGGTGCGGAGCAGGGTGAGGGCGGTGGTCGCGAAGCGGGTCTGCACGACGGAGCGTTCGTCCGCGTAGTCGAGGACGACGAGGTCGTCGGCGACGGCGATCACGGGTGTGTCGGGGTCGGCGGTGATCGCGACGGTGCGGGTACGCCCCTTCTGCCGCCCGAGCAGGTCGAGCACCTCAGTCGTCGTACCGGAGCGGGTGAGGGCGAGGACGCGGTCGTAGGTGCGCCCGTGCGGGAACTCGGACGCGGCGAAGGCGTCGGTCTCCCCCTGGCCCGATCCCTCGCGCAGCGCGGCGAAGGCCTGCGCCATGAAGTACGACGTGCCGCAGCCGACGACCGCGACCCGCTCCCCCGGCGCCGGCAGCGATCCGCCGAGGCCGGCCGCCTCGGCCGCGGCGCGGGTCCAGCACTCGGGCTGGCTGTTCAGTTCGTCCTCGACATGCGTCATGCCGCCGCCCTCCGGCTTCCCATTCAACCTTCATGCTCTTTCTTGCAAGATATCGCTGATTTTCGAGCATTATCAAGCAGTCCGGTGGATCTGGGTGCGCTAGGGTCGCCGAAGGTCGAGGAATGGAGACGCTGGATGTCGCGCGACGCCCGCTGGAAGGCGCTGCTGGAGCTGCTCGTCGAGCGGGGCCGGCTGGACGTCGAGGAGGCGGCCGCCGAGCTGGCGGTGTCGGCCGCCACGATCCGGCGTGACTTCGACCAGCTCGCCGAGCAGCAGATGCTGGTCCGCACCCGGGGCGGCGCGGTGGTCCACGGAGTGTCGTACGAACTGCCGCTGCGCTACAAGACGGCCCGGCACGCCTCCGAGAAGCAGCGGGTGGCCAAGGCGGTGGCCGGTCTCGTCGCGCCCGGCGAGGCGGTCGGGCTGACCGGCGGCACCACGACCACCGAGGTGGCACGCGCCCTGGCCGTGCGCAGTGATCTGGCGTCCGGCTCGCCGGCGCTGACGATCGTCACGAACGCGCTCAACATCGCCAATGAGCTGGCCGTGCGTCCGCAGTTCAAGATCGTGGTCACCGGCGGGGTCGCGCGCCCCCAGTCGTACGAGCTCATCGGGCCGCTCGCGGACGGGGTGCTGGGCCAGATCACCATCGATGTGGCGGTCCTCGGCGTCGTCGGCTTCGATGTGACGCATGGTGCCGCCGCGCACGACGAGGCGGAGGCGGCGATCAACCGGCTGCTGTGCGAGCGGGCCGAGCGGGTGATCGTGGCGGCCGACTCCAGCAAGCTCGGCAGGCGCGCGTTCGCCCGGATCTGCGCGACCGACGCGGTGGACACCCTGGTCACGGACGCCTCGGCGGACCCGGAGACGGTGCGGGGCTTCGAGGAGGCGGGCCTGAGGGTCGTCACGGTCTGAGCCAGCGCTCCGATGCGCCCCCTCATCGCGCCGATTCCACCTAGGCTGGGGAACGAGGCGCATGGCGGGCCAGGGAGGCTGCGATGAGCACAACCCCGACGGGGACGGCCGTACCCGGGGCGACGCGCTATGTGCCGATCGCCGAGCACGGGCTGATCGGCGATCTGCGCAGCGTGGCCCTGGTGGGCACCGAGGGCACCATCGACTGGTACTGCTGCCCGTCCTTCGACGCCCCGAGCGTCTTCGCCGCGATCCTGGACGCGGAGCGGGGCGGCTGCTTCGAGCTTTCGGCGTCGGTGCCGGCGCGGACCAAGCAGTTCTACTTCCCCGACACCAATGTCCTGATCACACGGTTCTTCACCGAGGACGGCGTGGGCGAGGTGCAGGACTTCATGCCGGTGGACGGCGGGTCGGTGGAGGCCGAGCGGCATCGGCTGATCCGGCGGGTGGTGTGCGTGCGCGGTTCGGTTCCCTTCCGCACCCGTGTCGCGCCGCGGTTCGACTACGGCAGGCGGCCGCACACCGTGCGCATGGTCGGCGATGTGGCGGTGTTCGAGTCCGAGGCGCTGTCGCTCGGGCTGACCGCGACCGTCCCGCTGGAGGTCGACGGCCTGGACACCCGGGCCGACTTCAAGCTGTCCGAGGGCGAGTCGGCGGTGTTCGCCCTGGACCAGGTCGGCGGTGAGGTGTCGCCGCGCAGGTGTGCGCGGACCGAGGCCGAGGAGCAGTTCGCGACGACGGTGGCGTACTGGCGCGGCTGGCTGTCCCGCTCGAAGTACCGGGGCCGGTGGCGGGAGATGGTGCACCGCTCGGCCCTCACGCTGAAGCTGCTCACCTACGCGCCGACCGGCGCGATCGTCGCCGCGCCGACGACGAGCCTGCCCGAGCAGCTCGGCGGCGAACGCAACTGGGACTACCGGTATGTGTGGGTGCGCGACGCCGCCTTCTGCGTCTACGCGATGCTGCGGCTCGGCTTCACCGAAGAGGCCGAGGCGTTCATGAAGTTCCTGACGCAGTACGTCAGTCCGTGCGCCGACGGCCACTCCGCCCCGCTCCAGGTGATGTACGGCATCGACGGCCGCACGGACCTCACCGAGACCGAACTCCCGCACCTGGAGGGCCATCAGGGCTCCGCCCCCGTGCGCATCGGCAACGCGGCCTCCGACCAGCTCCAGCTCGACATCTACGGCGCGCTGATCGACTCCATCTACCTCTACGACAAGTGGGCGCAGCCCATCTCCAGCGCCCAGTGGGACGATGTCTGCACCCTGGTGGACTGGGTGTGCGAGCACTGGGACCAGCCCGACGAGGGCGTGTGGGAGACCCGCGGCGGCCGCAAGAACTTCCTGTACTCGCGGCTCATGTGCTGGGTGGCGATCGAGCGGGGCATCCGGATGGCCAACCGGCGCGGTCTGCCCGCCGATCTGCCGCGCTGGCAGGCGTGCCGGGACACGATCTACCGGCGGATCATGAAGCGCGGCTGGTCCGAGACCCGCAAGGCGTTCGTCCAGCACGAGGACGACGATGTGCTGGACGCGGCCGTGCTGATGATGCCGCTGGCGAAGTTCATCGCGCCGACCGACCCCAAGTGGCTGTCCACCCTGGACGCGCTCACCCAGGACCTGGTGTCCGACTCGCTGGTCTACCGCTACGACCCGGAGGCGAGCCCCGACGGACTGCGCGGCGACGAGGGCACGTTCTCCATCTGCTCGTTCTGGTATGTCGAGGCCATGGTCCGCGCGGGCCGGGTCGACGAGGCGCGGCTCGCCTTCGAGAAGATGCTGACGTACGCCAACCATCTGGGCCTGTACGCCGAGGAGATCAGCCACACCGGCGAGCAGCAGGGCAACTTCCCGCAGGCGTTCACGCATCTGGCGCTGATCAGTGCCGCGTTCAATCTGGACCGTGCACTGGGATGAGGCTGGTTCGCAGGGGTTATCGGCAAGACATCGAAGTTAGGTGAGGCTAACCTAATAAGGGTTCCCAACTCACCCGAAGGGCACCCGAGATGACGCCTGGCTCGATCTTCCCGTACGTCATGCCGACCCCCGCGATGCTGCCCGACGACACCACGGGGTGGAGCCTCGACCCGGGCCGGGCGGCGGTCCTGGTCCTGAACTTACAGAGGCGCTTCGTGCGCGTCCTGGCGGAGGAGGGCGCGCCGGTCGCCGAACTCCTCGCGAACACCGGCCGGTTGGTGAGCGCCGCGCATGCCGCGGGCGTGCCCGTCATCCACTCGGTGCCCGCCGGGGAGCGCGGGCCCGCCCTGTATGTACGGCGGCCCGCGGCGCCGGCCGACCGGGACGGCGAGGCGTTCGCCGAGCAGGTCGAGCCGCGCTCCGGGGACGCCGTGCTCACCGCGCGCAAGCACAGCGCCTTCGCCCGGACCCGCCTGGACAGCAGGCTGCGCGATCTGAAGCGGGACCAGGTCGTGATCGCGGGGCTGTTCGCCCGGGTCGGGGTGCTGATGACCGCCGCCGACGCCTGGGTGCAGGACCTGGAGCCGTTCGTCGTCGCGGACGCCATCGCCGACGCCTCCTCCGGCAGCCACGGGTTCGCGCTGGAGTGGGTGGCGGACACATGCGGGGCGGTGACGTCCACGGACCGGGTGGTGGCGGTCTTCGGCCCCGCCGTGCCCGCGGCGGAAGCGGTCTGACCGCTCAGACGGATGCCGTGCGGCGGGCCAGCAGCGAGCGGTGGATCTCCCCCGCGCGGATCGCGGTCGTCGACAGCAGACTCGATGTGAGCCCGTGCGTGTGCTCGGTACTGCCCTGGAGATAGATCCCCGCGGCGACGTCGGGCGCCGTCTCCACCCGGTGGTCGCGCGAGACCCGGATGGCGTCGCCGTCGTCCCTGAGGCAGACCTTCGCCGCCTCGCCGAGCAGGGTGCCCAGGTCACGCGGCCGGTAGCCGGTGGCGTGCACGAGCACGTCGGCCCGCAGGACCTGCTTCTCGCCGGTGGGCAGGAACTCCACGGCGACGTCCAGAGGGCCGTCGCCACGCGGGCGGACGTCACGTATGCGGGAGACATTGAGGAACCGCAGCCGCTCCCGGCCGGTGACCTTCTCCTGGTACGCGGTGGCGTACAGGGACTCGATCAACTCCATGTCGACCACGGAGTAGTTGGTGGAGCGGTGGTAGTCGAAGAGGGACTGTTTCACCTCGGAGGGCGCCTCGAAGTACACATCCACCGCCTCCGGGTCGAAGATGCGGTTGGCGAAGGGGCTGTCGTCGGCGGGCGTGTAGCCGTACTTGGCGAACACCGCGCAGACCTCGGCCTCCGGGAAGGAGCGGTGCAGATAGTCGACGGTCTCGGCGGCGCTCTGCCCGGCGCCCAGGACGACCGCCCGGCGCACGGGCCGTCCGGTGGCGGCGAGTTCGGTGACGCGGGGCAGTAACTGGCTGTTGTGCCAGACGCGTTCGGAGAGTTCGACGCCGGGCGGCACATGGGGTTCCAGGCCGACGGCCACGCTGATGTCGCGGGCTCGGCGGGTGACGGTCCGGCCGGGGCGCTCGGGGTCGCGGCAGACCACGTCGAAGTGGGTCACCGTGCCGGTGTCGTCGCGCACCGGGTCGATGGCGGTGACCACATGGTCGTACGCCACGAGGTGCCGCACTCGCTCGGCGGCCCACTCGAAGTATTCGTGGAACTCGACGCGGAGCGGGAAGAGGGTCTTCTGGTTCAGGAAGTCGATCAGCCGGCCGCGCTCGCGCAGGAAGCACAGGAAGCTGAAGTCGCTGGCCGGATCGCGCAGCGTGACAAGGTCCTTCAGGAACGACACCTGCATGGTGGCGTCGTCGATGAGCATGCCCCGGTGCCAGCCGAAACGTGGCTGGCGTTCCAGGAAAAGGGCGTTGATCCGACGGTCGGCCGGAAGGCCTGCGTTGTGTTCGTCGATCGCTATGGCCAGTGCGAGATTCGACGGCCCGAAACCTATTCCGAGGACGTCATGGGTGGTGTCCGATCCCGTGAGCGGTGACTTCACCGTGGCATCGCCTCCCTCAGGCAGCCACATGTTAGATAAGGTTAGCCTTACCTTGCAATGGAGCCCGCCGAAGGGGAGAACCGCATGCGCGTCGCCATGTTCGGCTACCAGACCTGGGGTCACCGCACACTGCAGGCCTTGCTGGACTCCGATCACGAGGTCGTCCTCGTGGTCACCCACCCCAAGAGCGACCACGCCTACGAGAAGATCTGGGACGACTCCGTCGCCGAACTGGCCGAGAAGAACGGCGTCCCCGTCCTCCTGCGCAACCGCCCCGACGACCCCGAACTCCTGGACGCCGTAAGGGAGTCGAGGCCCGACATCCTCGTCGCCAACAACTGGCGCACCTGGCTGCCCCCGGAGCTCTTCGACCTGCCACCGCACGGCACGCTCAACGTCCACGACTCACTGCTGCCGTCCTACGCCGGTTTCTCGCCCATCATCTGGGCGCTCATCAACGGCGAGGAGCGCGTCGGGGTCACCGCGCACCGTATGAACGCCGACCTGGACGCCGGGGACATCCTGGTGCAGCGCTCGGTGGCGGTCGGCCCGGCCGACACCGCGACGGACCTGTTCCACCGCACCGTCGACCTCATCGCGCCCATCGTGCGCGAGTCCCTCGACCTCATCGCGTCCGGCAGGGACGCCGCCCAGTGGCAGCCGCAGGACCGCAGCCGCGCGAGCTTCTTCCACAAGCGCTCGGCGGAGGACAGCCGCATCGACTGGAGCTGGCCTGCGGAGCGCCTGGAGCGCCTCGTGCGGGCCCAGTCGGACCCGTATCCGAACGCGTACACGTTCCATCGCGGGCAGCGGATCCGGATCGTCTCGGCGGCCGTCTCCGAGGGCCGCTACGGCGGCACTCCGGGCCGCATCTTCATCCGCGAGGGCGACGGCATCGTCATCGTGGCGGGCGCGGACGCCCACAGCGGCCGGCACCCGGGGCTGGTGATCCGACGGCTGCGCACCGACGACGGCACGGAGTACGCGGCGACCGACTACTTCCGCACGATGGGGGGCTATCTGACCACCCGTCCGTGATCAGAGATCGCCAACTCCCGTCAAAAGCAAAGAAGTTGTCCGAAACACATTGCTAAGGCAAGGCTTACCTTGCTTTACTGGCGCGCATGTCGAGAAAGCTCCTCATCCCCCTTCTCACCGCCACTCTGGTCGCTGCGCTGGCAGCCTGCGGCTCCGTCGAGGACGACTCCAACACCTCCACCGACGCCTCCGGTGACGCGAAGGCGGACTCCTCGTCCGCCTTCCCGGTGTCCATCAAGCACAAGTTCGGCACCACGAAGATCGCCAAGGCACCGGAACGCATCGTGGTGATCGGCAACGGCGGCACGGACGACATCGACGCGCTCTACGCGCTCGGCGTCACCCCGGTCGCCATCTCGAAGGACTCCCTCAGCTCGGACGGCGTGTACCCGTGGCTGAAGGGCAAGATCGACACGAAGAAGACGGAACTCCTCGACACGCTGACGGCCGTCGACTACGAGAAGGTCGCCTCCCTCCAGCCCGATCTGATCCTCGCCACCTCCGACTTCACCCTCGACAAGGACTACAAGAAACTCGCCGCGGTGGCACCCACCATCGGCTACGAGACGGCGTGGGGGCAGCAGACCTGGCAGGAGCATGTGCAGGTGGTCGCCCAGGCCGTCGGCAAGGAGGACCAGGGCGAGCAGGTCGTCAAGGAGACCGAGGACAGCATCGCCGCGGTCAAGGAGAAGCACCCCAAGCTCGACGGCAAGACGTACAGCCTGTCCATCGGCAACACCCCGGCGAAGATCTTCACCATCGCCTCGGAGAAGGACTTCGCCGCCAAGCTGATGAGCCAGGTCGGGATGAGCCTGACCCCGTCGGTGAAGAACATCAAGACGGTCAACGGCAGTCCGACCGGTGAGCTGTCCTTCGAGCAGTTGGACAAGCTCGACGCCGATCTCGCGGTCATCGCGTTCACCACGCCGGACCTGAAGAAGGCGTTCGAGGCCAGCGACCTGGTGAAGAACATGTCCGCGGTGAAGGACGGCCGCTATGTCGTCACCGATGTCGCGACCATCAGCCAGCTGCGCAGCCCGTCCGCGCTGGGCATCCCGTGGGCGCTGAACAACCTGGAGCCCGGTTTCAAGAAGCTCGACTGACGGGCAACGGACAGGAGGGGCAGGGCGTCTTCGGGCACCCCGCCCCTCCTTCTGTCAGGTGTCGCGCAGTGCGGAGTCGATCTCCTCCGCCGACATGCCCTCGATCTCCAGCTGGATCGCGGCGACCTGTTCGAGCCGCCCGGGTGTCTCCTCCTCGGCGGACAGCCGTTTCGCCATGCCGCCCGCCGTGAGGGTCGCGAAGAGCGAGCGCACGGACACCTCGGAGGTGTCCAGCGCCTCACGCAGCCGGCCCACGATGAGGGTGGCGAGGACCGAGTCGCCGCCGAGGGCGAAGAAGCCGTCGTCGAGGCCGACGCGTTCGACGCCGAGGACATCCCGCCAGACACCGGCCACGACCGTCTCCAGGGCGGTGCCGGGCGCCCGATGACCGTCCGCCCCCTCCACCCGCCACAGCTCCTGTACGGCACGCCGGTCGAGCTTGCCGTTGGAGGTGAGCGGCAGTTCCGCGGCCACGGCGATCCGGGCCGGGACCATGTGCGGCGGCAGCACCGAGCGCGCCCACTCCCGCAGCTCGTCCTCGGCCGTCCCGGCGTCGGCGGCCACCGCTGCGGCGAGCTGGACGCCCTGCCCCCGGGTCAGCCCCGCCACGGCACGCCGTACCGCGGGGTGCCCGGCGAGGGCCGCCTCCACCTCGCCCAGCTCGATCCGGAAGCCCCGCACCTTGACCTGGTGGTCCCGGCGCCCGAGGAACTCCAGGGTCCCGTCGGGCCAGTACCGCGCGAGGTCACCGGTGCGGTACCAGCGCAGCCCGTCCGCCTCGGTGAACTTCTCGGCCGTACGCGAGGGATCGGCACGGTAGCCGAGCGCCACCCCGTCCCCGCCGATCCACAGCTCCCCCGACACCCAGTCCGGACAGTCCCGGCCCTGGGCGTCGACGACTCGGCAACGGACGTTGCGCAGCGGCGTGCCGTAGGGCACCGACCGCCAGTGCGCCGGGACTTCGGATCCAGGCACCTCGCAGACGGTGGAGTGGATCGCGGTCTCCGTGGTCCCGCCCAGCCCGGTGAACCGGCAGCCCGGCGCCCGCTCCGCGAGCCGCCCCGGCAGGTCGGTGCCCACCCAGTCACCGCCGAGCAACACCGCACGCACGCTGGGTAGTTCACCGGGCGCGGTGGCGAGGAGGAGCATGTCGAGGAGCGGGGGCACGCAGTTGATGAGGGTCACCTCGTGCGTGCGCACCAGGTCGGCCCACTCGCTCGCCTCACGCCGGTCGTCGTCGGCCACGAGGACGACGGCGCCGCCCGCGCCAAGGAGCCCGAAGACGTCGTACACGGAGAGGTCGAAGTCCAGCGCGGACAGGGCGAGACAGCGGTCCGAACTGCCCACGCCATAACGGTCGTTGAGGTCGTCGATGGTGTTCATGGCCGCCCGGTGCGGCACTTCGACGCCCTTGGGTTCCCCGGTGGAGCCCGAGGTGAACAGCACATAGGCGGGCTGTTCCTCGTCCACCGTCACCGGATCCGGCAGCGGGGCGGTGCGTACCGCCTCGCTGACCGGCAGGGCGTCGAGGCCCTCGACGGGGCGTCCGTCGGTCAGGGCGACACGGAAGCCGGCGGTGGCGCGGATACGGTCGCGGCGGGCGGGCGGCTGCTCGACGCCGATCGGCACATACGTGGCACCGGCGGCCAGCACGCCCAGTACGGCGGTGATCTGATCGGCCCCCTTGGGGAGGCTGACCGCGACCGTGTCGCCGGGGCGCACGCCCCGCTCCCGCAGCGCCGCGGCCGTGCGCAGCGCACGGTCGGCCAACTCGCTGTAGGAGAGGGCGCCTTCGGATCCCCACAGCAGGGCGGGCGCGCCCGGCCGTTCGGCGGCGTGGGCGAAGAAGCCCTGGTGCAGCAGCCGGTGGCTGCGCGGGCCCTCGGTGGCGTTGACCTTGGCGCGCAGTGCCGACTGCTCGGCCGGCAGCAGGGCCGGCACCGGGCGTTCCCACACCGTGTCGTCGGTGCCGAGCCGGGTGACGAGGCCGTGGAAGGCGGCGAACATCGCGTCGACCATGCCGGCCGGGAAGGCGTCCTCGCGGACGTCCCAGTTGACGAGGAGTCCGCCGTCGACCTCGGTGACCTGGGCGTCGAGCAGCACCTGCGGCCCCTGGGAGATGATCCAGACGGGCTTGCCGAAGGACTGCCGTACGCCCGTGTCGAAGAGCTCGCCGAGGTTGAGGGCGCTGGTGAACACGACGGGGGCGAGGACCTGTTCGCCGTTGTGCCGGGACAGGTCGCGCAGTACCTCCACGCCCGAGTAGTCGGCATGCGCGGCATCGGTGTGCATACGGTCCTGCAGACGCCGTGCGTGCTCGGTGAAGGAGCCCTCCCCGGCGAGGTCGACGTCGAGCAGCACCGAGCTGGTGAAGTCGCCGACGAGGAGGTCGACGTCGGGGTGGGAGCCCCTGCGGTCGAACATCGGCACGTTCAGCAGGAACCGGGGCTGTCCGCTCCAGGCGGCCAGGACCTCGGAGAAGGCGGTCGCCACGGCCATGGCCGGGGTCAGCCCGTGCTGGTGGGCGCGGGCGGTCAGGCGCCGCTTCTCCTGCGGCGGCAGCCAGTGGTGGCGGCGGGTCACCCGGGTCGGGTCCGTGCGGTCCGCCTCGGGCACCAGCGGGAGTTCGGGCGCGCTGGGCAGTTCCGGGATCCGCCGCTGCCACCACTCCCGCGCCTGCTCCCGGCTCAGCCGCCGTACGTCGGCGCGCTCGGCGAGGTACTCCGGGTAGCTGGTGCGGATCGGGGGAAGCGGGGCGGCCGGGTTCGCGTAGAGCTCGGCCAGGTCGGAGAGGAGCACCCGGTAGCTGAGGGCGTCGGCGGCCAGCATGTCGACGTCCACGTGCAGCCGGCTGGAGCCGTCCGGGAGCTGGGAGAGCTGTACGGAGAAGACCTTGCCGACGGCTACGTCCAGGCGGGCGTGCGAGGAGGTGTGCCGGATGTCCTCCAGGCGGGCGGCGGCTTGGCCGGTGTCGTATGTCCGCAGATCGTGGAGGACCGTCGCGGGGCCGGTGAGGTCGGGCAGGATCTGCTGGTGGCCGTCGTCGGTGAAGCGGGCGCGCAGCATGCCGTGGCGGGCCGCGAGGGCTCGTACGGCCGTGTCGAGCCGGTCGGGGTCGATGCCGGGGCCGTCGAACTCGACGTAGAGGTGGGCGGCGACGGAGCCCAGGGTGGTCTCGTCGCCGCGGCCGATCCAGTACGCGTGCTGCATCACGGCCAGCGGGAACGGCTCGCGGGGTTCGGGCCGGGCGGGTGCCGCGCTCACCGTGGGCGGGGGCGCCGGGACGTGGGCTTCCAGCAGTGTCCGCCAGGCGCGCAGGGTCGGTTCCTTGGCCAGCTCGGCGAAGCTGATCCGGACGCCGCGCTTGCGCCAGCCGCCCGCGATCCTCATCAGGGTGATCGAGTCCAGGCCCCAGGCGATGAGGCTGTCGTCCTCGCTGGGCGCCGCCTCCGGGCCGAATGTGTCGGTGACCGAACGGAGCAGCTCGTCCGCGGTCGGGGGGTGCTGCGTCACCGGTTCCTCCGAAGTCGTTCGAGTCGTGCGTGGGGCTCAGAAGTCGTGCTCGAAGTCGTCGATGTCCTCCTGGGTCAGTTCGACCAGGGGGAGGTCGGACGGGGTGAGGCCGCCGGCCGGGGTGTGCCGGGCCAGGCCGTGCAGGGCGCGTTCCCAGAGGCCGAGCAGGTCCCGTGCCTCCGCCTCGGTCAGGAAGGAGTCCGGCCAGGAGGCTGAGATGTGCAGCCGGACACCATCCGTCTCCTCGACGGCGACGGCGTTGATCTCCAGGCCGAAGGCGGTGGCCGGAGCGGGCACCCGGAGCATGGGGGCTTCGGGGGCGAGTTCCCAGGGCTCCTGGTCCGAGCCTGAGGCGGTGAAGCGGCCGAGGTAGTTGAAGAGGATCTGCGGCTGCGGCAGTTTCTCCAGGGCGGCTGCGGTGTCGGGGTTGAGGTGGCGCAGCAGGCCGTAGCCGATCCCGTGGTCGGGTACGGCGCGCAGCTGCTCCTTGATCCGCTTGAGCGCGGTGCCCGCGGCGGGCCCTCCGGACAGCGCCTCGTCCACATCCAGCGGGCCGGGGTCGATGCCGACGGGGTGGAAGGTGGTGAACCAGCCGACGGTGGACGACAGATCGACGCCCTCGGCGATGCCCTCCTCGCGCCCATGCCCCTCCAGGCCCACCAGCAGCGCACGCCCGGTCAGGTCACCCCGCCGCTCCCGCCAGGCCGATGCGGCGAGGGCGAGGGCGGTGAGCAGGACGTCGGGGACGGCGGCGTGGTAGGCGGCGGGTACGTCGGCGAGCAGGGGCCCGGTGATGCCGGGTGGCAGCACCAGGTTCCGCTCCAGTGGCGTGCCCCAGGTACCCGGGCTGCGGTCGATCAGCGGACGCACTTCGTCCACCGCCCTTGTCCACCAGGTCAGTTCACGCATCCGCTCCGGATTGCGGGCCTCCTCGCCGAGGAGCCTGCTCCAGGTACGGAAGGACGTACCGCCACGTGGCAGGGCCCGGTCCTCGTGCCGCCAGGCCTCCTCCAGGTCGGACATGATGATCCGCCAGGACACCCCGTCCACGACCAGGTGATGGGCCACCAGCAGCAGCCGTCCCGACTCGGTGAACCGCACGGCCTGGAGCATGCGCCCGGCCGCCGGGTCGAGCCGGCCCGCGGCGGCGGCCAGCTGATCCTGCAGCGCCCCGTCCCCCGCCTCGCTCAGCAACTCGCCCGCACGGACCGCCCCTTCGGCGGGCACCACCAGCTTGTCCGTCAACCGGGCCCGGAGCAGGTCGTGTCGGTCCAGTACCGCTTGGAGTACGGCGACGAGACGGTCGTGGGTGACATCCGGCGGGGTCACGAGGAGCACCGCCTGGGCGAGCCCGGCGTAGGAGCCGTCGGGTCCTGCCGCCCAGTGCATGACCGGGGTCAGCTCCACTTCGCCGACCGGCTCGTCGGCGGGGCGGGTGCCGGTGTCGGCTCGCTCGGCGGATGCGGCGAGGCCGGCCGGGGTCGGGGTCTGGAAGACATGCCGGGGGCTGAGCGCGATACCGGCCTTGCGGGCCAGGGTCACCAGGCGGATGGAGACGATGCTGTCGCCGCCGAGTTCGAAGAAGTTGTCGTCGACGTCGACCTGGCTGAGTCCGAGGACGGACGCGAACAACTCGCACAGCCGTCGCTCGCGTTCGTCGGCGGGTGCCCGGGTCTCCGTCCCGGAGGTCGGCACCGAGGGCGCGGGCAGGGAGCCGCGGTCGACCTTGCCGGAGGGCAGCAGCGGGAACGCGTCGAGGGCGGTGAGCGTGCGCGGCACCATGTGCTCGGGCAGCCGTTCCCGGAGCCACCTGTGCAGGTCGCCGGTGTCGGCGGCGGCCAGGTGGTACCCGGCGAGCTGCTTGACGCCGGGGGCGTCCTCCCGGATGACGACCACGGCACGTCGTACGCCGGGATGCTGTTCGACGATCGCCTCGATCTCCTCCAGCTCGACGCGCATGCCGCGGATCTTGACCTGGTTGTCCGCCCGGCCGAGGAACTCCAGGGTGCCGTCGCGCTGCCATCGCACCAGGTCGCCGGTGCGGTAGAGCCGCTCGCCGGGCGGGCCGAACGGGTCGGCCACCCAGTGGTCGGCGGTACGGCGGGGGTCGTTGACATAGCCGCGGCCGAGGTAGACGCCCCCGGCGTACAGCTCGCCGGGCACGCCGACCGGCACCGGCTGCAACCGGTCGTCCAGGACGTAGAGGCGGGTGTTGCCGTTGGGGCGGCCGATGGAGACGGCGCTGCGGAGGGCGCCGGTGCGGTAGACGACGTGGCTCACGCCGATGGTGGCCTCGGCCGGTCCGTACCCGTGGTACATCACCGCGGGGCTCGCGGCGCGGAAGCGGGCGAACAGTTCCGGGGTGAGCACCTCGCCGCCGCACCACACATGCCGCAGCGAGCGGGCCCGCCGGGCGAAGCCGTCGAGTTCGAGCAGCAGGTCGAGCATGGAGGAGACGAGGTAGGTGAAGGTGACCCGGTGTCGTTCGACGGTGTCGAGGAGGTAGTCGACGTCGCGTTCACCGCCGGGTTCGGCGATGACCACGCGTCCGCCGTGCACCAGCGGCAGGAAGATCTCATTGATGGAGATGTCGAAGCCGAGCGGCGCCTTGAACAGGGCCGCGTCGTCCGTGCCGAAGCCGAGCAGCTCGCGCTGCCACAGCAGCCGGTGGGCGATGGCCCGGTGGCGGATCATGGCGCCCTTGGGGACGCCGGTGGAGCCGGAGGTGTGGATGACGTAGGCGAGGCCCTCCGGGTCGACGGGGACGTCCGGGTTGTCCGGCTGCTGCGGACCGTCCAGGCGCACCTCGACGAACGGCGGCGCCTCGTCCCCGAGTTCCGCCGTACCGCCCGGACGGCCCAGCACCGCCGTCAGCGCCGCGCCACGGCACACCTCGGCGATCCTGCGCGCCGGCCAGGTCGGCTCCAGCGGCACGAACGCCCCGCCCGCCTTCAGCACCGCGAGCAGTCCTACGACCATCTCCACCGAGCGTTCCAGGTGGATACCGACGCAGCGCTCGGGCCCGACGCCGAGCGAAGTCAGCTGCTGGGCAAGGGCGTTGGCGCGGGCGTTCAGCTCGCCGTACGTCAGTCGCGTACCGCCCTCTATGCCGTACTCCACGGCGGTCAACCGGGGAGTCATCGCCGCCTGTTCCTCGAACAGGGCGGTCAGGGTGGTGGCGGGCATCGGATGCGCGGTGTCGTTCCACTCCCCGAGCATCCGGGCACGCTCACCCGGGGTGAGGACATCGGCCAGGCCCACCGGCAGGTCGGGCTTCCGGGCCAGCTCACCGACCAGGAGCACGAACCGCTCCACCAGGTCCCGTGCGGTGTCGGGGTCGTACAGGTCGCGGCTGTACACGAGCGCGCCGGTGATGCCGTCGCCGTCCGGCCGCTCGAAGACATGGAAGGCGAGGTCGGTCTTCGCGGTGTAGAAGTCGACGCGCAGTTCGCCGAGCGTGAGCCCCGCGAAGTCCCTTGCCTCGTCCGGGGCTTGCTGATGGGCGAGCATCACCTGGAACAGTGGATGCCGGCCCATCGAGCGGGCGGGGGCGAGCGCGTCCACCAGCCGCTCGAAAGGCAGGCCCTGGTGGGCGTAGGCGTCCACGTCGGTCTCGCGCACCCGGGCGAGCAGCGTACGGAACGTCGGGTCGCCGGAGATGTCGGTGCGCAGCACCAGGGTGTTGACGAAGAGGCCCACGAGATCGTCCAGAGCCGCGTCGCCCCGCCCGGCGACCGGGGTGCCGAGGGGGATGTCGTCCCCGGCGCCCATACGTCCGAGGAGAACGGCGAGTGCGGCCTGGAGCGCCATGAAGACAGTGCCGCCGGTCGCGGCGGACAGCTCCCGCAACGCCTCATGCACCTCGGCGTCGAGGGCGAAGTCCACGGCCCCGGCGCGGTATCCGGCGACGGCGGGGCGGGGTCGGTCGGCGGGTAGTTGGAGTTCCTCCGGAATTCCCTCCAACTGCCGTGCCCAGTAGGCCAGTTCGTCGTCATGTTCCCCATGCAGCTGCCACAGCGTGTAGTCGGCGTACTGCACCGTGAGCGGTGACCATGCGGGCCGGACGCCCCGCAGTCTCGCCTCGTACGCGGCCTCCAGGTCCCTCAGCAGCGGCTGTGCCGACCAGCCGTCGGTCGCGATGTGATGGACGAGGAGGAGCAGGATGTGCTCGTCGGGGGCGAGGGCGTAGAGGGTGGCCCGTACGGGGATCTCGGTGTCCAAGTCGAAGGAGTACGCGGCGGCCTCGCGCAGGAGCGCGTCGAGTTCTCCGGCTCGCGCCGGGACGACCTCGAAGGGCACGGTCACATCCGCCACGACCCGCTGATGGGGCGTGCCGTCGACGTCCGGGAAGACGGTGCGCAGCGCCTCGTGCCGGGCTACGACGTCGTGGAGCGCGGCCCGCAGCGCGTCGGCGTCGAGCGGGCCCGTGAGACGTACGGCGGTGTGGATGTTGTACGTCGGGGTCGGCCCCTCCAGCCGGTACAGGAACCACAGCCTGGCCTGGGCGGAGGACAGCGGCACCGGGTCTGGGCGTGGGGCCGGGCGCAGCGCGGGGCGGAGTTCGGTGGCCGGGGTGGCGAGGAGCGGGGCGAGTTCGGCCACGGTGGGCGTGTCGAATACGGCGCGGAGGGGGACGTCGGCTCCCCGCTCGGCGCGGATGCGGGCGACCAGGTGCGTGGCCAGCACGGAGTGGCCGCCGAGGGCGAAGAACTCGTCGTGGATGCCGACGGACGGCAGCCCGAGCAGCTCGGCGAACAGGGCGCACAGCGTCGCCTCCGCCTCGGTGCGGGGGCCGGTGTCGGTGGTGAGGTCGGCGAGGTCGGGCGCGGGCAGGGCGGCGCGGTCGAGCTTGCCGTTGGGGGTCAGGGGCAGGGCGTCGAGAAGGACGACGGCGGAGGGTACGAGATGCTCCGGGAGCGTCACCTTGAGGTCCCGCCGGAGCTGTAGCGGTTCCGGTTCCGGCGAGGCCCCGGGCTGGGGCACGGCGTACGCCACCAACCAGGGGTCACCCGACCGATCCTGACGTACCGTCACCGCCGCCTGGGAGATCCCGGGCAGCGCGGCCACCGCCGCCTCGGTCTCGCCCGGCTCGACGCGGAAGCCGCGGATCTTCACCTGGTCGTCGGATCGGCCGAGGAACTCCAGCGCCCCCTGCGCACTCCAGCGCACCAGGTCGCCGGTGCGGTAGAGGCGGGCGCCGGGCGGGCCGTACGGGTCGGCGACGAAGCGGTCGGCGGTCAGGCCGGGGCGGTTCAGATAGCCGCGGGCGAGTTGGGCGCCGCCGAGGTAGAGCTCGCCGGGGACGCCCGGCGGTACGGGGCGCAGGGACTCGTCCAGGACGAGGGTGCGGGTGTTCCACACCGGGCACCCGATGGGCACGGAACCGGCGGCCGACCTCGTCCCCTCGGCGCTCGGCCATGCCGTGACGTCCACGGCGGCCTCGGTGGGGCCGTAGAGGTTGTGCAGTGCGGTGCCGGGCAGCAACTCGGCGCAGCGCTCGGCGAGTTCGGAGGGCAGGGCCTCGCCGCTGCACACCAGGCGGCGCAGTACTCCGCGCACCCGCCCGGCGGCGGGGTCGTCGAGGAAGACGCGCAGCATCGAAGGGACGAAGTGCGCGGTCGTGATCCGCCGCTCGTGGATGAGCCCGGCGAGATAACCGGGGTCGCGGTGGCCGCCGGGCCGGGCGAGCACCAGCTGTGCGCCGGTGATCAGGGGCCAGAAGAACTCCCAGACGGACACGTCGAAACCGGCCGGCGTCTTCTGCAACACCCGGTCGTCGTGCCCGAGTTCATACGTGTCCTGCATCCACAGCAGCCGGTTGACGATCCCGGAGTGCGGGACGACGACGCCCTTGGGGCGACCGGTGGAACCGGAGGTATAGATGACGTACGCCGGGTGCTCGGGCCGCAGCGGCTGGAGGCGGTCGGCGTCGGTGATTTCGGCGGCGTCGAAGTCGGTAAGGTCCGTGTCCAGCAGGAGCAGCGGCACCCCGGGCGGCAGGACCCGGGCCGTGTCCGGGCCGGTCAGGACGAGCGCCGGCGCGGCGTCCTCAACCATGAACGCCAGTCGCTCGGCCGGGTATCCGGTGTCCAGCGGGAGGTAGGCGGCGCCCGCCTTGAGCACCGCGAGCAGCGCCACCACCAGATCGGTGCCACGGTCCAGGGCCACGCCCACCAGTTGTTCGGGGCCCACGCCGTGGGAGATCAGCAGCCGGGCGAGCCGGTTGGCGCGGGTGTGGAGTGCGGCGTAGTCGAGATCCGGCGAGCCGTCGTCGGCGAGGAGAGCGGGGGCGTGAGGGGTGCGTGCGGCCTGCTGGGCGAGGAGGTCGGTGAGATGGGTGGCCGGGACGGGGTGGTCGGTGGCGTTCCACTCCGTCAGGACCAGGCGCTCCTCCGCCTCGGTCATCAACGACAGCCGGGATACGGCGAGTTCCGGGTCGGCCAGCGCCGCGTCGAGGAGCGTCTCCAGGTGCCGGAGCTGCCGGTCGACGGTGTCCGGGGCGAAGAGGCCGCTGCGGTGGGTGGCCTCGATCCGCAGCCGCCCGTCGGTGAGGAAGGCCTCCAGGGACAGGTCGAACTGGGTGGTGTCGTTGTGGACGGTCTCCCATGTGGCACTCACCCCGGGGAACCGGGGACCTTCGAGTCCCTGGGTGAGGAAGAGGAGCATGACGTCGAAGTAGACGGAGCGCCCCGGCTGCCGCTCCGGCTTCAGCCGCTCCACCAGCTTGTCGAACGGCATGTCCTGGTGGGCGTATCCGTCCGTGCACAACTGCCGTACCCGCTCGACGAGTTCGGCGAATCCCGGGTCGCCGGAGAGGTCGGCGCGCAGGGCGAGGGTGTTGCCGAAGTTGCCGATCAGGTTCTCGAGCCCGGGGAGGTCGCGGTTCATGACGGCCGAGCCGATGGGGACGTCGGTGGCGCCGGTGGTGCGGTGCAGCAGGGCCGCCAGTCCGGCGAACAGGACCATGAAGGGGGTCACGCCGGCGGCCCGCGCGAAGACGGTCAGTCGGTCGGTGAGGTCGGCGGCGAAGGTGTGGAAGCACCGGTCGCCGTCGGCGGTCGGGCGGGCGGCGCGTGGGGCGTCGACGGGCAGGGCGAGGGGGCGGGGCGGGGGCACGAGGGTGGTGCGCCAGTGGTCGAGGTGCTCGGCCAGCCGCTCATCGGTCCAGGTGGCGCGCTGCCAGTGAGCGAAGTCGCCGTACTGGAGGGGGAGTTGTTCGAGCTGCGGCGGCTCCCCTTCAGCCGCCGCGCGATAGAGGGCGGTCAGGTCACGGGAGAGGGCGTTGAACGTCCCTCCGTCCCAGGCGATGTGATGGACGGTCAGGATGAGTGTGTGGTCGTCCCGGTCCGCCCGCCGGATCAGGAGGGCGCGCAGCGGGTGATCGGTGGCGAGGTCGAAGGCGGTGGCCGAGGCGGTACGGGCCAGGGCTGCCGCCGCCCGCTCCTGTTCCGCCTCCGCCAGCTCTCGCACGTCGGCCGTGTCGAACACGACCTCCGCCTCGGCGTCGACGCGTTGCTCCGGGGTGCCGTCGGCGGTGACCGGATAGCGGGTGCGCAGGATCTCGTGCCGGTCGATCAGGCCCTGTAAGGCGGTGCGCAGCGCGGTGGCGTCGAGCGGGCCGCGCAGGCGGATGGCCAGGCAGACGTTGTAGGCAGGACTGGCGGGGTCGAGCTGCTGGAGCAGCCACATCCGGGACTGGGCGTACGACAGCGGCACCCGGGCCGCCGTGTCGGTGGGGCGCGGCGGGATCCGCTCGGAGCGGGCCTCGGTGTCGGCCAGGCCGGCGCTCTGGAGCCTGCGGCGCAGGAGTTCGCGCCTGCGGGCCGCGAGGTCGGCGGTGGGGGTCTCCGTCACTGGTCATCGCCTTTCAGGAGCCGTTCCAGGTACGTGGTCCAGAGCCCGGCCAGCCGCTGGATCTCCGGTTCCGTGAAGAGCCGTTCCGGCCACTGCCAGCACACCGAGAGTTCCGTTCCGGTGATGACCGCGTCGACGACGAGGGCGTAGGGGGCGGGCATCTCGGGGTCGGCGCCGCTGCCCATGGCCCCGGTCTCGGGTGCGCTGGTGAATACGGGGCCGGTGTCGCGTCGCTCGCCCATCGTCATCCGGCCCAGGTAGTTGAACTGGACCTGCGGTTCCGGGAGTTGGGAGAGCTGTGCGGCCGTCTCGGGGAGGAGGTGGCGGAGCAGGCCGTAGCCGATGCCCTTGTCGGGGAGGGCGGTGAGTTGGTCGCGGACACGGCGTACGTGGTCCGTGTCCCTGGTGCCCGGGTCGAGCCGGACCGGGTGGACGCTGGTGAACCAGCCGAGGGTGCTGGACAGGTCGGCGCCCGGTACGAGGTGTTCCTCGCGGCCGTGTCCCTCCAGGGCGACGAGGAGGGATCGGTCGGGTGTGTCACGCCAGGCAGGGACGGCGAGTGCGAGAGCGGTCAGCAGGACCTCTTGGACGGAGGCAGCGGTCAGGGGCGTCGTGAGATCCGGGCCGACTGTGGTCCAGTGCCTGCGGATCGTGGCCCTGGTGTCCCGGGCCGGGTCCAGCGGCCCGACTCCGAGCGGCGGTTCCGGTTCCTCCAACACACCTTTCCAGAAGGCGAGTTCGTTGGATCGACTCGGCGCCAACTCTTGCAACGCCCGAGCCCACTCCCGGAAGGGGGTGCCTGCGGGCGACAGTTCCCTGCCCTCCCAGGCGGCGGCGAGGTCGGCGACCAGAACGCCCCAGGACGCCGCGTCGGTCACCAGGTGGTGCAGCACCACCAGGAGCCGCCCCTCACGACTACCGCCGGTGTCGAACCACAGGAACCGCGCCATCGCCCCCGCCGCCGGGTCGAGCTCGGCCACCAGCTCGTCCATGGCCTCCGGTACGAGGGTGCCGATCGCCGTGTGGTCCAGGCGCTCGGCGTCGATCCGACGTGCGCAGTCGGCGGCGCGGGCGGTGCCCGCGGGCGCGGCGTGGAAGCGCCAGGAACCGTCCGGGGCGGGGGTGAAGGTGGAGCGGAGCAGGTCGTGCCGGTCCAGGACCGCCTGGACGGTGCGGTGGAGGCCGTCGAGGTCCATGCCGGACGGAGTGCGCAGGAAGCGGGCCTGGCTGAGGGCGTGGAAGGGGCCGTTCTGCTCGGTGAGCCAGGCCAGGACGGGGGTGAGGGGGATGTCGCCCACTCCGGCATCGGGGTCCGGGTCGCTCGCGCGGTGCTCGGTGGGGCCCGCGCGTTCGGCGAGTTCCGCGATCGTGGGGCGCTCGAAGACATCGCGGGGCGAGATGGCGAGACCGGCCGCTCGCGCCTGACTGACCAGCCTCATCGACACGATGCTGTCTCCGCCGAGGGCGAAGAAGCTGTCGTGTACGCCGACCGTGTCCAGCCCGAGGACCTCGGCGAAGAGCGTGGCGAGCTTCGATTCGACCTGGTTCCGGGGTGGCTGCGCGGCCGGCCCGGCGGAGCGGGAGGGTGCCGGGAGCGCGGCGGTGTCCAGCTTGCCGTTGAGGGTGAGCGGGAAGCCGTCCACCGGGATGAACGCCGACGGCACCATGTAGTCGGGCAGTACGGCGGCCACGGCACGGCGCAGCGACTCCGACGTGCCGTCGTCGGGCTCGGCGGACGGGACGACGTAGGCGACCAGGCGCCGTACACCAGGGGTGTCCTCGCGGACGACGACCGCCGCCCGCTCGACCAACTCATGCTCCAGCAGGACCGCCTCGATCTCGCCGGGTTCGATCCGATAGCCCCTGATCTTGACCTGGTCGTCGATCCGGCCCAGACACTCGACCAAGCCGTCGTCGGTCCAGCGGGCGATGTCGCCGGTCCGGTACATGCGCGTGCCGGGTCGGTCGGCGAAGGGGTCGGCGACGAAGCGGGCGGCGGTGGCGAACGGTTGGCCGAGGTACCCGCGGGCCAGTCCGGCGCCCGCGATGTAGAGCTCGCCCTCGACTCCGACGGGTACGGGGTTGAGGTGGCCGTCGAGGATGTAGAGGGTGCCGCCCGCCACGGGACGGCCGATCGAGGGGCGCTCGCTCACGGCGAGGTCGCAGTCCGCCGAGTCGACGGTGCATTCGGTGGGGCCGTAGAGATTGTGCGCGGCGAGGCCGTCGGTTTCGCGCAGGATGCGCCAGAGGTCGGGGGGTACGGCCTCGCCGCCCACGCCGAGCACCTTGAGCTGGGCCTGCCAGTCGCCGCCCTGGGCGACGAGTTCCCCGAGCAGGGACGGGGACAGTTCTATGAACTCGATGCCGTGGTGGGTGAGGAAGTCCCTCAGCGCGGCGGGGTCCCGGCGGACGTCCTCCGGGACCATGTGCAGTTCGTGTCCCGCGAACATCCACAGCATGGGCTGCCAGGAGGCGTCGAAGGCGGTGGGCCAGGCGTGGCCTATGCGGAGGGGTTTGCCGGTGGCTGTGGAGGCGGGGGTGTGCAGGGCGGCGTTGTGGGCGGTGAAGAGGTTGACGATGGCTCGTTGGGGGATGACGACGGCCTTGGGGCGGCCGGTGGAGCCGGAGGTGTAGATGACGTAGGCGGGGTTTTCTGGGAGGAGTTGGGTGTCGGTGAGGTTGGAGGGGGTGGTGTGGGCGAGGCGCTCTCGGGTTTCGGGGGCGTCGAGGAATACGAAGGGGGTGGGTGGTGATGTCGGGGGGCGACTGCGGGTTGTATGTGGCTGGTCGCGCAGTTCCCAGCGCCCCTTGGGCAGCGTCGCAGTCGTTGTTATGAGCGCGACCGGGCGTGCGTCCTCCAACATGCCCTCGATGCGGTCTTCTGGCCACGCCGGGTCCAGTGGCAGATAGGCCGCCCCTGTCTTCTGGATCGCCAGGATTGCGGTCATCGTGTCCGGGGTCGGGGGCAGGGCGAATGCCACGATTCGCTCCGGACCCGCACCCAACTCAACCAGCAGTCGGGCCAGTTGATTGGCGGCGGTGTTCAACTGGCCGAAAGTCAGACTCCGCCCCTCCCCCACCACCGCCACCGCGTCCGGCGTCCGGGCCACCTGTGCCTCGAAGATCTCCGGCATCGTGCGATACGGCACCGGCAGCCGCTCCCCGACCCCGCCCGCCAACAGCGCCGAGCGCTCCTCGGGCGCCAGCACGTCCAACTCAGCCAAAGGAGCGTCCGGATCAGCCAGTACGGCCGTCAGCAAGCGCTCAAATCGACCCGCCAGCCTCTCCACCGCCGCACGCCCATAACAGTCGGGCCGGAACTCGAACACCACACCCAGCTCACGTTCGGCCAGCACCGCCAAGGTCAGCGGATAGTGCGTGGCACCCGACCCCTTGACCTCGACGATCCGCAACCCGGCGGACGCCTCGGCCGCCGCCACCGATGCCTCGTCGATCGGGTAGTTCTCGAAGACCAGCAGGGTGTCGAAGAGGTCACCCGCCCCGGCGAGCCGCTGGATCTGCGTCAGCCCCAGGTGCTGATGGTCCATCAACCGGGACTGTTCGTCCTGGAGTCGGCGCAGGAAGGCCCCCGCCCGCTCCCCCGGCGGTACGGCCACTCGCACCGGCACCGTGTTGATGAACAGGCCGATCATGGACTCGACGCCGGCGAGTTCGGCGGGGCGTCCGGCCACCGTCGCCCCGAAGACCACGTCGTCCCGGCCGGTGAGGCGCGCCAGCAGCAGGGCCCACAGGCCCTGGACGACCGTGTTGACCGTGACGCCCCGACTCCGAGCGAACTCCTGCACCCGCGTGGTCAGTTGCTCGGTCAGCCGCAGCGTGTGCAGCTCGGGCGGCACCGGGACCAGACCTGCCGACGTCGGTGACAGCATCGTCGGTGTCGCCCCGGCCAGGGCCGCGCGCCACGCGTCGGCGGAGGCCTCGCTGTCGCGCGAGGCCAGCCAGGCCAGGAAGTCGCGGTACGGGCGTACGGCGGGCAGCGGGGGCGTGGTGCCGGGGGCGAGCTGGGCGGCGTAGAGCTGGAGGAGTTCGCGGACGAGGAGGGGGATGGACCAACCGTCGAGGAGGAGGTGGTGGTTGGTGAGGATCAGGAGCCAGCGGTCGGGGGCGCGGCGCACGAGGGTCAGGCGTAGGAGGGGTGGGTCGGTCAGGTCGAAGCGGGCGGTCGCGTCTGCGGCGATGAACTCCGCCTCGTCGCCCTGCCTCTCCGCCCAGTGCACGGGCACCTGCTTCAGCACCACCTGCACCGGGTCGTCCAGGTCCTCGTGCAGGAAGGCGCTGCGCAGGTTGGCGTGTCGGGCGAAGAGTTCCTCGGCGGCCGTGCGCAGGAGTGCGGGGCGCAGGGGGCCCTCGATCTCCACCAGGGACTGCATGGTGTAGACGTCCTGGGCGCCCTCGTCGAACAGGGCGTGGAACAGCAGGCCCTGCTGGAGCGGGGAGAGCGGCAGCACGTCCTCGACCAGGGAACCGTCGTCCCCGGGTGCCTTGCTCATCGAGTCCTCCACCTCGCCTTGACGTTGTCGAGCTGCGACTGGCTGAGGGACACCAGTGGGGCGCCGTTCGGGGTGAACTCCTGCGGCGCGGGGGCGGTTTCGTCGGGCAGGGACCAGGCGAGGCCGGCCGGGGTGCGGTGGGTGAAGATGTCCCGGGGCGCCAGGGCGAGTCCGGCTCTGCGGGCGCGGTCGGCCAGCCGGACCGAGACGATGCTGTCGCCGCCGCGTTCGAAGAAGTCGTCGTGGACGCCGACCCGGTCGAGGCCGAGCACCTCGGCGTACAGTCCGCAGAGCACCTTCTCCGGTTCGGTGCGCGGCGCTTCGAAGGTGGCTGCCGTGTCCGTGAAGTCGGGGGCGGGCAGGGCGCGACGGTCCAGCTTGCCGCTGGGGGTGAGGGGCAGCTCCTTCAGGATCACCACCGCCCAGGGGACGAGGTGAGCCGGGAGCCGCTCGGCGAGGGCCCGGCGCAGGGCGAGGGCGTCGAGGGACGCTCCTGCGATCGCGACGACGTAGGCCACCAGGCGTCGCGGTGCCGGGCCGCTGTCCTCCCTGGCCACGACCGCGGCCCCGCCGACGCCCGGCAGCGCGCGGAGCGCCGCCTCGATCTCGCCGGGTTCGACGCGGAAGCCCCGGACCTTCAGCTGGTCGTCGGCCCGGCCGAGGAACTCCACCGTGCCGTCGGCCCTGAGTCTGGCCAGGTCGCCGGTGCGGTAGAGGCGGCTGCCGGGTGGGCCGTAGGGGTCGGCGACGAAGCGTTCGGCGGTGCGGGCCGGTTGGTCGAGGTAGCCGCGGGCCAGACCGGCTCCGGCCAGGTACAGCTCGCCGGTCGCGCCCACGGAGGACGGCCGAAGGAACGGGTCGAGGACGTGGACGCGGGTGCCGGCTATCGGCCGGCCGAGGGGCACCGCGCCCTCCCCGCCGTCGTGGATGTGGATCAGGCTGTCACCGGCCGCCTCGGAGCAGCCGTAGAGGTTGATGAGCCGGGCATGCGGCCAGCGTCGCGTGAGGGCGGCGGCCAGTTCGCCCGGGAGGGTCTCGCCGCTGGAGATCCAGGTGCGGACGGTGGCGAAGGCGTCCCGTGGGGCGGATTCGACGAGGGTGGTGTAGAGGCTCGGGACCGCTGTGAGGAGGGTGGCGCCGTGGCGGTCGGACAGTGCGGCGAGGGCCTTCGGGTCACCGGTCGCCTCGTCGTCGGCTAGTGCGACGGCGTCTCCGGCGACGAGCGCGCCGAGCAGTTCGGTCAGGCCGTCGATGAAGCTCAGGGGGCTCTTGGAGACGCGGACGCCGGTGGCGTCCGACCCCAGCTCGCGGCCCCAGTGCAGACGGTTGGCCAGGGCTTTCTGGGTTCCTATGACGCCCTTGGGGCGGCCGGTGGAGCCCGAGGTGAAGATGACGTAGGCCGGGTGGTCGGGCGAGAGGGGTGGTCGTGGCCCCGGGGCGGCCTCCGCATCCGGCGGGCAGACCGACTCCCGCCGGATGTCCAGTTGTCGGGCGTCTTCGCAGATCACCAGGTGGGGTCGGGCATCGTCGAGCATCAGCGCGATGCGGTCGCGCGGGTAGCCCGGGTCGACCGGCATGCACGCGGCTCCCGCCTTCAGTACCGCGAGGAGTGCGATGACCAGGTCGGGGCTGCGCGGCAGGGCCACGGCGACCACGGACTCCGGTCCGGCGCCGCGAGCGAGAAGGGCGGCCGCCAACCGGTCGGCCCGGGCGTCGAGTTCGGCGTAGGTCAGCGTGGTGTCGCCGTGGAGGACGGCGGGGGCGTCGGGGGTGCGGGCCACCTGGTCCTCGAACAGGGCGCGGACCGTGGGGTGCGGGATCTCGTCGGGGGTCGGGGGTTCGATGGCCGTACGGGGGCCCAGTCGCGCGACCGGGGTCGCCGGGTGCTGGATGAATTCGCTTATGAGAGTGGCCAGTTGGTCTGCGATGCGACCGACCGCCTCGCCGTCCAGCACGGACGGCCTGTGGCTGAGCGTCAAGGTCAGGCGGGGGCCGGGCAGGGCCGTGAGGGTCAGCGGGTAGTGGGTGGCGTCGTGGACCGAGACTCCGGTCATACGGAGGCCTTCGGTGCCGAGTGCCTCGGCGATGCCCTCGTCGTCGATGGGGTAGCTCTCGAAGACCAGCAGGGTGTCGAAGAGGACGGTGTGTCCGGTGGCGCGCTGGATGTCGGCGAGGCCGAGGTGGCGGTGGTCGAGGAGCGCGGACTGTTCGGACTGTAGGCGGGTGAGCAGGTCGGCGAGGGGTTCGGCGGGGCGCAGCCGTACGCGGACCGGCAGGGTGTTGATGAAGAGGCCGACCATGGATTCGATGCCGGGGACGTCGGCGTCGCGGCCGGAGACGGTGGCGCCGAGGACGACGTCCGTACGGCCGGTGAGTCGACCCAGGAGGATGGCCCACAGGCCCTGGAGCACGGTGCTGACCGTCACCCCGCGGGTCCGGGCGGCGGCGGTGAGCGCCTCGGTGTCCTGTTCCGGGAGTTCCCAGACGTGCCGGTGCGGTTCCTCGGCCGGGAGGTCCCTCGAGTCCGGCGCGATGAGTGACGGCTCGTCAAGTCCCGTCAGGGCGTTGCGCCATGCCTGTTCGGCGGCGGTGCGGTCCCGGCGGGCGAGCCAGGCCAGGTAGTCACGGTAGGGCCGTACTCGAGGGAGGGCGCGGTCGGAGGCGTACAGCTGGAACAGCTCCCGCACCAGGACGGGGGCGGACCAGCCGTCCCAGAGCAGATGGTGCGAGGAGATCACCAGGCGGTGGTCGCGCTCGTCGAACGTGACCAGCCTGAAGCGCACCAGGGGCGGCCTGGCCAGATCGAACCGCTGGGTCCGGTCCTCGGCGAGCAGTCGCTCCAGGGCCGCCTCGCGCTCCGTCGGCGGCAGCGCGGAAAGGTCGGTGACCTGCCAGGGGAGGTCCACCGTGCTCCTGATCACCTGGACCGGGCGCCCGGAGCGCCGTGTGCGGAACGCGGCCCGCAGGTTGGCGTGGCGGGCGAGGAGCTTCGCGACCGCCGCGCTCAGGCACAGCTCGTCCACCGGACCTTCGAGGCGGAGGGTCATCTGGCCGGTGTAGACGTCGTGGCCCTGTTCGTCGTACAGGGCGTGGAAGACCATCCCCTCCTGCATGGGTGACAGGGGGAGGACGTCCTCCACGACCGGGCGGCCGGCCATCAGTCCTCGGCCCGGCGCATGGCCTCGGCCAGGCTGCGCGGGCGCATGTCCGTCCAGTGCCGTTCGATGTGGTCGAGGCAGGCGGCCCGGTCGGCGGGGCCGTGCACGGTCGACCAGCCGTCGGGTACGGGGGCGAAGTCCGGCCACAGGGAGTACTGGCCCTCGTCGTTGACCAGGACGCGGAAGACGCCGCTGTCGTCGTCGAAGGGGTTGGCCATGGCTCAGTTCCTCTCCTGCTCGGCGGACGGACGTGGGGTGCGGTCGGTGAAGGTGCCGGAGAACTGGTCGTCCGCGCCCGGCACCGGTTCGGCCGGGTCGGCGCCGAGCGCGACGATCCGGTTGGCCTTGTCGACGTGCACGACCCGGGGTCGATGGGTGGGGCGCTCGGACTCGTCGAGTGCGGCGAAGGACATGATGATCACCAGGTGACCGGGGTGGACGAGATGGGCGGCGGCGCCGTTGATCCCGATGACGCCGCTGCCCCGCTCGCCGGTGATGGCGTAGGTGGTGAGTCGGGCGCCGTTGTCGATGTCGACGACCTGGACCGCTTCGCCCTCGACGATGTCGGCGGCCTCCATGAGGCCCTGATCGATCGTCAGGGATCCCACGTAGTGCAGATCTGCCTGGGTGACGGTGGCTCGGTGGATCTTGCCGTTCAGCAAGGTGCGGTGCACCATGACCCCCTGGGGAGATTACTTAGGTGAGGCTAACCTAAATCAACATGGCCGGGTGGGGAAGGACGGGTCGGGGAAGTGCGGGTCGGGGAACGACGGTCGTGGAAGAACTCCAGGAGCACCCGGTTCAGTTCGTCCGGCCGCTCCAGATAGCCGTAGTGGCCGCAGCCCTTGATCTCCTGGTACTGGGCGCCGGGGATGGCGTCGGCGACCTCACGCCCGAGGTGCGGCGGCAGGACGACGTCGTCCGCGAAGCCGACGACCAGACAGGGCACGTCGATCGCCCGGTACGCCGCGAGCCGGCCCGCCGGGACCTCCAGGTCCAGCTGGGCCCGCACGCCCGGACCTCGCCGCTGCGGGGAGAACTCGAAGAGCTCCAGCCAGTCCTGGATCTGCTGGTCGTCGTCCAGCGTGGCCGGGGACAGGTTCTGCAGGGCGCGGATCCAGGCGGAGTAGGCGGCCGGAAGCTCCAGTTCGCTGTCGTGCAGGGCTCGATCGGCCAGGGCCATCGCGGCACGCAGGGCGTCCGTGCGACCCCGGGTAGCCATCAGGACGCCCTGCCGGACGAGCCGGGGCCGGGCGAGCATCAGCTCCTGGACGACGTACGCCCCCATGGAGACGCCCACGAAGCGGCAGGGGGCGAGGTCGAGATGCTCGGCCAGCGCCGCCGTGTCGGCGACCAGGTCGTCGATCGTGAAGCCGTCCGGGCATTCGTCGGTCGGGGGGATCCCGCGGTTGTCGAACGTGACGACCCGGTATCCGGCGTCGACCAGGGCCGGCACCTGGTGAAGGTGCCAGACCCGGCCGCCGGAGCCCTGGCCCATCACCAGGACCACGGGGTCGCCGTCGCCGACGTCCTCGTACTGGAGCCGGATCCCGTTGATCCGCACGCTCGGCATGGTCCTCCGCCCTGTCGTCCTGAGGCTGTGTCAGTCGGCTGCCGGGGAAGCGTCGGTGGCGGCGATCGGATGGTGGCGGGCCTTCGCCCGCACGCAGGACGCCGACCTGGTCACGCCGCTGCTCGACATGACTCCCCTGCCTTCCTGGCACCGGGTCGACCGACCGACGCCACCAGGTCGCCCCCTCCCGACATCACACCCCCACCTTCCTGTCACCGCGTCAATCGGCCGCCGGAGAACGCTCCACCGGTGCCGCACTGTCATCCCCGTCCACGTCCGCGGGTCGGCTCAGCGTCGCCTTGCGCAGGCCCGGCATGGCGAGCGCCAGGGCGCCCACGCCCGCCAGGCAGATGACTCCGCCGAGCACCACGGCGCCGCTGGAGGAGCCGAGGGCCCTGGCCACGAGGCCCGCCTCGACGTTGCCGACGGAGGGCCCGGCGGTGGCCTGGGCGAGCCAGAGGCTGCCGACCCGGCCCTGGAGCCGGTCCGGTGTGTAGTGCTGGAGCAGGGCACGGCGCAGGATCTCCGAGGCGGTGTCGCCGAGTCCGGCGAGGCCCAGGAAGAACAGCGCGGACCACAGGTTGGGACTGAGTCCGAAGCAGGTGATCGCCACGCCCCATACCGCGACCGCGCCGATGAGGGCCCGTCCGGTGTGGTGGATGCGTCCGGTCCAGCCGCTGGTCAGCGCACCGAAGAAGGAGCCGACCGCGGGGGCGGTGTAGAGCAGGCCCACGGTGGAGGGGCCGCCGCCGAAGTGCTCGGTGCCGAGTTCGGGGAACAGCGCGTACGGCATCGCGAAGACCACCGCGCACACGTCGATGAGCAGCAGTCCGGCGACCACCTGGTTGCCGCGCAGGAAGCGCAGCCCCTCCCCCATCGCCTTCAGCGGATGCTGTGCCTCGGCCCGTCCCTCGGGGGCGAGCTTGGGCAGTGGGGCGAGCAGGGCGAGGCCGATGACGTAGATGGCCGCGTCGATGGCGAAGCACCAGGCGATGCCGGGGCCGGCCGCGATCACGCCCGCGAGCGACGGTCCGACCATGCCGCCGAGTTGGGCGGTGAGGGTGGTGAGCGCGCCCGCCGCGGCCAGCTGTCCCGGCGTCACCAGGGCCGGGGTCGCGGCCATCAGGGCCGGGCCGCCCAGGCCCGCGGTGACGCCCGCGAGGACGGCCGCCACGAACACGAACCATACCTGCGGGTCGGGCAGCGCCGCGTTCACCGCGAGCCCGGCGATGCCGACCGCGGTCACGGCCCGGGTGCCGAGCATGATCCGGCGCCGGTCGACCCGGTCGGCGAGCAGCCCGCCGGTGACCAGGCCGACCAGCAGGGACAGGCC
The DNA here is from genome assembly GCF_014655715.1 of Streptomyces lanatus. Taxonomy (GTDB): domain Bacteria; phylum Actinomycetota; class Actinomycetes; order Streptomycetales; family Streptomycetaceae; genus Streptomyces; species Streptomyces lanatus. The sequence continues at coordinate 96,109 of NZ_BNBM01000008.1, read as the reverse complement.
CAACACCAGGCTCATCAGGCCGACTTGGACCGAGGACCCGGTGAGGGTGTAGATCTGCAGGCTGGCCGCCACCGAGGTGAGGTGGGTGCCCACCATGGAGATCGCCTGGGTGGCGAAGATCAGCCTGAAGTCCCTGCTGGAGCGCAACGGCGCTACATCTACTACTACTTCACCCAGTTTCACGCGCGCCCCTGGCCCTCTGCCGGAACGACGTAGGGGGCGACGCTGCGCAGTTTCTCGCAGGTCTCCTCCAGTTCGCGGGCCGGGGTCGAGCCGGCGAGGATACCGGCGCCGGCCCGCAGCCAGGTGCGGCCGTCCTCCTCGTAGATGCTGCGCAGCACCAGCGCGGCGTCGAGGGATCCGTCGCTGCCGGCCCTCAGGACCGCTCCGCTGTAGATGCCGCGCGGTTCCTTCTCCAGCCGGGCGATGCAGTCGTAGGCCTGGGACTTGGGGATTCCGGAGGCGGTCACGGCGGGGAACACCGCGCGCAGGACGTCCCAGGCGGTGGCGGAGTCGGCCAGCAGACCGTGCACGCTGGAGCCGAGGTGCTGCACGCTGCCGCGGCTGCGGACGCTGAGCAGGTCCCGGACCGAGACGGTGCCCGGCCGGCACACGGTGGCCATCTCCTCCTCGGCGAGTTTGACGGAGAGCACGTGTTCGGAGATCTCCTTGGGATCGGCGAGGAGTTCGGCGCGCAGCCGCTCGTCCTCACGCTCGCCGAAGCCGCGGGCGCGGGTCCCGGCGAGGGGCTGGGTGACGACCTCGCCGTCGGCGCCGACCTCGGCGACGGTCTCGGGGCTGAATCCGGCGACCCGGCGCCCGCCGAGGCTCAACAGGAAGGAGCGGGCGGGGGTGTTGTGCGAGCGGCCGTGGACATAGGTGGCGACGAGGTCGACCGGGAAGGGCACGTCCACGGACCGGGAGAGGATGACCTTCTGCAGGTCGGAGGTCCGTATCTCCTCGATGGCCTGGGCCACCATGTCGGGGTAGCGGCCCTCGGTGTCCGATACGTCGATGGGGCGGGGTACGGGGGTGGGGCGGGCGTCGACGCGGCCGAATAAGCCGGTCAGCGCCTCCAGCGTCTCGTCGTCGGCGCTGCGGATCAGGGCGCCTTGCCGGCCGAGCCTGATCTCGCTGTGCGGGACGACCAGATGGAGCAGGTCGTCGTCGCCCGCGCGGTCGGGGCGGCCGGCGTGGAGGTGGGAGAACTCGAAGGCCATCCAGCCGTAGGCGTTCCAGCCCGCCACGGCCATCCGGTCGAGTTCCTCATGGACTTGGTGCAGAGGTTGCGGCCCGAGGGGGGCCACGGTCTCCTCGTCGAGCCATCGGCGGCGGATCTCGGAGCGGCCGATCCGGATCTCACCGAGCGCTCCTCCGGCGAACCAGACGTCGCCGTTCTGTTCGTAGATCACGTACTGGTCGAACAAGCCCGACTCCGCCAGTTTCGCCGCCAACTGGACGGGGTCTCCCGGCAGTTCCGTCTCCGCGCTCCGATAACGCAGCAAGGACCTACCTCCCTGGACTTAGGTTAACCTAACCTAATTCACAACAGACCCTAGCCCCCTCTGCGCGGTGCCGTCCAGATCACACCCCAGGCTTGACCGCGTCGACTCATTAGGCAAGCCTTTCCTAAACAGCAGGCGGGAGTCGATCATGCTCGACGGTTGGGTGCCCTGGCCGGACCCGTTGGCCGAGAAGTACCGCGCGGAGGGCTACTGGGAGGGGCGGCCACTCGACGGGCTGCTGAGGGAGAGCGCCGAGCGCCACCCGACGCGCACCGCGCTCGTGGACGCCGACGGGGCGCGGTGGACGTACGCCGAACTCGATCTGCGCGCCGACCGCATGGCGGCGGGGCTGCAGCGGCTCGGCATCGGCGGCGGTGACCGTGTGGTGGTCCAACTGCCCAACACCGACGCGTTCGTGGTGCTGTTCTTCGCGCTGCTGCGGGCGGGCGCGATACCGGTGCTCACGCTTCCCGCGCATCGCGAGAGCGAGATCGTGCATGTCGCCGAGACGGCCGGCGCGACGGCTTACGCGATCCCGGATCTGCACGACAACTTCGATCACCGCACCCTCGCCCGAGCCCTGCGCAAGGCCGTGCCCTGCATCGAGCAGGTGCTGGTGGCGGGCGACGCGGCCGAGTTCACCGCACTCGCCGACATCGACGCCGACCCGGTCCCGCTGCCGGTGCCCGACCCGGGGGACGTCGCCGTACTGCTGCTGTCGGGCGGTACGACGGGCAAGCCGAAGCTCATCCCGCGCACCCACGACGACTACACCTACAACGTCCGTGCCAGCGCCGAGGTCTGCGGCTTCGACCGGGACACCGTCTATCTGGTGGTGCTGCCGACGGCACACAACTTCGCGCTGGCCTGCCCCGGCCTGCTGGGCACGCTCATGGCGGGCGGCACCGTCGTGCTCTCCCCCACGCCGAGCCCCGAGGACGCCTTCGGGCTGATCGAGCGGGAGAAGGTCACCGCCACCGCCGTGGTCCCGCCGATCGCGCTGCTGTGGCTGGACGCGGTGGAGTGGGAGGAGGCCGACCTCACCTCCCTCGCCCTGCTCCAGGTCGGCGGCTCCAAGCTGGGCGCCGAGCCCGCCGCCCGGGTCGAACCGGCCCTCGGCTGCACGCTCCAGCAGGTGTTCGGCATGGCGGAGGGGCTGCTCAACTACACCCGGCTCGACGATCCGCCGGAGCTGGTCAACGGCACCCAGGGCCGCCCGCTGTCCCCCGCCGACGAGATCCGCGTGGTCGACGAGGACGACCGCGACGTACCGCCCGGCGAGAGCGGCGAGTTGCTCACCCGCGGCCCCTACACCCTGCGCGGCTACTACCGGGCCGCCGAGCACAACTCCCGCGCCTTCACCGCCGACGGCTACTACCGCACCGGCGACCTGGTGCGGATCCTGCCCTCCGGGCATCTGGTCGTGGAGGGCCGGGCCAAGGACCAGATCAACCGGGGCGGCGACAAGATCTCCGCCGAGGAGCTGGAGAACCACATCCTCGCCCACCCGGGCGTGCACGACGCGGCCGTGGTCGGCATGCCCGACGCGACGATGGGCGAGCGCACCTGCGTCTATCTCGTACCGCGCGGACAGGCCCCGGGGCAGCGGGAGTTGGCGGCGTTCCTCACCGAGCGCGGGGTCGCCGGGTACAAGCTCCCCGACCGGGTGGAGATCATCGAGGCCTTCCCGCGGACCTCGGTGGGCAAGATCGACAAGAAGGCGCTCGGCCGGCTGATCGCCGAAAGCCTGCGCACGGAGGGCATCGGTGACAACTGAGGCCGGGACGGCCCCTCTTGCACAGAGAAGCAAGTCGCTCGGGCGTACGATCGCTGTGGCCGGCGCCCTGCTCCTGCTGGTCGTCGCCGCCCTGCTCAGCCTCGCGATCGGCTCGCGCGCCCTGCCGCTGGACGTCGTCTACGACGCGCTGCTCCACGACGACGGCTCGACCGCGGCCTCGGTGATCTGGGACGTCCGCGTGCCGCGCACGCTGGCCGGCATCACGGCCGGTGCGGCGCTCGGCGTCGCGGGCGCGCTCATCCAGGCGCTCACCCGCAATCCGCTGGCCGATCCGGGACTGCTCGGCATCAACGCGGGCGCCGCCACCGGGGTCGTGCTGTCCATCACCGCGCTCGGCGTCACCAGCCTGTGGGCCTCGGTGTGGTTCGCCATGGTCGGCGCGGTGGTGGCGGGGCTGCTGGTGTACTCGCTGGCCTCGGGCGGTCGCGGCGGCGCGACTCCGGAACGGCTCGCGCTCGGCGGCGCGGTGATCGCCGCCGTGTTCACCGGCATCGGTCAGACACTGATGCTGCTCGACGCCCAGGCCCTGGACCAACTGCGGTTCTGGAGCGTGGGTTCGCTGGCGCGGGCCGACAGCGAGACGCTGAGGACGATCACACCGTTCGTCGCGGTGGGTCTCGTCCTCGCGCTGGTGCTGGTCCGGCCGTTGAACGCGCTCGCGCTGGGCGACGACGGCGCGCGGGCGCTGGGCGCGCATGTGGACCGGACACGCTTCGTCGGCCTGCTGGCCGTGACGCTGCTGTGCGGGGCGGCGACCTCGGCCGTGGGGCCGCTGGTCTTCGTCGGCCTGGCCGTGCCGCACATCGCCCGGCTGATCGCCGGCGCCGACCAGCGCTGGACGCTGCCGCTGTCGATGCTGCTCGCACCGGCGCTGCTGCTGTTCGCGGACGTCCTCGGCCGGATCGTCGTACGCCCCGACGAGCTGGACGCGGGCGTGGTCACCGCGGTGGTCGGCGCCCCGGTCTTCATCGCCCTGGTCCGCTACCGCAGGACGGTGACGACATGACGACACACGCTCCGGCCCGCCCCCGTTCCCATGTCGTACGGAGCCGCTCGCACCGCTTCTCGCTACGGGTGGACGTGCGAGTGGTCACGGTCTGTGTGCTGGTGCTGGCGACAACCGCCTTCATGGGCGTCCTCGCGCTCGGCACCGGCGAGTACACGATCTCCCCGGCGGACGTGGTCCGCACCCTGCTCGGCAACGGCAGCCCGCGCACCGACTTCGTGATCAACGACCTCCGGCTGCCCCGCCTGCTGACCGGCATCCTCGTAGGCGCGGCGCTCGGCCTGAGCGGCGCCCTCTTCCAGAGCCTGACCCGCAATCCGCTGGGCAGCCCCGACATCGTCGGCTTCACCTACGGCTCCGCCACCGGGGGCTTGCTGGTGGTCCTGCTGGTCGGCGGGACCGGGGGCCAGATCGCGGTCGGCGCGGTGGGTGGCGGCCTCGCGACCGCCGTCTTGGTCTATGTGCTGGCGTGGCGGCAGGGTGTCCACGGATACCGGCTGGTGCTGGTAGGTATCGGGGTGAGCGCGCTGCTGCAGGGCGTCAACGCCTACCTCCTCGCCAAGGCCCGCTTCACGCAAGCCGCGCAGGCCATGGTGTGGCTCAACGGCAGCCTCAACGGCCGGAGTTGGACGGACGTCCGCCCGGCCGCCCTTGGCCTGCTCGTGGTCCTGCCCTTGGTGGCGCTGGCGGCGAGCAGGCTGAGGATCCTGGAGATGGGCGACGACGTGGCGGGCGGGCTCGGGGTACCGGTTCAACGGACCCGGCTGGTGATCCTGGTGCTGGCGACGGCGGCGTGCGCGGTGGCGACCGCTGCGGCCGGGCCAATCCCGTTCGTGGCCCTCATCGCACCTCAACTGGCCCGACGCCTCACCCGCGCGCCTGGGCCCAACCTGCTGGCGGCCACGTGTACCGGTGCGCTGCTTGTGGTTGTCGCGGACTTCGCGTCCCAGCGGATCCATGAGTCGGCTCAGTTGCCGGTGGGGGTGGTGACCGCAGTGGTGGGTGGGGTGTATCTGGGGGTGCTGTTGCGGGGGCAGCGGCGGGCGGGGCGGATCTGAGGGCGGGGGGTTCTTTTCTGGGGGTGGCCGCGCGGCCGTGTGTGCTTTGGCTGTCGGCGGGAGCTGAGGCCTGGGGTCCCGCTGCTTCGGTGGCGGGCGCTCAGCCTAAGGGGTGCCCCCCTGTGCTTCGGTGGGCGGCGCCGCCGGGGGGCGCTGAGGCCCGGGGAATGACCTGCGTGCTTCGGCAGCAGGCATCAGCGGCAGACGCTGAGCCCCCAGGGACCCCGCGTGCGTCGGCGGCGGGCATTGCCCCCGGGATGCCGCGCGCATTGTCGGGCGACACCGCCAACGGGAGCTGAGCCCTGGGGCCCCGCATCCTCCAGCGGCAGGCGTTGAGCCTAGGAAGGCCCCCCATACTTCGACGGCAGGCGCTGAGCCCAAGCGATGCCCCCGCGCGCTTCGCCGGGCGGCGCCGCCCGCAGGCGCTGAGACCCGGGGAATGACCCGCGCGCCTCGGCAGCAGACATCGGCGGCAGGCACTGAGCCCCCGGGACCCCCCATGCGTCGGCGGCGGTCGCTGAGCCCCGGGATGACACGCGCTTCGACGGGCGACACCCGCCGGCGGGCACTAAGCCCCGGGCCCCCGCGCGCTTCGATGGCAGGAGCCGAGCCCAAGGGATGCCCCGCACGCTTCGGCGGCAGGCGCTGAGCCCAGGAAGCGCCCCCGTACCTCGGCGGCAGGGGCTGAGCCGGGCCTCGGATACCCCCGCCCCCTCCCGCGATCTCAGGCCGCCCTCTCAGTGCCCGTGCCCCTCACCCCCACCCTCATGCGCCGGCGCCTCCACAGCCCCCGCCCCCGACCCCGCACCCGCCCGCACCGTGAACTCCGCCGTCCGCACCTGCCCCTCGTGCTTGAAGTCGAGGAACAGCCGGTAAGTCCCGCTACTCGGCGCCGTAGCCGCGAAGGAGATCTCAGGGCCGGGCTTGGTCTTGCCGTCGCCAGGTTCGCCGTTCGGGTGGACGTGCAGGTACGCGAGGTCGCCGGAGCGCAGGGCCACCAGGTGGCCGTAGGCGCCGAGGTAGGGCTGGAGGTTGGTGACGGGGCGGCCGTTGCGGGAGACCTTCAGTTTGAGGTCGCTCTCCTTGCCCGGGCGCAGGGCGCCGTCGAGGCGGACCTCGTAGCCGTCGACCTTCGCCGTGGTGTTCACGGCGGGCAGCGGCTGCGGCGCGTAGGAGCCCGATGCCGCGAGGTCCGCGCCGAGGATGAGGTTCTCGGCGTTCGGCTTCGCCGGGGTGAAGTCGGCGAAGACGCGGTAGCCGCCCGCGCGGGGCAGCTCTAGGGGGATGCTCCATGTGCCGTCGGCGGCGCGGGTGGGGTGCACATGGCGGAAGGTGACCAGGTCGCTTGAGGCGACGATGAGGTGCAGTTCCTTCTCGTGCTCCCGCTGGAACGCGGTGACGGCACGGCCGGCGCTGTCGCGGATCACAAAGCTGAGATCGGCGCGCTTGCCGGCGGTGACACGCGGCGTCCTCAGGTCGAAGGTGTAGCCGCCCTCGGAGATCTGGAGGCCGCCGGGGACGTGCGTCCCGCCTCCGCCACCCCCCTCGGGCTCCGGCGTCGCCTCACTGTGACTGTCGTGCCGCGCGGGCGCGGGGTCGTCGACGACAGGGTCGAGGCCCTGGCCCACGCCATAGGCGGTGCCGAAGGTCGCGGCCAGCGCCGCGGCGAACGCGGTGATCTTCAGTCCGGCATGCATGGCGGTCTCCTGCGGGTCGGGTCCTTCATACGGTTCTGCGATGCACCTCACCATACCCCTGGGGGGTATGAAGTCAACCCGGATCCGAGCTTGCGTTGCCTACCCCCTAGGGGTATACATGGACACCGGCAAGGATACCCCCGCCCCGTATAGAGGTCGACCCCGACCCCGATCCCGACCCCGCACCAGGAGGAACCGATGTCCACCACCACCTACGCCGTCGCCGGTATGAGCTGCGCCCACTGCAAGGCCACGCTCACCAAGGCCATAGGCGAGCTGGACGGCGTCACCGGCGTCGATGTCGATCTCGCGACCGGACACGTCACCGTCACCAGCACCACCGAGCCCGACGACGCGCTCATGGGAGAGGTCGTCGACGACGCCGGCTACGAGCTCACCGGCCGCGCCGCCTGACCCGCCCCCGAACCGCCCGCACCCCGCACGAGGAGCAGCGATGACCACCACCGCGTCCGACCCCACGACCGAGGTAGAGCTCGCCATCGGCGGCATGACCTGCGCCTCGTGCGCGGCGCGCATCGAGAAGAAGCTGAACCGGATGGACGGCGTCACCGCCACCGTCAACTACGCCACCGAGAAGGCGAAGGTCAGCTACGGCGGTGACGTCTCCGTCCAGGATCTGATCACCACCGTCGAGGCGACCGGGTACACTGCGCAGGAGCCCCTCCGGGAGGAAGAGCCCGAGAGCCGCGACGAGCACGATGAACTGCGCCCGCTCCGGGACCGGTTGATCACCGCTGTGACCCTCGCCGTGCCCGTCGTCGCGATGGCCATGATCCCGGCCCTGCAGTTCGAGTACTGGCAGTGGCTGTCGCTGACGCTGGCGGCGCCCGTCGTGACGTATGCCGCCTGGCCCTTCCACAAGGCGGCGTTCACCAATCTGCGGCACGGCGCGGCCACCATGGACACGCTGATCTCGGTCGGTACGTCGGCCGCCTTCATCTGGTCCCTGTGGGCGCTGTTTCTCGGCACCGCGGGCGAGCCGGGCATGACGCACCCCTTCGAGCTGACCATCGCGCGCGGCGACGGCTCGGGGAACATCTATCTGGAGGCGGCGGCCGGTGTCACCGCCTTCATCCTGGCCGGGCGGTACTTCGAGGCCCGCTCCAAGCGCAAGGCCGGTGCGGCGCTCAAGGCGCTGCTGGAGCTGGGCGCCAAGGACGTCACCGTGCTGGGTGACGACGGGCGTGAACGGACCATATCTGTCTCGGAGTTGAAAGTCGGCACCCGCTTCGTCGTACGGCCCGGCGAGAAGATCGCCACCGACGGGACGGTCGTCGAGGGCTCCTCGGCGGTGGACGCCTCCATGCTCACCGGCGAGTCCGTGCCGATCGAGGTCGCCCAGGGCGACCCAGTCACCGGGGCGACGATCAACGCCGGCGGCCGGCTCGTCGTACAGGCGACCCGCGTGGGCGCGGACACCCAGCTCGCCCGGATGGCCCGGCTGGTGGAGGACGCGCAGAACGGCAAGGCCGCGGCACAGCGGCTCGCGGACCGTATCTCCGCCGTGTTCGTACCGATCGTGATCGCCCTCGCGCTGGGCACCCTCGGCTTCTGGCTCGGCAATGGCGCGGGCACGGCGGCGGCCTTCACCGCCGGAGTGGCCGTACTGATCATCGCCTGCCCATGCGCCCTGGGCCTGGCCACGCCGACCGCGCTGATGGTGGGCACCGGGCGCGGCGCGCAGCTGGGGATCCTGATCAAGGGGCCCGAGGTACTGGAGTCCACCCGCAAGGTCGACACCATCGTCCTGGACAAGACGGGCACGGTCACCACCGGCCGGATGACCCTGCTGGCCGTGCACACCGCGGACAACACCGACGAGGCCGAAGTCCTGCGTCTCGCGGGCGCGTTGGAGCACGCCTCCGAGCACCCGATCGCCCGTGCCGTGGCGGATGGCGCGCTGGAGAAGCTCGGTTCGCTGCCCACGCCGGAGGACTTCGCGAATGTGCCGGGACTCGGCGTGCAGGGCATCGTCGACGGCCACGCGGTGCTGGTGGGCCGTGAGCGGCTCCTCAAAGAGTGGGCCATGGCACTGCCGACCGACCTCGCGCGTGCCAAGTCGGAGGCGGAGGCGTCCGGTCGTACCGCCATCGCGGTTGCCTGGGACGGTGAGGCGCGGGCGGTCCTGGAGGTCGCCGACGCGGTGAAGGAGACCAGCGCGGAGGCGATCCGGCGGCTGCGTGCCCTCGGCCTCACCCCGATCCTGCTGACCGGCGACAACCGGGCGGTCGCCGAGGCCGTCGCCCGCGAGGTCGGTATCGCACCCGAGGACGTCATCGCCGAGGTGCTGCCGCAGGACAAGGCCGATGTCGTCAAGCGGCTTCAGGGCGAGGGCCGTTCGGTCGCGATGGTCGGCGACGGCGTCAACGACGCGGCCGCCCTCGCCCAGGCCGACCTGGGCCTGGCGATGGGCACGGGGACGGACGCGGCGATCGAGGCCGGCGATCTGACCCTGGTGCGCGGCGATCTGCGCGTCGCGGCCGACGCGATCCGGCTCTCCCGCAGGACCCTCGGCACCATCCGCTCGAACCTGTTCTGGGCCTTCGCCTACAACGTGGCGGCCCTGCCGCTGGCGGCGGCCGGACTGCTCAACCCGATGATCGCCGGAGCGGCCATGGCCTTCTCCTCGGTCTTCGTGGTCGGCAACTCCCTGCGGCTGCGGTCTTTCCGGGCAGCGGACTGACAACACACGAGGGGCGCCGCACGAGCGGCGCCCCTCCACGTTTCAGCCGAAGGCCTTCACGGCCTGGTAGTACGTCCAGGCCGTGCTGTTGCAGGCGGTCTTCGTGGCACCGCCGTACCCCGCGCACACACGCTTGAGGTCCTCATAAAACGCGCTGTCGATGCGGGACTTGTTGGCGCTGAACGTGCCCATCGCCTTGTAGTTGCGGTACCCGAAGTCGTGCCGGGCGCAGGACGTGGCGAAGGGGAAGCCGAAGGGGTTGTCGGGCGAGGAGGAGCAGTAGTCCGTGGACCAGTCGAAGCCGTAGGCGGACCAGGCGGACTGGTTGCCGCGGGCGGAGACCCAGGCGTTGTAGCTGGACGCGCTGGTCTGGGTCCAGCTGGACAGGACCTGGGGCTTGTCGGCGGGGGCGGCGTCGGCGGCGGATGCGGTGGCGAGGACGGTGCCGAGGGAGAGGGCTGAGGCGACGAGACCGGTGGCGAGTCTGCGGTGCATTCCACACCTCCATGAGACTGCGGCCCGCCCGTCGGGCCGCAGGTTCATGTCAAGATGATTGACACCCCAACCGTCTCCTCACACCGCATGCGCGCAAATGACCGCTTAATTCTCGGATATGACGGCCAGTCGGAAATGAACGGCAGTCAGCGCCAACGCCAACGGCCCCGGCGCGAGGAAGGCCAGCGGCAACAACATCCACGCGCACAGAGCAGCCGTCGCCACCGCGAGCAGCACCAGCGCACTTCCACCGACATCCCGTACGGCGTCCCGCGCGGCCTCGCGCAGGGCGGCAGGCCAGTCGGTGAGCGCCTCGGGACGGGCACATGCCCTCAGGCCCACCACGAGGGCGGCCACCCCGATCCCCGCGGCCACGACTGCGAACAGCGGCGCCCCGGGCAGCCCGGCCCGTGCCAGCGCCAGGTCGGCGGCGCACAGCAGCACGCCGGCCACGGCGGCGCCACCCGCCACCAGGTCACCGGCCCGCAGCCGCCGCCGTAGCAGTGCGAAGTACCGCCCAGCGGTGGCCGGTTGCCCTTCCCCCGCGCCACGCAGCACCGCGCAGGCGGTCGAGAGGGCTGCGGGGATCGTCACCAGGGGCAGGGACACCAGGGCCGTGGCGAGACCGACGCTGAGCACATCGGCGAACAGGGTCATCCGCGGCCCGAACACCTCGTCGCGCATGCCGTTCACCCCTTGAGCCCGGAGCTGGCCATGCCCTCCACCAGGAAGCGCTGGAAGGCGAGGAAGAACAGCACGATCGGCAGCAGCGCGATCACCGACATGGCGAACATCGGGCCGAACGCCGAGCTGCTGGAGGCGTCCACGAACTGCCGCAGGGCGAGCGTGAGCGTGAACTTGTCCGGGTCGAAGAGATAGATGAGCTGGGTGAAGAAGTCGTTCCACGTCCAGATGAAGGTGAAGATCGCCGTGGTGATCAGCGCCGGGCGGGTGAGCGGCAGCACGATCGAGAAGAAGCTGCGGAAGGGGCCGCAGCCGTCGATCCGGGCCGCCTCCTCCAGCTCGCGGGGCAGGCCGCGCATGAACTGCACGATGAGGAAGACGAAGAACGCCTCCGTGGCCAGGAACTTCGGGAGGATCAGCGGCCAGTAGGTGTTCACCAGGCCGAGCTGGTTGAAGATGATGTACTGCGGGATCAGCACTGCGTGGTGCGGCAGCATGATCGTCGCGATCATGAAGGCGAACAGCGGGCCACGGAACCGGAAGCGGAGTCGCGCGAAGGCGTAGGCGGCGAGCGAGCAGCTGATCACGTTGCCGAGGACCGCGCCGCCCGCGATCAGCAGCGAGTTGCTGAGCAGCCGCCAGATCGAGACGTCGTTGACGCCGTCCAGGGCGGTCGAGTAGTTCGACCACTCCAGATGGCGCGGCAGCAGATCGAGGCTGGCGATGACCTCGTCGGCGGGCTTGAGCGAGGTGGCCAGCAGCCAGGCCAGGGGGTAGAGCATCACCAGCAGGGCGGCGAGGCAGCCGACGTGCAGGGCGACCCGCCCCCAGCGAACCGGCTTACGAGTCACGGCAGTTGCTGTCATCGGTCCCCCTCGGAGGCGTAGAAGACCCAGGAGCGCGAGGTGCGGAACAGCACCGCCGTGACGGCGCCGATCACCAGCAGGAGAACCCAGGCCATGGCGGAGGCGTAGCCCATGTGGGAGGCGACGAAGCCGCGGTCGTAGAGGTAGAGGGTGTAGACGAGGGTGGAGTCGGCGGGGCCGCCCTTGCCGGCGCCGATGGCGAAGGCGGGTGTGAAGACCTGGAAGGCCTGGATGGTCTGGAGGACCAGGTTGAAGAAGAGCACCGGGGACAGCATGGGGACGGTGACGGACAGGAACTGCCGCCATTTCCCCGCCCCGTCGACGGCCGCCGCCTCGTACAGCTCGGCCGGGATCTGCTGGAGTCCGGCGAGGAAGATGACCATGGGTGCCCCGAACTGCCACACCGTCAGCAGCGCCACGGCGAGCAGCGCCCAGCCGGGCTGGTTGACCCAGCCGCCGGTGCCGAAGAGGTTGTCCACCGTGCCGCCGTCGTTGAAGACCGCCCGCCAGACCAGGGCGATGGACATCGACGCGCCAAGCAGGGAGGGGGCGTAGAACGCGGAGCGGTAGAAGGCCTTGCCGCGCTTCATGGACTTCAGGGCCAGCGCGACGACGAGGGCGAGGGCCAGTTGGAGGGGCACGGCGATGACGACGTACGTCAGGGTGGTCGTCACCGAACGCCAGTAGCGGGGGTCCTCGGTGAACATCTGGACGTAGTTGCGCAGGCCCACCCAGCGCGGCGGGTTGAACAGGTCGTAGTCGGTGAAGGACAGGTACAGCGACACAGCCATCGGCAGCAGGGTCAGGACGATCGCGCCGAGCACCCAGGGGGACAGGAACACCCAGGCGGGGCCCTGGCGTTCACGCTTCACGCGGCGTTTCGGGGAGGCCGTCCTGGCGGTCGTGGGTATCAGGGTGGTGGTCATGACCGCAGCTCCGCCTTCGCCTCGGTGACGTAGTTCTCGGCCGCCTCGCGGGGCGACATGCGCTCGTACGACACCTGGTCGTAGTCGCGCTGGAAGGTGGTCTGGAGGGCGTTGTCGCCCGAGGGCGGGGCCTGTGGCGGCGGGTTGAGGGTGCCCTCCAGGGAACTCTGGTAGTCGGCGACCGTCTTGTCGAAGTCCTCGAGCTGTGGCTCGATCTCCTTGCGGACGGAGTCGTTGACGGGGATGCCGCGGGTGGCGCCGAGGACCTTCGCCGCCTCCTCGTCGTTGATGAGGAAGTCGACCAGCTGGGCCGCCTCCTTGGGGTGGCTGGTGTTGGCGCCGACACCGAGGAACATCGACGGCTTGTAGTACTGGCCGGGTGTGCCGTCCTCGCCGGAGGGCATCGGAGCGAGCGCGACGCCGCTGGGTATGAGGGCGAGGAAACCGCTGGCCGGGGCGTCCCAGTTGGAGTCGGACAGGGCCTCACCGCGGCCGAGCGGGGTGTTCTCGACGGAGCCGTCGAGCTGGGTGGTCTGCTCGGCGGGCGAGACGGCGCCCTCGCGCCGCAGCTTGTCGGTGAAGGTCCACCAGCGGGTCAAGTCAGCGGCGGTGAAGCCGAGTTCGCCGCCCTTCGTGTAGAGGGACTTGCCCTGGCCGCGCAGCCAGACCTCGAAGGCGTCCTCGCTCTGGCCGGGGTCGGTGGCGCCGGGCTTGCCGGTCTTCTCGGCCAGGGCCCGCATGGTGTCGGCCCATTCGCTCCAGGTCCAGCCGCGGCCCGGGAGCGGTACGCCGGTCGCCTTCCATGCCTTGACGTCGTAGGCGATCGTCTCGGTGCCGCGGCCCTGAGGGATGGCGTACTGCGTACCGTCGAGCCGGCCGGTGGCGAGCAGGCCCGCGTCGATCTCGCCAGTGCGCAGGGCGGCCTTCTGCTCGCCGAGGTCGAGCAGAACGCCGCCGGAGGCGTACTGGTCGATCTGCCGGTAGTCGAGCTGCATCACGTCGGGGGCGTCGCCGCCCGCGGCCTGGGTGGCGAGCTTCTGTTTGTAGGCCTCGTAGGCCGAGAACGACGTCTGCACCTGGATGTCGGGGTGCTGTTTCTCGAACAGGGCGAGGGCCTGCTCGGTGCGTTCCGCGCGGTCGGGGTTGCCCCACCACGTGTAGCGCAGCACGACTTTGCCGCCGCCGACCGACTCCCCGGATCCTGAGCAGCCCGCCACCATCGCGCACAGCGCGAGTGCGGCGGCCGACGACCAGAACCCCTTTGTCCTGTGTCCGGGCATGCCGAGGTCACCTCTTTCTCTCCTCGGGCTTTCTGTTGGCCCCCCGGCCCCCCTTGCCTGCTAGTCGCCTTGATACGGCTGTGTCGTCCCGCGCAGGTTGTACTCGTCCCGGCGTCCGCACATCCCGAACCCGCCGAGCCTCGTCGGCCCGGCCTCGTACGCGGTCGCGTCCCCGAGATACGCCGGTTCCCCTGCCTCCAGCGCATCCAGTTGGGCGCCCGTGCGCTCGGCGGTGGCCAGCGCGCCGGCCCGCCACAGCTCACGCCAGTTCGGCGCCTTGGCCCGCACGAGCCGTGCGGCGGCCCGCTGGAACTCGCGGTACGGGCCGTCGTCCCCGGCGACGAGCGCCTCGCGCAGCGGCAGATAGCCCTCGACGGCGAGGTCTCTGCGGCGCCGGGCGGCCTCCGGCTCCGAACCTGGCGGGAGCACTGCGGCGGCCGCGTACTTCTCGGGATCGGCCAGCACCTCCGGCGGGAACGTGAAGACGGCGTCCCCGGCCTCCGGCAGGCCGCTGTTCTGCATCAGCACGGTGATCCGCAGATCGCCGCCCTGCACCATGCGGTGCACGGTCCCGGGCGTGAACCAGGCGATGGAGCCCGGCTCCAGGGGGATGTCCCGGTAGCCGTCGGGGCTCAGCGTCTGCACGGCACCCCGGCCGCCGGTGACGACGTACGCCTCGGTGCACACCAGGTGCAGATGCGGGCTGCCGCCGCACACACCGTCGACGGCCTCCCAGTCGTAGGCGCTGAGGTGGGACAGGCCCACGGCGCCCGGCAGCGGGTGCGGCAACTGCGGCTTCACCACGGCATCCCCTTCAGATGGGCGGCCACCCGCTCCCGGTCCCAGGCCCCGTCGGCGAACACCACCCGGTACCGATAGGCGAAGGACTCCCCCGGCGGCAGCTCGAACTCCTCGAAGAACGCCCAGGAGAACGCGACGGTGGGGATCGGTTCGGAGCGCACGAACCAGTGCGACTCGTGCAGCGCCTCCAGGTTCTCCGGCGCGTGCGCGAACACGAGCGTGGAGTGTCCGTCGATGTCGTCGTGCTCGGTGGTGTAGGCCAGCCACGGCCCCTGACTGCCCATCAATTTCTCGGCGTCCGCGTCGGATTCGGGCGCGAAGGCGGTGCCGCCGGTGAAGTCGCGGGGGCCGCGCCACTGGAGTCCGGTGTAACCGGCCAGCTCCCGGCCCTCGGTGGTCGGGGACCCGAACCGCAGGGGCTCGGCGCGGACGTTGGTGAGCTCGATCGACCAGTCCAGGGCCCAGGCACCGGCCTCCTCGTCCACCGAGTGGACGGTCAGTCCGCGCAGTTCGCGCGCCCACTCCTCGCCACCGTTCTCGACCCAGGTCAGCTCCTCGGCGATGGTCAGCCGGTCGTCCTCGACGGTGAACTCCGGGAAGCCGTCGTGCCGCATCGAACCGATCCGCTCGGGCAGCGGGAGGTAACCCTGGCCGTGGACATAGCAGTTGCCGCCCCAGAAGTTCTGCCCGGAGAGATGGCTCGCGGTCATCTGGAGGCCCTTGTGCCAGCGGTGGTCGCTGGGCCGGTAGCCGGTCACGGTGTGTCCGGCGAGGGTGCGCACGGGGTGGGCGTAGGGCTTGCGGGACTCGAAGGCGTCCGGGTCGGGGCGGTAGACGTAGCGCAGGATCTCGGTGCCGTTCGGTACCGTCACCGCGATGTGGTCGCCGTGCGCGTGGGTGACGCGGATGCTCATGCGCGCTCCTTGGGGGCCCAGTGGGGGTGGTCTCCGTGCATGGCCGGGTAGAAGGGGTCGCCGGGCCCGATCTCGCCCGCGTACACCGGGTGTCCGGTGAACGCCGACTTGTAGAGGGCGGCGGCGAAGTCGAGGGTGGCCCGGGCGTCCGGGCCGCTGCCGGGCGGTCGGACACCGTTGTCGAAGGCGTCGAGGAGAGCGCCGAGCTGGGCGGTGTGCGAGCTGGGCACGTCGGCCGCCGGGGTGCGCCAGGCGGTGGCACGCTCGGAGGGGGTGTGCGGGGCCGGGGTGTAGACCCAGTCGTCGTTGCGGTGGCCGTAGAGGTGGGTGAGCTCGACGGTCGCGTCGGCGCAGTCGATGCGGATACGGCTGACCTCGTGCGGGGACAGCACGCTGTTCACGACGGTGGCGAGGGCGCCGTTCTCGAACCGCACCAGGGCCGTGGAGACGTCCTCGCTCTCGGTGTCGTGGACCATGCGCGCCGCCATGGCCCGGATCTCCGCCCAGGGGCCGAGCAGATGCAGCAGCAGGTCGTACTGGTGGATGCCGTGCCCCATCGTGGGCCCGCCGCCCTCGGTGACCCACCGTCCGCGCCACGGCACCGCGTAGTAGGCGGCGTCCCGGTGCCAGGTCGTCTGGCAGTGCGCGACCAGCGGGGCGCCCAGCTCACCGCTCGTGATCAGCTCGCGGGCGTGCACGGCGCCGGAGCCGTACCGGTGCTGGAAGACCACCGAGGCGTAGGCGCCCGACGCCTGCTCGGCCGCGGCGATGTCGTCGTACTCGGAGAGCGACAGACACAGCGGCTTCTCGCACAGCACCCAGGCGCCCGCCTTGAGCGCGGCGATCGTCTGCTCCCGGTGCAGCGAGGGCGGCGTACCGATCAGGACCAGGTCGGGGCGTACGGCGTCCAGCATGCCCCCGGCCGAGGTGTACCCGGCGACGCCCTCGCCCGCGAGCTCACGGAAGGCGTCCAGGCGGGCCTGGTCCACATCGACGGCGGCGACCAGCTCCACCCGGTCGGCGTGGTGTCTCAGGGCGGGGAGATGACTGCCGCTGACGATGGCGCCGGTGCCGATCACTGCGGCACGGCGACGGGCGGAGCGTGGGGACATGCGGTTCTCCTCGGACGGCCGGCGGACAGCCCGCTTCAGAAAGCGCTTGCACTTCGAGGGCGACCCTAGGCAGGGACGTAATGTCAGGACAACCCCTCTGCGGCGACATGGGCAAAGCCTGACCCGTTCGGCCCGGCCCACGCTCGGCACGCTCCCCTTCCAGGGCGTCACTCAAACGGGATGAAGATCACGAAGTGCGGGAGCGGTGGCGTGGATCAACCCGGGTGCGGGGGCGTGCCGTTGGGCGGGCGGGTCAGCCGATCGGCTGGGCGGTCTGGGCACCCGGCTGCGGTCGGGTCCGTGCCGGGCTGACCAGGCCGAGCCGGGCGAGGAACTGCTCCAGGGTGAAGGCGGCCATGCCCAGGCCCACGGCGTTGCCGGGCACCTCGGACAGCTCGACGGTGAGGCCGGGCAGGGAACCCGGGAGCACATGACGGGGCAGTTCGTCCCGTACGGCGGGGACGAGCCACGGGGCCAGCGCCTCGGGCAGCCAGCCGGTGAGGGTCACCTTCGGGACGTTGAGCAGATTGACGAGGTCGCCGAGGGCGGCGGCGAGACAGCGGCCCGTGCGCCGGACGAGCTCCCGCAGCACCGGGTCCCCCGCGGCCAGTCCGCCGGCGACGGACTCGACGAAGTCCCGCTGCCCGGGACGGCCGAGCGCCGGATGGGACGGGTCGATCTCGGCCAGCGTCGCCTCCAGGCCGGGAGCACCGACGTAGGCCTCGACGCACCCGTGGCGACCGCAGCGGCAAGGGCGGCCGTCCAGCATCAGGAGGGTGTGTCCCCATTCGCCGGCGTTGTTGGTGCTGCCGCGGACCAGAGTGCCCTCGATGGCGATACCGGCTCCGACACCGGTGCCGATGTTGACCACGGCCATGCTGTCGACGACGCGCCCGACGCCGAACCACATCTCGGACAGGATCGCCGCCTTCAGCGGATTGTCGACGTACACCGGCAGCCGCAGCCGCTCGGCGAGCAGTTCCTCGATGTGGACGTCGTGCCAGTTCCAGTTCGGCGCGAAGACGGAGACCCCGGCGTCATGCTGGACATGGCCCGGCATGCTGACGCCGACTCCCACGATCCGGTCGCGGTCGGTGCCGTCCGCGTCGAGGGCGGCCTCGATCGCGCCGACGATGCCGTCGATGACGTACGCCTGGTCGTGCTGGTGCTCGTCGAGGGCCGCCTCGTGCCGGCCCAGGACGCCGAGAGCCAGGTCGTACACCGTGGCGTCGACATAGGTCTCGGCGACGTCGACTCCGACGACGCGGCCACGGTCCGCGTTGATCGTGAGCCGTTCGTAGGGCCGTCCCACGGCATTGCGCTCCATGGCGGCGATGTGCAGCACGCCCTCCGCCAGGAACTCGCCGACCAGCGTCGTCACGGTGGCCTGGCTGAGGCCCGTGTGCCGGGCGAGTTCCTGGCGGGAGGACGGTCCGAGGTCGAACAGTGCGTGCAGCACCTCGAAACGGTTCTGGCTGCGAACGTCTCGGACCGTGTGCCGGGCCACCGGCGTTCCCCCCTCAGTCGGTCGGTCCCCCCAGCCACAGCGTACGGATCTCCGGTGTCCCACGCCCCTGAATACCCTGGGCGAGCAGGGTCAGGCCCGGCCAGTTCGGCGGCACCCAGAGTGCGTCGGGGTCACCGCCCGAGAAGTCGGGCCGCTCGCCGCACCACACACGCCCCACGCACTCTCCACCGGCCCATCCGGTCACCCGGACCTGCGTGGCGTCCAGCCGGACCAGATATCCGTCGGGCGAGGACGGGAGGTCGACGTCCAGCCATGCCTCCTCCCCCGGTTTCAGCGCCAGCGGCAGCCGTACCTCCTCCGTGCGTCCGGCGCCGGCGGCGAACGCGGTCAGCAGTTCGTCGTCCTGCACCGCACACGACCAGTCCCGTACGGCGTCGAGCGCGAGCAGCTCGGCGCGCGGGGCCGTTCCGCTCGGGTGGTGCGGCAGCGTGACCGAGACCTGGTGGGTGCCGGCGGTCAGCAGCACCCAGGGACTGTCGGTGTGGACGGTCACCGGCTCACCGTCGTCCACACTCACCCGCAGCGGTTCGACGACGCCGCGCAGGTGCAGCGCCGACGGGGTGGGCGAGTGGACCGTACGGGTGTAGGTGAGCGGCGCCGCGACCCGGGTGCTGCTCCAGCCGCCGAGCACCCGGATGGGGGCCGGGGTCCCGGCCCAGTGGCCGTGCACCGTCCACAGGGCGGACACGTCCGTGGTGTGCCGGACCTTCCAGAGGGTGCCCAGGCCCCGCAGGGCACCGAGGCGGAGCGCGGGCAGACGGGCGTCGTCGAAGTTGGCGTGGCCCCAGATCTCCACGACGGCGTCGATCTCGACGCTGCCGGTCACCTCGCGCACATCGATGCGCCGCGCCGCGCCGAACCCCGCGAGCGGCGGGTGCGTCCGGCCCGCCACCGTCAGGTCGACGATGTCGGCGGCGCCGGTGAGCAGCAGCGCGTCGACATCCGTCAGATCCGTGGTGGCCCGGTAGGCGCCTCGGCCCCGGTACACCCCGAGCGACTCCAGCGTGGGCGGCGACGCGTGCAGCCCGGCCGGCTCCTCGGGGGCCGTGTCGTACCGCCGCCGCACCTCGCGCACGGCGGTACGCGCGGCCTTCTCGGGCCGCTGCGGCGCGTCGGTGAGGTGCACGGTGCCGTCGGGGTCGACCGACCGCAGCCGTGCGGCCTCGGCCGACGGCAGCACCACGAGCGTGGTCCCGGCCAGGGTCTCCCGTCCGGACACCGGGATCTCGGTCCGTGTCCCGTCCAGTACGACGGTGACAGGCACGTCGGAGGAGAACACCAGCACCCCGTCCGCCCGCGCCACGAGGTCCGCCGAGGCGAGGTTCAGGGTGGCGCCGGCGAGCGGCACGTCCACCGCCATCAGCGGACACGCCCCCGGAGCGACCTCGACCGGCACGCCCTCGACGACCGCTGTGCCGGGCTCACCGCCCAGATGCGGTACGGCCACCAACCGGCCGCCCCCGTCCAGCTCCAGCGCCGAGGGCTGCGGGCTCGTGGGGAAGTCGCAGTCGAGTCCGGCGTACGACACCGCTGTCGCCAGGGCCAATTGAGGGCCCCAGGTCTCCATGACCCGGGCCAGTACCTGCGCCTCGGCGTACTCCGGGCGCTCCAGACCGGTCGAGGTCACGTAGCCGCCGAAGTCGTAGCCGTGGCTCATGAAGTTGCCGGGGCGCCCCCAGTTGCCGCTCGACGGGGTGTACCCGAAGTTCCAGCCGGACGACTGGAGATACGGCGCGATCAGCTTGGCTCCGCTCGCCAGCAGCCGCCGCAGCGTCCGGTGGCGCCGGTTGGTCTCGGTGACCAGCAACGGCACTCCGCGCTCGGCGACCAGAGCGGCGTAGCGGCGCACCTCGGCCTCGATGTCCGGGGAGTCGTCGTCCGGGTAGAAGTTGCAGGCCGGTACGACTCCGTCCACGTCACCGGTGGCGCCCGCGAGGTCGCCCTGTCCGGAGCAGGCGATGAGCGGCACGGTGATGCCGTGCCGAAGTGCCGTGTCCCGCAGGGCGGTCATGTATCCGGGGCGGTCCTCGCAGTCGAAGAAGTCCAGCTCGTTCTCCAGCTGCACCATGATCACCGAACCGCCCGCCCCGTACTGGCGCTCCGCCAGCAGCGGCAGCACCTGGTCGAACCACGCGGTGACCTGCTCCAGATAGCGCGGCTCGTTCTGACGGACCCTCAACTCCTCGTCCAGGCCCAGCCATGCGGGCAGCGCGCCGCCGTCCCACTCGGAGCAGATGTACGGGCCCGGCCGCGCGATGACGTACAGGCCCTCCTCCCGCGCGAGGTCCAGGAAGGCGGCGACGTCCCTGCGACCCTCGAAGGACCAGCGGCCGGGCGCCGACTCATGGAAGTTCCAAGGGAGATAGACGTCGATGCACTCGTATCCCGAGGCCCGGACCTGTGCGAGCCGTTCACGCCACTGCTCCCTCGGGAGGCGGAAGTAGAACAGGGACGCGCAAAGCAGGGTGCGGGGACGGCCGTCGATCCAGATGCCCTGGCCGTCTACGTGGATGGTGGTCACTTCACTCCCGCGCTTCCGCCGCTGATGTCCATCTCGTACAGGTACTTCTGGCCCAGGTAGTAGACGATGATCATGGGCAGGGCGAGCAGGACCGAGCCGACCATGACCAGGTTCCACGCCGGTGACTGGCCTGCCGCCGAGGTGCTGGTGATGTACTGGATGCCCAGGGACAGCGGCATCTTGGACTCGTCGTTGAGGTAGATCAGCGGGCCCATGAAGTCGCCCCAGGTGTGGGTCAGGGTGAAGATGCCGATCGCGATCAGCACCGGCCACAGCATCGGCAGCATGATCCGCCGGTAGATGCCGAAGAAGCCGAGGCCGTCGACCATGGCGGCTTCGTCGAGCTGGCTGGGCAGCCGGGAGACGAACTGCCGGACCAGGAACACGTTGAAGGCGTTGGAGAAGAAGTTCGGCACGATCAGCGGCAGATAGGTGTTCACCCAGCCCAGGTCCCGGAAGAGGATGAACTGCGGGATCATCGTGATCTGCGTCGGGATCATCATGGTGGCGATGACGATCAGGAACAGCGCGTTCTTGCCGGGGGCCCGCAGCCGGGCGAAGGCGTAGCCGACCAAACCACTGGAGAGCATCTGCCCGGCGACCGAACAGAGCGAGATGATCACGGAGTTGATCAGGAAGCGGCCCATCGGCAGCTCGGAGCCGAAGACCCGGGTGAAGTTCTCCCAGTGGAACTCGGTCGGGAACAGGGTGAAGGAGTTGGTGTTCACCGTCGCGTCGCTGGAGAGCGCGATGGAGCCGACGAACACCAGCGGCATGGTGAGGATCGCCGCCGCGATGATCAGCGTCGCGTAGGTGAACGGGGTGGCCCGGAACGCCCGTACGGTGCCGGGGCCCGGTCCTCCGCGAGCCTTGCGCTGCGGGCCGTTCTCCTTCGTCCGTTGCGGCGCCGGGGTGGTAAGGAGGCCGGCCATCACTTCACCTCGGTTTCGTAGAACACCCAGCGCCGGGCGGTGCGGAATGCGATCAGTGTGAAGACGAGGACCACGAGGAACAGCAGCCAGGAGATCGCCGAGGCGTAGCCCATGTGGTAGTTGCCGAAGGCCTGGTCGAAGAGGTACGGCACCATCGTCTCGGCCCCGGCGTAGGCCGCGGGCAGCTTGCCCTTCGGCACCAGGATGTACACCTGGGCGAAGACCTGGAAGGCGCCGATCAGCCCCATGATCAGGTTGAAGAAGATGATCGGGGTCAGGTGCGGCAGCGTGATGCTCCAGAACTGCCGTACCGCGCTCGCGCCGTCGACCTCGGCCGCCTCGTACAGCTCCCTCGGGATGCCCTTCATCGCGGCGAGCAGCAGCACCGTCGCGGCGCCCGCGCTCCAGGCCGACATCACGACCAGCGCGGGGATCGCCCAGTCGCCGTCGAGGAGCCAGGACGGGCCCGAGATGCCGAACAGGCCGAGCGCGTCATTGAACGGACCGTTCGGGGCGAGTACCTGACGGAAGATCATCGCCGTGGCGACGAGCGGCACCAGGGTCGGCAGATAGATCAGGGTGCGCAGCAGTTTCCGGGCCCGCACCTGCTTGTTGAGCAGATTCGCCAGCCACAGGCCGAGCACCAGGCCGAGCGGGACGGAGACCGCCGCGTAGTAGAAGGTGTGCCACAGCGCCCTCCAGAACCTGGGGTCGTCCGTGAGCAGCGTGACGTAGTTCTGGAACCCGACCCAGACGGGCGAGGTGAACGAGTCCCAGTCGGTCATCGAGTAGTAGACCGACGCGATCATCGGTCCGAACAGGAAGACCAGGAACCCGATCACCCACGGCGAGACGAACAGATAGAACCAGAGCGCCTCACGGCGCCGCCGCGATGTGGTTGTCGCCATCGCCGGTCATCCAGCGGACTTGATGAGGGACTCGAGGTCCTTCTGGAGGCCGGTCAGCGCCTTCTTGGCGCTCTCCTTGCCGAGCCAGAAATCGGCGAGACCGGCGTCGATGGCCGACATCATCTCGTTCCACTCGGGAATGAACGGGGCGCGGAAGATGAAGCCGCTGGACTCGGCGAAGGCGCCCATGTCGACGTCGGTCTTCATCCACGCGGGCTTGAGGAAGGCGTCGCTCTGCTGCACCGCGAGGCTGGCCGGTACGTCCTCTCCGTCGTCGATGATCTGCTGCTGCGCCGCGTCCGAGGTGAGGAAGTCGATCGCCTTGAAGGCGTTGTCGCGCTGCTTGCAGGTCCGGGAGATGGCGAGGCCGCTGCCGAACGCGGACACGGCCTGCTTCTTGCCGCGCCAGATCGGCGCGATGTCCCACGCGAACTTGGCGTCCGTGAGACCGGCGGTGACCCAGAAGCCGTTGGCGTGCGTGGCGCACTTCTGCATCGGGAAGGCCTGGTCGCCGCCGACCTCGGAGCCCATGTCGGCGTAGTCCGCCTTGCTCGGCGCCACCTTGTGCTTGAAGACCAGGTCGCCGGCCCACTGGAGCGCCTCGACGACCTCGTCGCTGTCGACGGCGGGGCGGCCGTTCGCGTCGATGATGGTGCCGCCGTTCTGGTACGCGAGGCTCCACCACTGCGGGTACCACTCGGCGCCGGTGTAGCCCCACTGCTTGCCGGGGACGGTGAGTTCCTTGAAGGCGTCGAGCGCGTCGTCCCAGGTCCAGTCGGCGGTGGGGGCCTTGATGCCCTTCTTCTCGTACAGGTCCTTGTTGTAGTACACGGTGATCGCGCCGGAGCGGTCCGGGATCGCGTACAACTCGTCCTCGTAGGTGTAGATGGAGCCGACCGGGCCGAACCGCTTCTCGGTGTCGAGGCCGGCCTTCTTGGCGAGGTCGTCGAGGGGCAGGAGCTGGTTCTTGCTGGAGTAGGTGTTGACGCTCTCGGCGACCTGCATGATGTCCGGGCCACTGCCGCCCGCGATCATCGTCTGCACCTTCTGGGGGTACGAATCGCTGGGTATCAGCTGGAGCTTGACCTTCAGCTCGGGGTACTTCTTCACCAGCAGGTCGATGCGCTTCTGGTACGTCTTGCGGTCGGCGTCGCCGCCCCAGACGGTCATGACGAGCGGGCCGCTCGAACTGCCGCTGCCGGAACCGCACGCGGTGAGCGTCACGACGCCGGCCGCGACTCCGAGGCCGAGGAAGCCTCGGCGCGACATCTGGACCTTGTCAACTGGCATGGCACGACTCCTCGATGAAAAGGCGAACACACAGGGAACAGCCCTCGGGAGCCCGGGCCCGGCTTCGAGTGACGGTTAAATTAACCCTCGTCAAATCTCGCTACAAGCCCTTGATTCCTACGAATTTCAACCTGCACGACTCGCACACGAGCGGGAGCGGACCGCCCTCGACGCCCTCCGCGGCACGTCGCCTGAGGTCAGCCCTTGTCCAGGAAGCGCCGCAGCCTGGTCAGCGACCAGGTGTTGATCACGTCGTCCTTGGTGAGCCAGCCACGCTGTGCCGTGCCCACCCCGTAGCGCAGATAGGCAAGGTGGATGACGGCGTGGGCGTCGCTGTCGACGGCGAACTTCACGCCGTGCCGCTTGGCGCGCAGGATGTCCTCGTCGCGCAGGTCGAGCCGGTCCGGGTGGGAGTTGATCTCCAGGGCCGTGCCGGTGCGCGCGCAGGCGGCGAAGACCGCGTCGAGGTCGACGTCGATGGCGGGGCGCTTGCCGATGAGGCGGGTGGTGGGGTGGCCGATGATGTGGACGTGCGGATTCTCGCAGGCCTTGACGATGCGCCGGGTCAGGGCGTCGCGGTCCTGGTTGAAGTGCGAGTGCACCGAGGCCACGCACAGGTCGAAATCGGCGAGGAACTCGGGCGGCCAGTCCACACCGCCGTCGGGGTCGATGTTCAGCTCCGCGCCGTGCAGCACCCGCATGCCGCCATGCTCCCTGTCCAGCTCTCGGACGCGGGCCCGCTGGGCGAGGATCCGTTCGTCGGTCATGCGCTGCATGGCCATGTCGGGGCCGTGGTCGGTGACGGCGTAGTAGGCGTAACCGCGCTCGGCGGCCGCGGCGACCATCTCCTCCAGCGGCGCGAGACCGTCCGTGAGGTCGGTGTGGGTGTGCAGATCGCCCCGGATGTCCTTCTCCTGGATCAGCTCCGGCAGCTCGTCGCGCAGCCCGGCCTCGATCTCGCCCCGGTCCTCACGCAGGGTGGGCGGGATCCACGGCAGGCCGAGGCGGGCGTACACGTCCTCCTCGGTCTTGGAGACGATTTTGTCGCCGGTCTCGGTATCGAAGAGGCCGTACTCGGAGAGCTTGAGCTTTTTATGGACGGCCATCTCCCGGGTTCTGATGTTGTGCGCCTTCGACCCGGTGAAGTACTGCATCGCCGCGCCCCAGGAATCCGGCGGCACGACCCGTAGATCGACCTGGAGGCCCTTGTCGGTGCGGATCGACGTCTTCTTCTCGCCCTGTGCGATGACCTCGGAGACATATGGCAGCTCGGTGAAGGCCCGCATGATCGGCGCCGCCTTCTTCGCCGCGACGAGGATGTCGATATCGCCGATCGTCTCGCGGAGGCGGCGCAGCGAACCGGCGTAGGCGCAGCGCATACAGCCGGTGACCTGCGACATCTCGGCGACGATGTCCTCGGCGAGGCTCATGGCCACGTCGATCAGGACTCGGTCGCCTGAGGATTTCAGCAGGTCGATGCCGTGGAGGATGTTTTCCTCGGTTTTCGGCCCGAATCCCTTTAGGTCGCGCAGGCGCTCCTCGTGGATGGCTTCGGCGAGTTCCTCGGTGGTGGAGATGCCCAGTTCCTCGTAGAGGACCAGTGCCTTTTTGGGGCCGAGGGTGGGGATGGCTGTGAGTTGGCGGACGCCCGCTGGGATTTTTGCGCGGAGTTTCTCTATGGCGGAGACGGTGCCGGTGGAGAAGTATTCGAGGATCTTCTCCGCGGTCGACTTGCCTACATTGGGGATTTCCTGGAGGCCCTTGGCATCCAGCTTGGACACGTCGGTGTGGTAGCCGCCGATTGAGCGGGCGGCCTTTTCGTAGGTGCGCGTTCGGAACGCGTCGCCTCCGGTGATCGAGATCAGGTCCGCGTACTCCTGGAGTAGGGCGGCGATCTCGTCGTTGGACCGTGCCACGTTCTCAGGGTAGGCGGGGGAGGTGGGTGCCGCGATTGGTTGTGTTTTGTCTGCGGGTGCGTGGGGGCTGGTCGCGCAGTTCCCCGCGCCCCTGGGGGTTGCAGGCGACCCTAGTGACCCAGGGGGGTCGGTGGAGTGGTCGTCGGGTCGGCGGCTGGCAGGTGAGCCGACAAGGGCGGGTGGGCCGGGGTTGCCCCCTCCTTCGTCAGGGCCGCTGCGATCCTGCGGGCCGTCAGGGGGTCGGCCGGCAATGTGTGGGACGCGAACCAGCGGGCCGCCTCCGGCGCGGGGGACGGTTCTGCGAATTCTGCGCCCGCGTAGTCGTCGAGCGGTGGGTCGTAGATGTAGCCGGTGACGATGCCGTGGTCGACCAGGCGGTCCGCCAGGGCGTCGCGGTCGTTGACCAGGAGCGGGACGCGGAAGAGGGACGGTGGGCCGTCGTGGGTCAAGCGGTCGCGTAGGGCCGGGGTGGACCACGTGGTGCCGGACAGGAGTGACACGCCTGCCCTGCGGCGTGCCAGGTCGCCCTCCAGGAGGGTCATCCGTAGCTCCAGCTGGCCTCGGACCAGGGCTCCGTGGCGGGAGCGGAAGCCGTGCAGGTCGACGCGGACCCAGGGTTCGTAGGCGGCGAGGCTGGGGGCGTGGCGGGCGCTGCCGGCCAGACGGGGGGCGTGCAGGGCCATGCGGAAGGCGTCGCGTTCGAGGAGGCCCAGGCGTTGCATGGTGCGCCAGACGGGGCGTACGAGGTGAAGGGTGCGGACAGTCGAGCGGGCCAGGGGGCGGAGGGTGGTGGCGAGGTCGTCGCGGAGGCGGCGGGGGGTGAGCAGGTCGTCGCGGAGGAGTTCCAGCTCGCGGCGGGTGCGTGCGTCCTCGACGGCCAGGAAGCCGCCTGCCATGGCGGCCACGTGCTTGGAGAGGCTGAAGGCGGCGGCCTTGCCGAAGGTGCCGATCGGCTGGCCATCCACGTGCGTGCCGATGGCGTGCGCCGCGTCCTCGATGAGCGGGATCCCCAACTGATCGCAGCGGCGGCCCAGTTGGACCACGCGGTCGGGCAGGCCGTACAGGTTGGTGGTCAGGACGGCGTCCACGTTGCGCCAGGTGGATTCCGGTACGGCGGCCGGGTCGATGTTGCCGTCCCACTGGGACACGGGTGCCTGTACCGGGCGCAGTCCGGCGGCGAGGACGACGAAGAGGATCACGTCGTCGTTCACGGGGGACATCAGCACCCGTCCGCCCGGCCGGCACCAGCGTCGCAGTGCCAGGTACAGGGCGAGTCGGGCCGAAGGCGTGTAGACGCATTCGCGTCCGATGCGCCGTGTCATCATCGCGGCGAGCCGCGATCCGTACGGCATGGTCACCTCTTCCGTGGAAGGGTCCGGCGAAGGGTCGCCCGAGAGGGCGAAAGGCATGGGGCGGCTGGGGCACCGTGCGAGGTCAGGGCAACGAGGGCGAGGGCAGGCTCAGCGGGCCCGGGCTCCCTCGCCCGATGAGCCCGAGGTGCGCAGGGTGCCGACGGTCTTCAGCAGCCGGTCGGCGGGTTCGCGCAGCCGGGGATGGGCCAGGACGGTGTTTCTCAGGCCGCGCACCGGTCTGCGCCACATCCGGTGGGCCGTCGCCACCGGGTGCGGACGCACCGCGAACCCCTCCGCGACCCGCAGTTCACGGGTCTTGAGCCAGTCCTTGTACTCCTTCTCGCCGCGCCCGAAATCCATGAGCGTGACGCCGTCCCGTCCCGCGGCCTGAGCCAGCCGCAGATGCATCATCAGGCCGGGCGAGTAGTAACTGAACTCGGGGTCGTACGCCGTGAACCAGGCCGCGAAGACCGAGCGCGACCGCGGGCCGAAGTGCGCGGCGACGGGCCGGTCACCGGCGTAGACGACGGAGAGGATGCCGGTGAAGTGCTCTTCGCGGACCTGGAAGAGGTGGTCGACGAGGTCGACTATCCAGGGTCTGGAGAAGCGGTCCATCCGCCCGGTTCTGCGGTACTGGGCGGACTTCCACCGCATCAGGGTGCGCAGCACGCGCGGGTCGCGCTCGTCGTACACGAACCGCACCTCGCCCGCGTCGCGGCCCAGCCGGCGCTCCTTCTTCAGCGTCGTCTTGGCCAGCCCCGGGTAGGTGGCGCGCAGCCACTCCGGGTAGCCGCCCTCGCCCGGTTTGAGATCGAGCACGGGTGAGGCGAAGGTGCCCGTGACATACGGGCCGAACGGCTGCTGTTCCTCCACCAGGTGGTCGAACTCGAACACGGACAGCCCGCACGCCCTTAACAGTTCCCGGGCGTCCCAGCTCACTCCGGGCCGGTGCACCAGCCCCTGGCAGTCGGACAGCCCGAGCCCGATGGCCCGGCCGACGCCGTACGCGTTGCGTTCGTACGGGAAGAAGCCGACGGCCTCCCCTCGCTGGTGCAGGACCGCGACATGCGCCCCCTTCCGGTACCTGCCGACCCCGAGCGCGAACTCCGGTGCCAGGAACGGGTTGGCGTAGTCGGGCGACTCGTCCATCGCCCGGTGCCAGGCCCGGCGCAGCGACTCGTCGAGCTCGTCGGGTCTGTGAACGCTGATGGTGGTGCCTGTGGATCGCATAGCGACCGCTCCCCCCAAAAAATCCCCCCAAGAGGCGCTTTTGGGCGCCTCGCCACGGTGTCCCCCATGTCGAACTTTGTGGCGAGGCTCAAACGTCGCGAAACAGTACGCACGCTGTCAAGGTGGCTGCTCGATCCTTTAGCAGCGCTTGGTGACCGAGGGGTGGCTACCGGTCAGCGGATGGCCACGAGCACATGGCTGTCGCCGTACTGCCACACGGAACCGGCATGCCCGAACCCCGCCCGCCGCAGCAGCCGTTCATGCGCGGCCACGGACAGCGTCGGAGCGCCGTCACCCCCGCCGACCGGCATACGACAGCGACGCTCGGCGAGAAGATCCGTCAGCTCGGGGTCCTCCGCGACGGCCGTCCACCAGGAGGCCCAGTCCTCGTGGGCCAGGGCGTCGCCGCGCTCGGCGTGGCGGCGGCCGACGTGACCGGTGAGTGCGGTGAGCGCGGCGTCGTCGTGCGGGAAGTGGTCGCCGTTGACGAGGACGCCGCCGGGGCGCAGCAGTGCCGCGAGCTGCCGGTAGGTGCGGAGCAGGGCGTCCGGGTCCAGGTAGTGCAGTGCCGTCGTGGACACGGCCGCGTCGAGCGGGCGGTCGAGGCGCAGGGCGTGGGTCCAGCCGTCGGCGCCGATCACCGTGTCGATGTAGCGGGCGGCGTCGGCGTGATGGGTGCGGGCCAGCTCCAGGAGCAGCGGGTCCATGTCCACGCCGACGATGTCCGCGTACGGCAGCCGCCGGGCCAGCCGGGCGGCGAGCGAGCCGGGGCCGCAGCCGAGGTCGAGGACGAGCGGCCGGGCGGCGGGGAGGCCCCGGTCCGCCATCGTCCGCTCCACCACATCGGCGATCACGGTGAAGCGCTCCTCGCGGTCCACGGCGTACCGCTGTTGCTGGAGTTCCCAGCGTCGCACCCATCGCTCCGCCGTCGCCAGGCTCAGCCCCATCCGGTCGTGCCACCTCGCCGTTCCACACCTGTCCTCGCTGTCTGCGCAAGACCCTACAGGTGGAAACGGTTCCCATTACCCCTTTTGGCGGTACGTCACCCGAGGGAGGCGAGGACCTCCAACAGCCGGTCGACCTCCTCGGCGGTGTTGTAGATGTGCAGGCTCGCCCGCACCGAGCCGGTGCTCTCCCCCGCGCTGCCCTGGCAGTGCTGGTCGGAGCGGACCATGAAGCCGTGGCTGAAGAGGATGAAGCCCAGGTCGCCCGAGTCGATGGCGTGGTGGCGGAGGGTGACGATGCCCTGGCGTCGCTGGACGGGTGAGTCGGCGGCCAGGGCGGCCTGGCAGCCGAGGATCTCGTAGGCGTCGAGGTGGCGCAGTCCCTCGGTGAGCCGGGCCGCGAGGGCGACCGTCCACCGCTCGATCCGGTCGGTGCCGGCGGCGTCCAGCCAGTCCAGGGCGGCGGTGAGGGAGGCGATGCCGACGGTGTTGGGGGTGCCCGACCAGCCGCCCGGTGTGAAGTCCGGTCCGCGTGTCCCTCGGGCCCAGACCGCTCCCGTGCCGGGCAGGGCCATCGCCTTGTGGCCGGAGAAGACGATGAAGTCGACGTCGAGGTCGCTCGCGGACACCGGCAGATGGCCGACGCTCTGGGCGGCGTCCAGGCAGATCACCGCGTCCGGTCCGACCGCGCGGCGGATGCGGTGGACGTTCATGTTGCCGCCGTACACGTGGTGGACGTGGCTCGTGGCGACGAACCGGGTGCGTGGACCGGCCAGTTCGGCGAGCGCGGTGTGGTCGTAGTCGCCGGAGGCCGTCTGGTACGGCATCGGCCGCACCTGGATGTGCACGCCCTGGCGGGCCAGTTGGTGCCGGGTCTCCAGCCAGGGCGCGATGTTGGCCTCGTGGTCGGCGACCGGGACGACGATCTCGTCCCCGTCGGTGAGGAGTTGGGGCAGCCAGTCGCGGGCGATCGTGCGCAGGCCCTCCGTCGTCCCGCTCGTGAAGTGCACGGCCGAGCGCTCCGGCGCGGGCTCGCCGAGGAACCGCTTCACCCGGTCCCGGGCCTCTTCGACGAGGGTCGTGGTCCGGTTGGCCCAGGGGTAGGTGCCGCGTCCGGCGTTGGCGTTGGTGGTGGTGAGGTAGGTGTGGACGCCGTCGAGCACGGCCTGGGGCTTCTGGGCGGTGGCCGCGCTGTCCAGATAGGCCTGGTCGGGGTGTGCGGTGATGATGGGGAACTGGGCGCGCAGGGCACGCTGCCAGTCCGCCAACTCTTCGACGAAGGCGGTCACTTGAGGATCAGTCCTGGATACGGTCATCGCGGTCAGTCCCGTACGAGCGGGGCGCCCGCGTCGCGCCAGGCGATGATGCCGCCGGTCAGGCTGCGGACGTCCGGGTGGCCCAGCCGGGTCAGCAGGGCGGCGTAGCGGGCGGACTTCTCGCCGACCGGGCAGGCGAGGAGGACCGGGCGGGTGCGGCTGAACGGCAGTCCGCCGTGCAGGAGTTCCTCGAAGAGCTCGTCGACGATGTTGACCGAGCCGTCGATGTGCAGGGCGGCGAAGGCGTAGGGGCTGCGCAGGTCGATGACGATCGGTTCCCCCGTGGCGATCCATGCCTGGGCGTCGGTGACGCCGATGGCCGGTGCCGTGCGGATCTCGGCGTCCGTCAGGTCGGCCGGGGAGGTGGCGCGGCGGGGGCGGCCGAAGAGGTCGGGGCGCCGCTGACGGACGTAGCTCAGATAGCTCTCGACGCGGTCGCAGACGATGAAGACGGCGGACTGGCGCTCCGTCAGTTCAGCGTCCAGCGACTTCAGTTGACGTATCGCGCCGAAGTAGGCGGCGCCTCCGGTGGGTCCGGCGAGGATGCCGCAGCGGCGGTTGAGCGTCAGCATGCCCTCGATCGCCTCGTCGGCGCTGACCGTCTCGATGGTGTCGTAGGTGCCGGGGTCGAACAGGCCCACCTCGTGCGCCTCGTCGATGGTGCGGATGCCGGGCACGAAGTCGGACTTGGCGGCGACCAGGCCGACGACGCGCACGGCGGGGTCGTGTTCGCGCAGGGCGCGGGCGACGCCGGTGGAGGAACCGGCGGTGCCGACGCAGGCTATGAACCAGTCGGGAGCCCGGCCGTCGAGGTCCTTGACGATCTCAGGTCCTGTGCCGGTGAAGTGGGCCTCGGTGTTGCGCGGGTTGAAGTACTGGTCGGTGTGCAGGAAGGTGCTGCCGGGCTCGGAGAGGGTGCGGTGGAACAGCGTGAGCGGGTCGTCGGTGGCGGTCGGGTCCAGGCACTCGCTCTGGCCAGGCAGTTCCTCGATCTCCGCGCCGAGCAGCAGGAGCAGATCCTTGATCTCGGGGATGCGCATCCGGTTGGTGACGCTCTTGAAGGTCAGGCCGTGCATGCCCGCGAGTACGGCGAGGGCCTTGGCGGTGTTGCCGCTCGACAGCTCCACGACCTGGCCGCCCTCCTCGGACGCGGCGGCTGTCAGATGCGGTCGGGCCATGTTCCAGGCGGCCCGGTCCTTCACCGAACCGAAAGGGTTGAGCAGCTCCAGCTTGGCGTACAGGTCGATATTGCTCAGGCCGTGCACGGCCGGATCGATGCGCACCAGCGGTGTGTTGCCGATGGCCTCGGTGATGCTGTCGTACCTCACTGCGCTCCCCCCACGGGTGTGGTCGGCCAGTACTGGTCGTCCAGGCACCAGCGCCATCTGCCGCCCTCCTGCCAGGCGGCTGCCTTGGGCGCGGCGGGCTGGTGCTGGGCACGGGTGGCGTGGAAGTCCATGCAGTAACCGGCCGTGTTGGCGAACGCCAACAGGTCGCCGGGGGCGGGGCGGCGGGGCAGGAAGACCGTACGGCGGGTGATCAGGTCGGACTCCAGACAGAGGTTGCCGAAGAGGTGCACGGGGACCGGTGGTCCCGGTGACCCCTCTGGGACGAGTACCGGGTCCATGAGCACCCCGTGGTCCTCCAGCGCCACGTCGTCCGCCTTCGCCGCCAGCCGTACGGCGAGCGGGCCGTCGGCCTCCTGGTCCCGTACTTCCAGGACTCTGGTCAGGGTCAGTCCGCACTGGTCGAGGAGTGCCCGGCCGGGTTCGATGTGCAGGTCGTAGAGGTGTTCCAGGAGCAGCGCGGCCAGGGGACGGCCGCCGAGGGACGCCGCCGGGTGTGAGAGGAGTTCGTCGAGGTAGCGGGCTCCGGCGATCGGGCGGTGCGCCGGGTACAGGCCGAGGGTGCCGCGCAGGGTGCCGGATTCGTTGCGCAGTCCGTAGCCGTGGCCGCCGTGGGTCAGGGGCGGTCGGATGCCCAGTACGGCTTCGGTGAGTGCGGTGGTGTACCGCTCCCATTGGCCGCCGTCGGCGAGGTAGTTGACGCCGAAGCCGCCGCCTATGTCCACGGCCCGGGGCCTGAGCCCCCGGCTGCGGCACTCCTCCAACACCCGCAGACAGCCCTCCAGCGCCACGGCCTTCTCGGCCAGGCTCGTCGTGTCGAGGTGGTAGGCCACCCCGACCAGGTCGAGCACATCGGCGTGTCGCTCCACGGCATCCAGCAGCGCGGCCGACTCCGCCACGGGGGTGCCGAAGCGGCTGCGCCGGGTCAGCACCCGTACGCCGGACGTCTCGAACCCCGACAGCCGGAGCAGGACGCGGGCGCGGGGCAGGGCGTGTCCGCGTACCAGTGTGGCGAGTTGCTCCAGTTCGCCTCGCGTGTCGAGGCTGACGGTGACCGAGGTGCGGGCCGCCAGCCACAGGAACTCGGGGTTCTTCGGCCCTGTCGCCGTGATCCGGTCGGGGGTGAGGCCCGCACCCAGCGCGTGCTGCAGTTCCCCCAGCGAGGCGACGTCAACGCCCGCGTCCGTGGCCGCGAGCCGGCGCAGCAGGGCGCTGGACCGGTTGGCCTTGTGGGCGAGGAACACCTGGCCGGAGAGGTGGTGGGTGTCGTACACCGCGCGGAACTGCCGGAGATTGTCGGCGAGTTGGTCGGGGAGGATCACGTTCAGCGGCGAGCCGAGGGCGTCGGTGAGCGTGTGCAGCAGCTCCGGGGTGTCCAGCAGGGAACGCAGCCGGGGCCCCAGCCGCGGTGCGAGATACAAGGGCTGCCCGCCCATGCCCGGCCCTCCCCAGCGCTACGGGCCCGACACTCCGGGCGCTGACGACCACTCCCCGCGGTTTGCCGTATAGCTCCTTTCCCCGCATCCGGTGCTTTACGCCCCGTACCTGCACGGCTGGGCGGTACGTCAACAGGTGGGCCGAAAATCACCGCTGCCGGATGGGCCGTCCGGGCAGCCGCACCGGGCGAAACACGGCGTCGCGTGGTAGGCACTCTTCAGTTGGCGGGATCCGCGGATGGAGGCGCTGTGTTCGGACGACAGGTGGCCGTGGTGGTCATGGCCGGAGTGCTGGGACTGGTCGGCTGTGCTTCCGACGCGGGCGCGGGTGCGGGCGGGTCCGAGCCGACGGACGTGACGGCCGGCCCCTCGACCGCCACGTCCCCGACTGCCGCCTCCCCGTCGGCCGCCACATCACCGGCGGCGTCCGACGGTCCGACGCCGGTCCCCGTCACAGGACCGGATCAGCAGCTGGTGACCATGGAGGTCACCGGCGGCTTCGCCGGCGTCCGGAAGGCGGTGACCCTGCGGGGCGACGGCTCCGTGCACACCAGCGACAAGGGCGAACAGGGCGTCCATCGCACCAGCCCGGCCCAGTTCACCGAGCTGCGCACGCTGCTCGGCGATCCCGCGCTGGACGAGGTCCCGGACCTCACACGGGACGCGCAGGCGCGGGATCTGTTCCAGTACACGCTCCGCTTCGACGGCCGTACGGTGATCACCGACCGCTCCGGACCGGCGCCCGCGCTCGACCGGCTCATCGACGCCCTGAGCCCATGGCTGCCGCGGTGACGGGTCCCTCAGCGGCCCTCACCTGCGATGTTGACCATCCAGGTGATGCCGAACCGGTCCGTACACATGCCGAAGACATCGCCCCACATCTGCTTCTCCAGCGGCACCGCCACCGAGGCGCCGGCCGACAGCTTGTCCCATTAGCCGCGCAGTTCGGCGTCGTCGTCGCCGCTCAGGCTCACCGAGATGTTGTTGCCGGGCTTGTGGTCGTCCGTCGGGGTGTCGGCGCACATCAGCGTGAAGCCGTTGGGGGCTTCGAGCATGCCGTGCATGATCTTGTCGGCCAACGGGCTGTCCTTCTGACCGAACTCGGCGTAGGTGTTGAGGTTCAGCGTGCCGCCGAAGACCTCCTTGTAGAACTCCAGCGCCTGTCGGGCGTCGCCGGCGAAGGTGATGTAGGGGTTGAGACGCGAGGCCATGAATCCTCCAGGAGTGGGGCCGGAAACCGACTCCGAAAAACGTAGCGCGGGCCACTGACAATGGCCCGCGCACACGTCCACATGGCGGCATCGCCCTACAGGGTGCGCTCCAGGCGGTCCGCCACCAGCTTCACGAACCGCGCCGGATCCTTGGGCTGGCCGCCCTCGGCGAGCACCGCCAGCGTGTGCAGCAGCTCGGCGGATTCGACGAGTCCGTCGCGGTCCTCACGCTCCTTGTACGCCTGGTTCAGGCCCTTCACCAGCAGGTGGTCGGGGTTGAGTTCCAGGATGCGCTTGGTGGTCGGCACCTCCTGGCCCATCGCGCGGTACATCTGCTCCAGGGCCGGCGTCAGATCGTGCGCGTCGGAGACGACACAGGCCGGGGAGACGGTGAGCCGCGTCGACAGGCGCACCTCCTTGATGTCCGCCTCCAGCTGCTCCCCCATCCAGCCGAGCAGCCCGGCGTAGTCCTCGGCCTGCTTGGCCCGCTCCCCGTCGGCCTTCTCGTCCTTCTCGCCGTCGAGGTCGATCTCGCCCTTGGCGACCGACCGCAGCTTCTTGCCCTCGTACTCGCCCACGGCGTCGACCCACACCTCGTCGACGGCGTCGGTGAGCAGCAGCACCTCGATGCCCTTGTCGCGGAACGCCTCCATGTGCGGGGAGTTCTCGATGCTCTGCCGGGAGTCGCCGGTGAGGTAGTAGATGTCGTCCTGGCCGTCCTTCATCCGCTCCACGTACCCCGCGAGCGTGGTCGGCTCGTCGTCGGAGTGGGTGGTGGCGAACGAGGCGACGGCGAGGATGGCCTCGCTGTTCTCCGAGTCGGTGACCAGGCCCTCCTTGAGGACCGTGCCGAACTCCCGCCAGAACGTGGCGTAGCGGTCGGCGTCCTTGGTCATGAAGTCCTTGACGGTGGACAGCACCTTCTTGGTCAGGCGGCGCTGCATCATCAGGATGTGCCGGTCCTGCTGGAGGATCTCGCGGGAGACGTTGAGCGAGAGGTCGGCGGCGTCGACGACGCCCTTGACGAAGCGCAGGTAGGGCGGGAGCAGTGCCTCGCAGTCGTCCATGATGAAGACGCGCTTCACATAGAGCTGGACGCCGCGCTTGAACTCGCGGGTGAACAGATCATGCGGGGCATGCGAGGGGATGAACAGCAGGGACTGGTACTCGAAAGTGCCCTCGGCCTGGAGGCGGATGGTCTCCAGGGGCTCGCGCCAGTCGTGGCTGATGTGCTTGTACAGCTCGTGGTACTCGTCGTCGGACACCTCGGAACGCGAGCGCGCCCACAGGGCCTTCATCGAGTTGAGCGTCTCCGGCTCGGGCGTGCTGTCGCCGTCGGCCGACGCGTCGGCCTCCGGGACCATCCGGATCGGCCAGGTGATGAAGTCCGAGTACCGCTTGACGATCTCCCTGATCTTCCAGGGCGAGGTGTAGTCGTGCAGTTGGTTCTCGGGGTCGGCGGGCTTGAGGTGGAGGGTGACGGAGGTGCCCTGCGGCGCGTCGTCCACCGTCTCCAGCGTGTACGTGGCCTCGCCGCGCGAGGTCCAGCGGGTGCCCTGGGTCTCGCCGGCCCGCCGGGTGACCAGCGTCATCTCGTCGGCCGCCATGAAGCCGGAGTAGAAGCCGACGCCGAACTGGCCGATGAGGCCCTCGGCCCCGGCCTCGTCCTGCGCCTCCTTCAGATCCTTCAGGAAGGTCGCCGTACCCGAGTTGGCGATGGTGCCGATGAGCTTGCCGACCTCCTCGTAGGACATCCCGATGCCGTTGTCCCGGACCGTGAGGGTGCGGGCCTCCTTGTCGACATCGATCTCGATGTGCAGGTCGGACACTTCGGCGTCGAGCGCGTCGTCCCGCAGCTTCTCCAGACGCAGTTTGTCGAGCGCGTCGGAGGCGTTGGAGACGAGTTCACGCAGGAAGACATCCTTGTTCGAGTAGACCGAGTGGATCATCAGCTGGAGCAACTGACGGGCCTCTACCTGAAACTCAAACGTCTCGGTCGGCATGGTTGGCGCGTACCTCACTGAATTCAGTCACCGGAATGGGTCGCAGTCACTGTAAGACACGAGGTCAGCGCGGAGTGCGGCGATGGCGGCACCCGGCCACCCTGAGACATCACAGGCTGTCTCCCGCCCAGTTCGATGCCAGGGTCGAGGTGCATCGAGGATCGACACGATCGAACGGAGGACCCGATGCCCTCTTCACGTCTGCTCACCTCCCGGCGCAGGGCGGCGACCGTCACGGGGGCGGCCGCCGTCCTGCTCGCCGGAGCCGGGCTGTTCACCGCCGCGCCCGCCCAGGCCGCCCCGCGTCCGTGCCCTGGCGCCGGACCGGGCGACCCTGCGCGCTGCGCTCAGGTGATCGGCATCGACCCGGGTTCGTCCCTGGTGATGCGCACCGGGCCGCGCTACGGCGCGGGGGAAGTGGCCCGCTACGGCAACGGACAGTGGCTGGAGCTCTCCTGCTGGACCACCGGTGACCCGGACGCCGACGGCCATGGATACCGCTACTGGATGGTGGTCTCCACGCCCAGGTCCTGGGGGTACGTCAACGACTGGTATCTCGACACCGGCGGCCCGAACACCTGGAAGTCCCAGATCCCGCAGTGCCGCTGATCCCGACGCACAGGAAGCAGGAGCTCTCATGACCCAGTACACCGCACGCACCCGTGCCCTCACCGTGGCGGGTGCCGTGCTCACCCTCGCGGCGTCCGCCGTCCTCAGCTCTGCGGGCCCGGCCGGTGCCGCGATCCACACCTGCAGCATCTCGGGCGACCGGGCCAAGTGCGCCTACGTCACCGGCATCGACGCCGGATCCAACCTGGCCGTACGCACCGGGCCGCGCTACAGCGCCCCGAAGTCGCCGGTCTTCGGGCAGTACCACAACGGGGACGAGCTCGGCCTCATCTGCTGGACCACGGGTGACGGGGACGCGGACGGGCACGGCTACCGCTACTGGATGCGGGTCGACAACGGCATCGGGGACGGGTACGTCAATGACTGGTACCTGGACACCGGCGGCCCGAACACCTGGAAGTCCCAGATCCCGCAGTGCTGAGCCGCCGGTGACTCACACCAGGTGGGCGAAGACCACCAGGTTCGCGGTGTAGTCCTTGACCTGACGGTCGTAGTCGCCGGCACAGGTGATGAGCCGGACCAGGGCCCGGGGGGTGTCGCCGTACACGCGGTCGCTGGGGAAGGTGTCCTTGTCGAAGGTCTCCACGCTGTCGACCTGGAAGGACGCGTTGCGGCCATCGGCCCGGGCCACCTGGAAGCGGTCGCCCTTCTTCAGCTCTCTGAGGTTGGCGAAGACGGCGGCGGACGTGGCCGTGTCGACATGGCCGGCGATGATCGATGTGCCGGGCTCGCCGGGGGACGCTCCCTTGGCGTACCAGCCGACGAGGTTGGTGTCGGCGGCGGGCGGGGGTTCCAGCCGCCCCGCCCGGCCGATGGCGAGATCGACGAACGGCGCGTCGACCGAGATCTTGGGGATGAGCAGGCGAACCGGCCGGGACCTGTGCAGATGCTTGCCCACGGGCCGCCCGGCGGACGAGGACCTGTCCGCCGAGGGGCCGTCCGAGTCGGTCTGTGCGGGCGCGTACCGTTCGATCGCCGGTGGCGCGCCCCATGCGCGGCCGGCGTCGGACGCCTGGTCCTGTCCGCCGCCCAGCGTGACCGCCAGGACCATGACGGCGATCGCGCTCCAGAAGGTCGCCACGGCCGCCCGTCTTATCCGCTGTGAGGTAACGGAACCGGCGGTGCCGGAAGCGGCCGGATCGGTTGCGGGGGAAGGGGGACGGTCGGCGGCCATCGGGGCACCACCTCATTCGGGCACGGCAGCGGATACGGCGGACGGGGGGACCAAAGGGGCCGCCGCGACGCGCGGCGCACGTGCGGCGGCCACTGCTATGGCATCGGGCATGGTCAGGCCACGGTTCCGGAAGCCTTCTTGCGGCGCAGCGCGTAGATGCCGGTGCCGGCGACCGCGAGTACCGCCAGTCCGCCCGCGGTCACACCCGACGTGGCCAGGCCGCCGCCGCCCGTGTGCATCCCGCCGTGCGGCTTGCCGTGCTCCTCGTGGTCACCGCCCCAGGACTCCTCCTCGTCGCCCTTCCACGAGTCCTCCTCGTGGTCGCCGCCGCCCCACTTGTCGTGGCCGCCCTCCTTGCTGCGGTAGCTGTCCGGGTCGTGCTTCGGGTCCTTGTCACCGCCCCAGTCGTCACCGTTGGTCACGGCGGCCAGCGCTCCGCCACCCGTGTGCATTCCGCCACTGGGCTCGTCGTGCTTGCCCTCCTTGTCGTGCTCCTTGCTGTAGGACTCGTCGTGGTCCTCGGACTTTCCATGGTCCTCGGACTTGCCGTGCTCTTCGGACTTGCCGTGGTCCTCGGCCTTCTCGTGGTCCTCCGGCTTGTCGGTCTCCTTGCTGTAGGAGCTGTCTTCGTTGTCCCAGTCACCTGCGGAGACGGCGTAGGCGGCGGGCGCGATCGCCAGCGCGGCCGTGGCCGTCGCGGTGGCGAGCAGCATGCGGACAGAACGCATAGGTGAATCCTTCCGTCACGACCTGGGCGGCTGACGCTTCATCACCACTGGAGCCAGGCCTTGACGTGATCCACCGTCAGTCATGTCTTTCGGTCGCACCATTCGAAGCGATCACACGGGTTACGGCCGCACCCTGACGGCCCTGTCGCGACACGCCGGGCATTCGAGGGACGCGACGCGACCCGCGGATGTTTGCGCCGCCTCGAAGTGGTGAGGCGCGTGGGATGTCGCAGCACACCCTCACCGCCGTCACAGCGCCGTCACCTGCGCCTTCGCAGCAGCGGGACGCGTTCTTCGACAACGCCAAGTACGCGGCGATCGTCCTGGTGGCGGTAGGACATGCGTGGGAACCGCTGCGGAACGGCAGCCGGACCGTCGACGCCGCGTACATGCTCGTGTACGCCTTCCACATGCCGGCGTTCATCGTGATCTCCGGCTACTTCTCACGCGGCTTCGACGGCCGCCCCGACCGACTGAAACGCCTGGTCAGCAGCCTTGTCGTGCCGTATGTCGTGTTCGAGACCGCATACACGCTGTTCACCCGTTGGACGGACCAGGAGCCGGATCGCCCGATCACTCTGCTGGACCCGCTGTATCTGACGTGGTTCCTGGCGGCGCTGTTCCTCTGGCGGCTGACGACGCCGCTGTGGCAGCGGGTGCGTCTGCCGGTGCCGCTCGCGCTGGCCGTGGCGATGCTGGCGACCCTGTCGCCGGAGATCGGCAATGACCTGGACCTCCAGCGCATCCTGCAGTTCCTGCCGTACTTCGTGCTGGGTCTGTCCCTGCGGCCCGAGCACTTCCGGCTGGTCCGGCGGCGGGCGGTGCGCATCGCGGCCGTGCCGGTGTTCGCGGGTGCGTTCGTGGTGGCGTACTGGGCGGTGCCCCGGATGACCGGCGCCTGGTTCTACCACCGGGACAGCGCGCAGGAGCTGGGAGCGCCCGGGTGGTACGGGGTGCTGATGACACCGGTCCTGTTCGTCTGCTCGCTGGTGCTGGTGGCCTGCTTCCTGTCCTGGGTGCCGGGCCGCCGGATGTGGTGCACGGTGCTGGGTGTGGGCACGCTGTACGGCTATCTGCTGCACGGGTTCGTGGCGCAGGGCGCCAAGTACGGGGGCTGGTACGACCCGGCCTGGGTCCACCGGCCGCTCGGCGCGGTCGTCGTCACCCTGGTGGCCGCTGCGGTGGTGACGCTGCTGTGCACGCCACCCGTCCGGCGTGTGCTGCGCGGCGTGGTGGAGCCGGAGCTGGGGTGGCTGTTCCGCCGGGAGCGGTGACCCCGGTCAGGGCTCGCTCACCAGCCCGGCCATGTGCGCGGTGACCGTGTCGAGGATGTCGTTCCAGGCGGCCTCGTCACCGAGCACGAGGTAGTTGAGGGTGAGGCCGTCGGTCATGGCGGCCAGGTAGCGGGCCAGCACGGCGGTGGGGACGTGCAGACGCAGGCCCATGGTCTGCCGCAGCTGGTCGATGAGCTCGGCGTAGGTCTCGGCGTACAGCTCGTACTGCCGGCGCGCGAGGTGCTCGAAGCCGGGCTGGCGCAGGGCGTACTGGGTGAGCTCGTAGGTGAGCATGTGCTCGTCCGGGTGGGCACGGACATGGTCCCAGTACGCCTGGAAACCGGCCCGGACGGTCTCGTCGAGGGTGGCCCGGGGCCGTAGCGCCTCCTTCACCAGGGTCACGTAGTGCTCGGTGATGGTGGTGATGACGGACTCGATCAGCTCCTGCTTGGAGTCGAAGCAGTAGTGGAACACGCTCAGCGAGACGCCCGCCTCGGCGGCGATGGACCGGGTGGTCGTCCTGGGGACGCCGTCCCGGGCCATCGCCCTGATCGCGGCCTCGGTGAGCTGTCGCCGCCGCTCGGCGGACGGCAGCCGTGCCATGGAGCCCCTCTCTTGGCTGTCAGCTGCTGTGGACGCCGACCTCGTAGAGGGAGTAGCCCCACTCGGTGCCGCGCTCCTGCCCCTGGACGCGTACGTATCTGGCCGGTGTACCGGTGAACCTGGCCGTGTCCAGGCCGCCGTCACCGGATGCCGTGGACCAGGCGGTGCGCCAGGTCGTGCCGTCGGTGGAGAGCTCGATGCGGTAGGCCTTACCGTACGCGCGTTCCCAGTCGAGGGTCACCCGTTTGACCAGGTGGGTGGAGCCCAGGTCGAGCTGGAACCACTGGTCGTCGTTCCAGTCGCTCGCCCAGCGGGTGCCGCCGTCGCCGTCGGCGGCCCGGTTCGGCTGGTAGCTGGTGAAGAGGCTCCACTCCGAGGAACTGGCGGACGTGGCCGCGCCCCGTGCGAGGTTGACCCCGGCCGCGTGGTTCTCGGAGGCCCCCCAGGTGTCGAGGTAGGACTCGGCGCCCCGGAAGAGGTCGTCCACCACGTCCTGGCCGCCGACCCGGCGGATGTCCTCGATCCAGTCCGGGACGAGGCCGTAGTGGGCGGCGCCGTCGGTGTTCAGGTCCCAGGTGCGCTCGCCGGTGGTCTGCCTGTCGATGACGGAGCCGCCGTCGACGCTCTTGAAGGGGTACGTCACCTTGTTGGGGGCGTCCGCTCCGCGCGGTCCCGGCCAGCCGCCGACGCCGTTCATGTCGGTGCCGTAGCCGTATCCGACGCCGTACTTGTCGCGCAGCGCCTCGGTGCGCTTGGCCTCCGAGATGAAGCCCTCGGAGCCGTGCATGTACTGGGCGATGAAGCCGCCGAGGCCGTAGACCCGTTCGGTCCAGTCCATGTCCATCCAGCTGTGCGAGGACAGGACGCCGGGGTAGGACGCGGACTCGAAGATGTCGAGGACCCGGCCGGTGGCCTTGACGCTCATATGGTCGATCTCGAGCATCATCTTGCGTTTCATCATGCCCCGTACGGCGTACTCACCGAGGTCGGTGAGCCCTCGGACGTTGCATTGGGCGTCCGCGTTGTACGAGGGGACGTCGACGCCCGCCGGGAGTTCCTTCTCGGCCTCGGCCGCCGTGGCGTTGCCGATGGGGTTGTCGTGCTGCGGGCCCTTACAGGTCTCGGTCTTCCAGAAGGTGCCGGTGGACAGGAACTGCCCGACGTTGATGGCCGTGCCGAGCCCGCCGGAGTCGAAGCGGACGCCGCACAGGGCGTTGTCGAACTTGTGGCACAGGAACATGCTGCGCACGCCGAGCGAGTACAGCTCGTCCAGGCCCTTGTCGATGTCCTCCCTGCTGCACTGCGCGATGTCGAGGATCTGCTTGCAGCCGAAGGGTTCGGAGGTCTCGACGCCGAGGATGACGGCCAGTTTGCCCTGCTGGATGACCTGGCGGGCCTGGGCGCTGTCGGTGACGACGCGGAACCAGCCCTTGCCGGTGCCGCCGTACATCTTGTCGACGTAGGCCTGCATGTCGTAGGTCAGCTTGGCCTGGAGCCGGATGGACGTCATCTCGTCGCAGCTGCGGTCCTTGAAGAAGTACACGGAGCAGATCACGCCGTTGGTGACGAGGTCGTTGACGAGGACGCGCTGGCCGCCGCGCCAGGCCCGCTCCACCCAGGCGTAGTAGTTCTGCTGGTGGGTCAGCGAGTCATGGGCCGGCCAGTCCTTGAAGGTGGGCCAGCCGTTCGGGTCGTGCTTGCCGTCGCCGCCGTTGGTGATGAAGTCGAAGATGGCGAGGGAGCCGTCGGGGTAGTGCTCGGGGCAGTCCTTGAGGGCGTCGGCGACGCCCTGTTCGGAGAATGCCTTTCCGCAGATCAGACGGCCGCCGAAGGCCTCGTTGGCGAGGATGTGGTCGTGCGCGTCGACAAAGCCGCGGACCTCGCCCTTGGCGTTGGTGCCGGTGAAGGGCTCCCCCGTGACATTGATCTGGGAGTCCGGCGCGGGCCGTGCGGTCGGGTCCCACCAGTTGCCGGCCGCCGAGCTCGGGGTGGGGCCGAGCGCGATGGACAGCACGAGCAGGAGGAGCGACACCACGGTGACGTTCTTGCGTCGGCGATACGGGCGTCCGGCAGTGGTCACGGCCCACGTCCCTCGGTCGGCGGTTGGCGGGGTCCGATTGTCATGACCTCGCAATATGTGCGACGAGGATGGCCATTACGGCATGCCGAGTCAAGAGTCCGGGACAGATGACCTACTCGCGGGAAACAGATGAACCGCTGAGCAACTGACGGGGAATCGGTTCACTCCGCGTGCGTGACCCTGATCTTCGACTGGCCGTGCGGGAGTTTCTCCCAGTCCGGCATGAAGCGGGCCCGCAGCCCGTGTTTCCCGGCCAGCGCGATGAGGGTCTCGGTGCGGTAGTAGAAGTCCTCTCGCAGGACCTGGTGTTCCTCGCCCTCGGTGCGGTCGAAGGTGAAGTCGAACCAGCCGTCGGGGGCGAGCACCCGGCCGACGTTGGCCAGGCACTCCTCGATCACCGGGAGCGGCGAGTGCGAGAAGACGCTGTGCGCGTGGACGACGTCGAAGTGGGCGTCGGGCAGGAACGCGAGCGTCAGGTCCCGTACCGGGGTCAGCGTGGGCAGCCGCTGTTGCAGTCCCCGCTCCACGACCGTGTCCTGCGCGGCGAAGAGGATGTCGGGCGAGATGTCGATGCCGTAGTAGTGACCGGGGTCGAGATGGCGGATGAAGCGCCAGCCGCCGCGCAGATTGCCGCAACCGATCTCCAGCATCCGGTGCTCGGGGCGCAGGCCGTGGCCCACGAGGTAGTCGAACTGCATCGCCCCGAGCGCCAGCCACCGCTCCTTGCTGTGGCTGCCGACGGCCGCGTCCGGGTCGGCCCGGGTGTCGGAGCGCATCACGGCGCGGTAGTAGGAGACATGGTCCGGGTGGCGGCGGCGCAGCCATATGTCGCGGGCGGAGCGGGCCAGATGGCGGGGCACGCGGTCGGGGTGGCGCAGGGCGTAGGCGAGACGGTGGGTGAGGGCCGCGCGGTTCACGGTGAGGTTCTTGGCCGGCATGACGATCGTGCCTCCCTGGGAATCGGGTACCACCGAGGATGCGCAAGGGAAGGGCGGGGCGCCACAGCTGCGGGCCGGCAGATCGCGTGGGCCCGGTCTGGACCAATGCCGCCCTATGGCCCATGATGACGGCGCCATGACAACGAAACGCCTGTGAGGGTGACGATCGTGCGCGGAACCTTGGTGAGAGCCGTCCTTGCCGCCGTACTCCTGCTGGTCCCGCTGACGTCGCTCCCCCGGGCCGAGGCCGCCACGCCCGCCGAGGAGGAGTGGACGGCTCCGCTCAGCACCCGGGGCCGCTGGATCGTCGACGCCGACGGTGACCGCTTCAAGCTGCGCTCCGGCAACTGGCATGGGGCCAGCGGCACTTGGAACGGCTCGGGCGACACGGCTGACGACGCCAACCATCACGCCGGTGAGAACTCCGGCAGGATCCCGCTCGGCCTGGACCGGGCGCCGATGGCCGAGATCATCGCCGGATTCCGCGAGATCGGGATCAACAGCATCCGGCTGCCCTTCTCCAACGAGATGATCCACGACAGCCGTCCGGTCACGGACGACGCGGTCGCGGCCAATCCCGCGCTGCGGGGTCTCACGCCACTCCAGGTCTACGACGCAGTGGTCCGCGAGCTCACCGGAGCCGGTCTCGCGGTGATCCTCAACAACCACACCAACACCACGCGCTGGTGCTGCGGGGTCGACGGCAACGAACGCTGGAACGCGAGCCGGTCGACCGCCGACTGGGAGAGCGACTGGCTG
This sequence comes from Streptomyces lanatus, assembly GCF_014655715.1. GTDB lineage: Bacteria > Actinomycetota > Actinomycetes > Streptomycetales > Streptomycetaceae > Streptomyces > Streptomyces lanatus. The sequence goes on along the minus strand of NZ_BNBM01000008.1, from coordinate 51,144 downwards.
TTCATGGCCCGCCGCTACCAGGACAACAAGCGGGTCGTGGGCGCAGACCTCTACAACGAGGTCCGCCGCAACATCTGGGACGACCCCAACTGGGGCCTCGGCGACGACCACGACTGGTTCGCCGCCTCGCAGCGCGTCGGCGACCGCATCCTGACCGAGGCCAACCCGGATCTGCTGATCGTCGTCGAGGGCATCAACTGGACCGGCATCCCCGTCGACGGCTTCCCGCACGAACGCCCCACCCTGGAGCCCGCCCGCCATCTGTCCCACACCCTGGTCGACTCCGGCAAGCTCGTGTACTCGGCCCACTTCTACGACTACACCGGCCCGAACCACAGCGGGGCGACCGGAACGGGCGAGACGACCGACCCCCGCTACCGCGACCTCAGCCCCGCCGAACTCACCGCCGTCCTGGACCGCCAGGCCTTCTTCGTGACCGCCGAACAGGACCGGCACTTCACCGCCCCCGTCTGGATCAGCGAGTTCGGCGTCGGTGGCCGTGAGGAGACGGGTGCCAAGCAGCGCGCCTGGTTCGAGAACTTCGTGGACCAACTGATCCGCGCCGACGCCGACTTCGCCTACTGGCCGCTCGTCGGCTGGCACGAGGGCCGCAGGGGTAACGGCTGGGCGCTGCTGCACTGGGATGCCGAGGGCCGGCGTATGGGCCCGTACGACGGTGACGACTGGCGGGCCGCCGCCTGGACGAGGCTCATCGCGGCCGACGGCCGTACGGGGCGGGTGGCGCCGGTCACCGAGTGGTCCATGCTCAGCCCCGACCACGGTGACTTCGTGCAGTCACGGCGGATGCGCGCCCTGCCCGACTGGGACTCCGGCGCCCGCAAGGCCACCTGCCCCGACGGGCAACGGCTGCTCGGGCTCGCCCACACCGGCAACCGGGGGCTGTGCTCGGACGTGACCGCGGGTGCCCTGTGGGATCCGGCCGGCGGGCACGAGGTGGTCGTCGACGAGCGGCATGTCCGTCCCGGCGGCGACTGGGCGTCCGGGTACACCAAACTCCAGTGCGCGGACGGGCAGTTCCTCATCGGGTACAGCGTCCGGGGCGCGGCCGTGTCGGCGGCCCTGTGCGCGTCCGCCCCGGCCGGGAGGCTCGGCGGCAGCGGCCGTACGGTGTGGTTCGACCGGGGCGACAACCGGGGGCCCGCGCCCAAGGGCGGTGACTTCGCCAACGGCCGCTACAAGGGGCAGTGCGCGGACGACGAGTACGCCGCCGGGATCGCCTACACCGGGCGGGTGGGCTCGGGCCGGACTCCCGACGCGCTGTACTGCCGGAAGCTGAACTGACGCCGCGCGGGCGGGCGCGGCCGCGTCGGGAGATCCTGGAACCCGGATGCGGATCACCTGTGCTGTCGCCGTGCTCGCCGCCGCGAACCTGCTGAACAACTGGCTCGCGCGGGGCCCCGCCATGTATCTGCTCATCTGTGTGACCGCGACGGCCGCGCTGCTCATGATCGCCCGCTGGGACGGTCTCACCCGGGCCGACCTGGGGCTCGACCCGGAGGGGGTGCGACGGGGGCTGCGGTGGGCTCCCGTGCTGGTGGCGATCGTCCTGCTGGTTCTGCTGGTGCTCCTCGCCCTGCCGGCCGGGCGTGAGGCGTTCCGGGACTCGCGGGCCACGGATCTGTCGCTGGGGCGGATGCTGTTCGGCGCGCTGGTGCGGGTGCCGTTCGGGACCGTGCTGCTGGAGGAGACGGCCTTCCGGGGCGTGCTGTGGGCGATGATCCGGCGGCGGTACGGAACGGCGTGGGCCACCGGCCTGTCGTCGCTGCTGTTCGGGCTGTGGCATGTGGTGCCCTCGCAGAACATCAACCGCTCCAACGCCGCGCTGGGCTCGCTCTTCGGTGACGGCCCGGCCGGCGTGGCACCGACCGTGGCCGCGGCGGTCGTCGCCACGGCCCTGGCCGGCGTCGTGCTGTGCGAGCTGCGCCGCCGCTCCGGCAGCCTGTTGGCGCCGATGGCCCTGCACTGGGCGGTGAACGGCCTCAGTTATGCGCTGGCCTGGTCGGCGGCCCGCTGGTGGCTCGGCTGAACCTCAGAAGTTGATCATGTGGCCGGAGAGTCCGTGCACCGCTTCCTTGACGGCTTCGCCGAGCGTCGGGTGGGCATGGACGTTGCGCGCGACCTCGTGCACGGTCAGGTCCCACTGCTGGGCCAGGGTCAGTTCGGGCAGCAGCTCGGTGACGTCGGGGCCGATGAGGTGGCCGCCGAGGAGTTCGCCGTACTTGGCGTCGCTGATCAGCTTCACGAACCCCGTCGCGTCGCCCAGGCCGTGCGACTTGCCGTTCGCGGTGAACGGGAACTTCGCCACCTTCACATCGAAGCCCCGCTCGCGGGCCTGCGCCTCGGTCCAGCCGAAGCTGGCGATCTGCGGCTGGCAGTAGGTGGCGCGCGGAATCATCACATAGTCGAGCTCCATCGTCTCGGCGTCCGCGATGGTCTCGGCGGCGACGATGCCCATGGCCTCGGCGGCGTGCGCCAGCATCAGCTTGGCCGTCACATCGCCGATGGCGAAGATGTGTGGGACGGACGTACGGCAGCGGCCGTCGACGTCGATCGCGCCACGCTCGGTGACGGTCACGCCGGTGCTCTCCAGGCCGTACCCGGTGACGTTCGGCGCGAAGCCGATGGCCTGGAGCACCTTGTCGGCCTCCAGGACCTGCTGGGTGCCGTCCTTGCCGGTGACCGTGACCCGCACCATCTCGCCGGACTCGTCGACGGTGTCGACGCGGGTGGAGGTCAGCACGTCGATGCCCAACTTGCGGTACTGCTTGGCGAGTTCGGCGGAGACCTCGGCGTCCTCCAGCGGGGCCATACGGTCCAGGAACTCGACGACGGTGACCTTCACGCCGTAGTTGTGCAGGACATAGGCGAACTCGACGCCGATCGCGCCGGCGCCCGCGATGATGATCGAGCGCGGCAGTTCTTCGGCCAGGATCTGCTCCTCGAAGGTCACCACGCGCGCGCTGCGCCGGGTGCCGGGGAGCAGCTTGGGGGTGGCGCCGGTGGCGATGATGCAGTTCTCGAAGCCGATGGTGCGGGTGGAGCCGTCGTACCCGGCGACCTGGATGGTGTGCGGGTCGATGAAAGTACCGCGGCCGTCGATCTCGGTGATCTTGTTCTTCTTCATCAGGAAGTGGACGCCCTTGACCCGGCCATCGGCGACCTTGCGGCTGCGGCGGAACGCCTCGCCGTAGTCGAAGCTGACCTGCCCGTCCACCTGGATGCCGAAGGTCTTCGCCTCGCGGGTGAAGATGTGCGCCAGTTCGGCGTTGCGCAGCAGGGCCTTGCTGGGGATGCAGCCCACGTTCAGACAGACGCCGCCCCAGTACTTCTCCTCCACGACCGCGACCCGCTTGCCCAGCTGGGCGGCGCGGATGGCGGCGACATAGCCGCCGGGGCCCGCGCCGAGGACAACGACGTCGAAGCGCTCGTCCTGCTCGACCATGGAGAGTTTCCTTCCTGAGGGCGACATCCTGCTCTGCCGGTGCCGGACACCCGAAGGCGTCCGGCTTCTTCCAGCATGACCGCATCCACGAGGTTGTGTGGCGTCGCGGGAGGGTGACGGTGATCTCAGGAGGTGTGCGTGGTTCCCGGCGTCCTCAGCCGAGGCACAGCAGGTTGAGCACGCAGAGCTGCGCCGGGTCGGTCGCCTCCGGGGCGGGGCTCGTCGGCGCCGGGGACGCTCCGGTCCCGGAGTCCGCGTCGTCGGTCGGTGCCGGGGCCGGTGTCTGCTGCTCGGCCGTGTCGCCGCCGGTGCTGTTACCGGAGTTCGAGTTCGCCCCGCCGGGGTTCGGGGAGACGGTCTGCGTCTGCGGGGCCTTGGTCGGGGTGGGGGTCGGCGTGGAGGCCGCGTCCGGTCGGGTGAACTGCCGGGTGGTGTGCGGCGTGGTGACGGACTCGCGCGCGGCGTTGGTCGGCGTCGGATCCGAGGAGGGCGTGGTGGTGCGCGCGTCCTTGTGGGTGCTCGGCGGGGTGGACACCGGGAGGGAGTACTGCGTGGTCTGCTCCGGGAGCGCGGCGTTCGGCTGCTGCGGCGCGGTGGCCGCCTGGGCCTTGTCGCCGGACTGCTGGTTCAGCGCCGAGAAGGTCAGACCGCCGCCGACCAGGGCGACGGCGGTCGCGACCACGGCCTTGCGCTGGTTCTTCTTCCAGCGGGCCCGCTGCTTACGACGCGCCGCGCGGCCCATCGGGGCGTCCGTGGACACAGCCTCCACATCCTGTGAAGGAATCTCCTCAGCGGCGGGGCTCGGCGCCGTCTCGTCGCGGAAGTAGCCGTCGTACCAGGTGTCGGCGGCGGGCGTCGCCTGCGGACCGGGTGCGGCCGACCCGGTGGAACCCCCCAACGCGAAGGGAGCGATGTCCGGGGCGTAGGCGCCGCACCCGGGGCACACGAGGGCCCCGTTGAGATGCCGACGGCACGAGGAGCAGTAGTCCATTCTGGGGTCTTCCCTGGGTTCGCACGGGGGATCGAACGGCCTGTAACGCTAACGAGACTTTGGACGAGCCGTGTGCAGCCCGCGTGATGCTCCTGCGCAGATGTCCCAGGGAGTGTGTACGTACAGTGACCCGCTCAGAGTTCGCAGCACCCCTCGCGGCGCATACGGCGGCTCACCTCCAGCCACTCGGTCTCTGCGCCCGTTTCCGTGTCGAAGGCGTCCACCAGATCCGCCTGCTCGAAGAGCACCCCGCCCCGCAGCACCGCCGCCGTGCGGACGAGGGTGGCGAAGTCGGTGAACGGGTCGCCGTCCACGACCGTGAGATCGGCGAGCTTGCCCACTTCCAGGGTGCCCAGGTCGGCGTCCGCGCCGAAGACCCGCGCGGGCAGCAGGGTCGCGGTGCGCAGCACCTCGGCCGGTGACAGTCCGGCGCGGTGCAGGGCGCGCAGGGCCAGGTGCAGATGCAGCCCGATCGGGACGAGCGGCTGGTCCGTGCCGAGGGCGATGAGGCCGCCGTCGGCGAGGATCCGCCGGTACACGTCCATCTCCCGTCCCAGCGTGGCCAGTTGGGCGTCGGTCGGTGGCTGCCCGGCTCCATCCCGGACGGCGGCGGTGTCCCACGGCGGCATGAGCCCGGTGACGCGCGGGTCGTCCGCGAGCGCGGGGTCGGCGCCGAGGAGGGCGATGGCCGTGAACGGAGTGGCGACGAGGTGGAAGTCGGTCGCGGTGTAGATCTCCTCGACGTCCTGGTAGGAACGTCCGCTCGCGGAGGTCGCGTGCCCGAACTCCAGCCGTTGCGTGGCCTGCAAATGGGTGGTCAGGTCCTGGCCGAGCTGCACACCCGGGCTGCACAGATGGCTGCCGCTGCGCACGCCGAGCCGTTCGTGCGCGAAGTCCGCGGCCTCCTTCATCACCCAGCCCGGCGCCCGGACGTACGTCTTCACGAAGTCCCAGTCCAGCGCCTGGGCCCGCGCCAGTGAGCGGCGCAGTCCCTCGCGGGTGCGGTGGGCGCGGCCCATGCTGTAGGCGACCCGTGCCCCGTCGAGCAGTTCGCCGGTGGCCAGCAGCCGGGGCCCGGCGAGCGCCCCGGCGGCGACGGCCTCCCGGATGCGGGCCTGTTCGTAGGCGAAGCCGCCCAGCGAGACGGCCGTGGTGATGCCGTACGCGAGCTGCAGCGCGCTCTGCCGGCCGCCGTAGGTGGTCTGCCAGGGGTGGGTGTGGGCGTCCCACAGGCCCGGGATCACCGTGCGGTCGCTCGCGTCGACGCGGTGTGCGGCCGGGCGGCCCGCGCGGTGCCCGGTGACCTCGGCGATACGGCCGTCGCGGATGACGACATCGATGTCCTCACGGACGTCCTGGCCGGTCCCGTCCCAGAAGCGGCCCGCGTGCACGACCGTGTCCGCCGGGCGCGGTCGGCGGTAGTCCAGCGGGACACGGACCGTACGGGTCCCGCCGCCGCGGATGTCCATCAGGCGCAGGGTGCCCGCCGAGAGGTAGAGCAGGGTGCGGGAGTCCGCGGACCAGGACGGGTGGTCGGCGGGTTCATTGGTGAGCCGTCGTGGGTCGCCGTCCGGGCTGCCGTCGGCGCGGACGGGCAGCAGCCACAGCGCCGACTCCGCGACAACGGCCATCCAGCGTCCGTCCGGGGACCAGACGGGACCGGAGTCGTAGCGGTCGGAGAGGGAGGTGTGCGGGGCGAGGGCGTGCAGCCTGGCGTTCCCGGTGGTGGTGTCGACGACCCGGATGAGGTTGTAGCCCTCCCGGAAGCGCTGGTTGAGGCGGTTGCGGTCGCACAGCGCCACATAGCGGCCGTCGGGCGAGAAGCTGGGGCGGCCGGGCAGCCCGCCGGCGCCGAGGGGCGCGGCGAGGACGCGTTCGGCGCCGTCGGGCAGGTCGCGCACGATCAGATTGCCGGACATGTCCAGGCAGGCCAGCCGGTTCCCGTCCGGCGAGAGGGCGGGGAAGACCCGGCCGCCCCGCGCCAGCACGGTCTCCTCCCCGGAGCCGAGGTCACGGCGCCGTACGGCGAACAGTCCGTCGCGGTCGTCGGCGTACACCAGGGCCGTGCCGTCGGACGTCCAGGTCGGCGCCAGCACATAGCGGGTGGCGGGGACTTGCAGCACCTTGCGGGGCGCGCGGCCGCCCTTGGTGCCGGCGGTCCACAGCGCGTTGAGCGCGGCGAAGGCGACGCTGCGGCCGTCCGGCGACAGAGCGGGCAGATGTAGCGCGCGTACGGGACGGGTGCCGGCGCCCTCGAAGTCGTACGCCTTGCCTCGGTAGCGGGGCCGGTCCACGGGCATCGCCGCGGTGAACGGGATCTGCTCGCCGTCGCCCGGCGCACCCGGGTCGACGAGGCGGAAGTGGCCGTCGACCGTGAGGAGCAGGTGCTCGCCGTCCGTCCAGCGGGGTGGCGCGGGCAGGAGGTCGCCGTCGAGGGCGACCCGCTCGCCGTCCACGACGAGGGTGCAGGAGGCGTCGGGCGAGGCCGTGGTGCGCAGGTATGCCAGGCGCCCGGCCGGGGAGACGGCGGGCGTCATGAGCTGGGCGCCGGAGTCGTCGGTGTGCTCGATGGTGACCGGGCCCGAGCCGTTGGCGGCGACGGACGCGATCGTGTTCGCCCGCAGGGTGCCCGTGGAGGTGACGCCGGCCCGCACGAAGAGGACCCGCTCGCCGTCCGGCGACCAGGTCGGGTCGAAGTCCTCCCAGCGGGCGTCCTGCTGCCCGGTGAGCCGGGTCAGTTCACCATTGCGTACGTCCACGACCCAGATGCGGTACGGGGCGCCGGTCACGGTGTCGCCGCCGCGCTCGGAGGCGAACGCGATCCGGGTGCCGTCCGGCGACCATGCCGGGCCGCGGTCGTCCCACGGCCCGTCGGTGAGCTGCGTCAGCCCGGAGCCGTCGGGCCGCAGCGTCCAGAGGTGGAAGCCGCCGCCGCGATAGGCGCAGACGACGAGGCGGCTGCCGTCCGGCGAGAACTGCGGTCGGGTCGGTTCGAGGCCGGGCGAGGTGAGCGGTACGGCGGTGCCGCCCTTGCGCGGCACGGACCACAGCACGTTCTGCACCTCGGCGACCAGCCGGTCACCGGCGGGGGCGAGGGTGGCGGAGCCGCCGGTTGCGGCGGTGAAGGAGAGGGTGGTCGGGGAGGATGCGACGGCCACGGCCGACTGGGTGCCGACGGTGGTGAGCGCCGTGGCGGTGACGGTGGCCGTTGCGGTGGCCTGAAGGAATCTGCGGCGGGAGAGGGGGCCGAAACGGAGGGCGCCGGAGGTGTCTTCGGTGTCCAAAAGTGCTCCCTGTGCGCGGAGTTGTGGGGTCGGACGGGAGAGACCACTGAGGGAAACGTACGTCGCGGGGGCGCGGTTATGGGAGGTGCGGTGGCGGTTCTCGGCCGTTTCGGGGGGGCGCAGCTGAGGCGGGTCCGGTGGATCGGCTTCCGGCTGACCGGCTTTCCGGCTCCGACTGTCCGGCTCCAGCCTTCCGGCTCCGGCTGTCCGGCCGTCCAGCTGAGCGGCGGTCCAGCGGAGCGGGCTGCCGCTCAGCCCGGTGTCCGGCGCCCCGGGGCCCAGCTCGGGGGGCGCTCCCGGCCCCATGCCGGAGTCCCATCCCGGGGTGCGGCTGAGGTCCCCCCGGGGTCCCGTCCGGCCCGCCCCCGCGGCCCGCCCCCGTGACGCCCCGCTCGGCGAGCGCGTCGGCCGGCTTGCGATCGCATCGGCTAGCTTGGGGAGCGGGCCCGATCCAGCCCCGCCGAGGTACGCAACGACGTTCAGAATCTCGCCCAAGGGGCGCGGGGCTGTATCAATATGCGGCTCCGCCGCGTGGGCGCGACCAGCCACGACAACCCCGCAGACACCCGACATGCCCCCCCCGGGAGGCGGCCTTGTTCGCCCGCGAGCAGATCAAGCTGTTGGCCGAATCGGGATGGAACACCTGCGACTCCGTCCGAGAGGGCGTCAAACGGGCCGGGCTTCCGCTCCCGACCCCCGCGTATCTCAAACGGGCCATCGACACCGCACGCTGGAACCGCGCGGAACGCGCCGTCGCGGCGCTCCGGGACCACTTCAAGGACGCCCGCTTCGCCGACGAGGCCGTCTACGGCGTCCTGCTCGTGCCCGATCCCGACAAGCTCGACACCCGGGGCGCGGTCGATCCGGCGATGCGCGCCGACCAGACCGGGGGGACCGCGAAGGACGTGGTCGACGGCGCCCTCCCGGCGGGCCGCCTCGTCGTGCCGCCGGGCGCCGACTGGACGCCAATCGCCACCGTCACCGGCCCCGCCGGCCTCCACTTCGGCAGCTTCGACGACATCACGCAAGCAGACGTCGCGACCTTCACCGTGGACGGCGTCGACACCCGGGACCTGATGGTGCGCCAGATCTGGGGCGCGCGGGTGCTGCAGTCCGGGAGCGAGCTGCCGGACTGCGAGGTCGGCGGCGGCTGGACGTTCACGCTGTTCCCGGGCGAGCCCCAGGTCGACGGGAAGGCCGTATCGGGCACGGTGCTGCACGACAAGGTGCGGTTCCGGCTGGGGCGGAGCGATCGGGGGATCGCGGTGGTGCGGGTGTGTCCGGCGCTGGTGGTGGGCTGAGCGGCGGGAGTCCCGCGCGGGGGCGAAACTTTCGCGTCGGCCCATGAACCTTTCGCCCGCGCGACCGGTCGGCTCATAGTGAAGGGGCCGTGCCACAGACAGCCGCGAAGGGACGAGATGACGCGGAAGAACGCCCTGGTGGTCCGAGGTGGATGGGAGGGGCATCAGCCGGTCCGGGCCACGGAGCTGTTCCTGCCCTTCCTGCGCGAGAACGGATACGCCGTCAGGATCGAGGAGTCCACCGAGGTCTACGCCGACGCCGACGCGATGGCCGGGACCGATCTCGTCGTCCAGTGCGTCACGATGTCGCAGATCGAGGCGGAGCAGCTGACGGGGCTGCGCGCGGCGGTCGTGGCCGGAACCGGCTTCACCGGCTGGCACGGCGGCATCGCCGACTCCTTCCGGGCCTCCTCCGACTATCTCCATCTGGTGGGCGGGCAGTTCGCGACCCACCCGGGCAAGGAACCCTGCGAGCGGCAGGGCGGCCAGGAGGACAACTACCTGCCGCACACCGTCGACATCACGGAACTGGGCCGCGAACACCCCATCACCGCCGGCATCGAGGACTTCGAGCTGCACACCGAGCAGTACTGGGTGCTGCACGACGACCTGATCGACGTACTGGCCACCACCACCCATCCCACGCAGCCGTGGCACCCCTGGCACCGCCCGGTCACCTGCCCCGCCGTCTGGACCCGCCGATGGGGCGCCGGGCGTGTGGTGGTGACGACGCCGGGCCACAGCCTGGACGTACTGGAGCATCCCGCCGTCCGCACCATCATCGAGAGGGGCATGCTGTGGGCGACGCGCACCGCATCGGCGTCGTAGGACTCGGCGTCATCTCGCGCGCGTACCTGGACACGCTGGTGGGCCATCCCGCCGTGCGCATCACCGCGGTCGCCGATCTCGACGCCTCCCGTTCGGCCGCGGTCGCCGCCGAACTCCCCGGCGTCCGGGCGCTGTCCGTCCAGGAGCTGCTGAGCAGTCCGGACGTCGACACGGTACTGAACCTCACCGTCCCCGCCGCCCACGCCGAGATCGCCCTCGGTGCCATCGGTCACGGCAAGAACGTGTACGGGGAGAAGCCGCTGACCGCCGAACTCGCCGACGCCCAGGCCGTGATGGAGGCGGCGGCGAAGGCCGGCGTCGCGGTCGGGTGCGCGCCGGACACCGTCCTCGGCACCGGCATCCAGACGGCGCGTGCGGCGGTGGAGGCGGGGCGGATCGGACGTCCCCAGTTCGCGTCGGCCGTGATGGTCACGCCGGGGCACGAACGCTGGCATCCCCACCCCGACTTCTACTACACGGCCGGTGGCGGCCCGCTGCTGGACATGGGGCCGTACTATCTCGCGTCCCTGGTGCATCTGCTGGGTCCGGTACGGGCGGTGACCGGGGCGGCCGGGCGGCTGCGGTCCGAGCGGGTCATCGGCTCGGGTTCGCGTGCGGGCGAGCGGATCCCGGTCGAGGTGGACACACACGTCAGCGGGGTGCTTGAGCATGCCGACGGAACCCTGACGACGCTCACGACCAGCTTCGACGGTGTGGCCACGATCGCCGCGCCGATCGAGGTCCACGGCGAGACGGGCACCCTCTCCGTGCCGGATCCGAACCACTTCGACGGCGACGTGCGGCTCTTCGAACTCGGCGCCACCGAATGGCGCACGCTCCCGCCGTCCGCGGGCTACGTCGACGGTGCCCGGGGCGTCGGCCTGCTGGACTTCGTCACCGCGAACGCGGCCCGCGCGAATGGCGAACTCGCCCTGCACGTACTGGAGACGATGAGCGCGCTGCTGCGCTCGGCGGCCGAGGGACGGTGCATCGAGCTGACGACGTCGGCGGAGCCGCCCGCTCCCGTACCGCTGACGAGCGCCGAGGTGTGGCGGGGCCCCCGGTGACCCGGGGTCAGTCCACGGGCCAGGTGTGCGCGGCCGCGTTGAGGTGCATGTAGTCCATGTAGGTCCTGGTCATCCGCCGCAGTGCCTCCCACCGGTCGGCGCTGGCCATGGCCTTCTCCAGGTGATGGACGGTCTCCACCTGCCACAGGGCGCCGTTGCGGGCGGTGACACAGCGCTGCTCGATGATGCCGAGGAGGGGTTCTCGCCAGGCCGCGTCCATGCCGGCCAGTTCCAGACCCCGGTGGGCCAGCGGCAGCAGCCGCCGCAGCACCAGTTCCGTGACCGGGACCTCGCCCATGCCGGGCCAGTACAGGCGGGCGTCGATGCCGTCGCGGGCAGCGGTGTGGAGGTTCTCCTCGGCGACCGAGAAGGACATCCGCGTCCAGACCGGCCGGTCGTCGTCGACGAGGGCGCGGGTGAGGCCGTAGTAGAAGGCGCCGTTGGCGATGGTGTCGGCCACGGTGGGGCCCGCGGGAAGGACGCGGTTCTCGATGCGCAGATGCGGTCCGCTGTCGGTGACGGCGTAGATGGGGCGGTTCCAGCGGTAGATGGTGCCGTTGTGCAGGGTCAGTTCGCCCAGCTCCGGGACGCCACCGGCGTCGTGGACCCGCTGCGGGTCCTCGTCGTCGCACAGTGGCAGCAGGGCCGGGAAGTAGCGCACGTTCTCCTCGAACAGATCGAAGACGCTGGTGATCCAGCGCTCGCCGAACCACACCCGGGGCCGTACGCCCTGGGCCTTGATCTCCACGGGGCGGGTGTCGGTGGCCTGCTCGAACAGGGGGATACGCGTCTCGCGCCACAGCTCCCGGCCGAAGAGGTACGGCGAGTTCGCGGCGAGGGCGATCTGTACGCCGGTGATGGCCTGGGCGGCGTTCCAGTAGTCGGCGAACTCCCTCGGCGAGACCTGGAGGTGGTACTGGGTGCTGGTGCAGGCGGCCTCGGGGGTGATGGTGTCGGCGTAGGTCGACAGCCGCTCGACGCCGTCCACCGTGATCCGCAGGTCCTCGCCCCGGGCCGCGAAGATCTGCTCGTTGAGCAGCCGGTACCGGGGATCGCCGGACAGCGCGGACTCGTCGACGTCCGTCTCCCCCAGGGTCGGCAGGATGCCGATCATGATGAGGTGGGCGCCCACGGCGGAGGCGCGCTCCTCGGCGTGGTTGAGCGCGTCCCGGATGGCTTGCTCCCACGCGCCGGGACCGCCGGTGGTCAGCTCCCTCGGCGGGATGTTGATCTCCAGGTTGAAACGGCCCAGCTCGCTCGACCAGGCCGGGTCGGCGATGGCCTGGAGCACCTCGGTGTTGCGCATCGCCGGGCGGCCGTCGCCGTCCACCAGGTTGAGCTCGATCTCCAGGCCGACCTTGGGCCGCTCGCTCTCGAAGGTCGACTCGCGCAGCATCTGCGCCAGTACGTCGAGGCAGGTGTGCATCTTGGCCCGGTACCGGCGGCGGTCCTCCCGCGTGAACACCCGGGCCGGCACATCGCGTCCCATAGCGCCCTCCCGAGTTCCCTCGGCGGATACCTCACGTCTTAGCGTCGCACTTCGGGCGGGACCGGAACAGTCAGGACCGGGGAGCCCTTGTCGTGAGCTGGATGCCGACCTAGCCTGACTTTGTGCCGCAAATAAACAAAACCCGATCGCACAATGTCGTGCCGGGTACCAGTACCGACCTCACCCGCCTCCGTGTCGCCATCACCGCCTTCTTCGCCGTGGACGGATTCCTCTTCGCCGGCTGGGTGGTCCGCATCCCCGCCATCAAGGAACAGACCGGCGCCTCCGCGAGCGCCCTCGGCCTAGCCCTGCTCGGCGTCTCCGCCGGTGCCGTCCTCACCATGACGATGACCGGACGCCTGTGCCGCCGCTACGGCAGCCACCAGGTCACCGTCGCCTGCGCGGTCCTGCTCTCCCTGAGCGTGGCCCTGCCCCCGCACACCCACTCCGTCCTGGCACTCGGCGCCGTCCTGCTGATCTTCGGAGCGGCCTACGGCGGCATCAACGTCGCCTTCAACAGCGCCGCAGTCGATCTGGTGACCGCTCTGCGTCGGCCGATCATGCCCAGTTTCCACGCCGCCTTCAGCCTGGGCGGCATGGTCGGCGCGGGCCTCGGCGGACTGGTCGCGGGAGCCCTCTCCCCCACCCGGCATCTGGCGGGCCTCGCGGTGATCGGACTGCTGGTGACAGCGGTGGCGGGCCGTACGCTGCTCCGCCACAATCCCCCGACGACCGCACCCACTACACACCAGACCCCGCACCGCCTGACCGGCAGGACCCGCGGTCTGGTGATCGTCTTCGGCATGATCGCCCTGTGCACGGCCTACGGCGAGGGCGCCATGGCCGACTGGGGCGCCCTGCACCTGGAAGAGGACCTCGGCGCCTCGTCCGGCACCGCCGCCCTCGGCTACTCCTGCTTCGCCCTGGCCATGACCATCGGCCGACTCAGCGGTACGGCCCTCCTGGAACGGCTCGGCCACGGCCGTACCGTCATCGCGGGCGGCGCCACCGCGTCCGCCGGGATGCTGCTCGGCTCCTTCGCACCCTCCCTGTGGGCAGCGCTGCTCGGCTTCGCGGTCACCGGCCTCGGGCTCGCCAACCTCTTCCCCGTGGCCGTGGAACGCGCGGGAACCCTCGCCGGCCCGAGCGGCGTCGCCACGGCCTCCACCTTCGGCTACGGCGGCATGCTCCTCGGCCCACCCGCCATCGGCTTCATGGCCGACTGGTTCTCCCTGTCGGTGGCCCTCACGAGTGTCGCGGTGCTGGCGGCGATCGCGACGCTGATCGGGGTGGCGACGCGGCGTACCGCGACGCGTTGAGCGTTCCCACGCCGCAGCCCTCACCACCGCGCGCATGATGGCCGAATGGCCCGACTCCACGACATCGTCATCGACTGCGCCCGGCCCGCCGCCACCGCCCGCTTCTGGGCCGCCGCCCTCGACGGTTACGCCGTCGCGCCGTACGACGACGCCGAGCTCGCCCGGCTGCGTGCGCGGGGAATCGCCGGACCGGAGGACGACCCGACCGTGCTGGTCGAGCCCTGTGGTGGCGGGCCCCGGCTGTGGTGTCAGCTCGTGCCAGAGCCCAAGCAGGTGAAGAACCGTCTGCACCTGGACCTGGTCTCCCCCGACCCCGAGGGCGAGATCGCCCGGCTCACCACGCTCGGGGCGTCCGTCGGGGCCCGCCACGAGGACCACTGGGTCCTGACCGACCCCGAGGGCAACGAGTTCTGCCTGTTCCCGATGTCGCCCTGAACCGCCCTCAGGCGCGGGAGAGTTCCGCCGCCCCGAAGGACACGTCGAAGCGATCGCACCAGATGCTGACGCTGCTGTAGCGGGACAGGTCGACGTCCTGCGGCACGGAATAGTTCTGGCTGCCCTTGTTCCCCTTGAGCTTGCCGAGGCTGACGTGGGCGCCGTCGTCGAAGACGCGCCAGCCGGCAGCCCCCTCCTTCACCGGCGCGTCCGTCAACCACACGCGCAGGTCGGGGCCGTTGCTGGTGTCGAGGTTCTCCAGCCGCAGGACATGCGAGCCGTCGGCCAGCCGTACGAGTTTCACGCTGCCCGACGTCTCGTGCTCATGGCTGATCAGCTCGCCGCCGGACAGGGTGCGCGACGCGGGGGCCGTCGCGCCGGGCAGGGCCTCGTCCACGGTCGTGTCCTGCCAGAGCTTCCAGGGCTGGAACCAGTACAGCCCCAATCCGCCCGCGACGAAGATCAGCACCAGCACCCCGAGACCCACCGGCCCTCGCAGCACCTTCCGCACCCGCCCCATACCCGTCTCACTTCCTGGGAGTTGTCCGTCGGCAATCGATTCAACGGAATCCGGAGCCCGCCGTGAACACGCAGCGTGATGACGAAAGTCTTACGTCGCGAGGCGACCCCTTCGCCCGCACTCCATCCGGCACACTCACCCCCATGGAGACAGCCGACTTCGTTGGAAACCTGGACCGCGAGGGCCTTCTGCTGGCCGCTGCCGCCGAGGATGCCGGGGCCGATGCCAAGGTGCCGACCTGCCCCGACTGGCAGGTGCGGGATCTGGTGCGGCACACGGGGATGGTGCATCGCTGGGCGGCGGCGTTCGTGGCCGAGGGGTACACCTCGTACCACCCGGACTCGGGGCTGCCCGACCTCGACGGCGCGGAGTTGTTCGCCTGGTTCCGGGAGGGCCACCGCCACCTGGTCGACACCCTCGCGGGCGCCCCCGCGGACGTGCAGTGCTGGCATTTCCTGCCGGCCCCGTCACCCCTCGCGTTCTGGGCGCGCAGGCAGGCCCACGAGACGACCGTGCACCGCTTCGACGCGGAGTCGGCACGCGGCGGCGCCCCGACCGAGATCGACCCCGCCCTCGCGGCGGACGGCATCGACGAGTTGCTGCGCGCCTTCCACGCCCGCCCCAAGAGCCGGGTCCGCAGCGCCGAACCCCGGGTGCTGCGGGTGCGGGCGACGGACATCGACGATGCCGTATGGACCGTACGGCTGTCGCAGGAGCCGCCGGTGACGGAGCGGGGCGAGACCGGCGGGGCCGATGGCGAGATCTCGGGACCCGCCGACCGGCTGTATCTGTCGCTGTGGAACCGGCTGCCCTTCCTGCAGGTGACCGGTGACGCCTCCCTCGCCACGCTGTGGCGGGAGAACTCCGCCGTCACCTGGAGCTGAACCCGCCCCGTACGCCGGTCAGTTCGCCAGCATCCTCGTCAGCACCGCGCGCTGCACGGGCAGCACCTCGCCGTGCAGCGCGCGCCCCTTGGCCGTGAGGGCCACCACCACGCCACGCCGGTCCTGCGCACACATCAGACGCTGGACCAGGCCGTCCTTCTCCAGCCGGGCGATCAGCCGCGACAGGGCGCTCTGGCTGAGGTGCACCCGCTCGGAGATCTCCTGCACCCGGAACGACGAGCCGCTCCCCGAGCGGCCGCGCGTCGCGGCGTCCGCGAGGACGTCCAGGACCTCGAAGTCGCTGGCGCACAGGCCGTGTTGGTTCAGGGCGCGGTCGAGTTCGCACTGCGTGCGCGCGTGCAGCGCCAGCATGTCCCGCCACTGGTCCACGAGTGCCTGCTCGGGCTTCTTCGCCGCCATGGGCGCACCGTAGCAGAACACCTGGATTATTGCATCCGCATTAAATGCGCTTGCATTCCATGCATGCGCATGTAGCCTCCTCGGCATGACCTCTCCGCTCAACTCCCCCGCCTCCGAGGAACGCTGGACCCCCCGGCTGTGGGGCACCCTGCTCGTGCTGTGCGCCGCGATGTTCCTGGACGCGCTGGACGTGTCGATGGTCGGCGTCGCCCTGCCGTCCATCGGCGCCGACCTGGGCCTTTCGACCTCGACGCTGCAATGGATCGTCAGCGGCTACATCCTGGGCTACGGCGGCCTGCTCCTGCTCGGCGGACGCACCGCCGACCTGCTGGGCCGACGCCAGGTCTTCCTGGTGGCCCTGGCCGTCTTCGCGTTCGCCTCGCTGCTCGGCGGACTCGTCGACTCGGGACCGCTGCTGATCGCCAGCCGCTTCGTCAAGGGCCTGGCCGCGGCCTTCACGGCACCGGCCGGCCTGTCCATCATCACCACGACCTTCGCCGAGGGCCCCGTGCGCAACCGGGCCCTGGCGATCTACACCACCTGCGGCGCCACCGGCTACTCCATGGGCCTGGTCTTCTCCGGGCTGCTCACCGAGGCCAGTTGGCGCCTGACCATGCTGCTGCCCGCCCCGATCGCGCTGATCGCCCTGGTCGCGGGCCTGAAGCTGCTGCCGCGCAGCGAGCGCGAACGGGCGGACGGCGGCTACGACATCCCCGGCGCCATTCTCGGCACGGCCTCCATGCTGCTGCTCGTCTTCACCGTCGTCGAGGCGCCCGGGGCGGGCTGGGGCTCGGCCCGCACCATCCTGTCCTTCGTCGCCGTCGTCGTCCTGCTGACGGCCTTCGTCCTCGTCGAGCGGCGCAGCCCGAGCCCGCTGATCCGGCTCGGGGTACTGCGTTCCGGCCCTCAGGTCCGGGCCCAGCTGGGTGCGTTGACCTTCGTCGGCAGCTACATCGGCTTCCAGTTCCTGGTCACCCTGTACATGCAGCAACTGCTCGGCTGGTCGGCGCTGCACACCGCGCTGGCCTTCCTGCCGGCGGGTGCGCTGGTGGCACTGTCGGCGACGAAGGTCGGCGCGATCATCGACCGTTTCGGCACGGCACGCCTGATAGCGATCGGCTTCGCCCTGATGGTCGCGGGCTACCTCCTCTTCCTCCGCATCGACCTCTCCCCGGTCTACGCGGCGGTCATCCTCCCCACGATGCTGCTGGTCGGCTCGGCCTTCGCCCTGACCTTCCCCTCGCTCAACGTCCAGGCCACGAACGGCGTCGACGAGCACGAGCAGGGCATGGTCTCGGGCCTGCTCAACACCTCGGTCCAGGTGGGCGGCGCGCTGTTCCTGGCGGTCGTGACGGCGGTCCTGACGGCGAACGCCCCCAAGGAGCCGGCATCCCCGCAGGCCGTCCTCGACAGCTACCTGCCGGCCCTGGTCGTGATCACCGTGATCGCGGTCGCGGGCCTGCTGATCGCCCTCACCGGACTGCGCACCCGGCGCAGGCAGCCGACCGTCGTGGTCGCCAAGTCCACCGCGAAGGAGGCGGAAGCGGAGCGCGTCGCGGTCCGCGACTAGGGGGAACGTCTCCACGTGCGCCCGGTGCAGCGACTTGCCGCACCGGGCGCACGGCTGTTTGACTCGACGGATGGAGAATCACGGGGGACGGCGCGGGCAGGCCGAGCGGGACGCGATCACCGTCGAGATCGGGTACGCGCTGTTCAGTGCCGTGTTCGCGGCGGCGGTGCTGTTCGGGGCGATCGTCGGGCCGGCGTACGTCTTCGACTTGTCGGACGGGACGCGCGGCACCCTCGTCGGTGTGGGCGCCACGGTCGCGGTCGTGCTGTTCTTCGCCCGGGTCGTCAGCGTGCTGATGCGGTTCCGGAAGGGCTCTCAGCCCAACCAGCCCGGCCGCACCAACCCGGACTCGTAGGCCAGTACGACGAGTTGGGCCCGGTCGCGCGCGCCGAGCTTCACCATGGTGCGGCTGACGTGGGTCTTCGCGGTGAGGGGGCTGACCACGAGGCGGCGGGCGATCTCCTCGTTGGACAGGCCGATGCCGACCAACGCCATGACCTCGCGCTCACGCTCGGTGAGTTCGCCGAGGGTGTCGGCGGCAGCGGGTTCCTTGGAGCGGGCGGCGAACTCGGCGATCAGTCGCCGGGTCACCCCCGGTGACAGCAGCGCGTCGCCCTCGACCACGGCCCTCACGGCACGCAGGAGTTCGTCCGGCTCGGTGTCCTTGACCAGAAAGCCGGAGGCGCCCGAGCGGATCGCCTCGAAGACGTACTCGTCGAGTTCGAAGGTGGTGAGCATGACCACCTTCACACCCTTGAGGGCATCGTCGTCGGTGATCCGGCGGGTCGCGGCGAGGCCGTCGAGGAGCGGCATGCGGATGTCCATCAGGACGACGTCGGGCCGCAGTTCACGCACCTTGCGCACCGCCTCCTCACCGTCCGAGGCCTCACCGGCCACCTCGATGTCGGGCTGTGCGTCGAGGAGCGCCCGGAAGCCGGCCCGCACCAATGACTGATCGTCGGCGAGCAGTACGCGGATCACCGGTCCTCCTTGACCTCGGCGGCGGACGTCAACGGCAGTACGGCCAGCACCCGGAACCCTCCGTCGTCGCGCGGACCCGCCTCGATCGTGCCACCCAGCGCCGCCGCCCGCTCCCGCATTCCCGCGAGTCCGTTGCCGCTGCCGCCGGCGTCGGCACCGGTCGCCGGACCGTCGTCGTCGATCCGCAACCGTAGCGCCGTGACGTCGTCCTGCTCCAGGCGCACGCGCGCATGCCGCGATCCGGAGTGCCGTACGACATTGGTCAGCGCCTCCTGCACGATCCGGAAGGCGGCGAGGTCGGTGCCGGGCGGGAGGCGGGGCGACTCGCCCTCGACCTCCACGGTGAGGCCTGCGCTCGCCGCCTGCTCCACCAGTTCGGGCAGACGGTCGAGGCCGGGGGCGGGGGCGCGGGGTGCGTCGCCGGGGGCGCGCAGGGTGTCGAGGACCTGGCGGACCTCGCCGAGCGCCTCCTTGCTCGCGGCCTTGATGGTGGTGAGCGCGCTGCGCGCCTGCTCGGGATCGGAGTCGAGGAGGGCGAGGCCCACACCTGCCTGCACATTGATCACGGAAATGCTGTGCGCGAGGACGTCATGCAGTTCGCGGGCGATCCGCAGCCGCTCCTCGTCGGCCCGCCGCCGCGCCGCCTGCGCCCGCTCGGCCCGCTCCTTGGCCCACTGCTCGCGCCGCGTCCTCGCCAGCTCCGACACCGCCAGGATCGCCGCGACCCAGGCGGCGATCACACCCTCCTGTCCCCAGGGCGCGGCCGGGTCGTCGGACGGCGGCAGCCACTGGTACAGCCAGTGGCCCACCAGCGCGTGCCCGGCCCAGAGCACTCCGATCGCCGCCCAGGCGGCTTTGCGGTGCCCGGTGACGATGGCGTTGAAGCAGGCCACGGCGACGGCGAGGAAGACCGGCCCATAGGGATACCCGGCGCCCAGATAGACCAGGGCGGCCACCGAGGTCCCGAAGGCGACGGCCACCGGGTACCGCTTGCGCCACAGCAGCAGTCCCGTCGCCACGAACAGCAGGACGCGGGCGTAGGGGTCGAGATCCTCCCGGTCGTGCTGGTTCTGGGCCGCGTAGGTCGACCCGCCCATCACGAAGAACGTGAGCAGCAGGGTGGAGGGCCAGGGCCACCGACGGGCACGCCCCTCGTCGTCCCACCGGTCCCACCACGCCGGCCCATGCCGCCACCACGCCGGCGGACCACCGCCCCGACGTACCTGCTGCTCATCCATGTCCGCCACGCTAGACGCGATGGCCGCCGGGGGCGTCACCCGCGCGTGGCGATCACGCGTACTCCCGCCGAAGTACACGGCGGCGATCAGGGGGCGGGGCTGTGATCAGGGGGCAGGGCTGTATCGATGTGAGGCGCGTCCCGCAAAGCGCTGAGCGCTCAGCGCTCCGCCTCCACCAGCCCCACCCCACACGCCAGCCGACCCACCGCATGCCGAAAGAACCGTTCCCGGTCCTCCACGACCCGGTGGAACTGCCCGAACAGCTCGAACCCCACCAGCCCGAAGAGCTGCGCCCACGCGGCGACGAGGGCCGCGACCGCCGCCGGCGGAAGGTCGGGGGCGAGATCGGCAGCCATGCGCTCGGCTTCGGGTGCCAGTTCGGCCGGTACCGGCGGCAACTCGGCGAGACCGCCGCCGTGGTGGGCCTCACGCACGATGCCGATGAGGAGGAGCCCGACGCGGGAGGCGGGCGGCACCGTGGTTTGGGGCGCGACATACCCCGGCACGGGCGAGCCGTAGATCAACGCGTACTCGTGCGGATGCCGCAGCGCCCAGCCACGTACGGCCTCCGCCACCGCCACCCATCGCCGCACGGGCCCGGCCTCCGCGTCCACGGCCTCGGCGTGCGCCGCCTCCGCGCTCTCGCCGACGGAGTCGTACGCGTCGATGATGAGAGCGGTCAGCAGGTCGTCCCGGCTGGGGAAGTAGCGGTAGAGCGCGGAGGAGACCATGCCGAGTTCGCGGGCCACGGCGCGCAGCGAGAGCTTGGCGGCGCCCTCGGCGGCGAGCTGTCTCCGGGCCTCGTCCTTGATGGCCGCGGTGACTTCCATCCTGGCGCGGGCACGGGCGCCCTGTGCGATGCGACTTCCACTGCTACCGCTACTGCTACTGCTCATGTGAGGCAGTCTCCCATGAAAAGAGAGCGGTGCACACAATCGAGAGCACTGCTCTTGCATGGAAGCGGCATTCTCGTGCACACTGCTCTCAAGCGAGAGCAGTGCTCTCTCAAACTCATCCGGGGGTCACCATGTCATCGCCGTACTACCTCAAGGGCAGCCCGCTCAACGTCCGCTTCAACAACGTCATCGGCTGGCTGGCCCGGCACGGCCTCAGCATCGCCGGTACCGCGGAGATGTCCGTACGGGGCCGCAAGAGCGGCAAGATGCAGCGCGTTCCGGTCAACCCGCACACCCACGACGGCGCGCAGTACCTCGTCTCGGCGCGCGGCCACTCCCAGTGGGTGCGCAATATGCGGGCAGCCGGTGGCGGGGAGCTGCGGGTCGGCCGCAAGGTGCGTGAGTTCTCCGCGGTGGAGCTTCCCGACGAGGAGAAGCTCCCGATCCTGCGGACCTATCTGGAGAAGTGGGGCTGGGAGGTCAACCAGTACTTCAACGGGGTCACCGCGAAGTCCTCCGACGAGGAGATCGTCGCGGCGGCCCAGGACCACCCGGTCTTCCGGATCACCGTCAAGAAGTGACGTCGTCGGCCACGGGCTCCGCGCGGCGGTCCATGGCGGTCAGGGCGCGCTGGGCCATGGGGTGGACGCGGACGATCTCGCCGAGCGAAGTCGAGCCCCGGACGATGTCCATGAACGCCTTCCAGGCCGGCCGGAACCCGGTCAGCGCCGCGTGGAAGAGACCGGGCCGGCGCTCGAACACCGTCAGCAGCCGCTTGCCGACGCTCATCTCGACGCCGAGGCCCGCCTTGACCGCGAAGGCGTAGTTCAGGGCCTGGCGCCGGGTGTCCACCGCGTCGTGCGCCTCGGCGATCCGGACCGCCCACTCCCCCGCGAGCCGCCCCGACCTGAGCGCGAACGAGATGCCCTCGCGCGTCCAGGGCTCAAGGAGGCCGGCCGCGTCACCGCAGACGAGCACGCGCCCGCGTGACAGCGGCGAGTCGTCGGCACGGCAGCGCGTCAAGTGCCCGGAGGAGATGCTCGGTTCGAACCCGGCGAGCCCGAGCCGTCCGATGAACTCCTCCAAGTACCGCTTGGTGGCGGCGCCTTCGCCGCGCGCCGAGATCACTCCGACCGTGAGGGTGTCGCCCTTGGGGAACACCCAGCCGTAACTGCCGGGAATCGGGCCCCAGTCGATGAGGACGCGCCCCTTCCAGTCCTCGGCGACCGTGTCCGGCACCGGGATCTCCGCCTCCAGGCCGAGGTCCACCTGGTCGAGCTTCACCCCGACATGCGCCCCTATCCGGCTGGCGCTGCCGTCCGCGCCGACCACGGCCCGCGCGAGCAACGTCTCGCCGCCTTGCAGGACGACGGCGACGCTACGGCGGTCCGGCACCGCCGAGCCGTGCTGCTCGACGCGCTGCACGGTGACACCCGTACGCAGTTCGGCGCCCGCCTTCTGGGCGTGCTCGACGAGCTGCTGGTCGAACTCGGGCCGGTTGATCAGCCCGAAGAGCATCTGCTTGGAGCGGCGGGTGCGGGTGAAGCGGCCGTTGTTGGAGAACGTCACCGCGTGCACCCGGTCCCGGAAGGGCAGCTCGAAGCCGGGCGGGAGGGAGTCGCGGGAGGGGCCGATGATGCCGCCGCCGCAGGTTTTGTAGCGGGGCAGCTCCGCCTTCTCCAGCACCAGCACGCGCCGCCCGGCGACCGCCGCCGCATACGCGGCCGAGGCCCCCGCGGGTCCCGCGCCCACCACGACGACGTCCCACACCCGCTGCACGTCGTCCGCCGAAGAGTTCTCGCTGCTCACGATGGTCTACTGCTCCTGATCAAGCCGCCGTCCGCTGCTGTCCCCCGCATCCTACGGCGGGCGTCGTCGCAGGCCGCTGTGGGAGGATCACAGCACTCATACGTACAACGTCGCACCCACAAGGAGCGTGCCCATGTCGTCGAATCCGGTCGCCGAGACCGTCGCCTCGCTGATGCCCAGGGCACGGGCAGAACTCACCGAACTGGTGGCGTTCAAGTCGGTGGCGGACTTCGACCAGTTCCCGAAGAGCGAGAGCGAGGGCGCCGCCCGCTGGGTCGCCGACGCGCTGCGCGCCGAGGGCTTCGAGGACGTCGCGCTGCTGGACACCCCGGACGGCACCCAGTCCGTCTACGGCTACCTGCCCGGCCCCGAGGGCGCGAAGACGGTCCTGCTGTACGCCCACTACGACGTGCAGCCCCCGCTGGACGAGGCCGCCTGGAGCACCCCGCCCTTCGAACTGACCGAGCGCGACGGCCGCTGGTACGGACGCGGGGCCGCCGACTGCAAGGGCGGCGTGATCATGCACCTGCTCGCCCTGCGCGCGCTGAAGGCCAACGGCGGCATACCGGTCCACATCAAGGTGATCGCCGAGGGCTCGGAGGAGATGGGCACGGGCGGTCTGGAGCGGTACGCCGAGGAACACCCCGACCTGCTGGAGGCCGACACCATCGTCATCGGCGACGCGGGCAACTTCCGGGTCGGCCTGCCGACGGTGACCTCGACCCTGCGCGGCATGACCCTCGTCCGCGTCCAGATCGATACCCTGGCGGGCAATCTGCACTCCGGCCAGTTCGGCGGTGCCGCGCCCGATGCGCTGGGCGCGCTGATCCGCGTACTGGATTCGCTCCGCGCGGAGGACGGTTCTACGACGGTCGACGGCCTGAGCGACGGACCCTCGTGGCAGGGTCTTCAGTACGACGAGGAGCAGTTCCGTACGGACGCCAAGGTCCTCGAAGGCGTAGAACTACTCGGCTCCGGCACGGTCGCGGACCGCATCTGGGCCCGCCCGGCCGTCACCGTCCTCGGCATCGACTGCCCGCCCGTCATCGGCGCCACCCCGTCCGTACAGGCGAGCGCGCGTGCCCTGGTCAGCCTGCGGGTGCCGCCGGGCGTGGACGCGGTCGAGGCGACCAAGCTGCTGCAGGCCCACCTGGAGGCGCACACCCCGTGGGGCGCCCGGGTCCGCACCGAACAGATCGGCCAGGGCCAGGCCTTCCGAGCCGACACGACCAGCCCGGCGTACCAGGCCATGGCGGACGCGATGGCGGTGGCGTACCCCGGCCAGGAGATGCAGTACGCGGGCCAGGGCGGCTCGATCCCCCTCTGCAACACCCTCGCCGCCCTCTACCCACACGCCGAGATCCTCCTCATCGGCCTGAGCGAGCCGGAGGCCCAGATCCACGCGGTGAACGAGAGCGTGTCGCCGGAGGAACTGGAGCGGCTTTCCGTCGCCGAGGCGCTGTTCCTGGGCAATTACGCGGCGAGTTGAGGGGGGCGGCGCCGAGGATGACTCCATGACCCGCACCTCGCGCCGCACCGCCCACACCGACATCGCCACCACTCTCGCCCGGCTCTCCGACCGCGAGCTGGCGAACCTGGTGACCTCGGGCACACCGCTCGGCACAGGTGTGGGCGGCCGCTCGACGCTGGTCGAGGTGGCCGGCAGACGGGTCTTCGTGAAGCGGGTGCCACTCACCGACATCGAGCGGCACCCCCAGAACCTCCGCTCCACCGCCGACCTCTTCGGGATGCCGCCGTACTGCCACTACGGCATCGGCGACATCCCGAGCCCGGGTCTGGGCGCCTGGCGGGAGCTCGCGGTGCACGAGATGACCACCAACTGGGTGCTGGCGGACGCGTTCTCAGGCTTCCCGCTGATGCACCACTGGCGGGTCCTGCCCGAGTCCGAGCACCTCCTCCCGACCGAACTGGCCGACGTGGAGAGGGCCGTGGCGTACTGGGGCGGCGGCCCCGGGCCGCGTCGACGCATCGAGGCGTTGCGGACGGCTTCCGCGAGCATCGCGCTGTTCCTGGAGTACGTCCCGCAGACGCTGCATGACTGGCTCCGAGATCGGCTCGCCGCCGGGGAGGCGGAGGGCGGCTGCCGACTGGTGGAGGCGGGACTGGCGGCCGTCACCGACTTCCTCCACGCGCACGGACTCCTGCACATGGACGCCCACTTCGGGAACGTCCTCACCGACGGCCGCCGCCTCTACCTCACGGACTACGGCCTCGCCCTCTCCTCCCGTTTCCGTCTCACGCCGCCCGAGCGCGACTACTTCGACCGACACCGCGGCTACGACCACTGGTACACCTCCCTGTACCTGGTCCTCTGGCTCGTGACCGAGTTGTACGGCCACCGCGGCGACGAGCGGTCGGAATTCATCCGCGCCTGCGCCGACGGTGCCCGGCCCGAGGGCATCCCAGAGGCCGCCGCCGCGCTGATCGCACGGCATGCGCGGACGGCTGCCGCCATGGACTCGTTCAGCAGGAGGTTCCAGGAGGAGAGCAGGCTGACGCCGCTGCCTGCGGCGTCCTGGGTCAGGGTGCCGGAATTCCCGCCTCCAGGTAGAGCGCGGCGCCACGCTCCCGTGCCCGCAGTGCCCAGCGCAGCCGCTCGTAGCGCACCGGCGGCAGCAGATCGGCAGCCTCGGCCTCGGTGACGAAGCGCCAGTCGCGCAGCTCGGGTCCGGGCAGCAGGAGGCGTTCGGCCTCCTTGGAGTCGAGTCGGCCGCCGTCGAAGAGGAGCCGTAGGCCGCCGTACCCGGGCGGCTTGGGCCGCTCCCAGTCGACGACCAGGAGACGCGGTACGTCGTCGAGCCGTATCCCCGTCTCCTCGGCGACCTCGCGCATGCCCGCCCGCGCGGGTGCCTCGCCACGCTCGACGACACCGCCGGGGAACTCCCAGCCGGCCTTGTACGTGGGGTCGACGAGCAGCACCCGGTCCTGCTCGTCGAAGAGGAGGACGCCCGCGGCGAGGGTCTCGGCGGTGGGCTCGGGCGTCTGCACGATGTCGCAGACGGGAATCGTCCCGTCGCCGACCGCCTGGGCGATGCGGACAGCGGTCTCGTACGGCGTCAGGCCGCTGTTGTCGACCGGGTGGGCGTCGGCGGTGAGCCAGGAGGCGAGCGCGGCGCGATACGGCTCTATGTGGTCGTACGACCACTGTCGGATCCGGATCTCGCCGTCGGGCAGGTCGGGCGGGATCTCCCGCCCGGCTATTCGCTCGCGCAGGATCGTTTCCGCCGGGGCGAGAAGCACATGCTGGACGGTGATACGGCGGGCGGCGAGGCCGCCGAAGATCTCGTCGCGGTACTCCTGGCGCAGCAGGGTCATGGGGACCACGAGGGTCCCACCGAGCTCGGCGTGCAGTGCGGCAGCCGTGTCGATCACGAGACGGCGCCAGATCGGCAGGTCCTGGAAGTCACCGACCTCGGTGAGGTGTTTGGGCGGGAGCAGGTGGGTGAGTGCTCCGCCGATGACCTCGGGGTCGAAGAGCGTGCTGTTCGGGATCAGCTCGATCAGTTCCCGTGCGGTGGTGGTCTTCCCCGCACCGAAAGCGCCGTTGATCCAGACGATCACGTTTCCCCCTCTTCTGTTGGCCCCCTGTGGCTTGCCCGCTCCACACTGCCACGGAAACCAGTTCTCGTAGAGAGCGCATGACGACGGCGCCGCCCTCCGCTCGACCGCGGGGGTACGGCGCCGTGGGATCGGGTCGGCGGGCTCGTCAGCCCTTCTTCCCGTGCTTTCCATGCGGAGCGTCGTTCACGGCCCGGTCCGTTTCGCGGTTGATCGCGCCGCCGAAGGTGTCCAGGGCCTGGTCCACATTGACCCCGGCAAGCTTGGTCGGAGCGGTGGTGCCGAGGCCGCCGAGCTTCTTGCCGTTCATCATGTCCAGGCCTGCGGCCTTGAGCTGGCCACCGGTGGTGCCGGGCAGTCCGGCCGCGGGGGATCCGGTGCCGGACGCGCCGGAGTTCTCGACCGAGTGGGACGGCGTGACGGCCGCGACGACGAATCCGGTGGCCAGGGAGGCGATGGCGAGCATGCTGCGCTTCTTCATGGCCGGTTCAACTACGAAACCCGCCCGGGGTCACGCCCCACCTCCGGACGAACCGGACATCGACCGAACCTGTGCCCCGCCCCGGCGACGCCGCCGTACGAGATCGCCGACCGCCTCCTGCCAGCCGGTGTACGCGAAGGCGAAGCCCTCGTCGAGGAGTCGCCCGGGGACGACGCGTCGGCTCTTCAGCAGCAGCTCGGTGTCCGAGCGGAGTGCGAACGCGCCGATCTCGGCCATCCACTTCGTCGCGGGCAGGCCCACGGGGACGCCCCACGCGGAGCGCAGGGTCCGCATGAAGGCGCGCTGGGGAAGGGGTTCGGGGGCGGCCAGGTTCACCGGCCCGGTGAGGTCCTCCCGCTCGATCAGGAACTCGACGGCGCGGACGAAGTCCTGGTCGTGGATCCACGAGACGTACTGTCCGCCGCCCGCCACGGGGCCGCCGAGGCCGAGCCGGGCCAACCCCGACAGGACGTCGAACACGCCGCCTCGATCGGGGCTCATCACCATCGCGGAGCGCAGGGCGACCTTGCGGGTGTGCGGTGTGTCGGCCATCTCCTGCGCCCGCTCCCAGGCCCTGGCGATCTCGACGCTGTAGCCCCAGTAGCCCGGCACATCGGGCTCACCGCCGCCGATGACGCCGGTGGCTTCGTCGTTCGCGACGTCGAAGCGGTGGGCGTAGATGGTGGCCGTGCTCATCTGGAGCCAGACGCGGGGCGGCCTGGCGGCGCGGGCGATCGCCTCGCCGACGATCTCGGTGGATTGCACACGCGAATCCATCATGGCTTGGAGATTGTCCGGGGTGTAGCGGCAGCTGACGCTGCGGCCGGCCAGGTTGATCACGACATCACTGCCGTCGATCTCCTCGGCCCACGGGCCCCATGTCTCGCCGTCCCACCGGACCTCGCCCTCGCGCGTGGGCCGCCTCGTCAGGACGACGACCTCATGGCCCGCATGGCTCAGCGCGCGGTTCAGGATCGCGCCCACCTGCCCGGTTCCCCCGGGAATCACTATCTTCATCTGCTCCCCCTCGGGTACGGGAACCACCCTACCGCAGATTCTTGAACATGTTCAAAAGAGTCCCGGGTGACGCCTGGCTCGCTGTCTCAGCGCCAATTGCAGAATCCAGGTACAGACCACTTTCCAACACACTCCGACAGGTTCTACCGTGAGCGCACTATGACGCGTACATGCCGTCATCTCGTTTTCGCTGGTACGGAGGAAACGTAACGATGCGTCACCTTCACACCCGCACAACCCGAAGAAGACTGGTCGGAGCGCTCACCGCAGGCCTGCTGTGCGCGACGGGAATCGCCGTCCCCGTGGCCGCCGCGACGCCCGCCGCCCCCACCGTGGACGACGGCCTCGCCCTCACCCCGCCCATGGGCTTCAACAACTGGAACTCCACGCACTGCCGTGCCGAGTTCGACGAGGCCATGGTCAAGGGGATCGCGGACATCTTCGTCGAGAAGGGCCTAAAGGACGCCGGATACGAGTACGTCAACCTCGACGACTGCTGGGCCCTGCCCGCCAGGGACGCGAACGGCAAGCTCGTGCCGGATCCGGTCCGCTTCCCGAATGGGATCAAGGCCGTCGCCGACTACGTCCACTCCAAAGGCCTGAAGCTCGGCATCTACACCAGCGCGGGCACGAAGACGTGCAACAGCGCGGGGTTCCCGGGCGCCCTCGGGCATGAGTACAGCGACGCGCGGCAATTCGCGGACTGGGGTGTCGACTACCTCAAGTACGACAACTGCAACAACCAGGGCGTGGACGCGAAGCTTCGCTACACGACCATGCGGGACGCCCTCAAGGCCACCGGGCGGCCGATCGTCTACAGCATCTGTGAATGGGGCGAGAACAAGCCCTGGGAATGGGCCGCCGACGTCGGGCATCTGTGGCGCACCACGGGTGACATCAGCGACAACTGGGGCTCGATGCTGTCGATCCTCAAGCAGAACCTGCCGCTCGCGGCGCATGCCGGACCCGGGCACTGGAACGACCCCGACATGCTGGAGGTCGGCAACGGCGGGATGACGGACACCGAGTACCGCTCGCACTTTTCGATGTGGGCGATCATGGCCGCGCCGCTGCTCATCGGCTCCGACCTGCGGTCGGCCTCCGCGGAGACCTTCGACATCCTCGGCAACCGCGAGGTCATCGCCGTCGACCAGGACCCGCTGGGCAAGCAGGGCACGGTCGTCTCCTCGGAGGGCGGGCGCTGGGTCGTCGCCAAGGAGATGCGGGACGGCAGCCGTACGGTCGCCCTCTTCAACGAGTCCGGTACCGCGCAGCGCGTCAGCACCAGCGCCTCGGCGGTCGGGCTGCCCGCCGCCGACGCGTACACGCTGCGCGACCTGTGGCAGCACCGCAGCTACAACACCGCAGGCACGATCTCCGCGACCGTCCCGGCCCACGGCACGGTCCTGCTCCGCGTCCACGCCGACGGACGGTGGGCCCAGCATCCGCCTGCCGTCGAACTCGGCCTGGAAGGGGGTCCGTTGGTCGAGGCGGGGCGGGCGGCGGTGCTGACCTCGACGGTCACCGACCTGGGGCGTACGTCTGCCCGGCGCGTGTCCGTCTCGCTGGCCGGGCCCGAGGGCTGGTCCGTGAAGGCGACGTCACCGACGTCGTCGCCCGCGCTCGCTACCGGCCGGTCGCTGCGCACCAAGTGGGCGGTGCGGGCACCGGCGGGGACGCCCGTGGGGGCGTACGGCCTCACCCTCAAGGCGAGTTACCGCTCGCCGAGCGGTGTGCGTGTCGACAGCGCGCTGCCGCTGACCGCGACGGTGGTCGCGCCGCCGCCCTCCGGGACTTCCGGGCTCGGTGACCTGCCCTGGCTGTCGGCCACCAACGGCTGGGGGCCCGTCGAGCGCAACACCAGCAACGGCGAGAGCGGTGCGGGCGACGGGGGGCCGATCGCCATCGGCGGTGTCGTGTACGGCACCGGGCTCGGCGTGCATGCCGAGAGTGCCGTCGAGTACTACGCCGGCGGGGCGTGCGAATCGGTGACCGCGCGGGTCGGCGTCGACGACGAGGAGGGCACGGACGGCTCCGTCGCCTTCGAGATCTGGGCGGACGGCGTGAAGGCCGCGTCGACCGGAGTCCTCACCAACGCGATGCCGGCGCAGCCGATCTCGGCCGATGTGACGGGGGCGCGGGTGGTTCGGCTGGTGGTCGCGGATGGGGGTGACGGGATCACTTCGGACCATGGGGACTGGGCGGAGGCGCGGTTGAGTTGTTGAGAGGGATGCCTGCGGCAGCCCGTTGCTGTCCGGTGGGGGTGCGCGTAGCGCCAACGGTTGTGTGGTGAGTCGGGGCCGCGCCGGGGGGTATCCGTCCTCGGTCGGGCGGTTGCCGTACGGCAGAGAGGCCGGCGTTCGTTGACGCCCGCCGCTGCGGGCGGACACCCCCCGACGCGGCCCCTCACCGCCGTACGCGAGTGCACCCCCCAGTCGCGCGGGGCACCTGCGCGACCCGCCCCCACGCACCCGCAGCCGACGTACATGGGTCCCGTGTCTTGAGGCCTCACGCCGGTGAGTGAACGTTCCGCCCCTGGCCTCACACCCCCGCCGCCTCCGCCCTCCGGGCAAGCGCGGCCGCCGCGGCCCCCACCAGCCCCGCGTCCGTTCCCATCTGCGCCGGGGTGATCACCAGGCGCTGGACGAAGGACAGGGTGGCGTAGTCGCCCAGTGCCTTGCGCAGTGGTGTGAACAGGACGTCGCCCGCCTTGCCGACTCCCCCGCCGATCACCGCGATGTCGATCTCGACCAGGGTCGCGGTGGCCGCGATCCCGGCGGCCAGGGCCTGCGCGGCCCGTTCGAAGGAGGCCACGGCGATCGGGTCGCCGTCCTGGGCGGAGGCGGCGACCGCTGCGGCGGACGTGTCTCCGTCGGGGCCGGGGCGCCAGCCGTTCTCGATCGCCCGGCGGGCGATGTTGGGGCCGCTCGCGATGCGCTCCACGCAGCCCCGCGAACCGCACGGGCACAGGTCGCCGTCCAGATCGACGCTGATGTGGCCGATGTGGCCCGCGTTGCCGGTGGGGCCGGGGTGCAGTCGGCCGTTGAGGACCAGGCCGCCGCCGACGCCCGTGGAGACGACCATGCAGAGCGCGTTGTCGTGCCCCCTCGCCGCGCCCTGCCAGTGCTCGGCCGCCGTGATGGCCACCCCGTCGCCGATCAGCTCGACGGGCAGGCCGTGCGCCGCCTCGCGGACTCGCCGGACCAGGGGATAGTCCCGCCAGCCCGGGACGTTGACAGGGCTCACGGTGCCCGCGGAGGCGTCCACCGGGCCCGCGCTGCCGATGCCGAGGGCCGTGGCCCGGTCCCACAGCGGTGACGCGGTGAGTTCGCCGACGACCTCCTCGACGGCCCGCATCACCGTCTCGCCGTCCTCCCGCGCGGGCGTCGCGCGCTGGGCCCGGGCCACGATCGTGCCGTGGCTGTCCACCAGCGCTCCGGCGATCTTGGTGCCGCCGATGTCGAGCGCAGCCACGAGGTCGGTGTGCATCAGTGTCAGTTCTCCCCGTCAACCATTCGGAACTCCCCGTCAACCACGGGAATTGGAAGAGCCGGCCTCGCGGTGGGGACGCTGCCGGAGATTGCGGTGGACAGTGTCTCCTGGATCTGACAACGTTGTCCAGGCTCTATGCTCGACGCCACATCCTCATACAAACCCATGGGCCGACGCATCCCCACCCCCCTGAACCGACGCATCCCCGTGGACGACGACAGGACAGGACACCGCATCGTGCCCGAGACCATCCGCCGATCCGACCGCGCGCCCGAGAACCGCTACGGCAACCGTCCCACCATGAAGGACGTCGCCGCGCGTGCCGGAGTCGGTCTGAAGACCGTCTCGCGCGTGGTCAACGGTGAGCCCGGTGTCACCCCGGAGACGGAGCGCCGTGTCCAGGAGGCCATCGATGCCCTGGGTTTCCGGCGTAACGACAGTGCGCGGGTGCTGCGCAAGGGGCGTACGGCGAGCATCGGTCTGGTTCTGGAGGATCTCGCGGACCCCTTCTACGGCCCGCTGAGCCGGGCGGTCGAGGAGGTCGCGCGGGCGCATGGTGCCCTGCTGATCAATGGCTCCAGCGCCGAGGATCCGGACCGGGAGCAGGAGCTGGCGCTGGCGCTGTGCGCGCGGCGCGTGGACGGGCTGGTGATCATTCCGGCCGGTGACGATCACCGGTATCTGGAGCCCGAGCTCAAGGCGGGCGTCGCCACCGTGTTCGTCGACCGTCCCGCGGGGAAGATCGACGCCGACTGCGTGCTGGCCGACAACCACGGTGGGGCCCGTGACGGCGTAGCCCATCTCATCGCGCACGGCCACCGCCGGATCGGTTTCATCGGTGACATGCCCCGTATCCATACGGCCGCCGAGCGGCTGCGCGGCTATCGGGCCGCCATGGAGGACGCCGGCATACCGGTGGAGGACTCCTGGATGTCCCTCGGGGTCACCGATCCGGAGCGGGTGCGGCGGGCGGCCGAGGAGATGCTCACCGGTCCCTCCCCCGTCACCGCGATCTTCACCGGCAACAACCGGGTGACGGTGACTGTCATCCGGGTCCTCGCCGAGCAGACCCGTCCTGTCGCCCTGGTCGGCTTTGACGACATCGAGCTCGCCGATCTGCTCCAGCCGGGCGTCACCGTCGTCGCCCAGGACGCCGCGTCCCTCGGCCGTACCGCCGCCGAGCGGCTGTTCCGGCAGTTGGACGGCACCCTGGTCACCCCCGAGCGCATCGAGCTGCCGACGCGGCTGATCACCCGCGGCTCGGGCGAACTGGCGCCGCGGGGCTGAGGCGCGTATGGATGCCCGTCTGGACTCCCGCAGTCTGGAGGCACTCGGTCTGGCCGAGGCGCCGCGCGATCATCCGCTGCTCTACCCGGGTGCCTGGCCGTCGGACTCCGGGCTCCTCGACGGTGACCGGCTGCTGCCTCTGGACCGGCTGGTGTACGACGACCGCGTGCCCGTCCTCGCCGTCGGCTCCAACGCCTGCCCCGGTCAACTGCGGCACAAGATGGACGAGTTCGGCATCGTCGCGCCGCTGCCCATGGTGAAGGCACGGGTGACCGGCCTGGGCGTCGGTGTCTCCGCGCATGTGAGCCGCGTGGGCTATGTGTCCGCCTCGCCCTTCCACGCGCCGGGCCAGGTGCGGGAGTTGTTCCTCACCTGGCTCGACGACGAGCAGCTTGCCGTGATCGACGCGAGTGAGGGGGCCGCGGAGCCGGACGGCAACTACGGGCGCGCCTGGCTGCCCGCTCCGGATGTGCGGATCGAGCTGGCGGACGGCACGGTGCTCCCGGGCGCCTTCGCCTACGTCAACCGCCATGGCGTCCTGCACGACGGCACCGGCGCGCCGCGCCCCCACTCCGGCCAGCGTGAGCTGCTCACCGAACTCCTCGTCGGATCACCCCGGTTGAGGGAGCTCTTCGGGGTCACTCCCGAGGAGTTCTGCGCGCGGGCGCGGGCCGACGCCGCGCTGTGCGAGCGGGGCACCGAGCTGTTCGCCGAGGAGAAGCTGGTCACCGCCTCCGGGCTGGAGGGGTACCTCCGCCCCTGGCGGCCCTGACGTCAGCAGACCGGGAGTCCGGGCAGCGGCGCGTCGTTGTCGCCGCCCTTGATGTAGACGTCGCTGACGAAGACGTTGGTGTTGCCGCTGTCGTCGTCCGTCTTGGCCCACCAGACGTTGGTCCACTCGCCGTACGTCTCGCGGCGGCCCAGGTTCTGCTGGCAGTAGAAATAGTTGGTGCCCGCGTTGAGGACGCCGACCTCGGTGCCGGAGGCGGTGTACGACTTGGCCCGGGTCCAGACCTGGCAGTTGTACTTGCCGCCGCCGATGGAGTCGCAGACCGGAGCCGGATCCGGTGTGCTGCCGCCACCGCCCGTCGTGCCCCCGCCGCCGCTGGTTCCGCCCCCGCCCGTGGTGCCGCCGTCGCCGGAACCGCCGCCCGTGGTGCCCCCGTTGGTGCCGCCTCCGCCCGAGGTCTTGGTCGGGGACCCGGCGGTGGGCGCGTCCGAGGGCTCGTTCCCCGCGCTGCGGCTGGGGGACTTGGTCGCGCCGGGGGACTTCTCGTCGTCCTTGCCGGTGAGGCCCGAGTCGTTCGAGCGACGGGCGTCGGGGCTTGCGCTCCCCTGGGCGGACTCGCCCTCCGAGGCCGTGGCCGCCACGTCCTGCGCCCTGGTCTTGTCGTCGCCCTTGTTGTTCACCAGGGCGACGGTGACTCCGGCCGCCGCGAGGACGACCGTGACGGCCACGGCGGCGAGCAGGGCGCGGCCCTTGCGCCGGGCTGGCCGGTCGGAGGGGGTGACCATCGGGCCGGTGGTGTCCTGGGCGTGCGGCGGGGTGTGGCTCGCGCTCCCGAAGCCGTGCGGCTGCGGACCGGACGACGGCCCCTGTGGGCTGCCGTACGGCGAGGGGGCGGCCGGCTGCCCAGGGGAGCCGTGTCCCGGTGTCGCCTGGCCGCCGCCGGCCGGGCCGAGGCCTTGGGCCGGTGGCGTGCCCTGTCCGGGCATCGCGGGGCTCTGGGGCGCCGGTGGTGGCACCGCTCCGAAGCGCGGCGCCCCGGGCAGGTCGGACGCGGGCACGCCCTGCAGTGGGGTGTCGCCGCCCGGCGCGACCGGCGCACCCGCGCCCTGACCGCCGTATGCCTGTCCGGCCGGTCCATACCCGGCAGGTCCATGTCCGGCAGGTCCCTGGCCCGGCGGCACCGCGGGGACGCCGCGCTCCGTGTCCCCGGGCCCGGGGGCCGCCGAGCTTCGCAGGGTCGTGGTCGGCGCGTCCGTGCCGCCCTCGTCGGCGACGGTCTGGAGGAGGTTGCGGGCCTCCTCAGCCTCGGGGCGGGACTCGGGGCGCTTGTCCATCAGCCGCTGGAGGACAGGGCCGAGGGGTCCGGCGTTGGCGGGCTCGGGCAGGGGTTCGCCGACGATCGCGGTGAGCGTGGAGAAGGTCGACGTACGGCGGAAGGGCGCGGAGCCCTCCACCGCCGCGTACAGCGTGGCGCCCAGGGCCCAGACGTCCGAGGACGGGCCCGGATCGGCGCCTTGGGCGCGCTCGGGGGCCAAGTAGTCCAGGGAGCCGACGAGATGGCCGGTGCGGGTCAGGTTGGTGGCCGAGCCGTCGCCCGGGTCCTCCATCGTGGCGATGCCGAAGTCGGTCAGGACGACTCGGCCGGAGGTCTCCAGCAGGATGTTGCCGGGCTTGACGTCACGGTGCAGGACGCCGGCCCGGTGGGCGGCGGCCAGCGCGTCCATGACCTTGGCGCCGATGCCGGCGGCCTGACGCGGGTCGAGCGTGCCGCGCTCGCGCAGCACCGCTTCCAGGGACGGGCCGTCGACCAGCTCCATGACGATGAGCGGGCGTCCGTCGACCTCGGCGACGTCATGCACGGCCACGACGCCCGGATGGCGCACCCGGGCGGCCGCGCGGGCCTCGCGCTGCATTCGCAGTCGCAGCTCCGCGAGTTCGGGACCGTCGGCATCGCTGTAGGTGCGCAGTTCCTTGACCGCGACCTCACGGCCGAGGACCTCGTCGAGGGCCCGCCAGACCACGCCCATGCCGCCGCGTCCCAGCTGCCCCACGACGCGATAGCGTCCGGCGAGCAGCCGACCGGCCTCGTCCGCCTGTCCGTTCTCCCCCGATGACACCGCTGCCCCGTTCCTGTGTCCCGTCATTGCGTTCGTACAGACTACGGGGCACCGGTGACAACACCAGCCGGTCCAGGCCGCTGTGACCGGCCCGCTACTTGGCGGAGACCGTCAGGTCACCGCGTCGAGGAGCCGCGAACCCCTCCAGATCGGCGCGCGTCAGACCGGTCAGCCGGGCGACCTCGCCCATGTCGAGGGCGCCGCAGTCCAGGCCGCGCAGCAGATAGCCGCTGAGGGCCTTGGCGGTGGCGGGCTCGTCCATGACATCGCCGCCGGCCCGGTTGACGTAGCGGGCGAGGCGGGCCGCGGCCTGCTCGAAACCTTCACGGTAGAAGGCGAAAACGGCGGCGTACCGGGTCGGGATGTGGCCGGGGTGCATGTCCCAGCCCTGGTAGTAGGCGCGGGCCAGGGCGCGGCGCGTGAGGCCGTAGTGCAGCCGCCAGGCGTCGTGGACCTTTGCGGTCGTACCGACTGGCAGGACGTTGGTGGAGCCGTCCGAGACGCGTACGCCGGTGCCGGCCGCCGCGACCTGCATGATCGCCTTGGCGTGGTCGGCGGCCGGGTGGTCGCTGGCCTGGTAGGCGGCGGAGACGCCGAGGCAGGCGCTGTAGTCGAAGGTGCCGTAGTGCAGGCCGGTGGCGCGGCCCTCGGCGGCCTGGATCATGCGGGCGACGGTGGCGGTGCCGTCGGTGGCGAGGATGGACTGGCTGGTCTCGATCTGGATCTCGAAGCCGATCCGGCCGGGCTCGATCCCGCGCGCCTTCTCGAACTCCTCGAGGAGTCGCACCATGGCGCTGACCTGCTCGGGGTACGTCACCTTGGGCAGCGTGAGCACCAGGCCCTCGGGCAGGCCGCCGGCCTCCATCAGGCCGGTGAGGAAGATGTCGAGGGTGCGGATGCCCCGGTCGCGTACGGGCACCTCCATGCACTTCATGCGGATGCCCATGTACGGGGCCGCCGTGCCGTTCTCGTACGCCTCGGCGATCAGCCGTGCCGCGCGGGCGGCGTCCTGGTCCTCGTCCTTGCCGTGGTAGCCGTCCTCGAAGTCGACGCGCAGGTCCTCGATGGGCTCGCGCTCCAGCTTGGCACGCACGCGTGCGTGCACGGGCCCGGCGAGTTCGTCGGACAGGCCGAGGACGGCGGCGAAGGACGCGGCGTCCGGGGCGTGTTCGTCGAGCAGCTCGAGGGCTTGGTCGCCCCAGGTCCGGACGGTGTCGGCGGCGAAGGCGTCGCCGGGGACGTAGACGGTGTGCACGGGCTGGCGGGTGCCGGGGTCTCCGGGGTAGCGGCGCTCCAGTTCGGCGTCGACCGGCGCGAGGGAGGCGCTGATCTCCTCGCTCACGGCGCCCGCGAGGCTCGTCGACACCTTGTGCTGCTGGCCCTGACCCATTCCCACGTCCTCCTGCCGGCCGCGACGATTTCCGCGACATTTTCCGCTATACGGAATCAACAATCCGTAGAATGAAGTTATCCGGGGTCCTTCCGTCTGGTCAACACCATGTCCACGGGGAGTCACTCCCCCATCTCGCCATGTTCACGCTCATCTCAGGGCGCGGTATCACACTTCCATACGCACGCCCCGCACGACTCGTCCGGCAGTTCCCACCGAAGGAGCCCGAAGTGCCGAACCACAGCCGAGTCACGCGCCGTCTGGGCCTGAAAGCCGCGCTGGCCGCAGCGGTCACCGCGCCCCTCTCCAGTACAGCACTGCCCACGTCCACCGCCTCCGCGGGCGAGCCCCCGTCCCGCCGGCATCTCCAGGTCATGTCCTTCAACCTGCGCTTCGCGAGCACGACGGAGCCCAACAGCTGGACCGTGCGCAGACCGGTGATGCGCGAGCTGCTGCGCCGCGAAGCACCTCATGTCATCGGCACCCAGGAGGGCGTCTTCTCGCAGCTGCTGGACATCGACTCGGACCTCGGCGCGCGCTACGACTGGGTGGGCACCGGCCGGCTGCACGGCAGCCGCGACGAATCCATGGCGATCTTCTACGACTCCCACCGACTGCGCCCGACCGAGTACGACCACTTCTGGCTCTCCGACACCCCGGACGTGATCGGCTCCAACACCTGGGGGGCCGCCTTCGCCCGTATGGTCACCTGGGTCCGCTTCCGCGATCTGACCGACGACGGGCGGGAGTTCTACGCTCTGAACACCCACTTCGACCATGTGGGCCAGTACGCGCGCGAGCGCAGCGCCGCGCTCATCGCCGAGCGGATCGCCGGGTTCGACCGCTCGCTCCCGGTCGTGGTGACCGGGGACTTCAATGTCGCCGCCCACAAGAACGCGGTGTACGACACGCTGCTCGGCGCCGGTCTCGTCGACACGTGGGACACCGCGCGCGAGCGCAGCGACCTGTACGGGACCTTCCACGGGTACAAGCCGCTGACGCCGGACGGCGACCGCATCGACTGGATCCTGAGCACGCCCGGTATCACGGCGCATCGCGCGGTGATCAACACCTACGCCGAGAACGGCCAGTTCCCCAGCGACCATCTGCCCGTACAGGCATACCTGACCCTGGGATGAGCCTGGGGTGACACAAGGCCCCCGTGACCGTCGGCACGGTCGCGGGGGCCTCGCTGGGTCCGTCGGGGATCAGCCCTTGCGGGTGTTGATCTCCTCGGTCAGCGCCGGGACGACGTCGAAGAGGTCGCCGACGACGCCGTAGTCGACCAGCTCGAAGATCGGGGCCTCGGCGTCCTTGTTGATCGCCACGATCGTCTTCGAGGTCTGCATGCCCGCGCGGTGCTGGATCGCGCCGGAGATACCGGAGGCGATGTACAGCTGCGGCGACACGGACTTGCCGGTCTGGCCGACCTGGTTGGTGTGCGGGTACCAGCCCGCGTCCACCGCGGCACGCGAGGCACCGACGGCCGCACCGAGGGAGTCGGCGAGGGCCTCGATGATCGCGAAGTTCTCCGCGCCGTTGACGCCACGGCCACCGGAGACCACGATCGCGGCCTCGGTGAGCTCCGGACGCCCGGTCGACTCACGCGGCGTGCGCGCGGTGACCTTGGTGCCGGTCGCGGCGGCGGAGAAGGTCACGGCGAGGGCCTCGACCGCGCCGGCGGCCGGGGCGGCCTCGACGGCGGCGCTGTTGGGCTTGACCGTGATGACCGGGGTGCCCTTGGCGACACGGGACTTGGTGGTGAAGGACGCGGCGAACACGGACTGGGTCGCGACCGGACCCTCGTCACCGGCCTCCAGGTCGATCGCGTCGGTGATGATGCCGGAGCCGATGCGCAGCGCCAGACGGGCGGCGATCTCCTTGCCCTCGGCGGAGGAGGGGACGAGGACGGCGGCCGGGGAGACGGCCTCGACGGCAGCCTGGAGGGCGTCGACCTTCGGGACGACCAGGTAGTCGGCGTACTCGGACGCGTCGTGGGTGAGGACCTTGACGGCGCCGTGCTCGGCGAGGGCGGCGGCGGTGTCGGCGGCGCCGTTGCCCAGCGCGACCGCGACCGGCTCGCCGACACGGCGGGCCAGGGTCAGCAGCTCCAGGGTGGGCTTGCGGACGGCACCGTCCACGTGGTCGACGTAGACGAGAACTTCAGCCATGGGAATGCTCTCCTGCTAAACGGAAGTTGAGGGGCGGTCAGGCTCAGGAGCCTTAGATGAACTTCTGGCTCGCGAGGAACTCAGCGAGCTGCTTGCCGCCCTCGCCCTCGTCCTTGACGATCGTGCCCGCGGTGCGGGCCGGACGCTCGGAGGCGGTGTCCACGACGGTGTAGGCACCCTCGAGGCCGACCTCCTCGGCGTCGATCTCCAGGTCCGACAGGTCCCAGGACTCCACCGGCTTCTTCTTGGCGGCCATGATGCCCTTGAAGGACGGGTAACGCGCCTCGCCCGACTGGTCGGTGACCGACACGACGGCCGGAAGCGACGCCTCGAGCTGCTCGGTGGCACTGTCGCCGTCGCGGCGGCCCTTGACCGTGCCGTCCTCGACGGAGACCTCGGACAGCAGGGTGACCTGCGGGACGCCCAGGCGCTCGGCGAGCAGGGCCGGGACGACACCCATGGTGCCGTCGGTGGAGGCCATGCCGGAGATCACCAGGTCGTAGCCGGCCTTCTCGACGGCCTTGGCCAGCACCAGCGAGGTGCCCAGGGCGTCGGTGCCGTGCAGGTCGTCGTCCTCGACGTGGATCGCCTTGTCGGCACCCATGGACAGGGCCTTGCGCAGCGCGTCCTTGGCGTCCTCGGGGCCCACCGTCAGAACGGTGATCTCCACGTCGTCGTCGGAGTTCTCGGAGATCTGCAGCGCCTGTTCGACCGCGTACTCGTCGAGCTCGGAGAGCAGACCGTCCACGTCGTCCCGGTCGACGGTCAGGTCATCGGCGAAGTGCCGGTCGCCAGTGGCGTCGGGCACGTACTTCACAGTGACAACGATCCTCAAGCTCACGCCGGCTCTCCTACTGCGTCGACATTTCTCTGCTGCCTACTTGCAGGCAGCATAGGCGCCCCAAGCGGCTGATCCCGTCCGGGGCGACCCGCGCTCCGAGCGAAATATTACTCGTCAGTACACCCAGTTCGTTCCCGCTAAGCAAGCGCTTTGAACTGTGACCTTTGCAACGCAGCGTAATCGGAATTCGACGGCTCCGCAGAACCGTGGAGGGCAGGATCGGTCACAGAGGTCCGGTGACGTCAGTCACGCAGGCCGTTGAACCGGCCCTGGTGGTACACGAGCGGACGCCCGGGACCGCTGGGGTCGCCCAGGACCACCTCGGCCAGCACGATGCGGTGATCACCGGCCGGTACGCGCCCGGCGACCCGGCACACCATCCAGGCCAGCACGTCATCGAGTACGGGGACGCCTTCGGGGCCCTCGCGCCAGGCGGTGGCCGGGCCGAAGCGGTCGGCGCCGCTGCGCGCGAAGGTGGCGGCCAGCTCCTGTTGGTGCTCGCCGAGTATGTGCACGCCGACATGGTCGGTCTCGGATATCGCCGGCCAGCTGGAGGCGCCGGTGCCGATGCCGAAGGAGAGCATCGGGGGCTCGGCGGAGACGGAGGTCAGGGAGGTGGCGGTGAAGCCGACCGGGCCCGTCTCACCGCGAGCCGTGATCACGGCCACTCCTGCGGCATGACGCCGGAAGAGGGAGCGGAGCAGTTCGGGCGAGGCGAGCCGAGGAGTGCCGAGGCCGGAGAGGGCCGTCATGGAGTTGTCCTTCTGCGAGGGGAGGCGTGCGGGTCGGTGGCCGTTCAACGGCCCGGACAGCACGCGCTCGCGGTGCGGGCCAGATCGACATGGGCCCGTCCGAAGAGAAGGAGTTCCTCAGGCATACGGTCAGGCTGACGATAGGTGGTGCACACAGTCAAGTACGTTCCGCGATGTGGGAGATGACTCACCCTCGGCGCCGTCTCGATGTCACACCCCCTCAGACCGCTTCCCCCAGGGCGGCGATCACATCCGCCTTGCGCGGCTGACCGGTGGCCCGCCGCACGATGGTGCCGTCGGCGTCGAGGACCAGCACGGTCGGGGTCTTGAGGATGTCGAGCCGGCGGACGAGGTCCAGGTGGTCCTCGGCGTCGATCTCGACATGGGTGACGCCCGGGACCATGCCGGCCACCTCGTCGAGTACGCGCCGGGTGGCCCGGCAGGGGGCGCAGAAGGCGCTGGAGAACTGCAGGAGGGTGGCGCGCTCGCCCAGTTCCGTGCCCAACTCGGCCGCGCCGAGCCGCTTTCCGTCGTCGCGCCCGCGCACCCTTACTCTCCCGCTCCGCCGCCGATGCAGCACTCCGAAGGCGCTCGCCGCCGCGAGCACCACCACGCACACCACAAGTCCGGTCATCACCCTGCTCAAGCGTTCACGAGACTGCAAAGATTCCCGACTCCCCGGAAGCCCTTCCCATGCGGAATGCTTGATTCATGGACATCGATGTGAGGGGGCCGCGCTTCGGGGCGGCTCTGACGACCGTGGTGCTGGCGGTCGTTCTGGTCACCGGCAGTGCCTGGCTCTTGGCCTGGCAGACCCTGGCGTTCGCGCTGGGCGCGGCGGGCGGGGTGGGCCGTTCGCCGTACGGCTGGCTGTTCCGGAGGGTCATCTGGCCGCGGATCGGACCGCCGACCGAGTTCGAGGCGCCGGAGCCGCCGCGGTTCGCGCAGGCGGTCGGGCTGGTCTTCGCGGGCCTCGGCTTGGTCGGCTACGCGTTCGGGGTGGACTGGCTGGGGCTCGCCGCCACGGGGGCGGCTCTCGCGGCCGCTTTCCTGAACGCCGTATTCGGCTATTGCCTGGGCTGTGAGATGTACCTGCTCGTGCGGCGGGTGGTGGCGCCCGCCGAGTAAAGACAGGCCCAAAGCCCGAGGTGGATCACGGGGTGGACGTGACGAGGATCTCGCCGTTCCCAGGCACTTGGGCTTGGCCCTCGGGCGTTCTTGGGGCACGATCTGCGACAAGCCGTAAACCTACGGCTGCGTAACTTTCCCCACCGGGAGCCTCTGCGAGCCTCCTTCCCGGGCAGAGAAGGAAGGGTCCACCCCGTCCATGGCAGAGCTTGTCTACCGCCCCGTCGTCGGTTTCGCCCAGGCGTTGTTCAAGGTGTGGGACCTCAAGATCGACTGCAAGGGGTCGGAGAACATTCCGCGCTCGGGCGGCGCCGTGCTGGTGAGCAACCACATCAGCTATCTGGACTTCGTCTTCGACGGCCTCGCTGCCCTCCCGCAGAAGCGTCTGGTGCGCTTCATGGCGAAGGAGTCGGTGTTCCGGCACAAGATCTCCGGTCCGCTGATGCGCGGCATGAAGCACATCCCCGTGGACCGCAAGCAGGGTGAGGCGGCGTACGCCCACGCCCTGGACTCGCTGCGGTCCGGCGAGATCGTCGGGGTCTTCCCGGAGGCCACGATCTCGCAGTCGTTCACGCTGAAGAGCTTCAAGTCGGGCGCCGCCCGGCTGGCCCAGGAGGCAGGCGTTCCGCTG
Organism: Streptomyces lanatus; assembly: GCF_014655715.1. GTDB lineage: Bacteria > Actinomycetota > Actinomycetes > Streptomycetales > Streptomycetaceae > Streptomyces > Streptomyces lanatus. The sequence continues at coordinate 9,033 of NZ_BNBM01000008.1, read as the reverse complement.
ATCCCGATGGCCGTATGGGGCACCCAGCGACTGTGGACCAAGGGCCACCCGCGCAACTTCAAGCGCAGCCACACCCCGATCACCATCCGGGTCGGCGAGGCGATCGAGGCCTCCAAGGACAAGTACGCGGGCGCGATCACCCGGCAGCTGCGCGAGCGCGTCCAGGAACTGCTGGAGGCCGCCCAGCGCGCCTACCCCGTGCGCCCCAAGGACGCGGGCGACACCTGGTGGATGCCGGCCCACCTCGGCGGCACGGCGCCGACACCGGAGCAGGTGCGCGAGGCCGAGGCCCGCTGAGGCCGGTGCCGGCGGGGGTCAGTCGAAGTAGTGACCTTCTTCAAGGTCGGCCAACAATCCCTGCTGCGTGGGCCGCCAGCCCGTCAGCTCGCGGGTCAGCGCACTGGACGCCGGGCCGTCCGCCGTGATGAAGGCGCCGAGCCAGCCGTAGTGCTCCGCCGCCGCCTCGCGGGGTATCGAGGTCACCGGAAGGTCCAGACGGCGTCCGATGACCTCGGCGATGTCACGTACCGCCACCCCTTCCTCATGGATGCCGTGCAGTCTGCTGCCCGCGGGCGCCGCTTCCAGGGCCAGCCGGTAGAGCCGGGCGGCGTCGAGGCGGTGCACCGCGGGCCAGCGGTTGGAGCCGTCGCCCGGGTGGGCCGAGACGCCCTTCTCGCGGGCGATCTCGATCAGCCGCGGTACGAAGCCGTGGTCGCCCTCACCGTGCACGGACGGCGGTAGCCGCACCACCGAGGCACGGACACCCCGCTCGACGAAGGCGAGGGCGGCCTGCTCCGACCTGCGGGGCACCGTATGGTTCTGCGCGACGTCCTGCTCGGTGGCAGTACGGCCCGGCGCTAGGGTCAGCGTGCCGGAGGTCACGACGAACGGCCGGCCGCTGCCCGCCAGCGCCTCACCCATCGCCGTGATGGCACGCCGGTCGGTCTCCGCGGCGGCCGGGAAGTCCGAGAAGTCGTGGATGAACGCGAGATGGGCGACGCCGTCCGCCGCGGCCGCGGCCTCCCGCAGACCGTCGAGGTCGTCGAGGTCGCCCCGGTGCACCTCGGCCCCGGCCTCCTTCAGTGCCGTTGCCGCACGGTCCGAGCGGGCGAGGCCCAGCACCTGGTGCCCGGCCACCAGCAATTCGCGGACGACGGCGGAACCGATGAACCCGGTCGCGCCGGTGACGAAGAAACGCAAAGTGGACCACTCCTTGGTGGGGGAAGCTGGCCGGTCCCGGACGATTCCGGGCCGGTGGCTCCACCCTGCGAGCAGGAGGCCCTCGGGGTCCAAGACCCATTTCGCAGTGGGCGATGCGTTTCAGGCATCACCCCAGTCCAGAAGGGCGCCACGAGGCGTACGTTGGAGGAATGCCCCAGTCGACGCAGCCCTCGTCGGACCTCGATCTGCGCCTCGTGCGGTACTTCACGGCCGTCGCCGAGCACAGTCACTTCGGCCGTGCCGCCGAGGAGTTGCGCGTGGCCCAGCCCTCACTGAGCCGGCAGATCCGTCGCCTCGAACAGCAACTTGGTGCCCGGCTGCTCGACCGCACCCCGCGCGGCACCCGGCTCACCGAGGCCGGGGAGGTGTTCCTGCCTCGCGCCCGGTCGCTGCTGCGGTCGGCGGCCCAGGCGGCGGCACACACCCGGGCCGCGGCCCGGCCCAGCAGTTGCACGGTCGGCTATACGACGAACCTCATCGTGACCCCTGCCGTACGCGCCCTGCGCCGCCGCCGTCCCGAGGCCGAGGTGCACGCGCTCCATCTGCCCTGGGACGAGGCGCGTACGGCCCTGCTCGACCGGCGGGTCGACGCGGTGGTGACCCGGCTGCCGCTGGCGAGCGAGGGCCTGGAGGTGACCGTCCTCTACGAGGAGCCGCGGGTGCTGCTGGTGCCGCTGGACCACCGTCTGGCGGGCAAGGAGTCGGTGACTCTGGACGACATCGCCGACGAGCCCACACCCCAGGTGCGGGACAACCCGGTGTGGAACGCCTTTTGGCGCATCGATCCACGGCCCGACGGGCGTCCGGCTCCGGACGGGCCGCTGGTGGAGGCCATCGAGGACAAGTTCGAGCTGATCGCCGAGGGGCGGGCCGTGGCGATCGTCCCGGCCACCCGGCGACTGCACACGATCCGCCCCGACCTCACCACGATCCCCCTCGAAGGCGTCGACCCGAGTCATGTGGTCCTGGCGACGCGCGCCGGAGACCGCGGCCGGCTGGTGGCGGACTTCCGCGAGTGCGCCCGGGACACGCTCGGGCGCCCGAGGGTCACTTCGCCGGAGGCCGCACCGTGATCCGCGCTCCGGGGCTGAACTTCGCGAGCAGTTCGGCGAGTTCGGCCGCGGCGGTCTCGACCTCGGCGACCGGCATCGGTGCCATGCTCTCCAGCAGGAAGACGCCGGAGGTGGTCTCCTCGGTGAGCCGGGTCCGCGGCCCCTGGCGCCAGTTCCAGCGGCGGCAGGTCACGCCCGCGTCGTCGCGCCACACGACCTCGCCGGAATCGGGGTGCTCGACGGCCTCCTCACCTCCGGCGACGGTGACGAAGTCCTCGTCCCCCACGGCCCGTACGAGCCGCATCCCGCCCTGGATGCGGTCGGTGTCCTCGCCGCCGACGGGGATCAGATGGGCCACGCTGATGACGTTGTAGAGGTCTACGAGGAGGTTGATGCGGGGCAGCCCCGCGTCCGACAGCGCCCGCTTGGCCAGCGCCTCCGCGGAGTTGCGGGTGCGCGAGGGCTTGGAGCCGAACGCCGTGTACGCCGCACGCCAGGCCGCCATGTGCGGGTCCTCGTGCGGAGCCCGCCCGTCCAGGCGTACGGCGAGACGCCGGGCCGCGTCGTCCAGGAGGGCCGAACTCTCCTCCGTGCTGGGCCCGTTGACCAGGCCGTGCGCCTCGATGGCGACGTGGGTGAAGCCGGGTGCGAGGGCGCGCACCTCGTCGGACACGGTCAGGGAGAGAGTCATCGCCTTGCCTCAGAGTGCGGTGGGGAGGGTCTTCCAGAGGTAGGGCCGGTCGGGGGCGGCCCGGAGGACACTCAGTACGGTCGGATGCGGTTCAGCGTACAGGACCGGATAGTCCAGCTCATTGGACTCCGGGTCCGGAGTGAAGGCCAGCCGCTCGCCTTCGAGGGAGAACTGGGCGTCCACGCCCGGCTTGTTGCCCCGCGGGTCCTGCCGGTGCCAGCCGCCGTTGAACCGCACGGCGATCAGGCCGTGCACCACGTCGAACCTCTGGTAGCAGAGCGCGGTGGGGATGTCCTCGGCCCGCAGCAGGGCGGCCAGCGCGTGTGCCTTGGCGTAGCAGATGCCCGTGCCCTGCTCCAGGACATCGGAGGCGCGCCAGGTGACCCGCGGGTCACCGGAATCCTGGGAGTGCGGAATGGTGTCGCGTACGAACTCGAAGGCAAGCCGCGCATAGACATACGAGTCCGCTGCCTGTTTGGCCAGTCGCGTCGCCGTCTCACGGACCAGTGGGTGGCCATGGTCGATGACGTCGTCGGCGGCCAAATATGCGGACAGATCAGGGGTGTTCTGGATCAGCTCCATGCCCGCAGAGCATAGAAACGCGACCACCCGAGCGTCAATGACTTTTCGAGTGACCGCATATCTATGCAGAGCCGCGCGCTAGCGCGCCATCTCCTCCTTCAGCGCCGCCACGAACGCGTCCACGTCGTCCTCGGTCGTGTCGAACGAGCACATCCAGCGGACGACACCCTCCGCCTCGTCCCAGAAGTAGAACCGGAACCTCTTCTGCAGCCGCTCGCTCACGTCGTGCGGGAGCTTGGCGAAGACGCCGTTGGCCTGCACCGGGTAGAGGATCTCCACGCCGTGCACGGCACGCACGCCCTCCGCGAGGCGCTGGGCCATCTCGTTGGCGTGCCGGGCGTTGCGCAGCCACAGGTCCTTGGCGAGCAGGGCCTCCAACTGCACCGACACGAAGCGCATCTTGGAGGCGAGCTGCATGGACAGCTTGCGCAGATGCTTCATATGACTGACGGCGTCCTGGTTGAGGACGACGACGGCCTCACCGAACAGGGCCCCGTTCTTGGTGCCGCCGAGGGAGAGGATGTCGACGCCGACCGCGTCGGTGAACGTCCGCATCGGGACGTTCAGGGAGGCGGCCGCGTTGGCTATGCGGGAGCCGTCCAGATGGACCTTCATGCCATGTGCGTGGGCGTGGTCGCAGATCGCGCGAATCTCGTCCGGGGTGTAGAGGGTGCCGAGCTCCGTGCTCTGGGTGATCGAGACGACCTGCGGCATCGCGCGGTGCTCGTCGTCCCAGCCGTACGCCTGCCGGTCGATCAGCTCGGGGGTGAGCTTGCCGTCGGGGGTGGGCACGGTGAGCAGCTTGAGGCCGCCCATGCGCTCCGGGGCGCCGCCCTCGTCGACATGGATGTGCGCGCTCTCGGCGCAGATCACCGCGCCCCAGCGGTCGGTGACTGCCTGGAGCGCGACGACGTTGGCGCCGGTGCCGTTGAAGACCGGGAAGGCCTCCGCCGTGGCCCCGAAGTGGCTGCGGATGATCCGCTGGAGGTTCTCGGTGTAGTCGTCCTCGCCGTACGCCACCTGGTGCCCGCCGTTGGCCAGGGCGAGGGCGGCGAGCACCTCCGGGTGGGCGCCGGCGTAGTTGTCACTGGCGAAGCCGCGGACGTCCGGGTCGTGGTGGCGACGGGCGTCGGTCTTCGGAGGGTTCACGGCTTCTCGGTCAGCCACAGGCGGTTTCCGTTCACTTCGGCGGCGGACTTGTCCCAGACGCCGACGACGGCCTCGGCGAGGTCCTTGACGTCCGTGAAGCCCGCGAACTTCGCGTTGGGGCGGTCGGCGCGCATCGCGTCGTGCACCAGCGCCTTCACCACCAGGATGGCAGCCGCGGACGTCAGCTCCTCGGCGCCCCCGGCCTTGCGGAAGGCGTCGGCGAGCGCGAGCGTCCATGCCTCGGCGGCGGCCTTGGCGGCGGCGTACGAGGCGTTGCCGGCACTCGGGTTCGAGGCGCCGGCGGCGCTGATCAGCAGGTACCGGCCCCGGTCGCTACGCTGGAGCGGCTCGAAGAAGGCGAGCGAGGTGTGCTGCACGGTGCGGATGAGCAGCAGCTCCAGGAAGTCCCAGTCGTCGAGGCTGGTCTTGATGAAGGTCTCGCTGCCGCGCCAGCCGCCGACGAGATGGACCAGGCCGTCGACACGGCCGAACTCCTTCTCGGTGCGCAGCGCCCAGTCACGGGTGGAATCCAGGTCGAGCAGGTCGACCGTCTCGCCGGTGACCGCCGCGCCGCCGGACGCGTAGCGCGCGGCGTCCACGGCCTCCGCCAGCCGCTCCGGGTCGTTGTCCGCGCCGACCACGGTCGCGCCCGCCTCGGCGAGCCGCCGCAGTGCCGCCCGGCCCGCGGGTCCGCCCGCGCCGGCCACCGCGATCACCGCACCGCTGAGAGCTCCGTTCCCCGCCATGTTCTTCGCCTCCTGCTGAGCTGTGTTCTCGGTGCCGCTGTCGCTCACGCGGCGACTCGCTCGGCGCTCTCCGCCGTGATGCCCTTGGTCGAGGCGATCACGTTCTTCAGCTTCTTGGAGAGGGCCTCATAGAACATGCTCAGCGGAAACTCGTCCGGAAGCACGTCATCGACGAGCTTGCGCGGCGGCTGAGTCAGATCCAGGGCGTCCGGGCCCTTGGCCCAGCGGGACCCCGGGTGCGGGGCGAGATAGGTGGAGACGAGTTCGTAGCCGGCGAACCAGTGCACCAGCTTCGGGCGGTCGATGCCGTCGCGGTAGAGCTGCTCGATGTCGGCGCAGAGCTGGTTGGTGACCTGCGGGGCGCGGTCCCAGTCGATGAACAGCTTGTTGTCGGTCCAGCGGACGACGTCGTGCTTGTGCAGGTAGGCGAAGAGCAGCTGGCCGCCGAGGCCGTCGTAGTTGCGCACGCGCTCGCCGGTGACCGGGAAGCGGAACATCCGGTCGAAGAGGACCGCGTACTGCACGTCACGGGCCTGCGGGACGCCGTCGGCCTGGAGCTTCACGGCCTCCTTGAAGGCGGTGAGGTCACAGCGCAGCTCCTCCAGGCCGTACATCCAGAACGGCTGGCGCTGCTTGATCATGAACGGGTCGAACGGCAGGTCACCATGGCTGTGGGTGCGGTCGTGGACCATGTCCCACAGCACGAACGCCTCTTCGCAGCGCTTCTGGTCGTGGACCATCGCGGCGATGTCCTCGGGCAGCTCCAGGCCCAGGATGTCGACGGCGGCGTCGGTGACCGCGCGGAAGCGGGCGGCCTCGCGGTCGCAGAAGATGCCGCCCCAGCTGAAGCGCTCGGGCGCCTGGCGCACGGCGATCGTCTCGGGGAAGAGCACGGCGGAGTTGGTGTCGTAGCCGGCCGTGAAGTCCTCGAACTTGATGCCGCAGAACAGCGGGTTGTCGTAGCGGGTGCGCTCCAGTTCGGCCAGCCAGTCCGGCCAGACCATGCGCAGGACGACCGCTTCGAGGTTGCGGTCGGGGTTGCCGTTCTGCGTGTACATCGCGAAGACGACCAGGTGCTGGAGGCCGTCCGCGCGGCTCGCGGCGGGCTGGAAGGCCAGCAGCGAGTCGAGGAAGTCCGGCACCTCGAAGCCGCCCTCGGCCCAGCGGTTCAGGTCCTTCACGAGGGCCGCGTGGTAGGCGGCGTCGTGCGGCAGCAGCGGGGACAGCTCACCCACGGCCTCGACGACACGCCGTACGGCGGCCTCGGCGTCGGTCCGCGCGGGGGCGCCCTCGGCCTCGAAGTCGATCGACCCGTCCTCGGACTGCCATGGCCGGATCAGCTCCACGGCATCCTTGAGCACGGGCCATGCAGGGTGCTCGACCACCCTGGTCACGGGAGGAACCCGCTCCTCCGTCGCCGCCTGCACAAGAATTTCCGTCATGTCCCATCCTCCACGGGAGAACCTCGCGTAAGGACACCGTATGCATACGAGGTTTCTCCCAGCAAGAGGAGACCCGGGAAATTATCCTGCGCGACCCCTAGGTCACCGAACTTTTTCCCGTTGGATGCCGCGACGGCGATTAGAGCCGCGTTCAGTGGGCACACGCATGACCCACCCTCGAATTCCGGTCAATGCCCAGGGGACTCGCCCACGCCAGGGTGACCGCCTTCGGGGGCGCGAGGCAGGCGCGGCAGGTCCACGACCGCAAACCCTGTGTACACGTGGGGTTCATCACGCGCACAGGCCACTAGGCTGCGGCACTGCCGCGCGAACGTTCCGCTCCGGTTCGCGCGGGTGCCGAGCCGCCGTCGACGGAAGCGAGTTGAACCTTGAACTTCCTTACCATCGGTCATCGCGGAGTCATGGGTGTCGAACCCGAGAACACCCTCCGTTCCTTCGTCGCCGCCCAGCAGGCCGGCCTCGATGTCATCGAACTGGACCTCCACCTCAGCAAGGACGGCGCCCTCGTCGTCATGCACGACACCGACGTGGACCGCACGACCGACGGAACCGGCCCGATCGCCGACAAGACCCTCGCCGAGCTGCGCGCCCTGGACGCGGGCCGCGGCGAGCGCGTACCGGTCTTCGAGGAGGTCCTGGACGCCGTGCGGTCACCGCTCCAGGCCGAGATCAAGGACGTCGCGGCGGCCCGGGCGCTGGCCGAGGTGATGAACGGCCGGGATCTGGCGCCCCGGGTCGAGGTGTCCTCGTTCCACGACGAGGCCGTCGCCGAGATCGCCCGCCTGGTGCCCGGGGTGCGCACCGCGCTGATCGCCAGCCGCTACGGCACCGACATCGTGGACCGCGCGGTCGAGGCCGGCGCGTCGACGGTGTGCCTCAACATCCGCCGGCTCACCCTGGAGGTCGTGGAGCGCGCCCGCAAGGCGGACCTCAGGATCATCGGCTGGGTGGTGAACACCCAGGACCATCTGCGGCTCGTACGGGCCCTGGGACTGGACGGCGCGACCACGGACTACCCGGAGATCAAACGCACCGGCCGCTTCACCGCATGAACGTCACACCAGCGGCTTGACCAGCAGCTCGAACTGAAGGTCGTCCCGCTGCGGGATGCCGAAGCGCTCGTCGCCGTACGGGAACGGGGTCATCCGGCCCGTACGGCGATAGCCGCGCCGCTCGTACCAGGCGATCAGGTCGTTCCGTACGGAGATCACGGTCATGTGCATCTCGGTCACACCCCAGGTCTCGCGGGCCTGGCGCTCGGCCTCGGCGATGATGACCTTGCCGAGGCCGGCGCCCTGGAGGGCGGGGCTCACCGCGAACATCCCGAAGTAGGCGTACTCACCGCGGTGTTCGAGCTGGCAGCAGGCGACGACCCGCCCCTCCCGCTCGACGGTGAGCAGCCGGCTGTCGGACGACTTGATGACCTCCAGCACGCCCTCCGGATCGGTCCGCTGCCCTTCGAGGATGTCCGCCTCGGTGGTCCACCCGGTCCGGCTGGAGTCCCCGCGATAGGCGGACTCGATCAGCGCGACCAGCGCGTCCACATCGGCGTCGGTGGCGTCGCGGAAGGTCAGTGCGGCGGCGGAGTCGGTCGCGGCGGTGTCCATGGTGCTGTTCTCCCCCTGGGTCGGGCGCGGCTTGGGCACCGCTGAGCGTAACGCGCCCCTAGGCTCGCGCCGTATGGTGCACGTACTCAGCGGCCGGACCCTGATCCGCCCCACCGATCCGGAACGGTCCCGTGTCTTCTACGGCGAGCAGCTGGGCCTCGCCGTCTACCGCGAGTTCGGGACGGGGCCCGAGCGCGGGACCGTCTACTTCCTCGGCGGCGGCTTCCTGGAGGTCTCGGGGCGTTCCGAGACGCCGCCGTCTTCGGCGGTGCGGCTGTGGATGCAGGTCGAGGATGTGGCCGCCGCGCACGAGGAGCTGGTGGCGAAGGGGGTCGGGATCGTGCGGGCGCCGGTGCGGGAGCCCTGGGGGCTGATCGAGATGTGGGTCGCCGATCCGGATGGGACGCGGATCGTGCTGGTGGAGGTGCCGGGGGATCATCCGCTGCGGTATCGGCCCGGGATCTAGGTGTATTGATCACGAGCGTTGTTAACGCTGGGCGGGCTTGATCATGGCGAAGGCCT